>CAWBKB010000009.1:0-8332 GCA_963789265.1 uncultured delta proteobacterium | reverse complement strand
CTGCGCTAGGACGACCGGATCAGGATATTTGGCGGGATTGTCGATGATCGTTTCGGTCCCGTCCTTGAGCACCAGCAGGTACTGGACTGACGGAGCTGTAAGAATCATGGAAATGTTGAATTCTCCTCGAGCCTCTCCTGCACGATTTCCAAATGCAGCAACCCGAGAAACCCGCACCTAAAACCATGACCCAAGGCCGTGGAATGATCTTTTTCGAAGGAGAGGGATGCGTCGTTGAGCTTAAGTTTTTCCAGCGAAGTGGATAACTCCTCGTAATCATCGGAAGATATGGGATACAGCGAGGAAAAGACTACGGGCTTTACGACCTTGAACCCTTTCAAAGGCGCGAGACAGGGGCGATTGTCAAGGGTGACCGTATCACCGATTCTCGTATCGCTCACGGTCTTGATGCCGGCAATCATGTAACCGACCTCGCCGGCTTTAAGACCCTTACGTGGTACCCGATCGATCAGGAAAAAACCAGTCTCCTCAACCTTATAACTTGCCCCGTTGGACCAGAACCGAATGACCTCTCCGGGCTTGAGTTCGCCATCAAAGAGTCTCAGGTGAACGATGGTCCCGCGGTAAGGGTCCCAATGGGAGTCAAAAATCAGAGCCTTCAGGGGTGCACGGAGATCCCCTTTAGGGGGCGGAATTCTGTGCACCACTGCTTCAAGTATTTGGTCGATCCCTACGCCTTCTTTGGCAGAAATCGCTACCGCATTGTCGGCTTCAAGGCCCAAGTCTTTTTCAATCTGTATCTTGACACGTTCCACATCCGCGGAAGGGAGATCGATCTTGTTGATAACCGGTATAATTTCCAGTTCTTGCTCAAGGGCCATGTAAAAATTGGCAAGCGTTTGCGCCTGGATCCCTTGACAGGCATCAATTACCAGAAGTGCTCCCTCACAGGAAACCAGAGCGCGGGAGACCTCATAAGAAAAGTCAGCATGTCCCGGCGTATCAATGAGATTAAGGGTATAATCTTTTCCGTCTCCTGCTTGATAGGGAAGAGCAACTGTCTGGCTCTTGATGGTAATCCCACGCTCTCTTTCGATATCCATGGTATCGAGCATCTGCTCACGAAATTGATGATCTCCAACCGCGCCTGTCATTTGCAGCAAACGATCCGCGAGAGTGGATTTCCCGTGGTCAATGTGAGCAATGATGCAGAAATTCCTTATATAATTCATAAAAGAGCTCCAGATGACTCTGTCAAGGTTATGGTCAAATCCACTCCACGCGCTTCACCGACAACAGGCCTAATGGCTTCTCTTCATGGGCCGGACAAATATCAATAAAGGTACACTGTAGTTCCGAAAGTAGGACAATTCAAGCGGGTCACATAAGATGGGGCAACCCTCCGGGGATTCATGTCATTTCGGGTCTCCACCCGGATTCGGAAGAATCGTCTTTATGGGCAGCCGGTACACTGTTCCAGCTCTGGAGAGCATAACCAGATCGTCTCCGTCGATAACCGGCCCGATCGCATCAGGTTCCGGCGGCGCGAATGATGCTTTGTCCACATCGAGGAGGCTGGCTCCTGCGATCATTTTTTTTAGAGAAGCCGCATAGATGAGCCCTTGAAACGGCGATTTGTTGAAGTCTATGACAGTGCCGTTAATCAAGGTTATTCCGGAAGGAAAGCCGCCATTGGTATAAGAGGCTATTACTCCTTTAAGGAGATTGCCTTTTTTCAAAGCCCTTTGGGGGTCAACTACGTATGTGTTTCGTGTATAAAGGTAATTGGCTGTCAACCAAACGTTCTTTCCCTTCCAATGCCCTGTCGCCATTGCCGTGACTTCGAGATACTCCAGAGGCAGTGTCAGGTACAATAACAGCCGTCTTTGCAGCAAAAGAGGCGCCAATATCGACTCCCATTAACAAACGTGTTGTGTTGTCTGCAAAGAAAAGGACATTCCGATCAATCGGAAAAGTACTAATCGCGGAAGATATATAGGCGGGCAACACAAAGGCTTTCTGATGATCTCCGGGACCGGCGGGGAGTCTCTCAATCCTTTGGCTTCCATCCGTGTCGCGAATCAGGACCAGAAATTTCTTATCCTGTATCCCAAAGCCGAGAATTTCGCCGATTTCATTGCCAGGAATGATCGAGGGTTCGCTGGTCCAGGACACATGAAGCCTGGGACGGTCGATCATTGCCTGGAGGGGAATCCAATTCGCGGCGATCAGGATCACTATCAAAACAGTGATGGGCACTGCAACGTTGAGAGCATAATTCAGCCTTCCCGAGTAAGGGTCACCCTCGGCAAAACGCACTTCGGTGTCAAATTTCCTTCTGATCCCTCCTTTGAGACGGACATAACCTATAATGACTTCGACAGCCATGATAGCGGAAAAAAAGGACATGAGTAGCGGAAAAAGATTAATTTTCCAGCCGGCCCAGATTGCGTAGACGGAATATAAGAAATACTTGCTGGTTATCGTAATTCGCGTCCCCAGCCCCATAACATTTATGATCACGCCGAACACGACTACGATTAGGTACAGAGCGATGTAAACCGCTCCCAGCACCGGGGATACCATGTGATAGAAAATGGCCGTCAAAGCTACTACAACCATTCCCAACTGGTCACAAACAAGATCTGTGAATGCTCCGGACTGCGACGCCTTCCCGGTGTGGCGCGCATACGCGCCGTCCAGTCCATCGAAAATTACGTGACCCGCTAGAAAAATGACCGCCAGTATGGGCCTTCGTACAAAATAGATCACTACACCGGCAAGTAGAGAGATCCCGATGTATGAAATAGTGTCTGGTACCAGTCCAATTCGCGCGAACGAGGGAAAGACTGTGGCTATGAGGCGCGTCCGTTGCTCACGCAAGCGCATGTGTATCCAACGGTCCTTGCCGAAGTAGTTCAGAAATTCCGAGGGTGGCTTGGTCTTAAAACTACCTGCACTGCGGTTTTCTTTATTTCCGGTTGTTTCTGACATACCTTGGAATAAAAGGAAAAGGGCTGCACATGACCGCTCTATCAAGCGGTTTCTGATCGGAACCAAAAGGGACTACGGGCCGATTCTTTTTGTACAAATGCACGCGTAGCCGATAATGCCGGGGAGACTTGTCCAGAACGGCAATTAATCCCGCGTGCGGCAGGATCACTTGCTTGACAGCTCATTCCTACGGAAAGGCCCTTATGGCAACCGGCATCTCGCTCGGGACAATCTTATAGGTTTTTTCATGGCTTTTTGCGCCGCCGCCGGCCGTGGGATTCCGCATTGGTCCCTCATAACTTGGACCTGATTAGTTCCGCGTTCCTCGAGATCTCCGGCTTGTCGCCCATCACGGGTTCCCACGCAGATATGGTCAGACCGTCCCCTTTCCATCTCGGGACAATATGTATGTGGAGATGCGGCACTACCTGGTTCGCGGCCCTGCCGTTGAGCTGCATGACATTCACGCCGTCCGGCGCCAACCCTGCTTTAATTGCCTTGGACAATCGACAGACAGCCGAGGCCATACGTGCGTACACTTCAGGATCTATTTCGAAGACGTCCTTAAAATGCTCTTTGGGTACAACCAGAAGGTGGCCTTTGTTCAAGGGGCTGATGTCCATGAAGGCCAACATCGTTTCATCTTCAAGAACCTTGGTGCAAGGTACTTCACCAGCAACAATTTTACAAAAAATGCAATCTTCCCCTTTGGTCATCCTCTTAACCCTTTCGCGCTGACAAGTTGCTTTAAGATCCGCTCTTGCTTATTTTTGACGCAACTGCCCGATACAATTCAGCCTGTAGATCATGACCGTAAGCTCATTCAAATATGCCCTCAAAGAGCGCGGAGCTGATGTACCGTTCGCCCGCACTCGGCAATACAACCACAATGGTTTTCCCTCGGGATTCCTCTCGCTGGGCAATGCGAATAGCGGCAACTACTGCTGCTCCGGAAGATATTCCGCTCAACATTCCTTCTCGGCGCGCAAGTAACCTGGCGAAAGACAGGGCCTCGTCACTAGTCACCTGCTGAACCTCATCGATCAACCCCATATCCAGAACGTCAGGGATAAAGCCTGCCCCTATGCCTTGAATCTTATGTGGCCCCGGGATCGGATCCTTTCCTTGCAAGGTTTGCGTTATCACGGGACTTTCGGCAGGTTCCACTGCCACGGAATGGATCTTCTTCCCTTTTTGGTTCTTTATGAAACGCGAAACCCCCGTTATAGTTCCCCCGGTTCCGACACCGCTAATGAATACATCTATCTTGCCGTCAGTCTCTTCCCAGATCTCCCGGCCGGTCGTAAGTTCATGAATTTTGGGATTCGAGGGATTCTTGAACTGCTGAGGCATGTAGTATTTTCCCGGCGATTCTGCCACCAGTTCGTCGGCTTTTGTAACAGCCCCTCTCATGCCCTTCGCGCCTTCTGTGAGTATCAGTTTCGCGTCGAACATCTTCAGGACCTTGCGTCTTTCGATGCTCATTGTGTCCGGCATTGTAAGAGTAAGGGAATAGCCTCTGACGGCGCATACGTACGCCAAGGAAATTCCTGTGTTGCCGCTGGTGGGCTCGATGATTTCAACCCCATCGCGAAGAAGCCCTTTTTCCTCCGCATCCAGGATCATGGAAACCCCGATACGGTCCTTTACTGAAAAGGCGGGATTTCGCCCTTCCATTTTGGCTAGGACAACGGCTTCGGTGCGACCGACGATTTTGTTCAGCTTTATAAGAGGGGAACGACCTACCGCAGCTAAATTATCTTCGTAGTATTTCATCATTCTTCCGCCTCTCTCGTGATCTGTAATTCAAGGAACAATACCTCATTCGGGGAGTTTCTCATATAAGTCAAGTGCCGTAAAGGCAAAAAGGCTACGGCTCCTCGCGGGGCTGCCGGGGCACTCTTCAAGAACTTGATGCCAAAGCTGCTTTAGGCAAGTAGTGCTCAGGCGCATCAGAACAGTGGTTGTATTCGTGAGGCATTAGGATGCCGCGTACCGGCGCAATCTTGAGACTCCTTCTTACGCGAACCGGTATTTCCTCTTTGATTGTTCTGAATTTCCGGTTATGTTTGTTTTGTGCGGACGGATTTTATGCTTCAATGTCCTCATAAACCACGGTAAAATATCGTCGGGGATTCTGGATAGAGTCGCCGATGACATGGGCATTAAGCTCGATCAGAGATCGGTCGGATTTGACAGTGATGTCCAGGATACTCGAGTTCTTGATAGATACGGTGCAGATAGCGGTGACCAGGAGCGTCGATGACATTCTGTCGTAAACCAATAGGCCGCTACGCTCGCTCAAACTTTGCTTCTAACAGACATACAGGCATTACGGTATGAAATCGCCGGACAATCCCAGCGGAGAATTTGAAGACAGTATTGCTGATCTCAGGGTCATGTCTCCAGCTAAGCTGACCATTGAAGAGGTGCTGAAAGATCTGCAAGAGGGAATGCGCACCAAGGGTTTCCTGAACAAGTACGGCCTCACGATGAAACAATTTGAGTCCCTTCTAAGACAGCTTCTTCAAAAGGGCCTCTTCACCAGAGAAGATTTCAAATTGTGGAAGGCGCACCGTTTGTCTTCGACCCCGGCGCAGGCAACAGCTTACAATGGGGCAGCACAGCAGGATGACGAAAGGCCTGTCACTGTTGAGACCTATGTCATCGTGGACCCCGAGAAAAATCACTCTTGGGCACTGCAACTCTTTTCGGCCAGGAGAGAGAGCATTCGCGGTGCTCAGTTCAAAGTGAATCTCCACGGGAAGAAATATTCGTTTGTAGTTGAGCATTTACTTTTTCGCGGAGCCGTAGAGATGTTGCCTAGTGTGCCGGTGAACAGGGCACAGCCCAAGCAAAAGAGGGAGGAAGCGCTTGATTTTATCTCCCGCCACGGATGGGCCGCCTACCTCGAACAGCGGGCCTTTGCCGCAAATTTTGACTCGGAAACACCCGGACCGGTACGAAAAGCCCGCCTGGTTCTCCTTCACTGTAGGAACCAGACGTTTCTCGCCGCACTTCACACCCCTGTGCCGGCCATCAATCTGTATGTCGGCCCCTCGCTTGAGACTATCCGCCGCCGTCTCTCGAAGAGCGTGGACACCAGTGCGCTGGGCATCTAATTAACGTTGGAACTATTCCCTCAGGTTGCATAAGTGGTTGGATCGGGCACGCCCGCCTCACGAAAACCCTTCTTGCGAAGCAGACAACTGTCACAATGGCCACAGGCTGCTCCTTCACGACCAGGATCGTAACAAGAGTGCGTCAGGCCATAATCTATCCCCAACTTCAGACCTTCTCGAATGATCTCACCCTTTGTCATTCTGATTAGTGGAGTGTGGATTCTAAGTCTCATCGCACCTTCGACCGTCTTCTTGATTGCCAAATTTGCCATCTTCTCGAAGGCTTCGATATATTCCGGCCTGCAATCAGGATAGCCGGAGTAGTCCAGTGCGTTCACCCCAATGAAGATGTTGCTTGCGTCCAGGACTTCGGCCCATCCCAGGGCGAAAGCGAGAAATATTGTGTTACGGGCCGGCACGTATGTTATGGGTATGCCCGACGCTATGTGGTCCAGAGTCGTGCTCTTGGGGACTTCGAGATTCGAAGTCAACGCGGAGCCGCCGATCCGTCCCAATGGGAGTTCCAAGACCATGTGCTCCGCGACTCCGAGTGCATTGGCGACCCGCCGGGCAGCTTGCATTTCAATTTGGTGGCGCTGCTGGTAATCAAAGCTAAGGGCATAACTTTCGAATCCGTCTGCATGAGCCATCGCGAGGCACGTGGTCGAATCAATACCGCCGGAGAGAAGAACCACGGCTTTAGATGATTTTTCTTTGTCTTTGAGATACATCATCCTTCCGTGTGCCAAAGGCATGCGAGTTCCAGATCCGACCTGAACTCAGGCGGAGATAGCTCCAGCTCACGTGAAACCACTCCCCGCTGTGCAAGCATAGCAATGATCTGAAACTGAAACCGGCGAGCCCGGTGGCGGCGGGGCATTCAACTCGGATATATGTGTTTTCGAATTGCCCGAGGGAATGTCCAGGGCCTGATTGAAATCACAATCATAGACGAATCCATCCCACGAGACAGACAACAGGTTCCTGCACATGAGCCTTGCCACTGCACATGGATTGAAATTCGAGACCAGTTTGTGCATGTATGTCTCTAAATTGCCTGAGTCGATCAGCCAGCCGCGATACCTACCCAGTGGCACTTTTGCGAATGCATAAAAATTATTGAAAACAACTCCCCATTTTCGTTCCAGATCCGCTCGGAATTTCTTTTCCGCGCGCTCCTGCACGGGCGGAAGAAAGGCGCAGGTGGGATTTGACACCAGATTCAGCTCGAGTCCCGTCCCAGGTTTGCCGTAGCCCGCTGAATTGAGTTTTCTCAAGACAGATACACTTTTGTCAAAAACTCCTTTTCCGCGCTGAGCATCGACTTGGCCGGGATGCGACGCCGGAATAGATGCCACAATCACCACCTGGCTGCTTCCACAAACATCTATCAGAAACTCTCGCGCCGCCTCGGCCAGGCTCGTCAGATTGGAGCGAATAATGATCCAAGGGGCGACCGTGGAAAACCATTCGATCATGTCAACCAGGTTCGGGTTTAATTCAGGAGCACCACCTGTGATATCTATGACCTCAAATGATACGCGCCTGCTAAAGGCTACTACCTCTTTGACGGTTTCAAGGCTCATGACCTCGTCGCGTGTCGGGCCGGCATCCAAATGGCAATGTCTGCAAGCCTGGTTGCAGAGACGTCCCACATTTATTTGTAAGGTTGTAGTCCGTCCGCGCTTTAGCTCCAGTCCACTCCGTGAGAGCATGGTCGCAAAAGAATCCGGAACCCCAGGAGTTTGCCTTGGTCCCGGCGCCGCCGACGGAGACACGGGCTCGGTGATCATTCCTCAACCTCAGTGCCTGACCGCCATCGCTTATTCGTTATCCCTAACATACTGATCTACATGGATATTTTTGCAGCCACGTTGCGCATCTGAATGCCATGAACAAGGGATGCTCCGCCTCGTATCGCCACAGCCACATGGAGGGCCTCTGCCATCTCGGTCAAATTAGACCCTTTTCCCAAATATGCTTGAGCGTACGCGTCAATGCAATACGGGCATTGAATGGTGTGCGACACGGCCAAGGCAATAAGAGCATTTTCCCTTTCCGTCAGCTCCCCTTCTTCAAAAACTGCTGCATAGTAGTCGAAGAACTTCTTGGCGAGCTTGGGCGAATCTCGGGCTATATCTCCGAACTTGGGCAGGTCTTTAGGGTCATAATAAGTTTCCATACGCGCGCTCCTGTTGCCGAATAATCAAAAAGACCTCATGCCGCAAACTCACGTGCTGCATACGCTTCCAGTG
>CAWBKB010000008.1:0-135697 GCA_963789265.1 uncultured delta proteobacterium | reverse complement strand
AGACCCGGGCCACTTCCTCCCAGGTGCTTTGGCCACCAAATTTCATGAAATCATGCTTGATTCCTCTGGCCCCCAGGTCTTTCTCAAGGATTTGACGGCAAAGCTCATACACGGCCGCATCGACCAATATCAACGGTTGATCAATCTTCAAGGTCCTTGAGTTGCCGGGACATAGTCGAAAGGGCGCCAGGACCTTGGATGTATCGCTGAGGAGCCAGGACAATCTTCAGGCTCATAGCTCGCCCTCGGTTTTTGAAATCGCTACATGCGTAGCGCCAGGCGGTGTTGCGCCCTCTTTCTCGATCAAGTCGTCCATGATCCGGGCGGTTCGATTCAGATAATCCGCGGATGCGGCGAACTCGTCTGCTTCCGACGGTGTCATTTTCAATTTTACGACATCCCGCCATCCCGTACGTCCAAGAGCCACGGGGAGGCTGGCGCTCAAGCCGCGATATCCATATTCTCCTTCCAGCACCACCGAAGCAGGAAAAACAGCACCCGTATCGCCAAGAATGGCCGCCACCATAGCCGATAACCCCACCGCCGAGGTCCATCCGCTGGTCCGTCCTGTCTGAAGCCTTTCAAAAGCCGCCAGGGCCTTGGGTATCTCTTCACAAACGCTCCGTTTTTGTTCCTCGTTAAGGTCAGCCGCACGCCCATCCACTCTCAGGGTGCTAAAAAGGATCACCTGATGCGGGCCGTGTTCTCCCACAACGAGCCCTTCGACCTTGGTTGAAGCCACTCTCAGAAGGCGGGCAACTATCAGACGAAAACGGAAGGAATCGTTTAGCGAGTAACCTAAAAGCTTCTTGCGATCCATGCCGGAGATCCGGTGCATCGCGTAATTGAGAGGATCCACCGGATTGGTAGCAGTGATGACAACAGCTTGCGGGCAGAATCGGAAGATCTGCTCGGTGAGGGATTTTATGATGGGAAGACTGTCACCAAGAAGCTCCATCCTATTGCCGATCAATCGCCACGGGGCGCCTGCAGCAACGACAACTACGTCCGACTCCGCGAGATCGGAATACCCGCCCTCCCTCACTGCTGTGTCTTGAATACCTGTCAAGGCAGTCTGGATATCCATCATGTGGCATTTGAGCAGCTTCTCATTCTTGTCCAGCAAGACCAGTTCGTCGGCCAGCCCCTGGGTCGCGATCTCGTAGGCAGCACAAGATCCTAAAGTTCCAGCGGCCCCCAATATGCTCACCTTTTTGGCCATGAATATAACCTCAACAAATTTTGCGCCCTAGCCCGCGGCAAAAAAGAGCAGCCCTCTGCGCCGGTGCGGTAATCCAAAGAGCCAAAAGCCTACCTAGCAGGCCGAACATGTCACCTTCATCTGGAGCATCTTCCGGTTCAAATCTACCTCCTGTTGGATCGTCTCAATCTGTTCTTCAGTTAAATGGCGGAACCGACCTTGCAACTCCAGATAGCGTCTGACCGGAAGACCGCGTGGATTGTGATTGATCACATAACTAATGCCGTCGAAGATTTCGTAGAGTGGAAACACGTCGGTCTCCACGGAAAGTCTGGCCACCTTGGGTGCCATGTGGTCCGCTATCCGCCAGCCGGTGTTACAGGGAGAAAGCAGATGGATGAACCGGGTGCCGCGAAATTTCCTTTGCTCTTTGGATTTTGCGGGTCAGGTCATCAGGGAATCCGATAGAAGCCGTGGCCGCGTAGGGGATGCTGTGGGCAGCCATTATGTCCATGATCTTCTTCTTCCGGCCCGATTTTCCTCGGGGGGTTGTGCCAGTCCAGGCATAGCGTGGGGTGGAAGAGGAAACCTGGATGCCGGTGTTCATGTACGCCTCGTTGTCCAAGCAGACGTATATAAAATTCTCGTTTCTGTCGGCGGCTCCGGACAGCGACTGGAGGCCGATATCGAAAGTCCCTCCGTCTCCGGCGAAGGCCAGGACCGGAATGTCTTCTTTTCCCAGCATCTTGAATGCGTTTGCGATGCCTGCGGCGGTAGGTGCGGCAATTTCGAAGGCCGAGTGGAATGCCGGCACCCCCAGGGCAGAGTTGGGATATCGGCCGCTGACCACGGCCGCACACGACGGGACCACTACCACCACCGCACGGTTTCCCAGGGCGGCTAGCACCATCCTCATGCCGACGGCCACTCCACAACCCGGGCAGGCTGCATGGCCTGAGCGAAGCACGTCCTTTGCGAGAGAATCCATCACTCCTCCTTCATCCAGATGGGTTCGTCGGCAACCTGCTCCAGCGCCAGAGCATGCAGAAACGATACGCTCGATCAATTCGGGGCTGACGTTGGTCCCGCCGATTCCGGCCAGATACCCTTGGATCTCGGGATGGTGAGAGCAGTTGGAGAGGGCGGACTTGGATTCTGAACAGAAGATGCCTTCTCGCCCCAGAGAAATGTTTCGTTCGACCACGGCGATCCGGCGGACAGATCCTACCGCCCTTTTCAGGGCTGCCACCGGAAATGGGCGGAATCCGCGAAGCTTGACCGAGACCGATGCGGTATCCCTTCTGTCGGAGGGATGCGAGAGCAACCCGAGCCGTGGACGTGATGGTGGCCGTGGTAAGAAGGATCAGCTCCGCATCTTCGCAGTCGGAAGCTTCCACCAAGCCGTAACGTCGTCCGAAAATTCCGGAAAATTCCTCTTCGATCTCTTCCAGAGCAGTCAAAGCGTAATTCATGGCCTCCTGGGACATCTTCCGGTAGCTCTCGAACTCCTGCTGTGTGACCGTAGGTGTGACATATCCAGGGTGATCGGGATCGAATCGCTGCGGCAGGCTGGGCGCCGGCAGAAAAGCGTCCACTTGAGCCTGGTCTGGAATGTCCACAGGTTCCATGAAATGGGAGATGAAATTGGCCTCCAACACTACCATAACCGGAAGCATCACTTCTTCGGCCAGCCGGAAGGCCTGGATGGTGCTGTCCAGAGCCTCCTGGTTGTCTTCCACATATATCTGGATCCAGCCGGTATCCCGCTGTGAAAGGGAATCGGTCTGATCGCTCCAGAAGGCCCAGGGGGCCGCTAAGGTCCGGTTCACGCAGGCCATTACCACTGCGGTGCGACAGCCGGCGGCAAAGTGGAGCATTTCGTGCATCAGGGCAAGTCCCTGAGAAGAGGTGGCGGTGAAGGTTCTAGCCCCGGCAAGGGATGCCGAAAGACAGGCGGCCATGGCCGAGTGTTCGCTTTCAACACGCATCATCATCCCGCCCAGCTCGCCGGATGCGTCCCAATCGGACAGCTTCTCGTAAATCGGCGTCTGGGGCGTGATAGGATACGCGGCTACGATTTGCGGTCGGCATAGCCGAACCGCCGAAGCCACAGCGTGGTTTCCAGTCATGAACGCTTTCACGGTTGCTCTCTCATTTCAACGACTCCCCTCAGGCACTCTGAGGCGCAGATTCCGCAGCCTTTGCAATAGTCGGAATCTGCTCGGTATTTGACATCGCCTTCATCGGGGCGCAACATCGAACACTCCGGGCAATAGCGCCAGCAACAGTCGCATCGGATGCAGGTGCCGCAGTAAAAGCAGCGCTCTGCTTCCTGCCGAGCGCCTTCCCCGGGCCATGAAGCATGAGCTTCGTGAAAATCCTGCACACGCTCCCCTGCTGACCGTACCTGGGCCGGAACTGCTGGCTTCCGGTCGATTCCGACCAGATCCAATTCATCGACTTGAACCACCGAATCCAGGGCACTGTTTTCTGCAGGATGGAAGCAGGCTTCGATGGAAAAAGCGGCACCCTCGCCAAGGATGACGCCGGCGGGCAGCCCCTCGGCATCTCTGCCGACGAGAGAAACGTGCATAAAGAACGCGGCCAGCTTTCCGGATGCCATGCCGTCCACTACCGATGCTCGAGTCGGGGTCAGGTCTCCTCCGGCATACACCGCAGGATGGGAAGTACGTCCGGCGGCATCGATCCGAACCCGGCCTTTATCCATGCGCAGCTCGTCCGGGATGGAGCTTCCCGCTACCTTCTGCCCCACTGCCACTATGACCAGGTCGCACAACACAGTCTTTTCGGACGTGGAAACAGGCAGCGGCAAGGAATCGGCCGGCACGAGCCGCGTTTCCACCCAGCGAACTGCTTCGATCCGGTTTCCATCGCCGATCAACGCAACAGGGGCCGCACTGAATTGAAAACGGATTCCCTCGTCCACGGCCTCTTCGACCTCTTCCGGGAAAGCCGGCATGAGATCCCGGTTCCGGCGGTATAGAACCGTGACGGTTTCGGCATCCCGGCGTACAGCGGTGCGGGCCGCGTCCATTGCGGTGTTGCCGCCGCCAATGACCACCACTCGGGCTCCACGGCACCGACGTTGCATGTCCTCGCGGGTGAGAAAATCAAGACCGCAAACCACGCCATCGAGTTCTTCGCCTTGAATTCCCATCTTTAATTGGTTCGTGGCACCCAGAGCGAGAAACACAGCTCCGAAATTAGCGGAAAGGCGGGAGAGATCTTCAGCGGAAATTTCGTGGCCGGTTTTCAGTGTGATGGGAAGCGAAAAAATGCGATTAAGGTCCCTTTGCAGTGCGCTCCCGCGAAAGACGGTATTCGGGGATTCCTTGAGCAAGCAGCCCTCCTGGCGATTCCCGAGCTTCGAAAACGGTGACTGGATGTCCCATCCGCGACAAGTGATAGGCAGCCGTCAGGCCGGCCGGGCCGGAACCGACCACGGCAACCGATTTATCTTTTCCCGCAT
Source organism: uncultured delta proteobacterium (assembly GCA_963789265.1). Lineage (GTDB taxonomy): Bacteria > Desulfobacterota > Desulfomonilia > Desulfomonilales > Desulfomonilaceae > CAWBBA01. The sequence goes on along the minus strand of CAWBKB010000008.1, from coordinate 131,006 downwards.
CCGTGAGCGAAGCGGGTTGTGCCGTACCCAGATCCGATGCAGCACGCTCCAGCTCTCGGATGTTGATCGTCTCCTCCAAGTGCCCGCGATTGCAGGAAGACTGGCAGGGATGGTAGCAGATCCTGCCGCATACGCCGGGAAGCGGGCTTTCTTGCAGAAATACGGCGAGCGCTTCGCCGAATCGACCGTCCGCGGCATGCTTCAACGCCCGTGGAATATCATTTCCATTGGGACAAGCCGCTCTGCACGGAGAGGTCTTTTCCAGGAAAACCGGGCGCCTGTTGGACCATGCGCCTGTTTTGATGGCTTCGGTGCTTGACCTGGAGATGGGAATCATCACTTCTGGATCCAGACAGGCATGTTGAGCCTTGTGCCGCGGGTCCATATCAGCTCCTTAGGGGCCGGGTTATGACGCTTTCGTAAGCCAACTCAACTGCTTCGAGGTTTTCCGCCACCCGGGCAGGAACCATTTCCGAGATGGCTCCTTTCAAAAAAGGAAGCGGCGGCGTGCCCGTGAACCGGCAATAAGCGCTCAGGATTGTGGTGTTGATAATCCCGCCCAGGCCGACGCGGCTGCTGATGGAAAGAGCGTCCACCAACCCGAGATCGAATCCTTGCAGTTCGCTGAAATCATCGGCAGGGCGGCGTGTATTGATAAGGATGCGGCCGCCAGGCAAAAGCAGCTTTCTGATTTCCTCGGGTTCAACCATGCTGTCATCCATGTAGATGAGCTCTCCCGGGTGTTTTATTTCACACTTGAGTAAGATCTTTTTTTCATCCACACGAAGAAAGCTGACGACGGGCGCTCCGCGGCGTTCACCACCGAAAACGGAATAGCACTGGGGATAGAGGCCCGCTTTGAAAAAGGCAAAACCAAGAATCTGAGAAGCCACCACAACTCCTTGCCCGCCACGACCGTTGAATTTGATTTCAAGCATGCTCACTCTGGTTTTTTCCGTTTCTCCTCGAAGGCGTACCGGAGGATGGACTGCTTAGCCAGTTCCAGGTGATCGTGGATTACCGATTCTACGCCAATAACGTCTCGACGGCGGAGGCACTCGAGGATCTTCCGATGGCCTTCCACAGCCCGAAGAGCGATGTCCGCCCGGTAGACGCTTTCTATCCGGTAGAGGAGCATGTGGCGTCGTAGGGTCTGGCACAGCTCCAAAAGACGCGGCATCCCGCTGGCCCGAACCAGAATCTCGTGGAATACGGCATCCAAGTCCACGAAAGACTGCGGACGCCCAGCCTGGATCTCAGCTTCGGTCAGTTCGAGATTTTCTGCCAGAGCGTCCAGGCAGGACGGATCGTTGCGTTCGATGACCTTTCGAGCCGCCAGGATTTCGTTGACTGCCCTGATCTCGCAGATCTCTTCAACCTCGTCCGCCCGGATCTGGCGCACCCGATATCCTACTCGCGGAATAGACTCCAATAGGCCCTCCATTTCCAGGAGATGAAGAGCTTCTCGGACCGGCGTTCGAGAGACATTGATATGCGCGGCCAGTCGTCCTTCCACTACACGAGAGCCGCCCGGAATGTGCCCGGACAGGATTTCGTCGCGCAGATAAGCGTAGACCTTTTCGCGGATGGAAGGCGTTGGTTCGATGGTAAACGGACTGGGAGGCTGATTGATGACCATATTCTTCACAGATTTATTGACGATGGGATGAGATACGGTACCCTAACGAATACCGTACCCCAATAAGCCAGTTCAAAAAGATTGTCAAGGAAATATTTTGCCGCAGCCTCACGACTATAGTTTTGCCCTTTTGTAGGACTCATGTCCGCACGTGAAGCGATGTGAGGCGAATTTAGAGTTTGTGTGGTGTTTGCTGGGATCGCGCGAAATTCCCGAGCCGAAATGACTGCGGCGAGCTGCTGCGAGCATATCCGAGAAGGTGATGGATCTCTTTACGTACCAGGGGGCAGAGGGGAGGAGGAGATCTTTTCCCTTGTGGAACTGATTGACGAACCAGAACCACCACGAAGCAGTAGCTCCAGTAGGCCATGAGCGGAGCACGAGTGACTGATTTCTCGCAGCGGCACTGCGGGTCTGCGCTGCCGAGTAAGCTCTTGGTTTCCCGATTGGTAATCTCGATACTTCGGCGATGGCTGAATCTCTGGATAGTCTCTGTATCGCAAGCCGCAGTATCGGTGTCGAAGAACACCGTGTCCGGGTACTTGTGGCCAGGATCGTGGACCATCACGATGGACAAGGGTTCATTCCCGGCTGCCTTGTACTAGATTGCCTCAAAACGGTACACGGACACGATGGTCTGCTGACCGTAGAGAGTGATCCAGACCCATTCCCACTGATCTCCCTCGTGGATGAAGATCGATTTAGGACAAGGCAGACGATCTCCTTTTTTTCCGCGGAGGCCCTCTCTTGCTGGTCTCCTGCGTGGCCAAAGCGTACAGGGCTGCATCCGTACGAACTTTTCCCGTTATATGGACTCCCTTTGGCCGATCTTGAATGATTTGCCTGTTTGAATACCCATTGTCGACGACCACTCGGAGCGTTATGGATGAATCAATCCATGACCGTGTCAGACGGATCAACTCAGCTCCCAGCTCGGACTTGCTCCGGTGTTTCTTACCCAGAGGCTTGGCCTTGGCTTTTTCCGGCCACCACAGACGAGCGGCATAGGGTAAACAGAACAACCTTTCGGATGTACCCGGCAAACGGACAACAACCCCGACGATCACAAAGCAGACGCCGTATCCAATGGGTCTTGCCGTTTTGGGGGCATTCCCGTCGTGCTGAATTCCGGCACCGAAGATCTTCTTACCCACATGGTCGTTCAGCGTGTCATCCAAGACCAGCTCAATCTCCGTCACGCCCGGCAACAGTGTATCTACAATGATCCGGAAAACCTTGAAAGCCACGTGGTCCGGAGTCCACTTGGCCTTCTCAAGGAACCGGTAGATGCTGACGAAACTTTCCGATTCATGCAGCCCGCTGGTGAGGATTACCTGACTGATGGTGTGAACCCCAACGGTCAGTACCCACCCGGCGATTAAAAATCCCGAAGTGCCCCAGACTCGGCGCAGTGAAGCAATCTGCAAAACGAATCTTGTCAATCTGAAACGGCTGTGGCAGATTCCGCTTGCGCATCGGCGTTCCTCCCCCAGTTTCTTGCCAAAGCGTCTATGGCAGGAACGCCGATGATTTTCAAGAAAATCATCTGCGATATCAGGCCATTTATACAAGAAGTGCAAAACTATAGAGGAGAGGGGAGAGTCCTTTATGGCTGATCCCTTGATCGTGGAGGAATGGCTGAAAAAGGCGGATGACGACTTTAGTTTCGCAGAAGCCAAGCTCAAATCAGGAACCGAATTTTTTGCCTAGATATGTTTCCATTTCCAGCAAGCTGCGGAGAAGTATTTGAAAGCCTACATCATCAGCAAGGGCCTAGCGTTTGAGAAGGTTCATGACCTTGTCCATCTCCTCAAGACCCTTTTCTGACGTTGAACCGGCATTCGCTGCCGTTAGGGAGGACTGCATTCTTCTTAACACCGCCTGCATTGAGACTCGGTACGCGGTGCATTGGCCAACTGACTACACTAAGGAAACGGCGGAACAGGCTCGCACGGCTGCCGTCAACATTGCCCAGATGGTTCGTAATCAACTCGAATCTGAAGGGACGGCTTTCAGCTAGGGAAGTGATTCAGTTTTGGGGTCAGGCTACACGAACCTCACATGTCTGCGGTGCTATTACCCTCTTTATTACCCTCTTATAGGGGTATTACCTCTTTTTCCGCCAAATAGCTCCCGGACCTCGACCCACACACTCTACTAGGCCTGTCTTCTGAAGTCCGCGAAGCACCCGTCGGATCATGTCGCGGCTCACGCCAGGGCAAAGGCGCTCAAGCTGGTTCAGTGTGAACTCCCCAGATATGGCCTCCACTGCTGTTTCAATCATTTCGGTCTTTGCACCGCGGGGGCTCCGGGTTCGGCCCAGACGTTCTTCGAATTCCCTATACGCAGTCTTCATAACGAAGAGGAGATAAATGATGTAAGGCCACGGATTGTGTTTACCTTCATGCCATCCGAACGAACACTGTTCCAGTGTTTGGTAATACCTTTCCTTGTTCTGTTCAATAATCCGCTCAAGACTGATGTACCGGCCCACCTCGTACCCAAGATGGTAACATTGAAGTAGCATCAAAAGGCGCGCCACACGGCCATTGCCGTCACGAAATGGATGGATGCACAAAAAGTCTAAGTTGAAGCCGGCCAATGCGATGAGAGGGTGCGTCCAGCGTTCATCGAGCGATTGTTCCCACAAATCAACCAGTTTTTCCATGGAAGCTGAGGTCTTGGCTGCCGGGACCGTTTTGAACCTGATACGTGATGTACCGTCCGCATGTCGCTCGATGATGTCGCCGTCCTTGTCCTTGAATTTCCCAGCATCCCAGATTTCACCGCGGGCCAACTGATGGAGCTTCAGCACGGTCTCTTCGTTAATCGGTAGACGTGCAGCCTCCTCATGGATGAGGCGAAGAGCTTCGCGGTACCCCCGGACCTCCTCTTCATTTCGATCTCGAAGCATCGGCGTCCCAAAGACAATAGTGCGCACGCGACTCTTGTCAATCTCAATCCCCTCGATGCGGTTAGAGGAGACTGCGCTTTCAATGAGTGCATGCTCTCGAAGGACTCGGAGACGTTGCGGGGACTGGCGCGTAAAAAGCTCCTGTCTCCCTAGCGATTCGCCAAGGTCAGCCAAATACCAGGCAGCCGAAGCCGGGATCGTCTCTGATTTTGTCCGAAGCTGCTGAAGTGTCATCATTTATTTAGTCCTCAGTTGCCGCCACCATGTTTCTGGTTGCCACCTTGCAAATCAAATGGGTCGAAATTCACTATTATAGAATAAGTCCCAGCCGGCATGAGATTCTCTCTTGGGAATGAAATCCGGACACAATGGCCTCTTATCTGTCATTGATTTCGCGTGTGACCTGTACTTCTTTCCTGGCTCTGCTGTGGTTAGGGTCGTGGAGCACAGACCGTCCGCTAAATGCGGCTTTCACTTCACGTCATGCTGTCTGGCATGAACATATCCTGTCCTCGGCTGGAAGACAATGAAGCATTTTTTTGCTGTCGGTGGAGCAGGCCTCTTGACAAATCCCCAGTTCTATGGCCTACTTAGATCTGTGCCGATTTGAACATCAGCTTGCGGGCGCGAGATAAGTTCAGCTAAAGTGGATGGGGAAAGGATACCTGTCATAAGTCCCGTCCGGCTTTGCTGCGGCGGGTTTTCCGGTTCTTGGAGAGGTGCTCTTGGCGGTCAAGAGCCACCTTGCTCCGTACGTATAAACCGAAACAAGCCTTCAAAAATGTTAACCGGTTGGGGATAAGTGAGGGAAAGAAGCAACGATTTCTTCAACACCTTAGTTTCTCCGGCGGCATCCCACGCCACTGACGAGGTCGCAATGATCCATTTAAAAGCGAAAGTCAGATGTAAACGCGAGGTAGCCGGTCCAGGAACTGAGCGCATAGCTTCACAGAACTCTGCTCGCGTTCCTATCCTCGATTGAGTCGATATCGAGCAAGGATGCGAGAGAGGTTATCTTCTTGTTCATGTGTATTTGCGTGAAGGATCTTTTGTTCACACATGGCATGAGACACTCAAAGAAGCCAAGGCCGAGGCTAAAGACGAGTTCGACATCAATGAAGATGAGTGGGAGTCTGTAGACGAAAGTCTTGAGGTCTAGGAAGACCACATTTCTTTTTCCAGCATCAAGGAGTATCAATGCGGGTCAGAACGCATACCGGTTCCATACCTCACATGCCTGAGGACAAGTCCCACTGCTTCATGCTGAGCCGTGTCCTGGTTTATATGGGTCGCCTTTTGACTCGTTACCCAAAGTTGGACTACGAGATTCTGGAGACCATACATTGGCTTCTCGGGCCTGAGATAGTCGAAGAAGATCTGCTATCTCTCGCGGTGATGGTGGACTGAGGAGAGCGAAGACCTCGTTTTGAACGGGAGTTTGAAGAAGAGATACGCAACTCCAGGGACTTTGCACATCTCATGGATCAGGCCTTGCGCAAAACTAGCAAAAATGAACAATTCGCTATCACCGATCTTCTCCAGGGGCTTCTCAAAAAACGGATGGACCAGCTCCAATACTCCGGCACTTCCGATATTGAGAAGAACCTGACCATTTTTCAGCAGATGTTCGATCTGAACGAGTTGGAAAAAGAGATCTGTCTGTTCCTCTTCATATTATCAACATACGAAGAGGCCCAAAGCCTTTTTCAATACCATCTCAAATGTGACCATTTTGCAGGTAGGAATCATCTCGCAACCTGCCTCGGCTCTAACAGCCCGGCGATAGGGGAGGCCCTGAATGGAAAACTCTCCAAGGTCGGTATAGTTGAGCCTGATCGCGGACGCTCCATTTCTATGGATTCTGGTTTTGTGAATCTACTGCAAAACGCGTCTGGAGCAGATATCAAAACTGAATTCTTTCACAAGATCGATCCTGATCCAGTGCCACTTGATGCTCATCCGGTTGAGCCGCAGGTAATGGAGCATATCCTTCATTTGCTCACGGCGACCCCCTTAAGTTCGACCCACGTCATTTTCTACGGTCCGCCCGGCACGGGCAAGACGAGCCTGGCATATGGCCTCGGCAAGAAACTTGGACTACCCATTTATCTGGTGGAACATGGAGGGAAAGAAAAGAGCTGGAAGCGTCAAGCAGCTTTTGCGGCGTGCGTGAACGTGGCAAGCCAAGGCGAGGGCGCTCTGATCATCGCGGATGATGCTACCAAGACCGTCTATGGCTGGAATTTTAATGCAGGTCACCACTGCGACACCTCCCGCGCCCTCAATTTCAACAACCAATACTCCTCGCTGGAATTTCTGAGAGGCGCCGCCCAAAAAATAGACGGCAAATTCGTGTTCGTCGCGTCGGATTTCTTCAAGAGCTTCAAAGGAAGGCTTCTTGGGGAAGACCGAAAGTTTTTGACAGCGCTTTTTGCCAAGGACTGGTCTTGGATTGATCAGTACATCTTAGTGACGGATCGGCTGCAGATACTCAAGGAGAAATTCGGTGTGTGATCTTTTATGTTAGATACCCCATAGCATTCAAGGCTATTTTCCCGAAGCCTCCACGCCATCCTTTACCTGTTTTGTCCCAAGGGACATTTCCGGTAATCTGAGATTACGGTTTTTTGTATCTGGGAAGGCTCATCTGTGAACTTAACACCTTTCACTTTCCCTGCACTACTGCGAGGTCTTCTTTCGAAGGGCTGAGAGTGAAGTCTCCGACCGGACAACATGCCATTGTCTCCAGTTCTTCCGCGGTGAGGGTATGGTGGACCGCAATCTGGACAGGGTGAAAACCCACCTAGCTCAGAGTCTGGAAGTAGTCTTGTGCAGGAATTGCTCCTCCCTCCCAAACATGCTGCCCCGGTTGACTGAAAACGCTCTCAAAGATCCGGATCAGTGGCTTCAGAGCCTCAACGACAATTACTCTTGCAGTCAAACCTTTATCGCTTGGTGAATCCGAGAGCGCCCCTCTGCATCTATGCTAGTAGAACAATGAACGCGAGCCGATAGGGAGAAATTGCAGATGAGCGTCGGCACTCTAAGACACGGAATAGATTCAAGTGTCGGAAACAAATTTCTGAAGATGATGCTGTTGACTGGCATCCCTTTTGGTCTTTTCATGGGAATTTTTTGGTCATTTCTATACGGATCAAAATCCGGAGTTGTGATGGGCATCGTAGCTGGCGTGCTTTTTGGAGCACTGATGGGTGCTTTTGCTGGCTATCAAAAGAAGAAATTTGAGATGGCACGTCCTACGTTTGCAGGTGAAGACCTCGTAAAGGAAGGTGGAGCGAATCATTTCCGGAATATTGAGGCAGTCGGTGGATGGATTTATCTCACTGACCAAAGGCTTCTTTTTAGGTCTCATTCAATAAATGTCCAAAGACATGAGCTATCAATTCCACTCGAGAAAATCAGCGAAGCAAAACCCTGCATGACATTCGGAATCATACCAAATGGTCTGAAAATCGAAACTATCGACGGCAACACGGAGAAATTTGTGGTTGAGGATAGAAAAGATTGGGTCAAGAAGATTTTGGAGGCAAAGGAACGGGTTCCAGTCCCCGCTCAGTAGCAGTAGAAGAAATCCCGTTAGAATGAGATCCAGGACAAAGCGGTGTCTCCTTCAGATGTGGCAACCCTCACCCGCATCCCTGCGATCCTCACATCTCATGTCCGCATATCCATTGATCGAGAGCAATCCCCCACTCTTTCGGAAGGCATAAACAAGAAATCTCCACCTTTTCTATCATCATTTGAAGCCCCGAATCGAGCGCCCTTAATTGATTTAGAAGATATTCGTCGTCAGGCTTTTCTTGGATTTCCCTTTGCAGACGTGTCCTCCTCTGGAGTTCCTGGATAATTAAGTCTTCCCAAGACCCGGGCTCAACTTTGATGCTTTCAGATTCGCTGTCTTCGGATTCATTATTCATTTTTTGCAAGCCTCTCAAATTATTGTTCAGTTTTGCTTTCCCTGCTGTCTCATGAGAGAGATTCTGTCGGCCCTTCTTCTTCTCTTCCGGCGTCTCCTCTTCGCTAGGAGGGCAGGAGCCGTCGATTAACTCTCCAATTGTACAGTAGGTTTGTCCTTCCGATGTGTCAATTTTCACGGGCATGTATCTGTCAGGCTCCTTGAAACCTTCTGTGCCAGCGAGCATTTTTTCAGCCCAGTCCCGAAGGAGTTCATGTACTGAAGGCGCGAGAGAGGATGCAGTCACCGACCAGTAATCATTTGTTTTATTTCCTTTCTCTTGGATTCTAGGCGCACTACGACACCCAGGATTAATTGCACTTCCTGCAATTCATGGCGTTCTAGCGTTGCTTCGATTGGAACCGGGTAGTTTTACACAGATTTCATTTCAAGAAGACCCCGCTCACAAAGCTCTCGAAGTAGTTATGAAAGAGTTTTGCGCTCTTTCCAAGCCCTGTCCCGGAGAGATTCATCGAGATCAGCATTTACACAAAATATGATCCGTTTTGTAAATTGTTCCTTTGGTTGTTGGGTCAAAATGACTCCCCTTGTTCATATGTTTATTATCTACGACAATATGATAAGCATAAAGTTCCACTATGGCAACGTCAAAGATATATTTTATTGGGTGCCGCTACTTTCTGTCAGGAGTTATGCGGCACACGGTAGTTCTTGATCCCGGATCTCGGGAGAGTTTGTATCTTCGATGCCGTAGAGGCGTCGCCTCTCCGATCTTCGTCTATAATTCCAAAAGAGATCCCAGTCGTTGTTGATGTGAACGGCCCTCAGGTGGATCATGCTTTCCGCTCCATGGATCGTCCAACTCATCCCCGTGAGTTCCAATCTGTCGTTGATGAGGTTGCGACATGCTCCTTCAATGACCCCGCTGCCGATGGGATAGCCTTTTGCCAAGCAGATTTCGTACCGCATGTGCTTGCGGTTTCGTTGGAGATACCCGATGACTTGTTCGATGCAATGTTTCTTGGCGCCGGAGAGTTCCTGCTTGGTTAGCATCTGCTTGAGCCCGCCGATAAGCCTGCCGGCCCTGCCGCCCAGGAGCATTCTCAATCTCTCCGTCACGAATTCTCTGGCTTGCGGGCTGCCCTCGTCATAAAAGCAAAGAGCGGCTTTCCCCAAGTGTTCCAGGACGTGAAAGATGTCCAGCACGAAAAAGGCTGCAGGAAAATATGCGCATACCAGTGCCCAGAGAGAACGCTCTCCGTCCAGGATACAGACCAGCTCGTTACCTTTCGGCAATCGCTGTTCGACAGCCTTCTTCAGGCGGGCCACCGTCTTTTCCGAACCATCGGTGAGGCTGCCCCACGTAAGCTTGTCCTGGAGTTTGGGCCTGGAATCGAAACTACCCTCGTCCGATACCTCACGGACAATGTCGTCCTCCGTGCGGACGTAACGTGGAGTGACGTAGGTGGAGATCACGGTTGCCATCTTCTTCTTTCCGGGCTTGTCGGGATCAACGGAGACCCTCTCGGGACCGGCCCCGCCTTCCTGGGGCTTACGAATAACCACCCCCTTCTTGTCTACGGTAGCGACCGTTACCACAGCATCCGGACAAAGATCCGGCGGGGCCTTCTCTGCGTAGTATCGATCCACCTCGTCGCAGACGTCTCCCACAATGCTCTCCAGTGAACGAATTGGCATCCTTACGGGAAAGAAGGAACGAAAAATCTCCTCCGCATCCTCGTAGCTCATCGAAACCGCAAGCCGGGAAGAGAAACTCCTGAACCAGGTATGAATAGCCTCTCTCAGGCAAGTTGATCTCTCCATCCAAAGGAAAGACTCCCGGTGAGCCGGTTGCGTGATAGTAGGCTCTCCGGATGGATATCGTTCCAAAGATGGACCGATATGCACATCCCCTGTCACGAACATATGGCAATCGATGGCCCTGGGGTTCGATGATCTCCTTGCCGGCATATCCGGTCCCCTTTTCAGACACAAATTCTTCAAGAGCCGCTTTCCCGACCGCCATCACCATGGGAAGAAGCTGCCTTTCTACTTCCCCGATTTCCATTCCTTGCGCTGACTCTCGCACAAAGGCGAGAATCTCATTGACCAGCGAGATTATGTTCGGTATTCCTTGTTCCATATCCGGTCCTCCCCAGCGGATACATCGTTCGCCAAACGTCATGTACCCCATAAGAGGACCGGAAACCACTCCTTTCTCCGTGCTATCTACTCGTTTTTACTTGAGCCACTCATGACAAGAAATCGCGGCACCCTATTTTATTTCAGTTGAGACATTTTTACTATGTCGGTTTTGGTGTGTTGTGATTTTTTGATATCATTGCAGTTGTATCTAATAACATTTTCCGAGACTTTAGTGATGTGCGAAGACAGGACGTGCCCCCTCCTTTACCCGAAATGTTCCCTCGCCCATTTCCGGTAAGAACACGATGCCTCTGCTACCCGCCCCTGAAGCGCGGTTATAACGACGAGCCACTCAGATGCGATTTGCGGTTTTCATTTTGGCATCCTTACGCCACCCTTATTTCATCCCAGTTCGTCGCACCACGTGGATTCTGATAAGCCTTTCTTGGGAAAATACCGAGTGGGAGAGACGAGGAGAGGATGATGTTTCTTCCACTGGATATGTTGGAGAGCAGAGAGCGCGGCGAGTCCGGGATCCTAGGTGTACTCGCAAGTGAAGGGTAGGAATCCTGATCACCCCGTGACATGGACCCGTACTTGCCGCCCCTTCCCCGTCCAAGGGCATCATGTCCCATGTCGTGATCACCGGCGTGGACTTCATGTCGGATTATCGGAGAATCCCGGACCAGAGAAAACCGACAGTGGCAAACCTCCTTGGGAGTAGGGGTAATTTTTCAGGTTCGGACCAATTCAAGTACCGACGGACGGTAAACGCTGCACGTGGATTTCTTGACCCTTTGGCCTGAAGGAAACCTACCCAGCGGCTATTACCAAACCATCCCCAGGGCATCGAGGCTCTCATGGTAAGAGGCGGCGATCAGGTCTTCCTGGGGCCAATCATAGAAACGGTCGAGGGCGAGCTTTCCAGCGGAAGGCAAACATCAGGATCAGTCATGTCACAAAAAAAACACTCCGAAGAACCCAAACGGCAAAGCGAGCATCCATATTGGACAAAGTGTTTTGACGATAAGGAGATCAGCATGCGTTCATCGAGTGTGTTTGCGTTACCAGGGACGATGGTCGTCGTCTCCCTGATGGTGGCAGGCGTGGCAACCGTGTCTTTTGCGGTCCAACGTTCCGAAAGAAATGTTCAAATGGCCCCAGGCCAATGTCGTGAGTCAATTAATGAAAAATTAGTGGAGCAGGCTCACAGCATTGTCTTCAAGATGAACCCAAAGGGCGAAATAACTTTTTTCAATAAATTTGCTCAAAAGTTTTTCGGATTCCCGGAGAAAGAGATAGTCGGAAAAAACCTGATTGGCACGATAGTTCCTAAAACCGATTCTTCGGGGAGAGATCTTCGACCGATACTCGAAGATGTGTTTCGGCATCCAGAGCAGCATGTGACAAACACGAATGAAAATATCAGTCGGAGCGGAGAGCGCGTTTGGGTAAGCTGGGTCAATTTACCCGTTATTGATAACAACGGAAATCTGACTGAGATTCTTTGTATTGGAAACCCTATTAGCAAAGGGAAACAGAAAGGGTTAGCTGCTCTCTTGCCCAAAAAGAGTTAAGGTGAGCTGAGTTCCGGGACGCCGAAGGAAGCCTCCAGGAACCATTATGGCCATTCGAATCAAGCGAAGTGTGCCCCAACATTATGATTGTGACTTCTAATTTTGGTATCTCCCGACAACCCCGCCGGAATAAACCGGAGGCGTGATCTCTCGCGACTCTCGTTCAGAGAGGTTCAGGCTCGCGGAGACGCCTTCTTTTCCGAGAATTGTCGGAGATACCTTTAGGAGCGATGCAATGCCCAGCCACGAGTAATACGTGGTCGAGTTTTCGAGGGATCTTTACAGGTCTGCCCGAACTCCCAGGTTCCGTGATTGCCGTGCCGATCTTAAACCCTTACTTATATCCTACTATATCTTTGCTGGACTCGATCCTGCTCCGAATTTCAGACACTCTCATAGTGGCACCTCATTGCTTGACTATCCACTCGGGATGCCAAGCGATCTCCCAGAGGTGTCCGTCCAAATCCTGGAAGTAGCCGGAGTACCCGCCCCAAAAGCGGTCGTGCGCAGGATCGACGATTTCCGCTCCTGCCGCTTGTGCCTGCTTCATCACGGCATCGACCTCTTCTTTGGAGTTCACGTTGTGGCCGATGGAGAACTCTGAAGGGCTCGGCGGGCCTATGGGCACCTTGGCGTCCTTGGCGAGTGAGAGCTTCGGAAAGAGCGCCAATAGAAGATTATCGTTCATCTTGAAGAAGGCCACTGCACCGTCCTCAAATTCCGTCCCGATGATGCCTTCTGTGGGCAACTCCATTCCGTCGCGGTAAAAGACAACAGATTTTTCCAAATCACTCATGCCTAACGTGATGAAACTAATACGGGGTTTCATGGCCTCACCTCTTTACAGAACGATGTTGTGGTCCAGCCACTCTGTCAAGCGTGGAACAGGAAACCCGCATGCGTCGAGGTGCTCCGTACGATCGGGTGAAGCGGGCCTGCTCGTTGACAGAGTTCGGCATCGCCTGTATCAACGGGAATTATGCGGCGGTCTCGCCATTTTGGAGGTCCTTGGGCTGGCAGCCGGTCGCAAGATGGTTACTTTAACTCCGGAAAAACCCGTTGCGAAATAACGTGAAAAAACTTTGTCAGGATAGATTTGGGGGGCAACTGCGATAAAGAAGAGGACAGGATATTCACACAAATCTCCCTTCGCTCTTACCGAATGAAGACATGATGCATCCTCAATCTGCTCCACGAGCGAGGGGAGAGGCACCAGCCAACCAGAGGCGATTTGCGGGGTCTCCTTTCTCCCCATTGCCGAAACCATTCGTTTACTCAGAAGTCGTCTGCATCTTCTTCTTATGAAGCCGGGTTTCAACAGGGAAGCATCTATGAGAGAGGTGTGATTCATCCAGGTCGGTTTTTTTAGGATCGAGGGCAACGGAGGGAGTCCGCGACAGTTGGACCATGTCCCGAAGCGTGTACATCAATCGTTGACAGGAATGCATCAGGACTCTATATAGGAAGCCTCCACCACTGGAGATTATTTTTCAGGTCTTACTGGCATCTCAACCGACGTCTTTTAGTGAAGGATGACGATGGAAGCTCTCAAGCTCTTGCTGGCCTTTTCACCGTGGATCGCATTCTGGATCATCTCTGCCGGTCATTCGATGCTGTGGCTCCAGATCGGTATCTGCGTAGCGGCGATCCTCGTTCTTGTCATGGGAATCACGAGACTTCACCGCGGGCTAATATTGTGGGCAGGTGTGGTTTTTTTTGCCTTCGCTCTCGTCACGGTCGCCTTGCTCAAATCCATCTGGGTGATCCAGCATCTTGGAATACTTGCGAGCGGAACACTCTTTATGGCTACCATGATTTCGATTGTGATCGGTCAGCCGTTCACGGAAAGTTATGCACGTGAACATGTGCCTAGGGAACTGTGGGACTCCCCCGCCTTCATTCGGTCGGGTTACACCGTAACGGGCGCTTGGGGGATCATCTTCCTGTCAAACACTCTTGTCAATGTGGTAAGGCCTCATTATGCGGAGTTGGGCGAATGGTTCTTTCGTGGTGTGGAACTCTCCATCTTGATATCAGGAGTTGTGTTCACAACTATCTATTCCAATTACTTGAGACGCAAGCGCAGTTCGTCCGGTAAATAGGGCTGGCAAGGGAGCGTTACCTCAGAGGACCACCGGATACCGACATGAGTCTCTCGGTATCGACTGCTTACGAAGCCGGGATAATCGTTCAAGAGATGCAAAGATGAAAGACAGAACACAGACAATAGCGATTGTGTTTGGAGTCATCGTAGTTGCTATGGCCTTCATTGTCAGTTCGACGTTTGCTGCGGACAAGAAACCCAATATCGTCTTCATGCTTACCGACAATCTTGGGTACGGCGAATTGGGCTGCTACGGCGGCGGAATTCTGCGCGGCGCACCCACCCCGCGCATCGACCGTCTCGCCACAGAGGGGCTGCGGCTATTGAATTTCAACGTCGAAGCCCAATGCACCCCGACGCGATCGGCGCTCATGACCGGGCGGTTTCTCGATCCGTTCGGGAACGTATGAGGTCCCGATAGAGGGCAAGCCGGATGGGTTGACGCAGTGGGAGGTCACCCTTGCGGAGTTGTTGTCGGCGCAGGGTTACGCAACCGGTATATGGGGCAAGTGGCATCTCGGAAGCGCCGAGGAACGATTTCCCACCCATAAGGGGTTCGACGAGTGGTATGGCATCCCGCGCACCTACGACGAGGCCATGTGGCCGTCGCTAAACGAAACAAAGGGCATGTGGCCATCGGTTGGCAACAAGCAGGGTTGGAACGCGAAGGTCGTTCACCCCGAACACATTTACGAGGCTCGCAAAGGCGAAAAGGCGCGGCAGATCAAGGTACTGGATGTAGAGCAGCGGCGGCTCATAGAAGCGGAGATCACGCGCCGCTGCATTGACTTTATGCGGCGTCAGACAAACCTAGGCAAGCCATTTCTTGCCTACGTTTCTTTCTCACTGATGCATTTCCCCACGCTTCCCAACCCGGAGTTTGCCGGCAAGACCGGCCACGGCGATTGGGCCGACTGCTTGGCCGAGATGGACTACCGCACGGGACAGATCTTGGATGCCATCAAGGAGCTGGGCATCGAAGACAACACTGTGGTCATCTTCACTAGCGACAATGGAGCTGAAGCAACACACCCCTGGGAAGGCTGCGCAGGGCCGTGGCGTGGCACATATTTTACAGCAATGGAAGGCTCACTTCGCGTGCCATTTATCCTCCGCTGGCCGGGCAGGGTGCAAGCTGGTGGCGTCAGTAACGAGATCGTCCACGTTGTGGATTGTTTCACGACGCTGGCGCGAATTGGTGGAGCGGAAATCCCGCATGATCGCCCCATTGACGGGGTGGACCAGTCGGATTTTTTCCTGGGCAAGCAGGAACACTCGAACCGCGAAGGCTTCCCGGTTTACGTGGCCAATCGTCTGTCAGCGGTCAAATGGCATGACTGGAAGGCCCATTTCATCTGGCAGGAGAACATGTATGACACGCCCCAGACCCTGCCGCTGCCGAAGCTCATCAACCTGCTCACCGACCCGAAGGAAGAGCACGACGTTGGGGCCACGAACAGCTGGGTCTCCAGACCCATTACGAAGATGCTCGCAGAGTTCGAGGCCAGCTTGAAAAAATACCCGCCCATCCCGATGGGCACGCCGGACCCCTACCATCCACCGAGACAGACGGACCGATGAAATACGAATAGATTGGATCGCATCCCCCTACAGCCCCGCCGACTCTCGCCGGAGGCGTGGTCTCTCGCGACTCTTGTTCAGAGAGGTTCAGGCTCACGAGAGGTATAATGTACCTCGAAAACTGGACAGGGGGTTATGGTGCCAGAGAACCACTTTTCATTGCTGGACACTTGGCTGTCGTGCCACATTGCAATCATGCGGAAGTGAGAGCTTAGATGTCGTATGACGATCAAGATTACTGGGATAGTGGGGCTGACTGGGACGAAGCGCGTGCCGACATTATCGAACAAGGCATCCGCGAAATACGGGATGACCCGATCAGGGACTACCTTGGAACTTACAGTGATGCTGTCCAGACGAGAGTTGACAGGTGCCTCAGAGACGGACACAGCCTTTTGACTTCGGGTTTTCCCTCGCAAGCGGTGATCTCCTCTGTCACCGCTGCTGAGCTTATTCTGAGGTACTTTATCCTGAGACCCATCCTTGAAGAAGCGTTCATGTCGGACGATTGGACCCATATTCTTGTTCACCGTATTCTTACGCGGCGGGCCTCTACTGACAGAGACATTCTTCCAGCATTGCTTCGGGTATGGAACATCGACCTTGACTCAATCCGCCTGCCCACTGGAAATCGTTTATGGAAGAAGTTCATTTCGGAGGTGGTTCCGCTGCGCAACAATATTGTCCACAAAGGCTCATCAGCCACGGAAGAGCAAGGTAGGGAGGCTCTCGCATGTCCGACTGCCCTACTTGAGACCGTAATTTGCCCTCAATCAGATCGCTTCGGCTTGAGTTGGTCGAAAACGAGGTGCTGGCATGAAATCCATCAAGGTATTGGTGGAGCCTGGCATAGCACGCATTACGAACCTCTCAGTCCGTTTGACGACTAACATGAAACTCTTTCCAGGAATTATCGGAAACCCTACTTACGGATACTCAAGCTGCCCAGAATCAGAAAAGCGCGGAGAATGGTTCTCAGGGCTCCGTACGCGATGTGTGCTTGGGTCCGATCAGCAACCCAGGCAGGCCCGCAGCGACTACGGGCATGTCAGGATCTTACAATCTTTGCACGGGTGGAGGGCTCTACGGAACGGAACAAGCGTACATCTGTGATATAATGCAAGAATAAAAATGAATTGCAGTTACGAATACAATCGCTTGACAAATGAAGTCTTAGCCCCTAGTCTTAGCATTGAACCTTAACTTGTGTTTCTCCAGTCGGCCTCGCGTCAGGGACTACGGGCGTCATGCAAGGATTAAGATCCTGGACATAGGCCCCGTGTAGAGGATTTCAGACCGCAATCCCTTCCGGTTTATCCCCATTCACAAAGAGCCCTTGTTCGTATCTGCAAATGCACTCTCGCATAACGTGTGGCGTGCCTTTTCTAAAGGAGCTAGAGAATGAGTATTAAGATTTATGTCGGAAACCTGTCCTTCGATTCAAGCGAGGCAGATCTCAACGGCTTGTTTGCCACGTACGGTGAAGTAGTATCCGCCAAGGTCATCGTTGACCAATTTACTAGCAAATCCCGGGGATTCGGATTCATCGAAATGTCCAACCGCGAAGAAGGTCTTAAGGCGATCCAGGCACTGGATTCCAGGGATCTCGGCGGCAGGAGCCTGAAAGTGAACGAGGCTAAACCCAAGAACGACTCTCGGGGTGGCGGCGGACGCAACGGCGGAGGATCCCGCTGGTAATCGGTTGTTCGTGAATTAGCATGAGGGTCAGGCAAGGGGTCGCAGACGCTATCTCCTCCCTGGCCCTCTGTATTCGTTATCTGCGAGCAGGAGCCCTTGCACACATAAACAGAGGCAAGCCGACCGTGGATTCTCGCACATTAGACAAGGACCTTGGTTGAGGGACGTCTCGTCCGTCGAACTACCCCGACGTCGGAAGAGTTAAATTTGGTCCTCGCTCTAAAAAGAGATTCTTATTAACAGCATGATAACGACGATGAACAGCCCAGTCCCTAATAACCACCAAGAGGATGAACCGCCCTGCTTTCGCTCTTGAATTTCTCGCATGGGGTGAAGGGCCCGCTTAGATTGCTTCTTTCTTTTCCGAAGATCTTTAATTGGAATTCCTGACAACAAACTCTCACCTCAAGCCTTGTGAGACTTTTTCTGTGCCGCTGTACATTACCATTAGGTAAATCTCAATGCCAAATTTGTTCCATGGGCTCCAGGGCTACATCTTACTGTCGTCCTCTCGCGTTTCTCCGGACCCAATGGCCGAACGGGAGGCATTTTGATAACCGAGGTTAATGATGCACTACCAGCTAGCGGAGACGCGTTCGCGGCGGGGAGGCCGAAGGGCGAATTCCATGATTATATTAGGACTGGACCAGCGCTCCCGCGGGAGAACGACAATGAGAAAAATGACGAGAGCAAAGAGGCGTACCACAGAGAGAAAATCATCCCAAAAGACATTTTGTTGCATTAAGGGTTTTTGCGCGAAAATAGAAGCTGAGGACGAGCCAGCCTGCATCAAAGCAGGTGGATTCTTGGTCGCCTCGTGTACCGACTGCAAGTGATTCACCCACGGCTACCTCTCTCCAAATTGAAGGAGGATCAGCTCCGGTCATGGTGCGTTAGTATTGATATGGGCGTTACACCCAACTCGCTGATGTTCAGTTGACAACAGCATGCGGCATAGCGTCCTAACCGGAATCATGCTCCTGTCTTGCTGTTTCATGGGTCTCCTTCCAGCCCTCATACGGAAGTCCCCGTTAATTCCTGCCGCACATTGTGGTAGACTCAGCACGTTTGATCCGCAAGGATTAAGCGTGAGCTACCGTACAAAGAACTCCCTGGCATCTCGAAACACGAGGAGCTTTCGACGAAAGTGGTATCTAACTTCGCAAAGAGAAGGAGTGCAGTTGATCAAGATTTACGTTGATGCAGACGGCTGTCCGGTAAAAAGTGAGATCTTTCGAGTTGCCCTCCGCTACAGGCTAAAGGTATACGTGGTTTCCAATTCCAGGATGACAATTCCGCAAGAAGACCTATTTGAGCAAGTTCTCGTAACAAAAGAATTTGACTCCGCAGACGACTGGATTGTAGAGCATGTTCGTAAAAACGATATCGCAGTATCAGCCGACATTCCGCTTGCTGCGCGGTGTCTTGAAAAGGGGGCTCGCATGCTCGACCCTAAGGGGCGGGTGTTCACCGAAGAAACCATCGGTGGTGCTCTTGCGAACAGAGATTTGATGGCCTATCTCAGAGATATGGGGAATATTACCGGAGGCCCGCGCCCTTTCGAAAAGCGAGACCGGTCTCTTTTCCTTCAGCGTCTCGACGGTGTAATCCAGGCTGCTCTCAAGGCAATGCGATAAATCCCATGAAAATGATTGAAAATCTCCTGATAACAGGTTGCAACGGACCATATCGCCGTTGGCCGCTTTGGTTTTGCATTTAGTACGTTTCACGCTTCTTTCCCGGCCCGTGAACGCCAGGCGTTGGGCTGCTGACAACGACCGCTAGAGCCCTCAACATGAGTAGACCTTCGAGACCGAGCACCAAACCTCTGCCGAAAGGACTCGCGATTATTTACGAAGACAACGATGTCCTTGTGGTGGACAAACCGCCAGGCCTCTTGACCATGGGTACGGAAACAGAGAAATCAAGGACAGCTTACTTCATTCTGACTGATTATGTTCGCAAGGGCTGTGCCAAATCCAAGAAACGCATTTTCATCGTTCACCGACTGGATAGGGACACTTCAGGTATACTCGTCTTCGCGAAGAGCGAAGAGGCAAAGCTTCGCCTACAGAGCCAGTGGAAAGAAACTAAGAAGAGATATCTTGCTGTCGTTCATGGCAAGTGTGAGAAGTGCTCTGACACAATTACTTCATACCTGGTAGAGAACAGAGCCCACCGAGTGTACTCCACAACCGATACGACAAAAGGAAAACTCTCTCATACTTCCTACAAAGTGCTCAAACAGACAAAAGACTTTGCTTTGCTGGAAGTTGACCTGTTGACGGGTAGGAAGCACCAGATTCGCGTACATCTCGCCGATATTGGACACTCGGTGGTGGGTGATCGGAAGTATGGAAAAAAGAACGAAACCCACAAACGTCTAGCACTTCATGCTACAACGATTTCCTTCCAACACCCCTTCAGCGGTAAGCGGGTCACTTTCGAAACGAGGACTCCTGGGTATTTCAACGAACTTGTCCATAGTTTGATAGGGCGATAAGCGACCTGCTGATTGGGGATGCAGTTTCAGTCATCAGCGTGCCGACATGGGAAAATGGAACATTCCAGGGAGGACGTGTGGCCTACTCCTAGACTCATCTTCGACAGTGCCCTAAAATGGGGCACCTGTCGAAGATGAGTCCGAAAGGGCTCGCGGGAAAATAACCTTATGGAGACGCATTAGATCTTGCGACGACCCACAAAAGCTCCGAACAGGGAAGATTGATCGTAAACGCTCGTTTAAGCCAATTCTGCAACAGCCTTACCTACTTCGACAAAGGCTTCTCTGACTTGACTCCTTGTTATGCTAAGCCTCCGGGAAAGTTCCTGAGGCGTGGCCAGTCCGGCATTTATTATTTTCCTGAATGCATTTTGAAGCTGCCGCGGCTGGAGGCTGTATCTGATCATTAAGGCTTCATCGTCGATCCCAGAGCGGATATCGATGAGAAATTGCTTGGCGTTAATTTTGATCCTGTGCTTGGCTTTCTGTGCATTCTCCTTAGCAATAATGTCCAGTGCGGCAGCTTTGTAAAAGTAGAATTTCTTGCCAGGAAAGCCGTATTTCTTTTGCAGGGTCTCATCGCTCTGACGAGCCCTGACATCGGCTACGAATTGGAGAGCTTTCATGTTTGCTTGAATCGTTTTCATTCCTCACTCGTGCTGCTGCATTTTACGTGTTGGCCGCCCGGGCAACAATGAGAAACCGGAAAACCTTCCATATAGTGGTCAGATATTTCTTATTATATCAAATTGTTGCAAATTAATGCAACAAAAGGAAAGATCGTTTCCCCAAAGTTCGGGTCATTCGTGTAAGAGATGTGTTTAGAGGCTGCTTAGCAAGCGCGTGGGGCATCGTTTAAATAATACCGGACCTCTCGTAAATTGACATTTTGCCTCGTGGTACGCGACGTTTTCTCTCGGTTTCGATTCTTTATGAGCTGGAAGCCCGTTTTAGTGCACAGACTCCAATTTCTTCACCGACTTCATCCGCGGCTTGCTCCGATTGACTCACGTTCCAAGGCGATCCTCCAAACTCCCCGCCTTGCATGACTTCCGATTTCCGTACAGCGCGCCACCATGCATACTATACGCGATTCTGACGCGTTTTCAGATCTTATCCAAGAGGAAGGAAAGGGCGGCCTTCAATACCATTGTCTTGGAGCGTAGTTACTCCTCCTGGCGTCTTCCCCTCTTTTCTAAATTTGAGGGTCTGAGGGTAATTCCTTGAGGGATAGATCAAAAGAAACACGCATGAAGGGAGGCGTTGCGATGAACTATCAATGTCAGCAAGATGGCTCGGGAATCGGCTGGATTATCCTTCTGGTCCTGCTTTACATCATCTTCAACCCAATTCCCGGCCCCATAGACGATGCAGCGGCGGTGGCCATCGGCGGCTATCAGGCCCTGAAACGGCTGTGACGCCCTGAGCCTGTGGTGCGCCCGCCCGCAAGCATTAAATCTAAAGAAAAACAGAATACTTCATGAAAGAAGCAGCAATATGAGCACAAACGGAAATGGTCAGTTTCTTGAAAATGAGCTGATCCATCGCAAGGTGAAGGTCGGCGACGAATGGCAAACCAAGACCTTCCCCGTTGTTGGAGGACGGTTGCGGATTCTCCACGAAAACAACGATAGTCTCAGCATTCAGACTGAAATCATAAAGCTGGAAGCTGACTTTGCCGTAGTCAAGGCAGCCGTGGAGAGCCAAAAGGGAAAGTTTAACGGCACAGGAACAGCATCAGGCCAGAGAGACGCAAAGCTCGCAGATTCCCTCCTTGAATTGGCTGAGACGAGAGCCATAGCGAGAGCGCTTCGCTTCGGCGGGATAGGCGTCGAGTACACCGGCGCAGAAGAAGTGTCCCACGTAGCCGCCGCAGACACCGAAAAAGAGCAAAGTGGCAACAAACAGCCTGCACCGGCATTCCCTGAAGGAAATGGCAACGGCAAGGTGGAAACAAAATCGCCGACTGGCGCCGTAGCTGATGAGGGATCGAAACCGAAAAGTGCCGGCAATGGAACAGCGACCCAGGCGCAATGCCGGGCACTCTATGCTTTGACCAAGCGAGGAAAGTATCAGGAAGGAGACATTGGAGAGATGCTTGCCCGTTTCGATGTTTTCCGCTTTGAAGACCTTTCCCGTGAATCCGCATCGCATTTGATCGGCCACCTGCAGACCCAAGTCGCCGCATAATCCCCTTTTCCTGACCCATAGCAATCAATAGCGAGATAACCGGACCATGGGGACGGGTACGGGGGAGACGCATGTACCTACTAAAACTGTTGCGTCAGGTACGCGTGCGTAAGGGCTGGTTCTGCCAGGCTTGAGACAGATTTTTAACCTCACCGGGAGATGTGGCTTGTACTCTCCCGGTGTTCACAGAAGGGAGAGGAGAAGATGCACGAGACCATAGAAAAACCCCATTTGTCCTATTCACAGATCAACACGTATCTCACGTGCCCTGTGAAATACAAATTCCAATACATCGACCGGATAGAGTCTCCTTTTGTCAGCTCTGCACTGGCCTTCGGGTCATGCATCCATGAGGCTGCAGGAGCCTTCTATCAGAGCGTTCTTGAGGGAGACTCCCTATCCCGTAGCCAGGTTCATAATGTCTACCGGCAGGCATGGGATAGCCACTCCAAGGAGCAAACAGTACGTTTCTTCAACGGTGACTCCGAGGACAGCCTCAGCACGAAGGCAAAGCGGATGCTGGAGGTGTTTCACGAGTCATTCGATCCGGGTGTTCAGATCATTGGAATCGAGGGGCCTTTTGAAGTGGATCTGGGCAAGCGTATTCCCCCACTGGTTGGTTGGATAGACGCAGACGATGCGAGGGGCCGGAAAGGTGTGTCGGGAAAAGTTAGCAGACAGGAGGAAGACGAGGACTTCGCACCCAGGCATCTTTAATTTTTTGTCCCCTTTTTGTCCCCATTTTGTCCCCAAATTTTGGAACTGCCAGGGACCGAAAAGGACTGAAAAGGATCGGCAGGGATCGAAATCGCACAGCTTTTTGTATAGATCGTTGATATTATTGTGGCCAAAGTCGGCCTGTCACGCCGGAGGTCTTTTGGTCAACGGAACTTCCGCGCCTCACTTCTGAAAATATCATATGATCTTCCGTGCGGGACTTTTGCGGGAATGGGTTGTGGACGGTTATGGACAGTGCTGGGTTGTTGTGCAACGGGTTCTGACAAACTACGCTGAAATTATTGGTTATTTACTTTTCCCATCTGCATGGGGTTCAGGTGGTCACTGATTCAAATCCAGTCGCCTCGACCAGAAATTATCGAGAACGAGCCACTGTTAGGCCACACAGCTCATCAATCTACCGTCCACCCGCTCCTGAGGCAATACTCACAACGTGGATCGTCGGTACTACTCCCGGTGATCCTTTCCGTATCCAGGAGGTCGAGGTACTATACCTCTAACTTAACAAGTGGTACATGATACGGGAGCAGGTCACCCGCAAGAAGTCGGGCATCCACAAGGAATCTAAGAATGGGTTGAGTGTGGTAATTTCTCTTTTGATCTTGGGGAAAGGGAGGCTATCCTCAGATTCAAGACTTCGTGCGAGGCTCCGGAGCTATGAAAATGAATTTGGACCTAAACCTGGAAGTATTCCTCAACCCCAAGTCGGTAGCAGTTATTGGGGCTAGCCAGCGGCCTGTGTCCTGGGGTTCATTTATCATGCAGGGGCTTCTTTCTACGGGCTTTTCGGGCAGGATCTATCCTGTGAACCGCCATTCAGGAGAGGTCTTCGGTATCCCCACCCTAAGTGACATTTCAGAAATCAAAGAGCCAGTTGACCTTGCCATTCTTATCGTCCCAGACGAATCTGTGGAAGAGACGGTTGCCGCCTGTGGTCGACATGGGATCAAAGGAGTCACTATCGTATCGGCCGGCTTTGGAGAAATCTCCGAACTCGGCAAAGAGAGAGAAGAATCGCTGGTACGACTTGCCAGGGGCTCTGGAATGCGAATTTTGGGACCGAACGTGAGCGGATCGTTCAACTTCCATTCGGCATTCAATGCGTCCCCGTACCATCCCAAACTCTCAACCCCAACTGCTCTAGCCGCTGTTTGCCAAGGTGGCTATGCGATGTACGATCTCCTCGCCTCCGCTTCCCATCGAGGAATGGGGGTAGGTCAATTCATTCACACTGGGAATGAAAGTGACTTAACGGTGACGGACTTCTTGGAGCACTTCGGTTTTGATTCGCACACTGAAGGTATTCTGGCGTACATTGAGGGAATCCGCGACGGAAGGCGATTCATCAGAATTGCCCGCGAAGTGACCAGGAGAAAGCCTTTAGTCCTTTATAAGGCAGGACAATCTACGGGTAGCGCGTGGGCAGCTCATAGCCATACCGGTGCACTTAGTGGTCAAAAAGAGATTTACGAGGGGATTTTTCGTCAAGTGGGCATTATTGTCTCTCCAACGATGGAGCTTCTACTTCCGGTTGCGCACGCCTTGATCGAGCGACCCCGCTTGCGAGGTTCCAGGACAGGAATTGTCACGATGGGTGGATCATGGGGGGTAGCCCTTACAGATTCTCTTGAAAAGGCTGGACTATTGGTCCCTGAATTCAGCCTGAGGCTCCGAAAAGCGCTCGGGTCATTGGGTCTACCTGTTAGGGCCTCAACAAGAAACCCTGTCGATTGGGGTGCCTCAGGGCTTTTCGGGTCCGTCGAAATCCTCCTCGGGCTTGCCCGGAACATTCTTGAATCGGGCGAAGTGGACGCTCTCGTTGTGCACGGGTTTGGTCGACCCGGACTCCACGATAAAGATACTCCAGTCGAAATGAAGGCATTTCTCGAAATTGAGAAGCAGATGATAAAGGGAGTTCAATCCCTGGAAAAGGAAAAGGGGATTCCTGTCCTCATCGGCAGCCACCATAGTATTTGGGAAAGCCAAGCGATATTCGACTTAAACAAACAAGGGATTCGAATCTACAACCGTCTCGATGAAATCGCACAGTTGCTCTCCTTAATGCTTGAGTACGGAACAAGAACCTGAGATTTCTACTGAGTGACCTGCCGCCAAAACTACTCCAGGTTCTAAGTTAGTGTAGAGTAGGGCTTGGGGCGAAATAGCAAGGTCAGGATGAAGCGGGCTATACCTCTAGCTTAACAGGTAGTACATAATACCGGGGTACGGCAGGTTCATGGATTCATCAGTCATATCTGTACTCAAATGGGGGCAATGAGAAGTGTCGCGTGTGTCTGAACTATTAGGCGTTGAGTATCCAGTCATTCAAGGCGCCATGGGGGTGATCTGCAATCCAGAGCTGGTGGCCGCAGTTTCCGAAGCTGGCGGCTACGGACTTCTCGCGACGGCTTTCTCAACTAATGCGCAAGCTGTACGTGATCAGGTGCGATCCACCAAGGAGCTTACGAACAAACCCTTTGGTGCAAACCTCTTTGCCATGAACCCCAAGGCATTGGAATTCGCCGCCGTGATGGCCGAAGAAGGCATAGGCGCGGTTACGGTTTCCGGGGGGTCTCCGAAGCAGATCATTCCGTTTCTCCGAGAGCATGGGATCAAAGCCCTGGTGGTAGTACCGACCGCCGATTCTGCGTGCAAGGCGGAAGCGCTGGGCGCAGACGCCATAGTGGCGGAAGGGAGTGAATCAGGTGGCGTGCAGGGCTTCGGGGGGTCATCAACAATGGTTCTGGTTCCCGCTGTTGTGGACAAGGTCAATGTTCCTGTAATTGCTGCCGGAGGCATAGGGGACTCTCGGGCGTACAGAGCAGCTATGGCCCTCGGAGCCGAAGGTGTCCAAGTGGGGACTAGATTTATAGCCACAAAGGAATGCATCGCGCACGACAATTACAAGAACCTGATAGTTGAAGCAAACGACTTGGGGACCGTGCTCATCAACCTGGGACGTTTTCAGGTTCGGGCGTTGCGGACAGCTCTCATAGAGAGAATCGAAGGTGGAGAGACTGAAGCTCTTTCGGGCTTCGGCGGTCCAGCCTTGGAAGATTCCTGGGTAAACGGGCATGTGGATCTGGGGATTCTTCCTGCGGGCCAGATTGCAGGGCTCGTGGCGGATATTCTCTCAGTGAAAGAAGTTATCCGAGACATGGTCGGCTGACACCCCTTTGCATTGGGCTCTTTGCTCAAGGGGGCTTGTGCCAATTTTGTGCCGATGGGCTCTGTACAGTCCTGATTTGTCGTGACACAACGCAACGGGTGTCAAATGGGAAGTGCTCGTTATTGTTATTTTTTATGTCTTCATTCTGAGACTCTTAATCAGTAGGTTGGGGGTTCGAGCCCCCGACGGTCCACCAAGGAAAACAAGAGCTTATCCTCTTCTTTTTCATTCTCGTTTCCTTTTACCGCATCCTCGCTATACTAAAAGGCATTGCCGCCCTTCTCGAAGCAAGTGACATTTTAGGGGACTGCGTTGCCCCACCCATCTTCTGTCGTTAATATAGTCCAAGGTTCGGCCCCCGCATATCCTCACGCGGAGGAGTCGATTCTTCGAGGGTTCATGCGTGACTTGAGAACGTCGAGAAAGGTCATTATATCGATGCCGCCGATACTTATTGCCGAAGACGACAAAAAGACTGCGTCCCTGGTGGCTCTTTATCTTGAGAGGGAGGGTTTCAGGACAATTATTGCGTATGACGGACAACAGGCATTGGAGTTGGCTAGGCGCCACAATCCGATTTTTGTGATTCTTGACCTGATGCTCCCTTTGTTGGACGGTTGGGAAGTGTGCAGAGAACTGAGACGGTCATCTGATGTACCCATACTCATTCTCAGCGCCCGGCAGGAAGAGATAGACCGGGTGTCCGGCCTGACTTTGGGCGCAGACGACTATGTTGTGAAGCCTTTCAGTCCCCGAGAACTGGTGGCTCGCGTAAGGGCAATTCTCCGAAGGGGGCGATTAGGCCGCACTGGTGGGGAACAAGTAATTTCTCGCGGAGACCTGGTCTTAGACCCGGAAAAGAGGAAGGTTACCTTGCGCGGGCACCCGGTTTTGCTCACCCCGCATGAGTTTAATTTCTTGCGCACCCTTATGACCGAGCCGGGAAAAGTGTTTACACGCGATGAGCTGCTGACAAGGCTTTATCCAAGAGAGGATGTCGCTGTCATCGACAGGGTTGTGGATGTTCACATCGGAAAGCTCAGACAAAAGATTGAAAAAGAACCGTCGAATCCCAGGTACATTCTGACAGTCCGAGGGGTCGGGTACCAGTTCGCAGAGATAACCGAAGGTTGAAAACTGGGAGGGCACTGTGAGGACAAGCCTCCTCTGGAAGCTCATCGGGATTAATATATTGATTATCGGGTTTGTGATAATCATCGTGTGGTTGTCCGTTGACTACCTTGCCGCAGACTATTTTGTCACCTTGATGAAGCAGTACAACATTTCGCCCGTAACGACCCAGGAAATGTTCCTGCATTCGGTCCACCGATACCTCGTTTGGGCTACGCTCGCAGCGCTTGTACTTGCTCTTGTTCTCAACTTTCTGATGACGAAACGGGTGTTAGGCCCACTCACCCAGATGGCAAATGTCACCCGAAAGATAGCCGCGGGCGACTATTCGAGCAGGGTACCTCTACGGTCTCAAGATGAAGTGGGAAAGCTGGCGAGGGCCTTTAACCGAATGGCCGACAGCCTTCAGGCAATTGAGAATCTTCGCAAGACCTTGATGATCGACGTAGCCCACGAGCTTCGAACCCCGCTGACAAACATTCAGGGGTATCTCGAAGCGCTACTGGACGACGTGCTGCCTCCCTCCAAGGAGACCTTCCTTTTGCTCCACGAGGAAACTTTGCGGCTGGTTGACCTGGTTGAGAGTATCCTGCGCCTGGCCAAGGCGGACGCGGCCCGGGCGGACATACGCAAAACAGAGGTCCATATCGTCGATCTTATCGGTCAAGCGCTGGATGCTTTCAGACCTCAGTTGGAGGCCAAACAGATTGAAGTGGAATCTCATTCCGAGGTTGGTGACCCTCTTTTGCAGGGCGACCCTGACAAGCTTGCACGAGTGCTCAGGAATCTGCTTCAGAATGCAGTGCAATACACGGAGCCCGGTGGAACCGTGAGGATTGCCACGGAGACTGCGCCTGGGGCCCTGAAGATCACCTTCGCTAATTCGGGCGGGGAGTTGTCCGAGAGGGATATTCCGTTCATCTTTGAGCGTTTCTATCGCGGCGAAAAGTCGCGTTCCCGTGAACATGGGGGAGCAGGCATTGGTCTGGCTATCGTCAAGGAGTTGGTCGAGGCTCATGATGGGACCGTGGGCGCGGATATTTCCCACGGCGAAACGCGCGTATGGTTTTCGCTCCCGACTTGATTCCGCAACACACATTCCAATCTTTACATATTCTTTAATATTCCTTTATTCGGCCTTTACAGGCAGTGCACATCATTTGTTCACGAGCAAAGAAAGGAGGCCGTTCAATGGGAAAGAGTGATCCCCGAAAGTTGAAGACTTTCAGATGCCTGTCAAATGATCAATCGGATGAGCTTCCTGCACATCATGGTCCAAGTGGCGCTTTCATTTCACGTGTTGATTGCCTAAGCGGAAGCGAGGACCAAAATGAATGGTAAGGAAGCAAAGTTAGGTGGATCGAAACGATGCGATCGGACGCGATCACTGCTACAACTCAGTTGGTCGCGTCCTGAGCGGATAGAAGAGAGGATGTTAACATGAGCAAATTATTGATAACGGTTTCGGTTTTGAGCTTTTGTCTTTTTGGATTCCTGGCGGCGATTGCGAACGCACAGACAAAATACGAAGAGGCCACCTTTGCCGGAGGGTGTTTCTGGTGTATGCAACCTCCTTTCGAGAAGCTCAAAGGGGTGGTGAAAGTGTTAGCAGGCTACGCTGGTGGCTCCGACAAGAATCCGACGTACGAAGACTACGCAGAAAAGGGCTATGTCGAAGCAGTTGAGATTACGTACGATCCGTCGGTCATATCGTACTCCCGGCTTCTGGACGTATTTTGGAGGCAAATAAACCCGACCGACCCGGGTGGACAGTTCGTTGATCGCGGTCCCCAATATCGTTCAGCGATCTTCTATCACGACGAAGATCAAAAGCGATTAGCCGACAAATCAAAAGAAGACCTTGCGAAATCCGGGAGATTTCACAAACCCATAGTGAGTGAGATCGTCAAAGCAACCACCTTTTACAAAGCAGAAGATTATCACCAGGATTATTACAAAAAAAATCCAGTCCGATACAATTACTATCGGTGGAGATCGGGTAGGGATCAATATGTGGAAAAGATTTGGGGTCGGGACAAGGATCAAGAAAACATGAAACAAAGCGGCCTGGAATACACAAAGCCGAGCAGAGAAGAGCTGAAGCGCAAGCTGACTTCATTGCAATATGAGGTTACTCAAAATGGTGCCACGGAACCTGCTTTCCACAATGAATATTGGAACAACAAGAAACCGGGAATTTATGTGGATATCGTATCCGGTGAGCCTCTCTTTAGTTCGCTGGACAAGTTTGATTCCGGCACCGGATGGCCGAGCTTCACCAAGGCCCTGGAACCCGGAAACATAGTAGAACGGGAAACTAGAGGCATTTTCACGACAGGCACTGAAGTGAGAAGCAAACTCGCCGACTCTCACCTTGGGGACTTGTTCAATGACGGTCCCAAGCCGACAGGGCTCCGTTACTGTATCGATTCTGCCGCACTGCGTTTCATCCCGAAAGAAGACTTGGAGAAAGACGGGTACGGCAAGTACAAGATACTTTTTGAGAAACATGTGCCGTGATTCACGGCGGGGGGGCACCCACGAGAGGCATAGGCGTTAAAATAAGGTAACCCGTGCTGCCTTATGAGCCCCAGCGGGGCGTCGAGATAGTAGCCCGGCAATTCATTGCCGGGTGACCCATGAGCAATGATTCAGTTCTTCGTCGCCGAGGGGCGCCCGAAGGATGAATCCTTCGGGCGCCCCTCGGCGACGAAGCAAAGTCTCTTGGCCGTTCATTCCCGGCGATAAATCGCCGGGCTACTATGGTGCCGTCCCTCCGGGACGAAGAGGACTTGAAGCTTATTTTGACGCCTATGCCCACGAGAGGTCCCCCTACAATGGATTTCCGGGTAGGCGGGACTGGCGGCTATAGAAACTGTCTCAAAAGTCGATTTTGGGCTCGCGATTCTCAACCGATTCTACTAATGAGATGTGAAAAGAGAATCGGAGAGGGAAAGGATTATGCCGCAAATCAGAGCCGACTACAAGCAGGTGTTTCTGCTTCCGCCCGCTATAGATGACTGGATAGGGCCTGATCATCCAGCGCGCTTCATAGGAGACTTTGTGGATTCCTTGGATTTGGAGGTGCTGGGTTTTCGAGTTCCGAATGGCGAAACGGGCCGTCCTCCCTATATTACCGATCTTTTGTTGAAGGCATGGCTCTACGGCTATTTCAGCAGAATCAGGTCATCGCGCAAGCTTGAGAAGGCATGCATGGAGAACATGGGATTGATTTGGCTGACGGGTATGAATGCAGCGGATCATAATACCCTGTGGCGATTCTGGAGGGACAACAAGAAGGTTTTCAAGGGAATATTCAAACAATCGGTTCAAGTGGCAGTCAAAGCCGAGTTGATAGGTATGGCGGTTCATGCATTGGATGGAACCAAGATCCCTGTCGGATCATCTCGGGAGAAGTTCAAGAACCAAGATCAGTTGGAGCGGATGCTTGAGAATTTGGACAAGTGCGTTGCCGACGTCATGACGGAGACAGAGAGGTGCGAGCAAGAGGAGGGTGGCGAATGGCGTCTTCCCGAAGCCCTGCAGGACGAGTTGAAACGCAAGGAGCGGATACAGAAGGCCTTGCAGGAATTGGATAAGACTGACAAGAAGGTCGTCCATCCCTGCGAGCCGGATGCCCGGTACATGAAGAACCGGCGGTCTACTGAGCCCTCTTACAATGCTCAAGCGGTGGCAGACCAACAAAGCGGCATGATTGTGGCTGAGGAAGTGGTCGACGAAGGCAATGACAATGGGCAGCTTGTTCCCATGCTGGATCGAGTTCAGGAAAATTTGGGCGCAACCGCAGAGGAAACCGTGGCGGACGCAGGATACTTCGCATCGGCTCAAATCGCGTTGGCCGAAGAGAAGGAGTACGAGGTCTTGGTCGCCAAGTCGTCGGGAGAGTCCGCTGCGGAAAAAGGCGCTCAATGGGACCCTTATCACGCTTCCCAGTTCGTCTACGACCAAGAGCGAGACGTCTGTATTTGTCCGCAAGGCGCATCGCTGAACTTTCTTCAGAAGAAAGTCACAGGAAAAAACGGAAACGAGATCCGGCGGTATCGATGCCGGGACTACTTGACGTGTCCTGAACGGTGGAAGTGCAGCAAGAGCAAGAATGGCCGTCTCATAGACATTAACATCTATCGTGACGCAGTTGAGCGCCACCGCAAGAAACGGGAGGTCCCGGAAAGCAAGACGCTACTCCGAGCCCGCAAGGTGATCATTGAGCCGGTCTTTGCATGGATAAAGAGCCACTTGGACTTTAGACGGTGGACCGTGTCCGGATTATCCAATGCGAGGGCTCAATGGTCTTTGATGTGCGCCACCTTGAATCTCAAGAAGCTCTACAGCCATTGGCTGACGGGGCGTCTGGTGCTAACCGCGGCCTAAGACATCAGGACGGAGAGTGACTCATGGCTGCCTGAGGCATACTCATAGCCGGCCCCGGCTCGTCGGAGACAAGGGAGGCCAAGGTGCGAGATTAACCGCACCCTACCACCCCGAGAGTCGTCATCGTGCCACTACAACCGTTTTGAGACACTCTCTATAGTCCCGGAATACGAGACCACATTTGTGAAATAGAGTAATTAGGACATCAATCAAACGCGCCTGAAGAGATCATGCGCGCAGCGGTCATTGTTCTGTCAAAGCAGCGAACGACTATCTCCTCGCGCTTGAAAATACTCATCTTTTCGAGGTTTTTCAGCCCAATTCCGGTATAGGCTGTAGCAGAACTTTTGGGGGATGGCGCTCTCAGCGCCGGTCTAAGATTGTTATTTTAGAGTTAGAGGCTTAAACATTGTTCGATTCTTCTTGACACGTAAAAGCCAATATATGTAGAGTGATACAAGAGGAGTCTGTATGCCTGCTCCATTACTTAACAATCCCATTGCTCCTGAGATTTCGGCTTGGGGTAGTGACCTCCAAGGAGTTCCTCCGCCAATAGCAACGCCTATCGGCGCAAAGGCGCTCAAGAGGCGAACCCCAAAGCTCGAACTTGTCACCATAACCGTGACCAAGGAAGATTACGCAAAACTTAAGGCTGTGGGGGGACCCGATCCAAGTTATGTCTATTTGGCCTTGAATCACTATTTGCGTCTAATAAAGGAAACAGGATCGTACTCACGAGTAAACGACGTTGGATGGCGCAGGGGACCGGTAATGAGTTTTATGTGCGCTATACCGAACAACCTTTCCGATGAGATCCGACTCCTCAGCGGTCGCTTTGACAGCCACACAATTGAAGCCGTGCACTTATATCTGCTTTGAAACCTTGTTTCCCCAAAGCTATTTCGGACAATTTACCTTGCAGTGTTATCCACACTAAATACCTCCAGCCCTTCATGTGACATCGAGAAGAACACGGGCACCAAATCAGCTATATTCCGGAGACCGCGTATTCCGGCGAAAGAACTACGGCCGATGTCCGCCTATGATGTACCCGGAAATATTCGACACTCACAGTAAAATAATATCCGTCTAAGCGAATTCTCACACCTCGGTGATCTGTTGGCGCTCGTCACGGTTCGAAAACCCCGGTAACCGCCTTCGCTGCGTTTTGAGGGCTCGGGCCGGCGGGGAGGCGCTTTGGTGCGCATCACAGCCCGCCCGAAATGATTCAGGGTATATCCACAACAGCATCAAGGGTCGCGAGGAGAATATGACAACAGATCGAGTAATGAACGGTAAACGCTGGCTGTTTTGCGATTTCCACATTCACACCACGCAAAGTGATGGGGCGCACCCTGTTGATTATGTGGTTGACCTCTACGGCAATAACGGGTTCGACGTGATTGCAATTACCGACCACATCCTTGACAGTGAGACCACCCGGCTCGTACGGGAAGAGCAAGATCGGGTTTGGGCTATTTCTCCCGATAGATTCGACGATTACCTGCACCAGCTCTGGCACGAGAGGAAGCGCGCCTGGAAGCGCTACAATATGCTGCTGATTCCCGGCACGGAAATCACCAATAATTCCGGGCAATATCACCTTCTGGCCCTGGACATCAAGGAATATATCGACCCGGACTTGCCGGTTGCCGCGATAGTTGAAAAAATTCACCAACAAGAGGCCGTGGCAATTGCGTGTCATCCGCATTACAAGGAAGGTGTCGAGAATCAACCGGTTTATGCTCATCTATGGAGCCATCATCAGGAGTACCGCGATCTATTTGACGCATGGGAGGTGGCCAACAGGGACAGTCTGTTCGATGTCGTCGGACTGAGAAAATTCAACTACATCGCGAACTCCGATTTTCATGAACAGAGTCAAATCTACTCGTGGAAAACGATGATTAGCTGCGAAAAGAATACAGAGGCAGTAAAAGAAGCGATCAGAAGTAACAGAAACATTGCGATCTATCTACATCGAAATCACGCGGCGGGCAGCCGAGACGACCTTTTGGGCGTCCCCGGAGCGCAAGACCCTACGCATCCCGGTCCGACGGAAACCTTCTCATGACCGTCCCCCCCAAAGACTCATACTTTAGCCGTGAAATCGAATAACGCGGTGCCGCTATCCTGTACAGAGCAAAAAGGCCGGACGATTGCTCCCTTAACCCTGACGCCTCAGGTACGAGCTATGAACGTGCTGCACATTCTACGCTTGGGTTTTTGGGTCGGGCCGATAGTCAATCACATGTGCAAGGCCCGCGCCTGGTACTTTACGAAAAGAAGCGGGCCCACTTCTCCTGCACTCGATTGTGTTTCGCTCCTCCGGCATTCAGGCCGTCTTGCCGAAATCCCGGAGAGATCGACTTCTCCAGAGGATCTCTGTTTGGTTCGCTCGTTGGCTTATGCTGGTTTCCGTGCTGCTTTTGGCGCTGCCGATGCAGTATGCACTTCGGACTTTGCCTCCGCGGCCAAATCTTGCACTCCTTCTGCGAATCCGCTCACCATCTCGTTTCCCTTCTCGTAGACCCTAAGCCCGGTCTTCACAAGTTCCTTCGCCACCGGTCTTGCCACTGAAGTGACCATGGCAAGAACGGCCGGGGCCGCCAGCAATCCAGCCCCAATGGCAAGTCCGGTCCACAAGTCCGCTTTCGGAGTGTAGTCCAATATTGACATTTGACATGTCCTCCCTTTCTTGGTTTTTCTATACGTTCATATAATATGTGGTTTTCGTTATCGTGGTGTTAGGATTGTGTTAATAATGATGGGCCCATCA
This sequence comes from uncultured delta proteobacterium, assembly GCA_963789265.1. Classification (GTDB taxonomy): domain Bacteria; phylum Desulfobacterota; class Desulfomonilia; order Desulfomonilales; family Desulfomonilaceae; genus CAWBBA01. The sequence continues at coordinate 96,509 of CAWBKB010000008.1, read as the reverse complement.
TTATTTTCGGGATTGTACCCTTCGCGAATGAATCGGCCTGCCGGGATGAACCAACAAATAGCGTACTCCTAGTCGAATCCTGACAAGAACTTGCTCTTATGCGGGCGCGAGGTCTGCCCCGTGGACATCCGGAAAGCAAATTTATGTTGCGATAATTGATAGAGATTTGGTCGTAGCTCGGGGAAGAGCCGAAGGCCGAAACGGGTTGACCCCGGGACATGCAGCCTTCGCTGAAGATGGACACTTGCTAAACGAGCCTCGTTGAAACCATCCAAGTATTCACTCAGCGCGTAGTTAGCGAACAATCTCGGCTCGTCATACGGTTTCCGGCTCGATGGGCGAAGCGGCTTGCCCCGCCTGAAGTGCCTCGCCACCCTCTCGGTAAAGGCGAATTGCACTCTCTCCGATGAGCTGTGTGACTGTCACGGAACTCAGCGCAGCGGCCGGGAGAGCGTAAATGGGATTGAATTCGAGAAGACTCACAAGAAAAGGCGTGCCGGCCGCGATGCCGGTAGCAGCGATGACAGCGGTCATCTCTGGAACGCGACTCTGGTCGTCAATATCTTTCCCGAACAGCAAGGCGATCTCCAGAATCAGATACAAGTGCATCCGAGTCAGGGCCGATGCGCCGCCGACGAATCCGAGGAATTTCCAAGCCTGTCCAATACCGGGTAAGAGCATGGGCAGATGAAGCAGGGAGCCGCCAAGGAAAGAAAGCGTCGATCGAGAGGACGTAAGTCGGCGCGCCAATTGTTCGGGGCTTTCATCCGGATACTGGCCTTTCAAGCGATGTACTACCTTACGTATTCTCTCTTTGCGCACCCTCAGGAAGAAATAGAAGAAGTCATCCGTGAATTGGCTTTGTAGCTCGTTCGCACTCTTTTCTTGACCTGACATAATCGTCTTCCTCTGAACTGGTTTTGCCTGACCGAGCATCAGTGCCTATCTGCTACGATCTACGTATGAGGATAACACCGGGCCGAACCGTCTTGCAACCGCAATTTCATTGACATTGATATGTCCCAACTTCAGGGTGGAACAACCGGTTCATGCATAAGTAAAGGTCCGGCCGAGCAGTGCTAGCATATTTCTAACAATCCCTTGCTAGATTACAATACGGGAATCCAACGAGAATCCTTCGAAGCGCGGTTTAGCCGGTGAAGGTGCAGAATTTGCGGCCCGAAAGGTTGGATAGCCAAGTGCGTCTGACTAGCTTTTTGCGAGCGAGGTCAATTTGAAATGCTTAGAAAAAAGCTGGGAAAATTCTTCTCGCGTGGTGACGACGGCCCTGTCAGGCTTCTAACCGCCGGCTGGATAATCAGCCTTGTGCTCGTGCCGGCCATCGTCTACATCCTCTGGACCACATATACCTCGTACACCGCACTGGTGAGCCGAGATCTGAGGCTCCAGCGACTAGTGGGGTTGGTCTCCCATCTCAACGACAAGCTCCATAAATCTGTGCTCATGATGTCGACAACGGGATCGCCGGAATGGGAGGAACAGTATCGGAAAACCCAACCCCAACTCGATTCCGCCCTGGCGGATGTGGCAGTGCTCGCAAGATCCGCATACGAAGGAAATTACGCTGCTCAGGCAAAGACAGCCTACTCCCAGATGCTTGAAACAGAGGATCTTTCGATGGCACTTGCCCGGACGAACAGAATTAGCGAGGCCCGCAAGCTGATCTCCGGGCCCCGCTACGAGGGAGCAAGGAGATCCTTCGAACGCAGCATACAGGCCGTGGACGCGAGCGTAGAGAAACGCATTGACGATGACGTCCGGGCTACGCGCAAGAAACAGTTTCTTGGGGTCGTCTTCGGGTGTGCCAGCATGGTGGCGTCATCACTGGCCTGGTTGGGAATTCTAATAGTCGTGAGAACGCATTTGACTGAGCGCAAACGGGTGGAAGCAGAACTAGTCGATAAAATAATGATAATCGACCAACTGTACGAGCACATAATCGAAACCGGAAAGGCACAGGTCCTTGCCGATCACACGGCCAGAGTAGCTCATGAGTTGCGACAGCCTCTGGTTATAATAGGAGGATTCGCGGGGCGCATGCTGAAGGAGCGTGCCGGAGACACCTCGTCCATGAGAGACGCCCACAGGGAGTGGCTCGGAATCATCATCCGGGAAGTTCGGAGATTGGAAAAGATCCTCGCAGGCCTCATCGATTACACACGGCAAGAGAGTGTGAATTTGAAACCCATAAATCCAAACTCTCTTATTGAGTATATTCTTCGAATCAGCGCAGAGCGAGTCCGTGACCGAAAGATCCGCGTGCAATCGAACCTCAGTCGCGAAGTAGGGGAAATTCTCGTGGACCCGGACCGATTCGAACAAGTGGTCAGGAATCTGATTTCAAACGCGATCGAGGTTGCCACGGAAGGCGAATTGATCAGGATCGACACCGGCGTTTCACGGCCCGGAGAAAAGGCTAGAGAGGCCGCGAAGCTGGATTCTCAGGCGTATTTTCAGATGCGTGTCTACAATACCGGAGCAGTCATACCCGCGGAAGACATCAGGAAAATCTTCGATCCGTTCTCCACGACAAAAGCATACGGAGCAGGACTAACCCTCACGCTGGCGAAACGGATCATCGAGGACCATCGCGGATCTATTTCCGTGAAAAGCGACGAGACCGGTACGATGTTCACCGCGTGGATTCCCGTAACTCCGGAAATGGGAGAACACGCTGCCTAAAGCTTTGGCCGGTGACAAATCCGTCAAACACTGGTTCATACCCGGCCCAAGCGACACCTGCTCTTCAAAATTGAAGCTGTGCGGCCATTAAAGCACTTTCGCACTCTAACTATCTTCTAACCAAAAACTCATAGGATTGAATTAATCAAAGAGTATCTTTCGACTAATAGTGCGTGAATGAAAATGGGGCTGCACTTCGTATATTAAGCAGGATCGCCAATTACTTTTCACGGAGTGCCCCGTCTTATCAATTCCGTCTCGGCACCCATACTGCACTTGGCCGAGACGGAATTTTTCTTTTGGAGCCAATAGGGGGGACCGACTCGTGACATAGTGATTGAACTTTGAGGGCTCAACCGAATGATGTGCGGCTCCCTCAAATTGTAGTCGTTCGGCGGGCAATCAGGATTCACCGCAGAGTGCGCCGAGAACGCAGAGAGAAAAAATGGCTTCCGCAAGCCCACATAAGTAGCGGGGCTACTCAGTCAGGCCGGTAGCACTTTCAGTGCCAGAGACCGGAATCCCTTGCGCCTCACCTGGGAGAATGGCACAGAAAACAGAACCCTTCGCGATCTCTGCGATCTCTGCGATCTCCGCGGTGAACGATTACCTCAAATTGGTTGATCTATCCTCTCGGCGGGCGCACAACGACACTGAGTTCGAGCCCGTCACACCAACGGGCTTTCCAGGGGCGCTTGTTCGGAGATGCCGGGGGACCGCTACCGCAAGATGTTCAAGAATGATCTCGCCGCGGCTCAAATCCTGTGCAAAGGCTAGAGCGACAGGCCTGACTGCTGCCGGTTCCAAGCGGGTCCAGAGAGCAAAGAGACTCGGACGGGGGGAGGATAGCATTTTTATAGTAACATTTTCCTTATGATTATGATATATAGCGCCACGTATTGGATGTTATACTTGATAAAAAGACTTCAAGTTCATGAGTATAACGACAAACTGGCGTAGATTGATCGTGCTCGCCACAGGATGCTTGGCGCTGACAGGGTGCATCGGCTTGGTGCCTTCGCCATTCCGGCCATTTCCCGGTCCTCAAAAACCCCCTGATTTCCAAGATTTGGCTCAAGCTTTCGACGTAGTCTGCCGAAATTACAGACTCGGCCCGGACGACACTCTTCGCATCATATATCAGACCCAATGGTCGATTCCCCGCGGTTCCTACCGATTGGACACGCTCGACGAGGTCGATGTGGAATTTATGCTCGATCCCACGCTGAACAGGAAGGTCTCCATCCGCCCCGATGGAATGATCACTCTACCTGGGGTCGGTGACATCATGGCGGCCGGCCTCACTCCCGAAGAGTTGGCCAAGAGGATCGAAAATAAGTACCTGGAAACCCACATATTTACCAAGGAAGAGATACGCGGCAAAATGAAGAACTACAAGATGGTTACCGTGAACGTGGTCAGCTTCTACCAGAAGATCCGCAAGCTGGTGGAGTCTCTCACCACGCTTACCGGGGGCCAGCAAATGCAGGTCCTCGTAAATCCCGACGGAACCATCGATCTGCCTCTGCTACATGAAAGGATAATGGCGGTCGGACATACTGTTGGAGAGGTTGAGAGTACGATTAACGAGAGATATACGGCCGGGCCGCTCAAGCATGTGGTAGCCTCCCTGTCCCTTTTGCAAGCCCAATCCCGGAAGGTCTATATTCTGGGGGAAGTGCAAAAGCCCGGCGCGTATGATCTAAAGCAGCCCATCACTCCACTGCAGGCCCTTGCCCTGGCTCAGGGGCCGATCACAGAGCAGGCGGACCTCACCAGTGTGATCCTTGTCTCGAAGGACGTGCACGGGAGACCCATCGGAAGGCGTTTAGATTTGAAAAAGACCCTGGATGTCGGGGATATGTCATCGGCTATTCTTGTTAAGCCCTATGACGTCTTATACGTGCCCAAGACCTACATCGGTGATATACAGCTTTTCATGAGGCAGTACGTGGCTACAGTTGCGCAAGTCGGATCACTCGTGAGCGTGCTCACCACCCCGGGAACCACTTTTGCAGGGTTCTAATACCAATTTGGCGATGAAGTGGGCAGCTATAGAGGCGCCTGATCAGGACCGATCGCCATAATATCTGTAGTTTCCGTAATAGTAGTCACGATTGTATCCGAAGTATGGAAAACCGTATTCCCCCGAAGCATGAGCCTTATTCAGCACTACTCCCAGAATCTCGCAGCCATTAACCGAGGATGTGGCATTAAGGGCCTCCCGAAGCGCATCTCGGCCCAAGTGCCCCTGCTTGGCGACCATGATCAATCCGTCAGCGTGCGTGCAAAGTGTGGGGACGTCCGAGAATCCCAAGATAGGGGGAGAATCAAATACTATGTAATGGAAGGCGCGCCTTAACTGATCGACCAACCGTTTCATGCGATCGGATCGAAGCAAGCTCAAGTGATCTTCGACCGGTGGTCCTGAAGTAATGTAAAATAAACCCTTTATGCTATGAGCATGCACTGCTTGCGATATTTGTGGGCCAAAGCCTCCAAGCAACGTTGATAGACCGGGGCCCGGATCGCGATGACCGAAAACCTGATGGACTCTAGGCTTACGCATATCTGCGTCAACTATCACCACTTTCTTGTGGCCCGAGCACATCACGGTGGCTACGGAAATCGAAATCAGGGTTTTGCCCTGAGCAGGATTAGGGCTGGATACAACCATGCATCGCACTGGTTTGTCCGCATTTGACAGCGAGATGGAAGTGTGGATATTCTGAATGGCATCTGACATAGGAGACTTCGGTTGCCTGTGGGCGACGAATTCATAAGGAATATTTCTCAGTTCCCTGCCTTGCGCCTTCGCCAGTGTGTCTAGATCCGGCACGATAGCCAGCCTCCGAACGTTGAAATCTCTTTCGATTTCTTCGGGGGTCTGAACCGTATTGTCCAATCTTTCCACTGCAAAGGCCGCGGCAATTCCCCCCACCAATCCCATCAAGCCACCTATCAGAAGAAACAACTTCTTCTTTGGCCAGCAAGGCGCTTCGGGCTCGGTGGGTGTGTCAACTATTCTGGCGTTGTTGCTGATTGTTCTCGCCTTGATGTCATTTTCTTTATATTCTTTCAAAATGATCTTGTAGAATTCCTCATTGGTTTCCACATTTTTCTTAAGGAGCATGTGTTGAGCATCCAGAGCCTTCACGCGGTTGGCCTCATCCCGTGCAGACTTAACAGACCCTTTGAAAAGATTTTCTTCTCTCTTTGCCGTGTCCAAAGCTGAATCGAGAACGTTCTTTTCAATTTTGTGAATTCTATCTTTCAAATAATTGATCTTCTCGCGCAGGATCTTCACCTTTGGAAAGTCAGATGAATAAAGTCCCTTCATCTGCGTATATTCGACCTCAAACGATGCCAATTGCTCCTTAAGTTTACCAATATATTCGGTATTGACGTCCTTCGGCAGGACTGCTCCCTGTTCTCTGATCTTCTGAGCATCCAATGCCTGCATCCGTAAACGGGCCTCACGCGACTTACTGTGGGCCTCCATTGTCTTGGCAAGTAGGTCCATAACCGGGCTGACTCCGGTTTCGCTCGACGAGTCAACGATTCCGTTGTCGATCAGGAATCCGACCAAATCTGCTTGGGCTTCCAGCAGCTTCTTTTGGACCTTGGCCAGCTCTTCTTTCAACCAAACACTCGCCTCCAAACTTTCTTTCCGGCGTTCTTTCAGGTTGATTTCGAGATAAAGATCCAGATAATTGCGCAGCATCTCCGGGGCGAAGGCGGGGCTTTTCGCATCCATGCTCACTGAGGCCAGGTTGCTGGTCTTGATGGGCTTGACCGAAACTCTCCCAAGAACGTTGGTTACGAGTTTGTTGAGGCTTGGAAGGGCCTTCTTTGTGTTGGTTTGGGGATTTGATATCCGGAACCACAGGAGAAGCGCGGAACGCAATCCGGCAAGCCGGCCTTTTGAAGACGTGAATTCAGGAGAATCCGAAAGGTTCATTTTGGCGATCAGAGCTTTTGCCAGGCTGCGTGACTTCAAAATCTCCAACTGGGTAGCTAGATAACCCTTGTACTGGTCGGTACTCGGGGCTCCCGTATACCCGATCATCTTGCTTCGGCTTCTTCTGTTGAAATTCTATGGTAGCGGCAGAGCGGTATAAAGGTTTGGCAGTGAATGTGTAGGCAACAGATATGGAAATGATAACAACAAACGCCGCGAGGGCCGCCCACCTTCTTCTAATTACAATACCTATGTAATCTCTGAGTGTTGGATTGGAATCATCACCTATATCATTATATGACCATTGTTGAGAAGACATGCCTCCCGGACCCGGGCTCAAAGGTCGGGCAAGGCGGTCTCTCCCGGCATCAATACTTGAAGACCTGGAGTCGTCCGGACCATTGTATGGGCCATCCATTGGCACGACTCTCCTGCTCATTCGTTCTCATACCTGCGCATCAGAATTCAGACTACACTTGAGAAACTTATTATAAGAGACTTATACCATCTTAGTCAACGGCTATTGACACTTGTTTTCCGAGCGGGCGTGTCGATGCAAAACGCGCGGGCCGATTCCGGCCCACCCGGTGTTTGCAAACGTGCACACCGGTGAGCCGTTCTGAACATCCGCAATTGCGAGGAGTGAATGGTGGGACAGTCCCGCGAGGCGCGGGACAGCCTGCCGGGGAAACCCCTGTTCAATGGCGGGCTAGAAAGCCCACCCCACGAAGCCACCCGCAAATTTCGGTTGTAACTGAATGCATACAAGTCGTTGCAAAAAAGACTTGACATGAGAATCTAGCTTCGGTTAGCTTATTTATATTGCATCTCAATAGCAACAGGAACGCAACATCCCGCTATGGACTCGAAACCATTACGTAGAATGACTAAGCAGCGTAGGATCATTCTGGAAGAGCTAAAGAAGGTCACCTGTCACCCTACGGCCGAGGACCTTCATCACTTGGTTCGCCGGCGCTTGCCGAAGATCAGTATTGCCACCGTGTATCGCAACCTTGAAATCCTGAGCGCGGAAGGCATAGTGCTGAAAATGGACCTCGCCGGTACTCAGAGACGCTTTGACGGGACAACCGAAAATCATTACCATATCCGCTGCATTGAATGCGGAAGAGTGGACGACATCGATATTGAGCCCTTCCCGCTGATCGAAAAGGCAGCCCAAAGATCCTGCGGGTACAAAGTGGTATCGCACTGGATGGAATTCACTGGAATTTGCCCTGATTGTTTCAGGAAGAATTGAGGTCGCGGAGGAACGTCTTCAAATACGTTCCTCCCTTGACGTATCTACAAGAATTTTTGGCTATTGCTGAAATTCTCGTTTATCTTATGGAGAAATGAGGATGCAGGCGAATGTTGGGGGTTCCAGGTCGGATTTGGGGAACCTGAACAAGGGATGTTTCCCCGATCTTGTCGTTCTTAATATGAAATGCGGATTTTGTCCGTATCAAACCAAATTATCAACAACGAGGAGGAACAGGGAGTCATGCAAGAAGTAGAACAATTCTTGAAAGAGGCGTTTGCAGGGGAATCACAGGCTAATCGCAAGTATCTCGCCTTTGCGGAAAAGGCGGATAAGGAAGGATATCCCCAGGCCGCCAAGCTGTTTCGAGCAGCGGCAGAAGCAGAAACCGTCCACGCGCACAATCACCTGAGAGCTCTCAAAGGAATCGGCACCACAACCCAGAATCTTGAAGCGGCCATTGCCGGTGAAACGTTCGAATTCAAACAGATGTACCCCGGAATGATTGAAGCGGCCAAAGCCGCAGGGCATAAAGCCGCGGAGAGAAGCTTCAACTACGCTAACGAAGTGGAAAAAGTCCACGCGAGCCTTTACACCAAGCTCCTGGACAGTCTGGGAGCATCGCAGGAGAGTTATTCCTATTATGTGTGTCCATCCTGCGGGTACACCGTGGGACAGCATGCTCCGGATGTTTGTCCGGTTTGCGGTTCAAAGGGAGCAACGTTCAAAAGGATTGATTAAATGGTGTCAATCCACCAAGGGGGTAAATGGCTATGGACGCTGTCACACTTTCCCGGTTGCAATTTGCAGTGGCAACTTATTTCCATTTTCTATTCGTTCCCCTTACGCTGGGCCTTTCCATTCTAGTTGCCATAATGGAGACGCGATATGTAAGTACCGGGGACGAACAATACAAAAAGATGGCCAAATACTGGGGCAAGTTGTTAGTCATCAATTTTGCTCTGGGAGTGGTTACCGGCATAACCCTGGAATTTCAATTCGGTACAAACTGGTCCCGATATTCCAAGTACGTGGGGGACATTTTCGGTTCCCTACTGGCGGTAGAGGCTACAGTTGCCTTTTTCCTTGAATCCACGTTCATCGGTTTGTGGGTATTCGGCTGGGATAAGCTTTCTCCGAAAGCTCACGCGGTTTGCATCTGGCTGGTTGTTGCCGCCTCGAATTTTTCCGCGTATTGGATCCTGGTGGCAAACTCCTGGATGCAGCACCCGGTAGGCTATGTAATCAGAAACGGTCGTGCGGAGCTTGCCGATTTCTGGGCTGTTATTACACAGAGTTACGCTCTTTTGATGTTTCTGCACGTGTTAAGCGGAGCGTACATCCTAACCGGGTTCTTTGTAATGGGCGTATGCGCGTATCATCTACTTCGGCGTCAAAACGTCCCATTTTTCAAGCAATCGTTCAAGATGGCGGCCATTTTTGCTGTAATCTTTTCTATCGCCGAACTTGGGATAGGAGATTTCCACGGCAAAGAGATGGTAAAAGCCCAGCCGACCAAGGCAGCGGCCACTGAGGCGGTTCTGGGAGTCCACGCCAGGCGCTCCGTTGTATTTGATCCAAATTCCCGATGAGGCTAACGAGCGCAACTCAGTGCAGTTTCTGGGGATACCCAAGCTATTGAGTTGGGTTGCTTACGGTGACGCGAATGCTGTGTACAAAGGGCTCAAGGAATGGCCCAAAAACGAGAGACCGCCCGTTGCCGCGACCTTCTGGGCCTTCAGGCTGATGGTGGCGCTCGGGATCTTTTTCGTTATCGTCAGCATTATTGCCTGGTTCAAGCGGAACAATCCGGAAGACAGCCCAGGGCTTCTTCGGCTGTTGATGTATTGTATTCCGCTCCCTTATGTAGCGCTTGCCCTCGGCTGGACAGTAACCGAAGTCGGTCGGCAACCGTGGATAGTTTACGGCATGATGAAAACCAGCGATGCCGCATCCACACTGGCTAACTCCCAGGTCGGCATCTCTCTGGCGGCCTTTGTAATCATTTACACTTTGCTCGGGATAGGCTGCTTCTATTTGATCGCCAGGTATGCAGGCAAGGTTCCGGAGCCGATCTCCGGCGCAACGCAGTAGAAGGGGGGAAGATCATGTTAGAGACGATCTGGTTTTTGCTATGGGGTATCCTATGGGCTGTTTATTTTATGCTCGACGGCTTTGACCTCGGGCTGGGAATCCTCGCCCCTTTTGTGGCCCGTACCGATAGCGATAGGCGAGTGATCTACAACTCGATGGGACCCTTCTGGGATGGGAACGAGGTATGGTTAATCACCGCAGGCGGGGTTACTTTCGCGGCTTTTCCGACAACTTATGCAGTCATGTTCAGCGCTCTGTACACTCCTCTCCTGCTGCTTCTCTTTGCCTTGATCGTGCGCGCGGTTGCCCTGGAATTCAGGGGCAAGCTCGAAGGCGAGGGATGGCAAAAGCTGTGGGATGTTTGCCACTTTTTGGGAAGTTTCGTCGCGGCTCTTTTGCTTGGTGTCGCATTCGCGAACATCTTCCGAGGGATACCGATTGACGCGGATGGCATATTTCACGGCAACTTGCTCACGCTACTGAATCCCTATGGACTGCTCGGAGGAGTGCTCTTTGTCCTTCTCTTCCTCGTTCATGGGGCACTGTGGCTGGCGATCAAGGCTGAGGCTCCTCTTGAGGAGCGGGCCGGAAAGACAGCCGGTGGAATATGGTGGGTTCTGCTCGTCGTTGCGGTGGTATTCCTGGCCGCGACGTGGTTTGCGACCGGTCTTTACACGAATTACCTGACTCACCCGGCGTTATTGGTGATTCCTCTCATAACGGTACTGGCTCTTTTGGCCGTGCGCTGGCTCATTCATAAGAAAGCCTGGTGGAGCGCATGGTTTGCATCGTCATTAACCATCGTGGGCGCGACCCTGTTCGGCGTGATCGGGCTGTATCCCAATCTCTTTCCGTCAAGTTTAAATCCGGCTTACAGCTTGACCGTTTTCAACTCCGCTTCGAGCCCACTCACTCTGAAAATCATGCTCGGTGTGGCACTAACCTTTGTGCCCATCGTGATCATCTACCAGATTTGGGGCTACTATGTGTTCAGGGGCAAGATAACTAAGGAAGATCTGGCTTCCGAAGAAGCTTATTGACATCGGCGGGCAATCCCGCGCTTCGCGGGACGCCCTACTGCACATAAGGGCCTCTCCGAGGAACAATCGGAGAGGCCTACCCTAATTCCTTCGCGATCGCTGCCCTATTTCAGCTCTCACTCTAGAGGACTGTGCCGCTATATTATGATCCATCTCTACGGAGAGTAGTAAATGGAAATCAGACCAATACACACGGATGAAGACTACGAAGCAGCACTGGCAAGGGCAGGGGTCACCCATTAAAAGGTGACATCCATTCCAATCTTCGATGTCTTGCCTGAACAGGTTGTTATCACCTTGAATATGGCCGAATTATGTTGAAATTTCCGTGCGGCCACTCATTTCACATTTCAAGCCTGACCCCAAAATCCACGGTGGCGTGGGGCATTTCCAAAGACAGCCAGGAGTGAAGAAGGAAGGGGAAACGCATTTCGATATTCATTGACTTCCAAATTAGTCAGTGATATTCTGGCTTTGGGTTAGTCTTAACAGGCACCCCAAAGAGGACCGATTCATGACAAGAATGGTCCTAGTGGAAAGGAGGATGAAGGTATGGTCAAAAAATCCACCATAATTCTTGCAATCCTTGCGATGCTGGCATTTAGCGCTTGCACGTGTTGGGGTTACACAGTCAGCAAGTGGCCCGCGCCCGGTATACCGAACACCGTATACGGTCCTGGTTCCGCCGTGCCTGGATACGGCGGATATGAGGGATACGGCGGGTACGCGGGATACGGAGGATACAGCGGGTACGGCTACCCGGGGTATTACGGCGGATATTATGGCGGTTATGGTAGAGGTTACTATGGACGGGGCTGGCGCCGGTAGAGCCTCCTCTCCCCTGGGGCCGGCGACGCCTCTTGGCTCATTTGAAGCTCTGAGAAAGTCCCTAAGTACTTCCCGATAATGGCCACGGGTGTTCACCCGGTTGACCCTCGTGAGTGGGGTCTGCCCTTGACTATGACTGAAACCCGGCACGTCGCGTGCTCGGCCGTACCCTCAGCAAGTAAACAACCCTTTCCTTGCACCGGGGAAGTTTTTTCCTTGACAGAGGGCCTTTTAATGGGTGACCCCTTTGCTGCAATAAATGCAGGTAGGATAGCAAGAACAACTTCCTCGATGACCCGAAACGATCTCTGCAACGGTGGCAGACGGGGAGGCGATTCTGCCCAGGACAAATATCATGGAACCCTCAAGTTCGGGCAACCGGCAACGGTGAGTGAAAACGTGACTCTCATAGCTCATAGTTGGGCAGCAACAACAGGGGTTGCATGTGATAATCGAAAAACTCGCCCTGCATAGAGACTGGATAAACGTTCTCGCCCACGCTCACTTCGATCAGTGGGGTCCGCTTACCGGATCTGCCACTGTTGAGGAATATATTGGTTTCCTTGGCGAAACAGCGGAGTGCTCAAAGATTCTGTCGGTTTTCGTCGCCTCCCTGAGTGGGCTACTGGTCGGGTCGGGAACCCTTCGTCGCTGCGACATGGAAGTCAGGAAAGGTCTCACGCCTTGGCTCGGCCAGCTCTTCGTTTTCCCGATCTACCGGCGGCATGGCACTGGAGCAGCCTTGGTTCGTGCGGTCGCTGCCGAGGCGCGATCAGTTGGCTACGACACTTTGTACCTTTACACCTCGGGCCAGTTGCCAACATTCTACAAGCGCCTCGGATGGTCTCTTCGGGAACGAGTCGAATACCTGGGCAAGGAACGTACAGTCATGCAATATAACCTCCTGCCCAACATGGGCTTCTATGGCTGAATCCCAGAAAAGTTCTGCAGTGGGGTCTGGCTTTCGGCCGATCCAAACACTCCCCCAATCTGCCGCCTCACGTAGCCGGTCCGAGAGTGGCAACTTGAGAGGGTCTTGCTTCTTGCACGAGGAGGATCGCCGCTCATGTCAGACTCCATTACTCCACAGTGGGCAGGATTTATTTTGGTGGGTGAGGTGAACTGAAAGAAAGAGAAAGTTAACCACAGAGACACAGAGAGCCCAGAGAAAACCGTCAGATGGTACGGCGCGGGGTTCAAACCCGCGCCGTACATGCCGTCATGCCCCCGTATGGGGATAAGCGTTAAAATAAGGCATCCCTTGGAGTTCTGGTTCCCAATCCCGCGTCTCGCGGGACTGGGAACGAGAAAAATACTTCGTTCGAGTAACCTCCCCAATCTCTACGGGCCTCGATGCTTATCAAGGAATCTTGGCCGTGCGCCGAGCACCTCTGTGCCTCTGTGGTGACATTTTTCCGAAACCACCATCGGGGGGCAAGTCACACGATCCACCCCGACTGGGACGCGAGAATGCTCGTGAAAGCTTTGTGTAACCTTTCAGCGGGCCTCAAGATTCACCGCAGAGTTCGCAGAGATAAAGGATAGCTTATTCAATTCCACGTCAGTTACCGCGCGTACAGTCAGGTCGGCATTGTCCTTTCCGCATCGCGGGATCACATACCGGAACCTGCTGTACACAATTCGCATAAGCGTTCGGAGAAAATAGAATTCTCCGCGGTCTCTGCGCTCTCCGCGGTGAACGATTACAGCTTTGTGAGATAACCAATTACTGCCGTTCAAGCCTTCTTGATTAGCCCCACGATAAAAAGCAGTATCAGGGCCCCAACTACGGCTGCAATCAAGGACCCGATGATCCCGTGCATGTGCAACCCCAAATAGCCGAAAAGATGGCCCCCGACGAAGGCACCGACTACCCCTACAATTAGGTTAACGATTAGACCGGCCCCTCGCCCTTTCATGATTGTCTCGGCCAGCCAACCAGCTATGAGCCCGATTATCAAGAATCCGATTAAATGCATTTCCCACCTCCTAGTTAAGTTTGAGAACTTGAATACATGGTGTCAGACAACACCCCGGAGCCTGATCCCATAGGCGCTAACTAATTGCTCTGTTTCATAAATCCGGTCACGCATTTTCACGGTGGAGATTGCTTCGTCGTTTCACTCCTCGCAATGACATTCCCACTATCTGTCATTGCGAGTCCCGCGCCTCGCGGGAAAGCAATCTTCTTCCGTACCGGCTTAACGTCACCGTATTTGGGAAATCTAGTACTAAGGGCATTTCGTTACTTCTTGAGAGGTCCAACGGGCCAAGGCCCATCAAAGTTCCCCTTTTTAAAGGGGGATTTAAGGGGATTTTCAACGGGTTAGCTCAAAATTCCCACTTGCCCCACACGCGTAAAAATAACAAAGGGTCGTCTACAATTTCGGTCGGTTGTCATCCTCCCCCTTCCCCCCCCTCACGAAAGAGGGGAATCCGGCGTCCGACGAGGCTAAGTTACTGCCTATGCGGGGAGAGCCGGGAAAATCAAAACCATCTTCACGTTGCTGAAAGAGCCCAATTTGTGCTTTTGTTGAGAGTAACTCACGGCAATGTGGTCAGTCAATCAGAATCTTTGCCGCCGATCCCGACCTGTTGACAGGTTATACCAGTGCGCCATCAAACAAGTGACAATCCCCGCGAGGATATGGTGGGGCAGGCATCCTGCCTGCCATTGGGGATGACGGGCAAGATGCCCGTCCCACCGGCAATCTAAGCGGCGTTTAAAGGAAAAGATTGCTTCGCTTGGCTCGCAATGACAATCTCTTCCCGCTAGTAAGTGAATGGTTACGCTGCCGATCCCGACCTGTTGACAAGTTGATAGCATCGCAAGGGCACCCCAGTCGAAACGCTTGCACACCCTCGCGACTAAGGCTCGCTGTTGCGAGAGCATCGTGTCAAATCGTTTTGCCGAAGGCGAACAAGAAGACGCCGGCGAGCACTAGCAGAAAGACTCCTATGAGGACGTAAAATATGCAGCAGGTCAAATTCACCTTTAGATTCTCACCTCTCTGAAAGTACTCATTCATTCCGCTTACGATATTACGCAATACCGTGCCGAATTGTCGTTGCTTCATCTTCAGTTGTCCGGTCCCTATCCAGGACTGGACGGCCACCTGAAGATCCGCGCCTATTGTGGGCAGCTTTACTGCGGCAAGTGTCTCCTCATAAGGTAAATTAAGTTTAGTCAGGGCAGCCATCAGTGCCTCTCGGAAGGAGACATCGGTAATGCCGAACGCTGTGTATCCCTTCAGAGCCAAAAACAGGAAAATGCCCACAATGATTAAGACAGCCGGGATGAGCAAGTGAAAAATCGTCACGTGTGCTCTGTGATCACCCAGTCCCGAAGCCGGTATCGACATCATCACTGAGGGCGTGAAACCGAGCAACACCACAATGAGCATCCACCGCGACGAAATCACAAAGGGCTTTTTGAGGACGATGCCTCGTAGCCCAATGACTAAGAAGAACAGAGCCATAAGGCCAAACACAAATGGGAATAGCACTGTGATAAGGAAGCTGTGTGTCATGAAGATTACCTCCGCAAGTGGTGGGTTCCTTTATAAAGGGTCTTTCGCTAGTGCCAAATGATTGGTAGCCGCGGCCGGCATACCTTCGCAACCGTATTAAAGTCTCTGTCTCAGAAACTGAGAATGAATCATCAGGATGTATCACACTTGCCCGGGGGGAAATCGCCGCGCCTGTCGGGCTCCATTACTCCAGTAGAGTGCGGCATTATGGACCGGGATAGGAAGAACGCAGGAAACAAGGACTGACTCCTTATTATCTTATTCTTGAGGTTCACATTCACACGTGGCTGTAGCGCAACTGTTGAAAATGTCGTGACATCCCACGCTAACACCCTTCACATCCTTCATGAGTTCCGATTCCAGCGTATAGCCTGAACCCAAAGTGGAGTGAGTATAGCCGATACGTATGGGTTTTGCCCTTTCAAAAAGGGCTTTTTCGATAACATACGTCACACCTCTCTGCGTGAAAACCTCATCATCTTCTTTCTGCTCATCGAGAGCCATCACGAGATATGGACCTCTCCAACCGCCTTCGGTCATCAAGACCCTGATGGCCTGAAGTCCTTCGCGTCCTTCCAGGAACTGTTGTATCTTCTCCGACGCCTCTTCACTTACTTCAAACATACAGATCTCCTTTCAATAGATTTGCCATTCCCTTTCGATCAATCAACCGGAATTATACCCCATTCTTGCCAATTCCGGCGAGTGAAGGTGGCCGGCCCTGTTTCTTGCACTAGGAAAACCCGGCGCATTGAGTTAACCATTACCCCACAGTGTGCAGGACCACATGGCCCGAAATGAAAAAGTCAAAAAAAAGGACCTGACCCCATCTCCGAGGCCCTTATTTTCAAGCTCTCGCTACAGGAAACTGCTAATAAGAACAAGGCATCATTTCTGCATTTTCCTCTGTAAAATCTGGCGGACTAGATAGTCCACCCCACAGAAGAGGAGCATTCCCAATAGTCTATATCTGTGGCGCAGGCTTTCCAGCCTGCGATTTCCGGCATTCCAGGCCCCGTAGGATGTGCTGCCACCTTCACCATCACCAAAATTGACCATCAGCGGCA
This sequence comes from uncultured delta proteobacterium, assembly GCA_963789265.1. Lineage (GTDB taxonomy): Bacteria > Desulfobacterota > Desulfomonilia > Desulfomonilales > Desulfomonilaceae > CAWBBA01. The sequence goes on along the minus strand of CAWBKB010000008.1, from coordinate 80,028 downwards.
CAGCAAAATAGCGACCAAATTATCCACCAACGCATCCCTATCGTCCTCGATCATGTCGATAAGCGTCACATCCCGGCGGGTTTTAATCCCCCGAATGAATAGGCCGCCCTTCAGGGCTATGGAGCCGATCACCCTGTTAGGCGAATCGAGCGTTTGCAGCAAAGTCTGGCGGAAGAGCGATGATAAGCACTCCATCTTGCCGATCTCATCAATCACCACTATTTGATCGGGCCTTGACGGGATCATCGAGGGTACTGCGATTTTGTCAAGGTCAACAAGGTTCACTCGGTATTTTCCTACCCTCGCCTTGGCCTTGATCTTCTCGTGAGCGAGCACACCTTCCCTGCCATCCAGCGTGACGATTTTGAAGCCCGCTCTCCGGCCTTTCTCTCTGATCTCGCAGGTGAAGAAGCCAGTTAAGGGAGCGTCGATTCTCGAAACGACCGTTTCAATCAGAGTGGATTTGCCGCAACGGGGCGGCCCGGTAACGAGCAGATTCTTCGGGGTCATGGGCTTGCCTCACGACACAGTTCATCTACCCTTTTGAGCAGAGTCGGTATGCGGTGCGGTCCGTGCATACTCTTGATATTCTCTGCTGCAAGACCCGCATCCACGCCTGCCGCGGTGACGTACAGAGGTTTTAGGCTCCTACCCCGCAGGATCGGTTGAGCGTTGACGGCTCCCTTGAATGGGCTTTTGGCGACCCCGATTACCGGGATCTGTTCATCCAGGGCCTTGTACAGGTGGGCCCCAAGCCCCGGCCTGTTACCAGGCCCGAGCCAAACATAACCGTCCACAATAATCGTTTCAACCTGCTGTTTCACTGCTCGCAGCAATTTCAGCAAGCACGGCAGCTCACGCCTGTAAAAACTCCCCGGCTCGTACGGCTCGACTTCCTCGATCAATTCACGTAGTTCGACCGCGGGCCGTTCGGAAGCCCATCGGCTGAAGAGCACTCCGGCCGCAGTGGCACCGGCATCAAGGTAGTGAACGTCCACGGCTGCTATCATGCGGACCGTTTCGACACATGCATTTACGGCTTGATGTAAGCAAAACCTTGTTGCTGCAAATTGATCAGTTCCAGAATACCTGCCGGAATAATTTCACAGACTTCACGCAAAGGCAGGCCAAACCAATCCGCAGCAAATCGCAAGCAAGAAACCTATGCCCGGAAATCTTTTCATATTTGTGCCTCCATAACAACAGTCTCACCGGACGTGATTATACGAACCGAGGCTCAGCGGCAACCCTTCCGATTGTGATGGAAAGTCGCGAGACCGGTTTCAGCCTGCGTAAATGGTAGATTTGTCATTCGGATTCGGTTATCCTGATCCACACATAATTGTGTTGGACGACCCGTATGCACGAAGCAGACGAAGAAGCAAAGAAGACCCCGCTTTATCCTTGGCATCTCGCTCATGGAGCCAAAATGGGCACATTCGCGGGTTGGAGCATGCCGCTGTGGTATCCTTCTGGAGGGGTCACCGAACATCAGATCAATATTACCAACGCGGGGATGTTCGACACCAGCCACATGTCCGCGGTCACGATCAGCGGACCGGGATCTTTTGACTTGCTCCAACTTTGCTTCACAAAAGACCTGAATGCTTGCGTGGGAAGAAACAGGGCGCCCCTGAGTCCGGGCCGATGCGTTTATGGAGCTTACTTGGATGAGCAGGGTTGGGCCATAGATGACGCGATCGTGTATCAGACGGGAACCGCAAATTATATTACAGTCGTCAACGCAGGTATGGGAACCATAATAGCGGACCATCTTCGGGCTCACGCCGAAGGCTTGGAGGTCAGCATAGCCGAAATGTCAGAGACCGTGGGCAAAATTGACCTTCAAGGACCGTTGTCAGCCAAAGCATTAATAAAAGCGCTTAGAAACCCGAAAAACGTCTTGAAAGATATGGCATACTTCAGCTTCAAAGGAAATTTCGAGGCCGAGCCTCGGAGCGCAGAAACAGTTCTGAAAGACGGCACGCCTATTTTGCTCTCGCGAACCGGATACACAGGGGAATTCGGCTTCGAAATATTCGTCAACCGTGAACACGTTCCGCGGGCGTGGGACACGATATGGAACGCGGGCCGGGATCTCGGAGTGCTTCCTTGCGGTCTTGCCGCTAGAGATTCTCTTAGAACCGGCGCTTGCCTGCCCCTTTCTCACCAGGATATCGGGCCTTGGCCATTCATCAATCACCCTTGGTTCTTCGCCTTGCCGTACAACGAGAATCGCACCGCATTCACCAAAATGTTTATTGGCGACAGGGTCCTTGAACTAAGAGATAAGGCTGAGCACACTTACGCTTTTGTGGGATACGATCCTCGAAAAGTGTCAATACACGATCGGGCTGTTGTCCTTGATTCGGACGGCAATGAGATCGGAGTCGTTTTGACTTGTGTTAGCGACATGTCCATCGCCAGGTACAATGGTGCGATTTACAGCATGGCCAGCCCTACGAAACCCGACAATTTCAAAGCCAGGGGGCTAAGCTGCGGTTTTGTCAAAGTTCGGTCGCGACTGGTTGCAGGCCGGGAAGTGGAATTAAAGGACAACCGGCGCCGAATCAAGGTTATGATTGTCGAAGACATCCGCCCGGACCGTTCCGCGCGGCGTCCTATTCAAGAAATGATGCGGTGAAAGGAGTAGGAACCTTGAAGGAGATCGAGGAATTCAACCTGCCTGATAATGTTCGTTATGCTCAGACCCATGAGTGGGTCAAGCAGGAAGGTGATAACGTTAGAGTCGGCATTACGGATTACGCTCAAGACCAACTGGGGGAGCTGACTTTTGTGGAGCTGCCCAACCCGGGTGATGAATTGCGCAAGGGTGAGCAATTCGGAGTCGTGGAATCCGTCAAGGCGGTGTCGGAGCTGTTCATGCCGGTAGGTGGGGAAATCCTGGCGGTGAACACAGACCTGGCGGAATCTCCCGAGCTTATCAACACCGATCCCTACGGCGCGGGCTGGATCATCGAGATTAAACCCGAGCATCCGGAAGAGATGGAGGATCTCGTAACGGCCAACGTCTACCGGGAAATGTTGGGAGGGCTTGAATAGATGCGTTACTTGCCGCACACGGCGGAAGATATCGCGGAAATGTTGGAGGTCGTAGGCGTTGCGACGCTGGAAGACCTCCACTCGACCGTTCCTCCGGGGTGCCGCCGCACGAGCGGCCTCAATCTCCCGGAACCCATGACAGAGTGGGAACTGAAGGATCATCTTGAGACGCTGGCCGCTAGCATGGCAGTATCTCCGGATTTCAAGGTCTTTGTAGGCGCGGGCAGTTACGAGCACTATATTCCGGAATCGGTGATTCAACTGCTTGCGAGGTCGGAATTCGTAACAGCTTATACGCCGTACCAGCCGGAAATGAGTCAAGGAACGCTTCAGGCCATTTATGAGTATCAGACTCTTGTGGCCAGGCTGCTTGGCATGGAAACCGCCAACGCATCTTTGTATGACGGCGCCTCTGCACTGGCGGAAGCGCTGCTCATGGCCATAAGAATAACCCGCCGACACAGAGTAGCAATATCTCGCGCGGTCCATCCGTTTTACGGGCAGGTGGTCAAAACCTATTTCTCCTCGTCTGGTTATGAGTTGGTGGAGCTTGATTACCTGCAAGACGGCAGGACCGACTTTTCAGGGCTGAGAGGACATGACGAACTTGCAGCCGTCGCGGTTCAGTCGCCGAATTTCTTCGGTTGTATCGAAGATCTTAAGCCGAATAGTGAGATTGCTCATGGAAAAGGGGCACTGTTTGTTGTCTGCTTTTCCGAGCCTCTGGCTTACGGCCTGCTCAAAAGTCCGGGAAGTCAAGGAGCGGACATAGCTTGCGGAGAAGGCCAAAGTTTCGGCATTCCCCAATCTTTCGGCGGCCCTGGACTGGGCATGTTCGCGAGCAATATGCAGTATGTGCGCAGTATGCCGGGGCGACTTGTGGGTCTGGGAAAGGATATGGGCGGCGAGAGAGGATTCGTGCTTACTCTTGCCACCCGTGAGCAGCACATCCGCAGGGAAAAAGCCACGTCCAACATTTGCACCAACGGCAGCCTGTGCGCTCTGGCCGCGGCCATGTACATGGCGTCTCTCGGCGGAACCGGAATAAGAGCACTGGCTAAGCTGAACTATGACAAGTCGGAGTATCTCAAGCGAGGGCTTGCGAGAGCAGGTTTGAAGCCGGCATTTTCCAGTCCTACCTTCAACGAATTCGTGGTGGAATTTCCGTCCGGATTTGAATTCACTTACCAACGTTTGCTGGAGAAAAGAATCATCGCCGGGATCTCTTTGGCCCCTTACTATCCCGAACTGCCCAATCACTATCTGTTGTGCGTTACCGAAACCAGGTCCAGGGCGGACATGGAAGCTTTGGTCAAGGAGATAACCGAATGAAAGGTAACCATTCAGTCTTGTGGGGCAGGCCTTCCAGCCTGCCGGGGAAACTCCCGTTCAATGGCGGGCTAGAAAGCCCACCCTACGAAGCCACTCGCAAATTCCGGCTGTAACTGAATGCATACAATGAAAGAATTTCCGGGCCGCACAGGATTGATACTGGACCAACCGCTGCTCTGGGAGCGAGGAAGAAAAGGCAGATCCGGAATGAGCCTGCCGAGGCGAGACGTCGAGGAGTCACCGGTGCCGGAGGAGCTTGTTGGCGAGCCTCCGGACTTCCCCGACCTGAGCGAAGTGGAGGTAGTTCGCCACTACACCAGGCTCTCTCAGTGGAACTTTGGAGTCGATAGCGGAATGTACCCTCTCGGCTCATGCACCATGAAATACAACCCCAAGGTCAACGAGAAACAAGCGAGCCGACCGGGGTTTGCCGCGGCACATCCATTGTTGCCGACTCCTTTGTCACAAGGGGCCCTCAGACTGATTTCCGATCTTGAGAGGCTTTTGGCGGAAATCACCGGCATGGACGCGGTCTCCGTGCAACCGGCTGCCGGCGCGCAAGGGGAACTGGCCGGGATGCTCATCATTTCTGCTTATCACAGGAGCAAGGGCTCAGCACGCTCCAAAATCATAGTTCCGGACACTGCGCACGGCACCAATCCGGCCAGTGCAGCCCTTTGTGGATTTCGCCCCGTAAATGTGAAATCCAACGAACAGGGCATTCTATCCACAGAAACCATTGCCCGTGTCATGGACGACGACGTCGCCGGAATCATGGTCACAAATCCCAATACGCTCGGCCTGTTCGAAGAAAACATAAGAGAAATAGCGGAAGTAGTTCACTCAAGAGGCGGGCTTGTCTATTGCGACGGCGCAAATATGAACGCGGTTATGGGCATAGTGAGTTCGGGTGACATGGGGATTGATATTCAACATCTGAACTTGCACAAGACCTTTTCGACGCCGCACGGCAGCGGTGGGCCGGGTTCAGGACCGATTTGCGTAAAGAAGAGCCTGGAGCGGTTCTTACCGATCCCTCGAGTGATCCGGGCCAGGGAAGGGTTCGTGCTGTCAGAGGAATTTCCGGAGTCTATAGGGAAACTGCATGCGTTTTACGGCAACTTCGGGGTCATGATAAAGGCCTACAGCTACATACTGAGTATGGGCCGTGAACTGACCAGGGCCAGCCAACTTGCCGTGCTGAATGCAAATTACATAAAGGAGAAGCTCAAAGGCGTGCTGTATCTCCCGTATGACAGACCTTGCATGCATGAGTGCGTATTTTCCGACAAATTCCAGAAGGAGAGCGGAGTCAGCACCATGGATATTGCCAAGCGCCTCATGGACTACGGTTATCATCCGCCGACGATTTACTTTCCGCTGGTTGTGAGCGGAGCGATAATGATTGAACCGACCGAGACGGAATCAAAAGAGGACTTGGACCAGTTTGTTGACGCATTGAAGGCGATTGCGAGGGAGGCAAAGGAAAACCCGGAACTTCTGCGCGGGGCTCCGTCAAAATGCAAGGTAAGAAGGATGGATGAGGTGGAAGCTGCGCGTCATCCATGCCTTACGGGATGAAATGACCGAGGGTAGATCGGGCAATGCCCGATCCCCCGACGCGCGGGACGGCGTTAACTTAACCCGGCGAGACGCGGGGGTTCCCCCCTTTCGTAAAGGGGGGCCAGGGGGGATTTTGGGATAACTACTTGAAAATCCCCCTAAATCCCCCTTTATAAAAGGGGGACTTTGATCGTGCTCGGCCTGCACGGACCTCCCGAAAAGGAACGAAATTGCCTTAACTTAACGCGAATGCCCGACGCGCGGGACGGCGGCCACGGGCCACCCTACCCTGATCCCGGCAAGACTTCCGTCCTCACCGAGTCATTTGCGATATCGGTCACTACTTTTTAATCAAGGTAGGACCGCCGGTTGCCCGCCGGCCCCCTCACAGATCCCGGCGTGCGCTATTCCCGCACCGGGCTCCTCAAGGCCGCTCGCTTCCGCACTGACAGCGATCACAGAAGGGCCAATTGCACTGGTCTGGCACGTTCGGTGATGCGTGGCTGCTCTACCCCATAGTAGTTAACCAGGGCGTTGAATCCGACCCAGGTGTAACTACGGCGCTGACTGCGACGATTCAGCCATTTGAAGAGAAGCCGCTGGGTGATGTAAAAGAAGCGCTGAAGGCTTGCCGAATTCCCCAACACCCCGTAGTAGTTCCAGTATCCGCGATACTTGGAGTTGAGGGTGGAGAAAAGTCGACCGGTCCTCCGGTGGCACTCCTTCTTGATCCAGTCCGTAAAGTTGGCTAGCGAGGCCCGCAGCTTCTTACGCGAAGTGCGGCGCTTCACAAAGCGGCCCCCGTTGCGGCCTTCTTCCCAGCGAAACTCAAACCCAAGAAAATCGAACCGGCCGCTCCCAGCTAAATCATACCGACAAAACCGCAACAGCCGCGTCTTGTCCGGAGCGGTTTCCAGGCCGAATTTGCCCAGGCGTGCCTCGAGCTCTTCCATGAACAGCTCGGCATCCTTCCGATCCTGAAACGCACAGACAAAATCATCCGCAAAGCGGATGAGCAAAGCGCTGCCCTGACAGGCCGGTTTGATCTTTGTCTCAAACCATAGGTCCAGAGCATAATGCAGGTAGAGGTTGGCCAAGATCGGCGACACGATCCCACCTTGAGGTGTGCCCGTGGCCGGATGGATCACCTCTCCGTCCGTATCTAAGATACCTGCCTTGAGCCATTTTTGAATCAGACGCAGAAACGACTTGTCATCAATTCGCTCTCCCAGCATCCGAATCATCCAATCATGGTCGATGTTGTCGAAGAACCCCTTGATGTCCGCTTCCACGATCCAACAGTACCTCCCATATTGCAGCTCATCCGTGAGGTGCTTTACCGCATCGAGCGGGCTGCGACCCGGACGATACCCATAACTGCAATCGAGAAAGTCCTGCTCGTAAATGGCCTCCAGGATCTTGGCTACCGCAAGCTGCAGCAGCTTATCCTCAGTAGTCGGTATCCCTAACGGACGAAGCTTCCCATTGAGTTTGGGAATGTAATGCCTACGAACCAATCTGGCTCGATACCGCTTCCCCTTCAGGCGGCCAACGAGGTCATGGATACTGGAGGCCAGCTCAGCCTGGTACTCGGCATAATCCACTCTGTCTATTCCCGGTGCCGCCTCTTTCCGAAGAAACTGCCAGCACCATCGTAGATTCTCCTCGTTGAGCAACTCGTAGAGGTTGCCGAATCGATGCTTCTGTTGCTTGGCTGCCTTGTTTGCTATTCCCCGCAGTGAGGTTTGCACGGCTTGGTCCGATCCTCCTTGTTCGGTTCGTGTTTCCTTTGCAGGCTACGCGGCCTCGTCGCTCCCTTCCCCTTGTGGCCGGCTCTCCCGCCTCAGAGTACGATGGAGCGATCTGACTCCCTTCGGCCCATCGGGTGGCCTCCTTTTGGTTGGTACACCCTACCCTCTTGCGAGGGAGACCGGGGGGCCTCCCAGGTTCCTAATATCTCTCTTCCTGCGTGCCACGCTCTCTGACCCCGGCAGCCCCTCGGGGATCTCACCGATAACGATCCCTCTATGCTGGCTTCCGATATGGTAACATCGTCGCCGACTGCTCAGCGGTAACGAGGCTGAATCGCTTCAGGGAGATGCGGCCTCCCTTGCCGCCCACAAGATTCTCTGTGTACGCTTCGGATATTTCGTTCGTTTGCTCTAAATTGCATCCTCCCAAATATCCGCAACACTCGATACGGGTGGCTGGTTAGACCTTACCCGACAGGGACTCTCACCCAGTAAGAGACGCCAAGCTTTGCCTGGCGCACCACCATGTCGCGTTCAAAAGAATGATTAAGAACGTCTTGGCCGGCAGGGACGCCGGCCCTACCCCGCGGGACGTGGGGTAGCACGGGCCTCCGTGCCCGTCGTCTTACATGTATGAAAGCGCATTGGTATCACTTGTTTGAAAGCAAATCGGTATGAGGTAAAGATTGCTTCGTCCAGCGAGACGCGGGACACGCAATGACAATCTCTTCCCGCGCGAAAGTGAATGGTTGCCGTCAGCGAACGATTGCCTCACGCGGAGAAAAAAAACTTGACAAATTGTCTTGACCGGAAAATAATCCTTAATGCCTTAACAATCAACATACAAGTAATTCACTTACTAATGGTCTGCTTGCCCTTCGCATACAAACTTCCGTTTCATTTTTTTGGCGTCGTATCATGGGCGATTGAGTTAATCTTTTAACCTTTATTCACAAAGGAGGATCCCGTGAACAAGCTACTTGCGTTGGCGGCTGTTGTTGTTGTCTTGTCTATGGGCTGGACGGCTACAACTGTAATGGGAGCTGAGCCGATCGTTATAGGTCTCCCCACTTCTCTTACATCTATTGAAGGAAAAGAGTCGCTCAGAACTGTACAAATGGCAGTTGACGAGATCAATGCAAAAGGTGGGGTCAAGGTTGGGAAGACCAAGAGACCCCTTAAGATTGAGTCCATTGATTTGCGGGATTCCTCTCCCGGTGTCCCCGTGTCTGAGGCCCTCCTTGGACTCGAGAAGATTATAACCGAAAAGAAGCCTGTCGCACTAGTCGTGGGGCCGTTCCGGTCGGAGGCTTTGCTTCCGGGCATGGATATCATGTCGAAGTACAAAGTCCCTATGCTGGGAACCATCGCCATGTCGCCCAAATCGGAAGCAATGGTCAAAAAGAATCCAGAAAAGTACAAGTACATCTTCCGTGTTTCCTTTGACGCCAAATACCTGGTGGGATATCTGTCGAGCAATCTGGGAGCTATAAAGGACGAGTTCGGATTCACAAAACTCTTCACCATGAATCAGGATGTGCTCTGGGCCCGGGCCACTGCCGGTTTTACAGCTAAGGTGGCGGTTGCCAAATACGGCTGGAAACTCGTGGGCAGCGAGGTGTATCCGACGGGTTCATCTGATTTTTCGGCCGGTCTCAGCAAAGCGAAAAGTCTGGGTGCTCAGGTTATACTCCCCATTTTTGACATGCCTGAGGGGGGGATACTCCTCAAGCAATCGCTGTCAATGAAAATTCCTGCCCTTATCGACGGGTTCATCGGTCCTATGTGCGGATCAAAGGCATGGAAGACCTTTGGGGGCAAAATCGTGGGCCTTCTGAATTGCAACTACGAGATAGGCAGCGGAATTGCTACCGACAAGTACCCCCCCTCCATGAAATTCTATAACGCGTACAAGAAGAAGTATGGCGAGACCATTCAGGCGGGTCACGGTCCCGCGCCGTCATACGACTCGGTTTACATTCTAAAAGAAGCTATCGAACGGGCCGGATCGCTGGATCCCGACAAGTTGGTGGCGGAAATAAAGAAGACGGACCGCAAGGGCGTCATCGGAAGGATCAAATTCGACGAAGGGAATCAGGTCATTTACGGGGCTGATCCCACGAAAACGGCCGTGGGTTGCATATTCCAATGGAGAGACGACGGTAAGCGAGTAATAGTGTATCCAAAACCTATTGCAGATGGCCCCATCAAATTGCCTGACTGGCTGAAGCCGGCCAAGTAAGTCGGTGGGTGCGGTTCCCGGCCGCAGAATAGGGAAGCCTCCGAGAACGCCCCTTGCTCCGCTCGACGAAGCAAGGGGTGCCGGGCGCCCAGACCTGATTGAAGTGCCTCTCTCCCACAGCCTCGTGAGAGGGGGAACTCAAGTGTTGGAATGTGGCCGCCACTGTGGTTGGAGCCCCCCAAGGAGCAGCCCCACCACCAGGCGAAAAGCGACAAAAAGACACTTCCAGAGGAGTGAGCATGAATTTGTCCTGCAATTTGGAACGGTCGGCTCTTTTCTTCCCTGACCGGCCGGCCGCGAGCGAAGGCGGGGCAGATATCACTTACGGGGAACTCAACAACCGCGCCAATCGCATAGCCACTGGGCTCACGAGAATGGGAATTAAAGCCGGAGATCATATCGGTCTATGCGCGGCTAATTCCGCCGACTGGATTGGCTTCTACTTTGGCGTACTCAAGGCGGGCGCTATTGCCATCACATTGTCCAGTCTCCTCAGGGGCGAGGAACTGGCTCTGTTGCTCAACCACTCAAAGCCAAGATTTATTTTCACCACTGATGACAAACTCGATAGCCTGGAAAACTTGCGGGCATCGGCGGGCATCGAAAAGACTATCTGCCCGCAAGGCGATTTGTCGCTGCCACGACTTCTTGAAATGGGGACGGAATCTTTCAAGGCTGTGGACAGAGACCGCATAGACACCGCCGCGGTACTCTACACCGGCGGTACGACCGGAACTCCTAAGGGAGTCATGTTGAGTCACGAAAATATCAACGCGGGCAGTCACAATGTCGCCTATTACGAGCGCTCATCGGAGACGGACCGCGCTCTGTGTTTTCTCCCTTTTAACCATGTCTTCGGTCAGATACACATCATGAATGCTACTATCCTGAGCTGCGGATGTGTCGAGATTCTTCCGAACTACGATATGGACCGGGTCCTGGCACTCACGAGCGCGGGGCGGGCAACAAAGTTCTTCGCTGTACCGACAATCTATGCCCGTCTGCTTACCGTGGATAATCTCAAGGAGAAACTGGGAAAAATTAGATACAGTTTCTCCGCGGCTGCAAGCATGGCAGCGGAAATAGTTCGACGGTGGAAGGAACAAACCGGTCTGACGATCCACGAAAGCTACGGAATGACTGAAACGGCAACCGCTGTGACATATAATCACTATTACCATCACGTTGTCGGCTCGGTAGGCACGACGGTGGCCGGTGTGGAAGCGCAGATCAGAGACACCCGGGGGAATCGGGTTGCACAGGGGCAGGAAGGCGAGATATGTGTCCGAGGACCTAACGTTTTAAGGGGATACCTGGACAATCCGGAAGCAACGGAAGATGCATTCTGGGAAAATGGCTGGTTTCGAACCGGGGACATTGGTGTTTTTGATGAGAACGAGTACCTTTACATTGTGGATCGGCTCAAAGATATGATCATCACGGGGGGAGAAAACGTGTACCCCCGTGAAGTGGAAGAAGTCATTTATACTGTAGCCGATGTGCAAGAATGTGCGGTTGTAGGACTTCCCGACAAGGAGTGGGGCGAAAGGGTCGTGGTCTTTATCGTACCACAGCCGGGGCGGGAAATCATTCCGGAAGAAATGAAGCTATACTTGAAGGATCGCTTGTCGCCTTTCAAGGTCCCGAAAGAATACGTGATGCTGACTGAAATGCCCAAGAGCGCGGCCGGCAAGATTCTAAAGCGAGAGTTGAGGAAACAATTCGCCGTCGGAAATGGAGGATGATCCTGGAAAGATGAATCGGAAGCCGCGCATCTACGCCACCGGGTGTGAGGCAATGGTTCTTTCCGTATCTGGAGTGAACGGACGAGGGAGATGGATCCCATTGATTAACAAAATTTTTTATCAACCGAGGAGGAATGGCATGAAGAAGCTTTCTGTGGCCGTTGGATTGCTCGCTATCTGTGCATTACTCGGGACGACGACTCCGGCTCCGGCGGAGCAGCCGATACTAATCGGGGTGCCGACCGCTCTCACTACCCGTGAAGGCGGGGAATGTCTCAAGGCGGTCCAGATGGCGGTGGACGAGATCAACGCCCGTGGCGGCGTGAAAGTCGGCAAGGTTAAACGACCCTTGCAGATCGAGACAGCCGATCTGCGTGACGCCTCCCCCGGGGTTCCGGTTTCCGAAGCGCTTCTCGGGCTGGAAAAAATTATCACCGAGAAAAAAATTTCAGCCATAGTCGTGGGGCCGTTCCGCTCCGAGGCGTTGCTGGCGGGAATGGATATAATTGCGAAATATAAGATCCCCACGCTGTGCACCATTGCTATGACGCCCAAGACAGCGGAAAAATTCAAATCCGATCCTGCAAAATATAAATATTATTTCCGTGTTTGCCTCAACGCGATTCATTTTGTGCGCTATATGGTGTCCACTCTGGATTTCATGAAAAAGGAATTCGGATTCAACAAGCTCTATGCCATGCATCAGGACGTGCTTTGGGCCAGGGCCACAGCAATGGGAACAGAAAAGGTGGCGTCATCAAAATTCGGGTGGGAAATCCTGGGAACCGAGGTGTATCCCACCGGCTCGTCGGACTTTTCGGCAGGTCTTATGAAGGCAAAAAGCAAGGGGGCTCAAGTTATCTTCCCGGTGTTTGACATGCCTCAGAGCGGGATTCTCCTCAAGCAGTGGCGATCGCTTAAAATCCCGACGGTGGTCATGGGTTACATCGCAATGATGACCGGTCCGGGAGCTTGGAAGACCTTCGAAGGGAAGATCGGCGGGCTTATGAACGCGAGCGCCGAAATTGGGAGCGGAATTGGGCCGAAAAAATACCCGCCCGCGAAGAAATTCTACGATGCGTACAAGAAGAAATACGGTGTTCCCATAGAAGCCGGTCATGGACCAGCCCCTACTTATGACGCGGTGTACATCTTGGCCGAAGCTATTGAACGCGCTGGATCACTGAACCCCGACAAGTTAGTCGAGGAGATACAAAAGACAGACCGCAAGGGAATCGTCGGAAGGATCAAGTTCGACGACGCTCATCAGGTCATCTATGGTAACGACCCTACTAAGACCGCGACCGGTTGCATGTCGCAATGGACCGAGGACGGTCACAGAGTTATAGTTTTTCCAAAGTCCTTGGCTGAAGGGTCCATCAAGCTGCCTGCATGGATGAAAGCACCTAAGTAGTCTTGCAGGAAGGCACATCGCCAGACTCCCCCGGTGCTTTCCGGCCGTGAGATCGCCGGGGGAAAAACAGCAAACGTGGGCTCGGACGTGGTTTTGGCGAAGGGGCCCTCATGGGCAACTTGAACGGCGGTCCATACGCGAAAGGAAACTAAATGCTCGAAGTGACTTTAATTTACGGGTTCGTGAACAGCATCATATTGGCCCTCGTGGCTCTGGGCTTCAGTCTCACTTTCGGTATCAGCGGAGTTTCCAATTTTGCCTATGGCGCGATGTACAGTTCTGGCCGGATTTGCAACGTGGCTATTCATACACAAGCTTTCCATCCCATTCTTTCTCTCCGCCATACTTGCCGTCCTGCTTACCGCAGCTCTTGGGGCAGCACTATACAGATTCGTGCTACTCAGAGTCAGAGGCCTCGTGATCTCGGAAGTTATCGCAACTTTTGGCGTGGGTTTAGCCATATTGGAGACGTTTCGCTACCTCGGGTTCACCGGATTTGAATACACCCTACCGCCGTTCACGGACGGAAGTGTACCTGATCGGAAGCACGTATGTGGACGCGCAGCGTATCTGGATAGTCGGGATCGGGATTGCACTCGCCGCCGGGCTATATGTTTTTACTCACTATACACGACTGGGGCTTGCCTTCAGAGGTATAGCTCAGGACGAGAGGACTGCCTTATCTTTGGGTATCAACTCGGACCGAATCGCCGGAATAAGTGTTGCCTTTGGCGCGGGTTTGGCTGCTGTTGCCGCGATTTTGATTCTCCCGAGAGGCACCATATCCGTAAATGAGGGATATGACGTTCTTATCAATGCGATGGCAGTCTGTATCATCGGCGGCCTGGGCAGCACGGCGGGAGTCATAGTAGCCTCCTTCATGATAGGATACGCGCAGATGATAACCGATACTCTTTCCGGACCTCACTGGAAAATGATCGTATCCTTGGCAGCCATCCTCATCATCCTGGTGGTGAAGCCATCGGGTCTGTTCGGGAAGCAAAAAGAGCTGGAAGAGCGAATATAGAGTAGTTGCTGAAAACAATGTCCGTTTAGACGACATAATATCCGTCAACTCCTTTCCAAAGGAAAAGAAGGGGCCGCCCAACCGGCGTGTCCGGACAGCTTCGGTGGAGCAGTGAAACAACTACGAAAAGAGAGAGTAGATCGCGGAATAAAAGCCCGATCCGATGACATTTTTGTCCTAACTTCCTATCGGGAGATGTTGTATGTGGCGGTTCCGCCGGCCCTGCCCATTGTGGTGCTCCTGGTCCTGCCGCTTATTCTTCCGTCGTACTGGCAGAAAGTCCTCCTTCAGACGGCAGTTTTCGGCCTCCTGGCTATGAGTTGGGATTTTCTTGTGACCGCGGGAATGGTTTCTCTCGGGCAAGCTCTGTTCTTCGGATTGGGAGCTTACATTGCCGGTTCCCTCGATCATTTCGCCGGCTTCCCTATATGGCTCACCATTCCTTTAGCAACTGTTCTGGGAGGAGCTTTGTCTATGATTCTCCTCTTGCCCGTGTTGAGGCTGCGGGGCATATACTTCTCAATGGTCACCCTGGTGTTCCCCCTGATGCTCGAGCGCATCGTTGAGGCCACGGGCATGCTGGGCGGAACAGAAGGACTGACAGGTATAAGAACGTTTCCCAACGATTGGGTGGCGATCTACGTTGTAGTGATTGCGCTGCTCATAGCACTGTTTGCATTCCGCAGACTGGCGGCGTCGGATTACGGACTGGTGTTGAAGGCAATCAAAGACAATGACAATTCCGTCATGAGCGCGGGCATCAACATATATTGGATGAAAGCGCAGGCGCTTTTCATCGCTGCATGTGTAGGCGCTTTTTGCGGCGCATTCATGACCCATGAGTACATGTTTGTAGGCATGCCTGATTTTGCCCTCGATTATTCCATACTGCCGCTGGCGGCCGCGGTTGTGGGGGGAATGGGAACCTTTGCCGGTTCTTTGATGGGAGCTTTCATACTCGTGCCGCTTTCCGAGGCACTTCGCGGCATCGGCGGCCTTCGCACAGTCTTATATGCGCTTTTCCTTGTGGTTTTCATAGTTTCACTTCCGGAAGGGATTTTCCACTATATCCAGCGCAAATATCAGCAGTTCGAGCGGTGGGTGGCAACGGAAGGCTGACCCCCCCGGCAACAATCAATAGAGGCCCCAAGTTTATGAACGAAGCAGCTAGTATCGACAACCGTGAGATGATCCTGAGCGTTCGAAACGTCAGCAAGAGCTTCGGCGGTGTGCGAGCGGTGGTTGGAGTTAGTTTCGACCTCCACAGAGGCGAGTTGTTGGGCATAATCGGCCCGAACGGATCGGGAAAGACCACATTGGTTAACCTCATAACCGGATTCCTGGCTCCTGACTCTGGAACCATCGACTACGACGGTCGGAACATAACAGGTTTGATGCCTTACAAAATCGCAAGGCTCGGCATCGCACGCACCTTTCAGATGATTCGGCCTTTCGCGGAACTTCCGGCGTTCAAGAACCTCGTGATTCCTCTTTATTCCCCCGCGTCCAAAAGCTTTCGGGTGGAAAGTACGGCGACCGTGACTCCGTGGCAAAAGACCTTCTGGAAGAAGTGGGCTTCGAGCGCGAGTCTTCGGTTACTCTCAAAGCTTCCGGAAGCTTGCCTCACGGGTATCTGAAACGTTTGGAGCTGGCAAAGTGTCTGGCGCTTCGAGCCGACCTGCTCATACTTGATGAACTGTTTTCAGGGCTCAGCATAGCCGAACTGGCGAGCATCGTGCCGATCATTGAAAAGCTCATGACCGAAGGCAAGAGTGTAATCATGATAGAGCACCGATTACGTGAGTTGTTCCGTATCGCGGACCGTGTGGTGGTGCTAAACTATGGACGGGCCATCGCTGATGGCCGGCCCGCCGAAGTCATGGAAAAAGCAGAGGTGAAACAAGCTTACCTAGGCACCGAGTAGTGGTACCTCCTCATTGGCTGCTGGTGCGTTAAATGCCCGAACATGAACTCTGCAATCAGGGGACCTTATGCTTGAAATATCCAATCTTATGGTCTTTTATGAGAATGCCCTGGCGCTGAACGATTTCAACATGAAAGTCGAACCGGGGTCCATTGTAGCCGTTATCGGCTCCAACAGCGCAGGCAAGACCACGCTGATGAATACCATATCGGGGCTGATCATCGATACCAAGATCAAGGAGCAGCGAAAAGGCGGTGAAAGGATTACCCTTTACGGCGTCGTAAAGTTCGAGGGTGAAGACATCACCAACATGTATCCCAGTGATCGGGTTGAGAGAGGTATGGTGCTCTGCCGAGAGCGACACCCCATATTCCGCGAGTCGGATCTCGTTGAGAACTTGAAGATTGCGGGATATTTGCGTAAAAGATCAGATGTGAAAAAGACTATAGATTACGTGTTTCACCTCTTTCCTACTCTCGTACGCCTCAAAACGCGGAAGGCCGGGTTTCTTAGCGGTGGCGAGCAGCAAATGCTCGCCATAGGCATGGCACTCATGGCAAAACCGAAACTTCTGCTACTGGACGAACCTCTGCTGGGCCTAAGCCCTGTAATGCAAACTACTCTTGTTGAATCAATAAAGACAATCCACGCTGAAACCGGCCTTACCATTGTGATATCCGAACAGTTCGCACGACCCATCCTTCCCATGATCGACCACGGCCACATCCTTGAGAACGGCATGCTCACCATGGAAGGCGGCGGCCTGGAGCTAATGGACAACCCCGAGGTGAAGGCAGCGTATTTCGGTGTGTAAACGGAGGATTTTCCCATGACGTCGGAACCGGAGTACCCCACCATCTTCAAAGCCTTTGAGGCAATGGCGCAGAAGTACCCCAATAAGGCCGCTGTGGTGTTTCTTGGCACGAAGTACCTCTTACCGAAAACTGCTCAATATGGCCGAGCGGTTCGCGGCATCTCTCGCTTCTGTAGGTCTGAAAGAGCGTGATCGTATCGTGATGTATATTCCCAACTCGATCCAGTTTGTCGTTGCATGGCTTGGGATTCAGAGATTGGGAGGAGTTGCGGTTCCCATCACTCCTATTTACACCGATACTGATCTCAAATACATAGCTACGGATACGGGGGCAAAAGCTGTTGTATGCGCTGACAGGAATTACGGCTATGTCAAGCGCTCCATGCCCAACACCTCAATCGAACGGGTTATCATAACGAATTTGGCTGACTTGCTCCCAATGTGGAAACGGGTATTCGGACTTATCGCGGACAAAGTCCCCAGGGGCAAAGTAGAGCAGGCCGATTTCATCAGCTTGATGAAAGACATGCTCTCCGAATCCCATCCTCCGGCTCCGGAACCTGGCGTGGGAAAAGACGACGCAGCAGAGATCCTGTATACCGGCGGAACGACCAAACACCCGAAAGGTGTTCCCATTTCACACGGATTATTCCTTGTTTCTTCCGAAGAACAGCTTTCGGTGCGAGATCCACTGTTTCCCAAAGATCGGGACGTGATCCTGGGTGGTGCACCGCTGTTTCACGTTCTGGGACAGACATGTAGTCTGTCCACGATTATCGTCGGCGGCGGCACCATACTGGTGAGCCCTCGGGTCAATCTCGACGCGGTCTTCGACTCTATACAGCGATACAGAGCCACGAGCATAATCGGTGTCCCTGCATTTTATCGAATGGTTTTAGAGCACGTCCGAGGTGACCAATACGACCTTTCTCCGTTGAAGTACTGCTTTTCAGGTGGAGACGTCCTTCCCTTGGAAGTCTCGAATCGCTGGAAGAAACGCTTCGGAATCGATATCGTTCAAGGTTACGGTGCCACCGAAACGTGCGGGGGAATTGTTATGGCCCCTGCGGGCAAGGAGATCCCTCCTCTGACCATGGGTTTGAAGCTGCCCAGCAAGCAGATCATGGTTGTCGATTCTGACGGCACCAATCCGGTTGACATCGGGCAACCCGGGGAACTACTGGTCTCATCGGACAGAATGGTGAGAGCATATCTTAACAAGCCGGAGGAAACCAAAGCTTCATTTGTCGAGATAAACGGACGACTCTGGTACCGAACATCGGACATCGTCAAGCAAGATGAGAATGGATTTCTGTATTTCGTTGACCGGTCTGCCGATACTATCAAACACAAAGGCTATCGGGTCTCCGCGTCCGAAATAGAAGCGGTCCTTCAGGAACACCCGGCAGTGATCGAATCATGTGTGGTGGGAGTGCCCGATCCCAAGGTGGGACAGCGCATAAAAGCTTTCGTAGTCCTCAAGAAAGATGTGAAAGGGATTACGGGTTATGAACTGTTACGTTGGTGCAAGGAGAAGCTGGTTCAATACAAGATACCACAATACATAGAATTTAGAGACATGCTGCCCAAATCAAAAGTGGGAAAACTACTTCGGCGAGAAATCCGTGCCGAAGAGCAAAAGCGTACCGAGACCTAGTCCTCTGTCCCTCAAACGTCCTGAGACCAGTGCCCGTCTATCATTCTGTGATTACAGGACGGGGATGGCCCGGTCATTTCGAGGAGATAACATTAGGATTTTGCCAAAACTGTAAACTTCGTACTAGAGGAGGGGGCGATGAAAAAAGATGTCAGTGCGGCATTGGTGCTCTTTTTGGCTTTGTTTCTCACTTTCGCAATGTTCCACGGAGTTGCGGCCGAGGAGCCAATTACTGTGGGACTCAGTTTGTCCCCTGGAGGGCCACCGAGCATTGCGGCAACGACCGAGGAGCTTGAAGCCGGCGTCCGAGATGCCCTCGGTATGGCAAATGAGGAAGGCGGAATCAATGGTAAGAAGCTTCGTGAGGTGATGGAAGACGATCAATACAATCCCCAAGTTGGCGTGAGGGTCTTTAAAAGCATGATGGCCAGATACAACCCGTTGTGTTTTTTCGGCTCGGGCACGCCGGTAGCGTTGGCTACTGCACCTTTGATTCGAAAGCGTTACAAAGTCCTCTATACCTCAACCTCTTTTTCAGCGAAGCTGGCTTTTAGCGGGGTTCCCTCAATGTTCGTAGTCGGTCCGACATACGGGGACCAGTTTGCCGTTGCTCTCAAGCACATCGCAGAAACCCGGAAGAACGCAAGAGTAGCTTTCTTCTACTCTCAAGGCCCGTTCGGCGAGGATCCCCTGCCTTACGGACGCATCGTTTGTCATAGATTGGGGCTGAAATTGGTCGCCGAGGTGGCCGGTAACATCAGGGGCGGTGACTATTCGAAACAAATTGAGGAACTCAAGGGCAAGAATCCGGATTACGTGCTCTTGCAAGGTTGGGTCGG
Source organism: uncultured delta proteobacterium (assembly GCA_963789265.1). Taxonomy (GTDB): domain Bacteria; phylum Desulfobacterota; class Desulfomonilia; order Desulfomonilales; family Desulfomonilaceae; genus CAWBBA01. The sequence goes on along the minus strand of CAWBKB010000008.1, from coordinate 60,657 downwards.
TCCTCAGAACGCGACTTTGATCAAACAATGCCACGACGCGGGGCTGAGCAGCAAATTCATTGTCATGATCTGGGGAGCCGATCAGAACGTTGTTGAGGCACTGGGGCCGAACGGACCGACATTTCTGGCGGTGAGCCCCTATTCTTACTGGTGGATGACAGACGTGCCGATGATAAAGAAGATTCGGGACTATACTGCCAAGCATTATCCCAAGGTTAAATACCGAACTTTGATGTATCTCGTGACATTCACCGCGGCAAAGATTTTCGTGGAGTGTCTCAGAAAAGCGGATACAGCAGGTCAGTTGAACGGGGAGGGACTGGTCACGGCCCTCCATGCCTTAAAGCATTTCGATACGGGAGGGCTCACGCCGCCGTTGACAATCAGGGACAACAGGTTTCCCGTCGCTCGGATCTTGCAGTCGAATCCCGCTAAGGGGACATTGGAACCCGCGTCGGACTGGATCAAGTTTTATTGAGCGGTTCCGGATCTGGCCGTTGCGTCCCCAAAAAGTAACCTGCCGATGATAAAGTCTAAACGTTGACAATCTAACCTTTTATTGTTAACATATTGAATAAAATAGCTGATTTGGAGATCCTTGCAGCATCATGTCTGATCACCGCTACAAGAGCGACATGAGTATAGATGAAAGAGTGCTGATGGCGATGGTCCGGATCGCCGAGCGCTTCAAGAGAAGCGCTTCGGCGGTAGTTAAGAAATGGGGCCTTACGTTCTCTCAATATAATCTCCTCAGGGTTTTGGATGCTTCCGAAAACGGCCAAAATACCATGAGGAACGTGAACAGAATCATGTTGGTTTCAAGCGCAAACATGACAGGTATCGCCAAGAGATTAGAGCAAAACGGATTCATTATTAGAAACAAGCGACCCTAATGACGATCGCCTGAAGAGGCTGCAAATCACGCCTGAAGGAATTCAGGTGTTGAGGGACATCTCAGATCGGAAAGAGCGGAGCTTCCAAAAATACTTGATGATGTATTCCGATGAACAGAAATCCGAACTCCTGAACATATTGAGAGATATTCTGCGCCGAACAAAGGATGAACGACAAACCTAGTCGTAGGGTTTACCGGGATCCACCGAATTGACCGCTCCAACAGCTAACGATCTCAATTACCAGGACGACGAGACAATTGATTGGCGAGTGATCCTGTGTTCATTGGATTAAATTTGGATTTCCACCTGATTCAACAGGGAAAATGCAGAGCAGAAAGTGTACTCTTGAAGATCGCAGGCTGGAAAGCCTGCGCCACTAATTTGGTTATTGGGATTGCCCCTGATCTGTGGGGCGGACTTTCCAGTCCGCCCAATCGTAAGAGTGAGCCGCATTGTCCGCGGCTTAGAGAGAGATGCCTTTCCCGCCGGCACGTTACCTTCTTTTGAATTGCACCTCCGCGGCCGCGACCTCTTGCAAGCGGCGTGACTGCTCTTCACTTTCAAGATGTTTCAGAATCTTCTCCGGAGTTATGGGCAGATCTTTACACCGATAGCCGGTCGCGTGATATACAGCGTCCGAAATCGCCGGCGCTGTGGGAGAGGCAAGGCCCTCTCCGCACTCTTTGGCCCCCAAAGGTCCCTCCGGTTCATACGTGTCAACGTGGGCCACCTGGCTGGGCGGCATGTCCGTGGCCATTGGCATTTTGTAATCCGCGAAGTTGGTGTTGAGAGTCTGGCCTCCATCCATCACCAATTGCTCGGATAAGGCGTATCCAAGGCCCATCTGAATTGAACCGGCGAGCTGTCCTTCAACTGCTCTGGGATTGATCACAGTGCCGCAATCGTGGGCGGTCCACATCTGCTTGACCTCCACAAGGCCGGTTTCTTTGTCAACCTCCACCTCAGCCACTTGGGCTCCAAAACCAAAAGCAGGGGTCACCATTCCCTTGTCCCTCGGAGTGTACGATCCGCGAACCACAAGCGGTTCTCCCCTGTTCGCCTTTTGCACCATAGCCACAGCTTCCCCAAAGCTCACCCCGTAAGTGGACTTGGCTTTGGACTGAACTCTTCCATCTTTGCATTCGAGCTCGTGGATGACGTTGAGATTAAACCGCGCCGACACCGCTCCAAATATCTGATCCTTGATCTTCTTCGCGGCATCCATGACTGCATTTCCCGCCATAAGGGTCAGCCGGCTCCCCCATGCGCCCAAGTCTGCCTGGGGTGTCATCGACGTGTCCGCAGAAGTGATGCGGATATCCGCCATTTGCAGCCCAAGCTGCTCCGCCAGAATCTGCTTGAGAACTGTATCCGAACCCTGCCCGATGTCGGCCGCCATAGTCAGGAGGTGCACGGTGCCGTCGGAAAAAGCCCTAATTTCCGCCGCAGAAAACGGATATTGGGTATTAAACCAGTTAAACACGCCACCAGAAATAAAACTGTAGCAACCGATACCAATCCCTTGACCCGGTTTGAGGTTCTTCCGTTTCTCCTCCCACCCGCTCATCTCAGAGACCGCTTTTATGCTGTCGATGAAGCCGCAGCTACTGATAGTAGCCACGTCAGGAATTTCATCTCCAGTGACCTGGGCGTTTTTGAGTCTGATATCAATAGGATCGAGCCCCAACTCCTCCGCCGCCAGATTCATCTGGATTTCACTTGCGTAAAGCGATTGCGGCGCGCCGAAACCGCGCATAGCGCTCGCGGGCGGCTTGTTCGTATAAACGTGTTGTCCGTGAAACTGATAGTTGGGATAGCGGTACAACATCGCACCGAAATTTCCGCACAAGAACGTTGCCGTGGGCCCCATTGCATTGTATGCTCCGCCATCCAGCAAGATTTTCAGATCCTTGGCAACGAGCGTCCCGTCCTTTTTGAACCCCACTTTGGAGTGGATCTTCATGGGATGCCTGCGCCTGCCTGCAAGAAACTCCTCCTCCCTGCTGAGAGTGAACTTAACAGGCCGGCCTGTCATCTTAGCCATGAGAGCAGCGCAGAATTCCCATGTGCGCAATTCCATTTTCCCGCCAAAACCGCCTCCTACGTACGGTTTGATCACTCTAATATCGTTTTCTCGCATACCGAGCGTTGAAGCCAGCAGGCATTGCACGATGTACGGGACTTGAGTGGAAGTCCAGAGAGTAATTCTCCCATCCAGATCGACCTGGGCTAACGCCGCGCACGGCTCGAGATATGCGTGGCTCACTCCGTGAACGTTGAAAGTGTCTTCTCTTACGTAGTCCGATTCCGCAAAGCCCTTTTCCACGTCGCCATATTTGATCTTTCGATTGACGCTGACGTTGGAGGGACAGTAATCATGGAGAACCGGGGCGCCCGGCTGTGTGGCCGAATCCACATCAAAGATACCCGGCAGTTCCTCGTACTCCACCTTGATGAGATCCAAAGCTTCTTCTGCGGTATCTTTGTCTAAAGCTGCCACAGCGGCCACTTCGTCGCCTATGAACCGCACTTTGTCAACCGCGAGCGGATACTCGTCCTGCGTCTCCGCAAACAGCCGCCAGTTGCCATACTTGATCTTGGGTGTGTCCTCCGCGGTGATTACGCACTTAACGCCAGGCAAAGAAGCTGCTTTGCCGATGTCGATACTTTTAATCAGAGCATGCGGAAGCGGGCTTCTTAGTATTTGGCCATGAAGCATTCCCGGCAGCTTCATGTCATCCGTGTATACGGCGGCTCCCCTTGCCTTGACCGGAGCATCCGTACGCGGCACATCTTTTCCTATTATGTTGTATTGTTTCATGGTTCTTTCCTTTCCGTACGCGCTAGCCTTTGCTTGCCCTCGCATGAGCTTCTTGAAGGGTTCGCCGGGTCAATACCGCCACCATTGCTTTTCGCCACTCAGCGCTCGCTCTAACATCCGAGATCGGCCTGGCCTCTTCCGCGGCCTGCTCTCCGGCCCTTTCGATGAGTTCATCAGTCCATTCCTTGCCTTGCAGAAGATCTTCAGTCTTCTCTGCACGCATGGGAATGGGAGCAACTGCACCAAGCACAATTTTTGCCTGTTTACAGCCTTCACCGTTGAAATCGGCCATGACCCCGACGCCCACAGCGGCAATGTCCACCCCGCAGCGAGCTGATATACGCATGTACGAAGCGCCTGACCTGGAGCGAGGCGGCTGCACATGTATGGAAGTCATGATCTCCCCTTGTTCCATTGACGTGAGTCCGGGTCCTTTGAAGAACCGGTCCAGGGCCACCCGCCTTTTCGCGCTGACGCTTGCCAGTGTAACTTCCGCTCCCATGACTATGAGCGGGGGCGCACTATCGGCAGAAGGAGCAGCATTGCAAAGGTTGCCTGCGACCGTGCCCATGTTGCGGACTTCGACATTAGCCATCACCTGAACCGAATGAGCAAGGGCCGGGTAGTGATTCAGAATGTCAGGATGGGAAGCTACTTCCGCGAGCCGTGCGGTTGCTCCGATGGTAAGCCCTTCTTTCGCATCGAAACGAATACCGTTCAATTCTTCGATTTCACCTAGTGCGATCACTGCCTTGGGCTTTAGACGGCCGTGAGTCATTTTGACCATGACGTCTGTTCCTCCGGCCATCACATAAGCGCCCTTCCCTTGTTCTTTTAGCAGGACCAGGGCCTCTTCCAATGTTTTTGGGGCAAAATATTCGAATTTTGGTAGTCTCATCGCTCTACCTCTTCTGACTTGCTTTGCTTCATCGTTTCCGCTGCAACCGAGACAGCTTCCACAATCTGGTTGTATCCTGTGCACCTGCATAGATGCCCGGAAAGGCCGGCTCTAATTTCCTTCTCGGTCGGTGAAGGGTTGTGGTTCAAGAGATTGAGCGCAGCCATTTCCATTCCGGACGTGCAATAGCCGCATTGAATTGCCCCTGTTTTTACAAAAGCGTCCTGTATCGGGTGTAGTATCTCACCCGAAGGTGCCAGGCCCTCCACTGTTTTGACGGATTTTCCATGCACCGACACGGCCAGGGTCAAGCATGAGCTGACAGTGCGATCGTCCACCATGACAGCGCAAGCTCCGCAATCGCCGGTTCCGCAGCCGAGCTTGGTGCCCGTCAGGTTCAGGTCTTCGCGAAGCATTTCGTTGAGTGTTCGCCGAGGATCAACCGCCAGCGAGTATTCGTCGCCATTCACCTTGAATTTGATCTGGTGTTTCATCTTCTTTCACCTTTCGATGTAATGCCAATGCGCTTTCAACCGAGTAATACTTTACGGAATTGTTCATTTGGCAGAGCACGCTAGTGTCATTGCGAGGGCGTAAGCCCGTGGCAATCTCTAAATCAACAGAAATAGATTGCTTCGTCGTTTCACTCCTCGCAATGACACTGCCTCGTAACATGGTCTTTAACTTCAGTAGAATTCCGATAACTTGTCAGGGCACCGCATGCTTGTGATTGTCATGGATTAAGCCCCAGACCGCGACTGATGATCAGCTTCATGATTTCGCTTGTCCCCGCAAAGATAGACAGGCAACGGACATCCCGATAGATCTTGCAGACTCGATATTCTTCCATGTATCCATAGCCGCCGTGAAGCTGGACGGCCTGATACGCGATTCTGTTCACCATCTCGCCGAGCCAATATTTGGACATGGAAACTTTCTGAACTATATTCTTTCCTTCGATATGTTCCTTTATCAGGCTGTCCAAAAAGGTGCGGCCGAGTTGAATTTCGGTGGCCATGTCGGCCAGCCTGAATGCAGTGTACTGAAAATTCCCTATGGGTTTGCCGAACGCCTCGCGAACTTTCACGTAATTCAGCGCCTCCTTCAGGGCTTCTTCCGCCAAGACCTGGCACTTGATGGAAACTTCCAGGCGTTCCTGTTGGAGCTTCTGCATCATGTACTTGAAGCCCTTTCCTTCCTCGCCGAGCAGGTTCGCAGCGGGGACGCGGCAATCCTCGAAAAAAAGTTCAGCCGTGTCTTGCATGTGATATCCCATTTTGTTCAATTTTCGGCCGCGATGGAATCCCGGGGCATTCTTATCTACCAGGATGAGGCTGATCCCTCTGTGACCTGCACCCGGATCGGTCTTGACAGCTAGAACGACAACATCCGCAAAGTAGCCATTTGTAATGAAGGTCTTTTGCCCGTTGATCACATAAAAATCTCCATCCTTCACGGCCCTTGTACGAATGGCAGCCAGGTCCGAGCCGGTGTTTGGCTCAGTCAACCCAATAGCCGTTACCACTTCGCCTGTTGCGCACTTGGGAAGCCATCGCTCTTTCATTTCCGGAGATGCATAAGAAAAGATATATGGGGTCGCGACATCACTATGAAGGGGGACTTCCACGCCAAATGCATTGCCCCGTAACAACTCTTCATTAATGATGACAGAGTACTCGAATCCCAAGCCGAGGCCCTCCATACTGTTCCGGAAGCCACGGGCACAAGTAGCCTTGTTCCCCCAGCTTGAGCCATATACTCCGCGGCACGGCCCGCTTTTCCTCCCATTCTGAAACGTGAGGGGTGATTTCTCGGGCCACAAACTTCCTGAATGAGTCACGAAAAATCTGGTGCTCTTCACTATTGAAGGCAGCTTCATTCATTCTATTCACCTTTTTTATCCTGCTGAACCGATACCGATAGCGGCTGACCCGGCCGGAGCGTTCCCCAAAAAGTCGCGGCGATTAAGGCCCGGATCTTGTCGATATCCGATTTAGTAGGGTGGGCATCCTACTGTCGCTGCTAAATGGTTCTACGACCTTGCGGGCGATTCTGCTCTCAGCTTCCACGATTGAGACCTGTATAGCGACTCTTGAGCACTCTATGGAGGATCTTGCCGGTCGCTGTTTTTGGCATCTCCGCATCTCTTACGAAGTCAATGCTCTTCGGGCGCTTGTATCCGGCGATTCTTCCTCGGGCAAAATCCACAAGGCCCTGGGCCAAGGACTCGCTTGGTTCAAATCCGTCATTGAGCACCACCACCGCCTTGATCGCTTCGCCCCATTTGTTATCCGGCACTCCGATCACAGCTACTTGCTTGACAGCTTCATGGCACTGAAGCACGCCCTCCACTTCCGAAGGATAGACGTTTTCGCCTCCTGTAATGATCATGTTGGCTTTCCTGTCAACCAGCGTGTAATAGCCGTCCTCGTCACGTCTTGCCAGGTCTCCGGCAGAAAACCACGTTCCGTGGAACGCTTCCTCGGTCTTCTGCGGATCCTTGAAATATTCTTTGAAAACGCAGGGTGCCCGGTAAAACAGTTCTCCAACTTCTCCGTCCGGGACCTCATTTCGATCCGCATCCAGAAGCTTGATTCGATCTGTGCCGAAAATTTCTTTGCCGATGGAGCCGAGTTTCGTTAATTGGTCTTCCGGCCTCAGCAGTGTGGCCAATCCTCCTTCGGTGCTCCCGTAAGCCTCCCAAAGTTCCGCATTCTTGAAATAGTCCATGATGGCAAGCTTAAGCTCTTTGCTTGCGGGCGCGGAGGATATCAGCAGTTGCCGAACAGATGAGACGTCCCATTTCGCCTTAATGTGGTCCGGCAAATCCAGAATCATCCGGTAATGCGTGGGAACCAATGACGTAAAGACGATTTTATGTTTATCGACTACCCGCAGGAAGTCTTCAGGATCGAAGCTTATCGTGTTGTACACGAACACCGGGGCCGTAACCAGCGTGTATGGGAATGAATATTGTATGGAATTGACATGACACATGGGCATGACGAGCATCACTTTGTCACTTGGCCGTACGCCCATGTTGATGTTGCTCAACACGTAATGGGCCAAATGACTTTCATGGGTTCGCACCACACCTTTGGGACGGCCGGTAGTCCCCGAAGTGTACATGATGTTCCAGACATCATCTCCGCTCACCGTGCGATCCGGCTCATCTGGTGAAGACCTTTCCAGAAGCTCTTCATACCCCACGTATCCTTCGGGCGGTGGGCCATCTCCGAGATATATATATGAATTCTTGGGAACGGTAAGTCTGTCTTTGATTGAATCTATCAATTCCACAAAAGGGGCCTCAACGATAAATCCTTTGCATTCCGAGTGATTTACGATGTACTCAATTTCGGGCCCTGCCAAACGAAACATGACAGGAACGATCACTTGGCCGCCCTTTGCACAACCGGCATATATGTCCATCCATTCCCCACGGTTGTAGGAAATGACCGCGAAAGTATCTTTGAAACCTATTCCCAAGCCTTCCAGACCGTTTGCAAAACGATTGGATTTCTCGTTCCATTCCTTGAACGTGAATTCCCTCTTGGTATCCTGCCATCCCAATTTCATAGGGTAGTTGATGGCATTCATTTTCAAGACAGTGCCCACGTGGACCCATTTGCTCCCGGTCATCTCGAAATATTTCCCGTCGCGTTCATGCTACTGTTGCTTTTGCAAGTAGTTGTCTTCCATTGCCTTTACCAAATTCGTCATGGCAACATAGAAAGGTGTTGAGATGCCCGATTCCCGCGCATATTCGACCACCTTTCCGCCAAGAAAATCTATTTCCGTGGGAGTCTTATTGACGATGTCGTAGCACATGGAATCTTTGTGACCGCCCACTTTTTCCAGATAGCTGAATGCGTCACGAATATATTCTTCTCCCAGGTCGTAGCCCCTGGCCTTTGCCACGGCGAGCACTTCCTTGAAGCAGTTCTCTGCTATTTCCCTGGTGGGCGGAAAATCCAGCACTCGTTTCAGTGTCCTGTCGGTGACCGCACATATCGATGCCATGGTGCATTTCATAATCATTTTCTTCCACACATAGAGCTTGATGTCATCGACACACTCGGTATCCAATCCGCTATCGGTGAACAATTTGGCGATCTTCAGACCAAGCCCTTTGTTTTTCTCAGACACGCTTCCGAGGTGATTCGGTCGATTGAAAAAGGCTATTTCAACTTCGCCGGGCCCTTTCACTGAAACACCGTAGTTCAAGGACATGCGGAATGCTGTGTCGGCACCAAAAGTTTCGGCAATGACATCTTCTGTTCCCAATCCGTTATGGGTGCTGACGATCTTGGTTCCATCCCGGTACACTTCCTTGATTTCTTCCAAAACATGGGGCAGATGAAACGTTTTGGTGGCAAGAAATATAAGATTCGGGTTCAGGTCTTTCATCGTCCCGATGCTGTTAAAGAAATTGCGAACAGGAACGTGGTATTCAAGCTGACCTGAGACTTTGATTCCATTCTTTTTGACGGCTTCTCGCAGACCGGGCCTGGGCCCTACCAAAATGGTCTCGGGATCTTGTTTGAGCAGGGCTGCTGCCAAGACTGTGCCCGTTGCTCCAATCCCGACTACCGCAATTCTAAGATCTTCCATGGTAGATCTCGCCTCTTGTTTTACGCTTCATGTATTGGTTTATAGGCTGCTAACCATGTTACATCGTCGAACTCTCTTTTGCCACGGTTCTGGTACTAACGGGGCATCGACTGATAGTTCACCGCGGAGAACGCAGAGACCGCGGAGAATTGTGTTTTATTTGTCGTTGCCGGCTTCTGCCTGAGAACCAGGACCCCGGTCACTCGTCGCTCCGGACTCCGATTCGGGGTCGCGCCTGCGACCTCGCCGGCGGCTCGTAAATGACCTCGCGGTCTCGCGGGGAGCCCGGTCCCACCTCATTCCCGCGTAGGCGCGAATGAGGACACAGTAGGACCGGCATCTTGCCGGTCGTCCGGATACCGCATTCCCGCGTATGCGGCAATGACGACGGGCAAGATGCCCGTCCTACTGATCGTGGATTTGCCACATAGACGCTGACTCACCGATTTGCTCCCCTCTTTCGTAAAGCGGGGGTAGGGGGATTTGGAGCTAACCTATCGAAAATCCCCTATATCCCCCTTGGAAACAAGGGGACTTTGATGGCTCATCGGCGCCACAATTTCCGGCCAATGCTCCAGTCGCTCTCCTATTTTGGAAGATCGTCCGGCCGCTCCCAATCCTTCAGGTGATGCATCCATGGCGCACGTTCTACAAAGACATCATGGGCCAAAGGAACCGGAGGATGAGATTTCCATTTGGGATCGAACTCATTCTTCACCTTGAGCAGAAACTCGTGGTAGTTGGGCCCGTAATTCGGTCCCGTAAGATAGAGCGGCTGATGCGGACCCAGCAAAGACGTGTAGAAACGATTCTTTATGTTCATCTTGGATGTGTCCACATAGAACTGATCAACCGGGTCGGTGTTGTCGTCGGGGTCCCAATACACGAGGAATTCGGAGTAGCCCTGGTGGCCGAGTTCGAAACTTTGGAACCAGCCGGGATCGCCATAATCGGGCATCAACGGCGGAGTGTATTTCTTCTTCAAATCGGCATAAGCAGGGCCGTGGTCAGGCGACTGAGTCAGAGTTTCAATGACATAATCCACGGACACATATCCGCCGCACATGAGCCACATGCCTGCCGAGTCGGCATTCTTTATCCAGGACTCGTCCGACGGCTTGGTACGGCGTGCAATGCCGCCCACTTCCGTCATGATGTCCATGAGGACACGCTCATCGTATTCCATTTGCTCTTCGGACGTGTAGCCGATGAGCAGGACCCTCACGATGAAGAAGTTGGCAACGGTCTGCTCGTTTTCCTTGCTCCAGAGATCCCAAAATTCCTCTTTACATCCAGCCTTGGCAATAGCACGCCAAAAGAGGGGCACCTTGGTCACCGCGCCCCCAATCTCCGCGTGGCCGATTTCCCGCATGGCCTTCACCTGTGCCTCTTTAGACGGAACTATGAAGTTTATCCATTTGATCCGCTTTTCAGGGAGAGCGAGTGCTGTATTGGGCGAAATACCCGTTGGTTCGAGGCGTTCGGGCTGAAACGGGAGCGTTTTGATTGCCATTCGAGTGACAATACCGAGACAGCCGCGAAGACCGGTGTAGCCTCTTAGCAGGCCCCTGAGGTCCGGGCCGGGACCTTCACCCCAAAAGGGGTCGTCGCCTTCGGCCAGGGACCCTAACCTGAGGAGTTCGCCGTCAGGCATAACCACTTCGGTCCCCAGTATGCGCCTGTGAGGGAGGCCGATCCGGTGGCTCAACGGAGACCAGCCGTCGCCGATCAGGTTGGCAATAGCCGAAGCTTGTGCTCCGCCGCCCCCGATCACCACATACGCCCCATGCTTCATGCACTCTTCCTGGATGGGCGAATAGATCATGCCGGGACCTACTTCCACGTAAAAGTGCTTTTCATCAAGGATGAAATCGTTCATACGTTTGAGGTCGATCAGCAGGGCGTCCTCAACGTGGGGATGGGAGCGGGGTCCATAAAACCCCGTGCTGTAAGGAACATAGGGGATGTCGTTACGATAGCAGACCTTGACGATCCTCTGGACTTCCTCCGTGGTCTTGGGCATGATCACGCATCCGGGGACTCTGGTCATCACACGTTCATATCCCAAGCCGTTTTCGTATCCTCCGGGGCCGCTTCTATACCCTTCGCAGATGACCGGGTCGTCGGAGATATACTGCGCCCCTGCGATTGCCTCCAATGCTCTATATATTTCTTTGGATATCGCCATAACTTACCTCCCAGCCTAACCTTCAATGGATGCGCAGATCACTTCCGAAATATCCAGGACCTGCACATCATCGCCGTCGGCTTTGACGGCTTGGGCGAAATTGTTTTTGCACCAGGGACAGGAGGACACCAGCGTCTCGGCCCCTATATCCTTGACCTCTTTCAACCGATGCGCGGCGGCCCACTTTGCGAAGTCCGGATAGGCTTCCTGAGTCCCTCGTCCGGCGCCGCAACAGAAGGCATTTTCTCTGGTCCTCGGCATTTCCACAAGATCGACGCCCGGAATGGCCTTCAGAATGTCTCTGGGCTTGGCGTATATCTCTCTGTTCCCGCGCCTCCTTTGAAGTCTTGGTTCCACACAGCCCATCCAGCCTCGCTTTCCTTCATAAGGGGTCCAGGGGTCGCTCAAGCGGGTGAGGCTACAGGAATCGTGATAAGTCAGACGAGTTTCAAACGGCTTTCTCATTTTCAGGGCGCCGCTCTTGATCATCTCGTCTGCATATTCCACCAGATGAACCACCTTGAAGCCCAGATCGTCAGTGGAGATGTTCAAGAGCTTCGGATAGTCCACCTTCCACATGCGGTAGCCTTCCGCGCAACTTGTGAGAAGGGTTTTGGCGCCTGTCTTCCGAACTTCATCCAGGTTTCGCTGAGCCAAGGCTTTGGCTTCATCGAACATGCCCACGGAAAACAGCGTGTTGCCGCAACACCATTCATCCGGCATGAGCATGAATTGCGTGCCCGCGGATTTGAAGATTTTTGCCGTAGACTGGGCGATTTCTTTGTTTATGTACGATGCAGTGCAGCCCACAAAGTAAAGCAGGTCGGCTTTCTTGGCTGGGGTTATCCCCTCGGGAATCCAGCTTGTTCGCTTTTCGTGCGAAGCGCCGTACATGTTGTGGCTCTTCGAGATGTTCTCGGCGATCTTCCTGTGGGCCGGCATAGGACCGACACCGTCCTTGACCGCCTTGACTCTGAGCGACTCCAGGGAAAGCTCGATTTCCAAATCCAAATTTCGCTTGCACCCTACATCGCAGGCTCCGCATAATGTGCAGGCATACACAACCTCCAGGGCTTTGTCGTTCCAGTCGAGCAACCCTTCAGCCATCGCATGTCCGATGCGCATTTTTCCGTACGCCCCGTAAGCGTCAAACTCATACTTCGTTGCACTGGGACAACGGGTCATGTACTTCGGACCCGGCATGTACGTGTGATCGACCCAGGTGCAACCTTTGCATTTGATGCATCGGCTCATGTCGTAGACGAAATTTTGTATATCCGTGACATCGAGTTTGAAGTCAGTCTTGGGCTTGTAATATCTGACAGGCATTTCATCGGCCATGGTTTCTCCCTCCTCAGAAGCACAGATTTGAAGGATTCATAATGTTGTTTGGATCAAATACCTTCTTTAGCCGCTTCAGGTGACTCGCGTACGAGGCGGCCTTTTCATAAACGATGGGGGCCAGGTCACCGTAGGGCCTGGTAAATACGGCTCCTTCACTCAAAAGCACCTTGGCGGCCTCTTTGTAGAGGGCTCGAACGCTGGTCTTCTCGGCCTCGTTTGCAGGATCGTAGAAGAAGTTGAACTCCGGTCTGCACGCTCGGTTATGTTCGATCGGCTGGATGTATATGCCGATATCACTGCCCGGATAGCCGTATCGGCCGGCGATTTCTCTTACTTTGGTCACGAAATGCTGAGCCTTGGACGGCCGCGTGTGGAAGAAGAGACTCTGGCACGCTCCTTTGATCCGGTTCTTCCAGTGCGGCAAATCAACAGGCCAGGGGTTACGCAGGATCGGCAGGAGCTTGTTTCTCAGGCCGGGAAAACCGGGCAAATTTTCACCCAGCCTCATATTGGAGAACTCGTCCCTGAGCACTTGATTGAGAAAATTCTCTTCATAAGCGATCTTTTCTTCCGGGCGTCTCAGAAGTCCGCTTAGTACCAAAATCAAAGTCCAAGCAGGCAAGGCTTCTTTCAGCTTATCAAAGTCCTCGGGCCACTTCTCAGCCAGGATCGCAGCCAGATTCACACGATTCAACAAAAGAATTTCCTGGCCGATCCTTCGGGGCAGAATCCGATGGAGAAAATCCATTGCGTAATCGAGATTGTCAATCGCCGCGAAGAGGGTCTTGTCCATCTTGGGGATGGATTCGATCTTCAAATTGGTCCAGGTCACGACCCCCATGGTCCCCTGAGCGCATTGGAAAAAACGATAAAAATCAAGTCCCGGGCCTGACGGATTCCCGCCTTTTGATGGAGAATCAGGATACCCGTTGACGCTTGCCGAGCCCATTCTGAAGATCTCGCCGGTAGGCCACACCACTTCCATGGCCTGGAGAGGCTCGCCATAGTCGTACACCTGGTTGGTGGGCTCTTCTCGCTCCAGGAAATCGGTGAGCACGGATCGCTGCGCAGGGGGCGTCAAGGGCATGATCACCCTGTAGCCCTCTTTCTTGAGTTCTTTGGTAAGCTTGTCCCATGTGACGCCTGCCTCAAATCTCACCCGACGATTGTCGCGATCGATTTCCAGGATATTATCCAGCCTGGACAGGTCCAGGACTACTCCCCCTTCCTTGGGAATTGTGGCTCCGTAGAAATGGACCGTGGAACTGCACGGTACCACGGGTAGTTTTTTTTCGTTGCAGAATTTGACAATCTCGGCAACTTCTTGGGAAGTTGACGGCTTCACGACATAATTGGGAGCCCCAGCACGATAATAGCTGAAATCGGTCGCGTAGACCTGCAACTGACCAGGATCATCGGAGAAGTTTTCAGGCCCGACGATTTCAGACAGTTTCGACTTTATACTCACTGTTGACCTCCATTTCTCCAAATATTTGGCGAATAAGTCCGTGTCATTGTGGGTCAGGAGTTCACTCGGCTCGGCACCAGAGGGGACCTTTTAAGCAGGGGCCAAGTTGTTTATATTTTGATTGTTTAAACGTTAACAATTAACGTACTCAGACCTCGAATTTTTGTCAAGTCTTTTTTGTTAGAGCCCGGAGAAAAATCTATAGTCAATGGCGGGCAGGATAAAATTATCCCAAAAGTACGGAATGGGTCGAAATCGAGGCATCATGGCAGCCCGGGGCTGAAGAGACTGTCTCAAAATTGAAAATTCACTTGAAATCGTGCCTCTGAGTTCCGGATCTCTCGTTCAAAGTCCCGCGTCTCGCGGGACTGCCTGCGAATGCCTATTGCGAGGCTCTGCCTCGACTATGATAGCGAAGTGAAGGCTCCACCGCCTGAAGGCGGTGGCTTCGGCGGCATTTTCGCTCCCCCGGATGAATCCGGCGGTCGCTGCCGCCAGAGGACCGGAGTCGATATCGGCCTAGGATGCTGGTGAGCCCGCGTTCTGCGCGGGGGAACCGCATCAATCGAGAAAAAACCGCGAGCGATGCGGTTCGCTGCGCTCACCAGCATCCTAATGCCATCTTTGTATCTTGTGCCACACATGTACAATGGGTACGCACTGAAGTCTTCGCCTGAAGGCGAGGGTTTTTCTCCCATTCCCCGAGGGGGACAATAAAGGCAGTTTGCGGGCAGAGCCCGGGAACGAGGAAACATCTAGCCGTTGCAAAAAGTAATGACCTGTTCACCACCCGTCACCCCGGCGAAGGCCGGGGTCCAGTCCCGCGAGGAACGCGGGATTGAAAAGACTGGATTCCGGCCCCCGCAGGA
The DNA here is from genome assembly GCA_963789265.1 of uncultured delta proteobacterium. Lineage (GTDB taxonomy): Bacteria > Desulfobacterota > Desulfomonilia > Desulfomonilales > Desulfomonilaceae > CAWBBA01. The sequence continues at coordinate 45,559 of CAWBKB010000008.1, read as the reverse complement.
ATGACGGTGTCAGGCTACCTCTAATCGGACAAAACTTTTGGCAATGCGTATAGTAATCGGCGGGCAAGATGCCCACCCTACTGTTATCCTACCGGCCGGAACCCAAATCACGGGGTTCGCATCTCAATCTTTAGGGATTGTGAACATAGTGGGCGGTATCTATCGGGATTTTGCCTAAGCATCGCCCCGGAAAGAAATAGTGTCATGACACGGAAATCAAGCAACACAGGCCTATTGGCACCAGCGTACTACGTGTCGCTGATCGTCCTCATAGTTCCGACGCTGACTAGTCTGCCTACAGGTCTCGCGGCGGCAGACCGGTCCGTAACACCCATCGTCCGGTCATCCGGCAGAGTGGTGTTGGCGGCGGCGGCCATAACCGGTAGTGTCACCCCACCGCCAGCTAACAACAACTTACCGGTACCGGCCCTTGCTACCCGCATGATGCCACTGGACCTGCCAAACTCCGGTGCCGCCTATATGGGACTTTGGGGTCCGGCAGCCGACAGTCCGGCTTTGGTTTACCCCTATCAGCGATGTCCGCGAGGCGGATTCGGCTGTGCCTTTGCTCCTGCTGCGATTAGCCCCTATCAGAGGTGCCCGCGGGGCGGATTTAGTTGTGGACCGTGATCTGCAGCGGTAGTGTTAAAAACTGCACTTGTGACTGGAATTGTGCCGCGATTTTCGCGCGCTAACTCGTTTTGAGAAAGAAGGTAGGTCGTTGTGAACGAAATGAGCCGCATCGGTCGAGGACACCACGAATGATGCGATTCCCACTGGGGGCCGCGGATTCACCGCATCCTTCGCAAGCCACTGGCGCGTCGACCTATTTTGAGCTAGACTATTTCCGAAGAGACGACCGGCAGCCGGGTAACGTCAGAAGGATATATGAATGATAGACGAAATTCACAAATCAATACCGATCACTTGCGAACGGGACGATCTTACGTGCCTCACGGCTCGTCTCGAACAGGCCGAGACCGAGGCAGGTGAAACTCAAGAGCTTCTTCAGGGCATTCTGAATGCTATAAACTCCTCCGCGGACGCGATCCGTAATTTACGACATGGACGGAAATGCAAGATATGTCAGTGATTCTTTCACTCGGCTGTTCGGATGGACCAAGGAGGAGTTGATCGGCAAACGGATACCATTCGTGCCGGACTCGGAACTGAAAGCCTCACTGACCCAGATCAAACGTCAGATTCAGGATGGAAAACCCCAGAGCGGTTTCGAGACCAGGAGGATTACCAAGGACGGAACCCTTCTGGATGTGAATGTCAGTTCCTCGCGATACCTTGACCACCAGGGGAAACCTCTCGGAATTCTGGTTATTCTTCGTGATATAACCGCGTGGAAGTCTATGCAAAGGGCCAGGCAACGAGCAGTGAACCATCTTTCGCACGAACTGACCACGCCACTCGCGATCATAGATGCATCACTGCCAAAGCTGGTGCGCCAGGATGTTTCGACCGCGGACCGGCAAAAGAACCTCATAAGGATCAGAAGAAATCTGGCACGATTAAAAGAAGTTCAGCAGATCGTGGAACAGATCGTTGCCCCCGTTGAGTATAGACCCAGGCCCTTCCCCATTATCCCGTTTGTAATCGACGCCTTGGACACGCTTCGGAAACGAAGCTCGGGTCGCTCTGTGGCATTGCTGCACCGACTTCAGCAGGTCGATTCCTCGGTGATAGATCCTGATGTGCTAATTAGAATTCTTGAGACGCTGGTCAAGAATGCCGTGGAGAACACTCCGGATGGCGGAACCGTAACGGTTATTTTGGAAAAATCCCCTTCCGGGCCTGTGTTACGTGTCGAGGATCGTGGAGTGGGCATTCTCCGGCAGGATCAGATGTTTATTTTCGAGGCATTCCATCACACGCAGGATACGGAACGCTACTCTACCAAGCAACCGTTCGATTTTAACGCCGGCGGTAAGGGACTGGAATTGATGCAGTTAAAAATGCTGGCCGATGAAGGGTTCATTGATATTGGGTTCGAAACCGCCAGATGCATCTACCTGCCTACCCATAAAGAACATTGCCCGGGTAGCATTTCCGCGTGTGAACATGTGAAGGACGAGCGGGGGTGCAGGCAATCGGGAGGCACTACTTTTTCCGTCGTATTCAAGGGGCCTCATGGCCGCGGCTTTGCGCACGATGGAGAGCTGCCACAAGGATGACTTGGTGGCGACGGGCATGTCCTGCCCGTCATTCCCAATTGACAGGCAAGATGCCTGTCCTACCAAGAGCAGACTGGACCCCGGATCGACGTCCGGGGTGACGATTTTCGACCTCTATGGGTCACCTGCCCGCGCCGCGGTATCTATAGGGGTTCTCATAAGTATCGTCGTGATACGCAATGCGTCTCGGCATCTAATTTGGATTGGTGGGACAGGCTTCCAGCCTGTCTATTGGGATGACGGGCAAGATGCCCGTCGCCACCAAGCCATTTTCTCTTTCCGCGATTACTTTTGAGAATCGCTCTAATCGTCGCTGGTACCGAATTGGTCCTTAATATCCAGCGTCTTCAAATAATGCTTCAAAGAGTCCCGGGATATTCCGAGCAGACGGGCCGCGGCTTGCCTTTTCCCGCGGGATCGTCGCAGCGCCTCCAGCACAAGTGAGCGCTTCAGCTCGTGCGTAATATCATTCAACGACCGATCGGTGGGGAATTCCGTGGTGAAGGACCAATCGGCAGAACTCTCTCCGCCGGGCAGGCCGGACAGCCGTATTCCTCCCCTTCCCGCGAGTATCAGTCCTCTTTCGAGAACGTTGCGGAGTTCCCTCACATTACCGGGCCAGTGGTAACTTTGAAGGCGTTTCACTGTTGCGGAGTCGATAGCGGGCACCTGGGGCAATTGCAGGTCCGCCTGAAGTCTGGTCAGGATCTCCCGAATCAGCACGGGAATGTCATCGATTCTCTGACGCAAAGGCGGGATCTCGATCCTCATCACGTCTAGGCGGTAAAGGAGGTCTTTTCTGAAGCGGCCCTCTTCGACTTCGCGATGCAAGTCTTTGTTAGTAGCCGCGATGAGCCTCGCATTCACTGAAATCTGTTTCTCTCCTCCCACGCGGGTGAATTTCTTGGTGTCCAGAAATGTCAACAACTTTGCCTGCAATGGCGGAGTGAGTTCACCGATTTCATTGAGCAGGAGAGTTCCTCCTTCAGCCAGTTCCAACAGCCCTCTTTTTCGCCCTGCTGCTCCGGTGAATGAGCCTCTTTCGTGGCCGAAAAGCTCTGATTCGGCCAGGTCGGCAGGAAGTGCGGCACAATTTATGGAGAAATAGGGCCCACCCGATCTCGGGGAATGATCGTGAATGTACTTAGCCACGTAGTCCTTCCCGCTGCCGCTTTCGCCTAACAGCAAGATGGTGACGTTTCTTTGGGCGGCGATGGCTGCCATTTTCAGCGTAGATTGCATGGCCGCAGACGTATAGCGGGGTTCGCCCTGCTCCAAAGTGGTTTGGCTCAATTTCCTGTCTGTAATCTCACGAGCATGGAAAAGTATGCCGTTAACTTTACCTCTCTTGTCTCGCACAGGGGTCCGGGTCTCTAGAAAAATCAGAGGGGCTCCCTTCAAGATGCGGCGCTGTTCCTCCTCTATCAGTTCCCCTTCAAACACCCTCCGATCCAACTCTTTACATTGATCGGGATCGGCATCTTGGATAAGGGTCTCGAATCTCCGTCCGATCATTTTTGAAGCTGGAATTCCATAGGCCCGCTCTGCTGCGGGGTTCGCGTAGAGGCATTTGCGCGATGTATCCTTGATGATGATGATTTCTTCCGTGCTTTCGCAAACGGCCCTGAATTGCTGTTCACTGTACGCAAGAGCCTGTTCGGCCTTTTTCCGCTCCGTCAAATCAGTCACAACCGTTAGGCATTCGGTCACTGCTCCGTCAGTGTTCTTGGCCGGGGCGCTGTTCAGCCTCACAAACACTTCCTCACCGCTTCTCTTTAGCCTGATCTCGCAGGTTAGCCTCTCTCCGTTTTGATAGACTTGCCGCAGGTGCAAAAGGAACGTGCGCAGATCATCCGGGTGAACGAACTTTGAGAAGGGTGAGTCGACCAAAAAAGACTTCGCATTTGCCGCCATCAGTCGCGTTCCCGCCAGGTTGGCCTGTCGAATGATGCCTCGCTTATCAAGCGTAAAGTAGCCCACAGGTGCAAACTCATAGAGGTCGGAATATCTGGCCTGTGCGGATTCCATTTCGAGCTGCATCCGGCGCAGCTCCTCGTTTTGCATTTCCAGCTCGATTTGATGGACTTGCAATTCATGGACCAACCTTCCCAAATCATCGGAAGACAGCCCTGAGATATCAACGTGTTCCGCACCACCTGACACTAGGGACTCTTCCGCCCTTTCTCGCAGTTCGTCGATTTTGGTCACAGATTTTGTCTCCCAGAGGTTCTTCAGCCCTAAGCGCGAGCGTCCCGCGGGAGGCCCGCCCTCCTAATTCCCGCGTGCGCGGAAATCCACGGTAGGGGCGAATGGCATTCGCCCAGGGCACCCACAAGGGGTGCCCCTACATACCTACAATTCCCGCATTAAAGGATGACGACCATCGTAGGGGCATCCCTCGTGGATGCCCCGGGCGGACACACGGGTCCGCGCCCCTACATTGATTCCCGCATATGCGTTAAAATAGGGCAACCCGTGCAACCTTATGAGCCCCAGAGGGGCGGCGAGATAATAGCCCGGCAATTCATTGCCGGGTGACCCATGAGCAATGATTCAGTTCTTCGTCCCCGAAGGGCGCTCGAAGGATTCATCCTTCGAGCGCCCTTCGGGGACGAAGAAGGATCTCCTGGCCGTTCATTCCCGGCGATAAAGAGAGTGTCTCAAAACGGTTGTAGTGGCACGATGACGACTCTCGGGGTGGTAGGGTGCGGTTAATCTCGCACCTTGGCCTCCCTTGTCTCCGACGAGCCGGGGCCGGCTATGAGTATGCCTCAGGCAGCCATGAGTCACTCTCCGTCCTGATGTCTTAGGCCGCGGTTAGCACCAGACGCCCCGTCAGCCAATGGCTGTAGAGCTTCTTGAGATTCAAGGTGGCGCACATCAAAGACCATTGAGCCCTCGCATTGGATAATCCGGACACGGTCCACCGTCTAAAGTCCAAGTGGCTCTTTATCCATGCAAAGACCGGCTCAATGATCACCTTGCGGGCTCGGAGTAGCGTCTTGCTTTCCGGGACCTCCCGTTTCTTGCGGTGGCGCTCAACTGCGTCACGATAGATGTTAATGTCTATGAGACGGCCATTCTTGCTCTTGCTGCACTTCCACCGTTCAGGACACGTCAAGTAGTCCCGGCATCGATACCGCCGGATCTCGTTTCCGTTTTTTCCTGTGACTTTCTTCTGAAGAAAGTTCAGCGATGCGCCTTGCGGACAAATACAGACGTCTCGCTCTTGGTCGTAGACGAACTGGGAAGCGTGATAAGGGTCCCATTGAGCGCCTTTTTCCGCAGCGGACTCTCCCGACGACTTGGCGACCAAGACCTCGTACTCCTTCTCTTCGGCCAACGCGATTTGAGCCGATGCGAAGTATCCTGCGTCCGCCACGGTTTCCTCTGCGGTTGCGCCCAAATTTTCCTGAACTCGATCCAGCATGGGAACAAGCTGCCCATTGTCATTGCCTTCGTCGACCACTTCCTCAGCCACAATCATGCCGCTTTGTTGGTCTGCCACCGCTTGAGCATTGTAAGAGGGCTCAGTAGACCGCCGGTTCTTCATGTACCGGGCATCCGGCTCGCAGGGATGGACGACCTTCTTGTCAGTCTTATCCAATTCCTGCAAGGCCTTCTGTATCCGCTCCTTGCGTTTCAACTCGTCCTGCAGGGCTTCGGGAAGACGCCATTCGCCACCCTCCTCTTGCTCGCACCTCTCTGTCTCCGTCATGACGTCGGCAACGCACTTGTCCAAATTCTCAAGCATCCGCTCCAACTGATCTTGGTTCTTGAACTTCTCCCGAGATGATCCGACAGGGATCTTGGTTCCATCCAATGCATGAACCGCCATACCTATCAACTCGGCTTTGACTGCCACTTGAACCGATTGTTTGAATATTCCCTTGAAAACCTTCTTGTTGTCCCTCCAGAATCGCCACAGGGTATTATGATCCGCTGCATTCATACCCGTCAGCCAAATCAATCCCATGTTCTCCATGCATGCCTTCTCAAGCTTGCGCGATGACCTGATTCTGCTGAAATAGCCGTAGAGCCATGCCTTCAACAAAAGATCGGTACTATAGGGAGGACGGCCCGTTTCGCCATTCGGAACTCGAAAACCCAGCACCTCCAAATCCAAGGAATCCACAAAGTCTCCTATGAAGCGCGCTGGATGATCAGGCCCTATCCAGTCATCTATAGCGGGCGGAAGCAGAAACACCTGCTTGTAGTCGGCTCTGATTTGCGGCATAATCCTTTCCCTCTCCGATTCTCTTTTCACATCTCATTAGTAGAATCGGTTGAGAATCGCGAGCCCAAAATCGACTTTTGAGACAGTTTCTAAATCGCCGGGCTATTATCACGATGTCCCTCCGGGACGAAGAGGACTTGGACCCCATTTTAACGCCTATGGCGGCAGAGGGATTTTGGGATAACTAATTGAAAATCCCCTTAAATCCCCCTTTACAAAAGGGGGACTTTGATATCCCCTGTCCAGCCATCAGCGTCGTTCGCTCAGATCCCCGATAGCCAAAAGTATAAGTCCCGGATTGGCACCATCATCCGCGAGCAACTTCGCGTTTAGAATCATCTTGCGCCTGCCTATGGTTTCAAATGTATGGTCCACTTCGAATCCCTGAACTTCTTTTTGTTCCGGAATGACTTGCTCGAGAAGCGTTCGCAATTCCGGGATATCCCACTGTCGATTACCCAGATCGTAGAACCGTCTTCCTACGGTTTCCTCCTTGACCACCGCAAATTTCTTGAAGAAGGCGGAATTCGCCATGACGACGTTCAAGTTGGCGTCCAAGAGCAGAAAGGCCTCATGAGTCGTGTTAATTATATTTTCACTGAGTGCGTATTCGGCTAATTGCCGTTTCTGCAAGCTTATGTCCACGAATGTCAGAACCACCCCATCAATAATATTTTCCATGGTCCGGTACGGCTGTATTCGCATCAAGAACCAGCGCCCGTCTTTCGTCCGGACTTCCACGGTGCGCGGAATCAAGTCCTCCAGAACTTCCTGCGTGTCCTCAACAAGCCGATCGTAATTGAGGTTCGAAACAATGTGGGACAGCGGCCGTCCCACATCACCTTGAATCAGGTTGACAATTTCCGTGACCGTGGGTGTGAAACGCAGGATATTCATGTCGGTATCCAAGAATATGGTTCCAACCTGGGTGCTGGCGAGCAAGTTGTTCATATCGTCATTTACTCTGGACAACTCCTCTATCTTTTGCTGCAATTCGGAATTTACCGTCACCAACTCTTCATTAACGGATTGCTGCTCTTCTTTGGCGGTCTCCAATTCCTCGTTTGTGCTCTGCAGCTCCTCATTGGATGATTGCAATTCCTCATTGGTTGATTTCAATTCTTCGTTGGAAGTCTCCAATTCTTCAATGGTAGTCTGCAGATATTCCTTCGTGGACGCCAGTTCCTGCTCCAATTCACGGACTCTTGCCTGGACCCCCGTTTCATCCTGAGGCTCGATCAATACTTCTGGTTGTCTTCCACCTCTCGGATAGGCGGGCTCTTCGAACAGCACAAGGAGCAGATGCCTGTTGGAAGGCGCCGGCACGGGACTGACGGTGAGATTTACTGACGTATAGCCCCCATTAGTTTTCAAGCGCAAAGCAGGACGCATCACTGTTTTGTTTTCGGCCTGGGCCCTGCGCACGGAATTGGCCAATTCGAATTTTAGGTCTTCCCGAGCCATCCTCAGAAGGTTGAAACTTGCTTCCCCCGAGGGCGGCGAGAGATATTTCCCAGTGTAACCGTAAAAATATATGACCTCATGTTTTTCGTCTATAACCACACCGGCGGCACGGTAGTTGTCCAGCAAAGCTTTTTCCGCAATCTCACGGAAGCTGTATTTGGTCATTTTCAATTCGGCTTTGGTCCCGTGCAATTCCGGGGCCACCTGAAACTCCAGATCGGGATGTGTCGCTAGAATGCTCGTTTCCCTGCGCCGATACAGCTTCCATTTTCGATCTGTCGTAGCGTACATATCAGAATAAGATCCAACCGACTCGGAAGTGCCAAGGAAAAGGAAGCCGCCGGGATTCAGAGCATAATGAAAGAGGTGAATCAACCTTTTCTGCAAATCGGTATTCATGTAAATAAGCAAATTTCGGCAGCTTATGAGGTCCAGTTTTGAAAAGGGCGGATCTGAAATAACGTTTCTGGACCGCGAATACGATCAGTTCCCGAAGCTCTTTCTTCACGCGGAATCGGTTCTCTTCTTTGGCAAAGAACTTTTCGAGGCGTTGCGGGCTGACATCGGCAGCGATGCTCAGCGGGTACACACCGACGCGAGCTTTCTCTATACCTTCTTCGTCTATGTCCGTGCCGAATATCTGGAAGCGAGTGTCGATCTTTGCTTCTGTAGCGTATTCCTGAGCAAGCATTGCGATTGAATAGGCTTCCTCGCCTGTGGAGCACGCGGGGACCCATATTCGGACGTTTCTGTCCCCGTTCAGTATTTTAGGGAGGACCTTTTTCTGCAATGCCTCGAAGGCATCAGGCTCTCGAAAGAAATTGGTCACACCGATGAGGAGTTCTTTGAAAAGAGTCTTGACCTCCAAGGGATCGTCTTGAAGAAAGCGCAAGTAATCCTGCTTCCTTGCAAGCTGGTGCACGGCCATACGTCTTTCGATGCGCCGAATAATGGTGCTTTTCTTATAGTGCGTGAAATCGTGATGGGTCCTCGACCGAACCGCGATCAAAATCTTCTGAACAATATTGCCCTCTTCTGCTGGTTTCTCAACGCTCTCCGGAAGTTTGTATGCGGGAGCGTGCGTCACGTACGCGAGCAAGCGATCGGGCATTTGGTTAGGCGCGAGGATATAGTCCACCAATCCCGTGGCAATCGCGTTTTTGGGCATCCCATCATATTTAGCCGTTTCAGGGTCCTGTACCATGACCATCCCGCCTTCACCCTTGATAGCTCGTAAGCCGAGGGTTCCCTCGCTTCCCGTGCCGGAGAGCACGATTGCGATCGCCCGCTCTTTGAGGTCATCGGCCAGGGAACGAAAGAAAAAGTCTATGGGCTGACGCAGGCCGCGTGGGGAAGAAGGTTCCATGAGGTAAAGCGTGCCGTTCAAGATGGCCATATCTTTGTTGGGCGGGATGACGTACACGTTATTGGCCTCAATCAGCATGCCATCTCTGACTTCCGTCACCCCCATCTGCGTATATTTCTTGATAAGGTCGGTGAGGATGCTCTTATGAGTGGGGTCAAGGTGTTGGATGAGCACAAAGGCCAGACCGGTATCGGGTGGAAGATGGGTGAAGAACTGCTCGAACGCTTCCAAGCCGCCTGCCGACGCGCCGATGCCGACCACCCGAAGTGTTTCGCCATCCCCTTGATGGGCCTGCGATTGCGCAAGGACCTTATGGTTTGCAGGTTTGATTTTGGCCGACCTATCCGACGACTTGTCCATCTGAGCCCGTTGGTCCCCCACGCCTTTTCTTTTTGCCATGGCGTTTCCCTACAAATACGAATCTCGTTGGTTGTGTGATGCGTGTCGGCCGGTAATTGTAACGTTCTTTGCTAAAGTTATTACGTTTGAAGACTTTCCGCAAGACAAAAATCGGGAAAGTATAAGCGTTCCCGCACGGAGTCGTGACAGATTGTGCTTCCGAGTCTAGCCTCTTCCGAACGCCGGCCCTACCGAATAGTTTGCGTAGGATGAACCGCATCTCCCGCGTCTCGGTCGTTCGGTTTTTTCGCGACTGATACGGTTCGCTGCGCTCGCCACATCCTACAATACTGTAGGGGCGACCGGCGGTCGCCCCGGGCGAATGCCATTCGCCCCTACAGGCCGAAAAGGGAATACGGGGATAATAGCGACCGGCAAGATGCCGGTCCTACTAATGAAATTACCCCGTTATCAATATTTTTCCTTTATAAAGGCCAGGCATTCATCAATTGCATTCAAGGTGAGTTCCAAGTCTTCTTCAGTATGCCGAAAACTTATATAGGCATGATGGTAAGGTGAGAAAAAGAATCCTCTCCGAATGAGCTGTGTATAGAAATCCTTGCGTTTGCGTTTGTGCGCGCCTGTTTCATCCCCTTTGAAGGTGATGTAGAACATCGGGGCCACGCCGGTCAGTTCGGCTCCCACATCATGTTTGTCAATTAATGCCTGGATCTTTTTAAGAAATCGTTCTCCTTTTTCCCATATATTATCGAGCACGTTGTCACGCTCAAGGATTTCTATAGTCTTGAGCGCGGCAATAAAGCCTTCGCTGTTTCCGAAGAACGTCGAGGAAATGAAAAGCTTGTCCGCGGCCGCCATCATGACGTCCTTTTTCCCGGTCACAACAGAGATGGGATAGCCGTTGGCCATTGCTTTTCCAAGAACACTCAGGTCCGGGGTCACGCCGTAGAGTTTCTGGGCGCCGCCCATGGAAAGCCTGAAGCAAGTACGGATTTCGTCATAGATCAACACAGCGCCGTATGTGTCGGCAATTTCCCTCACTCCTTCGAGAAACCCCGGCGCGGGCACCTGCATCTTCTGATGATTGGGATGGCCGAACGGCGTCATGATAATGGCCGCGGTATCCTTGCCGTGGGCGGTCATCAGGGCTTGCAATTGGTTAAGGTTATTATATTGAAATTCAAAGACATCTTCATAGAATTTAGGTGGAATGCCGCCTTTCATTTCAACACACCAGTCATGCCAGCCATGATAGCCGCAGCGCATCACCTTGAGCTTATTCGTATAGGCTCTTGCAATCCTAATGCTTGCAGTAGTTGCACCAGAGCCGGTTTTCAGAAAGATGCTCATCTCTGAACACGGCACAAGTTCTGTCAGCTTTTTAGCCAACTGATTCTGGTATTTCTGTGTCAGAGTGAAACAGAATCCTTTTTCCTTTATCTGTTTGTAGACCGCTTCATCCACTTCTTCTTCACGGTAGCCCAGGACGATGGGGCCGTAACCGCACATAAAATCAATAAATTTATTCCCGTCAACATCGACCAGGCGACAGCCTTTGCCGCTTTCAAGAAAGATTGGATACTCTCCGTCGATAAAATCGGTCGGCTTTCTGGCACCCAGAACGCCTCCCGGTATCAGGCCGACTGCCTGTTCAAACAGTTCCCGGCTCTTGGTGATGTTCAGTTTTGGTATCTCTTTCATGGAGGTCTCCTCTGATGTGCTATGACAATTACCAAGATGGTAGCTTGTTAAGAGATATGGTAGGGGCGAGTTTGCCCCCCCCTACAACTTGCGTAGGAACACCGCCATACGGGGTTCACCGCATCTATAACCTCTTGATCCTTCCGTTTTCTCGCGACCGATGCAGTTCGCCAGCGTCTCGCAGGGGCACCACATCTTACAAAGCCGGCGCACAACAAACAAAATTCTCTGCGGTCTCCGTGGTGAATTATTGCGTCAAACCTCAAGCATGGACGAAATCTTTTCAGTCTGATGGATTCTCGCACCTCTCTTCAAGAATGCTGCAAGGAATTTGCCCGGATCAATGCAGCCTTCGGGGGCAACCACACCTTTTTCGGTCACATCCCCTGCATCCATCATGAGCGCTGCGATGGATGCGGGAAGTCCTGTCCCTGGGGCCATCCTCCCGACCATATCGGCCGTGTAAGTCACCTTGGTTCCGGCTCTTTCCCCTTTGACAATGACTTTGAGACCCGAAGCCTGGGGACCTTTATCTCTTCCTTCCGGAATCGTCTCCCAAAGCTTAAGCGCAAGGTCATAAGGTATTACTTTGGTTCCGTTTATATCAATGGGGTCTCGGCCCAGAAAGCCCGTATGTTTTTGTTCTTTTATCAGTTCGTCTACCCATAGCGGTATGAGCGCACCTTTGATTATCACGTTCTTGACTCCCTTGATATACTTGGGGATAGTCAAAGGCTGCGGATGGCCCACGTAGCGGACATGGCAGGTGCCGAGCGGTTCCAGAAACTCTTCCGCCACCACTTCGGTTCCGCCTTCCACCAGGACCAGTTCTCCATTCAGATATTGCGGGATCTTCCCGAGCGTCATGTGAAGACTGTGGTCCCATGCGGCTCCGGCAAGTTCCGCGATGCTGACGACCCAATAGAGGTAAATGTCGTGAACACTGTCCAGACGGTCTGCATACCATTTGACCAGAACATTGTTAGTGCCGGGATCGGAGCCCATGCCGGTAAGAACCGTTATCCCGGCTTCTCTGGCCATATTGTCTATCTCGGAGCTAAAAAGAATCTCGGTTCCCTCATAGTCATCACAGATATCAATATAGTTTACCTTTGCCTTGACAGCCGCTCTTGCCACAGGGACGGCAGTCTTATAAAACGGACCGGCACAGTTAATCACAAGATCAACGTCCTTGAAAGCATTTACCATGCCGTCATGGTTATTTACGTTCATCTCGATCAAGTTTACTTTTTCATTGTCGCGTAATTTTGGCGCCAATCTTTCCGGGTCCGGGTATAGATCACCCAGGACTACATTTGTGACCCGCTGTTGTTTTATAAGGTCTCGGGCAACGCCCTGCCCCATACCACCGGCTCCACCCAGCACCAATGCACGCATATTTCATTCCTCCCGCATATTCCACTTCAGAATAGTTGACCTGCAAGAAGAAAATATCAGAATAGATGGAGGAGATGAAGAGGGGGCAAACAGGACGCGGTCGGTGAGAACGTGTAAAGCCTGTGAAATCCTGTGAAATCAGATAAGGTTTGGAATCGAATGCGGAAACTGAAGGCAAAAGCTGTGGTACGTGATGTCAGAAGAGGTCTGGGAGACTCCCTTTTGATGGAGAAGTACAATCTATCACGAAAACAACTTGAAATGGTCCTGAGAAAGTTGTTGGATTCGGATCTGATAACCCACATGCAGCTCTATGAACGAACATCTCTGTCCGATACCCAGGTAACCCGGGCGTTTGTCGAGGCCGAGGAGGCTATTAAAGAGTTGGATTAGATCGAATTCGATAGGCGGCTCTTTCACTACTATCTTAGGGATGAAACGACGAAGCAATTTTTTCTCGCAGGTTGGGAGATTGCCACGGGCTGACGCCCTCGCAATGGCAATCGTATTATTCGGCAAGTGAATAGTTCCGATCAATTTTTAGCTTAAAAGCAGGCTTAGATCCCATTCACTGTATCTCAAGCTACACCGTGAGCCCGGAGATCTTCTTCTTTGCCCGTCCGTGTGATATCTTTAAAACATTGGCAGGACCGCAGCGGCCCGTCTGCGCACCCAGCTCTCACGATCAGGCTCAAAGAGGCGGCCACACGGTCGAGAGCACCCGGCAATTGGCGCAGACCGTGGGTTAGCACTTCTCCGAACACGATTATTCCTCACCCGTTTCCCAACGAACAATCGACATTCCCTGGAGAACTCTCATGCAATACCAAGACGTTTATAAACGACTGGCCGATCACTTGAGCAAAGTAGGCATGGGGTACCCGGTCAGAGACACACTGCTGGAAATCCTAAAAGAGAATCTCGAACCATCCGAAGCAGAAATCGCTATAGCACTTCCCACTGGCGGTATACCGTTTTCCCCTGTCAGTGTTGACGAGATATCGAGCCGAGTTTCGCTGCCCGCGACCGAATTGGAGCCTGTTCTTGAACGTCTTGTGCGAAAAGGATTCTTGTACGCGGGCCCGACGTCTGCCGGGAAAAACGGATACGCCTTGCTGCATGTAGGATTCGGGTTCCCTCAGACTTTCTTCTGGAAAGGAGAAGACACCCCGCACGCTCGAAAGATGGCGCTTCTGGTGGCAAAGTATTTCAATAGACAGGTTACGCAAGAGGCTTACGGTAGTAAAACCAAGCAGTATCGTTACATTCCGGTGGGAAAAGCCGTAAAGCCCAGGCTGCAAGCAGTCTTTCCCATCCAACTCATGGAACAGGTCATCACAGATGCTCGGCGTGTAGCCGTGGCACATTGTCCTTGCCGCATCTGGTACCGTCTTCTCGGCAAAGGATGTGACCATCCAACGGAAGTCTGCATAAAGTTCGATGAGTTAGCTGATTTCGTCGTTGATCGGGGTTTGGCCAGGGAACTGTCCAAGGAAGAAGCCCTCGACGTTATTCGCATCACAGAAGAGGCTGGGCTCGTTCATTTCGTGGACAATGCAGATGGAGAAATCAAGCACAACTGTAATTGTTGTGGCTGCGCCTGCTGGAACGTCGGCAATATCCGAAGGAGAAAAATCCCTCGTGATGCTATCATGGCCACGTATTTCATGAGAGATACGGATCTCGAGGAGTGTACGGGATGTGGAGAGTGTGCAACGATCTGCCCGGTTGAAGCGGTAAAGATGATTGATGACATACCGGTGATAGATCGTGAATGGTGTATCGGTTGCGGCGTATGCGCGACGGTGTGCCCGGTTGATGCGGTGATCTTGAACGTGAGAGACGACATAATCATGAAAACGCCGGCTGCAACCTTCCGCGAACTGCATCTGAAGATATTAGAGGAGAAAAAGTCCGAAGGTTGCCGCTAGCACGTGGTAATCAGCAGGGCACCGTTCAATGAGTTCGTCTGCGGAGATGCACTGCCGGCAGTTAATGCGTCAAAACATCAGATTCTACGCCCCGGTAGACGAAGACATATTCCTGGTTATTGATGTCCACCGTGATTTCGCCTCCATGTTCTTCAGCGTACACCAGCCAACTGGGCTTTTCGCGGTCACAGCATATTTGCTCGGGAGCAAAAGTTCCTGATTTCTTGTCGAACCATGCCAACAACATTGGGTCCATAGCCATTTCGCGGGCCCTTTGATCCGCAATGGCTTTCGCGGCGGAGAAATCCAGGGGATCCCCGGTCCGCACTTCAATCGGGTCCTTCAACATCCATTTCGTTACATACGCACAATTGAACATTTTCGGTCTCCTCTGCCTCGTCGCATTGAGAAAGCTTCGTCTCTTCCGGGCAGAAACTCACAGACAATATAAATCCTTGATTTGTTATTTAATCACTGAGAAGCGACATAACAAGTGAAGCCTTCGGGCGAGAAAACAGTGGGGCAGCAATTCCGGCCGGCCGTCAGCAAAGTTATGAAAAAGGCAGGCAGCCCGGCGCTGAAGAGACTATCCCAAATTATTTTGATACCCGGAATCGTGCCACGATTAAGCTTGGTGGGCATTTTCCGTGCCCTCACCCCAGCCCTCTCCCAGAGGGAGAGGGAGCTGCATCAAAGCACCTATCAGAGTGCCCTCGCCCTTTGGGAGAGCGACAGGGTGAGGGGATTTCGGAAAGCCTGCTCCACGTATGTGACTGATCACAAAGAAACTGCTCCAAAGCGGCGTTAGGAATCGGGTAAACACCTCCCGTTGCCGAGAGTGCAATTACCTCGGCTCCTATTATGAAGATCGGATCATCTGTTCGATTGACGCCCTCGATCACCGACTCACAAAACTCCTCCTTCAACGATTTACGCTGACAGACGGATCTCCGCTGAGGTGTCCGCGACAGGATATTTAGCCCGCAGCGCGCGGTCCACCGGGACACATCGTCCCTTTTCGTCCCTGACCTCTATCCGGCTGACAGTGTCGATTTCAGGCGAAAGCCCTGCTCGCCTCACCCTGTTGAAGGCCTCGATAGCCTTATCAAGAGTTTCGGCAACAACGTCCTGATGTGTCGTGGTAACAAACCGGTACGTTTTCATGGCTTCACCTCCGTACCCTTTTAGACAGTAGTGTTTCGCGTATGGTTCCCAGCTTTGAGACAGACCGCAACTTGCGCCGCTTGATCCAAGTAACCGTTCTTAGGCGTCTCTCGGACTGTAGCGCCTGGTCCCGTATCTGGGTACGGGTTGCTCGGCCTCAATTCTGGGCGTTAACGCAGTATACGGACCCTCCGCCTTCCTCGTCTCATTAGCCCGCGCACGGCCCTATCTGTAGAACTCTTTCCACACAAAAGAGGAATAGCCTCCACTTTCTTCTTCCGAGTTGACAGCCACCCACCAGAGAACAATGGTAATCCTTCATAAATGAATAGCCCGTTTTATGCTTAGTCGGCAGAGACAAACTGTCTCAAAACTAATTTGATGCCCAGAATCGTGCCACGACTGAGCCTGGTCAGCATTTTCGGTGCCCTCACCACAGCCCTCTCCCAGAGGGAGAGGGAGCTGATCCGAGGTCTCTATTAGCGCCCCCTCGCCCTTTGGGAGAGGGTCAGGGTGAGGGAATTTCGTGTTACGATTACGTCCAGTTCAAGAATTTTGAGACAGTTTCGGGACGCCGGTCCTACCATCCCCGTAGGACCGGCGTCCCTGCCGGTCATGCTCTCTGTGAGATGCCCACGTCGCTGCACGAGAAGAAAACCGGCCGGTATGCAATTTTTCGTTTGCACTGGCATAAGGTTTGCTAGTAAATTTGTCGGAAATTAAGTGACGGAAAATCCTGAGATCTCGACAGAGGATCATGTCCCGGCTTCATGATCCGTCTGGAAGAGCAGTGACGCAAGAGGGGTAAGACAGCGGTGATTCCAATCAGCGGTATGTGACCGGCTTACCTTTCAGCACCTCGTTTCAGAATCGTTAACCCTCTTCCCTCGGGACGGAACGGGATTCCAGTTGTCGAATCGACTTCGCCGGCAGTAAGGCTTAAGGAGCGAATCCATGAAGGCAACGGTGCAGCACGAATTTCGGAAATTGTATGCCGGTGTACATATTCCGGACAATGCAGCGGATGTGGAATATGCACAGGCTTTCTCCAATGTGGAGGTTTTGCTTCACGTTTTCGCAGACCTGGGCCACGAGGTGAAAAAGGACGACAACATCCTTGACTTCGGCTCCGGCGCAGGCAGAATGGTTTACGCATTTCGCAAGCTTGGGTACAGGGCATTCGGGACTGATATTGTTTCGCCTTCCGCGGAAGTCGAACAGATCATGGAGCAGGAACAATTATGCGGGCTTGGAGAGAGGCCGTTAACTACAATCCAGATCGAAGACTACAAAATGCCGTTTGAAGATGATTACTTTGACTATGTCGTATCCTGGGATGTCATGGAACACGTGCAGGACCACGACCGGGCACTTTCAGAGATACGGCGAGTGTTAAAGCCTTGCGGACGGAGTCTGCATTTTTTCCCCGCATGTTATCGCTTCCTTGAAGCGCATGTGCATGTTCCTCTCGGGACTCTATTCCAGAGATACGGTTACCTGTACTTTTGGGCCTTGATGGGACTGAGAACCAGATCTCAGAAGGGTTTGACAGCCAGGGAAGTTGCACAGAGAAATCATGAGTTCCTTACGAGGGAGACAAAGTACTTGACTAAGAAGCACCTGGTGCAACTTGTCGGCAATTATTTTGAAGACACGGACTTTGTCGAAGATTACTTTTGGAAACATCATGGCGGGAAAACCGGCCTTATTTACAAAGTTCTTTTAGGCTTGGGGCTGGCAAAGCTAACACCTTTCGTCGCACATTTGCTCAGCCCTTTCGCACATCGTGCTCTGTTCTTCTCCAAACCTCGGAACAAACTTGGCCCGAAAGTAGCTTGTCGAGATTCGGGCCGGCGACTAGAACTGGCCCACTTAACTTCGGACATTGTAATACGCCCCCGTTTAAGCCATCACTTGCCCGAAGAGCCTTCCGGCGTCCTTGGGCATCACGAGCCGAGAGCATACTTCTCCATCTGTTGATAATCAGCTCAGTGCTCTATCTCCTGAACACGGTTACACGAAATAACAGCGCATGTGAGGGTAATGGCCTTTGGTCGGGTGCCACTGCTGGCTTGCCCAGCAGTGTTCTTCGAGTAGGCACTGCTGGGCAAGCCAGCAGTGGCACCCAAATACGCGGCAGTATTTCCGTAATGCAGTAATTAGTCACGGTCTGATGATGCTGTCGGTGGATAGCAGGCGCCCGGGCAGGCGCCACATAAGCGGCCACTCCACCATACGCGTGAGCACGTCGTTTGCTGCCGGTTCTGCAGTGTTCCCTTGGCTCCAAAAAATCTCGCATAGCCCTAGGCCCTAGTGCCCTGGCCTGATCATTATGAACCCCTTTTGAAGAAGATCCCTACACCGTTTCCTTTAGAGTTACAGTTCTGATATCCTGATGATTCGGTCCATCCCGAGCTACAAGTCGGGAAAATTTCCATGATATTTGCCAGAAAACACATTGCCGGGGGGATCGCTGATGCAAAACGAATCCTATTGATTTCCGGCGAGTAACCTCAACGGGGCATTTACTCCGCTCAAGCAGTGAGGACCGCTGGATAGGGGACTGCGTGATCCCCGGTTTCGATGACAAACAACAGGAGGTGATGGCACAGTGACGGCAACGAAGAATCATCAAGGTAAGACGTGTCAGATTTGCAAACTGCCCAAAAAAGCCAGTGAGGTGATACCGGCAGAGGTTGTACGAGGGTCTATTACGGAAAAAATCAAAGCAGCATACCCTAATTGGTCACCGAACGGCTATATCTGTCTCGCGGATCTTAATCGCTTCAGGGACGAATATGTTGAGGAGGCCATCAAGCAAGACAAAGGCGAACTCACCGAACTGGAAGCGCAGGTTGTAGAAAGTCTTAGAGAACAGGAGCTTCTGACTAAAAATCTGAACATTGAGTACGACCAGCAGCTTTCTATGGGGCAAAAACTCGCAGATAAGATCGCGGATTTCGGCGGCAGTTGGCGATTTATTGGGATATTCGGAGCGGTACTAGTTTTGTGGATCTCGGTAAATACGGCTCTGTTTCTCGAAAAGCCTTTTGACCCCTACCCTTACATCTTCCTCAACCTGATTCTTTCCTGTCTTGCTGCTATCCAGGCACCGGTAATCATGATGAGCCAAAACAGACAGGAGGAGAAGGATCGTTTGCGGGCGGAGTACGACTACAAGGTGAATCTTAAGGCCGAGCTTGAAATCCGGCACTTGCACGAAAAGCTCGACCATCTCTCAATGAATCAATGGCAACGGCTTTTGGAAATCCAGAAGATTCAAACAGAGCTGATAGAAGAGCTTTCCGAGAAGCGTTCCCGCGCTTAAATCGTGAGCAATTTTTCTCCGACCGAGTACCTTTCAAGCAAGTGAGATCGGGTCTCGATCAGACGATAAATACGGCACGAATCTGACAAAGCTTCCCGCGGGACGCTGGATGGCACCCAGGACCCGATCTTGACTGGAGGTGGGGTGCCACTGACCTGCGTACCATCACGGCGCTCAGGTCAGTGCCGTTTGCTCTTTGCCGATTCTTACTTATTTGAGAGCCGACCGGTTTGAGGGGTTGGGTTAAACAAGCCTCTCCTCGACCCCTCGACACCCTGCTTGCGGAAATATTGTTTTATTTAGTGGCGAGAGCTTGAAAGATCTTATTGAAATCAGCCTTTTTCGTCTCAACGAACACTCCGGTATTGCCCACTGCACATACCGAATAGTCTCCCGCGGACACGGCGAACCCTTTGAAAGGCGTCCACTTCATGCCGGTTTTCTTAGAAAAATCTACCGTTTGTTTACCAAACATTGCCGCAGTGACGCCGCACATCTTGGCAGCCATCTCCGCCGCTTCCTTGGTCAACTTTCCCTTGTATCGAACGAGTTTCCCTTCCGGGGTAAATTGTCCTACCGCCACCGCTCCCGGTAGGCTCATGATTTTGTCGAGCTTGTCGCCCGCAAACGCGGGCGAAATTCCGCAAAGCAAGACAGCGATCGCCATGATCAATGTGATTTTCTTCAAAGCTACCTCCTTGGATAAATATCCGGTTGTTTGTTCCGGGCAATTTGGTATATATGGCTATCCATATAGTGCAATATCCTGATAGCTGCATATTTATCCGCTGTCAAGGATTTTCTTAGCCACAATTCGCCACCTGATTTTTGCGCGGGCACAGACTTGTCGCGAACAAAATTTTGAAACAACTTTTGGCCTTGTATCAGGTTGCCTGCACGCTGGACAGTCACAAAGATGAAGTAGAGCGCCTTTGCGGGAATCGAGCTACCGTTATACAAATTGAAAAGTAGCCGTCAAGTCTCAATGAAGGCTGTGATTTGAAAGGGGGGATGCATCGAGATTGTGCGCTCGTCGGTCCTGGGTACGTCGAAGCTCAGATTAGTGGCTGAAGGACAGGCCTATCCATCAACCGGGTAGTTTCAATTTCGAGAGCGGAATCTGGGCTAAACTCCAAGGTATGCTCTTTTGACATCTTCGTTGTTAAACAGGTCGGATGTCTTGCCCTTTAGCGACATCTCACCGTTTTCCAGGACATAGCCGTATGATGCGAGCATCAGTCCGAGCCGCGCGTTCTGTTCCACCAGCACCACTGTCGTTCCCCGACGGCTGATCTCTTTCATTTTCTCAGCCAAATTCTGGCGCATTAAAGGACTGAGCCCAAGCGAAGGTTCGTCAAACAAGAGCAACTCCGGCTGAGCCATCACCCCTCGCGCTATAGCCACCATCTGCTGCTGCCCGCCGCTCAGCTCCCGAGCTTTAGCATTAAGCCGGTTTTTTAGTTCGGGGAAAAGGTCCAGTGCCTTCTCCAGTGACCTCTGCACCTGGATCTTGTCGTTTTGCAGATAGGCCCCCAACCGTAAGTTTTCCTTGACTGTCAGAAGCGGGAACAGCCTTCTGCCTTCAGGGACCTGAATAATGCCCAGGGATGCTATCTTGGCAGGAGCGAGGCCGTTTATTCTTTCCCCTTTGAAATGAATGTCACCTTTTTTCACCTTTACAATTCCGCTGATGGCATTAATTGTTGACGACTTGCCGGCCCCATTTGCGCCAAGAATGGTGACAAAGTCGCCTTTTTCAACCGACATGGACAAATTTCTAACCGTGGCATTCTTGTCGTAATAGACCCAGATATTCTTCAGTTCCAGCATGCTTTATACTGTCTCCGTACCTAGATAGACGTCAATCACCTCTTGTTTATTCATCACTTCTTGCGGTTTGCCTTCGGCGATCTTGCATCCGAAGCTGAGAACGACCACTCTGGTAGCCAAATTCAAAAGCACCTTCATGTTGTGCTCTATTAATACGACAGTGATGCCCTGCTCGTTGATCTTCTTGATGTTCTTAACTACGAACATGGCCTCTTCGTGGTTCATGCCGGTAGTAGGCTCATCGAGAAACAGCACCTTGGGATTTGCCGCCAGCGCTATGGCTACCCCCAACATTCTTTGATAACCGTGGGGAAGTCCCGCAGCCGGCCTTGAAGCGTCATTAGATAGGCCGAGCATCTTCAATAACGCCAACGCTCTGCCGGCAGTCTTTTCAAACTCCCTTTTATAAGATTTGGTTTCAAAAAAGGCGTGCCAGCTATTCGTCTTGTACTGCAAGTGCGAGCTTACCATCACGCTTTCCAGTATGGTAGCCCCCTCGTAGAGCACGTTTGACTGGAACGTCCTGGCTATACCTCTTGCAGCTATTTGATCGGGGCGCAGCCCGGACATTTCCTCATCCTTGAACAATATAGTTCCGCTGGTAGGTTGGTAGTAGCCTGTGATGACATTAATCAATGTGGACTTGCCTGAGCCATTAGGGCCCACAATGCCGAGCACTTCACCTGCTTCCACTCCAAGGTCGACATTCGAGACAGCCGCCAGCCTGCCGAACATTTTCGTTACATTCTTTAATTCTAATAGCTGCATCTAATTCCTATCCTAGCCGGCAGGAGGCCCTTCATAGTAATTGCTTTCTCGAAAGATCTTGCGCCGGAACTCAGCCCATAGGTCAATAAGTCCGGTCCCCTTGGGGAGGAAAAGCAGCACCAACACTACGGCAGCGCCGAACAGCAGTTGCTGAATGCCGTAGATGGGAAGACGCGACAGATAGGCTCCTAAAATATACAGTACAAAGGCGCCGATAAGCGGCCCCCCTACCATGGAGCTGACGCCGCCCACGATGCTCATCATCATTATCTGTATGGATTCCCACAATCCGAGCATTAACGGCGTCATTGTAGACAGGAAATGAGCGTAATACGATCCGGCAAACCCGGTAAACACTCCTGCCACGGTGAACGCAATCACTCGGTACTTCATAAGGTGAATGCCTTGATGTTCGGCAAGTACCGGATTGGCAGCTATACTGAAGAATATTCCTCCCAGGCGACTGCGGTCTATCTGCCGGAAGACCAAGGCTGTCACAGCCACAAGAACGATCATGAAGTAATAGTACGGTACCGCGCTGGTAGCAAAGTTTATAGCGAAATGCCCCAAGACGATAGGGTCCGGCGGCGGTGTTACCAGCCCTCTTGAGCCCTTTGTGACAGGCTCCCACTCCTGGGCGATAATTCTCACGATCTCTCCAAAGGCAAGCGTAATAATTGAGAAATAAGTGCCTCCGACCCTCAGCACAACCGAGCCGATGACTAGGGCCACAACGCCTGCAACGACCCCTGCAAGAAAGAAACTGGGCCAGAACGGAATACCAAGCCTTACGGTGAGTATAGCGGAGGTGTAACCGCCGATAGCCATGAATGCCGCCTGCCCCAGGCTGAATTGGCCTGTCCTCAATATCAGTGTAAAACCCATGGCTGCAATTGCCCAAATGCCACTCATTATAAGCATGGACAGGATTGCCAAATTAGTGGTTAGAATGGGGAAAGCGAGGATTAGCGCAATCAGAACCCCGGCCGCGATTCGCGGCGCCACGGTTTCTGTGATCCGTATTGTTCATCATTTTTGGGGTTCCCCAAATAGTCCCTGCGGCCTGAAAAGCAGGATGATGATTACCAGAAGAAAGAGCACGACTTCGGAAAGGTAAGATAAACGATATGCCACGACGCTGTTGACGAAACCCAGTATGAGGCCGCCCACGATCGCTCCGGTCAGGCTGCCCAGGCCTCCAATGACAATGGCCAGCAGCGACATGATCATGGGAGTCCGCCCTATGAAAGGGTTGACTACATAAACCGGCGCCATGATGCTGCCAGCCATGGCCGCCAGTCCGCAACCGATGCACATGACGAGCAATGAAATTCGGCGGACACTGATTCCGCACAAGCTGGCCGCACGCGGCTCCTGGGCCGCAGCTCTAATTGCCAACCCCATTTTGGTATGATTTAGCACGACATACATGGCACTCATGACGACCAGGGTGAAAATAACTACGGCAATTTTCTGATAGCTAACACTGACCGAACCAAAGTTAATCTCTCCCGGGAGCACCTCTGCCAGTCCCTTATCCTGAAGATCAAAGAGCATACTGGCAGCACCTTCGAAGAAAAAAGTGAGTGACATGGTTGCGACGGTTACAGATAATGGTCCATAGATTGGAACGTTGACGCGTTCGATGATGAACTGCTCTACCAGAATGCCCAATCCGCCTATAACGGCCCCCGATATCAATATACCCAGGGGGAATGGTATGCCCGCTGCGGTGACGGCGTAATAGACCACAAAAGCGCCCAGCATATAGAAACTGTCCGTGCGCCCAGTTCAAAATCCCGAGGATGCTGAATACCAGCACCATGCCAAAAGCCATTGTCATGTAGATACAGCTTTGTATCAGTCCATCGATCCATATTCCGGCAGGGGGCATACCGCTACTTCTCCCACGCTCATTCGTATTTTGCTACGGAAGAGGCTTCAAAGTATTTTCACTGAGATACACTTCCTTGTCTCCTTTGATTTCGGAGAGCGCACCAGGTGTCCCGAAAACTACGGGTGAACCATAAGTCTTTGCACCCGACATTGTATATGTGCCTGTTGTCGTGGAAAACGTACCGCCGCGGATGGCCTTCATGATGGCATCGGTGTCGTCCACAGTGCCTGCCTTTTGCATTGCTTGCGACAGTATCAACAGGTGAGATGGAAGCCAGCCGATCCAGCCTGTGTACATAAATGGTTTGCCATGCTTCTCCGACAAAATCTTCATCACTTCTTTGCACATGGCAACGTACTTGGGGTCTACCTTGGTCTCCTTTAAATCCCAGTCAGCCCAATACTGACCTATGAAGCCCTGAGCCGCATCATGGCCACTGACTGCATCATACATCTTTAAATTCACGAACGGACCGGCATGACCAACTCTCATTTCCCTGTGGCCCATCTCCCAGCGCTGTTTTGCAAACATCATAGCTTCACCGACCCACCCCGCGACGTACACTATATCGCAACCGGCTTCTGCGAACCGGGTTACGTACGGAGCGAAGTTTGTAGTGCCAAACGGGAACCATTCATTGTGATACCTGACTCCCGCTTTATCAAGAGCCTTAGCTACCATGTGCCAACCCATTCCCTTTCCGATAGTACAGTCTAACAGGCCGATTTTTTTATACTTGGGGAATGCTTTGATAAGCGCAAACACATCGGATGTAAACTGTTCTTGAGATGGATTGGCAAAAACAACATAAGGCATTGTTTTGGGATTGTATGCGCCACCGGGTAAGGCATCATTGCCGCTCCTGGTCAAAAGAATCACTTTAGCGGGGTTGGTCACGGCTGCTATGGCAGGAAAGTTCCAAGTCCAGTGGCCCGCGATGAACTTGCAACCGTCCCTGTATATGAGGTTCTTGACCGCTGCGGCCCCGCCCTGGGGGGTATTCTGATCGTCGAGTTCAATCAACTTGAAATTGTAGGTCTTGCCTGCAACTTTGAAGCCTTCCTTATTGAATAGTTCGATCCAGGTGCGATAGGCTTCACTCCCAGCCTGGCCCCACGCTGCCGCCGGGCCGCTCAAGGCTGTTGGTAACCCCACTTTGATGATGATGGGTTTCGTTTGCTCTGCTTGCAGCACTGAGCTAATGCCAAGCATGGTGATCGCCAACACCATGGTCACTAAAATCTTCGCAATGCTGTTCCCTTTTCCCATGACGTGTAATCCTCCTTCCTGATGCGTAGGACGTTGTCGGCTCTTCCGGTGGTTTCAAGGTCTCTAATAGACCTGTTTGTACAGTTCGAGTACCTCCATAGCGTCGTTGACCGGCCTCGCATTGAACAGAGCAGGCGTGTCGGCGATTGCGTGAAAAGCGGCCATGGGGAGGCCTTCTTCAGGGACACCAACCTCACGTAGCCGCATCGGATGGCCGGCATTTTTCATGAGAGTTTCTACGGCATCCGCGGCTGCCAGAGCAGCTTCGCGTTCAGTCATGCTCGCTGTGTTGGTACCCAGTGCCTGTGCAGCCAAAGCAAGCTTATCGGCAGCATAATCCACATTAAAACGCATCACCTGCGGAAGGATGATTCCGCACGCTGCACCGTGAGGGACGTTGTGCAGTATGCCGACCGTATGCGCCATGGAATGTACCAGTCCAACCTGGGCGATCGTAAAGGCCCATCCTGCCATTGTGGCGGCAAGCTGCATATTCAGACGTGCTTGTTCATTTTTGCCGTCGGCAACTACAAGAGGCAGGTTCTCCCTGATCAATCGTATCGCCTGCAATGCATGGGCATCGCAGATGTGGTTTGCCAAGGTGCTGGTAAGCGCTTCGATGGCATGGGTCATGGCATCCATGGCCGTGGTGACCGTTAATGAAGCGGGAAGAGTCATGGTGAAGCGCGGATCCAAAATGGCCGTGTTAGGCATGATTCGTGTATCGACTATATATAGCTTGCGTCCGGCAGTTTTGCTTTTTATGACGGCTACGTTGGTGACTTCGCTTCCCGTGCCGGAGGTAGTGGGTATGACGATGTGCGGCGTCTGGGGCTCTTGAAGTCTGTAAAGAGCGATATGATCATTGGCCCTACCACCGTTTTTCAAAGTGACGCAGACCGCCTTCGCGGTGTCAATTACACTGCCTCCGCCAACGCTGACAATACAATCGGCCTTCAGGTCGCGGGCCAACGCGACGGCCGCATCAACTGTATCCAGGTCGGTATCCTGGGCGATGTCGTCAAATACGCCTACGCAGAAGTCCACCAGAGCATCCTGAACCAGTTGGGTCAGTCCGGCTTTTCTAACTCCCGGGTCAGTCAGTATCAACGCCCTACGGCATCCCAGGTTGACCACCTCTTTATAGATTGAAGCCAGGGTCCCATGCCCGGCTATGATGTTGGTGGGACAATTATATTGCAAGAGGGCAATCTTGGTTTGATCGGAGAGGATTGCCATAGTGAAATTACTGTCCGCTCCAGCGTGGGAATTCACGTGTATTCTCTTGATCTGCGTATACTCAGATAGGCCGCTGTGGCCCAATTCTCGACCAGTGCCGGACTGCTTATACCCCCCAAAGGGGCAGAAATCACCGAAGGCATGGTAGTTGTTGATCCACACGGTTCCCGTGTGGATCTGCCGGGCAATGCGTTCGGCCCGACCGGTGTTGCTTGAAAAAATACCGCCACCCAACCCGTACATGGAGTCGTTGGCTATTGCCACGGCTTCTTCGTCGCTGTCGAATCTGACCAAACAGACCACTGGACCGAAGATCTCCTCCTGAGCGATCCGCATTTTGTTGTCCACGTTCGTGAAGATCGTGGGGGCATAATCAGTACCCACCCTTGATTCCCGGAACCTCCACTCGTTCGCCTCCTGTGACCAGTTGTGCCCCTTCTTCTTCGCCCAGCTTCACGTACTTTTCGGCAGTGGCTAATTGGATCTCGTTGACCAACGGCCCGAGATGAGTGGTCGGACTGAGCTGGTATCCAATACGGAGACCTTCAGTCCGCTTCTTCATTTTGTCTACAAACTCATCGTAGATTTTGGATGAAACCAAAACCCGTGTACCAGATTCGCATACCTGCCCCTGGTGAAAAAACGTGCCAAATGCAGCACCGGTAACTGCTAGATCCATGTCGGCATCGTCCAGGATGATATTGGCTGACTTGCCTCCCAGTTCAAGAGTCACCTTCTTCACCGTGTCGGCCGCCATCTTCATAATCTCACGGCCAACCACCGTGCTGCCGGTAAAGGCTATCTTGTCAACATCAGGATGCGTGCAGAGGATTCCGCCCAGATCTTCTCCCGGACAGGCCAGTATGTTGACCACTCCATTGGGAATGCCTGCCGCCTTGACGGCCTCCCCTACAATCAGCGCGCTCAGCGGCGTTGAACTGGCCGGCTTTAACACTATGGTATTGCCCATGATAATAGCCTGGGCGATCTTCCAACAGGCCATTGACAATGGAAAGTTCCACGGGATGATCCCCACGCATACGCCCATCGGTTCACGTCTGATGAAATCGCGGCCGGGGGCAAAGACATTGCCAGCGTAAGGAATCTCTTCTTCCCAGGGGAACTTGGTGGCCGCGTAGTAGGCCAGATTGCGTAATAGCTGAGAACCAAGCATCCCCCAATACTTGGTGAGACCAATCACCTGGCCGGCATCCATGGATTCAGTAACTGCCAGGCGGAGGGACAGTTGAGTGATCTGATCGGCAAAGTTATAGATTTTTTCAGCCCTTGCCGCGGGTGTCAGACCGTTCCAATCTCCTCTGTCAAACGCCCGCCGCGCGGCCTCTATAGCCTTCTCTGCATCAGCAGGGCCTGCTTGCGAAACCACCGCGATGGGCATCTCGGTTCCCGGATCGATGGATTCATACGTGGCGCCGCTTTGAGCTTCGACAAACTCGCCGTCTATAAAAAGCTTGTACCGTTCCATGTCAATGCCTCCATTTTCTAGGGAGTTTGAAGAGGGTTAGAAGGGAGTAATTGTTGGTTAGTGTTATCCTAAAAATTGAAGCTTGCCCTGTATTGAAATACCTGTCAATTTTTTATAGTATTTCATGAAATATCGCGTTTCACGCCGAAACACCCGCGTGTATCTCTCTTCCATTTGCGACGGTTGTGATTTGGGTGAAACAACAGTCCCCGGCTCAGCCTTACGGAGGAATCGTCCATGACAAAGAACGACAAAGCAAGATCGGCCCTCTTGGCCGTCTTCCCGACTTTTGAGACATTTGTCACGTTTTCGAGAGACAGCGGGAACCTCGGAACCATTCAGTCATTTGTCGATTATGCAGTCCGAAATCGTATCATCGACTCTCCGGATCAGGATAAACTTAGAGATTTTATACGGAGCAATGCCAAAGCCCCGAGAGACTGCACGCCGCCGAAGAATCTCAGTTTTGGGGAGTTGTTTGAAAAGAAAGAGGATCTCCTGGAACTTCATTTATCCGCTCGAACTTTAACCGGCCGCATCAATTCCTTTCTTGCGCAAAACAAAATTGACTTACCCAAGGTGAGCAACTCTATGCTGACGCGACTGAAAAGGGAACCGGCTGATACGCTCCATAAACAGAATGCGCTCAGAAGTATCGCGTTTTGGATTGGTCATGAGCGGGCATATTTGGATGGGAGTTGGAATTTTGAGACATTGATGCAGTTGTGTAGTGAAAGCGGGCAGCCGGCGGATTATAAAGAAGGCGTCAGAATGGGCTTCGCCTTGTACAGCAGGGGAGACGTGGTCGATCATGAGATCATAAGCTGGCTGAAAAAACACCTTAAAGAGTGCATTGAACAATCAGCGGGCCGATTTCTTCACGGCCGATGGGGCAAAGTCAGGTCTCACGACATAACTACTTTGTATGTTGATCTCCCAAAAGAAGAGGAAGTCAACGGCCCGGCATCTTATCGCCAATGTCTCACCAGAGCTGTTTCACTGGCCCATCAGATGGCCGTTCGGTGGGCATTGTCCAGATATGGCACCCAAAAGAGGTTCTTGTCCATCGGAATCGCCGCGGGGGAATTTGCCGGCTTGGACAAATATTTGCTTCCTATCTTGAATGCAAAACTGCCTGCCGATCCCGTCATCCGCGTGATTGACTATGTACGCCAATGCCTGCTAATCAATGATATTCGCGCTGAACTGTGCTGCCAGCCTTTCGAAACCACATTGTTCAACGGGGAAACCCTTAATATATGGTGGATCGTGGAGCTGTGGACCACGATTTATTTTGATTTTGTCCCCGGTTTGCTGGGAGACAAAGTTCTCCAAAATAATCCGTCGTCTGTGGAGGCTCTCACAAGGCTGCTTTGGCCTCCCGTGGAAATGGACCAACAACCAGAACTAATCGATGAACAAAATGCCGTTACCACATTCTTTACCTTCCCCCATAATTCACTCCTCGGTCTGGAAATTGCCAAGACACTTTATTACAGACGACGATTTTGGGAAGCTCTTGAGATTATTCGCATCGTCCTCAGTCTCGACCCAACCCATTTGAACGCCAGAACCTTCCGAATGCTGCTTTTTCGCAACTTGGCGCTCGACGCCCAATCTTGGTCCATTAGTGAAAACCTATTTAAACAGGCAGAACAAGAAGCTTTATATATCCAAGAGCATTGCACGAGCCAGGCGGAAGATTTCTACTGTGAATACGCAGGCATATATCTGGCAAAAGCCATGCTGACCTTGAGATATATGCGAAAGGGCAAAGGCTTTTTTCAGGGACAGCATGACATCGAAGGATCAAAGAAAGCAGTTTTTCTGTCGCTCGATAAGGCTGAAGAACTTTTTCGCAGGGGTATGACTGTTTCACCGTCCGCGCTCCGGTCCGGCTACCTGCTCGCTACGGTGAAAGTACTGGATGCGATTCTAAGAAACGATGAAGAAATTTTCATCAATTCTGAAAAACCGGTCGATGCTAAACCTGAGGTTGTGATGCAGCCGAGCGAAGATTTCCGTGGGCTGGTCGGCTACCGGAGAAGAGAGCTTCCCAAGCAACGCCAACATGATTTCGTAGAAAAAATCTTCATGAGCAATTTTACAGTTCACGATGATTCGATTTCACTCCAGGCATATCGCCCCACCACCTATTTCTGCATGGCGGTTGCATGGTGGGACTGCTTTCCCGTGCGAACGGTCGGCGTGGTCAAGAGAGCCTTGCAACTCTTAAATGACGCTAGGGACATAGCCCAGGAAATGGAAAAAGATGATGTCTGCATATATTCCTTTACCAGAACCTACGGGGAGATGATGCCCGCAGCCGAATTTGTTCGACACATGAAAAGATCCATTCAAATGATAGAAGACAAAGCGGGAAGAGACCTATTCAGAAGAAATGACGCGGAGACAATCGGTCCCGATGGAAATCTTTCATCGATCCTTTTGACCCTAAATTTCTGAAACGGAAGCCTTACGGACAACAAATGGACAACGGATGCTCTAATTGTGGTTGGGACCGCCGGATTTGAACCGCCGACCCGTACGTCCTGAATGCTTACAACCGGCTAATTCCGGAGCCGTCTTCCGATATTTCTCTGTAAAAACAGCATACATTGCAAATGATCGAGGTGCGTCAGCGGCCACTAAGTGACCCCAAAAAAGTGCCTGTCTTGTGCCCGATCTACCCCCTTTATCCTAAAAAGTGAGAGCAAAAATTTAGCGCCGGTCGCAATGAAAAAACCACCATGGAGCCTTTGAGTCCCCTAGCTTCGGGGTAATGAAATCGCAAAAATCTTAAGAGCAGAGGCGCATTAGATGCTCCGGCAAGGCAGCTCGTGGCCGGACACTTCGCGGGCGTCACGGGTTCTTCGCGTGCCCTCCCAATCTGAATCATACCAATCCCACGGAGACCGCGATGAGGAACTGTCCAGCGTAGTACAGAGGTAAGCCCAAAAGAGGATTAATAAATTGGTTCTTCACGAATCTGTCCCTGGCCACGAAGAGATCGGACACATAGAAACACAACGCCCCGAGGAAAATCATCCAGGAACCTTTCCCGTTCGTCCCGGGATTAAGGAAAGCCACCCAAGCCGCGGCAAGCATAATGCTGATCACGATGACATAGATGACCACCGGCGCCCTCATGGCACCAAGGTGCGGGCGCAGCCAAAAGAAGGCTCCAAGACTAAATAAGACTATGAGCACGAGTCCGGCGGTGAGCCAATCCGGCGGCCTGGTGAGCCCCCAAAAGGCGACCACGTACATTATGTGGCCGAGCAGGAACGCTACGAGACCGGCTTTGAAAGGCTCGTCTCCTTTCAGGGCCAGGCAAACATCTCCTATAAGGCCCAGGACCAGGCCTGCAAGTACCCAATGATAGTAAGACTGGACGGGGTGAGGTTGAATTACTGCGACCGCCACAAATAGAGCCGATAATGGAGTCTTGAAAGTCAGGATCAGTCCGGACCGTTTCAGTTTCTCCGCTACGAGAAGCCCGGCCAGCAATGCCAAAGCAAGCGCCACGATCGCGATGTTTACCATGCTTCCTCCAGTTAACTTTCCCAACGGTGGGGACAACACTAATGGAATGGAAGAAACCGATCAAGGAAGAATCAGAACAGGTCGGTAATCCCTAAGTTACGAGCGACGTTTGCATTCAGTTACGTGGGGCGTGATGTCAGTGCCCCGAAAGGGGCGACCCAAAAGTAGCCGTGGGTGAAACCCACGGAAAAGGGAACAATAACAGTCCAAGAGGACCCTGGAAGGGTCGCCCAAATGCTGTCTGTAAGTGTTGCAGGCGGGCACCCTTTCAGGGTCGATCATTCAGAATTCCAGGAGAATTCGTGTTCCACGGGTTGCACGCGTGGCTATCCTTAGTACGCCTCTTCGAGGCTCAGAATGCCTCTTCCCCCACGTAAGTGAATGCTTACACGAGCGACAAGTATTTGTTGACATTTCTTTCGCTCTGTTTATGCTAAAAAAGCTAATCTCATTGTAAGAATTCCTTATTTGTTTGAATCCCGATGCATCGCATCGCGGGTGGGTGTGGAGGAGGTAATCCGAGATGAAGAGTCCGGGGAGTATTCTACTTTGCTTGGTGGCATTGCTTTTCCTGTGTGGGGTTGCACAGGGTCAACCGCCCTTTAAGGTGAAGGCTGACGGATACGTAGCCCTGCAAGGGGGCCGAGAGACGCTAACCGCCTCCAGCGACGGCCCTTTTCCGGGAGCCCTCTTTCGATATGTGAAACTGGAAATCCCCAATCGCGGAGGAGTTTGGCTCGGTGGCGGAGCCGAAGCCGAAATCGGAAGCTGTGTGAGCCTGTTTGTTCAGGGTTCGTACCTCTGTCCGAACAACATTGATGGTTCGATCACCCTGGACCCGGGTGCGACTCCGCGCCTGCAAACCGCGAGCATAGGAACAAATCTCGATTGGTGGTATCTGGACGCCTTTGGGACCTATCGAGTGAATGGCCCCTGTGCGGTTGTCCTGGGATTTCGCTATGACCACCACAATTTCTATACTGATAGCCCCGATATCTTGAACATCCTTTTCGCCCCCTTCGTTACCAACAACCTGAGGCTTGACCTGAACGCCCTCAGCAGTATCCCCTATTTCGGCCTCCAGTGCGGCCAACCGGAGGGAGTTACTGTTCGGATAACCTACAGTCCTTGGGCCACGATCAACGTTGAGTCAACGCTTAGTCAGAATGAAGGCGTCATCCGGCCGCAGAGCTGGCTTGGAGGCCGGGATACGCTTTCCCGCTCACAGTTTGTAGAGTTGTTCGGTCAGTATTCCGGTAGAGTGGCCCCTTCAATGCAGGTAGCCATCTTCTGCAGGGGGACATGGCTTCATGGAAAGACCAATACATCTCTCAGCGAAACCCTTGTGGGCGGCGCCGCACCATACGACGTCTCCTATCATTCGGAGAGCTGGAATATTGGCGCGACTGCGACGCTGGCGTTTGATTTTCCTGGTCTACTTTATCCGTGGTGACGGGAAAAAAACAATTCCTCAGTTACGAGCGGCGAAAGATTGTCATTGCGAGCCCCGCGGGACGCGGGATTTCACTTCTCGCAATGGCGGGGTGCCAACAACTCCCCCTCGTAACTGAATACTTAGCCAAAAAGAGCGATTATCCTTGGCCATGAAGAATTCCGGCAATTCCGGGGATGCCATAGAATTGATAGAAGCAGAGCCGCGCCCTGTGTCCGTAAATCAAGATGTCATCCGTATCATACGAATCGTTGTGGCGTAGTAATTCTAACGTCAAACACATTACATTCGTAATTACGCCTTGCATAGTCTGGGCTCGAAAAGTGTATTTTGAGCCAACAGAATTGGCGGCGGATCCAAAGGCATCAAAGAAGAAAACAGCACCCAGGCTTTCGTTTTCACGTCGCGATCCCACGTCGCCCAATCCCGGTCTTCACTCTCCAAAGAAAATCTCGGCATGCCGGAACTGAAAATAGGAGTTCGCAACTTTGGCAGGACTGTCCCGAGGATTAACAATCTTCAGTTAACTCGGTAGGCTCCGGCATTTCTTCCGGAGCCTACCTGCTTTCGCCTCGGTTACTCAATTACCGACCCGGTTTATCCCCATCATGGCGACTGAGGACATCTTCCAAGTATGCATTCTCCTAAGTCGAACGGTAACCGCAGTATGGAAGCGACCACGTCGAACGGGGTTTCAGCGGCTGTAACCACCGAACACACCGGAGCCTTCGTGGACGGCACGTATGTGGTACAGACTGTCCCTGGACCAGCCGTGGCCGGCACGCTCCATGAATTCGCAGGCACGTAGCACTGAACTTTGCCTTTCGCGAAAGTGGCTCCGGGCCAGTACGCATTCACGAGAAACAGTCCGACTACCAGGACAGCGATTACGCTGATATATCGTTGGATTTTCATGCTAAAACCTCCAAGTCATGCCTTAGATATTCCTGTACAATTTACAGTCCTTCAATTTACTCATTTTAGATGCGGTTTTCTTGAAAAGGATTCAGCCCGGATTTAGCGGTGGTTTGGCCATCCGGATGTTTATTTGGAGTCACAGGAACTACTGAAACGGGAACGCCGAAGAAATGGATTTTGTGAAGATGTGGTAAAGAAGGAATGGCGCCGGCGGAGGGATGCTTTTTTGACCCGTCATTCCCTGAGAGTGGACATTCAATCAAGGTAAGGGTCTGTAAAGCCCCGGATGTTTAGGACATTCAATGCCGGCGCCATTCAAGAGGATTGCAAAGGAATCAGAATATCAGGACTGATGAGATCCCCATGCGCGAGTTACCGTATTTAAAAGTTGATATAAAACGGATGGATAAATGCATAACTTCTCAACACACCCTTCCTTCACGTCAAACTATCTGATTTCATTTAATTGCCCATGTCTCACAAGAAGTCAAGAAAAAAGTACCATTAAATTTTAGAAAGTTAAAAGAATAACCAATAATTAAATTAATAGTTGTTAAAGGCTTTACTCATAACCCATGAAAATATAATATTAAAACAGATATTCCTGAACTGACGTCGCCACCTTGGGCTACCGCCGGGCCGGTCACGGGATGATTTCAGGCATCGCCCGGCGACCTCCCTCCGTCCACGCAACGCGCCAGGGTTCCCTACCTCTTTCCCAAGCCCTTCGTTCTAGCCGCTCCCAGCTTTCGCTTCCGATAGACCCGACTGGGACACCAAACTACACTCTACGCTTCGGCTGTGGATTCGATGAATAGCCTTGACAAAAGCATGTCTTGTGAATAGCAATCAAAAACGATCTTGGTCTGTATCCATTCACTTACGCGCGGCGAAAGATTGTCATTGCGAGCGAAGCGAAGCAATCTCTTCCCCTAAGGACTTAGATTGCTTCGTCGTTTCACTCCTCGCAATGACAGGGGTTCGACAATTCCCCCTCGTAAGTGGATGGTTACCTTGGTCTATCAAAAATTTACTCCCCAACAAGTGAGGATATGCGACGGCAAGGGGAAAATATCGAACCAGAGAAGGACGGTGTCAGACACATGGAAGAGATGGAATGTGCGACAATCGAGTATCCTAAAGAAGGAGATAGCCTCTACACAAAGTCTAATGAGTGGAAACTCAATGCATGCGTTTCATTCACACGCACTTCGAAAAGCATGTCGTGGTATGCATATACGGACGGATACAGGCGAGCTGCCGAGGCAATTTATAGGTTTGTCGGTGACACTCAACAGGATCAAGATCTCCTTGTCTATCCTATTCTGTTTCTTTGGCATCATCACGTGGAGCTTGAGCAAGGGGTCAAATCTACTCTTGACTCATATTGCCGGGTCGCCCTCTGTCGAGTCCCTTGAAGATGAGTCAAGAGTAGACTTGACCCCTTTCCTTTTCAGAAACGAAAGATCTTTCAGGAAAGCCGACCGATTTCAATCCTCTATTGGTGCGTTTTCATTCTTTAGAACGTGTACAAAAAGTCTGGAAGATCCCTCAATACTTAAGCGTTGACAACTTCCACTTTCGGATGACCTGAATCGATTGGACTTTTCGATTCCGGTCTCGTTTCTATCCATTTCAGTTGGACAATTTTCCCCACCACACTTGCTATGCGTGTCAGGGTGGCAAGCGCATTCCCTTCGTAGTCAGCCTCTTCAAGATCTTCTATCACGGAAACTTCCACACCGACGGACTCGGCAAATTTTTCTAAGGTCAATTCGGTCTCGCTCCGAAGATTGTAAAGGCATTGCGCCACTTCAACATTGATCATCTCTTCTTCAAGAGATGCCAGGCGCTCTGGATGGTCCTTGTAGCAGCGATCATAAAGGTAGCTTAGAGCTTCTGACTTTATTTCCGATTCATGGGTCATTTTGGTCGCTCCCACCTGAAAGAGTGCTCCACAGGGTCCTGCTCGTAAAGCTTTTTGCGCTTAGCCGCTCGATTAATATCCATTGGCGGGATGCTCTTCTTTTTGGCTAATCCGTGAGATAGGACCTCCACTCCGGCCCCGCTGAAGAAATATAGAATTCGGTAGTGAACCTGGCCAGTCCTCACGCGGAGTTCATAGATGCCATCACCAACATAATCAGCGACCGGGCGGCGCAACGCAACTCCCTCGTCCTCCAATCTCTTTAGCTTTGCGAAACACTTGTCCTTGCACTTTTGATCTTGACCCTCAAACCATTCCAGGAAGGGCGTGCTTCCATCAGTCTCCCGATATACGAAAAGCTCCACAAAGGGCATGTTCTTTCCAAAGAATTACGGTATTGCATTCGAGAAGTCAACTTATCCGTATGCGGCATATCACTACTGCATCGCCCCAGTCTAGTGGAAAAACAGTTAAGCGGTTGAAGGCGACAATTTCGATATCTGGAATAAGAATGAAAGAATCCGGATTCACTTCACAAGCGTAACATCCAGACAGTCTTCTAAGAATTCGTGGTTAGGACGACTGGATTTGAACCAGCGCCCCCTGCATCCCAGGACCTTTTTCACCCTTTCAAAAACAACGACCTGTCCAGAAACCGAGTCATTTCAATATGCGTCGATCCGATTGAATCCGTTTCAGTCCGTCACAGTCCATCAAGTTGTTACCAAAATATAACCAAGATTTTCAAGTCGTTCGGAAACACATTTTCTGACCAGGATTTCGGACCGGGCACATATATCATCTTTGCGCCGGTTGGTCATGACAGAAGAGAGTCATAATGTGGCGTCAACCGGAAGGCTGCATTTGCGAGATTCTGTGCTAAACTATTAGTGAATTCTCCCTTGGAGGCACAGACCATATCCCACACACCGGCCACGGTAGAAGAGAGCCACATCTCTGACGCGATTGAACGGGTAAGTGCGGCAAGCGAGCGATTGATTGTTGTCCGTGAAGGGAAGAGCGTTGCTGCTGTGGTCCCCCTTGAAGATCTGGAGACCTTGGAAGAGCTTGACGACATTTTAGACCAGGCAGACATTCCGGAGCTTGAAGCAGCTCGCAAAGAGGCTCAAGAGAAGGGGGCCATTCCCCTTGCCGAAGTTAAAGCTCGGCTCGGCCTGTGATGTCTTCGGAGAAATACCAGGTTGAACTTTCGCCGGCTTTATGATTTGGCGCGACAGATCAAATTCAGAAGCGCTTCCCAGACTCTATTTTAACAGATCCCGCCAGATAAGGATCGCTCTTGCGAAAAGGGCACACTCTGACAGTTTTCAAAGAATTCTGGTTGGGACGACTGGATTTGAACCGGCGACCGATGCATCCGGAATGCTTACAACCAGCTAATCCCAGAGCTGTCTTGCCGATATTATGCAAAAACAACATCCATTGATAACAGTCGCGCTCTGTCACCGGCCATAGTCACCCCAAAATGGGCCAATAAAGTGCCAAAGGATTTCGGGCTCGATGCTCACTGTGATTTAGAGGCCACTAATTGAGACTCGTCGCCAAAGTGAAAAAGGATCTTGCCCATCAGCCTACCATCTCCGCCAATTACAGCCCAGCCTCTCCCGGAAACAGTATCTCCTTCGTCCTCGCCCAAGAACGAGAACTGCATGAGCTCAGCGCTGTCGAACGTCTCGACTCGATAGTCCAGATCGCAATCAACCGCCCCGAACTGAAGAGCGCCTTTATTGCCCCGCTTGAAGGTTATGTGACCTGGTGCAACGAGATTGACGAAGTCTTGGTCCCACAGTTCCATTTTTTCGATGCGCCATTTACCAAGGTATTTGTTTTTCAATGGTCTTCCCCTTCCTAATTCTTCCTATGGATATCGCTCTCCTTGTCATGGAGTTCAACACAAAACGACGCAATGAAGTCCGGAGTCTGTAATTGATAAAATGTGAGCTTCCAGTGAAGCCTACAAGCGACCTGTTGACCGGAACCTTGTTGAAGATCCAGTATTTTTGGCAACCCTTGCCGTTACGCCGGCGATTAAGAAAATGGCAAAACTATAGTCTGGAAAGCCTTATCCGACCGGTAAAAGTTGACAAAAGTCTTCCCTTTTGCTATGTAAAAAAACAATCTGTAGTTGTTTTTTTTTTGATTCGGATGCTGTGCGAACCCTGCGGAAGTAGTGGATCGCGCAATCGGGGGTAGTATGAAAAATGCGGGCATCGCTTTTTTGGTATTGAGCTTCCTGGCAATCTGCATGGCAAATTCCTTCGCTCAAGCACCTCTCACTGGGGTCACGCCATTCAATTATCCGCAATCAACTCTATCTGGGGATACAGGCGTCACTGCCGGGTGGTTTGGCTCTTACTTGCAGCTCGAGCCTTCCCTCCACTCTCCGAGGCTATTTGCCGCTTGGTCGCCTAACGCCTCTTCGATAAAGATTGCGCCAACGGCCAACGCTTACGGTAATGCTCTTAATAACGGTTATGGCAATGGCACTCTCGAGTGGTCCACAAACGGAGTGTGGTTAGGATTGTCTATTCCGGCGCAAGTTAACAAGTGGCTTTCGGCAGACCTCCAGGGATGGTATTTTCTTCCAAGTAACAGGCATATAGAGGTTTCTGGGGTAGCCTCGGGATTTCTTAATGGCGTGTTCACCTCGGGGGGCGTCAGCGGAAATGTTGAC
The DNA here is from genome assembly GCA_963789265.1 of uncultured delta proteobacterium. GTDB lineage: Bacteria > Desulfobacterota > Desulfomonilia > Desulfomonilales > Desulfomonilaceae > CAWBBA01. The sequence continues at coordinate 7,399 of CAWBKB010000008.1, read as the reverse complement.
ATCGATACCACATGGTTTGCAACTGACTTGGAAGGCTGTTTCCATGCCTCTTCAGAGTTCGCGGTTCTCGCAGGGGTCAGGTACGATTACCTCCAGGGCACGATTACGCTCCCGGGTCCTCTTGAAGCAATGGTGCTCAGTCAGCTTCCAGGTTTACGACCAAAGCTCGACTTCAATCTTGACAGTATTTTTCCTTACTTTGGTTTCAAGAGCAGCCTTTCAAGCGGTCAGCACTCTCTGACGCTTTCCATAAAAGGCTTCCCGTGGGCAATTTCGGTTGGAGACACTCACCCGAAGTCCGGGTATTTTGCCGAAGCGTTTCTTTCGTACAAGGTGGTACCCTCAAGAGACTTTACTTTGAGCTTGTTCGCCAAGGCTGATGTGGCTCACGCAGTTTTCGATCAATTATCACAGGTGGGGAACATTTTCGGTAAGAATCTGCCCGTTCCGCAAAACATTAGTGTGGAGCAGAGTCTGCCGGTCACATGGCATCAGTACTTGATAGGAGGAGTGGCTACATTAAAGTTTGAGCTTCCATTCCTATGAACTTTGGCCAGGCATAAACAACTCGCATGCATGCGAGGGATCAGGTCCATTCTTTTGGCTCATTTGCCGGCCCGATGATTTGAAGCGACAGATATAATGCGGACGCACTTCCCAGACCCTATTTTAACAGATCCTGCCCGGTAAGGATCGCTCTTGCGAAAAGGGCACACCCTGACAGTCTTCAAAGAATTCTGGTCGGGACGACGGGATTTGATCCAGCGACCTCAGGATCCCGAAGACAGGCAATGCCCCAATTATTCTGAGACCATGGTACGATTCACTTGAAAAATCAAAAACGATCGGACCTCATCTGCGCACATCGGGACTCATCCCTACAAAAACGTGTACGTCATCATGACGCCGGAAATTTGATTGGCCGTTCGCCCTTTTTCCACATGTCCTCTGATGGCCTATTGATGCCTTCCATGACCGAAGAAGGTGACCATTCACTTATCCGGGAGATCTTCTGAACCTTGTCATTGCGAGGAGTGCATGGTGGGATAGGCTTCCAGCCTGTCTATTGGGGATGACGGGCAAGATGCCCGTCCCACCGGCAATCTAAGCGGCCGGCGTTCAACGGAAAAGATTGCTTCGCTTCGCTCGCAATGACAATCTTTTCCCGCGCTTAAATGAATGGTTACCGAATAAGAGCCTTTTTCGTTGACTTGGATTCGTGTCGCCTGTACGCTTCGTGCTCTGCTTCAAGATCCAGCGCGTAATAGTTCGGCAGCTATGTGGAGATATGGGAGTAAATCAGGATGGACTTAAAGAATGTTTTTGACCAAATTGTCAATAGGATGCAGCGGGCAAAGGAAAAAGAAATAAAGCCGGAAATCAACCCTTCCCCGGGAGAATGCACCATCACCATCCCTGAAAAGGAAGCGCCATACAGCATCACGCTGAAGAAATACTCTAATGGAGTAACCATTAATACCCAGTTAGGTGGCAAACCCCAACACCAGCTAATGATGCCCGGTGCAAGCCTGCAAGATGCCTTGAGAGTCATGCAAGCGGCGATCATAATCGTCTATGGAAAGTCCTTGCATTGAGGGCAGAATCTTTGTCTTCCGTGATGTTTTTGGTGGGGATAGTATTTGCATTGTGAATCGATTCAGGTACCAGCGCATCCAATCTTACAGATGCCGGGAAAAGTGAGACTTGTCAGTAGAGCACTTTCTTCGTGTAAACAAATCAAGAATTGGTGCGGTGGAATATGATGATTAACACAGTTTGCTTTTTTGAGGTACCTGTCGACGATTTCAGTTCGGCGCAAGAATTCTACGGAGAGCTTTTCGGCTGGAATTTTGAGAAGATTCCTGGTGCGTTCAGATATTACAAGATCGACATGGGATCTGACAAGATCAAAGGCGGAATGACCGCCCGCCAGGGTCCAACACATACGCCGGTCAACTACGTAAAGGTGGAATCTGTGCAAGAGTCTCTGGAAAAGGCCGAAAAACTCGGGGCACAGGTCGTGGTGCCACGGAAACCCGTTGAGGGAACAGGCTGGTTTGCGGTTCTGCTCGACCCTAACGGCAATCGAATCGGCCTGTGGCAAGAAGACAGTTCTGCTGCCTGATGTCTTGCAAACGAATCTTTGTTGGGAACCTACGAGCGATCGGGTCGTATTCCTTCAGTTACGCGGGGAATCTTCTGGCTCCTGTCATTGCGAGGAGTGCATGGTGGGACAGGCTTCCAGCCTGTCTATTGGGGATGACGGGCAAGATGCCCGTCCCACCGGCAATCTAAGCGCCGTTTGAAGGAAGGGATTGCTTCGCTTCGCTCGCAATGACAATCCTTTGCCGCACGTAAGTGAATGGATACATCAGGTCAATTGTTTTCGCTCATTTGCCGGCCTGATGATCTGAAGCTGCATTTCGTGGGCCAATTTCGAAGCCAGCCGGCGGATCCGATCGTCTGTGTGTTCTCTCATAAAGGCACCCTGAGCGCCTCGCCCCGAAACACATTCCGCTACCGTAAATCGTCGTAAGTAAATCCTCAGCTTACAAAATACCGACGATCTATGTCGGTATCAAACCGTTCTCTCTTTATCCGGAGCAGACGGTCATTGCTCTTCAGAATCACCAAAACAAGCGCTGCAAATTCCGGGGACCGGTCGGGATCTACTTTTTCGTCATGGACAGTGAAATACGGTTTCGTTCCACATCCACGTCCAGCACCGATACCATCACCTTTTGCTGTGGCTTTACCACTTCTGCCGGGTCCTTCACAAAATGGTCCGCTAGTTGGCTTATATGAACAAGTCCGTCGTGATGGACTCCGATGTCTACGAATGCTCCAAACTTGGTCACGTTTGTCACAATGCCCGGCAGCCGCAGGCCTGGTTTGACGTCTTCGATTGAAGTTATCTGCTCTGCGAAACTGAAGGGTTCAAATTTGTCTCGAGGATCTCGGCCCGGCTTTGCCAATTCCGCCATGATGTCTTTCAGGGTGGCTGGTCCCACTTTTTCGGTAATGTAATTCTCGAGGCGTAATTTTTTGCGCAATTCAGAGTTTTCCATGAGATCCGTCACAGAGCATCCCATGTCGCGGGCAAATTGCTCGACTATAGGGTAGCTTTCAGGGTGCACTGCGCTTGAATCCAGGGGATTTTTGCCATCGCGAATCCGCAGAAATCCGGCAGCCTGTTCAAATGCCTTGGGTCCAAGCCGAGGAACCTTGAGAAGCTCTTTTCGCGATCGGAAAGGGCCGTTGCCGTCACGTCGCACGACAATATTTTTGGACAGGACAGGTCCCAATCCCGAAACATAGGCCAGAAGCTCTTTGCTGGCAGTATTTACCTCGACGCCCACTCGATTCACACAGCTCATGACCACGTCGTCCACGCTGCGCTTCAGCGCCGCCTGATCCACATCGTGTTGGTACTGGCCGACGCCTATGGATTTCGGATCTATTTTTACCAACTCGGCAAGAGGGTCCATCAGGCGACGTCCGATGGATACCGATCCGCGGACTGTGACGTCCTGGTCTGGGAACTCTTCTCGGGCAACCTTGGAGGCGGAATATATCGATGCGCCGCTCTCATTTACCATAACCACCGCAATTGTTTTCGGCAGACCGAGAGACCGGATGAACGCCTCAGTCTCGCGGCCGCCGGTCCCGTTTCCAACTGCAATGGCCTCAATCTGAAAACGTCGACACAATTCCTTCACTGTCGTAGCAGCCTGTTCGGCCAATCTTTGAGATTGGGCGACATAAACTGTGTCATGGTGGAGCAGCTTTCCTTGAGCATCAAGGCAGACCAGCTTTGCGCCTGTGCGGTAGCCGGGATCCAAAGCCAGCACGCGTTTCGCCCCTAGAGGCGGGGTTAAAAGGAGTTCACGGAGATTTTCCGCAAAGACTCGGATGGCTTCTTCGTCAGACCGTTTTTTGGCCTCTTGGCGGGTTTCTGTCTCCATGGAAGGGGCGAGCAATCGTTTATACCCGTCCTCAAGCGCCAGGCTCACCTGCCGCGCGGCTTCATTGCGAGCCTTGATAACCAACTTCTCGAGCAGCTCCAGGGCTTCGTCTTCAGGCGGGCGAATCTGAAGCGAAATTATGCCTTCTTTTTCGGCTCGGAACATGGCAAGCAGTCGATGTCCAGGAGCTGAGGATATATTCTCACGGCAGTCGAAGTAATCTTGGTATTTCGAGCCCGTGCTTTCTTTTCCTGCAATCACTCTGGATCGTACCTGCGCTTTTCCAAGAAAAAGTCGGCGTGTGGCCGCGCGTACTGCCGAGTCTTCGTTAATTTTTTCCGCGATGATATCTCGGGCTCCTGCCAGAGCATCTTCTGCTGTAAGCACGCCTTTGTCGGGATCGACGAAGCCCCGAGCTTCGACTGTCGGATCAATGGAACCCTGTCCATAAAGTTGTTCCGCAAGCGGTTCGAGGCCCTTCTCACGGGCTATGGCAGCCCTGGTTCGCCGCTTCGGCCGATACTGCAAGTAGATGTCTTCCAGTTCCGCCATTGACTCTGCGGCCATGATCGTTTCTCTAAGGTGATCCGTGAGGAGTTCACGTTCCTCCAGAGATTTGAGTATAGCCTCACGCCGCTTGTTGAGTTCTGCAAGTTGTTCCAGACGATCTCGAATAGCGGTTATGCCGACTTCGTCCAGAGAATCGGTGGCCTCCTTGCGGTAGCGGGCAATAAAAGGCACCGTACAGCCGTCTGCTAGAAGCTCAGCCACTGCCGACACCTGTTCGATCTTGATGCCTAATTCGGTGGCAATCCTTCTTACAGGACTCACGCCAGTCATTAGCCTGTTTCCGGCAACGAGATTCGACGCGGAAACCTCAGACTCATTTCTTGTATTCAAATACCTTTTCCCCATCCATTATGAGTACAGTCCAATATTCTGTTTGGCCGCCCTTGACTTTGAACTTTACGCATCGTCCGTCACAGCCGACCACTGAAAGAATTACTTCGGTGCCTTTGGCCATGACTAATCCGTGGTCCTTAAGATAGTCGGCCGCAGCCTTCGTGTCGTCCGTTTCAAAGAGTTCAAGCAATCTTCTAAAATCCTCTTCAGTTTTCATTACCGGAAAGCCTCTGAGGGCCACGGCATCGGTTGCCAACGCTTGGGAACTAAGAGACGCAAAACAAAGGAATACCATTAAGATAGCGTGCAACTTTGTCATAACGTCGTCCTCTTTTAGGTACTATTGGCGGCCAGCATCGTAATCCATGGAACTAATCGCAGTGGACTCTCAAAAAGTCAACAGTACACCAAAACCGCGATCAGGTCCGCGAGAAGGCATCTCTTGTTCTGTTTCTGAGGGTGCCTCACCGCGGGCCCCTGGTCAAGCGCAAGTTCTCGGTGACATCTTATCCGAAAACAGCTTGGGGGTATTGGGCTGGTGGAAAGGCTGTGAGTGTTCTTGATCGCATTACCGAAGAACATGATGCGGCGTCGAATCTGAATTCTTAATGGACACTATTTGGACACCAAGCCCCAGAGCGACAAAATCAGGGCAACGCCATGCAAGCATAATACCCTGATCTCCTCAATGCTTTTTTGGTCGGGACGACTGGATTTGAACCAGCGACCCCTGCATCCCGAATGCCCTTTTCACCCTTATAATATCAACAACCTGTCCAGAAACTCAAGTCATTTCAATATGCCTCGATCCGATTGAATCCGTTTCAGTCCGTCTCAGTCGATCAAGATGTTAGCAAATTGTAAGCAAGATTTTCAAGGCTCTTACAGCTAAGAATTATTTTTCGCCTTTGAGGATAGATTGCAAGTATTCCAAAGGATATTTCTTCCTTAATTGCTCGTAAACGTCCTTTCGATGCCCAACGGTCACAACGACAACCAGAAGAAGCTGTCCTTCTACTACGTACACTATCCGATAATCGCCTACCCTGATGCGATACTCTCCCTCAATACCTTTCAGCTTTTTCGTAGCTGGCGGATATGGATTGTCGCGCAGGGCTCTTATGGTCGAGCGGATTCGGTCCTGAATGGGGTGGGGGAGCGCTTTAATTTGCCGTTGAGCTTTTGGGGTGATAAGAATGCGATAAGCCAAGACGATCCTATGACCGATCTAATTCAGCCTCGAATTGTTCCCAAGGAATGACACCGCCCTTTTGAAACGCCTCTTTAATCGCATCAAACGCTTCCAAGACGTCTAGCCGGTCTTCTAATTCCTCCAACAATTCCAGGTCTTCAATCGGGATCACAGCAGCAATGTCTTGCCCCTCCCGCGCGATCCTCACCCTTTCTTTGCCGTAAGCGGCCCGGTTGATAGAAGCGGCATACTCTTCGTTAGGCTCTTTAGCACATGCTTCCGACATCTGGCCATCTCTCTTGCTGTATGATTAATGTCTCACTACACCATCGCCAACGGCGCATGCGCCAAAATAAAGAAAAATCTCGTGCGCACTGATAAATTAGCGAGCTTGAATTTCTGGTCGGGACGACTGGATTTGAACCAGCGACCCCTGCATCCCGAATGCAGTGCTCTACCAGGCTGAGCCACGTCCCGACATGATTATAATATTACTGAAACGGTGAGATGTCTATGACTTTTTCCCATCACGGCGGAGAACGTCCTATTGAAGCACCCGGAAGCTCTACATCATTATCAGGGCATTTGCGGTTCAGCCAGCCTTTTCAGAAGACCCTTGGACCTCAATAGCTGCAACCGCTTCTTTACAGCCTCCTTGTTCCTGGTCAGGGGTCAGTGAGGGGGCAAGTCTCCTCTTGACTCAGGTTCTACGTGTTACTCCACGCGGCGAAACTTCGGAATGAGCCAAGAGTAGACCCCTTTTTCCTTTTGGACATGACCTGACCCCAAAAATTCTTAGACCTTATCGAGCAGGTCGGCGATCTTGAGGATATTTCGCAGAGTCGTCTTTTTTAGTGCCTGATTGCGATGAACTGGGACTGACACCCAAGCGGTATGGCTGGGCTTTGTGTAGATGCCGCACTCCAACTGATTATACGGTCTGTGAATCAAAGCTTAATGTCACACCAGCTCGTAAATCTCCCTATTGTCTGGCGAACCACCAAAGACAAAGCCACTGTGAAATCATTGACCATCCGAATGGCCACAGTGGTCGCGACGAAAATCACGGCAATCGCCGATAGTTTGCTGATGACGAAACTACCGGAGACCTAAAGAAACACGATGACGTGTATGCTGGTGGTCGGAACCCAGCGCCGCTCCTGCATCGCCATTCGCCGATGCGAAGCGACAAGGTGCCGTTGAAGTCATGCTGATCCACCCAGATCGTCTGTTTCCTGCCGAGCCTGGTACACGAAAGATAGCCAGGACCCTCTATGAATATGTGCGAACGTTGCCCATCGTTAGTCCTCACGGGCATACGCATGCGGCATGGTTTGCG
>CAWBKB010000007.1:0-524397 GCA_963789265.1 uncultured delta proteobacterium | reverse complement strand
AGAACCATAGAGGCCGGAAGTGACGCTTGATCATAACCATAGCTTTGACGACCTGATCTTTGATGCGGAGAAGCTTGCCTTTGCCGGAGATCGCGGAAGCGCTGCCAACCCAAAAGCAACGGTCTCGCACAAATCTAGTGAGGTTCAAAACGGCAAGGCAGTCGCTGCGCATCCTGAAGACCCCAGTCTGTCCCCTTTTTGGGACAAACTGCTGAGGCTGAGAAGTGGATTTGGTTTTCGGCATCCGGCAACTTGGACCTCTGCCGCCATGATATTCTGTGTGGCGATGATGGCCGTGGTTGCTTACATCATTTGGTCTGGACGGCTATCGCGTAGAGACGAAGCTTCTGTTTTTCGACCGGGATCACAATTCCGGGGATGCTGCTGAGAATGCTCTGGAGAAGGAAGTGCAAATACTCAAAAGCCCCCGGATCTCTCAGCTATTGGCACGTAAACTATATGACCGAGGACCCGCCTGTTTGCCAGGACAATTTGTTTCGCAGAGAGGAACCCAGAGCCGCCCTACGCAGCTTTCGAGGTTCGGCAGCCCGGACGATTTGGAAAAATGGCTTAACAAGGAAATATGCATCAGCTCCCAAGTTTCAGGCGCCACTGCAAAGGTGCTGTTGCGACTAAGGGGGGATGATCCCGAATTTCTCCGGAGCGTGCTGGACTCCTACGTTTGTCGGTATGCGGACTACCGGCGTACCCTCGAGGCGCAGTCCCGGGACCGGTTTCAGCAAACTCAGTATAAGGACCGGCATGCCATCGACAGTAATTTGGCTGCCACCATTTCTTCTCGGCTACAGAAAATAGAATTGGAGGAGCGCGGCTGCCGCCTTGCCCTGCAACTCATCAATTCGGGGAAGGGGGTGTTCAGCGGTTTCGTGTCCGACGTAAGCCTGACAGGATTACCTTCCTTGGCTCCCTTTCAAGAAAAAATAGTCCAACTGGAGATCAAGAAAAGGTCCCTCGCTACTCAGTTTATGCCCCACAGCAAAGAGCTCGCGGCTGTGGATCTGGAGATCCAAGGAATGAGAAGCGCCATGCGCGAATGCCTTGCGGAGCACCTGCATTTTCTGAAGAAGGAAAAAGAGCAGTTCTATAGCGAGGAGAAGACTCTTCAACACAAGGCTGGTAGCGTGGCCGCTCACGGTCGAGCCCCTACCATAGAGCCCTGCGGCGGCGCGTCATCCCCGGGAGACCGGTGGATCGCACCGAGAGACGGGCTCTACGTGTTGCGAGAGGCCCCATTTGTTGCCAAACGGCCCCTGCTTGCACGAACAGGTCATTTTGCAGATCAGATCCTTGCCTACTTTGCTCCGTCGCCGCCTCAAACCGTGATTTCTTCAGCCAACCGAGAGGGCCATTCATCGCGACAGGCCGATCTCTCGGTTGGCGGAAGAGCCTACGACCCGACGGTCCGTGTCCAAGGATCTCCAAGGCGACGGCAGTTCCCCTGCGTGGTGACAACTCCTCGAGTGTGGCGGCGGGCAGCCACCTATGGCAATGCGCCGCGGCCACTTACCAGTCCGGCAAAATCCGGCCCCTCGCAGTCAGGATCTCTCCGACTCGGTACACGCGGGAGACAATTACTATGGCCAAGCAAAGCGGAGTGAATGGCATGGCGATGACCGGAGAGAGACCCTTTTGCACTATCTCGGCCCATATTGCGGCATTTGCAGCATGTCTTGCCTTCTTGTTCGTGACGCTTCCGGCCCCATCTGTTGCCGAGCCTTTGGAATACAACGGATTTGCAACTCTGAAATTCGAGCCCTTCTTCAGCCGCATCGAAGGGAGAATGGGAACAGCCCAGGGTGTCGGGCAAACCGGGACTGTAATTGATTTCCTAAATGATATGGGGTTGCCCGGCGACAATAGGACCTTCAAAATATCGGGCTCCATACGGCCGCTGGAACATCATCTGGTGCGGGTTTACGGCACCATACCCGAGCTCTACCGCGGTGGAACCATCCTGCAGCGTTCGTTGCAGACCAAATCGTTCACATATCCCGCGGGTAGCGCAGTTCAATCGCAACTCAACATCGGGACGTTCGGCTTCGGGTACGACCTGGATTTTCTTGTGGGCCCTCGCTGGTTCGGTGGCATGAACGGCGATCTGAAGTTCGTCAGATTGGAGTCCACTATAAGATCCGGAGCATTACAGCAAGAAGACACCATAAGCATCGACGAACTAGTCCCTTGTATCGGGGCCCACGGTCAGACGCGCATGCCCTTGAACAGAAGAGTTAATGTGGGCGGTTTTGCGCGCATCACTTATGGGGTTACCCCTAACTACCTTAATTATATAGACCTTTCTACAGGTATATGTGTCGACATGGGCCCCGTCGGATCGCTGCTTGTGGAAGGAAAGATCGGGTACGAGCTGGAGAGTTTCTATTTCAATCAGGAGAACTTGCTTGGCAGACAATTGGAGCTCCAGAGAGATGGACTGGTTTTCTCTCTGGAGGCGGCCTTCTAGTTGCCGCGCTTCCCTGACATGAGTTGGAGATGGAAGCGGAGCCATCTCCAAGCCCGATTTTTGGGGGAAGTCACCCAAAGAGGAAGAGCTACGATGAGCAATGAATTTTCATTTGAGGTTTTTCGAATCCAGCTCTTGCGAATAATAGTAATACCTATTGTCGTTGCGATGATGGGCGGTTGCATGATTCCTCGCCATCGGGGCGCCGTGAATGAGACACCGCCCGCGGTTATAAACCGCGTGACACAGTATTTCCCTTCGTCCTTGTACAGGCTTGCCGAAGGCGATGTTCTGGAGTTCCTCTATTTAACAATTCCCACAGCCACCGCCAGTCCCTACAGGCTTGGAGTTAAAGATCAGATCGACATCGAGTTCACGTTTCACCCGGAAATGAACCGTACTGTCCGGGTCAGGCCCGATGGCAGAATAAGCATCCCGCGCAAAGACGATGTGTCTGTGGTTGGCATGACCGCAGACCAAGCAAAGCGGATGCTCCAACGGGTCTATTCGGACCTGCTCAAGAATCCGGACCTGACGGTCACTGTCAGAGAATTCGATGCCAAGCTGGAAGAGATACAGAAGGCGGTTGCAAGCGCCGGGGAACCGGCACGACTCATTAGCGTCAGGCCTGACGGCTATATTTCACTTCCCCTTGCAAGGGACGTGCGAGCTCAGGGCCTGACAGTACCGCAACTGACCGGAGTTGTGAATCAGCACTACACCAGGATCGTTCCGGACTTGAGGGTATCCATCCTGCTTAAAGAAGTTGTGGGGAACCTGATCTTTGTGGACGGCGAAGTAGCCAGGCCCGGCGTGTTTGCTACCAGAGGACCAACGACCGTACAGCAAGCGATCGCTCTGGCCGGCGGGACCAAACCCACGGCAGAACCCAGGACTGTTCTGGTTATTTCCAGGGGACCCGGGGGCAGGTTCATGACGCGCACCACCGATCTGTCCAAAATGACCTCCCGTTCCGATTTCTATCTGAATCGCAACGATCTCGTATATGTCCCCAGGAGCACCATAGCTCGAGCCGATATTTGGGTAGATCAGAATATCAAACGGCTTCTGATGTTCACCGGTTGGAACCTCGGCATAGTTACGGATCTTGGGCGGACCAGCGTTGTGCCCTAGTGCATGGTCCCAGAATTCTGGTCTTGGTAAGCGCTGCGCCCGTAGCGAAGCGGTGACCCTGCGAATGCAGGGGAACCGCATCATTCGACCCCCGGTATTTATGTGACCAGCGCCGTAGGGAGTGGTGAGCGCAGCGAACCACTTGGCCGGGTTTTACGCGACCGATGCGGTTGGCTTCGCTCACCAGACCCCATAAAACATTCAATCGCCACAATGGGGCTCAAATGCGAACGTCCCGGAAGGCTATACGATTCGCTTTCAGGCAAGTGGCAGCGTATTCCGGTGTGATAGTACCGCTCAGGCAGGAATGCCTGTCGTCATGCCCGCGTACGCGGGCATCGAGCAGGGCGGCCCGTGGCCTCCGTATTGCGGCGGGCATGGCGTGACCTACCCTCGCATCGGGTTCCAAGGTGATCCCGCGGAACGCGGGACAGGCAGTCGCGCCTTCCGCGCGGAACACAGAATTACCGGGACAAGCAATTGCCATCATAATCGCTTTGAGACAGTTTCTGCAGGTCTGCCCTTGTAAACTCTTTCCCAATGACTATTGCCATCGTCCTGCCCCGCATCGGTTAGGCACGAGGCGGCGGATTCGTTACCGCAAACGGCACGAACTCCATTATCTTAATATATAATCTTCAATATTAATGGTATGTGCTTATATCATAATATATTTTATGAATAAAACATAATCTAAATTATAATAGATTCGAATTAATAGCTTGACATCAGGGTCTTTTTTTGATAGACTACTAACGATGAGTAGAATCGCAGTTGTCAGTTGGCTGCTCAGACCTCTTTCCGAAATTCTCAAGGAGGCTCAATTATGAAAAGACTTCTATTGATCTTGGCCGCCCTTTTCATGGCATTGCTGCCGGCGGTGGCGTTGCCTCAGGGTGCGCCCACTCCGATTTTTCCGGCCTCGCCACCCGGAGGAGGTGTTTTGTCCCCGATGCCGGGTCTCGGGGCCGGTTCGTCCGGCCCGTACTACGCGGACGAGGTGTGGACAATCAAGCCGTACGCCAGAGCCGGCTACATGTGGATGGAGTGGGAATTCAGTTTTCCTTTCTCGCTGGTTCCGGGTGTCCAGGTAATCGACAGGGTCACTAACGCGCTTAACGTCGAAGCCATGGACCTCAAGCTTCTGGACGGCCAATACTGGGTAGGATTCACCGGCGTAAAGATTCAACCCGTTAGAGATCTAATTCTATACACAGAATTGGGCGGCAATATTCAACGGGACAATACCTGGATGATGAATGCTACGGGAAAGGTGTTTCTCCCTTCGAACCCGTCTAATCCTCTTCTCGACAATCCGCCTAATACAGTTTCGCCTTGGATATGGTCAAGCCACAATTTCCAGTGGTGGATGATAGACTCGGGCATTGACTATAGACTCACCAGCAATTGGTCGCTGGAAGCCGGATTCATGGTGGAGCACATAGATTTCAAGCTTGTGGATCCTCGAAACTCAACCCAGGCGGACACAGCTACCGGACGGCCACCGGGAGCTGCGATAACATGCCACCGCGTGTGACCGAGCGGAGTCAACTTCGGCGAGTTCGCCGGATTAATTCAGGACCCGCTGGAAACATCGTATATACCTTACTTTGGATTTCGTCTCACTGGAAGATGCGGTTGTAATTCAAAGAAATGCGGTGGGGACCAGTGTCCTCCACAACAGTGCGGCACGCCTCAGTGTGCCCCTCCATGCTGTGAAAAGTGTTCGACATACCAATTGCGCTTGATCGGCAGCCCTTTTGCGTGGAATCATTTCCAGGATCCGTTCGACATCCTTTGTATTGGCGCGACAACCGGTCTGCGTGAGATCAGCCAGACTAAATACACAATGGACGACAGTAACGGCCGGTTCCTCCTGGGTGAATTGGAGACCTCAACGCCCATTACTCAGAGCCTTAGCATGGGTTTTTGGGGCAGAGGAGAATGGCTGAGTTTTGATGGCAATGGGAATATATACGCGAGCATTGACCAGGGGACCGGTGATCAGACCATTCCCCATACAGACATTTTCGGCGGCATTCCCGGTAGTGGTTCAACTGATAATGCCCAACTCGACCAATCCTATTGGGCTCTTGGTCTGACGGTGGATTTAGCTTTTTAAAAGGCGGAAACGCGGCAGGAGTTTACGAGCCCTCCTGAGAGCTGACAACCATGAATTGAAAGAGCACGAGTTGATTTTCACTCATAAGGTTCGAGTAGCCTTTGAAAACCTAGGGACTGCCGGCTGGTTCGGCAGGCCGATCTCCTCCCCTCATGATCCAATCGCCCTAATGGCGATTGGATCTTTTCCTATGAGGGTTCACTTAATGGCCGGCACGGAGGCCGGCCCTATTGGTCGGTAGGGCCGGCCTCCGTGCCGGCCACAGTTCAAATCGGTAATCCTTCTTCTGCACGAACGGCTATTTCTTGGCCCTACCGTAGGGTCATTGCTTTCTCAGGACAGACTTCCTGACAGCAAAAGCAAGTAATACAAGTATCTGCGTCGACTTGCGGCAGATCGCCGCTCATGGTCAAGGCTGACATCGGACACTGGTCGATGCAAGTACCGCAGCCGGTGCACGATTCCGGGTCAGCCTGGGGACGCACAGTCGTTCGACTGTGCATGATCTTCTGTATGGCCTCGTTACTCATGACCGCTTCGCCGCCCAAGGGGGGAAGCTTGAAGTCGGGCAGTTGTTTCAATTCTCCAAAGATCTCAATCGCACCGATGTCATAGTCCCCCAAACCGACTTCTTTGGCCTTCTGAAGGAATCGCAGCCGCCCCGGTTCGCATCCCATCATCCTGGCAACGACAGCATCCAAAGCCACAGCGTTGTCCGATGCCAACATAAGGCCGATATCTCGCAGATCAGGGGAGGCGGGACCATTCCCCTCCATTCCGACCACAGCATCCATTATGAACAGGTTGGGCGGCCGGAGCCGGAAGATATCCACCAACATTTCATGGAAACGCTCCGCGCATCCCGCGGCCTTGTGAAGCTTAGCCTTCTGTGCGCCGGGCAGAATACCGTAACTGTTTTTGATGGCTCCAGTGATGACAGTCAAACCGTGTGTTTTGAATTTCGGCAAGCTGATAATAATATCCGCGTCCAAGACAATTCGCGAGATGCTCACAGTGGGCATGAAATCGGCATTGAAATCAATTTTCCGTGAATCGTTACCGATGTTGCGGTAATAGCCCTTGGCTGCTTCCATCAGACCTGCTGTTTTGAAGCTTTCTTCATTCGCCCCATAGTTGAAAAGCCCCGGGTTGTCCCCCACAACAATGGATGCGGGGCTCATTTCTTCGACCTTTTCCACTACGGCACTAAGCACCGCGGGATGGGTAACGATGCCTTCTTTTGCCTCCGAGGCTCTGAGCACATTGGGTTTTATCAGGATCTTCTTGTTCCGTATTTGCAAGGGGAAGAGTTCGAATGCACGGTCCACTGCCGCGCGGACATTCTCGTAAGTTGAAGGTTGAATCATAACTTTGGACATTGTACACTTCCTCTCTTTCGTCTATCTTGTCACGCCGGCCTCGCGAAATCTCTGTTTACGTATTGCAGTCCTTCTCTCGTTCTTTTTGTGCCAGACGGTCTTGCCTCCTTATCTGCGCTTCACAATGGCGGCGCTTTTCTTCGTCGGTGTCCAGGATCAGCGGCGGTACCTGACTAGGGGCGCCTTTTGGGTCCAGTGCCACAAAGCTCAGATAGGCTGAAGCTGTGTGCCGCACGTTCCCGGTCAGAAGGTCCTCCGCTTCGACTCGGACGCCGACTTCCATAGAAGTCGTGCCCACCATAGTGATGGATGCCTTTAATATGAGCAAATCCCCTACAAACACGGGATTGTGGAAATCCAACCGGTCTATTGAAGCGGTTACACAGTTCTTTCGTGCATGACGAATGGCCACAGCTCCTGCAGCGGTGTCCACATACTTCATGATTACGCCGCCGTGAACGTTCCCGACTGGGTTGGCGTCCTCAGGATTCATCTGTATCACCATCGTCATTTGGCTTTCTTTGACGGTTTTTCCCTCCATAGCGTCAATTCCTCCTCGACCTGCTCCTCCTCATTTCAATATCTGTCCGACATATTACCATTGCTGCGGCTCTTTCGTTAGCTCGCGCAGGATATGGTGAACCCCGCGAGTGCGGGGGAACCGCATCGGTCGCATCTTGCAACATTCATTAACATCTAAGGTACTAGCTCCGAATCCGCGCTTTCGTCTTTGATCTTCAAAAAATCCTCGTACGCGTCGCTTTTCTTTACGCCGAATCTCCTGTGCGCCTCGTCCGCCAATCTTTTGCCCGATAGGCCCTCTTCCATTAGAATTAGTACCGCCGCGTGGATATCCAATTCCGGCCCTGAATTCAAAGTTCCTTCGACTGTTACTACGATCTCTCCTTTCACGGATGTTCGGGGCTGAAGCAGGATAAGAATATGTTCCGCGGTGCCTGCAATGATTTCTTCATGTAGCTTGGTAAGCTCTCGGGAAAGCACCAGTCTTCTGTCGCGCAGGACTTCCACTGCGATTTGTAAGGTTGCCCGAATGCGTTTCGCGGTATCAAAGAAGATAGATGTTCGCGGTTCACGCGTAATATTTTGAAAGAAACTCGCGTCGCTGCCGGTCGGTTCTTGGAGCGAATCCAAGATACACGAAGGAGGAACAGTCCATGCCGGAAACTGACAAAGCCGCAGTAATCGAGGATGGGCCGGGAATGGGAGTTACAATTAAGCCTGCTTCAAGTGCGGCCCGGACGAGTCGGCTACCGGGATCTGAAATGGCCGGAGTACCGGCATCCGAGATGATAGCAATATTTTCACCAGCCTCGAGACGTTGCAAAATGACCTGGCTTTTGCGGCTTTCGCTGAAGCGATGCAGGCTCATTAGCTTCGTGGAGATTTCCCATCTATTAAGGAGTATGCGGCTATTGCGGGTATCTTCGCACGCTATTAGATTGACTTTACGCAGCACATCCACCGCACGGAAGGTGATATCCTCCATATTCCCAATGGGAGTTGATACCACATACAGAACACCAGTCTTCATTTCTCGGATCTCTCGCTCGGCAATTCACGGTACAAATAAGAGTTTTTGTAAGCATCTATGGCAGTTATCAATAGTACTTGCAGGACGGCGGTAACCGGAATGGCCACGAGAAGGCCCACGAAACCGAAGAGGCTTGCGCCGGCAATCAGGGCCAGAATATAAACCACCGGATGCAGGCCGGTAATATGTCCTACTATCCTGGGTGTAAAGACGTAGGCTTCGAAGAGCTGTACGATTGCAATCCAGCCCAGAACGTATGCCACGTGGAGCAGGTCCCCATATTTAGCCCAGGCCATAAGCGAACCGAAAATTATGCCGATCATGGTCCCGACGTAAGGAATAATAAAGAATATTCCGGAAATGAGACCGAGGATCACCGCCAAGTCTATCCCGATCACCACAAATCCCAGACTGTACAGAACCGCGAGGATCAGACAGATAGTCAACTGGCCTCGGACGAAACCAGCCAGCACCAGATCGATCTGCCGGAGCTTTTGTGCGACGGGAGCCCTCGCGTAGGGCGGGATCAAATCTCTTATCTCGCGTTTCATGTTGGCGAAAGAGACCAAGAGATAATACGTGATGATCGGCACTAGGATAATGTGCAGCAGGATTGACAAAATATGGACGGTCGATTTAAATACCGATAAAATGGCTTCGATAGATATGTTGGCTATTTTCGGAAGATATTGCCTGCCTTTTGCAACGATCAGATTTATCACTTGATCCCAGTCCTGGGGAATGCGGACGTTAAACCTTTGAGCTAACTGCGTGACTTGATCGTGAAGGGCCGAGGCATATCGAGGCAGCGCATCGGCAAACCGTCCGGTCTCTTCGATGATAACAGGTACAACGAATAGCAATATTCCTACTACAATAGACAAGCCTGACAGCAAGATTATGGACGCGGCGAGCGACCGTCCCAATCCCCATGAAGTGAGCCGTTCAACGAGAGGGTCCAGTATGTACGCCAGAAAAAGGGCCACCATCAGTACCGTGGTGATAGATTCCAGGGCACTCATCAGCCAGATTATGATCGTAATGAAGGTAAGCCCGGCTCCAACCCTAATTAGCGTTCTCTTTCCCTCTATGGTCATTGGCCGCAACCTCCCTCGGGTGAAAAATTGATCCCGAAGAACACCCTGAACTAGTCAATTACATATTGGAAGTAATTTATGGCACGTCATGCGTAATCAAGCTTTGTCAGAAATTAGACGAGTTGACGCTTTCAGGATCCGCGATGATCTCAGGATCCGTACTATCCTTCAGGCCGAGCTAATCTGCGGAACCCAATTGTCGAAACAATGATCAGGAGAGAAATTGCTATACATAACCATGCGAATACGTCGCCAAAGCGACTGTAGAGAGAGCCTGCCGATGCGTTGGAGGGTAAATTCACGGTGCACGCGCCCTCTCGACCGAGAGGGATTTCCGATACCATGCGCCCCGCCGGGTCGAAAGCTGCGCTGATTCCTGTGTTGGCCGACCGCACGAGCCACACCCGATTCTCCACACTGCGCATGCCGGCCATTGCCAGGTCCTGATGAGGTGCAGCGGTTTTTCCAAACCAGCCGTCGTTGGTAATGTTGACCAGCATACGGGCCCCCTTTCTAACAGCGTCGGCTGCAATTTGAGGAAAGATCGTCTCGTAGCAGATCAAAACGCTGAAGGGCGGGCATCCTTTTACGTGCATCACCGTCATATTATTGCCGGGAGAATAGTCCGCTTCCCTAGCGGCTATGCCGGGGCCCAAGGGTAGGAGCCACGTCAAAGGCATGTATTCCCCGAAGGGGACCAGATGCATTTTGTCATAACGGTAGCGTAGCACAGGTCCGTCTACGAGAAAGGCGCTGTTGTAATATCGTGTAGCCCCTCTGACAATCTTTGCGAATGGGGCTCCGACGAGCATGGGAACCCTCAACCGCTGTGAAATCTTGCCGGGCTCCTTACAGTCCGGATTGCGGCCGCCAAAGAGAACCGGCGCGCTTGTCTCCGGCCAAATCAAAAGTCCTGCTCCCTCTTCTACTGCATGGCGGCCCAGTTTTTCATAGGTGGAAAAGGTGCAGCGCCGCGATGCCTCTTCCCATTTTATTTCCTGGGGAATATTGCCCTGAAGGATGCCTAACGCAAATCTCGATTTATCTTTCGGCGTCAGTGAGAACTCGGTGAGCCGGACGTCTCCGTAGACCAAGACCAAGATCATGGTAAGAGCCGTGATTGCAGCTAACCTCAGAGGAGGTCGGCTCCGATCAATCTTTACTCGGATCAATTCCCATAAAACCCCATTTACCAACAGTAACAGAAAAGATATGCCATAAACTCCAGTTATATCTGCAATTTGAATAACAAGCGCATGGGGCATCTGCGAATAGCCTGCCAGGTCCCACGGAAAACCGGTGAATAGCACCGTTCGAACATATTCCAGGGCCGTCCACAAAAAAGGTGCGGCAAGTGACGGTGCGATCCCTTTGTTCGAGAGAAGGCTCAATAAAAGCGTAAAGGCCGCCGGAATGAGAGAGAGTGTCAATACCATGCCGGCCAACAGAGCTACTGCGGACGGAACACCAAAATGTCCGTATACAGTCAAGGCATGATAGATCCAGTGCAAATCCACCGAAAAGAATACGATCCCGAAGGCCGCACCATATAAGGCGCAGAATGACGGCCGACTGTCATTGTGGATTGCCCAGAAGAGAGGGATGAAGGCGAACCAGGCGAAAAAATCGAACCTAAAAGGAGGGAAGGCGAGAGATAAGAGGAGGCCGCCGCCCGCTGTGGCGACGAGAGAAACTATCATGGATTGGGTTCTTGGTAAGTGTATGACATTCCGGTGTCGGCCTCGCCTTCGCGAGTCACCAAAACGCGAGTTATTCTTTTCGGATCACCGCCTTGAATACGCATTTGGAGTCCTTCGTACGTGATTTCTTCGCCTTTTCGAGGAACTTTGCCCATGAGATGGATTATGAACCCTCCCAAGGTGTCATAGCCTTCCCTGGGGAGTTGAACCCCGAAATGTTCTTCAAAATCATCGAGATTTGCCCTCGCGTTAATGAGCACCGCCCCGTCTTCTTGAGGCAGGAACAGTTCCTCTTCGACATCGTGTTCGTCGCGGATTTCTCCGATAATCTCCTCAATGATGTCCTCGATTGTTACAATTCCGGCGGTTCCGCCATACTCATCAACTATTACCGCAAGGTGGGATTTTTTGGCACGCAGTTCATTGAGCAGATCGTTAATGCGCTTGGTTTCGGGAACAAAAAAAGGCTCTCTGCAAATTGCTTCAAGATCGAACTCCTCTGTTCCATTGAGCCATAGTGGTAGGAGGTCCTTCGCGTTGAGTATTCCGACTATGTGATCGATATTCTCGCTGTACACCGGAATGCGTGAATGGCCGGATTCGATGATCGTATGCAGTATCTCTTCCCGCGTACAACCCTTGGAAATCGAAACAACGTGAGTTCGCGGGATCATTATCTCTCGGGCTACAGTCTGTTTAAGATCGAAGATCCCCTCGATCATGTCCCCTTCGTCATGCCCGATCAGTCCCTGTTGTTCGCTTTCGTCCAGGACTTCTTGAATTTCTTTCGGGCGCCGTTCCCGACCTATTTTTCTTAACCAACGGATCAAGTTTCGTTCTCTCGAAGGTTGGGTTTCATCCAAGTAGGAAGACACCTCCTTTGCCGAGCGCCGCACAATCATGCCCTGCGATCACGGGAATTCAGATAAGAGGCGGCAAAAGAATCATCGGTTTTGAAATAACAATCCTTAGACGAAGTGTCAAGTGATTGAAATTCGAACGGCGTTGCATGCTCTTGACTCAGCGACAGGCAAAGACGGTTTTGGGGAATCTTCTCGAGGCGATGACCTGTTCATTTACTGCTGGGGCCTTTTGCAATGTTTTCGAAACAATGTTACGAAGTGAACTCTAAATTGGCAAACTCTTGCCGCCATGGCAGACGAAATGATCTCCACCTGAGGCGAAATCTCATTCTCAGGTGACTCAGGATCGGCTAATCCATGATTGAACCGAAGATCACATCACCACCCCTCAGCATCCTGATTGTGGATGACGAGGTGAACATTCGTAAAACCTTAACCGTTTGTCTCGAAACCAGAGGCCACACGGTCATTGCAGTCAGTAATTTTCAGGATGCCGTAGCGGAAGCTGCACGTCGCTCTTTTGACTTGGCTTTCGTCGATCTCCGGCTCGGTTCCGAAGACGGCTTGGATTTGATTCCCTCGCTGCTAGCCTCAGCCCCGTGGCTCAAAGTGGTGGTGATAACGGCCTACTCCTCGATTGGCACCGCGGTGGAAGCTATGCGTCGCGGAGCTACGGACTATATTCCAAAGCCCTTTACACCAGCCCAGGTGAATCTGGTTGTTGGTAAAGTGGCGGCAGTTCGACGATTGGAACAGAAGGTTACCGCCCTCCAGGACGAACTGGGCAGGTCAATCCCGGAAGCGGATTTCTCCAGCAACAGCCCGGCAATGCAGCGAGTAGTGAATCTTGCGCGCGAAGTTGCGACCTCCGATGCCAGAGTCATGCTCCGAGGCGAGAGCGGTACAGGCAAGACCGCACTGGCGCGAGCCATTCATTATTGGAGCAATCGGTCTGAAAAACCTATGGGGGTCATTTCGTGCCCGACTCTTCCATTGGAGTTGTTGGAAAGTGAGCTTTTCGGACACGCCAAGGGCGCATTCACCGGGGCAATTCGAGATTATCCCGGACGCATAGCAATGTGTGAGGGAGGAACTCTCTTTTTGGATGAGATCGGCGATTTGCCATTGCCGCTTCAACCCAAACTTCTACGCTTCGTTCAAGATTGTGAATACGGGCGCGTGGGCGATACGATTACACGAAAAGCCGATGTCCGGATCATAACAGCCACCAACATAGACTTGGAAAATGCGGTACGGGAGGGGCGTTTCCGAGAAGATCTGCTGTATAGATTGAACGTCATCCAGATTGAGATTCCTCCTTTACGCGAGAGGACGGAGGATGTATCCCTTTTGGCGGAGCGGTTCCTGGCTTTCTTTGGCCGAAAGAACCGTCGAGACTTCCAAGGGTTCGCGGAGGATGCCCTGGAAACGCTCAGGGCATACGAATGGCCGGGGAATGTCAGGGAATTAAGCAATGTTGTCGAACGGGCAGCCATATTGTGCAGGACAGATCGCGTTGGTGTTGAATATTTGCCAGAGAGAATTTCTCAAAGCACTGCCGCTGTTAAACTCGGAGATCCTGTCAATCTGGCAAAAATTGAGGAGGAGCACATTAGGCGTGTGTTGGCCTCGACGAAATCTCTACAGGAAGCTGCGGAAATACTTGGAATAGACCAGGCCACGCTTTGGCGCAGGCGTAAGCAATACAGGATTTGACTGAATACGAATCGGGCATGGGGGCAATCAGGTATTCCTCGATTCGAGGCAAGGAGAGAGTACCGTCTTGGTGGGACAGGCATCTTGCCTGTCATTTTAATAGACAGGCAAGATGCCTGTCCTACTCCCAAAGGTATTCCATCCGGCCTTGCAATATGCAAGGCAGTTTCCGCGCCCACCTTGCCAAGGACAAGGCTCTGCCCTACCGACCTTTTGCTGCTTATCGTAATTATAGGGGGTTAGGCCTCTGCAGCTTTGGCATGGAGGTTGCTCTATAATATGTAGGCGAGGAAGAAAAAGTGCTCAGTCTTCGGCAAAAACTCTCGTTGGGATTCGGGGCTCTGCTGGTCATCATGGTTCTTGTCGGCATGCAGAGCGTGAGTCTTCTTTCCCAACTGGGGGATTCCATTGATGTTATTCTGCGAGAGAACTATCGCAGCGTGATCGCATGCCAGCAAATGAAAGAAGCGCTGGAGCGTATAAATAACGGAGTATTGTTCCGGCTGCTTGGGCACGATCAGGAAGGGATGAAGCAAATTCGCGCTAGCGAATCGGACTTCGAAAAGGCCCTTGAAGTGGAGCTGAACAATATTAGTGTTCCTGGAGAAGGTGATAAAGCACACCACCTCCAAGATCTCTTCACACAATATAAATCGAAGATCCAGGATGCGACAAATGCAAATTTGACCGTCGACGCAAGGTTCGAGAGTTATTCCACCGAACTGCTTCCTCTGTTCGATGACATCAACACTACGGCTGACTACATCCTTCAAATGAACCAGAAGAATATGTGGGGGGCCAACAATCGTGCGCGGCATCGCGCAGCCTCAGCCAAACGGCAAATGTATTTTCTACTGGTGATCGGGGCTGTTATGGCCGGCGGCTTCATATTTTTCACGGGACGATGGATTCTCAAACCGATCACCCGTCTCATCGAGTCGGCAAACGACATCAAAGCGGGAAATCTGGACCTGGTTGTCAAGACTGATTCGAGGGACGAGATTGGCCAACTGTCGGAGGCCTTCAACTCCATGGCAGAGAGCCTTCGTCAGGTCCGACGCACTCGAGAGGCCAGATTGGCTCAAATCCAGTATAGCGTGCAGCAGGCGTTCAATAATCTGCCGGACGCTGTAGCAGTAGTGGACCGAAATGGACGGGTGCAGGTTGCTACCGAGATAGCTGCAAGCGCTTTTGGCCTCAGACGCAATACTGACATTCAGAGCCTCTCGCTTGATTGGCTAATGAGCCTGTTCAACAAAGCCCTCAAGAACGGTGTGCCGGTCGAACCGAACGGGAACCAGCCTCCCATTCAACATTTCATTAACGGGGATGAACGATATTTCCGGCCAAAGGCTGTGCCCATTTTGGACAGAGAAAAAATAGCAATGGCTGTTATGATCATACTATCAGACATAACCCAGCAACGACAGCAGGAAGATTTGAAGCGAGGGGTAATTTCCACAGTGTCTCATCAGTTAAAAACCCCCCTCACGTCGGTCCGGATGGCGATTCACTTGCTTCTTGAAGAGGATTTAGGGGAATTGAGTGAAAAGCAGGCTGAGGTGCTGATTGCGGCTGAAGAAGATGCCGAACGGCTGCACAGGATCCTGGAAGACTTGTTGGATATAGGCAGGATCGAAGCGGGAAAGGCACACATGGATTTCCGAACGGTGTCTACTCACGACATGGCCTTGGACGCGGTAGAACCTTTCCGAAGTGGGTGCCAGGATTGCGGTGTAAGCTTAAATATGGAGCTGCCTGACGATTTGCCTGAAGTCTGGGCCGATCAGACGCGTGTGACGCATGTTTTTGCGAATCTCTTTTCCAATGCTTTGAAGTACACCGACCCGGGCGGTATGATGACTCTCTCCGCGAAGGCTGACGAAAAATATGTTTATTTTTCTGTGTCCGACACCGGCAAGGGCATACCGGAACGCTATCTCCAAACAATTTTCGAGCAATTTTTTAGGATTCCCGACCAGGACACTCAATCGGGTATCGGTTTGGGACTTGCTATTGCAAAAGAGATCGTGGAGGCGCATGGCGGATCAATTACTGCCGAAAGCCGGGAAACTCAAGGAAGCACCTTTACCTTTTCTCTCAAACGCGCCGATCGTATTTTCGAGGAGGAAGCCTTAAATGAATCTTGAAATTTGGCTACTAGCGACATTTCTTTTGGGCCTCGCATCAATGGGGCTTATATTCTTGTTTCTGAAAGCATGCGAGAAAATATAAAGCTGGGGGTGAGACGAATGTTGACCTATGTGACGGCGGCCGTGGCGGCTTTTGTGTTCGTTTATCTAGTCGTGACCCTTGTGCGTCCGGAATGGTTTTGAGCAAGGGGTGGGCTGGAATTGAAATACTGAAAGGACTCACACAATGCTCATACAGACATGGATTCTTCCATTGGCGATTCTTGTCACGGCGACGCTGGTGGCATTCCCATTGAGTCGCTACATGACCTGGATCATGGAAGGAAAGTACCGGCCTTTGCCGGTCTTTGGTTGGATAGAAAAACGCCTGGACAGCGGCCCTCAAAACTGGAAGCAATATACCGTTTCATTGCTCGTCTTTAACGTTTCTGCTGTTCGTTTACGGCTATGTGGTTTTGGCAATCCAGCCGTGGATGCCGCTGAATCCTGGTGGTAAGGGGTTGATTTTCCCCAGCACCATATTCCAAGCCGTAACATCGTTCATGACCAATACTGACCTCCAGCATTATTCGGGCGAGCAGGTTCTGTCGAATTTTAGCCAGATTTTCTTTGGCATTGCCATGCTTTTCATTTCTGCTGCGGTAGGTCTGTGCGCACTGACTGCGATTATCCGTGCTTTGCGTGGTGACTCCTTGATCGGCAATTACTTTGTGGATATGTGGCGGACTGTGGTTTACATGTTCGTTCCCGTTGCTCTTATTGTAAGCCTCGTTTTTATTCAGCAAGGGAGTCCGATGACCTACCAATCCACGGTCTCGGTTTCGACTCTCGAACCGGCAGCAATGGGAACCACGGACACAGGTGAGGTGAAGCAGCAGACCATAACGGTCGGACCGATCGCGGCCTGGGAATCCATGAAGATGCTTGGCACCAATGGGGGTGGATTCACCGGGATGAATGCAGCGCACCCTTTCGAGAATCCTACCGGGTTTTCGAACTTTGTAAACACTCTGTGCATGATGATTTTCCCATTCGCGTTGGTGTTGATGTACGGGCGGATGCTCCATCGGCTGCGTCATGCCTTGGTGGTTTTTGCGGTCATGATGATATTGATGATCGGCACCATATTCTGGAGCGTCTATTTTGACACGCTGAAACCGAACCCGGGATTGAGGAGTCATCCGGCCCGAACATTTGCAATCCCCAGCGCGACCGCACCAGGCGGTAAACGGGTAGTGTCACAGCAGCCGGTTCCGTCCCTGCCGGTGGACCAGCATCTGGGTAACCTTGAAGGAAAAGAAATGCGCTTCGGGACGTCCGCAGGGGCCACTTATGCGGCCGTTACAGTAGACGTGACATGCGGAGCCGTGAACGCGGAGGCCGATAGCCTCAACCCGATTGCCGCCTTGTCGCCCATGACTGGAATGTGGCTGAACTGCATCTACGGCGGCAAAGGCGTCGGCATGATCAACATGTTGATCTACGTGATTATTGCAATTTTCGTGGCCGGCATGATGGTCGGGCGGACGCCTGAGTACTTGGGCAAGAAAATCGGTGCTCGCGAAATGAAGCTTGCCACGATCGCGCTATTGGTCCATCCGTTCATGATTCTTTTCCCCACAGGGCTCTTCGCTGCGACCGCCTTGGGGCTTAAAGCCGTCAGCAATCCCGGCGCCCATGGCTTTTCGCAGATGCTGTATAACTTCTCTTCGGCGTCTGCGAATAATGGTTCGGCTTTTGATGGACTGCAGGTGGTCTACGGTTTGGCAAACAACCCTAATCCCAATCCGGAGGCCATTCCTTGGAATATTGCAGCGGGTCTAGTGATGTTATTTAGTCGCTATTTGCCCATTGTTGCCCCGATCGCCATGGCTGCATATCTCGGGGAAAAGAAATCAAGCCCGTTTGGCTTGGGAACTTTGCCTACCGACACCCTCACCTTTGGAATCCTGTTACTCGGAACGATCATTATTGTCGGAGCCCTGCTTTTTCTGCCGGTTGCAGCATTGGGACCGGTGGCAGAGCATTTCGGACCTATTCCATTCGGGGGCTGACTAGATGATCACTTATGAAAAACTCATTAAAGTCCGAAGCAGGGACCATGAAATGGAGCAAGTGCTCAAAGGGGTGCGACATGAATAGATTACGGGGTACCACCGATACTATGCACGAGATTCCTTTATCTTTAGAGACACCTCGGCCGCAGCGTCGTGTCAAGCCGAAAGCATTGTTGGAGAAAGAGACAGCGGTGGCCGCTCTGAAGCAGGCATTTGTAATGCTTCGACCCGACACCCAGTGGAAGAATCCTGTGATGTTCGTAGTCGAGGTTGGGGCCTTCTTGACGCTTTTGTATATCATTGAGGCTGCATGGGGACAAAAAGCGAGCGTCGCGCCGCTAAGCTATTTTATTTGGGTTGATGCGTGGCTTTTCTTGACCGTGCTCTTTGCGAACTTCGCCACGGCCCTTGCGGAAGCCCGTGGCAAGGCACAGGCAGAGTCGCTGAGAAAAACTCGTCAAGATACTGTGGCCCATCGCGTAACTGCTGCCGGTGGCATCGAGGAGGTTTCATCAACAGCTTTGAAAGTGGGCGATCGGGTGATCGTGAAAGCGGGACAAACCATTCCCGGTGATGGCGACATCATCAAAGGGGTCGCTTCTGTCGACGAGTCTGCGATCACCGGGGAGTCTGCCCCGGTGATTCGAGAAGCAGGAGGAGACCGATCAGGTGTGACAGGGGGTACTGTATTACTCTCCGATCAAATTGAAGTCGAGATCACCAGCGGCGCCGGAGAATCGTTCCTCGACAAGATGATCGGTCTAGTCGAAGGCGCCATACGTCAGCGAAGCCCGAACGAGATCGCTCTCACTCTCGTGCTTTCGGCTTTCACCTTGGTTTTCCTAATTGTGGTAATTCCCCTTTGGGCGATGGCCTGGAATGCCGAGCAATACATGATGAGTTTCTTGGGCATTCAAGAGCCTGTCAAGAGCCTCGGCACAGATGTCCCCACTCTCATTGCGCTCTTAGTATGTCTCATCCCTACCACCATCGGAGCTTTGCTTGCCGCCATCGGTATAGCAGGCATGGATCGGGCGCTACAGGCCAACATTATATCCAAGAGCGGCAAAGCCGTGGAGTTGGCTGGTGACATCGATGTGGTGCTGCTGGATAAGACCGGCACAATCACGATAGGCAACAGAAACGCGACAACATTCTTGCCGGTCGGAAAGTATTCGTCCGACGACGTGGGTGGGCTGGCTGCGCTGGCGTCAGCGGCAGATGCGACCCCGGAGGGGAAGAGCATCGTAAGATTGTTCGAGAAGCAAGCTGGAAGTTCAGTAGTTGTGCCGGAGGACGCTCACTTCGTGCCGTTTACAGCGGAGACGCGCATGAGTGGCATAGACCTTCCTGACGGACGACGAATACGAAAAGGGGCCCCGGACGCGGTGATGAAATTTGTTGGGGGTAACGGCGGCTCTGTTCCGGGTGAGGAACTGAACAAGCTTGTAGATGGCGCAGCATCCGATGGAGCGACCCCCTTGGTCGTTGCCGAAGACAACACCATCGCCGGCGTGATTGTCCTTGAAGACATTTTGAAGCCCAACATGAACGAACGATTCGAGCGACTGAGAAAGATGGGGCTTCGTACCGTCATGATCACCGGTGACAACCCCCTCACGGCTGCGACAATCGCCAAACGGGCGGGAGTAGACGATTTCCTCGCTCAGGCCACCCCTGAGACCAAACTCGCTTACATCCGCAAGGAGCAGGCGGGCGGGAAAATGGTGGCAATGATGGGCGACGGCACCAACGACGCCCCAGCCTTAGCCCAGGCTGACGTAGCACTGGCCATGAACGCCGGGACACAAGCGGCCAAAGAAGCTGCCAACATGGTGGATTTAGACAGTGATCCCACCAAGCTAATCGAGGTTGTAGAAATCGGGAAGCAGCTTTTGATAACGCGCGGTTCCTTGACCACCTTTTCCGTAGCAAACGACGTGGCAAAATATTTCGCGATAATTCCCGCGCTTTTCGCCGGAACTCTACCTTGGCTGAAGGTCGTCGACATTATGCATCTGCATTCACCGACCTCGGCCATTTTGTCTGCTGTGATCTTTAACGCTCTCATCATCCCTGCCCTGATCCCGGTCGCCCTCAAGGGAGTTCGTTACCAGGCTCTGGGCGCTGAAGCTCTGTTGCGCAGGAATCTGCTGATCTGGGGATTGGGAGGGGTAGTACTGCCATTTATAGGCATCAAACTGATCGACCTGGTAATAGTAAGCTTAGGTATGGTTAGCTAAGGTTTCGGTGAGTTAGGGAGACATGAACATGTTGCGATATCTTTCCAAGAGCGTTTTACTGTTGTTCGTGCTGGTGGTCATCAGTTGCGTGATTTATCCATTGGTTTTATGGGGAATCGGACAGACCGTGTTTCCGTTTCAGGCCAACGGCAGCATTCTGAAAGGCCCTGATGGCAAGCCGGTGGGATCTCTACTCATTGCGCAACCATTCACCAGGGACGAATACTTTCAACCCCGTCCTTCAGCAGCCTCCTACGACGCTTCCGCTTCATCCTCGTCTGCTTTGGCTGCGTCCAATTACCAACTGCGCGACCGAGTTGCCCGCACACTCGGTCCTATCATGAAGTACCGAAGCGGTCCCAACGCCGGAAAGGCCGTGGCACCCGATATCGAGAGCTGGTTTCAAAAGGATATTTATCAGGGCAAACCGCATATTGTGGCTCAGTGGGTAGACCTTCACAATTCCCTTGCGCAGTCATGGGTCACGAGTGACCCGACTCATGCCGCGTACGTTGACGCTTGGGCGAAGGCGCATCCGGACGTGGTGGCCAAGTGGATCAAGGAGAATCCCGACACCCCCGAACCTAAGGCAGCAGATTTGGCGGTACTGTTCTTTGAGAATTTCTCCAACGAAAACCCTGGCAAATTCCCGGCCGCTATCACTCAGACTGGACCTGACGGCAAGACTGTCTCTAAGATTGGGCCAGTTGCTGCGGGCACTGATATTCAGTCTACCTTCTGTTTGATGTGGCGAGAAGACCATCCTGATGCCGACTTTGAAAAGGTCCCCGGCGATCTGGTAATGGCTTCGGCTTCAGGGCTCGATCCTCATATCACACTTCAGAATGCTCAATTTCAGCTTGATCGGGTTGCCTCGAAATGGGCCGCGAATCTCAACCGCGATCCGGCCGGAATTCGAAAAGAAATCGAGCAGATCTTGCAACAAAACGCATCAGCCCCATGGTATGGTCTGGCGGGTGAAGAGTTCGTGAACGTGCTTGAAGTCAACCTCGAACTTCGCAAGCGATATGGAGAACCCCTGGGATAGCGGCCGGCTGGATTTTTCAGGCCGGCTGCGGCTACGTTTTCTCTGAATATCGGCTCACTCGGATAATGCGAGAACCAAATTCAAGTGTAGCGACACAGACTCTATGACTCTGATGCAAAGTGTAGACCGGTCACTATGGCAGAAGATAGAGCCAGCACTTTCTTGCGTATGATCCGCCGCTCTCGACGCGGCAGGCTAAAGATTTATCTTGGCTATGGCGCTGGCGTGGGAAAGACCTATCAAATGCTCCTGGAGGGACAACGGCTCAAGGGTGAGGGCATAGACGTTATCGCGGGATTAATAGAGACTCACGGCCGCATCGAAACAGCCAAACTAATCGACGGCCTGGAAGTTGTCCCCAGGAAAAAGCAGGAATACCGAGGCCACATTCTAGAAGAGATGGATGTTGATGCCATATTGGCTCGCAAACCTGAGGTCGCGCTGATTGATGAACTGGCCCACACCAATGTCCCCGGCAGCCGGAATGCCAAACGCTATCAGGATGTTCAAGATATTTTAGCCGCGGGGATACACGTCATCACCACTCTGAACGTTCAGCATTTGGAGAGCCTGTACGATACTGTGGAGAAGACCGTTCACGTGAAGGTCCGGGAACGCCTGCCCGACACGGTAATTGCCGAAGCGGACGAGATCGTGAACGTGGATCTCACCACTGAAGACCTTCAGGAACGTTTGCGGGAAGGCAAAATCTATCCTCCGGAACGTGTTGAAACAGCCCTTGCGAATTTCTTCAAGGCTTCTAACCTGGAGAAACTTCGGGAGCTTACGCTTCGCGAGCTTGCCTCTCAGATCGATTTGAGGATGCGTGAAAGCTCCAGAGATGGAAACGATGCCACTCCGGATCAGGTGATGGTCTGCCTGAGTTCCCGCGGCCCCAACAGCGAGATGCTGTTGCGCTACGCTTCCCGGCTTGCCGGGCGACTTAATCGGAACTGGTATGCGGTGTACGTCCAGACTCCCTCGGAAGAACCGACTGTGATAGATGCCCAGACGCAGCGGATTCTGTCAAGCACCCTTACCCTGGCAAAACAATTGGGCGCAATGGTCTTCACTTACAAGGGTGAGGACATAGCAGACACTATTCTGCACTTTGCAAAGGAATATCGAGTCGGCCACATTGTGATCGGGAGTCCCGCTGAGGTCCCTTTCTGGAAAAGGCTCTTGGGGAGTAAGAATGTCGTTGATCGCCTTATCATGAATGCCGGCGGAATTACAATAGTGGTTCTCGATACAAGCAGCAAGCGGACCCCTGAAGAAAGAGTCGAGGCTGAAGTTCCTGAACCCAAGAAGCCTGTGAAAGAGCCATCCATCTGGCGCGGGGCCACTTGTTCTGAGCAGCTTGTTGTCGAGTCGCCGAATTGTTATTTGGGACCAGCCGGTCGAGAAGGAATCGGTTCTTCGGACGTTGGTGGAAGTCGCTCAAAAGGATGTTGAAGGAATCGACGCTGAGGAAATTTTGAAGGCCGTGCTACGGCGGGAAGAACAAGGGTCAACTTTCTTTAATGAAGGGGTGGCGTTTCCTCATGCTCGGATGGACGGAATTTCCGCTCCGGTAGTGGCGCTGGGATTGACATGCCAAGGCGTGCTCGTTGAATCTGTTGTAAAGCCCACTGAACTCGTCTTCCTGATACTTTCGCCTGCTGACGCACCTTCTGTCCAGGTTAACATTCTGGCTGCGGTCAGCCGTGCAGCGCAAAACCGCCAATTGGTCCAGAGCCTGACTTCGGTCGAGAGCCCCGAAGAAGCCTTAACGATTATCTGCAACTGGGAAATGCCAAAAGAACCTGTCACTGCTGCCCGCTCGTAGGACTTCTGAAGGACTAGTGCCTTCTTGCGCCGCCGCCGGGTGCTATCCCGCGTCCCGCGGGAGGCTTTGTCAGATCCTTGCCGGATTTGAGTGTCCGTTGACGAAGAAACTGCACTGACGTGGTGCCATCATGGCATACAGGTCAGTGGCACCCAACTTCCGGGCCGCGCAGAGTCCTGATATGAAGGTGGCTGGACAAAGCGTAGTGGAGCAGGCAAGATGCCTGCCTAAGTACGATGTCTCATAACTTCGGTCACGTATGTCCCAGTCGAGATTGCTTCGTCGTTGCACTCCTCGCAATGACATTCCCATTTGCTGTAATTGCGAGTCCCGCGCCTCGCATGAAAGCAATTTTCTTCCGTACAGGGGTCTTAACGTCACGGTATTTGCGAACAGGAGTACTTAGGCGGGTGCCATCCCGCCTCCCGCGGGAGGCTTCGTCAGATCCGTACCGGAATTAAGAATCCGTCGGCAACAAAACTGCACTGACCTGGTGCCATGGTGGCCCTCAGGTCAGTTGCACCCAACTTCCGGGGCACGAAGAGTCTTGATATGAAGGTGGCGGGACAAAGCGTAGTGGAGCAGGCATCCTGCCTGTCCCACCAGCACAATAACAGGCAACTGGCAACTCCTCACGCGATCAAATGATTGCCGTTGCACGGTAAGCATTCAGTTACAGCCGGAAGTAGCGGATGGCTTCGTGGGGTGGGCTTTCTAGCCCGCCACGGAAAAGAGTTTTCCCCGACAGGCTGTCCCGCGCCTCGCGGGACTGCCGCACAAGACTGAATGGTCACGTTACACGCGTCCAGAACTTGACTGACGATACAAGGTGGACTTAGTATAAAAAATTTGGTTGAGGGCACTTTCCTGCCACTGTTGCAGTAAGGACTTTTCCGATGATCAGGCTTGTCAAAGGGTTCCACGATATCCTTCCGGAGGAAACTACGAAGTGGGCATTCCTCGTGGATACGGCTCGGGCCTGCCTCCAGCGGTTCGGGTTCCGGGAGATCATAGCGCCGATTATGGAACGTACCGAACTCTTTGAACGGGGCATCGGCCAGGTCACAGACATAGTTGAAAAGGAAATGTACACTTTCGAGGACCGCGGTGGGGAATCTCTCAGCCTCAGGCCGGAGGCTGACTGCGGGAATCTTGCGTGCGGTTGTCGAGCATTCGCTGTTGCGCCGCGATTCCATCTTGAAGCTTTACACCATTGGACCGATGTTCCGCCGGGAAAGACCGTCGAAAGGCAGATTCCGACAGTTTCTTTCAGATCGATGCTGAAGTGCTGGGGGACGATTCCCCGTATACGGATGCCGAAACCATTGCTGCTGCGTATGCGATCATGACGAGCATCGG
This sequence comes from uncultured delta proteobacterium, assembly GCA_963789265.1. Classification (GTDB taxonomy): domain Bacteria; phylum Desulfobacterota; class Desulfomonilia; order Desulfomonilales; family Desulfomonilaceae; genus CAWBBA01. The sequence goes on along the minus strand of CAWBKB010000007.1, from coordinate 499,664 downwards.
AGCTTCCGGACTGATGATGGAGATTAATTCGGTGGGATGCTCGGTTTGTAGACCGTTATATAGACAACGGCTCCGAGAATACTTTTCGAAATACCTCGATGACCTGTGTGCGGATTGTCGACGAAGGTACGATTTAAACCCGTTAAGGATACTCGATTGCAAGGTGCCGAGATGCTCGGAAATAGCCAAAGACGCTCCGGTCATCCTCGACAGTCTGGACGCGCCTTGCCGCGAGCATTTCCAGGCGGTGCAGAATGGACTGGACGCCCTGCAAATCCCTTACAGGCTGGAACCGAGAATGGTGCGCGGGCTCGATTACTATACCCGCACAGCGTTCGAGATCATTCACAGCGAACTTGGGAGGTCTAAAGCAGTCGGAGGAGGAGGCCGGTACGACAGCCTTCTGAAGGAATTGGGCGGTCCGGATGCGTCAGGTATAGGCTTTGCCATAGGTTTGGAACGCCTTTCGATGGGCATTCCGGACGATAACGGACGCTTTGCTCGGTCAATAGACGCTTACGTTGCGCCAGTGGGAGAGAGTGCTCGTCAGACCGCTTTCAGTCTGGTCAACCTGCTTAGAACCTCCGGAATTTCGGCGGAGGGCGCGTTACTCTTCCACGAGCCTGAAGGCACATATGAAAGTCGCCGACCGTGTCGGAGCGAGAAAAGTCATAATGATAGGCGAGGAAGAGCTTAACCGCCAAGAAGTTACCGTTCGCGACATGAAGACCCGAGAGCAGGTCTCCGTGAGGCTCGACGCCCTCGTAAGTTACCTTCAAGGAGATAAATCTTGAAACTCGACGCGTTGGACGGATGGGAAAGGACACATCTGTCAACCGATATTACTGACCAAGATGTAGACACTCAGGTTGTCGTCATGGGTTGGGCCCTGCGGCGCCGGGACCACGGCGGAGTGATTTTCGTCGATCTCAGGGACCGCCGCGGAATCGTCCAACTCGTGTTTAACCCGGAATACTCTCATGACGCGCACGCTCGCGCGCATTTTCTGAGACCCGAATGGGTGTTGGCAGCAAAAGGTTTGGTTCGCCGTCGTCCGGAAGAATCCTTGAATCCTGATATGCCGACAGGAACCATAGAGGTATTTGTCGATGAAGTGAAGATTCTCAACCGATCGGAGCCGCCACCATTCCCGCTGGATGACGATACTGTCCCCACCGATGCGGTGCGGTATCGTTATCGCTACCTCGATCTTAGAAGGGCCGCGGGAGCCCGGAACAACCTGCTGATCCGACATCGGTTCATGGCGGTTGTTAGAAATTTCCTTAACAATGAAGATTTCACGGACATTGAGACTCCGTTCCTTACGACCAGCACGCCGGAGGGAGCAAGAGACTACCTCGTTCCGAGCCGGATTTCTCCCGGTAGCTTTTACGCGCTTCCTCAGTCGCCTCAGCTATTCAAGCAGATTCTCATGATTGCCGGTTTTGAACGCTATTATCAGATTGTCCGCTGTTTTCGCGACGAGGATCTTCGCGCAGATCGCCAGCCTGAATTCACTCAGTTGGACATCGAAACCTCGTTTATTGAGGAAGATCGGCTTTTCGACATTGTCGAACGCATGATGGCCGGGATATTCAAGGAGATTCTCGGAATTCATCTCACTCTTCCGTTCCCGGCGCTCACGTATGACGAAGCGGTTTCACGGTATGGTGTTGACAAGCCTGATATCCGCTTCAGAATGGAACTTGTAGATCTTACGGATATCGTAAGAGACACGAAGTTCGGTGTGTTCCGATCTGCCCTGGAAGCCGGCGGGATCGTAAAAGCCCTCAAAGCGGAACGAGGGGAAAGGCTTTCCAGAAAAGATCTTGACGATCTTCGCGATTTTGCAGCGATTTACGGTGGAAAAGGGGTCGCGTACACCCGCATCAAGGAGGCAGGTGCATGGCAATCCCCTATCGCCAAGTTTCTCAGTCCGGAGGAACGTTTCGCCATTTACGACAAAATGCAAGCGAATGCCGGTGATGTCATACTCTTTGCTGCGGACTCGGTTCGAGTCGTGAACGACGTACTTGGAAATTTGAGAAATAGCTTGGCCGAAAAGCTCGGCGAAATTCCGCAGGGAACACTTGAATTTCTTTGGATCACCGACTTCCCCATGTTCGAGTATGATGAGGAAGAAAAACGTTTTAAGGCCATGCATCACCCTTTCACCTCTCCTAGAGAGGAAGACCTGGCTTTGCTGGAAACAGATCCTCTGAAGGTCCGCGCCAGAGCGTACGATCTGGTTCTCAACGGCACGGAGGTCGGCGGAGGAAGCATGAGAATCCACAGGAACGACGTTCAGCAAAAGGTGTTTTCTGCTCTGCAGATCAGTCCGGAACAGGCCGAGGAAAAGTTCGGCTTCCTCCTGGAAGCACTCCAATACGGAGCCCCTCCTCACGGAGGAATAGCTCTGGGGGTAGACAGGATGCTGGCAATTCTCACGGGCTCAGAGTCGATCCGCGAGGTGATTGCGTTCCCCAAGACACAGAAGGCGACTTGCCCGCTTACTGGAGCCCCTGCTCCGGTGAGTCCGGAACAGCTCAAAGAGTTGGGCCTGAAAGTGAAGATCAAGAAATAACAAAAGTGGAGGCCGAGTATGGCCAGTTGGGATCCTAAAAGAGGAGTTCTGTATCACGAGTTCAACAAGTTTCATAAGGAGAGGTCCCTCCGCGAGGTGAGCGAACCGAACCTATTGCGAAATATTTTCCCGTACTCTGAAGTGCCCAAAGTAGACTTCGATTTTGCGATACTGCCGATTAATCCGGCCAGGAATTTCCTTATTACCGATACCACGTTCCGCGACGGGCAGCAGGCCAGGCCACCATTCACCGTGGATCAGATGTCCGCACTTTTTGATTTCCTCCATAAGCTCTCCGGCCCCCGCGGCATCATTCGGCAGTCGGAGTTCTTCGTGTACACGAAGAAGGACCGCGAAGCTCTGGAGCGCTGCCGGAGCAAAGGTTATCAATACCCTTCAATTACCGGCTGGATAAGAGCGCACAAGAAAGACCTGTCCTATTTAAGGGCAGCGGGTCTTACAGAGACCGGGATTTTAACGTCGGTCTCGGATTACCATATCTTCCTCAAAATGGGATTGGATCGCAAGAAGGCAATGGACAAATATGTGGACATGGTCCGAGTCACTCTCGAAAAGGGAATACTGCCCAGATGCCACTTTGAGGATGTGACCAGGGCGGACATTTACGGTTTCTGTGTGCCACTTGCCCAGAAGCTCATGGAAATCCGTGAAGAATCGGGAGTGGACATCAAGATACGACTTTGCGATACCATGGGCTTTGGAGTCACCTATCCGGGGGCCGCGCTGCCTCGGAGCGTGCCCAAGCTCATACGGGCCATGATTGATGATGCCAATGTCCCCGAAGACTTGCTCGAATGGCACGGGCACAATGATTTTCACAAATCTCTGACCAACGCGGTCTACGCATGGCTCTACGGGTGCTCGGGCGTGAACGGCACTCTCCTCGGCATCGGCGAGAGAACCGGAAACACTCCTATTGAAGCGCTTATGATCGAATACATGTCGATTCGAGGGCAGGCCGACGGCATGAACACTCTGGCCATAACCGAGGTCGCGGAATATTTCGAGCGTGAGTTGGGACACCACATTCCTGAAAATTATCCCTTGCTGGGCAAATCCTTCAATGCGACCAGCGCAGGCGTTCATGTGGACGGTGCGCTTAAGAATGAGGAAATCTATAATGTCTTCGATACCACGAAGATTCTGGGCAAGGCGCCTGTAGTCAATATTACCGACAAGTCCGGTATGGCCGGCATTGCGCATTGGATCAATACCAAAATGGATGTGCCTATGGAGGAAAAGGTCGAAAAAAGCCATCCGGCCATTTCCAAGATCTATGACATTGTTACCGAGCTATACGACGCCGGGCGTGTGACTGCAATGTCCGACAAGGAGATCACAGCACTGGTCAAGCGGTATATGCCCGAACTTTTCATCTCGGACTGGGATCGCATGAAGCTCATTGCCGGGGAGATGGCCTTCAAGATTGTGGAGCGCTTTACCGAAACGACCGCGATGAGATCCAGCAAGCCAAAGACTATGGAAAAGGCCATGACCGAATTCCTGAGCAGGTATCCCTTCATTCAATACTGCTATGTCGCGGACATGGAGGGGAAGAAGGTCACCGAAAATATTACCGACATCACCGAGCGGGCAAAATATGTAGCGTTCAAGCCGCACGAAGACTTTTCCGATCGGCCCTGGTTCATCAGGCCGGTCAAGGACGGCAAGATTCATGTGGTAGGCCCGTTTACGTCGCGAATCACCGGAGCCTTATGCATCACTGTCTCTGCTCCCCTAAGAGACAAACAGGGTAAGATGATCGGGGTATTCGGCGCGGACATCAGGCTGGAAGAACTTCTCAAAGTGGAGACGGAGCTCATGGAAGAGCACGGTGTGGAGTTTACCGAGACGGACATCCGTGCATTGACGAAGAAATACCGGGAACAATAAACAACCTTTACGCACATGCACTATTGCTTGCACAGCAAGGGAGAAGAAACAGGATGCGTGTAAGTCACATTCCCGAAATTGCGCGGCTAAGTGCGCCGGAAAAGATCCTGTTGGTGGAAAACCTGTGGGACGGCATTGCTTCAGATGAGACCGGCGTGCCTGTACCTCAGAGCCATTTGGACGAATTGGACAAAAGAATTAAGAGCTATGAGGCTCATCCTGGAGACCTCCTCTCTTTCGAGGAACTTCAGAGCAGGATAGAGAAAAGAAAATGACATACAAAATCATATCCTGTTCCGCCGTACCTGCAACATTAGGGTCTGGAGAGAAACGAGCCAGCCGCGGGATTCGCTCCATTTGAACGCATCGAATAAAGTAAGCCGCAATGACTATGAAAACCAGAGGTGGGAGCGGCAGCACAAGTTCCGGCGGCGCCAAGCCGGAACGGGCCATTCGTTCTGTTGCAAGTGTAAAGGCGTAATAAATGAAGATCATCACCAACCCCAGGGGTACGTTGTTCAGCCTGCTCCGCCCGATGTTCAACACACCCAGGGGGAAGGCTATGAGTGCCAAAGCAATGCACGCAAGCGGATGAATGAATCGTTGCGCTATGAGAATACGGGCGAAGTTGTCAACTCTATGAATATACGCTATTTCTGCGGGATTCCCTGTGGTTTCCTTAGCCATAACAGCCCGCACTCGACCGCGCACTCCAGCAATGGACATCTCCTCAAATGATTTTGTGGGGTTAGCCGCACCCGCATGCGCCAGCGGGTACCGATAGATATAGCTCTCAAAAGCAAGACTGCCGGTTGAGCCGCCGCTCTTGTCCTCTTTGAGAACGGTGCCGTTACGCAAGTTCAAAATGAACGCCTTTCCCGCGGGATCGGGAATCACTTTTCCTTTTTGGGCAAGGATTGTGGTGACTTCATCCGGCTGTGAAGACTCCCTGATAAATACTCGGCTCATCACGCCGGTAGCGGAGTCAATCTCCTCGACGTAAAGTATGAGGTTTTTGAGCGAATCAAAGAAACGTTCGTTCCTCGATTCCCGCGTCGGCCCGCTGGGTAACGGCTTCTTGCATGAGCCTGCGCTCTGCCGAAACACCTTTGGGAATGAGACTTAGAGTGCAGACAAGGCTGAGAATGAAGGCAATCAGACCGAGGAATAGGACTGGCGGAAGCAGACGCAGTACGGAGACGCCCGCTGATTTTATGGCTGCAACCTCATTGTCTGCTGCCATACGCCCGAGCCCAAGCAGGATACCGATCATCAGAGACAGCGGCAGCACTGTCACCAGCGTGGCCGGAAGGGCGCTAATCAAGACTTGAAACAGAATTAGAGTCAGCCCAAGGCCGGCTTCCATACCTTTCTGAAGAAGCGGGAGAAAACCCGCGATAAGACCGGCAGCGAGGAAAACGGCAAAACAAAAGAGAAACGGTAACAACCACCTCCCGAAAGACATACCGATCTATAATGGCCGGCCGAACCATCTACCGCCACCTCTACACAATATTCAGGCAATACAACGACGTATGAACCTCTGCCACGGTGCCTTCTTTGAAATGGAACCACCTGTTTACCCTACCTTTGCAGCTACGGTGGACCACCTCAGCACGCTTTCACGGCCAAGTCCACGGGCACCATATCACGAGACTGAGGTGTATGAGAAGATCTGACGGTATGCGGAAAAGGCAAGGTGTCATATCCGAGGGATGAAGGGGCGGACCAGTGTGTCCGTCCAGGGCAGGCACGCAGAAACTGTCTCAAAAACAATGAAGCGGTCGGAATCGTAGCACGAATCCCTCACCCTGTGTCCCTCTCCCAGAGGGCGAGGGAAGTGCAAAACTGCCCTGGATCTGCGCCCTCTCCCAGAGGGAGAGGGTTGGGGTGAGGGCGACGACTATACGAATGAGCCTGAATCGTGGCACGATTCTGGGCATCAAAATAGTTTTGAGACAGTTTCCGCAGGTCTCCCCCTACAATGGATTCTTGCGTACACGGGCATGACGACATGTGAGGGCGGGTTTGAAACTCGCCTCCACAAGAGACACGGTCTCATTTGCTCGAAAGTGAATTGCTGTCGGACATTCAGACGATGCTAGAAACAGGCGCTCGCCTTCCTCTTCGATCGCACAAGTGTCCTTCGACGCAGCCGTGAGAATACTCCTGTGATCGAGAGGATCAAATCCTTTGGTTTGTTCAATGCAGTTCTTGAAACTCCGGGTGGACTCGTGGTCAGGCCCAACAAAATCCGTTAGAAAATCCAGAGCTTTTTTCTTCCAGTAATAGAAGGCCCCCGCGTCAAATTCCGTGTCTATTACATGCCACCCTGCCTCTATCAAGTCGTCAAGACTCTTCCCGGAATACATGGCTTCCCCCATAACCCCGGTTGGCGATTACCCGGCGAAGCAAATACTCGACACGCCTGCACATAAACTATACTAAAATTACTTTAGAGTAGCAGTATTCACTTGTCAACAAAAATGAATAACTGGTCGTAATCATTAAGTTACGAGCGGTAAACGACTGTCATTGCGCCGTGGGGCGGACTTTCCAGTCCGCCAAACCTGAGATGAGAAACCGCAGACTGGAAAGTCTGCGCCACGAGCCAGATAGTAAGGAGTGCAATCTGATCCGTAGGACGGGCATCTTTTTCTGGTTCCCAAGCTCCGCCTGGGAACCCATACCTTGCGGGCTCTGCCCGCGAACTGCCTTTGTTAAACTACAATGGTCGAGGCAGAGCCTCGCTGACACGCATTCCCATGCAGAGCGTGGGAACGAGAAAAATGGATATAATTTCCTAGAGGTAACGCCCTTCCGGCCTCGACTCTTTCGCCAAAACCGGGGATCTGAAGTCAAGGCCGGCCGGGCCGTTACGCTAAACATGCTGTTTTTGCACGCTGAAACATCATTTGATGCTTAAGCACTTCCCTCTTGCGACGATATGGTCAGTCCCTCCATCTCGCCAACATGCCGGCGCTCTCGCCTTTTCAATTCTAGAGAAAGCTCCTGCTCGCCGTCCTTATGCTTTGCCTCAATTTCCATGTCCATGGCGTCCGCAGGCTGAAACGTAACAGATTGATCTCCCCGGTTCACAACAACCCTGCCGTCTTTCATGCCTTGCAGTATATTTTCCAAGTATCCGATCGCCTCTTGGAGTTCAACAGACCCTTTTGCCTTCACTTTGTTTTTGTTCATAGTTGTCTCCCTCGATCCATAGCAACGCGTCTCAATTAGCAACTTGCCCCCCTTCTTGCTTTAATTTCATTCGCGCTTGTCCGACATGCAAGTCGGTTAACTTATTTCCTCATCATTGCGGGATGGTGCAAGCTTATGTTGAGAAGAAACAATAGCTCTTCCCTGGCTTAAATGCCTGAGTACTAGCGCTTTTATTACGTCGGCACGCCACGCGGCACAAGCCACAAATAAGGCCGTATAGCCCCTATAATTGGCCGAATTAATATCTGCGCCCCTTTCCAAGAGCAAGTTCACCATTCGTCTGTGACCTGCCGCGGAAGCTATCAGCAAAGGGGAATAGCCCGTTCTCGTCTCGTAGTTGACGTCAGCACCATGGTCCAGCAGCATCTCGGCCACAGCCATGTGGTTCTTGAAGCAGGCCCAGACCAGTGGTGTGTTGTCGTGTCGGTCTTTGCGATCGGGCATGGCTCCCGAGTCCAATAGCAGCCTGGCAACCGCCGCATGGCCTTTGTAACACGCCCAGAACAATGACGTTCGGCCATCGCGGTCCGCAGTGTGCGGATCGGCGGACGCCGCAATAAGCATCTGCACTACACTCAGGTGCCCTTCTCTCGAGGCTTCGGTCAGTGCAGAAAAGCCCCTTTTATCTCGGCAACCAACCTCTGCTCCATTTTCGAGGAGCATTTCGACCACTTCTCCGTGCCCTTCTCTGGCTGCTGCCATCAACGCTGTTCCGCCTACTCGGGTGGCCGAATTCACTTCTGCTCCACGTTTGAGGAGAAGCCGCACTACCTCGGTATGACCTGCCAGCGAAGCAAATATCAATGCAGTAGACCCGAATACCGTCTCCCGGGCATTTACTTCTGCGCCAAAATCCAGGAGCAGTTCTGCTGTAGCCAGTTCCCCCCATAGGCTGCTCTTCATCAATGCGGTGGCGCCATATTGGTCCCTGCCGTCAATGTCCGTCCCCTTGGCAACCAATATCTCTATCCGTTCGAGACTCCCCGACTCAGCAGCGCGCATCAACCTCATCTGATTCAACATGATCATTCCCTTTTTGAAGCATGTTGGCATGTGCACCCTGCCCGCAACTGCCCGCGCACCATTATAAAAAGGGAGCACGCACCGAAATTAAAATAGCGACCAAACTTCGATTTGTCGGAGCCCCTTCGGCCCGTCCCCCCACTTGTATGAGCGCAAATTTGTGGAGTGTTTTGGCGTAGCGACACGAAAACCACGCCGTCCCCACCGCTTGGTAAATGCACATTTCATGCCAAACGTAATCATGGCGGGCAAAAAATAATGACCGGTCATTTCAGGCGATTATCCTATGGAGCTACTAGGGAAGACCAACCAACAATCATTACAAGCGGGACTTGCTTGGGTGTAAAAGGCCCGCACCATAAAAAAGATTGTCCTTAAGGCAACTTGGTCCTCAGCGCGTGGGGAATTATCGCTCACGTTCGCTGTAATGGGGATTCAGTGCCCAGAGCTACCCCAAAGGGAACGAGACCGAACGATTTTCCAATAATAACATTTATATAATTAATATGTTATATTAGATTACTAATCTATAGATTGACATTTAAGTCATAATTTGGTATAAAGAATGCAGATAATTTTCTGAATTGACATCAGGAAATTATCAATTGTGTATGCCGAAGGATCCACCACTGACCCGTGGAGGTTGATATGAAACGACTCGTCCTCATGGCCTCTTGCCTCTTAATCCTTTGCGCCGGTGCAACTATTGCGGGCGCTCAAATGTGGCCCGCCGGCGTGCCGGGTCCTGTTCCGGGAGGACCTCCAGGCGTCGGAGTTCCAGGTGTGGGGCCGTTGCAAGGTGGCCCCGGTTGCGGTGCATCGCTGTGTCAGCCCTATCCCCCTTGTCTTAAGCCACCGGTGTTGTTCGGCTCTTACGCGGCGTGGCAGGTCAATGATGATGCCGGAAAGATCAAGTTCTCCACCGAAGGAACGAGCGGAGTGATTGGTGAAGAAACCACTTTCATCCAGTTCAACAAAGTGAATGGAGTGTGGGTAGGCGGCTCGGCACGTGTTCCGCTTGGTGAATGCCTCTACGCTCGGGCAGAAAGCAGATACCTCATCCCCTCGTCAGAGACCGCCACCAGCCAGACTGCGATTTGTGCAACACCTCCTCTCTTTATCAGCCGCGATTGGTCGGCGTGCACAAAATATCGGTGGGGCCTCATAGATGGAGCCGTCGGGGTCAATTGTGCGCCGTGGCTTTCGGTAATGGGTGGGTTGCGTTGGGACTCTTTCTATCTCCTCATGCAGAATCCCCCCACAATTCCGGGATTTTCAACAATTTTCGACGAGTCGGATTTGACCATAAGCTCCATACAGCCCTATGTCGGCTTTGAAGCTGCATGGGCCGGATGCCGCAGCGCTCTGATACTCAGGGGTATCGGTTCTCCCTGGGCAAGCACCAGGACGATTTTTGGAATGACTTTCGGTGGTTCTACCCCAGTAGTAAGGGATGGCATGGACGCGGTCTCAAAGCGTGCGATTTTTGAGGAACTCTCTTTGCACTACGTTTCTTCGCATGTCACCCTTGTGCAGCGTGGGGGCTTTTGCAACGGTGAATTCTCTATGGAGTCATGCCGAAGGGGACTTTACTTCTACTGGGAGTGACGGTACACAGGTGACCCAGACTTACGACGCGGACCTTAACCGCACAGTCTACATGATTGGTGGAAGTGTATCATTGGCTTTCGGGCCCTTTCTGTGATCCGACCGACAGCCGGTATCCTTGAAAAAATTGTGTTGCCGAGAGAGAATGACCGGAATATGATTCCAGCAGGAAACGTCTTTCTCCCGGCAATACTCTCAGGCGGAACACTCGCACTTTCTCCCGATCGAACGCTTCGATCTGTTGGCCCGGCCGTTGAACGAACTGCTTTACGCCTCCATCGGGATCACCCTCTGTTTTGCCTTTGTCAACGGCCTTCATGATGGAGGCAATGTTATTGCCACCGTCATCTGCTCAAGGTCCATGCGACCCTTTACAGCCCTTGTCTGGGCTATGATAGCTATGTTTATCGGTCCACTGGTGCTCGGGACCGCAGTTGCACGCACTATTGCCACGAGCATACTGAAGCCCGACTCGCTTGAACATCTCAGCACCGCAACCATCTATCTTACGATCATCTCCGGCGTAGGGGGCGCATTAGCCTGGAAGCTCCCGACATGGTTGTTAGGGTTACCCTCCAGCGGCTCTCACGCTCTGCTAGGCGGTCTCGTCGGAGCCGGGCTTGCCGCGATGGGGACCGAAGGTGTCTCAGGCGAAACGGTGGCTAAAGACGTTGTGCTACCTCTGTTGGTTTCGCCCATCCTCGGGTTTGCGCTGGGTTCTTTCGTTTTTGCAGTGATCCGAACTTTGTTTCACCGGGCGAACCGGCGGGTAGGGCGATCTTTCGCCACCATGCAGAAGCCCATCATGATCATTTTGGCCGCTAGTTGCAGTTCCAATGAAGCGCAAAAGTCTATGGGGGTCATCGCCCTAATCCTCGCCGCCGGCAGCGGCCGGATGCACGAAGCCCCATATCTGCCGCAGTGGGTGGTGATTAGCTGCGCAGGGGCCCTTGCTCTTGGATTGGCCACCGGCGGTTGGCGTATCGTAAAAAGCGTGGGGTACGGCATTTGTCGTCTGGAGCCAGTTCATTCATTCGCTTCTCAGTTTACGGGGGCTTCCCTCGTGTTGGCGGCCTCGGTACTCGGTGCTCCTGTCAGCGCTGCCCAGGTGGTGGCATCATCAGTCATGGGGGTGGGTGCGTCCCGCCGCGTTAGCGGGGTACGATGGGCTGCCGCCGCCCACATCGCGTGGGCCTGGCTCCTGACCGCACCAGTGGCCGCGGGCCTTGGAGCCGGGATCTTCCGGCTCTTGACGCATATAATAGTCGAGTGACGGAAGGGGGAGTCTCATGACTTTCTGGAAACATTTCCGTTCGAAAAGAGAGGCGGATTTTTTTGGCTTGTTGCTGGATCAAGCTGAAAAAACCAGTGCGGGGTGTCAGGCGCTTTTGAAGTTCCTTGAGGGGGACGGCGATCCGGGAGATATCAGGCGCTTGGAACAGGAAGCGGACGACATTCGTCGGATCCTGGTCGACGAATTGAATCAGACGTTCATTACTCCCATAGATCGAGAAGACATCTTCGCACTCTCTCGCGCCATCGACGACGTCATCGACCACGCTCTGAACACCGTGAAGGAGATGGAAATATTTGAGGTGGAAAGCAACGAGCATCTGTGCCAAATGGCGGAACTATTGCAAAAAGGCGCGGAGCAGCTTGTAGGCGCCATGCGGCATCTCAAGAAGCACCCGAATGTAGCGGTGGAGTACGCAGTGAAGGCGAAGCGCGTGGAGAATGAGATGAATGACAGGTACCTCACCGCGCTCAAGCAACTGTTTTCGGGCCGCGATCCCGGCCTGATGTTAAGCCTTCGGGAAATTTACAGGCACTTCAATAGGAGTGCAGATAGGGTAGACGACGCAGCAAACATCATAACCAACGTGGTGGTCAAGATGTATTAGCTGTATTACGAGATGCCAATGCGCTGTCAAAGAAGTGACAATGCTAGACAGGATATGGTGGGGTAGTCCCGCGTGGAACGCGGGGCTGCCCGTCATCCCTAATAGACAGGCTGGAAGCCTGTCCCACCATGCACTCCTCGCAATGACAAGGTGCGGAAGGTCCCTCGCATAACTGAATAGTTACTCTACGAGTCATCCTGATCGTCTTCATGGGTGTTCAGCCCATACTGATGTAACTTCGTGTGAAGCGTCTTGCGGTCAATTTGGAGCAAGCGTGCCGCCTTTGCCTTGTTGCCGCCGCTCTTCCTGAGGGCCTGCATAAGACAAGCCTTTTCAACTTCACTGGTGCTCTGCCGCACCGCTTCTTTGAGCGGAAGCCCCTCCCACTTGAATTCTCTGACAGGCGATTCGACTTTGGTAGGCCCAGCAGGGGCCTCTCCCAACACTAAATGGTCAGGCGTTATGACCTCGTCCGCCTGGAGCACAGCTCGACGAACTACTGTCATTATCTGCCTGACATTTCCCGGCCAGTGGTAGTTGAGCAGCACGTCAGTAGCTGACTGAGAAAATTCCCTTACGTTCTTTGCCAATTCCACATTCGTTGCTTTCAGGAAACGGTCGGCGAGATGAACGATATCGTCCTTACGCTCTCGGATCGGCGGAATATCAATGGTAAACTCGCTCAACCGGTAGAACAGATCTCTACTGAACGAGCCTGTGGCGACTGCTGTATTCAAATCCTGATTAGTTGCCACAAGCAGACGGAGATCGACTGTTACCGGCTTCCTTCCGCCAACTCGAAAGAAGCTGCGTTCCTGGATTGCACGGAGGAGCTTGATCTGGGAGGACAGCGGCATATTCCCGATCTCATCCAGAAACAAGGTTCCATGATCAGCCAGTTCGAACTTCCCGGGGCTTCCGGATCCCGCACCCGTGAACGCGCCTTTTTCGTACCCGAACAGCTCGCTTTCGAAGAGGGTTTCGGGAATTGCCCCGCAGTCAACAGGCGTTACATGGGCTTCCGATCTCAAGCTTGCTTCGTGGATTGCTCTTGCCACCAGCTCTTTTCCCGTCCCCGTTTCTCCATAGATTACTACGCTGAAGTTGGAGGGGGCCACAAGTGCAACATCCGAGCAGATCCGTATGACAGCTTCACTCGGACCCATCATTTCTCGAAGCCTGGAAATCGCCGCACCGTGACTTGTGTCCTGAACGTCAGTTTCTTTCGAGGGAGGACGGCGGCCCTCAAGAGCTTGCTTTAACTTGTCGAGAAGTTCCTGGCTGTTGAGCGGCTTTGCAAGATAGTCGTACGCTCCTTGCTTGATTGCTTCGACAGCACCCTCTATTCCTCCGTAGCCCGTGATCATGAGAACCGGCAGAGTCGGGTCAAACTGCTTGGTTTCTCTCAGTAGCTGCATTCCGCCTATGCCGGGCATCATGACGTCTGACACCACAGCTTTAGGCATGCCCAGACGAATCATTTCCAGGGCAGCTTCACCGTCATGAGCCACCAGAGGCGTGTATCCTTCTTTTTGAAGCAGCCGAAAGAGAATGTCGCAGATATCTTTTTCGTCATCTACGATGAGGATTCGATCTCTGGGGCGAGTCATGTAATGTTGCCTCTAAGTTCAGTTTTTTAGGCCACAGACTGTGTTGCCGGTCAGAATCGTGCCACGATGGCGGTCCGGCGCTGAAGAAACTGTCTCAAAAACAATGAAGCGGTCGGAATCGTAGCACGAATCCCTCACCCTGTGTCCCTCTCCCAGAGGGCGAGGGAAGTGCAAAACTGCCCTGGATCTGCTCCCTCTCCCTCTGGGAGAGGGTTGGGGTGAGGGCGACGACTATACGAATGAGCCTGAATTGTGGCACGATTCTGGTCATCAAAATAGTTTTGAGACAGTTTCTGAAGCACCGGTCTACTTTCTATCGCCCCGATGGGGCTCAAACGCAAGCGTCCTGGAGGGACGAAAGATAGTAGCCCAGTCCCGCACGGAACGCGGGATTGCCTGGAGAGAAAGCTTTCATCAGTCCGCCTGCGCCTGGGTTAGTGTTTCGGTGTAGCACCGGCCTTGGGCGGTCGCTTTCGGCGGGGGAGTTTTTCAAACTCCATGTTTTCGATTTTTGCCATTATCCGCTCAACCTCATCGATTACGACTTGCGGTGACGAGCCTCTCTGGTCCAAAGTATTGAGGACCGAGTTGATTGCCTTGGCATAATCGCCGCGATATCGCAGATTAAGCTGCTTCCAGGGCACTCCCGCTAACAGTTTGGCCGTCTCGGTCTCGTAGTCCAATCTACCCAGGACCATTAAAACGGCAATAATCGGATAGCCCATGTATCCCTGCCAGTACGAAGCGTTATCGTTAGAAGTGAATTTGCTCAAATCATAAGACCATTCGACCGTATACTTCTTGGTCCCGTCTGACGATATAACTTCAGCTTTTCCGGCGCCCGTCATTGTTATCCTGCCGTCAGCAACGGCGCTCAGAGCCTCGTATATCTTTGCCTTGGGCGGCGATTTCCATGTACCCATGCGGGGCCTGCTCACTTGGTCAAGTTTACGATAGCTCTTCCTTTGTGTTTTCCTTTTAGAATGAGGTCTATTTCCCTGTCTAACTCGTCCAAAGAAATCTCAGTGGAGATACGATCGAGGTGTTCCAGTTTCCATTCGTTGGAAAGCTTCTGCCAGATTTCTGTCCGGACATCCGGAGGGCAATTTACCGAATCAATTCCCAGAAGGCTGATGCCGCGCAGAATGAACGGATACACATTGAGCGGCAAGTCAGGAGAGGCCGCATTGCCACAACACGTTACGGTTCCGCCGTATTTGACGGACTTGATTGCCGTTGCAAGGATATCTCCGCCAAGAGTGTCGATCGCACCGGCCCACCTTGCTTTGAGTAGGGGTTTTCCGCTTTTGTCCGTGGCTTCGTCGATGCTGATCACTTCTTTTGCCCCGAGGCTCGTAAGGTACTCTTTTTCATCCACAAGCCCATTCACTGCAACAACCTGATAGCCCGATTTGGCCAGAATAGAGAGAGCAATGCTCCCTACACCGCCGGGAGCGCCACTGACCAGCACCTCTCCCTGATCCGGGGTCACGCCGTTTCCCATGAGCTTGAAAACAGACAAAGAACCGGTGAAACCAGCCGTGCCGTATGCCATGCTTTCGCGCAAGGACAAATTTTCCGGACGCCTTACCAGCCAGGTCGCCGGCACGCGTATGTATTCGCCGTACCCGCCTGAAGTATTCATTCCCAAATCGTAGCCCGTGACGATGACCTCGTCACCAGGTTGAAATTCGGCGACCGTGCTTTCCTCCACGACTCCCGCGGCATCCACACCTGGTGTATGAGGGTAATTCTTAGTGACGCCTCTATTTCCGATGGCTGAAAGTGCGTCCTTATAGTTCAGTGAAGAGTACTTGACCCTGATCAAAACATCGCCCTTGGGCAGTTCGTCCACGGATTTGTGGGAGATTTCCCTCACGAACTTGTTGTCCGAAAATTCCTTAACTACCATTGCTCTAAAGGTTTTTTGATCCATAGGTTCTTTCCTTCCACAAGAATGCTTACCAATGGCGAATCGATGAGACGAGGGTGTATGTTCATGCGGTCCGGGAAATGTCTGCAAAGTCTATGAATAGCATACTTGCGGCAGGACGTCATTGATTTTGGATTGGCATAAATGCCGGTCGGCTACAAGGACCGGTCTGTCGTTAAGAGAATTGCACTTCCTGCAAACGGCGGTTCGACCTTGTCTAGGGAATCTGTGGCACTAAGTACTCCTCTTCGCAAATACGGCCTCGTATTCTGATACCATAGTCGTCATTCCGGCGTACGCGTTCCCGCGTTTCCCGAGACAGTAGGACCGGCATCTTGCCGGTTGTTAGTCAGACCGGCCTCCCCGGGGGACGCGGGGTTGTTCGCAAAACGCCGGCAGGGAGAAAGTGTCTCAAAACTATGTTGATGCCTAGCATCGTGGCACGATTGGGTCTTATTCGTATGGTTGTTGCCCTCACCCCCACCCTCTCCCAGAGTGAGAGGGAGCCGTACCAAAGCGCCTGGTGGGGTCCCAGCGCCCTTTGGAAAAGGGTCAGGTGAGGGGATTTCGTGTTACGATTTTGTCCCGTTCAAAAGTTTCTGAGACAGTTTCGGGACGCCAGCGCTACCGTGCAGTTGGCACTGTATTTATGAAACGCTGTACTAAGGGATTCCGCCTCTTGCCGGATTGGACAGTGCCGATTCCCCATAAAAAGAGCAAACCGGAAAGCGGGTGTAATCGAAGTTTCAGCTCGAGTCAACTTGGGCTGAAACCAAGAGCAGCAGTGAAAAATCTCTTTGACAAGGGAATCGTCAGAGGTTAATATGGACTTCTAGCATTCTCTCCCATTGTTGCAAATATGAGTTTTGTTATGCCCTCTTTAAGGGCTATAGAACTAACACCGCGGCTCCTGACAGTGGAGGGAGCCACGAACCACTGACCACCGGCCAAAGGGCCCGGCAACGGGATCGAATTCGGCAATATGTGGAGGAGTTTTGCGAGGTCATGAAACCAATTCCTCCATTTTACGCGAATTTCATCTTTCGGACGGTTGGTAGCAGATACGATAAGGAGGCCACATGGCAGAGTACAGGAACAAGGTCACTTCTCCTAACGCCGAATTACTAGGCGCAATGGTTTTTTCTCTTTGGGATGCTTTTCCCGAAGGCTACCGGGCAATCGTCCACGAAGTCCTCGCCAACCACGGTATAAAAGAACTCGTCGCTGACAACTGGTATCCCGTCCAACCGGTTTTGGATGCATTGAAAGAAATTGAAGACCGATTTGGCCATTACTTGATGCGAGAAGTGGGTGAGCAAGCGGCTGTGCACGCTCCTATACCTCCTGAAATAAATTCGCTGCGCGCGTGTCTGTTTGCTCTGAATCCAACGCTGAATAGATTTCATCGAGGCGGAGACATAGGCGGCAACGACGTCAAGGAAGAAATAACTGAAGCAGGACTGAAGCGGTTTCGCGTGAGCGATTCGACTCCTTATCCCTGTGCTCTAACCGCCGGTTATTTGCAAGGACTCGCACAACGATTCGGAAGCCGCGATTACAAAGAGGTTCTCGTCAGGCACGACGATGAGAGCCCGTGTAGGAGACAAGGGGCTGAATCTTGTACTTATCTTGTGACGTGTTGGTAACTAACATGGGATGAGCAGGGACCAGTCCTCTCTTGCTTCTCAGCGCGGCCGCCGTTCACCGATTATTACCTATCTCACTCGTAAGCGCTTGTCTGCTCCAAATCTTCTTGTGAGTCCTCTGCCCCTGGCGAAGGTCGCAAGGGGTGTGGCCGCACACGGGACATTCCGGTTCGAGACAAGGGTCCAAATGAATGAGGAGATCGGACGCGCCCCCGAAGTGCTCGTTGAAAATTACCTCCAGTCCCTTAACCTCCCTGTGGCCTTCTTCCAGCGGAAGATCTCTCGGCAGGATCAGATGGAAGTCAACATGGACCAGGCTTCCGGACTTCCAGGCTCTCAGCCGGTGAACATCTATCCACAAATCATTTTTGTGGCGGGTGAGAAGTTCACAAATTTCATCCAGCAGTTCAGGATCCGACGCGTGCATAAGTCCACCGAATGCCTGTCTCACCAGGCCACTTCCCCAAAAGATGATGTTGGCTGCGGCTATACAGGCAATTATTCCGTCGAATCGGAACCAACCGCTGAAATAAACCACACCCACGCCAATGAGGACCGCACCGGAAGTATATACATCAGTCAGCAAATGCTTCCCGTCCGCTTCCAGCACGAGCGATCTCGTACGGCGGCCAACTCGTAGCAATGTCAACCCAAGCGCCAGATTGCCAAGACCTGTGGTCAGAAGGAAAAAGAGCCCCTTTTCCAGGTTTGGAAGCTCCTGGGGGTTCAAGATCTGCTTTAGGCCTTCAACAAAAATTCCTCCCGCGGCAAGGAGTATCAGGGCTCCTTCGAAGCCTGCTGAAAAGTATTCGATCTTTCCATGCCCGTACGGGTGGCTTTCATCCGTGGGCATCGCGGAAATCCAAATGCTTACCAGCCCGAAACCGCTGGCAACAACATTGATTATCTGTTCCAGAGCGTCCGATAGAATGGCCGAGGAGCCGGTTATCCAGAACCCATAAAATTTCAACCCCATGAGTCCTGCGCCCACGAGGAAAGCAACCAACATAACTCTGAAATTGGCCCTGAAATGTTCTCGCTGTGATAAGCTCATGGTTGGTTCGAATTTATCACCGTTCTCACCGCAGGCTGTAAGAGGGCTGCTTTCCACTAAGTCTTCTCCTTGTGATCGAGGACCGACGAAAGCCGAGGACTTGTGTCAGACCTTTTTACCGGATGTCGTGGTTCATCCGCCGAACGACTCTTCTGTGCATGATAGAGCATCGTAAACTTCGGGTTAGCGGTTTGTCATGTCTTTTTTGCTTCGATGGGTCGTCTGACGTGCAGCCTGTCTCCGCATAATAGAAAAGACAGTTGCCGGGGCTTTCCCAATGGCTGTTTCGGAACGACCTTTGTACCAATCAAATGAGAGCGTCGGGCAAGGGAGTCGGTTGACATCGCTTGCACTAGTTGTTACTTTCAGCCGAGGGAACCTCGGATTTTCCCGCCATTACATGTTGACAGCCAGCTCAAGACCAACTCGTTCAACAGTAAACTGTTTCCCTCGAACAGGAGAATGCCAATGTTACCAGGTCCAACTGAACTTATCCTCATACTTCTCATAGTCGTCATGCTCTTCGGGAGTAAGAAGATTCCCGAGATTATGGACGGCCTTGGGAAAGGCATCAAGAGCTTCAAGAAAGCTATGGAGGGGGAAGAGACCACCCCCACCATTCCGACCCAAACGCCTGCGCCACCCCCGACTCAGGCACCTTCTCAGCAGAAGAGCCAGAGCGAAGAAGTCGCGAAGGAGAAAATCGAACCGAAATAGTTTGGCCTTTGGCATCGATGATATTTTCGCAGGTTATCGCGCCCGACGACGAAGTGATTTGGCGCAAATTAAGGCCGGGAATTACGATTTAGGCTGATGCGGAACCGTGCCCCATGCGCGCCGTACCTGGGAATTGCCAATAAATGACGTTCAGTCGACTATGCTACGCGAAGAATCCGGAGGGGAGAAGTGGTGAATGGTCCAAGACGATAAGAAGAAATTGCGCATTGCTCTCCTGTTGGATTCATATCATCAGCCGCAATGGGTGAAAAGAATTGTTGAAGACATCTGTGGTTCGGATTTCGCGGACATAGTGTTGATCGTAAGAAAGGATGCACCCGAGTCTAATTCGGGGCGCCCCTTACGGAAGATCTTTTCTAGAGACGGCAAGCTGTTCTGGTCCTGGTGCTCGAAATTCGATGACCTCGCCATGTCTCCTTATCCTGATCCTTTTGAACAGGTCAATATAGATCCTACAGGCCATGGTTGGCCTATTCTCGAAGTCCGACCATCCCGCGACGGCCAAGAAGAACATCTGGCTGACGAGGACATCTCGAGAATATCTTCATATAACATTGATGTGGCTCTCGATCTTGGGAAACGGCCGGTTGGCGGGGCACCGCCGGGAATGGCGAGATACGGTATCTGGTTTCCGGGCATCACTTTCAACGGTGCGAGTCGGGGGGGTCCACCGGGATTCTGGGAAGTCATGAGGGGAGAAACGACTGCCGAGTTCACATTGCGTGTTACGACCGGAGACGGAAACCCCGAAAGAGTCCCCTACAGGTCGTACACGTCCACGGACCTGTATTCAGTAAAAGGTACCCGAAGCAAATTATATTGGAAATCTGCGGTTGCGGTAGTACGCCAACTTCGCGATCTATTCGAGTGGGGCGCGTCGTCTTTGGACGGGGAGGGTGCAATCCCCGGAGACCTGACCTCCGCCGGCCCTTGCCATTCAGACCCTACCAGTAGGGAGATGCTGGCTTTCCTCTTCAAGATAGGCAAGAGGAGGCTGGAAAGGAGACTGCTGGATTCCAGGCGCCTGGAACGGTGGTTCTTGGCTTTCAATTTGGGAGAGGCGGGAGGCCCTGACTCGATAGTTGAAAATCTCAATTACATGGAACCGCTCGCGGGCAAATTTTGGGCTGATCCCTTCCCTATGGAATTGGAAGGCAAGTACTACATCTTTATCGAAGAATTCCTGTACAGCATCATGAAAGCGCATATTTCGGTCATCGAAATGGACGCTGACGAAAGATGGAAGCATCCCGTGAAAGTGCTTGAGAGAGATTACCATCTCTCCTATCCCTTTCTGTTCCATTGGGATGGGCAACTGTACATGATGCCGGAAACCAAGCGCAACGGGACAATCGAACTCTATCGTTGTACGGAATTCCCTCTGACGTGGGAATTCGACAGAGTCATAATGGATGATGTGCAGGCAGTGGATGCCACTTTGCACGAGGTGGACGGAATATGGTGGCTCTTTTGCAACATCGGAGGCCGAGACTTTTCATCTAATGATGAACTGCATCTCTTCTACGCGAAGACGCCTTTTGGTCCGTGGACTCCACACAAGCTCAATCCTGTGAAATCGGACGTCAGATGCGCCAGGCCTGCCGGCCGACTGTTCGTCAGGGATGGCAATCTTTACCGGCCGTCACAGGATTGTTCGGTCAGAATGGGCGGAGCAATAGTAATGAACCGTATCATGCGCTTAACGCCCGAAGATTTCAAAGAGGAAAGCGTGGCCCGAATTGACCCGACGTGGAGAAAGGGGATACTTGGCACCCATACGATCAATACCGCAGGGAAGTTGACTGTGTTGGACGGTTTCACTTACGTGCCTAAGCACCTTTCATAGACAATATAGATGTTTTCCCCCCCAGAAAGCTTCTCAACAGGCGACTCCGGCAATAGTGCATCGCCGACCGTGCGGTTCACGTGGGTAGATGGCATTGTATTGGCTGCGTTCGCAATCTTTGCCGTGGGGACTTTTCTTGGCCGCTGGAAGGGTATGCAGCCTTTCGTGTATCTCGGAAGCGATGCGGGAATTGTATCCAGCTTTGTGGCTGCGTACCAGCATCCGGGCCTGTTTAAACTGGACCCGCTTCTCGGTGACTTCACTAATTTCAGATATTACTTGGCGCTCCATCCCGTATTGATTTACGCGTTGAACAAAATACTCAGTGATTACGGGACATCATATATATCCTTGCTGCTTCTTACCGTCTTCCTCCAATGTGCAGGGTTTTACCTGCTGGGGATGGTGCTTTTCCGTAATAGATATTGGGCGTTTCTACTGAGCGTCCTGGCAGCATGCCCGATTGCCCTGCCTGTAAGGGAGTTTTGGGGAATCTATGACGATCCGTTGCCGCGATCTCTCTTTCACGCGTGCCTGCCGTACGTGCTCGCGGCCGCAATTCACAGGAAGACCGAAAGACGAATCTGGCCCTGGCTTATGGTAGCCGTGGGCCTCATGTTTTACACGCATCCGCCAAGTGCGCCTCACTGGGCTTTTGCGATCTGGTTGGGAATTTGGGCTTTCCTCCCGGCTACGTGGAGCTGGTTCCGAAAAATCTCATATATGCTGATGTTGGGCCTGATCTTTGTTGCCGCGGTCTTGCCCTGGGCATCCAACTTTTTGTTCGTTCATGATCGAGCCGCGTCCGAAGCGGTTCAATACCGTGAAGTTGTCGGCATCATCGGGCAGCGCATCGGCGAGGAACTCCTGGACGTCGGGCTGGCTCTGAGGATGTGGGGGACGGAACTGTCGTCGTGGCCGGTATGGCTTTATGTTTCATGGGCTGTTTGCGCCTCGGTAGCGGTTCTTCGCATCTATCCCGAGAGAAGAAGAGATATATTGCTCCTCGCGATCTGGGCAGTGGGAATATTGTTTGTTGCGGTAGGGCTGACATTTGTTGAGCAGACAATTTGTAGGATCTATGACCTCAAACGTATCCAGATGGATTCCATAAGGGGAATCAAATACATAGTACCGTTGATTTTGATATTGTGCTTGTGGCCTCTGGCTGAGATTTCTCGCAGGATGCAGCCTTGCTCTCTCAGCCGAGCGCTGGTAATGCTTGCAGGTGCCCTGCTTGTTACGGGCTGGGCCTGGGGACATCCTCCAAAGATGTTCCTGGATGCGGCAAGGGCCTGGTCAAAAGGCTCCTTGACCCCTCCGATATCACGAGTTGAAACATCCGGAATTGAGGCATTGAATGCGGTGCGACGCCTAACGCCCCCGGGGTCGAGGATCCTTTCCACTGTCCTGGCTTTGGAGATCAGGTATTGTGCGTTAAGGCCGCTGGTATACGCTTACAAGGATGGAGGTATATTTGCGGACACAAACCTTGAAGCGCTCCTGAAATGGGAAAAAGTCCGAAAGGAGATGGATAGTGCCTGCGCCATAAAAGACAAAAAGACCAGACTCGCGAGGCTGCTAGTTCTGACCCGGGAGTTGGGCGCGGACTACCTGGTCTTTGATTCTTCCGTCAAGCCTGCACTGGCATCGTCCTCACGCGCGGAGGTTGTGTGGTCCGACGAATCACTGGCACTTGTCCGGCCCATGCGGAAGAAGCAGCAATGAATTTGCGCAGCTCCAACAGGGCAAAGAAAAGAGGGACGGAACTGGTATTTCTTCAAAGGATCATGCCTTTAGCTCCGTTTGAGGAGACGGGGGGCTACGAATATGTCATTGCGAGGGCCCTAGCCCGAAGCAATCTCATCTTCGGTGGGACCGGCATCTTGCCGGTCATTCTAATAGACAGGCTGGAGCCTGTTCCACCAATGGAGATTGCTTCGCTCCGCTCGCAATGACAATCTTCCGACGAACGCAGATGAAGGATTATCGAAACCATACTTCGGATCAAATTTCTTATGGAGGGTTGCCATGAGCGCTGAAAGCAGATCGGAAGTCGAATATCTGACTTCCGAAAGCATGAAAGGATTTCCGTTTTCCGAAGCGGTACGCGTGGGAAACATGCTGTACTTGTCCGGGCAGTTGGGGAGAGATGCATCCGGCAAGATGGTCCCGGGTGGAATTGCAGCGGAAACTCGGCAAACAATGGAGAACATTAAGGCCACACTGGAGCGGTACGGCTCTTCGCTTGACCATGTCGTGAAGGTCACGGCGATGCTGGCGGACATAAGCGAATGGCCCGCGATGAACGAGGTTTATGCGACCTATTTTCCCAAACATTTCCCGGCCCGGAGTGCGTTAGGTGCAAACGGGCTTGCACTGGGCGCACGAGTGGAGATTGAGGTCATTGCGGTGCTTAAGTGAGAGGGAATTGGGGACCAGTAGGATGAGCGTCTCGGCCGTCGATTCTTGATCACAGGCGAAATGGCGCGTCCAATGTTCAGTCGGCGGGCAAGATGCCCACCCTACTGTTATGCCTGCTGATTTCCCTCCAGCCTGGCTTCTTGCGGCATCAGCGATTGCTTTCAGAATCGCTCTACAATACGATCAGGATCTCAATAAGGTATTATGGCAAGCCGGGATGGGACAAATTGGTTCGGGTGGACTATCATGGTGCAAAGGAAGTTCCTTCCGGGACTTGTCACGCCATACTGAGGGCAGCGGGACTTAAACGTCCTTAGGAGAATTCACGATGATCGATTTGCCGTACTCCCTTGTGATCGAAGCCACTGATGAACCGGACTACTTCGGGTTCTACTCTCCTGAACTAGAAGGCTTCTCCGGTATCGGCCATTCGGTGGAGGACTGTATATGCAAGGCCAAATGGGGCATGAAGGAGCATATTCAGCTCCTGGATGAGCGTGGGCTTCCAGTCCCGCCAGTCAACCGCGATCCCAGAATCATTGTTCAAAATGAAAAGAAAATCGCCGTCGCGTGAAAAAGGCGTTTGAGCCTGGTAGGGCGGGCCGTGCCCGCCGAGGCTCAAGCCGCTCTTCAATCCTGGAAATAGTTCAACGAGTAGACGACGCATGAGGCTTAAATATTTTTCAGACACTGACACCGCGCTGGTGGAGTTCGCGGACAATAAAGTTGCCGAGACAAAAGAGATCAGCGAGAACATTTACGTGGACCTCGATATGCAGGGCAACCTGGTCAGCATGACGATCGAGCATGCGCGCTCTAACGCGCAGTTGCAGGAGTTCTCGTATCAGGAAGTGCTCAGTTCGCCGCGGGAGGAGGGGCGAACGCCGACGTGAGTTACACTACTCCCAAAGGGGGAAAATGCCCAAGTGCAAACACCATGAAGTCTGCGGCCTGGATGCTGATGCTGACGGAGAGTTCTGCATTTTGCACTCTCAAGTTCCCGGAAAGGACAGAGATGCCTTCGAGAGAGCTTTAGCTGCGCATCGCGAGAAAGACGGAAACAATTTCCAACACTTTGTTTTTCCAGGGCCTGCCAACTTCCGGGGCGAAACGTTTCATGAGGAGGCCAACTTCTCAGAGGCCCACTTCACAGAGGGCGCCGACTTCTTCGATGCATGCTTCGCTAACGGGGCCGATTTCGAGGAAACTAACTTCTCCGAGGGTGCTGAATTCAGGCGTGCCTCGTTCGGAGGGTTGGCGTACTTCGCCGCTGCCGAGTTCACCAAGAGTGCCAATTTCTCTTGTGCCGCGTTCGCTGAAGAGGCAAATTTTTGCGCTGCCACGTTCATCCGAGGCGCCAACTTCACACTGGCCGGGTTCGGCAACGTGGCCAACTTTTCCCGTGCTAAGTTCAATGATGCGGCCGAGGGGGCCGACAGCTTTTGCGCCGGCTCCGTTATTGACGGCGAGAAAGTCATCTTCCAGTATGCCAAGTTTAGCAAGTGGGCTAATTTCGACGACGCGAAGTTCGGGGGAGGTGCCAACTTTTCCCGTGCCAGTTTCAAGGAAGGAGCTACCTTCTCCGGTGCGTGCTTTGCTACGAGTGCTGCCTTCGTCGGTACAGCGTTCCTAGGGACAACGCTCTTTGCCTCAGAGGATGAGATTAACCCAATTTTTTCCGGGGCAGACATTGACTTCAGCCAGGTGATCATCAGTCCTCTCGACGCCGTCATTTTTCGAAGCGCTGACCTGCAGAAGTGTCGTTTCCTATTTACGGATATGCGCAAAGCCGAATTCACTGACGTGAAGTGGCCCTGCAAAGGCGGCCGCTTCAGGGTCCACGATGAGGATGTCGGATTACGAAAGGGTGAAACACGCTCCTGGCCTGTCATTGAGCATCTTTATCGCCAGCTCAAACAAAACTACGAAGACAGGCGGGATTACGAGCACGCTCGGCACTTTCATTATGGTGAGAAGGAGATGCGTCGGAGGAATTCAGGGTGGGGTCTCTGGATCTTGCTTAGTGTGTACCGTTGTGTGAGTGGATACGGCGAAAGCGCCCTGTGTCCATTCCTGTGGGCAGCCGGTTTACTTTTGGCATCCACATGCTGTTATCTTAACTGGAGTTTGCTGCACCTTAATACTAAAGGCCCGATCGCAGACCCTGTCCTCCATTGGTACAGTGTCGGTCTCTACAGCCTCCGAGTCATGACTCTGCTCAGACCTAGCGACTTTATACCGAATGGGTTCTGCGGTAATTTGGTCAATATGCTGCAAAGCATCTTTGGCCCTCTCTTGTTCGCTCTATTTGCCTTGGCTCTCAGGCAGCGGTTGAAGCGTTGAGGTAGGAATCTGCTCAAAGGGGGGGTATATACTGTGGCGAGGATCTAGGATCTGCCCGGAAAAAACCTATAAATTCGAGAGAATGGCTGAATCGTCCTCTGGGGGCTCGTCCCGGCGCGCGTGGGGGAGGAAAGTAGAAAATCTTGAGTCAAATACTGCTGTAACCAAGCCGATGGGGCCGTTGCGCTGCTTGCCCACGATGATCTCAGCTTCGCCTTTCTTCGGATTGTCCTCGCTCTTGTTATAAACCTCGTCTCTGTAGATGAAGAGTATAACGTCCGCATCCTGCTCGATGGCGCCGGATTCCCTCAAGTCAGCCAGTTGCGGCCTCTTGTTAGGGCGCTCCTCGACCTTGCGGTTAAGCTGAGAAAGAGCTATCACCGGTAAATTGAGTTCCTTGGCCAATGCTTTCAAAGACCGAGAGATCTCGGAGATCTCTTTTTCCCGGGAATCAGATTTTGTCGCGCCTCGCATCAACTGAAGATAATCGACGACGATCAGACCGAGGTCTCTCTCCTTCTTTAATCGGCGGGCTTTTGCACGAATTTCCAGAGTATTGATCGCGGGTGTGTCGTCCACGTAAAGCGGCGAGTCGGAGATGCTCCCGACTGCCTGGGTCAGTCGCCCCCAGTCCTCCTGAATGAGGTACCCGGTACGGAGGCTCTTCAAGTTCACCTTTGCCTTGGCGCAAAGTATCCTCAGAGCGATCTGCTCTTTGCTCATCTCCAGGGAGAAAACAGCGGTTGGAACTCCTCCGTCTATTGCTGCATTCATCGCGACATTCAGTGCAAACGACGTCTTGCCCATCGACGGACGGCCCGCAATAATGACGAGGTCGGATCGCTGGAAGCCGGCAGTAAGGCCGTCGAGGTCCGCGAAGCCCGACGCGACTCCTGTTATATTCTCTTTGCGCTCATAAAGGCTTTCAACAGTCTCGAAACTGACCTTCATGAGGTCTTTGACGTGTACGAATCCTGATTTGATTCTCGCCTCTCCGACCTTGAAGATCAATTCTTCGCACTGGTCTACAAATTCGTCGATACTGCCGTGTTCTTCGTAGCATCGCGTGCTGATCTCGGTGGACGCGGAGATCAATTGCCTGAGCACCGCTTTTTCCTTAACTACTCGCGTGTAATGCTCGATATTGGCCGCGCTGGGAACGGCATCCACCAGTTCGGCCAAAAAGGCGGGCCCGCCGATATTTTCCAGGAGACCGGCTTCCTTCAGGGCTGCCGTAAGTGTAACCCAATCCACCGGTTCATTGCGGTTGAACAGGTCTGTAACAGCCTTGTATACGTTGCGATGCGCTTCCCTGTAGAAATCGTCGGCCGAAAGAGTCGCCAACACCTTTGGCAAGGCGTCGTTGTCGATCAGCAAGCCCCCGAGGATAGCGCGTTCACCTTCCAGGAACTGGGGGGGTAACCTGATCTCAGTGCTATTCTCCTGCGACATCCTCGGGTTCTTCCTCCGACTTCACCACAACCGGCACAGTGGCTGTTACGTCAGGATGGATGCGGACACTCGCAACGTATTCACCTAGCTTCTTGATGGGCTCGGACAGAGTGATTTTCTTCCTGTCTATCTCGTACCCTTGCTGTTCCAGGGCTTCGGCTACGTCAATGTTGGTAACCGAACCGAAGAGCCGGGCATCCTGACCTCTGGACTTTCTGACAAAAGTCAGGGCAAGGGCGGACAGTTTCTGAGCTTGGAGTTCCGCGGCTCCTTTTGCCTTTGCCTGCTTCTTCTGTTTTGCCTCGATCAGGCCACGATAGAAATTGAGGTTCTTCTCTGTGGCCGGACAAGCCAGCTTCCGAGGGAACAAATAGTTGCGCGTGTACCCCGGCTTAACTTTCACCGTCTGCCCAACAGTTCCCAGATCGTCGATATGTTCGAGAAGGATTATATCCATTGTCGCTACTCCGCAAATTCTTTTATCGCCTGGGCACAGTGAAGGGTAGAAGGGCAATATTTCTGGCCCTTTTAATGGCCGCGGTCAATTGTCTCTGATGCTTGGCGCAATTGCCGGAAATTCTTCTGGGTATAATTTTACCGCGCTCCGTGATGAAAACTCTGAGGATATTGGGCTCCTTGTAATCCATTCGAAGCGATGTATCCGCACAAAAGCGGCAGACTTTGCTGCGGGGGAAGGGACGTCTACGTGGAGGTCTAGGCATGGTTATACTCCCTCCTTCTCTTCGGAAACCGGCGGCTCCGCAGTTGGGGTGGCAGCGGGGGCAGGTTCCGCTTCGGTCTCAGGCCGTGGCGCGGCTTCTTCTGCGCCCACAGGCTTCGCCTCTTGATTTGAAGTTACAGCGGGTTCCTCAGTTGGCTCTGAAGCTTCTTCTGTCACGGCTGGAGCCGCAGGTTCCACTGCCGCGGGCTCAACCGGCTTCTGAGCTGCCGGTTCCAGTGGGGTAGGTTCAACCGGCTTCTGAGCCGCAGGTTCCGCTGGGGCAGGTTCGGCCGGCTTCGCGGCTGCCGCTGCTGCCGCTGCCTTCTCTTCCGCCTCGGCTTTGAAGGCTTCAAGATCGACGTCGTCGTCGAGCTTGACGCTGAGGAACTTCATCACTTCTTCGGAGATCTTGAACTGCCGCTCCATTTCGGTAATCAGCGCAGGGAGTCCCACGAAATCAAAGAGGATGTATCGCCCCCTCTCCCTCTTCTTGACGAGGTAGGCGAGCCTCTTGAATCCCCAGTCCTCGATTTTGATGATTTCCCCGCCGTTGGTCTTGATAAGTTGGCTGTATTTCTCGGTAAAGCTTCGGATGTCGTCATCCGGCATTTCAGGGTCCAGGATGACTACGGACTCATAGCGTCTCACGGCATCTCCTTTCGGGTGTCAAGCCCTTTAGGGCAAGGAGTCGAGTGAAAAAAGGCATCTTACAACAAGGTTGCCCGGTTTGCAACCGCGTTTATCTTTTCCGTATTTCTTTGCACCTGGGGCAGGTCCACACTTTTTCCCTAATAAAAAAGAACAGAGTTCCAACTCCGATGAATATTGACCCCAGGTAATAAGCGGCCGGAAGAGCAAACTTCATGAACCAGGGAGGTTGGTAGAAATTCGTAGCCAATCCGTACATGGTCATAAGGATCGCTCCAAAGACCACCAACACAAAACCGGATAGAGGCGAAAGGATCATTCGCGACGACTTGCTCATTACGCCTCCGCAGCCGTCGCAGAGCTTAACCTTGCCCATTCTCAGTCGATCCTGGAATCGATTGAAATCCTTATCCGGCGGTGCGCTCCGATAATTCGCCGGGTCGAGTGAGCCCTGGTCTCTGACAGGATAAGGGCGTCCATAAGGATGGTTGTTTCTCGGAGTCATTGGTCGGCGCGCTAAGAGTTGTCCCGTTAATCTGATAATCAGGGGCCGGCCCTTCCGGATGATTATCAATTCTCTCTGCCCTTTGTATGGGACCCGCAAGTCCTTTCGGCTTACCGACATCAGTAAACTTCACGGCCACTCCTTTGATGAAGCGCCAGTATCGGCCCAGTTTCAGCGCTCTAGTAAACGTCGGGATTGCAGCTCGATCGGTTCTAACCGTCGGCCACAACACAAGGGAATAGTACCAGAATCCCCGGCAAAGTCAATCTCTGAGCGGCGGATTCATGCTGTTGAGGGAATCCCTCCGCCCGGTAACGGCCGGGCAGAGGGAGTAAAGCTATTCAGCGGTGAAAATTCTACTTCAGGTAGGGGTTACCGAACAGCAGGATGAGCGCTACAACCAGCGCGTAAATGGTGAGAGATTCGATCATAGCCAGACCGATGATCATGGTTGTAAGGATTCGACCACCCGCCTCCGGGTTCCTTGAGGTTCCTTCGCAGGCGCCTCCGATAGCGGTTCCCATTCCGATGCCGCTACCGATGGCCCCGAGTCCGATGGCCAGCCCTGCTGCGAGCATGGTCCACTGGAAGACTCCTGCGTTGGTTGTGTTAATTTCCGCTGCGAAGGCCAACCCCGCGAACAGGGTGATGGCCAGCATGATCAGTCCGGCGATAAATGCTCTCTTCATGGATCTGAGACCTCCTTGATCTGGTATCAGTGAGCCTCTTCAAGAGATCCAACGATGTACATCATGGTCAGCATGATGAAGACGAGGGTCTGAATGAAAGAGGTGAACACCATCAATAATATCATTGGCAATGGAACTAGGTACGGCACGAGGAGAGTAAGTATGATAACTGCCAGATCCTCTCCCATAATATTCCCGAACAGACGGAAGCTTAACGAGAGTATGCGGCTGAGGTGCCCGATGATCTCTATTGGCAACATAAGTGGAATGAGCCAGGGTACCGGCCCTAAAAAGTGTTTCACATATTTCACGCCGTGAGTCCTGATACCCACAAAGTGGGTTGTGACAAACGATACCAGCGCCAGCGCCAGCGTAGTATTCAAATTGTTCGTAGATGAGTCAAACCCGGGTATGATCCCAATCAGGTTGCACATAAGAATAAAAAGCCCCAGCGACGCAACCAGGGCAAAGTAAGGCCGGCCTTGCTCTCCCATGGTCTCGACCACAATGTCTTCCAGCGTTGACACGACCACTTCCCAGAAGTTTTGGGAACCCTTAGGAACCATCTGTAATCTGTTCTTCACCAGAACCGCGGCCACGATCAAAATGATCATGACGATCCAGGTATTGAGGACGTTGTTCAAGTCCGAATGCTGTATCCCCCATTTTTGCCAGAAAGGCTCCATCGAGTGGTACGCGGGGATCGCAATAATGTCGCTCAAGTTGGGTGGATGAATATCCGCAGCCATGTATCAGACCTCCTCTGGCCTTCTGTTCGCAATGTAAATCAGAGCCAGCATGACAAAGAGTCCCGCAGGGACTACCGACAGGCCGATTATCAGACCCACAGGGTCTACTTGGAAAAACTTGATCAATCCGTACAAACAAATGCCCAGCAAAATCAACCGCGCGTAAAAGCCTCCGAGCAGCACCGCCATTACGCCGTTCTTGTCCAGGAATCCGGCTTTCTTGACTCTTCGCGCCGAAACCCATGCATTGCCGAGGACGAGAGCCCCACCCGCGGCAAATCCAAGCGCAAAGTCACGGGGAGCCGAGGCAATACAGGCAAGGAGACCAATGAGGTAAACCAACCCTGAAAGGACGAACCATATTCCCGGAATCTTCTCGAAGTTCATTTCGACTTCTTGTCCTCATCAGCCTGCAACTGCTTCCGAACCTCAGTCCAGACAAGCTTGCCTGCTGCAGCCACTCCGAAAAAGAAAAAAATGATGGTCAGATAAGGAGAAGAGCCAAGTCTGCTGTCAAGCCAGAGTCCCAGCCCGAAGCCAATAAATATGGCGAAGACTATTGACGCACCCAATTGCAGGGCGTCACCCACCAGTTTCCAGGTTGTGCTAGTCTTCTTCACGAAGTATAAGTCATTAACAGATTAGGGTGGCCGGTGTCAAGACAGGCTTTTTGCAATGTTTAATTGACGCAGCGTGACCTCAATGGTAGGCTTTCGCAATTCAAAACTTAATGATGCTTATTGCCGGTTACAAGAAACAAAATTCGTTCGAAGTCGGCCCCCTCGTAATGCTATTCTAATAACCTTGCGCTGTCTGTTCAATTCCGGTGCCTTGTTCAGCCGG
Organism: uncultured delta proteobacterium; assembly: GCA_963789265.1. Classification (GTDB taxonomy): domain Bacteria; phylum Desulfobacterota; class Desulfomonilia; order Desulfomonilales; family Desulfomonilaceae; genus CAWBBA01. The sequence goes on along the minus strand of CAWBKB010000007.1, from coordinate 468,211 downwards.
AGGAATGTGTGGCCGGGTGAAGAGGGTAGCGCAGTTGCATCCCGAAGGCGGTTGACATAGCGAACCTCTACATCATAGACATCAACAACTTACGCTCATGAGCCTTTCCAAGAAATACAATTTGGGAATTACCGGCAGGATCGTGGAAGCCTTTCTGCTTTCCAAGCTCCCGATCATTTTCATCATCGCTTCTCTGTTGGCCGGGGCGGCGGCCCTGACGCTCACCCCTCGTGAAGAAGAGCCCCAAATCGTAGTCCCGGTGGTGGACGTGATGATCAACTTTCCGGGCGCTTCCGCTCAGGAGGTAGAGAATCTCGTAACCATAAATCTTGAGCGCAAGTTGTGGGAGATCGACGGGGTGGAGTACATCTATTCATCTTCCCACCCTGGTTCCGCTGTTGTCACAGTGCGTTTTTACGTGGGGCAGAACCTGGAGCAGAGCATCCTCAAGGTCCATAGCAAGATTATGTCTTACGTGGACCAGGTTCCGCCGGGTGTCACCGGCTGGGTCGTCAGACCCGTCGAGATCGACGACGTCCCAATCGTGACCTTCTCGCTATACAGCTCGTTGTATTCTGATTTCGAACTGAGACGTGTGGCCGACGAGATACTCCACCGGATGCAGAGAATTCAGGATACCGGTCGAGCATACGTCGTGGGGGGGCGCACGCGCCAGATAAGGTTGCTTCTGCAGCCCGAAAAGATGGCCTCCCGGCAGGTGTCCGTACTCGACATCGAGCGCGCCCTGAAGGGAGCCAACGTCAATCTCCGGGCGGGAACCATGGACCGCATGAACCAGGAGATTGTTGTTGATTCCGGCCCGTTCATCAAGAGACCCGAAGAGATAAGAGGGCTTGTCTTAGGTGTCCACGACGGCAAGCCGGTGTACTTGCGCGATGTTGCTCGGATTGTCGACGGACCTGAAGAGATTTCGTCTTACACTCGGCTCACATTCGGCCCCGGTGCGATTCGCGACCCGGATACAAAGAAGATCAAGGAAGAACAGGGCAAGCCTTATAACCAGGTCACCATCGCGGTTGCCAAGAGGAAGGGGACCAATGCGGTCCGAGTGGCCGAAGGTTTGATCGAGAAGGTAAAAGAACTCCAAAAAACCGTGATTCCGTCCGACATAGGGGTTCTGGTCACGAGAAATTACGGCAAGACAGCCGACGAGAAAGTCAATGAGTTGGTCAAGCACCTGGGGATTGCCGTCCTCAGCATAGTGGCTCTTCTCACGGTTATTTTGGGTTGGCGCGAGGCGTTGATTGTTGCCCTTGCCGTGCCCATGACTTTGTCCGTCACGCTCCTTGCAAACCTGCTCGTGGGATACACGATAAATCGTGTCACCCTGTTCGCCCTGATTTTGTCCCTCGGGCTGCTCGTAGATGACCCCATTGTGGATGTGGAAAACATCCACCGCCATTTCAGGCTCAAAAAGCATCCGCCTCTGGATTCGACTCTGCTGGCTGTCGACGAAGTGCGGCCCCCAACCATACTGGCTACTCTGGCTGTTATAGCTTCGTTTGTCCCTCTCTTTTTCATTACGGGCATGATGGGGCCTTACATGCGTCCTATGGCTCTGAACGTGCCTATCGCGATGCTTATGTCTCTGGCTATCGCGTTCACGGTCACTCCGTGGACTACTTACCACGCGCTTAAGAAGGAGTACGACAAAGTAGAGAAGCCCTACGATTTCAAGGAAGGAGGTGTCTATCGCATATACCGCAGAATTATTACTCCGTTTTTGGAGAGCCGCAGAAAGAGCTATCTCTTTCTGGGCGGCGTTGTGGTTGCCCTGATGCTCTCCGTGTCTCTCGTGGTTTTGAAGTTGGTCCCGGTTAAGATGCTGCCGTTTGATAACAAGAATGAGTTCCTGATGCTCGTGGATATGCCGAAAGGAACCACTCTGGAACGAACGGACGAAGTAGCGACTGCCCTGGAGCGCTATTTGTCGACGGTGAATGAAGTTCGAGACCTGGAATCCTACGTGGGGATAGCTTCTCCCATAGATTTCAATGGGATGGTGCGGCAATACTACCTGCGCAAGGGGAGTAACCTGGCAGATCTGCGCGTGAACCTCCTTGAAAAGTACGACCGGGGATTTCAAAGCCATGCGCTCGTCCTGAGAATCAGACCCGATATTCAGAAGATCGGGCAAAAGTACGGAGCCAATGTGAAGATTGTGGAGGTGCCCCCCGGTCCACCGGTTTTTTCGACGGTTGTTGGCGAGGTATACGGACCGCCCAGCGCTTCTTACAAAGATATTATAGCCGAATCTCACAAGGTCCGGCGAGCAATGGAACGTACACCGAAGGTTGTGGACGTGGATGATTCCGTTGACGCGCCGCAGGTTCAGTACAATTTCATCGTTGACCGCGTGAAGGCCGGCCTGCACGGGATCACTGTCGAGGACATAGCCAAGTCGGCAAAGATATTTCTGGGCGGAGAATCTCCGACGATTGTTCATCAGGGTACCGAGCGATCCCCACTCGAGGTGAACCTGCGGCTTCCGAGATCGTTGAGATCCCGCCCCGAAGACATGGGGCCGATAAGAATCAAAGCACCCGACGGCTCGATGGTTCCATTCAACGAACTTGGCCAACTCAAGGAGACCGTCATAGACCAGACCATATACCGCAAGAATATGGAGCGGTTGGTTTTTGTGACGGGCGAGATGGCCGGCCGCAGCCCCGTGAATGCGATATTCGATCTACAAGAGTCAATGCGAAAGCACCCTCTGCGCGAAGGCTTCAGAGTGAACTGGGCAGGGGAGGGGGAATGGAAGATCACTCTTGAAGTCTTCCGAGACCTTGGTCTCGCATTTGCCGGGGCCCTTATACTTATCTATATACTACTGGTGCAGCAGACCGAGTCTTTTGCCATTCCGTTGGTCATCATGGTGGCTATTCCTCTGACCATGATCGGCATCATGCCCGGCTTTGCCCTGCTCAACGCATTGTTTGCCCAGACCATAGGTCATTATCGGAATTCGATCTTCTTCACGGCCACCGGGATGATCGGGATGATAGCTCTCGCCGGCATTGTGGTGAGAAATTCCATAATACTAATAGATTTTATCCATATCCGAACTCGCGCGGGTGAGAACCTCAAAGATGCGATCGTTGAATCCGGCGCGGTCAGGTTCACCCCAATCCTGCTCACCGTGGGCGCGGCTATTTTCGGATCTTGGATCATCACTTTAGACCCGGTCTTTTCAGGTTTGGCGTGGTCCTTTATTTTCGGTATTTTTGCTTCAACAGCCTTCACTTTACTTGTTGTACCTATAATTTATTATTTGATCTACGGCAGGAAGACTCGGGAGAAGTCCGCACAATCATAACCTATCCAAGGGCCGTGCCCGGTGCCCCCAGTCGGTTCGCGTACCAGGTTGCGAACATCGACGGAAATGTATACCCTAAAGCACACAGAGGCTATATAAGGAGGCGCCAAGATGATCAGCCAGGATGTTCAAGATGCATTTAACGGCCAGCTCAACGCCGAGCTTTATTCAGCTTACCTTTACCTCTCCATGTCGGCTTATTTCGAAGCGATCAATCTGAAGGGTTTTGCGAACTGGATGCGTTGCCAGGCTCAGGAAGAAATGGTCCACGTAATGAAGTTCTATAATTTCATCAACGATCGCGGCGGCAGGGTGGTTCTGTCGCCGGTAGAGGGACCTCCTACCAAATGGGATTCGCCTTTGAGCGCATTCGAGGATGCGTATCTGCACGAACAAAAGGTAACAGGTCTGATAAACAATCTCGTGGACCTCGCATTGCTGGAAAAGGATCACGCTGCCGGCACTTTTTTGCAGTGGTTTGTCACCGAGCAGGTGGAAGAAGAAGCTTCCGCGGATGCGGTAGTTCAGAAGCTAAAACTTGCAGGGAACCAGGGGGCTGCACTTTTCATGATAGATGCGGAACTGGCAACGCGGGTCTTTACTATGCCGGCGGAACTGACTGCGAAATAGCCGGAACAAAAATTGATACGAGGTTTCCGTCACGGTATAAAGATATCAATCTCGCGAATCCAGCGGCGGTAGGGGCACCGGATGCGGTGCCCTGGGCGCAGCGTGGAGGCTGTTTCAACAGTGCGGACCGGGTCGAGATCGTGACACGAAAGTCGTTAGAGTTCTGGTTCCCAATCCCGCGTCTCGCGGGACTGGGAATCAGAAAACAATTGATGCTTATGTGCTCTTAAATAGGTCAGGCCCTGTTTCCGGCGGATTGTCCGTTTTTGCTGGGAAAGCGGGATATATAGTGATTCCCAAAAGTAATCCCGGAATGAAAATGATTTGGTGGGGACGCCCCGCACGAAACGCGGGGTTGCAGTGGGGATGGGCATCCTGCCCGTCCGTCAGCCACAGGCTGGAAGCCTGTTCCACCGCGCCTTTGCCAAGATTGTCATTTCTTTGACTGCGAACGGGCATTGGGGCTTTGTGCCGATAGTATGTGACAATCAATCAACTTAATGCAAGGAGACCGGAAAATGGAAGATTGGTGCGACAAGACGCTACAAATGTTGGCCACTGCAATTGAAAAGGAAGAGAAGGGGAGGGATTTTTACAAGGACGCGGTAGCTACGTGTACTAATGAGCTCGGAAAAGAGACTTTCCGCACGCTGATGGCAGAAGAGGCGGTTCATATCCAGCGTTTGAAGCAGATCCGCGAACAGATGCGTAAAGAAAGGGCCTGGTCCGAAGACTGGAAGGCGTGCCGCGTAGAGAACGAAGATCTAAATAAGCTCATGAAAGAGAGAGTCGCCGAGCTCGGACCGAAAGTGAAAGCGGAATCCGGCGACCTCGAAGCACTCGAAATAGGCGTCCAAATGGAACAGGGTGCCATAACCTTCTATGAAGAGCAGCTAAGAAAGGCCGTCGAACCTTTGGAACAAGATTTCGTGAAACACATGATAACGGAAGAGCGTAGACACTTTGTGGCCCTGGAAGACCTGAAACTGTATTTTACCAATCCTGAATCCTGGTTCATCGAGAAGGAACACCACGTATTGGACGGCGCATGAAGCGGGCCGCGGACACAATGTCGTGGACTTTATCCCTGCGGTGGTCGTTTCCGCATCATAGGACCGGCCACATTGGCGAAGATCTTCATCGCGTCGGTCAGCGTGCGCAATGTCATCAATACGATGAGTGCGAACGCTATTGCGGGAATGGCCAGCATTGCGAGGGAGAGCAAAGATTGAAGAAGGAATGAACCACCGGAAAGTTGACCCGCCGGGAGGATGACGAAAATGCCTGCGACGATTAAGACGTATGAGACCAAAGCCGCGATTCCAAGTACCCGACAATAGGTCAGAGTTTTTCTCAAGTCCGAAAACGTGTCCCCGGCCCTCTCTGCTTCCGTCTCTTCCTCAATTTTGGGGAGAGGCACGGCCCGCGGGCTGACCTGGGTACCGGCTTTCTGAGGGTGCACCGGAGCGGAAGCGCTTTTTTCTCGGCTTATCCCTGTTCGGTTGTCTTGAGCAGCTTTAGCCTTCCCGGGAGCTGTAAAGCCGCAGCGAGGACACACAGAAAATTCTTTCCCCTGAATGTTCCCGCACGCAGGGCATATAAAGAGCCCCAGGTCCACTGTTCTTTCGGTGAGAGGGATCCTGTCATCCAACTCGGCCTGGGTAATCACTCGCGCGCTCACCATTTTGTTAAAAACGCTCTGAATGCCTTGAGCCGATAGGGAGTATTTCTTCATAAGTTCCTGATCGTTTACTCCGGACCTGATATCTCTAAGCACCTCTCTTGCCGTAATCTTCCTTTTTTCCATTCAAAGTTCCTCAGTACTACTCCCCCTTGCAATGGCAGGCTTTGGCGGCCGTTTGGCCTTCCAGACAAACGCGCTGTTAGCGATACCGCAGTGAACTGTCAGCAAACAGCAATTCACTCCCAGGCACGGCATACGGTGCCTTTACATAACATACAGCATGATGCGCCTGCTTCAAGTTTGAGGAAAAGAGTGAATCTCGATGCAGCTCACTATAATATTTCGTAACCATTCAGCGAAAAGGGGTTCACGGGCTGTCAGGCTTAACCGGCACAGAGGCCGGTCCTACCGGGATCATAGGAGGACCGGCCTCTGTGCCGGTTACAAGGTTCACAGTGAGCGCTCACAACATTTTTGAATTGGCGTAAGTATAGTCAATGTTTGCGGCAAGAAGCGTGCTTCACCGAATTGCGTACAAATGCCCGTCATCGCTTCCGAAGTATATAACGCCGTCGGCTATCGCCGGCGACGAATACACCGGGCTTTCGGTCTTGAACGTCCAAATCTTCTGCCCCGCGTTCAGGTCCAATGCGTACAAGGTACTGTCTATGCTGCCAAAATATACCATTGCACCGGCGACCGTCGGGGAAGAATAGACCGCACCGCCTGTTTCGAACTTCCATTTTTCGAGGCACGTTTTAAGATCCACCGCGTATACGCGCCGATCGGCGCTACCGAAGTAGACGACACCATGCGCAACCGCCGGCGAGGACGATATCTTGTCTCCAGCCCTGAAATGCCATTTTTCCTGGCCAGTGCCCGTGTCAACAGCATAGAGACTTCGATCGCCACTCCCAAAATATACCGTGCCCTTGTCTATGGCCGCGGCGGTTGATACCGGTCCTGATGTCTTGAACTTCCACACTTGCTTGCCGGAAAGGACCTCCACACCATAAAGATTCCCATCCAGGCTTCCAAAGTAAACAATCCCCTCGCCCATTGCAGGCGTGGAATATACGGGCCCGCCGGTCTTGAACTTCCACCGCTCGGTTTGTGTCGTGAGATCAACAGCATAAAGATAGCCGTCGAGACTCCCAAAATAGACATATCCGTCGGCTGCTGCCGGGGAAGAATAGACCGGTCCGGCGGTCACGAATTTGAATTGCGGACCTCCCTTCAGGCGGTCCAAACCGTATACTGCGCCGTCGAGGCTGCCAAAAAAGACTGTCGATCCCACTATTGCACAGGAAGAGTATATTGAGCCCCCCGTCTTAAACTTCCATTTCTCCTTGGCTGTTTCCTTATCTACAGCATAAAAGCTGCCGTCGAGACTCCCAAAATAGACCCCGTCCTGCGCTACAGCAGGGGAAGAAGACACCCATCCGCCTGTCTTGAACTTCCACTTCAGTTGGGTGAGTTTGGTGACTCCCCTGGTGTCATAGAAGCCGGTGCGCCGCAGATTGGAACGAAATATGACGTCTTCCCGTCCCTTGGCATCTGCGCCGATAGACTCGGCTCCATGAGCGCTTTTGTCTTTCGCTTCGGAAGGGCGGTCTGCACGTCTCTTCTTGAATTTGGACACTATGATTCCGCACTGGGGACATTCGTCAAATTCCATGAACTGCGGCATACCGCAGGCTGGACATCTATAGATCGTAAGCTCCACAGTCTTCTCAGTCAAAAGCACCCTTTCGTCGAGTTCTGCTTGAGTGACCAGTCGGGCCGTCAACAACTTATCGAAGAGGCTCTGGAGCCCTTTAGCTGAGATCTTGTACTTGTCCATCAAGTCAGAATCGCTCATCCCTGCTCGAATGTCGTCCAGGGCCTGCTTTGCGTCTACTTTGACTTTGGCCATGCCGATTCCTGCGCTGATTTGGAGATTCGTTGATCCGGTCGGTAATCCGGCATTGTGGGAAAAGGTCTGTGGGGCTCGTGGAGCAGGCTTCGATATTGACCGGTAAGAGAGGTCCGGTCGTCACGACTCGGGCCGAATCCGCGAGAGCCAGCCATGATATTCGATACAGTCATGGAGGAAAGACCAGAGGCAATGGGGCTATATTTTTTGTGTGATAACGCTAACATAACGCGGTGTCAAAGTCAATGAAATGCTCTCGGTGGTTGTAAGCATTCACTTGCGCGCGACGAAGGGTTGTCATTGCGAGCGAAGCGAAGCAATCCCATTGGTGGGACAGGCATCTGAAAGTGCCTCAAAACCCTTGAACTGGACGAAATCGTACCACGAATGACCCTTTTCCCCGGCAATGATTTACCGGGCTACTGTCTCCGGTCCCCACGGGACGCCAGTATTTGAGCCCCATTGGGGCGATTGAGAGTAGACCGGTACTTTAGTGCCGGGCTGCCATCGTGCCACGATTCCGAGCATCAAAACTATTTTGATGCCAAGAATCGTGGCACGGTCTCCACCAGATCCGCACTTTTGGGACAGTTTCGATCCGTTTGCCCACTTGTCTCACCTCGATCATGATCCTCTTTAGCTCTTGCCGTTTTTTTGTATTGATATAAATTTCCCCTCGGCTATGTTGTGTTCCCGGTCCGCGAAGCGGAAGATAGGTTGGGGTAAGCGAGCATGCGAACCAAAGGAAATAACAACGTGCAGATTCCAAAACGTGAAAAGGGCGGAGGCGAGACTCAGGCCTCAATACACCTGGAAGTCGAAAAACGTTATCTTGCCTATGCGCTCTCCACCATTGTGTCCCGGGCATTACCTGACGTTCGGGATGGGCTCAAGCCCGTACACCGTCGGATACTCTACGCCATGCATTCAATGCGGCTAAGCGACGCGGCAAAAATGAGAAAGTCCGCAGCGGTTGTGGGCGAGGTTATTGGAAAATATCACCCTCACGGAGATCAGGCTGCCTACGACGCGCTCGTTCGAATGGCTCAGGATTTCAGCCTGAGATATCCCCTTATCGACGGTTCGGGGAACTTTGGTTCAATCGACGGCGACTCGCCGGCCGCGATGCGATACACGGAAACCAGACTGAGCACTTTCGCGGGAGCGCTTCTAAGAGATATTGATCGAGGTACCACCGATTTCAGGCCCACCTACGATGCCATAGGTGAAGAACCCGACGTGCTGCCTTCAGCCGTGCCAAATCTCCTACTCAACGGCTCATCCGGCATAGCGGTCGGCATGAGCTGCTCTTTTCCGCCCCACAACATGGGCGAGGTTGTTGCGGCGTGTCGAGCGGCAATCAAGCGTAGCGATCTGAAAACCGGAGATCTCCTGACGCACATCAAAGGCCCTGATTTTCCCACAGGTGGAGAAATCCTGGAGCACTCGGATCACCTGGCGGACATTTACAAGGCCGGCCACGGTGCCGTCAGAGTCCGCGGCACTTACGAGGTGGAGAGTGCGATGCACGGGCGTACCAATTTGATTGTTACGTCCATTCCATATTCAGTCAACAAGTCCCGACTTATAGAGCGCATAGCGCAACTGATCGGGGACAAGAAACTCAAATACGTCCAAGATGTAAGGGACGAAAGTACCAAAGATGTGCGGATAGTTCTGGAACTGCGAGGAGTAGGCGTCAAGCCCGATTCCGTAATGGCCTTTCTTTACAAGCATACGGACTTACAGATCAATTTTCCACTAAACTTTATCGCTATCACGCCCGAAGGAGTACCCGAGAGGCTCGGGCTTGCCGCTATTATCAGGTATTTCCTTGACTTCAGATACGACAAGACCGTTCGCAGACTAAATCACACATTGGAGATTCTTCAAAAGCGGATTCACGTGCTTGACGGCTTCGCTCTAGTCTTTCGCGATCTTGACGAAGTCCTGCGAATAATCCGTTCGGCCAGGAGTCGACACGAAGCGGAGCAGGGTCTGAGAGAGAAATTCCCTTTGGACGACGAGCAAATCGAGGCCATCCTCGAGACGCGGCTGTACAAGCTCGTAGGCATGGAAATCGGTAAGCTTCTGGACGAACGTGCGGCCAAGAAAAAGGAGGCTGAGGAAATATCACGAGACTTGGCCGGTTCCGAGCGGCTCTGGAACATCATCGACCGTGAACTGGCCGATGTCGCGGCGAAGTTCGGCGACAAGAGGCGTACGCGAATTGTGGGTGAACAGGAGGCGGCCGCGCTGGAATATGACCCCGAGGAATTCGTGGAACACGCGGACTCGACCGTTATCCTGTCCAGGCAAGGATGGATTCGACGCATCAAGAGTGAAGTCGGAGAAGAGGCTTCTTTGAAATTCCGTGAAGGTGACAGCCTCTTCGGTTTGGCAAGGGTGAACACAGGCAAGACCGTGGCGATCTTATCGAACCTGGGGAAAGTTTATGTGGTGAGAGCTCTGGATATCCCCGCGACACCGGGCTTCGGAGAGCCTATCGGAAGCCTGTTTAACTTTGTGGACGGCGAGTTTGTTGTGGGCTTTATAGCCCCCGATCCTGCCACGAACGCCGGGATCGGCGGGGGACATGTGGCCGGCCAAGAAGAGGTAATAGCGGTCGAACCCGACAACAATGGCCATCCCCCATCCCAGGAGTACCTCTTCGACCAGCCGAGCAGCACGCCTGAAACGGCGGCAAGCTCTGAAGTATCCTTGTGCTCGAGAGGCGTGCTGACAACCCGCCTGGGAAAAGGCTTCCGATTCGATTATTCCATTCTTCGAGAGCCCACCAAACGTATGGGTAGGCGTCTGGTGAACCTGGAAGGAGATGACGAGGTCATTACGGTGAAGCCGGAGGATGGGGAATTTGTCGCCGTCGCAACGGATTCCGGTAACATTCTCGTGTTTCCCGTGGATCAAGTCCCAATCCTGGCCGGTCCGGCACGCGGGGCACGGATGATGAAGGTGACTTCCGGATTTCAGGTGATTGCTATGGAACTAGTGAATCCCGGCGATTGCTTGCAGATCAAACCCAAAAGGGGCAAAGACAAAAACGTGCAAATCAAGGACATCCCGTTGAGAAATCGGGCCGGCAGCGGCAAGAGCGTTTGTGCTTCAATCTTGGAAATGGTTTTGCAGAGGAGTGACAAAGGTCAAGATAAATGAGTGATTCTTATACGGTAAAAGACATACAAGTACTGAAAGGGCTCGAGGCGGTACGGAAGCGACCCGGCATGTACATAGGCGGAACGGGACGGGAAGGACTGCATCAGCTAGTGTGGGAGGTCCTGGACAATAGCGTTGACGAAGCGCTCAACGGACACTGTGCTTTCATCGACGTGGTCCTGACTTCAGATGGGAGCATCTCGGTCGAAGACCAAGGACGGGGCATCCCGGTGGAAAAACACCCGACCACCGGAAAGAACACGGTGGAGACTATCTTCTGCAACCTGCATGCGGGTGGAAAATTCGATGACGACACATATAAAGTAGCCGGCGGCCTTCATGGAGTGGGTGCGGCAGTGGTGAACGCTCTGAGCGAAAGACTTGCCGTGGAAGTCTGGCGTAACGGCTCGCGCTATATCCAAGAATTCCGACGCGGAAAAGCCGTGTCACCTTTACGGAAGATGGAAGAATCGAAACACACGGGGACTAAGGTAACGTTTCTGCCTGATGCCACGATCTTCCCGGACAGGGCATTTTCGAAGGATCTGATACGAGAACGGCTGGAGAGCAAAGCTTTTCTCATAGCGGGACTGAAGATCAGACTGAGCGATGAGACGGCAGGGACAGTAGAGACCTTCGTCTATCCGGGTGGAATCATGGATTTCCTCCGAAAGCTGGTGACGGATCGTCCTCTGGTCGATGCCCAGCCATTTTATTACCATCACGACAACGATTTGCGGCTGGAACTTGTAATGGCCTGGACATCCGAGACCTCTACTCGGATACTATCGTTCGTCAATTCCATACCCACGCCGGCCGGCGGCACTCACGAAACCGGGTTCAAGAATGGAATAGCTCGCGCGCTCAGGACATACATCGAGAAGCGCAACGGCCTTCCGAAAGGGATCAAGAGCGTTTCCGCGGAAGACGTGCGCGAAGGCCTTGTTGCGATCCTCTCGGTTTACCTTCATGAGAATCTGGAATTTCAGGGGCAGACCAAGGAACGCCTCAACAGCCGCACAGCGTTGCAAATCGAACCCGTAGTTCGAAATGCCTTTGAGACCTGGCTCCACCAAAATCCCACACAGGCAGCGGCAGTAACTAATCGCATCGTTCTGGCCGCTCAAGCACGCTCAGCTTCACGAGCGGCACGCGATGAGGTGAATCGCAAGGCCGCAACGCGCCGACTGACGCTGCCAGGCAAATTAGCAGACTGTTCATCTACGTCGCGAGACGGGACCGAACTATTTATCGTCGAAGGCGACAGCGCCGGCGGCTCGTCAAAACAAGCCAGAGACAGAAGGTTCCAAGCCATTCTCCCGCTGCGAGGCAAGATCTTGAACGTCGAGCAGGCCTCCGCGGAAAAACTCAAAGCCAACCGGGAGATCCAGGATCTGGTTCAGAGCATCGGAACCGGGACCGGCCCCGCATTTAATTATTCCCGACTGCGATACGGCAAGGTCATCATCAACACAGATGCCGACGTTGACGGCCATCACATTGCCACTTTGCTGCTCACATTCTTCTACCGTTTCCTCCCCGAATTGGTGCGACGAGGCCATGTATTCCTGGCCGTGCCACCTCTGTACAAGATTCGGATAGGATCGGGTAAAAGAGCAGCTATTCGGTACGTTTTTTCAGATGAAGAAAAGGAGAAGCTTCTGAAGCAAAAAAACGGCAAGGAGATAGAAATTCAAAGATTCAAAGGTCTTGGCGAGATGGATTCGGAAACATTGAAAAGCACGACCATGGATCCATCCACCCGTACTATCCTGAGAATCCGCGTGGACGATGACGAAAAGACCAATGAGATATTTGATACGTTAATGGGTAAAGACGTCAGGAAGCGATTCTCTTTTATCAAAGAGCATGCGCAAGAAGTGCAGGAGCTGGATATTTGAAGATGCACCATTCTCCGGTGCATCGGTTACCATACTCCTCCCTGTACGCGCTATCTGACGTCGGTGGTTGAGTTAGCTTGGGTAGGGCGGCTCATGGCCGCCGCTGGGAACGGTCCGCCCTGCTGGCTGACAGATCAGCTTGCACAATGCAGCAGTTGACAAAGCTGTCAATTCTCAGCTAGTGTTAAATAGACAGAGACCAAGGAGGGGCTCAGCATGCCAAAACTGGTCACCGAAATCGTGGGCGGTGAACCCTATGAGTATTACCCGCTAGGAGAGCATGTTGTGCGCGCCAAGGGCGTTTGCGGGGGGCGGCCCACCTTCAAATATACACGGATTGAGGTTGCGGGGACCTTGTCACGGATCGATGCCGGAGAGAGTGTCGACTACATTGTGGAAGGTTATGGCGGTCGAGTGCCAAGGGAGGCCATCTCTGAAGCAATGCAGATCGCGAGCAAGCTTGGCAAAAAACTTAATAAGAAACTGTCCAAGCGTGCTGCGGCCTAGTGATTGTACTCGACGAGCAACTAGGAGGTCGGCAACTAGAACAGACTATCGCTCAATGGTATCACGGTGCAGTCCGCCTAGTGAACGACTTGCGACCGGCGACAATAATAAAAGATGACGCTATTCCGTCGCTCCTTTGTCGACAGCGACATCCAGCCTTTATAACCATCAATGTCAATCATTTTTGGAACAAGATACGAGCTGATCGGCGCTTCTGTATCGTTTGCTTTAATGTTCTCGATAAAGATGTACCTCGAATCCCTCCACTCCTGCGACTTCTGTTCCGCAATAGTAACTTTCGGACCAAAGCACAGCGCGCGGGTCACGTTTTTCGCATCAGTCTGGATGAAGTGATTAGATTCTACAACGTAGATTTTCAAGTGCCAAGAATGTTTTGGCTATGAATGCCCGCGACCAAAGGCAGCGGAGAGTATCGGCTTCCGCTTCCCACTTTCCATCTCGCCTTCTGGGATCCGTTAGCCGGTTCTGCGAAAAGGTTAGGCTATTTGGTCACCTGTTTGGGATTATCCTTGTCCGATTTCGATGATTCTGCCGTAGCGGTGCCCGGCTTCAAGTTTTCCGACTTGGCCGATTTCGCCTTGTCGGTGTTGGTACTCGGCTTCACGTTTTCCGACGTCGTCGATTGTGCAGCAGCGGTACTCGGCTTCACCTTCCTGATGCCGGCTAGTGTTGCCGCCATTGCACGTCGAGTGAACTCATTCTTTTCGTCTTTCAGTGCTGATTCCAATAGTCCAGCCACCTTTTCAGGATATTTGTAGCCGTTTTGTCGTAGCGCGCCCACGGCAGCCAGCCTCACAGCGGGCTGAAAGTCTTTAAGCTTGCGGCCGAGTGTTTCGAGGACTTCCGGCGGTGCAGGCCTGAAACCGGCAAGAGCGCCAATCGCGGCCGAGCGAACACGCACATTCGGGTCGTCTGTCAGGGCTATCAACGTCGGCACCGCCTTTAAGCCTTGTTGCCCCAGCCCCCGGACGATACCGATGGCCAACAGGCGATTCTCCAATTCTCCTGTCTTCATGGATTCGGCCAGAGGTTCCAGAAACAGATCCGCTTTGGATCTATATCGTATAACCCCGAGGAGCGCTTCTTTCTTAACCATGATATCGTGGGCCTTGAGCGCCTTAATGAGCACAGGGAGGGCCTGATCCCCTTTACTGTCAATGGAGGAAAGAGCTCCCAAAATTTCCAAACGAACATGAGCGTCCGCCTTATCATACAAGGTGGATATCTTGGGCAAAGCCGGTGATCCCGCCGCCTTCATAAACCGCAATACTTTCAATGCGTTAGAGACCCCAGGCTCCTGGTTCTTGTCCAGCAACTCGGTAAGTCCGGGTAGAACCTTGTCCGGCTTGGCGGGAGCTAGCTGACTCAGCACACGCCCGGCGGCTTTGGCAGTTGTCCGATCTTTATTGCTAATGGCCGTGAGCAACGTGGGAATAACCGAATCATCCACTTTACCCACTGATGCGAGTGCGATTATAGTGTTGAGCTTGGTAAGCGTGTCCGGATCGTCAAGGAACTTGCGGAGGGCCTGCTCCACGTTGTGGTTCCCCTTGCCGAGTCGTCCTAGCGACTGAATTGCCGCTCGTCGAACTTCTACTTTATCATCGGATAAGCGTTCCAGCACCTTGGGGATTATCTGTGAAGCCTGACTCGAGAAAAAGCCGAGTGATTCGGTAGCGGCGCTGCGCACTTTGGCGTCCGGGTCTTTCAGAGCTTCAATGAGAGGCGGAACCGCCCTCGGCGACTTGTGTCAGCCGCATCCCAGGTCGAAAGCCGCCTTGGCTCGAACTTCGGGCTTATCACTTTTAAGATCTTTAATGTGTCTGTCGATGGCCGATTCCGCGGCCAGTGCGCTTCCAACCATCACGCTTAGTAGGAGCGCCACTACGAACCATGCAAATCGTTTCATCTTTCCTGCCTTCATCCGCCCAGAACTTCTCGTTTCTTAAGTTCAAGGTAATCGCGATCGATTTTCAGGAATCCTTTTTGGCCAAATAGAGCAAAACGGAGCCACTGGCTTGCAAAATACAGAAGAGCGACGTCGTCGTCCCTTATCTTCTCCATTATGTCATCATCCACGTGGAACTTCTGAAGAAAGCTGCTCTTAAATATGAACTCTCGAAACCGGTCAGGATCGTACAAAGTCATGAGACACATGTCCTGCATTCTCGGATCCTGAATCTTGCTTTCCAAAACCTGATCTGCGGCCATTACATCCTTGAGCTGGTGATCGAGATCGTCGTACGCATAAAGGCCCTGATCCTTTCTCCACGTCTCGACCGTCCATTCTCGGGATTCTCTTAGCCCGTGGCACACGCCTTCGTCCACAACGAATTTATATTCCACTCCTTGCTCGGTGTCCAGGGGGTAGAGTCGGCAGGAATAAGGCCGATCGTTGTAAACGGAGCAACCTGTCGCGCTCACAAACGGACAGGTTTTCGCCTCATCCTGACTCATTTTGAGGGCTACAGCGGGCAGACCCGTGGTCTGAGAGATCAGCCGATGGGTATGTGTCTCGAGAAAATTGGTGGAAGATATCTCCAGCGCTTTTCTAAGCCTGATGACATCTAGGGAGGTAAGAAATATAGTCACGTCTTTGCAACATGAGTTGAAGCAGTCAATAGCCGGATGACACCGAAAAGAGAAGGAGTCATCCCAGGTCATTAAGCGCTCGAGCTCACATGGGGAGGTTTTTAGTTTCATCAATCAGTCCTTTCAAGGGCGCTCACCGGCAAGGCTGGTTTGCAATGGAGTCGCCCAATCTCTTGATATTCTCTCTGGCCTGCTTGTTCTCAGGGTCCAATTCCAACGTTCTTTCCCAGCATTTCAGCGCTCTCACAGGGTTGCCAAGTAGCTCGTACGCGACCCCACGCTGGTGGTGTGCGCCTATGTAATCCGGGCGGATTGCTGCAGCCCGGTCAAAGCAGTGGAGGGCTCGAGAAAAGTCCTTCTGTTTCAGCATATAAATTTGTCCCATATTGTACCAAGCTTCAACATAACCGGAATTCAGTGCGACACATCTTTCAAATTCAGTAATTGCTTCTTCCTCTCTCTTTAGGAAAAAGTTGGCAACTCCGAGATTGTAAAAGATCGCCGGATTTTGAGGGTCATCCGTGGCAATACGTTCGAGTCGGGCAGCCGCGGACTCATAATTTTTGTCGTCCATGTCCGAAAATGCGCGCTGAAGCTGGACTTGCACACGGAAAAGGCTACGAGGCTTCTCATCCCGGAGAATCGCGTTCAGATCTTCAAGTATACCGAGCAACCGCTGTTCGTATGCCGTGTCGCTTTGAAGCGCCAGGCAGTGCTGAAAGGCATCGATAGCTTTTTCAATACGTTCCGCGCAGGCTCTGGAGACGCCGAGCCGGTAATGCAGGTCGAAGCTTCGTGATTCCGGACACACAGCGAGAGCCTTCTCGTAGAATTCCGCAGCCATGAGATAATTCTCGAGACCGTCATAACAGGCGGCGATCGCATCGAGCGCGGCATGCGGGTCCGAGACTCGGTCCAGGATAGATTTGAATCCCTCTATGGCTTCCATCCATTTTTGCTCGGACATATTCTTGAAGGCCTTTGCCCGCAGGCCCTGAACTCCGTCCGGATCGTGTTTAGTGGCTTCTCCGGCGAGGCAGCATTTCTTGTATTTTAGTCCACTCCCGCATGGGCATGGATCGTTTCTTCCCGGATGGGTCATTTGAGTTCCTTTTGCCGCCCGAATCTGAACTTATTAAACTAGCATACGGCGCTTTTCGTGGCAAGAGCGTTCCCTGCGGAGGGAGTAACAAGTTCACGGCTTCTCCACTGAAAAAAATCTTGACAACCAGACCAAGATTTGATTGAATCCCTTATTCCTTAGCTGCTTCGGCGGTGCTGGGGGTTGCGCCGGACCTCCGGTTTAATACTGCAGAATATTGTAAATCTCCGTGATAGGTTGGAATTCTGAGAGTTTTGTTGGAAGGTCTATGCGATTGCGGCCCCTTTTTCGTACCCGACACTGCGCGAAAATCGTTCCGATGGTGGGGGAGGAACGCGACAGGAACGCAAATACCGGGCTGGCTGGTGAACGTCTCCCACGCCATGAACATTACCTGTGGGGCTGCAGCGACCACGTATAGAAAGGAGGAGCCTTCACAGACTCGGCGGCCGTACGCGCCGCGTAACAACAGGAGTTACACGACTCTAAAAAAGCTCAAACTAACTAGGAGGTTGGTTCATGCCAAGTTTCGTTATCATGGAAAAATGTGATGGATGCAAGGGCCAGGACAAGACCGCTTGCATGTACATCTGCCCTAATGACTTGATGGTTCTGGACAAAGAAAAAATGAAAGCCTGGAACATGGAACCCGAAATGTGCTGGGAGTGCTACAACTGCGTGAAAATTTGCCCGCAGCAGGCGATAGACGTCAGAGGTTATGCCGACTTCGTTCCGATGGGAGCGTCGGTGGTGCCCCTGAGGGGTTCCGAAGACATCATGTGGACGGTCAAGTTCCGCAGCGGCCAGGTGAAGCGGTTCAAATTCCCCATCCGAAAGGTTCCAGAAGGTCAGGTCAAGCCTGATGGCGGGTTTGGTGAAGTCACCACAGACCTGGCCAGCCAGTGCCTGTACAATGAGCCTGAGGCTCTGCGGCTCAAAGAGCTGCCTACAATTAAGAAGTAATCATTAGGAGGTACCAAGATATGGCGAATTTTGAAACCGTCGAAGTAACCACTGATATTCTGATCTGCGGCGGCGGTATGGCGGCATGCGGCGCAGCAGTCGAGGCCTCCTATTGGGCCAACAAGAACGGTCTGAAGGTCACCTTGGTGGATAAGGCTGCCATGGACCGTTCCGGCGCAGTAGCCATGGGCCTTTCGGCCATCAACGAGTACGTGGACATCAACAGCGGCAACAACACGGTTGTTGACTACGTCAACTACGTCCGTAACGACCTCATGGGCATCACCCGTGAAGACCTGGTCTATGACATTGCCCGTCACGTGGACTCTTCTGTTCATCTCTTTGAAAAATGGGGTCTTCCCATCTGGAAGGACGAGCAGGGCAACTTTGTTCATGAGGGTCGTTGGCAGCTCATGATCAACGGCGAGTCCTACAAAGTCATCGTGGCCGAGGCGGCCAAGACTGCTCTCAGCCAGCGCGGCGGTGAGTACTTTGAGCGCGTTTTCATCACTACTCCCCTCATGGACGGGGACCGCATTGCCGGCGCCGTCGGTTTCAGCACTCGTGAAGAAAAATTCTACGTGTTCAAGGCCAAAGCTGTCCTCGCGGCCATGGGCGGCGCGGTTCACGTATTCAAGCCGAGAAGCGTAGGTGAAGGTCTTGGCCGTGCGTGGTATCCGCCGTGGAACTCGGGCTCCAGCACGTACTTCACCCTTATGGCCGGCGCGGAGCTGACCTGCCAGGAAGTGCGTTTCATCCCCGTCCGCTTCAAAGACGGTTACGGCCCGGTCGGCGCGTGGTTCCTCCTGTTCAAGTCCCGTGCGACCAACGCGTTCGGCGGCGAGTACATGGTGGAGCGCAAGGCAGAGTTGGACAACTGGGGCTCCTACGGCAAAGTGAAGCCGATCCCAGCCAACTTGCGTAACTACTTGGGCATGCTCGATGAGTTCGAGGGCAAGGGTCCGATCTACATGAGAACGGAAGAAGCCATTCAGAAGATCGCAGAGGCCCTCAAGGATGATCCGAAGGCTTACAAGAAGAAGATGAAGGAACTCGAAACCGAGGCATGGGAAGACTTCCTCGACATGACCATTGCCCAGGCCATTCTCTGGGCCGGCACCAACGTCCAGCCCGAGGAGAAGTCCTCCGAGATCGCAGCCTCTGAGCCTTACTTCATCGGTTCACACTCCGGTGCCTCCGGTGCGTGGGTGAGCGGTCCCAAAGATCTGGCTCCAAAAGAGTACTTCTGGGGCTATGAATATATGTCCACAGTGAAGGGTCTCTTCTCCGCGGGTGACGCGTCCGGCGCATCCAGCCATAAGTTCTCTTCGGGATCTCATGCTGAAGGTCGTGCGGCCGGTAAGTCGATAGTACGTTTCGTGCTCGACAATAACAACCTGCCGAACGTCGACGCGGCTAAAGTAGAGGCGTTGAAGAAGCAGATCTTGAAGCCTCTGGACCTATATACCGAGCATGCAGCCAAATCCAGCGATCCGGACATCAACCCGGAGTTCATGAAACCCAAGATGTTCATGTTCCGTCTGCAGAAGATTATGGACGAGTACGCGGCAGGGGTCACCGCCGGCTTCAAGACCAACAAGCCGAAGCTGGAAAGGGCGCTTGAACTCCTTAACTGGCTCAACGAAGACTCCGACAAGCTGGCTGCTTCGAGCCTGCACGAGCTGATGCGCTGCCATGAGAACATCCAGAGAATGTGGCAGGCGGAAGTCCACGTCAGGACGATTCTCTTCCGCGAAGAGACCCGCTGGCCGGGCTACTACTTCCGGAACGATTTCCCGACGATGGATGAGGCCAACTGGAAGGTGTTCGCAAACGCCACTTACAAGAACGGCGAATGGGAAATGAAGAAAGTTCCTGTTATTACCATAGTTTAACTAATAACGACTAACCTTCAGAACTCCGGGTGCTTCTTGAGGTGCCCGGAGTTTTGTTCGATTGCGACACAAGCTGATGAGGGGGCATTTTTTTGCCCCCTCATAGTCCTTTTCAGGGAGGAAGCATGGCTGGAAACAAAACCGTACTGGTCGTCGGGGGCGGTATTAGCGGTATTACGGCCGCGGTTGAAGCCGCGGAAGCCGGCTGCAAGGCGATCCTGGTCGAAAAGTTGCCCTATCTCGGAGGCCGGGTAGCCCGGATGAACAAGTATTTTCCGAAGCTGTGTCCTCCCACATGCGGCCTGGAAATCAATTTCAGAAGAATAAGAAGGAATCCCGATATTGCCGTGTATACCTTGTCGGAAGTAGAAAATATTACTGGAAAACCGGGCAACTATACCGCAACCATCAGGGTTTCACCTAGGTATGTGGAGGACCGCACCGCTACAAGTAAGTGTGTGGACGACTGCCCCGCGGAAATCCCCAACGACTTCAATTACGATATGGATACAGTCAAAGCGGTACGTTTGCCCTACGAGATGGCCTACCCTATGAATCTCGTGGTTGACCGGGATGCCCTCAAGAAATTGCAAGGCCGCCTGGAATATAACTCCTTCATAGAGTCCTGCACCAACAAGGGCATCCGCATCGACCTGGACGCCAAGCCGGAAACTTTCAATGTGGAAGTGGCTTCAGTGGTGTGGGCCACCGGCTGGAAGCCATACGACCCCTCTAAACTGGACAAGTTGGGCTTCGGGAAATGTGCCAACGTCATTACCAATGTGATGATGGAAAGACTGGCTGCTCCGGGAGGCCCCACCAAAGGGGAGATCGTTCGGCCCTCAGACGGCAAGAAGGTTAACAACCTTGCCTTCGTCCAGTGTGCGGGCTCCCGAGACAGGAACCATTTGCCGTATTGCTCTTCGATATGTTGCCTGGCATCTTTGAAACAGGCCACGTACCTTCGGGACTACAATCCTGATGCGCAGGCGCACATTTTCTATATCGACCTGAGAGCCTATGGTCGTTTCGAATTCTTTTACGACAGAGTGAGGAAAGACGAAATGGTGCTGCTCACCAAGGGGAAGATCGTTAATATAACGGAGGACCCGAGCACGAAAGACGTGATCCTCGAAGGAGAGGACATTCTCTCAGGCAAGAAAATTCGACGTGCCTTCGATATGGCTGTTCTCGCCACCGGAATGCAACCCAACACCAGCGAGGAAAAAGTCCCGGGTCTGAACGTGGCTTATGACGAATTCGGATTCATGATCTCGGACGAAGGTGTACATCCTGCCGGTGTTTCCAGGCGACCTATGGATGTCGGCACCTGCTTGCAGGATGCTACCGGAGCTGCCTTGAAGGCCCTTCAGGATACGGTGGGGAGGTAAGTCAATGGACCACAAGATCGCAGTTTATATTGATACAGGTTACGGGATTAAGGATGCGCTGGACATCGACGCCCTTTCCGCTGTGGCCACCGGTGAATTCAAGGTACCGGTTTGTCGAGCCGAATCTTACTGGAGTGATCCGGACAAGCTTGCCATCATAAGAAACGACATTGCAAACGAGGGGCTTACGGCGGTAATCATCGCCGGGCCTTCTCCCCGAGTCTTTCAGAAGGAATTCACATTTGACGGCGTTATTACCGAACGGGTGAATCTTCGGGAACACGTGGTGTGGTCACATCCGGCGAACGATGAAGATACCCAGATGCTGGCCGAAGATTACATGAGGATGGGGATCACAAAGACTTCCAAATATGAGGACAGACCGCCTTTTATGGAAGCAGTGGACAAGGGCATCCTTGTCATAGGCGGTGGGATGACCGGCATGACGGCAGCTCTGGAAGCCGCAGCCGCAGGTTATCAGGTCTATCTCGTCGAGAAGAATCCGGATCTGGGTGGATGGGCCAACAAGTTCCATAAAGTGTTCACCGGAAAGCCGCCGTATAACGAAGTGACCGATTCCCCGGTTCATGAGAAGATCGCAGCAGTAAACTCCGTCGAAAAGATCAAAGTCTACACCGGCCGGAGAGTGTACAGCATTTCCGGTGCTCCCGGCATGTTCGACGTTATCATCCGCCCTGACGGACCCTGGATCGACCAACTCGACAAAGAACAGAACGAGTGGCTCGCGGCCAAGAATGCCAAAGCCGCCGGAGAAGAGGAGCCTAAACCGGCTGCACCCGCGCAGGAACAGGCCGAGGTTGAGGAAGAGGTAACGGAGACCGCCGATTTCGAACATGAGAAAGTTCGTGTGGGTGCGGTGATTCTTGCGGCCGGATGGCGGCCGGAGGAAGCGTCAGGATATTCCCACCTGGGTTACGGTCAGTACCCCGACGTGATCACTAGTGTTGAGATGGAGGAGCTTGCTGCCAAAGGAAGAATCACGCGACCTTCCGATGGCAAGGAAGTGAGCAGCATTGCGTTCATAGATGCGGCAAATCAGGAAGCCGAGCATCCACTGCTTTACTGCTCGTCTGTGGCCTCTCTGATCATGCTGAAACAGGCGCAGTATCTGCGAAAGACCAACCCCGACGGCAGGGCCTACATCTTCTATGAGAATATGCGGACTCCGGGGCAGTATGAATTATTCTACCAGGCCATGCAGGACGACCCCGGCGTTTTTCTTTCCAAGGGGACTGCCGTGGGTGTTTCCAACGGGTCTGCCGGGCTCAATGTGGACCTGAAGGACACGCTGCTCGGCGAAAAGATGAAGATCAATGTCGATCTGGTGGTGTTGTCAACGGGCATGGTTCCTGCGACTAGAGATGCGGCCATATTGAATCTCAAGTACCGCCAAGGACCGTTTTTACCGGAGAACCCGTACGGTTTCAACGACTCTCATTTCATCTGTTTTCCATACGAGACCCAAAGAACTGGAATCTATACAGCCGGCTGCGTTCGACAGCCCATGGACTTCCAGAGCTGTGAAACCGACGCGGTTGGTGCGGCTCTGAAAGCCATTCAGTGTGTTGAGCTGGTTTCTCAGGGTAAAGCAGTTCATCCGAGGGCCGGCGATGAGTCCTTCCCCGAGATTTTCGTCCAGAGGTGCACGCAGTGCAAGCGTTGCACGGAAGAATGCCCATTCGGTGCGTATGACGAAAAGCCTGACGGCACACCTTTGCCCAATCCGACCCGCTGCCGGCGTTGCGCTATCTGCATGGGCTCGTGTCCCGAGCGGATCATTTCCTTCAGAGATCATTCAGTGGACATGATCGGTTCCATGGTGAAATGCATAGATGTTCCCGATGAGTACGCGGAAAAACCTCGAGTGGTGATTTTTGTTTGTGAAAACGACGCGTACCCCGCGGTGGACATGGCCGGAATCAACAGGCTTGAGTACAGCCCCTTTGTGAGGTTTATTCCTTTAAGATGCCTCGGCAACATCAACATGGTTTGGATCGCCGACGCGCTGTCCAAGGGCATTGACGGTATCATGTTGATCGGCTGTAAATACGGTGACGACTATCAATGCCACTTCATGAAGGGGAGCGAGCTTGCGGAGTATCGAATGGGGAAGATCTCAGAGACTTTGCAGCGCCTCGTCCTGGAACCGGAACGTATAGTTGTCCACCAATTGGCGATAAGTGAATTCCATACGATCCCGAAATTGGTAGACGATTTCATGGAAACGCTCGCCGGTTTCGATCCCAACCCATATAAGGGTTTTTAAGGAGGTTCACACATGGCGAATGAGTTCGTTGCCGAACCTGATCTTCAATTTACCAAAGACCTCATCGCGGCCGGGGCCGGCGACCTGAAAAAGTGTTATCAGTGCGCGACCTGTTCGGTCGCCTGTCCTATTTCCCCGGACAACAATCCCTATCCGCGCAAAGAGATGATTTGGGCGCAGTGGGGATTGAAGAAGAAACTCTTGAACGATCCTGATGTCTGGCTGTGCCATCAGTGCAACGACTGTTCTACCCAGTGCCCTCGAGGCGCATATCCGGGTGACGTCCTCAAAGCCGCTCGGAAGATGAACATACAGGAGAACTCCTGGCCCTCCTTTCTCGGGAGTCTCGTAGGTCAACCGGCACTGGTAGTCCTTACATTGGGTATTCCTGTGGTGATTGTCCTATTGGTCGTAGTCATGAACCACGGGTTCACCTTTCCGAAGCCGGTGAACTACGGTGAGTATATCGACTACAAATACATCCAGGTGGTTTACACCCTTGCTCTGCTTTTCGCAGTCGTTTCTCTCGTCGTGAGCCTGACACGTTTCTGGGGCAAGCTGGAATCCAACAATCCCTTGGACGTGGGCGCTCAGCGCAAGGGATTCGTTCCCAGCCTAATCGAGGCGCTCAAGGAGATCCTTCCTCACACAACGTTCAAAGAGTGCGAGGCGAACAACATACGGTATGCCGCACATCTACTCGTGTTCTGGGGATTTATAGGTCTGCTCTTGACAACGGCCATCGTCGCGTTCAACATCGACATACTTCATATAGCCCCTCCGTCTCGTAACGGTCCCGGCACGATCCCCATCAAGCTCCTTGGTAACATCAGTGCGACCGCGTTCGTACTGGGTCTGGGCATTATGCTGGTTCGACGGCTCACCGTGCCGGAGCAGTCCGGAAACAGCTCTTATTTTGATTGGCTGTTCCTGTTCATGATCTTTGGGACGGGTGCTACCGGCCTGCTGACGGAGTTGACTCGGTTGGAAGGCTCGGCATCCGGCGCGTATTCGCTTTACACGATTCACCTGATGTTCGTACTGTCGCTCTTCCTGTACCTGCCTTTTTCCAAATTTGCGCATCTGGGTTACAGAACGGTTGCCATCGCATGGTCGAAAGCCGCGGGGAGAAATGTCACGCTACCTGTGGAACCGAATTATGTTCCGCCCGCTGCGGCACAAGGAGAAGAAGCATCTAAGGCTAGCTAAGTAAAAACACTCTTGGAAAAGCACAAAAGTCGCGAGAAGCATCGCTCCCGCGACTTTATCTTTTTGCCGGTTCGCTGTCACTGCACTGATCCGGCGCCAAACATGGCGCTTCCCGCGGGACGCGGGATGGCACCCAACATTCGGTCAAAATTGGCCTTTGGGTGCGATCCCGCGTCCCGTGGGAGGCTTTGTCAGATCCGTGCTGAATTTGAGGATTTGATCGCGAACGGACATAAATTGCCCCATATATGTTGAAGACAAACAAAAGTCGCGGGAACGATCCTTCCCGCGACTTTTGTCTTTGATCATCTTCTCACCCGAGATCAGACTTCAAACTGACGCGTACTGACCGAAACAAGTGGGCATGTTAACAGGAGATTCTCTTTTCAAATCTTTCCCACAAAAGGAATGCTATTTCTTCTCCTACATCGCCCCAATCCTGGTTAGCACGCGTCAAGTAGTTGGACAAATCCTCAACCCATTTGGACTTGTCGGAGTCCATAAAACTCCTCAAGAAGTTGCCGTACAACCCTTCGTACATATAAGGAGTGACCCGTTCAATCTCTCTGACAATCTGTTCAGCTCTATCATAATTTGCCATTGGGCATTCCTCCTTTCCTGGAAAAATTCGGGCCGCGTCACGGATGAACAACAGCTATTACATTAGATGTCCGTGGGAACGATAGGGTTTCAACAAAACAACGGTTGCCTCTGTTCGGCACGTTCCAATAACGGTCCCCAAACAATTTTTTTGGCTTGACCGATAAACGTTGTCGGATATATAGTAAATCCAGGATCTGGAGTCTCACTTGGACCCGGAACCTATTCGGTTTGACAACACATATACCGCCTGGATCTTTTCGACCGGGACGGAAGGACGGAAATCGAGTAATAAACAGGCCTTCCTAACGGAAGGCTTTTTTTGTGGGAAAACAGGCATGGAAACGCTAACTTCCGTTGCCCAAATGAAGCATTGGTCCAGATATCACATACAGGCCGGCCAAACCATTGGTTTGGTTCCGACCATGGGATTCCTGCACGACGGTCACTTGAGCCTTATGCAACGCGGTCGCTCAGAAAACGACCTATTGGTGACAAGCATCTTCGTGAATCCGACTCAATTTGGACGAAATGAAGATCTCGACAGCTACCCTCGCGATCCTGAGGCTGATTCGGAAAAATGCGCGCAGGTAGGCGTGGATGCACTATTTGTACCCACTGCTAAGGACGTCTATGGGCCGGACTTCCGGACGTATGTCGAGGTAGGTAAATTGGCAGAGCCCCTTTGCGGCGCTTCCAGACCCGGACATTTCCGAGGAGTGGCAACCGTGGTCCTAAAGCTGTTCAACATCGTTTCACCCGCAGCCGCGTATTTTGGCCAAAAGGACTATCAGCAGCTCCAGGTAATAAGGACTATGACGCGGGACCTGAATCTGGATGTCGAAATAGTCCCGTGCCCTATAGTCCGTGAACATGATGGACTGGCCATGAGTTCCCGCAATTCCTATTTGTCTTCGACTGAAAGAAAGCAAGCGGTGTGCCTGTTCCAAGCTTTACAGAACGCGCAGAACCTTTTGGACCGGAGTGAATCGGACGCGAAAGCGTATGTGAAGGCGATGTCGGATCGCATACAGCGTGAACCGGACGCCCAAATAGACTACATAAACCTGGTTCATCCGGAAACGCTTCAGGATTTGGAACTCGTGGGAGACAGTGCGTTGGCTGCGCTGGCAGTCCGAATAGGTAAGACGCGCCTTATCGACAATATGTTGCTGGAACATAGCGCGCTTGGCAAAGACCGGGCGCTCGGGCCAGCGTAAACTCATTAACTACAAAATCTTCCTGCAGGAGCCGGGAAATGCAGCGGACGATGCTAAAATCCAAAATCCACCGGGCCAAAGTTACGGACGCTTGTTTGGATTACGAAGGAAGCGTATCCATCGACTCAATCCTTCTCGATCAAGCCGACATTCTTGAATACGAACAGGTCCACATCTATAACGTCTCCAATGGTGAGAGATTCACCACGTACGCGATCAAGGGCGAGCCGGGTTCCGGCGTGATCTGCTTGAACGGTGCCGCGGCAAGAAAGGTATCGGTCAAGGACCTGATAATTATCTGCTCGTACGTAGTCCTGGAGGATTCCGAATGCAAGGGCTTTAAGGCTCGCAATATATTCGTGGACGAGAATAATCACGTAGCCAGAACTAGCTAAATGCCATACGCTGATGACTGTGTCAGTAGCAACCGAGAATGAACGGAGTCCGGTTTCGCTCCAGGGGCAGGAGAAGCTACATCGCAGCTCGGTGGGTATTCTTTGAGGGCTTATACCTGCGCCTCACCAAACAAGTGTCAATCCTGGATTAGGATGTGGAGGGACATCCCGCGCGGAACGTGGGGTCATCCCGGACCCTGATTGGGGATGGTAGGGGCGAATGGCATTCGCCCCTACAGTTCCCCGCGAACGTGGGCACGACGACAGGCAATCACGCCCGGGCGTGATTGCCCCACCAGAAACAGGGTTTCCACTTGCTTGAAAGCGAATCGTTTTCAGATCTCTGCGTGCTATACCAAGCGACAGTTCGTCAGCAATTAGCAGGGCCTATACCGACTAAACACCTCAAACAAAATGAGGGCCCATTACGCCCTCACAAATTCTGCAAAACAGAATAGAATACTCGAACTAGGTTCACAAGGCACGCCTCTTCTGGCCGGCCCTTGTGCGGGCGTTTCCCGTGTTTCCGGCTCTATTGCCGACAACCTTCAGCTCCTTGCGATCGAAGCCTCGCTGGAAAACAATCTTGCCGTCCGCATCATATAGGAGGATCGACACTCGGGACAGGGAGGCCGCCGGAGAAATGTCCTCATCAGGCAAGTCCACTCTAACTCTAGCATTGACCTTGAATGGGATGGGCTGCCCTTCCTTGTAGTCAATCGGCAGGTATCCGTCCGAGAGACGGGTCTTGCTGGGATAAACGACTATCCTGCTCTTTCCGCTCTGGTCTACCGTCTCCACAAATACGAACACATATCCTGAAAACATCGTGTCCGGGTGATCCTTAATAAGTCTGAAACTGAGTTTACCGCTGTTCCGACCACCAACGTATGCGGTTACATCCTGAGCGTTAAAATTGACGATCGGTGCCTGCTCTGTCCGCTCTACTGTTCCCTCGCGACTCTCAGGGCGCTGCTCGGGCAAACTCTGACCAGGGGACTCTTCTGCGTGAGGCTCCGAAGAGAATGTACTCGAGCCCCTCCCGGTTTTTTCTGCCGTACCTTTCGATTCGGCAGGCGCACTGGACGGCGACTTGACCGCGTCTTGAAGAGCAGCGAGCGGCCCGTCGTTGGCAGGCGCAGGCTCTTGGCCGTGGGCTCCCGCGTTGGCTGTGGCTATTTCCTTGGTACGACGTGACCCGCCCCCTGCCGGCGCAGGAGATTCCTGCAATTCCATCAGTCGCTTTTCTTGGGCTGCTACCGCAAGGTCCTTCTTCTTGAGCTCTTGCTGCAGCGACTGAACTTTTTGTGCAAGCGCGTCGTCAGGGCTAGTACTGCTACCCATCTTGGAGAGGAGACCCGCCAGTCCTACGATTGCAAATATCGCGAGGCCGACTATTACGGCGGCCAGGGCCAATCCGACTCTCATACGGAAGGGGGTCAACTCGATCTGGCGAGAGCTGCCGGACTCGCTCATAAGCACTATGGAATAACGGGCCCTGGTCCGGACTTTAGGGTACTGGTATCGGAGGAAGAGCCCGATATGGCGGTCCATCCTTCCGCAACGATCCGGAACCCTGTATCTTTGCCGCCAGCCAAGACCATGGTTTTCCAACCTTTATCACGGTAGTTATCTCCTTGGAAGGACTGGACGAACTTTACCAGAACTCGGCCTTTAACCTTCCTGATTTCCACCCGGTCGACCTTGACGTGGATGGTCCGATATTTACGGAAGAAATTCTTTTTGGATTTCAGAAGCATCTGGTAATCCATCCCCTCATGCTCGAAATCGGGATGATACATTTTCATGAACCTGTCAAGATTCTTTTGCTCCCAGGCAAGCTTCCACTGACGAAGGAAAGCCAGCACCGCCTTGTTACACGACGCGCCTTTGGCCAAAATCTTGGGGTGGGACGCAGTGACTTTTGACGCGGAGCCAGGGTGATGTCCGGCTGGGAGATCTCTTTTATCCGTATCTATGGCATGCGCGCTCGCTTGCCGCGCCATTTTTTCCAGGGCCAATCGCAAGAATCTAATCTCGGATTGCAAGCGAACGTGGGGAGCCGTCTCTGATCCCCGGTCGACTTTGCACTTCTTAGAATTCGGATCGGTTCTTTTTGAAACTTGTGCCTTGGAAGCAGCGTGAGCTTCAGACTTCGCCTTCTTTACGACCCTGTCCTCAGGGAAACTCCGGTTCACGTTACCGGGAATCGGTTTCTCGGGAGCCGTCTCCACTTGAGCTTCAGGCGTCCCTTTCCTCATGACCGGCTCGATATTAGGCAGGGGGACGTAAGTGGGCATCAGGCGCGCTACAATGAGCCGATCCGGGGACGGACCACCCAAATATTTTTCGTTCATCTTAATAGGAGGTGCGACAATGCTCTTTGCCTTTCGTGCCGTCAGCCTATCAAGAGCAACTCCTCTTGATGGGGCGGAAGGGTGTGGAGTGTCGATTTCATCTTTAGGATTCGGCTCCGGCTCATCCGTCGAAACCAGGCGAATTCGAAAATCATTTGGTTCTGCGTCCCCCGTGGAAGGACCCGCTCCTGCTTTGGCGAGCAGAGACTGCACGGGAAAGGGATCATCCACAGGCTGATGGTAATCTTCAGCATAAATTTTGCATTTGTCGTGGTGAGTAATATAAAGGATTTTGATGCCCGAGCTATGGAAGCCGTCGGACGTGTATGACTGGGTAAATATTGAGGTGATGAGGCCGTCCTGTCGATATAGATACACGTTGCCGAGTTTGACACGTATGGATTTGTACCGCGTGTTTAGCTTTCGTTTCTTTTCCTTCCAGCCGTTGAAATCGAGCCAGGAACTCTGGAAATTCGGTGAATAGTGAGCCATGAAAGCATCAACGTTTTTCGACTCCCACGCCTGGCGCCAAGACTCAATGAAGTTCCTCAGCCCGCGTTCCTGCTCCATAATCACAGACCTGGGCGCCATCCGTAGCTTTTCGACTACGATGATGGGAGTGCTTTGCAGCCTGATAAATCGTGACACCTTGATCAGATCGTGGTTTTCGAGAGCTATGCAACCGTTGGAATCCGGCTTCAATCCGAGAGGTTTGTCTCGTCCGTGGAGCCAGATGCCGTCGCCGTTCTTCCCCCGGCGGCGGTCTACAAAATTAGGGTAGTCAGTGGTGAAAGCCCACAGACCATACTTGGCAGGAAGAGTATGGCCGTCGATGACTGAACAGAAGAAATAGACCCCTTCGGGCGTCCTCATATCTCCGCGAATCCACTTGTCACCATCGTTCTCCCCAGTGGAGCACCGGTAAGACTCGACCATGGACGGTTCGCCATCCTCTATTCGCCATACACTGAGACGCTGCTGGGACTTATCGACAATTACGGCATAGAAGGTTCCTTCCACCATCCAGTCCATAAGAGCTACAGGATAGAGACGCTCAGAACATGGAGCGCTCGCCGCGGCTGTTACGACCAAGCTTAGAGCGATCAAGACTATGTTTGCAGTCCGACGCCAAAGGGGTACTATCACTCTTTTCAGATTGCGAGCAAACATACGCTTTTCTTTACAGGTAGTTGCACAAAAAGTCAAGAAAGTTTTACATTAGCTTTTTAGTGCAACATGCGGTAACTGTTTGCTAAAAACTCTGTCAAGTATCGTATCGACCCAGCGCAGAGCATGATCAAGATCGAAAGCCGCCTCTATTTCAGAAGCCTCCAAGTGTAGAAGGATATCGGAGTCGCGCAGGAGGATCTCCTTGAAATCCGCCTGTTCTTCCCACGCCTTCATTGCATTGCGCTGAACTAGCGCATAGGCCTGTTCCCTGGTTAGGCCACGGTCCACCAATCGCAGGAGAATCGATTCCGAGAAAATAAGCCCGCGGCTCATCCGCAGATTGCGCCACATCTTCTCTTCGTACACTTTCAAGTTGGATATCACTGAAGACAGGCGGTGGAGCATAAAGTCGACCAGAGTGGTGGCATCAGGGGCGATGATCCTTTCTACGGAGGAATGGGAAATGTCTCTTTCGTGCCAAAGTGGAACATCCTCCATTGCTGCCAACGCATGACCACGGACAACTCGAGCCAAGCCGCTGATATTTTCTGTAAGGACCGGATTTCGCTTATGAGGCATCGCGGACGAACCCTTCTGTCCTTCGTGGAAAAATTCCTCTACTTCGGCCACTTCCGTGCGCTGGAGGTGCCTTATCTCGACTGCGATCTTCTCCATACTTGAGGCCATGAGCGCCAATGCGGTGAAGTACTCGGCGTGCCGGTCCCTCTGAAGCACCTGCGTGGAAGCGTCGGCCGGTTTAAGACCCAGCTTCGTCAGGACAGCTTCTTCCATCTTTGGATCCAAATGGGCAAAAGTTCCCACAGCTCCCGAGATCTTACCGACCGAAATGCTCTCCAGGGCCACGTCCCACCGAGTGAGGTGCCTGGCCATTTCGCTGTACAGGTACTGCCAGTTTGAGTCCAAAGGTAATCGGCTCGGCATGAATACCGTGAGAGCGACCGACCATCGGGGTATGGCGATGCTCCAATGCGCGATCCTTGAGAGCACCCAATAACTCCACTAGCCCTTGCCGGATCAGCAGTCCCGCCTCTTTCAAAAGCAAGCTGAGAGCAGAGTCGACTACGTCGTACGAAGTGAGCCCCCTGTGTATAAATCTTGAGTCCTCCCCCACATGTTCGGCCACACAGGTAGTGAACGCTATGACGTCGTGGCGCGTGATTTTTTCTATCTCGTTGATTCGTTCCAAATCAAAAGTGGCGGTCTTTCGTATGTTTTCCATGCTTTGAGGCGGGATTATGCCTCTTTCGGTCCAGGCCTCGCAAACGGCCAACTCGATATCCAACCACTTCTGATAACGATTCTTCGGTTCCCAGATTCTTCGCATATCCTGGCGAGTGTAGCGTGGAATCAAGCCAATTTCCTTTCACGCAAAAGTTCACAATGCCCGCGACACGCAAAACCGCGGCCGCAAGCGCAAGTCTCCCCAGCGACCTGTCCCCTCGCAACACAGGCGCTCAAGTTCCGGGTAGGTTTCCGCAGGCACACCTCTCTCATTGTCTGTACGAGCCCGTAGTCTGCCTTCGCGGACGTTTTGCTGGAGGAAAATACCAATACTGAAATTACAGCCCCGAACACTCCGAAGCGGCTAAGCATAGCATGAGACGGGGTCTGGTTGCAAACTTAAAGAGTCGGTGCAGTAAGCATTCAGTTATGCCCGGGAGTTGCACGGTCCATGTCATCGCGAGGAGTCAATGGGGGGAAGGTCCTGCGAGGCGCGGGACACCCTGTCCATTGTGGATGACGGGCAACCCCGCGTTCCGCGCGGGGCATCCCAACTGGGAAAGAGGCCCATCCAACGGATCAAATTGCACTCCTTACTATCTGGCTCGTGGCGCAGACTTTCCAGTCTGCGGTTTCTCATCTCAGATTTGGCGGACTGGAAAGTCCGCCCCACGGCACAATGCCAGTCGTTTACCGCTCGTAACTGAATGATTACTCGGTGCAATGAAAGAGAGCTTGCCGCGATGCTTTCAAAGACAAAATACGGGAGCGGCCGGAAGGTCCAGTTGCTTGAGACTTTACCGATGGACCGCCAAATGCTAAACAATCCTTATGGAATCATTGGTTACTGTGAGAAAGTGTGGCAATTATGATCCGCCGCTGTTGGCGAAGGCCCTTGAAAAGTGCCTCGACGATCTTGGCGGAATGCCCTCGTTGGTAAAGCGAGGGGACCGAGTTCTGCTAAAGCCGAATCTGCTCAAATCGGCAACCCCTGACCGCGCGATCGTTACGCATCCGTCGGTCGTCGAAGCCGTTGCCGCAATGGTTGTTGACGCGGGAGCCGTTCCTTTCATCGGCGATAGTCCACCCCTCGGAAACCTGTCCAAGGTTTCTGTCTAAATGCGGTTACGACTCATTCATGAAAAGAATGGGCATTGCTGCGGTCCCGTTTGTTGAAAAGCTGCCTGTGGAATTCCCCACGGGCCGGCTGTTTCGCCGCATTGATCTTGCGCGAGAGGTGTTTGAATTCGACGCGGTTATCAATCTGGCCAAGCTGAAGACCCACACGCAGATGGTGCTTACGCTCGCAATGAAGAACCTGTTTGGAACCGTGATCGGAACTGATAAAGCCTCGTGGCATTTAAAAGCGGGCAAAGACGTCGATTGTTTCGCTACAGTCCTCATTCAAATTTATGAAAAGATACGGCCGGTTCTCTCCATCGTGGATGGAGTCTTGGCCATGGAGGGGAACGGCCCCAACAGCGGCAACGCACGTTCCCTCGGAATCCTTGGAGCCTCCACCGACGCGGTCGCCCTGGATGCAGTCATTTGTAGGTTGGTGGGATTCAAGGTTAGTGCGCTGCGCACCAGCGTCATTGGGGAGAATTTGGGAGCAGGGGTATCCGACAGCGAGCGAATTCGTACGGTCGGAGACGATCTTGAGGGATTTCCGTTGAAGGATTTCAAAGCGCCTAAGTCAGTGACAATGGCGTGGAATCTCTCATACTGGAACCCCGTTCGACGGTTCATGGAAAATCACGTTATCACCAAACCGGCCATTGACCCTGGATCGTGCCAAGTTTGCGGTATCTGCGTCTCCCATTGTCCGCCGCAAGCCATCAGCCGTATAGACGGAGGAATGGTGATTGACCGGAGGAAGTGTATTTCCTGTTTCTGTTGTCATGAATTGTGCGAACATCAAGCGGTGAACATTATTCAACCCCTTTTGGGCAGATTTCTCTCTGCGGTCAGCCGCTGAGACTAATTACCCTTTTTTGAGTGCCAAAGTGAGGCCGTCTGCAATGGGGACGAGGCTCAATTTGATCCGATCGTCGTGATGCAGTTTCTCGTTAAATGCTCTGATGGCCACCGTCGCCTCCTCTCTTGCACTGGGGTCAGCCACCCGTCCACCCCAAAGGACGTTGTCTACAGCGATCAATCCACCCGGCCGAAGGAGTTCGAGGGAACGTTCATAATAGTCGTCATATTTGTCCTTGTCCGCGTCTACGAAAATGAAGTCGAAATGTCCGTGTCTTCCGTCCGCCAGGAGAGAATCCAAGGTCTCCATAGCCGGAGCGAGTCGTAAATCAACCTTCTCCGCTACTCCGGCCTCCTGCCAGTACCGGCGAGCTACGGAAGTCCATTCTTGATTGATATCGCATGCTATGATCTTTCCTCGAGGAGGAAGAGCCAACGCGGTCCAGAGCGAGCTGTAACCGGTATATACACCCAATTCTATGGTATTGGCGGCTCCGATCAACTGGAGCAGGAGAGCCATGAACTGGCCTTGTTCAGGCGCGGTTTGCATCGTCGAATGAGGCAGAGGAGCGGTTTCCTCTCGGAGGCGACGCAAAATTTCAGGCTCGCGGAGGGATGTTGACAGAAGATAATCATACAATTGATCCGACATGGAGATGGTTCTGTTAGCCATGCTATTGCCTCAATGATTAGTGGACGACAGGTCCTCACTTCCGGCAGGAAATCGCCTCTTCACAAAGAGTCTTGGGTCCTGTGTTTTCCTTCGTACACAGCTTCACCGACAGTGGTCTGAAACACAATCTGACAAATGCGCGTATTCGGTTTAAGTATGAGCGGAAACGGTGCCATGTTACTGATTTCCAGAACTTGTCGGTTATTTATGCCGGGCTGAATGAAACTCGCCGTCATGTGCACCAGAAGTCCGATACGGGCAAAGCGTGACCGGCCCTGTATCCATCCGCAGAGATTGGGGGAAAGACGGATTCTTTCCCGTGTTATGCCCAAGATGGTTTCGCCCGGCAAAAGGGTGAAAGAATGCTCGCGGTAAACGAGCCTCGTGATTCTTTCGAGGTCCATGGTATCATCCACTGCGACTGCGTGGCGAATCTTCTTGAAGATCCTGAACTGGTTGCTCAGATTCAGATCCACAGACCCTGGGCCGACAATGTCTTCCGAGAAAGGTTCAATCTGAATCCGGCCGTCCTTGATCGCTCGAAACAATTCATCTCTCGTAAGCACACTCATTGTGTTCCCCCAGCCTGTCCTCCGCCCCTCGAGCATCATTAGTTCTACCATAACCGGAAAGTTTGCAATGCGCCATTATGATATACTCGATCCGGCTGAAAGGGTATTCCGAAAGAACCCTGCGAAAAAATGCGAGACGTATCGCTGTCCTCACAAGAAGACGGAGAAAACGCTCTCCGCCGCGAGACGTGAATGGATCTGCCTGTTCTTCAGAAAGTAGCTCAGGAGCTTAATGACCTGCTTCCAGGCGGCTTCATCAATAAGATCTATCAGCCCCTGCCCAGAGAAATAGTGCTACGCATACGATTCAGGACAGGCGGAGAAAAAAAGCTCATGCTGAGCGCGGATCCGCTGCTTGGCCGATTGCACCTTACCAGCCTCAAGATTCTCAATCCCCCGGTTCCGCCAAGATTTTGTGCGTATCTCAGAGCCCATCTCCAGGGCGCGCGAATTGTTGCAGTTGCCGCGGCACCGGATGACAGGGTAGTTCGAATCCTTACCGTGCGGGGGCCGGAGTATGAGCGAACGGAAAGAGAGTTGGTTCTGAACTGCTCGGGCGAGATTCAAACATTCTCCTGGTCGATTGCAAATCCAATCGCATCATGGATTGTCTTCATCACATCCCGGAGAAGGAAGCGGGGCGCAGGGTGGTTTCTGCCGGGCCTCCATTACTCTGTTCCGCCATTGAGAAATGACGTCACTGTAAAGTCCCTGAATGACCTGGATGCGGACATGATCGCCCCTGGAATCACGACAGGGCCGGGCGGCAAAGCACGCCTTACGGTTGAAGCTGTGGCCTCCCGGGATCGGTGTTTAGCGTCTATGAACGAAGCGGTGGACGCGTTTTTCATCCCAAGGTTGAAATCGCACTTGCTGGAGGGCCTCAGGCGAAAGCTGGCAGGGCCTCTGAAGGCGCGTATTCAGTCCCTGGAACGCCGCGTCAACAAAATCGAATCAGACGCACAAAGGCTCAAAAGCTTTACGGACCGCAACGAGGAAGGGGAGCTTCTCAAGGCGAATCTGAAGCGCGTGAAAAGAGGCGCGACTAGTGTAGAAGTCGAGGACTGGGAGACCGGCGGCCGTCGAATTATTGTCTTGGACCCCTCGCTGGATTCGGTTGCAAACATGAATCGAATCTTCAAGAAGGCCGCCAAAGGGAAACGGGGAGCTAAGAAGGCTCAGGAACGCCTCGACCGGACTTTCGAGGAAAAAAGGGCACTCGAGGACTTGTTGTTCTTCCTCGGGGAAGCTCCCGACATGACGGAACTTGAACGCCTGGTTCTGGAAACGCCTTTTGGCCCCTGGCCGCAGCCTAAATCACCTCGGAAAGGTGAAGTGGCCTCTCCATCAGAGTCGGGCTTATTTCGTGAGATGCGGACGCGGACGGGCCGACTCATTTTAGTGGGCAAAAGCGCCAAGGGGAACGATTTCTTGTTGCGCAGGAAGGCTCGAAAAGGCGACCTCTGGTTCCACGTAAAGGATTTCGCGGGAGCCCATGTGATTCTCCGCCGGGAGCGTGATGACGCGGCCACCATAGAGGATATGCAATTCGCCGCGGGAATCGCAGTTCATTTTTCCAAAGCCCGCGGCAAAGGCAAAATAGAAGTTATCGTGGCTGATGTGGCCGATGTGGGGCGTGCAAAGGGAGCTTTACCGGGTCAGGTCACGGTCAAAGCTTACAGAACTGTGGTTTCGGAAGGCTTGTCGGACGAGCAGCTCAACGGGATGATCTGACGAGGAGTTGTCGGTACGCGTTCGCGGCAGGTAATCTTGCACGAGAAAAGACAGCCTCACTTTCCTTTTGTGCTCTTGATCAGGGCCGACGCGGCCTTATCGTACCCCAGTTTAGGGTACTCATCCAGAATACGTTTGGCTGCCAGCCGCGCGGTCTTGATATCTGCCGATAGTCAACATCGTTTGAGCCTTGTACATTTCTTTTGCCGCTAACTTCTTGCGGCATTCGAGATATTTCTCTGCAGCCTTCTTCGCCCAATCACCTGCGCCGGTATCTTCTGAAAGGATTTTGAATTGCTTGGCTGCACTCTGAACGACCGAATTGTCAAGATCGGTACTCTTGATCTGGTTAAAGTAGGCCATACCTATCTTGAATTTTGCCCTTGGCGCGTCCTTGTCGTTTGGGTAGAGGTCCATAAACTGCCCATAAGCCGCGATGGCTTTGTCATAGTATTTGTCATCGAAGTACGCGTCAGCTATCCTCATATAGACCTCGGGCATCCGCTTAAAATCGGGAAACCCGGACTTTATACGCTCGTATAATTCTGTGGCCTCGGAATAGCGTTTGTCCTGAAACCGCTTCTGCGCATCCTGGAAGAGCTTTTCAGGATCCGGGCTCTTCTTGACGACGTCGCTCTTCCAAAGGAACGGGCAGCCGGCCGCAAGTGCAGCTATAATCGTTACCAGAATTAATGCCAGTTTGCGTCTCACCATGTGAGACCCTCGACAAGAACCGGAAGACATACGTTTTGCTAGCAGGGGGAGCACCTTCTGTCAAGAAATCGAATTGCCGGAGAAAAGCCTTTCTCAAATAAGACAGTTCCAGCCAGATTTTCTGTTTTGCTTCGAGCACGCGAAATCAGTACGTCCGGCACAAGACGCGCTCCGCAACTGTCATCAGTGCGCGTTTCTCGTTCGAGTCCTCGAACACGCTCAATCGTTCGGTGGCAATTGCCAGATAATCGCGACTTTTCCGCAGTGTCTCCTCGATCCCGCCTCGCTCCTCCAGGAAGTTCCTCACCCATGAGAGATCTCCGTCGGAAAGCCTCTTTTCAGCGATCATCCGCTCGACACGGGATCTTTCCTCACAGTTTGCCTTTTTGAGTGCGCAAATCATGGGCAAAGTGAGCTTTCCTTCTTCCAGATCTTTTCCGGGATTCTTTCCCATGGTCTCTCTGTCCGATCGGTAATCTATCACGTCATCGGTCATCTGGAAGGCTATACCAAGATTGAACCCAAATTGGGCCAACGCTTCTTCCTCCTCATCGCCCACTCTTCCCAAGATGGCACCGCCGCGACAAGCCGCTTCCATCAGGACGGCCGTCTTGTCGGTGATCACCTGTATATACTCTTCTTCCGTAAGTTGAATATTCCCAATGTTCATCATCTGAAAGAGTTCGCCCTCGCTCAATCTCTCTGTGGCTCGTGACACTATTTCCAAAATGCGAAGGTTGTTTAGAGAAGTCAGAGCAGAGAATGCCTTGGCCAGTATGAAATCGCCTCCAAGGACGCACAACTCGTTCGACCAGAGGGTATTGGCCGAAGGTCGCCCCCGACGAGTGTCCGCACGGTCCACCACGTCGTCGTGGAGCAAAGTGGCGGTATGGATGCACTCAATCGCGCCTGACAACGTGATAGCGTCCATTCCCGTATATCCACCCATGCGGGCTGCTATGACCGCGAGCTGCGGGCGAATCCTCTTGCCGCCGCTGTTCATGATATGAGAACTTATCTCGAACGCCACGGGAACGCGGCTTCTCAACTGTTGAATCAGTTCCTGCTCCAAGTTTTCCATGACAGATTTGATAGAGTCGAGCAGGTGCACAGGCTTCTCCAGAATTGCAAGCGATCCATCCGTGCCGGAACGACAGTAGCTGCCAACTCTATCACCTAAAGGGCGTTACCGCAAGATTCACGGCATTGCAATCCACATTAAGGGCTGACAAGCCGTGCCGACGGCATATCTGAGCCGGTAGGGAGGATTGAAAAAGGCGTTGAGATTAACGTGACTTAATCCTGATCTCTGATCTTAAGGGGATCGGCAGAACCTGCTCAGCATACATTCAGTAACAGCCGGAATTTGCGGGTGGCTTCGTGGGGTGGGCTTTCTAGCCCGCCATTGAACAGGGGTTTCCTCGGCAGGCTGTCCCGCGCCTCGCGGGACTGCCCCACAAGACTGAATGGTTATCTTGCCCATTTCGGCTCACTTGACAGTATCTTCCAATGACGGTAATTGTGTAGCACACGGCAGGACGGGAGTCCGTTCCAAGACCCCGTGAACTTCCGGAAGTAAGCCACAGGCGGTGTCTGGAACGTGGCTATCAGACCCGGTTCCGCAAAAATTTCTGCCTACAACTTTCCGGCATCATGCCGCCAACTTGGCCATCCCATCGTGAATAAGCGCGTCCTGCACGGTGCTGGAGCGCTGTTCTTGGCCGACACCTAATGCAGCCTTTTGTATAATATGCTGATCCGCAGGTGGTGGCTCTTTCATGTCCGGAGCCGAGACGCAGGGGCGGCCCCGTGGCAAAGCCTGCAAGCTTCAATGCGTCAAAAGCTGACATGAACCGTTTCGAATGTATGTTACCGGGGAGTGTTATATGAGAGTACTTTTGTTGAATCCAGGTTTTTCCAAGACCTTTTATTCATTTGATAAAGTTTTGCACATGCTCGGGCGAAAAGCCGTGCATCCTCCCCTCGGGCTTATCACTGTTGCGGCGCTCCTTCCTCAGGCATGGGAATTCAGACTTATTGACTTGACTTTTCAAACAATCACGCGGCAAGACTGGGATGCTTGCGACGTGGTGCTGATTTGCGGCATGAATGTTCAGCGCCAAGGATTTGTCCAGGCGGTCCGGGATGCCACGGGGCAGGGTAAGAAGGTTGTTGTAGGCGGACCCGCTGTCTTTCATGCGCCGCAAGACGCTTTGAGAGACGGCGCGGACATTGTTGTGGTGGGAGAGCTTGAATCTTGCCTCGATAGATTTTTGGAAGCTTTGAACCTCGATGAGTCTGGGGTTGTGATCAGGGGAGAATCAAGGCCGGAACTGAAAAAGTGGCCTGCCCCAAGATTCGATCTCCTGGACATGGATAAATATTTGACTATGGGCGTCCAGTTCTCGCGGGGATGCCCTTTTCAATGTGAGTTCTGCGACGTCACCAACATGTTGGGCCGCAAGGTCAGGACCAAATCCCCTGCGCAAATCATCAACGAACTGGACATCCTCAGACGGCTCGGATGGAAGGAAAACATTTTCTTTGTTGACGACAATTTTGTGGGAAACCGTCGAGATGCCAAGAGCTTGCTGAGAGAACTTATCCCTTGGCATAAATCCGTCGGCCATTGCTTTGATTTCAACGGGCAGGTCTCGGTGAATGTCGCCGAAGATCAAGAGCTGTTGGACCTCATGGTCGAGGCGGGCTTCTACAAGGTATTCCTGGGAATTGAAACCGACGACCGGGACAGTCTCGAGCAGACCAAGAAACACCAGAATTCCCGAATAGACCTTGACCTGGCTTGTCACAAAATCATACGGTCCGGACTGCAAATTGAGGCCGGCTGGATAATCGGTTTCGATAATGAGAAACCTGGAGCAGACCGTCGGGTCATAGATTTTGCCAACCGAAACCACATCCCTCAGGTACTCGTCAATTTCCTGGAGGCTCCGCCCGGCACGGATTTGTGGAAGCGTCTCGTTAAGGAAGGGCGTGAACCCGTCATAGCTTCCGACAAGGCGACCAGCCTCATCGGCCTGATCAATTACAATACCACGCGCCCGGTGGCCCAACTGGTTCAAGAAGTCATCAGCATATATGAAAGCCTATATGATCCCCAATCCTACTATCAGCGGGCATTTGACGAATTTTCGCTGATGAAGCCGCTTTCGGTCAAGAAGCCTTTTCGTTTACCGTCGCCTGCCCAGATGCGCGCTCTGTTGCTAATGCTCGGGCGTCAAGGAATTTTGAACCCATCGCGCTGGATCTTCTGGAAGTTCCTTTTCAAAGCAATATGGTCACTTGGAAATAGGTTCGAGTATTTTGTCCATACGTTGGTTCTATTCGAGCATCACAATGATTTTCGAGAGACCATTGCCAAGACGATAGCAAACGAGATTAGACTGGTAGCATGCAATCCCGACTGTGACGCACAGTCGGTTTCCCGACAGATACCGGCATAATCCCCACAGGCGTAAAAATAAGGCATCTCTTGCAATCTTATGAACCCCCAGGGGCGCCGACATAGTAGCCCGGTCCCGCGCATAACGCGGGATTGCCGGGTAAGCGACCAATCATATATCGCTTCTGCGTCCCATAGGGACGCTTGAAGGATTGATTTTCGGGATCACATTCGGAAGTCTCTGTGGTACGCTGGGGCTCTCTTTTGACCTCCTTCCCGGCGTTGAAGAAAGTGTCTCAAAACTATTTTGATGACCAGAATCGTGCCACGATTCAGGCTCATTCGTATAGTCGTCGCCCTCACCCCAACCCTCTCCCAGAGGGAGAAGGAGCAGACCCAGGGCAGTTTTGCACTTCCCTCGCCCTCTGGGAGAGGGACACAGCGTGAGGGATTCGTGCTACGATTCCGACCGCTTCATTGTTTTTGAGACAGTTTCTGAAGCACCGGGCTACTATCAAAATGTCTCTACGGGACAACCGCCTGGTGACCATCGGATGAACGCTATTTTAACGCTTATCGGCACAGTCCCGCCTTCCGGAACCTTTCGCTTGCCGCCCGTTGTATGATATTTATAATGGTTGAATATTGTAATTCTTACGCCGAGGACTGCCTCTTGCGTTATCACGCTCCTCTTCTAGCCACACTTATTTTCTTTCTTGTCTGCGTATGTCCCTGTGCCTCGGAAGAACCTCTCGACTTCGACAACGGCGTAGCTCTCAGGATCGAAGGGAAGAGTGCCCAGGCTGTCAGCGCCTTTAAGAAAGTTCTCGTTGTTTCGCCCACGAATGTCCGCGCCCTGGTGCAGATGGGAGCCGCGTTGGAGGATCAAGGCAAATGGAAGGAAGCAGCCCAGGCTTATCGCCGTGCCCTTGAGGTGAACCCCAATGACGGACCGGCCGTACGTAATCTCGCACAGTTGGCTTCTTCGCACAGCATGATTACGCCTATCCAGACGCCCAATCCTTCAAAGGAGGACCTTATCAGGGAGGGATTACAGGCCCTCGAAGCTAGAAACTTCCATAAGGCTTCGGAAATCTTCCGGTTATCTCGGGGGCTCTTCCCCAAGGATCCCCGGCCGTCGTTTTACGCTGCGATCACGTTAGAACGACAGGGCAAGTCCCGTGCCGCAATTGCACTCTACCAACGGAACGTGGAAGCTTTCCCGGACTATATTCCTGCCAGAATCAATCTCATTGTAGCGATGATCTCCGCGGGCGACCGAGAAAATGCCGGTAAACTGGCCCAAAAAGCTCTTGAATTAGTGCCCAACAACCCCAGGGTTCTCTATTTGGCTCGCTTGCTGGGAAGCCCAGGGTCTCAGGAGAAGAAGGGCGCCCCTTCCGGCAGGGGAACCGGTGGACCATGAGTTACTTCCTCTATGCAATCGGTCCCTGCTTCCTGGTCCCGGTAATTTGCTTTGCCATGGTGTATTACCCGGCTGTGGAGCGCGACGTGCATGCCAGGCTTCCACTTCTTGCAGCGTACTATGTTTCTCGCCAACTGGCCGCGGAGATCGCTTATGCGGATTCACGCGGAGGCGAACTACCTATCAATTACGGCTCAATCATAAAAACTTACGGGAAAGTGCCGGCCAACATGGATTTCAAGGCACTGGAAGGTTTGTCTTCGTCAGGCAGAATTCCCGGACCGCCCGAAAGTCTGTTGGCTCGATTCATTCTGTGGAACGAGAATCTTCCTAGTGATTTTTTTATAGCCGATCCCGTTAGAGATGTTGGCGTCCAACTCGGTGCCATTCGAAGACATGAGGTCATCGCTGCGTCCAAGAGGGAAGCGATCCTTTCGAGACACATTCTCGAATGTCTAAGCTATCGGCCCCCGGACACGCTGACAGTGACAACGCCCGGAAAGGGACTGCCGCCGGGAACGACCAAAGCCGGCTTCATTTTCTGCGGCGAGCGCATCCCTCTGGAAAGAGCGGACGTGCGGCGCAGGATTGAATATCAGTTGACTTATCTCCTGACGGATTTTCGCAATACCACAGGGATTTGGCTCAAGCGGAAGGATCGTTACGGAGAAATAATCAGCCGGATCTTGCACATGGAAGGCGTTCCCTCTGAGCTCGCTCTGTTGCCGGCGTTGGAGTCGGGTTACAACCGAACCGTAATGTCGCGGTCAATGGCTCACGGGTGGTGGCAATTCGTAAGGCCGACCGCGGTGCAATCCATCGCGAAAGACCCCGAACAGGACTGGACTTTACAAGTGGACGGCTGGAAAGACGAGCGCCGGGACCTGGCACTTTCCACGAGGTCTGCTGCCAGATACTTGAAATGGCTGCGGACCAAAATCTCGGATTCTGCAAATAGATCGAGCTGGCTCACGGCTGCAGCCGCGTACAATGCAGGTCTAAGTGAGACCAAATTTAGAATAGCCGCGTATCATACAGTCTCGTACTGGGATATGAAACTTCCCCTGGAGACCGAGAATTATGTTCCTCGTTGGATCGCGTTTTCGATTATAGATGCGAATCGCAAGTTCTACGGTGTGAGAGTGCCTCCAATTTCGCCGATGCATTTTGACACCCTCGAGGGAATTCAACTGACCCGAGACCTGCCTTTGACTTTTCTTGCTGCGGTATGCGAAGCCCCAGTCCGTTTCATCCGAGAGATCAACGGGAGCTTGGCCAAAGGCGAGACGGCATTCAGAGCTTCCCGCAACAATCGCACATTGACTCATACGATCCACGTCCCCAGAGGCTGGAAGGCTAGGATCCTGAAGATCTTGAAAAATCAACATTATCTCAAGAGTACCGGTTAGCCGCGGAACGCCAAAGTGGCTGCAAATGCTCTAGTTATTTACATTCCCGTTGCCTTAGGGGCACAGGCCGATGCTTGATCCAAGACCAGCCGGCACTCATCCTTTCGACCTCGTCATCAGACTGGCGGCGGGTGCAAGCATTTGCGATGATAAAGAGTTTTTGAAGGGGGTTGCCGGGGGAAACTTTTTGCAAAAAGTTGCCCCCGGCACGCTTTCAAATGCTCTTCACGTTTTGAAATTGCTTTGGAGCCGAGGCAGATGATTGTTGCAGCGCTTATCACAGCGGCAGGTGCCGGCGTGAGGATGGGTAGCCGCATCCCGAAGCAGTATTTAGCTCTGAAAGGGGTTCCGATCCTGGCTCGCACTTTGATCGCCTTTGAGAAGCACCCGCTCATTGACCGCATTGTTGTGACGGTCCCCCCTGAAGATGAAGATCTTTGTCGATCGGAAATTCTGGAACCTTTCGATTTGAGAAAAGTTATAGCGGTCGTTGCCGGAGGCTCGACCAGACAAGCCTCAGTTTACAACGGCCTGACCATGCTTGAAGACACGGACATAGTCGCGATTCATGACGGGGTGCGGCCTCTGGTTTCTGCTGATGTCATTACGGCTACTATCAGAGCTGCCGAATCAATCGGTGCGGCCCTCGCGTGCTTGCCGATTCGCGACACAGTCAAGAAAAGGACCGACGGTCATCTGGAGACCATTCCGCGCTCGGACCTATGGCTGGCTC
This sequence comes from uncultured delta proteobacterium, assembly GCA_963789265.1. Taxonomy (GTDB): domain Bacteria; phylum Desulfobacterota; class Desulfomonilia; order Desulfomonilales; family Desulfomonilaceae; genus CAWBBA01. The sequence continues at coordinate 423,975 of CAWBKB010000007.1, read as the reverse complement.
ACACGCCTCAGACATTCCGCACGTCATTGATCCTCGAAGCACATCGGAAAGCCCTGGAAGCCGGCTTCAACGGAACTGACGACGCGATGCTCGTGGAACGTATGGGGCTTCTGGTGGACATCGTCGAGGATTCTCGGGACAACACAAAGATCACCACGGTCGAAGATCTTGAGATGGCTGAGATGCTGCTGGAACGTCGAGCGAAGGAGGATCTTCTGGTAACAACCTGACATTCTGTACAATCTTGCAGACAAAACCGGCATTGGGTTCGGCCGTACCAGGAATTTGTAGGGCAGCCCGTGTGATCGAGTATGGCCCGACCCACGAACTGCTCCTCACGCAAGCATAAGGCGGCGGCCTTTGGGCTCAGGTATTGGGTCTCCAAACTCTCGCGCGGTGTCAACCCATAGCTGAATGGCCTCTTTGGCCTGCTGCAGCGCTAACTCTTCACTATCCCCATGTGCCATGCAGCCGGGCAGTTCCGGCACGTCAGCTATGAATGCCTGATCCTCATTGCTCCAATAGATAATAATTTCGTATTTTTGCATCTAGAGGTCTCCTCCCAGACGATATTTTAGTATCACTGCCCGCACTTGACGAACCTGATATGCCTTAGCCTGTGCGCTATCTCGTTGCAGGTTGATCTTCTCGTCAATCCCTTCTTTCCTAAAGATGTGATGGCTACCGCGGGTGCGTTCATGAAAACCCAACCGCAGGAGTAGCGCGCATAGACCATCGAAAGGAATATTGTCGTCTGACACACCACGCAAGATCTGAAAGAGAAGCTTTTGATGCCGGCTCACAGATTCACCGTGCCGTTACTTACCGTTATCAGCCGTCGAGCTTCAGCCCGGGGCACCAGGTTGACTCTGCCCTCATCGATGTCTTTCAGACGTAGGAGGATCTCATCCTCCCATGCCGCTTCCACGTTGTCATCGAGAGTCTGGTCAAGGCTGTCAAGCAATGATCCGGCAATTGCCGCTTGCGCTTCAGGTGGAAGCTCCAGGGCCTTCTTTAAAATTTCCGCAGCATCCTGTTTCATAGTTTAATTATACCTCAGTTGATGACGGGCCTCTACCACGTCTTCCTACCGATCTAAGCCGCGGACAGGCGCTTGACCCTGAGCTGATCTCGGCGCTGCTCCGCTTGCCACAGATCGTATTGCACCTGCTGGTTTAGCCAGCTCTCAGCCGTGGTGTCAAATGCAATGGAGAGCCGTATGGCCATTTCAGGGCTTATCCCGGCATGACCATTGAGAATGCCGGACAATGTCTTTCGGCTCACACCCAACGCCTTGGCTGTCTCGGTTACAGTTAGTCCAAGCGGCTTCAAACATAGTTCCTTGAGGATCTCTCCGGGATGAGGAGGATTGTGCATCAGCATATTACACCTCACGGATGGTCTTCATAGTCTACTGAATCGGCATCTTCGCCTACAAAGCGAAAAGTTACACGCCAATTACCACTAACTTTGACCGCCCAATAACCCCCACGATCTCCGCTCAATTCATGCATATTCAAACCGGGCAATTTCATGTCTCGCGGGCTGGTCGAGGCATGCAAACGACCCAAGATAAGGCGGAGGCGCTTCGCGTGTTTGCTCTGAATACCCGCGCGGCTGGCCTCGGCGAAGAAGCGCTCCAGGCCCTTGTGCTTGAATCTGACGACCATATTAACACTGTAACATGATACGTTACGGGTGACAAGGTCCAAGGTCGAAATTGTTTCCGAATTGGAAGGTAATTGGGCCATCCTAGCATTCATCGGCTAGCGAAAGAGCAGATTCCTGTGTACTCCGCACATTGGCCGAGCAATCCGCTAAGAAAAAAACACCTTTCAGGCTGAAAGATAGTTTACCTTTTTGTTGACTGAGGAACAAAAGCCGAGTATTCTCGGGATGCTTGGCAGACAGGTATTCTTCTTGCAATGAGGATCTCCTCGCTTCTTGCGAGATAGGTGGTGCATATCACCTGCCCCGCACCTTCGGACAGACACTCAAAATGCGCACTTGTGGTATTCAGTCGTGGATCTCGAGCACTTTACCAGGGACCGCTTGCAGACCAACTGCAATTTGAGCAGCTCCTATAGGACCCTGGCGGAAGGAGGTGGTAGAAGCAGGCCCGCAAGGTATTAAGGTGGAAAGCCTCAAGTTTTCCGTCCATAAACCGCAACTTACTGTAAAAACATATAATTGCAAATAGAACACTGCGCTTCGCGTTTCCAGACCACCCGAAAGGAGCCGCTATGAAAGCAATCTCGGTTTTAGTTGCTTCCTGCCTCATCGCAATCACATTTTTCCGTCCCTCTCCGTGTATATCTCAGGAGCCTATAAAATTAGGTTTTCTCTACACGTTTTCCGGCCGGCTTGCCACCTACGGCGCAGGTGCCAAGCAGGGCGCCACGATTGCAATGGAAGAAGTCAACCAAGCAGGTGGTCTGCTGGGCCGAAGAGTGGAAGGGATCTTTTCGGACACGCAACTGAAACCCAAGGTTGGTGTTGAAGCGGCGAAAAAGCTTGTGAGCGATCAGAAAGTCGACGTGGTGTTGGGCATAGTTTCCAGTGCTGTGGCGGATGCCGTGTCCCCGGAGATGGATCGATTGAAGACTCCTCTCATCATCACGCTTGCCATGACGCCGGATGTTACGGGCCCAAAGTGCAATCCGTACACATTTCGCATTTCGATGAATGGGCCTCAGAATATCATGGGAGCAGCGACCTTGGCAGCCGACATGAAGGATGTTACGCACTGGACAACAATAGGACCCGACTATCTATTCGGTTACCAGTGCTGGGAATACTTTCAGAATTATCTTCGGGATAAGCGCAGTGACGTGACGTTTGCTCCGAAATCGGAAATTGCCTACGCGCCTGTTACGACTCTCGAGTTCAAGCCGTACATCGAAAAGATCATGAAGACCGGAGCCAACGGCGTTCTGATCTCACTCTATTCGGGTAATCTGATGGATTTCATTCGTGAGGCCTCCGCTGCCGGTTTTTTCAGCGCCGGTCGGAAGGTATTGATGAACCTCGCGTATTCAGGAGATGTCATGATTGGACTCGGAACCGAACTGCCAAAGGGAGTATGGCTGAGTGGCCTTTATTGGTTCCAAGCGCAGACTACGCCCGCAAATGAACAGTTCGTGGAAGCGTACAGGGCGCGATACCACGTGTTTCCCGATTTTAATGCTCAGGGAGGGTACGCGGGGGTAAAAACTTATGTTGAAGCAGTGAAGAAAGCCGGCACAGTCGACAAGGACAAGGTCGTAAAGGCCCTCGAGGGATTATTTGTGGACCTGCCTCAAGGACGAACTCTTATTCGAGCAGGCGATCATCAAGCGATCATCGACGGGGTTTGGGGTTTGACGGGAGATTTTGATGCAAAATTGCGGTGCCGGAGACTCGATTCTATGAAGATATTTCCGGGCGAGGCGATTACCCCTTCGTTAGAGCAAACAGGGTGCAACATGCCCAAAATGCAGTAGGTCCGAGTTCGCGGGGCTTCCCCGCATCTTACGCGAGCGCATGGGGAGGAGATTGCTTTCCCGCGAGGCGCGGGACTCGCAACAACAACCTTTTGCTCCACATCTAGTGAATACATACTATCTTCGACGGAAATATCTTGACAGGTGGAATAGCCTGTCCTATATTGCAACGTAAAGATTTCCTTGTATTTCCCCCCCGGCCTATTTTAGCTGACGGGCGTGAAGCAAGAAGAGAGAGACCACGATTTAAGAATACGCCCGTGCTAATAACCCGCACATTTATCACTCCGGTGAATCTACTCCCGTATCTCTTGGATAGTAATGTTCAACCCTGCACTCATGTAGTTCATACAAGGGTGTTTTTTCACAAAGGAGCGAAAGAATGAGCGCGATCAACATTTATGTCGGTAACTTGTCCTTCGACGCAAGCGAGGACCAACTCAAGGAACTGTTCGAGGCTTACGGCCGGGTCGATTCCGCAAAGATTATCTCCGACCAATTCACCGGTAGATCTCGAGGATTTGGCTTCATCGAGATGGCTGAGCGTGAAGAGGGCTTGCGTGCGATTCAGGAATTGGACACCAAAGATTTCAAAGGCCGCAGTCTGAAAGTGAATGAGGCTCGCCCGAAGAGAGAGGGCGGAGGCGGAGGCGGAGGCGGAAGAAGAGAGCACAGGCAGTCCCGCTGGTAAAAAGCCGATTTAGCCTTATAGCCTTACTGAACTGCCACAAAACGCTTTGAAATTGCTAGGACATCGTCCTTACCCTCTCTCTCGGCGGAGAGCAAGGATGATAGGGCCGAAAGGGCTTTATCCTTAAGACCACTTTCGAGGCGTGCCAACGTAAAAGATCGAGCAAGAGTTTGCGCGTGCAGGCTTTTGCTCGTTCTATCTCCAATGACGCGTTTTCCTCCCCCGCATGTATCGGGACAGTCCCGCCTGGGCGGGATTGCCTGTCATTTCATGATCGACAGGCAAGATGGAACTGTCTCAAAACTCTTGAACCGGACAAAATCGTAACACGAAATCCCCTACCTCTGACCCGGGCGGGATTGCCTGCCGTTATGCCCGCGTACGCGAGCATCTGTAGGGGCGGACACGCGGGTCCGCCCCTACATAGCCCGGATCGGAGTCCGGGGTGACGGCGTCGAACAGGGTTGTAAGCAGACACAACATTGCCCGAAATAAGAAACCGTACCTATGAAACGCTGTACTAAGCGCCAGGCTTTGTATTCCGTTGCGGTTTTTCATTGACTCAAAAAACAAGTATAATATATATGTTACGTGTGGGAATCTGTAAAGCAACCTGGAAGGGGTCCGCAATGACCGAAGGCCGAGACGGAAAGATTCTTATTGTAGACGATGAGCCGCACATCTCAGAAATTCTCTCTCGCTGGTTGACCGGTGAAGGTTACAGATGCGTCACCGCGTCCGATGGAGAGACCGCTTTGAAGTTCATGGAACAGCAGACGTTTCATTTGCTGATTAGCGACATCATGATGCCGGGCATGTCCGGGATCGATCTCTTGACAATCACCAGGCCCCTGTACCCTGACATGGCGGTCCTGATGGTCACCGCGGTAGATGACCGCAAAACAGCAATCCTTACGCTGGAACTCGGCGCTTATGGGTATATAATCAAACCGTTTGACAAGAACGAGATCCTGATAAGCGTCGCCAGTGCTCTGGAACGCCGGGATATCAGCCGTTTGAGCCATGAGTACCGAGAGCAACCTGGCTGAGCACGTCCGACAGCGGATAGGAGAAGTCCGTAAGCAAGAAGAGCAATTCGTCCTACGGCTCACTTCCGCCATAGGCCGACGCACTGACGAGACCCCGGGTCATGTCAAGAGAATCGGGCTTTTCTCGGCGGAGCTGTCAAAGGCTTACCTCGGGTGGGAGGCCAAAGAAGTGGACGACATCAGAATAGCGGCTCCTATTCATGATGTGGGCAAGATCGGCATTCCTGACAGTATTTTGCTCAAGCCGGGGAAATTGACCTCCGTAGAATTCGAAATAGTGAAAAAGCACACCGAGATAGGGGCCGGGATTATGAAGGGGTCGAATTTCGAGGTGCTGAAAACTGCGGGAGAAATTGCGTTGTCGCATCACGAAAAATGGGACGGCTCGGGATACCCGCACGGATTGGCAGGAGAAGCTATTCCGGAATCCGCCCGTATAGTGGCGGTGGCTGATGTGTATGATTCCCTGATCTCCGACCGCGTCTATCGGCCGGCCTTCCCCGAGGCTGAAGCTCTGTCCGTGATGAAAGAATGTAATGGAAGCCATTTCGACCCGAAGATCCTCGAGTGTTTTTTCGACTCACTTTCCAAAATCCGACGCATACGGCAAGAGGTCGAGGAAGAGGGGTTTTTGGCAGATCTTTGGTAGTTGGCGTTGGATGGTATTGGAGGGACAGGCATCCTGCCTGCCCCACTATTCGAAAGAGTCTTGTAGGATGTGCTGAGCGAAGTGAAGCGCATCTGTAAGGGGTCGGTCGTGGACGGGAGTTGGCCGGGACGCGAGCGATGCGCTTCCCCTCTGCATTCGCAGGGTTCAGCACATCCTACGCGACCTCCGGCGCTGGATGGTGTTGGTGGGACAGGCATCTTGCCTGTCTCTTTGGCAGGCAATCCCGCGTTCCGCGCGGGACTGCCCCACTATTCGGAGTTCACCACAACGGTAGGACCGGCCTCCGCGCCGGTCGCTAAACTCTGCCTCCGCTGAAAGAGTAACCGACAATGGACAATTGGAAGCACAAATACGCCTCAAAGCTTGTCTCTCCCGAAGAGGCCGCGGCCCGCGTCAAAAATGGCGACCGAATTTATCTGGGCAGCATGTGTTCCGAACCCGCAACAATAATCAAAGCCCTCGGAGAGTCACCCCTTGAAGATGTTGAAATGATCCAATTTATAAGCGGCCGTGAGGCTACAGCGCTCGCTAAAAAGGCCCATCGCCGATTCAGGATCAAGACTTTCTTTGTTGGAGGCCGAACGGGAGAATCCGAACTGCCATCCGAAGCCGATTATGTCCCGCTTTTTCATTCCCAGATCCCTAACTTCTTCAGAAACCGACGAATACCCGTAGATGTGGCCATAGTTCAGGTCTCCGAGCCCGACAGATTCGGACGGTTCAGCCTCGGTATCTCGGTGGATACGAGCCTCTCCGCTGTGGAATCCGCCCGCATGGTGATTGCGCAGGTGAACCCCTGGATGCCCCGAACACACGGTGACAGCTTCGTTCCGGTTGATAGGATCGATTATCTCGTTGACGCGGCTGAAGAACTTTGCGAACTCCCCATAGAAGTACTCGGTGAGCGGGAAATGACGATAAGCGCCTACGCGAGTGAGTTGATAGAAGACGGCTCAGTCGTGCAGTTCGGCTTTGCAAGCATATCCAGGGGCCTCATGGACTATCTCAAGGACCGCAAGCACCTGGGGATTCACACGGAGATCTTTACCGACCCGCTCATCGACTTGATCGAGGCTGGCGTTATAGATAACAGCACAAAAAAAATGTTTCGCGGCAAATCTTTGGCCACCTGTTGCATGGGCACGCGGCGTTTGTACGACTACGTGCACGACAATTCCCTTATCGAGCTTTATCCCTCGGATATGCTGCTCACCCCGTCTTTCATTGCCTCGAATGACCGCATGGTAGCGGTAAACCTGGCTGTTCAGGTAGACCTGCGAGGCCAAATAAAGCAAGGGGTCCCCTCATGGACGGCTTTTGAAGGATCCGGAGGCGATCATGACTTCATGACGGGCGCGAGCCTTTCCCGGCGCGGCAGATCAATTATCTGTCTCCGATCTACTTCCATCCGAAGCGGCCGATCCACCATTGTCCCCACATTCGGCCCCAAATCCGCGGTAATCATGAATCGTGGTGAGGTTAACTACATTGTAACGGAATACGGGCTTGCGTACCTGGGCGGCAAGTCGATCCGGGAGCGCGCCATGGCCTTGATTGAGATCGCACATCCCGACCACAGAGAAGACCTTATGAGGCAAGCCCGGGAGTTGGGTTATGTATATCCGAACCAGGTTTATTATCGCATGTTTTCGCCTGAGTTCCGTCGGCGGATTCGGACCGATCGCGTCTTCAAGGGCGGGATTCACGCTCACATAAGATTGGTCAAGCCATCCGATGAATCCATGATGAGGGACCTGTTCTACAATCTTTCGGAGGGTTCGGTCTATTTTCGATATTTCAGCCCCCGGAAAAGTATGCCGCATGAAAACTTGCAGAAGTACGTTAACCTGCGGGAAGAAGAAGGGTGCTCCCTGGTGGTCACGATCGGCCCGCGGGAAAATCGCCGCATCATTGCCGAAGCTCGGTACATGATTGAGCCGGGATCGGAGTATCCTGACGTAGCATTCATGGTGGACGAAGACTTCCAGCGCCGTGGAATCGCGAGCAGCCTTCTTCGTTACCTGATAGAAATAGCGGAGGAACGCGGCATGAAGGGTTTTCGAGCAGACGTATTATTCTCGAACAAGCCGATGCTCAAGACTTTCGATAAGCTACCTTATGTCTTGCACAAGTCGGTTACTGATGGAGTGGTGACCGTTCAATTCAAGTTTGACGAGTTGAAAGAAGGGGCGGAGTAGGGACGAGTAGGGGCAGTCCCGCGCGACGCGGGATAGTGTCTGCCGTCTTGCGGGCACCCGGGAGAGGTGCCCCCACAATGGATTCCCGAGTGCGAGGTAATGATGCCGTCACCCCGGACTAGATCCGGGGTCCAGCGTGGATTCCCGCGTGCGCGAGAATGACAACTCCCTCACGTCGTGCCAGGTGTAACAGCATTAGGCCTGGATTCCCGCGTGCGCGGGAATGACGACCTCCGGTTTCACGGTCAGTATGATCGAGGCAGCCGGTTCTGGATTCCCGCGTGCGCGGGAATGACGACGAGTGATCTGCGTACCGATGAGGCAACCAAGATCGTCTGGATTCCCGCGTGCCGCGGGAATGACGACTTTAGTGGGATAGGCATCCTGCCTGTCATTCAGAGTCTGGATTCCCGCGTGCGCGAGAATGACGACTCAGGACCCCTGGGTTCTAGCACGATCCCTCCTCGTCTGGATTCTCGCGTACGCGAGAATGACGCCGTCACCCCGGACCTGATCCGGGGTCCAGATGAGGTTGAAGTGAGTAAGCAATTTCATGTCTACATCTTGGCGAGTCAACGTAACGGAACCTTGTATACAGGGGTGACATCCAATTTGATTCAGAGGACCTGGCAGCACAAGCAAAAGTTAGTAGAAGGCTTTACAATGAAGTATGGTGTGAACAGGCTCGTCTATTTTGAAGTTCATGATACCGCCGAAAGTGCAATAGCAAGGGAAAAACAGATCAAGAAATGGAGAAGGGCTTGGAAGTTGGATCTGATAGAGCAAAGGAACCCGGATTGGAAAGACCTGTACGAAGTCATTACGTTATAGCCTGGATTCTCGAGTGCGCGAGGATGACGTCGTCACCCCGGACTAGATCCGGGGTCCAGTCTGGATTCCCGCGTACGCGGGAATGACGACGACCGGCAAGATGCCGGTCCCACTGAGATTCAATGCCTGGATTCCCGCGTGCGCGAGAATGACGACTCGGCCTGGTCGCGTTGTCCTCGGGGCGGGGGACATGCATTGGGGCAAACGGACAGCGAATCCTGAACAACAACTTGACATATTGTGATGAACTTGATAATTTCAAACTACAAAAGTATTATCTTGATATTCAATAGCGAGAAGGTCCATGTTTGTTCTGGGTAATTTTCTTGGTGCCATTGCTGAAGTGCTGAACATAGTCCTTACCATTTACATGTGGATCGTGATCATTGCAGCATTGATCTCATGGGTAAACCCCGACCCGTATAACCCGATTGTGCGTTTCCTCTACAGTGTGACGGAACCGGTGTTTGCGACCGTCCGTCGCTGGCTCCCTTTTCCGTTCATGGGCATTGATTTCTCTCCAATTATAGTTTTGCTGATCATCGTTTTTCTGCAGCGGTTCCTCATAGATACTCTGCGCCACCTCGCCATGAATCTGCAGTAGAGGCCGGTGACAGGCAGGATGCCTGTCCCACCGGTAAGGTAGGGATATGATGGTGGGACAGTCCCGCGAAGCGCGGGGTTCCCCCCTTTCTTAAAGGGGGGCCAGGGGGGATTTCCTGATAACCCATTGAAAATCCCCCTAAATCCCCCTTTAGAAAAGGGTGACTTTGAAAGGATATCGGCGGTCCAAGGAGCCCACAACTGACTTCACCAGCTAAGCAGGAAGCGCCCGATGTATCTCGAAGCACACAAAGACGGCATCATCATAAGAGTGAACGTGACCCCCAACTCTTCGAGAAATGCGGTCATTCGGGAACATGACGATCGCTTGACGGTAAAGCTCACCTCCCCTCCTGTTGAAGGGAAGGCCAATAAACAACTGCTCAAATTCATTGGAAAGAAACTTGGCGCGCCTCCTTCGTCAATAACCATAGTGCGAGGCCGTTCTTCACGTGAAAAGGTCCTGTTTGTGCCCGGAATTGATGAGGCTTCCGCGAGGGAGAGGCTGAAGTAGGGGCAAAGGCCGCCGTTCGGGTGCCGCCACATCCCATCATCCGCCGGCAGGGACGCCGGCGCTACCATCGCGGCGGTAGGACAGGCCTCCGCACCGGTTGCTCCTACTGTCATTGCGAGCGAAGCGAAGCAATCTCGGAAAGTTGTGACATCGGTACAGGAGATTGCTTCGTCGTTTCACTCCTCGCAATGACATTATCGGCACCTGTCATTGCGAGCGAAGCGAAGCAATCTCGGAAAGTTATAGAACGTGTATCGACAATACCACGTCAACATCCTCACCAATCGCAGTAACACGGTTCTGTACATGGGGGTGTCCCGCGACCTCAGGAGACGCGTCTGGCAGCACCGAGAGAAGCTGGTACCGGGTTTTACTCACCGGTACAACGTTTCCAAGCTGGTGTTCTATGAGGTCACAGATGACGTGCACGCAGCCATTGCCCGTGAGAAACAGATAAAGGCAGGCTCTCGCCAGAAAAAAATCGACCTCATCGAAGCAATGAATCCCGAATGGCGGGATCTATATGAATACTTGTAGGACATCACCCTGTGATTGCGAGCGCAGCGAAGCAATCTCACAAGGTAACGGAAGCGGTACAGGAGATTGCTTCGTCGCACCGCTCCTCGCAATGACACGCCCCCCTGGTCATATACGGGGCCGCTGAAGCCGGCTCATCCACAGATTACGCAGATGACACAGATATAAAACGCGCCATCCCCCCTCATGCGGGAATCCAGACTTTTTGCATCTGCGCAATCTGCGGATTCTTCGTCATTCCCGCGCACGTTGTCCTGCTAGACGCTTAACGCCTATGCGCGTCTCGCGGGCCTGGGAACGAGGAAGACCGGCACGGAGGCCGGTCCTATCCCGCGTCCCGCGGGATAGCGCCGGCGTCCCTGCCGGCGTTGGAAATGACAGGCTGGAAGCCTGTCCAACCACCATATCCCCACCTTGTCGGTGGGACAGGCATCCTGCCTGTCGTCATGCCCGCGGATGTGGCTGTAGGGGCGAATGGCATTCGCCCTGGGCGACCGGCGGTCGCCCCTACCATCCCCGGATCGGGGTCCGGGGTGACGAATGGCAGTCCTCTTGAACGTGGTGATCCCTGCGAAAGCGGAGGAAACTGCATCGGTCGCGAAAAATGCAGCCGAGAAGCCGGGAGATCCCCAGGACGCTGATCCCGCGTTCCGCGGGACGGTTCATCCCACTTGCCGTGTGACTCACCACATCCTACGCCAGCTTCAAAACACACTTGCAAATACCTTTCATAAGTCTATAATACAAATTCTAATGAAATAAAAATTTCAGGCACTTCGTCGCAAATGTACTCTAACGTCGTTGACCTCACTGCCGACAAGTACCCGACCCTTCTACCGCTTAGTCAGCGCCGCTCCCGCCGCATCCCCATTCCCCATCATACAAATTTTTCTTGACACCGAGGCTAGGCCGGTGTTACAAACATGTGAAATCAGAAGATCTGTACCAGATGGTGAACTCGAGATTCACCGGACTAGAAGCCGTAATTAGCGCTTTTCTGAATCCCCCGCCGGCGGGGAATTCGGGGGAGCGTTGAGGCTGCCGAAACGAGTACAGCGTTTAACTGCCTTAGGGCATCTTTTTTCGATTCTTTTTGGATTGGGAGGAAGAGATGAAAAGATTTTTTACTATTCTGTTGGGCGTGCTGCTCATTGCAGCCATAGCTCTCCCCGCATTCGCGTGGGAATTCGCCATGACAGGCGAGGCGGAATTCCGCTATCGCTACTTCTCACGAATGGGTCAGGGGGACCTCTTCGGTGGACCCAATACCCCCTTTACTACTCCTAGTGCAGCCGCCGGTGGAACCCAAGGTTTTGCAGGCCCGGTCTACAGCTTTGCGGCAAATAACGCGATCAATATCGATGTCGCCAACTATTATGTTTTTGCCCAGGGCTTTGCAGCCAAGGCTTCGGATGCATCGATCCAGGACCAGCGCGTATGGCTGTACCCTGAAATCCGGGTTAACCCCGCGATTCGGTTGAGAGGTGAGTACTGGCTCACCGGAACAAACCTCCGGGGCCATCACCCCATTCGCCAAGATGTTGGTCTTACTGGCATGGGCACCTACATTTCCGACAACTACAGCCGAGCATTGGGTTACACGGGCTGGTACATCACAAACGACGGCACCAACGGCAACGGCCCTGGAGCAACCGGCATGTGTACCGGCATGTGGGAAAAGTTCTGGATGACCGCTCAGCTCCCCTGGGGAATCCTTGTCCTGGGCCGCCGCGGGGTTGACTTCGGGCTTGGTTGGAGCACCGCGCATGAGAAAGATCTGGACGACGAGAAGATTGTGCTTGTGGTGCCTTACGGCCCATTAACCTTTATCGCCGGTATGAATCTGAGAGATGCCGGGGCCGATCCTTTCGCGGTAAACGCCGCGGCCACTCTGACAAACACACCCGGCCTTACTATGGCAGCGGGCACCGACAAGAACCGCACAAGGTCCGAATTTGACTCGGTGTTTGCTTTCACGTACGCTAACGGGCCGGTGAATTTGGGTTGGCTGTTCGTGCCTCTATTCCACGAAGACGCGCACTGCGATATAGTCCCTGGCCTATTAGGTGGTACTACCTTTTCCACTCCTGCTGGAGTCAACGGAGCGGATGATTTCAACAACTCGGCGTTTCCCGTTGTGTACCTCGGCTTGGGAACCTTTGCGGACAATTTAAATAATCCGATGGTCGGGGACACTCATTATTGGTTGTCTCCCATGTACTTCAAGTACTTCAATGGAAGATTTTTCCTCAACGTTGAATATGACTGGGAGTACGCGGACGCGACGAAAAAGGGTGGGCGGTCCATTTCCACATGGGCTGATGCCTGGGAAGTCGAACTTGGCGCGATATGCGGCCCTGCCAAGCTAACTTTGGCGGGCTTCTATCACAGCGGTGACGACCGGCGCGGCGGGTTCCTGGACTACTGGGGCGCCATCGGCGGCCCCGACCCGTATCATGGTGCGGCGACTGTGTATGACAAGCAGACCCAGTTCCTCGTATTCGGCGGCGCGAGGGAAGCCATCGCCCCGTACCAGTTCCTGATGGGCCTCTACGGAACAGGCAACAATACGTATGACGTCAGAGGTTACGGCGCATTCCAGGACTTCCTGGGATATGCTGCACGGTTGGATTACGCGGTCGCCGCCAACCTGAACGTGTTCACTTCGTTTATGTACGCGGACCGTGCCAGCAATACCGGCACGCCGGTAGCTGCGTACCGCGGCGGTGTGCCCAACACTATCAGGGTCAGCCCGGGATTCGGCTCTACGTATTTCGGACAATATGGCGCGGTCGGCTTGCCGTTGGCGTTTCTTGGCGGCGGCACACCCGGTCAGTTTGCCCCGGTTCCCAACGTTCCTGACAACTATCTTGGATGGGAATGGGATGCCGGTGTGAACTGGAAACTGCTGGAAGGCATGACCTTCAACACCCTCATTGCTTACTGGCAGCCGGGTGACTGGTTCAAGTGGGCATACGTGGACTACGGATCAACCGTCACGGCCACGATCAACGGTGTACCATACCCGGTGAATCCGAATCGTGGTATCGATCCTATAATCGGCTTCCAAGGAAGCATAGTGGTTGATTTCTAACAATGTAGGGCGGGGTGGGTTTTAGCCCGCCCCCCACAATATGGTGTGAAATAGAGCCCGGAGGTTTAGGCCTCCGGGTTTTTTATTGGTAGGACAGGCATCCTGCCTGTCATTCTCAACAGACAGGCTTCCAGCCTGCCCCACCAAGAAAGTGACAGGCTGGAAGCCTGTCCTACTGGTCAGGTGGGGATATCAAAGTGGGACAGGCATCCTGCCTGTCAATTTAGGATTCAACCAAGGCGGAATGACAGGCAAGATGCCTGTCCTACTGGAAAAAGTGACAGGCTAGAAGCCTGTCCCACCATCAAGTTCCACTCCAACAATTGTGGTAAAATGAAACGACATGCACTTATAAAGCACTTGGAGCGGCATGGAGCGGAACTTGTTCGGAGAGGGCAAGAAACATGCGCATCCATTCTGGTGGGCGGGGAGTTTTCTGTCCGTTGTCATTGCGAGCGAAGCGAAGCAATCTCCACACGGCCAAAACTGAGATTGCTTCGTCGCGTTGCTCCTCGCAATGACAATGTCTTGCCCTTCTGTCTGGGCAATCCGCGATCGCTTTCGAGAATACTTACGGAAGGATCTGCAAGGACTTGGATATCCCCTTCGTGAGGTAATCATGGAATATAACGCAGTAATAGAGAAAGCCGAGGGATGGTGGATCGGCTGGTTGACAGATCTGCCTGGCGTGAACGCCCAGGAACGGACGCAAGAGGAACTTCTAGAGTCATTGAGAGTTGGCGCACAAGACATGCTTGATTTGAAAGGCATTCACGATCCGAATGTGAGAATTCTAGTGCCGTCATTGGCAACGCGCGAGAGATGCGATGGAACTACCGAGAAACGACAAGAGAGGGGTTCGCGTGAGGCATGATGAATTCCGCGGCGCGGGAAATGAATCACCCCTTTGGTGTGGTGGCGTTGCCTGGCAACCAGGAAAATGACAGGCTGGAAGCCCGTCCTACTGGTAAGGTGGGAATTGATAGTGGGACAGGCATCCTGCCTGTCATTGGTCAGAGCAAAGAGGTCTCGCCTTTGAAAACACCCCGTTTAATCACATATCGGCGGAAACTCCCGCATTGGCGAATGGAGAGCTCCTTTTACTTTGTCACCTGGCGTCTTGGAAAGGCCCAACCCGTTCTCGATCCCGAGGAAAGGACCTTGGTGGCCGACGCGATAAGACATTTCGATGGCAAGCGCTACGAGCTCCTTGCCTATGTTGTCATGGATGATCATGTGCATGTACTCGTATCCCCCTTTGACACGCATTCTTTGCAACAGATCGTCCATTCGTGGAAATCTTTTACCGCCAACGCGTTGAGAAAAACTCGGACAAGGGCCGTGCCAGTCTGGCAGGACGAGTACTTTGACCGCATTGTGAGGGATGAAGCGGAGTTGCTTCAGAAGACAGAATACATTCTGGGAAATCCTGTGAAGCGGTGGCCGGAGATTGAGGATTATCGCTGGGCAGGACGTCGGATGTGAGGAATTGATAGTAGGACAGGCATCCTGCCCGTCATTCCCAATAGACAGGCTGGAAGCCTGTCGCACCAAGAAAGTGACAGGCTGGAAGCCTGTCCTACTGGTAAGAGGGTGAAGAATTGATAGTAGGACAGGCATCCTGCCTGTCATTCCCAATAGACAGGCTGGAAGCCTGTCCCACCAAGAAAGTGACAGGCTGGAAGCCTGTCCTACTGGTAAGAGGGTGAAGAATTGATAATAGGACAGGCATCCTGCCTGTCATTCACAATAGACAGGCTGGAAGCCTGTCCCACCGGAAAACTTTTATCTCTTCTCTTTCTTCTTCTCCTCCAAAGCCTTCAATATTTTTTCCGGAGTCACCGGCAGCTCATTGAAGTTCACTCCTATCGCGTCGTAGATAGCGTTCACAATCGCGGGTGCGGGTGACAATTGCGTTCCCTCTCCGGCTTCCTTTGCGCCGAACGGCCCCACAGGATCATCGGTCTCGATATCAATGGATTCCATTTCCGGAACTTCCATTGTAGTGGGAAAGCCGTAATCCAGGAAGGACGGATTCATCACCTGCCCTTTCTCCACGATCACATCCTCATAGAGTGCTTGTCCCATGCCGCCGGCAATCGAGCCTTCCAGTTGCCCTTCAACCAGCATGGGATTGATGGCCCGGCCGCAATCATGCGCAGTCACCATCTTGATAACTTTGACCTTCCCCGTGGTCGTATCGACTTCCACTTCCGCAGCCTGAGTCATGAAGGAATAATTCGGCGAGAAATTCCCCGGCTGCTTGAATAGGGTCGTGGGCTCGCTGGTGTCCGCCATCCACGATGCTCGTCCCACGAGCGGCATCGGCAGGTCACGATATTGATATGTTTTCAAAGCCTTCTTGAAGGAGATCTTGATTTCAGGCGACCCGGTCACGAATATCATCCCGTCTTTGGCCACGAGGTCTGCGGGATTGGCTTCCAGCTCGTCCGCCACGCACTCGAATATTTTCTTTTTCACCGATTCGGCGGCTATGCGGGCCGCGTTGCCGGCTCTCACGGTCACGCCGCTTCCAAAGGTCCCCGAGTCAAGGGGACAGGTTCCGGTGTCGGCCGCGGTCACTCTGATGTCCTCAAAGGGGACGCCGAGTTCTTCCGCGACTATTTGCCCGATCACAGTCTCAGCACCTTGGCCTATGTCCGCAGCGCCGGTTAGCACATTCACTCCGCCGTCCTGCCCTACTTGGACTACTGCGCCCGAACTGATGTGGCTCATGTTGGTCACCCCGCTGGGGAACGAGGCTCCGCCGAGACCCACTCCTCGACCGAAGGGTAGCTTGCCTCGCTTTTCCTTCCAACCAATGGCTTCAGACGCCAGTTTCACGCTCTCGGCAAATCCGCAGGTGTGGATAACGAATCCTCCGGGATGCGGTTTCTCCTGCCTTGATGCTGTTCTTGGCGCGAACTTCCGCGGGGTCCAGATTCAGCCGCTCTGTCATCAAGTCCAGTTGGCGTTCCACTGCGAAACGAGCCTGCGGAATCCCGTGTCCCCGCATGGCCCCTCCAACAGGCTTGTTTGTGTAAACATGGTATCCCTCGTAGAACAGATTGGGCACATGATACGGAACCATGAGGAAGAAGCAGGATAAGGCCATCATGGTCGGTGCAGGACCGTTATATGCACCGCCGTCGGCATAGGAGAGAAATTGTTGACCCAGAATCTTTCCGTCCTTGCTCATGCCGGTCTTAACGGTTAGATACATCGGGTGCCTTTGGCGGGTTACAATGAAGACTTCGTCTCGTTCATAAACAAATTTGACCGGTCTACCGGTTTTTATGGCGAACCACGCGGCGCAGAAGTCTTTGGCGAACATGTCGATCTTCTGGCCGAATCCTCCGCCCACTTTGGGTTTGATGACACGAACTTTGCTTTCAGGCATCTGGAGAGTGGCGGCCAGATTTCTTCTGAGGAAGAATGGTATCTGCGTGCTGGACCACAACACCATCTGTCCTCTAATAGGATCGTATTGCGCCACTGCCGCGTGCGGTTCCAAAGGCGCATGGTTCACGGGCTGAGAATAGAAGGTGTCTTCAGAGACCAGGGCGCTCTCCGCGAATGCCTTCTTTACGTCGCCGAACTCCTTTTTTATTGCGAAAGACGTATTGTTGGCCACTCCTTCGTGTATGATCGGCGCGCCCTCTTTTATTGCCTCTCTCGGGTCGAACACTGCGGGCAACTCTTCATAATCTACCTCGATCAGGTCTACGGCTTCTTCGGCTATCTCCGGATCGATTGCGCAGACCGCGGCCACTTCGTCACCAATGTATCGGACTTTTCCTTTGGCGAGTGCGTATTCGTCACTGGCTTTGGGGACTATTCCGTACTGACGATCCGGGATTTCCTCGCCTGTCACGACTCCCTTAACCCCTGGAAGGCGCACTGCCTTGGACACATCCACATTGAGTATCTTTGCGTGCGGTAACGGACTTCGTAGAATTTTTCCGTGCAGCATACCCGGAAAGACGAGGTCGTCGGTGAATTGCGCGGAGCCGTTGACCTTGGCCGCGGCATCAATCATGGGCAATCTGGCGCCTACTACGTTGAATTTCTTTTCCATCTGTTTCTACACCTCCTTTTCGCCGGGTACGGCCATGACCGCTTCCACAATCTTCTTGTACCCGGTACACCGACAGAGATTGCCCGCCATCTTCTTCTTGATGCTTTCCTCGGTGGGGTTGGGGTCCTCATCCAGTACGGCCTTGGCGGTCATAATCATGCCCGGTGTGCAAAAGCCGCACTGCAAACCCCCAACTTCGACAAATGATTTCTGCAGCGGATGGAGTTCACCGTTTCCACTCAGGCCCTCGATGGTGACGATCTCCTTGTCCTGCGCGTCCATTGCCAGCAGGAGGCACGATAGATAGGCTTCGCCGTTTATCAGTACCTGTACACGCACCACAGGCACCTAGATCGCAACCTCTCTTTGTCCCCATGAGCCCCAGCTTGTCCCGAAGGACCTCGAGAAGAGTCTGGTTCGGAGAAATAAGGACCTCGGTACACGTCCCCGTTAACCTTCAAGGCGATACCTTGCTTCACTTTGAACCTCCCATGGCCTCGGTGATGGCGCTTTTGACCAACAGGCCCATAAGTTTCCTTTTGAGCGAAAGGGAATCAATAGATGATGCCATCAGTCTAGTTTCTTTGGCTATCAGCCCGTCTACCGCGTTGATGACTTCGTCACCCGGTTGCTTATCTTTCATGAAATCTTCAAACTGCCGCGCTCTAAGAGGCTTGCGATCGACAGCGGTGAGAGCCACCCTCGATTCTTTAGTTTTGCTTGAGGTCCAGAAAGCCGCGCCCACTATCGGGAAATCAATGCTGCCTCTATTGGCGAATTTTTTGTAAGTGGAAAATCCTTCTGCGGCCTGCACGGGGATGACAATCTCGGTGAGGATCTCTCCGGGTTCCAGCTTCAGCGGGGTTTTCCCTTGTCCCGAATAGATATCTTCCAAGGGGACCTGTCTTGAGCCGCTCTTTCCTGACAAGATGACTTCCGCGCTCAGCACCAGCAGAGCAGGGGCTACGTCACCGCAGTAGGTCGAGTAGCAGACTAGCTGCTTCTTGGCTACGTGGCACATCTCTCCGCCGGCTTTGAAACAAATCTCCCTGGAACTCCGCCACCACTTGGATTGATTGAAGTACTTGCACCTGGTCTGCTGGCACAGGTTTCCGCCAATGGTGCCCATAGTTTGATGGTGATACGATCCTACCGAAGAAGCGGCCGTAGCGAGGGCCGGTAGTTTCTCGGCTACGAAGGGATCGTTGTAGACCTTCTTAAGAGGGGTGAGCGCGCCGATCTTCACGCTGCTGTTTGTCTTCCGGACATAATCGAGGTCGCGCAAACTCTGGAGGCTTACGACTGTGGCGGGCGTCTCGACCTTGTATTTCATGTTGACCAAAAGATCGGTTCCGCCTGCCAGCACCTTGGCTGAGGGTTGCTCAAGCAAGATAGCCGAGGCCTCTTGTATGCTTTCAGGGCGCCGGTATTCGAATTTTGGTAACCTCACAGTCTCCCTCCTTTTGCTTGATGGATTATCTATGGTGCTCCATTGCCAGTGGGACAGGCATCTTGCCTGTCATTCCTAATAGACAGGCTGTAAGCCTGTCCCAGCAAGAAGATTTAGGGTTTCTGGTTCCCAAGCTCCGCCTGGGAATCCAGATCTCGCGGGTTCTGCCCGCAAACTGGCTTTATTTCATTATCATAGGTGAGGCAGAGCCTCGAAGGCAGGCGTTCCCAGGCAGAGCCCGGGAACGAGAAGAAAGATTGCTTCGCTGCGCTCGCAATGACAGGCAGGATGCTTGTCCCACCGGTAAAGTGGACGGATGTGATGGTGGGACAGGCATCCTGCCTGTCATTTGCCTGGGCCGTTCTACCAACTGGGTTTCTGAACGGCAAAAGTTTCACGATTGCGAACTCTTGTTTCGTCATTGGACTCTGTTTGAGAGCGGTTTTAGGCACGTTGGCATCTGCCTGTGTTCTCTATGGGAAACTATTAGTCTCTATTTTGAACAGGACCTCGCGCTATGTCAAGGGAAAAAAATCCGTATCAGTGAGTCTAATTTCGCGGGACAAATGCCGTTTTCCTGTCATTGCGAGGAGTGTGTAGGATGTGGTGAATCCCGCGGCACGGGGGATGAACCGCATCGGTCGCGAAAAATCTCGCCGAGGAGTCCCTCAATGACCGAGCCGCGACCGATGCGGTTCCCTCGCGTTGGCGAGGCTCACCGCATCCTACGCAAGCTGAGGCCGGTCTGACTGACGACCGGCAAGATGCCGGTCCTACTGTCCCGCGAACGCGGGACCGCGTGCCCCGGAATGACGATTGCTGCATGAAGGCGCCGATTGTTCGGTAGCTTTGCTTCTCGCAATAACAACTCTTGCGTAACTGACGGCTTCCCGGACCACGATTTTTTTACTTGACATTATTTTGCCGGCTGTTCACTATGGATAATAATTGTTCTCCCAGGAGAACCACATGAAAAGCCCAGCCGCTTCTCGCTTCAAAAGGGTGCCTGCTGTCGATAAATGCTTCGACATTCTTGAACTTATGGCAAGATCAAAAGAACCCTTTGGCATAAGCGAAATCTCAAAAAGACTTGGCCTGAATAAAAGCACTGTCTTTAATATCGTTCACACCCTGCTCGACCTCCACGTGCTCGAGAACAGCAGCGACGGCCACTTGACCTTCGGTCCGCGCCTGCATGTCCTGGGAAGAGTGGCAAGCTCCCGAGCAGAACTGATTAGCGTGGTCCATCCTTTTTTAGAGGAAATCAGCACAGCCTCCGGCTTCTCGACTTTCCTGGGTGTCCGGGTCGGACCGAAGGCAGTGATAATCGACAAGGTAGATGCCGCAGTCGATATCAAAATAAGTTCTGAAGTGGGCATGCAGTTGCCCCTTGTTGCCGGAGCCGGGGGCAAGGCTCTCTTATCACTTCTTCCCGACTCTTCACTTGACGGAATTCTCGCCGAAAATGGTCTGAAGCAATTCACCCGTAACAGCATTGTGGATGCAGAGGTCTTTAAGAAGGGCATTTTGGATGTGCAACAGGAAGGCGTAGCATACGACCTGGAAGAGTATATTGAGGGAATCGTGGCGCTCTCGGTTCCGATCAATACCCAAGCCAGGAACCTGCACGCAGCTATATGGGCGGCAGGTTTGAAGGCTCAGGCATCCGACGAGAAGCTCTCCACGATTTCAGAATTGCTCAAAGAGGTCGCTGCTAAGATTAATACGCTTCTCTCGCCCGGATAACCTTTGCAAACTAAATTCACAAATCGGTCATAGATCGAGGTCTCCAAGGTCGAACTACCCGGAAAATCTCTGCGATAAATATGCGTGATCCGAGAACAGAGAATCCAACGAATGGCGAGTTATAGTGGTTCCGGAAAGAATAGTCGTCATAGGCAATGCAGGTTGTCACCTAATTTGGATTGGTGGGACAGGCTTCCAGCCTGTCTATTGGGAATAACGGGCAAGATGCCCGTCGCCACCAAATCGTTTTCGGGATTGTGACCTTCAGGAAGGAACCTCCACTCTACGATCTAAAGATCGGATAGGACGTTAACAAGGAGAAGCGGAATGGCAAACCAAATCGGCAACTACTGGAATCCGTATGTGGAGACCTTGTCCAGAGACGAGATCCACCGCCTTCAACTCAAGCGCCTGAGACGGCTTATTTCGTATGTCAAGCTCAACAGTGAGTTTTATCGCGAGACTTATCGCGATATAGAGCCCGAAGACATCGTGACCCTGAATGACGTGCGAAAGCTTCCCCTCATAGACAAGGACGACCTCAGAAAATCTCAGGATGAGACGAAGCCGTTTCCATTCGGCACTATTGCCGGCGTCCCCGACGAAGCGGTCTCGATTTTTCGCCAGACTTCCGGCACGACCGGCAAGCCCGTGTATGTGCCTGAAAGCGTGGAAAGTTGGCAATGGCGAGTTGAGGTATGGTGCCAGATTCTTTGGATGGCCGGTTTCAGGCCGACGGACCGCGTCTTCATCCCTTTCGGGTACAACGTGCTACGTCGCGTTTTGGGAAGGGCACTACGCTGCCGAAAAGGTCGGCTGCACCGTCATCCCGGGCGGTGCACTCGATACTCGTGCAAGGATAAGCAAGATTCGTGAGGTCCGGGCGACAGCGCTATTGAATACTCCAAGTTACGGTCTCCACATGGCGGAAGAGGCGCAAAAAATGGGCTTGAATCCTCGAGACCTCGGAATCGAAAGAATGATGTGTGCCGGCGAACCGCTCCCTCAGGCGACACGAAAACGATTGGAAGCGGCTTGGGGTGCTGAAGTTTACGATCACATCGGCGGCACGGAACCTTGTGCCTGGGCAGGAATGTGCTCTGAACGCAAGGGCTTACATCTCATGGAACCCTTCTTCCTTGTCGAAATTCTCGACATGGAGAATCAGAGCACTGAAGTTGAAGAAGGGGAACTGGGTGTTGCTGTAGTCACGCCTCTGGGGAGACGGTCTTTTCCGTTGATCAGATTCAATACGAAGGATATAGTCAGGAAGGGGAAGGATGATTGTCCGTGCGGCCGAACCTCGGCAATGATTCATGAGGTTTCCGGGAGGATCGACCATCTGACCAAAATTCGGGGAGTGCTCTTCAGCCCTGTTACAGTAGAGGAAGTGGTTAGGGCTGAATTTCCCGAAATTACGGAGTACATGATTTTCGTTAATAATAACGGGATAATGGATGAAATTAGCTTGAAAGTGGAACCGCAGGAGCAGTTGGGTCAGGACGAGGTCAAGGGCCTCTGTCAAAACCTCTTCCACAGGTTGAAGACAAAGACCAATTTGCGATTCGTAATCGATCCGGTATCTCCTGGCGAGTTACCGCGACATACGCTCAAGGCAAAGAGGTATGTTGACCTCAGAAAGGAGGCAGAGAGGTGAATCGGATGGAATTTCCCGACGAGAAACTGTTGAAAGAAGTCAGTTCCAGGGTTGAAAAGATCGAAGAGTTGGCGCAGGAAATAGAAGCTCTCGCTGGATCAGTGCCTTCCATAGCAAGGAATGCCCGAACCTTGCTCGCCACCACGTATGTAATGAGATTCGGGACATCGGATCTCGTCGAGATCAACGAGGCATAGGGGATCCGCGACCGAATACCAAGATCTGTTTCCTGCACAAAAAAGGTCAATCAAAATCTTCCAAAATGGGATCATGACAAAGCTGTTGTGGAGACGTTACCCTGGGTTCTATTTCCGGCAAAAAATCTGCTGCGGTCGAAGGTAGAGGAGGTCCGACAATGGATAGCTGGCATGAAGAAGCTCAGTTCGCCCCGTACCGGTGGGTGATTTTGGCACTCGTAGCAGCCTGTTTCTTATTCACGTTCATAACAAGGTTCACGTGGCCGCCTCTTATCCCTGTAGTAGTCCCTGTCTTGAAGATAAGTATGAGCCAGGCCGGGGCCTACATGAGCGCGTTTTACATTGGCTATGTGATAACGCAGATCCCGGCGGGCGTACTGGCTGACCGGTTCGGGGTCAGGTTTATTTTAGGCGCGAGCCTTTTGCTGGAAGGTTTATCGACATGCGCGTTCGGGTTCATCACCACGTACGACACGGGGTTTATTCTCAGAATTATCTCGGGCCTAGGAGCAGGCGCGGTATTTTCCTCCTGTTCCTTGGCCATTATGGAATGGTTCCCCGCCCGGGAACGGGGAATTGCTTTCGGGGTTTTTCTTGCTGCGCCGTCCGGGGGCATCCTGCTAACAAATCTGTTTATCCCCCCGCTCAACGCGCTGGTGGGCTGGCACGGAGCATTCAAATCCGTTGGTTTACTTACAATAACCGCGGGCATATTGGTTTTGGTCATGATGCGATCAACCGGGACGGTCAAGGCCGGAACCAAAACCTTGTTCGGTGGATTCAAGGTGATAGCCGCGAGCCAAGGGTTAATTTTGACAGCGCTTGCCGGCTTTTGTCTGATGTGGTTGGAACTGGGGACTGTGACGTGGGCTAACATGTACATTAAAAAGCTGGGCTTTTCAATCGCTCAGGCAGGTCTGGTCATGACGTTTTACGGGATCGGCGGTGTCATCGCTCCTTTGATTTCAGGGTTCGTTTCTGATTGGACCGGCCAACGCAAGTGGTTAATTATTTTTGCGTACCTGTTGGCGGCCCCTGCCACGATAATTTTCGGGTACCAGCATTCGATGTCAATGCTCGTGGCTCTCGGTTTTTTGACAGGATTCTTTGCATTTAGTGCCAATCCGCAGTTAACGGTTCTCATATCGGCCTTCGCCGGAAAAGAATGGGCTGCCACAGCGAACGGCACAACCAATGTCATATTCCAACTGGCGTCAATGATTGGCCCGTTCATCCTTGGCTGGACAATCGATTATACCGGGTCTTTTTCCTCGGTATGGTGGATCTTGGCAGCAGGGCCGATCATAGGAATTTTGCTGATGTTGCCGGTGGACCCAACGAAAACAAGAGCATAAATTTCTTATGTATAGGCTCGGGTCTTTGCCGGGGGGCTGGCGACAAATCTACTTCTTTATCGTAAGCGGCTGATATCGTTCAAATCCATTTTCGTCGAGAAGAGTTTGTGCCGAAGGAGCAAATGTTATGTTCGATGAAAGCATTTTGGATGGCAGGAAGTTCCTGGCAGTGGATGACGAGCCCGATGTGCTCGAAGTCATCAAGGAAGGATTCCCCGCTTCTCTTGTAATGACTGCGCAGGACTTCGATGGCGGTCTCGAACTGATCAGGGAAAACGTCTTCGATCTTGTGATCCTGGACATTATGGGCGTGAACGGCTTTAAATTGCTTGAAGCTTGCCGTGAGCAACATTTGCCTGCCGCGATGCTTACCTCCAAAGCGATCAGCGTGGAGAGTGTGAATCGAGCTATCAGAGAGGGCGCCGTTTCCTTTTTGCCCAAAGAGGAGTTGCACAGGTTGCCCGAAATCGTGGCCGAAATTCTGGGAGAACTTGAACAGGGGCGAACCCACTGGTCCAAGCTTTTCGAGCGCCTCGGGTCCTTTTTCGAAAAGACACTGGGGAAAAGCTGGAAAGACCTTGAGACCCCGCCTTATCCCGGCATTTACTGATAATTGGTGATAACCGGTCGCGGCTGATTGTCATGGGGCGGAGTTTACTTAACGCGCAATAATCCGCCCCATCCATTGTCGACGGGAAGTTCGCGAATTTCCAATTAGAGTAATTGCCATAAACGATGTCCTTTTACTAGCGGGATGTTGTAGGGGCGAATGGCATTCGCCCAGGGCGACCACCGGTCGCCCCTACAATCCTCGGCTGACAAAGTGTAACACTATGGTGGAGGTCGACATGCCCGAGGAATTGAGGCAACTTTTTGAGGAAAGACTGGGCCGTTATCATGCGGCAATATCGCTGGAGCCCCACGACCGCATTCCCATTGCCACGGGCAGCAATTATTTTGCGGAAGTCTATTCGGGAAACACCAAGCAAGAGACAATCGACGATCCGGAAAAATGGCTTCAGGCGGAAATCAAGTTCTCCCAAGACTTTCCGGAAGTTGACGTATTAAGGGACAACCGGATCTATGGACCCCTTTATGATGCATTGGATGTAAAGACATACAAACTTCCGGGCAGGGAGCTTTCGCCCGACACGCAGTTCCAGTTCGTCGAAAAGGATTACATGAAGGAAGATGAGTATGACGATCTGATCAACGATCCTACGGGCTTCATGATCGACATCCTATTGCCTCGAATTCTGGGCGAATTGGCAAATCGAGGGACAGGCCGCTCGTACGTTGCGATGCTCAAAGCAGGTTTCGCTCAGATGATGATGGGCGGGATAATGAGGAATCGCGGGATGGTCCTAGAGCAAAAATGCGGGATGCCCCAACCAATGGCCGGATTCTTCCTGGCGCCTTTCGACGCTCTTGCCGATGCAATGAGGGGTATGACCGCCACTTTTCTGGACATGTTCCGCCGGCCGGAGAAAGTTTTGGCTGCCTGTGATGTCCTCGTGCAGGAAATGGCCCACTTGGCCCTTTCGCTGGGTGATCCGCTGAAACGCTACCCGATATTTATCCCGACTCACAAAGCAATTTTTATGTCTCCAGATCAATTTGACACGTTTTATTGGCCTTCGTTCAAGAAGGTAATGGAAATCATCATCGACTCCGGTTACAGCATCAGAGCATACCTCGAAGGCGATTGGAGGAATCACTGGCACCACATGCGAGAGATGCCTAAGGGAAGGGTGCTCTGCGACATCGATACTCAGGGAGATATTTTCCAAGCGAAGAAAGACCTGGAGGGTTACCAGTGCGTGGCAGGAGGAGTTCAGGACTCAATGCTGATTCTTGGCACGCCAGATCGGGTCAGAGCACATGTACGAGAATTGTGCGAGCGGGCCGGCAAAGGTGGCGGATACATCATCAGCGCGGGATGTAACTTTCCGTACGACACCAAGCCCGAGAACTTCAGAGCCATGATTGACACGGTTATGGACTATGGATGGCATAACAAGGCGATCAAAGCCAAGCCAAAGCCGGCTCCGACCACAACCAAAGCGGAAGCCTTGAAGCCGCGCAAGGTTCTGACCCCCTGGGAAGTCAAGAAGGCGGAGCTTGGGCAGATTTCGGGGGACGAAAACCTTATCAAGAAGAACTGGGAGCAACTCGAGGCCATGGCCCACACGTTTATTTGGCAATGGACACTTTAGGACAGGAGGCGACTGCAATGGGAGATCTTGCTCAGGCACTGGCCGGTCTCGACGAAAAAAAGGTGTACGACCTTGTCGATCGGAAGATCAATGAAGGGGCAGGCCCACTCAACATTGTACAAGAATGCAATGCCGGGATGATTCGGGTCGGCGAACTTTTCTCCGAGGGAAAGTACTTCATAAGCCAGCTCATTTTTTCAGCGGAAATCCTGAAGCAGGTCATGAAGAAACTCGATCCGCTGCTGGCCGGTATTCAAACGGAACAGGCCGCCGGCGGGAAAGTTGTCATCGGAACGGTGAAGGGAGACATCCACGATATAGGCAAGAATATCGTCGTCACGCTGCTGAAAGGAGCAGGTTTTGACGTCATCGATCTGGGAGTGGATGTCTCGGCCGAGAAATTTGTTCAATCTGTGAAAGAGTCTGGAGCAAAAGTCCTGGGAATGAGCGCGCTTTTGAACTTCACCTATCCCGCGATGAAGGAGGTGGTGGACGCTGTCGCCGCGGCGGGTTTGCGGGATCAAGTCAAAGTTATCGTTGGCGGAACCCCGGTCAATGAGCAGGTGCGCGAATATGCCGGGGCCGACTATTATGCAAAGGATGCCATAGTAGGCGTGAATTTGTGTAAAGAGATTTATTCCTAATTCCACCTTTGATCCTCGGAAAGAAGATGTTTGTTATTGGTGAGAAAATAAATGCAACGCGCAAGAGCATAAAGACTGCTGTAAAAGAGAGAGATGCAACACATATTCAAGACGTGGCTAAAGCCCAGGAGGCCGCGGGCGCGCACGCCTTGGACGTCAACTGCGGAACAGTCCCGGCAACGGAAGAGCCTGAGACCATGAGGTGGCTCGTTAAGACCGTCCAGGAGGTGTCCGATCTGCCTTTGTGCATCGACAGTGCGAACTCGGAGGCCCTGGCCGCGGGTCTTGCCGCACATATAGGAAGACCCATGATCAACTCGATCAGCGGGGAAGCTGACCGATACAGCAGCGTCTTGCCTCTGGTCAAGCAGTACAATGCACGAGTCATTGCGTTGTGCAATGATGACAGGGGCTTGCCATCGTCCGAAGAATTGGCGATCGAAGTCGGCGAATCTCTGGTGGGCCGTTTGGTAAAGGATGGAATTCTTCTGGACGACATTTACCTGGATCCCCTGGTCCGGACTCTGGCAACAAGCTCGGAAACAGTGATCCAGACGCTGGAAGTGATGCGCGAGCTGTCACACAGACTTCCGGGTCTCCACTTCGTAAGCGGATTGAGTAACGTGTCGTTCGGCCTTCCCGAACGCCGTCACTTGAACCGAGCCTTTGCGGTTATGAGCATGGCCCACGGTCTCGATGCCGTGATTGCCGATCCGCTGGACAATCAACTCATGGCACTCATTTACGCATCCGAGGCACTAGTTAACAAGGACAGGTTTTGTTTGGAGTATATCAAAGCCTACAACGCGGGTAAGCTGTCCAATTGAGATCCCTCCTGGGGAAGCAAATAAGACCGTCGTGAACAAATCGAAATACTCAGCGTTGAACCGGATTGGCAAGGAAGAAGACGCATTCGGGAAAGGCAGCCCTTTCAAAATGGAAACGGCCGAAGAGGACCCTTTTCTTCGGCCGTGAGCGCGTATGGAGGGAGTGGGGAGGATCAAAAGTCATCGTAATCGATTGAGATCTCGTCCTCGCCAAAATCGTCTTCCAGGTCCAGGGAGGATAACATCTCGGCAGACCGGCCCTCCAGCGGGTCTTCAAAATCTGCCAGCGCGTCCGCCAGGGATTCATCGTTCATGTGTCCGATGTAATAGTCAATATTGTGTGAATGAGGCATGCGAACTCCTCCCGCATACTAGTGGATGACGTTGCCAAGCAACGGAATTAATAAAGCATACCAGTTAGCTATTGTCAATAATTAAAGTAATACATTAAGCAATTTCAGACCGCAGTCTCTTGTGAAGAGCGCAGAGGCGGCGGGAGACAACCCACTAGGTAACGCCGGCCACCGGTTTTAAGCGGATGACGACCCCAACGTTTCTCGTTGCAGCAGGCGGGCAATTACTAAGGGAACTTCGTACGAGAGGGCACGGGCTTCTTCAGACGCGATTTGATACTAATGCGCCGTCAAGTAGCCAATCCTGGACAAGATATGGTGGAGCATCTCGGGCGGAACGCGGGACTGCACGCCATTCATCACCTGGTACTCCAATCCGCGGAGTAGCACCGGCGTCCCCGCCGGCGGCCAATCAACGACCCTGGATCTCGCGGGAAGGCCGGTCCTGATGCCCGCGTACGCAGGCATTGCCGCCGGCAATCCCGTCTGGGCGGGACTGTCCCGCTAGATACGTTGTCATTAGTTTGAAAGCGAATCGGAATTAGGCGTGTAAGGGCGGGTTTCAAACCCAATGCTGTTGACTTAAGGGACCTCCGTCTACCCCACCGTCACCCCGGCGAAGGCCGGGGTCCAGGGGAGATTAGGAAAACCTGGATTCCGGCCTCCGCCGGAATGACGAGGTGAAGGCCCGTCGAAGGAAAAGCTCCTGGACAAGAGGCATGCGGCTTAAGTCAACAGCATTGGGTTTCAAACCGGCCCCTACCGAAAACGCGGTGTCATGTCAGTGGCGTAGCCCGGGCCAGCGGCCACGGGCCGCCCTACCGGATGCCCGCGTGCGCCGGCAGCAATTGTGGAGCCGGACCTATGGTAATCGTCGCACCCGCTCGTCGAAGACTTGGCCATATTCGTAGTAATTCAAGAGACTTTGCCGGTGGAATGCCTTTTCCTCATCCGTCACTTCCCTGGTAATGCGCGCAGGGATGCCGACTGCTACATGGTTGAATGATATGGTGCTCCCCGGAGTGACTACCGAGCCTGCTGTAATGATCGCCCCTTTTTCCACTACGGCCCCATCAAGCACCAGCGCGCCTATACCGATCAGCGCGTTGTTATGGACGGTGCAGCCGTGCAGGTACTGCCCGGTGGCCGACGACAACCCCGTCCCCTATTATGAGAGGAAAGCGTCCGCGAGTGACGTGCAACATGCAATGATCCTGGATGTTGGCGTTCCGCCCGATCCTTATGCTGTGACTGTCCCCCCGCGCCACCGTGTAAAACCAGATGTTGCTTCCGTCTCCTATCTCGACGTCTCCCAGCACCACAACACCGGGGGCCAGGAACACGTTACGGCCTATTTTGGGCCTTATTCCTTTGTATTCATAAGTCATGACATGGCTGCGCGTGGGAGTGTCCGCCGGCATCAATTCTCCCTGTTTCCGGCAGAGACTATCGAATCAAAAAGCCCCACCGACAAGGTACGTGCGCGCTGGGGGTTGAAACTCTCATCCATTCTTCGAATTTCTTCCAGCGTGACGGATCGTTTCAGGGGCTTGTACCAGTGGAAGCGGATTACCAGGACCTTGCCCATTTTCGATCCGGAAGTGGCGGCCTGTTCTTTGACGTCTTCAGGATCGAAATAACCCATTTCATCAATATTGTTGTAAAGGTTTTTGGGCTCGTCCAAGTACCAGTCATCTACCCGGCCCGACCCGACCACACCGACTTTATTAATATAGAATAGCAGTGGAAGACCCTTGCGAATCCCCCGAACCCCCGTAGGGTAACCGTACGTGAGATTGCTTGCGTGGACCGGCCTGTCCCGGCGAACGGGACCGGAATCGAAGAGGCTGTTTTGCCTGGAGTCCGACTGAGGAAGGTCGATCAGATGTAAGGCCCTTTTTTTCTCCATCGGCAGCAGCAGAGGTTGTTCGTGCCGGGCGTGGATCCTTAAAGGATAAAAGAGGGTCTCCAACTCGTGAGTTTCAAGCACCCGCGCTGGAGGGTGAACGATTATGTCCGGGCCGCTCTTCGTGATGCGATGCCAGGAACTGAAAATAAAGGGGAGGTGGTACTGGGGTTTAATCCGGTATACAAGGCCCTCGGGTTCCTCTCTCACCTCGTACCCAAGAGAGAGCAAGAAATCCCGTAAAAAGTCCATGACTTGAGAATTCGGGATGACCCGGTAGAGGAAATGCTTGCACAAGCATATCTGAGGCTTGTCATCAACACTGCAACAGGAAGAAATGCCTTCCAGCATGAATCCGCAGCTCTTCAGGCAGCCGATGAGTGAACCGGCAAGAGACTCGGGAAGACGCACTGTTGCCTTCGCTACCCCAACTTCAGACCACGCCAGGATTTCTTCCCGCAGGAACCTTCTATCCCAGCCGAGGTCGGACGTTCCCGGACCTAGTCCAAGGGCCAGCAGACGTGCCTCCTTCGGTTCTTCTTGCGACCAGAGTGACACACAGCGAATGGACTTGTCTGTCTCGAGTATTCTGCAACTGATCGTGCTTTGCTCACCCATAAAGGGTAAGGTTTCCAGGAGTTCAAGGATCCTCGGGTCATGGTCGATCCAGGGTTTGAGGATCTTCTTAATTGCGGAAAGGTCCTGTTTCCGTGCGTACCTAAGAACCATTTTCATCACGATTCTTGCGCTCCGATGCAGATGAGTGTCATAAACAGTATGATTGAAGGCCGAAAGTTCGAGGCGCACGGCCTGCCATCCTACAACCTGCGAAAATGACAGGGGTTTGCCAATGGAAGTGATTTCCGGTCATCATATTGAAAAACACTTGCAAGTTCAACTGCTAAGATAATTGTGGAGGCGGTTATGGTGAAATTTCAGGAACCTTACCTCGTGATAGGCTCCAAGGGTATGCTTGGCACAGACCTGGTGAGGTTGCTGCTGGAACGTGGCATAAAGACTGTGGCATTGGACCTGGATGAGTTGGATATTCGTGCAGCGGATTCAGTAATGGACGCGCTTGAAACGCATCGGCCGAGCGTGGTGATCAATGTAGCCGCTTATACCGATGTGGACGGGTGTGAATCAAGGCCGGAAGAAGCTTTCAGCGCCAACGCTCAAGGTCCTGAAAATCTCGCCAAAGCTTCGCTCGCTACCGGATCTTTCCTCGTGCACATAAGTACTGATTATGTGTTTGACGGAAACAAGCGATCACCTTACCTGGAAGAAGACCCGATAAATCCTCTAGGGGTATATGGCAGATCCAAGGCTGAAGGCGAACGCAGCATCAGGGAGTTACTTCCGGACAGGCATTGTATCGTCCGAACTCAATGGCTGTTCGGACTGCATGGGAAGAACTTCGTGGAGGCAATACTTTCACAGGCGCAGAAGAGAGATGTGCTCAGGGTGGTAGGCGATCAGAAAGGTTGCCCCACTTACGCGCCGGATTTCGCAGCCTCGCTCATCGGCCTGTGTGGCTTATCCGCGCGAGGGACTTTCCACGTCACCAATTCGGGCGAGACGACGTGGTACGAATTTGCTCGCAGGATTCTTGAGCTTGCCGGAATCACAACCGTCCACGTGGAGGCCATGAGTAGCCAAGAACTGGACAGGCCCGCGCCCAGGCCGGCCTATTCAGTTCTGGACAATTCCAGGTTTATAGAACTGACAGGCTCGCGATTGAGGCGCTGGGAGGAGGCACTGGAGGCCTACTTCAATGAGCGGCCCGGATATCACGCGTCGTGATTGTCTCAGAAGTCGGCTCTCGCTGAGATAGACGGACCCGAGAAAAAAACGTAATGTGTTACGTGGATGCGCCGAGGCGAATTATCGGAGCAGTTATCGTGAGGTCTCCGCGTTGCTTCCGATTTTTTCTGTGAAAGGGATGTCGATTCGCCTTTTTGAAGGCCAGACCGGGAGAATGGGATGCTTTGAAAGATATAAATTCGAACTCCATTGGCTGGAGAGAGCGGCCTGACAACGGGGGCAATTCTTTGCCGGTCCAGTAAGCCTACATGACCTTGCACACCGGATATGAACTGTATGAGAAGGAGCTTTCGTAAATGGGAATGACTATGACCGAGAAGATCTTGGCTGCTCACACCGGAAACGAGGTCGTGCAGCCTGGAGAACTCATCCAAGCACGCGTGGACATCGCGTTGGCCAATGACATTACGATTCCTCTCGCCATAGGCCCCTTTAGGGATGCGGGGGGTACTCGTGTCTTTGATCCGGAGCGCGTGATAGTGGTGCTGGATCACTTCAACCCGGCCAAAGACATTGCTTCCGCCGAGATGCTTAGCCTGGCCAGAAAGTTCGCCCGAGAAGTCGGCCTGATCCATCTTTATGACGTCGGGGAAATGGGGATTGAACATGCACTGCTGCCGGAGCAGGGATTAGTCGGACCGGGAGACCTCATAATCGGAGCGGACAGCCACACGTGCACGTATGGTGCTCTGGCAGCCTTCTCAACGGGAGTAGGAAGCACAGACTTTGCCGCAGCCATGATCACGGGAAACTGCTGGTTCAAAGTGCCTGAGACAATGCGCTTTGTGCTGACGGGAAAGCCCGGCCCTTGGGTGGGGGGCAAGGACGTGATCCTTTCCATAATTGGTGAGATCGGTGTGGATGGGGCTCTTTATAAGGCCATGGAGTTCGTGGGCGATGGGGTCCGTCATTTGGGCATGTCAGACAGATTCACTATATCGAACATGGCCATTGAGGCAGGCGCAAAGAATGGCATCTTCTCATTTGATGATGAGACGCGGGCGTATGCAGATGGCCGCACCCGCAGGCCATACGCGGTTTATGAATCTGATCCTGACGCGGCTTTTACGGAGACTCTTCGGATAGATCTCTCATCTCTCGAACCGACCGTGGCCCTCCCGTTTCTACCCGAGAATGCGCGACGTATATCGGAAGTCAAAGGGATGAAAGTGGAACAAGTAGTGATCGGGTCCTGCACCAACGGCAGAATAGAAGATCTTCGGTACAGCGGCTTCCATATTGAAAGGAAGGAAGGTTGCGAAGGGTGTGAGGCTTATCGTCATCCCCGCGACGCCTAAGATCATGCTGGAGGCGGTGGCCGAAGGGCTTGTCGAAGAAATTTTGTCCGCGGGAGGAGCCGTGTCTACCCCTACTTGTGGACCTTGCCTCGGCGGCTATATGGGGATCCTGGCCAAAGGGGAACGCGCAGTCTCTACCACGAACAGGAATTTTGTGGGCCGCATGGGGCATCCGGAAAGCGAGGTCATTCTTGCATCTCCGGCGGTGGCGGCCGCTACGGCGGTGGCAGGTTGCCTCGCCGATCCGAGGGAATACGCTTCGGATATTTGACAAAAGCTTCAACCGATCAACGTTGTTTCTGCGGGGGTGCTGGTGCCGGATCAAGCGGTAAATGATAAAAACTGCCGAAATTGTTGCCCGGCTCGCGCCGCTTTACAAAGGGTCCCCCCGGACTCGCGGGACATCGTGAATGGGAATGAGGGCAAAAAAATTCCGTTATCCTATTCGACTCGGACTCCGTACAACAAGCGTCCAAGACGATATTATTCTTGGCAATGGCTTCAAGTTACAGTGTCGGAGGTGATAGGCGTGTATTCGTTAAATAGGTGCGCGAGTAGGTGCCGTTGAAAAAAAAGTTTGAATTTAGATTTCTTTCTGGTATGGTCGTACATGATTTCGAGGCGACATCAGGCTTTCTCGGGAAAAAATGTCTTGACTTCCTGCGACGGTTCTGATAATCACATTGGCAATAGGTTTGATTTGTCTATAATTCCAAATTCGGCTCCCCGTGGACTGGTTGGCGGGGCCTAATAAAAGGAGGATTGGGTATGGTCAAGAAGATGATTGTTGTTCTCAGCGCTATGGCCCTGATCATCACTGCGGTGGGAGTAGCTAGCGCTTGGATGCCTGCCATGGCGGGTGGCGGCTGTGCTGTCTCTGGGGACATGATAATGATCCCCATGAAAGTGAAAACGGCCTACTCTAGGGCGACTTCAGGCACAATCGGTGGGGATAGCACGCTGTTGCTGTGCGATTGTGAGCAGTACACGGCTCCGGGCGGTTTCAGGCCCTGGGGCGTATGGAAGGGCACCAGATGCACCATGAAGGTCCAGGTCATCCCTCCCAAATGCGTTGCGCCCCCCTACGGCGGTCCTGTAGCCTGGGGTGCTCCTCCTCCTGTTATGCCTGGCGGCCATCTGGTGAGCAATATCGAGAAATACTCGATAGCGTCCCCTGGCTGCAACCCGTGTGTAACCAGCGGCCTGAAGTATGAAGTGATCAAGAAACAGCAAGTTCAGTAAGAGAGAATCTATAACCGGGATATATTCCGGAAGAGAGATCGAGTCAAATGCCCGATCTCTCTTTTTTGTGGGCCGCACAATTACTACTCGATTTTTCAAATTCGGTGTCTTATTTCGGGCAATGTTGTGTGTTTGCAACCCATCCAATACGGTCGGCCCGGACGCCGATCCCATAGGCGCTAACTTAACGCGAGTATGTTATATGTGAATAGAGCCCACGGGCCGTCAAAGTCCCCTAAAGGGGGATTTAAGTGGATTTTCAGGGGCTTATACCAAAATCCCTCTAACCCCCCTTTACGGAAGGGGGAACCTCGCGTTCGCGGGCCCGCGCACCCGGGAATGACGGCAATGGAACCAGAATTCAAGGTCTAATTTGGGCACCGGAGTACTTGTGCCGCAGGCGGCCAGAGACACCCGCACATCTGTTCATCCCCGGTACAGATTGGACGAAGACTGACGTAGCGGTCATAAAGAGGGTCCGAGACCCCGATCCCGTCAAAACTTCGTCCAAGCCTTTGACAAAACAACCTTCCACGGATAAGGAATAATATCTATCTTCATGATGAGGAGCCTAAATGGGGGTCACGAGTTGCTCATAACGTCTTACGTTCTTGTTCTCGATTTCGGGTCTCAATATACGCAGCTTATAGCCCGGCGCATTCGAGAGGCCGGAGTATACTGCGAGATACAACCTTTTAGCCGGGGCATGGAGGCTGTTCGCCAAAAGAGGCCGGCTGCCATCATTCTCTCCGGTGGTCCTGCAAGCATTTACGATGACGATGCGCCTCAACTCGACCGAGAAATTCTCGAATTGGGGCTACCTGTCCTCGGAATTTGCTACGGGCTACAGGGTATTGCCCACACCATGGGGGGAAGGGTGCAACCAGCCCAGGACAGGGAATACGGGCGGGCCACGTTGAGTTACGTACGGGATGACTCGATTCTGCTTCAGGGTATCTCAGCCGGCGCTCAGGTGTGGATCGAGCCACGGAGACAAGGTTATCGAGCTTCCGCGAAGCTTTAAAGTCACCTCAAGCACGGAGGATACGGCGTTTGCTTCGTTTGAGAGCCAGGACTGCCGTATCAGTGGCGTCCAATTCCATCCTGAAGTAGTCCACACCCCTGAAGGAGCAATCGTACTCAAAAACTTCCTGTACAAGATTGCAAAGCTTGAACCCAACTGGACCATGGCCTCCTTCGTAGAGACAGCCGTGGCGGAAGTGAAGAGGCGAGTCGGCAAAGCTCATGTAGTTGCTGCCTTGTCCGGGGGCGTGGACTCGTCAGTAATGGTGACTCTTCTCCACCAGGCTATCGGAGATTGCCTTCATCCGATCTTCGTGAATAACGGCCTCTTGAGAAAAGGAGAGACCGGGGAGGTTCTCGGCATATTCCGGGACCAACTTGGCATTGAACTGGATTATGTGGATGCAGCCGATAGGTTCTTGACCAGGCTCAGCGGAGTTACGGATCCCGAGCAAAAGCGGAAGATTATTGGCGAAGAATTCATAAGAGTCTTTGAATCCGAGGCAGCCAGGTTTCCCAATGTCGAATTCCTGGCCCAGGGAACTCTTTATCCTGACGTCATAGAAAGCGTCTCGTTCAAGGGCGGCCCTTCAGCCACTATCAAAAGCCATCATAATGTGGGTGGGCTACCTCAGAAAATGCGTTTGGAGCTTATCGAACCTCTTCGGGAACTCTTCAAAGATGAGGTGCGTGAGCTGGGTGCACGGCTGGGGGTTCCGGACGCAATCCTGTGGCGACATCCGTTCCCGGGCCCGGGTCTGGCCGTGCGAATCCTTGGAGAAGTCACGCCGGATCGCGTGGCATTGTTGCAAGAGGCGGACTCCATAGCTATGGAAGAGATCCGGAGGGCCGGTTTGTATAGAAGTATCTGGCAGGCATTTGTCGTGCTGCTTCCGGTCAAGTCGGTGGGAGTCATGGGCGACGAGCGCACGTACGAACATGTGGCCGCGCTCCGGGCCGTGGAAGCAACGGACGGGATGACTGCCGACTGGTACCCGCTGCCTCATGAAACTCTAGCAGTGATTTCAAATCGTATAATCAATGAGGTGCGGGGGATCAACCGAGTGGTGTATGACATCTCGTCCAAACCCCCCAGCACGATCGAATGGGAATAGTATCCGCGGATGGCAGTTAGAAAGGGCCGGATCGTCTGACCTGGCCCTTGTTAGCAAAAATAGTCTATCCGGACTTAAGCGTGGCGCAGCCAGCGCTCGATGTATGTTTTCAACTTTTCCATCTTTTCCGCGGGGAAGTCGTCTATCATCTTCTTGATTTCGTCATATCGCGGATCTTCCTGAAGCGGCCTGTAGGGTTGCCTTCGGGTTTTCGCACCGGACACATCCGTGGTTCGCATTCTCTCCTCTCCTGATCTTAATTATTTGTTCCGAGTCCTCAATGATGATGGCTCCGCTAATAGTCCACTCGAGACGGGTTGTCAATCGAAAACGGTTCAGGGCAGTAAGCATTCAGTTACAGCCGGAATTTGCGGCTGGCTTCGTGGGGTGGGCTTTCTAGCCCGCCATTGTACAGGGGTTTCTCCGGCAGGCTGGAAAGCCTGCCCCACCATGCACCCCTCGCGATGATAAGGTGCAGAAGATCCCCCGAATAAGTGAATGGTCACTCAGCCCCTGCTTCGTCACTTCATGCTCCCAGCCTGTCTTATAGTATTCATCAAGACATATTTCGATGTTGAGATAATTATATAAATTATAACATACGATAAATCATATAACGAATTCAATTGACAGTAGATATGTGGTGTGGTATTGCTCTGCCGAGAACGTTATTCGGGGTTATGTATGGCTTCGATATTCACAGGACGCTCAGGCGGTACAGTAAAACTTCCCAACCACACTCTCCTCTACGGGATCATCCTTGTGGTTCTCGGAATCTTCGTAACTCTAGGGTCTGTGACGCGCCTCTACGAATTACGCGAATTCTTCCCACTCAGGCTTCCTGACCAGGTAAACGAGTTCATTCTCAATTATGTGCCCTTCATCCTGGGGACTTTTATCACCACAGTGGCCGCACTGGCTGGATTGATAGTCGGTCTGAACTGGACGTTCGGAGGCTTGAGGCACATGTCTCATCTCAGGGCGGCACTCCGGGTGGCCGGGGACTACTACTGCCCCGAGGACGTGTCTCTTGGGCTAAAAGACGGGAAACTCCATTCGTACGATCGGCCCCCTTCGTTCATTTTTTCCTTGATAGGCCGGGTATGGTCCAACGCAAGGTACATTTCCGAGATCCCTGGATTGATCGTACGTTGGAATGTGCGCTTTGTCTGGAAAGCCCTTTTCATGGCAATTGTGATCCACTATCTCTTCAAGCTATTCGAACTATTGCCGCCTTACCTATCGGGGCTCGGGCTCGGGACAGGTTATGTGGTACCGTCTCCCATGCCGTTCTACAATCTGCTGCTCGTAGTCTGCGCACTGAAGCTCGCGGTTGCTCTATGCCTCATACCCTTAAAGAAACCCGGAGCTAGCCGCGAAATGGATTCAATGATCGTCGAGGGCAAAGGGCATCCCTGTGTGTTTTTCAGCATTCTAGAAGAAGGCTCAAAAATTTTTGCCAACAAGGGCTTTTCCAACAGGATTTCCAGATCCAAGGCTGCTGCATGCGGAGATGGCGAGACACTGATCGGCACGCTTATAGAAAGTTTCCCCGAATATGTGAGAACTTCGTCTCGGTTGGGAGCCCTTATGAGCTTGTCCCTAGGCTCGGTAATGATCCTTGTGGGATTTCTCCAGATCATCTTGATGCAATACCCAACCTTTTCCGTAGGCTACGAGGACTTTTTCCGGCTCTATCTGTTTAGCCTCATCGTCGATATCATGTTGAACGTAGCTCTAATCCTTTTCGGAAAGAGCTTTCTCGACCAGGCTCGCTCACTTATGGCCATCTACAGATTCCGCTCAAGCCTGGTTTACGTGGAAGCGAAAGGAGACTTCGAGAAGAAGATACTCCCCGATCTGAAAGGAATCGTCGCCCCTGAGCGGCTCTTTAATCCCCTGAATCAGTGTGCTTTCAACGTACGATTTTTTTCAGCGGAGGGAATCTCGGAGGCCGTAACCCCTGAAGGTATGCGGGAACTCGTGGGGCTCGAGACTTCGGGGCGTCTGGCCAAGGATGTTGGCAGGCTGAAATTTCTGCCGTTTCAGGTGAAATTTATGGAGAGATATCCATCATCCTGGAAACCCGACGAAGAGTCTTTGGAAGAGACCGAGGAGCAGGTGGTCCGGGCAGCCGGCGACCCTACGATAGAAATAGCGGAACCTCCTTCGCCTGCGGCGGCAATCGCATCGGGTAATTGCACATGATACTCCAAGGCATGCTAATGCTATCTTTGGGGGGAATATTGACGGCCGTGGATTACGATCCGGCTGTCGCCAGACCGGAGATTTGTATGCCGGGCCTCAAGCCGCCGGCTGTTAGCCGACTGGCAAGTGCAGGGCGAAAACCGGCCCGCATAAGCATCCAGGAGTTGGACAATCTCAAGGCAGTGATCTCATCTCTCGGCGGCAATCCTGGCTATGCCAAGATATTCATTTTGGCAGGCCGCGAATTTAATATCGATCCTGTCCTCATTGCCGCGGTCGCTCACGTGGAATCGAGTTTCAAGCCAAGGGCTGCTTCCTGCCGGGACGCGCGGGGGCTCATGCAACTGAGGCCCATAGTGCTAAAGGTTTTGGGAGTAACAGACCCTTGGAACCCGCATCAAAATATCATGGCCGGTGCTGCATACTTGCGTCACTGTTTTGAGCGGTACAAACACTATCGCAATTCGACCTATCTGGCGCTAGCTGCTTACAATATCGG
Source organism: uncultured delta proteobacterium (assembly GCA_963789265.1). Classification (GTDB taxonomy): domain Bacteria; phylum Desulfobacterota; class Desulfomonilia; order Desulfomonilales; family Desulfomonilaceae; genus CAWBBA01. Next base: position 384,668 of record CAWBKB010000007.1, on the reverse strand, counting down.
GCCCGGCCCGGTGCACAAGCTCGATCGCTCAGACGCCGCGGGCCGGTTTGTGCGAAAAGTCCTGCGGGTGTACAATCGCTTGACAGACTTTCCCATTCCCTTGACAGGCAAGGCTTTGAAGAGTTTAGATAAGACTGCTCGTTCTCGAAGAGCGAGAGAACATAGGCGGATTGAGAGGAACAACAAAGGATTGGCTTCCCTGGTCAAATCAAGCAGAATCGGTCGGCAATCAAGCACAGATTCCGCTGCCGGCCACCGGATGCTTGCCGGCTCGCCTAATGAGCTACAGTTTATCGCGCACTAAAATGCCGCCAAAAGATCACGATGCGGCGGTTGCGGCGCCGGAGCGGATAGCCGAGTGCCGCAATTCCCTCACGCAAGACTCCTGGCGCATCTCAGTTCGTATCGGATCGGCATCAACGGTCATGCCGAATCCCCCTTTTGCGGGGGTGAGGTGAACAGATGAGATCTCTTTTGCCAAAAATAATTGTTGTAGCCTTGGCGATAGTCTTTTGTACCACGATCATCAGCCAAGCCGACAACTATCTGGTGATCAAAAAGAAGGGTGGCTCGACTCAAAAAGTGCCGCTAAATTTCGCTCCTGACCAGATCGAATCCTTTCATGTAGAGTCAGCGCCTGTCAAGGGAGCTCAACGGGGAAAAGGAACGACTGCCGCGCCAGGGGTAGAACCGGCTGAAAGGGCTGGTGGGGGCCGAGATGAGACCGCCGGAAAACAACCGGAAGGGAAACCCCTCGACATTCACCCTAGCAATCCTCCTTCCTCTCCTATGATCCTGAAGAAAGAGCCTGGAACATCTCCTCCTCCTTCCAGCGGCCCCAGAGCCGGGCAGGCTGCCCCGGGGAAAGGCACAGCGGCAGAATCCGAACAACCATCCCCCGGACCCAAAGCCTCGCAAGGGCCTACAGGCAGGAAACCGGTTGCCGCTTCCTCAAGAAGGTCGGTGTCAGGCCCCGTTTCCGCAGCATTGCCCGGCGGCAAGGGCGCTTTTAACGTAAACATATACAAATTGCCCAGTAATATCCAAGCGTTATCTGATTACAGCGCGTTCAAACCCGCTCAGACCCTCACCTGCGACAGGATCTACCTTGATCCGGCAAAAGGGGAGAACGAACCTGCGGGTCTGTCCGAGAATGTCAATGATATTGGAATGCGATTTATCGGTATGTTCATGGTTTCTGGGGAGGGGATCTTCAAATGGAGGCTCGACTCCAAGGATGGGTCTCGGGTGAACATAGACGACAAGACGGTCATCGAGAATGACGGCATTCATGAACCCTCGTCCAAGACGGCGTATCTACACCTCGGAGAAGGAATCCATACGATTATTGTCGACAGCTTTAATTCACAAGGGCCACCGGTTCTTAAATTATACGTACAGCCGCCGCTCGGCCCGGAGCAGATCTTCTCCTTGAGCAGCGGATTAGCAGGCTGGAAGGAACCTGCCAAGCCGTATGACGTGCTCTGGGGACAAGTCTATTTTGTTCCAAAAGGCAACTACCCCGAAGGACCGGATTTTAGTCGGCTAAGTCCTATCGGACGAGTGATCGCTCCAACTCTCGACGTGTCAGGCGGCAAAGGATTCGTTGGCCTCCCTGACAGGAAAGAAATGATAGGGATTCGGTATCAGGGGTTTTTTAATGTTCAAGGCGCGGGCATCTTTGCTTTCCGGCTCCTTGCCGACCACTTTGCCCGTTTGACGATCGGCAAGCAAAATATTGTGAATGATACCGGCGGATCGAAAGCCGACTCAACAGGGAAGCTTGGATGGGCTTTCCTCCAGAAAGGGAGTTATCCAATCACGGTTGACTACTTCCATCCCAAGGGGGAGCCTCGGCTGGAACTGTACGTCACCGAACCTAAGAAGAAGGAGGAACTATTCACACCCGCGGGTACTTTGACGGGATTCTCGTCGGAGGAAGGGGGCGTGAGCCTCATTCCCGCTTTCGTGTACTTTCTGAAGCCCAATACCAGGAAGATGCCCAATTATAATAAGCTTTCCCCTTCCGGGATGTTCTTTACCAAGGCAATAGATTATCCTGCAAACAGAGGTACGCGAGAGTTCCCTGGTGTGCCAAAACGGGATAATTGGTTTGGCCTCAGGTTTTACATCAAGTTTGCGCTCTCGAATCAGGAGGCAGGAAGCTACAAGTTTAGGATTGTCTGCGGCGATGCGGCTCGCCTGATAATCGGCAAGAAGATGATCATAAACGGAGAAGGGGCAGGGAAAGTCGTCGAGCAAACCGGGACCGCTACCATGGAAGCGGGTAGCCACGAAATGTTTCTTGATTATTTTCAGGGTACCGGTCCCAGCGCGTTGCAGTTATTCATAACTCCGCCGGGGGGGCAAGAAAAAGTATTCGCTTTCCAGTAGCAATGCCATATCGCTTTCAAACAAGTAGTATGCATTCAGTTACAGCCGTAATTTGCAGGTGGTTTCGTGGGGTGGGCTTTCTAGCCCGCCATTGAACAGGGGTTTCTTCGGCAGGCCGGAAAGCCTGCCCCACAAGACTGAATGGTTATAACAAGTAAGACGACGCCATTGAATAGAGCCTGTCCCACAAGCCTGAACAGTTAGATTAGGTACCAGAAGGGTACCTGCAGCGGGTGCCCCTATTCCTTCCCGATGTTCACTACCCACCCATAAGGATCCGGCTTGACACCGGTCTGCATCGCCACAAGCTCCTCGAACAACATCGCGGCCACCTCGCCGGTCTTACCGTCCGCCACCTGATAGTCCACCCCCTTGTAGCGGAAGCTGCTCACCGGGGACACAACAGCCGCCGTCCCGGACCCGAAGATCTCTTGCAGGCTTCCGTCTTCAGCCCCGTGGACGACCTCTTCTATGGAAATGTGTCGTTCGGTGACCTTTAAGCCCCTGTCGTTCGCGAAATGAATAACAGAATCTCTCGTCACGCCGGGCAAGATCGTCCCTTCCAGCGCAGGAGTGATGATTTCATCACTGATCCGAAAGAAGATATTCATTGTGCCCACTTCCTCCACGGAGACCTTGTCTACCGCATTGAGCCACAGAACCTGTGTGAACCCGGCGTCATGAGCCTCTTCCGCGGCCAGGAGGGAAGCAGCATAGTTTGCAGCGGTTTTGGCCTCACCTACTCCGCCTCTGCACGCACGGATGTACTTGTCCGTCACCAGGATCTTTACCGGCGCGAAGCCTTCGGGATAGTAGGCTCCCACGGGGGAAAGGATGATATAGAAAAGATATCGCTCGGCCGGTCTTACCCCCAGGTGTGGTTCCGAGGCGATTATTGTGGGACGAACATAAATCGACGTACCTGGAGCCCTTGGTATCCAGTCCCTGTCTAACCTGACGAGACGGCACATCTGGTCCAAAAATAGGTCCGGATCTACTTCAGGAATGCACATTCGCGCACAGGACTTGTTAAAGCGCCTTATATTCATATTAGGCCGGAAAAGGAAAATATCGTCTTCGTTCGGCCCTGCGAAAGCCTTCAAACCTTCAAAGACCTGCTGCCCATAGTGCAGAACCATCGTCGCCGGATGGAGACGAAGGTTATCCATGGGGAGAATCTGCGGCGGCTGCCATCCTCCTTTGACCGAGGAAAACGACATCTGAAGCATGTGGTCTGTAAAGATGCTTCCGAAACCGAGGTTATTTTCGTCATACGTTTGCGAGCCGGTCCTGTTGCGCGGTACGGTTCCCATAAAGCCTCCATTCGTTTCCGGACGGGGATCTGCATTGTGCGGGCCCGGGGCTTGTTCCCGGCGTCGAGCGGGCGTGGCGGCAGAGCAAGCCGGGATGCATACGGAATCCGGGTCTGACCCTAAATGATTACCAAAGGCCGAGAATCGAGTCAAGTTCGGGTTGAATCGAAACCTGTACGCAATGGGTGCAAAGTCGATCTCGGCAAAGCCAATTTCTGAGGCCGGCGGGACAGTGCATGCTTTTCAGACAGGTGTGACAGGTTGGCGAATCAGGATCGCTACAAAGCCTCCGGCCCCAAGGGCTAAACCGGCGAAAAATAAAAGCCAGTGGAAAGGATTTGGATAGCCGCCACTCATAATATTGATCCAGTCCCAGCAAAAGGAGATGATTACCATTAATCCTCCGCCGATCACCAGGGCCCAGTCCTTCGCAGAAGTGTCAAGAGGCCGCCCCGCGCTCTCGTAACAAAGCACGGTAATGCCCGAAGTTATCAGGGCTAACGAAACCAGAATAGGAGCCAATACCGGCGCCACCCACGGCACCGGCACAAGGAAGAGCAGATCCCACGTCATTATGCTGGGCGGCCAGTCAAGGAAAAGCTTAAGCCAAAGATAATAGAATATGTCCCAGACCCCGAAGGCTATCATGAAATAGGCCCAAGACTCGCGGCGATTCTTCCCGGCCACAATCCCCACAGTGGCAAGCATCACAAGTGTAGCGAGCTCTCTGCCCAGTTCCACGATAAGGCGTCGCCAATGCTCCTCCCCCAAAGCTCTGATTTGCTCGACGGTTTGAATAGGGAATTTGAACCCACCGTGGGCCAAAGGGCAATAGAGGGCTCGAAGGTAATCCACCACGGCCGATTCCACAAAAGCGAACGCCACAGCCCATATAACGACAGGGACAAGCAGCCTCACGGTCTTCCCTTGTGTCTGGGAACCCCTTACCAGTAATCGTCCGAGCCAGTGGCTTGTTCGATAAATCGGGTCCTCGTGTATGCCTCGCATTGGCAGCACGAGAAATCAGACCAGCGACTCCTCAAGGCGGTGTCCAGGCAACTGCTGTAATGGTCGCAGTCCACTTTTCTGTAAGGTCTGTCCGATTCTCGGTTACCTTTCACCAGTACAGGACACGGATCCATCACTTGAACCAACCTCCCATCGGGTTGCAGGATGCCCTTCGGCAAGAATCCCCCCGGTCATTTTGGAAGATCTTTCTTGGCATGTACGCAACGCCAACCAATCCCCTCAAAGCGAAACACCATGAATGGTCTTCTCGGCACGTGACTTGGACTTCAACGAGGGTTGCACGTGCAGCCGTTGTCGTTCAGTCGTCGAATTCACGTTTCAGAAAACCGTGTGAGGCCAAGGGCCAAACTCCAAATTGGCTGAGTCTACGGGGACATAGGCACACGACCCAGCGAGATAGGAATCCATAAACCAGTCCAGAGGTGTTGTCAAGCTCTCCAACCTTGATTGCGAGATTTACTCTGGACACTGGAAGCGGAGGTTGCTAGCATTACTACCTTTACAACGGCACTGCGCGTATTGTCTCGCCAGTCCCAAGATCTCTTCCTGCCAGGATAGGCCACGATGATCGTCGCGCACATATCCCAAAAAGGGAAGCTGGTCGCTGATATAACCTACAGAGCCGGTCTTCACGTCGAGGTGCGCGTTGCCAAAGAATTTCGGCGTGAGGAAATACGTTTTGCGCTGGAACATTCCCGGAATGGGGAATTGAGAGGTGGGTGGGAAGAGGCCCTTGACACCTACTTCAATGACGGTCTTTTTGATTCCAAAGACAGCGTCTTTCGAGGAGAAATGCGCCGAGTCGGCAGCGCAAAAGAACATAAATCCCTCTTTCAACAGGCTGCGCACGCTCTGCTCAAGGATCTCGAACCGCATGGATACCAGGTGATAGTGGAATTCATCTGACAGTCCAAGACCATTTAGCTTTCAAAAGAATGATTAAGAACGTCTTGACCGGCGGGGTACCCGTCGTCTCACATGTATGAAAGCGAATCGGTCTATGACAGGTTTCCACGATCTTGTTCTGTGAGAGCCTAGGTAGACCTTACCAAGGGGGCCAACTGTTCAGCGGGCAAGCGGGACTACCTTTCCCGGCGACGCGGGATGCGCGGAGAAGGTGGAGAATTCACCCGCGGCCCCAGGCGCGGATCCAGGATCGGTAGGGGCAACCCCGCGTGCCGCGAGGGCCGTCAGGAGAAAATGCCCTTCGCCCCTGCAAATCAGGGCCTTCGGTGTCCTATGTCGTAGTCGTAGGGCCTGCTGTGTCAGCAAAGTGCCCTAGCCCAGCGAAGAACCGAGGAATACCTTTGCCGACCCCCTCTGGATCTTCAAACGCACGAGCCCATTGCTCTTCGCCTGTGCAATGGCCTTATTGAATGCCTTGACATCTGAAACAGGCTTTCCATCCACTTCCAGGATAACATCGCCCACTCGTAGTCCCATTCTGCTCCCTGCTCCGTCGGAATTCGAAATTTCCTTTATTCGGACCCCTTCCCCGGCCTTCAAATGCATCCTGTGCGCCAACTCGGACGGCACCTTCTCGATTTTTACCCCTAGTTCGTTTGATTTTTCCACCGGAGTCGGTGGTGTTGCGGATGCAAGTGCCTTCTGGGTGCGTTCCCCCACCGTGACGTCTACGTCAAAGCTCTTCTTGTCTCTGTATACTGTCAATTTCGCCTTGGCCCCCGGCTTTTCGCGTCCCACCATATTCTTCAAGTGCGCAGCGTCCGTTACCTGCTCTCCGTTATACTTCAGAATGATATCGCCGGATTTGATGCCGGATTTTTCAGCCGGGCTCTCGGCGATCACTTGGGCAACGAGCGCTCCATTGGTTCGGGTCGCTCCGAACGATTTCGCAAGTGATTCGTCAAGATCCTGGATGTTGATCCCCAGGAGTCCTCGACGAACCTTGCCGTTCTTGACCAGGTCATCCATTATCGATCTGGCTGAATTAGCCGGAATTGCGAACCCGATCCCTTGATAACCGCCAGTGACTGTAGCTATGGCAGTGTTGATTCCGACCACTTCGCCGTTGATGTTGACCAGAGGTCCCCCGGAATTGCCGGGGTTGATAGCAGCATCGGTCTGAATGAAATCTTCGTATCCGATAATTCCCACATTAGATCTGCCCGTCGCGCTGACAATCCCGGAAGTGACAGTCCGATTGAATCCAAAGGGGTTACCCACTGCTAAAATGATCTCGCCGACGCGCAGTTTGGAAGAGTCGCCGAATTTGGCTACCGGCAGTCCGGTGGCTTCAATCTTCACCACTGCAATATCGCTCTCTCGATCTGCTCCAATCACCTTGGCCTTAAAGGATCGTTTGTCCGCGAGGGTTACCTTGACTTCATCAAAGTCTTTCACGACGTGTGAATTTGTAAGAATGAGACCGTCAGCGGATACGATGACGCCGGATCCCATGCCTTCGGTCCGAAAGCCGCCATCGTAGTGGGGACCTTTCTTGAAATTCTTGAAGAAATCTTCACCGCCAAAAAATTTCCTAAAACGAGGCGATCTGAAAAATGGCTCCAGATCCGTCCCAACTTGGGCAGAACTCGCTTTCTTTGAGGACCTTATGTTAACCACAGTGGGGGTACACATTTCAGCCACCCTGACAAAAGCCTGTTCCAATTGTTTGAGGGCCGGGGGAGCTTCCGCAACAGCGGGGGCAGGCGGAATCGTCGCAAGCATCACGATCGCAAGCATCGCCAGGACCGGGATATAAACAGACCGGCATCGGCCTCGCGTCATGGGTGTTTCTCCTTCTCTACAAAATGAACTCGTGCCGTTTGACCCGCATCCCCACTCTTGTTCCGATCTTGTTTAACCAGGCCGCAGGTCAACAATCAGGCCCAAATCTATAACATACGGAAATCGGCCGGTGAAGGGTCACATGCACTTCCCGAACTAAAAGCCCATGCTTGTCCTTGCTGAGCACGGACTATAAAGGGATATAATCGAAGCCTTTTCAGAAGTCGGTCCGTCGGCTAATGTTCCGATTCCGCCGCAGGCAACACCTGAAAATGGCCTGGCTTGGATTCGACATCCGGTTTAGCCCGATCAGGGTCGGTATTGATGACTATCCAGCGCCATGGCCCGGGAACATCAGGTGTAAACTCAAAAGACGTTTTGTTCACAGGGACCTTCAAAAGCACGTACGTGCCAGCCGGCCTAATAAACACAATATAAAAGCCGTTGCCTTTCTGGTTCCCACCGGCACAGGTCCACGTAAATTCGCCGGCTTTTCCGAGTTCAACGGAGTGGGCGGGAACAAGAACGGGGCGGCAGACGAGAGAGGCCCCTCCTTCTTCGGCGGAACTCGCACATTTCAATGGCCCCAGGAGGCAGGGTGCAAATATCAAAAAGGCAACGAGAGATACACCAATTTTTGTCATGCGACATATTCCGGAGCCGCCGGCTGCAAGTGAATTAATTCTCTCAACCCTATTGCCCAAAAGTTACCCCGGCAAAGGGATGAGCCACGCCGTTTTGTGGTGGTCAGGCCGTTTCAACCTTGTTTTAGAGTTGAAAGCCTAGCCCAAAGCTCCAGTCTTTGCAAGGTGACAATGGCCTGTTTTACAACTTCGGATCGGCAAGAGGTGCGGGCAATGTTAAAGTTAATTATAAGAAATAAATATAACAATGCAATTTTACTTGCTAGATTGTCAATTATTTGATATAAAACAATTGCACTGTCCACGCGAGGTGAAATACCATGAACACGAACCAATGTAGTCCGGAAAAACGAACGATTAAGGTCAAGGATTTCCTGGAAGATTTTCACGCCGGGATTTCGGATGGGGAACTTCTGAGAAGATATCATCTCACTCCCGCCGGGTTGGAAAAATTCTATAGCATGCTCTTGGAGCGTCACATCATTGATACTCGAGAACTCCAGGCTCATGCCAGGCGGGATAATCTTCGCCGGGCAGAAGAGTCGCGACAGGAAGAGGAGAAAGCTCGCTTCATTTGTCCGTCCTGCCTGGTAGCGCACGACACGATGTTTGACATTTGTCCTACGTGCGGCGTCTCTTTTCAGGAGTTGATGAACCGGGAGCGCCGACCGGAAACGGCTGTACCTGACATTCGCCGGAGTTCCTGCGGTGAACGAGAAAAGGGCGCCGATTCTGGAGCCAGGGGTCTCTCTAGCTGCCGCGTAGCGCAGGAACACGTGCCGTACGATTCGCCCCCACTCAGGCCGGAAAACGAACATGCCACAGAGCCGGAGCAAGAAAGACACGAAGTCTATTTTACGAGAGTGGACAGCTCGCGTGAGAGCCGGCCGACGTTCAACGATCCCCTGGATGAAATAGTCCAGGGCAGCCCTTTTGATTATGCTGACGATGATCACACAAATGGGCGGTCCGTGGGAGCCCAGTGCGACTCGTGCCGGGAAAGGATGCAGGCAGTTCTGCGCGATGTTTATGATCGCGGCCGAAGTTATGTGGCGATTAAGATGTCTGCCACCTGTCTAATCCTTGGACTGCTGGGATGCCTGATGGTCGGTTTCTTTAACGGTTACTCGCTGGAGAGGTTGGTGGTAGTCTGTGCCACGGCTATTTTCTTTTTGGCCGGTGCTTCGTTTTTTACGGTCGGATCGTTCATGTTTCTGGCTAGAGAAAAAGTCTACTTATGTCCTCTTTGCGGGAGAATTTATCCGAGAGAGTGAAAGCGGCACTTAGTTTCAACACGCAATTTAAGTTCATCAGTCGCCGCACAGCGCAAGTTTTCCAGGGGCCCCAACGCGGGCCCCTTTCCTTTGTTTGCGGCCGTGGACGCCAGGCGACGGATTTGGTAAATTCCTTGGAACAATGGAGAGGACCTTGAATGGAGATTAATCTCATAAAAATTATGTTTGGAAAGCTCCTGCAGGCCCTTCGCATCAAGAAACCGCACGCGCGCGCAGACCTCGGTCCGACCGATCAGGGGCTCAAAGAGTCATTCAGAGTGTTTTCTGACGGGGCTGCAATTGCCGGGCAGCTTCTTTTCCCGTCGGACCGGCCAGCCATGTTGTATCCGGGACTGATTATCTGTCATGGCATTCCCGGTAGCGGGGTGGCAAGACCCTCGGATGATCCCGGGTACGAGGGATTGGCGCGAGAGTTCTTGTCCTTGGGAATTGCAGTTGTAATTTTCAATTTCAGAGGGTGCGGCGAGTCCGGAGGAAACTTTGATATGACGGGTTGGGTTCGTGATTTGGAGGCTGTGCTGGACAAGGTCCTGAACACACCTCACATTGACCCTACTCGTGTGATCCTCCTGGGATTCAGCGGAGGCGGTGCCGCAGCGATCCGGGTTGCCGCCGAGAGCACGCGTGTATTCGGAGTTGCCGCGGTTGGAACGCCGGCCCATTTTGGAACATTTGAGAAAGACCCGGCCGAGATCGTGGCAGATTTCAAAGAAAGGGGCCTAGTCAAGAGCCCGGGATTTCCGCCGAGTCTGGATCGCTGGATTGACGGCTTCAGAGACATAGAGCCAAGGCGATGGATAGGTCAGGTACGTGCGAAGCACATTCTGATCGTTCACGGTGACGCAGACGAACTGATCCCCTTAGAGCAAGCTACGGAAATCTTCAATCATGCTCCGGCAGGTGTAGCGGAACTTTCTGTTATTCCCGGAGGGATGCACCGCCTGAGACTCAACGCGCATTGTATTGAAATACTTAAGAATTGGATCTTAAGGACCCTCGGATGGAAAGGTTGAACGCACCAAGTGCCGGATTATTAGCCACCGCTTGGTCTGAAGGACCTCTGTAACCTTCCAACCGCTTCAATATTCACCGTCCCGCGAGAAGCGCATAGGCGTTAAGTTAACGATTTATTCCCCCCTTTCGTAAAGGGGGGCCAGGGGGGATTTTGGGATAACTCATTGAAAATCCCCCTAAATCCCCCTTTAGAAAAGGGGGACTTTGACCGCCCTCGGCCTGCACTCACATCTTGAAAAGGAACGAAATTGCCTTAAGTTAACTCCTATGCGCGAGAAGCGGGATCCGCCGGGAACACTGAGATAAAAGACAGCTTGTTCAATTCGACGTCAGTCACCTGTCCGGGAGGTCAGATCGGCATTGCCCTTCCCGCGTCTCGCGGGATCACATACCGTAAGCAGTCCTTCCCAATTCGCATAGACGCTCGAAGAAAGCAGAATTCTCTGCGAACTGCCTTCTCCGCGGTGTATAATTAGGGATTTTTGAGTAGCACGATCAGACCTGATAGAACTTCATGCGCGGGAGTTCCACCGCGGTCAGCTTGTTTCCGTAGACTGCGCCGGTGTCGATTCCTATTTTCCCTGGGGTTACAAACGGTATCTCAAGGGCGGTATGCCCGAAAATTATTCTTTTGCTCCAGTCGTACGCAGAATAGATGAATTCTTCTCTGATCCAGAGCAGGTCTTCTTCCGACTGCTCATCCAAAGGCACACCGTCTCTCAATCCTGCATGAACAAAAATGTAGTCAGCGGTCTCGTAATGCAAGGTGAGAGACAAAAAGAATTCAAGATGCTCCTCAGGCAAGACAAAAGCCTTTCTTCCTATACCACCTTCGACGTAACTGGCGATTGTTTCCGCTCCCCCATTGGCCACGTAAAGCATTTGATCCTTTTGCTGAATGTAATAATCCAGAAGCATCTTTTCGTGATTTCCTTTTAAGAATACGAAATTGCCACCTTGCTTCCGAAGCCGTACGAGATATTCCACAACCTCGCGAGACTTTGGACCGCGGTCAATATAATCACCTATAAATAGGAGTAGATCACCGTCGTCTTTGCGCCAAGGAAGAATTCTCATCATGGCCACGAGTTTATCGTAACAGCCGTGGATATCCCCTACTGCAAATATTTTTCTGCTCATGGTCTGATTTTATAGACCCTTATTAAGCGTATTGTCAACGCTAGAAAGAGGACTTTCGCTTGCGATAAAGCGGCATTTGAAGGAAATCCCATATCATTTTACAAAACGCTTGTGAAAAAGCGCCAAAACAGGTAGAACCGCCAAGAATGATTAATGAAATATTTGGCCGAGTCTTTAAGGGCCAATTATGTAATGTACCGGTGTGGAATCGGGGTCTCACTGTTTCGATGTGCTCGCTGTGAATCAGAACCGATGGCGGGTATGGGGGTCCATTCAGAATGAAGCTTGAACCTGTACCGGCTCTTGCCCGGTTCTTGGGAGCAGACAATGAGACATTTTCGGCGCATTTTAGTAGCCCTTATCTTGCTGGTGATTCTTATCACCACCGCAGTGGTGATAAGCATAAGTGTTTTGCCGGAGACGGATCTGATCCGTATCCGAGTACAGGATCAGTTGAGCAGCCTCACCGGGCAGAATGTCACATTGGGGCCGCTGAAGGTCTCGTGGTCCTTTCCCCGACTGATATCTCTGAATGTTCGAGGCATTTCCATCACCTCTAAAGACGGCGCAAAGCTGGTTTCAGCAGACAAACTCATCCTTATACCATCCTTGGCCCCTCTCTTGAAAAAGGAAATAGCTATTGAATCTATGACCGTTGAGGGATTGTCCGTTTCAGTGCGAAGATCTCAAACGGGAACGATTCAAGGCGCTTTAATCCCCCTATCGCCGACTTATGCCGGTAAGGCATCGCCCAAAAAGAAAAATGCGAAGCCCGAACTTACCGTAGTGAGTGACGGCCGCCAGGCTGGGGCCACCAATGCAAGACCGGAGAACCATCTCCACTTGTCCATCAACGAGGTGAAGCTTGTCGATGGCAGAGTGGATTGGATCGATCAAAAGATCTCACCGGGGACGGTAGTTGAGAGATCCCTGAAGCAGATCAACGGCACCCTCGAGAGGAACGCGGTGAGGAACGTTGTTTCGGTTAACATTACAGGCCGACTTGACCGCGGACAACCAAAGGACCATTCAGTGCGCATCGAGGGGCAGGCAGCGTTGAGCGAAGACCAGTCAAAAGTGGAAAGAATCGTGATGGATGTCTCCTCCGATTCTTTGGAGCTGAAGCCTTTCCACATATATTTCCCGCCTATGCCCAGCGTTGCCCTGAAGTTCAAAAACGCCGCTGTCCGGGCCCATTTGTCGTGGGAAAAAGCAGGTCCCGTCAAGCTTGCCTTGAAGACGGTTCTGAAGATCGATCCCCATGGAAACACGCATGTGAACATTCAAAGTGATATTCTCATTGCCTCGGATTTGTCCGGAATTCAGAGTTTGCAGGGGACCGCGGAAACAGACATGCTTCCGATGGCGCTTTTCAAGACATCGTTCCCGCGGCAACTTCCTTTCAATCCCGAGAGCGGAATAGTAAGAGCGGCAATCAATGGAAACTGGAACGCAGCCAATAATTGGAAACTCCAGGGAACGTTGAGCCTCGAAAATGTAGTCCCTACGACTGTGTACAGGGGCATTGCTTCTAAAGTCAGCCTGTGGGCCCAAGCCAAATTGGATCCGGATCAGTTGTTGTTGGATAGTCTGGAGATACGCGGAGCCGGAAGAATCGTATCGATGCGAGGTAAGGTCGCCCACCCCTTTTCGGGAAACCGGTCTCTGGACCTGCAAGGAGAGATCCCTCTTCGGCCTGAGTGGTTAAAACACCTCGGAATTCAACTACCTAGGGCATTGCACATCCCAGGCCCCCTTCCCATTCGGTGGATCGCAAGGGGCTTTCCTCGAAGGCTATGGCTCGACGCGAGCGCGGATATCACTTCCACGGCCCTTGAATGGGTGCCTTACTTGAAAAAGGACTCGGGCAAAAAGGGGAACATATCCGTCAAAGGGATCTTCTATCCGTGGAAAGAGCAAAAGAATCTGGAACCTGCCATCGTCACAATAGGGATGATAGGGTCTCGAATCCGGCTCAGCCCACATGGCCCTTGGGCGTCCGGGTTGGCCGTGCGCCTCGCCTCCAAGGTCGTGCTCAAATCGAATACCGCGGATCTGGGAGACACTTCTGTCGTTGTGCGGCGTGAAAACGAGGCCACAGACTTGCTTACTGCCAAGACAAGCATTGCCGCTCTCGGTTCAGGGGATCCCACGATCAACGGCACCGCTACCTTGGCTTTCAATTCGGCGACAATTGCTCTGGCAGGATTAGAGCTGCCTGCCGGTGCAACGGTAAGCGGGAGTGCACCGCTAAAAGCCAAGTTTGCAGGGTCACCGCAAGCCATGACGTGGTCAGTGGAGCTTCCGCTGACTTATCTTGACGTGAATGTTAAACATGTCTTCCGCAAACAAGGCGGCGTTGCAGGCTCATTGAACGCGACAGGAAGATTCTCTCACAAGGAACTGGATCTGACCAGTGGTCGCCTGACTCTGCCCGGGGTTATGCTCATGGGCCGTGGAGTTCTCAGAGATCGCAATGGAAAATTCCAGGAAGTGGCTCTGGACTTAAAGAAGGTCGACTTCAGAAACATCTTGCGGTATCTGCCCGGTGTAACAGGGGTGAAATTGTCCGGACCTGCGGAAGCCACGATCCGGCTGATCCAATCTGACAAAAGTATTATTCCCGCGGGTTTTGTTCGTTTGCTTGCCGTAAATTATCAGCAAGAAAGAGCCGGTTGGGGCCTCGAAAAGATCAAAGGCACGATTGAAACGACTAACGGAGACGCGGAGATTCCCGAACTGACCGGCACGATCCACGGGCTAATAGAGGGGCCGCTGAAGGTCAAGGGATCTGTGAAGCATGTTACATCCTTGGAGAAACTCAATGGTCGACTCTCTCTGGAAATAGGGCAGGGAAGGATGAAAGCAGGCCTATTGAAGAACGCACTGAAAGGTCTTCGGGTTTTCGTCGGAACACTGCTGGACCCTCAAACTGCGGTGGCAAAAAGTGATATCCTCGAGTTCCAGTCCGTCGCCGGCGATATCGTCCTCAAGTCGGGAACCGCCTCCACGGATAATTTGAGGCTGAAAGGGCACGATCTCAGTGCCGGTCTGATCGGAACACTCCGTTTGACCCCCTCCCAGCTCGATCTCCTTGCTCGCATTCAGACCGTGACAGGTGCCGGGAATCTTCTGGGGAAAATCCCGGGAGTTCAGAAGTTCATCAAGAAACACGAAGGCTTGCTGAAAGTTACGGGTCTCGGCAAAGAGCTCAAGCGCTTTGGTATAGAGGTCCCCGATTCCCGCGAGACCAAGGCGCAGGCTCCCCAGCCGGTGAAGACCCCCGTGACAGTGATTCTAAAGATTCACGGTCCGGCCCAATCGCCCGAAGTGACTCCAATGCTGGAGACGGCCCTTGACAGAGTCACGGCCTCAAAGCTGAAATCGCTGACGAACTGAGACGGGGCTGGTCCTCTCAGCGAGATCTTGAGCGGTTAGTACTCTATTTCCTAAATGCGACAACCTATTTCGAGTGATGTTATCTGTGCCCGCAACCCTATCCGACTGCGTCAGTCCGGACTCCGATTCCATAGGTGCTAACTTAAGGCAATTTTGTTGCAGGGCCATGTGCCATCAAAGTCCCCCTTTCGTAAAGGGGGGTTAGGGGGGATTTTGGTCTAACTCCTTGAAAATCCCCCTAAATCCCCTTTAGAAAAGGGGGAAAAATCGGTAAGTTAGCTCCTATGGAGATCGGCCGTCATTCACATCTCAATAATTCAGTCCGGCGAACAGTCCTTTACGGAGATTCGCACAGAGAAGCGAATGGCGAAGCAGCCTGTTTTAGCTTGACAGCACTGACATGATCCCATAATTTTAGATCCAAACAGCCCTTCGCGTATCGTCCATCCTCGGAAAAAAATATATCCATCTTTGAGGAGGCACCGCATGTCAAAAAAGTTTTGGGACGAAAAGTTCGAAACAATGAACGAGTCCGCGATGAAAGCTCTTCAGACCGAAAAACTGACGGAGACTCTCAAATGGGTTTATGACAAGGTTCCATTTTACAAGAGGATCTTCGACGAAAAAGGGGTAAAACCTGCGGATTTTCAGAAGCTCGAAGACATAGCAAAATTTCCGTTTACAGTGAAGACTGACTTGCGGGACAATTATCCGTTTCGGTTGTGCGCCGTGCCTATGTCTGAAGTGGTTCGAATTCATGCCTCTTCCGGGACTACCGGCAAGCCGATCACCGGCCCTTATACGGCCGCGGATCTGGACCAGTGGACAGATTGCATGGCGCGAGGCTTGTGGGCTCAGGAAGTTCGGCCCGATACCATCTTACAAAATGCATACGGCATGGGGCTGTTTACAGGCGGTCTCGGTTTTCTTCAGGGCGCAATAAGGGTCGGCTGCGCAGTTGTGCCTTCGGGGGCAGGGATGACGGAGAGGCAGATAATGCTTATCCAGGACTTCGGGGTAAATGCTCTGTGCTGCACTCCTTCATACTGTCTGACAATCATCGAAAAGGCCGAGAAGATGGGATTTGATATTAAGAATTCCTCGCTGAAGACCGGCCATTTCGGGGCCGAGCCCTGGAGCGTCGAAATGCGCAGCGATATAGAATCCAGAGGCGGCATGCACGCGTATGAGCACTACGGACTAACGGAACTCATGGGGCCAGGGGTTTCTTTTACCTGTGAATATTACAGGATTCATGTGAACGAGGACCACGTGCTTCCGGAAATAGTTGATCCGAGCACCTTGGAACCTCTTGCTCTCGGAGAGGAAGGGGAGTTGGTCTTCACGGCACTGCAGCGACGTGCCATGCCTGTGATCCGCTACAGGACACGTGACATTTGCACATTGCGGCGTGAAAAATGTGAATGCGGGCGCACTCTGATCACGATGGACAAGATACTTGGCCGCTCCGACGACATGATGATCATCAGCGGAGTGAATGTCTTTCCGTCTCAGGTGGAAGTGGTCCTTATGGAGTTTGAGGAGGTGGAGCCCCAATATCAGATTCGACTGAGGAAGAAGGGCTATATCGACAACATTATGGTTGAAACGGAAGTCAAGCGGGCAATTTATGAAGCCGGCCAGGAGAAGGTTGACGAACTCGCAAAGAAGATTTCATCACGGATACAGCAAGTCATCGGGATCAACGTCCCGGTGAAGATTCTGCCTCAAGACACCATTGAGAGAAGTATAGGTAAAGCGCGCAGAATCATTGATGAAAGGTAAGGAGTTGCCTTAGAGGCGGGGGCAAGAGGGCTGCACCACAACCGATTGTCCTGTTATATTGCAAAAGGCTGATACCGATTTGCTGTCACGCAAGTAGGGGCGGGTTTGAAACCCAATGCTGTTGACTTAAGGGACCTCCGTCTACCCCACCGTCACCCCGGCGAAGGCCGGGGTCCAGGGGAGATTAGGAAAACCTGGATTCCGGCCTCCGCCGGAATGACGAGGTGAAGGCCCGTCGAAGGAAAAGTTCCTGGACAAGGGGCATGCGGCTTAAGTCAACAGCATTGGGTTTGAAACCCGCCCCTACATTTCGTTATGCCCGCGTACGCGGGCACAAGTAAGACCGGCTTCCGTGCCGGTAATTCATTGGTCGCCGGCGGCGTGGTGGACAGGCGGCTCGCCTGTCGGCGGGCAAGATGCCCGTCCAACTGCGCTACTTCCCGGATCGGAGTACGAGATGATGAATGGCTGGTATCCTGCCTGCCCCACCATATCCCGTCCAGGATCATCACTTGTTTGACGCCGTATTGACATGAGTGGGAATCTTCACCTGGATCCAATAAAAATCGCTCCGAATCATCATTTGAGAAATGATGCGTTTCTTAACGTTTTATCCCTCTCAAGCTAGCGGTCTGCAAATACTCTCGCCTTCCAGGTGTCTTGTCGCGCCTTTTCTTTATCGCCAAGAATCTCATAGCATTGAGAACGGAGCACGTAGACCTCCCCGCTATGTGGATTGACCTTCGCGGCCTGTTTGAGGTCCGCGACGGCGTCGGAATATTTATTCAGTTGCATGTACAACTTGGCTCTTTTCACACGCGCTTCAAAATTGCTGGGATCGATGTTTAGCGCCCGTGAATAGGCTTCCAGGGCTCGGTCTATCTGTGAATCCCCCCTGTGTATGTCGCCAATTGTCACGTAGGCCGGCACGAACGAAGAATCCTTCTTCAGGGCCAGACCTGCCTTCTCCAGTGCTTCGTCGCTGTTGCCTTTGTGCATTAGCGCTTCGGCGAGGAGTTGATACGCCGTCGGGTCATCGGGCATTAGCTTTATCGCCTGGTTGAGATCGCCAATCGCTCGGTTAAGCTGCTTTTCGTTGAAATAAAGACTTCCACGAACCAGCCATGCTTCATGGCTGTTGGGATCGAGTCGCAAAGCATTGTTTAGGTCGGCAAGCGCTCTGTCGCCTCTGCCGATGAGTTTGAATATGTACGCCCTCTTGGTGAGAAGCCAAGGATTGTCGTGCTTGATGGCCAGCGCCTTGTTCAAGTCCCTCAGGGCCGCCAGAAAATTCCCTATTCGCATGTGCAGCACAGCTCTGTTCGAGTAGGGCAGAGGGTTGTCCGGGTCAAGCACTATGGATCGACGCAGCATCTCCAGAGCCTCTTCATACCTCCCCATCATCATCAAAAGTGTTCCCTGGTTAAGGAAAAGTATCGGATCTTCCGGTTCGGCTTTGGCAGCCTGCTTGTAATCTTTCAGGGCCTGTGCGAGATCATTGAGAGCCCGGTACGCATCGGCCCGATACCAGTATATTTCCTTCATATCGGGGTCCAGCTCCAGGGCTTTGTTGAAATCGCCCACTGCTTTAAGGGGCTGAGAGGCTTTGAGGAAGGCGAAACCTCGCCTGAACAGGGCCTGGGCGCTCTTGGGCTGCATCTTGAGCAGCTTGTCCATTTCGTTAATTGCACCGAGATAGTCCTTTTTCACAATCAAAATTGCCCCTCTTCCGAAATAGCCTCCCTCCTCGGTTGGATCCGTGGCTGAGCTTTTATCAAAATAGGATCGAGCCTCTTTATAATTCTCGCGATCGTAATGCACCATACCGATGGCTGTGAAAATAGGGGCTGGATGTGCCGAGAGTTCGGCAGCGCGGGCCAAGTCGCTCAAGGCGTCGTCGTAATGTTTCAGCCGGGCCAGTAGCCTCCCTCTTGCCTCCCATGCATCCGCCGATGCCGGGTCCAGGTCCAGAGCCAGCTTGTAATCCTCAAGAGCGAGGCTGCTTTCATCCGTTCTTTCCAAGGTTCGCCCCCTCATAATTAACGCTGACGCATTTTTCGGGTTCTTGTCTATCACTTCAGTCAGTATCTTCTTTGCCTTGGCATATTCTCCGTTATCTATCAATCGCCTCGCCTGATCCATCTTGGAGGTGGGAGATCGCCCACACCCTCCCAGACTTATTAAAAGCAAAGGCAGAAGAATACCGATGATGATTCTTATGCCCGGGCCGTTTGTTTCTGAGGGGCCGATGGAGGAGAAAAAGAAAATCTGTCTATTTTGGCCAGCGTTCATGGGATCCGTAATACGGTCTATTGGCCATGACTGTACG
The DNA here is from genome assembly GCA_963789265.1 of uncultured delta proteobacterium. Lineage (GTDB taxonomy): Bacteria > Desulfobacterota > Desulfomonilia > Desulfomonilales > Desulfomonilaceae > CAWBBA01. The sequence goes on along the minus strand of CAWBKB010000007.1, from coordinate 365,575 downwards.
GTCGCACACTGATTTTGTCAACAACAGCTTTGGAGCAACTCAAGACCGGTGCTGCATCCCCGACATTATCGAGCCCAAGAGCGCTCGACGGTTTTTCTTCTTGATAATTAGAAAGATATGTGCATTAATAGTTACGTTATTTAAGGTTAATATGATAAATGGTTGAACCATTAAATGAATCTAATCACCTTGCTTTGGAGACCGGTATGAACATTCCCTGGGACGGCTTGCCTCAGTTGCAAAATTTTTTCCAACTGGATTTTCTATTCAGTGGCTTGCAGGTTTCTTCGACAGAAATCATCCTGGGTCGGCTTTGCGTGTTCCTCATTTTTGGCGCCGGCCTCATTTGGGCCGCCTTCAAGATAATGATGAAAGTGTTGGATTGCGTCCAAACGTTTCTGAGCTGTTTGGGTTCGCTTCCCAGATCGTTTTTCCTGCTTCTACTGTTGACGATCCCATTGTCGCAGAATAGCCTCGGAGCGGGGTGGATCGGCTACATCCTGCTTGCATTCTGCCTGTTGGGGTTAGCCGGGACGGCGGTTTCTGATTCTAGTACTTTGGAAGTACGGAGTGGATCAGGCCCTCCGCCTTATCAACAGCTTCAGATCCCGTTCGGATCGCCCCGGCCACGATACGAGGACTCCTGCGTCACCTTCGGACAACGTGATTACGCTTACGCAACAGCCACCTATTCAGGCTTGAGCTGAATTAGATAGCGCAGCTCCAACTTTTTTTCCCTCGGATGATCGGTTGCCAGAAAGACTCTTCCCATCCAGAAGAACTGATTTGGTCCATTCTTGAGTTTCAATACGAGAGTGAACGGCTCCGTAGAATGCGGCTTCACTACGACTTTTTCGGGGCTCAACTCCGCCCGGACTGATCCCGCCTGCACGGTCGCGCCCTGTATCGTTACCACCCGATCAGATGAGTTGGTGACCTTCTCGGGAAAGGAAAGCGTATCGGCCCTCTCGGGCAACTTCTTGGCGAGGCTTGGCGGATCAAGGCTGAGGTCTTTCACTATGTCGGCGGTGATAGTCAGATTGACCATCGGTCGTTTGGGGTCGTTCGAGTGGACAAAAACATGCTTTTGCTTCTTTCCTGCTCGCAGGCCGGCAGTGTTAAAAGAAGCCACTATCTCAGTCTTTCCATTGGGCGGAACCGTCGAAGCGCCCTTTATTGCGTGTGTGCAGCCACAGCTTGATCCGAGTTTGCTAATGGTTAGAGGCTGGTCTCCGGTATTGGTAACAATAAATTTATGCGTTACCGTGTCACCGAATTTGACCTTGCCGTAATCGTGACTCTCCTTGTCGAAGTTTATAATGGGTCCGGCTTGGGCTTGAATGAATGCAGGCACGGTGAACAGGGTCAGCAGAATTGCAAGTGTCGTAATCCGCATAATAGTTGTTCTCCTTCTCAAGGCAGATGGTCGATGCTATCATACATCAAACGAGGCTCGAACGAGTCTTCACATCCCCTCGGTAGCCGAGCACGCGCGGCCTGGACAACGAGGAAAGGACCAGAGTTACAGCATTCTGAGGTGATGACCGGTCTTAATTAAAAACCGGGTCCAGGTTGATTCAAATCCCTTCGAGTGAAGGGCCCGGCCCATCTTCCACCAATCGGGGACATTTTGCAATTTCGCCGCGCAGGACATCGCGGCCTGGAGAATCAATTATGGCGATTTCATCTCCCCCTGAACAAACTTGTGTTCTTTGCGGCGAGGCCCCTGCCGCTTTTCCGGCAAAAGATCCCGCACTCTGCGATCAGTGCTTCGAAAAATCGGAAATCCTGTTCGATGAAGAGATGCGAAGAATCGAGCTGATTCGAACTATACGTGGGCAAGACGTGGAGCTTTACGACATCAAACATCCCTTTGCCTCATCGGAACAAAAGCACTGCGGCCAGGTCATCCTGATAAAGGAAGGCAAAGGGTTCGAGGTCAAGATATGCTTGCGGTCCAATGTGCTCGATTGGATGCAGCATTTGCGCGACGAAGAATCCACCTTCACGTCGCAAGATACACGTTTGGACGCACTTATTGGGAACGTATCCCTGCTCATCGAATCCTGGGGCGGAGGCCCTCACTATATGGATATTCTCGATGTCACGAGCGTTGTCTCCATCGAGGGTGAGATCTGATTCCTAATCACAAGGTTAGGGAGTTGCAACGAAACATGAAAACTTCTGTAGGACGGTCCCGCGCGCAACGCGGGATTGCCGGTTGCTATCAGTACATTTTTAGGAATGTGGTATAGTGTTTAGGATAGAAGACCGGCAAGAGAGGCTGTAAGTGTTCGGAATTTCGATGTGGGAAGTGGTGCTTATTCTCGTGGTCGCTCTGATTTTCCTGGGGCCGCGTCAGCTTGCAGAAACGGCTAAAGTCGCAGGAAAATTGTACAGGGATCTGCAGAAGATGATGTGGGACATCCGTAACAGTGTGGATTTGGACGCTCTCACTTCTATGGATACTCATCACTACGAACCGCCGCGCAAAAACGATGAAGCCGCTCGGCAAATAGTCGATCAGGGAGATCTCGTGCCGCCCGCCGAAGAGAAAACCGGGCCCGACTTTTATGCGGAACTCATTGAAAAGGCAGCCCAAGAGGAGGAAAAAGCGGCGCCTGAAGACTCCGCCGAACAGCGGGCGAAGAAAGAAGAAAAGATAGAGAAGCAGAAAGAGCCGCAGAAAAGCACCCCAACTGATGAAAAACCGGATGCGTAACGCCTGGGAACGCATCTCCATAAGCTGTCTCAGGACTATTTTGCTGCTCGGAACCGTTGCTCGATTTTCTGACTCAAACTAATTTTGAGACAGTCTATTAATTCATGTCGGACGACTTTTCCACGACTCGCCGGATTGATCTTATCAGACTGAATCTCGAAGATTGCCGATGACAAATGTTCCACTGCTTTTGAGCCCTCGTTGGAAAAAGCTGCGCAATCGTCTTAGAGTTTCCGGACACGATCGGCTCCGCTACGTCTTCCTCGCTGCGCTGGTCGCGATTTTCTGGACAGCTATATACGTGGTTTTTGTGAAGGCGCTGACTGTACTTTACCGCTGAAGAGATGTTTGGAACTATTGCGGCCACTAAGCTCCTGTCCATGCTTCTGATGACCTTCGCCTTCGTGGTAATTATCAGCAACATGATTACCACCTTTTCCACCTTTTTCCTTTCTGAAGACCTTGAACTTATCATGGCTGCTCCTATTCCCGGTCCATCGCTCTACACGGCTCGATTCATAGAAACTCTGGTGGACTCGTCGTGGATGGTGCTGGTCTTCGGTTTTCCGGTCTTTTTGGCCTACGGCAGAGTCTTTAACGCCGGGTGGTCTTTTTATGCGCTGAGCGCGGTGGGCTTCCTGTGCCTAATGGTAATGACCACTGCAGCCGCGGTGTTCGTTATGCAAATCCTTGTTCGGACCTTTCCGGTCAGGCGACTCCGGGACATCTTCGTGCTGGTGGGCGTTCTGATATTCGTAGGGCTCTATCTCTTGTTCAGGATGATGCGGCCGGAAGAATTTCTGAATCCGGCCGGTTTCGCTGTCGGTAATGGACTACCTTTCGATTATGTCGGAATCATCCTCTCCTCTGCTGCCGACAACGTGGATCATGGAAACACTACGGCCTTACATTACCGGGCAAGGATTCGATCAAATCCCTTTCTTTATGGCTCTTCTCGTTTCGGGGGCTGTCGCGGCGTTCCGCGTGGCCGGTCATAACCACCAGGCGGTTCATTTTCAGGCTTACTCCAAGGCAATGGAATCGAAAGGCGCAAGACTGAGTCAAAGCAGATTCATTGACTTCTTCGGGCGTTTTCTCAGCCGCTTCTTCGACAGGGTGACCGTGCGGCTGACGGTAAAAGAAACTTTGCTGATGGCGAGAGACTGGGGCCGGCTAAGCCAGCTTTTACTGCTGCTCGCACTGATTACAGTTTATTTATATAATTTCAGCGTGTTACCCTCTCTGGATTCGCCTGCTGCTACGATGTTTCTCAAGAATACCATAGCCTTTCTGAATATCGGCCTCGCCGGTTTTGTGCTCTCCTCGCTTGGTGTAAGGTTCCTCTTTCCCGCGATTTCTTCCGAAGGGCGTGCATTCTGGATTGTCAAAGGCTCCCCGGTAGGGCTACGCAAGATACTTTGGGTCAAATTCTATTTCTATCTGGCACCCATGCTTGTACCTGGGTCTGTTTCTGGTGATTATGACCAATCGGCTCCTCGGACTGGGGTTTATTATTTCAATGGTTTCCACAGTGACCATGGCCTTTTTGACCGTAGGCATAACCTCATTATCTATAGGCATGGGAGTGAAGTACGCCGATTTCAAGCAGGTGGACCCCAACCGGGCCTTTACCGGCTTCGGCGGAGTCCTCACTATGATCTATTCGGCCCTGGCAGTGACGGCCGTGATCTTGCTGGAAGCCTTTCCGGTGTACCGGATCGTGTTAACCGGATTTTTGGGGGACAGCCTGATCTTGCGCGATTACTTCCTGATTGGTGGCTGTTTCCTCGGAGCATTGGCGGTTGCCCTCTTCGTCATCATTCAACCGATGCGCGCGGGCCTGACGCGCATTACAGAAGTGGAAATCTAGTGCGGCCGATGGGATGTGGTCGAGGACAATCCATGAACCTTAGACAAGATGTATCTGTTCCCTGCGGCACTCTCACGCTTGAAGGTGTCCTGGAGATGCCTGACCCCGCGGAAAACCCGGCCGCGGCTGCCGTACTTTGCCATCCGCATCCGCTTTTCGGCGGCAGCATGCACAACAACGTGATCAGAGCCCTCAGGACCGGTCTAAATGAGCGTGGCGTGATCTGCTTGCGATTCAACTTTAGAGGTACGGGCCGAAGTTGGGGAACTCACGGCAACGGAATTGACGAGATCGACGATGTGCTGGCGGCGATAGACTTTGTTCAAGCCCTGAAAGAAGTGAACTCGCAAAGACTGATCGTTGCAGGTTACTCGTTTGGTTGCTGGGTAGGTTTGAAGGCCGCATCTCGCGACGCTAGGCCCAAAAGGCTGATCGGCATTTCTCCACCCCTGGATTCCTATGATTTTGGTTTCCTCGCGAATGAGCTTCGTCCCAAGCTTCTCCTCGCGGGCGACAGGGATTTTGTCTGCCCGGTAGAGCGTTTTGAAGAGCTTGTAGATCGAATCCCGGAGCCGAAAAAGGGGGTTATCCTTCCTGGAGCGGACCATTTTCATGTGGGCGGGGAAGAGGCACTGGTTCGCGAAATTGGGCTTTTCTTGGACGCCTTCCCTTTTGAGCCGGCTTGAACTCTCAAAGCTCCAGATCCGGCCGTTCAACCCTGAAAGATACCTGCGCCCTGACCCGCCACACATCGATCTGATCGTTGATCATCCTGACATCCTGCTCCAGCACGCCGGTGCGGGTGATGCCCCGCAGTGTCTTTTGCGCTTCCGAGATGACCTGTTTCATGGCGTCTTCCCATCCAAGGGCTGATTCGCCCACCAACTCGATAATTTTGATCACGGACATGTTGCCACCTCCTAATTGATAGAATAGCTCATTGAAAAACTGATACCATCGAACCACGACTTGCCCCACCATGTTTTTTCGTCTAATCTCTTGGGTCACGCAATTTGACCGTGGGAGCATTTTATGGGGTTTGCATCACGTGCCGTATCCATGATCAGGTACCGGGTTCGAGGAGAGATGGAAGGATCTTTTTGGGAGACGTTGGACGCGGGCATAAGGAGAGGCGCGTTCCAGGAGGTCCAGACTTCGGGTGACGAAGTAGGCATGGGGTGGGTTTCCATTGATGACTTCACGGACAGCCAGTTCGCCGGGACTTCTTATGTCCGCGGCAATTATGTCGCGCTGAGTCTTCGCATTGACACAGTGCGGGTCCCACCACGCATACTCGAGATTCAACTTAAGAAGGAAAGCCGCAAGAAGCTTGAAGAGACCGGGCAGCGACGCCTTTCTTCGGCTCAGCGAAGAGAACTCAAAGAGCATCTCAAGGAATCACTCAAACAACAAGTATTCCCCTCCATCCAAATTTACGATCTGATCTGGGATACTGCAAAGGCCGCGGTCTACTTCGGAAGCCATTCCGTGAAGGCCAGAGAGCGCACGGAAGCACATTTCAAGAAATGTTTCGGGCTGGCACTGGTGCCGCTCCTCGCTTATATTCGTGCAGAAGAAATGTTCGAAGATAAGCCGGAAAAGCGTCTCCTCGAGCAGCTCAAGCCGTGTTCAATGGTCCCTTGAAGTGGTAGGCTGTCGTTAGCGAACTTCCGCGACCTGACATAAAATATAAGGAATTGGCATTCATGGACTTCCTGGACATACTTCGTGAAAAGGCATTTCTTGGACGGGAATTTCTCACGTGGCTCTGGTTTAAATCCGATCAGACCGGCGGTCGAATAGAGATTCCCGGCAAGAAGGTCGCGGAGGTTCTCTTCCTCGACCGCATGACGCTCGACCTGTCGGATGTCGATACCCCCCAGACTGTGACCCTCAAGGGTGAGCAGTCAGAGTTGCGCGAGGGTCTTGCTGCCCTGAAGGAGGGGAAGAAGATCGAAGAGGCCCGAATCTCGATCAGAGCGACCGACAATGATTTCACCATGATGCTCAAAGGAACCTGGTTCAGTTTCGGTTCCTTCAGGACTCCGCCTATACTCCCTACGGGTGAAGGGGAGGGTGACGACGATGTGGAGGGATCTTTCCTGGAAAAGGCATATCTTATCGAAGAAGGTATGGAGATAGTGGACGACCTGTTAGAGTACTTCCTGAAACTAAGGATTTCGGACGAATGGGAGGCCAGCGAACTCCCGGCACTGCGCCGATGGGTGTCCACAGCATCGGAGTGAAAGGGAGGGGGGCGGATTGAGGTTGCACCGAACTGTCCCCAGCAGCTAGTGGCTCTGTAAAACTTTGATCACTACGGTTTCCCGAATTTCGGCATTGACATGGCCGCAGGAATAATCCAAAATTATTTTCTGGTCGCGTGACATCACTGTCACAGTGGGCGTTAAGTTCCCCGATAGCTCAATTGGCAGAGCGGGTGGCCGTTAACCACTAGGTTGTAGGTTCGAGTCCTACTCGGGGAGCCAGAAAAGATAAATCATCCCGCCCGGTTAGAAACAAGCCGCAGCGGGATTTTTCGTCTCAGTGTAACGCCTGTACCCAATTTGGACCCATTGCGGCTGCAAACCCGCTCCGAAGCTTGTATAAGGTTGATCAACTCGGGTGCGGAATAATGCGTCGTGATCCTCCCCGACTTGTGCCCGAGCAGATCCTGACGATCCTCGAAAGACACCCCGGCTGACCGAAGCCTCCGCCCGTAAGTGTGTTTGAGGTCGTGGATTCGCACGAAGGGCAGTCCCACTTTCTCCCGCGCTTCTCTCCAAGCAGTCGTGTACATGCTCTGCATCGGAGATCCTTTGTAGGTGAACACCCACACAGGATGATCATCGCGGAGTCGCTCCACAACTGCTTTGGCCACTCGGTTGAGCACCACGAGGCGATCTTCCCGATTCTTGACCCGCTCCTTGGGAACGATGAACACGCTGGTTTCCAACTCCGGGATCTCGATTTCATCATCCCATCGCAGCCCACAGACTTCTTTGTTCCTGAGGCCGGTGTTCACTGCGAAGAAACACATCATCCTCAGATGCTCAGGAAGAGCAGCAAAGAGTTTCTCCTGCTCATCCCAGGAAAGCGGGTATGGTTCCCGAGCGTCAGATCTTGAGAGCAGCCGAATCTTCGGGGCTGACTGTAACCACGTCAGACCATTCTCGTCGAGCCACTCACCCGCAGCCAGATTGAGAATGTGTCTGCCAACTTCGAGCGGCATGTTGACGGTCCTGCTCTTCCATCCCTGTCTTCGACCGTGTTCAATGTAGGGCCTCAAGGTTCCCCTGTGAACGTTTTCTAAGGTGAGATCTCCAATGAATAGCATGATTCTCTTCTGACACCAGGCGTCCTTGTCTAGAGAAGCTCTCTCACACTCGTTCGGGTACTTTGTTGCGGCCTGCATAAATTTCCTCTTTGGCCTGACCCCCGTAGACCTCAGCTTGTCGGATCTCTTCCGTTATGTGTGCTAAGTAGGGCTCCTGCCCTGAGACAGAAGATAAATGGCACCGACTAGCCTATCAAGCCCGCCGGAAGAACAAATAGATGCAATCCTCTGGAACGGGTTCCGCGCCCGTATGAAGAACGGAGGGATTGGGGTAGACGATTACAAAATCAATATATTTGTCTGTCTTGTTCCACAGCGTTATAAATGGAAGTGAGGGTTCGGCTTACAGGCAAGCGCTCTGTTTGACATCGGCATAAAGCAGGGCCAACGAAGTGAGAAGCTAGTTGAACCAATGGGTTACGAGAATGATTTGGAGGGATGCTCGTGAAGAAGAAGCCATCCTACGAGGAATTGGAACGAAGGGTCAGAGAGTTAGAAAAAGAGACTGCCGACCTGAAGAAGCTCGAAGCCGCGCTCCGGCAGTCGGAGGAAAAGTACCGTATACCGATCGAGAACTCGCTGGCGGGGATCTATATAATCCAAAAGGGGCGGTTCAAGTACGTGAACCCACGCTTCTTGGAAATTACAGGCTATAGCCGAGCTGAGGAAATCCTGGGGCGGCCGTTCTGGGAGTTGGTTCATCCTGACGACAGAGCCTTAGTAAAGCGGAGAGGCCTAGCACGTGAAAAGGCCGAGGTTCACCCAACACGCTACGCTTTTCGGCTACTCAAAAAGGACGGCTCAACCATCCGGGTTGACATAGGAGGAGGTCACGCCACTTACATGGGGAAGCCTGCAAATGTCGGCAATCTGCTTGACGTGACTGAACTCGAACGTGTCGAGGAGGCCCTGCGAGAATCGGAAGAAAGATACCGAATGATTGTTGAAAGCATTGAAGATGGATATTACGAGGTGGACCTTGACGGAAATCTCAAGTTCTTCAATAAATCGCTGTGCGAAATTGTCGGGTATGATGAAGACGACCTGATGGGCAAGAATTATGCGGAATTTACTGACAAGGATTACGCCGCACAAGCCTACCGCACCTTCAATGAGGTCTATAAAACCGGGAAGCCGGTGCCGGCAACTCGTTGGGAAATTATTAGAAAGGATGGAGCGAAAAGGTGTATTGAGCTATCCGTGTCCCCAATAAGGGGTCCGCAGGGCCTTAAAACTGGTTTTCGGGGTATTGGACGCGACATCACCAGGCGTAGGCAAATCGAAGATGAGTTGAGAAGCCACCGCCAGCACCTCGAGAGAACGGTAGAAGAGCGCACTGAGATGCTGGAGAGAGCAAATGAACAGCTCCTGCTGGAGATCGTCGAGCGTAAGCGAATAGAAGAAAGACTCCTAAAAGAAAAAGATTTTACCGATGCGGTCATAAATAGTCTGCCAGGTGTTTTTTACCTTTTCGACCTGGAGGGCCGTCTCATTAGGTGGAACAGACCTTTTGAAGAAATCACTGGGTATTTGCCCCAAGAGTTGTCAGCAATGAAAGAGCTTGATTTCATCGCCGCCGAGAACAAAAAACTTGTGGCTCAGAAGGTTGAACAGATTTTAATTAATGGCAAAGCGTTTGCTGATGCGAATCTCCTCACAAAAGACGGCAAAGGCATCCCTTACTTCTTTTCAGGGGTTCGCGTAAAATTGGCTGGTAAAACATATCTTGTGGGACTAGGTCTAGACATCACCGAGCGCAAGCGCACCGAGGAGGCGCTGGCAAAATCGGAACAGCAACTGCGATTGCTCTCTGCCCAGTTGCTAACAGCCCAGGAAAGGGAGAGAAAGCGAGTCGCTCAAGAACTGCACGATGGAATTGGGCAAATCCTGTCAGGTTTCAAATTTAAGTTGGAGAATACACTCAAACAAATGTATGACGGCATGATTGTAAGCCCTATAGAGTCATTGGAATCTATCATCCCTCTGGTTCAACACTCCATTAAAGAGGTCAAAAGAATTTCGATGGACTTGCGTCCCTCTATTCTGGATGATCTAGGAATCTTGCCCACCATTATGTGGTTTTGTCGGGAATTACAGGCGATATATTCCCACATGCATATCGAAAAAGAAATTGAGGTGGCGGAAGAGCAAGTGCCTGAACGCCTGAAAACGGTTCTTTTCCGGGTGTTGCAGGAGGCCCTGAACAATGTCGTCAAACACAGTAAGGCTGATTCCGTACGCCTCTGTCTCCAAAAAACGGACGGCAGAATAGAATTGGTCATCCAAGATAACGGTGCGGGATTCGATCTAAATCCATCCGGCTCTGCACAAAATTACAGAAAAGGACTCGGCCTGGCTAGCATGAAAGAACGGACGGAACTTTCCGGAGGATCTTTTTCCATAGAACCGGTCAGGGGGAAAGGAACGGTGGTCCGGGCCTCGTGGCCTGAAAGTGAAACTTGATCTATCTGCGGACAAGCCCTCTTTCTATGGCAAAGGCCGTCAAGCCTGCGACGTTATGAAGATTCAACTTTTCCATGAGGTTCGCGCGGTGCTTTTGAGCAGTTTTTATGCTGATACAAAGGAAATTTGCAATCTCCTTGTTCTTGTAACCCTCGGCTATGAGCTTCAAAATCTCTCTTTCGCGTTGGGTGAGCGTATCCCATGTTGATTCGGGGGCGGGATTTTTCTTTGCGTCCAAATACCCCTTTATCACTATCCCGGAAATCGCAGGACTCAAGTATTGCTTGTCCGATAAAATCGTCTTGATTGCCGTCACTAATTCGGCACTGGTCGCGTGCTTCAAAATATAGCCATTGGCCCCTGCCTCCAGAGCGGCGAGAACATATTCTTCATTGTCGTGAACTGTCAATACCAATATCTTTGTCTTTGGACATCGCTTCTTAATTTCTCTCATAGCCTCCATGCCATGCATTCTTGGCATGGAAAGGTCCATCAATACAATGTCCGGCTCCAGGTTTTCGGCAGACTGAATGGCCTCCCAGCCGTCTGCTACCTCTCCCACAATTTCGAAATCCGGATCCGAACCGAGCAATGCCCGCAACCCTTCCCTGACTATAGTATGATCTTCCGCTACTACAATCCGGTGAGTTCGCCGCATCCTATGGTCCTCAGCATGAGGCCGTCATTTTTCGAGTGAGGTGCTATGAACAGCCCGCGGAAGCTTCTTTTGCAAGAACGCCGACCGGGAGCCTATCGCCAGTAGATCACCGATGGTGTGCTATGTTAATAGCCATGACTTGGCTTGGCTAATATAACACGTCAAAGGCCACAAGTAAAATAAAGACGACAAGAGTTGGTTTCGACCCGCGCCCGCTGAGGGGTATTCATGGCAGGACACATTGAATTTTGGGCATTGCGCGCCGGGGCACAGCACGGAGGCAGTTCCAAAATCCAGCCTGGTGCAAGTTCGTCTTGCTGCCCCAAGGATCGCCCGCTTGAGATAAGATTGCGGCGCTGGTTGAAGTCATTTTGCTGCACGTACAGCCGCGTGCGGATCACCGGGAGAGGCGAGACCATGATGGCTACGCCACGAGGCTCTAACATGAGGGTTGCTTTGGAGCAATCTTCATATCTCGTGGTGCCTCTGACCGAAGGCCCTTTGAGTGCGTCAGGCTGTTAGCGCAATGATAATGCCAACACGGTAAATCACCACCCTAAACCTCGACTGCTCGACAGCCGCCGAACCGGCCCGTCTACATTGAAAGCCCACCTATAAATACAGCGGTTGTTTTTCAAAAAATACAAACTTCGACGTATTCACCGTTCTTTTCCTATCTGCGAATCTACGGTCCAAGAGGCAGGGTAGTTCCAGAATTGAAACCTTTACTCGTCGTCCCGACGGGACTAGCCACCTATGTCTCGTTTCTTTGCGAGACCTGGGACAGGAGGACATAATGCCTACGATAGACGATTTTATTCGTCCGAAGGAGTGGGTTTCAGATTTTGTGTCAGACATGGGCAAAGCTCTCAGGAAGTGGGGAGAAGAGCGATATATGCCCATCAGGGGGCAGGTGGACGAGGATTGGAAAGAACACAAGATCGTTAAACCCCTTCTAAAGGAAGTCCTCGTGGACCTCGGGCTCAACGGGGCATTTTTCCCCGCTGAGGCCGGAGGATCGGACATTCCCGAGCCAATGACTATGTGCTGCGTCATCGTAGAGGAGTTGGCCAGAATTGACTCTGGTTTTGCCACTGCCTGCATTTGCTCCATCTGGGGATTTGTCCCGGCGCTCCTTAAACCGCACCGCAATATGGAGCTTTGCATGGAGTTTGGACCAAAGTTTTGCGGTGACGAACTGTACATGGGTTGTCATGCCATGACAGAGCCCTCCAGCGGATCAGATGTTGAGAATATCGGCCGGATGCGTGGCAAGACAATACAAACGACCGCGACGCCTGATGGCGATCACTGGGTCGTCAATGGCCACAAAATATGGCCAACAAATTCGGGGAAAGTCGCAGATCTGTACACAGTAGTCTGCACGACCAAGAAAGGGTCTACGGACCCGAATGATTTTGCCCTGATCATGGTTCCCGCGAAAACCCAAGGGGTTTCGGTAGGTAACCCATACCAGAAATGCGGCATGTCAGCAGACATGAACACCGACATCTGGTTTGATCACGTGAGAGTTCCAAAAAGATACAGGCTGCATGGCCCGGGTGATGATCTTAAGTACCTGGAAACGGGCAATCTCCATGGGAAACGTAGGATCAGCCGCCATGGCCGTTGGCATCATGAAGAACGTCTATGAAATCATCAAGAAGTGGACCACGGAAAGAATTATCGCGGGGAAACCGCTGAAGGAGCACAGCATTTGTGCGGACATGCTGTCGGAGATAGCCATACTCATAGAATCAACTTCCGCCTGGATGTGGCAATACGCCAGGGAAATGGATCGCCCGGATATTTATGGATGGGACCCGTGGGATGATCGATTCGTCCTCAAGTCTAGAGGCCTTGCTCTGCATGCCAATAACGCAGTCGAGCGTGCGTGCAGCCGGGCCATGGATTTTATGGGCTCCTATGGTTATGCCAGGGAGTTTGGCATTGAAAAGCATTGGCGAGACCAGAAGGTTGTGGGGCTCTGGATGGGCGGAAAAGGGTTGAAGACCCTGGAGAACGCCAGATACTGGTACGATCTGAAAACTTTGTAGCTGCTCATTCAGGGCGCTACGGCAAATAAATAGAAAGGAGACGACTCATGGCAGTTTTGTATCCGTCGCAAGAATGGTGTGAGGCTTGGAAGATCGCAATGAACAACAGCCAAGCGGTTCAAGAGAATGGGAAAAACTGGGGAGCAGACTTTAACGGAAACTTTGTCTTTGAGATTACTCCAGGCGGAGGACTGGACGAAACGACTTATCTCTATATGGAATCGAAGGCCGGGACATGCTCGGCATCCCGAATGGTTGAGGATCCTTCGGGATTAGATCCGGGTTTCTACGTGACAGGAGCCTATCCGGACTTCAAAGAGGTCATAAAAGGGGACAAGGATTTTATTGAAGGTGTCGTCCGGGGTCTTTTCAAGGTCAAGGGTGACATGTCTAAGATTATGCGCAACGCCAAATTCGTTCGAGCGGTGGCTAATTCATTTACCCTCTTTGAAGCCGCCTATCTTGGTGAATAGGCGGTTTTTTCAATTGGCAGGGAATCTTTCCAGCGCCAACGATACACGAGCTTCAGAGCCGAGACGGTCGGCTCTTACGGTGGGCCTCAGCCATCTGGCCCCTCGCCCTCCTGGCTCGTCCAGCGCTCAACTTTGTGGCGTCCTTCCCCTGACCTGCCAAAGGGTCCGAATGGAGCGAGGCATGACAGAAGTGCAGGTAATCGGCAATGAACTTAATGGCCTGGGTGTAGTGATCAAACAAGTAATGGACCAGAACCCTCAGTGATCACCAGGTACGGGCAAGCACTGCAAATTTAAATGGGACTCTTGTGGTTAGGGAAGCCGGGACCGGAATAGCGGTCAGCTTGTTTTTTAATAAAGGTGATATACAGATACAAAACGAGGCCATAAACAAGCCATCCGCGTACTTGGAAGCCGGGTTCGAAGAACTCTCGGAGCTTAGCAGCGGCCAGGTGGGGCCGATTATGGCCCTTATCAGAGGAAAGATTAGGGCTGGAGGAAATCTCTGGAAGCTGCTGAAGATGTCAAAAACCCTCATTGGTCGGCGCTCTCAAGGGCAGAACTTGGAAGGCTCGTCTGGAAGATGAGTTAGCGCCAAGATGTTGCTCCAGCGCCGATAAAGGAGAGCAAAATGGCAGAGGATTACAAGGTTCTCATCGGAGGTCAATGGGTATCCTCCGCAAGCGGTGAAACTTTCGAAGTCACCAACCCCGCGAATGGAGAGGTGGTTGGTACGGTCCCCAAATGTGGAGTTGCCGATGTGGACGCTGCCGTCCAGGCTGCAGAGGCAGCAGCGCCGGGCTGGGCAGCCCGCACGATGACGGATCGCTCTAAGATACTTTACAAAGCTTCCAAACTGATCATGGAACAGCAGGAGGCCCTTGCAATGCTCGAAACTGCAGAGCAGGGGTCCCCTATACGTAAAACGATGAATTTCGATGTGCCCATGTGCGCTGAACAATTGGAGTATTTCGCAGGTATTGCACGGTCATTGACCGGCGAGACTTTGCCTGTCGGTCCATGGTGTCTATCGATGACTGTGCGTGAGCCGCACGGAGTGGTCGGTTTGATAACTCCGTGGAACTTCCCTGCTCTGATGGTGGTTTGGAAACTGGGAGCCGCCCTCGTTACCGGCAACACGTGCATCGTAAAGCCTCCGTCCGTTGCACCCTTGACCACTCTCAAGCTTGCAGAGATCTTTGTAGAAGCTGGAGCGCCCGCGGGCACGGTAAACGTCCTTACCGGCGCCGGAGACATAGTCGGAGAAGCTCTCGTACGACACCCGAAAGTGGCCAAGATAGGTTTCACAGGCGATACGGCGACCGGCAAGCGCATAATGCGCATCGCAAGTGACAGCGTCAAACAGGTGGGACTTGAGCTGGGTGGAAAGAATTCCTTTGTGGTTCTGCCGGATGCAGATGTTGATTCTGCAGTGGAGGGGGCTGTTTTCGGAGCCTTCTTCAACAGCGGTCAAGTATGTGCTGCGGCAAGCCGGTTCTATATCCACGAATCTATCTATGACGAATTTGCAGAAAAACTAGCGAAAGCCGCTTCGACTCTACCTTATGGCGATCCGATGGACCCCGCTACAGTTTTGGGGCCGGTCGCGTACCCGGGCCCACAGGGACAAAATCGAGTCCTTCGTGGAATCTGCAAAGAAAAGTGGGGCAAAACTGCTTTGCGGAGGAGAGCGTCCGAATACACCGGAGACTCGGAATGGATATTTCGTTACGCCCACTGTTTTCGGCAACTGTACCAATGACATGGAATTCATGAGATCGGAAATATTTGGTCCTGTAGTTGGATTAGTGAAGATCAGTTCTTTGGAAGAAGCGGTTGCACTTACCAATGACACGCCCTATGGCTTGTGCGCTTCGGTATGGACCAAGAATATTCCGCAGGGGCTCGTGGCAGCTTCCCAGATCAAAGCCGGCACAGTGTGGGTAAACGAGCATCTCATATTATTCTGCGAGACGCCGTGGGGAGGTTGCAAGGAGTCCGGATGGGGCAAGGATCTGTCCACAATGGTTTTGGAAGAATACACAGTTACTAAACATATCTATCTGGATCTGACAGGCCAAGCTGTCAAACCCTGGTACCAGATCCTTAAATGAAGGCTCCGCCGCCTGGATGATGACGGTATTTCTATCTCGTGAATCGAAACAAGGACACGAGCAACGTCCACGGCGATAAGGCTGTTCAGCCAGACAAAACGAGGTTCTTTTCGAGCATTCCCCAGCAGCCGCGCGGTGACGATAGGAGTTCATGATCCGGAGCTTCCAGGCAGCGAAAAAGTAAAAGTGTTCGTTGTTCTCAAAGTGTCTTCTAGAGGCAATGTCGGTGCTGACGAAATCGTGACGCATTGCAGGGAGAAGCTTCCTCCGTACGCGATTCCCCAGTTACTGGAATTTAGGGAGAGTCTGCTGCTCACCGTCACCCAAAAGCTTTTCAAAAAAAGATGAGAGTCGAGGAGAGCCAAACATGAAAACCGAATGACTGGTTGACAAGCAAGGCATAACAAATGACTCAAGGAGGCAAGCATGAGCGCCCTGAATGAACTATTAGCGCTGCCTAATCGCATGGAGAATCCGCACATCAACCACTGGAAGCAAGCCGGAGGCCACGTTGTGGGGTACGCATGTCGGTACGTGCCGGAAGAAATTATCCACGCCGCGGGTATTCTTCCGTACCGGGTGGAGGCGAGAGGGACCACTGAAACTGACCTGGCCGACATCTACCTGCATCGCTTCAACTGCACCTTCTCTCGTTGCGTTCTGCAGGCCGGTCTGTCAGGGGAGTATGACTTCCTGGATGGATTCTGCCTGTTGAATGGTTGCGAGCAGATCCGGCGCCTTTATGAAATCTGGGAAAAGCACGGCAAGACGGAACACATGTACATGGTTGCGGTGCCTCATTCCGTCTACGATGCGGGCTTTGAGTGGTACAAAGAAGAGATCTCCAATTTCACCAAAAAACTATCGAAAGACTTTGGGGCAAAGATTTCCAATGGGGATCTGAAAGAATCCGTGAAGATCTACAACGAGAGCAGGAGCTTGATCGAACAGCTTTATGAGCTGAGAAAAGCCGAGGCTGTCCCCATCACCGGTGCGGACGCAATGAGAATCCTGCTCTCGGGCTGCATTATGCCGCGGGAGAAATACAATGGTCTGTTGGCCGAGGCTCTGGGCGAGATCAACAATAGAGACGGCATCTCAAACTACAGGGCCAGGTTGATGGTGGGAGGCTCTGCCCTGGATGATCCGCAGTTGCTGGAAGTGATAGAAGGGCTGGGGGGAGTGGTTGTTACCGATTCTCTCTGTTTTGGCTCACGACATTTCCTTGACATGGTGGAGGAAAACGGAGCCCCGTTGGACGCCATCGCCAAGCGCTACTACTATGGCAACCCGTGTCCCCGAATGATGAACCAATTTAAGAACCGGCTGAAGTCCACTGAAGATTTGGCTAGGGGAGCCAATGTGGACGGCGTTATTCTCCAGAAAATTGTCTTCTGCGACAACCATGCGGTTGAAAGCCCCATGCTTGCCGACGAACTCGAAGCCAAAGGCATACCTGTTTTGATCCTGGAAAGAGAATACATGCTGTCCGACATAGGAAGGTTGAAGACGCGGGTGGAAGCATTCATGGAGAGGATCGCGAGGAGGTAGGAGAAATGAATAACAGAAAAGATAGGGCCATTTTTGACAGGTTAAAGCTTACCGGAGACCTGGCCAAGTTCGTGTTGAAGCAGGAAGGCCTTACATGCTTGGACGACTGGGGCGGGATAGAAACGGTTCGGGAAATCCTGCCTGCAAACCTTCAGAGCAACTTTGACATGGTACAGCCAGCCCTGATCGATACTATCCTCAAAGAAAAGAACAAGAAAGTCGCGGGCGCTTTGCTCGACTGTGTGGTGGACTTCGTGGACTTTTGCAACGAAGGGTTGGACGCAGGAAAACCGGCCATTTACTATTATTTTCCTATCAGCGTTGAGATTATTTTGGCCATGGATCTGATACCCGTATGCTACGAGATATCGGCCGGCCTCTCAGCGCCTCTCTACAAAGACGGCGCCGAACCGGGCATCGACAGAATCGAGGCCGAGGGCTATCCCGACCACCTCTGTTCCGCGCAAAAGGGTCCGGCAGGATACCTCTTGATGGGAATGATGCCAAAACCGGATGTTCTTGTGAAATCCGCGACACCTTGTGACTCCAGTAATAGGCTGTACGAGTGGACTGCCCATAAATTCGATGTTCCTCTCGTAACCATTGAAACCCCATATTATCGTAATGAACGGGGTCTCAAGTTTACCGTAGGCGAAATGAAGAGGCTTGTCGAACAATTGGAAAAAATCACTGGAAGGACTCTCGACGAGGACAAGCTGCGGGCTTACTGCAAGATCGGCAACGAGGCCGTAGACTACATCCTCAAAACCCAGGAGTTGAAAAAATTAGTTCCGTGCCCTGACACGGGCTGGCATCGCCCGGCGGAGACCATCTTCATGACCCAGTTGGGAACTCCCATGGGACTCAACTATTTCAGAACTCTGTACGAAGACGTAAAGGCAAGGGCAGACAGAGGCGAAGGAGTAATCCCAAAAGGCATGAAGGAAAAGAGGCTCGTGTGGGGATACACGTGGGAGGCGTACGATCTGACATTCTTTGAATGGTTGGAGCAGGAGCACGGTGCCACTTATATAGCGGACACACTCACCTATATGCATCCTGAAGTGGGCTTTGTTGATACGACCAGTACGGAAACCATGATTGAAGGCCTTGCCTGGAGGGTAATGCAGATGCCCATGGGACGGCAGTCGATGGGCTTTTCGGACGTGTGGGTCGATGATTTCGTTCGAATAGTCAAGGAATTTCGAGCAGACGCTCTGGTCATAGGCGGCCACATGGCGTGTAAGCACTTTTGGGCACTCAACAAGCTGTTGAGCGACAAAGTCAAAGAGGAGACCGGGGTTCCCACTCTAAGGTTCGAAATGGATATGCTCGACAAGAGATTCACGCCTCCTGCTGAGCTTAGACGGGTCCTGGAGGAGTTTCTTACAACACTCTAGAGAATTCATGGCCATCCGGCATGTAGGGTTTCACCGGAAACAACGCGGGTACGGACATCCGGTGAGGAGGATTGATATGATAAGGCTGGGTTGCGATATCGGTGCCATCGTTACCAAGACCGTTATCTTGAACGACCGCTCTATATTAGCGTACGACATTACCCCTAACCGGGGCAAGCTGACCCAAGCAATAGAAGACTCGGTAACCACTGTACTGTCAAAAGCGGGCGTCGGCCTGGACGGAATCGCATATTGCGGCGGCACTGGTTGGGGAGAAAAGTATTTGCCCTTTTCTCACAGCAAGGAAAGCGTAATCAATTGTCTTGCCAAAGGAACCCACTGGATGTTGCCGTCTGCCAGGACTCTGGTGGACATTGGCGGGTTGAGTAGTATCGCCATTGGGGTCAACGAAAAGGGCAAGGTACTGGAATATCGCGCAAGTGACAGGTGTGCGGCGGGTACGGGATTTTTTCTGGAACTGGCTGCACAGGCTCTAGAGTTACGTGTGGAAGATCTTGGGCCTATATCTCTGTCAGCCAAGGGCAAAGTTCATATAAGTTCCCAATGCGCAGTTTTTCGGGAGAGCGAGATAGTGACCCACGTGAATGAGGGGGTAGAAGCTGCGGACATCGCTGCCGGCATTAGTCATTCCTTAGCCCTTAGTGTCGCCACCATGGTCAAGAGACTCGGCATTCGAAGAGAAGTTGTTGTGACCGGTGGAGTTGCCAAGAACGAGTGTGTTGTAAGCACCTTGGAACAAAACCTAGGAGTCGAGGCAACACGCATTCCGGTGGACTCCCAGTTAGTATGCGCCATCGGTGCGGCACTCAGCGCCTCGTGACCCCAATATTCCCTCGGCCACCGAGCATGTGTCGCTATCAGGCAAAGCAAGTCGCGGAGTTCAACGGAAAAGGGAAATCAGAGCGGGTAGTGCCTACGATGCAAGACCTGCCCAGTTGGCGTCGTCGCACATTTGTCTCAAAGAAACTTCGGTGCGCTTTGTAAGGCGCACGGGTAGTCTCTCCGATCAACGGCTATGAGCCACGATTCTTAGAAGAGAGGAAGATCGATGATCGTTGCAGGCTGTGACGTAGGCTCACTCTCGGGCGAAGCGGTAATCATGGCAGATGACTCGATCATGGCCTATGAAATCATGAGAGTCAGGCCCAGGCCCGAGCAGACGGCATACGATGTTATGACCAAAACTCTTGCCGCCGCCGGTCTCTCCTTTGACGGTATCGATTATTGCGTGAGCACCGGCTACGGCAGGGAAAAGATCCCGTTCGCCAACAGCAGCATATCAGAGATATCGTGTCACGGCAGGGGCGCCCACTGGATAAATCCGGAGGTCCGAACCGTCATCGATATCGGCGGTCAGGACTGCAAGGTAATCAGATTGGACAAGCTTGGTTACATGGTAGATTTCACGATGAACGACAAGTGTGCTGCGGGGACGGGGAGGTTCTTGGAGGGTATGGCCAAGGTTTTGGGCGTTGAACTTGAAGAATTGGGGCCGATGTCGTTCCAATCGGAGTCTCCAATCGGAATTACCAAGACATGTAGCGTGCTAGCCCAGTTCGACGTGATGTGCATGCTCAATGATGGAAAAGATGTGGCTGATATCGCCGCGGGAGTAAACCGGGCTATGGCGGAGAGAATAAGCAAGATAACCAAGAAGGTTGGCATACGGGAAGTGGTGGCTATGACAGGGGGCGTAGCCAAGAATTCCGCTGTCGTCAAGAGTCTGAAAGAAGTTCTGAAGGTCCCGGTGTTCGAGCAAAACGGCGTTGATCCGCAGATTGTGGGGGCCCTCGGAGCAGCCCTTTTTGCCAGGGAAAGAGCAGAGCGTGATCGAAAGCGATAATCATGGCTGGATGTTGGGTCGCGAAGCGATGCAGTATTCCCCAAGTTCCCGACATCGAAAATCCCGCTGGATTGAGCGAAATGATTTCATCCATCGGACCGCAGGCAGGTCAAATATATGCAATAGGCGGAGCGAAGGTGAATTCTGTAAATCTGGTCTCGTACCTTGATCCTGGAGGTCGCATGATGCAAACGCATTGTGATCCGGTTCGCACTAGCAGACACTTTGAGATAGATCGTGACAGTAGCCTACCGAAAACAGAGGTTATAGCTGTCGTCGGAAAAGGTGGAGTCGGAAAAACCACTACCGTAGCAGTCATAGCAAAACTCCTGGCAGCAGATGGATCTCCGCCCCTGGTTGTGGACGCCGATCCGCCGGTAAGCCTGGCGTATGCTTTGGGAGCGAACCCATCGAAGACAATCGCTGAATTGAGAAAAAAGATGATCGAAGACCCTGATGAGAAAAGGAGAATCGGTGACAAACACATTAGGGATGTTATCGTTGAAGAGGCACTCATTGATTTGAATGGGATGCATTTACTCGTATTAGGCCGCGCGGAGGGACCAGGGTGTTTTTGCGGGGTCAACGAGCTTTTGAAATTTGGAATAGAGTCACTCTCCAATAGATTCAAGGTTACCTTGGTCGATTGCGAAGCTGGATTGGAGCAAATTAATAGACTGGTCATCAATAAAATCAGTGCCTTGCTCATGGTATCGGATGCCACGATCAAAGGTATTCGCACAGCAGCATACCTTAATGACATAGCAAAAGAGTACGGGGTGCAAGAGTCGTGCAAAATCGGGTTGATCATTAACAGAATAGGCGAGGACTCAGGCCAATTAGCGGAGCGAGCAGCAAGCATGGGTTTGGATGTTGTCGGCTTTATTCCAGAGGATAAGAATGTCACCGAATATGACTTGCGGGGTAGACCCACAGTGGAACTCCCCGACCACTCTCCGAGCGTTCTGGCCGTGCGAGAGATTCTGCAGACTTTGGGCCTGTCGAACTAGGGAACGGTCTCGATGACAGGTTTCACCACAATTAGTGCCATCACGTGAGATCGGCAGTCCGCCTCGAAAACGAGGTCAAACTGCGCTGTTCGTAGTGGAGGAGATCGGTCGAGACCTACGGCGAACCGGCCTGTCAATGTTGCTCGTATGCAAGCACAGTGTGGTATTACGCCGCCTGATTCAGGTCCGGGGGCCAACTCATTTGCCGCGTTCGCACATATATAAGCGATGCGAGTTAAAAACCGATAGGGTCTTGCCAATGAGAATTACTATAAAAGGTTTTTTGTCGGTAAGGGAAGCAATTGGCGGGACTGGTGAGATCGAGCTGGACATGGAAAAATCCACTATGCGTGAGGCCTTGATCGAGTTGTCGAATCGACATGAACAAGTGAGAGAATTGATTTTCGATTCCCGGACCCAGGACTTTACACCCTATTATCAGATCTTGTTGAATGGGCGTCACTACAGACACTTCAAGGACCGCCTCGATACTGAATTGCAAGAAGGAGACTGGTTGGCAGTTTTCCCGACCGTGATGGGAGAATAAGACGGGTCCGCGACATTTGGGCATGGTTTCATGTCTGCGGGAAATGCAGCTTTCCTGACGGCGACGACTGAAACCAGATACTGTAACGAGTCGATCGATCGGCTCTCACGAACATTCCTCCCGCAACGAGCGCCCCGCAGCAAGCTTGGCGGCTATGGCCGCAGCTTCCGAGGCCACGCGGTCAAAAAGTTTCGCCACCGTCGGAAGATCGTGACAGAGACCCACGCATTGACCACACGGAAGGATGTCCACATCCAAAGCGCCCTCTTCGTACATTTTCTTGCCCTTGGCTCCGGCGGCAACCTCTAAGAGTTCGGCAGGCTCGCATTGGCCGGCTTCCAACTCGGCACATTTTAGGGCCGCTGCATTAGTCCAGATCCTCCGTGTAGACCCTACAGAGCGCATGATTAGCATTGTGTCCAGTTCTTGAGCGTTAATCAGGGCCTGTTTCAAGTTGTCATGAATCGGCGCCTCCTGAGTGGTGAGCAAACGAGTGCCCATAATCGCACCCTCCGCTCCGAGAGCGAGCACTGCGAGAAAACTCTTTCCGTCACACACACCGCCGCCGCCGATAACCGGGACCTTGACGCTTTCTACAACGCGCGGCACCAGGACTAGCGTGCCGATGTCAAGTTTGCCTGTCGCTCCTCCATTCTCATATCCCACCACGGTTATGATGTCCGCACCCATCTGCTCGACCCTGCGGGCGTAGCGGGATCCGGTGCACTTGTGCATCCAGATAAGCCGCGATTCCTTGAACCGCCGGCACCACTCCGCGGGAACAGAATGGCCGGATGTTTCCACGATCTTAACGCCCTTTTCAACAAGGACATCCAGATAATCGTCGTTTTCCACGGGGCGCATCGTAGGGAATAGATTAAGGTTTACCGCAAAAGGCTTATCCGTGAGCTCGAAAACACGCTCAATCGCATGGCCTAATTCTTCCCCACTTTCAAACATCGCTGAAGCCAGGATTCCCAGCCCGCCGGCATTGGAGATGGCAGCGGTAAATTCCGGCGTGCTTATCCACATCATGGCGCCGCCGATGATAGGGTACTTGATGCCTAACAATTCGGTGACGTTTGTCTGAAACTTGCACATGCGCTTATCTCGTGCCAGAGATACTGAATCCTTCAGTCCCTCCGTCAAGAAGGTCAAGAAAATGTTGTCCGTAATGCTTTCTTATCGACCTTGCCCACCGAGGTCATAGGAAGGCCATCTACAAACTGGATTGTCTTGGGAACCTTATAGGGCGCCATCTTTTTTCTGGCATAAGCGATAAGATCGGCTTCCACTTCGGAATTGGGTTTATCCGCGTAGGCAGCGCTCTTCTGAACGACAAGTTTGACGATCTCGCTGCCAAGCCGATTCGGGTCGGCAAGACCGATAAGGGCGCACATGCCTATTGCAGGATGTTCATAGAATTTACTTTCCACTTCCGCGGAAAAAACTTTGTATCCGCTCACGTTGATCATGTCTTTGGCCCGGTCGACGACGTACACGAAGCCGTCCTCGTCCATACGGCCCACATCACCAGTGTGCATCCAAATCTTGCCGTCATGGACGCGAAGAGCAGTTTCCGTCTCTTCAGGCTTGTTCAAATAGGCCTTCATGACAATTGGGCCGCTGCAGATCAGCTCGCCTACTTGCCCAAGAGGAACCTTGGTCTCGCCATCCTCGACGGATACCACCCTAAAATCCAGATTTGGCAGGGGGAGGCCTACAGAGCCAACTTTCTTCTTGCCTCGGGCCGGATTAGCCGTGATTACCGGGCTGGTCTCGGTCATGCCCCACACCTCTACCACTTTCCCTTCGCCAATAATGCCTTCTATGGCCCTGATCGCTTCAGCGGGAAAAGGGGCGGCGCCGGAGATCCAGCACTTGAGGCTGGAGAAATCCAGTCGTTTGAAGCGCTCATCCGCCACCAGCATGCTGCTGAGCGATGGAACGTTCCCCACGATGCTAGGCTCATGTTTTTCAAGAAAGCCGATGACCTTTTCAAGATTTCTCGGGTCCGGAATCAAGACTTGCGAATCGCCAGAGACCAGAGGTAACGTTGCAAGCATGAGCCCCGCGATATGAAAGAGTGGGAACGCCGTGAGCCAAACATCTTTGCCGCGCTCGAGTTTCATCCAATGGTTGAAGAGACTGATGTCTGCCATCATGCTTCCATGAGTCAGGATCGCCCCCTTTGGTTGTCCGGTAGTGCCGCCGGTATATTGGAGATAGCAAGCATCGCGCTTTTCCAAACTGCTATCGGTCGGATCGTCGGTGTAACTGTTCATGAACTCGATGAACGACGTGACTTGCTTCCCACTCAAGGATCGCCCAGATGGAAATTCTCCACCGGTCCGTAGCATGTCCGCTGCGCCAGTCACCAGGATCAGGTCCACAGTTGGTATTTGGTCGCCAATGGGCATGATTTTTGCCTCGAAAAGCACGTCCAGGACAATCAGTGCCTTGGCTCGGCAATCATTGAGTTGATAGACCATTTCGTCCTGAGAGAACAGAGGCGACAAACCTGATAGCGTGCAACCCGCCCTCAACGTCCCGAGGACCGCAATCAGGTACTGGGGAACATTGGGCAGACAAACAGAAATCACATCACCTTTCCCGAGCCCTTTCTCTTGGAGTCCCTTGGCAAACCTTCCCGATTTTTCGAGAAGGTCTTCGAAGGTCATGGAGGTCCCCATAAAATAGAGAGCAACCCGGTTTGGAAATTCGCGGCACGTTTGAACAAGAAGGTCCTTCACCGAGATGGCCGGTATGTCTATCTCCGGCAACACGTCAGGGTCGTAGGATTTCAACCAGGGCTTCTGCTCGTACAGTTTTCATGGGGCCTCCCTTATGTCCTATCTGTTTGTTTGAGGGCCGATACCTCCCAATGCCATCCTTCCTATGCGTCTCTCATGGGATCGGAGAACCGGTTCGAGACCGTGCCGAAACGGAATCAGAGACCGACAATGTTGATGCTGACGAGGTTCATGGCGGGAAATCCGCCCATGTTGTGGGTAAGTCCGATCTTCGGGTCTTTGATCTGGCGATCTCCGGCCTTGCCTTGAAGCTGTTTGTACATTTCGTACATCATCCTCAGTCCCGAAGCGCCGATAGGATGACCGAAGCACTTCAGGCCTCCGTCGGGCTGGCATGGAATCTTGCCGTCCAGATTGAAAAAGCCGTCTCGCAGATCATTGCCGGCCTTTCCACGCGGAGAAATTCCCAGGTCTTCGTACGTGACCAGTTCGGTGATGGAAAAGCAGTCGTGCAACTCCATCAAGCTAATTTCTTTACGTGGGTTCTTGATGCCGGCTTCATCATAGGCTCTGGCCGCACATTTCACAGCGGTCTTGACGTACGAGCCGTCCCACTCGGTATACATCATCTCCTCACCTGAACTCAGGGCCATCTGCATGGCCTTGACGTATATAGGGTCTTTCCTGAAGCTCTTAGCCATGTCCGCCCGGCAGACGATGGCCACGGCCGCACCGTCACTGACCCCGCAGCAGTCAAACAAGCCCAAAGGCCAGGCGATCATAGGGCTTTTGAGGATTTGGTCGACCGACACCTCACGTCGAAGGTGAGCTTTCGGGTTCTTGGCGCCGTTGTGGTGACTTTTTGCCGAGATCGTGGCGAGGATTTCCTTGCCCTCACCAGGGCTCAAGCCGTACTTGTCGAAATAGCGTGTGGCCATCATCGCGAAAGCTCCCGGTGCACTGACACTCGGGCCGATCATCCGGTATTTTGTTCCCAAAGCCGTGGAAAACTCGGGAAGCCCACCGAAGCCTGCATCTTTGAGCTTTTCCGCCCCTACGGCCAGGCAGATGTCGTATGCTCCCGAGGCAACAGCGTACACGGCTCCCCGAAGGGCCTCCGATCCTGTAGCGCAAAAATTTTCGACTCGAGTAACCGGGATGAAAGGGAGTTTCAAAGCCACACTCAGCGGATTCCCGGACTTGCCGACGTTGATTTCGCTGTAACAGGAGCCGAACCAGGCTGCCTGAAGGTCTTTTTTCTCAATGCCTGCGTCGTCGAGAGCCTCTGTAAACGCGTCGACAATCAAATCTTCCTCACCGAGATTCCAGTGTTCGCCGAAACGGGTACAACCCATCCCGATGATAGC
Organism: uncultured delta proteobacterium; assembly: GCA_963789265.1. GTDB lineage: Bacteria > Desulfobacterota > Desulfomonilia > Desulfomonilales > Desulfomonilaceae > CAWBBA01. The sequence goes on along the minus strand of CAWBKB010000007.1, from coordinate 339,389 downwards.
CACCTTATCCTTTATGCCATCAGCCATGTCTTTATCCTCCTTGCAAGGGAAGGGTGCTCCTTCGACCTGCATACTCAATCCAAAACAGGGATCGCTTTCCAGAAATATCCGTGGATGCCGAACTTGTCGTCGAAGTATTTCTTCCGAAAACTCATTTCCACCGGCATACCAACTTCAACTTGATCTAAATCCGCGTCAGCCATGTCGAACCAAAAACGGCCACCTCCATCAAAATCGACGATGCCGCAGATGACTGGTGGGTTAGGGCTAAAGGCCAGGTTGTCACCTGTGTACGTGAAGAGCTTTCCTCGCTTATCTGAGAACCGATACGTATCCATTTGATCGATTTTCCCGCACTCAGGATTGACGCAAACTCGCTGGGCCGGGTACTGTGGAGTCCCGCAGGATCGACAACACGTTCCGCGAAGCCCTAAGATCTGGTGGCGGTCACGCCAGTAGTGAGAAAGAGCCGTAAAAGGCGTCGTTTCCCCGCGTGCACCCTTTTCGACCTGCAGCAAGCCGCGCCATGTGATCATTTTTTCGTAGCTGGAAAGTTCCCTTTTGGCATTTATGTTTTTGGTCAATCCTCGGCGTGCTCCTCTTATCTCTCTTTCGCGATCCGTAACCTCGAAGAGCAGGGCATCGGCTCCTGTGCCGTAGCCAACCACGGCAATCCTGTCCCCGGCCTTGGCCTCTTCGAGCACCTTGACCAGATGCAGCAGTGGGTCGGCCGTGCCGGCATATCCCATCTGGCCCAGCAAAGGTTCAACCAACTGAGATGGGTCCAGGCCGAGTCTCAGTGCGATTTTTTTGAAGTCCCCTGTGTACAGGCACGGATAAACCACCTTGGATAGGTGGCCAATTTGTAGAGAGCATTTGTTAGCCAAACCGTTCAATGCCTCCACCACGAACCTGGTGTACCCTTCATCCCGAATGAAGCGATCTTCCCATTGATGATCGTAAAGCTCCCCGGAGCTGCGCCAGTGGTCGGGAAAATCATAAGAAACGGAATAGAAGTCTACAAATTTGGCTATAGAGTCGTCCTCACCCACAAGAATTGCGGCCGCAGCATCTCCAAAGATCTCTTCCTGTGCGCTCCCGGCTTTGGCGTTCCGCGTATCGCCCGCGCATACCATGACCTTACCTGCAAACCGGCCCGGACTGCATCTAAGGCGGATAATAAAGCTGTAGTTCCGGCCTTGGGGGTGTCGCTAAAGTCGGCGCTTCTGATGTCCGATCGGGCATCAATGGCAGTCGCGATTATTTCAGCGCCCTGCCGCTCGGTATAGGGAGCGGTTGAGGTGGCAAAATAGACTGCGTCTATTTTGTTGCGATCAATATCTCCAAGACAATCGGTGGCCGCAGCCACAGCCATTGTCAAACTGTCCTCGTCGAAATCGGCCACGGCTTTTTCTCCAGGGAGAAAAGTGGCTGGGTTAAGCCAGCCCATAGCCTTGTAAATTAATCTCCGATCGATTCGGTATCGCGGTATGTAGCAACCGTACGAAACGATCCCTGCCATCTTCATTCCTCCTTTTATAGCTTCCCAAGTCATTTTTGATTGGCCTGGGGCAATTCACTCTCCGAACTGAACTTGTTGGATTATCTCCCTGTCTTCCAGCAGGCGCCTAATTCGATCCCTAGTTTGATCGTCATGGATCGGCTCCACTTCTGACACCCACAAACCCTGCTCATTTCTCCGGATGCGAAGTCCTCGAACGTAACCAGGAACGTAGGCGAAGCGACATCCACCGATTCCGCAACAGGAAGAATCCACAAAGGCGTTGCCCACCACGTAAAGTGCTTCCCGCCCGTCTAACTCAAGTATCCCCTCTCGCTCCCAAATATATCCCCCGGCGATGGAGCGGACTTCCTGGTTGATTTCATGGACGTGCTCCATGTTCATTCTTCGTTGCCTGCATTTTCCGACTAGAACCCCATCATCTTGCCGATGATCGTTTTCATGATTTCTGAAGTGCCTGCGAAGATGCAGGAGGCTCTAATGTCGCGATACCAGCGACAAATGGGATATTCTTCCATAAAGCCATAACCGCCGTGGAGCTGGACACACTGATACGCCACCCGGTTTGCCATCTCGGTCAACCACCATTTGGCCATAGACACCCTTTTGACGATGTCCTTGCCTTCAATATGGTCGGCGAGAAGGTCGTCGAGAAAGGTTCGACCCAGTTCCACTTCGGTGGCCATTTCAGCCAGTTTGAATGTATTGTGCTGAAGACTTCCGATGCGTTGACCGAATGCCTCCCGTTCTTTGCAATACTTGGCGGTCATATCCAGCATCGATTCCGCCGCAACCTGCCCCATGAACGAGCAAACCAAGCGTTCCTGCTGGAGCTTTTGCATCAGGTAAAGGAATCCTTGGTTTTCCTCACCCAGCAGATTGTCCACGGGGACCCGGCAATCGTTGAACGAGAGCTCAGCCGTGTCGGACATACGGAGCCCCATCTTAGAGAGTTTGCGGCCTTTCTCGAAACCGGGCGTGCCATCTTCGACTACGATGAGACTGATGCCCCGATGCGGGGGCTGAGCCAGAGGATCGGTTCTGCAGACTACGATCACAAGGTCGCAGGAAATTCCCAGGGAAATGAACGTCTTTTGCCCGTTGATGACCCAGGAATCTCCATCCTTGACCGCTCTCGTGCGGATGGCCTGCAGATCCGACCCAGTGTCGGGCTCGGTCATAGCTATGGCCATGAGCGCTTCGCCCGTCACCACGCCGGGGAGCCATTTCCGCTTCTGCTCTTCACTGCCGAAGGAATACACGTACGGCACGACAATGTCCGAATGGAGCGCGACCATGAAGCCCATCGCGCCGGCCCTGATCAGCTCTTCGTACACCATGATCGAATATTCGAATCCTGCCTCGGCCCCGCCGTACTCCTCGTCCATCCACGGACATAAGAAACCCCTGTTCCCCCATTTGTTTCCATGCTCCGCGAGGCACAATCCCCTGTTCTTCCCATTCGTCCAGATGGGGAACAACCTCCTTTCTCACGAACTTCCTAATGGCATCGCGAAAAATGCGATGTTCTTCCGTGTTGATTACCCGGTTCACTCTAACTCACCTCCCTCACGCTACTTCGGCCGTGGCGTTGTCTAGGACGATGCGTCCGTCTTGTGTCTTGGACTGAATGATGTATGTCCCGCCTTCCGCCTTCCATCCCTCGGTGATCAAGGTGTTTCCCGGCAGGACCATAGCGGTGAACCGCGCAGATAACGATCTGAACCGTGCCGGGTCGCTTCCGCACACGCTGTGCAATACGGCCCGGCCGGCAAAGCCGTACGTGCACAATCCCATGAGGATCGGTTCTTCCAGAACCGCTCTTCCTGGCAAACTCCGGATCGATATGCAGAGGGTTCTTGTCACCGCTTAGTCGGTAGAGAGCCGCTTGACTGGGTGAAGTCCGGTATTCGACTCGGAAATCCGATTTTACTCCGGAGGGAGGCACTCGTTTTTCGTTCTTGGGCCCTGGCTCTCCACCGAAATTACCCGCCGTGCGGTCCCAACCGGTGAGAAAGTTTTCGAAGATTAGTTCACTCTTCTCGTTTCTAGTTTCAGAGTGAAGCGAGAACAAAGCACCTCGGTCACCCTTGTCATACACTGACGTCCACTGCCAGTTGCTATACATAGTTCCGTTTCTGGGAATTTTCTTGTGCAGCACGATCTTGTGGTCACCGTGCAATAAGCCTTTTAGATTAACGTTGGCCGCTTCTACGAATTGGAAAATAATGGGCATCAAGGGTATCACCGCGAAAGTTGGCAGTACCTTGAGATTCTTTTCGTAAACAAAGTCGAGTTCTTCGGCTCCAGATCCGACGCCAAGGGCATAAAGGATCACATCGTCTTCGGTGTAGGTGAACGCGATGGGATCTGATTTTATGCCCATCACATTAAGATCGAGCGCCACTTCGTACTCCTTTCATGGCTCATCGTGTGGTGCCATTACATCGAGAAGCCGCCACCCACCACCAGCACTTGCCCGGAAACGTAATCCGACATTGGGGAGGCGAAGAACATGATTGCTCCTGCTGCTTCATCAGGCGTGCCCGGCCGACCCATGGGGATCATTTTGATGAAGATGTCTCGCTGAGACTTGGGCACACCGACGGCAATCTGTTGGCCGCCTGCCTCAACAGAAATCCCCTTTTCCTTTTCCTGGGTGAGACGCGTATCAATGAATCCGAAGGCCACACAATTGGCCTGGACGTTATATCGCGCCCATTCTTTGCTCATTGCCTTGGTTAATCCCATGATGCCGGCCTTCGCCGAGGAATAGTTCGCTTGGCCGGCGTTGCCGCTGACTCCGGCAACGGAAGACACGTTGATTATCTTGCGTGCTACTTTCTTGCCTTCCCCTGCTTCTTGTTTAGCTGCATCGCAGAAGTACGGTTTGGCGGCTCGAATAAGTCGGAACGGCGCTTTCAGGTGGAGGTCAATGATCTTGTCCCACTGCTCGTCGTCCATCTTGTGGATGAGCGCATCCCAGGTGAACCCCGCGTTGTTTACTATGATGTGGAGCCCGCCCCATGAGTCAACCGCTGCTCTGACGATGCCGTCGCCGAAACCAGGGTCGGTTACGTCGCCGACAAAAGTGATCGCGTCACCTCCGGCACTCTTGATGTCAGCCGCGATCTGTTCAGCAGGCTCTGCATCGAGGTCGCTGACAACGACCTTCGCCCCTTCCCTGGCGAACATGAGCGCTGCAGCGCTCCCGATGCCCCTTCCTGAACCCGTGATGATGGCCACCTTTCCATCCAGCATCTTTTCCACCGCTATTTCCTCCTACTGTTTAGGTTTTTCGCGGACCCACGTTCAAGCTCTACGGCCAAAGCTCCTAAAGGACCGGATTTGCCGATGCATCGGGTTGTGAAACGTTTCTTACTTCACAAATGCGTTCACTCGTTTAAAGAATTCGTTGGAAAACACCATTATGGTTTGGTTCCGGTTTTCCAGTTCCATGGCCGCGGCAAGCGAACAAGCGGCAGCGTTGTCATTCAAGACCCGCTTGGTGAGCATCAGCCCGCTGGGGCTCTTATCCATCATCGTTCGTGCCACAGCTATGGCCTCGGCACGGAGGTCCTCAAGCGGTACAATCTTGGTCACCAAGCCGATTCGTTCCGCTTCAGCAGCCCCGACACGCCTGCCCGAATAGAGGATCTCCGATGCGCGAGACAAGCCTATGAGGCGGGGCAGAAGATATGAGGTTCCCATCTCTCCGCCCGAAAGGCCGATATTGATGAAGGACGCCAAAAAATATGCTTCGGGGGCGGCTATGCGGATGTCAGACGCCAGGGCCAGTGCGAATCCGCCGCCGGCAGATGGTCCGTTCACCGCCGCAATTACCGGCTGAGGAATCTGCCGGAAAGCTAGGACGAGATTGGAAAACCTTTGCTGCACCAAGCGCAGAAACTTGTCCCCTGATGCAAATTCCTCATCACCTGAACGAGCGGCCACTTCAACCAGGTCCGCTCCCGCGCAAAACCCCCGCCCTGAACCGATGAGTATGAGAACTCGAATGTCATCATTACCGGCGAGGTCTCTGGAAAGGGCTTCGAAGCTCTCCACCATCGCTATGTTGAGCGCGTTGAGTCTCTCAGGCCGGTTCATGGTGACCAAGCCGAGACCTGGTTCTATTTCCTCGAACATGAGAGGAGAGTTATGGGGCAACTCTATAGCCGACATGAGGATGCCTCCCCTTTTCCGCAGCAGTAACCGAATTGAAGTCCCTTCCCAGCAAAAGCTTCTTTGAGGAGTGCATTATTTTGACTCCCCTGGACGTAAATCGGACTTCCTGAAAGCCTATATAGGACCCCGCGGTGCGGATCGGGTTAATCTTCTGATATATGGTCATTTGTGGAAAATTCTTGGGCCGATCGGTCTGTAATGCCTACATAAGGAATCCTCCCCAAAGGACATCTCTAGATGTCGTAGCTGTTCAACTACGGGGACGCTCCTAGATATCCTGGCAATGTCCTCACCACTGTTCACCTTCATCGCTTGAAAACGTGGTGTGCCTGTTAGGCATGTAATTGGGAACTAGGATCGACCCTAGGATTTTGTTGATATAGCGAGAGGGATAACGGATTTCCCTCGTGCCAAGGCCAGTTCTAAGATGTAATCTTCTCCTGTTTCGGGCGGTTCTTGGCGTTCGGATTCCGGCTTCAATCGCAGCGAAACAGCTTCGCTAGGACAAGTGGTGACACACAAACCACAACCGATGCATCTGTCACGATCCACTTTGGCCACTTCATCAACTCCTACTTTAATGGCTTCCATTTGGCAGCGGTCAGTGCAGGTCTCGCATGCGGAGCAGGCATCTGGGTCAACGGCCGCGTAGTAATTGGTCAGGACCCGTTCTGCGGGTTTGGGGTGCATCTTTAGGCAACGCAGAACTCCACAGCAGTCTCCGCAGCAGTTGCAGAGCACACCTGCTTCCTTAGCAATGAACGGCTGGGGGACGAGGCCATATTCGTCGCACTTGTCAATTATTTGAAGACCTTCCTTCTGAGTGACGAAACGCCCCATGCCTTTGTCAACATAGTACTGAGCGTATTTTCCAAACATGAAGCACACTTCCAACGGTTTGTCGCATCGCTTGCCCAAAAGACCCTGCTGCACTCTGCATATACAGTTTGTTACAGAGATCTTGTCTTCGGTCTGAAAAATTCTCTTCACGTCGTCGTACGGCGCCACCGGCCACAAACGGTCAACCGACTTGTTGACCGGCACGGTTCTTAACGGGAGTGTTTGAGCTACCACCTCCTTGCCGAAAGCCTCCAAGAGGTATCGCTCGAATAGTTCCGCCAATTCTTTGTCCATGTCTTTGATCTGAAATTCGATAAGACCGATAACAAAGGGCACCGCTTGGAATCTGGCAGTGTCTCCTTCCTTGGCCCGAAATGTGAGGCCTTTGTCGACCATGCGGTCCAGCAGGGCGGCCACCTCGCCTGACGGTCGGCCGATTCGCCGGGCTATCTCTTCGACCGTTTCAGGCACAAGGGTGAGATTGAGATACAGCTCAGCTTGCTCTTCGGAGAAAAGCTTTTCCAGGATCCTTATTTCAACCCCGGACTCGGTTGAAGGAAATCCCATGGAATACTGATCTAACTGTTCACGCAGGTCGTAGTACACCTTCGCAGTCATCTTGCCCTCCTGGATAACCAGATGGCAGCTCCCGCACTTGCGGGGCCACGTTTATTGCCACACGGAACATGCTGGAGTCCGCCTCTCCGGGTTTTAGGCAGCTTTCATGTCGCTCACCACGATCGGGATACGCCGGGCCTTCAATTGGAGGTCAAATTACTTCTACTGGTTATTAGTAGTTGTGAATTTCGTATTTTTACGATGTCAGAGGAGCAAGGAGCCGTAAATACAGCGAAGGATGTATTTGCTGAAAACAGCCATTGTATTTCAAGGTGGGGTTACGTACGTAGTTCCGTGTCGGAGTGATAGGGAACCAGACATAACGAACAGCCTAGAATTGATGCAGATGAAATTACTGAAAGAGCCGAGCCACGATCGACTCACGGCCGCACTCCGCGTTGGCTCGAGGGAGCAATTGTGGGAAATGTCAATAAGGGCCGACACCGTAATAAGCTCCTTAAAGGTTTCGAAACGAGTAAGCATCACCATCTGCAACTGGTGAGCAGTCGGCCGTGCCGCGGTCATGGCGGCTCACATTGTCGTGGTAAATCCGTCTCCTTATAGGTCTTGATATTGTGTAACAGTCAGGCATCTTTAATTTTGTCTCACATCTTGTCGCCAACTTGCGGAACCCCGGGAATTGAAAAGGACTGAGAAGGATCCTGATGGACTGGAATGACTGATGTTCTCCGGTAAGTGGTTGGTTTTATTGAAGCCCAATTCGGCCTGTCGCGCTGGAGTTCCCTGGGGCAACGAAACTTCCGCACCTCACTTTTGAAAATATCATGTAACTTTCTGTGCGGGACATTTGCGGGAATGAGTCGTGGACGGTTATGGACAGTGCTGTTTTTTTTGCAACGAGTTCCGACAAACTTTGTTGAAATTATTATAATTCTTCCCTAAATTTGCGTCTGTTAACCACTAGGTTGTAGGTTCGAGTCCTACTCGGGGAGCCAAAAAAGATAAATTATCCCGCCCTGTTGGAAACCACACGGAGCGGGATTTTTCGTCTCAGCACAAGGTTTGTGGATCGGGGTGGGGCTGTTTACGGCTCATGTCCGGACCACGTTAGGTGATTCAGACATGAGCCAAGAGTAGACTTGACCCATATACCCATATCCCTATAGAAAATACAAAACGACCTTATCTATCGACATACTTCCTCACTAGGTGACCACGTAACCGGCAACCAAAATCATACCAGATGCGCCTTCGATAACTGCCACATCCCGAAGCCAGCCTGTTGGGACAACGTCTGCGAAACCATTCGTTGTAAAGGCGACTCCGGAAAAATTTTCTGCAGCCCTCCGGTCATAACGAGTGCACTAATGTTCACAATTCTGAAGAAGGTCGCGGGCCATTCCATAGATCACGGAACAGGTTATGCGACGAAGCAACGACCGTTGCCCAATTGTCCTGAACTCGACCACGAGAAACAGATGGCCGTCCAAGCAGGCGCGGCTTCTGTCCTGGCGGCGGCAGGTTGCGGGATGCTTAACAATATAATTGACTATGTCAATGATGTATGCTACTATCGTGGCATGAACGAGCTGAGAAACCACCCCCTTGGAGAAGCTGCACCACCGAGGTGACGAGCCACACCTCCTTCGAGAAGTCTTCCGCGCCTATCACATGCTCATGGCCGGATTCTCGCGGAAGATCGGGATGCCGGCATCGCAGTTTGCGCTGATGCGGCTACTGGCCTTGGCTGCGAGCGACGTCGGTGTTATGGACCTCGCCCGCCAGCTTGGCGTCAACGCGGCAGCGGTCACGCGCCAAGTGAAGGTGCTGGAACGAGAACGGCTCGTTCGCCGGCGCTCCGATCCCAAGGACGGCCGACGCAGCTACGTCAACCTGTCGCCGAAGGGACAAAGGCTCTTCGAGGAGATCCACGATCGGACTCACGAGCTTGAGCGGTCGCTGTCGTCGGTGCTCGGCACCGAGGAGATGCGGAGCGCAGCGATGGTCCTCAGGAAGCTGCGCACTTTCTTAGAGGGTCTCCGCTGAGAGAGAGGAGAAGGAAGCTGATGAAATCGAAGCAGAAAGTAGACAACGACCTCTACCGGCACCTGGGCCACGCTTGGTGGGACGATGACGTCGGCCTGTTCAGCACAATCCGCTTCTTCGTGAACCCGGTCAGATTTAGCTACTTCAAGCACGTGCTCGACCGTGAGCGGGCGATCGCGCGCGAAGTGCAAGCTTCTGGACATCGGTTGTGGTGGTGGCCTGCTTGCCGAGGAGTTCGCCCGCGTCGGTTTTGAGGTGACCGGCATCGATCCAGCGCCCGAGACCATCGAGACTGCCCGAGCGCACGCGGTCGTATCGGGGCTCGCCATCGATTACCAAACCGGTTCTGGCGAGCACTTGCCCTTTCCGGAAGGGTCGTTCGACCATGTTGCCTGCTGCGATGTCCTCGAGCACGTGGACGATGTCGATCGCGTGATCGGCGAGGTTGCGCGGGTGCTCAGGCCCGGTGGTCTGTTCTTCTACGACACAATCAATCGGACGTTCATAAGCAAGATAGCGATCATAAAAGTCATGCAGGAGTGGCCGTCCACGGCCTTCGCAGCGCCCGACACACACGTTTGGGAGCGGTTCATCAAGCCCGTCGAACTGGCCACTCTCTTCGAACGCCACGGTCTCGAACACAGCGAAATGCGGGGAATTATGCCCCGACGCAATCCTATCGCCATCTTGCTGGACTTCCGCCGCCGCGTGCAGGGTAGGATTTCCTTCAAGGAACTGGGGCGGCGACTCGACTTCCAGGAGAGCGATCACCTCGAAGGTTCCTACATGGGATACGCCATAAGACGGATTGGAAAGAGATCATAATGCAACGACAAGAATTGAACCTACTTTTGGATTGGATCCTCTTCGTCGCCTCGTTCTTGACGTTTTCGACCGGGCTCGTGCTTCTCGTCTCTTTTCATATAGGCGACGGGGCTTTTGTCATTTCGGCCTTGGGTCAGAGCAAACTTTTCTGGCTTAACCTGCATAGGTTCTCGGCGGCCGTCGTGGCAACCGGCACGGTGACGCACGTGGGACTTCATTGGCGAGCGTTCCGCAGCAGGTTCCCGAACATCGTTACCAAATGGACAAGAAGGCCGATCAATTCGGAATTGATCATGTACACCGCCTTCCTCATTGCAGCGTTGACCGGGCTCGTTGCGTGGTTGGTGCTGGAAGGCTCGTCTCCGCTATTCGGGCCGGCGGTTATCGGGCGCGCGAGCAACACCAGGCATCCCTGGATAGATACCCACCACATCTCCTCCCTCGCATCGCTTTTGCTCATCGTGCACCACGTCGGACATCGCTGGCGGTTCATGGTTCGACGACCACGTTCGGTTGCCGTTGCGCGCAAAGGTGCGAACAGCGAGCCGGCATGAGACCGTTTCGGCGACGATGGGCTCACGGTTCAACCCGGCGGCTGCTGGGGTTGCCGCGCTTCCGCTCGACTGTCTTCTCCCATCAACGCCTCCCGTGGCTGGCGTGGGTACGATAAATCGTCGTATTCCCGGAACTACTGCTTCCGTCGTATTCCTTGATCCCTCCGAGATTCACAGAGAACTTCGCGCCCAAGCCTGTTGGGTTAGACCTGCCACCGGCAGGTTGCTTGACCCGACCCAGCTTGACTAGCGGCTGGTGACCTTTGCCGTTTGAGGTGGGGCTTGTGGGCGGTGCGAAGGTGCTTGCGGCGGCTCCGGGGTTTTTGGCGACGCAAGCGATAGTTCGTTGGCCGCAATGGGATTTGCAGTTGCTTTTAATTCAGGCTGAAAGGCGTCGGAAAAGAGAAAACCTAGGCCGGTGACTGACACTCAGCGGTCTCATCCTGCTACAGTCGCAAAAGTCAACATGTCCTTGCCACTTTTTTTGGCCAAGAACATGAGATCATCAGCCTTTTTTATCATCTCATCTACTGAGTTGGGAGGAACTTCGAACGTCACGACACCGAGACTGAAAGTAACTGGCCAGCCTTTGACTCTCATCTCTTCCGAAAGGATCTCCTTTATGCGGATCATAATTCCTTGAGACGATTCATGCTCAGTCTGAGAAAAGAGAATGGCGAATTCATCACCCCCAAGACGGCCCAGAATATCCGTGTTCCGAATGTTTTGTGAAATCAGTTCGGCAACCCGAGCCAACACTTCATCACCTACGCTGTGGCCAAAGCTATCGTTGATTGTCTTGAAATTGTCCACATCCAAATACGCCACAGTAATGGTATATCTGTGTCTACAGGACCTATCGATCTCCGTCTGGGCCCGCTCCAGGAACCCCCTTAGATTAGCTGCACCCGTCAAAGGGTCCGTCCTGGACTTCTCTTCCAACGATTCCGCGGAACGTCTCATTGAAACGAGCAACAAACTCACGGTGAGAAAGAAACAAAACCGCACCAATGCGTTCCAATACGGTATCCAGACATGAGAGTAATTAGGGCCGGTTGTCAGATCACAGGCCAGCCACGTACCCGCGCAGACAAAGCAAATTAAAACTCCTTCGCTTCGACCCTTGGAGCGGCTGACCAAAAAAACTGGAAGGACGTAGAATATAGAGAAAGAAATCTCGTACCCAGTCAAAAGGTCTAGTAGCCCAATCAAGACATCCAAGAGGATTGCCATGAGAATCAAGAAACCTTTCGACTCGTGGTCTAACCATTCCAGGATGCGAGACATTCCTGACTTTATAGAAATTTCCGAACCCATCTCTTAAGTGACCTCTTGCGCCTTGCGCTCAAGCTATACCGTCACGGGCCTATATGTCCAGAGGAGAAGCTGTTACAGAAAGTCTAATTTTATCATTACAGCGTGGCGAGGGTAACTCTTTATCGGGGATTCAGTATGTGTCGAAAATAACAGATCGCATTGAACCCCTAATTCCAGGCGCAGCCGGCCCTGTGGGATGGACAGGCAAAGCGTATTAGCGGGGCGAGGATGACCACGCCTCTCCACGCCGCTGCTTGTTCAGAACATGTTCAGGTTTTTCCTAACTGAGTACGGGGAGAGGGGCACGTTATAATCTGTCACCAATTTGTTACCTTCGGTGATGCAGCATGCTGATATGCCGTGCTTGGTCGGAACGGTTATGGCAAGTCAACATCGCGCTATTAGGTTATTTTATGTCTCCTTCCTATGCCTGTTGACCACTAGGTTGTAACGGTTGAGGCTTCAGCCGAAATCCCGCATCAGGCGGGATTCGATCCCGCGGAACGCGGGACTACTCGGGTAGCCAAAAAAGATAAATTATCCCTCCCTATTGCATACGACACGGAGCGGGATTTTCTTTTCCAAAGAACTATTGTCTCACCCCCTGTGTTCGGCAAATTCAGGTACCGTGTCCCCGGAATTTCCATTGCGAGCGATGCGGATTCCCCGCGATTCGCAGGATCATCTCATCCCATGCGGGCTGGGTCGCGGCGATCAAATCGGACATAATTTTTGACAACAGCCTTTAGCATACTATCGCGGAGTTACACACGTTCGATAATCATGGTCATCTTTCCTCAAGTACGGACAGAATGTTGCCGGCAGGATCTTTGAACCACGCCATCTTATGAATCCCATCGCTGAAAATACCTCTTTCATCCGTCTTGATGTCGCCTTCATCATAATTCTCAAAACGCACGCCGAGCTTGGTTAGCTCATTTACGGCTTCTTCAACATTACCTACCGGAAAATTAAGAATCGTGAACGTTGCTGGAATGTGGTTAGGCTTGGGATATATAAATATCCTGGCGCCGCTCGCAATGTGCAGTTCCAACCCCTCAGGTATTTCGGAAATCTCCAATCCGAGTGTCTGACCGTAGAATTCTTTCGCCTTTCGCTGGTCGTTTACCGAAAAGCTACTAAATGCCTTAGTATCTTTGAACATAGTCTTACTCCTTTATTTAATGGTGGACTCCACAACGGCATGCGCTGGTAAGGCATAGCGTTTTTTGAGCCACATTAGTCGCTTCGGTCAGCGTCGTCAGCCGTCGAAGCCGAGGCCGTTTCTTCCTGCCACTCCCGGATCGTCATTCCTGCTGTCGTTGCTGGTGGACAGCAACGACAGCAGCTCGGATCGCGTCAATATTGACCTTTCTCTTTTGGCAAACACCACACTTCTTTGATTTTGCACAATCTTTCGAGCATCCCTTTGTATTCTTTATTAATAGCGGCTCTTACCGTCAGGTCGATAGGCTGGATCATGTATCCATGAGGGCCCGGCATTATAACAAAAGGATACATGCCGCCGAGTTTCCCGCCTCCTATGTCTTTATTGGATACATTTGGGGCGTAGTACATGACGTGTGGATAGTTCATGGTGACGACACGGTCGCTTTCTTCCGGGTTGAAGTACGTCCTCAGTATTGGAGACAGCATGTATGAGATGCCGGCTCGTTCCGGCGCCTTATAGTATCCTGTTTTGTAACGGTCTTTGATGATTTTCTTTAGTTCGCCGGGAGGTGTACCCTTGGCCTGCATCTTTGCTGCGTCGAAAAAGACTCGCATCTGTGCCTTGGTGCCCGCTTTGTCAAAGGAAACCGGGTAGAGAATATCATCTCTATATTTCGTAAAGGGCCAGGAGCCCCTGAACGTATCATCGCCGGTTCGGGCAACAAAGGTGTGGAATCCATTAGTACCCTTGCGGGCAACTTCGAAGCCCTTGTCAGGGTTTAGAACGTATACTGTTGCGTTGTCTCTGAGGTGCGGCGGCAATGCGCTCAGGGCTAGCTGAATTTCTAAATCGCGCGGCAACGGTTTGATTTTATGCATCGCGCTGGAGGTCTGTTTATCTGCCGCGCTCGCCGTGAGCGCGAACAAGAGACCTGCAATTACTACAATTATCTGCATCTTTCTCATTTTGGCCTCCTTCTTAAACGGCCATTGATGGCCTGGGTTGTGGTTGTCCACGGCGCAATTGATCTAGCTTTCGACCGGCCTCTCCTGCGTATCTTTGATGGGCGCCATTGGGTTTTCTCCCTGGTGTCGGATAGTTATCTTGTACGTGATCCACTAGGTACGCCCTGACAATACGTTAGCAACTAAGGTGAGTGCTGTATTGTAAAAATGGGAAATGCTACTTGAGGGATAATCGACGGCCAAACTCGTTCAAAATTTCGTCCGTAAATTGCCGAGGAGAGTAGCCAGTCATTTTTTTAAACTCTTTCGTGAAGTGGGCCTGGTCATAGTAATACTCATACAATTCCTTTTTCAGTTCGGTGAAGGACACCCCCCCCGCCCAGTGCCGGTAAAACTTCTGAAAGCGGAAGATGCCGGCGAGAGCCTTTGGAGAAAAACCGACGTGCTGTTTGAACAGCAGGTCCAAGTACCGCCGAGTGTAGCCGGTTCTCCGCTCCAATTCGTGGACTGGCATCCGGCCATCGGCCAATTTCAAAGTCGTGACGCAAAACTCAATGAGGGCGTTGTGACGTTGGTTCTTTCGTAATAGCTCTAGCAATTGGTCCTGGACAAAATCTACTTTTTGCTCCACTTTCTCCAGATTACCAAGAGTTTCGCGGACTTCACGGCCCCAATGAGCGAAGATCTCATCTAACTCCAGACCCTGGTTAGCAAACTCATTCATGGGTATTCCAAGAAAAGGATAGGCGCCAAAAGGACAAAAATCTATCCCAACAAAACCGGTTTTACTGCAACTAGATCGGATGATTGCCGAGTTGTCCTGTACGCCATAAAAATATAAAGCGCCCTCTTGGCCCACTTGAAAGCGGTTATCGGCAACTGCTATGAACGAATTCTCGTATGGAATAATGAGTTTGGGGCAGCCATTCGGCACGCACAAGCTCGTGTCACCCGCTGGCATTCCATTAGCGCTTTCAAAAACCCATAAGGATTCAATATACGGGCGTAACTCGAGTCTCGGTTGGACAAATGAAAATTTCATCTAAAAACTCCTATGGGCCATACTGCCCGCCCCAACTTTTTTTCCCAAGGCGTTCGCTCAGTCCCGCCGTGAGCACATATAATGAAAGAGGGGCATGATACTAATTAATTCGTTGTGACCGTCCATACGGGGGCGAGATTGACCAGGCAAATATTCTCAAGAAATGGTGTTGTGTCCCCTATATTTGTTCTCGGAACTCGGTATTGCTCCCTCCTCCGCTCGCAGATTCGTTCAGGTAGGGATTCAACGTTCCACAGCCATCTTTAGTTTTTCGAGTGCGTGATCCCACTGTGCCGCGATCACGTCGAGCGAGCGCCTCGCTTCTTCCAGTTGCGTTGGTTCGAACTCCCACAGACGTTCGCGGCCGACTTTGATGTCGCGCACCAAGCCTGCATCCGCGAGCACGAGTAGATGTTTCGTGACAGCCTGGCGAGTGATTTCCGTTCCGGCTGTGAGCTGTGTAATCGACAACGCCCCACCTGCTAAAAGGACCCCGATCAGGCGCAGGCGCGTCTCGTCCCCGAGCGCCGCGAAGAGCGGCGCAGAATTCAGCAGCGACGTGTCCTTCGGCTGCGCCTTGTTCGACGGTCTGCTACGGCGTAGCGACATGGTTTTCAATGTTCTTCATCTGTTCGTCCCAACCGCCGCTGTTCATGCGGAATGCTTCCAAGCGACGGGACGGCGGGATATTGTCAAAGCCGGATTCAACGACGGTCAGCAAGGTGCCTCCCTCGACTTCCTCCAACTCGAATACGACCAACGTGGTCGGTTCTTTCGAATAGTCAACTGAGGGATCAGCGGGGTAGGGATGCCAGCGCCACGAAAGCAAGCGTTCCGGCTCCAACTGTTCGATCAGCACGTCAAAAACCGCGTCTTCGTAACAGGGATGAGTAACCTGTCCCTGCACACGTTGACCGGCTGCGAAGGTTTTTCCCTTTAGCGCCACACCGAACCAGTCGCCGAATTCCTCGGCATTCGATATAGCGCGCCAGACTCGCGAAACGCGACGCCTTGAGCAGGATTTTTCTTTCAATGCGATCTGTTGAAGTGTTCATGATGCACCTCCTGATCGTAGTATAATCTCCAGGGCGCAAAATGCAACCTTTTGGTTGCATGATCGCCTTCAAGTCGGCTCTTAGGTTAATTCAGGGGACACCATACTTAATTCTTTCGCTTTGCGGCTTAGGGTTTGGCTTCCATTTCCAGTGTGCCTCACCGGACGCTCTCCCTCAACGCTCGCCCGCGAACCGCTCATGGCATCGGCGCATGCACCGATCCACCGGAGGCAGGCAATGAATTAAGTATGGTGTCCCCGGAACTACCCTGAAAGCGTATGCTTACAAAGGCGGTCATACCTCGGATCTATCTGAAAAGCAGATTTTGCAGGGCGTCAGAAAAGTGCTGGACTCAATTGAAGTGCATCACAAGGAATGGACTGGCGGGCGCTTGAAGGGATATGCCACGATTAAAACAAGAGTCTTTGCGGGCAGTCTTCCGGTCGGTCGGCTAAACGAAATTCATAAATTCAAGGGCTCAAACACTTATCATCTGGAACGGGCTTTGGAGCTTTATGTGAAGGTTATGGGGGCCAAAAGGAGGATAGTTGAAATGCTTACGGCGCAGACAAGAGCTTCTTTCTTACCTTGATTTCACGTTACTGGTCAGTGCAAAAAAAAAACGGAAATATCCCCAAGCAAGTTAGGAGAATGGTTGAAGGGCTCAAGGTTGATATGGACACGAAATGAGGTCTTTCGTTTGGCCATATCGTCTCGGAAGCTGGTTATTCACTCTCTCGGGATCGGTCTTAGTAAACGTTTAGACTCCAGTAAAACGGCATGTGAAATTGAGTGCTACCCTTCCTCCAATGGTCCAGAGCCTGAACCTCCCGAATGGGAGTCGCTAGAGGTAGCGCGTCCGATGAAAATCGGCGGGGTTGTCGGGGGATACCAAATCCCTCGATCCGTTAACCAGCCATCAGTTGTCTTCTTTGGTCTGCAATATGCAGAATCCCACTGGCGCACGTCCGAATTCCGCGCGGCAGTCAGGCCCCTTGTAAGGTTTTACAACGGGCTCTCACATAGGCATTACTTCAGATCCGTGAGCTTATCGGTCATGTCCGTGGCAGAGAACTCTCCAGAAATTGGTAGGACCTTGACCTTCTGACTCTTGCTGGCAGCCATCTTTCTAAGATCGAGTGATTTCACGTTCATGTCGTTATAAGAGTAGTAATACATGACTCTATTGGTCAGATCGAGCAGGACCGACCACTGGGTATACTCTTTTGCTGCGGAGTCGGTACTGCCCTTAGCCTTGATGCTGGCTTCAACACTGTTCAGGGCAATATCAACCGTATTGAGTATATGCTTGGCTAAATTGAGCGCCCCTTTACCATCCTTAGGCGGAGAACAGGCGTTCACGAGGTAGGCGATTCGAACGAAGCGCGAAGGAGGGCTCCAATCTCCGGGCACGCCGAGCCAACCGCTGCCCGTACCCGTGGGCTTGATCGAGACTCCGTTGAAGTCCTTTGCCTTTGGAATGAAAGTGTTCAAGTTTAGGTAGTTTCGGAGATTAGTGATCTGCCACGGTAATTCGGGCATGTTGGTCATAACTCCTATGGGATTATCATAGACCTTCTTTTCTCCGCTTATAAACTCGATGACCAGGCACTTTCCCGAGGCATCATGAACTACAAAATGTAGCGGCAGCGGCCCGCCGAGTTGCTCAACCATCTCTCCCCAAACACGGACATTGGGCAATTCTCGTTTCAGATCATCGATTGTCGCGAAATTGCCCAAAATCCATGATATGAAGTCATTGCTACTGACCGCTTTGGGGGTGTCCTTCTGGTCCACCGCTTCATACCTACTTTCCTCAAAGAAAAGTCCCTCCACTGAGAGGCCAGCCTCGTTCATGCCGTCCCCGAAACTCTCTACAAGCCCGAGGCCGTTTATACCCAGGAATGCGTATCGGGTCGTCCAGCTATTACCGGCCTTGCCATCAGGGGTTTTGCTCATGAACTCCTTACCCGCGGGCTCGAACACTATCTGCGAATGGGCATCTATGCCGAATTCGTTGGAACGTCCGATGACTACCGTCCCGTCATTTGCCTTGACCTGGAAACTCGTGCATGCAAGCCCCTCTTGTGGTAGCAAGAGCGCAACTAGAGCGACAGCGAAGCACGAGATCATAAGCATTACCAAAACCCTTTTCATCAGGACCTCCTAGTGGGAATTGTGCCGAGTCTCGGCATTTGCCAGTTTTTGTAGAGCTTGTGAACAGTCGCGGCTTGGTTCCTCAGACTTGAAAAGTCCGACCGTGGTCGTCCACAAGACTGGACAGATACTAGACCGCAGGCACGTTGCTGAATAAGCATCGTTTTGGTCATCTCGACCGTACTTCACTGTGAGCCCCGCCGTCAACTGAAATTCCGTGAAGTCTAAACCTCCCGAGAGGGAGTCGGGAGAGATATGACTCCGGTTCATTCCGGCGGGGTTGTCGGGAGATGTCAACCGACTTCTTCCTCATGCTCCCGGGTATAAGCCCGGCGCTCTCAGACGAACCTGTCGACGATTTCCGAGCGAATGAATGGTCTTGTAAGGCTGAGGATATTGAAACCGCAAATCGCATTTGGCTTGCTACCCGCTATGGACCGCCTTCCTATACGGAGCCAGTACAGGCATTTTGTGATCACCCGAAATGTGTCAAGGGGAAATTTCCGGCCGAGACCTCTTATGTGGTCAATTTCGTCCCCTTGTTTCGCGGCGCGACCTACAGATTATCTGTACGCTGCAGCTTGCCCCAGTCATTTCGGCTCAGGAATTTCGCGGCATCTCAGCAAACACGATACAATATCTAAGTTCGGCACACATCGCTTCACGCGCGGACCTGAGTCCTACATAAGGGCAAACTTATAGTTAGTTAAGAGTTCAGCTTTCCTGCTCTCCACGCTGTCCGGTGTCCACCGCACTATGCCCGCATCTAAAATGTTCATCGTTTGCTTGCGACAGAACTGGAGTTGGGTGCTTCCATCCGCACCAGAAACCATTTCTTAGTATTGTTCGGTCCAAGATGCACCAGCACCTGCGTTTGGTTCTGTGTAAGATTGTTCACCCCTGTCTCCATAATCATCCTTCCACCATTACCATTGCCCATAGTCCACGCAACTCGTTGGGTCTGCTTGTCCACCGACCCATGAACCGGTCGGATCTTTTCGGTGGCCAAATTGTAAAAGGTTCCGGCAATTGCACCTTCTTTACTTATCGCGAGTTGCAGCATCGCGTGGGGAGAGTCCGCATTCGGACGCTGCACGGCGAAGACTCCCAGTGGCATCCATTCCGATTTCTCCGAGACGCCTTGCGGTACATTCAAAGCGATGGTCCGGGCCTGCTGATAGTACTGATCCGCTGAATACTGCCATATGCTGTTAATATACACACCATCATCTTGATAATAGATGTTGCTTCCGTAATCGTAGATGGTCGGTGCCGACCAGACCACGCCCGGCAACCATCCCGTTAGCGCGACCCAACTGCATCGTCTCCACCAGTAATAAGGACCGGGATGTGCCCACCAATGAGAAAACCACCTGACATTGGTTACGTTGGTGATAGAGCGATTTTGCCACCAACGTGGAGTGAATACGTGTCTGTGGCGTGCGGTGAACTGGGTTCGAACATTCTTAGCCACGCTAGCCAGTCTCGCCGGTTTGGTAGGCTTCACGGTGTTGTGAGGACTGTGCAATCCGCGGACGGGTCCGCCCTGGTTAATCCCCTTCGGGTGCATGTGAACTTCTCTTGCAATTCGAGGCTTAACGCGAGGGTGATGCGCCATTTCTTTCCGATGCTGTGCAACGCGAAGGGCGCGGCGGTGGGGATGTTGCCGGAGTACCGCTTTAGGCTTCTGTATATGGCGCATGGCATGACGAACAGCTTTTCGGCCACCGGCATGATGTCCTCCGCCCCCTCGTTTGCCGGCCGCCCATGTGGCTCCGCCACAAACAGCAAGAACTGTTGCTATGATAAGAAAATAGGCTGGTAGCCCTTTCATATCCGGTCCTCCCTCCGTAATTTTGGTATATTATTTCAACCAGCCCGGTTATTCGTTTGGACGAAACCAAATTCACGTTGTTAAAAATTCTTGGAATTTTCGTTGGTGAATATCCTTTTTTCTTGCATTCCAAATTCGATTCATGCCAACTTCAACTGTGATGGACCGCGATTTTAAAGATGAGTGAGTATCGGTTATTTCGGGTGATACTCGTGACTTCGTTTTTGGGGGATAACATGAGCGATCAATTGGACCGGCCGAGGGACGAAGATTATGAGTCCAGCCTGCACAGGCGGGAGTTTCTGAGGGCCTTGGGGAAATGGTCCTGCGTGGTAATCGGTGCAGTCTCGGTGGGACCGCTCGAGGTTTTGGGAGCCCTTCGAAACCCCGAAGATCTCGGCAGTCGGTCCGGAACGACAGGTCAAGAACTTGGGACCGGAGCGGATGCACCCCAATTCCTGGCCAAGAAAGGCGGCGAGCATAAAGGCGGTCACCCGAAGAAGCAGCACAAAGCGGAACAAAAGAAGGGACACGAACATAAAAAAGAGCACAAGAAGGACCACAAACCTGGGAAGAAACACGAGACGAAGAAAGAACATCACGAGCACGAAAGACATAGAGAGCATCACCACGCATGGAGCAACTCCGGGCGAGCGTGGACGAATTCCGGTCGTGCTTGGGGCAACACCGGTGGTGGGTGGGGCAATGCCGGTGGGGCTTGGGCCAATAGGGGAGCAGGCTGGGGCAACACCACTTGTCGAGTCTGGGGCAACGGGGGAATCTGTAGGGTTTGGGGCAATGGCGGAAACTGTCGGGTCTGGGGCAACGGGGGTGTTCCGGATGGCAACTAACTTCCACGCTTGCAAGACGAGCTATGGGCCTGCTACACTGTGAATGATGGCATCTTGGTCAATTTAGCTGCGAACTTCGCCGGTATTGCCGATTTTCAGTCGGTGGTAATTCGATCCAGTAATGTGGAAGATCTTGTAAACGCCTGCGAAGCCCTCGGAGACCGGGTGTGTGGCGTGGAGTTGCACGGCGGTGGTTTGGATGTCTCACCTTTGGGTTCCTTGCCCGTAGGACTGCCCCTTCTTTGGAAGCTACCCGCTTCGAACGCCTCGGAGATTTACACACACACGTGGATGGGAGAACACTTTGATTTGGGCGTCATGATCGATGCGTCCAAGGGCCTGTTTGGCGCAGTCAGGATGGTCACTTCTGCCGGTGTCCCAGTCGTATTGGGACTCGATGGGCCAATCGACTGCGCGGATTTAATCTCTGTTCTGGACTACTATCTCCACTCAAAGTACCTGCAGGTTCCTGTTGAATTCTTTCATTCAATGCTCGTCTCCAGGGTTCAGGGGGCCGATTCACCTCTGGTGAATATATACCCGGAGAGCCCAGAGCGAATACTCTACATTGATGAGAATGGAAATGTCTCCGCTTCGGGCAGGTTCGCTCTTGCGAAACAGTTTTTTGGCAGATTTGACGGAAGGCTTACCTTGGATGTGGAATCGCCACTCTATGAATTCTTGCAGAATCCGAGAAAAGCCCTCTATCTTGGAGAGTCCTCCTGTTCCTGGTGCGAGAGTTTCGACCTTTGCGGCGGTTACCTCCGTTTCGTTGATAGCAGTTTTCGATGCTCTCCATTTTTGGATGTATTCAAAATAATAAAAGAGGAAGCAGCAAATCTTGCCAACGATTTGAGCAGGGCCCAAGAGGACAATAATTGAGCCATGTTCGGGCCTCAAGTTTCTATCATATTTCTCCCCACCTACGAGTGTAATGCCCAGTGCTCATATTGTTTCGAAACCAAAAGACCCGGCAGGATGTCGCTGGAAGATCTATCTCTAATTTTCACTCGCATCTCCACGTACCTTGCAGGATGCGGGGTGAAAAACGTCGAAGTCTATTGGCAGGGAGGAGAAGTCACGGTTCTATCGCCAGGGTGGTGTGTACGAGCCGGTGAACTGATAAGCCGCGTCATGGCGGAACACGACCTTGATGTGGTTCACTACCTGCAGACCAATCTGATGAATTATACTTCACAGTGGCATGAGGTCATTTTTCAGCTCTTCGGGGGCTTTGTCGGGTCTTCCTTGGACTACCCCAACGTATACAGGCGGTACCGAGATCTCAGCGGCAATCGATATAACGAACTCTGGAAAAGGAATTACGAGCAGGCGTCGTCCAAAGGTATCGAGGTATCGGTCATCACGGTTCCCAACCGCGAAAGCCTAGCCAGGCCCCCTTCGGAATTCTACCGGTATTTCATGGAGGAGGTGGGACTGACACATTTTCAGGTAAATACACCTTTCCCTGGAGGGCCTGCCGCCTGTTTTCTAGGCGATTTGCTGCTAGACGCTGATCAATTGGGCGACTTTCTTGTCGGACTGTTGGATGTCTGCCTGTCGCGCGATTCCGGTGTAAACATCGCCCCATTTAGGTCGATCATCGAACGAATGAGCACAGGGTTTGGTTCGCGTGTACCCTGTTTTTTCAGTTCCAATTGCGTGAATGGTTTCTTCTGCATAGATCCGAGCGGCGATGTCGGGCAATGCGATTGCTGGGTCAGTTCGTATCCTGAGAAGAATTTTGGGAACGTGTTGGACTGCGAGGGCCTGGATGAGATCTTTCGGTCATCGAACCGGCTGGAGTTGGCCGGTAGGATATCCAACCTTGTCAGAGACGCGGACTGCTTGAACTGTGAATATTTTGCTCTATGTGCGGGTGGTTGCCCTGTTAGAGCAATGAGTGCTCAAGAAAGCCCCCATCATAAGGATCCGTACTGTGAAACCTATAAACGGGTCTTCGCTGCAATAGAAAGCATCTTGAAAAGTACCAAAAACTTGCCCTGAAGGCTGCTGAGACACTGCTTCTCAAAGGTCCTTCCATCGAATTCTGGGGACACCATACTTAATTTTTTCGCTTTGCGGCTTAGGGTCAGGCATTCATTTTCGGTGTATCACACCGGACGCTCTCCCTAATGTTCGGCCAGCGTCGCAATCCCTCAAGGCTCACCCGCGGACCGCTCATGGCATCGGCGCATGCGCCCATCTTCCGGAGACGGGCAATAAATTAAGTATGGTGTCCCCGGAATAAGCTAGTTCGACGAGTGGTACATATCCGGAGGCAGGTCGCTTATGGTACTGTGTTGGCCTGCCGGTATCTTGATCGAGCAACCAGAATGGAACCACCTCGATGCCGATTGATTCACACTGCCATATCTTCACAACCCGGATTGTGGACAATATGAAGGCCAGGCCGCCTCTAGTGGAACAATTACACCTGAATGTGTGGGATGCGTTGAAGCGACTTGAACCCGTTGCCTTGGAGCAATCGGCGGAAGAAAATGGGTTTGAAGTCTGTCTGTTGCTTCCCTCTACCGGACCGGACCGAATACGTCGCGAGAATGACCGATTCATCGGATTCACGAGAGTGTTGCCTCGGCTTCGGACGCTTGCCACTCTACATCCGATGATGAAAGGTCTTTCCCATGAAATCTCACGCATCTTTGACCTGGGGATCACCGGGTTCAAGTTTTCCAGCTTTTCCCAAAAATTCGACTTGTCCTCGCCGGAAGTCGAAGTCATGTTGACCGAAGTGGGGCGATTAGCCCAAACTCGAAACATACGGCCGGTAGCGGTCTTTGACACATTTGCTCGGGCGGACACTTATCTTGACGCAAACCCCAATTTTCTCACTACGCCGTTCAAACTCTCACAATTGATTAATCGGCATCAGGGCATTAATTTTATCGGTGCTCACATGGGAGGGCTGCTTGCTGATTTTGATGAAATTCGCAAAAATTTGCCTCCCGATTCGAATCTATATCTGGACACCTCAAACGCCGCTCACACGCTTAAAGAGGAGCAGTTTGTCGAGCTATTGCGAATTCACGGCTCTTCACACATTCTCTTCGGGACTGACTGGCCCTGGTTCGTTCATGGTACCGAATTCTCAAAAATCGAGAATCTCCTAGTGAAGGCTGGTTACGATCAAGCAGAGCAAGAAGCCGTCTTCGATGGAAACGCCAGAAGTCTTTTCGGATTTTAACCAAACTCAGGGCACGGACCTCTCAAACCGGGCTACGGCACGCTCCGGGAGTCAATCCGATTGCACTAACCGATCATGAAACCGAGCCAAATCGTTGCGGAATTGTTCGAAGAAAGGACGTACGCCCTCAGAATATCCAAGGTTTGGAATAGCGGCTGGGGGGGGGCACCCATTAAAAGGCCCTCTGTCAAGGAAAAAACTTCTCCGTAGGTAAGGATTCACTCTTGTGGGGGAGAAGGATAGCGGGAGGGATTTTTCTCGCGTTCGGATCGGGAAGGTTGTATAGAGATGGCGCCAATTATTGATCGAGGATGTGCGCCATGGCGGTCAACGGCTGCGCATTTTGCCTTCAGAAGCAGCGTCTTATTGATGAGCTGAAAGAGGAGATCGAGCAGCTTCGGGCCAAGCTACGCTATCACGCGCGGAGAGAGCAAGACGGCTTCTTCGGATCGTCCACCCCGTCGTCCAAGCGGCCGATCAAACCTAGCACGGAGGCGAAGGAGCGCAAGCCCAAAGGTGCCAGGCCGGGGGGTCACAAAGGGGTTGGTCGCAAGAGCCATGACAATGGCAGCGCCGACCGTACGGTGGATGTGGATACCGACAGCGAGCTGTGTCTGGAGTGCGGGGCTCCTTTGGAGAAGAAGGGGTGGGCGGAGCGCAGCGTGATAGATACTCCTCGGCACAAGGCGGAAAAGATCACGTTTCGGGTAGCCAAACGGTATTGTCCTCATTGCCGTCGCAATGTCACTCCTCAGCTCCCCGGAGTGCTTCCTAAGAGCCTTTACGGTAACCAATTCATCGCAGATGCGGTGGAAATGCACTACCTCCACGGTATGCCAATGGGGAGGGTCTGTGAGTATCTGGACATTGGGCCCGGCAGCCTTGCGAAACTCTTTCGGAAGAGCGCCGATCTCTTTGAAGGGGTAACCGACAGACTGATCGAGGAGTATCGACAGGCTCCGGTAAAGCATGCAGACAAGACGGGTTGGCGGACTGACGGGAAGAATGGGTACGTGTGGCTATTTGCGACTCCGGATCTAAGCATTTTTCGGTTCGGAAAGAACCGCTCGTCCAAGGTTCCCCAAGCAATCTTCGGCAAGCATTTCATCCCGGGGACTCTCGTTGTCGACCGCTATGCGGGCTACAACAAAGCGCCGTGCCGGATTCAGGTACTGTTTTGCTCATCTGTTGCGGAAAGTGGAAGATTTGGAGAAGGAGTTCCCAGATAACAAAGAAGTATCGACCTTTGTAGCCGTCGCGGCTCCCCAATTGTCATTGGCCATGAGACTTGGTACACAACCGATTTCTGATGATGAGTTCTATCGCCGGGCGGCTGCACTGCGTGACGAGATCAAGACCACTATGGCACAGCCCGCACGGCACCAGGGGATTCGCCGCATCCAGGACATATTCCGGGAAAATGAGCATCGTCTCTTTCATTGGGTGGACCATCGTGCGGTACCAGCGGACAATAACTTGGCCGAAAGAGACCTGAGGCCATCGGTGATTGCCCGGAAGGTCAGCTTTGGCTCGGTCACCGATGCGAGAGCCAAGGTGAGAAGCACCTTGGCCACCGTCGCGGCTACCATCCATAAAAGAGGCGCAGACGTGGCGGGCCGAATCAGGGAAGCTCTCGACCTCCTGGCCCGCAATCCGAAAGCAGATCCCTCTGCGGTCTTGTTTTCCCGATCCAATCCCCCTTGATTCGACCCTCTCAAGGCGCAGCTTCAATGATTATTCACGGGAGCTTCAGGACCCAATGAATTGGTCTGCCTTGCCCGTGCCGCGCGTAAGTGAATGGTTACGGACAGTCTTTTCCCTTGACAGAGGGCCTTTTAATGGGTGACCCCTTTTCTCTTGCTACCAAGATGATACAGTGTGTTCAGAATTCGGGTTCTCTCTTGTTCGCCTTTGATCGAAATAGGATCGATCAAGGCCAGCGTTGGATTCGGGATCATACGGACCCCTTCATATCCATCTCCCCTACAGACGCTAACCTCCGGCCAATTTTCGTAAAAGCCCAGCAAGCTGTGACATACAGCGGTATCGTTGTCCCACAGATAAAAACTGAACCATATTCCGGCTTTTCTTAGCATTGTAAACACCATTCCGCTGGATCCATGGTAATCCGATCCCTCTAGGATCTGCTGATCCCCATGTCGATCCTGGAAGCACGCCTCCCAATAATCGTACAAATTAGGATAACCGGGGGCCCTCTTCGCTCAGGACGACGCCAAGCGCGTAATCACTTCGCTCAGGTGATGTCCAGCTCTCCGATGTTACACGTTCGAAGGCGAATCGATATCACCTGCCAGTGCACTTCCGAATGGGGTCCAGTCCGCGGCAGGAGTGAGGACCGGCTGCGCGTCGCGGGATGCGACGTCGTTTGACAGCTCCGGTACCCGGAGACCCAGCCGCGAGCTCTTCCCATGTTCCGCGTTTGCACGCGCCGCGTGGTCAAACAGCCTGACTCGGCGCCGAAGGCCCTCCTCACCCCCGATGCTCCTGCCGGCCCGCGGGTGAAAAAAAAGCTTGACACGGAAATCCCGGTATTTTATATTTTATAAAATCCAAAATACAAAATACAAAGACAGGGCCGATCCGTGCCTTACCCTATCCTCAAAGAAGATGAAGTCCCCAAATACCTGACTATGACCGAAATGGCCACCCGGCTCATTCGGGAAAGAGTTCTCTCTGGGCAGTACCGCTCCGGCACCCGCTTGATCCCCACAAAACTCGAAGCCGAGCTCGGATTGGGGAGGGTGGCTATCCGGGAGGCATTGCGAGAACTGGCCGGTTCGGCAATGGTCGTCTCTACTCCCAATAAGGGCGTGATCGTTGCGGAGCCGCCCGAGCCGGAAGAGATGGACGGCCTGTATGAGGCTCGCTGCGCGCTCGAAGGAAAAGCCGCTTACCTCGCTGCCAAGAATATGACTCCGGCCCGCATTGAGCGGCTGGAATCATTGATTCTTGCCATGGAAGCAGCAACCGATTCCCCTCTGGATTGCATGTTGAGAAACCGTGAGTTCCATTTGGCGCTGTACGAGGCTTCGGGCTGGAAATCAGCCTTGCGCATTATCGGGCAGTTGGTCGATCAAACGCTCGTCTTCTGGAGCCAGTCCTCTGAATGGTGGACCGGAGACGCCGCACCGTTCAACGAAGACCACTGGAAGATACTCGAAGCTTTGAAGGCGAACGATGCCGATCTCGTGAGGGAACTTGTCACGATTAATGTGTCGCGAGGGCAGCATCACATTCGCTCGATGGTCCCGTCTGGTTCACGCCGATAGCGCTGGCACTCTGACAGAGCGGCGCCTAGCGCTGTCAAAATCTCGCAAACAAGCTCGGGCATACTTCCTGCTCTGCACCGGAGGGCTGAAAGACAGTCGAGGTGCGCCTGTTCATAGACGCGGGGTTTTTCCCGAAAAGTAAGGAAGTGACCGATGCTTTACAGAGACCAGATCTTGCAGGTAGTTGACAGATTCGCAGACAAAATTGCACTCATTTGCCGTGACGACCGATTTACCTTTGGGGAAATCGACGAAGCTTCCAATTCAATCGTTGCCGCGCTGCATGACCGCGGCTTGACCAAAGGCGATCGGATCGCACTCCTCAGTCGCAACTGCCATTACTACAGAGAAATCTTCTGGGCTTGCGGAAAAGGCGGATTTGTCCTCGTTCCTGTGAATGGCAGGCTGAAACCGCGAGAGATTTTGCGTATCCTCAACGATTCCGGAGCGGCTATTTTAGTCATTTCCGAGGCTTTTGCCTCCGCGATCAGTGAAATCAGGGAACATTTGGCATCGGTGCGCCACTTCTTCAGTATCGATGCGGGAGTGGAGGGCTTCACTCACCTGGAAGCCGTGCTAACGAAGTATCCTAAGCATGATCGAACAGTGGCATTGGCCGAAGATGATGAGCTTTGGCTTCAGTACACCAGCGGAACTACGGGGCCTCCGAAAGGGGCCATACAGACTCAGGGTACGGCCGGCGCAATAATTGAGACCTTCACCAAAAATCAGCCGCACACGGGTATGTTGGCATCAGGCTCGCGAGCGTTGCATTTCCTTCCTCTGTATTCATTCGCTGGGATGGCATTCGACTTAATATATCAGTGGATAGGCGCCATTACCGTCCTTATGGAAAAATTCAATGCGGCAGGGATGATGAAGTTAATTGAAGAGCACATGATAACCGACTGCCACATTGTGCCGGTGATTTTGAACTTCTTACTCAACTCTCCGGATTTTGGAAAATACGACCTCAGTAGCCTGAAGTGTCTTACCTACGGCGGGGCGCCCATGCCTCCGGAATTGTTAAAAGCTGGAATAGAGCACTTCGGGCCTATTTTCTTGCAAGATTACGGCGCTTCGGAGGCAGGCCTGCTCACGCATCTCTATATTGAGGACCATATTCTCGACGGGTCTCCCAAGAGAGTCAAGCGGCTTGCGTCATGCGGTAAACCGGCCTTGGGAGTCGATGTCAAGGTCTTGGACCAAAACGGAGATGAAGTTAAGCCAGGTGAAATCGGAGAGTTGACCGTGAAGAGTCCAATGGTCATGAAGGGCTACTGGAACATGCCTGAGGAGACAAACGAGGCGTTAAGAGGTGGCAGGTTTTACACCGGCGATTTATGCACTGTCGATGATGAAGGTTATATCTTCATCAAGGATCGAAAGAAGGACATGATCATTAGCGGGGGATTCAATATCTATCCGTTCGAGATCGAGAAGGTTCTTTCCGAACACCCAGCTATCTCGGATTGTGCCGTAATCGGCATTCCTGATGACGTCTGGGGTGAAGCGGTATGTGCCTTCATTGTCTTCAAGAACGGCTGGAGCGCAACCGATCAGGAAATCATCGCGTTCGTAGGCGACAGGATTGCCGGATACAAGAAGCCCAAGAAGGTAGTGGTACTTGATGCGATTCCCCGCACACTGAGCGGCAAGGCGCTGAAGAAGGATCTGCGGGAGAATTACTGGCAGGGAAGAGACAGAAAGGTTTAGACGCATAGAATTCTCCACAAGCAACGAAACCCAAACCAAGGAGGGACGGCATTGAGTGACGAGTTATTGTATGAGGTCAGGAATCATGTCGGGTACATAACGATCGATCGCCCGGAAAAGAGGAATGCTCTCAGCCTCGACATCGTGCATGCCTTGTCTGATTACCTCGATGACGCAGACAACGATGACAACGCGCGCGCACTATGCATCACCGGCGCGGGAGACAGAGTCTTCTGTGCCGGCGCAGATCTGGGCATGATGTCCGGGGCAAAGGATGAGGGTAAACTGCAGGGGGTTGCAGCTTACGCCCAGCTCCTGGCAAAAATGGGGAAAATAGGGAAACCCCTCGTGGCCAGGGTCGCTGGAGATTGTATGGCTGGAGGGCTCGGGCTGATGCTCTCTTGTGACATTGTAATCGCGAAAAATAGTGTGAAGTTTCTCAGCACCGGAAATAAATGTCGGTATATGGCCCATGCTGGTCGGTGCGCTCCTTTTCAGGCACGTTCCAAGGAAACAAGCTTGGTACCTTGCCTATTCAGGAGAAAAGATTACGGCGAGAGAGGCGAAGGAACTAGGTATGGTGACGAAGGTCGTCGAGGCAGACGTGTTGGACGATGAGGTAGACCATGTCTTGGCCATGCTTTGTTCCAAGAGTCCCGCAGCGATCCGTATCGGGCGACAAGCCTATTACGCTTCATTGGAAAAGGATTTCGAAGGAGCACTCGACTATCTGAGCCACATGTTCATTGAGGTGGCTGGTACCGAAGATGCCGTAGAGGGGATGAAAGCGTTTTTGGAAAAGAGGCAACCAATATGGAAAGGCAGATGAATGCAACTGGCTGCGTGATTATCGGAAACGCGAGAGCGGTCGGTCTCGCGGTTATCTGCAGATACTACAGACTCGTGGAGGTAGCATGAATCAAGACAAGGCGATTATCACCTGTGCGCTGACAGGAGTGCTCACAAATCCCCAGCAGCACGCGGTGCCCGTCACTCCTGAAGAAATGGCGCTCGCAGCGGAACAGGCATTCAACGCGGGGGCTACTATCGTTCATTGTCACTTCAGGGATCAAAGGCCCGGCTTCGGCCACCTGCCAACATGGGATGCAACTGTGGCAAAAGAGATCGTTTCAGCAATACGTCAGCGCGTTCCGGAAATCATTGTCAATTGTTCGACAGGAACAGTGGGGAGTGACATAAGTGGCCCCCTTGCCTGCCTTGACAGCGCAAAGCCCGAGACGGCCGCACTGAACAGCGGATCGCTCAACTACCTAAAAACAAGAAGGAATGGGGAATGGGCCTGGCCGCCGCTGCTCTTCGACAATCCCGTTGAAAAGATACAGAGTTTTCTCGACGCAATGAAGAAGAACTCCATCGTTCCGGAGTGTGAGTGCTTCGATGGCGGCATCGTTAGGAGCGTCGGGCTGTTTCAAGAAAACGGACTGCTCACTCCTCCTGTTCACATATCTCTCGTCATGGGGGTCCCCAGCGGAATGCCGGCGAAACCGTCGTGGCTGCCTCTGTTGATTGAGGAAATGAAGCCTGGAACACATTGGCAAACCATTGCTGTTGGCCGAGAGGAGGTGTGGGATCTTCACAGAAGGACTTCGGAGTTGGGAGGAAACTTGCGGACCGGACTGGAAGACACCTTCTACCTGCCTGATGGCAACAAGGCCGTCAATAACGGTCAACTCGTGGACGCGTTGGTGAAAATCGTGAGAGAAACCGGCCGCGACATAGCAAATACCAGCGAAGCCAGAGCGGCGGTGTTTCGCGAGTAAGAAGCTTTGACGACAATTCGCGATCGGTGTGCTGGCTGCAGCGTGTAACCACTCCACGGTGCCGGTTGCTAATCCAGACAATAAGGCCAAGGCGGTCACGGAAAGGAAGTGCGCGATGGACTTCACCATACCCTATGAATTGAGAGCATTGACCGCCAGTCTCCAGAAGTTCATAGCAAAGGAAGTAAAGCCTCTGGAAGAATCCTACCGGACTGCTGAAGGGTTTATCCCTGAAGAAGTTCGAAGACACGTACGACGCCGGTCAAGAGAAGTGGGTTTTTACGCTGGGGATTTTCCGGAAGAATTCGGCGGCGGAGGTCTGAGCAACCTGGGGATGTCTCTCTTGAGAGAAGAGATTGGTCGATCCGGCGTGGAACTCGCGGACTCGATATTAGGAGAATCAGGGGCCATGTCGCACATTCTTCTGGAATGCAACGACGAACAACGGGACAAGTACCTCCTTCCGGCCATCAGAGCCGATAAATTGTCGTGTTTTGCCCTGACCGAGCCAAATGCCGGTTCAGACGCCGCGTCTATAGAAACCAGAGCTGTCAGAGAGGGCTCCGATTATGTCATCAATGGACGAAAACATTTCATTTCCAACGCGCCGTATGCAGATTTTGCCATCGTCTTTGCAGTGACGGACAAGGCTAACAGAGGGATCACTTGCTTTCTCGTTGACAAGGGTACCCCCGGCTTCTCTCTGGGCCGGGTGCACCAACACATGGGCGGAGACGACAGGCTCGGCGAGTTGGTCTTTGAAGATTGCCGGGTTCCGGAGACCAACGTTCTCGGTCCAGTGGGACAGGGGTTTCTTCTGGCGCTCAAGCGAGTTGGAGAAGGACGCTTGCGATTGGCCGCTTTTTTCATTGGTATGGCAGACAGGTGCTTGCAGCTGGCCATTGATTATTCCAAGCAGCGGGTCCAGTTCGGGAAACCGATTGCACGAAATCAGGCCATCCAATGGATGCTTGTAGACATGTCCGTCGAGATCCATGCCGCCAGATTGATGCTGCACCACGCCGCATGGAAAGCCGATCAGAGCATGGACATTATCCGGGAATCGGGGATGGTCAAATTGTTTTCGTCCGAGATGCTTTGCAGGGCAGCGGACAAGGCCCTGCAGATCCACGGAGGTATGGGGTACATGAGGGAATGTCCTATCGAAGGAATTTACAGAAGGGCCAGGGCTTCGAGGATTGGCGAAGGAACGTCGGAGATTCAGAGAATGCTTCTCGCTCGGAAGCTCTTGGAAGACGGAGTCCCACAAGTCTTCTAAGAGCCGGTCGCGCAACCCCCAAAAGCATAGGGAATCGGGCCACTCATTGCACTATCCTGCGGTCATCGCGCATTCCGGCACGGTGCAACGACGCGAATTCGCAGCGAGGCTAGTTGCGATGCCTCCTCAAAGTGAAGCTAGGTTAAGCGCTGCGCAGCATGGGCCTGCCGCTGCGCGACAGGCTCCCAGGCCGCGTGGAGCAAGTCGCCGCCCTAGTCACCTTCCTGGCTTCGGATGCCGCACGATTCCTCACCGGCGCAGTCATGCCTGTTACCGGAGGTATGGACCGGTGAGGGCCTGAGGCAGGACCGTGATCCTCTCATCACCCACGCACAGCGGGAAGACACTCGCTTTGAGTTTATGGGGTTCCTGCTCCAGTCTCGACCCCGCGGAGGATCCGATCATAGATGAATATGAGGCTCATGTGATTACCAAACTCTTTGACCCCATATCCTTAGGTCCGATGCCCCTTGCCAACAGAGTCGTCATGACCGGGATGCATCTGAACTACACCCCTAACGGGGAGGTCACCGACAAGATCATTGGTTTCTACCGGGCCCGGGCCCGCGGAGGAGTCGGATTGATCATTGTGGGGGGTGTGGAGATTGATGACGAAGCTTCAGGCATTGATTCTTTCCTCTCAATCAAAGACGACAAATTCATCCCGGGATTGAACCGTCTTACCCAGGCCATCCATGAAGAAGGAGGCAAAGTTGCGGTTCAACTCTACATGGCGGGCGCGTACTCATTCTGCGGCACGAAGGGCATTCCGGTGCTGGCTCCATCCGAATACGTCAGCGCTCTTTCCAGGCACAAGACCACCGCCATGACACTGGCGGATATCGAGCGTGTCCAGGACGACTTTGTGCGAGCCGGGACACGTGCGAGACAAGCCGGGTTCGATGCGGTGGAGGTCCTTGCAGCCGGGTACCTAATTTCGCAATTCCTCTCGCCGAAGACCAACAAGCGGGGTGACGAGTATGGAGGCCCGCTGGAAAATCGTATGAGGTTCGGCCGCGAGGTTGTGGAGAAGGTCCGGAAAGAAGTGGGTCCCGGCATGGCCCTTCTCGTGCGGGTCGCGGGGAATGACTTTGTCCCTGAGAGCCACACGAACGAAGAGGCCCGCGTCTTCGCTAAAGTGTGCCAGGACGCAGGTGCTGATTGCATTAACGTGACGGGAGGGTGGCACGAAAGCCGGGTGCCTCAGATAACAATGGATGTGCCGCAGGCGGGCTATGCGTACCTCGCGGGCGGAATTAAGGAAAACGTGGCTATCCCGGTGATAGCATGCAACAGGATCAACGACCCGTTTGTCGCAGAGAGAGTTCTCCGGGAAGGGATCGCAGACCTCGTTGGCGTGGCCAGGGGACTGCTCGCCGATCCCGAATTTGTGAAGAAAGCTCGGGAGGGGAGATTCGCGGAAATCCGCCGTTGCGTTGCTTGCAATCAGAGATGTTTCGATCGTGTGGTCACGTTTCGTCCAGTCGGATGCATGGTGAATCCCACAACAGGAAGAGAGGAGGATACCGAAATCACCGGAACCGACCGCGCCAAAACGATCCTCGTCGCGGGAGCAGGCCCGGCCGGATGTGAATTCGCTTGGACCGCGGCTCAACGCGGCCACCGGGTGATCTTATGCGATAAGGAACCCGAGATCGGCGGGCAGGTTCGATGGGCCGCGGGCCCCACGCACAAGCCTGAGTTCATGAACATGTTCACGTACTACAAAGCTATGTTGTCCAAACATGGAGTGGACGTTCGCACCGGGGTCGAAGTCACGCGCGACCTCGTTTTCCAAGAGGACCCCGACCTTGTCGTGGTGGCCACAGGAGCGGCGCCCTTTAAGCCCCCCGTGGACGCGGTAAACGTGCCTCATGTCGTTCAGGCGTGGGACGTGCTTCAAGGAAGAGCCCAAACGGGCCGCAACGTCGTCATCGTCGGCGGGGGATCGGTTGGGTTGGAGACCGCGGCGTTCCTAGCGTCCCAGGGGACCATTTCACCGTTTCAGCTCTATTTTCTCACGCTCCACCAGGCGGAAAAGCCCGACGTTCTGTATGGTCTCATGGTGAAAGGCGTGAAAAGGGTGACCGTCATCGAAATGGCCCCCCGCATGGGCCAGGATGTCGGCCCTTCCACGCGATGGGTTCTCATGAAGAATCTAAATATGAGAGGGATTGAGCTGATCACCCGCGCGACGATGAAATACATTCGGTCAGGGGAGGTGGTGTACACCAATGCCGACGGCCAAGACATCGCACTCTCCGCTGACACCGTGGTGCTCGCGATGGGGTCCCGCTCTGTGAATTCTCTGGCAACAGCCTTGGAAAACAGTGGAGTGGAGGTCCGGGTTATAGGCGACGCGGCGCAGCCGGCCAGGATCGGCGAAGCGATTGACGCAGGATTTGCTCTCGGCCGGGAAGTGTGAGACGGGTTGTCAGTGAGAGGAGATGAGGTCTGCGGAAATCCTTTGTGTGAAAAACTGGTTCCCCTGCTCTTTCCCTCGAGCGCGAAATATGGGGCACGTCATTGAACTTTGCGCTAACAGAGCACTATCGAACGACAGGTTTCCTCTCGGAACATTGTGAAATTTCGATGGAGTTTTGGTCGACTGATAGTGAACTGGATTGAGGATAGCGCTATCCTCAATCCAGTTCACTATAACTGACAAAGTACGCTGTTTGCGCACCCGAGCACGTGGCTGATACCAAGTCTCATGGCAATAGTCTCACGGCGCCCCGTACCGATTCGGGTGCAAACGAATAGTATCGTGGCGCTGTCGGTCCTCTTTGCGGAATGATGATACCAATTCGCTTTCGAACACGTAACATCGTGAGGCTGGGGGTCTCCTGAGCGAAGTGATTAGACGGCTTTGCGTCGTCTGCAGCGAAGAATATCCCCAGCCCGCAGGGGGGGGCCAAGGCACGTGCTCGGAAGCACATCGGCATGAACCGTTGAAAGGAGGATCAAATGAGACGGAAATGGTTAGATTTAGCTATTCATGGCATCTCACTATGTTACCAATCGAGACGAGATTGAGTTCCTAACCTCGCATAAACCAGACCATCCGCGAGTGGCAGCCGCTGTTCAAAGTTCATTTCTCGTTTTCCTCTCATGGCATGCCACGGCATTCCCTTTCAGATAACGATTCAATACTTGGTGTCCAACTGGCATCCATCAGAACCGAAAATTGGTCGGAATGCCTGGATGAAAGGTATGGGTGATTTTGGGAGATTTGATTGGTGCGCCAAAAGGGTGAGGAATCTTCTCCTTCCCTGACACGCTCTTGTGATACAATCTATACATGACTCCTGCCAAAAGGGGGTTCCTATGGCAAAAAGGACGGTCAACGAAAAGGAACTGGTCGATGACGTCCGCTTCGGTATGGCTGACCACGAACTGATGCAGAAATATGCGCTATCACAGCAGCAGCTAAAGGCTCTATTTGACAAACTTGTAGAAAAGGGGTCGGTGAGGGTCGAGGAGTTGTATAGACTGGAGCCCATTCCTCCGAAACTGCCTGCAATGGAATGTGCTAAGGGTCAAATCTGCCCTTGAATCATCGTGGTTCCGCTTCAATGGGCACGGCCTACCCTACAGGAACGGTTCCTAAGAACATCTCGGTTGACTCGGTCATGCCGTAGGCTTCAATCGCAATGCCGTCGGCTGCCACCGCCTCGAATTCTCTGATTGATTCAGTGGGGAAGGTGGACGCGGAGGAACAGCACTGAGGCAGCCGCGAGAAGTTTAACTTTCGGAATCTCGGAGTTCCATGAAGCGTTGAACTGCTGTGCCCAATCCGGGACGGTCCCTTGTCTGAGCAGGCTCTTATCCACCATCCTTCCAACGTTGAGCGACACGTCCCCAAACTCGATGATGTTTGGCACCTTGTGCGAGGCAACGGCGGAGCCGGCTCTCCTCCGCACTCATCCACCGGCTCGCTACAAGCCCATGAACTTGGCCGCGATCACCTTCATGATCTCATTGGTCCCGGCGTAGATCCGCGCCACCCGTAGATCTCTCCACGCTCGCGCGATCGGATACTCTTCGCAGTATCCGTACCCGCCGTGGAGTTGCAGGCATCTGTCCGCGACTCGCCACGCGGTCTCCGTCGTCCAGTACTTGGCCATGGAGACTTCCACTACGATGTTTTTCCCCTCAATATGATCGACTACGAGCTTATCGACAAAGGTGCGTGCCAGCTTGACTTCCGTGGCCATTTCAACAAGCTGGAACTGGGTGTGCTGAAATTTGGAGATGGGGCGGCCGAACGCGTTGCGTCCCTTACAGTAAGCTATGGTCATATCGAGAATATGTTCCATTGCGGGCACCGCGCCGATCGCACAAACGAGGCGCTCTTGCTGCAACTTGTCCATTAGCATCATGAAGCCGCTCCCCTTCTGTCCGAGGCGGTTGGCCTTGGGAACGCGGCAGTCGTTGAAGAACAGCTCTGCAGTATCCTGGCTGCGGCATCCGATTTTCTTAAGGTTCCGGCCCTTTTCGAAGCCCGGCGTTTCTGCTTCCACGAGATACAGGTCTATGGCCTGGTACGGGTTGGATTCCTTGGGATCGCGGACCGCCAGTACCAGCAGGTCACAGAGGATACCATTGCTGATAAAAGTCTTTTGGCCGTTGATGACCACGTGGTCACCGTCCTCCGCCGCGGTGGTGCGGATGCCGGCCAAGTCGCTTCCCGCGTTGGGTTCGGTCATGCCGACGGCCGTGATAATGTCGCCCGACACGCACCCTGGGAGATAGCGGCGCTTGAGTTCCTCAGACGCGAACGCGGTGATGTAGGGGACCACGATGTCGGAGTGCAGCGGTGCGGCAAGTCCGGCGTGGTTGGTGCGCACGAGTTCCTCGATCAGGATGACCGAATAGAGGAAATCAGCGCCCAGACCGCCGTATTCTTCGGGCACATCCATGCAGAGGAACCCGTTGTCACCCATTTTCTTCCAGATTGAGCGCGGTACGATTCCATCTTCTTCCCATTGGTCAATGTGGGGTATGACTTCTTTTTCGAAGAACTTTCGTACTGACTCTCTGAAAATCCTGTGCTCTTCCGAATAGGGTACAATTTCCATAAAAATACCTCTCAGACTTCATCGCGGACGGCTTGCGGCGCGTGGCGAACGCGCGCTCTAATACTTGCCGACAATGGCGATACTGCAAACATTTTGGAATGGAAAGCCTCCCAGATTGTGGGTGAGGCCATACCTCGGGTCCTCGATCTGACGTTCGCCTGCGCGGCCGTGGAGTTGCAGGTACATTTCGTACAGCATCCGCAGCCCAGATGCGCCGATGGGATGACCGAAGCATTTGAGGCCGCCGTCCACCTGGGTCGGAACCCCGCCGCCTCTCAGGTCGTAGAAACCGTCCAGCACGTCCCGCCAGGCGTTGCCCCGCTCTGAGATGTGCATGTCCTCGTACGTGACGAGTTCGGTGATGGAGAAGCAGTCATGGAGTTCCATCATGCTGATCTCTTTTCGCGGGTCCGTGATGCCGGCTTCCTCGTAGGCTTTGGTGCTCGCTTTGGATGTGGTGATGAAATGGTCGCAGTCCCAACTGTTGAACCCCGCTTCTTCGCCGGAGCTAAGTGCGCCTTGGAGCGCCTTTACAGCGACGATATCCTTCTTGCCGAGGTCTTTAGCCTTCTCAACCGTCGTGACGATCGCGCAAGCCGCTCCGTCGCTCACGCCGCAGCAGTCGAAGAGACCGAGCGGATACGCGATGATCGGCGCATTGATCACCTGGTCTTCGGTGATGGGCTTGCGCAAGTGCGCTTTAGGATTCAACGCGCCGTTCGCGTGGCTCTTTACCGACACATGAGCCATGGCGCGCTTGAGTTCCTGCTCGGGGATGTTGAATTTGGCTGCGTAAGCGGTCGCCAACTGAGCGAACGTGCCCGGAGCAGTCACGTTTGGCCACCACAACCAATTTAACGTGCCGGCATTCGAACCGGGGTTCGGTAGGCCGCCATACCCGGTGTCCTTCAGTTTCTCCACTCCCAGAGCCAGCGCGATGTCGATGGCGCCCGACGCCACTGCGTACACCGCGCCGCGAAGCGCTTCTGTCCCGCTGGCGCAGAAGTTTTCCACGCGTGTCACCGGGATGAGAGGCAGCCGAAGCGTGACGGCAAGCGGAATTGCACTCTTTCCTACGCCGATCTCCTCCAGACAGGTAGAGAACCACGCGGCCTGAATGTCGTCCGGGTCAAGCTGCGCATCCGCAAGGCATTCGGTGTACGCTTCCACCATAAGCTCTTCGCCGCCCACGTCCCAGCGTTCGCCGAAACGGGTACATCCCATGCCAATAATCGCAACCTTATCTCTAATGCCTGTAGCCATAGGTCAAACCTCCTGAAGGCTGTTCCGCATTGGTTTTCGAAGCTCGGTTCGTTCCAGGACACCGGTCGGGTCGTTGCCATCAGAACTTGAAAAGCTTCGCGATGAGCTGCGACTTCATGATGTCGCCCTCCACCTTAAGCTTGCCCGATGTGAACGCTTTCATTGCGTTAAGCTGACCGCTCATGAACGCAGTGAAGTCCTCGTCGGACATGATGATGGTCGTGTGCGGTTTGTCATGTGTCCCTTCCTTAACTTCCAGGGCTCCGTCCTTGATGATGGTGTACCATTCACCTCCGCCCGGACCGGTGATCTTGTACTGGAAGACCGCGTCGATCCCCGCTGCCTTGTCGGCCTGAAACGATCCGGGCAGACTCTCGAAAACCGCCTTCACCGAAGGCTTGCCCGTGGCAGGTCCTTGTTCTTTCTTTTGCGGCGAGAACGCGTTGAGCAGTTCGCCCATCGCAGCAGCGGTATTGTGAAGCTCTACAGCCCCAACAAGGTCGTTGATCGCGTTCCAACGCTCATGGATCTGCTCCGGAGTCGGTGGATTGATACCGTCGCCGAGGACCGCGCCCGGTCCGGTGACCACAGCGACTCGGTTGAAACACCCCATGCCCGCGTTGTACACTTGGCCTGTCTCTTCGGACTGATTGGAACACAAGTACATGACGAGAGGGCACACGAATTCCGGTTTGAGTTTCTCCATCAAATCCTGCGGGAGGATGTCCGCGGTGAGACGTGTAACGGCCACGGGCGCTACAGTGTTTATCTTGATGTTGTGCTTCTCTCCTTCGAGCTTTACTGTGTTCATGAAGCCGATCAGCCCCATCTTGGCCGCGGAATAGTTGGTCTGTCCGAAATTGCCGTACAAGCCGGCTGCGGATGTGGTCATCACGATCCGGCCGTACCTCTGTTCCCGCATCTTGACGAACGCGGGCCGTGTGACGTTGTACGCACCGTTCAGATGCACGGACAGCACCGCGTCCCATTCGGCCGGCTCCATCTTGGCCAAAGTCCGGTCGCGGAGGATCCCTGCATTGTTGATCAGGATATCCACGCGGCCGAAGACCTCGATCGCCTTATTGACGATGGCTTCGCCGCCTTCAGGTGTGGCCACAGAGTCGTAGCTCGCCACGGCTTTGCCGCCCGCGGCCTCAATCTCAGAGACCACCCGGTCCGCGGGGCCTGCTGACGAGCCGGTTCCGTCACCCGCGCCGCCAAAGTCGTTCACCACCACCTTGGCACCGCGCCTGGCCAGTTCCAGTGCATACGTCCGACCCAAACCCCCTCCAGCACCCGTTACTACCGCAACCTTGCCGTCAAAACGGATTTCCTCAGCCGTTTCCGGCTCCTTGACCCCTTCAGGCACAGGCAAGGGTACTGCTTTCCAGAAGTAGCCCGTAAAGCCGCGATCCTTATCGAGGTACCGCTTACGGAATGACAGAGTCACCGGCTGTCCGACCTTCACATCGGACATCTCGCAGTCGGTGAAATCCGCCATAAAACGGCCGCCGCCTTCAAACTGGACCATGCCGTACACGGCGGGAGGGTCCAGGGACACAGCGAGAAGGTCGCCGGTGAAACTTTTGACCGTAGCAGGCACGTCGGCAAACTCGTAGTCCTCCTGTGAGTATATGGCCTTACAGTCGGGGTTGACGCAGATATCCATCTTGGGGAACTGCGGGGTCCCGCATTTTGCGCATTTACCGCCCACCATTCCCAGGAGCATCTTTCTCTTGCGCCAGAGGACCGACATCGCCGTCTGCATGGGGACTTCGGCACGGATGCCCATCTCGGTGGGGAGCAAGTCGCGAAACTTAAGGAACTTCAGATAGTTGCTCGTCTGTCGCTTATTGGCCAACGAACCGGTAATCCCAGTACGCTGCGGCATTTTCTCAATGTTGTCGGTCACATGAAAGTACAGAGCGTCACAGCCCTGGCCGAATCCGGCCACCAGTATCCGATCACCCGGCGCCGCGTGCTGCAATGCCTGGACGAGCATCACTAGAGGATGCGCTGCACCGGTTTCCCCGCAAACTTCATGGAGGTTGTCCGCGACCTTGTCAGGTCCCGCGCCCAGGCTTCCGGCTATTTTTCGATGTTCGCCCTTCAAAAAGCAGGGGAAAACGAATTTGTCCACATCATTCATGGTGATGGAGAGCTTGTCGAACAGGCCTTTTACCGCCTCGGGGATAATCCGCGAGTATCCCTCATCTCGGACCCAGCGCTCTTCCCAGGTGTAATTGAAGCGGTTGCCGTCGCCCCGGTAGTGGTCGACGAAGTCGTGGGCCACCGAGTACGAGCCCTTGAATTCCGCAATCACATTAGTGTCGCCCACAACCACCCCGGCCGCTGCGTCGCCTAACCACATCTCGTAAAAATTCGCGGTGCGGGTCTGTCGTTTGTCCGTGGCCACCACGAGCGCCTGATGCATCCCACCGCCGGCTACAGAGTTAAGCGCGGTGATCAGTGCTGTGGTGCCGGCCCTGAGACATGAAGTAACGTCCTGCGCGACTATGTTGTCCTCAAGATTAAGCGCACTCTTGACGATCCCTGCATTGAGACGGTCTTGGAACGGCAGTGTGGTCGAGCATAGAAACAGACCGTCGAGGGCTCGCTTGTCGACGCCTTTGAGACAGTCCTGCGCCGCAGCCACAGCCATGGTGATACTGTCTTCGTCCCAGTTGCAGAACGAGCGCTCGCCCTGCGCCACCATCACGATCGTGGGCGCAAACCAGCCCATGTTTTGGAATACGCTCATTCGGTCGAGTCGAAGTTTAGGGATATATCCGCCATAGGAAACTATGCCGATCATGGTTGGCTCCCCTTTCGCAGTTAGAACTTGAACAGCTTCTCGATAAGCTGGGACTTAATGAGGTCGCCCTCGACCTTCAGCCTGCCCGAAGTGTACGCCTTCATCGCGTTGAGCTTACCTGAGATCATGGCCACGAAGTCCGAGTCCTCCATGAGGACGATCGTCGTGGGTTTTTCGTGGATCCCTTTGGTGCACGCGCACCTTGCGTCTTTCACTGCGACGTGCCAGTCACCGCCCGCGGGGCCGGATATCTTGAACTGGAACACGACATCCACGCCCGCTGCCTTGTCCGCGGAAAACGCATCGGGAAGTCGGTCAAAAATTGAAGTTACGGTGAGTTTCGGCTGCGCCTCGGTTTCCTGCGCGGGCACTGCTGGAGCGGATAATGCATTCATCAAGTCGCCTAGTGCCGCAGTCGCGTCGTGAGAGCCCACCGCGGCTTGCAGGGACCCGATGCGGCTGATGGCTCGTGCAACTTCTTCCGGTGCCGGGACCTGCTTCGGGTCGCACACTGCAATCGCGCGACCCGTCACCAACTCAGCGCGGCTGAAATAACCTGCACCCGCGTTGTAAACCGCCCCCGTGACCGGACATTGATCCGAGCAGAGGTAGACCACCAACGGAGTGACGAATTCCGGTTTGAGTTTCTCCATCAAATCCTGCGGGAGGATGTCCGCGGTGAGACGCGTAGCGGCCACGGGCGCTACAGTGTTTATCTTGATGTTGTGCTTCTCTCCTTCGAGCTTTACCGTGTTCATGAAGCCGATCAACCCCATCTTGGCCGCGGAATAGTTGGTCTGTCCGAAATTGCCGTACAAACCGGCTGCGGATGTGGTCATCACGATCCGGCCGTACCCCTGTTCCCGCATCTTGACGAACGCGGGCCGTGTGACGTTGTACGCACCGTTCAGATGCACGGACAGCACCGCGTCCCATTCGGCGGGCTCCATCTTGGCCAAAGTCCGGTCGCGGAGGATCCCTGCATTGTTGATCAGGATATCCACGCGGCCGAAGACCTCGATCGCCTTGTTGACGATGGCTTCGCCGCCTTCAGGTGTGGCCACAGAGTCGTAGCTCGCCACGGCTTTGCCGCCCGCGGCCTCAATCTCAGAGACCACCCGGTCGGCGGGGCCTGCTGACGAGCCGGTTCCGTCACCCGCGCCGCCAAAGTCGTTCACCACCACCTTGGCACCGCGCCTGGCCAGTTCCAGTGCATACGTCCGACCCAAACCCCCTCCAGCACCCGTTACTACCGCAACCTTGCCGTCAAAACTTACCCACCCGCTCGATTGACGCCTCCGCAGTTCTTCTCGGCTCATCCATTCCACGATGCCGCGATCGATCGCCACTGCCCCCGTATCCGCATTGATGGTCCTGAAGACCGCCCGACCTTCATCGATCTTCCAAATCTGGGTCTTGATGGGTACGCCGGGGTAAAGTGTCTTGGAAAATCGGTTACGGAACCGAGTCATCCGTTCCGGCTCGCCGGGAAAGAGGTGCTTGATCACAGCACGGCAGGCAAAACCGTGGGTGCACAGCCCGTGCATGATCGGCTTTTCGAAGCCGCTGGTACGCGCAAAGTTAGGGTCCACGTGGAGCGCAAAGATGTCGCCGCTCAGCCGGTACAGGAGAGGTTGGTCTGCTGTCGGCCGGGCGTCCTCCTCAAAGTCCGGAGGTCGGTCGGGAAATTCCACCGGTTCCTTGGGCGAGTCCGGACCTCCGAAGCCTCCGTCAAGCCGGCTAAAGATAGTGATGACGTTGGTGAAGAGCTTTTGGCCGTTGGAATGGTATGTCTC
Source organism: uncultured delta proteobacterium (assembly GCA_963789265.1). Lineage (GTDB taxonomy): Bacteria > Desulfobacterota > Desulfomonilia > Desulfomonilales > Desulfomonilaceae > CAWBBA01. Next base: position 296,220 of record CAWBKB010000007.1, on the reverse strand, counting down.
GCCTTCAGCCATCACAAGCGCGCCGGTCTCTTTGCCCTTGTCGTAGATGTTGGTGATCCGACCTTCGGTGATTAGTTTTCCCTCGGAGGGGATCGGGTTGTGGAAAACCAGATCCTGCTCTCCGTGGAGCACGCCGGCAAGATTGACCTCCGCAGCGAGCCCGGCTTCGGCAAGGAACTCAAAAATCGCCGCGATCGAAAAGCTCGGCAGCACCTTGAGACGAGTCTCGTAGCAATAGTCCAGTTCATCGAAGCCGGCGCCGACACCCAGTGCGTAAAGTACTACGTCTTTCCATCCGTACTCTTTGGTGATAGGCCCGATCCTTCTTCCGATACTTTTTAGATTCAGGGGCATTGAGTTCCTCCGTTTTAGCTGCTCGTTCGCATCACACTACGCCTTCTGAACGCAACTTCTGGAAATACTCGGCAGAAATGACTGCTTGGGCCCGGCCGAGACCTCTGCCTTAGCCGGTGATTTCGGCTACTTTGTTTTTCGGCATTTTCTCGACCGATCAAGTCCGCATCCGAAAAGCGGTTTCTAGCAAGTGAGCTTTACTTACCTCTCACTCCAAGAAAGCGACGTTGATCCGTTTCGGGCCCCTCCGACCAACTTCGCTCAGGTCAACCGGCGACGGGCGTTCTCCCGAACATAATGGACTCAATACAAAACTTTAAGTTCGGTTCAGTATTCCTTCAAAGATAACGTTGCACAGAGCGCTCGTTGCCGCCTGCACATCGAATGCGGCCCCAAAGATTACCTTGGGCATATACAGGTGCTCAATCCCGCCCAAAATAATATCTCTGGCCGCTTTGGCGGAGATTTCCGGACGAATCAGTCCTTTTTCTTTCCCTTCTTCAAGGAGTGCCAATAGCAGGCGAGCGTACGCACGCACGAGTTTGTACGCTTCACTCTGAAAATACTTCGGAAAAGTCCTGACTTCGAAGAGAAGGATCCTTGCCAGGACTAAGTCGCTATTGTAGCAATCGAAGGTCCGCCAAATGAGCTTTTCAATCTTCCTCTTAACGTCGTAATCTTCCTGCAGGTCCTTTACTATAGCTGCCAGGGCTTCTTTATAAGTTTCGGCAAACGTGTGATGGAGTAGACCTCTCTTATCTCCGAAATACCGATAGATCAGGGCTTCATTGGCTTGGGCGTCTTTGGCAATTTCAGCGGTTGTAATTGAATTGAAATCTTTCTTCTTAATCAGGCTTATAAACGCTTCGGTCAGTCGTTGCCCGGCGGCGGGCAGAACTCGGGGTTCCAACATATGCGGCGGGATTGTTTCCATCGGAGGTGATTTGAGTTTCGGGGCCGGCATACGAAGTCCTCCTTTTCGCAAATACAGTGATGTTAAGCCCCCAGTCTGGAAGAAGATTGCTTCGCTTCGCTCGCAATGACAGGTAGTGGGAATGTCTTTGCGAGGAGTGAAATCCCGCGTCCCGCGGGAAAGCAATCGCTACCGTGAAAATCCGCGACCGTACTTACGAAAAACAGTACCAAGTCCTCCATTGGCTCAACGAGGGACAGGACTGGGATTCGTCGCCGTGAAGTGACTACATGTATGTATGGCATACACGTAAGTAAGCATTACACACCCGCGTGTTCTTGTCCAGAAAAAATTTGAGAGCGCGATCAGCATTCACTTACGTACAGGCAAAAGATAGTCATTGCGAGGAGCAAAGCGACGAAGCAATCTCGGCTCAGGACGCTCTCCAGAAATGAGATTGCTTCGCTTCGCTCGCAATGACACCGGTTGGAACGGATAGCTTACTCATGATAACTAAAATGATACAGTTACATATTAAATTATATTGACAAATAACATTATATTAAACTAATAAGATGCCGTTTCGTAGGGAATCGTTGGTTGCGATGAATCCTAAGGGACCTGTCAATCAAGGCATTCATGGGCAAACGAGGAAAAAAAGGCAAAATTCGGCATGGTGCCGAACGCGGGGAGAATAAAGGGAGTAAACCTCGAGTTGCACCCGAGCCGCTTGCCATGCCGCGATGCAGTTTCTTTCGGGATCTCATGATCGGCCTCATCGTGTGTGCTGCCTTCTTCGGCACTTTGGAAGTCGGTCTCAGGATTGCCGGCATTCCAAGCGCACCTGACACAGGAGACCCGTACGTCGGATTCTCGGCGCTACAGCCTCTTTTCTCGGTCAAGGACGGTAAGGCATCAACTGCCGTTCAGAAGCTGAAGTATTTCAATCAGGTTTCCTTCCCTGTTGAAAAGAAGCCTGGCACCTTCAGGATTTTCTGCTTCGGAGGTTCGACAACTTACGGCCATCCGTTCGACGGGAGAACGGCCTTTCCGAGATGGCTCGGGGAACTCTTGGCAGCTTCCGTGTCGGGTAGAGTTTTCCAGGTGATCAACGCAGGGGGCATCTCTTACGCTTCGTATCGGATCGTTCCGCTGATCAAGGAAACGTTGGGCTTCAAGCCGGATCTGGTCATCGTGTACGCCGGGCAGAATGAATTCCTGGAACGGCGCACATATTCGGAGCTTCTGCATCAGGGACGAGCCTTGGTAACGCTGAGGTCTGCGCTGGTGCGGCTTCGCGTCGATCGCGCTCTTGAGCTCCTGCTGAAACCGGTCGTTCGATTCAGTTTCGAGCGGCGGGACGTCCTCAAGTCAGGAATCACCGGTCCGGCACCCCACAAGTCGATCAAACCAAATCCCGGATGCAGGAATCCTCCAAAAACCGTGCTGAAGGACGATCTCACCACGATCCTGGACCAGAGCGCGGGTTTGTATCTCTACCACCGGGACGAGGAATTCTCACGAGGTGTGGTTCAGCATTTTTCTTACAATTTGGGCAGAATGATTCGGATATGCCAACGGGCCGACGTGCCGATAATCTTTGTGGAGCCGGCCTCCAATCTCAAGGACTTCTCTCCGTTCAAGTCCGAACATGACCCACGTCTCGATGCGCGGACAAAAGCCAAGATAGAGAAAACCGTAGCAGAGGCGGCTCGCTTAATTGAGCTGAGACAGTTCCAAAAGGCCCTTAAACTACTCGCGGAGTGCACTGAAGTCGATCCTTTGTGCGCGATGGCCCACTACTTGACCGGAAAGGCCCTTCTGGGGCTCAGGCGTTCCAAAGACGCATTGAAAAGCTTCATTCGAGCGAAAGATCTCGATATATGCCCCTTGCGGGCCACGACCTCGATTCTTGAAGCTCTTGGTAGAAAAGCCGGGGACGCGACAGCGTACATACGTTTCCCCAACGTTGTCTCTGAGATTTCGAGCGGCAAAGGAGGCTACTCCACGATCCCGGGAAATGAGGCATTCCTCGATCATGTCCATCCCAGAATTGAGGGGCACCAGAGACTGGCAGAAGCACTTCTCCAAGAGATGGCGAGGCTGGGGCTCGTCCATCCCGCGAAGAAACTGAGCCGCCGGGAAAAGGATGCGATCTATGCAAGGGTTATGGCAAGCCTCGATCAAAAGTTCTTCGCCATGAGAGATTGGAATTTGGCCAAGACGCTGTATTGGGCCGGCAAAAAGGTCGAGGCGCAGGCCGCGCTGCTCAGAGCGGCGAAACACATGGACTCAAATCCCGGAGTGCACGCGATGCTCGCCAGCTTCCTGTTGGATGAGGGGAACTACGAACGGGCTGTTGAGGAATCCGAAAAGGCGGTCAAGCTGTCGGGTAATGCCCCGACTATGGGTTACGGATTGGCTGTCGCATCCTTCATGTCGGGCCGAAAAGATGAGGCGGAACGCATTCTGCGGCGCCTGGTGGATCGCGGAGAAAAGATCCCCGGGGCATATTCCAAACTCGCGCTGATCTATCTTGGAGCCGGTCGTATTACCGAGGCGATCGACACGGCGAAGACCGGCCTGCAGAAGAGTCCCGACGACCCGACACTCCTGGACACGTACGGCTTGGCGCTGGCCGCTTCCGGAAAGCCCGCGGAAGGGATTCCGTGGGTGCTTGACGCACGCCGGAAAGAGCCCGCGAATCCCCGGTACGTTTACGATCTGGCTACAATCTACGCTCTTGCTCATCGAAAGGATGAAGCCTTAGGGGTGCTCGAAGCAGCCGCTCGCGATGGGCGCGTTGACGCGGACAAATTGGATCGGGACGTAGGACTCGCGTCACTCAGACAGGACCCGCGTTTCGAGGCAATGCTTCGGCGTATGCGTTAACTCCTGAAAAGGGATTCAATCATAAACCTACGGGTTTAAGCCCGCGACATCATAAGACCACCGGTGCATTCCGGTTGGGACAAAGGAGGCCACAATGGTGAACCGAATGTTCGTGGTAATCTTAATTTTGACCGCTTTGTTGCTGGTTGCGATGTACAGCCCGACCGCGGCGACGAACCCAGCTCAATCGGGACCCTCTGACTTGGATGCATGTTACGCCAGGTGTCCGTGCAATCGTAATGGGATAATGGACTGGGCCTGCTCGTCGTGCAAAACGAGATGTGAGTGGGCTTCCTGGAGGAAGCTTAGGGAACAAACCACGAAGAAGGCGAACTGAATCGAATACAGGAAATATTACGACTGGATTCCCAAGTTCTCTGAACCGGACTGCAACGCGGCTACAAATTGTAGTCTCGAAGGATCTTGTGCCTCTCTTCCGGATCTTCTTCGTCAAACAGCAAGGCGGCAACCGTGTTGAATATGTCGGCCAGTTTGACGATCCCTTTGAGCTTGCCGTCTTTCAGCACCGGCACGAGAGATACACCGTAATCGATCATGATGTCGAGGGCCTTGAGAATACTGTCTTCTTCCGTCACAGTCCCTTTGAAGGGTATCACCAGCTCTTTCACAGGTCTCACGGCTTTGTCCAATTCGCAAGGTTGATCTTCTTTGTCGCAGAGATGCCTCACTTCCTTCAGTAAATCGGTCAGCCGCACAAAGCCAAGGAGATTGTTATTTTCGTCCAGTACCAGAGGAGTTGAATGCCCGTGTTCCAACTTTTTGTCTTCCGTGACAATTCTCAAGATTTTGATGGCCGTGCGAACATCAGAGTCAGCCCTGAATATCGCCCATTCATTGCGGTCAATCATAAGTTTCGAAACCGGCATCGAATGCGGCATGTTTCGCTCCTTTCCGCGTCTTGCGCCGGTGCGCTGACGTTAGTAGAAAATCAGCAGATAGACCGAAGAGATTATCAGGCTGATGACGGTGATAGGCGCGGCCTGCTTCATAAAATCGTAAAAGGTAATTTTGTACCCCGCTTTTTCGGCAATATCCGCTGTCACTACATTTGCCGAGGCCCCAATGATTGAGCCGTTCCCGCCGAAACAGGCCCCTAAAGCAAGGGCCCACCAGAGGACGCCGGAGTCGGCGCCCGGGATGGTCTTACTCAGGAAAAATATTATGGGGAGCATGGTGGCAGTGTAGGGAATGTTGTCTACTATCGCCGAGCCCAAGCCCGATACCCACAAGATAACCAGCACCGCTGCGGTGAGATTGCCCCCGCATACTTTAACTATCCAGTCCGCAATGGCCTGAAGAATCCCTGTTTGTTCGGCAGCGCCGACCACCATGAACAGCATGATAAAAAATACAAGAGTCGGCCATTCAACCTCTTTTTCGAGCAGTTCTACAATATCCATTCTGTTGAGCAGGATGATTGCCGCGGCCCCGAACAGCGCTGCAACACTGACCTCCATATAGAAGAAACCGTGCAGGATAAACATCAGGATAACGCCGGTAAGCACTGTTCCGCCTATGATCAGGACCTTGCGGTCCGTAATGCTGTACTTCTCCCTGAGAAAGGAGACCATCGCGGGAACGTCCTTGACTTGGGCCTTGTAGTAATCGGCCCGGTAGTAAATTTTGTTATAGACGATTTGTACTGCGGCCACGGCTATCACCACGGGTGTCAAGTGGATTAAGAAGTCATTGAATGTCAAGCCCGCGAAAGAACCGATCATAATGTTGGGCGGATCCCCAATTAGGGTGGCCGCACCACCGAAGTTCGACGCGACTATCTCGGGAACAAGAAACACAAATGGGGAAATCTCCAAGACCAGTGCCAATTCCATCGTCACAGATGTCAACAACAACATGGTAGTGACATTGTCGAGAAACGCGCTGATAACGGCCGTAACCAGACAAAGAGCAGATGCGAGCACAAAGATCCTGCCGCCGGCCACTTGAAACGATTTGTACGCGAGCCACTGGAAAACTCCGGACACCTTCAACACACCGACAATAATCATCATTCCCATTAAAAGAAAGATGACGTTCCAGTCCACGGCCTGAAGGGCCTGGTCGTACGTAAGCACCTTGTAGGCGTCATTAAAGTGCCCAAAGGTGTGGGTAATAACCAGGAGGGTCACGGCCCCCAGGAGCGCAGCCATGGTCCGGTGCACAATTTCAAAGGCGATCATCACGTAGACCCCGATGAATACGATCAGGGCGATCAAGAAAGGGGTCCCCCGATACCGGGCGAGCTTCACTGAAGCGGTAGCGACGAGACGCTGTATGCCCGTCTCACCCTTTCCCTCATCGAGTAGCTTTAGAGGGATTGCCTGGGATGGCCTGAAACTCGGCCTGGTGACCTTCAGTGACCATTGCCCGCGTTGGATTTTTCCCGGGGAGGCCGCTATCTGAAACATAAACAGACCGTTTCGGCCTGTTGAGTAGACCTTTCTCAGATCGGCCTTTTTAACAGAAGGCATATAGAGCTTGCCGTCGAGATACGGGAGAACACTTGCATCTGACAGGGGCATGCCCGCGGAATCCAGGACTTTTCCCTGCACGACCAGGATAGCCCCTGGAGCAGGTGGCTTCTCGCCGAGGACGGCCGCAGGCGTGAGCAAAAAAGCAGCTAGTGCAAAAGTCACTATCGATCCGTAATACCTCATTGCCGAATACTCATCGAATAGGAGCATGATATCAATGCGCTGCTAAACAAGTGACATCCTGGACAAGGTATGGTGGGGCAGTCCCGCGCGGAACGTGGGACTGCCGGCCATTTGTCACCCCGGACCCTGATCCGGGGTCCAGTCTGGATGCCGGCATGACGGCAGTCTGGATGCCTGCCCCACCAGAAACTTGGAGTCACTTGCTTGAACGAGAATAGGTATGAGTCTTTCTTGTTCCATGATGTCATCGGCCCAACGGCCCTTCACATTCTTCCAGAGGGGGCACGGCACACCCGGCGCTTTCTCGTGCCTCTAAGTCAGAAGATGTTGATAAGCAATTCTAAGCCATTCGTCGGCCGGAGTTCCCTGAGTATGCACGCCGAGAGATTTTCTCACACCTCTACCGAGGTGCAGAAAAATCACGTTGCCTTTGTCGTCTAAAGCTCTATCGACTCGAAAATCTCTTAACGGCGAAGATGGCGGTATTTTCTCCGCGATGGACGGATCCCAAAGCGTGTTGGGACAGGCAAATACTTCGTAACCTTCCTCTCGCAAGCGCACAGTCACCCCGTCGCCCACGTCCAATTGGGGCAAGTCGGGAAAGAAATCCAATTCGAGCTGCTTAAACAACTGAAAATCGACCATGTATCCCAAAACATGCAGGACCCCGTTTGGAGTTCTTGTCCTGTCCATGCGAACGCCGGCCGTGGCCACCTTGTCCTTGATTTTCGATCTCAAATAAGACAGCCATCCCGGTCGGCAGGGCATGGTATCCATGTGCATGCACATGAGATAATTCGATCTCTGGTCGATCAGTCTTGCCCCAATTTCCAATCCAATGGCATTTGCGTAACTATCCCAGGTCAACTGAGCGTCCGGATCGTTTTCAACATTAAAGGCGTTTCGCGCTTGCGGCGGCAGAGGTTGCGTTCGGTTCAGAGCAATATTGATGCCGGGCTGCTCCAAGAGCCACCGGATATTCTCCAAAGGGGAATTGTTGTCAATTACCCATAATTCATGAGGTTCGGAAGTGAAATACCGAACGGCATCAATACAAACACGCATCAAATTTGTTGCAGTCTTGTTTTGTTGACGCGAAATCACGGCCAAGCGAGGCGCATCCGGCGGAAGAGTGACATTTCGAGTCACTTGAACATTGTAAGCCCGGTCGTCTACAACAAGTTCCATAATCAAGCTCTTTTTGTCCGATCTGTGGACGCGTCATGAAGATTCATAGTTGGAAGACTGCGGCAAAACGGTCCAGAGACAAGGTCCGGAAACAATCCCTTTCGCGCCGTCAGGACCTTTCACGGCGAACTTCAGAAGCCCTGCAATACGTTCAAGCGTCTCAAATGAAGCGCCGTCCCTCGCGGCAAAATGGACTTCATAGAGACCATTCATCAAGTGATTTTCAGGATACCATGCTCTAACGAGGAAGCGATCGCGCGAACCGGGTACAGAAAGGCCGTCCTCCAAGGAAATGTTCCACTTGCATAGCACTCCGGCATCATTGTGAATCCCCATGGAAAACATAGGTCGCTCCAGGATTTGGTTCAGGCGCAAATCCACCTCGATGCCGAACGGTGTCTCAGTTACAATCTCATTAAGAGTCCGTCCGTCTGCGTCATATAGCCGAGCATTGTAAATGTTAACTTCCTGGGTTGAAATTCGACTTCTCGTACGGACCTCCGCTCCTCCCGTGTCTGACCGAAAGACAGCCTTTTCGTAGGCATTGATCGCGTCCAGGGCGGTACCTTCGGCCAATAGTCGGCCCTCTTCCAAAAAAAGGCCGCGTCGCGCCACGAATTGCAGGGTTTCGAGGCCATGACTCACCAGCAATACCGTAACCCCGCTCTCCCGCATTTCTTTAATCCTGGCCATGCTTTTGTTTTGGAATTTCAGGTCACCCACGGCAAAAGTTTCATCAATAAGAATCACATCGCTCTCAACGTTCACGGCAACGCCGAAGCCCAGGCGGCTCAACATTCCGCTGGAATACATTCTCACAGGCTTGTCAAACCATTCTCCGAGATCGGTAAAAAACTCTATTTCCGGCAAACGAGATTCAATCTCAAGGCGTGTCATGCCCATCACGGCGCCCAGAAGGCGCACATTTTCTCTGCCGGTCAGCTCTTTGTTCAACCCTGCGTTGAGCTCTATCATGGGGAAGATTCTGCCGTGAATCTCCACTCTGCCTTTAGTAGGCGCGGTGACACCGGCAAGCACTTTCAGGAGCGTGCTCTTTCCTGCGCCATTGCGCCCCACAATGCCAACGGTTTCTCCTCGGCGAACCTCGAGGTTAAGATCCCTGAGCGCCCAGTCACGGGCATCGCCATTACGCCGGGCAGATTTTGAAGTTCCCAGAAGACTACGAACTTTTCCAAAAACGTCCGGAACCGGCAAACCATATCGTTTCCAGAGACCGTCTATTTTGATGACTGTATCGCCGGACATTAGATTTTCTCACAATACCGGCGACGCCCCGAATCACCGGCTTGATATTGCGCCATTTCGATGCAACTATTGTTGTGAGACGCTATCAAAAGGATATCTGGCGGTCAAGTCCCCGTCGGAATCCATGCCAAGGGAAGCATTCTTTTAAGCGTGGGATCTTCTGTCCTTTGTCATTGCTGTAGATGTTAGATAATGACTATCTTTTCCCGAGCGCAAGCGAATGCTCAGATGCGGGGCAAATAATTTCTTTTCTTGCCATCCTGGCTCTGGTAATGATCATACCTGTCGATATGTCGATTTTGGTAATTTTACGGAGCGCAAATTGAGAAACCCGGGATTTGAAGATTCTGCCGCCTCAAACATTCGATTGTTATTACTACTTGCTGCGATACTTGTCATTTACTCCATCACGTTAACTGCCTTGACCGGGGACATAGGGTTCGAAGGAGACGATTGGACGATACTAGGTTGGTCTTACTGGCACCAGTTTCCGGGATCTATCTGGGGTTATGCCGAGGAATTTCTCCGCCCGGTGGAAGGCGTATATTGGATCAGCATGTTCAAGATCTTTAGCTTCAATAGCATTGCCTTTCATTTGTTTTCTCTGCTGCTCCTGGCCGGATCTTGCGTACTGATGGGTGCGTGCCTTTCCAAAGCGTTCCCGGGACGCGGCGCACTGATAGTGTTGTCGGTACTGTTTGCGTTTTTTCTTCCCATGGTAGCGTCACTTACATACGTCGTATTCACCGATAATTCCAGGCTTAGTGCGCTGTTCTTTTGGACCGGAGTTTTGGCGTTCCAGACGTGGGCGCAACGCTCGCAATCGTGGAAGGGATTGGTACCAGCGATACTCCTTTATCTCCTCTCGTTTCTGACCTACGAGGCCGAGGGCTTCTTGATATTCATTGTCCCTTTGCTTTTGTGGCCGATCCATAGGCGCAATGTCAAACGATCGGACAAAAGCTTTATTTCGCGAATCGGCGTGGGCGTGATGGCCGCGTTCGTGACGGCTTTGGCAATAAGGTTCCTCCTTTTAAACGGCGGAGTTGTCCAGCGCACCGGCATTCTCCCATCGCCGATGCTGGTGTGGGGCTATTGGGCTCTTCTACCATTATACCTTGCTGCTCCTTTCACAGCGGTTCCAGGCGAACTACAGATTTGGGTTTTGGCCCTCGCGGTGACCCTCAGTGCGGCCGGGATGCTATTCTTCGTCGTTCGGGACACCGAATGTGCGGAGAAAGCTGTGGAGGCGAATACCGGAGGAAATCGCCGCGATCTATTTTTTTTGATCATAATCGGTATTGGGATTCTGTTTTGCGGTATGCTCCCCTATCAGCTTGCGGGATACGGCAGTGAGCCCCCAACGCTCATCAATACGGTTTTGACGAAATGGGGAGTAATTAAAGACTCAAGCAGTGCCTGGTTCAATTTCCACGAGGCAGGTCGCATCTATTCCTCTGCATCGTTCGGGCTCGCAATACTCCTGGGGACTCTGGTAACCTGTCCGCAAGGCAGGAAAGCCAAACTGCTGGCTAATTCCGCCGCTGTTACGTGTGCAGGTTTCATGGTTCTTTTTCATGCGGGTCTTAGTGTGGACTGGAAAGAAGCCGCCCACGACAGGAACGTTCTGTTGAGAAGCCTCATCAGCCAGGTCCCTGGAGTCAAACCAAAGACCAACTTTGTATTTTTTGACTTGGAATCGTATCACAAACGGGCCGTTGTTATACGCGGTTGGGCGGGCCTGAGGGACATGATCAGAATGCTTTACGGCGATCGCACACTGCGTGCCTGGTACGTTTATCCTTCGGAGCGAGATCGATTAAATGCCGGTTGCCAACCGGCTTTTGTTCTTCCCAGGGGATTCGTGAGCCGAGGGGTGAGCTTCGACAAACCGGCCCCTCATGACAGCCTGGTACTGTTGAGGCGCCATGGCACAAATCTGGTATGGGTAGACAAGGTAACGGAGAACTCGAAGATGGCCTCCGCCGGCATCTCGTGGGGAGGCTGCGATTCGATTCATTCGAATCACGCAAGGGTAATACCGTGGGCGAATAGGAAGCCTGCTTGGAGGAGCTTCGTAGAAGAGAGATGGAAGTCCGGCCTGGCTTCAGCTTCGAATCTTGTAGGGCTCAGGGCAGGCGCGCGTCGATTTTTTAGGGGCGCATCCTCGCTCGCGAATCACCCGACCACCGGTCCCATTCTCCGCAAATAGCGATTCACTCCCATGTTAATCCTTCACCATCCTGAAAAGAAGCGTGATGGATATTGCCCAAAGTTTTTAACATTTCCGATGGGCTACCGTGATTGCCAAAATTAATCTCTACCTGCCCTGAGGTCATATATTCCTCGCGGTGATCCGTCACTGCGTGCATGCAAGCCGCGGCAATGCCGGTGAGGGGTGAATCTGTTTCTCTCCACTTAACCGAATGGTTATCGACCCAAGTCAATTGTTCTTGATTACGCGGAGTTGCGTGTGATATAGTCAAATGCGAAAGAACAGATTCCTTAACCGAGACCAGAACTGATTTGCCCTTAGTGCGTCGGCGCTGAAATCGCTGTCGGTGCAGCGGTTTATTTGACCGCAAAGGGCTAGCTGTATCGAGGAGATTCGCCTCTCGAGGCCGCCTGCGCAGGGGCAAGGTTTCTGAAAAGGGCGTAAACTGCGGCGAGGAGACGTCACGGATACTTATCGCTTCAATGCCAACTCAGAGGACGTGTCAGAGAGCAAACACCCCGAGGATCTTGCGGAGGTGATAGACTTTTCCGGATACGACCTCTTTACAACCGTCAGGTTGATAGTTTCCAGCGGAGAGTCCAGGAAAATCGACGTGAAAAAGGGCCGCCTGCATGGATTCATGTTCATCAAGGGGGGAGAAATTTATCGCGTTGAGACAGACGATCGCCAGGGCGATGAAGCCTTCTTTGAGATCCTCTCGTGGAAGAATGCCTCCCACAGTGATGTTAACGAACCTGATCCGCCTGAAAAGAACGTTCGAATATCCACGAGCGTCTTTCTCGACCTGATGAAAGGCCGAACCTAGCTCACTGGTTAGCCGGGTAAACATGATCTTCGGATCGAATATGGCAGTCGAATCAAACCCCCTGGCGACCGGTCCGCCACCAAGTGAAACGACCATCCAAAACCACGCGGTTTTGCGTCGTAATGGGAACAAAGGTCTAAAGGAGCCGCCGTTGTCGGAAAGTAGGATCCTTGTCGTGGAAGATAAAGAGGTCCTCCATAGATTTATCGAAGCCCATTTTACGGAGTTGGGGCCCCGATACGCTGTTTTGTCCGCAAGTTCCGTTTCCGCAGCTATTGATATGCTGCGCCGCGAGCCTGTCGACCTGGTGGTCTTGGATCATCACCGTCCCGGAAAGCTTGATGGCTTGGAATTACTACGTGAGACCCGCCGCATAGAACTGCCCGTTCACGTGGTGCTGGTGGCCGGAGAAGAGTTGGCAGGTGACGAACTCACAGCGCTTGCTATGGGCTGCGCTAATTTCGTAAGCAAGCCCTTCACTTTCGAAAAGATGGCAGAATTGCTTTTCAATATGCTTCGGCCTGAACAAGGGTTCAAGGGCCGCGTGGTGGGAATTAGACTGGAAGATGTGATTCAGATGTTCTGCTATCGGAAAGACAGCACTCTACTTAGGATATTCAGCGATGGAAATCGGGGCTCTATTTATGTTCATGACGGAGGAATCGTCCACGCGCAATGCGGTATGATTACCGGGGTTGAAGCATTTTACGAGATCCTGGGATGGGAGTCCGGTGAATTTCTCTCGCAAGTTGTGTTTGGTGTACCCGAGCAGACCGTGTTTATGGATTGGCAGAGTCTGTTGATGGAGGGGATACGGCAGCGTGACGAGATTCGCCATGCATTGGAACCTGTTCCCCAGCCGGTGGGCGAAGCCGCCAAACTTAAGCGGCCTGGAAACGGCAAGGCCCTGAATGTGGTGTCTGCCCAAGGTCCTCGGATCCCTAGTCAAGCGGAATCTGCCAAGAGAATAATGATCGTTGATGACTCCCGTTTTATACGAAAGATCGTTCAGGAAGTGCTTCAATCGGATCCCGGTCTGTCGGTCGCTGGGTACGCTACCAACGGCCAAGAGGCATTGGAAAAAATCGACGAGCTAAAGCCCGACCTTATCCTTCTGGACTGGGACATGCCCGTGATGAAGGGCAGCACCACTCTTATGCATATAATGATCAGAAGCCCCTGTCCTGTTGTAATTTTCAGTGGATTTGTCGGCGGGGTCGGAGCAAACCCATTTGATCTCTTATGCCTTGGCGGGGTGGACTTTCTCCGGAAACCTCAGAACAACTGGCGCGTTGATGGTCGGGTGGAGGATCTGGTCACGCGTGTCAAGGAAGCTTGTGGCATCAAATTCAATCGAATTCGGCGGATAAAGATACCTTCCCCCGTCAATGCACCCCAGGGATCGCTTGACAAATCCGCTCCCAGCAAGTTTCTCTCGGTATTCGGCTCATCCACCGGCGGTTGCACGGACCTGATCCGGATCGTCCCGTTTCTTTCGAACGAGTTGCCGACAGCTATTGTCGTCATTCACGACATGCAACAGGAGGCCATTGGCGCTTTTGTCGATTATCTCGCGAGACGGAGCAAACTTGAGGTGAAGTCTGTCGAATCCGGCGCGCCCCTGGTTGACGGAATCTGTTACATTCATCCGGCTACTGTTCCACTGGAGTTGACCGATGTATCCGGCAGACCCGTGCTAACAATTCCTTCGGATTCCCCCGCGGCGGATGCGCTGGACCATTTCCTCATCTCAGCGTCGAGGATCATGGGCGAGAATCTCCTCGCGGTGCTTCTATCCGGCGGGCCGTATCGGGGCATGGCGGGTTTGAGAGCTGTGAAACAAGCTAGCGGAACGACAATGGTTCAAGATCCGGTTTCGAGTGTGGATCCCAGGATGGCTGAAGCGGCCCTGCTGGAAGGTATCGTAGACCACAAGTCCTCGGCTGACGGCTTGGTGGAAAGGCTTCAAAAGTTAATCAAGTAGGCTGTGTTAGATATGCACGCGACGCCTGGACAGGAGACATCATTATGAATGGCAGAGAACAAGCGAGAAAGAGGATCCCGGAGGTAGAAGAATCGGTTCAGATGATCAGCTTCACCATCGGGCCGGAGAGATTTGGCGTGCAAATCCTTGTCGTTCAGGAAATCATCATGATGTCCAACATTACCGAAATCCCGAACACGCCGGATTTTGTGGAGGGCGTCATCAATCTTCGAGGGAACATAATCCCGGTCCTGGACCTTAGAAAGAGGCTTCGGCTACGGAGCCAGCCTCGACCTGACGGAGCAAAAGCCGGAACCCGAATTTTGGTGGTAGAGATAGAAGGCAATGTGACCGGCTTCATTGTGGATTCTGTGGCGAAGGTTATAACTGTTCCAGCCTCCAGGATCTCACCGCCTCCGGATATTATTGTCGCCGGGGTGCAGAGCGCGTACATCAGCGGAGTGGTCCATCTCGATGAGGGCATCCTCATTGTCCTGGATTTCAAGAGGATTCTTTCAATAGAGGAAAAGACCGCTCTGGACACTGTGGCCAGAATGATTCCAGCGGCGGCGGAAGCATAGCCCCGCAGCCGATGCGGGAATCGTGGCGGGCGAGAATAAAAGTTTCAAACGTTTTTGACGGCAATAATCCCAGGAGGAAGGGCCATGAGAATCTTCAGTAAAATACGTCTGGGCAGAAGTATTAGGACCAAGCTTCTGTTCTGGTTCCTCTTGATAACTATCATCCCAATGGTCGCCTCGGCGGCGATCGGTATATGGACCATCACCCGTGAAGCGCAGAATTCGGCGTACAGCCAGCTAAAAACGATTGCCGGGTCTGCGGCTCAATCTCTTAACATCTGGATGAACGACCGAGTCAATGACGTCGTGGTTTGGGCTGACCTGCGGTCGATCAAAGAAGCCATCGACGTGGCCGAGGTCCGTGAGGACGCATCGCAGATGCTGCGAGAGACGGTCCAACGGTACGGATCGTACGAATGCATTTTCCTGCTTGACTCCAAAGGGAACTGCATTGCATCGAGCGCGCCCGCTCTGGTGGGGATCGACTTCTCAAAGAACGAAGGCTTCATAGGGGCTAAGAAAGGAAAGCTCAAAATCGTTGATTTCCAACAATTGGCCCTTGTGAAACAGCTCGACCCTGCTTCCGACGGCTATACCGTAGGCATCGCAGCGCCCGTGAAGGTGGGGGAAAATGTTCAGGGAGCCGTTCTGGCATATCTCAAATGGGCGCCGGTCGAGGCCATGATGAAAGGAATTACCGGGTACAAGAGTGGTGTAGTCTGGGGGTTGGACCGCAATATGCGGACGATCTTGCACCCACGAAGAGATCTCTACCTGAGCACAGTGAGCAGTCCGAAAGTCAATCTGCCCGCGCTGGCCGAGGCTATCAAGAAGAGAGAAACCAGTATCGGCTACTATTCGCCCCCGGATAAGGCCGGTAGAACTGCGTACACTTTAGCCGGTATGGTCTATACCAAGGGTTTCGAACACTTTCCCGGATTGGGATGGGTAATCGGCGTGCGAGTCGATAGGCAGGAAATTTTGGGTTACCTGTGGACCATTATTTTGAACAACACATACATGGGCCTTGCGGTTCTCATAGTCGTCATCATTTTAGCCATTCTGGTCGCGGGAACTATTTCTCGGCCTGTTGCGCGCATGGCCCAGGTCATGGGGCAGGTAGGTGAGAATCTCGACCTCACACTACGATCGCCGGTTACGACAACGGATGAAATCGGGACAGCCTCGGCAACGTTCAATACCCTTCTCGAACGTCTCCAGGGAGCGTTTTCATCGGTCCTGGAAGGTGTCGGCAGAGTTCGCCAGGCTTCAACTGTCGTGACCGACGCCGCTCAGAATATCGTGGTGAATGCTACGGCCCAAGCCGAGCGTGCCCGTAACGTGCTGGATCGGGTGGCAGCCATGGGTGAAACCGCTCTGGAAGTTTCGGGTAACGCTCAGGACACCCTCAATACTGCAACCGCGACTTCCCAGGCTCTTCAGGCCATGACGTCTGAAATCGAAGGAGTTGCCCAGAGCGCCGGGGACCAGGACCAGCAATCACGAGAAGGTGAGAACATCGTAGAGGCGATGGGCGCCACCGCGCGAGAAGTCGCCGGAAAGGCCGGCGATCAGTTCTCAGCGGCCCAACAAACCGCCGACGCGGTCAACCGTATGGCAAAGACGATTGAGGAAGTGGCCCAAAGCGCTGCCGAAGCTGCACGCCAATCGGAATCGGCCGACCGATATGCCCGTGAAGGTGGTCTCGCCGTGGAAAAGGTGGTGCAAGGTATGCGAGGAATTGCAGACAGCTCCGAGCAGATTAACGACATCATGGTCGTTATTCAGTCCATCGCAGAGCAGACCAACCTCCTGGCGCTTAATGCCGCCATTGAAGCGGCCCGAGCCGGCGAACACGGTAAAGGCTTTGCAGTTGTTGCCGACGAAGTCCGGAAACTGGCAGAGAGAACCGCAGAATCTACCAATGAAATTGCGGACCTCATTAAAGAAAGTAACAAAAGAGTCGAAGAAGGAGAGCGTTTGTCGTCCACCAGCCGTGAAGCTCTAACGCAGATCCAGGAAGCCGTTGCAAGAACCAACTCTCTCATCGGCGGTATTTCTCAAGGAGCTGTGCAGCAGACCGACGACGCGACCAATGTCCAGAAAGCTATGGGACGACTGACTATCTTGGCCCAGGACATTCTCGGCCTTACGGATGAGCAGGCCAAGCGCCGAGAATTGGCTGCGAGCGTTATGGCAGAGATTCGAGCTCTCAGCCGGAACATTCTGGAGAAGGCCGGAACCGAGGTGGATACCTCCAATGCGGTCGCGCAGGAAATGACCGGTGTTACGGCACGTGCAGACAACATCACCAAGCTCACGGGCCTTCAGACAGAGAGGGCTGCTGTCCTTCGACAAATCATGGCTGAAATGTCCGACGTTGCGACCGCAAACGCAAGAGGCGCGGCTTCGGCTTCGGAAACCACGGTAGAACTTGCGAAAGTTGCCGAGGAACTCAGTGAGATGGTTGAACAATTCAGAATCACGCGGGAGATCTAGTCGGTACCGGATCAATCTGCGGGGACAGAAGGACGCGTTGGAATTGCCGCGAAGTTCCCCCTGACCGTTCCCTCTCCCCCGTCCCGCGGGACGCGGGAAGAGGGTAAATTCATTTCCCCTCCCTCGACGGAGGGGGCTAGTGGAGGGTGATCTTGATACAGGTTGTTCAGGCGCAGTTCCCAAAACATGGCACTATGACGGAAGTTGAGTGAAGTGGGTGTTGCGAGGTGTGTGATGGGCATGCGGGTCCTTGTGGTTGATGACTCGGGCTTTATGCGTAAACGGATTGTTGAAGAGCTGAAGGCTCAGGGCCATTCCGTCGTCGGCGAAGCAAAAGGCGGCAATGAGGCTATTGAGCTATACAGGACTCTCAGGCCTGATTTGGTGACCATGGACATCACGATGAGGGACAAGGACGGGATCACCGCGGCCAAGGAAATTCTCCACGATTACCCGGACGCCAAGATCCTGTTTCTTACGATTCTCAACGATGAGAAATACAAAGCTGAAGCTGAAAAATTAGGGGCAAAAGGATTCATAAATAAGACCGACCACTTCTCGATAGCGCGAGCGATCCAAGAAATGGAGTTCAAGCAATAAGAGCTATGGCCTCTACACCCTTCGGAGACCAACCGTTTCCCAGCCGGCGCGATCCTTCCCCTTCGCATGGGAAGCCGCTTTCGACTTCGCTAAGCGCGTTGGCTCGGCACAAGGTTTTACTGATCTTCTGCTTATTGGCCTCGGTCGCGGTGGTCATGCAGATGAAGTTCGTGCTCGACGTCGGCAATGAAATCACAGCGGTCCGAAACGTTCAGCAGAGCAATGCCGCGGCTGGACCGCAACTTACTGCGCTGCCCCGGGCCGATCTACTTTCGTCGTTCAGGAGTCGGATGTCCCTGCTTCTGGGCATTATGATCGTTTGCTTCGGGTCCATGATTTATCTTTACGTGCAAAAGATACTGCGACCAATCAACAGGTTGACCAGGGCTACGAAAGAACTTTCAAACGGGAATCTTAGCATCATTATCCAGTCAACCGACCATGGCGAGGTCGGTCAACTAGCTGACGTCATTAATGATTTGTCGGCAAACTACCAGGAAGTCCTCTTGTTGACGGGAACCGCAGTGGGTAAGTCCTCGTACGCAGTCGAAAGGATTGAAAAGGCGCTCGAGCCGGGCGACAACTGGACGGGCGCAAAGGAACTGCGGGAACATGTTGAGGTTATCAAGAGAGATCTGGAGATGCTCGGTTCCATAGTGAAGGAATTCGAGTTCTATCAGACCCGCTTCGATGGCCGCAAAGTCGTTCCCACCCCGAGGGAACACAGTCGTAAAAGATAGGCGGCCCCGGGCCGGTCTTTCATCCGGACCCGGAACAGCGCATTGCGGTCGCATTTTGTGAGCCGCGGCCGACCGAGAGGAAAGAAGATGATTGACACCGAAATTCTTCAAGACTACAGCAGCGAAGCTCGTGAACTCTTGGAAGAGATGGACAACAGCCTGATGCGGGTGGAAAAGGAAGGTGAGAGCCCCGACTTGCTGAACAACATTTTCCGAGCAGTTCACTGCATAAAGGGCTCAGCCGAATATATAGGGCTTGAACGTTCAAGCACCCTCACGCACGGTGTCGAGAACCTTCTGGATCGTCTTCGCGAAGGGGCCATCAGATTGGACGCTCAAATCATAGACTTCCTGTTTCGAGCAAAGGATCTGATCTCGACTCTAATTATGGAAGTGGCGGAGGTCCACGAGGAGAAGACGCCTATCTCGGGCATAATGGAGGAACTGGACGGATTCTTGGGGGCATCACCGAACACTTCCTCTGAGGTTTCGCGCCTCGCCGACCAAGCTTTGATCGAGGAGCACGCCCAAGTGTCGGAAACTGAGCCCCAAGAGGAGGCTAATCTTGAACTGGGCATCGGCGTTGCGTCGGCAGAGATGGCCGAGGCGCCGAATGCTGTCGAACAGGAAACTTCTTCCTACGCCGGTGAAGTAAAAAGCGAGGATGAAAGTCTCTATGAACATACCCAATCTGTATTGGGCGACCTGGGATCGGAAGAAACGGAACAAACGGCAGTTGACAAGGACATTTCGGCTTTGGCTATCGAAGATGCCTCCACTTCTACGGAAGATACGGTCTTCACGGAGCACGACAGGGAACCAGAGGTAATCACAGCGGAAGAATCAGCGGGAGAATCAGGGGAGCAATTCGAGTCCGTCGTTGCGCCGAGGTCGGATTCGGGAGGGTCACTGGAAGAGACGATTCCTCATATTCTCAATGTTTCGCTTTACTTAGACGATCTCGAGGACGGTTTGCAACCTTCAGAGGTAATGGTATCCATACTTGACACGCTGAGACATTTGACTGAAAGCATGAGTGCCATGGATTTTCCCGAAGCCGCAGGCATTATCCGATCCATGGAAGCCCGTCTTTCGGCTATACCTGAGGACCAGGAGCGTCTTTCGCCCGAAGAGATCGAAGATCTGCGAGCTTTTCTACACGAACTGCGGCCGTGGTATCCTGAAGAGCTTTTCCCCTTGGAACAGGAAGCATCGCATGCCCTGGCGGAGATTCCCGCAATTGAGTCGTCTTCCCAAGCCTCACTGGAACCTTCTGCTTTTCGCCAAGCCCTCGAGGACATTCCGGGCCTGGAGGCCCCCGTAATAGCTGCCCTCGAAGAGGCCGGCTTCTCTTCAATGGAGCAGTTGGCAAGTGCCGATTTGCATACACTGACGAGCATCCCCGCTGTAACTCCTTCTACTGCTGAGTTCATTCTAAAGATTGTAGGTGAAGCCTCTGCACCTCCCAAGCCGCCATCGCGTTCCCGCAAACAGGGCGAGAAGTCCATGCTGGCGGACGTCGATGATGAGCTTCTTCGCGAATTTGAAGGAATTTTCGGCGACGGGAAGATATTGACCGAACCCTACGCGTCCGGTTCCAGTCCCTCGCAGTCTTCGATTGCATCGGACTTGCTTGAGGAACTGGACACTGTGGGGGAAGGCACCGATCGTGAAATAATAGAAATCTTCCTCTCCTACGCCTGGGAGATTACCGACAAGCTTCGTCGGCTGGGCGATAAGATTAAGCAGGGGACCGCGGACCGCGGCGAGATGGAGGCCTGTGCAGACTTGATCAAATCTATCCGCTCATCGTCGAGCTACATGGATTATCAGAATCTCGCAGCCTTCCTGGACGAATGGCACGAAAAAGTGCTCTGGTGCGCAGACAGAATGGACTCGCTCTCCACCGGGAATTTGGCTTTCATGGAAGAGAGCATGGTGAAGTTTGAGCACTTTCTGAACGGTTTGGAAGCTGCTCTGAATGCCAATGCCGTAACCGGATTCAACGGTGCTGCGCCGGTCGAGGTCGCGCAACCTCTTCGTCGGCAAGTTGACCGGCCGGAGTCTTACGCAGCCTCGGTTGAAGGATTTCCCGGCACAAGCCGTGCGGATCGAGGGTTCACAGACGTTCCTCTGCATACCGACAAAATGGGCGTAGCAACCGCGGAACACGTTACCCGGGAAACCACGGCTGTTGAGCCTGGTGGTATTGGGCAAGAGGCTACCACGGAAGAGATATTGAGAGCGATGACACCCTCTCCGTCAATGCCGGCTCCTGCTGGCGGGGTAACTCCGTCCGTTGAGGAAGAGACCACTACGTCCGAAATTACTCGCAGCCATGAGACCAAGCTTTTCCAAGAAATCGCCACGGCGAGGGACGCCAGGGAAAGCGGTATGGTCCGGACCATGCGCGTAGATTCGACCAAGGTGGACGTCCTTCTGAACCAGGTCGGAGAATTGGTCGTCAATCGCTCGTACGTCGAACAACTTTCTCTGGAGCTGAAGAACTTGCACCGAACACTCATGACAACTCAAGAGGTGACTAAGAAAGAAATTCAGTCGGTCAAGGACCTTAGCCTGAAAGTGGGGGAAGCCAGCTTGTCATTGGGGCGCGTGGCAAACGACATTCAAGAAGGTGTCATGAAGCTCCGGATGCTGCCCGTCGGCCAGCTTTTCAACAGGATGCCTCGTCTTATCAGAGATCTTTCCCGTAGAGTAGGCAAGTCGGTGGGCCTGGAGGTCCTAGGTGGGGATACAGAGGTAGATAAGAGGGTGATTGAACAGATTTATAATCCACTCGTTCATTTGATCCGAAATGCGGTGGACCACGGCATAGAAGAACGAGAAGACCGAAAAAGAGTGGGCAAGACTGAGGAAGGAACAATCAGACTTAATGCCTACTCTGAGGGAAACCTGGTCGTGATCGATGTAGAAGATGACGGGGCGGGAATAAACCACGAGGCGGTGATACGGAAGGCGATAGAAAATCGTCTGCTTGAAGCGCAGGAGGCAAAGAATGTGCCGCCGCAGGAAATATACAATTACTTGTTTTTACCGGGGTTTTCCACGAGCAAGAAAGTTACGCGTACGTCCGGTCGCGGCGTAGGAATGGACGTGGTGAAAAAGGACGTTGAGAAAATCAACGGGCACATTGAAATTGAATCGTGGGAAAATCAGGGCACACGAATTTCATTAAAGATTCCGCTGACTCTTGCCATCATACAGACCCTGCTGATCAGGACGGGGAGACATACGTTTGCCATCCCGCTTACCTCCGTGCGGGAGATCATTCAAGTAGCTCCGACTGATATATCTACCATTGAAGGTTTCGAGGTGATCAAGTTCAGAGACGAGACAATTCCGGTTCTCAGAATGAACGAAGTTTTCCACCTAAAAGACTATGATACTTCCAAGCATCCGAAATTCCTTGTCCTTGCCAACTCCGGCCTAAAGACGATTGGGTTCCTTGTCGAAGAGCTTGTGGGTGAACAGGACGTGGTTATCAAACCGCTTGCCGAGCATGTGTGTGAAAGTAGAGGCATGGCCGGGTCTACTATACTCGGCGATGGTACCATCGCACTGGTATTGGACGTTACGGAAGTGATCGAAGACGCCATTGCCGGCCAAAGACAATTGGGTGCGACCGCGATCCGATACGGTCAACAGACGTATCGGACTTCCCTCGTCAGCACTTCGGACGTTTAAGAGGTAATCCAAGCCTATGGGCCAGATCATTGCCATTGTCAGCCAGAAAGGCGGGGTAGGCAAAACCTCAACAGCCGTGAACCTGGGAGCCTGCATTTCTGCCATCAAGAGGAAAGTCCTCCTGGTCGGCGTGGATCCTCAGTGTGGATTGGCAAAGAGCTTTGGCCTGGAACCCGAGGATGCGCCTACCGGCGTGCTCGACGTCATCCGAGATGGTACAGCCCCCCAGGATGCAATATATCCGGCTCATCCCCGTTTGCCCCATCTGAGTTTCATTCCTTCCAATGTAAGGTCTATTTCCGACGAGGCCTTTTATTGCGGAGTCTTGCAGCGAGACACCGGTATGTTCTACCGTTTCTTCGAGCGAATCAGGCCCGCGTACGATTTCATCTTTCTCGATTGCCCTCCCAGGATGGACAATCCCACGTATGCCGCCTTGATCGCGGCTGATTCGTACTTGGTCCCGGTCCAATGTGAGTATGCCTCGATGGGAACCGTAGGCCGAGTATTAAGGGCCGCGCTCGAAGTCAAGAGGCTTCACAATACCAAACTTGCGATTTTCGGCTTTCTCTTGACTATGGCCGACAAAAGAGCCGGATTCACCGTGAAAGTGGTACAGGAGGTGCGGCAGTATTTAAGGGACCACGTCTTTCGGACCATCGTTCCCAGAGACCCTCGTCTGGCGGAGGTTCCTTATCGCCAAGCGCCTGTTATTGCATTTGATATTCAGTCTCCCGGTGCCAAAGCCTACATTCAATTGGCAAGGGAGGTTTTATCGGGAAAAAAAGGACCCAAAGGCGGAGCAGATGACCCGGGAGCCCGGTGAATCAAAAATTAGGGTCCTGGTGGTGGACGATTCCGCGCTTATGGGCCGCCAGATCACTAACATTCTGGAGAATGACGAGAAGTTCCAGGTCGTGGGATGGGCTAAAGACGGCTTGGAAGCTCTCCAGATGATCCGGAATCTCAATCCGGACGTAGTTACCATGGATGTAGAGATGCCCGTGATGAATGGCATAACCGCGCTCAAGCACATCATGGTGAAGCATCCAGTCCCCACGGTTATGATCAGCTCCCTCACAGTGGAAGGGGCCAAGACCACCTTCGATGCCCTCAAGTATGGCGCAATCGACGTGATAGCCAAGCCTTCTCGGCGTGAGGATGTGAGCCTTGAGGCTCAAGAGAATGACATTATAACCAAAGTCAAGCGAGCCGCTTCGATCAGGACGGGACGATTCCGATACATGAGGCTGGCACCCAAGGAGCAGCTTGGGAGCTTCAACTCCAACAAGCTAGCTCCAGGTCCTGCAACTCGCTTCATCGGCATCGGTACGGGAACGGGTGGATACTATGGCTTGCTAAGGGTAATCCCGTACCTTCCTGCGGATTTCCAAGACGTCTTGATCGCGGTCATTATGGTCAGTTCGCGTTACCTGGATCCCTTTGTAGCTTATCTCGATGCACACAGTACGGTCTCTGTAAAGAAGGCTGATTGCGCCTCGCCGATTGAAACCGGGACTTGCTATCTTTGTTCGGGCGACTCCGGTCCCTTCCTTGAGCCTGAAGTCGATGGCAACGTGATGTTGAGTTTCGGATCTAACACCTTTCACAACAACGGAGACGGGGCCATTGATAAACTGTTTGAATCCTGCGCTCAGATCGCGGGTCGCCGGGCAGTGGGAATAATTATGACGGGTCCCGGGAGGGACGGGGCTGAAGGGCTGTCTCAAATTCGCGAAGCGGGCGGAGTCTCAGTTATTCAGGATATAAACAACTGTGTGGATCCTTCCATGCCTCTAGCGGTTTTGGAAAAGGGGTTGGTGACAAAGATGCTGCCGGATTACCTGATCGCGGAGTTTCTGGCCCACGGTGCGACCCCGGAAAGTTAAGGCAATTTGTTCGTCCTGAAGGCCCGGGAAGACTTGATGACCCAGGCGGATGGAGACTATGGCGATGCCGGACGCAAAGCTGCCAAGCTATGAAGCCCTGGATTGGCTCAGGGAGGGGAACGGCCGCTATGTCCGCGGTAATGGGCAGAATCCGAATCAGGATCGGCAACGGCGGAGCTTGACCGCCTGGCAAGGACAACAGCCATTTGCCGCGGTTCTTGCCTGCTCAGACTCGAGGGTGCCGGTGGAGCTCATTTTTGACAGGGGAATAGGCGACATATTCGTTGTGCGCGTGGCTGGGAACGTCGCATCCGGCACTGAAATGGGTTCCATAGAATACGCCGTAGCGCATCTGGGAACGTCCGTGGTCGTGGTGCTCGGTCACACCCGCTGCGGTGCCGTAGGAGCGGTCGTACAAGGTGAGGAATGCTCCGGAAATATTGCCGAGCTTGCGGCCCTCATTGCTCCGGCAGTGGCCAAGGCAAAGGCTGATTATCCGGGAGCGATTGGAGACCTACTCGTATACGAGGCAGTGAAGGCCAATGTTTGGATTACGGCAGAGACGCTGTTGAAATCCAGCGCAATCGTTCGCAGGGAGGTCAAGAATGGCAATTTGGCGTTGGTAGGCGCCGTCTATGATATAGAGTCGGGACAAGTCGATTGGATGGGAGCGCATCCGGCGGAGCAGGGGCTGCTTGCCTCGTGCGGACTGAAATAACTTAACAATCCGCGGTAAAGCGCTGCAAATATGGCTTCGCAGCCGCAGTATCAACAAAGCCGTTGAAACGTGTTCTTCGACCGGATATCATGGCTATAAAGGACAAATAGAATGAATGGCATCAACCAGGGTTCCGGAATGAGCAATCCTCTTCCCCCGGGCAAAACCCTCAGCGAGAACGGCCAACCACCGTGGATGGAATTGACCCAGGGCTACGGCCAAATCCCCGGGTTCATAGATGTGCCGTTTGAAGAGCGCAAACCTCTCTCGGACTATCTATATGCAATACTTTATCGAAAATGGATCGTAATCGCGATGCTCCTCTTGGGCGCGAGTATTGGAGCTGGCTACGCTTACCATGCCACTCCTCTGTACCGTTCGCGTGCAACCATAGAAATTGAAAAGATATTTCCAACTTCAACGAATTTGAATGATTTGTTTTCGTTTTTCGGTCAATTCGATCTTTATTACCAGACTCAGATAGAGTCTTTGCAAAGCAGAAGCCTGGCGGCAAAGTTCCTGGAACGGGTGAATGAAGCGCGGTCGTCCGAAGCCGCGAGTCAGAAGCCTGCCGACATGGCGCCGGCTTCCCAACCCGAGGTTCCGACGGCCGAGCCGTCAAATCCCGCCGGGTCGGACAGCAGAGACGCCGACGCGCGGGAGCGCGGGAACGACGCGGCGATCAGCGCCGTCCTTTCACAAATTACCGTTAAGCCTATTAAAGGGACGCAGTTAATACGGGTGGAAATGGGGGCATCAGATCCGTTGGTGGCAAAGAGGAGGCTCCGGGCCTACCTCAATACGTATATAGACGAAACCCGCCGAAAGAGGGGCGAGATCGTTTCCAGAGTCAGATCCTGGTTGAACGGCGAGTTGGCTGAAACCGAGAAACAATTGAAACAGTCTGAGGCCAAGCTCCTCGAGTTCACTAAAGAGCACGGGGTGTTTTTTACCGATAGGACCGCCAATCAAGTGCTCAATTCCTTTGAAAAAGCCAACGAATCCGTGCTGCAATCCAAAGAGCAGCGCATCAACCTCGAGGCTGAGCAATATGAAAAAGAGAAGGCTTTGCCTCCCAATGTTACCAATGAGTATTTGCAGACCCTGAGGAGCAAACTTGCTTCGCTGAAGTCTGAATATACCGGCAAGAAGGCCATATATGCTCCCGAGTACTTCAAGATGGCCTTGTTGAAGAACCAAATTCGGTCAATGGAGGAGGCCATAGCCGAAATCGAAAAAAACACTTTGTCTTCTGCTGTGGAACAGGCGCGCAAAAACGAGGCCGTGTCCAAAGCCGCGTACGAGAAGACAAAGCAAGCCGCGTTGAATATAAAATCCCTGGCGGTTCAGTCCGAGATCCTGAAGAAGTTGGTTCAGGCCAACAGCCAAACGTATCTGATGCTCCTCCAGAAGACGAAGCAGGCCGAATTGGATCATGGGATTATGGGCCACAATGTTACGATAAACAGCTCGCCCACGCTGCCGGTAGCGCCGATAAGCCCTCAGAAACACAAGATCATACTAATGGGCGCTATGTTAGGATTGTTTGGAGGGATTGTCTTGGCCGTGGGGCTCGCTATTATCGACACTACCGCCAAGACGCCCGATGAGATTGAGAAACATCTCAATCTTCCTATTCTGGGAGCGGTTCCGATAATAGAGCGCGGCCGTGGTTTCATGCAAATTAACCCGAAGAAAACCCGATTTGAATTTATGGCTCATGAATTTCCTTCATCTCCGTTCACCGATGCGGTCCGGATCATTCAAAATACTATTTCAACCTGTATCCCAGCCGATACAGGGTCTTCAATAATGTGTGTCTCCAGCGCGCTCCCTCTTGAAGGGAAGACCCTCGTTTCCGTTGTTATTGCGACAGTTATCTCATCAGAGCATAAGAAGGTGCTTATAATCGACTGCGATCTGAGGAGGCCGCGCATTCACGAAGTGTTCAATAGCGAGCCCGTCGCCACCGGCCTCAGCGATCTGATAACGGGTAAGTGCGTGGAAATCAAGGATGCTATCAGGAAATCCCATATCCCGGGGCTGTTCTACATGACGTCAGGGACTACGCCGGACAACCCTGTGCCCCTGCTAAAGACCAAAATCTTCCGGCAAATCCTTGAAGCGTGTAGGAAAACGTTTGATTATGTGATCCTTGATGCTCCTCCGGTGCTGGGGCTAGTTGATGCGACAATTCTTTCCAGCTACGCCGACGGCCTGGTCCTCGTGATGAAAGCCGGCAAGACTCCTGTCGAGGTGTTGCGGCAGGCAAAAGACTCTGTGTTCCGAGGCCAGGGGCGTGTACTCGGAATAGTGTTGAACATGGCCGGGGGAAGGTCGTCAGGCTATAGCTACTACAAGTACGGTCGCGGCCGGTACGATTATCACTACCACAGGTACTATCAGAAGCGCAGCGCGTGAGGCATGAGTTCACGGCTTTCCGGTTCTCAAGCTCCGCGTGGGAACCCACATCTGGCTGGCTCTGCTCTCAGACCGCCATTATTGTCCCCCTCGGGGAATGGGAGAAAAACCTTCGCCTTCAGGCGAAGACTTCAGTACATACAACCGTGTGCTGGCGCGGAACAAGATGCAAAGATTCCCGTAGGATGCCGGTGAGTCCCGCGGCACGCTAGACGAACCGCATCGTTCGCGGTTTTTTCTCGATTGATGCGGTTCTCCCACCGCGGAACGCGGGCTCACCAGCATCCTACGTCGAGACCGACCCCGGTCTTCTGGCGGCAGCGACCGCCGGATTCATCCGGGGGAGCGAAAATGCCGCCGAAGCCACCGCCTTCAGGCGGTGGAGCCTTCACTTCAATGTCATATTCGAAGTAGAGTTTCCAAGGCAGGCATTCCCAGCGACTGTGAACGAGAAAATTGGATCGAGAATCATCCCCGATGTCAGAAATTTCTCATGGATCGATCGTGGTCGTGAGCAAGGACCAGGTATCCTGTGACTTGACTGGTGAGGCCGCGATTCTCAATCTCAATGACGGCATGTACTACGGCCTGAATGAAGTTGGTGCCCGAATTTGGAGCCTGCTGAGCGAGCCGATTAGAGTCGAGCAAATCCGAAACCAAATTGAACGTGAATACGATGTTGATGTGGAGCGGTGTGAAAAAGACCTCATTGTGCTTCTCGGCAAACTTGAGGACGCAGGTCTTATAGAGGTTAGGAATGAGGCTCCTGCGTAAGTTTGTAGGTCTCTCCTCGATTGATCGGCGCCTCCTTCTCAGCGCCGCTCTCGTACTGGGCCTCGTGGGAGCGGCTCTCCGGCTGTTTTCGTTCAGGAGACTGCTCCATCTCGCCGATGAGTTGCCGCAACGGTTTTCAAAACGAGCGAACTCCTTGTCTCCCTCTTCTGAACGCATAGTCTGGGCCGTTACCGCTGTAAGCCGGCGAATGCCTTTTGGCGCCGGGTGTCTTACTCAAGCGTTTGCTGCAAAGATATTATTTGCGTGCTGGGGTTATCCTGCGCTCATGCGCATCGGTGTAAGCAGAGGAGAAGACGGGCGCTTGGAAGCCCATGCCTGGGTGGAAACACAGGGGGTGATAGTTGTGGGCGCACCGGCCTCAAGTCGCTTCACTGTGTTGCCTCGCTTCGACGGGAATAGCCTATGAGCGGCCTCGTCGGCGCATTTTTCCGCGACGGAAGACCTCTGGATAGCTCCGTGGTTACTGGTATGCTCGAAGCGATAGCTTATCGGGGTCCCGATGGATCGTCGGTCTGGAATGGGGGCTCGTTGGGGCTCGGGCATCTGATGCTCCATACTACGCCGGAGTCCTTGCTTGAAAAACTCCCAAAATCCGATGAAACCGGGCGTTTCGTCATCACTGCTGATGCCCGCATAGACAACCGGGATGAACTCGTTTCCGCTCTGTGGGGCTCACGTCAAGGCGCCATCCAAGAAGTGGCGGTTCTACCCAAGGACCAGTGGGACAGGCATCTTGCCTGTCATTTAGAGACAGGCAAGATGCCTGTCCCACCCAGAACAGGAGGGCCTGCGCGGGACATTACCGATAGCTGCATTATACTCCGGGCGTACGAAAAATGGGGCGAAGGCTGTGCAGAGAAGCTCGTGGGGGATTTCGCCTTCTGCATCGTGGATCGCAAACAGAGCGTCGCGTTCTGTGCCCGGGACGCGTCCGGGGACAGACCTTTCTATTACTACCTTTCGGATAAAGTATTTGTCTTCGGGTCGGAAATTCGCGCTCTGTTCGCCTTGCCGGAGATCCCGAGACGGCTCAATGAACTTATGGTTGGCGACTATCTCATAGGAATGTCCGATGACCAGGTCATGACCTTTTACAAGGGGATTCAGCGTCTCCCTCCCGGGCACAGCATAACTATCGAACCGAACCGATACCGGCTCAAATGCTACTGGTCCCTCGATCCCAACAGAGAATTGCACCTGGGCTCCGATGCGGAATATGCCGACGCGTTCCGAGAAATTTTCTCCGAAGCCGTCCGCTGCCGATTACGGAGCGCTTATCCGATGATGTCCAGCTTAAGTGGAGGCCTCGATTCTTCATCGGTGACTTGCGTGGCACGAAATCTATTGCCCGAAACAAGAACCGAAATACTGCGGGCTATGTCATTGGTCTACAACAATGTTTCCGAATGTGATGAAAGAGGCTACATAAAGGCCGTGGTCGATCAGGGTGGGATCGAGCCACATTATTTCGACGGTGAGCAGGTAGGAACCCTGCCGTACGTTGAGTGCGATCCCTGGGACCACGACGATCCGTTTGATGCGCCCAATTCTTATGCCGCCTCATTGGGAGGGTTGGTTTTGGGATTGGGAGTTCGTGTAGTCCTTGACGGCATTGACGGTGACACCACCGTATCTCACGGTTACGGTTGGCTTCCGGAACTTTTGCGAAAAGGGGAATTGCCCACGTTGCTGCGTGAAGTGCGTGCTCTTTCCAGAAATAGGCATTGCGGTTTTTGGGGGTTGCTGTGGCGACAGGCCGTCAAACCACTCACACCGGCCGGGGTTCGGCGTACCTGGAGACTTCTTTCCGGGCGGGGCGAGCGGCCCTGGGACCGCGACACCTTTATCAACCGAGATTTTGCAAAACGAATTGGGCTCAAGGAACGATTCAATGCGTTGCAGGCCCATAGGCTGGGGCCTCCGAAGAATTCCAGGCTTGTACACTGGTATGAAATCACCTGGGGTGGTATTACCCATCAGATAGAATCCATCAATAAGATGTCAGCCCGCTTCAAGATGGAGGTGCGGCACCCGTTTCGGGATCAAAGGCTCATGGAGTTTTGTCTGGCCCTTCCGCCGGAGCAGAAGCTGCACAAAGGGCTGACCAGAATGGTCATGCGCCGCGCAATGGCGGGGATATTGCCAGGAGAGATTCAGCACCGCGCAGACAAAGTGGACTTTGGGCCCAGCGTCAGCTATTGGCTGATGCGGTTGGACCGAGAACTCGCGGAAGAGGCGATACTGGGCAGTTCAAAGGCTATTCCGGAGTACATCGACGTGCAGGCCCTCAGCAGGGCTTATTCGAGATTCCGAGCGCGACCTGTGGGGTCGCTGCACTATATGATGCATGCTGCATCATTCGGTCAATGGTTGGCGCGGTCAGGCTTGGAGCTGTGAAGCCAGTGTTATATCATTTCGCGATCATACAATGAAGAATCAGCTAAATCCAGCACGGATCTGGCAAAGCCCAGATCCGTGGCACCCAGGACCGGATGTTGGGTGCCACTGACTTGGCAGCGTCCCCGACGCCAGGTCAGTGCTGTTTTGCTGCAATTTACCGAAGTAATATCCGACGGAGGGATAACATGGACAGACAGCGTCCCGACATTCCCAAGAATTTCATCGAAGAGTTCTGTAGAATCCATCACATCCGGAAACTGTCCGTATTCGGATCGTACTTGCGAGAGGACTTCGGGCCGGAGAGCGATATAGACTTTCTTGTGGAGTTTGATCCGGAACACATTCCCGGTTTGCTTCGGATCGCCGGAATGGAACGAGAGCTATCCGAACTCTTGGGCGGACGAAAAGTTGACTTACGAACCGCACGAGATCTTAGCAAGTACTTCCGTGACCAAGTAGTGGCTTCTGCATAGGTCCAATATGCGGAGTGAAGATGTCATCCGGTGCGTCACATGTTTAGAGACGACAGTCCGCTTGTCACACTCGAGAATCAACCCTATAATCAATATGTATTGGGAAAAAGTCCACCGCAACAAATGGACGAAAGGAGCCAGCCCCGTGACACGGGATCAAGAGGAATTTCCCGCCTCGGAAACCAAAGACGCCCAGACCAAGAAGCCGTACACGCCCCCCGAGCTGATTGTCCATGGCGCGGTTGAGAGGCTTACAGAGCACACGGGCCAGGGAGGCCAAAACGAGCAAGGTCTTGGGAACCATTCTTGATGTATTCCTATCTTGCTTATGGAATGGGGATTCAATGCGACATTGCGCTCCCCGATTTGATCGAGCAGGAAGCCCCTGCCGACGTGGTTATGCGTCTTGGAAAGCCCGAGCCCCTGGGGCCTACTGATGTAGGTACCCCTTTGTGTCTGCAGCTCAAATCCGATGATGCCTATTTCTCCTACCACAAGATGGGCCGATGCCGAGTCAGCCATGGCCGTGAAATCATAGGCCAACCCGCACCGGGAAGTGACATTAAATTGCTCGGTGGGCTGGCCCAGACTCTGGGCCTTTCTATTTTGCTCCATCAACGGGGTTACGTTACTCTGCACGCGAGTTGCGTGAATTTAGGCTGCGGCGCGGTTGCCTTCCTGGGCGACTCTACCGCGGGAAAATCATTCATAGCAGCCGCTCTGCATTCCAGAGGCCACGCAGTGATAGCTGATGACGTCACCGTGGTGGATGTCGGCGGTGCAGGTGCGTCGGTATATCCCGGCTTTCCAGGTCTACAACTTCTCCCCGATGCTGCGAAACATTTTGGTTGCTCTACGCAAGAAAGCCAAGGATTACACCCTCTTGAAGAAAAGATTACATGGCGATTTTCTGGTGAATTTTCTCAACACGCCGTGCCGCTGTATCGTTTGTACATCCTAGAGGAGGGTCCTTCAGTTCGGGTCGAAAACGTGAGTCGCCATAGAGCGGTGTTTGAGTTGGTCCGCCACTCGGTACTGGATTCGCCTGATGCATGATGCCAGGCCCGGGTCCTACTTCCA
Organism: uncultured delta proteobacterium; assembly: GCA_963789265.1. Taxonomy (GTDB): domain Bacteria; phylum Desulfobacterota; class Desulfomonilia; order Desulfomonilales; family Desulfomonilaceae; genus CAWBBA01. Next base: position 264,003 of record CAWBKB010000007.1, on the reverse strand, counting down.
TCAATGTGCGAAGCTGTGTGAAAGGGTGCCGACGCTGCGATTGATAAGACCGCGCTCTGCCGCGACTATGTCAGATGTGGTGCAACTGCTGGAGCAGGGCATTTTGAATGGAGCGCAAGCCGATAAGACCGGAAAAACATGAAGATTCTCCTCATTCCAAATCCTATTTTGAAAGAAAAAGGTCCGGAGCCGTACGTTCCCTTGGGCCTTCTTTCTCTGGCGACAGTGCTACACAAAGACGGTTTTGGCGTCGAGATCCTTGATATAAACGCCATAAGCTCAAACCCAACTTTTTCCGATGTCCCTGGCACGATTATTTCACGTGGCCCCGATGTGGTTGGCTTTTCCGCATGGTGCAATTTCTATTTCGACCTGGTCAAATTCGCAGGAATTGTTAAGGAACAAAGACCCAACGTCAAGATCCTCTTCGGAGGGGTTCAGGCCTCCAACACAGACAGGGAAACCATAGAAGTGTTCCCACAAGTAGATGTTGTAGTTCGAGGAGAATGCGATCATACGATTGGCAGAATTATCGCATCGCTTGACGACCCGGAAGCCCTGCTGTCGGTCCCGGGACTGACATTGCGTCACGCCGGAAAGATAGTGAGAACTCCCGACGCCTCTCCTGTACGAGATTTGAACACTCTTCCTCTGCCCGACTACAGTCTGTTTCCCTCCATGGGGTTGATGGAATACATTCCCATCGACGTGGGTCGTGGATGTCCGTTCAGATGTTCCTATTGTGTTTCCAACAAAATGGCTGAAGGAAGATTTCGCCAAAGGTCTGTGGAAAACGTAATCAAAATAGTGAAGAAGATCGTTGCCGATTTCGGAGCCAAGAAGCTTAGGTTCGAGCATGATCTCTTGACGCTGAATCGCAGGTGGCTGCTCGACCTATGCGATGCCCTGGTAGAAGAAAATCTTTGCAGACCGTGGAGCTGTTTCTCAAGAGTCGACACTGTGGACGACGAAGTGCTCTCTAAAATGGCCGAGGCAGGGTGCGATGAAATATTCTTCGGCATCGAAACAGGCTCGCCCCGAATGCAGAAGATCGTGAATAAGAAGTTGAAGCTGAATCGCGCGCCCGAAATCGTCCGCAAAGCCTGCGAACTGGGCATCTTGGCCACGTGCGGATTTATCGTGGGCTTTCCTCGGGAACGGATCGAGGATGTAGCCCAAACTATGAGTCTTATGCTCGAGATATATTTCTCCGGAGATAGGGACGAAGCCGCCTTGCATCTCCGCCTGCTCGTGCCTTTTCCAGGGAGCCCATTGTACGAGCAGTACGGGCACTCCCTTGCCATAGACCAACATCTATCGGATTTCTCCGTTTACCCATCCACTCCGGTGGATATGGAGTTTATAAAGAAGTACCCTCAGGTGTTTTCAACGCTTTATCATTACGTTCCTGAGCATCTTGACAGAGAGCTTTTCGTCCGGGTCACGTATCTAATGCTCAACCTGTTGCACATGCGTTACACGGCTTTCTTGCTATTGAGAGACGCGCAATTGGGATATCCGGATAGTCTTCTTGAACGGATAGTCGATTTGGAGCTTCCATCCGACAACATCTTCAACCACTTGGGCGACTCGCACTCTTTGGCCGCTATTTCTGTCTTCGTCAGGCAAGTGGTGAACGACCTGGGCTTCGAAGACCACCCGATCCACGACTTCATAAAATTCGATTTGACCTGGCATGCAGCCGGCACCGCCGAAACCGTGGACCGGCAAATGCTTGTGGAGGAATTCTCTCACGACGTGCTTGGATTCATTAGTGAGGCTAAGGCAAGTCGCTTCAAATTTATACCAAAAATAAGAGAACATGCCGGTTGTCAGGTGTTGTTCAAGAAACACGGCACCAAAGAAGTGCAGGCCGTGAGGCTGCCGGAAGTGTTTAAGGACAAGTTCAAGAGTCGCGGCCTGTTGGAAAAGACGGCAAGCTGAGAGGTCCAATTCATAATTCAGGAAAAGCGTCGTTAGATCGAGATCAACAAACGCTGATCCTATGCCATTGTATTAGTGGGACAGGCATCTTGCCTGTCTATCAACAAAATGACAGGCTGGAAGCCTGTCCCACTACGAAGCTCCAAATCAGCGCCGCCGGAAAAAGGCCACCAGCAAGTTCACTTTAGATAATACGAACATTAGGCGCCCTCGCAGCCCCAACGCTTGGTCCCCTTGACCGGCCGGAGAGAATATCCTCATACGCAAATACCGTAGTCGAAGTTCCCAACTAGGGAGGAGTCGGAGTCTAGCCACTATTCGCCAGATGTACCTGAATCTGTGCCGGATTACCCGGTCTTCCATGCGTGCCGGGACATAAGCGGCGAGTGAACCGACAAACCGCTTCGGTGCCAGGACCCCCCATTTTTCATTAAGGTCGCGAAAAACCCAATACAACGGCCTCAAGACGCCAAGCGATCCCGCTAACGAGGCCAGCCTGTCCCAGTCAAGGGTAATACGGCGCAAAAAAAGAATCAGATCGAGCCAGTCACGTATCAGATTGAGGTGGGTCAGCGTATGGATTCCCAGATGGATAAAATTAAGCTCGTTTGACAGGAAGAATACAGGCTGCCCATAAAGTTGGCCCTCCACCGCGTCTTGCCAAACGAGCGAAGAAGGGAAGCTGTAGTAATCCATTGATAAAAGTGCGCTGTGAAGATCCACTGCGCACGGAATCGTTCCCGGCCGAATATAAGCCAGTGCGGGCTGCAATTTACTGTACGCCCCTTGTAGCGGCTCCGCGCCGATCCCGAATCCCAGCTTGTCCAAGAGCTTCCTCGCCTGAGCAAAATGTTCCTCGCGTACCAACAAATCCAGATCGCACATCGGCCTGAGAGCAGGGTTTCTGTAAACAAAAGTCCCGAGATAGACCCCCTTGAGGGCCAACACAGGTATCTGTTCCCTCGCAAAAAAGGCAACAACTTCTCGAAAACACGCTTGGTTCGAAAGGCTGTGAATCATGGATTGCGCGTATGCCTGGCTGAGCCTCTCACGGAAATCTGGCGCCAGTTCAACCTCGGGATGGTCCTCAAGAGCCCTGTACAGCCACGGGCCGATGCCTTGGGACAAGGCCGTTGAGATATGATGAGTAGTCCAATCGCTGCAACGATCCGGACCGACAGGTCGATCCGTACTTAAATCCGCTACGAGCCGACGGACGACACCCGATAGGGTTTCGTTGGAAGCCGGGCCGAGTTTGGTGAAACCGGGTGAATCTTCAGCCGGAGATTCAAAGTCGAATTGGTTCAATTCATGTGCTCCGTGATGCCGAAGGTTGGTCCTTGTCTTGCGATGATTCTGCCGATAACAGGATTACTTGTCCGCAAAGAAATGATCAAGCACTCTTGAACTCTAGGGCTATCAAGATTATTAGCAAGTCGGAGAGCAGAAAACGGTTGTTAAACGCGGCTTGCTTTTGCAGTTCGACCGGTTCATAATTTGTCGAGTAGGCTTTGCTGAGCTGCTATTGAGCCGATCCCGCCGGGAGGTTCCTTTCAAATTTGAGATCTGTGATGCCGGTTCCGGACAATCCGTCTACAACAAATCGACTCCTGAAACAGGCCGAAAAGGCTTTGAGCTTTGTAGGACGGTACGTTCATTTCAATCATTTGCTCTTCGCCATAATCGTTCTTCTTGCTGCGATCAGCTTTTGGTTTTCTTACGAATTCCGCTTTGATTTTCGGGTTCCGTTCAAATTTTTTCACCAGCGCTTGCTCCTATTACCGTACGTAGTTTTTTTGAAGATATTCTTCTTTTATGTTTTGAAAGCGCATTCCACCAACTGGCGCTATGTGGGACTGAGCGATATCCCGACATTATTGCTGCACGGCCTTATATGCGCCCTGGCGCTGTTCTTGTTGCCCATGATCCGGGAATATCTGCGAATTCCTAGAGGGGTGATTCTCATAGACTTCTTCACGAGCACCGTACTGATCGGTGGGGCCCGCGTAGGCATGAGGCTTCTCCGTGAGCGGGCTCGACTCTATGTCCGCCGCGGGGATTCGAACAGCACGCGGCGGCGGGCGGTGGTGGTCGGAGCAGGCGATGCCGGCGAGATGATCGTTCGTGAAATTATTCGAAATCCGGAGTCGCAGTTCCAAGTGGAGGCAATTTTCGACGACGATCCGAAAAAGCAGCGGTTAACGATTCACGGTATTAGAGTAAAGGGCAAGGTGGAAGACATTCCGGATTACATTCGGGATAATCCGGTCCAATTGGTAATTGTGGCCATTCCTTCTGCAAATCGCGCCCAGATGAAGCGCATTTATAACACTCTGAAGAACTTAAACTTAACAGTCAAGACTTTGCCCTCTCTAGTGGAAATCATAGCCGAATCATCAACCCTGACTCAGCTCAGGGATATCACCCTCTCAGACCTGCTTGGACGCGAGGAAGTCAAAATAGATACTGAGCAGGTTCAGAAACCTTATCGCGGGCAAAGTTGTTCTCGTTACAGGCGCGGGGGGGAGCATCGGGTCCGAACTCTGCCGTCAGGTCCTGAAACGAAGGCCGAAGAGCCTTATATTAGTGGAACGTTCCGAAAATAGTTTATTTTTCGTGCACAGGCGGCTCCTGGAATTTGCTCCGGACAGCGTGGTAATCCCGCTGTTGTGCGACGTGAGGGACCGGGCTAGAATTGACAATGAATTTGAAAAGTTACGTCCGGACCTGGTATTCCATGCCGCGGCCTACAAGCACGTTCCCATGCAGGAACTCAATGCAGTGGAGTGCTTCAAGAACAATGTTGAAGGAGTCCAGACGCTGGCCAGGGCTTCGGATCAATTCGGCGTCTCGCGCTTCTTGTTGATATCGACAGACAAAGCCGTTAATCCCATCAGCGTCATGGGCGCAACCAAGAGAGTATGTGAGATTTACTGTCAGGCATTTGGCCGCGTAAGCCGCACGCGCTTCCTATCAGTGAGGTTTGGAAACGTCCTTGCCTCCGAAGGTAGCGTGGTCCCGATATTTATGGACCAGATCGCCCGGGGAGGACCTGTTACTATTACCCATCCGGATATGCGCAGATACTTCATGACCATTCCGGAAGCGGTCGCGCTGGTACTGCAAGCTACCGCTCTTGGAAAGTCCGGCCAGATCATGGTCCTGAATATGGGTGACCCAATCAGAATTGTTGACCTGGTACACCAGTTGTTCCAGCTATCGGGAAAGCAAGAAGATGAAATTCCCATAGAATTTATCGGCCTTAGACCTGGTGAAAAGTTGTCGGAAGAAATATGTCAGGATAGCGAAGAGTGCCTCGCGACCTCACATGCTAAAATAAAGGTTTTCAACGAAATAGACGCCCCGGGCTCCAAGATCATCGCGAAAATAGATAATGCTGTGGAAATGGTGCGAACGGGTAATGATGAAACGGAAGTACGCCGCATTCTGAAAGAGATTGTTCCGGAATACGATCCTGTTTTTTCCGTTCAGCCCGCTGCTTTGGGACCAGTGGCCGTCCCGACCAAGGCATTGGGGTCAGCGGTTTTTGCCAACCAAGCAAAGAGATTGGTAAAGTAGCTATGTGACCGTTCAGCGGGCCTCAAGATTCACCGCAGAGTCCGCAGAGAACGCAGAGATAAAGGATAGTTTGTTCAATTCAACGTCAATCACCGCGCGTACAGTCAGGTCGGCATTGTCCTTCCCGCGTCGTGGGATCACATACTGGAACCTGCTGTACACAATTCGCATAAGCGTTCGGAGAAAATAGAATTCTCCGCGGTCTCTGCGTTCTCCGCGGTGAACGATTACCTAGCCATGGGGGTACTGCTGCGAGATTCTTCCACTCGGAAGGGACTCGGGAACTGTGGCTGAAAAGGCGCATCGGAAATGTTGAGGTGTAATATGACGCGAAAGGCTGTGGACATATCCAGCATGGGGAAAGGCGATTCGCGGAACGTGAGCGGCCCTGAGTTCGCCCGCGGGTACGTGGAGCGTCTCATAGGAATCCTGCGCGATCTTGATTGCACAGCGATCGGACGTGTTATCGATCTGTTCCTGGAGGCCCGTTCGAAAGGAAGCACAATCTTTTTCCTCGGGAACGGCGGCAGCGCGGCCACGGCGTGCCATTTCGCAAACGATTTCGGGTTCGGCGCGTCCCCTGAAGGGCATAAACCGTTCCGCTGCGTCAGCTTGACATCCAACAGTGCTTTCATCACGTGCCTGGCCAACGACATAGGTTACGAAAACATCTTTTATTGGCAGCTCAGAAACTTGATGAGGCCCGGCGACGTGGTGGTAGGGATCTCGGCCAGCGGAAATTCGCCCAACACGGTCAAAGCGCTCGAGTACGCAGACCAAAACGGTGGAGTGCCGGTTGCCATAGTCGGGTTTGACGGCGGGAAGATGAAACAGATAGCTCGGCATGTGATCCATGTGGAGACGGACAATGGTGAATACGGTCCTGTTGAGGACGTGCACGTAGTACTGGACCATCTGATTACGAAATATCTATCCTGCATAGCGGAATAGCGCCTTATGCCGGATTCCTCCGTTGTGTACGGGGGGGGCTTGATGCTCGCCGGCTGCCTGTTTTCCGCAAATGCAGATGTTCAAGTCTACAGTTGGGGGAGGATATAAATCATATATTACACTGGCTTGTTTTATATATCTGTCCTATAACATTTAATATATGTCATAATCCGTTAATCTAATGTCATAAATATTCTTGACTTTGTGCAAAAGGGAGGCTACAGATACCCCCGTCTGTAATGCCTTGGACAGACCCAGAGAAGAGGTCTGAATGCCGATAAAGGGTCTATTTCGCCGTTCGCTGTCTCATTTGGCCCCAGCCATAGTTTGGGCCGTGTTGTTGGTGCCGGCCGTAGTTTCATCGGCCGGAGCCCAAGAATTGTCAGGGCTCCTGGACGGTTTCTCTCCGGTCATTTCCCTACCCTGGCTCCAGGGAGAAATGAGAGGGAGGGTAGTTTGGGCCCGGATCGTCAGCGGGAAGCAGACTATACCTAGCCTGGGGCAAGACTGGGATCTCAGGGACACCTTCAACTTGACGGACGGACACTTCTTCCTGGACTACATGCTACGGGTGCAGCTAAGCCGGCTATCTGGGCGACTCTACTATGAAATAAGTGATTTCGCCAAATCATCACGCTTTCAAAATGTGCCCGGCCAACCTGGAGCCACTGCAAGATTCTCATATACAGGATTGCGGCTTGGGGCGGACCTGGATTTCTATCAGCGGTGCCGGACCCGCTTTGGAGTGGACATGGACTTCGACTTGTTCGCTCCCAACTTTACTGAATCCGTTGAAACCGCCGGCGGGAAGAGCATAACCGGCAATGCAGCCGTAACCATGGGCATTCACGGGATTTACAACCCGGTGATGAACTTCTGGGGAATATCGCCCCTATTAGAAGTGCGTGCGCGTTGGCCGATATCAGAGACAAAGGTCACCGATTGGGAGATCTCCGGAGGATTGGCAAGCCCCGAGACCATGCTTGGGACTGTCGCCATCAAAGGGGGGTATCGCCAGACATCTTTGCAGTTCCAAAGTTCTCAAGCTTTCAAGGACGCCTCGGGTTCAACCGACTTCGACGTCGTGATCGGCGGATGGTTCGGGGAACTCATATACTATTATTAAGGTTACCGTTCACCAGGCGATCAATCCACGCGGAACGCGGGATCACCGTCCTGCGAGACGCGAAATATGCTGCGACCGCAAGCCAAAAGAGCACTTACAGGATCAAGCGACGGTTCTTCATCCTAATTTCCGCGTACCGAGAACAACTCGCTCAGGTGAACGGCCTTCCTGCTTTTTCATACGTACCCCACTCACGCTCCGTCCGCAAAGCACTATATCGTGGTGCGGTGCCTCCCTCAAAGACTCATCGTTGGCCTATCCAGACAGCGAGCCCGTGCCACCCAGTAGTAGGCCCATCATCACATTGCCGAAAAAGAGAAGTAACAGAACTGCTTTGGCTGTCTTCTTGGCTCCAGAATGGTCGGGGATACGATCCCAGAGCACGGCCAGACTGCAGAAAGCCAGAACGAAGAGGATAGGAGCAAAATCGTAATAATAGCGAGCTGAAGCATAGTAATAAGAAGACAAAGCTGCAAGGATTGTCAGAGATGACACCCCAAAAAATGCCAGAATTAAAGTCAGGTCATTACCTGCATTGCGATGTCTGAAAACAAGCGGGGAAGGCAGCGAAAGCAACAGAAACAGGCATAGTAACGAATATCGAACAGACCAACTCTCTGCAAATGTAAACACCATTAGTCCACAGACTCTCGTCAGGATAGCGGAGGTAAGGGAATTTTCTCACTATCCGCGGTAGCGAGAGAAGGTAGTAATAAAGCTGATGTGGAACGTGTCTCCAATTGAAAAAGTGGCCACCGATGGTAATGTATAGATAGCCCGAATATCCTGGAAAGATTATGTGCGACTTGCCGAAGTCCAGACAGTTTCCAAACCTAAGATAGTTGTAGGTGAGCAGGCCCGTAATTGACAAGAAAACAGGGCAGGCAAATGATAAGGCCCACTTTGTCATCATGCCGACAGATTCCCTACGGATGATCGAAAAGACGAGAAAAATCGGCAAAAAACACATTGGATACAAAACCAGAAAAACTCTGCAAGCAATAGCCGCGCCGAAGCATGCTCCAAACCCTGCCACCGCCATCAGGCTGTGACGAGCGCCGCTTAAGCCGCGAACCAGCAACGTGCACCCCGCCAAAACAAAAAAGCATCCTTCCGCTATCGCTTCATTGTACACAACAGGACCACTGGCAACAAAGAGTTGAATGCCGGAAAGGCCGAATGAGAGCCAGATGTACCAAGCCATCCAAGTTGGTGATTCGGGAAAGTAGATTCGCCGAATAAGTCGAAGCAGCACACCAAGAAGGATCAATACTCCGAAAGTGAACGTTACCACAACAGCCCCTGTGGGCGGTGCAAGACCTGTGGTGTAAAGTACCACGGCACGAATCAATCCTGGAAGTGGTTCCTGGTGAAGGTAATATCTGCCGTTCCAGATTATGGCGTCGAACATGAACGGCCAAGGCGTCGTGGGGTCTAATGGGCGGCGCGAGTTGAGTCGCTGCCGGTCAACCTTCTGTTTAAGATAAACCTGCCCTGACGCAAAGGCCTCGGCCAGCATCCCGTAGTTTATCAAGCCGGGCCGTTCCGGGAAGCGGGAGAAACCTCTGGTGTCGAGCGCCGTGTAAAGTGCAAACAGGGCCCAGCAAGCTATACATATTCCCGCCACCGTCATCGACCTTTCCAGGTCCTTGACGCACTTTTCCACGCGAATTGCCTCTTTTTGGACGAGCCTCTCAGCGGATACAAACTACCCTAGCTGATGCCCTGGAACCCTTCTGGAAACGACTCAAGAGTGCCAGAAAAAGGATAGAAGCGGTGGCGATCGACATGTCGAGAGCATACATCCAAGCGGTTACGACCAACCTTCCCCGAGCCGTGCTGGTTTCCGATGACTTTCATGTCGTCAAACTTTTCAACGAAAAAATCACGGACTTGCGCCGGGAGTTGTACCGGGAAATCACCGATCTGCTGCACAAAGAGGTGTTGAAAGGCATCCGGTGGCTTCTTCTGAAGAACCCGGAGAACCTCGATGACAAGCGAAATGAGCGCCAACGCCTGGAGGAAGCCCTCCGTCTGAATCAGCCGCTCGCATGCGCCTACTACCTCAAGGAGGACCTTCGGCAGATCTAGAACCAACCTGACAAGGCTACCGCCGAGGCCGTGCCGGAGGACTGGATTCGTCGAGCAGACACCTCGGGTATCGGAATGCTCAAGAAGTTTGCCAAAACCTTGGCCTCATACCGACCCGGGATTCTGGCCTACTACGATCACCGGATCTCCACTGGCCCCCTGGAAGGTACGAACAATAAGATCAAGACTCTCCAGCGACAGGCCTATGGCTTTCGGGACCCAGTATTCTTTACACTCAAGATTTACGCCATACATCTGACCACGTACGCACTTGTCGGATGAGCCAGAAAAGATACTGCATTTCTTCTGCGTTGCCCGATGAGTTTTGTATCATAGCAGTATCTGTCCGGCTTTCCCAGTCTCCGCATCTGCCATCATTTACAATTAAGACCTGCACATTGCCTCACCAAATTGGCTACCAATTTGTAGCCCCTTGAATTGAAATGCATACTGGTTCTGTTGTCAAAGAAATCAAGAGGATGACGCTGCCGAGTCAGTGCTTCGTCCACATCGCAAAATGCAAGCCCCAGGTCGATAGCTATTGAACGGCACTTTTGCTTTTGCTTGTCGGCTTCCTTTACCACATCTCTCGAAATGTACCTCTCGAAGTATGGGATGTAGACAAGAATCAGCCGTCCGTTCCAAGAATCCGTCTTTTTTCTACCTTTGGTGAAGATTGCTTTCAGCAGTTGATACGAATCATCTCCATAGGTAGGGATAGGCCTCGAAACAAACCTTCTGCGCAGATGGAACAACGTCAAAACTTGTTTCAGATGTTCAGGAAAGATCTCGGCACCGACCTTTTCCTTTTCGATATACGATATCAATACGCGATCGATATCATCCTGCCTTTTGATAAGATTCTGGCTGAAATCAGCTTCAAGGTACCTCATGAGGAGCGGGGATTTACGTTCTCGCAACAAACGGGTCATATAAGCACCTTCGAAATAGAACCACACGAGATTCCGGGGCTTCAAATGTTGAGCGTATTCAATCAGTACAGCGAGTTCGAGGAGGGGCCCTGATCCAGCCTGGCCCAAATTTATCACATCGTCGCATCCTTCTTGGGAAAGGTGTCCAGCAACGTTCTCTTCTCTTTCGACACATGAGCCCTGGGCGAAGGAATCCCCAATCAGTACGGTGTCGATCTTTTCCAGATCCCACACGCGATCTGGGTTATTAAATCCGTATCTATCGCTCTGATAAGTAACTGTGTGCTTACCTGTGCAGAAAACCGTCGGTTTTCTCGATACCCCTGCAAGTGGGAACAGCGTTGACCCTTGGTAGACGAAACCACCGAAACCTAGACACTGGCAAGGGTGAAATGATGGGTACGCCTCTAGCCCCGACGCTCGGAGAGCGTCAACCGCCCGGAGCTTTCCTACTCCCTCTGGGGCAGGATTTTGCCAGTGGAGTCTTGTTCTCAGCGCGGCTCCGAGATCGGAATAATATAAAATGAATACAGTTATCTCTGCCAAATAGCATCCTACCGCTACACTCACCCCTAAAAGCACGACGGTCGCTTTTGCGCGGGTAGGTAATGCAAGAGTCACCAAACAGGCTAACAATAGAACTGCTGCAATTGCCAAATAGAGATTTAGCCACCCACTGGGATATCGATCGCTCATCTTAATTAACGAGTACAGCATGCCTATGGAAAATACCGCGCCCAAAACCAATAGGACATTCATCGCTTTTGTTACTAGCTTCCGCATCTCATAACCTTTTTCCAACTTGCTCAGAGCAAAAGTCCTCTCTGCCCGCCGCTGCGTCTCAACCACTGGTGTTATCCGGGATTATGCCGCGTTTCTTGCCCTCCTTAGGCCCTTGAGTGAGAATCGGGTCGATCCATTGTCTCCCTGGAACCCAGAAAGACCCCGAATGGTCCTTGAAGAGACAAGAGGACGGCAAAACCGGTTTCATATTACTGAAAACGGGCTCATCCGACAAGTGCGTATTTGCGAACTTTGGAAAGTATGGGAACGGGGTTGGAAGAAAAGGGTTTCAAGATCAGGTCCGGAGGTCCTCTCGGTTATTGGCTTTGCAGTATGCCAGCTAGTCTGATGCAATTCCGCCTTTTCCTTCCAACCAATCGACAGCATTATGATTTTGGTCCGTCACCCGTCGAGGACACTACGCCTTCAGCGTTCCTCCTTGACGGGACCCGGCGGATCAAATGCTTAGGAATATCAAAGAAGTTGCCCATCCTTGGAACCAACTACGCAAATACCGGATGAGCCGCAATAAAGAGTTGAATGCCGGAAAGGCCGAATGAGAGCCAGATGTACCAAGCCATCCAAGTTGGTGATTCGGGAAAGTAGATTCGCCGAATAAGTCGAAGCAGCACACCAAGAAGGATCAATACTCCGAAAGTGAACGTTACCACAACAGCCCCTGTGGGCGGTGCAAGACCTGTGGTGTAAAGTACCACGGCACGAATCAATCCTGGAAGTGGTTCCTGGTGAAGGTAATATCTGCCGTTCCAGATTATGGCGTCGAACATGAACGGCCAAGGCGTCGTGGGGTCTAATGGGCGGCGCGAGTTGAGTCGCTGCCGGTCAACCTTCTGTTTAAGATAAACCTGCCCTGACGCAAAGGCCTCGGCCAGCATCCCGTAGTTTATCAAGCCGGGCCGTTCCGGGAAGCGGGAGAAACCTCTGGTGTCGAGCGCCGTGTAAAGTGCAAACAGGGCTCAGCAAGCTATACATATTCCCGCCACCGTCATCGACCTTTCCAGGTCCTTGACGCACTTTTCCATGCGAATTGCCTCTTTTTGGACGAGCTTCTCAGTGGACACAAACTACTCTAGCGGGCGGTATAATACCAGTGCGCGATCAAACGGTGAACAATCAAGGAAATACAGCACGGAGCTGACAAAGCCTCCCGCGGGACGCGGGATGGCACCCAGGACCCGATCTTGACTGGATGTTGGGTGCCACTGACCTGAGCACCATCATGGCGCCAGGTCAGTGCCGTTTGCTGTCGGCCCATTCTCACTTGCTTGAAAGCGAATCGGCGTAAGACAATATGAGGTAATCTCGCTGAACGAGCAGCGAGGATTACCACAAAAGCGTGTGGAGTAGTAGACATTGCAAGATTTAATGAGTGGTCTGCTCTGAATTTGTCAGCCGTTTGATGCGATCCACGACCAAAGACAGCCCGTATCCTGCAAACAAGCATATTATGGGCATGATTGGAAGCCTGAATCTGTAGGGGCTGCCGGTATCAAAATGGACGAGCATGAAATAGGCCGCAATGCCGAGAACAACCACACCCGGGAGCGTGAAGAATTTCTTTGAAGACATCGCAATCGTGGACAAGAGCAGATACGCAAACAGCCATGATCCAAGAACTGCGCCGGTCCAAAAAAAGATGGGCCAGTGTTTCGCATACACCAGTTGCCGGCCGACAATCCCTTTGCCGGCCATAAGCGCGTCCGGGTCCGAGGCAAATTCAGGAGATCGAAACGAGCGTGTTGCCCCGAACAATCCTAACAATTCTCCTGCTCCCGGGGCCAACAAGAATTTGACCTGGCTCTTAAGGTACAGGGTTAGAAAACAGACGGGTTCCCTGAGAATAGTCTTTATAGCTTCACTCCTGTAGTAGCGGAGGAGTTTCGCTTGGTTCCATGACCGCTGTTCAGGATGCAGTTGGAAATACCTTTCTTTACTACTGAACCCCATGTCAATCTGTTGGTGCTCCGTTGTTTTTCCCAGCAGCTTTGCTTCAATTCCAGCTTGGACGTAACCAGTACATGCCCAGATCAAATATGGCCGAGAAGCCTGGATATCCGGTCTCAATTCTGTTTCGGGCCTGCCAGATGAAGATCGGCGTCATAGAAACCGCCATGAAAACACACAAATGGGTTACTGCCCTGACTTTGTTTGTTTTTTTGATCCAGCCGGCAATAAGCAGCAGCAGGCCGGACCATAGAGGCAAAAGTGTCGAAACCGGTCGGACAAAGGCAGATACGGCCATTGCAAGGCCGGCAACCAGTAGGTCTGCTAAGGCACCGCGCTCCAAGTACTTTGTTAAGAAGAATAGCGAGGCTGTTAATATGGTCGTGAATAAAGTCTCGGTCATTAGTAGGCTGGTGAATATCACCGACATAGGTTCAATCGCGTACAACAAAGCGCACAACACTGCTACTGAATTCTTGACGAACAACAGCAACGCGATCCTGTAAACCAGATACACAGTCAAACAACTTAGCAATATTTGGATTGAAATGGTCAAGAGTTCAACCTTGCCGACCAGTATCGCCGGCAAGAGAAAAACCGGATATCCCGGAGGTCGAGTTATTTCAGGGGTGGGATTGTCAGGCGACGTCAAGAAGCTGCCAGTCTGGAACAAGGAAAGTGCTGGGTTAAGGTAAAGCTCGGTGTCGCTCGCGTGAAAAACCTTGGGATTTTGCGTAAGTGCAAAACTGAGAAGAGGAAGGGCAATTCTGATCGCTAGGGCTAGAAGCAAAACCATCCGAATAGGTGTTGCTGTCCGCACATGGACTGTTTCAATAGCATGATCCACAACAAGTTCTCCGGATTTTCCATTCTTTTAGTAAGAAGTGTCAGAACCGGCGATTCGTCGCGTCGACTCCGCGCTTCGCCGATCCGGTGGATTATGCCAGTACTCCAGTTGACGAGGCAACCCGCGTGTGCGGGAGATATTTCCCGAACCGGGGCTTCTTGGTTCCCGAAGCCGTTGAGAATTTCCCGGCAGAATCTCCCAATTGCCGGCAAACCAACTTTATGGCATCATAATAACATCAAGCCCCAAATTCCTTCTCCCAGTGAAACGTGCGTCAACTGATGAATCCTTTCCCGAAACTTGACACTCTAGTCAGCTTATCTTCGGAGTGCAGCTATTTGTCTCGTGTGACGCGAAGGCTAAAACCAGAGGCGGTATTTCTATATTTTGCGCTGGTGTTCGGTTGCTCGGTGCTGGTGATAATGCCTCCCTTTCAGGCCCCGGATGAGGAGCATCATTTCTTTAGAGCGTACCAGGTGTCCGAAGGGATCATGCTGGGCAACCATTTTGAAGCAGAGTTGCTACCCAAGAGCCTGAAACTGGCTTGGCAGGCGACAAGTCGGCTTATTCCCGGAGACCTGGACCGGAAAATTACACCGGCTACCATTTTATCCGCATTCCAGATCCCCTTGAACCCGGATGACAGATCGGTACATCGCCTCGTACTCGGGTCTCTACAGCCCACATTTTTACTTTCCGCAGGCTTTTGGAGTGATTGTAGGGCGGAATCTCGGATTGGGTCCGCTGGCGCTACTTTACCTTGCCAGACTTAGCGCACTGGTTTTTTGCGTGTGTCTTTTTTACTGGAGCATAAAAAAGACCCCAATACTTAAATGGGTCTTTTGCCTACTAGCGGCCACCCCCATTAACATGTCTTTAGCAGCTTCCTGCTCACAGGACGCCGTCATAAATGGACTGGCATTTCTCTTCACAGCATCTGTCCTTGATCTGGCATTGTCACCCGAAAAGGAGTTCACGGCTGGATCGGTTTTGTTACCGGCGATCGTGGGTGCATTGTTGGCTCCTGCGAAAGCCGGAGTTTACGCGCCCATGCTTGCCTTTTTACTTTTGATTCCGGTCCGTAAGGCGGGTTCACTCCCGAAGTATCTTGGACTCGTTGCCATGGGAGCGATTCCGGCAGCGGTCACCCTGGGCTCGTGGACGATGGTGTCTCTTCACCAGTTGCCGCCAATCTTTGGTTCCGTGCCTGCCATTAAAGCACCAGTTGAACGGTCTCTCTTGGTGGGAATTGGGGAGGCTCCACTCCAATATTTGTGGCTGGTCGCCAAGACCACAACCGGATTGTACAGGGGCTATGTAGCGCAATTTGTTGGAGTATTGGGGTGGGTGGATACGGTTTTGCCCCGTACGATTATCGTGGCGTACCTTTCCCTAATCTTTGCAAGTGCAATTATGGAAGACCCCGGGAAATCAGGAGTTGGCGTGCCGGGCAAGATAATAGTGGGTTTAGTGGCCGTTTTTGTTTATGTTTTTATTATGACTACGCAGTACATCTCATTCTCTCGCCCCCACGCGACGGTCATCCATGGCCTCCAAGGCAGATACCTCATTCCCCTGGGGCCGGCTTTTTTTCTCTTGTTCCATATTCGCCGGCCTATCTTGAGATCGCGCTTTATTTCTCTCATCCCATTCGTAATAGTAGCATTTATGTTGGTTGTCATTCCCACGACTCTCTCAACCGTCATAAACAGATACTATGGGAAAGAGCAACCTACTTGGAAATTGTGGCAGGATCTCAGATTGGCCCGGGACCCCAGATTTCACATTGTGCTGAGTGCCCCCGGCGATTTCTATCAGGCGTTCGCGTGCCCAATGAACGGCCTGACCGGGATATCGGTGGCTTTTGTCGATCCCGGTCTTCCTCACGGCAAGGAATCGACGGATTACACGTTTGCACTGAAAGACGCTGCATCAGGCGAGGTGGTCCGCGAGGTCGGCATCCAGGCTTTCACTTTAGATAAGCGATTGCACGTGGATATCTTGTTTGACCCGATCTTCCAGTCAAAAGGCAGGACATACAAATTTACCATATTCCCCGCGAATGCAGCAGTGCGGTTGCCGATCTCCATTCAGCTCAGCGAGCCCCTTTATCACCCGGAGGAAGATCTGGCAATACACGGCAGGAAGAGTGACCGAAGCGTGCTTTTCGACCTGATTTTCAGGTCGAAGTTGCCGCACGACAAGTGACGCAGGAGGGTCTCGGCTGCACGTAGTACCCCATTTGGAAGTGCAAGTTTCTGCATTGGCGGCAATTGTCCGAGATGTCACCATCCGGCGTGAAGAGGTCAAGAGAGTGAACGAGGTCCGGGGGACAAACGTGACAGTGCAAATCTTAAGGCCGAGGCCGATGCTGGTTTTTCAGTTCTCCGGAATAGTGAATGAATCAGGAGCAATTACGCGTTACGGGCCGCGCAGGGTATCGGCAAAGCCCTTTATACTGCTGATGGCATTGAGGGTACTGGCTGATGAAAAGGTTGAGATCCTGTATGTAAGTCCTTGGAACATAGAGAACATCATAGGGTTTGATCATGATGTTACAACTCAAATCTCCAATGTCGAAGATTCTTTTCAGGTCCAAACGCCTGCCGATGGGTTTGCCGTAAATGTTCTTTGATATGAGGATCACACTGGTAAGGTCAGCAGTCGTCGTGTTTGGCCCCCCAGCCATGGCGAGCGCGTGCAGAGCCGTAATCGGCTGAGTGTAGGGGAAAGCCCCCTGAGTACCCACTTCGCCGATGACGTAAAAGTTCCGGGACTTGGCCGCGCCAAGCGAAACCGAGGCTACCACATGCTGTAACGGTCCTTCTCTGTAAAGCCTGTTAACGGTGTCCTCAACTTCTCTGACAGTGTGCCCTGCGCACATAACCCGTTCGTGGATGAGCGGCAGGTCTATGGTACCATCAGGTTTGATCGTGATTGCAGTCTGGCTGCCGCCAACAAGAGTGGTAAGGGAATCGGTAAGCTTCTTGACCTTTTCATAGAAGGTAATGACATGAACCGTGACGAGCCGGTAATTTCTAAGCTCCCCGCGTGTTTCCTGCTTACTGAATATCTTGGCTTCCAGAAATTTTTTCTCGATATTTTTGGCAAGTTGGTCGGGAGTCAGACCTGCGGCCTGGACCTCCCCGATAGCCTGAAGAGTGATCATGCCATCCGGACGAATGGTGACGGTTTCATTGAGTTGGGGATCGAGGATGAACTTGATGGCGATCTGATCGAGCGTGTCGAGCTTGTAGCTCCCCGCTGGGATGTTCCATTCAGTTTGAAAGAGTACGCCAATCTGGTCGCTCGGACCGAGTCGATAGTTTCTGCACACGATGTCAAAGGCTTCGGCAAGATCCTCGGTTTGTGGGGCCTTTTGCGGCCCGGGTGAAGGCCTAAAAGGGGAGGGCAAGAGTCCGATGCACCCTGCGAGCATGAGAGCCAGGATACCGATCCATGCCAAGCGAAAATTAACAAATAAATTAAGCAATGTATGGCCTTTAAATACTGAATGCCATTGAAAACTGGACGTATCATAGCATAATTGAAGGATAAATGTAAATAGATAACTTTTACAGCCATCTTATCGGGTCCATCCAGTCCGATTACTACGAATCCCGCGCCCCTCTTCAAAGCCTCAAGTTTTAGGGCCGGCTGTGATATTATTAAGTATAACTAAGGAAAGTTCCGAACGGAGGCGGCCCCTGTGAGAGATCGATGCATTCATTGCAGGAACCTGTTAATCATGGGAGCGCTCTTGCTCTGGTGCATGGGAAATTTCCCCGCGGCAGTTGCGAATTCAGGCGGGACAAAAAAAGAAGCCGTCGAATTTTTTCGGGAAGCTCGTGCGGGCGATGGCCGCGTACCGAACATGCAGGCAGGTAAGAGCTACGCCCCTTTCCGGGTCCTCCTGGCTTATACCGCGGAGGAACAGAAGGAGCGGATACTGAGGCGCACGCAGCCGCCCGCGGGAGAGGTCGGCAGTAGTAATAGTCAACCACCTCCAGCCTCGAAGGCTCGTAAGGCGATCATAGGCGGCCCGGAACCGGAAGATTACTTGACTGCAAATTCCGCGGAACTCAGGCTGTTGCTCGTTCAATTGTTGGGCCGAGTCAATGCTCTGCAAAGACGGCAGCACAGCTTGTTTTCGAGGCTCACAGACGCTGAAAAGCATGAGTTGGCCGAGGCGAACGAGAAACTGACCGCGTTGAAGGCCATGTTGAAAGCCAGGTGCTCGGTGCCTTCTTCGAAATGAATCTCGCCCCGGTTCGGTCTTACAGGCGCTGGCTTACAGGAATTGCCGGTCTCCCCCTGAACAATACGGTCACCTGGACCTTTGTCCGGGAAGTGGAGCCCGCGTTTCTGACGGCGTTGGCCGGCAACGACCTGTCGTGAACTGAAAAGAGTTGTTTTATCTCGAGCCACAGGGTCCCGAGGTACTTCGTGAATTGCCGCTTGAGACATGGCCAGAGCGTCCGGCGAGGGAATCAAGCCCCCGAAACCTTGCTGGAAGTCTTTCGTTAGGAAATCTGCGGGCGCGGGGATCGGGTCGAGACCCATACGCTTGAAATGCAAAACCGATCGCCTCATGTGGCAGGCAGACGTGACCAGCGCGAATTTGTCTCTCCCCAGAAACAGGCTTCAGAAGTCGTGCCTCGTCTTCAGTATCCCAGGATTGGCTCTCCACCACGATCGCATCTTTGGGCACACCAATTTCCTGCGCCAGGAGTGCCATACCCATACCGGTGGCCATTTTTCGAGAAGAGATTGTTCCGCCCGAAAGCACCAACTTGCTTTTGGGTAATTCTTTCCACAGGCGTACCCCTTCCATCACCCTTACCAGCGAAGTGCAGGCCACACGATCTGCCGGCGATAAATCTCCCCCCCGCAAGTCCCCCCCTAGAACCACGATCCACCTCACGCCGGCGCGGGACAGCTCCGCCGGGTCGGCGTACATGCCCGCCTTCAGCTCGAGTGAGTGCACCATCAGGCCACCGGTCATGGGCAGAGACATGACAAGCAGGAGTAACGCGCCGCTCACCACGAGGATCAAGCCCGTACGTCGGTCAGGTCTCAGCACCCAAATAATCGTTCCGATGAAACTGAGCAGAAGCGCCGCGCAAATGGGGTTAAGCATACGCCCAACAAGGTTCTTCACCACAAACGACGCCCATTCCATGCTTGGCCTCACTAATCGGATGCTTGATTTGCGGATTGTAAATCATCCAGGGCTATTCGGCTACAATTGTCCGAGACCGCGCAGCTTGCGTATGAAATGGATATAAATTACCAAATGTTACCGTGATATCCTATGATTAAGAATATATATACTTGAAAACAAGCTTCAATTATGTTATAATTGCTTCATATCACAGTGTAATCACGATAGGGTAAGGAAATGAAGGCTCTCGTTGTTGTTTTGATTATAGTCATCTGTGTCCTGCAAATCTGCACGGCTACGCAGGCCGGTGGCCCCGCGGCAGCCTCTCAGCCGCCGTTGGATCCCACCTTGATGGGTTTCCTAGAGCAGGGAGCTTGGTACTTCCTGTGCACAGCGCCGATGTATCCCTGTCGCATACCTCCTCATTATCTGACTTACGGGCCACCTCCACCGCCGTATTGTCCCCCCCCATGCGGGCCGATACCGTGGAGACACGGCAAACGTTGATGGGTCGTCTGAAACCGTGCGAGGCCGCGTAAGTTTATGGTTACAAGATCACGTATGCATTCAGTTACAGCCGGAATTTGCGGGTGGCTTCGTAGGGTGGGCTTTCTAGCCCGCCATTGAACAGGGGTTTCCTCGGCAGGCTGTCCCGCGCCTCGCGGGACTGCCCCACAAGATTGAATGGTTACAAGATCACACAGATTATTCTTGACATATAAAATTATAAATTATATATAATTAGTTAGAATAAAGGTGGAAAATGTCATGAAGACAAAGATCTTTATCGGAATCATTATAGCTTTTTTATCGTTAAGCTCTCCAGCCCCGTCACATGCACTCGGGCTCCTGAGGTACATCTTCGATGCTGCGGCAAATCAGTTGGGCCTGGATCGCGGCCCGATTCCCAAGGCCCTTCCAAAGGTGCTCCCACAAGGTTCCGGCCCTTTGCCTTCCCTTGCGGCCAAATATCCCGGCCCTCAAAGGATTTACATTCAGGCAGAAGGATTTTGAGCGCGTATCACCTTGCCTCTTACCGTGCCCGTCAACGAGATAGGGGCGGGGTTTCAAACCAATTCGCATTCAATATCCCCCCTTCCCCCGCATAGACCTCCGGGACGAAGAGCACTTGGAGCCAATTTTTAACGCCTATACCCTTCTCCCCTTCATTAAAGGGCGGGTACAGGGGATTTCATTTCAACTTTGAACGCGAATTGGGTTGAACCCAGCCTCTATCATACCGGATCACAGTACACGCTTGGTTTAACACTTCCGGAGAGCGCCGGGGATATTCTCCCACCCAGCCGAAGTTCCTTCCCGGTCATTTTTTTCTAGCCACTGCCAGGAAAATAGGATTAAGTATAACCCTCCGGGGAAAGGAGCCGGAAAGCCGACATGCGTTTCTTTTGGGAAACCCACCGGGCAGAAACATATTCGAGCGAGGTAAGCGGGAAATCTATGAGGCGTCGGACTGTCGGGGCAGCCGCACTTTGGACTGTAGCTCTGCTAGTTTCGGGGTGCATAGTCCCTTCACAGGAGGCCGTGCTAAAACCGGGTTTGCCTCCGCAGAACTCGCAGAATTCCAAACAGGTGAAGACCACCCCCGGCGGGTCGCTTATCCATCCCACGATCCCTGAAGAACCTGAAGGAACTTCACAGGCGGCAAAGACTTTCGGAAACGGTCTTCTCAAGGCCGAGGGAACCGCACAACCATTGTCCTCGGGAAGCGACAATCCTTTTGATGGAAAGACCTCACGCCAAGGAGAGAAAGCAAGGCGCGACAGGTCGGCCACATCTTCCAAACCGCAAAACCAACCTGCAAAACAAGCATGGGAAGACCAGAAAGTTAGAGAGGCTGCCTTTGAGAAGGCGAAAGCAGCCCAGGGAGTGAAAAAGATAAAGCTTTGCTATGACGTGAAGGAACACGAATGGTGGGTCATTCTTTATGAGCAAGATGGCGAATTTATCGAACTGGAGCAGTACATTTGGAACGATCAATCGCAAATGCTCCAGCCTTTTCTCGTCGTCAAAAGGTTCCCCATAACTCAACTCCAGCAGAGACTGACCGAAGAAGAGCCCGACAAACCGTGCGAAATATTGGATCCACCTTCCAAGACGCGCTGATTAGGGACCTGCCCAGGAACACACCTTTTAAACGCCAGTTCTTGCAATAATATCAATAGACAGTATAATGTATTTCACCATATTATTTGACTAATCCCTGAAGTTTATGATAGTATCTCGGCAAGCTTAGCTGTCCTGGGGCTGCCCAAGCCATGTGAGGTTGCCGTGATCGCCCGGAACCAATTCCGAATTCCGATTGTTTTCGTCGCATCTTGCCTATGCTCTTTATTTTGGACTTCCAATATATTGGCTGCAAATTCTATAACTGAAGTGAGCGTCTCTTCCGATTTGCGACGAGTAGCCATAAAAACAGAGGCAAGGACCGGTGTCCCAACTGCTTCGGAGATGAGTCGGCCGTCAAGATTAGTGATAGATGTTCCCGGAGCGACCGTACCACCGGCGCCGCAAATCATCGGACTCGAAAGGAACTCGGCGCTCCGGGTCCGGATTGCCAAATCCGGCAATGGGGCTCAGGTGGTATTGGATTTTGGGGGAGCCCCGGTTCCCGATCACAAGCTTCATCAGATAGACAACTACTTGATTGTTCTTCTCGGAGAATGGCAGCCGGAACCGCGAGCCCAGACCCCGGCCAAGAATGTAAGAACCAATGAAAAGCAGGCCGTTGCCGCCCCTCGTCAAAAGCCCCGGTTCGTCACTCACGGTGCCGGTTCAACCCTCCTGATAAAATCTGTTGAAGAAGAGAACGGTGTGATTGTTTCTGAAAGCAGCAAAGAGAACCCAACCGCGACATGTCTACCGGATTGATATAGGCGTTGACTTTCAGAATCTGGGCTTCAATGAAGCGAATGTCTGTCCGGTTGGAGGACACCGAAACAGAAGCACATTAGCTGCCGGACCGGGACGAAGTTGGGCTAGGCCCTCAGCCCAAGGTGAGAAGATAGGTCCTCGCAAAATGCTGCCGACAGTTACAAGAACCAAGGTCGGTGCAGCGGTTCGCAAGCCGGCCGCTCGTCCGCACCTGTCAGCATTGAAACTGGCCCGTCGAAGGGTTACAGCACATCTGAATCGAATCTCGTCCGGGCACTTTCGCGAACCGGCTCATATCGCGGGCGGCGTGACTCGGAATAATGTTAAGTGGCAATCCTCATCGGAGACGCCTAAATCTTCCTCCGGTTCGGCTCGCGTTTCACCGGATGGGCCGGGATTCCGATCCGGGGTCGGTGTAGGCATCCCGCGAGGCGTGGGGTCGCCGCGAGCTAATGCCATTGTCCCCTATAGGCCTGTACCGGCAACGTCGAACCGGCGCTTCGCGAATGCGACACGCTCCTCAACCGTCTGCAATTCGAAATGACACCGCTCCACAAGTTCCAGTCGCAACAAAAGACCGGCATTGTTTGCTATCTGAATATTGAGGCCGGGTCGAGCATTCAGTTCGAGAATAAGAGGCCCCTTGTCTCGGTCCAGGACGATATCGACCCCCTGATATCCCAGGCCGGTCAATTCAAAGCACCGAGCAGCCAGGTTCAGTAGGTCGTCCCAGTGAGGAATGGTCACGCCGGTTACAGGGTGGCCGGTGTCCGGATGATCGGAGACTATCTCATTACCCAGGACAGCACTCAAAGTAGTCCCTGTGGCCATATCGATTCCCGCTCCTAATGCGCCCTGGTGCAGATTGGCTTTCCCGTCCGACATACGCGTCGGAAGGCGGACCATGGACATGACCGGAACCCCCATGAACACAATGATGCGAATATCCGGTACACCCTGATAGCTGATTTTTTCGAACACCGGCGCGAATTGGACGTAATACTCCACCAGAGCTTGATCGGGTTGGCCCCCCAGGCTGTATAACCCGCTCAGCACATTAAGTACGTGGTGATGCAGTTCGTCCCAGGTAATGATAACTCCATCAGGTTTCCTGAGCCTGTCATTTAGACGGTCCGAGATGACCAAAATCCCTTCTCCGCCACTTCCGTGAGCCGGCTTAATTACGAAATCGGAAAACTCCTTGAGTTTCTCGGGTAATGCTCGGACCTGCCCCGGCACCTCGATCACGGCATACAAGTCGGGAACTGCGATACCGTTCATTTGAGCGAGTTGTTTCGTGCGCAATTTATCGTCAACAAGCGGATACAGCCTGCGTGGATTGTATTTCAACGTGTAGTCTGCATTCCGCTTATTTATGGCCATTACACCTTTTTTTCTGAACGCTTTAATAATTTGGAACACGGCTCTTACCCTTTGGCCATTACGCGGAATCGGTAGATGTCCATCAAACGATAGCCTGAATATCGTCCCAGGAGCACGATAGCAGCCAAAAGGACCAGCAGCAGTTCAGGAAACACAAACACCAGATGCTCCACAAATTTTGCGTTCATGATTAGGAACGCGAGAGCCGCGGTCATCAGGCTGCCGAATCCTGCCACAAGCGCTTCTGCCGGACCCCGTTCCTCCCACACGATGGACATTCTTTCGATGGTCATAGTTAGAATCACCATGGGAAAGAGGGCCACGGAAAGGCCGCGGTGCATCCCCAGGCCGTGAGTCAAGATGCTCAGTGCCGCGAGCAACAGGACCACAACCGTGAGGACCGCGGCGAGCCTGGGTACGAGCAGCAATTTGAGGCGTTCCATGTAAAATCGAATGGCCAGCCCCACGGCCACTACCACTATGAAGAGGAAAATCCCCCACAAGAGACCTGAATCCCGGAATGCAAGGGCAATCAGCACCGGCATAAAGGTTCCGAAAGTTTTAATTCCCACAATATTGCGCAGTATTACCACGACAAATGCCCCAAGAGGCACCAGGAGCATGATGCGATATACGGCTTGAGTATTCACCGGGAGGCTGAAGAGAGAAAACTTCAGCAGGAGCGGCTTGGAAATTTCTCCGTGCGAGACTGCTACGGTGATCCCCTCTTCCACCTTTGGGCTCACCGATACTATCGATTGGAGTTTACTACCGCCTTTCAGAGAAACAAGATTCTGCGGTCCGCTCCACCAGCGAAGCCAGTCCTTCGGCACAGGAGTCTTCCCGCGTAATGGATCGAAGGAGAGCCATTTGCTCTGGTCATAAACCTCCAACCAATTTAGTAAATTAGTTTTCCTGAAGAAATCGTGTTTTTCTTCCTGAAGACGGATGCCTTGTACCACTCTCGCGGGTACACCGTCGTATGCCAGAAGCTGTGTTGCCACCTCCACCTTAGTCCGAATAGTGGGCTTAGGCCCTAAGAGCAAGGTCACATTGCCGGCGGGCTTAGGGTCGTTGAGCCTCTTTATTAGTCCGGCCACGAAGGTGTGAGTATCCGCGGACTTGGCCTTTATTTCGGCCACCAGAGATTTGGCCGCATGCAGATGAGAGCCCGCAAAGCCGGGAGTGATCGCTTCCGGCTTTTCCTCTTCTATTCCCTGGGCCTTGGTACGCACTGCGCGCACGACGGCCTGATAATAAATGCGTTGCTTTCCACGGGCCTGGCGGATCGACCATACCGCCTTGCGATTGCCGGATTCCGCTGAGGCTACGAGCCCATAGCCGCTGGAGATGAAGTGTTCGTCTGCAATAGCGAACCGTTTCGTGCTGTTGGGGATAAACATTGACACTTTGACAGGTTTGTTCTTAGCAACAAAATCGATCCGTGCCTCGACGTTCCATACTCGGACTTTGGTCCGGGGCACCAGAGGAAATCCGAGAACATAAGCCTTGTAGAAAAAGAGCCCCAGGCCAAGGGCCGCGAGGATCAAGGCCAACAAGTAGAGATGAAGTTTATTCAACGCCTTGTCGCTCCTCGCACGCGGGCTCCAGGGTATACTGCACGTATGGATCTATTAGTATCTTGTCCTGCATGAAGCTGCGGCCGATGAGCAAAGGATATTTGAAATTGCTTCGGTCCACGAGATTCACTTCAACCTGCCTGTAGTAGTTGCCAACGCAAATTCCCATGAGGACGACCGGTCTTTTCTGACGCGAGCCTCCGTGGCGTTTTATCTTAGCCACTCGCACCAACTTGCGTTCAATCACTGTGTTATGCCCATTATCGCTGACCAACTCGAATCGAACCCATTTTTCGCCGTTGCGCTCGAACTCGGTAAAATCCGGGACGTTCAATGACGAATTGTCCGCGCCGCTGTCCATTTTGGCTGCAGAGAACAATGTTGCCCGGTGAAATTCGGGCTTTTTCCACCCAACCCACCACCTGCTTGTTCCCAGCGGACGCGGTCGCGGCAAAAAGAAGAGATCCGAGCACGCCAAGATACAGGCAAGACAATACGTTCATTATGTCCTCCGGACATTCAGAATTCTGATTATTACCGCCGTGCAAGGCATTGTCAACACGGCCGGTCAGGGAAGCAGGGGCATTGAATTGACAGTTCCAAACCGAAGGATTGCCGAAGAACAGACGATTCACACCGATTCGCTTTCAAAATTGTAAGAAAATCCCCTCTAACCCCCCTTTAGTAAAGTGGGGACGGGGGGATTCTGAATGCGAATCGACATCACAACCAATTCTTACGTCTAAAATAAATGAGCATGGAAGCCACAATAGCAAGCGCGATGCCGATTACCATAGGATATCCCCAGCGCCAGCCATATTCGGGCATGTTCTTGAAATTCATTCCGTACCATCCGCATAAAAAGGACAAAGGTATGAAAATCGTTGCAATAATTGTCAGAACTTTCATGATTTCATTGAGCCTATTGCTTACACTCGATAAATATATGTCCAGCATGCCAGAAACTATATCTCTAAATGTCTCCGTTGTATCAATAGCATGAATCGTGTGATCGTAAACGTCCTTGAGGTATGGTTGTGTGGAATCCTTGATCAGGGCCGAATCTTCTCGTCCCAACACGTTGATTACCTCTCTTAAAGGCCATATTGACTTGCGCAGATAGACCATGTCGGTCTTTAACTTGTGGATTGCCTGCAAGGTTTCACGCCCCGGGTTTGTTACCACCTCTTCTTCCAGCAATTCTATCTTTTCGGAGAGCTTGTCCAGGATGGCAAAATAGTTGTCTACGACAGTATCAATTAGGCAGTACGTTAGGTAATCCGGGCCGTTCTTCCTGACACGGCCCGAGCCGCCTTTTATTCTTTCCTTGACCGGATTGAACAGGTCTCCTGCCTCCTCCTGGAAGGAGAGCAAAAAAGTAGAACCGAGGATCAGGCTCAATTGCCTGCAAGTTATCTCGTCCGATTCTTCACAATAATCGAGGACTCTCAAAACCATGAAGACGTAATCACCGGCTTCGTCTATCTTCGGTCGCTGAGTCGCGTTGACAATATCTTCAAGCACAAGAGGATGCAAATGAAACAGACCGCCGATCGCCTCAATGGTGGCCATGTCGTGGATTCCGTCGATATTGATCCAGGTCGTGGCAGGGCTGTCTCTAAATGGCGCCAGATCGGAGATATTGGTAACTTCCCTTTGCCGGCAAGATGTTTCATCGTAGTCGATTACAGAAACTCTGACTTTCTCGCCGAACTTCTCCCCCACATGCACGAGCGTGCCCGGCGGCAGGCCGATCTTTTTGGATCGTTTCGCACTGATGCGGGCTGCCGAAGACCTGTTTGCGGCTCTTGCACGTCTGGCGGTCGATTTGCGCATTGCAAATTCTCTCCACTGTGACTTGACCGGTTAATCTGACGTGGGAATGGCTGGCAACGGACTCGGGTAGATGGCTTGTCCCGTTGCCCGTATCTTACGCTTTGCCTTCCATCATCTCTTTGTAGAAATCACAAAGTTCTCTGCACTTCGCTATCTTTTCGTCATAAGTGCCTTGCTTTTGGCCTCTACACATGGACCCGGTGACGGCAAAACAGTTACGGCCATGTTTCGGGTATGCGGGACATTCCTTCTCTCGTCCACACTTTGTAAACTCCCAGCAGTTCTTGCGTTCCATTCTGTACTCCGAAAAAAAATCCGGCATGATAAGCCAGTCTTGGCAGACTATTTTGGATTGGCAAGAAAGTCAATTATCGTCGGGTGAGACGCTCCAGGGTTCACCGCAGAGCGCGCAGAGAACGCGGATAATTCTGATTTCGCCGCACGTCTATCCGATGGAGCATAGCAAATTCTAGTCTGTAATCCACCGAGACGCGGAAGGCGCAATTCCGGCTTAATTGTGCGCCCCGGCCACTCTCGTGGCGCTGAACAAGCTACCCTTCTTCTCTGCGCCCTCCGCGTTCTCTGCGGTGAGCTATTGCTTTTTTCGGTTGCGGCTGCCGGTGGATTTGCCGATGATATAAAACAGTGGCAAGAAAAAACCTCTGACATGTAAACACAATAATGGTATTGTGCGCCTCGATCTTTTTCGATGAATCTTACTCCATGTTACGGGAGGCTGTAACGATGCCACTTAACAGCACGACCCGAGTGCCCGTGGACGACCAATATGCCGCTCTTGTCGGCAAAGCCGTGTATGTGTTTGCGTACTATGAGTGGACTATTATCTGCATCATAGAATTACTGGACAACGGTTTTCTCGGTGAGTACTGCCGAGTTAAGACAATGACTTCTGGAGCGGTACGGGACCACCTTCGCGATGTAATCGGTAATCCAGCGACCAGCTTTACCAAGGTGACTCAAGAAGAACTGACAGACTGCCTCGAGAAATTCAGCGATCTAATTATTCGGCGCAATGCACTGATTCATGCGCACCCAAGCACTGACTCAGGTGGCGCACAGATACTCGCCTATCAGACCAGCCTATCAAAACCGCTGTCTGACATGCAGTGGCCAGCAGCAGAAGTTGAAGCTGTTATTTCGGCATTTGATGAAGCCGCCTGCAGCGCAGGTGAACTCTTGGATAAGCTCAGAACCTGAACACCTATACACATGTGCCCCACCGCCGGGGAGATTACGAGGGCACCATACCGAATTGGAGCGGCGGTCTGAGAATTAAGTAAGGTGTCCCAAGAATCTATAGTTTTGCCTTTTTCGACTCAATATGTGGATATGTCACGGGAAACGGTTGAAAATGATCGGCGTTCCTGCCATAGACGGTTTGGAAACAAACAGGGGGAGGAACGCCGATGGCCAAGCGGAATGTGCCACAGCCGTTTGAGATTGACAAGATCCGTTTCAAGGATTGCTTCACGGAGCCGAGTCTCCGGCACTTTGTCGTGCTGATAACAGGGTGGGTGCTCACCGTTGGGACGCACACTGTCAGTCAAGTAATTCTCACGATGGGGCTCCATGAGTCGGAGCACTTCGCAAGCGTGTACAAATTCCTGATGAGGGCCGGATGGGACCCGGACAAAGTGGCCTTTAAGGTCTTCAGGATGATCGTGGAAACGCTCTTGCCGGACGCCTCCGAGGTGGAGACTATTGTGGACGATACCCTGAATCCTCGAGTGGGCCAGAAGATCTGCGGGGCGGGATTCCAACATGACGGCGACGCTCCCAAGGGCGGCAAGCCCATCGGATATGGGGTTTGCTTTGTAATCATAGGAGTAGCCGTGCGTTTGCCGGGCATCTCCGAAAGGGTCTTTTGCCTGCCGTATGCTGCCCGTCTGTGGTGGCCTGAGAAGGCCAAAATCAAACCTCATGGCAGCACGTACAGGTCAAAATCGGAATTGGCTGCCGACTTGGTTGAGTTGACACGTTCGTGGCTTGGCCCTTCCATGAGGCTTCGAGTCATCGTCGACGGAGGGTACTCAAACAAGAAGCTGCTCAAGAGGCGACACAAGGGTGTTCACATCACCGGTAAGTTGCCTCGGAACGCTGCGCTGTACGACCTCGTGGAGCCCGACCGACCCAAGACCAGGGGCCGCCCAAGGCAGAAGGGTGCACGGCTGGTTTCTCTCCCGACTCTCTTCAGGCATACCGGGATCCAATGGGAATGGATCTGGACCCGCCTTTACGGGAAAGAGACCATCGTGGGACTGTTTCAATTCGACGCCATCTGGCACGGTGCGGCCGGCAATGAACCCCTCACCGTTGTCTTGGTCCGTGATCCCTGTGGCAAATACCCTGACACGGCATTCTTCGACACTGATAGCCAAGCCCATGACCAAGAGGTAGTTGAGAGATACTCACACAGATGGAGCACGGAAATTACCAACCGGGAAACGAAGAGCCTTCTGGGAAGCGCCGACCCCCAGTGCCGACGAGAAAGATCCGTCACTCGGGCTGCTCTGATCGCCTATTGGGCCTATTCTCTCTTGGTGCTCTGGTTTGTTACCCAATTCAGAATGGGAAGGGTTCCACTGTTCCAACGAGCCCCTTGGTATTTCGGAAAGAAGACCATCACATTTTCCGACATGCTGACTGAGGCGAGGCGCTCATATTTTATACCCAGAATTTCGCGCGAGCCCGGCGTACACGACAACCCCGTGAAAATCACGACCGCGCGCTCCACGCGCGAACCTCCATGCTATGAAAAGGCAAAACAATAGCAAGAATTCAGACACTGCTAAAAAGGGGCCCTCATGAGCGACAACCCAAAAGAAAGCTTCTGGGAAAGAATCGAGACCCCAGCCAAAGTGCTTTCTCTGGTTGCAATTCCCACAGTGATAGCGATTCTGGGATGGATTGGGCAGGAAACACTAGCAGCACGCAATCTAAACCGGGACTATGTGAGACTAGCTGTCTCGGTATTGACAGAGAAGGACCCGAAGAAGCTGACTCCTGGACTCCGCGCATGGGCGGTAGATATGCTGAATGCGAACTCTCCAGTGCCGATTCCAAAAGATGTCATAGCGGAACTGAAAGCTGGTGAGGCGTTACTTCCAGCGCCTCCACCGCCGGGCCCACCGCCCGCTTCTTTGCCGTCGCAGTTGGGCGTAGAGTCCTATCCTTTTGGTGCTGCTGGTCCGGATAGTCCGGATGCAGGCGTTGCCAAACCGGAGAATTTCCGGTATTTGCCCAAAATCATTCCGGAACCTAAGAGGGGGCGCTAAGAAAGATCTCTTGGGCTCTTCATGGATGCATCGCGGAGTTCCGGATACACCATACCTAATTAGGCCAAACGAGTCTGATTCTCTGAGACACGCTTATGGGTCAAGTAGCACGAGTCGTGGCGCCGGGAATGCCTCATCATGTCACACAGCGAGGCAATCGCAGACTGCTGACCTTTTTTCGTCATGAAGATTACGGCGCCTATATCGATCTGATGGCTCAACGGCGCAGGAAGCTTCACGTGGAGATTTGGGCGCACTGTCTCATGCCGAAGCATGTTCATTTTGTAGCGGTGCCCGCTGTAATTTCACGCCTAATCCTGGGTACGCCATACTTAATTGACAAACAAATGGAAGATTTCATAAGTCGGCTGGAAGAAGAGCCTGCCAAAGTATTGTATAGATGGAAACCCGGACCAAAAGGAATCGCCAAAGGGAATTGAGTATGGTGTACCCGGAATTCCTAATTTGAAATCAGAAAAACAATAGGGGCATCGTGATGCCCCTATTGTTTAGCTCTCCCTTCTGTCTCACTAGGACGGAGGTTTGGTCTCTTTTCCCTTCGAGACAGCTATGGGATCGTTTTTTATTCTGGTTCCCGGGCTCTGCCCGCAAATCGCCTTCATTTAGCAGTCAAAGGCGAGGCGGAGCCTGGGAACGAGAAAACCTCGGAACGCTTTATGGTAGCCCCAATTATTGCAAGTAGAGGCTAAGTATCAGTCGCGACATCATCCCAATCCGCATCATCATATTTTGTAATCCAATTTATCGCATAATGCCACTCATAGACAATTTCCGGATCGAGTCCGCCGGGCGGAGGCTGTCCCTCTATCTTTGCTTGGGTAGTGGCCCAGTGGAGCCGATATATGAGATCGGAGTTATTCAGAATTGTAGGTTTAGGGCGCAGTTTGAGGCTAAGGATAAAAGGCTGCGGAGATTTGTCAAAGCTGGGAAATTTGGCGATAATTTTTGGGTTGTCTACTTGATGGGTGGGGAATGGCAGCATTTTGAACAGACGCACCGCCCACATCAGCACCAGTAGTGCTTCTACCCGCCAAGTCAAAATCATACAAGTCCTGTGGTCCGGCGCGGGATTGGACATGAAAGACAGTTCATCAGGAGTGAGGTAGCCCCAGAGGCGGTATTTCTTGAGATACCGTTTATATGATGCGTCGGACGGGTCGTAAGCGGTGCCAATGACACTGAACAGGCAGAGCATTCGCAGACCGACCTCTTCCGCACTGCGCAATTCAGTGTCGTCCTCAGACTCAATGCACGGAAGCGATGGAAGAAAGGGAATACCTTCCTTCCTCAATATCGCTTCAGTTCGTGCTTTTCGCCGGCTCGGACTCATCAATGCCGCCGTACGGGTCTAATTTTTCGGAAGCGGTTGGCCGGCTTCTTCCCATTGATCGATAAGGCTGTCCAGAGCCGGTTCAATTGGCCCTAACGAATCCAGTTCATCCGTCTCAGCATCGAAGACGTACAGCTCACCTTCCTTATGACCGTAATACCAGACGTTGGCCGCGTCCATAAAGAAATCAATGGCAGGATCAATTGCCAAAGCTATTCTCACCGGACGGAGCATTTGGAGCTCATCTATCCGCCAGAGACCCCACACTTTGCGGGGCAGCAGTACCGCAATCTTGAGGGAATTCCCGACCAAGAATCCACCGAAAGCATTACCGTAAATTCCCTTTAGGCCAGCAAAACGGGTGCCCAAGCGTCCCTCCCATTTCATTCCCATGTACAACAGGGAGGAATTATCGGGTTCGTCGAGCTTCCAGCATTGTTGAACCAAGGCGCTATTGACAGAGATTTTAGGTCTACCGGTACCGCCGAATCAGCACACTTTCCAGAAGTCCTGGTTTCATTTTTGCGGCTTCCTCCAATTCGTTCATGCGAACGATGAAATGATTTTATACTTTCAATGTACCTATTTTTTTGGATTCTGATAATTCCCGTGGTGACCGTCTCGCAAATGAGCTTTTGGTCCTCCGCGCATTGTATGTACTGCATTCTGATCGACGGCCCTATCAGGAGCATTGGCAACTGTAGGGTCATGATGCCATACTGCATCATCCGGGAATTTCCCAGTCTTCCGGATCCTCTCCAATTCTTCTTCCGTCCACACTCCGCTCCCTTTGCCGCCGCTGCGAATATCATTAAGTTCATCCGCCTGCTTTGCTTTTATCCCACGAGTTTCTAGCTGCCTCGATTTTGTTGCGTTTTATTCTGGTTCCCAGGCTCTGCCTGGGAACTCATATCTCGCGGGCTCTGCCCGCAAATCGCCTTCATTTAGCAGTCAAAGGCGAGGCAGAGCCTCCAAGGCGGGCATTCCCAGGCGGAGCCTGGGAACGAGAATAAAAATATCACTGTAGGTCGCGGCATGAGCTTCAATATTACTTGAGTCCAAATATTCAGGTAATGGCAGTCGGTTCAGATCAGACATCAGAGATTCGTGTGAATGCCAAATGGAAAGAGCTGACCCCATGCTTGTTCTTCCGCGCCAATTCCCTTGGAGGTTCACTACTGCTCTTTCGGCTCGGGCATGCAATGAGGCTCTTTCCCTCTTCTATTCACAAGCCTCGAACGCCTTTTCCAAAAAGAGGCCCAACTCTTCATCGGAAGCATCGAAGGAAATGGTCATTTTTCGATCCCTAATTGGCACAAAATTGTAGTGCTCCCGGGGACCCGAATTCCGCCACGGAAGAAATTCCAACTGATCTCCTTTAAGGTCAAATGTGCATGAAAGGGCAGTATTAGCGAATTTGCTCCATGATTTAACGCCTACCTCCTTCAGAAACTTCTGGAGCAAGCTGTCCCAGTCTGTAGGATGAGGTACACCCTCTTGGGAATGGCTCAGAACTTCTTTTAGATATTTACCTTTTACTGAGGGAGGTTCCGTCTCATCAAAAATAATTCGTGGAGACGTACCGATCCAAAGGCCCTTCGTCGTTTTCGAACTAGGGTTAAGATATATCTTCTTCTCTCTTTTGTATGCTCCTGCGCATTTCATGGCACTCTAATAACCTCCACTTTCACGCCGTTTTGTTTACCGTATTCAACCAGACTTTTCAGAGCCGACTGCTGGGTCTTTGTAGCACCGGGGGGCACACCGAGGCGTAAGACCCTTTCGGTTATCTGTTCGGCGCTAATCCGGGTGTCTCCCATGCGCGCTCCGTCAAAGTTGGCCACCTGATCAACATACTTCCGGCCTTGCGAGAGAATCTTGGCAGGATCTTGATACGAGTTTAGGCGGAGGTCCATGCTCTTGATACTCGTGGCCACTCCATTCTCAAACCCGTCAATACCCTTGAAGGTACGGGGAAGATCCCGGCCCAAGTGGTCTTCAATGGCCCATCCTCGAGGGAAATTTGCGTGATCCCAGATTTTAAGTAACTCTTGGCGAGCATTCTGTAAAGCAGCAATCTCGGCCGGGTTTACTGCCTTCGCCAGGGTGGCTTGAATTTTCGCAAGGCCGATGGGCACCAGACTCATCAAATCGCCAAGTGCATCGTAAACAGGACCTGGGGCCCACGGATATGCGTTGTAATAGCCCGTTCGCCACCTATCATACGCCTTGGTTAGGCCGGGACACACAATGTCCAAAACATATCGAGCACGATCACTAAGGCCGGGCGGTTCGGGTGGTCCAATCGTTGCCTGAGGTTGCTTCGGCTGCTGGGACGACGAATCAGTACCACGGTTGTCGGCTAATTTGTCATGCTCGTTGGGGTAGGCTTCCGTACCAAAATGCTTCTTCACCGATTTCAGCAGCTCCCCGACAGGCCCGCTTTCGTACTTGAGTGCCCTGTTTACATATTGATCGACTTCCGCCGGATCTACCTTGTTGTCACCTCTTATACCTCGACGGCTCCAGCTAAACTCCGGGTGAGTGGCGAACCACCAGCGCCGTTGGTCCTCGGTTTCGATCATGCATTATTCTCCTTTCATCAAATGGAAAACGTGAAACCACACGTGAAGCGGATAAGACAAAAAGTAGTTATGGAGTTGATTTAACGCAGATATTTGATAATTAACGGGGTTTAGCTTATTTGAACTAACTGACCGGCAGTCCGTAGATCATGCCGATATTGGCCCTGGGATTGCGAGCTACCACGCCGTACGTTTGGAAGGAAATAAGCCAGCGTTGATATCGGCCCTGAGTGGGAATCTCCTGGCGTTCCAGAGAATCGTTAGCATAATAGCCATATTTGAAGGCCTTGAAATTCACCGCGATCAGCACGCCGGGCCGCATAAACGGCTCGGATAGGATGGGAAAGGTTTTGCCGATCTTGGAATGGAATTCATCTACATGAAAACCGACAGTTTTGTCTTTTTTCTCGATTCGTCGATAGCAAATGTCAAAGTCCTGGATGAATTGGTGGACGGCAGGATGACAGGCGATCCACCAGTCGCCCTTGTTGTAGTCCGCATGCTCGTCAAGCCAAAGCCCGCGGACAAGATTGTCCAGATCAGTCTTGGTAAGAGCCTGCCCGTTTTTGTTGACGTACACATTCGGATTGGGAATTTCATCGTAAGTTACAACCGGCCAAGTGCAGAGACCGCATAGGGTCGGCTCTTCGGTCTTGTTCCCCCATACGAATTGCGATCCGTCATGGAAAGGCC
Organism: uncultured delta proteobacterium; assembly: GCA_963789265.1. Classification (GTDB taxonomy): domain Bacteria; phylum Desulfobacterota; class Desulfomonilia; order Desulfomonilales; family Desulfomonilaceae; genus CAWBBA01. The sequence continues at coordinate 229,005 of CAWBKB010000007.1, read as the reverse complement.
GGGATCTGAGTATGGCATACGCGAGTTGACGCCTGAGCTTGGCAATCAGTGCGAGAATCTGATGCTCTGATTCAAATTCAATGATTTCGTACTTGGTATTCTTCCTGGTTTTGGGAATCTCAAATGTCTCGGCGAATATCTGTGTGCCGACCTCGCGGGATTTCCTGTCAAGCGATCGGGGCCCGGAAGCATCTCGAAAGTCAGACCATACCTCGGAAATGACATCCCAAGCGACAGGTGCCGGATCATCGGCCAAACTGGTGTTGCCGTATGCCGTCACCGCGGCCGAAAGCCCGTCGAGCGATGAAATCTTCACTTGGCAGCCATCTCGCGGACGTTCGAGAATGGTCCCTGCTCGGATCACCTTGCGGATTGAGTCTGCATTGACACTCCGACCGAAAAGTAGGCCGCTAAAGACCATAGTTTTTTCCGTCAATTGGGTAGTGACAGCAGAAGGATAACCCCTTTCTTCCATCCAGCGAACCACAGGAGTGGCTATCGAGCGATCCACTCGGATTTTTGAGAGCACATCGCCCTGTGCTTGGACCACGGAATCCAATCCGTCGAGCAATACGCTCTTGAGCTTGAATTCCGATTCCTGGTCGCCTTGGGTCCAGATTTTCATGAAATCGAAAGCAGTTTCACCCATAGCCCCTTTCCTTTGCAGACAGTTTGATGCCAGGCCGACAAGCCTATGTCAGAGATGAATGAAAGAAGGAGTTTCTTTGGACCCGTGGATCTGAATTCTCAACGGGTGCCCGTACCATTTTTTCAGAAAGTTATCCTTGTAGGCCACTCTATGACGAAGTATCGGGTCTTCGCCCTTCCGTGGGTTGGCCTAATAAAAGTAGGACCCTCTAATTTAATTGTATCATAGACAGGCAACGCGTCAATGATTCATTGGAAAACATGACACCCAGCGTATGCGAGGAACCGCAGGATGGAATGGCATGCGCCCCGGGCGACTTAATTGTTGACAGACAAATGGAAGATCTCATGAAAGGCGAGCCCGCCGGCGTATTGCATATGAGAAACTCAGGCCAAAAGTGCCCCCGAGAAGCATTGAGTAAGGGATTGAGAAAGAATGTCGCGTTCCGCTTTAGCTGTATTTAGTGACGCCCATAAGCCGGTCAGTCAAATCCATGCGGGTATGAGTGGGCCATAATATGAGATGTTTGGCTAGGCTAGGCCGGTGCCTGACTTCAATCGAGGCTTTCCCGGTTGCCTTCCATCTGATAAAAGGATATTTTTTGTGAACAAGACTATGCTCCGGTGGCCCCGTGAGGAAGGAGGGTCCGATGAACCAAGAGCGTCCGGTCATTCCTCGTGATTTCATCAAAGACTTTTGCCGCCGACACCATGTCAGGAAGCTATCCATTTTCGGGTCGTATCTACGCGACGATTTCGGAGCTGAAAGCGACCTGGATTTCCTCGTCGAATTCGAGCAAGGGAGCACGCCGGGTTATTTTGAGCTTGCTGATATGGAGCAAGAACTCTCAGACGGTCTCGGCGGTCGCAAGGTGGATCTTCGGACCCCTCAAGAGCTGAGTCGTTATTTCAGGGACAAAGTAATTGCTGAGGCTGAGGTGCAATATGCGGGAGGATGACCGGATTCGGCTGAGACACATGCTCGACGCGGCCTGCGAGGCGGTGCACTTTGCGGAAGGAAAGTCTAGAGACGACCTTGACGGAGATTTTCAGATTTCGGGTACTTCGAGAAATGGGTTGATGATCCTGGTTCTCCCTTGCACAGATTGACCGTGCTGCATGTCCTCTGAATAAAGGATATCGCAATCGGTAAGGATTGCTGTCGCCATGACTAGGCTGTCCCAATACTAGTAATGAAAGATTTCCTGAATCTTGAGGGCCTTCAAGACATTTGCTGTTCCGATTTCCGACACCGGAAAGGTCGCTACCATCTCGATAATAATATCCTTAGCAGATTCGCGTGTCAGGAGCCCTTTTCTTGTTACAACGTGATAAAATTCTCCCAGAATCTGCGTGCTCACTATGATTTTCGCGAAATTTTGTTGGACCAACTCTTCGATCCTATTGCGTTTGGCCTGCGGATCTAGTGCATAGAGTTAAATCCAGAGGTTCGTGTCGATCAGGATCCTATCTTTCATGGATTTCGTCCCTGCTGAACCGGAAATCTTCGGGCAGACTGAACCTGTGATCCTTGACAAACTGGAAGAATTGGTCCCGTTTGGCCTCTAATTCCTTCTCTTCGACAACGATGAGCTTAAACTTCTTGCCTTCTTTTTCGGGGCCCAGGCTCCTGTCGGGAACAAGAACGCCGTTTCTGTATGTGGCTTCAAGAATCATCTGCATGCGCGGTCTCCTTTCTATCGCTTGCTTCGGCGCTCATCAAAATTGTTGAGTCTCTCAAAGACAGCTTCTTCTTGACTACTTCTATCTTCAAGGTTCCTGAAGCGCAACCTTGTTCAAAAAGTATACTTTTCTTTGACGCAAGGCAATCTTGAATTGGGATCAGGCCTTGAATTGAAAACCGGAGACCAAAGCTGGTCTTCCCTTGGGAGGGTTCAAGGCACTCCATACTTAATTGTTGACACAAGAACGGAAGATTTCATAATAAACGAGCTTACCAGAGTTTTGCATAGGCGCAAACTCGGACGGAAAGGAATCTCCAAAGGGAATTGAGCATGGTGTAGCCGAAATTCCCTGAGCACGATCACTCGGCAAGAATGGCGGCCAAATGCCTTCTCATACCCTCTTCCAGCCGTTTCTTTCCGCCGATCGTGTCTTCATAGAACAGCACCCTAAACCCGGCAACATCGAAAGGCAGCGAGGTGCCTTTCTGTGCGAGAAGGACAGTCGGCTTTCCGAGCGCGAGTGCGTATCCCACCTCAAAGTAGACGTTGGGGTTTTCGGGGGTGATATCAGCAATGATCAGTTGCGAGGCGGCGATTTCGCGAACCACATCGCTAATGATCAGACCGGGCCCTGACACTTCGTCAGCCCGCAGCACGTTGACTTCGTAGGATTTGCAGACCTCTTTTACAACATCCTCATATACCTCGTCATACCCCTCACCAAACTGCATCACTACGAATGCTTTCGGCTTAGTGCCTTCGACCGTCAAGTTGCGTATGCTGATGAGGTGGTCCGCTCTGCACAAAAATCCGACTTGACGGGCGCGACCCATTGGGGAACTAACCTGTGCGGTTCCAACGGCAACGCCGTCAACGTGAAGCGTCACGAATGCACCCCGAAGCTGAACCGCGACTCGATATACCCGGCCCGGTTTAAGATTCGCGCGGTCCCCGCCTGCAAGATGGCCCCACCATCCCTGTCCGCCCGTTCTTGGGCCTCCGAACTCGCGAATGCCGTACATCGCCCATGTTTCGCCCCCCAAGCCAGCAGTGACAAAGTGGCGGCTGCTGACATCGTAAACGATGGCCAATTCGCAGATCGAATGGGCCGTGACCTGCGCGAATTCCACCTCGGCGCTGACTTTGCCATCAGCAAGCGCCAAACTGCTCAGGATGATCCCGAAAGCCGGTTGATCTTTCTGGTCCGTCTCCAATCCTCCAGGCGGCTCGACAAAGGGCACACGTTTGCCATGAAATTGCACTTCCCCCTCGACGACATCGAACTCACCTACCAGCGGTACCCAATCTGCAGATGCCATGTTGACTTCCTTCACACCCACAGTCACTCACGTTCAGTGGCGACTGAATCTGCTCAGCGCCCAATTCAGCGGCGCGGTTGGAGCAGTCTAAGGGGCCGGAAAACAACGCCAATTCCGACTAGGCCACGGATTGCCGAGCACGCTGGAATGACACGCTGGGCCTCTTTGACGTTTCATACTCGCTTCACGCCCTAGTCCACTTTATTGGCATTGATCCGTTCTTGCCGTCCTCTCTCAGTGTCCCTCTGATCGCATCACCTCACCAATGATACCGAGAAAGGCGTGTCGATTCTCACGGACGTGCATTGGCTAATCTCTAACGGATGTGGCTCCAATGTCAACTTAATAGGCATTACTCCAGCTTCATATTCAGACATTCAGGACAAAACCAAGGCCCACGGCGAACACACCTACAAGGAAGGCGAGGTTCTGAACCAGAGCGTACAACTGCAAATCTAGCTTGGTAAGAATCGTGAGGAGGTTGCCAAAGCTAGGCTCTTCACGCGATGCGGCTGCGACAAGCGAAATGCCGACAAGTCTCTTGATGATTAACCAGTTGAAGAAAATACAGGCCCCCAAGAATAGCCAACCGACAACTAAGAGCCATTTGTACCGGAGAGGATGTGCCTTCACCAGGAGGCCAATCAGGCCAAGCGAAACCGTTAGAACGAAAATGGACAAGCTCACGATCCACTTACGGTACTCGATCTGGTCCTTACGCACAGTATCTCGAAGCAAAGCGTCCGGGTCTTGCCCAAGCTTGGCGCTCACCGTCGATCTCCTTTCGATTTGTCAAGATCACGTTGGGCTTCGCACGCTCGCATCGCTGTTGCGTGTGCCGGCGTCGATGCGGTCGTCAGGCCCCCCTAGATGCTCATCGGTCATAAGCCGGAATTCATTCACTTGTAAGTCTGGCACTGCCACTCGTGCTGAGATCTACCTCAACCGTTTTATCTCATCTGATGATCTGTATTCTAGCTCGTGAGATAGTGAGCTTGCATATCCTTGCAGATCCGGAAAAAGGCTTGCGCGGCTGATATTCATGAGACGAAGTTCAGATAGGACTTCTGTCCGAATTCGGCCTTCAATTATAATTTTGCACACGTGCTGATCCATATCCTGCGTGTCATCGTTGTAGGATAGGAGGTTCTTCTCAAGACCTCCCTCAGCTATGCTTGGACACAGAAAAAGGCCCTGTTGAACTAGGAGTCTCGGGTTTGATCGCGACGGTACAATTGGTAAAATCAGAGGCTTTTGGTACTTCACAGAAAGTGTATCGAAATTCTTGGCCATGAACCCGGAATCCAAGAGACTGTCCTCTGTATATCCTGGAAACTTCTTGGCAATACGGCGAAAACTGTTTCTTATCAACCAGAGGGTATCAACAGCCCAGATTGCGCAATTTTCAACAGCAGCGTTCTTATCTTCCTTTATTGTGTCTTTTGGTTGTGCTTGTTTAGTAGAGATTTCTTCTAGAGCAAAAAAACAAGCTACGTACGGCGAACGCGTGAAGTCGAGTAGCCGTGTGGGAGTCCCGTAATGTTGCATTAGCGCTAACCATTCTAAGGTGTTGTTGTCGTCTGGGACCATCGAAGCCTCAATAAAATGATGTGCCCCTTTCTTGAACTGGCTGAGGAGATAACCCTCGGCGGTCTGTCTATCAATTTCGGAGTAGGAGTGCGCACTTCCAAATATTCTTCTGTTGTCTATTCTTCTGTCCAGCACACTCTTCAGCGGATAGTAGTGCTTTCTGATACCTCTAAATACCCAACCCCACTTGTCAGGTTCCACAAATTCCCAAGCCAGCCAATTTAGCAAGTCATCTGACAATTCGTATGGTTCCGCGTCCGGTCGTGATGTCGCCAACTCTGTATAAGGAAACAAATCCCTTTTGGGATTACGACTCATATGGTACGTCTCATCATGGTCTTGGTTCATGAGGACCCCTTCTTATACCTTCTTGACGGTGTCCGATGATATTTCACTGAAAATTCTCGGTCAAGCACAAATTATGCCAGCCGGGTCTTGAAACGCTGACGTATATGGTCGGCAAAGAGAATAGTAGCGATTGTGATTTGAACTGTTTGTGGGAACAGCCAGTTGCCAAGAATCCGTCGCCATTTGCAACCATACCGAACCGCTGCTCGCAAAAAGCCTACACCAATAAAGGTATTGAACAAGGAACAGCCATGTGAAAAATTGATTGACAAATCAATCAACAACTGATAGTCCTCGCGCATGCAACTGTCTGAGCCCGTTCAGAACAACAAGAAGGACAAGGTGGTCGCTATCTTTGATGCGGCATGCCGCGTTTTCCGTGAAAAGGGGTTCCATGAGGCACGTGTCACGGACATTGCCACGGCCGCGGGTATCTCGTACGGGCTGGTATACCACTATTTCAAGAGCAAAGCAGATCTGTTCGACGCGATCCTCAAAGAGCGGTGGGACGATCTTCTTGAAATGATGGACCAGTGCGACAAATTGTCTCAGCCGGTGGAAGAAAAATTGCGATCGATCGTCAGATATTTCCTCGACCAGTACGAAAAACGGCCGGACCTTGTACACATTTTCATTACCGAGATCTCGCGTTCGACAACAAACCTGACGCCGGAGCGTTTGGAATGGTTCAAGACGTTCAGGGATCGGATGGAGAGAATCATTGCACAAGCACAAGAACGGAAAACTCTGCGAGCCGACATACGGCCGCGATATCTCACACACATCTTTCTGGGAGGGATAGAGAGCTTTATATCTGCTATGGTGCTCGAAAACCAACCCCTCAGGGGCAGCGGCCAGAAGGAACGCATCGAGCGGGGGCTCATGGAGGTTTTCTTGAACGGCGCGCGTCCAAAGGGCTGACGGATAATTGTAAACATTCACCGCGGAGAACGCAGAGATCGCGGAGAATTCTGGTTAGAGGTTCTGGTTCCCAATTCCGCGTCTCGCGGGACCGCCTGGGAATCCATATCTTGCGGGCTCCGCCCGCTAACTGCCCTTATTTCGATATGAAAATTGAGGCAGAGCCCGGGAACGAGAAAATAGTCAACCGCGGAGAACGCAGAGATCGCAGAGGATTGTGTTTTTTCTACTTTTCTCCGAGACAGGTAGGTAGGGCTGAAATATAATTCTTACTTGTTCCCGGAGATTATGGCAAAATCGTTTGTATGTCCCAACGAGTGGGGTGGGACCTTGGCAATAGGGGAGGTAATTGTCATACCTTCGCCCAAAAAGGAAAAACTGCTCAAAAAGAGAAAGGAAAAAGAAATGGCCCTTAGCACTGTGAATGAAGTCTTCGAGAAGATGCCGGAGGTGTTCAATCCCGCGGCCGCGGCCGGCCTGGATATGATTTTTCAGTTCCATATTACGGGCGACCAGGCCGGCGACTGGCATGTGGTCGTCAAGGACAACGCTTGCCAGGTTAGTCAGGGTGTTCACGCGAGCCCGAACGTAAGCCTTACCATGGCCGACGTGGACTGGATTGCCATGTGCAACGGCACCCTGAACGGCATGACTGCGTTTATGACCGGCAAGCTTAAGGCTACCGGAGACATCATGGCGGCCCAGCGCATCCCGAATCTTTTCCCATTGGCCTGAGCATCCCACTGTAAGGCTGTAAAGGAATGGGTATGAGCGGCAGTCCTGATTATTTCCAGGAGACTCATCATATCCTCAGGCAAACGGTTGCCAGGTTTGTCGACCGGGAGATCAAGCCTCACGTCGAATCATGGGAGGAGGCGGGCGAGTTCCCACGGGAGCTTTATCGAAAGGCTGCCGAGGTTGGCCTTCTCGGTGTCTGCTACCCTCAGCAGTGGAGCGGCATCGAGACCGACATCTTCCACGAGGCGGTGGTAACCGAAGAATTAACTCGGTCAGGATCAGGTGGAGTGGCGGCAGGGCTCATGTCTCACGGGATTGCTCTGCCGCCGATTCTCGCTCTGGGAAACGAAGAGCAGAAAGAGCGATTCGTGCCTCCTGTTCTGCAGGGGGAAAAGATCGCAGCCCTGGGCGTTACCGAGCCAGGAGGCGGATCTGATGTTGCCAACATCCGCACTCGCGCGGTGCGAGATGGTGGCTGCTACATTGTCAACGGCTCGAAGACCATGATCACCTCGGGGACACGGGCTGACCTTGTGACCATGGCCGTGCGAACAGGGGGGCCGGGCCATCACGGATTAAGCCTCCTTGTCGTGGAAACCGATAGCCCGGGATTCACTGTTTCCAAGAAACTCAGAAAGATGGGCTGGTGGGCGTCGGATACTGCGGAATTGGCTCTCCAAGATGTGCGAGTGCCTGTGGAAAATCGCCTCGGTGCTGAAGGATCGGCATTTTACGGCCTGATGCACAACTTCCAGAAAGAGAGGCTCTACCTGGCACTTATGGCCAACGCAACCGCTCAGTTGGCCCTTGAAGAATCCATCAAATACGCTCGGATAAGAGAGGCTTTCGGCAAGCCGCTTACAGGCTTCCAGGTCACAAGACACAAGCTGGTGGATATGGCCACATTAGTCGAGGTCAGCCGAGAGTTCACATACCGAGTTGCTGCTAAAATCCAGGCCGGCGCCAACGCGGTCAAGGAAGTCTCGATGGCCAAGATCTTTTCCGCTGAAATTTGCGATCGAGTCTGCCATCAAGCGGTGCAAATTCATGGCGGTTACGGGTACATGCGAGAGTATCTGGTGGAACGATTGTACCGGGACAGCCGCATCCTTTCCATCGGCGGCGGGACGACCGAGATCATGAAAGAAATGATTTCCAAGATGATTCTTTGATTAATTCCGCATGAAGTAATTGTCAAAATTCTTGTCCGATATTCCACGCTGTTTCTGGTTCCCGGGCTCCGCCTGGTAATCCCGCGGGACGCGGGACTCTGCCTGGCGCCTCTCTTTGTTTCATGATCATAATCGAGGCAGAGCCTGGGAACGAGAAATTCGATGCGTCTCCGCTTCGGGAGTAGCGCCGGCGTCTCTGCCGGCCTAGTGGGGCAGGCATCCTGCCTGCCATTTGGTGACAGGCTGGAAGCCTGTCCCAACAATGACTGGCACGGAGGCCGGTCCTACTCGATGCCCGCTGATACCTTGCAGTGGAGATGGGCATCCTGCCCGTCCATCAACGACAGGCTGGAAGCCTGTCCCACCAATCTAAATTGATGCCAACACGCACCACTTGTGACGACAATATTTTCGAGAACCGCTCTAGTGGGTGACCTACGTACCCAGATCCACGCTCGCGGCCCCATGCTTCACGCGTAACGCTTTCTTGTCTACTTTGCCGACCGAAGTTAACGGCATCGCATCCAATATCTCTATCATCTTGGGAATCTTGTATGGAGAGAAGTTATCGCGGGCATATCCCAGCAAATCCTCTTTGAGCTTGTCCTGATCTCTATCCTTGAAAGCCTGCTTCAACTGAACGACAAGCTTGACAATATCCGTGCCGGGTCTTTTGGGATTGGAAATCCCTATGATCGCGCAGAACTCGATCGCCGGGTGCTCGTACATCTTGTCTTCTACTTCACGGGAGAAGACCTTGAACCCTCCGACGTTAAGCATGTCCTTCGAACGGTCCACTATGGTGAAAAAACCATCTTCATCCATACGGGCCACATCTCCTGTGTGAAGCCAGACCTTGCCGTCGTGTTCGCGCAGGACCAGGGAGGTCTCCTGCGGATTGTTGAGGTAGCCTTTCATCACCTGAGGGCCGGAAACGATGATCTCGCCTTCTTCGCCCACCGGGACCTGATGCTCGCCGGTCTCGATATCAACCAGTCTGATTGTTGTGTTTTGCAGCGGAAGGCCTACACTTCCCACTTTTTTCGTGCCTCTTCTGGGATTGGACGTGACCAGGGCGCATCCCTCGGTCAGACCGTAGGCCTCCACAACCTTGTCTTCCCCCACCACGGATTCAAGGTGTTTGAGCGATTCGGCAGGAAACGGCGACGCCGCGGACAGACAAAACTCCAGCCCGGAGAAATCGAGGCGGCGAAAACCAGGCTCTTCGAGAAGCATCATGTACAATGAAGGGACGTTAACCAGCATCGTTGGCATGTACCGCGCCATTTCCTTCAAAATGTGCTTCGTGTTGCGCGGATCGGGGATTAGGATCTGAGTGTGCCCCTGAAATATAGATCCCAGGCCGAGAGCCAATCCGGCTATGTGAAAAAACGGGAATCCGGATAGGATAACCTCCTCACCCCATTTCATATCAAGCCACTCCGTAACGAACGTGAGTTCCGCGAACATGTTGCGGTGGGTGAGAATGGTCCCTTTGGGCACACCAGTGGTTCCTCCGGTGTACTGGATCAGAAAATGATCGTGGGAAAGGACCTTGACGCCTGGGTCATGCGAGGAGTATCGGGTCGGGATATCCTTGAATTTCAATACGCTCTTGCCGGGAAGAGGCCCCACTTTTCCGGTCGGGACCTTCTTCAAGAGCTTGGCCAGAGTTCGTTTTATAGGCGAGGCGTAGTCGAGGATTCCGGTAACGGCGACAAATTTCAAGTCAGGGACCTGATTCGCTATCCCCGCAAATTTGTGCTCGAATATCGCGTCCAACGTCACCAGGCCTTTGGCCCCGGAGTCTAGCAGTTGGTGAGCCATCTCGCGCGGAGTCAGCAGAGGAGACAAGCCGGATGCTGCACAACCAGCCTTCATGACTCCGAGTTGGGCAATCAGATATTGGGGAATATTGGGAAGATTGATGCCGACCACATTGCCCGGTCCGCAGCCCGCATCGATCAACGCGTTGGCCAAGCTGTCGGCAGCGGCCATCAAGTCTGCGTAGGTAAGAACGGTCCCCAGAAAGAAAACCGCGGGCCGGCGGGCGACTTGGTTCGCCACGTCATTGAAGTGATCGACAAGCGAGATGTCCGGGGTGACCACGTCGGAACGTATTCCGTCATCATACCACTTGAGCCAGGGTCTTGAGTCGTACGGCATTGTGCCCCCCTTTGGCAGACTGTGTTTGAGCCCCATCTAGCCTATTCATACAGCCTCGGCTGGTTGCGGTCAATCATAATCCTCCACTGGAGTGTAACCATTTACTCACGTGGGGCGGGCTTGCCAGCCCGCCTTCTTCCTGACTTGGCCGATGGCAGGCTGGAAGAAAGTGTCTCAAAATTCCGCACAAGGTTCGAATCGTGGCGCGATTGAGGCTGCCATGTATTTTGTTTCCCTCACTCCAACCCTCTCCCAGAGGGAGAGGGAGCATATCCAGGGCAGTTCTGCACTTCCCTCGCCCTCTGGGAGAGGGACACAGGGTGAGGGATTCGTGCTACGATTCCGACCGTTTCATTGTTTTTGAGACAGTTTCGGAAAGCCCGCCCCACAAGTTTAACAACTCTTTCTCGTTGAAAACTAAATGCTTATGGGATCTGCCATTTTCCTCTTGACTTCTTCCTCGACCTCCTTCAGTGTATCCATCAATTGATGGAAAGATATACTGGAATAAAGCGATGGTGTCACCCCTGGAAAAAGCCCGGAAAGACCCCGATTCCATGAAGGGGAGAATCCTGGCCAAGGCTCGCCGGATCTTCGGCGAATATGGCTTTCATGGCGCCACTACCCGCATGATCGCGGAAGGAGTCGGGATCGACATCTCCACACTCTATTATCACTGGGGTGAAAAGGGGGATCTATACGAAGCAGTTATCCGGGACATAAACGAGGACATGCGGCAGAAGCTGCTTGAAGTGGAAAATATGATTCACGGCCTTCCTATTGCCGAGAGACTTGGCATATCGCTCGACCTCATGACCGATTACCTCTTCGAGCATTCAGAAATTTCGAACCTGATCCTCTTCCGGTACTTCGGAAAGACTAGGGACGAATCAATCACCGATTTTCAGGTGCCCGAACGTGTTTCTGACATCGCCCGCTCCATGGGCCTCTGTAAGGACAAGAGAAATATTCCCGACTCTGTCAGAATGCAAGTGCTTGCTCTAATGAATTCCATCCATAACTTCGTGTCGGGCGAAAACTACTTCCGAACCATGCTCAAGCTTCCGAGGGACGAGTACATTTCAATGGTGAAAGAGACCCTGAAATTCGTTCTCTTACCCGCGTTCGCCGGAACTCGACCCAAGACTGTCCGGAAGAACGAGCAGGGCCTATGACTTCTTGACGTCTCGTTCCTATGCTCCCTCCGGGAACGCAAGTCGCGAAGGCAGAGCCCGTGAAGGAGATTCAAATGACGGAATACACCCAGATAGTCTACGAAAAGCGCGGCTCCGTGACAATAATCCGGTTCGATAGGCCGGAAGTGCGCAACTGCATCGGTCCGACCACCCACCAGGAACTCGTTAGTGCCTGGGCGCATTTTCGCGATGACAGCCATGCGAAGGTCGCCATCATTACCGGAACAGGGGACAAGGCTTTCTGCACGGGAGGCGATCTCATGGCTGGAGATGCCCTGGTTCCCATTACGCCCGCCGAGATCGCCGCGCACAATCGAGGTGAACGGCCCGGGATACTCGGTCCCAGCCGTTGGACTGATATCTACAAGCCGATAATTGCAGCCGTCAACGGGGCTGCTTATGCCGGAGGGCTCGAATGGGCATGCTTCGCGGACATCAGAATCGCAGAAGAGCATGCGTCATTCGGGGTCACCTGTCGGCGATGGAACATTGGACTGGCCGACGGAGGAACCCAACGGCTCCCGCGGATCATTGGGATGGGCCGTGCAATGGAGCTTATCATCACGGGTAGGGTGATCGACGCGCGGGAAGCCGAGCGAATCGGTTTGGTCAACGAAGTGGTTCCGAAAGGCAAATCCCTTGGCAGAGCCCTCGAGCTTGCAGAGTTCATTTGTGCTCTACCCCAACCTGCGCTCCGTACCGACAAGGAAGCCGCTCTCCGCGGGTATGGTCTTCCACTGGCAGAGGGATTGCGTATCGAAGCAGAGTGCTTCAATCGATCGATTCACGATCCGGCAACAATCGAGGGTCTGCGACAGTTTCGCGAGCGGGATCACCCGGATCGCCGCCGTAATCAACCCGCACGTACACATGGTCTGATTAGGGACGCGGCTCCGGACTAGGGGGCGAACCAATCAGCGGATCGACATCCTGCGATCCTTCAAGTGCTTCGGAAATCGAACGGAAGGGATGCGATGGCCCTGAACTTGGACAGCACCGGGAAGTAAATCGGTCCCGTCACCAGTGACTGTGACTGGAAAGACGTGGTCCTGCACGCTTGGGGCAGTGTAATGCCGCCTTATCTTCCGGCAAAGCTGAAGCATGAGTTTGTGGCTCCTCTGGTGCTTTACCTCTGTTCCTAGCGCTGTTCGGAGACCGGTTTGATCTCCCACGCGGGAATGGCGACGGCCGGGATGATCGTCGCTACGAAATCATTCGCCCACCTGAGAAGCTACCGTCCTGAGAGCTTTTGAGGATGCTTTCGTGATTCAAATCGAACAAATCGGCGAGGTGACAAAATTTCGAATGGCCCGCACGCTGGCCGGCCGCGGCTTGTACTACACGTCGGCCTACTGGGTTGACGGCCTCATGGTGGATACGGGTTGCGCCTATACTGTCTCTGAGTTGGTCCAAGCTCTGAACGATCTGCCCGTGCGCTGTATTGTCAATACACACTGCCATGAAGATCATGTTGCGGGGAACGCGGCATTGCAGACGAAGTTCAAATGCGAGATACTTGTCCACCCTGAAGGCCTGCCGACACTCACTCAGCCGCGCATGAAGCGGCTGCGCCCGTATCAATTGGTCATGTGGGGCTATCCGGAACCGTCAGATGCAAGGGCTATCGGAGATTATGTAGAAACCGGGCACCATCGTTTCGACGTCATTCACACGCCGGGCCACAGCCCCGAGCATATCTGCCGGTACGAGGCAAAACAAGGATGGCTCTTCACCGGAGATCTGTATATCGGAGGCCGCGATCGTGCGCTCAGGCGTGATTACAACATCTGGCAAATCATTGATTCTCTGAAACGACTGACCTACTTGGACGTGAAGGTTCTTTTTTCGGGGAGCGGCACTACGCGGGTTTCTCCTCGTGAAGAATTACTGCGCAAGATCGAGTATCTCGAAGAGTTGGGGGAACGGGTACTGGATCTATATCGGCAGGGTTGGAACCGTCGCCGAATAAGACTGCTCCTGTTCGGCCGGGAAACCGCGATAGCCTATTACACGCTCGGGCATTTCAGCGGAAGGAATCTTGTCAGATCGTATATAGAAGATCGGCATTCCGACCTTCGTTAGGCCTCGTGCGCACCGCTCATGTATCCTTACTGATCTTTTCGAAAAGTCTGGACTCTATTCAGAGTTTTCTCTTCACCGGGATCTGTGATAGTTATGGATGGCTTTGATTCCGGTCTTATTGCTGTGCAAACCGGGATGACGGAGACCCACTGTTATGCCCGTAAACTTGGCTTTACATATTTTCAGGTCTGCTCAATTCCAAAGAGTAGTAGATGAAGCCATCCGCTTTTTTACTCATACCCCTGTCCACGAATTACCACCGACTGATCGATTCTCAGGGAGCGGGATTTATGCTTTATACTACGCTGGTGATTTTGAGTTGTACGCCGCTTTGGCCGACCTCAATCGGGATTCGTCTGCACAGCCAATTTATGTCGGCAAAACGGTCCCTGCTGGATGGCGAACCGGTAAGACTGCTCAAAGCGAAGGCTCAACCTTGTTCAATAGACTGAAACAACATGCTCGGAACATTGCACAGGCATCAAACCTGCAGGTCGTCCAGTTCCGTTGCAGGTTCATGATTCTTCGAGGCATTGAAAGTGACCTGATCGGGGCGGTTGAGGCAGAACTTATTAGAAGATTTGCCCCTATCTGGAATACGGTTGTCGATGGCTTCGGCAATCATGATCCTGGAGCGGGGAGGTACAATCAAGCAAAATCGGAGTGGGATGTTCTCCATCCAGGAAGACCATGGGCGGATCGCTTGACCGGAACCGCACCGTCGCTGGAAAGAATTGTTGAGGAGGTGCTAGGCCACTTTACGTGATTAGTGTTTTCTGATTTCTACTACAGCCTCATACAATTGATGAGAGCTCTTAGCTTTCTTTACACGGACTTCCGATTGTATGATGCTATTTCCGACTCTTGTTGGTCGCGGCACGTGAATATTGGTCAATTCCAGTCCGATGGACTCGGCTATTTTGCCGAAATGCCGATCTGTTGCGATCAATGTCCCCTGTAATATACTGTTTCCGATGACAACTAAGGCCGTACCTCCGCGTCTGAGCGCATAGCGGATGCCATTTGCAAACTTGTAACAATCATTAAAGTATGATGCAGCGTAGTTGGCCCAGCCATTGCCACCGTACACTCCTTTTTCAGGATTAAGAGTCCTCAGAAATTCAATCTGTTCGGCTAGATCGGTATCCGGCGCGGAAAAGTCCAAGTCGACTCTCTCAGCATCTCGAACAGTTTGCCAGTACTTGCCGAAGTTTGCTTGCTCCAAGGGTATCATGTCTCTGGGACTATTGACGTATCCTAACCAGTATAAGTGTGGTCGAGTATTCCGATTGTAATGATAGTTGTTCAGGTATGGTGGCGACGTAATTATCAGATCAACCGACTCGGCCTCCAAGTGCCTCTCATACTGGAAAAAGGAATCATTGATGATTCTGGAGAAAACCCGATCCTTGGCGGGATGAGCTTGGCACCAGACAACATCTTCCAGCATTTCCGTCAGTTTTTCCAAAATCGTCCGGGCTACAGGAAAGTCGTCGATATCCTTTTTCCCAGCGCTTACACGCCTGCTCAAGCTTGGCTCATATGAATAATTCGAGTACCGGACCATCGTGGAAGCGAAGGCGAGCTTGTACAGGTCTCGAAGATCATCCTCTTCGATAAGGTTTATAAAATCTTGAATTGTCAGGACCTTGTGTAATACATCCGGGCTATAAAACGAGGCTCTGGTCCGGAAGCCTAACGGGGGGGAGCTAACGGGAGTGTATGCGCCAGAGACTTTTTGCTTATAGAAATTTTGGAACCGTAAAATGCAGTTCCTTAAAGCATCTGCAGACATCCTGGATGCGTTGACCTTGACGCGACACGCCAAAGCCGCGTAAGGGTTGATCTCAAAACCTATAGCATTATGACCCGCCATAACCCCTTCGACCACAGTTGTACCAACTCCAGCAAACGGATCAAGGACGGTTGATTTCCGATTCAAATAGTTAGATAAAGCGTTCCGAACGAAATCAGCAGAGAATCCGGCTATCCAAGGTACCCATCGATGAATAGGCATTATCTTGTTGTTGGCAAACGCAGGGTCGCTGAAGGCCGAAGGTTTGTCCTTTTCCGGTGGACCATACGTCTGTCTGTCCACCCTAAAAAGACTGAGCTGTTCAGCTTCGATCTGTTCAAGACCTGACGGCAAAATCATGCACATCCTCTTCAACACTAGGTTCCTTTGTCCCATCTGTTCCTTTAGGGGACAATCAGGAGATTCCTTGAAATCTTAAGGTTCCTTATAGCAGAAATCTTCTATTCTCTACGAGAATTGTGACGCCAGTCCGCCGTTTGCCATCATGATTTAAGACATTGGGACGAGCAAAGGCGTTTCGGCAATCTGGAAAAAAGGGATATAATTTCCGCATCAAGAATTCGATGACGGTCAGTAGTTCCGATCCATGATTCTCCGTCTGAATCGTTTTTCTCGTTCCCAAGCTCTGCCTGGGAATGCCTATCGCGAGGCTCTGCCTCGACTATAACAGTAAAATAGAGCCAGTTTGCGGGCAGAGCCCGCGAGACATGGAATGTTATTTGTGCGGCCAGCTCTTATACCTGTGGAGCAGACTTTCCAGTCTGCTATCATCCGAATCGAGAAAACGCAGGCTGGAAAGCCTGCGCCACGTGACTCAATCCCACGACAGGCCCAATGCCTTCATGTAATGTTTGAGTGAGTACCCGCGAAATACCCAGCAAGCGTGATGCTCCCTGTCTGCTGCCTCCCGAGCGCCTAAGCGCCTCTGTGACAAGAGAACGCTTCACATTATGAGTAATGTCATTCAGGGATTCTCCAGAGGGGAAACATACCGTGAGAGACCAGTCTTTGGCATTTCCATTGTTTGTATCCAATCCAAGGCCCGCGAGGCTAATACACTCTCCGCCCGACAACATCAGCGCCCTCTCCAGCACATTGCGAAGTTCTCGCACATTCCCCGGCCAGTCGTAGCTTTTCAGCACGTTCACGGTCGCCGCGTCGATAGTAGGAACTTCGTGGAGCTGCATGTCCGTGCAAAGTAGCGTCATCATCTCTCGAATGAGTATTGGGATATCTTCACGCCTCTCCCTTAGCGGAGGAACCGTGACACTCAGCACATTCAGGCGATAGAAAAGGTCCTGTCTGAAGCATCCGGCGTCGACTTCCTTCTCCAAGTCCCGATTCGTGGCAGCGATGAGTCTTGCATTGACAGTGATGTTCTTTTCTCCGCCCACACGGGTAAACTGCCTGGTATCAAGAAAAGTCAGCAGTTTCGCCTGCAAGGGGAGGGGGAGTTCCCCGACTTCGTTCAGTAGCAGAGTTCCGCCTTCGGCAAGTTCCAAATGTCCTCGCTTACGGCTTTGCGCTCCGGTGAAAGCACCGCGTTCGTGGCCGAAAAGCTCCGATTCCGCAAGTTGAGCGCTGACCGCAGCGCAGTTGATGGCCCAATAGGGACCGTCCGCGCGCTTGGAGTGATCGTGGATGTATCTGGCCAGGAAGTCTTTGCCGCTGCCGCTCTCTCCCAGCAGCAATACTGTGGATTCAGTTTCCGCCGCGAAGCTGACTCGCCTCATGATCGCCTTCATGGCCTTTGACGGGTATTCGTCGGCAGCTTGTCGGTGTGGAAGCTCCACCGTCTTGCGGCCGGTTATGTCGCGGCTTATTCCAAACACGCCGACAATCACCCCGGTGCCGTCTCGCAAAGGGACTCGTACATCGTGAAAGGTAAGGGGGATGCCGTTTATCGGTCGCACCCGCTCTTCTTCGATGGTCTGTCCGTCCAGAACGCGCAGGTCTACCTCTCTGAGGTGTTTACCGGTCTGCCGCCCAAAGATCTCTTCAGAGGTGCGGCCCACTATTTCAGAGGTAGGGCGGTTCAAGAGCTTCGCCATTGCAGGATTTACCATCGTGTATTTCAATTGCCGATCCTTAATGAACATGGTGTCCTGAGCGCTCTCGAAAATGGCACGAAATCTTCCCTCGCTTTGGCGCAAAGCCTCCTCTGCTCGTTTGCGCTTGGTAATGTCACGCAACACGGTCAAAAATGCAGGGTTTCCATTCCAGTCGGTGCGTCTCACTCGTATTTCACCGGTGCCTGCGGCGCCTTCACCGTGTGCTATTTCCAATTCCGTCCTCTCGCCCGGGACAGCGGGAAGGGGAAAGTACGTGCCCAGAAGATCTTCTCCGCACTTGCCCATCAGCTCAGTCGCCGCCGGATTGGCATAGAGCACGGAGCTGTCGTTTCCCAGCACGAATATGCCGTCAGCGCTCTTTTCCACTATGCTGGTGAAACTAGCCCGGCTGATTTCCAACTCGGCCAGGAGTCGCCGCCGTTCAACCGCGTAGTGAATGGACCGAACGAGAAGCTTTTCGTCCACCTCTCCCTTGACGAGATAATCCTGGGCTCCTTGTTTTACTGCTTCAAGCGCCACGGCCTCATCCTCTTGGCCTGTTAGAACCACGATAGGGATGCCGGGGGCTCTGACATAGACTTTGCCCAAGGTGGCGAGACCTTGGCTGTCGGGCAATCCGAGATCCAGCAGGGCTGCGTCGAAATCGCCTGTGGTAAGCAGGTCCAGGCCGGCTGACAAGGTGTCGGCGGATTCAATGCTTATGTTCGTCTTTCCGGCCTCAACCAGCATTTCTTTGATTAGGCGGACGTCCCCGGGATTATCTTCGATCAGTAGCACTCGGAGTGGGCCGTCTCTCATTTCATTCCTCCGGCGGAAGCTTAACGACCGATAACCAGAAATATTCAATAGATTTTACTACACTAATAAACTGATCGAGGTCGACGGGCTTCGTTACGTAGCAATTTGCGTGAAGATTATAGCTCTTGACAATGTCCTGTTCAGCCTCCGAAGAGGTTAAGATCACGACGGGGATGCGTTTCAAGGTCTTGTCCGCTTTGATTTCAGCTAAAACTTGCCGGCCGTCTTTCTTGGGGAGGTTGAGGTCCAGGAGAATGAGTTCCGGCCGTACCGAATCGTGAAACTTTCCCTCACGCCTGAGATATGCGAGGGCTTCTACGCCGTCCTCGGCCACGTGCAAATTATTGACTATCTTGCCATCTTTGAGCGCTTCTCGAGTGAGGCGCACATCACCGGGATTATCTTCAACCAGAAGGATCTCGATAGCGTGGATGTTGCTTCTACCGTACATCAGCATGCCTTTCTTTCCGGGATTGTGAAGTAGAAGGTTGTGCCCTTGCCGTCTTGGGACTCAACCCAAATTTTGCCGCCGTGGCGCTCAACGATCTTCTTGCAAATTGCCAGCCCGAGACCGGTTCCCGGAAATTCCATTCTATTGTGCAGGCGTTGAAATATGACAAATATTCTCTCCGCATACTCCGGATCAATCCCTATCCCGTTGTCACGCACTGAGAAGAGCCATTGATTGTGCGCCTGCCCGGCGGAGATGTGAATCTGAGGGGGCTCATCATCGCGAAATTTGCAAGCGTTGTCGATCAGATTTTGAAACAGTTGCAAGAGTTGTGTAAAGTCCGCATCCACTGTGGGGAGAGGATCTCGGGTGACCTGCGCGCCCGATTCGGCGAGCAACATCCGCAAGTTGGCCAACGCCTTATCCAGGACCGTTTCACAGTCAACAGACTCGAAAGCCTTACCGTGAGTTCCTACACGGGAATATTGCAGCAGACCATTAATGAGACCCTGCATGCGTTTGGCTCCGTCAACAGCGTAAGCCATAAACTCGTCCGCGTCCTCATCAAGTTTGTCTCTGTAGCGGCGATCGAGAAGCTGCACGTAGCTTGAGACCATGCGGAGCGGCTCTTGCAAGTCATGGGACGCGACGTAAGCAAATTGCTGCAACTCGGCGTTAGACCGTTCCAATTCAGATGCTGTCCGTTTCCGCTCGGTAATTTCATCCCTTAATCGTTCATTGGCTACATGTAACTCGGAGGTGCGTTCTTTGATTCGTTGCTCAAGCTCAGCCCGATGGCGCTCTTCGCTGGTACGTAGCGCTTCTTCTGCTTTCTTGCGGTCACTGATATCCCGGAAGTATTCGATTACACCCATGACTTGATCCGAGCCTGGAGCTACAAGAGGAAAAGCATACAGTTCGAGCCATCCTTCAATATGACCTTTCGCTCCTTCTCGGGGAACAATTTCGAAGGTGGTTTGGCCGGTCTTTAGAGCCTGAGCAACAGGGCATTTTTCACAAGGGTGATTTGCATTATGGTATGCTTCAAAGCATTTTTTGCCAACGAGAGGCATTGAGGTTGAATACCATCGATCCATTGTCGAATTGGTTCGTACAATGTTCAGCTCGCTATCTAGTATGCTTATACCATCTTGGATGCTCTCAAAAATATTGGTAAGAAACTGTTCTTTTTCCCGCAGAGCCTCTTCCGCACTCTTACGTTGAGCAATCTGTATCTCGAGATGCCGGCGCTGTTTCCTCAGTTCCGCTTCCGAAGCCAGACGCTCGGCTGTTGTTCCCACAAGACCTGCGAGAGCTAGGTACACATTGAGCAGATCTCTTGGAGGTGGTCCAGACATCCTGTGCGCCACCAGCAACACTCTCATGACCCGGTTTTCCCCGGTGACCGGCAAGAAGGCTACCACCAGCGTTTCCGGCGAAGACGAAATTATTCGCCATGTTAGGAAACCACCATCCAGTACCTCGGCGACACTTTCCTGGGCCTCTGATGCAAAGTCCATTCGTTTGGAAAACTCATCCGAGAAGATCCAAGGGCGAATTACTATTTCCCCGTTTGTAAGGCGTTCTCCAAAGGCGCCTAGATCCGCTCCCCAAAAATTGACCAGAAGTTTTCCCGTCTCGATCCACAAATCCTGTTGGATCGTCAAGCCGGCGAGGTATTGGGCGGTCTTGATAAAGGCATCAAGATAATTCGCCTGTCCTGGAGATCCGGTATCCGTAGCTCACTCTCCTTGCGACGGTTGGAGGTACAAATGCTCCAAGAATATGTCGTCAAAATTGAGACACTGCGATAAATTGATAACTTTTAGGCGATCTCTGAGGTTCGCGAGACGTTGAGAAGCCAAGTGTGACAGTATCGCGTCTTCGCAACCGGCCAATGCCGTGTTTCCGTGAAGCTCCACAAGCTCTGGTTGAATCTTGGGCAGCAACCCGATCTCCTGGGCGTTGGCGATATCCAGGAAACTGCCGAAAGCGCCGCCGACGCAAATTCGCTGCAAATCCTTGTACCTCATGCCCGCCTGCTTCAGCAATACATGCACGCCTGCCCCAATGGCTGCTTTGCCGCGCTGAAAAACGTCTACACCCCTCTTGGTCAGAATGATGTCCGGCTCACCTCGCACGAGCGTAAATTCGTTTCCCGGAACAGACGGTGTGAACCGGCCCATGTTAGTCAATCTACCTGTCCTGACCAGGTTGGCAATCAGATCTACCAAGCCCGAACCGCAGATGCCGCGCGCTTGTTGGTCGCCGATGACTGCAAAATTAAGCATTCCATTCTGCTGCACGCTGTACCCTATAAATGGCTCCCGTTTCCGCGGGCAGTCCGCATTCGATGCCACTCCGTTCAAAGGCAGGCCCCCCAGCGGCAGAGGTGACCCACAAGGCTTGTCCGTCCCACAGGGCTATCTCGGAATTGGCGCCGAAATCAATGAGAAGGCAGCCGACTCCGTCTTCAGTCAGGCGGGTCGTAACCACGCCCGCCAGCAAATCGGAGCCCACAAAGCCGGCCAGAGGCGGGATGACCTGTATGCTCGCCTTGGGATGAATGCCCCAAGCTTCAGCCCACGTTTCCGTGTTTTGAGGCAGACAATCGACGGCTTTGGTCCAGTGGCTCGGTTGAATCAACCGACTGTAATTTCGCCCTGACAACAGTGCCAGCATTGCAGTGTTTCCGACCAGAGCAAGCCTCACCACTCGTTGAAGATCGATCCCCTCTCTGGAGGCGATATCCAACAGTGCTTCGCCTATTGCTATGACGATTTGTCGGCTCATCACCTGCGCCTGCTGGGAAGACTCAGACGCGGTGATAAGCCGTGTCATGACATCTGAACCGAAAAGCATCTGAGGGTTGGGGCCATAACGCCCTGCCAGGCATTCGCCGCCGGCAAGATCGAGCAGCGAAAGACTTAGGTGACTTGTGCCCAGATCCACTGCCACACCATAAGGTTCTTTCACGTCTGTCGGCGCATCTCCCAGTGGGAAGGCGCGGCCTCGACCGTTACGTCGTCTGTCTCCTTGGGGAAGGCTTTTCCAATCCGCTTTGGGAGCTGGGGCAAGGATCACAATCTGCAAATCTTGCTCGGGAATTACTTGGCAGGCCAATCGAATGCCCTGAGCAAGTTGTGAGCTATCCAGATGGGTATTCTCATTCGGCCCCGGTGCACCGACTCGTCCGGCTTCAATCCGCACGAGACACAGACCGCATGCACCAGTCCCTTTGCATCCTGCACGAACCCGCACGTCGGCCTCGTCCAGGATTTCACGCAAGGATGCTCCGGGGTCAAACGGGATACGACGTTCGATTTTTTCCGATTTGATGGTCAGGGTCGGCAGAGTATTACCTCCCACAGGCATTAATTTAGAGCTGGTTGCTTCGGTCGTGGGCACCTCAGGCGTCCCGTCAGGCCCTCAAAGTCCCCCTTCTCTAAAGGGGGATTTTCAATAGGTTATCCCAAAAAACTCCTCTGCCTCCCATTAAAAAGGAGGGGAAATCAACTTTTCGCGTGGCTTGCTTTAAAGCTCACTGAGTTACATTCTCTCTCTCGCTGCCGCAACCATAGCGGAAATATTTTCAGGTCTTGATTCCGGCGGAATCTCACAACCGGACGACATGATAAAGCCTCCACGATCTCCGAAAAGATTCATCAATCTGGAAGACTCATCGGCAATCACATCAGGAGTCGCCTCAACAAAGGCCAGGGGTTTGATGTTGCCATTGAGGCAAGTCTGTGGAAGCGCTCTCCGGGCATCCTCCGGATCAACCTCGTAATCAATATTCGCGATGTCCACCCCGGCCTGAGGATAAAGGGATAGGATAGGCTCGGCCGGCCCCGCAACATGAAGCCAGTTGGCCGCAGCCCCAGCCAGCTTAAAGGCTGCGAAGACTTTCCTGAGACGAGGCAGTTCAATTTCGCGGAAGAATTGATACGGAATAACAGCGGGCGAGGCCGACGGGTTGAAAACTATGGGTAGATGCGCGCCGGCTTCGATCTGTGAAATGCCGAACCGAATGGCAATTTCGGTGGCAAAGTCAAGCAAACAGGAGAATCGTTCCGGATCGTCCGCGGCCAAATAGAGGGTCGCTTCGATGCCGAGCAGTTGTGTTGCCAGGGTCATGGGTCCTAACACGCAGCCCACAACAAGCACATCATCGCCCACCTCTCGGCGCAGAATCCCGGCGGCTTCCAGCAATTCCGGCATGCGCCCCGCTCGGTGCGGATCAGGTACCTCTGCTCTGTCCAGGTTAGTTCCATCCGAAAAAGCATAAGTCGCGACACTTGGATACCGGTCAGCTCGATAGGTCAGGGCAGAGCCCGCGGCCTCAGTTTCAACATTCGCATCCATCAAAGCAAAGACCGCATCGTAGTCATAGTGTTTCAGGGCTTGAATCTGACAACGCGCCAACAGTTTGCCACTTTTGACATAATCGCCCAGGGGAATCCCAGCCAAAGTCGCGGCATGGCCGAAAACCTGAGCGATCACCGGCACGTAATCGGGCGGGTCGAAATTCACCGCGGCCTTGATCCGGTCGACGCTGTTCATTGCCCACCTCCGGCTATCCGATCAAGATAGCGTGCGCCATCGAAAGCGGTCTGAGCTACGAAATCGACGTTTAGACTCTCTGCGGAAGCTTGCTTCAATGCTGCTCCGCCGGCCATCACCTTAATGTGACCGAGTCCCCGTTTAGTCATTTTGTCCCTGATCTGTCGCACCTGTGGGATCAGGCTGGTCATCAAGCCGCTGACTGCGACAGCAAGCGCTCCTTCTTGTTCCGCTGCGCTAATCAGTCTCTCTACGGGACAATCCTTGCCACAATCCACGACATGGTAGGCTTTTGCCGTCAATACTGCCTTGAGGACGTTCTTCCCCAAGTCGTGTACGTCCCCCTCCGGACTGGCCAGCACAACCGTTCCCTTAGTCCGAAGTGAAGGTGTGCCCGCTGGAAAGAGCTCCTTTATGACTCCCATCGCTGCACGCCCCACAAGCATGATTTCCAGTAAGTTGAACTGCTCCATCGTGCACTTGGTGTCCAATTGCCCCAT
The DNA here is from genome assembly GCA_963789265.1 of uncultured delta proteobacterium. GTDB lineage: Bacteria > Desulfobacterota > Desulfomonilia > Desulfomonilales > Desulfomonilaceae > CAWBBA01. The sequence continues at coordinate 204,940 of CAWBKB010000007.1, read as the reverse complement.
CGCCACTTCTATCCCCTCAGTGACCATGCGCTCGTGTTCGACCCCCGTGTCACGAAGGCTTCTGGCTGCGGCAACAGCCTGAATCTGATCGCCGTCAAGCAATGCCTTCACTAGTAGATCCATCGGCGTACTCATTTTCCTCATTGTGTCCGGAACACCCGGAATTGTGCGTAGTCGCGCTGTTCCGACAGGAGGTGCCGTCCAGGCCGGTTTACCATTTAAGCTCTATTGTCGCCGCATCTGAGTATCATTTCCGGGCATGGTGAAACAGAAAGTAGGTACCCGCACCCGGTTCCGATTCAACCCAAATCTTGCCGCCGTGGCGCTCGACAATCTTCTTGCAAATCGCCAATCCTACGCCGGTACCGGGAAATTCTTCTCTATTGTGCAAGCGTTGAAATATAATAAATATCCGTTCCGCATACTCCGGATCAATTCCTATCCCGTTGTCACGCACCGAGAAAAGCCATTGATTATACGCTTGCCTTGCGGAGATGTGAATCTGCGGAGGATCATCATCGCGAAATTTGCAAGCATTGTCGATCAGATTTTGAAAGAGTTGCAGGAGTTGCGTAAAGTCCGCATTCACTGTCGGGAGCGGATCACGGGTAACTTGGGCGCCCGATTCGGCGAGCAACATCCGCAAGTTGGCTAATGCCGTATCCAATACCTTCTCACAGGGAACAATCTCGAAGGCCTTTCCATGTGTTCCTACACGGGAGTATTGCAGCAGGCCGTTGATGAGTCGCCGCATGTGTCGGGCACCCTCGACCGCGTAGCCCATGAATTCGGCTGCATCTTTGTCAAGTTTGTCTTTATAGCGACGGTCGAGAAGTTGAACGTAACTTGATACCATGCGCAGGGGCTCCTGCAGGTCATGTGACGCGACATAGGCAAATTGCTGCAACTCGGCATTGGAGCGTTCCAGTTCGGCCAATGTGCTCTGCAAAGCCTCTTGGGCGCGCTTGCGTGTAGTGATGTCCCGCAGGATACCGGTAAAAAATCTCCCTTCTCTTGTTTCCCAAGCTGCAATTGACAATCCTGCCGGAAATTCCTCGCCATCTTTTCTCAGACCCGCTACCTCAACAGTCCTTGCAGGAGGGTGCGATTTCGAGTTTGAGACTACATCTTGCAATGCGTTTTGGTGGGCTGCACGGAATTGTTCAGGAATTATCAGGGAGAGGGGCTCGCCCACAATTTCCTTGGCCGAATAGCCGAAGATATGCTCGGCGGCTTTGTTCCAGTAAACCACGTTGCCGTGGCTGTCAACGGATATGATAGCATCATTCGCAGTTTCTACAACTGTCCTAAAACGCTCTTCACTGTGCGCAAGGGATTCGAGGGTCAGGCTATTAAGCAGGCCGATGGAAGCGAACTCGGCAAAAGCAGCGGCTGTGCGGGCGTCATTATCGGTAAAGCCTCCCGGTTTGTTTGCCAGACCGAGCAGGCCCACAGCTTTTTCCTCGAGCATCAGCGGAGCGAACATAACGTTTTCGAGGCAGACATGGCCGTGAGGGAGGAATTTCACCCATTTGCTCTCGGAGAAGTTGTTTTCGCAGACTACCTCTCCAGTACGATACGCTTCCGCGCGAAGACCTCGAATCGGCATAGGGAGCTTGGGATCGACGCTGCAAGGCAATTCGCCTGAATCAAGAAACATAACGTCATTATCCGTGCAGTGGCTATCCAACAGTGCAATGTACCCGGACTTGGCTCCAATGGCCTCCTTGCACGCATCAAAGATTGTCCGTGCCGATGCGGCAAAATCGCGATGCTTCAGAAGCGCTCGTGAGGCGACGAGCAAAGCGTTTGTCTCCGCACTGGACCTTTGCAGATCGGCAAGGCCGGCGGCCAGCGCTTCCTGCCCTTTCTTAAGTTCCCTGAACATCAGATCGTAAGGCTTATTCAAGCCGGTCTGTATGATTGCCCTGTAGACCAGGTAGAAGGAAATGACCTTAAGATAATGACCGACTAGATTGGAAAAGCCGTACACGTCCACGTATACGGTAAACACCAATTCCGAGGCCACAGTGACACACATGGAGCCGATCAACAGCTTCAACACACCTGGATCGAACCGGTCCCTGTGTTTGTACAGCAGCAGTGCGGCTGCAACGAGAATCAGACAGATGCCGTACTCACTCCAGATCTTGAACCCTGTGAGCCCAACACCGTCCAGGTAGGTGTCGGGGAAAATTTTCCAGTAGAAGATGGATGCGAATAGCGCAGCACAAACCAGTGAAAAGGCGGCAATGACTACATACGGTCTTAGCCGTCGCCCTAGAAAAAAGGGTGCAGCCAACAAAGAGAAGCTTTGGACAAACCTACCCGCAATCCAGAGTTGAGAGGCCAAGTCGGACCTGGATGCCGCAAAAATGCCCATGCCTTTGTAGGCCATGGTGTGCGCCAGATCGATACAACCGACAAAGAGGTAGGAAATCCCCAGGAAAAGAAGATAATTGTTGGCCAACAGTCGGCGTGAGTTCCAGGCGATGAAGAATATGTCCCACGCCACCGCGATGCTGAATAGCTCTACCAGCGTGTGGAACAATAGATAGCTGTGAAGGCTCGTGAGGTACAAGCAGCAAAATATTAGGGCCCACACTGATATGTGCGCGTATATGCTCGTCTTTATCGTTCGCTCAATCATCTCTGCGGTGCCTGGCCATTAAGGAGCCTCGTGCGCGAAAGGTGGGACCTCAGTAAACCAGCAAGGAAGTGCGCCTTTCTTAATTGAGAGTACGTTACACCAAATTCAGTCACCCGCGCAACAGCATCGAGAATCAGAGGCAAAGAACGTAAGACGGAACGGTTCACCGGAATCATTTGTATGTGCGGGGAACTTTCTTTCTCATGTCATTGCGAGGAGCAAAGCGACGAAGCAATCTCGGTTCTGGACGCTCTCCAGAAATGAGATTGCCTCGCTTCGCTCGCAATGACAATCTTTTGCCGCCCGTAACTGAGGGATTACCAGGTCGCCTTAGATGGTTCTTGACACCCTAACGCGCTTCTCATATCCTCTGAACTGACAAATACTAGAATTCATGCGTGCAGTTCAGGAGTGTGGGATGCAAATCTTTGTCTCCGGGTCTTTAGTTTATGATAAAATTATGGATTTCCCTGAAAAATTTTCGGACCATATTCTTCCTGACAAGATCCATATCCTAAATGTCTGCTTCCAGGTGAACGGCTTGAAAGAACAATTCGGAGGTACCGCAGGAAATATCGCCTACAGCCTTGCCCTCCTCGGAGAACAGCCATTCATACTGGCCACTGCGGGCAAGGATTTCCATAGCTACAAGAATTGGTTGTCCGAGCAAGGGTTGAGCCTGGATGGTATCCGGATAATTTCGGAAGAATTCACCGCAGGAGCGTACATCACCACAGATAAGGCCGACAACCAGATTACCGGGTTTAATCCCGGGGCAATGAAGTATCCTTGCCTGTACCAGATTGATGGAGCAGAACCTCAGAATTCCCTCGCCATCGTGTCACCGGGAAATCTTGACGAGATGCTCACTTTTCCAAAAATTTATAGAGACCGACGCTTACCTTACATCTTCGACCCGGGACAAAGCATTCCGGCTTTATCGACCGATGCGCTGATAGAGGCGCTCAGCGGCTCGATGATATTCATCTCGAACGATTACGAGCTTGAAATGGTCATGCGGTCCAGTGGCTTGCAAAAAAGCGACTTGCTCGAGAAGACCGGAGCCATAATCACCACTCTCGGGGAAAAAGGTTCTCTGATTTCAACTCCTGAAAAAGAGGTGCAAATACCCGCCGTACCGACTAAACGAGTGCTGGACCCCACGGGCGCGGGTGATGCATTCAGGGCCGGTCTGATCAAGGGTTTGGTAATGGGAAAAGATCTGGTGGCGGCGAGTCGGATAGGCGCGGTGTGTGCGGGTTATTCAGTGGAGTGCCAAGGGACCCAATGCCATCGCTTTTCCCAGGAAGAGTTCTGGGCCAGGTACGAGGCATGCTTTGGGCCTATAGGCTAGAGTTAAGCACAGTCGCTACGCGAGTAAACCGCCGGCAAGCCCAAAATGACCGGTTTGGAGGCCGTTCATGCCGAGCAATTCAGGAAACCTGCCGCCCTTGGAAAGGGACTCGCGTCCCGAAAGATCTCCCCGTATGGTCTTCGCCCGCATTCGGAAGGTATTTCAGGATCTGGGGGTCCTTGGCTCGGACTTATCCGTGGAATATGAGGGAATTTGGTACCGGGTCTTCTGCGATAACACGGCGTTTATGGTCTACCGCGTGAATACGAACAGCCGCGTGAGACATCACGTCACAGGATGGCCCGTCTGCCTCGTCAATTCGGATACCATCTTCGAAGAATGCTCATCACCGGGAATCGGCCGCGATCATTACGCGTGCGGCGTGGACCTGGAAAAATGGCTGGAAATTATCGACCGCCACTGTCGGAGCAATTTGACGGGAATTCCGCAACGTTAGTTGGGTAGGGCGGGCCTGTGCCCGCCGGGAATAAATTAATGGCGGCAACGGCCCGCCCTATGTCCGGCGGGCATTTCAAGAATTTCGCGGTGTTACTTCACCAGATTGAGACGCACAGGGGCATTCAGTATGAAGTATGACCCGTTTTCGTCATCGGCTCTGTGCTCCGGCTGACCCACATATTCTCTGATCAAGCCGGCGACCTTCCGGGCATCGTCAGGCCGCATTCTAACACAACCGTGCGATTGATTCTGACCGATACTTCTCGGCGCGTTGGTTCCATGGAACCTGTATCCGTAGTCGTCCAATCGGACCTGCCCCGCGATCTTGTCCTCGGGGTCGGGCTTATGCTTTTTCACCCTGACAGGCCGCTTTTTGAGAAGAGGTGCCATGGTTCCGCCGTACACCTTGCGACTGGGTCTTTGGCCGGCGGCCCACCACCGATCTGGTGGGGGTATCCACCAGGGGTCCTGATCGTAGATGTGGGTCACGAAGTAAACTCCGACCGGCGTAGGAAACTCTGATGAACCAAGGCCGACCTTGCATTCATAGAGCTTTTCTCGCTTCCCGGTCAAGGTGTTGGCATATAACTTGAAATCGTGTGCCGAATGGCTTACCTGGATTTCGAGGTAGCTCAATCCTCCGTCAAGGCCTGTAGGAAGTCCCTTGTCAGACTTGAGGGAATCCGAGGGCGTGAGCCGACTTTCCATGCGGCTCCGGTCGATAAGGGCCGGTGTCGCGGCCGCTCCCGCCGGTCCGGCGGACGCGGGTACGGCAATAGGTCCCCTCGCAGGCACAGGGGAAGCACGAAGCACGACCCGTTCCCCCAATCGCGAGCCCCGGGAAATTCGGTACTTTGCATGTTTGACGGTGGCCGATCGCGCGGCCTCGAGAGGCGACGCAAGGAGAGAGAACACCACCAACCCTATACCCATCCCAACAAAAACACGAGACATGACAATCTCTCAGCACTCTACGTGCGCATTATAATAAAAATGATTAGTACAACTAGCATGTTGCAACACAAAAAGTCAATAAGAAAAACGCCCGGTCTGTAATCCTTTTTTTTCCTGCCGTCCAAAGAGCAGTAACAGAGCCATCAATTAGAAGAGCGCCCCCCGCAACCTGACGTCCGTAAATACTTACGAGCCAATTTGCCCCATCAAGAAAACCTCATTTCCAGAAGAAGGCAATGTGCAACACTACGACAGCGCGCTTTGTTCGTATTAGACAGTTTTCTGAGGGGAGGGTTTCGGCTGCACCGCGAATCCTATCTTTTCTCACTCCATCTTTGAACCGATTATTCGCTATAATGAATGTCCCGCAACCGCCTATTTCGGAATCAACCGCACCAAAAGCTGCTTCAGTCGCTAATTCTAAAAGATCATCAAAACGGTGATTCTTGCAGCTCTTTTGTCCTTTGCTGAACTTCTTGACACAGTTTTTCTCCAAGACTAGGATAAATAACAACGGCACCGGTCCGTCAAGTCAGTCCCTCTTGTAAGTGCGCACAAGCCATTGAAATATAGACGCAAGCCTCGCCTGAAACGTTTTCACTCCTCCCGGGTCCCGGCACGAGCCTGAAGAACCGGAAATCAATGAAAGGTGGACGAGCCGTGAAAGAGCTTATGTCAGGAAATGAAGCCATCGCACGCGGGGCTTATGAGTACGGCGTGCGATTGGCCTCCGCGTATCCTGGAACCCCAAGCACAGAAATCTTGGAATCTATCGGGCAAAAATACCGCCGAATTATAGCAGGGTGGGCCCCGAATGAGAAAGTCGCCGTGGAAGTTGCAGCAGGAGCCGCGTACGGGGGATCGAGGGCCATCGCCGTGATGAAGCACGTGGGGCTCAACGTGGCGGCAGATCCATTCATGACGCTCTCCTATACTGGCGTGAACGGCGGTTCTGGTGCTGGTGGTCTGTGACGACCCGGAAATGCACTCCTCCCAGAATGAGCAAGACACTCGCAATTTCGCGAAGTTCGGCAAAGTGCCTTGCCTTGAGCCTTCCGACAGCCAGGAGGCCAAAGACCTCATGGGAGCGGCATTGGCTATAAGCGAAGAGTTCGACACGCCCGTGATTGTCCGAAGCAGCACACGCATTTCCCATTCCATGTCTCTTGTCGAGGTCAAGGAGCGCGTGGAAGGGACTAAGGAGTTGGGGCTAAAAAAGGACCCAATGAAATTTGTGATGCTCCCGGCAATGGCGAGGCGCCGCCACCCTGTTGTGGAACAGAGGCTCAAAGATTTGGCCGAGTATGCGGAAAGCTTCCCATTCAACCAGGTCATCGCGGGGGACGATTCGCTGGGAATCGTCTCGGCAGGCGTCGCGTTCCAGTACGCCCGGGAAGTCATGCCCTCTGCCTCTTTCTTGAAGCTCGGCATGGTATGGCCGCTTCCGGAGAAGATGATTCGGGACTTTGCTGCCCGTGTGAAGCGGCTCGTCGTGGTCGAAGAATTGGACCCTTTCATCGAAGAAGCGGTCCGCTTGATGGGCATAAAGGTGGAAGGCAAGGAGCTGACCGGCCTGTGTGGAGAGCTTTCTCCGGAAAAAGTGGAGGTTGCCCTCACCGGGAAGAGCACTTCCAAAAGCGTCGCGCCTATAGAAATGGAATTGCCGCTCAGGCCGCCGAACATGTGCCCCGGATGTCCGCATAGAGCCACTTTCAGCGCCTTGAAGAAAAGGAAGGTTTACGTCGCAGGTGACATAGGTTGTTACACCCTCGGAGCGCTCCCCCCAGTTGGGATGCTCGACCATTGCCTCTGCATGGGCGCGGGAATCGGCATTGCCTCCGGCTTGGACAGATCCCTCGGTGAACTGGCAAAAGGAAAGGCAGTCGCAGTGATAGGGGACTCCACATTCTTCCATTCCGGGATGACCCCCCTGCTTGAACTGGCTTACAATGGCGGTTTTACCACCGTGGTCATTATGGACAACCGGACCACTGCCATGACCGGCGCTCAGCCGCATCCCGGCACAGGCTTCACGCTTCGTCAGGACCCTACGATCAGTGCGGATATGGCCAAGCTCGCCGAGGCTTTCGGATTCAAGAGAATACGGATCGTCAACCCCTATGAAGTGAAAGAGACGGAAAAGGTGATCGGCGAAGAGCTGGAAGCCAACGAACCTTCAGTGATAATAGCCCGTGCGCCTTGTGCGCTTCTAAAGACCGGGCGAATCCTGCCCGACAGGCCGTTGAAAATTGATCCGGATATGTGCAAGGGATGCAAAAGCTGCATCAATACAGGCTGTCCGGCACTGGAATTCGTCAAGATAGACGAGCCCGCGGAAGGTGAGAAACGCAAAGGCTTTTCCAGAATAAACGAAGCGCTTTGTGTAGGGTGTCGCACCTGTCAGGAGGCCTGCAAGTTCAACTGCATCGAGGAGGCGTCATGAGCGAGAACCGCGTTTACAATGTCCTGATAGTCGGGGTCGGCGGCCAGGGGATAATTTTGGCCAGCGACGTGCTGGGCCGAGTGGCGGCTCGTCACGGATACGACGTAAAAAAGAACGAAATCCACGGGATGGCGCAGCGGGGCGGTTCCGTATCCAGTCACGTTCGTTTCGGAAAACTTGTCAGTTCTCCCATAATTAAAGCCGGTGAAGCGGACGTGCTGCTTTCCTTCGAACAAATAGAGACCTTGCGGTACTTTCATTACCTCTCTGAAAAAGGAAAGGTGATTGTGAACGACCAGAAGGTCCTTCCCCCTGCGGTATTCACTGGGAAGCAGGAGTATCCACCCGATGTTTCTGCCAGAATCAAGGAGCGGGTCCCTGACGCAATGGTGATCGACGGGACCGAGGTGGCCCGGAAGATGGGGAATCCGCGAGTGCTCAACGTGATCTTTCTTGGAGTACTTTCGAAGTACCTTGATATACCTGCCGAAAAGTACGAAGAGGCGCTGAAGGAGTCCTTGAAGCCGAAACTCGTTGAAATCAATCTGAAGGCGTTTCACGAAGGCCGATCTTTGGCCGGAGTGTGAGCCTGTGCCGGAATCTCGTAGGCGATAAATTGAAGCTTGTTATCCTGGTTGTACATAATGTAGGGGCAGACCTATGTGTCTGCCCCGGGCGGACACGCGGGTCCGCCCCTACATAGCCCGGATTGAAGTCCGGGGTGATCCCGCGGAACGTGGGACAGGCAGTCCCGCCAGCCGCGCGGGATGCCCCACCATATCCTCGCCGAGATTGTCACTTGTTTGATGGCCGATTGGTCCAAGACCGGCATTCCTAGGCCGAGCCCGTGAACGAGAGTGTAAATGGCCGGCAGGATGCCGGACCTACTGAAGCCGCCGTGCGGGATCGCGTACGCGGAAATGACGACGAAACGCTCATCGGGACGCGTTTTCAGCATTCTTCGCGTCGGGCGGCCAAACGGACATTACTTTTGGCAAACACTTTAACGAAACCTCTTCCACCAAATCTGATGTGGGCGTAAATCGACCACCTATCGCCTGATGGAGCAAAAACCCCCACTCCTGCCAAAATTATCTTGCTGGATTTACTGGATTTATTCGTGAATGTGGCTGTTTTGCCACAATCCTGTGTAAGCGGAGGGCTTTTTCGGCGGGGCGTACCTCACTGCCCCGATTCGCGAATCCTCTGTCTTAAACCTCTCAAAAGTATAATTTTGCAATCTCCTCAGATATGGCACTAAAAATGCATGATCTATGCACGAGCGTACAAATCGTTTTAACAGCGAAACAGAGAAAAGAAGGGGTTGCGCACTCTCACAGAGGGCATTAGTTCGGGGGAACAGTTTCCGACTACACTGTGAAAATATTACGCAGAGGGCCAGTACACGGAGAGATCTGACGCGCCTGCTCATCAAACTTATGGATATTCAGAGATGTGCCGGTACTAGGAAGTCAGAAGAAACCGTGGTGCATCCTTGGAGCAGGCATGAATGGGAATTGCAATTGATACATCGTTTTTCCGGAATTGCTATGTTTTTGCAGTATTGCGTTAGTGGAACGAGAGGAGGGTGGAAAGATGAAATGGCTAAGCAACGTGACAATGCTGTTTGTCCTCCCGCTACTTTTGTTTTGTTGGCATCATGCCTATTACGGCGAGCGCCACTTGAGCGGCAATCTTTTTGAGGCAGCGAGAACAGGGGACTATCTTGAGATTGTCGGCTATCTGAACGAAGGAGCGGACGTGAACGCAAGGGATCGGGACGGCTTGACGCCTCTGATCTGGGCCGCGATCCAAGGCCATGAGGAAGTAGTGAGAGTATTGCTGGAGCAAGGTGCGAACTTGGAAGCCAGGAATAACAATGGCGACACTGCTTTGATGTGGGCTTCCGTCATGGGACATAAGGAAGTTGTGGAACTACTGCTCGATCACGGCGCAAACGCGGATATCAGAGAACCCAAGAGCGGGGTAACTGCTCTCATGGGTGCTGCGGCCGAAGGCCATACCGACGTAGTTCAAGTCCTGTTGGAAAAAGGTGCGGCCGTTAATGCCAGCGATCGCAACGGTAACACAGCTATGACCCAGGCTTCTATAAGAGGTTACGGAGAGGTGGTGGACCTGCTTCTGGCTAGCGGGGCAACCTTTAACGGAACTCGCCCTACCGAGGTTGCGACTGCATTCATCTATGTCTCCAACAACGGCCGCCCTGCCGGAATGGACCTCTTGCGTTTCGGGCCGAATCCCGCTGTCCTGCGGAGCCCCCGCGTCCCGGTGACGGATGCTTTAATCAGGGACGCACCCCGGACGGAGCCACGGTGCCACTTGGCAAGTGCAGGTCACAAACTCGGTGCAATACCGGCCGTCTTCAACTCCACGAACAAGGTTGGAGCGTTCTCGACTCAATGATTGGTGAGACGCAGCCACTTTTGTCCAAGCCGGCAATGCAAGGCCGTTGCTCATACGTAATTGGCATAGTTGAAAAGGTTTGAGAATTGCACGGAACTACCTCTACTTGCCGGCTAGGGCAGACCGAATTGGGCTTCCGAACTGAGGCTCCGCCTCATATCTCCGTGTGAAAGCACCCCTTGGAAAAAGATTGAGATAAATCCTCTGGTGTAACATTCTGGATTCATATATTTAATATAGGGAAGGGGGGGCGACCTATCGAGGGAAGGATACCGAATGGCCTGCAATGACATCAGGCTGACCGCCCTGACCCAAGCGTCGGGCTGAGCGGCTAAATTAGCTCCAGGGGACCTGGAGGAAGCTCTGCACGGAATTGACATTCCTTACGATCCTAATGTCCTGGCAGGACCGGCTGGATCGGAGGACGCGGGTGTATATCGCCTCAGCGAATCCCTGGCGCTTGTCCAAACGCTGGATTTCTTTACTCCAATCGTTGACGACCCAAGGATCTTCGGCCGAGCCGCGGCCACGAATTCTTTAAGCGACGTGTACGCTATGGGCGGCCGTCCCATAACGGCCATGAATGTGGTCTGTTTTCCTAGTAAAAAGCTCGGGATATCCACTCTCAAGAGCATCCTTCAGGGAGGGCTGGATATCCTCAAGGAGGCCGGAGTCGCTCTGGTCGGCGGCCACAGTGTGGAAGACGACGAGTTAAAGTACGGCCTGTCCGTGGCCGGCCTGGTTCATCCGGATCGCATGATGACAAACTCGGCCCTCCAACCGGGGGACCGTTTAATTCTTACCAAGGCCATCGGAACCGGTATCGTCGCAACCGCGCTTAAAGCCCAGCTAGCAACAGCGTCTTCTGTGGATGCGATGGTGCGTTCGCTTTGCACGCTCAACAAGAATGCCTCCGAAGTTGCTTCCAGATTTGACGTCAAGGCTTGCACGGATGTGACTGGATTTGGGTTGGCCGGACATCTTGTGGAAATGGCTCGAGCCGGCAAGTGCAAGCTGAGGATTCACGCAGAATCTGTCCCAATTCTTGAAGGGGCCATGGAAGGTGCTTCTATGGGATTGATTCCGGGCGGAGGGCACTCTAATAGGAAGTTTTTCGGCTCGTGGGTCACTGTGCACTCGGGCATTTCCGCTGAAATCGCGGACTTGATGTTTGATCCGCAGACCTCGGGCGGGCTGATATTCGGCGTGCCTGGTGAACGTGTGCGCGATCTCTTTGACGCGTTGATAGCGGAAGGGGTCGAGCCCGTTGCCGAGATTGGAGAGGTCCTTGAGCCGGATATGGTGGGACATCTCGAAATAGTTTAGATCCGGTCGAGGCCAAGCAGGTGTAGCGTGCCTTCGTCAACGGAGATTCCAAGGGGTAATAGTTTAGAACCATACAGCAACAAAGGCGTTTTCGAAACCTTGATGTAGTTTAATCGATTTCGGTAGCGGCCGGGAAGCTGATTCAATGAACTGGATAAACTTTCGATCTTAAAGGAGATTGAATGATGAAACCGACACGGAGAATCAAGGCCAAGGACGTTATTCATGATATTCGCAGTGGAATGAACGTTTCCGACCTCATGGTCAAATATCGATTTACAATAAATGGCATGCGCAAAGCGTTCCAGCTACTGGTGAAGGGAGGCGCCATGAGCACAGATGAATTGAACAAGCTTAAATCATTACACGGCGTCTCGGTTCAGGGGCTGCGGCAATTTCCGCGTTACCCTGTGAAATTACCGATGAAGATCTTTGATGGCGGCGACCCTTTCAAAGGCGGTGTAATTAGGGACGTGTCAGAGAAAGGTGTTTGCGTACAGGGGATTGAGGCGGAAATAGGCGAGGTTAAGAATTTCATAGTCCGCATGGGTCCTTTCGGCGCGAACACCACTATCGTATTCGAGGCTAGATGCTGCTGGTTCCAGAGAAACATGACGTCCCACAAGGCTTCGCTCGCAGGCTTTGAGATCACCGATATTTCCAGTTTGGATTCAGGAGTGTTTGCGGCATTCATTCAGGCGTAAATGGATGGTTGGGGGCCTCACTGATCCTGGCTGCCAACTTCAACATACGAGGGTATAGACTGCAAGCAGTTGAAAAATGAGGGCAACAGCTATACGAATCAGACCCAGTCGTGCCACAATTCTAGGTATCAATATAGTTTTGAGACAGGTTCTTAAAGGTCACGACTTCCCGATATCTTCAATCCGTCACTACCAGTTCGCCCGGCTTGATTCCGGACACAATTTCTATTTTCCCCCCATTCAGCTTTCGGCCGGTCGTCACGTAAACAGTTTCCACTCGGCCATTTCTTAGAAACCCTTACACTCTCCAACTGCCCGACTGTCGCGACGACCTTTGACGGAACGGCAACGACTTCAGACGTCTTCGTATTGAATGCGAGTGTCCCATAAAGCCCTGGAGTCAACCCCGGAGCATCCGAAAGCGGCGCTTTCACGGTGATCGTCCTTGCCTGCTCGTTGGTCTGGGGAACAACCTCACGGATGTGGGTGGTTTGCTTGAGCCCGAGAGAGGTAATATGGACCCGAACCTCCGTACCGGTACGTATGTAGTCGGCGAACTCCTCTCCCACCGGCACCACTAACTCCAGTGTAGACGGCACATAAATAGTTAGCAGCGGCTGCCCCTGCATGACCAAATCGCCCAAATTGACAGACCTTTCGCTCACTATACCGTCAAAAGGAGATCTCACCTTGCCGTAAGAAAGTTGCTGTATTGATTCGTCCAGCGCAGCCTGCGCCTGTTGCTCCGCAGCCTGGGCCACATCGTAACGAGTCCGAATGTCCTCGTACTGTTGCTTGGAGATGGCTTGGGCCTTAAATAGCGGTGTGTAGCGGTCAAGATTCTTCTTGGCATCGGCCAAAGTCGCTTTTGCCGCGTCAAGAGCGGCTTTCGCCTGAGCTTTCTTTTCGGCCAATGCTCGCGCACCGATTTGAAGCAACACCTGACCCATTTTGACATGATTTCCCGGGTTCACTCTCAAGTCATCCACGTACCCGGATATCTTGGCTGAAATTACCGCGGTCTGCCTGCCAATCACCGTTCCAGAAACCGTGACCTCTGTCTTGATCGGAACAGTTTCCGCCGGAACGGTTTTCACCTTTTGCGGATTTTGGTTCGGAGATGAACTCCGCTCTCCTTCGGCTTTCATGCGGTATCCGACCAGCATAGCCGCTATCAAAGCGGCAAGACCGGCCGCCAGCAGAACTTTCCTATTCATCATCGAGGTCTCACTTTTCTCATTGGCTCGGATATAAGGACGGTGGGCAACCACACAGTGAACAGTCTCATCTTTCCTCACTCAGTAAGTAGTTTGGCAATCAAAAAAGTTTACGGACATCGACTCAAATCGAGGTCTACGATTATCAACCTCAAGACTGAACCTATGTTGAATCATGATGTCAACTTTAGTATACGGAAGTACAGGAGACAAGCAATTGAAGCCGACCCGCCACATTTTGAGACCGCGAAATCCTCTGGTGCCGCTTCTGCGCCTGCATCGTAAGCCCGGGGCTTTTGTCGACCGAAAGAAAGAGGCGAGACGCCGGGCATGCCGAGGCAGGGTGACTTGGAATTCGGAGAGATGAGATCTCGGGGAAGGTGAGCGGAGCACAGAGCCGTAGACATGCTGCCGTGATCGAGGAACGCGCGAATCAGAGTCTCGTATCGAGCCAACCCGAACCTTTTTCACTTTCCCCTTGTCCGACCAGGGCTTGTAGATTGCCACTGAGGAGAAATCGTCGTGTCTGATGAAATCGTAAGACCGCCTATCCATCCGGGACGAGTTCTCCTGGAGCTTTTCATGGAACCTTTGGGTTTGAGTCAGAATAAGCTCGCCGAAGCACTCGATGTCGATCCCGGGAGGATCAACCGCATTGTGACCGAGAAAAGCAATATTACCGCGGATACTGCTCTTCGTTCGGCACTCTATTTCGGAACCACGCCTCAAGTTTAGATGAATCTACAATCCAGATATGAGCTTGAGGTTGACAAGGCGAAAAATTCGGCTGAGATCGAAAAGAACGTTCAGATCCGTCCAAGAGATGAGGTGAAAGCTCTTGGATTGCAGCAGTATTAACATTCGACCGGAAAGATCTGAATTTTGCATGAATTGCCGTATTCTGGGCGAACCATGGTTGGAGTATAGGAGGCAGCATGGCGACTAGCCAAGACTGCGCCCGCTTGAGAAACGGCTAGATTCGAAAATTCCAAGAAAAACCTGGACCGACATAAAGGAATGGAGCAAATTGACGTTGGTGTCCGCAGAATTAAATGTTCTCGGGCTTGAATCGATCGCGGCACCATTCGGACAAAGGAGAGTTTGTGATGAACGGTACCAACGACTTGCAAGTATTTCTCAGGGCCAAAGCCAAGGAGAGCAAGCCTGAGGCAGAGGTAGACTGGGAACTCAAGAAAAACACATGGCTGAAAAATATTGACCAACTTTATAACCAAGTTGTTGCCTGGCTGGAGCCCCTGGTCAAAGAGAAAGTGGTACGGTTCGAAAGAAAAAGCGCCAGGTTAGAAGAAGAACCGATTGGTTCCTATGAGGCCGACATCTTGAAAATCTACATCGGAAATCAAGAAGTTATTTTCTACCCTAAGGGGACCTTAATCATTGGCGCCCAAGGACGAATAGATCTAAAGGGTCATAGAGCCGCAAGATCGATCATATTCAACAACGATCAATGGTTTGTTGTCGAAAGAACGCCTAAAATCAAGACGTTGCCTTTTGATGAGCAGTCTTTCCAAGACATCCTGAGCGAGGTAATGGAGTGACGAAGAAGGCTTCGATCAATCCCGACCAGCACACGGTGGCCGACGTTTGGCAATATTACGAAAATATGCGAGATAGCATGGTCCAAATGTATGAACAGACGAAGCACAATCGGTTACTCGGTCTAACCGGTAGCGACCCGAAATTTTTCGCGATGGACCTTCGAGAAATTGATGAATTCTTTAAACAAAATTTTGAGGAGACAGATCAGCAAGCATGCTTATTTTTGATTGCGTCCGCTGAAGCGGCTTTCCGCGTAGATTTTTTGCAACGCGTATACCATAAGAAAAAGGACGATGTGAGCCGAGAGTTTCAAAGTATATATAAACGGCGCAACAATAGCAGACTCAATATAATTCTCGAAGATGACATACTTGATATATGGGCAGAAAAGGTGCCAGAGTCGAAGCCATACGTCGGACTTTTCAAAGGAACTCTGAATTATCGACATTGGCTGGCACACGGAAGATACTGGGTGCCCAAACTGGGGGCAAAATACGATCCGGCAGGCATTCTTACTATAATTCTTTCTGTTTTCGACAGAACAGGGTTGGTGGACTAGTGGGGAGGATGTAGTGTGCGAATGTAATCGCATCCCATCGAAGCGATCAAGATCCAGATGGAAGGGCTAGGAAAATGGCTCGTAAGTTTGCTGAACTAAGAGCAAAGATGTCTGACGAATCAAGGGCTCGGGCTCATGGGCTCTATCAAAAGATGGTTGCTGAAATGGCACTGCACGAATTGAGACGTGCGCGGGGAATATCTCAAGTAAAGCTTGCTGAGGCGTTGAACATCAAACAACCCAACGTAGCCAAGCTGGAAAAACGTACCGACATGTATATCTCAACGCTGCGAGCGGCGATTGAGGGTATGGGAGGAACTCTCGACATCGTGGCTTGTTTCCCTGATGGTAAAGTGAAGATTACGAATTTCTCGTCTATCGACGAAAGCGAGACGGCTACAGCCGGGGACTGAGCTGTGTTTATGGGTAGTTCGAAGAATTAATGTCAAATTCCGGGGACACCATCGCTAATTCTCTGCTGACCTGTAAGGTGGCCCGTGGCCGCCGGTTTGCGTCGGGCAAGGCCCGACCTACCGATATGGACCTAGTCCAACCTCAATCCCTTTCAACTACCTTAGCAACTTCGCGGATCTAGCCCTCCCTTTCGAGTCATATAATAAGAAGCTGAACCAAGATCGCCACGACCGCATCCTTAAATTAGGAAACGTACGTGCTCATTGAGTCAAGGGAATTTGTCGCAATGAAGCCTATGCAGAGGGCGAGCTGATGTTCGCTATAAATCACGCAGCCACCGGTCTGATTATCAAAAAGATATATCCCGATGTACCGATGGCCGTAATATTGGTGTCAGTTCAACTTATAGAAATCCTCTGGGTCGCGTTAAACTTTTTGGGTGTGGAAAAGACAACAACTGAAAACAACGTGACCTCGGTCAGCGACGTACATCTTGAGTTTATGCCTTTTTCTCACTCTATTGCCTCCACTGTTGTTTTGGCAGCCGGCGCATGGATAATTATTGCTTTGGGCTTCAAGGAAATCAATATAGCAACAGCCGTCTCGCTGGGGATATGTTCTCACCTTGTGCTTGACCTGATCAGTCATGCCCGTGACATTGCCATCGCGCCATTTCTGGACAAAAGAAAGATCGGTCTGGGGCTCTATGAGAAGCCCGCTGTTGCCTTCGTATTCGAGACAATCTACGGGATTTTCTGCTGCTGGATATACGGAGGCGGCAGGGCACTCTTTTGGACAATCCTACTCTTTAATCTGGCTAATGCCTCTTTCTTTTTGAAAGCAGTGCCCGGCCCGGAAAGATTCTTGGCACACAGGCCGCATTGGATTACGGCCGTGGTTGCGCTACAAATTGTTGTGACCGCGGTGCTTGTGGGGTTATTAAGCTAAGGTTGAGCCCGGCGCTATGGATTGCCAGGCAGGGCGTGGAAAGCAGGACCGAAATAAGTATGGTTTCCCCGAACGCCGGCAGGATCAACCGCATTATCACGGAGAAAAGCAGTATCACAGCAGACACAGCCCTCCGTTTGGCCAGGTACTTCGGAACCACGCCTCAAGATTGGATGAATCTACAATAGTAGATGTGAGCTTGAGGTTGCCACGGCGAAGAGGTCGGCGGGGATCGAAAAGAACGTTCGGGTCCGTCCAAGGGACGATGTGAAAGGCCATGAATTATGAGGTCTTTAATGTGCCTCCTGTCAAGATCGCAGGCGCGTAGGGCAGCCTGTGACCGCCGGGAGCGTCAGGTGCGGGCTTGACTTACTATCTCCCCCGATGCAAAAAGTTCAAGAAATCATTTCCGCTCCAAGCCCGGCCTTCATTCGTTTTCCCGAAATGCTGAAGTGCTTCCACAACATTCTTATTACGAACGGCGGGCCATTGCAGCGAATGGCGCAATTTCTTCTTTGACTTTCTGATGCTGGCGAAACTAGGCCGAAGCCTTGTTCGTTGATCCGACTTATGAATCATGAACCGCGTTTCGTTCCCGCCTATAGGATATTCCCTGACTATCGGAATGCTGTGTGAGTGATTCCTCAGGAATAGTTGCGCCTGAGAAGATATAGAAATTGGTGTTGACTGATCAGAGTAGTAGACGTTTTCACGAGCGTTCAACCATTGCAACTGATTGAATTTAAGCGACTCCGCATCACTGCTAATTTCACAGACGTTCGAGTCGTTCGTCCTGATTCTATATACGCTAGGATCGTAAAAGTGCAGCATAATTCTACCGGATAAAGGCAGGAACATCTGGAGACCCAGCGACGCCAACCCCGTACAACTAGCTCCTTGGAAGTTTTCCATATATTGGTTGTAAAACACGACGGGATTGTCACTAGTGATAAACGGCTCATTTGATCGGTTAGAGATGACTTTTGCCTCCAAATCGAGCGCTAAAGGGAATTCTCTTACGGCAATGAGCATGGGCATTGCCGTTGGATTCGTAGTAACTATTCTCACGTCATTGAGGTGAGCCAGGGTCTCTGCATCCAATTCGGGATCTTTTCGAAGCATAATCTTACACATTTGGTCAGATACTTCGTCACATTCCTCGGCAGCAGTCTTCGTCCTCTGGCGTTGCACAATCAAATAGATGAGAAGTTCAGCATATTCCCTTGAATGTCGAGGAGGAATTGTGGAGGTCGACAATATGTTATTGATTGTTCGGGACACCATGTTTTCAAGTTCTTGAAATATTTTTTCTATTTCAGGAGTCTTGCCATAAAAATATGGTTCACAACATTGTTGTCGCAAAGGTGCATTTCTCACAGAGAGCCTTCTCTTAATATTAAATAGGTTAATGGTGCGCCCGCCGTGATCTGAAAAATTTTTCAAATAAAATCGAGGCACATAGTGCTGGTTTTTATTATCAGGCACTTGTCTTTACTCTTTCTCCCAAACTGCAGATCACTCTTTTCTCGGGGCGCGTAGCGGATGTGGTCAGCGAAACGAACTGCATCGTCGGAAAAGAGGCTTTAGACTACCCCGTCTCCGTTGATCCTAACAATTCTAGCCTCATTCTCTCACCCCTCCAAGCTCTTACTAACGTCTCGGGCGCGATACGTTATGACACCAGACAAAAGTCAACAGGATAGAGACGAGAGCAATGAGGGCATGGGTTGGTGGGGGCTTCGTGAACATGAAGGCAATAAAGCACAGGGCACCTATGCCATCCATTACGTAGTTGCCGGCTTGTGCCCTCGTTATTTTTTTCAGTGGAAGGTGCTGTAAGAGATCCTTGAACCACCGGGTCGAGGTTGTCTGGCCTTTATTCGTCATGGTATCCCTGTTCCATCAACGCAATGAAAGACCCGATGGCCACCCCCAGCGCCGGAAAGCCGATTGAAAAAAAGAAAAGAGGGGAGGGCAGATTCCCAATGCTATAAGACAACAGGCCGCCAGCAAACATCAGGCTAGAAATAGATGAACTCAAAGCTAAAGAGACCAGCCGGATTGTCTTCCTTGATCTCGCTCCCTTAGACCTGTAACCAGGAACAAATAGGTCCGCTGGCTCCATTGGACGCACATAGCCGGTCCAGTCGAGATGCCCATATTTGGTGGCGACTTCTGCTCGCTCACTTTCGCCGGGCACGAAATCTCGCAAGTCAAGCCAATCAATGCCCCGCTCCTTCGTTGCACCCTCTTCCATGGTTCTTGGCGCGCTCAAGAATGGTCCGAAGCTCCTTGTGTTTTCTTGTTGGTCTCGTAGAGGGATAATCTTAGCCATATCTGTGCCCTGCCGCTATCCAAGAACATCCAAGTTAAGAAACCGTTCCGCTGCTTCCATATCTTTTTGAGCGCCCTTCAAGAAATCAATCACTGTTTGGATTGTCGCTTTGTCCGTCTGAAACATGAAATGGTTGTCAGTTTGTCCCCATTTCAACTCTAGTTTGACCACGGGCACGGCGACTAAGCCGAGGCACTCTGGCTCATAATCGTCAATTTTGTCACTTGGCTGAAATTGATGCTTCATGACGGGTCTATAATCTATGGCCACCTCAATGCCGCTCAGGACCGGAAGACACTTGATCGTTGTGCTTCGGGCTTTGACTCTTATTCTACCGAAATCGATGGCGTATTTTCTTAGGGATGTCAAATACTTGGTTAACGAATCCATTCGATTCGGAAGCACGATTTTGAGTTCCACTAGATCTTGGACAATGTCCGAGACAGAATCTTCAGTGCCTTCCTCTTCCGTACTAAACCGGTAAAAGAAGAATTGCGAGGCATCAAGAGCGCTCTTCAGCTTAGGCAGTTCTAAGGCCAAGCGCTGGGCGGTCTGTTCCTGCAATTGAAGTGTATCCCGGTCTGAGTGGGTTTCGGCAACTTTGGGCACCACCTCTTCCAATCCTCTCAGTGCCCCGTCAGGCAAGTTTGCTAGAACAGCAACGTCCCCTAAGAATTGCTTTGCCTTATCAACGTCAACCATGGACATGAGCTTAGATTTCATGCATCCGTCCCTTCAATTGCCGGCTCGGATATTTCAAGGCTTTTCAGTCTACTTGATAAACCATAATAGCACATATCTAACGTTTCTTAGCTTCGGTCACGCAAAAACCGGCAATAACGAATCGTTGGGGTCAAATATGTCCTGATTGAGCAACGAGGAAGAAATTGACAGTCTCCAGCCTACCTGATTCTATTACCTTGGAAAGCGTCTGAGCGAGTAGGACTTCCTGCGTGAAGCCAACCGCATTGCTGGAGAAAAGGGTCCAAGTCCGGCGTTCGCGAGACAAGTTGCATTGGTCACATAACCGAACAAATCCGGAACTCACCTACAGCACGAACCCCCGGGATCTTGCCGCCGGTTTTCGTCGGGCACGGCCCGACCTACCGCCGCTATGGAATGAAGTGCGGCTCATCTCTTATAGCCGTGAGGCATTCATCCATGGTGAGACCTGAATGGATTACCCACCATTGGCCTGTGTAACGAATATATGAGAGGTTGAACTTACCTTCTCCTTCGTACCCCATCCTCGCGAAGCGATGCTCGAATGTGGGGGACATGGCATTTGGCCCCGGCGATCGCGCGTGGTACAGAAGTAGAAGTAGCTTTGGTACCAACGAGTGAAGAGTTCGGTGGCATAGTTGAACTCGGGATTCTTAGGCGGAGGCTTGATGTGCAGCGGCCTAAGATAGTCATCGATAAGCTGGAGGGCTTTTGACGAGAGTTCAAGCTTCACCCCATCAGGCACCTTGGGCTTACGCGGTTTGGGCGGGCAATACATCCAGACCTTCCTGCGCTTGGCCATGCTTTCGCGACTTCGCGTCGTGCCTCCTTTTGTTCTCGGAGTGCTACTCAATAAAGACAAGGCCTATTCCAAACCCTTTGGAAAGTACAGTCGCCAGTCTTTCGAATAGTCGGTTTCGGCCATCTGATAATCTAAATAGAAATCGTATCGGATGGGGAATTCACGGAGAAGGGCTATTTCGGAATCGATGTAACCCGATTTTTCAAGGCAGAATCCAATTGACTGGTTATAAGGATAAGCAAAATCTAACGCCTTCAGCGTTTCTGCCAGTTTACGAATCGATACCTTCCCCTTGGCTTTCCTGTAAGCCGCCAACACGTTTGAAATTCCACCCGAATAAACCGGTCTCACCGTGATATCTATGAGGGTCCTCTCTCTGTCTGTAATTCGTATCTTCGAATCGTCTGGTCCCTTGGACTCGATGATTCCCAGGTCTCCGTGCCCCATACTGTTCAGAAGCAGAACCTCGTGTCCACGAAATGCGGCGGAATTCTTGGCAACCCTTACCGGTCTCCGAAAGGCCCGATCTATCAAATTCTGATCTAGCGAAGGGTTTTTTCGAAGTTTCCTTTCCTGTGGAAAATTCAAGTAGATTTTATCGGGGATTTTCTCAGTAAATTGATGTAGAGCCAGAGCCGTGAAATGCGAGAGATAAGAATCAGGGATCAGCGACAGGAGAAGTTTGTACAGAGGGACTTCTCCAACTGTAAATCTTGTGTAAGGTCGCGAAGAAAAAGAGCAGGTTTCGATTTGTAAAGCGATTTCTTCGATCAGAAAGGCGCTAAATTTGGGGAAAGTCACATAAGCTCGAAGGCCCCATTCCTCCCTGTAGAGATTCAAAATCTGACGGAGTTCAGAGCGTGAAAAAATCTTTACATGGCGGGATTCAAAAAAAGCTGCTATCTCGGGTTTGGCCCTTTGCAGGGTATTTCGTTGTTTCATCGTTGCCCGGTAACCTTGTCGTATATATACGACAAGGTTACCGGGCAAGTCAAGAAGGAAAAAAGACTGACAAATGATATAGTATATATACTATATCATTAGCTTACTTTTTTGCACTGGAAGTCCTAATCTTATTAGGTCTAACGCTGTATGATGTTACTTTAGGGATACGAGGGCATAGTATATATACCACGCGCTGACGTTGACATGTTGCACTGGAAGTCCTAATCTTATTAGGTCTAACGCTGTATAATGTCACTTTGGTAGTAGATCATGGACACACGGTCTTTTTTTGCGAAACACCCAGTCTTCACTTACAGTGAGCTAACTGAATTCCTGAACTCCCGAGGGTCCACAAATGTCAAGACCCGAAAAGCCCTGATCGACTATCATGTCAATTCCGGCCACATACTCAGAATCCGCAGAGGACTCTATTCGTCAGTTCCTCCCGGTATTGAACCGGACTATGCCCCTGTGGACGGCTACATCCTGGCGTCAAAAATGGCTGAAGATGCGGTCTTGGCCTATCACACAGCCCTCGATTTGCATGGCAAGGCTCACTCCATACATGAGCGCTTCGTTTACTTAACCGGGAATCGGGCAAAGACTCACCCTCTGAATTTCCGTGGAAATGAATTCCGAGGGGTACTCTTTCCAAGAATTCTTAGGGACAAAGGTCAAGAGTTATTTGGAGTCGATCAGGTGGAAAGATCCGGCATGTGGATACGAAGTACCTCCCTAGAACGCACGCTGGTAGACGTTTTAGATCGCCCGTCCCTTGGTGGCGGTTGGGAAGAGATCTGGAGGTCTTTGGAATCCGTCGAATTCTTCGACATAGATGAGGTAGTGGACTATGCGTTATTGTTGGAGAACTCAACTACGATAGCTAAGGTGGGTTTTTATCTGGAAACTCACCGTCAAGAGTTGATGGTCGAAGAGAAGCACCTACGACGGCTGCGTAAGCACCGCCCCAAACAACGCACGTATATGGTTCGGAATAGCGAGGAGAGGAAACGCTCCAAGAAACAGTTGATCAGAAAATGGAATCTGGTGGTACCCGAAGACATTCTGAGGCAAGCCTGGGAGGAGTTTTCGTGATAATCTCTAAAGAAACCCTATTGGCTGAAGCCGCTTCTTCCGGATTCCGACCGGAAATGCTGGAAAAGGTATTCTACCTGTTAGCTTTGTTGACTGGAATCAGTAAGCATCCCTTTCTAAAAGAAAGGGTCGTACTCAAAGGAGGAACCGCCCTGAATCTCTTCATTTTCAATCAACCTCGGCTATCCGTAGATATTGATCTGAATTATGTAGGAGCTATAGACCTCAAGAAAACGAATGCAGAACGTCCTGATATGATGAAGGCCATGGCGGCTGTCTGTAAAAGGGAGGGATTGACAGTAAGTCATGTGCAAGAGAGCCATGCAGGCTGTACCTTTCACGTACGTTATATGAGCGCGCTTGGTTTGGGAGGTAACCTGAAGATTGATTTAATTTTCATGTATCGACTTCCGCTTTGGGGTTTTGGCAAGAGAAAATCTGTTCCTATTGGAACTCAGCCGCAGATCGAGTTCCCGGTTTTGGACATTCACGAGCTTGCAGGAGGAAAACTCAAAGCGCTTCTATCTCGAAAGGCCAGTAGGGACTTGTTTGATGCTCATTTTCTGTTCACGAAAGGCAGTCTGGAGCAAGAAAAGCTACGATTATCTTTTGTTTTATATGGCGCTATGGCCAAAGAGAAAGATTGGCGACGGGTCCAAGCAACAGATATCGATTTCACGCACAAGGACTTGCACGATGAACTCCTTCCCGTCCTACGTCGTGACAATTTAAAGATGGTAGGCAATGCTGTGGAATGGGCTCGGCAGCTTGTTCTTGAAACCCGTGAGTCTGTCGCTCGACTACTACCTTTTACGGATGCTGAGAATGAGTTTTTGGACCGTCTTTTGGATTACGGAGAAATAGAGCCGTTGCTTTTGACACAGGACGAAGAAATGGTACAACGGATCAGCCAACATCCGAACTTAAAATGGCAAGCTCTAAAAGCTGCTAAATACAAGCTCAAGAAGTGACCGATCAGAAGATAGCCATAATCTTGGGCAATGATCACCCCGGCCGTTCTTCTGGAAGAACTACATCCCGTACTCCGGTTGCCTGCGTCTCGTTCTCAGGCTCTGCCTGGGAATGCTTCTCTGGGGGCTCTATCTGTGCACTCTGGAATTCGGCCGTACGAGTCTCACGGTCTTTGGCGAGATCCGGGGCTACTGGACGTAGCCCGGCACTATGGATTATCAGGCAGAGCCTGGTAACCAGGACAAAACAGCTCCCCTTTTGAGAGGGTTCTCAGATGGGGATTTTTGGGGGCCCGTAGGGCGGCCCGTGGCCGCTCCCGCGAACGTGCATTCGCGTTAAGTTAAGGCAATTTCGTTCCCTTTCAAGAGGTGAATGCAGGCCGAGAGCGATCAAAGTCCCCCTTTTCTAAAGGGGGATTTAGGGGGATTTTCAATGAGTTATCCCAAAATCCCCCCTGGCCCCCCTTTACGAAAGGGGGGAATAAATCGTTATCTTAACGCCCATGCGCGAACGCGGGACTTCGGGCACGGCCCGACCTACCGCAAGCTCGATTCAGTACGGTGGCATCGGAACTGCATCACTCAAGGAACACCAGGCCGGCCATCATAACGGTTTCGGATCTGGGGTTTAGATCCCCGTCTTCGTTCTTCTGCATCGACCAACCAAGGAATATTGATAATTCGTACCAATTTACGCCCATGCCGGAAAGTGAAGGCCGTGCCTTGTCCGAATGACGGCACTCGCCGCCGTCCTGAAGCGCCGCACAATCTGCGTGTTCGTAACAGAGTGTTTTCTTGCAGGCTCCCGATGAGTAGCCGCGGGCGCGCTCGAATCCCAGCGACCGGGCTTTGTGCTCGATGGCCGCGGTTGTCTCGTGCAAAAGCAATGAAGCCTCCCGCCGCTCTATTCCATTCACGGCTTCCATAGGCATGTCGAACTTGAAGGCCAAGACGAGATTGAACCCCTTGATGTGTTCTCGAAACCAACCGGGCGTCATCGAGTGCGGCGGGCAATTGATCGAAGTATTGTAATTAGGGCAGCGCGGCTCTGCGCACTGGCTGCGGAAGCGATCTTCCACCTTTATCCGGTCAACCCCCAGCAGTTTTGCGTCGCCGATTCCCAGCCATCTGGCAAAAGCCAGTAATTCCGATATCCGTTCATCGCTCATCGGGGTCGCCTCGGGTGGTCCGCGTCACGATTTGCACCAGTTTGCATGGGGCACGGCCCGACCTACCGCAAACTTGATTCCGCTGTCAGCCGAGAGTAGCCTTTTCGCCCACAGCCTTGAAAAACGTGTAGCAGAATACACCATCTGCTTCAGCCGTTCTGTAAAGGTCGTGGATGCCGGCATCGAAAACCTCGGGCTCTAACATGCCGGCCTGGATCGCGGATTCACGAACGCCCTCGATCATCGCAGTGAACGTTTTCTTCGTGAAGCCGTCAACTAGATTCGGCCTGCTCCAATCCACGTACACCATGCGTGGGGAAACGCGGACTTGGTCGAAACCCGCCTCGACCAGCAGAGGATAAAGCTGCCGCCCGATCAATGCGTTGCCGCCGGCCGCGGCCTGCAACTCGACCTGGCATCGGATTGCTCTGCGGGCTGCATCGCTGTCCGGATGGAAATAGGCCGACCCATGGTCCCCCTCGATGGCCGTGATCGTACCGCCCGGCTTGAGCAGCTTCTTGAGTGTGGACAAAGCCTCCACCGGCCGCGAGAGGTGC
This sequence comes from uncultured delta proteobacterium, assembly GCA_963789265.1. GTDB lineage: Bacteria > Desulfobacterota > Desulfomonilia > Desulfomonilales > Desulfomonilaceae > CAWBBA01. The sequence goes on along the minus strand of CAWBKB010000007.1, from coordinate 179,331 downwards.
TCCAGGACGAAACAGACGAAGAGGTGGTCGAACGATTCCGGGTCAAAGGGTAAAGCGAAGATGTCCCCTTGCCGGAACTCCACATTGGTAAGGCCGGCCGCGTCCGCTCTGGACTTGGCTTCCGCGATGGAGGCCGCTGACACGTCAACCGAAATGATTCGTGCACCCGGACTGTGTCGGGCGAGCGTGAGCGTTTGAGCGCCGACACCACACCCGGCCTCCAGGACAATGCTGCCCTCAGGGTAGGACGTGTCCGAATGGAGGAGATCCACCAGCGTTCCGGCCTGGTCCTGCAAGCGCACGCTCTCCCGCGGGTCATAACCGTGCACGTACGAGTCGTTCATGGTAATTCTCCGAACCTACTGGCACCCCTGACCCCAGTCGCAGGCTATCGCGTAATCAAGCAGCTTGCCGGCCAACTCCTCGGTGATCGGCACAGGCTTTAGATCGGGGACAGCAGCGTCGGTGTTGGTTCGGTCAAAGGAAGGGTTGTTGGAAAAGTGAAGGAGAATGGTCTGCATCTGCCGCCAAACCATTCGCTCAATCCTGTTGCGGGGTTGAGTAAACGGCGCGTTTGCTCCGGCAAAGTTGAAACCTCCAACATTGAATCTGTTGCAGATGAAGTCCAGAGTCCACTGATGCGTGGGCGGGTCAGGATGGCTGAGGTGAAAGATCTTCTTGTGATTGGCGGGATTTTCTATGATGCGGATGGCCTCTTTGGCCAGAGAATCCACAGTAATGATGTTTGTGGTCCCGTTTGCATCGGCCGGAACATTGAGCTGCAAACCCAGGCGATTGGAGGCATCTGCATCGCGCATAAGCCTGTCAAGGAGATGTACTGCCTGGAAGAGAATGTACCAGCCGCCGAAAGAATTGCACCTTCCGGTCTCCGAGTCACCGACAATGATCGATGGCCGCAGTATGGTCGCATCCCCCATCCAGATCTGTTCGGCCTCCCATTTGCTCTCTTCGTAAACGTTTACAAAATCCCCTCTGGGGTGGTTGACTTCCTTCATCATTCGACCGTGAATATAACCACATACATAAGCTGTGCTTATCAAGTGGACGTTCATGGGTTTGCGGTCCACCAGTCTACGAAACGCCTTGGCTCCGCCCAGATTGGTCCTGAGAGGCTCACCGGTTGCATCCATGTGAAGCCTTGTTGCGGCTGCACTGTGGAGCAGTGTATCCACTTGCTCAAGCCCCTCACAATCTCGGCACCAGTTATCCCATTGACTGTCCGCGTCAAGGACTTCCCCTTTGAACCAGCGCAGACTGCCTGAACTCCGAGGAAGGCCCATTCGGCTCAAATAATGGATGGTATCCAGCTTGCGCGATTCGCTCCGATAGAGCGCCCAGACGCTATGCCCTCGCTCCAGCAATTCTGCCAGAAGATACTCCCCCAGGAAGCCGGTGGCCCCGGTGAGTAGTACTTTCATAGGCCCCATGATAATCCTCCAACGTACTAATTTGTGATTCTCGGTCTGAATCCGGATGAAATTCTGCCCCCCGGTTTCATAACCAATTCCTAACTTTAAAACACCAGGACATTTCCTGCAAGGGAAAAGCGCCCTTAATCAATTATACAGCGGGTTTCGCTAGAATATCGGAACCCGCCGTATGTTATTACGAGTGCAGAGAGGCAATCTTTGTTCCCGTTGGAGGCCCGATCGTTTCAATTTCGGCTCTGACAAAGCGCGACGCACCAAGATATTGCAGATGTGACACTCGATATGGCAACGGCTGTAGCCATAATACTGCCCGGAATGAATACGGCATGATCCAAGCCGACGTAACCATTCACTTGGCGCGGCAAGAGATTGTCATTGCGAGTCCCGCCTCCCGCGGGACGAAGCAATCTTTTCCTTTGAACGCCGCTTAGATTGCCGGCGGGACGGGCATCTTGCCCGTCATCCCCAATAGACAGGCTGGAAGCCTGTCCCACCATGCACTCCTTGCAATGACAAGGGACAGAAAAGTCCCACCGTAAGTGAATGGTTCCAAGCTGACCTGCACCGGCTTTCAAGCACGCCGGCGGCAGCCGAGTTGTTTTTGGCTTCCCGTAACGATAAAATATGTTATATTATTAGTTTCTGTAACGATCATAATTGAGAGGTAATAGATGACTGCCGACCATACGAGTCCCATAATTGCTTTTGTATGGCCCCCAAAAGAGATCACCTCCTCAGTTGTCGAAACCGCCCGCAGCACAAAGACTCAAGCGATATTCGACCTATCGACGATCCAACCGGAATCGGCCGGCACCGCGCTTTTGCAGTCCGATGCCGCTCGTGATGCGGTTGACCTCAAGATTTCCCCGACTTTTCTTATGGATCGCGGGCTGGAAGAATTCCTGGACGAGATGGGTATCGAGAGAGTCTGGGTCGAACTCCATCCCATCCTCCTGGAGGAGAATCCCGAGCATGTCCTGAAGCGCATGGAAGATCTGACGGGCCATTTCGACGTTGTCCCTGTGATGGGGTCCGTCAATCTGATATCAAGCGTCCTCGACAAGCACCCCGGCATAAGAAATATCGCGCTCAAAGGGAACGAAGCTTCCGGATTTACAAGTACTGAAACGACGCTCACCTTGTATGGCGCAGTGCGGGCCTTAATACGGGACAGGAGCGAGCAACCCGGTTCGGTCGTCTGGGGAGGCATCGCAACGCCCGAGGCCGCGGCGGCTTTCTTGTCCGCGGGTGCCCGGGGGATCGTATTCGAGAGCCTTCACTGGCTGACAGATCTGATGTCAGCCCACGATGACGTTCGCCGGCGCATATCTAATCTCCGACCGGACCATACCGATCTGACGGGATTGAACCTCGGGGTGCCCTGTCGTCTCTTTAACAAGGGCAATTCGCGGGCTGTGCGGGATTTGAAATCCTTTGCCGGATCTCTCTGTGGCTCCGAGATCCGTGACGAACAACGGCGTTTCTTTGCCCGGAAGATCATGGATGAGGCTAGTAATCCGCTGGAAAGCTCGTTTGGTCGGGAAGAACTGTTACCGCTGGGCGTCGAAGCCTCCTTTGCTGCATCCTTTGTCAGACGCTTCGGTTCCGACACGGGCGAGGCTCTGGATAGCTTTATCCGCAACATCGACGCCTGCTGTGCCGCGGCGGTGGACAAGGAAAAGGCATTTGTTAACAGCCCTTTGGCGAAGGAAATCGGCACGCGATATCCGTTCGTGCAGGGGGCGATGTCCTGGATCACCGATGTCCCGGAATTTGCCCTCAAGGTCTCCGAAGCCGGCGGCCTCCCCACCATCGCACTGGGCCTGATGGACGGAGAAACGCTCGACAAGAAGTTCGGGCGCATGTCCGAGATAATGGGCGACCGACCCTATGCGGTCAACGTCATTACACTCTCGGAAAACCCTTGCCGTGATATTCAACTGGCCTGGATCAAAAAGATAAAACCGAAATTTGCCGTCATTGCGGCTGGTGAACCGTCCCACGCCGCGGCGCTGAAGGAAGAGGGCGTCGAAACGATTTACATAGCTCCTTCCGAAGAACTGGTGAGCCTGGCCCTTGACGCGGGCATCCGGTACGTCATTTGCGAAGGGCATGAAGCGGGCGGCCACGTAGGACAGCACAGCACACTGACTCTGGCCCAGACCGTTGTCGATCTGAAAGAACGGAACCCATCCTTGTTCGAAGGGCGTAGGATCATACTGGCAGGCGGGATCTGCAACCGGGAAACCGCTTTCATTGCTGCGATGCTCGGAGCAGATGCCGTTCAGATGGGTACCTCATACCTGACCACCGCCGAAATGGTTGAAACCGGGGCGCTGACAAAGCTGTATCAGCGCATGATCCTGGAGTCCGCGCCGGAAGGAACTATAGTGACGGGTGAAGGGACCGGCCTGCGAGTTCGTTCTTTGAAGACCGCGAAGATCGAGGCGATTTGTTCACTGGAACGAGAATTTGCCGCAGGATCTGAGAATGAGTCATCATTTCGTAACAAAATTGAAGCCTTGAGCGCGGGAAGCCTGTTCACCGCGGCCCGTGGGTTGGATAGGCCCGGCGGCACGACCCTGGATGAGTCTTCTTGCCTGGATCAAGGCCAGTTTATGAGCGGCGCGTGTGCCGGGTACGTTGACGAACATTTGCACCATTGAGGAACTGCACCGAGAACTGGCGGAAGCGCCACTGGCCCTTGGTTTACCTGTAGTGAGTCCGATTCGCCAAGTCTCTCCGCTCCGTCCGAGCAAGGAGGAGATTGGCAGAGAAGCACCGGAATGGAAGCGCCCGCGTACGCCTGCACCGGTTTATCATGAGCCCAATGAAGAACGAATAGCCATCACCGGGATGAGTGTGGTCAATTCTCTCGGGAACAGCCCCGAAGAGGTCTGGGCCGCATCACTTTCCATGAAGAGTGGGATAGTCCCGGTGCCGAAATCCAGGTGGGATCATGCACTCTTTTTTCATCCGCGTCCTCGAGTCTCGGAAAAGACCTATTGCAAGGTCGGGGCATTTCAAAACATCGAGGTTTCGCGTAAGGAGATCGGGATTCCTCCGCAAGATTTCAGGACCATGACCGATTCCACGAAGATCACGATGTGGCTCGCAGGCAAAGCAATCGAGGAATCCGGGATTCTTGAATCCGGTATACCGCAGGAACGCATCGCGGTGCTGATTTCTCAAAACTCCGGGGAAGCGGCCGTGACCTTACAGGACGTGATAATCCGTGGGTCATTGGGCAAGATTGTGTCCGCGGTGAAGAGAGTCCTACAGCTTACGCCGGAGACGGAAAAGGCCATCGAAGAGGAGGTCAAAGCGGGCCGCATAGCCATAGACGACACAACTCTTCTGGGTAGGCTAAATTGCTCGGCCGGCGGTTTCATTTGCAACCGGTACGGCTTCATGGGGCCGAGTTTTTCGGTCTCCGCCGCGTGCGCAACCGCTCTTGTGGCGCTTTACAGTGCGGTTCAGATGATCAAGAACGGGATCATCGATGCTGCAATCGTTGGAGGGGCCGAGGAATACCTCACTCCAATGCATTTTCTGGAATTCTCAGCTCTTGGCGCTCTTGCCGGTCTTTCGGGGGTTGACCGGCCCGCTTGCGAGACCAGCCGCCCCTTCGACTCGGACCGGGACGGGATGGTTTTGGGCGAGGGCGGTGGGATGATAGTGATTGAAAGAGAGTCTGTGGCCCGCAAGAGAGGGGCCAAAGCCCATGCGTACATCACGTCGATGGGGGCCAGCAACAATAATCTCGGCATGGTTGAGTCATCGAGAATAACTCAGGAAATCGCCATACAATCTTCCTTCAAGGACACCACTTACGGCCCTGATGGAGTGGACCTGATTGAATGCCATGCCACCAGCACTCGTCAAGGGGACGTGGAAGAGGTGCGGGCGCTCCGGAGCTTCTTCGATTCAGGCCGGGGCACAGTGATAACCTCATTCAAATCTCAAATCGGGCATACTCTGGGTGCTTCCGGCATCAACTCTCTCATAAGAGGCATCATGGCAATGAAGGCCGGCATTTTCCCGCCAACACTCAATTACAAGAATCCCGATCCGGAAATGGGAATAGAGGGCTCACGGCTGGCGATTCATTCGGAGCCGGCCGATTGGAAGCTGAGAAATGGCGATCCGCGACGTCTCCAGGTAAATGCTTTCGGCTTCGGGGGGTCTAATTACGTGGTGCAGGTGGAGCAAGCTATGGATCAACAGGATAGCATTCTGACATTGCCTCTCGAGCAGGGAGCCCCAAAGCCGAATGGCAGCGATTTCACTCCCCAGGGGATCCACTTCTTCAGAACTGTAATTGGTGAAACGCCTTATCGAATATCCACAGCCGCGGATTCCGAATCTGAGGCTATTGCTCGCATCCAGCGCGCCGAGTCCCTCATAAACGGCGGCCCAATTCCGTCGAAGCGTCTCAAGGCGCTGGCGCGGGAGGGAATTCATCTTGGCGTCGAGGATCTGCCAACCCCGCCCCTTGCTTTTGTTTTTCCGGGGCAGGGCTCTCACTATGCGGGGATGGGGCATGAACTCTATCAGACCTTCCCCGTCATCCGTGAATGGATGGATCGGGCCGCAGAAGTGGCGGACTTCGACCTTTTGCAGTTGTTGTTCCACGACCGGGAGGAAGATCTGCAGAAGACCCGTTGGCAACAACCTGCGCTCTTCACCATGGAATACGCCATGGTGCAGCATCTCGTCTCTCTGGGAATCAGCCCTCAAGCCCTGGCCGGGCACAGCTTGGGCGAACTGACGGCCCTGTGTCTTGCGGGCGTCTATTCCTTTGAGGACGGTTTTCGTATCGTCAATATGCGGGCGATATGCATGGACAAAGCCTGCGAAATAAATGTGGATCCAGGCGTGATGATGGCCGTGGACGCGCCTATGGATGTCCTTGAAGAGCTGATGAGCCGGCGGGAGCACGTGTACATAACCAACATCAATTCGCCGCATCAACTTGTAGTCGGAGGGGACACCGAAGCAGTGAAATCAATGGGGACGGAGCTAAAGGAGTTGGGCTATCGCAATACCTTGCTGAGAGTCAGCATGGCGTTCCACTCCCCTATCATGAGGTGCATTCATGACGAATTAGAAGAGTTTATCGCCGGCATTGAATTTCATCCCCCTCAAATTCCGGTGATTTCCAACACCACAATGCAACCGTATCCCGAGGGTAGTAGTGAGATAAAGGCCATTGTCATGGCCCATCTAGAGTCACCGGTGCACTGGATGCAAAACGTTCAAACGCTCTGGGACGATTATGGCGTGCGACTCTTCGTGGAAGTGGGGCCCCGGGCAATTTTGAGTAATTTGATAGCTGACTGCATCGAAGAGGCGGAATGCATTCAAACTTGCCTACCTTCGGCTGAGCCGACGGTGTACAGGACCGCGCTCGCTCAACTATATGCGATGGGCAACCTCCCGGTACGTGGGCCTGTCAAGTTCGTGTCGCTCGGCAAGCCCGATGGGGCGGTACAGCCGGCTCAGTTGGTCCCCGAGAGAGCCGCAAGGCGCGAGTTTTCCGACGGTTCCGGATCTCTGTCCTATATCGTCCAGCGAGAGATCAACGCTTTCATTATGGAAAGTTTCGGAAGGTTTCTTAAGCCAAACCTTTTGGCGGCAATTCGCCGGGATCATGATCCTCAATTCTCTGAGGAGAGCCTGGATGGAGTACTTGGGCAAATGTTTCCAGGCATGGGTACACACGTGGTTCTTCCTGCAAGCCCTGCAACGGAGGCCACGCCCCTGGTTCCCGCGGTACCGGGACAACTCTCGTCGACAGTCCGGGCCGCGGGCAATGTACCTATGGTTGAACCGGAAAGTGTTGATGGCACCGAGACCGTTATCCGAATAATTATGGAGGCCACTGGCTACGAAAGGGATGAGATCGAGCCGGACATGGACCTGAGAGAAGACCTCTCGATACGTTCCAGCCGTCTGCCCGTCATCATGGATGCAGTAGAGAGCCACTTTGGGATCAAGATCGAGCTTGAAGATTTCATGGATGTGCGGACTGTCAAGGACATTTCCGATCGAATAGCCGAGGTAGTGACCCGGTCGGAGCAGGCGCGGCCGGTTGCAAAGACCGGCGCGCCTTCTGCTCAGTCGGAGGAACAGACAGCACCGGAGATGTCCGAAGAGACTCAGAGCATACGTAGGCTGGTTTTCAGAGAAATCCCTGTGGAAGCCGGCCCTATTCAGTTGATCGAGCTAAGTCCGCTCGAATCAGTGGCCATCTTTTCCCCCACCAGCGGGACCGAGCTTCGCAAAATCACAGGAGACGTCTTTCGCCGGGACTATGGGGTAAATATTGTTCCGTTGACCTTTGTGGAAGGTGGAATGGGCCAAGACGGGAAGGAATTCGATATTCGCGCCGATGATGGAGCGTCGAAGGCCGCTAGACGGATCGGCCAGATTGAAGCCCTGGCGGGAATGGTCTTCATAGTGGATGACGCGCCCGCTACCAAGCAACTGAGCGTGCAGGATGTTTCTCGCCTGCTCAAGGGATTTTTCTGCTCATTAAAGACCTTCCTGGAATCCCCTGCAAAGAAGTTCGTTTTGCTTCTTCACAAGACCGATCGAACCGAAGGCGCCGGGGGGCTGCTGGCCGAAGGATTGCTTGGGATGTTTCTCAGCATGGCACATGAGTTTGGGTCTGTTCAGTTCCGCTCAGTGCGACTCTATGAGAAAAGCGAATTGAGAGATGCGATTCGCGGATCGCTGGATCGAGGTCAGAAGGTTATTGAGACTATTTATCGAGATGGAGAATCCTTTTCTCGCAGGGGTGTGTGTGCGCAATCGGTTTTTCAGGATTCCGACGCATTGGAACTTGGACCGGAAGACGTTGTGGTTTTTTCCGGCGGTGGATACGGCGTAACTTCCTTTCTGGCTCGCAGCCTAGTCCCCTTTGGGTGCAAGATGATCTTTTTGGGGAGGACTGCGCTCGATGCCGATTCCCACCAAGTCATGTCCGAGAAAACTCGGTTGGAAGAAGCGATCGGCAATTCGGTTGCAGCCCGCGGCCCCGGCCTGTCGGATGTGGAACGAGGACGAGAGACTTCGAAGATTTCCAAGGCGACGGAGATAGTCCGTACCCTCGAAGATTTGCAATCGTCGGGCATAGAAGCGACGTACTTCAAGTGCGACGTGACCGATCCTGAGGAGGTCGGAACCGTTGTACGAGAAATCATCGAACGCTACGGGAAAATCGACGGAATCGTTCATGGCGCAGGAATTCTCAGGGACAATTTTGCAAAACAGATGAGCCCCGACGACTTCTCCGCAGCCGTGGACGTCAAATTCCTGGGTGCCTGGAATCTCTACGCGGCGGTAGAGAAGCAGTGCTTGAAGTTCTTTGCCTGCCTTTCGTCGGCGGCCGCGATTCAGGGAAATCCGGGCCAGGCGAATTATTCCGCCGGAAACAGGCTGATGTCAGCATTAATGGCGCAGCTTCGCCACCGGGATCAGTCAATACGATTCAAAGCTCTGATGTTGCCTCCCATCAAGGGGGCCGGCATGGCGGAAGATCCGGATATCAAAGCACTCATGAAACGCATGAAGGCCGGTTACATCCACGCTCATGAGCTTGCAGGACTCTTTTGCCGTGAAGTCTTCGTGGCGCCGCCCCAGGACGTTTGGGTTCTGTTTATGCGCTCATTGCCCGATCTTAGTACAGGTACCTGCTCGATGCCGAAGAGGTCACGCCCGGGCCCGGCAAGATCGAAGCCGGCACTGTCGCGTTTATGCCTGAAGATCTGCCGATGATCGAAACGATCTCGCGGGTCGACATGCTGAAGGGGGATCTTCAAGCCTCTCGGTCATTTACGCTGAAAAAGGACTTGTGGATTCAGGACCACAAGCCCTTCAAGTTTCTAAGACACCCGTTAGTATCCGCGATTATGGCTCTGGAGACCTTCATGGAGGCTGCTCGCGTGCTGTATCCTTACCTCGAAGTTCGAGGGATTCGGGACGCTCAGTTCTTGGAGATCATTGATTGCCCACCGGGCGTCACAAGATCTTCGGAAATTTCTTGCCGCCGCGTACATGCTTCTCCGGGTGAGGTGGTCTGCGAAGTCAGTCTTGCCAGCAGGGAAATTTCGCCGTCAGGGCGGGTCATGGAGCGAATTCACGCAAATTATAAAGCTCTCGTGCTGCTTCGGGGAACAAGCCCCTTTCAAGTGGAGAAACTTCCCGGTTTTCCTGTGAGACTGGATGAGCTGGACAGCCGGCCTATGGATTGTAACGAGGTGATACAGTGGTATCAGGACCGCACTGATTTGCGTGGCAGGTACCGGGTGATCGAAGATTTGAACGGCACTTCCTCTCGAACTATTCGCGGGCGGATGATCTATCGAAAAGTCCGTGACTTCGCAGATCCGTTGCAGACGCGGTACCAATACTCACCTTATCTCCTGGAGGCCCTCATGCAGGTGGTGAATTTCTACATTGTAATGAGGAACCCGTCGGAGAAGCGATCCATGATTCCATATAGGATTGGCGAGATGCAGTTCTTGAGAAAATGCTCAGACGGTGAAAGAATCACCATCGAGGCGCTAATGCAGAATCAAAACGCCGAAGGAATAAGCTGGAACGCGCGAGCCCTCGATGAGCACGGAACAGTTGTGATGCAAGCGAAGAACATTATGATGCGATGGTTTTCCAAATGATCGTCGTCCCAGCACTGGCGACCAAGCAGATCTCCGACGCGACCACCGTTTGCCCGGAAAGCGGCTCGAAAGGACGCCGACCCTACGATGACCGGCACAGAGGCCGATCCTACCGGTCTCACAGTAGTACCGGCGTTGCTGCCGGCTACCAGATGACGGCTGAACACTTATCAAGTCAAGGGGCGGCCGAGCGCCTAGCGGCTCTAACTCTGGAGTTCTCGTACTGCGATCCGGAGATATTGTGCGCCGGTTTCAGATTGCATTTCACCGGCCGGGACAGGAAGCGGCGCAGTTGGGCCAAGCAGGCAGCAGTGTCTTCTCTTTGGGTCTCTATTGCGGGAATGCTGGACGAGGTCCCGTACCTAAAGAATCCAGACCTGCCCGGAATAGAAATAACGTCCGACAAATTGGGCAAGCCGCATCTTCTCATTGATGGCTCAGAACTCCCAGCCGTTAGCTTCGCGTACGAGGGAGACACCTTATGGGTGGCAGTTTGCCGGTCAGGGTTCAGCATTGGAATTGATGCAGCGCATTCTGCTTCATTTCGAGGCGACTACCCATTTCAAAGGGTGTTTCAGGAGGGCGAACTCGAAGCCGGAGGCAAGAGGGAAGACACAGCGGCTATGATCTGGTCGGCTAAAGAAGCTGTCGTGAAAGCGCTGGGTTGTGGATTTCATCTCATCGATCCGCTACACGTGCGGGTGGAATCATGTCCCGAGCATCACGATAGGACCGCGCTGAAAGCTTATCTCACTGAAGGAACCCTGGGATGGTCGCGTGTGTCGGCCGAAGATCCTGTTTATGTAAGGATTTTTCGGCATAACGGCGCGTGGGTTTCTGTGGCTTTAGTTGCCGGAGATCAGGCTTGTTGACCGTGTCCGGCCCGTCCGTGCCTGCCCGACATAATAATTAGAAGGGTGGTTGACTTGCGTATATTGCTAATTAATACCAATCGGAAAGGCGACCTGTTGGCCGCTCCGCCGCTAGGTTTGTGCTACGTAGCCGGCGCGACGGAAGCTGCGGGTCATGACGTCAGAGTATTGGACTTATGCTTTGCCCCGAAGAATTTGAGGAAGTTGTTATCGAGAAACATGGGTTCTTTCAGACCGCAAATAATAGGACTGTCAATTCGCAATATTGACAATGTGAACATGCTGTGTCCTGTTACTTACTTGCCTGAAATTGTTAAGATTACCAAGTACATCAGAGAGATTACCTCTGTGCCGCTGGTGGTGGGAGGATCAGGCGCAAGCCTGATGCCTGCAAACGTGATTGAGCTTCTGGGAGCCGACTACATAGTAGTTGCCGACGGCGAAGAAGCTTTTGTCGAGCTGATAAAGGCTATCGAGACGGGGGGCTCTCCTGACGAGATCCCGGGGGTGGGACGTATGGTTGCCGGCAAGTTTCACCTTACCGAGCCAAAACTGACCAAGTTCGACAGCCGAAGTCCTGATCTCGGAAGGTGGATAGACACTAAACCCTACCAGAAAATCGGCAGCAGCTACAATATCCAAACCAAACGCGGGTGCAGACAGCACTGCATCTACTGTACGTACAATCAATCCCTGGAAGGCAACAGTCTGCGTCTGCGGTCGCCGATTGAGGTAGTGGACGAGATCGAGGAAGCTCTGTTCAAGTACCATCCCAAGAGCTTTGAATTCGTTGACTCTGTATTCAATGACCCCATAGAACACTCAATAGCCATTCTGGAAGAGATTGCGCGAAGGCCGTGGAAGGCCAACTTCACGGCTATGGGCATGCATCCGAGAAGGCTCGATTCCGAGTACCTGGCTCTGATGTGGCGGGCAGGGTTCCAATCGTTCATGATAACCCCCGAGTCCGCTTCGGACACGATGCTCAGAAACTACAAAAAGGGCTTCACCATGGCGGAAGTGATCCGCGCGGCCGAGGCCATAAACCGCACTTCATTCTCAACGTGGTGGTTCTTCATGATCGGCGGCCCGGGGAAACCAACGAGACCTTGCAGGAGTCTCTTGATTTCGGCCTGAAGTACCTTCAGAAGCAGGGGCGTCCTGTAACCCACGTTGCTAATTATTTCTTCGGCGTCCGAGTTTACCCTGGGACTGCTCTATGGGATATAGCATTGAAGGATGGTTTCGTATCGAACATGGTCGATCCCCTGAAGAGCCTGTGGTACCTGTCGGAAGACCTGGATCTCGACCGTGCGGTGGATCAAATGACCCACGCTGCTTCACTCTGCCCCGAGGTCTATCTGGGATTTGACGAGCGGGTTCTGGTTTTCTCCCGGGCGGCCGTTTTCGCTTTCAAGTGCCTCGGATTTCCAGGTCCGTACTGGCGCTATTTTCGCCTTATGAACAGCTTCGGGCTAAGTACGGGCATCCGCTTCATGTACAGACCGCGGGACATGACTGCCATGGTGCAGGCGTCTTTGAGGAGTCAGGGCTACGATGGTCGACTTCTTAAAGGGACCGCGAGCTGAGAGACGGCGAGCACCGGCCGCGGTGTCTCTTATCGTCCCGCGAAGGCTTTTCTCTCGGAAGTTTGAGAAATGTCTTGCCTTTCGCCGCACCGGTTGTTATAAATAATCAAACATTTCATTCCGTTTTTTGTTTTTTGGGAGGGCTTCGATGACTCTTACAAAGGCTGATATCGCGAAGAAAATAGCTGACGATTGTGGATTTATGAAAGGGGAGGCAACCGAAATAGTTGAAAAGCTATTGGATATAATTAAAGCTAGGCTCATAGCCGGTGAGGACGTCATGATCTCCGGCTTTGGAAAGTGGACCGTGAAGTCGAAGCATTCCCGGCGGGGAAGAAATCCGCAGACCGGGGAAGAGCTGATCCTTGATGCACGCAGAGTTGTGACATGGAAGTATTCACCTGTCCTGAAGAAAGCCGTGAACACTTCCTTGTCCAGGTAGAATTTTTCGGGGCGCACGTCTCTATTGCTTCAAGTAGTGGCCCCGTGGCCTCGCTACAACCCCGTCCGTCAAGACAGTCAGTGTTCCTAGTTCAAAATCCCTGGACGACAGGGCGTGGAACGTGGTCCCCGTGTCCTACGTTGACAAATCTGTCTTCTGACTGTTAACCCGAGCCAAAGTTCATGCCTGATCGAACTCAAGACCGCATCGGCAAAGTCCCTCTCAACAATTTCCTTGCTGACTTCCGCTCCACCCTGACAGATCATGAGTTGAGGCAGAAATACGGGCTAACTGCACGCGGTTTCGTGAGCCTAATTAAGGCGCTGCTTGCTCAAAATCTTATCACCGCGGACGATCTGGCCAGGCGTCGGGAAGTGGCGGTTCAGAGAGACTTGGCCAGGGAATCCAAATTCCTTTCGGGCCTTTTCATCTGCGGACACTGCAGCCATCCAAGCCCGCATCCCTTTAAGAAATGTCCTGCCTGCGGCGCGGACGCCACCAACCCCTCATTCCAGGAGGAATCGGTAGATTCAGCGTCGAACTCTGTGGGTCGGACAGATCTCGGGATGGACGATGAAGAGATAGAGGTCGAGGTGATTGAAGAGACGGCCCATTCGAGGGCTGAGAATAGAAAGCGCTCACAAAAAACCAAGAAATTATCTCCGGCGAAAAGTCCCCATAAGAACGCGGCCGCCAGGGAAGAGGAGGCTAAAGGCAAAGCCTCCGGACCACCCAAGCCGTCTGCTTTGGGAGACATCCGATCTTTTATCTCCAAGCTGAAAAAGAAATGAGGCAATGGGAAATTCCGAGCCCGACCGCCTCGTTTCAAAAAGTGGCGACGGCCGACGAGAATCGATTGCAGGCGCCGTACTCTCCGGACCTACGATAGAAGCCGGCGGCTACCGAGAGGTCATTCGCGTTGCGCTTCCCCTGATCCTGTCCACAGCATCCATGACCATGATGCTGTTCGTGGACAGGATGTTCCTCTCGTGGTACGGCGAGGACTCGGTTGCAGCCGCTACGCCGGGAGGAATCACTTACTTCACGATCTGTTCGATCTTCCTTGGAACTGCCCAGTACGTCAACGCCATTGTGGCTCAGCATCACGGCTCGGGGGACAAACCCGCGTGCGCACGAGCGGTGTGGCAAGGTGTCTTCTTTTCCGTTGCGGCAGCTCCCCTGATCCTGGCCTGCATACCAATAGGCAAAATTATTTTCACATGGAGCGGCCACGGCGTCGCAGTTAGCACGCTGGAAAAAGAGTATTTCTCGATTCTTATGGTGGGTGGGGTGGTGCTCCCGTTCAATGCGGCCCTGTCGTCCTTCTTCTCCGGCCGCGGGCGCACCGCTGTAGTGATGTGGGGCAACCTCGCCGGCAACGGAGCGAACCTGGTGTTGGCTTACGCGCTCATTTTTGGAAAGTTGGGTTTTCCGGAGATGGGCATACGGGGCGCCGGTCTCGCAACTGCAATTACTGGGGCCATCCCTGCCTTGTACTGGGCCGTGTTGTTTCTGTCTCCTCGATATCAGGCCCAATATAGAACGCGAAAAGAGTTCAGATGGGATCCGAGGCTTTTCTCTATGCTTCTTCGCTATGGCGCCCCCTCAGGCGTGCAATTCTTCCTGGATGTCGCATCCTTCACTATGTTTATTCTCCTCGTGGGACGACTGGGAGAAGCGGATCTGGCTGCGGCAAATATTGCCCTAAGCATAGAAATGCTGGCCTTTCTCCCCATGGTTGGAATGTCCATTGCCGCCTCGACCCTCGTGGGCGAGTACATCGGGCGGGACCGGCCGGAAATAGCGCAGAAGAGCACCTATTCCGCGTTGAAGCTGGCACTGGCATATACGGCGATACCAGCCGTACTATACCTCTTTGTCCCCGGCTCGCTGTTGGAAATGTTCAGGCCGGCCGCCCACATCAGCCGGGGATTTGATACAATACTGGCCAAGGGAATCGTTCTGGTGCGCCTCATCGCAATTTACTCAATGTTTGACACGATATTCATTGTTTTCTCAGGGGCCTTGAAAGGCGCGGGAGACACTCGATTCGCCATGTGGGCCCAAATCCTCATGGCTTGGATATTTTTCATTCCGCCTGTCTATTTGATCATCGATTACTTTCATGCGGGTCTTTTTGCCGCCTGGAGCTGGGTCCTCGTCTATGTTGTGGCGTTGGGCGTAATCTTCTGGCTTCGTTTCCGCTCCGGGTACTGGAAAACCATACGCATGGTAGAGCGATTTCGTTCTTGACGCGGGGGGGCGAATGTGGTTAATACTACCAGTTTATCTGTGCAGATTTCTGTTTGAAAAACCAGGCCGAAAGGAGATTCACTGATGGGGATGAGAAGTTATCTGTTTTCATCCGAGTCCGTCACTGAAGGCCATCCCGATAAAATAGCCGACAGGATATCCGATACCGTTCTCGATGCGATGCTGGCTCAGGACCCCAAATCCAGGGTTGCCTGCGAAACCTTGGTCACTACCGGTCTCGTCATGATCGCCGGAGAGATCACCACAAATGCCTCCGTAGACATTCCCCACCTGGCTCGCGAGGCTGTCCGGACAATAGGGTACACAGACGCGTCCATGGGATTTGACTGCGAGACCTGCGCGGTCATTGTGACTCTTGACAAGCAGTCCCCGGACATTTCCATTGGAGTTACCGAGGGTGAGGGAATGTTCAGAGAGCAGGGGGCAGGTGACCAGGGACTGATGTTCGGGTATGCCAGCGACGAAACGCCTGAACTTATGCCCATGGCCATAAGTTATGCGCACTCGCTAACCCAAAGGCTGACTGAGGTGCGCAAAGAAGGCATTCTTCCCTTCCTCCGACCCGATGGGAAGTCTCAAGTCACGGTCCGATATGAAAACGGAAAACCACAGAAGGTGGACACCATCGTCGTGGCAGCTCAGCATTGCCCTGACGTCACGTATGATCAGATCAAAGAAGGCATTATAGAAGAAGTCATTAAGAAAGTTATTCCGTCAAAATTCCTGGACGCGAACACGCGTTACCTCATTAATGCTACAGGGAGATTCGTGGTGGGCGGACCGCTGGGAGATTGCGGGTTAACCGGCCGTAAGATTATCGTAGATACTTACGGCGGCTACGGAGCTCACGGCGGTGGTGCCTTTTCAGGCAAGGACCCGAGCAAAGTGGACCGATCGGCCTCGTACATGGCCCGGCATGTTGCGAAGAATATAGTCGCAGCAGGCTTGGCCGAGAAGTGTCTTCTTCAAGTGGCCTACGCCATCGGCTTCCCCGAGCCGGTATCCTTAATGGTGAACACATACGGCACAGGAAAAGTTCCGAATGACAAAATCATCGAGATCGTTTCAAAACTATTCAGTTTTAAGCCAGCGGGAATTATAGAATATCTGGATCTACTAAGACCCATATACCACAAAACGTCCGCGAACGGTCACTTTGGAAGAGAAGACCCCGATTTCACGTGGGAAAGCACACGCAGAGCGGAGGAAATCAGGGCAATGGCCGGGTTGTGACCCTCGGAGGCGAAGAAGGATCTCTTGGCCATTCATTCCGGGCGATAAATCGCCGGGCTACTATCGTGCCGACCCTCCGGGACGAGGAGGCCTTGGAGCCTATTTTAACACCGATGCCCTAACCCCCCTTTACAAAAGGGAGGAATCCCACGTCCCGCGGAGCTATGTTAACGCATGTGCCACTACAACAATGTCGGTCAAATCGGTAACCGTAACGCAAGACCGTGACGTTCATTTTACCAGAATAACCTCGTATGAAGCGCCTTCAACGCACGTCGTATGGCGTCAGGGGATGAATTAAAGGAGATTTTATGGACTATCACGTTAAAGATCTGGCTCTGGCGGAAAATGGAAAGCTTCGGATCGAGTGGGCCGAGCGAAGCATGCCTGTCCTTCGTTTGATACGCGAGCGGTTCACCGCGGAAAAACCGCTTACCGGGACCGTTTTGGCCGCCTGCCTGCACGTGACTACAGAGACAGCGTCTCTGGTTCATACTTTGGCCGCGGGCGGGGCCGAGGTCTATCTGTGTGCCTCGAATCCCCTTTCCACGCAGGACGATGTGGCAGCGTGCCTCGTGGAGGAAGGCTATCACGTCTTCTCTATCAAGGGTGAGGATACCGAAACATATTACAAACACATAAACGCGTGTGTCTGGACGCTCGCCCACATATTACGATGGATGATGGCGCCGACCTGGTGAGCACCATCCATTCGCGACGCCACGACCTGGTCGAGCATATTATGGGCGGAACCGAGGAGACCACCACCGGCGTGATCAGGCTCAAGAGCATGGCGGCCAAGGGAGTTCTCCTTTTTCCGGTCATCGCGGTGAACGACTCCGATACGAAACATTTCTTCGACAATCGCTACGGCACCGGTCAAAGCACCGTCGACGGCATCCTTAGAGCAACCAATCGCCTGATGGCGGGTAGCTGGTTCGTGGTTAGCGGGTACGGCTGGTGCGGTCGTGGCCTTGCCATGCGGGCGGCCGGCATGGGCGCCAAGGTGGTGGTGACCGAAGTGGACCCCCTGCGAGCCCTGGAAGCTGCGATGGATGGTTACTATGTCATGCCGCTCCATGAAGCCGTTCCCATTGGCGATTTCTTCTGCACCGTGACGGGCGATATGAGTGTGATCCGCAGAGAGCATTTCGAGCGCATGAAGGATGGAGCCATTGTGTGCAATTCCGGACACTTCAACGTAGAAATCGAAATTGCCGCGCTTGAGGAGATGGCGGTGTCGCGTAGAACAATGAGAGACTATGTGGAAGAATTCACTATGGCGGATGGGCGCCGAATCATCCTTTTGGGAGAAGGGCGTTTGATCAATCTTGCATCCGCGGAAGGCCATCCCTCCTCCGTGATGGACATGAGTTTTGCGAATCAGGCGCTGGCGGCCGAATACCTGGTTAAGCAAGGTAAAGGACTCGGCCGGGATGTGCACCGGTTACCGCAGAATGTGGACAATGAGATCGCGCGCCTCAAATTGGAGGCAATGGACATCCACATTGATACCTTGACCGTGGAACAAGAAAAGTACTTGGCTTCCTGGGAAATGGGAACCTGATCGCCGCATTCAAATTGTGTAACCGTTCAGCGGGCCTCAAGATTCACCGCAGAGTCCGCAGAGAACGCAGAGATAAAGGATAGTTTATTCAATTCCACGTCAATCACCGCGCGTACAGTCAGGTCGGCATTGTCCTCCCCCGCATCGCGGGATCACATACCGGAACCTGCTGTACACAATTCGCATAAGCGTTCGGAGAAAATAGAATTCTCCGCGGTCTCTGCGCTCTCCGCGGTGAACGATTACCAAATTGTGTGATCGATCCCATGTGGCCGGACTACGGCCCGAGTGGGAGGAAACCGTAGCCGGTCTTGAAAATGAATTCCGATTGTGTTTTCAAGCCGTTCAGGCGGTCCCCGGATCGCGTCTGCGGCAGGCATCGGGAAGTCAAAGAGCCGCTATTGTGAGGGACATTTACAAAGCATTATAATTAACAGGTGGGTCTGTAATTCGGCTAAAGCGCTTGATTCCTGTCCATACCCTTTCACGGAAGATAGTCAACGGGAAGGGGCCGTGTTGTTACACTTTTTATAGTTCGTTCTTCCCGAGAGTCACAAAAGGGTTGCCCTGACCGAAGCGCGAGAGTATAGAGACTGCAATGAATGGCGGCTGGTCATTTTGCCGGCAACTTGGTCGGGAGAAGCAAAGATGACAAGCCCGGACAACCCAGATGATAGCTCTGTCACCTATCGACGAAAACCCCGAAAATCCAGGAATCCTTGTGGTGGATGACGATCCCGTGGTCCGAGACCTAGTTGCGGACGCTATCGGAGAGGCCGGATTTGAAGTGGACGTTTGCGGCGACGGTGTGGAAGCTCTTCAGAAAAATGAGGCGAAAGCTTATGATCTGATCGTGACGGATATGCGACTACCGGGCCTGGACGGACTTTCGCTCATCAAAAGCTTAAAGTCCGGCACGAGTGGGACTGACGTAATTGTGGTTACAGGCTACGCATCCATAGACAATGCCGTCCAGTGCATGAAGGCCGGCGCGCTTGAGTATTTGATCAAGCCCTTGAGTGTGGATCAGATCCAAATGGCGGTCCAGAAAGCTCTCGAGCACCGGGAGCTGAAGCGGAGAGCGCAAGAACGGGAATTCTACAGGGAACTTTCGTACATAGACCCTTTGACCTGCATTCACAACCGCCGCTATTTTGACGAGGCCCTTCACGCGGAAACCCTGAAAGCGTCGCGCCACTCCCTACCATTGGTGCTGATCATGATTGATATCGATGATTTCAAGATCTACAACGACCGCAACGGCCACCAGAAAGGCGATGAGGCGCTGGCTCAAATAGCTCAGCTCCTCAAGTGCGCCTGCCGAGGATACGACATTGTTGCCAGATATGGAGGCGAAGAGTTCGTCATTGTCTTTCCGGGCGCGGGCAAGGAAAACGCTCTCGAGCTTTCCTCACGTATTATCAACGAAGTTCGCGGAGCCACTTTCGAATGTGAGCACGTCATGCCTTCAGGCTCCCTGAATGTCTCTATCGGGGTTGCGTGTATTCCCGACCACGCGACCAGTGCCGACGACCTTGTAAGGGCTGCGGACGAGGCCTTATACGCGGCAAAAAGGGCCGGCGGCAATACAATCAAGATGGCGTCCCCCACGGCCGATCAATCCGCCATTGAAGGTAAATGACCTTTCCTTCTACTATACCAAGTACGCTTTTGTTGGTGCCGGTCTAATACCAGTGCGCGATCAAACGGCGAATAATCAAGAAAATACAGCACGGATCTGACAAAGCCTCCCGCGGGACGCGGGATGGCACCCAGGATCCGATCTTGACTGGATGTTGGGTGCCACTGACCTGAGCACCATCATGGCGCCAGGTCAGTGCCGTTTGCTATGGGCCCATTCTCAGTTGTTTGAAAGCGAATCGGTCTAATAGCGCGTGTAGTCAAGGCATTCCTGTCGAAAACCTTCGATTATTTCCGGTGTTAATGTTGGGCGCATCTTCGGGATCATCTCGAGGAACATCTGCGTTGTAACACGATGGTCTCCGCCCTTAACATATTCTCGCTCGAATGCGTCCTGCGTAACTCTCTGGAAGAGATACTCGATGTCAGCCGGCGTAAATAAGGGAATCTCCCGCACTATTTTGTCTACATCCACTTCTCCTCGATTGGTCTTGGCCAGGAAGTGTTTAAGTATGGTTCTTCGGCTTTGAGCATCAAGTCCCCCCACAGGAATGATACAATCAAATCGGCCCGGCCGGAGGAGAGCTGCATCCAACTGGCGTATATAATTGGTGGCGCATGCCAGGAGGATTTTCCCTCTTTGCCTCTTCAGCAAGGGCACTTGTTTGAGGAATTCGTTGGTGATTGATTTGTCGATCCTCGAGGCCTGTTCGCGGCTCCCGGCTATCTCCTCGAATTCATCTATGAACATGACGACTTCGTCAAGGTCCCGAGCCTCTTCCATAAAGGTCTTCAGGTTGGCACCCACACGGTCTGCCCCATCGGCCATAAGGCTGCTCGGACTGACTTCGACGTACCACCACTGAAGAACGCCCGCGATCGCGCGCGAAATGTGTCTTACCCGTGCCGGGAGGTCCGAAGAAGATGAGCGTCCGCGGCGGCGTGACCCCGTGTTTTCGGGCCAACTCCGGCTCAGTCAGGGGAAGGACTATTCTCTTGTTCACGATCTGTTTAGGGGGTTGAGACTCGGAAATGGTGTCCCAAAGCGAACGGTCCACCATCTGAGCGCCCAACGCCTTCAGCAACTGACTCTTCTGAGCGCTTTCCAGTTCATCGCGAATCGAGTCCGTGTTCTCAATCAAGTCGAGGCACGCGACCTTCAGACCCACATCCCGGCCCAGCGTTTCAGACAAGAACCACTTGTGTTGCAGGATCTTCAGCCATAGTTCACTGGCGAGTTCCGGCTCGAACTTATTCCCACTGCAATCGTATATTCTTGAGGCGCATTCTTCGGGACTGGGTATGTCTGCGACCAAGTCCATGAATTCCATAGCTTCCTCCATGGTTATAAAAAAATAAAACGGAAATTCTCCGTCGAGAACGTCCGTGCTGAGGTTCCCTTTATCGCTTCCTCTGACAGGTGTCAAGTGCCTCGGATTAAGTGGCTTACTGTGCCCCGTTTCCACCGCCGGCAAATCGCTGTGGACTTGACAGCCTCCTGCGCTTCCCGGAGTGGTCGTCATAGAGTAAACTGTTGAGACACATTCGGTTGGTCCAGGTTCCCGCACGTTCGATGCGCCCGCCAGTGGCCGAGATTTCGTTGGTCCGGTTTTGCGGGAGGACAACGGGACAGGCGGACGGAGAATAACTCTCGGAGGAAGTCGAAAGCGTGAGCAGCGTTTATATCCAAGAAGTCGGCCCCAGAGACGGTTTGCAGAACGAAGCGGCGATCCTGACTCCCGAGAGCAGAGCCGGCGTGATCGAGCGCCTCGTCGATGCCGGCTTGCCTCGCATCCAGATCGGCTCTTTTGTCAACCCTCGTCGAGTCCCCCAGATGGCGGAGACCGACAAGGTGTGGAAGCTCGTCAGAACAAAGCAAGATGTGAGGTACAGTGTTCTGGTGCTGAATCACCGCGGGGTTGAACAGGCCATAGCTTTAAGGGTCCCCCATGTCGAAGTTTCCGTGTCCGCGTCGGAAACGCACAGCCTCAAGAATTCCGGTGTTACCGTGGCGAAAGCATTGAAATCCGCAGACGCGATCACTCAGTCCGCGGCGAAGCATGGGATAGGGGTTACAGCGGGCGTTATGTGTGCGTTCGGATGTTTCTACGAAGGGATTGTACCGATTAAGCGCGTGGCGGAGATTATCGCAGCACTCGAGGCAAGCTCTCCGGATGAAATCGGGCTCGCGGATACCGTGGGAATGGCTCACCCGGACGACATCAAGCGGATGGTTGAGTCTGTTGGAGCTTGGGTAGGACTTGATCGACTGGCGCTCCATCTTCACGATACCAGAGGCTTGGGCATAGCGAATCTTTATGCGGGGCTGGAAATGGGGGTGCGACGATTCGACACGTCAGTGGGCGGATTGGGCGGCTGCCCTTTTATCCCCGGGGCCGCGGGTAATATCTCTACTGAGCGGGCAGTGGAAAATATAGAGTCGAAAGGATTCCGAACAGGCGTCGATCCCAAAATGGTAGGCCAGGTTAAGGACATGGTGGATTCGTTGCTGGGCGGATAATCGTTCGGCGGGCAATCAATCCCGCGGCCCACGCGGGGTCACCGTCCCGCGAGAAGCGGGATGCGCCGAGAACGAAGAGAAGAAGATAGTTTATTCGGCGCCGCGTGATTCATCGGCGTGTGCAGCCAAGCCGGAACTGCAATCACTTTACAGGCTGGAATTAGTCGCGCCCATTCGCGTGGACGTGTAGATAAACAGAATTCTTTGCGGTCTCTGCGTGCTCCGCGGTGAACCATTGCCGTTCAAGATTAGTATGCACAAAGTATCACTTACCGTGCCCGAGCTTCCGGGACATTTTGGCGTTAAATTTGGCGACGTCGATCACAAATCGCTCGTGGGTTCCCTCTGAAATCGTGTCCTGACCATCATCGGCCGATAGAGAAAAAGTCAGTTTCCGGCCTTCAACCTTCTCCAGTTTTACATTCACGGTCACAGTCAGCCCTGGCGGGGTGGCAGCCGAGTGAGTCACATTGACACCAATGCCCACTGTTTGTTCGCGCGGCCAATCCAAGTGAGGATTTACGGCCTGAATGCAAGCCCATTCGATCAGCCCGACCATATATCCGGTGGCCAGAACTTGCGGCATCAACTGGAATTCCGAAGATTCCGGTAACAGGCAAGGCACGGTTTTGTCTGCCGGGACTTTGTACCTGAACTGAAAGGTCAAACCGGGTTTCAATGTGTCCTTCATGTCATTGGCTCCGTTACTGGTGATGTTCCTGCTTGAAGTTAATTTGTATGCGTGTTACTTAAATAAGTAAAATTAATATATCTAATTATCATCATCAGGAGAGCTTATTAGACATGGAATGGCAGCAAATAATCGGATTCTATCACGCGGCCAGGCTGAGTAATTTCACCAGAGCCGCTGAAGCCACATTCAGGACCCAGTCGGCATTAAGCCAGCAAATCAA
This sequence comes from uncultured delta proteobacterium, assembly GCA_963789265.1. GTDB lineage: Bacteria > Desulfobacterota > Desulfomonilia > Desulfomonilales > Desulfomonilaceae > CAWBBA01. The sequence continues at coordinate 156,143 of CAWBKB010000007.1, read as the reverse complement.
GGCCCTGGAAGAAGAGTTGGATTGCCAGCTCTTTGAAAGAATAGGCAAGAGAAAACTTCAGTTGACGCCCGCAGGAGAGGAATTTCTAAAATTCGCGGAAGAGATTTTGGAAAACCATGAGTGGCTCAAGCAATCATTGAATGCGCTCAAAGGAATTCAAAAGGGAGCCCTGAAGATAGCAGCGCCCTTCACCACGCTTTACCACTTGTTTCCGGAGAAGCTGAAAGCTTATTTGGGACGATTCCCTCACGTGCAGTTGACCATACTCGATCGTCCGCAGCAGAAGGTGATCGAGCTTGTAAAGAGTGGTGACATTGACTTTGGATTTGCTCTCGAATCGTCAACACCCCGCGAGTTGCTTTTCGGGAGATGGGTCAAGGTTGATACGGTTCTGATGACCCCGATGGGGCATCCCCTGAGCGGCAACCGACGAGTCACATTGGGTGAGATCGTCAAACATCCGCTTATATTGCCGCCCAAGAACCCGGAATATGCCGGCCGCTTGATGTTGGAAGAGCGGCTTCAGAGCCTCGGCCTTGACTATCACGTCATCATGGAATCTTCCAATGTCGATCTGAGTTCTTTGTACGTTGAAATGGGATTGGGTGTGGCTTTCGCGACAGTGGTAGGAGATTTGCCGATACTGAGGCACAGGAAATTGGAATTTATTCCTCTGTCTCATTATTTCGAACCGGATCACGTAGCGCTTGTGGCAAGAAAGAACAGGAGATTTCCTCCCTATAAAAGCGCGTTTGCCGACATGGTTATGAGCGATCAGAGGCTGGTCCCGGCCGATAGTTAAGCCAATCAATATTCTCACAGCAATTTTAAGTACTTCATGGCTTGCCGCTGGATTTTGAGATGCTCCGGATTCGTGGGGTCAAAAAGACCGGGAACCAGACGAATCAAGACACCTTCGCAAAATCTTTCAACCTTCCAGGCCGGCGCTTTGAGGCAATAATCTATCCCTCCGATTGAACGGGCCATGCCCTCGTCCAGGTAATGAAAGCCTCTTATGATGGCCGGCTTGTCGAATTTGGGAATGGCTCGCTGGCGATCGTACCCGTGGAGATCGATTTCATTCTGAAACTCAGAGAGAAACGCTTCGAAAGGCTACAATATTTGTATGGATTTTTCAAAATAGGACAAATCCGGAACCTTCCTAGGAGCCAGTCGCTCATCAGGCTCCAGGGCAGAAGAAAGGAACTCGTACGATATCACCATTTACGCTATCTACAAGTTCCTCTCTGGTCTCGTTGTGAGCAGATGTGCCGATCTCGCCGGATGCAGCTTCACTACTGCCGCGTCGCGAAATGTGGGCTTGTATTCGCTGCATGGACCAGGTCAAGGACTGAAGGGCACACGGATGCATTTCCCAGGTTCATCTAACGGATCAAGCGAATTCGGTGAGCCCTTTGGATACCAGAATGTTTTTTAGCTCCTTACACTTCTGCAGCACCTGCTGATCCTCCGTATTCCTTGCGGCCGAAACAATTCTTTGCAAATCTTCTCGCCAGGAATCCAGCATCCAGTGTTTCGTAGCCTCTCTGACAAGAAGGATAGTGCATTCCACAGCCCTTACCGGAAATTTGGTTACTAGAAGCGCGAGCCGATTGACAACACGGTCAGCGGCCTCGACCTCACTATTTACCACGAGCACTTCACGTAGTCTTGTCAAAGCCCATTCGCTATCAAACTTGCCGCTACCAAACCAAGGACCGAAGGCCCTCAGTTCATTCCTGTGCTTCGTCGCATCGCCATCTAAGGCGATCTGACGCAACCTGCATTCCCAAAGTATTCGTAACTTGTCGAGCCACTGCCCGGAAGACGCTTCCTTCTCGAAAAGCGTCCATCCAATGGACAAAATGAGTTTTCCAACAACTTCGTCGCCAGCCTTCTCGAAGAATCGTTCCCAAATAGACCCCGGAGTACCCAGAGGAATCTTGGCCGAGAGATAAAGTTCGCAGAGGCGCTGGCCGAGACGGAGATCGAGATTGACAAAATGTCCTGTTTCGCTGGCCGGTCTTCCTAACTCTTCAACAGCTTGCGCGTATTGCTCCTCCAACACGGTGAAGGCATCTGAGTAGGTAGGTCCATTCAGTAAGAAGCCTTCCCAAGCGGCTGCGCCGCGCTCCCGGAGCCCTTCTGCTCTGGAAAATATTCGAGCCTTGTTTTCTTGCGCCCAATCGCTGTCTAGGACATAGAGAGAGCGAAATTCCCTACCGTACACGTATGCTACACCGATGGAGCTGTCATTTTGGGGCTCAAGGTGGTAGTCGAGAACTTCCCTGACCTCTGGCATTTCTTCGAACCCCGGCTTTGGCCCCTGATCCGGGATTTCGGTCTGGCACATGTTTCGCCTGACCCACATGCCGTACGAGACCACTGTTGTGATGGCGAGGCAGCGAACACCATTAATGGCCATGTCACCGGGATGATGACCAAAGCCGGTGAAGCCTTCCCCCACTAGCGGTGCGGGATCTTGCCGCTCCCTGAGCATGTCAATCTCGTCTTCAGTAGTCGGCTCCGGGTCCGTTGTCAGTGGCTTTAAAACACACCATAACCGGTCCCTGAGATGGAAAGGTATTCCTCCCTGGGGGTTCCTCAATCCTGCATCAACAAGATCGAGGATTTCCCTTCTGCTGTTGGCCCAATTCTCGTCCCAGTAAAAGGTCTTGACCGCCCGCCCGACGATTTCTCTGCCTTGACTCACGACCCAATCGCACAGGGAAATCACGTTGTCCCAGGTAAAGAGTCGAGGTTCTTTGAGCGCCAGTGCCTGCCTGAACCCCTGAAATGCATGCCTAATGTAGGTAGGATCGACCTGTTGAAACCGTTGAGCGTCTCTCGCAAACTTCTCCGGGTCGTTTGCTATCGCTTGGGTCAGCCTTCTCCCGAATCTGTCTGGCGATCTACGCGGGTCACCATCCGAGGGACCCCAACCTGCCAACAAGGACACGATGTCCTCCACGGCCATCGATTCCAATTCGCGCGCCTCTTCGGGCTCAGATGAACCCCAGGTAAAATAGTCCCTAAGGGGGATTACCAGCGGCACGGCGGGACCGAATTCCCTTTCCAGTTCATCCAAGAAGGATGTCTCCGATTCATTCAGGTACTGTTCTCAGGTCTCCAAGACGGTTTCTTACCTGTCTTCTGACTTCCAGTTGCACCGCCTCATCGGTAATTTGTTGGCCGCTCTCTTCTAACCACCTCCGAACTTCCCCAATGTCGGGACCGGCTTGAATCGCGGTCAACAGTTCGCAGCGGTCCGATGGGTCGAGCAGCGGGAAGGCGGTGCGGGCCAGTCGATAGTATTCATTGCGGAAGTGGGGGTTGTCATATCGGCTGAATTCTTTCAACCGTTTGACGACGAGTTCCAGAGACCCTTGAACGGATTCACAGAGCGTGTGGAGAGCCAGTCGGTGAAAAACTAACCAACTTCGGACTTCCAATTCATCGATAACGGATGACGTCAGGCGTGGATCATTTCGGATTAATCTGGCCGCACAATCGCGAACTCCGGTAACAAAAGCATTCTGCAACTCGTAAAATCCTCCATCGGGATTCTGCTCGATCCGATCTCGCCAGCTATAAGAGTTATCGTGTCCGCTCTCTTCATCCGAATTTCCGCATGCAAGGTTCAGTGCTTGGTCCAGCAGGTCGCAAAACAATCGCAGTGCCTGTAATCCAGAAACGTCGATAAGTGTGGGAGCAATTTTCGTGATGACGTTATTGTAATCCCACACCGAGAGCGACGATGAAAAGGACTCGTCGTCAAAAGGCGAGACAGAAAGTAATTCTCGTACGAGGTCTGATGATTCGTCAGTGCATCCGCCACGCGCAAGGTGCTCTACCAAGTCTGCACATTCCGGCATCAGAAGCCTATTCCGGCGAATTTCCAGCCACCCTTTGACTTTTGGCACTAACCTGGCCGCTTCCTCGGGAGGCATTTTGGTTGCGGCTTCTATCAAAGCCCATTGAACATAGGGATTGTGTTTGTCATTGACCACCAAAATGATGTCCATGACTTCGCGGGGTTTCACTTCTGCCATTCTAATTAAATAGCGTCCGGCGGGCCAGCGGGGAAAGATGCGATCACCCGTATCCGGCTCGGGCTCAGGTTCCGAAGGTCCTTCAAAAAATCGGAATGTATTAGCTAACGGTAACTCTGTTCTCTTGACATAGTGTTCGGTCTCTGATACTTTGTACCTAGATAAAGGTAACAAGTTTCGGAGGCTGCCATGAACATCTTCGAAATTTACAAGCAATATCCGACACATGATGACTGTATAACCCATCTTGAAGGGGTCCGTTGGCCGGGGGGACCGCGTTGCCCTTATTGTGGATCTGACAAAGCGAGCGCGCTTCCAAAAGAACACCGTTACCATTGCTATAACTGCAATACCTCATACAGCGTCACAGTCAACACCATTTTCCATGACACGAAACTAGACCTTCAAAAGTGGTTCCTGGCGATCTCTTTAGTCTTGAACGCAAAGAAAGGTATTAGCAGCCGACAACTCGCCCGTGACATCGAAGTGAACAAGAACACGGCTTGGTACATGGGCATGAGAATCCGTAAAGCTATGATTGAGCATGGGGAACTTCTGAAGGGCATCGTAGAAGCCGATGAAACATACGTAGGTGGAAAGCCGAGAAAGGGCAACGATAGGGGACCTTCAGGAAGTAAACGCGGTCGCGGCACGGCCAAAATTCCTGTGGTGGGCGTGATAGAACGTAGTGGCAGAGTCAAAGCAAAAGTAGCGAAGGACCTCAAATCTAAGTCTCTTGCCCGTTTCATCAGAGAGAAAGTGCAGATCGAAGGTGCAACGGTCATGACCGACGAATTCTCTGGGTATTGCAGACTCAAATACTTTGTAAAGCATGAAACGGTTAATCATCAGGTAGCCTATGTCTGCGGAAACATCCACACGAACAACATGGAGAGTTTTTGGGCAATTCTGAAGAGAGGAATCGTTGGTCAGTATCACAAGGTCAGCGCCCGTTATCTTCCTAAGTATGTCGATGAATTCTGCTATCGTTTCAACCACAGGAACGATGAGGATGTGTTCGGATTGACGCTGAGTAGGGCTGTGGGAGCGACAATATGAATGCCAAACCTCTTAGAGCAACACACGGATCTCCTGATAGACCACTCAGAATCGGCAACCTTGAGCTTCCTTGTTATGTCCTGGAAAATGGCATGCGGGTCTTGTCTGGCCGCGGAATGCAAGGCGCTTTAGCATTAGGTCAACGCCATGGGGGTCTTTTAAAGGAATTCTTAGCCCAAAAAACATTAATTCCGTTTATTAACGATACGTTAGCCATGGCATTGTCAAATCCGATTCGTTTTGTTCGTCCCGGACGAGGGGGGAAGCTTGCTGTCGGGTACGAAGCTACGATTCTAGCTGATATTTGTGATGCTGTCTTGGCCGCTCGCAAATCTGGTGGCCTAACAGATAAGCAAGAGGTCATCGCAGAACACTGTGAAATTCTTGTTAGAGGATTCGCTAGAGTCGGAATCATCGCGTTGGTAGACGAAGCAACAGGCTACCAATATGAACGTGATCGCAACGAACTCTACAAAATTCTAGCCTTATACATCTCAGAGGAATTATTGCCATGGGCAAAGCGCTTCCCTGATGAATTTTATCGACAGCTCTTTCGACTGCGTGGATGGAACTATAGCCCTCTGTCTGTGAAGCGCCCTAAGTACGTAGGTAAGTTGACGAACGAACTTGTTTACCAGCAGTTGCCGCCGGGGGTGCTAGACGAACTACGGCACAAGAATCCAAAAGACCACAAGGGGCGGCGGAAACACAAATTTTTTCAATTTCTCACAGAGGATATTGGTAATCCTCACTTAGAGAGACAAATCGCTTCTGTCACTACTTTAATGCGTGCAGCTCCTAACTGGCCTGTCTTTGAGCGATTATTTCGGCGGGCATTTAGGAACGAGCCTCAGCAAGAAGAAATGCCTTTCTTGCAAGAGGATGAACAAGCTGAGTAGGATAAGTTCGTGGGGAGAACCTGACGATGAAAATTAGTACGAGCACTATGCAAGAGATAGCCCCTCTTTCGTCCGAAAGACCGGAGATGAGGGAACTCGAAAATATTCTCACTGTCCACCAACTTCACAAGGGCGATGCAAGAGAGCTCCAATGGATACCTGACAATTCTGTTCATCTTGTAGTGACGTCCCCGCCTTATTGGACTCTCAAGAAATACAACGATTATGAAGGGCAATTAGGCGGTGTCATTGATTACGAAGAATTCATGAATGAACTTAATAAGGTGTGGGAGCATTGCTATAGGGTACTAGTGGAGGGAGGGCGCGTTGTTTGTGTAGTGGGGGATGTATGTTTAGCGCGCCGGAGAAACAAAGGGCGACATCAAGTAGTCCCGCTTCACGCCGATATTTCCGTACGATCTCGTAAGATTGGCTTTGATTACCTCACTCCTATCCTGTGGCACAAAATCGCTAATGCAAGCTATGAAATAGAGAATGGATCTTCATTTTTAGGGAAACCATACGAACCGAATGCAATAATCAAGAATGATATCGAGTACATTTTGATGTTACGAAAACCGGGAGGGTATCGAAAGCCTACACAAGAACAACGACGACTTTCTATGCTAAGTAAGAAAGAACACAGTCAATGGTTCAGGGCGTTTTGGACCGATTTACAGGGAGCCTCTACTAAAAATCACCCGGCTCCTTTTCCGGTCGAGTTAGCCTATCGCTTGATTCGCATGTTTTCGTTTGTGAAAGACACCGTGCTAGACCCCTTCGCCGGAACATTCTCAACCGTTCTGGCCGCTGCTCAGGCGTATCGAAATAGCATTTCAAACGAATTAGATCCCGAGTACTTTCAAAAGGGAACGGAGCGGGTAATGATGGAAATATCTAAGCAGGCCAAATTGTTCGGTCGCGTACCTGAAATTGAGATTAACTGAGATCAGAAAAACGCTCCTCGTAAAACTGGCTTATCCTTTGCAAAAAGCTATCATAATGATCCCAGTCCCCAGGCTGTGGAGCTGGTGGATCTTCCCATAAGGTAGCCCCATGAATATTGTCACAATTGATAACTACCGTGCAGTAAGCATCAAAGCCAACATCTTCGCTTCGCAGGCGAAGCGGTAGACCCCTCAAGTGTTCTACCATTCTTTCAGTCACCCTCGGCTGAATGTGATTTGAGAAATGAATGGCATTCGTACTGCCTTGGCGCAACGGAGAGGCAAATCGAGCCGCTATGTTGACGACAGCAATACCAGCGGCAATAGCATCGTTGTTGCCCTTATGAACGATTTCATGGGAAGAACTAAGTTCATCATAGATTCTCGGTTGGGATTTTCCGTGTTCCGTCATACAGGATTTCGCTTCGCAAGAAACTAATACTTCTCTCAAATTCTTTACTTTAGCTATTTTCCCCCGGACCTCTGCGATAGGCTCCTTTGGAATTCCCAGGGCAAGATCTATGGTCTTAGCCTTGCTAGAATTTTCCCATACATGCTTCAAGTCTACTCCATAAGCTACAAGACCTTGCGCTGCTTGCTCTTCTAGGATAGTGCAATCCTCAAGTAAGTCTTCAACGATATACTCGCAGAGGACTAACGAATGCTGGTTGCTCCTGGGGTGATAGCGGTAAACGTGACCATGCTTGTCCGTATGCTCGTGAGAGTCCATCCACTGAGCAAATTTCTCTGGAGCGCTCACAGAAAGCTTCCCCTTTGAAATAGATCGGGGAATTATTGCCCAAATTTCGCGCGATTACAAGACCTTACTGTTCATTCATGATATCTTTCATGTCAGAGATCAGGAGATCGTTAGAACGTTGTTACCGTTATCTAGGACATTCCGCAAAAAATTGATTTTCGCTAAGGAATGGCAGCCAGTCTGAATCGGAGAGTCGCTCAAAGAGGGAGGTCAACGAGACCATGTTGTTGGGAACATAATTTCTAAGTTCTGTCATAATCTTTTTGGTCGGCTTCGGTGCCCCGAGCAGCTCATCCAGGCGTCTATGATATTCAGCATATTGTGACTCGTAGCAATGGAGGACATAATCCAAGATTTCCTCCCGTTGCTGTAACATTTCATGGAAATTAGCTTCCGCCGGGCGCGGCTTTGCTATACCGTTTCTATGAGCATATTTGTGAAGTGATTCAGATTCCAGCCAAAGCTCCGAAATTTCTTGTTCTTCCTGTACACCTAGCTTTTTTAGGACCGCACGGATTTTCTGCTTCCGTGCGCCGTCCTGATTCGTGAAGGCCTTTCTGTCAATATCGTCCAACAGGAAGTCGATGATCATCCCCTCAATTTCCCGAAAGATATGACTGAGCAAGTGAGTTATGGAATCCAGAGGCGGATCTGAGATTATCAATCTGCAAGCATCACGATAGTAGGCGGCTGGAGCAAATCCTATCAAACAAAGCCTTTTAAAGATGCGTTCCTGTTTGGGAGTTTTGAACTTAAACTTCTTGTCTGCAGGTTCAAGGGGCTTCATTGATGCTCCTCTGACGAATTTGACAGATACTAACCATTTGTGGCTCCATCAGAACACAGGCGTCCTTATACAGAGCGGCTGAACCTCGTCTCGAAAGGTCCAAGAGCTGCTGGTAGATGCGTCGCTGCCTAGGGCTTTTGAATCGGTAAGTTTCATTTTCCGTCTTGGAGCATTGCATGTGAGTTTCTCGTCGAATTCTGTTGTTAAGATATAGACTTACCTTCGGTAAGTGTGAATACCACTGTAGCACCTTAAACACAAGATGATCACTCTTCTGTTATTAAACGGTTTCTGCTTTGTTTTGCCTCTAGACCCGTTAAGAAGCAAGACCAGTGGTCCCGCTTCAGGTAGGACGCGTCGGATTCACTTCTTTTGGGCGAAGTCCGGTGCTTGGTTAGTTCCAGCGGAAACGAAAGGACCTTCTCGTTTCTCTCGGACGAGAGCGAGCTAGGTTCGCACCATTCTTGAGTCTCGGGCGGAATTGATCATTTGTGGTTGAGGGTCGAGACGGGGATGGACAGACATTTGATCTGGGGCTCAAGAAAATCATTCTATTTTGCCGGCCTGACCCTGTCAGGCAAGGGTTCAACCGCTACTCCCAAATGTGCTTCTTCCGCGAGGTGATCGGCCGCCTCAGCCCCTGTGTCCAATCCGGCTCCAACTAAACTCAGGATGGGTGGCGAACCACCAGCGTTGTTGTCTTTCGGTTTCCATCAAAACATCTCCTTCATTGTCGTGAAGCTGCCGTGGCTGAGCGCAGTTAAGATCGCTCGCGCAGTGCGTCAACGAGATGGGATTTCAAGCCGCACCAGATCATATTTTTTTGCAAATGGTCTTCTGTGATCAGGATGGAATGGTTTGGAAGCGAGTCATTCGCAGTCGAGCAAGTACGGATTGCTCTTGCATTTGGAATTGATCGTCAGATTGAAAACGCTTTTTGGTAGAGATCCGGGCGCGTGCGGATTAATGTGTATAAAGCGGCGTTAAATAGACTATTACAATAGAGGAGGCCAGGAAGAAATAAAAAGGCCCTTCGCCTAAGAAGGGCCTCTCCAATATTATTCATCTTCTTCATCGTCTTCGTCTTCCTCATCGTCTTCTTCTTCGTCGTCCTCCCAGTCCTCATCCTCTTCATCGTCATCGTCTTCGTCGTCCTCCCAGTCTTCATCCTCTTCATCGTCATCGTCTTCCTCGTCGTCTTCCCAGTCTTCGTCCTCGCCGTCATCAGGAGGAGAAGATAGGATGCCGGGGCCGGCATACAATGCCGAAAAGGATCGTAAAGCTTCGATAGGCAGATCGCAATTGGGGGACATGCTTCCCGGCAAAATAACCTCTGAAGCAAATAAGGTAGTGCTGTTCATTCTCTGCGCTCCTGGAAGAATTTTTTCGCCCCTTCTTTACCACGAAATTTTCCCGAAGTCATGGGCTGTTCGTGAGGCCGTTGGACCAATTTTGACAGGCCGCGGATTTTCAAAAAGTCATTTATATTCGCCGCCTCGGCGTATTGGCGTACCAGGGGTCCGATGCGGAAAGCTCCAGCCCCGCGTTTCTCCCGGCTTCCTCAAGAGCCGTCAGTACCCAAACCAAGCCCTTCATGACAGGCGATCTGAGCAGATCTTCCAGAGGCTGTCTCAGTGCATAGACCAGTTTGGGGCAGTTCTGCTCGTGTATCAGAAGTTTAGAAGCCATTATCACACCTCTCGTATTCTCAAGAGCGGACCGATAGTTTGTTGTGGCCCGCTCGGGAACCGACATTATGCTTGCCATCGTTTCCGGCTCTGTGAAACGCGACGCTTTGGCCGGAGGATGAGTTCCGACGACAGTCGTTAAAGCCCTCTTGGACGGCTCCTCATGGAAACACAGGCCGGGCAGGGTCCTGAGATACGAGGTTGCGACCGCATCGCGGGAATCGACCCAGATGTTGTCGACTAGCAAACGATTCTTGGCTTCAACCGCGGCTACTCCCAGTTCCCACAGGCCGCCGGTCTTCTCCCACAGCGCATGATATCGGTGGTCTGCGCGCTCGCCCACAATAGATATGTAACCGGCTTCACTGTCCGGCCAGCCGATCCCGGCCCAAACCTTGTTGAAGGTTTGTTTTCCCTTTGTCCCGATTACCGCTATCGCGCCGTCTTCCAGGTATTCCGCACGCACTGTCAAAACTCCCCTCCGCGAGGCAGTCGGCCGTGAATAAAGCGGTTTTCCCACGAGTGAGATCGCATCTCGTTGGCTATCGCCAGGGCCATGATCTCATCGTCGTGAGCAAGCCGTGAATCTGGAGATTTGTAATTCTGCCTGAAGCATCTTTTCTCGGCATCCCAGACAAAGCCTTGCATTTCGAGAAGAGTGGTTCTGCTGTATATCTTGAGCCCGCGGCTCTCGAAAGTCAGTGCCAGTCTGCTCAGCATGGCTTCTTTAGTGGTTTTGTTGGTGATCCATCCCAAACGTCGGGTCTCTTCCGGGATCTTGCGGTCAGTGTAAGTGTGATAGTAGAGGTTGGGATATCCGGTCATTTGCGGATATTCCGACAGCCCTCGTTCGCATGCCGCGAGCGAGGCGAGACCGGGACCGTTGCGCTCGATCCCGAGCAGCCCGAAGTTGTAGTACGTTCCGAGAAGATATGCGTCTACTCCCGCGGTTTCGGCTCGGACGCGGTTCGAGCGGTAACGTGCAACCACTTCGCCCGTTTCGTTGCATATAACCTGAATAACGGTGTAATCCGCGGCGACGCCTTCCCCGACATCCATTCCAATGCTATATGTGTGCGACGGCTCGGGCTGCCTCCAAACTTCCAGAGGCCCTGTTGGGTCTGTTACAAAAGTGGGGATTGAGGCACCATCAGCCGAGAACTCCAGATTCCCGCGTTTAAGCGGAGGCCGGGCCAAATTCTCCAGCGACTCTTGAATCGCATCTTGGTTGAACCAGGGCATTCCTGTGAAGGTGAAGGCAAGTTGTGGGGCCACAGGGTATTCCTGATGGAATTTTTCCCAGGAGTTGTGGCACTGATTCTTTCTCGTGTAACAAGCCCATTTGATCTGGTCTGTCTTCAAATCGTATTTCCGGGCATAGACTTCCTCGTCCGGGGTAAGGTCGAGTTGTTCTCGCTCTGCCACGGGAAGGCTGTACTCCGGAAATCCTTTCCAAGAAAGAAATATGGGCTGCATGTCCGATTCCCCGCGTTCCGCGGTTATCCACGTTCGGTGAAATAGATTGTGCATTCCATTTGCCGTGGATTCCCAAAAGACGAGAGTGTCCCAGTGCTGTGGGACCGACTGGTTGATGGCTAGAATCGGATCTTCAGCCTTCTCCCAGAAGGCCACTTCGCTGGCATGGACATAGTGAAGAGTGCCGCCTCGTCCCAGGCCCTTGTTCGCGGCCGTGTCGATTTGCAGCCGTGAATGATGAGGCGGCAGATATTCAATTCGGCGTGCGTTGACAGTGGCCGGACGAGGGGTGTGACGGGGTCCAAGGTAACGGAGGAAACGCTGAGCCATCGCGAAGATCGTCTGGGCGCTCTCAATGGAATTTGCCGCGACCAGAGCAAACCGGTTGGGATAGTGTGTGATCAGGGCAAATATGAATGCCTCGATAAGCGTGGAGATACCAAGTTGTCGGGACTTGCAGCAGATGAAACGGGCCGGGACTTTCTTTTCACGACATTCCATGAGCCTGTGGAATACCGTCTCCTGGGACCGGTTCATGATGAGGGAGACCAGTTCGCCCCTTTTATTGATGATCTTTAGATCCTCGATGAACCGCTGAATATGGAACAATTCCTCCCCGGGACGGGGCGCAAGCTGTTGCAAACGTTCCGACAATCTTTCGAGCCGCATCCTCGACCGCCGGAAGCCAGCTTGTTCAGGATGTACAGATTCACTCATCCTGCCCGCGACCGTCTCTGACTTCGACGCACCGATTAGGTTCACCTGCCCTTTGAATCGCCAGCTTTTCGATCAGAAGTTCCATTTCATCGAGTTTTGCGGTGATGGCTGCGGCTTCCTCATTTTTCAGCCGAGTCTCCATCATTGCTCGGGCGGTATTGAGAAGTTTGTCCATCATTTTGATCCGGTCCATTGCCTCTTTGGATGCGCCGGGAGTTTCGGCGATAAGCTTCGTGATCAGCGATAGCGCGGAGGAAGACGTCAGCCCCGACGCGGCCAACTCCCGGATTTGGGCGAGGAAAGAAGGGTCGAATCCAGCCTCGGCGGCCGTTGCCGATCCATCGGCCTCTGGTGAAGGGGCATCACGGGCCACCTCAATTAAGCGTTTTCTTTTTTGGGTCATTTGGGGATGATACAGGAATCTCTATTGAAAGCATTCTTGCAAGCGATGCGGTCCGCTTCATTCACCGAACCATACTCGCACTTCGTCAGGTTTCTCATTCGTGAAAGGAGGCAGGACTCGATGCGTCGAGATAGCTTTGCAGGATGGCAGGATTTTCCAAAAGGAAGGTGTGAATGAATAGCGATACCCATCTGGCCTGGGCTTCATCTACGGTTCCAAGAATCTCTTGTTGCGCGATGTGGAATGCTTCGTGCCAGAGGGTGTTCAGCGCCAGGGGCGGGTCCATATTTCGGTCAAGATAGATCACACCATCCCGATAAGCCGCCAACCCCAGTAGCCCATCATAAGCATGTATCGGGTCCACATCATGGACATCGTAGGTTCTGGAGAAGATTGTCAGTTTTTCTGGAATTTGCATGGGTCAACCTCCGAAATGCATTTGACCAATTGGGTACGATTGAACGGAGTTTCGAAGATTATGCGGGATAGAAAACGAAAAGGTAATGCGAGCAGGCACAAGGTGCGGCGAACAAGGAAACCGGCATCACCCGGGTTTCCTCGCGGGCGACGCTGTTAGCCTCATTCGCCGCATCTTGGCTTTGGTCATCTATCCTCAGAGAAGCATCACGCAGTCTCCAGGCAATTCTCTTGCCATTCGCCCCAGTAGAAGGGTTCCATTTCCAGGTATCGCTCCGACCACTCTTGCCACTGGCCTTGAGCGCACCAGTGCTTGTCCGGCTCATCGATCGGGAGACCTTCTGGGTCGAGGCGGCATTGAGTTCTTTCAAACTTGATGCACTTGCTGCAAACCATTTCCGATCTTTTCATCGAGACATCCTTTAATCCTCGTTCCCAGGCTCTTGCCTGGAACGCTCATGGGGAGGTTTTGCCTCCGGTTTTCTGCAAACTGAGAGGGATCAATCGCTGTTCTTATTTCGGGCCGAGCCCTAAGAGCATGCATTGCCAGGCGGAGCCCGGCAACGAAAGCGAAACGGACCAAGTCCGTCTGCGGTCTCTGCGTCCTCCGCGGTGAACTGCTACCGGACAAGGGAACGATTCCACCGGGCTTCACGCAACATGAGATCGGGATTTACGAGGCGATCCAACTCCCTCGCATGCCGTGACCGTTCGCGACGTTCCGGACGGGGGCGGTGATTAACGGGGCCGAGCGTTGCTTCCAGGCCGCGGATTTCATCGTCCGATATCACGTGGGGACAAGGTTCCGGCAAGAAACACCTCAGGTAATCCGCGTTGATCCGCGGATACGGCTCTCGTTGGCCGTTGAAGTGAAGCACGTAACGTCCGGTCCTTGCCTGGTACAGGCGGCACGCTTCAAAACTAATGTTGCAGCCCCAGCGACATTCAATCAGCTTATGAGCGTTCATCTCTTTCCACTGTTCGACGGTAAGGGCACCTTGGCTCATCGAGTCGCCTCCTTGAGTGTGGGCCTCTGTTCGTGCCAGTCGTACGGGATGCCCAGATGTATTCTGAGCTTGCGCATGGGCGCGAGCAGGCCATACTCCATGGATTCCAAATGCCGACGAGCCACGGGGTCGTCCATTTCCTCCACATGGACTCGGAGAACGGAAAGTTGCTCGTGGAGCTTGTCGAATGAATGAGACACAAGTTTGCGATGATTGACTCTCTCCATGATCCGCCTCCAACCTTTGGAATTGCGAGGTCGGCAGAAAAGCCTCCCTCGTTGGTCCCTCTTCCAGGGATCTTCGACGTTAAGGCCCGGCGATAGGCCCAATCAGGTGGCGGCCGACAGATTATGAACTTCTTAGGTTAACTCGTCGGGTCATTGATGGGCCTTTCCAAATGGAAGCCTGACAGCAATCCACTTGGTTGCCGGGCGCCCAATGGAAAACACATGTTCTCTGTTGGGGGCAATGGGACCATAATTAACCTAATTTGTCAACTCAAAAATCGGGAACCACTGCGGGGCGGCTTGGAGAGCGCTCTGTAGGGGAGCTGCCATTCCGCGTCATAACCGAAATCAGGAAAGCCAAATAATTGAGGACGCCTTTTTTCTCGTTCCCTGGCTCTGCCTGGGAATGCCTAGCGCCAAGCTCTACCTCGACTATGATAATGAAATGGGGGCAGTTTGCGGGCAGAGTCCCGCGCCCCGCGGGATTCCCAGGCGGTCCAGCGAGACGCGGGGTTCCCCCCTTTCGTAAAGGGGGGCTAGGGGGGATTTTATGCTAACCCCCTGGAAATCCCCCTAAATCCCCCTTTAGAAAAGGGGGACTTTGATCCCCCTCGGCCTGCATGGACCTCCTGAAAAGGGAGCGAAATTGCCTTAACTTAACGCGAATGCGCGAGACGCGGGATTGGGAACCAGAACTCTAGCGACTTTCGTGGCACGATATCGACTTCGTCCGCACGTTTGAGACAGTTTCCCCCTGCCGCCCCTGTTCTGAATCCGCGACCACGTATATGTAACGATGAACTAAAGACTCGTTGCTTACAATCCGCGGCGATTAAGCGACATTTTTCGCTGCCACGGCGACTGGTAACCGATTCTGATTCCAGCCAGATCGTTGAACGCAGCATCTCCCGGACCCCATGTCAAACTGGGTTTTACCGCGAGCCCTGCCCACCTTTCTTCAGCCGCAATTTTTTCGTCCAAAGCTTTCTGGCGATCATCCTTAGTAGCCGCATTCTGCCATTGTTCCATTTCCATTTGGCGGCGCAGGTGCTCCAGGGAAAGCGCCTTCAAGGCGCGGTCCAGGTCGGCGTCCGGATTCGTGGTTACGCCGGGCAAGCTTGTCTGTTTCTGTTTCCAATCTGTAGCGCTGGAAAGATAGCGCTGCTGCAGGCTCAGAAGGTTCTGCAAGTTTCTCATGTTATCGGAGACCTGGCTCGACTCGGTTCCTTTCACGTATCGGTTGTAATTCATTGCATCACGGAACCGGTCTCCATAGCCCTTTGCAAGACTTTCTATGGCTTGCTGGTACAACGCGGAGTCCAGGGGCGGCCCGCCGGCAGTGGTCTTTCCACCGCGCTTGATGCTCGCGCCTGCGGCCCTGCGCACGTAGTCATCGAGAGTGTTGCGTTGCCCTCCCAGGACGTTGGACATGTAGTCCCGCACCTCGGGATCTGCGGGGCGAGCCGCGTGGCTCTGCCAGGAGAATGATCCACTGTTGATTCCCGGTGTTCCGCTCGCTGATCCCTGCATCTGCGCACTGGACAGCCGCGCGATCAAGTCAGCTATTTGTCTGCTCGGTTCCAGGAAGGGGTTGTCTCTTGAGGACGAGTAGCTCCCGAAGTTCCCGGACAATTTTCCTCCATAGTTTGGAGATGGCATGTATATTGCCTCCTATTTTGTTAACCCCGGCGGGTCTTGCCGCACTTCATGATTCATCAGGCCTCACTCACAACGACCCCCATTCGCGGACCAGTGACATGGCTATCTGAAGTCCGTGAACCTCACTCTCAGCACTGAACGCAATCCGGAACTTGAAGAAACGGCCCTGGAGATTGTTGGGTTCCTGCTCCAACGCGAAGCTATGACTTCCCAAACTTGACAGGTTTTGATACTCGACGACGACGGGAACACACGTTTCTCCATCGCTGAACATGTTCACGGTTATCATGTGATTCTCGGATTTGCCGCACAGGGAGAGCATTCGTAGCAGCTTCCTGTATTCCGGCGAACCAAAGTCGAGCCATCCAGTCTCTGCCCAAGCGGAAATTGTGGAGCCCAAATCAGAGGTAATGCCCGGCGGGAACAATCTTATTACGCGCCCTTCATAATCCCCTGCGTACAGCCCCATATCCCCGAGCTTCTGAGGATCATCGGCATTGTAATGGTAGGCGGTGCTCAGGGCAGCCATCCCGAACGGGAAGACGAACGGAGGCAACCAAGCCCCGAGGGTCAAATCATAAACGATGAGCGCATTATTAGCAGCCTGCGGGCCCTGCCCCGAAAATATCATCGGAACTGCCCATATAACCCAATTCTTCGCCGGCCAGTACTCGCCGCAGGCCAGGTGTAGGTAATCCAAGTCTAATCTTGGCGTTATAGAAGAATCCCACCAATTGAGCACATCGCTTATGGTTTTGCCGCGAGAAGTATTGAATATACTGTCAGTGTGCAAGCCGGTAGAAAAGAAAGCACCATACCGATTAATAAAGAAAAGACCGTATCTATCACCGTAATCGAATCCCCCGAGCGGGGCTTTCACCATCACCTGCGTATTGATCGGAACGTGACGCCCTGCCTCCACACTCTGGAAACTTTCGGCTCCCTCTTGCAGGAAGTGAAAAGTCCCAGTCTTGCCGATGAGCAACCCGTCCCAGGCTGCCATCATTGATGCAATCTGGTCCTCCCCGCCAAGCCGGAAACTCGCGGAGTCTTGGCCTGTGTATCCGTACTCCTCGAATTGTCGCGAAATGTCCACCTGATCCGGCGCATCAGAACGATTCCCCAGGGCTATACGATTGCCGAAAGTACTCACGAATCTGTATTTTTTTAAGGAATTCGGGACTCCGTACACCCGAACTTCCGAGAGCGCAGCGGTGCTTGCGAGCGCAGCGGATACATGAAAGCGAAGCCAGTAGCCTCTTGAGAAAAACGCATCGAACGGGATACTTGTTTGCCAGTCCGAGGGAAGTGTCCATGAAATACGTCCTTTCTCAGCAAAAGTATTGCTCGATCCGCCGATCGTTCTGTCATTGATCGTCAGAGCAACCCAGGCTTCGCCATTCCAGTAATCCGCGGAAAGTTCCGAAGTCGCCTGATTATTCGTGAACGTTGTATCGCTGGGGTCCGCGTACGGTGTGATCTCCACTTCATCGAAGTGAGTCGGGTATCCCACGTACAGAAAGTCAGTCGCGGTCATGGGGATCCCCGCGGATGCCAAAGAGGTAAGGGTGTTGTCTGCCATCGCAACAGAGATATCTTGCGGACTTGCGCCGGTACTGATCATGTGAAGAATGACCTGCCCGATGTCAGGTTGCCCGTCTCCGATATTCGAAAGCGGTTGACACGGCGCCTTGTACCGAATCTCGGTTATCGCACAAAGGGGGCTTGTCCCGTTGGTTTTGAGTCGGTACCAGAAACCCGGCACTCCATTCAAGACAGAGTAATCCGCGGTGACGGCAGGCCCGCCGATGATTCCCGATTGAGCGAGTCGGTTGCCATTGGCCAGTGTTCCATCCGTCCAGTCGGTTATGTCGGTCCACCGCCCGTTTTCCCAGAACCTGCATTATCCCTGTAGTGCTACCGCTCGTCTCGTACGTGAGTGTGTAGCTGGTCAAGGTTGGTAAGTTTGTCAAAGTTGTCTGGTCAGCTTCGAGCCTGAATGCAAAATCCAAGGTCTGAGTAATATGGGGCACAAATCCGCCTGCCGACGACCACTGGACTGAGGTTATCGCGGCGACCTGTGCCCCGGTCATCTGATTTGCAGAAATAGCGAGGGCCTGACGAAGTGCGGACAAGAGGGTATTGGAAGACGCGTTCTGCCAGGCACTCGAACCGTCAAGATATTGCCAAGTGCCCCCGCTCTGCTGGACTATGCTTTTCCATGCGCCGTTCAGAAACACTGCGAAGGTATTCCGGCCGTCGAAGCTCACTGCATGAAATATCGTGGATGTTCCCGGCTTGGTTTCCTGCACGGTTACACTGTCGATTGCTTCGTACTGGTTCGTGTTATACTCGAGCAAATTGGTCGTGACCGCGACATTATCCCTCGGGGAAATGGCCAGTATGTCCGTACCGAGGAATTGTGACAGCCCGTAAACGAAAGGTACTTCGGTAAAATCAGTGACCGTTTGCTGATCGGCCGAGGCGCCCGCATTTCCCCAACCGTAATCCTTGATGTACGAGGTGCCCGCGCAGCTTGGCAATTCACCCGATCTGAACTGACGGCCATCCCACACGGGATTGTACGACCAGCCAAGATCGAGAATTAAAAGAAGATCCTCGCCTGGCGTGACACTGAACTGAATTTTGTCGCTCTGCCATGTCTTGCTGTATTGCGGAACGTAAATATTACCTGAAGTTGATGAGCCCAGGCTTGAAGCAGGCTTTCCATTATTGAATGTTACCGGTGTCGGTGTGGTTGTTCCATCGGCAGTTGAACCACTGCGGGGAACTATTGAAACAGCTTTCCAGTTGATCGCCCACTGAGCCCACCACCCAACGCTTGAGTGTCCCGGCGCAATCGGCGGCAATGGCGGCATGCTGGCCGCGTTCTTCAACGTGATCTGAATATGATCCGCGACTTGCGTTATGCTCGAGCCCGGGATGACCATTCGGATCGAGTACCCGGCCAGTGGAGTCGAACCTGAAACGGAATTATTGATTGTACTCGAGGTATTCTGGTACTCACTATTGATGGTGGCGCCGTTCGCCGTGACCTGTATCCCGTAAATTGCAGTGACGGCAGCCGATGCCTGGGCCGCCGAAAGGGCCACCCCAGCGGCCCCTGTGCCGTCACCGGTAACGGCTGTAACCATCAGCTCATTTCCGCCGACTTCAACAAGAGTTCCGGGTATCACGTCCGGACACTGATTTCCGGTCCCTAAACTGATGTTTGCGGATCTCGTCGCGGTTGCGCCCGATCCGATTGTCTCCAGGGTGTACGCATGAACGATGACGATCACGTCGGCCGTGCTCGAAGCATCCACCGTGTAGGTTCCATTGTAATTCGTGGTACCTGCGATGACGATGCTGTCACCTGTCGAGAACGGCTGTCCGGTGCATGGGAGACCTGTTTTCCCGCTTCCCTCATCAACGGTGGGTTGGCCCTCATCGAGTGCGACAACCTGGGCGAAATGACCGGACGCTCCGGAAGACTGCACCCAGTTCGTGATAATTCCGTTCCGAAGATCCTGGCGGGTAATATCATCTGCGCTAGTAATCGCGGCCGGGGGGGCCTCGAAAGTGTTTGACGTTACTCCGCTCACGCCCTCGTTCGGGCTCTCAACATCGAAATAGAAACCCTCAACAATAGGCATATCCGTACAAAATGCCATGTACCCCCACGGCCGGATTCCTCCCACCTGAGCAACCGTGTCCGGATCTGCATTGCATACCCAGTTCGACACATCGTAGAAGGTCTGCCCATCCTGAGAAACAAGCACTGCTTTGGGGTGCATCCAATCAGATGCGTCGTCTGCCATGCAGCCGCCCCACACGAGCGGGGGCTTTGCAAGACCCTCGGTGATTATGATCCGATCATTGAGCACTGCGAATTTGCACACGCCACAGACTCCACCGAAGTCAAAGATTTTTGTAAACACCCCGGTGGATGTCGGGAGATGATCCGGACAGGCGTAGAGGCTATAGTTTTCGATGGTTCCGGGACCCGTGCCGGTACCTCCGCCTACGATAATCCCGTTAACCGACCACACGAAAAATTGAGCATCGACCAGAGAATCATTGTCGCTGGAACATACGTAAAGCTCATTATCATTCGTCAGGGTGAATGTGTGATAGAAGAACGATCTCGTATTTGGCGGTGTCTCGGTTGTCCACTGACTGCCGTCGAAAAAGAGAAAATTCCCGTCCTCCAGGCTCACAATCAACTGCCCGCTATAAACAATTGCCTTGCTGTCCTGAACTGCTTCAGGGGGCGCGGCTTTCTCAGTCCAGACGCTCCCGGCAAGCTCCCAGCAATCCACCACAAAACCTTGGCCGTAGTTGACTTCACCGCCCAGGAGATAGATTGCCCCTGTATCCTCGTCGCAGGCCATGCAATGGCGATAGCGGTTTTGTAATGCCGGGTCTGCAAGACCGTCATAACCGGAAGTCGTTATCTGTGCCCAAACAAACGAAGTCAGGTCCAGGCTATAGTAATTAAAGGCAGAATAGTGTTCCGCGGGGGTCAGGTCATCATTCATGCCGCCGGACACGAGCATCGACCGGTTTGAGCTTCGATAAATCGCCTGGTGCCAGTATCGAGCAGCGGGAATTGTGCCGGAGCAGGTTTGTTGACTCCATGTGAGCGTCGCACAATCGAGAAGCCAGAACCTCGTTTTGACAGCCATCCGAAGCGGTTCCACCGAAGACAACCATACGGTTTGTGACAACATCGAAAACAGCAGTGTGAAACGCACGGGCACTCGGCGGACCTCCCGTAGGGTTGAGCTGCTCCCATGTTTCCGTGGCGGAGTAGAATGCCCAGAGGTCATTCAACAGATCAACGTCCGTGTACCCGCCGAACACGAGGATACGATGTCTCGGGGTATCCCACACTGCTGAGTGCCCGATTCTTGGAGGCGGCCCGGAGACAAGAATCTGATAGCCGGTCGATTCGGGAGCGTACTTACCCACCTGCGCCACAAGATAGCTGACTTCCTGCGTCGGAAACCGCGCCTGTGTAAGCGCTATGACTTCGCCGGAGGGAAGAGAATCATCGGACATGAGAGACGAACCTGGCCGGGTGCGAAGAGAGCCGTCCGTAAGATCTACATTTTCACCGGCTGCAAGAGCGTTTGTTGGAAAATGGAGTGGGTTGTGTCTTCGGCCAACTATCCCACCAGTCCAGTCGAAGAGATTAGTCGTGCGGTATGAATCCTGTGTCAACGTCATATCCCTTTCTTGAAACCGTGAAAGGCCGGTCCCCCCGAGGGGCTCCAAAGGCAACCATTCACTCTCGCGGGGGAAGAACTAGGGGGCTTGTTTGTCATTGCGAGCGCAGCGAAGCAATCTCGTTGGATTTACTGGATTAAAAGAGAGATTGCTTCGTCACTTCGCTCCTCGCAATGACAGCTTGCCGCACTTAAGCGAATGGATACTCCAAAGGGCTTCCGCCCGGCAGGCGAGCCTTCCTAGAGCTACCTGTAGGACCTTAGAGAAATGCCCGGGGCATCCCCTGCGGCGAGCAGCTTTTGTTTCTCTCGCTCGTACAAGGCAGAGTACTCCTGAAACTTGATATCCGCTCCAGGAGCGTGACGGTCCCTCAAGAAGGCGTGTTTCAACACGAAGTACACGAACATCATGTCGTGGGCTTTTGGCACGGGAGGGTTCGGATTGACCGCCGAACACGTTAAATCATCAGGCAGATAAGAATGGTAGACGCAGAAGCCGGATTGTAGGTTCTGGTCAGGCGGCGGCCATACGAACACCGTGCTGTTTTGCACCACGTAATATTCCGGAAGCCCGGGTGCGTTGGAGGCGGTTTTCAGCTCCTCGTATTCTTGAAAGCTCCCTAGAGGGATCATCGGGTCTCTGCCTGAGCAGAAACGAAGTTGGTGCAAACGTTGATATTGTGGGATAACGTTGAGAAGATCCATCTCGTTTATGCCGGAGAGGCTGGGAACCCAGGATTCGCGGCGCCAGTATTCATCCTTGGCAATATCCTGCTGGCATAGATTGATACAGCGCAAAATGAATGCCTGAGTGAGGAATGCTCCTGCCGCCTCGTTGAAAAGATCCCGAGCAGTGTCAATGATGGTCCCAACTCTACCCTCACAAGTGGAAGCCTGCGTATCATCCTGCGCGGTAGCCATGATTCCTCCCTTTGCTCACCGAATCCACACGGCGTTTTGCGGCAATTCAGGATCATCATCAACATGAACGAAGTCTTTACCTATGCCTATCCTATTGAAAATTGGGAGCGCAGCAGTGAGGAACGCAAACCTAAAGCTCGCATCCGGGCAGTGAATATCGGCAGCGTGACTGACTCCATCCTTGACCGTGTGGGACGAGCGCTCTCTGCCGCCGGATTTCCGATTGAATTTTTCGCACCGAGTCCCGAACCGAATAGTGACAGGCAGGCCGACGAGATCTTGGACCTTGTCGAGTTTTGCCACCAGATCCGGTGAAATTACATCCGGATGTCCACAGAGACCTTCACATTTGCACGTGAAGTCGCGAGGTGTAAAATTCTTGATCTGTCCCCAGTCCGCACGAGGCTGATGAACCGTGTCAGCAGTGACAGATTCCGCGCTTCCTGGGGGCAAAGCTTTCTGTCTCCTTTTGTGTTGAGCCATCAATTCCCTCCCGAATCGAGAGAAATGGGCTCCTTTGTGTAAAGCCTGAGAATCAGGTTCACCACAGATAGTGAAACAGTCGAAATCTCAGCCCAACGTCCGGGATCAAAGCCTACAGCGATAACAACTGACCCTATCAAGGCAATGACATTCGTCCATATTGTTTTTGAAGTCCACCATACCTTTGTTGAATCCATTTTCAGTCTCCTATGGTTAGTCTTCGAACCTTGGTTAGTTTTTGCAGGAGCAGCCCATCTAGCCGATCGAGCACGATACCTCTTCTCAGGCTGGCGTGAGTGACCTGCATTGCATTGTCAGGCCCGCAAAGGAAGGCTCCAACGTGGCCGTTTAGCCTCTCTTCTTTGAACGTCCAAAATGAGAGGTCACATTCATCAGCCTGGGAGCGGTCGATGTCCTTGCCCTGCCACCCACCCAATCCCAACGACATGCGCAATGCAGTGGTGCGAGTGATCCCGGGAATTCCCGCCCATTTGGAAGCTAGGAAAATGTAGCCTGAGCAGTCCAATCCCAGATCGAGGCTGTCACTCCCGCCCCAGGAATATTTCGGATGTTTTGCTACGATGAATGTTAACTGCCGCTTCAGGGAGCTCCGGTAAGCCGGAGTGAGAGCCCAGGCGTCAGGTCCAGCAAAGAATTGCGCCAATAACAAGCACGACAGCAGACATGAGAATAGCTGAAGCTGTATGGTCTTTCCCAATTCCATCCATCCAATCGTCAGGGGTTATGAAATCCACGAAGAGCATTCCTCCTGTCAGGGCAATCATGCCAATCAATACCGCAATCACCCGGATGATGACGTAGCGCAAGAGAGCGGCCGGATCGTCCGGGAGTACCCATGGGCTCACGAAAAGCAATGCGGCGATTCCGAGAACCCCGGCGGTCGATGCGATAATCCACTGTTTGATTTCTCTCAACATGGCGCCTCCCAACTAAGCGAATTCTAGCCTGGTCAAGTCCAAGCCAAGTTGCTGGATCAAGTTCCCGTTGCCAAAGGAGATTTCGGTCTATTATGGTGAAGTTCCCCGGCGCTGTTCTGACTCACTTAGTGCAGACGTTCACCGGGCATTGAGGATGCGCCGCGAAGATCGCAGAGACCGCGGAGAAGTCTATTTTCCCGTGCCCGTCTAACTGATGGAGCACGGCCCATTCCGGTCTGTGACAATGCAGGCAAATGCGGCCCTGCTACTCGCATTGATGACGCGCATGACGTTGAACAAGTTTTGTTTTACTCTGCGGTCTCAGCGTTCTCTGCGGTTAGTTCTGATTCCGTGGCTCAATGTACCGACAAGAAGTGCAAGATAACTGTCGCCAGCACCTGCGCCGAGGTAGCGACCGCGACTACGGAGGACCAGAAGAGTGCTCTATGCCTATTTGTCCACGAGGCGTGAGCTTCGTAAAAGGTGTGGGCCATTCTTTGTGCTGTTTCCAGCTCGGAGAATCGTACTTCGTGTCTTTCGTGCCGCCGATGGCGTGCCTTCTCCAAATCCTCGTGGCGGGTCCGGCAGTTGCTCTTCAGGTTGCTCAGGCAATTGCTGATTTTTTCGAGAAGAGGGAGCTTCTCTTTGATGACGGCCACGTCAAGCCTGAGATGTTCAAGCAATTCGCGATCGGACATGTTGGGGGACATTTACAATCCTCTCGGACGAAAATCATTCACCGTGGAAGTCGCAGAGGCCAAGGAAAGTGCCGTCTTTTGCCCAACTTTTGCTGTTCGAGCACCGCCGATGCGCTTTACGCCATGATCTCCCCTGTCAATGAACTGCTTCCGTATATAGGATCGTACAGGGAATAATCGAAGGCAGGCCATCCGGACGCGGCAGGGCACACCGTGTGACAACCTTCGGACAGCACGAATTCGGCGTGAACAGAGACAAGATCCGATGTGCGAGTGGTCCATACTATGGGAACAAGGGGCAGGGCGACTCCGTCCAGCAAGATGGTAAGTCTTGTGGAGTTCACTGACGCGAGGCCGAAGTCCGACGCCAACCGGCACTGCTCCCCTGTCACAAACTTGGCCGCGAAATCGCTGATAGCGACCCAATTGGTGTCTGATCCTGAACCCTCCGTCGTTGCTGAGTAGGGATTGGGCTTGCCCACGAAGGTCGTGCGCCGGCTGTAGGCGTTATACACTCCCATCCAATCGGGGACTTTGATTGGGGCCTGAAAGCCGGACTGTCTCTCGATGGGATAGATGAGCCCCAGATAAAGCCCTCCCGGTGATGCAGATTTGATCTCGATACCTTCACTCATTGTGCGACCCGTAGTCGCTGCTTCCAGTGTCAACGTGCCGGTATTGTCCCACAAATACACATTGTAAAGCGTATCTGGAGTCAAGCTTTCGCAATCAAAAGGGATTCCTACCGGAGGAATCGTTCGTAGGCCCGCTCCCGGCAGGTACACGGACTCGCCGGAATATTGACCGAAGTAAAGTTGTGGGGAGTGATGGGCAGTGGAATTGAGCACTAAATTCAAGAGAGCCGGCCGCGAGTCCTGCTGAAGATCGGACCAGGTCGTTCCCCCGTCCGTGCTCGTTTTGCTCCAACAGCCCGGGGGATGCCCTGAGCCTATGGCCGGATTTTGCCTGCGAGCAGAATAAGAAACGTTGCATGATCCTGACACGCCGAAAACAAGACAGTATCTTTTCCCACGCTGTAGCTGTACCGGCACAAATGTCGTCCGTAACCAAACTCCGGCGCTTGACCCGCTGGTAATTTCACCGTAAGGATCGTCGTCTCCAACTATTGGATCACCGTTCGAATCTGCCTCAGAGAGGTTCCACGAAAAGATCCCCGGCGTTGTCACGGTGTTTAGATAAACGCTGAACGAAGAGAGAGCAAAATCCGCTTCTTGAGTCCAGCCGAAAAAGGCCATACCGCCGGTTGCCACGCTCGACTGAACAGCAGCATCGCCGGAAGTCTGCATGTAAGCAGGAGGGACGGTCAAGCGACCTGACGGCACGGTAATTCGCTCAATACCCGTAGGGGCGCTTTGCCCACCTCGGCCGGCAACGATAACCATGTTGCCCACATTTCACCTCCAAGCAAAGATGCTTATGTTGCACGTGCCCGTCGCGGCAGCCAGATAGGCAATAGTGCTGCCACTCGCCGCTGTGATGGGAACCGCCCAACTGAAACCGGAATCCGTAAGCCTGGCGGCAGTGGAGCCCTCTATGGTGCCGCTCACGAGCAGGATCTCGGTCCCTGATTCCACGTGCAAGAGCACCTCCTTGCAATCAGTAGGCAATGCCAACGGCGACATTGTGGTGTCTTGCCCTACAATTCGAGTCGTGAAGAGTTCCGTGCCTCGGTCCAGGAGCGGATGGCCGTTATCATCCCTTGGAACAGGTTTCATCATTTATCCTCTTTCGGTTCGAAGGTGGGGACCCGGCCCAGCCGCGGTAGGTCCCCTTGCAATTAAAGTTCAGTAATAAGCGCCGGGCCTTGGAGAAAAGCTTTTCTCCGGGAGCTGATTGGGAAATAAATTGGTTTTGTCGTCACTCTGGAACGGCTGATACCGATTCATCTGGGAGCAAGTTCGGTAGGGGCGGGTTTCAAACCCGTCCCTACATATCGTCATGCCCGCGTACGCTGGCACCCAGTAGGACCGGTCTCGCGAGACGTGCATTCGCGTTAAGTTAAGTGCGCCGCGTAATAAAAACTGCTGTTCAACATGTAGGATGTGCTGAACCCTGCCAAAGCAGGGGAAGCGCATCGGCCGCGTCAGCGCTCCGTCTTACACAATCGATGCGCTTCGCTTCGCTCAGCACATCCTACAAAATTGCTGCTTAACTTAACGCCTATGCGCGAGACGCGGGATGCCGGTTGCTCGCCTCTGTAAGCAAGTTCCACGGCCAATCAAATGAAATTCATGAATCAACTCGTGGGCAGGCCGAAGATCATGCCGATGTTGGATCTTGGCCCGCGAACCACCACCCCGTAAGTCTGGAAGGAGATCAGCCAGCGCTGATATCTTCCCTGAGTGGGGATCTCCTTGCGATCGAGTCTGTCGTTGGCAAAATAGCCGTATTTCGTGGCACCGAAGTTGACGATCATCAGCACATCGGGCCGCATGTACCTGTCAGGAAGAATCGGAAAACTCTTGCCGATTTTGGAGTCAAAATGATCCACGTAGAATCCGACGCCTTTTTCGTCCTTTTCCATTCTGCGGTACGAGATGTCAAAATCGTGGATATACTGGTGCGTGAGCGGGTGGCAAACTATGTGCCAGTCCCCTTTGTTGTAATCGGCCTGTTCGTCCAGCCACAGGTGTCTGGCGAGATTGTCCAGATCCGTTTTTGTCAGAGCAACCGAGTTCTTGTTGACGTACACGTTCGGATTGGAGAGTTCGCTCTGCGTGATCACAGGCCACGTGCAAAGGCCGCACATGGTGGGCTCTTCCGTTTTGTTCCCGTACACGTAGTCCGAACCGTCATAGTACGGCCTGGAGCGGAGCACCGCGAAGGCGAGCTGTCGTCTGAGCTTGTCCAAGAGCGCGGTTATCTGATGCTGGGTCTCATCGGCCACGATCTCGTACTTGGTGTTTTTGCGGGTCTTGGGAATCTCGAAGGTCTCCGCATGGATCTGAGTTCCGACCTCTCGGAAGATCCTGTCCAGAGATCGCGGGTCAGTGGCGTCACGGTAGTCGGACCACACTTCAGAAATGATGTCCCAGCCGACCGATCCGGAATCGTTGCTCAAAGTGGTGTTGCCGTAGGCCGCGACCGTGGCGGTTAAACCGTCTACAGACGAGACTTTTGCCTGAACTCCGTCAGTCGGGCGTTCCAGGATGGTTCCGGTTCGGATCACTTTCTTTATGGAATCTGCATCTACCGGACGGCCGAACAGATAGCCCGAAAATGTCAAAATATTTCCGGCAAGGGTTGCAGTAACTTGCGATGGATATCCCCATTCTTCCAGCCATCGTACCACCGGCCCCGTTGCGGGCTGACCCACGGGGATCTTGGCGAGGACATCGCTCTGGCCTTGAACGACTTTGTCCAGTCCCACGAGCAAGAACTTTTGGAGCAGGCGCTCTGAAGCCTGGTCGCTTTGGGTCCAGAGCTTCATGAAATCAGAAACGTTTCCGGCCATATCAATTGACTCCTTGGTGTTTTCTGGGGCGGTTTGCAGCGTGTATGCACCCGCGGTTAGGTGTAATGCAGAAGAACCCTACAAGCGTTGACTTATGGGCAATTTCATTAGAGCGATGAGAGGCCTCAACGTCCCCCTTTTCTAAAGGGGGATTTAGGGGGATTTTCAAGAGGTTAAAGCAAAATCACCCCTAACCCCCCTTTAAGAAAGGGGGGAGTCCCGCCGAACGCGGCGCTAAGCTAGCACCGAGCAGGCAGAGGCTGGCGACCAGATTCGCAGAAGCCCCTCCTCTCATGCTCTAGAACTTTGTCTTACGCAGTGCTGCGAACATTTCGTCCAGAGTCTTGGCTTTTTTCATCCGGCGGTAGAAATCCTTGTCGTTGTCCACCGGCTCGTTGATTTCGCCTCCACTTTCGACCGCAGCCCGGTTTCTCACCTCATTGGCTGCAGCGGATCTCCGTTTTGTCGCCAGCTCTCGTTTCTTCTCGACGCTCCTTAACAAGTTTGCGGCTTCATCCGGGAAGAGCCCTTTATCCCGAATAAGAAACTCCAATTCCTGCTCGTAGGGTTTCAAGCGAGAATTCACCGGGTCATTCAAGAAGTCGTCGAAAAGGCTCCTGAAATTCTCTTGATCTCGAACGGTCCCGGCGATCCTGGCTTCGATGTCGTGCAGGGATCCTTCCTGAAACTTCTTGATCATCATGGCTGTTGTAGCCACCGGGTCCTTTTGGAACGATTCACGCATGTCGTGTATGAAGGCATCCTCGTCCGCACGGCGAAGAAGCACACTGGCGTTGTGCCCCATCTGATCGAGCATGCGGCGGTACTCGTCAGCTTCGCCGGCCTTCTCCAGCTACCGGCTTTCCGTTGTCCTGTACGCGGCCATAAGCTCTTCCGGAGAAGAGAACTTGTCTTCAATCTTTTCCGAATCAGTAGGCTCTTGCGCTCCACCGTCATCACCGTCGTTTGACCGCGAGAGATCGTCGAGTTCCTGCCCATCATCGAGAGCCTCGTCATATTCATCCGGATTCGTTCGAGTCTCGAAAGGCTTTTCATCCAGAGATAACTCCTCGAGGTTCACGCTTCCTCCTGCCGGTCTCCCGCTAATTCCGGGGCCGGGCCTTGATATAGATGCGGTCCAGCCTGTTTAAGACCAGATCGATTCCCGCGACGAAGCCGCGGTTGAATTCGAGGTTCTTGTCTTTGTCGAGGCATTCCATAATTTTGATAAATTGCTCTCGTTTAAGCAGTTCCACGAACGCAGGGAGGAACTGGCTTTGCCACGTCGGGGTCATTGCGCAATGAACCAGGCTCTCCTCGATCTCTTTCTCCGAATCCTCGTCCCAGCCGTCGCGAAACAGCAAATATTCCTTGTAAAACATGGTCATAAGCTCCCCTGCTGAGTTGGTTGATTCGCCTGAATCTGAAGAAATTGGGCCAGCGCATTAGCATCGGTAGGTTCAGGCCCCATCGGTCCGCCGTGCCTCACGAGAGGAGTGGGCGATTCCCGGCCGGTTGTAACATTGTCCGATAAAGTCGGATCGCCGCGGGGACGAAACCGCGACAGACCGCTTTCCGCCGCGTCTTGGATCGCCATTCCACCCGGCGGGGCGCCTTGAAGAGGATGTATCCGGCTCAGGACACGTTCGGCACCGTCCACCCCAAGGAGATCCAGGTAGCGCTTTATGATCTCGGAAAAAGAGATCTGTACGCCTTCACCTGCAAGTATCGACTGGAATTGCGCGAGAATAGGAAGGACTCGCTCGATGCTCTGGGCCTTTGCGAGCCTTGTTGAATCCTGCCGAGTTAGGGTAGCAACTACTCTATAGCGCCCTGTCTGTATCTCTTCGGTGGTAACCGTCACAGGGACGTCCAGGCCGCTAAAATCGCGTACCGCGATCGTCTGATCCTCCAACAGAAACTGTTGCAGCATCGAGAGGGCAAGTCTACCGAGCGGCTCCAGGAAACTCCTAGCGAACAGGTCTGTTCTGGTAGTAAAGGGATTGATGGCGGATTCCTGGAGAATGTGAGCCTCTGTCGCGGTCTTTGAAGCGCCACCCGCGCCCAGGGCCATATCCGAAACTGTGGTGCGCCGTTCCAGAAGACCGTTCAGGTAATTAATCAGGCTGTTCACTTCCTGCTGAGGGAAGTTCAGGGGCGGGAAGGGTTGAATGTCGCCCGGTTCGTCAACGGTCCATATCTTTCCCGGGTAGACCACATCCGAATCGGTCCCGATCTGCCTGGCCGCTGAAGAGCCGCGGCGGACGATAAGCTGAGCGTTGGCCGTCAGTCTGGCATTGTCCTGGGATTGGCTTATGAACTGCGAGATGGAGTGAATGAGATCGAGGTTGCTTTCCACGGCCCCCATGCCGAGAGGCCCGGGAAGAGGCGTGTAATGCGCCGCGAGAAACGGCCTTAGTCCCGACCAGAGTACCGGCGTATCCGTGAGACGCACGAGGAGCCCATTTTCCGGAGAATCGGCCCCTTTGTCGGTTATGATGGTACACAGGCACTCTTTGTGGCCTTTGTCCGTGGGAATCCGGCCGTGCCATTCCCAGATAGTGACCTTCCTTATCTCATCGGTGTCGAGATCGTCGCTATCAGGATCATGGAGGAGAGTGTCATCCTCCGTTGTTGTAGCAGTGGGCACGTCTTCCCAGCGAGTCACAAACTCTTCACGGTTAAGATTGTATACGCCCCGTTCGAACTGCTCGATTACGTGGTCATACGGTTTATCAATACGATGCCCGATTCCGCTATGCCTTTGCACATCGCTGTGGGTCGCGGTCCAGTCCGGCAGGATTCGGTCGAGAGGAATAACCTGGACGATGGGGCAATCATAGATCTTTTCTTCATCTTCGATAACATCAAGGGTTTCGTAATCCCACCGATGTCGGGTCACGCCCTTGGAGTACCAGAATATCTTGGCGTACACGGAGCCGAATAGGACCAGGTGTTGGAGTATCTCATAGAGCCTCACGTGGATCTGGCCCTCGGCCAGTCGCGCAAGAAGTAGCTCCTGGAGCTTGTATGACGTCGGGAATTGCAGATCCTCGGTAGTAGGCCCTTGAGGGTTTTCGGGAATTACGGTCAGCCATTCAGGGCCGCTGAAGATTGACTGATAGGCTCTGTCCGCCCATGAATCCACGATGTACGAGGGAGCCAGAATGATATCCGCCTGCCATCGGTCTTTCGCCGAACCGGACTGTTTCCTGAGCCCCGCCAGGCCCTGCGAGCCTATCGAATCCGAACGGGTTGACCAGGAATTTAGTTCCCGCCGGTTGTGATACAGATCTTCCAGCAGCTTCCATCGTTCGACCTTCCTGTTGACGAAGTCTCGGGCCGCCTTGCACCATTGGCTCACATATTTGAATGCCTGCTCCTGGAATTCCTTGGATGGGATCGGCTGAGGCGCCAGAGATCTCCCCGACGGATCGGCCGCCGTTTCCATATCGCTGAGCATACTTGGACTGGTTTCATCTTTGGGATCGGCAACGATTCGGGTCGAATCATCCATTTATGTCATTCCTCATCTGTGATGCATTTTCTCGTCTATAGCGACCGAAGAAGTGGCCGGCGATATTGCGATTCGGTTGGTGGAGACGGGCATCCTGCCCGTCGTCATTCTCGCGTACGCGGGAATCCAGACTATTTGCCCCCGATTTTGTAGGGCAAGTAAGAGGTCGTCATTCTCGCGTACGCGGGAATCCAGACTGGACCCCGGATCGGAGTCCGGGGTGACGAATCGCAAACTAAACGCCTGCGTGACCAGTGTCAGGCGCCCTGGCCATCGGTTAGTGAGTGGGAATTTGTCAAAATGTGAGAACCCCTCTGGGCCGAGAATCAGGAGGCCACATCTCGGTCCGAATTCACCGCCCCATATATCCGCATTTGTCAGGGTTTTCGCGGCATTCTCCAAAGTCGGGACATTCTTCCGGGCAATTGGGAAGCATACAAAGCTCTTCGATGACCTTCTCTCGAGAGATTTGCCTCATTTCCGACTTAGCGAGATTTTTGACGTGGTCAGGATAAGTAAAATCGTACCTTTCCTTTCGAAAAGTCAGCGCTTCAAGCTCGCGCTGAACCATCTCGGAAAGTCGCGCGTTGTTCTCCCTCGGACTATCGCCGTTCCCCGTAACAACCATGATTTTTGTCCTAAGTGTGGCTTTACATTTTGAGAGACAGTTGACTACATATTGGATACATTATGCGCATTCTCTACCGCAGAGATCGCACAAAATGCCAAGATAAGTTCTGTTTCGAATTGTGCCTTCTCAGTAACAGGGATTTTCAAAACTAATCAGGAAGCCGATAATGATTCGGTGGCCACGGGCATCTTGCAGTGGGGATGGGCATCCTGCCCGTCCATCAGTGGCAGGCTGGAAGCCTGTCCCACTAAAATAAATTTGGAGGTTCATGTTTTCCCGTTTCCTCCTCCTTACAATTATATTGTCTCGCAATTAATTAGGCTGGTCAACCATTCGTTGTAAAACCTAACGGTCGGTCGGGCAAGTTATTGATGTGATGGAATATCTCTGTCCCGCGGGTCTAATGCATTGGATCTCGGTGACTCCGCGAGCAGCGGGGGAACCGCATCGTTCGCGGCCTTGTCTGGGAATGGGACGTATCTTGGGACAGTTGGCTTCGCTGACCACGTCCTGCACGGGCTGTCTAACGGTCATCCGCAAACTTGAACCTTGCCGCGCAGGTCTAAATAGCCGGAAAATCCCTGCCCTCCAGCCTTGACGTGACCTCAATGAGTACTTATAATGTAATTACATTTCAAGTGTGAGGCGCTACCATGAAAACCCGGTTGGTCCGCATTGGCAATTCGCGTGGTATCCGGTTACCAAAGCCACTCATAGAGGAAGCCGGCTTGACCGATGAAGTGGAACTGAGAGTAAAAGATGGGACCATCGTTATCGAGCCGGCGGCCACTCCTCGGTCCGGGTGGGCTGATGCAGCCAAGGGAATGCATGAGTGGGATGACGATAGGTTGCTCGATCCGCCCACTTCCACCAATTTTGACGAGAAGGATTGGGAATGGTGACGGCCGAGGACGTCCGACGCGGTGACGTATTCCTGGTTGGTCTCGGTCCCACTAGAGGGAGCGAAATTCAAAAGTCTCGTCCTTGCGTTATCGTATCGCCTGATGAGCTCAATGCTCATTTGCAAACTTTCATTGTCGCACCTCTCACGACCGGCGGACATGCGTACCCATTTCGCGTGCCATGCCGCTTCCAAGGCAGGTCAGGCTATGTGGTTCTCGACCAAATTCGCGCAGTGGACCAAGGACGTTTGATTCAGCGGCTTGGAAAGCTCACTTCATCCACGCTTGGCCGCGCATTAGCAGGTACCTGCAAGAGATGTTCGCACCGTAATTAGGACCCGACGCGAATGTGAATTCGGATTAGCTGTTTTCAAAAATTTAGGGTTTGCAGTTGGAACTCAGCAAATGGGGACCGTGTCTTGGGTGCCACTGCTGGCTTGCCCAGCAGTGCCGGGTCTAAAGTCACTGCTGGGCAAGCCAGCAGTGGCACCCGCAAGTCTATCCGTGATTACTTTCAAGAACTCCGATAAGATCACGATTGAGGCGGTGCGTACCCCTCACCCTACATGGGCTACGGCTTGACAGCCAGATCGAGGGCCTCGACCAAGCCCTCCGGTAGTGTGATCGGAGCAAAATCGTCTTCGGGATAAACGTAATCTTCGCCGGACTCATCTATTACCCGGATCAGCCGATGAGTGGCAGCACTTGTATCCGGCATGCCTTCGAATGCTGCCGAGGTATTGAGACTAGTCCTATTCAACCTTCTCCAGAGTCACTGCCCGCTCGTTCATGACCTCTTTGAATTTCGCGGGATCTCCCAAAACCTTGCCGATGATATTCACGGCGGACGCGGGCACGATTCTGTCCGGTTGGCTCATTGGCGTTTGGCCGAAGAATATGCAGAATGCCTTACCGGTCGGCCAATATCCGAGGTCGCCGATTTCCACAACCTCTTTTGCGGTTTCATCCAGAGGTGCGGTCACCGGGATAGAGAAGTAGATCTCGTCTCCCCAGGTGCTGAAAGAGCATTCGAGCGGCAACGCGGTCGCGACTTTCTTCGCGGAGGGAGTATCGTTGAGTTCAGCTTCCACAGAAAGCTTGCCTATACTGATTTTGATTTTCATGTTGAACGCCCTTCCAAGGGTGAAGCGAGACTCGATAAATTGCATGTTGTACTGCTTTGATCGCGGATTGCAACGATTTTGTGAGTCATGAACTGAAGGTAGCGTAATCGGCTGCCTTTTCTCTGAACAGAGGCTCGTTGAATTTGAGGCTGTGATTGCCTATCATCCAACAGTGCAATTGAATGTTGCAGGGTAGGGCGGGCCGCGCCCGTCGGCGGCCGATTTCAGCGAAACGCAATTGCGGCGACGGACTGCCCTACTGTTGGAATAAGTCATGGTCAATCAGCCCCCCATCACGTTCGACGTGGACGGCATGCTCGGCCGCCTGACCAAATGGCTGCGAATCCTCGGGTTCGACGCGGCCTTTCCTCGTTCGGCTCCATCGGCCGGACGATTATTCGTGACTGCGAGACGATCGGTCATTCACGGCGAAGCGATCGTCGTCAGCGGCGAGGATCTCCAAGAACAGTTGAGGCAGGTGTTGGAGCAGGCAGGCGTTTGCCCCGATCCGGATCTTTTCCTGAGCAGGTGTTTGATCTGCAATGTCCCTGTTTGCGATTCCACGCCAGAAAAGGTGGCGGGAAGAGTCCCGGATAGGATTTTTGACAAAGTTGCAGTATTTCATGAATGCCCCTTGTGCGGCCGCATCTACTGGGAAGGATCTCACGCGGACAGGATAAAGACCAGGCTGCAAAGTGTGTTAGAAGTTTGAAGGCACGCTGTGGACAACCCTTTGTAAATGGATTGCTGACTTAGATCATCTAATCAGCCCCCAAAGGGGGCGACAGAAAGTAGCCTGGTGATTCATCGCCAGGAAGAGGAGCTTTCGCGACGAGCACATCGCTGCACGGGCTTCATAGAAGAGCGGGTTTATAACGAAAGGAGTCGATCCAATGACAAATTTCTCGTTCTGGCAAAGGTGGTTGTTCGTTGTCGGTGCGATAATCACCATCTTTGGAGCCTTGATGGCAAAGTTGAGCGGGGCTCACGTTTTCGATTTGTTCAATAGGCAGATTGATCCTGCCTTCTGGGGCGCGAGCGCTGTCGGAGCAAGTGCAAAGGAATTTCAGCAATGGGTTTATGGAGTTTGGGGTGCTACCATCGCCGGCTGGGGCGCGTTTATGGCATTCATTGCGCATTACCCATTTGCCAAGAAAGAAAGGTGGGCCTGGAATTGTATTGTCACCGGATTGGCAATATGGTTTGTCCTGGATACAACTCTTTCGATCTATCACAGAGTATACTTCAACGCTGCCTTCAACGCGGTGCTGCTGATATTGGCGGGTCTGCCGCTTGCGGTAACGAGAAGGCACTTCAGCGGATAGACAAATTCTCGGGAAATTTTCGGTCTGGTAGTTTATTGTGGTAAGCGCGAAAATTGTAACAGTTCACCGCGGAGAACGCAGAGACCGCGGAGAATTATGTTGTTTCTGCGTTCTCTGCGCATCCCGCGTCTCGCGGGACGGTGCAATCTGACGCTAGCCGAACATTGACCCGCGCGTATCCGGCGAGGTGTGACCTTCTCAAATCATGAAAACCGATCCATCGTACGTTTCCCTCACGATTTCCGCCACAGCGGACCCGAACGAGCTACCGCCCAAGATCATGGAACTTCTGGGACGCACGATCAAGCGCCCTCCGGAAGACATACCTGCGCTGCTCAATAATGGGCCAATCACAATGGCCAAGGTCGTCGTCAGCAGCGATCTCGACAGACTGATAACGTTCCTCGAAAGGCGCGGCCTGCGAGTTTCAGTCGCTCCTTTTGCACCCGAGTCTCCCGGGCTCTCGTCGATCAGATTCCCTTCAAGAACCATGGGCGCTGATTTGAACCCGCAGTTCGACCAAGCAATAATCGACTGGAAGAAAGGCGAAATTATAGAAGGGCTGTACGAGGTCCTGGGATCGGCTCACGGGGGGATGGGCAAGGTATATTTCGTTTTCCATCGCGTATGGAAGATGAAGCTGGCGATCAAAACTCCGCAGCGCAGGGCTGTGAAAAGTGAAGCCCACCTCATCCGCTTTCTCAGAGAGGCTGAATTGTGGGTGGATCTCGGACTGCACCCCAATATCGCAACGTGTTATTACGCTCGCGTGATCGGCGGCTTGCCCAGGCTATTCATCGAATATGTGGATGGCGGAACCCTGGAGGATTGGAAGGACAAGAAACTGCTCGGGGACCTCCGGACAGTCGTCGATCTGATGCTCCAGTTTTGCCACGGGATGATGTACGCCGAAGAAAAAGGCATGATCCACAGGGATATAAAGCCGCAAAACTGTCTCATGGGACGCGACAAAACGCTGAAAATCACTGACTTCGGACTGGTAAAGCGGGTAGAAGAGCCCGCTCAGGAGCTGCATAGCGACAAAGCGGACTCTAATGCTTCCATCGGTAGGTATTCAGATACCAGCGTCACCCTTTTCGAGGATGGGGTCGTTGGCTCACCGTGGTTTATGGCCCCGGAAAGATTTAAGGACAAAGGGCGGGAAGATATACGGTCGGACATATATTCTTTCGGAGTAATGCTATACGAAGTCACGCTCGGGACCATGCCGTTCCGGTTGCCCAAAGGGTCTTCACTACCCGCTCTGGTGAGGAGCCACTTGAAAGTTCCGCCGGTGGACCCACTTACGATTCGCCCGGACTTGCCCCGTGCGCTGGCCGATACCATAATGACATGCCTGGAGAAGAAGCCGGAAAATCGCTATTCGTCATTTGTAGAGCTGTGTGGCGCTCTCGAAACTCTGAACGGGCAACTCTTTCCCGGTCGAGAATGCCGGCGGCCTCCGAACATCGTGGGCCTCAAGGCAGATTCCTTGAACAACCAGGCGGTGTCGTTGCTGGACCTTGGCCGTCAAGAAGAGGCGAGAGCGCTCCTCGAGGACGCTCACTCAACAATTCCGGACCATTTGGAAACAGTCTACAACCTTCACAGCCTCAGATGGGCAAAGGGGGCGATTTCCGACCGAGAGGTGATCAACCGCATGGAATCGCTCAATATCGAGGTGAGAGAAGGTTTAGACTATTCGCATCTCATGGGCCTCATCGCGCTTCAGCGGGGGGACTCGCTTGTAGGAGCGTCGCTCCTGCAGAAAGCCTGTCGAGACGGTTCTCACTACCAGCAGCGCTGGAAAGATTACGGGGGCGAGCCCGGGAACTTTGTAAAATCACTTGGCCTGGTTCCCATTGGGGAACAGACGTCGTTTGCAGGACATCTCAAAGGAGTACTTTCTGTGGCCTTTTCGCCCGACTTGGGAAGGGCTTTCTCTGTCGGAGAGGACCGCTCTATCCGCATTTGGGATCGGGAAAGCGGTCGCTGCAATAAGAATCTGCGCACATTCACATTTGTACCCGTTGCCGGGGCCTTTTCGCCTGACGGCAAACTTGCCGCCACCTCTTATGGGGAAGCCTTCAAGACAGTGGATCTGTGGGATATGGACCAGACACGGCTTCTCAGGCGGTACCAGGGTATGGGCGCAGTCGGGTTACGGTTCTCGCAGAATTCGCGTTACCTCGCGGCCTGGGGATCAACCGGAGGCTTGCGTATTCTGGACACGTCTTCAGAAAGAATAACCCGGGAATCATCAAAGGTTCCGGGACAAATTTCGTCTCTAGCTTTCCTGGGAGACTGCGCACGGCTTGCCGTCGGGACGGAAGACGGCCGGCTGATGATCACGGTAGCTGAGTCGCGGGAACCGATCTTCACTATTTCCGCGCATAGCGGCCCGGTATCGTGCCTGGATGTCTCACCCGAAGGTGACGTAATCCTCACAGGCGGTAAAGACGAGTTGGTCGGGCTTTGGGACGCAGATTCGGGTGAGGAAATAGCTCGCTTCGCCGGACACCGCGGGAACGTGACTACCGTGCGCTTCATGCCCGATGGAAAGTATTTTATCTCCTCCTCTGAGGACGAGACCATAAAGGTGTGGGAGAGCGCCAGTGGGCGGTGCTACAGAACTCTCATTTCGCCTGGGGAAGTAGCCACGTGTTGTGCCGTTACTTCAGACGGAAAGCGACTTATAAGCGGCGGCGCACATGGCTCGGTCAGGCTCTGGTCCCTTGACACAGGTTGGTTTGCCAAGGACTTTCTCGAACCGGCTATATGTCGTCCGAAGACCTTCGGAGAACTGGTCGGATTGCACAGATCCTTTAACGATGCAATCCAAGGTTTCCACTTGGCATGGCGAAAGGGACGCCGAACCGAGGCGCTGGCTTCTTTCGAGCGACTCAGGAATGTTCCCGGTTTCTGTTGGTCCAGGGAGGCCATACTCGTCCGAAACACGTTGCAGGATACACCACGAGGGCGTTTGCAATCAGCAGCATTTGTCAGGTCTTTTCATGGCCATGAGGATGCGGTGGTGACCCTGGCTCCAAGCTCCGACAGTCTGGTTCTCCTGACAGGAAGCCTCGACGGTACCGCCGCGATGTGGGACGTCGTTACGGGTCACTGCATCAAGCGCTTCGACGTCAACAGCCCGGTACACAAGGTTCTCTTTCTGCCGAGAAGCGCTGGGGTCGTTACCTGGAGCACGGACGGGATTTTAAGAAGGTGGGACCTCGCTGGGAACGTTACAGAAGAAATAGCAGGGCTGAGGCTTCCCATATCCCTCTCTGAGAACGGCTCGGAACTGGCCGCCATCTCCTCGGACGACTCTGTCCTTCTAATGAATCTGAAGACCGACGGCAAAAGGCGGGCAGGAGTGCCCATCCTATGCCCCGATTTCGTATGCTTTTCCAAACGGCTGGACACCATCTACAGCTTGCGGGAAGAAAAGCTCGTTCAGCGATGGTCCGTCGCCAACGGGCGCAATCAGGGCGCGTTCCGGGATCTGGGCATAAAAATAACGTCGCTAATGCCTACTGCCTCAGACGACAAAGTAATCGCGGGAATGGAAACCGGCGAGGTTATGGTGTACATGATAGGGTCAGGTGTAAATGTCGTCACCCTCAGGGGCCATAGGGCCGCGGTGCGAGCTGTAGCACCGGCAAAAGATGAACGGTTTTGGGTGACGGGCTCGGACGACTGTTCATTGCGCGTCTGGGATATTTCAGAGCAAAAGTGCTTGGCGACAGTGGAGGGGCACTCTTCACCAGTCAGGGCCGCGTGTTTCTTTCCGAATCTTTCGCTGATCGCGAGTGGAAGCAGCGATGGTTCAGCTAGACTATGGGGGCTGGAGTGGGTAATCTCAGCGAATATTGATGGTGATCCTTGATGGAACAGAATCCACAAAAAGTAAATGCGAAAAAGTTTCTGCGGGACTTTCGCGACGGCAAAAGCTACGAAGACCTGATGAGATTGCACGGCCTGACTCGCCCGAAGCTGGACAAGCTGATGCGTATCCTGCTCGAAAGAAAACTTCTCGATCCTTCCGAACTGAAATCGCGGTCTGCAATTCCGCTCCAGCGGAAAGAAAGCATTACTCCGACAAATGAACCCCAAGAGTCCCCTACCGCAGAAGTAGCGTACGTAGGCATCCACCGGGAGGATGCCCAAAAGGATGGCTTATCCTGCCCTCAGTGCGGAGCACGGGTCTCTCAGAGGATGCTTTCGTGCCCGGAATGCGGCCATATACTGCCCGGTGAGGACAGATGGGAGGCTGCGGAACCTGGAAAAGGTCTGATGGACCGCGTTTCTGCCAGGACGCTCGGGTACATAATTGCTATCCCCATAGGAATTCTACTGTTCTTTCTGTTCAAGAAACGCCATTCTCCCCATGACTGAAGGCGTTATGGAGAAAAGGGCAGCGGATATTCGCAAAGAGATTCCCAAGGGGAAAACCGCGAAACAAGCTGCCCGTGATATGGCAAGGCAAGCTGGAGCGAGAATAATTCAGTTTGAAGTCCAGCGCCTGATCAGCAATTCTGTCCTTTCAAGCGCAAGTAAAGATTACAGGTCCTTCACTGCGGGTTCCGAGTGGCCGGATCTGCCTCAGGAAGAAAAGCGACATATTTTGGAGCACCTGCGTACCGCATTGGTCAGGTCGAGTATGCCCGGGTACTTTGAACTTGTTAACAACTCTGGAGAGCCCCTGGCATGGGTCACAGACGAATCCATCAAATTGACTGAAGAACGGAACACGGAAGGTTTGGGCGGTCCCGGCAGAGAATCGGGCGCATCGGGGCCGGCCGCGACAATCGAGCGCGGCATTCTGAACAGACTTCCGAAGTATCACGGCAGATAAGATAATGCCTGATAACTAATCCTAACGGAACTAAGAGATTGTCCCACAATAACTGGTGCATCCGTTGGCGGAGATGGATCGAGGAACAGGAGCACTGCTGGACAAGCCAGCAGTGGCACCCTGTATTAAGCACCACTTGTTTCTAGACAATCCCTAAGTTCAGGTTTTCACAAATACGATGCCAATTGTACGGTAGCGCCGGCGTCCCTGCCGGCTTAGTGGGGCAGGCATCCTGCCTGCCATTTGGTGACAGGCTGGAAGCCTGTCCCACCAATGACCGGCACGGAGGCCGGTCCTACTGGATTCCCGCGTACGCGGGAATGACGGCTGTTGAACCAGAATACGAGACCGTATTTTCCAAAGAACAGGTTGCTGGCGTGGCAGCCGAAAGAATTGATTGACAAATCAATCAACAGCAGGTAATCCCCGCTCATGCATCCATCTCGACCGGTTCTGATTGACAGGAACCAGGTAACCGCTAACTTTGAAGCGATATGCAGCGGTTTCCGTGAAGAAGGGAAAAAAGGAGGTACTGATGTACGATTTCTTGCTTACACCTGAAGAGCAGGCTTTGAAGCAGGAGGCACGCGATTTTGTACGTGCGGAAGTGACAAGCGAGTTCTTGAGGCAGATGGATAAAGATGAAATCACCTATCCTCGCGAGTTCGTGGAAAAACTGGCCAAACGCAATCTCCGAGGAATTCGGTTCCCCGAGCGTTATGGAGGAAGAGGCATGTCCTGGGTGGCTGAAGTGGCAGCCACTGAAGAGATCGGTTGTCTTGGCATGGCTCTCGGATGTGCATTTGTAATGCCTTCCATCGTGGGGGAAGCCCTGAATAAGTTCGGTACGGAAGAACAAAAAGAAAAGTATCTCAAACCCTATGTCGAAGGGAAATTCGTAGCTGCCGAGGCTTTGACCGAACCAAGGGGAGGATCTGACTTTTTTGGCGCCACTACTAAGGCGGTTCTCGATGGCGATCACTTTGTTCTCACCGGACAAAAGCGGTTCGTGGTGGGAGCCGAAGGCGCTGACTTTTTCGTGGTTTATTGCCGGACCAATTTCGAGCCCAATTGCCACAAGTACAATCGACTGAGTCTGTTAATCGTGGAGAAGGGCCCCGGCGTGGAAACAGAGTACCTGTATGGACTGATGGGGTGCAAGGGAGGCGGGACCGGACGACTGGTCTTCAGGGATGTCAAAGTGCCGAAGGAAAACCTTATCGGCGAACTACACAGCGGTGCGGCCTGCTTTAACCAAATGATGATCCCGGAACGTCTGACCTCGGCGGCAGGTTGTCTGGGCATTTGGGGCGCTCTTGACCTGGCGGTAAGGTATTCCAATCGGCGGAAAGCCTTCGGCAAACACATCCGAGAGTTTCAGGCCGTCAACTTCATGGTTGCCGAGTCCATTACGCAACTGGATGCAGCTCGTGGACTAGCATATTGCGCAGCACGTGCGGTGGATAACAACTATCCTTACGCGAGGCGCCTTGTCAGCGAGGCCAAGAGCTTTGCCACTCAGGCGGCATGGAACGTGGTAAACAACGCGATGCAGATCATGGGAGGAATCGGTTATACCGATGTTTACCCGATAGAACGGGCCGTCAGAGACACACGACTTGCCATGATATGGACCGGCACCAGCCAGATCATGAATCTGCTTATCCAGCACGAATACTATAATCAGGTCCTTGATCCGAGTTATGATCGCCGAAAGATGGAGAAGGATGCCATGCGACCCGACGAGAGTGAGCGCTGCTTCACCGATGCAGATATGTGGGATGTTCATGAGCGGCCGACTGCCATAGAAGGGGGACAAGGAGATAACCCGTAAGACTGTTTCGTTGTTCGTGTTTGGGATTTCGGGTGAGATGTGGATTAAACGATTTTTTGCCCGGGTTACCAGGATCTGCCCGGTAACCCATGATGCCGGGGTCGGCCCGGCAAGCCGATCTCGCGAAAGAACTCTGTACTCTTAAGGTAAGCTCCCGGATAGCTGCTGCCACCGAATTATCTTGATCGCTTCGGAAGCGATGCCGTTCGCTTCGGACAAGCAAATCTTAAACCGACCGAGGCTCCAGCCTTTACAAAATCTGGCGTGGCTTAAGTTTTCTATTGAATCATTGACGCGTAGGCTCTCTATGATACCATTAAAGTAGAGGGGCCTAATTATATTAGCTAGTCCTCAGATTAGTCCAAATAAATCTTAACCTCATTTATTCTCAAATATCTCGCTAAATCAACTCAGTAACGAGCCTTAATTCATCCGCCTCACTTGTGGTCTCACATTTGCACTTTGATGACAGGAGAATAATGGATGATTGAAACCGAGGACCAACGGCGATGGTGGTTCGCTACCCACCCGGAGTATAGCTGAAGCCGCAGAGGAGCAAGAAATGAAAATCGGATAGATCCGAAAGAAGTCGACAGATATGTGGACAGGGCACTCAAGTACGAAAGCGGGCCTGTAGCGGATTTGCTGAAATCGGTGAAGAAGCATTTTGGAACGGAAGCAAACTCGCAGACACAAGACAAATCAGTCGTGTTGGGAAGAGATGTAGATGCAAAAGGGGCTAGCCGCTCGAAGACAGAAGGCAGACCCGAGGATGATCCGAGTTATTGGGAGGGATACTACACCGCCCAAAAACTCATCTGGAACAAAGAAAAGTTGCCTCCGTGTGATCCCAACGACAATTCTCCTTATGCGCAAGGCTTTGGAAAAGGGGTATTGGCGGCTTACAGACAGGCAGAAGCCGCGGCCAAATTATGGCAAGTATTTCAGGATACTTGGGACACGTTAACCAGTTGGCTACCCTTTATCGGCTCATCGAGAACACTTGGAAAGAACCTCGAGAAAGCCGGAATTCCTAAGCCGGAAGGTCATGCTTCACACCATATTGTGGCCGAAAGTGCTCCACGAGCCGGAAAGTCTGGTGAGATACTCGACAATTTCGGAATCAAGATTGATGATATTGAAAATGAGATCCCGCTGCCGTACAAGACAGGGGCTGGCATGGGCGTCTATCATCCGGGGGTCCACACAACCAAGTATTACCAGGAAGTTGAGAACTTGCTGTCCCAGGCCTCCACAAGAGAGGAAGCGATGCGATCCTGAAAGACATCCGCAGCAGACTGTCCAAAGGCACGTTCCCTAAATAGGAGGCGATTCATGAAAGTTTATGTACTTCGCCCAGATGTCAATAAGTATCGAAGCCTATTGTATGGCAGTGAGAAGGGCATTGTGGAGTTCAGCCGGCGTTTCGATGGCAGGACAATAAAGTATACTTGGACGGGCAAAGAACGAAAATTTGAATTCTACAAGGCTCCTCGTTTGGTTGGAGATTTTCCAGGCTTGAGCAGCCACATTCCAGTATTTAATCGTAAAGCTGTGAATGCCTTAGCTGATATGCTGGAAGGAAACGGGGAACTCCTGCCCATAACCTGCGATGGCGAAGACTATTTTTTGTTTAATGTAACTCGCGTTGTTGATACGTTGAATGAAGAGAATTCTCAAGTGAAGCGGTTCAGCAGCGGCAGAATCATGTATATCGTCCGTTATTCTTTTTTCCCAAATCGTCTTGTAGGCCTAAAGGTGTTCAAGATCCCGCAGGCGGTTTTAATGGATGTCTTAGTCACTGATGATTTCGTCGAGCGGGTTAAGGCTACAAAGCTGAAGGGTTTTGAATGCCGTCTGGTATGGACTGATGAAAAAAACCCCTTCTTGTAAAGCTTTGAGGCATTGGTAGGATGTCGCGAACGGAGGAAACCGCATCATTCGAGTCTGGCGCGAGTCCCGCGACACGCCTGACGGTTCAATCCGCAAGATACGGAATTCACCCCATCCTACACGAGCTACAGGTTGACATACAGCGTGCGGGGTGTGAATATTGAAACGAAGCTGGGCGAGGGGTCAAGTCTGCTCTTGACTCATATTCTGCGGGTGGCTCCCTATCAAGCGGCTCGAAAATGAGTTAAGAGTGGAACTGCCCCCTTTTTGACCCCTTTTCCCCTTTTCACAAAGGAGCCATGAGCAGATGTGACCCCTTTGGCAGAAACGATTTCCAAGCGGTGGAATCAAGAAGGAACACACGCCTTAGCTGGAATGTCCTATCGATGTGGGTTTAGCCCATCTACCCATTTGACGCGGGTAAGCTCTGATGATATCCTGGGTCTAAGGAGACACACCATCATGGAAACGAGGAAAGTAGATTCACGAGGTCGAATCAATCTCGGCAAAGAGTTCGCCAATAAGACGGTCCTCTTTGAAAAGATTGG
The DNA here is from genome assembly GCA_963789265.1 of uncultured delta proteobacterium. Lineage (GTDB taxonomy): Bacteria > Desulfobacterota > Desulfomonilia > Desulfomonilales > Desulfomonilaceae > CAWBBA01. The sequence goes on along the minus strand of CAWBKB010000007.1, from coordinate 111,667 downwards.
CGAAACGGAGTTTAAACTGGAACTCGCTGCAGTCATACCGGAGAGGGAGCTTTGGCTTTATAAGAATCCTGAAGCCAAGGCTCTGCTCGAGATCGGTTTAGAGCAAGCCGAAGCAGGGACGTTCAGCCCTCCCCCTGATCTACATGCTGATCAAGCCCTAGTGGATCAGCTTGAGGATTAGGATGGCGTTCACCCTTGTTTGGACGCAAAAGGCACGAGAGACCTACGACCGGCTGAAAGCTGAGGCCATTTCATCGTTAGAAGCCAGACAAAGGAAGGGGAGGCCCAAAGTATCTCGTTCCGAAGGTCTTTTCAAGCAAGTGAAGAAATGTGTTGATCTCTTAAAAGAAAACCCTCGGCACTCAGGATTGAACACCCATGAATTCCATTCCAAGCGACACCCTCATACGCCCGGAAGCAAAGTGTTCGAGGCGTATGTTCAGCAGAGTACCCCTGGTGCTTACCGACTTTTCTGGTGCTACGGTCCCGGAATAGACCAAATTATGATCATAGCAATAACTCCACACCCATGAGGAACTTGGGATGACCTCATCTGATCGGCGAGAAATCAAGAAGCGCATGACGGGGGGGCGAGTCTGCTCTTGACTTATATTCCGCGGGTGGCTTCCTATCAAGTGGCTCGGAAATGAGTTAAGAATAGATTTGACCCCGTTTTCATCTTGCAATACGTTGAGGTCACAGAGGGTTGGTGCAGAACGCTTTCTGATTGAGAAAGGAACCGGAAGTGTAATCAAGGAGGGAGAAAAGATGACACCTGCTGAAAAAATGGATGAAGGACTATCACCCTGGTGGGTGCGTGCGGTAATTCTCGTAGTGCTGGCGGGGTTTTCAGTCCTGATTCTGGTTGCAGTCCTTGCCTACCGCGACGCTCCGCCGATTCCAGAGAAAATAGTGACCACCTCGGGGAAGACACTTTTGACCGGGCAAGAAATCCTGGCAGGCCAGAAGGTGTTTGAGAAGTACGGGCTCATGGAAAATGGTACTCTCTGGGGGCATGGGGCCTACCTCGGACCGGATTTTTCGGCAGCTTACCTTCACACCCTTGGCGTCGAAGCTGCAAATACCATGGCTCAAAAGCTCTTCGGCCACGACGTGAACCAACCGTCACGAGGAGAGCGGGCGACCGTTGAAGACAAAGTCAGACTCCTTCTGAAACAAAACCGCTACGACCCGAGGACCCGAACACTGGTTTTCACCGACCCGGAGGCGAATTCTTACAAGGAGCAGGTGGGCCTGTGGACACATTATTTCTCCTCGCCAGACCTGAACGGCGGACTTAGGCCCGACTATATCAGCAATCCCAAAGAACTGAAGGAACTTACGGCATTTTTTGCTTGGGCAGCCTGGGCTTCGGTGGTAAACCGCCCGGGCGGCTCGGTAACTTACACCAACAATTTTCCCTACGACCCGCTGGTGGGCAATGTTCCGCCAGGTAACGCCGTGCTCTGGAGCGCCATAAGCCTTATTGCTCTTCTTGTCGGCACGGCTGTGGTGTTGTTTGCCTTCGGCAGATTCGATTACCTTGGCTGGAGGGGAGCAAGGCCGCACATCCATCCGCAAATGTTGCCCGGCAGGGCTGGTGAGACCCAGAGAGCGACCATCAAGTTTTTCCTTGTGGTCTCCCTCCTTTTCCTGGCGCAAGTGCTTGTAGGCGGGGCTACCGCGCACTTCAGGGCAGAGCCGGGAAGCTTCTACGGGATTCCTTTATACGATGTGTTTCCGAGCATTATCCTGCGAACCTGGCACCTTCAGTTGGCCATTTTCTGGATTGCTACAGCCTTTGTGGGGGGCGGCCTGCTGCTTGGCAGCGCTTTGGGAGAATACGAACCCAAGGGGCAGGTGAAGGGAATAAACCTGCTTTTCTGGGCGCTGGTGATAGTTGTTGGCGGAAGTCTTCTGGGAGAACTGCTGGGCATCGATCAACTCCTCGGCAAATTCTGGTTCTGGTTTGGGCACCAGGGTTGGGAGTATCTGGACCTCGGCCGGGGTTGGCAAATCCTTCTCGCCCTGGGACTGGTGCTTTGGGCCATCCTGGTGTACCGGGCGATTACGCCCGCCCTCCAAGATCCTGAGCGCAAGGAAATATCGTGGCTTTTCATGATATCGGCCTTGACGATCCCCGTCTTCTACCTGCCGGCCTTCTTCTTCAAAAGTACCACGGAGTATTCCATTGTTGACAACTGGCGTTTCTGGATCATCCACCTGTGGGTCGAGGGCTTCTTCGAACTTTTTGTAACGACGATGGTAGCCGTCACCTTTTACAGGCTGGGCATGGTCGCGCGCAATACAGCGGTCAGGGTTATCTACCTGGATGCCATCCTGTTTCTGGGAAGCGGAATCATCGGCACAGGCCATCACTGGTATTGGACGGGCCAGACCAATGTAAACCTCGCCCTTTCCTCCTTATTTTCGGCCATGGAAGTTGTCCCGCTAACCCTTTTGACGCTGGATGCCTGGGACTTCATCAAGTTGACCAGGGGCACGTGCGACGTCTGTGGAAAACCGATCGCCATCCCGCATAAATGGACGTTCTATTTCCTGATGGCCGTAGGCTTTTGGAATTTCGTCGGTGCAGGCATCTTCGGGTTTCTGATCAATCTGCCCATCGTAAGTTATTTCGAAGTGGGCACGATGCTTACGCCAAACCACGGTCACGCTGCGCTAATGGGCGTATTCGGTATGGAGGCGGTAGCCCTCATGGTCCTTGCCTTTCGCCAGGCGTCAACAGACATGCAATGGGCGCGCATTGAAAAATACATACGCGTATCCTTTTGGGGTTTGAACATTGGGTTGGCGCTTATGATCGTGTGCACTCTTTTCCCGGGCGGCATCCTGCAGTTGCACAACGTACTGGTCCACGGGTACTGGCATGCGCGCGGGCTTACCTACCTTAACCAGGGGTTTGCAAGGACAATTGAATGGATACGCTTGCCCGGTGACAGTGTCTTTATCGCGTTCGGCGTCATTCCGTTGGTGATGGCCGCGATCATGACTTATGTCAATCAGTGGAAAACGGTCCCGGAGCTGAAGCCGTCGATAGAATAACGGTAAACGGCAAAATCGCTGAATTTGTATGTGTTGGAAGGCGGGGACGGCTGACGGACACGAAAAAGAAGTTTTTTTTGCACCGCTGCTGGACGAGGGGTCGCCCATTAAAAGGCCCTCTGTCAAGGGAAAAGACTCTCCTGTAGCAAGGAAAGAATCGTTTCCTTGCTGAGAGTACGGCCGTGTTTCGCACAGCGTCCGTCAGCGCCTGCTCTTCGCCTTTGCCGGTACTTCTCTCAGGTGGTGTCGGTAGTTATCCTCACCGCACCAGTCACCCATCAGGATCAAGGCATGGACCTTAGAGGTCCTGCCCCTTCCGCTTATTGCGGACCAGAAAATCTTCGGTTCCATGCTGTGTCCAAGAGGAATAGGACAAATCTCATGGTTTTGAACCAACCCTTTAGTGGCTCACAGCATGGGCGGCAAAGAGTCCGGCTCCCCGGATCTGTGGGGTAGGCGGCTGCCCAATCAAATCTGGTGGTTTTTCCAACCCCTACTCAGGGTCGCCGCCTACGCCAGTCGTCTAACCAATAAGCCTCTTGTTGTCAAAGGGAACTTGGTCCCTCATGATATAATACGCCGCTCGTGCCAGTTTGTGGCCCAGCGCGGCGTGAGCGCACATACGGTTGGTCCTGGATACCTTCCGATCGAACCAGGCTCTGATTGCCGGATCAAAGCGCCGGGCGAGTTCCGAAGCTTCGGAAAAGGCCCATGCCAAGTACTTGTTGCCATTCTTCTTGTTACCTGTTCCCTTGCTCTTCCCGTTGCTGGTCCAGCGAGTCGGAACCTTTCTGCAATAGGACGCATAGTTCCCCGCAGCCTGAAAACGACTTATGGGGCCTGTTTCAAGCATGATGGTGAGCGACAGGATAACCCCCACGCCGGAGATGGTCGTCAGGCAAGCATATTCCTTCTTCAATTCGATTTTCCCTTGAACCTTCTTTTCAACCTTCTTGATTTGTCGCGTGAGGAAATCTATGCTCTGCTTGCTCACCTGGCCGGTCAGAGCCAGGTTCTCGTCCTGCTCCAAGAGCGGTGAAACAAGATCATTAGTCAGTTGTTTTATCTTGGCGGCCCCAATCTTCACGCCCATACTACGAGCGAGGATATTTTGCAGGCTGTTAATAAGTGAGGTTCTCAGCTTGACCAGATGCATCCGTTTGCGTAGCAGGTCTCTCACCGGGCGCTCTTCCCGTGGATATATATATCCCTCAGGTAGAATGCCTAAGCGTAACATTTCCGCCAACCAAAATGCATCGCTATTGTCATCGGAATGTTTCATTCCACTGTATTTTTGTATAGCGGTAGGATTGGCCAAATGCACTCGGTATCCCGCTTCCATCATCGCATCCACAACCCAGTACCAGTTGAAGGTGGATTCCACTGCTATGCCTTGCATACCTTCCTTGTAAGGTTCAAGGGCATTCAAGAGAACAGCCGAATCATTAACAAGCCTCCTGTTGAACACCCTCTTTCCTTCTCGCTCTACCACCGCCAGATAACTGTTGCTTGCATGAAGATCAAGCGCCGCATATACTTCCATCGGGCACCTCCTACGGTTAATGGCAAGTCGGGGATACCACATTCCCGACTCAGAGGTGCCTTTTTATGATTATCAAGTCTGCTCTTAACTCATATTCTGCGGGTGGCTTCCTGTCAAGCGGCTCGGAAATGAGTTAAGAATAGATCTGACCCCTTTCCGACCCCTTTCGTCGAATAGTAGTGGGGTCATCCACTTAGCTGAACAATTGCACCCTCATGAGACGACGTTGCGGGAGGGAGGGATTCATAGATGCACAGACTCGGAATTGGCATAGTGGCAACAGCGCTGCTCATTGTTTTGTCAGTTTTCTGTTACGAGAGCTTTGCGAATGATCAGGATGCGTTAACGGAAGCGGCTTTGAAGGGCGACTTGAAGCAGGTGCAAGACCTTTTGGCCAAAGGGGCCGATGTCAATGCGAAAGACAAGCGTGGTGACACAGCCTTCCTTAGAGCCGTCTATGGCGATCACCTGGAAACTGTCAATCTGTTGCTGGACAATGGGGCCGACATCAATGCAACAGGGTGGTATGGCAAAACGGCAATCTGGCTCACCGCTTGTTGGGGTCGCCGAAGAATGGCTGAGTTGCTGAAACAACGAGGAGCCATACTCACGTTGGAAGTAGCAGCTATGCTCGGGGATACAGAAAAAGTTCGTGAGTTCCTGGAAAAGGGCATAGATGGCCAGGATATCGGGACAGCGCTTGCGGGGGCTTCCAGACATGGTCATCTGCAGGTAATTAAGATTCTATTGGCCAAGGGTGCGGACGTAAATGCCAAGGGTGAGTATGAACGGACAGCGCTCTCGGAAGCCTCGGGAAGTGGACATCTTGAGATCGTGAAGTTACTTTTGGCCAAAGGAGCCGATGTCAATGCCAAAGATGACAGTGGTTGGACAGCACTGATGTTCGCTGCATCGGATGGTAATGTAGAGATAGTGCAGGCCCTGTTGGACAAGGGGCCGGATATCAATCACGTAGGCGGCATGCATTGCACTACTGCTCTGGATTGGGCAGCAAGTGATGAAATCGTAGAACTCTTGAGGGCACACGGAGCCAAGGAAAGCCCAATACATGATTGCCCCTAAATAGGATTGTTCCGCTGCTCGGAAACTGACTGGCTGATGCCAACTAATGTTTGAAAAGAAAAGGGGTCAAAAGGGGTCAGATCTGCTCTTGGCTCATTTCTGAGCGCGCGACTTCGAGTAACATGTACAACGTGAGTTAATGAATATTGGGGGCAGGTCTTGATCCGTGCTCGCGTGAGATCGCAGCATGTCTCTCTGTTTGTCCAACGCGAGCAAAAATACGCACGAAGCGAGACTGGCTTTCGTCTCCAATTTCCAGTCCAATGCTTGACCACAATTCCTCTATCCCCTCACCGCCCCCGCGGTTAGTCCCGAAATGATGCGTTTCTGAAAAAATACCGTCAACAGAATCAGCGGCATGGTGGTTACAATCGAAGCCGCGGCTATTTCTCCCCAGGGCAAGGTGTACTGCCCCGGAAATAAAGCGATTCCCACCGGAAGCGTCTGAAAATCACTGCGTGTCATGATGAGCAGAGCAAAAAAGAATTCGTTCCAACAATAGATAAAGGTCAGTATCGCCGCGGTGAAGACGCCCGGCGCAGCCAACGGCAGAATTATCCTGCCCAAGATCTGGAAAAGGTTTGCACCGTCTATTTTGGCCGCATCTTCCAATTCTCGAGGAAGCTCGCCGAAAAAATTGGCAAGTATCCAAACAGTGATCGGCAATGTGAGAGCCAAATAAGGCAGAACGAGCCCCTGATATGTATTGAGCCAACCCAGGCCGAGCAGAATTCTCCAGACCGGACCTGCTATTGAAATTTGAGGAAACATCCCCGCAGCCAGGATCAACAGAAGGATAGTTCTTTTGAACTTTATTGGGAGTCGTACCAGCGGATAAGCCGCGAGTGTTCCGACAGTCACGCAAACTGCTGTGGTAATTCCTGCAACGATCATACTATTCTTTAGGAAATGCAGCAGGCCATGTTTGAAGATTGCAGCGGACATGGCCTCCGAGGAAATGTGCCCGGGAAATATAGCCGGCGGAATCGCAGTAATTTCTAGGTGCGGTTTGAACGCAAGCAGGGCAAACCAAGCGAAAGGTGCAACCGAAAAGAGCACGACACAGACTATGGCTGCCCACAGAATTAGCAGATGACCATTCCGTGCGCTCATACCGATTCGCTTTCAAGCAAGTGATACCAGTTCGTGTTCAAACGATGAATACAGCACGGACCTGCCAAAGCCCAGGTCCGTGGCACCCAACATCTATTCATGAAATTCCGGGTGCCATCCCGCGTCCCGCGGGAAGCGCCGTGATGGCGCCAGGTCAGTGCCGTTTGCCATTGCCGATTCTCACTTGTTTGAAAGCGAATCAGTATCAAATATTCTCCTTTTGCCTCAAGAGAGTGGTTCCCACCAGGCTCAAATAGAAGACGGAGACTGAGAAAACCAATATGAAAACAACCACGGAAACCGCCGAACCAACTCCGACCATGCCTTGGTCAAACAATGTCTTATATCCGTAGAACTGCAAGACATTCGTGGCATCCGCCGGCCCGCCCTGCGTCATCACATATACAAGATCAAAAACTCTGAACGCGTCCATAGTTCTGAATATGAGAGCCAGAAGAATAGATGGCTTCAAGAGCGGTAGCGTAATGTGCCGAAATCGCTGGAAAGCATTTGCTCCGTCCACTCTTGCAGCTTCATAGAGTTCATCCGGAATCGTTTGCAATCCCGCAAGAATGATCAGGCTCGCAAAAGAAGAGGTCTTCCAAACATCCGCGAGTATGATTGCCGCGAGAGCCGAAACAGGATCGGCAAGCCATGCCTTGTAATGAGCAATATCAGCGCCGAAAAGAATGTAGTTAACTATGCCGTATTGGTCGTTAAAGGCGAACCTCCACAGTTGCGATGCCACCACAGTCGGGATTGCCCAGGGTATAAGAATCGCTGCCCTCACAATTCCTCTTGCCCTGAAGCTCTCGTTTATGACAAGAGCAATGATCAATCCTACACTAACCTCGAAAATCGTCGCTGCCGCTACGAAAATGATGGTGACTGTAAAGGAATTGAGAGCTGCAGGATCTCCGAGCAAACTCTTGTAATTGGCAAGACCCACAAAGCTTTCCCCCAGGTGGGGCAGGCTCAATATTATTCGATGAAGACTCAAGAAAAATGAATAACCGATGGGGAAAAAACTGAAAATCAGAAGAACGATAAGCAGCGGTGACAGAAGCAGATACCCGAAAGTGCGCTCGGAAGTGGAGAATGAAGTTCTCATGGATTGCCTTCACGCACGAGCTTAAGGAGCCCATCAATCTCTCTGTCCGCCTCTGCTGCCCGGGGTTTGACGCGAGAGTCGGGGTAAACGATCGCGTCCTGGTAGAGCCTTTGCAAAATGCTTGAATAGAGCGGATACAGAGGAATCGCCGGACGAGGGCACGCCTTTTCAAAGGCTTTGCGCAGCTTGGCGAAATGGGGATTTTTCTTTAAAACTTCCGGGTCATTGTACACCGACCGCCTGGCCGGTCTTTGAGAAGCCTCCAGCGCGAATGTCTTCTGAACGCCGGGAGATGCCATGTATTGTATAAATTGCCACGCAAGGGCCTTTTTTCTCGAAAACCGTGACAGAGCGAATTGCCACCCGCCCAACGTGGGCGCGGTCACGCCTCCGGCAAAGTGCGGCAGGGGAATGATGTCCACTTTGCGCGCGACAGCAGATTCCTTGGGATTATTTGCAATTTCCCAGGCATAAGGCCAGTCGCGGAGAAAAACTGCGTGACCTTGTATGAAAACATGCAGCGATTCCGGCTCCTCATACGTCAGCACTCCTCTGGACGCGACTTTGCCGATAATTTTATCTCTTACGAATCGCGTGGCCTGAAGATTTGCAGGAGACCCCATCATGGATTTCCGCCCGTCGTCACTGAACAGTTTGCCTTGATTGCTCAGTAAGAACTCCTGCATATTGCAAACGAGCCCTTCATATTGCTTGAACTGCCCGCAATAGCCTCTCAAAGCAGGATCTTGAGATCGTTCACCACTGACGATGCGCTCGGTCTCCTCGACGAGTTGATCCCATGTCTCGGGCGGTTCGAATCCATATTTATCCAAAAGATCCTTTCGGCAAAAAAGAATGCCGCCGGAAGTCTCAAATGGGACGCCGTAGATTTTCCCTTGTATAGTGCACGCGGAAATAGCCGCCGGGAAGAAATCTGCTCGATCTCGGGAAGGAAAGTAGCGGTCCAAAGCCTGAATCCAGTTAGCGGATACGAATTCCGATGGCCAAATAACGTCCATCATGAAAACATCCAAATCCGGATCCGCATTTTTTAACCTCTGCGAAATCAGAGCGTGGGCTGCGGTGGACGAGTTCGGGCCGATATCGACGCGAACTTTGATACCGGTCTCTCTTTCAAATTTGCTGATTAGCTTGTTCCAGACTTCCGGATGATCGGGCTTCCACATCACAAAGTGAATTTCATTCGCTGCCCAGGAGGCGGCCGTGATCAGCAGTATCAACAGCACCAGCAACAAAGCTCTTAAGGCAAGGACCGGTCCTGCTAACCATTTAGTGGCGCGCTGGAATTGTCGCTTCACTGTCATTGCGAGGAGTGAACAGTGGGACAGGCTTCTAGCCTGTCTATTAGCACTGACGGGCAGGATGCCCGTCCCACTGGCAATCTGGGTGCCGTTTAGGGGAAAGATTGCTTCGCTTCGCTCGCAATGACAAGCTTTTGCCGGCTGTAACTGCGGGATTACCATTCCTGGCAAGCGGGCCATCATTACAAGATCCTTTTGCCTTGCCAAAAAACATTAATCTTGGAGAGATCAACCAATAAACGAACCGTCCGGCCAATCTTTACATTCTGCGATTGGGAAAGTCGTACTACCATTTCATCTGTCGGCGCCAATTCTACGTGGACAAATTTGTCCGATCCTATGTCTTCTATAAATTTCACGCTGCCCATGACCTTGCCGTCAGGGTCTATTGATGCATGTTCCGGCCTTATCCCGGCGACCGCTTCACCTTCGATGTTGCAATCAGAAATTGGGAAGGTGAGGCTGCCGGCGGAAAACAAAACCGTGCCGTCTGACGAGCGAGCCAATCGACCGGAAACAAAATTCATGGCAGGGGTGCCAACGAACTCCGCGACCATCAGATTGGCGGGATGTTTGTAGATTTCGTCGGGCGGACCAATTTGCTGCACAATTCCTGCGTCCAAAACTACGACCGTGTCTGCCATTGTCATGGCCTCTACCTGATCGTGCGTAACGTACACTGTAGTCGCCCCAAGGCGCCGGTGAAGCTGGGAAATTTCGATCCGCATATTCGCCCGGAGTTTGGCGTCCAGGTTAGACAGCGGCTCATCAAAGAGAAAAATCGTCGGCTGCCTCACAATAGCGCGGCCCATTGCCACTCTCTGTCGTTCCCCTCCTGAAAGCTGCGCGGGCTTTCTCTCAAGCAATCGATCCAATTGGAGCAATGACGCCGCTTCGTGCACCTTCGCAACTATTTCTTCTTTAGGTGATTTTCGCACTCGCAAGGGAAAAGCGATGTTTTCGAAGACTGTCATGTGCGGATAAATCGCATAATTCTGGAAGACCATGGCAACATCGCGTTTCCCGGGGGGCAAATCAGTCACATCGCGGCCTTCAATGTAGATCTTGCCTGCCGAAGGACTTTCCAACCCCGCGATGATCCGCAATAACGTGGACTTTCCGCACCCTGAAGGGCCAAGGAGCACACACAGCTCCCCCTTAGAAACTTCCAGATCAATGTTACTCAATGCCCTGTTCTTGCCGAAACGCTTGGTGAGGCCTTGGACGAGCAGGCGCTTCCGGTCGTCCAACGTTGCTGCCCCAATCTGAAAATTTGAATCGGGGTTTTGTGGTTTGCGTTTCATCTCGATCATCAATGCGAACAGATTTTGGCTGTCTCGTCCACCACGTCTGACGAAGAAACGGAGCTTTCTTCCGTTTACCACAGAGCCGCGATTCGACAAAAGCGAAAGATAATAGTTAACCGCAGAGAACGCGGAGGGCGCTGAGAATTCTGTTGCGAAAGAAATTGTGCCGGACTCTCGTAGCCGTGAAGGCCGCTCATTAAACGAGACTTAGCGGGGTGGGGCGGGTGAAATACAGGAGGAGGGGGGATTCGTGCCCCTTTTGCCGGGCACAGCTATTTGCATTTCAGGCACGAATTGATGGGGTAACCCCCGATTCGCACGCATTCGGTTTCATTATTTGTTTTCATGCACCTGTGATGTGGAGATCGAACTCTGAGTTCAATTAAGTATTGTGCCCCCGGGATTTCCCGCGCTCTCGATTTTGTCTCGCATGTCGCACCACGTCCCACACAGCGTCCGGGTGGACGGCAGCGACCTCTAACAGGACACGAGCCGGTCCTTTGGGTATCCGACGTTTTTGCTCCCAGTTCTCAAGCGTTCTTACGCTGATCCCGAGCAGGGAAGCAAACTCGTCTTGAGAAACTCCAAATGTGGCTCTTATAGCCTTAACATCCGGTGCTTCAACCTCAAAAACCCTCGAAGGTTTCTGTTCGCCTCTCATTATGGCCCCGGCTTGCCGGACGCTTTCGAGAAGTTCTTCGAACATTTCTTCCTTCATGACAATTCCTTTTCTACGGCCTTCCTAAGTACCTTGAGTTGTTCGGGAGTGAGATTACCCTGTTTGTTTTTTGCGTACATGTAGAGCATGAAAATCCGATCTTGGGCGGCCACCCAATAGTAGATGACTCGCACTCCGCCACTCTTTCTTTGGCCTTCTATCGCCCAGCGCAATTTTCGAAGACCTCCTGACCCTTTGATCTTAGACCCGGCGTCCGGGTGCTTTCTCAACTCGTCTTGCAGATCCCTATACTGATCTTCCGAGAGGTCATCCTGTACTTGCCGGGTGAAGATCGGAGTCTCGATGAAGACCATTGCTGCTCCCTGTACATTAGTACGCCATTGACGTGGAATAGTCAAGGAAAGGAGCCTCCAAAAGCTCTCCTCAGAATTTCCACTTAGTACAGATAGTCAAACAGCAGGCGGGGTCGCCAATCGTTCCGAATGCAGACGAGGCAACGGCATCATTTATCACCTTCTGCGCTATGCCGTTGCGTCCTCTTCAACTCCAGAATCGGAGTATCCTCGCAGTCGCAACACGACGAAAAAATCGGCCGATATAAGTCGAGTTGATCTCCTCCAGAAATAAAGCAGATAATTCCGAAACTATAAAGCTTGCGGCCTTGCCTGCTTCTTCAGATAATCCAGCAAAAGCCGACCGTTTTCGGGAATCGTGAAATCGCTGAATCTGACGAGATAGGTGATTTCATGGCTCTCAACTGAGATACTGTAGTAAAAAATGTCGCATGCTACTAAAGCGTCACGCACTACCAGTCTCCTGAGTGGGGATTGGGACTTCAGTACACCGGTGTTCTTTACCAGGTTCTTGATCTCAGCGGCTTCAGTCGCAGGTAGCGCCTGGGTATCTATTTCACAGCCTTGAGTCAAGCCAGCCATGCCCCCTGATTGACGAAACTTTATCTTCATTTGAAAAGACCTCATTGTAGGCCTTTTGATGCGTGACCCTGCCCCCATTCCTTGTAGGCTACCGCCATATATCCGCGATTGGTTCGGCTCTCTGGCTTCCGCCAATCAACGGGAGGTGATACATATCCAAAATGGTACGCAATAGGCTGTAAAATGTGTATTGCACGCTGCTCCGGTATCCGGATTTAACTTTGGCACCCACAATGACGGTCGGTATATGATTTTCAGGGGGCGTAGTAGGACATGGCTGCTTGCAACCCGGTCCGTTACTGTCTTCATCCCAAGTGACGATCAAGAGGCTGTTGTTCTCCTCTTTCATGACATATTCCACGTAATCCGCGAGGAATCTTTTCAGCCAGACATCTCCTTGATTAACTAATTTCCCGAGCAACTCGTGACGCTTCGCATCATCCAACCATGTTTTGCGGGGAACATGCTCAGGAAGAGAATGCATATCATTGAGCAAATTAGGAATTACAAAGGAAACTGTCGGCAACGTGGAAAACCGCTTTATATCCTGTTTGTGACCCCAGAATTTATGGTCAAACGGCAAACTTGTGCGTGTTCCATCCGGATTTGTTTCCGGGACATCAATGTAATCCAGCCACGGGCAATGCTTCCGCGCGTAATGCGATCCATCCTCGCTGTAACAGCAGAGGCTTTTGTCTTTCGGCAAGTCCTCCGCGAAACCCACAAAGGTCAGGGGCTTAGTATTCGGCGCGAGCGATCTACCTTTATTGAGGAGGACTCCGGCGAGACTCGGTCCTATCAGGACGGGCGGCGAAACAACCGGGTCGCATTCGGTATTGCAACACTCCTGCGGTTGGCATTTCTCCAGAGGACAACAATCACCGATGACCCCTTCATTGCTGCCCGAAAAAAGCTCCAAGTAATTCGGCTGGCTAGGATGATGAAAAGCATAAAAATGGTCCAGGGATGCACCCCGAGCCGCCAGGGAAATGAAGTAGGGAGCACAGGGGCCGCCTGAATTCTCATGGCATTTGCTTGAGAAAAGATCGTCGAAGCCCTTGTTCTCTTCTATCACTATGACAATATGATCCGGACGCGGCAGCCGCACCGCCTTGTGTCCAGGTTGAGTCTGCGATACCGTATCTGAAGCGGCAATTACCGTCCGAGGTCCCGACGGGAACAGTAATCCTATTGCAACGATGAGGCAGATGAGGATTAAAAGGCGAACTCGGCGGGTACAAATAACATTAGGAATAATCGCATGCATAATTTCTCACCTAGTTCCGGTCTCGGCTACATAGAAGAGCTAATTGAAAGAATGAACTGACCTTCATCTGGCCGCTCTTTATGCTCCCCTCCAACCGTGAAGTGTGGGTGCAATGCATAAGCAACACATTGCAGCACCTGGTTATTTGATCAGCTTGTCATATTCAGCGTGACTTCCAATCCAAAACCAAATTATGCCGCCAGGCACCTGCACGCCCAAAGTCCGATGGTTTAACCCCACTCGAGCAGCCCAGTAAGGCCCGACTTTCTTGAAATGCAACGAGGGGTGACGAGGATTTTCGTTGAGCATAGCGAAGCTCTATCCGCAATTTCTCTAACCGGATTGGGTAATGCCTGGTAGCATTCCCAGAATTCAGGGGAAGCATAGTGTTTCAAAGCTCGCTACAGTTTCCAGACTCGAAAGCCTTGAGCGCTTTGGAAGCTAGCCTGTCCAAGTTCCCGGATCGCGCGTCCTCTTCGATTTGACGGTCCCAAGCCTCTGCGTCGAACTCAACGAACCATTTCCGGAGGGCTTCAAGCTCAGTAGGGGTAAGTTCCTGGATTTCGCGTTCTATTCGTTCGACTTTTCCCATTTTTGTCTCCTTCGGTCCCTAACTGGCGATAGCTTAACATAGTTCAATTTCAGTGTCTCAATCAGATAAATTTTTGTTCTCGTTGCCTGCCGACGAGGCTAATTCAATCTTCACGCTCCGATAATTTCATCCAGCCCCTCGATCACCTGAGCCAGCTCTTCGGGAGTCGCCCGTCCTAATCGTTTGCCGATTCTCTCTACAGCAAGTGTGCGGATTTGGCTGATTTTGACCCATGAGCGCTTCGGAAGGCTCTTGGACTGCAATTCCAGTGTCAGGGGGTAACCGGCACGCTGTGGCTGGCTGGTAACTGCAACAGCAATGACAGTACCGGAGCGCTCATTGAAAACATCATGGCTCAAAATTAGAACGGGTCTAAGACCGGATTGTTCCCGGCCCCGGGTAGGATTTAAATCAGCCCAACGTATGTCTCCCCTTAATATGCGGGCCATTCCGACAACTCTTCCGACAGCCCTTCTTCAGCCAGTGACTTTTCAAACGCAGGGTCGAGTTTGGAACACTCCCGGGCAAGCCTGGTATGTTCGAGCCGCGAAAGCTTCTCTTCAACAGCTTCCTGAATGGCCTGACTTCGATTCGGGAAGATGCGGGCCCGCACGAGTCGATCCAGGCGGTCCAGCGTCTGCTCATCCAATGTGATTGCTACCTTTGCACGCGTCATATTCTTTCTCCGGTATGACAATAGGTCATACCGCTGTTATGGTCAAGCATAAATTCGGAGAGATTTCGTGCAATACGTTTCTCTATCCCGGAGGTATTGACTGGCGGAGGCGAATTGTGCTCCCTTGTCCACCGTGAAGGATTGCGGAATTGAAAGGGGCTAAGGTGATTGCAGGATGGCGTTTGGTGAAAACCGTCCCGATTCATCGGTTGGTTTTCTTCGGGTTGCTGGTGTATTCGGTGACACTGGTCTCGATCACGGGTGATACCGGATTTCAGGGCGACGACTGGTGGATGCTAAGCGTTCCATATTGGAATAGTTTTCCGCAGTCCATCTGGAAATACACCGTTGAGTTTCGCCGTCCTCTGGACGGCCTTCCCTGGCTCGCTTCGTATCCTTTAGTGGGCTTCAATCGAATATTCTTCAATCTGGTGGCCGTGTTTTTGCTCACCGGGACTGCTCTGCTCATGGGCGCGTGCCTGACCCGCGCATTCCCGCGGCGTCGGGCTTTTGTTGCTGCGAGTATGCTGTTTTGGTTTTTTTCACCTACGATCTGCCCGCTCATATACGTGTTTCACATGGACAATATATGGACGTGCACGCTGCTGTTCTGGGGTTCCGTGCTTGCCTTTCAGATTTGGGCCGAAGAAAGCACGTCCCGAAGCGGTTTGATTCTCCCGGTTCTGCTTTACTGCATCTCGACGCTCGCATACGATGCGGCAAATTTGTTGCTCTTCCTCGTGCCGTTGTTCGTTCTTCCTTGCAGAAAGCGTAATCGTGACAGGATTTCCGGCCGGGTCTTCCGGCTTCGACTCGGTGCTGGAATGGCAATAGCGTTCTTGGTCGTGCTGGCCGCAAGATTCCTTCTTTTCCACGGAGGGGCAATTGCGCTGCGGTCCCCCATTCCCAGGTTCGGACTGGTGCAAGAATATGCAGTTAATTTTGTGCCGTATCTAATCGCGCCGTTCCAATCCGTTCCTGCGGACGCATGGGCCATCGGAGCCGGGTGCCTGGTTCTGGTATTTGCCGCGGTGTTGCTTTTTTCCAATCGGGGGCCCGGGCCGTCAGAACAAAACAGTTCCGGAACTGGTACAGTCAACGAGCCGATTCAGATGCTGCTCTGGGCGGCAGGACTGATTTTACTGGGGACGCTTCCGTATCTTATGGCCGGATATGGTGCCTCAGTGGGATTTCACGGAGAGAGTCGCGTTTATTCCACGGCAAGTTTCGGGCTGGCCATATTGCTCGGCTGTGCTGTCACCGTCTGGAACCGCAGGAGCGTGTTGTTTGTCGCGAAGCTCGCGGCCGTGATTGCTCTGAGCTTCATGGCAATGTTTCACGTAGACTTGAGACGTTCCTGGCAAGAAGCGGAAAAAATCAACTGCGACTTGTGGACGAGCTTGAGTAGCCAGGTGCCGGATGTAGCACCGGGCACTTCATTCCTGTTCCTGGATCTTCAGTCGTACGTGTCGAATCGGGCGATAATTTTCGGCGGAGTCAACGGGTTGAGAGAGTTTATCCGTATCTTTTACCATCGCAGGGACATCGATGCCCATTACCTGTATCCGTACAAAAAGGACTTCGCTGATTTGGAATCAAGGATGGCTTTCATTTCAGGAAAGGGAGTCGTTGCCCGAGGGGTGGTGCCAACGAAGCCAATTGCTCTGGACAAGTTGCTCATCGCCGAACGCGTCGGGAACCGGCTCGTACTCCTCAATAAGATCAAAGCCGCGGACAAGTTGGCTGCGGTGCGCTGGAACGGAGTCACAGAGATACGATCCAACCGCGAGCTAATCCGTCGTTCCGGTCGGGTTGGGGTCCCTTTACTTGGAGTCTGCTGTCGTTCGTGCAGGGGGATTCGTACCGGTTCGCTTACAAGCAAGTGATACCGCTTCCCCATCAAACAAGTGACAATCGTGGACAGGATATGGTGGGGCATCCCGCGCGGAACGCGGGACTGCCTGTCCCGCGTTTCCCGGGATCACCCCGGACTCGATCCAGGGAATGTAGGGGGGCGACCGGCGGTCGCCCAGGGCGAATGCCATTCGGCCCTACAGATGCCCGCGTCCACGGGCATAACGACAGGCAGGATGCCTGTCCCACCGGAAACACGGTGTCACTTGCTCGAAAGCGAAATGGCATAAGCTCAGTAATGATCCACGTACTGCACGTTGTGCTTGAGGAAACTAATTCTATCGTAATTGGCTTCGTACTTTTCCGATAGCCGCCTGGTGTCCATAAGGGGGGCACTGCCGACTGGAGATCCTCCTCCTCGATCCACCTCTCCGATGAAAAGTTCGCCGCCGGGGTCCCTGAATCGGGCTATCCACCGAATGTTCGGATCGTCCCGAAGACTGGCGTAGAAGCCGGCCGATCTGACGTCCTTTGCGAATAAGGCCGTATCGAGGACAAGCCAATCAGCCCGTATCCGCCGGCGCTCGTTGTATGTGTCCACGAATTTAAGGAGAGTCTGCTCGTCAGATGCGATGGAGTACTTTCGACGATCTACGGGAAATTCCCTTGGCATGACGATCCGTCTGTTCTTCCCTCTTGCATATTGGCCTACGTCAGCAGCGACATTTCTGGGCAGAAATGCGGTCTTATCGGCTGATAGGAGGTCCGGACGCTGTTCGATGAGATACGTCGCGGCAGCGAGAACTCGACGGCCGGCGTCCCCGTTTGTAACAAATTGATCTGAGGAAATATACACCTGGCAAGCAATCATAACGACTGCTGCGGCCACGACATAAAGATTCCGCAGCCGTACCAGAATCAGCCCGGCGAGCAAGGCTGTGGGCATCGCCGCCACATAAAGGTAGGTTTCCGATGAGGAAGACCGAAATAGGGCATAGCCGGCGCCAACAAACCAGACGCACATACTGTCGAAGAAAGCCCGGCGCATCCGGTCACGGGAAAGCTCGCCTCTCCGGCCAACAACATACAGAACGAGGCCCGCGGTAGCAAATGCCAACTGCGGTCCCCAGCCCTTGATCACGCTTTCCCATATTCTGGACCAGAAGTCGGGGTTCGTGGTCAGGTCGCCGTAACGCATGAATGGATAGAGAAGCATGGTGCCATTCAGCCAGCGCCCTCTGCCGGTAAGAGCCAGAGCCAGCGGCCATGCAATCTGAACTATGGCGGCTGCCGCGATCAGCAAGTTGTATGGATTCCTCAGCATGAGCCTCAGTCGGCCGCAAGTGGCCAGAAACAGCACGAGAGCGAACAGAAATGACGGCCAATCCATACCGGTGAAAAGGTACGCTGCCAGAGCTGCCGGAGCGGCAATCCTGTAGAATCGGGATTCAGTATTCTCGCAAAGTCTCACGAAACAGTAAAAGATGGAAAAATGGAGCAAGCAGGATAGGGTATTGAACACCCACGGCTGTCTCATCGTTTCGCCCAACCAGGGGTTGCAAGCATAGGCCAGAGCGCAGCAGTAGCCCAGGCGCCGAGATACCAGCTTGGTACCCAAAAGAAAGGCGAACACCGTGGCAAGAAAGGCGAACACCGTGTTGGGGAATTGGAGGGTAGATGGGTTAAGCGGCAACAGGTTGCCGATGGCGTAGCAATACGCATTGAGGAGCAGGAACTGGAGAGGGCCTTCAATGTGAAGCATGGCCCGGCCGATGAGCGTCTTAAACGGTTCAGGCCGGGAAGCGTAGTAGCTGAAAAGCGTTCCTGCGTCTCTTATCCCGACTTGATCGAAGTACGGATGAACCACGGGTTCAGCCCAGTGACCCAGGAAAAACAGCAGCCACCAAACCGCAAAAAAGAATGCGCAGGTGAAAATGATGCTTTGTCGGGGGTTCGTGTCAGAGGCCTGTGAATTCAGGGACACCGCGGGTACCATCGGAGGATTGTACGCTCCGGCGGGTAGCGCAGATTTTGTCGCGGCTGTACTACTCTCTAATTCCATAAAGATACTCATACCAATTCGCATTCATAATCCCCACTTCCCTCCTTTACTAAAGGGGGGTTAGAGGGGATTTTCTCACAATTTTGAACGCGAATTGGTATCAATTCGTGTTTCTACCAGAGGTACAATCAATCCAGCGAGGGATAGTAACCCATTGAAGCTGCGTGCGCAATTGCTTTCGGCCGCCGATGAAGCATATATGGCCGTTGACAAAACTAATGACCTGTTCACCACCCGTCACCCCGGACTCCGATCCGGGGTCCAGTCCCGCGAGGAACGCGGGATTGAAAAGACTGGATTCCGCCCTTCGCCGGAATGACGGTGTGAAGCTACTTCTAATCTGACAAACTTTTGGCAATGGGTATATATGGCCGAATTGGCAGCCTCTCAACTCATCTGATAGGAGTGGAACTGGTTGACTCGGGAGTGTGGCCCAGAATCTCGCTCCAGTCTCTCGTAAAGCGGTAGATCTGTCCAAGTCCGTACAGGGAAAGAGTCATGAAGACCGTTTGGTCCGGCTCCTTTATCTTTTTGGAAATAGGGTCCTGCTCACGAATCTCGGAATATCGCAGCAATAGGTTCCAACACTGCGGGTGGTAATTTAACCCGAAGCTCGTGAAATATGAGAAATCAAACTGGTGTGTGTACTGGTTCTCAACGAAACAATCGAGGTCTGATGTCAACTTTACCACCAGGTTCACATCCGTCTGGCGGTTCATGTCCTCCGGCCTGTCGGCCTCAGTAAACTGATGCAATATTCGGACTTCGTCGCCCCTATGGTCCATGAGCCCCAAGTTGACACTATATCGTCGGATCTGGTCCAGAACCGGGTCGTACAGCGCCTGAGCCGTGAGATCTATGAGAGAATGAGGCCTTATTGTCAATTCAACATCAGAGTTCGTCCAACCGTACTGATACCAGTGCGGCTTGCCTCTCGAGAAATCCTCCGCTGACCTGGGATTTGCAAAATCATACCCCTGGGAAATGCTCAAGGTCATAAAGTCCAGATACTCGCCGGGCCCGACCCGCCCCGTTAAAGTTTGGCGCAATTCCGCTGTAAGTAAACTTGCACGGTCCAACCGGTCGGTCTCATCAAAATAGGGATAAGTCTGCTGACTGCGAAAAGGTCTATAGATCCAGGAAATACGAGGACGAATCGTATGTTTGACTCGTTGGAACCCCAAAAAGGAACCGAGGTACACACTGTCCAGGTCCGTGAAGGCGTCTGCATTGACCTGATATAGATCGGCGCGCAAGGCGTTGACCGAGTTTACGCTTTTATCATGCTCATAATAATCGGCCGCATACGCCTTTGGGAAATACCTCATGGAGGGCTCCACTTTCAGATAATGCCCAAGGGCAAGCGGCAGGCTAAGCCGCGTGTTCATCTGCAAACGACTTCCCAACCACTGTTGATTCATGCGCGGGGCGTAAAAATAGTCGTAAACAAGATTTGAACTCACATATAACGGCGTGTAAGGAATCTGTTGGTTGAACACGGTGCCGGTCGCTATAGGAAGGTTCTGGACCGTAACAGCGTTGTCGGGCACGTCGAGATTGTCAAAATGTCTCGCCTCCGCTTCAAAAAGGAAGTTGTTCAACTGTTTATACAGGATTAAGTTTGATTCCAGATAACGCACTCGCAGGCGTCTGTCGAATTTGCCTCCCCAGAACTCGAAATAGTTCCTGTCTGAAACCCAGTTTCCGTTGGCTTTGAGCTTGATCTCGCGAGCGAATTCCTGATCGTGTCGCCAGGTCACATAGAAGCGGTGGCTCTTTGGATTTGTTTCGGGCCCATATTTCCAATCGTACGTATACTCGCCGTAAAAGCGCCCTTGAAAGTCTTCGTACGGAAAGTACCCGGAACTCAAGCGCGGCCTGTATTGCCCTCTTTGTGCAAATCCTGGGGATGATCGTTGCGTCTATACTCGGGGAGATATCAAGGAAGATCGGCAGTCGGATGTCAAAGCCTCTGATGCTGCTGTTGGCAAGGGTGGGCATAAGGAAACCGCTCTGGCGCTTGCGCTTGGCAGGGTACATCAACCAGGGGAGATAAAAAACCGGGATGTTTTTGATGTAGAAGAACCCGTGCCTGAGAGTACCATAGCCCTCGAGGGTAACTTCCAGGTCCTTGCCTGTGATCTTCCAGTCCGGAGTGGCCCCGTTGCAAGTGGTGAAGCTCCCTTCCTTCACTACGTATGTAGATTTACCTGTTTTTTCAAGCTTTTTCCCTTCAAGATAAATGTTGTTCTTGGTCAGAAGCAGCTTCCCGTTGTATAGAACGCCCGTGGCTCCGGCCAGGTTGATTGTGATTTTCTCCGCCTCGATCACATCGCTTCCCATTCGAACGATAACCTTGCCCTTGGCAGTTAGATCGCCCGTATTGCCTTGGTACACAATACTGTCAGCGCGCAATCGAGTGTTTCCCTGGCTCAGTGTGACTTTGCCCAGAGCGGTGTACGTGTTTTTCTCGTAGTTAAATGACAATCTTTCGGCCGACATCTGAATGGGGATGTTAGTGGGGAGAATGGTCGACTGTTTGGAAATATCGGCTATATTCGGTCTTTTGCCTTTGGCTTCTTGGCCGCTCGCGAGGGACACGCAAAACACCACAGATATCAGCAAAACACATAGACAGCCGGCTCGAGAGATTCGGCCTGCGTGGCGATTGTGGGGAAGAAACACTATCAGTCGTCTCCGATTCCGCAAGCTCGCCTCACCGGACCGATCATGTACAGCGATCCAGCCGCGACGATCACGTCTCTGTCAGAGACTTTTTTCAAAAGTAGCTTAAAGCCTTCAGTAATATCCTCGTGCGTAGTAGCGGGCACGCCGCGAACTCGAACGTGTGCCGCCAGTATGTCCGGATTCAACGCCCTATCGCTTTGGGGCGGAACACAGACCGCTTCCAAGGCTAAAGGGGCGATTATTTCGATCAATGTCTCGTAATTCTTGTCTCTTAGCATTCCAAGGAGCATGTAAGGTCTATTCCCGGGGTAAACTTGCTTCAGGGTGCTCTTAAGTAACCTCATTCCTTCAGGAGTATGAGCGCCGTCTATAACCACGTCCGGACGCCGCCGGAGGACTTCAAATCTCCCGGGAAATCGAGTTTTCCTCAGCCCCTCTCTAATAGCACGATCCGAAATCCTATATCCCTGGGACCTCAGTTGCTCGATTGCCGCAACCGCCAGGGCCGCGTTCTTGATCTGATGACTCCCGGGCATGGAAAGGGACAGATTCTCCAAAGTCAGAGAGTCGGATCTATAAGTGAAGCGACCGAGTCCTGTCCTGACACCGGCGAAGTCGCGGCCGAATTCACTCACATGCACCCGAAGGTCCCGCGCAGTTTCGCGGATGATTGCTCCAGCTTCGTGCCGAGTGGCCCCCGCTACGAGAGGTACTCCGTGCTTGATGATCCCGGCCTTTTCCCGGGCCACAGCAGAGATGCCCACACCGAGGTAGTCCTCGTGTTCACGCGATATGTCGGTGATCAGGGTGAGGCAGGGTGAGACTGTATTTGTCGCGTCCAGTCGTCCCCCAAGACCGACTTCTATAACGGCAAGGTCGGGCCGAACTTGGGCCATGCAGTCAAAAGCCACGGCAGTAGTGAACTCGAAAAAGGTCGTTCGCCCAGGATCGTACAACGACCGAACTTTATCTGTGGAAGCTATGAGGGCTTCTTTGGCGATCATAGCTCCATTCAATCTTATCCTTTCTCGAAAATCGTTCAGATGAGGAGAGGTGTAAAGAGCAGTGTTTAGTCCGGCCTCTCGAAGCACCTCGTGGATAAGGGAAGCCGTGGATCCCTTCCCGTTACTTCCGCCCACGTGCACGACCGGAAATTTTCTTTGAGGATTGCCCAGCCTGTCCAGCAACAGGCCGATATTCTCCAGCCCCAGAAGTATACCGAACCGATCCAGGCTGTACAAAAAGTCTATGGTTGCTTTGTAATTCACGTCGATGCTTTGCAGCAATGGTGAGAGCATGCTCGAACCTCCGCCGGAACTGGTGCGGTTTGGCGTCTTATAGCACACCCCAAGTCCGGCCGTCAAGGAGCATTGACGGATAACATCTTGTATTAATTATCTAATATTGTCAGAGGAGAATTGGGCCAAAAAGCCCTCTACTTGGTGGAATTGCACCAAACTACATTCTCCCTTTCTCGCAAAGAAAGCGGCCGAATAGACTTTTTGTCGGTCACTATCTCAAAGAGCCGCGGCCAGTCGGTCTATCATAGCTCTCCAATGGGACTGATCACGGAATATTACGAGTCGACCGCCGAGCCCCACAAGCTCATTGTTCTTCCTGTCGGCTTTCATCTTGTATTTGCCGGCCAGAATTATGGCATGTTCCAAGGGTTTCTTCATGTGGACCGTGCCCACGATTTTCATACGCGGATTGTTTTCCAGCAGCGTAGGGACCGTATTTACGTCATCATTGTCAAACCAGCAATCGAAGTAAACGATCTTGCTGAGCTTGCTGCGAAAGACCTCCGCGTACGGGTCGTTTCCTTTGCTGTGTACCAGCCAGTTTCCAATCGAGCTCAGGACGCGCCCGCCTCCCGAAAATCCGGCTAATACGATGGAAGTCTTGTCTTTTCGTACATTAGGGAATGTCGTACGGATAGCTTTGAAGACGCGATTAACGGTTTTGCAGAGAAGATCCGGTCTTTCCCCCTTGTGTGGAACCAATAAGCCCCAACGATCCCGGTTTTTACCTTTTGAAGGAGGGAAGGGTGTGTCCACAAATCCCACGAAAAGAAACGGACGATGGGGCCTCTTCTCAGCAAGTAATTCCAACTCCTTGTGAAATGCCCGGTAATAGTCTTTAGAGTGCATGCCGTGAAAATATAGGACCAACTCTACGCGATCGGATCGTCTGAAATCATAATTGCCCACCATCCAAATATATCGCATGTCTTTGTTCCACGGGGGTACCCTCCATCTCTGATACGGGACCCGGCCCGAGGGATCACTGATCAATGGGCTGCTCTCTTTTAAGAGTGGTATCTCGCTCGCGCGAGCAAGGAATGGGGATTGTGACAGGAGCGTGCACGAGCAGAGGAAGAAGCCCGCTAAGACGAGGAAAGGCAGACGGAAGGGAAGCGGCGACCGAGGGCACGGTTCGACCCTGGAGTCGAGCCAGTCCGAAGAAACGGAGGTTTCCGCAGAAACACGCATTGGGACGAAAATCCCTCCTCATGGGATTTCCCTCCCTACAAATGAATTCTAGCAATATCTCAGCGTACTTGTCAACAAACCATTATGTCGGCTGATAAATGAAACGCGAACTGAACTCTTTCAGTCCCTTCGAGCGTAGAACTCGAAGAAGGTCTTCATTATAAAGTCAACCGTATCTTGATTTACATGAAAATTCTCGCGACCCTCGGCATAGGTCGGCTGTCCCATGAGCGGCCTGTATATGGAAGCAATCTCAAACGCGGGAAAATAAAAGGCATTTTCATGCTGTGCACAAAAATCGTCGGCTACCGCTCGCAAAACGGATTTGGAGTTGCAGCTCGCGCTGATCACATCCAGATCTCTGCGAAATGTGGCCCAGAGATGTACCGGAGAAACAGTGACGATCAGTCTGCACGCCGGGTTGTGCACGGCCATAACGGCATGAATGCGGTCCAGATTTGCAAGGTTTTCCGCGTACCGACTCACACGGAACTCATAGCGGCTCATGTCTCCCCCTTCGTTGACATAAGGACCTGAAGGGAGGCAAATCACCGAGCCATCCGATGCATCCTGCCAAATTTCTGTAAGCCCCAGAGTCAGGATCAGCACCTCCGCGCTTTCCAGCACCTTTCGAGAACAAATCCGATGACGCTGAAAATCTTCTTCGGCCTCGTCGATGCTGTCATACAGGATAATTCTACGAAACGGGTCCTGAATCCTTCCGGACAGCGGGGCTTCCCACCACCTCTGTGACGGTGCCCAATCTCCGAACGTGTACTCGAAGATCTGCCGCATGGAAAAAAGGTTGTAGACCCTTTCCCAGGCCGCGCTTGCATGTTTGGAGGCCGGATGATGGACTTCCTCGGTGATGTATGAAAATCCTTCGCGTACTAGGTACAGACTTGATTTCACGAGCAAAACAGGAGCCCATCGACGCAATGAGCGTTGAGGGAGTAATCCTGAGGGCCGAGTTACCGGGAGATGGGTAAAATCCATCAGGAGCGGCATTGTCGTAAGAGCCGGGCCAAACTTGCCACGGTTCGAAGCGGTGAAACGGGTGAACGTCTGAAAGTGCCATTTTATTTTCAGGAGTTTTTCGGGGCATAGGCGTTAAATTACCGATTTGTTTCCCCCCTTTTGTAAAGGGAGGCTAGGGGGGATTTTAGTCTAGCATATTGAAAATCCCCCTAAATCCCCCTTTAGAAAAGGGGGACCTTGATCGCTGATCAGCCGTCTTAAGTGGTCACGACCGGGGCAACCAGCCCCAATTTAACGCGGATAGTTTTCGAAGGAGGATCTCCCCGGTTATTCTTACTTCCTTTCTATTTATTCCTATGCCCCGTACTTTGCCTGTCTTTTCCCGTAAGCCGTTATGAGCTTCATGAGATCTGACCCTTTGAACTGGCCTAAGGCACCCCGAAGGCATTGGCTCTCGCCGAAGCCTCGGACATCCGGATTTGCACGTGTCACACCGGGAGCCCAAAAGAGCAGCGGAACAGGATGCCAGCTATGCGACTTTAATACTGCCGGCGTGGAGTGATCGCCGGTAACTACCAACACGTCGGGCTTTTGCTCCAGTATTCTCGGTACGATACGGTCGACCTTTTCTATCTCCTTGACCTTCGCATCGAAGTTTCCGTCTTCTCCTCGGCTGTCAGTGTACTTATAATGCACGAAGAAGAAATCATGAGCATCCCAAACGTTGCGGAGCGCTTCAAGTTGGCTGTCAAGGTCGGTAAGCCCTTGGATAAGGGTCATGCCAACGAGGCTAGCCAATCCCTTGTACATGGGATAAACGGCTAGAGCGGCCGCGTTGAGTTTGAATATCTCCTGGAAGCTCGGCAGGCCAGGCTCTCGAGACCATCCCCGAAGAGTAACCATGTTGGCTGGGTGCTGATCCTTGATCCGATCTCTGACTTTGTCTATCCACTGATTGACAAGATCCGCAGTGTGCCAAGCAGCATCGGAATCCCCCTCGGGCTCAACGGTCAGGGGCCTCAGGCCGGTTTTTTGAGGATCGGTCTCATTGAGACTCGGCGAGAGCCCGGAACCTCTGAGGACAAGCACAAAACGGTAGTCTCTAACCGGCTTAACTATCAAGTCAACACCCGGCAGAGAAATGTCTTCTATCAAGCCGACCATGCGGGAGCACTCCTCGGTGCTGATTCTGCCGGCCCGGCGGTCGGTTATCACCCCGCTCTCGTCTACGGTGCAGAAATTTCCGCGAGCGGCCACGTCTTGATTCGTCAAGTTCAGCCCTATGCCGACTGCTTCGAGGACTCCTCTACCGATGAGATATTTCAAAGGGTCGTACCCGAAAAGCCCTAGATGGCCCGGTCCACTCCCGGGCGATATGCCGATCGCGACGGGGTGCATGAGCCCCAACATGCCTTCCCTGGCAAGACGGTCCAGATTTGGCGTATCCGCGGCTTCCAGTTCGGTTGGTCCGCCGATTTCCTGTGGCAGGCCCCCAAGGCCGTCCATTACCAGAAGAACGATCTTGGAGTCGCTTTTCTGGGTTAGAGTCTTCATAAGATCCAGATCTGTCATGTTCCACCCCTCCGGAGCAAAAAGTCAAACCTTGGCGCACTATTTCAGAGCTAAACAAGCCCGTCCTCCATCAAGAATCCTAAGAGCATGCTGGTGGTTGTAACCGCCTGCTTCTCGAAGAGCCCTTCTGAAGCGGGGCAGATAGATCAGGTCAAAAACGTGTTCTTTACCGGGAAACAACTTCAGGGCCAACTTTCTGACCCCGTTTATCATCTTCTCGGCTTCGGGAGGGCTCATCGAGCGTGTCATTAAGACGTAGACCAGAAGGTCCGAAGCGATCCTGATAAGCCTGATCCGCCGGTTTCTCTTCTCTTACAAGCTCAGTCGTTGTTAACATTCAAGTTTCCTCCCGCGTGAAGAATAACTGATTTCTCCCGCCGAACCAAGAGATTCGGACCCTCGATCGGGTCAGCCGGGACGGCGAAAGTTTTTCATTGGCATCCCGCGATATGCGAGATTTCCCCGCGCAAGCCATCGGCGTCGCCGTTTGGTCACCACGGACCGTCTTCCCGACTTCGCAGGCATGACGCGTATAGGCAGTTCTCGAATCCGATCACGGAAAAAGAAAATGATTTGGTGGCGAGGGTCACCCTTGCAGTGGGGATGGGCATCTTGCCCGTCCGTCAGCGCCAAGCTGTCCTGCGCCTCACGGGACTATCCTACTGATCTTAATTAGATGCCAACACGCATCAGGTATGAGGACGGTTCTTTCGAGGACCACCATAGTACGCTTGTCAGGCCCCCCTCCACTTATTCGACCAATTGACCGAAACCATGGTTTCGATTTACACTGAGATTCGGATATGCTAGAAACTGGCCTTCAATCTCCGATTGAAGCCTGCGCGGAAGTGAAATGCCGAGGAAGTTGTTGAAATCTATCATAAAACTCATGCGGCCGACTCAGTGGATTAAGAATGGGTTCGTGTTGATGCCTCTTATCTTCAGCGGCCGGCTGTTCGAGGTTGAAGACGTGGTAAAAGCGGTAGGGATGTGTGTTGCTTTCTGTCTAGCGTCCTCTGCCACGTACATTCTAAATGATTACATGGACATGGAACAAGACAGAGCCCATCCGCTGAAAAAAAATCGTCCGTTGGCAGCGGGGACCATATCTCCTGCGACTGCCCTTTCTGTCATGTTCCTGCTGATTGCCGGGATCTTTGCCCTAGCCTTTGCGGTGAAAACTCCGACAAAGGGCTTTATTTTTCTGGGCACTTATCTCTTACTCCATGTGCTCTACTCGTGCAAACTCAAAGACTTGGTCCTCGTAGATGTGTTGACTATATCGGTTGGGTTCTTACTCAGAGTGCTGGCCGGCGCGGTGGTAATCGGGGTCACTGTTTCTAGCTGGCTTGTGCTGTGCACTTTCTCTGTCGCGATACTCTTGGCCCTTGGGAAACGACGCCACGAAGTAGTGATCTTGTGTGAAGACGCCAGTTGCCATAGGCCGGTTCTCGAGAACTACAGCGTGTCATTGCTGGACCAGCTTTTGCAAATCACTACCACTTCGACGTTCATCTTCTACTGCCTGTACTCGGTGCGCGGCAACCCGTCCGGGGGACTTCATGCCGAGACGATGATGTTTACCATTCCGCTGGTGACATACGGTATTTTTCGTTACATGTATCTCATTTACCAGAGAGAGGACGGCGGCTCCCCTACTGCCATGCTTCTGACCGATCCTCCGCTCCTCTTATGTGCTATTCTATGGTTGGCCGCGTGCATAGGGCTCATCTACCTGTAATGCGCGGACCCCAATGACCTGGGGCTTCGAGCTGTCAATTCAGGAACGAAGCTTAACTCCGGAAGGACGCACCAAATGTTGAGAACTCTGAAATATGTCGTCTACTTCTCTATCTTAGCAGGCGTGGGGATCTTACTGGGGTGCTATATACACGGCTTGAGGACCAATCAGCCCACCATCATGAGCGGGGTGGCGTTTGTACGGGCATTGCCTTGCGGCGAACAGATTGTGGGGATGATCGAGACGACGGTGTTCTCTTATCAGGAGAAAAGGAGTCTGGAGAATTACGAGGAAAAGTACAAAGGTAAAATTAAGATAGATCCGGAAGTCCTCAAGAAACAGCGACAATTGTATCAAGCAGGTCCGTCTAACCCATGATATTGACATATATTAATAGTTATATCCATAAAATAAGAATAAATATGAAAGCATAACTTGACAATAGTTCGGCAAGGTGTTACGGAACCTCCCCGTTGCCTGCATACCACGGGCAACTCTCGGGACCCCCGGCCCGATCGACCGAGCCCCGGAAGCTACAGGGAGCACCTATGAAAGCGGACAAAACTGCCCAGGACACCGACCTGTCCAGCATCCCCGGAGAATTCAGAGAAAATTATAGATTTTTGAGCGAACTCATCAACTGCAAACACAAAAACAACTTCGCCACACAATGCTTGGAAAAGGCCCTGGAGCCGCGTTTGTGCCACATCAGGGGAAAATTGAACCGCCGCCAGATCAAGATCCTGAACTACTTCGTCAATAACCTTGAAGATAGCGACAGTGAATCATTAAACCCTCCGGTTCCCGCGGAGTTGGAAGCTGCCATCCGTGTCAAGAAGAGATCAATCTGGCTCCCCTGGGAAGCTGAAGCGATCCGTAAAATCGAACGATGGCGGGGAGACCTCCTGTGCATATCCCAGAGCTGGGGATCCGAGTTCTCCCCTTCCCCCCCTCTCAAATGCCTGAAGAGATCGGCCGACCGATCCGGCTGATGTGATCGCAAAGGCCGTTCTTTTTTCGGTTCTAATCTGGTGGAGGTCCTGTCCGTTCCGCGGAGGATCGTTCTTCAACTCTTAGAAAGCAAACCGACTTCCCCGCACCATATCCCGACTTCGTTACTGTCGCTGTAACGATGTATTCGCCGACTGTACGGGGGACCCAGTTGGGAATGAACACTCCTTGAGCATCAGTGTAACCGTGGACGCGTCGGATATAACGCACCGGAGATCCAAGAACCGCAGTACGTGCCGGGGAGATGTGCATTCTCACCTCTCCATGCCCCACAGCCCTTCCGTTGAAAGAGGCTTTCAAGAATATATTTGCCTTTTCATGCCTGCCTATCGCGTTTGCATGAGTTCTTAATAACACTGAGACGGGCTGTTCTGCTTGAGGCTGGTACAACCATGCCAATCCCATAATCGTGCCAAACAACGGAAAGATTACGAATATCTTAATCCCTGCCTGCATCTCCAATCCTCCCCCCGCCATCAAATTAACGAGTTGGAGAGTCAATCGGCTCGGTTGTCAAAACCAGCGCTCTTCTTTGGACCCGGTTTGTACGGCGGACCTGCAGCCACGTCTCAATCCCCCAGACCACGGTCAGTAAAAGAGGCAAGAAGAGCAGCGCGCCATAAAGAGCCCCTACAATCAGGTTTCTTGCATGCATCGAATAAGCTACTGCTCCGAGTAGTAAACCGCCAATCGGGCCAAGGATCAGCACCCACGTGATCACCACAATAGCTCCCATCGACTGGGCAATCCCTTTTTCGGATGACACTTCTGTTGTCATTGTCTGGCTCCTTTGCATCGGCCGAGTCAGCCCTGGGCTTGAACTCGATCTGTTCGTGACGGAACTTTCACTCTGCGGCTTGGCCCTTTCGAACTCGAATCCAGAATAGATGATTGCATTGGAAGGTAAACGCCTATATTCCATTTATGAATTGGGTATGAAAAATACCCAGTCGTGTGGATCCAAAAGATTGGAGCACTGCGATTTCCGCTATTAATCCGCTATTAAAAAGTTTTTCAGAGCGCGGTTGGCTGGAGCAAAAGGATAGGCCCAACCTATCTTCCACAGTGCATGGGCAAAAGTTGTGTTGTTTCCAGATGTTAGCGGGGCGTCCCAAATCTGTGGCACAGGTTTCTGGCTCTGTTGTGATTTGGATCGGGTCACTCCGCTGTGCGCAGGGGAAGCTTACGGTTGGTCGGAGGAAGCGCCACTGCCTCTGTGCGAAAGACTGAGTTGCAGACTCCTCTCGGCTGCGAGCGCAACACATTCCGTTTTTCTATAATTCCTTCATTCCAAAATTTCTGATTGCCTGTAAAAGCGACCTCTCGTAAGGGTTCCTGGCTGAGGCTCCTGCGGCGACCTTCTAGCGGAATCTGCGATCAATTCGCCTCCTGCTCTGGTATGCTTTTGGCAGCAGTGGCCAGCAGTGGCCGCGTGGGATTCACGCAAATTCAGAATACGCAGTAATCAGGAGATTTATGCCTATACCCAATTTCACTGATAGGCGTTTTGCTTTGCTCACCGGGACTGAAGGCATGAAGCGCTCTGCCCTGTGAGCAATCCTTGACGATTGATCCACTTGGAAAGAGACGCGGCTGCTTCCTTTCTGACATTATGGTCCCAGTGTTTCACCGCGGAGGTGAGGATCTTCACAGATCGAGGATCATTTATCTGCCCTAGAGCCCATGCAGCACATCTCCGCATGATGGGATCTTGGTCTTCCAACTTGGCACTAAGGGCTTCTACTGCTGAACGATCCTTGAGGGCCCCCAAAGTCTGAACTGCCCAGATCCTTCGGGCACGTGATGGACTATTGAGGTCTCGAACGAGCCTGCGTGATTGACTCTCGGGGTTGAGAACCAGGCCGCTCAGACTGGCCAGTAGGACGATCAGCACACAAATCGAAAACACAAATGGCGCTTTTCTTGGACCTGCTGTTTCCGTACTCATGGTCATCCTCCCTCATGGTACATTTGCGATTTACGAAGCGGAGAAGTCGTCCTTTGGGCTCCTTGTGCCCCGCTGTTCAACTAACTGGTTGGAGAATCAATCGGTTTAGTTGCGAGCGCTATGGCTGCTCATTTCTTCTGAAGAAGGTGGAGCGCGCCATGGGATTCATGTAAATACAGAATACCTTACGGTTTAGTAGGGTAAATGCCTATATTTCATCTATGGAATGGGTATACAGAATACCCAATGAGGCGAGATCGTCAACGTCCGACTGGTCGATTCTCAGAGTTCAAGGATTACAAAAGGGTTATCGGGGCAACTTTTCAAAACGGTCCAGGACTTCCTGCGTCTTGCGCAGCCAGTATTCCATTCCCATTTCTTTGAACATTCTTTCGGCTTTTTTCAGGTTTTTCGTACCGAGTTGTGACTTGCCGGTACTAACTCGAAGCTCCCCCAGATAGAAATAGCCTTGGGCACAATATGGCTTCATGCCTAATTTCGACAGGATCTCAATCCCTTCCACGATCGACGCTTCAGCCTGGGCTGCCCGCAGGGCTTCGCTCTGGGACATTATCTTGCCAAGAAATATCTTTGCCAGGCCTTCCCAATGTCGCTCGTTGCACTTCCGAGCCCAGTCTAAAGCGGAATCGACACAATCACGGGCTTTCGCCACGTCGCCCGTGACCAAGTGTGCCATGCTCAAGTATGCATAATCGTGGGCGAACTGGGGTACGAATCCGGAATCAATATGCATCTGGATCGAGCGTTCGATACAACCACGAGCCTCATCCGCATCTCCCACCAGCAAGCGGGCGATACCTAGTCCCAGCCAAGCATTTCCCAACGTCGTGTCCGGGGCTGAGCCGCGTTTCAACTTTTCCAGATGTTCGATTGCTCTTGTGCAGTACCTCTATTGCCTCTTCGCCGAAGCCTCTATTATTGAGCACAAGGCCGTGACAGAATTCTGCAAAGCCCAAAGAAAGAGGATCATTCGTCTCCAGGGCGACATCAAGCGCTTTTCGAGACAACCTCGCGGCACTGTCAAAATCTCCGAGCCAAGTTGAAAAATAGGCGGACATGGCTGCCAGAAACGAATATACGTTGAAAGGCATGCCATAATCGTCAAAGAGCGCACGCGCTTCTTCCATAAATTTGAGGACACGGAGGTTCACGGAAAGGACCTCTGAGACATGGTCACCCATGAGACCTAACAGAGAATGATTCACGAACATAGGAATCATGATTTTCAGATGTTCCTTTGTCGACAAGACGCATTCCAAAGCCCGGATGTCCTGAAATACATGCCCTGAATATTGCTGGAGCGACATCGGGTCGCCTGTGACGGCATAGTACACGCAGAGCTCAGCCCTGAAAAAAGACAGGTCGTTGGCATCCCCTAGTTCGAGACAAAGCTCTTCCCCGCGTTTTAGGAGCTGTTCAGAGTCTCCACGAGTATAATCCAACATTCTCATGGGCCAGGTCATCACCCTCAGAAACTTCCACTTCCTCCTTTTTGTTTTGCTGAGTCGCCGGCTGCGCTTGCGAGCAGCGAAGCGCTTGCTTACCGAATTGATAAGACTCCCAGGGAGAATTCTGTCGCCTTGCTTTGATTGCAGCCAGTTTTAAGTATTTGAACTGTTTCTGTAAATCCGCGCTCTTGCCAAAATGATGGGCAAGCTGTTCGTAAAATTCTTCCAGCCTGTTCGAGTAAAGCTCTTCTATAGCCTCACCCGTCCTTTGATGGAATCTCAGCTTTCTCCGTGCCGTGAGGCTCCCGTACGCGGCTTCTTGAGTGAGGACATGCTTGAACGCAAACTGTCGTTCAGGAGATGCCTGTACTTCGCGCATGAATTCAAGCTTTTGAAGCTTCGCTATGTGTGATTTCAATACGTCGCCGGTTTTCGTTACAAGTTGCAGCAAGTCCATGGGAAACCCAGTGCCTATCACGGACGCAACCTGCAATGTTGCCTTGACATCCTTATCGAGACGGTCCATTCGTGCCGCGATGAGCGCCTGAATGGTTTTGGGCAGCATTTCTGCTGACGCGTCCTGTGCGAGGACAAATTTCCCACCGGATCTTTGAATAGCCCCGACGTCGGACAGAGACCGCGTGAATTCCTCCACGAACAGCGGATTCCCGCCGGTCTTTTCCTGAATCAATCTTATGAGAGCATCGTCGATCTGCGGACCGCCGAGGACGGATGACACAAGTTCCTTCACGTGTTCGCACGATATATGACCCAAATGGACTTCTTCGGACGAGATGCCTAAGCTGGATGCGCCGGCGTATTCGGGGCGGTACAGCAGGATCAGGAGTATCTTGGCCCCCTCGATTCTTGGGATCAAATAATTTAAGACTTCCTCTGAAGATCGGTCGATCCAGTGAAGATCTTCCAGTATCACCGCCAACATCTTCTCCCGGCTTGCTTCGACCAAGACCGTCTCAATCGCCTCGAAAATCCGGTTTCTCTTTTGCTGAAACGGAAGCTCCATGTATTGCGCATCTTCAACCTTCAAAGCCAGTATCTCATAGATTGGGGCAACGATCTCATCGTGTCCGGCTACTTGAAGAGCCAGCCACTCCTTAATTTTCTTGCTGGCAGAACTTTCCTTTTCCCCTGCCTTGATGTCGAAAATCGATCTCAGCATGTCCAGGACGGGGCCATACGGTGCAACACCATCATAATTGCGGCCGTAGCCTTCAAGAAATGTCTGTTCGCCTTCGGGGAGGCGTCTCTTCAATTCCCAAACAAGCCTGGATTTCCCAACTCCAGCATCTCCCGTGACCGCCACCGCCTGGCCGCGTCCTCGTCTTGCTCTTTCCGCCGCTTCCAGCAGGATCGACATTTCTTGTTCGCGGCCTACAAATTTGCTGAGCCACTTCATCTCTTTGGCTCGCATTGGGCTGGGAAGCTCGCGAGGCTTCACGAGTTCGTACGCATCAACTGGTTTGAGACCTTCCGGTCTGCTCGTTTCCACGGGCCTGAATTCAAAGAAGTCACTCGTTAAATCGTATGTGCTTTTCGCCACCAAGGCCTTTCCCGGCTGTGTGATCGCCTGAAGCGGAGAAATTAGATCATCCGCGTCTTCCAAATCTTCATATTCCAGCCCGGCGCCCGCTTTTGAGGAGCTTGTCAAGATCGCACCCGAGACCAATCCGATTCGTATGTGAAAATCGGCATTAAACTCTTCGCGAAGTTTTTGCCTGGACAAGTCGATTTTTTTCAAGATGGACAAGGCTGCATCACAGGCTCTTCTTGCATGGTCCTCGTGCGACATCGGCGCTCCGAACAGGCCGTTGACCACTCCTCCGGTGACCTGCGCGACGGTCCCGCCATAATGGCGGATCTGTTCCTCAAGGATAGCGAGGCAGCGGACCATGAGACCGTACGCTTCTTCTGGCGCTAGCTTGCGCGAGAGAGACGAACTATCAGGAATGTCCGCAACAAGAATGGTCACGTACTTCAGCTCATCCACTTCCGCATTCCTGAGTGCAAGGACTTTGTCTCCCAAAAATTCCAGTGCGGGGCCTGGGAAGCTTTCTTTGATCGCGGAGCCGCGATCCGGCAATCCATGACGATGTGCCTTCTCTCTCTTGCTCTCACGTTTCCCCGGGTTGTTTTTTTGCGGTTTCATGATCCCCCAGCGAACATGCCGCTAAATGCGGCCAAGAACTTTCTGCGTCTTATCCAGCCAGTATTCCATTCCCATTTCTTTGAACATTCTTTCGGCTTTTTTCAGGTTTTTCGTACCGAGTTGTGATTTGCTGGTAGTAACTCGAAGCTCCCCCAGATAGAAATAGCCTTGGGCACAATATGGCTTCATGCCTAATTGCGACAGAATTTCAATCCCTTCCAAGATTGACGCCTCAGCCCTGGCTGCTTGGAGAGCTTCGCTCTGGGACATTATCTTGCCAAAAAATATCTTCGCCAGGCCTTCCCAATGTTTTTGGTTGCACTTCCGAGCCCAATCCAAGGCGGTATCGATAAAATTACGGGCTTTCGCCACGTCGCCTGTGGCCAAATGTGCCATGCTCAAGTACGCATAATCGTGGGGGAGCTCGATCACGACTCCGGAATCAAGATGCATCTGGATCGACCGTTCGATACAACCACGAGCCCCATCCGCATCTCCCACCAGGAACTTGGCGATACCTAGTCCCTGCCAAGCATTTCCTAACGACGTGTCCCCGGCTGAGCCGCCTTTCACCTTTTCCAAATGTTCGATTGCTCTTGTGTAGTGCTCTATTGCCTCTTTGCCTAAGCCTCTATTATTATGCACATGGCCATGAGAGAATTCTGCAATGCCCATAGAAAGGGGATCATTCACCTTCAGGGCCACATCAAGCGCTTTGCGAGACAACCTAGTGGCATTGTCAAAATCTCCGAGCCAACTCAAAAAATAGGCGGACGTGGCGGCAAGGAATGAATACGCATTGAACGGCATGTCCCAAGCGTCAAAGAGCGCATGCGCCTCTTCCATATATTTGAGGACACTGAGGTTCACGGAAAGAACCTCTGAGACACGGTCACCCATGAGACCTAACAGAGAATGATTCACGAATAGAGGAATCATGATTTTCAGATGTTCCTTTGTCGACAAGGAGCACCCCAAAACCCGGATGTCCTGAAATACATGCCCTGAATATTGTTGGAGCGACATCGAGTCGCCTGTGACGGCATAGTACACGCAGAGCTCGGTTTCTGAAAAAAGACAAGTTGTTGGCATCCCCTATTTCGAGACAAAGCTCTTCCCCGTGTTTCAGGAGGTGTTCAGTGCCTCCACCAGTATAATCCAACGATCTCATGGGCCAGCTCATCATCTTCAGAACTTCGACTTCCTCCTTTTTGTTTTGCAGAGTCGCTGGCTGGTTTTTCAGGCAGCGTAGCGCCTGTTTACCGAATTGATAGGCCTCCCAGTGCGAGTTTCTGTCGGCTTGCTTTGAGTGCAGAGAGTTTCAGGTACTTGAACTCCTTTCGTAAGTTCCCGCTCTTGCCAAAATGATGGGCGAGTTGCTCATAGAATTCTTCCAACCTGTCCGAATAAAGTTTCTCTATGGCCTTAGCTGTCTCATGGTGAATTTTTAGCCTTCTCCGTGTCAAAAGGCTGGTGTACGCCGCCTCTTGGGTGAGGGCGTGCTTGAACGCAAACTGCCGGTCTTTGTCTCCATGAATGAACTCAAGCTTCTGAAGCCTTGAAATGTGAGAACTGATATCCTCACCTGATTCCGTTATTCGCTCCAGCAGATGAAGAGGGACTTCTCGCCCTATCACAGATGCCACCTGCAATGTAGTTTTGACATCCTTCTCCAGGCGGTCTATTCGCGCAGAGATGACTCCCTGAATAGTCTTCGGCAGCAATTGCGCTTGCGCATGGGGCATTAGGGTAAACCTGTAGTCAGCTATTTCAATTTCTCCGCTGTCCAGGAATGCCTTGGTGAGTTCTTCTATGAATAGCGGATTACCGGCAGTTTGGTTCCGAATTACGTTCATTAGGCTGTCGTCCGCCTCACCGCCAAGGATGGATTCGGCAAGCTCTCTCGCGGGATCATCGGGCAGCTCAGCCAGGTGAACCTGTGATACAGCGGCACCGAGCTGTGACGCACCAGCGTACTCGGGTCGATAGAGCATGACGAGAAAGATCCTTGCATCGCTGATTCGTCCGATCAAATGGCGCAACAGTTCCTCTGAAGTCCGGTCGATCCAATGGAGGTCTTCCACAATCGCTATCAACGGCTTTTGCCGGCTAGTTTGAACCAGCACTCGTTCAACCGCCTGGAAAATCTTGCTTCTCTTTTGCTGATAGGGAAGACGCGAGTATCGCTCATCTTCAACCTTCAGAGCCAGTATTTCATACATCGGGGCAACGATCTCATCGTGTCCGGCTACATGAAGAGCCAGCCAATCCTTAATTTTCTTGCCGGCAGAATTTTCCTTCTCCCCTGCCCGGACGTCGAAAATCGATCTCAGCATGTCCAGGACACGCCCGTACGGTCCAACAGCATTATAATTGCGGCAGTAGCCTTCAAGAAATATCTGTTGCCCTTCCGGAACGCGTTTCTGCAATTCCAAAACAAGCCTGGATTTCCCTACTCCCGCATCTCCCGTGACCGCCACCGTCTGGCCGCGTCCTCGTCTTGCTTTTTCCGCCGCTTCCAGGAGGACCGACATTTCTTGTTCGCGGCCTACAAACTTGCTGAGGCCCTTTAACTCCTTGGCCCGGATTGGGCTCGCAAGCTCCCTGGATTTCAGCAGTTCATAAGCCACAACCAATTCAATACCGTCGCGTTCGTGTTGTTTTATCGGCTGAAAATCGAAGAAATCACTTACCAGGTCAAATGTGCTCCTCGCCGCCGCAATCTTGCCTGGTTTCATAAGACCCTGAACCACAGGAATCAGATCGTCCGCGTCGTCCAGGTCTCTTGAGTCCAGCTCGACTCCGCCCGAAACGGAGCCGGTCAGTATTACATCCGACACAAGCCCGATTCGGATGCCCAGATCGACGCAATTCTCTTTTCGAACTTTTTTCGCAAGCGAACCGACCGACTCGCGGATAGCTAAGGCTGCTTCGCAGGCCCTCTTTGCATGATCTTCAACAGATGCCGGTGCGCCGAAAAGGCCTTTTACGGTTCCCTCGCTTACCTGCGCCATAATCCCGCCATGACAGCGGATCTGTTCCTCGAGAACCTCCAGGAAGCGAGTTATGATCTCGTATGCTTCTTCCGGACTGAGATTTTTTGAAAGAGAGGAGTAGTCTGCAATATCTGCCACAAGGATGGTCACTTGCTTGCGTTGCCCTTCATCTGGATCGGTCAAAGCAAGCACTTTGTCTCCGAGGAATTTCGGAACGTGATCAGCGTGCGGAATATTATTGATCGAGTTGTGAGACGGCTCGGCATCGACGCTTGCTTCGGGCCTTTTGCAGGCCGGGGCCTCAAGCTCAGGCTGCCCAGCAGGCTCGGGACGACCGCGCACACAGTTTTTCGTGCATTCCGATCCTACGATCCCAGCTTTGCGATCACGGGAATTCATAGTTACGCACTCCCCCCGGGGGACCAGACGGAGTCTTGGCGGCAAGGCCTCTCCGGGACGAGGTTAGAGCCTCTTACGCAAATAGGTCGCTAAATTATCATCTGACCCGACCAGTCCCAGTTTTTTTCTTATGTTAGCACGATGAACGACCACAGTGGCGGGAGAAATTCCCATGACCTCTGCTATTTCCTTAGAGGTCAGCCCAGCGCGTATCAGATCACACAATCGAGTTTCTTGAGGAGTAAGTAGTCCCGCCTCTTGTCGAGCAGTATCCGGCGGAGGAGAGAAGAGGCTTTTGAGGTTAAATTCGAGGGAGTCCAACCGGAGATGCACAGCATCGGGTAATCTCCCGCTCTTCAATTGATCGATGATTGCAAAAACATTTGTACAGAGGTTGCGATAAATAGCCCTTTCGCGTTTCTTTATTCCGATCTTCTATTTCTCTTATGAAGAGCTTCAGGGCTTCATTGGCCTGCTCCAGCCGAGTTGTATAATCTTTCAGTTCCGATTGCGAATCGTCGAGCAGTTCCGAGGTCTCACGAAGCTGCTTTTCCAGGACGCCGACATATTTGGAAGATTTTTGCCGAGAACTGTCTGCCACCTTTTCTGAGAACTTCAGAGCTGAAATGTCCCGAAAGGTCATAATAATGCCGACCCCACGTCCCTGGTCGTCCCGGAAAAGCGAACTTGTGCAATAGACGGGAAAAGAGCTACCGTCTCTGCGGCGATGCAGAAGCTCTCCGCTGAATGCTCCCGCGCTCAGAGTCTCCTCATTGGCTGCTGCCAGGTTCAGCAGTCCTTCCATGGGACAGAGAACCGCAATATGTTTGCCCACGAGTTCTTTAGCCGTAAAACCGTGCATGACGCCTAAGAAGCGATTCGAGAACAGCACACGTCCTTTCAGGTCGACAAAGGCCACTCCCTCAGCCATCTGCTCGGCAACATCCGTGAACAGACCCGTCTGAAACGATGTCATTCACCCCCCTGAATCATGCAAAATCTGACACCGGTGGATAGACTTCCGTGTTACCAGCCAGCAACAAGTGTACCAGACAAGCTGAATTACCCCGGATAACGATCTGAGCCCGTTTAGGAGGATACGGAATTCTCTCGAATCCCGCGCTCAGAGACGTAAAAGGTCAATTCAGACTGATCGGGTTGCTAACGAGCTAATTTCGCAGAGGATAGAGGTGTAAATATAGTGACAATTTGTGTCAACTATATTTACAGCATCTCTCGTGACGATGAGACCTGCCCGATCTTTCCACGGACTCCTTAAATTTCTCTGCCAGCCGCTTTGCCTCGGGATTACTCCTCAATTCCTCAACTGAATAAAGCATCTTGGTCACCCAGTTGGGGTTTTGCCAAGTGGTGCCCGGCAGATTTTGCTGACGGTCGTCCAAGAAAACGTCCTCCTGGCTTATGACTACCAGCCTGGAAGGTGTGGCCAGCAGGAAATTCATGACCGCCGAATGAAGCTTATCCGTGGGAACAGGTGATTCCCTCGCGAGTTGCGCGTCTTCGTGAGTGAGAAAACCGTCCTGAACCAGCCTCTCCAATATCTTGGCCTTATGCCGGGTACGATCTTGTCTGAATTTGCTCTCCGACAGAGCGTCAAGCAATCCCGATTGCCTACGAAGATCGATGTCGCGGCCACTCCAAAATCCGGCCAGAGTCGGTAGATCGTGAGTGGCGATGGAAACCAGAGCACCTTCCGGGTAAACATGACCGGGGAGCAGATTCCCTTCACCATCTCGCTCGAAATAGAGGAGTCTGCTCGAGAAAATTCTTTTCGCCATGACTCGTTCTCTAAAGTTGAAAGGAACAGTTCCAAGGTCCTCGCCAACAATGAGTGTGCGGCTGCTTTGGCTTTCCAACGCCATCAGGTTCAAGAGGTCACTTTCGTAATCCTGCACATAGACACCATCCACCGGCCTAAGCCCCGCGGGGATCCAAAATAGGTGGCGGATCTGCATCACGTGGTCAATCCGCAGAGCACCACCGTGTTTGCAATTCGACTCCAATTTTTTCAGGAAAAGCTCGTATCCCGAGGCTCGCAGCCTTTCTCGGTTCGGTGGCGGGAATCCCCAATCCTGCCCGTCCGGGGCAAACTCGTCGGGCGGCGCGCCAACTCTGAAGCCCTCATGGAAGAACTCCCGCCAACTCCAGAAATCCGAGCCGTTGCGATCCACAGCGAGGGCTTCGTCGTTGTATAAGCCGATGATCATCCCACTCTTGGTCGCGTGTTCCTGAACTTGCCTCAGTTGTACGTTTATCTGCCACTGAAGGTACATCCAAAAAAGGATCTCTTCCCTTTTTTCTTTTTGAAATTTTCTAACCTCCTCGGACGAGGGGTCATGGAATTCTTCCGGCCACTCCCTCCAGTTTTGCAGTATTGGGATGACGCTGCGGAAGTGTTCGTCAAGGGCGCAAAATGTGGCAAAGCGCTCCAAATATATTCCCTCAGAAGCCACACAGCTTTGAAAATCGTGCCATCTCGAGCTCTGGCGGCCGGCGCCGCCATGATTCTTCATAAAGTCGGTGAAGACTTGCCTGAGCACGCGAAGCTTAAGCGAGGAGACCTCTTCGTAGTTCACGTGTTTGTCGTCGCGCAGTTCCCGGATCTTGTGACGGACCTCTGAAGACTCCACCAAGGATCGTGCGGCTAAAGAGTCGCAAAAATCTGCAATGCCGGGAACATCCAGGTAGATGAAGTTGCGGAATAGGCGGCTGGATGGAAGGTAAGGGCTGCTATTGTACGGCCTCCTATTAAAGAGCGCGTGCAGAGGGTTGATTCCGACAACATCGGCGGACAAATCGTTGGCAGCCCAATCAATGATTTTCGCCAGGTCGGAAAAATCTCCTATCCCCCAATTAGTTTCAGACCGAACACCGTAAAGCGCCACAGCGATACCGGCAACCTTCTCGCCTCTTTCAAGGGCAGGCGGAATGTATGCTTTGGAAGGGCATACAATCCACAGGCAAGAAGCAGTCATCACATTGTCCGCCACAATGGCTTCGACTCGGATATGATGTGTTCCAATAGCCAGTTCTCGTGGAAACGGTATCGCTATGCCGAGAAGACCGGTCTCGGGGTCAAAGCTCAGCCGCACATTGCCGGAACCGATGGCTAGTTCGGTCCCTTGGACCGCACTCCTCGCGTCTGAGATTCTCACCGAGCCAATTGGAGAGGCCGCTTGGGCCTCTCCGATGTTCCCAATGAAGTAGACCGTGCAACTGTCAGGAAGGTCATCTGCCGACACAACGAGGACCTGGGGGTCCAGGCGCAGTCGTTCAGGTGGGATGCAGATACCTTTTGCTTCGAGGATCCTGCGCGCTGTTTCGGGGTCAGTATGATGGACCTTGCCGAACATATCCGCGTAAGTGGTTTCAATTCCGGAAACTTCCGACAGAACTCTTAGGCATTTGTACGTGGCGCGCATTGTTCCGTTTTCCTTCAGTTGGCCTTCGAACATATGATTGAATCCGTGACAATCTTAAAAGGCCAAAGATCCGGTCCGCGTTCATTTTGATTGACGATATTATCCGTCAGAAGGTAATTAAATGGTAGGAACACATCTTGTTTTGGTTGATTTATTCGGACGGACCTTCCTATCGTTCCGGTGAAAACATTTTGATTTCCAGCTCCAAAAGCTAAACGAAACCGAACAGCAAGAGCAGGAACGCTCTCTTTGGACGACCCTGAGGCAGGGAGATTGTCTTATGGATTTCAGACTGAACGATGAACAGCGTCTCATCAGGAAGGCGGCACGCGATTTCGCTTCCAAGGAGCTTGCACCTAAGGCTCGAGAATGGGAAGAAAGCTCCACCTTCTCCCGTGACATCTTCGACAAAATGGGCCAACTCGACTTTACGGGCCTGTACGTGCCTGAACAATACGGGGGAACCGGCGTAGGACGGCTGACCGCGGCCCTCATTTTTGAA
The DNA here is from genome assembly GCA_963789265.1 of uncultured delta proteobacterium. Classification (GTDB taxonomy): domain Bacteria; phylum Desulfobacterota; class Desulfomonilia; order Desulfomonilales; family Desulfomonilaceae; genus CAWBBA01. The sequence goes on along the minus strand of CAWBKB010000007.1, from coordinate 69,651 downwards.
GAGCTGGCCAAAGGCTGCTTCGCAACCGCGGTATACATCAGCGTTCACAACATGGTGACGAATCTGATCTATCAGTACGGCAACGAAGAACAGAGGGAGCGATGGGTTAGGCCGTTGGCACTGGGCGAAAAACTGGGTGCATATTCTTTGACTGAGGGCGAAGCGGGTTCGGACGCGGCAGCGCTGGGCACGTCCGCGGTAAAGGCCGACCGCGGGTACGTGCTCAATGGCACCAAGCTGTACGTGACCAGTGGTGAAGTGGCTGACATCTATACTGTTATGGTGCGGACCGATGACGCGCAAAAGCAGCAAGGGATCAGTGCAGCCGTAGTCGAAAAAGGAACACCCGGCTTTTCTTTCGGGCCTCATGAGCCCAAAATGGGGTTGAATGCCTCCCCCACCACCGAACTGCACTTCAGAGATTGCTTCATACCTTTTGAGAATCTTCTTGGTGAAGAGGGAAAAGGGTTCAGCATGGCGCTCACAGCTTTAAACGGGGGGCGCGTAAGCATAGGGGCCTGCTCTACCGGTCTCGCGCAGCAAGCGTTTGACTATGCCCTCGCTTATGCTCACAAGCGCCACCAGTTCGGCCGTCCCATCATTTCGTTCCAGGGCCTTCAATTCCTTGTCGCGGACCTGGCGACTGAAATAGAAGCGTCTCGTCTGATGATCTACAGGGCCGCGTCCATGATGGACCAAGGAGAGCCATGCGTCATGGAAGCAGCTATGGCCAAAAGGTTCGCTACGGACATGGCTATGCGCGTCACCACAGAAGCCGTCCAAATTCTTGGAGGGTACGGGTATATGAAATCATACCCGGTCGAAATGTACATGCGCTTCGCAAAAGTCGCGCAGATCTTCGAGGGTACGAATCAAATTCAAAGGGTTGTGATTGCGCGAGAACTGGGCAAGTATAAGGGCAGAAAAAGACCCGATACATACTGATTTGATGTCGGGAGCAACAGCCACCTAATCGGAGACGTAAGCATTCAGTTTTCAGCCGGAAAGTGTCATTAAACTTGTAGAAGGCAGGCTGGAAAGCCTGCCCCACGTAAGTGGATGATTACTAGGAGAAGGGTCATGCCAAGAAAGCCCGCTAAAGGACAAAGTCTCGGGGAGCGCATCCGAACAATGAGAGAGCGGCAAAATGTAGCGATTGAACAGCTTGCTCATCAGACAGGTTATGCGCCCGAATACCTTCAGGAAATAGAAGATGGGAAGGTTTCTCCACCGGTGGGCGTATTGATTCAGATATCCAGGGGGCTTGCCGTGGACTCTGCCTCTCTGCTGTCGGATGCGAAGAAGAAAGAGCGCAGACAGAGCTATAGCAAGCGCACCAAGGCATATTCTTATAAGACCTTGACCCCCGGCGCGGAGGATAAACATCTGTGGGCCTATCTTGTCACACTGGACCCGATGAAACAGCATGAAATGGTCGCTTACAAGCATGAGGGTGAGGAGTTTGTCTACGTGGTGGAAGGAAGAGTGGAAATTAGGGTGGGAGACGAAATAAATGTGGTGAAAAAGGGAGGGAGTTTGCATTTCAATTCAGGTATCACGCATAACCTGAAGAATCTCAGCAGTAAACAGTCCATACTGCTTGTGATAGTATACACGCCGTGAATTGATATGCCCTTCATTGGGTTTGCCTAAACAAACCAATGGCTTAACAAAAGAAATCCCAATAAAGAAAATTTCGGAACCTTTCTTGCAAGAGTGTGTCGTATTGAACAGGGGTTATGTGACACACGTATCGCACAATCTCGACACAATTCCGCATCATGGCAGCCCGTGCGGTGAGATGTGCGGACGCACAAAAGCACATTACCCATATCCATACCTCCTTTCACGCCCCGAGTCCCTCTCGGGGCTTTTTTTTTCATTTCTTCCCTGTTAAGCTTCCTGGTGCCAGCGTGCAACTGTAGAGTTAATGAGGAGGCACTATGAAACTAGCCGGCAAAGCAGCGGTAGTCACCGGCAGCAGTCGAGGGGTAGGGCGCAATGTCGCACTCGCGTTTGCGAAAGCAGGTGCAGACGTGCTCGTAAACTACTCTTCCAGCGAAGGTCAGGCTCAGGAACTAGTTGAAACGATACGCGCAATGGGGAGGAAGTCGGTAGCCGTCCGCGCTGATGTGGCCTGCAAAGCCGAAGTGGAAAGCATGATGGCCGCGGCCAAGGAGAATTTCGGGAGGCTCGACATCCTCGTGAACAACGCTGGATTTACTCGCCCGGCGATGTTGCACAAGATGACGGAAGATGAGTGGGACGCGGTGGTCGGCGCGGATCTAAAAGGCCCGTTCCTGTGTACTCAGGCGGCTTGCAGGTATTTCAAGGAACAGAACTACGGAAAGGTAATTAATGTGAGTTCAGTGGCCGGCATGGTGGGTACCGTTGGTCAAGTGAACTATGCTGCTGCAAAGGGGGGAATCCTCAGCTTTACCAAAAGCGTTGCCAGGGAGTTAGCACGGTACAATGTGTGCGCCAACGTGATTTCCCTGGGCATAGTGGAAACGGACATGACCGAAAAGATCCGTACCGACGAAAAGCTTTCCGAAATTTATATCAATAGGATACTCATGAAAAGGTTTGCCGGCCCGGACGACATCAGCCCGGCCTTTGTCTTCTTCGCATCCAACGAATCGGATTATATTACCGGCCAGGTTCTCTGTGTGGATGGCGGCTACGGTATGATATAAGGTGCCGTCATGCTGTCCGACCGAGCGGCTGCGGATCGGCGGTCAAGGCGAGCCCTTCGAGCTGAAACGTACGAAGCTCTTGTGCCAAGCTCTGTTGCGCCAAGCCCACGGTAATGGAGGCCATGTGTCCAAGATGCAAAAAAAAACGTTGACTTGTCGAAGGGCATCTGCTAGAGAATAGTTACTGTAGTAAACCTTTGAATAAGCTGAAAGATCTACGGACACAGCCCGCGCATGACTGACACGCCATGCAAAGTGTTCGGAAAGGAGCGCGGCGCCTCGACACAAAGTGATGTGAGACGCCTTCAAAGGGCGGCCCTAGAGGTGTTAAGCAAAAAAAGAGCTTGACATTCCGTAGTTGATTTGGTACCAAAAATACATTCCGGAATATAATCGGATTCTATCCGGGAATGTTTTTACGGGTCTCCCGAACGTTGTCGGGAGGAACTGTTGAAAGGAGGATTGAGGGTATGGTTAAACGTTTGCTTCTTCTGAGCCTGTTGGTTCTCGCGTTGTGCGGCGCTAGCTCGGTGATTGCACTTGCTGGCGGCCCCCCCGCCGGTCCGTCGTATATGCCTGGACCTCCGGGACCCCCGCCCATGTGTGGGCCTGCGGCTACCAACTATTCTCAAGTGAAAGAGGAGATCGTGCCCGTGCCTGCCCAACTGCGGCGGGTCAGGGTGGTTGCTCCTTACCTGGCAGGGGTTGCTTGGCCTCGCACTCCGCTTGCCTTTTACGGCAATCCCCAATGCTATCCCAACCCTATAGCGCTTGGCCGTTACGAGTGGTTGGTGCCTGTCGTGGAGATCAAGAACGAGCATTTCGATCTGTTCCCCGATCTCTGCTGCCGCACCCACAAAGTTCCGCGCTGCGTGTACGTGAAGGCTAACTATGTGAAGACGAAACCGGTTTGCGGGCCTGTCCCCATGGCTCCGCCTCCCCCTATGCCTTGCAAGGTGCACAAGTAGGCTGCCGCGAGAGAGGACTGGCAAAAGAAGTAAGGATTTGCTCAGATATAATGAGTTTTGTCGAAAGGAGGATGAGGGTATGGTTAAAAAGCTAGGAATTCTCGGGTTCATCCTGATCGTCGTGGCTGCGGCGGGCATGGTATGGGCCGAGACATCAACGGGTGCAATTCCGGCTCCCCAGCCAGTGGTGATGCCGGCGTCCGCCCCCCCATGTGTAGGAGGCATGTGCGCCCCGGCCCCGCCGCCCTGCAAAGTAAGGCCTGTGAAGTGCAAACGGCACCTGACAACAGTTATCAACGTTAAAATGCAATATCCTGCGCCGCCACCACCACCCTGCCCTCCACCCTGTGGGTATGGCTGTGGCGCTCCGCCGCCTCCCATTCCAGTGGCAGTCCCCATGTGGAAGTTTGTTGTGCCCTGGCCACCCTTCGTTTACTACCTGCCTGTTGAATAGCAGAAAGGTAATGTGGAATAATTAAGCCCCCTTTGGGGGCTTTTTTATTCCGACCGGCCGATACTCTCCAATGATTGTTATTCCAGCGATCGATCTCAAAGACGGAAAGTGTGTCCGGCTCCGTCAGGGCCGTATGGACACCTCGACAGTGTTCAATGAGGACCCTTGCGCGCAAGCCCGCGTCTGGGAAAACTTCGGGGCCGCACGTATCCATGTAGTGGACCTTGATGGCTCCGTGGGCGGAAAACCAAAAAATCTTGGCCAAATCCAAGCTATTGTAAAAGAAGTGCGCGTGCCCATTGAGGTGGGAGGGGGTATCAGAAGCGGCGAAATTATCCGCATGTACCTGGACATTGGGGTTGACACTGTAATTCTAGGAACTATGGCCGCGAGAGATCCGGACCTCGTCTTGAACTATTTGTCACTATTCCCCGGCAAAGTGGCCATAGGGATCGACGCCCGATCCGGCGAGGTGGCCGTCGAGGGCTGGACCCAATCCGCACATATCAAGGCATCCGAGTTGGCAGCGCGCTTCGTGTCGGCCCGCCCCGTAGCATTCATTTACACGGACATTGCCAGAGACGGCATGCTGTTGGGACCAAATATCGAAGCCACGAGAGATTTTGCCAGGAATACTTCCTCTCCGGTTATACTGTCGGGAGGGGTGTCCACTCTGTCAGATGTGCAAAAAATCCTCCCCCTTGAAAAAGAAGGAGTAATTGGCATTATAATCGGAAGAGCCCTTTACGAAGGGACCATAGACTTGAAGGAAGCCATTGAATTAACAGAAAGAGTAAATGCTCGCTAAACGAATCATTCCGTGTCTTGACGTGCGCGATGGACGAGTCGTAAAAGGAGTGAACTTCGTCAATTTGCGCGATGCCGGAGACCCTGTGGAAAATGCTCGGTTTTATGACACCGAGGGTGCAGACGAACTGGTATTCCTGGATATCACGGCCTCGCACGAGAGACGCAACATCATCTTGGATGTGGTTGCGCGCACGGCCGACGAGGTTTTCATGCCTCTTACCGTTGGAGGCGGAATTCGTACCACCGCAGACATCAGGGCCCTTTTGAAGGCCGGGGCCGACAAGGTTTCCCTTAACACTGCCGCGGTGCAGGATCCGGAGATTATCCGGCAGTCCTCGCTGATGTTCGGCAGTCAATGTATAGTGATTGCCATCGACGCCAAGAAGACCGGCAAAACTGCCTCGGGCTACGAAATTTCCATTCACGGCGGACGAACCATGACCGGCGTGGACTGCCTTGAATGGGCGAAGAAAGCCGAGGAGCTCGGCGCCGGCGAGATCCTTTTGACAAGCATGGATGCAGACGGAACAAAGGCCGGATTTGACATCCCGATGACGCTGGCAGTGACGGCAATTGTTGGAATTCCCGTTATTGCCTCAGGTGGCGCGGGAACAGCGGAACACCTGAGGGAAGCTCTTGTTCACGCCAATGCTGATGCGGTACTTGCTGCCTCGATCTTCCACTACAGGGAAATCTCGATCAGAGAACTGAAGGATTACCTGGCCTCGCAGGGAATACCGGTGCGCTTATCCGGGTTTAGTACAGCAGCTTGCCGGTAAGATTGACATTTGACTGAACAACCGAGGCATCTTCCAGTTTGGGACCGAACGACGGCGTTTCGGATACGTGTTAGTTTTTCTGCCTCTGCGGTCTTGTGCCGGTCTTCCGTTTCTCGCCGCCGACTCAGCGCAACTATGTACGAAATCAAAGATCATGAGTGATGAATCAGTGCTTGATTTAGTTTCTGAAGGTTTGATTTCACTGGAGCTGCCGGCAGTTCTGGAAGAAATAGCTGCTCACGCGCTTTCCCAACCCGGGAGAGCGGCTGTGCTCTCGACATCTCCGGAACGCGATGCCGAGCGCGTCAAGTTCAGCCTCAACGTAGTTACTGAACTCAGGGAAATTGTCGGACTCCAAGGCCCACTCGGATTGGCTTCTCTCGTGCCGATGGACGGCATAATGGCGCGGTTGGATAATCCGGCGGCCGTCCTTGATGTCGAGGAAGTCCTCTCGGTATCAGATCTACTGGCCACAGCGCGGCATGTGCAAAGCCGGTTGTTGGCGTTGGAAGATCGGTTCAAACTGCTCAGGGAAGAATCGTTAAAGATCTGCGGAGTCCCACTTTTGGAAGATCATGTCCGAAGGATCTTTGACGAAAACGGAGTGGTGAGGCCGACCGCGAGCCCTCGTCTCAAGGAGATCCACAAGCGCACCAGTGCGATGCGGGAACGGATTCGTAAAAGGCTTGACGTGATGATCCGAGATCGCGATCTGGCTCGCGTTGTGCAAGAGGATTACATCACGCTTCGGAACGACCGCTATGTGATACTCCTCAGGCCCGAGTTCAAAGGCCTGCTCGACGGGATCGTCCACGATCACTCTCATAGCGGCGCGTCCGTATACGTGGAGCCCTTTCACGTGGTGGATTTGAATAATCAGGTGGCCTCGTTGATGGATGAGGAACGAGAGGAAATTTACAGGATCTTTGTAGAACTGACGGAAGAAATTCGATCCGAGCGCGGCATCATTCTCGAAGATTATAGAATTCTTACGTGGCTGGATGCCTTTCAGGCCCGAGCCTCATACGCGTTGGCAACTTCTTCCGTCTCGCCGGTTCTGGTCTCCGAAGGCTTTCGCATCGTCGGTGCCCGGCATCCGCTTCTCTTGGCCGGGAGGGAGACCGAAGTCGTCCCGATGGATGTGATACAGGACCCTTCCACCAAGGCTACGGTGATCAGCGGACCCAATATGGGAGGAAAGACCGTAGCCTTGAAGATAGCCGGCCTGTTTCCGCTTATGACACGGTGCGGTATCTTGCTGCCCGCCCGGGAAGGGACTGAAATACAGCTTTTCACGCGTATCATGGTAGATATCGGCGACGAACAGGATATCAAAGGGCGCGTATCTTCCTTCTCCGGACACATGTTGAGAATTAAAGCGATTGTGGATAGCGCGTCCAGGGGAGATCTTGTCTTGCTCGATGAGCTGGGAGGGGCCACCGATCCGGAGGAGGGTTCGGCTTTGGCCATGGCTGTCATGGACGAACTGATAGATCGAGGGGCTCAGGTCCTGGTCACAACGCATTTAACGCATCTCAAAGCCTATGCCCTGTCCCGGTGCGATGTAACTAATGTTAGCGTGGAATTCCATCCGGCCACGCTGGCCCCGACGTTTCGTCTCCTCTATGATTTGCCGGGCGAATCGCACGCCATAGTTACCGCAGAGCGCATCGGTCTTGCTCCCAGTGTAGTGAATGCGGCAAGAAGATACGCGGACAAAGCCGCGGGTGGCAGCTCAAGGCTGATCGAGAGTTTGCGTCAGCAGCTTACCGAGGTGGAGAACCTACGCGGAGACCTCGATGTTAAACGCCAAAACCTTCAAGTGGAGTTGGACACGATCAGGTCCAAGAAGGACGCGATTGTTGAAGAGTTCCGCAAAGAGGCCAGGGAACTTATTCGGAATGCGGAAAAACAAATCGCCGATCTCATGCAATCCTTGAAAGTTCGAAAGACCAAGATCGCTGCCAATCCTCGGGACACACTGGGCACAATCAAGGAAGAAATCGTCTCAAAACTGGGAACACCTTTGGAAAAGCCGATGGTGTTACCTGAGGTCGGCTCTCGGGTCAGGGTCAAGTCTTTGGGCCGGGAAGGCGAAGTCAAGGCAGTGCTTGACAGAGGAAGAGTCGAGATAGGGGTCGGTTATCTTACAGTTCGAGCGAATGCAGACGACGTGGAAGTTCAAGATCAGAGCAACATCAAAAATAGTTCTTCAAAAAAGGAACAGGTTAGGGTAGAAATCCCACCTGTCAGCCCAAGATGGGAATTGAATGTTATCGGCTTGAGGGTCGATGAGGCTCTTCCCATTGTTGAAAAAGCCATTGACGAAGCTATTCTGGGAGGCTTGCCTTCACTCAACATCATTCATGGGAAAGGGACGGGCCGCTTGAAGAAAGCTGTCTGGGAATATCTCTCCGGCCATGCACTTGTCCGAAGTTTCCGACCCGGTGACATCCGAGCGGGGGGCGACGGAGTTACGGTGGTGGAACTGGCTTTCGAGTGACCGCCGGATCGTTGACGGCACGTTACAGTAAGCATTCAGCCTGCGCAGGGCGGGCTTTCTAGCCTGCCAAGTGTTATTACATGTGTGGGACGGGCTTTCCAGCCCGCCATTGGCTAAGTTGATGTACAGGCAGGCTATGCAAAGATGTGGTTTTGCGAAAGGTAAGCGGCAAAAACGCAACATATCAACCGTGGGATAAAGGGCTGAAATAATCCTATGCGCATATCGGAATCCAAAATTGCTGAAATTGCGGCTGCCGCAGACATTGTCCAAGTTATCTCGGGTTACGTGGACCTGAAAAAGGCCGGGAAAGATTACCGGGGCCTTTGCCCCTTTCACGGTGATAAAGACCCCTCATTCTATGTCTCGCCGCACAAAGGCATTTTCTACTGTTTCGGATGTGCAACCGGTGGTAGTGTCTTCAACTTCATTATGAAGATCGAAAGCATCCCGTTCGCTGAAGCTGTGCAGCTTCTGGCACGGCGTTACGGAGTCCCCTTCCAACTGGAGACGCACGGCAAGGGTTCCGGTGGCGAGCGAGCCCGCCTGGTAAAAGCACTGGAAGCAGCACAGGAATACTTTGCTAATAATTTGGGTGCAAATGAATCTGCCAAAGATTACCTGACCAACCGAGGTGTGCCGGCTCAATGGCTTGACCGATTGGGTTTGGGTTTTGCTCCTGACTCGTGGGAAGGGATTCAAGGTTGTCTTCGAGCCGCGAGCGTCGACTTGAGGGACGCAGTATCGGCAGGTCTGATAAGACCGCGATCCAGCGGAGGTTATTACGACTACTTTCGCTCGCGAGTGACAATCCCAATACGCGATCTCAGCAGCAATCTTGTAGCCTTCGGAGGGCGGATTTACGGGGAAGGCGACCCCAAGTACCTGAATTCGCCGGAATCGGCGATCTTTAGGAAAAAAGGTGTCCTCTATGGTCTCGACACAGCTCGGGAAGCGATTCGGAGAGAAGGTTTCGCGATACTTGTCGAGGGCTACTTCGATCAGATAGCGCTACGAATTAGGGGCCTGGAGAATACCGTGGCCCCGCTCGGCACCGCGCTGGGAAACGAGCAGATAAGACTCCTCAAACGTTTCTCCACGGAAGTGATAACCGTCTTTGATGGTGATGAAGCGGGCTTGCGAGCTGTAAAGAGATCGATCCCCCTGTTTTTGGCAGAAGGGCTGGAACCGCTTTGTTTGATTCTAAATGAGGATAAAGATCCCGACGAAGCAGTGAACAGGCTCGGCATCATCGCTTTTCGACGATTGCTGGAAACTGCGCGGCCAATGATCGATTTTCTCCTGGACAGTGTGACGGCTCACCATGATGTAAGTACTGTGCGGGGCAGAAATTTGGCTATTGAGGAATGTCTGCCCGTGCTTCGAGAGATTGCCGATTCCAAAGAAGGGGATTATCTTATAGAGAGATTTTCCTCGCGTATCCGCGTTCGCGAAGATAGACTTCGTCGGACTCTGCGTTCCGGCCTTCAAAGCAGGCGGAAATCACCTGCGAAGTCGCAGAAAAGTTTATTTGATTTTCCTGCCGACGAGAGAAACGTAGTCCGAGGCATGTTGTTTCGGGAGGGCTTCATAGATCGGGTCCTGGAAAGCGGAGTTTTGAAGGATATTGAAGATCCGTTGCTGAAGGACTTGGCAGAGAGGATGGTCAGATTTGCGGAAAAGGCAGGGAATGTAGATCCAGTTTCGTTTGCCGGTTCACTGGAAGATGAAGATCTAGCTTCCATAGTGGCAGGCTGGCTCAAACCTAGAGATGAAGAAGACGACCTTAGACCTGAGGTCGATGGCGGCCGCGTTATAGATCATTCCTTGGACAGCATTCGGCTGCGGAAACTTGAGACGCGCAAGGCGGAGATCAAAGAGAGAATGAAGCAGTGCCCTCCGGGTGAAGAGGAATATAACCTCCTCGCGAGGGAACTCCTGGCCATAGGGCGTCGTTTGCACAAATAGACGCCAAAACATCTGCACAAGGAGAAATCGCTTAATGGCTGACACCAAGATAACTCAAGAATTCAAAGATCTTTTTGATCTGGCCAGAAGCAAGAAATACCTCACCTACGACGAGATTAACGAGCTCATGCCTCCTACTGTTGTCGGCGCGGCCCAGATAGACGAGCTTCTTATGAAGATGATGGCGGATTACAACATCGAGCTGGTCGCATCTGAAAAGAAGATTCCTCTCTCTGAAAAGAAATCGCGTAAACTTGACCAGGAAAAGCCTGAAGACGACGAAGAAGAAGAACTCGCTCCGGATCCTGAGGCCGTCGCTCGAGGCAATGACCCTGTCAAGATGTACCTCCACGAAATGGGCTGTGTGTCTCTTCTCACTCGGGAAGGTGAAGTTGAGATCGCCAAGAGAATCGAGCAGGGAGAGCAGCAAGTATTCAGCGTTATCATCGGCTGCCCGGTGACAATCAAAGAGGTATTGGCGCTTGGTGACAAGTTGCAAAAAGGGACTATTCGCCTCAAGGAAGTGATTCGAGGCTTCGAAGAAGAAGAGATGCCCGACGGAGACGACTCATCCCACGTGGAGAAGGTCCTTAAGCTCATCGAGGAAATGAAGGAGTTCGATGGCAAGTATCATGCTCTTGAAGAGAAACGCAATCAGTTGATATCCAATGCGGACCGGCAAGGTCTCGAACAGCTCGAACCGGACTTGGCATCCTGCCGGGAACAGGTTGTGACATGCCTGAAGAACATGAACCTCAATGCAAACATGATTGAGCACATAGCAGGCAAACTTAAGTTCTTGGTTCAGAAGCTGGAAGCTACCCGAGACGAGTTGCGCGGAGTGGAGTACGAGCTGAAAATGCCGGCTGAAAGAGCTCAGGAGCAGCTAGCTCTTCTCAAGGGCCTTGCGGAAGAAGGGAAGTCTCTTAAGAAATACACTAACCTATCCCCGCAGAAGATCCTGGATCTGGACCGGAAGCTTGAAAGCGGGGTGCGAAAGATACAAAAGCTTCAGGCCGATGCGGGAATGGACGAAGCTAATCTGAAATCCGCTCTGACATTATGCGAAGAGGGCGAGTATCTGGCCCGCAGGGCCAAGAGTGAACTGGTCCAGGCTAATTTACGTCTGGTCGTCAGCATAGCGAAAAAGTACACCAACCGTGGTCTGCAATTCCTTGACCTTATTCAGGAAGGGAACATCGGCCTGATGAAGGCTGTAGATAAATTCGAGTATCAGCGCGGGTACAAGTTCAGCACGTACGCCACGTGGTGGATTCGCCAGGCAATCACAAGGGCTATAGCAGACCAGGCAAGGACCATCCGTATCCCCGTACACATGATCGAAACCATTAACAAACTTATTCGAACTTCGAGGTACTTGGTTCAAGAATACGGCCGTGAACCCACGCCTGAAGAGATTGCCGAAAAAATGGAGTTCCCTCTCGAAAAAGTGCGCAAGGTGCTTAAGATCGCCAAAGAGCCGATCTCTTTGGAAACACCCATAGGAGAAGAGGAGGATTCCCATCTCGGCGACTTCATTGAAGACAAAAAAATTCTTTCGCCTTCGGACGCTGTCGTAGGAATGAGCCTCACCGAACAAACTCGAAAGGTTCTCGCCACCTTAACACCAAGAGAAGAAAAGGTCCTACGGATGCGCTTCGGCATCGGCGAACGGGCTGACCACACTCTCGAGGAAGTTGGTCAAGATTTCGACGTCACCCGCGAACGAATCCGTCAAATTGAAGCCAAAGCGCTCAAGAAGTTGCGTCATCCGTCACGTAGCAAACGGTTGCGGCCCTTCATCGAAGGATAAATCTATCCTGGTTTGCGAAAGTCTCGACGGATACCCATGTGCACGACTTATGCACATCCAGGTTTAGTGGGGTGGTCATCTTGCAGTGGCGACGGGCATCTTGCAGTGGGTACGGGCATCTTGCCCGTCTGTCCCACCAATAATCTCCCAGGTACAACAATTGACCAATCCAACCGATCCTGAGTACAAGCCGAAACTTCGCAATCTGGACATCATTCATTTGGTTGTGGAAGATAGACCCGTAATCGGGCTGAAAGATCCTCTCCAACTCAGAGAGGAGACGGTGTGCATTGGCACGGAAGCCGTTCCGGTGGTGGCTATGTTTGACGGACGGCACTCCCTTCGCGATATTCAGGTCGAGCTCAGTCGAAGACAAGGGCGGATCGTTTTTCTTGACGACTTGCAGTGTATTCTTGAAAGACTAGATGACGCGTTCCTGCTCGAAGGCGCGCGGTTCAGGCAAGCGTTCGAAAACAAAGTCTCCGAGTATCGCAGAAAGCCATCGAGACCGGCATCACATGCCGGAACAAGTTACAGTGCAGATCCTGAGACCTTGCGAGATGAACTGTCCGGTTACTTTACAGGAGACAGTGGGCCGGGACTGCCTGAATTCTTTTCAGATCAACGGCGGCCTGTGGGATTGATCGCGCCACACATCGACATACGGGCCGGCGGGCGGTGTTTTGCCGCGGCTTATCATGCTTTGGCAACAGGCCAACCATCGGATGTTTACGTGATACTGGGCACCGGCCACGGAGGGGTTGATGGACTGTTCACCGCTACCACACATGATTTCGAAACACCTCTCGGAACAGTGCCCACAGACAGAGAGCTTCTCAGCGAGCTATCTTCCGAGTTAGGGCGGGATGCCGCGTCCGAAGAGATCCTGCACGCTACCGAGCACGTGATAGAGTTCCAGGCAATCTTCCTTCAATTTCTTTTCGGCGGGCGACATCCATTCATGATTGTTCCTATTCTATGTTCTTTGTCTCATCACTTTTTTGGTAATGACGGCCGCTTCCTGAGCCAAAGACAGGCAGCCGACAAATTCTGTCTTGCCCTGAAAGACGTTTGTCGGCGAAGTTCTCGATCCGTCTGTTTTATTGCCAGCGCCGATCTGGATCATATCGGCCCGCGTTACGGTGATTCATTCATTCCGCATCGGGGCACCATCGCGGAGTGCCTTGAAAAGGATGAACAACTACTTTCATCCGTCGAAAAGGTAGACATGAAGGGATTTATCGAGCAGGTGGCTCGCGGGAATGACTCCAGGCGTATATGCGGCTTCTCTCCGATCACGGCCATGCTTCATTGCATGGATGCATCTGAAGGGCGTCGCCTGGCCCTGGACTACGCCCGCGTAGATGCGCACAATTCCTTTGTTAGCTTCGCATCCGTGATTTTCCATTGACTCGCTTTGCAGTTACTGCCGTACCGATTCACTTAGGTAGGGGCTCTTCCGCCCTTTGTCATTGCGAGGAGCGAAGCGACGAAGCAATCTCTTGTCTCGCTCAGGGTGATTTCCTACAGGTATTCGTATAGATCTCGCCATTCGGGATTCGTGGCTTCGATAAGATCGTTTTTCTTCTGGCGAGAAACCGCCTCTATCTGTTTTTCCCGGGCAATGGCCACGTACACGTCATCCGTGACCTCGTGGAACACTAGTTTGTAAACGTTGTACCGCTCAGTAAAGCCTGGCACCAGCTTCTCTCGGTGCTGCCAAACGCGTCTCTTGAGGTCGCTGGTCACTCCGGTGTACAGAACCGTGTTACTGCGATTGGTGAGAATATAGACGTAGTATTGTCGACGCATGTTCATGGGATTACCAGAAGCGAAGCGACGAAGCAATCTCCAGTACCGTTTTTATAAGCCTGTGAGATTGCTTCGCTTCGCTCGCAATGGCAATCATTTCCCGTGGCTAAGTGAATGCTACGTACTGCGAGAATTTTCCCTTGACTCCTGTGTCAACGCCCAGTAAGCTTTGACGATTCTCCTGGAAATTGGCTTGACATCTCCTTTGCAGGGGGAAGCAAAGTCCAGGAGCGGTTCGTTTTCAGTCTGATCATATTGTCCTTGCACAGCCCAAAGAAACTATCGGCGAACTCATGAGAGTCGATTATGGAAAGGAGGATTATCAGTGAAGTCACTGGTGTGTCTAAAACAAGTCCCTGACACGGAAACACAGATTAAGGTAAAACCGGACGGGTCCGGCATTGTGACCGATGGAATAAAGTACATCATCAATCCTTACGACGAGTTTAGTGTAGAAGAGGCCCTTAGGCTCAAAGAAAAATTCAAGGCAGGGGAAGTGGTGATACTCACCGTCGGACCGGATCGTGCAACTGAAGCGATTCGCACTGCACTGGCGATGGGCGCGGATCGGGCATTCCATATCAATGACGAGCGCCTAAACGAGGCCGATCCTTATGTAATGGCCGAAGCGTTGGCAGCCGCAGCGAAACAGATCGAGTATGACGTCATTTTCTGCGGCCAACGCGCCATCGACGACGATTCCGGAGAGGCCGGTGCAATGGTTGCTGAATTTCTGCAGCTCCCACAGGTCACTTTGGTGACCAAGGTCGAAGTCTCGGAAGACAAAAAGACCGCCACAGTGGAAAGAGACGTGGAGGGCGGAAAAGAAACAGTAGAAGTCCCATTGCCCTGCGTGCTCACATCCCAGAAAGGCCTTAACGAGCCCCGGTACGCATCGCTGCCCGGAATCATGAAGGCAAAAAAGAAGCCTATTGACAAAAAGACTTCGGCGGATCTTGGTCTCAACGTGGAAGCCAGGCTGCAGGCTAAGAATTACACCATGCCTCCGGAGCGGCAGGCCGGCAAGAAATTGGAAGGCACGGAGCCTGCTGATGCCGCCAAGCTGGTTGTCCAGGCGCTCCGTAACGAGGCCAAGGTTATCTGACGGATCCGGCTTGGATAAGCCTTTGATATGACTTTCGTAAGTAGAGGGGAAATGACAGATGTCCAACATCATGATATACGGAGAGATTAAAGCAGGTAAGATAAAGAAGACCGCATTCGAACTGGCCAGTGAGGGACGCAGGCTGGCCGACAAACTTGGAGGGGCTCTATCTGCGGTCCTCATGGGTTCGCAAGCTGAGCAATTTGTTCCCAACCTGGCAAAGTACGGTGTGGAAACTGTTTATGTTGTCGAGTCTCCACAATTGGACACCTATAATTCAGAGTACTATGCCCAGGCCCTGGCTCATCTCATCGGGGAGAAAAAGCCTGACATAGTTTTGATCAGCCATTCCATGCAGGGTAAAGACCTGGCACCGCGGACTGCTGCCAAGCTCGGTGTAGCCGCGATTGCAGATTGCGTATTATTTGAACTCGAAGGGTCAACACTCGTCGGTAAGCGGCCGATGTACGCGGGAAAGTGCTACGCGCATTGGACCGCAAGTAAATCGCCGCAGATTGCTTCAGCAAGACCGAACGTGCTTGAACTTACGGAAAATCCCAGAGAAGGCACGATCGAAAAGGTCTCATTCAGTCCGGACACAAGCCGTCCGACCTACGCAACCAAGGATCTCAACCTCGATACCAGCGGTAAGGTAGATCTTACCGAGGCGGAAATCATAGTGTCAGGCGGCCGAGGAATGGGAGGTCCGGACTACTCTCTTCTAGAGGAGATGGCTGCCATTTTTGGTTCGAGAGCCACTGTCGGGGCTTCCAGAGCTTCAGTGGACGCAGGATGGAGGCCGCATTCGGACCAGGTGGGCCAAACCGGAAAGACTGTGACTCCAAATCTTTACATTGCGTGCGGCATTTCCGGTTCTATCCAGCATTTGGCCGGCATGGGATCGTCAAAGGTTATCGTTGCTATTAACAAAGACACCGAAGCCCCCATTTTTACCAAGGCCGATTACGGCATAGTTGGGGACTTATTCAAGGTCGTGCCTGAGTTCAACAAGGAACTCAAGGAGTTGCTGTCTGAATGACCAACGTTGCAGAATGTTAGTCCCGTTAAGAAAGCGGCACCAATAATTCATAGAAGAATGACGGGCAGGATGCCCATCCCACTGGCAAATCCTGGGGATATTCCCGGTGGGACAGGCATCCTGCCTGTCACTTAGGCAGGCAGGATGCCTGCCCCACTATTTCTTATCAAGTTTTGGTAGGGCGGCCCGTGGCCGGCATATTGAGTCGGGCATGGCCCAACCTACTTTAGTGGGACCGGCATCTTGCCGGTCAGCCGTCATTCCCGCGTACGTGGGAATCCACTGTAGGGGCGCCCCTCGTGGGTGCCCGGAATAGGGCAGACAAAATCCCGTGCATCGCGGGACTGCCCCTACTGCCCGGAACCCTTCCTCATGCCCCCTTCGGTTCGTCCAGTTGCTCTCAGCGATGCTAAAGCGGTTTCGAGGTTCTTGCGTGTCGGTTCGTCGCCGGGGTTGATCTTGAGGGCCTTGTAAAAATGGTCTATTGCTTCAGGCAACCTGCCCATCCTCGCTAAGATTACACCAAGATTGTTGTGGGCCATCCAGAATTTCGGATTTGCAGCCAACGCCGCGTTGAAATGATCAATCGCCTCCGAAATCATGCCGGCATCCATCAGGATCTTTCCGATATCGTATTGCGCCTCCACGTGTCCGGGATTCGAGACGATCGTGCGCTGCAAATAAGGCAATGCGGCAACGGTGTCCTTTTTCTCAAGCCAAACTGTCGCAATGCCATAGATGTAATCCGGGTTGCGAGGCTTAAGTTTTAAAGCCTCCTTGAAGTATTGGAGGGCCTTATCGAGCCTGTTTTGTTTCAGCAACACATCGGCAAGCCCGGCGTGGGCAGCCGCATTATTCTTGTCCATGCGTAGAAGTTCTTTGTAAGCGCCGGCTGCATCATCCAGCCGGCCGGACTGAGCGTAATCCCAGGCCAGCGCGAGATAGGTGTATCCGAAGCCTTTGTCTGTGCGCAGCGCCTCCTGATGGAGCGCCAGCGCGCGGTCGGTCCGGCCGGAAGTCCTAAGATAATTTCCGAGATTGTCCAACGTTTGAATCTTGACGTGTTTCTCCACTCGTCGGTCGTTCGGTAACCTGTTTCGGACATCGTTCCAGAAAGCAATTTGACTCATCCATAACGCATCTTTGGTAACAGTGGTATGAGCCGACAGGAGTATCGTGACCGCGAACGCGCAGGAAAGGCCCACCTTCACTAGTAGCTTCCCTTTTTCGCCTTTGACGAGGTCGAGCAGGCACAAAATGCCGTCAGCCACGATCAATAATAAGCCGAACATTGATACAAATATCCGATATCCGAAGAAGAGGTATTGAGGAACCAAAAAGGCTTCGGGCAACAGGTTGATGATAAAGAACAGCGTTCCGAATCCTATCAACGGCCGCCGCTTGAGGAGGTAGATGCTCGAAACAACGATCACAGCCACACCGGCCACTGCCGCTGCCGTGGCCGGCGGATCGATTATCGAGGTGGGGACAATCTGCGGATTTATCAGGTGAACATTTGAAGGCATGGGCAGGAACGCCATTTTGAGATACTCGAAAAACACGACACATTGGCCCATCGCCACCTGCGCCAGCGTCACCCCTCCTTCTTTGTAGTAGCGGCCGATCGTGGCAAGAAGACCCGCTTGGCTTGCGATTTGGCCGTGGGGTCGCTCGAGAAACGACAAGGCCAGGATCGCTATCAAGGCCACGCAACCAAAAATCGCCGAGCGTTTGAGCAGATCCCGGAGGCTTTCGTCAAAGAAAGTGAATTCTACCAATAACAGGATCGCGGGAAGCGTAATCGCGCTTTCTTTGCTTGCCATAGCCAGGAAAAACATAGCTACGCAGATGGCATACCCCAGCGCGGTATTTCGCATTCTGCCGATTCTGGTCGCGAGGTACGCAGCCAAAGCAACAAAAAAGAACAACGCAGACAGTAACGCCATGCGTTGCCAGACATAGACGACCAAGTATGTAGTTACGGGGTGGAGCACGAAAGCCAAGCCCAGGCAGATGCTTACCGTTCTAATCCGGCTTCGGTTTCCACTAACGTTAATACCGGAGATCTCCAGCAGGTACATCAGTGCCAACACTGCTGCACCGGCGGCGCAGGCCATGAAGAGCGCGTTGACCACGCGGAAATAATAAGGGTTCAGTCCGTCCGCGAGATAGTTGAGGTAGAATGTGATCATCGGGATAGGGCGCTGCCGAAAGATCTTGATGGCTTCCAGCATGCCAAAGTTGAAGAGGTATTCATTCGCTTTAATAGCGGCAGCCGAATCGTATTGCATGGGAGCCGTGAGTGCGGGTCGATGAACGGCAAAAGATAGGGCAAAGAATACACCGACAAGGATGACAGGGAGAATCGCTCGGGGTAAACACATGGCTGCTGATTAGCGCTCCGCCGGATCATGGTCGTACTTTGTTAGTATAGCACATCGGGGCCTATTGACATTGCAACCGGACCTGTAGGGCGGACTTTCGAGTCTGCCTGCTTTTAACGCCGTGAATTATACAGTTGTGTAGGATGTGGTGAACCCTCTTGCAGGGAGTGAACCGCATCTGTCGCGTCTCTGCGGTAGAAGGCCCCCTAGTCGAGGTTTTCCGCGACCGATGCGGTTTCCCCGCATTCGCGGGGTTCACCGCATCCTACGCGAGCTGCCTCGACTATAATATTGAAATAAGCGCAGCTTACGGGCAGAGTCTGCGAGATATCGGTCCCCAGGCCCGGCGAGACGCGGGATTGGGAACCGGACCGGAATTCTGGTCTGTGACAATTAATACCGATTCGCTTTCAAAGAAGTGACACCGTGTTTCTGGTAGGGGCGGGTTTCAAACCCGCCCTTACATGTCGTCATGCCCGGGTACGCGGGCATTCGCTGTAGGGGCGCCCCTCGTGGGTGCCCGGAAGAGGGCAGACACGAGGTCTGCCCCTACGGACTTCACTATACGCGCCGGTTATTCACATGACGCTGAACCAGCAATCTTCGTTCTCTGCGTACTCTGCGGTCAATCTTGATTCGGGGTAAAGAGTTAGTGCGCCATCACTCGGAGACAAAGATCGTCGGCATTGCCCACTTAGTTGACACAAATAACATCCGTGATATCTGTCCGTTACGCAGGATACCAACCTTAGGTGACTTTTTTTGTTTAGGATGACCAAATCTGCCGGACGCGCGTCGTCCTGAGTAGACTGAAATCACTACTTAAAAACCATGTTCGGTATGTGGCACAATTGTTGCTGAACCCTTTACCAGCAGTCCTTTGGCCGCCAATAAGTACTGCGTAATCCGGGACACTCCGGATTGCGCTTGATTAGTAGGCCGGAAATTCGGAGAAAGACTAGGTAAATCAGAGAGAAAAGGAGGAACTTATGCTGAGCAAGATCAAGAATGTCAAGGGTTTCACACTGATCGAGCTCATGGTCGTGGTGGCGATTATAGGTATCATCCTGGCAATCGCCATCCCGTACTATGTCTCGTACAAGAGGACCGCGTGCGACCGCGCAGCAAGCGCCGATATCTCAAAGCTTGGCGCGGCCATTGAGCGGTTCGGCAATGAGTTGGTAGACCTTAACTGCGGGGACTTCGGCAACCTCATTGGATCGAACGGCGCCCTCGCGGCCACCATGCTACCTTGGATGGTTGGTCCCTATTACGGATGGGGCGGTACTAACGCCAAGTGTGATGTGCGGGTCACCGCGGATACCACCACACAAGCGTTCATAGCCTGCGCTCAAAATGGATCCCATCCCACAAGCACCACTACCGACCGTTACCTCTATCGGATCGGTATAGTAGGCGGCGTCGACATGCCCGCTATCACGGGAGACTGCAATGCAGCATGGAACGCTTACGGCGGTCGCGCTGCGACGTGTTACACTTCGAGTATGGTGACCACCTCAAATTGCTCACCCTCCGCGCCCGCTGGGACCGTTAGCTGCGGCTCGATCACTGGTACGATGTAGCGCACAAACTGCGTGAATCTGTTTCTTTCGCGTTCGGGGCGTTATCAAACGCCCCGAAGTTTTTTATGTTATGCGAGGTACATGGAAAGTGCGAGAGGAAGGGCTGAAACAAGGTTCTCTCTCTCGCTCTTCTAGTTTTTGCGGTAAAGAGTTATACAAGAACTACCATAGGCAATGGCGGAAACCGGGAATGAGCAGTTGGGATATGGAGACGTGAAAATTCAGTGAGACGGGCATCCGAAACTGTCTCAAAACTATCTTGATGCCCAACATCGTGCCACGATTAGGTCTCATTCGTATAGTTGTTGCCCTCACCCCAACCCTCTCCCAGAGGGAGAGGGAGCTGTACCAAAGAGGCTATTGGAGTCCCCTCGCCCTTCGGGAGAGGGACAGGGTGAGGGGATTTCGTGTTACGATGTTGTCCTGTTCAGGAGGTTTTGAGACAGTTTCATCCTGCCTGTCATCCTGAGACGGGCAGGATGCCCGTCCCACCGATCCGTGGAACCTAAGAATTAGCCCAGAAATATCATTCAAAGGAGGCCCACGATCTCATCCAGCTTTTCAACCTCGACAAATCTCTCGCATGACCGATCTGCGAAGTCTGAGCGCACGGTCGCTATAATACTCCTTATTATCATTACTGCCGCCACGTACGTGCCGGTGATCAACCAGCACTTCTCAGGTTGGGACGACGAAAAATTCGTTGCTGCGGTTTGGAAACCCGGGTGGCAGCGAGCTTGGAGAATTGTCACGGACTTCAAGCTTCAGTACACGGGAGAAGTTTACTACAACCCGCTTCAAAGTCTGAGCCTCATGGCGGACCAGCTCTTCTCGACCTCGCCGGACCAGCCGAGTCCAGGGGTCTCCAAGCTTATGAATGTCGTCTACCACATAGCTAACTCAGTGCTGGTACTCCTACTATTGCTCATGGTCGGGACAGGCAGGAGACCTGCATTCATAGGGGCTCTGATCTTTGCGCTTCATCCGGTTCAGGTGGGGACGGTCGCGTGGGTCGCGGAGCGGAAGAACCTCCTGGCGACTCTATTCTACCTGGCGTCCGTCATGCTGTTTCTGAAATATCTCTCTGATTCGACCGGCACGCAGGCCAATTGTAAGTCGACCGGCACGGAGGCCGGTCCTACCATTAGCCCAGTAGAGTCGGCGTCCCTGCCGGCGGAGTTTCAAACATGCACCGCGGACGATCCTGTGTCAAACGTCGCACAGACCAACTTAACCCGGCGGAATACTGGGTCCCCCCCTTTCGTAAAGGGGGGACAGGGGGGATTTTGGGATAACCCCTTGAAAATCCCCCTAAATCCCCCTTTAGAAAAGGGGGACTTTGATGCCCCTGGAGGACCCGCTGCCTCTACGGATAAACCGTCACGATATCTCTTGGGCGTGATCGTCTGTTTTGCTGCAGGCCTGCTGTCCAAACCTTCCGCTGTAACTCTACCGGTGGTGTTGGCTGCGTTGCTTGTTGTCTTTGGGTACGATCAATTCAAGCGGAGAAGAGTGATCGGTCTCTTAGTTGCACTCTTTGTGATGGCATTAGCCTGGGGCGCTTACGTCATCGGCACCGAAAAAACTTATAGCGGAATTCTCCCCGCGTGGCCCTATCGACCCCTTATCTCGGCAGGTGCTTTCTGGTTCTACATCAGCAAGATCTTGCTTCCTCTAAAACTTTTTCCTATCTATCCCAAATGGGATGTGGCGGCGCACATCCCCTGGTTTTCCTTTCTCTTGGCAGCAGCCATCGCTGTGGCGGTCCTGGTCATCTATTTTCGAAAACGCATCGACAAATGGATCTTATGGGGCATGCTTTTCTTCGTGTTTAATCTTGTTCTGGTCTCGGGCATGATTCCATTTGGTTATATGAACCATTCCTTTGTGGCAGACCATTTCTTGTACTTATCGATGGTTGGAGTGGCACTGATTATTGCGCGTCTCCTCTCGCAACTGTTCTACAAGCTGGGTGCTGATTCCACTTCCGGAAAATTGCTTATGGTTGCTCTCTACCTGTGGGTCGCGGCGCTGGGTGTTGCATCGGTGCGCCAGACCTGGCTATGGCGAGATCCGCTTTCCCTGTGGGAGGCAACATTGAAGGATAACCCGAATTCATTCGCTGCCAATAACAATCTCGGAAATCTTCTTATTTCGAGGGGAGAATACGACAGAGCCCTCGGTCTGTTCCGAAAAGCCTCGGAACTGTCGCCGAACATGGATATCCCATATTTTAACCTGGGGGAAGTGTATCGGTTGATCGGTGATGAGCCAAACGCAAAGAAAATGTATGAAAAGGCGTTTCAGATCAATCCGGCGTACGATGACGCCCGAATCATGTTTTCGGAAATCCTGTGGAAAGAGGGAAAACAGGATCAAGCCATCCGGTTCCTGAAAAAATCGATAATGAGCAACCCGGGCTCGGGGAAGCTTCACGGGCAACTGGGTCTGCTTCGCTATTACCAGGGCAAAAAAGATGATGCCTTGGCTGAATATACACGAGCTATCCAACTCGAACCTTTCTGGCCCGAACCATACATCCAGAAAGGGGCCATTCTCCTATCAAGGGGCCTACCCGATGCTGCAATCCCGCTTCTAGAAACTGCTGTGAGCCTGGTGGGCGACGCCAACGCATATAATATCCTGGGTGCTGCCTACGCGGCAAAGGGTAACTACAGCCGGGCTCTGGCCCAGTTTCGGACAGCATATAAGATTCAGCCGGTTTTCCACGGCGTTGTGGAAAATCTGGCGAACGCTCTGATCGATTTGAAGCTCTACGAAGAGGCTGAGAAATTCTGCTCCAAAAATAGCAGATTGGGAATCCCGTGTTCTGCTGACACCTTGAAAAGAATTCCCGGAAAGTAGCGAAGATGTGCCTATTTACTTACGGTGGGGACCTTCTGTCCATGTCATTGCGAGGAGTGAATAGTGGGACAGTCCCATGCCTCGCGGGACTGCCTGTCTATTATGGACGACCGGCAAGATGCCCGTTCCACCGGCAATCTAAGCGGCGTTCAGAGGAAGAGATTGCTTCGTCTCGCGGGACGAGGCGCTCGCAATGACAATCTTTCGCCGCTCGTAAGCCCTCTACTTTTCGTGGAAACGAGCAAATGGCTCCAGTTCGAATAGATCTCTTTCGAACCAATCCGGACGGCTGGGCATTTTCATGGACTACAAGCAACGAAATTCCATTTCCCCTCAAAAACTGACCCTAATTGCGATCTTATCGCTCGTGATCCTTAATCTAGCTGTCTATCACAGGGCGCCATACCAGGAAATTGCCAACTATGACGATGTCTTATGGGTACAGGCGGTAAAGAACCCCAGTTTACAAACCTTAAAGAGAATATTCACCTGGGACCTCACATGGGGCGAGGCCCGTTCCAGACAAGTAGGCTATTATGCTCCTCTGCCGGCTGTGAGCATTATGGCGGATCTCTGGCTGGGGAAAGCTATTGGAAGGAGTGATACGGTCCTTAAGAGCACTAGTCTAGCGTTCCATATTATTAATTCAATCCTGGTACTGTGGCTCATAAGGAGCTTTGGGTTCAGCCTGTGGGTTTCGTTCACTGTGGCCGCGCTTTTCGCGATCCACCCGTTGCAGGTGAGCACGGTGGCATGGATCCCGGAGCGCAAGAATCTGCTCATGGGCTTTTTTTTCTTGATAGGGCTTCTCTGTTATTCCCGATACCGACAGACGGAAAGAAAGGGCTTATATTGGGGAGCGGTAGTCACGTATTGTCTGAGCCTCCTTTCTAAACCGTCAGCAGTCGTTTTCGGCCCGTGCATGATGATGACGGACCTGTTCTTGTACGACAGGAAACCGACGATTCGCTCACTGTGGAGGGCAACGCCAGTCCTTGTCATCGGCATTTTGTGGACAGTCCTGGGAACCAACACAGAAGGTGCGGTCGTGAATGCGCCGCCGCTGTGGGACAGACTTCTGCTCTTCCCGTTTAAGACATGCTTTTTATTGGGGAAATTTATTTTCCCCTCCGGCCTAAGTCTCATTTATCCGCCCCCGGGGATTCACCCCGCACCCATTCTTTTGTGGATTCCAGCAGGGGTCTTGGTCATAGTGGGGATTCTTTTGTTGGCCATGCATCGTCTGGTTCCGCTTTGGGGCATTCTATGGGGGGTCAGCTTTTACGTTTTGAATTTGATTCCGTCATCGGGTATCGTTCCTTTTGTGGGCATGAATGAACTCTGGGTGGCCGACCACTACCAGTATTTGGCCATTGTCGGCGCCTCGTTGTCGGCAGTGCTGGTGGCCGATAATCTCATCAGCCGATGGAAGACGCAAAACGCCGTTTGTGCTAGGGCCGTCTTCACAGCGATCTCTGTTTTTGTGCTGAGTATAATTACCATCCGCTTAATGCCGGTTTGGGATAACGGAGAAACTCTGTGGAGAAATGTCATAGCCCAGTATCCGGCTAGTGTCACAGCCCATTACAATTACGCTCATTATCTTGACGACAAGGGACGAATTTCGGAGGCTGCTACCGAATACCGAAAAGCTGTGGCTGTGGATGAAAACCTTTACCAAGCGTACAACAATTTAGGCATCATTATGATGAAGCAAGGCCGGCTGGATGCTGCCGTAGAGTATTTTAAAAAATGCATTCAAAAAAACCCTCGGTTCGGTGAGCCGCACCTGGCATTGGCCAAAATTCGCTTTTTTCAAGCCTCCTACAAGAAAGCCTTGGAACATTGCCGCGAAGCCCGATTGTACGGCGCGGATTGTCGGCCGGAGGAACTGCAAGAAGCCATACGCGAGAAGATGAATCACGCTAAAAAGTGAGTGACCGTTAGATGCCTGTCTGCTTTTAACGAGCGATCAAGACTCACCGCAGAGAGCGCCGAGATCGCAGAGAAAAAGGATAGCTCATTCACGGTCATGCAAGCGCTGTATGCGCACGGTCAGGCTGAAATTGCCCTCACTATTGCAAACAGAGCTTCGAGGAGCTTCAGTGGATAGACCCGTAGCCAAATTCTCTGCGTTCTCAGCGATCTCCGCGGTGAACCAATCCGTCAGGAGCGCGTGAAAGAGCCAACTCAGGTTCATTCCCGGCGGTGTGAAAAAACACACGCCTGGCAAATCCACAGGGCAATTAATTGGTGCGATTCTGGATTCGAACCTCACTTATTTCGTGTCTGGGGCTTTCGTTCCTCATCGCTCTCGGAATGCGTTTTCTTAACGAGGACCTTTTCGTGGCGCTATGTTCCGGGCGAGCCACCATGGCGGGTCTCCTGGCAAAACCCGATCAGTGGTCTTTCACCATGCCCGGCAAGATCTGGGTGGATCAGTCCTGGTTAGCGCACCTGATTTACTACCTGTCGTATTTGGGGCTGCACGACCTTGGACCGGTACTGCTTAAAGCGCTGCTGTTGACACTTTGCCTGGTAATCCTCTACTTCCGATGCCGCAGCCTGGGCGCTGGTTTGGAATCGTCTCTGGCGGCATTAGTTCTTGGCACCCTGGCCTTGGCTCCTTTTCTCGAAATTCGCGCGGAGGATTTTGGACTTCTCTACTTTCTGGCCATTGTAGCGACTTTGTGTGCGCCGATTACATGGGGCAGGTGGAGGCAGATTGGTTGTCTGGTTATCCTGGCGCTCTGGTGTAATTCCCACGGGTCATTCATGCTGGGTTTTGCGCTCCTGGGACTTCGCCTCCTGGTGGAGCTTTTGTTCAAGAGCAAATTGCCGGCTTACTTAACTCTTAGATGGATCTCTGGGCCGAATAAGAACCTGGCGCTGTCGTCCGAGAATCACTCCGGTATGCCGGCCTCTTTAGTCGAATACACCGATAAGGGTGATGTGAGTGGCTGGGTAACTACATTTCTTCTGGCCGTTCCCATCATGGCATTTGTTAATCCTTACGGCCCGGCCAATATCATGATGCCTTTTCACCAGTTGTCCGCGAGCAGGATGACCAGCCAATCGGTCGACTGGATGCCATTGCTGAATTGGAATCAACTCTGGCTTCACGGCTTTCTCCAACCTCTGGACGTCAAGCCCTTCCTCTTTCTGTTAGCGTTCAGCGCGGTTCTGGCGGCGGCCGTGTTAACATTCCGAGGAGCCCGTGAAACTCTGGTCAGGCGACTCGCAGGCAAGCTGCTCTCCGGAACTTTGATGGAATTCCTCGTTCCTTTGACGTTGCTGATCATGGCCTTCAGGTTCCGCCGGATGATTCTCTTTGCCGCCCCGGCCCTCGTGCCCTCGGTTGCAGTACTTATACAGGTGCATCTGGACGCTCTGGCAAAGATGCCAGGGGACAAGGGCGGCTCAGACAGAGCACATACATATCAGTTCATCGCGGCCGGGTTGGTGACTGGATGTTTGTTTTTTCTGGGGGATCAATTTTTGGCCAAGACAGTTGTTCCTTACATGCCTTCCAATCCCATGCGTCCCGACAGACCTGTGGTAAGCCAGTTAATGAGCTTCGATGCCTACGACATGGGAGTGGCTCGGTTCATGAAGGATAACGGCATCCGAGGAAGGATCTTGAGTAGCTGGACCGCGGCTGCGTTCTTGTTGTTCAACGATCCTGAAATGAAGGTCTTTATGGACGCGAGGGACCAGAGCTTCTATTCCGACCGGGTTATTGCTTCTTACTTCTCAATCATGCATTCCAGGCCCCAGGACATACCTGGGACACTCGAGATTCTTGACAGTCATCAGGTCTCGTACGCTTTGCTCGCAACCAATGCCGCCGATTTTGACCTGGCCACGCGGCTCATGGAGACAAGGCAATGGGCCTGCATTTACAAGGACGCAGAATTCCTGCTACTTACAAGATCGAATTCTGAAAGATTCGGTCCGATGTTCCGATCCCTGAGTCTGAAAGGGTTACAGTATCGGTCGGATGACAAACGATTGGTAAGTGAGGCGGTGATGTCACAATTCTTTTCCGGAACCGTGTCTCCTGAATTGTTGATCCGATTGCAAAACTATGTGCGACGCCATCCCGATCCCAGCCTCTACAGCCTCATTACACTCGCTCTCAATGGTAAATCTCCTTGCCTCAGTTGGGAAGCAAGGTCATTTCTGACTTCTGAGCTCAGCCATCTAACGGAAATGGATTACATGGTTCCGGCAGGCGCGACGACCGTAGTCAGGAGCATGATGTTAGTGGCAGGCCTTCTGGAAGGCGATGATATAAGATGTCATTCCGGACATAATGCGCAGACTTACGGCAGGTTGAGACAGCAAGCGGCCAAGATCCAAGCCGCGCTCGAAAACGAATATCGCGGCTACTGAATATATGTAAGGATCGGCTTGTTCCCAGGAGAATGTTGATGAAAATCCCGAAGCGAACTCAACTAATGCTGCTCGCACTTGCGATGGCATTGACCTGTCTAATCTACATTCCCAAGCTGGGGAACTCCTTTAGCGGTCTGGATGCGCTCAGCTATTCCAAAGTGTTGGACAGTAAGAACTTTTTTGAAACTTCACGCCTTCTATTATTAGACTTTGCCGGCAAGGTTGTCCCCGGCTATTATGCGCCGCTTGGGTCGATAAGCCTTATGGCGGACAAATGGCTTATCGGTTCGGATGTATCGGCGCCTCGCTTCACGCTATTCATGAATTTGATTATTCATTGCTTGAACGGCATATTGATCTACTTTTTACTCGATAGTCTGGAAATTGATTTCGTGCTCACTCTCATGACCGTATTATTTTTCTTGATTCATCCCATTCAGGTTTCGTCGGTTCTGTGGTTTGCCGAGCGGAAGACCGTGATGTCGTTAACGTTTTATCTGGTCGCTTATATCTCATACATCAGATTTAGGAGGGAGAGTCGCTGGCTCCACTACGAAATTTCGCTTGTCGCTTTCACAGCAGGGCTTCTTACCAAACCAACGGTGTGCGTCTTGCCGGTGGTTCTCTTGCTCAGCGATTACCTGCGAGTATTTCCTACACGCAGCCCGCGCCAAGTTGGAGAGTGCTCTTCTTTTGCACCGATGGAGTCGCCGGTCGGAGAACGACATATCCGTGAAGAGGTCGATGGCAGGCTCTGGTTGGCAAAGTTGATTGCCGTGCTTCCATTCTTTTTGATATCATTGGGTTTCTCTGTCCTGTCCATCAAGTCAGAAGGGGCATCCCTTGCCGGCTTCGTTTTGTTGCATCGAGTGCTTATAGCAGCTTCTGCCGTTTGGTTTTATATTTGGGAAACTTTGCTGCCGATCGGCATGACTTTTATTTATCCGCGGTGGCATGTGGATCCATCCAACTTCTGGTGGTGGATCCCTTTGATAGCTTTGTTCGGTTGTGCAGCATTGCTCTTCAAGTTTCGCGGTCATTTGAACAAATACGCAATATGGGGTTTGGTAAATCTTCTTGTTCCGCTAGCCCCCGCAATTGGAATCGTTTCCTTCGGTTACCAGCAACACTCATTTGTTGCGAATCACTTCATGTATATTTCCATGATTGGCGCTTCTTTTCTTCTTGCACTTCCGGTAGCTTACTTGATCGGTCTAGCACAAAGGCCGATTGGAAAGATGTCGATTGCTGCCGCATCGTGTTATTTCGTGTTTATCGTTCTCCAAACCTGGCAACAAGTGAAAATCTGGGAGAGCCCCATGATTCTATGGCAAGACAATTTCAAAAAGAATCCGGTTTCCTATGCGGTACAGTTTGGTCTAGGGACTGAGTTGATGTTGGCGGGCCAGCTTCAGGATGCAATGGTTCACCTGTCAAAATCTATAGAGCTTAAACCTGACAATGCCTATGCTTACAACAATCTTGGTGAAAATTTGATGCGGATGGGCAAGACGCAGGAAGGAATGCGGTCATTTCGCAAAGCAATGAGAATTAAGCCCAACTTCGCGGATCCCTACAACAATCTCGGAAACGCCTTTCTCGGCCTCGGAAATTACGAAGAGGCGTTAAAGTTGTTCGGCCGGGCAATCGCTATTGAACCGGCACAATCCAAACCGTACATGAATCGGGGCGCAGCGTACATGAAATTGGGAAAGATCGAGCAAGCGATACAGGATTTCCAGAAGGCCGTGCAAATAGATCCGCGGTCGGCCAAATCGCATGCAAATCTTGGTTTCGCCTTGTTGGCGGCAGGGCGGCCTGGTGCTTCTCTGGAACATCTCAGCAAAGCAATCGAAATCGACCCTGGCTTGGCACTGGCCCACAATGCTATTGGCGCAATTTACATGAATGTCGGCGCGTTTGACGAAGCGGCAAAACATTTCCATAAAGCGCTGGAGATTCAGCCCGATTTGAAAGATGCCTGGGAAAATCTGCGAAGGCTAAATGCGAGGCTGAGTATTATCGAGTCTGAACCCGGTACGCAGCCGAGAAGATGAACTCCCGTAGCGATTTGGCCGGATCAGTTTGGCGTGGTTTCGCATGGAAGCTGAAAAGAAGCTCTGAGAATTTCTCTCAGAACTTCTCTCGTTCCCAGGATCCGCCTGGGAACCAGGAATAGTTTGGCATCCTTCCGCGTGGGAGCCGAAAAGAGCCCTACGGTTTTCTTTCAAAACTTTCAATATGAAGAAGGGGTCTCATTATTTCCCTTGTGGCTTGGGCTCCTTCTCCACTTTCGAATTGGGAACATTTCCTTTTACAGGAGCGGCAGTTGTCGCCGTTCCCACCTGATTCGGGGCGCTAACCTTGGCCTTAACGTGTCGGCGGTCCTGCGCGCTGATGAATTGATTGAAAAGTTCGAAGGAATTCTCCCCCGTGGCGACATTTCTCAGCTCGAAAAAATTGTACTTCCCTTCAGCAGGTACATAAACGATCACGTCATTGTTCTTTGCCCGAAATCTGCCGGGGTGCTCCCATGAAATGTGGTACCTGTCGAAGAATTGTTTCTTCAGTGACGTCAAATTCCACCTCAGTTCATCATTGAGGACGAAACGCATCAAGTACAGGTGATCCTTTTCGGTAAATTCGAACTCCACTCGCTTGTAATACAAGCTGTTCGCCAGAGGCCAGATAAGTTTCTTCCTCATCCCTTTGGCGATGGGGATCATCGAATGCGTGCCGGAATCCTTGATTCTATCAATCACCTGAGACAACGTTATTCCCAACTCCAAGTCCCTAATTTCAGGCGGGAGAAAATCTGTCTTTGCTGAAGAAGAACGCGGGGCCAGGCCGACGACAATCAAAATTGCCAACAACATGGCTGTAGTCTTGAGGCTCCCCAGATTAAAAGAGCTGGTTTTGTTTGAGGACATTCTCCTGATCTCCTTTTGCAACACCAATATCGGCGCGCATTGAAATTGTCCACACTGTGGATTCGCTTGATTAAGCGCATGCCGGGCTCCTGCACGAGCCGAGGCCCCGGTTAGCGTCTTTTGAGTTTGAAGTCTTTTTTGTCAGGATGGTGGCCCCGGACCAACTGCTCCAGCGTGTCAATGAAGAACTCCCCTTTCAAATTCTCCGGGATCTTTTTTCCTTCAAAGAAAATCTGAGGTGTAGCGGATAGCTTAAGCTTTATCCCGAGGTCTATGTCCTCCTTCACTTTCTTCTCCGCCGGACCTCCCGGGCCCATCAATGGCTGGAACTTTCGAGGCTCGAGGCCGATCCGTCGGGCAAAGTCCGACCATGGATCGCGGTTCAAGTGCCTCCGATTCTCAAAAAGAAGGTTCGCATACCGCCAAAACGAAGTTGGCCCGCCCAGAAGAAAAGCCGCGTACCCGGCACGAGCCGCGGTGCAGGCCATCGGATGCGGGTTGCCGAGTAGGATCGGATTGCAATCCAGGGACAGTGGATAGTTTTTGTAAACCAGTTTCAACACCCCAGGATTTATATCCACTAGTCTGCGAACGAACTTTTCCATCCCCGCACAAACGGGGCATTGGAAGTCACCGAAAAAGATAATCGGGTAAGGGGCTCCACTAGATCCGTAAACAGGATCTCGGGCAGACACCGGGATCTGGTAATTTTCCGAAGCATTCAGCATTGCGGAGATTACCACTGGATCGTTGGCTATCTCCTCGTATTTGGCTTTTGCGTCGTCGAAGCTCAGGCTCTTCTCCACCAGTCCCGACCCCAGGAAGATCGACAGGGATATCAACACGCCGCCCACGACGAAATAGGCCCTTTCCCCGAATGTCGAGATTTCCGGCAGGAGAAACTCTTTCCGCTTCCTCATGGAAACGATTATCACGAAAATGAGTGAAATCACGTTAAGAACGTGAACCACAATGCACCAGGTGCAAATGAAATCCACTTCAAACACCATGATATACGCGAAGTACCAACTGAAACCGATGGCAGCGAAAAAGTAGACTACAAGGCAAGCCCACGATAATTTTCTGATACGCTCGTTGAAAAGGGCATTGACGAGGAGCCAAAGGACAAGAACAAATCCTGCCAATCCCAGCGCCGCTGACGAAAAATATCGGAACAGGACCGCATAGTCCGTCATCAGGATCGCATCACAATTGACGTTCCCATGTGCGGGGCATAGGGCCGACTCGCCGGCGGCACCAAAATGACTCGTGAGAACGATGTGCCGATATGTGAGAAAGCCGGTGGCAAAAGTTCCAATGAGAGCTAGTACCAGGAGAAAAGCATACGGCGACCGGCCTGCAAAATACGGCCCAGCGGTGGTGGGGGCAGAAATCGTTGCCGGTTCGGATCTTCTCCCGGGCCGCTGAGAAGCCACAGGCTGGTCCTCCTTGCGATCGGCGGCTTGGTCCATGTACCAAATTCCTTAATAAGCGGGCAAACGTATTGCAATCATCGCATGTTAGTGAAAGAAGCCCGCACGGTCAAGAGGTGCGCACGCGGCATGCCTATTCCGGGCGCTAAAGCTCGCATGGCAATTGGCGCTCCTGTTGCCTGTCCAACAAATCTTGCCTTTTGAGGATCGCTGGATATAGTACTACCAGTAGATAGGAGAATCCGGAATGGCAGAATCCAAAGACAAATCCAAGACCTATGCGTGGGTCGATGACGGCGCTGGAAAGAAGTTCCTATGCCCAAGGGACGCCCTAAAGGACCCCGAGGACGCGACTGAAGAAGAGCTCAAGGAATGTATAGACGTGTCTGCCCTTGAGCAATACCTCGATGGGTAACAATTCGTACCATTTCGCTTTCATGCAAGTGATATTAGTTCGCTATCAAACGATAAATACAGCACGGATCTGACAAAGCCTCGCACGAGACGCGGGATGGTACCTGGGATCTCAAGAATCGTTTCTGGGTGCCGATGACCTGAGCACCGTCATGGTAGCCAGGACAGTGCCGTCCGGTGTTTGCCGGGTCTCACTTATTCGAGCGCGAACCGGTATCAGTTGTGCCTAACAGATGCCCTGTACGTGTCCGGGCGCAAAAAGACCCTCCGACTGGAGTGACCGACTCCTCCGGCTCCTGTGCCGCATGGGCATTTCGGCTCAGCAAGGCTTCGCGGCTAAAATCTTCCGCCCGCTAACCCCATGATCCCTACTACAATGAGGTAAATACCTATAACGTAAGAAACCAGCCTCGGCCAAATCAGAATTAATATGCCGGCAATCAACTCCATGATAGGGTGCCATCTCACAACCATGATCAGCTCCTTATCGCATAAAATTAAACAATTCTTCCCCTAATTAGGGTAACGTTTGCAACCTCGATCTGTCAACAAAAAGTCAGCGGCCCTGCTTTCGAGCAATTAGCCGCGAAACATTCCGGTGCTCACCTGCGGCAGGCTCATAAACCACTAGATCAAAATCATCAAAATAAGAAAGCAAACGTTCGGCGGACACCAGGTAAGCGGGATTGAACTCCGGTCTGACACTTGTATGCCTGTCGTTGAAGGTCGAGTAGAAGATCAAGCCCCCTTCTTTGAGAGCGCCTTTCATACTTCTCATCAGCGGCTTTGAAAAGTAGTAGAACACGATCACAAGATCGTAGACATCATTAGGAATAAAGTAGCGATCAAGGTCCGCAACCACACAGTGTATGTCAAGCTTACGGCGGACAGCCTCGGCATGGAGCGGATTAAGGGCCTGAAAACTAATGTCCACTGCATCAACGCTATACCCTCGCTCGGCAAGAAAAATGGCGTTGCCGCCTCGGCCACAGGCCACGTCCAAAGCGCGGCTAGGTTTCAAGAGTGCCTGGTGCCCGATCAGGAATTCGTCAGGTGCGGGAAATGATCCGGCCTCCCCGGCATAGCGCGAATCCCACTTTTCACGGTCAGCCTTCAAATCCGTTTCCTCCGCAAGGTTTCATGTTTATAGTTGATGCCATCTACAAAAAATCCGTTCCAAAATATCGAACGTTTCATACAAAGAAACTCCGAGCAGAGCCAGCACCACGATCCCTACAAAAATCTGCGGCACGTCCGCGCGGCCCCAGGCATCCAAAATGTAGAACCCCATGCCGTAGCGAGTTCCAATGGACTCGACAAAGAATAGCACCGCAACTACCGTGCCGGTGGCTATACGTAGTGCAGTGAAGACCGCGGGCAAACTCGAAGGCCAGATCACGTGAACGAACAGGTGCCGCTTGGTACCGCCTAAACTGTAGAGTGAATACCTGGCCGACCGGCTTACCCCGCGGGCGGCGTCCCGTGTTGTGATGAGCAATTGAAAAAATAGAATGATGGAGAGCATCGCAATCTTACCGAGGTCTCCTAAGCCGAAAATCAGCAATACCAGCGGCAGGAGTACGATCTTGGGAACGGGGTAGGTGAGGTATATCAACGGCCTGGCCAGCCGGTCGAGGCGAGGACTGGACCCGAGAAGCAGACCCAGAGGAACCGCGGTGGAAAAAGAAATCAAAAGGGCCGCAAAAATCCGCAAGGAGGAAGCGCCAAGGTTCCGCCAGAATTTCACTGTCTGCGCTTCCACCACCAGCTTGGACATCACCGCCACGGGGCCGGCAAGGACAGCTTCGCCCACCCACCATGCGCACAGTTGCCAGAGCACCAGCAACAGGACCACTCCCCATAAATATCCCCATCGGGATGACCTCATTCCGCCTGCTCCAGTATGCTGCGAACTTGCCTGCACAGATCGAAGAATTCGTCGGACCCTCGATGATCCGGACGGCAAGCGGTGGGATTCTCGACAGCAGCTAGAATACTTCCCGGGCTACGTCCCATGATCAGAATCCTTTGTCCCAACCGTACTGCCTCCTGGATGTTGTGAGTCACTAGGACCATACCAAACTTTCGCTTTTGCCAGACTTCAGCAACCAGGTCCTGGAGGCGTTCCCTGGTCAAAGTATCGAGGGCAGCGAAGGGTTCGTCGAGCAGGAGCAGAGACGGATTCAATACCAGGGCTCTGGCCAAAGCGACACGTTGCTTCTGACCTCCTGAGAGCTGCTGCGGGTAAACGTCGGTCTTTTCTCCTATATCCAGTTCAGCGAGTAACTGGTTGACGCGTCCGCGATCTACCGGCTCACCACGGATTCGAAGCCCCAGTTCCACGTTCTTTCGCACGCTTTTCCAGGGGAACAGTCCGTAATCCTGAAGCACAAGGGCGATCTCCCTGTGAGATCGACTCAGCGGTTGCCCTCGGAACTCAACGCTACCCGCAGTGGGTGGTTCCAACCCCGCCAGCAGAAGCAACAGAGTAGATTTACCGCAACCGGACGGCCCCACCAGAGCCAAGGTTTCTCCTTCAGCGAGAGTCAAATTTGTCGCGGATAACGCGGGTATCGGGACCTCTTCCGAGAGGTACGTTTTGGTGACTTCTCGGCAGCGGATCAGTTCAAGGGATGAATCCGGCATCCACCACCTGTCCGTATTTAAGCGAGGTCTTGATGACGCCTCTTTTCTTCAGCCATGCCGCCACGGTATTCACGGATTCGATGTCGGGTGCATGCAGGACCGGAAAGCGGGGCACAGGGTAATCACGTTTCAAGGACTCGGGAAGTCGGCAATACTCGACCATCACGGCGCGAACCGAATCAGGTTCCGTATCGGTTATTCGGGCTGCCTCATTGAGCACTCTCAGAAAGGCTTTCACAGTCTCGGGATGCTTCTTTATGAACGATCCGGTGAACCCCAAAACAGTCTGACTCGGCCCCAACCCGGAATCGTCCGCGAGAAGGACCGCGCCCTTGGCAATCGCGGCGGTTGCCAGAGGCTCCGGAAGCGTAGCAGCTTCAACCTGTCCTGAAAGGAGCATCTGCATGCGCAGGCCGATGTTCTTTGCTTCCAATGAAACCACGCGCTTCTCCGGCACGCCACGGGCGGTCAGTAACTGCTCGGTCACAAAATCGATCACCGAATTGGACGAGAGAGCGACCGGGACATCAGCCAAGTCCGCTACAGAGTGATACTTACATCCAGGTTTTCCCAGGTACTGCAATCATTCGACGATCTTTGCGACTGTCGTAATTTGTGGCAACCACACGGATATCAAGGCCATTACCTATGAGCACCATCGAAGCGATCAGGTCGCCGAAGTACCCGTCCAAGCTACGTGCCGACAGCGCGATGTCTCTTTCCGCGGCAGCGTTGAAAGGAATAATATCCACTTTCAGCGATGCTTTTGCAAAAAGACCTTTCGCCTGTGCCACATACAAAGGGAGCGCCTGGAGCACGGGCAAAGCCCCGAAGCGGATCTTCGTCCGGTTTCCGGAAAACGCTTCCCGAGCTGCTAGCAGCGGCACGGCAAGAATCACCGTTATCATAACTACCGGTATGAGCCTGTGGCGCAATTGAGGCCTCCTTTCTTCGTTGGAACTGTGGACCTGGAATCGAATTGATGCGTAATGCGGTCAATCGCCCAAGATCGTCTCCGGCAATCTTCAAGGCCGTGTATAGGGATTCTCGAAAGGTAATCACGGTAAAAGAAAAGGATACAGTGGCCACGGGCATCCTGCCCGTCCGTAAGCCACAGGCTGGAAGCTTGACCCACCAACCAAGGGCAGACCTCATCTCACGGCATTGCCTAAGCGGGAATCCGTCAAAGCTTTCGAGAACCTCTGTAAGTCCACGTTTCGGGGAAGCGAAATTGCCAGACGGCACATATTCTGAGCCCCTGGAACGCCGCGATATTCGCCCGATGACCACCTGGTCACTCTAACCAATCCTATTGGCAAGATCAAGATTTTGTGTCGCCAAATGCCTCGCTGCGCTGTATGCCGTATCCTTTCAGTTATCCGGGGGCAGCGATCTGTTCCAACCGGTGTCATTGCGAGCGAAGCGAAGCAATCTCATTTCCGGAGAGCGCCTAGAACCGAGATTGCTTCGTCGCTTTGCTCCTCGCAATGACAATTTCCCGTCCGTAAGTGAATGATTAGTGTAAGCCACGGTTCATTGTTGACAATGTTCAGCAAAGGTTTTACAAGATGAACAGCCGGTTCTGGATCTTGTGAAAGGGATCATTGACCTTACGGACAGAGTGCTGGCGGCATTTCCTGAACGTGCTATTATTGAAGGCCGGTACCGCCCAACGCGCCCGTAGCTCAGTTGGATAGAGCGTCTGACTACGGATCAGAAGGTCGGGAGTTCGAATCTCTCCGGGCGCACCAAAGAATCGTACCATGAAAACCCTGTGCATAGATTATCCTGAATCCATCCAAGCTATGCTTAATATGAGCCCGGACCTATTCGAGGCGGAAGTCCGAACAGCTCTTGCGACGAAGCTCTTCGAAATGGGGCGGGTAACCTCCGGCCACGCAGCCGCTCTCGCCGGGGTGTCCAGGGCAGCGTTCCTGGTCAATTGCCGGAACTACGGGAGCCCCGGCGTCACCTGGGACCGAGAAGAACTTGAGATTGAATTCAGGGATCTGGACGAGTGAACGCCAAGGGGGTTATCTCGTCCTACGAGTGCTTCCGCAGCCTCAATTTATTGTCCCCATCGAGGAATGGGAGAAAAAAACTCGTCTTCAGGCGAAGACCCCAGTAAGTACAACCGAGTACTGGCGCCGCACAAGATGCAAAGGCGCCGGTAGGATGCTGGTGAGTCCCGTGGCACGCTGGACGAACCGCATCGTTCGCGGTTTTTTCTCTATTGATGCGGTTCTCCCGCACGGAACGCGGGCTCACCAGCATCCTACGCCGATACCGACTCCGATCCTCTTGCAGCAGCGACCGCGGGCTTCATCCGGCAGAGCGAAAATGCCGCCGAAGCCACCGCCTTCACTGTAGTCTTCGTGATTGCCGATCCAAAACCAGACCATGAGATCGCCTTCTCGACGGGCTAGGGCTCGATAGTGATCGCCGAGTCGTATTCGCCAGATCCCAGGTTGAATTTCTTGAAATTTAAAGGACGGATGGAAAGGGTCTTTTTCCCATAAAGCATATTTGGCCCTAACAAGCTTTTGAATATGAGGAGGGAAGGAGCGAAAACAATCCCAGAATCGTTGGTGGCACTTCGATTTCAAGGCATGTCTTGCAGTTTGCCGGTTTTTATGTCCTCATCTACTTCTTTCACCAGCCAAGCCAAGTCTCCGGTCGAGGAAAAATCCGCCTCCATCTGCTTATCCCATTCATCGGGGCTGCAGGGATGAAGGAGAGCTTCTAATTGGGCTCTCTCCTCGACGTTCAATTGCTCAATAGCCTCTTTGAGTTCCGCAATAGTCATGGCAATACTCTATACCGTTTCAAACTTGAAGGCAAATTCAATCACGTGCGTTCTTGATTGATCGCGGCACACAGGATGCCGTCTTGCGTAACCTTCACACTTTTTCCGAATCGGTTCAAAGAATTTCAATCGACACGAAGAGCAGGCACACTGAAATGCCGCGGCCAGAGATCAGTGCTTTCCGCAATGTCGAAGGCTCGAATCTGTTCGGGCGCACCAGAAAACGCGAGCCACGAGCATTTCTCGTGGCTTTTGTTACTTATGGACAGCCGCTTCGTAGAGCGGAAGCCTGGAAGAAATTAGTATGGTGTCCCCAGAATTTGTCGTGGCGGCCTTATGGAGTCCGAGGAGCCTGAAGAAAGAGACTTTGTGCAGAGTGACGCGTACGAACTCGTGATCATTCTTCTGGAGGAATCGGGTATCAGACGGTCTGGCTCGTGAGTTTGTCGATAGGACCGAGAGGTAGGGGGTTCGAAAGACGAAATTGGAGGCACTCTCCGGAACAAAATAATTAAGTATGGTGTCCCCGGAATTCCACACACTGATAACAGCGGTCAAGCACCGGATCTGTCTGAAAAGCAGATTTTGCTAGGAATCAGAAAAATACTGGACTCAATTGAAATGCATCACAAAGAATGGACCGGGGGAAGAATGAAAAAATATTCCACGGTCAAAATAAAAGTATTCGCAGGTCGCCTGCCAGTCGATCTGCTGAACGAATTTCATAAATTCAAGGGGAGTAACACTTATCACCTGGAAAGGGCGCTGAGGCTGTATGCGATGGTAATGGGGCTTAAGGAATGAGGAAGACCGTTTCATGTCCGGTGTATTCGCCTTCAATTACGGAGAAAAATCTTGTCGTGGCATCTTTCATGTGCTCTAATCAATCGAAGATTCAATGGACTACTGATCCAATGAATGATATCCCGCTTTGGAGAACCAAAGTGTCTCTAGATGCGTTACGACTTAAAAACTTCACGGCTTTCTCAGATTTAGACATCAAGTTTTCTGATGGATTAAATGTGATTATCGGGGAGAATGCCACCGGCAAAAGTCACCTTTTGAAGCTGGGCTATGCACTGGCACACGTTTTACATAAGTCGAGAGAATACGATAAGGAATCGGGTAAGTACACGATTGTAGTTAGTAAAAAGTGGTTTCAACGTCGTATTGCACAGAAACTAGTGGGAGTGTTTAACCCTGATACCTTGGGGCGTTTGTGCCGTAGGGGAGTGGGGCGTGCAAGAAGTGAAATTAACGCAGACTTTGGATACGACAGGGAGTTGAGCTTTTCTTTTGCTTCAAATACTCAGATGGATGTAATTCTTGAACATTTTCCAGACAAGGGGAAGGGGCGACCCGATATACCTATATTTTTTCCCCCACGGGAGGTACTTTCACTTTACCCCGGATTTATCAGTCTTTATGAAGAGCGTGAATTAGCTATAGATGAAACTTACTATGATCTCTGCATGCTCTTAAACCGCGCTTTGCTCAAGGGCAAACGAGCTGGAGAAATAGCTGCAATCGTCAAGCCCTTGGAAAAAATCATGGGAGGGTCTGTAAGGGTGGAATCTGGGCGATTTTATTTGCATCTCCCCGGCCAAGGAATTATGGAGATTTCTTTGGTTGCCGAAGGATTGCGAAAAGTGGCTATGTTGGCGTATCTTGCTGCCAATGGGTCCCTTACCGACAAAGGCATACTTTTTTGGGATGAACCCGAGGCCAACCTTAACCCGAAAATTGTAAGAAAAATCGCTCGAACTTTGGCAGAATTAGTGAATAGAGGAGTTCAGGTCATATTGGCAACTCACAGTCTGTTTGTCATGAAAGAATTGTCATTAATAGTGGAGGAATCCAAACGTACCAGGACGGAAATTCCTGCCCGATTCTTTGGCCTACATTTGGAGGAAAATGGAGTAGCAATGGAAGAGGGTGAGCTTCTTGAAGACCTCAAGACAATTGTGTCATTGGATGAAACTCTGAAACAAGATGACAGGGAGCAATCAGTTTTCTTTGAAGGACTGCAATGATCAGCAAACAGGTGGAAAACTTTACGTTTGAATTCCCTGATGGATGGTATGTCAAAAAGTATGACGAATGCAATTTTTATAGAAAACAGTTTGCTGAGCCCGAAGACATCAAAGCCGTAGATGTATTGGCTCTCGGAGAGGTGTTGTTCGTAATCGAAGCAAAAGATTTCAGGGGCTATCGAATAGCAAACAGAAAGCGAATGGCACAAAATGAACTGGCTCTGGAAATAGGGAAAAAGATCAGAGACACTGTGGCAGTTCTATATGGTGCTCACAGATTGGGAAATCAGGAACTTTCCAAATTCTGCGATTATCTATTTGTGCGAAATAGCCGCCCAATCAAAGTCATCCTGTTGTTGGAAGAAGACCGACCTCCGACAGGACATAAGAGTTTCAAAGCAATCAGACCTTACTTACTTACTGCCATTAAGCAAAGGCTAAGATACTTGAGTGCTCACTGTAATCTACACAATTGCGCCGACGTTTCTCAACATTATGGCTGGACGGTGCGATGAATTTCAGACTGGCACATGCCGAATTTCCCCCCATTTGACAATGCGCTATGATATCATGCCTTCCTGATCTCTCTCCACAGGGGGCTCCTATGGACAAGAAAACCGTCAACGCAAAGGAAATCCTTGTAGACATCAAGTCAGGCATGACTAATGCCGGCCTGATGGAGAAGTACCACCTTTCGGAAAAGGGTCTGCAAAGCCTTTTCAAGAAGCTTGTGGATGCGGGATTGTTGAAGCGGAAGCAGGCCGAAGAAATTAATGAGCAGAAGAAACAAGCGGGGAGTCATTCAAGTGGGCGAAAAGTCTTCCAGGAAACCCTAGGAAGAATCTACAAGGCGGCGGTTCCCGCTTTGGACAGGGTTAAGACTGTTCTGAGGAAGCATCCCTTTGCTGCTCTCGGCTGTGCAATAGGGGCAGTCCTAATCTTGTTCGTTTTTATGAGAGGAACTGATGGGATTAAACCCCAGGAAATGGGCAAGACAAACCATCTCTCTGGCCAATCGAAATCACAAGTTGAAACAACGCCCTTAAGTTCCCAAATCATAACGCAATTGATGAGAGAGTTCGAGAGTCCCGTGCAATTCCAGGATATACGCATTATAGAAGTAGCTGAAGGGACACCAACACCGGTCATGAGAGGCAATGAGAATCCAAAGAAGATCTATTGTGCCTGTGTGAGTGCGAGAATACTCCATCCCAGCTTTGAAGACAAACCTTTCCGAGAACAACTATTCTCTCCGGCTCTCATACACCTCCTTATAAAAGAGGCGCAGAGCGGTAAAATATCCTTGTATAATGCACCGTCCGTCTCCCCCGATTTTTCTGGAGGCCGCTATTCCCCATCAGAATGGGATGACATTTGTCCATTTTCCGTTTCAAAGCATCTTGAAACAGTGCGTCCGCTTTGGGAAAAGAGGGAGCAAAGGCTTCTGGCCATAGCCAAAGCGATAAAAGGAAATGACCTGGAGAAGCTGCGCGAACTCAAATCCGAGGGAGTAGACCTCAACATGGAATGGGGGCGAGGTCTTGTGACCCCACTGTGGTTAGCTTGCAGCACGGGAAACATTGGGGTTGCCCGGTTCCTATTGGAAGAAGGTGCCGATCCTAACGAGCGTGCAGATACCAAATTCTTATCTACGAAGGTTTTTGGCCGTTCCCCTCTCAGTTTGGCCGCAGCAAGAGGAGACTTGAATATGGCAGCCGTGCTGATAGATCATGGGGCGACGGTCGGTCCGGAAGAAGAGTGGGCGGCCAACTTCAACAGACATCATGAAATGGAGGAATTTCTAAAGACCCACGATCTACTTCGGAAGACAGAAAAAAAAGGCAAATGAATCCAGAATTCCATTCGCCCAACACTGCAAAAAAGTTCGGCTCACGTCTTTTTTGTGTTAGTCTTTAGGTGTCCATATAGGTGTCCATATAGGTGTCCACAGGTGTCCATATTGGGGGCTAACAGCGGTGTCATTCTATATCAATCTGTATTTGACAAAACAAAGACAGCCCTTTAGAATGATTAACGAAGGGCTGTCTCAGTATCAACAGGTCATAGTGGGTAAAAAGGGTGTGGTATCCCACTACGGATCAGAAGGTCGGGAGTTCGAATCTCTTCGGGCGCACCAGAAAACGCGAGCCACGAGCATTTCTCGTGGCTTTTGTTACTTATGGACAGCCGCTTCGTAGAGCGGAAGCCTGGAAGAAATTGGTATGGTGTCCCCAGAATTTGTCGTGGCGGACTTCATGTGAGGTGGAGCAGTGGACCAATGACGCGAAGGTGAATTGGCTCTGATCTACCTTGAATAAGGTTTATCTAATAGCGTATCCCGCAGCTTTGAGATCTTTGGTTATATTGTAAGCGACCTCTCCGATGTTCTTGTCATACTTCTTGTAGATCATGCCACTCACATCGCTTGGTAAGGTTACGTTGCCTGTATACAAACAGCACACACTAGAACGACCGAGCTTGCCCACAAAATAACCAAACTCAAAGATCACATTTGACCTTGCACGGAATTCCTTATGGCGTTCAGCATCAGATTTGCCTTCTTCAGATGCCAAGTAGGCAATCTCATCCGGTGTGAGGAGGATAAACGCATAGCCTACATCGCTGTGCTTTTCGAACTTTTCGATGATTGTGAGTCCTTCGTCAGCTTGCCGATGAAGAACGATCGGCTCAAGACCAATTTCTTGCAAGAAGACTTCAAGATTAGCCTTAGCGACTTCGTCGCGACCATGTACGACGAAAACCCTCTTTGAACGCTGTTGTAGCTTCAAATCCCTGCGCGAAACCGTAAGGTGTTTAAGGCTGGAATTCACGGGTATGAGTTCGAGGCGCTCGATAATAGAATCCAGACGGTGGATTTTATCATTTATGTTCGCGAAAAGGTCGGTAACTTTTTCTCTTAACGACTGTTCACGAGGGTGTACAACCATACCCCACCAGGCGTATTCGTTCGCCATTTCGTCTGAAGTAAACAGTCTTTTCAATAGTTCTGTGTTAAAAGAATCCCATTTTTCGTAATCGTGCTCTAGAGCGTCGAATTCCTGGAGCGACGCGATTTGCCGTTTTGTCAGTTCAATGCCTTCTTCAATCCGATCTTGCAGACCAGTTCTTGCTTCCTCTTGTGACACTTTCAGCTCACAAAGTTGTTTCGGGGGCTGCGGGGTAAATCCCGATTTTTTTGCCACGATAGCTACCTCCCACAATAGGAATTTTCTGTACACAG
The DNA here is from genome assembly GCA_963789265.1 of uncultured delta proteobacterium. Taxonomy (GTDB): domain Bacteria; phylum Desulfobacterota; class Desulfomonilia; order Desulfomonilales; family Desulfomonilaceae; genus CAWBBA01. The sequence goes on along the minus strand of CAWBKB010000007.1, from coordinate 26,971 downwards.
AGCCGCCGCGCATCGCATGGCGGTTTTGCTTTTTTATTGCGTACACGCGGCATGACGCCTTGTTATCTCCACGCATCGCGCGCGTCAAGCAAAAGCTTTCTGTCGATGCACTAGAAGCAAGTAGTAGGAATTACGTTAAAATCTCAAGTTTATTCATTCAAGTATATGAATTCAAAAGTTAATCCCGAGTCCTCGAAATTCTGTACGGTCGTTCCGCCGTATCCGAGATTAATGCATGAGTATTTTCGGGTAAGAGATGCTGGGGTTGGGTCTTGTTTTTTTGCCTTTTCTTTTCGGGACATACACTCCTGCTCACTTTGAAGTCATGGAGCCCGACTTGTGCGGCGATCCTCCTGCTGCAAAACGCATCTTTCGGTGTGCACCGGAATAGGTAAGGCCGCTGCATGCTCCCGGATTGACCGGGAGGCATGATTAAGATATCCTTAGGACAAGGCAGAGAGCGGTTCTTTTGACTAATCTTATAACTGGCCTGCCGGCAGCGGGTCTCGTGAGGCCAACTGAGACAAGTATTCAGAAAGGTCCGAGCAAAACCCCTTGGGTCGAGCATGGAGCATAACTTCCGGGACTATGCAAAGCGAGGTTGTCAACAATGCTAAGCTCAAAAGCGAGTCGCCTGCTGTGAAGAGACTGTGGTTGATATCTTTTCTAGGCGTGATTGTCCTGGCCGGCCTTGCGCTGGTAGGCTGGGTTTTAGGATGGCGGCTGCTGGCAAGCTTCCTCTCTTACTACATACCTATGGCCCCTAGCACAGCCACCTGCTTCATCGTGCTCGCGTTGAGCGGTTTTTTTCAGCCAGATGAAGTTTCGAGCAGGATTCGTGTAGTGGCTTGTGTATGCGGGATTCTTGTAGTCATGACTTTTGGTGCATTGGAGCTTGTACCATTTTGGCACCAGAGAGCGCTGGAAGTCGAAGAATTCATATACGCTCAACCGGAGCTCTTGAAGGGGGTTCCGGTAGCCAGAATGTCACCCGTGACGGCCGGATTATTTGTTTTGTCGAGCGCAGCGATGCTTTTCGGTCTGATTCGCTCGACGGTGCCTGCGGGACGTCACTCTTGGGGACACCTGAGCGGTTTGCTGGGCACGGCCACGGCGTTCTCCGGCTTCACCATCCTGCTCGGGTATCTTTACGGCGCGCCGTTCCTCTATGGGAGAAATATCATCCCAGTGGCGGCTACTACAGCTCTCGCTTTTCTGCTCCTTGGCTTTGGGGTGATGGGTCGGCTCAAACCCGATGACATTCCCCATCGTTATTTCCGAGGTTCCCCAATTTACCGCGGCCTTGTGTCAACGTTCGTGCCGCTTGTTTTCTTCGCAGTGCTCTTACCGGGAATTGTCCGCGCAGTTGCGCCCCTTTTAGTGAAAATGAATGAAGTGCTACTGACAGCCGTCCTTGCGGGCGTTATCAGCATCATAGCTGTGGTGGCGACTTCGAAGGCGTCGTCACGAGTTGGCGATAGCATCGATAGAGCAAACGAGGCCCTTCGCGAGAGCGAAGAGCGTTTCAGAGCCATGTTTCAGAATCATCACGCGGTAATGCTCATCATTGACCCGGATACCGCGCGAATAGAGGATGCCAGTCCCGGCGCCTGTGATTTCTACGGCTACTCCCGCGAAGTCCTCACGCAAATGAAGATCAGCGAAATCAATAACCTTAGCGCGGAACAGGTATTTGAAGACATGCAGGCTGCCAGAGCTAAACAGACCCGATTCTTTCAGTTCCGCCACAGACTGGCTAACGGTGAAGTCAGAGATGTTGAAGCATGCTCCGGCCCGATCTCTGTCGGTGGAAGGACACTATTGTTCTCCGTGATCAACGACGTCACAGAACGCAAACAGGCTGAGGAGGCCCTCCGCGCCAGCGAAGAACGCTACCGCATTGTGGCGGACTTCACATACGACTGCGAATATTGGATCGGCCCGGAAAAGCGGTTGTTATACATGTCACCTTCGTGCGAGCGGGTCGCAGGATATTCTTCCGAGGAATTCCTGAAGAATTCAGGCCTGCTTGACAACATAATCCATGCAGACGATCGTGGCCTCGTGGCGGACCATACTAAAAGAGATGTGACCGAGGCTGAGCCGGTTGCGCATTCTATTGACTTTCGGATTATTCGATCCGACGGCGAGATCCGATGGCTCAACCACGTATGCCAAGCTGTTTACGGAGATAACGGTACCCCACTGGGAAGGCGTGTATCCCTCCGGGACATTACACAGCGCAAGCAATTTGAAGAAGAGCAGGAGAGGTTGGTCGCGCAGCTTCAGGAAGCGCTGGCTAACGTGAAGCTGTTGGGCGGAATGCTTCCGATTTGCTCGTCTTGCAAGAAAATTAGGAACGATAAGGGCTACTGGGAGCAAATAGAAGCATACATAAGAGACCATTCCGAAGCAGAGTTCACCCACAGCATCTGTCCCGAGTGCGTCAAGAAGCTTTACCCGGAACTATATGGCCATGCCGATGAATCTGCTCATACTCGGTCCGAGTAAATGCTCCGCCTCCATTCGGGCGGTGGAGCATTTACTTTTCACCACAACTTAACCGCCGCAGTCGCGGGATTTCTCCGGGTCCTGTCTTCGCATTTGACGGTTCAACGTCTTGACAGGTCACAGTCCCAAAAACATCCCGCCTTCCACGAGTAGTATTTCTCTGCCGCATTGGAAACGCTCGATACCAGCCAGACGTTAATTCCGCCGGACGCCAGTGCCCCCGCTAATGGTATGAACCCGGCCGCAGCCTTGGTGGTGATTTTGGCGCCGAATTTGGCTGCAATCTTGGTCGCGACCTTCAAAGTGAGCCTGTTGCTCGTCGCCCCGAGTACACCGAGGGATACCGCTCCTACTTTGCCCAAGGCCGGCTGCGTAAGCTTAGTGCCAAGCTTACTTTCCCTGTTTTCATACTGTACCCTGTCCAGTTGCGCCATGGTAATAGCGTTGCACCACAGCGCCAAAATATTGGCAAGATCTTCTTTTTCAAGGATGTTGCCGACCCCGCTTTGCATCCCTACAATCGCACCTATCCCATAGCAACATTCGTCCATGCGATTGATCAGATATCCTATGTCTGCACCCAAGGCGAGTAAGTGGAGCCCCGGTATGATTGCAGCCCCGGTCCCGGCCGCGCCCGCCAATCCCTCTTGTTTGAGACGCCATTCCGACACAGTGTGATTATTGGCTTTATTATATATCTTCTGAGGATCGAACGAGAGAACTTCAAAAGTCTTTACAAGAGCATTTGCTATCTTATCCTTTGTCACCTCGGCGTTCACAACTAACTCCGCATTAGCTCATGATTCTCGCGGACTTGTAACTCGCGGTTCGGATGCCTAGGCGAGCGGTCATCCCCGTCTCATCCACTGACGACTTGTCTATTCAAAACTGTTGTACTATTCTTGATGAAAGGTCAGAAGAAAGCCAGCCTTTTTTTGTGCCGAAGCGAAACTTTTGCTACATCTTAACAGAAGGCCGGCATGAACTCAGACTCCGATTATTTGAATCGAGTAACCAGCGGTCTCATGTAATCATTCAATTACGAGCGTGAAAGATTGTCATTGCGAGTCCCACGTCCCGCGGGAAAGCAATCCCTTCCTTTAAACCCCGCTCAGATTGCCAGTAGGACGGGCATCCTGCCCGTCATCCGTAATAGACAGGCAAGATGCCTGTCCCACTATTTGCTCCTCGCAATGACAGGGCTTCGACAATTCCCCCGCGCAAATGAACGATTACGGTCTTGACTCGATTTCAGAAAGTCTCTCTGGGATCAAAATCCTTTCCCAAACCTGCCGGAGGCCTCACGTCGAGGTATTTCAACACCCTTCTTAACGCCGGGTGTGACTCGGCGGAATCACGCATCCACGTAAACCGGCCCAAATTCACGGCCAACAAAGTCAGGATCATCATGGGAAACGGAGCAGTCTGGAACACTTGGGCAGGCACGCCCGGGAGCATATCCTGAAGATGAATTCCCACTACCTGAAGCGTAGAGAAAAAGTAGGCTCCAAAGGCCACCCGCAAGGGATCCCAGCCCCCGAAGATGACAATGGCCAAGGCGATCCACCCTGAGCCTTCCGCTCCCTGGGGGCATCCCCAGCCCGGCTTTATTGCCAGCGAAAACGCCGCGCCCGCCATGCCCACGAGGCTGCCCCCAAGCACGGCGTATCCGATCCGGTAACTTATTACGTTGAGCCCCCTACCAAACGCCGCCTCAGAGGACTCTCCCACGGCCCGGAGTTTTACGCCGGCCCTCGTGTGATAAAGCCACCACCACGACAAGGCAATGAGAATCATGCTGAGATAGACGACCGGAGTATGACCACCGAGGATAGATCCTATGGCGGGCAACCGTGAAAGTCCGGGAATATGCCACACCGAGAACTCCGGCCCCGGTTGCCTAGCATACGGTTGGCCCAGGAAGTAGGCGAGATCCCGACACAGAAGCGTTAGAGTGAACCCGACGGCCAACTGAGAACGCGCCAGCATCAGGCTTACCGTGGCCAGAATCAGCGCGGTGGCCATCCCGGTTACCGAGCCCGCGAGCAATCCCGCCCACGGACTTCCGGAAAAGCTCGCCGCAGCAAAGGCTGTCATTGCGGAAAGCAGGATAGTGCCATCCATGGACAGATTGATGACTCCTGCCCTCTCCGAGAACGTTTCTCCCAGACTTGCCAGCACCAACGGAGTTCCCGAAGCGAGAATGTTCGTCACCGTGAGCGAAAAGAAATCCATTACCTTTGCATCGCCCCTAACTACAGGTTCTCAAAGATGCGGTGCCAATTGTACGGTAGCGCCGGCGTCCCTGCCGGCGTTTCGCGAACAACCGGCACCGAGGCCGGTCCTACTGGATTCCCGCGTACGCCGGAATGACGGGTATTGATCGAGAATACGAGACAGTATTTGCGAAAAAAAGAGTAATAAGTTCTCGTCATCCCTGGTGGCTGAGCAGGGAACGTGCGGTACGTCGGGTCGGTCATCCTACCGTCGGCCGCGATGTTGCATGCGAATCCTCGCTTCCAAACCCTGTACGAGCAGCACGGAGAGCACCAGAGCACCCTGAATAACGCCGCCGAGGGACGAATCCAGGCTCATCCGCAGCGGAAGCTGGATGGATCCCACGTTCAGGACAGCGAAACCTAGACATATAGGGGGCACAAGCGCACCGTGGAAAGAGGCCATCATGGCGACTAGCAAAGAGGTGTACCCGTAGCCGCTCGAAATTGCAGGAAGCAATCGGTGATACAGCCCCACCACCTGAAGCGCCCCAGCTAATCCGGCCAGACCACCTGCGCAGATCATGGCCTCTAGCTGACGCCTGTGCGGGCTGAGTGCCATAATGTCCGCGGCCTGAGAATTCTGCCCCACAGCCCTAAGGATGAGACCCCAGCGTGTGTAGTTCATGAGCACAAACACAGCGAGGAATACAACCGCTGCCAGTGTCAGACTCACCGGGCAGAGCGGCAACTTGTCTAGTTGACGCAGCCACAGCGATTCCGGGATGAGTTCCGTGCCGCTCATGGAAGCAATTCCCGGCCGTTTCCACGGGCCGAATATGAGCCAGAGGCACAGGCTCATAGCCACGAAATTCAACCCTAGACCTGAGAATATCTCGTGGACACGTCCCCACACGCGCGAAAACCCCGGAAAGAGACGCCCACAATGCACCGCCGATCATGCCGGCGACCAGTCCCAACACAATCGTTGGCAGCCCGCCACTCCCTCCTGTAAACCGAAAGAAGCCGGCCGCGAAGACCGCGCCCAGCACAATTTGTCCCTCGACGCCGATATTCCACAAGCCGCAGGCAAAGGTGAGCAAGAGAGCGGAAGAACAAATCACCAGGGGAACCCACACGGACAACGATTGGGCCAGTTTGCCGGCCGAACCCGCCCCACCTTCCAAAACCAAGGCCAAAGTTTGCAACGGCGGCGCGCCGGAACAGGCAATGACCAACATAGTGAATATACAGGCCAGCAGCAATGCCGTCACGAATCGAAGCATGGGGCCTGTCGTCTCCAACATTGAACCCATTTGTTAAGCTGCCTTTTCGCGACCGATCATAAGGCCTGCCAAGGTCTCAAGGTCCAGCAACGATGTCGGCACATCAGCGAACAGCCGCCGGCCGTGAAACACGAGCACTCGATGGCTGTGAGCCAGGATTTCATCTAGATCCGTCGAGGAAAAGAGCACAGATGAGCCGTGACGACAGCACTCTTCGAGGTATGTCCATACCTGTTTGCCGGAATTGACGTCCAATCCGCGGGTTGGGTGTTCCAAAAGCAAGAGCCGCGCGTGGTATGGGATCAGTGCCAACTGCAGGCGTTGCTGATTCCCGCCGGAAAGTGTCCGCGCAATGCTGGACGGCGCTGCACGAAGACTGAAACGCTCCACACATAGGCGCTGAAACGACTCTGAAACGCGGCTCATCCTTTCAGAGACCGCCAGACAAAGGTGCTCTTCCAACGTCAAGTCGGCGAAGAGCCCTTGTTCAAGCCGCGCCGCGGGGAGAAAGGCAATTCCCGACCGGCGGAACGCAGTGGATGGAAGACCTTGCAAATCCTTGCCGCAGAATAATAACTTGGCGCTCTTGATATGAGCCAAGCCGGCCAGGCCCCTCAGCAACAGATCCTGTCCATTGCCTTCAAGACCGGCCAGGCTGATGATTTCTCCGGCACGCACAGAAAGATTGAGGCCCGTCAAAGCGAACTTCTCACCGGTAATCGATGCGTTCTCCACAGACAGGAAGACCTCGTCGGTAACGTGCGGCTTGGGGCGAGGCGCCGCGTCCGCCAAAGCATCGTCTCCAAACATGAGACGCACGATCTGTTCGGATACGAAGGGGGGAGTCAAATGACCTACAAGCCTTCCTCGCTTCATGACAAGGATTTCATCGCAGTGGGCAAGCGCATCGGACAAGATGTGGGTAACTACTATGACCGTACGGTCTTTTTCTTTAGCCAATTCTCGCAGGACGGTGAACAGCATGTCTTTCTGGGTCAGAGAAATCCCGGTGGTCGGCTCGTCCAGGATAAGGATCTTGACTCCCAAGTCCAGGAGGCGCAACAATTCGAGTTGCTGGCGCTCGCCAATAGTAAGCTCGCTGACCAAGGCATCCGGCGGTAGGACAAAGTGAAAACGAGTCGCGAGTTGAAGCAGGCGCGCCACCGTTGCTCTCTTTCTCCTCTTCACCCCGCCAAGACTGAAATTCTCCCACACAGTCAGGGCGGGAAAGTCCAGCGGGTCCTGGTGAAGCATTCCTACGCCCAGAGCCAAGGCATCTGCCGGGCTCCGTAGCAGGGCAGTTCTCCCATCAAAAGCTATTTCACCCCGATCCTGCCGTGTGTACCCGGCGAGGATTCGCATCAGGGTGCTCTTGCCGGCGGCATTTTCCCCGAGCAATCCGTAGATACGGCCGGGCTTCAGCGACAGACTGAGTCCCTGATTGGCATGCACGTCCCCATACCATTTGTGAAGGTCCCCGATGTCGATACGCATGTTTGATAAACCTTAATGCACTCCCGGGCACTAAACCAGTATGATTTCCTGCGTCCCGAGCAGTAGTACGCTCACTTTGCTTTGCTCTGACCCTCTATACCTTTGAGCAGTTGTGTCTGGTACCATAACTGCCGATCCGAGGCAGTTTCCCCGGCCTTGAGGAACAGAGTCCCGTCCTGAAACTCCAACGGACCGTTGAACAAGTTGATTTCCCCCGAAGCAAGGCCGCGGATGAACCGGTCCAATTGCGCTTTCGTTTCCGGCGAGAGAGCGGCTCCAGGAAGGAAGCCCACGGAACTCGTGTCCGGATTGTTAATGTCCTTCCAGTCGGGCCCGGCCCAAACGAAGTCGGGTCGCCAAGTTCGGTTGCGTACTGCCTTCACGATTTTGACGTAAGACGGACCCCAGTTGAAGTAAGGCACACCTAGACAGATCTTCTCCACGCCTCGACAGGCGCCGCGGTAATCGTACGGAATGGCCCACACTTGACGGCCGGCTTTTCGCTTTTGCACGGCTACGTTAGAGGCTTCGGGGGTGTCCAGCCCCGAGATGACCACATCGGCACCGGTGTCGAAGAACTTGGATGCGACCTGGGTAGGGTCTGAAGTTACTCCGGGGATGTTAAACCAGAAGCCGATCCAGCTCACTTGGAACTTAAGCTCTGAAATTGGCCGTTTGCGCACTTTAGTCCAGGCATAGGCAGCTCCCAAGTAGCAGGAGTTGACCAGCCGACGGGTCTCGTCATTGATGAGAGGCCCCAGGTAGCCTATCTTTCCGGTTTTCGTGGTCAAGGCCGCTGTCAGGCCGGCCATCATCTTTGGGTACTCCATCCTGCCCATAAGGTTGCCCAGATTCGGCGGAGCCTTCTTGGTCCACACATCGTCCCCGGACACGTGAATGAAAGCGATTCGAGGATGCTTCTTGGCCGCCTCACGAATCCCGTCTTTCATGTCGTCGGAAGTGGCGATGATAAGCTGTGCCCCTTGAGCCACCATGTCATCTACCAACTGCGGAACTGTGAATCCGGGACGGCCGGCAGGGTTGACGTTGTCCAGGTAGATCATCTTCACGCCCGGCACCTTTTTTTCGACATACTTGCCTGCTTCATAGTGTGCCTGGCTCCACCCTTTGTCGTTATACGGCCCGACGAGAAGCAGTCCCAGAACGAACTGCTCTTTCTGTGCAAACGCCGACACGACCATAACGCCGATTGCAAAAAGACCAATCGCGCAGACCGTCAGGCTCTTTCTTTTCACACCGTCCTCCTTGTTCGATGCATCGAAATACGTTCAGAGTCTTCAAACGCTGTGATAATCCAACCGATTTGTTTGCAGCAGGCAATATTGATTCAGTGCTCTCATCCGGCCGGTCCGTTTGGGTTGTAACAGCGGTCGGTATTTCCGAGCGTTCGATCTGCTCCAATCCTGCTTTTCTATTTCCAGTATCTCGCGCCAATCATCGGATGCGGGTTTAATCGCTTTGTGGTCCGATGTGCGAGAGGCAAAGAAGCGCAATGTTTGTAAGTGGCCCCCCAAAGATACCATGACATGAAAATATGGGGTGTATTTTCTTTAAGGCGTCAGGCCATTTATGGTTGTATGATTTCTCGAGAAGAGGGCCGAGGGCTCTGGTGGAATATCAGGAATAACATTGTCGCCTGCTGCGATTCTTGGCCGGTCTCAGGCTGTAAACCATCTGTTTGCCGTAGTGCTGCATATTGAGAACGGGAGTATGCCTTCCATTTTTCCTTGGAGTTCGTATAGAGCTTGTCATTCGTGGCTGCTGCCCCTTCTTCCTTGGGTGCTCTTCCAGTATTCAGTCCCTAGACCTCAGGTGACGCGGCTACTTGTTCATCACCTCCGGTAAAGTTAACTTGGGGCACATAAGTTTCATCATGTTCACATAACCTTTTGTCATGATTTTAATTTTCTGTAAGTCGTCCTTTGCCGCGGCTGAAACTTTCTTGTCGTCGCCGGAGGCCGACAACGGCGCTGCGACCATGAGTTCCTGAATCAGAGCGAGCTGAGGTTTGATGGCACTTTCGATCTCAGGATCCTGTGACGCTGCTTTCTGTATTTCTACCATAGACTGATTGATCGCCTTCGTGAGGGCCGCTATTTTCTGGCTATCACTGTTAGATGACTTATAGATAGCTACGACTGCATTGATTCGATCCTGAAGACCGGCGCATAATGCTGGATTAACTCCCAGGGTGCGGGCCATGTCCAACTTTTCTTGGTCCGACGGTGCTGTATTTTGAGCCGCGGTCACGACTGTTCCCCAAGCAATGATGGCCAGCGCCGGCAAAAAAATCAGCCACGCGGAAGACATTCTTTTCATGGTTCCATTCCCTTTCCTCGGTCCCGCCCTCCATCGCCGTGATACCGTTTGCGAATCTCTCTAACGTGCTCGGCGTATAGAGCGATGCACTCTTTCCTACAATTGATCAGAACTGCCTTGCTGGATTGTTTCATGTCCCCGAAATCTCTATCGCAATCGCCCAAGCACTTCTGATATTCCGACGAACTCGAAAGAGTGCCCGACCTTCCCTCGGATTCTTCGGCAGCTATCTCTTCAAGTATTCCAATGAGCAGCTCGGCCTGTTCGAGCCCGCGGCCGGTCGAGGTGACAAAAGAAGACGCTACCTGGGCCGTTTGGCTGTGTTTTGCCGGAAGCCATCCATCGAAGCCGGTCATGACTATGAAAACTGAAAGACCTCCAATTAAAGCTCCGCCAACTGCACAAAAATAAAGCCGGTAAGTTTCCCAAATCGGTCTGATTTCAGGTGCCACGCAAGGGCCTCCCGGTTCGATTATTCTCCACTACAGCCGCGACCACTCGTCATGGCATCTACGGGTCAAATCATTGTCCGGGTATGGACAAAAGGTTCATCACCCGCTGCATCTTTTCATCCAGACCCGCCTGTCTGGCTATCATGATTCGCTGAGCAGCCGGCGGACCTGCTCCGTGCATGGACTCGATCAGGTACCCCACCGCTCCGGCACCGGCGGTCAAGTTTTCAATCAGTCTTAGAACCTTCATGCGATCAACCACCTGGTATTCAGGATTGGCTGCCAGGTATTTCCTGATGTAAGGCCCGGTCTCCGGATCGTTGAGGTCCGCGTCCGAGGGCATCGTACCCAATAGGCCTCCGGCAACATCCGTGGCCAGACGAGCTATCTCGTACGGGAAGCGGGTGACGTTTAGCTTACACACATTTGCCAACAGTAGATCAACCTGGTAATTCCCCGCGGGGGTGGCCCATCCTTGGCTGGAGCAGGCAAGACCGCAGCAGTACAGGGTTTCGTTCAAGTGGATCATATCCACAATTTTTTCCTTGAGATGGCCGGCCTTATCAACTCCATTCATACGCGCGATTAAGGCGGTAGCCCCAATCAGCACGTCTCCTACACCGACCTTGCAACCGCCGTAGCTCTGCCGATGGTAAGATGCAAAACGCTCTACCAGCATGCCGGTGTAATCCACTTGACCGTCCAGGAATATACGGTCTTCGGGAACGAACACATCCTCAAAGACTGTCATGACTTCCTGACCGCCGAAGACAGGGTTACCGACATCCAGCTTATGTTGCTCCAGTTTTCGAGTGTCACTGGCCTGTCGGCCGTAAATGTAACGCACTCCGCGAGTGTCGGTAGGCACAGCGCAGCATATTGCCCAGGGCTCTTCACCTGGACGCATACTCATAGTGGGCATGACGAGAATCTCGTGGGAATTGAGCATACCCGTCTGGTGAAGCTTGGCCCCACTGATCACTACTCCGCCCGAACGCCTGTCTTTGACTCGGAGAAAGAGATCCGGGTCAACCTGGTCCTTGGGCCGTCGCGCGCGGTCGCCCTTGGGGTCGGTCATCGCTCCGTCCACCACCAGGTCTTTCTGCTGGACCCACTTCCAATACTCAAGGAAGCGTTCATGAAACCGAGTGCCGTGTTTCCGGTCACACTCGAAGGTGGTGCTGTAGACGGCGTTAGCCGCATCCAGGCCCACGCAGCGCTGGAAGCAGCAGCCAGTCATTGCCCCGCAGTAGCGCTGCATCTTCACCTTAGCGATCAGGTCCTCCACGCTCCGATGCAAATGCGTGAAGCGGTTGACTTCGTCATCGCACAAGTGTGAAACCGCGCGAAGCAGATCTCGACTGTGTGGATCGTGGGCTGCATCATAGGTAAAGGCTACTGCTTGTCGAGAAGGACCTATGAGTCCATGCCGGGCCGGTTTGTCGATCTTCTCTCCCAACACGTTAGCTTTAAGGTCCAGTGACTCCAGCGATTCCAGGTACTCGGTGCCTGTCTTCAAAGCCATTTTGTTTCCTTCTTCATTTGGGTAGGCTAATTATAGCAATTACAGAGATATTTGTCCGATTTTAAGGAACGACTCTGCGAACAAACGGGCGATCTCACGGCCCGGATCACGTTTCTCACTAAATAAAAGTGGTTCGCGGGCTACACCGAGACTTTGGTTCCGCATGATGGACAGAATTTGGCATCCGAGGGCAGAGAGAAATTACACCCGGGGCATTTGGAATGCAGGTCAGGCGCTGCTGAAACGTCTGGCGGCCTATTGTCGGGAGGCGCTTCGCCTTCCGGTTCTTCGGGTGGAACATCGACGAATCCCTGCACTTCGTCGCCTCCCGCGTCGGCCTCAATCTCGTCCCGGGGAAATTCACGTTTGAATTTCGCCACGATAATCCCACACTGGGGGCATTCCTCGAATTCATGTGATTGCGGCATGCGACACGCGGGGCAATGCCAGACCGAACCCCTTTTTTGTGCCCACAGCAGTTGAAGTTCATCCAATTCGGTCTCGCTGATAAGTTTGGCCGCCATCAACTTTTTCATGAGCAGATTGATCTCTCTCGTTGAGAGCTTATATTTTTCCATGAGGGCCCGGTCGTCCATCCCGGAATTGATATCCCGCATAACTTCATGACCGCTTATGTGTCGCTTTTCCATAACTGTCCTCCATGCCTTAGTACTACTTTTTGCAAATACGGTGGCGTTATGACCCGGTACGGAAGAAGATTGCTTCGCTACGCTCGCAATGACAGGTAGTGGAAATGTCATTGCGAGGAGTGAAACGACGAAGCAATCTCCACTTTGAAAATCCGCGACCGCATTTATGAAAACCTGTACTTAGAATCTAAAGCGAACGCATCACTTTTCACGGAACATATACTCCAGTGTCTCAATCAAAATCCTCAATTCCTGCAAGTTCTCGCGGTCAATGGCTACAATCTCGAACCCGGCTGACGCCTCCCTTTCATCATGAGCGGGTTTTACCCATCTGCACTTCGCTTTTAGAGTGAAAGGTCTCAACTGGAAGAACTCATCGGGCCTTATGGTGAGTTTTCTTACTTGACCGATAATTGTCCTTAGGCCCTTCACTCCCAGGCCGCGCTCACCGATATTTATGACCGTGCCTCGCACATCGGGATTGGTCGCGTCCTCCACCGGAAGCGGCGCGTATATTTCTTTGCGAGGAGATCTTGTTATAATTGTTTTTTTTGCGCTTTGCTGAGGGATAATTCTGCCTATGAGGAACTCCGACTCAATTGCCTTTGACTCGACAAGCTGCCTGTAGATACTCTGCAACCCCCTGAAGGTCAGCCTGTACTTGTCCATAAGTTCGGTGTCTCCAATTCCGGATACTATGTCGTTTACTATTTCCCTGGCACTGATCTCTCTCTCGGCAACCATAGCTAAGATTATCCTCCCATTAATTTCCGGATTACCTCAACGAAACAATTGCCCCCTCGCAAGGACACTTCGACCAAGAGTGCCATATCCAAGGTAAATGACATATTTCCCGGGCGGGGAAAAGGATTTTTTCGTCAAAGACGAACTTTTCCAACACCTAGATCAAGACGGAAGCGCAACATCTCGCCCGGCAGTCCAATCCGTTTATTCGATACCCATGCGACGGGACGAGCGCATCCGGCCCGGCCGGAAGTTATCTTACGCCGATTCGCTTTCAAACAAGTGACACCGTGTTTCCGGTAGGGGCGGGTTTGAAACCCGCCCCTACAATTGATGCCCGCGTACGCGGGCATCAATTGTAGGGGCACCTCTCGTGGGTGCCCGGAAGAAGGCAGACACAAGGTCGGCCCCTACATCCCCGGATCGAAGTCCGGGGTGACGAATGGCAGGCAATCCCGCGTTCCGCGTGGGATGCCCCACCATATCCTCGCCATGATTGTCACTTGTCTGATGGCGCATTGGTATTACAAGTTTCCTGGATTGGAGAGATCAGGCCGTTATCACACTGCTATCGGAAGATAGCCGGTCCATCGTGCAGACGATAAGAACGGCCCTGCCGACCGTCGGTTTTCCTTTCTTCAGGCGGTCCGGCCAACACTACGCCGGTTTCCTTTATCTCTGAACGAATGCGCCGTATCTCGGAAAGAAGGCTGAAAAAGCAATCCAAGATTCTCGGATCAAAATGGTTCCCCTTGCCCTCAGCTATTATTGAAAGGGCTTCCTTTTCAGGAAGAGCGGGTCTATAAATTCGGTCATAAACCAGGGCATCGTACACATCCACGATAGCCACGATCCTCCCGGATTCCGGTAATGCCTCTCCGGAAAGACCACAGGGATATCCTGAGCCATTCCATTTTTCATGGTGTGACAACGCGATTTCCTTGGCCATTTGAAGCAACGGAATGTCAGGATTGTCCAAAATACGACCTCCGATTAAGGTGTGCGTTTTCATGATCTCATATTCTTCCGGCGTCAACTCGCCGGGTTTTTGCAGTATCTGATCGGGAATGCCGATCTTGCCGACATCATGCATAGGGGCCGCTACACGAATGTCATCTACCGCTTGAGGTGCCCATCCCAACTCTCTTGCCATAACCGAGGAGTAAAGACCGATACGTTGGATGTGAGCCCCCGTCTCGTCATCCCGGTACTCAGAGGCAGATATTAGTCGCAATATTATTTGCTCTTCCCGTTGGCGAATCAGCGCGGTGCGCTCCCGGACCTTCTGTTCCAAGCCGCGTTCGTACTCTCTCATCACCAGAGCCGTGCGACGACGCTCTAATGCATTAGCCACGCTAATCAACAGCTCATTCCGGTCAAGGGGTTTGATGGATACCCGTAAGCTCCCAACTGGAGAGCGAGAACAGCCGTTTGACGATCATCAATGGCTGTTACCATGATTACGGCAGAATCAACATGGATAGTCTTGACGGCCTTTAGCAGATCGATTCCCGACATGCCGGGCATCGAGATGTCGCTGATTACGAGATCGACCTTCTTTCCAGCAAGTAAATTGAGAGCCGTTTCCCCACTATTTGCACAAATGCATGGAAACCCTTCTGCTGAAAGCCAACGTTCGAGAAGGTCACAAATATACGGCTCGTCGTCCACAATGAGAATCTCTTCACGGACATTTCCACCCAATTGTTTGTCTTTCGACTCGGCCGAGACAGCCACGCTTTCGCACACTTCTTGTAAATCATCGCTCATTTCTTTTCCGGTGCATCCGTGAAGATTCATGGGGCACCTCCCTGAATCGGGATATTGGTTGCAAAGATTTTTTGGGGCGATTCGCGAAACTTTTGCCGTGTTTCGCGGGGTCACTCCCTCCCTGCATAGGAGTCCGGCAATCTTGAGCCAGAACTGGAAACCGTTCCCATATCAGTTGGTAACCAGGGTTTCCCGAATGGTCTTCAGCATTTGTCCTATATCGTACGGTTTCCCGACAAATCCGCTTGCACCGAGTTCAGTGGCGTCTTTGAGGGTGCCACCGGAGGTGTAGCCGCTTGTCAGCAGGACCTTTACTTGCGGGTTGACCTTCAGGAGCTCCCGGAAACACTCCTTGCCTCCCATTCTCGGCATGATGAGATCGAGAATCGCCAGAGCGATCCTATCCTTATCTTTGTTGTATAAGTCCAGAGCCTCCATTCCGTCAGACGCCGTGAGCACCGTGTAGCCGGACTGCTCCAAAATCCTTCTTCCGAGGTCTCTTATCGGCTCTTCATCCTCCACCAGCAGTATCGTCTCTGTGCCAGCTAAAAGCGTTGACTTTTCTGTCGGCCTCTCCGATGCCGCCGTGTTCAGGACTGCCGGCAGATAGACTTTGAACGTGGCACCCGCATCGGGCCGGCTGTCGCATGTGACGTAGCCGCCGTGCTGCCTAATAATGCCGTAGACTACGGCCAATCCAAGGCCTGTTCCCTTGCCTGCCTTCTTGGTCGTATAGAAAGGTTCAAATATGTGCCGCAATGTTTCTTCGTCCATGCCATGGCCCGTGTCGGAAACAGCGAGAAGCACATAATTACCCGGGTTCACTCCAACATGTCCCCTACAATAGTCTTCATTCAGGGTAACGTTTGTCGTTTTAATCGTCAGTTTGCCCCCAACCGGCATGGCATCTCGTGCGTTGACTGCAAGATTCATGAGCACCTGATCAATCTGGGTAGGGTCAGCATTGGTCGCGGACAGACCATCGGCGAGCCCCAGCTCTATCTCAATCATTTTGGGGATTGTTCGGGCCAGCATGTCTTTAATCTGTTCCACTTGGTGGTTCAAATTAATCGGGCGAGGGTTGGATTCGGCCTTGCGGCTAAACGCAAGCAATCTTTGAATTAAATCAGACCCTTTACGCGCTGCATGGAGTATCTTTTGAAGATCTGCATACTCCAACTGATCTTTTTCTTTATTCACGAGAAGCAATTCGGAGAACCCCAGGATAATGGTAAGAATGTTGTTGAAGTCGTGGGCGATCCCCCCGGCCAAGGTTCCTATGGCCTCCATCTTCTGAGACTGAAGGAGTTGCAGTCTCAGGCTTTTACTCTCTGTCACGTCTATAATGAATGTAAGAAAGGCTTGTTTCCCGTAGTAATCTATCGAAGTTATCCAACCATCCACGTCAACGAGTTTCTTGGCCTTCGTAACGCCCGTCGCTTCGTAATGAGAGACTCGATCTCCCTTTCCGGTGCCACCGGCAAACTTCTCCAAAACTGATTTCTTGCTTTCCGAGGCGTAGAGCATCTCCACAGGGAGACCTATCATATCGTCTGAAGTTTCGTAGCCGAATATTTGCACAAATGTGGGATTCGCGTACACATACCTGCCGTCCTGAACGATATTTATTCCTATTGGGGATGAATCAATTATACGGCGCAATCTTTCCTGCGATTCGGTCAGTGCCCGCTCCGCCCGCTTGCGATCGGTTATGTCTAACGAGGCTGAGACTATCGTTTGGCCTGACAGATCCTGCGGATCGATTCGAGAACACTTCAACAAGATGTCCAGAATCGTTCCGTCCTTCCTTCTCCATTTGGTCTCTACGGTCCCAGTGCCATTTGTCTCGATCTCAGCGTACTTTACAGCGTGTACACGTTCAAACTCCCCCTCAGTTTCTGTACAGCACTCCTGCGGTCTGTCCAACAAGTTCCTCTCTGGAGTATCCCGTCATCTGACACTGGTAATCGTTTGTCCATTTGAATATACGATCTTCAACAAGACCGATTCCAACCGGCGCGGCCCGGAGCACGCTCTTCAGCATGGCCTCGCTCTGCCTCAGAGCCTCCTCCATCCGCTTTCGAGCGGTAACGTCCCGGACAATATGAACCGAGCCTATGAGCCGCCCCTCCAAGTTATTAAGCGGAGCCACTCGAAATTCGTAAGTGCCTCCGAGGCTGGCCTCACACAGTTCCACTGAGTGTTGGCTCCCATCGCCAAGAAGCTTGGCATGTGGGCAAAATGGAGGTGGTTCGTTTTGACCGTGAACAAGCTGAAAGCAGAGCTTGCCCACAAGGGCCTCTTCTGTCATCCCAAAGGCCGAGGCCATTGCCTTGTTTGCCCGAATTATCCTGTGTTGGGCATCGAGCACCATCACGAGATCCGGAACCGTGTTGAAGGTCAATTCCCATTCTTCATTCGCCTTGATCAGAGATTCCTCGGCCTGCTTTTGCTTGGTCATATCCAGGACAGCAATTCGATATCCAACACATCGGCCGTCACTACCCCTGAGTGCCACGCTTTCCAAGTGTGCAGGAAACTGCCCGCCATCTTGGTTGGTCAATTTTGTATCGCAATTTTGTTTAGTGTCTCTCTTGGACAATTCTCCACAGTGACAATAGAATGTATTCCTATGATCCTGATCAACAAAAAAAGAAAATGGTTTTCCAATCAAGAACTGTCGATCTATGCCCAGAAGATCGGCACCGATGAGATTGGCTTCCAGAATCACTCCATTTCGATCCAATGTAAAGTAATCGAGAGGAGCAAGGTCATAGAACTCAGGACGCCTGTCCCGTGCGGCCTGGAGTGCTCGTTGGTTTCCCTGGAGCTTCTTGTTTTGCGTCTCCAGGTCGATTACATGAGCTCGCAACTCCTGCACCAATCGCTGGACCTCTTTTTGTGAGAGGGTCGATACATCACGGACGTCGCGAAACTTAGTCCGCCGTGCCCTCGCTGCTTCTTTTCTCAGATCGGAATATTTCCGGCGCAAATTCTTGTATTTTGGCATGCTTCACTCCTATAACCGCGGTCATAGAAATCGGGGCCGGTGAGTGGATAGCGAACCATGGAGATGTGCAGCGTTTTAGTCTTGGCCGGTCCTATCATGGCGCCAGCCCCTTATGGATAAGGTAACGGGAGGGTAAGCATTATGTCCAGCGCCTAAATGCTGCCGCTAAGGATAAAGCGTAAACAATCTGAGATCATTGACAAAAAATAAGCGAATCGCCCAACTAATCTTGCCCCCCACGAGTCCGGGCAGCGAATCTCCTGCAAAACTACTCCAATGTTTAAATTATATCCGCGAGGAGTAGAACTGTCCAGGAAACTCTGTGCTCCAGAACAATCTCTCGCCACCCCCGACCTGAGTACTCTCTTTCCCAAACACGGTGACGTTAAGAGCCAGTACGGAAGAAGATTGCTTTACCGCGAGACGCGGGAAAGCAATCTCCAGGGTGAAAATCCGCGACCGTATTTATCAAAATCTGTACTAAGCGACTAGTAGCCTTTCTCTAAGTCATAATTCTTGGAGAAAAAAACGCCAAGGACATCTTCCAATCCTTGGCGTCACCTCAGAAAAAGAGGTATGTAAAGAAAAGCAGTCGAGGCGGCAGCACCACAAAACTAAAGATTCGCTCTTTGCCGCTGCTGTACCAATTCGGCCGGATTCAATTTGTGCACGTCGCACGCGCATTAATTAGGAAACGATTATTAAGATCCTGCACATCCCTGCAACGTCAATAGCGCCGCCTCAAAAAATCAATCCTCGAAATTGCAGTATACTGTTACAACATTCGTGCCAAAGAGAACAAGGCATTAAGTTGCGGTATGTTACAGATTTGTCGGGTTGGCGACAAGTCGTAGAGGGGAAAAAATACTCAAAACATGGGTATATTGGCGGGCGCGAAATACCCATCGGTTGAACAAAGTGGCATTCCACACTCGCACTCGGTTTTCCTGCTCCGTCCGAATCCTCTCCGCATTTGAAGTGGCGATCCTGAGGCACTGATCCCCTGATCTTCTCACGGAATATTGCAGCCGCCGATTGAGGGTTCAGAATCTTATTCGGAAATAAATTCCGCTTGACACTGATTCGCCATCGTGTCACACTACCCTTCTTGGACGCGGGGAATATCTGGCCCAAGAGTTCACTCTCTTTTTGAAGCAGATTCGAATTTCAGCTTTTCGGCGGACCCGGATGCGGCCGTCCTGACGGAAAAATCGGGCCACGATCGGCGGCCTCGTGGAGATGCGCCTCTTCATCCGACCTCTTAAATGACACCACACTCGCCTCCCGGTCCGAAGCTGATCGAACGGGTAATGCTGTGATGGAGAAAGGACCGGCCGGAACGAGTTCTCTAACAAAGCGGATTGGCTCACCGCCTAACCGGTTTTAATGAGAAGAAAGTCCGGCACTTGTATAAAGGATGTTATGAAGCCTGGAGCGGTCGTAATCTTATTCTGACAACATAGCAAGGCTTCGGAAAAATTCCGGTCACCCGAACTGACCGCACTCCATTTGAAAGAGGCTCTGAACAAAGTCGAGATATCAGGCCCTTGGCAAGGAGGCCGCAAGCGTATTATGCAGTCGGTCCGCGACCATACAAGCGCTCCGGCGCAAAGTCGAAATGACAACCCGGCTCAGGTAACCAAATGGAAGATCTTGGCCGCAGCAGAAGAGGTGATGTCGGAGAAAGGCTTTGCCTCCTCCTCCATTTCCGAGATCGCTCGCAAGGCGAATGTGACCGATTCCGTTATCTACCAGTATTTCAAGGGCAAACAAGACCTCCTCTTCTCCGTGCCGGGCGAAAAATTGAAAAGACAGTTGGCCTTGCTAAAAGAGCATCTTGCAGGGATTCCAGACGTGCAGAGCCAACTTCAAAAACTTATATGGTTGCAACTCCGATACCACGACGCTCACCGGGGTTATGCCCGTTTACTCCTAATGGAATGCCGGTCTTTCAAAGGATATTATTCCAGCCCTGCCTATGAAATCGTTCGTAAGTATACTCACATAGTCTCTTCAATACTGGATCGAGGAGTTAAGGAGGGGAGATTTCGCTCCGATGTCCACATCCGGCTCATGCGAGATGTTATCCTGGGAACGCTTGACATGGAAACCATAAGCTCCCTGGCGATCCAAGAAGTGGAATCCGGCGAACTGGATTTTGAAGAAGTGGTAAATCTGGTGGATTCCATGATTTTGGCCAAGACGCCGGCAGAAGGCACCCGAGTCAATCGTTTGGATGCCATAATCAACGCGGCCAAGAAAATCTTCGCTGCAAAGGGTTACGCCCAGGCGACCATATCCGAGATTGCCGGCCTGGCGGGTGTAGCCGACGCGACTATCTATGAGTACTTTCAAGGCAAGGAAGACATTCTTCTGTCCTTAGCAACAAATCGATTCGACTCCTACCTGAAGGGGGTCTCCGGCGCCTTTGAAATCAAGAGCCCGGACCGCAAGCTCCGCAGACTTATCAAGTACCATTTCTCCAGCTTTCTGCATGACCGCGACTTTCTGAGGGTATTTCTTCTGCAACTTCAGATCAACCAACGGTTTTACTCGTCCAAGGCCTTTGACGACTTTCGCAGCTATTACGGACTAATCGAGGACGTCATTGAAGAAGGAAAAGCCGAGGGTATTTTTCGCCCGACCGTTAATTCCAGGGTCTTCCGGAATATGTTTCTCGGCGCGTTCAGCCATACGGCTCTCCGTTGGCTTGTCTCGCGAGAATCCGCTCATGTTGACACGATGGACGAGATCGATCAGATAACCGACCTGCTGACTTCAGCGGTGATCGCAAACTCTGTTCACGAACAGCCTCAATAGGGATGGAAACATTGGTTTACGGCAGGAACGGCACGCCGGCTGGTTCGGGTCACGCTGGACCTATTCTTTCTGTGCTCGGGCCGCGGCGTCCAAAGTGGAATGCATGAGACCGAGATTTCTCGTGCGTGACCTTGATGTATTCATGAGTATCCCCACGATTTTTGCTATGTGCGCCTGCCAGGCTTTCAGCCGGGCACGGGTGCCATTTGTTCTCGCTTTTATCAACACTCTGCTTTGAGCGGAGCCACGCTTGCGACCCAATTAAGGAGCGCATTTATGGAGTTCGATATTCCGGAGAGCCTGCGCCTTATGGTGGACACCGTACGGCGCTTTGTGAAACAAGACCTCGAGCCCATTAGTCGGCAAGTGGAAGAGGAAGACAGGATTCCCGAGCATATTGTGCAGAAGATGCGTGACCTGGGCCTGTTCGGCATGGCTATTCCTGAGGAGTATGGCGGTTTGGGACTGAGCCTTCTGGGTCTGTGCCTGGTCGATGAGGAAATGGGCAAAATCAATGGCTGTTTCGGGACACGCTTCGGCACAAATAACGGAATCGGCTCGCAGGGCATTGTTTTGGATGGTACTCCGGAGCAAAAGCAGCGATATTTGTCAAAATTGGCATCCGGCGAGTGGACCGGGTGTTTCGCGCTCACCGAACCTGAGGCCGGGTCTGACGCCGCGAGTATCCAGACCATGGCTGAGCTCAGGGGCGACCGCTGGATCTTAAACGGTCGCAAGCATTTCATCACCAACGGGAATATTTCGGACGTGGCAACCGTCTTTGCCGTGACTGACCGGAGTAAGAGGGCTAGGGGAGGGATCACTGCCTTCATCGTTGAGAAGACTTTTCCCGGCTTCAAAGTAGGTACCATCGAACGAAAGATGGGTATGCGCGGCTCCCACACGAGCGAGCTGATCTTCGAAGACTGTGAGGTCCCCCAGGAGAACGTCATCGGCGGCGAGGCCAACATCGGCCAGGGGTTCAAGACCGCGATGAGGATCCTGGATAAGGGCCGGATCACTATGGGGGCTTCGAGCCTTGGAGCAGCACAGAAGCTGCTGGAGCTTTCCATTGATTATGCCAAGCAGCGTGTGCAGTTCGGCAAACCCATAGCCGAGTTCCAGGCCATTCAGATAATGTTGGCGGACATGGCCACTCAGATCTACGCGGGACGTCAAATAGTTTACCATGCTGCATGGCTTAGGGACACCAGGGGTGCATCCGTAATAAAGGAAGCATCCATGGTTAAGCTCTTTTGCACTGAAATGGCCAATCGGGTGGCCGATATGGCTGTTCAAATACATGGTGGAATGGGATACATGAAGGACTATCCTGTGGAGCGCTATTATCGGGATCTCCGCCTTGCGCGAATCTATGAGGGCACCAATGAGATCCAGCGCTTGGTGATCGCCAGGGAACTACTCAGAAGCTGAGGTGCCGGTGCCGAATGAGATTTGTTTGTAGGCAGGAGGCAGAGGCGCCGGCGACAATGAAGGCCTACAACTCGGGCTTCGCACCCGGCCCCGGGGTTCGGGCGCCACTCGAGAGGGAGAGTCGAACCTTCGACAAACAATTTTCCGAGAGAGGAGAGCGTCATGAAGATGTCGAGCATCTGTGGGACTGTTTTCCTGGCCCTCGCACTGTTTTTGACAGTGGGCCTTCATGCCTGGGGAGCCGATCCGATAAAGATCGCCGTTATCGGGCCAATGCAATACACACAGGGAAAGGGACACTGGAATGGTGCCACGCTGGCCGCCGACGAAATCAATAAGGCCGGAGGCATAAACGTGAAGGGTGTCAAGCGTCCGGTCAAGGTGATCAAGGTGGACTCTAATGAGTTCCTGAGTATTCCTGACGCTACGAACGCTATGGAAATGGCCATCAGCAGGGACAAAGCGGACTTATTGATTGGAGGTTTTCGCACAGAGGCCGTGCTGGCGATGCAGGACATCGCGATGGACGCCAAGAAGATTTTCATAGGATGCGGTGCGGCCGACCCCAGCCTCTGCGAGCGGGTCACCAAAAATTATAACCGTTACAAATACTGGTTCCGTCTGACACCCATTAATTCCAAGCATCTGGGCCAGGTGGATTTCATAATTCTTAATACGGTGGCCGAAACTATGAAGAAGGAACTGGGCATCACCAAGCCCAAGGTTGCCGTTGTTGCTGAAAAAGCAGCATGGGCAGAGCCCATAGTGAAGGCTGCCCAGGCCATTCTACCCAAGATGGGTATGGAAATAGTCGGAGTCTGGCGACCCTCGCCCACGGCTACCGACACAACGGCAGAACTCACCGCGATTCAACATTCCGGAGCCAATATCATCTTTACAACCTTCTCGTCTTCAGTGGGCATTCCCTTTGCCAAGCAAGCTGGAGAACTCAAGATTCCCGCCCCGCTGGTTGGAATTAACGTGGAAGCGCAAAAGGACGGCTTTTGGGATGCAACGAACGGAAACGGGAACTACAGCACCACTCTCGGCACGTATGCGCGCGTGAAGATCACTGACAAGACAATCCCGTTCTTCGACGAGTACAAAAAAAGATTCAAAGAGGCTCCCAATTACACCGCGGCCACCCACGACGCCATTTACGTTCTAAAGAACGCTATAGAGAAAGCCGGAGCTTTGGATGCGGACAAACTGGTTCCGATATTGGAGAAGACCGATCTCAAGGAAAGTTCTGCAAGAATTGTATTTACCAAGGACCACGACATCAAGTTCGGGCCGGGCTATGCCACCTCAGTGGGTACGCAGTGGCAGGATGGAAAGAATATGTGCATATGGCCCAATGGCTGGAAAGGCGTCACGTACGAGGGCGCAGTGCCGTATAAGCTGCCTGCTGTAATGGTGGAACACTACAAGAAAAAGAAGTGAGATCTTCGCGCCGACGCATTCCGCGAGGAGCCTGATATGGGGAATCGTCACGTTCGACAAGCGTTCTGTCTCGTAAATTCGGTCACGATGCTTTGATTCGTGATCGTCGTATCGGTGGGACAGGCATCTTGCCAGTCATTCCTGCATAGACAGGCAAGCTGCCTGTCCCACCAAAGCTCAAAGGACTTTAGTCCTGGTTCCCAGGCTCCGCCTGGGAATCCACCTCAAGCGGGCTCTGCCCGCAAACTGCCTTTATTTCGCTGTAATAGGGGAGGCAGAGCCTCCAGGGCAGGCATTCCCGGGCAGAGCCCGGGAACGAGAAGAACAATATATCATCGGAATTGGGAGATAGGCTCCAAGTTTTCACTTGGCTACTTCCGGGCCTTCTCAATGTGAGAGTTCTGATTCGAACCGTGGAGTTTCTACATGGTCGAAGAGATCATCATTAATGGATTGATCTACGGCAGCGTATACGCATTGCTGGCCATAGGTTTTTCACTGATTTTCGGAGTGGCGCGGGTTGTCAACATCGCTCACACCGCTTTTTACATGGCCACGGCATATTTTATTCATATCGGCCTTGCGTACTGGGGGATGTCGCCTCTTTCGGCCAGCCTACTTTCGATCCTGCTCACTATCATACTTGGGCTTGTCTGCTACCAACTGTTCATCAAACCCATTCGAGAACATGAATCTGCGGTTTTGATAGCGACAATAGCTCTGGCAATGGTTATTCAGGAAATTCTCCTCATCTGCTTTCACGGGAGCTACCTGAGCGTGCCGCCATTAGCGACCGGCTTTATGGTTGTGGGAGGAATCAAGGTAGCCAACCAGCACCTTTTGGCCCTGGCCGTAGCCGTACTGGCATTATTGGCCACCTGGCTTTTCCTGCTGAAGACCAAAATCGGCCTGGGCATAAGATGCACGGCCCAGGACCGAGAGGTAGCCAATCTGATGGGTATTGATGTGAACAGAGAAATCATGATCACCCTCGGCATTTCCGTCGGCCTGGCTGCCGTGGCCGGCGCTGTAGTAGCGCCTCTTCGCGTGATTGAGCCGCACATGTGGATGGAGCCCCTGATCATGATGTTGGCCATCGTGGTTCTCGGCGGCTTGGGCAGCATCAAAGGCAGCTTCATTGCAAGCTACATTTTGGGCTTCACCGAGACGGCGGTGGTCTTCGCTTTTCCGAATGCGGCGTTTCTTAGCCGCTCGATAGCACTGTCCATCATGATTCTGGTGCTGGTGATACGTCCCGAGGGACTGTTCGGCGTCGCCTTTGAGGAAGAGAGATAAAATGGGACTTGTCTGGTTCTATATCAGAAGTATCTTCACCTTGCTCCGAACGGAAGTGCTGGTTCTTCCCAGTCGTGTGGCCGTCCTTGTATTCGTGGTGGTGCTCCTCCTCCTGCCCGTTTACACGCAGGACCCATATTGGCTGCGGGTTCTCATCCTAACCAGCGTGTTCGCGATTTTTGCCGCCAGTTGGGATCTACTTTCCGGCTTCACCGGCCAGATAAATTTCGGGCATGCGCTTTTTTTTGGTGTTGCTGCCTATACGAGCGGGTTGATAAATGTATATGCCAAGATTCCTCACATCTTTACCATCCCGCTTGGGGCCTGTGCCGCCGTGCTAACCGGGCTGATAGTAGGAATACCCTGTCTCAGGCTGAGAGGCACGTACCTCGCTTTGACCACTTTGGCCTTTCCGGTCATCCTCATGGGGCTGGTCTTCGCGTTACCGAATTTGACCGGAGGCGAACTGGGGATCTCGGGGCTGGACAGACTCTCCGGTTCTCGAATCCACGATTACTACATCTGCGTGATTTTGATGCTCGCACTGACTTTCGCGATGTGGAAAATTACCGATTCCAAAACCGGAATCATATTTCATGCCATCCGCGAAGACGAACTCGCTGTCAGGGCAGGCGGGATCAACACGACCCGATATAAGCTTCTCGCATTCTGTTTGAGCGGCTTTTTCGCGGGAATCGCAGGTGGGCTGTATGCCCACGTCATGCGCACTGTCGGCCCCTCGACCCTGGAAGTGTCAATGTCGTTCCAGGTAATTATCTGGTCAGTGTTCGGCGGCATCGTTTCCATATACGGGCCTGTAGCAGGCGTGTTCATCCTGTCGTTGCTGTCGGAATTCCTCAGACCTATGGCAGACTATCGCTTGCTGATCTTTGCTTTTCTGGTCCTGCTCACGCTGATCTTTATGCCTGAAGGACTAATACCGTGGATCCGGGACAAGATCGAAAAGGAATGTCCGAGGTGCAAGGTGAGAAGCATTGCCACTCGCAAGACTTGCCGCGTCTGCACCGCTTCTTTGGATTAACGTCTGCTGTCCGTACCGCAATTCTCAGCCGGAGTGAATCTGATGGATGCCAAAGAGTTCTACTTATCTAAACCGTGGTTGCGTCACTATCCTGAAAGCGTGCCGGAGCAAATCAAAATCCCTGATCAATCTGTTCCAGAGCTATTTGATCAGGTGACCGAAAAATTCTCCGGCAAGGAAGCCCTTATCTTCTACGGCAAAAGAATCACGTACGGGGATCTGAGACAGTTTGTGGACAAGTTTGCCACAGCCCTGGGAGATTTGGGTGTAGCAAAAGGGGACTGCGTAGCACTTTATCTTCTGAACTGCCCACAGTACGTGATTGCTTATCTGGGGGCACTCAAGACCGGGGCGGTGATAACGCCGATAAGTCCCGTTTACACCAGCAGTGAAGTCAAGCACCAACTTACGGACAGCGGGGCAAAAACTTTAGTTTGTCAGGATATCCTGTACGATAACGTCGAAAAAAGCGGCGTTAAGCTCGACAACGTAATCCTGACAAATGTCAGCGAGTACCTGCCGTGGTTAAAGAGACTCTTCGGCAAGAGCGCACTTGGAAAGGTCTACCGGGAAATGCAAGTCCAGGTTCCCAAGGCACTCAAGGGAGCGGGGTTCCATCAGTTCCAGGATCTCATCGCGAAATATGCTGCCGATCCTCCCAAGATTCCTATTCAAGCCGACCGGGACGTAGCTGTGCTGCCCTACACCGGCGGAACCACCGGGCTGCCCAAGGCGGCGATTTTGACGCACAGGAATCTCGTGGCATGTCAGGCTCAGGCCCTCGCGTTCTGGAAGGACGTCTTGGAGCCCGGCAAAGATGTAATTGTCGCGTTTTTGCCATTCTTTCACATATATGGTCAGGTCGTCATCATGTTGTCCTCGCTTCTCCAGGGTTCTACACTCGCCCTGCTAACGACGCCCGACATGGACGACATACT
>CAWBKB010000006.1:0-465392 GCA_963789265.1 uncultured delta proteobacterium | reverse complement strand
ATAATGACTTTCAGTTTCATGTTGCTACCTCGCAAATAATATATCACGCGAAGCCCCGTCCAACAAACCAGCTCCAGAGAATCATCGCTGACCGCGTTTCTCGCCTTCCGAATGGTCTTGCTCATCGTGAGAGGGTGAGAGGGGTCAAGTCTCCGCTTGACTCATTTGAGGATTCGCTCGATTGCTTCCACTTTATTCCTTAACCTCCTGTCGGTGACGATCCTTTGCTTCATGCGAGAGACCACGCTGCTCACACTGCTGTAATGCACAAGCCCGAAGGCATCTCCTATCGCTGCCAGAGTCTGACCGGATAGCCGTATGGCAAGATAGATGGCAACGTTTCTCGCATCATTGCTCATTCCTCGTCTGCTCGACAGAAGCTCATGGCGATCCATGCCATAGCTGGAGCATACGGCAGATTGCAGAAATTGGGGCAGATCTACTCTTGGCTCATTTCTGAGTCCGGCCGCGTCGCGCAACTCGTTCAACAGGAGTTAAGAGTGGACCCCTTCCGGACTTCGTCAGTCTCTTGTTCATTCTATTGTGCAACAGTCTGGTACAAGTTTCGGTATTGCTGTTTTACGACATTTTTCTGAAGCTTACCTGTAGATGTCTTTGGTAATTGCTCCACGATGAGGACTTTTTTAGGGACCTCAAACCCCCCAAGATCTCTCTTACACAGAGAAATAACATCCTCTTCCGAGAGCGCAATGTTCTCTTTTGGCACCACGAAAGCGGTTACCGCCTCTATCCATATTTCATGCGAGAGTCCCACTACTGCCACTTCCGCAACACGCGGATCGGCTAAAATTACCTGCTCAACCTTGATAGAAGGAACATTTTCGCCGCCCGTTTTAATCATATCTTTTTTTCTATCCACAAAAGCAAGAAGTCCATCTTCATCAAAATAGCCTAAATCTCCTGAATGAGCCCAGCCAAATTTTCTTATCTCATTCGTTGCCTCTGGATCCTTCAGATATTCAATCAAATGCCCCGGACCACGCCTTACAATTTCACCTATCTCTCCCTGCGGGACCAGGTTACCATCCTCATCCATTATTGCCGTTTCTACAGTCAGGGCAGGTTCTCCCCAGTAGTTGCCCATCTTCTTTAATTGCCATTCGGGTTTAAAATTCTCCGTAGATGGGAAAAATTCCGTTTGTCCCGTTCCTAACATGAAATTGGGCCCAAAAGTTTCCATGCATTGACCAAGAGTCCTGTTGTCCATGGGGGTCATTGCGTAGAGGCATCCTTTAACACTAGAAACATCGTATTCCTTAAGCCGGGGATGGTCCAGTATTGCCCGCCACATCATGGGAAGAAGAAACAGAAATCCGATTTTCTCCGCCTGAATTGCCTCCAGCATAATCTTGGGGTCAAAACTGCGGAATATCACGGTCTTTGATCCTGTATGAAAAAGACTAGTGGCAAGAGTCTGCTGTGCGCAATGAAACATCGGCATAATTATTGCGCCGCTGTGCTCGCGAAATATTTTCAATTCTATCAGGTTGGTCAATGACATGATGTAGAAGCTTAAATGGGAAAGCGCAATCCCCTTCGGTCGTGCAGTAGTGCCACTTGTGTACAAGACTGCCAACGGATCGCGCTCCCAAATTACCTCTGTAATCTCTGAATCTGATTGACCATCCAGAAACTCGTTAAAATCTACAAAATATGGAGGGGTTTTAGTTCCTGTCGCAGGGATCGAGATGAAATGCTTCAGCGTTTCACATTTATCTTTAACTTTATCGATCAGCGAACAAAGAGCATCATCGACAACTATTGCTTTCGCTTCCGAGTGATTGAGCATATAGGCTACATCGTCCGGACCTAGACGAGGGTTTAACGGTACCGCAATGAAGCCCGCTTTCGCACACCCGTAAAAGGCGACAACAATTTCCCAAGAGTTAGGCCCAATGGATGCTATTTTATCACCTTTTTTCAGACCCAGGTTCCTCAAGGCTGCTGCAAACCGGTTAAGCTGCGCGTTTAAGGTTTTGTAATCGAGCCTTATACGTTTGTCGCCTCTGTTTTCCACAATAGCTTCTCTGTGAGGTATATGGCGTGCTTGACGTCGAAAAACATCGCCTAAGGCCACCCTTTGCAACAGGTTATTCTCCAATTCAGTAACCATTTCCTTAGCCTCCTTTAACTCTCCAAATCGTCGAGGTTTCCAGACCATACAGACTCACTGAATCTGTCACAGGAAAACGCCTACGCCGTTAAACCTCCTCCTTTCTTACTCAGACTAGGTTAAGAACGGGTCCCGCTACTTGAACAGTGTGCGGGGTCAGGCCTATTTCTTTAGCTCACTTGCCGGTCTGCTGATTTGGAGCGACAGATCGATTGCTACCACGCTTCCCAGTCTCCATTGTACTAGGACGCGCCAGATGAGGATCGCCCTTTCGAAAGGCGCTCAGATATTTACGGTTGGAATCTGGTTCGAACAGGAGCATGATGACGAGTCACAAAAACAAAGGCTCTTTTGCACCAATGCTTTTGTAAATCCTAGTGGTCGGGACGACTGGATTTGAACCAGCGACCCCTGCATCCCGAATGCAGTGCTCTACCAGGCTGAGCCACGTCCGAACATTATGATAATATTACTGAAGCGGTGAGATGTCTATGACTTTTTCGCATCACGGCGGAGAATGTCCTATTGAAGCACCCGGAAGATCTACATCATTATCAGGGCATTTGAGGTTCAGGCAGCCTCTTCACAAGCCCCTTCGACCGCAATAGCTGCAATCGCTTCTTCACGGCCTCCTTGTTCCTGTCCGACAAAAGATCCGCAATTTCACGGTTGCTGGCCGGAAGGGTCAATACGACTAGGTCTTCTCTCAAACTCCATGCCTTGGGCGAAGTGTTTCTCTTGAGATTCAGGAGCGTTTTTAATTCTTTGGATGTAAACTGCCTCAGAAGAGCGTGGCTTTCCTTGATCCGTTCAAGACGTTCACCGATACCCGGAACCCCCGCTTCCAGCGAACGCGCGGCAATGCTCGGCTCAAAGAACGCCTCTTCAGACTCCAACTCCGACGGTGAGTCAGGATCGAGCCAGCCGTCTATGTCCTTCGGATCCGGCCACCACGGCACGCTCGAATCAGTTACCACCCTTAAACTCTTGCTCTTCCTGCTCTTCCGATCCTTTTCAGCCACTGCAACCCCTCTCCAAATTGTCCCTCAGAAAAAAGATCTTCACGAAGACGATCAGGCTTGTTAGATCTCTCCGTCCGATCGAAAGCGGCCTTCTAATTTCGAAGCCCAAGTCTCGGCCGCGGTCATGGGTTCTCCCACGTCACACGGTGTTTAAGCCGGTCGATTCATGTTACATCGAGCAATCTTTTTGACCGTCCAGCCGGAAGATTTGTCATTCTTTTTTTTCAATTTGTCAAGTACCGGCTTCGTTTTTTTGTTCGACCCGCTTCTGAACTCCACCTTTCCCGTTCACTAGCCATGCCTCACTGTTAAAGTGGAATAAGGCCACTGATTCAGGCAGATTCCCGCGTTCCGCGCGGGACTGCCTGCCCCGCGTTCCGCGCATTTGCGTTAAGATAAGCGCGATGCGTAATATACCCATTGCCAAAAGTTTTGTCCGATTAGAGGTAGCCTGACACCGTCATTCCGGCGGAGGCCGGAATCCAGTCTTTTCAATATGTTCTGGACCCCGGCCTTCGCCGGGGTGACGGGTGGTGAACAGGTCATTACTTTTGGCAACGGCTATAAAAACTGCTGTTCAGCATGTAGAATGTGCTGAACCCTGCCAAGGCAGGGAAAGCGCATCGGCCGCGTCAGCGCTTCGTCTAACACAATCGATGCGCTTCGCTCAGCACATCCTACGAAATTGCTGCTTAACTTAACGCGAATTCGCGGGGCGCGGGACCGCCCAAGGCGAATGCCGTTCGCCCCTACATTAGCGTACGCGGGCATGACGACAGACAATCCCTCCTGGGCGGAACTGTCCTACCATGTCTTGTATAAGATTGTTACTTGTTTGCCGGCGCACTGGTATTATTCATCCTCCCACTTAACCCTGTAGAAATTGCGCTTGCCAACTTGTACCAGTTGCTCACCAGGCCCGAGTGCGATTTGCTGAGCGAGATCGGAAATCTTGATTCCGTCGATCTTGACGGCGCCCTGCCTGACCAATCTCCGGGCTTCAGAACCTGAAACCGACATCAAATTGACTACGAGTTCGTATGCCGCGATAGTTTGTTCCTTGAAGGGCCTGAGTGGAATTTCGTCAGGGGTCTCCTTCCGTTGCACCACTTTTTCAAAGTGTTCCCGAGCTTTGGCCGCGGCTGCGGCATCATGGTACTCGGTGACTATAGCCCCGGCCAAGGCCTTCTTTATTTGCATGGGATGAAACGGATCGCAAAGGTCCTGATGTGTCTCGACTTCCTCAAGTGCCTGGTCGTAGCGCTTCACTTCGGCCTGATCCACATCGGTCAGGAGCGTAAAGTACTTGACGACAAGGTGGTCCTGAATGGACATTGTTTTCCCGAACATGTCTTCGGGCGAGTCATCTACCGCGATGTAATTGCGTTCTGTTTTGCTCATTTTTTTGGAGCCGTCCAATCCTTCGATCAGCGGCGTCATCATAACGATTTGCGGAGGTTGGCCGTGCTGAATCTGCATATCTCTTCCGGCTAGGAGGTTGAACTTCTGGTCCGTCCCTCCCACCTCGACGTCGCATCGCAATGCAACCGAGTCGTATCCTTGCATAAGAGGGTAGAGGAACTCCGTGATGCTGATGGGATTCCCTTCACGGTAGCGCTTCTCGAAGTCATTTCGTTCCAACATGCGTGCTACAGTGGATCGGTATGCCAGATCAAGACAGTCTGCGAACGACATGGCGTCAAACCATTCGCCGTTGCTGCGAAGCTCTGTCTTTTGTTCATCAAGGATCTTAAAGACCTGTTGTTTGAAGGTCTTGGCGTGGTCCCAGACTTGCTCCTTGGTTAGTCTAACTCTGGATTCGCTGCGCTCGGTGGGGTCGCCGATACGAGCCGTGAAATCGCCCACAAGAAAGATGGCAGTGTGCCCCAACTCCTGGAAGTGTTTCAATTTGCGTATGGTTACCATGTGACCCAGGTGTATATCTGCGGCGGTAGGATCGACCCCCAGTTTTACACGAAGCGGTTTCCCGCTTTTCAGGCTTCGTTTGATGCGCTCTCGCATCTCTTCCTCATGGATGATTTCTTCCACGCCCCTCAGAATCTTGCTCATCTGGACTTCAACATCCGGAAATGACATCCGTTTCACCTTCCCTTATGTGTCTGCCGACCAGCTCTTGAAGCATCAAGAAAAGTGGATTTTAGCTGATGGGCTCCACATTTTCAATTCACAGTCCGAACAGAGATTGACTCATGATCGACATTGCTCTTTAAGCCGGTCGGTTTTCTTGAGATGCAAGAAAAACTCCCTGTTTCCCTTTGGTCCCCTCAACGGGCTCTCCAGTTCTCCCAATACCTCGAATGCGCATCGTTCAGCGTATCTTTTCACTTTCTCTACAGCATCCTTGATTTTTTCCTCGTCTCGAACCACCCCACCCTTCCCCACGTCAGCCCGTCCTACCTCAAATTGAGGCTTAACCAGCGGAATCAGCCATCCGTCCAGGGGGAGGATCTCGGCAAACTTGGGGAGGACCAGCGTCAGCGAAATAAACGAGAGATCCGCCACGGCCGCATCCACAGGATATGGGAGAGAGTTGGGGTCCAGGAACCTGATATTGGTGCGTTCAATCAAGGTGACACGAGGGTTGTTTCGCAGTTGCCAGTCAAATTGACCGTAACCCACATCTATAGCGATTACCCGTCCGGCGCCCCGTTTGAGCAAACAGTGCGTAAAACCCCCTGTCGAGGCTCCCGCATCCAGAAGGCTAAGCGCTTCAGGATCTACTTGGAACCCGTCGAGAGCGGCTTCCAGTTTGAGTCCGCCCCGACTTACGTAGGGCATGTATTCCTTTACCAAGATTTCTGCTGCGGCAGAGACTTCTTTGCCCGGCTTTTCGACGCCAATGCCTTCAACCAAGACTCGGCCTGCCATGATGAGACTTCTGGCCTGCTCGCGGGATGGAGCAAGACCTTTCTCGACCATCAGTATGTCCAGCCGCTTTTTTGTGGGTTTTTCCGGCATGACGGTGCGATCGCTACTTGGAATCCGTTATGATTCGCACTATCACTTCTGAGACAAGTTTGAGCTTTTCTGGAGGCAAGGCCCCTTGTTTCCAGAGGATTAGGCTTCGATGCACCGTCATCAAGAGATTAGGTCTGATGAAACTATCGCGGGGAAGATGCTTACCCAAAATTTCATCTCGCTTTAGCTCTATTTGAAAGGGATCGTTCTGACGACCCCGGCTCGTAATGGGACAATGGATGAAGTCATCTTCGGGCAAAGCAGCGATGACCACGGCTGGGCGATTCTTGGTTTGACTCACATCTGTGAAGATGAACCGGGCAAAAACTACATCCCCTCGTTGAAATCCCTCCACGCATCGTCCTCCTCAGGAGTGTTAAGTTTCTTGCCGAGAGCCGAGCTTGACATAAGTGCGCACTCCCAAACCTCCAGACTGCCGGATGTTAGGAGATCACCGCCTATAAGCTCTAGAATATCCTTCACAGCGGAGAGTTTTTCGTCCGGAAGGCTGTCAATTTGCCGTTGGATCTCTTCTCGCGTCGTTGACGTATGAACCATGGTTTATCCCTCTTTTCACACCCTTAGTCCCTCAAGTCTTCAGAGTCAATACTAGGACAGACCCCTGGAGCAGTTCCGTGGGGAAAATTCCAGGACTCAGGTGCCGGGGACGATGGTGAAATCGGAGAACGTCTACCATACTAAAGCCGTAATAAAGATAGACCGAACCGCTCCCGACGAAATCTTCGGGCCGGTGAATAGTGAAATGATAATTGTAAGTACCCATATTACTGGTCAGATGTACGGTTTCCTCGTACGGTCTGGCCCCGGGTAGCCTTATGACGAATTTCAGAGGTACCTCTGATCCGGATCCACTGTAGGAGAATCGGACCATCAAGGTAAGACGCTCCCCATAAAGGCCGGCATTCAGCGTGCGATTGTTTCCCGTAAATTGCCAGTGGTTATCTTTTAGGGCCGCCGGACCGAGTTGCAAGTCGTAGATTGACACCCTGCCCGGCATTTCCCACGAGAGTTCTCCTCCATGCTTCTTGCCGGCTACATCTTTGCCCCGGGCTTGTTTCGCCGAGGAGATTTGTGCGCCCAAGAGAATGAAACAAACGGCCAATATCAGAGGGACCAGACTCCCGGTCCGGGCAGTGCCCCGGTTGCTCTCGTGCCCAGACAGTGCTTGAATCATGCGCCCCACCATTTGGGTGTGATTGGTTTAGGCGTAACTGTCGGCCCAGTTAGGTCCTTTCGAATCTTTATTGTAGGGGCTCCAGAGGGCGGCGCTTGGCTTTCGTTGCCCCCGGCGTATCTTTGGCTGACTTGTTGGATCATTTCTCCAAATATGTCCATAGGTTGATCCTCAGATTCTCGTTTCGAGGCAATGCCTCCCTCTTCCGGCGGCTTCTTAAGCTTGGAGCCAAGCGCACCGAAGAGCCAAGAAAATAGTATAATGAGTATCAAAGGGATCAGGCTATAGAAAACACTGTTGCCGTCTTTCATTGCGGTATCCCTCCGGACCGACTTACCAATTCTTTTATATTATGATAGTGCCACAAAGTCGCTTTTCCTTCAATCCTATTGTGCAGCCTTCCGGCAGACTTACAAGACTGCAACCCGAGCCCAAAAGCTTTTCCGAGGTCCGAGCTGCGTGCTTCACAGAGATCTTGTAAATCTTCCGAGCTTTCAGGTATTGTCCCATAGATTGCACCCAACAGTAAATGAGGTTGAAACTTCGCGTATGTCCCGTTTACTCGACATCATTCTGTCACTTTATCCCAAACTCATTCCGTGGAAGTTCAGGGACAGGTTCGGATCTCCGCTGATTACCTGGTTCATGGCGTCCAAAGGAAACAGCATACAAATCAAGGATTACAGGGTGTTCTTGAATCCCCGAGACAAAACGGCCACCGAGCTTTTTCTCATACACGTGAACTCGGACGATTGGATCTGGGAATCCTACGAGTTGAATTTGTTTGCCGAAGCTATCTCAGTGAATGAAAACCCGGTCGTAATTGATATGGGAGCGAATTACGGCGAATATACGCTTTCCGCCTGCAACCTTGCGAAGAACGGTCAAGTCAAACGTGTCATCGCTATCGAACCAAACAGAGAAACGTTTTCCTGCCTACAACGATCCGTTGAATTCAGCGGTTTCGGTGGATTCGCCCAACTTGTGAATGCGGCAGTTTCGGACAATCACAATGATGAATGTGTTTTTCACGTGGATGAGCGATATTCAGCGATGAGCAAGAGCCTGAGGAGCCAGGCCGACTCTTCCCTTTCTGCACGGTCCGGTTCGTCTTACAAGGTGCGTTGCATAAGCATCGATGGTTTGTTGTCCGAAATAGATATAGCACCGGCCAACAATTTTGTGATCAAAATTGACGTAGAAGGCAGTGAACCGTTAGCTTTCCGGGGGATGAAGACCACACTCGAATCTGCTCACGGATATCAAATATTCTTCGAGTTTCATCCGGAGGCACTGAAAACTTCAGGCCATGACCCGTTGATATTCGCAAGACATCTTTTTGATCTGAAACCGGACTTGATTGCGGAAATAGACCAACATCAAAAGTACCTGAAACGGATAAACAGCATTGAGGATTTTGAGACTATAGTCGATGAATGTCTGACAACTACTGAATTGTGGAAGGATTACACTAATATATTTCTTTCCAAAAATGCCCGATTGCCTGCCGAAATGCTCCGGCTGATGAGTAGGGAACCCATCTAAGGCCCATTGTGGAACCTTTAATATTTTGAAAGGAGACAGTATATGGACGACCATCAGAAGGGCTGGAACGAAGCGGTCGCCAAGGAAATAATTCATCATCTGGAGAAGCGCCGGATGGAGGGCAGCTACGCTTCTACCGGCGCTCAAGCCGCAGATGAGATCGTCGCGATGATTCCGCACGGGGCCGGCGTTTATCGTTGCGGTTCAATGACAACGGTCGGATTAGGTCTGTGGGAGAAGATAGCCGAGCTTCCCGGAGTGCAGGTAATTAACCCGTATCTGTCGGGGATGTCGCCTGAAGAGTCTTACGAGGCGCGACGAAGGGGCATGTCGGCCGATTTCATGATAGCAAGTTCCAATGCCATCACGTTGGATGGAAAATTGGTGAATCTGGACGCCACGGGGAATCGGGTCGCAGCTATGTGCTTTGGGCCAAAAAAGGTGATCCTCGTCGTCGGTATGAACAAAGTAGCTCCTGACTTGGATTCGGCAATGGCCAGAGTGAAACATTATGCCGCGCCTGTAAACACCATGCGCCTGGGGTTCAAGAATCCCTGCAAAGATAAGGGATTGTGCGTCGATTGCAGATCTCCTCAACGTCTTTGCAATATGTGGAGTATCATTGAAGGGCACATGGTGAAAGACCGTATTCACGTGAAGTTGGTAGGTGAAAATCTTGGCTATTAGACACGGAAAATAGATTTGAATCCTTGGGAGCGTGGTCGCATCTGCAATAATAGATACAAATTGGAGATTGTGGCCATGAACAAGAATCGGATAATCGATTCCGAAGAGATGCCTACGTCGCGACGACCTCGCGAACATGATTGCGAGAGAATTCAGGACCCTGTAAAACGAACTCTGTGTAAGGCGCAAGGTCCACCACCGCTGGATTGCAATAACGTGAAGGATCCGATTTTAAAGGGAATATGCCGAACTAAGGGTTTAGATGGCGGTGAGTCGTCTTCCTCCACAGAATTGTGAAAACGTACGAAAGCGCCTGATTTCGGCTACACACAATTGCGCGAATCAATACGAAATGTGGCTATGTAACGATAATTGCTAGACGGAGGAAATTGATATGAAAAGCGTAGCTAATGTTATGAACCCAACGGTCCTGGTTGTCGACTCCCGTTCGACGATCGAAGAAGCAGCCAAGAAAATGAAGGAATTTGACGTGGGAGTGCTTGCTGTGATGTCTGGCGGAGCAATTGTGGCTTTGCTTACGGACAGAGACGTAGTCATCCGTGCTGTCGCGGAAAACAGGAATCTCAACCTGACACAAATTGAGGAAATCATGTCAGGAACACCGATTGCTTGCAGAATGAACGACAGCCTTGAAATGGCCGCGGAACTCCTTTCGATTCACAAGATTCACCGGCTCCTGGTTACAGACGATGCCAATCAAGTGGTAGGGATTTTGTCGCTTGTTGATTTGGCAATCCAAATGGCCGCCGAGGATAGCCGGATAATTCACGGTGTTCTGGAGGACGTAACTGAAGACGGGAGGCAAGAGGGGTTAGTCAGGAGTCAACTAGCCGTCGAAACCATGCGGCAGATCCCAATATCATAATCATTCTTATGATAATAGTTGATCCTGAAAATGGAGAGTTAGCGGCAGGCTGAGAACAGTAACATTAGGGCAAAGAGCTGGATAGTGAAGGCTCCACCCGCCTGAAGGCGGTGGCTTCGGCGGCATTTTCGCTCCACCGGATGAATCCCGGGGTACCTGCCGCCAGAGAACCGGAGACGGTTTAAGCGTAGGATGCTGGTGAGCCCACGTTCTGCGCGGGAGAACCGCATCAATCGAGAAAAAACCGCGAACGATGCGGTTCGTCCAGCGTGCCGCAGGACTCACCAGCATCCTACCGGCATCTTTGCATCTTGTACCGCGCCAGTACCCGGTTGTACGTACTGAAGTCTTCGCGTGAAGGCAAGGGTTTTTCTGCCATTCCCCGAGAGGGACGATAAAGAACTAACTGCTGCTCAGCATGAGGTGAACTTGCCGAGGGTGACCACACCCTTGTATGTTTCTACCAGGTATTTGTTCTTTTATGAACGTACCTTCGACAGTGGGGGGAAGATTGACTAGGAAGTGCCTGGTTCCTTGTGAAAAACGGTACTTCCACGTAAGGGGGGGATGCACGCCCGCATGGTCCTGTCCAGCGTACCACGCGGAGGCACCGGCAGATCGTCACATCCTTAGCTATTGATGGCTGTCGCGTAGCTGGATCGCCGGAGGCCGACGTGCAAACATCCCCGGACAGTCGCCAGGACCATCTTGTGAGTCCGCATCCGCAAGGAAGGGAGATTACACTTGGCGGAAAAAGTTTTTGTTGGCATAGACGTTGCGAAAGAAACCTTGGACATTCATGTGTTGCCATCCAATGAAAAATGGCAATGCCACAACAATGCCAAAGATATTGGTCGGCTTGTAAAGCGCCTTCGACCCAAGGCGCCTGAGGTGATCATCCTCGAAGCCACCGGTGGTTATGAAGCCGTGGCCGCTGCTCTGCTGATCGAGGCTGAGTTGCCCGTGTCAATCGTCAATCCACGTCAGGTGCGGGACTTTGCCAAGGCCATGGGACAGTTGGCAAAGACCGATTGCATCGACGCCCTGGTTCTCGCCCGTTATGGCGAAGCCATCAAGCCACGCTTGACGCTTCTTCCCACAAAGGAAGAAAGGCTCATTAAAGAGTTCGTTAGCCGTCGTCGGCAGCTCGTCGACTTACGGTCTGGAGAAAAGAACCGTTTGCACCAGGCTCGGACGGAACGAATTCGACAGAGCATCAGGGCTGTCATCGACGCGTTGGATCGGGAGATACGGCAGATCGACGACGATCTAGACACCACCATCAAGCAATCCCCTCTTTGGCAAGAGGACGTAAAACTCCTGAAAACCATCAAAGGCATTGGGCCCGTGACCGCCAGAACCCTTCTGGCACATCTCCCCGAACTGGGGAAGGTCAGCCGCCAGGAAATCGCCAGCCTCGTCGGTGTGGCTCCTCTCAACCGGGACAGCGGGAAGAGGAGGGGAAAGCGATCCTGCATAGGCGGCAGGAAAGAAATACGAACCGTCCTCTATATGGCCGCCAAGACGGCCGCGAGGCACAACAAGACGATCAGGCCCTTCTACCAAAGACTGGAGAAAGAGGGAAAACTCTACAAAGTTGCCATAGTGGCCTGCATGCGAAAGTTGCTTGTCATTGCAAATGCCGTCCTCAGGGACCGACAACCTTGTCGAGAAGTTTTTGCTTGACAATCAACACAGTCGCTACGCGAGCTCGTCTTCCTCCGCTTCAGCGAGGACCACCAGGCGATCGCACATCTTGGCTACGTATTCGTTAATGGCTGTCACAGAGTCTAGAATATCCAGGTAAAGAGACGAAGCTTGCGGTGCGCAGAATCCACGCTCCAGGCGAACCCAGTGGGCCAGTCGAGCATCGAAAATGACCTGGCTGAGCTTCTTCCCATCCGCCAAAATGTGATCCACCAGGACCGTGTTGGTG
The DNA here is from genome assembly GCA_963789265.1 of uncultured delta proteobacterium. Lineage (GTDB taxonomy): Bacteria > Desulfobacterota > Desulfomonilia > Desulfomonilales > Desulfomonilaceae > CAWBBA01. Next base: position 453,008 of record CAWBKB010000006.1, on the reverse strand, counting down.
GTCACGAAGGCATCACGCAGGTTTACCAGCATCTCTGCCAGGAGCGAGAGCATTTGATTGAGTTCGGCATGGGCCTTGTCACCGAAAGGGACTCCGTCTCCGGTCTTGATTCGACAGCACTTCAGGATATTTTCCAGCAGGTCCCCAATTCTTTCCAAGCGAAACGGGAAGCGGATAATGTCGCTGAGTCTCGCTGTCTTCATCTCGGAGGATATCAGGTTCCTTGTCAGCGCCTTTTCCTGTTCATGAACGCCTCTTGCCAGGGCCTCGCAAGCGTCCATTTGTTTCTGAGATCCACTGACAAGGCACTTTGAGAGTAAGCGAGTCATCTCGATGATCTTACTGATCATTATCAGCAAGCCTTTTTGCAGAGTGACGCTTTCGGAGAAAGGCCGCTCGTAAAGCTCTTCCAACCGAAGAGCCTCGGAATCAAGTTTGGGGCTGATCATGCGAAAAGGGTTTACGAGTATTCTCTGGTCTCTCATTTTCAATCACCTCCCGATACCGAACTGAATTAGAGAGGAGCAAGACCTGTGCCATGACCGCATGATACCACGGAGCCACTGCATCGGTCCGTTCCGACGTTTATCCGATCATCCCGACGCCGCTCCCACTGAAACTGCTCATTAAGAAACTGTCTCAAAAACAATGAAGCGGTCGGAATCGTAGCACGAATCCCTCACCCTGTGTTGCTCTCCCAGAGGGCGAGGGAAGTGCAAAACGGCCCTGGCTCTGCTCCCTCTCCCCCTGGGAGAGGGTTGGGGTGAGGGCGACGACTATACGAATGAGCCTGAATCGTGGCACGATTCTGGTCATCAAAATAGTTTTGAGACAGTTTCTTAATTGTCAAGATTTTTTACGATTTGTAAAGAATGAATTGACCCGCAGCATCACGAGGTATACTCAGTTTCGACTGCTACGTTGGCGGACTGACGTCCGCACGAGTTTCTTTACTAGTATGACGAGATCTCATATATTATCCTTTTGAAATGTGTCCGGGAACACTTACACGGTCTCCCGTTCCGGCCTAGTAGAAGCTATTATGGTAAAGAGTGGCTACCAGGAAGGTGAAGGCTGGTGAATAAACGCAAATTGAAAATCAGTGCGGAGAAGGCTGCCGAAGACATAAGATCGGGCTTGAGTGACTCCGACATGATGCTAAAGTACAGACTTTCTCCCAATGGCCTCATTAGTCTTTACAAGAAGCTGCTGGAAGCAGAGATCGTCGATCAAGAGGAAATAGACCGGCGGCTTAGTACGCTTGAAACGACCGTGGAACTTCTGATTGACCAATTTCCTCTTGAAATCGCGGATGGTCCTGTCCGTAGCAGACTCAAATGGGCCTTTAAAACCGGCGGATGGGTGTTCTCTTCACCTGCGTTGTGGGGTACAGCAGTCTATTTCGGCAGTTGGGACGGGAACCTTTACTGCTTAGACCTGAGAACCGGCCGTTCCAAGTGGATTTTCTGGACGCCCGACGCGATTAGATCGTCTCCTGTTGTGTGGGACAGAAAGGTTTACGTGGGGAGTTGGGATCACCACCTCTATGCCGTCAACACGGAGACCGGCAAAGAAATTTGGAGATTCAAGACCGGCCAGGAGGTCTGGGCTTCGCCGGTAATTTCCGAGGGGACAGTGTATATCGGGAGCACGGATGGAATTCTGTACGCAGTTGACGCGCTCCAGGGGCGGCTGAAGTGGAAATTCAAGAGCCAGGGTCTGGCGTTCAATTGGGTTGAGTCTGCGCCAACCGTGGCAGATGGTGTCGTCTTTTTCGGAACCCACGGAGGAGACATTTACGTTGTAGATTCCCAAACCGGTCAGGAGATTTGGAGGTTCACCGCCGGAGATTCCGTTGATTCATCTCCCATTGTGTCCAATGGACTGGTCCTATTCGGAAGCAACGATTCCAACCTTTATGCGGTCGACATAGGGACACGGCAAGAGCGATGGCGCTTCAAAACGGGAAATGCCGTATATTCCTCCCCTGTGGTGGCTGGCACGTCAGTATATTTCGGGAGCGCTGACGGACAGCTTTACGCTCTGGAAACCAGTACAGGTAGAGAACTATGGAGATTCAGGACACGAGACTCGATATTCTCTTCTCCCGCGTTTTCTCATGGGGCCGTCTATTTTGGCAGTTCCGACCATCACCTTTATTCTTTGAAAGCCGAAACCGGCGACCTTCGGTGGAGTTTCGAGACAGGAGGCCCGGTGTCATCGTCTCCTGCGGTGGCCAGCGGGATTGTATACTTCGGCTCCAATGACGGAAAAATGTACGCAGTTGCCGAGCAGATGTAATACTTGTTGGCTCTCAAACAAGTTAAAGCCGGTCAATAGCGAACTACACTGACCTGGCACCATGACGGTGCTTCCCGCGGGACGCGGGAGGCTTTGTCGGATCCGTGCTGTATTTATAATTTACCAGGGAATCAATATCATTTGCTTGAAACCGAATCGGTATAAATCCGAGCTTTTGTAAGGCTCGCTTATCACCGCAAAACCACCTCAGCGACCGAAAACCAATCTTTGGGGTCGGAATACCATCGCGCGATACTCATACCGGCCTCTTCTACCATCTTTCCCGCAGTTGAACGGCTAAACTTGCGGCATATTTCTGTACGTAAGGTCTCTCCTCTTTCCAGAGTCACGGACAACCGCAGATCTTGAATTCGGACGATGAGCCGACGCTTGGCTCGCAGATGCATTTCCACTCGTTCGTTATGCGGATCGAAAAAAGCCAGATGTTCGAAATCATCCGGAACGAATGTGGCCGATAGCTCCCGGTTCAAGACCAGGAGAATATTCTTGTTGAAGGCCGCTGTTATCCGCTGGGCATCGTTGTACGCGGCTTCCAAGACAGCTCTGGGTTTTAGCATATCAAGACCCAAAAGAAAGCGATCGCCGGCTCTAAGGTTCTTGGCCAAAGCTGCTAGAAAGATGCGGCACTCAACTTCGTCCAAGTTTCCGATAGTGCTGCCTAAAAAGAGAACGATCTTGGGGCGATCAGAGGCAATGTTGTGCAGGTCTCGAGTGAAGTCTGCAAGTACGGCCTCCACTTGCAGTTCCGGGTAGCGTTTCATCAAGCCCGTAACCGCTGATAAAAGGGCCCACTCACTTATATCCACAGGCACATAGCGAGTCGTTGAACGGCAGGCTCGACTCATGGCGTCCAATAGGATGCGGATCTTCCGGTTAGAGCCGGAACCCAATTCCACCAAATCTCCTCGATTGAAGCCGTCAACCAGTTCGCGCGCATCTCGCTGCAATACAGACAGTTCCGTTCGAGTCGGGTAATATTCCGGGAGCAGACAAATCCGTTCGAACAGTCTTGATCCACGGGCATCATAAAAGTATTTACTGGGTATAAACTTTTGTTCCGCCTCTAAGCCGCGGCGGACGTCTCTCGCTATCTGCAAGTCTGCCGGTACTTGCGCGGAATTGTGAACCGAAGATCTCTCTTCTTTGGCAACCGAAAGTCGAGACATTTTGCTCCCCCTCTCTTGAGTCAGCGGCACGGAACAAATCGAATTCCTGAGGACACATCTCTCGTTAGCTCGTCCAAAAGCTGTAATGTCCGATCAATTTCGTCCTCAGTGTTCCAAATGCCCAATGAAAACCGAAGCGCACAATGAGCGTCCGCGTCAGATAGACCCATTGCGAGCAAAGCATGCGAAGGATCGGGAGAGCCTGCGCGGCAGGCAGACCCGGATGAAAGCGCAACCCCCTTCTGATCCATCGCCAAAACAACAGACTCACCCCTTAATTCCGGGAGTGTCATATTCAACGTGTTGGGGAGCCGATCTTCTTTCGGCCCGTTCAACTTGGCCGCGGGGATGAGTTTTCGGATGCCGCGTTCCAAGCGATCTCGGAGTTTCTGCACGTCAGCCATTCTTGGCAAACGCTGCACAGCCAGTTCGGCGGCCTTACCCAACCCGGCAATACCTGCCACGTTTTCAGTTCCCGCGCGCAGGCCATGCTCTTGTTCGCCGCCATGAACCAGCGAATCCAGCGTCACTCCTTGCCGAATGTATAGTACCCCCACCCCCTTCGGGCCGTATAATTTGTGGGCCGACAGAGTTAGCAAGTCCACTCCAAGTTCCTGAACATCTACAGGGATTTTACCTACCGCTTGCACAGCATCCGTGTGGAAGAGCACTCCTCGCGACTGCGCGACTCGGGCCAGTTCGCCGACCGGCTGTATGGCGCCGGTTTCGTTGTTCGCAGCCATGACGCTTACCAATATAGTGTCCGGTCTGATCGCCGAGCTTAGAGCCGCCGGGTCCACGCGTCCCGATTTGTCCACCTCCAAGTAAGTGATTTCGAATCCTAGACCCTCGAGCCACCGACAACTCGCCAGGACCGCCGGGTGTTCAATGCTGGAAGTAACAATGTGCCTGCCCCGGCTTTGCTGAGCAAAAGCCACGCCTTTGATCGCGAGGTTGTCAGCCTCGGAACCTCCGCCGGTAAATGTGACTCGCCTTGCAGTGCAGTTGAGCAATTGCGCAACACGCCGCCGAGCCGACTCAATTTCAAAGCGGGCCCGATTACCGGGATCATGTATGCTGGATGCATTTCCGGGGACCTCTTCCATGAGCCTAAGCACCAGCTTGCGAACCTCGGGATCCATCGGCGCCGTGGCGTTGTGGTCCAAGTAAATGCGCCGTCGCACCGGCGAAGGTTTTACACCTCCCTTGAAATTTATTTGACTCTGGGTTGATTCGAGTGAATCTATTACGAGCCTGCCCTCCCCCGCTGCCACTTTTACGACTTCACAGAGTAAGGCTTTGTAAACGGGAAATCCGGATATAGGATCGTAGTGGTTGAGATCGGTCAGGTCGTTCACATTGCATTCTTGCCACGCTTGAGGCCCAAGCGGTCCGCCACCGCCCATATCCGCATCAATAACGCCCGGCATTATCCCGTCAGTGACTTGGGCTCGGAACGTCACCCCTCCACGGGAAGTGATCACATCCACAAGATCCCCGTCCAGAATATTTCTGGCGGCCGCATCCGTAGTGCTCATCATGACCGTAGGCTCGGGGCGATCTTTGACCAGACCGGGAATGCTGTGAAATTGTGACCGGAAATCAGTGGTCACTCGTGAACCGGAGTTAAACACCAGAGGAAAACTCTTGGCCAGTTCCGGCTGTGCGAGAGACCCTTCCGAAGGCTCTGTGTACACGGGCAATGGGTCGTAGCCGTGCTCCTGGAGAATTGTGGATGCGATCTCAAATTTGCCGGTGGACGTCTGAAAGCCCTGGCCGCCATCAGCGCGAAGGAGGCCCTTTTCCCACTTCTTGTACTGCATCATAGTCGCGGGAACCCGGACAGTCCCACCTGCCGCGCGCACGTCCTCAAGAGAAAACCCGGAGCCGTTCAGCACGTGGCGGAGCAACTCCTCCTCGTTCTGCGGATAAAGGTGGCCGTACCCGAGACGTCGCGCCAATTCCGCCAGTATAAAAAAGCCCGGCCGAGCCTCGCCCAAAGGTTCAATAACCCTCTCGCGCAGGCGAAATAACGGACCGTAGACCATGTATGATTCAATTTCATAGTAGGTAGCCGCCGGCAACACGATGTCGGCATAAGCGGCATCCGCAGTTAAGAACCGGTCCACACACACGACAAAGTCCAGAGTGTCGAGTGTCTTTCGCCACACAGCAGGCTGGGGCCACGAGGTTATGATTGATCCTCCAACGATTATCAGGGCTTTAATGGGGTAAGGCTTCCCCTCCAAGACTGCTTCGGGAAGGGCGATAGCGTGGGATTCACCGCGATAAGCGCTATACACCGGAAAGCGGTCACGACCCAGAGCCTTGCGAACATCAGGATTCGGAATGTGTCCCTGCCGGTTGATCGGGAACTGACTGCCCTGCACAGTGAAACATCGGCCTCCGGGGACGTCCAACTGTCCGGCCAGTGCCCAAAGTACCAGGGTGGCCCGGATCGCTTGCACCCCACTGTCACTATATTCCAGGCCGCTGTACATAACCGGAGAGGCGCCGCGTGCCGAAGCAATACGTCTGGCAAGCTTCCGGACCGTTTCCTGAGAGACCCCCGTGATGGACTCCACCATATCAGGCCGAAAGTGTTGGACATATCTCGCAAATTCTTCGAAGCCGTGAGTCCAGTTCCGCACAAAGGCTTCGTCGTAAAGCTCTTCTTGGATGATTACGTTGCAGAGGCCCAAGGCAAGGGCGCCGTCGGTGCCCGGCCGAATCGGAATCCATTGAGCATCGGTGTGCGCCACCGTCGCTGTACGCCGAGGATCGATCACAATAACCTCGGCCCCGCGACCGTGGGCATTGACGATACGAGATAAGTCCAGAGGCGGGGAGTCGGTTGCCGGATTAGCTCCCCAGACGACGATCAACTCGGCATTCTCGATATCCGAGAACATGTTGATCAGCATTCCTCCCATGGTCACATGAGGAGCGATCATAGCGAAAGATACATAACAGAGGGCCCCGACGCCCAGGGTGTTGGGCGATCCGAAAGGGAAAAGTAAGCTGGAAGCAGAAGATACCGCCACACCCTTAGGTTGAAAGACGTCGCATTTGGCAAGCTCGAAGCTGCCGCGACCTGTGTATATGGCTGCCGCCTCAGGACCGTCCTGCGCTTTTATGGCTTGCAGCTTGTCCGCTATGATTGTGAAGGCATCGTCCCACGCTATGCGCTCAAATTCTTGCGTGCCCTTGGGGCCCACCCTCCGCAAAGGATGAAGGAGTCTATCCGACGAATATACAATCTCGGCTGAATGCCGGCCGAGCCTGCATACAGCCCCCCATTCGGATTCAGCGTCCGCTTCGACTTGGGTCAGTCTACCTGAAGAATCGTAAGCTACATCAACCCAACAGCCCGCAGGACAAATGCCACAAATGGCCCGCCTGTGGTTGGAACCCCGGTTCCCCTCATCGTGAGATTTCATAAAGACCTCAAGAAAATTAGTATTACGTCAGTTCACTTCACGTTCTGTAAGAACTCAATAATTTTCACACTTCGATATCTGGAACCGACTTTTTCACGTCATTGCGCGCAATGCTTACAGCGAAGCTGCTCCCGATTCTACTCTGTCTTTAGGAACATGAAGTTGTATTCAACAATACACAGCCCTTTTAATCATGCACCTCTTCTCATTACCCATCAGAAAGGTGCTAACCCAATATCGCTCAACACAATAATTTGAATCGAGAAGACGGGTCGGATTTAATCTTCGGCCTTGCTTCAAAAGAAGCCCATGAGCATTCATGCTTCCACTTTCGCTCTCACAACCGTTGCCCGTCTACTCGAAGATCGGAAAGGTCACGAAGAAAACTTCTTTGAGCCCGATCAACCGAGTCTTTTTGCCTTCAAAAACCTCCCCAGCTTGTCATTACCGGCGCTGAAATCATTCCGAATGTCTGCAATTGTTCCTACTATCATTTCTCTTCCAACGCTGTCCCCGCTCTACATTATTCGGCAGCATTGCCAAGCATCCGACTGTAACAATCTGACCTGGCACTCGGTTTTTCGTTCCCTAATTTGGTCTCAAGCTTCACTGTGGAGCTTCCGACTTAGTTGCGCCACAAAGCTTTCGACATTTCCTTCGTCACCTGCTTTCATTACTCTCAGTTCATGGCGTCATAATGACACCTATATTCACTCTTAGCCTAAACATCGAAATAATTCTTGTCAAGTATGTCGTCTGTCTTTCGTAGGGCAGAGGCTTTTTATCCGTAGGTCGGCGGCAACGATTGATCAACATTAGCCGATATGTTAGCATGCTCGAATACTCGGCACGATTGGTGACTCACATTGAAGTTACAAGAACAAGGACTTGCAGTCCTGTCTCTGATGGGTCTAGGGGTCACGGAGTCTCCTGTAGTCAGAAGCATTCTGGACAGCATGAGTGACTCACTTCTGGTACTGGGGCAGGACGGCGGTGTGCTCTATGCAAATAGGATAACCGGCTCAATCCTGGGTTGCTCGCCTGATGATTTGATGGAGCACGGCCTGGATATGCTGCTGTTGCTGAATGATAAGAATGATGACTTCAATCGAATCTTTATTGACGTCATTCATGGCAAGAATATCAATAATTATACTGAAGTAGATTACTATCACCCAGGGGGGACCGTGCGCCGCCTAGCCGCCACAACTTCTTATCTAATGGCTCTCGGGGAGCATGAGACATCGATCATGGGCTTTGTGGCACTGTTCAAAGACATTACAGAGATCTTTACCCTGCGCCGCCAAGAGAAAGAGCTGCTCTGCGAAAAGGACAAGACGGCCAAAGAAAAAATTAGAAGCCTACACAAATTGGCAATGGGGGTCGCGCACGAAATAAGAAATCCCATGGTAACTATCGGCGGATTCGCTGCCAGGATTCAGAAAGATGACAAAAATCCCGAAGATACGAGACGATACGGTCGCATCATCGTTGAACATGCGAATCAACTGGAAAAGGTGGCGGATCGAGTTCGCCAGTGCTGTGATCTGCCTGCCATGAGCCTTGTCACAGGGAGTATCTCGAAAGTGGTGGGTGAGACGGTCTCCGCAATGGTTCCTGTGGGCCTCAAGAATAAAATAACTTTGAAGTTCCATAGCCGCATACCTGAAGAGCACTCGGTCACGTTTGACCCGTATTGGTTTCGGTTGGCGGTCGAACAAATCCTGGAAAACGCCATTGGTTTCTCAACTGACGGCGGAACGGTAGATGCCGCGATCTTCGAGATAGGTGAAGGCACAGGTACTGGAAGTGAAGGACTACGGGACCGGGATCAGTGATGAGGATAAGATGTATATGTTCGACCCTTTCTTCTCCACGCGTTCTCAGGGTATAGGCATGGGGCTGGCCATAGTGGAGAGAGTGGTTCACAAGCACCTCGGGAGAATCGAAATCGAATCAGAGCCCGGAGTGGGTACAACTGTCCGCATCATACTTCCGTACTGCACCCCTTCTCAACTCGTGTGCGACATTCCCTGAGTCTTATCGGATATTGACAAAAACAATTCGTGCAAATTGCAGAGCATAACCTTCCAGTTGCGACGTCTTATAGCGTCCGCCAAAAGTAAAGTCCGTTTGGCCGCCCGATGCCAAGAATGCTGAACATACTTCGCTGTGGACGTTTAGCCGTCATTCTCGCGTACGCGGGAATCCACTGTAGGGGCACCCCTGGTGGGTGCCCGGAAGAGGGCAGACACAATCCCGCGAGGAGCGGGACTGCCCCTACAGACCTCGGATCGGAGTCCGGGGTGACCCCGCGGGACGTGGGGCAAATCGGTCAAAACTTTTGGCAAAGCCTATAGACCTATGCGCTTTCAAACAAGTAATAAAAATCCCCTCTTCCCCTTCATTAGAGAGGGCGCATGGGGATTGTGAAAGTGCACAGATCTGGACACGTCCGGGATTTACAGGAGATGCTGGGAGCCTGCCGCTCAACCCCAATTGTCGGCGCAGTCATGCCAAGTGGGACTTTCTCCGTACCATCATGTCACCCGGGCTCTTAGGCTATCAATATCTGACTTTGGTTTCACGGATGAGATGATGGCTAATCTTCGGGGAGCACCGGCCAAATTCTTGCTTTTGCAAGAGACATGGAAGTGAGTTCCCGGTCCAATCCTCCATTGCGCTCGTAAATCGCTTGAGCGGCATCGTACAGGACCTTTGCCACAGCCAGCCTGCCCTGTGATTTTACCACGTTTGCCGCGCCGCGGCTTGAGCATGGCATGATCGCCAGCCCAACTCCTGTGCAAATCCCGCAGACGACAGTAGCAAAAGAAGGATAGTTCCACTACACCCATTGCCAAAAGTTCTGTCCGATTGGAGATAGCCTGACACCGTCATTCCGGCGAAGGCCGGAATCCAGTCTTTTCAATCCCGCGTTCCTCGCGGGACTGGACCCCGGCCTTCGCCGGGGCGACGGGTGGTGAACAGGTCATTACTTTTGGCATTGGCTATAAACACGTATAATCTGTTGCACATGACACTCTCCCCTCCCGGTTTGATTCTTTTCTCTCATGGCGATTCTGAAATTGGGAGCCCAGGTCGATTATTGGCCGTGAGCTCCCCCATGCAAGGTAGGTTGGTGGTGCCTACTCTGCACTTTACGTACCAAATGGGACCGGCTGATGTGGTGTTCACGTGCAATTCAAGTTAAATCAGGGAGATGAGAGAGTATCAGGCTGTTGAAAGGACTTTTTACCGACTAGAAGGTAGACCCGGCTCAACGTGTGAAATTCACCTACGGAAGTATAACCACTCCTGGCAAATGATGTAAATCCGCTATCTTATTTCGCAGGTGGGATTCACCGATGGATCGGTCAAGTCGACCGGTGCGGCAATCACACGCCGACGGTTTTGGATTGGTACTTAAACGAATCGACAGAAATCCCCAAGAGATTCGCAGCATCCTTCTTGACACCGGACGTGCGGCGGAGGGCCTCCTTCAGCAACTCCGACTTTACGCTGTTCCATACATCGTTCAAATTCTTATACTGATCCGGGAAATGAACGACGTAAAACCAGTTGTCCTGTTCTTTGCTCACGTTTTGGTGTTCCCAGAGCCGGATGGCCTCCGGCTTTATTTTACCGCCGTCCGAGAGGATCAAGGCGCGTTCCAAGACGTTTTTCAATTCTCTTACGTTACCAGGCCAGTGATAGTGCACCATCATTGGCAGGCACCGGGCATCCATGGGAGGAACCTCGCCCCGGCCTAACTTGGCGCACAACTGGCTCAATATCGTCTCAACGAGCAACGGAAGGTCATCCAACCGGTCGCGCAGCGACGGCACTCGTATGGAGAATACATTGAGCCGGTGATAAAGATCGTGACGAAAGCGGCCGGCTTCCACTTCCTTCCCGAGATCACGGTTTGTGGCTGCAATGAGTCGGGCGTCCACCTCTATGTTTGCCACACCGCCGACACGCGTGAAAGATCGCGTGTCTAGAAAAGTCAGGAGTTTTGCCTGGAGCGTAAGGGATAACTCCCCAATTTCGTTCAGCAGGAGCGTGCCGCCTTCGGCAAGCTCCAGCATCCCACGTTTCCGAGTTCGAGCCCCTGTAAACGAGCCTGCCTCATGACCGAACAGTTCCGATTCAGCAAGCTCCTGAGCTACAGCAGCCATATTTATCGCAAAAAACGGCCCCCCGGATCGAGGAGACAAATGATGGATATGTCCTGCAAGAAAATCCTTGCCGCTGCCGCTTTCTCCGAGTAACAGGACAAGACTGTCACTCTTGGCGGCTAACCGAACTTGGTTCAGAGTTTTGGTCATGAACTTTGACCCAAAGTCCAAGCCACTCCTCTGTCGTTGCGACTTTGTACGCGAGCGTTCGGTGACATCACGCGCGATCCCGCACAGCCCCACGATCTCGCCTGAAGAATTTATCATAGGGACCTTGACGCAGTTGAAAGTAAGTTCGCGCCCCTTAAGCATGAGAGTATGTTCCGCTTCTACAACTTGGCCGACCAGGACCCGCATGTCTTCATCCATAAGGCGAACTGCTTGGTCGTCCCCGTACAGATCTCTATCGGTCAATCCTGTAGTATCCGATTCATCCGCTTCAATTATAGCTTGCATCGCCGGATTGAGGTGAGTGTATCTAAGCTGTATGTCTTTAACGAATATGCAGTCCCGAGCTTTCTCGAATATTGTCCGAAAGCGTTGTTCACTGTTACGTAATGACTCCTCGGCATGGAGTCTGTCTGCAATCTCAAGCTGCAACTTCTTGTTCATTTCGTTCAGTTCGGCTGTTCGTTCCCGGACTCTTACTTCAAGCTCTTCATGAGATTTTTGCAGTGCTCGTTCCGCTTCCTTGCGCCAGGTGACGTCTGTGATGAATCCGAGTATTCCCTGTTTGCCTTCCCATGAAATACCTACCGCCTTGAGCTGAAACCATGATCTGTCTCCGGTCTTGTTCAGGAATCTGAGTTCTGCTGATGGCGGCTCTTCTCCCTGGGTCGCTTTTAGGCAGGCATCCTTCAACAATTGTCTGTCGTCAGGATGAAAGAAATCAATAAATTCACCTGCCTTCAATACATCTTCCGACAACTCGGTATATGCTAGTATTTTAGGATTCACAAATCCGGCTTTGGTCCCTTGGACGACCACAATTCCTTCACCGGCGTTCTCCACAATTGACCGATACTTCTCCTCCGACGCCGCCAGCGCTTCTTCCGCTTTCTTTCGAGCCGTGATGTCCCTCCCAACGCCCTGGTACTCTTTCACTTGACCCAGTTTGTCAAGTATCGGCCGGCAGGTCCATTGAAGCCACCGGATCTCCTTTCCAGGCATGTTCACTCGGTATTCACATATCTCCGGACCGGTGCCTTGACTAATCGATTCAAAGAAACCAAGAACCTGTTCCAAGTCGGCTGGATGCACAACCTCCAGGAAGCTACGGCCTAACAAGTCATCGGGGTCCGCGTGCAAATAGCGTCGGTACGCCTCGTTGGCGAATGAGAGGCCATAGTCCGCAAGCCACCTGCAAACGAATTCAGTTTGGCCCTGTACGACGGCACGGTATCTATCTTCGCTTCTGCTGAGAGATTCGGCAATAAGTCTTCGCTCCAGCACTTCTGCTTCGAGTTCGGCGTTGAGGCCTTCAATCTTCTCCTTTTCGCGCGACAGAGATTCTATCAGCCCATCCTTTTCAATTCGCAGTTTCAGGGTTTCCATCAGGACCCTATGCATGTGGGCGGCGGCGCTAATCAATGCTACAGTGAACAACAAAAGCACTGCGCCCATGGTGTACCCGAATTGTGATCTTTGACTCGCGAAATTACCGCATAAGGGAAGCATTACCAGGAGAATGGCAATTATGCTGGATGGCAGGAACGCGGAATACGTGATCACTGCCACACAGCCTATACAAGCCAGATAGAGCGCGAGAACAAATTGGTGGGGCATTGATCCGACGGGGAACAGGTAGATTCCTGCAATGCCGGCCACAAGGGCGCTGATCGCCACGCCAGCCGCAAATAGCCACTTCCAATAAGTCTCGGAGCTGCCGGCCGCCGATGCCCTACCAAAGGCCGAGCACATAGCTTGACTTGAAATCTGAGACACAAGAACAGCGCCTAGCCAAGCCAGAATGTGGCCACCGGGCACTACCTCCCAAAGTGCGGCCGCAAGCAACAAAGCACCGAGGATTGCAAGTTTGTATCGGCCGCGACAAGACGAATAGAATTGCCAAGCTACGGATGATTCGAGCTTACTGATCTCATAGGTCGATATGGAGCTGATTGGAGCAACTCCACCGGGTAATGTTTTCCCCATTCAATTCCCCCGATCAAGTGGCAGGCGCGAACTCTCATAACTCACTCCTATGCTGCCTAATGTTATCGTACCTGTAAACGTGAGTCCCGGTCAAGCCGAAATATCCGTTGCAAGGCCGTGGTTTGTGGCATAAACTGCACCGATGTGAGTAGATTTTGTCAACATTTGGCTTTGCTCGACTGTGAGATGCTGATGCACGACTCTCCGGCGTTTTGCTCAGAAGCATCGCAAGATCGAAAGGGCCGGTTCGAGAAAAAATTCTTAATAAGATTGTAGCATGTTTGGGGGCCGAGATCGACTACGCGAGAACTGATTTCGCGTGGATCCCGCACGGTTCCGGATGTGGAAATGCTCCATGGCCATCAGTGAAAAGATAGGACGAGCGTCGGATGACATTGATGCTCCTGAGAATGTTTGTCCGTCAGAGTGCAAGCTCGCCACCGTCATAGTAGCCGCAATTCCCGACTTCCGGGTCTATGTTGACTCCGTGGACGTCCAAACCGAGGGTGCTCTGCTGAAAGGATATTTCGAACGTTTTCGGCGCGTTATCGAGCACTACGACGGGCTTATGGCCGAGTTCACCAGTGAGAGCATTATGGCGGTATTCGGGATACCGGACACGCATGACGATGATGCGGAGCGCGCCTGCCGCGCGGCATTGGAGATTGTACGGTTGCTGGAGGAGGTCAGTGCGGAGTGCAAACTCAGGTTGGACCTGAGCTTCGGAATCGACACAGGGAACGTGACGGTCGTACGGATCGGCAACCGCGAGCATCAAGAGCTTGTGTTCGCGGGTGAGGCTGTGAAGACCGCAAAAATGCTCAAGGATTCGTCGAAGCAGGGTGAAATTCTCGTATCGCAAGAAACCTACCGGCTGACTTCCCATCTGTTCGCTTTCCAGAACCTCGGTGAGATTCAAGTGCATGGTCAAGCCGATGGTATTCTGAGTTATCGCCTTTTGCGTGCCCGGTCCGGACCTTCCCAAACGGACCGCATAGCTGTGAGGAGGATGAGTTCTTGGGTCGTCGGTCGCAAGGCAGAGTTGAGGGTGCTCAGACGTCGCATAGAAGGACTGAAACAAGGTCAAGGCCGCTTTGTTTCCATCATCGGCGAAGCGGGCATAGGCAAATCACGCCTTATCGCGGAGCTACGCGATCAGGTAATCGGCACGAGCCCACGGTCTCAAGTTCAATGGCTGGAAGCGAGCGCCAGTTCTATGGAGAAAATGGTTTCCTACGGGCTGTTCCGACAACTTATTTGGGCGGACGCAGGAATTACAGAACAGGATAACGAAGATGATGTTCGGCGCAAACTGCGAATCCGAGTTGAGACACTTTTTGAAGACGGAACGACTGAAATTCTCCCCTTCCTGGCCACAATGATTTCTTTGGACGTGCGAGAGGAATTTGCCGAGCACATCGAGCATCTGCAGGCTGAAGCCATGCGCCGGCAGGTATTGCTATCCTCACGCCACTTCTTTGAAAGGATCGCTCGGATGCAGCCGTTGGTGCTAGTGTTCGAGGACATTCAGTGGATGGGCGAATCATCCGCACTAATGCTTCAGCACTTGCTTCCCTTGATTTACAGCGTCCCGCTTCTCATGCTTGGAGTGAGCCGTCCTACGATGGAGGGCCCCGCGGTTCAATTACGCGAGATGCTGACGGTGGTGTATCATGATCGATACGACGAAATCCGTCTTGCCCCTCTGTCTTCGCTTCAAAGTGCGAAACTGGTTGCCAATCTCCTGAACAATGGGAGCCACCTCTCTGCTCTGCGCGACAAGATCATTGATAAGGCGGAAGGCAATCCATTCTTTATCGAGGAGATCATTCGGTCGCTTATTGATGAAAGCCTTCTGTACCAGAGACTCATCGTCCAACGAGTGGCGTCTCACCACCGAGATCGAGACGATGAAGGTTCCAAGGACCATTCAGGGCATTATCAGGGCCCGGGTGGATTTGTTGGATGAGGAATTGAAGGAGGTGGTGAAGGTTGCGGCAGTCGTTGGCCGCCGTTTTCCCTACCGCGTTCTGCGCGCGGTCGTCCAATCCCCTCCTGAGCTTCCGGAACAACTGGCGACCCTCGAGAGGCTGGGATTGATCCTAAAGGACACTCGGACATCGGAGTCCGCGTACATGTTCAATCACGACCTGGCTCATGAAGCCATTTACGAGAACATCGGCAAGCCCGAACGCAAGACTCTTCATGCCAGGGTGGGAGCCGCTATCGAACAATTGTTTGTGAACCGCCTCGAGGAGTTTTTTGGTCTTCTCGCATACCACTATTCAAGAGCTGAAGCGTGGGAAAAGGCCGAAGAGTGCCTGATCGAGGCCGGTGAAGAGGCATCAAGGTCTGCTGCATCTGATGAGGCCCTCCACTACTACCAGGAAGCGCTCCGCATTTATCTAATGCTGCGAGGAGAGAGTGCCGAACCCGAAAAGGTGGCCGTGCTTGAAAAGAACATCGGGCTCGCTCTCTTTAACAGAGGATACTACACTGAAGCGGTAGAGTATTTCGACGAGGCTCTAAACTACTATTGGGGCAAGTTACCCAAGAATGCATTTTCAAGGGGCTTCAGGTTCCTATGGAGTTTTATTACCTTCCTCCTGGCCCTGTACTTTCCATCTTTCTGGTTCAAAAGACTCCCGACACACAAGGAGGCTGAAGCAGTAAACCTGTTTTACAAGAGAGCCGGAGCCCTCGTTGTCATCGACCCCAAGCGGTTTTTCATCGAATCTTTCTTCTTCTATAACACAATCGTCCGTCTCGATCTGACAAAATTCAAATTCGGGCTTGGGATCTTTGTCGGCTCCAGTGCTCTTTTTACCTTCACCGGTCTTTCCCTGAGTGTCGGCAGAAGGATCCTGGATTATGCAAAGCCCAGGCTGGCCCCTGATGATGTCAAGCAATGGATTAATTACGATCTCTTGCACACGCAGCACCTTTTTCTCACAGGGCGGTGGAACGAGATCAGCGAGTATGACGAGGGTCTAGTTAACAGGGGCCTGAGAATTGGAGAAACGTGGGATGCAGGCCACCAATATGCCTGGCACGGACTTCCTAAAGTCTGCCAGGGCCATTTTGATGCAGCAAGATTGATGGTGTCAAAACTGAGTGAAATCGCCGAAACCTATGAAAACGATATTTGCCGCCTCTTTAAATATCTGCTCAATGTTTGTCTGCTCATTGAATGCCGCCACCTGGAGGCAGCAACCACTGAAGTGAATCGTGGAATTGATCTTGTCGAAAGAAAGGGTTGGCGTTCAGCCATATTCACTATGTATTCTCTAAAGGCCTTGACACATCTCTCGATGAAAGATACGGCGGGGGCTGGAGAATCGCTGGATCAAGCCAACCAAATCAGATCTGAAGTGAAAGCCGCTCCCATACAGTTGTCACCCTTTTATCGAAGTGAGTTCGAGGTACTACCTGCTGCGCCTGGAAGACTCTCTTAATAGGGGCCACAGAGAAGAATCCTGCAAATGGCGGAGAAGTGCTTTAAAGTCAGGAAAGATGCTGATCAAGACATGTCAGAAAGCGGCGTTATATCGAACGGACTCCTATAGACTCATGGGTGTGTATAAATGGTTGATCGGCGATCGAAAAAGGGCTTTGAAGTGGTGGCACAAGGCGATTAGAGTAGGAGAAAGCCTTGGCGCACGTCCCGAGCTTGCAAGGACCTATGCGGAAATAGCTGTGCGCACGCGGTCGGTCAAGTGTGAATCCTCGGAGCCTGTCAGGCACGAGACGGAGGCGTATTTAGAAAAAGCAAAAGCAATGTTCAGTGACTTGGGTCTTCACCGCGATCTGGAGGATCTGAATTCTGCGATTAGCAGCACGGGACTCGATCTTTTGGAATTCTGAAGGCCGTTTGCGGAAAAGCGAGGAAATGCGCCGGGTTGCTATCGTGCCACGATTCTAGGCATCAAAATAGTTTTGAGACGGTTTCAAATAGCGCGGCGTCAATGAAAACTAAGATCAGAGATTCTTTGTGCGTGACGACCGGAAGGTCATTGTTCGGTTCACCGTCCAGCGATGCGCGAGATGCGTCGAGAACAAAGAGAAGAACGACAGCTTATTCAGCGTCATGTGAGTCTTCAGCGCGTATAGGCAAGCCGAAATCGCCTTCATCGCAACAGGCCGGAACTTGCCGCGTTCCATCGGAACGACGTGCACGAAAATAGAATTCTCCCCGGTCTCTGCGTTCTCTGCGAAGGACTGTTGCAATCAAAGGTCTTCTTCAACTGAGGATCGGTAAAATGGATCTGGGTCTTCTCATAAAGGCAGGTTTTCTAGGGTTCGCTCTATCGCTGGGAGTGCTGATGCTGGTATTCTACGTGGTCGGGGCCTTCTTGCGGGTTACGGACAAGAATTTTGTACGGGTCTTCATCCTGGCCGCTATGATTTCGTTCGGCGTTGTAGACTTGTTCCTCTATTACAATATCCGGGTTCGGCAGATCCCCAATGCTGAGCTTTTCCTCGCGGGATGCGTGGGTGGATGGCTCAGCGGGATATTCTCGGGCATGAGCCACATGAAGCGGCTGCTTCTCAGCCTGCGAAGGTAGACGACGGATGTCCTCGCCCCGAAAGCCCCGCTTTTCAGGCCTCAGATCTCCTCATGAATCCTGCTCTATCGCATCAATAAGCAGTCCAAAGAAAGTCGACGGCAGGGCCTTGGCCGTTACTGCATCATATTTCCAGCCCAAGTGCTGAAGACAGGCCCGACATATAACAATGCGCCATCCGTACCCGGGAAACCATGAATGTTGGAGATATATCTCGTCGTGCACAATCACGTTTTCGCAATGATTAAATGTCATGAAGTTGCACCGAACACCCACGGGATTGACGAACGAGTGGTCGCGTGCCCCGTTAAGTGGGATGAGAGCTTCCGAATGAGTGATCTCCGTTCTGCATTGAGAACAGACGTAAGGCTTCTGCTCCTTCTTGTCGTTTTCACGCTGCAGCTTCACATATCCAATCATAGGGACATTATACAATGGATCCACTGGAACAGGGTCTCTCAGCAACAGCATCCGTCACCATGACAGTCATAGGCAGCCGAAAGCAACTCGTCAAATATGCGGCGCACCCACTCCATTTTACGCGCCTCGATATAGCTCCGCTGTAGCCTGAGAAAAAATTCGTCATCAGGTGGTAAAGATTCCTTTTCCGAAGTAATGGATTCCGAACCAAGCCTGTTAAATAGGTCTTTTCGATCTTCATTTTGATTGTTTTTGTCCGCCGTGTTCATAGCCAAACCTACCGAGAAAACTTCGGTTCATAGATAAAGATGATGACCGGACCCAAACGACTCAGAGTTTGTGCACAGCCAGAGGCATCATATTGATTCGCTTTCAAACAAGTGGGAATGGGCCGATGCTAAACGGCACTGACCTGGCGCCATGATGGTGCTTCCCGCGGGACGTGGGATGGCCCCAACATCCAGTCAAAATCAGGTCCTGGGTGCCACGGATCTGGGCTTTGTCAGATCCGTGCTGTATTTCTTTGATTGTTCACCGTTTGATCGCGCACTGGCATCAAGACTCGGATGGTCACCCTCCAAATAGCGGGTTACAAAATTGTAAACCACTACACTTACAATTTTGTAACTTCGCCCAATAAATCGGATGACTCGCTCGCCGTTCCGTCTACCTCTGCGACATAAATATCACATAATAATGCACTGTTACATTCTAACTCGTTCGGTGTTCGATGAATTGGCACACATGTTGCTACACCGGGGGCAAGTTCAAAGAAAGGCGTGTGGTAATCAACATGAGAAAGATAGCAATTTACGGCAAAGGCGGCATCGGGAAATCCACCACGACGCAAAACACGGTTGCAGGTCTGGCGGAGATGGGGCGCAAAGTTATGGTGGTAGGCTGCGACCCCAAAGCTGACTCCACCCGGCTTCTGCTTGGTGGCCTCTCACAAAAAACAGTGCTGGACACATTACGGGCCGAAGGCGAAGACGTTGACCTGGAGGACATCCGGAAAACCGGGTTCAATGGCACTGTATGCGTAGAATCAGGCGGTCCGGAGCCTGGGGTGGGCTGCGCGGGACGCGGCATCATCACTTCCATCAACCTGCTGGAACAGCTCGGGGCCTACGCGGAGAGTGAGAAACTCGACTATGCCTTCTACGATGTTTTGGGTGACGTGGTTTGCGGAGGCTTTGCCATGCCTATTCGTGAAGGCAAGGCCAAGGAGATCTACATCGTGGTTTCCGGCGAAATGATGGCCATGTACGCGGCCAACAACATCTGCAAAGGAATCGTCAAGTTCGCGGAAGCGGGCGGCGTACGCCTGGGCGGCGTTATATGCAACAGCCGTAATGTTGATAACGAACAAGAGATGATCGAAGCCTTCGCCGAAAAACTGGGCACTCAGATGATCCACTTCATCCCACGCGACAATATGGTCCAGAAGGCTGAAATCAACCGGAAGACGGTGATCGAGTTTGATCCGAACCATTCTCAGGCAAACGAATACCGGACTCTGGCGAAAAAGATTGAAGAGAACAAGATGCACGTTGTTCCGGAACCAATGACCACGGACGACCTTGAAAAACTCTTGATCAAGCACGGCCTGGCCGGTTGAGCGGCAGGACCGGCAGAAGCGCAAATAAGGAAACGAGGTGACGGATATGTTGATGATCAGATCCATCGTAAGGCCCACAAAGGTGGACGATGTCCTGGCCGCGTTGATGGAAGCCGGTTTTCCCGCTGTGACAAAAATGTCAGTCGTCGGACGCGGCAAGCAGCGCGGAATAAGGATTGGCGAAATCACTTACGACGAAATCCCCAAGGAACTGCTCCTTACCGTGGTGCCCGATGCGGACAAGGATTTCGTCATCAAGACGGTGATCAAAGCCGCACGCACCGGAGACAAAGGCGCTTACGGGGACGGCAAGATCTTTGTGAGCGCGGTGGATGAAGTTTACACCATCAGTTCGGGAATCAAGGAGAGCGCCTCCGGCGAAACCGAAGAGGTAAAGATATGAAAGAACTCATCGCGGTCATCCGCATGAACATGATGAATAGAACCAAAAAGGCGCTTTCCGATTCGGGCATTCTCTCCATGACCGCCAGGGAGGTACTCGGGAGGGGCAAAGGCCTAGTGGATTACAGCCTACTGGAAGGTGCGGAAAAGGGTTACGAGGAAGCCATAGCACAGCTCGGTCAGAGCCAGCGACTAATTCCTAAGCGCCTGCTGCTCATTGTAGTGCCGGACAAGCTTGTCCAAAAAACTGTGAAAACCATCATTGACGTCAATCAAACCGGCAAGTCCGGTGACGGTAAAATCTTTGTCATGCCGGCGATAGACTCGGTGAGCGTGCGCACCGGCGAAGGCGGCGAAGGCGTACTGGATGAAGTGTGAAGGGTTGTTTGTTAACTGGAGAACACCATGAGATTACTCAAAGATGAAACCATCGGCTTGGGGGTCGAACCCATTGATCCCCAGGAAGTGAAGCAGGAACTCTTGCGCAAGGTTCCAACCAAGGTGGCTCGCAAGCGCGCCAAACAAATTATCGTCAACCAAGTAGGCGAAGAGCAGGATGTGCCCGAAATCGGTGCCAACACTCGCACCATTCCCGGCATTATCACTCAACGTGGTTGCACCTACGCGGGTTGTAAGGGAGTTATCCTGGGTCCAACCCGTGACATAGTCAACATTACGCACGGGCCCATAGGTTGCGGCTTTTATAGCTGGTTGACACGCCGCAATCAGACGCGAACAAACGGACCGAACGATGAGAATTTTATGACGTACTGCTTTTCCACCGACATGCAGGAAGAAGACATCGTCTTCGGAGGCGAGAAAAAACTGCGTGCGGCCATACAGGAAGCCTACGATCTTTTCAAACCCAAGGCCATCAGCGTCTTCGCTACCTGCCCGGTTGGACTCATCGGTGACGACGTCCATTCGGTAGCAAGAGAAATGAAAGAAAAGCTCGGGATTAATGTTTTCGCGTTCAGTTGCGAGGGATACAAGGGCGTGAGCCAGTCCGCCGGGCACCACATTGCCAACAACGGCATCTTCACACACGTCGTAGGTCTGAATGACAAGGTCAAGGAAGGCAAATACAAGATCAACTTGCTCGGTGAATACAATATAGGTGGCGACGCCTTCGAACTGGACCGCATCCTTAATGACTGCGGAATCACTGTCGTGTCGACCTTCAGCGGCAATTCCACGTACGACCAATTTTCGAACGCACACACTGCCGATCTCAACACCATCATGTGCCACCGTTCCATTAACTATGTGGCGGAAATGATGGAGGTAAAGTACGGGATCCCGTGGATCAAAATCAACTTTATCGGGGCTGAAGCGGCATCAAAATCGCTCCGCAAGATAGCCAAGTATTTTGACGATCCGGAACTGAGCGAGCGCGTCGAAGCGGTCATTGCCCGAGAAATGCCGGAAGTGATCAAGGTTCGTGATGAAGTGCGGCCTCGCTGCGAAGGGAAGCTGGCCATGCTGTTCGTGGGTGGTTCCAGAGCCCACCACTACCAGGAGCTTTTTCGGGAAATCGGCATGGAGACAATTTGCGCGGGCTACGAATTCGCCCACCGTGACGACTACGAAGGCCGCCACGTGCTGCCGACTCTCAAGGTCGATGCAGACAGCCGTAACATCGAGGAATTGGAAGTTCATCCCGATCCGGAAAAGTTTCGGCCGCGCAAAACTGAAGAGGAATTGGCGAGGCTCAAGGAGAAAGGATTCCGGTTTAAGGACTACGACGGCATGATGCGTGAGATGGCGGCAAAGACCCTGGTCATCGACGACATCAGCCAGTACGAGTCGGAGCGGCTCATTGACATTTACAAACCAGCCATTTTTTGTGCGGGCATCAAGGAAAAATTCGCCATACAAAAGAAGGGCATACCCATGAAACAGCTCCATAGCTACGATTCCGGCGGCCCTTATGCCGGCTTCAGAGGGGCAATGAATTTCTACCGGGAGATTGACCGTATGGTCAACAGCCAGGTCTGGAAATATCTGAAAGCGCCCTGGCAGGAAAGCCCCGAATTGGCAGCTAAATACGGCTGCGATTGAGCCCTGGAGGAAGGAACGAACACATGCTACTGCGACATACTCCAAAAGAAATCAACAAACGCAAAGCCTTGACCGTAAACCCGGCCAAGACCTGCCAACCGATCGGCGCCATGTACGCTGCTTTGGGCATCCATAACTGTCTGCCGCACAGTCACGGTTCGCAAGGTTGCTGCGCCTACCATCGAAGCACTCTCACACGCCATTACAAAGAACCGGTAATGGCAGCGACCAGTTCGTTCACGGAAGGAGCATCGGTGTTCGGCGGGCAGGCCAACCTGGTACAGGCGATCGACAACATCTTTACCATTTACGAACCGGACGTCATCGCGGTGCATACGACCTGTTTGTCCGAAACCATCGGTGATGACATTCCCCAGATCGCGCGCAAAGCTGAAGCGGACGGCAAAATTCCCAAGGGCAAATACGTCATCCACGTGAACACACCCAGTTACGTGGGCACGCATGTGACCGGGTTTGCAGGCATGACCAGGGCCATGGTGGATTACTTTGCACAGTCCACCGGCAAAAGGATCGAACAGATAAACATTATCCCGGGTTACGTCGAACCATCGGACATGGAGGAGATCAAACGCATTGCCGACATGATGGGCGTCCGCACGGTTGTGTTTCCCGACACATCCAGGGTGCTGAACCGCCCTCAGACCGGCAAGTACGAAATGTTCCCCAAAGGGGGCGTAACCGTGGAAGCGCTAATGAGCACCGGAGACAGCCTGGCCACCATCGCGCTCGGGCGGATGGCGTCAGGGTTGGCCGCACGGGCACTGGACACCAAATGCAAGGTTCCCTGCGAAATCCTCGACCTGCCAATCGGCTTCAAAGCCACAGACCGGTTTGTGGATACGCTTAGGAAGGCCGCGGGAATCAATGTCCCGGACATGCTCAATGAGGAACGTGGCCAATTGATGGATATCATCACCGATATGCACCAGTATTTCTACGGGAGGAAAGTGGCGCTGGCAGGCGATCCCGATCAGCTCATCGCTTTAACCGAATTCCTGGTCTCCATTGACATGTGGCCGATCCATATCGTGACCGGCACAACGGGCAAGGAATTCGAAGCTCGAATTCACGAGATCACGCGAAACGTGCCGCATCCGGTGAATGTGAGCGCTCCAGGCGATATGTTCCTCCTGCACCAATGGATCAAGAACGAGCCGGTGGATTTGCTTATGGGCAACACCTACATGAAGTACATCGCCCGAGATGAAGACATCCCGCTGGTGCGATTCGGCTTTCCTATCCTGGACCGCATAGGCCACAGTTATTTCCCGACCGTCGGCTACCGCGGCGGCATGCGCCTTCTGGAAAAGATCCTGGATGTCGTGTTGGAGCGGCAGGATCGGGATGCTCCGGAAGAGAGTTTTGAACTGGTGATGTAGGACGGATGAGGACCGATGCCTGACGCATCACAGCCACGTGAAACCTGACACCGGAAATAAAGAAATAGCAAGCACATTCGCCGTGCTGCTCCACATAATCAAACATGGAGCTCCGACAGGGGCCAAGAAGAAGGAAAATAGCAATGCAAAAACCGGATCATCATATTTTCGTCTGCGCTAGTTTTCGAGGCACTGAAGCGAAAGGGAAATGTATCAAGAAGGAATCGCTTCAGCTAATCCCCCATCTGGAAGAAGAACTTGCCGATCGTGGTTTAAACGCGATGGTGTCCACCACTGGCTGCCTAAACCTCTGTGAAGAAGGGCCGGTGATGGTTATCTATCCCCAAGCTTATTGGTACCGCGGCATTACCAGCGAAGAAGCGGTGGATGAGATCTTGGATGCGCTTGAGGCCGGAGAACCCGCGGAAAAGTATCTGCTGACGTGAGAGGACCGTGGACGCCGGACAGAAGAGGTGGGACAGGCATCCTGCCTGTCATTCGTCACCCAGGGCGCCGATCCGAAGGTAGAGCCGGCCTCCGCGCCGGCGACTCGCGAACAACCGGCGCGGAGGCCGGTCCTACTGGATGCCCGCGTACGCGGGCATGACGACACCAGGATGCCTGTCCTACCGATACAAGTTCATGGTCGCCACCTATTCGGAACGGCGGTGGGCATGGCCCACCCTTCCTAGCTCAACGGGATTAGATCAATGACAACCCCAATTTTCGCCGAAAGACAGGATCAGATACATCGCAAAGGCGAGCAACCCTTTCACATATCGTGTGACAAAGAAAGTCTCGCCGGCGCAGTGAGTCAGCGGGCCTGTGTATTCTGCGGGTCCAGAGTAGTCTTGTACCCCATTGCAGACGCTCTGCATTTGGTTCACGGCCCTATAGGATGCGCAGCCTACACCTGGGACATTCGAGGGGCCCTTTCTTCAGGCCCGGAGCTTCATCGACTGAGCTTTTCAACAGACCTGCAAGAGCGTGATGTCATTTTCGGTGGAGAGGAAAAGCTTTACAAAGCTCTTGTAGAATTAATCGCCAGGCATGAGCCTAAAGCCGCTTTTGTCTACTCCACTTGCATTGTGGGAATCATCGGGGACGATATTGAAGCGGTTTGCCGGCGGGTTGAGCGGGAAAAGGGTATTCCCGTCATTCCGGTTCAATCCGAAGGCTTCAAGGGGAACAAGCGGGAAGGCTACAACGCCGCGTGCAAGGCTATGTTCAAGCTGGTAGGGACCGGCGACACCAGCGGGATCGGTCCGGTGAGTCTCAACATCCTCGGTGACTTCAATCTTGCCGGTGAAATCTGGATCATACGCGAATACTTCACCAGAATGGGTATTCAGGTGGTCGCGAACATCACCGGCGACGGCCGAGTGGATGATATCCAACGGGCACACGGAGCCGCATTGAACGTTGTCCAGTGCTCGGGCTCCACAATGGACCTGGCCAAGATGATGAAGGAGAAATACGGCACTCCATTTATACGTGTTTCGTACTTCGGGGTGGAAGACATGGCTGACTCACTGTACAACGTGGCACGCCTTTTCGCTGACATTGACCCGGAAATAATGAACCGGACCGCGGATCTGGTCAGAACCGAGTTGAAAGCTCTGCTCCCGGCTCTGGAAAAATACCGCGGGTCTTTGACAGGCAAAAAGGCGGCAATCTACGTTGGTGGGGCTTTCAAAGCTTTTTCCCTGGTGAAGGCTTTCAGGCTCCTTGGGATGGACGTAGTGCTGGTCGGCTCCCAAACGGGAACAGAAGAAGACTACCGCGAACTCCACGAGATCACTGACGAAGGTACGATCATAGTGGATGATTCCAACCCGCTGGAATTGTCGGCATTTCTACAAGAGAAGGATGTGGACATCTTTGTGGGAGGGGTAAAAGAACGTCCCATTGCCTATAAGCTGGGCGTCGGGTTTTGCGACCACAATCACGAGCGCAAAGAAGCCCTCGAAGGATTTGTAGGAATGCTCAACTTCGCCAAAGAAGTCTACTCGACGGTCATGAGCCCGGTGTGGCGGTTCGTGCCCCGAAAAGAAGTAACCGGATCGCTTCAAACGCCTGCCTGTTTGAGCAGCGTGAGCAATCGGTGAGGTCGAGACCATGAAATCAGCCCTTAAACAATCTGAGCCTTATGTTTCTACGACGAACGCCTGCAAACTGTGCAAACCGCTTGGCGCTTGCCTGGCCTTTCGAGGCATAGAAGGTGCCATCCCGTTTCTCCACGGCTCTCAGGGCTGCGCCACTTATATGAGGCGTTATATTATCAGCCATTTCCGAGAGCCGATGGACATTGCCTCGTCGTCTTTGGGCGAGAAGCATGCTGTGTTTGGCGGCGGCCCGAATCTGAAACTGGGGCTGAAGAACGTGATGTCCAAATATGACACCGCTATGATCGGGATCGCTACAACGTGTCTTACCGAAACCATCGGCGACGATGTTCCCACGCTGATCAGCGAATTTCGCAGGGACTTTGCCCGGGAGATGGAAGCTCATGGTTCACCCGCCCTGGTAAATGTATCCACGCCCAGTTACACGGGCACGCATATTGAAGGGTTTCATGCCGCCATCAAATCGGTCGTTGCCCAGCTTGTCGAAGAGGCCGAGCCACATCGTGGGATCAGTCTCTTTCCCGGATTCGTTTCTCCCGCGGACATCCGCTATTTGAAAGAAATTATCGAGGATTTCGCGCTTCAAGAAACGATCCTCCCCGACATATCGCTCACCCTGGATGGGCCGGCCCTAAAGGAGTACGAGAAGCTCCCTTCCGGCGGCACCCCTATTTCCCAAATCAGGGCTATGGGCGGCGGCAGAGCTGCCATAGAATTCGGCCGCACTCTATTCGCTCAACAAACCGCCGGGAGATTACTCGAGGAACGTTTTGGGGTCCGTCTTCATTCGCTGGGCATGCCTGTCGGCCTGCGAGAAACAGATCTCTTTTTTGAAATATTGGAAGATTTATCCGGCCGCGGGATTCCGGAAAAGCATGCCCAAGAACGAGGCAGATTGATTGACGCGTATGTGGACGGTCACAAGTACGTGTTTGACAAAAAAGCCATAGTTTACGGCGAAGAAGACCTTGTCGTGGGCCTGACCTCGTTTCTTGCTGAAATAGGCGTGAGACCTGTCCTCTGCGCATCAGGAGGTAGAAGCGGTAGTTTCGAGCAAGCCATCACGGAGGTTGTTGAAGGATTGCTCCCGGAACCGCCGCTGGTTCGCGGAGGAGTCGACTTTTTCGACATCGCGGAAGAAGCTGAGGCGCTGGAACCCGATCTGATCATAGGAAACAGCAAAGGCTACCATCTTGCAAAGAAATGGGGAATCCCGCTCATTCGGGTGGGTTTTCCGATCCACGACCGTTTTGGCGGCCACAGGACCCTGCACCTGGGATATCGCGGGGCCCAGTCGCTTTTCGACAACGTCGTAAACACCGTCATAGCGGCAAAACAAGCACATTCGCCAATAGGCTACTCCTATATATAAAGGAATAAGACAATGAGCGGGCTGGATATAAACAATCACCCCTGTTTCAATGCGCACGCAAAGGGCAAATGTGGTCGAGTTCACCTTCCTGTAGCTCCGGATTGCAACATCAAGTGCAATTACTGCAATCGGAAGTACAGACTGCGTCAACGAAAGCAGACCCGGTGTGACAAGCTCAGTGCTCACCCCGGACCAGGCTGTGCTCTATTTGGAACGAGTTCTGGAAAAGGCCCCCAGTATAACCGTGGCCGGAATCGCGGGGCCAGGCGATGCCTTCGCGAAGCCAAAATCTACGATGGAAACATTGCGCCTCATCAGAGCGGGCTTTCCGGATCTGCTCCTTTGTTTGGCGACGAACGGGCTGAACATCGGCCCTTACATCAGCGAACTGGCAGAGCTGAACGTCTCCCACGTCACCATGACCGTGAATGCAGTGGACCCGGAAATAGGTGCGCGAATCTACAGTTGGGTTCGTGACGGCAAAGTGATTTATCGGGGAATCGCTGCCGCAAGACTGCTGCTGAAACGCCAGCTCGAAGCAATAACGGCCTTGAAGGCTCACGGCATTGTGGTGAAGGTGAACACCATTGTCATTCCCGGCATCAACGACGGGCATGTGGCCGCGGTTGCTCGCAAGATGGCAGAACTCGGGGTTGATATCCAGAACTGCATGACCATGTACCCGAACGCGGGAACACCGTTCGGTGAGATCGGCGAGCCAACCCCGGAACTGATGGCCTCGGTACGAATCGAGGCTGAGAAGATTATCCCTCAGATGAAACATTGTACCAGATGTCGGGCCGACGCTGTGGGGCTGTTGGACGATGACCGCTCCTCGGAATTCAGAGGATGCCTGTCGGATTGCTCCAATACGCACTCCATTCGCACGGACGGCAAGCCTTATGTGGCTGTCGCAACAATGGAAGGGGTGCTCGTCAATATGCACCTCGGGGAAGCGCAACATTTTCAGATATGGGAGCCTTCAGACGAGGGATATGCTCCGGTGGAAGAACGAAAAGCTCCGGAACCGGGCACAGGCGTAAATAGATGGTACGCTCTTGCAGAGGTCTTGCATGACTGTCGTGCAATTCTGGTGAGCGGCATTGGGGAGACTCCGGAGCAGGTGCTCACCGAGTGCGAAATCCTGCCCGTGCAGATGACCGGATTCATTCAAGCGGGACTGGATGCTATCTACAAAGGTGGGGACACTGCGGTCCTCAAAGGTCGCGGAAACGGCTGCGGCAAGGCGGCAGGCTGCTCGGGGAGCGGCGACGGCTGCGGATGAGGATGTGAGCGGTGGGGACTTTTCTCGTAAAAGGTCCCCTCTGTTCGGAAAGGTCTCATCTTTTCTCCCCGCCCATTGCCGCCCCCATCTTGCTCATCTGCGACAGTGCTCCATTTTGGGGCACTGTCGAAGATGAGTCAGATTTTACGAAGGGAAGCATAATACAAAAGCAACGCAGCTAATAGTGATTTCTCCAATGGTTGACGCAAAGGCTCAGTTGCTGGCCGATAGGCTTGGGATTAAGGTATACAGCTATCCTGAAGACATCGATCCCGCCATTTTCTCGTAGAGGCCGCCGCCCAAACGTGATCGGGCTTTACCCCGCACCTTTCTTTTGCTTAACAAATTCTTCCAGGCCGAATTTCTTCACTCGGTAGCCCATCTGTCTTAATGTTATGCCAAGTTCCTGTGCCGCGTGAGACTGGACCCAGTCGTTTCGCTCCAGGGAGTCCAGCACTTCCTGTCTTTCTCTTTCCCGGAGCGAACCCAGTAGCTTCCGATTCGGTATCTGCTGCTCTTTCTCCACGTGCACCAGGTACGGCGACAGGTCCATGAGATCTATGACGGCCTCATCGAATATTATGGCCAGTCGTTCAATCAAGTTTTCCATTTCGCGCACATTGCCGGGCCAGGAATACCTTACAAGTGCATCGAGAGCCGAGTTTGTGAATTGGAGCCCCGACCCGTACTCCCGGCAAATTTTGGCGCAAAAGAAATTGATTAGGGGAATTATGTCCTCTTTCCTCTCGCGGAGAGGCGGCACTCTGATGGGAAATACATTCAACCTGTAATAAAGGTCTTCACGAAACGATCCGTCAGCCGCTGCCCCGCTGAGGTCCCTGTTCGTGGCTGCCACAATCCTGACATCCACCGTTCTCGTCTTCGTGCTTCCCAGGCGCTCGAATTCACGGTCCTGGAGAAACCTCAAGAGCTTCACCTGCAGAGGCATGGGGAGTTCGCCTATTTCATCAAGGAAGATCGTTCCGCCGTCAGCTTCTTCAACCCGGCCCAGTTTTGATTCAACGGCTCCGGTGAACGCACCCTTCTCGTAACCGAAGAGCTCAGACTCGAGAAGATTATCAGGAATCGCCGCGGAGTTAACCTTTATGAATGAAGAGCGTGCCCTGCTGCTCAACTCATGGATGATCCGGGCGACCAGGGTCTTCCCAGTGCCCGATTCTCCCAGGAGAAGAACGGTGGCCTTGGTGGGGGCCACTTTCCTGATCAACTGTTGTGCCTCGAACATTGTCGGGCTTGTTCCCACCGCGAAGAAATTCTTGCTCTTCTCTGAGAGTTCCGCCTTCAGGGACAGATTGGCCTTTATCAGATTCTCTTCCCTGACCTTCACCTGATCGTTCAGACTGACAAGCTGAGCCACAAACGCGGCCAGAATAGTCAGGAACCGGATGTCTTCCTCAAAGGAGACGTCTTCTCCGAAAAGGCGGTCAACGCTCAGGACACCCACGGCCCTGCCGTTCAGTACCGATTGGCACCCCAATAAAAGATATTTGCCCCTTCTCGATCTTCCTAGAGCCGGTTTTATTTAGGAAGAGAGGCTCCTTGCTAATGTCGGGGACCACAACCGGCTCTGCGGTTCGGAATATAAGCCCGGTCACCCCCTCATCAAGGCGGTAAACTCCCCTTTTCTTCTCTTTGGGCCGCAATCCGTGGGAGGCTCTGATCGAGAGAAAGCCCTGTTCCTCATCCTTCAGCGTGATCGTGGCCCTGTTCATTGATAGATATTCGGACAAAATCCCAAGGATTATTTCCAGAGTTTGATCCAGATTCAGGGCCTGGCCGATGATCTGACTTATGTCGTATAAGACCTTTAATTCGAGTTGATTTACCTTTGTGTCCATCTCGTTCACCATAGAGAAGCCTCAACCAAGGGATGCCTCGACATGTGAAATAACGGCTCGGTTCCACGTCATAATTGTGCGGAGAGCCCCAGTTTCATAATGCTCATGACGGCATGCCGATTTTCATCTCCCGTAGCCGAAATACCGCACTCAATTTCACGGATTCCAAGCCCGTTAACTGTTTTCAGCGTACCGAGCTTCTCGTCCTTGGAAAAGGCTACGCCTGCCGCCTGTTTTCTTGATAGCAATATAGTATCAGTCGTAAAGATCTGATTCATCATTCACCTGGGCCCACAATATAGGCTCGACGCTGAAGACCTCGGGGGACTTCACCTCAGTAATTGCTCACTCGAAACTCTATGCGCGTGCAGTCAGAGGCGTTGGTCCGCCCCGGCCGACTCTTCCGATGTCGAGGCCCCTTTTGGCGCGGAACATTGCGAAGTGTGTGCCAAAGAAAGGTGAAGCCCAGTTAGTTGGTGTAATATTGGTATATTATGGCGGAGACCATCAATGCAGCAGGTAGCGATTGCCTACATAAAGGTAGGTATTGTCCATGCTGGGTACGAAATTGGCGGATTTCTCGTCACTGAAATTCGTGGCACGATGATTTCTCTCTCGGCACTGCATTACATGCCGAACATCGAACATCCGGCCCGGACACTCACCATTTGAGCCCCATCGAGGTGCTTGAGAGTGAGCCGGTGCTTCAACGCCTGCTGACCGCAGCGACACAGTCCGGACATCAACACTGTTCTGAGACAATATAATCCAGGATGTCAAAACAGCGGCTTCATGATTGGCAAGCTTCCAAAGAGATTCGCGTTCCGCCGCATTCTTTGCGACATGGTTTGCGAAGATACCAGGTGCGACTTCGCAATCCCAACTCTTGAGGTGATGGCAGCGGAGGTTCAATCCGCTGTGGACAAATTCGTTGAATCGTCCAGTCACGTGTGCTAGTGACATGCTGAAGGGTTTTCTTGATTGTGACTGCGAGACCATTGGCATTACCTGACTTCGCGCAGCGTCAATGACTCGCTGAGAGTCACGCAGAATCCACGGATACCCAGACATCGTAGCCACGTGGAGGGCCAAGAAATGAGATGTCCTGTTTGCGGCGACCAACTTGACCAAGTTATGGTGGGACCTGTTCAATTCGACGTATGCAAATCGGGCTGCGGGGGAATCTTTTGTGACAATTTTGAAGTTCAGAAGGTCGACGAGCCGGATGAGGACGCTGGAGAACTCCTCGGCGAAATTGAAGGAATTAAGAGGAATCACAGGAACGGAGCACTACGGTTGAACTGCCCGAAATGCAAAGGGATTCCCATGATGCAACATTACTTCAGCGTGAAGCGGCAGGTCCAAGTGGACGAATGTCCGTCCTGCGGAGGAATCTGGCTGGATTGCGGCGAGTTGCGGCAAATTCGTATCGAATTCAAAACCGAAGCTGATCGGAAACAGGCGGCCGAAGCCTACTTCGACGAATTGTTCGGCGAGTTGCTTGCATCCATGGGCGCAGACAGGGAAGCGAGGCTCGAAAAAATCAAAAAGATTGCTCACATGTTTCGCTTCATTTGCCCCAGTTACTACATCCCGGGCAAGCAATCGTGGGGTGCCTTCTGATTAGAGGAGATGCGGACCTTCATGGCTGATGCAGGAAGGTTCATTGACCGGAGCAGTTTAATCACACGGTTGTGCTTCCAAAACTTCCCACAACTTCGTAATGGGTAGCATTTTTGTCGTAATCAATCATCATATCTTGGACCACTGGGGGAACGACCGCCATATCCGCAGGCACGCCAGCAAAATGTTCGATTGCTTCCAGCGATTCCCAGTCAGTTATAATCAGAAACTCTGTTCCCTCAATAACCTTCCTCTTAAGGATAGATGCTCTGATGAAGCCCTCAATTCTTGACAGTTCAGGGAAGGTATTGGTCCTGAGATGCTTGATGTAGTTATCAGCCTCGCCCGGCTTGGCAATTCCTTTCCAGTGCCTCGATATCATGCTCTACTCCATCTTTCTGCTCTTCCCCATGAATGGAAAATGTCTTTTCCTTAAAATTTCGAAAACTTGCTCCGCCCGTTCTTCGTCAGCTTGAACCCACAGTAGCAATTCGCCTTTTTCGAAAATGCACCCAAACTCCGCACTCAAAGATTCCAGGTACTTTCCGGTAACCTTTTTCGGGTCAATTCCCAAAGACGCTATTACGGTTCCATAGCGTTTTTTTCCGTCACTATCATTAAAAAAGACCATAGTGCCCTCCAAGTGCTCTTATGAGGTGGCCGTCTCTGAAATTCCGTCGCAATCTCTTTACCGGGGTATCCCACACCGATCATACTCGCATGCAGCCACAATATGCCCACACGAGAAGTCCATTTGCGAACAGTAAGCCCGTACTTTTCAAAAGGAATCTGTGTTTTTATCATTACCAGATGTGTGCGGGGATAGCAAGGTAAACAGTAACAAAGGGCCGAAGAACACTCCGATGACTGTTTATCTCCTGTGCAAGCATATAAGGGGTCGGGTCTTGTTTCTTGCCTTTTCCCTTTCGCCTTGCACTGTCCTGCTCACGGTAGGGTAATGGAGCCCCATATATGCTGCGATCTTCCACCGCAAAAAAAGAAAGACCTGCCGCCAGGATTATGAGAACTGTAGAAGATGGGTTTAATGCCTCCGTCGCGGGCCTTCTGATCGCATGCGTTTGCCCGTCTACTCAATCTGCGGCCATCTGTGAAATCGGCGGATTTCTTCTAACCCACAGATTGCGCAGATTGCCACAGATGAGAAAATGCGAATCGCTCTGGTTAACCACGCTCTACCTGAAGGCAAAGCATCAGAAACAAACGATCAGGTCTTGTTTCTTGCCTTTTCCCCTTTCGCCCTGCACAATCCTGCTCACGGTGGACTAATGGAGTCCCATATATGCTGCGGTCTCCGGCATCAAAAAGCAAGAGTTGCCCCCTGGATACTTGACATCCATTAAGAGGATGACTTTGTTAATGATGGATGGGGACAGGCGGCGAGTGCAGTAATAGGTGCAGGACAGCCAAATGCTGTCGGACAAGTAACCGGGAATCTTGAGAAAGTAGTTTGATTGGATTTTTGTTATGTGCGGCGCATGTCGAACAAAATTGCATAACAGCCAGCAGAGAGGCTCTTTAGAAGGTTGTGCATTCAAAAGATGACAACCGGGAGACGAAAAATGCTCTATAGCATAAACGATCTTGCAGGATACGAAATTGATGCAACAGACGGTAGCCTCGGACATATTCGAGGGTTCTTCTTTGATCCTCAATCGTGGATCATTCACTATCTGATTGTGGACACACATGAATGGCTGCGGGGCAGAAAAGTTCTCATTTCTTTGGCAGCTCTAGGGCAATTGAACGCCAGGATGAAATCAGTACCCGTAAGCCTTTCAAAGGTGCAAATCAGGGATAGTCCAACCATTGAGAAAGATGCACCGACAATCTCATTGCACGAACTGGATGCTTGTTGCAGATGGCAGTTCACCACAGGCGATATGCCGAAAAAGGGCGTTGAACTTGCCGAGGCGGCTCATGCCGCGACCGGGGACGTCCAGCTAAGAAGCACTCATGAGGCAATCGGCTTTCATGTGGAAGCCCGGGACGGATACATCGGCCATGTGGAAGATTTTGTCATTGATGATGAAAAATGGACGGTTGATTACATTGTGATAGATACGCAGCGCTGGGGATCGGGCAAGAAAGTGTTGGTCTTGCCGAACTGGACCGAAGAAGTTGATTGGCGGAACAAAAAGATCTATTTGGCGGCAACTCAAGACCAAATCAACAGCGCACCGGAGTACGATCCTTCGTCTCTCCAGGAAAAAGAGTACGAGGAGAGGCTACGCGAATTCCATAGTAGGCCATTTTATTGGGAATTCAGGAGAGTCGTGCGAGATTCGATGGCCGAACATGGCCGGAGTGTTGCCGGATAATTCAAGGTGTACGTGCAAGCAGACGATTCAGGTAGTCGAGACGGGGCGAGTCTTCTCTTGACGCAAGTTTTTTCATGAGCCAAAAGCAGACGTGACCGCTCTACAGATAACAGATATGGCATTCAGCCTGTTCGCTGAATATCCGCGTCGGCCCCAGAAGTGAACCAGCCGACTCTCTTTATCTTGTTTTGAACATTCTCTATCTCTGGGATCTCGGCGCTCTTCGAGGTGAATCCTTTTTAGCATTATTACTGGAAGGTGTAAGACTAAAGACTTATTGATTAGAACGCGAATCCATGGTACCCACAAAACCCGATGGGGTTCACAAGGCGGCGTGGGATTATTTGCTGGTATCTGGATAGTACATATCTTGGGAGGCGGCATGCGGCGCACTAATCCGCGGTTTATTGCAGTCGGTTTCGGTGGTAGTTTACTGTGGCTCTTTCTCGCTATCTCGTCATGGGGGGATTTCCGAGGATTCTTTGCTAACCCCGCGCGGACGGGTCTCGCTATCGGAACGATAGTTTTCGGCGTAGCGCTCTGTTTTTCAGGGGCCAGCGGTTTGAGCCCGGGTCCGCGAGAAATGACCTCCAATCGTTGGGTCTTGTTTCCGTTTATTATTGTTCCTCTTATCATGGCCTTGCTCCTTCCTTACGAGGACCGCCACAATTGGTGGACTATCGGCGGCGACACTGTGCGCTACTGGGGCCTCGCATTTTTCCTCATAGGCGGGATGATCCGAGTTGCAGCCGTTTTCGCATTGGGTCATCGTTTCAGCGGGTTGGTGACTGTGCAAGAGCAGCACGAACTGAAGATGGACGGACTTTATCGTGTGATCCGTCACCCCAGCTACACGGGGCTCATCCTGGGTACGCTGGGATGGTGTCTCATTTTTCGCGGCGGCATTGGGCTGTTGTTATTGCTTGTCATGCTGGTCGCGATTATTGCACGTATCCAGGCAGAGGAGAGATTTCTTCAAGAGGAGTTTGGCGAGGGGTATTCCGTATATTGCAGACAAACACGCTGGCTGCTGCTGCCTCTGCTCTATTAGTGAAACATCACGCGGATTACGATGTCTCATAAAATTAAGCCGGGATATTGAACTGACGTAAAGAAACGACCCAGGAATTCGTGAAAACCACTTCTGGATGAAGCAATTTTGGTAGTGTACGAGGCTTCGCAACTCGTGAGGAGAGAGATGATGGATACTCAGAATCAGGGACCAGAGCTTTGGAGAAGAAAATTTGAGCCTTTCAGCGACTGGCGGCCGGCCTCGGAAAGCTCGCCGATTACCGGCATGTACGGGGCTGCTCTGGAAGACTCGGTGGCAAAGGCGAAAGAATCGCTTATCAATGCGCTGAAACCGGTAGCGGAAGAAGCGCGCGGCAGGATTAAAGGCATTACCTCGGCCCTGGATGATGTGGCCGCCAAGTCTTCCAACGAAGTCAGGTCATTCGTGGCCAAGTCCCTTGAATCCATGGCTGAAATGATAAAGCCCAAATAAGTTGCGGGTCTGCTGCTTTCTCTGAAATGGTGCGGCGCGTGACGTGGTGTCGTACTGTAACCGTGTACGGAAACACGGGCACATGAGGCACCGATCAGTGTGGTTCGAAAGCGCCAAGATGGGGCTGGGTATTTGTTTGCTCTGGCTTAAGGGTGTAGTGTGCTCTCACATCCAAGGCGCTCAGCACAGCGTTTCGCAAATACGCTGCCAATGGCACGGTAGCGCCGGCGTCCCGAAACTGTCTCAAAATTATTTTGATGACCGCCATCGTGCCACGATTGGGCCTGCTAGGCATTTTCGGTGCCCTCACCCCGGCCCTCTCCCAGAGGGCTGGGGTGAGGGAATTTCGTGTTACGATTGCGTCCAGTTCAAGAGTTTTGAGACAGTTTCTCCCTGCCGGCGATTCGCGTCTCGCGGAACCGGTCCTACCGGATGGCCGCGTACACGGGCACGGCGACACTTGCTTGAAAGCGCATCGACATCAGACCGCTTCCGCGGTACGCGCTTGTCTTTTACTATCGGTTCTTCAGCAACCAAATCCCTCCGCGAAGGCAATCCGAGACCATCTCTAAAACCTCCTTTTGATGTGAATCCTGATAGGATATTGCGTCCGACATCTCGATGGGGCATATTGTGATCCCCGACGGGCCTGCAGAACGGCTTGTAGTCGGCATCATTTGAAGAGGTTTCAGTAACAAGGAGTATTCGATGAATGCGCTTTGGATTGCCGCAATCCTTGGAATAGTGCTGGGTTTGACCGAATATTTGCCGGTCTCTTCTGCCGGGCATCTCATTTTGGCCGGTACGCTGCTTGATTTTACAGGACCCAAAGCAACATGTTTTGAGGTATTCCTCCAAATCGGAGCGATTTCAGCAGTCGTGGTTTTGTACTGGCCTCGTTTCGTAAGGCTCATTCCATTCAGGCGGAACGCGGAAGATGGAAATTTTTCGGGACTGAGAGGTCTTTCGCTTTTGGCCTTGACCACGGTGCCGGCAGTCATCTGTGGGGCTTTTGCCCATCACTTCATCAAACAGTATCTGTTCGGCCCACTTACCGTCGCCGCGGCCCTCGGTGTGGGCGGCATAGGAATACTCCTGGCTGAGAGGTATAAACCGGAGTCTCAAGTTGAGCAGATAGATAGCGTGAGCTACGGGCATGCACTAAAAATAGGGCTTTTTCAGTGCTTGGCATTGTGGCCTGGAATGTCCCGTTCAGCTTCTACAATTGTCGGGGGTCTGTTCTGCGGTCTCGATCGCCGGATTGCTGCAGAATATTCGTTTCTCGCGGCTGTTCCAATATTGAGCGCGGCCGCGATATTCGATCTCTACAAGAATTGGAGCTTGTTTCACGCTTCTGACATTCCGATGTTTCACGGTTGGAATAATTGTATCATTCTTGTCAGCCTCTATCGCAGTGAAGACGTTTATCGCTTTGCTTCAGCGCTGGAACCTTGTCCCTTACGCGTTTTATCGGATTGCCATCGCGCCTTTGATTTTTCTGGCAATGCTGAAATCTTAGGCGAGATTTCGAAAAAGGCTCCCGACTGGGTGAGAGCAAGGCGGGGTACGGACTGCGCGGCGATCAACCGGAGTTTCAGCAGCCGTAGTGGGCTTTGTCTTCCTTCGCGGCGAGTGCCTTTAAATTCTACCTGACCACAAGCACGGGTATTTCAAGAACATGCCTCACCGGCGTGATGGTGCTGCCGAATATAAGGTCACTGAGCCCCCTGTGTCCGTGCCCGCCCATGACCAACAGATCAATTTCTTGCTCTTGAGCCATGCGTATCAGTTCCTTGGCCACCTCTCCATACCCCAAGAAAATCTCCACTTCGACCCCTCTGTGGTTGAGCGCGGCAGCGAGCTGTCTGAGATACTCTTCATCATGTCTGGTCTCGGCATCGAATGCGTCAGCACCGAAGACCGTGCTACTCGCCCCTTCCACTACATGAAATAAATAGAGTGAGGCATCGTGCTGGCGTGCAACCGGCAGGGCATGGCTCAGGACTCGTTCATCTGCTTTGTTGTGCGCCACAGCGACCCCGATTCGCTTATAGCGGTGCACCTCCAGGTCCAGCTTGTCCTCTTCAGCGCGAATAAGATGACTGAGTGTGCGCCATCCGGGAAGCTTCTCCTTTTCAGGCAGATGAATAAAGGGTCGGACAAAAATATAGAGGAGGAACAGCCCGAGAATACATAACGGCGGCACAATTGTGGCCCATATCCAGGTTGGCGTTGGGCTGGATTGTATCCACTCTCCTATTTGATCGCTTACGAGTTTAATATTCAGACCTAGAA
This sequence comes from uncultured delta proteobacterium, assembly GCA_963789265.1. Taxonomy (GTDB): domain Bacteria; phylum Desulfobacterota; class Desulfomonilia; order Desulfomonilales; family Desulfomonilaceae; genus CAWBBA01. The sequence goes on along the minus strand of CAWBKB010000006.1, from coordinate 414,879 downwards.
TTCCGAGCGCCACAGCCCAGGAGAGAATCTTTAGCCAGAAACGGTTGACGAAATCCCCCATCAACCTTTTGTCGTTGGTAAAATGGATAAGTGGGATCATGGCAAAAGAGAGCTGTAAACTCAAGATGACCTGGCTCAAGATCAACAATTTGTAGCTTCCCTCGGCACCCATAAACAGAACCGTCAAGACTGTCGGTACAATTGCTAGAAGACGGGTCACTAATCTTCTTAAGAACGGGCGGATCTTAAAATGTAGAAACCCCTCCATAACAATCTGGCCTGCCAGAGTACCGGTTATGGTAGAGGCCTGGCCGCTGCAAATGAGACCTATTGCAAACAGGACCCCCGCAAGAGTTGTCCCTAACATAGGCGAGAGCAGCTTGTGCGCCTGCTGGAGTTCCGTTACCTCTGTCCCCTTGCCGTAGAACGCTGCCGCGGAAACGATCAGGATAGCCGCATTTATGAAAAAAGCGACGTTCAAAGCCAGTGCGGAATCAACAAAATTGAAACGGCATGCCTGTCGTTTACCTGCAGGTGATGTGTTGTAAGCTCGACTTTGTACCAGAGCCGAATGCAGATACAAATTGTGGGGCATCACAGTCGCTCCTATGATGCCGACAACAATGTAAAGCGCTCCTGCGGGTATACTCGGGACGAAACCCTTGACCGCCTCGCCCCAATGTGGAGCTGACCAGTAAATTTCAAATACGAAGCACAAACCGATTGTGAAAATCAAAGACAGAATGAAACTCTCGAATTTTCGAATCCCGAAACTTTGAATGGCCAGAAAGAGCAGCGCATCAAATCCTGTAAGCACTACACCCCACAAGAGAGGTATGCCGAACAGGAGATTGATCCCGATTGCCCCTCCCAGCACTTCCGCGAGATCGCAGGCCACTATCCCAATTTCCGCCAACACCCAGAGCATGTAATTAACTGAACGAGGGTACTGGTCGCGACAGGACTGCGCCAAATCTCTGCCTGTAACAATTCCGAGCCTTGCGGCCAAAGTTTGGAGTACTATCGCGGCGATGTTGGATGCTAACAGAACCCAGATGAGCGTATAACCGAACTTCGATCCGCCCTCCAGATCGGTCGCCCAATTGCCGGGATCCATATAGCCGACACTCACCAAATAGGCGGGCCCGAAAAAGGCGAACATACGTGTCAGCAGGCGCTTTCCATCAGGAATTGATACGGTGCGATGAACTTCGGACAGCGAAACACTAGTTTTCATATTCCGACCCCGTCCCAGTACATACCGTTATTTCCCATATTCATAATAGTCATTCGGATAGCAATACGCCCGTTCCAGCCACTACCCTCATTCTCAACCAATTCTTACGCGACTACAATTCCGAGCGCGGACAATTCAGCCGCATAGCTTATATCGTAATCGTTCACCGCGGAGAGCGCAGAGACCGCGGAGAATTCTATTTTCTCCGAACGCTTATGCGAATTGTGTACAGCAGGTTCCGGTATGTGATCCCACGACGCGGGAAGGACAATGCCGACCTGACTGTACACGCGGTGATTGACGTGGAATTGAATAAACTATCCTTTATCTCTGCGTTCTCTGCGGACTCTGCGGTGAATCTTGAAGTCCGCTGAACGGTTACCTTATATCAGAGGCCGGAGCGCTGCAGGCAACTCGGTTATATCATTCAATACTCTACGGGGAGCACAAAGTGCCAGATCTTCCGCAGAGAAAAGGGGATTTGCCACGGCAAAGGCATCTATGCCCGCGTTTTTCGCTGCCTGAATATCAATTGGAGCATCCCCAACATAGACCGTATTATCTTTGGAGGCCCCCACCGAGCGGATAAATTCCTCGCACATTTCTCCAGCCGGCTTAGCCTTGAAGCCGTCTTCAGCGCCTATGATGCGAGCCATGTTTTGAGCGAATCCAAAATGCTCCGCGAGCTTTAGGGCGTAATTGCCACGCTTGTTGGTGACGATCCCCTTGAGTATTGTCCCGTCAAGTGCTGCGAGCGTTTCCATTACCCCCGGAATCATCGTCGTTTTCTCAAGGAAAATGCCGTCGTAGTATTCTCGAAAGATTCGAATGCCTGTTTCCGTTTCCTCTGGTTTGAGGTAAGTCTCGGTAAAATCCTTTAGTGAGATTGAAGTGGTTCGGACCACTTCTGCTGTGGTCATCGACGGGTAACCGAGCGTCTTAAACATGTGATTAAACGCGTCTGTAATGGTGTCAAGCGAATCGATCAAAGTACCGTCCATGTCGAATGCCACGGCCGCGATGCCCCTTGTGAGTAATTGAGGAATTTCCTGAAAGCCGCTTACACGCACCGATGGAATGCGATGCCGGGCGCAATATACAAAAAGCTCGTTTAGCGCCAATACCACATCGGCTTCACCTGCGACGTGGCGGTCGGACTCCCCGTCCCCGATCAAAACGATCTTGTCATAATAAGGCCGAAACTTTCGCAAAATGCTCAACTTGCACGTGCCACAGGTTCCGCATGCAGGATTGGAATGCGGGCTAGCCATTGAGACTCTGCCGTCGTCTCCGAAGGTTAGGGTGTTGGCGAAGATTTCCAGCCCCGAGATTCCGTGGTTGTGAAACAATCTTTCTATTGTGGCATCGAATCCGTCGGAGACAATTTTGACGTCGATTCCTCGTCTCTTGGCCCATGCCAGGAATTGGGGAAAACTCGGATCCAGTGCCGCGTGGTTGCGGACGAACATTTCCAGGTCCTCACGAGTCATCCTCATTAGGGGCGCGATGCCTTCGTATACTTCCCGGGAGCCTATTTCTCCGAGCATATACCGCTTCACGTAATAGCGCCATTCCGGCGACGTCGCGTGTTCTCTCACCAGACGATTCACAGTGTCCTTCGTTGACACAGTGCCGTCAAAATCGCACAATATGAGAACTCCGGGGTAGGACGCGGCCGATTGCGGTGCAGTTTTGTCGTGCATATCCGCCTCTGACCAACTCATGAGCAATTATAAATCGCTTGTTTCAGGAGATCTCAAGGACTTCGAACTCTCGAAGGCCGTTGGGAGTTTTCACCTCCACAACGTCGTCGACCTCTTTGCCGATGAGGGCTCGCCCCAGCGGGGAATCGACTGATATGACCCCGCGTCTTATGTCGGCCTCGTCCTGCCCAAGAAGCTGGTAAACCTTCTGTTCACTGGTATCTAAATCCTCAATCGTGACGGAACATCCGAATACGATTCGGTTCGTCGGGGGGCGATTCTCAATATCTATTATTTCGCAAGCGGCAAGCCGATCCTGAAGGCTCCGGATACGCGTTTCAATGAGGGCCTGTTTTTCTTTGCCGTACGTGTATTCCGCATTCTCTGAGAGATCTCCATGGCCCAAGGCTATTTCGATCTCCTTTATCACCGCCGGTCGCTCTACGCGGATCAATCGGTCGAGTTCCTCTCTTAGTTTCTTGTGTCCTTCAGAGGTTATCGGACGCTTGGCCAAGCTCATCACTTATTCCTTCTCGTTTGGTAAAAGTTTATGGCATCCCGTGAACAACATCCACAGCACAAGCGAAAAAAGGCAACAGCACTTGTCTTGCTGCGCCCTCTGATTATAGCCTTTAAAGGCTGGGCTCATTCAATTTGTACCAGACTCGTGCCTTGGGGTCAACTCGACAGGAGCGTACGTAGTTCATCTCCGTGTCCTCAGAGAGCCTGTTGATCTCGAACCCGGCCGCATGGTATCATTTGACACCTTCCAAATTATCGAAGTTTCCAATCTCAATATAAGGAGGAGTACATGGCAAAGGTTGCGGTAATCGGCGTCGGCCAAAGTGCTTTTGTGCGGGCCTACCCGGGTTCGATCCGAGAACTGGCTTTTGAAGCCTACCGAGACGCCATGCAAGACGCGGGCCTCAAATCGGAACAGATCGACGCATCGGTAATCTGTTCGGCTCCTGAATACGACAAACAGCGGACGCCGGCAGGACTTATGGCAGAGTACCTGGGGCTCAATCCCCAGCCCACCTTCTATGTAGAAAGCGTGTGCTCATCCAGTTCCAGTGGCCTCAGAACCGCGTACGCACTTATCGCGTCCGGCCTTCACGACGTTGTGCTCGTGCTGGGCTTCCAGAAGATGTCCGAAATCTCTTCTGCGGAATCTCAAGAGAGAATGGGACGCGGCGCGGATATTCAGTGGGAAGCTCCTTTTGGAACCATGATGCCGGCTTACTACGCAATGTACGCCCGCGGGCATTTCGAGAAGTACGGCACTTCCGAGGAAGACCTGGCCCTCATTCGCGTCAAGTCCTCAACTTACGGGCAGATCAACGAGAAAGCGGTCTTCCGCAAATCTTTGACGCTGGACAAAGTGCTTGAGCCGAAGTATATCGCCACGCCTCTCAAGATGTACGATTGTTGCGCGAACGCGGACGGCTCATCGTGCGTCATCCTTGCCTCCGAAGAAAGGGCGAAGGCCCTTTGCAAAAAACCGATTTGGATAAAAGGGCTCGGCATGGCTACGGCTCCGATAAACATGGCCGGTAGAGATACCTTTAGCGGACTGAAGTGTGCGCAACTGGCAGCAAAGCGAGCTTACGAAATGGCGGGCATAACAGCAAAAGACGTGGACGTAGCCGAAGTCCACGATTGCTTCACAATCGCAGAGATGATGGCGTACGAAGACCTGGGATTCGCAGAGCCGGGCCGAGGGAAAGAGCTTATTCGAAACAAAGAGACCTATAAGGAAGGCAATATTCCGGTCAACGTAGATGGAGGATTGCTCTCCAAGGGGCATCCCATCGGAGCCACCGGAGGCTCGCAAATCCGTACCATTATCTTGCAGTTGCGAGGCGAGGCAGGGGATATGCAGGTGCCGGACGCGAAAATCGGGCTGGTCCATAACATAGGCGGCGTAGGCATCTATGGCAATGTGAGCATATTCGGGGCGGAGTAAGAAATTCACCGCAGAGTTCACAGAGATCGCAGAGAGATAAATGCTTTGGACATGACAAGGTGAGTCGTACAGACATATATCTCACCTGCCACAGAAATAAAGAACACTTATTTCTCCGCGGTCTCTGCGCTCTCCGCGGTAAACGCCTTTTCTGGAGGATTGACATGGGATTTGAACAGTTCGGCATCATAAGTTTCACCGGTGTGACGAAGACTGAACAATTTGTGGATCTGCTGAAGAATAACGAGTTGTCCGGCACCTTGTGCATGCGATGCGGAGCCAAATTCTTTCCGCCACGCAGTGACTGCGACGTTTGTCTCAGCGATGATATGGAATGGTTCCCTGTTGCGGGCGAGGGAACTGTCCTGACGTACACAAAGGCGATGTATGCGCCTGCGGGCTTTGAAAAGGATGTCCCGTACGTGCTGGCAGTCGCGGAATTCGCGGACGGCATTAAGGTCTTTGGCCGAATGGACCGCTCTCTTCCTGACGATGCAATCAAAGCAGGCATGAAAGTGAAGATACGTGTGACCAACCTTGAAGATGACCGCCTGACATACGAACTGACGGCCGCGTAATGTTGCCTCGGCCGAACAGCCCTTAAGATGCGTAAACCATTTGTGAACGAATTGGAACGCCTGCTCGGCAAAAGCAAGGTCCTGTCCTCTGAGGCAGAGCTGCTTTGCTACTCGTACGACGCCGCTCCTCTTGTTTCTCACAAGCCTGACGCGGTTGTCCGCGTTATCACAGAAGAAGATATCGGTTTGACCTTGGAATTCGCTGCACGGGAAGGACTGCCGGTCACCACCAGGGGGAGCGGTACAGGTCTGAGCGGCGGTTCCGTCCCGGTGAAGGGCGGGATTGTCATTGCCACTACTGCCATGAACCGCATCATCGAGATCGAGTCGAATGACCTCTCAGTGACCGTAGAACCGGGGGTGATTACCGCGGATCTTCATGCTGCCGTTGAAGCCCAAAACCTGTTCTATCCACCCGATCCGGGAAGCATGAAGGTTTGTACCATCGGCGGGAACGTGGCAGAAAATGCCGGAGGTTTGCGAGGACTGAAGTACGGGATCACCGGCGACTATGTGCTTGCCCTTGACACGTGGCTGATTGATGGGTCCAAGGTCCATTATGGAACCAAGTGCGTGAAAGACGTGGCGGGGTACAACCTCACCAAATTCTTGACGGGTTCCGAAGGAACAATCGGAATCTTCTCAAAGATAACGCTAAAGCTCATTCCCAAGCCGCGGGCCAGGAAAACCTTTCTTGCTCTGTACGACGATATAATAGATGCTGCACGCACAGTTTCCACAATAATCTCACGCAAGATCATTCCCTCTACCCTGGAACTGATGGACTCGATGACTATTAACTGCGTGGAAGATCACGTCATGATCGGCCTGCCACGCGATGTGGCCGCACTGCTTCTGATCGAGGCGGACGGACACCCGGAGGTTGTTGGAGAGGAAGCCGCGGGCATTGAAGAAGCTTGTCGAGCCAACCGGGCCCGGACATTGCGGGTGGCCAAGGACCTGAAAGAATCGGAAGAGCTGTTCACCGCTCGACGGAATGCTCTCACAGCTCTGGCGCGAGTCAGGCCGACCACGATACTCGAAGATGTGACGGTGCCTCGGCCGGCTATCCCGGAGATGATGGCTGCCATCCAGGAAGCCGCCAAAAGATATTCAATAAAGATCGGGACATTCGGGCACGCGGGTGACGGCAATCTCCACCCAACTTGTCTGACCGACGAACGAGATACCGAAGAAATTCATCGAGTGGAAGCCGCTTATGACGAAATTTTCAAAAAGGCCATCAGCCTCGGCGGTACCATCTCGGGCGAGCATGGCACGGGAATCACGAAATCCAAATATCTGCCTCAAATGGTAGGCCCGAAGGCCATTGAGGTTATGAGAAAGATCAAACGGGCCTTCGACCCTGAAGGCCGTCTCAATCCGGGAAAAATATTTCTGGAGAATACAGAATAGCTTCTATGGGCAAGCACGTCGATTCAGAGAAGATTGCCAAGGCTTTGGCTACTTTGGATATTCACGATTACGGCGATGTCCTCCAGTGTATGAGGTGCGGAACCTGCCTCCCTACCTGCCCGACCTATCGCACCGACGGTATAGAGACCCAGTCTCCCCGAGGCCGCGTGGCTATGATCAAGGCAGTCATTGACGGACGATTGTCGGCTTCGGAAGAATTTGTGGGCCACATGTACCATTGCCTGGACTGCCGCAATTGCCAAACCGTTTGCCCCGCGGGAGTCAAAGTGGGCGAATTAGTCCTTGAGGCGCGGCATCGGATTGAGGAGAATACCGCGCAGCCTCTATTGAAGCGATTTGTCCTCCATCATGCCATTCGTGATCAGGAAAAGCTCTCGCATCTTTTAACGCCTCTACGCGTGTACCAGTATTCGGGGCTTCAACGGCTAATTGAGAAATCCCACATTTTGCGCCTCATCTCACCTGATTTGGAATTTATGGAATCCTTGCTGCCGCCTCTTCCTGTGCGGCCGTTAAGCCATACTCTGCCCGAAGAAATCCCCGCGGTTGGAAAGGAAAGGGGCCGAGTGGGCTTTTTCTTGGGCTGCGCAATGAACCTCATCTTCGGAGAAGTGAGTCGAGCCACAATAAACATTCTCACTCGAGCGGGGTACACGGTCGTTGTTCCGAAAAACCAGCAGTGTTGCGGTACACCCAACATCGCTGAAGGCGAGCGAAAAATTTACCGCGAAATGGCCGAACACAATGTAAACCTGTTCGAAGAAAAAAGAGTGGAAGCGATTGTCACGGACTGCGCCGCGTGCGGATCCGAATTGAAAGCCTACCGCGAAACCCTTGGCCAGCGTGCCCGCATGGCCGAGAAGGCTGAGGCATTTTCCGCAAAGGTTCGGGACATATCCGAATTCCTGGCTCCTGCGCTGAAGGACTACATCAAACTTGGTGCAATCCCCGAGACAGTTTGTTTTCATGATCCCTGTCACCTACGCCACGGGCAAAGGCTCATCACTCCGCAGCGCGACGTGCTGGGCCTGATACCCGGCCTCACGCTGAAAGACATCCTTGATGAAGGACAATGCTGCGGTTCGGCCGGAATCTACAATATTACCCACCGTGAACGAGCCATGAAGATCCTTGAGGCCAAGGTCGCAGCGATCGACAAAACGGGGGCCGAAAGGGTCATTACTTCCAACCCCGGTTGCTTAATGCAACTCCAGTACGCCCGGAAAAAGTGGGGCCGTAGCTGGAGTGTGTCTCATACATGCGAGATTATTAATCTTTCACTGGAACGCGGGATTCAACATTAACGGGGAAAGGGGCATAGCCGTTAAAATAAGGTTGATTGATTGCTGAGGCGTTGCTGTCCCGGAGGGACATCCCGATAGTCCCGCGGAACGCGGGATCGCCGGGAACAAGCGGCCAAGAGAGCCTGTTCGTCCCCAGGGCGCCCGAAGCATTTTTACCTCCGGCGCCCTGGGAACGAAGAACTGGATCATCGCTCACCGGTCCCCCGGCAATGAAGAAAGTGTCTCAAAACCCTGGAACCGAACGAAATCGTAACACGAATGCTCCCTATTCCCGGCAATGAATTACCGGGCTACTATCACTAGTCCCTCCGGGACGTTTGTATTTGAGCCCCATCGGGGCGATTGAGAGTAGACCGGTACTTTAGTGCCGGGCAGCCATCGTGGCACGATGCTCGGCATCAACATAGTTTTGAGACAGTTTCTGAATTGCCGGGCTACTATCATTGAGCCCCGCTGGGGCTCTCAAATTCTGAGAGGCTGGCTATTTTAACGCTCATGGGGAAAGGGGGGGATTTTTGACTGAAGATGGGAGGTTTGGAGGTGCCTTGGCAACAAGTTTACAATCCACTGAATAATATTGCGCTCTCGACGCTGTGTGCCGCTTTGCCGGTAGTGGTCCTGTTGGGGACACTGGCGATTCTCAGAATCAAGGCCCACTATGCCGCTCTCCTGGGTCTTGCCACGGCTTTGGCTGTGGCAACGGCTATGTTTCACATGCCCGGAAAACTCGCAACAGCCACCGCAATCTATGGGGCGTGCTTCGGCCTCATGCCTATATGCTGGATCATCCTGCACGTCATTTTCCTCTATCGGCTCACGAAGGAGAAAGGCCAGTTCGAGATCCTACAGACCAGCCTTACCGCTGTTACGCAGGACAGCAGGTTGCAGTTAGTGCTCATCGCTTTTGCCTTTGGAGCCTTCTTCGAAGGGGCCGCCGGATTTGGCACTCCGGTGGCTGTTACTGCCGCAATTTTGATCGGTTTAGGTTTCGGGCCGCTTGAAGCTTCCGGGCTCTCCTTGATTGCAAACACAGCCCCCGTAGCTTTTGGAGCCTTGGGCATCCCGGTCACTACTTTGGCAGGGGTCAGCGGATTGAACGAAATGCATTTGAGCGCGATGGTAGGGCGCATCCTCCCCTTCTTCTCCCTTCTCGTCCCGTTCTGGCTTGTGTGGGCTTACGCGGGATTCCGCGGGATAATCGGCGTATGGCCGGCTACATTGGTGGCCGGAGTTTTTTTCGCAGTTCCTCAATTTCTGGTTTCTAATTTCCATGGCCCTTCGCTGGTGGACATCATATCTTCATTGGTATCGCTGGCTGCGGTGACGATATTCTTGATGAAGTGGCATCCGAAACAGATTTGGGGGCTGAACGGGCATGATGCGACCGCTGAAGCGCGAGCAAGTCACGATTACACCAGAGGAGAAGTGATTCGGGCCTGGACGCCGTGGATTATCCTCAGTGTTCTCGTCTTCCTGTGGGGTCTGGGGCCGTTCAAGCATTTTCTCAACGCGATTTCCATGCCCAAGTTCCTGGTCCCCGACCTGCACCTCATGGTGATGCGCATGCCTCCCGTGGTTACAAAGCCTGTGGCCGAGAAGGCAGTCTACGTTCTCAACTGGTTGTCGGCCACAGGCACAGGCATCCTCTTGGCAGCGATAATATCGGGTTTTGTTATGGGCTATTCCGTCCGCGACATGGTGAGAATCTACTGGGAAACGATCAAGATGATTAAGTATTCCATCTTGACAATATCAGCCATGCTTTCTCTCGGATTCGTGACTCGATATTCCGGGCTGGATGCCACTATGGGCATAGCTTTTGCCATGACCGGTCACCTCTATCCTTTCTTCGGGACTTTGCTCGGATGGCTTGGAGTCGCACTCACAGGTTCGGACACATCTTCCAACGTGCTTTTTGGTAGTTTGCAGCGGATTTCCGCCCAGCAGATAGGTATAAGCCCGACGCTGATGTGTTCTGCCAACAGTGCGGGCGGTGTCATGGGCAAGATGATTGACGCTCAGAGCATCGTGGTGGCCAGTACTGCAACCCAGTGGTACGGCCACGAGGGGGACATTCTGCGGTACGTTTTCTTCCACAGCCTTGCCCTGGCTACGCTTGTGGGTTGCCTGGTATTTCTTCAGGCTTATGTATATCCCTTTACTCTGCTAGTGGTTCATTGATGGACGCAGATGCACCGATTGCAGGAATTTTACACGCTTAGGAAGAATGGGCCGGATGGCCTTTTATGACAGGGGTAAAAGGAAGTGCGGCCATCAATTCAGCGGCCATAAGGACTTCGGACCCGTCTCTTCACTTGTTCCCACGTGAGCCCCGCAGCGGGGTTTTTCATCAGATTGGCCTTTCTTCTGGCCAATTCTTCTTTCTGCCAGTCATGCACCGGCACCGCTTCTGGAGTGGCTGCCAGGTCATTCCACAAGTCTTCCACTAGCTGCAGTTTTTCAGAGGGAGGCAGGTCAAAGATCGAAAAGTTGTTTTGGTCCAATTAAAGTCCTCTGTGATGATGCTCAAGCATAATTATTCTTGTCAATGTCTTGCCGGGCCTTCTGTAGTTCCAACTATAGCATATTCCATAACAACTGCTCCCCATCTTTTCTTGGTTGCGAGAAAGATCTCAAGATCGGGCCTTGGCCCCATGGATCCGGGATCGGGCTTATAAAGTTGACATTGGAGCCAGATGCGCTAGAGATTAGCTGTGGGACGTCCTTGGTAATCGACACGCCTTTCTTGGTATCATCACTAAAGTGATAGAGCCAGCGTGATACTAATGGAGAATTGCAGAAACGAATCAATGCTGAGAAAATAGGCCTGACCCTCAAGACTTAGGACTTAGTATCTCCGCGCTCGCTTGCAGCATTTCACGGAATAGATTGGAATGAGATATACTGTCGAACTGAAGCCGAAGGCTGAGAAAGACCTGAAAGCCATGCCAAGAGATGAGTCTCGCGTCATGTACAATGCTCTTTTGGCGCTTGAAAGCGGTCTCAAGGGCGACATCAAGAAATTGACGGATCATTGGCCGGAATACCGGCTTAGGATGGGGAAATGGCGGGCCCTCTTCGAAGTAAAAGGAGATAAAATCGTTGTTTACCGTATTCGCCATCTTAGGGAAGCATATAGATAGGAGCAGTCATGCGATTACATCCACAAGTTATCGAAAAGGAAGGGAAAAAGGAGTTTGTAATTCTCCCTTACGAAGAGTTTCTGCAAATTCAGGAGGCATTGGAGGACTTTGGAGATCTTCGTGAATTGAGGAAAGAACGGGGAGAATCGATGGACACTCCCTCCAAAAGCCTTAGAGAAATCGGCAAAGAACTTGGTTTTGATCAGGAGTGAGCCGAAACTGCTCTTCACCCCTCATAACAGGAGTTGCCGAGGCAATAGAGGGTACCGGGCCTTCTTCGGCTTTACATCACATCCGCCTGTGGCCCTGGAGCTTCTCTGACGCCGGATGAAAGGAGACAAGATTAATGCCCGAACTTTTTGAAAAGACCATGATTAAGTCCCTGGAACTTAATAACCGATCCGTCCGAAGCGCCACGTGGTCCGGTGTCGGTGACCGAAAAGGGTACGTCACGGATACGGCAATAGAATTTTATGGTAGGCTGGCTGCCGGTGGGGTGGGCCTAATTGTTACCGGGTTTCAGTACGTGATGCCCAATGGGATCGCCATACTTTATCAGATTGGTAACTACAGCGACAACCAGTTGGAGGGGCTCAGCCGCCTGGCCGTGGCAATCCATTCGCAAGGCGGTAAAGTGATGGCCCAGCTTGCCCACACCGGCAGTCGGGCGAACTCTGAACTGTTCCCGGAAGAAGGAGAAATCTGGGGCCCTTCCGCTGTGCCTGACGCTCTGACCGGAAATACACCCAAGGAGATGACGCGGCAGGAGATAGCCCAGGTGATCGAAGCTTATGCAGCGGCCGCTTCCAGGGCCAAAAGGGCGGGATTCGACGGGATACAGCTTCACGGCGCTCATGGGTACGGTATCAATCAATTCCTCTCCGGCGCAACAAATCGGCGAACCGACGGTTACGGGGGAAACATAAGCAGGCGCTACCGTTTCCTCGGCGAGACAATGGAAGCGGTAAGAGGAGCGGTCGGCTCGGATTATCCGGTCTTCATCAAGCTGAGCGGCAACGATTATGTCGATGAAGGCCTAGTTCCGGACGAGTCGCTCCAAGTGGCCCGCAGGCTGGTGGACGACGGAATAGACTGCATCGAGGTTAGCGGAGGCAATCGAGCCTCGGTTAATGGAATGGTGCCTTCTCGCCAAAATATTCACCGGGAAGAGGACGAGGCCTACCTCGCGGAATTGGCGCGTCGGTTCAAAGAATCGGTCAACGTGCCGATAGTTACTGTGGGTGGAATAAGGTCTCCCGCTGTGGTTTCAAGAATTCTTGCCGATGGAATTGCAGATTACGTGGCATTTTGCCGGCCTCTAATCCGAGAGCCCGATCTGATCAACCGCTGGAAGAGTGGCGATCTCGCGAAAGCCAAGTGCATCTCATGTAGCGGATGTTTCGACACGGGGCTGGAAGGAATCGGCGTAAGCTGCAAAGCCGAGAGAAAGATCAAGGGGGACTGACACCGGTGAGTTGCGGGACCGGCGAAAAAATTAATTGTTTGTAAGGATGGATCAAAATTATTATCCTAAAAAGTGTTCGGCGCATGCCGAACTCGCTTACGGAGAAATGTACTAGTATTTCGATTCATGAACTCGAACGCGCAGTTTCAAGGTGGGATTGCTTTCCCGCGGGACGCGGGATTTCACTCCTCGCAATGACATTCACGCTATCTGTCGTTGCGAGCGCAGCGAAGCAATCTTTTCTTCCGTGCCAGGTTCCTGGCCTCACCGTATTTGCTATACGATGCACTTAGTGTTCGGTCGAAAGGAGTGGGACAATGCCCATAATTACTATTTCCAGGGGATCTTACAGCAAAGGAAAAGATGTCGCCGAGAGAGTTGCACAAAGACTCGGGTACGACTGCATCTCTCGCGAGGTCCTCGTCGAAGCTTCCGATCATTTCAATATCCCCGAAATAAAACTGGTGCGGGCTCTCCACGACGCACCGTCCGTTTTGGAACGTTTCACTTACGGCAAAGAAAAGTACTTGGCCTTCTTTGAAGCAGCCTTCCTGGAGCATGTTCGGAAGGACAATGTGGTGTATCACGGCCTCGGAGGCCACTTCTTCCTGAAGAAGGTCAACCACGTGCTCAAAGTTCGCATATTGGCCGATCTCGAGGATCGAGTCCGGCTGGAAATGGAACGCGAAAAGATCTCCAAGGATGAAGCCCTTTACGTCCTGAAAAAGGACGACCATGAGAGACGGCAGTGGAGTTTAAAGCTTTTCGGTGCGGACACTTGGGACCCCAATCTTTACGACATGGTGATTCATATTCGCAAGATAACAGTCGAAGATGCAGTCGATATAATCAGCCACGCGGTCGGATTGGAGCATTTCCGAACAACACCCGAGTCTCAGAATGTGCTGGAGGATTTGGTCACGGCCGCGAGGGTCAAGGCCCGATTGATTGATGAGTGTCCTAGTGTCAGGGTGAGAGCCAAGGACCAAGTGGTCTATGTAGATACTCAAGCCGGCGCAACAGTGGCCGGACAGTTGGCGGACGAACTCAGGGTGATGGCAGAGCAGGTACCCGGAGTACGTGAGGTAAGAATAGACGTGAGTCCCACCGCGGCGTTCTTCGCCGATTGATCGCTTGCACATAAGATCAGTAGGGTGGTCCCGCGAAGCGCGGGATTGCCCGTCGATTCCAGATGAAGGGCATGGCGGGGTGGTACCCGGGATCTTATGAATGGATGTTGGGCGCCATTGACCTGAGTTCCGTCATGATGCCAGATCAGTGCCGTTCGCTATTTGCCGGGTCTCACTCATTGTGAGCGAACCGGTATGAGTGACCACTCCATCAAAATCAGTCGGGCGGCGGGATGCCCACGACATTAATTGGCGGGCAGGATGCCCACCCTACTGTAATTGGGGGATACCCACCTGCGGTCATTTGTGCACGTCTGCAATCAGGCGGCACCGTTATTAATTGTCCCAGGGTATAGCATTCAGGTAACGGTCAAGTTTGTTCAGATAAAGTCTGGTGGTCCAGGTGATGCCGAATTTGATTTCCGCACTTTCCCCCACCCTTATCTCGCCTATTACAGCAAAGGGCGTTTCTCCGAATTTTTCGCTATGAGCCTCCGCAATGGAGCGATGAACATCGGTATATATGTAATCAGGGCTCCGTTCGAAGCAGAAAGCTTTGAAAAAAGCCTCCTTGGGGATGATCGGGAAGGCTTTGCACGCGGCGAGTAGAGTGTCCGAATCCTCGTGGTCAGGTTTCCCGTTTTCATCGTGATTAAGAAAACTGCCGTCTATGGCTATCTTCTCGCCGGAAAGGTCCCTTATCCGGATCTGTTCCGCCATGTTTCTGCTGGCAAAAGGACCATAGTGATAGTCCATCCCCACAAAGAAGAGCCAGGACAGATTATTCTTCTTGGCATATCGCGCCGCGGTACTGAACAAACATGGGTTTGAGCGCTGCAACCCCTACGTCTACGCCGCCATTACGGGTATACATGTACTGGGTAAGCTCTTCATCGGTGAACTCTTCGCCGCGCTCTCTCATGGCCGGTCTGGCGCGCAACAGCTTTAGTTGCATGGAGCCTTTACTTCTGACGATGTTTTCGAGCTTGTTGAGCCTCTGATTCACAACGTTCCCCACGACAGCGGGAAAGTTTTTGGCATCCTTTTTCAATTCTTCGCCAAGACGCTTTGCTATTAGCTCGACATCACTTTCAGTATGACATGCAAGCAACTTAGGCCAATACTTCTTTTTGTACGCGGCATAATACTTCGGGATCGGAGGCATCGACATCATAGGGCCATATTCCTCATTGAGTTTTAGCTCGGCCCGCTTTAGAAGAGACTCCATGCTTCTCCGTCCCGAATGGCCCACCACCAGCGGATCGGCCTGAAACCCTGATTCAATTGAAATCAGGGTGGCAACGAGTCCCAGAATCTCTTTGCAGACAGGAATGTGATTGCGTTCAACCGCATCCAGGACAGATTCTATCCACTCCTTTTTCTGCCGCAACGGGCAATTCCAGGGCTTGGAAGAAATAAATCCCGCCAGCCACCTGGCGCCTGATTCTCGATCCAGGGGCTGAATCACT
The DNA here is from genome assembly GCA_963789265.1 of uncultured delta proteobacterium. Classification (GTDB taxonomy): domain Bacteria; phylum Desulfobacterota; class Desulfomonilia; order Desulfomonilales; family Desulfomonilaceae; genus CAWBBA01. Next base: position 399,447 of record CAWBKB010000006.1, on the reverse strand, counting down.
TCTTGCATTAGACGTTTCTTCTTCACTCAAGTGCTGTTTAATCTGGTTGGGTTCCTCTGCTTTTTGAAGCTGAGCTTGATTTTCTTCCGGCCTTCTCTGCTGCCGAACGGCGGCATCATCGTGCTTCTCAGAAGCCTGATCTCGCGAATCCTCACTCACACGCGCAGCATCTGTTTCAACAGAGACGGAGGACGAGTCCTTTGCAAAAGTGACAGGAGTCTCAAGGCAGGCGTGCCCCAAAATAAGGACCGCCGCCAATACCATTATTTGAAGGACCAGGATACAGATGCCGGGACTGCGATGTTCTTCATGCTCGATCATGGACGCGACCGTAATAAACCTTGCCGCTTATGTCAATGCACTGCGCGGCCTAAGATCAGGATAGAAGCCGTCCCAGCGGAAATTACGGCATAATCACCTGTGTCATCTTGGTGTTACTAGGCCGATGGGCCGAGGAACCAATTCTGTTTATAGGGTTCAACACGAATGAGGAGAAAGAAACATGCCTGAGTTTACGAAATCCGGCGCCTTGCTCGCCGGGTATTCCTTGCGCGATCTCTCGCTGAAGAACAGAATCGTCATGTCTCCGCTGACCCGGTCTCGAGCCGGCGAAGAAAGGCTGCCCAATTCATTGATGGCCGAGTACTATGCTCAGAGAGCCTCCGCTGCACTCATCATCACGGAAGCGACGGTAATTTCCGAGCAAGGTATAGGGTGGCGGAACAGTCCGGGAATCTACGCGGACGAACAGGCCGAAGCCTGGAAGAAGGTGGTTGACGCGGTGCATACTAAAGGCACGCCGATCTTCCTGCAACTGTGGCATTGTGGACGAGCCTCTCACAGTAGTTTCCATGAGCTTCAGGGATTACCGGTAGCGCCCTCGGCCATCAAAATCAATGGAGATTACATTTATACGCCTATCGGCAAACAGCCGTATGAAACGCCTAGAGCGCTGGAAACGGATGAAGTATCGGCCGCCGTGGAGGATTATCGCCGCGCGGCTGAGCGAGCCAAAGCAGCGGGGTTCGACGGTGTGGAGATACACGCGGCAAATGGGTACCTTATCGATCAATTTCTACAATCAAAGACCAATCATCGAACGGACCGCTACGGAGGCAGCCTGGAAAATCGCTTCCGATTCCTGGACGAGATTGTCAGAGGAATTCTTACTGTTTGGCCGTCCGGCAGAGTAGGCGTGCACATTGCACCTAACGGCAATTTTAACGATATGGGCTCGCCCGACTATCGTGAGACTTTTCTGTATGTTGCCAAACAGCTTGACCGATATGAACTCGCCTATCTACACGTGTTGGACGGTTTGGGCTTCGGTTTTCACGAACTTGGAACGCCAATGACGCTCGCGGAATTCCGCGAAATGTTCAATGGGCCGCTTGTTGGGAATTGCGGATACACCCAAGAAACCGCTGATGCTGCTATTCGGAATCATCGCGCTGATTTGATCTCCTTTGGACGCCCGTACATAAGCAATCCTGACCTTGTGGAACGTTTCGCGAATGGCTGGCCCCTGAATCCGCCGGCAGATACGAAGGTTCTGGTATTCTTTTGACGAGGTTGGCTACACGGACTTCCCCATTTACGAGGTGTCTAAGGGCGAGTCGGTGCGGTGAAGCGGCGAAGCAATCTAGGTTGTCTTCTCCGAGATTGAAATCTGTCGCACACAAACGAAACGCCAGTACTCTGGGGGGGAGAAGTAGCCTGGCGTCTCAACCTGATGGTTTCCATCTGCCATCCTTGGAAGCAACTTCCGTACCAAATTATACATCAGCGGATCTTAGGGTAACCCTTTGGTTCTTATGAAGAATCGTTAATAAGTGAGCCGGTTGCAAGTTGGGAGAGCATGTGTTGAAGGCCGGGCATGTGGAGAACACTCCCCGGATGTGAGGCCGGCGGTACCAAACTGTCTCAAAACTAATTTGATGCCCAGAATCGTGCCACGATTAAGCCTGGTCAGCATTTTCGGTGCCCTCACCCCAGCCCTCTCCCAGAGGGAGAGGGAGCTGATCCAAGGTCTCTATTAGCGTCCCCTCGCCCTTTGGGAGAGGGTCAGGGTGAGGGAATTTCATGTTACGATTGCGTCCAGTTCAAGAATTTTGAGACAGTTTGGTACTCATTGCCGCCCGTCTTCGTTCGGGCGTGAGCACAGGAAAGGTTCCTTCCGAGATTTGTCTGCTTTACTCCGAAGTATCTTCAGCACTCCATCGCAAATGAGATTCGACGCGTCGGACTATCTCCGAGGGCGGTAAATCTAAGGCAGTTGCGAGGAGAAAAATGGTTACTAATGTAGGACTTTTCTTTCCCCGCTCCAACAGGCTGACATAAGTTCGATGTAACCCACTCTCGAATCCAAGCGCTTCCTGGGAGAGTCCTCGCTGTCGCCGAAGCTCCTGAATGACCTGACCGAATATTTCTCCAATGTCAAAACGGTCTAAGTGGATTCTGGTCTGAATAGTCATTGCTGATTAATTGACTTCGTGCAGACCAAAAATCTACAGCCTATGGTATGAATTTATGGTATGTATGTCAAAGACAACTATGATTCATACGATGAGATTCGGCTTTCTACGTAGAAACTCCTGCATTAAAGTGAAATGAGGCGGCACATTTCTTAGAATATCTAATACCGTGTTCTGTAGGGTGGAGCTGATTCTATGAAGCAGACCATACGGGTTCCGGTGGCGGAGATCATGTCGGATATCGACCAAGGACTCTCGGATGCGGAACTTATGGAAAAATATGGACTGTCAGAGAATGGCTTGCAACGTCTATTTGAAAGACTGCTAAGGGCTATGGCTACGGGAGCGAACCAAATTCGGATAGAATCTGACAGGTCGGAACCCCGATGACCCGAAAGAATCTCAGCGAGGGCTACGCCAAATGGAGGCGATTCTGCCCGGAAAAAAGAAAGTGAACCTGGAGGTTCGAGCAGACCTGTAATGGCCCATATAAACGTGACTCAATAGCCACCGTGCGCTACATCGCGCTGTTGCCTCCCGCGTCTCCTCGACAGTTCTAAAAAAAGGGCTTTCACGAAGCCTCAACCTCTCACGGAGCGAATCGCCGGACGCAAAGCATCCGCGACTCCAGCGGGTGATGCAGATGGGAAATCTGCTTTCGCCCGAACCTGCGCTAAAGGACTTTGCCTGAAAGAGAAAAACGGCTTTGAATTTCTTAGACTTTTGTCTCGGTATTAGTTATCATGCGTCCTGCCGTGCCGGGGCGCGTACAATGAGTGCGAAAGACCCATCAGATATCGTACTTTTTTGAATGCCATGACGAAACCCGAAACAGCCTGCAAGGAGCGAACCCAGTGACAGAAAACGTCAGTTTGGAGGGCTTATCTGAAGACGCCCTGACCCCTTCCGGCAGCTTCGATCTGACAGGAGTCCGGACGAGCTCATTCGGCAAACTGCTCCAGTCCCTCCCTGTTCCTGCCTTTTTGATCGATCGAGAATTCAATATTATTTTTGCCAACCAAGCCTGCTCAAGTGTTGACAGGGGCTATAAGAGAATACTGGGCAGCCCTTTTTCTTCTCTATTTGTTGACGCCTTAGCCGGTCAAGAAGTTCAGTCCGTCTTGAAAAGAGTATTTTCTACCAAAAAGCCGCGGGAACACGTTGCGGTGCTTCAAATTCGAAAAAGGCGAATATGGGGGCGTATGACTTTTCGCCCCCTCAAAATGAAAGAGTACCGATCCGTCCTAGTTCTGGTCGAGAACTTGACGCCGGAAAAAAAGCAGCTTCATCTAATTCAGAAGCACCGGGATGAACTTAAGAATGAAATTGTCGAGCGCAGGAAGATGGAGGAAGATCTGCGCAAATCAGAAGAAAAATATCGAAATATTATTGAGACCATTCAAGACGGCTATTATGAAGTTGATATGGCAGGCAATTTCACCTTCTTCAACGACAATATGTGTGAGATCGCCGGCTATTCCAGGGAAGCCCTGATGACAATGAGTTATCGGCAACTCATGGACGAGGACAATGCCGAAAGAACGCTCCAGGCATTTGACAAGGTTCGGAGCACCGGGAAACCCCATAAGATATTCGATCACGAGATAACGAGAAAGGATGGAACAAAGAGAAGCCTCACTATTTCCATATCTTTAATCAGAGACGCCCTCGATGAGCCGTCAGGATTCAGAGGAATTTGCCGCGATATTACAGCGCGAAAGAGGGCAATCGATGATCTGGTCCGGATGGAAAAGCTTGAGTCTATTGGAATCCTCGCCGGGGGAATAGCCCATGACTTCAACAATATTCTCACCTCGATTCTGGGCAACATTGCCGTTGCAAAGATGTCTCCACATTCTCCCGACAAGATTGCTCACAGAATGGAAGAGGCTGAGAAAGCGGTCGCCAGGGCCAGAGATCTGACTCAGCAGTTGCTCACTTTTTCCAAAGGCGGGGCGCCGATCAGAAAGACCACTTCGATCTTAGAACTGGTCAGAGAGTCATGCGAGTTTGCGTCCAGCGGCTCGAACGTCCGCTGTGAACTTTCTGCTCCCGATGATGTTTATCAGGTCGATGTTGACGTGGGTCAGATCAGCCAAGTAATCAGCAACCTGATAATAAATGCTGACCAAGCCATGCCTGAAGGGGGCGTGATTCAGGTGCTTCTTGAGAATATCTCGGCAAGCGATGGAGACGGACTCTCTTTGAACAATGAGGAATACCTCAAGTTATCCATACGAGACCAGGGTGTCGGTATACCAGCCCGGATTCTTCCCAAAATATTCGACCCTTATTTCACGACCAAGCAGAAAGGGAGCGGTTTGGGGCTTGCAACCGCCTATTCCATCGTGAAGAACCACGATGGCTTGATTACAGTTGAGTCCGAGGCGGGGGTCGGCACAACCTTTCATGTCTATCTCCCTGCCTCTCAGAAAGTTGTGGCTCAACACAAAGATTCTCTCGGGAGGGTTGTTGCCGGCGAGGGGAAAATACTGCTCATGGACGATGAAGAGACAATAAGGGATATGGCAAGGGAAATGCTCATGATTCTAGGCTACGAAGTTGATGTAGCAAGAGATGGTGAGGAGGCCGTCCAGCTCTACCGTTCCGCCAAAGACTTGGGGACTCCTTACAGTGCAGTTATCCTGGATCTGACCATTCCCGGCGGGATGGGAGGTCAGGATACGCTCCGCAGACTGGTGAAGATCGAGCCCAAGGTGAAAGCCGTCGTCTCGAGCGGTTACTCAAATGACCCGATTATGAGTCAGTATAAAAGATACGGTTTTAGCGGCGTTGTCGCCAAACCATACAGTGCCGAAGAGCTTAGCCGAACATTGCACTTAGTGATTGAAGGTTCACACTAAGATCGTGGGGCCGTCATACCCAAAAGACTGTGATGCGCCTTGACGTAAAAATAAGGATCTGCACGAATCGTGTTCCGGAGGAACATTTGATAGTAGCCTGGCGATTCATCGCCAGGTGGAGTCGAAAACCAAGCATATTCCAGTCCTGTAGGGACGGCGGGCCGTTCCTGGCCTATCCAAGGCATCAATCGTCCCTAAAGGGACGACAAAGGCCTGTTGTTCCTGCTCTCCCGGCGATAAAGAGAGTGTCTCAAAACGGTTGTAGTGGCACGATGACGACTCTCGGGGTGGTAGGGTGCGGTTAATCTCGCACCTTGGCCTCCCTTGTCTCCGACGAGCCGGGGCCGGCTATGAGTATGCCTCAGGCAGCCATGAGTCACTCTCCGTCCTGATGTCTTAGGCCGCGGTTAGCACCAGACGCCCCGTCAGCCAATGGCTGTAGAGCTTCTTGAGATTCAAGGTGGCGCACATCAAAGACCATTGAGCCTTCGCATTGGATAATCCGGACACGGTCCACCGTCTAAAGTCCAAGTGGCTCTTTATCCATGCAAAGACCGGCTCAATGATCACCTTGCGGGCTCGGAGTAGCGTCTTGCTTTCCGGGACCTCCCGTTTCTTGCGGTGACGCTCAACTGCGTCACGATAGATGTTAATGTCTATGAGACGGCCATTCTTGCTCTTGCTGCACTTCCACCGTTCAGGACACGTCAAGTAGTCCCGGCATCGATACCGCCGGATCTCGTTTCCGTTTTTTCCTGTGACTTTCTTCTGAAGAAAGTTCAGCGATGCGCCTTGCGGACAAATACAGACGTCTCGCTCTTGGTCGTAGACGAACTGGGAAGCGTGATAAGGGTCCCATTGAGCGCCTTTTTCCGCAGCGGACTCTCCCGACGACTTGGCGACCAAGACCTCGTACTCCTTCTCTTCGGCCAACGCGATTTGAGCCGATGCGAAGTATCCTGCGTCCGCCACGGTTTCCTCTGCGGTTGCGCCCAAATTTTCCTGAACTCGATCCAGCATGGGAACAAGCTGCCCATTGTCATTGCCTTCGTCGACCACTTCCTCAGCCACAATCATGCCGCTTTGTTGGTCTGCCACCGCTTGAGCATTGTAAGAGGGCTCAGTAGACCGCCGGTTTTCATGTACCGGGCATCCGGCTCGCAGGGATGGACGACCTTCTTGTCAGTCTTATCCAATTCCTGCAAGGCCTTCTGTATCCGCTCCTTGCGTTTCAACTCGTCCTGAAGGGCTTCGGGAAGACGCCATTCGCCGCCCTCCTCTTGCTCGCACCTCTCTGTCTCCGTCATGACGTCGGCAACGCACTTGTCCAAATTCTCAAGCATCCGCTCCAACTGATCTTGGTTCTCGAACTTCTCCCGAGATGATCCGACAGGGATCTTGGTTCCATCCAATGCATGAACCGCCATACCTATCAACTCGGCTTTGACTGCCACTTGAACCGATTGTTTGAATATTCCCTTGAAAACCTTCTTGTTGTCCCTCCAGAATCGCCACAGGGTATTATGATCCGCTGCATTCATACCCGTCAGCCAAATCAATCCCATGTTCTCCATGCATGCCTTCTCAAGCTTGCGCGATGACCTGATTCTGCTGAAATAGCCGTAGAGCCATGCCTTCAACAAAAGATCGGTAATATAGGGAGGACGGCCCGTTTCGCCATTCGGAACTCGAAAACCCAGCACCTCCAAATCCAAGGAATCCACAAAGTCTCCTATGAAGCGCGCTGGATGATCAGGCCCTATCCAGTCATCTATAGCGGGCGGAAGCAGAAACACCTGCTTGTAGTCGGCTCTGATTTGCGGCATAATCCTTTCCCTCTCCGATTCTCTTTTCACATCTCATTAGTAAAATCGGTTGAGAATCGTGAGCCCAAAATCGACTTTTGAGACAGTTTCTTTATCGCCAGGTTTCTGGACGAACCTTATCCCCACAAATATCGTACGTCGTATTCCAATCCATGTTTCTCCAAAAAGTGTACACGTACTCCTCTTGAAAGGTTGTGATTCTGTGATGGGATGGTTGATTATTGATATAGCCGATGGTTTCCGGAATGAACAAGCGGCTCACACTAAATGCTCCATATCCGGTCTGCCAAGCAAAACCTGTCGGAGAGGGGAACGTTTCATTAACCCACTTAGATGAATTGCCCTTGATCAGTCGAATACCATCAGCAATGGAAATCGACGAAGGTAACGACATCAAAATGTGGACGTGGTCTGCAGTTCCACCAAACAGCCAAGGCTTTCATCCGATAATTGCGTGAAATGGCCCCCATATAGGCCCAGAGGCTTGTCCTCATCTGGTCGACTAAGAGAGGGTTGCGCCCTTTGGTGCTGAATACGTAATGCATGACGCAACTCACGAACGATGTAGCCAACTTATTGCTCCCGAGATCTCTTTCCCCACCTTGATTGTGCAACGAAGTCCCGCACCATCGAACCAAAGCAGGCCATCCACCGAAGATGGCGGCGGCGGATGGCTGGGTGTTTCACTACACCCCCTATGACCAATAGGATAGTGGCAAGTTAGCACCAAATGTCATCCCGAGACCAGGAAAATTCAACTAGTATCCATTTGAACCCAGAAATGCATAGGAGCATCTAAATGGTAACAAGGCAGGACCTAACTATGGACTATTCTGAAATGAAACGTCGATCGGAGATCGTTTCTCCGGGTCACAGCCAAAAACTCCAACTTGTGTTGTTCGTGGGACTCCTTTTAACACTCTTACCGACTTCCGCTCCGGCTCAGGAGAAATGGATTAAGCCGGGGGGGCCACACGCGAGCAATTTTGCTGAAGCCGCCGCCAATCGTATCATCGTGCCGGCCATGAGGCGTAAGCAATTGCCCGGTTTGGTTGTCGGCGTCGTAAGAAACGGGCAAGTAGTAGTAGAGAAAGGGTATGGAGTAAAGTCCTTCGCATCGGGTGAAGCGCCGGATATGAATACCGTTTTCTATATTGGCTCGCTCTCCAAAGCTATCACGGCTGTCGGGGCCATGTTGCTCGTCGAGCAAGGGAAGTTGGACCTAAATGCTCCAGCCGCCAAATACTTGAAAAGGCTCCCTAAGAGTTGGCAATCAATTACGATCAAACAGTTTATGGCCCATCAAAGCGGCATTCCTGAGATGGGCTGGAAGTATCCGACCTTTCTAGAAATGCTCCAAGCCGCTGAAGATGTGCCCTTGGACTTTGCACCTGGAACTAACCAGGAATATAACAACTTCAATTTTGCGGTAGTGGGAAAGATCATCGAAGCCGTCAGCGGTATGAGGTATCTGAACTACATGCGAAAGACGGTCTTTGGGCCATTGCACATGGACCACACAGGCTCGGGAATTGCCGACCGTAACATGGCCACAGGGTACAGGGCCCTAAAGGGGGAACTCATACCAATAGAACATAGGATTAAGGGTGGCCCCTACGCGATGCCATCCGGTCATCTTCAAAGCACGCTCTCGGATCTACTGAAATTCTACAAGGCCCTTCGACCCGGAGCGTTGCTGAATCACGCGACCTTTGAGCTAATGATCAGGCGAATTAATCCCGACTTTTCCGGGACTCCCGGTTGGTTTGAGAAAAAGGCCGGCGGATATTCCGTCGTGAGCAAAAACGGCGGTGTGCCGGGCTTTCACAGCATCATGTCCTTTGTGCCGGGTAAAGGTGACGCTGTGGTGATGCTATGGACCTCCCAAAAGCCTAAAGGGAACGGCCTCTTTATAGTAAGGAGCAGGCTACTCCGCCAACTTTGCAACATTCCATTGCCACGCCGAGCGCAACCCAAGGAAGAACCTAATTCAGATTGATGCCAAGCTCACCCGGGGACGCGTGTAGACCGGGGAACGACCTTCTCCGGCCGGGCGGTATCGTCATAGGCCGCACCGGCCGCCGAAAAACCGGAACTGAGGGTCTCTCCACGCCGTCCCCGGTACTCCCGCGGTTATTCTAATTCCTCGCCGTCCGCCACACAAATGCCCCGGATCAATAGCATCAATACGACGGCTCAACGTAGCACCTGTATTTGTATCCGTTCCAAACACAGGTCTTGGCGCCTTCCTGATAACATCCCTCACCGCATCCATAGAAGTAGTCATCACCATAGTAAGAATACGGCACTACACCGATCCCGCCGAAAAAGAACGGCCTTCGATGTCCGAAACGAAAACCTCGGCCGTGGCCTCCTCTAACCAGTTGCGCGGGTACGTGTCCTCCAGTCCCGACCACGGAGTCCACCGCGGCCCCGGCATTGGCAACCGCTATCGATGTGTGTTGCGCGTAAGTGGGGCCGGCATGAACCATTACCAGGACTAATGCCGCAACAAGAACTGTCGGAAACGCTAATATTGTCTTCATAGATCTCACCTCTTCTCCGCTCCAAGGTACGCGTATGTTAAGCGGCTCAAATCCTAGCCGTCTTGGTCCAGCAATTTAAAGAAATGCATTTGAGAACTTCGCAATGTCTCGGCTGCAAATCCTTCCTCTTTGGTCTTCTTCCTAATTTGACGAAATTTGCAATCTCCTGTTAAAGGAGAATGTGCATGAAAGGTTTGTCATGCAACGATGGTAGTTAGAATACCGTGGCATTTGCACGAAGTGGCAATAATCAGCCGGCCTTTGTCCGCAAGCTCGGCAAGCCGTTGAAGATCTCCCAGTTTATAACCTCCCACCCCCGGCAGGATCTGCAAACTTTTCTGAACCAGTAGATTGTAGCCTGGCATTTCTAGCCGTCCCAGATCGTCGTACAGGGGTACCCTGGGCTCGCCTGTCACAGTGCATAACTCACCCTCCGGGCAATCGTCGGGACACAGAAAGTCCGCACGGCTGCAAACGACATTGGACTCGTTGATAAGCAGAGGATTGGGGAGCAATCCTATCACCTGTTCGGGAATTGGCGTTCCGCGTGACTCGGGGTGCCGCGCCAAGACGTACGCAGCCGCCAGATGGAACGGGACCATCGGAATTATAAGGTCTTCGGCACGGAGCAAAGGGGAATCGAGCAAGAAAGAGACTGCGTCTCCTTGGATCAAATTGATTGAGTCGGGGTACTTGCCTTCGGATTTTGCATTGTCCCGTTCGATCACAATGATCCGGGACTCCGGGAATGAACTGCTCAGGCGATCCAGCGCGATGCACCCGAATTTTCCCAGACCAACGATTACGAAGCGGGTTTCAGAGTCTACCGCTAACGACTCGTGGCTTTCCCGACAGGTCCGGGAATGTGCGTATATCATGGAGACCTCCGAGAGTCTCAAACATTTCACGAACCGAAGCTTCCTGTTCCGATCCGATTTCAATGATCAAGGCCCCGTTCTCAGCCAGGTAATTCCCGGCCTGGGATGCGAGTTGACGAATAACGTCCAGGCCGTCCGGGCCGCCGTCCAGAGCCTTGCGAGGTTCAAAATTAATCTCCGGTTCCAGGGTCGGGATCACGTCGCTCGGAATATACGGCGGGTTGCAACAGACCACTTCGAATTTACTTCCCGGTTTGATTGCCGTGAAGAGGTCCGAGGCGAGAAAATCTATGGAGGCACCCGCGCCCAAATTGATTGCATTGAAACGCGCGGCTTCGAGCGCTAGGGTATCGATATCAGTGGCAACGATCCGGAAGCCACGGTTTTCGAGAGCAATTGCAATTGCTATTGCCCCGGACCCGGTGCCGATTTCCAGTATATTTGGATTCGGGTGATGCCGGATTTCTTCCAGAACCGCCTCTACCAGCGCCTCCGTATCGGGCCTGGGTATGAGGACTCCCGGTACAGCTTTTAGACGCAAGGACCAAAACTCTTTGATCCCTCTAATCAGAGACACAGGCTCCCGCAGGGCGCGGCGGCGGATCAACTCTCGATATCGGGCTCGCTCCTCTTGCTTCAGAGGTCTTTCCAGATTCAAGTACAGGTGAAGCCGATCCACTCCCAGGCAATGAGCGAGAAGAAGTTCTGCATCGAGCCGGGCAGTGGTTATACCTTTTTTCTTGAAATACCCCGCGGTCCATTCCAGGATGTCTTTGACGGTCCAGCGGGTCGGAAGATTTTGCGGTCGATCCATTTGCACTAGCTACCTGAAGAATTCACCATCAGTATAGTATATTCGCACAGGAGAGAGGGAATTCCAGTATTTCCACTCAAACATTATTGAGGAGCGGGAATTTCCTAAATGATAGAGGAGTGTTGTGGAATTCAGAAAGTGAAAATGGAGAAACTTGTGAAAAAGTCTCTCTTGACCCATTTTTCGAATTCCTTGATAAAAACTCGCGGAGGACGAACCATTGCCGGAGGTTCAAGTCATATTCTTCAAGAAGGCCGATGGCAAAGTTCCTATGATAGACTGGCTGGATGATTTGGAGGCAAAGGATAAGCGCAAATGCTTGGAACGTATCGAACGATTGAGAAATCAGGAATATGAACTCAATAGACCTTTCGCTGCCTACCTAAGAGACGATATTTATGAACTGAGAGTTAAACGTGGAAACGTCAACCACCGGATGCTATATTTCTTTCATGAAGGACGCGCCGTTGTGATCTCTCGCGGGTTGATCAAGAAAACTCAAAAAGTTCCGCCAAGGGAAATTGATCGGGCTATGGAGAGGAAAGCCGAGTTCGAGAGAGATTCCATCCTCCACACTTTTGTCTGGGAGCCCTAAAATGGAAGAAGAAAAGAAACTCAGTTCTGATGCTTTCCAGTGGGCCTATGACAGATATATCGGTAATGACCCGAAGGAGATTGCTCTTTACGAAGAGGAACGGGTCAAGGCTGATATTGCGCAAGCGGTCTATAACCTCCGTAACCAAGCAGGTCTCAGCCGTGAACAGCTCGCCGACCTTGCCGGTATAAGTGCTTCTGTCGTTGCGGATATCGAAGAGGCAGATTACGAAGAAGACTTTCTTTTGATGGCGTCAAGGATAGCCGCTGCTCTTCACAAGAGAGTGGAGGTTCGTTTTGTACCGGAAGAAACTCCCGAATCCCATGGAATTGCAGTATAGAAGGTATTTCTCGCCGTTCTTCCAGCCCGGCAACGATGAGCTGCCACCCCTCAACCTGATGATTTCCAAGCGAGTTGTTGCGAGATGGGTAGTCTCCGCTTCATGGCCTCGGTGGCTATATCGATCCCAATCTTGTTCCGATATTTGAAGCAATCTGCGAATGTCTTTTCGGCGGCGTATACGGGGACATGGACCGCGTCCCCTATGTGGGCCTCAATGCCCTCGGTAACGGCTTTTGCGGTGAACCTCAATTCCTAGGAAATTCCTCTTCGGATATTGTATAAGGACGTATCTCTGGAAGAGAGAGGAGTTCATCACGTGCTGGGTGCGGTTAAAGATTATCTCAAAAAAGTGGAAAAAGAGCTGCAATCGGGAAATGCAGCCGAACACAGCCGCCGACCGGAACTCAAAAGTCTCATAGAGTCCTTTGATAGGCTAAACCATAATGATCGGAGATCTGGCGGGATATCCGGTGTGCATTTCACGCCCACAATATCGCTGCCTCTGGGCGATTCTCGCACTTCCTCAGCTTTTCGCCATTTTACCATTGAATAACATATTGTAATTTGATGATATTTATCTTTGGCATGGATGTTGTATCTAAAGAGGGCACGGGATTGAAGGATTAAAGTTATTCGGGGCGGCACAACTCACGCGGTAGGACTGAGCAGGACCTTAATTGCTATTTCCTAAAAAGGGTTCCCAGATCCGGACGAAATGGTTGTAGCCGAATTGGTACCGTAACGGCTGGCCAGCAATTGTGTGTTTGATCATGCCGCCGCCTTGACTGTTTTTTTCCTCACATTTTGTTTCTCCAGGAGGAAACGCCTTGGACTGACAGTGTCCATGGCGTTTTTTTTGGCATCAGCCACGAGCTGAAAAACTTTTCGATGAAAGGGGGAGAAAACTCATATCCGGTTAAACTTGACAAAACCTTCGTTCCGGAGCTATTTTTGCGCTGCCCACCTCACCGGTCCGACGGAGATCTCTATGCATATTGTCGTCCTAGTCAAACAGGTGCCCAACACCACCGAAGTCAAAATTGACCCGAAAACGGGCAATCTTCTCAGAGAAGGTGTCGAAAGCATCATAAATCCGGAAGATCGCCACGCCCTGGAAGCCGCTCTCAGCATCAAGGACAGCACAGGCGGCAAGGTGACGGCCCTGAGCATGGGCCCCCCGCAGGCGATAGAGGCCGTGTGTGAGGCGATTTCCATGGGAGCCGATCAAGGCATCCTGCTCACAGATCGCGCTTTCGCGGGCGCGGATACATGGGCAACATCCACCGCGTTGGGGCTGGCGCTGAAGCGAATCGGCGAGTTCGATCTTATCATCGCGGGGCGACAGGCCGTGGATGGCGACACAGCCCAAATCGGGCCGCAAGTTGCTGAGTTCCTCGGTATTCCGCAGCTTACATACGTGAGGCGGTTGGAGGTCATGGACGGCAGAGTCGTTGTAGAACGCGCTATCGAGACCGGCTGCGAAAGAATAGAAGCCCCAACCCCCGCCCTCCTGACCGTTCTCGCGTCCCTTAACGAGCCGCGTCACCCCACAGTTCAAGGCATACTGTTAGCGACATCAGATCGCGCCCCAATAGAGATATGGAATGCAGCGGACATCGGCGCCAAGGTCCAAGACTTGGGGTTTGCCGGCTCGCTCACTCAAGTGATCAGGACGTTCACTCCCAAAGAAGCTCGGAATACGCGCTTTCTGGAAGGATCTCCGTCAACCATTGCCGCAGAGTTGGTGAAAGCCCTTCGCGAGAAGGAGATCCGGCTCGGAGAATAAAATGGCTATCCGCATTGATCTTGAAAAATGCAATTCATGCGGCCTTTGCATGCGATCATGCCCATATCAGGCACTGGAAGCCATAGACAAGAAACCGAGATGGATTGAAGACAGATGCACATTGTGCGGCGCGTGCCTGGAATCGTGCAAATTCGAGGCACTGACCGGCGAGATTCCGACCCGAGAATCGCCGGATTTCAGCGACTATCGAGGCGTGTGGGTTTTTGCGGAACAGAGCGAAAATGTCTTCCACAGATCCGCGTTCGAGCTTCTTGGCTGTGCGCGAGCCCTTGCCGACGAACTCGGCGAAGAAGTCGTGGCCGCGGCTCTGGGAGATGGAATCCGAGATCACGCACGCCAGCTAATCCAGCATGGGGCCGATCGGTGCGTCGTCGTCGAACATGCGGCTCTTTCATATTATCAGACCTGCACTTACACTCACATTCTGGGCGAACTTGTCCGGCGGCACAAACCAAACATTCTGCTCATTGCCGCGACCCATCTGGGGAGAGATCTGGCGCCAAGAATAGCCCGAAGGCTTGGCCTGGGGCTAACCGCTGACTGTACGCGGCTATCGATAGATCCTGAAGAGCGCATACTTCTTCAGACACGTCCGGCTTTCGGCGGAAACATCATGGCAACCATCGTCTCGAAGTTTTCCAGGCCGCAAACTGCGACCGTGCGACCGGGAATCATGAAAGCGCTCGACCGCGATCAATCGAGAAATGGTGAAATCCGCGTTGAAGAAATCAGTATGGCTGACTGCAAGGAATTCACCAACGTCCTTGAATGTGTAACGAGCGAAGACAAGGGAGTGAGTTTGCCGCTCGCAAAAATAATTGTGGCCGGCGGCCGGCCGGTTTGCTCTGACTTAGGAATGAAGGTTTTGAACGAGTTCGCCGATGCTGTTGGTGGACAGGTCGCAGGTACACGGGTGGTGGTGGAAGAAGGTTTTCTCCCGCAAGAACAACAAGTCGGACAAACCGGCCAGACTGTTAGACCTGAGGTCTATTTTGCATGCGGCGTCTCGGGTGCGGTGCAACACAAGGCTGGAATGGACGGGTCCCGATATGTGGTGGCCATCAACAAGAATCCTGAAGCGCCTATTTTCGAGATAGCTGATTTTGCCATTGTGGGCGATCTCTTCGAGGTCCTTCCCGCACTAACCCACACGGTACGAGAGCACGGATAATGTGGGCCCTCTCTCCCCCAACCTACTGAGGACAAACAGTGAACGCAATTCCAAAACCAAAACCGGAGGCCCTGATTCGAAAGACGTTCGCGCGCTTTACCGATGCGGAAATAATCCCAAAAGCGCGCGAAATGGACGAGGCCGAGAAGTTTCCCCGTTGGATGTTCCAAAAAATAGCCAAGACCGGTGCTTACGGAATACGTTATCCGAGATCGGTCGGCGGAGCCGGGGGAAATACCGTGCAGTTCTGTACGATGGTAGAAGAGTTGGCGCGCGGGTCCATGAGCGTAGCCGCGTTCACCGCAATGCAGTGCTTGATGGGAACAAACTTTCTTTTTGAGTACGGGACCCCCGAACAGCACGAACGGATGTTGAAGCCGGCTATCCGCGGCGAGAAAGTTGCCTCCTTTGCATTGACAGAGGCTGACGCGGCTACGGATCTGGCCGGAGTCAAGACCACGGCTCGCCTGGATGGCGACTCCTGGCTTATCAATGGCTCCAAAACCTGGATTACGAACGCTCCTGTGGCAGACTTCTTCACGGTTCTCTGTCAGGCCGACAAGTCCAAGGGACTAAGGGGCTTGAATTTCTTTCTCATCGAGCGGGATACTCCCGGACTTTATGTGTCCAAAAAGTTCGATAAGCTTGGTACCTTAGCCACGGAAGTTTCGGAGCTCGCTTTCACGGACGTACGCGTACCATTGGAGAATAGGTTAGGGAAAGAGGGGCAAGGCGTGGGCAACCTCTTGCGGATATTGGCAGTCATCCGGGTGATGACCGGGGCTCTATCTCTGGGACTGGCACGGGCCGCGTACGACCAATCGAAACGCTATTCCCTGGAACGATCGCAATTTGGAAAAAGAATCGGCAGCTTTCAACTGATCCAGCAGAAGATTGCCAATATGGCTACTGAAATATGGGCCTCACACTTGATGATTTACAAAGCGGCAGAAATGGTGGATCGTGGCGAACGCGCTCTCAAGGAAGCGTCTATGGCGAAGTACTTCGCTTCTGAAGTTGCTTGCCGCGCATCCGATGAAGCGACCCGCATATTCGGAGCGTACAGCTACTCGATGGAATACGACGTCCAGCGCTACTACAGAGATTGCAGGTTCCTGCTCTTCGGTGGCGGCACTTCGGAAATACTTCAGACCATTATCTCCCGGGAGTGCGGTGTCTCGTGAAGAGGCCCTAATCGGGCCCCTTTGAGAATCAACGTTTCTTCTCTACGTCCAAATCCAATAGTTTTTGAAGCTCCGCCTTTATGTGTTCCAACGGCACCATTGTAGCTTTTCGGGAAGTGGTAATTACTTTGCCCCGGACGAGCCCGTATTCAACGGTCTGCGGGTAATGAAAACGTCTCTTGGAGAGACGCCTCTTATCCAGCCAAGGCGCCTGATGAATCGGAAGGTAGAAAGAGAAACGGAATGGCTCGATCACTATATGGAAATGGTAGAGGTCAAAATAGCCTTCTTCGAACTCCACTTTGCACTTCGAGGAAAGATACATTCGCACATGATGCTTGTTCCCACCGGTCTCGGCCTCCCAGGTCTTCTTGGCCTCGGGCGAAAGGCTGTAAATCTCTTTGTCGCCTCGACGGACGTAGTTCACCGTCAGACAATTGTGCCCGCTCTTGAATATCTTCTCGAGCACATTGTGTTTGAGCGGAAAAAGATCTGTGCTGGTCTTCGTCTCATGCACCAAAAAGCACAGGTAATAGCAAGCTGATGTTATCTCTTTCTGAGGTGAAGGCAAAGCTTCTATTTCCGCCAGATTCGCGGCATGGAAGCGCACCTTCTCAGGAATGACCGCCTTGGTCTCTTTGGGCTTTTTGGGCCTGGATTGGGGGCGTTGCGGGGGCCCAAAGCGAAATCCTCCTCTGGCCTTAGGGAGAAACGGCTTCAGGCCTTTTTCTTCTCTTTTGTATACGATAATAGGATCCCGTCTGGGAGGCTTCTTGGGCATTGTTTTCTCCTTGGCCTGGATGCGCTTGCCTTGAGAATCAGGTCTATTGCCGGATTCACTGTATCAACTACTTATAACCTGCGGTTAGAATCGATGTCCATTCTGCGGATTGTCATCTTGATAGACTGTTGGGAACAGGACCTCTGTATGCTACACCACCTTCCGGTCCGGGAACAACCTCGCGGCAAAATTATCCCAATACCTCGCCCCGAGCGTTCACCCCTTTGTTCTCCGAATCGGACAATTTATTTCGGGGGACAGTCATTCAGGTGGATGTCATAACGAATCAAGAGATCGGAGGACTCACTAAGGCCTCCCTCCTGATTCAACTGTCATAATAATACACCTCTAAACGTTTGGGTCAAAGGAATCAAGAGAAATCGTACATCTTGCTGCCAAAGCCGGGATCCGGACGTTGAGGGAATCCACTTTCGGTGGAGAGGCGACCGCGGCCGTGGGGTGATTGATAGAATCCCCTGGTAATCCTCCAATCCAATAGACTATCCTGGCTTGCGTATGGGACTGGATGCCGAATTTCAAACTTCCTGCGGAAACGTACCCTCTGCGCGCGCGGATGAGGTTGCGCAAACAGTTTCTCGCAAGATATAAAGATGGGTAGGAGGCAAAAAATGCAGATAATTCAAGAGGCCCTCAGTACGGGCAGACATGTGCTGTCGGAATACGAATCCAAACAGTTGCTGGCCGGGTACGGCATCCCTGTGACGAGAGAAGTGCTCGTGGAGGATGAGAAAGATCTCATTTCCGCTGCACGAAAGATAGGCTATCCTCTTGTGTTAAAGGGGTGTTCCTCCGAAATTAGTCACAAGACGGAAACCAACATAATACGGCTTGACATCAGGACCGAAAGCGAAGCCGTCGCCGCATTCCGCGAGATAAAGACAAGAATGAACGGAATGCCGGGCGGCATTCTTGTTCAGGAAATGATCAAGGGGCAACGAGAGCTTATGGCCGGCTTGACCCGAGACCCCCAGTTCGGCCCGTGCGTCATGTTCGGCTTGGGGGGCATTTTTACCGAAATCCTGAAGGATGTATCGTTTCGCCTTGCGCCTCTCAAGCCCCGAGACGCGGACGATATGATGCGGGAAATCAAGGGCCACAAAATCCTGGAAGCCATCCGAGGTATGGAAGCCGCGGACACGGATATGTTGAGCGGCATACTGATCAAGCTCGGAGATATCGGGATTGAGAAACGAACCAATAAAAGAAATAGACATCAATCCCTTAATACTCAAGGGCGGAAAACCTGTAGCTGTGGACGCGCTGGTAGTTTTAAGTCGATCCGAATCGCCCGGAAATTAGAGCGGTTCTCGAAGGAATTATCGCCATACGCATTTCGCGTTGACACTTAGTTCAGATTGGTGGGAATCCCGCGAACGCATTTTCGCGTTAAGTTAAGGCAATTTCGTTCCTTTTCGGGAGGTCCATGCAGGCCGAGGGCGATCAAAGTCCCCCCTTATAAAGGGGGATTTAGGGGGATTTTCAAGTAGTTATCCCAAAATCCCCCCTGGCCCCCCTTTACGAAAGGGGGGAACCCCACGTCTCGCGGGGTTAAGTTAACGCCTATGCGCCAACGCATGACTGTGAACGAAAAAAAGGAATTCCGGCAATCGGCTCGCCTCAAGCGTTTCCCCTGTGGTCCGATTCACTGTTTGGCGTCACTGCTCCGAAACGGGTTCCCCCCTGATCTGCTACGGTCCCGGAATGCTTTGTCCTTCGCTTTAAAGTACTTATCAAGGTCCCCCTTGGCCGGGAGCAGGAAGTGAAGGATGGCGGCAAGGCCGGTCGTCCCGCCCTGCGAGGTCCCCGGATTACGTGCCACATTTGGAGGGTACAGAGGCGTGAGCTTACCGGGAGCTTTCAGCTTAGGACCGGTCAGCTTTATCGCCGCGGTCGGGTTATTCTGGCAAGCTCCGCCGCGGCTGTTCGCTTGAGACACACTCGGCCTGGGTGTTTTATCAAATTCCTGAGAGTTAGTTCCGGCCCCTGCCGACCCCGCGAAACATAGGGCGGGAACGGCGGAGAATAGGGCCATGATGCCGACGGTTTTCCACAGGGGTCTTCGCATGCAAGCTCTCCTTAGCTTTAATGTGTTGTCTACCGAATATTTTGATGATTTCGCCATTATACATACAAATAAGCTGTGATGTCAATATATTATTCAGATTTATTAATTCCAGGATACCACATAGATATCGGATTTATAAATCATCATAGAGAGGGAAGATAACGCCTACTTCGGCGCGGCTAACCTTATGATCCTGTTTTCACGCGTGGATGACTCTTTTTCATAAAAAAAGACTTGACAAGTAAACCCTATCCTACTAGAAGTTGCCCACCTGCATCAGTCCTACCAAAATATCCTTCCTGAGACTCCCGCCAAGCGTCCTACCCGATGCCCCGGAGGGGGTCCCGCCTTTTTTGGGACACCTATTTATTCAAATTAATCAACTATTAAGCACGCGTCTCCGTAACTGAAAAAGCGATACCTTTCCGTGACTGCCTCGCGATACGCGTTCATCACCAGATCGATTCCCCCCAGCGCACATGCCAGCATCAGCAAAGTGGATCCCGGGAGGTGGAAATTGGTGACCATACCCCGAACCACTTTGAACGAGTGTCCCGGCAGTATGAAAAGGTCTGTTTCACCTTTACCCGCCCTTACAAGACCCTCCTCGATTGTTGCGGATTCCAGAGCCCTGACGGTGGTAGTTCCCACGGCAATTATGCGGCGCCCAGCCTTGTAAGCTTTCGCAATGGAGCAGGCCGCGAATTCGGAGATCTCGTAAGATTCCGATTCCATGCGATGGAGCCGAATGTCTTCTACTCGAACGGGGGTGAACGTCCCCGGCCCCACCTGAAGGCGTATCCTGACTATGCTTACGCCTCTTTCTTGAAGTTCTTCGAGAAGTCTTTCAGTGAAGTGAAGTCCGGCAGTGGGAGCGGCCACCGATCCGGGAACTTTAGCGTAAACGGTTCTGGTAACGCTCTCGATCACTCCTTTCGCGCCCGGGCTCGGCCTTAATGTACGGAGGGAGCGGCGGCCGGCCGTAGAGTTCAAGCAGGCTCAAGAAGCCATCCTCCGGCACCGGGAAGCGTACCCGAACTCGACCGGGCGCAATGATTTCTTCCACCGTTATTTCCGGCCCGGTCTCAATTTGGATCGCATCCCCCTGTCTAAGCCTTTTGCTTGACCGAACCAGGCAAGTGCGTACTGCAAGGCTGTCCGGACTCCTTGTCGCTCCCGCCCTCGCGGGATCCAGAACGAGGAGGTCCACGCGGCCGCCGCTTGCCTTGCGAGCGACTAAAGAAGCTGGCGTCACCTTGGTTTCGTTTATTACAAGCAGATCTGAGGGATGCAGCAAAGAAGGCAGGTCTCTGAATTTGTGGTGTAGAATTTCCCCTGTGTATCGGTGAAGCGCCAATAATCGGGACTCGTCCCTGACCGGTGCAGGTTCTTGGGCGATCAGTTCCGGGGGCAATCCATAAGTATAGGTATGGAGGCGGAAGCTGTGAGGAGTGTTTGCGTTAGATTGCTCGGGAAACGGACCTTTGGTCTTCGGTTCGTCCAGTTTCATGCAGAGCCGAGGCCCTTTCGCGCAACCAACAAAATCAGCAGTCCTAGTATGATAAGGGTACCTCCGATAATCCGCAGAGTAGCATCCTCTTGCCCGTGAATTGTTTCCATGAATTCCTTCATCTTTTCCGGGAACGCAAAATACGGCATACCCTCGACTACTAACACCATTCCGATCACGCAGAGAAAGAATTCCATGAGTTCACCGGTCCTAAGGGTTTATCGTGGTGGAGGGGCCGGCCGGCGAAGGCTCGCTTCGGACGAGGTCCCACACAGCAAGGAAAAGCAGGGCAAAGTACAAACCAAAATAGATTACGATCGGCATGGGAATCCTGATTCCCGAAAGGTCAAGAAACAGATCCAAGGTCACTGACGGAATCATAGCCACCACAGCAATCTTGATTGCCTCACCGTAATTGAGGCGCACGGAATAGGAACGGGCCCCCAAGTACGGGATCAGTGCTAGAATTATTGCTTCGAGGGGTTTTACAACAAGAAAATAGATTACGAGCACAAGAATGACAAGGCGCGTGGCGATGGGCCCGTATCGTGTGAAAAGAGCTCTAATATTGCGAGAATTCATAACAAAGTTAGGGGCGTTTTTCAGGGGAAGTATGCGGATTTGCCCCTGGCTCTTCGTGACCACACTTTCTCTGGTGAGCACCGCGCCCGCCTGGACTCCCTTCAAATAGTCCAATGCGTCCTTCTCCTTGTTTTCTCGTGTGTCTATGACCACAGCTACATTCTTGTCCCCGGTTTTGACGTAGTAGGGCTGCGGGGCACTGATCGTTGCGGTCCCGTCGTGAATGGTGATTTCGGGAACCAAAGCGTCGTACTTGTCGACCACAAATTGAACGGTAGTTTCGACTTTGGGCCACAGCCAGGAATAAAGCCCCCAGGCGCTGAACCCTGCGCAGGCCAGCAGGACTAACACAACTACAATGACAGGAAGCCTACAAATAGCTCTTGTCGTTCCCATGTTCACTCCTTCACATGAATTGTCCCACCAGTTTGTAATACTGCTCAAATAGGGCGGTTACCGTCACGTCATCTTCGCAAGTCCGGCCAGACCAACTCTGATTCCGCCGAAGTCAGGCGTTCCAATTCGCCGCTCCTGGATCTGATCAGAAGGGCTCCATCAGCATCGAGGCCTTCTGCCGTGTAAGGCACGGAGGCCCGGACCAATCGAGCCTTCTTGTGGCCCCATCTGGCGGTCCAAAGATCGGGTATTAAATCGCACCCTTCCCTCTCAACGCGGCGATACAGGGAATCCATTCTTTCCAACAAATCCCTGGCAATCGCCTCGAGATCCCAGTGCCTTCCGGCGCTCAGCAGCAGCATTGAGGTGATCGAATCCCTCAAATCAGGCGAAAAATCTGTCAGACTCGCGTTCACATTAAGGCCGATCCCAATGATAACGAATTTGATTTCATGGCTGTTCAGGCTGGCCTCAGGCAAAATTCCAGCGATCTTTCTCCCGTCCACGAGCACATCATTCGGCCACTTGAGTTGCACGGCTCTCCCGATCGCAGCTTCAACCACTTCCGCCACCACAATTGACGCCATCAGCCCCAACAGCGGGGCTTCTTCGGGAGCCAGACGAGGCCGCAATATCATTGACATGGCCAGATTCTTTTCCGGAGGAGACACCCACACATGGCCAGATCTGCCTCGACCTTTTGTCTGTGCCAGCGCCATGATGGCAAGCCCTTCGGGCTCGCCCCGAACTGCCAAGTCTTTGGCCAAGTCCTGTGTAGATGCCACCTGTTTATGAATGACCAGCCGCATGAATGCTCCGCCTTGGTACCTGATTTCCTAAATACGGTCCCGTAATCTGATGCACATGATAACTGTAGTCGCAACTCTTTTGGTAGGACCGGCCTCCCCGCGCGACGCGGGGTCGCCGATGATCCGCCGGCAGGGAGAAAGTGTCTCAGAACTATTTTGATGACCAGAATCGTGCCACGATTCAGGCTCATTCCTATAGTCGTCGCCCTCACCCCAACCCTCTCCCAGAGGGAGAGGGAGCAGATCCAGGGCAGTTTTGCACTTCCCTCGCTCTCTGGGAGAGGGATACAGGGTGAGGGATTCGTGCTACGATTCCGACCGCTTCATCGTTTTTGAGACAGTCCCGTGGCGCCGGCACTACCGTGCAAGTGGCACCGTACTTGTGAAACGCTGTACTTAGTGCGCTCCGAAGATGCTGTTCCCGGTACGCTACCCCACTTTTAGGCTTCGCATCTTTTCCAGTCCCTCGCCGAGCCCGGCCAGTTTTGCCGATAACTCGGATTGCCGGTCCTTTTGCTTCTGAATGGCTTCAGGATTGGCCTTAGCCATAAAATCGGCATTTGACAGCTTCTTGTCAACGCTCTCCAACTCCCTGGAAGTCTTGGCCAATTCCTTCGTCAGACGCGTTATTTCTGCATCCGGGTCCACAATTCCTTCGAGCGGGACAAAGATACGCATGTCCCCGACAACCGCGGTGGCAGACATGCTGGGCGGTTCGCGGTTTTCCCCTGCCGCTCCAAGCGTGAATTCGGATACTCTCCCCAGCGAACTGATCATAATTCTGTTCGCATCCACCGGCCTGCGCTCTTCTTCTGAGGAAGGTGCGACAACGACCGGCAGCGCCTTCGCAGGCGGGAGATTCATTTCGGCCCTTATGTTGCGCACTCCGCCAATTACGCCCATGAGGATACCCATTTCCCGCTCGGCATCGGAATCTATCCTTGACAGATCCACTTCCGGGAATGGCCCGTGCATGACGCTCGTTCGGTCCGGGATAATCTTGGACGCAATTTCTTCTGTGATAAACGGGATAAATGGGTGAAGCAGGCGCATGAGCGAATCGAGCACGTGGCGCAAGACAACCGCGGACCGCTGAGCCCTTTGGGGATCGTCGCCGCTCAGCGGAATCTTGGCCGCTTCGATGTACCAGTCGCAGAATTCATGCCAGGTGAAATGATAGAGGGCCTGGGCCGCGTCGTTGAAGCGGTATCCCTCTATGGCTTGCCGCACTTCCCGAACTGTCCTGTTCAGACGGGAAAGTATCCATCTCTCGGGGAGAGAGAGCACCTCAGCCGGTTCCGGAGATACGTCTTGGTCAAGGCCGATGAGATAAGGCAACGAGAAACGGACCGCGTTCCAGATCTTGTTCATGAAGTTGCGGTATCCCTCGATGCGCGTCTCTGACAGACGAATATCTCGACCCTGAGCAGCGAGAGCGGCCAGAGTGAATCTGAAAGCATCCGTGCCGAATTTGTCCATGATCATGAGCGGATCGATCACATTACCCAGGGACTTGCTCATCTTTTTGCCCAGCTCGTCCCTTACCAGGGCATGAATGTAAACCTCCCTGAAAGGCACATCATCCATGAATTTGAGCCCCATCATCATCATGCGCGCAACCCAAAAGAAGAGAATGTCAAAACCGGTGACAAGGCACGAGGTGGGGTAAAACGTTTTGAGCAGAGGTGTTATCTCCGGCCAGCCCATTGTCGAAAAGGGCCAAAGAGCGGACGAGAACCAAGTGTCCAGCACGTCCGTCTCTTGAACCAGGCGGGACCCGTTGCAGGAAGGACATTCCGAGGGCTCTTCTCGAGCTACGATCACCTGCTCACAGTCTTGGCATGTCCACGCGGGTATACGATGCCCCCACCAGATTTGGCGGGAAACGCACCAATCGCGAATATTGTTCATCCATTCGTAGTAAGTCTTGGTCCAATGTTCCGGAATAATTCTCGTAGAACCGTCTTGCACTGCCTTTAGGGCCTTTTCCGCCAGCGGCGCCACTTTCACGAACCACTGTTTGGAGATGAGCGGCTCTACCACCTCTTTGCAGCGGTAGCACCGGCCGAGCCCCAGCGCATAAGGCTCTATCTTCACCAGAAAGCCCTTCTCTTCGAGTTCCTTTACGATCGCCTTCCGGCATTCGTATCGGTCCATTCCTTTGAAATGGGCGCCATTCTCATTGATTAGCCCGTTTGTATCCATTATCGTCACGTGTTCCAGGCCGTGCCGCAACGATATTTCGAAGTCGGTCATGTCGTGGGATGGTGTCACTTTCAGCGCGCCGGTGCCGAAATCCATAGCTACGATCGGATCGGCCACGATCTTCAACTTGCGCCCCACCAGGGGGAGTATCGCGTACTTGCCTACGAGGTGAGCGTAGCGCTTATCTTCCGGGTTCACCGCAACCGCAGTATCACCCAACATCGTCTCCGGCCGGGTTGTGGCAACAATGAGGGATTCATCCGATCCCTCGACCGGATAGCGGATGTACCAGAGATGGCCCGGCGCCTCTTCGTGCTCCACTTCAAGATCGGATAAGGCTGTGTGGCAGCGCGGACACCAGTTTACGATGTAGTCCCCTTTGTAGATCAGTCCTTCTTCGTACAGCCGCACAAAGACCTCGCGAACAGCTTTGGAAAGACCTTCGTCCATGGTGAAGCGTTCTCGATCCCAGTCGCAGGAACAACCCAACCTTTTTAGCTGGTTGATGATTACGCCTCCCGAGTGTGCCTTCCAAGTCCAAACCCGTTCAACGAATTTCTCCCGCCCCAGGTCTTCCCGTTTGAGCCCTTCTGCGGCAAGCTGCCTTTCCACCACGTTCTGAGTCGCGATTCCGGCATGGTCCATTCCCGGCATCCAGAGGGTATTGTAACCGTTCATTCTTTTGTAACGGATCAGAATGTCTTGAAGTGTGTTGTTTAAGGCATGCCCCATGTGGAGCGAACCGGTCACGTTGGGCGGAGGAATCACGATCGAGTAATCCTTACCGGTCGGCTTTTCATGCGCCGCGAACAATTTGTGGTCCAGCCAGAAAGTATACCAGCGCTTTTCGATTTCCGCGGGTTCGTATGCCTTGGGTAATAGATCCTCACCCATGAACTACTCCTTGATTCTATTCGTTGGGACTTTTCGGTACGGCAGACCTTTTATATAACATTCAGTGCCCGGTAAGACAACGCCACCCGGCGCGTCAAGGGTAACCATTCAGTCTTGTGGGGCAGTCCCGCGAGGCGCGGGACAGCCTGCCCAGGAAATCCCTGTTCAATGGCGGGCTAGAAAACCCACCCCACGAAGCCACCTGCAAATTCCGGCTGTAACTGAATGCATACGCGTCAAGGTCGTCTATCAATCCCGCCAGTGAATGATTCTCGTCGAGAATCTCGCGTGGCGCGGAAAGCAATCCCTGTACAGTCAGAGCCTAAACTGCCGCGTCACTTAATCCGAGATTTGTAGTATTGTCGCTGGTACGAATTCAACAAATCAGTTCGAGGCATTGCGCTCTTTGGACGCCCGTCGTAAAGTCTTCGCTTTGACTTAAAGATGAAGTATATTCAGAGAAAATTTGCTGCGTGTTAGCGACATGGAATTATGGATTCCGATGGACATGCTCCATTACGGCTCAAATTCCTCCAACGGTTCCCCGTATCCAGGAACGGAGGACAAATTATGTTCGAACGTATACTGTTCCCCACCAGGTTTGAGGAATTCTCTTTAGAAATTCTCAAAAGTATTACTTGCCTGAAGTCGGCAGGATTGCAAGAAGTGGTTCTGCTCCACGTGATTGACATAGAGAAACCTTTTTCTAGGGCCGATTGGGGAGGTGTTGTCAATCTCACCAGCATTCAACAGGCTGCGGATAAACAATTCGCTACTTATTCCGAATACCTCCGATCCGAAGGAATCCAAGTCAAGGCCACAATTGCCACAGGACCACTTGTTTCAGAGATCCTTAGAATCGCCAAGGAGGAAGAAGTATCTCTTATCGTGGCAGGCAGGCAGAAACGCAGTCTGCTGGGCGATCTCTTTGTCGGCTCCACAACCGATCGAATCATCCGTGAAGCGGCTATGCCGATTTTGGTGACCAAATACCACACTCTCTTAGAGGTTAAAGGAGAAGTGATAGAGCGCTTTTGCATAAATTTGTTTCAAAAGATTCTTTACCCGGTAGATTGGTCTCCACCGACCGAAAGAGTTGAAGAATACCTACCATCGCTTCTGCAAATTGGTGGCTCGGAGATCATCGCCGTTCACGTTGCCGATGATCTTGGCAAGAGATCGGGGCCTAAAGCTGATGTGGCGCAAGAATCAATTGAAGTGAGGAAAGAAAGATTGGAATCCCTGGAACGAACTCTTCAGGCATTGGGATTTCAGGCCAAGACTTATCTCCTGGAAGAAAAAAGCGCCTTTCAGGCAATCAAGCGCATCGCCACGGAAGAAGATGTATCGATCATCATTATGGGTTCGCAGGGCAAAGGTCATGTCGAAGGAATTATTTGGGGTAGTGTATCCCAACGGATAGTGGAGCAAAGTGAAAGGCCGGTTCTCGTGGTCAAATAGAGTGATCGGGCGGATCGGGACGCGGGTCGGACGGGATTTTGGGAAAACAATTGAAAATGCCCCTTTACCAAAGGGGGACTTTGAAGGCCTGTCAGTCATCTGAAGTGCTCAAGACCAGGCAGCCAACTCTACTTTAACGCCTATGGGAGTGTCCAACTCTTTGTAAGTATTCACTTACGCAGGGGCGAGAGCTTGCGAAGCATGTCATTGCGAGGGCGACAGCCCGTGGCAATCTCACAAGCACCGCCACTGGAGATTGCTTCGTCGTTGCACTCCTCGCAATGACAGTTTCTCGCGAATGTCCGTTCCCGCACGCGAATGAATGGTTACATCTCTTTCCCTTTTTTAATGGCCTCGGGTTAAAAGGGGTGGTAAACTGCAAACCTATCACACGGACATGATCTGAAAGCTTGCTTGCTCGGGGGACGGGCTTTACCGCTGCAACGGAAATCCGGAGAGTTGTGTTGTAACCTTTCACTTGCGCACGAGAAAAAGACTGTCATTGCGAGCGAAGCGAAGCAATCTCTTGCCTTAAACGCCGCTTAGATTGCTTCGTCGTTTCACTCCTCGCAATGACAAAGGGCAGGAAGGCCCGCGCGTGAGTGTATGGTCACATTGTGATCAGACTCACCTGTTCTTGGCTGGGGGAGGAATGCGAACCTTCTTCTGTCACATTTCATTCCATCTTCCTACAAAGATATCATGAGGCCGAGGTTTAACCACGGAAGCGGGGACAACATCCCGAAGGAAGAATTAACCACAGAGGCACAGAGGTCACAGAGAAAAGCGTCAGATGGTAGGGCGCGGGTTTCAAACCCGCCCCTACATGCCGTCATTCCCCCATACGGGGGAACCAATTGTACGGGCAGACCAATATGTCTGCCTTGGGTGGACACGCGGGTCCGCCCCTACCAGGAATACGGTGTCTCTGTGGTCAAAAAAATCATAATCTAGTATCGGCGTAGGATGCTGGTGAGCCCGCGTTCTGCGCGGGAGAACCGCATCAATCGTGAACAAACCGCGAAACCCGCTTAGATTGCCAGTGGGACGGGCATCTTGCCCGTCATTCCTAATAGACAGGCTGGAAGCCTGTCCCACCATGCACTCCTCGCAATGACAAGGTGCAGAAGATCCCCCGCATAAGCGAATGGTTTCGCACAAGTGCTTTTAATGCTTGACAATTCTAGTTAGTTCCGATAAATAGTAGCCGGTCCGATTACTGCACGTATCTTCACATGACTGACTATCAACAGGTCACGGCGGTTTCTTGAAACCCGGGATGTAAAGCTCTTGTCAGTACTCGCTCACACTGCACTCATAAGCCGCGTAAGCGTCAAAATACAGGATCCATATAAACCCCATTCGATAGGGACCCCTGATGAGATCTGGATGCCCACGCCTACGCCCCCTTCGTACGAATTTCTCTTCAAGTCGGTGTCGGACAGGGTCGGAAAGTCGAGACTGAACTTCGCGGTAATCATTGTCCTTCTCGTTGTTGTGCTCTCAGCCTTTTCAGATGCGGTCTCGGCCGCGGAATTCGTGCCATGCCCCGGCCCGCCGCCGATTCTCTGGCATGAGCGCCCGAAGAAGTCGCTCATCGAGGGCCGCTTCGGATACCTGTGGGGTGTCAATGAGATCAAGTTCAGGGATGGCGATAACGGCAACATTGCTCCCGGAAAGAAAGAGTTGAACGTTAACGGCCTGCTTTTCGGTCTTCAGGGAGAAACATTTGTTTCGCACGATCTCGCGTTGCGAGCCCAGGCGTGGATCAACGTCCCTCAATCATTACGAAGTGATTTCCTGCTGGAAGGGAACCGTCGATCATGGGATACGCTGGCTCAGTTCTTCGAAGCCGACGTCGCGGCTATTTATCATATCGGACTAGGTGGGACTCCATATTCAGCGGGACTCACCGCAGGCTACCGATTTGAAAACTTTGACTACAAGTCCGCTCTGGTGGCGTCCACCGGATCGTTTCACGATCACATCCACGTACACATTCCGTACCTGGGTATCTATTACGCTCACAGCCATTTTGTCGGATCGGTCGTGAGGCTTGATATCCTGGCCTCGCCACTCACTTTGGCGCGGGTGGACGCGGCACAGGACTTAGCGGGCTCAATCACGACGGTCGACGGGCAAGCCGTCACCGGTTTCTGGTTTGAATCATTTTTCGGCTGGTCCAGGCCTGTTAGTAAAGATGCGTATCTGGGGATTTTTGTAAAGTATGACCACATGGAACTCTCAGGTGGGGCCACGTTGCAGGGGCCGGCCACGTCGCAGAGGGGGGGAGCATCGACTCGATTTTCAATGGATTCGTGGCATAATCTAGTCGCGATAGGTATTAGCGCGACCTATACCTTTTGATTAGGAAATTGCATCAAGTCCGCCGGCTCTCAGTCCAATTAGGGTGCATGCAGAGCGCCTCAAAAATGAAGTTCTTGATTTTTTTCGTCATTTCCATATAATAAAATAAAGCCATTCCATGCAGGAGAAGAGAGATGCGATCCTTTTCAATCGCTGCAGTGGTGATTATTGCTCTCGCCACCGCCTGCGTCGACCGTTCGTATTCTGCGGGTACGTACGTGGTGGGCAAAGAGGAGTGCAACTGCTCCCCGTTGATAGCGCGGGGAATTATCCCCGATCCTCTGAATAAACTCTCAGAAGCTCTTTTACTGCCACAGGTGGCAATGGTCCTCGATAAGATCGTTGTCGGCATAAAAGACATGATGGGGCAGTTTGGTCCGACACCTGCCGAGGTTTCCGAGGAGGCCGTGAAACAGGGAGAGGCTGCCCCGGAGCTAAATAAAGAGCCCGGACCGGGAAAAGCCGCTCTAAAAGAAGAAAAACCTGCTATAGAGAAGAAACCGATTAAGAAAAAGAAATCCGCTGTGCACTTGAAGAAGTACCAAAAGAAGAAGCATAGGCGCGTTAAATTGCCCCCTAAAGTCACGTAATAATGATAAGCGGTGTTAGAGCAACAATTCTGGACACTTCGTTCGGCTTGGCCCGTGTAAGATATGGTGAATTCCGCATCTTGCGGGATGAGCCGCATCGCTCAGGCAGGTAGGACAGGCATCTTGCCTGTCACCAAGGCAGGCAAGATGCCTGCCCCACTGTTCCTTATTCAGCCACTTGTATCCCGTGAGCCAAATGATGCTGTTCCCCGCGTTAGCGGGGATCACCACATCCTGGGCCGGCTTACGGGCGTACACGAAAGGTGCCCTTGCAATGGATTCCCGCGTGAGCGAGAGTGACCGCGATGGTACCGAAATATGAGACCGAACCTATGCACAAGAGTGCATATCTATCTATTATCGCTATAATATCCCATCATCGCAACAAGTAATATCAGTGACCGACAAAAAATCCTGAACCGGGGGGAGCATTAAAAGCAGCCGGAAGTCGTACAGCCTAGCCTGGCGGCTGTACGTGAGGCGGGAAATGAAACTTTTTTCTCTCCCCCGCATCCAATTGTATGTACAGACACTCGGTAAACAATCCGGGAGGTGGAAGGATGAATTATCCCATCGAAACGGACGGACTGAAGATATATTTGTCTCAAATAGAGCACTATCCTGTTTTGACTCGAAAACAAGAAACGGAGTTGGCTTATAGCTATAGGGACCACGATGATTTAGAAGCGGGGCAGAACCTTATCACATCGAACTTGAGGTTCGTAATCAAGGTGGCTCTTGGGTACCGCAATTACGGGGTGAGGTTGATGGATCTGATTCAAGAGGGGAATATCGGCCTTATGAAGGCTGTGGAGAGGTACGATCCGGACAAAGGATACAGGCTCATATCTTACGCGATCTGGTGGATCAGGGCGTATATCCAGAATTATATTATCCGCTCATGGTCCTTGGTAAAAATAGGAACAACCCAAGCTCAGCGTAAGCTCTTCTATAGGATTTCCGACCTTCCGGAGGCACTTGATCCGGACGATCGGCAAGAAAACGTGGCGAAATTGGCATTGAGGATCAACGTGACCGAGAACGAAGTAATAGATATGGCAGCCCGCTTGAAGGCGCATGATCTTTCGCTCGATGATTTGATCGGCGATCGTTCCCGGGATTCGTTCGCGGACACCTTAAAGGACAACACGCCTGATCAGGAAGAGATTCTTTCGGAACTTCAAGAGCGGGAGGACCTCAGGGAATGGGCGGACCGCGCTTTGGAAAGTTTGAATCCGCGAGAAAAGTACATCGTGGAAAAACGAATACTCTCCGAGGAACCGGTAACCTTGAAGGAACTGGGTAAGCATTTTGGGATAACCAGGGAACGGGCCCGCCAGATAGAGAGATCAGCCCTGGAGAAACTCAAGGGTAATTATCTGCGTTCACAATTGGCTGCCGCGTAACGAAACCGAACCGTCTTCCCAGAGCACCGAGCAGGCAATTTGCAAGGGTTGTTGTTTGCGCCTTTGTGGTCTGCCCGGTGCCGCGAACTGGGAGCTTGAGGATTATAGCTATTGCCAAAAGTAATGACCTGTTCACCACCCGTCACCCCGGCGAAAGCCAGGGTCCAGTCCCGCGAGGAACGCGGGATTGAAAAGACTGGATTCCGGCCTCCGCCGGAATGACGGTGTCAGGCTATCTCCAATCGGACAGAACTTTTGGCAATGGGTATAAAATGCGTCAGGAATTTTTTTGCCCTGCATGTACGTAAAAAAAACTAATAGTGTTTCCGATTTTTTCTCCTACCGTATAACATTGCCGCCGTATTTGCGTCCAATATATTAGAAACGGGAAGACCGAATGAACGATGCGGACCTGCTCAGGGAGTTCCGAAAAGGTAACAAGGAGGTTTTTTCCGAACTCGTGAGTAGGTATTCGAAGCCTCTCACGATTATGATCCTGCGGATTGTCGGAGACCCGGAGGAGGCAAAAGACATATCTCAGATGACCTTTCTGAAGGCTTTCGAAGGTCTGCCAAAATTCATGATGGTGTCCTCGATCAAAACGTGGCTTTATAGCATTGCCTTGAATACATTGAGGGACCATCTGAGAAAACGTAAAGCTACGCTGGTTCCGGATGCACTCGAGCAATTGGCGGATCCTAAAGAGCCCGCAGGGGAACGGTTGGACAAGGCGCGAAATCTTGAAAGAATGAGAAAGGCATTGGAGAGACTCCCGGAAAAGCAGCGCCTGACAGTTCAATTGAGGATTTATGAGGAATTGGATTATAAAGAAATAGCCAGGCTTCTCGGGGGGACCGAGGGCGGGGCACGGGGCAACTTCTTTCAGGGTATCAAAGCTCTTAAAGAAAAGCTGGGTTCAAAATGAAAACGCTAGAGTGTAATGAAGCAGAAAGACTGATTGTAGCCGAGTTGGACGAGGGCCTGGGTCCTCCAC
This sequence comes from uncultured delta proteobacterium, assembly GCA_963789265.1. Classification (GTDB taxonomy): domain Bacteria; phylum Desulfobacterota; class Desulfomonilia; order Desulfomonilales; family Desulfomonilaceae; genus CAWBBA01. The sequence goes on along the minus strand of CAWBKB010000006.1, from coordinate 366,865 downwards.
AGCAGGAACGTCTTGAAAACCACCTGCGCCTGTGCGCGCATTGCAGACAGGTAAAAGAAGATACTTTCGCGCTGTTTTCTGCAATTGCCTCTGTCGTCCCTGAAGAGCCGGAGGAGGATTTCTGGAAACTCTACTACCAGTCCCTGGATGCAAGGCTGAAAGAGAAAGAGCTGAAGACTGCATGGTTTTCTTGGGGGAAGGCCGCGGGTGTGCTTGTTGCCGCAGTCATGGCATTGATTATTATTCATGTGTCATTCCTGCAACCTGTGAGTAGACCGATTGCGGATCGGCGCGTAATGTCGCCCGATCTGATTCAGGAACTCCAGCAAGTTTATGGACCGGTATCGGAGGAGTACCCGGTCGTTTCGTTCTCCGGCGGTCAGATGCTCGGAAGGATCGACACGCGAGGTGCATCGCTTGACGATAAGGACCTACAGTGGCTTGATGTGGAGGATGATCCCGGGCCGTTGTATCTTTGACGAGAAGCGGCAAGCGTTTCAGTCCGGCCGGAAAGTTCGACAGAGCGAGAAGGAAGAAAAATGTCTAGGATAATCGCCGCGTTCATTGCCGCGGGAGTGATCCTCGTTGCGGCTACCAGTGTATTTGCCCTGCGGCCTGGTGCGATGGGGGACAAGGTACAGGACAGAATAGAGATCCTGACCATGTGGAAGATGATTGAAGCCCTTGACCTGGACCAAGCCACTGCGGACAAGATTCTCGCAATACGTCACAAATTTCTCTCCGAGCGGAAAGTGTTGCGAAAGGATCTGTCGCAGGATGTTGAGGCACTGAGGAAGCAGTTAAACGATGCCTCCAAGTCCCCGAACGACGAAGAGTTGGCGCGGATTCTAGACGACATTCGTAACAAGAGGAAGCAGTTAGAAGGGCTACGTTTTCAACAGTATGACGATGTCTCAAAGGTTATCACCGTACGCCAGCGCGCGCGTCTAGTGCTTTTTTTCAGGGACTTTCACAAACAACTCCATTCCTTGCTCCAACCTTCCCGATGTCCCGGCGGCATCCCGGAGAAAGACATGGGACCGCCTCGTAACCCCGTTCAGCCGCCGGATAAAGGAGCGACGATTCCTCGTTGATCCTTCCGGTCCTGTACGTCATTACGATCTGTGCTGCGGCCGTCCGGCTTGGGTGAGTCCCTGAGACCAATGCGCTTTCATACATGTAAGACGACGGGCACGGAGGCCCGTCGCTACAGCTTGGTAGGGCCGGCGTCCCTGCCGGCCAAGACGTCCTTAATCATTCTTTTGAACCAGAAATGGTATGAGGCCTCCTTTAGGCAGGCATTCACTTGCTATAGCCAGGGAAAAGATTGTCAATGCTGCAGATTCCCGCTTAAGTAAATGGATACTACTTTAGTGTAATTGCTAAAATTCTTGGCGAGTACTCTTAATATCTTGCGGTTGGGTCTCTTGGAGCTTCGTACTTATCTTGTTGCGGTGTGAATGGATTATCTCGCCCTTGTTTTGTAACATAATGGCCGTCCAGAAGGCTGGCACAGGAGCCTAAGAACGGCAACACTGAGAGCAATATTAGAAGTAACTTTCTCACGAATACACCAGAGGAACGAAAAAAGGGGCAGCCCTCTTCGCGTGACCCCTTTTTTGTATGAACGGTCAAGCTTCTCTTCGCAGAGAATTCACCTATTCGTTCAGCCTTATCTTAATAAGTCCACTCACTGTATTGGAAAAGCCGATTCTGCGCTTATCTCTTTTGCATTTGTAAACCCTGTTCACCGGCATGTCCACGGCTACCGACCCGTCCGAAGCGATGTCCACGTCCCCAATTCATGCAATGAGGATAAACTCAGACACTATCATGCCCGCAGCCCATTGTTCAGCTACTTCTTGACGGCATCTTTCAAAGCTTTGGCCGCAGTGAACTTGGGGGCCTTGGTGGCAGGTATCTTGATCGGCTTACCAGTTCTCGGATTGACGCCCTGACGCGCCTGACGTTTCACTACGCTGAAACTACCCAGATCCGTGACCCGAATCTTCTGGGCTTTCTTCAGCACTTCATGAATCGCGGATACCACCGAAGCTAATGCCGCTGCAGCGGCCTTCTTCGAAATTCCCGCCTCCTCGGCGATACGCGATACCAGTTCCGCTTTTGTCATGTCACTCCTCCTTTCACCAACTCTATTGAATCATAAATAGTTAAAACACAATCCCCCCGCCGTTTATACAAACTATGATTTTGGATGTCAAGCACTATCGCCATTTTCATGCGCGTAGACCGTCGCCCTCGGTGTTGACGCTGATTGCAGATGCGTCTATTCTCTTCCTTAAGAGAATAGAATTATGGAATCCATGCCTTTCTTGCACGCGCACCGCGTGTTCAATATATTTTTCGTGGAAGACCTTGAGTTTGCCGAAGTGAGGACCATCCTGGACGAGCTTCTGGCACGAGGTGCATTCGACCCTGAGATTCAGGAGACACAAGGCGCCTTTCGGATAGAATTGGGACAATCCTCTTTCGAAGTCTGGGTATCCGAAATGGATGTGATAATTCAGCGACAATGAGAATTCCCGCGGCCACAACGCTGCGAGGAACAGGGCAAAGCATTTCCCGCTGTCGGGATGCTAAGCCCGTGCTGCGATTTCGGCTATTTTTGCTCTGACAAAAGCAGCATCGGGTGCTTCCGGAAACATCTTGAGATATTGCCGGTATGCCTGAATGGCTTCTTTGTTCTTGCCCATCAATTCGTAGATCCTGGCGATCGTGCCGTAGGCCTCACGCCGATATGGGGAATTGATGTCCTTCGAAAGTTGATCGAACAACATTACAGCCCGATCGTACTCCTTGAGGTGAAAACGACACATCGCAATATGGTAGAGAACGAGAGGACCTAGACCATTTTTCACGAGATTGGTGGACTGCATCGCCTCATACCGTTGCAGTGCTCCCTTGAAATCGCCCTTCGCATATAGCACATGCCCACTATATAGTAGCGCGATCTCTCCGGCTGGAAGGGACTTGTACTGCTTCGCCATAGCGTTGAATTCAGCAAAAAGTTGATCTAATTTCTCAGGAGTCGGTTGGCGCGGAGATTGAACGGCGACCTCATAGTCGCGCCACACTTGCTCGATGAGTTCGTGGCTCTTAGCCTCGCGGTTCTTGTAGTAATAATAGACGCCTGCCCCGGCCAACAAGACGATCACCACGAGAGCGATTCCCGCCGCGACGGTCTTCGGATAATCTCGTGTGTATTCAATCACTTTGCCGGTTATGGTAAGGAATTCATCAGGTTCCTTAAGGAGTTCCTTGCGCGAGAGCTTCTTCTCAGCCACAGTTTCACCTCGGAGTTTTGTCAAATGGATAACTGATCGCACCGCTCAAGTCAATGGGATCAATCCGACGCCATTCATCGTTTGTGGGTTCACGCAACTATTGCCAAATTGGATCGCTGTGAACTAAATTACCCTGTTGTCCTTTGACAAAGATTCATCCGTTCTCCCCGAACTTTTACCCAACGGGGACCGGTATATCGGAACCGACTCGAATCCTGAGAGTCGAAAGAATTCGAGTTTATGAAAGTCGCTTCGTTGACACATATAGTCTCCAACCCTTTTGAAGAAGCCGTGCGTTTTCTCGCTGATTCCACGGAAAATGGAGGGGTCTATGGTTTGGGAGGCTCAGCACCGACATTTCTGATAGCAGCCGCAGTCGAGAGGGGAGCCCGGACGATTGTCCTGGTAAGCCCGGACGGCGAAACCGCTTCGGAGGCTGCCACAGACTTACGTTCTTATCTCGGCGAAGAGGAAGTCGCCAGGCGCGCCCTCCAGGACGAGCTTATTCGATATCCGTCTTCAGAGGTTCTCCCCTACTCTTTCGGAGGCATCGAAACAGATGTTTGGATCAGTCGCATGGCAGGGCTGTTTCGTCTTTCCGAAGGGAAGCCGCCGCGCGTGCTGGCAGTCGGTCTGGATGCTATTGTCCGCAAAGTCTTGCCCAAAGCCGAGTTTCAACGAGCCGGCTTCAGCCTGTCTTTGGGGCAAGATCTGGACCGAGAGTCTCTGCTGGAAAGGTTGGTTGCCGCCGGATACTCACGTTCACCGCTGGTTGAGGACGCGGGCGACTTTTCGGTGCGGGGATTCATAATCGACTTGTACCCTCCGTTTTATCCTTACCCGGTACGCATCGAGCAGACGGGGGATCGTATCGAGTCGATCCGTTTCTTCGATCCTTCCAATCAGAGATCTCGCGAAGCTGTTTCCGAGGTTCAAGTCGGTCCCGTCCACGCGCTGATTCCGGATGAAAAAGCTTTGGGCGCAGGCTTACAACGGCTGTTGGACGTTTGTGAAGAGCAGGGAGTGGAAAAGAGGGTTCGCCAGAGGCTTGTCGATGATTTCCGACATTCGGTGAGATTTCCCGGGGCTGAATGCTATCTTCCTTATTTCTTTCCGAACTTGCAGAGCCTGTTTGACTACCTCCCCCGCGATTCTGTCCTGATGCTTCCCGACGCGGATACTCTGGGCCGCGCATTTGAAGATCTGCAAGAAGAAATTTTCCGAGGCTGGGAATCTGCCACACAGGAGGGACTCCCCGTTCCGCGGCCTGAAGAACTTTATCTTTCTCCGGATGAGTTCGTGCGCGAAGTGGAAAAATTCCGTACTGTGGTCGTGTCTCCTTTGGAAATTGAAAATCCGCACCTTCGGGCCTTTAGGATTAACTGCCAGACAAATGACGACATAAGACGGGATCTCCTGGGGACCAAGACTTACGACACGAGCATGGCAAGACTTGTCAAACGTCTGGAATCATGGCGGGACGACGGTAATGAAGTCTTGTTGGTCAGCCACACTCAAGGCCAGGCTCATCGCCTTCTCAAACTTCTGGAACCTTATTCGCTCAATTTAGATTTCAGAAGCGGACTTTTTGAACGATCAAACCTCGATTCGACCCCAATACCCGGTATTCGCCTGTGCATAGGAGCGCTATCCGCCGGATTCCGAATGCAAGAGGCTCGCCGGATAATTGTGACCGAAGAAGAGATTTTCGGCGCCAGAGTGAGAATTCCCCCCAAGAGGCGCGCAAGAGGAACATTGCTCTCCTCTTTGACCGATCTGGTCGAAGGCGAACCTGTAGTTCACGAAGATTACGGCATCGGCATATTTCGCGGTCTTGCTTCCAAGGAATTCGACGGCATCCCCGGCGAAGTAATGGTGATCGAATATTCCGGCGGGGATTTGCTCTATCATCCTGTTGAGCGCTTGCAGGTGATCCAAAAGTACATTTCCGGTTCTGAGGAGCCTCCTCGGATAGACCGTCTGGGCGGCAAGGGATGGAGCAAGACCAAGGCCAAGGTCAAGAAGTCGATCCGGGAAATGGCTCGAGAACTCCTGGAGATATTTGCCAAACGACAGGTGAGCGCCCGCAGGCCGTACTCCGCTATGGATGAAGTTTTTGCTGCTTTTGAGGCTTCCTTCGAATTTGAAGAAACGCCGGATCAGACCAAGGCCATTTCAGACGTCATGGAGGCCATGGACCAGGACAAACCCATGGATAGGCTTGTATGCGGAGACGTCGGCTACGGCAAAACTGAAGTCGCGCTGAGGGCTGCATTTCGAGTTATGATGGACGGCAAACAAGTTGCAGTCCTGGTCCCCACCACGGTTCTTGCCCAGCAGCATTACGACACCTTCACCCGTCGCTTGAACGGATATCCTTTTCATGTGGGTGTACCGTCGCGCTTCCGTAGCCCGGCCGAGCAGAAGGAAACCCTGAAGCGGCTTGCTGCTGGAAAAGTCGATCTGATGATAGGTACGCACAGACTGTTGCAAAAAGATGTGGAATTCAAAGATCTGGGGCTGCTGGTGGTTGACGAGGAGCAACGTTTTGGAGTCTCGCACAAGGAGAGGATCAAGAAGTTCAAGGCTCACGTTGACGTGCTCACCTTGACCGCGACGCCTATTCCCAGGACACTGAATCTGTCCCTCACCGGAATACGTGACCTGTCGGTAATTGAAACTCCACCCGCAAACCGGCAATCGATCCGAACGCACGTCATGCGGCAGTCCGATGAGGTCATAAGAGAGGCGCTTGTGCGGGAAATAAGTCGGGGCGGACAGGCCTTCTACATTCACAACCGGGTCCGAACCATTTATAAACGCTCTGCTGCACTTCAAAAGCTCGTCCCGGAAGGTCGATTCGGGGTAGCTCACGGCCAAATGGCGGACCGTGAGTTGGAACGAGTGATGTTGGAATTCATTACCGGGGGGATCAACATTCTGGTTTGCACGAGCATAATTGAATCCGGACTCGATATCCCCAGGGCCAACACCATAATAATAGAAAGGGCCGACGCTTTTGGACTCGCAGACCTATATCAGCTCAGGGGACGCGTAGGGCGATCGCACATGCGGGCGTACGCTTACTTGCTTACTCCGCCGGAGACCCTCATGACCGCAGACGCGATCAAGAGGCTCGCGGTAATACAGGAATATTCCAATCTCGGTCAGGGCTTCCGAATTGCAATGAGAGATATGGAGATCCGTGGCGCAGGCAACATCCTGGGAACATCACAGTCCGGACACGTGGCCCAAGTGGGATACGAAATGTACCTGGAATTGCTGCAGCAGGCCATTCAAGAGATAAAGGGGGAAGAACCCGCGCCTCGGATCGATCCGGACATACGCCTCAAGTTGGAAGCCTTTATTCCCGAAGATTACGCTCCCGATCCGCAACAGCGTATGAACCTTTATAAGAGGCTTTCCAGGGCCTCCGAGCCGGCCGAAATTGACGAGATAGAAGAAGAGATTGTGGATCTCTACGGTCAGACTCCTTTGCAGGTTGCCCAACTGATGCAGGTCATGCGGATAAGGCTGGCCATGAAAGAAGTGCGAATCCTGAGGCTCGATTATAACGAACAGGACCTCGTCTTCACGTTTGATACGGAAACTCGGGTAAATCCGCAAACTCTGATCAGTTGGTCTCAAAATGACGGGCGGATTCGACTTCTACCCGGGGATCGCCTTGCATTTCGCGTCGGGAAAGTGGACCCTATGTCCAGGATCAAGAAGTGCTTGGCTCTGCTGGAGCGTCTGAGGGAGTCAATCAACGGCAAAAGGTCCGGTGCTGAAAGTGTTAATCCATCTCTTTGAAATGAGTATCAATATCAATGCGCGTGTCGGCGAGCAAGGCTCAATCGCGGCAACTTGCACTCTTCACTGTTCCAGGTCCCAGTCCTCAGCCCGGAGGTCCGTAGGTCCGTAGGAGGAGGCTCCGGCTTCGAAGCCGATCTGCACGCCTGATGATTCAAAGCACTGCTTGCCGGTTGCTCTCTCGAAGCTGACCTGACATTTTGCGGCGGAGCCCGGCGGTATATGTGGTCGCGGCAGAGCCTGACAACTAGATTCCTACAAGGTTGCAAAAAGGACTGCTTTTGATTAAACATGTAACGGTTTGGAACTGTACATGGTATTTAAGACGGGAAATAGGCCGCCCCCGGCCTATTTGCCCGGGTTCCACGATGAATGCTTGCCCCGGGTTGCGCGGACTGGTATGAGAGACAAGGCAAGGAATCCGTTTGGCTCGATGCGAGCAAACCCGTTTTGTGTGAAAGAAGCATCGAGACTTAGTTAAAGGTCTGCCGGAATACCGGCAAGGAAACATGAAAAGGACCAACGTCTGCCTTATATTGCTGATTCTCGGCTCAGCGTGGATCGTTCCACTCCTCCATGCTGAAGGCTACTCGGACCGGATAGCCGCCATAGTAAATGGAGATGTGATCCTGGAGTCGGACATAAGGAAACACAAACAACCATTTATGCGAAATCTCACGAACCTGCCTCTAGGGGTCATACCACCGGGTAAAGTGCCCACGGACCGAGACATCCTCGATGAGCTTATAGTTACCCATCTCCTGGAACAGGCCGCGGTCAAGAAGGGGATTAAGGTCGATGACAAAGGGGTGGATGCTTCCATAGAAGCGATAAGAAAGCGGAATGGACTTACGCAAGAGCAATTCGTTCTCTTGCTGGCTGGTCACGGGATTAATTATGCTGAATACCGAAAAATAATGAAGCGCCAACTCATATTAAGTCGATTAATTGCCAGTGAAGTGCTGCAAAAAGTCCCATTGAGTGAAGAGGACGCCCAAAAATACTTCAAGAAAAATCGGGACAATATCGAAGAGCTTTATAAGAAACTTGTCGAAAGCTTCACACCAAAGCCGGCGAGCGGAGCGCAGACCGGACCTGCAATTCCCACTTACGAGCAACTATTTGTAGGAGGCAGGTTGAGGCTTCGACAGATCACACTGAAGATGCCGGCGGATAAGAGTCGCAAGAGCGTCGCCAAAGTAATGGAGAAGGCAAAGCAGATTTACAAGGAGGCCATGACGGGGGTTGATTTTGCCAAGCTTGCCAAGAAGTACTCGCAAGACTCCCTGGCCTCCTCGGGCGGAAATCTTGGGGCCATGAACTACAAGGACATGGTTCCTGCCATGCAGAAGCTCGTGCAGCGTATGAAACCGGGGGACGTGAGTCCACCTTTGACAGGCCCGGACGCGCTGATCATGTTTTATCTTGTGGATGCTAAAGGCAGGACCGTGAAGAAGGTCAAGATCCCGGAAAAGGTCCGCAAACAATTGGAGAAACGCTGGAAAGAGATGCAAAAGCAGCGTCAGGCTGCCAACAAGGAGGGACCTCCCAAAGCAAACGCCGGCCCTGCCAAAGAGGTCGCTTCCGAAAAGGGTGCAGCAGCATCGCCGGACTCCAAGACCAAGAAAACTCTGGGTATATTGACCCCAGCGGAAGAAAAAGAATACAAAAAGGTCCGAAACAAGGTGATCGCCCTGGTAAGACATGAGACCATTCATGCCCGCATGAAGGAATATATCGAAGAGCTGAAAAAGAATTCCATCATTGAAGTGAAGCTTTGACCTAATGGGCTGTTATGCACCGGACAACGCAAAGACTATAGTATTCCGATTGAATTTTGCGAGGTCAAAAACCGCGAATCCCTGGTCAAGCCAGGCTTCTCAGCAGAGTTCTTGAAAGCACACGGCGCTTACGTAAAGCGCTGTGTTGCCGGTCTACCTAGCGGCCGGAAATGGCGCCCCCTAGCAATCCTGTGCACAGAGTTCGGAAGACTCGCGGTGAGGGCGTTTCGTAATCATTCCCTCATTCAGACTTTTTGACCTCCGGACTTCTTTTCTTTTCGTTACCAGACAACGCTCTTCGAAGGGCAACAGATGCTTCTTAGCTTTTTAGCATCCAAAGTTTCGAAGGACCTGGCGATAGACCTGGGTACGGCAAATACGCTGGTATATGCACGTGGAAAAGGGATCGTGCTCAACGAGCCGTCGGTCGTGGCAATCCGAAGAAAGGATAAGCGAAATTCGGAGATTTGGATAGGCGAGGACGCCAAGAAGATGATAGGGCGAGTTCCGGGTTCCATCGAGGTGTTTCGTCCGCTCAGGGAAGGCGTCATAGCTAACTTCGAGATTGCCAGCTTAATGCTGAAGTTCTTTATCCAAAAAGTTCACCAACGGAAATCCTTTGTCAGACCACGGGTAATCATCTCTGTGCCTGCCGGCGTCACCCCGGTCGAAAGACGGGCAGTGCGGGACTCCGCCCTAAACGTGGGGGCTCACGAAGTGTTCATCGTCCAGGAGGCTATGGCGGCGGCCATGGGCGCCGGTCTTCCAGTTACCGAGCCGATGAGCAACATGATTGTCGATATAGGCGGCGGAACCACAGAGGTCGCGATAATTTCGCTGACGGGTATAGTTTACAGCAACTCGAGCAAGATCGCCGGGGACAAGCTCGATATGGACATCCTCGAGTTCATCCGCAAGAATTACAGCCTTCTTATAGGACCATCCACTGCCGAGCAGATCAAAATACTGGTGGGCCGGGCCAGTCTGGACGACGAGGTTGAGGAAGTAGACATAAAGGGCCGGGATTTGATGGATGGCATTCCCAAAACCATAACAGTAAGCTCCACAGATGTGGCACACGCCATAATGGATTCGGTGAATTCCATCGTGGACAGCGTGAAAATGGCCCTGGAACAATGTCCGCCCGAATTGGCGGCGGATATTATCGACACAGGAATAGTCCTCACGGGAGGAGGCTCTCTCCTGAAGAACCTGGACGTGCGGGTGCGCCGCGAGATTGGAGTCCCTATAGTGGTACCCGAGGATCCCCTGTCTACTGTGGCTCGCGGGGCTGGAAAGATGCTCGAAGATATAGATCTTCTCCGAGAGATCTCCAACACATGACAAGTATATGATTGCTTTAGGGGCTGTTCGGTCGCCCCTTCAGTTCGGCGAGGAACTCAGCGAGGAGGCGGTTGAACTCCTCCGGCTTTTCCATCATGACCAAGTGGCCCGCTTGGGGCACGACGGCCAGGTGTGAGCCGCTAATTTTGTCGTGCAGGAAGCGCGCATATTTGACCGGAGTGAGTCGGTCATCTTCTCCTACAAGAATCGAGGTCGGCAATCGTACCTGATGGATTTTATCCATCACATCGAACTCGTTACACGCGCTCAGATCCCCATGAACTAAATCCGCTGATGTCTTGAGGTATCTTTCCCTTAGTCTTGTGCGAAGCGGTTCGCCTGATGCCGGCGAAAGGCAGTAGTCGGAAAGCATGGCCAGCGCCGTCTCCTTATCCTGCCGGAGGCCATCCAGGAAGGCCGGATGAACACGCAGGCGAGCGCCTGCTCCGACCAATCCGATCCCTACAAGCCAGGGCCGGGCAGCGAAAAGAGCGATCCACTCCGTGATGGCGCTTCCCAGAGAACATCCGACGAGTACGACTCTTTGTAGTCCCAGGACATCAACGAAATCCGTCACCCATCGCGCGTATGCGCCTACGGAGATTTCTCCGGGCGGCTCGGATGCTCCGTGACCGGGCAATTCCAACGCGACGACGGTGGCCGCCCATGAGAGCCCGTCAAGCTGCGCACGCCAATCTTCGCGGTCGCCGCCGCTACCGTGAATAAAGACTACCGACAGCGATGATCTATCAAGATCTTCGGGCTGTCTCTCATAGGCCAGCAACCGTCCTCGAACGGGTACCTCCGGCATTATACAATCCTCGCCTTCTGAACCTGTTTGAAGTTAGGGAATACACAAAAATCGGAATTGTGCCGTTGCCAAAGAGCCCGGTTAAGAGCGCAATGTCATTGCGAGGAGTGAATGGTGAGACAGGCTTCTAGCCTGTCTATTAGGGATGACGGGCAATCCCGCGTTCCGCGCGGGACGTCCCACCGGCAATTTATGCTCACCCGGATGAAAGATAGCCACGGGCCGGCGCCCTCGCAATGACGGTAAAGCTTGTTTGTCACGTGAACAGTCCCGAAGAAAATTGGTCTAAAGTCGGCTGCCGCTAATCGAGCTTGATTCCACGAGGTACAAGAACCACGTTCCCCGGAGAGATCGTGAACCGGCGCTTATCCTTTTCAGGCTCGTATCCAATGGTAAACCCGTCCGGAACTATAACATCCTGATCTATGATCGCTTTGCGGATTCCCACATGTTGCCCCACGTACACGCCATCGAGAAGTACGGATTCCTCCACAACACTCCCCGCATTGACACGAACGCCCTGAGAAAGCACAGAGTTCTTTACGGTGCATCCGGAAAGCACACAGCCGCCTGATATCATCGAATTCCAGACGTGGCTATGCAGACGCTCTTCGCTCCCTTCACCGGCCACAGACACCGTTCTCGCAGGAGGCACTTGCCCCTGATAAGTCCGAATAGGCCATTTCGTGTCGTAGAGGTTGCACTGGGGAACGTCCGAGCAGAGGTCCATATTGGCCTCCCAGTAGGCGTCGATTGTTCCAATGTCTCTCCAGTAACGACCCTCTTCATTGTTGGCTTCCTTGAAGTTGTGCACGAAGACCCTACTGTTGTGGATCATCCGTGGGACCACATCCTTTCCAAAATCGTGCGAGGATGAAGTGTCCTTGGCATCCGCAATCACGTTCTTGACGAGCACATCGGTGTTGAATATGTAAACCCCCATAGAGACGAATGATTTATCCGGCTTTCCCGGCACCGGCTTCGGATCCGCGGGTTTTTCCGCCCAGTCGACAATCCTGAAGCTGTCGTCGCTCCCTATAATTCCAAAATGGACGGCCGCGGAACGCTCGATCTCGACGCCTGCAACGGTCAGTTCGGCATTTTGCTCCATGTGGAAGGCAAGCATGTCGTTGTAGTTCATCTTGTAAACGTGATCACCCGAGAGGATAAGCACACGTTCGGGGCGTTCCCTTTGGAGCAGGTAAATATTCTGGTAAATGCTATCCGCTGTCCCCCGGTACCAGCGATCGACGTTTCGCTGTTGGGGTGGTACACACTCTATGAACTCGCCCAACTCGTGATTGAAGACGCTCCAGCCGAGCCGTATGTGACGGTCAAGAGAAAGGGATCGATACTGTGTCAGCACATATATTCGCCGAATGTCCGAGTTGAGACAATTGGAAAGGGTGAAATCGACGATCCGATATATGCCGCCGAATCTGACGGAAGGTTTCGCGCGTGCCTTGGTGAGCGGATAGAGTCGCTCTCCTTTCCCTCCGGCCATCAAAATAGTCAATGTATTCTTCATGTCATTGCGGCCGTTCGTTTGCCAGCAGCCGTTTTATCTCTTTCTTGAGTTTTGAGGTGTCGGAAGATTTGACAACATAAGCATCCGCCCCCCATGTGGTGAAGTCATCTCGATAATGGCTGTAAGCAGTGTTAAGTATTATGGGAATGCCCTGATCCCGGCCCAACAACTTTTCCAAAGTCTCGATCCCATCCATTCCGGGCATTTGGATGTCGAGGACAATGAGGTCGGGGGGATTGCTTTCAACTGCTGCAAGAGCCTCTTCACCGGAGTGTGCCAACGTCACTCTGTATCCTTCATCTTCGAGTTCGCTCTTGTACAGCTCGCAGATATGTTTCTCGTCGTCCACAACAAGGATACGCTTCATCATTCAGCCTCGCCGCTGTAGTGATATTGCCGCCCGCTGGAATTCGACTTTAAGTCTAAGCCGTCTTCCCCTCTCCCCACTCTCCGGTATATTACGGAACGGGGGGAAACGATAAATCAATTTGTCCTCCCTTGGCGGGAAGAGTTAGCGGAGGCCCAAGCCCCATACCTCTGAACGCGTTTTACCACACTGGTCAATAATAGCGTCCTGGTAGGAGTATAATGCCAAAGCATCGCCCAAGGAAATACCAGCCCTGACTTCGAACGGCAATTTTTTTCAGTACGTCAGATCCGAAAAGTCCCTGCAGGAACTTTCCCGCAGGTGATATGAGCGTGAATAATCGAAAGGTTACGCTTCAAAGCTGAGTTATTTTACTCCATCGATTTAAATTCTTGACCTACGGACGGGGCGATGGCGTGGTACGCTTTTCTTCCGATCGCGAACTTTGGATTCCAGGGCAACACGAATGTCGGCTTGGAGACCCTCTGACAGCTCTTTTACAGCGAGATCGAGCGCCTTGATTATGGAATTCGGCGTAGTGTCCCGGCTCGGGACCTCTATTTTATAAAGTTTTTTTAAGAGATATTTCTCTGTGCCGGCCGGTGCCTCGAAGTCCGTGAGGGTGGCCTTGACTTCGAGCAATGCTTTGGCCTTGTCTTCCGTTATAATCCCCTGAAGCTTGCGTATAGTAGCCTCCAGGGCATAGCGATAGCGCACGGTGCTCAATTGGTCCACAGTCTTTTCAAAGAGCCCGGAGTTCTCCAGATCGCGCACCACTAAATCGGTTATCATATCCGCAGGGTCTTCCTTCCAGCGGTGGAGCGTCGCCGACTGCTTAGCCTCTGAGGATCGGGTGACAACCAGAGATTCTGTATCCACTGAAGAAGCGGGGAGAAAGCGATAAACCATAAGAGTATCGGGAATGGGCGGTTTATATTCCCTGGCGGGTGTGGGATAATCGAAGACATGATACGTAATCGACTCGCGGGACCGCAGCGCACAGCCGGCCAAAACAACAATAAGTCCCAGGGTGAAGACCGCTGCTATAGGACTCGCAAAAGTAGAGCTTGGTAGCCGGTTGTGTTTCAAGTTCGAGTGCCACCCTCCGGATAAACGGCCTTATTGCCGTCAAGACTTGCAACAGTTCGAAAAGTGGGGTCCCGACAACCAAATCGCGGGATGACCTTCTGCCGGCAAGCGATTCATGGGTCGTACAAACACGTCAGCGCGTTTGTCGGGCTTTTTCTCCCGGTCCAAACAATATGCTGGACGGCTTGAGTTTTATCATCCGTGTGAAGTCGATTAGGTTGTCCGCGCTTCTATCAAGCTTTTGACTGAGATTGTTGAGGTTGTTATCCGCGCGTCGAATTAGACGATCCGCGCTTCGTGTAGTTGACGTGCTCTCCTGAAAAAAGTTTCCCGCTTTGTCGAATGTCCGGGTAATCACTTTGGAAAGCTGTGAACGTGAAATTTCTTCATTGACCTTTCTTGCGGCCTCTCTAAGCTCGCGCAGGGTTCCCGCGGCATTAGCGCCGATGGTGTCCAACTTGGGATCGGACAGTATCGTGTCAAGTCTCGTAGTCACTCTCAACAGGTTGCCGGAAATCTGTGCCAAATCCACCGCCTTAACCTTCTGGAAAATGCTTTCCAAAGCGGTCCCGAATTCTCTGATATCGGAAGGATACGTGGGAATTACCGGGTAACGGGGCTTGAAATCCAGGACTATTTGTTCCTTTTGCTGATTTGGCGGGAACGTGTCCATTTCCAGATACTTTAAACCGGTCAACCCCATCAGGTCCATTTTTATTCCCAGATCTCCGCTGATTTTGAACTTCTTATCCAAACTCAGTACGACTTCGACGAGCCGGCCGGCGGGGGCCATTCGAATTGCACTAATCCTACCCACGGGGACGCCCCTGAATTTGACGGAACTGCCGACCTCCAGTCCCTGGACACTCTCCGTGAAGTAAGCCACTGCTTCCTGGGTGGATTCGAAAAAGTGGGAGGCTCCTAGCCATATAACCAAGACCACCGCCACAAACAAGCTCGACACCACGAACAGCCCGATTTTGAATTTATCTGCCTGGGTGGACATGTTCTTCTCCTTGATTTCAGGACCTGCCTGCTCTGCCGGGAATCAATCTTTCCAGTGGTGCGGGATCTCTTTCTTTGTATCTCCAGGTCCCGGCAGCAACGAACAGCAAGTCAGCGCGCGACCTCATGTCCGCGAACGGCTGAAGAACTCTCTGACTCGATGATCGTCGGCCATTTCTTTCAGTTCGTCGGGTTTCCCCTGTGCGATGATGCTCTTCTCCTGAGCGTCGAGCATTATGACTCGGTTGGCAATCGTAAAGATGCTCGATAACTCGTGCGTGACTATTACCATAGTGGTTCCCAGAGCACGGTTGATTTCCAGGATCGTACGATCGAGTTCGACACTTGTGACCGGGTCCAGCCCCGCAGATGGTTCGTCAAAGAAAAGGATTTTGGGATCTAAAGCCATCGCTCTTGCTAGTGCCGCCCTTTTCTGCATACCGCCGCTCAGTTCCAAAGGGAGCGACTTCTCCCACCCTGCCAGTCCGAGTTGCGAGAGCTTCAGTGTCACTAGTTGCTCGATGGTTCTTTCCGGCAAGGTGGTGTATTGACGTAGGGGAAATGCGACATTTTCAGCCAGGCTCATAGAACTAAACAAAGCACCCGATTGAAAAAGCACCCCAATCTTCCGAAGCACGCGCCCCGCACCCTCTTCTGCGACCGGCAGCACTCGTTCGCCATCAATGATAACTTCGCCCCCGGCGGGGGGAAGAAGCCCTATGATGGCCTTGAACAGCGTGGTCTTTCCGCAACCCGACCGACCCAGAATCGCAAACACCTCCCCCTCCCCAACGTCAAAGGAGACATCTTGCAATATGATTTCGTCTCCATATCCCACTCTAAGGTTCTTAACGGATATGATAGTACGGGTTGCAGTGCTGTCGTTTGTCGAGCTATCCAAGGACTCCTCGGAATCAGCGGAATGTTCGGTAAAGTGTGAATTTTTGGTATGGCCGCGGCGATATGTTGCACGGCCTCAACAAGCCTTCCCCCATATATTCACATTTTTCTGACTTAAGGAAGATAGTAATAGAGCACCGCGAAAACGGCATCTGTGATGGTCAGAATAAAGATGGAAGTCACAATTGCGGATGTAGTGGCATTCCCTACACTCTCGGCTCCACCCCTCACCTGAAACCCTCTCAGGCATCCTATTGTGGCTATCTCAATTCCAAAGGCAAAGCTTTTGACAAGGCCCTTTATGACATCGCTCAATTCGAGCACCTTATGAATCTGATTGAAATACCCGACGGGGGTGAGGTCCAGGGAGAAGACCGCAACCAGACAACCGCCCGCCATGCCTATCACGTCCGCAAAAATGGTGAGGCACGGAAGGGCCAAAGCTACAGCCAATATTCTGGGAGAGACCAGGTACCGGATGGGGTCAATGGCCATGACTCGCAGCGCATCCACCTCTTCGGTCACCTGCATTGTCCCTATCTGCGCGGCAAAAGCCGCGCCCGACCGGCCGGCGACGATCAGAGCGGTCAGCAATGGTCCCATCTCCAAACAAATTGAAAGGCTCACTAGGTCCGCGACGAAGATGTTCGCGCCAAACTTCCTAAGTTGGATGGCCCCTTGAAATGCAAGAATTGCCCCCATCAAGAAACTGAGGATCGTCACTATGGGTACCGCGTCAGCGCCGCTCCTATCTACGAGTTGCCAAAGCCGATCCCACTTCAAGTTCATGGGATGAGCCAGATCATTCGCGAGGGCCGCTACCGACGCGCCGATGAAGGTAATAATGTCTCGCACGTTCCGACGCAGGACCAGAGTCCCCTCACCGATCTGAACCAGCACCGGCGGTTCAGGTCGAGGCTGGAGAATGCCCGCGCTCTTGAAATGCTCGAAGTCCACAAGATTTAGGAAGCTGCTTATCCGAGGAGGCACATTAATCAATTTAAGAGAGTTCTGCCGGTCCGCGCATAATCGGTGCACTTCTATGAGTACAGCGGCTGCCGAGCTATCGAAATATTCTACTTCCCCGAGATCTAGGACAACGTTCTTCAACGGTTGGCCGCTGACCGTCTCCACCAGTCTCCTCCGAATACGATCTGCATTTTCCACGGATATCTTTCCGTGCAGACTCACGTTCAATTCGTCGAATGCCCTGTCGGAAACCTCGATGAAATACGGAGCGGTGGATTCCTTTGGGGTTGCCGTCCGGACACTTCTTGCAGAAGGAAAAGAAAGTGGGAGGCGGCCAAGACGATCACGCAGGAATTTTAATATTGCCTTTAGCTGCATGGAGGCTCACGACCTCTTTCGGTCTTACACGGATGTATTTTACTAGGTCGGACCATGCCCGATCCCTCGAAGCTCGGGATGGCCGCCGCGGGCCGCCCTACTGACTGCTTCGAACCGGCTCTTACTCCGGGACAAAATGAATCTTCCAGGCAAAAGAATGATTCTTCGAAGCTTGAATTAGTATCAGCCGGCTTCGACCATGCTGTTCTCCGGCAATCGCGCTCGGCAATCCTTATCGCTCGCGAAAAAAGCCTCAATATCCTGAGGGTCTCTGTGCAACGGGCTTTGGTACAGGCTTCTTCGAAACATCTTTCCGTAAGGCTTGGTAAGAATCCGCAGGTCGAGGACGCAAAGTATTCCCCTGTCAGAGCGCGTGCGGATAAGCCTACCCAACCCTTGTTTGAGAGCAATAACGGCCATAGGCACTTGAAACGAATAGAATGCCTCACGCCCCTGTTTCTTCAATTTTTCTATTCTCGCGGAAACTACAGGATCATTCGGCGGTGCAAAAGGAAGCCGATCTACAATAACGCATGAAAGGGCCTCACCTTGCACGTCTACGCCCTCCCAGAACGACGATGTCGCGAAAAGCACCGAGCCTTTTCGCCGCCGAAATTCTTCCAGCAAGCGGCTCTTCGGCTTTGATCCCTGAATGAGCAGCGGAAAGGGGATCCGGTTCCGCATTTGCCCGTGGACGGCTTCCATGTTCTTGTGAGAAGTGAAGAGCACAAAGGCCCTTCCTTTCGTTTGCACGAGAATCTCTTCCAACACCGGAATGAGAGCGTCGGTAAACCCGGGAGCATTCGGCTCGGGGATGGACCTCGGAATGTAAAGCATGGTCTGGCGAGCGTAGTCGAACGGAGAATCAAGTATCACTTCCGAAGGGACTGGATCGGTGTCCAGGCCCAATCGGGATTTGAAATATTCAAAATTCCCACCGGCAGACAGTGTTGCGGAGGTGAACACAATAGCAGGAACACGCTCGTAGAGCCGTGAGTTGAGCAGTCCTCCCACTTCAATCGGCGAAGCATGAAGAATCAGATTCCTATCACGTCGTTCAGCCCAGCAAGCGTACTCCACGCCCCGTTCCGAAGCCAAGATGATCTGAAGCTCGGAACTAATGTCACGCGCCCTCTGTGCTACAGAACGTAGTTCGTCCGGAGCTTTGGGAACATTTGACAGCATGGAAGCCAAGGCTTCAAGATTTCGACTGAGCGCGTCACGGATTTCGGCCACTTCCGGATTCACTGTCAGCATGGCGCCCCGTGACGATGGTATTTCGGGAAAAGACCCGAATAAGCGTCTACCGTGATCCTCCAGTGCCGACAAGACGACCTGAAACTTCTGTGTTTCGATTTTCGCCTGACCCAATTCCAAACGAGCATCGCGGACCAGTCTGCTGATTCTGAATTGGCTCGTATGAAAACCGAAATGCTGCGTTGCTGCGTCTTCCAAACCATGAGCCTCGTCTACGATTAACGCGTCGTAACGAGGTATAACCTCCCCGAAACCGGATTCCTTGACTGCAAGATCCGACACGAGCAAATGATGATTGACCACCATCAGATCCGCGTCGTAAGCTCTGGACTTCATTTTCAGGACAAAGCAATTATCTCTGTCCGGGCAGGCCTTCCCGATGCACGTCTCGGTGGTGGAGCAGATCTCGGGCCAGATTGGATCATCGTCCTGGAGATTTTCCAATTCCGAGCGATCTCCTTGTCCGTTTTCTCGCGTTCGCCTGTACCACTTGAGAATCTCCTCCAAAGAATCCGAGTCCCTGAGACCCTGAAGATACGGTTGTCGCAGAAATCGGCGTAGTCTGGCATGACATACAAAATTGCCTCGGCCCTTGAGCAGGGCGGTTTTCAAACGGGGAAAGATCTTGTCCCTAACGAACGGGATGTCCTTGAAAAAGAGCTGTTCCTGGAGATTCTTGGTCCCGGTGGAAATCACGATCCGCTTCCTGGAAAGCGCTGCGGCAACTACGTAGGCTAAGGTTTTCCCTGTGCCGGTGGGGGCTTCGATGATCAGTCGATCAGTGGCTGATATTGCTTCGAAGACTTTTTGGGCCATCCGGATCTGTTGCTCGCGGTGTTCGTACCCCTGGATGGCACTCTCGAGAACCCCGCCGGGCCCAAGGATCTCTTCTATTTGCTTGGTGTATTCCATGAAAAAGGCTCGCAGTCGTGTCAGGTGAAGCTTCAGCCTGATTTTGACCCAAGTAGGCGCCCTGGCGTCCGATCCGATTGGTATTCGTCGTGGTCCCCGAGCCGGGCCATTCTGCGGAATTCTCGGGCCTTCTTTAATATCCCTTCTATCCAAAGAGGCTCACCCAGTGCGTGTACATGCACGTACGTGCCCAGGGCATTGAACATGCATATTCCGTCCCGAGATCCATCCATTCCGTGGCCCCTAGAACCCGAAATGCGTACATGCCGGCAGGATGATCCGCTCCAGTTACGTAGGAATAATGGAACTCATGGCCCCTCAGCACCGTCCCTAATGGGTAAAACGGATTTGGACCCGATACCTCTACATGGATGTAGCCATGACCCTGAGGTTTTCGTTCCAGCACGGTATCCACAGGGAAAACACCGACCATGGGATAGACACTTTGATCAATACGCAGACTTCTCGAGAGATACATCAGTCCCCCGCACTCCGCGTAAACTGGAAGCCCTCTCTGAACGGCAAATAGCACAGACTTCTTGAAACTATCGTTTTTCGCCAAGCGTTCGGCGTGCGTTTCCGGAAATCCTCCGCCTATGTACAGCCCGTCCAGATCGGGCAACCTTTCATGAGTCAATGCGCTTATTTCAACCAGTTGAGCGCCATTTATGCTGAAAGCCTCCAGATTCTCCGGGTAATAGAACTGGAAAGCCGAGTCTCTCAGCACTCCTATGCGAACACAGGACGAATCCATGGTGCGTGCCGTTTCAAGGCGCTCCCGGCGCGCTTCCACATAAGAATCGCGGGCCGAAGAGGCAATTGCAAGGACCTGATCGAGGCCCACCGATTGCTCCACCACGGTTGCGGCTTCCTCAATGAAATCCGCGGCTCTTGGGTGCTCGTGCAGAGGGAGAAGTCCGAGATGCCTCTGCGGAAAGCTCTCCAAGGGGAGTTTGCTGATCGAACCCATGACCGGAATCCCCGCAGTGTCTTCAATTGCTCGTCTCAGGATTGTCTCGTGCCTCACTCCCGCTACTCGGTTTAGGATAACCCCCTGAAAATCCACGTGCGGATCCAGAGCCTTGCACCCTAGAACCAGTGCCGCTGCGGTCCGTGTGACTTTGGTGGCGTCAATAATCAATATCACTGGTGCATTCAGCGCCTTGGCCAGTTCGGCTGTGCTATAACTCCCCTCCGCGTCAACGCCGTCAAAAATGCCGCGATTCCCTTCAATAACGGCGACATCGTTGCCGAGAGCCCGTCTGACAAAAGACCCGCGAACCGTCTCAAGACTAAACAAGTAAGGATCAAGGTTGTAGCAATCACTGCCGGCTGCCGATCCCAGCCATCCGGAATCTATGTAGTCCGGCCCCTTTTTGAAAACAGCCGGTGACAGCCCCCGCTTGCGAAGCGCCGCGACGAGTCCTACGGTAATGAAAGTCTTGCCCGCGCCTCCCTTGAGCGCCGCGATCACGATTCTCGGTACGTTTGTTTTGTGAATCATGAACAACTGCATATCATGAATGAGATGGATTTGAAGTACCAACTTAGAAAATTATGTGGGGGAAAGGACGGAAGGTGGAAGAGTTCAGAGGGCCGAGCAAGTAAGATCTCTGTCCGTTCGGGAAACACGGGACGCACGAAACTCAGAGGCTTTGGCCACGAAGGCTTCGGCCCATAGCGGCTCACCGAGAGCATGCAGGTGTACGTGTACGTACCGAATGCATTTCGAGTGCAGATCCCATCTCGGAAGCCGTCCATTCCGCAGCCGCGCAATACCCGAAATGCAAATGAACCGTCCGCCTCATCCAAGGAGCTGACACTGGAATAATGAAATTCGTGGCCGGTTAGCTCAGTTCCTATCGGATAAAATGGATTGGAACCTGTCACCTTTACATGAATGTACCCAAGACCCTGCGGCTTTCTTTGCATTACCGTATCTATCGGAAAAACCCCGGCCATAGGATAGACACTTTCGTCGATCCGAAGACTGCGGGAAAGATATATTAGGCCGCCACACTCTCCGTACACCGGCAGACCATTGTCTACCGCGTTAAGAAGGGACTTCTTAAAGAAAGAATTGCCGGCAAGAACTTCTGCATGCGTTTCCGGAAACCCTCCTCCTATGTATAATCCATCCAGATCGGGCAATTCCACGGGCAACAGTGCGCTTATCTCCACGAGCTTGACTCCTCGCCTGTCAAGAGCCTCGAGATTTTCCGGGTAATAGAATTGAAATGCAGAGTCCCTCACAATCCCAATACGCAGGCGGGCCGAATGGGGGCCCTGCCGATGTTCCGATATTTTGGACGGCGCCCTGAACTGAAAGTCCTCTGCGGACGCAGCTATTTCAAGGAGTCTGTCCAGATCGACGGATTGTCGGACCACCGCGCCCGCTTGTTCAACGCATTCAACAGCCTGAGGGTGTTCCTGTAATGGAAGCAGTCCGAAATGCCTTTGGGGAAAATTAGTTCGGGGGAGTTTGCCCACCGAACCGATGACGGGAATGGATGTCGCTCCTTCAATGGCTTCCCGCAGGATTGTTTCGTGTCGAGCGCCCGCTACCCGGTTCAGGATGACCGCCTTCAGCTCCAGGGCAGGGTCCATTAAGCGGCACCCGAGCACTTCAGCGGCTGCGGTCCTGGTAACCTTAGTGCCGTCCACAATAAGCACAACCGGGGCCTTGAGAATCTTTGCCAATTCCGCTGTGCTGTAACTGCCGGCCGGGTCCACTCCGTCGAAAAGGCCGCGATTCCCTTCCACAACGGCGACGTCTTTTCCGGAAGATCTTTTGCTAAAAGAGCCGCGGACAACTTCTTTGTCAAAGAGGTAAGCATCGAGGTTGTAACAAGGTTCTCCTGCTGCTAATCCAAGCCAACCAGCGTCTATGTAATCCGGCCCTTTCTTGAAAACGCTGAGATTGTGGCCCTGTTTGCGAAGCGCTGCGACAAGGCCGACCGTAAGAAAAGTCTTGCCTGCTCCTCCTTTGAGGGCCGCGAGAATTACTCTAGGTATGTTTGATCGTTTGACATCGCTCATCTGGTGACCGGTACTCCGGGACTCGATTTGTAATCGTGAGGGCTATTGCGTGAATGATCAACTGCCGTATTTCGACCCAATCATACTGAATTCGTTCAACAAAGAAAAGAGCGTAAAAGACGGGCGTGCAGATAGTATCGACCGAGACCATTTGAATAGAGCTGCAGTAGCCGTGGCTTATCCTGATCAAAAGGATGACGGAAGCTCTTGGAAGTGCCGGTAAACCTGAAGAACGTGGTCAACCAGGTGTTCCATAATAACAGGCAAATCCGGTGCGTCCTTGTCGTAGGATTCAGCGACTGTTTGAAAAATTTCCGCTAATTCCGGTAACTGTATCCGTTTCACTGCCTCCAAGAATTGTATGGACAGAAGATTGTCACACATTCCAGCCGCGACCTTTGCCTTCATGCCCGCGAGAAATCCGCGGATCGTTGTTTCTACCGCACGATCTTCAGCCCATGCAACCTCCCCTACCCCATCCAACCTGTCCAACCGCATTCTTACGGTCAGGTTTGCAAGAAAAACCAAAAGCGCATCCAAGCGGTTGTCGAGAGATTGGCTGGGAAATGCGATACGAGGCCGCGTACTGCCTCAAAGTGATCAACCTGACATCCACGGTTCGATCGGAGAGCCTGGCAACAAAATCTCCTGCCGCGTGGTGCCACGGAAACACTTCAGCAAACGTCGTCACGTCATAATAGTAGGTCAGGATTAAGGCAGCCTGTCTGTAAATCTCAGCCGCTGCTTCGCCGGAAAGAACCCTATAGCCCCTGGTCAAGTCCCACAGGATTGTCTTCATAGCGCTAGTTTCAGGGTCAACGCAAAGGTGAAACTCGTGGTATCCCTCGAGCCATTCGCCCATAAACATAGGCATAACCGCATCTTTCTCATTTACCCTAACGTTCACCTTCCCTAGAAAATGGGCTTTCGGAATGTATTTGGCGGGAAATCGCTCGCCGAACAGAGTCAGCAGATCAAAATCTTGCGCTATACGGCGTTTTCCTCGCTCCGTCAGCGCCACATTGACAGCGAAGGAATATGAAGACGCCGCGGTCTGAACTTTGATCATTGCCGGATGATAGTCAGCCCCATGCTTTTCAGATATGAAATCAATAGATTGAATCTTCGTTAAGTCCTTCAAGCCTTGGCAGGCGAGAACTTCAATGAATTTGTCCCGGTTATCGTGAATGCACTGCCGAACGGCTTCGAGATACGCGCGATATGTGATCTGCGAGATATCTTCTTTGCCGCCGTCAGGTCGCCCCAACGGAAGAAACGACTCCAGTTGCTTCTCGTCGAACAGCACAGATCCGCGAGGAGACGAGTAGAGGAACCGCTCTTTGCAAACGAGATTATTTTTCGTCAAGCCGTGAGCCTTTTCAATGAATATTTAGAGCCTTGCAGATGCCCTGCCCTTTTGTCAGGTTCGTACATCATAAACTTTCAAAGGAAAAAGTTGTAGTAATCCTTGAAGTATGTCAAAAATCCAAACGGAAGAGCCGGCATCCCTAGACGCCCAATTAAAGAGAAGGAGTAGACGAAAAGCCTTGATTGGGAGATCCTGGAGGGGACATGAAAGAGAGTGTCTCAAAACGGTTGTAGTGGCACGATGACGACTCTCGGGGTGGTAGGGTGCGGTTAATCTCGCACCTTGGCCTCCCTTGTCTCCGACGAGCCGGGGCCGGCTATGAGTATGCCTCAGGCAGCCATGAGTCACTCTCCGTCCTGATGTCTTAGGCCGCGGTTAGCACCAGACGCCCCGTCAGCCAATGGCTGTAGAGCTTCTTGAGATTCAAGGTGGCGCACATCAAAGACCATTGAGCCCTCGCATTGGATAATCCGGACACGGTCCACCGTCTAAAGTCCAAGTGGCTCTTTATCCATGCAAAGACCGGCTCAATGATCACCTTGCGGGCTCGGAGTAGCGTCTTGCTTTCCGGGACCTCCCGTTTCTTGCGGTGGCGCTCAACTGCGTCACGATAGATGTTAATGTCTATGAGACGGCCATTCTTGCTCTTGCTGCACTTCCACCGTTCAGGACACGTCAAGTAGTCCCGGCATCGATACCGCCGGATCTCGTTTCCGTTTTTTCCTGTGACTTTCTTCTGAAGAAAGTTCAGCGATGCGCCTTGCGGACAAATACAGACGTCTCGCTCTTGGTCGTAGACGAACTGGGAAGCGTGATAAGGGTCCCATTGAGCGCCTTTTTCCGCAGCGGACTCTCCCGACGACTTGGCGACCAAGACCTCGTACTCCTTCTCTTCGGCCAACGCGATTTGAGCCGATGCGAAGTATCCTGCGTCCGCCACGGTTTCCTCTGCGGTTGCGCCCAAATTTTCCTGAACTCGATCCAGCATGGGAACAAGCTGCCCATTGTCATTGCCTTCGTCGACCACTTCCTCAGCCACAATCATGCCGCTTTGTTGGTCTGCCACCGCTTGAGCATTGTAAGAGGGCTCAGTAGACCGCCGGTTCTTCATGTACCGGGCATCCGGCTCGCAGGGATGGACGACCTTCTTGTCAGTCTTATCCAATTCCTGCAAGGCCTTCTGTATCCGCTCCTTGCGTTTCAACTCGTCCTGCAGGGCTTCGGGAAGACGCCATTCGCCACCCTCCTCTTGCTCGCACCTCTCTGTCTCCGTCATGACGTCGGCAACGCACTTGTCCAAATTCTCAAGCATCCGCTCCAACTGATCTTGGTTCTTGAACTTCTCCCGAGATGATCCGACAGGGATCTTGGTTCCATCCAATGCATGAACCGCCATACCTATCAACTCGGCTTTGACTGCCACTTGAACCGATTGTTTGAATATTCCCTTGAAAACCTTCTTGTTGTCCCTCCAGAATCGCCACAGGGTATTATGATCCGCTGCATTCATACCCGTCAGCCAAATCAATCCCATGTTCTCCATGCATGCCTTCTCAAGCTTGCCGCGATGACCTGATTCTGCTGAAATAGCCGTAGAGCCATGCCTTCAACAAAAGATCGGTACTATAGGGAGGACGGCCCGTTTCGCCATTCGGAACTCGAAAACCCAGCACCTCCAAATCCAAGGAATCCACAAAGTCTCCTATGAAGCGCGCTGGATGATCAGGCCCTATCCAGTCATCTATAGCGGGCGGAAGCAGAAACACCTGCTTGTAGTCGGCTCTGATTTGCGGCATAATCCTTTCCCTCTCCGATTCTCTTTTCACATCTCATTAGTAGAATCGGTTGAGAATCGCGAGCCCAAAATCGACTTTTGAGACAGTTTCGAAAGCGTCGGGCTTCGTTCCATGAAAATCCTTTACTTATCTTAAATGTCGAAGTTTTTTCTTGACTTGCCCGAGCCTTTTCCATTAAAGTTTCTGGGATCTGCATTTGGGTGACTTGAACCACTCACGTTCACTTAACCCATTAGAAAATTGGAGTTGTGATTCCCGAGGAAAGTTGATGAGGGTAGGAACTTTCCCGCGGGACGACCTGTTGCCTCGGAAGGGCCGGTGGTCGAGAAGGCCGGATAAAGTTGCGATGAAAAAAACCCAAGCTTAGAGAGGAGGAACCTTTAATGGGAAAACACAACACCCCCATGCTTGATGAACTGGAAAAGGGCCCATGGCCAAGTTTCGTCTCGGACATCAAGCAGCAGGTGGAGAAAGGCAAACATGCGTTGAAGGAGGCGCCGGATGACCTCCTTGGTGTCATGGAACTTTCGTACGAGGACAAAGTTACCCACTGGAAGCATGGTGGAATAGTCGGCGTGTTCGGGTACGGCGGAGGTATTATCGGCAGATACTGCGACCAGCCTCAAAATTTCCCCGGTGTCGCCCATTTTCACACAGTTCGTGTAAACCAGCCGTCGAGTAAGTATTACACCACAGAATTTCTGCGCGGGCTGTGCGATCTCTGGGAACGACACGGCAGCGGCCTAACCAACATGCACGGCTCCACTGGAGACATCGTCTTCCTGGGGACCAAGACGGATAATCTTGAACCTCTCTTCTACGATCTAACTCACGATTTGAATCAGGACCTTGGTGGTTCAGGATCGAACCTGAGAACTCCTGAATGCTGCCTGGGAATGTCCAGGTGCCAGTTCGCCTGCTTCGACACTCAGGAATGCTGTCACACGATGACCAACGAGTACCAGGACGAACTGCACCGCCCCGCATTCCCTTACAAGTTCAAGTTCAAGTTTGATGGTTGCCCCAATGGATGCGTGGCATCGATAGCTCGGTCTGACATGTCAGTCATCGGAACCTGGCGGGATGACATCCGTATTGACCAGGCGGCCGCTAAAGCTTACGTTGGCGGGGAGCTCAAACCCAACGCCGGTGCCCACTCAGGACGAGACTGGGGCAAGTTTGACATTCAGAAAGAAGTGATCGATCTTTGCCCGAACCGACTGCATGAGCTGGGATGGCAGCAAGCTCGAAATCAATAACAAAGAGTGCACTCGC
Source organism: uncultured delta proteobacterium (assembly GCA_963789265.1). Lineage (GTDB taxonomy): Bacteria > Desulfobacterota > Desulfomonilia > Desulfomonilales > Desulfomonilaceae > CAWBBA01. Next base: position 339,927 of record CAWBKB010000006.1, on the reverse strand, counting down.
TGCATGCACTGCCTGAACACTATGCCGCGAGCCCTGAGAATCGGGCAGGACACTGGTGCGTCAATCCTCTTTGGCGCCAAAGCCCCGATTTTGGAAGGCGCTCAGATGTCCACTTTGACCGTCCCATTCATGAAGATGGAACCTCCCTTCAGTGAGCTCAAAGATCTAATCGAAAAGGTGTGGGACTGGTGGATGGAAGAAGGTAAGAACCGCGAACGGCTCGGTGAGCTTATCCAGCGTAAGAGTATGCAAGAGTTCTTGCGCGTAGTAGAGCTCGACCCTGACCCGAGAATGGTCGACGAGCCGAGATCCAACCCGTACATCTTCTGGAAAGAAGAAGAGGTTGAAGGCGGCTGGACGCGTGACATCGAAGACTACCGCAAGAAACACCAGAGATAACAGGAGGTTGAAAATATGCCTTACGATCCTGCAGATCCGCAAAAGGATAGAATTACTGATATAGGACCGAGATATTTCAGGGACTTCCTGTCGCCCGTAATCAAGAAAAATTTCGGCAAGTGGCTCTACCATGAAATCCTGGAGCCAGGCGTGCTCGTTCACGTGGCCGAGAGTGGCGATGAAGTCTATACCGTTCGCGTGGGCGGGTGCCGACTCATGAGCATCGAGCATCTCCGTGAGATCTGCGAAATCGCAGACAAACACTGCGACGGCTATCTGAGGTTCACTACCAGGAATAACATCGAGTTCATGGTGGACAACAAAAGCAAGGTCAAGCCCCTTTTGGATGACCTCAAGAGCAGGAAATTCGCCGCGGGTTCAAACAAGTTCCCGATTGGCGGAACCGGCGCGGGTATTACCAACATCGTTCATACTCAGGGATGGGCTCACTGCCACACGCCCGCGATTGATGCTTCCGGCGTGGTCAAAGCAGTCATGGATGGCCTCTATGACGAGTTCGGCCAGATGCGACTTCCTGCCCCTGTCAGGGTTTCGTTGGCGTGCTGCTTGAACATGTGTGGAGCGGTCCATTGCTCGGACATAGCCATCCTGGGAATTCACCGCAAGCCCCCTATGGTAGACCATCAGTGGATCGATAAACTGTGCGAGCTTCCGCTTGCAATAGCCGCCTGTCCCACTGCGGCCATCAAGCCCGCAAAGACCGAAACCGGCCTCAAGTCCCTTGAAGTCAATGCGGACCGTTGCATGTTCTGTGGAAACTGCTATACCATGTGCGCGGCAATGCCCCTTGCAGACGAGCTTGGAAGTGGAATAGCAATTCTTGTCGGTGGCAAGCTCTCCAACAGGAAAAGCAAACCGAAGTTCTCCAAGGTCGTCATTCCATTCATCCCCAACGAGCCCCCTCGTTGGCCGACTACGGTTCAAGCGGTAAAGAACATAGTCGACGTGTACGCCAAGGATGCGCGCAAGTATGAGCGTCTGGGAGATTGGGCGGAACGGATTGGCTGGGAGAGATTTTTCGGGAAGACCAATATACCCTTCACCCATCACCTGATCGACGACTACAGATTCGCTTATACCACGTGGCGGCAGTCGACTCAGTTCAAGTACTAACTGGTCAAGAGGAGTTTTTCCATGACCGAAGATGAAGCCAAGAAACTGATATTGGAAACCCTGCAAGGGAAATCCAAAGCCAAGTCGAAGTTCTATCTGAAGGACTTCTACGCGATTGTGACTGACATGAAGCCACGGGAAGTGAAGAACATAGTCAACAAGATGGTCCAGGAAGGCACTCTGGAATATTGGTCCAGCGGAAGCACGACTCTCATTGGACTCAAAGGCATGGGCAAGCAGCATACTGAAGAAGACTGACGATCTCCATTTCCCTGCCTTAGTATAGCGTTTTCGGTCACTGAATCGAGGAAGGAGGGGCCACATGTTCCCTCCCTTCTCGATTTGTATTTTGAAGAGCCCCTTGATTCAGTCCGGTCCTGGAGCACTTATTTCCGCCACGGGCTCCGTGAAACCGCTCTTCTTGAACAGCACCGCATTCCACCCGTCACGTTGTCTGAAGATTGTAGGTCTGCAGCCTGCTGCACTGTAGCTTCGGACAACCTCCTCTGCCATCGCGTCTGCAATACCGGATAAAATCACAAATGGGTGGGCCGCGGCTGCAATGCTGTCGAGGACGTTCAGGAGTGTCGGAGCCGCCAGGTTCGCGATAACAATGTCGAAACGGCCCTTGACGGCCTCAGATTCACCCACGAACATGTGGATGGAAGAGTCGGCCCCTTCGGGCATCAGATTAGAAGCGCTATTCAGAGCGACGTTGCGCCGCGCAACAAACACGGCCGCGGGATCGACGTCGAGCCCGATGGCCAGGCGTGCACCGAGCGCTATGCCAGCAATGGCAAGAACCCCGGTGCCTGTGCCCACATCCAGCATGGTAGCTGAGTTTCCCCGATCTTTTACTGCGCTTATCGCAACTTCCAGTAGTTCGAGAGCCATGACGGTGGTGGGGTGATCGCCTGCACCAAAGGACGGGCCAGGATCAATAATTAGCTCAATCCGGTCGGATTTGGTGACCCCTCTTTCCCAATAAGGCACTAGTCGGAGTCTTGCTCCCACGTCCGCAGATCGCACGCGCCCCGTCCACCAGTTGGTCGGTTTCTTATTTCGTCGTCTCAACGTGACGTCTCACTCATCGAATCGGATTCTTAGGCGAAATTAATCTGGCAGCCGTAAGGACCATTAACCGTCCAGCACAAGCATAACAGTATGATTCTGACGAATCCAGCAGTCATTGCCTCCAAGGTCCCTGCAATACCCCGGTTGCCTTTATCGTTTAGCCCCGATTCCCTTTACCCAAGGCGCCAATTCCAGGCCCACAAGCCGCTATCGCGGTCTACTGGAGGCCTCCTCTGAGGTATGACCGTTAATTGAACTTCAAAGCCGGGCAGGCTCATGTTGATTGCACGTGATCGAAAGCGCTCAGGCCCACAAACTGTTCGAGAGCGATCTTCGTAACCTTGCCCGCACTCTAATGCCTGTAGTATGGTCCCGGAAACATGGTTTGCATCTGCGGGTCGATTCCCTTGTACGACGATAGGCAGATCTCTCTCCGGCTATGAGAAACCAGCATGGCGATCGACTGGCCTACATGTTGCACCTGTCAGGACCGGGTTGAGCTGTTTGTGTTTAGTTCGCCATCGATTTGCCGTGATGCCTACGAGTGAGGGATCCTTTCATGAGCAAGAGAACTATAGACGATCTTCGAGCACGGATCGCTTTCCTCGAAAACATTATCGAAAACATCCCAACGGGTATCATAGTTACTGACTCAGAGGGAAGAATCCTCATGATGAATCGGTGGCAAGAGGAAATTTCCAGAATCAGGCGGGAAATGGTCCTTGGAAGCTATTTCCACGAGAAGTGGGACAGGCTTTTCGAGCAGGGCATCATGGGTGACTATTGGCAACTGCTACAAAACGAGAAACCGTTTCAATCGACCGTACATGAAGTGTATCCTCAGGTACTATGACGAGAAGGTATCAGCACTTTCTCGGGGTGCAGCACTCTCCGGGAAAGCTGGTTTCGTGCTCATGCACGACGTCTCCAGCGAAATGCAGCAAGACAAGAGAGACATCCAGGAACTCTCCCGCCAATTGGCCGAGTCCAACAACTTTCTGACAAATTTGATTGATTCCTCGCCCAATGTCGTCATCACCACCGACCAGAGTGGCATCATACAATCGGCTAACAAGACCGCCGAGGAGGCATTTCTATATGGTCGGGAGTATTTTGTGGGCCGACATGTGTCGTTTACCCTCAAAGAGCCTCCGAAACTGGACCTGTGGTTATCCATCGCTCTCAGTGGAGAACCGGTAGAAGTGACTTGCGAACGCGAAAACGGTGAGCCTTTCCCCGCGCGGATGTACGTGAGAGACATCCTGGGAAAAAACGACCAGGTGCAGGCGAAATTGTTCCTTTTGACTGACATGACGTGGGAAAGGGCCATGGAAGAAAAACTCGCCTTGTCTGAGAAGCTCGCTATCTACTCCGAGCTGATGGCCGGAATAGCACACCAGTTGAACAACCCGCTGGTAGGCGTGGCTAACTTCTCTTATCTCCTGTTGGAAAGGATGAATCCACAGGATCCAAACAGAGCTCTTGTGGACACGATCCACGAGGCTGCCCGCAAGTGCCATACGATGCTTGCGACCATGATTAAGAGCCTGCGGGAACCGAGAAGCACGTTTCACACAGTAGACCTGCGCGAGATCCTCGAAAGCGCGCTGGAAGTTGCTCTCAATGAGCAGAGAGACCGGTTCAGCCGGGTGAGATTAATCAAAGCATTGGATGACTCTCTTCCCGCACTTAGAGGGGACTCTCTGCAACTCCGGGAAGCCTTCAGAAACGTACTTGTCAACGCTGTGCAGGCAATGCCCGAAGGTGGGACCTTGACTGTCGAGGCTGGTGTCGACACAATCCGACAAAAAATCAGGATTTCTGTGTCTGACACGGGTATCGGTATTCCAAGTGAGAACCGGGAAAGGATTTTTGACCCCTTCTTCTCGACCAAAAAAGGCTCGGGGGCGGGCTTAGGGCTCAGCTTCGCTTACCGGGTTATTAAGAGCCATTCAGGAGAGATCTCTGTCGTTTCGTCGGAAAGTGCCGGCACCACCTTTCTCATCACCTTGCCAAGCTGGCATGAGAGGCAAGACAAATGAGCACTGTTGACCAGGCACCTTCTCCTAGAGTGCTTGTTGTAGACGACGAGCCTTTTACGAGGCGTTATTTTGAGACAGTCCTCCAAGGCGAAGGGTACGGCTACGTCTCGGTTGACACCTCGCGAGCCTTCACAGACTACCTGAACTCGGAAGGACCGCCTGACCTGATCATCCTGGATGTCCGCCTTCCTGACGGAAACGGACTTGAATTGCTGAAAATTATCCGGTCCCAAAATTATCTCACACCGGTCATCATGATCACGGCTTACGGATCAATTGACGATGCTGTAAGCGCTATGAAAACGGGAGCCTTTGATTTCTTTACAAAACCGTTTGACGACGTTCACAAGATCAAAATCTCTATCAAGAATGCCCTGGAACACCGTCGTCTAGTCGACGAAAACCGGTTGCTCAAGACACAGCTCCACTCCCGCAGGGTCGTCCAAAATATTATAGGCACTTCCACGGCCATGCAGCACGTGCTCGAGATAATCAGGAAAGTCGCCGTCGTGGGCAGTCATATCCTCATAGAAGGTGAAAGCGGAACGGGTAAGGAGCTGGTTGCCGAGGCCACTCATGCGCTGAGCGACAGGAGTGCAAAAGCGTTCATTCCCATCAACTGTGCTGCTCTGCCTGAGTCGCTCCTGGAAAGCGCGTTGTTTGGCTACGAGAAGGGAGCATTCACAGGGGCTTCGCGAGTAACCCGCGGCTTTTTCGAGGAAGCCCAAGGAGGCACGCTGTTTCTTGACGAAATCGGTGACGCCCCTATGAGTGTTCAAACTAAGATCCTAAGGGCAGTGGAGGACGGGGAAATATACCGGGTGGGCAGCACGAAACGAATCGCCACCGACGTGCGGCTAATCTTCGCCACGAACAAGGATCTGGGACAAGAAGTCCTTGAGGGACGATTCAGAAGAGACCTTTATTATAGAATCAACGTTATAAAAGTCACTCTCCCTCCTCTCAGGGAAAGAAAGGAAGATATTCCCATTCTCGCAAGGCATTTCTTTGACAAAACTTGCAAGAGAATGGGGGTGGACAAGAAAGTGCTCACTGATGAAGCCGAGTCTTGTCTTCTCAGACGGAGCTGGCCGGGCAATGTCCGCGAACTTAAGAATCTCGTCGAAAGGATTGTGGCTCTGCATGCTGAAGACGTAGTCACTGCACGCGATCTATCGAAGTATACCCAGGACAAGGGGGAGAGCAAAGAGGAAGATCTCTTTCATACGACCTACGAACTTGCCAAGAAGCTTTTCGAGGAGCGGTATTTTTCCAGATTGCTGGAGGAAACCAGTGGAGACTTGTCTCAGGCCGCGGAACGGAGCGGCGTTCATGTGTCAACGATCTATAGGAAACTCAATGCCTTGGGAATATCTTTCAAAGGATGAAAAGCATTGACATTCCAGGAATTTCGCAACTCTGCAAAACCTCTCGCAATCTTGCAAATTGACCATCCCTTCGATCCACGAATCGGGCGCTCCAAGAAACAGCATTTGATGTTGGAACACGAAATACAGATTAGTTCCCACTAGTCCTCACTTTCCGATGAGCGCCCATCCGACCACTTTACCTACCTGGCCTTGCCCTCCATCGTCGGCCTCCGCTCGCGAGGAGGTCCGGAAGAGGGAGAAGGCCATGCCGGCCTGATCGAGCACCTGCATTTAACCATCTGTCTGGAACTCAAATCCATCCCCCTTCAAATTGCGACTAAGCTCTCGGCCGGGGTAAACCGTGACCTTACCGGCGGTCACCGCCAATTTACTTGATCGACATAAAATCGGCAATGGTGGCCTGATTGGTCAATTCTATGAAGGCACGTTGTAGCCCGGACTACGCTTTATGACATGACCGGTACGTCTATGGCACACGCATTGCATTTCCAGCGTGGAGTCGACCGAACATTCCCTTCTGGTATTGACGGCAGGGTTCTAGGGCTCCTGGAGGAAAGCATGGAAAAAGGCTCAGCATATTTCAATCCAGAAATGGAACTGTTGCTGAACACTCCCCAGATGCGTGAAATGCAGTGGAAGAGCCTCACTCAGGCGATCAGTTTCTTCTACGACAAGGTCCCTTTCGAAAGGAGGCGCATGGCGCGGGCCGGCGTTCGACCTGAAGACATACGCTCATTTGAAGATTTTGCACGGGCTATCCCGCCCATCAGCCAAACCGATTACCGCGAAGCAATGGATGAAGGCGGCCTTGATTTACCTAAGGTTTATGAAGACCTGTTCGGCCCGGAGCGATGGAACGATCTTTTCCTTCTGACGTCCACCTCCGGAACGACGGGCATTCCGACGCCTTATCCCCTTTTCAAGAGCGGCCTTGACCGAGTTGCGGACATCTTTGGCCGTATGGGTTGGAGAGCGGGTATTCGCCCGGGAGACAGGCTGGCAATTTGCTTTGGGCTCAGTATGCATGCGGCCGGCACACCCCAGATGTTCTGGTATCGCGGCATTCCCGGACTAAAAATCATCCCCATGGGCGCGGAGGCGGGAACGGAGCGGCTGCTGCACCTTTTCAAAGCGTTCAAACCTACCATATTTACCGGGACCCCCTCGCTTGCTCTCCACCTCATCGAACGAAGCCAGGAGGTCCTCAGAGAACCAATCAGCTCCCTTGGATTCCGCGTTCTCATATGCGGCGCCGAACCGGGCGCTGGAATACCCGAGGTAAGACAACGACTGGAGACGGAGTACGGGGCCAAAGCGGTCGATATAGGGGCCGGGTACGGAATATCGTGCGACCATCCCGTGTACCAGGGCATGCACTGGGTGGCCGATGACTACTGCTACTATGAACTAATAGACCCCGAAACGAAGCAACCGATCCCTCTGGAGAACGGGGCTACAGGATTGGCGGTCTTCACCCCGCTTGAGCCCCAACACGGCCACTTCTTCTGGAGTCTCCGCTATACTCTGAACGATATTCACCAGGTCTTCACCGAGCCGTGTCCTTGCGGCCTCAGCGGATTACGGTACAAGGTCGTCGGCCGTGCAGACGACATGCTCAAAGTAAAGGGTGTGCCCGTCTATCCCGCGGGCATTCAGGGGGTCATTCAGTCGTTCGTCCCACGCGTTACAGGAGCCTTCAAGATCCTTCTTGAGGAGCCGCCCCCGCGGGTGGTTCCGCCCTTAAAGCTAAAGGTGGAATATGGTGAGGGCACTGCCCGCGAAGATCTTGCTAGGCTCGAAGTAGAAATCCTCGAGGACATGCATCTGTATCTGAAGATCCAGCCCGCAATTACCTGGGTGGCGCCAAACACCCTTGAGCGGTCGAGTAAGAAGACAAAATTCATAGAGGAACTGTACAAACTCTGAGGGAGACGGCCTGAGCCTGCAGGATTCACTTCCGGTCCAGCTCCGTCATGAATGCCACAAGGTGAATTAATCCTTTGCAGCCAGGACTCAAAGGTGGTCGAGATGACTCACACATTCAAGAAAGTTGCCGACGGGCTCTTTGCTTTACCGGACGATTCCTTGGAGCGCGGATTCTTGCTAGGCGGGAAATGCTCCGAATGTCATGCGATAGTGTTTCCCAAACGGCTGGTGTGCCCCCACTGCTTGGCGCAGGACTCGGCAAGAGAAATCGCTTTGAGCAAGAGAGGCACCCTCTATGCGTACTCCGTCAACCAGGTGGCTCCGACGGGATTTGAGGCACCTTATGTGACGGGCAAGATCGATTTACCGGAAAAGGTGAGAATCTTTTCGGTAATCACAGGATGCGAGCCGCGCGAGGAATCTCTCCACATCGGCATGGAAATGGAAATCGTCTTCCAAGCTCTCCATAGGGCGGAAGATGGGAGCGAACTGATAGGGTATGCTTTCAGGCCCCGAAGAGAAGACGGAGAGCCACACTGAGAGGTTTTAGATGGGTGCATTGGCCAGGCAGGTTTCAATTGTCGGCGTCAGTATGACCAAATTTGGGAAGCATGCAGGCAGGAAGACTAAGGATCTTGCCTGTGAGGCAACCTGGGGAGCCATCAAGGACGCGGGCGTACGGCCCGAAGACATTGAGGCCATCTACTGCGGCAATGCTGTAGATGGCCTCCTCTCAGGTCAGGAAGACGTACGAGGCCAGGTAGTGATGCGGGAAGCGGGGCTCGCCGGCAAAGCCATCATCAATACTCCCAATGCTTGCGCTTCGGCCTCAACAGCGTTGAGGGAAGCGTGGCTGGCGATAGCTTCGGGCTTTTGCGACGTGGCACTGGCCGTCGGCTTCGAGAAACTTTACGTCGGAGACACCGCCAAAACCACTCGCGCGCTCGCAACATGCACCGACGTGGAAATCGAGGGTAACATGGGGGTGTTCTTTCCCGGTCTGTACGCCATGGACGCCAAGAGATACATGTATGAAACAGGCTGCACGAGAGAACACTTCGCAAAGGTTTCGGTCAAGAATCATAAGAACGGCTGCCTCAATCCCCATGCCCAGATTCAGCACATGTTGACCGTAGAGGATGTGCTGAACTCGAAGATGATAGCCGATCCCATTACCCTGTATATGTGTTCCCCTATCGGTGACGGAGCCGCCGCCGCAATCCTGTGCGCTGAAGAGATTGCGAAAAGGTATCGTTCAGACCCGGTCCGGATAGCCGCAATAGGCATGGCTTCGGGAGGCTATCAGGACATGCGCATCGACGTTGAGAAGCCGAGCGCAACCCAAATGGCAGCTCGACAAGCCTTTGAACTCGCGGGCATCGGCCCGGAAGATGTGGACCTCGCAGAAATTCACAGCGCATTCTCGCCAGCGGAATTGCTCTATTTCGAAGAAATCGGCTTCTGCCGGAAGGGCGAAGCTTGGAGATTCATAGATCAAGGACGGACCGAAATAGGAGGAAGCATTCCAATAAACCCAAGTGGAGGGCTTGAATCGAAGGGGCACCCGGTTGGAGCCACAGGGTTGGCGATGGTTTACGAAATCGTGACGCAGTTGCGAGGACGAGCCGGTAAGCGCCAGGTTGAAGGCGCACGGGTCGGTTTGGTACACAACGGCGGCGGCCTAATCGGAGGTGACGTCGCGGCAATGTGCGTCCACATTCTAACCAGGTGAAAGGCGACCGCACAAGTGTTAACGGCACTATAACAGCCCAACTCAGGAGGTCTTTTATGGAGCGATTTGACCAATTAAGAGGCGAGGAGCATGTGGGTGATTGGCCGCGCTATTCTCCGCAGGACCTTAGACGGAGAGAAGCAACAATCATAGCCGCACGATTATGCATGAACGCAGCATTGACTGCTCCGGTGGCTGGTGGTGTTCCGCAGGTGCAGGCCCATGTCGTTTACGGGCAAGAGGAGTTGGAAAAGGTCGCAAGAAAAATGGAAGAGTTGGCGCACACCAACGACCGGTGGAAAAGGCGATTTCTCAACGAAGCAGTCATGGTGAGGGAGTCGGACGTCATTCTGTTTCTTGGGAACTATCGTGCACACGAGACGCCTCTCGATGCTAACTGCGGTTTGTGCGGCGGTCCGGCGGGATGCTCATTCCTCTACACGCGAAGGGAGTCAAAAGAAGGCCTGGTCGACATTACGGACAAGAGGAGCTCCACTCCGATAAAGGGGCCGCTATGCGGCGCGCGGGTCGATGATCTGGGCTACGCGTGGGCATCAGCGATATGGATGGCCCAGACACTGCTCGTTGATGCCAGACCGTTCATGAGCGTGGGACTGGCGGGACAGAAGCTGGGTTACTGTTCGGATTCGGCCATTATAGTGGGACTTCCGATGGCGACTCTCTCCAAGAGCCCGTACCAGGACGTGAACGTTGATTACCACCTCATCAACATGGAGAAAATGATCGACAATACGAGGAAAAACTTCGTTTGTAATCGCCAAACCGCGTCAGGGATCAACTTCGACTATCGCATTCAAACCCCGAAGAAACAGGAGGATCTCGATGGCTAGAATAGACGGTAAGGTGGCAGCCCGAGAAGCAGTGTCGGAAGTGACCAGGCTCGCAGCCGCAGCGGCTTACAGAGCACCGCAGTTGACCGGAACATTGGAGATCAAGGTAGAAATCCTGACTGATGAGGATCAGGATCCTATTATCGAGTTTGCCGGGGCCTTAGCCCCCATATCACCGGTCATGGCTTTCGATCACCGAACCATGAAGCACTTCCGAGAGAATGGTTCGCCGCTAGGTTGCGTCCTCATCGGGGCCAAAATGGACCGGTCGGAGCTGGGCTGGGATTGTGGCGCTTGTGGTTTCGATTCATGCGCAGAATTTAACAAGTGGTCCAAAGAGCATGGAGGCATGGGATTACTTTGGGGCGGTCCATCGTGCGCGTGGAAGCTCATGGATTGGGCCGCTGCCTGCGACTACGCATGCGCGGCGGCGAACCAGTACCGGATGGACGCCCGTCCCATGGGGACTATAGGGGCAGCATGCGCAGGGGTAGGTTTTATGCCGGACTGCACTGCGAGAGTGGCGGTCCTCATAGGACCTCCCGGAGATTTCATCTACTTCAGTCGAAAGCAGAATAGAGATCATTTCCTGCTGCAAGAGCAGCGTGCTTCCCTTCTCAGGACTTCTCCCACGATGTGGCAAGCCTTTCCCGGCAGCACCAAACCTTGCATCAAGTCCAAGGACGATTGGTGGAACAACATGGAATATATCAAATGGGAACCCCTCTCGAAAGAGGAGGTAGATTACGTGAACCAAACCCTGGCTAACGTCCAACAAGTAGCAGCTAAACACCTACCCAAGGTCCAGGCCTGGTACGAGGACAAGAAATAGCGCCTTTAGCGACCTCGGGTTCGATGCCATGAGATGTCTTCCACTCTGGATGTGGTCCGGATTGTGTAGCAAAAGAGGTTTTGGCATCTGGTGGTTCCATCTCTTGGTGATACTTGCAAGCTGCGGATGGGAGCGGCGGTCTCTCCTCGGTGGCTTGAGCTAAGGCCGCGCGGTAATCCCCGCTCTACAGGCCAAACATACCCTCGCGAGCGGTTCTGCTTTGCAGGTCACCGGTTTTACGACGGAGTAAATGTGAACTTTGATCTTACGGACGAGCAGCGAATGATGAGGGATACGGCGCGGGACTTTGCAGAGGAAGTAATCGCCCCTCGATCCGAGCATATGGAAGCGACTGGAGAATACCCTTACGACATCATGCAACAAATGGCCGATTTGGGCATGATGGGAATACCCTTTCCGGAAGAGTATGGGGGAAGCGGAGGAGACTGGGTAGGTGCTCACATTTGCATCGAAGAGATCTCCAGAGGCGATATCACACTGGGTGCGCTGCTGGACGTCACCATGAGTATTGTCGGTCAGGAACTCCTGGTGTTTGGTACAGAAGCGCAAAAGCAGAAATGGCTCGTTCCGATCGCTCGTGGAGAAAAAATCGGCGCCTTCGGCCTTACCGAACCTGACGTGGGATCGGATGCCGCTTCGGTCAGAACTACGGCTGTGCCATCAAATGGCGAATGGATACTGAACGGAACGAAACAGTTCATCACCAATATAGGTCTCGATCACGCTTCGGTGGTCCTCGTGGCCGCTAAGACGGGCAAGAACGACAAAGGAAACATCATTTCCACCTTTATCGTGCCGAAAGACGCTCCCGGATTCAAGCTGGGCAAGCGCTATAGAAAGATGTCATGGCATGCTTGCGCCACCCATGAGGTCATTTTGGAGGACTGCCGCATTCCCGCAGATAACCTGTTGGGAGATCCTGAGCGCGGATTTGCACAGCACCTCGCGGTACTCGAAACTGGAAGAATCTCCCTCGCTGCCATGGCTGTGGGCCTTGCCCAGGCATGCCTCGACAATGCACTGCTCTACGCAAAACAACGGATGCAGTTCGGACGGCCGATTTTCGATTTCCAGGCAATTCAGTTCAAGTTGGCTGACATGGCGGTAGCTATAGAACTGGCCCGCAATATGTATCTCAAGTCTGCCTGGTTGAAAGAGATGGGGAGAGATCACACTTTTGAAGCTGCAGCGGCAAAGCTGTTTGCATCTGAAATGGCTGAACGGGTGGCGAGCGACGCGCTCCAAATCCATGGGGGCTATGGCTTTATGGAGGAATATCCCGTGTCCAGGTATTTCAAGAGTGCCAAAATCCTGCAGATCGTGGAAGGAACTTCAGAAGTGCAACGGATGATTATCGGTCGCTGCCTAGAACTTTCGCGTGTCGCGCATTGATCTTCCCGTCGCATGCGGACGTGCGCTCAGATGAGGAATGTTAGGCAAACTGGTCTGTTATTTGGCGATGTTATCGCAGGAGGCTAGGCAGGAAGGGATAAATCAGCAGTTCACAATTTCGTATTGTTCCTGGTATAGGTTGGGATCCGGATTTAGCTGGATCTTCGTATTGTACTGTCCTTGTATCGATTCCAGTTGGTCGCTTTCCTGCTCAAATAGCAGCTTCACTACTTCCGGATGTGCAGTGACACGGATGCAGGACGAATACTCATCTGTTATCCCTCTGGAAATAGCACGTAGGATCTCGTAGCACACAGTTGTTTGGGATTTGATGAACCCCTTGCCTTCACAGTAGGGGCATGGTTCACATAAGGTCCTGGTAAGGCTTTCTCGTGTTCGCTTTCGAGTCATCTGGACAAGGCCCAATTCGGAAATTTTCAGTATATTGGTTTTTTGCTTGTCTCTTCTCAATGCCTCCTGCAAAGCATTAGACACCTTTTCTCGATCCACCGACCTGTCCATGTCGATAAAATCAACAATGATAATTCCACCGATGTTTCTGAGGCGAAGCTGATAAGCTATCTCTTTGACAGCTTCAAGGTTGGTCTTGAGTATAGTTTCCTGAAGGTTTCGCTTGCCCACGTAGCGGCCTGTATTTACGTCAATCGCCACCAGGGCCTCTGTGAAGTCAATATTGATATATCCTCCCGACTTTAGCCAAACCTTTCTTCCAAGTGCCTTGTTGAGCTCCATCTCGATACCGAAGAAATCAAAAATGGGCTCGTCCCCGTCGTAAAGTTCAACGCATGGCTTCAACGAGGGCATGAACGTTTCCATAAAGTCGAGGATGCGGTGGTAGTGCTCCTCGGAATCCACGACAAGGCGAGACACGTCTTCCGTAAATAGGTCACGCACTCCCCGCAGGCAGAGGTCAAGATCCTCGTATATCAACGAGGGGGCCGGGACCTTCTTCTCCTTTTCCAGGATGCGCCGCCAGGTTCCTTGAAGGAAGGTCAGGTCCACTTCCAACTTTTCCAGGTTCTCATGCTCGCTGACGGTTCGCACGATGATTCCGCAGGAAGGGGGTTTGATACGCGCGATGATATCCCTGAGCCTCTGGCGTTCAGCCTCGTCCTCTATCCTTCGCGAGATCCCCACGTGATCCACTGTGGGCATGAACACGAGATGTCGCCCGGGTATGGATACATGAGATGTTATGCGGGCCCCTTTGCTTCCCAGCGGTTCCTTGGAAATCTGGACAAGTATGTCCTCTCCCTCTTGCAAGAGGTCTTCAATGGGGGTAATGGGTGGCAGATGCTCGGGAATACCCTCCTGGATAGCATCAGCCTCTTCCCCCGACTCCTCGTCCTCTTCTTCGTTCACCATAAAATTAAGGTCCTGGATGTGGAGATGGACGTCTCCCACATAGAGGAAAGCGGCGCGCGGCAAGCCGATGTCCACAAAAGCGGCCTGCATGCCGGGAAGGACCTTTATCACACGCCCTTTGTAAATGTTCCCGACAATCCCCCGCTCGCCTTTGCGCTCCAGATGGATTTCCGCGACCTGACCGTTTTCAATGAGCGCCAAGCGGGTTTCCCGCTCAGTGATGTTGATCACGATCTCACTGGCTATAGTGGAGACTCTCATCACAATCCTGAAGACATGCCCAACGCGACGGACATCTTGACTATATCTTGATTCCTGACGGTCTCTCTACTCAGGCCCAGCACTGCTGCAACCGCTGCTACGGGATGCACCGACCCGGAAACTCCGCTGCGAAGTGTTATTCTTAATTTGCCGTCGGCAAGCGCTAGATCATATACCCATTCTTTCAAATTGCGCTTCCTTGATTTGCCTTTATGTTCGGTAACGACCTCGAAGACGGGCGAAGCCTTGAACTCTTCAAGACGGCGCAATATTTCCTCGGGTGATACTGAATTCAAGAACGTAATTTCGTATGTAACCTGTTGGATTTTAGCAGAAACCGGTGGATCATTCAACGATATTTCGTCGAGAGATAAGGGATCTATGCCTTTCGGCAGGGCCTGTTTGAGAGCCTCCAGGATGTCCGTTGCGTCTAAGCTGCTATTGACCAGGTCGAAATCCAGGTATTCCGCCGTACTTTCCAAACCGACCGCGAGGGGAGGTGAAAACCTCAGCTTTGGGTGCGGGTGAAACCCCCGGGAATAATCCAGCCTCATCCCGGTCCTGCGAAAAGTCCGGTGGAAGAGTCTGACAAGGTCGTGGTGGCCGAGAAGCCTCATGCGGCCCGCTTTTGCGTAGCGGAGCCTGAGTCGGCGTACAACGGCTTCCATGGCGGCAGCATTTGACGGCAATTCGGCAGAGATATTGGGCCGCAAAGGCTCAGCCAACCTGTGTCGGATCTTATCGAAATCGCATACGCCGCACCCAGTGCAATCTCCGCGCCGACAGTCCGGAGTGAGTTGCTCGGCCAAGGCGTTTTGCCACTCCTCTTCCAGGTATTGAGGATTGATTCCCGTCTCGATGAAATCCCAGGGGAGCTTGCCGCCGACCTCTCTAGGATTGAGGTATCTTTCTGCATCAATTCCCGCTTCCTCGAAAGCTTCCATCCAGAGGCCGAACTTGAAGTGCTCATTCCAGCCGTCAAGTCTGGCTCCCTTGTTAAATGCACTTTCAATCGCCGTACACAGACATTCGTCTCCTCTGGCTATAATCCCTTCCAGAAAGGAAATCAGAGGTGTGTGGAATTTCACCTTGGCTCTGCCCTTCTGAAAGTATCGGCGAATGTACTGCTGACGGCGGATGGTTTCCTCGATAGAAATCTGGCCTGCCCACTGGAACGGAGTGTGCGGCTTCGGAACAAAGGTGGAGACTGACGCGGTGATCTTCCCCCGCGCGCCCACTTCGAGGCTTTCCGAATCAAGCCTATAATCCCGTCCAGATCTTCATCCGACTCGTGGGGAAGGCCGACCATGAAGTAGAGCTTTATCGACTGCCAGCCCAGCTCAAATGCTGTGGTGACGGCGCGCTCCAAGTCTTCTTCGTTATTTCCCTTGTTAATTATCCGGCGAAGTCTGTCGGTTCCGGCCTCCGGTGCCAATGTGAAGCCTGTTTTGCGGACCTTGCGGATATGCTCCCCAATTTCTCTATCAAAGGTATCCGTTCGCAGTGACGGAAGGGACAGAGCCACCTTGTCCGGCCCGAAATCATCGCTCATTTGCTTGATCAGGCCACCGATGGAGGAATAGTCCCCGGCGGACAGAGACAACAGGCTGACTTCATCCCAGCCGGAACAAGCGATATTATTCCGAGCAACATTCAGTATAGTTTCGGCTTGCCTCTCCCGTACCGGCCGATAAAGCATTCCGGCCTGGCAAAAACGGCAGCCTCGCGTGCAACCGCGAGCGATCTCAATACCGATTCGGTCGTGGACGGTCTCACAGAAAGGGACCACAAGCTGTGACGGGAAATTCGTCTCGTCAAGCTCGGATGTGATGCGCCGACAGACAGTATCACCGGGCGAGTACAGGGAAGGAACGAACACGCCGGGGATCTTCTTCCATTCGCGAAGAAGATCTTCACGCGAGCCTCCTTCCTCTTTCCACTTGGTCAGGGTTGTGGCGAGTTCCAGAATAACTTCCTCGCCGTCGCCGATGGCAAATGCGTCGAAAAAAGGAGCCAGCGGAAGAGGATTGAATGCCCCTGGTCCACCTCCAACCACGAACGGATCGTAGCGCCGCCGATCCGCGGAATGTAAAGGAATACCGGAAAGATCAAGCATCTGGAGAACTGTTGTGGCACAGAGTTCGTACTGAAGGGAAAAGCCCAGGAGATCCAACTCCGCCACGGGGGTTCCGGTTTCCAGTGTTGTCAGAGGGATCTGCTCCCTCCGCATCAGCGCTTCCATGTCGGGCCACGGAGCAAAAACGCGCTCCGCATACAAATCCGGGACCGCATTCACGATGGAGTACAGAATCTTCAAACCGAGGTGAGACATTCCCACTTCGTAAACATCAGGAAATGCGAGGCCAATCCGCAGCTTCACCTTTCCCGGGTCCTTTCGTACCGCGTTCACTTCGTGACCGAGATATCGCACTGGCTTTTGTACGCTTAGCAGCAATCTTTCCAATTCTGTTGCAGAGCGAGAAGGCTTTATAGACGCATGGTTATTCATCTTATGAGCGGTCAGGCTCCTTGAGGTGCATGGATTTTTGTAGCCGAAAAACGACGACAGCCGAGGGATCCTCGGCCGATCACATAGTTAAAACATATTATCGAGCGCATCATTCATGAATGCTGAGGCTCTAGCATTATTATATGAATATTACATCATTTTGCTGGTCGGTAGAAGAGTGGGTCCTCGAATAATCATTGATTCTCGCGGACAGAGACTGTAATTGCGAGGATCAAACAATCCCCAGCCACGCGCAATCCGCGAGAAACGCGAATTGCTTGGGCGTTTCAGTCGCCACATCAAGAGTTCTTAAGCGGGGCAACATGATCGCCTGGCGGTAATTCTCGCAATTCTGGTTCCGCCCTATCCCATGAGTGTGTTATTATGTTTGAAATTGCATCCGTGGAATGCTGGAGGCTTCTAATGTTGGAATTCGAACGCATCACATTTGACCAGCGCGTAATGGGCGGCAAGGCATGCATTCGCGGCATGCGTGTCACCGTATCCCTTGTCGTCAATTTGGTTGCCAATGGGATGAGCGCGGCTGAGATCATCGAGGACTATCCTTATTTGGAGTCCGAGGACATTCGCCAGGCACTTCAATTTGCGGCATGGCTGGCCGAAGAAAGTGTGCATCCTGTTGATCTGGCCTCGTGATGACATTCTTGGCCGACATGGGTATTTCACCCAAGACTGTGACATTCCTTCGAGATCTCGGGCATCAGGCGGTGCACCTTGACATGGTCAAATGAAGTCGATGTGGCCCCGGAGACCCTGTACGCCGATGCGACCGGCAGCGGCCTGCCGTCATGGATGGTTAAGGAGGGCTGTCAAGCTTCGGACCAATGATAACAACCCGCCGGAGTTGATAATATCTTGTCATGGCACTGATACAACAAATCCGCGTAAAGCTTATGAGGCGCAGCTATGAATTTTCCAAACATTCTGTCGATCAAAGCATCATTCGGGACATAAGCGCAACGGAGGTGGAGGAGGCAATTAGTGGGGAAAATGAAATAATTGAAGACTATCCTAAGGATAAGTATGGCCCCAGTTGTCTAATCCTTGGCTACACGAAAGCTGGCAGGCCATTGCACATTCAGTGCAGCTATCCGAGCAGGCCTGTTGACAAGATCATCACCCTGTACGACCCTGATCCCAATCTGTGGATCGATTTTCGGATCAGAAAGTGAGATGAAGGGATATCCAGAATGAAAGAAACAATGGTGGATACCAAAGTTACTTACACACTGGAACATGGTGGCAAAGTCTACATAGTGGGAAACGTTCCTGCACGCGTGTGCAAGGAAACGGGTGAGCAGTACCTTCTCGCCTGAAACGGTGGACCACATCCAGGCTATTATCAAGAGTAGGAAACAGCCCGACAGAGTGATCGAGACTCCCGTGTATGATTATGCATAAGAGGTACTGCCCAGCTTGTGGCTGCGGACTACCTCTGAAAAGCGCCCTGACTGCCGTAGATCATTTGATCGAACTGTAAGGTGAAGCTTTTGTCGCCCACTCACTTTTTGGGTATTGTGCCGCTAGTGTATCATACGCCTTCCTCAGAAACTTCGGATCGTGTGTGCTCTTGAACTGCGCGACACCCAAATAGAACACTGCCTCCGGTGCGAAGTCACTCGTAGGATATTTCGCAACAACCTGTTTAAACTCGGGGATCGCTTGAGCGAATTCTCCTCTATCCAAGCGGGTCTTTCCAATCCCCAACATCAGAGAGGGAATCAGTGCCGAGGGAGGAAGGAATCCGATTGTACGCTGTCGTTCCGTGCCGTCCCGGTCCAGCGTTATCACGGTGGGGGTCCACTTGACCTTGAAATTTTCCGCCAACGGTTTTTGATTGTGCGGGACGCGTACCGGGATCATATTTGTGTTGATAAATTCAGCAACCGTTTTGTTTGAATACGTAACCGCATCCATTTTTTGGCAACCCAGTCAGTTGGGATTAAAGAAGTCGACCAGTACCGGCTTGTTCTCTGATTTGGCTTGCTTCAGTCCGGCCCCAAGGTCAGTCAGCCAGTGAACTCCGGGCGCTTCCTGTTTCTGAGTTTGCGAAGCCGCAGCCGTGAACGCTGCGACGCACAAAACCGCGAGCAGCACAAGTACGAGTGATGTTTTCATCGTCCGCCTCTCTAGCCTCAAAAGGCTAAGGCTTTAAAAAATCTCCTTGAAAAAGATCTTCATAGCCTCCCAAGATCGCTTGTCGGCTTTCTCATTGTAGGCAATTCCCTTTGATTTGTCTGTGCCGGCGGAAGGGATGGTGAAGGAATGGACAGCATCGCCATAGATCACTATCTGATAATCTACTCCGCCCTTTCGCATCTCATCCTCGAAAGCCGCCACTTGTTTCGGAGGCACGAGCGGGTCGTCCGCGCCATGCAGAATCAACACTTTGCCTTTGATCTTCTTTGCATCCTCCGGGTCAGGAGTGTCCAGTCCGCCGTGGAAGGTGACAACCCCACGAATCGGGGCTCCGCTGCGTGCCAGCTCCAGCGCAACCGTGCCTCCGAAACAATAGCCCATAGCCGCGATCCGGCCCGGATCGACGTTCGGGTCTTTCTTCAATTCTTCGAGCGCGGCCCGGATCCGTTGCCTCATGAGCTCGCGATCCGACTTATATTTGTTGGCTTCTTCAGCGGCTTCATCGGCATTCTTGGGTCGCACGCCCTTTCCGTACACGTCTACGACAAATGCCACAAAACCCAAGTCCGCCAGTTTGTCAGCAATTTTTTTGTAATGCTCACTGACTCCCATCCAGTCGGGGACTACCAAAACACCTGGCCGCTTTCCTTCGAAACCCTTGTTCAAAGCAACATACCCTTCCAGTAGGGTGCCCTGGCTCTTATAGTCAATTGTTGCGCTCCGGATTTCTGCAAAAGCTACGGCCGGGATCAACGCGGCCAATGTCAAAAAAAACAGAGTCAACATTTCTTTCTCCCGCAATTTAGAAGAATGCTTACACATTCTCATTTTTCCGGGTTCAAAGATCACAAATCCTGGTACCTGGGATGCGTCTCGGAAGGAAACGATTCACCGGCATAAACAATTATTGCAGTCTCTCCCACGAAAAAAGAGTGCGCACAAATTCCCCAGACGTTACCTTTCTCGTTCGATCAATGATAACATGGCGAACATGAACGCCCGGCAGATCATAGCCCTTGCCGCGGGCGCGGCCATGACGGTCATAGCGTTTGTTGCGGCAATAATGTTACTTATTTTCGGCGGATTTTATCCGGACAACGAACTGCTTGTCTTCGTATCGATCGCTCTCGCGCCGGTAGCCATGTTTGCGGTCATGGCGGGATACGCGGTCTGGTGGCTGGTCTTGTTCCTTCTCACTTTGTTCTTGCCGAGCTACGGTCCCGGTGAAGAGCAGCAAAGCGTCCGGACGAGGCAATAGGAATGTGGCAGCCGGCTGGAGAACAAGGCAGAAAGCGTGTCCGCTGGAGGTTTGATATATGGACAATATTGAACAGAGCCCGCTTTACCGAATTATGCATCCGGCTAGCGTGGCTTTTTGGGGGGCTTCCAGTAATCCAATGGGGATGGGAACCGTCCAGTTATCTCAAATGCTTGCCCTGGGATTTGAAGGACCGGTGTACCCGATGCACCCCCGAGAAACGGAAGTTCTGGGCCTCAGAGCATATCCCCACCTGAAAGATGTACCCGGGCCCGTGGATCTCGCGGTTCTGGTCCTTCCAACAAAAGTGGTGCCGGACATTTTGGAGCAATGCGGTAAATATGGGGTGAAGAGAGCCATCATAGTTTCCGCGGGCTTCGGAGAAAAGGGCTCGGACGGGCAAGAGCTTCAGAACCGCATAGTGGATATTGCCCGCAAGTACGGTATTCACTTCATAGGCCCTAACTGCATCGGAGTAGTCAACCCATACGCGAAACTGAATACTACCTTCTTCCCTTACGAAGCCGCGCCCGGATTCATAGGCATGGCCTCCCAAAGTGGGAGTTTCATCACTCAAGTCTTCATTCATCTGGAGAAGTTCGGTCTAGGCTTCAGCCAGGGAATCAGCGTCGGAAACGAGGCGATGATAGACATTACGGACTGCCTGGAATACCTCGGACAATGCCCCAACACGAAGGTCATCGCGCTGTACATAGAAGGAGTCAGGCGCGGCCGGGAATTCGTTCGAATCGCACAAGAAGTGTCAAAGAGAAAGCCTATCGTCGCGTACTATATTGGAGGCTCGGAATCAGGAAAACGAGCCGCCCTTTCACACACCGGGGCTCTCGCAGGACCGGATCCTCTTTATGATGGAATTTTCAGGCAATGCGGCATCATTCGTGCCAGATCGGTTGAGGAGCTCTTTGACATGTGCTGCGTGCTGGGTACTCAACCGGTGCCAAAAGGTAATGGGCTGGCCGTGCTCACTCACTCCGGAGGGCCCGGCGCCGCGGCTGCGGATGCAGCGGAACGAAACGGTCTGACGTTGCCCATTCTCTCTTCTGAGACACGCGAGGGGCTGGCCGCATTGGTCCCGCACACCGCCAGCATAGGCAATCCTGTTGATCTTACGTTCAATCGTAATCCCGACGACTACATGGAAGCGATGCCGCGAATTCTTTTGCAGGACCCGAATATAGACAATTTGTTCATGTATTTGTTGATACCGATCCAGCGCGTGGCTAGAGCTCTCCAAGCCATGGGAGCGGGAGCCGGGAAGGCAGTGGACATGGCCGGAGATTTCATCAGTAGCCAGTGTGCAGTCATTGCCGGATTCTCCGGTCGGTACGGAAAACCGCTGGTCGGAGCCTCGTTTTGCACCCGGGAGGAGCCGTTTGTTCGGGAACTTCAAGACAAGGGCGTTCCGGTGCTCCCCAGCCCCGAAAGAGCGATAACTGCTCTGGCCGCGCTCGTGAGATACGCTGGGATTAGAGAGGCTCTCATCAAAGAGGACTTTAGTGTCGAGCGCTCGCAAGTGCCCACAAAGATTACCGAGTGCAGATGATGCCAGGCAGCACGTGCCATAGTGAACTGCATCAACTTTCGTGCTTTCTTTCGTTTTGGCGTGGGCGCACCATGCTGCGCCCTGCCCTGGAAGCGGACATGAATGCATGTCATGGAGGGACCCGGCCTGCCGTGGCTGGTGATAAGTACTCGATTTACTAAATTCTGTAGGGGCGGACCTTGTATCTGTCCTCTTGCGGGCACCCACTAAGCTTTGGCGGTAAACACCCTGTGTGATGAGTTGTATATGTACTTGGCGAGGGGAAAAATGACGAACCGGGTAATTACAATCAAAGCAATCGACGCGGTAAAGTGCATTAGATCAGGTATGGACGATGTGGCACTGATGCAAGAATTCAACGTGTCCGTCAAAGGTCTTCAAAGCGTGTTTGACCAACTGGTGGCCGCGGGCATACTGAGGCCGTCGGAACTCAATGCACGGCTGTCGCTGTCCCATGGGTCCGTGATAGTCGACGTTGAACGCTCCAGGCCGCCTTTTCCCGGAGGGGCTAAGCCTAGAATAGACGCTGCTGAAGTCCTGAACTGCTTGAAGTCCGGGATGGACGATGCAGCGTTGATGAAGAAATACAACCTTTCTGCCAAAGGATTGCAAAGTCTGTTCAGGAAACTGGCGGCCGCGGGTCTGACGAGTGAGGCGCAGCTTTATCAGAGGGAACTTGCCGGTCATACTTCGGTCTCGCTGGAGGAAGGGAGCTGCTCGAGCTCAGGAGCTTATTTTGCCACGCCCAGAGTAGACCCGAATGAGGTTTTATCCTTTATCAGGGCTGGGTTAGACCGCGAAGCACTGACGAAGAAATATGCAATCACTATAGGAGAACTTCAGAACTTGCTGAGGGCCATGGTCGCGGACGGCCTGATAAGTAGCACTGAACTTGCAGAAAGATTGCCGCCTCATTATAGTCAGTTGGAAATCCGAAGCCGATTTTCCAATCAGATCATGTACAGCGCGCCTGCGGCCACTCTCGGTGCGCTGGTCGAGTCCGCGGTGTCGTGGGGCATTGACCTGAGCAATGCCGAACTGGCCGGAGTAAACCTCCGCCGGGGCAATCTTTCTGGTGCTCAGCTCTCCGGGGCAAATTTGGCGAGGGCGGTTCTGGTTCGGGACCGATTTTACAGGAGCAAAACTAGCCGGGACCATCCTGGCCTCGGCCGACTCGCATGGTGCGATCTTTTCCAAAGCAAATCTTTTCGCCGCGGATCTCTCGGATTCGAATATGACAATGGCTAACTGCGCCTGGACTTTCTTAGCCAGCGCAGATCTTTCCGAAGCAAATTTGACCAATGCCAACTTTGCGGGCGCGAATTTAGAAAAAGCCAACATGTTTGGTACGATCCTCAGAGGAGCGGATTTTACGGGTGCCTATCTTGTCGGCACTGATCTGGAGTTTCCAAAGAAGAAATAGAATTGACCGGCCTAGTTTCGAGCCCCAAAGCCACGCAGAGGGCATCTGTGATCGATCAAGCGATCAGCGCATCCGGTTTTAAGTACCATCAATCGTACCGCTTTGTTGGGCGCCAATTATGGTTTCTCGAAATATTGAGGAATGCCTGCAACGTGGGCGAAAGCCATTTCGCCTTATGCCATATCATCAGAACGGCTGTTTCCATAAATTCGTCCTCCCACTGTAAGATCGACAGCTCCCCCCGATCAATCTCGGCCCTAACGGTTACCTCTGGCATCAGTGTAACTCCCTGACTCGTTTTAAGGCAGGCCTTGAGCATTTCCACGGTATTGAATTCGAGCAGAGTCTGCGGCTTCACGTTTGCTTCCGTCAGCATCTGCTCGAATATCATTCGGTAGCCGCAATCAGAGCCAGCGAGAAAGAGCGACTGGTCGGCCAAATTAGTGAGCGAAACCTTCGCCTTTCTGGCCAAGGGATTGTCGGGATCAGACACCATGAGCAGACGCTCAAATCGCAGCGGCTCCGCGACCAAATTCCCCGATTGAATGGACTCGGCCAATAGAAACGCAAGATCAGTGACCCCGGTATGAAGTTCGTGCTCTAAGCTGTGAAACGCGCAGGTGTGGAAATTAAGGCTGACCCTCGGAAAATGGTTTCGAAACTCGCTCACGACTTTGGGCAAGTAATTATTGGCGATGCTTTGAGGCACCCTGATCGTCAAAGATCCCTGGGGTTGATTTCTGCCTTTAACATCGGCCATGGTTTCCGCCTCGATATCAAGCATCTTTTGAGCGTATTGGACTAATAGTTCGCCGGCCTCGGTGAGAACAATTCGTTTCCCCATTCTATCAAAGAGCATCACTCCCAGATCCTCTTCCAGAGCCTTTATTTGTGCAGATATAGTGGACTGTGCATAGTTTAAGACCTCAGCGGCGCGATTGAAGCTTAGGAGTGTGGCTACGGTTCGAAAAGTTTTCAGTTGGCGTAGTTCCATATAGATCTTCCTTCGAAATAAACGATTGGAATGGTCGAAAAAAGTCGTTTGACGCGGTTTTTACGATTGATTTATACCTTGGCTTATCCGTGGAGGGCAAGTCAAAAAGTTTAGGGGATCGCACGATTCAGTTCGATCAACCTATCGAAAGGAAAACAAGTCGTCCCTTTGCCGCGGCCACGGGCGAGGCCTTAGTCCAAAGAGACTATCGTGCGTAAAGAGGAGGGGTTATTCATGACAAAAGCCTTAGTAATTTTAGGAGCGTTGTGGTGCTTGCTGCCAAGCGGTATGTCGGCGGCGGGGCCCCGGATAAGTTTCGATGCTGTGGAGCACGACTTCGGAGAAGTCATGCATGGCGAGTCGCCATCTGTCGAGCTGAAACTGACCAATACCGGCGATGCCGTACTGGTTCTCGGAAGAATCGACTCGTCCTGCGGCTGTGCGAAGGGAGTGAGGGGAAGCAAAGACATAGCTCCGGGGGCCTCGAGCAAAATCTTTGTTCAAATTAACACGAAGGGGATGTACTCAGGCTTGCATTCCAAAAGCATTGTGGTTCATTCGAATGACCCGGAGCGTCCCCTGACCACTATAAAGCTCAACTTCAACGTGGTCAGGAACATTAGTATAGAGCCACGCACTCTGGGCCGCTCTTTGGCTGAATGGGGAAAGGATGCGGTGTTTACGCTGACAGCCACCAATAGCGGAACAGAACCAGTTACTGTAAAAGGAGCCAAGTCGAATAACGCGGATGAACTACAGTTGATTCCGAAAGAACTTATAGTGCCTTCAGGCGGCAAGACGAATTTTCAATTGTCCGTCAAGGTTCAGCGACAGGAAGGGAAAGCCTTCATTAGTGGCATAGCTCTGATCGAGACCACCGATAAGAGGGAAAAGATTGTTCCCGTTCGTTATCTCATACGGCTCCCTCAAGGGAGGGGTCAATGAATCTGACGCGTGATGATAAATGGTGCACCGAAAATTATCCCATGGGGCGTTGTGAGGTCAAAGAAATGGAAAGATTGCTGATAGTCGGCTGTGAGAAAGGAATGAATAAGGTCTGCGTCGGATGTTCTCGCTGTCTCGTTGCTTTTAGCAGACGTGACGGGGAGTTCTCGAGATACGCGGAACAAAAGGTGGAGTTGATGGGCATCGTAAGCTGTGGAGGCTGCCCCGGCGATCAATTGCTTCCCAGGCTGGCCCTCATGAAGCTTTGGAATTCGCCTCTCGAAGCAGATCCAACAAAGATTCACCTGTCCCCTTGTCTTGTCAATTGCGAGCATTGTGAATCCATTATGACCAAAATGGAGGCAAAATGCGGGATTGAAATCATAAAGGGAACTCATCCTTACCAAGTCGAAACCATCTTTGGATGAAGACCCTATTTGCCAAAATTCGGTGGGACAGGCATCTTGCCTGTCGATCACAAAATGACAGGCAAGATGCCTGTCCCACCAATACTGTGGTCCTTGAATCCCCTTCATTGTCGTGGGTCGGAGAATGCCTGACCCGAATTATTAATTGGACTTAGGCGCAAGCACATGGAATCGCAGATAATACTCGCTTGCGGCTGACCCTATTTACGCGGCAGCCCCGGCCCATCGGGACATCCCCGCAAGTGCCATTTCCACAATTGTGCTCTAACGCGGTATTTCTCTGCGACCTTCTCCAAGCTGCCGGAAGTTATCAGGGAAGCCAGTCCCAAACCAGCCACGTTCAGCGTCAGGTTTGCTATGACTACTCCCTTCAGGAAGTTCGAAGCCCGAATACCGTAGTGTTTGCGAAAGAAAAGGTACCGGGAACGGTAAAACTCTATGCGGGCAGACGCCTGATACGTCTTTGCCGTTGCTCCCTGCAAGTGCAAAGCCCTTGCGAACGGATTGTGGACGACCTTCCAACCGGCTTTCCGCATCCGGACAGCCAGATCGGTCTCTTCCAAGAAGAAGAAATAGTCCTCGTCAAATCCTCCCACTTGCTCCAGCGCCAGACGCCTGATCATCATCACAGCTCCGATTAGCGTCTCAACCTGTTGCGGTTGTGACCACTTGAGCCCCTTTCCTGGAAACTTCCGGGGGAACAGCCGCTTGAGAAGGCTTCGGTTAAGCGTTTCGGTGGCCAAAGTCGGCGCGGCCTCATAGGAAGTCTGGAGGCTCCCGTCCCCGTTCAGCAGTTGAGGGCCCACCATTCCCACGTGGGAATCAGCCGCCATAAGGTCCAAAAGAGACTGTGCGCAATCCTTGTCCAGAAGAGCATCGGTATTCACAAGTAAGACAAACTCGCCCTTGGCCTGCCGCATTGCTTTATTGTTGGCCGCGGCAAACCCGAGGTTACAGCCGGCTTCCATGACAATTACCCCCGGGTAGTTCTGTTTTACACGCGCTACAGAATCGTCACTTGAGCCGTTGTCCACTACGACTATCTCGGGTTCATAGTGAAGATCTGATTGCAATATATTGTCAAGGCACTTGGCGAGAAGATCGGCGGTATTCCTGTTTACGACTATGAAAGAGAGGGGAGTAAGCGCGGGTTCGGCCATGTCGTTGCATCTGCTTGTTCAGGAATTTCTTAAATAGGACGTTGCAACAGCAAACCTTCAACGTTGCGGACGTATAACCCAAGGCGCGGCCTCATAGGCGCTAACTTAATGAAATCGGATTCGTGATTTCAGTATCTTATCACCCTCCCCTTGCCCCCTCCCATCGAGAGAGGGGATTCTGAAAACCCTCTCCCCTGGCGGGAGAGGGCAGGGTGAGGGGGCTCTTGCGAACTCAAATCCCATACTTAAGTTAGCGCCTATGAGGCGCGGCCTCCCGGAACAAGCCCTTTCTATCCGCCGATAAGATTCATACCATCCGCCATTGCCGCGCAACTCCGAGTGTGGCCCACAGGTTTGGCAGAAACTGCACTTCGGACTATCTCAGAGAGTTCTTTGAGAGAAGCGCCGCGTCTCAGCGCAGTTTTGATGTCTATCTCCGCGGGGCCCAGCAGACAGGGTCGCAAGGTACCTCTGGCGGTCAATCTCATACGGTTACACGTGCCGCAAAAGTGGCCCGTGACCGGATCTATGACCCCGATGCGCCCTTTGGCTCCAGGAAGACCAAACATTGTCGCCGGGCCTCCAAGGAGATCACGATCCACAGGATGAGGCTCCCCTACCTCCCGACTTATAATTTCCAGGGCCTTACGCGCGCTGAAAGAATCCGGACCGCGGCGGGTAGGACTAGCCCCAAAAGGCATACGTTCAATAAATCTAACATCAACGCCGTGGTCAAGAGTCAGCCGCGCAAAGGCAGGAACGTCCTCCTCGTTGATTCCCTCAAGAAGCACCACGTTGATTTTCACCGGATCAAGGCCCTCGCTCAGAGCGGCGTTGATGCCGTCCAGCACCGCCCAAAAATGGTCGCTACCGGTGATTTCATTGAAGGTTTCACGACGCATCGAATCCAAACTTATATTTATACGAGTCAAACCGGCGTCCCGAAGGCCCCGGACCATCGAAGCCAGCAACACCCCGTTTGTGGTGAGCCCTACATCTTCGATTCCATCCATTCTTGTGAGCATGGAAATGAAGTCGAGAACTCCGCGCCTGACGAGCGGTTCACCGCCGGTTATTCTAAGCTTTCGAACCCCCATGTCTCTGAACAGGCGAATGATCGTCAGGATTTCCTCGTATCTGAGGATCTCGTCATGCGAAATCAGCGAGACTCCCTCCGGCGGTCTGCAATAGAGGCATCTCAAATTGCACAGATCGGTGATGGAAACCCTCAAATAATCGACAACGCGTCTGTGCGGATCTACTAGCGAATCTGCCATGGTTGATCCTTCGGAGGATGAATGTGTCTTAGGTAACTATTCACGAAGAACTTCGTAACCGGCGCGGAGGCCGGTCCTACCAGGATCATAGTAGGGCCGGCGTCCCTGCCGGTCAAGTCTGATGCTAAGTGAAGGCTCCACCGCCTGAAGGCGGTAGCTTCGGCGGCATTTTCGCTCCCCCGGATGAATCCGGCTGTCACTGCCGCCAGAGGACCGGAGTTGATGTCGGCGTAGGATGCCGGTGAGCCCGCGTCCTGCGCGGGGGAACCGCATCAATCGAGAAAAAACCGCGAGCGATGCGGTTCGCTGCGCTCACCAGCATCCTACTGCCATCTTTGTATCTTGTGCCACACATGTACAATGGGTACGCACTGAAGTCTTCGCCTGAAGGCGAGGGTTTTTCTCCCATTCCCCGAGGGGGACAATAAATCGCTTTCTCGCTCAACGGTTACTCGTTTTGCGAAATGGGCCGGAAATAAGAGCCATCGGACCTCGCAAAGATGTCAAAAGAGATTTGAATATTGTGACCCGAGCAACAGCATCGCAATCTTTTTACTTCCAAGCCCATATTAAGCGTCTGAGGCAAATTGTCAAAGGGGATGCCTTTTCCAGGCCATTATTTGAAGGAGCTACATAATTGGCTGCCACGACAAATGGGATCGTACTCGGGCTCGAGCGTCGGTCGTCGTCAGAGTCTGGCTATAAGGTTTACTATGGACGCGGGATCTTTTCCGAAGATCCTTATCATGGGCACCTTGCCTACCACACCGCGGTCGAAGATCGCATCCGGCACCTTCCCAAGTTCCTCCATCACATCTTGGACCCCCCACGCGAGGGTGCTTCCCTCTTCTTGAGCGAGGTCCGGAGGAGTTCGACTTCGATCGAATTCAGCGACGGTGTAACCAAGTGAGCGGATCCGGTTCACGAGCGCGTCCGAATAAGCGATGTTCATCGCAGCGCGTCGCTGGGGATCGTATTCCATCGCGGCCAACACAAGGTGATGAATCTGTCTGGACGCTCCGAACTTGGCCGAGGCCATGGTAGCCACGGTGTTTACCAGCCTGATGATGCGACCGGGAAAGGAAGCCACATCGTCCACAGACTCAGCGAAAGGAATAGCGTATGCCAGATTCGACTGCACTTCCGGGATCAGATGCCCGACATTCAATCGCTTAAGTCGTTCCAGTGCCTTGTCGAGTTCTTCAATTACATGGGTCCGAGCAATTTCTCGAGTGATGGAAGCGAAATGGTTGGTCGGCCCGATGCCGCTTCCAAGACTCAGTGAGAACCGAAGTGCCCTGTAGAGATAGCGTTTCGCCTGATCTATGCACTCTATTAGAGGCGTGCCCTGTGCCAGGAGGGTGGCTATGGCTGAGGCAAGAGTGCAGCCCGTGCCGTGAGTGTGACGCGTGCGGACGCGCTGAGTGGAGAACTCGTAGTGTTGGCTGCCGTCGTACAGCACGTCCACAGGCATTTCTTTCAAGTGCCCCCCCTTGACCAAAACGAATTTGGGGCCCATCTTAAGCAGTTTTTTGGCGGCCTTTTTCATGTCGGATACATTGCCGATCGTCTTGCCGGTCAGTATCTCGGCTTCAGGTATATTGGGGGTAAGGAGATAGGCCACGGGAAACAGCTCTTTGACAAGCGCCTTCCTTCCCTCCTGATCCAGAAGAACAAAACCCCGCTCCGAAGCGACAACAGGATCCACAACTACCTTTTCAATCTGGTATTTCCCGATCTTTTCTGCGACAACGTGCACGGTTTCCGCGTTAACCAACATGCCTGTCTTGACGCAATCTGCCCCGATGTCGCCCAAGGTGGATTCCAACTGCAACGCGACAAATTCCGGAGAGATCGGGACGATCCCCTGGATCCCCAAGGTATTCTGCGCCGTCACCGCGGTGACCACGCTCATGCCATACCCACCCAGAGAAAGTATGGTTTTCAGGTCAGCCTGTATGCCCGATCCGCCACCCGAATCCGATCCTGCAATTGTAAGGACTTTATCCATTGTGAACCGGCCTGTGCTTGTGGTTCATTGTTGAGCGCCGGCACGCAACCCGGCTCCGGCTCCTGAATTATACACTGACTCCGGGCCGCACGTAGCGGGGCTCTCGTTGGTCAATGATGGAAAGATACGGAAGACTCTTTCCGGCGAAGCGAGTGTATCGGTCTTTTCCCGCGTCGCTCATTGGTGCGAAAGCTTGACGTTACTGCGGCCTGTGGCAGGCCTGTCTGTGGTCCCTCCAGGCCCAACCCGAGTCCTGTTATGCCCCTTCGTTGGACATGATTCTACAACAAAACCCGTTTATTTTACATGGGTTGGAGATTGGCTTGAAGTGGGGAGCTTACCCGGAGATCGATAGGATGTGGCCGCTCGCGGGGGATCGCCTGCTGCCGGAGCCTTCCTCTTCGTAGAGAAGACCGGTACGCTCATGCATCTCCACACGCTGCGGATTGTCGGTTTCGCAGGGTTCGCACGGCTCGAACCAGCACACTTCGAGCGTGTCCGGAACTTTCTCATCTTCCTCCAAGTAATCGGAGCATAACTCCTGCCCGCCTTTGTCTGTAATTTCGACCGGTGACTTGTTGACCGGTATCGTCACTAGCTTGGTGACGCCGGGCACATCCGCTCGATACTCCGACTCCAATGACTCCTTACAGACTGCGGGGCTTCCATGTTCTGCTCCCGAATCCGAGGTAGAGTGATCCTCTCCCATCGTGGCAGGGATTTCGCTCTTTCTTTCGTGCAAGACGGCTGACTTCCGGCACGATTCGGGCTCTGTGGAGGCGGTCCCACACCGGGGCGGGAACCGGCCGCCCGTCGCAGCGTCCGCGGCTTCATCTCGCCCCTGATTCTCGAGGAGAGAAGCGCGTTTCAAGATAATTGTTGCGATTACTGAGCAAAGGATAAGGCACAAGGGCACAGCGATCTGTGCGCGCCACAAAAAGGAGCGCGTTGCCGGGTCCTCCATGCGCAGCAGCCAACTCGGCATTGTAAGCAGAGCTTCCGCGCCCGTAGGGCCGCGCCACCAACTACCGATGGTCCTCACAACGCGCGACTGAGGCATGGTGAGAGATGGTGGCCCTCCGGGGATATCCTTGGAGGCTCCCGAGATAGGGACGAGCGTTACGCGTCTGGTTGGGGTGGATTTCAGAATCGCAGCCACAGACTCTCGGGTAAACCTGGTCCTGGTAAACCATTTGCCCCCCCCTGAACCGACATGCTTGCAGGTAATGTAATAACAATTCCCTTGCGGGTCATCATGGAAGGTTCCCCCCTTGAGCTGATCGCCCAAATCGACCGTGGTGATCTTCCCGGAGGGGGCCTTTGAGAATAGGCCCGCCTGAGACAAGGCCAATTCGCCGCCCATCGCCTGCACCTGCCCCCGGTCGTTGGTAGCTTCGAAGCTAAGGAAATCCGGAAATTGCTGCCGAAGCGCGTAGAGCATCTTGTCCAAACCGCCTGATTGAAGAAAGCTATCCAGTTCAGAGTTTCCGACAGTGATTCTTATGAGCGCGCTTCTCATCCGGACGGTGGAGTCAAGCTCTGTAGCCAGGCTACGGACTTCCGCAGACAAGAGGTTGTTTTCAAGGGGAACGATTACGGCAAAATGCGAGACCAAGCCGACAGCCAGTGCTCCGAAAGCCCCTAAGAATAAGAAGCCGATGAAAGGTTGTATAAGGGGCCGCGCTCGCCTGAATGTTTCAGTTACGCGGTGGATCACCGAGGGAGCCTCCGCGCCTGCAAAATCCGTATTCGGCGAGGCAATCCGGTCTGGTTTGCTGCCCGGTTCTCGGATAGCGTGCCTCGAAATCCCTTGTACTGACTGGCTTGTAGTTTTCATGTTCTCTTCGTTCCGTTCCGGCGGATGGCCGCGACCTTGACAAGATGAGCGGACGTTGACTAAGTACAGATAGGTGTATCAATCAACATGTTTCCTCAAACGGAAAGGAGGGCGCTTTGAAAAGGTACATGATTCCTCGAGTAGCCCATTGCAAAGACGGCTGCTGGTACCTGAGTCCCGAGCAAGACTCTAAAAGGCTCGCAGGTAAGTGGAGCCGGGCCGGCACATTGATTCGATCAAGTGACCGGCCCGGGCTTTGTTCGGCACGATTGGAAGCTGATAGATGAGATCTAAACGAGAGGTCGTGCATTGTTGTACCTACTATGTTCCTTCCCGGCCATTCGTCTAACAAGAAAGTGCATAAAAAGCAATTATAAACTTGATGTTGTCAATATTTGTGCATGTAATTTATAGTATGCGCGGGCCGAAAAGTTCATCGAGCTGTTGCAAAACCCCTTTAGCACAGGCTATGAAGTGATAGGGCCTTTTGAGAAGAGGTTCTCTTCGTTCTCCGTCCGCTTCTAAGGAGAACGCAAAAGGCGGATAAAACCGCGGCGCGGCCATTTGAATTCCGGAGGATCTCAAGTGAACGAAAACCTGCTTAGATCATTGAAACCGGCACCTATTCTGGTAGCCGGCGATGTGATGGTTGACGAATACGTCGTCGGCGAAGTCGAGCGCATATCCCCTGAATCACCGGTGCCTGTAGTGGTGGCCCGTGACCGACTCCGCAGACTGGGAGGCGCGGGGAACGTTGTTAAGAACCTAGTTACCATGGGGGGCACTGTGGCACTGTTCGCGACGGTGGGTAAGGACAACCCCGGGAGTTGGTTCAAAAAGAATTGCGAAGAGATGGCTGTAGAGAGTTTCTGGTTGAAAGACGATCCTTCTCGCCCAACTACCATAAAGACTCGCGTGGTCGCCAGAAACCAACAGATTGTGCGCATTGACGAAGAAAGAATTGCCGAGATCCCCGCTGAAATAGAACGGGTGGTTCTTGAGGAGGTCAAATCGGTCATGCCTCAGGTCAAGGCAGCCATCATTTCCGATTACGGCAAAGGTTTTCTCACCCCAAACCTCCTCCAGGCTCTGTTGGAGTCAGCCCGCTCAAACAGGATCCCCAGTTTGGTGGATCCCAAGGGGATGGATTTCAGGAAGTACCGTGGGGCGACTTATATTACCCCCAATCTGCGGGAAGCCTCTCTGGCCTCAGGAATCGAAATCAGAAATAAGGAAACGCTTGTGGAGGCAGCCCGCATCCTTCTGGACCAGACGGAAGCGGAAGCCCTAATTATTACGCGGGGAAGAGACGGAATTACGCTCGTTACCGGGCATAAGGCACAGGATTTTCCCGTGAAACCGGTGGAAATCGTGGATGTTACCGGCGCAGGTGACACTGTGATTTCAGCGCTCGGGCTGGCAGTGGCAAACGGCCTGTCCATTGAGGAGGCTATCAATCTGGCCAACCTAGCCGCGTCCATCGTGGTGGCCCGTTTTGGGGCTGCTTCCGCGAGTCTTGAGGAGATGATCGACGCTCTCAGACAGAAGCCTTCGAGCACCAAGGTGGTTGCTTTGCTAGATATCGCCGCGGAACTCGGCAACCACAGAATTCAGGGGCACAAGATTGTCTTCACGAATGGATGCTTTGACCTGTTTCACGCGGGACATCTTGAAATCCTGCGCAAGGCTTCCGCTATGGGAGATATCATGGTGGTCGGCATCAATTCCGACCGATCGGTCTCTCGCATCAAGGGACCCGGCCGCCCCATCATTGCTCAAGCCGATCGAGTGGAACTGGTTTCGGCCCTGAGCTTCGTGGACTTTGTCGTGGTCTTCGAAGAAGATACCCCCGAAAATCTCATCAAGGAGCTGCGTCCCGACATCCTGGTTAAAGGTGAAGACTGGAGAGGCAAGGAGGTGGTCGGCGAAGCTATCGTGAAAGCAAGAGGAGGAAGGGTGGAATTCGTCAAACACATCGACGGGATATCGACCAGCCAACTGATACAAAAGATTCGAGGCGCCGTAGGCTCATAAGATTGAAGATCTCGAATTCCGGTTTTGCTTCGGGCAAGCTTTGTGGGAATTCGCATTCAAAATCCGCCCTTCCCTCCTTTCTTAAAGGGGAGTTAGAGGCATAGGCGTTAAAGTAGCTCCGCGGGCCGAGGATTTTCCCCCCTTTCTTAAAGGGGGGCAGGGGGGATTTTGGGATAACTAATTGAAAATCCCCTTAAATCCCCCTTTACAAAAGGGGGACTTTGAAGACCTGTCAGTCGTCTGAAGTGCTCAAGACCAAGCAGCCAACTCTATTTTAACGACTACGGGGGTTAGAGGGGATTTCGTTCTAACTTTGAACGCGAATTGGTATAACTCCCTGCGAAAAGAGAGCCTGAAAATCCGCCGATGGCTGCCGCAGCGAGGCGAGTTCAGCGTCTTGCTCTTGCCGGCCTGGGTCTCCGCCTACCACGAGGTCGTGCCTCCTCGGCAGGTCGTGCCGGACGCGGGGGCCGCTTGATATCTTCAAGGGCTACTCCTAAAGGACCGCCTGAGACCACCGTGGTGGTAATCTCACCATTATTCATGACGCTCAGCGTTACCTGGCCAGACCGTGAGTACTCATCGACGAGTTTCTTGAACCCTATGACTCGAAAGCCGGTTTCCCCACCATACTCAATTATGATGTCTCCGGGTACAATCCCTGCTTTAGCGGCGATTCCCCCCTTTTTTACCTGGACCACTTTCACTCCAGGTGATGTTTCGAGATCCTCCAGACGCGCAAGGATGATACGGGAGTTGGCGGAGTCCCCCATTTTTCGGAACTCCGCAAGGGCCTGGATATAGAGTTCTTTGCTTTTATATTTTCTGTTCCGTTCAGCATAAATGCCGGCTAATGTGGCTTTCACTCTGGCTATCCACTTGAGATCTTCCCGTTTCTCATAGACTTTTAACGCCTTTTCGAGATCCTCGGTCGCCTGATCCCACTGTTGTTGCTCAGCAGCGAACATGGCTTGGCGAAACAGACGCACCCCATCCTCATCACTTGGAGGAAACATGCTATCAGAAGACTCTTTGACCTTCGATTCCCCTGAACGTCTTGCTTTGGACGCCAAAATTCCCTGTTCCGGTTTAGGCGCCTCCATCACCACTCGAAAGCCCAAATTCCAGAAGCTCATGCTCGGACCGGAAAAGCCGCGGAATGCGCACCTGCAATCGGCCGGGCTGGAATACCAGTTCCCTCCTTTGTTAACTCTGCCGGTGCCCGTGCCGGGTCCCTTCGGGTCTTCCAGCGGCGAATTTTCATAGTAGTTTCTCTCGTACCAGTCCTGGACCCATTGCATTACATTTCCAGCCATGTCGTAAAGGCCGTATCCATTTGGAGGAAAGGCTCGAACCGGTGAAACGTATTTGTAACCGTCGTTTACGGTGGTCATGCTTTCAGGCAATTTCGAGTTGCCGTCTCCGAAATTAGAGTCTCGGTCCCCGGGTAGGCGATCCCCCCAAGGATAACGCGTCCAGAACCGAACCGCCTCGGCATGCCATCTCCCATTCCGCCTCGGTAGGCAGACGATAGGTCCGGTTTTCTTTACGGCTCAACCAGCGGCAAAAAGCCTGAGCGTCATTCCATGAAACAAAGACAACCGGCTGATCGTCCCCGATGGGCCAGGGCACCGAGTCCCATTTCATGGACTTCCTAGCCACCCAACGCTCTTCCTTCGTGCTGTATATCATTCCACCATCGCCCTTTTCGGCCTCGGTCTTGTAGTTCGTGTCTTTGACGAACTGCCGAAACTGTCCTACTGTGACATCGGTGGCGCCCATATAGAAGGGCCGAGTGATTCGCACAGGATGGAGGGGGAGTTCGTCCTGAAACCACTGCTTGTGCCCCTCTCTCCAGGTCTTCTTGAAGGTCAACCTCAGCCAATCCATTTCCCGCTTGAGGCTACCCATCATATATTCCCCTGCCGGTATGCGGACTAGGGCCATGCCCAAGGAATTCTTGACCATCTTCTGTTTGACCGGCTTGGCAAGGATCGAGTTGAGGCCTCGCAGAAATTCCAACCACTGGGAGCAGTCGCGGGGGTTTCCTTCCCCCGATTCACAGTCATAAATCGTTTGCCTCACGATCTCTCTGGCCTTGTCGATGTCGCGTGCCGCCAACAACTCTCCAACTGTGCGTATCTTGTTTTCAAATAACGATCCGGTTCCGTCGCGGGGACGCGTCCCGAGGCTCCGCTGCCGGCGCGGTTGCAGGTTTGAAGTTGTCGAGAAGGCGGTCGACTTCCGAGCCGGCGGTGTGTAGTTCAGTCACTCTCTGAGGCCCTCCCTGCGGGCTCGCCGGACTCTCGTCATTTATATTGTTTTCTCCTGCCATAACAGAGAGTAGGGATATTTTCAGCATAAACATAAT
This sequence comes from uncultured delta proteobacterium, assembly GCA_963789265.1. Lineage (GTDB taxonomy): Bacteria > Desulfobacterota > Desulfomonilia > Desulfomonilales > Desulfomonilaceae > CAWBBA01. The sequence continues at coordinate 303,515 of CAWBKB010000006.1, read as the reverse complement.
AATGACAATCGCGCATATCGTTGTTACAAAAGTAGTTTTTAGCCAGCATGTCCGGGAAAGTTCAGGCATGGTAGCCGGGGAATGCCCTATTGTCGCCGATGTGTTTGCGGGCCTGCAATTTTGTGCCATTTGAAAAATTCCTTGACAAGGATCGAATTTAAGGGAATCCTAACAGACAGCCGAGGTGAGTCAAGGGGCATTTCGGGCTTGCGGTCCGGAATGAGTGGGACAACAGGAGTCGGCAAAACAAATAAAGATTGACAAAGGCTTCTGTCCGTGATAGCGATTAGGTTATAGCTTGTCTCACTATTTCAAGAGGGAAAAACTGTTCTCGATGCCGAGAGCAGAAGAATGAGACTTTTATTCCATGAGGAGGTATTTGTTTCGATGAAAAGATTTGCAGTAGCGCTTGCAGTTGTCGGTATGGTTATGTTGTTTGCAACATACGCTATAGGCTTCTATGCTTGGGCCCCCTATGCTTCGTGGGGTGGAGCCAATGGCTGTTGTTCATCCAGCAGCGGCTACTATCCGGCAAGTTCATCCAGCAGCAGTGGTTACTATCCGGCAAGTTCATCCAGCAGCGGTTATTGGCCGGCGTGCTCGTCCAGCAGCAGCGGTTGTTGCTGTGTCCGGACTTGCTGCGCGCCCGCTTCGAGCAGCAGCAGTAGCAGCGGTGGTTACAATTACTACGGCTGTTCCAGCAGCAGTAGCAGCGGCGGCTATAACTACTATGCTTCTTCTTCAAGCAGCAGCGGTGGTTACTGGCCGGCGAGCAGCTCATCCAGCGGCTGGTACTAATATTCTGGTCGATTAGCGACCGCGCGTTCAGTTCGCAGAGTTGAATGGACAAGGCGATGAGCCTTCGGGGCACTATCGCCTTGTCCATTTACAGGGTAAAATGTTGACACTCTACCGTTTTGCGCAAAACATTAGGCCGCGCTTCTTCCACTGTTACACGCCAATCCTGGGCCTACTCCTCTTTAGTTGTCTCCTCGTATCCTGCAGCAGTCGAACAGGATCCACCGAAAAGACGGCTGACACGTCCCGTCTGGCAGGTACATGGGTTCTGACTTCACGCGTCATTAAAGGTCAGGACGTGCCCGCGACCAGCCGTCTCATGAAACTGAAGTTTAGCAATAACGGGACCTTCAGCTCGACCTATCGGGGAGATGAAGCGCAGAAATGGATCGCTGCGGGGGCCGGTGGCTTCTCGTATGCGCCGCCGCTTCTGACGTTGTACTGGGATTCAGGGCCGGTGGTACGAATTATTGTGAAGGAGACCGATCCTAAGCATCTGCTCTTCCACCACGGAAAAAATCTCGTCCCTCTCAAGAAACAAGACGCTGATGAGATTTTTGTCAGGCAGAAAATGGAGAAAGGTCCCACCCGTCAACCCTCGTAGAAGGACGGCGCGGACCGGCCTCCCCCTCGTACGCATTTACGCTGATCCATCATGAAGAAGGGGGACATTCGCCCTCGAGGGATGCTGGGACGCATCTTTCCGACGCAAGGGGCATCAGCCCGACGTCATTCCAACGTGCGCGGGAATCCAGATTCATTATCTACGTCATCTGCGCAATCTGTGGTTGGGTGTCATTCGCACGCACACGAGAATCCCGAGGCCCGCGTCTCGACGTGGCGACCTCAGTTGTGCGGGTGTGTATAGGTCAAATGGGGCTTGTGCCAGCCCTTTTGGGGGCACCCACGAGAGGTGCCCCTACAATGTATGCCCGTGTTCGCGGGGATGACGACCGGAGGTCGCTCCAGGGCGAGATTGTCCTCTAAAAACACAGTGTCACTTCCTTGAAGGCAAGAGTCACTACTAGTCGCTCTTCAACGACCTCGTCCGGCCAGGTTTATCAGCCCGCCTGCAACCAAAATCTTTCTCTCACGTTCAGTCACGTTCAGCCTCAAAATAATCTTTCTTTGGGACTGCGCCACTTCCGCAATCAACTCCTCTTTCCCCTGCTCTACAGCGGTTCGTACTCCGTCGAGGCGGATTACATCGTCCGCGGAAAGCGTTTCGTAGTCGTTCGGCTCGGCAAATGTCAGCGGGAGTATTCCGAAGTTGATGAGGTTGGCCTTGTGAATCCTTGCAAAGCTCTTGGCCAGCTTGGCACGGATGCCCAGGAAGCGCGGAGCGATGGCCGCGTGCTCCCTTGACGAGCCCTGACCGTAATTATCACCCCCCAGCACGAAACCCAACTTTGCGGCCCCGGCACGGCGAGGAAAATCCGGATCAATGTTGTTGAACACAAATTCGCTGATGGCCTCTACGTTGCTCCGCAAGGGCAGGACCTTGCTCCCCGCGGGCATGATTTCATCCGTGCTGATGTTGTTCCCCACTTTGATGACTATGGGGCCTTCGATGGTCTCTTCCAGTCTGTCGAACTTGGGGAAAGGCTTGATATTCGGCCCCATGAGGATTTCCACCGCAGCGGGATCCGATGCGGGTTGCACGAGATTTTCATCATTAAGCGAGTATTTGATCGGCTCGGAAACCTTTGGATAGTCTCCAAGGGCTCTCGGGTCGCTGATTTTTCCCCGAAGTGCCGCGGCAACCGCCGTCTGAGGCGAGCAGAGGTAAACCTCATCAGGAAAGGTCCCGCTCCGGCCGGGGAAGTTCCTCGGAAAAGTTCTCAGTGAGACTGCTCCGGTAGCGGGAGCCTGCCCCATACCGATGCAGCCCAGGCAACCGGACTGGTGAATACGCGCTCCGCTCAAAATTAGGTCGGCAACCCCACCTGCCTCTGCCACGTTCAGAAGGACCTGACTACTGCCAGGATTGATATCAAAGCTCAAGTCGGGGTGGCAGTGCCGCCCCGCCACCGCCTTGGCCACTACCATGAAGTTTCGGAAAGATGAATTCACCGAGGAACCGATGATCACCTGGGACACTTCGATGCCTTCCACTTCTGAAACCTTCTTCACGTTTCCCGGGGAACTGGGACAGGCGATCAAAGGTTCGAGCCCGTCAAGGTCAAGTTCGATAATTTCGCTGTACCTGGCATCCGGATCCGCCACGATCTCCGTCCAGACGTGGCCGCGACCCTGACTTTCGAGGAATTCCCGTGTGCGCCTATCTGAAGGAAACATGCTGGTTGTCGCGCCCAACTCCGCGCCCATGTTGCCTATGGTGGCCCGGTCGGTTGTGGACAGGTTCTCGACGCCCGGCCCGAAGTATTCGAAGATTTTGCCCAGGCCGCCCTTCACCGTTAGCCTGCGCAACATTTCAAGGATCACATCCATTGCCGACACCCACGGTTGAAGGGAGCCGGTGAGCCGCACACCGACAATCTTGGGCATGGATAGGTAAAAAGGATGTCCGGCCATGGCCATGGCAACGTCCAACCCCCCAGCCCCAATGGCCAGCATGGAACTGCCGGCATTGGTGGTGGTGTGGCTGTCCGCGCCCAAAAGTGTCTTACCCGGCACGCTGAAGCGCTCCAGATGCACCTGATGGGACACTCCGTTGCCGGGTCTGCTGAACACCACCCCATACTTTGCAGCGGCAGTTCTCAGGAAACGGTGATCGTCGGCATTCTTGAAATCGGATTGCAGAAGATTGTGATCCACGTAGCTGACTGAAACTTCCGTCTTAACCCTGGGAACCTCCATGGCCGTAAATTCAAGGAAAGCCATGGTCCCTGTCGCGTCTTGAGTGAGAGTGTGGTCAATTTTGATAGCTATTTCGGAACCGGCCTCAAGTTTTCCTTTTACGAGATGGGCTTCGATAATTTTTTCCGCGACTGTCCTTCCCATGCTTTAATCCTCATAAGGTATATTATGCTCCCAGCAGAGGGGTCCATTGACGAACAGTATTCTTGACCATGGGCCCGGCTCCACTCCTGACAATCCTGTTATGGCAAGGCAGCAGTACGTCCACGTCCAAATCGGCGATTAACTCCAGGGAACGTTTCAGTTCCGCGGTATTCGCGGAAACCAGATCGTAGCGGCCTATGGCTCCGTCAGCATAGATCGTGTCACCGGACATCAAGAGCTTGTGGTCCTCATTGAAAAGGCCGATGCTTCCCGCTGAATGCCCCGGTAGATGGATCACGTTGAACGTGAGCCCACCTAAATCGAGGGCCTCGCCGCCTTTCAGCTTTCTGTGAACATTTATCTTGAAAAAGTCCTTGGAGATCGTGTACTGGGAACGGATCATGGACTCGAACATTTGATTGCCAAAGACTATTCGGTCGTCACCGCGCTCCAGATGATCGGCTTCGTCCTTGTGAACCCATACTTCCAGTTCGGGAATGGCCTCCAATATTTCGGGCAGGCACCCGATATGATCCAGATGGGTGTGGGTCATGATGACGCGCTTCACCTTATCCAATGGAATTTCGCAACTCTTCAAGGCTTCGAGCTTATACGCGCCCATCTGCATCAGTCCGCAATCCACCAGGGAAAAATCATCTGAATCGGGCTTCCCGATTACATACATGTGGGAATCGGGAAGGAATTTGTCCTTGCCCGGTATCCACCGAACGCCTTCAATCACGTGTTCGAACACTCTTTCACCTCTAAGGTGCTTTTCCACTGCCCAAATTACCGGGCATGAAGCCGGTGCACAGTCTCTCGGCAAGGCTGCACCGCCGTGCTCAACAAGACTGTATTCTTTTCCTCAGTCTCCATTGTCCGGGAAAATCCAACTCCAGTCGTCTTCGGGTAGTAGGTTCCGCTTAATCTGCTGAGTATATTGATCCGCGATCAACCACTCACCGCGTCCGTAAGCCACGGGTTCGGGACGTCCCGGATCCGTCATGGAAAGTATTGTGCCTTTCGCAAGAAAGAAACGAGGGTTACGAGGATTGCCTCGTATGCCCGTGGGCTCGCTCACGAAGAGCAACTTCTCGTGCCTGGATACGGGCCTTAAGATCGTAAATTCGACCCGGACCGATAGTCCCACGGCTCTAGTCATCATGAACCCGCCCCACGCCGTATTCTCGTCAAAAATCGAGATCAGAACCGCCGGGTGCAGCTCTTCGTTCTTTATGAGAAAATTCTCTGCCCTTTCCGCATCGGTCGCATCAAGGCCCCATGGAGTGGTTATCACCGTGGTGCCGTCTGATTCGTGAAGTCTAAATCTTCGTTGCAAACCGGTTATGGTTCTGTGATGGCCGCATACAAAGCAGTTTTTATAGTACGGGAGGCCGCGAAACTCCTCGGTAGGCGGCGCTGGAATGCCGCCAGGATTTCCGGCGAGTGCAGCCGATCGAATCTCGGCCCTCAGATACGGGGTTTTGTCACCATTCTTAGTTATTTGTGCCGAGAAGCATGACTTTTCGTCTTCAGGATTCTGCTCGACCGTAAATACGGCCTTATCCCCTATTTTAATTCCGGAGCCGCCGAACCTGAAATTGACCTGCACAGGATATGAAGGCTCCCTGGTTCGACGCCAGGCATCCAGGCACAATCCCATGGGCAACCCCCCATGAGGTATGCCTATAAATCCCTCGTGATGAGGCTCAAAGAGCAACTCTTCGTCGACCCTGGCCTTTGTCGCGTCCAGCGGGACCATCTTAAAAAAGGGCTCGGTACCGGTCAGAAACGAATGCTCATTGGGTTTGATAAACACGACTCCTCCATCTGTCAACGGCAAGCAGCCTATTCAATCATCGAAATATATGTAAGCTAAATTAGCATAGTAGGCCGTGAGCTTCAACCGCGAGTCACCGGTCTGAAATTGTTCATTTACGCGGAAACTGTCATTGCGAGGAGCAACGCGACGAAGCAATCCAGCTCTTGTGGCCAGTCTTCCATTTCAATTGCTTCGCTCGCAATGACACCGATGGAAATACACCGTTCGCCCTGAACAAATGAATGGCGGGCCTACATAGAAGCAAATGTTGAGGAGCAAACATAACGCTGCCAACAGAATCGCCACTGCCATGCGATACCATCACCTATCTATATATAGAGAAACCGCTTCCCCTCCTCCCAGACATAGAGAGGCCATCCCTGACCTGGCCCCCCGGTGCTTCATAGCATAAATGAGAGTTGTGAGAACCCTTGCTCCGCTTGCCCCTATGGGATGACCCAGGGCTACCGATCCGCCGTTCACGTTGCACTGATCGACGTCCAGGCCCAGCTCGCGGATGACACCGACGGTCGAGCCCGAAAATGCTTCGTTGACTTCCATGAGGTCTATCTTCCGGTAGTCTACGCCCTCTTTGGATGCAACTTTAGGGATTGAGAGGATCGGAGCCATGAGCACATACTTCATGTCCAGCCCCGCACTTCCCTGCGAGCCCACCCTGACTAATACTTCTAATCCTCTTTCTTTGGCTTTTTCGTAGGACGTGACACAAAGTGCGGAAGCCCCGTCGGAAATTACGGATGCATTCCCGGCCGTGGCATACCCTCCCGCCTGAAATGCCGGCTTCATTCGGCTTAATGCCTCATAGCCGGTCTCCCTCGGGCACTCATCTGTGTCAAAGATTTTTGGATCGCCCTTTCGCTGAGGAACGGTAACAGGCATGATTTCTTCTTTGTATCGGCCTTCTTTCATCGATTCTAAAGTTCGTGAATAGCTCAGCGCGGCGTAACGATCCTGATCCTCTCTTGAGACATTATATTTCTCGCTGCACAGGTCGTTGCTGATGCCCATGTGGAAATCGTTCACTATGTCCCAGAGGCCGTCATGAACCATGTGGTCAATCAGCCCTCCATCACCCATCCGGTATCCGAAGCGGGCCTTTTCAAGATAGTACGGGGCATTGGTCATACTCTCCATGCCCCCCGCTATGACAACTTCAGCGTCCCCGAGCTGAATAGCCTGCGCGGCCAACATGACCGCCTTAAGCCCCGATCCGCAGACTTTATTTATTGTGAAGCACTGAGTTTCATACGGGAGGCCGGCCTTTAGAGACGCCTGCCGAGCCGGGTTCTGGCCGTATCCGCACGGAAGTACCTGCCCCATTATGACTTCGTCCACATCGGCTTTGTCCAGTCCCGCTCTCTTAACGGCCTCTGCGACAACCATCCCTCCCAGCTCTGTTGCACCGAACCCACTAAGGGTCCCCCCGAAAGAGCCGATCGGAGTACGAACGGCACTGACTATGACAGCCTCTCGTTTGACGCTCACAGGTGTTCCTTTCGCCTTTCTGTTTACGGGGTAATTGCCCAGCCGGAGCCGCGTATTGTGAATTCTCCTTCGAGAACGGCAGTCCTCAACTATTGAGCCTCAGAGGTAGCGGTCCACAAGTGTCTCAGCAATCTGGATTGCATTAAGTGCAGCCCCTTTGACAATATTGTCTGAAACCACCCAGAGATTCAAACCGTTGGGTATGGTTTCATCCTCACGAATCCGGCCGACCAGCGTGAGATCTTCGCCGCCCGCGAGGGCAGTTAGCGGATATTCATTGCACGATGGATCGTCAACCACCTGAACGCCGGGTGCATGCTCGAGAAGCTCGCGCGCCTCTTCTCGCGTGATCTTTTTTTCAGTCTCGATGTTCACTGATTCGGAATGACCGAAGAATGTCGGTACCCGGACAGCCGTGGCTGTGACGCGGATGGATGGATCCAGTATCTTGTGAGTCTCCCACACCATTTTCATCTCCTCCCTGGAGTAACCGTTTTCCAGGAAGACGTCGATATGGGGCAGACACTCGAATGCGATACGGTGGGGATAGACATTAGTGGCTACCGTCCTATAAGGCTTCAAAGCTTCTCTCAGAGTATCCAGGCCCTGATCTTTCGTCCAGAGGACCGCGGAAGAGATCGCTCGCGACTGATCGAGCATCTCCTCGATGGCATCTTTCCCGGTACCCGATACAGACTGATACGTGGACACGACGATTCGCTTGATGGTTGCGGCATCGTGCAGAGGTTTGAGCGCAACGACCATCTGTATGGTGGAGCAGTTGGGATTGGCAATAATGTTCTTTGCCTTATAACCCGCGATGGCGCCGGGATTCACTTCCGGCACTACCAGGGGAACTTCGGGATCCATTCGAAAGTGGGCAGTATTGTCTATCACTATGCAACCCGCGGCTGCGGCCACCGGTGCAAATTTTGCGCTGACAGCCCCTCCGGGTGAGAACAGGCCGATGTCCACGCCTTCAAATGAAGACTCAGTAAGCTCCTGCACAGGATGATCTTCCCCCCTGAATCTGAGAGTTCTCCCGGCGGAACGACCCGAGGCCAGCAGCAAGATTTCTTTTACCGGGAAAGACCGTTTCTCCAAAAGATCGATCATCATGTTGCCCACTGCGCCGGTAGCGCCGACAACAGCGACCCTGTATCCCTGCGTTTTCATATCAGCGTTCGCTCCTCCTCTGTTGTCCGATCAGTCAGCCCAGCCGCTCTCAACCCCGTCTCCCACCGGCGGCTGGTCACATCTCTCAGGCGCCTCCGCCGAGATCCCTTTGGTAACATCGTCTATTGGAAAAGATCAAGAAAAGGTTGGGAGCTTATGAGCCATCAACAATTATAAGTTAACCATCAATCAATCATTTCGGAATGGTGGACTGTTTCTCACTCTTCTTGGTCTGCTTTGTCCCGGATTTGCCGGCAGGCTGGGCATCTACCTGCTCCACAGGAACTCGATGTAAGGAAAAATCACCGGATGTGCTGTCCTTTTTCATGATCCAGACTCTGCCCGAATCCGTGTCGAGCATAAACGTGTGACCTTTGGCCTGAGGTGAGACAAAGATTTGGTACCTACCCGTGGTCGTAATATGAAGACCGGCTTCTGCGGACCTGGCTTCCTGCGTGGGCGGATTTTGTCCCAGCGGCCACTGTGCGTAGGCTGGAGCGGTCAAAACCGTCGCAAAAATAGGGACAATGCTTAGTCGAATAATAAGATTCATGGATTATCTCCCGTACAATCGCGTATTTTAGCCTATGTCTGCTTGAAAAAAAAGCATCAAAAGAAATGAAATACATGACTGCTTGCTCATGTAGTACGGGCCTTACAAAACTGTTCCAAAACTATTTTGGTGCCTCGAATTGTAGCACGTTGACAACCCGGCGCTTCAAGCCTGCCGTCAGCCAAGTTGAGCAACAGGCGGGCTGGAAGAAACTGTCTCAAAATCCGGGCATGAGTAAAATGCGAGGCACGATAGACTTTCGCCCCGGCAATCCCGCGTTCCGCGGGATCGGGCTACTATCCCCAGTCCCTACGGGACGCTTGCATTTGAGCCCCATTGGGGCGATAGAAAGTAGACTGGTGCTTCAGTGCCGGGCTGCCATCGTGGCACGATTCGAACCTTGTGCGGAATTTTGAGACAGTCTCGGAAAGCCTGCCCCACGTACCTAATACACGCGCACGCCCTAAATAAGCTGTTGTCAATATAAAGCTTGATGTGATAGAGTTTGGGGCATTCGTTATGGGCACGGGCCCTTTGCATGAGGTTGATTGCCCTGGAGGCTGCCCCTTTCCCGTGGGCACAACCTATTGACAAATGCAGTGTTTTTATGGTATTAAAGCCATTGCAAGTACTGTGTTTTTCAAACGAAAGGTAATCGTCCTTTTACATTAGTAATTTGCTTAGCAAGCGGCCTAGAACTCATGACACGAACAAACTCACGCTTGGGACCACAAGGTATGCGTTTTAGCACTAATCGATACTTACCCGTCATTATCGGACTGGTTCTGCTCTGTATCTCCCTTGATTTGCAGGCAATGACCGCGCACGAAATTCTCGAACAGGTCGCGAAGCAGAATTTCCACGACACCTTTCGTGCCGTGGTTTCCGTGAAGACCCTGAGAAAGATGAAAGCCGTCTCTCACCATGTCCTTTGGTTCATGGGAAAGACAAAGAAGGACACAAGCACCTTTTTCATTGATTTCATAGAGCCTAAAGAATCTAAAGGCTTGCGCTTTCTCTTCGAGATCGAGCCCGGGGACGAAACCAAGGCTTTCATGTACATGCCGGCAGCAGGTAAGACTCTCCCCTTGGCCGTTAACGACCCATCGGTGAACATAGGAGCTACCGGCCTTACCATGGAAGACATCCAGGGCTTTGTGCCCAACGGCGCCGGCCGGGAGACGCTTCTCAACGAAGAGACCGTGGACGGCCGCGAGTGCTATGTGATCAAAATCTCGATGCCCAACGAAAAGGGAGAGCGCTTGGTCTGGGTATCCAAAAACGATTTCCTGGTAATCAAGTCGGAGCAGCGCGATCCGAAAGGAAAAATACAAAGGACTTTTCGCGTCGTGAAATTCTTCAAAACCGATAAGGGCACGCAGTTTCCCAGAGAGGAAGAGATAACTATCCCTTCCAAGAAGATGAAGATTCTGGTGCGACAGGACAATGCAGTTTTCGGAATTCAACTGCCGGATGAAATAATGGACCCTGCGAAATTTGGGACATTCAACTGGAGACACTAAGTAATCGACGCACAGGAAGGTCTGCGAATCCAAACCGAACCTGGCTCCCAGGGGTTTCGTCATGACTGGAACTCTAAGAAATTTGCTGGTCGTCTCGACCCTCTTATTCGCCGTAAGTTGCGCGGGCCTCCCTGATGTGAAAAGGATTCAGGGGAATATGGACCAGATGGTTTATTATATGGGGGTCATGGCATCCGCTATGCCTTCAATGGCCAATAGCACCAGTCGAATGGCTGCTACAACGGAAAGGATGCAATATAAGACCGACGGCCTTATAGCGGAACTCCAAAAAAAAGGGACCGGTGCGGAGCGTGCCATTCAAAATTATTCTCAAGCCATGCTTGATAATGAGCGCGGAGTGATCAGGAGCTTGCAGGGGATTCGCCAAGAATTGGGAGACCTGAAGCAGTCGTTGCGTCCCACGGGAAGCTCGGCGCAAGGGCCGCGTCAATCGGCTAGCAATGCCGCTTTGCAAAACAAGTTGAACGACATTGAGGCCAGGCTGTCAGCCGTGGTTGCGAAAATGGATAAGCTGAACAAGCAGCCTCATTCTCATTGATCCACGCAGAATTGTCAGACTTCGCTATTGCGGACCCTTTCTTTCAGAACTACTCGTAGACGTTCCTCGCAGTCCTAAGAGCGAACATGAAATCAGGTTCGAGTGATGCATCAGTAACGCTTCGCTATCCCGCCGATCCGCGAGTGGTTCTCGTTCATCCTCCAGCTATAAGTAAACGATACCTAAAGACCAAATTTATGCCTTACGGCATGTCGGTAGTTTACGCCTTTCTGAAAGAGCACTCTGTGCCGGTGATCCAATGCGATTTTCTCATCGAATATCTCTTTGGCGATAATGATGACATCGACTACCACAACCCTGAAAGGACGTTTTCCCAGGACGAATTCTTCAATTCTCTTCAAGGATTCGCCTTGCAGGAAGGGCTCGGAGCCTTCACCGAAAAGTATGCGGGCCGCTTGATTCCCGACGCGGGAATGTACGCCTTCTCCATAGTCGCTTATCATCAGTTCTGGGCCTCACTTCTAATCGCACATTATATCCGCCGACTTAACCGGGAGGCTGTAATCGTCTTCGGCGGACCCTTTATCACGATCAAGCCCGCGGAATCCTTTGTTCCTTACGGAGCGGCCGACTACTGGATTAAAGGGAGCGGAGAGGTCCCCCTGCTCATGCTCCACAGGCTGCACCACGGAAGAATGAAGGTCTGCCGCGCGGAAATACCCGGCGCTATCTATTTCGAGGAAGGAAAGCTTATTCAGAGGCCGCAGTCCAGACTGCCGGCCGAAGAAGAGCGCGTTCCCGACTTTGAGGGCCTTTCTCTGGACTCGTATCGCTACGACCATCCCTTGACCGGAGAGAAGACTCTCTTTCTTCCATATCGAATGTCCAAGGGGTGCCCCTCGCAGTGCAGTTTCTGTACGGGACGCCTGGTTGACGCGTTTGATTGCAAGTCAGCCGACAAGATCGTTTCAGAGGTATCTCAACTTGCCCGGAAATACCGAACGGTTACGTTCCAGTTTGCAGATGCTTCGATTAACGGCAATCCCACCCGCTGTGCCGAGGTTTGCGATCGACTTGCGGCCGAGCTTCCCGCCATTCGTTGGTATGCCTATGCAAAGGTAAACGGGTTCAGCCAAGAGTTGCTGAAGAAAGCAAAAGACGCCGGATGCTTCAGCCTCTTCTGGGGGGTCGAATCGGCTCATACTCCCACGGTTCGGTTACTGGGAAAGCGGTTTGACGCAGAGAAAATGCATGATTTGATCGACCAAGCAATAGGTTTTGGGATCAAAAATTACATCCACCTGATCTACAACGCTCCTCATGAATCGGAAGAGGATGTTGAGAGTTTCAAACGGCTAGTGGAGCGCTACATTGATTCGGATATGGCGGCATTCTTGCCCCAGCGTTTTCTCCTGGAGCCACAGTCCTTGATGTTTCAATACCCGGAGCGGTATGGCCTCACTAACTTGCGAAGCGTTCGAACATCCGTATTTGAGAGAGAACAGTTTGTTTACGACGAGCTGAACGGGCTGAACTGGGAGAGGATCCGGGACAGGAATGTGCAGAACCAAAAAAAACTGGAAGCACATCTCGAGCGGATTCGATACCGCAACTTGATCAGTGGTTCCGGCAGCAGGCTGCTCAAGAGGATTCCGGCGAAATGGCTAGTTCGTTTCCATGATCTGGCGAGGTCTTCGCGGCTCGTCGGCAGACTGCATGCCGCAGCCATTTCGTGGCTTGAATCGAAGAATGCCGCTAGAGAGCAGTTGTGAGGGAGAATCTAGTACGGGGTTTAGGCGCAAATACCTATGCGCCGTCAAACAAGTGACAATCCTGGAAAGGATCTGTTAGGGCAGTCCCGCGTGGGATAGACTGTCATTGGTCGTCCCGGAACTCGATCCGGGATGGTAGGGGCGACCGGCGGTCGCCCGGGGCGAATACCATTCGCCCCTACAGTCCCGGCGTACACGGGCATTACGATATGTAGGGGCGGGTTTCAAACCCGCCCCTACCTGAAACACGGTGTTACGTATTGGATGGCGGGCAAGATGCCCACCCCACTGTGAATTTGGCAGGATGCCCACCCTACTGTGAATTTGGAAGGATGCCCGTCTCTGTAGGACAGTCAGCGTGCCCCGGGCCCCCTTCTAATGGAGTCCTCCCACGCTGACTGGGGTGGCTTGAGCAGGAAGCCTGCCTCTCTTTTGACTTCGCCTGTCCACAGGTACAGGTATGGGTGAACCCGGCGCGGGTTTGGCCGGCCATGCCCACTCGGCATCCGGATGGCGTCCGAAGGTGTTCCCGCGTTGTTGGGGATTATAGCGCTCTTGCGTGTTGTAGATGTCTCCGACGGCACTCACACCGAAGGTGTGCAGAAATTTCTCATCGTAGGGGAAATCCCTCAACGGAAGCATCAAGTACAGGTTGGCCTCACGGTTGCGAACAGCAGTGTCCGGATTCTGATTGTCGTAGCGAGGCAACTCTTTGCCCCACGAACGGACCATTATTCTTGAGGGATTGACGTTGTACATCCTTACCAGAGCATTCTTCACGCTCAGGGCACGGGCCATGCCGAGCTTGTGATCACTCCTGGTGTCGCCGAAGAACGTCGTGTGTCCGTCTATTTGGAGCACATATTGCGGAATGGCATGGAGAAAATTGGCCACGCTCTCGAGCTTGAGCGCTTCTGAAGGGAGCAGATCGGCGCTCTTCACCTTGAAGAAAACTTCGGGATACGGGAACATTATCTCTCTTACAAGAATGTCCCATGCAAATTCCTGCATTGTGGATTTAGCACGCACTTCTTCCCAGTGGCGGCAATATCCTCCGGTCAGCTTGCAGACCTCATAAAGGTTCCTCCAGCCGACTTCCTTGTTTCCGAAGAAAATTCCGTACACCTGAACTTTCTTGCCGTAAGCATCTTTTAGGCAAATAGCAGTCTTTTGAGGGCATTCGCCCATGGTGCCCCCATCAGTGAAAATCACTACGGCGGTCCGGCCGGCTGCGGTTCCGATAAGAGATCCCGCCAATTGCAAAGCGTCCTGAAATGCCGCGGCTCGCCATGGGCCCCCACCTTCCTTACGCATGCACGCGTAGTACGCCGCATACTTGACCCTCGTCCACGGACCGAGAGGGCCGAGAAGCCTGGGAGTTTTACAGTCACCAAACGTTATGAGCGCAGTGTTCAGGTCATACTGCCAGTGTGGCACGTGCGGCATCACTGCGTTGAACATCATAAACGCTCTTGTGGCAACAAACAGCCGCGAAAAATCATAGGCTTTCGGGTATCCTGACATCATGGAGTCGGATACGTCGAAGAGAAAGATCATATTGTGAAATCTCGGGATAAAATCGTGGTCTTTTTCGCACACGACTTTCGAGAATGAGTGTCCCGGTAGGAAGATGAGAAGAGCCGCCAGAGCTAAGGCAGCAATGCTTGTTTTCATAGACCATCCTCCTGGCGGACTCATGCACATTGATTATATATAAATTGCATGATGTCCAATATATACAGGTTTATATTAATGTAATTGATTAAATATGTCAAGGAGAATGTGGCGCATCATCGGGGCGTTCCGCTTAGCGTGGAGACGGCACGCGTATGGTGCGGACTGATGTATAATAAGAACGGAACCCAAGTTGCAACCGGGAAGGAGCTAGGATGATTAAGATAGAACGAATTACCAGTAATCCTCGAATTCACTTCGGCAAGCCCTGCATCGCTGGACCGCGTATCACGGTTCAAAACGTCCTGGAGCTACTGAACGAGGGTTTGGCATTTGATCGGATTGTCAAGGACTACTACCCCGACCTGGCGGTTGAGGATGTCCACGCCTGTCTAGAGCATGCCATCACGCGCCATGGATGAACAGCGTTATAAGATTCTGATCGTAGACGATGAACCGAACATGCTACACATGCTCAGCTCGGTTCTTGAACGGGACGGATTCGAGCCCCAGTGTGCCGGCACGGCCCGACAGGCCTTGGAACTTGCCCAAAGCGAGAAATTCGACTTTATTCTTTCAGATGTTCGAATGCCGGGTATGGATGGCATTCAACTCTTGGAGCATCTCAGGGGCCGAGGGATAGACACGATCGTCATCCTCATGAGCGCATACGGCAGCATCGAACTTGCACTTGAAGCCATGCGCAAAGGTGCGTACGACTACATTTCCAAGCCGTTCAAGACCGACGAAGTTGTCTTAACTCTCCGCAAAGCTTCCGAAAGAGAGCGCTTACGACGCGAGGTGGTTAGCCTCAGGCGTAGACTGCTTCGCATAGAGGGAAGCCGAGAGTTGGTCGTCAAGAGTTCGGCCATGAAAGCTGTTTTGGATACGGTTCGCCAGGTCGCTCGTTCAGATTCTTCGGTCCTGATAACCGGAGAGTCCGGGACGGGAAAAGAGATGATGGCACGGGAAATCCACCGCTGCTCTTCCCGAAGCCGCGAGTCATTTGTGGCAATCAACTGCGGCGCGATTCCGGGTGCCCTTCTAGAGACGGAGCTGTTCGGGCATGTGCGCGGGGCGTTTACCGGGGCAACGGACGAAAAACCGGGTCTCTTCGAGGAGGCTGACGGAGGAACGCTGCTTCTCGATGAAATCGGAAGTATGGATCCGTCGCTCCAAGTGAAGCTCCTAAGGATTCTCGACAGAGGTGAAATGCGACGAGTGGGTGAGACCGTGGACCGGCACGTCTCCGTAAGAATCCTTGCCGCCACAAATCAGGACCTGGAGGTGGCCCTGGAAGGTGGTCGTTTCAGGAAAGATCTGTTCTATCGTCTAAATGTCGTGCGCATTGCGCTTCCACCGCTACGAGATCGAAAAGAAGATATCATTCCTCTGGTGGAGCACTTCGTGGAGATTTTCAACAGAAAGATGGGCCTCGCAATCAGACAGATCAGCCGTGAGGCCAAAGAAGCCTTGTTGAATTGCCCCTGGAAGGGGAATGTGCGGGAGCTTCAAAATGTCGTAGAAAGAGCGATGATACTTGCGGACGGGAACGTGATCACTCTGGAATGTATTCCACACGATATTCGTACTTCTGCTGCCCAGGTCCCCGTGCTGCCGAGCGCAGAAGAAACCTTATCACTCAAGAAGGCCTCCAAGATTCTGGAAAAGAATCTCATAGCCCGGGCATTGAATCGCACCGGCGGAAACCGCTCCCAAGCTGCTCAGATCCTTGAGATCAGTTACCCTTCCCTACTCCAGAAAATCAAAGAGTACAGGTCTTTCATAGCCGGTCCTTACGGTCGCGCGGAAGAGAACGATCAACTCCTCCGAGTGTCATTGCGAGCGAACCGAAGCAATCTCATCGACTGATACCAATGCGCCATCAAACAAGTGACAATCTTAGACAGCATATAGTGGGGCATCCCGCCCGGAACGCGGGATCACCCCGGACTTCGATCCGGGGATGTAGGGGCCGACCTTGTGTCTGCCCTCTTTCGGGCACCCACGAGAGGTGCCCCTACAGGTGATGCCCTTGTACGCTTGCATGACGACATGTAAGGGCGGGTTTGAAACCCGCCCCTACCGGAAACACCATGTCACCTGTTTGAAAGCGAATCGGTATGAGTCCCCACATAGCTGAGATTGCTTCGTCACTATGCTCCTTGCAACGACATTAATTTGCTTGAAACCCAATGCATGCTCTTATAGCCTTGTTTCGCCGGTTGCTCGTTCAAGGCCTCAGGAATATGGTGATTGTGGGGTGAGGGGGCTGTTTGTATGCAATACTTGCACCCGTACGCGGTGCCCTGCTGAAAATGGGGCGTCCTCCGGCGGGAGAATCATCAATCCATCAGCCAGGACCATTGATCGGAGGGCCCCGGAACTCTGAGTACCGGCGGCCACCGCAGTCACGGTTCCGTCCCGTTCAAAGAGTTTGCACCTTACCAGGTGGAGACGATTCGACCGGATCTCCACATTCTCCCCCAGTGTCGCTTCTATTAGCGGCCTGAAAAGCCGCACGTGACCCATCATTTTCAGCAGAGCGGGTCTCACAAACTGCTCGAAAGAAATCATGGCCGATGTGGGATTTCCCGGCAGGCCAAATACGGGTTTGTTGCCGATTGTGCCGAACACCAGCGGCTTGCCCGGTTTCATCGCAACCTTCCAGAACTTCACTTTCATACCTAATTTTGAGAGAGCATCTTTAACCAGGTCGTATTTTCCCACCGATACGCCACCGGATGTGATTATGACATCGGCTCTCAGCCCGTCTGATATGCGAGAGCGCTGATCTGCTTCATCGTCGGAGGCTATTCCAAGGGAAAGGGGAATGGCGCCACATTCTAGCACCTGAGCGGCCAGGCTGTAACCGTTGGAACATACTACCTTCCCATCGGTGAATGGCTCGTCCAGATCAACCAGTTCGTCGCCGGTAGACAGAATGGCCACAACCGGTCGTTGATAGACGTGAACGTAGGCATGGCCGAGCGTGGCCAGCATCCCGACTTCCGGCGGTCTGATGATGTCTCCCACGGACAGCACGATCTCTTCGGCTTTTACGTCTTCGCCGTGCAATCGGATATGTGCGCCCGGACCGGGATCGCAGAAACAGAGTACACGTACTCACCCTCCGTGCGGGTGTATTCGACCATGATCACTGTATCAGCTCCGGATGGAATCAGCCCGCCGGTCATGATACGGACTGCTTCGCCTGCCCCAACTGTGCCATAGTAGGGCCTCCCGGCCGGGGAATCGCCTATTATGCGCAATTTCGCCGGATTGGCCGAGTCGGCACCTGCGACATCTTCATAGCGGCAGGAATATCCATCCATCGCGGAGTTGTCGGCGGCAGGAACATCACGTTTGGCGGGCACGTCCTGCGCGAGGACGCGTCCCAGAGCCTCTACTATGTAGACCCTCTCCCTTCCCAGGACGGGGACCGCTTCCAACACTTTGCGTTGCGCTTCACCAATTGCAATCACGGTAACCTCATACCGATTAGCTTTCAAACAAGTGACACCGTGTTCCTGGTAGGGGCGGGTTTCAAACCCGTCCTTACATGTCGTCATGCCCGCGTACGCGGGCATCAATTGTAGAGGCAGACCTATGTGTCTGCCCCGGGCGGACACGCGGGTCCGCCCCCACATAGCCCGGATCGAAGTCCGGGGTGATCCCGCGGAACGCGGGGCAGGCAGTCCCGCGTTCCGCACGGGATGCCCCACCATATCGTCGCGGGGATTGTCACTTGTTTGATGGCGCACTGGTATCAGTGCACAAGAGTTCGCCGAATGAAAGCGTACTACAAAATTGTTCTGTTTGCAAAGAGAGACCAGGGCGCTAATCTATGGTAAAGAATAGGTTAACGCCAGCATTCAGTTGTGCCGAGAGCTTTTGGACGGATAATGAAGAGGAATGATTATTCTTTTGACTCTTTAATGGGAGTGCGGAACGCTCTCGCGGCCATCTGAGGATCCGTCGAGAGATCTCGCTCCATGGAGGCAGGCTAATGAAATGGTCATATAAAATTGGCTCCATCCTGGGAATACCTCTCAGGGTACACGTCACGTTTTTGTTGTTGTTGCTCATTGTCTACTTTGTCGGAGGGTCAATAATAGGGATCGGCGGACTACGCGGTTTGATCTTCGTCGCACTGATTTTTGCGTCGGTGGTATTCCACGAGCTGAGCCACGCGATGGTCGCTCGCCATTATGGAATCGAGGTCGTGGACATCACGCTGCTTCCCATAGGGGGCGTGGCACGAATGCCTGTAACTCCGGAGGACCCGCGGCAGGAACTCCTGATATCTGCGGCAGGTCCCGCGTCGAGTTTGGTGCTGGCTATTTCTCTTTGGTTCCTTTCAGACCTGCTGGGATACGGCCTTAGTTTCTGGCACGTGTCGGTCCACGGGAATCTTCTCGCTGAACTTGCCTTAGTGAATTTTGTCTTGGCCGTTTTCAACCTGATACCCGCTTTTCCTATGGATGGGGGACGTGTTCTTCGAGGATTTCTGGGACTGTACATGAGCCCCATGACTGCGACACGAATCGCGGTGGGAATCGGGCAGGTCCTGGCTATCGGCCTGTTCTTTATTGGCCTGCTTTCCATGAACATCTTCATGATCCTGATAGCACTGTTCGTGTACATGGGTGCTGAAGCCGAAGAGCGACATCTGGGGGCCGTGTTGCCACTCAAAGGGGTAACTGCTAGAGCCGCCATGGTCAGCGGTATAGATGTCCTGTCTCCGCGCGATACAGTGGGAGTCGTGGCCGAACGTTATTGCCGAGGGTTTCAGGAAGATTTTCCGGTTGTCGAAGATCACCGGGTGGTCGGTTTAATTACGAGGGACGGGCTCATCAATGCTCTGCACAAGAAGGGACCCTCTTGCCTCGTATCTGAGGCGATGACCGGCGACTTTCCCACGGCGTCAGAGGAAACTCCTCTAGTAGAGATTCTTGAAAAGATTCAGGCAAGTGGCAGTAAAGCGGTGCCTATACTCAAGGCAGGTGAAATAAGCGGCCTCATAACACTGGAACTGATTGGCAGATACAGTATGCTCTGTGCGGGATATTCGTGCGATTTCATGACAACTGACAAGCCCGGCCGGGTCTCGGCCGGGCTGTCTTGAACCTAATCCGAATCTGACGATTATCAAGGGGGAATTTTTATGTATCTTGTCACTGCCGAGGAGATGAGGGCCTTCGATGCAGCAGCCATTGACGAGTACGGAATTCCGGGCGTTGTGCTCATGGAAAACGCGGGGCGCACCACTTTTCATATTCTGAAGACCCGTCTGGGAGGTGATGTCCGAGACCTCAGGGTGTCTGTGGTATCCGGTCCGGGAAACAACGGCGGCGACGGGTATGTCATCGCCAGGTACCTGATTAATCACGGGGCTGAGGTGCAGACTTTTCTCCTCAGTCCTCGCCAAAAGGTCGCCGGCGACGCTTTGGTTAATCTGCAGGTGCTTGAACGCATGAGTTCTCATGTTTACGAGGTGGAGGACGAGGAATCATTCAAACAGGCCGTCCGCCGGTGGCGCCAAAGCGACTTGATTGTCGACGCGATTCTTGGAACAGGCCTTAATTCCGAAGTTCGTTCGCCTTATCGAGAGGCAATTTTAGAGATCAATCGGGTCGACGGCATGCGCCTGGCGGTTGATCTCCCCTCCGGTCTCGATGCCAACACCGGCCGGATTCTCGGCTGCGCGGTCCAAGCGGATTTGACGGCCACATACGGATTCAAGAAGCTGGGAATGGCGATTTATCCCGGAGTGGAATGCTGCGGCAAGGTGGAAGTGGTAGACATCTCCATTCCGCTCCATGCAATCGAGAAGAACCCTCCTCGAGCATGGCTTTACGACAAACCGGATGCCGTAGAGTTTTGGCGACTACGTTCGGATGCTCAGGCACACAAGGGAATATTCGGGCACCTCCTTGTTGTGGGAGGATCTCCCGGAAAGACCGGCGCTCCCGCGCTGGCGGCGAGGGCCGCCTCCCGTATGGGCGCGGGATTGGTGACGGTTGGGATCCCGGCTTCTCTGAATCCCATTGTCGAGACGAAACTCACTGAAGAGATGACCGAACCTCTTCCTGAGAGCGTCTTAGGCTATCTTGGCGATGCGGCGATTGATCGTGTCCTGGCGCTCTCTGAGGGGAAGCGCTGCATAGTGATTGGTCCGGGGCTATCGACCGCTGAAGGGATTTCCGAGATGATCGAGAAGGTGCTCGCCACGTACCAGAGACGGGTGGTCATCGACGCAGACGGGCTCAATGTGCTGGCGCGGAACCTGGACGTGCTCCGTCAGACAAAAGCTCGAGTTGTCCTTACCCCGCATCCCGGAGAAATGGCCCGACTAACCGGCAAGACCGTGAGAGAAGTCCAGCAGGATCGGATCGGGGCAGCGCGGACCTTGGCAACCGATTACGGTATATGGGTTATCCTGAAAGGCGCCCAAACGTTGACCGCTTCGCCGGATGGCCGAATCATCGTGAACACGACCGGAACGCCATGGATGGCCTCAGGCGGGCAGGGAGACGTTCTCAGCGGTGTCCTTGGCGGTTTGCTTGTTCAGGGCATTCCGCCCGAAGAGGCTCTTCCCTTTGGAGTGTACCTGCACGGGTTGGCCGCGGACAATATAGTAAAAAGAATGGGTCCCGAACCGATCACTGCCACAGACGTGATCGATGAACTCCCCGGTACGCTCAGCGGACAAAGGCGTGAGGAAGACTAGAATTGGGAGGTTTGACTCATAATGCAAGGCCACGGGGTGTTGACATGGATATTAGAGATGTACTGACAGAAAAACTAGAAGATATCCTGCGCATAGCCCAACCATATAGGAGAGCCCCTGTAGGACCGAACACGGCAACGAAGCAAGCAAAGATGAGGATTAGCGGCTTGACAACGCGGACGGTCTCATTCATACTCAATTTTTGACCACACTAAGGGGATTATTTCATGCAGCCTGCCAAGCCCCTTCCCTCGCTTACTTCAGCTATGGAAGACTACCTGGAGGCGATCTATCACTTAGAACAAGAACGGCGGATTGCACGGGTCCGTGATATCGCCAGCCGGCTCGGGGTCAAGATGTCGTCGGTGACTTCGGCTCTGAAGAGTCTTGGCTCACGCGGGCTGATTCAATACGATCCGCACCAGTTCATCACCTTAACTGACCGAGGGATAAGAAAGGCGAAAGAGATAGTTCGAAAACACGAAGTCCTGAAGCGCTTCCTTGTTAGGGTGCTACAGGTGGGGGAAACCGTCGCGGAGGACAATGCTTGCCGCATCGAACATCATCTTGACCCGGAAGTAATCGAGAAATTGGTCCGATTGGGCGAGTTCATCGAAATGTGCCCGGTCGATCAGACCAGATGGCTGGAAGGTGTATCTGACACGTGTGAAGAATGTATTCCTTGCCTGGACAAAGCCAAGGAGAAGCTGCTAAGCAGAGTCCAAGCCCAAAAGGCGGCCTTGGATGACGGTTTGACCCTGGCCACAGCCCGTCCGGGCTCGCAGGTCATGATAGACAGTCTGAAGGGATCTGGGGAGTCCAGGAGGTCACTGGCCAAGCAGGGCCTAGACACCGGCGCCATCCTGGAGATAGAAAAGAAGGACCCCGAATCGGGAAGCCTTCACGTAAACCTCAAAGGCTATCACATTTCACTTACAAAGGCCGACGCGGCCAAAATTCTCGTAAAACCTATATAAATCCCAATTTCAAATCCCAACCCAATGTACGGCATACACCTTCACCGCACGCATCGCTCGTCCAAACGGCCTGCGCCACAATCCGACTGCGAACCCGGATTTTGCCCACAAGCGGAACAGCCGCACCCGCAGTTGGTACTGCCGGCTCGTGCTCCTCTGAAGCAGTTCCAGATACGCTTACTAATAAAGAAGATCGAAGCGGCTACGAGTAACCCCACAACAATATGCTGCCACATCGTCGTCTCCTGATTGAGAATCTTGAACCTACGAGAGGCCCAGCCCCAAAAAAGTTCCTCCTGAATGAACCAGCAGTGCCACACAATATGCCAGGACGGTGGTGTAGAGCATGGCAAAGAACGTCCACCGCCATGATCCGGATTCTTTCCTTATAATCACCAGCGTGGCTATACACGGATTATAGAGCATTACAAACAGGATGAGCGTGAAAGCTGTCAGAGGATTCCAACCGGGTTCCTTCCGCAGTTTTTCGGCCAGCCCGCCTGATTCCCTCGGCTTCACGTCGCCAAGGCTATACGCGGTTCCCAACGTGGCCACGACAACTTCTTTCGCTGCAAATCCCCCCACCAGAGCCACATTGGTCCGCCAGTCGAACCCGATGGGGCGAAACAGGGTTTCAAGTGCAACCCCAATTCTGCCGCCTATGGTGTGCTTGAGTTGTTCGCTTAGTTTCTCGCGCTCTATGGCGATTTTATTAGCTTCGAATGCAGCATAGGCGCGAGCGACCGGCGCGAAATCTGCATTGGCCGATAACCGGGAATTGCCGCGCTCTCTCGGGAGGATTTTCTCCATGGCCAGCGCCAGCTCAGCGATGGTCGGGTTTCCTTCAGTCGCGGCCGAGCGTATGCCTGATTCGGGCAGTTTAGTAAAGATTTCGAATTTTTGTATATCGGTCTTCGTTTCAAATACCCTTCGAACCCCCGGCTCAGCGAGAAAGGTCGATGTTAGCTCGGCCTTTTTCTGCTCGAAACTCTTTGCAGTTTCCGACGGTAGTGACGGAAAGGTCATCATGGCCCACAGCACAATGGACACAGCAAGGAGTATTGTTCCAGCCTTCTTGATGTACATCCATGTTCGTTCCCATGTGTGAATAACAAGGCCCTTGAAGGTCGGAATTCGGTACGGGGGCAATTCGAGCACGAACGGCGCAGACGGGCCCGCCAGCACTGTCGAGCGAATCACTTTCCCCGCGGTCAAGACCATTGCCCAGGAGATAAGGGTTAGCAAAATCATGATCTTGGCCTGGCTGTGAGCAAAGAATGCATCGATAAGCAAGGCATATACAGGGAGTTTTGCTCCACAGTTCATCAGAGGGGCCACCAGTATTGTGACCAGCCTTTCCTTGGGTTCCTTCATCGTGCGCGTGGCCATTATCCCCGGCACCGCGCAGCCGCCGGCGATACCGCCTGCAACCATCAGGGCCAGCACGGACGAGCCGTGAAGGCCAAAGCCTCTAAGTACCCGATCCAACATGAATGCTATTCTGGCCATGTACCCCGTGTCTTCGAGTACGGCGATAGCCAGAAACATGAAGGCAATCAGAGGGGTGAATCCCAACACTCCTCCAACCCCGTTAATAATGCCGCTCACAACCAGAGACCGCAGAAGGCCATGAGGAATCACTTCACCAGCGACGGTGCCCAACCATCCGAACAGAGCCTGGCAAGCGCCGACCAGAGGCTCACTTGCCTGAAAAGTAAACATATAAACCAAATACAGGACCAACATGAGTACGAGCGGACCGAGCAATCGGTCAGTCAATAGCTTGTCAATAGATTCGCTCACGTGGACGCGATCTCTACTGTCAACATGCACAGTCTGCTTCATGGCCCCGGATATAAATCCGTAACGCGCATCCGTCAACACGACCTCGGGCGGGTCCGCGAATATGTCTTCAATGTGTTTCCGGCTCTTGACGACCTGATCGTGTACGCCATTTTGTCCGAAGGTGGATTCCACCATCTTCGACACCTCGGCGTCTCCCTCAAGAAGCTTTATGGCAAGCCAACGATTCGAAGGCCCGTTCGTTGAGTTTCGGGGCCGGTTGAGTCTTTGTTCTATCTTTGCGAGTTCCTCTTCCACTTCCGTTCCGTAACTGACAGTTCTGGGGGCGCTTGCGACTTCCGGGGTTTCAGCCAGTCGGATTGCTTTGTCGAGAAGTTCTTCAATTCCTATCCCTTTTTTGCCGTTGGTCGATACCACCGGAACTCCGAGCAAGTCGGAAAGCCTCTTCTCGTCAATATGTATGCTGCGCCCTTTGGCGACATCAATCATATTCAAGGCTATGACCAGTCGAGCCCCCAATTCGAGAAGTTGTACAGCCAGGTATAGGTTGCGCTCCAAGTTGGACGCGTCCACCACATCCACCACAACATCAGGCGCGGATTCAACCACAAAATTGCGGGCTATAATCTCTTCCAGGGAATAGGCCGTGAGGGAATAAGTGCCGGGCAAGTCCACCACCCGGATCCTCCGATCCCCGTGAGTCAACGTCCCCTCTTTCTTTTCAACGGTTACTCCCGGCCAGTTTCCCACGTGCTGTCGCGCCCCGGTGAGGGCGTTGAACAGCGTAGTTTTGCCGGCATTCGGGTTGCCCGCAAGTGCGACAACTATTTCTCTGGGCATGGGTTGGGTCTCTTAGGCAGCCGCCTGGTCTGCCTCACAGAGGAGAATATCTGCGGCCTGGTCTCTTCGCAGCGTGACGTGGTATCCTTTAATTACGACCTCGACGGGATCGCTGAGAGGCGCATATTTAACCACCTGCACCTCAGTGCCCCTTGTGAATCCCATTTCCATCATTCTGAGCCTAACATCCGCCACTCCGCACACCCGAGCAATTATTCCTCTTTGGCCGGGTTTAAGGTTGGAGAGCTTCATCAAGTTGCCGGTCCGGCAGTCTTTGTTATCAAGCGCGGGGAGGTCATTGCAGTTGTTAGTGGAGGGGGCACGGTTCATGGTTATCTCCCGATCTCTTGCTCACAGCCTCCGGCACGGCTTCCGGAAGCAAACTAGCCTACCACAGTTAGGCCAGTCGAATTTATTTTTAGACCCCGTACATCCCTTTGTCAAGCTTATAATCGAGCGAAAAGGAAGAAATCGGCGGTGGACTCACAATGAGTTAATATCTATATTGGAAGCTCTGAAGATCATCTTGGCCAGGATCTCAGCGGTGTATTTGGCCGAGTAAGGAGGCGCCATGGCGGCGAGTCAGTTTGAATCCGATTCCTTCCCCAGGCTTCTTACAGAAGGGCTCTGGGTGTTAGGTAATTACTATTTCAACCTTTACCTCGTGAAAGGCGAGCAGGCATCCGCGCTTGTAGAGGTCGGCGTATCCGCAGTCGCGGATGATGTAATCAGGCAGTTGAACACGTTGCAAGTCGAGCCGACCTTCCTGGTCGTCACTCATCCGCATGCCGACCATATAACCGGTCTGCCGGCCCTGAAGGAGAGGTACCCACAGGCTCTCGTCGTTGCGGCGGTAGGCGCGCCGGAATTTCTCGCTCACCCGAAAGCCGGCAAGGCTCTGGTACCGGAAGATCGACACATGCGAAATTTCCTTCGAGCGCACGGAGTCGAGCCCGGCCGGCCGCCGGTCGCTGAAGCGCCTACCCTTGAAAACTGTCTTATTGCCAAGAATAATGATGAAATAGATATTGGAGGCTTGGCACTGCGTTTCCTCAATGTCAAAGGCCATGCCCCCGGGAAGATTGTGGTCTGGATACCCGGGCTCAGAGCCTTGATTCTCTCGGATTCCCTTGGATTCAGATTCCCGGGCCGTGGAGTATTTCCTCTCTTTTTGACAGAATTCTCCGGGTACATGGATACCCTAGATCGTCTCGAAAGTTTGCAGCCCTCGATTATCGGTGTCGCGCATCAGGGGCCGGTTGTGGGTGAACAAAAGGTAAGAGAGGCCTTTAGCGAAGCCCGGCAAGCCGCGGTGAAGCTCAGGGAGCGCATATTGGACAATCGCGGGGACACGGATGACCTGATTCGTGATATATTTGAGACGTATTATCGCGATGAGCTGACCCTTTATACGCGGGAAAACATTCTCAACTGTGCCGGACTCCTGGTAAAGAGGGCGAGAGAGTCAGTCTCGTAGTCCCTCGGATTAGCGGCTTGCGAGGAATGAAGCGACCGATGGATTTCAGGGCAATTCAGATCTTGTCTCTGGCTGTCTCAACCGTGATGGAAGAGATGGTCTGGGACGCTTACGGAGAGCAGGGGCTTCACACGCCCACAATACGGATTCAGGATGATTGTCATAAGCTTGACATCCTAATGGATATCATGGGAACCCTCACACGGATGATGGACACTCAAATAGCCTATGTCACCACCGAGGGGAAAGTGATTCGCGAATGGATTGAAACCATTTTGGAAATAGGCGGCAGGTACAAACGGGAACTGGAAGTGCTCGAAGCTCAGGAACACAGATTGAAAGGCGTTCCATAGGCCCGGAGGCCGACTGCCGTCAAGCCGGACTTCGATCCGCCGGGTGCCACTGCTGGCTTGTCCAGCAGTGCCTGCTGGAAGAACACTGCTGGACAAGCCAGCAGTGGCACCCAAACACGTGACCGGATTCCCGCTCACTGCGCTACCGGCCGGCTCTCTTTCGATCTCGACCCGTTTCCGAACTTCTAAGAATCGGTCTGAGATATTCTGAATTTTGGTTCCACATCTCGCGGGCTCAGCCCGCAAACTGCCTTCATTTCGCTATCACTGTCGAGGCAGAGCCTCCAAGACTGGCATTCCCAGGCAGAGCCCGGGAACGAGAACAAGAGTGCTTCTCCGGCTGTCCTTCTAGCTCTTGCGCCTGAGCCGGACCAGAGTGGCCCCCCATCCCCCGGCTTCGAGCGGTGCCTCTGAAAAGTCTTCCACCATCGGATGCTTAGCAAGGATCTTTATTACGCGATCCCGGAGAATCCCCTTGCCTTTTCCGTGAATGATTCTCAGGTCGAATATTCCCAGTTTGAGGCATTCGACTACGTAATCTTCCAGCAGGCCCGCGACTTCTTTCGGAGAAAAAGTGTGAAGGTCCAATACGCCGTCTATGGGGATGACCAACGGCTCTTCGCCCGCTTGAACCTCCGCAAGCAAACTGCCGCCCTCGTCCTCTGAATCCCTTGAATTCATGTTTTCCATATACCCGTATCTTCCAAGATAGTGTTATACTCCAATGTAATTCAGAATCCGCGAGAATTATGGCCAGAATACTGATCGGCATCATGGGTGACGCGGGAGGACATATAAGTCTGGCCCTTGCCGTAGCCAATGAAATGCCTCACCACGAATTCTTGTTTATCGGCGGCGGCCGCGTTTTGGATCTTCGCGGCATGGGATACGCGGTCGAAGAAGTTCCCGTCCCGTCTACTTATTATGTAAATAATCGAGTAGATGTTATCGCAACAGTCCGGAACGCCGCAGAGGTCCTTTTAGGCAGAAAGCGCACTGTCGAAAGAATTGCGGACATAGTCAAGGATTTCGATCCGGCCCTGATTCTGACCTCTTACGAATATTTCACCCCCCTCGCTGCACGCAAGCTGGGTATTCCGTGTGTGAGCATAGACAACAATCATTTCTTCAATAAGTGTGTTCATGAAACGCCCAGGGGACAAACTGTAGGCCGTCTAATGTATTCTCTGCCGCTTCGGTGGATGTTCAGCAATGCAGACTATTATTTGGTCAGCACTTTCTTCAAGCTTCCGCCGGCACAGGTCTGCGAGACAGAGGTGTTTCCGCCCGTGCTGCGCCGCGCGGTTCTTGAAGTAGAGCCGGCCGACGGCGATCATGTTCTGGTATACCAGACTTCCCCGACCTTTCGACGTCTGGTTCCGGCCCTGGAGCAAATACCGCACAAGGTTATTGTGTATGGTTTGGGCTATCAGCGGGCTTCCAAGAATCTCGAGTACAAGCCTCCGTCGAGCACCAATTTTCTGAAAGATCTGGCCACATGCCGTTATTTGATAACCAATGGCGGGCACAATGCAATTGCGGAGGCTCTTTACTTCGGCAAGCCGGTATTCTCGTTTCCAATTCGTTTCGCCTACGAACAGTTTTTCAATGCCTTCATGGTGGCATCACTCCGGTACGGCGACTATTCTCTCGATGCGACTCCAGGGGCGGACGTGTTCAGGGGCTTCGAGTTACAACTGGATCGGTTTCGATCACGGATTGCAAGCGGCGATTTCTATGGAAACATGAAGCTTGCCTCGAGACTGGAAGAGATGATCGTTCGGCAACAGGGATGAGGGTGGACCGTCAAAGATCCCGCGTGATATCAGGCCGTTTTCTTGCCGGTTTTTCCTGGAAGCCCTCCTAGATAACGGGGGCCGATTCTCCACAGTATGAGAAAATAAAAGCTCGACGCAATTGCTACCGCTGGGTGCAGCGTAACGAGAGGCTTGATCAGCAGAAAGATCGCCAACGAAACTCCGGCCAGCACTACAGGAAAGAGGAATTCCCGCGTTCTCATAAATCGGAACCTGACCCGACAGTAGAGATATGTCAGGACCGTCATGGTCAGCTTAGTCAGGATAATTACCAGGCAAGCGCCTGTGAGACCGAACGGTCGCACAAGCGTGACGTTGAACAGGAAATTCAACGCGGTAGTCACTGCGGCGAATCCGAGTAGCAGGTTCGACGCGCCGGCTATCATCATGACATATTTGAACAGGTTGCTCTCAAACGAAAGCAGAATGGTCCAGACCTGATATTGCTGGAGCCAGACGGCATCGCTGAACTTGCCCGGATAGATGAGACCTATAATAAGTCGGCTCTCTGTATGGAGAAGAAACATTATTGGAAATGCCAAGGCCAAGAGCCACTGAGCGCTCCGACGCACAAGCCGCCCGGCCTTCTCCAAATCCTTCCACCATAAAGAAGCGAGCAGTGGGAAGACTACCCATCCGAGCAATTGGTCCGACGCCAAAATGGAAATGGGATCCACAACATTCCATGCCGCGCTGTACAGCGCGACCCCATTTACTCCTGTTGTATTCTCGAGGAAGAAGATGTTCGTCTTGTTATAAATAATCCCGAGGATCTCTATTGCGGCAAAGGGCAACGCGGCTTTAAACATGTTCCAAATCGCAGGCCATTGAGGCCGCAGAAACAAACCGGCGGAATAGTACTTGGTATAGGCGGCAATGCCGAAGCCAATCCTGGCCACTCCTGACACCATCTTAAAAAGGCTGATGAGCACAGGGTTGAACCCCAACGCCGCGGCCGCGACGCCGTATCCATACGACAGGATCGAACCGACCATCTTTATGCGCGCTTCTCTGGCCTGAAGGCCTCTAACTCGCATATCTTCGAAAAAAGTTTCGGCAAGGGCTTCGAGCGCGAATCCAAACGATATAAAAAAGAGGACCGAGCCCATTTGAGCAGAGAAGCCCCTATGGAAGCTGATGCCGGCCACGGCGATCATTGCTGGAATGAAGAGCGCCAACTTTATGACGTTTACTCTATTGAGGATCTCAGGGGCCTTGTCTCGTTCAGCTCGCCCGAGCGCGGGAACTAACGCGTAGTACAAGCCAAACTGTATGACTATCATCACTACGCTGCCCGCGGCCAAAGCGTACATTACCTCGCCGTACAGAGTGGAATTGACCCATGTCAAATAGACGAAAAATCCCCAAACGGCGATCCCTTCCACTGTCTGGGCCGACATCAGGTGCATAAACCGGCGAGAGATCTCCTTCGCGGAGGTTCCTGCGCCGCCTTTTTCCGATGTTGACTGCATAATTTTCCCGCGTGGCCGGCGTCGTGAGGATTGACTTTCCGTTGTCAATGATAAGGATACGTGCCTAGGACTCGCAAAATTGCCGGACTTGAGATTTCGACCGCTACAGAATGATGACGGAATCCGAATCGCCGCACAGAGGAGTTCTCAAAAGTCATAACCTCATCTAGCGGCTGCATCACAAAGAATTAGGCCCGGTGTCTCTGCCGGGCGGAACGGGTTGATTTCTTAGAGAATTGTTCAACGGCACGGTGGTCCCACCAACGGCGCATGGGCGTTAACTTAACCCAGCGAAATGCGGGGTTCCCCCCCTTTCGTAAAGGGGGGCCAGGGGGGATTTTGGGATAACTACTTGAAAATCCCCCTAAATCCCCCTTAGAAAAGGGGGACTTTGATCGCCCTCGGCCTGCGTGGACCTTCCTGAAAAGGAACGAAATTACCTTAAGTTAACGCCTATGCGCCAACGGCGGGACCACCAGTTTAGGGGGATCACTTTTCGCAATCCGTGATTACTTTTGAAATTGCTATAGTGGGCGCGGTCGAAAAGCGCCTCTCACCCGTTGGCAACGTACGAGCAGATCAAGCCCTCCGAAATTGCCGGCCTGTCGGCGCCATCTATAATGACGTCAGATTCTTGGCAATTTCTTCAGCCTGGCTGATCAGGTCCGGTCTCTGCGAGACGGAGTCTGTAGCTCTGGGGCCGTTCATGCGGAGAAGATAATTGTTTGAAAATCCGAAGCGTTTGAGCCACATTTCGTACCGAGTATAAACATCGGTATACATTTGTAGGTTCGGATTTCCCTGAGAAAAAACGAACACCGACGACTTCCCCGGTTGGAGCCGCGAAGTGTGGTCCGGGTTCAGATACGAGTAAGTCCGATCGAAAAATGACTTGAACTGCCCCGACACCTCTCCGAAATAATTTGGCGAGGCCATGATAACAGCGTCGGCCTCCTTGACCGCTTCAAGTGCCTGCGTCAAGTCATCGCTTAGGACGCAGTGATCCAGTTTTGTCTTGCACGTCTCGCACGCTTGGCAACCCTTAAACTGGAGTTTATTGAGAACAAACTCTCCCGTTTCCGCTCCCAGCTCGCCGGCCTTTCGCAGAATTATCCGGGCCAGGGCTGTGCTGTTACTCTTACCTCTGGGGCTTCCCAGGATAGCGACTATCTTCATTTTGATTGACTCCAATAGCGAGGAAATATTTTGCCGCAGAAATCGGCAAAATTCGGCTGCGATGAACTATTACGATTTCGCATAGGAGTTTACCTCATGGTTGCCGGCCCGTGTCAAGTTCTTCGGCAAAAGGCCGACAATTGCCGGAACACAGGGGACGAACTTGTAGCAGTACGTATGCTGTGCTGAAAAGTCTTGCGCATGCACCCGGTTTGAAAGTAGAATTGCTCACGGCGGTTTCTCGCCCCGAGTCCAATCGCAAGCATGGGAGCGCAGATTCCCATACCGGCCTGACGGGATATATGGTGCCCTGACCAAAGGGCCTGGCGCGACTGTCGAAATTGATCAATCATCCATCCGTGAGCAAGCCCTTTCGTTTCCACTACGCGAAAGGGAAAGTCGTACAAAAGCAGCAGGAGGGAGAAGCCTATGTCGGTGAAGATTTTTCTCAACGAAGATGAAATACCCCGCCAATGGTATAACATCGCGGCGGACATGCCGAACCCAATGCAGCCTCCTTTGCACCCGGGGACCCATCAGCCTATTGGCCCTGAGGACCTCGCGCCTGTCTTTCCAATGAATCTTATCGAACAGGAAGTCAGCCAGGAGAGGTGGATCAACATCCCGGATGAGGTCCTGGACAAGCTGACAATATGGCGCCCTACCCCTCTGTATCGCGCGGTCAAGCTTGAGAAATTCTTAAACTGCCCGGTAAAAATTTATTACAAGAATGAAGGTGTCAGCCCGGCAGGGAGCCACAAGCCCAATACGGCTATCCCGCAGGCCTACTACAACAAAGTCTTCGGCGTTAAGAGAATCTCCACCGAAACAGGCGCGGGACAATGGGGCAGCGCCCTGGCTTTCGCGGCCAATCAGTTCGGCCTGGAGGCAAAAGTTTACATGGTCCGCGTGAGTTACGAGCAGAAGCCTTATCGCCGCCTCATGATGAACACATGGGGAGCTACTTGTATTCCCAGCCCCAGCACAGAGACTGAGGCCGGTCGCAAAATACTGGCACAGGATCCTAATTCTCCGGGCAGTCTTGGCATCGCAATAAGCGAGGCAGTGGAAGACGCTGTCACCAGCGAAGCTCAGGGTCGCCCTACCACTCGTTACTCCCTTGGCAGCGTCCTGAACCATGTGCTTCTTCACCAAACTGTCGTTGGCCAAGAAGTTGAAAAACAACTAGCTAAGGTAGGCGATTATCCGGATATCGTTATAGGTTGTGCCGGCGGTGGCAGCAATTTCGCAGGCTGCGCCTTCCCGTTCGTCAGGGACAAGATCGCAGGGAAACAGATCCAGATCATAGCCGTGGAACCGACTTCCTGCCCTACCATGACCAAGGGGCCGTTTACTTATGACTTCGGCGACACAGTTCAGATGACCCCGCTGCTTCCCATGCACACATTAGGACATTCTTTTGTGCCGGCTCCGATTCACGCAGGGGGGTTACGCTATCATGGCATGGCGCCTCTGGTAAGCCAGTTGATCATGGACAAGCTTATTGAACCGCGGGCCGTGGCGCAGTTGGAGACATTTCAGGCCGGCGTGACCTGGGCCAGGACGGAAGGCTTTATAAGTGCGCCCGAGACCAATCATGCTCTGGCCGCTGTCATACAAGAAGCAAAGAAAGCCAAGGAAGAAGGAAAGCAGAAGACTATCCTTGTCAATTGGAGCGGTCATGGCCTCGTGGACCTTGCCGCATACGATGCGTATTTCCAGGGCAAGCTCTTTGACTACGAACTCCCGATGGAAGAGATCCAAGAAGCTCTCAAGGCCCTGGAAGGGTTTCCGAAGCCGAAGCTCTGATCGTTATTTGAAGGTCGTTCATCCGCCTGCGGGGCCGGGGTCTAAATCCGCCCCGCAGCTTGTTTGTGACTTTTTCGTTTTCTGGTTCCCAGGCTCCGCCTGGGAACCCATGTCTCGCGGGCTCTGCCCGCAAACTGCCCTTATTTCTCATAATGGAGGCAGAGCCTCATCGGCAGGCATTCCCAGGCAGAGCCCGATAACGAGAAATGTATGACGCTCTGTCCCTGACCAAATCACATAGACTAAGAAGTGCCGCCCTTTACCCGCATCGACGATTCTGTTAATATTAGCGCATAGAATGCATGTTCTGACCGGATACGACAATTAGGACAATGATGGAGGTCCTATGACAACCACTTCTTCCAATCCTCCTTATGAGGAGGTGCAAATTCGTTGTCCTAAGTTGGGCGGGCAGGTAGCCTTCGAATTCTGTCGCGTGGAGAGCCGGGAATTCCCGTGTGCACGAGCGCTGGCTTGCTGGGGCTATTACTTTGACGTGGAAACTTATTTTCGCAGGAAACTCAGCCCGAATGACTTCGAAAAATGCTTTGTTCAACCCCAACCGAGCAAAGTGTGCACTTTAA
This sequence comes from uncultured delta proteobacterium, assembly GCA_963789265.1. GTDB lineage: Bacteria > Desulfobacterota > Desulfomonilia > Desulfomonilales > Desulfomonilaceae > CAWBBA01. The sequence goes on along the minus strand of CAWBKB010000006.1, from coordinate 270,166 downwards.
TCGAATTGATCGAAAAAGCCCGCAAACTTACCGACGCAGTTGGTAAGGAATGATCGCCTTTGTTCTTGCGTTTCTATTGCAATGACACTTCACTGAGGAACAGGGAGTTGGGGTGGAATGAGATCGGAGGGCATAGTTGAGCGTATCAGGCGGAATATGGCGTCGCGAGGCATCCATCCGCAGGCCATCGAGAGCTTCTTGCAGATGGTTCTGCAGGTTGACGATGAACACTCGGCATACGTACCGTTAGATCAGGTCTCCACCCCTAATTCGGCCCTCCTGTTGAAAACCCCGGACCCCGGCGATCTCGCCAAACTTGCAGCCAGAGGCGAATCGCTGCTGAAAAAGGTGGCGGTTATTAAGCTGAACGGCGGGCGCAGCACTACCATGGGGGGGCTGACCCCCAAAGGGGTTCTCACTGCAAAAAACGGTCGATCCTATCTTGAGATCATTGTGGGTCAGGTCGAGGCTGTACGCTCCCACTGGAATGTCCAAGTACCTCTTGTCCTGATGAACAGCTTCTTCACTCACGGACCCACAATGGAAATCCTTCGGCCCTTTGACCTCCCTGTGCTGACATTCATGCAAAGTGAGGTCCCGCGGCTCATCGAAGGGGATTTGGCTCCGTTTGAGAGCGGTTCGGACGAGGATTGGGCGCCTGCCGGCCATGGAGACGTGTACGAAAGTCTGAAACGAAGCGGACTACTGGACAAGCTCAGAGAAAGAGGCTGCAAATGGGCGCTTATCTCCAATCTGGACAATCTGGCCGCTTGCCTCGAGCCCTGGATACTGGGTCTCATAGAGACCGAAGGGATCGAGTTCCTGCTGGAAGTGACCACCAGGACAAAAGTAGACAGGAAAGGCGGAACGCTCGTGGTACGAAACGGGCAACTCGATCTTTTAGAGATCGCCCAGGTCGCGCCGGAGGACCGAGAATCCTTTATGGACATAAACAGGTTTCGGGTCTTCAATACCAACAATGTTTGGGTGGATTTGGACGCTCTGGCCGATGCCCTCAAGGAAGGGCCGATGAAACTGCCGCTCATCCAGAATCGCAAGACCGTCCTTGGACACAAAGTCATACAACTCGAAACTGCAATGGGCGCTGCAATTGGATCTTTCCACAATGCAAGAGGACTTCAAGTGGACAGGGACAGGTTTTTCCCCACCAAGAAAGTCGCGGACCTATTTTTGCTACAATCGGACGTTTGTATACTGGATTCCATGTACAAGTTGCAAAAAAACCCGTTGCGACCCCTCTTCTTGCCTTTACGTCCGACGGTAAGCTTCGGATCGGAATTCTTAAGTTCCCCCTTTGAATTCTGCCGGCGCTTCGAAGATCCCTCTTCCGTTTCCCTCGTGAACGCGTGCTCGTTTGACGTATCGGGGAGTGTTTTCTTCGAGAGGGACATCAGTATCGAAGGGAAAGTGGCAATTGATGCTCCGCCGAAAGGAGTTTTCCGGATACCGCGAGGCACGGTCCTGCGTGACGGAACGTACCCCTAATACTTGATCTGCCGCCGGGATGGGCCCCATTTGCAATGCTCGTAAAATGACGGTCCGATAAGAAAGGAATTATGCATGCCCGATGATAAACAAGAGAAACTGAGTGCTTTCAAGGCCTATGATATTCGAGGTCGTATTCCCGATGAATTCAACGAAAACATGGCTTACAAAATCGGCAGAGCTTATGCTTCTCTGCTCGCGCCGTCACGTGTGTGTGTGGGAAGAGACGTTCGGCTTTCCAGTGGAGCTATTTCGGGTGCAGTTGCCAGAGGACTCAACGATCAAGGGTGTGAGGTTCTTGACATAGGACTCTGCCCGACGGAAGAAATTTATTTTGCAACTTCACATTTTGAGGTTGATGGCGGGATTATGGTGACGGCCAGCCACAATCCGATGGATTACAACGGCATGAAACTGGTTAAGCGAGAGTCAAGGCCGATAAGCGGAGACACCGGTCTCAAAGATATCGAACGCCTGGTGGTAAACGAAACTTTTCAACCCGAGCCGAATAAAAAAGGCGCTACTCAATCGCTTAGCTCACGCGACGCGTTCATAGATCATCTGCTCACGTATATTCATCCGGAAAAGATCCGAAGGCTCAAGGTAGTAATGAATTGCGGCAACGGATGCGCGGGGCCGGTATTGGATAAGCTCGAAGGCCGGGTTCCCCTGGAATACATAAGGATGTTCTCTGAACCTGACGGCACATTTCCTAACGGAATCCCAAATCCCATTCTACCCGAAAATCGGGGGGTGACCTCGGAGAGCGTAATCGCTCACAAGGCCGATCTGGGCATAGCCTGGGACGGAGATTGCGATCGGTGTTTCTTTTTCGACGAAAAGGGGGATTTTATCGAAGGATACTACATCGTAGGTTTTCTAGCGCAGGCTTTTTTGAGGCGACATCCCGGTTCGAAAATTGTTCACGATCCCAGACTTGTCTGGAACACTCTGGAAATGGTGAAAGAAGCAGACGGGATTCCGGTGATGAGCAAAGCCGGGCACGCGTTTATCAAAGAGCGGATGCGTGCCGAGGACGCTATCTATGGCGGTGAAATGTCCGCGCATCACTATTTCAGGGACTTCGCTTATTGTGACAGCGGCATGATTCCCTGGCTGCTCATGGTTGAAACGCTGAGTGTTGCGGGCCGCCCCTTGTCGGAGTTGATTCAGGCCCGGATGGACAAATACCCGGTCAGTGGCGAAATTAACCGGAAAGTGGCGGATCCGCGTGGGACGATTCAAAAAGTGGAGGCTCGTTATAAGGGCAAAGACTCGGGGATTGATTACACCGATGGCCTGAGCATGGAGTTCGAAAAATGGAGGTTCAATCTTCGACCGTCCAACACGGAGCCTGTGATCCGACTCAATGTTGAGACTCGGCAAGACAAAGCGCTGCTCAAGGAGAAAACCTCCGAGATTTTGAGCTTGATTGATAGTCTGGCGTGAGAAAATGCATTTCCTCGCTCCGGGGCAGAGACTCCGATGCGGGGTCCAGATTCCCACATACGCAGAAATGACGGCGTCTGATCACACCACCAATTGTCAGGTTTAGAACGACGGCGCGGGCAGGATGCCCACCCTGCTATGATACCGGTGGGACAGGTCCAGCGGGACGTGGGATATCAATTAATGGACTGCTTTCTTTGCTCCGCAGATTTTACTGATTTTGGAGAATTGTGGCGCACAAGCTTTATTTTAGGATGCAGTCGTCCAGTATTGTAATTGCGAGGAGTAAGACGACGAAGCAATCCCCATTGGTGGGACAGGCTTCCAGCCTGTCTATTGGAATGACCGGCAAGATGCCGGTCCCACTGAAGATGAGATTGCTTCGAGTTGGCGCCCTCGCAATGACATATTCGTGGCTCCTCGTATCCTCAAACGGAGCTAAAGGCGTGATCCATCAATTAATAATACAGTTCCCGGTCAAACAATGAAACATCCCCTAAATCTGGCACGGATCTTACAGAGCCCAGATCCGTGGCACCAAGACCCAAAGTCGGCGGGATGCTGGGTGCCACTGACCTGAGTGCCATCCTGGGCACCAGGTCAGCGCAATTTTTGTTGTAAACCGATTCTCACTCTTTAATAGCGAACCGGTATAAGTATCCGTGAACGGTTGCCTCCCTTCTTTCGCCGAATTCATTTGTCGCCTTCGCTTTGTTCCCCTTTGATCGTTCGCAGTTCAAACTGCCTTTTGTCATCGACCGGCAAGCGAAGGACCTGGGTGGGCAACGCAAACCTAATGCCCTCTGCATCAAATCTTTCAAGGATCTGCGTACAAGTCTTCTGAAGCCATGCCTGGTAATCCCACTCGCTGGGCGGGTGATACCAGGCCCAAATTGCAATGTTGAGGCTGGAGTCTTTGAACGCGTTGAAGTAGACTCGCGGGGGGAAGCCCTTTCTCATGCCTTCATGATCGTGAAGAATTTCTTCAATAATCTCGACCGCGCGGCGCACCTTGGCCGGGGGTGTTTCGTAAGATACCCCGATGTTTGTGTTCCACAATATGTTGGGTCTCTGCCCCACATTTTGTAATGGGGAATCAATTATTTTGCTGTTTGGCATGGACAAAAGATTGCCGTCGCCGGTCCGAATTCGAGTGCTCCTGAAACCGACAGCCTCCACCGTCCCCTCATATTTGTCTATGACCACCTGATCGCCTATATGAAACGGCTTGTCGAAAATTATAGTCAGAGTCCCGAGGAAGTTTGCCACCGAATCTTTCGCCGCCAGGGCCACGGCAAGGCCACCCAAGCCCAGGGAAGCGATCACCGCACCCATCTGTATCCCCGTGACACTCTGAATGACCATGATGCCGCCTATTAAGATTATCAGGATGCGCAGGCTTTTGCCCACGATTCCGACCAGCAAATGATCTATTTTGCTTTTACTCGCCGCCGCCCATGCTTCCACCTGAACATCGGAAAGGGTCGCCAAACGGTAGGCCAACCAAATGATAGCAATGGAACCGCCAATATCAGCGGCCTTCCCAGCCACAGACATCAAAAAATTAAGGCCTGTGCTTTTCTGAAACTGAACGAGCACTATTGACAGGGCGCCGTACGTTCCGTAAACCCATATAAAAAGCGAAACGGGTTTTGAGAGAGCTTCGAGGACAAGCGACATCCACGGAAACGGCAGTTCAACCGTTTTTAGCTTGCGACCCCTTATTTCTATCAGCCTGCGAACCAGCCAGTCCACAATTGCCACCAGAAATAGAACCAGCAGGCACACTATTAGGCTCAACAACGTAACTCCCGCGAAAATTTTTAAACCGAGCCAACTGCCCAGGTTGCTTGAGACCTCGCTCCCTGCTCTCTCAAGTTCTCGCTCAAAGTTCCGCACCGCCCCTCCTATCTCTTTGGGATGAATCGGGGACACTTTTTCCAGCGAGGGGAGGAATCCTGTGGAAGGCGCTTTTTCTGGTTCAGTTTGCGTTGTCGGCACTGGTACACTAGTTTGAGCCAGGCAGCCGCTCGCACTTCCGAGAACTAAGATCAGGGCGGCCAAGAGGAACGCTATTGCAATCAGATATTTTCTTTCAAATACAAATTTCATTGCAACTTTGCCCATCAAACCTGCATGAGCCGGGGCCGGCAATTTTGCCTTCAGAAAGAGTACGCAAGAAACGACACGATGCTTACCACCAAAGAGCCCAAGAGAGCAGACCAAAAAGAGCGGACATTAAAGCCGTCGAGCAAGGAACCGGCGAGAAGAAAGATCAAGGCATTTAGCACGAACAAGAAAAGGCCTAGAGTAATCAGGGTGATAGGAAACGTGAGGATCACCAAAATGGGCCTTAGTACCGCATTAAGAATGCCGAGAATTGCTGCTCCCACCAAGGCTGCTCCCAGACTGTCAATCCGAATTCCCGGGATAATGTAGGCCGCGACAAGGATAGCGATGGTCGTAACGAGCCAGTTGATCAGAATGTGGGACATCTTTCACTCCTAATTGGACGCTTATTTAATAGATCAATACTTTTTTACAGCAAACAATCAAGTAAATTTATGACGAATATGACACTTTCCAGTTCCTCGGGTTCCTTTGGCACATCGGTTGTCAGTCCGATCTGTGAAATTAACGTACGGATAATATATAGGGTCAGTAGAACGCAATGCCATGTCTTCAAAACGAAACCGCAACCCGCAAATAGGGATGCATTATTTGTTGCAGGGTTGACAACCGCGCTATCACGACCCATCGTAAACTAAATAAGTTGAATATAACAGCTTCATTGCGACAATTACTGAGGACAATAGTGAATTACCCGGCCTGAGCAAGCATTTAGTGTTGACAAATCGGTAGAAGGAGACAAGAAATGAGATCCGCATCAAGCATAATTATCGGGATAGCAATGATGTTCCTAATGGTCTCGTGGGCCTTTTCCCCGGACCAGTCTTTCGCTCGACGCGATGGGAGGACAAGCCTGCGCGGGTCAGGGCGAGTGGCCGGCGTGGTGATTGGGAAACCGGTTCGCAATCAAAGGGGCGTAATTCTGGGGACCGTTGAAAATATAGTTTTGAATGATTCCGGTTGCGCTCAATATGTAGTCATTTCAGGGAGATTCCGGGGCGCACACGGGAGACTGTATCCCATCCCGTGGCGTGTGATCGCGAGAACCGCTCCTGAGGCGATTTTTGTGGATTTCGGACCGGATTTTCTGGTCAATGCCCCCTATTTCGAAGCGAACCGCTGGCCGGATCTGCGGGGGTCCCAGTGGGAAACAAGAATCCACAGCTTCTTTGCAAAGGCATCGGAAGGAAAAACAAAAACTGAGACCGGCCGAAAGTCGAAAAATCCAGCCACGCAAGGCAAGGTATCCCCGCAAGAGAAGCTGAAGCATGGAACCAAGTTTGAAAAGGGACGAAAAATCAAGCCTTCCGAAATGAGCGGTCAAGGCGGTCCCAAGCATGAAGAAATGAACATCAAGCCCAAAAAAAGCACGGAAGGGAATAAGGGCTCATTAAAGCCGGGCACCTCCGAGATGAAGATGCAACAGCGCCGGCATGACCTGGAACACAAAACGATGGAACACAGTCAGCCTGGCATGAAACAGAAGATGATGGAACAAAGGAAGATTGAAAAACAGACTCCAACTCCGCAGGGAGTTCCGGTAAACCCGGGACAAAAGTAACAAAAAATCCAGTAGCGCTTGCCGAGTCATAGCCTGTAGAGAAAGGCATGACGATTCTCGCAGGAATATACGCACTTTTGTATCATTAGGCATCAAAATGTGAAAACAGCCTCTGTAATTCCGGCCATTGTCCCCCCGCCTTCTCGAAGAGGGAAAGGACTTGGAAGGGCGGAGTCCAAACCCGCCCCACGTCCCTCTTCGGCACACATCAGCGCTAAACTACGGTGATTCTCAAAAGAAATCACGGAAAAGGAAAGATTTGGTAGCGGCGCCCCGCGGAACGCGGGGCTGCCCGTCCATCAGCGACAGGCTGTCCCTTAAGGCAATTTCGTTCCTTTGCAAGAAGTGAATGGAGGCCGAGGGCTATCAAAGTCCCCCTTTTCTAAGGCGATATTATACTTGACAACCCCAGGTTGATCGCCTACAAGAAAGGGGAACAGATATGAATTTCGCATTTGAGTTGAAAAAAGACAAGGCGATGTGCGAAGATAATTTGATTCAAGCACACCGAGTTGTGAGTTTGTGGGACGTGTTGAGGATCAAGGCAAACGATTTCACCGAGATTTGGAGACTCCTTGGATGGTTACACGGATGTTTGGCTATCTTTCCTATTGAGTTTCCAGGAAAGAAGTCCATTGCGAATATTCCTCACATCACAGAGCAGGCAAGGAGACTACATGAACTTTCAGCCAAAATGGGATTGCGGGTACTAGAGGATCGCTCAAGAGACCTTCACGTCTATTTGGCCAGAAATGTCATGTGGGATATCGCCGAAGTAAAACGTATGCTCACCGCACTTCCTGGCAAAATGAGTGCCGAACTCAAGGCCGAAATTTGGTACCGAATCCGACCGGATTATAAAAAGTTTTGTGACGGGAAAGAAGCATTTCTGAGCAGAAGAACGCTGAAGAATTTTCCAGACATAAAAGCCGAAGAGAGAAAGGCAAGACGGTGTTATGCCCTCGAAGAATACACCGCGGCCGCCTTTCATCTGATGCGAATCATGGAACTCCTAGTTCAGCGTTTCGCTAGCAAACTACCAAATGTAACCTTCAATCCAGACGAAGACTCTTGGGGAAACCTCCTCGGCAGATGTCGAGATGAAATGAAAAAATGGGAAAAGGGGCATCCCTCCCATAAATTCAAGAAACAATATAATAGTTGCTGTGACCTACTAAATGGCGTCAGACCGGAAAGAAATGATCTTATTCATCATGGCCAAGACTATAACGAAAATAGCGTCAAAGACCTGAAAGGTACAGTTCAATTAACCGTTAATGCAATTCTGAAATTGCCTCAGTTGGTTGATATTTCTTAGGGTCACCGTTTTTCGGAAGTAAACCTGGTGGTTGGGACTATTCTCTAGAGGTATCCTTTTGGTTTGAAATCCGCGGCCCCGTCGCTGCTGCGATTTTTTTCATAGCCTCTTCAAATCTCTCTTCTGCATCTTCGGCTTGAATCCGCTGGGCAGTTTCTATGAACCGAGCGGATCGCTCCGGATCATCCGATTCCGGCTTCTTTTTTCTTCCCATTTTTTGTCCTCTTGCCTCTCTTCGTTCCCCTTCTCAGGCTTGCCCACTAGTCGTTTGATAGGTAAGACGCCTTCCTACTACGCCCCTAAGCAGCACTTCTGCTCTCTGTACATCGTCAAGGCCCTCACGAGCAGGTCTCTTTGGGGTTGCAGGTCTGCCACAACGATTATTATACCGGAAGTCGAATTCAGCAAGATAGCGATGCAGATGGTGTTTTTTGCAATGTTGATAGATGCCCTTCATTCCTCGCTTGAAGATCGAAAAGAAGCCTTCCGCGCAGTTGACGTGAATGGTATGATCTTTCTTTGAGACATACTCGCCATTGCTGTGCTGGACCATTCCGTGCTCGGCAAAGTTTTCATTAATGTGGCAATACTGGCCGGCATCGTCGGTCATAACTCGAGCTTCCCGGTCGATGTTCTCCTGGAGGATAGGAACGATAGTTTTTGCGTCAACGGCATCAACTACCATGCTGCGCGAACAACCGGACTCCCGGTCGATCAAAGATAGAATCTTGCGCTTGTGCGCGTACCCCTTCTTTACCTCTTTCCCTGGTTCGTTCCAGAGGAAAGTTTCATCCGATTCTACAGCACCACCGTTTGCGCCGAAGGGTGCTAAATCTCCGCTTCTCATAGCTTCTCGAATGCGATGACCGAGGAACCATGCACTTTTGAGGGTAATGCCCAAGGTCCTGTGAAGTTGGTTCGCGCTTATTCCCTTCTTAGAAGCGGAAATCAGATAAATGGCGGAAACCCAGACATCCAGCGGGATATGACTATCTTCAAAGACAGTTCCGATCTTGACAGTGAACTGCTTTCGACATACATAGCACTTGTAAAGGCCGATACGATAACTCTTGCCATGCAGTTTCCCGATGCGGTGAGTCGAACCGCAATGAGGGCAAACCGGACCTTTTGGCCAGAGACAGGATTCAATGTACGCGTACGCGGCTTCTTCATTGTGGAATTTTGGGTCGGAAATAACTGATTTTTGCATGGCAGACCCCCTTATCTGGACCTAATATAACACTTTTGGCTGGGGTTGTCAAGTATAATATCGCGTTTTCTAAAGGGGGATTTAGGGGGATTTTCAATGAGTTATCCCAAAATCCCCCCTGGCCCCCCTTTACGACAGGGGGGAACCCCGCGTTTTGCGGGGTTAACTTAACGCCTACGCGCGCCTAGCGGGACTGTCCCACCAGTCTAAATTGGGGGCCAACTAACTAGCGTATTACGCCGATACTTTCGAGAACCGCTCCAAGCGGGCCAGGTGTCTCTTCTGTAGGGGCGAATGACATTCTCCCCTAAAATTATCTTGAAAGCCCGCTCCTTTAGAAGACAAACCGGGAACGTGGAACCACACGTTTCGCCTTTAGCGTGAAGCTCAACGCTATGTCATTGCACCTTTTTTTCTACATTGGCCGGAAGAGCCTTAAACCAAGGGAAACCTGATATCGAATCAAAATGTTCCAGACCGGTAAGCTCGTTGGCATTCGCTTGCTCCCAACCATGAGGCATTCGCAGACAGTCTTCTCTCATCTCCGGAGACAGGTTAGCCCGTATTTCTATTTTACCGTATTCGGTCGAGACAACCACGAATTCACCCGATTGTATCTCAAGTCTTGAGGCAGCCTCTGGATGAATGTCCAGAAGAGGCTCGGGAACCAACTTCCTGAACGCCGGAATTCCTCGAAACTGTCCATGCTGATAGGCCAGGACCCGGTCGCCTGCACTCAGCCAAAACGGGAAGTCTCTGCTCGTTTGAGCAGGTAATTGGAGTGCCTCGGGAATCGGTAGCCCTGGTTGTCCAGTCGCATTCAATTCGTTCGATCGGTAATGCACTTTTCCATCCGCAGTGTTCCAGCGCTTCGTAGAGGGTTTTTGAAAATCGTACGGTACGGTGGAGCTTTGACTATTCTCCAAGTCATTGAATTTCATATTGGTGTCGGACAGCCGATAGCTCAGTGCCTCTCGATTGTCTCCCCAGGGGAACAGACGGTTCAATCCAAGCCTTCTTGAAAGCTCAAACACCAACTTCCATATCGGCCATCCCTTGGGAGATGAAGTAGCAGGCTGCGTTAACCCAAGATAGGGCAGACCAATTCGACCGTAATCATGGAGTTCCATGTTGTCCAATAGATCCGCACCAGGAATAACCAGGTCAGCCAACTCGGCTGAAGCTGTCATGAACAGATCGCAAACTGCGAGAAAGTCGAGCTTTCCAAGAGCTTGTTTATGGCGGGACACCGACGGAAAAGTAAGCAGGGGGTCGCTTCCGACAATGAGCATGGCACGTATGGGATATGGATCATTGTCGAGAACTGCTCCAGTCAGTAGCATACCTTGGCCCTCCCGTCGACCTCTTGTAAACAGAGGAGTCCACTCGTCACCTATTGGTGGTGGCATGTGAGGGTATTGATCGGCTCCAGGCAAAGGCTTTAGCGGAGCGGCAACATGGCATGGTCGGTTATCGGTATCCAGGAGGGATTGGAGACAGGCAATCGCCCTGATGGTTTGCACGCCGCCCGGTCGATGTTCCACCCCTAGTCCCAGTCTGGTCCAGCACGGCAAATTCTCGAAAATCAGATCGCAGGCTTTGCCAAACTCTGCCTCGCTCACATCGGATCTCTCGAGAAGCTCCCTGTAGGACAGGCCGCCGATCAATTCGACCATTTCATCCCAGCCTACTTCCATGCCGTCCTTCGGGCTCAGATTTCTTCTCTCGATGGCCTGCTTGAGCATCGCCAACGCCAGAAAGCCATCGGAACCGGGGCGGATAGGGATATGAAGATGAGCCAGCTTGGCAGTTAGAGAGCGTGCGGGATCTATCACAATCAGCTTTGTCCCTTTACGCACGGCCTTGGCCAATTCCGAAAACATTCTGGGAGATGAAGCCGCGGGATTGGAGCCCCAGACAAGCGCAGCGTTGATCCTCCCAAAAGCGGGAAGCGGCTTGGCTCCATAAGTTAGGGAATGTCCCATAACCTGTGCATGATGACAAAGACTCCCGATCGAGATGTAATTGGGCGACCCGAATCCGTTTGCCAGATGCCGCAGGTACTGAGCGATTTCAAAGTGTTTCAGGGCTTCTCCTTTGAAGAGAACCACGCTCTCTGCTCCAAAGTTTGCTTTGCAGCGCACAATATTCGAAGCCAAGATATCCAGAGCATTTTCAAATGTTATTTTCTTCCATCCGGACTTGCTCTTAAGTAAAGGCATGTCTAATCGCTGAGGAGAATAATGAACCTCCCCATAATGCTTCCCTTTAACGCATATAAATCCCTTGCTGACCGGGTGACTGCGATTTCCGTTTATGGTAGCCTTTTGGCCGTCATCTGCTACCAAAAGGCCGCAGTGCTCATCACATATCTTGCAGATGGTAGGTATGGTGGAGAAAGACATGGCTACCCTCATTCTTGCCTGACGAACCGTCGGCAGAAACTGGTTGGACTAATGCAAGAGCCAAGCCGATGATTATAGAAATTGTCAAAATTTTTGTCCGATTTGCCCTGCGGAACGCGGGGCCACCCCGGACTCCGATCCGGGGTCCAGATCTCGGATTCCGGCTCCTGCCCCGGACACCAGTCCGGAGCTGGCCGGAATGACGAACCAGAGGCCCTTCGAATGGATTACCTGGTTCCCCGTCTCCTCGTTTCAAACGGACATCATTTTGGACAACTACTCTAAGCGCGGGCAACAGCACGAACAGCCGACAAAGCGGCTGATATATCTGCATCTGAATTCAACGGTCCAATACTAAAGCGCACGGCCCCTCGCGGGCTGGTCCCAAGACGCTCATGCACCAGTGGAGCACAATGGAGGCCGCTCCGTGTGGCAATGTTGAAGTCCGCGTCCAGAATAGCCGCGAAATCTTCGGGATCGATATTCTCGACATTGCAGACGATGACCGCGATATGATTGTCCAGCCTCTCCGCGCAATACATCTTGACCCCTTTCATCTCAGATAAGCCGTCTCTGAGCGTTTGGACAAGCAACATCTCGTGGCTGTGAATGTTCGCCATACCGCGATCTGCTATATATCGGAGTCCTGCGGATAGCCCCATAATTCCGATGACGTTGAGTGTGCCGGCTTCCAGCCGATCCGGATATGCCTCAGGGTGAGCAGGACTCCAGGAATCGGTGCCGGTTCCGCCGAATCGGGTGGCTCGGATGTCGATCCCCTCTCGGAACATGAGGCCGCCGATCCCTGTGGGACCCATCAGGGACTTATGACCTGTGAATGCAACAACGCTGACATGCATATCTCGCATGTTAATAGGCACAACGCCGGCACTTTGGGACACATCGAGTATGAACGGAATGTCCCGATCGACACATATCCGGCCGATTTCCCGGACCGGCTGGATCGTTCCCAGAAACGTTGGATACGTGGTTTAGGATAACAAACCTGGTAGCAGGCTTGATGAGCTTAGACACGTCCTGGGGATCTATGAATCCGTCCCCGTCAAGGGGAACCGGATCAAAGGTGATCATCCCTCTTTCGCGCAGGTGATGGAGAGGTCTTAGGACCGAGTTATGCTCCAGCTGCGAACTTACTACGTGGCATCCCGGTTCGGCCATGCCGAGTATAATGGTATTGAGGGCATCTGTGGAGCTGCACGAGAAAGCCACTCGATCGGCGCCGTCACCCCCGAAAAAATCGCTGATCCGGCCCCGAACCTCCCGCACGTAGTGCTCGCACTGCACGGCCAGGTCATAGCTGCCGCGACCCGGTGAAACGCCCAGCCGAGAATAGGTCTCGAACATTTCCTGAACGACCTGAGCAGGCTTAGGGAAAGTTGTGGCTGCATTGTCCAGATATATGACAGGTGAGTCGGAAGCCATCCGGTGTTCAGCAACTCCTGGGATTGGGAAGACCGGCTAGACGCCGCGCGCCGTTTCGTATGCCTCCCGGGAAAAGGCGCTCAAGTTCCAGCAAGCTCAAACCCGTTTGTCTCTTGACATCTCGATTTAGCGGGGCCCTTCCGTTGGCGAGATAAAATGCGCGGAGCAAGTTAATTATCGCCCATTGTTGTTTGGTGAGTGTAAATATCCCTGTTTCCCGCGCGAGTGTCTCGGCGATTGTTTCCGTCCAGCTTTCAGGGTCCAAAAGAAATCCCTCTTCGTCGAAAACGACCCCCTTACCGTCAATTACTCTGGTCGTGTGGCTGCGCGTTTGCATAGAGTCGTTGGATCCCTTCGGCGCTAGGTCAGTGCTGCTCCTTTGTCCATGGACCGCAGGACTCGCGCCGGCGTGACCGGAAGCCGGCAAATGCGCTCTCCGGAGGTGGCATTTTGAATAGCCGTGATTATGGCAGCAGCGGTGGGCAGGAGAACAAATTCTCCGATGCCGACTGCGCCTAGCGTTCCCCTTTTTCGTGGGGTCTGCAGCAAAACGATCTCCATGTTAAAGGCTGTTTTCATTGTGGGGAATTTGGAGGTGATCCAATCTTTGGTCTCACCGTGCACGTAGTGCTCCCGTAAAGCCATGCCTGCGCCCATGTCGAGTCCGCCCTCGATCTGCCCTTCGACAATGCGCGGGTTAATAACCGTTCCCGGATCGACCACCGCGGTCATCTTGAGCAAACGAACCTCACCCGTCTTCGTATCGACCTCGACTTCGGCCATTTGAACTCCGTGAACGCGTGATTCGAACGGCACACCCTGCCCGGTCTCCGCGTCCAAGAGTGTGGTTTCTGCCACCCTCGTTCCAAGATACTTTGTCGGCTTTCCCGCGGCAACCAGTTGTTCGTACCTGTTTCCGCCGGCTTCTTCCAAAGCCTTTTTCAAGGCATCAATCGCGTTAACCAGGGCGCCTCCGCTCATATACGTCACACGGCTGCCCGAGGCCGAACTTGAATCCGGAGTGCTATCGGTGTCCCGGATGACAAGGCGGATCTTCTTAGGGGTAATTCCCAGGAGATGGGATGCGATCTGAGTGAGCATGGCGTCATTACCTTCACCCGGATCTGCAATTGACCCGTAAATAGTGAGGCCACCGTCAGGCATGAGTTCCACGGCTACCTGAGAGCGGTCCGGACCGCCCCTGCCAATTCCGAAGCTTCCTCCCGCGAGTCCCACTCCTCGCCTGAATCGACCTTCGCGGGCCGAGGCACAATCTCTCCGAGCTCTCTCATAGTGTTTTCTGAGGGTCTCAAGGCATACGGCATACGGCCATTCATCCACCACCTGGCCTGTAGAGATAGATTGGCCGGGCTCCAGGGAATTCATGAGGCGAAATTCCAGAGGATCCAAATCCAGCTTGGCCGCCAAGAGTTCCATGACAGACTCAAGGGCGAAATTTACTTGAGGCGGTCCCGCTCCTCGGGCGGCTCCTCCCCACGCATTGTTGGTGTAGACGAGGCTCGCCATTGCGTGTACGTGGGGTATATGATACGAGCCGCTCAACATATACAGGGCGCGATTAATAACCGATTTGCCCGCTGAAACGTATGCCCCGTTTTCAACAGTGAACTCAATCGAGTAACCGGTGAGCTTCCCGTCACGATCGGCTCCGAGTTGCACCTTCATGTCGAATGGGTGCCGTTTGGTAGTTATCCACATGGACTCGGTGAGGCTGCAAACATATCTTACCGGACGTCGTACGTGAAGAGCCGCTGCGGCTGCTAACCCTTCGGCAGTGATGTCCATCTTAATTCCGAACTGCCCGCCGATGAAAGCCTGCTCATACCGCATATTCTCCCATCCCAGAGCATCTTGCAGGACTTTCAAGTGGTAATGGATGTTGATGCTTCGGCCGACTACCACCAGTTGAGGCTCATCGCCGTCCGGGTCGGCTTCGAAATACGCCAAAGAGGCTTCCGGTTCCAGCGGCGACTGATGGATAAGCTGAGTCGAGAACTGTGCTTCCACCACCGAGTGAGAATTTGCCAACGCCGTTTGTGCGTCCCCTTTGATCTGGGGATGGGTGTAGCAAAGATTTTCAGTCCCTTCATGAACTTGGGGACTGCCGGCGTCCACGGCTTCTTCCGGCGTGCGAATTTCCGACAAGGGTTCGTATTCGACCGCGACAGCTTGTGCGCCTTCCAGAGCACTCTGTTTGGTGTCGGCAATCACGGCTGCGACAGCGTCGCCCATCACGTGAACTTTGTAATCGCAAAGAACGGGTTGATCTTCTCTAAGCCGATTGGTTCCCTTGATGTCCTTGGCGTTAATTACGCACACTACACCCGGGACCGCCTCGGCCCGCGATGTGTCGATGGATTTTATCAAGGCGTGCGCATGAGGTGAGCGCACGGCTGCAAGCTCGAGTACCCCTTCCATCTTTATGTCCGCCGTAAAAAGAGCCTTGCCAGTTGCCAAAAGCAAGGCAGTAGGACGAGGCAACGAGACTCCTATCATCCCCTCGTTTGCATCAGGATACAGATCGTCGGGCCGGATTTCCCCGCGCAGCAGCCTACCCGCGAGCTTGACCGCATCGATAATCTTCTTGTAGCCGGTACATCGACAGAGATTATGAGACAGGGCCTTCTTGATGATGTCGGTATCCGGATCGGGATCACGGTCCAAGAGGGCCTTCGACGCCATAATCATCCCTGGAGTGCAAAAACCGCATTGAATGGCTCCGCTGAGAGCAAACGCCTTTTGAATGAGATGCGGATTGTCCGGAGTGCCCAGTCCTTCTATAGATATGACTTCAGCGCCACTCAGGCTCGCAACCCGAGTTAGACAAGAACGGACGGCCTTCTTGTTGACGATTACCGTGCAGGCCCCACATTGCCCTTGGCGATCGCAGGATTGCTTCGTCCCCGTCAATCCTTTCTCTTCTCGCAAAAAGTCTAGAAGCACCAGATCGTCTTCCGCGAGCACGGTTTGAGGAGTACCGTTCAGGGTGAAGTTTACCTCTTTCATAAGTGTTCCCTGTCTTTATTCCGGATCAGAACATTCTTAAAAGGATCGGCTCGGAACTTGCGGTGACCTCATAGGACTTGAGCCCGGGCTCGGCGCTGTACATTTCGTTGAATAGACCGCGCAGTCTCCCATAATCGCCGCTTGCCTCGTATGCATCCAGGTCAGCTTTCGTATCCCATGCGGTGACGGATATTCCTTCATTTTTGTCGTCCAGACATTCCAAGAGGTGCACGAACCTTATACCTTTGTGATTCTTGTGGGCCGAGATGACATCCTTGTTATAAAGATCGCGGAGGGCATCCATTTTCCCGTCCTTTACTTTGAAAAAAGTCATACGCACATACATGGTTAAAATCCTTTCATCATCTCTTTCATGAAGAACGGAATTTCGATTCTTCCGGTAGGCGCCAGTATTTTGCTGCTGAAATGTGTGGCATAATTTTTCTTCATTCTGCGGATCAATCGCCTGAAATCTGAAGTGTCAATGGCCGTGGCAATTTCCACAATGCTACGGGCGCTGCATTCACCCAAGATTGTGGGACCGTTGCCGATTGCCAGCCTCCATGTTCCGGTTATGGGCACCTTCAATTCCTTCATCCCCGGAATGCATTCCTCTTTGACGAAGTGATAATGCTCTTGTTCCGTTCCTGGAACTATATTGTAGTACTGATTGAACTTCCAGGCGCTGGTTTGAATCCTGTAAGGCTCCTCAAGCAGTCGGCCTGTGGATACCCACAGTTTGCTGTAGTATTCGGATACAAAGCTCATGAGTTTGGAATATATAATCCAGTACGCATCGGTGGCCAAGATCTTTCGCAGGTAATCGTGTTCCTCTACAGAAGCAACCGCTTTGATTCTCGGGCCTTGACCGACTGCAACGTAGTACCCCCCCAGCAGATTGATTCCCAGACTCTCGAGGGAAGGATTATATTCGTTCGTCATGAACTCGGAGTATTCATCGAATTTTCCCGGAATCACGTCCCAGGACTGGGTAAAAAGGATGGTCATGAGATCCTCCTCACAAGGGCACCGTTCACACCTTGAAGACACGAGACATGAGTTCTGCCAGGTACTCGGATTCATTAGTTTTCATTGAGTATTTGGCCGGTCGGGTCTGCACCCATAGAATGCTTTCAGGAAATCCGAGATCTTCGTCTATGACCCATTCCATGTCCTGGGGCAGGTCGAAGTGAGATTCAACCTGTTTTGCAATGCGAGCTATCTCTTGTAGTTCCTCGGGTTCAAGACAAGGCCGGCATTGCCTCTCCTTGGGCACCTGAACCACCTGAGTACCCGACGTATGTCGGCAGATCATTTTCTTTTTGGTGTTCACGGTGCACTCGAACTCACCGCAGGCCTTGTCTACGATAAATTGATCCGGAGTCATCTCCCCGCTGACCACGCTCTCACCAAGACCCCAATTTCCTTCAACGATTATTTTGCTCATATCGCCTGTGGTCGGTAACACGGTCAACGCCACTCCGGCACATTTTGCATTGACCATTTTGAGCACCGCGACCCCAATCGGGGCCTTTTCCACTTCCATCCCTTTTTCCAAGCGGAAGGCAATGGCGCGGGTGGTGAAAGCACTGCCCCAAACTCGGATAACTTTTTCGATTACGTCAGCCTTACCTTTGACGTTCAGAAAGGTCTCCATCTGGCCGGGCATGCTCACCGCACCGCTGGATCGCACTGCGACCGGCAGATCGGGCATCCCCGCCCGTCCGCAGAGAAATTCGTATCTACGATGGATCTCGTCCCTCATTTGGGAAGGCATCTTCTTCGATTCGATAATCCCTCTGATTTCACGACCTGCCTCCACCTGTCGGTCCACGTGTGTCAAGAGATCCCGCTTACTCTGCACGTAACGTCTGATTTCGGTACCGGCTCCGGTTTCGGCCATGAACTTCTCATACCCGTCCACCGATATGGCAAAACCCGGCGGAACCCGTAATCCAAGCTTGGTGAGTTCCCCAAGATTGGCACATTTTTTCCCCACCAGATTATTATGTTCGCTTCCCAACTCTTCGAACCAGTAAATCCATTGTTCCGGCATCGGAGTCCCCTCTCCTTCTGTGGCGGCAGGGCACCGGGAAACGCCCAAAACCCGGTGCCCGCTTATGCTAAAGGTTGCTCACTTGTCCAGAACATATACGGCGCCCATGTTGGCATCCACCTTGATCCTTTGGCCGGACTTTATCTTGGCGGTCCCTTCGAAGACATTCATGACAACGGGTATCCCGTATTCTCTTCCCACGATGGCAGCGTGGGACAAGCTTGCCCCGCGATCCACCACCACGCCCTTGATCATGGAGAAGACCGGTGTCCAGCTCGGAGAAGTGCTCGCCGCGACCAAAATGTCGTTTTCCTGCACCAGGTAAAGCTCGTCCTCGCTCAGGATCACCCGGGCCGTACCTTCGGCCACTCCCGGTGAGCCGCAGGTTCCGTACAGGTCGGCCTTCAATTCAGGACGCACCTGCGGCATGGCACCTACGACCACCTTCAGAGCAATGGGATCGTTGGATTTGACGAGAACCGCCATAGCTTGATCCAGGTCGAATCCCTCCCTGAGAATCGCCGGAGGATTCGGTTTCTTTTGCCACTCCTCCCAGTCCGCCTTCCTGCGTTCCACAATATATCGAAGGTCGAATTGGTCCGGTGCTATACCTGCACGACGAATCTCATCCGGTATCAAGAAGAATACGTCTTCGGGATCGTCCAGGGCTCCGACCTGAACGAACCGCCGCCCGAGCCCCAAAGCGCTGCGCCGGATCATGGCGTGCGTGTAGAGATCCAGGTAGTGATCGTGCTCCTCGCTGAAAATGCCGCTCTTTTGAGCAAGACGCATTAACTGCTCAAACCATCCTCGCTGCTGGAGAGGGACTTTGGTCAACACCTCCTTTTCTGCCGCCTCGCGACTGATGCTTAACTTTTGGCGTTCTTGATCGAGATTGAACGAACCTCCCTTGAGGATGAACTGCTTTACCATTCCCAGCGCAGGTGTGGGATCTTCCACCCAGGTCGGCAGGTTGATCTCGGACATGCGCTGCATACGCCAGCCGTCCTCGTTCATGAACGCCATAAAATCGTTTAGGAATGCTTTTCCTTTTTCAGACTCTTCCAGTTTTCCCCTGATTTCCGGAGCTTCGTTCTTCGTGAACACATTAGACAGTCCGTCAGCGTCCGCTCGTCTGGAAAATTCCCAGAGTCGGCGATCAACCTGGAAAACTTTGTTATCGAATCCTGAAACAACGCTGTGGAAGACAGGCGATGTGTCGTCGATTCCGGCGAGTTCACGGCACATGTTTTCAAAGAGAATGTAAGCGGTATAAGTGCCGTACATCATGTACATGTGGATTTCCCACATGCGCCGGCAGGTGTTGATGGTCTGTTCGAAATTGTCCAGAAGCTCGGTACTGGTGGCTTTGTCCAAGTCCAGTGACTTTAGCGACTCGTACCGCCCGAGGATTTCCTTGACAAAGCCGTTCCACATCCCGTCATAATCCTGGATGAATGGTAATATGGCCTTCTTGAATTGAGCTTCTCTCCTCTGTTTCTCCTCCTCGCTCTTTACCAGAAGAAGCGTGAGATAGCCGCCACCGTTCATAAAGCGCCAGTCCCAGCCCTTGACCGTGGGCAGAGACAACTCTTGGGCGCCGTACTGCATGCCGTGTCTGCAGAAATTGATCCAGAACCACCCAAACATGGGGGTCCAGGGGGGAACGGAATGGGTTCCGTCCAGGAACCACGCGGGAGACTGGGCCAAATCGTGTTCAGGGTCGAATTCCAAGCCGGGCACCACATCGTAAACCTTCATGATTAGCTCCTCCTCTGTGCGGACGTATGGGAAATGGGTGTAACTGATTAACCTGAGGTTTCCGAAACCATCTGACTATATGGGCAGCCTCGCGCGGAGGAGGGCCTGTCAAAGAGTTCGAGGTAGGGAGAGCCGCAAGAGGAAAGCCCGCTTTTCGAGACAGCTTCGTGAAAAAGCGGAAGAGGAGTAAGCGACCCTCTGCGCGGGGACGTGCTTGTCCTTGTCAGTGCATGGCTCTCCCTCCATCCACCAGCATAGTTTGGCCCGTTATGAAGTCACTTTCGTCAGAAGCCAGAAAGGCTACGATCCCCACCACGTCTTCCGGTTTCTCCAGTCTTTTGAGTGGGGTTTTGCTCGTGTCATACTTGTTTACTTCGGCAATTGTCCGACTCGCCTCTGTATCGGTATACCCCGGAGCCACTGCATTCACACATATTCCGTGAGGTCCCAACTCTACGGCCAAGGCCCGGGTCAAGCCGACGACACCGCCCTTTGACGACACGTAATGAGCGAATCCGTGTGAACCGGTGAAGAAGACTTCAGATGCAAGGTTTATGATCTTCCCTTTTCCGGATTGTTTCATGGCAGGAAACACAGCTCGAGCACAAAGCCAAGGGCCTCGTACGTTCACAGCCATCATCTTATCCCAATCTGCGACGGATATTTCGGTGAAAGGCTTTCTGGTGACCCCGTCAGTAACACGCGGCATTGTTCACCAGGATATCTATTCGCCCGAACCGGTTGGACACCTCCCGCGCCATTCTAAGAGTGTCTTCTTCGCTGGAGACGTCCACCATGCTAAGCAACACTTCTCTGCCGAGAGCTCTCACCTCCTTTCCGGTATTTTCCAGGCCGTCGGCATCCGCTCGCGTCACAGCGACTATGTCTGCGCCCTCCTGAGCGAGTCTTACGCAAAAGGCCTTGCCCAATCCTTTGCCGGCACCGGTGACAATGGCCACACGACCGTCAAGCCGCCCCATAGTTTCCTCCCGATCAGTAGGGCCTTCCCTTTTGTTCCCAGATCTTGGGTAGACCGAAATCTTCCGCTATGACCTTAAAGCAATTGTAGCTACTGCCCTTTCCTATCCCCGGACCGGAATGAGTGGCGGCAGAGGCGATGTAGAGATTCTGCACAGGCAGGCGGTAATTGGCTATCTCGGGAAACGGCCTCATGCGCCCGAACTGCGAGCCGATCGTATCCTCCATGCTCCAACCACCCTGCGGCATGTTGATGTTGCGCATCTGCACGTCCATAGGGGTGGTAATGTGCGCTTCAATGAGGTTGTCCTCGGTCATGTTGGGAGCGTACCAGGACCACTGCTCAAGCATAATCTTGACAATGTCCCTCTTCATTTTCAGCCATTCGTTGTCATTGAAAAAACGATAGGGTGCGGTGAACTGTTCGATGAGTATGGTATGTTTCCCTTCAGGGGCTCTGGTTCTGTCCCAAATGCTGTCAGGAGCGACAATGCAGACGAGCTTTTCGGGGATGCCCTTCACGAAAATCTCGGCCTGATGGCGAGTAGCAAAATAATCCGCGTCTTTGGGTCCCCAGTTCAGCCTGGGGGGCAGGCCGATCTCAGGATTGTCTTTGGCGGCCGTGTACGCGGGAAGCTCGTGGAGCGCAAAATTTCCCCAGAAGAGCTGGGCCCTGTTGAAGAGGACATTCCTGGCCCTGTTGGCGATCTTCCATGACAGATGCTCCTCACCAATGAGCTGAAGCAATGTCTGAGGAGTGTTGAGATCGCTTACCACGACTTTTCTTGCGGCGATTTCGCGGCCGTCGGCCAGCTTGACCCCCACCGCTTTTCCATTTTCGATGATTGCCCTTTCCACCGGGGTTTCAACTACGAACTCCCCGCCCATCGAGCTGAAGGCTCGTTGAAGCGCGTGGGTTATGGCGTGTGTGCCTCCTATTGCTATGGCCGCGGGCTCCCAGGAGAGGATTAAACCCAGCGTGTGCAGAGTCCAATAGATTCCGATGCAATCGTTGGGGAAAATGCCGCTTGAGGTCATGCAGGACCTCATGAAGAGCGTCCGCAAGTAATCGCTTTCAAAGAGATCGTACGCAACTTGTTGGGAGGTGTAGAACTGGTACTCCGGAGGTATCGGAACATCAGGATCGTTGATGAGCCGCTCAAACGCATCAGGAACACCCCAAGGAGTTGGAGGATTGAATTTCCACTCATTGAAGCTGTCCCGCCACTTATTGCGGTAGGTATTCAGGAGTTCGTAGGCAGTGTCCGCGTCTCTCTGGGAGAAGCGGGCGATCTGGTCGATTGTTTTCTGTGCGCTCTTTTCGTCGAACTCTGCCCTCCCTGTGTCCGCATCGACAACCCTCCAAGCGTTGTAACCCAGGAAGCTCACGCCGTCGTCGTATATCATCCCTTCACCCTGGTCGGGATAAATGTAAACGAGGCCCTTTTCCTTCAGTCTGAAATCTTCATACGAAGGGTGTCCGTAGAATCTGGTAAAATGTGCACAGGGATTCTGCAGAAAAAACCGGGCAAAGGCAGAGCTTCACCGCAGGCTCCTCCGCCCAATTCGTGCTGTCTCTCAAAAATAACGGTTTGCATGCCTGCATGTTGGAGATAGCAGGCTATGATCGTTCCATGATGGCCACCACCGACCACGATTGCGTCATACGCTTTTTCAGCCATGGAGAAACCTCCTATTCTCGTCGAAAGCGGGGCCTGTTAATGGGGCTCCGGCGGAGTCAGCTTTTTCCCGAAGCACAGCAGCCACAGGACATGGAAAAGAATTGAAGGCTTCAACATGAGACGTGCGAACCTCCTCAGATCGTCACCTCCGACCGTGGCCTTGATGGACCAGTGAACGGGCTCCGTAGCCTCTATGTTCAGTCTCATGGCTCCGCCCGGCTCGCCGTTCACTTTCTCGAGGTGGGCGAAGCTGGCCACCATCGTCGTTTTACCCAAACCCGTCGAATTGACCTTCATGATTCGTCTCCTATAACGTTCCTCTGGCCTTGGCCTTGAGAACGCACTCCGCTTCACTCCACCACCGATTCAGACCCAAATCCGCTGCAATTTTGTTGGCGGCGTTGTATCCGGGACCGAAGGTGATGAGCCCACCCGGGAAGGTACTGGCTCCGCAAACGTAAAGATTCTTAATCGGGGTGGCGTGTTGGGAGCAGTCTTCGTTGGGACGGAGGTATCCCATCTGTAGTGGCAAGTAGGCTCCTTGTTTGTACGATCCCTTGACCATGTCCGCGAACTTGTTTCCGATGTCCAGAGGTGTTGTTATATAGCGCCAGAGTATATTTTCCGGCCCAAGACCGTCCGCGTACTCCCGCAGGAGATCGATGCATCGGGTCGCTTCCTGTTGCCTGATTCGATACCAGCGCTCGGCACCGCCCTCTTTGAGGTCATGCGGGGCGTGCAGCGAGATCAGTGCCGTATTCTTACCCGCGGGAGCCTGTTTAGGATCGTGAATTGAAGGAAAGCAGCAGTTGAAGCCAGCCGGGGAAAGCTCGCCCTTGTGGATTGCATCATAGTGCCGGATGAGGTTTTCCTCGGTCTCGTATCCGACCACGGTAATCAAGGCGTTGTCCAAATCGGGATTGGCCGATGCCGCTTTGAATCTCGGGCGACCGTTCAGAGCAAGATGGACGTGAAAGAAACTGGAAGATTCCCATCTCCAGTCGTTGATCCGAGTAACGAATCGGTCCTCCAGGTTTTCCGGGCCGACATACTTTAGAAATGTCTGATAAGGGTCGAGACTGCTGGCCACGAATTTACCTGCCCTGTAAACAGTTCCATCCTCCAACTCGACGCCGACCGCAGTTCCGTCCTTCACGATAACTCTCTTCAAAGTTACCGGTGAGATGATCATGCCGCGATTCCGATAGAGCACCTTCGTGAAGAGATGGGCAAGATGGTGAGAGCCGCCGACAACCAAACGATAGTTTATCGCACGGTTGATGAGCAGCGGAACAAGATAGCTCACTCCCTCCAGATCGTAGTTCAGGCCCCACATGCAAGAGAGGTATAGAAAGAGACATCTTACCCTGTCGTTCTCGAACAGAGTGTCGATGATTTCCCGTGGAGTCTTTTCCGTCATTTCGGTGATCTCCCGCCCCACATCGGTTTGTTGGAGGGTAACCATCTGCTCGAAGGCCGGTTTGGCCTCTTCGTACGTGGCAGGCCCGAGGAAATCTTCCGTCAGGACTCTGTAGCGGTCGGCAATCTTCCTGTAGGTTTCAGCATCCTTGCTGGAGAACTGGGCAATTGATTTACAGGTCTTTTCAATATCCTGATAGAGACAAAGGGAAGAACCGTCTGCAAACGGCATGGCCATGACCAGCGGCGGAAATACGAATTTCAGGTCGTAGTCTTGAGTCAAGTATTCGCTGAAATCTGTTAGAGGCGGGGCATAATCGACCATGGGCATATAGACGGCGTGGGTATTGTGGAGAAAGCCCGGCAAAGTGACTTGCTCGGTGGCCAGCCCACCTCCTGCTTCAAATCTCCTTTCCAGTACGAGAATCTTCAAACCGGCTTTGGCCAGATACGCGGCTACAGTTAATCCGTTCGGTCCGGCGCCGATGATTATGCCATCGTATTCTTCAGCCATCTATGTATCCTCCTTGTTTTCGGCCGAAGGCCAAATGCGTTTTTGACGAGAAGAGGCAGTTGTTGTAGAATGGTTTATTCGGTGAACAGTGTTCCGACGAGGAGATTTTCACTTCAAGATCAGGGTTACGGGATTCAGCTTTGCATGTCAAATCACTTAATTTTATGAATATATAAAAAAAAGTTATATCTCCCCCCAAGGTGTTAGGCATGGGAATCGACCTGAGTCTGAACCAGCTCAGAGCCTTCCACTTCGCAGCCAATTGTGGAAGTGTTTCCCGTGCCGCCGAGCAATTGTTCATCACCCAGCCCGGCGTAAGTGCTCAAATCAAGGCACTGGAAATGAGATACGATACACTACTGTTTGTAAGGGGGAAGAAAAAGCTTGAATTGACTGAATGCGGCAAAAGGCTGCATACGATCACCAAGAGACTATTCGGGCTGGTGGAAGAAGCCGACGAACTTCTCAGTCATCCTGAGTCGGCTTTACCGGCAATTCTGAGAATAGGCAGTACTAAGCCGCTGGTGCGATTTCTTCTGGCCCGCTACATCCCGAGATTTCGGGAATCATTTCCCAAGGTACAGATTCAGGTGAACGAAGGCAGCTCGGCGGACATGGTTCGGGGCGTTTTGGAGAACCTGAACGAACTGGCAATCGTGGGGAGGGTTGATTATACCCCGAGTTTGAAGATAATACCGTTCATTCAAGACGAACTCGTCTTTTTGGCCGCGGCTGGGCACAAGTTGTGCCGCAAGCCGACGGTTTCCATTGAAGATCTCAAAGGACAAGAACTGATATTGCGGGAAGTGGGATCGGGGGTCAGGCGAGTTGTTGAAGCAGCACTTAAAGAGCGGGGAATTGTACCTTCGGTGTTCGTTGAAACAAGCAATGTGGACTTCATGAAAGAACTAGTGAAAATGTCAAGAGCTGTCGCGTTCCTGCCTCGAATGGGAGTGGCCGCGGATCTGGCTAAAGGCTCCCTTCGAGCTATTCCGCTTAGAGAAGGTCCGCTTACGCTACCCATAGACGTGGTGATGAAAAAGGACAGCAGGCCTTCCCGCGTGGCAAAGGCATTTCTCAGAGTCCTGTTCTCGGGCGAAGAAGCAGATAATCAAACGCCAAAGTCATTGTTCTTGGACAACAATTCATACGTGGTGCTCCAATCTTCCCTTTGAATTGCCGAAGCTTGAGGTTCAGGCAAGCACTCCCGCCAATCTCATCACAATCAATTCTTGGAACGCTAAGTACCCGATTTCCTAAATACGGTGTCTTGTGTCGGATAATGTGTTGCGGGTCTGAGAGCTTATCGGCTGTCGTCACCCCGGACTCCGATCCAGGGATGGTAGGGGCGACCGGCGGTCGCCCTGGGCGAATGCCATTCGCCCCTACAGTTCCCCGCGTTTGCGAGCATGGCGACATGTAGGGGCGGGTTTCAAACCCGCCCCTACCAGAAATATGGTGCCACTTGCCTGTCGGCGAATCGGTATAGAACTAGTTCTCTGTAAGGGCGGCGGTATCAGTACGCAGCAGTCATGCGGCGGCGTACAAAGCACGGCTTTTCCACCTCGTCAAGAAACGCGATTGCCAGGTCTTCCATCGAGATGCGGCTCTCCCCCTTTTCATCGGTGAGCAGTTGGTCGGTACCGATGCGATACTTGCCGGTTCGTTCACCCGGCTGAAGGAAAGCTGCGGGGCTTATGTAAGTCCAGTCGAGGTCAGCCGCTCGTATCACGTCCAGCGCATCCCGATGAGCAAGAGCTATGTCAAGCCACTCTTTCGGAAAATCCGGTGTATCCACGAGTTGGACCCCGGGCGAAACCTCAAGGCTGCCGGCCCCTCCCCCTACTACCAGTCGGCGGACACCTGCTTGAGTCAGTCCGTCGATAAGCGCGCGAGCAGCTTCCACAACAAGCTCCGGCGCGCTGTCGCCGGTGGGCCCGACTGCGCTGATCACGGCATCCTGGCCCTTCACAGCCGCGGCGACGCTCGGAGCATCCCGGACATCGCCGATCACTGCTGTCAGGCGCTCATGCGAGTCTTGAAGGCGGGTCGCATCACGCACGACGGCTGTGACCTGATGCCCCCGCTCTAGAGCCTCCTTGACGATCCTGCTACCGAGTCTGCCGGTGGCGCCAAAGACTATTAATTTCATTTTTCTATGACCTCCCTCGTAATACCATTTCGGAACTATGCCTTGCCAAATAAGTTAACGTAAGAGCAGGGTCATTGCGAGGAATGAAATGACGAAGCAATCTGTTTCTGCTGCTTCGTAGATTGCCACGGGCTTGCGCCCTCGCAATGACAGCCGCATACTTTGCCAAGTGAATAATTTCGTACCATTCTTTGGCAGAGTTGTTGACTAACATTTTGGCCATTCAACTATTGTCTCATAAATTGTTATATGACAAATTGAAGTCAAGTGCACCGGTCTTCGACCGGCTTTCTCCGAACTACTGCTGTCAAACTTTGAGATCAAAATCAAAGGGTAAGGGAGTGTCGGTATTGCTATGAAATTCAAGACTCCATTACAAGATCGTTATTTCGAGGATTATCTGCCTGGATCCGTTCATGAGTTCGGATCCGTTACGGTTCAGAAAAACGAAATTATCGAATTTGCCCGGCGCTTCGATCCACAACGGTTTCACATGGATCCGGAGAAGGCGAAGCAGTCGGCCTTTGGCGGATTAATCGCCAGCGGTTGGCATACCGCGAGCCTGTGCATGCGGCTTCTGGTCGACCATTATGTCTCACGGGTTGCCAGTCTAGGCTCGCCAGGTGTAGACGAATTGCGTTGGCGCAAGCCTTTCCGCCCCGCCCCGGTGACACACTTTCGGTCCGAGTCACGGTTCTTGAGTCCAGGCTTTCTCGCTCGAAACCCGGTCAAGGGACAATTCGCTCATACGTCGAGGCATTGAACCAGAATCGCGAAGTGGTGATGACCTGGAAGGGAATAGGTATGCTCCGCTGTAGAGAAGGGAAGGATTCACGGGTTGGAAGGGGATCAGAGAGTTGACTATTATAAAGGGGTCAAGAGCAGACTTGCCCCTTTGATTTTAAGTAATTCTGCGCAGAGATGCATCGGGCTTTGCCCACAATTGCGTTCCATGTGGCAATCAGAAGACTCGCTATCCTAACCGGCTACCATCGGATGAGAGCATTATCTGCCTGTCCTCACTGTGGCCGGCTCCGGGCCCAAGCAATTGTGACCTTTTGGTTCGCACCTGTGCTTCGGTTGAATTTGTAATACCAGGATTCTCAACTCACTAAACCTGTTTGCCAAGCTACCGGTTCCGGTGAACCGGACAAGTGAAGAATTTCATGACCGATCAATCTTCAAAACGAGCCGTTCTTTTTGTAGCAACTGCGAGTTCTCTGTTGACTCCCCTGATGGCGTCATCGGTGAATGTGGCCTTTCCGGCCATTCAAAAGGAGTTCCACATCGACGCCGTCCTGCTTGCGTGGCTTGCAACCTCATATCTCCTCTCGACGGCGATTTTCCTGGTGCCGTTCGGGAAAGCAAGCGACATCTTTGGACGAAAAAAAGTCTACGTCATAGGCATCTCGGTGTTCACGTTTTCATCGCTTTTGTCTGCATTGGCCCTGAACGCGCCTATGTTAATCCTGTTCAGAGTAATCCAGGGGCTGGGCAGCGCTATGATTTTCGCCACGGGCATTGCCATTGCGGCATCTGTGTTTCCGGCATCCGAAAGAGGTAAAGCCATTGGGATCATAGTGGCGGCAGTTTACATCGGCTTATCTGTAGGTCCCTTTTTCGGGGGAGTCCTGACTCAGGCTTACGGGTGGCGAAGCGTATTTGGGCTCATGGTTCCGCTAGGTGTGGTAACAACCTATCTGGCCGTAACCAAATTGAAATCGGAATGGGCCGATGCCAAGGGTGAAAAATTGGACCTGCCGGGTTCTCTTTGTTACGGGGTCGCCATCACGCTAATCATGCTCGGGCTTTCAGGCCCGCCTTCGGTCATGATCGTGGTTCTGTTGTGTTTGGGGATCGCTTTCTTGGCTCTATTCGCCTGGTGGGAACTCAGGACCGACTCACCTGTTCTCGACATCAGGCTGTTTACGACGAACAGAGCCTTTGCGTTCTCGAGCCTTGCCGCGTTGATAAACTATAGTGCCACGTTCGCCATTACGTTCGTTCTGAGCCTATATTTGCAGTACATTAAAAATTTTGACCCAAGCACGGCCGGACTGGTGCTGATTGTTCAACCCATAACGATGGCCGTATTTTCACCAATCGCGGGCAAGCTTTCAGACAGAATAGAGCCTCAAAAGATTGCGTCAGCCGGAATGGCCCTTACCGCGGTGGGCCTATTGGGGTTGATATTCTTAGGCTTCAAGACCAGCCTGATGTACATCGTATCGAATCTAGTCATAATCGGATTCGGGTTTGGCCTCTTTTCTTCACCCAATATGAACGCGATTATGAGTTCCGTAGACAGAAAATTTTACGGTCTGGCATCAGGCGTGGTGGGCTCCATGCGTATGCTGGGACAAATGTTCAGCATGGGTATTGCCACCCTCGCGTTTTCGCTCACCATGGGCCGGAGACCGATAACCCCTGAAGTGTACCCCGCGTTCTTGAAGAGTGTCGATTCCGTCTTCACCGTATGCGCAGTGCTGTGCATTCTCGGCATTTTCGCTTCTCTGGCGAGAGGAAAGATGAGAGACAAGATCGGCGCCGAAGCCTCATGGCCGTCACAGTAGGTTCCAGGTGAGCGGTCAGGTCTTGTTTCTTGGCTTTTTCCTTTCGCCCCGCACGATCCTGCTCATGGTGCAGTAATGGAGTCCATATATGCTGCGATCTTCTGCAGCAAAAACGAGCCTGACCCCAACATGCTCCGCCCGCATGCGACGCTGATGAAGGCTGAGCGGAAAAATGCCGAGCAGCAGCAACAATTGGAGAACCTGGGCGCACGGTTGGAGGCATTGGAGAGCGCGAAGAAATAAATAATCCACAGATGGCGCAGATGCCCAAAAAATCTGTGACATCTGCGTAATCTGAGGATTATCTCTTCGGGGCAAAATAGGGATTTTCAACTATTTAGGCGTCAGTTCTTGTCTCTTGACTTACATCCCGTCGTGAGCACCGTCCTCCTCACGGTGGAGTAATGGAGTCCATATATGCTGCGGTCTTCTGCTGCAAAATCCAAGACTTGACCCCGGTACTCTGATTTCACCAGCACGGAAAATCGCTCTTCTCCCCTCGATAAGAGGGGAGAAAGCTGATAGGGGCGGGTTTCAAACCCGCCCCTACCTAACCGGCAAGCGGGAGCAACGTCTCGGGCGAAAACCGGCTGAGATTTCAGTCGATGCTTCGTCGTTTTGGGGCCTGCCTCCCTGACCTCTTTTATCAGCCACGAATTCCAGTTTTGTGTTTTTGGCTCCATTGCA
This sequence comes from uncultured delta proteobacterium, assembly GCA_963789265.1. GTDB lineage: Bacteria > Desulfobacterota > Desulfomonilia > Desulfomonilales > Desulfomonilaceae > CAWBBA01. The sequence continues at coordinate 240,295 of CAWBKB010000006.1, read as the reverse complement.
GGGTGAAGGGAGCAGTCTTCCCGGATAATTTTGTCTTGACATATATACTTTGGACATATATAAATTGGAAGATATTTCCGGTGTGAGGTCCCCGGATCGCCGGAAGTGCAACCCGAACTTACTTCCGTCGGTGCAAGAGCCGGAATACCCTAAAAGGAGCTAACGGACGGCGAACCTTCAATCAATACTGTTCTTCAATGGATAGAGAGAAAGCCTGGGAAAGGGTTAGCAGCATGTTGATCGATGATTTTTCAACTGAAACCGTCGAGGTCGAAGGTTATCCCATAGAAACTTTCAAGAACCGCTTCCGAAATCTGTGGGAAATGTTTCTTAAAGCCGTCGATGCGTATAGAGACGAGATTTATCTGATCGAAGGCACGGATCGGCTCACCTTCGGACAAGCCGAGGAAACGGCCGTGGGCCTGGCTGCGCACCTCAAAGAACGCGCACTTGTCGGTAGAGGTGACCATGTAGGAATACTGATGGAGAATTCCATCCGTTTTGTCATCTCCTTCTGGGCCATACAGAATCTGGGCGCTATAGCGGTGATTTTCAATAGTCGCTTGGCATCACCTGAGATGAAAAGACAGCTTCAGTTTTCCGATCTGAAGATATTGCTGTCTTCCCCGATAATGTCGTCAAAAGTGCGAGAGATCCCCCCAGAGGACCTTAACTTCGAGCAGTTTGTGCTCGAGGATAACTGGAGGATGAATCTCCCCAAAGGAGACAAAGCATGTTCGCTTGCCGACATTTCCGAAGATGATACTGCTTTCATTCTTTTCACCTCCGGGACCTCCGGAACTCCGAAAGGAGTAATGCTCACTCATCGCAACATCATCACCTGCGCCTTCAGGTCCGGGGCCATTATTTCTCAAGGTCTGGCCCAGGCGGCCGCCGAAGGCAGAGATATCCCGGAGTTGCCCAAAGATGAATATCTGCTAATTGTCGCTCCTCTTTTCCATATCATGGCCATAGAGCAACTGGTGGCAGGAGTATTTCTCGGCCGAGGCAGTATTCTGCTCCCTGTATTCAATCCTCAAGAAATTATGGAGATGATTAACCGTGGAGAAATCTATGGATTGACCGGAACTCCCACGATGTATTGGTTGCTTCTCAATAAGACAGCCATTCGCGGGTCCAAAGTAGACAGCGTCAGAAGGCTCGGCTTCGGTGCGGCCCCTATGGCCCCGGACCTAATAAAAGATCTCAGGCAGATCTTCCCGTCTGCACGTCTTAGGAACGGATATGGAATGACCGAAGCGCCATCCATTAGCGCGCTTCCGGATATGTATGTGGAATATCATCCTAAATCTGTGGGCAAACCGACTTCGTGCAGCGAAGTTAGAATCGTCGATCCTTTCAGCGGCCGGGAATTGGGCCCGAACATGGTGGGCGAATTAGCGGTCCGAGGAGCCCTGGTTACCAAAGGCTATTACAAAGCGCCCGAAGAAACCGCGAAAGTTTATCGGCAGGGATGGTTTTATACCGGTGACATGGCCTTTCGGGACCAAGACGGATTCATCTACCTGGTAGGCCGCAACCGGGAGATGATTAACCGTGGAGGGGAAAACGTCTACCCGGTCGAGGTCGAAAACGTTCTGCACCTACATCCTAAGATTTTGGATGTTGCGGTATTTGGATTGCCCGATCCGGTCATGGGAAGCATTGTCGCGTGTGCGGTCGTTCCCAAACCGGGCAATAGGAAAATTACGCTGGAAGAAATACGGGAATACTGTATAGATCAATTGGCCTCTTATAAAATTCCTCAAACGGTCTTTTTTTTGTCGGAATTGCCTACCAATCCGGGCGGAAAGGTGATGAAGAACGAACTCATCGAACAATTTTCCAATAGTATCTGAAATCATTACCCAAAAAGGAGCGAGAAAATGGATTTTCAACTGACGGACGAACAAAAAATGTTCAAGCAGACGGTGCACGATTTTGCAGATGCTCGAATTGCTCCACTGGTGGAGGTTTGGGAAATGAGAGAAGACCCTTTTTCGCCGCAACGAGGGAACCTTCTTGATGAATACAGAGAGCTGGGATTGCTGGGTATTACGCTCCCGGAGCAGTACGGCGGTCATGGACTACCCGCGATTTATGCAGTTCTGGCAATGGAAGAGCTGGCGCGCGTCACGTCGAGGGCATCCGGCCCGGTATTTGAGAGCAGTCTTGGACCGATCCGTGTGGTGGAAAAATTCGCCACGGAAGAACAGAAGCAACGATTCATCCCTCCGTGTGCCCGCGGTGAGAAGTTTATGTCTGTAGCCATGACAGAGCCCGGCGTGGGATCCGCGCTGACTGACTTGACGACGCGTGCAGTCCTTGACGGAGATCACTATGTGCTCAACGGCCGGAAAAGATTTATTTCCGGAGGAGGAGCCTCGGATTGGTACATGGTTTATGCCCGATTTAGCGATCGGAAAGGGCACAAGGGAATCGGCGGAATTGTGGCCGAAAAAGGGATGCCGGGATTCACCTTCGGAAAACAGGAGCAATTCATGGGGCTTCGCGGAGCGCACAGTTGCGACCTGATCTTTGATGACTGCCGAGTCCCCAAGGAGAATTTGGTCATTCCTGAAGGCGGTTTCGCAAGATTAATGCAGGCATTTGACGTGGAACGCTGCGGGAATGCCACGCAGTCGCTCGGTATCGCCTGGGGCGCATTGGAAGCAGCCAAGAAGTACTCACAGGAGCGAACAGCTTTTGGCAAACCTATCTGTGAATTTCAAGCCATTCAGTTCCTGTTGGCGGACATGGCCATGAAGGTCGAGGCCGCCAGACTGCTGATCTATCGTGCCGCGTGCAATGCCGGAATTGGATTGCCGTCGGTGTTCGAATCATCCGTGGCCAAATGCTTCGCCAATGAAATGGCCAAGGAGGTCACCGACATGGCGATGCAGGTTTTCGGAGGGTATGGATATTCCACGGAATATCCCATTGAGCGGATGTTACGGGACAGCCGCGGCTGGCCTCTGGCCGGAGGAACAGCGCAGATGCAACGCATAAACATCGCTTCGGCCATGCTGGGAAGACGCTTTAACCAGAGATAAGAGCATCCGCGAATAGAAAGGTGAAGCTACGTGAAACTTAGACATGCGGTTATCGTCGATGGTGTCCGGTCGCCATTTTCCTGGGGAGGCAGAGGCATGTTCGAGGCCACTCGCCTGGATGAAGTGGCTGCCAAGGTCGTCCGTGTTCTCATGGAAAGAAATCCCAAGGTGAAACCGACTATGATTGAAGATTTCGGCATAGGTAATTCCGGCGGTAACCGAGATCTGGCCACACTGGGAGGCATTTCCCGTCTTGCCGGGTTGCCGGCTGAAACAACTAATTTTCATTCCAACCGGCAGTGCGGTTCTTCCATGGAGACAATGCAGAGGATTGCTATGGCCATCATGGTTGGTGCCACGGATTGCGGCATCGCTTTGGGGGTGGAACGAATGACACGCAGCATAATCGCGGGGAGACCCGAAGAGCCTAATCCAACCCGCGTGACCGGGCCGAACAAACGCATTTTCGAGAAATCGAAACTCCAGCGAGACATGGCTCACGATCACGACAAATACTTTTCCGTGCCCATCCCGGACAAGATTCTTGATGCCCCTGCATTGATGCAGATGCCTCAAACCGCCCAAAACGTTGTGGATATGTACGACCTTACCCGAGAGGAACTCGACGCCTTTACCGTACGAAGCCATCAAAAATTAGCCTCGGCCTATGCAGCGGGGATATACAAGGACGAAGTGATCCCGATGGAGGTCGAGAAGCCCGTTTTCAACGAGAAGAAGGAATGGGTTCCGGAGGAAAAGGGTGAAATGGTCGTTTTTGACCGCGATGAATGTATCAGGCCCGATGCCAACATGGAGACCTTGGCCAGGCTGCCGCCGATCAAAGGTATTGTCAGCTATTGTAATAAGCCGATTCATATTACAGCGGGAAACTCATGCCCCACCAATAGTGGAGCATCCGCTCTTCTGATCATGGCGGAAGACTTGGCCGTGAAACTCGGCCTTTCGCCCCTGGCACGAATTGTAGGCATCGGTGTGGGAGGGGTCAAAGGGCAGATCATGGGCTTAGGACCGATTCCGGCCACACATCGAGCCTTGAAACACGCGGGTATTACAGCGGATCGGATCGACCGGGTGGAATTCAATGAGGCTTTTGCCGCCCAGGTGATTCCATCACTGAAGGAGCTCGGTATCCCGGAAGAAAAGGTCAACGTAAACGGCGGCTCCCTGGGCATCGGCCATCCTCTGGGGGCAACCGGAGCCCGTTTGGTCATGACCTTGGCCAAGGAGCTGCGCCGCAGCAACAAACGATACGGCCTTGCCACCCAGTGTATTGGAGCCGGCCAAGGTATCAGCACCGTCCTCGAGGCCTTGAGCTAAGTACTGGGTTGCAGAAATACGGTCGTGTATTTGGGTGCCGGCGTCCCCGCCCGGCGGCCAATGAACGACCGGCACGGAGGCCGGTCCTACCGAATGCCCGCGTACGCGGGCATGACGACAGGCTAGAAGCCTGTCCCACCAATCTAAATCAGGTGCTGCCTGGCCGGCATTGCGTATGACGACAATTTTTCGGGAACCACTGTAGATGACGTAATCTTCATCATACGGGGCTAATCGCTATGCCAAAACTGAATCGAAACGGAGTTGATATCTATTTTGAGGTGCACGGCAAGGGCCCCGTTCTTTTGCTCACCCATGGGTTTTCGGCCACTTGCGACATGTGGCAGGGCCAGATTGAGGCATTGTCAAAGAACCATACCGTTGTTATTTGGGATATGCGCGGTCACGGCCATTCCGATTACCCGGAAGACCCAACCGCTTACAGCGAAGCATTGACTGTAGCGGACATGGACGCAATCCTCGATCATATTGGAGCCGATCATGCAATCGTCGGTGGACTGTCTCTTGGCGGGTATATGTCGCTCGCCTACTATCTCGCGCATCCGAACAGGGGCAGTGCGCTTCTGATCATCGACACCGGGCCGGGGTTCAAGAAGGATGAGGCAAGGAAGGCATGGAATAAACGTGCGCTCGAACTTGCCGCTCTCTTTGAAAGGGAAGGCATTGCGGCTCTTAAGTCCGCCAGTCGAGAGCGGGCTAAGGCAAAACACCGCTCGGCCGAAGGACTGGTACATGCGGCTCGAGGCATGCTGACCCAGCGCGACGCACGTGTCATCAGATCTCTACCCGAAATCAAAGTTCCCTCATTGATTGTTGTCGGCGCCGATGACAAGCCTTTTTTGGCCGCAGCCGATTACATGGCGTCAAAAATTCCCGGAGCGTGCAAGGCGGTCATCCCGGCCGCAGGCCACGCGGTTAATATAGATCAACCGGAGGCATTCATGGAAGCCGTCCAAACCTTTCTCGACACGATCAATCGAAGTTGCGCAAGGTGAGATGTTTGCCTTCTAGGGACCCAACGGCTCAGGCAAAACCACAACCATCAGGATGTTGAACACGATACGAGAAAAAGGAGAGCAAGAATGAACATTGACGACATCAGGAAGATCGGAGTGCTCGGTGGCGGTGTGATGGGACAAGGGATTAGCCAGTGTGCAATTTTGGCCGGTTATAAAGTCATTTGCCGTGATCTGACGGATGAGCGTGCCGCCAAAGCAAAGGACGGTATCCTAAATGGGCGCTTCGGCCTGGAAAGCGGTGTTAAGCGAGGCAAGTTGACTCAGGATCAGGTTGAAGGGGCGATGACACTGTTTACCGCCACCAGCAAAGTCGAGGATATGCAAGACGTAGACATTTTGATCGAGGCAATCGGCGGAGCGGCCGGCGCCCTGGAGGATAAGGGCCTGAAGCTCAAGGTTATAGGGGAAATGGACAATATCGTGAAGAGAGAAGCAATTTTCGCGAGCAATACCTCGTTCTTTACCATCGTGGATCTGGCTGCGGCTACCACTCGTAGGGACCGCTTTGTTGGTATGCACTTCTTCAGCCCGGCGAGTCTTATGAAGGGGTGTGAGGTAATCTGGACCGCAGAAGCCCTTCCAGAGGTGGTTGAGATTATGATGGAGTTTGGTCGGAGGTTGGGCAAATTGACGGTGAAGGTCAAGGACGTTCCCGGTGATACCGGCTTTGTTGGTAACCGTATATACAGAGCCCTGAGGCGGGAAGCGATGAAAATCGTTAAGGAGGGCATAGCCACGGCCGAAGACGTGGACAATGTGATGATGACCGGGTTCAATTGGCCCGCCGGGCCTCTGGGAATGGGTCGTGGGGCTCGAAGTGGTTGGAAGTAATTAGACCAAATCTCAAAAGTTTCTGTCCGAAACACCGGAAAACCCGCTTTTTGAAAAAAGCCGGTTTTTCCGGACCTTTCCGGCAAAGACTTTTAACAATTTGGTGCACCGCATTTTCTGAATCGGCAATTACTGTTCGAGAAAAGCTATTACTAGGAAAAGAGTCTATCGTCAGCAACCATTCACTTACGCGAGGCAGCTTTTACCCTTGTCATTGCGAGGAGTGAAACGACGAAGCAATCTAAGCGGCGTTTAAAGGAAAAGATTGCTTCGCTTCGCTCGCAATGACAATCCCTTCCCGCGCGTAAGTGGATGCTCACTATCGTCACTTTAACTGCTCCCGAGTAAATCCCAGGATCTGGCGGCAGACCACCAGCATCTGAATCTGGCCTGTTCCTTCAAAAATGTCATTGATCTTGCAATCACGCATCCATTTCTCGACCAGCCATTCACGCGAGTAACCTAGAGGTCCGAGAAGAGCCACACATCTCCGGCAGACCTGAGTTGCCGCTTTGCCGGCTTTGGCCTTTCCCATTGAGGAAGCCAGGCTGTTTCTCACCCGCTTGTCGAGCATTGAGGCAGATTGCCAGACAAGAAGCCGAGCCACATCGAGGTTAGCCTCCATATCCAACACTTCCTTCTGAACGGCACTCAGAGAGTGAATGCCCCTGTCGTAGGGAAAGGTATATCCGACTTCCTCCAATTTGCCCTTAGTGAATTCCAGAGCAGCCCTGGCCACGCCGATGGCTTGAATGGCCACAGCGGGTCTCGTGGCATCAAAGGTCGCCAAAACACCTGCCTGTCCGCCCCTGGCTTCTTTAATATCCGGTGAACCGAGGATGTTATCGTAGGGAATGCGGCAATCATCCAGGACGATCGCCGCGGTATCCGATACTCTGATTCCCAACTTGTCTTCCAGTTTTGTTACGGTTATGCCCTTTCGAAATTTTTCAACCACAAAACTTTTAATAGCCGCTCGGCCTTTGCTCTTTTCAAGTGTGGCCCAGACCACGACCGCATCGCAACGTTTCCCTGAGGTCACGAAGATCTTCTCGCCGTTCAGAACCCATTCTTTGGTTTCCGGGTCAAGCTTGGCCGTAGTGGACACGGCAGCGGTGTCGGAACCGCAACCTGTCTCGGTGATGGCCATAGCGCAAAAAAGGTGCTCGAAGCGTGCTTTCTGCTCCGGTGTAGCGACGGCTCTGATTGCGGCATTCCCTAGGCCGACATTGGAGACTGTCTTCGGTATGGTGGGATCCCCCATGGACCGTTCTTCACTCAAGACTATGGAGGTCAGGAATGGACCATCACCCTCCCCTGGCTCGGACAATGCGGCCAGAACGGCTCTTTCGTTATTTCTTATGTGCTGTATCTCGTCGGCTTTCAGTTCCTGATGTTCATGCTCGTCGTAGTAACGGGAAATGCTGCGCAAGTACTCCCCCGACGCATGCGCCAACTTCTTTGCCTTCAACGTCTTTGCCGTAAATGAAAAATCAATCATACTTCCTCCGTTGTTCCAAAGCCTTCAAGCTATGCTGTAAGTTGTGAGCATGCAATTCGGGCTGAGATTTCCTTCGAATCAGCCGATGGCGGTTCCTTCCATTACATCAAAGGCACGACCGTTCCTGAAATACAATTCCACCGGATGTTCACGAATGTAACCATGCCCTCCCAACACCTGGACTCCGTAGTCTGTTATCAGCATCGTCTTTTCCGCACAGTACATTTTGGCTAGACCGGCTTCGCGCGTAGCATCTTCATTACCGTCCAAACGCCATGCAGCCCGCCATGCCAGCAGCCTCATTCCCGCCACCTCGATGGCCGATTCGCCCAGCATCCAGGCCACGGCCTGTCTGCTAGCCACCGGCTCTCCAAAAGCAAGCCGTTCTTTGGCGTATTTGATGGCATATTCGTTCGACGCTCGGGAAATCCCAACCGCCATAGCACAGAGATTGGCCCGGGAAAGATTGAGCAATCTCATGAAGTTGATGCCAGCATCTCCCCCAAGTCGCCGCAATCTGGGAACCTCAACCTCCTTGAAATTTACCGGAAAGAGAGGTAACGGCTTCAGGCCCATGTGTTTCTCCCGTTCGCCGATCAATACACCGGGTGTGTTCCTGTCCACGATAATTGCTTCGATGGCGGCCACTCCGGACCCTTTGGCCGCTGTGGCATACACCAAGATTTGCTCGGCCCGCTCGGCCCGCTCGGCCAGCGGTACCATGCACTTGGCCCCGTTCAGAACCATAACGTCTTTGTGCATCTCCACGGTGGCCTGCAAAATGGTCGGTTCAAACGTGATCCTGGGCTCCATTAGGGCCGCAGTAGCCGGGTAAAACTTCTCCCCGCAGAACTTCGGCAGCCATTCTTTCTTTTGCTCGTCAGTTCCAAATTCGAGAACAGGTACCGCCATCAACAACGGCGAAAGGGCACCGACTGTCAGGGCCACGTCGCCCCAAGCCAGCTCTTCGACCATGATTGCTGCGGTGAGGGCAGAACGGCCCGTCTCGTATCCTCCGAATTTTTCAGGGATGATGTTTGGACAGAACCCCAACTGCCAAACCTTCTCTAGAAGATCGGCCGGCAGCTCATCCTTTTCATCGCAAGATCTTGCAATGGGCCTTAGTTCCTTTTCGGCAAATTTGTGCATCATGTCCTGGATCTGCTTCCGATCTTCGTCTAATGTAAATTCGGCCATTGGATTTCTCCTCCTTCTTTCCTTTCTGCCTGCCTGCCCGCAGGTGATAAGCCGGGCGGTGAGACATGAGAAAGATTGACGGACCGCAGCCGCAGTGTGGCGTGTCGTCACGCCGACAGGCGGGCATGGCTCAGCGGCCGCGGGACTTAGACTATTTAATATATGTTGATTGTATATATGTCAAGAAATACCCCCCGTCGGAACGTCATTCCCGGACTTTTCGTGAGATTAACCATTCCAATGGTAGGGGTGGGTTTCAAACCCACTCCTACAAAAACCTGGCGAGAGTGGAAAGTGGCGAAACCAGGTATATCAAGTGCACAATTCCCAAATAGATTACGGCACCGGAACGCAACAAGACTCTGCTTAAACCAACCGGATTTCGATTTGAACAGATTTGAATTGAAAGTATTTTGTGGGAAGTGTGCGGGTAAGTGTGCGCCAAATCCGGATATAGAAGACAATCTTAGTCTGCCTGATAGAGGATCTGTCTACTTGTTTCTCGCAGACTTACGTCTTTTTTTCAAAGTTGAGTCTTTGGCCGTCGAAGCCCTAATTATGTGCCGCGTTTTGTAAAGCCAGTTCAAGTATAGTTCTCTGTAGTTAATTCCCAGTTCTCTTGCTAATGAGACGTAGATGCCTCTATCCTTCCACCGAAGCCAGTCCTCCTTCTTGCTCGCAAGTTCCATTTCATAGGTCTCAATTTGCTCATCGATGAACTTGACTGCGTCTTCCGCCTCTACAAACCCGAAGAAGATGAATTGCATCATGAAGGGATCTCGGAGAATCATCTTCTTTTCAGGAGAAGTCTTCATCCACTTCTTGAATTCATCCCTCCCCTTCTGAGTCAGCGAATAAAGTTTCTTATGAGGCGCCCCGCTTTCGGATGGAACCACCTCATCGAGCTTGATTAGACCCTCGTCCGTCAAGTTCTTCAAGCTGGTATAAATCTGTCCGTAATTGACCGTCCACATGAAGGCAAAGTTTTCTTCGATGTGGTTCTTGATCTCATATCCGTACATATTTTTGTAATGAAGTAGGCCGAGGATAGCATATTTAATGGACATGTTGATCCAATCCACTGCAATCATTTGATATGTTCGATATATATATTATAAGATACGCAAAGGGAGCGGTCAAGGAAAATACAGAGAAAAGTGTAACCATTCAGTCTTGTGGGGCAGGCTTTCCAGCCTGCCGGGCAAAGCGCTGTTCAATGGCGGGCTAGAAAGCCCACCCCACGAAGCCACCCGCAAATTCCGGCTGTAACTGAATGCATACAGAAAAGTAGTCGGCTGCGATGGCCCCCGCTGATACGCGGGGCGGAAAGACGCCATATCGGTAATTATTCGTTTTTTCGATCACGGGCTATGCCTGGGAGTGACTGCCCCGGAGGCCCTGACTGGCCTATGATCTTGACATTACGCCGTTTGCGGGTCGATTGGTGTGATGCGGGATTTTTCGCTTGACATATATACTTATAAAATAGAATCATTCCACAGCTCTTGGGGGTCTTATATCCTATCGGAGGGGCGATACGATCCTTGATACCCCCGCAAAATGTTGTGACGTTTTACCTGAACTTTACGAGAGGAGAGAGATGGACTACGAATACATTACTTATGAAAAGAAGGATCGAGTCGCATACGTGACCGTTAACCGACCGGAAGTCATGAATGCAATACATCCTGCCACGAGTAGAGAACTCGGTGATGCCTTTGATGATTTCGACAAGGACCCTTCTTGCTGGATTGCAGTGATAACGGGTGCAGGCGAGCGCGCTTTCTCAGCGGGGAATGATCTGAAATATCAGGCTCAGGTGGGTGGAGAGCGCATTGCCAAGGAGTACAGACTGGTCGGTAAAGGGGGATTCGGCGGAATCACCACACGTTTCGACTGCTACAAACCAATTATTGCGGCCGTGAACGGATATGCCCTGGGAGGCGGATTTGAGATTGTGTTGGCTTCGGACATCGTTATAGCCGCGGATCATGCCACCTTTGGACTCCCTGAAGCCTCCGTAGGTCTAATCCCGGGTGCCGGCGGCGTACATAGACTTCCCCGACACATACCTCTCAAATTGGCCATGGGCATGATGATGACGTGCAAACGGATCACTGCTCAGGAAGCATATTCCCTGGGCCTCGTAAATGAAGTCGCTCCTGCGAAGGAATTGATGCCTGCGGTCGAGAAGTGGATCTCCGCTATTCTAGCGTGTGCGCCCCTATCCATCCGAGCAATTAAGCAGTGCGCCCTGGAGGGAATGAGTTATCCGCTCGAAGAAGCCTTTCTCAGAAGAAGATATTCCATTCAAGAACTTCTGCCGCATACGCATGATTATACCGAAGGTCCCAGGGCTTTCGCGGAGAAGAGAAAGCCCCGGTGGGAAGGAAAATGACCTCGGAAGAGAGTGAAGGCACAGTCTGTCATGACCTGTGCCGACACCTCTGAATCGAACGAATTCGGCGAGTCGGCAACAGTGGATCTGTTTCCTCGATGCCGAGCCTTTTGGGGCCGATTTCTTGCCGTGGTTCGCACTTGCACACTAGTCATTCGGCGCAGCTATTTCAAATCCAAGGGCTTCCTCCAGCCTGTTATCGGTATCATAGCGCCTTTGTCCGGGTCCGCGCGATAAAGTCGCGCAAGAGGGCTTGGCGCGTGACTGGTTGATGTGAAGGTTATAGGAGGAATCATACCCCCGGTGTCGAAGTCTTTGAGGGTCTCCAGGGCCTTTTTGAACGAATCCGAAGTCAGATCTTTGCCTGCCCGCTTCAGTCCTTCAGCGTATACGGTGGCCATTGCTACGCCGTGTATGTACAGCGAAGTAAGCATCTTGTCAGGATCACGACCATTTTTCTTCGCCAGTGCTCGGACTCGCTTCATGCCCGGACTGTCATCCGTCCATCCGCCGACGAAATTTACACCTATGTAATTCTTCGCCGCAGCCCCGCAGGCCTTTACGACTACATTGTCGCAAGCCCAGTTTACGCCGAAAGTCGTGGGCCGATACTCGGTACTTTTCGGCGGTTTTTAGGAACGTAATGGTCGACGGGGCCAGATTGCAAGTCACCACGTAGTCCACATGGTCTTTTTTCAGCGACAGCACTTGTGAGCTGGCATCCACCGCGCAGGTGTTAAGAACCACTTCGGAAACCAGCTTCAAGCCGTACTGCTTTGCTCTCTTCCGAGCCGCTTCGAGGCCTTTCTTGCCGAACTCAGTCTCAGCATAAACCACGCCTATTCTCGGGTTCTTTACCTTCAGGTCTTTCATAATGTAGTCGAACATGAGCTTGACCTGAGTTTCGTAGGTAGCGCCCAGCACGAATATATAAGGTTTGTAGGGTTTGTAGAATTCCGTCGCCAGAGCGTCCGGAATAGTAACCACCTTATCCTTGTCGATCTGATCCATTAGCGCGATATTCTGTGCCGTGCCGGCGATGGTGACTATCCCCAGCACTTTGTCACGGTAAATCAGCTTGTTGAATGCGGAGATGGCCAGAGGGGTTTTCCACTGATCGTCTTCCCAAATGAAATCTATCTTCCTTCCGGCGATCCCTCCTTCCTGGTTGATCGAGGAGATTACATCTTGTACTCCCCAACCGTCGGGGAGCCCGAGGGCCGCCACCGGCCCGGTTTTCACAAGGATCATACCTAACTCGATTTTGTCCTTGCTGACGCCCCGGACTTCAGAAAACGCAGTCGTGACCGACATGAGTCCAAGACAGATTATGAAGAATCCAATTAGTGCCAGATTCCGCTTACGGTTCATCGTTCTCTCCCTTCTCAAAGTATTGGCGGATTATCCATTGTTACAGAACGAAAAAGGCCGATTAGTCCTTACCTTGGGCAATGGGGCGCCGCGATGAGACGCCTGTGCGCAGGCACATTCAATTGATAATACTATAAACAATTGCAATAGGCCCTTCCCTATTTCATCTCCATCGGCTTCCTCCAGCCTGTTACGGGTATCATGGCCCCTTTGGTCGGATCTGCACGATAAAGCCGTGAAATAGGGCTGGGCGCGTGACTGGTCGATGTGAAAGTCACAGGAGGAACTACCCCGCCGGTGTCAAAGTCTTTGAGGGTCTCCAGGGCGCCTTTGAAAGAATCGGGAGTGAGGTTTTTCCCCGCACGTTTCAGCCCTTCGGCATACACGATAGCGGTGGCTGCGCCGTGAGTGTAAAGTGACGTCAGCATCTTGTCGGGGTCGCGGCCGTTCTTCTTGGCCAATTCTCTCACCCGTTTCATGCCGGCAGCATCGTCGTGCCATCCGCCGACAAAATTTACGCCAATGTAATTCTTGGCAGCGCTCTTGCAAGCCCTTACAACTGCATTGTCGCAAGACCAGTTTATGCCGAAGGTCATCGGCCAATAGTCGTATTTTTGGGCGGTTTTGAGAAGCGTGATGATAGGGGGAACGAGATTGCAGGTTATTACATAGTCCACATTGTCTTTCTTCAGTGATAACACCTGCGAGCTGGCATCCACCGAGCCGATATTGAGAACCAGTTCTGAAACCAATTTGATTCCGTACTGCTTGGCTCGTTTCTTTGCGGCCTCCAGACCTTTCTTACCGAATTCGGTCTCAGCGTAGACCACGGCAATTCTCGGGTTCTTTGCCTTCAAATCGTGCATAATGTAGTCGAACATGAGTTGGATCTGAGTTTCGTATGTAGCTCCCAGGATAAATATATAAGGCTTGTACGGTTTGTACATTTCATCCGCGAGAGCGTTAGGAATATTGACCACCTTGTCTTTGTTGATCAAATCCATTAGCGCTATGGTCTGCGGTGTCCCCCCGCAGGTTACTATGCCCAGCACCTTGTCACGATAGATCAACTTGTTGAACGCGGCGATGGCCAAGGGTGTCTTGAACTGGTCATCCTCCCAAATCCACTCTATCTTGCGCCCGTTTATTCCTCCTTTTTCGTTGATCGAGTTGAAGACGTCTTGCATACCCCATCCGTCGGGAAGCCCGAGGGCCGCTACCGGCCCCGTCTTGACAAGGATATTACCAATTTTAATGGTGTTTTTGGTAACACCTCGGGCTTGAGCCAGCGCGTTCGCAGCGCACAACACCCCGAGACAGATCACCAGGAATGCAACTACTGCCCAGCTCCTCTTGCCGTTCATTCTACCTTCCTCCTTGAAGTTCGATGGTTCATTCACTGCGGGACCGCTATCTTCCGACCAAACCAATGTGAGCTGCATTTCAGTAAGTGAAGGGCCAGTTCCTGAAGCTGGTCTTAATGCGCGACCAGATGCCGTTGAGACCCGTCGGTTCGACGATTAAGAAGATCATTATGAGAAGGCCGAACGCGGCTACGTTCCATTCTTCGTCGTACCGGCCTTGGAGGAATACGATATGTTGGCCCGCGAAGTCCGCGATACTTTTTATAATGTCAGGCGTAACCGTGAGAAACACAGCCCCCAAAATCGACCCGAGGATCGAGCCCAGGCCGCCTATGATTATCATGGCTATGTATTCTATGGAGAGCAGAAGCGTGAAACTCTCAGGGTTCAGATATCCCGTGGAATAAGAATAGAGGCCACCGGCCACGCCGCCGTAAAACGCGGCTATCGCAAAGGCCATTACTTTATATTTTGTCAAATTCACACCGATCACGCCGGCTGCCACATCCCGATCGCGGATCGCCACAAACGCCCGGCCCAATCTGGTTCTGGCGATATTCTTGGCGGCTATGGTCAGCAAGCCCACAAAGAAGATCGTGACATAGAACAACCGGGACGGGTCATCAAGAGTGAAGCCAAATATCGTCGGAGGAGGAACCGAGATTCCGCGTACTCCCATAGTCAGCGAGTCCAAATGCGTCACGGCGTATTCGACTACTACGCCGAATGACATCGTGGCCATAGCCAGGTACAGACCCTTCAGACGAAGACAGGGGAATCCCAGAAGAGTGCCGAAGAATGCAGCCACAACTCCTCCGCTGGGAATCGTGAGCCAAAAAGGCATATTCAGCCTGGTGGCAAGTATTGCCGAAGTGTAGGCCCCAAGGGCTACAAAGGCCGCGTGCCCCAAGGATATTTGTCCGGTAAGACCCGTGAGAATATTCAATCCCATGGCGGCAATGATGGCTATCCCCGAAGTGTTGATCATGTACACAATATAAGGATCGGCCCAAAATGGTACGGACAGAAGAACGACAATGAACAAAGCAAGGCAGAACTTCACCCAGATAGTTTGGAAGATTCTTATATCTTCCCGATAGGACTCCCTGAAGGTCTTGCTTCTCATTGGATTCCTTCCGGATGAATGGGCAGGCCGCCAGGTTGGCTCGGCTCGGCCTAAACCCGTTCCAGTTCCTCTTTGCCAAAAAGGCCGTACGGCCTAATCATAAGAACCAGGAAGAGGACGACAAAAGATGTCACGTCTGTCACACCCGGCAAGGTTTGCTCTAAATAGCCCCCCGCCAAAGTCTCGACCACTCCTATCACGAATCCACCGATAATGGCCCCGGGAATGCTTTCCAGCCCTCCCAGTATGACAGCGGGAAATGCTTTGATGGCCACCAGGCTCAGAGCGATGTTCAGCACCATCACGCTGGCCAGGAAGATCCCGGCAACGCCGGCGATGGCGAATGAAATGCCCCAGGCAAGTGCAAACACTCTCTTGACGCTGATGCCCATCAACATGGCCGTATCCTGGTCGTTGGCCACCCCGCGCATGGAGAGTCCCACGCGTGAATACCTAAAGAAAAGAAAGAACAGAATCACCATTACCACGGATACAGCCATCGCCCAGAGATGAGCATGTGACAGGACCAACCCCTTAAAATTCAGTGCCCCTTGGGCAAACGGGGCCGGGAAAACTTTGTTGTCGTGCCCGAAGATAATTCCCGCGACGCTCCGCAAGAATATGGAGAGCCCTATAGTGACCATAACCACTGCAAATTGCGGTTCTCCGATCATGGGCCTGAGCACGAGGCGCTCAGTGATCAGACCCATGATCAAAGCGATCGCGCAGGTCATCACGACCGCCCAGAAGAATGGAACACCCGACACTATTAGCGCATAACAAACCAGCGCGCCCAGCAGCATCGCTTCACCGTGTGCGAAGTTAAGGATGTCCGTGGCCTTGTAAACCAGGACGAAACCTAGAGCGACCAGCGCATATAAGCTTCCCACTGCGAGGCCGGAAATAACAAGCTGCAAGAAGTAAAGTACCCCTTCAGGCAAGTGGTTAGACTCCTTTCACGCAACCATTTACTTACGCGGTGAACTTTCTTTCTCATGTCATTGCGAGGAGCAAACAGTGGGACAGGCATCCTGCCTGTCTATTATGGACGACGGGCAGGATGCCCGTCCCACTGGCAATCTAAGCGGGGTTCAAAGGAAGAGATTGCTTCGCTGCGCTCGCAATGACAATCTTTAACCTCTCGTAAGTGAATGATCGCTCTTTCACACGCCGGTCGTTTGTTGCCGGGCGCTCTCTTTCCGGTTTAGCCACGTATCGGAGGCAAAAATTCTAACTCTCGCTCCCACTAGTACATCGACTCAATGAGATCCCTAAACTTCTTCTCTACAATGGCTCGCTTCACTTTCATCGTAGCTGTCAGTTCTTCGTCATCTTGATCCAGTTCTTTGTCAAGGATGGTAAATCTCTTCACGGTTTCAACCCTGGCGAAGTTGCTGTTGGCCTTGTCCACTTCCGACTGAATTAGTTTATACACCTCCGGATGCGTAGCGAGGCTCTTATAGTTTGTGTACGGGATTCGATTAATTTGGGCCCAGTGTTCCACGTTCTCAAGTTCAATCTGGATCAGGCACGTCAAATACTTGCGCCGATCGCCAATTACAATGGCTTCCTTGACGTAAGGGCTAAACTTGAGTCTGTTCTCCAACTCCGACGGTGCAATATTTTTGCCTCCGGCAGTGATAATGATATCTTTCTTCCGATCTGTGATCCGCAGGTTTCCGTCCCCGCGCACCTCGCCGACATCGCCGGTATGAAGCCAGCCGTCAATGATGGCGCCTTGGGTCGCGGCCGGGTTACCGTAATAGCCTTCAAAGATGGAATCACCTCGCAGGAGGATTTCTCCATCGTCTGCTATCTTGAACTCCACACCCGGTATCGGCTTCCCTACCCAACCGATCTTTATTTCGCCATTTCTAGGCATGAATGAGATGCCGGTCGCTTCTGTCATGCCATAAGCTTCTCGAACCGGGATTCCTATGGCATGGTAGAATTTCGTCAGATCAGGCGAGAGCGGAGCAGCCCCACTGACGAATATGTGAGCTTCCAAGAGACCCAAGTGGTTCATCAACGGCCTGAAGAGGAGCAGGTAAGCCAGCCCATAGAGTATCTTCCAGTGTGGCGGCACAGATTTCTCTTGCAGTTTCAATTCGGCCACCCGCATGCCGATGGGCATCATTGCCGAGAAGATACAACGCTTGAAAAAGCCTGAATCCTGCATCCGTATCATGATGCCTGAATGCATCTTCTCCCAAATTCGAGGCACGCTCAGAAATGCAGTGGGAGAAATCTCCGCGAGATCGTCCTGCAGCGTGGCGACACTTTCCGCAAAATTCACTGTACAGCCGGCCCACATGGGAAAAATAAGGGAAAACATACGCTCGGCGACGTGACAAAGCGGCAAAACCGACACAAAGGAATCACTGGGGCTGAAGGTCAGCACTTGTGCCAGGCCCCTAATCATGGCCAGGATATTCTTATGGCTGATCATGGCTCCTTTGGGCTTACCCGTGGTACCTGACGTGTAGACGATAATGGCCACGTCCTCTGCCCTGGTGCCGTTTACCAACTCGTCAAATAGATGCGGCTCTCGTTCGTGAAGGCTCTTGCCGCGAGCTTGGACTTCTTTGAAGCTTATAATCATAGGCTCCTTGTACCTGCGGAGACCCTTCATATCTACAACTATGATGTTTTTGAGTCCGGGCAAGCTATCTTTCGCCTCCAGGATTTTGTCCACTTGTTCCTGGTCTTTTGCCACAACGAAGCTGGATTCGGAGTTGTCCAGAACGTATTGGACCTGAGAGGACACATCCGTGGGGTATATACCGATGGATATTGCAGAGGAGCACTGGGTGGCCAGATCCGCGTATAGCCACTCCCGGCAGTTGTCTCCGAGAATTGAGAGCTTGTCGCCGCGCTTCAGGCCAAGCTCACGAAGCCCGAGGGCAAAGAAGCACACGTGATACCAGTAATCTTCCCAGGTGGTGCGCTGCCAGATACCGAGATCTTTTTCTCTGAGGGCCACCTTGCCGGAATAAAGCTTCCTGTTTCTGGCGAAAAGTTTGGGTAAGGTGTCGGCATCCATGATCGATTCCTTCGAATCCTTTCGGTTACCCACCCAGATAAGCTGCGATCACCTCGGGATTCGACTGCACTTGAGCCGGAGTTCCTTCTCCAATCTTGCAACCGAAGTCGAGGACGGTTACCTTATCGGCAACATCCATGACGACGCCCATGTCGTGTTCCACCATAATGACGGTGATCCCTTTCTCCTCCTTAATATCCAGTATGAAGCGAGCTATATCTTCAGTTTCTTCAACGTTCATTCCAGCCACCGGCTCATCCAAAAGGAGAACCCTGGGGTTCATTGCTAACGCCCGCCCGATCTCAACCCTTTTCTGTATTCCGTAGGGTAAAGTGCCGACCATCTTCTTACGGACTTTCTCAATCTCGAGAAAATCTATAATTTCCTCCACGTGCAGCCTCTTTTCCACCTCCTGATTGACCGCCTTACCGAAGAAGAATGCGCAGGAGAGCGGCCCTGAAGTCATGCGAACGTGACACCCCAGCAACAGGTTGTCTATCACACTCATGTTGCTGAACAGTTCGATATTCTGAAACGTGCGAGCAATACCCCTTTCGGCGATCTGATGAGGGCGCAGATGGGAGATACTTTCTCCGCGAATGAGTATGTCACCCAAGGAGGGATGGTAAACGCCGCTAATGCAGTTGAACAAAGAAGTCTTTCCCGCACCGTTGGGGCCGATCACCGCGTGAATATGCCCTTCTTTGACCACCATATCGAGGTCCGAGAGAGCGGTGATTCCGCCAAAGTGAAGCGAAAGCGCTTTAATCTCCAGGAGTTCCATGTTCAGCATGATCCGTCAAGAAAGCCAACGTTTGCGCCGTTTGTAGTGTTTGACGTCGGAATATCTTTTTCTCTCAAGATCCTCGGTCACGCCGAGGTAAAATTCTCTTACGTCTTGATTTTCGAGCAGTCGGTCGGAGGGGCCGTCCAGGACTATCTTTCCGTTCTCCATAATGTATCCGGTACTCGGCGAAGTTCAGAGCTGCGTTCGCATTTTGTTCCACCAACAGGATCGAGGTATTCTGTTCCTTGTTGATACGCCTTAGTATTTCAAAGATCTCTTTGACGAGCATAGGAGCAAGACCCAGCGACGGCTCGTCGAGCATGAGCAACTTGGGGTGAGACATTAAAGCCCGGCCGATCGCGAGCATCTGCTGCTCGCCTCCGCTGAGAAGAAGGGCCTGTTGCAAGTGCCGGCGGCGAAGCTGCGGGAAATAGTCCATGACCATTTCAAGATCCTGCCTTATCGCACCTCGGTCTCGGCGTGTATGGGCCCCGATCCAAAGATTCTCCATCACGCTAAGATCGTCGAACACCCGCCGGCCTTCCGGGACAAGACAAATGCCGGCTCTTACAATTAAGTCAGGGTCCTCATCTGCGATCGATCGGCCCATGAACTCAATGTCCCCTTCTTCCAGTTCACCATTTTGAAATCTTAGGATGCCGCTTATGGCCTTGAGTGTGGTGGTCTTACCGGCCGCATTGGCTCCGAGTAGGGCCACAGCTTTCCCTTCCGGGACTTCCAGAGAAATCCCTTTCAGAACCATGATCACATTATTGTAGACCACCTGAATATTCTTGACCTTGAGCATGGAGCCTGTTCCCGGTCTACAAGGGGAATGCGGTGTATCGACTTTCGGCCCCGGCAGTCGGGACCGGAGTCCACTAAAGGGAGCGGCCTGACAGCGACATGCGGCTACACGCGCTCCAGCACCACCGCAAAACCCATTCCTCCGCCTGCGCACAGAGAAGCTACACCGAGGGTGAGGTTATCGGCAATCATCTCGTGGAAAAGCGTTACCAGTAGCCGGCAACCGGTTGCACCTACAGGATGCCCCAAAGCTATTCCACTACCATAAACGTTGACTTTGGATCGGTCCAGGCCAAGCTCTCGTTCGCATGCGAGATACTGTGCGGCAAAAGCCTCGTTGATTTCAAAACGATCTATATCGCCGAGTTCGAGGCCTGAGTTCACGAGGGCGCCACGTATGGCCGGCACCGGACCGATGCCCATGATATTCGGGTCCACCCCCACCACACGGTAACCCCTAATTCGCATCAGAGGTGCCAAACCCAGTTCCCGAGCTTTTTTCGGGCCGGTAACAATCACGGCCGCGGCGGCATCATTCATGCCGCATGCGTTTCCCGCTGTAACCGTACCGTCTTTCTTGAATGCAGCCGGTAGCTTGGCCAACTTTTCGATAGAAACATCCGGCCTGACGTGTTCGTCGGTATCGAAAAGGATCGGCTCCTTCTTCGGTCTCGTGACGGGAACAGGGATGATCTCTGTATTGAATTTTTCCTCTTGAATGGCCCGTGCTGCTTTCTGATGGCTCTGGACCGCGAAAGCATCCTGTTCTTCGCGTGATATCCCGTACTTTTCAGCCAGATTCTCTGCGGTCAAACCCATCCCGACACCAATCGGGCACTCCTGCATTGCTTTCCAAAGCAGATCGGTACGCTTGGAGGTGCCTGATTCGCTGGCCCCATCGAGCCGATTCCATTATGTACGGGGCATTGCTCATGCTCTCAGCCCCGCCTGCGAGCACCACCTCCGCCTCGCCACATTGCACGGCCTGTGCGGCACTGATGACTGCCTGCATTGAGGAGCCGCACGCGCCATTGATCGTGAATCCGGGCACATGCTCCGGGACGCCGGCCTGATATGCTGAAAAACGGGCAACGTTCTGTTCCAGAGGGGAAAAACAATTGCCGAAAATCACTTTGTCTATGGTCGAGGCACTGTCCAGTCCTTTGACTACCTCTTCTATCACCAGCCGGGCCAATTCCGTCACGGGCAAGCTCTTTAGCGTGCCACCAAAATCGCCTTGCGCAGTTCTCAGCGCACTCGTCAAGACCACTTCATCCATGGCCGTTTGACCTCACTATCAATCTATAAACGTAAAGCATGAAGCCCTCAGTCCGGGGTGTCCGCGAGACACTCCGAGGGAGGCGGTTAAAATCCTACCAGATCCCGGGGGAGGGATTTCCCTTGTCCAAGTCGAGCGTTAGCCGATTTCTCACGGCGGATATTCACTGCTTCAACAGCCCCTTTAGAAAGATTTCACGATACGTTCGGACGTACAACTCCCCATCCAAATGGTTTCTGTTAAGCACCCATTGATGAAGCGCACCATCATGCAACGCAATGAAAGTCAAAGCTGCGATTTCAGGATCCAGATCTTTCTTGAAAATTCGCTGTCGTATTCCCTCTCGGACAACCGCACCGATGATCTTCCGGTATTCTATGTAAACACTCTTCAGAGCGGGTTCGAAATCCACATCGGCATTCAACTCGGTTGCGATAAAGGTCAAGAATACGCACATATCCTGGTTTTCCAGAGCGAATCTGGAGTTAAAGCTGAATACCGCGTGAATCCGATCCAGAGCATCGCCCGAACATTCCGCCAGAGCTCGAGCCATTCCGCCAATAAAGCGAGATTTGTATTCATCAATAATCCGTAATAGGAGTTCCCCCTTTCCGCTGAAGTGGGAGTAAAGAGCGCCCTTGGTGAGCCCTACTTTCCGAGTGATTTCGGCGACGGACGTTCCGTGGTACCCGTTGCGGACAAAGATCTGGAGTGCGGCCTGAATAATCCTTTGTTCCGTATTACCGGTTCGCTTCATTGTCGGCCCGTGGTGGATACTGAACGGTTGGTATGAACCACGGTAGGCTCTAATGGCCCGCTGTGTCAAGTTTTTTCTGTTAGTACCACTACACTGTTTTACCTTGACAAGAGCCCATCCGGCATCAAAAATACCGACCGATCAGTATGAAACTTCACGTTGTTCGTGTTAGGAGGCACCCAGTGGACTACTCACTCACCGATGACCAAAGACAAATAATAGAGGCTGCTGTCCGAGTCACCGATGAAGCGATCCAACTCCATGGAGGATACGGATATATGGACGAATACGACGTGGAACGCTTTTACCGAGACGCCAAGATCGTGGAAATATACGAAGGCACCAAGGAGATTGAGAAGGTTACTATTGCCAGGGAAATCCTGGGCCGATAATCGTCCAAACGACGACTGGTCCGCTCTACGGCCTCTGCGTTCCCCACTGTGAACCGTTACAAAAATTGTGCATAAAATTTCGCAGCCGGCGAACGGGGCGACGAGACTCATCCCGACAAGGCGAGCATTCATTTACGAGCGGTGAAAGATTGTCATTGCGAGGAGCAAATAGTCGGACAGGCATCTTGCCTGTCTATTATGGACGACGGGCAAGATGCCCGTCCCACTGGCAATCTAAGCGGGGTTCAAAGGAAAAGATTGCTTTCCCGCGAGGAGCAGGACTGTCCCACCATGCGCTCCCCTCAATGACAGGGAACCGACTATTCCCCTGCGTAACTGAAGATTCCTTTAATTTTCTGCCGGACCGACAAGACCATGCTTCAGGAGGCGGACTACGCCGTGAGCCCAACGTCTGACATCTTCGTCCGAAGCTTTGTACAAGCCCAAACCAGCGTCCAGATGTTGAACGCCGTAGGCTTGGAGGAAGCCCTCCAAAACGGCCTCCATGACGAAAGCCGCCTCATTCACCTCTATGTCGGGGCCAACCTCCCCTCGGCTCCTGGCAACATCAAGGAATTCGGTCAGATACTCAATGGAGAGCCGGCGGACTGATTTGATGAGGATGTTTCGATCGGGCAAGCCGCTTTCATACAGCACCCGCAGGTAGATCTTGTATACACGCGGGTTGGAGCGGATAAAGTCCACTCCGGCCAACAGATGTTTTTCTATGCGTGTGAAAAGATCTTCGTCGGCAGTTTCGTCTCTGACACTTCTGAGATAGTTTTTCACAAGCTCTAAAGCTTGCTCGAACACGAACATGAACAGCCCGCGTTTGTCCATAAAATAATTGAATAGCGAGCCCTTGGATATTCCGATTTTTTTCACAATTGTGTTGAGAGATGCGCCGGCATATCCCTCATTGGCGAACTCGCTGAGAGCCGCGGACACGATCCTCTGACGCTTACGCCCCTCAAGTTGTAGAAAAGTGGCTGAAACCGGCACGAAATGCTCCTGAAGGTACGGGAATCGATATTACGCCCGGCTCCAGGTGGTGTCAACAAATCGGAAGATTGACCTTACAGGATGTGATGCCTGATCATTAAAATGTGAGCGGATAGGATTGGTTTCCAAAATGCTTCCACTCAACTCCCAGCCTCTCCCTGAACAGGGGCTCCAATCTTTCAAAAAGCTTCGCCCAATGGGTCTTGCCCTCTGCAAGACACTCGAAAATTTCCGCCACGTACTCATTTATTCTGGCTAGTTCATCCTTGGGCAAAAAGGAAACCGCTCCGAGTTTAATCGCGAGATTGATGCTCGCGATATTGAGCGCGTGGGCAGTGAGCATAGCAGCCGGCAGCCTCCGCACCGCGCATGTATCGAGCAGGGCGAAGCCGTTAACGCCCATGATGTCCAGGATCGCAAGATCGAAATGTTCAGCCAATATGAGCTTATGAGCCGATTCGAAGCTTGTAGCTGGGGCGACAGTGTAATCCTCAAGTTGTTCCTGGATAACTTCGATGACGTCCGGCTCGTCGTCCACCGCAAGAATTCTCTTCTTTTCAGTGTTTTTCGGTTGGGACATGGTTATTTCACTCTCTTTCTCTCAAATAGCAATGCTTCACCGCGAAGGACGCAGAAATCGCGGAGAATTCTATTTGCGTGCACGTCTATCCGGTGGAGCACAGTTTTGTAGGATGTGGTGAGCCAAGCGAACCGCATCGGTCGCGAAAAACTCAGCCGCGTGGTTCAAGGGCGATAGAGACGCGACAGATACGGTTCATCCCTCGTGCCGTGGGATTCACCACATCCTACGGAATTGACTGTACTCGGTTTTGGCTTTCATGATGCTGAATAAGCTTTCATTTTTCTCTGCGTTCTCTGCGCACTCTGCGGTCAATCTTGATTGGTTTGCCGTCGCCCCGTTTCGCATCCTAACCACACGACGCGAGTTTAAATGATTTGAGGTAGCGTCTTGTAAGCTCCTGGTAAATTGCTAGGCCATCCGCAATTCTTTTGAGATGCTCCGGCCCCGCGGGCTTGACCACTCTTGCCGGTGAACCCACGGCTACGCTTTCAGGCGGAATTTCAGTCCCGAATTCAACGAAGCTTCCCGCGCCTATGATGCAACGGGAGTTGATCTTGACGTCGTCGCCTACGATTGATCCCATGCCCACGAGCACGTTGGAACAGATCTCACATCCGTGGAGTATGCATCCATGTCCGACATGTGCATTCGGATGGATGGTGGTTGCTTTATCGGGAAACGTATGGACAACACAATTCTCTTGGACATTAGATCCCTTTCCGACTCTCACGGAACCGATGTCACCTCGGAGCACAGCGCCCGCGCCGACATAACACCCAGCTTCAATTATCACGTCTCCAATAAGCACAGCCAATGGGTGAACAAACGCTTGCGGGTCAAGCCGGGGTATTTTCCCCTCAAATTCATACAATGGCATACATACCTCAATGTTTGCGGACCGCCGGAAAACTGTAGGGGCGAATGGCATTCGCCCTGGGCGACCCGCCGGTCGCCCCTACCATCCCTGGATCCGAGTCCGAGGGAAACGCGAGAGTCCAAACCGGCCTCTGCGCCGATCACTCCTGAGCCAGTTTGGTATGCCCCTCCCGTTGGAAATCCCGCGGGTCGTGGGATTAGGCGTCTGCCTTCTCCTGTGCCGCTGCTCTTTTTATTACCTCGACAATTCCCACATTGCCGTCAATCCTTATGATGTCGCCGTCGTTTATCGATCTGGTCGCATTCCAGGTACCCACAACAGCGGGTATATTGTACCTCTCGTGCGGCAATGGCCGCGTGGGTCAGCATACCGCCCGTGTCCGTGACAACACCGCCGATTTTCACAAAAAGCGGTGTCCAGGCAGTTCCAGTGTAGGGGCATACCAAAATCTCTCCAGCTTTCACCTTCTGAAAATCCTTGTAATCCATTATGACTTTCGCGGGGCCTTCGACAATGCCCGGAGACCCGGGGAAGCCTTCCAGTCTCTCTTCGATGTTACGTTCTCCTTTGGGATGCAATATCTCATCAATGATCCCAAACACTTTAATGCCAATAGGATCGGTCATCTTCTCAGGAACATTTCCAAAAGTTAGAGGCGCATCCGAGTCGGTGGCCATCCGGGCGTCTTCCTTCCTCTCCTTGATGAGATTCGGAACCAGTGCCCCGTAGTGATACTTGGCAACTTTTTCGTTGTAGACCAGAGCCTCCATAATCTCCACTAGTTCCGGGTAGGTAAGATAGCAAACATCATCTACCTGGTCGATAAGTTTTCGTCGGAACAGCCTCTTTCCGCAACCGATGATGGCATTTCGCAAAGCGGCGGTCGAACCCTGGTCTATATAGAAACCATGATCTTCCTGGAAGGCATAGACCCCCTGGGCCGCTTTGAGCAATTGCCTGAAGTTCTCCTTCTCCGCATCGTCATTCAAGCGGGCCTCAAATTCAGCGATCGTCTTGCTTCTATCGTCCCGAATTTGCTGCTTGGATTCAAAGAAATCCCAGCCGCCCTCGATCCGATTGTAATAGCCTTTTATCGTATCCAGAACAGGAGTAGGGTCTTCAATCCAGGTTGGAGTAGTGACGTCGAGGTGAGCAGCCACTACTCGATTGCCGTAAATGTTGAGGAAACGATAAAATTTGTCCAGCCAGGGCCTGGCCTCGGAGTGCTTCTTTAGTTCTTCCAATAACTCTTCCGAGTTCGTGTAGGACAACAAATCCTTTATGCCACACTCCTCTCCAAATTTAGCAAGGTTCCACATCTCCTCATCAGTCTGTGTGGCGATGCTATCGAAGCCTCTGAGCATGTTCACGAAATCTTTTTCTTCCAGGCCATGCTTTTTGCAATAGTCCTCGAAAGTAAAATAGACCGCGTCCGCGGGATACATTAGGCAGAAATGAATTTCCCAATTTCGTCTATCTAATATTTCCGCGCGTTTTAAGTGCTCCAACAGATGCGGCAGCAATAATTTATCGGTATCGACACCGTTAAGTGTGTCCAAATTTGAGATGACTTCTTTTATATGCTTTTGATAGTAATCATCCCAATGGCCCAGACAGTATTCGATCAATTTAGTGAATTCCGGCTCTCGTTCGGCAATTTCCGCCACATCGCCAATCAGTGCAAATCCGATATAGACCCTCCCTTTATAAACTTTTACATGCCCACCCTTTGAAGGCGGGAGGTTAGTGACCTCCGCGGCGACATGATAGCCCCAGGCATGGTGAGCCTGTATAGTAGTCATGCCCATGGGTGATATGGTGTAGGGTTGATGGAGGTCATCCCTAAACCAAAAGATTGATTTGTCGAAATTGCTGTCGGGTCTGAGTGCTCTCATCGACGAGATGCTTCTGTCAATCATTTTCGATCCCTCCTCTGAGGTGTATTGATAAAGACGTAACTTCTGACGGCGGCTATTGACGGCGAATCGGAAATAGTTCAAGACGGTACCTCTCCCGGACGGCACCCACAACGCCACTGGGAGCGAAAAGAACTGCAGTAATGGTGATTATACCGAGGATGATGAGATTGTATCCGACGTATTCCGAAAGGTATTGTTGGAGGAGCACAAAGATTACCGCGCCTACAATCGGCCCTTCCACGGTTCCAATGCCTCCGATGATTACTATAAACAACAGCTTCACGGTCCAACCGATTCCGAAAGCGTCAAACGGTTGAATGAATACCGCGTTCAAATACAATATTCCGGCTACGGTCCCTGTCACAAAAGCGCTAATGAGAAAGCAAATGAACTTGCATCGAAAGATATTGACGCCCATAGCCTGGGATGCCACATCGTCGTCCCGGATGGCCATCAAGGCGATCCCTAAATTTGAACGAAGCAACCAGTAGACGAGAGCAACCGATCCGATGGCCAGCAAGGCCGCGCCATAGTAAATGGCAGACATGGAGACTTTGTATGCAGGCTGAATGAACAAACCCATTCCGTATTTCACGTAACCCCAGTTGCTGAAAAAGATCCCTAAGGCCTCTGCAATGACCCAAGTCCCTATGGAGAAATATACCCCTTTCATCCTGAAAACCGGAATGGATATAACTACTGCCAGGATCGTGGATATGAGCCCACCGAGAAGAACCGACAATGAAAGCGGCATCCCATAGTACAGCGACAATACCGCCAGGGTATATCCACCCAAGCCGATAAACATTTGCTGACCGAGCGAAACCATTCCCGAGTAGCCGGCCAACAGATTCCACATGGATGCCAAGGCCGCGAAAACACAGATGAGCAACCAAACGTTCACAACATAGCGAGAGGCCCAGAACCGGAAGCGTAAGCAGAGCTGTCACAGCAAGAACCATCACGGCCACACGTATCGAGTTTGCCGACATACAGAAGGTTACCTCCTTCCAAGTATTCCTTGAGGCCTTATGGTCAACACAACAAGCAGAACGAGGTAACCGCTCAGTGTCTGAAATCCGGGACCTAGGATACGCCCGCCCATCAACTGCGAGACGCCGAGGACCATGCCGCCCAAGAATGTTCCCGGTAGACTTCCCAGGCCGCCGATAATGACTACGCCGAAAGCCGTGATCAGGTACTGGGTACCGGAATGGGGGTAAAAGGTGAAAGTCGCGCCGACAAGTATTCCTGAAACGGCAGCAGTGACAGCCGCTATGCCCATGGTCAGCGCGTAGACTCGTTGGGGATCAATGCCCATAAGTTTGGTAGTGGTGAGATCGTCAGCCGCGGCGCTGATAGCCCAGCCGAGATAGGTCCTTTTCATGAACTGATGGAGCAAGACCAGCATCAAGAGAGCCACACCGAAATTGACGAGATAAATCACCGGCAGATGGAAGTAACCAAACACATCCACGCTCTGGACGGCCAGATTGCTCCCCAATGTACGGGCATCCGGAGTAAAGATTAGCAGCATCGAATTCTGCATGATGATGGAGAGACCGAATGAGATCATGAGGAAGGGTTCCATGCCTCTGTGCATAACCCGGTTCAAGAGAAATGCCTGTATCCCGTAGCCGAAGAAAAACATGGCGGGAAGAACCGCGAAGAAGGTCAAGAGAGGATGAATGCCCAATATCTGCATGACCAGGAGACTGAAATAGCCGGAAAGGATCATCAGTTCGCCATGAGCCAGATTGACCTGCCTCATGATTCCGAAGATCATGGAGAGCCCTATGCCCACAGTTGCATACAGCCCACCCAACAAGATGCCGTTGACAATCACTTCCAGGTACTCCAACATCGTGTATTAACTCTTTTCTCAGTGCCGCTGCGAAAAAAAACGGCTTGTCCGGTGGCCGAAGTCCGGGCTCCGGAGTTCAAATACCGAAGTAGGCCCTCTTCACAATCTCCTCGGACAAGAATCGCGGATTGCCTTTCAGTGCCATCGCGCCTTCTTGGAGAATGTAGACAAAGTCTGCTACCTTTAGGCTGCGTTTCACATCCTGTTCCACAAGTACTACCGTCACACCCCGCCGATTGATTTCTTTGACAGCCTTGTAAAGGTCCTTGATCACCAGCGGAGTCAGCCCCAGAGAAAGCTCGTCAAAGATGAGAAAACTCGGTCGCGACATGAGAGCCCTGCCTATAGACAGCATCTGTTGCTCTCCACCACTCAGGTTGGGGCCTTGCTGATGCCTCCTCATCTTGAGGATGGGAAAAAGCTCGAACACGCTCGCAATGGTTTCATCCCTTTTTTTACGTGCCCTTGGAGTGTAAGATCCAATAAGCAGGTTTTCTTGGACGGTCAGGCTCGAGAACACTTTCCGACCTTCCGGGACCAGAGCGACTCCCAGGTCGACTATCTCATAGGGCTCGAGACCGTCGATCCTCTTCCCGTCGAAGCAGATGGTGCCTGCCTTAGCCCTCAAGAGTCCGCAGACGGTCATGAGGAGAGTTGACTTGCCGGCGCTATTAGCGCCCAATATGGAAACGATCCGGCCTTTTTCGACATCCAGCTCGATGTTCGTTAAGGCTCGGGACTCCCCATGAAAAACGTCCAAATTCCGTATCTCCAGCAGGGCCATTAATCTTCCTCAGTCCCCATATAGACCTTCTGGACTTCCTCCGAATTGAAGGCCTCATCGGGCTTGCCACAAAACAGGTTTCGACCGAAATCCATTACCAGCAGCCGATCAGGGCCTTTTTGCATAGCCATGACTATGTGCTCCACCCAGAGTATGGTAACCCCAGCCTTCCGAACTGAACGAATGATTTCCAGGACGTCTTCCACCTCCGCTTCAGTGAGTCCGCCCGCCACTTCATCTACTAAAAGTAGAGTCGGTGCGGTTGACAGGGCCTTGGCCAACTCCAGCCTCTTCCGATCCAAGAGCGGTAAGGATCCGGCACGGACATCCCTTCTGCCGGCCAATCCGGTTCTCTCCAGAATGTGGTCGCATTTCTCTTTGGATTGTCGGCGGCCCATTCCCGCGCCGTAAGTAGCGCCCACCAACAGGTTTTCCAGTACGGTCATGTTCGGAAAGGGCCGGGGAATCTGATAGGTCCGGGCTATGCCCTGTCGGCATCTTTTGTACATGTGCGCGTTAGTTACATCTTCACCGTCGAATACAACTTTCCCCCGGTCGGGTTTGATCTCGCCGGATATGAGGTTAAACAAGGTGGTCTTGCCCGCTCCATTGGGGCCGATTATGCCCAGTATCTCCCCTCGATCCACCTCGAATCTCAGATCGTTTACCGCTGCCACTTTTCCGAAGGATTTATAAAGACTATTAACTGTCAGAATGCGGCTCATAGGTTCGTCCCGGTTATGTGTATGGAATGCCCCAAGCGAGTCGGAGAGATAACTCCATTCGGGTTTCTATGAGGCTCTTCCCAAAGAATCAAGAAGAGCCTCAGATATTCGTTATCGAGGGATAGGAAACAACATCTTTCCCGTGACCGGGATATTGGTATGCTCCTTATTATAAACGATCTGGAGATCCCAGGGCCATTTCTTTCCTTTTACCCATTGACCGCCCACCAATGGGGTCAGAGCATAATTTTTCTCGTTGAATTTAATATGGCCCACCAACGTGTCCAGGTCGGTCTTAACCAGCGCATCGCGGATCTTCTTTTTGTCCAAAGAGGCAGCCCTTTTCAACACATCAGCCGCGATCTCAAAGGCTGCATAATCAAAACCAAGGGGCTGAGTCCACTGTCTGGAAGTTTCTTTCGTCCACAGATCCGCAAGCCCTTTGCAGGAAACTCCGGTCAAGGATGACTTGAAAGGATGCCACGGCGACCACCAGATTTCTGAAGACAGGCCTTCGGCGAGATTTCCACCAATGGCTTGAACTGCGGCAGGGAACAGAATGGCTTTACCGATCGTCGCAATTTTGGGAATAAACTGTTTCTGGTGGCATTGCCGCCAGGCTGTCGCCCAGTCGGGCGGAATGGGCACCCCCGTCAATATTTCAACTTTTTCCTTTTGCCAGGTGCTGATGAAACTGCTGAAATCCTGCATTCCGTAGGGGAATCTTCCCACATCCACGACTTTGTATCCCATGGCCTTGAGTTTTTTGCCAAACTCTTTGGCCCACACGGCGCCGTCGGGGTCATTGGGCCAGAAGCCTCCCACCACCTTGTTGGTCTTGTCAGCGAATTCATTCCACATGCCGGTGAAGACAGTAATAATGTCGCCCAACCCCCAGAAGTAGTGGAACGTCCATTTGTAGGGTCCGCCGGTCAACCAGGGTTCGATTGGGGCCGCCGCAGAAATGCAGGGGACTTGATACCTTTCGCAGATCGCGCCAACCGGATTAACCGTGTCCGGAGTATGCAAGACCACCATAAGGTCTACCTTGTCCTCCAGGATCAGTTTGGAAGCAACCTCAGCCGCTTTTGTGGGATTGCTCTCCGTGTCCATGGATTTGACTTTGATTGGTAGCTTCTTGCCCAAGTCCTTGATAAATATGCCACCGTCCTTGTTGATCTCTTTGGCAGCCAGCTTGTCAGCCCATGTGGAAGTTTCTCCGAAGGCAGCAAGTGGACCGGTGGCCGGGGTTGGATGGCCGATCAGAATATACCCCCTGGATGCCGCGAACGACGTCTGGGGTAACAACTGCATCCCTGCGACAGTGACGCCGGCAGCCATCACCGTCTTGATGAAATCCCGTCTGCCTACCTCTTTCCGTCCAGTGTCTTTCGGCTTCATGACATCTCCTTTCCGTTTAGTTGATTGGGTCCTCTTCAGCGATCATCCGAACTTCGTTCAGTAGGGAACATTCTCGGAAGGTAATCGTCCACTGCAAGCCCCTTCTTTGGAGAATTCCGGAATGGAACAGTCTTGTTACGTTGTCGTAGTTGCACGATATAGCGCGGGTCTTGCGACAGCCTCTTGACAGATGGGAGAAAATGAGTTCCGCGTCTTTCCATGACAAAGGAAGATGCCGGAGCGCTGGAATACGGCATTCCGGGCCCGGCCGTTGATTTCATCGTGGAGCTTTTGGCATACATTGCCGATCTCCGGGCCCGGGCAACCCACCACAGCTACATGCGACCGGGCGTGCGCACGTTTTGCGATCATCGAAGTAGCTGTCTTGCTATCAGAAGTTTCTGAATTTCCTCGGTACCCTCCTCAAAGTGAAAAGACCGGACATCTCGGAAATGCCGTTCCAGAGGGTAGGCTTTCGTGTATCCGATGCCGCCGTGCATTCTCAGCGCCATTTCCGACACGCGGATGACCACCTGTTCGGCAAACAATTTTGCCATGGCAGCGGCAGTAATGATGTCCTGTCCCTGGTCGAACTTCCACGCGGCTTCGTAGGCAAGCAGCCGCGCGGCCTGAATCTCGGTTCCCATTTGCGCGATATTATTCTGAATGGCTTGCCGCTGAACAAGGAGTTTACCGAACGTACTCCTCTGCTTCGCGTAAGCGATCGATAGATCGAGCATCTTTTGGGCCAAACCTATGCAGCAAAAGGCAATGGACACTCGGCTGAGATGAAGCATCCCGAATGCAACGTCCAAGCCTTTGCCTTTCTCACCTAAAATGCTTGAAGCGGGGACTCGGCAGTCCTTGTAGACTACGTTGTAGTGCCGCGGTCCAACGCATCCCATCATCTTCTTCATCGGTGCGAGGGTCACACCTTCGGCGGGAATGTCAACGAGAAATGACGTAATCCCTTCTTCAGTGGCAGCAAAGGCGTAAATCAGCTTCGTGTAGCCCGGGAAGAGCGAGATGAGCCATTTGCGTCCGTTTAGAACATAATAATCCCCATCCGTGGCTGCTTTTGAATTGATGTCTTTTCCAGTGCCCGCCTCAGGCTCTGTGAGGCTGTTTGCCGCCCAAATTTCCCCGGTGGCCAGTTTGGTCAAATATTTATTTTTTTGTTCCTCGGTGCCAAAGTAAAGCAAAGGCCTCCAGAAAAGTCCGTTCATACAGTGAGCTATAAGGCGCACGGTCGCGTATGCCTTAGCCATTTCTTCGAGAACAGTGAACCATTCAACGGCGCTCCAGCCTTGGCCCCCATACTGTTTCGGAATGGTAAGCCCGAAGAAGCGGCCTTTCTTTAGTGCCTCCACGAGTTCCTCGGGGATTCTCTCTTCCTCTTCCAATGGCGCTGACAATGGATTCAAAACATTCTCAACCCAGTCTCGCGTTTCCTGTTTGATTTTAAGAATATGATCGGGAAGCGTAAAATCCATCAGTCGGCTCCTTTCCTTTTTCACCCTATCATTGTCAGCCCGCCGTCTACGCTAAGTACCTGGCCGGTCATATAGCGTGCATCATCGCCGGCAAGAAACGCCACAACATCCGCGACATCTTCAGGAAGGCCCAGTCGTTTCAATGGAATCATCTTGGCTACCGCCTCCATGATCCTTTGGCCTTTTTCTCCTTCGTGCAGACCGGACAAAAGATCAGTTTGTACAGGGCCGGGGCTGACGCTATTCACCCGGATGTTGAATCTCGCCAGTTCGCGTGCGAGAGCTTTGGAGCTTGCCATGATGGCTGCCTTTGTTCCGCAATAAACAACTTCACCCGAATTCCCGACTCTGCCGGCATCGGAACCGAGGCTTACAATAACTCCGCCCTTTTGCTCCATCATGTACGGCAGACAGGCGTGGGTCGCGTTCAGGAAGCTCTTATAATTCACGGATATGAAGCGGTCCCAGACTGCCTCGTCGGTGTCGACGAAGAACTGCGATTTGTCAATTCCGGCATTATTGATGAGAATGTCCACACTCCCAAACTCCCTCTGAATCGTCCCCACTGCCGCCTTGACCTTTGCGTAGTCAGTCACGTCGCATTCGACCGCCATGGCCCGGACATTGAGCGCTTCGATCTCCTTCGCCGTTTTGGCCGCCAGTGCGTGGTCAATGTCTAGAATTCCGACGTTTGCGCCGTCACGTGCCATACGCAGTCCAATGGCTCTGCCAATGCCCTTCGCGCCCCCAGTCACAACAACTGTCTTTCCCTTTATGCTCATAGGCCATCTCCTCGTATGCATGCAGCTATTTCGAAATACGATAAAACCGGCTTGATATTGACAGACCTCATTTCGCTTCTGCTTCGGCTCTTTGTTTTTCGGCTATCTCCGCTCGAAGAACCTTCTTATCCACCTTGCCCGCTGCAGTCAGGGGCAGTTGATTCACGAATTCGGTTCTTGCCGGGAAGAATATCCGTGACGCCCCGACCTTCTGCAAATGGTCAACGATCTGCGCCTGGGTTATGGTCGCTCCGGGAACAGGCTGTATGTATGCACAGAGATCTTCGCCCAGATCAGCATGCGGCATCCCCACCACTGAAACAGTTTGTACAAGGGGATGCGACGAGATAAGCTCTTCGACTTCCTGGGCCGCAATGTTTTCCCCTCCCCGGATGATAATGTCCTTGATCCGACCGGTAATTCGTATGATCCCGGCCTCGTCGATGACGGCGAGATCTCCGGTTTTGAAATACCCATCCGCAGTAAATGCGTCTTTGTTCGCGTTTGGATTGTTAAGGTACCCGGTGAAAATGCCGGGTCCCTTGGCGGCAAGTTCGCCCTCGACACCCGGAGCGGTTCTCTTACCTTCCAGGTCCAGCGTGACCAACTCGTCGTAAGGACAAACCGGACGGCCAATGGTTGCGCACCGCATTTCCATTGGGGCATCCGGACGAGTTTGAGAGCACGGACCTTCGACCATACCGAATGCATTAATGTATCGGCAACCTATTTTTTCTTCGACTTGCCGAACCAGTTCCGGAGAGCTGTAAGCAGCGCCGACATAGATCCTGTTAAGTGAACTCAGATCAGTACTCTGCAAGTCGGTCGAATGACGCAATGCGGCTCATGAGTGTCGGAACTAGGCCGGTGCACGTGACTTTCTCGTCCTGCACAATTTGGCAAAAATCCCGTGGATAAGAGGAATCCAGCATGACAACTTTGGCGCCGTGAAAAATAGGACCGGTGATGCAAACTAAGAGAGCAAGGTTGTGGCCCACA
The DNA here is from genome assembly GCA_963789265.1 of uncultured delta proteobacterium. Taxonomy (GTDB): domain Bacteria; phylum Desulfobacterota; class Desulfomonilia; order Desulfomonilales; family Desulfomonilaceae; genus CAWBBA01. The sequence goes on along the minus strand of CAWBKB010000006.1, from coordinate 205,582 downwards.
GTCGCAGCCACCAGGCACGTGTCGGTAACGTTCAGGTGCCAGGCGCGAGACTTGTACTCCACATTGCAAAGATAATCGCTGTGAGTCCGGGGAGCCCCTTTCGGAAGTCCGGTGGTGCCGCCTGAAGGCAGAATCTGGCACACGTCTGTAGGCTCGGGAGATACTCTTTCCAAGGAGGCCCGTATCTCTCCGACGTCCGCTCCGGTGTTGAAGAGATCGTCATAACGCAGACAGCCTACCAGCACTTCTTCGCCGACAGCGATGACCTTCAGGTCCGGGTATTTCTGCCGAACTTCTTCAAACCGGACGCGAAAATCCGTTCCCCGGTACTGGGCAGGGGCTATCCAGGCACTTGGTCGGGTAAGGTCGGCCAAATGCGATATCTCCCTGGCCGTATGATTCACCGTGAGCAATACAATTATCAGCGCGGCTTTCTGGCAAGCAAAGTAAGAAATCACGAACTCGGGCCAGTTCGGAAGCTGAAGGAGGACGCGGTCGCCGGGCCGCAAACCGGTCTCCAGTAGGCTCCATGCCATCCGATCGACGCACTCACGAAGCTCCTCATAAGTATATCGCTTGCCGCCTCCAACCAGCGCTTCCTGAGTGGGATATATGTCACTGACTTTGTCGAACATGCCCCCGAGAGTCAGTCCGAGCCACCATCTCCGTTTGTCATAGAGCCGGGCCGCTCTTCTGTCGTAGGGAATGAAACCGTCTAGCGTCACTGTGTCACCTCTGCCATGTGCCGTGCATAAGCAACATTGGCGTAGATTCGCGACCAAGGAGTGTGGCGCCCGCCGTTTAGGGGGCAGGGATCTGGATTGTTCCGTCCTTCTTCTTCCACTGAAAACAAGTAACCTCTTCGAAAGCCCCCTCTGCCTCACGACATTTATTGCAGTAGATGCATTTCAAAATGTCCTTTTCTCTTCCTTCTCTGTATTTGTTCGGCCAGTATGGATCCGCGAGAATCGGCCTTGCAACGGCCACCAGATCTGCCTCGTTGTTCCGGAGTACGCCTTCGGCTACTTCCGCGGTGGGAATCCTGCCGGCCGTTATGATCGTCGTACCGTGTCCGACATCATTGAGAGTTCTCTTGACGTCGGCTGCCAAATAAACATTTACCTTTTCAGGCATCCACGAAGGCGGCATGGTTCGGCGTCCGCTGTATCCGGTATATGGATCGAGTGACTCGCCTTCTTTGTGGATCGCATCTTCAAACTTCCCGCCTGCAGAAACGCTTATGTAATCGAGGCCCAACTCAGCTAGCCTAACCGCAATATTCCTGGACTGCTCCAGCGTGTTTCCTCCAAGAGTGAACTCATCGCCATTGATTCGAGCCCCAAGCACAAAATCGTCTCCGACTGCCTTGCGAGTTGTTTCGACTACTTCTTCAGCCAGGTGAATACGTTTCTTCAGTGACCCGCCGTAATCGTCTTTTCTGCGGTTGTAGCGAGAAAGAAACGATGCCATTGTATAGGCGTGGGCGTAATGGAGCTCGACTGCATCAAACCCTGCTTGCCGCGCGCGAGAGGCTGCCTGAGCAAACAGTTGCGGTATTTCTTTGACCTCTTCGATTGACAGATCCTCGACTTTTTGGCGATATCCGCTGCGAGCGACTTTTAGAAAATGGATAATTTGAGGCGCGATCTTTGCGTCGGTCTCTGCGTGAACACGATCGGTCAATTGCTTGAGCCCCGGGATGAACTCATCGTCATTCAATCTTAGGAGTTGCCCGCTCTTCTGCTTCTTCACGGAAACGGCTTCCGTAATCACGAGCGCAGCTCCACCTTTGCCATACAGCAGGTATCTTCCTATCAGGCTATCAGTAACGTGTCCTTCACTCGTGGCAAGACGAGTCACCACCGGCGGCATAACGATACGGTTTTTGAGTTGAAGCTTCTTCCCAATAGTGTAGGGCTCGAAAAGCCTCATAGCGTTCACCTCCTCCTCGTTTCCCTGGTTTTCTTAAGCGGGTCAGGGCATTTTAAGAATTCTTCCTCTAAAGATACACAAAAATGTGTGCAGCAGGGGTAACCATTCACTTCGCGAGGACTATTCTGTCCTTTGTCATTGCGAGGAGTCAAACGACGAAGCAATCTAAGCGGCGTTTAAAGGAAAAGATTGCTTCGCTTTGCTCGCAATGACAATCTTTTGCCACGCGTAAGTGAATGGTCACAATGCAGTGCAAAAGAAAGCTATCGCTCGTCTTATGTCTCTCCACTCGATATCGGTTCCGAACGGCTTCATTGGTAACATCCATTGTCAAGGCAGACCAGCCTTTTTGATGAGATGCGCAATGAAATCGTACACGTCTTGCTGTCGGTACGCCACGACTATTCCCATTTTGCGCCGTATACGTTCATATAGCTGCCGCAACTCGCCCCAATCGTTCCCCCTGAGATCTTTCGGATCTATTTTTTCCTCCTGCAGTATTCTTTTCAGGTCTTCCACCGCTCGATCGAGGGAGTTATCCACTTCGGTCAACTCGAAAAAGCAATCCGTCTTTTTCCCTTCTCTAAGTGAACGGCCGGGGGACAGCCGGAATGTGTCCAAAAAGGTTATTTTCGATAAGTTCGATGGTCTCCTGGTGACCTCAACCAGTTCGGGGTAACCTTCGCCGTTGCGCAGTGCCAGCCTCCCAACCTCTTCAGGCCGGTTAATAACATAGTAACGACCGATATCAGAGCAAGTGTCAGCGACCTTAACCACTTCCTTCCATCCATCCGCCCATTCCATGAGGACGAATTTGTCGCCGACAGAGTCGCGAGGCGGCCTGCCGGCAAAGGGCTGCCTGAGGAGTTCGCACTGAAGTTGGTACAGGAAGAGCCTCAAATGAGACCGAGGTTTTGGAAGCGTCCTCAAATTCAAGTACAAGAGCCAATGGTTTTCCGTTAAACATGATGCTCAGTCCTTCCTTTTCAGGATGGATGTCAGCTCTTCAAAGGAATTGATGACCAGGTCCGCTTTTGATTCCCCCAGGTCTATGAATCCTTTATATTGTATTGTTTTGAATCCCCGGTCGTGAGCGGGATTTATGTCCGTCTCAGGTTTGTCGCCCACCATCACAGCTTCGTGAGGCTCAATTCCCCGTTTTGAGAGTTCCCGGGCGAGAACCTCATAGAGTGTCCCCTCTTGCTTTGTGCAGCCTACATACTTGGGATCGAGGGAGTCAGTTTCCAAATCGATCTTGCCCTGAGGCGTGACGAGTTCTCTGAAATACTTGACCAGGCCCCTGCTTTTCAAGAACCGAGACACAGCATCGGCCCCCACCGGTCCCAGAGTTTTCTTCATTTCCGAAACAACTTGCACTTCAATGCCGGCCTGCTGAAGATAAGCGAGGGCTTGCTCCAAACCTTCTCCTATGAGAAGCAGCTCCTGTTCTTTTCGACCGAAGAGTTCGATGGCCTCCGGATCGTTGTCCAGGACATAACTGTAGATCTCGCCTCGATGCCCTTCTTTAATGACGCTGTACGTACCCGTACTTCTCTTTTAGTATGCGATACTTCCGAATCTTGTCCGAGATAAGTTCCGGCTGCCCCAATGCCTTGTAAATGTCCCCAAAAACAAGCGGATTTCTCAAGCCACCCGGTTCCATAATGCATTGCCCGTAGTCAAACCCGCACCACTTTACCTCCATGGTCCGGACCTCTGTTTCCCCATGGGGCTCTCGATTCACGTGCATTTATCCCAGGCTCCTGATCGGCGATAGTGGCGTACGGTCGTTAAACATCGGAGGTAATGGTCACCGTGGAGATCGCAGAGAAGGTGATTTTCTCTGTTGGTTGCTTATGTCGAGCCTTGGGGGACTCCAGTCTATCACAATGCAATATTTGCACTGGCGGACTGAGGGTCCGGACCCCATAAGCGTTAAAATGAGCTTCAAGTCCTCTTCATCCCGGAGGGACATCCTGATAATAGCCCGGCGATTTATCGCCGGGGATGAACCGCCAAGAGGTCCTTCTTCGTCCCCGAGGGGCGCCCGAAGGATGCATCCTTCGGGCGCCCCTCGGGGACGAAGATTGAATCACTGTTTATCGGCCTACCCGGCAATGAATTGCCGGGCTACTATCTCGACGCCCCTATGGGGCTCATAAGGTAGCACGGGTTGCCTTATTTTAACGCCTCTGGGGCTACGAGATTTTGGGATAACTGCTTGAAAATCCCCCTAAATCCCCCTTTACAAAAGGGGGACTTTGATAGCCCTCGGCCTGCATGGACCTCCTGAAAAGGAACGAAATTGCCTTAAGTTAACGCCTATGGGTCCGGACACGTGTTTGGTGCCCGTTTAAGCCATTCTTTCCTCTGCGATCTCGGCGCACTCCGCGGTGAATCTTTCTTTGCGGGTGAACGATTGCCATCGAAGGAGGTAAAAAACTGCTTACGTTTTTTGTACCTCCATCGTCTTCTAAGGCATGGGCGGCAGTTTGAACAGCTTCTCCAGGTTCTTGCCGAGAATCATGTCGATCTCTTCCGGACTGAGGCCCGCTTGAACGCCAAGATCCTTTACCGCCTTGATAGCGCCTTCCGGATCTCCGACCCTGTGAGCATAATCGGTGCCTACGCACATTTGGCTTGCACCTATCCACTCAAGGCAGCATTTCATTGCGGGTAAATAGAAAGAGGTAGTATCCGGATAGACCTTGGTCTTGTAAGTTATGTCCGGGGATTCCTTCAGCTCAATGCCCCATTCCTTGCCGTAGCCTTTGTAAGAATCCTGCAACCTGCGCACAAAATAGGGAATCATTCCACCAAGGTGCCCGTGAACTAATTTCAAATTCGGATACTTGTCCATGACGCCTTGAAAAATGAGACTGACCACCGCCAAGCTTGTGTCGAGAGTGTAGCCCCAGAGTTGGTAAGGTACCTTAACTTTATCCATCACGTCGGCAGTCATCGGCACTGCCGGATGCAGGAGGATCGGAAGTTCCCACTTGTTGGCCAATTCGTAGATACCGTGATACTTCTCCAGAAAAATGGGCTCCCCGTTGAAATTCGAAAACATTTGGATGCCCTTACAACCCATCTTGTAGCATCGTTCAAGCTCTTTGCACGCGGCGTCGGGATCCTGGTACGGCAGGCTCGCCAAGAAATAGAAACGGCCGGGATAGTCGTCCATCGCTTTCTTCAAAGCGTCATTGCATCTCATGGCCCAATATATGCCCTTGTCCCTTTCCAGGGTTTCAGGCCCGGGAATAGTGACGCTCAGAAGCTGAGTATCAAGTCCTCCGGCATCAAGATCTTTCACTCTCTCCGTCAGGTCAAAATGCCCGGCGCGGTCGATGTGAGCTACAGCCACGTTCTTGTAATAGCATCGATAATGGGTACCGCCGTCATGCCTGGCATGAGGAGTTTCAGTGGACCCCCTACTGACGAGATAATCAAGATATTCCTTGGGATAAAAGTGATTGTGCGCATCAACGGTTCTCTGTCCCATCTGGCAATCCTCCTAGGTTTTGTGTCCTTTTGGTTTCAGGTCGAAATTTGTGTTGTGAACCTTGAGATAAAATAGAGACTCTTTGCAAACCAAATTACGCATGAGCTTGTTTCACGCCCGAGGCTTCAAGGTTCTTATGTTTCTGCTTTGCAACACGAATAGTTGTTCTTTCTCGAAGCTCCATTCAATGTCTTGGGGAAACCCGAACAATGCCTCGATTTTGACACCAAGCTCGGCCAAATGCCGCACCTGATCGTCCAGGATGGTAGGAACACCTGTCATCTCCGGCGAAACCATTTGTTCTTTGCGTCCGCACCCTTTTTCATTGTCGAAACAGACCATGAGGGTCTTCTTGGCTATCTGTTTGGTTTTCATCGTGAAGTCGGACTTGTCGATCAGGAAGAAATCATTCATGGACTTTCCTGAGACCACTGATTCTCCGAGCCCCCAGTTCGATTCAATGACCATCTCGTCCCGATTGCCTGTGATCGGGTTGGCAGTGAACAAGATACCCGCGGCTTCCGGATTAACCATGCGCTGAATGATGGGCGCAATTAGGCCCAGTTTGTGATCTATGCCTTTGTGCATTCGATTGAACGTGGCCCGTAGCGTCCATAGCGAAGCCCAACACATTTTCACGTGCTCGATGATATCCGCGTGCCCCTTCACGTAATGAAAGGTGTCCATCATGCCGGGAAAGGAAGAGATGTCACTGTCTTTGACCGCGACCGATGACCGTACTGCGACAAAGGGGTTGTCGAGGCCGACCAATTCTCCGATCGAAGCGACGAGTTCCGAACTCAGGTCATCGGGAATTGGGGCCGACGCAATCAGTGAGCGTATCTCTGCCGTCTTGTCTTCCATCAGGGCGAAGTCTTCATAATCGAACTTGGTTACAATGGAACTTATGCGGGTGTCTAAAGAGTTGCACTCGATGTGATGGTCTAAAGATTTGCTAAGAATGCAAAATCCGGGCGGCACGTCGAACCCGGCCTGAGTAAGCTCGCCAAGATTGGCCGCCTTACCGCCCGCCATTTGAAGGTCTTTCCTTGTCATTTCCATGAAGGTCTTGACAAATACTCCCATTTGACACTCCGGACGTTTGGCTGTTGAACGGATCGACTGCATCTCCTGTAAGACAGCAGGACAGATACCCTAACGTCGGAAGTCACGACGGTGGCGACCTTCCGGCTTCCAACATTGGCATTTTAGAGCATTTTCCGTGCCAAGAAATGACCTTAGTGAATTTGTAAAGAATCTATCACAATAATGAGAAGTTACAGATTTGGGTTGTAGCAGCGAGTTGTTGGATGCGCGTGTCGTGGGGGCGCTTGTTCGCGCGAAATCGGAACATGATCTGTTAAATTTCAAAGTATCAAGGGGTTATCCACAGGCGCTCTGTTCCAATTTCGCGCGACGACTTAATCTGATGTTCCAATTTCGCGCGAAGCCTTCCAACGCTTCATGTACCGATATAACGCGCCACGTGATATCTTCAAAAGCCGCGCCGCATCGTGCTTGCTCCCGCGTGATCGACGAACGGCTTCCGCACAAACGCAATATCGCAATTCATCCGTTAGGTGATGAAGGGAACGGCCGGAGGGGAAAGTCGCCTTGTAGATCCACTCCTGATATCGCGGTCTCGGTTTGGAAAGGCTGACTTTAAACGACCCGCCGTCCCGGAGCATCAATGCCCGTTCAAGTACCGTTGCGAAGTTCACGCACATTTCCCGGCCAATCGTGCCGGTACCGATTCCGCGATGCCAGCCGGATCTACTTGCGGCGGTTCAGCTAACTGGAGTTCAGCGGCAAGATCGGCCAGTATGCTTTTAACAAGCAATTGGATGTCTTCCTTTCTCTCTCTCAGGGGCGGAACCTCTATTGTTAACACGTTCAAACGATGGTACAAGGCCGACAGAAAGTGTCCTTTTTCGATCTCCTCAAGGAGATTTCTATGTGTAGCCGCTATAATTCGGGCATCGACGCGTACGTGCTGCTCGCCGCCCACTCGGAGAAACGTCTTGGTGTCGAGAAATGTGAGAAGTTTGGCCTGTAACGATATGGGAAGCTCACCGATCTCGTTGAGCAAGAGTGTTCCGCCTTCAGCCAACTGAAGCAGCCCCTTTCTCGCTCCCCGGGCACCGGTAAATGCGCCGGCTTCGTGGCCGAAAAGCTCCGACTCTGCAAGTTCCTTGGCTATGGCTGCGCAGTTGATGGAGAAATAGGGTCCACTGGCCCTCTTCGAATGATCGTGGATCCAGCGGGCCAAGTGGTCTTTCCCGCTGCCGCTCTCTCCCAACAGCAGAACGGTGCTGTCGGATGCAGCGGCTATTTTGGCCTCGGTCAGCATGGAGTTCATGGCCGGAGACTGGTAGTCCATGCTTGCGGGCGCTTTCGGAGAAGCGGATACGAACTTTCGTTCGGTGGTATTACGAAGGATACCGCAAAGACCGTAAATATTGCCGTCAGCATCTTTCAAAGGGGCTCTGATACCGTGCAAAGTGAAGGGAACCCCTCTAATGGAGGTCGTGTATTCATTTTCTACGGTCTCCCCACCGAGTACGCGGAGATCCGTTGCCTTCACTCGTTTTGCCGCCTCCGGACTGAGCAATTCTTCATCCCGAAGACCTACAATTTCAGATGCCTTGCGCCCGTGGAGCTTTTCCGTGGCAGGGTTGACCATGGTATATCTAAGCTTGTGATCTTTAGTGAAAATAAGGTCAGGAGCTGCATGCACCATCACCCTAAATCGTTCTTCAGCCTCCTGAAGTGCTCGACGGGCATTATTGTGCTCTTCTATTTCCAACATTAGCTGCTCGTTTCTGGCAGCCAATTCGGCTGTCCTCTCTCCCACAAGACGTTCCAGTTCCGCTCGACGGGCCTCGGTTCGCTTGAGATCGGAAATGTCCCTTACCATCAATTCAGTGGCCTCGAACCCATAATAGGAAAGCGGCGCACTGATAACCTCGGCTACTATGGTGGCGCCATCGTTTCGGGTCATCTCCAATTCAGTGATGTTGTGCGAACCGGCCTTTTCCGCGTCGTGAGTGAGAAGCGCCTCAATCGCCTTGCGACAATGCTGAGGTACAAAACGTAAGACATCCATACCCATAAACTCCTCAGGATCTGTGAATCCCAGAGTCCTCGCCATGGCTTGGTTACCGAAACACAGGCGGCCCTCAATTACCACACAGATCCCCACCGGTGAGAGTTCGACAAGTTTCTTATAGAATGTTTTCCCCTCTCTGAGGTACGGAATCTCCCCCAATGTAAGGGCTCGGGACGACTTCACGTGATTGATCAGCATGCTGCTTTGTTCCATAGCCGGCTTTTCCGGACGCTTTCGATCGTTATTTCGCATTTTCATGGATGTGACCCCTTGGGAACGAGGTTTCGGTCGGTGTGAAAAGCTTTCGAATTTCTTTGATTGTCGAGGACATGTTACCCAAGCGGGTCGGCGAAATCAATTCCGGGGTTTCGGCAAGGGACGATATGTGGAGAAGTTGCCGAAAACGAAGTCCGTTTATTAGCGGGACGTTGTAGGGGCGTATGGCATTCGCCCAGGGCGGCCCCGCGTGTCCGCCCAAGGCAGACATATTGGTCTGCCCCTACAATTGGTTCCCCCGTATGGGGGCATGACGGCATGTAGGGGCGGGTTTGAAACCCGCGCCCTACCATCTGACGGGTTTCTCCGTGTCCTCTGTGCCTCTGTGGTTAATTCTTCATTCGGGATGTTGTCCCCGCTTCCGTGGTTAAACCTCGGCCTCATGATGTCTTTGTAGGAAGACGGAATGAAATGTGACAGAAGAATGTTCGCATTCCTCCCCCAGCCAAGAACAGGTGAGTCTGAACACGACTCCGCGGACTTCCGTTGCAGCGGTAAAGCCCGTCCCCCTAGCAAAGAAGCTGTGCGGTCATGTCCGTGTGATAGGCTTGCAGTTTACCACCCCTTTCAAGCAGAGGACATTAAAAAAGGGAAAAAGGGGTAACCATTTACTTATGCAGGGCAGCTTTTGTCCCTTGTCATTGCGAGCGAAGCGAACCAATCTTTTTCCTTGAACGCCGCTTAGATTGCCAGTGGGACGGGCATCCTGCCCGTCGTCCATAATAGACAGGCAGGATGCCTGTCCCACTATTTGCTCCTCGCAAGGACAATCTTTTATCGCACGTGACTGAGGGATCACTCATTTTCATAGATTACCCTTGACCGGGATCGGCGTGAAGCGATATGCAAGAGATGCTTCTTATTAAACATGACGAAGGTTTTGCCTCTCTTGGGTCTTGCCCATAGCCACAATCGGCTCTTTGGGGTCGGAGGTGCCTTGAAATTCCCATATCCGTTCCTGGAGCACTCCAAGAAGGCAAGATGGAGACATAATCACCAATGTCTACGGGCGGCGGCTAGATGCAAACAGATTCGGCGGACACTAGATCCGGAAACACCGACGGAGCGCAATTCGACAGGCGTGAGCAGCTCATAGAGGTTGGGGTCTTTCTATTTTTGATCGGGCCGTCTATGTTTCAGTCTTTCTTCTTGATCGGCCTGAGAAATGTCAGCTTCATGATGGCGGCAGTTGCCACAACGATGCGTGATCTTTCTTTGCTCACTCTGGTTCTTTACTTCTTGTGGCGTAACAAGGAGTCTGTTCTCCGCATCGGCTGGACGTTGCGGAATATCTGGAGAGACATCCTTTTAGGGGTTGTACCTCTTCGTCCCAACGTTCATCGGAGCTGATATTCTTGCGAAAATCTTAATAACGATGGGCCTCTCCGCTCCACATACGACGCTGCAGTTGCTCAAGCCGAGTACACAAACTTTGCAGATGGTGGCAGCCTTAGTCCTGGTTACCACCGTTGCTTTGACCGAAGAGAGCATTTTCCGGGGATATTTGATACTGCGGCTCAAGAACATTTTCGGAAGTACGTTTCTGGAGCGTCCTGCTTTCCGCGTTCATCTTTTCCCTTGGGCATGGTTACGAGGGTGTGGCCGGTGTGGTTACCGTGAGCGCGCTGGGGCTGGTCTTCGGTTTCGTTTACGTATGGCGCAAAAGCCTTGTCGCGCCGATTACCATGCATTTCCTACAGGATTTTGTAAGTATCATGATTCTTCCGTTTCTTGCGGGGAGATGAGCGGGGAGGCGAATTCTCATCGGACAATTATTGTGTGGAGGACCTGGACGAGATCATGAAGTGAATATGGCGGACTGGAAGAAACTGTCTCAAAAATGCAGACTGGTCGAGATCGTGCTACGAAAGTCGCTACAGTTCTGGTTCCCAGGCTCCGCCTGGGAACCTATATCTCGCGGGCTCTGCCCGCAAACTGCCTTTATTTCATTATCATAGTCGAGGCAGAGCCTCGCGCTAGGCATTCCCAGGCAGAGCCAGGGAACGAGAAAAACATGGCGGACTGGAAAGTCCGCCCCACAATCGCAACCCGCGATGTCAATCAAGTTTCTTTGCCAAGTGAACGGTTTCGATTTTTTTAAACAATTTCTGCCGAAACATTAACTCAATTTTAACGATCCGTATATAACACTTTTGGAGGCCCTCATCGACGGCTTGTGAGTAATACAAACTCCCGTAGCCGGGGAGCTACAACTCAGCATGAAAACGTCAGGACCGGCAATCCCGCGGAACGCGGGACGGTCCCACTTCCCATGAGATGTATTGATAGCAACCGGCAAGATGCCGGTCCTACTAGTGTTTTAGTATGGGGTGTGTAAACCAACGTGAAAACTACTCGCGATGAACTCGCCGATATCATGGTTCAGAAGAAGCCCTGGAGATTGCAAGGGGCTCTCGAGCGCCTTTTTGCATTCTGGTTTGATAGATTGGTGTACAACCAGATCTGGGAGGACCCGCGCGTGGACATCCAGGGGCTTCGGCTGGATCAGGACAGCCGACTCCTCATGATCTCCAGCGGGGGCTGTAACATACTTAATTATCTGACGGTCCAGCCGCAATCGATTGTCGCGGTCGACGTAAATGCGTGCCATCTCGCTCTTACTCGGCTGAAACTGGCCGCGGTGACCTATCTCCCGACTCATGAGGATCTGTTTCGGTTCTTCGGTTGCGCGAATGATGAGTTGAATATAGTCAACTATGTGCGCTACCTGAGAGACCGGCTGGACGACCAGACTCGCCAGTTTTGGGAAGGCGGTTCCTGGCTTCGCCGAATGTTCCTGGGTCCCCGGATCGACTATTTTGCGAAAAACCTTTATAATTTTGGTACCATGGGAATGTTTATTCGCTTTATCCACGGCTTGGCCGGGATGAAGAAAGTGAATACCCGTGAGTTCCTGACCGTGGGCACTCGTGAAGAACGTGAAATAGTTTACCGGCAATATTGCGAGCCGGTGCTCAATAGTCTCCCGATAAAGATGCTTGCCAAATTGCCGTTCTTTTTACACGCTCTTGGGGTGCCGCCGGCACAGCTCGAGCGTATTAAGATTGAAGAGGGCCGCGATCTATTGAGCGTCTATCAGGCTCGAATTAAGCGCCTACTGTGCGAGTTCCCGTTGGAGGACAACTATTTCGCATGGCAGGCCTTCGGTCGATGCTATGACACTGTCAAACGGCGGGCCATACCGGATTATTTAAAAGCAGACTATTTTCTCGTGTTAAGATCTAATATCCACCGGATTCGAACCTATTTTTCCTCCCTGACCGCCTTCCTACGAACGCAACAGGATTGCAGCTTAAACAGATTTGTGTTTCTCGACGCCCAGGATTGGATGACTGCCGATCAGATCAATGATCTCTGGACCGAAGTGGCCCGTGTCGGGCAGCCGGGTTCCCGAATAATGTTCCGCACGGGAGGTACAGAGCCGGTAGTCGAAAGGACTCTGAGACCCGAACTTCGTGCATGTTTCGAGTACAAGGAGAAGCTTTCATCTGACCTGTTTCGACTGGACCGATCGGCGATCTACGGCGGCCTGCACGTGTACGAAATGAGGGACTGATGTCACGATTACAATCCATACGCATGTCCCCATCCTTGCCGAAGGAAGCTGCAGAGAACGGCCACGGCGACCTCATGGATAGGGTTTATCGCAATCAACGTCACATATACGACCTGAGTCGCCGGTATTTCCTGCTCGGGAGGGACGCGTTGATCGAAAGGATGGAAGTCAAAGATGGTCACCGAGTATTGGAAATCGGCTGCGGAACTGCTCGTAATCTCATATACCTTGCCCGTAGATTTCCCGCTACTCACCTTTTCGGCATTGATGCGTCCAGCGAAATGCTGAAGAGCGCACGCAGTAATGTAACCCGCGCCGGAATCCAGCAACAGGTCCGGTTGGAATACTGCTTGGCGGAAGAGTTCTCCCCTCTGACCGTATTCGGCAGTGAGGAACCCTTTGACACGGTGTTCTTTTCGTATTCTCTTTCCATGATTCCGCAATGGAGATCCGCATTGGACAGAGGCCTGCTTAACCTTAAAATCGGCCGCTCACTGTGGGTTGTGGATTTTTGGGACCAGCGGGATCTCCCCAAATGGTTTGCCGGCGGTCTCAAACGATGGTTGGGCCTTTTTCACGTCCATCCGCGGCCGGAGGTATTGGTGTATTTCCGAGAGCTTGAAATGTTTGGCCTGGTCAGGCTGGCCGTCAAACCGCTGTACCGCAGATACGCTTACATAGCGCAGCTCACCAGAATCGGCTGAAAACTAATACGACTCACGCGGCTTGACCTGATGGTGGATTGAGTCGATCGGTACTATTTCCTGGCCGTTCAGGCTCCGACAGATTAATGTGTCTGACACCGATTCGCTTTCAAACAAGTTACACTGTATTTTTAGTGGGACAGGCATCTTGCCTGTCGTCATGCCCGCGCACGCGGGCATCCAGACTGGACCCCGGATCGAAGTCCGGGGTGACGAATGGCAGGCAGGATGCCTGCCCCACTATATCCTCGCCGAGATTGTCATTTGTTTGACGGCGAATTGGTATGAGATCACAGGGAGGGCAGGCTTGCCGCTCAATGAGGTACCGCGTTCGAAAAGATGTTCAGAACGGCTACGCCCACGACGATGAGACCGATACCGACCAGCGCGGCTACGTCAAGCGACTGATGATAGAGTACCCAACCGGCCAAAGAAACGAGCGCTACACCAACACCGGACCAGATGGCGTAAGAGACGCCGAGCGGAATGGAGCGCAGGGTAAGCGACAGAAAGTAGAACGCGGAGGCATAACCAAAAACAACCAGCAGTGATGGGAGCCACCGAGTGAACCCTTCGGCGGCCTTGAGTGCTGAAGTGGCAATCACCTCGGATACGATAGCGATGGATAGATAGAGCCATTGCATGCTTTGAAATCCTAACTTCTTCGTCGACGCTGCCGAACATGCCCGCTTCGGGATTTCGCTTAGCGATAATACTCGTCTCAGATTTTCGCGTAAACCTTTTTTATAGCCATTGCCAAAAGTAATGACCTGTTCCCCACCCGTCACCCGGGCCAAAGCCCGGGTCCAGTCCCGCGAGGAACGCGGGAGTGAAAATACTGGATTCCGGCTTCAGCCCATAGGCGTTAACTTAAGGCAATTTCGTTCCTTTTCAGGAGGGCCATAAAGGTCCCCCTTTTCTAAAGGGGGATCTAGGGGGATTTTCAAGGGGTTAGGCCAAAATCCCCCCTGGCCCCCCTTTACGAAAGGGGCGGAACCCCGCGTATCGCGGGGTTAGGTTAGCGCCTATGCGTCGATGCCTGCGGCGCAAGTCTTGCTTTTTGCCTCATTGAGATCGCGGCGCAAATTGGGCTGAATTACTTGCTGTTGAGCAGGGCTGCCCAGCGCGAAAGATAGAAACCAGGAGATACGACCCAACCTCATCGCTTGTTCTTGTTTGCATGATTAGAGCATCTCCTTTGAGTAGATTTCCAGGACAATTATCTCGACCCTCCTAGTCAAGGCTCCAGAATTAACTACCGTAAGGTTGTTCACGTTCGATTTCAAAACTCGGCTTTGACGCAGTTAGGGCGAAGATGGTCCAACAAATCCACGATTGTTTCATCTGAGCTGGTCCCTTGCACTTGTGCTGTCATTACTACTGATGATCGACCTTTCGCCTTAACGCTTTCACTTGCGCTCGTATGGTTTTGCTCTCTAAGCGCTTTTGCCGGGCTCCTTTCGTTGGCTTCGTCGCATACCGTTTTTTGGGGGAAATGATTACACTTTTGATAATTTTTCGGAGTCTTTCGAGTGCCTCTTCTTTATTCTTAAGTTGGCTGCGATACCGTTGCGCCTTGATGATAACGACGCCTTCTGCCGAAATGCGCCGATCATTCAACATCAACAGCTTTTCTTTATAGATATCCGGTAGTGATGATGAGCGTATGTCAAACCGAAGATGAACAGCGGTAGAAACCTTGTTCACATTCTGGCCGCCAGGCCCCTGAGAAACGTACAGCTTGGACGTCTATCTCTTCGGTTGGGATCGTTATTTCGTTTGATATTTGCAACATGAAGGCAGCAACCTCTCAAAAAGAGACCCGGGTGGTAAATCTATCTCTCCAACACACCAATATTACGATACACCGCATTTTGTCATCCCCCGTCGAAAGCGAAGTCGGATGATACGTGCGAATCCTTTTTAACCGAGTCGCATCTCCATACAGGGGACGATAGCGAATCGGGACGATATCTGGAACGCCAACGATGCTCACAGACTAGAAGGGAGAAAACTCATGGGATATTTCGATGCCCTCGCAAGCGGTTCCTTTAAGACAACGGACGACGGTCGCAAGTTGTTCTTCCCTTTGGGCGCCCTCGGCCGAGGATATACTATTTCTTCGGAGAAGGATTTCGAGAGATTACGCAAAAGCGTAAAGATTTACATAATAGTGTCTCTGTTGCTAATCTTCGGCTCGATTCTTTTTGTGGGCCCTCTTGGAGGTCTCCTCATTTTGCCCTTTCTTCTCGTATCTTACGCACTTTGGGTCTACATTCAATGTCGCCACCTGGACCGAACAGACGAGAGACTCACGATCAATGAGGCCCTCGTTGGCCAAGCTCTTCAGCACAGTAAAGTGGGACTCTGGTCGCTTGAAGTTTGCTCGGCCTTGTTCGTAGTGGCAGGAATCTTCATCCTTGCCGCAGATCCCAAGAATTGGCTCACAGGAATAGCTTCCATCGTATTTTTCAGTTTTTGTGCCGTCATGATAGGAAGGATGCTCCTCGCGAAAAGGCGGCAAGAATTAGGACCTTCCTAGGAAAAGGAGGGAAACGGGGACATTCTTCTTCTCTGTTGTTCCGGCAATCAATTATGGTAACGTGAATTCATGCCGGGAACCGCACGAGTTTCGGTCGGTGAGGTCTGCTACCATGTGTTGAACCGTGATAATGCGCGCCAAGAGGTCGTTCATCAGGAATTCGCACTTCGGCCTCGCGGACGGCCAAGAACCGACTGAAAAGGAGGCGTGCCTCCTTTTCCCGCCTGAGTCGCTCTGGGAGATCCAATATATCCATGACATTCACCACTGCACCAGAAGACCGCTACTTCGAAGACTACGTCGTCGGGGCGATTCACGAGTTCGGTTCCATAGCTGTCGAGGAGGCCGAAGCCATTGCCTTCGCGAAGCGCTTCGACCCGCTACCGCTTTACACCGATTCTTCGGCGGCTGAACAGTCCACTTCCGGTCGTATGATAGTCAGCGGCTGGTACACGGCAAGCCTCGCTGCCCGGCTCTTCGTCGAACATTACCTCCCACGAGTGGCAAGCCTGGGCTCTCCGGGCATAGACGAACTGCGATGGCTGAAGCCCGTGCGGGCAGGCGATACTCTTTCCATACGTGTGATTGTTTCTAGAAACCAGGCCCTCACGCTCAAAACCGGATCGCGGAATAGTACGTTCATACCGCGAGGTACTGAACCAACATGGCGAAATAGCAATGACCATGAAGGTACTGAACCTTATACGCCGTCGACCGAAGCACTGACTAAGGCGCTGGAAACGGATGCCGGAACAATGCACGTAGGGCCTTGAATGCTGATCTGGACGCCGGGTTCTCTCTGGAGAGCTGCTATTGGAGAGCAGTTCATCTGTCAACAGGAAATCAGTGTTGTCTCCCCTACATTCCCGGAGCCACGGCTCGTGCTGCTTGACCCATCAGGGCATCTCAGATATCAGACTCGTTCATCAATAATTGTGTATGGTGTACCCGGAATTCCAACCTTACCCGCACAAGGTAAGCGCATATTCCACTTCTTCACCTATTATACCGTCGCCTTGCGGTCGGATAGATTCCAGGATACCGCGAGCTTTGGTCCCGCCTATCCGTCCGAGCGCCCATACACACATCGCCCGCACTCTCTCGTCAGCGCTCTCTCGAAACGCTCGGATCAGTTCCGGCACGTACTTAGTGTCGCGTGTATTACCCATAGACCTGGCTACGTTCATCTTCCAGCGCCAGATATCATCAGCGGACATGTAGAACATGTGAGGCCAGATGCGTTGCTCGAAATACGCCCGGTCCATGTGAAGCAGTTTCTCCAATTGGAAGTCCAAGCTTTTCTTGGCAGCACGCTCGTTTTCCGGCAGGTCCGCGGCAAGCCAAGCGGCATTCCTGGGGCAAACGTTCTGACAGCGGTCACACCCGTACACGTACAGACCCATGGCTTCCCGGAATTCCCTCGGTGTGAGACCGGAGCCGTAATAAGTAAGATAAGAAACACAGCGTCCAGGATCGATGTGTCGGGGACCTTTCAACGCTCCTGTAGGGCAGGACACGATACAGGTATTCTTGCACCAGTCAGGGCACCCCACTTTCAATGTCGGCTGATCCGGCTCAAATTCTGCATCCACAACCAAGGCTATAGGCAAAACCCAGGAGCTTCTCCGCGCTATCGTGTTGGAATATAAAAGGCAGTTCTTTCCGATTGTGCCCAATCCGGCACGCGCCGCGGCCAATCGGTGAGGAAGGTGAAAAGGAACTTTGGAATTAATGCCATTCTGTCTTAAAAAAGAGCGGAAAGCCTTGAGACGCACAGACAATCCATCCTTGGTAATCCGGTCGTCGTCCAAATAGCACCGACCGAAAAATGGTTCCAGATTTCGAGGATAGCTCTTGCGGAAGTACAGTTCCATAAGCACTATGATGGTCTGTGCCTCAGGAAGCACGTTCTTGGGGTCGGTGCCGGCCATCAGATCCAGTCCGGCCGCACCGGTCCATGCATACTCCGCCTCACGCTCCCGAAGAATTTCCCTTTGTGATTCAAAGGGTTCCGCGGTCGTGAAGCCTATATCTTCGAAATCCAATTCACGCGCCTTTTCGATGAAAACGTTGCGAGACTGCATGAGAAGCTCCGTAGTCCGATGAGTTTGGATAAGCACTGTTTAATTTAATCTCGGCTATTATGAGGACACAATACCTATTTTTACAAGGGCCGTTTTCGCGGCCTTCCGGGTCGTCCGTTGCTCAGACCGGGCCGGTCAGCTTTTATACCGCACGGTTTCTTCACGGAGCATCCTGCAATACTTCCGAGTGAAACATGTCCATCGAGCGGACACCACTGTGCGTCATGGGGTGGGGATAGCCGGGGACTCCGAGGCGCGACAGGCGAGACTTGGAGGGATGCTATTGGAGAGCGACCAGCGTATCAATAACAAATCAGCATGGTGTCGCATGCATTCAGTTACAGCCGGAATTTGCAGGTGGCTTCGTGGGGTGGGCTTTCTAGCCCGCCATTGAACAGGGGTTTCCTCGGAAGGCTGGAAAGCCTGCCCCACAAGAGTGAATGGTTACCATGGTGTCCCCCGAATTACTCCATTGAAATGCACTACCTGCGCAGTGTGCCGATCTCTTTGGGGGAGTACCCGGTAATGCCATTGAAGGGTATCGACAGGCTCCGGTCAAACATGCAGACGCGACCGAGTGGCGGACCGAATCAAGGAAGCTCCGGACCTCCTGGCCCGTAATTCGAAAGCGGATCCCTTTGGGGTCCTGTTATCACCTTCAAATCCTCCTTGATTCGACATCGCAGGGCGGTTCATACCGAAGGCTCTCATGCACCCTCTGCGCTCGCCACCTTAGTGAATGATTACCAAGAAGGGTAACCATTCAGTTACATGCGGCGGATGCTCCATCCGGCCATGTCATTGCGAGCGCAGCGAAGCAATCTCCCAGCCTGTCCAAGAGGAGATTGCTTCGTCGTTTCACTCCTCGCAATGACACCGTTGACAGAATTCTCCCCACGGAACTGAATGCTTACCAAGAAGGGACGAATTCTCTTGACAAGGATAGGCTTGCCTCGTATTGTTCGGTCAAATCTAGTACAACTAGCTATCCCTGTGTCGGAATTAGCCCGAAGTGTTTGGGTGCGTGTTTCCCAGAGAGAGGCATTAGAATCGAAGCTTTGTTTCCGCGTATCCGTTGGGGCTACGGTACCAAGCAGTTGACTTCGAGAGTCGGGTCCTTCTGGAAGTGGATTGGAGGGTGTTTTTGTTATGATCGTAGTCACACAATGACTACTCATCTCGTGACCCCGACGTTCCAGGCACCCTGTTAAGTCGAGACAATCGAATCGCGGCGACAGAGATAGATGAAACCGTCTAGAGATTTTGATGCCCACAATCGAGGCACGGTTCTGTTGTAAGTCTTGATTTTGAGGCAGTTTCACATCGGCATTCTCCGCTGGTGTTATAACGTCGTGGTGGTCAATGTAGGAATAATCCTGGGTTGACCACTCAGCCGGTGACCGGATGCCGGATGTTAACCGAGCAGCGATGATTTCAGGAAGAGATTGGCTTGAAAGTCCCCGGTCACGCGCCACCGGCACCCTGTGCGGATCACTTACGTTTCCGCCGGGGCTTTCCAGGCCGGTCAAGTACGGTGTTCAGCCAGCCCAATAGGGCTCGTTTAAGTTCCATTTTGGTTTGGAGGATTGGTAAAATGGCTCATAGTTTATCACGCGTTCTCCTCGTCCTTTTCGTGGGGGCGTACATCGGTTTCACATGTAAGTTTGCTCGCGCCTGGGAGTTCAGTATGCAGGGAGGCTTTATCTCTACCTACGAATATTACGGTCAGGCAGGTTCAAACGGTTTCTTTGGAAAATCGAATATCGATAACAGCGCAGGCACGGCAGGTCCTTTGGGGTTGAAGCGAGGTGATTTTGCTTCTCTCAACGGGTGGGTGGGCTATAGGTCCCGAGATCTCGTTTCGGGAGCCGATGCTTCGCAGCATTACCAGGACCTCGAACTATTTCCCGAGATACGCATAAACCCGGCAATCAGATTTCAAGGCATGTATTGGCTCGGTAACTATGGAGACCCCACAGCCTCGAATTACATTACCAACACCCACCCCGGGAGATTCGTGGCTGCGTCCGACGGACAGTGGACCATGTGGTGGCTGACGACTCAGCTTCCCTGGGGAGAGTTCGTACTCGGCAAACGACCCGAAATTTTCGGCCTTGGCCTGCAAATGGATGGTGCGCACAATACGACGTGTGAATTGGTAGCGCTGAAGAGTCAATACGGCCCGTTCACCTTCGGCCTGACAATACAGCCGTTCTGGCAGGAGCAGGCCGAGGGACGCCTCGGTCAGACAGCGAGCCCTTATTACAACCTTTTTGACAAGAATGGCCTCCGTCAATTGGCGACCCAACCCATCCTCTGGTACAGATCGGCCTCAGTGGAAATGGGGGCTACCGCGATGTTCTTTCGTTGGCATGCGGGGCCTGAGTCTCAGAATAGGGAAGCCCTTCGCTTGACCTTTGTTCCTTACGACGATGAGATCTGTTGCGGTACCACGTATGGCAAATATTTCAATGGAACGCTGTTTTTCAACACGGAACTCGGCTTCTGGAACGAGCGGCTCAGCCGATCCGGTGCCGCTCCACTTTACAATGAGTCCTGGCGTTATATGGCAGAAGGAGGATTCCTCGCGGGCCCGGCAAAGCTTTCACTTTTCTACGCGTTTATGCCGGGTGCGGATCGACGACACGGCGTCCAAATCAACAAGCAGCCGTACTTTCAGATGCCCCTTATGGGGGCTTATGGCGCGTTTCAGCCGTACACTTACCTTCTGGGTTATGCCTATGGATCCGGCGTAAACGCCTTTGACCTGGACAGGCAGGGCTACATAAACGAAGCGTGGGTAATGGCTGCAAGGGTTGATTACGCGGTTGCGGCAAACCTAAATGTATTCGGATCCTTCCTGTGGGCCGAACGGAGTTCACATGGACACGGGTGGGGATTCATACGACCGGCCCAAAAATCTGCTGTGACCAGAACCGTTAACGCTGCCGGTGCCGCGGCGGACCAGGTCCAGTGGACCCCTTATGTCAACTATAAGGACAACCCCGGCGCGCCTTCCATCCCGGATAATGGGCTCGGGTGGGAAGCTATGGTCGGTATGGACTGGAAACTCCTTGAGGGCTTCCAAGTTAATGTGCTGGGCTCTTTCTGGCAACCGGGGAGATGGTTCAATTATGCCTGCGTAGACCGGGGTGTAGCGAAATGGGACGTTCCTACTGCGGCCAACAGATGGGGAATCAACCCTGACAGAGCAATAAATCCGATTGTTGGCGCACAAGTCTCTATCCTTGCTGATTTTTGACCTTGTCCGCCACCCTGGGCACACGGCGCAAAGACTCGTGGTAAAATCCCGACACTTGCCGCGAGCCTTGTGCCTGATAGTGCTTCAAGGTACTGGTATTTAATTTGAACTATTATTTGGAGGGTTTGCCGGAGACAAGCTCGGATAATGGGTTCCAAAAGACGATGTGTGTGGCTGATATGGATGGCGCATCCCTCGAAGGAAAAAGAATTCTTGTTGTAGACAATGAGCCTGATATTCTCGACGCGGTGCAGGAAGCCCTTGCGTGTTCGCAAGTTGTCACCGCCGGGAGTTTCGATCGGGCGCAGGGGCTGATTGCCGAGAAATCCTTTGATTTCGCCATACTGGACACAATGGGCGTTAGCGGTTTTTTTCTTCTGGAGGTCTGCCGCAAGAACAAGCTGCCTGTAGCCATGTTGACTACCCGCGCAATAGATGCCCAAAGCCTCAGCAACGCAATGATGCTGGGGGCAGTGTCGTTCATCCCAAAAGAGGCGCTCTGTCAGCTTCCCGAAATTGTGGCCGAAATACTTGAGGACCTGGAACAAGGTCGTACCCACTGGGCGAGACTCTTTCAGCGTTTCGGCCCTTTTTTCGAGGCAAGGTTGGTTGTCCCACGTGAAGATGATGAGAGCCCGAAGTTGCTCTACTATTGATTTGCCGTATTGAAAACGTTCAACAGTGTGACACGCTACCACGCCCAAGTGGCGTCACTCACCAGAAAAGGAATGGAGGCCCAGGTCACCTTCCAGCGGAGCTGAAAATGAATTTCTTCTACATGATGCAGCAAGAACTTCGGCGCCTGATCGACGAACATTCTTGGCAAGACGAAGTGGTTCGAGTGGGTGTGAGGACGCTGACGCCGGAAGAGGCCATCGGAAATCCCGAAGATAGAGATTATCCCCTCATTAAAGGCAAAGAGAGGATGATGGAGGCCGAGTTTATGGGAAGCAGGGGCCAAGCGTTTACAGATATGTACGGAGAGTTTTCCGGCACGCTCGCGGAAGTTGGCGACATGGAACTCAAGAATAACTACCGGCGAGCAATTTTCATCGCTACTCTGAATGCGGTTGCTCGACACCTTGCGATAGTGGAAAAGACGATCCATTGCAAGGACTTCGAGCCGCCGAAGTGCGCCAAAGAGCTGGTGTCCTACGTAAGAGAGAACTATGGACAGCCGCGGGTCGCGTTGGTCGGCCTTCAGCCGAGAATGGTCGAAGCGCTCGCTAAAGAGTTTGAACTCAAAGTAACAGACATGGACCCTGAAAATGTCGGAACGAGAAAATTCGGAATTGACATTCAGGGACCGGAGAGTACGGCCGATAACATCGCGTGGTGCGAACTTGCTCTAGTCACCGGGAGTACTCTCACAAACGATACGCTCCGGACTCTGCTCTCGGAAAAGCCAACTATTTTCTTTGGAGTTACGATAGCTGCGCCTGCTTATTTCTTGAATCTGAAACGGTTCTGCCCGTACGGAACTTGAACTTCAAGGTGAAAAACTAACGCGATCTTGGCTCGCGAATACCTGAAGTTCAGTATTTGAGCGGGATTGTTTGACTTGCCACGGAGGTACCGATGATTCGTTTCTTGACGATTGCTGTAGTGCTATTTCTCAGCCAATCCCCGGCACTTGCCGAATCGCTGATACTGGCCGGCGGCGCAGGGTACAAGCGTCTCTTGACCGCGATCATTCAGGCTTATGAGAAGTCCGGCGGCAGCAAGATAGATCAGATCTACGGAAACGTCGCCCACATCGTAATGGAAGAAAAGGCTAGTGGCAAAGTGGCATTCATGGTTGCCGACGCGAGTTTTCTAAATTCGTCGGGCCTTCAGTTCGCTTCGTTCCACGAACTCGGAAGTGGAATCCTGGTCATCGCGTACCGCAAGAAGGTCAAAATCCGGCAACCGGAAGATCTTTTGCGGCCCGAAATCACGAAGGTAGCCATTCCCGACGAAAAATTTGCCGTCTACGGAAAGGCTGGAAGGGAATTCCTTCGGAATGCGGGATTGCTTGACAAAATTGAGAAAAAGCTGCTCGTTGTCGCCACGGTACCGCAGATTTCCAGCTATCTCATAAGCGGGAACGTAGACGCGGGGTTCTTAAACCTAACCGATGCGCTATATATCAAAGACAAGACAGGCGGATACATCAGCCTTGACCGGGCCTTTTATAACCCCATCAAGATAGTTCTGGGAGTTATGAAAGGTTACCAAAATGACCCGGAAGCCGAGAAGTTTCTGCATTTCGTGAAAAGTGCCCCGGAGGTTAAAGAAATATTGAAGAAATCCGGGTTGTAGATCTGATACCAGTTTGCGCTCAAATAGGTAATCAACATGGGAGTGGAAGCATGGTGACCTGCAAGAATCCCCCCTCCCCCCTTTACTAAAGGGAGGTAAGAGGTGATTTTCTCATAATTTTGAACCCGAATTGGTATGATCCATTTGGAACTGCATGGTATCCGAGGTAGCCTCATGGATTTAGCGTCCTGGTTCGGCCCCGCGAGTGCGACGACTGTGGTGTTTCCCTTGGTATTTACGGCCAAGGTGGCGGCAATATCTCTGGCCTTGCACTCAGTTTTCGGTCTCTTGCTGGGCTATTATCTAGGTAAGAAAACTAGTCCCCTCCGAAGTGCCATAGATGCCCTGGTCACCCTGCCTCTGGTGTTTCCTCCGATAGCTTTGGGGTTCGTGCTGCTTCTCATTCTGGGAAGGACAGGATTGATCGGACGTTTTGTCTCGGGCGTGTTGGGCGTAGAAATCATCTTCAACCTGTGGGGAGTAGTCATTGCCGCGTTCGTAGCGGGTCTCCCACTTATCGTTAAGCCGGTCCAGGCCGCAGTGCAGAGCAGTGCCGTAAGTCTTATTGAAGCTTCCTACACCTTGGGGAAGTCCGAATCCGAGACCTTCATATACGTTGTGATTCCGAGCATCAAGAAGAGCATTGCCGGCGGACTTTCTCTCGCGTTCGGAAGATCTCTGGGGGAAGTTGGATTGACGTTGATGCTCGGTGGAAACATTGTGGGCAGAACAAACACGCTATCTCTTGAAATCTACAACTCTGTCTTCACCGGTGAGTTTGCACGGGCCGGTCTGCTTGCGGTGATACTGGGGTCCATTTCCCTACTCATTCTTCTCCTTTTAAGAAAACTTTCGGTTACGTGACCCCACTCATGATTTTTTCTTTTCAATGAGCCGTTCGAGATCTCTCGCGTCTACCCGGATTTCTACTGTTTGTGAATCTCCGTCCGTTGTCGCGAGTATCGCAAGAGAGCCGTTCTCAAAGGACATATCGACCAGCTTCGCCTTCAACGGTTCGGAGCTTTTCTTCGGATCCGAATGGAACGCCAGAGACGGGGGGCCATCGAAAGCCACGCTGCCTTGGTCAAGTGCAATCACTTTGTCCGCAAGACGCAATATTTCAGTTCTGTCGTGCGAAACGAGAATAGTCGTGAGCTTCAGTTCGCGGTGCAGGCGCAGTATTTCCTCCTGAAGCTTCTCCCTCATTGCTTCGTCCAACGCAGAAAGAGGCTCGTCAAGTAGCAGGATTTTGGGGCGCCTGATCAAAGCCCTTGCCAAAGCTACCCTCTGCTGCTGACCTCCGGACAGCTCTTCCGGATACCTCTGCTGCAATTCGCGTAGTTCGACCATATCCAAGAGCACGTCAACTCTGGGATCTTTTCGGCGGCCTGCGGCAAACTCGAGATTGCGCCTCACCGTCATCGAAGGAAAGAGTGCGTAATTCTGGAAGACCATTCCGACGCTTCGTTTCTGAGGAGGCACGCACACCCTTTGTTTCCGGTCGAACCATGCCTTCCCGGCTATTTCAATACAGCCGTCATCCGGCTGTTCCAGACCGGCCAACATCCGCAACAACGTCGTCTTGCCGGCTCCCGACACCCCGTACAGTACCGCGAGTCGTCCTTCAGGAACGGTGAATTTTACGCGTAATTCAAATGAGCCTTCAGAGCCTATAAGACGTTTGCGTACATTCAGACTAATCAAATGACCCTGTCCTTTTCGGGTAGCGCATCCTCGCGAGACATTTTCAGCGGACGCGAATCGAAGCAGTTCCGGGTGCCCTTTGATATCCGGAACAGACGGCCATCCGAGCAAACGCAAGTCAACTCTATTCTATTCAGCCCTCGTCCAGACCCTTGAGAAGCGGCAATCAAGCTCTTCCGCGATCTGTTTCAGCAGCTTGGAGACTAAAAACATACGACCGTCCCTCGACTGCCACTTGAAGCCAACCGCGGAAATAGCTGCCTGAAGATCTGCCCTGTGGGTGTTAATGGGGACCGCTAAGGTGATAACACCGTCAACGTGTTCCTCCATGTCGGCGGCAAAGCCTTCCTCGCGTACCCTCATAACCGCGTCCCTGAGAGAGATCCTATCCTTGCGAGCATGAGGAATCAACCTCAGCGGCTCATTTTCACGGACAATATCTTCGAGTTCCTCATCGGAAAGCTGACATAACAGTGCTCTGCCTGTGGCTCCCACGAGGAGAGGCAGGCGAGTTCCTATTTCGTAAGATACTTTCACGTAAGTCGCAGCTTGCGCCTTGTCGACAATAACAGCGTACATGCCCCACCGTATGACAAGAAACGAGGAAAGCATCGACTCGAAAGAGATCGTCTTCAAGTAGGAATGCACGGTACGCACCAGTTCCGCCTTGCTGCCGGCGGCTTGACCCAAAACGTAGAGGCGCGTCCCGATGCCCAATTTACTGTGGGGTCTGTGTTCAAGGACCTCCAGGTCAACAAGGGTACGGACGATGTTAAAAACGGTGCTTTTGTTCAGGCCAAGCCGCCTTGAGATCTCGCTTACGCCGAGAGGCTCCCGGGACGCGATAATTGAGTCCAGAATTGCAAAGCACTTGTGGACGGCCGGGACTCTTTTGGACCCAAGGTCATGGCGTTCCCAGTCATCGGTTTCACTTCCTAATAGTAGTTGAGTCTTCAATTTTACCCGTTACCTCCTACGAACATGAGTATCAGCCACTTGCTGAAGTATAGTTCGGCACGTGACTATTCACATTGTGAATACACAATAACACCGACCAATCTCCAGGTCAAAGAGAAATTTCTTCCATCCGTATTTCTTTAGGTTATTCAGGAGACAACCTTTCCCTTGCCTTGGTATTGCTAAGTCTTTTGTGGGGGGGAGTAGCAACGACCGAGGTTATTTTTGACCATCAGATGTTTGGAGAGTATCGTCGGACGTGTGGGGAAGTGTTTCTCTCCAGTCAAAGGGGTCAGAACCCCCCGGGAGCTTTGAATCACGACGAGGCGGACTTATCAGGTATCGAGAAACCATCGGGCGACCTATGACGGCCTCTAAAGCCCACGACAGGCCGCGTGCACCGGATAATTCCGTAACAGAACCACGTGCCGAAGCAGTCCGCACGGTCATGGCATTCAAACAGGTTCCTATTTGAGAGGATGAGCCAATGAGTCGTGAATCATTGAGCCGGTTTACAATCTGTCATTCCACGGCCGGCAGATTGCGTGTCAAAGCGCCCGCGGTTCGAACCGGTATGCTGAATGCACAAACATTGGAGCGTTTTCTGGCAGGTCGGGCCGGCATAGAATCAGCGGAAGTGAGGGCCAACACCGGCAGCATAATTGTTCGGTACGACGAGGAACTCACCCGCGCTGAGGCCATTGTGGAAGCTCTGAGCGAAGTCATGGACCATCCCTCCGACTTGAGCGCGATGCCCGAAAGGGAGCCGGCCCCAAGGGCTCGTAATTTGAGCCGCTCCGAAGACCAAGGCTCTCTTTTTTTCGGATTGCTCAAGGTCCTGGCGTTGACCGGATTCATTGCCTACTACCTTTTCAGGACTTTGCTGCTTAAGTCGCCCATGAGTACCAAATGGATCAGTCTGGCCACAGTTGTGGGTAGCCTGCCACTGTTCCGACGTGCCCTCAACGATGCAAGACGAGGGCGTTTCATCAGTGTTCATCTGTTCCTGTCATCGGGCTCGGTGCTTGCACTGGCCACAGGACAGCCGGCTGCTGCGCTGGAGGTAGCGTGGATCCGCGAGGTGGGCGAGTTGTTGGAAGATTACGTTCAGGACAGGTCCCGAAGACAGATCCGAGAAACACTAATCCTCTCGGAGCGCAAGGCCTTCGTGCTTGTCGATGGGGTTGAGGTAGAAACTCCGATTGAGCGCATCCGGCCAGGGGACACCGTTGCAATCCATACCTCCGAACGGATTCCGGTAGACGGAATCATTGTCGAAGGAGAAGCCTTAATCGATGAGTCGCACATCACCGGGCGCGCTGAGCCGGAGTATCGAAAACCGGGCGATTCGGTCCACGCGGGGACCATGATTCACACAGGAATGGTTCAAGTTCTGGCGCAAGATGTGGGAGAAGGCACCTACATGGCTCGAATCGTCATGCGCGTGGAAGAATCGTTGGCCAACAGAGCAGAAGCCGAGAAACGTGCGGACCTGCTGGCTGCCCGATTGACGACTCTGGGCTTGGTGTCCACAGGCTTTACTGCCATGCTCACCCGCGATCTGAGCAAGACCCTGTCAGTGCTATTGGCTATGGCCAGCCCCTGCGCCACAGTCCTGGCCGCATCTACGGCAGTTACTGCCGGCCTTGCGAACGCAGCACGCAACGGGGTACTTGTGAAGGGTGGACTGTATCTGGAACGGTTCCGAGAGATCGATTGCGCGTGTTTCGACAAGACCGGCACAGTCACCAGCGAAATTCCTACGATGGTGGAAATCATCCCCATGAAGCCCGAAACTGAGCCGCGAGAGATTCTTGGGCTAGCCGCGGATGCACAGGCGCGCAATCCTCACCCCATAGCCAAATCGCTCGTTAAAACTGCCAAATCTCAGGGTCATGTTCCGCGAAAGCCCAGGCGGACGAACATTGTGCTCGGCCGCGGGGTTATGGCGGTAGTGGACGGACACTCCGTTACGGTGAGAAATCTGAGATTGATGGATGATGAAGGCATCGATGTAAGCGCTTTGTCCGCCGCGACCACGCGACTGGAGCAGCTTGGGCATACGAATGTGTATGTAGCTAAAGACGGGATTTCGGAAGGTTTGATCGGAGTGGCTTATGACGTCAAAGCCGGGTTGGATGAGCTTCTCAGGAGGCTTAGAGCTGATGGAGTGACGCAGATACATCTGGTGAGCGGCGACGACAGTAAGGTAGTCAAGACGATTGCTGATAGTCATGGTTTCGAGTTCTACCGGGGCAACATGTTACCGGAAGAGAAGGCAGAGTATGTCGAGAAGCTGACCGCTTCAGGCCGGAACGTAGTGATGGTCGGCGACGGTATAAACGACGCTCTGGCCTTGTCAAAAGCTCGCATCGGAGTAGCCGTGGGAGCCGGTGGCAGCGAGGCCGCGATCGAAGCGGCGGACATAGCCGTGGTGGATGGCGACCTGTTCCGCTTAATCCACCTGCGGAGCTTGAGCGAGCACACTCTCAATGTCATTGAACAGAACCACTGGTTTGCGATCGGCACCGACGTCTTTGGAGCAGTGCTGGGTCTGCTGGGGTATCTTTCTCCTATGATGAGCGGACTCTCCCACGTATTGCACACAGGTGTGATTTTCATCAATTCCAGTCGCGTGTTAGCCTGGACGTTGCCGGAAGTCCCACGACAACCTGGCGGCGAGCATGAGATGGATTGATACCAGTGCGCCATCAAACAAGTGACAATCCCCCCGAGGATATGGTGGGGCATCCCGCGGGATCACTCCGGACTTCGATCGGGGGACTGTAGGGGCGACCGGTGGTCGCCCAGGGCGAATGCCATTCGCCCCTACAGATGCCCGCGTACACGGGCATGACGACATGTAGGGGCGGGTTTGAAACCCGCCCCTACCGAAAACACGATGTCACTTGTTTGAAAGCGAATCGGTATAAATAGGGTGGTTTGGCTACGGAGCATAGGTCAGAAGCATTCCTGACGGGACAGGCGTGGTGAAATCGATTGAGATCATGACGCTCAGAACGAATATGGTCAGAATGGAGAAGATATAAAGCTTTTTGGCCCAAAGCCGCTTATCGGATGCCTCGTAGCCCGACCAGGCCATATACAGCCAGGACACGCCCAACACGGTCGCCACTGCAAAAGTGCGGTAACCTGTGTACCCCCCGAAGGTCAGCATCAGCGTGGCAGCCGTAAAGGCCAGGATATATCCGACAATATGCTTTTTTGCCGCGGTTGTTCCCTGCTTGACCGGCAGAACCGGGATGGCCGCAGCAGTGTAATCGTCAAACCGAAAAATAGCGATGGCGTAGCAGTGAGCCATCTGCCATAGGCTGAAGATCGACAACAATATAACTGCTCCAATGTCGAAGCGACCGGTGACTGCGCAATATCCCGCAACGGGCGGTGAGGCTCCTGCCAGACTGCCTATCAACGCGCCGTACACAGAATTGCGCTTCATGTACAGGCTGTAAACGCCCACATAAATCACAAGACCCGCCAGCACGATTACAACAGCCAGCAGGTTTGTTGCCGCACAGAGCAGCGCCAGGCCCGCAATGCCCAACATCGTTGCGTAGGCCACGGCGATATTGAGTGAGATGAGCCCCTTGGCAAGGGCGCGGTTGCGTGTCCGGTTCATTTTTCGATCTATTTTTCTATCGACACAGTTGTTAAAAACGCAACCGGAGGCGACAACCAGGGATATGCCGATGAGAGTCGCCGGGAGAGCAGCGCCATCAACCCGCCCCTTGGAGGCAAGCAAAAAGCCGGCTGCCGCGGAGATCAGGTTGCCGAAGACGATCCCCGGTTTGGCAACGAGCAAATAGTTCTTGATCGTTTCAGGCATTCTCACATCATTCGGTAATTCAGGGTATACATGATCCAGAGGGTTCCTCCGACGAAGAGGACCATAATCAATAAAGTGAATATCATGGCCAGCACGTTCCAACGCGCCGCCGATGAAGTGTCCAGATGCAGGAAGTAATGCAAATGCACCAGAATCTGCACGATGCCCGCACTGAATATGCCGGCCAGGATTGCCGAGGAGGACAAGGTACCGCTCATAACCAAAGCAAACGGAATGGCGGTCAGAATGAGGGAAAGAGCGAACCCGGTGAGGTATGATTTGAGACTTCCCCTGCTTACGCCGATGCCGTCGATAGATGCTTGACTCATTTACATAACTCCCATCAGGTAGACGATACTGAATATGCCGATCCAGATGATATCCAGAAAATGCCAGAACATACTCAGACGCATCAGCCGTGATTGAACGGATGAGGTCAACCCTTTGACGGCCACCTGACCTATCATGATCGCCATCCAGATCAGCCCGAAAGTCACATGAGTACCGTGAGTCCCGACCAGGGTGAAATAACTCGAAAGGAAGGCGCTAACGTCCGGTCCGTGGCCCGCGGCGATCATGCCGTGGAATTCATTGATTTCCATGAAGACAAATCCAAGCCCCAGCAGAAAGGTAACGGCGAGTCCGATCAGAACCCACTTCTTCATGCCGTTGTGAACGGCCAGCATGACCAGGCCGTAGGTAACGCTGCTGAACAGCAGGAGCAAGGTTTCACCCAACACGTAAGGCAGTTCGAACAATTCCTTCCCGGTCGGTCCGCCGGCATAATTGCGGCCCAGGACGGCAAAGGTGGCGAAGAGCGTCGAAAATAAGATGAGGTCGCTCATAAGATAGATCCAGAAACCGAATGTCTGAATCGCGACGGTATCGTGGTGTTCAACCTCTTCGATATAAGCGGTACCGATGGTCAAAGCGTCAGTTGTCATCACTTAAATCTCCGCTACAGGTTCTGGAATAGTCTGTTCGTCTGCGGGGTGTTATTTCGCGACGGCGGCCAACAGTCGATAGCGTTCATTTTCGATGCGCTCGACCTCGGCGGCGGGAATGACATAATGGATGTCGTCGTCCCATGAGCGGGCAATGACCGTGAAAAGCATACCCAGAGCGGCCAGTATGGCCAGCCACCAGATATGCCAGATCATGGCAAATCCGAACACGAAGGCCAGTCCGCCTATGATGAGGCCGTGAGGCGCGTTTTTCGGCATCTCGATGTCGTTATATCGATCCGGCCGCTTATATGCGTCGCCTTTTTCCTTAACATCCACAAAGGCATCGATATCATCTACGACGGGTATTTTCGGGAAATTGTAGACCGCGGGAGGAGAAGACGTCATCCACTCCAAAGTGCGGCCGTCCCAGGGATCTCCGGTCGGATCGCCCAGGGCACGGCGCTCCTTAATGCTGACCAGCAATTGAATTGCCTGAAAGAAGATGCCGAGCAGGATCACGGCCACACCCAATGCGGCTACGAGCAGATAGGGATGCCAGGCCGGGGTGGCATAATGCGCCATACGGCGGGGCATGCCCATAAAGCCCAGTACATATAGGGGCATAAAGGCAAGATAAAAGCCGATCAGCCAACACCAGAATGCGCGTTTGCCCCAATTTTCCTTCAAACGAAAGCCAACGGCCTTTGGGAACCAGTAATAATAACCTGCAAAAAAGCCGAACACAGCACCGGGGATAATTGTATTGTGGAAATGAGCGATCAGAAACAGGCTGTTGTGGAGCACGTAATCAGCGGGTGGTACAGACATCAGTACGCCTGAAGACCCGCCGATAGCGAAGGTCACGATGGCCCCCAGGGTCCAGTACATCGGCGTAGTAAACCTTATGCGGCCACGATACATGGTGAAAAGCCAGTTGAAGGTCTTTACCCCGGTGGGGATGGCAATCATCATGGTTGCAATCCCGAAAAAGAGGTTGACGTTCGCGCTGGCGCCCATGGTGAAAAAATGGTGCACCCAGACGGAAAAGGACAGCACCGTGATGACTGCCGTGGCATAGACCATGGATGTATAGCCGAACAGCCGTTTTCCGGAGAATGTGGCGACGACCTCCGAAAAGATCCCGAAAGCCGGCAGGATGAGGATATAAACCTCGGGGTGCCCCCAGGTCCAGAACAGGTTGGCATACATCATCATATTACCGCCGAGCGTGTTGGTGAAAAAATGCATGCCCAGGTAACGATCGAGTGTTATCATGCCGAGAGCGGCCGTCAGAACGGGAAATGCCCAAACCACGAGCACCATGGTGAAAAAAGAGGTCCAAACAAACAACGGCATTCGCATGAGCTTCATTCCGGGAGCTCGCATTGTCATGATGGTGACGAGAAAATTAATACCAGTCATGGTTGAGCCGATACCTGCGATCTGGAAGGACCATATCCAATAGTCCACCCCTACGCCGGGGCTGTACCTCAGTTCAGTCAGCGGGGTATATCCCGACCATCCGGCTTTGGAAAACTCACCTACACCCAAAGATACCATGACAAGCAACGCCCCGGCTGCGGTTAGCCAGAGACTGAGCGAATTCATAAAGGGAAAAGCTACATCGCGTGCACCTATTTGCTGCGGCACAACGATATTCATCAACCCGACCAGAAACGGCATGGCCATGAAGATGATCATGATCGAGCCGTGAGCGCTGAATATCTGATTGAAGTGGTCAGGGGTCAGATAGCCAAGAGAGCCGCCCGAGGCAATGGCCTGCTGAGAGCGCATCAGAATGGCATCGGCGAATCCGCGCAGCAGCATGACCAATGCGAGGATAATGTACATGATGCCAATATTCTTGTGGTCCAGGCTGGTAAGCCATTCTTTATAAAGGTAGGTCCACTTTCTGTAATAAGTGATCAAGCCCAGGATCACCAGGCCCAGGAGAACCGCACCAGCCACGGAAGTTATCGTGACCGGTTGGTCAAACGGAATCGCTGAAAGGCTTAACTTTCCAAACATATCAATTTTCCTCTGAAACGTCGGTTCTTGCGTGTGTGGAAACGGGTCCTCTGCTCATACGACCGGGATTCTTGCCCCAATTCGGATCGAATTTACGCAGAATATACTCAAACAGACCGGGCCTGACTGAAGAGAAATAGGTCACGGGGTAATAGCCGAGGCTCGGTTTAGCGAGCTTCTCATATCGGTCCAGATCAAGCTTTTCCTGAGATTGTCTGACCTTTTGCACCCACGATTCAAACTCTTCCATGGAAACCGCATTCGCCTTGAAATGCATGTCAGCGTAACCGCGACCGCTTATCTGCTGATTTTGACCGGCATAAGTCCCCGGTTTGTCAGCCAGAAGGTGCAACCGGGTTTGCATGCCTGCCATGGCGTAAATTTGGCTGCCCAGTTGCGGGATGAAGAAGGATGTCATTACGGTATCCGAGGTGAGTTTGAAGCTGACCGGAACATTGACGGGAAAAGTGATTTGATTGACGGTCGCGATATTTCGATCGGGGTAGATAAAGAGCCATTTCCAATCCAGGGATACGGCTTCGATGTTGACGGGATCGTCGGTCGAATGGATAGGCTTATAAGGATCCAGAGAATGAGTCGTGGTCCAGGCCAGAATCGCAAGAACCGTGACAATGGCAACGGGAACCCCCCACATGAAGACATCGATTTTAGCGGAATGACTCCATTTCGGCATGTAAGTCGATTCGGTATTGGAAGCTCTGTACTTTAGGGGAAACCAGAAAGCCATGATGAAGACGGGAATAACAACGATCATCATGAGCACGATGGCCGCAATGATGACGAATCGCTCCGACTCGCCGATCGGTCCTTTGGGGTCGAACAAGAGTATTGTGCTGCAACCTCCGAGGAGAGTCACGGCACATAGGGATGACAAGCCGACAAAAACGAAATATTTCTTTCTGTTCATTTGTCCCCCAACGTCTCAATGGTCTCTAATCTTTGAGTCAAAAAGTCTTAATTTGCATAAAAACTTTGAGTATTCATGAGCCCGAGGCCAATATGGGTCGTACGCACACTATTATAGTCCTATATCTTAAATACCACGTTTAGACGACCGAGCACATAAAAAGTTTCCCGTGGCCTCTGTGCGTATTCGGGGCACACAATAGCTTTTTTCACAGGAGCGCTTCGGCATTTCAGGTCGCCCGCGGCTCAGGTCTCGGCCGGTGAATTCCGGGGACACCACACGCAATTCGAGCTGCGACCCGCGAATTAAGTAAAGTGTCGCCAAATCAGAGTAAGTTGGCCAGTTCATCTTTGCCGATGCTCATCTGGCTGAGTATTGCTGCCAATGTTCCCGCCTTTATTCGCCCCCTGGGGATAGTTGTCACCAGCCCTGATTCGCCATAAACCAGCAGGTGCTTCTTTCCTTCTTTCACCCGGTAGCCGAGTTTCAGGGCAACCTTCTTCATCTGTTTGGCGGTAAGGTTCATCCTGCCTGGGCTCTGTCACCCCTCATTTCCGCCTCAGCCTCAAGACAAAGCTCGATGGCATCTCTGATATTGTCCAGGGCTTCCTGTATAGTTTCCCCCTGAGAAATCGCTGCCTGGATCTCCTTACAGGCTACGGTGTATCCTCCATCTTCGAGATCGGGCCTCAGAATTGCCGTGAACTCTCTTTTCCCTACAAACACCTTCTCTTCTATGGGGATCTCCAAATCTTTGATTGCCCCTTTGAGCCTGTCGATAAGCTCTCCGAGAGCGAAAGAGAATACAAACTGTCCCTTCAAGGCATCCAGGATGACCTTGGTGTCTTCGGTCAAGACGAAGATGTCCACGCCATTAGTAAGGAACCGGAGTTCCGCCAAAGGAGCTTTCACGTCGGGGAAATTCTTTCTCAGGTATTCCAGTGCTTTTCTGATCTTCTGGAGGCTGATTCCTTCCTCCCTGAGCCGCTTGGCTACCTTGAGCTGAACCAAGTCCTTGAACGAGTATTGTCTCCTCGATCCTTTTCCGGCTCCAATTTTGATAGAGGGCCGAACGATGCCCGTCCTGTCCCAGTGCTGGAGCTGCATCCGGGACACGCCGGTTATATCTTTGACCACCTTAGCTCCGAATCCCGCGACCATGGCGCACCTCCCTAGTAGCATACTGGTATGTTTATAAGCACAATGAGCCTAAGTCAAGAAGAAAGTTTCAATCCCAATTCCGGGAAAATTCCGGGGACACCGTACGTAATTCGAGCTACGATCCACCAATTAAGTAAGGTGTCCTCAGATCCCACATTGGCAGAAAATACTGGAGGTTGGAGTCAGGCCCGCTCTTCGCTCATTTCACGCCGCCGACCAGCCCAGCGATTCTCCGACATGAGCTAAGAGTAGACTTGACCCCTTTTTGACCCCCTTTTTCTTGGCCAGTGCCGGACTCCAGAGTTGCGGGCGAGAATAGCGAGGTCTCTTTGGCTTTCTATGGTAGAATGGTCATGGCCATCAATCCTCAAAGAAAAGGGGAATGCAACCGATGGAAATAGCTTTCAACGTGATTGTTGAACGTGACGAGGAGGGATTCTACGTGGCCACTGTTCCCGAACTCCGGGGCTGTCATACCCAGGCCAAGTCACTGGATACGCTTATGGAGAGGATCAGGGAAGCCATCGATCTGTGGCTCGAAGAACAAGGACCTCCCCTATCCGCTTCTCAGTTTGTCGGGGTTCAACGAGTCACGGTAGAATCATGAGCCGCCTTCCACGCGTCGATGGGAAGACCGTTGTTGCTGCACCCGGAAAAGCTGGATTCAACGTGTCCCGGATCAGGGGTAGTCATCACTTCTTGAGGCATGCTGATGGGCGTGGCACCGTGGTGCCCGTTCATGTGGGTGAAACAATCGGTCCTGGTTTGTTGACCAAAATAATCAATGATTGTGACATGACACGAGAAGAATTTGAGAAGCTTTTAAAGTAAAGGGAGGGTAGAGTCACCTATTAAAAGACCCTGCTGCTTACAGGGCCTAGCTCTTGTTCTTTGGTAGGCGGGAGAGGATTTGAACCTCCG
The DNA here is from genome assembly GCA_963789265.1 of uncultured delta proteobacterium. Lineage (GTDB taxonomy): Bacteria > Desulfobacterota > Desulfomonilia > Desulfomonilales > Desulfomonilaceae > CAWBBA01. The sequence goes on along the minus strand of CAWBKB010000006.1, from coordinate 169,800 downwards.
ACCCCTGCCGTGTGAAGGCTGTGAAAGCCCAAGAACTGAAGCGGTCTTTTCGCATTTCCCATGAAAAATCAACCAATGAAGAACACCGCAAGGACATGTCCGTGGACATGAGTCTGTCAAAAGTCACGGGAATGGCACGGGGTGAATTGAGGTGGACCCCTGTTCGCTGTACTGCGTTACTCGTTTGGATCAAGTTCCTCAACTATAATTTCTGCAATGGGACGCATAATGGCCAGATCTGTTTCCAGCTGAGATTCCTCACTGGCCCCAGGTCGTACATTGTGCTCTACTGGCGCACCGCCGTATGTTTTCTTTGAATGAAGCACTGCATTTCGTTTGGTATATAAACGGTGGGCGATCTTGTCCACCAGGTCAGCGTCATTTTCTGAGAGTGGCGGTAAGGCACAATTCTGTGAGAGCCGTTCGCCAGTGTTTAGACACTGAAGCAAAGAACTCTGCGGATGAGCTGACATCTTGATTTTGAGCAGTATGTCCTTCAATCTGTCGGCACCCACCCTGTCACGCAAAACGGCGCTAAGTGCTTGCTTCCCTTCACGCTCCATCAGGTATTCGAGCACATTGTACAGATTCTTAAACATCCCGATGTACGAACCAGGTAAATTCCGAATAGGTTCCTTGATGGAAGCCAAGTAAAATGACAATGCTGTACGATTGTAATTCTTTGTACAAGTGATTGGTTCCCAGCCATAAGTCAGTTGACTTGCCCCCAACAACCGTGGATTCTGGTTTGCTAGGGCGTCCACGTAATTCAGGGACTCGGAAAGCAAGTCCTTATGCGTGCAGATCTCTTCGAGAAGAGTAGTCTCGGCATAATTAGAGACCGCGATCTCGCTCGGGTTCAATTTGATGAAATCGATCAGCTTAGATGTATATCGAAGGCTTAGCAGACCTAATGTGTCCCTGGCCTTTTGTGTGGCTATAACACGAGCGTCATCAAAGACCCTCGGGCCGTGATTCGGAAGGCTGTTGTGCTCCACGTACAACCGCGGTGCATTTTCGGTATAAAAGGGTGGACGAGTTGAGTTAAACTTGAACAAGTACGAATCTGCCATCCAAGCGAGATCATCAAGAAAAGTCTGATAATAATTTTCGGCTGACGGCCCCGTAAGATATACAAGCCCCGCAAGAGGGAGACTTGTCTTCAAGTACAGTCCAGGGCGTTGCACGAGCGATTCGTCTGTGGCAAACACAGCAGGACAAATAAGCATGCGATGCTCAAGCCCAGTGAAATAGTAGGCTTTCCACTTCTTCCACGTAGCGGGATTAGCTAAACGGTCGCCTACGTTATTCGAGTCTCTGACAGCGAGTACCTGAATAGCCGCATCGCTTGGCATATGCTGATAGTCACGGATCATCGGAACCTCGAATACAGCGAGGAGTTGCGTCAAATCATGCTCGATATTCCAACCATGGGTTCACCTTCTCCTTTCTATTGGGAATAATCCTGACCGTCAGCCACCGAAAGATCTCAACCACTCTTAGGGGTTGAGCAAATAATCCTCCAATTCATCAGCTAGTATGATGTCCACGTCATTTCTCGTATCATGCAGAAAGGCATAATTCAAAGGTACAACGAATGCCTCTTTCACTTTCCACCCTACCACGTCATTTATCCCGAAATAGGCCAGAACCACCGGCAAGTTGTCTCGTATGAACTCCCATTTCTTGGTAAGATGAACGAGATGAGATTTTGGGTCCTCGAAGAAATCTCTCAAATCTCTCGCAATATCTGCGGGTCTGAATTTTCTGCTACGGTTTTTTGCATCCAGCACGAAAACCGTTTTGGTGTCCTTATTCACTGCAAGTACGTCAATTTCTCCACAATCTGGTCTTGAAGGCAAACTGGGTGACAGTCTTCTAAAATTCTTAATCCTATCTTCTACGTTGCTGGGGCCGAGAATTCCTCGGGCAAGCGCTCCTATTCTCTCTTCGTGTTTATCATCCAGAAACTTATGCAATTGCTTGATTGCTTGTTGGATCTTGGGATTACTCGATTCCGAGAATGGTATATCCCCACGACAGATGTAAGATAGCCAAAGATTGGACGCTGCCAGACACATTTGATTCCCAAACATTAGTTGATTTGGCGTGATTCGCACTAGAGGACAAAGCGTGAGCCTGTCCTTAAGCCTAAGGAACCGTGACGGGATGATGTCCGTCATCTCGCCATAGGAATCGAAACCTAGAGTTACAAAATGCAGCATTGCACGGATTTGGTCCCGAGTTTGATTCCGAAAGAAGTTTTCTTCGAGATTTCTCAGCAGGTTCTCTTCGCCCACAATCACTAAAGGAAATCCGTATTCGCTGGATTGAGGAATTCGACCCAAGTTATACAGCATCTGAAGAAGATCTTCTAACGAGAAGCCCAATACTTCGATAAACGCATCGTTTACGCCTTCCAAAGGTTTTGGTAAATCGGGGATATTTGTTTCTGGCTCTACACTTTGGTTCTCTTCAGTGTCCAAGTTTTCATCGAGGTCGAGCTTAGTAAGAACTCTTAGCTCGCTCTCCTTTCTGAGATACTGCTCCACGTCAAAACCATGCCTTGAATCGTTTACTCGGATATGATCTTTGGTCACTGTCAACGATATTTCTGCCAAATTGTAATGCAAAAAATCACTAATCACGGATGCATCGACCAGAAGGGAGGCAAGCGCCTTGATCGTGCTCCATTGCGTGTCGGTAAAATCCTTTGTTCCCGATGGATTGACCTTTAGAATCATGGTGATCAGAATCTGCAATGCTTGCACGTGCTTGAAAAGATCCACCGTGCTCTGATAATCTTGTTCGATTAACCCTTCATTGGACTTCGTTTCACTTTCCATTTCGAGCAAATTCTTTGTGCGGAATGCTTCAGCCAATTCCCTTTCTCTGTAAGCTTGGAACAGCAGGTTTGTGTTGAATTGCTCTACTTGGAGCATCAATCTCTCCTGAAGATAATCAAAAACCCGCTGGCAAAGTGCTTTTGCATGCGTCCCCGTATACAAAGCCAAGTCCTCACCGTTTCGCAGCAAATATTGTACGATATCAAGATTTACTTGGCGGATAGCTTCGGCAGAAATCGGGGCAAGCTCTTCATACTTGTCGAGCTTAGGATTGTCATCCAAAATATGACCTCTATACTTGTCCAGCAAAGGGGAAACAATTCCCCCGTTGCCTTCAACAGCCCCCAATTTCCCCAAACGCAATCCTTGAATTTTTTCGCCAAAAATTAGAGCAACTACTAACTCTCGTTCGTGATTGGCTTCATCGATCATTTTTTCGAGCCCTTCGCCCATTTCACCAGAAAAATAATCTGATACCATCTCCTTAGTATAGAACCATCCACTGCCTCTTTCTCCATCTTTTGCTGAGTCCCATATAAAACATCCTTTCCCTGCTTCCAGAAGCAATTGGGACGTGCTCCTACGAGTCCATTCCTCAATATACAGCTTCACTACGTCGAGATAATTGTCGATGGTAAAAGTCATGCTATGCCCTTTCATGCCTTCTTTGAAGAAACGGACTTGTCATGCGCTGCCTAAATATCGGGCAAGACTTTCACTATTTTCACCGTTTCCAGACTCACGGTGATTATCTTCCCAATAAGCTTCACAATGTACTGAGGATCATCGGCTCGGTTAGGGTCGTTGACTATTCCGCTCCTTTTGTCCGTGTGAACCTGATACCTGTCAATGATCCATTCCAATGCTGAACGATTGCCCAATTTGTACTCAAAGACCTCGGACGGGATACCAGCAAGGGTCAGAAAATCGTTATAGACTATGGCGGTCTTGTCCTTCGTGAGCCTCATTTTATCCACCCGCCAGTCGAGAGACTTATCAGGATTCTCTATTTTTTCAAGCGGGTATTCCTTTTGAGATTCATAATTGACGTGTAGATCTGCCAACTGTTCACCCGCCGATACGAATGCGTGCAATTGTTCTGTGGTCTTGGGTAAGGGTATTCGTGGAAGCTCTCTTTTGAGATTGGTTTGGTACTTTTCTCGGTATTCGGGAGAGTGAAGAAGGCCGTAGACGTAGTAAAAGATTTGCCACTTGTCTACTTCGGCGCCAAGGGCGCAAGAAATCTGCTCAACAGCCCAGTCGGTTATGTTTTCTCTGCGATTAGTACCGTCGTTATCGTACATGTAAAAAGGGAAACACTGAGCGTTGGTTCCAAAACCCACCATTGAGACATCTGTCAGAGAGTCTATCATCAAGACCATAAAGGGCTTATCTCCGCCAGTACCTTTGACGCAAATGATGCGATTTTCTTCCTCTGCTGCTGCGGAAGGCAGAATAGCTGGCCACCTGAATACGTCCTGATTCATAATTGAATCGAGAAACAAATACATTTTTGCGAAGGGACGATATATGGCCTGCCTGATCTTACTCCCTGAATACTCTGCAAGTCTCCCCCGCTTCAAATCTGCTTTCAAATCACGACTCCAACTGATTTTCATATCATCATGGCTAACAAAACTGTCTAAGTCAGGCTTTTCCGGAAACCGGCTCCATCGGGACACATGCTCATTATAGGTCTCAATGGTGCGACGAACATGCTTGGCGAGCTGCTCGTAATCGAAATTATAGACCCAAAAGTCACGATTTGTTTTTATGCCAGAACTGAATATCCTAAATATCGCATTACCGATCCCTGCCTTCGTTTCCCGTGTGCCCATAGATAGCAAACCGTCGAAATCGCTTTTCAATCCTTCCGTCAGCCAAGTGTGCTTGGCATCTGGGGATATCTCTTGCCACTTGACACCCGAACACGCCCCGCAGGAATCTAGGAATGAGAATTTCTCTTCTTTTCTCCAGAAATCATCCACACGACTATAAAAAATTTTGCCTCCTTCGGCTCGATCTTTTAATCGCACAAGAATATTGATACTGACGCCAACCTGTATTCCGAAGACGTTGTGTGTTGTCCCAGAAATCTTCGGATTCTTTCGCACGTTTCCACCAAGGTCAAGAATGTACAGGAGATCGAAATCAGCCGCCAAATGTTTGCGCATCCCATCGAAGGCAAAATCGCCGACAAAGCTGTTATTTGAAACAAAGGCGACCACACCCTCTCTGTTATCTAGAATCTTGTCTGACGCCCATCTAATGGCCTTGACGTACGGGTCGGAGAGAGCGCTTTTATTCGAGGCTGTGCCAGCCTTGGAAAAGGTGTCACGAACCCTGCTGTCCATTATTATGTATCTGCGATTCTTGTTATTATCATTCTCGTCTAGCTGGTGAGCGTTATACGGAGGATTACCGATTATCACGAAGAGTTTTGTTTTCCTAAGTCGTTCAACCCGTTCGGTGTTTTCCTCCGTGAATATTGTGCCCAATTGGGGCTGGATGCCACTCCGGTCTCGATCTTCTGAGAGTTCAAAGGTGTCAACAAGACAGATACCTTCAAAGGGTTTGTATTGTCCTGTGCGTTCATAATATTCGTGTTCGATGTTCATCGATGCCACGTAGTACGGAAGGAGCATCACCTCGTTACAGTGCAGCTCATTTGCATACTTGTGAGGCAGGGACGTCTTTTTGATCTCCCGCATGATCCGTGTGATGAAATTTCCTGTTCCCACAAAGGGATCAATAATGTGTACGCCTTCATCGCTGAGGCTCTTGCTGAATTCCTTCTTGAGGATCTGCTCTACAGACCGGACCATGAAATCAACAATTGGCTGGGGCGTGTAAACGATTCCATGCGTGTCTGCCTGCTTGACAGCAAATCCCTGAAAGAATTTTTCGTAAACTGTATTTAAAAAGGTCTGTTGCTGGCTGTAGTCATCAAGCGTCTCTGCCCTCTTTTCCAACGCCCCATAGAAGCGATCCAGCGGACTGAGGAATTCCTCTCTGCTGAATTTCCTCGACGTCAGGGCATGAATAACGCGTTCTATTTCTCGTGCAATAATGTTGCGGTCCGTGAACTCGGAATTGTGGAATACCTTGCGGAAGATCCGCTCCGTCAGCAGGTGCTGCACAAGCATTTCTTCCACAGCAGCATCTGACAAGTTGGGGTTAATGGACGAGCGGCACACTTCGGAAAAGTTGTTGAACGATTGGACGAAGCTTTTGTTGTCTTTTCGCTCGATCTCGATAAGTTCTACCACCTTAGCTGCAATGTCTGGAATATGCGGCTTGAACTCCTCAACAGCGACTTCCCAATCCCGTTGGCTCTCGGACTGGTAGGCAAACAATTCCCTTACAACATAGACCAGTGTGTCGGGTTTGGTGATATCTTCATCAAGTATCTGACGGGAATCCTGCCAAAGGATGGCCCTATCAGGGCTCTGAAAGACAATATTGTTCCTCGGATAGCCTTTCTCGAACTTTTTTTGCACTTCTTTCGGGAGGTCATCTTGCGAATCTTTGGCCTCCCAATAAGCCTGCGGGATTTTGAATCCGTCTACTGCCGCCCCGTCAACGCTGAGGGGCCTCTGACCTTTTCTGTGGTATTTGTATTCACCAACGAAAGTCCACTTGGTTTGTTTGCAACAATGCTCCAAGAGCCTCTGGAACGCAGCACGGACAGCCGTTTCATGGGTAACGCCGAGTCGGTGAAATTCTTCGAGCCCTGCGTAATATTCCTTCACGGCCTTGTGATTGGTTTTGAGATCGAGAGTTGGCATAGACGTGCAGTGACCCTTCCCAAGATACTTACAGTCTGCATCTCAGGAACAGAGAATACGTTCACTGGCTGGAAATGACAAGCAATTTGTTCCGCTCTATTGGCTTCTGGGCTGCATCACTCTCGGATTCGAGGCCGATGCGGAGGGCAAGCCTGATGGGGGTGAATGAAAAAGGGGCCAAAAAAAACCAAGAGCCTTGGCCCCGAAAGAAAATCAGGAAGTGGCCTGTCAACCTATCTTCCTGACTTCCCTGACTAATCCTGGTAGGCGGGAGAGGATTTGAACCTCCGCCCCCTGCCGCGTGAAGGCAATTAGACCCTCATAAAACAAAAGACCTTTCCGAAAACCCCAACGATTTCAGTTCCGGTTTGATCTTTATGTGTCCTTTTTCACTTTTCAACTAAGGTACGCTCTTACGCGAAGAGCCTAATTTTGTACTACCAGTGCCATTAGGTTCGCTTTACATACGTGGGGCCTCGAAGAACATTCCTCCAAAGACAAGCGTGAAGTCGTGTACAGGTATGTGCAATATACCGTTCACCTCTGCATAGCCGTTTCTCAGGCCGGATGACCCCTTGGGTTCAAAGTTGGCGCCAAGTGGGTTCCACAGCGTAACGGTGTCGGATTCCGGGCCGTAGCCAAGAACCGCGTAAACGTGGCGGTGGTCTATACCGGGCGGAAACTTCCCGCGAACCGTGGTACCGGCACAAATGAGGCGTTTGCTCGTGACCGCTAGCCGAATGATGTTTCTCACTTTTGCCACGAGTTCAGGGCGCCTCGTGAGATCAGGTGGGAAAGCTCTGGCACGGATGCGGCGAATGCGGAAGTACCGGCAGGCATGGCCGGTAAGGCGTGTGACACTAGGACATGCACTTCCCCCCAGGCTTATGGCATCCAGTTCGGACATGCCCCGGGTCTTGGGCATGAGTGCTTTCCTTACCTGCCCGAAAGCTTGTTCGAGCACATTTAGCCAGAGCCCCTGATCACGGGCAGTGGAACTGAGGACAATCTGACTGTCGGTGAGACGGTTCACCAAAACGCTCCTTCCGTCACGGAACTTGACGGTATAAGAGCCGTCCGGTTGGGGAAGGATCATCTCTTTCAGAAGCAAAGGGTGAAAATAGACCGCTGCGCCAATGGCGGATACGATCCAGCAGTCTCCTAGCGGCCCTTGGTGAATTCCTTCCAGGTGAGGCGCATTGTTGGCGAATATAGTGCGAGACACCATTTTAAGACGTTGGCTGAACTTCCGGAATCGGCCATTGAGCACGCGAAACCGCGCCAACTCTCCCACACGCTCTTCTGCATTTCCAGCGATGTCGGCCCGGAGCAGCTCGGCCTTGCTCAGGCCACTCATCTCCTTATGGTTCCGAAAATATAAATGAATCGTTGCGACAGCGGCGGCCTCATCACCTTTCACTTGATGGTTCATAATCAATCCGTTGATCCGAGAGGGCTTCAGCCAACCGGAACCGTCCGGAACCCAAGATTTAAAGCAGGACTGTACAACTTTCGAGAACGATGTATCATCCGCTTCCACCCCGGTCGCAAGAGAGACACCAAATAGTAGGGCCATGGACAGAGCAATGATTGTGAAGAATAAGGGCACATCTCTTCCGTTTCTCAGAAACTCCATAGCCGCACCTACTTTCTTGATATCACCTCATTGAATATTTTTAATCATTTCGTTCAATCCTGAAAAGGCTGGTCGTTTCAAGCCGGAATTATTCGGCGGTCTTGCGGTTTCGGTTTTTTGGGGCCGGTGACCGGTCAGGGGATCCTGCCCATTCCCCGAAAAGGCTCCGTATTTTCTCCACAAGGCGCGAGGGAGGGCTAAACCGTTGTCACGTTGCTGAAAAAGCCTGTATTTTGCCGTTTCTGAGCGTGCCACGCCCCATCCCCGGTCAGGCAAAATTTTCTCGGTGGCATTCAGCCGAACACAACCTGGTAGTGTCGATCCAAGGGAACCGCCGACTCCACATGAACGTACTGCCTCCGACGGTGATACGCGACTCTCCCTCAGACCTTGATCAGGCACTTGATGAGCCAATCCATTGACCGTTTGACTTCCTCGCCCATGGGTCGGAATTGCCTGAGCATGTGCAGAAGATTGCGGGCAACACTCCCATGAGCAAGCGGGCCGCCCCAACAGTCACGATCCCACACATGTCACCGCTTATACCGCTCGTCATCTTAGGCTCTAAATTAGCGAACTGAGGGGGACAGGCGTCATGCGATCCCCATTTTGAACTCGGGCCCGCGGATGCATTTCGCACGATAGGCAACGCGAAATTATACCGTTATAGAATATAGCTTAAGCAACGGCGGTGTTTCAGCACAACCACTATTCGTTCGGAACAAATATTATGGTAACCTGTGTTAGGAGAAAAACAGCGAAACGTGGCATTCACTACCATTCACCAAGGAATACAGCGACAAGGTGACTGAGGTCATGTTGCCAGATATTCCTTCCAAGCAAACTACCTGAGGAGGACAAGGATGAGAAAAGTCGCAATTGTAGGCTGCGGGGCTTATATGGACAGTGGCTACGGCTGCCCTGGGGAATGGCGTTGCCTAAAAGCCGCTTCGCAGGGAGAGGGAACTTTCGACGAGCCCTCCTCGGTGGTCGCGTTTGTTAAGTGCGAGTGTCCCGGGCGTACGGTAGCTCCCAATTTGGGCATGGCGGCCAGGCTATCCGAAATCAAGCCCGACGGCATCTATTTCAGTACCTGCCTGGCTAAGTCCAAGCCTGGTTGTCCATACGTGAAACCAGAGGAACTGGCAAATATTTTGGAAAGTGCAACAGGTATCAAGCCGGTTATGGGAACTCATGACTATCACTGAAAACTGAGTCCCAGGCGATTTACCAGTAAGATTGGAGGCGTGGGACAGGCTGTCGCTAATGGACGGGCAACCCCGCGTTTTCTCGTTCCCAGGCTCTGCCTGGGAATGCCTGTCGGCGAGGCTCTGCCTTGACTATGATTGTGAAATAAAGGCAGTTTGCGGGCAGAGCCCGCGAGATATGGGTTCCCAGGCGGAGCCTGGGAACCAGAACTCTAGCGGCTTTCGTGGCACGATCTCGACTCGGTCCGCACTTTTGAGACAGTTTCAGATGCCCGTCCCCACCAAATTATTCCCTTTTCCGTGATTAGTTTCTTAAATCTCTTTATATGTGGCTATCCGTAAGACCTCGCCGGTCCGACACTCTCCGTCAGTTCAGCCAGCAACTCCTCCAAGGTTCGCGTGGAGGTGATCACGACCTCAATCTGTAGCGCGTCCAGAGCGTAGCCGGCTCCCTTGCCATTCAAATGTACCGGGGATCGAAGTTGATCCACTTCGTGATCTGCCAGCAACTCGGCAGCTTTGATCCCCTTCTTGCGCTCCATATCTTTGAAAGGATTCTTCAAGTAATCAGTGACAAGCGCCCTCGCGTGCGAAGAATCGTCTGCAATGATGGCAAAATATGGCGCTTCACCGAAATGTTCGGACAATCCCGATTTCTCATCCGGTGAATTGCCTCCGGGAACCTCCAGAGGGACCGCGATGAGTCGAACGTCCTTATGTATCGGTTCGTAATGCACGAGAAGTTTGTCAATATTGGGGTATCGGTCGAGGATTTCTTCCTCGACCTGGGCAGTCAACTCATGTGCATCACGCAGGAGCTTCAAGTCCGTAGTCAAGGATATTTCCACGAATTTGAACCTGCCGGAACTGCGTCCGCCAATGCTGAGGATATCCTTCACCTCCTCGCGGCTTTCCAGGATTTTCCTAATTCCGTCAAGAGTCGAGTAGTCCAGCGTTGCCTCTAAAAGCACCTTCACAGCTTCCACCAGGATTTCAGCGCCTACTCGAGCCACAAGTGCGGCCACCAACATGGCCACGTAACGATCTATGGGGTATCCCAGATAGGTGCTGATGATGCCAACAACGATTACGGAACACGCGAGAAGATCAGTGGTCACGTGCCGTGCATCAGCCACCAGGCTAGGTGAGCCCACTTCAAGTCCAATCTTTAGTTCGTATCGCGAGAAGACCGCAGCCGCTGCCATGATCAGAACAATTCCTGCCACGACCTGTGGGACGGCTGTGATTTGGCCGGTGGTTTCTCCCCGCCATGCCTCGAAACCAATCTCGTATGCGGCGTAAAAGATGAAAAAGGAAGACAGCAAGGCGACTAGGTTTTCAACCTTGTACAGTCCTTCCGGGAACGTTTTGGTCTTGCGATCGGCAATCACTATCCCAAGGAATATAGTGAGAGACGAGACCACGTCGGCGAGCGAGTGTAGGGCGTCGGCTTTCAAAGCGAGACTGCCGGAAGTTTCCCCCAAATAGTACTTCAGCGCCATTAGAGCCAAGTTTAACAGACAGGAGTAGATGGCTATTTTTGCGTATCGGTACATCCGCTCAATCGGATCCTTCCCGCTTGACCATTCTTCCGCGTGGCCCACAACAACGCCGCGGTCTTGTTCCGGGATTTGTTCTGTGAATATTCATGCTTCTACATCTTGGGCAAACGAGTTGCCGACCTCCCCCGAAAGGTACTTCCCACTCGTAATTACATTTCAGGCAATGGAATTTTCTCATCAGCGTTTCATTCATAATTTCGCACCAAATCACGGTTGCCGAATCGTTACCACAAGACGATGTACTTCCTACCTTCCCTGAGTTCGCCTCTGACCATTTCCATGTGCCGTAAAGCAGCAGTTTCCCGATTCAATTCAACAGGCTCTATTTCCAGACGCCGGGCCAAGTCCGCGGGCTCCATTCCGCCTGTTTCAGTCAAAACGTCTAAGATCTTTTTCTGGAGCGGGCTTGTTTCCAGGCCGCCGGTCTTGTCTCCCAACTTTTTTGCGCTGTGCACAGCCCACGGATCGCACGTGCGAGTGGGAGAGAGAGCGTCCATATAGCAGTCTTCACACAAAAGTTTGCCGTAATAATCCCGACCTTCTCCTCCAGGGATGTTCGAACCGCACCTGTCACACATTAACGGTTCAACCGCTTCCAACTTGCCCTTAGCTCGGTTCACGTGGTCTTTCATTGAGATTCCCTCCGGTTTGGATTTCATCGTGGGTCCCTGTATCCGGCGTTTTCTTGCGATTTTTCTTCACCGTGAAAAAGTGGGGGCGGACACATAGGTCTGCCCCCACTATTGACTCCCACGTACGCGGGCGTGACGATATGTAAGGACGGGTTTGAAACCCGCCCCTACCGGAAACTCGGCGTAACTTGCTGGAAAGCGAACCGGCATGAGATCCTGGATCGTCTGAACCGATGAACTTAATCAATCGTCGTACGACTCGGTTTTATGCACGGCGCCAGACTTGATCCTTTCAACAATCTCCCTAGTGACGGCAAAGACATTTTCTCGAACGTCCCCAGCTACGACGACGAACAGCAGATCGTCTCCAACGTGAAATTCACCTTCAAATGCCTCGATTGCCACGGCCACAATCCCGGGCCGGGATTCAGCCCAAGATCGGATACGGTCTATCTCTGCGCGGTCCACTTCCACCTTCAGTGCACGCACGCGTTTCGCACCGGAGCGATCGGACCCCCTCACGATCCCATTGTGGCACAGTATCATACCTGCTCGTGCGATTTCCGGGTGTGCTTTAACGCTTGCGATCAAGTCGCCCAAAGACACCGAATTCGATCCCATTGTCGTGCCTCCCGTTCCTTGTGGCAATGCCCAGTTATGCAATGAAAGTCATCTCCTTAGTACGGGTTTTCGTAGATACGGTCGCGGATCTTCACCGTGGAGATTGCTTCGTCATTTCATTCCTCGCAATGACATTTCCACTACCTGTCATTGCGAGCGTAGCGAAGCAATCTTCTCCCTTACCGGGTCTTGACGTCACCGTACTTGTGAAACTCTGAACTTAGTCCGCTGTTGCCCATTTAGTCTTTAGCGGTAATCTCCTGATTGGCCGAGGCAATTTCAAAAAACCTGTCGAGGAGTCTCTCCAGCCCCTCGATGTCGTCCGTCGTCCTGATGGAGCCGAGAATTCCAAGTCCTTCGGTTTGGTCGTGAATGGCTTCCTCTTCTTGATCGGCTATAAGAATTGTGGCGGTCTTCCACGAAACCTTAAGCAACTCCGCCAGGAAGCGAACTCCAGTCATGGTGGCCAAAGCGCTCTCGACGATCACAAGCTGCGGGGGATTCTTACGGCATTCGTCGAGGACCTCGTCAGCGTCGGTTCTCACGGTTGCAGAGATACCCCGTTTCGAGAGGCGTTCAACAAGGTCTGAGGCCCGTAGCGGCTCATCTGCCAACACGATTGCCCTGAGCCTCGCATTTTCAGAAGCTTTCTTCATTCTCACACCTTCATTATTATGTGCAGGATTAGGCGAGTTCTAATCCAGTGGCAGGTCGGTCAGGTATTTTTCGCCGAACGGCGAATCACCGTGGATGCTTCTGCAAGATGGCCCTGGAGTGCAATATTTCGCTTCGTGACAAAGGGTTGGAAAAGACGGGTACCACCACCTTCGCTCACCACTCTCAACAGTCCGTCGGCGTCGTCAACAATAACCCCTGACAGGCATGTTACCGCAGTGCCCTCAAACGCTTCCGCAATCAACGGAGTAGACGGGCCGAGGAGAACAATCTCACGACAGTCTCGGGCCGCTTCCAGTAAATCGTCGACGGTATCGTTAATGATGGTTGTGGACGTGATGAATGCCACATCATACTTTGGCATCGCGGAAATCGCCTCGGTAGAAGGCCGAAGATGCGGCATCAGCCCGGTACGTTCCTCGAAGATCTCAAGGTCCGCGACCCGATCCTGGAGCGCCGAAACCAATGGCGCAAAGAACCCTATCATGGCAACAGCGTCAGTTGACAGTAGCTCTACGGCCTTCAAGACATCGCCCGTCATACCGCTCGAAGAAAGCCGGTTGGCCATTGCGTTTGCCGTCGCCAGCCCTAGAGCGGATTCCACAAGACCCTCGGAATTGAGATAGTGAAGAGCTTCCGTTGCCTGTATGCCTGCAATGGGCCTTTTTCCGGCAAACGCAGTGCAGCCTCTGAACAGCTCTCTTCCGAGTGTGTACGCGACACCGGTGCTGCCGTCATCGAGCTGGACTGCCGTGTACCCGAGCCCGATGCGCACGTCCCCAATCGCATGACTTGCGCACAACGGTTCAAGAATGTCGATGATGCGTTTCCTCAGTCTCATGTATCACCTGGCCTTTGCAAGGGCACTGCGGAGAGTATTCACCGCCAGATCCGCGCAATGGGTGTGCTCCACCGGCATGCCGCCGAGGTATTCCATCAGTTTGCTACTCGTGATTTTCAGGGCTTCCTGAATCTTCAGTCCCTCTGCCATGCACGTTAACGCACTCGAACAGGCGATCGTCGGGCCGCACCCGTTCGTGACGAAGCTGATGCGCTTGATTGTACCTTCATCAAGTCTAACGTAAATCCCTATGGTGTCACCGCAAATCCCGCTCATTGCATTGAAGCAATCGGGGTTTTCCAGTTCGCCGACGTTCCTGGGATTCAAAAAATGATCTATGACCGCGGGAGAATAGGTCTTTCGGGCCTCTTCGAGAATCAGTCCTTCAATATCATCAAAAACTTCTTTTTCCCTGCTCATCTTTTTGACCTTACTGGATATGATGGGGGCTACCAAACCTCAGTGGCTTTCCTGCTTTAGGGGGCTGCATCACATAGCCGTTAAAATAAGGCATCCTTCGCAATCTTGCGAGCCCAAGGCGGGCTCCAGAGAGTAGCCCGGTCCCGCGCAGAACGCGGGATTGCCGGGTTAGCGACCAATCATGTACCGGTTTCCGCTTCCCATAGGGACGCTTGGATTCGTGGGGCGGACTTTCCAGTCCGCCTAATCTCAGACAGGAAACCGCCGACTGGAAAGTCTGCGCCACAGATTCAAGCACCTATGAGGAACCCCGTGTTCCGCGCGCGGTTAAGTCAGCGCGTGTGATGCTATGCCCAGGTGCTCCGCAATTTTCAAGGCAGCTCACTGTAGTGCCGACTAACTTCGCTCGCGCTATCTTCACGAAGTTAATCCCGCGGCGTTAGGAAGAACCGCAGCAACTCCCCGGAATGCAACCCTTGCTCGATGGATTGCTTCCACAGCATGTGGAGCCTTTGGCATGGCCGGCCGGCTCGTTATTGATCGAAAAGGCCGATGCGGACATGAGTTGTTCGAGCTGTGATCCGCCGCAAGAGGAACAGACGAGATCATCGGAGTTTCTTCCGATTCCCACGAGCAGCTCACTCACATGACCGCATTCCGAACAACGGTATTCGTAGATAGGCATTAACCATCCTTTCGATATAAATAAGTATTCGCTGAATTCAAAAGGCCCTCCAGGTGCTCGGCCTTCTCAAAGTTTTCTACGGCTATTTTGACCGACTTTACGTGCTTTATTGCCTCGACTTTCTTTTTGACGGAATTCGCCAAGGAATACGCCATCGGACAAATAGGCGAAGAAGGGCGGAAGATCAGGCTCACCGATCCGTCCCGCGTTGCTTCAACATTGTGAATGAGGTCCATGCGCATGATACTCAAGCCTGTCTCGGGGTCAATGACTTGGGCCAAGGCCTGTCGGACTTCCTCTTCAAGGTCAAACACGTTCACAAGTCTTACTCCACGAAAAAATCGGCTTCAAGCCGGTCCCATATCTCTCGGATGCTGTCCGCTGCCGGAGAAGTTCCATTTTCGGCGACAGATCGCCTCTGTACCAGCGCCTTGACGACATCAGGATCGTACGGAATGCGGCCGACGACATTAGCGCCTTTTCTTTCGGATGATTCTTCGATCCGCTCTGTTACCTCAGGATTTATGTCCCATTTGTTGATGATGACCGATGCATGAATCCTGAAGCCCTGGACTAGCTGCAACGCACGTTTCATATCGTGGAGCCCGGAGAGCGTCGGCTCTGTGACTATGATGACATGATCCGCTCCAGTGACCGATGAAATCACGGGGCAACCGACCCCGGGCGCCCCATCCACAAGTATTAATTTGCTTTGCCTTTTCCCGGCCAGTACTTTTGCCTGATTTCGCACCAGTGCGACCAATTTGCCCGAATTCTCCTCGCCGGGAAACAACGAAGCGTGAACCATGGGTCCGAAACGTGTTTGAGAAATGTACCAGGTGCCATTCACGGCTTCTTTCAATATTATTGCCGACTCAGGACAAAGATGAGAGCAGACTCCACAACCTTCACAAGCCAACGGATTCACGTGAAATTCATCGGAAATGGCCTTGAAGCGGCACCCCTCGATGCAGGCCCCGCACTGAACGCACTTCTGGCCGTCGATATACGCCTTGATCCCGCCTCGAAAGTCTTCTCTTTGGATGATTTCGGGCTGTGCAAGAATATGCAGGTCCGGGGCATCCACATCGCAATCGGCAAGAACTTTGTTTCGAGCTAGATATGCGAAGGCCGCAGTGAGCGTCGTCTTGCCTGTCCCGCCCTTACCGCTGATCAGGACCAATTCTTTCATAGAACACCCATGCCGACCGCTTTTTCCCGGTTGCCGATCAGACTTTGGATGGTCTGAATCATTTCCAGGAACAGACTTATGTGGTTGGGAGCCGACGTTACAAGCAGATCTCCTCTTGCATACCCTTCCGCGATCTTTCGGTTGTGGGGAATTCTTGCAAGGATCGGGATACCCTGCCGAGCGCAAAAGGATTCCACTTCCGTGTCTCCGATGTCCGCTTGGTTCAATACCACTCCGATGGGAATGTTGAGCTGAGCGACCGCCCGGACGGCCATGTCCAAATCGTGTACCCCGAATGGAGTAGGCTCGGTCACCATAATGATGAAATCAGAGCCGGAGACAGTGTTGATCACCGGGCACGAGGCGCCGGGAGGGGCATCGAGAATGGCTATTTTCTCGGGATTGATTCTTGACTTCACCGCTCTTATAAGCGGAGGAGACATGGATTCTCCGATCCTGAGCACTCCTTGAACAAACTCGACCGGTCCTGCCGATCCGGATTCAAGGACCCCAAGTTCCCGGGCACCTTCGTGGATAGCTTTTTCAGGGCAAAGAAGTGAGCATCCACCACAGCCGTGACACAGCTCAGGGAAAGTGAGTACTTGGTCGCCGATGTGAACGATTGCGCTAAAACGACATACTTCTCCGCATTTGCCGCACAGGGTGCATTTTTCCATTTCCACGACGGGAACCGGAACGTTTACCACTTCGCTCGTCCGAATGATCGGCTTCATGAGGACGTGGCAATTGGGCTCCTCCACGTCACAGTCGAGAAGCTGAGATCGGCTTCCCAGAACCGCCGCAAGGCTCGTCGCAACAGTAGTTTTTCCTGTGCCGCCTTTTCCGCTTGCAACACTTACAATCATACTTTCGCTACTCGCTGATTAACGGCTAATCGTGCACCCTTGTTCCAGTGATTCCCAAAAGTAATCACCGGAACAAGGATGTTTTGGTGGCGACAGGCATCTTGCAGTGGGGATGGGCATCTTGCCCGTCCGTCAGCGACAGGCTGGAAGCCTGTCCCACCAATGTTAACCGGATGCCAACACGCATTGGGTAAGACAATAATTCTTTCGAAAACCGCTCGAAGACGTCCGGCTACTCCCCCGAGTGGGGATTTGTAGTCACATGGGATGAGAAAAGGCCGAACCATCAATTAAGGGTAGAGAAACTTAGCTCAACCTTTTCCATCCCTGTCGACGGGAGGGCACTATATGCGACTGGACAGATTAACAGGCTCCAGCCGACTACCAATGGGCCTCCACGTTAGGCTGACTGGAGAATGCTACTGTCCCGCTTTGAAAACGTTCCAAAGCCTCCCTCACCGAACCGGATTGCTCTACCACCACCTTGATTCCCGCAGCCTTAAGCGTTTTGAAGGCATTGGGGCCGCAGTGGCCGGTGATCAGAATATCAACCTTCCGGTCTGCGAGCAGTTTCCCTGCTTGGATTCCGGCTCCGCTCAGTGCATTGAACCTCTGGGAATTGTCTACTGTCTCAACCAGAGTGCCGTCTTGCTCCACGATCAGGATGTACTGAGCCCTCCCGAAGCGGGGGTCAACGGGTGAGTCCAGTTCTCTCCCCGTGGAAGTAATCGCGATCTTCATCGTTGTCTCCTTGGCTTCACGGCATGAAGCCGCCGCCGCAAACCTGGTTCTCCGCAATCAGTTGAAGGCGGCCCTGGATGAGGTGATCCACCACTGTGCCGACTGTTTCCCCTTCGGGCCCGTAATAGACTTCAATCCCCATCTGCTGAAATCCCATGAGAGGCCGCATGCCGATGCCGCCGACGACAATTGCATGAGCGCCGCTTTGGTGAAGAAGGTTTACCGGCCCCTGACACCCGCCCTGGACGTGAGGTGGATTTTGCACCACAGTTACGTCTCGGACTTCACCGTCTTCTACATGAACAAGTGTGAAAACCTCGCAGTGTCCGAAGTGCCCTGCCCTCATGGCCTCAAGCCCACCAGGATTCATGGATGGGATAGCTACTGTCTTTTGCATACTTGGTATCTCCTCTGAAATGTAGATGATATTTCTGCCGGTGTATTCGGTCTCGGCTTGAGGCTTCGATTACGCCGAGATCTGGACTTTTCCGGTTGTGTCGCCCTCGATTGCCGTCTGAATTTCGATTGCGAGAGTACGAAACGCCTTCGAAGTGCCTGAATCGGAATTCATCACAGATACTGGGATTCCCGCATCTCCGCCGGTCACCACTGTCGGGTCGATAGGAATGGCTCCGAGAAACGGCACCATCAAATCCCGTGCGGACCTCTCTCCTCCGCCTGTCTTGAAAAGGTCGATCCGTTCGCCACAGTGTGGACAGACCAGGCCGCTCATGTTTTCGACGATTCCCAATGGGTTCATGTCAACATTGCGTGCAAAGACAACTGATTTTCGTGAATCCAGAAGAGCGACATCTTGCGGTGTGGTCACGACAACCGCCCACAAGGGCTTGCCCAACAGTTGGGCAATGCTCAAAGGTTCGTCGCCGGTCCCCGGCGGAAGATCTACGATGAGGTAGTCGAGCTTTCCCCAATCCACTTCTGCCAGGAACTGCTTGAAGAGTGTATGCTTTACAGGACCTCGCCACACTACAGGAGTGTCCTCGTCGGGCAGCATGAAGGCCATGGACATAACTCGCACATTATTGGCCGCAACAATAGGGATGAGCCCACTTTCCCCCATCATAGGCCGCCGGCCGTCAAGGCCCAGCATCTTGGGAACGTTCGGGCCGTGTACGTCAGCATCCAGTATTCCAACGGACTTTCCCTGTGCTGCCAGGGCCATGGCGAGATTTACGGCCACAGTGCTCTTGCCCACTCCGCCTTTGCCGCTCATGACTGCGATGCGATGTTTTATTTCAGCTAGCCTTGCTTTCAAGAGTTCCTCAGTATGCTGCTCTTGCGTCTGCGAATCGCAAGTTCCAGCCGAGGAACACGCTCCGCAAGAAGCCTTGGTTGAACAGCTATCGTCTTTGTTCATGTTTATTGTCCCTACCCGCGTTGAGTTCTTCGTTGCCGCTCGGTGCGGCCGAGAAGATTCGACCCCTCGACCAACCCGCCGGCGATGTAGTGAACCGGTATCAATAATGAAATTTGGGGCCATGGGAGCCCGTCCTGGAATTAGTGCTTACCCGGTTGCCAATTCCGAGTCTCCCATGACTCCGAAAGACTCCCCCTAACTTGCCTATTCTTTTTTCTCCAGCTCCTCCAGGCGAGCTTTCATGGCTGCCAGTTCATTCTTCCTGGCTGCCAATTGGGCCTTCAGAGCTTCGGTTTCCTCTGTTGAAGACAAAGGAGCCGCGCCGGCAAAAGGGCCCGAGCCCCACCGTGTGCCTCGACCACCGAAGCAGCGACCTCTTCCTCCGCCCCGAGGAGCCCCACCACGGCCGATTCCACGGGAATCACCTTCTGATACGCTGGTCCCTCTACGTGCCGACGCACCGCAGAGACCTGCGCCCCATCCGCTTCGGGGACCGTGTCCAAATGGGCCTGTTCTATCGAATCCGGGCATGATTATGCTCCTTTCTCCATTGATTTCATGTTATCGGGCCTCTCCTCCTGCATTTCCCTCGTCCGGGCATGGTGTAGCAAGGATCACAGATCCTGCCCTCTCTCAAAGCGGCCAAGACTTCCCGAACGTTTCCGGCAACCCATGGAATCAAGCGTAAGCCGTGTCGCCGAATCTGTTCCTCCATCCAGCAACTGATGCCGCCGCACACCAGCAATTCCACCTTGAGGTCCACCAGCCGGGCCGGCCGATACAGCCTGGAGACGGATGACCAGTCCTCGTTTTGGAGCAGCTCATCCTCCAGCGGGCGCTGCAAGACGATTATCAATCGTCTGCAACAGTCGAAGACGGGGGCTATTCTCCCCTGATGTTCGGGCACAGCCAGTCTCATTTTTTCACCCACGAGCAAGTGGAGCAACTTTTGTGCCAATCTTCTTTTCACGGCTATTTGGCAGGTTTTGGTAGCTAGCCGTGTTCTACTCGGATGGCCATCAGGGGCCAAACCGGTTGCAACATGCACCCTTGGGAGGTATCATATTTGCAATTTGCATAAACTCTAACAAGCCGGGTTCAACATGACATCGGGGAAAGACCTCAATTCCGCTGAAATGAAAATGATTCTCAACTCCATTGCAGATGGTGTATTCACTGTAGACGATGAGTTCATTATCACATCCTTCAATCGAGCCGCACGGGTGATAACCGGGGTTCCAGTCCGTGAAGCCCTCGGAAGGCCGTGCTGCGAGGTATTCCGCGCTGAAATATGCGAGGCTGACTGCGCTTTGAAACGAACCATACTCACAGGCAAACCGGTGGTGAATCACGCGGTTTTCATTGTGAGGGCCGATGGCAAACGAGTACCCATCAGCATCAGCACAGCAGTGCTCAGGGACGAGCGTAGCCGGGTACTTGGAGGGGTGGAAACATTCCGCGACCTGACATTGGTAGAAGCTCTTCGCAAGGAAGTCGAAAAATCTTTTAGTTTTGAGGATATTATCTCCCGAAATCAGAAGATGCGGGAGATATTCAACATATTGCCCGATGTTGCGCGGAGCGACAGCACTATCTTGATCGAGGGTGAAAGCGGCACCGGCAAAGAGCTCATGGCAAAAGCGATCCACAATCTGTCAACCCGCCGGAACAAGCCTCTGGTAGTAGTAAACTGTGGCGCCATTCCCGACACGCTTCTGGAATCCGAACTATTCGGATATAAGGCGGGGGCCTTCACCGGGGCGACCCGGGACAAACCGGGCCGTTTTGCGCAGGCTGACGGCGGGACGGTCTTTCTGGACGAGATTGGAGACGTCAGCCCCGCACTCCAAGTCCGGCTGCTCCGGGTACTTCAGGACAAGAGCTTTCAACCTCTGGGAGGAACCAAGACTCTGAATTCCGATGCCCGTATTCTTGCGGCGACGAACAAGGATCTCGAGTCTATGGTTCATGGGGGCGGGTTCCGTGAGGATCTTTATTACCGGTTGCAGGTTTTTAAGCTCCCGTTGCCGCCTCTACGGGAAAGAATCGAGGATGTTCCGCTCCTTGCGCAGCATTTTGTGGATCGCCTAAATCGGCTGAAAGGCAAAGACATTGCGGGCCTTTCCCGAGAAGCCTTGGCCGCCTTTATGCGTCACAACTGGCCTGGAAACATCAGAGAGTTGGAGAACGCTGTAGAGCATGCGTTCATACTTTGCCACGGGGGCCTCATACGCCTTGGTCACCTCCCGTCGGCACTGAAAGACCTCGGCGACAAAGGAGAAGCTCTGGCAACCGGTTTGACTCTAGCCGAAATTGAAGCCCGCGTGATCGGGGAAGCCTTGGCGAGAAACGGGGGGAGGAAAGTAGCCACCGCGACTGAGCTGGGTATTGACAAGACGACTCTCTGGCGAAAGATGAAAAGGTATGGGAGCCTTTGATAGGCGTACGCCCCGCCAAGAAAGACGCCCCTCTGGAATTTTGTCGAAGATTTCTGTTTATGGCTGCATGGGTGTAGTGCGATGAATTGGTAATCTCTGTCATCGAAGTTGGAATGAAGCTGTATCCTTTGAGTTATCCTGGTCATCGATCTGTTCTAACCGGTGTCATTGCGAGTGAAGCGAAGCAATCTCATTTCTGGAGAGCGTCCTGAACTGAGATTGCTTCGTCGCTTTGCTTCTCGCAATGACAATTTTCCGTCCGTAAGTAATGGTTGCATCAAGGTAGCGGAATTGCTTGCCCAATCGTTATGTCTCTGATATGCACTTAATGTTTGGTTCAGCAGGCCCAACCTACTCGTTTTCACAGATTGATGAGGGGCAGCGGCAAGCGGGGGATCATGATCCTTTTCCGCTGGGCGTGCCGTGTCAGAGCCGAGGAAGGACTCTACGTCCTGGTTTCCTGCCGAAAAGAACCACGTGATTTTGCAATTTCAATCCCATGTGAAGGGAGAAAGGTCGATGGACATCAAAAAGATAGGGGTTATCGGAGCGGGGTTGATGGGCGCCGGTATAGCCCAAGTGGCTGCGCAGAGCGGTTTCCGAAGTCAACCTGATGGATGTGGAGACGAGATTCCTCGAAAAGGGAATCTCAAACATTGAAAAAAACCTCCAACGCATGGCGGAAAAAGGCAAGATGACCGCTTCGGATGCGGACGCGATACGTTCACGCATCACCGGATATTTATCTTTGACAGATACCGCAAAGGAAGTGGATGTGGTCATCGAAGCGGTTATTGAAAACATGGACCTCAAGAAGACCATGTACAAGGAGTTGGATGGCGCGGCAAGAGAATCTACCATCTTTGCAAGCAACACTTCGGGGCTAAGCATAACCGAATTAGCTTCCGTTACTTCCCGGCCCGATCGTTTCATCGGAATGCACTTTTTCAATCCGGTTCCTGTGATGAAACTGGTTGAAGTGATTCGCGGTATAGCAACTTCCGATCAGACGGTCGCAGTAATCAAGGGATTGGCGGGAAAGATGGGGAAAAGTGCAATTGAAGTCCAGGAAGCTCCGGGGTTCGTGGTGAACCGGATACTGGTCCCCATGATTATAGAGGCTATATTCGTCTTTCAGGAAGGACTTGCAACTGCCGCCGAAATAGACGAAGGAATGAAGTTGGGTGCGAATCATCCTATGGGTCCCCTGGCCCTGGCGGACCTCGTGGGATTGGACACGTTGCTCATGGTTCAAGAGCATCTTTACGAAGAGTTTGGCGACCCCAAATATAGGTCACCGGCCCTACTGAAGAAGATGGTGCGAGCTGGGCGCTTGGGTCGCAAGTCCGGCAAGGGCTTTTACGATTACAGTTAATTCGGATCTTTTGCCCGGCGCATCCGTGGCGCTTGCCTGTCCCAAGCGCCGGGGGGGTCCGAGACCGAAATCCGCATACTTTGGCGATGAGAGTTTTGAACTGGAGGATGAGATGGAAGAAATAGAACGATTCGGCCTGACCGAAGAAGAAAAAATGCTTCAGGACATGGTCCGGCGCCTGGCCAAAGAGAAAGTCGCGCCGGGAGCCGAAGAGAGAGACAAAAAAGGGGAGTACCCGTGGGATATGCTCGAACTCATGAAGGAAAACGGCCTCATGGGAATAGATTTCCCCAGTGAATACGCAGGAATGGCGGCGGGCATGATAGCTCATTGCATCGCCGTGGAGGAATTGGCGAAAGTTGACGCTTCCGTGGCTCTTATACCATCATGCCAGGAACTCGGCGCCCTCCCGATAATTCTTGCAGGAAATCACGAGCAAAAAGAGAAGTACCTGACCCCTCTGTCAACGGGCGAAAAAGTTGCGGCGTTTGGGCTCACAGAAGCTAGAGGCGGTTCCGATGTTGCCGCACTCAGGACGCGGGCCGTGCGGAAAGGAGATAAGTATATTCTGAACGGCTCGAAGATATTCATCACCAACGGGGGAGTCGCCGACACTTTCAGTGTGTATGCGGTGACCGATCCCGATGTGAAGCCCTACAAGGGGGCCAGTGTATTTATCGTCGAGAAGGGAATGCCCGGCTTCACCGTAGGTAAGAAGGAGAGCAAGCTCGGCATTCGTTGCTCGGACACCAGCGAGTTGGTTTTCGATGAAGTCGAAGTCCCTGTTGAGAATCTTCTGGGTCAAGAGGGGGACGGTTTTCACATCATGATGAAGACCCTCGATTTCAGCCGGCCATCGGTCGCAGCTCAGGCTCTCGGGATAGCGGCGGGCGCGTTTGAATACGCAACCGCGTACGCGAAGGAGCGGGAATCTTTCGGCAAACCTATCATCTCGCATCAGGGCATCTCATTCAAACTGGCCGACATGGCCATGAAAGTTACCGCCGCGCGGCAACTGCTCCATAAAACATGCGCTCTATTGGACGCTCACGTGCCCAAGGACCTCTCCCGCGTGCCGCCGGAGATTATTCGACACTCATCCATGTCCAAAGCATTCTGTTCGGATGTTGCCATGTGGACCACTGTTGAAGCGGTTCAAGTGCTTGGTGGATATGGCTACATCACAGAGTACCCGGTGGAAAGGTTTATGCGCGACGCAAAAATCACGCAGATCTACGAGGGGACAAACGAGATCCAGCGGATTGTCATAGCCTCGACGCTGTAGTCCGTAGACATTAACTCAGCCTTACGCACAGCGGGTCCCCCTTCGTACAAGCGTTTACTTGACGACTTTCCCCCCTTTCATAAAGGGGGGCGAGGGGGATTTTTATCTAACTCCTTGAAAATAATCGCATGCGTTTGCCGGCCCTTTGAATCTGCGACCATCTGTGACATCTGCGGATTTCTTCTGTTCCACAGATTGCGCAGATTCACGCAGATAAGAAAACACAAGACGCTAAAGCCCTATTTACAAAAAGGAGACTTTTGTGGCCTGGAAGCCATCCGGGGTACCCACGACCGGGTAACCAGCTCTATCCCAACGCCTATGGGCTGGATCTCCTTCGGTCTGTCAATCTCTATTTTCGGAAAACCACAGCCTGGTATTACTTGTTTAGGCATACGCTGGTATAATTTATCTATCGATCCGAAAATATTTCCGATCAATTGCGAAACGCCGTACAGCTCCTTCGCTGGAGGTGAACAATGGACGATTACCGCCAAGATACTGCTTATCGCTGTGTGTTTAGTTTAAAGCCTCTCGTTGACTACTGGACTCGGGAAATGACCTGTTCCGACTCGTGCAGGACAAAGATTCTGGAAGTTATCCAAACAGGTCTTGCTCAAGCGCCGGAGCTTCTAGAGCCCCTGGAGGATTTCTCCGTTCTGGAAACTCACCATGAACTCGTCAAGATCGTTATGAGCGCGATCTTCCCCGCCGCGTTCTGGGAAACTGAGCTTATGGGGGCCCTGACTCCCTTCACGCTTCGGCCCGCGTTCGTTAGCCCAATGTTTCAGCGTCTGCTCCTCAATGAGGATGGATCTTTCCGCGGGAGAATCCCGGATGAATGGGATAAGGTTGTCAGGGCCAGGCAAATCAGGTTTTTCCTTTTGATCCTGCGAAGATATTACAACGTTGACAAAGACTTGGACTATCCGCTGATTCGGATTGTGGAAGATCCGGATACCGGCTTGGAGAGGCATTTCCGGTTTCGGCCCGATCTTCGTTTCGTCGAGGTGCGCACAGTTGGTTCGCCGCCAAGCCTAACGGATCGGGACCTGGCGACGGTCATGCAGCATCTCGAGGAGCCGGAAGTGTTGCAGCAATTTTTCCCACCGGAGAATTTCGAGTTTCACGGATTCACGGTGATCCAGGCTGTGGACGTAACCATGTCCGAGGTTGTCTCCGGGCTGGAAAGAGATCTTATTGACAAGGGTTCCATCGCCTCGCAGAGAGGATTCTTGAGATTACAGGATAGGCTCAGGACTCTCTTCCTTCGACCTCATTTGATGGTTGGGCTGGCATCCCTCAAGAACAATGAAGTGCTACTGCTCAACAACGGCTGCGAACTGACCAACAGTTGCATCTTTTCTGATTCGCGGCACCTGCCCATGAGTGAATTTAAGGGATCGGTATTCCACCGGGCCTCGGAAGGCGACGGCGTCTTGATCGTTCGGGATCTGGCCGAGGAGGCGGCATGCTCGAGCGTGCACAAGGACCTCCTGGAGTTTGGCATTCGATCCATGATGATTGCGCCCCTGAGGTTCCAGGAACAGCTCATCGGGTCTTTGGATCTGAGTTCTCCCTATCCGGATGATTTCGGGACTGGGGACGAGTTGGTTCTGAGCCAAATCCTTCCTTTATTCTCTATGGCCCTGAAAAGATCCCTTGATGAGCTTGAAAACAACGTCGAGGCCGTTATTAAGGAAAAATGCACGGCAGTGCATCCGTCAGTAGAGTGGCGGTTCCGAGAGGCCGCTCTTAGCCATCTGGAGCGGCTGGCTAGCGGGAAGTCATCGGAACTGGACCCCATAGTCTTCAGAGATGTGTATCCCTTGTACGGAGCATCGGACGTACGGGGTTCTTCCCAGGCTCGAAGCCTGGCCATTCAGTCGGATCTTATCGAACACCTCGACCTGGCTCTTCAAGTTGTCCAGTCCGCCTTAAAAGCAAGATCTCTTCCCATTCTAAGTGAGGTATCATATCGAACCGAGCGAAACTTGGAGATGATTCGCAATGGCCTTGGGACCGGAGACCAGACGTCGATCCTGAAATTCCTTCGCAGCGAGTTGGAACCGTTATTTCCCATGTTGCGGCAATTTGGGCCTGAGGTCGCGGATCGCATCGATGCCTACGGGAAGGCAATGGATCCCACAGTGGGTATGGTATATCGTGAACGGCGGGATTTTGAGCGAAGTATTTCGGCATTTAACCAGCGGATTTCCGCATATCTCGGCGCGGAAGAAGCTGAGGCACAGGCCATGTTTCCACACTATTTCAACAAGCATCAGACTGACGGAGTGGATTACGTGATCTATGTCGGAGCCTCCATGGTGGAGAGACGCGACTTCGATCCTCTTTTCGTGAAAAATCTACGCTTCTGGCAGCTCATGGTTGCTTGCGGCATCGCCTGGCACGCGGAAAACGTACAGAAATCCTTGAAGGTCCCCTTGCAGGCAACTCACCTCATACTGGTCAATCACAACCCTGTGTCCATAAGATTCCGGTTTGATGAAAAACGCTTCGATGTGGATGGAGCTTATGACATAGGGCATGAGATCATCCGCTCAAGAATCGACAAAGCCATGGTCAAAGACCGGAATGAAAGACTGACCCAGCCGGGGAAAATCGCCATTGTATATTCAAGGCCCAAGGAGTATCAGGAATTGGTACATCACATTGATTTTCTTAAGGGCCAGGGATACCTGGAAGACGGAATTGAATCATTGGAACTCGATGATCTTCCGGGCGTGCAGGGCCTGATGGCGCTGAGAGTAGGAATAAATATTCAATCCACGGCTTTAGCGGAGAGGGCTATGAAGATGGCCGGGGAAATATAGTCGGCGCTGCGGCCGGCCAAGGCATCTTGTACCTGAGCGATGTACGGGAAAGGAGATGTACGGTATCATAATGGAAGCAATTACCTACAAACCCATAGGAGTAATTCGATCCCCCTTCAAAGAACTTGAAGGGATGCCCATCCAACCTTCAGGTGCTATCGGTACCGCCGGAACCGTGGAATTTGACTCCGAATTCGCACCAGGGCTCAAAGATCTCTCCGGCTTTTCACACATTATCTTGGTTTATCATTTCCATCAGTCCACAGGGTACGCTCTCGAAGTTAAACCTTTCCTGGATACCCAACTCAGGGGTGTCTTTGCTACCCGTGCGCCTAAACGCCCCAACTCCATCGGACTATCAATTGTGAGACTTGTACGCGTGGAAGGATCGACTCTGTACGTCGAAGACATGGACATCCTGGACGAGACTCCGCTACTTGACGTGAAGCCCTACATCCCGGAGATTGACATTCGCAGCGCGGAGCGCATCGGATGGCTCTCTGAAAAAGTGCAACAAATACCTGAAGCCAGGGCCGACAAGGAATCCTGGCAGGGCTGACAAGAGAT
Source organism: uncultured delta proteobacterium (assembly GCA_963789265.1). Lineage (GTDB taxonomy): Bacteria > Desulfobacterota > Desulfomonilia > Desulfomonilales > Desulfomonilaceae > CAWBBA01. The sequence goes on along the minus strand of CAWBKB010000006.1, from coordinate 142,210 downwards.
CCTGGTAAGGAAGCCGGCTGGGTACAGCCGTTTATCAAGGCAAGGCCCACGGAGCCCACGCGAATTGCCTTACGAAAAACACCAACAGGGATCGTCTGGCCGGCACCGCACTCGACAGATACGTGCCGTGTCGGCTAGAGGCAGTATAGAGCCATTCTCTAAAGTAATCACGGAAAAAGAAAATGACTTAGGAGCTTCAGAACCCAATGAATTGGTCTGCCTTTCTCGTGCCGCACGTAAGTGAATGATTACATGACTTGGTGGCGACGGGCATCCTGCCCGTCCGTCAACGACAGGCTGGAAGCCTGTCCCACCAACAAAGGGCATAACCACTTCTCACGGCATTGCGTAAGCGGGAATCCGTCGAAACTTTCGAGAAGCGCTATAGAACGGCGCGAGAGCGACACACCGCCAGCTTCGTGTGTTGTGAGCTTGTCCCTGGCACTCGGGACACAAGCTTCTAACAAGGTTAAGCACTTTGGATGCCTCCAGTGTTCCCTAACCCGTCCAAATTGTGTATGATGCTCGATCATTTTATGGAGAGCTTGTAAGCCATGAGTCAAAGCTGGGTACCCATTTCCACAATATTAAAGACTGCCCCTAAGATCCTGGAAAGCCCCAGGTACGCGAAGAGTATTGCCATGGTTCAGGTGGACAAATTCCTTCGCTATCTGTCCCCTCGTTCGGAACAAGGCACAGGCAATAAAATTCGACAGTGCAGCATTCGCATCACCGACGTCTGTAACCTTCGATGCCACACCTGCGGCCAGTGGGGCGACAAGGGGTTCCTGCGCTCCTGCTCCCTGAAGGAACTCAGAACCAGGAAGTCACCCCCCAACGCTACCTGGATCTGCTCCGCGACCTCAAAGAAAACGGGCACACACCGTCTGTTTACCTTTGGGGCGGCGAACCGATGCTCTACAAGGGGTCAGTGGATATCATCGAGGAAGCCGCCCGCCTGGGGATGCCGCCCTTTATCGCTACCAACGGAACGGGCCTGGTGGAACACGCGGAACGCCTCGTCTCGGCACCGATGTTTGTGATTCAGATCTCCGTGGACGGCCCGGATGCGCAAACGCACAATGCCAGCCGTCCGGGCGCGAGCGCGAGCGTGGACAACTTCGCGACCATTACCAGGGCCATCGACACGATAACCGAAATCAGGAAGGACAAGAAACAACGTCTCCCCTTGATTGCCGCGCTTACCACGATAAACAACGTCAACTACAATCGCCTTGTGGATATTTACGAGGTCTTTCGGGACAAAGTCGACTTCTCCGTCTTTTATCTGGCATGGTGGATAGATGAGGCTTCCGCGCAGAGGCACGCCGAAGATTTCGAGGAACGATTCGGGTTCCGGCCGGAAAAGCATTTCGGCTGGATCGGCAACTGGAGGCCGCCGGACTACGGGGTGCTGTCCGATCAGTTAAAGCGCATCAGTGACCGCGCCGGTAGTCTTTCCGGGCCGGCTGTGATCATAATGCCGCCCCTTACCGATGCAGGCGAGCTGGAAACTTATTATACAGATCACGATTGCCGCTTTGGTTTCGACCGCTGCGTTTCAATATTCTCAGCCGTGGAGATCAATTCCAACGGAGACATGTCCCCATGCCGGGATTACCACGATTTTGTTGTCGGAAACGTCAAGGAGAAGACAATCACCGAGCTTTGGAATTCCGAACCGTACCGCAAGTTCCGCAAGAGCATATCCGAAAAAGGTCTGATGCCCGTTTGCACCCGCTGCTGTGGCCTCATGGGGTACTGACGGCCGAGATCTTTTTGAAATGTCTGATGAAAAACCGCGCGGCTAGCCCGTTGAGGAAGCCCGTGACTATAGCGGCCACGAGCATCATGGGAAAGAGCAGAAAGATCCCTCGATTCCTCACCAATATAAAGTAGGCTACCACAAGCTGAGCTGAATTGTGCGCCACCGCTCCTATGAGGCTGATGCCTATCTCAGAGAAGAAGCGCGATCCCAATCTGTAAGCCAAACCCATCGTCAGAATCGCGGAAAGGCCGCCTGCGAGGGACAGGAGAAATGCCGGTGACCCGAAGAGACCTGTGGCCAGCGACCCGAGAAAGATCCGCCCCAGCGTTATGAATAGCGCATCCTTGAACCCGAAGAGGTAAAGCGTGGCAAGTCCTATTATATTGGCGAAGCCGAACCTGAACCAGACCACGGTTACGGGAAGAAAAGACTCCGCCGTGTGTATGACGGTAGCAAGAGCAAGAAGCAGCGCCAATCTGGATAATTTCAATACACGATCCGTCATCGGCTGACCGCATCCAAAGCGTTGTGTCGTCCATTTCCGACTTTTACGACGATCTTATTGGGGATACAAACCAGGATTCCTCCTTTGCTCCCGATCTCTCCCATTGCCATGCAAACTTTGTGGGGGCACGGCGAAGACTGAATGTGAACACTCCCTTTCTTTATTACCACGACGGTGATTCCGAGCGGACCCGGGGCCTCGATACGCCTATCCCGATCGAGCGGATACGTGCCCAGGAGCTTGTTGTCTGAAAGCACTTCTACTTCGGTTGCTTGGATTGCCAGCCAATGGGGAATGAGGAAAAAGGACAGGACTGCTATGAGCAGCAGAGGACCGAAAAGGGCCCAGTCCGCGGGTCTAATGTAGGTTCTCACGTCCATAAGCACCGAATTCTAAAGAGTTGTAACCTTTTCTGCAAGGTGGAGCGCGGAGGTAACGTAAACCATCATTCTCATCTAGAGACGGATTATTATTGCGACCCCGGCGCGCCGGAGGACGAAGCGTTGTCCGGCAGTACTGTGTTCACTAATACCAGTGCGCCATCAAACAAGTGACAATCCCCGCGACGATATGGTGGGGCAGTCCCGCGTTCCGCGGGATCACCCCGGACTTCGATCCGGGCTATGTAGGGGCGGACCCGCGTGTCCGCCCGGGGCAGACACATAGGTCTGCCCCTACAATTGATGCCCGCGTACGCAGGCATGACGACATGTAAGCACCGGTTTGAAACCCGCCCCTACCAGGAACACGGTGTCACTTGTTTGAAAGCTAATCGGTATAAGTGCTCTCATTCATCTTTCGGGCAGAAGTAGTGGGACAGGCATCTTCCTGTCATCTTATGATCGACAGGCAAGACGAAACGTCACAAAACTATTTTGATGCACGGAATCGTGCCGCTCGGGTAACACTCAGGGGGCCCGGCCGGCCTGATTTGGACGAGATTTCCGAAAAAGTAATCGGCATGGTGAGAGTATGGCCTGCTGTTTGCCGCCAAGAGCATTTCTCAAATTGATCGAAGTCTCATTAGGGCATGGAAAGAAAGAGTGGTATGGTGTCACTAAGTACTCCATTTCGCAAATACAGTCTCGTATTCTGGTACCGTAGCCGTCATTCCCGCGCACGCGGGAATCCAGGACCGGCCTCCGTGCCGGTTTTCGCGAAACGCCGGCAGGGACGCCGGCTTTGTCGGTGCCTTGCACTTCTAATACTAAAAAAATATACTCGCGCAAATCTTAATTTTAATTTAACATGCTCCTAACAATCGGCTGTTAGGTTCATTCTGGAACACGTATCAAAAGACAAGTGTAGCTGTGCTGCCAAGGGGAGGGAGCGTGTGGCTGCTTCGCAGATGTCAGTGCGGGCATAGCCAAGCAAGGGCTGTCGGCGTGCCTGGTGTGACAGTCGTTGCGGTGGGCTTGTGTCCGAGCGATGACGCGTCTGCAAGAGGTTTTTCCATGCGCGACCCCAGGTTGCAAGAGGTATGTGTTTTGTCCCGGACTATCTTTGGAACGTTCGGACTTTTCCGGGTTCTGCAACCCGGGCTAAGTTTTATTGACTGAGTGCGGCGGCTTTTAGTTTCGTCGCTCTCTATTCAGGAGGAAGGAAATGAGGTTATTCGGGAGGATTGCCGTTATCGCCTTGCTGTTAGCAGCCTGGACGATACCTGCATATTGTTGGGAACTCACGATGAAGGGTGAATGGGAAATGCGGTACCGTTACTGGACCCGCACCGGTGACCGCGACATTTTTGGACACATGGACTCACACAACGTGGATCTGGGCATGAACCATCTCAAGACTTTTCCGACATCGAGCATCAACAACCCGATTGCTCCGGCGAACGGCGGGACAGCTCAAGATGGTAATGCGCTTGGTAACCTGATTAGCACCCCACCCTCGCCTACTGGGCCTTACATCCTGGGTTTTGGTGTTATGGCAGGCGAAAACAACTGGGGTCCGGAAGTCGCTTACATGGACAACAGGATGACCCTCCTGCCCGAAATAAAAGTCAACCCGGCCATCACACTTTCGGCCAATATCGGATTGACTTCCTTGGGAATATGGACCGACGGGGAACCCTACAAGACCGCACAGGCAACTCCGGGCGCGGGGTTTGTGAACTCCGTATACGCGCCGATAAACGAGTGTTTTTCCGCGACAGACGTTCCGCAAACCTACGTGACTGTGCAATGGCTCAAAGCGTACGTCCAAACTCCTATGCTTGATTTTGCTATGGGGTATAGGCCCAGCGGCGTTGGTATGGGGTTGTGGAAAAACTCAGCCCAGTATCCTTCCGCGTCTTTCGAGATCATCTCCTATTACGGTCCCTTCAGGTTCGGCCTTATCCCGTATTTGTGTCGCAGCCAGTCAAGCTGGATGACCAACTCTTCAGTTAAGGGAACTTCATCGAGAAATGAAGGGCCGCACGCATATCAGCGGCAAAACATACGCCGAGACTTCTTCAGGGCAGCGGAAGGTGAAATCTTTTACGCAAACGGCCCATTGGATTTTTGGATACAGTCCGATACTTACGCTCAGAATCATGTCCCCGCCGTGGTTAGCCGTAGCCTCGTCAACGGTTATCCGGGGGCATTTAGCGCCACGACGGCCGGGACATATCCTACTGATGACGACTTCATGAGGTATCGAATCACGTCGGGTTTCAGGTACTTCAACGGCCGCGTCTTTTGGAATCTTGAAGGCACGGCCCTATATCAGTGGCACTCCGGTAGCGGCCTCCACGAGGTAGTAGGACCGACAGTGCTCCACAACCTGTACAAGGACGTGGATTCCTGGATTTTCGGCACCGAATTCGGCGGAATATGCGGACCCGCGAAGTTCACCTTCAACTTCGTGGGGGCTACGGGACAGGACCCGAGCGTTCGGACCGCGCAAGAAGCGTACTTCGGTGATGAAGGCTTTTCGTCCATTTATATAAAGGACTGGGGCTACCTCATGTACGAGTTGTATGGCACAGGGAGCTGCTGGGATACAGGAGGCCTGGGGCAGCCTTCCAACTTCAAACATGTTGGGGCGCGCTTTGATTACGCGGTGGCCTCGAACCTCAACTGCTGGTTTCTTTACTCGTACGCCTGGCGCGAGCACCCGAACGCCTACAGGCTCGGCGGCGATTATGTTTCGTCAGCGAGAACCTTCAGCAACGACGACATATTCAAAATCAAGAGTGGATTGGAAGTCGGTCATGCATGTCCTGAAAATGCAAAAGACATAGGATGGGAAGTGGATGGAGGTTTCGATTGGAAGCTCCTTGAAAATTTTACCTGGAGCGTAAAGGCTTGTATATGGCAGCCGGGTTCGTTTTGGTCATATGCGTATCCGAACACGGCTCACCTGTACAGACTCACCGGCAGCCCCGCCGCAAACGTGGGCGCTTCCCCTACTACCGCTGGGGGGATTCATGAGACAGCCTTATCCGAAGCCAATGCGACGTGGGCGCTTGGCCGAAAGATCGATCCGATCTTCGGAGTTCAATCCACTCTGTTGATCACTTTCTAACTGCTCGGCTTGTTCCGCGCACACCGTATGGTGTGTGCGGACCACCCTTAGAAAATAAATTCAACCATTCAGTCCCGTGGGGCGGGCTTTCCAGCCCGCCTTTTTCTTAACTTGTCAGCGGCAGGCTGGAAAGCCCGCCCCACAGGTTTAACAACACTTTCATTTTCTCGTTCCCAGGCTCCGCCTCATAGGCGTTAACTTACCGATTTTTGTCCCGTTTCGTGAAGGGGCATAGGCGTTAAAATAACGAGCCTGCCCTCTGTGAGCCCGACGGGGCTCAATGATAGTAGCCCGGCAATTCATTGCCGGGTGGCCGATAAGCAATGATTCAATCTTCGTTCCCGAGGGGCGCCCGAAGGATGTATCCTTCGGGCGCCCCTCGGGAACGAAGAAGGATCTCTTGGCCGTTCATTCCCGGCGATAAATCGCCGGGCTACTATCGTGCAGTCCCTCCGGGACGCTTGTATTTGAGCCCCGTCGGGCTCAAGAGTGCGGCACATCTTGGAGCATAAAACGCAATAGTTCACCGCGGAGAACGCATAGATCGCGGAGAATTCTGTTTTCGCTGTACGTCTATCCGATGGGGCACCCCAAATACCGGTCTGTAATCCCGCGAGACGCGAGAAGAGCAATTCCGAATCCCACCCTGAGATCGGTTTTTATCCGCACGGATACACTCTGCACGGGATGCCGTTCAACGGCTCGGAGCCGGTATCCGGATCGTACACCTCATCGCCGTATAGCAGGTTCATGCTGCTTTCTTTCCACCCGTACTCGGGAGGAGGCTTTTCGGGAAACCACCACCCGAACTGAGCAGCAACGACGTCTCGGGCAATTCCATCGAAGTACTTCGCTCGCATTTTTACTCGCGCGATCCTTGTCTCTATCCACACCCAATCGCCTTCGCCAATGCTCAACTTTTCTGCGGTGTCAGGATGAATTTCTACGAGCGGATCGGGATTCGCCTTCCTGAGAGCATCTATCTGCCTGCCCTCACTGAGAAAAAACTCTCTGACTTTTCCCGAGTTGGTCAATACCAGCGGATATTTCTCGGCTACCTCCGCAGCAGAGACCGGTGTGAAGGGCGGCTCTCTGTAAATAGGCAACGGGGCAACGCCCAGCGATTTCAGTCTCTCCGAGTATATCTCGAACTTGCCGGAAGGTGTGCCAAAGCCTTCGGTTTTGTATTTGTCGTATCGCATCTCGCCTTTCATAATCCCTTTCTCGCAAAACTCATCAAAGCTCATGCCCGTTTCTTCAAGGATCCATTCGTTGTAGTGCCGCAAATCGTCCCAGGGAAACGCCTCTTCCAAGCCCAGTCTTCTTGCGAGTTGAATGATCACTTCGCGATCGTCCCGGCTTTCACCGATTTGCGCGAGTTTCTTCCTGGCAAGCACGCACCAGATCTTGTGAAGGTTAAACACGTCTTCCTGTTCCAGCCATGTCACCGCAGGCAACACCAGATCGGCAAGCTGGGCCGTCGGTGTGAGGAAAAGATCCGAGACAACAACAAATTCAATCATATTCAGGGCCTTCTCAATTTCCAAAGAATGCGTCATAGTGAGAAGCGGATTTGACCCCACAATCCAGAAAGCCCGAATCCGGTAGGGTTCGCCTGTAATGACCGAGCGCCAGAACGACGGCGGGTGCACTATAGGATTCATCGGGTATTTCCCCGCATCAATGGCCCGAGCGGCCTTCTCCGGCGGCAAGAAATGCTCACCGACAACTTCATGATTCATGAAAGGCGATTTCTGGCGAACCTTTTCCGGCGGGATCCACAGGACATCACTACCGGGTCGGTCAATGTTGCCGGTCAAGGCACGGAGTATGAGCAGAGAACGAGCGGTCTGAAAGCTGCACGGGCTTGCATCCAGGGCCATGCCCCATTGAATACACGCAGGTTTAGTGGTTGCGTACGTGCGTGCCGCGGACCGGATGTCGGTCGCAGGGACCCTTGAAATGCTCTCGGCCCATTCAGGCGTGAATGGACGAACATGCTCCACCAGCGAATCGAAGCCTATCGTGTAATTTTCCACAAAATCCAGGTCAACCAGTTCCTCGGCAATAATCGTGTTTATCATGGCAAGCGCCAGGGCACCATCTGTTCCCGGCCGCACCTGTAGCCAATGGTCGGCATTTTCTGCCGGGCCGATCCGCCTCGGGTCCACCACGATAACTTTCCGCGCGGCCTTGATTGCCCTTTGCACCATTCCTCCGCACATTCCGTCGGAAGCTCCGGCATAGGTTACGTTGCATCCCCACACCACTACGCATGCCGGCCGTTCACCGCCAAAACCGTAGACGTCGCATACGGGAAGCTGTCCCAGGGTAAAAATTGACGCCACAACACGCGGAAAATAGCAAATATGCGTGTCGCCGGTGAAATTCGGAGTTCCGAAGGCATTGGCGAACCGTGCCGTGAACCCGGTATAGGGCCGTCCTGTGCCCTGCATCATCGCGAAATATTCAGAGCCGCTCTCTCTTTTGATAGCGCTCAGACGCTCGGCCATCTCGTCGAGTGCATCATCCCACGAAACGTGCGTCCATTTGTTTTCGCCGCGTTGCCCCGCTCGGCGCAGAGGATGGGTGAGGCGATCGGGGTGATAGAGCAACTGAGGCGAGGCAGCACCTTTGGGGCACAGATAGCCTCGGCTGGTGTAACTGTCGGGATCTCCGGCGATCTTGACGACTCTGTCTCCTTCCATGTGGACAAGAACCTGGCACACGCCGTGGCACATCCGACAGGCGGACCGTTCGACTCTTTTGTTCACCATTTTGTTGCTCCGATCGAGTAATGCCCCCACCTTGTGAAGTCAAACAAAGGCCTTCGCTCAGGAAGCCGGCCCGGCACTTTCCGGAAATCCGCTCGAATTTTGGACGATTCTAGGATAGCCCCGCGAGTGAACTTGTCAAGAAACGAATTCAACTCTCGGATCCATTCACTTATGCAGGGGATCTTCTGTACCTTGTCATTGCGAGGAGTGAAACGACGAAGCAATCTATACCCATTGCCAAAAGTTTTGTCCGATTAGAGGTAGCCTGACGCCGTCATCCCGGCGGCGGCCGGAATCCAGTCTTTTCAATATGTTCTGGACCCCGGCCTTCGCCGGGGTGACGGGTGGTGAACAGGTCATTACTTTTGGCAACGGCTATAAGCGGCGTTAAAAGGAAAAGATTGCTTCGCTTCGCTCGCAATGACAATCTCTTACCGCTCGTAAGTGAATGCTTAGAACCCTCCGGCGAGGTTCAACGCAAAGAATGCCGAAGTCGCAGAGAGAAATAGCCGCTTCCCTAACGTGCCATACTCCAAATCGGTGCAACGTCGGCCTGGCAAGCCTTCAGAAACTGTCTCAAAACCATTTTGATGCCCAAAATCGTGCCACGATTAAGCCTGGTGGTCATTTTCGGTGCCCTCACCCCAGCCCTCTCCCAGAGGGAGAGGGAGCTGATCCAAGGTCTCTATTAACGTCCCCTCGCCCTTTGGGAGAGGGTAAGGGTGAGGGAATTTCGTGTTACTATTGCGTCCAGTTCAAGAGTTTTGAGACAGTCTCTTCACCGTTGCGGTTCCTAATGCGCCGTGCCTCAATTCAGAGAAAAGGAACGAGTACAAATTTCTCTGCGTACTCCGGGCTATCCTCGGCAAAGGATTACCATAATTCTTTATTTTACTTGCATCATACCGGGATTCATTATAAATATCTGCCGGCGATAATATTTTACTGACTACGCGCTGAAAGGCGGTTAAAATGAGATGCCCTGCCTGCGGAGCTATCGATGACAGAGTGATCGACTCCCGCCTCGGTAAGGACAATTCGGTGATTCGTCGACGACGCGAGTGCCTCAACTGCAAAAAAAGGTTTACGACTTACGAGAGGATAGAAGAGATCCTGCCGTATGTCATCAAAAAAGACGGCCGTCGCGAGGCGTTCGATCGAAGAAAGATTGTCGAAGGGATGCGCCGGGCCTGCGAAAAAAGACCGGTTAGCATAGACAAAATTGAGGTGGTTGCCGACTCCATCGAGCAGGAGTTAATGGAAAGGCCGGAAAAGGAGATCAATGTTGCGTATATAGGCGAGCGGGTAATGGAGGAACTCAAGCGCATGGATGACGTCGCTTATGTACGTTTTGCATCGGTGTATCGGTCTTTCCGGGACATTGAAGAATTTATGAAAGAGATAAAGGAATTGTATGAACTCAGAGAAGCCCGGGAGCAACGGCCACCTGAAAGCGGCCCCCCGGATAATGGCGCAACAGTCCACGATTCCCCGTGAAGCCGAACGTTTTATGGCTATGGCCCTTCGGCTTGCACGCCGCGGAGTCGGACGAACTGCCCCCAATCCCGCTGTTGGGGCAGTGCTCGTTAAAAACGGCAAGGTGGTGGGAAAAGGTTACCATCGTGCTGCCGGAGAAGCGCACGCCGAAGTGGAGGCCATTCGTTCCGCCGGTTCCGAGGCACGCGGGGCCGAGCTGTATGTGACACTGGAGCCGTGCAATCATCACGGTCGCACACCTCCGTGTACGGACGCGATCCGCGAAGCAGGAATCGCTCGGGTTTGGTACGGCATGGACGATCTGAACCCGGGCGTTCGGGGTGGAGGTGCCAAGACCCTGAGAGAGGCCGGCATAGAAGTTATAGGCCATGTGATTGAAAACCGCTGCCGCCGAATCAACGAAGTGTATCTAACCAACGTCACCCTTCACCGTCCGTTTGTCTTCCTGAAGTTGGCCATGAGTCTTGACGGGCGAATCGCCACAAAAACCGGCCACGCGCGCTGGATTACGTGCGAAGCTTCTCGACAAAAGGTCCACAGGCTGAGAGATCGCGTATCGGCCATTATGGTGGGCGTGGGGACGGTTCTTGCGGACAATCCCATGTTGACGACCCGTCTGCCGGATGGCCGAGGACGCGATCCCGTTCGTATTGTGGTGGACTCGAATTTGAGAACCCCGGCGAGCGCTGCGATCTTCAATCCCGATTCGGCGGCTGCGGTCATAATAGCAACGCGGAAAGAACCTCCGCGGGACAACAAAGCCATTCTGGAGCAACATGGCGCCAATATCCTGAGTACCAAGGGATCCACGCGCGTGGACATGACCGATCTGCTAAATCGTTTGTACAAGGTTGGTATTACCTCAGTCCTTATTGAAGGTGGAGCGACTTTGGCCTGGGGAGCACTCGACGCGGGAGTGGTGGACCGGTGCTTATTCTTCTATGCCCCCATCATAATCGGCGGAACAAACGCTCCATCGGGCGTGGGGGGCAACGGGATCAGCAGGTTGGAGCAAGCTCCGCGGCTCGTCACGGTAAAAGCCTTCCGTGTCGGCTGCGATATTCTGCTTGACGGGCGGGTAGTTTACTCAGGCTCAGTGGATTGCCCCCAAAATTCCAGAGATTTAAGCTAATCTTCCACTGACGGCAGGTTTCGTTTGCCGGCCTGCCTTGGCCTTTTCCGGTAAATTTATTGCACGAGGCACCGGCCATGATTCTCCAAATAAATCAACTTCATCCTCAACCCAGGCATATTGCTCGAGTCGCAGATGTTCTCCGTACCGACGGCGTTATAGTTTATCCCACCGATACTGTATACGGCCTTGGTTGCGATATTAAGAGCAAGAAAGCTCTTGATAGAGTCCGCCGGATCAAGAAAATCGACCCCAAGAGGCATCTTTCCTTTGTTTTTGCGGACCTGAAGACGATTTCTCAGTACGCACAGGTGAGCGACAACGCGTACAAGATCTTGCGACGTTACTTGCCCGGCCCTTACACCTTTGTCCTGAAGGCCACACGACTGGTCCCGAGGATAGTGCTGACGAAACGCAACGAAGTTGGGATTCGTATTCCTGACAATCGCATCTGCCAGGCCCTGGTGACCGAACTGGGAAACCCTATCCTCAGCTCGTCTGTGCGCATGCCCGACGATCAACTCCTGGATGATCCCAGGGTGATCGACGGTATGTACAAAGGCCAAGTGGACCTTGTAATCGATGGGGGCGTGTTTTTACCGGAACCTTCTTCGATTATCAGCCTGCTCGAAGAAGAGCCCAAGGTGCTTCGCGCGGGAAAGGGCGATGTTGCGGCATTTGGCTAAGTACAGAATTTCATCATTACGGCGCCAATTGCACGGTAGCGCCGGCGTCCCTGCCGGCGTTTCGCGAATAACCGGCACGGAGGCCGGTCCTACTGGATTCCCGCATGCGCGGGAATGACGGCTACGGTACCAGAATAAGAGACCGTATTTGTGAAAAGGAGTCCTAAAACACCCTGAAAGACCCGTTCACAGAGATCCGCCATCTCATGCAAGCCACCTCATGGCGCATCCGAGGAACTGCTGATAGATGTTTGACCTCGGGGTGTTACCACAGGAGTGCTCCTGTTTCGGCGGAACTTCCTTGAGACCTTTCCACGGCCTCTCAGACGGCATGTTGGCATCTGGCGTTCTTGGCCCAGCTCAAACTTACGGCGATGCGGCAAGAAGGCTACTTGGACGAGTGTTCGCACACGGCAGAACAATATGGCGCCTCTTCGGGATCGTTTACATCGCAGATTGGGCACTCACACACTTCGGGTGAATCATGGGGCTTTTGGTACTGCTTGCCTTTCTGCTTGGCCCGATAGTCCTCGATAGCCCGGTGCAGGGCATCCGCTCCGAGATTGGAGCAATGGTGCTTTTTCTTGGGCAGCCCATCAAGCGCTTCCATTACTGATTTGTTGGTGATCTTCATAGCCTCGTCAAGAGTTTTGCCCACGGCCAGCTCACTGACCATGCTCGAAACCGCGATGGCAGCACCGCATCCGAATGTCTTGAATTTGACGTCTTCCAAAACGTCATCCTTGACCTTGATATAAAAAGCCATGATGTCTCCGCATGCGGGATTGCCCACTTCGCCGACGCCATCCGCATCGTAAATTTCTCCAACGTTTCGAGGATTTTTGAAATGATCCATGACTTTTTCGCTGTACATATCCTCACTCCCTTGGTGATTTCGGCCCATCACCTCGCAGCGGTGACGAAGAGCCTGATACCTCTAGCTCTTGGTAATTCCTTGCGGCTTTTCTATCCTCTTTCACGTCGGCCGTCCCCTCGGGCCTAGCCCACAGTCTTAAACTTCGTCATTTTTTTATAGAGTGGGGACATGTCTCGCAGTCTCTGAACGATTGGAGGTAATATCCTCAACAAATCATCAACGTCCTCGTCAGTATTGTCCAGGCCAAGCGTTAAAAGCAGCGATCCCTGAGCTGTTCCGTGATCGATGCCCATCGCCAACAAGACATGGGAAGCCTTGAGCGTCATTGAAATGCAGGCCGATCCGCTGGCTACTTGGATCCCCCCCATGTCCAGAAAGAGTAGCATGGACTCACCCTCAATATACCTGACAACGAAGCTAGCGTTACCCGGCAGCCGCCGAGTAGGATGGCCCACAAGAGCGACCTCTTCTATGGCTGATGGAATCTCCTTGATTAGGCGGTCCCTCAGAGGAATAAGGTGAGCGATGCGAGCAGACATTTCACTTGCGGCAATTTCAGCGGCTTTCCCCATGCCCACGATGCCTAACACGTTTTCGGTACCGGCCCGAAAACCCCTTTCTTGTCTTCCTCCGTCCATAAACGGCGATACCTTAGTGCCTCTACGTATATATATAGCCCCGACTCCCAACGGACCGTAAAACGGGTTTGCAGCCAATGATAAGAGATCTACGTTGAGGGTCTCTACGTCAACAGGGATGCCCCCAGTCGTTGCCACGGCATCGGTGTGGAAGAGGATCTTATGTTGCCGCGCAATCTGGCCGATTTCAGCTATGGGCTGAATACTTCCAACTTCGTTGTTTGCATGCATCACGGAAATTAGCACTGTTTGCGGTGTAATGGCACTTTCAACGTCCTCGGGATTCACTATTCCGTACTCGTCCACTGGAAGCCAGGTGACTTCTATGCCCTGATTCTCCAGGGACCTTGCAGCATGCATTGTAGAGAAGTGCTCTACTGAAGAAGTTATCAAGTGGTTTCCCCGAGCTCGATTCGCCTGGATGACACCTTTCACTGCCCAGTTATTCGATTCGGTTCCCCCTGACGTGAAGATGACTTCGTCCTCGCGTGCATTGATTAGATTGGCCACTTTATCCCGTGCCTCTTCCATTGCCTCGGTTATCTCTTCTCCAAGGCCATAAATGCTCGATGGGTTGGCGTACTTCTCCCTTAGAAATGGGGTCATATCGTCGGCCACCTCAGGGAGGATCTGGGATGCGCCCACATGGTCCATATTTATTGTTCTCATCGATTAGCCTCCTTGATAGCCAGCCGAACCGCCTCACGTGAGCTCGATGTCAACAAAAGATTTGACCACGGTGACTGCCAACCATCTTATCGGGCCTGACGAACTCTTCGTAAAGTCATCCACCACCCTGACAACTAGATGCAGCATCCTAATTTTGGATTCATTTCTTCGTAAACAATAATGCTAACCAGGAGGGTGGCCGGCCGGCCTTACCGACCTTCGATCTGTGAAGGCCTCCCGATGGAACTGGTAAGAGCAGTTAAAGATATGGAGCGGTGGAGCGAAGTATCTGCGATGTAATTTGAGTTGTGGGCGTTGGTCACTGAAAAAAAAGAAAAGCGTTCATGGCCTGATTCATCAGTCTTCTCGCCATCTCCATTCACTGGGGCCGGTAATGTTGACCTTGACGATTTCCTCCCAATTTACTCCATGATCAGAGAAGATTTTTTCAAGCGTTGCACCATCTGGAGCATCCCACCAGCAGAATCGTCTACCTTCAGAAAGATTGTACCAGGTTTTTACCCAGAACGCTCTGCGCTCTTCTGCCAAAGCAGCCCACCTTGATTCTATTTCACGTTTGGACGAGACCGGTTCATGATGAATGGTGAGGTAGTGCGGCATGTTTTCCTCCGTTGTCTTCGAGCCACTAAGGGTTGAATCATAGAGTTCTGAGATGTTGTCGTTGTGCTTGCCTCAATAACGAATTGACATACCGTGCCAGCTTTAGTTTGCGGAGCAAGAGAGGGATGGGTTCGTTGAAGGAAATCCTGAGCAATCTGTCCTGGACAGCCTTCACGCTTTGCTCTGACCAAATGACTATTCTTGCCGAAATCGGTCGGGAAGTAATCCACCTGCTCCCATCCCCTCTGCGGCACCGTTAGGACGCACCATCCCAGAGACACATGCCGAAATCTAGGGACAATCTAGTATCTGCTTCTCGACTGTGCCTCCCATGATCGCCATCTGGACGCAGTGGTTACTTCCACTTCAAGAATCTCTGTCCATTTGATTCCAAGCTCATCGAATATTTCCTCTATAGCGGCACGGTCAGGAGCCTCCCATTCGCACCAGCGTCTTCCCTGTTCCAAGTTGAATAATGTCACTTCCCAAAGAGCTCTTGTGTCCATGGAAATTTCAGTCCATCTGGATTCGAGCAAGACTTGGTCCACGGTGTTTTCATGGTGAATGCTCAGGTACGTGGGCATGCTATCCTCCTGTGGTTCAGTGCGTCCCTGAATAACGTCATCTTCGCGCTATCTAGGAGGCCGGTACTCCCTGGCCTCTGTTACGGGCTTGTGTCTTGCGTCCACGATGCTCAAAGCCAAAGCTGAGGCTCTCGGGGCGTTCCATGGTCGCGCGCTTACGCCCCACGCAGTGTATGAAGCCCGGGATGCACCACCCAAGGCCTAGATCCGCGTAATTTTCACGTAAGTATCATAAAACGATGCACTGCCACCGATTGGGTCGGTAAGACAGACATCGCGCACTACCGAGTCCTCCAACATGACCGGATTGGGACAAAGGCCGCGTGATCGTCTCGGGTTACCCTTGACCAAATTCCCATCAACGGTCATGTCCCGAGAGCCGCTCGCCCAATGGCCAAAGTGCCAAGACACCGCGACGACTCCGGGTCTCAAGCCCTCAATTACTTTGACGGCACCCTCAACACGGCGAATCTCGCCGTTTCCCAGATCGAATGATCCTTGAGGATTAGTGGCTGACCTTAATCGCACACGGTCGCCTGTACGTAGACCTAACTTCTTCGCGTCTACGCGGTTCAACAGGACGGCATTCTCGGGCCTGAGTTCGGTCAACCATTGGTCCATCGGCACGGTGCGACTCTGCCCGCCAAAGATCTCTTTAAAGGTGATCAGGCGCAACGGATAGTCCCCATTCTGTTCAACCGGCTTGCCGTTCGCGAACCTGGGCCCTTCCAGGGCCGGCAGGCCGTCGAATGGTTGGCCGGAAAGGGAATTGCGCCCCCCGGCTACACGTTCAACGAACACTTGGAAAATTCCCGAGTAGGGATGAGCTTGCGTGTCGCCTTTGTACATTTTATCCGAGCCTTCGAAACGGCCGCCGCGGTTGAGCACGAATACCGCATGGGGCCAATAATCGGCACCTACAGCATTCTTCCAGCGCTCTTCGTCGAAAACACTTTTCGGCAGGTGTCTTCGAGCCTTGCGAAAAAGGTCCATCTCTTTCGCGTCCGCAGCCGGGACTTTGTCTCCCTTTTTGTCGCCCATTGCGATGTTGGCCACACTCTTGAGGTACCAGTCGTCTTGATGGTCGAAGTTCTTTCCCGGCCCCAAGGCGTCCTTGCCGATGCCGGGCAACTTCAGCTTTTTGCCGAGCGCAATAAGGAACGCCTCCATATTGATCGGCATCTCGATCCCGTCAACCTTGGTACTCTCCGTCAAAGGTGCTACGACGGGCTGACGCACTTTGCTCAAAGGGGCGAGCATCGCCGGAGGCCCCCCCCCGGGTAATCCCCAGCGCTCTAAATACGTCGAGTCGGGAAAAACATAGTCCGCGTACATGCTGGTTTCGCCAATCAGAATGTCACAAGCGATAAACAGCGGAACCTTTTTCGTATCCTTGAGAATGGCGATTTGTCTGTGGCCCGCCGGCGTAGAGAGAACGGGCGTCCCCATGTGTAGAAACAACACCTTTATGGGATAGGGATATCCCTCCTTTGCTGAAGGGATCACTTCCTGGTAGAGGTTGGCGGTAAAAGGATACCACGGGCGCTTGGCCGGATAGCCTGCAAACAGAGTGCTTTCCTCGGTACGTCGCGCGCTCGCGACTCACCTTGACCCCGAAATTCCAATGCGGTGCGGGGTGCATTTCCTTGAAATCGTACGGGTTCCCAGGTGCCCCACCGAATTCGTGCCAATGGCCGCCGCCCTGGGCCAAGCCCCCCTTCCAGCCCGAGTTTCCGATGAGAACGTTGAGGAGAATAATCGCTTGGCCGTTGTAATAGCCGTCCGTATGCTTCACGGGTCCTCGGTAGAATTCTGCCGCTGCCTGTTTCCCGTACGAGGTAAACTGCCGAGCCATGTCGGCGATGGTATCCTGTGAGACACCACACATCTCGGCGTACTGGGCGAGCGTCTTCTCGCGCACCCTATCGCGGAACAGATTGTAAGCGGTCCTCGCGACGATCCCGTCCTTGTCCACTTTAGCTTCCAGGTCACCTTCAATGGCGTGATCTTTGTCGTTTGGATTAACTGCCAGGAGTGTTCCCGCGTGTGACACGACAAATTCGACGTTGCTTCCGACTCCAACTTCGTCAGCCCGGAGGTAACGCGCCGGGCGTCCTCCTTCGATCTTGACCATGTAGGAAGCGGTGCTCCAAGCGGTTTCGCGATCCGCCTTGGCAGCGGCCTGGTTTGCATTTTCTAGAAAACGGCGGTCAATTCGCGCGTTGTCGATCATCCAGCGCGCCATTCCCTGCGCAAAGGCCCCGTCGGAACCCGGCTTTATTGGGATCCACCAGTGGGCCTTGCCCGCCGAACGGGAAAGCCGTGGATCTAAAACAGCGATCTTAAGATCCTCATTGGCCAGAACCTTTTGCGACGAGTTGAGAGAGAAGCGGCGGGCCAAAGTTGGCATCGCTGAACCCGGTTCCGAAAAAAATGACGAAACGGGCGGAGCCAAGATCCGGCTTCATGTGGTCTTTTCCCCCGGTCCATTTTCCGCCATGCCAGTTGTTTGTCGTTTCCTTGTAGGCGATGTGATGACTCTGTTCGCAGATCGTTGTGTGCTCGAAAGAATTTACCGACCCAAAGCTCTCAGACGTAAACCATCTCATTAGGTCTGACCTGCCTGGCTCAATACGCCCGGCCAAGAACACGAATTGGTTATTTTTTGGACCCAGGTTCGGGGTGGTTTGGGTCTATAAGTGTGTTTAGTTGCGTCTCATGCTTGCTCCTAAACTCCTCAACCGTCATTGACTTCTTCTTGATTTTCGCTACATCCTCTGCCATGGCCTTGGCTACCGAGCGGTCACGGAGTACATAGACCTCTTTCAGTCCTTGTACGTGGCCTTCCCCGAACAGGTCGCCTCCTCCAACAATTTCACCGATCGCAAGGTTGAAGTCGATGGTGACCCATTGGCCGCCGCCCCGAGGCGTTCCTGGTTTGCGTTTCAGCACTTTAATGATGCGATGAGGATCGTACAGCGTCTCGATCCCGCTTTGGCCTTTGGGACAAATTCTCCCTTCCACTAGCGCCGCCTTTGCAAGGTCACCTTCATAGGGCAAATTGGGCACACGGGTCTGCGCACAGATCGGGCTGCCGTCGATTTTCACTAGGACACCGTCGACCACCTTGCATCTGAGCGAGCAGTCGGTGTGACACTGGAGGCATGTCGAAAAGATGGTGTTCTCCGGATTGTTGTGAAGGTACTTGTACTCGCCCTTGTCCAGCTCGGCCATGCGCTGAGCGTGAGCCAAGCGTGCAAATACCGGTGCGACTGTTCCCGCCAAGACACCGCAGCCGCCGAGTAAAGCCGCAGAACGCAGGAAGTCTCGCCGCTCCACTCTGTTTTTGCCGTCGATATCGGTTTTCTGTGAGCTATTTTTCATGAGGTAACATCCCCTCCTTGCTGTGCACCTTCGTGAATCTTAACGTCCAGGAGAAGGTATTTCCTGGCTCCCAGCATCATCCAAATGCCGATGGCAAAGATCCCCAGCATAACCAGCAGGTCGCTGGTGCTTGGGGCGTAACCGTACGCATATCGAATTTGGTTGTACGCCCCCAACTGCATGTCGAATAGAGGCTTTATCTGGGGCGGAATGACGAGTGTCAAGCGGGCACCGAACAGGCCTATCACCACGAGGAGACCCGCAAGACCGAGCCAGCTTAGGGCCTTGTTGGTTCTTGGGCTGGCTACCAAGAACAAGGGAATCACGAATCCCAAGGCTACTTGAACAATCCAAAAAATCCACTTGTACGGGCCGAAGAGAATAAGCTTATCCGTCGAGGCCGCACTTGGAATAGCCGTATACGAAGTCGTGAACATGTCTGAAAACATGAACAGCGCGTCGAGAAGCAAGAAACCAATCGTCAACCGAGCCAGAAAACTTACGAGCTTGAGCTTCCGCTCACGCGGCATCTTGCCAAAGGCCGCCGTCAGGAAGGTCAACAGTGCTCCGCCGGAAGTCAGAGCCGAAACGATGAAGATCAGTGGAAAGAGCCCACCCAACCAGCTTGGGCGCGCTTTGGCCACAGCGAAGATAGTGCCGACACCACCGTGGACTATGATTGCAGCCGGTATCCCCAGGATGCCCAGGATCATCATCCACTTCCGGTCTCTGAGGAAACTTTCTCGGTCCAGGCGTGTACTGCCCAGCGACATTAGACGGTACAACCAGATGGGTCGCTTTCCCGACCGTACGCTCCGGACAAATCCCGGTCTCATGACCAAGTAAATCTCTGCAATGATGATGGCAATGTAAATATTGTAAAACAACCCCATCCAAGCCATCACGGAAGTCGGATTGAAGTAGAGCAGGACCTTATATATCCGCTCAGGATGACCCGCGTCGAGCACTATGAGGGCACCGCCGAGGAGCAAACACCCCAAGGCCTGAACCAGGGCCGCAGGTCCCGCTTCCTCCAACTGCTTCACCCCGAAGACGTAAATCATAGTTGAGATGAGGAACGACCCGGCCGAAAGGCCAAGGAAAAAGATGTACCCGGACACCCATATTCCCCACGTGACTAGTTGCGTGGTGCCCTCGTCTATAGGGCCATTCAGGAATTTCGCCGCCATTTCCCACAATCCCACCGCAGTCACAACGATAAGCACGATGTAGCCGATCACTCGGATCAACGGACTTGTCTCATTGTTATTGGTTTCCATGATTCCGCCCCTTATGTTAGGTAATACACGCTCGGATTATTCCCCAGTTCCTCCTTCAGGCGCATATGATCGCGAGTAGCCAGAAGAAACCGGAGCTTTTCCCCATGAACGGTGCAGAGAGCGTCAGGGTCGTTTAAGTTGCCGAAATGGATTGCATTCCCGATGCAGGTGGTCGCACAGGCCGGGCTCAGGCCTTTTTTCACCCGATGAATGCAGAAATGACACTTCCGCACATTGCCTCGGGGCGATTCGTTCCCCGTCAAATGACGATTCCTGTTCTGGCCGTACTCAGGGGAGGGCTGTGACTCGTAGGGCGTAGGGCTGTCATGGTAGTTATGGCCATAATCGAATGCCCGTACACCGTAAGGGCAAGCTGAGATGCAGTATCGGCATCCAATGCATCGATCATAATCGATGGCTACGATGCCATCGTCGCGGATGAACGTGGCCTTTGTCGGGCATACGACCGTGCAGGAAGGTGTAGCGCAGTGCATGCATGGCCTGGAAATAAATAGGCGCCGCACATCCGGGTATGTCCCCACCTCCTTTTCCATCACGATGTTGTACACGACACCCGGTGGGGTATGGTTCTCTGCCTTGCAAGCAGCAGCGCAGGCCTTGCATCCCACGCATCTTTTCAGATCGATGATCATGCCGTAACGGATGGCCTGTTTGTTTTCGGCATTAGGCTCGGCCGCGTGAACGGACGCCGTTCCAGCCAACGCACCAGCGCCGGCAAGTCCTCCTAGACGAAGGAACTGACGCCTATCCATGGGATCTTCGCGTTTACTCATTGCTGCCACTCCTTCTGTCCTCCTCTTTGATCATTGTTATCTCGCGGTGAATGAAGGGCCTTCCATTCCTTTGTCCACAGGATTTCCATCTGAATTTGTTGCATCGCGGAAAATACTCCCCACCAAGTAGATCAGGTCGTCCGGATCTACCGGTTTGCAAAGGCAAGCATAGATGCAGGTTGTCATGGCCTCTTTCAGCTCAGGATGAAGAAGCCGTTCGGAAACCGCTAGGATGTGCAAGTCGGGATATTTCCTTTTGAGATCACGAAAGTGGTGATTGTCAACCGACACAGTGTCCAGATCTAAGATCACGACTCGGCAAGAGTTCTTTTCAATGAGGTTTTCGATAGTTGCCAATGAGTGCGATGGTATGGCGAGATACTGATGTGCTTCTAGTAGGTTGCACATCGAGCGACAGGTTCTTTTGTCGGCATCGATGACCATGATAGGGCCTTTCATTGGTGGGTTCCCCAAAATGGACATTTCCGGTACATATAGGCAAATCTCGTGCCATTCGGAGCGGAGTGGGCGATGTGTGGAAAACAACACGGTACGGAGAACAGATCGTCCAGAATATGTGTCTCAATTCTGAACACCATTATACGTGAGAGAGATTTGTTATAAATTATGGCAGGTTGTCGTGTCCCGAATTAAGACACCGTTCCTAGAAAGAAACATTGAGGCGTTCATTGCAGGGTTGGTTTCGCGATGCGGTATTTCTTAAGCTTTGAATAAAGAGTGCTGCGACCTATACCGAGACGCCGCGCCGCGCTTTTCTTGTTCCAGTTGCAGTCTGTCAGCACTTTTTCGAGCAATGCTCTATCGGTTTCCAGAGCAAGCGGTAAGGTTCCCGAATAGGCCGGAATTGATGAACCTCGGATCGCGGCAGGCAGGTCCACGGCCTCGATTTGACTCGCCTTAGCAAGTACAACAGCGTGTTCTATACTGTTTTCGAGTTCCCTAACGTTGCCGAACCAGGAATGATCAAGTATCCTACGCATGGCCTCCGGGCTGAACTCTCGAATGTCCTTACCCTGGACAGCGGCAAAGTGGCGAAGAAAGTAATTGGCTAATAGAGGGATATCATTCGGACGCTGCCTGAGGGGCGGCAAGAAAATTGGAATCACATTGAGCCGATAAAAGAGGTCTTCGCGAAAACTGCCCTTTTTGACCTCGCTCAGTAGATCCTTGTTCGTAGCAGTCAGTATCCTTACGTTTACCTTGAGGCTCTGCTCGCCTCCCAGGCGCTCAAACTTCTGCGTCTGGATCACACGCAAGAGTTTTATCTGTGCTTGAGGGGGAATCTCTCCGATCTCGTCCAAGAAAACTGTTCCGCCGTCAGCTTGTTCAAATCGTCCTGGCTTCTGCCGTGTCGCCCCTGTGAAGGCCCCTTTTTCGTACCCGAAGAGTTCGCTTTCCAACAAGGATTCAGGGTAAGCCGAACAGTTAATAACCACAAACGCTTTATCTTTTCTCTCGCTTTGCAGATGAATGGCCCTGGCCACCAGTTCTTTTCCAGTGCCGCTTTCGCCTTGAATGAGGACCGTAGCATCAGTGCGCGCCACGTCTTCAATCAACCTGTAAACCACCTGCATCTTGGGATCTTTCCCAACAATGCCACAGAATCCCGCACACGCTTCAATTCTCGTGCGAAGATCGTTTGCAGCTTCTTCGTGCAATAAGGCCCGCCTGATGACTCCTGCGGACTGGCCCAGTATGAGACTGACCGCCTCGGCTTCTTTCAGATCGCACTCACAATCACCAGGGCAGGCAATGGCGAGCCCGCCCAAGATTTGATACTCACTTGCAATAGGGATTATCGCCTGTTGGACCGCTGACCGGAAAGATTTGGGCACAATAGGGCTCGTCAGAATTGGTTTGTTCAGAAACGTGAGCCTGTTCGTTTGCTCCAGTGCTTTGCCTGCGAGACGTATGGATTTGCTTTCGTCGATCACTTTGAGGTCGGTTCGGGAAAGGCTGTAAAGGCTCGTCCGTTCGTCGTTCAATACCAGCAACACCATCTCACGACAAATCAGAATGTTCTCGAATCTCTTGATGAGCGCCGGACCAATTTCGTGCAGTGTCGGCAATGCACCGATTTCTCTGACGATATCGCAAAACGTCGTCGTCTGCTTGTGGCTGCGCTCCAGTTCCTTCGCCTTGTTTTCGAGCCTCTGAGTGTAATCCCTGACTCTGCTGACCATAAGGTTGAAAGCAGCAGCCAAAGCCGCTACTTCGTCTTGCCCCCGCACCTCTACCGCGACATCCAGCTCATCCTTATTTATTCGCCTGGTGGCGCTGGCCAGTCTGGAAAGGGGATCAGTGATACTTCGCACAAAAATGAGGCTTCCCACAACTGCGAGAAGCAAAAGTCCGATGGTGATCAGACTCATTTGAAGCCAAAGCGTTTTGACTTGCTTCCTAAAAGGTTCTTCCGAAAAACCGAGTCGCAGCATTCCGGCACGGCCGGAAAATATCGGCCAGGCAATATCCAGATAGTGTTCACCCTTTGTCGAGGCGATGTTTTGCAAATGCCCTCTATTTTTCGAGTGATTCTTGTTTGCGCCTACAAGCTCGATCGGTACGCCGTTTTTAAAAGTGTGGGCCAGAATCTTCCCGTCTCTCATAATGAAAAGGTACGCCACAGAGGGGTTGCTTCTCATTTGGTAGTCCAACATCTTTTGAAGGGCAACGAGGTCGTTTATTAGAACCTTGTCAGCAGCCTCCAAGGCGACTGCATGCGCAAGATCCTCTGCCTGACTCTTGACTGCGGAAAGCAGGCTTTCCGTGTAACGGTCGGTCACCACGAAGGAGATCAGCACACCGCTACCTACCACCAGGCATGATACGGCAACGAGCAACTGGCTTCTAAGGCTTTTCAGGGCCATCAGCGTTCCTCGGTCGGGGGTGGGGTACTCCGGCCATTGCTTTGATGCTGTCGTACCAATTATCCATCGGCTGTACAAAGCGATCAATCATGAGGTGACCTAGAATTCTCTTGCCGTCGCGATCTTGGTGCATGGAGAAAAGGATCTTTCGAATCCGCTCTTTCACAGCACCGGAAAGATTCTTGGATGTCACCAAAGGTGGAATCCCATAGAGATCCGACTTCTTAATGATTCTGGTTGCTTCGGTTATTTTTCGGTTCCTTCGATTATAGAATTCCCAAATTAAACTGTCGACAGAGGCTGCGTCCACAAGTCCCCTTGCAACCGCTTTGATGGCGTTGTCGTGGCTATAAGTGTAGATGGTGCTGCTGAAGAAGGTCTCCGGATTCTCGTGGATCGCTTTAATCCAGTGGATCGGCACCAAGTGCCCAGTATTGGAATCCGGGTCCGTGAAAGCGAATGTCTTGCCTCGCAAGTCTTCCAGGGTCTTGAATGGGCTCCTCTCGTTAACGATGAGATAGGCCTGGTAAGAGTGATTGCCATTGATCTCGGGTGTGGCAAGCATCTCGAACCCGTATTTATCCTTGCCTAGGGCATACGGTCCCGAACAGATGAAAGCCATGTCGATTTCGCCTCTTCCGAGAAGTTCGTTGAACTCAGCATAAGTCCTTCGTTGAACCAACTGGACTTTTTTCCCCAATTTTTTGCCGATATAATTAAGAAGCTCGCGATAGTATACGAAGGTCTCTTTCGGCGAGATCATCGCCGCAACAGCGACCCGCAGTCGTATATCCTCAGGGTCAGCGGCACGGGGCTTGGCAACTTCGATGACCTTGGAGAAGTTGACTATTTTCGAGTCCCGGTCGCTCAGGCATCCTCCAACGAGGAGCAGAATCAAAATGATGAGCAATTTTGAGCGCATGTTGTGTCGCTTCCAACTTGCGAGGGCGGGAGGAGAGAGCGCACTAAAGGATCGCTAAAAAAAGTACTTACAATGTTAGCGCGTAGTTTGCGCGAAATCAAGCGCCTGCCCTGGCGTCTCGCTTGACAGAGTTGACAAAGACACAAATATCCGTATCGTTAATGTATATACTGTTGACGGAGGCTTTATATGAGAACCCGAGTTCACAAATGGGGTAATAGCCTTGCTCTGCGCATCCCCAAATCCTTCGCCGCTGAAGTAGGACTCGGGAATGAGTCTTCAGTCGAGCTATTAGTGGAGAACGGGAAACTCATCATGGCACCTGTGATCGAACCAGAGCCGACTCTCGAAGAACTCTTGGCACTGGTCACTGAGGACAACTTGCATGACGAGATTAATACCGGCCCTGCCGTGGGGGGCGAGGCGTGGTAAGTACCAAGACCTATGTTCCTCAACGCGGGGACGTGGTCTGGATCGGCCTGAATCCGCAAGCAGGCCGCGAACAAGCCGGACGTCGCCCTGCAGTAATATTCTCGCCGGAAAGCTATAACGGCAAGGTGGGATTGGCTATTTTGTGTCCCATTACCAATCAAATCAAGGGCTATCCATTCGAGGTTCGCCTGCCTGCCGGGTTGCCGGTAAACGGCGCAATTTTGTGCGACCAAGTGAAAAGCCTGGATTGGCGTGCTCGAAATGCAGAACTGATATGCGCCCTGCCGGCAAAAACCGTATCAGAAGCGTTGCAAAAGCTTGGCACATTGTTATCGAAGCAGTGAAGCGCGGGCTCCAGGTGGTACTACCGAGTGCCCGCGTATTTAGTCGAGAGCAATTTAGCGAGGATCTCCGCGTTCTTTCGAGCGCTGCCCACATGCTTTAGAATTTCCTCACGACCTCTTTTGCCAAGTATTTCAGCGCGGGCAGGGTTTGAAAGAACCCCGGCTACCTCTCGGATCAGGTCTTCGGTCCCTGTAACTTCTATGCCTGAACCCGCACTCACCAGAATGTCCCGAGCGTCTCTGAAGTCCTCCGTAGACGGTCCGAAGAGCACCATTTTCCCCCAGGCGGCCGGCTCCAGGATATTCTGACCTCCCCTGGGGACCAGTGAACCGCCTATGAACACCACAGACGCAAGTGAAAAGATCTGAAACAGCTCTCCGGTACGGTCCACGATTATAACTTTGCGCCCGTTTCTCTTTTCTCCGGTCTCCACCGAGCTACGGAGAAACGGCGGCTCCATATTACGATCCCGCATGGCCGAGAGGATCTGAGGGCTCTTTTCGACGTGTCTGGGGACGAGGATCAGCAGGAGGTCAGGGAACTTTTCGGCCAGAGCGCGATACGCGTCCAAGACAATCTCGTGTTCACCCGGGTGCGTGCTACCGGCTACAAAAACGGGCACAGATCCGTCGATCTCAAGAACGTCGCTTATGTCCGGTTTAACATCTGCCGGGGTTTTCAGAAGGGCCGCGTCGAACTTGGTGTTGCCTGTGACCTGGACTCTTCCGGAGGGTGCCCCCATTTCCTCCATGCGCCGGCCGTCTACTTCCGAGGCCATCAGAAAAAGGTCAAAGTGGTTCAATGTCAGAGCGAAGAATGCTCGCAACCGCTTGTAACGAGGGAAGGATCGGTCTGAAATACGGCCGTTGGCCAAGGCAATTGTGGCGCCACTGCTTTTGATGCTATGGATCAGGTTCGGCCAAAGCTCGGTTTCCATCAAGACGAAAAGATCGGGTCGTATCCTGTTGACCACATTGTTGACAAAGGCAGGGAAATCCAAAGGAAGATAAAAGAAGCCATCTGCGTGCGGGATTACTTCGTGCGCTCTGGCCTGACCGGTCTCGGTCCCCGTAGAGACGATCACCGAGGCCAACGGTTGCAGTTCCTTGAACTCCTTCACCAGAGGTCCGAGCGCGGTTACTTCGCCCACCGAGACTGCGTGAAACCACACGCGAGGCTTCGACAATTTCTCCGGAACAAAGTCGGCCGGTAGTCTGCCAAGCTTTCCGAGGAGAGATTGTCGATACTTCTTTCCCAGCACGATTCGGGGAAAGTAATAGACGGCAAGAAAAGGAGGCACGAGGGAGTGAAGGACTACATTGTATAGGAAACGACTCATTTGGAGCGAGCGGAAGCGGATACTTAATCCCAGCGGCATCGGGGTGACTTCATCGACATTCTTCGGTCTTGGTCGAAAAAGTCGTCTGGAGCTGGAAATTCTTTTCCACCAAAAACGGATTTGATTCGATTTTGTTGATCCTCACCAACGTTTTCCAGCCTCCTGGTGGGGATTGTACTTCAAAGCGCCGGGGAAGCCATCCGTTATTGCTCGATTCAAAATCGGTGAAATCAGCCGTCAGATCAACATCACCACTGGGGCTGAGTCTTACAAGACGAGTCAACAGCAATTTTTGAGGTTGCAGAGTGGCCCCCCAAACGCGGCCCTTAAAAGCCAAGCGGATAACGATCTTGTCCGGCTCGCTTCGTAGCACCCTGTCAAAACGGACGTCCTTCCACTGGAGAAGCATCAGGGGGATCAAGCCCTCAATTTCCGCGACATCCGGAAACCTACGGCTAAAGCATTGTTTTCCGCCCTTGATAATTTTTCCGTCCGTAGGGACATAGAGTTCAAAGAGATTGGCTTTGATGACCAACTCAAACAAGGAATTACCCGCCGGCGCTATTCCCTGAAATCTGAAATCATTGGGCCGCCTGTACAGGAGAAATCCTTTGATGTCCTGGCGAGATTTTCCTCTATCATATATGCTGCTTACACTCATGACGCATTTTAATGCGGTTATATTCTTCCCTTTCTTTGCCAAAGTCTCAGGAATATCCTGCGGTCTGATGTTTGGATCCGCGAGCGAC
This sequence comes from uncultured delta proteobacterium, assembly GCA_963789265.1. GTDB lineage: Bacteria > Desulfobacterota > Desulfomonilia > Desulfomonilales > Desulfomonilaceae > CAWBBA01. Next base: position 114,807 of record CAWBKB010000006.1, on the reverse strand, counting down.
CGACTCACACCTACAGCGAGTATAGTCATGATAATCACGAGGCAAACCGTCAAATAAGAGTTGGATCTTCGCTGCGTGGGTGTATTTCGGCGCTTATAGATAAAGTTCGGTCTTTTCATTGACGATCTTCTTATCAGAGCCTTATGCGGTATGCAATGGGGAGCGCCCATTCCGGGTAACAAAGAGGGCTTTCAGATCGACAGAGTTGCGAGAGAGAAGGCTCTCTCAAGATCCGGGCATACAACATAATCGTGGCACGTTTCCGACATCAAAGCAGTTTTCAGACAGCCTCTTAGGGCCGGCTACGCCCTTGACCGGTCCTCGCGACCTGAGGCACAATGCCATTAAATAGCCGACAGCGAGAACCTCGAGGTGTTCATGAAGTGGATCTCAATAGATAACATAGCCCAGTACCGAAGGGCAGACGGTGGAACTCAGAGGGTGGGTGGCGAATCGCCGATCTTCGGGAAAAATTCGTTTTGTACAATTGCGGGACGGACATGGGGTGGTTCAGTGCGTCGTAACGGCCGACCGGGTGCCGCCGCGAGCATTTGAGCTGGCGGACCGCGTGCCGTACGAGTCATCGGTAATCTTACGAGGAGAAGTGAAGAAGGATCCGCGGTCGCCTTTAGGATTCGAGATCGCGGCCGACGACATCGAGCTGGTTTCCGAAGCCGCGGAGTACCCCATTTCAAAGAAGGACCACGGAGTAAGCTTCCTCATGGATAATCGCCACTTGTGGCTGAGATCTTCCCGGCAGACCGCTCTTCTGAAGATTCGCTCAGTTATAACCCATACGGCTCGAGCTTTTTTCGATGACCTTGGATTTGTCTCCGTGGAAGCCCCCATACTCACCCCGACCGCGTGCGAAGGAACAACGTCACTTTTCGAGGTGGGCTACTTTGACCGCTCCGCCTATCTCACTCAGTCAGGGCAACTATACGGCGAGGCAGCAGCAATGGCTCTAGGGAAGATATACGTGTACGGGCCCACCTTCAGAGCGGAAAAGTCCAAGACGCGCCGCCACCTCACTGAATTCTGGATGATAGAGCCGGAGATGGCTTTCTATGAGCTCCCTGAAACCATAGACCTAGCTGAAGCCCTTGTCTGCCGGATAGTAAAAGATGTTCTGGAGAAATGTCCTCAGCAACTTCTGGTCCTGGAACGCGATACCTCTGTCCTGGAAGAAGCCGTTTCTCCTTTCCCGCGTGTCACTTACTCTGACGCAGTAGAAATACTCAAGGAACACGGGACGGCTTTCAACTGGGGAGACGACTTTGGAGCCGATGAAGAAGCCGTCCTGTCACAGGCTTTCGACCGGCCGGTTTTCGTCACGCACTATCCAGCGGATGTAAAAGCGTTCTACATGAAAAGAGACGACGCGAACGACCGCCTGGCACTTGCAGTTGACCTCTTGGCGCCGGAGGGTTACGGGGAAATCATTGGTGGCGGACAAAGGGAGGATTCGTTAGACAAGCTCGAGGAACGGATTGATGCTCATGGTCTCGACCGCGGCCCGCTCGAATGGTACCTGGACCTGCGGCGTTACGGCTCGGTTCCACACTCGGGCTTTGGGCTGGGCATCGAACGAACCGTTGCATGGATAGCCGGGATCCACCATGTCAGGGAGGCGATCGCATTCCCTAGATTGATGGACAGGCTATACCCTTGAAAACTTTCTGCACATCAATTCATTTGTCAGTGTCAACCGATTGTCATTGCGAGCCCCCGAGTCGCGGGATTTGACTCATCGCAATGGCTCTGACTCGAAAAGTCCCCGGCATGACTAGGGGTTACCTTTCCGTCGAAAATAGCCTTGACAAGTTTCTCTTTATTTTTTATTTTTAATATCTTGACACTGTTCGGCGAAGATTTGGATGGGGTATGGAAATAATTTCTCTGGATTGCATCTCTTTTATGAAGTATTAGTGCCACCTGTGGCACATCACTGTGCATTCTTACCCGTGGAGGATCATTGCGTTTCCGGCTTTTATTAATATGTCTCTTTGTAATCTTGCTCGGCGGCCCATACGCTTGGGCCCTCCAGCCTATCCATTCTGAAAGCTCCTTTCAGGACATGGTCAAGAGGGTTGGTCAAGGGAAGGCCGTCGTGATCCAGTCCAAGCCCCGAGCCGTCGGGCGGAGCACTTATATAAAGCGCCGATCAGGCCGAGTCTCAACTAAGGGCCTCTCCGCTGCTCATCGGCTGTCGCCCATACGCGCTGCGGCTGAACATTCGGGTCTTGTCCCTGCGTCCGCGCCTCCGAGCCTCAAAAACCTTCGCGCAACCCGCACGGCACATTTGGAGTCCGGTAACTCCTCGCCCCAACACTCGAGAGTGAGCGTACCTTGTGCCCCGAAGATCCCGGGCAGACTCTCTGCGCCGGTCGCCAGAGCACGCCGGGCCGGTTCCAAGCTTCACGTACGTGCCAAGGCTATGTTTTGTCTTGATTGTTCTTCCGACAAGGTCATGCTGGCACAAAATATAGACACACCCCTGCCCATAGCCAGTATTACAAAGTTGCTGACAGCCCTCGTTGTGATCGAACAGATGGATCTGGACAGAGTTTTGGAGGTTCCTGCCGATATCACCCAAGTGGAACGTTGTAGGGTCGGGCTTAGACCGGGAGATCTACTCACCGTGCGCGATATTCTTCACGGGATGCTGATCGAATCCGGAAACGATTGCGCTGAGGTTTTGGCCCGGGCCTACCAGAAGGGCGGTAGGGATGGGTTTATGGTGGCTATGAATCGGCGCGCTGCCCAAATCGGCGCTACCCACACGAATCTTTACACCCCCAGCGGACTTGATATGAGGATCACGTTGGGTAGGAAAGGCGGCAGATGTCTCGAAGCTCGGAGGTCCAATACGGCTAGCGCCGAAGATGTCGCTCTTATTGCCCGGGAAGCATTCAGACATCCGATCATACGCAAGATCGCAGCAATGCGGACCTTTACCATGCGGACGCGCAATGCCATCCCACATGATTTCGTGCTGAGATCCAATGACAGGCTATTGGCGAGGAACTTACCGGTCGCCGGAGCCAAGACCGGATACACAAACGCGGCCGGCAGATGCATCGTCGCTCTTTTTAAAGACCAAAACAAGGAACGCGTGATCGTGGTCCTCAACACCCCACATCACTTCCAAGCCGCTGAAAAGATCTACCGCTGGGCTTCAGCCAGGAAACTCTAACCAAACCTTCACTTCGCTGCTTGATTCGAGGCGTGCGGTTAAGTATTTTCGATGACCGGGAAAGAAGTCTTTTCGCACGAAGTGACAAGGGTCTCGTCCTGGTGGGCTTTGTCAGACATCCTCCCAGCTTTTTCGGGTTCGGGGAAACAGAACCGTCATTGCTCTGTGCTCCCCAAAATGCTCCGATACGGCACGACTGCCTTATAAGTCCAAACACGGACCTCTTTGACAATTAACTTGCATGGTTTGGGAAGGACTCGTCATGAAGAATTTAATTATCAACCTGACGGTCAGTGTTTTGGCCGTATGTTTAACACTAGTCGGTGGGGAACTCGTTTTCAGAGCACTACTATTCCACGGCCCTGCCTTCATGAAACCGTTGGAATCACCCGGCCTCTATGCCGAAAGCGATTCAAGCGACACATACTGGAAATTATGGGTTGCCTTCGGAGGCACTCCTGCCGTACGCAATGATCCGTTACTGGGATACAGAAAGCACGGCATAAGGCCCAACACTTACCTACACGCGCAGGCGAGCGAGATTGGCTCCAGAATCCCGGTTCTTCTTTATGGAGATTCTTTTGCTCAATGCACGGTTCCTCCCGAGGATTGCTTTGAGGGTATCTTGAATAACAACAGTGAATTCTCGGCCAAATATTATCTGATAAACTATGGCGTCGGCGGTTACGGGCTTGATCAGATATATCTTCTATATCAAAAGACAATTGGACTCTATCACAACCCGGTCGTCGTTTTCAGTCTTCTCGACGCGGACATTGACAGATGCGTCCTTACAATGAACCAAGGACAGAAGCCTTATTTCGTTGTGAACAACGGACAACTGAATCTTCGAGGACTCCCAATAGAGACGGACCAACGCAAGTTTTTTGCCGACCGACCACCGGAGATAACGTCCTATCTGGGGCGACTCGTCATGTTTCGAATATTCCCCGACTGGAATGATGCAAATAGTCCAAGCGACCCCCAACGATCCAAGAAGGAAGAGCTTGGCAAGGCCATTTTATTAACGGTATCGAAAGACTTGAATACCCGAGGCCTAGAGCACGTGTTTCTGGTCTTTGAGGGGCTGCACAGGGCATGGAAGCCTCTGAATTGGCGAATCAAGTTCCTTGCCGATCTATTCTCAAAGCACAATATGCCGCATATATGGGCTCGCAAGTCAATCGAACACAGCACCACAGTCGAAGATTACGATCATCGAAAGTACATTGTGAGTAGCGCAGATCACCATCCGAACCGGTTGGCCAACAGTATCGTTTCGGAGAGAATACTTGAGTGGTTGAGAACGGGAAGAACAGACTAGTGGTTGTATCGCAGTCTTCTATTTTCACATGCCTATCTCCTCAGTGACAGTCCTGATCGTTCGCCCCGGCGCATTAGGTGACACGATTCTTTCTTTGCCTCTTTTGGCATCCATACAATCCGAATATCCCGAAGCGAAGATAACGTTCCTCGGAAATCCTTCGTATAGGGACCTGTTGCCGGCCGGCGTCGAGTTCCAGTCTATTGATGCTGCCCGGTGGCTATGGCTTTTCGAATCGGTTAATACCGAGCAATCCGCGACAGCTTTCAACCGCGTGTACGTCATTCTGAAAAATGCCGACGACGTAGCAAGAAACTTGGCCAAAACCGGAACGAAGTCGGTACTCACCGCATCGTCCATCCCCGCACAAGGGAAACACGTGGTCGAGAGCCTACACGAAGCGCTTGGACTCAATGTTCCGCCGAGACGACCGGCCCTCGCGGAACTGGCCCGGCGAGGGAACAGTGACTTGGTTTGGCTTCATCCCGGCAGTGGTAGCTCCAAGAAATGTATTCCCTTGGAGACTATGAGACGCCTGGCCGAGACTGTGCATACGGAGACCGGTTTATCGCTTGTGGTGACTGCCGGTGAAGCGGATGGCTTCCTGAGAGAGGATCCTGACTGGGAGAGGCTTGTCCGCGGACCGGGTACAAATCTTGTGGAAAACAAATCCATCGTCGAGTTGTGTGAGCAACTGGGCGGTGCGAGGCTTTTTGTGGGAAATGATTCTGGAATCAGCCACCTTGCGGCGGGGCTAGGGATACCCTCCGTTGTTTTCTTCGTTGCCGGCGACCCGATTCAATGGTCCCCCTGGGTCCCACCAAAGAGCTTGCGGATCATCGACTGCCGAGAAAGAGAATCGACTTGGCCTAATTTGACGCCTGAGTTAAGGAACATTATAGATTTTATTCATATTAGGGGGGATTTATAGCCGTAAAAATAATCGAGTGGTCAGTCCTTTTAGTTGAGATCGGAATCCGATCCCTGTCTTGATCTTCCATGCTCAACGGTTGACAATAGGACCATCTGTTGCCCGATCTCGAAGAGGACGAGGAAGTAGTTTGAAACAGATGAATCTGCAAAGTCAAGTTTTGGAGACTATCCTGAAATGCCCCGGTACATCCAAAAGAAAGATTGCCGGATTGTTTAACCTTTCCAGTTACCGCCTCCACCGGGTATTTCGCCATATTGAGAGAGATCTACAAGGGTGTACGCTTGTTCACCATGAAGAGAACGGCGTCTGGGTGGTGAAGATGGATCCGTTCGGGTGCTTGGGCACGCGATGGTCCGGGCCTTTTGATGGCGGGTACGACCAATGCCCGAACGAGCCGGAATTCTCTGACGGGCGCTGTTACGAACATTCTGAGTGCCAAGATCCTGAAATGGTGGCGTTCAGACGAAAGTTGCACTATCTGGTCGGTCCTGCGGAACCTACTGCGTTTCATTTGAGCCACCTCACACTGGCCGTTGTCCGGGACCTTGCCGAGACTTTGAGGGAAATTATACCGCTCACGCTGAGAGATCAGGTTGAAAAGAGCAATTTCTCGGGGCTGCTCGAGGCCGCGCTCAAGACACTGAGATGGAAGGACGAAATGCGGCGGCGCAGGTCGGACAACCGAATACCGCCGGAGCTGTTCGAGCGTCACCGCCGATCCGTGGGCAGTACCTTCGAATACTCTCTGAAGAAGCATTTCCTGGTGCTGGAAGTGGCCACAGACGCCACCAGACAACAAGTGATCGAAGCCTGGCGCAGACTGGCGAGGCAGTATCATCCCGACTCAGCCGGAGGCGATGAAGAGCGCATGAAGGCGATCAACCTTGCCAAAGAGAAGATCTTCCGCATCAAGAGGTGGGGGTGAGACCATTTCATCTTCATGTAAGTGATACGACGGGCACGGAGGCCCGCCGCTACCGGTTTGCTGGAGCCGGCGTGCCTGCCCGCCCCTAAGTGCTTCCGAGGCATAAAAAGAGGGGACGCTAGCGTCCCCTCTTCCTGATCCTCATTATCTTCAACTTAAAACAATTACCAATATTGACCGAATACGCTGTCAGACGAGTCGGCAATTAATGCCTCTGCCTGCGAAGCCTTCTTCGCGAACGGACGGAGGAATCTCCTGGCACGATGGTGACGGTTACCGAATCGCATAGGTCTTCTCATGCCGTAACCGGGAGCACCGCAAACTGGCGGCCCACAGACCGGTGGCGGACAAGGAGGAGGACACATGGCCATCGGACCACACGGTGCGGGACCACATCTGGGACCACAACCGTGGTCTATAATACAATCAACTAGTTTGAAAGGTAGAGTCACCGCTCCTACCACTAAATCCACAGCTCCCCTGCACAACTGAGCGAACGGATTCTCTTTGCATCGGTGCGGAGCGCAAGGGGGCGGAGCACAAGGGGGCGGGCCGCATACGGGGCGCGGGGCGCAGACCGGTGGCGGGCAACACGCGGGTCCCATTCCGCAAACCGAAATCGGTGGCGGACACAGCATGGACGGAGCACAAGGGGGTGGACAGGCAGGAGGAGGACACACCGGCCCTCCTGCTAAGACTTGGCCTACGCCAAATGCTGCCAGCAGGCCAACGATCAGTAACGCACGAACGAGAACTCGCTTTGTCATCCTAAACACTCCTTAATGAGGCAGGCTGGGTGCGGGTCGGAAATCGTACCGCCTACCCCCGAAATGATGGCTCGCCCTGTATAAAACGCACAATAGCAAAAGGGCTCATAACTTGTCAATTGAAGAATTTCCGAATGGTAACTATTAACTTCCGCACGGGATCTTCTGCACCTTGTCATTGCGAGGAGTGCATGGTGGGACAGGCTTCCAGCCTGTCTATTAGGGATGACGGGCAATCCCGCGTTCCGTGCGGGACGTCCCACCAGCAATCTAGGCGGCCCTTAAAGGAAAAGATTGCTTCGTCCCGCTGGAGGCGGGACTCGCAATGACAATCTCTCCCCGCGCATAAGTGAATAGTTACTTCGAATGAATCCCGTGCCGGCGAAAAACCGGGGCCTTCCTAATCCCCCTTCTCTCGCTGAGCAGGTTCTTCGTCCGGGACTTCGGCTTCAGGTTTCCGGGGAAAGCCAACACGACCACAGCCGAAGTCCGGAGTCTGACAGATTCCCAGACTCTCCACGATCTTTTGTTTGAATGATTGTCCGGACCGTTGCCATTCCTGAACGGACATCTCAAGAAGTGGCTCGTGGTTCTTGTCAAAGCGCACTTTACCCCTTGGTCCGACTATTTCAATCTCCTCAACTGCTTTAATAATTTTCGACAGGTCAGTCTCTCCGGCATTTCCGCTCAGGGCCCTGCAAATTGCGGCAGCTATATCGTAGCCTTCTGCTGCCTTGGCAACGTCGGCGACTTCAGTGCCAACTTGACGCTTTATCTTTTGAGCGAAACCGGCGGCATCCTTCAGGGGAGTCAACGTCTTTACTCCGGTCGCAGCTTCCCCCAACTCACTAAGCGGGTGAGGAAACCCGGTTAAAGATTGCGGGCCGATTATGTGTGGCTTGACGGCATGGGCAGAAGTTCGCGCAGCCTTGAGAAAAGCCACCGCCGAGGCATTCTTGAAGGAGGCAAAGACCAGGTCGGATTTCGCCGCGGCCACGGCCCCAACGACGGATTTTATCCCTTTTGCGCCGTCGGAGAGCATGATTCGGTCTGCAAATGATCCGCCGGCTTTCTCGAAGCTGTATGCGAAGAAGTCGGCCTCTTCGTTTCCTTCCGCGTCGTCGTCACCTGTCAAGAATGCGGTCCGGCCAATATGTTTCATGGCCCAAGAGGCAAGTGGTTGCGCCGCCTGATAAGTATTAACACATAACCGGAAACTCCCAGGCAAGCACATTTCTCCAGCTACAAGGCGCACGGCTGGATTGGTCACGAACAGAATCCCATTACTACTCCCCACCCCGTGAATTGTTTGTTCAGTTCCTTTAGCCGATAGGGGACCTACGAGGAAACGAACGTCCCGGTTCGTCAGAAGGTCTGCAAGAGCATCTAAAGTTTTTTCGTCCTCGGGTCCCGTATCCTTTTTCAAGATCTCAACCGGTGGGACTTCCCCGCCCTTCTCTTTCAAAAAGAGTTCAAATCCTGCGATCAAAGATCGCGCTTCCAGCGAATGAGGCCCGCGTTCCGGTAAGAGGAAGCCCACCTTTTCTGTGGGATTTCCCTGTGCCCTGGCTAACGACATTCCTCCCAGCATGAAAGCGGCAGAAATGCCTGTACTGATAAGAAAATCGCGGCGGGAGATACAGCGGTTCAAACATTCCGGCTGAGATTCCTTCCACGGAGGAGCCGCCTTTTGACGGTCTCGCTCCTGCTCCGGTGCGTGTTGGACCTCGTACCCCGGGGTAATTCCTCGGCGAAACATGTTTCTTGCTTTATCCCCTTTCCCCGGCAGGTGTATTGTTCGACGGTGATTTCATTGCCGGGCATCCTACCTTAAACCCGGGAAGGTGTAAAGAAAACAGGAATGCAGCTCATGATCAATCACTTACGAGCAGAGAAAGATCATCTACAATTGCGAGTCCCGCGTCCGTGAATGATTATAGGCTTTGCCAAAAGTTTTGACCGATTTGCCCCGCGTCCCGCGGGGTCACCCCGGACTCCGATCCGAGGTCTGTAGGGGCAGATCTTGTGTCTGCCCTCTTCCGGGCACCCACGAGGGGTGCCCCTACAGTGGATTCCCGCGTACGCGAGAATGACGGCTAAACGTCCACAGCGAAGTATGTTAAGCATTCTTGGCATCGGGCGGCCAAACGGACTTTACTTTTGGCAGACGCTTTAGTACAGCGCGTGGGCCTGCTGCTGCCGGGGCGTTCACCAGCAGATGTCGGGGTTTAGCCAAAAATCTTGAATGCTCGGAGGGGCCTGCGAGGTTTCTTTCGAGCAGTAAAGCTAGCGTCCGAGCGTACCAGCACCGCCGGGAGAAGGCGGGGGCGTCGGCCCGGGAGGAATTGGCGGGAGTTCGGGCCGGAGTGGCGGATTCTCTTTAAATTTCTTAATCAATGTATCTAAGCCTTGCGATAACGCGTTCATCAGGTCGCTATTGGTGTCACTGAATTTTCGGAGCGCCTGAAGCGTCTTGTCCGCTTCTTGAAGATTCTTCTGATTGCTTTCATAAACTCCGCGAGTGAAGGGTTTGAGGATAGTCTCGGAAAACTCTTTGCCGGCCTGATACATTTTGTCGGGGACCTCGCTCCGCTGCGGGTCCTGGAGGAACGACTCAGCTCCGCCTTTGATTATGCCTTTACCAATAGGGTAAAGTTTACTCGCCATCCATTCGGAATTCTTCTCCAGTTGAGCATCCGGAGTCTTATTCAGAGTTTGCGTCAACCTGTCCCCGGCCGCGTCGACAGTCGCGTGGGCAAAAGGCTGAGCCATTTCCGTCGCGAGCTGTCCGGGGGACTTATTCAGAAAGCCGGATAACAGAGTGATCCCCCCGTAAACCGCCAGTGCGATCACCAGTGCCGCCAGTGCATAAGTCAGGAACTTTTTCATTGTAGTGCCTGAAAATGCCCCTCGAACCATTGGGTCCGAAGGGCAATATCAAAGAAATAGCTGTTTTCGTCAAGGCATAGGCCGGCCCCAGCCATATCCTGGGGGCGGACAGACCTTGCTTATCCTGGTCTTGTGGATAGGCCTGTGCATGGGAGGAAGGCAAACGGGAGGAGGACACTCCATCCGTACACATACTACCTTACAACTAGGCGGTACAAACGAATCCTGAGAGCACTTGACTATGGCCATTTCCGAGGCATGCCCAGGTGTAGGGCCAAATCCTAGATACAAGGCCCCCCTCGCATTCTTGGCAGTTGCTACGAACAGCGGGCCGGCGTGACTCCAAGCCGCCATGAGCAGCACCAACAGCAGGCCGACAACAACAACGATGAACTTCCCACTCATTTCATACCTCCATTCGCTTAATCATAAATAATATTTCGGCAATAGTCCAGTGTCCTGACACCCGTCTCAGAAAAAGTGCCACAACAGGTGCCGCCGGAGCACCATATCGTTGCAACGCTCTCCTAGACGACACTTTCGGACCATCCCAAAAGGTTAAACCAACAGTCGACACTCCAGCGACAATCTCTCAAGCGTTCTCATCCGTCAGAGCAGGTTGGCCGGTTGCTTCCAGGACACTTGCCCACAATTTTCCTCGCAGATCCAAACGCCTACGCCCCTCCACCACCAAATCTATCGGGACGTAGACGAATTCGTCGTTCCAGGTCCCAACCACCATATTGGTTTTGCCCGCCATTCCCGCATGCACCGCGGTTCTGGCCTAGAAAGCCGCAGAAGATCGCATCATTGGCGGTGGCTTCCACGGAGCGGATCATATAGCTAGGATCTATATACTTCAGATTCAGATCTACCCCTCGAGCCTTAAAGTGCTCGGTGATTGTATTTTTTAGAAAAGCACCTATGTCTCCGAGCCGTTGATTTCCCGACTCATCGGTACCTTCCATATTGAAAAACTTTTGCCCGGCTCCTTCCGCCACCACTATGACTGCGTGCTTCCGGGCTTCCAGGCGTCTCTCGAGTTCTGCTAATAGACCATGCGGGCCTTCCAAGTCAAAATCAGACTCGGGTATCAAAACAAAGTTCGCGTCGCGCTTTGCCAGAGCGGCGCTGGCAGCGATAAAACCGGAATGACGCCCCATCAATTTTACCAGTCCCACACCATTGGGCGCTCCGGTGGCTTCCACATGCGCCGCGGCAATAGCTCGGGTAGCCATGCTCACTGCCGTATTGAATCCGAAGGAACGTGAAAGCAGGTTGATGTCATTGTCAATGGTCTTGGGGATTCCAATCACGCTGATCTTGGCCCCTCGCGAGCGGATTTCATCCGCTATCTTCGACACGGCCCGAAACGTGCCGTCTCCTCCGATGGCGAAAAGAATCCCTACATTCATACGTTCGAGAGCGTCCACGATTTGATCGATGGGCTGAGGCCCTCTCGACGACGAGAGAATGGTCCCACCCTGCCCGCTGATAGTTGCTACCGCATCGGGCGTGAGTTCCATGACCGGATGCCCGTACCGCGGGATAAAACCCTGTAACCCGTACCTGATGCCAAGCACATTCTTGACACCGTAGATGTGGTGCAAAGTCAGCACAAGCGACCGGATAACGTCGTTGAGTCCGGGGCAAAGTCCGCCACAGGTCACCATCGCACATTTCAATTTGCTGGGATCAAAGAAGATTTTTCGACGAGCTCCGGCCTTCATGAACGAAACCGGGGTCCGACCCTCCCCGATTTCCCGAACGATTCCATCGGGCGAGAGATCAAAGAGCACCTGTTCGTTGTCTTCCACCCACTCGGCCCGTTTGAGGAGAGAGTCTATTCGAGGCTCTCCTAGCGATTCGATGGTCGTGTTCATACGCTGCGGCGTCCTCGTCACTCCAACAGGTTCAACTCTACAACTTCAAAGACTTGATTCAGCTAGAATAACTTACCATACATCACGAGGCTGAAAAAAGCAATAAAAAACACCTATTAGCACCAAGCATTCACCGACCTGTGGCAGTCCGGCGAGGCGCGGGACTCCTTGCCGCTAGTCAAGTTAAGTAAAAGGCGGGCTGGAAAGCTCACCCCAAAGGTTTAATGTCACTTTTTTGCTGAAAACCAATAGCTTACGATTAGCAAGGAAGGGGACACAGAATGGTTGATTGGTACTCATTTATAACTGATGCGATAAATCGCTCCCGCCTCGTCGTCTGATACAAGCAGCGCGCCATCCGGCATTACGAGCACATCTACAGGCCGACCCCACGCCTTCGAGCCTTGAAGCCAGCCTTCAGCGAAAACCTAATATCTGACAGAAGGAACAATTGACCGTGCGAACACTTGTCACACGTTGAAACGGAATAGGGCTATATCTCCGTCTTTCATTACGTAGTCCTTTCCTTCGAGGCGCACTTTACCGGCTTTATGGGCCGCGACCATCGAACCTGCCTCCTTGAAGTCGTCGTATGAGACTATCTCTGCCCTTATGAAACCTCTTTCTATGTCCGAGTGAATGGTTCCTGCGGCTTTGACCGCTGTCTTTCCCTTGACAAGTTGCCACGCCCGGACTTCGGGTTCCCCTACGGTAAAGAAGACGATAAGATTGAGGAGAGCAAAAGATGTTCTTATTATTCTTTCCTTAGCCCCCTCTTCCAGCGCCAAGTCGCTGAGAAACTCCCGCGCGTCCTCCTCGCCGAGCGAGGCGATTTCCGCTTCAGTATCGGCATAGAGCCAGTCCAGTGCCACACTTGGCTGGCCTTTCACTCGATTCGTGATTTGCTCCAACGTGGACTCGATGTCCTCTCGGCTTTTGTTGTCGCCTGCATTGATCAAGATAAGCTCCGGCTTTGCAGATAGAAATGAGAACCCCCTGAGTTCCTCCGCTTCAACCGCCGACGGAAAAAGGCGCAGTGGCTTGCTGTCATTAAGTAGCTCATGGGCTTGCTGAAGAAGGTCGAGTTCATGCGCGAGATCCTTGCGGCCTCTTTGAACGTCCTTACCAACGCGTTCGATGCGCTTCTCGACTATGGCCAGATCTGAGAGAATCAACTCTTCTTCAACCGAGACATAGTCCTTTAAAGGTTCCGGCCGACCCAGGACAGGAGAATCAAAAAACCTTATGCAGTGAAGGATGGCATCCACTGGACGAATGTAAGCCAGAGTTTTGTCTCCTATGGAGCGTCCGGGTATTCCTTCGCCTGTAATTCCCGCAATATCCAGGTAATCTACGTGCACAGGCGTGATTTTTTTGGGTTTCTGATATTCCACAAGGAAGTCGAGACGGGGATCAGTGACCTTCACCCCCCCCAGGCCGGGCTCCTGGTGGCCTCTGTGTTCGCCGGATTCAATTCCGCCGGTCAATGCCTTGAACACCGTGCTTTTCCCGCTTCCCGGCAATCCGATGATACCCAGTTTCACTAGACCCCATCCTTTCTTTTGCTGGTTTGGACGGCCCGCGAGAAGGGCCTATGGCGGCGGCAATCGGTTGTTTGGATTCTGGCGGGATGAATGTCGTCTTCCCCCGGGCATGGGGGGGTGGCAGCATAAATTAAAAAGCGCTCCTCAGGGTGGGTCAACGTGTGTGGACAAAACGGATATAAAGTAGGACGTTGTTGCCTTCTTTCTTCGCAGGTGACGGGGCCCCAACATCCGAACCCTCCATACCGGCTGCCACTGCGCCATGGTTTATCAATTCGGTGGTAAGATTTCCGTACGTGTCTGAAGGAATCATGACACCCACCACAACTTCTCCAACACGGCCACGATTCAACCGATCAACCAATCTTCCTTGAATATTAGGCAATATACGCTTCAAAGACTCGACTGCCTGATCAACACTGGCGCTTTCGACCGTAAGATTGTCCGCTCCGATCCGATCGGCTATGGTGGGGAAGCCCTGACTCTCTGCTTCAATGTTGCTGCCTAACGAATTCGGTATTGACTTGGCTAAAAGCGGGAGGTGGCTGGGGGGGGCGGAGGGATTGGTTTCGGACGCGGCCACTAGCGTGCTACCCGGCATCCGGCCCGGCACAGTCTTACCGGCGTTGATGGGAGCCATTCGCACGAGCCGGCCCGATTGGGGACTTGAATCGTACAAGGACGCGTGCGATACCAAGGACGGCGTCATTCCCGTTGGCACATAATTATAGAAGATAAACCCGACAACAGCGATAAACACGACCGCAGGGACGCCCACGGGGAGCGGAACATAAGGTACGGACCAAAGAACATTTCGAAAAAAATCCAGTAGAGAAGAAGGCGGGTCATCACGAAGTCTCGCATTGAGCCGGACAGTAAAATCTCCGGGGGGGGCGACTCGTTCCATGCTGGTTAATGCCTGGACGGTCAGTCCGTACCATTTGAAATCTTCTCGACAACCCGGACAACCGTGAAGGTGCATCCGCACTATTCGCTCAGTCTCACCATCCACTTGATCCTCGTGAAGATCCCCGAATAGGCCGCTGATTCGTTCACATTCGCTCATGACAACGCCTTCTTCAATTTTTCTTTTACAACCATCCGCGCTCTGTGGAGGCGAGATTTGGTCGTTCCTTCCGGAAGATTTAGTATCCTCGCTATCTCTTCGTACGAAAAACCCTCTATATCTCTTAGAATCACTATTTCCTTGTGATCCGGATCCAGGTCATTAATTGCGTCCTGAACGATCTTTTGAATTTGTTTACCAGCGAGAATTGTTTCCGGATTGGTGCTTAGGTCCGGAATCGCTCTCTGCAAAGAATCCCTTTCCTCCTCACCGTTCGTTGGACCTCTGTTGGCAAAGTAACCTCTCCTTTTGAGGTACTTAAACCTGTTTTTGCCTCTGTTGGTAGCAATTTGAAACAGCCACGTCGAAAACTTGGCGTCTCCTCGAAATTTCTTCAGGTTTTGATACGCAGCAGTGAACACCTCCTGCGCCAGGTCGTTGGCCTCCTCAGAGTCGCCCACAAACCGATAGGCCAAGTTGTAGATCTTCTTGTAATATTTTTCAACGAGAATGTCGAAGGCCTCTCGGTCGCCTCGAACACACCTTTCTACTATTTCCCTGTCTTCGTCTGTCTCAGGCTTAAAAGCTGAGAACAAGAACAAACTTACCATGTTCAGACAAAGGCAATTCAGAATTGTTTCAGGAAAGGCAACCACTTGATGTATTTTTTCTCCGCAGACAATTCTTTTGAAAATAAGAGCAAATGAGAGGCAAAGTCAAGGAATAACCGGTGCGCAAGGTTGGGCCACGATCAGCGGCCAACCTGATAGTTTGCACGGCCTGCAAAGAATTATCCTAGAGGTCCCGTCTCTAAATGCGGAATCGGTTGTATTCTCCTTGACCATTTTCCGGTCATACGGTGTTGAATTCCTCCACACGAAAATGTTACATTAACTATTCCGCTCCGCACCTGCGGAAGCTCCGATTCCGACACAACAGACTCATTGTAGAACGCCGAGGCATAAAAGCGGTCGAGAGTGTCCCACCGCGGGGGAGCTTATTTTATTTTATTGCACGTGCTGGAGGATCACATGAAATTATCCAGGAGGGTAACGGAAACACCCCCGTACCTCTTCCATTTGATCGATGAAAAGCGGAAGGCTGCTCAGGAAAAAGGAATAGATGTTGTTTCTTTGGCCATAGGGGACCCTGACCGGCCGACACCTGACTTCATTCTCAATTTGATGAATGAAGAGATCCACGATCCGTGTAATCACGTTTACCCGAGCTACAAAGGAGAGCCCGATTTCTGCGAGCAAGTGACGAGTTGGTTTCCGGAAGCGCTTCGATGTCGAGTTAGATCCTCGCACCGAGGTGATGGCGGTGATTGGCGCCAAGGATGCGGTTTCGCACCTGCCTTTTGTTTTCCTGGATCCCGGAGACATTGGAATCGTCACCGATCCGGGATATCCGGTATATGAGGCAGCCATTGGCTTCGCCGGGGGAAAGGTGGTTCGAGTTCCGCTGGTGGAAGAGAAAGGGTTCCTTCCGCAACTAGACGGCATTGATCCGGTCATCGCTGACAGGGCTAAAATAATGTTTGTAAATTATCCTAACAATCCGACCGCGGCAGTGGCCGACACAGGCTTTTTCGAGCGACTCGTAACATTTGCACGAAAACATAATCTGGTGATTCTGGCTGACAACGCCTATTCGGAGGTATATTTTAAGGAAGAGGATCGACCGATAAGTATAATGAAGGTCAAAGGGGCCAGGGATATCGCCATAGAGATCCACTCCTTTTCCAAGACCTTCAATATGACCGGTTGGAGAATAGGATTCGTCGTAGGCGGAAAAGACCTGATCGACGCTTTCCTCACATTGAAGTCAAACTTTGATTCCGGCGTCTTCATGGCCATTCAAAGAGTTGCGGCACGCGCGCTCGGGCACCCGGATGCCCAGGGCTTCAGTGAG
This sequence comes from uncultured delta proteobacterium, assembly GCA_963789265.1. Classification (GTDB taxonomy): domain Bacteria; phylum Desulfobacterota; class Desulfomonilia; order Desulfomonilales; family Desulfomonilaceae; genus CAWBBA01. Next base: position 98,365 of record CAWBKB010000006.1, on the reverse strand, counting down.
GAGCGAACATTGCTGTTCAAGAAACGCCGAGACCGAATCGCCGCAGGACTGGCGGGTCTTGGTTACCGGTTCCGGCTTCCCAGGGCGAGCTACTACTTCTGGGTTCACATTCCGGAGCCTTACACATCTTCAGTGGCATTTTGCGCCGACCTACTTGAGAAGCAAGGCCTCATTGTCACTCCCGGCGTCGGTTACGGACCCAGCGGCGAGAATTTCTTCAGACTTTCCATGACTTCTCCGGATGAACGCATCGACGAGGCAATGGAACGGCTCGAGGCATTCTCAAAGGAAAACCTATGAAAGCAACGTTGGTATTGGCCGACGGCACAATCTTCCGAGGATCGTCTGTCGGTGCTACGGGTGAAAAGGTCGGCGAGGTCGTCTTCAATACGGCGATCACCGGGTATCAGGAGATACTCACGGATCCGTCCTATCGAGGGCAAATAGTCACGATGACTTACCCTCATATAGGAAATACGGGTGTAAATTTTGAGGACAACGAAGCTGTTCGACCTTACCTCGCGGGCTTCATCGTCAAGGAGTTTTGCCCTCACCCGAGTAACTGGCGAAAAAACGATGATTTGGGCGATTTCCTCAAGAAACATGGAATAATGGGGCTCCATGGGATCGACACGCGAAGACTGACGCGAAACCTCCGGGAGACCGGCGCGAAGAAGGGGATAATTTCCACGGAAGATCACGGCCACGAAAGCCTCGAGAAAAAGGTGCGCGATTTTCCCGACATCGAGGGCCTGGATCTCGTCAAAGAGGTAACTTGCTCCGAGCCTTATGACTGGGATGAACCCACCTGGCGGTGGAATGCCTCGCCGGAACGGCCGCAGCCGCAATTCCGGGTCGCGGCTTATGATTTCGGGATAAAGCAAAATATCTTGAGGCTGCTCGTAGATGCGGGGGCAAAAGTGAGGGTGTTCCCCGCGGACACACCTGCGGATGAAGTGCTGGAATTCGAGCCCGACGGAATCTTTCTGTCGAATGGCCCTGGTGACCCGCAGGTTGCCACGTATGCAATCGAGAACGTCCGGAAACTCATCGGCAAGAAGCCTATTTTTGGAATCTGTTTAGGGCATCAAATACTCGGACTTGCTCTCGGCGGCAAGACCTTTAAACTCACCTTCGGGCATCATGGCGCCAATCATCCGGTCCGGAGGCTGGAAACAGGTCACGTCGAGATAACATCCCAGAACCATAATTTCGCGGTAGATCCGGAATCAGTACGATCTGAATGCGCAATCACTCACGTTAACCTCAACGATCGGACGGTTGAGGGATTTGTCCACAAGAAATATCCTCTGTTTTCGATACAGTACCATCCCGAAGCCTCACCCGGGCCGCACGATTCCCGGTACTTGTTTGATAGATTCAGGAAATTGATCGAAGAGTCTTGAGGATTGGATTCATCCGCGTTTTTGCGCGCTGACCTGTTTGAAGCCAAGTTCATAACCTGCCCGGGAGTCATAATATGCTTGGATTTTGCGACAAACGTCGTCCTTCACGGTTTGCCATGAGCAAAACGCGGTTGTACGAATACGTCCCGTGTCAATATCCTCATAGGCGAATACGGCGGGGCAATCCCTGAGGCGCGCGTCTTCCAGAACCTCCCTTGTCTTCATACGGTATTGTTAGAAGGGTGAGAATATGCTTGAAAGAAGTCCTCTCTTTTAGTATTCGGTCGATTTTTCTTCCTCGAATAAGGTCAGCCACTGCTTTTGCCGCGTTGATCAGGGCCGGTTTTCCAAATATCTTCTTGAAATCCAGAGCCTTCTTGAAAACGCGCATCATGCCTATCACGGCCCGGGCTTCGAATAGACGCCTTCGCAAACCGGTTGCCTGCAGAAAAGCCCCTTTCGAGGCAAGACGAGAATCCAATTCCCGCAGACGAACCAAGAGTTCTGAAAGAGGCATGGTAAGATAGCTGGATATCGGAACGTATTGATCTCCATCGGACACAAGCAACGTAGCGCTCTCGCAATTGGGATGAGACCCTCCAAGGGTCTGCCTTCCGAAAAAACGTGACAGAACAGTGAAATTCATCATACCTGTGGAGACAAACTCGATTTCAGGGACCATTGTCTCGAATATGTTCTCAACGCATTCGGTGGTGGTAGGTTCCAAATCTACGTCCGAGCCTTCCCAGCACGGGGTCAGAGGCACAAAAGCCCAAACCGAGACGTGCTCCCTGTATTCGTGGATAAAATCAAGTAGTTCCTTCATATTCCGATCGTTAATTCCGTTGGCCACTGTCGAGATGACGGCAAGTTTGTTCACGCCGCATTCCACGACGTTTTCAAACGCTTTTTTCTTAACCGGCAGAGAATTGTCGCCTCTAAGTGCTCGGTAGACTTCCGGCTTGGTGCCGTCGAACCCGAAATTGACCTGTATCCCCATGGAGCAAAGCTCGCGGCAGTAGTCTTTATCCGCTAGCTTTATGCCGTTGGTGAAGAGCTGGACCTGAAAACCATAAGAGCCGCGAGCCGCATTATTTGCGGGAAATCCCTGTGGACGGTGGGTTCCCCGCCGAAGAAACAGATATTGGGTTTTGGATCGTTGTTTACGAAATGCTTAAATATCTTGTCAAAGTACTCGATGGGAGGGTGGTACGCAAAACCCATCGCGTCGACATAAGCTAGACAGATTGGGCAGTGTTGATTGCAGAGGTTGGTAACATCAATTGCTACGGTTGAAGGCTTGGTGTAAACTTGGTGGTCACAGTTCGCGCAATCCATTGAGCAAGCAGGCATAGCGGGTTCCTGATACCCCGATATTTCTCGTTTCCATCGCCACTTACGGGCGTCCTTTGTCACGAGAGACGCGGTTCGGCCGCAATCTCGGCAAAATTTCACAAGGTAACCGCGGTTATTACGGATTTCGTAGCAAGCATCAGTAGGCGATCCACATTTTTCACACAAACCCAGTTTCATGTTCAGGCTCCCAGCTTTGTTTGGCCCCTAGATCGGACGCAGACTTGACATGCGAGAGTCTCCAACGTCATCCAGGTGGAATTTTTGAAGAAAACGATCAGATTTTCAGGTTGGAATCCATATCACATGCTTTTCTCTTGTCAAGACAAAAAGACATTTGAGAAACTACATAGTTCAATCATACGATGAGATGCAGGCAGCAGAGGCTAAGAAGAGTTCATGATTCAAAGTCTTAAGAAAGAAAGTTGATGCTGCTGCCTCCCCCCGCGGGCGCGCAAACAACGATAATGGCAGATTACTCAATTCTTCTTCTTGCAGGCGAGGCCTCCGGCGATCACCACGCCGCGGCCCTGGTGAGCGATCTAAGGCAGCTTTGCCCCGAAATCAGTGTTTCAGGCATTGGCGGGGACAAGCTTGCCGCGGCGGGCATGAAGCTTTTCCATCATTACAGTGAGATAAATACCATTGGACTCAGTGAAGGTCTGGGCAAAGTCCGCAATATCATCTCAGCGTACCGGAGGATGAAGAGCGAATTGCGAAGCGGGCGGCACACGGTTTTTGTCCCGGTCGATTTTCCCGATGTGAACTTGAGGCTTTGCAGAATAGCCCGCGGCGCTAAGGTGCCGGTATGCTATTACATCAGTCCTCAAGTGTGGGCGTGGAGACGCGGGAGAATCCGTAAGATAGCGGCACGAGTCGACAGAATGATGACCATTTTCCCCTTTGAGGAGACGCTTTACAGGGAAGCAGGTGTCAAGGCCGATTTTGTCGGGCATACCATGGTTCAGGATATCCCTGAGCATTCTGACAGGCATCTCATCCGACGTGATCTCGGCATGGCGCCGACCACGTACGCTGTGGCGCTGCTTCCCGGCAGCCGTCCCGCAGAAATTCGCCGCATGTTGCCGGTGATGTGCGAAGCCGCTGGAATCCATATCGCGCATTACCCGGAAACACAGTTCGTGCTTCCGCTTGCCGGTGAGCACCTCCGGCCTCTGGTGACCGAAATTGTATTGGAGCATAGAACTCCTGTAATGATTCAGTCCTCGGACTCAGCGCAAATCATGGCTGCGTGCGACAGCGGACTCGTGACATCCGGGACCGCGACTCTTCAGGCCGCGCTCGCAGGCATGCCCCATGCCGTGGTCTACAAGCTGGACTTGTTCACGTGGTTACTTGCGATCAAGGTTTTGAAGCCGCTTGTGATGGACAAGGACATTCACGTAGCCATTGCCAATGTGCTGGCCATCAATTTGGAAAAGCAAGGGAAAGGCCCGCTCAAAGAAGCAACCCCGGGCAGCTTGGGGATCACGTGCCAGCAATGCGGCCGTCCGCTCTTCGTCCCTGAGTTGCTGCAGGACAATGTGACGGCTGAGAATCTCGCGACTTGGCTGATGCGTTTCAGGACTGAAGAACCTCTTCGCAATTTCATGGCAAGAGGATTTCAAGCGATACGCGATACGCTGGCCCTGCCCGAGGAGAGGCCCAGCGCGGCAAGAATTATCCTCGATTGTATGAAGGAATTGGGTTGACCGTGGTGACACATGGGGTGAACTGCCACAAACGGCTTACTAGAATTACTTTTATGAAGGGGTTTTGGTATTACCAGTTTTTCCAGAAATATGATATGGGCAACTGAAGTTCTTTATTGTGAAAGGGAACCTGAGCTGTGAGCCTTCGTCAGCGAGTTCTTCACGAAAGAGCTATCTTGGTACTCGTAATGTTCCTCGGGCTTCTGCTTCTAGGCCCGCTGATACCTGGACCCCTTACCAGTCTGTCTTTCGCGGCAATCGGTGTGGCCGGGGGCTGGCTTCTCAGTGACAGAGAAAGCCTTGCCCGAAAAGTCATCGCTGTGTCCTCATCGGTTGTGGTGCTGGCGATAGTCTTGGCAAAGCTTCTTCCCGGAGCCATGATCGGGCCCTTACGCATTCGAATCGGCCTACTCGTCCTGATCTTCATCATTGTCTTATACGTATGCTGCGGCGCCTTGATACTCTCGGCCATGTTAAAGGCTCGGGATGTCACACATCAACTAATCATTTCAGCCGTGAGCTTTTATATAATCCTTGGGATGTTTTGCGCGCATATTTACACGATACTCGACTGGTTCAGTCCGGAATCTTTCGCCTTGCGGGTTCCAGGCGGAGAGTCGGCATCACATTTCGTATATTTTAGTTTTGTCACTCTGGCCACCCTGGGATATGGGGATATCACACCAAAGACAGAGTTCGCCCAACGGCTGGCCATTACTGAAGCGATTACGGGTCAGTTTTACGGATGGCTTGTGGTGGCCTACCTTTTGAGCGTTTATATCGGTCGCCGGATTAGCGTTAGCGCCTCCGAGGCAAAGTGTAAGAGCCCTTTAGATAATTCGGCCTAGAGCTTTGTTGCCCCCGACCGTTTGCAGATGGTCAACCCAACCGCATGATTAATTATCCAATTATCATTTTCGCCGCTCTGCAAATCTTCTTCTACGGACCGGTCTCTCGAGCACCCGAGAAATCCCGGATTACTGCACCTCAGCCCTTTCTCACGGGAAACGAATCGGAGAGACGTCCATTACAGAACAGTCCTGGCGTTAGGATTTGGATGCGACAGTGTCCGAAGATTTACCGCCTTTCTTCCAGCGCTTTCGCATGAGGACATACAGAGCAGGCGTGAAGAAAACTCCCAAGGCGGTTACCCCGATCATCCCCGCGAAGACCGCCATTCCTACGGACCGACGACTGACAGCCCCAGCCCCCGATGCTGTCACGAGAGGAAGAACGCCCAAGATGAACGCGAGCGAAGTCATAAGAATGGGCCGGAAGCGAAGTTTCGATGCCTCCGTAGCAGCTTCGAGAACACCTTGCCCCCTGGCACGGGCTTCCCGCGCGAACTCAACAATCAGAATGGCGTTTTTTGCGGATAACCCCACCAGGAGCACCAAACCCACCTGTGTATATACATTATTGTCCATGCCGCCAATGAGAAGGCCGGCTGCAGCTCCCAGGACTGCTAGGGGAACAACTAAAACGACGGCAATGGGATCGGCCCAGCTTTCGTACAAGCCAGCCAGGATCAGGATAACCACTAAAATTGCTGCGGTAAATGTTATGGTTGCTTTACCTGCCGCCTTTTTTTCCTGGTAAGCCATGTTCGTCCATTCGAATGCCATTCCGGGCGGCAGGGTCTTTTCCGCCAGCGTTTCCATTGTTTGGAGCGCTTGGCCGGAACTGTATCCCTGGGCATTTTCACCCAGAATTTTCGCGGTAGGAAAAAGGTTGTACCTATCCACACGCATTGGGCCCACTTCGTATCGAGCGTTAACTAAGGTCCCCAAGGGTATCATTTTGCCATTGTTACTTCTCACGAACAGTTGCGATATATCCTCCGGTTTCCGACGGAACATGCTTTCTCCCTGGACTCTCACTTGCCAGGTCCTGCTGAATTTATTGAAATCATTTACGTATGTAGAACCGCAATATGTTTGCAATGTGTTGAACACGCTCTGCAGAGGTATCTTCAGCGCCAAGGCCTTCGTACGATCAATATCGATGTAGACGTCCGGATATGTAGATCGGAAAGTGGCCAAAACCGATTTCAGGTCCGGCTGCTGGTTCGCATCTGCAGCCAATTCGGTGCCGGATTGCTCGAGGGACTGAAAACCGAGATCTCCTTTGTCAAGGAGTTGCATTTCGAACCCTCCCCCCGTGCCCAATCCGATGACAGGCGGCAAGGTATAGGTAAAAACAATCCCATCGTATATCTTCCGGAATTTGTCTGAAAGTTCCTTCATGATTGCTTGCCTGCTCCGACCTTTCGCAAGCCTTTCTTCCCACGGTTTGAGCGGAATAAAAATCGTCGCCAGATTGGATCGTGCGGCATCGATCATCGAATAGCCTACTAGTGCGCCCCAGGAGGCCACTCCTTCCGTTTCGTCAATATATTTACCTGCCTGTTCCACAGTATTGTTGGTTCGGTCCAAGGTCGCACCATCCGGCATCTGCACATTCGCTAGTATCAATCCGTCATCTTCCAATGGGAGAAATCCTTTAGGAACTCTCTCGTAAATGACACCTGTAAGCAGAACCAGCCCAAGAAACAAAATCATCATGAGGGCGATCCGTCGCACGCCCAGGGACACAATTCGGGCATACCAATCCGTAGTTCGGTTGAAGGCATTGTTAAAAAGCCTGAAAAAAGCATTCTGAGATCCATGTCCGCCGGGTCGCAGAATCAGGGCACAGAGCGCTGGACTTAAAGTAAGAGCATTAATCGCGCTGAATAGCATTGTAATGGCGATGGTAAGTGAGAATTGCCTGAATAGTTGACCCGTAATGCCGCCCAGGAACGCCGGTGGCACAAACACCGCCATAAGTACCAGCGTAATTCCGATGATTGCTCCGCTCACTTCCTCCATCGATTTAATGGCAGCTTCTTTCGGACCAATGCCGAACTCAGCCATGTTGCGTTCAACGTTTTCCACTACCACGATTGCATCGTCCACGACCAATCCTATGGCTAGGACAAGCCCGAAGAGGGTTACCATATTTATTGAGAACCCCAACAAAGCCATTACTGCAAACGTACCGATAAGGGATACGGGAATCGTAATCATGGGAATAAGTGTCGTCCGCCAACTCTGAAGAAAGATGAAAACGACGATCACTACTAGCACGAAGGCCTCGAACAGAGTCTTAATGACTTCATGAATAGAAGCGTTTACAAAATCGGATATTTTGTACAGGACCCGGTATTCTATACCTTGAGGAAAACTCTTCTTGAGCTCGTCAAGGGTCCTGATCAATTGATTGGTCACCTCAATAGCATTGGAACCCGGAGATTGATAGATCACCATGGTGGCTGCGGGTCGGCCGTTGAATAGCGACAAGAAGTCGTACCCTTTACCACCCAAATCGACTTTCCCCACATCTTTGACACGAATGGCCCGCGTGCCTTCGCCGGTCTTGAGAATAACATCTTCAAACTGCTCTACATTTGCAAGCCTACCCATGGTATTCAGATTTAGCTGATAGACCTGATCTTTTGGGACTGGAGGCTGACCGAGCTGCCCTGAAGCCACCTGAACGTTCTGCGTGCGAAGTGCGCCCACCACATCATCAACGGTAAGGTCTCTGGCCCGCAGCTTGTCCGCGTCCAGCCACACCCGCATGGAGTAATCCTTGTTCGGATACAAGACTATGTTCCCGACGCCCGGTATGCGACTCAACGTATCTTTCATGTTTATCGTAGCGTAGTTAGTCACGAAGAGGTCGTCATACCGATTATCGGGAGAGAACACGCTCACAACCATAACAAGAGCACTAGAAACCTTTTTCGTTGTCACCCCTTGTCGCTGAACATCTTCGGGTAATTGGGCCAGTGCAGCGGAGACACGGTTCTGCGTCAGCACCGTGTCCATGTCGATGTTAGTTCCAAGCTCGAATGTCACATTGAGCGTATAGGATCCGTCAGCAGCACTCTGACTCGACATGTAAAGCATGTTTTCGACGCCGTTGACTTGCTGTTCAATTGGAGCGGCGACTGTCTCTGCGATCACCCGCGGGTCAGCGCCTGGATAGGAAGCCGTCACCTGAACAACTGGCGGGACAATTTCAGGATATTGAGCAATGGGAAGGCTGAAAATCGAGACGGCACCCGCAAACACAATTATAATGGATACCACTGAGGCAAGAATGGGCCTTTCAATGAAAAAGCGACTCAGCATTGTGGACCTCCACTACTTTTTGGAAGTTGGACCCGCCTTTTCGGAGGCCTGAGGAGTTGCCGAGATGGTCGATTCCTTGGGGCTGACTCGCGTTCCTGGTCTTGCACGCTGGATGCCGTTAACTATCACCCGATCATCTTTGGCAAGGCCCTCTTCGATAACCCGAAGAGTTCCCTCAAGCTGACCGGTCTTGACCAGCCGCTGCTCTACTATCTGGTCCTTGTTTACCACAAGAACATATCTTCCAGCTTGGCTAATACCCACAGCGAGCTCCGGAACGAGGAGCGCTTCTTTTTGCTCAATGGGAACTCGAACGCGGCTGAAGAGCCCGGAAACAAGTAGACTATCGTCGTTCGAAAAGATTGCGCGGACCCTCAGAGTGCCCGTGCTTGGATCAACCCGCGATTCCACAAAATCTACGTTGCCTTCATGCGGGTAGCCGGTTTCATCCGCCAACTGGAGATAAGCAGACGGCTTTGCTCGATCTGACGGCTTTTCTGTCTCAAGGTTCGGCCACATTCTGAGAAGCATGAGCAGATCTCGTTCACTTACGTCGAAATAGACATATACCGAAGTATCGTTGACAATCTCCGTTAGCAGCGTCTTGTCTTTGGCTCCCACAAGGTTTCCTGTGTCCACATAATTGCGGCTGACACGGCCGTAGATAGGAGCGGTTACCTGAGTGTAAGCGAGATCGAGCTTGGATTTTTTCAGATCAGCTACCGCTATTCCGACCTGGGCAACTGCCACAGCTTCCTCGGCCTTTTGGACATCGTATTGGAGCTGACTAATGGCCGCCGTCGAAAGAAGCTGCTTGGCGCGCTTGAGATTCGCCTGCTTGAGCTGCAGATCGGCCTGCTTGCCTTTCAGGGCAGCCTCGGTACTGATCAACTATAGCCTGGAACGGCCTTGGATCTATGACGAAGAGCAGATCTCCTTTCTTGACTCGAGTATCCCGGTAGAAAATGAAGGCTCTCCAACCATCCCTCGACCCTGGCTCTGATCTCGACGAATTCCAATGCGGCCGTAGTCCCTGTAAACTCGAGGTACTGAGTGACTTTCTTTTTCAATGGATGGCTGACGATGACCTCGGCTGGAGGAGGCACAGCCAGTTGAACGTTTTCGCTGCAACCTAGAATGCCCACAGAAGCCAAGGCGACAAAGATCAAAACTGCTGATAATCGTATGGCGGTCATCATCCAGACTCCTGATTTCGGCCGGTTTAGACCATTTAGTGTGGGCTGCACAAGTCCCGGGTTAATGCAAAAGATCCTTATTATAGGTCAATGCCGAAGATCCCCAAAACAAACGCGCTTGAACGGATAGTCCGACAGGCTGCCGAATTCTACGTCGACAGACTGTGTTCGCGCGAGTATAGTAAGCTCTAGACGATGAGACCCGAACGTACCACAGAATCGTTTAAATGGACAACAGGATGGCAAATAGTGGACACCTGTTCAGTGGGTTTGTGGAGGCTAGACCAGAGTGCTGGACACGGGAGTTATGCTGGATTCGAGGAGGTTTGTCACTTTCGAACTCTGCGATAGGAGGGCCATCGTGAATATTTTCGATTCAACCCGGCCGGTGGGACGGATGTTGGCAGTGCTCCGTCACATAATTTCTGAAACTACCTACAGGAGCTTGAGGAGTCGCGCCCAGGGTCTGCCGACACCTCATGCCGTCTTTTGCTGGGCCTTGATTGTGAGCGTTTTGTTGCCTATGGTTTCAGGATGCGGCAGGCAGAAAAAGGAATTAGCGAGCGCAAAGCAGCAAATTGAAAAGCTAAACTCCGAAGTTAAGAGATTGACTGACGAGACCGCCCGTTTGAAACAGGAAACGAGTCGCCTAAGTGATGAATCAAAAGCTCTCTCGGACAAGAATACGCGGCTACAGCGAGATCTGGATGCATTGAACAAAGCTAAAGCAGCTATTTCGACCGAAAACAGTGAGCTTAAAAAGAAGAATAGCGCCGCCGAGGAGGAAATCGCTTCTCTAAAACGCGAAAAGGGCCAGGTTGCCCAAGAGGTCCAGGAATACAAGAAACGTGTGACCGAAACAGCTCCACCGCCGAAGGCACCTGCCGCCACGTCTACCGAAGTTGTTCCAGGTGGTGCAAAACGGATGGAAGAACTCAGTCCATGTGATGCAGTAGTTGCGTTCATGAAAGCAAGCGAAGAAGTTGTTAGGCGGCAAAAAGGACCGGAACGCGCAAAGTCCCTTGAGCAAGTCAAGCAACAGTACGCGCCTAGAATGAAAGGAGCGCCTGCAAAGGCTATAAAGGCGGCGGAAAATTGGGTGAAAGTAGGAACGAAATTCTGGGATCAAGTCGGCGGCGAGGGAACGCTCCAGCTTATTCAGCTTAGGGGCATTGTGCTGGAAGCCTGCGGAAAGTCACCAAAGGAAGCCGGGTTCTAGCAGGACCGCATGATCTTGTGCCGAGCTGTCGAGAATGACGAATTCCATGCGATGATTCAAGTCGGGTTGGGCAGTTCAAAGACTTTCATTGAAGACCACACGATTTCCCGTAACGCACGTGAAATCGCGACCATTTATTGCTGAAGAAAGCCACGCTCGCAAAAGCCTGCGCTAATTCCGGCAGGACCCGAAGGTTGAACGTGCGACAGATATTTAAGCCTTCCCTCCATTGGTTGGTGATCTTGGTTCCGGTTTGTCTTTATGTGGAGCACGCGCACCCACGATCTCACACTGTGATATTCGCCTTATCGTGTGGCGCGATAGTTCCACTTGCGGGCTTGTTGGGCAAAGCTACCGAACAGGTTGCCGACCGAGCCGGAGAGAACATCGGTGGATTTCTCAATGCGACTCTGGGAAACGCTGCGGAATTAATCATCGCTGTTGTGGCTCTTAGGCAGGGTCTATTCGACGTGGTCAAAGCTTCCCTGACCGGATCCATTATAGGAAACGTTCTGCTGGTTTTGGGGCTGGCTTTCGTTGCAGGGGGAATCCGGTACAAAATCCAGGAGTTTAACGCCGCTGGGGCGCAGTCACGGGTTGCAGCTCTGGTCCTAGTTTCCATCGCCCTCATCGTACCTGGTGTGTTCCATTATCTCGGTCAGGGAACCTTGACCGCAACCGTGAACAAGCTCAGTGTCGTCATCTCTGTAGTTCTGCTCATTACCTATCTGCTCAGCCTCTTGTTCTCGATGAAGACTCACAAGGAGTTGTTCTCGGGAATCAAGGGTGCGGGGGCGGCCGTGGATGAGTCTGTGGAACCACCCTGGACGTTGGCGGCGTCCATAACGGTACTCTTGATCTCTACGATCCTCATTGCCTGGATGAGCGAAATTTTAGTGGGCTCGGTGTCCCAGGCGGCACAAGCTCTCGGTATGTCAGATATCTTTGTCGGAGTCATTGTGGTCGCGATGGTGGGGAATGCTGCGGAACACAGCTCCGCGGTGCTCATGGCTATGAAGAACCGGACGGAACTCAGTCTTGGCATTGCCATCGGCAGCAGTCTGCAGATAGCGCTTTTCGTAGCGCCTCTGCTAGTTTTGCTAAGCTATTGGATAGCCCCTGGACCAATGAATCTGGTGTTCACAGTAGGAGAGTCATTAGCTGTGATACTCTCGGTGAGCATTTGCAGCCATATCGTGAACAATGGTGAATCGAACTGGTTTGAGGGAGTTCTGTTGCTCGCCGTGTATGTGATTTTGGGACTTGCGTTCTACTTCGTTCCGGGTAAGTAGTCCAAGCCTCCCGTTCGACGGGAGTGCCCTCTGCGCAACAGGCAGGTCTGACAGGGATTCTCTTTGGTGGCCTTACCGTATAGAATGAACCCTCCCAGGGTCCTTTGGAATCAATGGTGTGCCTCTTCCGTGGGTTCACATCCCGCGTCCCGCGGAACTGTCGTTGGGTTGCCCCTTCGCGGCAGTAATGACACGCCCACATGCAACTGAATGCTTGCCGCTCTTCTTTGCACGTGGATCGCGCCGAGGCAAAAGGAGGCGCCTGCCATGGCATGACGGCAGTCGGCTTGAAGCGTAATTAAGCATCACAAAGCGTTTAAATGAGAAAGAGCAGCGAGTTTGGCTCGGCCCTCTCTTCTTTGTTAGAGTGCCGACTCGGGATTGAGAGGCTCTGGTTCTGGGGTGTTCATTCATCTCTACTCAATCCGAATCAAGATTCAAAACTAGACGTCTAAAGTAAGCAGGGGAAGGCTATCCTCACGAATCTGGGAAATGCTATGGGGAACGCACTATGAAGAAGATGTTAACGATTGTAGCTATTCTTGTAGTGGCCGTCGCCGCTGTCGCCATTGAAGCTCAGGAAAAGCAAACGTCTGATGATGCAGCGATCAAGAAAGCTGTCCAGGAGTACGTCGGCGCTTTCAATCGCGGTGATGTGGCGACAGTGGCTTCATTTTGGACCGACGACGGGGAGTATGTCGCTCCATCGGGGGATCGATTCAAAGGGCGCAAAAAGATCGAGGCCGCTCTCAAGCGGTTCTTTACCGAAAACAAAGGCGTGCAGCTTCAGGTATCTACGTCGTCCGTACGCTTTCCGTATCCCGATCGTGCGGTCGAGACAGGCATTGCCACCGTCAACCGCCCTGGTCAGGCTCCTGAAGAGACTCAATATGTTGCGGCTTACATCAAGAAAGGCGGAGATTGGAAGCTCACCAGCGTCAAAGAGCAAGAAAGTTCGGTGGCTTACCAACACCTCAAGCGGGTTGAGTGGCTGATCGGGGAATGGATTGACAAAGACGAAAACTCGACCTTGGATACCGTATACCAGTGGGCTAGAAACAACAGCTTTATTACCGGTTCTTTCTCCGTTTATATCAAAGGCAAGGTAGATCTCCAGGGCACTCAAGTCATAGGGTGGGATCCGGTGGCAAAAGTTATCAGGTCGTGGGTGTTCGACTCGCAGGGAGGTTTTGGCCAAGGTACTTGGTCCAAGAAAGGTAACGCGTGGGTAGTGGATTCATCGAGTATCTTGAGTACCGGTGAGAAGGCTTCTTCAATCAACACCTACACTTATGTAGATGAAAACACCTTCACCTTTCAGTCGGAAGGACGCGACATTGCCGGTGAGCCTATGCCGGACATCGCACCGGTGACGGTAATCCGCAAACAGCCTGCTGCGCCGCGAACCGGCAAGTAAGAGAGGTGTAAAATGCAAAGACCATTAGTTATCACATTAACTATTCTCTTCGTTCTCTCCGTATCGGCCCATGAAATAATGGCCCGGGGTTTTGGCGGAGGTGGAGTCCGTGGAGGTGGAGGAAGCTTTGGAGGATATCGAGGTTCCGGTGCGGCATACAGGAGCCCATCCATGAGCCGGCCCTCATACCAAAGAGGCCATTCTTACTCACGGACCGCAACGCCGAGTCGCCAAGCGTCATCCAGACAACGGGCCTCCTCCAGACAGGCTGCCGAGACAAAGATTCGCAAAGGCAGTGCCACAAAACTCCCAACAACAGCGATGGCAAAGCCGACCCAGAGGCAATTGCAGCAATTTATTAATTTGCCTAAAAACCAAAGGCCCGGCAGAGGATCCGAGCTTGCGAAAATCGGCGCTGGTGTTGCAGCCGGTGCACTGGGTGCCGAGGGAGCGCGGAGGCTCCTCGAAGGCAAGAGGCCGGGCGGCCTGGAAAAACCATCCCAACTGCCGGGAAAAGCCGGACTAGCCGAACGGCGTGGTGAAACGGGCAGACCATCCACGCTCCCGGCAAGGCGCGTGAGTGACCAGATTCGAAAGGACTGGCAGAACAGGCATGACAAACCATTCACTCCCAAGTGGTGGAAAGATCATCCAAATGCCGCCCGCCATCATTGGGACCATCATCATGATCGCTGGAATTACTGGTGGCGCTGGGCAACTTGGGGGGCTGTAGCCGGTTGGATTTCCGGCTCTGCAGCGGCTAGTGCTTATGGCAATCCCGTCTACTACGATTATGGCCAGAATATCTATTACGAAGGCGATGACGTTTACGTTGGAGGAGAAAAGGCAGCCACGGCACAAGAATATTATCAACAAGCAAGTACGTTAGCCGACAAGGCTCCGGAGGCTACAAGTCGGCAGACTGAAGATTGGCTGCCGTTGGGAGTATTCGCGCTGAGCAATGGAAATGTGCCGGATTCCAATATGGTTTTGCAACTGGCCATAAACAAACAGGGCGTGATATCAGGAACATATTACAACAGGGCTACTGACGCAGGGCGGCCCATCAAAGGGATGGTAGACAAAAAGAGTCAGAGAGCGGCCTGGACGTTTGCCGACGGCAAGAACACAGATATTATCATGGAAACAGGCGTTTACAACCTGACCCAGGATCAGACGGAGGCACTGGTTCACTTCGGCAAAGATAAGACTCAGCGATGGCTCATGGTTCGCCTCAAGCAGCCGGAGGAAGAGAAGCAAGCTGAAAATACTGCCCCGGGTTCATGAGAATTTTAGGGCCTTACGGTTATCTATCGCCTATGCAAGCCGCAGACAGAATCATTGTAAGATTCGAACAATCATGGTTTATCTTCTGAATCGAGATGGAAAATCCAGCTTACGGAGCTAATTCATTGAGTGCGCGCGTTCATGGCTTCATGACAATACTTTGTCTGCTGTTGTTGTGGACCGGCGGGAACACTGCCGGAGCAACCCAAATGGGCAACCCCCTGGCGCCCCCGGACACGTCAAGTCCGAGAGCAACGCTCAAGACATTCCTGGAGAGTTCAAACCAGGCTGCTGATGCATTCAAAAACCGCAATAGGCCGGAGGCATTAACTTTCATCAAGCGGGCGATGCGATGCCTTAATCTTGAAAAAGAACCCCCCGCCCTGAGACTCATGACGGGATTCTATGCTGCCTTGTACCTCAAAGAAACACTTGATCGCGTTGATATCCCGCCATACGCGGACATTCCCGATGCCAACGCCGTGGAAATTCAAAAAATATCCACTTGGACAATTCCAAACACGGAGATCAGCCTAGCGGCAGTGAAAGACGCCTCGTCAATCACACGATTCCTCTTCACGATTGACACGGTCGCAAACGCGGAAAAATATTACCTTAAGATAAAGAATTTGCCGTTTAAGCCCGGATCCGGCGGCGGGGCGCTATTGGAGCAGTTGAAGATCTCTGGAAGCCTGATTGTGCCAAAGACATTTGTAGACCGTTTGCCGAACTGGGCCAAAGCGGGCATCTACGGGCAAGCCATGTGGCAATGGTTTGGCCTCGCCCTTTATTTGTTCATCGGAGCCGGCATAGTTTTGCTCCTGTACAAGGGTTTCGGCGCGGCTTTCGACGCGTTGGACAGGAAACTT
Organism: uncultured delta proteobacterium; assembly: GCA_963789265.1. Taxonomy (GTDB): domain Bacteria; phylum Desulfobacterota; class Desulfomonilia; order Desulfomonilales; family Desulfomonilaceae; genus CAWBBA01. Next base: position 82,436 of record CAWBKB010000006.1, on the reverse strand, counting down.
GACACTAGCTTGCGACATATTGCGGGTGGCCTGATTCTGCCTGTTACCCTCATCATCTTTGCAAGAACCGGCCTCTGGTTTCTGATCTACGGCTTGCGATTTCTTAATGCCGATGCTTACGTGCCGGTAGCACTGGTGTTCTTGCTCGTATCTTATGTTGGGATAATATGGTTGATTGGCGCCATACTCAATCGAATCGCGGACGCGTTTGTGTCAGTGGGAGGATTTGTTAGAGGCGGTACGGATGCGCAGCTCATTCGCCTGAGTTTTCAAATAGTAACGCTGATCGTCATCGGTATTGTGGTAATACATCTTGGCGCTCGATTGGGTCTGCCGACTTATTCTTTGGTTACCGGACTGGGAGTCGGCGGTATTGCCGTAGCACTGGCGGGCCGGGAGGCGCTATCCAATGTCATCGGAAGCATCATGATCATTCTTGACCGGCCGTTTAAGCTCGGCGATTACATTGTCCTCGGTGAGGGGGAACGCGGCGAGGTTGCCGCAGTGGGCCTTCGAAGCACACGCATTCGGACGAGGGACGACATACTGATTTCTATTCCAAACTCGGTCATTGCCAATTCAAAGATGATAAACGAGAGTGCGCCTGTTCCAATGTCTAGAATCCGGATCAAGGTCGGAGTGGCTTATGGCTCTGATCTTCAAAAAGTCGAACATATATTGTTAAGAGTTGCGGAGGACAACAAAACTGTCTTGTCCGACCCGGTGCCACGCGTTCGATTTCGGAGCTTCGGCGACTCAGCTCTCGAACTTGAGCTGTTGTGCTGGATACATTTACCGGAACTCAGAGGCGAGACGATTCATGGGCTGAACTGGGCGATTTACGAGGAATTTCAGAGTAACGGAATACAGATCCCATTCCCGCAGCGAGATCTCCATATTAAGACGGAAAAATAGGCGGGCGCTTGTGCCAATCAATAGCTCGCGGAGTTCAACATATTTTGCGCTCACTCGACGAGATGCCTAGCTGATTCTTAAATTCCTGCCAAGGCAGGATACCGCCCTCCCGCTTGGCTTCAGCAATTGCTTCAAGCGCCTCCACTAGATCCAAAAGGTCTTCGAGTTCCTCGAGCAACTCCAGGCCCTACAGAGGAATGACCGCGGCGATCTCCTTGCCGCCGCAAACAACCTTTACTCGTTCCTTGTTGCCAAAGGCTCGGTCCAAAGCCGACTGAATATCTTCGCGAGCGCAAGTTTCCGTAGATTCAGTCATTGCCGATTACCTCCAGAGGGTTCTGAAGAGATCTTATCACAAAGTGTGCCATAGTATAGAGTGGTTGTCCAAAATGATGTCCTGTTGAAACGAGGAGACGAGGAACCAGGCAATCCACTCGCAGGGCCTCTCGTTCGTCATTCCGGCCAGCTCCGGACTGGTGTCCGGGGCAGGAGCCGGAATCCAGGATCTGGACCCCGGATCGGAGTCCGGGGTGACGATTACATTACCGCAAATCGGACAGAAATTTTGACAATTGCTAATAAAGGAAAAGATTGCTTCGTCCCGCGTTCCGCGGGACGAAGCAATGACAATCTTCCGCCGCTCGTAACTGAATTATTACCGCTGAAATCCGATCCTAGTTGACACAGAACTCGGAATTAGCTAGCTTCTGGTCAAGACAAAATGCGTACGAGAAGAGAAACGTTTGGACTCAGGCAAGCTTTTTGAAATGGGCGATCAGTTGCCCTTGTTCCAGAGCGATAGCAGAGAGAAACAGGGCAAGGTTCTGAACAAGCGTGAACCCGTAGACATCGCCGGAGAAGTCCATGAATCTGAGCCTAGAGTATTCTCCAGGTTTGTCCTTACGGGTGACAAGGAAATTGGCTTGTACCTCGGTGACTGTTTCCTTGGAATGGAGCAACTGCTACAACCCGAATCGATTGATGTGATCGTCACTTCTCCGCCTTACAACATCGGGGTCAATTACGGCAAATATGACGATCGCATCCCGCGAGATGCCTACCTCGACTGGATCGGGGAGTGGGGAACAAAGGTCCGGAGAGTTCTGAAGCCCGACGGATCGCTCTTCTTGAACGTAGGGTCGAAACCTTCAGATCCGTGGGTGCCTTTTGATGTCGCGAACCGGCTGCGGGGTACGCTTTCCCTTCAAAACGTCATCCATTGGATCAAATCCATCTACATCGAAAATTCCAGCTACGATGAACATACTTCGCTGGTCGTCGGACACTTCAAGCCGATCAACAGCACTCGGTTTATCAACGATGCCCACGAGTACGTGTTCCATTTTACGAGGACAGGCAAGGTCCCATTGGACAGGGAAGCCATAGGGGCGCCCTATAAGGATTCATCGAACATCACCCGCTGGAAATCAGCAGGAGCGGGAGTGCGCTGCCGCGGAAACAACTGGTACATTCCCTATTCAACTATTCAGAAGCGTTCTACAGATCGGCCTCATCCAGCCTGTTTCCCACCCGAGCTTGCCGGGATGTGCTTGAAGCTTCATGGGCTCGCCCGAGTGACTCTAGTGCTCGACCCGTTTTTGGGCATAGGCAACACAGCAGTGGCTTGCGCCCGCCTAAATGTGAGCATGATCGGGTTTGACATCGATCCGCAATACTTGGAGGTGGCCACTGAAACTCTGGAGAAACTGAGTGAAACTGCCGACTGATCAGGAAAACAAGGTGGCGGAGGAGGATGCAGCAACTTCGCAAATCGCGGCAAGAACGGCATCGTTCGAGACACATGCACGGCTTGCAGCCAATTCTCTACTCATCCAGCAAATGCCTTTGCTGAGCCGATAGTCCGAACATTATCATGCTATTCGTAGGACGAGCACGGCCAGTACTCTTGTCCATCCACGATAAATCTTGTCAATTCTGCGCATGTTCGCAAATACTCAGTCGGTGCCGCGAAAATTAATCAGATGCTAATGCCGTCATAATCATGCGATCACTAGGAAACTCTAAACTCAATTCCAAGAATCGAGATGTCAATTTGGGCAGGGTGCTCGCCGGAATTCGAAGGGTCAGCCAATAGGCAAGTGCCTATAGTACCGATTCCCTTTCAAGCAAGTGACACAGCGTTTCTGATAGGGGCGGGTTTCAAACCCGCCCTTGCATGTCGTCATGCCGCAAACTGAGCAATGGCGGCTAAAATGTCTTGAAGGACAAAACTTATCGGGAAGTCGCCGTAGGGTGTATAATGGACCCTGAAAATTGGATGAACCGCAGCGTTCAAGGTGACTCTGTTCAGCGAAATAAAATAGGAGTGCAGAGATCATGGCTGAATTCAAATCGTTTTCGTCCAAAGTAGAGGTCACGGGAGAGGTACTGATGGCATTTCTGGCCGGCTTCCCGCAGGAATTTAGATCGTCGGGTCTCCTTATTCTGGGGAAGCACGGGCTGTCAGACCCGAGACCCAAGAATTTCTACCCACTTCAACGTTTTCTCGATGCTATGAAGGATATCTCGGATACCTTCTCCGCACAAATGCTTTATCGCATTGGGGAACAGATTGCGCTTCACGCGGTGCTACCCCCCGGAATAGATGATCTGCAGACGTGTTTGTCATCCATAGACGTGGCTTATCACATGAACCACAGAGGCGGCGAAATAGGCCGGTACCAGTACAAATTTCTTGGCACTCAGGGCGGGTTGCAGAAGGCAACAATAACCTGTCAAAATCCCTATCCGTGTGCGTTCGATCGAGGTGTAATTGAAGGATTCGCCACGAGGTTTAAACTGCCAGAATTCCGCGATGTTATAGTCAGACACGACGACTCTCAACCTTGCCGCAAGAAAGGAAATGAGTCCTGCACGTACGTGATCAGTTGGATGTAATAATTCCGTTTAGAGATGATAGTTGGTGTGGTTGTTCTAGGAATTTCGGCTATTTGATGGGTTTGAGTCCAGGTGCCGAATAATTCGGAGAGTACAAAACAGCGTACAGAGAGCCTCCTAGCGGCGATCTCCAATACTCAATAAATTCTCGCACTTCTTTTTTTGTTTCGATGATTCCGAAATGGCCTTCGAGAAGAAGATCGGCATTCAAGTTTACAAGTCTTTCCAACGACGCCAGATACTGTTCTTCATCAGACAGGAATTCCGAATGGATCGGACCGCTGATGTCTTGCCCGAAAAGGATAAGCTGGCCGTCAATGTCTGTAGTATAAACAACCGAACCAGGAGAGTGACCCGGGCAGTGAATGGCTGTTACGGTACCGCTACCGATTGCAAGGGTCGATTCTTGGCCCTGCAATTTGACATCGATGGCGAAGGGTTCTAGATGAGCCCCACATCGGGCGGCTCCAGTCACGCGACTGTCGCCCGATTCGAGATAAATCGCATCCAATTCATGAGCCACAATTTGGCAGTCATATTCGTGTCTGACGGCCTCGGCCCCGCCGACATGATCGAAGTGACAGTGAGTCAACAAAAGGTATTCTAGTTGCACATTTGGTTCCAGGCATTCGGCAATGTTTCTTCTCAATTGCTGCTGACCTCGCCCGGTGCCTGCATCAACAAGAGCCGCTTTGTCGCCAAAACGTACGAGGTAGATGGCTGCGTCCGCTGGGTCAGTCAGCCCGCGTCCGCCCACTTGCCAGAGATTATTCTTGATTCTTGTGCTCACTCCGATCTCCCATTTGTCCTGTTGCAAAGTGGAATTGCCTTACTTTCCTTTTCACCGCTCCCGATCATCTGACACCAGTGCGCCATCAAACAAGTGACAATCCCCGCGAGGATATGGTGGGGCAGGCATCCTGCCTGCCATTCGTCACCCCGGACTTCGATCCGGGGTCCAGTCTGGATACCCGCGTACGCGGGCATGACGACAGGCAAGATGCCTGTCCCACTAAAAACACGGTGTCACGTCATTTTCTACATTATACGAGTTGGTTGATCGCGATACATGAATTTCTCTGTCTTGTCGCCAAATAATCCGATGTTGCACAAAATGGTTGGAACTTCACCATACCTATCCTCCTGCTCAGATTTTCGCGCTGTGCATATCGCTTGACAAGACACTCTACGAAATAAAGGGAGAAATGTCGGATAACATCTTATCAATTGGCTCTCATTCCTCGAACCACTTCGCGGGGCACCACACCTTGCGAAAAACGTTCGCGTTGGGGCTGAGGCATAAGGAGATCAAGACTACGATGATTTACGTTCATCCCGCACGGGGCCACCTATAGAATGCTGTTATGAACGTGGACAGGCAACGTCCGAGATCACAGCCCCGGTTGCATCTCGTGAAAGGTCATTGTGACCGGAGTGGAGATGGCTTCATGACATGCTGACAAAAGGCACAAAAACGAAAGGCCCACGTGCATGGTAGGAACAACAGGGCCTCTCACCGACAAATCATCTATAAGGTAGGTGTTAGCGAATCAGACACCAACCTAAATGGAGGGTTCCGAAAAAATCCGAGTTGATGGCAATTTATTTTGGATTTTTGTCGTTGGCAAAGAAGCAGTGTCTGGTATTAGTGCGCGATCAAACGGTGAACAATCAAGGAAATACAGCACGGATCTGACAAAGCCCAGATCCGTGGCACCCAGGACCCGATCTTGACTGGATGCTGGGTGCCACTGACCTGAGCACCATCATGGTGCCAGGTCAGTGTTGTTTGCTATCGGCCCATTCTCACTTGTTTGACACCGAATCGGTATGAGATTGCGGGCTGAGGCCCTCGCAATGTAAGTCAAGTTTCTTTGCCGGGGGAACGGCGGACTGGAAAGTCCACCCCACAATCGCAATCTTTGCCAAGTGAACAGTTCCGATTTATATTGGGGCGGGCGGTGACACTTCCTCGCCGGTACGCTCCACACCGTATCCACCAAGGGCCAGCACCCGTTGTTTGAACGTCTCTCCTCTCATCACATCCAACAGCGTGACGATCTTTTCATCGCCTAGATACTCCTCGGGAATCACAAAGTCGTACTGCTCGGTTGTGATCGGTATGAAATCCAAGCCCAGGGCCCGAGCCGCGGCCAGGACCCCCATGCCTACATCGGCCACGCCCGAAAGTACAGCCGCTGCAACAGTCGTGTGGGTATACTCCTCCATCTGATAGCCGCGAATGTTTGCGTGATCCAAGCCGCGCAAATCCAGATGGTAATCGAGAAGCACTCGCGTTCCCGCGCCCGCTTGTCGATTGATAAAGGTTACGTCCTCCCGCAGCAAGTCTTCAAAACTTCGTATGGCTTTGGGATTGCCTCTGAGCACGATGAAGCCTTGCTCCCTCGTACCACCGTGGAAAACCCTTACCGGAATCTCGGGAATATACTTGTGAATATAGGGCCAGTTGTACACACCGCTCTCAGGGTCCAGGAGGTGAGAGGTGGCAAAATGTGCGCTGTGGCTCCTGAGTGCCAACAAGCCCCCGAGACTTCCGACATGATTCGATGTGAGGAATACATTGTGTTGCACAAGCTCGTCCGCGAGTAGGTCCAGGGTCAAATCGTGGCTTCCCGTGACTACAAGAGTGCGGTCGATTCGCCCGGGATCTCTCAACAATTCCACCTGTACCGGGACAGCCTGGCCCACTCCTTCGCTTCGCGAGGGGATGCGGACGAGGCCATCCGCTTTGGTCAACGAAGTGATGGACCCCGCGCCTCGTGGAAGCGGGGCAGCGAGAACTCGATCTCCAACCTTCCCAAGCTTGACCCGATAGAACTCCTCGCGTCCCTGCTTTGAGGGTATCTTTCTGGTGGTGACCGCGCTTATGGTCGGCCTGGTGCGGTGGGGAAGTCCCTGCATGACTTCGAGCACCGGAACCCCGAACATCTCGAAAGAGAGAACAGCCGAAACAGGATACCCCGGGTTCCCCATGACCGGCTTTTCCTCGACTATCCCTAGAATCGTCGGCTTGCCGGGCATCATGGACACTCCGTGAACCAGCACTTCACCGACTTCACTGATGGCTGCCGCGGTGTAGTCCTCGCTCCCCGCGGACGACCCGGCATTTATGACGATCAGGTGAGCATCCGAATGGACGCCTTGTAGGATAGCGTCCTTGACCACTTCATATTCGTCTCTCACTATGGGGGCGCGTATTCCGATGCCGCCGGCTTCTTCTACCAGTGCCTTGAGAATGACAGTATTATATTCAAGAGTCTGATCCCGCGTGGGTAGCTTTTGGCTCAGGGATTCTCCGGGGACGAGTTCCGACCCGGTCGGGAACAGCAGCACCGTCGGTTTTTCCACCACCTTCACTGAAAACACGCCACCTGCGATGAGTGCTCCCAGGTCGTATGCCGAGATCGGGTGGCGGCTCGGCAAGATCATCTCCGAGGCCACAAAGTCTTCACCCACGCGGCGGACATTTTGCCACGGGACCAATGCTTGGTCGATTTCGAAGCTCTTATCGTCCAGGAAGTGAACGTTCTCTATCATAACCACCGCGTCTGTTTCAGGCGGCATGGGTCGCCCCGTATTGATGGGCCACGCTCCACGCCAGACTTGGAAGCAGATCGGACTGTCCGGCCCCGCGCCGATAGTGCCCTCCGCGTGGACGGCAAAACCGTCCATGGCCGCAATATGAACGTGAGGCGAAGAGAGCCGGGCATAGACCGCCTCTGCGCTCACTCTGCCCTTGGCTTCGGTGACAGGGACGGTCTCAGTTCCGGGAAAGGTTCTCTTGTTCAGGCGCTGCAAAAATATCGCCAGCGCTTCCTCCGGCGATTTCATATCCAGATGAATGTTTCTTCTCAAGGGACTCCTCGATCCATCCGGCAGGTCGCCGGTCCTCAATAGCATCTAAAATGGGAACGGTCTCTGTGTCCAGTGGGCCGAAATTCCTGAGCAAGCTCCTGGCTTCTTCAAGGGAGAGTGCGCACGGAAAAGGTTTAAGCATTATAAAGTCTTTCGACGTGCGATAAAATTGCGCACAAAAAATATAACAAGCCTGCCTGCCTGTGTCAAAAATGGACAAAGGCAGTCGGGCCAGAGGTGGGGGCCGCACGAAGTGAGAGGGAACTGCATCCCTTCCGGTGACGAACCGGGGCAAATCGGGAGTCCTGGTTCCCCAGCTCCGCCTGGCAATCCCGCGGTACGCGCGACTATGCCCGCAAACTGCCACCATGTTACTGCCAGGGTCGGGGCGGAGCCTCGATGGCAGGCATTCCCAGGCTGAGCCTGTGAGCGAGAAATAATGCTAAGACCGAGCGCGGCGTGACATCATTAATGCTGGCTTCCTCCGCCGGCGCTATGAAAATCGCGGAATTCCTCAAAGCTCACGGGGCGAAGGAATGAAGTCCGTAGGCATGTCCAGCGAGACGCAAGGTTGTGCCTGCCCTTTTACGGGCACCCACAAGAGGTGCCCCTAAAATGATTCCTGCGTGCGCGAGAGTAACGATATTCTGTTATCTGCGTGATCTGCGTAATCTGCGGTCAATGGATTCCCGCGTGCGCGAGAATGACGGCATCTGTAAAATTGTTGTTATCGCGCTATCTTCACTGGGGAACTGTTGTCTGATTTGATATTGTATCACTCGCTGCCATCGGCTCGGCGAAATTCCCCTAACTCGTTGTCGAAAGAAAGCGAATGGACGAAAATCCCGCAGACAAGGTGCTCGCTTACCGCTGGCTAATCTTTGGGATCATGGCCGTGGCCTACATTTTCGTGTACTTCCACAGGTTGAGCCCCGCGGTGGTTGCTGTGGACTTGCAGAAATCTTTCGCTACCTCCGGGAGCTTTATGGGGCTTCTTGCTTCCGCGTACTTCTACCCCTACGCGTTCATGCAGTTCCCCGCCGGTCTCCTTTCAGATTCTTTCGGCCCGCGCAAGACCGTGACTTTGTTTCTCATGATTGCCGCGCTTGGGAGCCTGCTCTTCGGTATGGCTCCGACCCTGGATGTGGCCGTTGCCTCCAGGGTCATGGTCGGCTTGGGCATATCTATGGTGTTTATACCGACCATGAAGATCCTATCCCAATGGTTCAGGATCCGGGAATTCGCCTTTATGACCGCTATCCTGACAACAATGGGAGGCTTAGGCGCGCTGACTGCGGCAAGCCCCCTGGCCTTGATGACCGGATGGGTGGGGTGGCGCGCGTCCTTCGAGATTATAGCCGCGGGGACGCTGCTTGTAGCCGTTCTTGTGTGGTTGTTCGTTCGAAATCGTCCCGAGGACATGGGGTGGCCGTCGGTTGCTGAAATAGATCATCTGGGTCCGGGTGCCTGTGCACCGCCCATTGTCATATCCACCTGGGAAGGGGCCCGCCGTGTCGTTACTGAAAAGAGCTTCTGGCCTATTGCGGTGTGGTTCTTTTTTCTTTGCGGGATTTTCTTCGGTTTTGGGGGCCTGTGGGCTGGCCCGTATCTCATGCAGGTGTACGGAATGACCCGCTCCGAAGCCGGCCATGTTCTCAACATGATCGCAGTAGGCATGATCGTAGGCAGCCCTCTGGTGAGCTTTTTGTCCGACCGTGTGTTTCACAGCAGAAAAGAAGTCCTCACCTTGGCTTCGGCCATACTGTTCCTTGACCTGCTTGTGCTCTGTATATTCCCTCAGAATATCCCCAGATTGGGGCTGTACATAGTCTTTTTTGTGATGTCGGTCTCGTCGGCCGCCGTGGTGGTGATCGGCTTCACCACCACAAAGGAATTGTTCCCGGTTGAGATTGCGGGGACCTCGGTCGGCACAGTGAATCTCTTCCCGTTTCTAGGAGGTGCGATTTTTCAGCCGATTCTCGGACGGATCCTGGATGCGTATCCCAAAGTCGCATCCGGGGCATACTCGCTTGCCGGCTATCGAGCCATGCTGCTGGTATTGTTGGGAGCATCCGTTATCGTGGTGGCTAGCACGTTCTGGATGAAGGAAACCTTTCCGGGGTGGAATTTCAAGAAATGATGCTTTCATGCGCCACTGCCCGCAGGAAAGGAGACGACTCTTTCCCGTGCCAAGTCCGCAGCCTATGCAATCACTGCCTGAACGTCCTCGCTGCTGAGGGATGGATAGCTCCGCAGAATTTCTTCGCGACTTATTCCCGCTGCGAGGTTGTCCAGAATGACCGATGCCATGATGCGGGTGCCTTTTATGCACGCTTTTCCATGACAAACCCTCGGGTCAACCGTGATACGCTCTCGCCAATTCATTCGCTTCCCCTCCTTGTTCGCCAAGGGACGTGACTGAGGCACTATACCTCATGATCCTACGTTGGATCACTCCTTTTGCCGATTCAGGCAGGGAGAAACTCCAAATATTTTGACACGCAACTTTTTGTAGGTTTTCGAAACTGAAACTACTGTGCTCGCGGCTCGTCAGTTAAGGGAGCCGGCAAATTTTTTGCTTGACTTTTATATGACCATGATTCATGATCTGAATCAGATTCAGGTTCAGACCATGACGCATTGGAGAAATAAATGACCTTTTCACCGTCTCGCACGACCGACAAAACACCTGAAAAACTTTCACGTCGCGAGCGACTAAACCTGCAGCAGCGAGATGAGATACTCAAGACCGCGCTAAAGCTCTTCTCAGAGAAGAGTTATCCGAACGTTTCCATGCACGAAATCGCGAGAGAGGCAGAGTTCGGGATGGGGACGATATACAAATTCTTCAGTGGTAAGGATGACTTGTACAGATCTCTTATTCTGCAGATGGCAGAAAGGTGGCACCACACTGTTTTACAGGCCCTCGAACAGGAACGGGATCCTGTACGAGCGATAGAAAAATGTATCACCATTCATCGGGAACTGTTTTTTGACAACCTGCCGTTCGCGCACCTGTTCTTTGCCGGAACTCAAGGGGGGTTCATTGACGTAACAGCCGCTTTCCAACGGGATCTTCACAAATTTCGCGACGAATACCTCAAGAAATTGGCCTCGATCTTTGAGAGGGGGATCAAAGCGAACGTCTTCCGCGACGGCGATCCTCATCACATGGCTCTAGCGCTTTACGGAATCATCCTCACTTTTCTCTTCCGGATGACTGAAGACCATGCCGGATTCCTAAAGGGAGACGAATTGTCAAGTGTCAGAGACATTTTTCTCAAAGGAGTGATGAGAAACGGGGAGAGTAATCAAGACAGATAGGAAGCGAAGCGTTTGGAGAGGGTGCGATGTTTCTTTGAAAGGCATGGAATGCACGGCATCTGAGCCGCTTAGTGAGTCCGGGCCGACATTGCGCCTAATAATGGCAGGCTGGGCCACAATGGTGGCTTGGGCGTAGCAAGGACGCCCAAATAGGTCGTTAGACACGTGGCGGAGGCAAAACCGCCTTACAAATCAAATCTGAAGGAGAGAATCCAATGTCAAAGATTAAGGAAATTAGGGAAGCCATCGACACAAAGATGGATAAATGGGAGGCCAGCGCCACAGCGATCGAGGCCCAACTGCAACTATCCAAAGAGCAAGCTATAGAAGAACTGGAAGTTCGGAAGAAACGTCTGAACGAGACCCTGGATGGGTTCAAATCCGAGGTCGTGAAGGCCAAAGGGCTTGCCGATGAAAAGAAAACCGAAATCCAGGCCAGGTTCGACGAGTTGCAGGTTCAACTGGCGTTGGGTAAGGCTGAGGCGAGAGACGCCTTCGAAGTGCAGAAGAAAAAGATCCAACGTTCAATCGCCACGCTGGAAACCACCATTGATCGTGAGCTGGACGCTGCCGGCCAATCCATTGATGAATCGCTAAAAAAGGCTGCAAACAAGTTCATCGCAGCCGCTATCGGATTAGAAGCTGAGATGGAAGCCTTGGAGGTTCAATTTGAAGTGAAAAAGGCTGGGGCAAGAGCTCAATTTGAGAACAAAAAGGGGCAACTCATTGCACAGATAAACGATTACAAACGCCAGCTTGAGGAAAAGAAACAAATGGCCAGGGACAAAGCCGCAACTTTTGAAAAAGAACTCTCGAACGGCATGTCTCAGATCAAGCAGGCGTTCAAGAAGCTCGCCGAGTAATGCTGTTCATTGTATAATACTGTTGCAATGTTGATAGTGTTATTCAAGTGAACAAATAGTCACGTACGGTTATCGAATTGAAACGTATTTGAAGGGGGAGAACATGCTGCACCCGGGAATATCTGAAATCGATTACAAGTTCGTCACCATCATACGCAATGGCCTGTTGGTTTTTGTCTGTATGGCGCTCCCCTGCCTTTTTGCGTGCAGCAAGGAACAACCGGCGGCGCTACCGCCGCCGGTTGTTGAAATCGCGGAGGTTGTACAGAAGGACGTCCCGATCGTACACGAGTGGGTTGGCACGACAGATGGGCTGGTGAATGCTACCATCCTGGCGCAGGTCACGGGGTACCTGATCAGCCAAAATTACAAGGCAGGGGACTCGGTCAAGAAGGGCCAGATGCTCTTCGAAATTGATCCTCGTCCCTTCCAGGCCGCCCTGGAGCAAGCCCAAGGAACCCTTCTGCAGATGGAGGCGAGCTACAAGAATGCCCATGCCAACCTACTCCGCCACCAACCCCTTTTCGACCAGGGAGCGATAAGCAAGGAAGCTCTTGATTCTTACATCTCCGCCGACAAATCAGCCGAGGGGCAAGTGCTCGCGGCCAAGGCTGCGGTAGAGAAGGCCCAGCTCGACCTCGGCTTCACGAAAATCACATCCCCCATCGATGGCGTGGCCGGCATTGCCAAGGCTCAGGTAGGTGACCTTGTTGGTCCTGCAGGTCAGAGAACAGAGCTGACGACCGTTTCTACAATCGATCCGATCAAGGTGAACTTCTTTATCAGTGAACAGGATTATATCGACTGGATGAAACAATTCGCGACTCCTGCTTCCGGTTTAGAACAAGCAAAAAAGATGCGGGCAGACCTGATGTTGGAAGACGGGTCGGTCTACCCACACCAAGGAAAATTCTACGCGATTGATCGGCAGGTGGACGTAAGGACAGGGACACTGCGGGTTGAGGCGGTCTTTCCAAATCCGAACTACCTCCTCCGCCCCGGTCAGTTCGTCAGAGTCCGAGTTTTGGTCGATACTAAAAAGGGCGCTCTGCTCGTACCGCAGCGGGCCGTGATGGAACTCCAGGGCATGTACGAAGTGGCCGTGGTGGACACCGGAAATAAGGTCGATATCCGAAATGTCAAGCCTGGAGAGCGTTATGGCTCCCTTTGGGAAATCGAGGAAGGGCTCAAGCCCGGCGAACGCGTCGTAGCTGAAGGGGTCCAGAAGATAAAGCAAGGTATACGCGTGAATCCGAAGCCTTTTGCCCCGTCATCTCCCGTGCCAGTTCATAAAGCCACTACAAAGCCGGAACACCTGCCTGCGACAGAAGGGAGATAACCGTCATGTACCGGTTCTTTATCAGACGCCCTATCGTTGCAATCGTAATCGCTATCGTAATGGTAATAGTTGGCCTGGTCGCAATGGCGGGGCTGCCGGTGGCCCAGTATCCCAATATTATTCCGCCCGAAATTCTCGCGCAGGCGTTTTATGTGGGTGCCGATGCCTTGACAGTCGAGCAGTCTGTGGCCACCCCCCTCGAGCAGAAAATGAGCGGCGTAGACAACATGAACTATATGTATTCCCTTAACGCCAACAACGGCCAGATGCAGTTGACTGTAAATTTCGACGTGAAGACAGACCCCAACACCGACCAGATATTAACGCAACAGAGAGAGTCCCAGGCAGAGAGCCAGTTCCCGGCCGATGTGAGGAACTTCGGAGTTACGGTCCAAAAGTCGCTTACCACGCCGCTCATTGTCTTTGCACTCTATTCGCCTAAAGGAAGCCATGATGAGACTTTCCTTGCGAATTACGCGTACATCAACATTGTCGACCAATTGACTCGGGTAAGAGGGATTGCCAGGGTGACGGTCTTCGGCGCAGGGCAGTACGCCCTTCGATGCTGGGTGCGCCCGGATCGGCTGGCCAAGCTGAATATTACCGTCCCCGAGATCGTAGACGCCATACAGAAACAGAATACGGTAAACCCTGCGGGACAGGTTGCGGGAGAGCCGTGTTCTCCGGGACAGGAGTTCACCTATGCGATCCAGGCCCAGGGACGATTAGTCGCGCCGGAAGAGTTCGGAAGAATCGTTCTGCGGGCCAATCCCGACGGTAGCCTCGTGCGACTCAGCGATGTTGCCCGCCTCGAACTGGGAGCCCAAACCTACAACATTGAGGGACGTTTCAAAGGCAAGCCTACTGCAGTCTTGGCGCTCTTTCAACTTCCGGGCACGAACGCCCTGGAAGCGGCGACTGGCGCCAAAAAAGTGATGGCCAAAATCAAGGAATCCTTTCCAGGCGACCTCGATTATGAAGTCGCATTGGACACGACGCTTTCCGTCACTGAAGGGATAAAAGAAATTGTCTTGACCTTGTTCATTTCCATATTCCTCGTCATCATCGTAGTGTTCGTATTCCTCCAAGGGTGGCGCGCCACACTTATTCCCATTATCGCAGTGCCGGTGTCGCTCATCGGCACCTTCGCTTTTTTCCCGGCCCTGAATTTCTCGATAAATCCGATTGCCCTCATGGGATTGGTAGTTGCAATAGGGCTGGTAGTCGACGACGCCATTGTCGTCGTCGAGGCAGTGCAACGCCATATAGAAAAGGGAGTGCCGCCCAAGGAAGCGGCCCTTAAAGCGATGGAGGAGGTTGCCGGCCCCGTTATGGCAATCGCACTCGTCCTGGCAGCCGTGTTTCTCCCGACGGTATTCATCCCTGGCATTACCGGCAGGCTGTACACCCAATTTGCTGTCACTATTGCGATCTCGGTAATTCTTTCCGCTTTCAACGCCTTGACTTTGAGCCCTGCGCTTTGTTCAATCCTTCTTCGCCCCAAAAAGGAAGCGAGGGGCCCGCTAAATTGGTTTTATAACGCGTTTAACAGTATGCTCGGCCGTGGAACCGACGGTTATGTGAGCGTGTCGAGAGGCATTATCCGAAAGGTGGTTATTGGATTTGTCATTCTCGCTGTCATGAGCGTCGGGATCGTTTTCCTCGGTAAGAAGATACCAGGCGGGTTTCTGCCGGAAGAGGACCTGGGCTATGTATTCGCCGTTATTCAACTGCCCAATGCTGCCTCGCTTCAACGTACCTCGGAAGCAGGCAAGCTAGTAGAGCAGATCATCATGAACACCCCCGGCGTGGAAAACTGCACTACAGTTATCGGTTTCAATCTCTTAAGCCTCATACAAAACACCTACAGCGGCTTTTTCTTCATTAAACTCAAGGACTGGTCCGAGAGGGAGCGTGACGAAGAGAAAGCGCCGGCCATCATCGCCCACCTCAGCCGCGAACTCAGCCAATTGCCGCAGGGAATTGCGTTGGCCTTTCCGCCGCCGGCTATCCAGGGAATTGGTACTGCGGGAGGTGTGACCTTCATTCTCGAAGACCGTGCAGGCAGAGACATCGGGTTCCTGGCGGAGAATACTCGGAAATTCATTGAAGCGGCACAGAAGCGGCCTGAACTCGCCCAGATATTTACAACCCTTCTGGCTGACGTACCACGGTACTTTGTTGATGTGGACCGCGATAAAGTGTTGAGCCAGGGTGTGGATCTGGGGCAGGTTTATGGGACGCTGCAAGCGTTTATGGGAGGGCAGTTCGTAAACTATTTCAATCGCTTCGGCAGACAGTGGCAGGTGTATGTGGAAGCCGAAGGGGATTACCGTACAGACGTCAAGTAACTGAACCAATTCTATGTAAAAAACTCGAAGGGCGACCCGGTTCCGCTATCAGCAGTGACACGGACGGAGCGCCGCTCGGGCCCTGAGTTTACCATGCGCTATAACCTTTACCGCTCGGCGCAGATAAACGCCTCGGCTGCACCGGGTTACAGCACATTGCAGGCAATGAAGGCCCTGGAGGAGGTTTTTAAAGAAACCATGCCTTCAGATATGGGCTTCGATTATATGGGCATGTCATACCAGGAGCAAGTGGCACAGCAAGGCATCTCGCCTGCTGCCGTATTTGCGCTCTCACTACTGTTCGTCTTTCTCATACTTGCCGCGCTTTATGAGAGTTGGTCGCTACCCTTCAGCGTCCTGCTCAGCACACCCGTTGCCGTGTTCGGTGCGTTTGCGGCACTTTTGGGACGCGAAATGGTTTTCAACGTTTACGCGCAGATCGGGTTGATAGTCCTAATAGGGCTGGCTGCGAAAAATGCCATTCTGATCGTCGAATTTGCAAAAAGCGAGTACGAGGCGGGCCATGATCTGATGGACGCGACACTTTCCGGAGCACGGCTCAGGCTCCGTCCGATCCTGATGACGTCCTTCGCGTTATCCTCGGTTGTGTTCCACTGGCCATTGCCAGCGGAGCCGGGGCCATGGCCAGGCAAGTAATGGGGACGGCCGTCATCGGCGGCATGCTCGCGGCAACCGGGATTGCGATCTTCCTCATCCCGATGTTGTTTTACGTCATCGAAAAGATCAGCAAAGCTACAGGGGGGCGCGAGTCGGAAGAAAACAAATCCCCCGTTACAGAAACCGAGAACAGGCCGTCGGATTAGCAATGTTACAGAACGTTGTGAGTCATAGAACCGAACTCAATAGTTTATTGACTCTAGGGGGGCGGTGATACCACAAAATGCACGCCAGTGTCAGGGAGGTAGTGAGATGCTGGTTAAAGACCGGATGCTTAAAGACGTAATCACAATTGATGTCAACTCTCCAATGCAAGAAGCCATTAATCGCGAAGGCCCCATTATGGGGTGTCCGCGCCGACTAGGCGAGCTAAAATGGATTTCACTTATCTTGATAATCTCTTTCCTCAGAGGTCACAGATCCTGAAAAGTTTGGAACTATTGAATGGAAACGTTTAACACGCGCGGCCACCGGCATTCGATCTGAAGATCTTGCGCTGAATCAGTTTATGTGAGGATTGGTCATGCAAAAAAAATCCGGACGGAGTGAAATCGAAAGAGATTCGGTGAGTCGTACAGGCTTAAGCATCGGGGCAATCAAAAGTGGTGTTCGGGAGCACCTGAAATACTCCCAAGGAAAAATTCCAGCAATAGCTACACTGAACGACAAGTACATGGCCCTCGCTTACATGGTAAAGGATCGTTTGCTTCACCGATGGGTTCGAAGTGGCGAAACTTACCTTAAAGGGGGGCTTCGTGCGGTAAGCTATCTTTCCGCCGAGTTCTTAATTGGACCACAGCTTGCGAATAATTTGATTAATCTCGGGATTTATGAAGAAGTGCGTAAAGGTGCCGAGGAGTTAGGAGAAGATTGGAATGTCCTTTTGGAGCACGAACCGGAACCCGGATTGGGAAACGGGGGACTTGGTCGACTGGCTGCCTGTTTTTTGGACTCTCTTGCCACTCTGGAAATTCCCTCGATAGGTTACGGAATACGTTATGAATTCGGGATCTTTTCCCAGAGTATTCAAGACGGAAAACAGGTTGAAACCACGGATAAGTGGTTATCTTTAGGAAATCCATGGGAGAGTCATAGATCGGAAATTGCTTATGAAGTTAAGTTCGGTGGCCATACGGGGCATGTTCAATCGGATGATGGATCTCTTCAGGTCCGATGGATTCCGGAGCGAGTGGTCAGAGGAGTTGCTTACGATACGCCTGTTCTTGGATACAAGGTGAACACCTGTAGCACTTTGAGGCTTTGGAAAGCCGAAGCAATCGAATCTTTCGATTTTAGGGCATTCAATATAGGGGATTACTACGGTGCTGTCGATCGGAAGATCTATTCGGAAAACATCACAAAAGTGCTCTATCCCAACGACGAACCGGCCCAGGGAAAACAGCTCAGGTTGGAACAGCAGTATTTTCTTGTGTCCTGTTCATTACAGGATATGCTCCGTATATTGTCTATGGGCAATTTACTTCCCAAGGACTTTCATAAACTCTTTTCAGTCCAACTGAACGACACACATCCTGCATTGGCAATACCCGAATTAATGCGTCTTCTCATTGACGAGCACGGTTTGGGATGGGACGAGGCCTGGGATGTGACCCAAAACACCTTTGGTTACACAAATCATACCTTGTTGCCCGAAGCCCTGGAAAAATGGCCCTTACCACTGTTTCAGTCGCTTCTTCCCAGACATGTGGAAATCATTTTCGAGATCAATCACCGATTTCTGGAAAAAGTTCGAACTCGGTACCCGAGAGACGACCATCGAGCGACCCGGATGTCTCTGATCGACGAAACTGGAGAAAAATACGTGCGCATGGCGAACCTCGCATGTGTTGGCAGCTTCTCGATAAATGGCGTGGCCGAGTTGCACACGGAGTTACTTAAAGAGCACGTGCTCCGCGACTTTTACGAATTCTTTCCGGAAAGGTTCAGCAACAAAACCAACGGCGTGACTCCCCGGCGCTTTATTGCATTGAGTAACCCCAGACTTGCTGACTTGATCACAGGCAGGATCGGAGACGGCTGGATCACGGACCTGGAGCAACTCCGGAAGCTCGAGACTTTTGCCGAGGACAAGGAGTTCAAGACCGAGTGGGGTAGCATCAAGAGGCTCAACAAGACTGATCTGGCGGAAGCAATTCGTAATCGTACGGGCATTGTCGTCGCCCCGGACTCACTTTTCGATATCCAGGTAAAACGTTTTCACGAATACAAGCGGCAACACCTCAACGTGCTGCACATTCTGACATTGTACAATCGGATAAAGCAGAACCCCAACGTGGAGATTGTGCCACGAACCTTTGTTTTCGGAGGAAAAGCCGCACCAGGTTATTTTATGGCGAAGATGATCATTAGACTGATCAACGCTGTAGCCAACGTCGTGAACAACGATCCGGACGTGCGAGATCGCATCAAAGTGGTCTTCTTCCCCAACTTCAACGTAAAAAACTCGCAATTGATTTACCCTGCTGCTGACCTCTCCGAACAGATCTCCACAGCCGGAGAGGAGGCTTCAGGAACCGGAAACATGAAGTTCTCGATGAATGGAGCGCTCACAATCGGCACTTTGGACGGCGCCAATGTCGAGATCAGAGAAGAAGTAGGACCTGAGAATTTCTTCCTTTTCGGTCTCACGGCCAAGGAGGTATACGATCTTAAATCTCGAGGTTATCATGCACGTGCTTTTTACGAAGGGAATGATCAATTGAAAGGCGTCATTGACCTCATCGCATCAGGACATTATTCTGCTGGGGATTCTCAACTTTTCAAGCCTCTTGTTGATTCGCTGCTCTATCATGACGAATACCTTCTGTTCGCCGATTATCAATCGTACGTGGACTGTCAGGATCGTGTCAGTCAGACTTACCGGGATAGCGATAGCTGGACACGAATGTCGATCCTCAATGCAGCTCGAATGGGTAAATTCTCATCAGATCGCACGATTCGACAGTATTGCGATGAAATCTGGAAGGTGAGTCCCATTCCGGTGAGTCTCGGCGATCCTGAGGATGAGGAATAAGCACACGGGAGCACTCCCCTACCGTTCATGGAGACGCTGTCAACAAGTTAAAGGAGGCGGATACCTTCTTAGGAAGATCTTTCCGGCGAGCCCTGTGCTCAGTATCCGGAGGATACATTCAAAGACCGATCTGTCATCTTCCCGGGGACGTCCTTCCTTCGGACCATCCGGGGCGTATTTGTGGAAGAGACTTGGTTCTAACTACCCGATATCCTGACGAGGAAATCTACAAGGAAAGTCATTGGACTTAACCGCGTATGAGACCCGAATAATTCCGACCATGACCGATGCTATGCGGCGCTTTCGCGCGCTTCGAGATTCGCGCTACTGGGGGGCTGCAGCTAGAGTGGGCTTCGCTGCAGATGAATTCCTCTCTGCTATGGGGCTTGAAGCCACTAAAGAGAGAGTCGCCCAGAAAAATCCATACGGATCTCGAGGCCCTGAGATTGTCACTCCGGCCTGGGGCGCTGACGCAGGCCCTCTGATAAGACGTCGCGTGCGAGGCAAGGAAAACAGTTCCATGCATCCTCATCAAAGGCTTCTTCTAATCGAATACCAGCGTCTCCTATTTGCCCTCCTGCGTTCGTTCAGTAAACCTTCCGACGAACTGGCTCACCTCGCATCCTTTGCCTTGACCGACCAGGCGGTCAGCCGCTTTGCAATGCTTGTAGCAAATCATGATATGTGGTCCGATGAGGGCTTCTGGGACGCCTGGAGTCATCCGGCAAGTTACCTACACCGGGAAATCTTGGGCGCTTTGCAGAATCTTCTCGTCCAGGAGTATGAAGGCCAGCATGCCACGGCGGGAATCGTCTTCATCAAATCTAGTGACACAAATCGACTTCGCTGGTTGCCTTATATTCACAATGGGCTTGATCTCCGCACCCAACCTAGGTTCAGCCGCAAGTTAAGTGACGGGAAGAGAACCGTCTTCGTCTTTGGCGGCTGTGGCGAATTCCTGGGACTGTTTTCGGTGGAGTCCTTATACAATATGGTGGAACCCACATGTAGCTGGCGTATCGCGAGGCGTGGGCTACTCGAGTTTCGAGTCGGCAGTGCTCTTCGTCTTCTTTACAGCGATGGAAGATGGAGTTACATCGATATCGAAACTAAGAAAAGCCTTGTGCACGATCGAGAGCCGTCACTGATCGGCTCGAATCAAATCATTTGGGAAGTCGCCAGGCAGTTGCATGAGACCGGGCAAGGTGGATTGCTTTTGATCGTTGAAGACCCACAAAAATTGATCGAAAAGGATCTCTGCGTGGCTTCCGCTCTTAATCTCCCTGGACCGACCAGAATTGAGAACGAGGAAAGGCGTCTCGGTAAGAAAGGCATTCCGACGCTTACAAAACCCATTGTGAGCGACCTGATGCTTCGGCCAAAAGACTTTCTCCTCGAGCAGTTTCGGAATCGCTGTGTCAGTGACATCGGTGTTGATATACTGACTGCTTTGGCCGCCGTGGACGGAGCACTGATTGTCGACCGCACGGGCAAATTGATTACGTTCGGTACCATATTGCGAGTTCAAGGGCGCCGAGCGGCTAAAGAGGATGAGGGCGCTCGTACGACAGCAGCACGATTTGCTTCGAAGTTCGGATTGGCAATCGCAGTCAGTGCCGATGGCCCGGTGTCTGCGTACTTCCGAGAGAAGGAACTTTGACACAGCTTTCTCTCGCATTAACCGGGCATCGTATGCCATGTCGATACAGTATGGCACGGAAGTGCATCACGACGTGCCCCACATTTCATCCAGATGTTTATGGACAGTGCGTTGTCAACTGCTGCTCGACGTCAACTACATTTGTGCAATGACGTCAATTACGGCTCTTCGCTGTTAGTAATACGCCCGGCTATGATACCTTTAGCGAATCCGGCGCTTTTTCGGGACGGGCTGCGATGCCTCTGGTCAGCGTAATCATTCCAACGTACAACAGAGCTTCAGTGTTGCCGCGGGCGATCAAATCCGTGCTCGGGCAGACGTTCAGCGATTTTGAGCTGCTTGTTGTGGATGACGGCTCGGATGATTCCACCGCTGACATCCTGGAGACATTCGAGGGCAAGCTCAAGCCCTTGTTTCAGGAAAACAGAGGAGTCGCAGCGGCCCGCAATCTTGGCATCAAATGCTCAACCGGACCTTTTCTGGCATTCCTCGATTCCGACGACGAATGGCTGCCGGAGAAGCTTGCCCGGCAGACTGACCTTATTGACGCGGCTAATCCTGACTTTATATGTCATACCGATGAGTTATGGTTAAGAAACGGTATTGAGGTTCCACAAAAGGGGATTCATTGCAAACAAGGGGGCCGATTTTTCCCCAGAGCCCTGGAAAGATGCCTCATAAGCCCGTCTTCCGTGATGGTCTCGCGAATCCTCCTGGATCGTGTAGGATGGTTCGACGAGGGCTTGCCTGCCGCGGAGGATTACGATCTGTGGCTCCGGGTAACGGCGTTTCATGACGTGGGCTTCGTGCCGGATAGGCTGGTGATCAAGCATGGGGGGCGAGAGGACCAACTGTCTCACTTGACCCCGGCTATTGATCGGTTCAGGATTTCTGCCATACTCAAGATCCTCGAGAACCCGTCACTATGTGATGTTTACCGGGAAGCAGCCATCCGGGAACTTATCCGGAAGTGCCATGTCGTCGCTTCGGGATGTATGAAAAGAGGCAAGAAAGAGGAGGCAGAAACGTATATTGAAACGGCTCTTCGATACCAAAACCACTCTTTTTGACCCTGCCCAAGCTGACCTCCGAGACAGGACCTACTACATCCCCTGTTTTGCCGACTTGGCCCCGCTGGTAAAATCCGTTGAAAATGTGGGAGTATTGAATCCTCCGCTATTACAGGAAAGAGCATCCGGTCGAATGGTCCCGATGTTGGGTAGGCGTCGTTTGCAAGCTGCACGGCAATTGAATCTCCCGGAAATAGAAGTGAGAGTTGTTGCGGGCCCAATGTCTGAAGCCGAGGGCTATGTCCTGGCTCTGTGGGACAACCTCGGTCACCGTAAATTTGACGTGGCTGCCACCGCTGTGGTTGTGAAGCGCCTTCTCGATTTATTTCCAAGGGAAGCTGTTGCTGATGATTTTCTGCCATTGCTGGGGATTCCAGCCCAAGGGCCTCGTTTGGAAAGGCTGAGAGCAATCGGTGGGTTGGATGATCCCTCTCTAAAAGCTCTTTCAACGGGCCGCATCCAGGAGAAAACCGCTTTCATTCTGTCCTCACTGTCACCAGGAGAGCAAAAAGCGCTCTCGGAACTGACAGAGGCGCTTGGGATGAATGCCAACAAAAGCGCTGAGGTGATTAGCCACCTTTTCGACCTCTCGGTTTTTCAAAACAGGCCCATCCTGGAGTTTTTGAAGGAGGATGAGGTTCAATCCATGGTGCGAGACAAACATGTTCCCGTTCCGGAGCGTGCTGCACGCCTGCGGCGCCTGATCCGATCCTGGAAGTTTCCTGAACTGACAAAGAGCGAACAAGAATTTCGACAGTGGCTTAGTACGCTACCTCAATCCGATGGGGTTTTTGTGCGACCCGTGCCGGGATTCGAGAGTCGCGAATGCACTGTGGAGATCCGCACAAATTCCAGAGAAGAAGCGCAGAGGATATTGAACGCACTGAGACAAGACGGAAATCCGGAGCTGAAGTTATCGCGGCTCTCAAAGTCTTGAGGGATTGCAGGTCTCGGAACCCCGCTTCTCGGGAGGCCTCAGCCCAGTAGGACGGGCATCCTGCCTGTCATTGATGGACGGGCAAGATGCCCATCCCCACTAAATCCCATGCGATACCAGTCACAGCTTCTGAGAATCTTTACAATCACATTACCGTGTCTTAAATCCCATGAAACGCACCCATGAAATTTCGCATCGAACAAATATGGATTGACGAGGACGCTCAAAGCTACCCCTTGACCAGTGAGATCGTGCGGCGGCTACCGGAAGCCAAGGTCTGCGTCGGCGATGAGATCTCCGCTGCCAGGCGTACGCTGGATCTGGAACCCGATCCGATGATGCGCGGCAAACGTATACTGAGATTGATGAAGCATAAAGGGGCTTTTGTGAAGCCCTGTCCCGGCACTCCACAATATGTATGTTGCGGCCTGGAAATCCTCCACATCGGCCAGGGATGCCCCATGGAATGCCGATATTGCGCGCTTCAGGTATACTTCAACCGGCCTGTCCTGGAGGCTTTTGTCAATACGGACGATCTGCTGACGGCGCTGCGCAAGCATCTGGAGTCCAGCCCACAACGCTTTCACCGTATCTGCACCGGAGAGTTTACCGATTCCCTCGCGCTCGAGCCCGCAACAGGACTGGCACAGGCCCTGGTGAATTTCTTTTCGGAGCGCAAGAGTGCATGCTTGGAAATAAAGACCAAAACCGATTCCATCGAACCCCTTCTTGACGTGGATCCCAAAGGCCGAGTAGTGCTCAGCTTCTCGGTGAACTCCAAGGCAGTCAGCGAATGGGAAGAGAAACGGGCCGCGCCGTTGGAAAGGCGGTTGGCTTCAGCCGTGAGGGCTCAGGACTGCGGCTACAGGATCGGATTTCATTTCGATCCCATAATCCCGCTTACAGGCTGGGAAGAAGACTATCCTCGGACAATTGAGAAGATTTTTGAACTCGTGAGGCCGTCAGCCATCGCCTGGATATCAATGGGAGTGCTGCGGTTCGTCCCGGAGTTGAAGGAAATCGCCGGAGCACGCTTCGGCCGAATCCCCTATTTTCATGATGGCTTTTTGAGGGGCTTGGATGGCAAAAGCCGTTTGCACTCGGATCGCCGCATCAAGATTTACCGGCACCTCGCGGGCAGCATACGGAGGCACTGTCCGGATGCAAGGATTTACCTCTGCATGGAATCTCCTCATGTGTGGCAAGAATCTCTGGGCCTGAGAATGGAAACAGATCAAGATTTGGCGGCTTATCTTGATGCCGCAGTTTCGTAACGACATGCTCTCCTGGAATACCCATGCTCTTATAACACGCGCGGCGTTGAGTGCCTCTGACCTGCCGCGGCTCAATGAGCCGGTCCCGGTCATGGCCCTGGAAACTTTCCTCTCACTGTCCAAGGACCGTCTGCAGGAAGTGGTCAAATGGCATAACAGACTGCTGGATCGCAAGGTCCGTGGAACAGCTATAAAAACGGTCGTGCGCCCCAGGATTCCGGGCGAGATCCTCACGCCCCGCGACTTCCTGACCGCCTTTAAACTGAATGTAAACCAGCCTGTTCACTACGTGAGAGTTTTGAGACCTGAAGAGATATTGCCGGACGCACCGCACGATCCGTCTCGAGCCGGGCCACCGGGCGGGATGTACGTAAAGACCGAACAGGGAGAGGCCATCCAGGCAAGGGAGGTCCTATCCACCTTTTCCGACGAGCCGGACTGGGGCATGGATCAGGACCTCTTCTCTAATGCGGGATACGGTTACGGTGTTTGCCCCTTCGGTTCAGAGCATGGTCCAAGTTCTCAGGCCGCGTTTCACATGGCCTTCTTGCATGAAAACCGCCTTATAATGGCCATCTGGCCGCGTCTGGGTCGGAACTTTATGGCGGAGAGAATCCAACTCTTCTTCGCCTTGGCCGAGCTTGCTTTCGAGAACGGCGCGGATTACTGGGGATGGCGATTTGGTTCTTGGGCCATGCACTATTTGCAGGACCTTACGCAGCCATATCACGCTCGTGCCCTTCCGACTCCCGTAATGCCGCTTCTCGTCCGTTTCTTCTTGAATCCGAATCCCGGACGATTTACAGCGAAAAGTGAAAATTACCTGAAGAATCGGCACTGGCTCTTCGAATCCGTGGTCCACTTTATTCTCAATGAAGCGGTTAAAAAGGGAGAGAATCATGCTTTCCTCCAGGCCCTTTCGATTCCGAGCGGCGATACCGGGTCCGAAGATGAGGCCCACCGGCAGACCGCGCCTCAGATCGACATGAAGCCACTTATGAAGGAATTGGCGCGAGTACCCGTGGGTTTGGCTCCACGGATTGATCGAACCCTAATGGCCCTGATGAAGGACCGCAGAATGAGCGACTCAAGCTATTCCCTGGCAAATGATGCAAGCTACAAAATCTGCGAGACACTTCCCGCCGCGCGGCGTGCAAAGCCCCGCGTTTTTAATGATTTGATTGGGCTGGTGAGTGCGTGCCTTGCTCTTGCCGGAGAAGTGTCACGGTATGCTGTGGGAATGGTCATTGGATAGACAAGCCGGATCGGCCTGTTCGAAGCTTGATGAAGTTTCCACGCGTTCAGGTAAGAGTTGACCGCTGAGATCGCAGAGAATTCTGTTCGGCTGCGTCGTGCGTAGCCACCGTCAATTATGTCTCAACCAGACCGGGGCCATGAGTTCCTTCATCTTATTTATATGAATTTTCAGCCAATCCTCCCCAGGGAATTTGCCTCGCGATATGCGGCTGCGCAGCTCTTCGTTTAGCGGGTGACGTGGAAACCTGACTTGGAATTCTTTATAGGTATCTGAAAATTCTTTAAATACAGAAGCCATGACAACCTCCAAGTTGGAGCGACTAACTGCCTATTATCATCGGCTACTGTGTGTAGACCATTAACTAATTTATTTGTTTCATAGATTATATTCTGTTTTTAATAGATAAACCTCTACGAAACAAGTTCCAGGGAGTTCTGTGCGGAATTATTCCCTTGAATAATCAATTCATGTTAAGCGGAGTCCAAACCTGTCTGGCTATTTCAGGTGAGGTCATCGAGGATGTATGTCCTGATTGTAGCGTGAATCCTCGGAAACCATTCACTTATGCGGGGGATTTTCTGCAACTTGTCATTGCGAGGAGTGAAACGACGAAGCAATCTAAGTGGGGTTTAAAGGAAGATATTGCTTCGCTTTGCTCGCAATGACAGTCCTTTACCGCTCGTAAGTGAATGATTACAATCCTCGACTGGTTTCCCTTGATTCAAGAATTTACGCCATGATACGCTAAGATCCCATTCTTCTTAGAAAGTCTATTCATGATGCAACAGCGCCGAGACCTGGAAGTCATATACTATGAAACTGAGCAGGGGAATCACCCGGCACGAGAATGGCTGGAGGAAGATATTGACCCAAAAGCCGCTGACAAACTGGAAAATTTGCTTAAGCGACTGGAACAAGACCCGACGGTGATCAGAACCAAGTTCTTTGGCTCCCTTGGAGACGATCTGTACGATGTGAGAATAGAACATGGAAAAATTTGGTACAGACTGATATTCTTTTACTATGAAAGGCGAGCCGTCGTGTGTCACGGGTTCAAAAAGAAGGACAATAAGGTTCCAGATCACGAAAAAAGGCTAGCCCGCAAAAGGATGCGCGACTTTCTTAGACGGATGGAAACCTAGGCCGGACGCAAATAGGAAAAGGAAAACGATATGAGCATGACATTAGAGGAGTCCATCAAGAAAAGAATCGACAGTCCCGAAAAGAAGGCAAGGTTCGACGACGCAAGCAAAAGGATTGACGTTGGTTTGAAGATATTCGAATTGAGGCAACACTACGATTTGTCAGAAGAAGCGCTGGCAGGGATTCTAGGTGTCAGTCGTGAAGAAATTGAAAGTCTTGAAGGTGCAGATTTTGAGGAATCTCCAAACGAAATACTGGACTGGGTATGTGAAAAACTAGCAAACTGGTCGGAAGGCGAACCATCCTCTTTCGAGGACCAGAATAGCCATACGTGTAACGATTATTTGAAGCGAACTTGTACATGAACGATGGATTTGAGCTCCTCAAGGAAATGAAGCAGGATTGCTGGCGTACTGCCAAGACTTGATGCGCGCGAAACGGTTGACATGTGTCTCATGTCATCCAAGCAACCGCTGAAGATAGTCCAATTAAGCGTGATGCCCTAGACATAAGATTACGCGAAAACCCCTAATTCCGATTCCGTTTCTCCGCGTTCTCGGCACCGCTCGCCCCGCGGAGTGATCCCGTGCGGTCAGCGCGCAAGCGTATCGCTCGAGAAGAATGCGAATGACACGATTAGCCGCGTTTCGCGCGCTCGCTACGTCTGTTGGTTGCGATTTCGCGAGCTTCTGATGAAGCTGCCCTGCCCCGCACGCGCAGCGCGAGCAGAGCGGGAAAAATCTTTAAACCCTCAGGGACAGATCGATGACGTGGCCGGACGGGTTGATCCAAACCATGAAGCTGGAAGGTTTCTTCTTCTTTGCTCTGGTTTTTATTTCATTCAGGCGGGACGGGGGAAGATCCACGGAGGCTGTCTTCAAAAACCTATTGAGATCACGTATATTCTTGAAGTATTGGATCGTCATGCGGGCATCTCCCTTACTAAGAATACTAGGCCGAGGCATTCGGCAGGATAGCGGTCAATTAACCTTTGATATATAGCACGCCATCCCCCCGGAGGCAAGGCCGAAATCCGCGTGGTTGTAACCATTCGATTACGCGGGAGAATTTTCGCTTATCCAACTTCCTGCAGCAATGACAATTTTTGCCGCGGGGAACGGGGGATTACGCGTGTAGGGAAAATCAAGCAGGTACGATTGGTTCGCTCTGAGCGCCGGAGCCCTTGCTTTCGCCGCTGAGGCGCTTCGTGGTGGCTTCGAGCCGAGATATAAGAGTTTCAATGAAGACCTGATAAAACTTTAATTTGAGATCCGGGCTTTCTCGTTCAAGGACCTTGAGATCGAGTTTCAGCACGATGCAAGATTCTCGAGCAATAACGTGTGCAGTGCGCGGAGTCTTGGTGAACGTGCCCATCTCGCCAAAGCAGGAACCTTTCGGCAAGTCGGCAATTTTTCTATTGTTTCTCGATGACACGCACAGAGCCTCGGAGAAGAACGAAAAAAGTGGTGTCCACATCCCCCTCTCTGACAACCACCTGGCCCGATTCGTAACGGATGAAGGTCCCGAACTGCACCACATCCTCTATTTCCACCCGACTGAAAGACCTGAAGAAATCAATAGCTTTGAGAAGGTACGCTTTCTTGGTAGCCTTGAGGTCTCTCACGGGAATTTGCATACCTTTCATAGCCCTGTCGAGTTCCTCTGCGAATTCCTGCCCCGTTCTGTACCTGAGTTCGGGTTCCTTCTCCAGGGACCTCTGAATTACCTGATCGAGGCCCGCGGGCAGTTTGGAGTTGAAGCTCAGGATGGATGGCGCAGGAGCGTACCGGATGTTGTCCATGAGTTCGTAGAGTGTTCGCCCGTGAAACGGTCGCCTGCCGGCTAACAATTCGAAGAGCACTATTCCCAGGGAAAAAAAATCCGTCTGTTTGGTGAGATTCAGGCCTTTGGTCTGTTCCGGGGACATGTAGCTGGGTGTACCCATGACTTGAAAGTCACTGGAATGGTCTGTCCGGACCGCCATTGCAATGCCGAAGTCTGTTATCTTGATTCTTCCGTCGCGGGTGAACATGAGATTGGCCGGTTTGATGTCCCGATGGATTACGTTATTGGAATGTGCAAAATCTAGGGCAATACAAATTTTCTTCACCAGGTCCACCACTTTGGCGGGTGGGAGCAGCATGTCTTCCTTGTTGAACAGGGTGAGGTTCTCCCCCTCCAGGAGTTCCATCGCAATGAAGCAATAGTCTCCGTCGCGGCCTACGTCATAAATGGTGACAATGTTCGGGTGAACCAAATTCCCCGCGATCCGTGCTTCCTCGAAAAACTTGTCGGTAACTGTACTTGAGGTCCTTCTCTTCGTAGACCAGATCGAAGCGGCGGGTCTTCAGCGCGACTAAACGGCCGATCATGGGAATCTTGGCTCGGAAGACCTCTCCCATGTTTCCACGGCCCAAGGTGGTTAGAATCTCGTATCTGCCGATAGCGAGAACACACTTGGGCTCTCTTACGGTTTTGGGGAGCGTTTCGTTGAATCTTTCCACGGCACTGATTTTCATTAGGCGTGACTTTGGTTATTATTATATCTGAAGTGCTCCGAGGAAAAAAGACTGCGCGCCTGACAGCACCGGAGCTTGGCTTTTCTTCCGGGATGCTTAAAAAAGAAGATAGTTGAGACCGATCCGCGTCAGACAAGTGACACGGCATTTCCGGCGGGACATCCCGCGCGGGCGGATTTGCATGTCGTCACCTTGGACCCCGACCGCATAGACGCTAACTTAGCCCCGGGACGCTGGATTCCCCCCATTCGTAAGGGGGGGCAGGGGCATCCCGTGAGACGCGAGATCGCCTCGGGCGAATGCCATTCGCCCCTTCACATCCACGGTAGGCGGGCATGACGGGTCCGGTAGCGCCGACATCTCCGCCGGTGATTGCAGGTTCCGTGTACGCGGGCGTGAAGACAAGTAGGGGCGGGTTTGAGACCCGCCCCCATTGAAAACGCGGTGTCACTTGCTTGAAAGCGAAATGGTGTGAGACGCTAGTTTTGTCGAGGTCAAATCAATGTGTGAATCCAACGCGTACCTGATAAAGGACGGCGAAGAGCAGCTAGTGATGGAAAGTGTCGATTTCGTGCAGCCACAGGGCGGCAAGATACTGCTCAGGAGCATTTTCGGGGAGCAAACCGTGCTGGAGGCCCGCCTTCGTGAAATGGACCTCACCGGCCATCGTATTATTCTGGAATCCTCTTGAGCCCGGCTGCGGCCGGTACGGGTTTTCCCCTGCGCGGGGCTGTCCTTTCCGCTTGACACAGCTTCCGGAGCTTTGTTAAACGATAGATATTGCCGAATGGATAAATCTTATGATTTCCCAGGTAGAGAGGCATGTACCAGATGTCATCCATGGAGGCGGTCATAGTCCTGAATGCGGGCTATGAATTTATAGGGTTGGTTTCATGGCAACGCGCTATGCTGCTTCTGTTCAACGGGAAAGTGGAAGTGGTGAAGGAATCCGACAGGATTGTCCGAACCGTGACCCGGACCTTTCGGATTCCCGCGGTAATCCGCCTCATCAAGTTCATCCGGCAGATCTATAGACGCGAAGTCCCTTTTTCCAGGAAGAACATCCTCGTCCGCGATTCTCATCTGTGCCAATATTGCGGACGTGAGTTCACTTCGGGCGATCTCACCATCGACCACATCATTCCGAAGGTCCAAGGGGGAGCTAACGAATGGACCAATGTAGTGGCCTGTTGCCGTGCTTGTAACATCAGGAAGGGGGGCCGCACCCCCAGACAAGCAAGCATGTACCTCGTGCGCAAACCGTTCAAGCCCACCATCATGGAATTCATAAACCTCTACCTGAGGCGACGATTCGGAATAGAGCTTTCGGAAATCCTTGATTTTTGACAAGACCCGGCGAATTCTGGGGACACCACACTTAATTTTCACGGGGCGGGATGATGCCTTGGCGAAAGCAGCTCTCGTAGTATCTGGTTATCCAGCGAGCAGCGCATAGGCGTTAACTTAAGGCAATTTCGTTCCTTTTCAGGAGGTCCGTGCAGGCCGAGGGAGATCAAAGTCCCCCTTTTCTAAAGGGGGATTGAGGGGGATTTTCAAGTAGTTATCCCAAAATCCCCCCTGGCCCCCTTTTACGAAAGGGGGGAACTCCGCGTTTCGCGGGGTAAGTTAACGCCTATGCGCTGGCAGCGGGGAACCGTATCTATGGCGTTTTAGCGTGAGCGAAGCGCTTTCTCGCGCGTTCCGCGGGTTTCACCACATCCTACCGACCGCACTCGCGAGATAAGTATTGTGCCCCCGGGTAGGCATTCAGTAATGCCCGGAAGTTGCACGGTCCTTGTCATCGCGAGGAATGAATGGTGGGAAGGTCCCGCGAGGCGCGAGACACCCTGTCCATTGTGGATGGCGGGCAACCCCGCGTTCGGCGCGAGGCATCCCAACTGGGAAAGAGGCCCGTCCAACGGATTGAATTGAACTCCTTGCTAACTGGCTCGTGGCGCAGATTTTCCAGTCTGCGGTTTCTCATCTCATATTTGGCGGACTGGAAAGTCCGCCCCACGGCGCAATCACAATCTTTCGCCGCTCGTAAGTGAATGATCACAATTAAGGAGTCTTTTTCTTGCAAAGAAACAGGTTGATAGGATACTCTGGATCGAGCCGCTGCGGGCCTTCGCCGGTTTCGTGTATCATATCAGGCTGGTATAAAGAACTGGATATTTGGGGTCAATCGGAGATTTTTTGATTGACACCCGGATCTTGTGTGATAAGAGGTGGGCACTTCTCAACATACTTTTCCATCCCAGTGGAACACACGCAAAACGGCCATTTAGATGCCGTTTTCGTGTTTATAGAGCCTTATTTAGTGCCCCCTCATCTCACAAGTTGCTTCTCATCCGCGCGGTTGATGTCAAAGGAGCAGCTCCCCCCTTACTGTCAACCGCTTGTATTACCTACCCCATACCCAACCTCCGGTTACGACTTAAATAGCACTCTCAAAGATTTGTCAAGTTTTTTTTCGCCAGTTTTAAATAGTTGACTAATTTTGCTAGAACAAGTATCATGTAAACCTAACTTGTATCTTTAAATTTTCTCGGGATTCGCCGGCTTTGGCGGCATCGATTTGCTTGACATCGGTGGTAAAGGGTTCGATGATATTTGGTGTGCTTCTGAGCGATTAGTACTTGATCGAGGCAACTTTTGGGCCTGTAAGGTTAGCGCCACGGCTGTGGCGTGGCCGGCTGCTCGGCGGGGGACGGCCGGAACCGGTGATTGACAATTTTACAAGCTTGGAAGCGCGGCATGAAATGGCCAAAATTTTTGCGTTATTGATTGTGAAGCCGGATGAAATTGCAGAAGTTTGCGCGTGCTGTGTCTTAGCTTGCGAGAGCTATTAGAGCGAAAAGATCGGAACTATTTTTGGGCCTGTCAAATCCGTTAGAGCCTCTGGTAGAGATTATGGCCATAACGTCCGGGAATTTTCTCTCTAAAAGGAAGCTTTTTTTTCTTGACAAGGATCAAGTAGTGAGCAAAAAGGCACCCGTTGCTTTTGCACATATTGCTAATTGAGGGAAATTTCAATGGTCGCGGTGTCCTTTGGATGGAGACGGAGTGCGGTGATCGTGGGGGCTGCGGGTGGATTGCTTCCATTATGCGGGACAATCGCCCTCTTTGCAGTACTTTATAATAACCTTTATTGCGGATGGCTCATCTATCTCGTTTTGATACTCTCGAATCTCCTGATTCTGTTACTCCCCGCGGCAAAGTTGCACGCGGGCGCAGCCTTATCCCTTTCGAGGACCGGCAGGATGCCGGTCCTACTGGCGGGAAAGTTGCGCGCCGGTGCGGTCTTATCCTGGGCTAAGGCGTCTTCCTTGTGCTTGAATTTTGCATTGATAGCGCTCTTGGCTCTAGAGATCGCATTTCCGTGGGTCCTCCCGGCCGACTATGCCCAAACCAAGGAACTGGCCAAATCTTTTGTGAATTCGCCTCTGGGAAAAGGCCAGGTTGGCTCCGTTGTGTTCCGGAATGGGGATCAGAAGCGATGGTATGCGTCGGATTCATCCAATCACCGAAAAAGCCGATTCAAAGTTTGGCACGCTCCGGACGAGGAATTCATTTACTACGGGTACGATCCGAACTCCAGGCTCAAATACGTCAACGAATTTCATTGGAACTCCAAGGGATATTTCGATGATGATTATGCTCTGCCAAAGCCTCCGGGCGTTCACCGCATTGTCATTGTCGGTGATTCCTACGTTGAGGCGGTCCAGGTCCCGCTCTCCCGAAGCTTTCATAAGCTGTGGGAGGCCGCTTTGAATGACCCTTCTTTTGCAGGACCGCGCCGCAGGTTCCAGGTTATAGCGCTTGGCAATTCAGGCACGGGACAAATTGAACATTTCAAGGTTATACGAGACGAAGCCATGCTCTATACCCCTGACACAGTGGTCCTAACGCTATACACCAGCGACTTTTGTCGCGACGACCCCGAATTGAAGACCGAATTGATACTGGCTGCCGGCGGCATCACACCGGAATTCCGCCGACTGGCCAGTCACGGCTACTTGGCACTGGCTTTTGCCTTGCGCCGAATTGATGACATTCGTAGGAATAGGATAGCCATATCGCCTGATTTGCTCCAGTGGTCGGCCGAGGACATTCCCAGGGTAGAAGCCGCGTGGTCCCGCACTTTGAATCAGGTTGTAGCCTCCAGGGACTTCTGTCGTGCCCGCGGCATCAATTTTGTGCTCGTCTACGTGGGCTCAGACCTTGAAGTCAAGTATGCTCTGGACCCGGTGGGGACAATTTCGCGACTCAAAGCTATGGGGGGACCTCATAAGGCTATCACTTGGGACATGAGCAAATCTATTAGACGTGTGACTCGTTTTTGCAGTGAGAATAATATTCCCTTTATTTCACTATTGGAGCCGCTTATTGATGCGCAAAAAGAGACAGGCAGATATGTCTTCGGAGACCACTACACCATGTTCGGGCATAAAGTGGTTGCCCAGGTATTGTCCAAAGCGATCAGTTTCCGAATAAGCCCCCTCGCGGCCGAAAAACCCACCTTCGTAAAGTGCGTGGCACCTCATTCATGGAGTGCGATTGTGAGAAAGAGCGGACCGGTGAAGTCGGGTCGCTCTGTGGCACAGGATTACTTCCCGCTGTCGTCTCTTAGCCGCGCTATTGTCTCCGGGATGCGCCCGAGAAACCGCCAGGGTTGCACGATTCAACCCGCTGCGGGGACCTTGCCCACACGTCCCGCACCATGATACGGTGCCTCACGGCTGATCTATTTTTGATCGAGTTCCGACTTCAGGATACCCTCAATGAGTACCGTGAAGACCCGATGGTTCGCACAGGCGTGGCGACGTTTGAACACTCGGACCATCGGCACGGACACATACTGGTGGATCGCTCTCCAAAATGCGGCTTTTTATAGGGACATGGCGCCGTTAATTCCAGAATTCACGAAAGGTCGAGTCTTGGACATAGGAGCGGGGAGATTGGCGTGGCGCAACCTGTTGATGCGACATGCAGCGAGTTACATTAGCTGTGACGTGACAAAGGACCACCCGGACCTCGATGTTATTCTGGATGTGACTCACGGGCTACCTTTTCCGGATGAGTCTTTTGATACTATCTTTTGTTGCTCTGTGCTGGAACATGCGCCCGAACCGTGGGGCGCTCTTTCCCAAATGTATCGGGTCCTGGTTCCGGGCGGAATTGCCATTGTCTCATTCCCGTTCTTGCTCCATTTGCATGACGAGCCGCACGACTATTATCGTTTCACCCGATACGGAATTGAGCATCTTGCAACCAGAGCGGGCTTTCAGGTGGCCGAAATGGTGGCGAACGGCGGCTTGGCCCACCTGGCGTTGAACCTCCCGTCGGTTACGTCTTCCACCGTCTGGGAGACTCTAGGTCTCAGGGGGTTGATTCGCCCTACCACCCTCGCGTGGCTCACGTTGGCAAGAATCATTGACAGTACATTCCACCTGAAGAGGATGTTTGCTTCGAACTACATCGTGGCCCTAAGAAAGAATATGCAGTGGGAACGTGACCGTTCACCCTATAATCAAGATTAACCGCAGAGAGCGCCGAGAACGCAGAGTAAAAGAGATTAGCTTGTTCAACGCCACTGAGTCGTCCGAGCCTACAGTCAGGCCGGAATGGCTCTCATTGTCGCAGACCAAGACTTGCCGTGCTCCAGCGGATGGACACACAGCAAAATAGAATTCTCGGCGTTCTCTGCGATCTCCGCGTTGAACTTGTGCGAGCGTACTATAGGATCTTGAACCGAGAAAGGGTGATCTGTTGAATTTGCACGCTATCGGCTTCGGGTCGTTGAATTTGGACGAGTTCTGGGAAGTGAGGGGAGAATTTCTATCCCAGCTTGGACTTCGACCCGGAGAAGAATACGTGCGGGACCTTGCATGGTTCCGTACAGTCTATCCGGCACTGGAGGCCGAAGGGGTCCTGAAGGGTGTTGACCCGGGCGGATCTGCGGCTAACATGATTGCTGCACTGTTCAAAATGGGTTTTGCAACCGGATTCTATGGCGTGACAGGGAGCGACGGAGAAGAGCATCTGGCCCTGGACTCCCTCGGTCGGCCGGAAAATTTGAGGATAAGGAGAGTAGCGCTGCCTGCGGGAAGGTGCTTGGCACTTATCGATCGGGACGACCCAAAGAGAGACAGGGCCCTTGTGGTCCTTCCCAATGCCAATGATCTGGCGGGCTCGGAAGAGCCCGATATCGGGTATTTTCAACGGGCCCGATGGGTGCACCTAACATCTTTTGTCTCGCCAGAACCTTTGGTAGTTCAGGCCGGGCTTGTGGATCGTCTCGGCGATTCGACGCGGGTGAGCTTTGATCC
Source organism: uncultured delta proteobacterium (assembly GCA_963789265.1). Taxonomy (GTDB): domain Bacteria; phylum Desulfobacterota; class Desulfomonilia; order Desulfomonilales; family Desulfomonilaceae; genus CAWBBA01. Next base: position 46,965 of record CAWBKB010000006.1, on the reverse strand, counting down.
TGGAGCAGTGTATGTTGCCAAAGGATTGAATATTCTCCTACCTGTCCTCCGAAGGACGGATCTACTTTTCATCACGAGAGAGGAATTGGCGACGCTGACTTCTCATTCAGGAATTGAAACTGGAGTCACTTTTCTGTTTGAAATCGGCGTCAAGATAGTTATCGTGAAGCTGGGTCCGGAAGGGATGATGGCTTGCGAGCCTGGACGGTCTATTTATCAAGCTGCTATAGTTCCGCGAGAGATAAAGGACCGCACGGGCGCAGGCGACGTGGCGGCCGCAGGCTTTTTGGCCGGTATGCTCGAATCGCTGGATCTTGAAGCGAGCCTGCAACTGGCCGCAAGGGCCGCATCGATGAGTCTCGAGGACTACGGCCGGAGGAGCTACCCGGATAAAGCTTTCTTGGATAGCGCCATTTCTTCGCTTTAGGGAGAATCGACATGGAAAGAGGCCCCAAAAGGATTTTCATTAGCGACTGCGAAGGCCCCATTACCAAGAATGACAATGCGGCCGAGCTTTCAGAGGCTTTCATACCTAAAGGCAGCCGTTTTTTCAGCAAGATCAGCCTGTATGACGACTATTTGGCTGAAGTGGTTCACAAGCCCGGGTACAAGGCAGGCGACACCCTGCGACTGATCCTCCCCTTTTTCAAAGCCTTCGGCCTTGATAACAGGAGCATGATCAAGTTCTCCCGCCACAACATAGAGATGATTCCTCAGGCCGACTGCATGCTAAGGGACGTTCTCGATATCATGCCCGCGTATATCGTGAGCACGAGTTATTCGGCCTACATATTGGCCGTCTGCGACGCGGTCGGTTTTCCCTTCCCGAACACCTATTCCACCCCTGTAAACCTGGACCACTACTCGCTGTCGCAGAGCGAGAAAACAACACTCAGAGAGATCCATCAGCGCATACTGGATCTGCCCGATTTCACGATTCCTTCCGGTGCCACCTCGGCTGAAGATCTTTCAGATGACGGCAGAAAGACGGTCCAAGAGTTGAACGCGATCTTTTGGAGTTTGCTCCCAGGAATGGAAGTCTACAGGATAATCGATGAAGTGAATCCCGTGGGAGGCAAAGAAAAGGCAAGGGCCATCGAAAGAATCGCTGAAATTGAAGACGCGGAGTTGCGCGACGTCTTTTACGTGGGAGACAGCATAACCGATGTGGACGCGTTTCGGCTCGTGAAGACAGCGGGCGGTATGGCTCTCTCCTTCAATGGCAATGACTGGGCCGTCAAAGAGGCTTCATTCGCTGTCACCTCAAGAACTGCCCTGCCTATCGGCTGGCTGGCCATGCTCTTCGTGAACCAGGGAGCTCGTGGCTTCAAAGATCTGACAATGAGCGAGATCACGCAGGAAACCATGGAACGCATTTCCAGCTTGAGTTGCAAAGTCCGAAAAACGGTCAGGACGGAAAAGATCGGTAGTCTAGGGTAGTGAGAGCGGTTTCAGGAAATCTATGGCAATTGGTGAACAGAATTGCGCTGTTGCCAAAGAGCCGGGTTATGAGAGTAATGTCATTGCCAGGAATAGAATCCCGCTTCTCGCGGGGTCACCCCGGACTCCGATCCGGGGTCCAGTTCCTGGATTCCGGCTCCTGCCCCGGACACCAGTCCGGAGCTGGCCGGAATGACGAACGAGAGGCCCTTCGAGTGGATTGCCTGGTTCCCCGCCTCCTCGTTTCAAACGGACATCATTTTGGACAACTACTCAGGGAGACCCGGAAATGGCAGACTAGAAAGTCCGCCCCACGAAACGCGCAATAACAGTTAAGTTTCTTTGCCAAGCGAAAAGTGCCGTTTCAAAAAATGAAGGGGACGAGGCGCCATGAACGCTTACGATAGTTCTCGTATTCGGGATAATGCTCCACGAGCAGCCTTTCTTCTTTCACGACCTTGATCAGATAAAAGATTGTGCACCCCAGCCAGAAAGGAAATGCCCACAAGCTCCCAAAATAAAGCGTATACCCCCCCAGACTCATGATGACCCCGGTGTACATGGGGTGACGAACCTTGGCGTACACGCCCGAGGTAATGAGGGTCCCGCTTCTCCTGGGCGCCGCAAATACGCGAAAATTCCTCCCTAGTGCTCTGAAGCTCAAGAGGCCCAGCAAAAGTCCTCCGAGCCCGAGTAATGCCCCGATGATCTGTTGCAATGCGGAAACTACTGTCGGCTCAAAGACATGTTCCAATGGAGCGACGATCAGCGTCAGTAGAGCAAAGGTGATATATCCAACTGATATTCCCCTGAAATCCTCACCCCGCCGTTGAGGATCTCGATGAGGCCGGGTGAGGCTGAACGGTCCTGTATTCTTCTTACCGCGTTCCAATAGAATCAAATAGAGAATCCCCCAATTCAAATTATAAACGGTCCTAAAGCCCAGTTTTCGAAGCATTACCGCAACTGCAGGGGATCGGTGGCCCGAAAAGCAGGCGACGAGCACCGGACGTTCTTTCGACTTGTCTTTTGCCGCTTCTATCACACCCGATCCCCACGGATAATTCTCCGCGGCCTGCAGCCGGTTCCAATAGAATTCGGGCTTTGTGCGAACATCCACGATCCATGTGTCTTGGGGAAGGGTGTCCAGCCGCCAGGGCGGCAAGGGTTTGGCACCGGCCGCCACAGTGACGAGTTCGCCTCCAAGGATCAGGTTGAGCAACAACAGCGATTTGCCGGCACTCGGTCCTTCCAAGCTGTTTACACGATTTTCTTCACTGACTCGTTTTAGAATGAGGGTGGTCTGAAGCAGGTAGATTGCCAGGAAGACAGCCCAAGTCGCCCAGGCGAGCATGCTGCCCGTGTAAATGCAAAGAGCCGCGAGGCCCAGCAAAATCGACGTGGTCACCGGATGAATCAGGTGAGTCCCATGAACGCGCGAAAACAGGTGGCCGTCATGGGTAATCGAAGGCATGAAGATGAAGTACGATATCAGCCCGAAGGTTGAAAAGACGAATAAAAACCCCGCAGGGATAGCCGCCGCTAAGACGAGAACCATCCTGTACGGGCTGATCTCTACGCCTGAGAATCCCGTACCGAGGACATTTACGAGAAGGACCAAGAACGCAACAATATACGATGCGGCAATAAGGCAGGAACTCTCTGCAAACCACTCGAGCCATCGCTGAGGAGCAATTAGTCGTATCTGAATTGGGCTCGCCTCCCTCTTTTTTTATACACTACAGTACCCTGAAAACTCTCACGCTTCAAGAGGCAAGTGAACCGATCTCCTTTTCGGAACCTTGCGCTTCGCTTCAACGAAGCCGTTGCCGCCCTATCTTGTCCGCATTCTTCGAAGCTTCTTCAATAGTCTTTTTCGCGCGGCCATGGCCTTCCTTTTTCTCTTAACACTCGGTTTTTCGTAGGCTCGCCGCTTTTTCGTTTCCGTTAGGACACCTGATTTTTGGACCTGTTTCTTGAATCGCCTCAGTGCATTTTCAAAGGGTTCGTCTTCCTTAAGGTAAATACCCGGCATTCAGAATCTCTCCTTTCTGAAAAGTTTTGTTTGGGCCGGCCGGCACTCTCTTCTCAGAGCGAACACAAAATTAGAGAAACGAAACAGCGCTCTTCCCCCGTCCGGCCTTTTGAGGTTCCACGCGTGCGGACCATTATTTCTTAGTTGCGATCTATCGCGGCCCTCTCCCTTAAGGAGAGAAACACCTGTGCGGTTTCTTTTCGACTGGGTTTCTTGGCTGGAAGTATCAGATCCCTTCTACCGGACGTCTCCTGACTTCATAGTCTTTTGTAAAACTGAAGACGCCCTTGACAATCCACATGGCAGAGCCTCCGCGGCATCGAAAAAGCACGTCAAAGGCATAGCCCTATTTCATCACATATAAGTAAGGCAGAATAATGGCCGCGTCAACAGAAATTTCATCCCTCGTGTCAGCATTCAGTTATATGCGGCGGATGCTCCATCCGGCCATGTCATCGCGAGCGCAGCGAAGCAATCTCCCAGCCTGTCCAAGAGGAGATTGCTTCGTCGTTTCACTCTTCGCAATGACACCGTTAACAGAATTCTCCCTCCGGAACTGAATGCTTACTCCCTCGTGTCAGCATTCAGTTACAGCCGGAATTTGCCTGTAGCTTCGTGGGGTCGGCTTTATAGGCCGCCATTGAACGGGGTTTCCTCGGCAGGCTGGAAGAAAGTGTCTCAAAATCGAGGCGCGTACGAAATCCGTAGCACGATGCCCCTTTTCCCGGCAATGAATTACCGGGCTACTGTCCTCTGTCCCTACGGGACGCCAGCATTTGAGCCCCATCGGGGCGATCGAGAGTAGACCGGTACTTTAGTGCTGGGCTGACATCGTGCCACGATTCTTGACATCAAAATAGTTTTGAGACACTTTCGGAAAGCCTGCCCCATAAGACTGAATGGTTACCCTCCCGTGCAGACAGACTCCGGGGAGTGCGAAAATGCACTAGATTTGCTATTCACCCGGATTTGTCACCCTCCACAGGCAAGACCGGCAAGACGCTCTTGAACCGCCTTTTTCTGAAAATAGCCGGGGTCCTCGAGGTAATGGCGAATTGTTTCCCATTCCGTTTTCTCCATTATCCCTTCCAGCAGGGCAAGGCCCATAGTTTTGAACGGAACTAGACTCAACAATTTCACGCTCTCCTTTTCTGCAGTTTCCCGGCCCCCTTGCTCCCGATCCAACACCACGAGGACTGTCCGGCATTCAATTCGCTGGAGCCCCTGCCTGGCCACTTCATACTTTACCTGTTCGAGAGCGATGAGCTTGCTGTCGAATCTGGTTACCAGATCGTCTACCAATGCTACATGGTCCCCGGGAGCTAGTTCCCCTTCCAGCATCGAATGTTCACCATACAAGGCAATGGCTTCCCTGAATTGTGCCAGAGACTTGACGTTGTCAATCTTTCTGGTGAATCCCGCCGGAATACCGCCGGCCAGGGACATTCCGGCGGCAATTGGAACCCCTGCCATGGCAATGCCGATCACTCTGTTAATCTCCGGCGCTTCTTCGCGAGCCATTCGGGCCATGGCCTTGCAAACTTTTTCAAAGACGGATGGATATGACATAAGAGGCCGAAGCTGTATGTACAAGGGACTGTACAGGCCGGATACAAGAGTCCACCCTTCCGGTTTATCACGATAGAACGTCCTAATCATCCGGTGTTCATACAGGAGTCCGAGGATTTCGAGCGCGGCCTCTTCTTTTTCTTTAGCCCATGACATTTGTAACTCCTCATGGCCGGGTGAAGCCCGGAAACTGGAATCAATCCCCCACAATTATAGCTCGGAGGTTGTATCTCCAGCGAGCAAAAAACCGACAAGACGTACCCGTTCACTTACGCGGGGGATCTTCTGCAGCTTGTCATTGCGAGGAGTGAAATCCCGCGTCCCGCGCATTGGCGTTAACTTAACCCCCGCGAAACGCGGGGTTCCCCCCTTTCGTAAAGGGGGGCCAGGGGGGATTTTGGGATAACTATTTGAAAATACCCCTAAATCCCCCTTTAGAACAGGGGGACTTTGATCGCCCTCCGCCTGCATGGACCTCCTGAAAAGGAACGAAATTGCCTTAACTTAACGCCTATGCGCGGGAAGCGGGACTCGCAATGACAATCTCTTTCCGCGGCTTAGTGAATGCTTACGACAAGATCTTCCGGGGATCTTGTCCTTCGTGCATCCAACCAAAAGCTAATTTTGCGTGGCGCCCTCGCATTGACTGCATTAAGTGCGTATTGTATTTTCATAGGTCGAACGCGCACGACACATGTAAACCAAGGTTTAATTCCATGCTCAACGGAATGAATATTCTTATTATCGGCGCTCGTGAAGGCGGCTATGGGGCGGGAATTGCTAAAGCCGCTGTGTCAGCGGGCGCTGAAGTCTTCGGCACTTCTCTGAACCCCGAAGATCCACGCGAACGGGCTGTCTTCACGGAACTGGGTACAACGCTTATAGACGTACCTCTCCGGTACAGTTTTGACAAGAGGTGCCGGGTTTTCGACGACTTAGCGCTGATCGAAGGTCGACTAAGGGACAGGGGTGTAATGCGGCTCGACGCCGTCATACATACGGTCGCCGGTGGATTCCCCAGGCAGCCATCGGTCATGAAGGCAGTGGGTGACATCTTCAAGGGGAAGCAGACCTTCTTTGACCTGGCCACGACAGTGAAAAGAAATGTCTACTATGTCAATGCCGACTCCTTTTCCGACACGGTAAGCGGCTTGTCGGGCCTCACTAACGAAGACACGCAGTTCATGGCCCTCACTTACCGCGGGGACTTGCCCTACTTCATTTCTCATACCAAAAAGCACCTTGAAGATCTGGCCGTGCGTTTAGCCCGTCAAGGAAAACGAACCCTGGTTGCTGCGCTGCCCGAAGCCTGGACCCAGTCATCTCAGTTCTTCACGGGCATTGAGATCGCGGTCATCCACAACTATCTTCAAGATCTTCAGCAGACGTCGGGAATCTCCGAAGACCTGGCGCCTGCATTCTCCAGGATGGAGCGATCGCTTGCCGGACTTCGCGGCTGGAATCGGCTCCTGGAGGATTCGAAGAGATTTCTCGAGGAAGAATGGCGTTCGATTGCGAGTTCTTCGGACCTCGGAAGGCTTTCCCAAACTGTGGAGAAGTTCTTCTCCAGGCTGAGAAAAGACGGGTCTTTCTCAGTTCTCAGGGAGGGAGTGAGGACGATTTCCGAGTTTGTGCTGGAAGCCTCCGGTATCATTGTTGTGAGAGAATTCATTTCAGGTGGGCGTTATCAGCCGGGGGACGTACGTCAGGTCCACTATGGAGACCTCACCGGATGTACCTCTATCGGCACTGCAAAGCAGCGTGAAGAAACACCTCGCAAGGCCCCGGTCAACCGCAAGTGGACGTGCTATGAAAGAGATGAGATACGGCGCACACTGAGCATGTACGGGGAGAACTTCCTCTTTCTTGATCGAGTCATAATGGAGCAAGGTGACATATATGACGGCTTCCTGGGATTCGCCAGGTTCACGGTCCCTACACCCGACGAAAATCCTATACTGAAGGACCATTTCGTAGGTATGCCGCTTTTCGGGGGACACCTCCAAATGGAAGCGGTGGCCCAGTTCGCTGCATTCATGGTCTTGAAGCTCCTCAAAGGACAGAGGCTCATGCCGATACTCACGGGTACTGAGTTTCCCGATTTGAACACTATGGCTCCTCCGGGGGAAACGCTGACCATGATGGGAATAATGACAGTCCCTGAGAAGAGAAACCTCAAGCTCGAAGCTTTTATTGAAAATCGCTATGCACGCTCCAGGGGGGTAATTCGAGGTATGGTGCTCAATGAACGTCTCGTCCGCAAGATGATGGCATCGTTTAACGACGAGAACCCAGAGGAGTGACTCTAGAAGGCGAAGAACAACGCAACTCGAACTCGAAACCATTCAACCCGGAAGAATCTTGACCAAAATATCAGGGCAAACTTTCGGAGTTCTGAATTCCCTAAAGTGGGACGTCGGCAGATCCTCGTGCAAACTCAACGATCTGGCAGCCGTCCTTGAAGGGGCGGGGCGCAAGCGCCTGTTGATATTATGCCACAACAATCCTGATCCCGATACAATAGCAAGTGCTTACGGTTTCCAGTTTCTGGTTTTGAAAAAGTTCGGGATCCGGTCCGTCATAGGCTATGGCGGCATGGTCACACGCTCAGAGAACAAGGCAATGATCCTGAGGCTGCGGATCAAGACAACGCAACTGTCACGCGCCGACGCGTCCAAGTACTTTGGAGTCGCTCTTGTCGATGCTCAGCCGGGGACCGGAAACAACCTTTTGGACTCTCGGAGCGAAGCCCCTTTGATCGTGATCGATCATCATCCCGTGCGCAAGCATTCTTTCAAGGCAGCGTTTCACGATATTCGTACCACATACGGTGCCACATCCACTATAATAACGGAGTATCTCGTGGCCGCGGACGTACCTCCCACACGGTCACTTGCCAATGCCCTACTGTATGGTATTAAGACGGACACCAGTTCCCTGCTTAGGGCGACCTCGAAGGCAGATTTTAATGCATTCAGCTACCTGTCGCCTCTGACCAACCCTCGCGTGGTCGCAGGTATCGAGCGCCCGGCCCTTTCCGCCGAGTACTTTGTAGACTACGAGAGAGGACTGGCTCGAACAACTGTTTACCGGGACGTCGCGATTTCATGTTTGGGGAAGATTAATTCTGCGGCCATTATCCCCGAGTTGGCCGATCTCCTTTTGCGTCTTGAAGGTGTGAGCTGGTCCTTGTGCTTGGGTGAGCACAAGAACGCGCTGATCCTTTCAATGAGATCAACGTCGAGAATTCACAGGGCCGGCGCGGCCATTCGCAGACTGGTGGGCAAGGCGGGATCTGCTGGGGGCCACAAGGAGATGGCCGGCGGCCAGATTCCGGTTGCAGGCATGACTGAATCGGAAAAAAAGGATCTGACGGGAAAGCTTATAGGCAAGTTCCTGAAGATGCTTGACAGGGACGGGTCTCATCCTCGTACATTGACGGAGCAAGCCGCGCCCGAGGAAACCTCGTAACCTATGGCGGCGGCACTGAGAATCGCATCATACCTGATTTTGGGAACGCAGGTAGCATGCCGGGCTTTTGTACTTCGATACGGCCGTGCTGCATGTATACCCATTGCCAAAAGTTTTATCCGATTGAAGTTAGCCTCACACCGTCATTCCGGCGGAAGCCGGAATCCAGTTCTTTCAATCCCGCGTTCCTCGCGGGACTGGACCCCGGCTTTCGCCGGGGTGACGGGCGGTGAACGGGTCATTGCTTTTGGCAATGGCTATAACATGGGGGCACGCCACGCGGTGCTCAGTTGCTAAGCCCGGTTTTCAATGCAGTTCACTACAGATGTCGGTCGGATGTCGTTTCATCGCGCATTTACGCAGTGGCAGGGAGTTTCTCCTTTTTTGAAGAGCCGCATGTTGTCCGCGACAATACGCGCTATGCCCTCGTAGTTCTGCCTTGTTGCGCCGGCGATGTGCGGCGTGACGAGGAGATCCTTTCTCGACAGAAGCGGGCTCGTAGGATCCAGCGGCTCGCGTGAGTAAACATCCAACCCCGCACCGGCTATTGTTCTTTGATCGAGCGCACGGAGTAAATCATGTTCATTCACTACGGGGCCTCTTGACACGTTGACTACGAACGCGGTCTTCTTCATTGATTGGAATAATTCGCGATCGAAAAGATTTCTCGTCTCTTCGGTTAGAGCGATGGTAGATACTACAAAGTCTGCTCTTGATGCCATCTCGCGCATGCCTGAAAGATTCGCGGTTCTCTTGACGCCTAGCGCCCTCTCCATCTCAGGGTCGAAGGTGCGAGTGATCGCCTCAACGGTCATGCCTAGGGCCGTCAGCTTGCGAGCGAGGGCCATACCCACCCTTCCCAGACCCACAATCAGCACTGTGTTGCCAAAGAGAGCCTCGCCGATAGGGGCGCCCCAGATCCCTTCGTGAAAAGCCGTGAAACATTCGTGTATACGCCTTGCCAGGCCCATCATGAGAAAGATCGCGTGCTCGGCGGTGGAATCGGCATTGGCTGTCGCGTCTCCCGGCACATTGCACACAAGTATCCCCCGCGCCGTAGCGGCCGGGATATCCACCCCTTCGAGCCCCACGCCCCATTGATGTATCAGTCGGGCCGCCGTATTTTGGATCAACTCGGGCTCCAGGCGGTGCATAAGGGGAACAATCACATCGGCAGTCAACCCTTGTTTGACGACCCGACCGGTGGGAGACGCGACGATCTCATCGTCAGGGAGGAGGGCTTTAAGCATCCGGGGTGCTCTGGGAAACGTTTCGCCGCAAAACACAATCTTCATGGTACCCCACAATTTAAAAACTCAAGAAGTGGCGTTAGGTGGCCGTTTTGACAACCGCCTGTAATGACTATATTAGGCAATGCCGATCCAAGTACTTATGTCAGCTCAGCCCGGAAAGTCAACCATAGTAATGGGATTCCCGAGAGTGTTGTGAGAGGATTGACCTTTGGGGGCCTAGTACATATATTAAAAACTACAATGGAATTGACGATTACGAGGTTCAGGACTTCGGAAGGGTCGAAATCATGAATGATAAAGATGAAACCAGGGGATCGAATTTGCCTGATCCGAAAGAGATCGAAAAAGAAATAAATGAGTTTCTGGCTAACAAGTACGGTAATCGCATACGTGTTATGGGAACTCAGATCGGTCCGTGGCCCGGTGCAGAAGAGACCGGCGGCGGGGCAACGGTTAAACAGGATGTAGAGCCATCCCACATCCGCTTCGATATGAAGCCCGCGGAACTCCATGAGTATCTGGACCGTTTTGTTATACGTCAGGACTCAGCGAAAGAAATCCTTTCCACCAAGATATGCACCCATTTTAACCGGATTCGTTATTTTCAACAGAAAGGAGAGGATGAGGATCGCGAAGGAATAGGAAGAATAAAGAATAATATGATCCTTATCGGCCCGACCGGCGTGGGCAAGACCTATCTGATCAAGCTCATCGCCCGCAAAATAGGCGTGCCTTTCGTAAAAGGCGACGCAACAAAGTTCAGCGAAACAGGCTATGTTGGAGGCGATGTGGAGGATCTTGTCCGCGATCTGGTGCAAGAAGCGGACGGTGACATCGAAAAGGCCCGGTACGGAATCATATATGTAGATGAAATCGACAAAATTGCTTCTTCAGGAAATATAATAGGGATTGATGTGTCGCGAACCGGCGTTCAGAGGAATCTGCTCAAGCCGATGGAGGAAACCGAGGTCGATCTTAAGGTGGCTCATGATCCGGTATCCCTTATGGAGGCTGCGGCTCATTTTCAAAAAACAGGGAAGCGGCTGAAGCGGACAATAAACACTCGGGATATTCTTTTCATAGTTTCCGGAGCGTTCAACGGGCTGGATGAAATCATTTCCAAGCGACTGTCGCGTGAAGGGACTAGGCTTCGGAGCAAGCCTCAAATCAAAAGAAAGCAGGACCGACCTTTTGCGGGAGGTCAGAGCGGAAGACCTGATCGAATATGGTTTCGAGTCGGAATTTGTCGGACGCCTGCCTGTCGTCGCGGTGCTAGACGATCTTGAAGAAGAAGATTTGTACAAGATCTTGAAGAACCGCTATTCCTCGGTTGTGACGGCCAAGAAACAGGATTTCAAGGCTTACGGAATAGACATCCGGTTCAAAGACGAGGCATTGAGGAAGGTAGCCGAGCTTGCGCACCACCAAAAAACCGGGGCGCGGGCTCTAATAAGCGCGATGGAGAAGATCCTCGTAAGCTTTGAAAGAGGTACCGCCCTCAACAGATATCACGCGTCTGGCCGTCACCGAAGAGTTGGTCGAGGATCCAAGAAAGCTTCTGCAAGAGTTTCTTGAAGACGAGTCCCATCCTTCCAGATGCGAAATTTTCGAACAGATTGATGCCCAGGAGAGGGCAGAACTACTTGAGGAATTGCAATCCAGGTGCGCGGAATTCGAAAGGGCCTGTGGTAAATCGGCCAATGATTGGGCACTGGAAGCGATTGTAGATGCTTCCATGAAGCAAGGTCTCACTCCGGAAACGGTCTATAAGCGTTTTGTCAAAGTGGAGGCGGAGATCCACGCGTTTGAGAAAGAGTTTGAGGGCCTCTACGAACTTAAGATCCGATTCTCCCAGGACGCTCTTCAAGAATTGATAGGATTGGTGCTGAACGGTTCGGAAGAAGCTTTGATAGTGTGTCGTAAAATTTTCCAGAATTACCATCACGGCCTAAAGCTCGTCATGGAACGAACCAAGGAGCACGAATTCGTCATACCGCGGGAAGCTGTTCAAAACCCTGAGCGCTTTCTAAATGACATGATACAGAGGACTTATCATCAGCAACACGAAGTAGTCGGGAGCCAATAGAGTCCAATGTCGTCCCGGCCGTTGGGGGGGCCTTCCGTTTAAGCATCGACAATCCGGAAAAAAAAAGTCCGATCTTTCGACCGGACTTGCCAAACTGTTCAGGCTGATCTTGTCACATATTCGGGCCAGGGCCGGCCGGCCCCCTACCTCGTGCGCCGAACATGTTGCCTTGCGGCTGGCCCCCAATGGTAGTCGGCGCGGCAAAAATCTCCTTGAGAGTAGCCCACAACCCGCCTCCGCTCTCAGCCTGCTGTTGCTGTTGACCCTGAACGCGCAGGGGAGTCGCCCGTCCGGGCGGCGGGGCCTGATATGGGGTTATGCCCTGCTGGACAGGCGTAGGGCCGCCTGCAGTAGGTGCAGTAGGGGCCTGCGAAGGATACTGGGGCTGCCCTCTTTGATAGCGCTGGGCCGACTGACCGTACTGTTGCTGTTGCTGATTCGCCGCCATTTGCGGGTACTGAAGGGTCGGCTGCTGCGTCGGCATCTGAGTAGCACCTGCCTGTGCTTGGTTGCCTGGTCGAGCAGGTCTGCCGGTTTCACCGGAAACCCCCATCAGGTCGTAGTACCTCTGCTGCGCAGACCGCAAGCTCTCGTAGGCATTGGCCACCGCCTTCTTGTGATATTCAGCCTGTAGGGCCTGCTGCTTTGCCTGTTGTTCCCTAACTTTTTGCTGAGCCACTTGATACTGCTGTTGCGCCTGGGTCAGCTCTTGGGTGGCCGCCTGTTGCTGAGCCGCCAGTTCAGCCGCACGTTGTCGGGCAACCGCGCGCTCGTAGGATTTTTGTTGAGCAGCCCGCACCGCGGGATCCGAACTATAGTATGTCCCCTGTGCCTCTCCAGCCTGTGGCTGTGCCGCCTGAGGCTGTGCCGCCTGCCCGTAGCCCTGCTGCTGATAAGAAGCTTCCTGGCCGGCAGGATATGCTCCGGGTTGTTGCTGATAAGGCTGCTGCTGTTGGTAACTATTCTGTGGCTGTTGCTGATAGGCTTGCTGTTGCTGCTGATAAGCCTGTTGCTGCTGATAAGCCTGTTGCTGCTGATAAGCCTGTTGCTGCTGATAAGCCTGTTGCGGCTGATATGCCTGTTGCTGCTGATAGGCCTGTTGCGGCTGATAGGCCTGTTGCTGAGCATGCTTATGGTGCTTTTTCATGCTCAATCGCCGTTTCTTGCCCGATGTCCCGGCGCTCTGCCGGCTTCCCGAAACAGCTTGTCCGGTCGCAACAGGGGCCTGATACGCCGCTCCGCCCTGGTTGGCGTAATATTCGGAAGGATTATAATATATGTCGGATCGACTTGCATTCTGCGGCGGCGAAGTTGCCTGGCTGTTCTCGGATGCCGGATAGTAGCTGGTGATCGGTGCCGACCCCGGGTAGTTGCCGGTCACCGCTAAATACCCTCCCTCTTGCTGCATTCTATCCAGGTAGTTTGACCAGTACGGATAATAAACAGGCGGTTGGTTGCCATTGAAGCTCCCGGAAGGGGTTTGCATCAGAGTAGAGCGCCCATAACCGTACGAGTTGGTCTGATTACCGGCGGCCCCCTGCCCGAATGCCGGGGCGACCATGAGCACCAACACTACCGCAGCGCTTATAAGGGTTATCCATCTTCGTCGCATAGCGATTCTCCTTTGGAGAAGAGCAGTTCGGCATGAAGCTCCTTTTTATCCAGCAAGGGCTCGGCTGTGCCGAATCAATCCTTAGTTGTCGCTCGAACTACCCACAGATATCACCGTCTATATTATACTTTTTCTCGTAAGAAAATCAAGGCGAAAAAAGGATTTTTGAATTTTTGAAGCTGGTTTGATCTCAACCAGATGCGATAACTTCCTACTTCAATAGTTGATTCATTCCACCTATTTTACGATTTTAAGAGTATTTTTAGTAGATTTTGGGGGATCGGGCGGATCGGCCCCCTTTACCTTTTCGTTGAAAATCTTGTTCTTCACACGCACGGAATTGATCAGGAAGTACACTACAATGGATCGTTCCCAATCCCGAGTCGGCGAGAACTCGGAAACCTTCTTCAAGTATTTTTCCTGAAGCTGAGCGAGCGAAGCCTCATCGAAATCCAGTACACGATCCGCTAGCCCCAGCAGTACTTCCTCAATCCCCACGGTGTCTCCTCATCACTTTCACACAGGGTAAGGCTTTTGAAGATCCAGGTCAAGCAGCATGTCGCCTCTTTTTAGAGCAATCACTTCTGCGAGGGCCCGTCAAAGCGTGGAGCAACGCCACGAAACAATCTTAATTCTCTCCCATTCAACGAAACAGATTGCTTCGTCCGGCGACTCGAAATGACGCCGGCTGGAGCGGCTCGTTGCCCCCGAACCAGTGAATAGATTCCCTCCATCGGTCTACATAGACAATAGCCGTCAACAAGATGGCGTTCCGCTGCCCCCGGTTCCCTTAGGCATGAACAGGATTATTCCGTCGCCCGGCAGAGTCCTCTTACGCGGCCCCGATTCCGGCTTCCAGGGCAGCGAGGTTCATAGCCCTCACGTTTTCCCTGGGCTCCTGTTCAAGATGTGCGCGGACTTCTGCAACAGTGACTGGAAAACTCTCGAGTGTGGCCACAAATCCGAGGAGAACTACGTTTTCTAATTGAACGCGCCCGAGGTTTCGTGCGATGGCCGCCGCATCAACGCGTCTGACGTTAGGGCTGTCCTCTGCGATGGAATTTTCCACTGTTAGGCCCTTGGGTTTAAGGTAATGACTGTTGTTGGCCGTTTCAGAAGGATCCAAAGAAAGCAGGAAGTCCGCATGTCCGGCCCGAATAAGCGATGAGAAGAACGGCCCTATTCTCAGATGAGAGTTGATGGAGCCTCCCCGGACCGCCATGCCGTGAGTCTCGGAGGAGATGACGTTTAGCCCTTTGGCTGTGGCTATTTGACCTATTTGGCGTGTCAGAAAAACAATTCCCTGGCCGCCTCTACCGCAGAGAACCAGTTCAACCATGATCAATGACCTTCAGGCCTTACGGCTCGGGATGGGCAGATCTGAACGCAGAAGCCGCAGCCCGCGCAGAGATCCGCGTCAATCCTCATCTTTTTCTCTTCCTTTACAAAGTGAAAGGCCGGGCACTCCAGATCCTTTATGCAGCTCATGCACAAATCGCAATCATCCGTTACTCGGAATTTTGCCGATGAAAGTTCCACGTTCGGCGCGGCGGACGCAGGGGCGTCTGGCGATGATCACCGAAACCCCCTTGTTTTCTTGAAAGGTGTAATCCTTTGCCCTTTGCAGAGCATCGTGCATGTTCGTCCCGTCGTAGGGATCGATTACCTCGAGAAAGTCGACGCCGCATCCTTTCACAAGCCTTTCGAGGCTGATCGGAACTCCCGGAGAGCCATCGGCAAGGAAATCATGCGCAGGAGTCGGTTGGCCTCCAGTCATGGCCGTAATGTTATTATCCATAATCATCAGGACAAATGCAGCTCTGGTGTGGACTGCATTGATGAGGGCGGGAACTCCTGCATGATAAAATGTGGAATCACCAATGGTGGCAACGACTTTGGTCTCACCGTCGCGCACAGGTGTACGGGCAAGACCGCCCGCCATTCCTATGGAGGCCCCCATGCACAGACATGTATCCACTGCTCCCATATTGATCCCTAAGGTATAACAGCCTATGTCACCCGTGAAGACCGCCTGATCGAAGACCTGTTTGATCATGTAGAACGCAGGCCGATGGGGACACCCTGGACACAAAGAGGGACGGCGAGGTTTGGTTTTGGGAGGTTCCAGCGCAGCCGGCTGTTCCCCTATTGCCTTCAGTATTATCTCCTCCACAACTTCAGGCGTGAGTTCACCTTGCGGCGGAACATGACCGGAAAGTCTGCCCATGACGTTGCGCCTGTCCTGAATTTGAAGTTCCAGCACCGGATAAGTCTCTTCCACTATAAGCGTACGGTGGTGCGTGTCCACGATTTGTTGCATAGCGTGAAGATCAGTGGGAAAAGGAAGGTCAACCTTGTAGACTGCCACGTCGTCCAGCCGGGGATCGGAAGCCACAATATCCCTCACGTGGGACGAGACCGAACCCGAGGTTATCAATGCCGTTGCATTGCCTGAACCCTGGGATATAAGCACAGGCCGAGCTTCGGGAACTTCATGCCTTATTGTCTCAAGCTTTTCATTCAGCTCACCGTGAAGGACAAGGCGGTAGCGTGGTATGGCAGCCCATCTGGTCCAGTTCTTCTTGAACGGCCCCACGTCCGCGGGAGGCCGAGGAGGACCTAACGACACGTTTTGGCGGGCATGGCAAACTCTCAAGCAGGGTCTCAGAAGGACCGGCACCTGGTACTTTTCGGAAAGGTCGAAGGCTCTCACAGTCATTTCCAAGGCTTCTGCCGGCGTGCCCGGGTCCAGAACCGGCACCTTGGCGAACCAGCCGAAGAAGCGGCTGTCTTGTTCGGTCTGACTGGAATGCGGCCCGGGATCGTCCGCCACAACCACAACCAGCCCGCCTCTAACCCCCAGGTAAGCCGCGCTCATGACGGGATCCGATGCCACGTTCAGCCCGACCATTTTCATGGCCGCGATAGAACGCGCACCCGCGAGCGAAGCTCCATAAGCCACTTCAAAGGCGACTTTTTCGTTTATGGACCACTCCAGGTAGATGGGATGGCCGAGTTCCTTTTTCCACCGTACGAGGGATTCGAGGACTTCAGACGAGGGGGTACCGGGATACGCTGCCGCGACGGTGCATCCTGCCTCGATGATGCCTCGTCCGATGGCCTCGTTCCCCATGAGGAACCTGACATCAGGAACATGGTGCTTAGTCATATCTGTTTCTTAGCGCAGAGGTCAAAAACTGTCAATCGGTGGTAGCAAAGGATTGGGAAACGCGAGGTCTCGGCTTCGCCGATTCTTCACGCCGTTTGCAATGCGAGCACAGGGCTGTTTAGTCGATCAGGTCCCCTTAAGAACCCGGCCGAACGGAAAGAGAAGCTTGCACCTTACGTGCCGGCCCGCTCTGTCATTCCTACCAGCCATTTGTGCAAAGGGGACATCTTCTTAAACCTTTCGAAACAATAGTCCAGTATTTTTGACGAATAAAACTCGGGCGGAATCTCATCTTCGGTCCACACATAGAGGCCGTTGTGCAGAAGCAGGGCCGCGTTTTCGTGATTCGAGTCATAACCTCGGGGTGTCTTCTTGTAGTGCTTGCCTCCGAAAGAATAAGACCCGGCCTTGGAGATTTGCTTTATCGCCTTCACGAGCGCCGGTCCGTGTTTAGGGTCTACAACCGAATCGCGATAAGTCCCAAGAAGCAACGGCGAAAAGCAATGTATACCCGCCGCGAGGAACAGTGTTGGAGGTTCAAGATGAAAGTAGTATCCGGAACATTCCATCTTCGCGCGGGAGCCCTCCCAAAAGAAGATCCCAAAATGAGTCTTGTATGGAGTTTTGTCTTTGCTAAAGCGGGTGTCGCGGTAGGGACGAAAAATCGATCTGTTTACACGAGGATCCGCGTGGATTCGCGGAGATAGATGCGAAAGAAGGTTCCCCATTTCAGATACGAATTCGCGCGCGGGCAACATGACGTAAGTCTCGAAAACATTTTTATGCGAGTCAAACCAAGCCTTACTGTTGTTTTGCGCAAGGTCAACGTAAAAGCTGACGGATTCCTTGGGGAAACCTCTAAACTCCGAATCAACAGCCATCGGCAGCAACTCCTTTCATCATTGCCAATAATGGTCAAGGTGCTGTCAGGTCAATTTCGATTGATTTTGTAATCACTTACTTATCCAGTGAATCGCGTCTTTTGTCATTGCGAGGAGAGAATCGACGAAGCAATCTGAGCTTTGCCGCTGCAACAGAAAGATTGCTTCGCTCCGCTCGCAATGACAATCTAGATCCCCACGTCATTAAGCGCTCACTTGATTTTACTTTCCGGCTACCAGCCGGGCGTGCTCCTGCATCAGTCAGCGATCTTCTATCACTGTTATGCCGGCTCGGCGGGCTATATTCACAGCCTCTTCGTTCCTTGTTCCCATCTGCATCCAGAGCGCCTTGGCGTGGATTTCCACAGCCTGCTTCGCTATTTCAGGCAGAAATTCCGAGCGACGGAACACGTCCACTATGTCTACGGATTCAGGTATAGACCTTAGATCCGAGTAGCTCTTTTCACCCAGGATTTCACCTGCCGCGGGGTTCACCGGAATTACTCGGTAACCGTGTCTCTTCAAATAACCGGCAACCATGTGGCTGTCTTTTTGTGGATTCGTGGAAAGGCCCACGACTGCAACCGTATGAGAATCTGTTAGCAATTGTTTCAAAGTACTATCATCGATAGTCGAAGAAGTCATAATTCACCCCCTATATATTTAGATAAGTATTATACCATAAGGCGTGACCTCTACCAAACCAACCGTCGAGCACATCGTCCGGTATCCCGAATAAAAAAAAAGCTTGCGCTTATCATGATGCTAACATTCGTGTGATTTAGTCAGGCCCGCGGGGGAGCCCCTGTGTTTACAGGAGAATTTTGGAAGGTTCCCAGAGCCGCGATGACGCCGGGTGCCGAGATCGACCTTGCGAACAAACGCGAATGATGCTTTCGATCCGGGAATACCCGGCAAATAATCTATTCCCGACTTAGGAACAAAGGAGGAACATCATGCAAATCCGAGAGAACAGCATGTCGAGGTTAATGGAGGTAGTGGGGACCGTGACAACGATATGTTGGGTCCTCTTCCTGGGACCGCTGGGGGCACTACTTCTTCTTGGCACATGGTGCGCTTTCGTCTTAGACGAGCCTCCACTTGGGCTCGCCTGCGCACTTGCAGCGGCGGTGCCGGCTTTGCTTGGAGCCGTCTGGTTGCTGTTAGGTGTCATCGCTCTGATAGTGCCGCGTGACCGCCGAATGGGGATTTGGGTTGCGGCTGTACGCGGACGCGTAAGAGATGCCGTCCCCTTCCTATGAATGAGGCCGGCAGGCTAGCCCCTGGAGAGCTTATTGCCACCGACAGGCGCAGCAGCGCCCCATGAGACAGGAGAAGTCACCATGAGAATCGATCAAGGTCCAACTATTGAAGAGATTCGACAGAGTGTCAGCACCGGAAAATTGGTTAAATTCAGTAACATTCACGGCAAAGAGATCCGAGGAGTCGTATTGAGTGCACAATTCGATCACGAACTGGACAGAGGAGTTCTGGTATTAGAAGAAGAATCCACACGACTGCTCTGTTTCGTAAGATATCGATGTTTCCGCAGAGGATCGTGCGGTGATCTGGTCAAATGGCAGGTGGAACGAAATCAAATTGAAGAGCTGCACCGGGAAGCATCCTAGCGCACGACATAAACGCTCTGAAGATTGCTTCAGGCCTCTGATTCAGGGGCTTTTTTTATTTGTAATGCCGAAGGGATCGGCACCCGGTTCGAGATTTCCCGGTTAACGATTGCCTAACGATACGAATGGCTACTCCGCTTGCAAAAGGTCGCCGCTAATCCACTGATGCGACTCGTTGAGAATTTCGTGGGGCTTGAAGCGAGCCTTGTACTTCATAGAGGCGCATTCCTTCACTAAATAACCGATGTAGTAATGCGGGATGTGCTGCGCGCGACAAAACGCGATCTCTTGGATGGCGGAAAAGGTCCCCAAACTCCTTGAAGAATAGTCGGGATCGTAAAACGCGTACACGCTGGACAGCGATCTGGAGCATAAGTCTACTATTCCTACAGCCAAAAGACGGCCACCCAGGCGGTACTCGAACTCAGCCGTGCGAACCGGCGATGTGTAAAGGAAATTCTCTAGACTGCTTGGAGATAGATCGGAGCCGCTGGAGTGTTGCGAAGCCAGGTAGTCGGAATAGATGCTGAATTTGTCCTGCGTGAACCTCGGCGAGCCTATTCTAATCTCGACGTCCTGATTCTTCCTGATGACGCGCCTATCCGACCTGGTGGGGCGGTACTTGTCTGCCAGTATCCTTATGGGCCGACACTCGCTGCACGCCGGACAGATGGGCCGGTAAAAATGCATGCCCGACCTGCGAAACCCATAATTCATAAAATCGCGGTAAAGCTCCGGCGGGAATTCAAGCGCGCTAAACGCTTCTTCTCGGGCAGTATTGCCCGGGAGGTACGGGCAGGGGTGCAACTCACCTCTCTCGAGGAAATCCAGAGACACAATCCCGTACAAAGGGGAATCTATCCATCTTATCTCATCCGGGCCGGAAGCGTGGCAACAGGTCTTGGTCATTGGTAGACACGTCAGTTAGCGTCAGCATTTACTTACGCGTGGGACGAGATTGTCATTGCGAGCGAAGCGAAGCAATCTTTTCCTTTAAACGCCGCTTAGATTGCCGGTGGGACGGGCATCTTGCCCGTCATCCCTAATAGACAGGCTGGAAGCCTGTCCCACCATGCACTCCTCGCAATGACAAGATGCAGAAGATCCCTCGCATAAGTGATTGGTTTCCATTGAGCGTAACGCTCTAGCATGCAAAGGTCACATCTTCTTCAACAACTGATTAGCCGCAGTAAGTAGCGGGTCCCATACCGGTGAAAAGGGCGGAGCATAGGCCAAGTCACACTGAGAGAATTCCTCGACTCTCATTCCCGCGTGCAGCGCCACTGCCAAAGCGTCGACTCGGTGAGCCGCACCCTCTTTTCCAACCAAGTCACCTCCAAGCAACCGCCCGTTTTTTCTATCCGCGGTCAGATGTACGTAAATGTCCTGATTTCCCGGATGTGCGTGGGCCCTGGAACGGCTTTTGATCACATCCTCGACCACATCGAACCCGGCGCGGTTGGCTTCGCTCGAACTCAAACCGGTGTGAGCTACCTCCATGTCCAGGACTTTGAAGACTGCACTTCCCACAATGCCGGGCAGTTCGACCTGGCGGCCCGTAACATTGTCCGCCACAGCCCAACCGCCGCGATTAGCCCTGAGCGCAAGTGGTATCCAGACTCGCTGCCCCGTCACTACGTGAAAGGCGTCTGCGCAATCTCCCGCGGAAAAGATCTCCGGGTCCGACGTGCGAAAGGTCTTGTCCACCGCAATGGAATTCTGAGGCCCCACGGCAAGCCCGGCTTCGGAGGCTATCTCGGAATTCGGAACCACTCCTACTCCAATGAGCGCAAGATCCACTTCCAGCATTGTGTCGTCCAGAGTCACCCGTAACCGACCGCCGGATTCTTCGATTTTGGATATTCCCGTCCCCAGATGTAGCCTCGCTCCTTTGTCTTCGAGTTCTTTCCTGATTATCCCGCTCATCTCACTCGGCAGCCAGGGGAGCAATTCTGGCAAAATGTCGGATATCTCAACTTGGACTCCGCGCTCGTGAAAAGCCTCAGCCATCTCCAGGCCGATGTATCCGGCGCCAACAATCAGAGCCCTTTTAACAGGGTTTACCGCCATGTACTGCTTGATAATGCGCCCGTCTTCCAAGGATCTGAGCACCTTGACACTGGGCAAATTCTCACCGGGGATTTTGAGCATCCGTGGTCGAGCACCGGTCGCAATTAGAAGTTTGTCGTAATACACCTCAAACGGATCCCCGTCCGCGGTTCGGCCGGACACGGTCCTACGGTCCCGATCGATCCGTTCCGCTCTGTGCCCCAATTTTAAGTCTATTCCTTGCTTATCTCTGAAGACATGGGCCGGCCGAACAACGAGATCGTTCATGTCACGTTCCGGCTCCGCTATGTTGTACGGCAGTCCGCAAGCCGAATAAGATACATCGGTAGTCTGCTCCAGGACCACTACACCTATGGAGGGATCGTTGCGTTTTGCCTTCGATGCAGCGCTCATACCCGCCGCGTCCCCACCGATAATTACGAATTTCATGGATGAGCCCCTAGAAGAGAATCGACAGCCAAGCAATGCAAGTATCTCTGAAGGCTTCGCAATAGGACGCCCTCGCTCACAATTCATTATAGACTTATAAATTGATTACGGACAGCCTCAAGGATGTACCGGACTGTGGAACACAGCCGCTAACTTGTTGTGGCGGTGCCTGATAATTTCAATACGCTATCACCCTCCCCCTTCCCGTCAAGAGCGCGGACCCGTAGCGGCGGGTTTGAAACCCGCCCCGACCCTTCTGTATCGCACCTGGGGATAGAATGGTTTTTTTCGGGCCGGAACGCCCCTTTAAGTTAACGCCTACGGCACAGGTGCCTTATTTCATCAATTCCTTGAGGGCAGTCTTGACAGCGTAAGGTAGCGACACGTCCGGGCCCGCATCTTTCAATACCTTCTTGGCGACCATTTCAGCCATGCGGTCCTTATACCCGAGGTTGGTAAGAGAAGAGACAAGATCGTCTTGAAGACAAGAGGATGAGCCATTGCCCGAAGCAGAATCTCCGAACATAGGCATCTTGTGAATTTTTTCTTTAAGTTCCAGGACAATCCGTTCCGCGGATTTCTTTCCGATACCCGGAATGGATGTCAACCGGTGCAAATTTCCCTCGAGCACAGCTCGTCGAAAGCCCTCAGGCGTCGTGCCGGAGAGGATGTTCAGAGACATTCGCGGGCCGATTCCTGCCACGGTCAGCAGCATCTCAAAGAGCGCCTTTTCCTCTTGCGTCACGAAGCCGTATAATTCCAGGGCATTTTCCCGGAGTGCGGTGTGGATGTTCAGAAAGGCTTCCGTGTCCTGAGGGAGGGCTTCGATGGTTGACAACGAAACCGCCACTTCGTAACCGACGCCCTGGACGTCTACAATGACCCGATTCAACCCCTTGAAGGCAATTTTTCCACGTAAAGAAGCGATCATCCGGCAACCCTATCAGGCAGGGAAATATGTGAATGGTAAATGGCCATTGCCAGAGCATCCGCCTGATCGGGAGACTTTAGAGTCGGCAAGGCCAGCACTTTCCCCACCATAAACATCATTTGAACTTTTTCGGCTTTACCGTACCCGGTAAGCCCTTTCTTGATCTCCATCGGACTGTATTCGAATATGTCCATGGAATAGGTCTCACCCAGAAGCAGAATGACTCCACGGACCTGGCTTAATTTCATTAGGCTCTGGCTGTTGTTGGAATGAAACAAGGACTCTACCACCATAACCGAGGGCCTATGTTCTCGAACAACCGCATCCAGTCTTCTGTAAATTTCCCGTATTCGCTTGGATTGGCCAAGATTGGCAGAAACCCGTATGACCCCGCTCGCCACGTGCGATGGCCGAACACCGTTTTTTCGGATGATGCCGTATCCTGTTGCTGTGCTTCCCGGGTCCACTCCGATGATCAACATTTTCTCACTTGCCCGCCGAGTTTGCCTGCGGTTTTGCCAAACCTATGCCGGTCTAACGTGAGGATTGCGCGTTATCACTGGTGATGAAGTCCACATGACCCTTCCCTCTCCCGCCGGGGAGGTAGGGGCGAGTTTGAAACCCACCCCTACAGGTTCTCTTCCCTTGAGGGCACGGGTTAGGAAACGGTGATCTTCGACGCGATTCTCAATGCCTGCGACTATAGCCATAGATTACACGAGCAAAACCGCGGCCACCCGTGTTTGTAAGCCATGCTTACCGTAGCCCACGGATAAACGGTGATCTCTATACTATTGATTGGCCGTTTCTTTCCAGGATTTTGTTTTGGGGACCGAGGATCGGCCCGGATCAGGCGAGTGTAGCATATAGAGGGGCACGTCGAGTTAAGTAGTTATAATACTTGGTCTTTCATCTTGTGGCGCTCAATGCAATTCAGTATCCGGTTACTGCCTCGAAAGGTCATGCAGAGAGCCTCATCATTTCATCTTCGGAAATATCAAAATTCGCGAAGACTTTTTGCATGTCGTCGTTGTCATCCAGCGCGTCCATCATTTTGAGCATCTGTTCTGCCTTCTTCCCTTCCAGCTTAACCGTGGTCTGGGGAATCATGCTTGTCTCCGCCAACTCAACTTTCCATTGCTTGTCCTCGACTGCCTTGCGTACCGTCTCAAAATCTGCGGGTTCGGTCGTTATCTCAAACGTCTGGCCGTCGCTGCTCACGTCCTGCGCGCCGGCTTCCAATGCCAGTTCCATGACCTCGTCTTCAGTCAGACCTTCGGCAGTAACTACAATGACCCCCTTCTTATCGAACATCCAGGCAACACAGCCGGACTCTCCCAGGTTCCCGTTGTACTTGTCGAAAATATGCCGGACTTCGGCCACGGTCCGATTCCTGTTGTCCGTCAGAGCTTCCACCAGCACGGCAACACCTCCGGGGCCATAGCCTTCGTAGGTAATCTCTTCGTAGGTCACCCCTTCAAGTTCGCCGGTGCCCCTCTTTATGGCTCTGTCGATGTTCTCTTTGGGCATATTGGCAGTACGCGCCGTGTAGACCGCGGTCCTCAGACGGGGGTTGCCATCCACATCCCCGCCGCCCATGCGAGCAGCGATGGTGATCTCCTTGATGAGCTTGGAAAACATCTTTCCGCGCTTGGCATCCGCCGCGCCCTTCTTGTGCTTTATCGTGCTCCACTTATTGTGACCGGACATTTTGCCTCGTCCTCCCGATTTATGCTTAGTAAGTTAAATGGTTATCGCTATTGTACTGCATCTTCCCGGTCCTTTGAAAGCCCGTCGTGGTACCCTTATGTTGAAGGAAGGTTAACGGTAGCTCCAAGGTCCTCATTGATTTTCTTAATATATCTTTCGGTCAGGCTCAAGTTCTTATGATTTGGAATGCGTCGAATTGTTTAGGAGGAAGGGATGATTCTCACTATTGGATCAGGAAGGAGGCTGCCCGCGAATTTTCGCTTGTCAAAAGCCCTTACCCGATGCCAATATCAAACCCATCTGCTTAAGATCGAGACGATTTTAGGTATTGTGGGGGCTCGTCATGCCTAAACGCCAGCTCAGCGCCAAAGACATTCTGACTGACATCAACGCCGGAATGGATGACGCTGCGCTAATGGAGAAATATGGCCTGTCCGCGCAGGGTCTTCAGAGTGCATTCGCCAAACTCGTCGCAGCCGGCGTGCTGAAACAGACTGAACTGGACGAGCGCTCGCCATCCCCTGAATCTACCGCGGACCTCGGCTGGAAATGCCCAGCCTGTGGGAAGAGGCAGCCGAAAGAATTCGAAGAATGTCCACTCTGTGGGGTTATTGTTCGCAAGTACAACTCCGATGCGGCTCCGACAAGAGGAAGTGATAATGCAGGCGTGATGTCCGGAAGAACCAAGGGCTTGTGGGTTGTAGCGTTTCTTTTGCTTTTGGGGCTCGTGTGGGCGGGCTGGCATTATAGGACCAAGGTTGCTGAAGAAAGTCGAATTGAGGCGGCACGTCTCCAACAACTTGAAAGAATAGAGGAGCAGAAGAGCCTCCAGGCCGAAGCCAACGAAAGAGCCAAAGAATATGCACTTCAACAAGAAGAAATCCATAGGCAGAGCGAGGCCGAACGTCTAGAGAATGAATGGCAACGCCAACAAGAGAAAGACACTGAGGCGTGGAGGAGTCAAGAAGCGGCTCAAGTCCAGAAGGAACAAGGGAAACAGCAAGAGCAGAAGTCGCAACGAGCCGCCAAAGAAAAACATGCGAGACTGCGGGTAACCTGGGCATATTTAAAAATGCTTAGGCTCACTAGAGACATGTCCATCAGCCTGCTCGGCGGCGATGTTTTGAGCGCCCTTCCAGTGCTAAAAGCGAGGTTTGGTGAATTTCTGGATCGACTATCGGAGCTTAAGGTGACGCCGGGAACAGACCCGGAGGTGGTAGATCACTACGGCAGAGCTTCCCTTTATCTCATAGCCGCTTTTCGGAGTCGGTCACGAAAAAAAATATACGGCTCGGTTAGAATGTGGCGGGAAGAGTGCAAGAGAGCGCGTGAGCAAATGAAGGTGTCGCATCGATAGGTTACTACCCTAAAAAAGCGCTCATTTTGTTCTTAATTTTCAGACTCGCCGAAATTGCCAACAGCCCGAAAAGACATCCACAGACCCGGACTTTCATTCGCAGGCGTGAGGACTCGATTCGCAAATGGCGTAACGAATGAACTGTTGACAGTGAGAAGGTGTCTGAATAAAATAAGAAACAAGAGAGTCCAAAGCGCGCGGACGCATGAGCCGCAAACCGAGTCCTTCGGGACTTTGAGAGCGCTTCGGACTTTTCTCATTTTGTGACAGGGTAGAATGTTACAAGCTTGTAAGTTTGACGTCCTGCCTCAATGTGCCCCATTCCTAGAATGACCCTGAATCGCTCATTGGTGGGAGCCTTGCCTTCCAGAAGATAGTTCCCATCCCTAGTGGGGATAGGAGTTTCTTCAGACTCCGCGAGCAGTTCCTTGACACATGGCAAAAGACGGTAGCGCGTAGCTATGTTGGGCACATATCGTTTTGTATCGACATGTCTGAATCCCGAGATGATGTAGACTTTACTCAAGGGCTCACCAAAGCATTTAACAAGTATGTACGGATGCGGCCCGGGGCATTCCGCCTGCCAGTTTTTGATGTACTCATAGGCTGCGGGCATCACTTTTTCGGGCCTTTTCGAGGTGATAGGATAGGGAAAGACCTTACATTTGTACATGGGGCGGGAGCTTATCACAACCAAGACAAATGACAGATGTCTTTGATAGATTCTGACAGTCCTTCGGCCCGCAGAGTGATTCTCTTGACTATGGGCTTGTTTCGCAGGCATAGAACTAAATGCTGATTCAAGCCTCCAGGCTGAAGGCACCCTATGGCCTGTTCCTAATCTCTTCGAATTGCACGCGTAATCATCCGTTGCACGCTGGGGTTTGCATTCGTCGGCACTATCGCAACGCTTGGATGCTCTTGAGGAAAGACTCGGAACACTTCGTCTGCAAAAGCTTGTCCGATTGATTCAACGCCCATGAAATCCAGCACGACTGTCTTGAACCTATCGAATCGTGCCAACAGTCGTTTGGCCTGCGATCGCGAAATGAGCTTTTCGTTTCCATACTGTGCCAACTCAACCGGCACCATGGTCT
The DNA here is from genome assembly GCA_963789265.1 of uncultured delta proteobacterium. Classification (GTDB taxonomy): domain Bacteria; phylum Desulfobacterota; class Desulfomonilia; order Desulfomonilales; family Desulfomonilaceae; genus CAWBBA01. The sequence continues at coordinate 20,227 of CAWBKB010000006.1, read as the reverse complement.
TCGTGAATCCGTAGTCATCGTCAGAGGTAAAGCTATCAAAAATCTCCTTTTCAGTTCGTGCGGTGTTATTCTTCAACTTCATATACACAGTAGTTCCCGGCTGAAATCGAGAGGCTTCGTGAATCCAGTCATCGGGATCTACATGGTGATGAGAAAAGGCGGTGTTGCCAGATACGATGCCGAAATCATCAAACATTCTTGATGAAAAGAAGATTCCCTCGCCTGTGTGATGGGCAGGATCGGTGGTCAGCTTGCCCTTGGCAAGCTCCAGGACCGCGTGGCGTTCATCATCGAGACTTAGTTCCCTTTGGATCTTCTTGAAAATCCCTTCCCCATTGTCATAGATGACAATTTCAAACGACATTGCCTTTTTGATGACTGTCACTTCCACCAGAGTACCGGAAGAATGGTCAATGGCATTATTTAGCATCTCCGTGAATCCGTACTGCCAAATACCTCTGACATTGTCCGGCAGTTCCGAAAACATCGAGGAAATGTCGTTTCGCCACACGACGTCTTCCCGAAGATCTTTCAAAGAGTGGGTGAATTGCTTGCTGGCAATGGGAAGAAGAATATAATGACGATTGCGGGTCGTGCCTACTGCGGCCATGAGATCTTGGCCGATCAGGTGCTGAATATGTTTGCTGACTGCCTGCCGAGAAATTCCAAGGGCATTCGATGCAAACGTTACAATATCCGCGGGATGCTGTTCGACATTCTCAATTATAAACTGCCGAACACTCACTCCTCGCTTGCGCGATCCTGGCACTGTCATCACCCCGGCAAGACATTGACAACCTTATCTGTTCAGATTATCAACCTTATCATGGACTTTGTCAACCTTATAATATTGAATTGGATTATTTTCTTTCGTCTTAAACCGCTCTTGCCTTGCCAATCGTAGCAATTCATCCGCTGGGGCATTGCGTCAATTCACTGCTCAACAGCATCCATTCATTATCGGCCCGCAATATTCCGCCATTTTCGTCAGGCGAATCGAATAAGCAAGGTAACCCACAGAATCCCTATAAGATACGATATGCCTACATCACTGGGCCAGTGAGCCGCCAGATCAACTCGAGCTATCCAGCCGACAATAAGAAGCAAACAGCAGACGATGAACAGAACCCAGCGGGCATTTCCCGATGCTTTAACTGCTGCCGCGACAGCCAGGAACCCGACCGTCGATACGTAATTAAAAGCGAAAATGGACGGGAATGCCGAACCGTGGAGCGGTTTCGCAACCTGAACCAGTTCGGCAGAAGGCCGCGGTTGAGCAATGGCCGGACCGAGCCATCTTCCTAACAACCACAAACCTACGAACGCGGCAATAGATAAGAAAGCGGCACGCCATCCTGCCATAATCCAGGACAAAATGAACGTCACCGCGATCAAAACCAATACCCAAGGCATTTCCGCGGTGGATGACAGCACCTGAGCCCAATGTTTGGATTCGGGCAGCAAAGACTGTATCAATCGGGTACTACTTACATCCCCGGGAAGAAACGGAAAGTACTTGAGGCAAATTGTGAGTAAAACCGCAACAATAAGCAGAACCAGCCATATCACTTCTTTCGTTCTCACGGTCGCTCCCCCTTCACTAATTGTGATACCCATGCCCTGAGCGAGGTTTTGTTTGCCTCTGAGCAATGGTTCTATAAATTGTAATAGTTCGCAGCGAGGAACGCCAGCGGCCCCCGGCCAGTTTCCAGGATTTTGGCCCCGGATCAGAACTTTCAACCAAAATCGACATTCCTGTGGTAAGGTGCCCGCGTCTCTTGTTTGACGGGGATTGTGTATTGGGGGTAAGCTCCGCCCGGCGTTTACATCCGAATACAGAGGTAATCCACTAAGTCGAAGACACCAATGAACCAAAAGGATCAGTTGCATGACCGTGGAACGCATAATTACAGCCTGCCCCACGCCAAGCGATGACGATACGGATCGCACCCTGCGGCCCCGCAATCTGGTGGACTATGTCGGTCAGGCGAGAATAAAGGAGAATCTCGCTGTCTTCATCGAAGCAGCGTCCGGCAGAGGCGAAGCCTTAGACCACATTCTCTTCCACGGCCCGCCCGGGCTGGGCAAGACCACACTGGCCCACATAATAGCTAGGGAAATGGGGGTTCAAATCCGGTCGACCTCCGGACCTGTGGTGGAAAAACCCGGGGATCTTGCCGCGATTCTAACGAACCTCGAGACCAAAGACGTCCTGTTCATCGACGAAATTCACAGGCTTTCACCCGTAGTAGAAGAGATCCTCTATCCTGCTATGGAAGACTTTAAGCTCGATCTCATAATCGGCCAGGGTCCAAGCGCCCGGACCATAAAGTTGGACCTCGCGCCGTTCACCCTCGTGGGGGCTACCACCCGCAGCGGCCTGCTGACGAATCCGCTGAGAGATAGATTTGGAATAATATTCCATCTGGAGTTTTATTCTCCGGATGAACTGAAAACCATTGTGAAAAGATCCGCGGCGATTCTCAAGGTCGAGATTGACGAAGATGGCGCGGCGGAGATAGCAAGCCGTTCCAGGGCCACACCGAGAGTTGCAAACCGCCTCACGAGACGAGTAAGGGACTTCGCGCAGGTCAGAGGCAAAGGCAAAATCGACAAGGCCAGCGCTATGAGCGCTTTGGAAATGCTGGACGTTGACGCTTCCGGCCTAGACCGTATGGATCGAAAGTTCCTCGAGACTATAATGTTCAAATTCGGTGGAGGGCCTGTGGGAATCGAGACGTTGGCCGCGTCGGTGGGAGAAGAGAGGGATACGCTGGAAGACGTTTACGAACCATACCTGGTGAAAGAAGGGTTCGTTGACAGGACACCAAGGGGACGCATGGCCACACGGAAGGCTTACGAGCACTTCAAGGCTCTTGGGTTCGAGGGAGGCCAGGAAGGCCTGTTCGATTCAAGCAGATAAAATGACGGAATTCTACAGATGGTCTCAACGGCCTTGACGGATTCCCGCGTGTGCAACCCCACTAGACGCGGGACCGGTCTTAGACTGGTGGGGACGGGCATCCTGCCCGTCCGTCGGCGACAGGCTGGAAGCCTGTCCCACCAAGTCATCAGCCACGTCGGCATCACCTTTCAGAACCCCTGCGAACAGTGTAACGTTGCGTTCCGGGCTATTCAAGGAAACTAATGTCGGGGCGTATCAGAATACTCTCGGAAAGTGTCATCAACCGGATAGCCGCCGGCGAGGTGATTGAGCGTCCGGTTTCCGTCGTCAAAGAGTTGGTGGAGAACAGCATTGATGCGGAGGCATCGTCCATTAACGTGGAGATCGAAAACGGGGGTAGGAAACTCATTCGGGTCAGGGATAACGGAACCGGAATGAGCCACGACGATGCGTTCCTCGCACTGGAACGACATGCCACATCCAAATTGAAATCGGAAACAGAGCTTGTGGGCATTGCCACCATGGGATTCCGAGGGGAAGCTCTGGCGAGCATTGCCTCGATTTCCAGATTGAAGCTTTTGACACGCGCTGAACCGGACACAGCAGGCACTGAGATCCTCATTGAAGGCGGGGTACTTCGTAAATCCGAACGGGTGGGCATGGGAACTGGAACTGCCATCGAGGTCCGCAATCTCTTTTTTAATGTGCCTGTTCGCAGGAAGTTTTTGAAGGGATCCGGGATCGAAGCAGCGCACATTCAAGAGCTTATCATCAAACTCGCTCTGGCTTTTCCGTCGGTCGGGTTCACTTTTTCGGAAGACGGCCGGTCCAAGATGGACGCGCCTGCCGTTCGCTCGACATTCGAACGCATCCACACCCTGTACTCAAAGGATGTGCGTGAAAACTTTATCGCGGTGGATCATTTTGTTGGGGAGGCTCGTCTTCACGGCTATGTTGCCCGCCCTCCGTACGCACGTTCGAGCATGAGGTCCGTCCTGACTTTCGTAAATGGTCGATCGGTTCGCGACCGACTGGTCAACGCGTCGGTAACACGTGCCTTTTCCAACCTCATGGAACGTGGGCGGTATCCGCTGGCGATCTTGTTTATTGAACTTCCTTCCAACCAGGTGGATGTCAATGTTCATCCGCAAAAGGCTGAAGTTCGGTTTGTCAGCCCGGCTCAGATCTCACAACTGATCCTCGATGGTATCCATCAGGCATTGATGGGGGCTCCATTCAATCCCCCGCGTGCTCCGTTCGAACCTATCTTCCCGCGGCCCCCGTTAACCCCGGTGGGCCGTCATGTTCAGGGCGAAAGAGCACCGTCAGATGCTTCCGTTGGCCCTCAAGTCCCTGAACAACCGCCGGTTGAGCCTTCGCCGGTCAGCGTCACCCCAACTCTCCGCGAACGGGCAGGCAAGTTTTCCTCACTCGGCATAGTCGGCAGGCTGCCGAATTCATTCCTAGTGCTCCATAGCGACGATGAGCTTGTGATTTTGGACCATCATGCCGCGCACGAGAGGCTTATTTTCGATGAGCTGATGAGAGCGGATAAACACATGAAACCTGTGTGCCAAGACCTTCTGATCCCCAAGATTCTACAGTACTCGGCTTTGGAGGCTCGAGCCTTGGCCGCGCATTTGGATGTGCTGCAAGACGCGGGCTTTCGCGTCGAGGAATTCGGCGAACGGGAGTTTGTGGTCAAAGGGGTGCCGGAGTGGCTCGGAAATGCCGACCTGGAAGAGTTGTTTGGCGAACTGCTCGATGTGATGCTGAATACTGGGGTAAGGGGCGATCCAACCAGGTTCAAGGAGGAAGTCTTAAAGAGCATGGCCTGCCGAGCCTCGGTAAAGGAGACAATGGCCATGCAAACTGAAGAAATACGATCCCTGTTGAACGATTTGGATCGGAGCGGTTCACCTGAAGTGTGTCCGCACGGGAGACCGCTGGCTGTGAGATACCCGTTCAGCGAGATTCGTAGGAAAATGGGGAGAAGATAGGGGGACCGGCGCTGAGGTCGATTCAGGTGAGGCAATAGTGTACCGAGAAATAGGTTTACTGGATCTTGTAAGGATTCCCCAACTTGATCGCGGAAAATGATCTAGTGGGGATGGGCATCTTGCCCGTCCATCGGCGACAGGCTGGAAGCCTGTCCCACCAAGTCCCTCATGACTCGCTACCAAACGCGAACAGCCGAACCAATGTCTGAGACCGGGTCGAAATCATGGAATCGGACCAAAGTCCGGTGCCTGGCAAGCTACAAGGCCGAAGAACGACCCACAGCGTTTGTGGCGAACGAGCGAGAGATCAAGGTACGCAGCATCCTGGAATCCTGGCGTGAACCGGATTTCATTTATTTTAAAGTGGAAACGGATGATCGCCGCGTGTATGTTCTCCGCTATCATGAACATGAGGATTACTGGCAGATGAGAGAATCAGGATAGCGCAGGCAAGGCCCGATTCTCTTGAATTATTCCTTTGAGGACCGTGATCCGACAATGTGCAGCGCAATGGCCGGAACAAGATTGAACAGCAAAATGCCGACCTTGTACAGAGCCATCGCCCCAAAGTTAATCAGATCTATCTCATTTGGCGAGAGATGTTTCCAGTGACTCGCCCACTGATATCTCCAACCTGGTCCCAGCACCGTAAACAGAAACCAGATCAACAGAACACACCAGTTGATTATTGCACACCACATGAATACATTGCGCAATTTTTTCATCGTCATAGGCCGTCTCCAATCGGTTGTTAATCATGCCTTGAGACAAGCTGGAGCAGTTGCCAGACTTGTCCGCTGCTGCTCTGAACTGGTTTTATCCCGAATTATTCGGCAAGTAAACAAAGAAAAGTATGTTCTTCCTATCAACTCCATGACATAGTGGGGAAAATATGCCGCTATCGCTGGAAATCAGAGGACCGGGATTGGTGAGGAGTGAAAAGAGACAATTCGACCTGAATTCAATCCTGCAATCATGATCGATTTTCGGAGTGCCAAGATCACGTCGGAAACGGTTTTCCTCTTGCCGAGGGTGATAGATGAGCGTTTCGGCATTCCGGGGCCAATCGAGAGCGAACTGAAAGTTGGAGTGAAGGTCGCATATCACGGCAGAGGTGGCAAGTTCATGTGGCGTCCGCGTATCTCTTGTCCCGATACTACCAAACCCGTTTTCGGGTGGGGGCGACAAGGATATTTTGGTTGACCGAGGGACATACAGTCGGATACGCTTGAAAAACAGGAAGAATCACCTTTCTTCAGCAACGTTAAGACGGTTTTGCCGTCCTCCCGGCGCGCAATACACCATCCGGGTTCTTTTCGGAGTCGGGAAAATTGTAGCGTGACAGAATTCTGGGATAAGGAACCCGGGATCGGGAGGACCGCCGCATAATTCCCGGAAAAACCTGAAGTCGGGATTTTTTTTGCCAGCATCCAAAGGCACTAACCGACATTTCCGCCACCCAAGGGTCCAGAATTGAAGTTCGCATTGACATCGATCTAATTCGATTGGAGAAGCCATGTTCAAGCGAATCGCAGTCTGTCTGGTCGTGACAGTGGCCGTTTCAGCGGCCTGTTTCATTGCTGTAGTAGCATGGATGGAGAAGGGCGAAGAAACACCAGTTGTGGGACCCAAAATTGACAGCAAAGCTGCGACGGCGGCTAAGGCGTACCAGATTGACCGGAAAGGGCGCAAACTGGCCGAGCGCGGTCACCCCGCTGAGGACATTAAGAAAGCCGAAGAAAAATACCAGGAGTCGTTGGCTATATTCAGAGGACTAAAGCACGAAAGGGGTGAGGCAGAGGTTCTGAATGATCTGGGAATTCTCTATTCCAGTCAGCGTGAGTATGCGAAGGCCGCGGAGTACTATGAGAAGGCACTGGTGATCAAACGTAGAATCGGATGGTCGTGGGCTGAAGGAAACAGTTTGGTCGGTTTGGGGTACCTTTACGGGCAACAGCGGCAGTATCCGAAGGAAGCCGAGTACTACGAACAGGCCATAACCGCGTACATGAAAGCAGGAGACCTCAAATCGGTTGGCGAAACTGTGAATCGCTTGGTGAATGCTTACGAGATCCTCAATCAGAGACCCAAGGCAATCGAATGCCTCGAGAAATGGGTTGAAACAGCCAGGCAACACAAGAACCCCATGATCGAAGCCCAAGCGCTGGCTAACTTGGGAACTTTTCTTTCTTTTGGTCTGATTCCCGCGGATATAGAGTACTTTACTTTTGATCTGAATCCCAAGGGTATAGCATATATTGAGAAAGCTGTCGAAATATCCAAACAGTGTAAGGCCCCAAAGATCGAGGCGGAGGCATCGGGCCGTTTGGGGACCTATTATGTCCAGCGGGGCGAGTATTCTACTGCCAAGAAGTATTTTGAAGAGTCTTCGGAGTCCGCAAAAAAGGTAAGCGATCGGAAACTGCAACAACATAGCCTGCGTGGCCTGGGAAAAGCGTGCGAGCATTTGGGGCAAAGACCCGAGGCAATCGGGGCGTACGAAGGATCCCTGGAGATAGCAGGAGGGCGAAAGGACGTGGACGCGCAGGCTCAACTTTCACGTAAGCTGGCGACGCTCTATTATGGAGAGGGTAATTATGCCAAAGCGGCCGAGCATGGCTTGAATGCACTTCAATCGAAAACTACGCTCTACCGCGAGACCGATGCAACAGAGCTTCAAGAGACTCTTGGCAAGACGTACCGAGCATGGGTGAAAATCGATCCTGGAAACGAGCAACTGAAGCGATTGAAACAAGCCCTGGACAAGCAGGCGGAAAAAGAGGGTCTTATTGAACAGATCTCTCAGTCATTAGCGCGGACGCATTCCGATAAGGCGAAGACTCACCCGACAAAAGGCGCAAATCTGAATGTCTGCGATTGGCGCGGTCGCCTACCGCTTGAAGCAGCGGCCGAAAAAGGAGATCTAGCATTGGTCAAGCGCCTCATAGACAGCGGGGCTGACCTGAAGATCAAGAACCGGTTGGGTGTCCCTGCCCTGGAGGCCGCATTCAAAGCAGCCATGCTTGGCGGCCACGAAGAAATCGCTCGATACTTCCTCGATATGGGTGCCAATGTCACCGCGGTCGACACGAAGCAGATCACACCGCTTCAATGTGCAGTGAACTGCTCCCCGGATTTTGTGAAAACGCTTCTTGAAAAGGGCGCGAAGGTCAATGGGAAGGGCGTTTACGGAGGGACGGCCCTCATGTCTGCCGCGTTTTATGGCAGGGTGGAGGCGACGAGGCTGCTTCTCGACAGCGGCGCGGATGTTAACGCAAAGAATGACAAAGGGGAGACTCCCCTTACGGAGACTGTCGCCGGCATCGAATATCCTGGGAATGTACCGTCCCCCGATCGTCTCAGTAATTGTCTTGAGGTGGTGAAATTACTTCTAGAGAGAGGCGCGGACGTCAATGTGAAGGTCGCGTACCAAAGAATAAAAGAAATGGGGAACCGTACAGCACTCCTGCGTTTCTCCGCCGAAGGTTTCCCTGAAGCGGTCAAGCTGCTTTTGGAAAAAGGAGCGGAGGTGAACGCAACCCTCAATGATGGTTCCAATGCCCTCTTCTGCGCAATGTGGGGACGCGATTACTGTTTTAATTATCCCCTTAGCGGTATTCAGGGCTTGAAGCGCCAAAAGAAACACGATTGGAGCAGGTATTCTCAGGCAGTTCCGAGCGATCGCCGGTCCAAAACCGCGAAACTGCTCGTGATGCACGGCATTGACGTGAATGCAAAGCTAAAAGCCGACGGCTCCACCGCGCTCCACTGGGCTGCGTTTCTTGGGGACGCCGAGCTGGCGAAACTCCTACTGGACAAAGGAGCGAAGGTAGATGCCAGGTTGACGGACGGCAGAACTCCTCTCATTTGTTCCATAACAAGTGAATTAAGGTTCGAAATTCTGAAGAAGCTCGGAGCATTGCCCCAAGAAGGAAATGGAGATGCGGAAAGGGGAAAGGCATCAAAGTTCGAAATTCTCAAGAAGCTCGGCTCCTTGTCTGAAGCGAATGCAAGGAAACAGAGTGGCTCGGCTTTAGAGCAATCCTTTGATGCGGGACAAATAGATGTGGCGAAGCTCCTCCTGGACCGCAAAGCCGACGTGAGCGCAAGACTACCTGACGGCACCACTGCGCTATTTTGGGCCTCGATTCTGGGCCACACGAAGATGGTGAAACTGCTTCTCGACAGGGGCGCGGACCCGAACGCAACGCTCACGGACGGCTCAACAGTCCTGCAATGGGCCACCCTTTACGAACGAGCGGACGTGGTGAAGCTTCTGACTGAATACGGAGGCAGACGTACGCTTGCGGCCGCCGCAATGAGCGGCCTCACCAATGAGGTACAACGATTGCTCGATAAAGGCGCTGATGTGAACGCCAAAGATGCCCACGGGACGACCGCCCTCATGGAATCAGCGCGGGCGGGCCATCTGGAGACGGCTAGGCTGCTTCTGGATAGGGGCGCTGACGTGCACATCAAGGACAAGAGGGGTTGGACCGCGCTTAATGAGGCTCTCTGGAAAGGGAGTCTCAACATAACCGCTCTGCTGCTGGACAAGGGAGCGGACCCTAACGCTGTCGACGCTTCAGGTTGGACGCCCCTGATCCAGGCTGCCTGGAAAGGTCAACTCGATGCAGTGACTCTCCTTATTGCCAGAGGAGCGGATATGCGTGCAAAGGATGCCTTCGGCAAGACAGCTTTATTGAGGGCTGTTGAGATGGGGCACCACAATGTTGCTGCACTGCTCTTGGACAAAGGGGCCGAAATCAACGCGGCTGAGGCTGATGCTTGGACCCCAATGATGGCAGCTGCCAAGTGGCAGGACCGGGACATGGTAAGATTTCTCCGTGAACGTGGGGCCAGAATGACAGTCGCGGCTGCTGTTTTGCTGGGCGATGAAAAAGAGATGCAGCGGCTTGTGGAGGAAGCGGCAAGATACAAAGCGCAAATCCCCGACGCTCCTTTGGCTCTGCTAATTGCCGCAAGGAACGGCAACGAAAACATGGTCAAGATCCTCCTGGACAGGTGTTCTGATATTGATATCAAGGACTCATGCTGCGATACAGCTCTCTTGCATGCTATCGAGAATGGGCACGTGGGAATCGCAAAAGCCCTCCTGGAAAAAGGGGCCAACGCCAATGCGGCAGACGATTGGAGAGAAACCGCCCTACATCGGGCAGCCCGGGCGGGCGATTTAGACTTGGTGCGCATGCTTCTCGAAAAGGGAGCCGATGTTAATGCAGATCCGATAGGGGGAGGTGGGGCCCCTCTCTTGGGAGCGATCGAGAATGGGAATGTAGAGATAGTGAAGGTCCTTCTGGAAAAAGGGGCAAGCCCCAACGCTGGGCTAAATTCCGACCGCGTCGTTGAAGCAGCCCGCAAAAGCAGTAACAAAGAAATCCTTGAACTGCTCAAGGCTTATGCCCTGAAGCAACCCAAGCAAACTCGATCGCCTTCGGAAGCGGACGAATGATCGGCCAATAAATCGATCAAGGAGGAAATCCCGTGACACGTAGCTCGATATTCTGTCTCACTTTACTTTTGGCCGGGCTCCTTTGCACCCCATGTCTGCTAAGAGCGAACCCTGCGCCGTGGCCGATTTCCGGTGGGACAGTCTCGGCCAAGGGGCCTCATGAGACCATTCGAATGGATGCCGAAGAAGTGACAATCCGTCTAGGCAGAGGCACCTATACGGTGGAAGGAGTGTATTACATGGTTAATTCTGGAGAAGCGACAACGGAATGGGTGGGCTTCCCCAAGAATCGACATGAGATGCACGAGGACGTGAGCTATCAGGATTTCCTCCAGTTCCATGCCTGGGTAGACGGCAAGAGAGTCGCCTTCGCTAAAGAAGGCAAGCAGTGGCTGGCGGGACACGTGACCTTTCCGGGACACGCGACAACCATTATTCGCGTAGCGTATGAGGTCAAATATCCCGAAACATATAAGTATGCTTCCAGTGACGACTTTGCCGAGTACATCGTTGGTACAGGATCCCTTTGGAAGGGCAGCATCGGCAAGGCCATCTTCACGGTGGACGGTTCGGCAATAGACGGGACAAAGACCTTCGACGCCAAGCTCAACTTACCACAAAGCCACAAGTTACGCTCTGAGAGGGTGATCAGGTTTGACGTGAGGGACTTCAAGCCTGAACCTGACGCCACTCTGAACATCGAGATCACTAGCCGAAGAAAGGCTGCTGTGAGATAGCCCCCAGCCGGATTTGGAACCAGCTAGGTGATTACTGAAGATCCGCTCAGCACCACTGGCCACCGCTGGTTCGGAACGGCTTGTCAATCAAGGTAGGACCGTCAGTTACCCGACGACCCACACACATATCCCGGCGTTCGGTATTCCCACTTTCTACCAGAAAATCGCCGAGAATTGTCCTCAGCGCCTATAGGCGAAATCTGGCGGAGCGGCCTGGGGAAGTGGGCCTTGCTGCCGGTCCGGGGGGGAGCCCATAGGCGTTAACTTAACCCCGCGAAACGCGGAGTTCCCCCCTTTCGTAAAGGGGGGCCAGGGGGGATTTTGGGATAACTACTTGAAAATCCCCCTTTAGAAAAGGGGGACTCTGATCTCCCTCGGCCTGCACGGACCTCCTTAAAAGGAACGAAATTGCCTTAAGTTAACGCCTATGGGGGCGAGCCGGGCTCGCCAAATTGCTGGTACCCTCCCGTTTGCTCGGTATTGTGAGCTTTATTCGGTTTTATATTATGCGATCGACAGCCCGGTGGAACCCCCACAGCAATTCCGAACTTTGCGCTGCTTATCACTGCAATTATCGCCGCGAAAATGCAACATCAAAAGGTCGTAGGCCAATTGGCCAATAATCGTTTGCTTCGGTAGCCGCCATTGTTCCCTCCGGCCAACTTCAAAATATGAGTCAGCACTTTTCGAGTGTCCCGGGGATCGATCACGTCGTCAAGCAATTGCAGACCCGCAGCTTTCCATGGTGCGCCGGCTGCCCTCATTTGTAGTTCGGCCTGATGGCGAGCGGCCTTGACGTCATCAGATTCGTCTATCTTTCTGCGATAAACAACATTGGCCGCGACTTCCGGCGCCATAAAGCTGATCTCCGCGCCAGGCCATGCCAGAACAAAATCCGCACCCATGCCTGTGCCGCACATGTTCGAGTAGGCCATCCCATAAGACTTGCGGATCACGAGGGAGATCTTTGGAACTGTAGAAAGAGCAATTGCCTCGATGAAATTAATGATCTTGCCCGGCATGCGCTTGAGTTCCGCGGCCTTGCCCACCAGGAAGCCGGGAGTATCATGAAGAAAAATGAGCGGAATGTTGTAGGAATCGCACAGACAGATAAAGCTGCAGCATTTGTCGCAGCCGTCTGGCCCCATGGCCCCGGCCGTATGCATGGGCTGATTCGCGATGATACCCACAGTGTGGCCATCGATTCTGGCCAGGCAGGTAGTTACGCTGCGGTCAAATTCGGGCTTGAGCATAAATATCTGCTCATCGTCAACGATGGTCTTGATCAGACGGTTCATGTCGTATCCACGGCGGGGTTCGTCCGGCACGAGAGACAGCAGCTTTTCTTGTCTTGTGTCCTGGTCGTCTCCTCGCGGCGGAACAACCGGCGGCAACTCCTGCGCGTTGGACGGCATGTAGGAAAGGAATTCTCTAATTATGCGGAAACAGTCATCTTCGTCTTCCGCCACCCGATCCACCTGGCCTGTAATTTCGGCATGGAGCCTCCATCCACCCAGATCTTCGTTTTCAACTTTCTCGCTGGTAGCCACTTCAAGCACTCTCGGGCCCGAGACAGCCATACACGTCCCTTTCACTTGAACTACGAAGTCCGCAAGCGCTGCCAGCCAAGACGGCCCTCCGAAACATTCCCCCATGATGCTTGCGACAAAGGGGACCTGACGGCATCGTACGGCCATTTCCTTTCTCATGGTCATCGAGCATAGCCCTTCCGAGCCCATGATGTCGGGTATGCGAGCGCCTCCGCCTTCGCCCAAATGAATTATGGGATAACCTTTTTCGGTCGCCCAGTGGCTGAGCCGGTGCTCCTTTGCGACGCCGATCCGACCTCCTGTCCCGGCCAGAATAGTGGCATCATCCGCGGAAACCGCAACAGATCGGCCGTCGATTATTCCGAAACCGCAGACCTTGCCGTCGGCCGGGGTCTTGTCTTCCATTCCGGGTATGTCCGAATGGTTTAGCAACCCCATCTCGAAGAAACTGCCGGGATCCAGTAACCTCTCAATACGCTCTCTGGCGGTTTTGAGCCCCGCAGCGTGTTTTCCGGCAATCTTCTCGGGACCGCCCATCGCCATGGCCTTGGCTTTTCGTAGCTTCAATTCCTCAGAAGCCTCTTTCATGCCCATTGGTTGTTACCTCAAAATTTCATGCCCGGCAGGTTGAGTGAAGCGGTATTGCCGCCGTCAACAGGAATAGCCTGGCCTGTAATATAGCTGGCTTCATCACTTGCCAGAAAAAGAATGGCCGCGGCGACTTCTTCGGGCCGGCCATAGCGCCGCAACTCGCAGCGACTCCCCAGCTTGTCAAATTTCCCTCTTTCTCGGGCCATATCAAATACCGGTTTGGTCATGCCAGTCTCGATCAGACCCGGACAGACCGTGTTGACTCGAATATTGTACGCGCCAAGGTCACAAGCAGAAGTCTGGGTAAAGTTGATAACGGCCGCCTTGCTTGCGCTGTAGGCATTACCCCCTGCCCCGGAGCGAATACCGGCTACTGAAGAGGTATTTACAATCGCTCCTCTTTTGCGTTCTTGCATGTGCCGGGCCACGTGTTTTGTCATAAAGACCGCACCCAGGACATTCACCCCATAGACTTCATGCCAGTCTTTTCCATCTTGCTCTTCCAAACCGACCAACTGTCCTGTAATTCCGGCATTGTTACAGACAATATCGATGACGGAGTAGCTTTTGAGCGCCAGATCGATCAGCCCCTTGACTTCGTCTTCAACCGCCACATTCGTTCTCTGCGCGACGGCCTCTCCGCCCTCGTTCAACACGAGCTTGAGTGTTTCCTTTACTCCTTCTTCATGCCAATCGGCAAGAACCAACTTGGCCCCTTCCCGGGCAAAAAGAAGCGCAGCAGCCCGCCCAATGCCGCTCGCAGCTCCGGTGATAACAGCGACTTTGCCGTTCAAACGGCCCGTCTTATCCGCTTTCATATTTGTACTCCAAATCAGATGTGAAATTCATTGCTCGCGCAAGAAAGGGCGTGATGAATCACGCCCCTGCCACAGATGGTACATGTCTCTTACCGGTTCGCATTCCAGGAAGTTCTATAGATCTGGCAGGGGCACACCGACGTGTGTGCCCTGAAACCCGGGCCGACACACGGATCGGCCCCTACAGATCAGCGACGACGTTACCCGCTTGAAAACACATTGATATCAAAGACAAGCGGAGGCCAATGTGGTAATAGACAGCCTCCGCTTGGGGGTCCGACTTACTTTTTCCTCTCTTTACTCAACGCGTCACGGTCGCCCCCGCTCATACCAGCGATGTGCCGCACCAGTTTCTTCCTGGATTCGATGTCATATTGGCTAGTAATGGCGATTTGCTCCATTACCGGTGATCCTCCGCCATGGTAGTTCCCCACCTTGGTTATGCCACCACTAGCGGAGCAGAGGATGTCGCCCAGGTACCGCCAGAACTGCGCCTGGTCCTCTACCGAGATCTTCGGATTCCGCCGGGTATATTTCATTAGCAGATCCTTGAGCTCGGGGTTCATGAAATCCTTTTCGTGGGGAAAAGTTGCTACCACACCGCCCGCGATGTCACAAAGTATCTCCGCTTCCCTGTAGACCGCCTCACCCGAGAGACAGCGCCCCACGTTACAGTAAATGGAATTCGGGATATACGATCCCGGGCCGTACGGCACAAAACCTATTCCGGGTATGTATACTTCCGGCTTGCCCAGGTCAGAGGCAGTGTATCCGGCCGCGTAGCCCAACTCTGTGGTCATGATGATCTCGGCCAGCTTCTCTCGAACGTGCGATGCTTTATGAACGTTGTTCATTTCCGCGGCCAGGGCTGCCGTTCCCAAGAGAAGATCGCCGATGGCAGGCTTGCAGCCCGAATAGGAATGTCGATGAAATAAAGCGAAAAGGAGAGCCAGGACCCCGCCGTGCTGCCATTCACCCGCCAGGAACACTCTGTCCCAGGGAACAAAGCAGTCGTCAAAAATCAAGTAGGAATCCGTGGCCCCCTGCATAAAGCCTCGCTTGAAATGCTCTCTGGGTCTGAGGTTGTGTATGGTGACCACCTGCTTCAACCCGTCCCAGTCCCCCGGGATCGCGAAGGCCACCGCGTAATCTTTGTCTTCCGGCCTCAGGGCCCTTGTGGGCACCACCAAAACTTCGTCCGCTACGGAAGCCTCGGAGATGTGCAGCTTGCATCCACTTACCACGATGCCGTCGCTACGCCTCTCCTTGATGTGAACATAAACATCCGGGTCGGGCTGATCCGCGGGCCGTAGCAGCCGATCACCCTTGACGTCTGTCTGAGCACAGCAGCCCACCAGATCTTCCGTCTGAAAGCGGGTCAACCACTTTTTGAAATTCTCGTGGTAGTTGGTAGCGCCATTGTTGATCTTGTCCGCCTCGTACGAAACGTTGTAGATCGCATTAGTCGCGTCGATCCCCATGCAGCGCTGGATGCAGCCCCCCACCTTGTGGCAAAGCAGCCTGGTCATGTCCTGCTTCTTGTGAAGATCGTCCGTGTTCTGGTGGATATGGGTAAAACGATTGATCCTCTCACCGGTAAGATGAGAGATAGCGGTCAGCACATCCTGATTCTCGGGCCTGGCCGCTTCATCATACGTCGTGCCGATGGTACCGAGGCATGGAGTCTGTAGTTCGTCTGTGCGGTCGATGAGACTACCATTGAAATAAATGTTTCGTTTCATCTTAGCCAGACCCTGAATGTACTCCTCTTTCGTTCTCATTGGTCCTCCTATCGAGCGGCAAATACAATACGCTTCAGACCGCCCGCTCTATGATTGTGGCTACGCCCTGGCCTCCGCCTACACAGGCATTGGCGCAGCCGTACCGTCCGTTGTTCTGCCCCAATGTGCGGGCCAGAGTTCCTACCAGTCGAATCCCTGTGGCACCCAGAGCATGCCCGATGGCGACTCCGCCGCCATTGACGTTGACCTTCTCCGGATCGATCCCCAGCTCTTTGATGCAGTTCAGAGCCACAACGGAAAATGCCTCGTTTATCTCCCAGTAATCAATGTCCTTGGCCTGGAGCCCTGCCTTTTGAAGTGCTTTTTGGCTGGCAGGCACCGGCCCCGCGCCCATAATCGTGGGATCTACCCCCGCGAATCCGATGGACTTTATAGTAGCCAAGGGCTTGATCCCCTTTGCCTGAGCCGCTTCCTTTGACATCAAGATCATGGATGAAGCGGCCGCATTGAGCGGAGATGAATTCCCCGCGGTTATCTGATGGTCCTTCTTGTACGCAGGTGAGAGCTTTGCCAAGCCCTCGAGGGTCGTATCCGCTCGTACAGCCTGATCCGTCTTCACGGTAAGAGTCGTACCGTCCGCCTGGGGCGCGTCTATGGGTAGTATCTCTCCATCAAAGAAACCATCTGCCTGTGCCTTAGCGGCGCGGTGGTGAGATCGCAGGGACCATTTGTCCATATCTTCCCTGGTCAGGCCGGACTGAAGGAGCAGCTTCTGGGCTGTAAGCCCCATATTCAGAGTGGTCATCATGTCCCAGTGCAGGTACTCCGGAGCAGAGAATAACGCCAAATTGGGGGCGATCAACCCACCTTCCGTGGTCGATTGCCCCATTGGAATCCTCGTCATGTGCTCCATCCCGCCCACCATGACGATATCGGCATTACCCGTGCCAACCTCAAGAAAACCCACGTGTATCGCGGCCATTGAGGAACCGCACTGCTGGTCCACAAACTTTGCCGCAACCGTCTTGGGGAAATTGGCCAAAAAGATCGGGAAACGACCGCCATAAGCCCATTGCTCACCGACCGCGGTGGCGCACCCTACTATGAAATCGTCGATTTCCTCGGGGTTAATCCCTGTTCTCTTGGCAACTTCAGGGAGCAACTTGGCCAACATTTCATCGGCCCGCATCTTGCCGAATACGTCCCTGGCCGGATCTTTAGGCCGCGAGCGGGATTGAGCTGTCCTCAAGTATCCTGCTATTACTACTTCTCTCATCTGAGTCTCTCCTTATTATAGTTTATAGGTTTGATACTTCAATCAAGTGCCGTTGTTCAGCACAAAACAGGTAAAGCTTTCTCTCGGTGACAAACTTTTTCGCTGTGTGTGGGCCTAAAGTCCTAAATAGGTCCTTCGAATGACCTCATTTTGAAGCAAATCTGTCCCTGACCCTTCAGCTATGATCTTTCCCGAAGACAGAACGTAGTTTCGGGTAGCCATCTTAAAGACCCTACTAACCTCTTGTTCGACCAGGAGCACAGTTATCCCCAGGTTACAAATTTCATCGATCTTATTGAAAACTTCCTCGCGCATTATCGGCGCCAATCCGGTGGAAGGCTCGTCAATGCACAGCAGCTTCGGACGAAACATAAGGGCACGACCAATCGCAAGCATCTGCTGTTCTCCACCGGACAACTTACCGGATACTTGGCCGGAGCGAGTATGAAGAATTGGGAAGAGCTGATAGAC
This sequence comes from uncultured delta proteobacterium, assembly GCA_963789265.1. Taxonomy (GTDB): domain Bacteria; phylum Desulfobacterota; class Desulfomonilia; order Desulfomonilales; family Desulfomonilaceae; genus CAWBBA01. The sequence continues at coordinate 2,664 of CAWBKB010000006.1, read as the reverse complement.
CTTCTCCAGATTGTTGCGAACCTCTGCCCTATTCTTTACGAGATACGCCCCGGCCATAAGATTCTCCAGGACCGTCATCTCCCTGAACGGTCTCCTTCGTTCGGGGCAATGTATCAGGCCCTTCTTTACAATCTCGTGCGCGGGAATGTTATCAATTCGCTGCCCATCGAAAATCACCTCTCCCTTCAGGGTTATCTCCCCGCCGGTGGTCTTGCGAAGCACGTTTCTTCTCCCAGGAAACGAGTCCTGTTACCGCGCGGAGGAGAGTGGACTTGCCGGCTCCATTGGGGCCCACCAGGCTGACGAGTTCTCCCTGGTTCACGTGGATCGAGAGGTCGTTGATTATCATTGCCCTGTCGTAAATCACGGTCAAATTGGCTACGCTCAGCAGCAACTCAGATGCCTCCTTCTCCGAAATAGGCTTGAACAACTTCCGGTTTCCGGATCACTTCATCCGGTCTTCCATCGGCAATAAGCATTCCGAAATTTAGCACCACAATGCGGTCCACGATCTTCATCAGTTGCTGCAGTTTGTGTTCGACGATGATCATGGCCGGCCCTTCGCTGTGTAGTCGGCCAAAACGTCCGCCTTTGTGCAGCCTTTTTATGGATTTGGCCATTAATTCTGTTTCGGCAGGGCTCAAGCCGCCGAACGGCTCGTCCAGGAGAAGCAATTCAGGCTCGGTAGCTATGGCCCGGGCCACTTCCAGGCGTTTCAAATCGCCCTGCGAAAGCGTGGAAGCCTTCTCGAGCGCCATGTCAGATATGCCCGCAAATTCCAGGGCATCCATAGCCTTGGCTTCGATCCTTTTCACCCACTCTCCCCTCTTCATGGCGCGCGGGCATAGACACGAAACCATCACGTTGGCAATGATGGGCAACCGTCGAAATGGGCGCATATTTTGGAACGTGGACGCGATCCCCATGTTCACAATGTCCCAGGTCTTGCGTCCGCTGATATTCGTACCCTTGAAATGAATGCTCCCGGAATCGGGCCGTAGAATCCCCATGATCAACCGGATCAAAGTGGTCTTGCCGGCTCCATTGGGCCCAATCAGGCCGATCATTTCGCGGCGTCCCATAAGCAAGCTGACATTATTGGCCGCACGGAGCCCGCCGAAGCTCTTGCCGAGATTCCTGATTTCAAGCAAGGGCTCTATCATGTCAGCTCTCCTCGGCCTCTTCTCGGAGCTTCGCGACGGGATACCTTGCCTACATCCGTCTTGGGAAGCTCGCCCCTTAATTCGACTATTTTTGGAACTTTGTAGTGAGCGAGATTTTCCCGGCAATAGGTAATGATGTCCTCCTCTGAGACCTTGCCCCTTGCTTCGGGCTGCAGCACCACGTATGCCTTTATTATTGCCCCTGCTTTAGGATCCGGCACTCCCACCACCCCGGCCGCTTTGATTTGTGGATGATTATACAGGACTTCTTCCACGTGCCTGGCGAAGACCGCATATCCCTTTACCTTGATCAGGTCTCGCTTTCTGTCGAAGAAATGAAAGTAGCCTTCTTCGTCCATGCGGACCAAATCGCCGGTTCTCAACCATTTCTCGCCATCGATCTCAATCAATGAATCGGCTGTCTCTTCAGGTCGGTTCCAGTACCCCTGCATGACATTGGGCCCGCATACGATAAGTTCGCCAACCTCGCCGACCGGCATAAAGTCAAGGCCGCTGTGATCTATGATCGCGGCGTTAACGTTTGGAATGGGCACACCGAACGAGCCGGCTTTAACTCTGTGGAGCGGATTTCCATGGCTGAGAGCGGTGGTTTCCGTCATGCCGTACCCTTCTGTGATCTTGCTCCCGGTTCTGCGTTCCCAGTCCTTCATGGTGGATTCATGGAGAGTGTCCGCTCCGCAGCCGATCATTTTGAGTTTCTTCCAGTTCACCCGGTCGGTTTTTTCGTATTCCTTGAGGTATTCGAACATGGTGGGCACACCGAAGAAGACTGAAGCGTTGTACAATTCAGTCGCTTGAAGTATGTCGTCCATGTCGGGCGTCGTTAGCAGGGCGAGTGTAGAACCCTGGAGAAGCGAGGACAACATGATGACGACCTGACCATATATGTGAAAGAATGGCAAAAACGCGACAATTACATCTTTGCCGGGCTCCAAGACGTCCTTCCAGAACGCGAGGGCCTGAGCCTGACATGCCACGAGATTCCTGTGCGTCAAAATCGCCGCCTTGGGCAGCCCGGTGGTTCCGCCGGTGTAGGGCAGCACAGCTACGTCCCGGTCGGCTTGAATAGGAATCTTGGGAGGATCGGCAGCATATTTCGCGATGAGATCCTGGAACTGATGGAACCCCGCTCCCTTGAGTGCCTTGGGAACCTGGACTTGCATTTCCCGGTAGACCTTTCCAAGTGCGCTCTTGCCGAAGAGTCTCTCTAACCACGGCAGGTACTCGCTGACATTTGTCAGGATTACGTTGTCGAGCTTAACGCCGCTTTTTTCGACGTTATTGTAGATATATCCTGAGCACAAACTAAAGTTTTTGCCCCGCTGTCCGTAAGTTGGTGCTTGACTTCACTGCTGGTGTAAACGGGACTTATCGGCGTTATCACCGCCCCGGAATCCTTGATAGTGCCCCCAGATAAGCAATCACGTACTGTGGGCAGTTCAGAAGATAAAGTGCTACGCAGTCCCCTTTTGCTACACCC
>CAWBKB010000005.1:610000-837634 GCA_963789265.1 uncultured delta proteobacterium | reverse complement strand
GGTGCCGCGATTTCTTGTCATGAGTGGCTCAAGTAAAAACGAGTAGATAGCACGGAGAAAGGAGTGGTTTCCGGTCCTCTTATGGGGTACATGACGTTTGGCGAACGATGTATCCGCTGGGGAGGACCGGATATGGAACAAGGAATACCGAACATAATCTCGCTGGTCAATGAGATTCTCGCCTTTGTGCGAGAGTCAGCGCAAGGAATGGAAATCGGGGAAGTAGAAAGGCAGCTTCTTCCCATGGTGATGGCGGTCGGGAAAGCGGCTCTTGAAGAATTTGTGTCTGAAAAGGGGACCGGATATGCCGGCAAGGAGATCATCGAACCCCAGGGCCATCGATTGCCATATGTTCGTGACAGGGGATGTGCATATCGGTCCATCTTTGGAACGATATCCATCCGGAGAGCCTACTATCACGCAACCGGCTCACCGGGAGTCTTTCCTTTGGATGGAGAGATCAACTTGCCTGAGAGAGGCTATTCATACCTGGTTCAGGAGTTCTCTTCCCGGCTTGCGGTTTCGATGAGCTACGAGGATGCGGAGGAGATTTTTCGTTCCTTCTTTCCCGTAAGGATGCCAATTCGTTCACTGGAGAGCATTGTGGGAGACGTCTGCGACGAGGTGGATCGATACTACGCAGAGAAGGCCCCGCCGGATCTTTGTCCGGATGCTGTGGTAACGGTCGCTACCGTAGACAAGAAGGGGGTGGTTATTCGTAAGCCCCAGGAAGGCGGGGCCGGTCCCGAGAGGGTCTCCGTTGATCCCGACAAGCCCGGAAAGAAGAAGATGGCAACCGTGATCTCCACCTACGTCACTCCACGTTACGTCCGCACGGAGGACGACATTGTCCGTGAGGTATCGGACGAGGGTAGTTTCGATTCCAGGCCCAAACCCCAGGACAAGCTTACGTGGGGCAGCCTCACCGATGGTTCGGAAAAGACGGTGGCCCGCCTGAAGAAGGCTGTCGAACAGCGATTGCCGAAAGGTAACGAGCTGGTCTGTATCCTGGACGGAGAGCGTTCTCTCTGGGCACTGGTATGCGCATATTTTCCTGCAGCCTTTTTCGTGCTGGACATCTTTCACGTCCTGGAACACTTGGGGAAAGCCGCTCTTTGCTTTTATGACGAGGGCAGCCCGCAAGCCAGAGAATTCGTGACGGAGAGATTGAGAATGCTCCTGGGCGGCAGGGCCGGCAGGCTTATCGGCGGGCTCAAGCAGATGCTAACCAAGCAGGAACTCTCCGGCGCCAAGAAACATTGCATCGAACAAGTCATCGGGTATCTCCAACGAAACCGCAAGCACATGCGGTACGAAATCTGCTTGGCAAAAGGCTATCCCATCGGCAGCGGGGTCATTGAAGGAGCATGTCGCAACCTCATCAACGACAGATTGGAACTCACGGGGATGAGTTGGACGATCCATGGAGCGGAAAGCATGATCCACCTGAGGGCCGTTCACATCAACAACGACTGGGATCTCTTTTGGAATTATAGACGAAGATCGGAGAGGCGACGCCTCTACGGCATCGAAGATACAAACTCTCCCGAGATCCGGGATCAAGAACTACCGCGTGCCGCATAACTCCTGACAGAAAGTAGCGGCACCCGCTTCCAGTGCATTACTGATTAGAGCTTTTCGTACCCCGCCTATGATGGAAGAATTATTATTTCAACTTCCGAATCATTTCTTCGACTTCTTCACGACCTTCCGCGTAATTATTCTCTTCTTCCGGATTCAACTCCTTGAGAAGACAGAGGAACTCTCCTGCATGCACCACTTCCTCTCTAGCGACATCATACAGGACCTTTTTGGCTAATTGATTATCAGTGGATTCCGCGAGCTGCTCGTAAAGCTGAATAGCCTCGTATTCCGCGGCTACCGAATAACGGATAGCACGGATCAATTCGGACTGAGTAATCTTACGGTCGTTGGCCAATCCGGAAAAGGGGGTTGAGAATTCAGGCATAGAGACCTCCTTGGACTAGGAGCGAATAGCTGTACGATCGCTTACAACTAACCCCTTGATTATATACAATGTTAACCCACACTCCATAAGCAAAACCGGAGACCCCAAGCGGCACAAACACAGCAGTCAGCAATGTCCTGCACGCCCGACCAAGCGGGCTTCCCCCTGTCCGGTTTCGATATCTATTATAGGGGCCTCAAAATTACACGGCAAGCGAAAGCTCCTTTATCCGAAGTATCGTAACATCTTCTTAACCATGGACAGTTTCTTTCCGTAGGGGGCGTATCGTAACGGCATGTCAATCAGGAACGAACGATAAAGAACGCTTTTCTTGTTGGAGAAGGTGTCGAAGCTTGCTTGGCCGTGGTACTTTCCAGTCCCGCTTTCACCAACACCACCGAAGGGTAAAGTCTGAGTGGAAAGATGAACTATCGTATCGTTTATCGTGCAACCGCCGGAGCTGGTTGCATTCAAAACAGACCGCTGCGCCTCTTTGTTTGTTGAGAAGAAATACAGAGAGAGCGGCTTGGGTCGCTGATTGATCATGGACACGGCCTGCGCCAAATCCTCATATTCAATCACCGGAAGGAGCGGGCCGAAGATTTCGTCCTGCATGATTTTGTGGTCCCAGGAAACATTGTCTATGACGGTCGGAGCGATATATCTGTCCGCAGAAATTGTCTTTCCTCCGGCGATGATATCACCTTCATCCAGCAGTCCGGAAAGCCTGTCAAAATGCTTGTCATTGATGATTCTGGCATAATCCGGGCTACTATGGGGGTCTTCGCCGTAAAACTCTTTTATGCAGCGCGTAATGCCTTGTAGAATTTCTCCTTTCCTGCTCTTGTGCACCAGCAGGTAATCGGGCGCCACGCAGGTCTGGCCGGCATTAAAAAATTTTCCCCATGTTATTCTACGCGCAGCATGATCCGAATGGACGTCTCGATCCACAACACACGGACTTTTGCCTCCCAACTCCAGAGTGACCGGTGTGAGCTTCCTGGCTGCCGCTTCCGCTATTATTCTGCCGACCGATGTCCCTCCAGTGAAAAAAACATGGTCTAGTCGGCAGTCGAGCAGATTCTTGACGTCTTCCGCCCCGCCTTGAACCGCGGCAATAAAGCCCGGGTCGAAATTTTCCGTTATGATCCGTGCAACAAGATCGGAGGTGTGGGGGGCCACCCTGGAAGGCTTTAATATGGAGCAGTTACCGGCGGCAATAGCTCCGACCAAGGGACACAGGATGAGCTGAATCGGATAGTTCCATGTACCTATAATCAAAACGACCCCAAGAGGTTCCGAATATATGTGGCTCTTGGCCGGGAAGTGTACGAAGGGAGTCATGACTTTCTTCGGCTTGGCCCAGGATTTTACATGTCGGACAGCGTAGTCGATTTCATTGTTGAGCATGGCTATCTCTCCGACGTAAGCCTCAAATCTTGGTTTATTCATGTCATGTTTCAGGGCTTCGCAAATTGAATCCTCATTAGCGTCAACGACTTTGCGAAAGAGTTTCATCTGTGCGATTCTGAAGGACAGGTCTTTTGTTTTCCCCGTGTTGAAGAACGTCCGCTGAGTGTTGACAAGGGTCATTATGTCCGCTGGTTCCATAAGAAATCCTTTCGAAGCTACGGTTTGGGGTTGAGTGGCATGCTTTTAACAACTCTTGAATGGAACTTGGTACCGGTGAAACGACAAGAGCGCATCCCCCCTTCCGACGCTGAAGCGGTGACATTTCTCCAGCGCTCTCTCATTGACAAGCTATCTACGGACAATCCGACGTTGAATAAAGATCGAGTTTGTCTAGATCTATCAGAATGTCCTTAACATGAAGTCCAGAGCAGATTCCCGGTCCAGCGGACTTCTCAAGAGAGACTGGTAATCTTCGTACCTGTTGTGCTGATCCCATCTCCAGATAGTATAAGGATTCGGCGCTAGCCGATATACGGACGGAGGCAATGGAAGGGTGCCCCGAGGAGCAACATGTTGACGATTGTGGAGAGGCGCCTGATAGCCCGGGGGATAGTAATAACCCGGCCCGTAATACTGGGCTGTGCAATAGCATGGAAATAACGCCGCAAACAACATGCCTACAAATATTATGCCCACAAGCTTTCGAACCATTATGACAACTCCCGTTCACTCCAAAAAAACCTATAAGGGGTAGGGCTTGACAGTGGTGCGAGAGGGGGGACTTGAACCCCCATGGGTTGCCCCGCCGGATCCTAAGTCCGGTGCGTCTGCCAAATTCCGCCACTCTCGCGTGGATCGCCCATTTTAACCGGCATCAACCCAGCATTGTCTATCATACTTTCGACATCTCATGTCAAGCTGTCTCTAATGCGGACGCCCTGAGTTGCAACGGCTACGGTACCGGACTTTACAATTAAGATGCGACGTTCGTCAAATTCGATTAATTAATAACTTCTCGAAACTACTGTGACAAGATTGTGGCAGCGGCCACTGGGGCGACAACTTGGGGTTCAGGAATATCCGCAGGTTGTGGAAGGCTGCAATCTACTGTGTTGTACCAGTGTCATTTTTTGATTTACGTTCACCTGAATGTGTAGCGGGACCGGCGCGGCGCGCCTCTGTGTCTCCGGCCGATTGTTGCAGACACCTCCCTTCCGTCGGTCTCGATTGTCACGGCTCCGTCTCTACCCGTCCAGAACGTCTCAACTCCGGCGGATTCCAGCCTTTCCAGGACACCACGATTGGGCAACCCCCCGGATGGCGGACATTGTGCCGAGATAACAGCGATTTTGGGCTGGACCGCTTCAAGGAATCGTCCGGAAGTTCCATTCTTGCCGCCGTGATGACCCACTTTTAAAACAGTTGCCTTCAACGTCAAGCCTGAGGTCAGTAGCTCGTCCTCTCCCCCACGTTCAAGGTCTCCCGTGAAAAGAAAGGAGATGGTGCCGTACTTCACCCTACATACAACCGACGAGTTGTTTTCGTCCCGCTTCGTACTCTCAAGGCTGATTACGGGGTGAGGACGATTCAGAAATTTTAGTGTGGCCGCGCCCAATTGTATGACCCCTCGAGTTCTATCGGCACCGAGGATGTTAGCCCCCTTGGAACGGCTCACAGTGAAGATCTTTTCCAGGTAATCATGACTGCCTTCAACAGGATTCCACCAGACACGGTATGGCGGGACCTGAGCGATTACGGACTGTATTCCTCCTATGTGATCCATGTGGGGATGGGTGATCAGAATGCCGTCCAATGACTGTGCCCCTGCCCAATAGAGGAATGGCATCAAGATGCTCCGTCCCGTATCGAAGTATTCGGTTTTGACTCCGCCATCAATGAGCAAACTTCGCGAGCCGGCCGAATAGATCAGGGCGGCATCCCCTTTCCCTACATTCAGGAAAACCACTTTGAGCACATTGCGATCGTTCGGCCACAGCCAAATTGCCAGAACAGCGATCAGAGCCAGCGTCCCCCCTGATAGGGCTCGTCTCCTGGAAGGATTCCGCAGGAACCATAAAAGAGTCAATGCGGCGCCCGTCACCAGTAAGAATTGCGGAATACCCATGTGACTCAGTCGGATGGTACTGAAAGGCAAACCGGCAAAATATGAAGAGATCCTTATGACGAGCCAAGTGCATACTTCTGCGGGAGCCAAGATCCAGGCCGATACCGCAGGAAAGATCGTACCCAAGAGTGCTGCAACCAGACCGAGCGAAAGGGCCATAGTTAGAATCAAATCTGTCGATAGGTTGGCAAACAGAGTATATACAGGAAACGAATGGAAATTCTGCAAAATCAGCGGAGTTACGGCCAAAGTTGCGGCCAAAGAAGTGAAGACCACAGCAGCGAACGGTCGCACAGCCTTTTCGGCTCGTCCCAAAAGGGCATTATTCGCCACGCGTACACCTCTATCCTCGACATTTTGGGATGGGACTTGAAAGAGACGCTTGGTCAGTGTAGGCACAACAAAAAATATGCCGGCCACTGCTGAAAACGAGAGCTGGAAGCTTGGAGTGAAAATCGAAAGAGGATAGAGCAGTATGATAAGCAAAGCTGCCAAAGCCAGCGAATTGAATGAGTTCCACTTCCTACCTGACATGATGGCACTTGCTATCACGAGGCCCATGAGAGTTGAGCGCATAGCCGGAACTCGAGCTTCTACCAACAGGCAATAGCCAATCATTGCCGGCACGGATGCCAGCGCCCCCAGTTTCCTGTAAGGCACCCATAGGAGAATTCCCGGTACGATGCGAACAGCACCGCGCACTAGCAGCAGTGACAGCAGGGCAACAATTGCCACATGGACGCCGGAGACCGAAAGGACGTGGATCAAACCCGAATCGGAGAAGCTCTTGTAAAGACTAGGATCAATCTCTCCAAGGTCTCCAAGGATTATTCCTTTGAGAAACCCCCGCACCTGCACAATGGAATCACTTTGCGGGAGCATGCCCAAGTGATTTGCCAGGAATCGTCCCGAATAAATTTCCAGGAATCGATCCATCGCGTCTCGCAACTGAAATAGGAGAGCAGCAGGACGATATCTCGACCCCCTGTGCAATACGAGGATCGAATCTTGCCCCCGGGTTGAGACGAGCCACTGGATTCCAGTGCTTTTGCAGTCGATTTCCCAATCATATTCGCCTGGGTTCCCCCTATTGATCGGTTTCCGGATGCGAGCGTAGAATGCGATGCGATCACCTGAGCATAGCGAAATCGGGTTCTCTCTCACGAACAATCTGCCGTTCCCCGGTAAAGAGGTGCCGCCAGTTACGTCCAACCCGGATTCCAATATAAGTATGTGAAATCCCACGCCTGACGCCCACATTTTGGACACGGTGGCGTGAATCACGTGTTTCGCGCTTGATGGTTCATAATCGCGGCCGCACCATAGTTGGTTTATCGCCAGGTGGAATCCCAGAGAAAAGAACAAGATCGATACTGCAAGCCAAAGACAGGCCCGATTTCGCCATCTCACGGCCAGGAGCACAATGCCCAGCATGGGGATCATGGCAGGTTTCGACCAAGAAGCCATGTCAAAGCCCTGCACTTGCCTCGCGAGCCATATTCCCCCGCATAGGAAGACCAAAGCGAACACGGTAGGGAACCGTTCCAACTTTTCTCGAAGAACCTTCATTGCAAATGAGTTGCGTCTTCCGGCAATAAACTCTTGATCATCCATGCGTGGAGTGATAATCGAAATTCAGAGTCCTGTTGTCTCAGCACATAGATGCAAAGGGGTCCAATATCCCCAAATCGGAACGTTCGGCTCTTGAGGGGAAATGTAAACGAATTTCACACAGGACCGGTTTGGTGACAAGAAAAAAATCAGCGGTCCGACTATGAATTGATGGTTATACTCGACGTATGGAATCTTTTGGACAATACCTCAAGGGCCTGCGAGAAGAAGCGGGCAAGACTATAGAGGAGATCTCAGCGAATACCAAGATTGCTGTGACCAATCTGGAATTCCTCGAACAGGACCGCTATGACCTTCTGCCGCCTCGCGTATTTGTGAAGGGCTTCATTCGTTCCTACGTGCAAGAATTGGGCTTGAACGCCGATGAAAGCGTAGGACGTTTTGAGCAGTTCACTAAGGAAGGGGAGTTGCCGGATTATGAAGAAGAGGAACATCCTGTATTCCATCAAAAGGCTCCCGGCAGCTCATTTATCAACAGTTCGTGGTTCACGCTGGCCCTGACCACAGCAGGTGTGATATCTATCATCATCCTATTGTCGACTGGCGTCAGCCGCCTGTTCTGGAAGGGTACCGGTGTCCGCGGAGGTGAACCGTCTGTTAAAACGGTTCAGCCGTCCCGCCGCGGTGCTTTTTCAGCCCGGGGTTCTTTGGATGGGCAACAAGTTGCTTCCGGAATTATAGAGTCCACGCGTACTCAAGAGGGCAAGAAGATCCTGGAAATAAAGGCGCTTGCCAACACATGGATCCGAGTGGAGCCAGACGGCGGACCGGCAGAGGAGCTTGTGATGGCTCCAGGAGATATTCAAATTTTTACCGCGAAGGAAGGTTTTCATCTTCAGACCGGTAACGCGGGCGGCATACGTCTGCGGTTTGATGGACGGAATTTGCCGACCTTGGGTAAGGCAAATCAAAGCCTTTCGCTGACCTTGCCTTAAAGCGTTTGAAGCCGGAGAACGGCGAAGAATTGCGATGTCGGCAGGAATAAGCTTGAAACTTTGTTTAGGAGTTTGGATTGAAAACGCCAATCAAGAAATTGCTCCTTGTCATCCCCGTTCGCTCTCAAGAAGATCTTCTTCCTGTTGTAGAATCAGAGGAGTGGCATACCATAAAAGATCTTTTTAAGAAGACAAGCACTTCGTACAACACGCATTGGAATGGAAACTATGTTCTCGACCAGGATGAGATTCCATGGAAAGCGACCCAAGAGGAGCTGGACGCGCTTCATAAATCCAAAGGCCGTGTGGTGGTGGTGTCGGACGGGAAATACAATATTTCGGAGAAAATAGATCTGTACACTGATTCCGACGGGTCGGTTTACGTTTCGGAAGAGGACGTTGAGCGATTTTTCGGGCCGGATTGACCTGTGGCGATGAGATTGTAAGGTGCGACATACCAGCCCGAGGTTTAGAATGACAATGAGGATAGCCGCCATCAAGCGTAGACGGAAAGGCGTCGAGCTTCTGGTAGGCCCGGCCTCCAACTCTTTTCTTTACTTCAGGAAGAAGAACCTCATTAATTTCAAGCGCGGCTCGAAAAAGGACGACGTTCCAGTAGAAAGTTGAACCGGTGGCCGGCATTAGTATTCCGATTGTCATAAACCGTTCAAGTACATGATATGGATTAGTCAATGAGGTTTACGAAACTCGAGTGCGGCTGCCTCGATCATACTGACCGTGAAACCGGAGGGCCCGACACCCGTCCGGCGAGTTCTCAGAGGTGACTCCAGAGTGTGTCCCAGGGTACCTGTTCGCTGCTGCTCTCCTTTCCACACGAAAGGATCTGAATCATCGTGTTCGTTCTTCAATTCTGTCCAGGATTCCTCCGTCCGACATCTATTCCCTTGATGAAGCGGTAAGGGTTTTGAGCATAGCATTCCAGGAAGTCGGGCTGTCGCCGGGAACCGACCGACACCCTCGAGGGGCTACACTCCGTGCAGCCGCTAACAGGGCCGTTCACTGGCTTCGTGATCAGGTTTTTGTTCTCGCTCGTGAAAATTTGAAAATCCCCGGGGCCTGGATGTCTAACTTGCCATCCGTCTTCTTCGCCCATGGAGACCAATCCATATTACGGTTGCCGGCTGCTGCGATCTTGAATTCCAGGAAGCCTCGACGGGTCAACCCCTCCGATAGATGGTTGCAGGAAACAAAACGGTTGGTTCATTTTGCCATCCAAGAAGGCTTCGCGATCGTATCAAGCTATGGAAACATTCCCTATTGTACCGTAAGCAAATTGTCGCAAGGGAAGCCCATGATAGTCGTGTGCGAGGACGTCCTTCCTTTTATGGCATCCGATAAGACCGCTTTCGAATTCCGGGCTGCCTACAGGGACCTCTTCGACCTAAACCGCGCTCTGTTCATTTCGCCCTTCCTCCCTGGGGCACGACCAAGCTCGGATGTCAGATCTGTTGAAAGAGACCATCTGGTGGCCGCGTTGGCCTCTGTCATTTTAGTCGCCGAAGTCCGCGGGGCGGAAACATGCAACAAGTCCTCGAAATTGCATCCAAGGGGAAGGTCAAAATTGTCGGTTATCCACCCTGTTCGTTTGAAAATTCGCCTTCGATGAGAAGGGAAGAGGTTGAGTCCGGTCCTCGGGTTCCGGGGGCTATGGAGAATCCATCCGGAAAGATGTCGCGACCTGACCGTCACTCTTTGCCATCGGCCGGCACCAAGTCTGAGCAGATTCAATTTCAACCGGTTGACCTTCACGGACTCGGGAGAGAATCGCCTTGGTTGATTCACTATACTCGTTCGTGTCCAGGTCCTTGGCCCGGACAAACAGTTGCCGAGTACTGTCAGTCGCTGATCGACGGCCATCCAGGTGCTTGTCACACCGCGTTCAACACTCTGATTCGCATCCTGGAGGAGCGTGTGATCAGGGCCAGCGCCAGGCTGACACGAGGATCATGCTGCGTTGTGTCTTTTACCCCGTGCCTACCGACACAGATTGACACACTCATCAAATGGAGGAAAGGACTCGGCCGATGGTCTTTCGAGCCCTACGGCATAGCGTTTCCTCAGCGGTCCTTGGCTGACTTTGGAACGAGACCGGTGATATATGGGACAAAGGAAGATTTTGAAGCTCTCCATACAGATTTGAAGTATCTGTTTCAAGTCCGACGCAGTTCGTCAGACACTTGGACGATAGAGCGAGAGTGGCGAATAAGCGGAGACCTGCTGCTCACAGATGCCGTCTTTGAGGAAATGGTCGTCATTATCCCCACTCAGGCGGAAGCCAGGGCAATTGTAAAAGAATTTGGATGCAAGGTAGCGCTCGCGGAAATTTCAGTCCCAAGGGGTGTTCGAAGGCTTCGGTATGGTCGCTTGAAGAAAGGTTAATGGAAAGTTATCCATGCACTGCCACGAGGGAATAGTTGGTGATGGAACTACGTGAAAGCCTTCTTTGGGCAGTAGGATGCTTCTGGCTAGGAGCAATAGTCGGGAGTTTTCTTAATGTTGTCATCGCTCGAGTGCCTGTGAACGAGTCGATTGTGCATCCGCCGTCCCATTGCCCGGAATGCCGCCATGCAATCCGATGGTATGACAATATCCCAATCCTCAGCTATTGTATTCTGTTAGGAAGGTGTAGGGACTGCGGAAAAAGAATCTCGTTTCGTTACCCGCTTATTGAGTTTCTATTCGCTTTACTGTCACTAACGCTGTACTGGAAATATGGTTTGTCACCCGCTTTCGCAGTGTTCTTTGTGTTCATTGCAGCGATGGTTGCAGTTTTTTGGATCGACCTGGACCACATGATCATTCCGGATGCCATTTCTCTGAACGGGACAGTCATCGGGCTCGCGGCTGCCACGGGAGGCTTGGTGCCGGGTGTTGCTTGGCAGGACTCGTTTATCGGCCTTATCCTTGGGGCCTTGATTCTTTATATTCCCGCGGTGATGTACGAGAAAATCCGCGGCGTAGAAGGGCTTGGAGGAGGAGATATCAAGCTCCTGGCTATGATCGGTACTTTCGTCGGCCCGTACGGGGTCATCTTTGTCCTTTTCTTCGCCTCATTTATCGGCTCTTTAACGGCACTTGCGGGAATAGCGTTCAAGCGAACGGCTTCGTCCACTCCCATTCCTTTTGGGCCGTTTCTCACGGCCGCCGCGGTTCTCTACGTCTTTGTCGGCCAAGAGGCTATGGTCCGATTCCTCGACTTCAGCCATTTTTTTTGAGGACAGGACTTGCCTCTGAAATTGATGTCACAAATATCCGCCAAAGCAGATGCTTTTCGACACCGTGATCCGTTACATCCCATGGAAAAATCTCATCGGAAGATCTTTCCCGGTACAAGTAGAAGTCGCGGTCGATGTGTTCGCTTGTCAACGCGCCCTGCAGGCTACTCGTCCCTGTCGCAATTTGGTTCAAGGCAATTCCGACACGCCTATCACCGCGGGACAGCATACATTGAATCGTCGCGTGCCGTATCGATTCGAAGCGCACTGTTAGATTCGGCTCTTTTCTCAACCTCTCCTGAATTATTTTGACTCGATTCCGAAGAATTTGAGACTGCGTCATAGGAGCCCACTGGAAAGGTGTCCAGGGTTTGGGGACAAACGGATTCACTTGAACCCCAATTCTTCCGATTTTTCCCAGCGGTCTCGAGGCATCCACAAATATTCTTCTGCTCGTAAGGACAAAATCCACAAGAGCGCGGATATCGTCATCAGTCTCCGTGGGCAGTCCAATCATGAAATAGAAACGCAGATTCGGAATCCCGGCGGATACCATTCTCTCGACAAGTTCGTAGAACCGCTCGGAAGGAATCTCTTTTCCAATGACTTTTTTCAAGCGAGGTGAAGCTACCTCCGGGGCAAGAGTGGCTGTTTTTTGGCGTGTCCGAGCTAAAAGCTCTATGACGCGGGGAGTGAGTCCTTCCGGTCTGATAGAAGAAAGGGAGAACTTGCCTCCTCTATCTAAAATGTGAGCAAGCAGGTCCTCCAGTTCCGGATGCCCGGCAAGGTCGGATCCGATTAATCCTATAGTTCTTCCGTCCTTGATGGCCCGATCCACCTCTCGCTGAAAACGTTGCAACGTCGCATGGCGCACTGGGAAATGTACCCAGCCTCCAGCACAGAAACCTGCACCCTCTGCCGCAACCGCGGTTGGTTTCCACCAATAGGCTGTCGCCGAATTCAGCTTCAGGTGAGAAGAGTACGGAGACCGGAACTCGGCCTTGCTTTGAACGTCGTTTGACAGCGGCAACTCTATCGGGAAAACCGTTCCTTACACGAATGTCCCGGATAAGACCGTCCTCCCCAAAGTCGAAGCGGTATGCGGACGGCACATAAGCTCCGGGGATGTCCCTGAATTGGTCCAGTATCTCTTGCCGATCAGATAGGGCCCGTGCTGAGCGGGATAATACCTCCGCCAACTGCGGAAAAAAGCTGTCGTGCTCCCGGTCTTGAATCTCACCGATAAATACCAGATCCAAAAAAGACGCCAGCGGTTCAGGATTGATAGAGACCGACACGCCGCCGGCAATTATGAGGGGGTCCGATACCCTTCTGTCTTTTGCGAACGGAGGGATACCAGCGGAAAGAAGCGCCGCCGGAACTGCCGGGTAATCGTTTTCGAAAGGAATGCTGAAGGCGATGAGGGGAAACTCTCCGAGTGTTCGGCCCGATTCTTCGGACAATGGTCCGCGTCTGCCGTCTTCCCTGGACCGCCGGGGATGAAGAAAAAAGAAACGCTCTGCCGAAAAGCGAGGATGCGCGTTAAGGTAGTTGTAGAGAAATTGAAATCCAAGGTTTCCCATGCCGACTTGATAGTCGTTCGGATAAACCAGTGCCACCGGGATGGCGGATCCCCAAGCTTTGCGAATCGCTCCACTTTCGCCGGGCCTAGTCATGCCTCAGGCCCCTTAACGATTCGCTCGAGAGATGCGATAGCTCCCTTTACAATAATACGCTTTTAGGCCGCAGCACTCCGTCATATCGGCGGACGCCGTACGAATCGGATAGTTTATGCTATGAACGGCACCAGTTGACCGTCCGCCGGAGACCGACCCCGAACGGCGATCACCGATGCTATCTGCCTTACAGACCATTGTAGGAGTTCTCTATTCTGCCTGCTTCCGTAAAAATGTTGGAATGTCCAGATCTTCCTCGGTCTCCACAGGATAGTTGTCCACCAAACCGAGGTGTCGGCAATTCTTCTCCCTTTGGCTCTTTCGGATGAACGCCGGCAAGTTCGTGTCGCGAGGTTCAGGTGGTACGACCGTCCTTGCGACAGTTCTTTCGCCAACATTCTGGTCTTTGAGAGCGGGCACGGGACGGTTTAATGGATGCTGCTCGTTCCTCGGGTACGAAAAGCTTTCAGTTCTTGCGAACCCGGTAGCTATGACCGTCACATTGACAGCCTCTCCCATCTCCTCGTCAATAACAGCGCCGAAAATGATGTTCGCCTCGTCGTGTGCCTCATTTTGGATTATGGAGACTGCGTCGTTGACTTCAGCCAATCCCAGGGAAGACGAGCCGGTAATGTTGATCAGAACCCCTCTTGCGCCGGCCATAGATACATCCTCGAGGAGGGGGCTGTTAATTGCCATTCGTGCGGCTTCCTCGACACGACTCTCTCCGATGGCCGAACCTGTACCGAGGAGCGCTACCCCTTTTTCACACATGATGGTCTTCACGTCCGCGAAATCAAGGTTGATAAGGCCATTGACGGTCACCAGATCTGATATTCCACGTACCCCCTGAAGTAGAACGTCGTCAGCCTTACGGAAGGCGTCCAGAAACGAAATGTCCTTCTTGAGAGAAAGTAGTCGCTGGTTCGGGACTATAATAAGGGTATCAACTTCTCGTCCCAACAGTTCGATCCCTTCCTCCGCCTGCCGCATTCTTCGCTTCCCTTCGAAAAGAAAGGGCTTGGTAACGACTGCTACAGTCAGGGCCCTCACTTCTTGCCGAGCTATACGGGCAACAATGGGCGCGGCGCCGGTCCCGGTTCCTCCCCCCAAACCCGCTGTAATGAACACCATATCGGAATTTTCCAGGGCATCCCTTATGTTGTCGTAGTCTTCGTTGGCGGCCAACCTGCCGATTTCGGGATCTGCACCTGCGCCCAGGCCTCTGGTTTGCTGTCCGCCGATCTGCAATTTAATTTCCGCAAGACTGTGCTGAAGCGACTGAGCATCCGTATTTGCTACTAAGAATTCGACTCCTTTGAGCCCTGACCTGATCATGTTGTTTATCGCGTTGCTACCACCGCCGCCCACTCCTACGACGCGTATCAAGGCATTACGATCAGACTCCACTTCAAAGTCCAGCATAGCCGGCACCTCCTCAAAATTGAAAATCTTTGCCCTTGCAAACCTTCCCGAAGCCCTCTCCAACGCTGCGGCATAATCTTATGAAAAAACGCTCACTCCAGCCGCCATGAAATGCATACATCCATCCTCGGCCAGTTAGCGATCAAAAACATGCGCTCCTTTGAACTTGTAAACATTGAGCCAGATCTTTCAACATTTCGCAGTGCATCGAGAATGCGTCAAAACGCTTCTGCAAACCACTGCTTCATTCGCCCCATCATGCGGTCCAAAGGCCCGCCGCCATGATATGGCGCCACGAAATCCTCACTCTTGTTGCGGGCTCCCCAAAGAACCAGGCCCACCCCCGTTGCATAAATGGGAGAGTTGACAACATCCACAAGTCCGCTGATCCCAATGGGATAGCCCAGTCGAACCGGCATGTCGAAAAGTTGTTCGGCAAGCTCGCATATCCCTTCTACTGCAACGGTTCCGCCGGTAAGGACCATGCCTGAGGCCACCATTTGCAATAGGTTGTGCTTTTCCAACTCCCGGCGAACTAGTCCCAGTATCTCTTCGAGCCGCGGTTCCGTAATATCGGCCAACACGGCTCTCGATAGGATTCGCGGTTGACGCCCGCCGACTCCGGGCACGGCAATTGTCTCATCTTTGTCCACCAAAGACCCTAGCGCGCAGCCGTATCTTCTCTTTATCCTTTCAGCTTCTGTCATAGGAGTCCTCAGCCCGACGGCTATGTCATTAGTCAACTGATCGCCGCCTACGCTGATGACCGACGTATGCTGGATGGCCCCGTCCGAGAACACCGCGATGTCTGTGGTCCCGCCGCCAATGTCCACAAGCGCCACACCGAGTTCCTTCTCGTCCGCTGAGAGTACGGCCTCTGCAGAAGCCATTTGCTGAAGGACCAAGTCGTTTACTCTCAGACCGCTTCTGTGCGCGCATCGCTCAATATTCTGAGCTGCCGAAACTGCTCCCGTTATAATGTGAACCTTGGCCTCGAGGCGAACCCCAGCCATTCCGATGGGTTCCTTGATTCCTTCCTGATCGTCCACCATGAATTCTTGTGGAAGAATGTGGATCACTTCGCGATCCAGGGGAATGGCCACGGCACGAGCTGCATCAATGACCCTCGCTACCTCCACCAAAGTCACTTCACGGTTCTTGATTGCTATCACACCGTGTGAATTGATCCCCTTTATATGGCCTCCGGAAATGCCGGCGTAAACAGTCTCGACTCTGCAGCCCGCCATTAACTCCGCGTCTTCAACCGCCTTGCGAATGGAAGAGACAGTGTGGTCGATGTTGACAACTACCCCCCTGCGTAAACCCCGTGATGGGGAACTCCCAACGCCGATAATGTCTACCATGCCATCCGGATTTAGCTCACCAATGATGGCGCATATTTTCGTTGTGCCTACATCAAGGCCGACAACGATGTTCTCGCTTCGTGACATATTTTTCACCCCTGGAGACGTGTCTTGCCCGACCGGACCAGCGCACGATCCTCGAAGTCGAGATTAATGATACGGGCGTTATTCCATTCTCCTCGTCGGGTCAAGAATCTTTTCAGTCGCTCGTATCTTTGAATTTTGAGCTCGAAGTCACCTTTCCCAAGAACGAGCACCCGACCGGCTCTTGTGTGAAGGCTCAACCCATCGTTCAGGTTCACCTGAATCTCTGCAATGCCCGAAGAATCGGGTTCCGAGCCGGTGCGCTCAATGAGGTCCAGGACCCCGAACCCCATCCTGATCATCTCTTGGATTTCCGAGCCGTTTGTCTTCAACTCTTCGGGAGTTACACCGGTAAAAAGGGGAAAATTGACCGAATCACCCGGCAAGAGTCTCGTAAAGAACTCCGCTTGTTCGTCAACATAATAAAGTTTTCCCGCTGCCAATATTGCCCGGGGGGTCCTTTCCTCGATCTCCAGAACAAGTTTACCTGGAAACTTTCGATATACAGTAGCGAATCTGATCCACGGGTGCCTTCTCAGTCTCGCGGCGATTCCGTTCAGGTCAACAGTCAAAAGGTTTATCCCTTCCTCAATTTCCGCCGCTTCGATCACTTCGGCCCTGGACAGGCGTCGATTTCCGGTGACATCCACTTCTCGAAGCTTGAAGTAGGGCATGTGCAGAAACAACATGTAGAGAAGAATTAGGGCGAGAACGGCATCAGCGCTAATGGTCGCCATGAGCAGTGATTTGAGGAAGGCCCGGTTTCGCTTGCGTTTCCCGACTGGATCCACAAGGTTGGCTCGCAGAGGTTTTCTGTCGACAATGAGGAGACGCCTCTTATCAGTCATCGACCTCTTCCTCTCCTATGACGCAAATTTCCAGTTCCAGGTCGATATTTTCCTCTGCTTTAGCGCGCACTGTGATCCTTCGGATCAATTCCAGGACGTCCTCTGCGGTGGCCTGCCCGCGATTGATGATAAAATTTGCGTGAACTTCAGAGACTTGAGCGTCCCCAACCGCCATACCTTTAAACCCGAGTTTTTCGATGAGGGCTCCCGCGGGGTTGCCCGGGCTCGGATTCTTGAACACGCACCCCGCGCTGCGCTTATCCGAAGGCTGCCGGCCGCCTCGACTCGATCGTGCTTTTTCAAGGCCGGCCTCAATTGATCTTCGATCCCCTCTCGCGAGTCGGAGCTCGCCTTCCACCACGACCGATCCGTGCGGGATTTTCATTGATCGATAAGCATAGTCTAACTGATGTTGCTCCAGGACAATTTCTTCGCCCTCTTTGGTCAAAAGCGTGAGCCTTCTCAGAAAAGGCCCAATGCAAGCGCCACCTGCACCGGCATTGGTAATCACGGACCCTCCGAAGGAGCCTGGAATTCCCCAAAGAGGCTCAAGACCGGTCCAGCCAACCTCACAGGTCCTTTTAATAACCATGGGTAGGGGAACGCCGGCACCTAAGGTGATCAGGGCATGGCCGGAGCCGTTCTCGATTATCTCAAACCCGCTTAGGGAAGTCGTCCGGACCACCACCCCACGGAATCCTGCTTCATGAAAAAGTACGTTTGTACCGGCTCCGAGCAGAATACCGGGGATTCTCTCGACTTGCAGATGTCGGAGCAGCGCAGCCAATTCCGGAACATTTTTGGGCTCGGCTACCAAATCGGCCGGCCCGCCGATTCTGAAAGACGTGAACCGGCTTAACGGTTCGTGAGTGAGGATGCGCCCGCTCAAAAGGTTGTGGATGTCCCGGATCTGAAGCTGGGTCAAGGTCATGCTTCCCGAGCCTCCCTTTTCCGCAACTCCTCGAGGATGTGAGGTCCGATATGCGTTACATCGCCGGCGCCGAGGGTTATCAACATGTCTCCAGGTTCCAGATCGTGGGCCACCTCTGCCGGGATGGCCTCTCTATTCGCGAGAAACCGGACGGTTTTGTGACCTCGGCTCCGTATCCCCTCACTCAAGGCCCATCCGGACACCCCTTCGATAGGCTGTTCGCTTGCTGGGTATATATCCATAATGTAAAGCAGGTCTGCATCGTGGAAACAAGTTAGGAAGCTTTCAAATAGGGCTTTCGTTCTTGTGTAACGATGCGGTTGGAAAAGGATGGCAATGCGCCGACCGGCGATTTGCCTGGCAGCCTGGAGTACCGCCCGGATCTCCGCCGGATGATGGCCGTAGTCGTCAATCACTGTGACGCCGGCCGCTTGCCCTCTCAAAGTGAAGCGACGTTGAACTCCCGGGAAAGAATTCAGCGCTTCCCTGGTGAGGTCAAAAGGGACATCGAAGATATCGGCTACAGCCACTGCTGCAAGCGCATCCACGACGTTATGTATGCCGGGCATTGGAAGGCGAATTTCCCCCAACAACCGGTCTTCCCTGTAGACGCTGAAGGTTGAGGCTTGTCCGTCGAAATTGGGCTTTCGGCCGTGAATCATCGCCTGCGAAGAGAGACCGTAAGTTATGAAACGCTTTTTTATCTCCGGGATAATTTTCTGGACTTGCGGATCGTCCAGACATACGATCGCATAACCGTAGAACGGAATCCGGTTGATAAATTCGAGAAAAGTACTCCTTATCTCTTCTAGAGAGGAGTAACAGTCCAGATGCTCAAGGTCGATGTTGGTAATAAGTGCGATTGTAGGATACAGCTTTAGGAACGACCGGTCTGATTCATCCGCTTCCGCGACCAAAAGGTCTCCCTGTCCTAGTCTTGCTCCACCGCCGAGAGTGTCGAGTTTTCCGCCTATTACAACTGTGGGATCAAGTCCCGCAGTCGATAGGATAGAAGCAATCATGGATGTGGTAGTAGTCTTTCCATGCATTCCGGCAACGGCTATGGAGGTTTGCATGCGCATCAGCTCGGCCAACATCTCAGCCCGGGCAATTACCGGTATTCGCCGCTCAATAGCCGCACGGAGTTCAGGGTTGTCTTCCGATACTGCTGAAGAGAAGACCACTACATCGGCCTTCTCCAAGTGATCCTTGTGATGTCCTATCCAGATGCGCCCGCCGAGATCCCGCAATCTGTCGGTCGCAGCCGAGCTGCGCAGGTCGGATCCGCTGACGCCAAAACCAAGCGCCAGGAGGATCTCGGCAATGCCGCTCATACCTACTCCGCCGATGCCGACGAAGTGAACATCTTTCACCCTTTTGAACAGGGTTCCGATCACTTGCGGCTCCTTTCGACCTTCAGTATCTCCCTGGCAATGATCCTGGCCGCGTCAGGCCGGCCCAATTTACGCGAGTTATCTGCCATGTCATTTAATAGTTGAGGATGTTCTGAGATATGCTTGATTTCTTTGCTTAAAACGCCGTTTTTTAGCTTCTCGTCTGGAATGACTTTAACCGCACCACGGGCCTCGAGCACGCGTGCGTTTCGCATCTGGTGATCCCCTATTGCGTATGGGTAAGGGACTACAATAGCAGGCTTTCCAAGGGCCGTGATTTCCGCGAGGGAACCAGCGCCGCTTCGGCACACTATAAGATCGGCCCAATGATATGCAGGCCCCATCTCATGAATGAATTCTCGCACATCAGCCTGGATTCCGTGCCGCTCGTAGGACCTTTTAACTTCTTCGGTTGCTCCCAGTCCTGTCTGATGGAGGACATGTACTTTGTCCGCTACGGGGGCCAGCAGATCCAGGTTCCCGGAAACCGCCAGATTGATGCTTCGAGCCCCGCGAGATCCCCCAAAGATAAGTATATGCAGCTTCTTTCGTCCCTTCGTAGGACTTTCCCCCAGCAGCAGGTCGCTTCTCACGGGATTGCCCGTCAGTAGTACCTTTTTCGCTGGAAGCGAAGGTTCTGTGTCTTCCCATGAGGTAAAAATTCTGTCCACAAACTTCGAGAGTATGCGATTGGTTGTCCCCATCACCGAATTCTGCTCTTGGATTGCGTTGGGGATTCGCATGAGGACAGCGGCGGCCAGCGTGGGGCCCGATGCGTATCCCCCCACGCCCAGGACAAAGCCGGGTCTAAATTCTCGGATAATGGCGACAGACTGAAGGGCTCCCAGCGGAAGTTCCAGCGCACCCAAGAAGTTGTTGAGAAAGCCGGTTTGTCTCATCCCTCTGGCAGAGACGAAGCGCATAGGGTAGCCGGTATCACCCACAATCCGTTTCTCTATACCGTGGCGAGTCCCTACGAAAAGGATGCTCGCGTTCGCGTCCTCGGCCTTTACCGCTTGGGCTATGGCAATGGCAGGGAAGACATGACCGCCGGTTCCCCCGCCTGCAATCAGGAGTCTCATGACTTTTCCCCGTTTGCATTAGCTTGCGTAGTCTTGGTTATGGCCATGAGAATTCCTATACCGGCCAGATTCATCACAAGTGAGGTGCCGCCGACAGATACAAGGGGCAAAGGAAGCCCCTTTGTCGGCAACATGCCCATGGTTACGGCCATGTTGATCATGGCTTGGAGCCCAATAAGAGAAGTGATACCGAATGCCAGGTATCTCTGAAAGTTGTCCACGCTCCTTATGGCGACAGCCAGACCACGACAGACCAGGAGGTAGAACAGCAGTATGACAAAAATAACTCCGACCAGCCCCAGTTCTTCGCCGACGACGGCAAAAATGAAGTCAGTGTGTGGCTGGGGAAGATAGAAAAGCTTCTGAATTCCTTTGCCTATGCCCACACCCCAAAAACCTCCGCAACCGAAAGCTACCAGGCTCTGTATGATCTGAAATCCGGAATTCAGCGGATCGTGCCACGGATCGAGATAAGTCTTGATCCTGAGTATTCTATAGGGGGCGCTGACAGCAACCTGAAACAGGAATGGCAAACATAGTACGGCACACCCAAAGAGGTGTTGTAGCCTTCCTCCCGCTATGAATAGCATTAGGAAACCTACTATAGTTAGGATTACTGCAGTACCAAAATCCGGTTGCCTCAAAATTAAGAAGACCACTATCCCAATGACAAGTACATGCGGGAGAAAACCGACGGCGAAATCCTTGATGCCGGTTCCTTTCTTGGCCAGTGAGCAGGCCATGAACATTATAAGGGCGTACTTGATGATTTCGGAGGGTTGAAGGTAAAAGCCTAAAGGGAGGCGCATCCATCGTCGGGATCCGCCCATTTCTACTCCCAAGCCGGGAACGAAGACCAGCGTGAGCAGCAGTATACTCAATCCCATCAATGGCAAAGCTGCCCGCCGCCAAAAATTTGGATTAATTACGGAAAACAAATACATGATGCCAAGGCCGAGCAACATGGCGAAGCCCTGCTTTTTCGTGTAATAGAGCCCATCGCCGAACTTTCCCACCGCAATGATGTAACCTGCCGACGTAATCATCACCACACCAATGGTGAGGATCATCAACACGATCATTAACAAAAAAGGATCGGGGCCGAGGCTTTTCGCGGCCCTCTTTGTCCCTACCTCTGTATTGTGGTGGGCTATCATGCCCATAATTCTCTCCTGAAATTCAATGCTGTCCAATCCCTGCAATCGCTATGATCGGATCACCCCCTGTTTGCATTCACTTGTTAACCTTGAACGCCTTCAGCGTAGCTTCAAGGTGCTGACTGCCATAAGCGCAAAGAAAATGGATATGATCCAGAACCTTACGATTACCTTGGGTTCCGGCCAGCCTTTAAGTTCGAAATGGTGATGTATAGGGGCCATGTTGAAGATCCTCTTGCCGGTGGCTTTGAAAGAGACCACTTGAAGGATCACGGAGGCCGCCTCGATCACAAAAACCCCGCCGGCGATGGCCAAAAGGATCTCGTTCTTGGTGACTACAGCAACAGCCCCCAGGAGACCGCCGAGAGAAAGAGAGCCCACATCGCCCATAAAGACCTCGGCCGGATATGCGTTGTACCAGAGAAATCCCATACTTGCGCCCAACATGGCACCGCAGACCACAGCTAGTTCTCCGGAGCCGGGGACATAGATGACCTGAAGATAATGGGCCAGTTTCAGATGACCGGCCACGTACGCAAACAGTAGGTACGTAGCGGCACAAATCATGACCGGCCCTATGGCCAACCCGTCAAGCCCGTCGGTTAGATTTACCGCGTTGGAAGCCCCTGCAATGACGAGAGCAGCAAAGGGGATGTACCAGATCCCCAGGTCGGGATGGACGTTTTTAAAAAATGGTACGGCCAGTGTGGTCTTGAATGCCGGATCCATCCAGAGAAACAAACCGACCAAGCCTCCTATAATCAGTTGAAAGAACAGTTTGTGCTTTGCCGGCAATCCTCTGTGATTGTGACGAGTAATCTTGAGGTAATCGTCAAGAAACCCGATTGCTCCGTAAGATAGGGTTATTCCTAGCACTATCCAAAAGTAAAAGTTGTCGAGACGGGTCCATAGAAGACATGAGATGGTCATGGCGAAAAGGATGAGCACACCGCCCATAGTTGGTGTGCCGCTCTTTTCAAAGTGACTCTTGGGCCCGTCGTCCCTGATCATCTGGCCTATTTGGAATTCCTTGAGGTAGTCCACAAGCGGGCGCCCAAGCAAAAAACTGATCATCAGGGCTGTGAGCGTGGCCATGATGGCCCTGAAAGAGATATACTTGAAGACGTTGAACAAGATCAAATCGGTGCCCAGGGGATAGAGTAGATGATAAAGCATGGGCTAGTTCTCCCCGAGAATACGATCGGCAATGGTTTCCATTTTCATCAAGCGAGATCCCTTAACAAGAAACAATTCCAAAGTTCTCAACTTCCGGACCAATGACGTTCCAGGCCGATTCCTTATCAGGAGCCGGCGTGACGGACTTTGCATCCCCTCCGCCTGAAACGTACCCGTCGGCGAAGAATCGGCCGTAATCCCCTACAAAAACCAGGCGGTCAATTCCCAGACGTGCCGCTTCTTTTCCCATCTCCACATGCAGCCCTGCGCTTTGGTTTCCCAGTTCCGCCATGTCAGCGAGAATGGCCAGAGTTTTTGATCCTCTGCCCAGCCTTGCGAGGACTTCCAGAGCCGCTTTTACCGATTGAGGGTTGGCGTTATAACAGTCTAGAATCAGGACCCTATTCCCGCGGAGGGAGAGAATTTCCATTCGCCACGATGGGGGTGAAAACCGGCTCAATGCGCGGGCCACGTCATGTAAAGGAACTCCCGCCGCGGAACAGGCCGCGGCTGCTGCAGAGCATTGGCAATATTGTGTTGTCCTGGAATTCGCAACCTGATTTCCTGCTTTCCCCAGGGAGATATTACTTCAAATGTCGTCTCAACCCCATATCGGATGTTGTCCGTCCTGAAGTCTCCGCATTCCAGCCCAAAAGTTAACACATTGCAGGAGGATTTGTGTAACAGTGGCTTCAGGTAAGGATTTCCCGCTGGGATTATCGCGGTTCCGTTTGGAGGTAGCGCCTGCACAAGCTTGAATTTTTCGTGTGCCACTTTCTCGATTGAACCCAAACCTTCCAGATGAACAGGGCCGACTGTCGTGATTACGGCCACATCGGGAGAGGCGGCTTGGGCCAAGAAGTCCATTTCACCACTTTTGTTTATGCCGGCCTCCACAACGGCCACGGAATGATTGGGACCCAGGTTGAGAATGCTCATGGGTAAACCAATCATATTATTGTAATTTCCTTGCGACACCAGGGGATGGTGCGACTGCCGCAAGACAGTCGCAATCATCTCCTTAACGGTGGTTTTGCCCGAGGAGCCGGTAATCGCGATCAGGGGGACGGGATATTTCTTACGGTGGGCTGATGCAAGGTCAGATAAAGCTAGGAGGGTGTCCTGCACCTGGATCAGGACATGGTTGGAGTGACTTTTGTAGATTTCCCTGTTTACTTCGCGATCCACCAGGCAGCCTCGGGCTCCGGCTTCCAGGGCCGGAAAAAGAAACTCATGGCCGTCAAAATTTGTCCCTTTTAACGGCACGAAAAGGTCATTATCCTTAATGTCTCGGGAATCCGTAGAGATCGCGTGGAACGTGATCAGCAGATCTCCGGCCAACAGCGTGCCTTGACAAGCCTGCACGATTTCAGCCGCCGGATATGGTCCACTTTCGGCTCTCATTATCGCGTTTCCTCACGGTCTCCATGTGAATGGTCGATTGGGTCTACCACGGATGAACCCTTGGCGGGCGCTTGCCTAAGCGCTGCATGTGTCTTGAGCTCTTCCCGAATTACTTCCCTGTCGTCGAAAGGATAACGGACTCCGTTCATCTCTTGATATGTTTCGTGGCCTTTGCCCGCCACGAGCAGAAACGTCCTGGCTATTCAGATGTTTCACCGCCCATGCTATCGCGTCGCGGCGTTCGGGAATTACCGTGTAGCAACACGATTCGAGTGGTTGTCCGTTCAGCGCTTCGTCACAACGTTTGAACCCGTACGAACGCACCCCTGCTTCAACTTGTCTGATGATGGCTAGAGGATCTTCCGTACGAGGATTGTCCGAAGTGACTATGACGAAATCGCTTCCTGCTGCTGCTTCCATTCCCATGAGAGGTCGCTTGCTCTTGTCCCTATCACCGCCGCATCCCATCACGGTAATGATGCGGCCGGTTCGAATGATCCGCAGAGCCTCCAGCACGTTCTTCAAAGCATTAGGGGTGTGAGCATAATCGACAAATATGGTTCCGTTCGAGCAAATAACCCTT
This sequence comes from uncultured delta proteobacterium, assembly GCA_963789265.1. Taxonomy (GTDB): domain Bacteria; phylum Desulfobacterota; class Desulfomonilia; order Desulfomonilales; family Desulfomonilaceae; genus CAWBBA01. Next base: position 813,200 of record CAWBKB010000005.1, on the reverse strand, counting down.
TCCAACCTGCCGGGAATGTTATCCACCGTCTCTATGCCTTTTTGAACGGCATTTAAAGGAATGTCCAACTTCTCAGCTACCGCGACCGCTGCGAGAATATTCATGAGATTGAAGGACCCCGTAAGCCGGGAGGTGATTCTTACAGGCCCTTTCGGAGTGACGACGGTTGCAGAAATACCCTCGGCGGTCACATTGACTGCCGTAGGGTGGATTTCGAAATCCGGGGATTGTCCGTATCGCAAGACTCGCACGCGCTTTGTTTCCAAAGCCAGCCGTCGACCGTACGGATCGTCCGCGTTTACTACCGCAGCGAGGTCCTTTTTTGACGAAGCGGGGAGCAACTTAGTGAACAGCACTTGTTTGGCGAGGTAGTAATCTTCCAGGTTTCCGTGATAATCGAGATGATCCTGAGTAAGATTCGTGAAAACGCCCATATCGAACTCGCAACCCAAAAGTCTACCGCGATGAAGGCCGTGAGACGACACTTCGACGAAAGCATGGGTGACCCCTGCCTCTACCATCTCTCTGAACAGGAACTGGAGGTCCGAGGCCTCAGGAGTCGTGTGGACGGCTGTGACCTGCCCATCAGCCCATCGGTATGAGATCGTTCCGATCACGCCCGGCTTGCCGCCGGCGGCTTTCACGATAGCTTCCATGAGAAACGTGAGAGTAGTCTTCCCGTTGGTTCCGGTTATTCCCACAAGAACCGTTTCTCTGCTCGGGTGGCCGTTCAGGACCGCGGCCACAGGGCCCAGGGTAGATCTTGAATCCGGTACTCTCGCCCACGGGATAGGTTCGAATTCACGAGTCCGTGGTCTCTCCGCTATCACAGCCGACGCGCCGGCCCTGATTGCTTGCCCTATGAATTCATGACCATCGGTGTTCTCGCCCGTCATGGCAACGAATAGCCAACCCGGCCGTACTTTCCTGCTGTCGTAAGTGACCCCGGAAATCCGTACGGACAGGTCTCCATATACCGTGGAATTTTCCAAGACGGCAACGATTTCTGTTAATCCTTTGGTCAAGATGTCTGTCCTTTGAAGGTGACCGTAAGTGGGGCCCCTTCTTTCAAAATGCTTCCAGGTTTAGGATTCTGGTTCACCACGTGCCCCGTGCCCTGAAAAGAGGCGTCGCACTTCATTTTTCCACACACTTCCAGGGTCCGGCGCGTGTCAAGCCCCTTGAGGTTGGGCACAATCCATTCCCCCGGCCGTGGTCCTTTTCGCAGGATGACTCTTGGTATAGGGGCGGTAGCGCCCTTTTGGAGTCCATTTATTGCAGAAGCGAGAATTAGATTCACATTGCTAGGTTTGCTGCCGCACAGCGCTAGAATCCCTTGGCCGATTTTCCGGAATGCCGGTGCTGCAATCTTGCCTCCTGTCCTATACTTCCCCATCGGCTCATCTATCATCACGAAGATGACCAGCCGCGGTTTTATTCCTATCAGAGCGCCGATAAAAGAAGCTACGTATTTGTTTCGAGAGTATCCACCCGAGGAATTTGCCTTCTGTGCCGTGCCGGTCTTTCCTACGACATCTACACCGGGTATGCCCGCGGCTTTGCCGGTACCTTTCGCCACTGCTAATCTGAGGATCTCGACAAGCTCCTCAGAAGTGGACGGTTTAATAATCTTTCGGACAAGAAATGGTGGGTTCTCTCTGATGGTCTCCCCCAGGGCGTTGGTAACCCGCTTCATCAAATGCGGTCTATAGAGACGGCCGCCGTTTATCGCGGCGGCAAAGGCTGTCACTAGTTGCACCGCATTTACGGCGATCCCCTGACCGAAAGCGATATTCCCCTTTGTGAGTGCCGACCAGCGGCCCGGCAGTGGCAAGAGCCCGGGACGCTCTCCGGGGAGGTCCACACCGGTGAGGGAGCCGAAGCCGAACCCGGTCAGTACCCTGAAAAATTCACTTTTGCTCAGGGTTTCGGAAATTTTCACCGCACCTATGTTACTGGAATGCACTATCACATTATCAAAGGACAAGATCTTGTGGGGTACTATGTCGTGGATCTCTGAACCATTATAACGATAAAGACCGTTTTGACAATTGAATGTCTGTTTTCGTGACACCTTGCCCAAGTCCAGTGCAGTGGCGGCAAGAAACACCTTGAAAGTAGATCCTGGTTCAAACGTGTCGGCAACGCTGCGATTTCTCTTTACTTCTGCCGGCACCTTTTGAAAGACATTGGGGTTGTACGAGGGCCGAACAGCCATCGCCAGAATTTCACCTGAATCGGCATCCATGACAATGGCAATTCCGCTCTTGGCCTGGGCCGTTCGGACCGCCTCCTGTAACTCCTTTTCAGCCACGTACTGTATGTTTCGGTCCAGTGTTAGATGCAAATCGCGTCTTTTGGGATCCTGACCGGCTGCGGCGAATATGACCGGTCTGCCCAGGGCATCCCTTGGGGCAGTAACCGGAATTGGATCTGCTTTCAGATCGCTGTCATAAAAGAGCTCTAAGCCTTCCAAGCCTGTTGAATCTATCCCCGCGAAACCCAGCGCATGGGCTGCGAGACCTTTCAGAGGATAAAACCGTTGAAATTCGGTTACAGTCAGCACTCCGGCGAGATCTGCCGCCTTGATCTTTTCGGTCACAAGCGGAGAGACGTGGCGGCGTATCCATACAAAGGCCTTTTGTTCAGTAAGTTTGTGCAGGATTTCCTTTTGATCTGTCTCCAAAATTTCTGCGAGAATCCTGGCGGTTTCTTTCTTGTTCTTGATCTTTCTGGGCTTGGCGTAGACGGATTTTACTTCCAGGCTGGCGGCCATCTGTTCGCCTGACCTGTCCAGAATCATCCCGCGGCGAGGCTCAAGATGAATGACTCTGGTTCGCTGTTTTTGTGCGCGCTTCTTCAGCGCCTCTGAATCATATACTTGCAATCTGTACGCACGCACCATAAGCGTCACAGTAACTGCGGCAAACATCACCGCCACAAGGGCGATTCGAAATGCCGTCCAGTTTATGGGCTTAGCCTTACGGGTACATGTACCACCTTCCCCATGGCCGGGAGCGCCAAACCCATCTTACCGGCCTTCTTTTCGAGCTCTTGAGGGGACTGCAAGGAGGCAATCTCGAGCAGTAGTTCCGTTTTGCGTTTCTTAAGGTTGTTATTCTCGTTTTCTAGACTGGAAAGCTCATATCCCATCTGAACCAACTGCATCCGTGTCCAAACGCAAAAAAGGCCCACAAATAGAATTGTGCCCGACAGAACGACCACGAGAAAAGGGCCGATTCCCATGTCTCGAGCCCTTTGACGCGAGGCGCGGATCAGCCGACCGAATAGATTGAGACTGTCCGCCGAAAAACGTTTAGCTGCTTTCATCGGTCTCACCAGCCTCGTGCATGAAAAGCCGGGAATCGGATTGTGGCACGGCTTCGAGAACACGCATACGGGCCGATCTGGATCGAGGATTGCTTTTCGTCTCTTCAGTTGAGGGTCTCACAGGCTTTGAGGTCACTAAAGCCCACTTTGGACCACTGCGGATTCTATCTTTGAACGCCCGTTTCACGGCGCGATCTTCAAGGGAGTGGTAGGAAACCACACAAAAGCGGCCCCCTGGCTTCAAGAGACACGGCATAACGGCCAACGCACGATCCAAATTCTCCAGCTCTCTGTTCACCGCAATCCTCAGTGCTTGAAAAGTACGCGTCGCGGGGTGAATCTTTCCTCGGCGCGTTGAGAGGATTCCCGAGACCACGCGTTCCAAGTCTTGCGTGGTTGACAACGCCCTTCGCCTGCGGGCTTCGAGTATCCCACGGGCTAGTTTCTTGCAATACCTCTCTTCTCCGTATGTTGCAAGCATTTCTTCAAGTTCCTTGACAGAAATTGTCTCTAATAGATCCAGCGTGTCCTGTCCGGCAGTCACGTCAAATCTCATATCCAAAGGGCCGTTCAACCGGAAGCTGAAGCCTCGGCTCGGATCATTCAACTGGTCGGAAGATAGACCCAAATCCAGTACCGCCCCATCTATTGCCTCTATGTTCAGAGCGGAGAGGATCTGTCGTGCGTCCTGAAATCCTCCATGCACGGCGTGAAACCTTTGTCCGTAGCTTTGTAACCGGGTAATTGTTCGACATATAGCTTGAGGGTCTAGGTCGATGCCCACTACTTTCCCGTCAGGATTTGACATGTCGAGAATTGCCTGCGCATAGCCGCCTGTCCCCAAGGTTCCATCTAGATAGACGCCACCGGCATGTGGTCTGAGATTTACAAGCATTTCTTGCAAGAGAACGGGGACATGCAAGGGACTTCTCCACGTTTCAGGACTTTACGTTCACAGTCCGGGAAATTAGCCAGGTTATATGGCAAAGCTGTAGTCGCCAGGGAAGACACCGACAAGTCCTGAAACTACTGCGTAACAGTCTGGTTCAGAGTATTGCGTACACGCGCCGCTCAGCCGGGCACATGGTTACATAGGTTCATGTCTTCTAAAAAAAGATTATAACCGCGATGTTCACTTGTCAAGCTATTTTTAAATTGATATTTATGAACTTATCTATTAAAATAACAAGTTTTTTATATCACAAAACCTTTGATTAAGACTACGGTCGGCTCGCACGTCAATGCATGCAGGGCTCGATCACTGGAGACACAAGCAGAATACACGGTAAGCGTTGCTTGGGTGTGGGAAAAATTGTCATTGCGAGCGAAGCGAAGCAATCTCTTCCTTTAAGCCCCGCTCAGATTGCCAGTGGGACGGGCATCTTGCCCGTCGTCCATAATGGACAGGCAGGATGCCTGTCCCACTATTTGCTCCTCGCAATGACAGGATACGGAAAGTTCCCCAAGTAAGTGAATGATTGCCCGACGCGCTTCTTTGAGCTTGACGATGGCGCCACCAATAGGTAGATTACAGTAGGGCCGAAGTGGTGGAATTTGGTAGACACACCATCTTGAGGGGGTGGCGGGCGAAAGCTCGTGCCGGTTCGAGTCCGGCCTTCGGCACCACGAATACGAGTAGCGCCCGGCATCGATGCCGGGTTTTCTGTTCTTCACCGGCACTGCCACAAGGATCCTCGAAGTAAGATAGGTTAATCCCTTGAGGGTACGATAAACAGCCTTTGGCTCCGCGGAATTCAGAACCTGTACACCTTAAGTAATCTCTGTGAGGACGCCGGCCATGGAGAGAATGATTAGGCTACTGAGTTGGAATGTCAACGGGATTCGCAGCGTTTACAAGAAGGGATTCTTGGACTGGCTGACAGCCGCCGATCCGGACATCCTGTGCGTTCAAGAAACAAAGGCAAGGCTCGATCAACTCCCTCCGCAACTAATCGAGCCTCCGGACTATAAATCTTATTGGCATTCGGCCCAGAAACCGGGTTACAGCGGGGTTGCGGTTTATACAAAGGAAGAGCCTCTCAAGGTCGAAACGGAGATGGGAATAAAGCGTTTCGACGACGAGGGACGCTTCATTCGACTGGACTTCGACAAATTTACGCTGTTCAATATTTATTTTCCCAATGGGAAGGCAAGCAAGGAACGGCTGCAGTTCAAAATGGACTTTTACGAGGTTTTTCTTCAGCAGATCCAATCTTTACGTAAGAAACGACCGGCGCTGGTTTTTTTGGGTGATGTCAATACGGCCCATAACGAAATCGATCTGGCGCGACCCAAAGAAAACGAAAAGGTTTCGGGGTTTCTCCCGGAAGAAAGGGAGTGGATCGATAAGGTTGTCAGGCTTGGATATATAGATACGTTTCGCCGGTTTCAGAGCGAAGGCGGTCAGTATAGCTGGTGGGACCTCAAGACTAGAGCCAGGGAAAGGAATGTCGGCTGGAGAATCGACTACGTTTTTGTCGCTCGGGAAATGCTGAATCTTGTGAACGACGCGTTTATTCTCTCTGACGTTATAGGTTCGGACCACTGTCCTGTTGGCGTGAAGCTGCTGATAGAATAGTCATTGTGGGCCGGACCGATTCTCCGTCAGGTTCATAGAAACTGTCCGTGGACAAACCGCAATCCCACCCCCGCCCCGTTATTACGGGACAATATTGCCAACTGTCACCCCACCGCGTTTTCTCCCAGTGGCACTCGCGCTTGTCAAACGAGTCCGGGTATCTTTACACCCAGTTCCGCGGGTCTGATCATGCTGAGCGCATGTTTGTAAACGAGTCTGATTTCGTCCGCATTCTCGATTATGATGCAGAAGCTGTCAAAACTGCGGACAAAACCTTTGAAGGAGTCACCAGATACTAGGAGCACCTCGACTTCGATTCTAGCCTTGCGCACCTGATTAAGAAACTGATCTTGAATATTAAAATGCGTTTTGGGCATTTCCGCACCCCCGTGTGCTAATCCCCATCAATCCGGTCACGCCGGCTCAGGCGTAACCCGAATGATTCAAGGGGAAAAATCCCGGACCGTAATTAATATCCGAGAAAATTAGAGACTTTTAATCCGATCCTTTTGATGTCGTCAGGATCGCACCATAAAACTCCGGGTTCGGAACGAAACCATGTCACCTGTCTTTTAGCATAGTGTCGCGTGTCCCTCTTCATCAGTCGAGTAGCCTCACGAAGGCTGGTTTCTCCGGCCAAAACCATGCCTGCGTGCCGGTATCCCAAGGATTGCATCGACTTAAGTTCTCGATGATATCCGCGAGCATAAAGTTGACACACCTCTTCTATTAATCCACCCTTTATCATACTGTCAACTCGCTTATCAATCCGTTCGTACAAAAGCGCTCTACCCGGATCGAGGCAGATGAAAAGGACCCTATAGGAACGATGGCGGAAGCCGTGTTCTTCCTGAACTTCAGACAGACTTTTCCCCGTGAGTTCCGCGACTTCCAGGGCTCGAATCACTCTTGCCATGTTCTCGGGTCGGATGCGGTCAGCACTCACGGGATCCAATTCTTTCAGTCTTTTGAAGAGCGTGCCTTTTCCGCCTTCTTGCTCTTCATCTGCAAGTTTCTTTCTCAATTCAGGATGTGCAGCAGGCACTAGCGCAATCCCTCCCAACAACAATCTAATATACAACCCTGTGCCCCCCACTACAAGAGGAAGATGTCTCCTCTGAAGGATCTCGCTTATGCGCTGCCGCGCCTCTCTAACATAATCCCCCCCCGAGAAATCTTCATTAGGATCGCGGACGTCGATCATGTGATGAATCACACGCGACCTCTCTTCCACAGTGGGCTTAGCAGAAACCGATGTCCAAGTATCGATAAATCTGAACTGAATCCGCCGAGACGATCTCACCCCCATACAATTCGGCCAGTTCAATACCTATCGCGGTTTTCTCCGACGCGGTCGGGCCCCCAATGACAATCAGGCGCGGTTTGTATTCGGTCATAGAAGAACTTGAAACTTTCTGAAAGGATTTGCTTTATGCCATTCGAATTTCCGATTCCAAGCCGTCACTGCAGGCCCTGTTCCAGGTTGCTACTCCATGAGTGCTTTTGCGGCTTGAGCACGAATACAGCCCCATCGGGCCCGATGTACCTTTTAAACGGGAAGGTGCGCACCACGCGATAGTCCGGAAGCGGCCCTAAGGTTATCACGTAATCCTCTTTCCGAACCCACCACCAACTCAATCCTTTCTTGGGGTGGAAGTCAGGACTGTAACAATGATACCCGTTAAATTCGAGTCCTCCATCAATTTCGCACGGCTTTACATCCAACTGTCCAACCAGATAGTCCTGCGCTTGCTTGACGGAACGTTTCATGTCCATGAAGTCATGAGTCCCAAATACGGCTAGCAGGGCTAAGATGAGCAACGGCGGGAGACCTCCAAGGAGAGCGGCGGGCCCGAGCGGTTGGTCCAATCCGGGCTCACAGTCCGCAATGGTCCAAACGATAAAGAAAGCACACACCGGTATCAAATACCGATCGTGGAATCCCCCTGGAGTGATGATGGCGAGATATATGAGGCCGGCCGACAAGGCAAGAATTGAGAAGAACTTTATCTGTCGGCCCTTGGATCCGCTATCAGGCCGTAGAAGCCGACGCAGGGAAGAAAGCATGAGACCGCAAAGGACGAACATTGCTAGAATAGCCCAATAGAGCAATAAATAGTACAAAGGCTTTGAAATAGTAGCCGTCCGAGTTATCCCCAGGATATAAGTATCTTTTAGTAAAATAGGTCCGATGCCCAAGTTGAAGATTACGTTACGGAAAAGATAGATCTGGGGATTGATTAGGCCCATGAAAAGGGCGGACTCGAATAACAAAAGAATCAAAGTCAGAAGAACGAAAAAGAATCTAAATGTCTTCCACTCCGAGAATGTGCGGTACCTGAGCACCAGTACCGGTGAAATGAGAAAACTTACGTAGAGCAGTCCAGCGAGAAAAAAGTTCACACAAAGGAATTGTAGGTATGCGAACAGGCCTTTTGTTTGAGGATAAAGCAAAATGTTGCTAAAAATCTGGTGATGGGTAATGGGCGTGCTGCCTATCAAATATAGAAAATATTCGTACCCGACCCACGGTATCAGATCAACAATCGTTGCCAGAAAGACCATTTTCCAGCGGCCGAGATCCCTCCCTCGCGGATGTAGGAAGCACGTTGCGACAAAGGCTGCGGGAATTACTACCCCAAATTGGCGCGTAAGAATGGAGCACAGCGCAAACAGCAGACCCAGCACAATTATTGATGTCTTCCCTCGTTCAATACCGGCGTGGAGCAATAGCAAAGCGAAGATCGCCATAGCCGCGAAAGTGATATCGGACATATAAGTAAAAGATTGTGACAGGAAGAGGGGGTTGAGAACGAGGGTCAAGGAGCCCCAGAGAGCGACCCAGGGGGAAGCACCTGCCTTCCGCAACAACACGAGCAAGGCAAACGATCCTAAAATGGCCAGGGTAAGAACGGATATTCTGAGAGTTGTGATCGAGAATCCACCCCAAAACGTGAACAGACGCCCCCACAGGAGATGGACTATCAAAGAAGGCCCTCCCGGCGCCCCGCTCGGGCCCCAACCTGTGGTTGGCATAGTGCCCTTGAAGACTAGAGTTTCAAGAGCTCTGACAAATGCCCAATCGTCGTTTACCATAAATTCGCCGACAGGGTTCACTATCAAGACGATAACGGCCCAAAATGCTATGAGAATTGCAGCAGGAATACATAAGGACCTAAGACGGTCTTTGGCAACCGAGGGGTCGTGTTCGTTTTGACTGTGGAAAATTGAAGCCGGGGAGAGGGAGGTACTCATTGAAAAAGGGGCTTGTCCTCAGATGATCTCGCACTATTGGGGAAGTTATCGCTCCATTGATAGGGATGTTCCGTCGCTGAATACCAAAGGGCTGTGATCAGGCGCACAATTTGAATCGGCAACAACCTCTCTGCCGCAAAGGATTCAGTTAGTCGCCGTCTGTCCGCGCGATGTCTAACGATTCACAATTCTGGAACCCAAAGAATATGAAGGTCGGTCAGGGGACAATATCTTCAGGATACTCCAGGCCCAGCGTTTCTGCCACGGTACGGGAGACCGTGCGTTTTCCGACGGCCCTGACTACCTCTATTTCGATTTCGGCCATTTGACGATAGAAGTCGGTCCTGTCAATTTTCAAATTGGGATGATTATTTTGAAAATCGTTGTGGAAACGAATGCAACCGCCGCTCTCTGTGGCACCGTTGTCCGGCCGAGTGATGCTATGTGGAATTCCGGCCAATCTACAAATCATCGGGCGATAATCGTAAAGGACGCAGAGCCCCTCAAAATTAAGCGCGCAGACTGCGGTCCTGTATGCCTCTCCCAGGCAGTCATCTTCCTTGGCTTTGACAATTTCCCGACAGCGGCCCAAAATCTCCAGTTGTCTGGACGTGTCCAGGGAATTGAAACCCCGTCTCAGGTAGAGCATTTCCACTGACGTGTGAAGAGTCAGATCCACGGTGCAGCACTCTACTCCATTGCAACCGTCGCAAGAGAATCCGATCCGGTTGCCGACCTCCATGTAGGTGGAGTCCATAAGTCGATACAACTCAACAAGACGGGGTATCAATTCGTCCCCGGAATACATTGTCCCTTACTCCTGGATGTCGCTGAATCATCCCCTGGGAGACTCTTCTATGGCTGCTTGCAATGGCAAGAAAGCGGAACACAATCCCCTTGGACGCGAACCAGCGACAGGGGGCAGAAGGAAGAAAATTCTTACTCCTGCCAGCTAATAGCTTCTTCCGGACAAGTGTCAATGGCTTCCTGGATCTCGTCTTCGGAACACGCGCTTTGGTCTTTCACATAAGCCTTCTCAGTTTCTTCATTCAGTGCGAAGCAATCTTCCGCAATGGCCGCGCATGTGCCGCATCCAGAGCAAGCCTCTTGGTCGATGACAACTGTTTTTGCCATTGTCTCTCCTTTCTTTTTGTTTTACGAGATTTGAGGGAGATTTATTATTGTGTGAGCTTTAACATCTTCCCGATTGCCCAGTCAACCCCTATCGTGTCCGACGATCAATCAGCATGCGCGAATTTGCTTGACTCCCCTGAATTTGCGGGTCTATAGATTTACAATATATTTGAGGCCCGCGCAGCGCAAAAAGAAAAGGGAGGGAACATGACTAAGGCCGAGTTTGTCGAGAAGTTGGCCACGAAGGGGGAGACAACAAAAAAACACGCGGCTGAAGCTATCGATATGGTCTTCGGCACAATCGCGGAGCAGTTGTCCAATGGAGAGCATGTATATATACCCGGATTCGGAAAGTTCTCTGTCGTCAAAAGGGCGGCCCGAACCGGAATTAATCCTCGCACCGGGAAAAAGATCAAAATCAAAGCTACTAAAGCTCCGAAATTCCAAGCAGCCAAGGCTTTGAAAGAAGGCGTTAAAAAGTAGCCGTCTCGCGGTAGTTGTCTTTCTCGGCACGCCATTCTTTACTACGAAGCAGGTAAGATTTGCCGGCATCCCAGGAGAGCCGAAGCGGCCAGGTTTGTCATTAGTCGCGGACAAGCCGGCAGCATAGTGAAGAGCCCGAACTATTCCTCTCCTCAGAACTTAATGGGTGCCCCCTTCTGACTCATAGGGCGTAGGCGAAATTATTGTAGTTCATTAGAGCTAGGACGGTTGATATCCTGACCTCTTTATCAAAGACGTGAGGCAGCATTCTCATTATAAACTTGGAACGGTCTATGTTACTGGACATCAGTAAGGTCCCCATTCTAGCGGCAAAAAGAAAGCGATACACAAATTTCACCGGATCAAGTTCATTGGTACGTTTCCAAAAGTCTCTTGCCCAGTAGTAATTCAATTTCGTCAATATTGAGTCGAAAGAATAGACGGATCTCATGACTTTCCTATACCCGTGCAACAGTTCATCCGCAGACATCCTGGCCGGGGAAAAGACGACATGTTGCGTGTCATATTTGCTCCAGTCTTTGTGTAGAATTCTTCCCTCGGCCTCAAGACGTTTGAACAACTTGGTTCCGGGCAAGGGAGTGAGAATATTGATCAACGGTATCAACAGGTTTGCTTCAGAAATAAAATCTATCAGATCGTCGAATGCAGCTTGTGAATCAAAATCATAGCCCAGGATGAACGAGCTGTGAACCAATATCCCGTATGATTGGATTTTTGCGATTGCTTCCAGGTAGTTATATCGCTGATTGACCCCCTTTTGCATCATCGCAAGGTTCTCTTGGGATGTGGACTCAAAGCCGATGAAGACAGCTCCACACCCACTCGCTCTCATTAATTCGAGTAGCTCGTCCTCCTTTGAAATGTTGATAGACGCCTGGCACATCCAATTGATGTTGTATGGTTTGAGAGCCAAGAACAGTTCTCGGGCGAATGCCTTGTTGGCGATGATGTTATCGTCTGCAAAGAATATTGACTTTTTAGTTTTGTAAGCGGCATGAGAATTGTTGATGCCCTGAACCTCTCGGAGAACCTGGTCTACGGTCTTGCTTCTAATCGTCTGTCCATCAAAGGCGTGCACAGCACAGAATTCGCAATGGAACGGGCAACCTTTGGTAGTCTGAACAATATCAAGGAGGTAGCGTCCCTTTGAAAGTGACGACCGCTGCGGGACAGGGGTGGCCGTCAGATCGGCAAACTTATCGGCTTTGTAAAGCTTCTTCAGGCAACCATTTTCGGCATCCTGCAAGACCGTGTGCCAAATATCTTCAGCTTCACCGATTACAACACTATCACAATGCGGAAGAGCATCTTCGGGACACATTGAGGGATGTATGCCTCCCAAGACCGTTTTAGCTCCTCTCTTTCCGTAGGTCTCAGAAATCTCGTAGGCTCTCTTGGCAAACATCGTCCTTACCGTGATCCCCACAAGGTCTGCCTTCCAAGTATAATCAATATCTGCAATGTTTTCGTCGAAGACCCGAATCTCGTGTTGTGGAGGGGTTAGTGACGCCAGGGTAGGTATAGCCAGGAGATATGAAATATACTTTTTGGAAAGGAGAAATGTAGCGCCGAACTTATAATCGTAAAAACTCCTTTCAGAGCCGGAACTATTTCGCGGAATTACAAAGGCTATTTTCATCTTCTTCTTCGCAAGGTTTCAACCGAGGATTATTTAATGCCTTCCCTTGAACGTTGTCCGGAGCTAGGGGGAAATCCGGCTCTGAAGCGGCTGGACCGCAATTCGGGAATTCTGGCACTAGGCTTAACGGTTTCTACACCGCCGAGGTGATTGCCGGCTCCAGAGGCATCAAAGTAATTCGTGAAAGTTCCATTGACACCGCACCGGATGATAATCGTGAACTAGGCCCCCAATTCTTCGGCACACCTGTTGGCCACTTCGCACGCGACCTGAAATCCTTTAGAAGTTTTGCCGACGAAAATTAGATTATACCTGCCCTTGAAGACCGTCCCGATATAAATATAATGACACCCGCCGCTGGTAACAGGAGCGCACGCAAGCCACTCGAAACTGGGAAACGGAGCCTTTTCTCTTTTCTGCATTCCCATGGAAATTTCGAAATAATCGAGATTGTCCCACAGGCTCGCTCCTTTCAGTACCGCCCTTAATTCGGCGTGAACGTCCCTAACAAGCCGTTTGGTCAATCCTTCCCCATCAATCTTATCTTCAGTCGCTAACATGCTTCTTTTCTTAGGGTAGACCTCTGACTGTCCACTCCGTCACAAGCGATGACCTGGTCCGATAGAATTACCTTGGCCTCATGCGCTGCATTTTTCTTAGCTTTCTCAGAAGCCTCTTGCGGGCCAGGAGGGATTTCTTTTTCTTTTTGACGCTGGGCTTATCGTATGCCCGCCGCTTCTTGGCCTCTCCGAGAACACCTGACTTCTGTAGCTGCTTCTTAAACCTTCTTAGCGCACTTTCAAAGGGCTCGTCTTCTCTAACAAAAACTCCCGGCATAAGCTGAAACCTCTATTGTTGGGAACCGGAAGCCTTATGATTCTGGCTTAGGCCAAGTTCTGCCTAGGCCAACAGACAGCGCAAATCATCGGGCACTGCTCTCCGGCTTGGGGGCCGCCGTCTCAAAGAAAGGCGAGACTCTCCCCTGAGAGCCTCACCTTCTGCTATTAGTCAGCTAGAACCGTTGGTTACCAGCGAGAATCTCGCCCCCCCCTTCGGTCACCACCACGGTTGTCCGATTTGGGTCTGGCCTCGTTGACTTTCAGCGAACGACCGCCGAGTTCCTTGGAATCCAGTCCCTGGATCGCCTTGAGCCCTTCTTCCCGGTTGGTCATTTCGATGAATCCGAATCCTCTGGACCGATTGGTAAATTGGTCAACGATGATCTTCGCGGATTCGACTTCCCCGTAGGTTGCAAACAGGCCCTTGAGATCTTCCTCGCTGGAATCGAAGGACAGGTTTCCGACATAAATTTTGATACTCATTCTCTAACTCCTCAAGAAAAGGCACGTCACACATTTTGCGAGAGTGCGTCTACGGTTATGAACAAGGGCTGTCTGTGGACGAGGATAAAACTGGCGGGTACTCCGCCGTCAAGTCCTACGCACGGGTGCCTATGTCCTAGGATCTTAATCCTTGCATAACGCCCGAAGTCCTTGACGCGAGGTCTACTGGGGAAACACAAGATAAGGTTCAGCGACAGATTAGGCCAACGATCACTCATTGTCAAGCAATTATTGGAAAGAGCTTCCGCCCTGTACACTTACGGACGGAGAAAATCAAAGGCTCGCTCACGGCATCGCAAGGGCCCATGCCTGCGAAGTGCTTTAACAAAAGTGTGCTGCCGGTCAACATAAGTTGATCGAGACAGCAAGAGCCAGGGCAATAACGACGATTCACCTGACCATGAAGAGCGCTCTCCTTTTGTGACAGGAAATTTCTTGCTGGGTCGGACTTTTGAGTTTAGGAATTACGGCACGTGCTGAATCTTGATTCGGGCTTGTTGAGGAGGATTTCTGGACAAAAAATCTTCGAATCGGTATGGCCGCCTCGACGGTTTGATGATTCTTCTAATGGTTGGGGCGACCGGATTTGAACCAGCGAGCCTTGAATCCGGATACGGAAGCCATTTACACTTAAACTGGAGATCTGTGATAGAAGAGGACTGAATGCACGGAGAACACGATTCGTCACTGGGACCCAAAGTCGCTCTCAGCGCCATACACACCGGAGTCCTCGTCTTGGTCGCGTGGCTGCTGTTCGGACATGGCGCAGCTTCGGTTCTTGCTCCGTTCGGCTTGGGCACAGTAGAAGCCGATTTGGCCCGCCGAGCGCTGCTCTTCGCTGCCGGCTTGATCTATTGGTTCCGTCTGACCTACGGTCTCTTTGCCATTTTTCGTCGGCGCCTGGGTTGGTCCGAGGCCGTGATTGTCGGGGCATGGCTGTTCTTCATCCACACGGCTTTCGCCCTTCTCGGGGCTATCAACGTCGCGGCGTTGGGTCTATTGGCCGCTCTGGGCATCCCTCTTTACTTGCTCGGTTCAATCGTCCACACGGCCTCTGAAGTGCAAAGACACCGGTGGAAGCGCAAGAAAGATAATGCCGGCCGCCTCTACACTGAGGGCCTCTTTCACTACGCTCGTCACATCAATTATTTCGCGGACATGGTCTTGTTCACCGGCTATGCATTGCTGACAGGCCGTGTCGCGGCCTTGGCAATACCGGTGATAATGACACTCGGCTTTATTTTTGGCCATGTGCCAACGTTGGATCGCTATCTGGAATCGCGTTATGGAGACGAGTACCGGATATGGGCGGCACGCATCCCCCGGTTGGTACCTTGGTTGTACTGATGAGGGCCGCCACACCACAGTAATTCAGAGGGTCCCGAAACTAGGCGGAATCACCAAATAAAGAGGCTTATGTTTCCGAGGATGAAGGAGTTTCGATAACTATGACGTTCACAACGGGAATGGACGACCGCTATTTCGAAGATTACGTCCCTGGCGCTGTTCACGAGTTCGGCGCTATTGAAGTTAAAGAGTCTGAAATGATCGACTTCGCCCGACGATTTGACCCGCAGCCCTTTCACACAGACCCGCTCGCCGCCAAAGAGTCGGTGTTCGGCGGTTTGATTGCAAGTGGATGGTACACGGCGAGTCTGATGATGAGGCTCTTTGTTGACCACTACCTTTCGCACGTTGCAAGCCTGAGTTCTCCCGGAGTTGACAAGCTGCGCTGGCTCAAACCCGTACGCCCGGGAGACAAGCTTTCTCTCCGGGTGACCGTCTCCGAGACCAAACGCTCCCGCTCAAAGCCTGATCGCGGTATTGTTCACTCCTACATTGAGGTGCTCAACCAGAATGCTGAAATAGTCATGACTATGAAAGCGATGAACCTACTGGCTCGCCGGGAGGCGACACAATCGCAAGTATAAGGGGTTTGAACACGAGAGAAATCTGGGGGCGTCATCCTCATTTTGTCGAGCCGGGGCCACAATTTCGAGGATGCAGCACCGCCGAAGGCCTGTTCTACACTGCCGGGGCTACACAAAGAAACCGTCGAATCAGCTCAGCGACTCCACGGTTTCATGTTTTTTTGAGTGATCGGGACGACTGGATTTGAACCAGCGACCACCTGCGCCTCATGCAGACGTGAACAATAAATAACTAATTATTTCGCCAAGATTTGCCCACAGCACGCTGCAAAAATCCACTACAATCGATATCCGTCCATGACCGAATCACGCAAAAGTCTCTCACCCAAGTCAATAGGATTTAGCCGGAAGACCAAATCAGGCGTTCTGCCCTTGGTCTGGTGACAACCAACTAACAACAATCAGCGATGGATCTGGCTGCGAACGCCGAGTGGCGTTCTGAAAAAATCTCATTTATCTCTTTGGGTGGCGAGCTGCCTCAAAATCTCATTTGCGACAAGCTCCTGAAGTTCAGCCAATCTCGTCAACAAATACCGGAAAGCGTTGAAAGCGGCCGCATCTGTCCGAAGCTCTGAGCGGTGAGAGTTCCAACAATGATCCAGCAACGAACTAATTTGGTCCAATGTTTCCTTATCTCTAAAGTAATAGTTGCCCGCCGCCTTCGCAGCAGTGCCAAGCCACGTAAGACCTTTGAATAAAAGCCCTACAGTAGCGGGTTGCTTCAAGAATATGGCGAATAGCATCGCGCACCTGGGGCGTACCAGATGTTCTTTTGCCCAAACTTCATATACTGTTTGCATTTCTTGAATCTTATCGCGGTGAGATTCGTCCCACATCTTGACCCATGACCCGCCAAAACCCAGCAAATTGCACCACATGGTTTCCAAATCATGCGTCCTGTTTGCTGTGGCTAAATTCCATTCCTGAGAAACGGCCCCAAACTCAATCATTCTTCGCCACTGCGAAAGGAATTTCTCCGGGAAAGTTTGAATCTGCAAATTCACGACAAACCAGGAAGACAGGAAAGTTTCTATCCAATGATGCCCCTCCGGTCCGAGCTCCAAGATTGGACGCCAATGACCCTCCGCTTCTTCCGCGGTAGTGCAGGTTCGAATGACAAGAGCAAGTCTATCGAAAAGCCAGCGGTACCAGTCATCATTGGTGTTATCAAAAGTATGACCGCCGCTGAGACATTCTTGATAAAGTTTAATGCTATACCGCAGCGCCTCTCTCCAAAAAAAAAGCCACTCGGCCCTTTCCGCCTCGTCGACCGCTTCATTCAAGCCGGGGAGCCAAGAATGAGCGGCCACGACAACATGGAGATCTAAGTAAGCCGCTTCCTCGGTTTCCGTTTCACCTCGTCCATCTTCCTCTTGAACATCAGGAAGTTCACTATTGACGGTCAGCTTTATATCGAGCCATCGCGGGACTTCGGCCGGAACTAGGGCATCAGCAAAACGTTGAGTTTCCCGGTCTCGCCATTCCGGCAGAGGCGAAGTCTGCTTGTCTAAACGCTCCATGATCATGGTCGCCCAGCGGGCAACAGCCCAACGCATGCTCATATGCCGCAATCGAGAAAAATCTTCTCTCAGCAGGTTTCTCCGTCGAGCAGCTGATTCAAACAGGATCCGAATCGTGTCGTAGTGAAAATCGGTTGCCAACAGGGCCATGCATCGTCGAAACTCCTGCGAAGAAGGATTCTCTGACCACAAAATGGGGATCAAGGAGGCACAGAAGCCTTGCCATCGTCCATCCATATGGATGAGCCCATTATCAAATGGCGGAGATTCAGGCGGGTTCAAGACTGAATCGATAATCACCCATATGCACCACTGCTCCCGGTCCGGGTATTGCCGCAACCAGTCACGATGATGCTTTAACAGGATTGCCGCTCCGCCGGTGAGACAGTGGATGGGTCCGAATGTCTGCCAGTCATGCCCTGGAATTGGTCCCGGCGATGCAACATCTTGGATCTGAGCCCAAAATGAACCTAGTTCGTCCTCCGACAGCGTCTTTTTTCCGATCAGAATCTGCCAAAGATGGTTCGGTAACGTGAGTAAACGCATCCTCTGGTGCAGCTGTCTTGTGGTCTCATCGTGATCCTCGTTCGGCTCCGACGAGGGCGGTTGGCTGAAGATAACCTCATTGCCATTGGCGTCCGTTCCTTGACGGAAATTGGCAGGATCGAACAGCCCGATAAGTTGCCTCAAGAAGTTCGTTCCCCTGTTGCCCTCTTGCCCGCTGTCAACGCGCTCCTGCCATCTTGGCCTGACACCGTCAAAGAATTGCCTCGTTTCTCCCGATGCGACGAGAAGTTGAAAAGCAATGTTTACAAGCAATAGCTTCCGGTGTTCTAAGTTATGCCATTCATGGGCTAGCTTCCCCATCCACTCAGGTTTGCCCAGTCCTCCCCAAGGCAGCATTTGGAGCTGCTCGCCCTGGAGTAGATGTACCTGGTCCCAGAAATAGAATTCCGGCACCGAAAAGAGCGGTTGAAGGTCCTTAGTGAACAGCACTGGGTTCTTCTTCCCCACGCAGCATAGCAGCCCAAGTAATGCAAGCGAGCTAGAGTTCTCAAGAATAGTACGAATCGCACTTATAGTCGCATCACCGTTTTCCGGTTGATTGTAGAACCAGTATTCAAGAGCCATCAGAGCTGACACAACTGCATGTGGCGCAGACCCATTATCTCGATGCCAGTAAAAGACATCCAGATCTCCAACGAACCATTTTGGGCCGCTCTCCAAATCAACCATAACTCCTAGTTGCTCCCTCTGAACCTCTTCCCACCTGGACGTAACAAAATTTACAAGTCTAATGATCAAATCGAGGGCTTCATCAAAGCGGTTCTGCAAGAAGAACGTAAACGGGCCTTGAAAATAAAGAGGTGGATAGAAGGCTTGGTCTTTCATGGTGAGGCCCAGCTTTGACGAACCATGAGGTCTTGAACGATGATAGGCCCGTTCCCCTGGGTCCTCGATGAGCGCTGCCAAGATGACTTCCCTCGCTGTCGCTGGCTCAATTACGATCAGGGGGTGCAGAGCGTCCGATTTGAAGGAAGCGTCCGCAAACGCATCTTCTACATGCCTCAGAGGACCATCCGGCCAAGGGCTGGGCGGGATCTGGTTGGGGTCAGTTTCGTCCTCATAGACCGGCTCTATTCGAACATTCCCGAGCTCAGATCGAAGATGCTCGACCTTACCGGTTGATCGTGCGTCAGCCTCATATTTTGCCATTTTTTCGAGGGCTCCCGGCGTCCCGCAGGCCGTAAGAGCAAAGCCTCTGGATCGTCCAAGATCGGCTTTACAGGCCGCTAGAGCAGCTTTGAAAACCAGGCGATCGAATTCGTCTCTATGACCTCGCCAGTACACTATGCCCAGAGCGACTCTAATTTCGGCCAAGTCTAGAGCCATATCGGCTGCTTCCACGATGGTCGCGTCTGTTGGGGACGCATAGCGTAGCCACTTCTCACAAACCTCCGCCACCAGCTTCGGGGCAATGCTCAGTGTCTGATTCTTGTGGTCGTGAAGAAACTGAATTATAGGAGGCCAGTAAAGCTTGTACGGAATTCTTTCTGTCGTTGCGGCCTGAGCTTGAGACTCCGGAAACAGCAATCGAGCGATCTCCAATACAATGAAGTTCGGATATGTGGCTATTTGGAGAAACCTGTTCAGAAAGCGCCCTAATAAAAGGCCGTTATTCGCCTCAAGTCGTTTCCACATTTCTTCTAGAAGTGATCCTGGACTTGCTGCAAAAATTACGGACTCGGTCATGAGATCCTGGGCCAAACCACCACCATCTTTCAACGTGCCCAAAACCTCATACACTTCTTCCCACGCGACCAAAGATTCCTGCTCCAACAGATGCAAACCCAAGAGCCTGACGGCGCGATGCCACAGCGGAGAGCCGAGTTTGTTTTCAAGAAAAGTCGAGAGTTGTCTACGTCGCCCCAGAAGAATTGTCTGGCGAGACCAATCCCCGAATAAGTCGTGCTGAAAAGCGTATCGCCCATCAACAAATTTCAGTAGGCCATCACCGATGAGAACGTCTACGGGCTGCAAATCGGACACATTGAAATCGTCGGCTGGAATTTCCGAGAGGAGTTCATCCGCCTGCTTTCCGGCCAGGAGCTTAAGAAATCGGTCCCTTTCGGCCCTCATATTGCCGGTTCGCACTTGACCACTCCAAAACCACTCGATGAGGTCCGACTCTCCGGCCCACTTTGATGTGTCCACAGATCTCCCTGCAGCGAGCCGTCGTGCGAACAAATCCAGGACCTTCGGTTTGAGAAGCAATCGATGGAGATGCTCTTGCAGAGCCAATCTGGCAAGGGCCGGAAAACTCTCCCAAACGACATGCAAATCGCTTAGCGAAGGTTCCTGAATGGCTACAGAGCCCATCTCGCTAACCTCGACCCTCGCCTGCAACAGCTCGGACTGCAGGCGTTCCACATCCTCATCCTGAGACGTGATTACTATCCCCCATGAACTGCCTTTGCCAAGACCCACAGCCCGGAGGACCGTCGAGAGATTTCGGAATACTTCGGGTTTATATTGTCGGTCCAATCCATCCACGACCAGGTATCCCCAATCGGACGACTTATTTGAAAGCGCTTCAAGAAGAGGGTCTGGGAGATGAAGCTTTTGCTCGAAGGAGGCGAAATCATCGGCGGCAAGAAGGGAAGCGTTCCACCAGATCACTGTGGAATGCCTGAGCTTTTCCTGAGCCCACATCTTGACTACCACGGTTTTCCCGCAGCCCGATGAGCCTGTGACAAACGCCAGTTGGTGCGTCCGGGAGATCTCCTCCAGTGTACTGATCTCCTGGTCTCTCGGAATAGAGACATTGGGGCCGATTCGGTCAGAGATCGAGCTCATGTTTTCTTGTGTGGGTTTGTAGAAAATATCCAGCCCATGCAAGATTTCAAGTGGCGGACAGACAGCAACTAGAGTTTCCGACGGGGTCACAAAAGCGGTTTCCTCGAGTCTTCCTTGCTCGGGCCTCGCATAAGAGGTAACCATGCCGACCACGCAGCTCTTCGATTTGTCCCAAATGGGGGCTCCGCTGAAGCCTAGGAGTATCTCTTCGCGTCCCTGAGCTGCACCAAGCCTTTGCCAGCCTGATCCTGAATGGGATTTCCGAGCCTTCCATAACCCCAGAGCCCTCCGGGGTAATTCACGGGATAACCAAAGCTCTCAAACTCATGACCGGCGATATTGACCGATGACCCCAGTGGAAGCACTTTCGCAGTCCGCGGCAGGTCGCCCTCGATTCTTAATATTGCTACGTCTTCTCCATCACGAGGACGCCACCATTGCGACTCGACCTTGGCAAGCCGCTCCTCACCACAATTGTGAAAAACAACCTTGACACGTTCAAGACGAGGCTTGTTCCTTTTCTGCTCGTTTTCACTTTGCACCACATGGGAACAAGTAACTATGAGGCCATCGTGATGGACGAGGAATCCCGTCCCGCTTTTGGTCTCCTTATACGGTAGAATGGCGACTACGCCTGCCAGGAGATCTTGCGTCACTGGTGTACCCCCTTAAGGCTAGTTCTGTTTTCGTTGACGAAATCGTTTTACAAGGGGCCCAAAACAGCCATTGGCGCAAAAAAGAGGCCCCCAGATTGACGCGAGAAAGCTATGGTCTTGGAATAATTGCCTTGGCCCGTAGTGAAACATAGCATATAGTTTGTCCCATTGAAAGCTACGGGTTTGCCG
The DNA here is from genome assembly GCA_963789265.1 of uncultured delta proteobacterium. GTDB lineage: Bacteria > Desulfobacterota > Desulfomonilia > Desulfomonilales > Desulfomonilaceae > CAWBBA01. Next base: position 791,764 of record CAWBKB010000005.1, on the reverse strand, counting down.
CAATGCTGATACCAAGGATGTCGAGAAAGGAGACGATTATGAACGGGCTTGTTCGAATCCCGATGAAGGAAGGGGACGGGCTGGTGATGGAAGTCGAGATCCAAGAGGAAGGCGGAATGGTCAAAGCGTCTGCTGACTTCGGGGAGAGACTGTTCGAAGCCACCGTAGATGTGGAGGACGCGCTCCAGCGGTTCAGAAAGCCACTGAAAGCAATAGTGCAGAAACTCCGCGAAATGGGGGAACCGCGTCCTCAACAGGTTGAGGTTGAGTTCGGCTTTACGTTCAATGCCGAAGTCGGATTCGTGATTGCAAAAGGCTCAACCGGAGCTAATTTCAAGGTGAAACTTTCTTGGAAAGACGAGGAAAAGTGAACTGCACACGCGGTCAAGGCCATATTCTTTGCTCAGATCAGCCTTTTTCTTGGCCCCCAGTATTCGCCTGTTCGACGCGAAGCACGCCCCGGCGTGACCGGTTGCTTCCCATGCCTTCACTCATATCGTGGAACAACGAGCACCTGCCCCAAAAAGGAAACAGCCGAGAACCTTCGGCGGCTAAACGAGTAAAACTGAATGGATTTTTCGTGGTTGGGGCGACTGGATTTGAACCAGCGACCACCTGAACCCCGTTCCTGGAGAAGTAGACTAGACTCAATCATATTAAGGCTGGCTGTTGCCCGTTGCCAAAAGAATCCTCACAAGTCACTACAGTACCTAACCAGTGTCCGCAAGATGCTCACAACGGATAGCACCTGATATTCGGTCGTCTCTCGGCCTCTTTGAAAGCTATCCACGGACCCGAGACCGCCATAGGTCTTCTCGTCACAGGGACCAATGCTGACGGGCAGGCCACCTTATCAAGGCTACTTTTAGGTATCAATAGCGCGGTATGTTACCTGTAGGTAGCTTTGTGTGGTTCGGCGAATATAACCCCGACAGATTGCCAATCAATTAGTGCCAATATTTCCTCACATTTGACTGTACATTTCGGCCGACGGCACAAATATTGCTCAAATAATCCTGACGGCTCACTGTCATGATCTATGAGAGTGCAAGGCCGGATATATCTTTTTTTGAGACTGGTTTAACTTCGAAAGGGGTAGACATGTTCAAAGCGGCCACAGTAGTGGGCAGAGAAGCATTTTCTAAAGCGCTGGGTCGGGAGATGGGAGAAGCACTCGTCGAGAAATTGGGACAGGAGCCTAGTGCATGCTGGCTTTTCTGTGCCCCTGGCCCAGGTTTGTCGGATTTGGTGGCAGGAGCCTATGCCTCGGCAGCAGCGAAGAGTTTTGTCGGGTGCACCGCCGATGGAGAAATCTCTTCATCAGGGTTCAGCTTCGAATCAGCGGTGTTGGCTGGAATTGCAACCGATCAGATCAGATTTCAGATAGCTTCCGTTTCGAATATCGGCCGCGACGGCGATATGGCTGGGAAGAAACTGGCCCGCGGCCTTCCCAGTGACTCGCGTCACGTGCAAGTGCTGTCGGATGGTCTTACTGGAAACGGTAGCGCCATCGCGCGCGGGTTGACCTCAATTCTTGGACCCCATGTGCCCATAAGCGGAGGTGCGGCGGGCGACGCAAGGCAGTTCAAGCAAACATGGCAGTTCATCGGAAATAGGATCTTGTCTGACTCGGCCGTGGCCATATCCATGACGGGCAACTTCCATGTGGGCACCGGAGTGAAGAGTGGGTGGATGCCGGTGGGAGTACCCAAAAAGGTTACCCGTGCCCGAGGTAACGTTGTCTATGAATTCGATGGACAGCCTGCTTTGGCGGTTTACCGATCGTATCTCGGCCCTTGGGCAGATAAGCTGCCATCTGTCGGGGTGCAGTTCCCATTCGGTATTGTAGACGAATCATTAAGCCTCGGCGAGGATCCTGTATTGCGAGCCGCCATGGCGATAGATGAGAACGAGGGTTCTGTCACATTCGCAGGAGAAGTTCCCGAAGGGGTGACTATGCAATTGGCCTCCGGCGGACTCAAGGAAAGCTTGTTGGAAGCTTCCGCTGAAGCGGCCAGACGAGCTATGATCGATTTGGGCGCTAGTAAGCCGGCCATGATATTCTTTTATTCGTGTATGGCCCGCAAGATACTGCTAGGCTCTCATACGGGCGAGGAGACTTTGCGCATTAGCTCAGTTGTAGGTAGGGGAGTACCGATGACAGGCTTCTACACTTACGGAGAGTACTGTCCTTCAAAACGAGACAGTGGGTGTCAGCTTCATAATGAGACTGCCACGGTGACGGTAATAGGGTTGCCGTAGGAATAGTTGCGAAGCAGCCAGACGTATGCGAAACCATGCCTAATCTTGGTTAGGGTGGACCGAGGGCGACGTTAGACTAATTGATGTCAGTGGTTTGTCAGACAAGTGATAGGCAGATCTCCCTTTCGGGCGGCCTGGGGAGCGCGGTGAGGCTGTGCCGTGAGGCATTGAAAGAGCGTACCCGTGATCGAGTGCCGCTTCACTGGGCCACGACCCAAAACAACCTGGGCAGCGCTCTATGCAGCATTGGGGAACGGGAGAGTGGTACCGAACGGCTGGAAGAGGCGGTGGGGGCATACAAGGCAGCCCTTAAGGTCTTTCAATCTGCTCATGCCACTTATTACGCTCAAACTGCCGGCGCAAACCTGCGGAATGCCAAAGCCATGCTCCAGCAGCGGCTAAACTGACAGTGAAAGGACTCTGAAGACGTGCGGGTAGCGCACTCGGTCGCCCATTAAAAGGTCCACTTTCTTTGCTAAGATTGCCTCTTTTCTTCCCTCCAATATTCGCCTGTTCGACGCGAGCCGCATACCCGCGTGACCGGTTGCTCCCCGTGCCTTCACACGTACCGCCAAACAGCGAGCATTGACCCCAAAAAAGGAAACAGCCGAGAACCTTCGGCTGCTGAACGAGTAAAATTGAAATGATTTTTCGTGGTCGGGGCGACTGGATTTGAACCAGCGACCACCTGAACCCCATTCAGGTACGCTACCAGACTGCGCTACGCCCCGACGTATGGTTTGACATTATCTAAATGCAGGTTTTCTGTCAATACCTAACCGCCTCTGGAAACCGTCGTCAGCTTTCTCGCTGCGAACCCAGTGGACCACGAATCTTGTGTCAAATCACGGACTGGGGTAAATTGTAACATTATATGTGGCGAGGGCCGACAGGATTCTTCAGCCCGGATGCCGTGATGTCCGATGCGGGCAATTATGATTGCCGGCCGACATCGGGGCAGTACCGATGTGAATAGAATTCCGCCGTGTCCGTACCGAATCTGAAGGCTGATCGATATGCACGCGTCCGATCTGTTTACCATTGCTTTGCGTCAGGTCTACCGGAACAAACGGCGGTATAACGGTGTTCTCCTCGGGATTTCATTGGGATTGGCAGGTTTGATGACTGTTTTGACCATTGGGGATTCCGTTGAAACCGATCTTGGTCGAAATCTCGAAGTATTAGGCAGTGCAACGGTCTTAAAGGCATCATGGAACTTTGACAGAGCCCGAAAATGGCATCATGGTCAGTATTTCGCCAAAGATATTGAAGATATCAAAAGGCTTCCGGGTGTTTACGATGCATGTGCGGTGGTATGGAATTATATGCCCTTCAGTTATAATAATAAGAAAGTTGGAAATGACAGAATCATGGGAGTCAGTCCCCGCTTTTTCGACACTGTTTTCATGCCCGTATCACAGGGGCGAAAGTTTACCGAGAATGACATAAGGCATAGGAAGAGTGTCAGCATCATAGGGACCGACGTTTTGAAACGATTGTTCGCGCGAGATGAGAGTCCGCTGGGAAAAGAAATATTTTTGGGTGGCTACACGTTCCGAGTGGTCGGCGTGATGGGAGGAATGGAAGATCCAATGTATCTGAACACCATATTGATTCCCATCACGGTTGCCAGGTCCAGATTCGTGGCAATGTACAAACTGCGAGATATTTACATTCGCGCGGTCAACTGGGATGTGGTTCCCAAGCTCCACAATGACATCTACAACTTGTTGAAACGAAATCAACCGGGCTACGCCGATGCGATTCAGGTTGTCCATTATCCGGGAGCGCTTAAGACATTAAAGAGTGCGGTGTTGCTGGTAAAGGTGTTCCTGTACGCGGCCGCGTTCGTGACTCTTCTGTTGGGCGGACTTGGTATTACCAGTGTAATGCTGGCCGCTGTGAGGGAAAGAACTACCGAGATAGGACTTCGAAAAGCCGTTGGGGCAACCGACCGCATGATAATGTCTCAATTCCTATTGGAATCCGTTTGTATCAGTCTGTTGGGTGTTGTAATAGGCAGCCTTATCGGATTGGTCGCTATAAATATTCTCGAGATAGTTTTCAATATAGTTGCGGCATACGAAGTACTGCTGGCCAGTCTGATTGGAGGGGTATTTTTTGGGGTGGTCCTGGGTATATTATCCGGATTGATACCCGCCGGAAAAGCCAGTCGTCTGGATGCGGCAGATGCCATGAGATTTGAATGATAATTGCAGCTCAGAGCTATTTTGCCTCGGCCTTCTGGAAACAATGGACTTTATGCGTGCTTTGCTTACAATTTCAATAAAGGAAGGAGGACTAAAATGAAATCGATTGGCGAAGCGCTTCTCCTTAATTGCGCGGGCCTGTACGGCCAGTGGCTTGGTTACAGCAAGGGGTGGCAATATCTTGTTATATTCTGGCTTCTTATAATCGCCTCGATTTGGCTGAGAGACAAGCCCCGCTGGTCGCAACTGGTTCAGACCAGCATTCAGAGTGCGTGGCTGATCATTTTGGCACTCTTCCTTTTGAGGGTTCTGACATGGGGGACATGAAGCCCGCGTCTTAAAAAATTGCCAAGATGCCAAGAATATGTAATGATCGACAACGACGTTAAGTGGTCGTTGGAGGCAAAGCCCGCATTACACGGGCCGCCGTATAATCTGTCAGAGACAACGGGGCAGCCTTGAGGGTTGGTAGGATTGGTTCGTGAACGCGAGCGTGGCCGATCTCCGGGAATTTGAGAGATTGATCGTCAATGGTTCTCCCGAACCGTGCCGTCTGCACCCGCCCTTAACCGGCCCTCCGTTCCTCGAAGAATACCCCCCTGTCTGTAACGAAAGACACATGCCGACTGTTGCCGTCGCTACCGCTGGGCAATTTTCACTCGAAACAGACGCGCTTCGAGAGCTCTTCGGCCGCGCGCCCGGAAAAATTGCCCTTTAAGGACGATTCAAGCGAACTTCCTCTGCCATGCCGGCCCTGCCCGACGCGGCCGAACATCCGCGATCTAGGACGGGCTTGGTCCTTTCAGGAGGAGGATGGGTAATGGACGACAAAGATCTCCTTTCACCGAGTGTAGACCACGAAAAGACGCAAACAATTGAACTTGACAACCTCCTGACCAAAGATCTGACACCCTCCGGCAGCTTTCGCGTGGGCAGTATCCCGGCCACAACATTCGGCAAGCTGTTACAAGCTCTACCAATTCCGGCCTTTTTGGTTGACCGTTCATACTGTGTTGCTTTTGCCAACGAATCCTGTGGGAAGATAGACTCCAAGTACGACGAAACCGAAGGTGTTCCTTTTTATACACTTTTTACAAGACGTTCCGCTTCGAAGAAGGCACAGGCAGCACTGAAGTTCGTTTTCTCCACCAGAAAACCTCGGATCATCGAAGCGAGAATGAAGATTGGCAGTGGCCAAATCTGGGCCCGCATAAACTTTCGGTCTCTAAGAATGGGGAAGGACAGACTAATACTGGTTCTGATCGAGGACTTGACCAGTGAGAAGAAACGACTGCTCCATAAGCAGGAACATAATGAGCGGCTCCGGCGGGAAATCGGACAGCGGAAACAGGCCGAGGAGCAGGTTCGACGTCAAAACGAATCGTTGAATAGCATCTTGGAGGCATTAACTCATCCTTTCTATATCATCAATGCGGACGATTACACGATCCATAGAGCGAATTCCGCCGCGGTCTCCGCAGGCTATTGCACCGGTTCAACTTGTTATTCCGTGTCCCATCAAAGGAAAGAACCGTGTAACGACGCGGACAGTCTTTGTCCCATAGAAGAAATTAAAAGGACCGGCCGGCCGGTCGTGGCCGAACATGTTCATTGCGACAAGACAGGCAACCTCAAGCACGTGGAAGTTCACGCTTATCCCATTTTCAACAGCGAAGGGGCCGTTGAGCAAATTATAGAGTATTGCCTGGACATCACCGATCGCAAGAGGATGGAAGGGGCTCTCCATGAGAGCGAAAAGCGGTACCGAGAAACTCTTTGAAAATGCGTCGGATATGATATATACGCATGATCTGGAAGGTAATTACACCTCTGTAAACAGAGCTGCAACGAAGATAAGCGGATATAGCCCCTCAGAGCTTGTAAAACTTAATTTCAGGGATATTGTAGACCCGGAACACTTGCACGTAACTCAAGAGCAGCTTCGCAAGAAGATCGAAGACGGTGTTGAGACTACAGGTCCTTACGAACTCCTGATCCGCGCCAAAGACGGGAACCCACACTGGGTAGAAGTCAATAGTCGAATAATCAGGAAAGATAATAAACCAGTAGGCGTTCAGGGCATGGCTAGGGACATTACCGAACGCCGGAAGATGGAAGAGGCGTTACGAGCGAGCGAAACACGATACCGTGAAGTTGTGGAGAAAGCTAATGATATCATATTCCTTACCGATGAAGACGGGATTGTAGGATTGGTCAATCCCGTGGCTTCACGCATAACCGGATTCTCCGAAAGGGAGCTTGTCGGTAAGCACTATCTCGATTTGATCCGGCCCGATCATAAAAAACAAACAGAGAAGTTTTATAGAGCGCAGTTTGTCCGGAAACTGGCGGACACATATTGCGAGGTTCCCATCCTAACTAAAGATGGAGAAACCGTCTGGCTGGGACAAAATGTAAGTATCATAATGGAGGCAGACAAAATTACCGGCCACCAGGTGATTGCCAGAGACATAACCGACCGCAAAAAGGCCGAAGATGCCCTAAGGCAATCGGAAGAAAAGTATCGAATCATTTTTGAGAAACTCCCCCCTCGGAGTCTTTCATTTCAATCATAATGGTATCATAACGACTTGCAACGACAATTTTGTGAGCATTATAGGTTCTTCCAAAGAAAAGCTCCTTGGTCTAAACGTGCTCACCGGTCTGCATGACCGGTGGGCCGTCGCGGCTATAAAGAAAGCTTTATCCGGCCAGTTAGGGCGTTTCGAAGGTCGTTATCATTCGGTGACATCGGATAAGTCCACGCCGTTGAAAGCTTCCTTCGGGCCGATTGTCACCGAGGAAGGCTCTATAATTGGAGGAATTGGCATTCTTGAAGACTGCACCGATTTGAACAAGGCCAAAGATTTGCAGATCCAGACGGAGCGTCTCAAAGCGGTAGCAGATCTGGCTTCCGGCGTTGCGCACAACTTCAACAACCTCCTTCAGATCATCATGGGTGGGGCTCAGTTGGCATCGCTGAACCTTGAACTGGAGAATATACCCAATGTTCGGAGGCATCTTGAGCAGATACTCGAAAGTTCCAAATTTGGAGCCGAGACTGTCAAACGCCTTCAGAGTTTCGCGAATCTTCAATCCGAACCCGTCTCCGCGAAAAGCGATACATTCGATTTGTCCGACCTTGTCCGGCAGGCTGTAGAAATGACCAAGCCTTGGTGGAAAACCACTCCGGAAAGGGAGGGCATAACCATCAACCTCAATCTGGAACTTACGGACGGATGTTTAGTTCGAGGCAAACAGAATGAGTTGTTCGAAGTGGTTGTCAACCTCATAAAGAATGCCGCGGAGGCACTTCCACAGGGCGGAGAAATTAATGTGGCGACACACGCTAGAAAAAGGAGTGTGATCTTTCGTGTGGACGACACCGGTATAGGAATAGCTCAGGAATTTCTGCCAAGAGTATTTGAGCCGTTCTGGACCACGAAGGGTCCCAACGGGACGGGCATGGGTCTTGCCGTCAGCTATGGTATAGTCACCCGTCATGCCGGAACCATCACAGCAGAAAGCAGAGAGGGACACGGATCATCTTTTGCTGTGAAATTGCCTATGGCCAAAGGATTTTCGGGAGATACTTCATCTGCTCACACTGCTTTCGATCTGGAACTGAAGATCTTGGCAATAGACGATATGCAGCTTTTGCTCAATATGCTCCGGGAAGGCCTGATGGGATACGGACAAACCGTCTTCACGGCCCTGTCCGGCCGAGAGGGACTTGAACTTTTCAAGCAAAAGCCGGTAGATTTGGTGATCTGTGATCTGGGCATGCCCGATTTAAACGGCTGGCAGGTCGGGAGGACTATCAAAAACTTATGCAAAGAGAAGGGCTTGCCGAAGACACCCTTCATCCTTCTGACAGGCTGGGCCGGACAGTTTAATGAAGAGGAAAAGATGATCGAAAGCGGTGTGGATGCAATTGTTGAAAAACCGGTTGATATCACGAAACTCGTGGAGATAATTCGGGACGTCGTGATGCAGATCCCACCGTCTTGAACAACCCTGAAAGGAGAGAAGGCTCTTCCAACCTTCCAAAAATCTGAACGTAATGAATCAACTCTGGCGAAAGAAGAGCATTGAAGGGCTCCAAGCAGAAGCCCGGACCGATGTTGGTCTGAAGAGAGCTTTGGGCCCCATAGACCTGACGGCGATTGGTATAGGAGCTGTTGTTGGAGCGGGAATATTCGTTTTAACAGGACAAGCGGCAGCTAACTACGCTGGGCCTGCCATTGTATTTTCATTTGTTCTTTCAGGCGCGGCATGTGCATTCGCAGGCTTATGTTATGCGGAATTCGCATCCATGATCCCGATTGCAGGAAGCGCATACACTTATTCATACGCGACTTTAGGCGAGTTCTTTGCTTGGTTCATCGGATGGGACTTGCTTCTCGAGTATTCCATAGGCTCCGCGACCGTTGCAGTGGGTTGGTCAGGATATATGGTCAGCTTCTTGCGGCAAGTCGGCATTCATATTCCCCCGCAACTTATAGCCCCCCCTGGGACTAATCTTGTTTATTTGTCGGACAAATTAATCCGCACAATGGGGCTTTGTGTGCCTGAGGGATGGCACCAATTGAGCAATTACAGCCAATGTTTGCAGCAGGCGGGCATCTCGGTGGCCACTTTGCAGCAAACAACGGCACTGTTTAACTTGCCGGCGTTTGTTATCATAGTTCTTCTGAGCGCTGTGCTTATCAGAGGGATTCGCGAATCGGCAACCTTCAACTCTGTAATTGTGGTGGTGAAGGTTGTAGTGATCCTAGCTGTTATTTCAGTAGGATTTGCATTTGTGAAAACGTCGAACTGGACCCCCTTCATTCCTCCCAATGCAGGCAAATTCGGCGCGTTCGGCTGGTCGGGGGTGGCCAGAGGGGCGGCGGTGGTTTTTTTTGCCTATGTCGGATTTGATGCCGTCTCTACTACAGCCCAGGAAGCTCGCAATCCCCAACGCGATATGCCTATTGGCATTCTGGGCTCCTTGGCCATCTGTACTGTGCTCTATATTCTAGTTGCTCTGGTCATCACCGGCATTGTCAACTATTCAAGACTTAACGTGGCGGATCCCGTTGCTGTGGCTATCGACTCCATTGGAATTCACTGGCTGGCGTTTTTGGTAAAACTCGGGGCCATCGCTGGACTGACTTCGGTAATTCTCGTTTTGCTGCTGGGCCAGGCGCGTATTCTATTCAGCATGGCTCGCGACGGACTTTTGCCTTTGTTCTTTTCCAGGATTCATCCTCGGTTCCACACCCCGGCTAATACGTCGGCTGTCTGCGGATTAGCCGTGGCAGTGGTGGCGTCACTGGCTCCTATCGGGCTTCTGGGCGAACTTGTTTCAATCGGAACTCTTGCTGCCTTTATAGTCGTTTGCACTGCCGTAATGGTGCTTCGTCACGAACAACCAGACTTGCCGAGACCTTTCAAAACGCCTTTAGTCCCATTGGTGCCGGTGCTTGGGATTGTTTGCTGCCTCTATTTGGCTCTGAGCCTCCCTGTTGAATCCTGGCTGCGTCTCCTGGTATGGCTGATTGTAGGACAGTTCATATACTTTTTATACGGAATGAGGCACAGCTATCACAGCTACCAAGAAGATCCCGCCGATCAGAGCCATATATGATTTGGTCCCCGGCGAAGTCAATTGGTTACCTTGTCCAAGGCGGGCGAGATTCTCACGGAAGTGCAGGCAGTGAGTTGGCGAAATCTCTTATCTTGTCAAAGTACACCCGGCTCGCCACCAAGTAGGTATCGTTGTGCCCCGCACCTTCGATGGTTACAAACTCCTTGGGGCCCCTTGCAGCATGGAAGAGTTCGCGGCCTAGTTGAACAGGCACTATGTTATCAATGTCTCCATGGAAGAACAAAATAGGGGCGTTTATCCGGCCGATTTTTTCCAAAGCATTGAATCTGTGGGAGACAACTCCCCGTGGAACGGGCAAAGGAAAATGCACTTGTGCCATATCGGCCATATTAGTGAAGGTAGACTCAAGAATCAAGCCGGAACAAGTGTAGCGGGCGCCTATATGTACCGCTGCTATACCGCCAAGCGATCGGCCGAATATGATCAGTTTCAATTTCCTCGCAGCCGCGTGTTTGAGAGCTAGTGCGTAAGCGGCTTCGGCATCCAGATAAAATCCGCTTTCGGATATTCGTCCGCTGCTTTGCCCATAGCCGCGGTAATCGAATATGAATACATCCAACCCTGTATCGTGCAAACGCCGGATGTTGTCGAGCCTATGGGAAATATTTCCGGCATTTCCATGACAAAAGAGCATAAGTGCGGAATTGCCTGACCCAGGGACCATCCAGCCGTGCAAACGGACCTCATCGGTGGTGTAAAACCATACATCCTCGTAATCCAACGCCGCGTCCGCCGGTGTACATACCAAGAAGCGATCGGGAAAGAATATCTGGCTCTCGATGAAGCGATCCAGCAATCCGCCCGTGAGGTTCACTGATATCTCCTTCTTTCAAAGATCGGTTGCATCAAGAAAATTGGAGTGCATCCCAGTTCGTAATGGTATCTAATTGACCGTGATTGCTCAAGGAGGTATGGCTGCGGATATGGTCGAGACACAAATAATGAATTGAAAAGGTGTCCCGTGCGGTGGTAAGATCGGGGACGGTGTGGCATTTGAAAACCGATAATGCACCGCGAAATCTAATAGGTCCCGGCTTGATTTCCGGCTGAAGACAAAGGAATGAGAGATGAAAAAGTGGTTCCTTGCCCTGATTCTGATTGCCCTGGCCGCATCCTCAGCATTAGCCCAGTTTTCAGTGGCCCCGGAAGGGGCAGTTACCCCAAATGGCGCGCTGATGTATACAGTTCCTACGCATACTCCCATTCTTGCTTGGGGAGGCCACGAGCCCTGGCCGTGGCGCCTTCCGCCGACCCCACTTTATCCGCTGTCATATCCAGCGGTTCCGGTACCGGTTCCTCCTCCGGGCGGGTCGACCAGTAATCGAATCAAGCCTCCCAGCGCGTCGGAAAATATACCTTTGTCATCTCTTCAATAAGGTCTCTAAAGAAGAGACGTGGGCGCAATCCGGCCTCCGTGAGACCTGTAAAAAAGATTTCGAAAAGCCGGTCGATCAGGCCACCGGCGAATCAAATATTGCCGCCCCGCATCAGAATCATTAACCGGGTAATTCTGATGTGAAGTTGGCCGGAGTTTGCCGAGGCGCAGAGGCGTCATTTCGCAACCCGGCCGTCCTTTTTCCAGTCGCTTCCAGGTCCTCCAAGATGATGAATATCACAACAGAATAAGATTCATTGTCGCATTCGCGGATCTTCGGCCAAAACGAGGTCGACTGGAAACTCCTGTTTACCTCGGAGCACTTTCAGTTGCACACGGTCACCAATGTTTTTGCGAGTCATGGCATACTGCAAGTCATCAAAACTCGGGGTAGGAGTGCCATCCACGGCGAGGATTACGTCGCCGCCCAGCAGTATCGGACTATTGCCATAAAAAGCCAGGCGGTCCCCTTCCCTCAGGCCGGCTTTCGTTGCCGGTGTGCCGGGAAACAATTCAAAAATAAGTACTCCTTTGACAGGTGGGAGCCCCATTTTAACGGCAAGTTCCGGTTCAAGGTTTCTCGATGATTTTATCCCTATCCACGGATAGATAGCCCGGCCGACTTTCACAATTTGCGCCGCCACTTTTTTAGCCCGATTAATAGGCAGAGCCAGCCCGATCCCCATAAATCCTCCTGATTTGGTCGTGAAAATGGCCGCGTTAATGGCTATGACTTCCACACGAGCATCTATCAAGGGGCCGCCGCTGTTGCCGGGATTAATAGCGGCGTCGGTTCTGGATCATCCCCATCATCGTACGCTGGCCAACGGACACAGCACGGTTCAGCGCGCTTATGAAACCCGCTGTTACTGTGTGCTGAAGGCCGAAGGGGTTGCCGATTGCTACGACTCGCTGGCCAACCACGAGTTGGTCGGAATCCCCGAGCGGGGCCACTTTCATGCCCGGAAAAGGGGTGACCTTAATCACTGCGAGATCGCTTGCCGGGTCTCGACCGACCAGCTTCGCCTGCATTTTCTTTTGGCCGGCAAAGGTGACTTCAAGATCTTCTGCGTTTGCCACGACGTGATTATTGGTAAGGATGTGGCCCTCTGAATCAATGACAAAGCCAGTCCCTTGCCCTGTCTGCGGAACTAGCTGCATCCAAGCGGTCAGGGCCTGATGAGTTGCGATAATGTTCACTACAGCGGGGCTTATCTCTCGATAAACCTTAATCACCACGGCTTCGTCTCTTTCGAGAGGCTCATATCGAACAGGATGTGAGGGGACGCGGGCGTGAGGCGCATTCCGGTTAAGCCACAGCCCTATTACGAGGCCTGTGCCGAATATCACGATCAGCGTCACAATAACTGACCATTTTTTCGAGCCGATCATTGAAACCATCCCTCCAGGGAAAACGGCATAGAGGAGGGGAAATTCCGAAGGAACCTTACGGCGCCCGTAAAGAAAGACTCATCGGAGCGCGCTTCCCCGCCGGACCCCTCTTCTCGATTCTCCGTCATGAAAGTGTCTCTGTGCAAAGTAACTTTACCTTTGCCATCCACCTCGTACAGGGCATAGCCGAGCGTTTGCCCGGTAGGGGACAATACTCTTATCGTGCTGGGATAAGCAGGCCCGACAAAGTTCATGGTAGAAGGAGAGGCAGGTGTGTCCTCCACATTGGCAGCGGCAGGCACGAAGGCGGTGTCCACCGGCGATACCTGTTTAATATCGGGCCTGAAACCAAAATCCGGCGCGGCTTCAAGAAGAGCGTTCAAATTCGGATGGGTCCCGGCCGGGACTGCCAGCACCCCCAAATACTATGCCGTCCGGAACGGGGTACCCCACTGAAGGTTCGCTGCCAATCGCCTTTCTCATAAAATCCATCCACACAGGAAGGGCCGCGGTGCCCCCGTACTCTCGATGGCCCAACGACACTTTACCGTCATATCCCATCCAAACACCTGTTGTGTATTCGGGATTGAAGCCCACGAACCACGCGTCAGTGCAATCATCGGTGGTGCCTGTTTTACCGGCCAAGTCTTGCCGGTGGAGGCGAGCGGCTGCCGCAGCCGTTCCTGACACGCAGGTATCCCTGAGGACGCTCACCATAAGGTAAGCACTCTGGGGGCTGAGCACGCGCACCATTCTCGGACCGTGACGAGCAGCCGCGGCTTGCAGAGAGCCCGCCGGCCCTTGCTTGTCATCGGGATTCGACGAGGCGCCTTGACTCTCGTAAGCAAGGTTGTGCATCTCGTCAACAAGACCTCCCTGCATTTGGCTGTCATAGCTTGATCCGGGAGCCATTTTTCCTGAGGCAGAAGGTTCAATAAAGGGAATGCCCGACGAACCTCCTGCCGTGATCTGCTGGAGCACGCTCAACGGTTTGGCCGAGTTGTCCTCGAGCACATTGCCGAAGCGGTCTACCACTTTCTTGACGAGTACGGGGGGCACCCGAACCCCCATATTGGGAAAAACCGTATAGGCTGAAGTAAGCTCCAATGGGGTGACTTCCGAGGCCCCCAGAGAGAGCGACAGATTTCTGCGCAGAGGAGATTGAATCCCCATGTTGCGGGCCATCCGGATTACTGGATCCATGCCGACATCCATCAACAATTTGACTGAAATAATGTTCCGGGAGTAGGCCAGTGCGTGTTTGAAAGTCATCGGGCCATCGAACTGTCGATCCGAATTCTTGGGAATCCATTCAGCCTCCCTGGGATCTACGACTACAGCGATGGGTTCATCCACTATCAGTGTACGAGGGCTGTATCCGCCCCATTCAAGTGCCGCTGCGTACAGGAACGGTTTAAAAGCGCTGCCAGGCTGGCGCATCGCCTGAATCGCCCTATTGAAGTTGGATCGATCAAAACCAAGGCCCCCGACCAGCGCACGAACATATCCTGTGTTGTTCTCGATGCATACGACGGCTCCTTGGACCCGAGGGAGGGTCTGATGTTCAAACTTCAGCACCGTTCCATCGATCTTAGTTATTCTGAATTCGAGCAGATCATTGGTACGATAGCGGATATCACTTTCGAGCCGTATTTTAAACCGAAGGTCTCCGCGAAGGGCCAGCGTGCATTCTTGGATATGGGTTTCCGGATGATTTCGTCTTCGCTTCTTCGGGGAATTATTCGATATTACGATGGCTTGTACGAAGTCACCGACTGCGTAAGACCTTGCGGGAGAGCCTGCGAGAAATTCTTTCGCCTCTGAAGGCTTGACCCTTCGGACAAGCCCTGCGGGTCTACCCTCTCGTCTTTCCCATGATCGAGCTCCCTTAATAAGGGCTTCGGAGGCTTCATTCTGAAGAGCCGGATCGCAGGTAGTCCAGAACCTGAAGGCCCTGATTGTACAACTCGTCTTCGCCGTACCTGGCCAAAATATACTGTCTGACTGCCTCGGTGAAATAGGGGACCTTCTGGTACGGATTGGGCAGCTTTTCCCTGAAAGATGGAATTTCCGCTATAGCCTCACGGTATTGATTCTCGGTAATAAAACCATCGTTGAGCATGCGGCCCAGTACCGAAGTTTCTTCGTTTCACAGCGGGTTCGTAACTTCGAGCAGGCGAGTATTTTGTGGGATTGGAAACCAGCCCGGCCACCAAGGCGGCCTCCCCAATGGTCATTTCGGCTGCGGGTTTGCCGAAGTACGTTCGGGCGGCAGCTTCCACTCCGTAGGAACCCTTGCCCAAATAGATTTCATTTAAGTAGATATCCAGGATCTCATTCTTACTCAGGGTTCGCTCCAGCCTGGAAGCGAGGATAGCCTCTCGAATCTTGCGAGAGATTGTTTTTTCGTTGGATAAGAGGAAATTGCGCGTGACCTGCTGAGTTATGGTGCTCCCGCCCTGGGCGAAAGTCCCTGCCTCCATGTTCTTGACCAGTGCTCTGAGAATGCCCAACAGGTCCACCCCGGAATGAGAAAAAAACCTGGAGTCCTCTGCGGCCAGAAAAGCATTAATCACACGAGAAGGCAGAGACTTCAGCGGGACCGGGAATCGCTTCTGTTTGTAAAATAAACCGATGATGCTGCCGTCTTCCGCGTAAAAGGTGGATACCGTCTTAGGACGGTAGGACTTGAGGTCCGGGATCTTGGGCAGATCCGTAGAGAAGGCCCAATAACCCCCTATGACCGCTCCCAATGTCCCCGATGCGAGCCCACAGAACACAAGGACCGGCAATCCTGCTCCCAACCAGGCCAAAACCCCAATCAGAGGCTGCCGATTTTGTTTTTTCGTTTGCCGCGAAATCACCGGCGGTCTTCCCTGTCAGAGCTCCATAAAATGATAAGATAACCAGCGCAAAGTTTATGACAGCCGATAACTTTCGTCAAGGACTGGAGCGTATTCTCTGCGGTGGATCTTCGTAATCCTATACGTGCTGCCCCGACCATAAGCCATTCTTGACGAACTTCGGTTGATGAATTAAGCTCCGCATATTGATGGCGGGCAGGAGAAAACCTTGCGAATAGGCCACGGATTTGATGTTCACAGATTTGCGGACAAACGAAAGCTCATTCTAGGAGGAGAGACTATACCATATCCTCTCGGGCTGGAAGGGCATTCCGACGCCGATGTCCTTACCCACGCAGTGATAGATGCGCTGCTTGGCGCCGGCGGCCTGGGAGATATAGGCATGCACTTTCCTGACACGGACCCCACGTATAGGGATGCTTCCAGCATTAGCATGTTGGAGACTATTGTGACCGCATTACGCTCGCTGGGTTTTCGAATTGCCAATCTTGATGTCACAGTTCTTGCGCAAACTCCTAAAATGGGACCGTTTAGAGCCGCAATAGTCGGCAACTTGTCCGACGCAATGGGGATCGAACCGAACCTGATTAACGTCAAGGCAACAACCACGGAAGGGCTGGGATTTGTCGGCCGTGCCGAAGGTATAGCAGCATCGGCCGTGGTACTCCTGGAAGAGGACGAACAATCTTGAGACAAGATTTGGCAACGGGGCCAAAGCCCCGTGCACTTTCACAGATCCGTCCATAGGAGAATTTGATGGGACTGAAGATATACAACACCCTGACAAGGAAAAAGGGAGACTTTCAGCCCCTTCAGCCTGGAAAGGTCGGGATGTATGTCTGCGGAATGACGGTTTACGATATGTGTCACCTGGGACATGCTCGTTCCGCCGTCCTTTTTGACGTGATCTATAGGTATCTCATGCATCGTGGGTACGACGTTACCTTTGTGCGGAACTTCACCGATGTGGATGACAAGATCATAAACCGAGCAAAAGAGCTGGGCGAGGAATGGAAAAGTCTTGCGGAGCGCTTTATTGGTGAATTTTACGTTGATATGGACGCTCTAGGGATCCTTCGTCCAACCTTCGAACCCAGGGCCACCGAATATATAGGAGAGATGCAATCGCTGATCGAAAGGCTCGTTTCGTCCGGGCACGCGTACGAAGCCAACGGAGATGTGATGTTTTCGGTGAACAGCTTCGCCGGATACGGCAAGCTTTCCGGCAAAAGGATTGACGAGTTGATATCGGGTGCCCGCGTCGAAGTTGACGAAAAGAAACGAAACCCTCTGGATTTCGCCCTCTGGAAAGCGGCCAAACCCGGGGAGCCTTTCTGGGAGTCTCCTTGGGGACCGGGACGTCCCGGTTGGCACATCGAGTGCTCTGCCATGAGCTTGCGCCTGTTAGGGGAACAGTTCGATATTCATGGTGGAGGCGCTGATTTGGCCTTTCCCCACCATGAAAATGAAATGGCCCAGTCAGAAGCGGCTACCGGCAAACATTTCGCCAAATACTGGATCCACAATGGATTCGTCAATATCAGTTCCGAGAAAATGTCCAAATCTCTTGGGAACGTCCTCAACATAAGGGATATACTCAAGTCCGTGCATCCGGAGGCGCTCCGGTTATTCCTCATTTCGAGTCACTACAGAAGCCCATTGGACTACAACCAAAGTTCCATAAAGGAGTCCGCCTCTGCGCTTGAGCGCCTTTATGCGGCCATGGCAGCCGTGGACGAAGTCAGCAAACGTGCCGGCACCTCGGATCAGCTCCCCGAAGAACTAGCGAACATAAATGATCGCTTTATGCAGGCGATGGATGACGACTTCAACACCCCCCGGGCCCTGGCTATTCTGTTCGGGGTTGCTCGGGCGATTAACCGCTATTCTGCGTCTGATTCGTTGTCGGAGATTCCTGGGCCCCATATTCTGGCTCAGGTGAAGGACGAAGTTATTTCCCTATCGCGTGAAATTTTGGGCTTGCTTAAGGAAGAAACCGGCCCGCTTCATGGAAAATCTGCGCAAATCCGGTGTGGTAGATCTGGGAATAGGTGAGGGGGAGATCGAGAGCCTGATAGCGGAAAGAGCCGAGGCACGAAGCAAGAAAGATTTCGCGCGTGCGGACGAGATCCGCCGCGTACTGGCTGACAAGCATATTCTGCTCGAGGACGGTCCCAAGGGAACAACTTGGAAGGTAGAGGAAAAGACTTAGTCCATCGTTTCGCCAATACCGTGAGGTCAGGAACTTGACATGGAAGAAAAGATTGCTTCGCTGCGCTCGCATTGACAGGTAGCGGGAATGTCATTGCGAGGAGAGAAACGACGAAGCAATCCCACCGTGAAAATGCGCGACCGAACTTAGGAGTACTCAGACAAGATAGGGACAGAACGGAGTTTGACACCTGTTCTTGCGCCCTCTGCCAAGATAGGTCACTCGATTGAAGATTCAAGTTGAAAATCTCGATTATGTGTACAATCCCGGAACATCTCTCGAAATCAGGGCAATCGCGGACATAAGCTTCGAACTGTCTGCCGGAACCTTTCTTGGAATATTGGGCGGGACCGGATCCGGAAAGACAACGCTCATCAGGAATTTAAACGGACTGCTCGTTCCGACCCGGGGCACAGTGTTGTTGGACGGCACAGACGTAAGATCTTACGGCAAAAACCTGAGACGTAAAGTCGGTGTGGTATTTCAACGGCCCGAACGCCAGCTTTTTGAGCAAACCGTATTCGCAGACATCTCATTTGTCCTCAGAAGGGCTTCCAATATGTCTGAAACGGAAATTCGGAACAAGGTCCGGAGCGCGTGCGAGCTGGTGGGATTAAATCTCGATGATGTGGGCGAACGATGTCCCATGACTTTACCTGACGGAGCGAAACGCAAGGTTGCGATCGCCGGGATTCTGGTGAATAGCCCTGAGATCCTTATCCTTGATGAACCCGCGGTCGGCCTGGATCCCCCGTCTTTGGCCAATCTCATCCGGACGCTTGAGAAAATGAAGAAGGCATGCGACCGAACCGTGATAATAACGTCACATGACATGGAACCATTCCTGCTGCTTCTGGATCTCATGATGGTGTTAAAGCAAGGGAGAGTTGCCGCTCTCGGCTCACCATCGGAAGTTTGTGAAGCCCTCGGGAACGATCCTGCGACGAGGGAACTACTCCCTGAACTTGCTTTGCTGGTGCACGATCTTCGCTCAGCCGGGGTGCCTCTTTCACCCGACGAATTTAGAATCCCCTTCCTGGTAGAGGAGCTCTCGAATCTCAAGAAGCTTTCAGGAGGCGCCGCTTGACCGGACGCATAGGCGTGGTTCTCGTGACCGTGATTGCGGCTGTTTGCGCGGTCGTTGGGGTCGGCAGCGGGGCTCCGACGGCAGAACAGGTGATCAAGAAGGTTCAGGATGTTTATTCACACCACTGCTGTTTTCGTGCAAATTTCAACCAACTGACGGTTAATGTGAGCATGGACCTCAGAGACCGATTTGCAGGGGTAATTTATGTCAAAAAGCCGGGAATGATCGCAATGGACGTCGAATCACCGGAAAAACAAAAAGTGGTGATAAAAGGGAGATCGTATACCGTCTATTTCCCCAAGGACGGCACCGCGTCCCGCGGAGAAATTCCGCCGGAAATCGACATAGATCATTTTTTTGGATTTCTTGCAAATATCGGTGCGCTTGACCGGAATTTTTCCGTAGCCTTCCCGGTCAAGACATACGACCAAGCAAAAGAGCTGTTCTATCTTGAGCTGACGGATCGAAAGAAGTCGACCGGAACCTATCGCATCGTGCTGGGCGTTGACATGAACAGGTTCACGATACGAAGGGCGATTATTTATGACGCGCTTGGAAACTACAATCGCTTTGATCTCGCCGGCATAACTTTCCTGAATTCGTTGCCTGATGCGCAGTTCGAAGTGGGCCCAATCCCCTTGCAAAAGTTGATCCCCTCGCTGGATGCAATGCCGAAGCAGTGAAGAACAACACGCTATTTAACCTTGTCAGTCTTGGGTGCCCGAAAAACCGGGTAGACTCGGAGAGAATTCTGGCGGCGATGACCGAGGCCGGCTTCGTTCACACCGATGATCCCGCAGCCGCAAGAGTTATCATCATAAATACCTGTGCTTTCATCGAACCTGCTGTAGAAGAATCCATCGACACCATATTGGACTATCGGGAGAACAAGGAAGCCTTCCTGGTGGTTGCCGGATGCTTGCCGCTGCGTTACCGAGAGAGTCTCCACGAGCCGCTACCCGAGGCGGACCTTTTCTTGACGCCGGACAAAATCCGCGAATTGCCGAATATCCTGAAGGGCTACCTCCGTTGGGAAGGAGAGTCCAGCTCGTCGCGTTTGCCAACTTCAACAAAATTTATCAATACACGACCCAAAGTGTCAGCCGGCCGTCCCTGTCGAATACTAACCACCGCCGGGTACGCGTACTTGAAAATCGCTGAAGGTTGTTCTCGACTTTGCCGATACTGCACGATCCCTTCAATTCGAGGTCCTCTGCGCAGCGTCGATCCCCACGAACTTGAACGGGAGGCTATCTTCCTGGCCTCCATTGGAGTGCGGGAACTGGTGCTCGTCGCGCAGGACTTGACTGGCTACGGAGTTGAACTGGGCGAAAAAAGCGGTCTTTTAAGGCTCTTGGAGAGGCTCGGCCGTGTGGAGAATATCAAGTGGATCCGCCTGATGTATCTTCATCCCGACTCGATTCCACGAAGGCTTCATCGGCTGATCAACGAGTCTGAAAATATCCTGCCTTACCTGGACGTTCCGTTTCAGCACGTGTCTGCTGAAGTGCTCAGGGCAATGGGACGACCATGGAAAGGGGACCGAATTCGCAAGTTGACGGAACGTCTTAGACACGAGATCCCGGGGCTCGTTCTCAGGACCACGTTCATGGTCGGATATCCCGCTGAGGGGGACAAGGAGTTTTCCGAACTTAAAGATTTCGTGGAGTCATTTGATATAGACCATGTCGGTGTTTTTACCTATTCGCCTGAAGAGGGAACACCGGCCAAGGCTCTGGGAGACCCTGTCCCTGCCGATGTAAAGCAAGCAAGGGCCGAGGAGATACGCGAGATTCATTCCAGGCTCGCGGACAAACGCAACCGGCAGCGGATCCACAGAGTGGAACAGGGGATTGTCGAAGGCGTTTGCGAGGAGTCGGAACTGCTTCTGCAGGGACGGTTGTGGGACCAGGCCCCGGAGGTTGACGGTATCCTTTATGTTACCGCTGGGGAGGCGACAGCCGGCGAGATCCATAATATTAGAATCACAGATTCAAACGGTCCCGACTTTTTCGGCGAAATTGTGTAACGCGCCTATGCGGATGATCTCTGGAACAGATACCAGTTCAGGCCTCGGCCGCTCGTGACCTTTATATTGATTAGGTTGAAATCCGTGAATTTACCTTTCACAAACTTGAAGACCTCTTCCACCGTGGCGAATTCATAAGGGTAGCCGCCAAGCCAGTCTGTAGCGTCTGTACGCCAGCTCATGCCGCGATGGGACTTGTAGTTGCGGATGTGCGTGATTGGATTTTCACCACGAGCAACAACAATTGCAAGATAAGCTGCCATGGCCAATGGTTCCAGGATATAGTTTCCCAGGAACGGATATGTATTGTACAGAGTTTTGACCTTCAACCAAAATGGGTGTACCCACGAGGCGGAACCGTTTCTCGCCAGGATCTTGTTGTAGAGAGCAATGTAATAGTAGCCTCCAGGGTTAACGAGGCCGGCTGTCCTTTCGATCGCATTCCACATTTTCCCGGTGTGATGGAGCACTCCCCACGAATACACAATATCAAAGTTCCCCAATCGTGAGAGAAAATCCGTGTCCAGTGCCGAACCTTCACAGACCTTCCAATGTGGCGGATTGTTCGCCCTCTCACACAGATATTTGCAACATTCCACACTGAACGGGTCCAAATCGAAACTCACAATACTTTTCGCCCCGAGCTTGAAGGCTGCATAAGAAAACAGCCCGCTGCCGCATCCGACATCCAGAAAACTCCGTCCGCGCAGGTTGGGCATATTAAGGAATTCCATAAGGGACAATTCAGCAATCTTGAGCCTTTCTTCATCAAAGCTTCTCAGGAATGTTTGCCAGTTGCGGCCGAATGAGAACGTCTGTGTGTGTTCCATGTTGTATTAAGCTCGATTTCTTTCCGTATCGTAGCAAGAGAATGTAAACGCACATACTATGCCGGAACATCTTGGGATTGACAAGAACGCTTAGGGGCATATCGCAGATCGGAGGAATCGAAGGCTTTTTCCGCCCGCGTTGCTTGCATACATACCGGCGGAGAGGGACAAGCCCCGAAACGGGCGTTCCCGAGCATTACGCCTTGGAAGAGGGCCCAGGCGGTTCGGTTCGCGTGTGAGCGGCCGTTTCCTGGAGCCAATCCATGGAGCAGACGAGAAATCCCAAATACAGGGCCGGGATAGGACCGGAAAAAACCGAAGAGAGGGCAATTGAGTATGGTGTCCCCGGAATTCGCGGCTTCATTGTATCGCTATGCCCTGTTGCACCTTGCAAATCGCAAGAATCATGCTCGCGTAGTCTTGCGAAATGCTAGCCATCTTCCCCATCTCTTAACTGTGTATTGGCGTAATCGCCGTTGAAATTAGATAGATATCAGTTTGGCATGGTGGTTGCTTATTCTATTCGGTAGGAGGCAAGAAAAATCCTTGGCATTACACAAATCTATCTTGTTGGCAGAGCTACCGTAAACATTTGTGTCATCGAGGCTCAGAGTATTGGACTCGCTATGAAGATTTTGAACTCTATTTCGCTTATAGACGTCTGTCCTAACAAGTATGGAACTTTTGCAGGATCTCGCTGTCGTCTCAAGTCGAAGGAAGGAGGCAGAATGGAATACCTGAATAGTCTCATAAATGTGGCACAGGCCATTCTGGACAACAGATTCGATGTCCAAGCCTTTCTTAGTTGGAGGAATATTGCGCTTCTCACTCTTCTGAGTCTCTTGGGACCTCTCCACTACTACACCCAAACCTTCAAGCAGGTCACCGCGGAACAAGACTCTCAGAGCCTCCTTGCAGGTGAGGGCGTTCTTATGGCCGCCAAAGAAGAAATGCTGAAAACTGCCAGTGGCTTTCACAATAATGGTTAGCCTAAGCTCGAAAATGTCATGACCTCGCGAGCCGCAGGGAACTGCATCATTCGTAACACGCTATATGGGCTAATGGGACCAGTTGCCGGAGATGGCAAAAGATAAGGTGAAATTCTTATAAGACGTTTTTCATTGCGGCAAGGAACTGGTCCAAAGTCAGGCTTGCAGAACGTATAAGGACTCCTACTGAGCCACAACCTCCAATTGGCGTGTTTCGATAGTCAGCGGCAGGCCCATTTCAGTCCTTGCCTAACCTGAAAAATCTGGGGGCCGTAAGCCCGCTAGCGGCAAATAAGTGGTCATTACTTTGGCCTGGTGAGAAACGGCCTGGCGGAAATCTTGACTAAAGTAAGTTGTCAGCGGGTCTTCTTCCACTCCATAAAAATCACCGTTAGCTAAAAACTTCTGCGCAAGACAACCCGTGCTTCCCAGCATTTGCATTCGAGTGGCGGCGCTGCGGACCGATAACAGGGTTGCCGACTCAGTCCAGAATACTTGAAGAGCCCGACTTGCGAGCGGTTCTCTAAATGCTCCACCTGCAATCGACTTGAAGCCATCACAAGGATAACATTCCAAATTTGCACCTATGGACAACGTTCTCCAACCCGCACCGCAGAGTGTCTGGCGGCAAGGGCCTAACATCGAATAGGGGGCACCGAGGTCGATGTTCAAGGCTGGAAAACGAACAAGGGCCATAGCGATTTCTTCGGCTAACTTGTCTACGTCCAACCAACGCAGGGCGAGTCTCGCCTCGTTTCTTTCGCCGCGTCCTTGGGGGACGAATCTTAGTATCTTCAGAGAGCGCAACCCCATCCTCATAACAAAGGTACACAACGAAAGAAACTCGCCCCGATTTGGTTGAAGTGGTACGTGATGAATGCAGACGGGCTTACCCCATCTCATTACAAGGCTGATGGCGGAAACAGTAGCTTCAAAACTGCCACGCACCCCTGTAAGGTGGTCGTGCACATCAGGTACAGCGGCATGTAGGCAGAAGACAAATCCATCTATGATTGGGGCCAGGTGTAGCAGTCTGTCCCTGGATACGTCCGAATTGATATCAAGTCCGGTCGTATATACCACGACTTGAAGACCTATTTGCTTTGAAAAAGCAGCAATGAGATCAATCTCGGGATGTTGAAGCGGCTCACCACCGGTCAAAATGAGCCGCTCACCACCTAGCTCCCGAAACTGGCACACTATTCGAATTGCATCAGCCGTAGGAATGCAAAGAGATGCAGTGGAACCGGAATCTGTCGAGCAATGGGCGCAGGCCAAGCCGCACGCATTTGTGAGCTCCAATTTCAGTTCACGCGCGAAGGGCATGGTTGTTTTTTCCATTTTTCCTCCCATGACCATTCTACAATATTGTTCACGTTCATTGCTGTTGCTCAAGTTTTCCTTTGAGGGTCTCGAACGTATCAGCTAGTTTCTCGTAACACTGGGCAAGGCTATCCACTGTTATGGCTCGAAAGACTGGCTGCGAGAATTGCGAATGATACTGATCCGCTTCCTTCACTTGACGGAACAGCTCATAAAAGATTTCCTCATTTTTCATCTTGAAATACGACTCGACCGCAGACAGAAGATCCAACAAGGTTTTGAGGCCACCTCTCGGAGCATTGCTTTTTGTTATCGTTTTGGCCTTTTCCCGAAGCATCTTTTCCAACGATCCGGCGGCCGCACTGTCACCATCGAAGGTCGCTAGCAATGAAGACCCTATCTGGCCGCGTAATTCGGGTCTGTCAAAATCGGGAAGTGGAACCGGAGATTTTTTCTTGCTTCGCCAGTAAGCCAAAACGGCCAGAGTAGCCACAGATCCCTCCCTGACCTGGAAGCCACAGCTCTTCAGGTACTCACACATCCTGTCCCTGTAAGTGGCGAGTTCCCAGATATTTACAACCCACCATGAAGACATCTCCTGCCGCCTATAAACGCCCGTTATCCCCAGCCGACCTAGGTGGTCTAGCCAAAATTGACCCATGCAAAAAAATGGAGGCGGCGTGTCACTATCCCTAGAGGCAAGGTCTTTTAGAGGGTCGGTCACTACAAACGCTGCACTCGCCGACGTCCTTGCTTCCCTATTCTCTAATTCTTCGCAGAGAGCTTTTCCCGCGTTTTCAAACTGATCAACTTTGTAAAAAGGTCTTCCAAAGCTCGAAATCCTATCCCAGTGATTGAATTTGAACTGTTCTCGTTCTGGTTGATCAGTGAGGCCGCGCACGGCGTCCTTAACCTCTTGAGCAGAAATAACCTGTTCATCCGGGACAAGATATTCTGGAGACCGGACGAGGGTGAGAACGTGCAATACCGTAGCATCTTTCTTATTTTCAAAAAATCTCTTGAGCGTGTTATAGACTTCGGTAATCGTGTTTCCCGCAAATGGCGCTAAACCTTCCTCAGGTGCATAAACTGGCTGTTCAGGCATTGTCATAGGCTGTCTCCGACCGTACTATGGGAAATTCAAGAACAAGGACACAATGGAGCACCACCTCGGCAAGACGACTTGATCTAAAAGAAACCAGTAGCTTGGTATCCGGGGAAATATAATTCAGAAAGAAGTTTTTTCTAAACTCGTTTTGTGACACCGATTCAAAATCAGTCATTGGATTAGAACTTTCTTTGCAGCTTATCTTTAGTTCAGGCTCTCCATCCCGCGCCCTACATGAGAAAATGAGGCAAATTGGACCCTTACGATACTCGCCACCTACTAATATTTCAAAATCCTCAATCGCTCCTTGAGTGTCTCCGTAGAAGACAGTCCCCCAGCGACTGAATTCCAGCCTTGCAGCCTCAGTTTCTTGATGCAGTGGCTTGAGTAACTTCCAGGATTCTTCAGATCTGAAGTCTATGAGTTTTATCTTACTCCCGGGTGCTTTCTCCACCTCTCTGATCCATCTGGCCGTCAGACTAGTGAATTCTTTATGTGTGCCCGGCTCAGGCGAGAACTCGAATGTATTCACGAGGGAGGCAGCAAGTTTCCTGGACTCATAATGGTGGACCTTGATCAAAGTGTTTTCATCGCTGAACTTGAGCTTGTTGCGACCTTCCAATTCGATCAGGCAGCAAATGTGATCTCGGTGAGGTGCCTGAAAGGTAGTCGTACCGACACAGATTATTGGCATACAGCGGTCTACCTTCGGCACTCCTGCGATGTTGCACCAAATGAAATCCGAGTGCTTGTGTCCGCACAAAAAAGCAGCGAATTTTGCACCTCCGTATAAAGAGTGGATGACGTCACTGGCATCTTCAAGTTCCAGGGATGGCTCCGTTAATGAATCGCGTTTTACC
The DNA here is from genome assembly GCA_963789265.1 of uncultured delta proteobacterium. Taxonomy (GTDB): domain Bacteria; phylum Desulfobacterota; class Desulfomonilia; order Desulfomonilales; family Desulfomonilaceae; genus CAWBBA01. Next base: position 765,570 of record CAWBKB010000005.1, on the reverse strand, counting down.
GGAATAGGAAGTGGAAAATGATGGGCAAGAGCGATACGGAGCCGTGAGCCATTTCCATTGCGCCCCAACTCTGTATATTTCACTCTTTGATCTTGATCTATTCGGCCACGAGCGTTTATTCCTAAAAGATGCACTGGCGCCGGAACACAACTATTTAATGGGACGAGTGACACGTTAGTATGGCGCAATATCTTCTCAAGACTCCCAAACTGCTTGGATTCCTGGTTTCGATCCCAGAGGGTTTCACCAAAATATTCGCGGAAAAGCTGTAGTAGTTCCGACATCTTTTCGGGGCTGGACGGAGGTGCCACAATCGGCTTTTTCGTGACGCGGCTGATTAATGATCTCATACCTCCAGTTACCATCCTCCGCCGGCGCGTCCACTTGCCGACGGTAGGCTCATTCAAATCGTGGTTGCCAGGGATGATAGTGAACATCGCGGGATCCAATTCTCCCTCGGCTGCGTTTATGGTAATCCCTTCATTCTTGAGCTCCTCCTGAAACCGGAGGAGGTCCTCCTTGGCTAACTTGAAGTCGTCTCGGGAGCCTAAAAGCGTTAGATCTCCCAATATGATAACGTGGTCCAATTCCCTTTTCACCACATTGAGTATGAATCCGAGAAGGCGCTCAATGTTGGTGAAGGAGTATGCAGCGGTTTCCCTTGTCCCCTCCGTGGCAAAGACTTCCTCCCATTTGCCAGTGTCAGTTGCGTAGTGGAGGTCTGACAAGACAAGAATTCGTACCCGGTCTAGATGACTTCTTTTGACCATCAGGTTGGAACGGCCTCCTCCATACGCGAAAACAACGAGGGTTGGGCGCCAAGCATCTTACGGTCGTAGCTTCGCAGCAGCATAGAACGAGTATAATTGCAGAAGCCAGCCACGGGGCACTCATCACAGCGCTTCGGCCGAAGACAAAATCTCTTCCGGATGAACCAGAGCGCATGGCTAATTACACCGCAGTTCCCTCCGAGATACGAGTCCGCAAAACGCTTCAGCTCCCTCCGGTAACTCTGCGGCGAGGACACGAGACCTAACCGGCCGGGGCCGGCGAAAGTTTCGTTAAACCCGCACTGTTCCAGATGAACCGGGGAAGACATGGTCACCTTCCAGCCCGATTTGAGGCACAAGCCTCGGACGATCTGCGCCGCAATCCTCGGACCTACGCCATAAACGTGCTTCCTCAAGTGTGCCATGATTGTGTCGGCTAAGTCTTCGGACCTGGAAAGGGCCTGAGTAAAATATTCTAACATATTGTCCATCGAAAACTCGAATCGGCTCAAATACATAGCTGCATCCACAATGCTCGAAGGCATGGCTTGGTCGCGCCTGATAGAATCAGCGGCAAGAGGAAACTCACTATCTCGCAAAATTCTAAAGACGCGGTCCACTGCATCCGCATTCGAAGTAGTTTCCACGAGCCGGACGAGCTCTTGGGGCAGGAAAAGTCTACATCGTTCAAGTGCCTCTTTCGCCTTAACGAAGGTTGCAGCGTTCGCTCGTCTATCAAGCACGCTATAGAAGAACCAAAACCACTTTTCTTCCTCCCCACTAAGGGTATTTCCGTCGTCTTCATCGAACACTTTGTGTGCCATGATGGGGGCTCGACGACTCACTTCCTTCAAACCGCGAGCGAGCTGCCGCAATCCGTACGCGTCGTGCTTGCCGGAACTTATGAAGTGATCGATGCTGGCCACATCCCGTTGATACCGTGCATCAGGTCTTCCGCAGACGAGTTCCTTGGCCTTGTCCAAAGTTTTCAATCCAACACGCCGCTGCAAAAGCCGCGCCTTTGCCGACGACAGAGTATCCGCAGATGTATTCAGACGCCAGGCCTGTTCGAGCAAGTTCTCGACAGAGATGGTCTGCAACCTCACTGAACGAGCAGTGGCCAGCTCTTGTACCTGTCGTGAAAACCCGTGAGTGGAGACAAGTAAACATCTCACTTCTTCGGAATTATTGGAGTAGTGCAACAGGTCCGCGAGATACTTGTTGAGCTGGTGTGTGATAACAGAGGAATCGTCGACAAATTCATTCTTCAGTTCCACTGCCAACAAGCCCTCTGGGAAACGGCACAGGATGTCCACATACCCTCCGCTCCGGGGCAAATCGTACTGTTGGGCAACTACTTCGAGGTTAAGAATTTCAGATCCAGGATCTAAAAGGGCGGGATTGTTGACAAGGATCCATTCCATCTCCCATTCTGGCAGCAGAAACCCCATACCTCCCTCCGCCGAAGAGCGCATTCTCCCACGCGACCTGTTAATCTAGGTCGTCGGGCTTGTCAAGCTGTTTCGGCAACACGAAATTATGGTCAATAGAGGCCGCCGTTTGAGAGCCATTCCTCCTATCATCAAGGATTTCCCCTTTACGGGCGTGTGCGCAGCACAAGATAGACCCCTTTTGTACCGAAGCTTCGGCCCCTTCGCGTCTTACTTTCTGTGGGAGGCGGCAACATCTAAACACTCTCATACGCTACTTGAAGTGCTGCGCTGAAAGTCCGTCCTCTGCTCTATTGCGCCCCAGGCTTATAACAGTATGACCTGCTAAGCCGTTTTGCTTTGCAGCCTCTCAGATATGTCGACACACCAGGCACCATGGCGCGACGAATTCGGGAGGGTCCCGCTGGTGACAAGCTTGCGCAGCAGCTTTCTAGGGCCGTGCCTCATTTCCCATGCGTGATCGCGATCTTCTCAAACATCATCACCATGCCGGTGGCAATCCTGTAGAGTGAATCAGCGCCCAGGTTCTCTTCAGCACTGTCGTCGAAGAAGACGTTTAGCGATGATTCGATGCTGCCGTCCGGCTTCCAGTAACATATAAGCATGGGCACTCTGGGCAGGGGGTGCAAAACCACCGCAATGTCTGAATCAAAAGCATTGGGTGCAGGTTTTGCGCTAAAGACCTGAACCATGAACTCAAACAGATCCGTATGAGTGTCCGCCACCTGCTTTAATGGCTTTTCACAGCGCTGCCCGAAAAGCGGGGCCCAGATGGCGCCGTTCTTGAGTTCACGCATGGGAACCCAGTTTCCTGACACGGGCAGGCCCACGCAAGATATTACATAGTTGAGGAGCGGTACTGTGACCCATCCGTGCACGTGGCTGTCAGACGTGATGTTCCCCTGGGAATCGACATGGAAGTCCTTTCCGAGCATCTTCACCGTCAGTGTTAGGCCAGAAAACGCGCCTTGCAACCTATCCGTGGAAGAAGCGAGATCCAGGCTCCCGACTTTTCCTCTCAACTGTGCGAGCATTTGCTTCTCTTCACGTTCCAACGTCCTGGAATCGGAGTTCTGAACGCTGAGCACCTCCAGAAACGGTTCCGTCTAAATGAGGGCAATCGGTCAGGCGTTTATCATCCTTGAACACCGCGGCGGCAAAGGCCAGGCACGTTGGAACGCGGCAGTCCCGGCAATTGGTTCTTGGCAGTATCTTGAAGATTTCCATGGCATTTTTAAGTTGAATCATTTTTGTGACCCTTCAACGGACAATGGGAGATTCACCGCGGAGTGCGCTGAGATCGCAGAGAGGGTAATTGCTCATTCATTTCCGTATGAGTTATCGGTGCGTACAGTCGGGTCGGTATTTCTTTTGCTGTCAAAAACCGAAATTTGCCGTGTCTGGTCTCCGCGTTCTCGGCGATCTCCGCGGTGAACTATTGGTCGTTTTGTTCATTCCTGGTTCTTCACTCCAGGTTGAGGCTCGTTCCTGTTGGAGCCACCTGGCTGTCTCTTGGACAATCCTCTATTTCATAAAAGACTGGATGAATTCTCTGACCTTTTCCTTTGTCCGAAATATGCCGAAATGCCCTTCCAGGAGAAGATCCGCGTCCAGGGCCAAGAGCTTGGCCAAAGAAGCCTGATACTGCCTCTCATCAGATAACAGGGCCGGGTGAATCGGACCGTGGACGTCTTGCCCGAAGAGCACGAGTTCGTCGTCAATGTGAGTAGTATACACCATTGAGCCCGGGGAGTGACCAGGCCAGTGTATAGCCGTAATCGTACCACTGCCGACTCCGAGGGTAGACTCCGCGCCGTGAAGTTTGAGGTCAATTGTCAACGGTTTGAACTTAGAGCCATACCAGGATGCTGCGGTCACTTCACTGTCACCGGATTCGAGGTAGACCGCGTCCAGCTCATGGGCCACGATACGGCAGCCGAATTCGTTTCTCACTGCTTCGGCCCCTCCGGTGTGATCGAAGTGACAGTGGGTCAGCAGAAGATATTCGAGTTGCACATCCCGCGGCAGGCATTCTGCAATATTTTTTCTCAATCGGGCATGATCCTGCCCGCAACCGGCATCAATAAGCGCGGCTTTGTCGCCAAAGCGCACGAGATAGATAGCGGCATCCCCGGGACCAGTCAGCTCGCTGCCCCCCACTTGCCAGAGATTATCTTTAATTAACTTGCTCATTCTTGTCTCCTGTTATGGTGTAGAAGGATAGCATAAATTGTGAGGCTGACGGCATTAACTGCTTCGCTGGGCAGATTAAGTGACATGTTTGGGCTCGGTGGGACAGGCTTCCAGCCTGTCGTTGCTTAAATGACAGGCTGGATGCCTGTCCTACCGCCGGCTTTCAGGAGGGGCGTGAGAGCCGGATAGCCTGTGAAGCGCGCGGCAATTCAGGCAAGAATTTGTATAGTTGCTATAGCCGTTCGGGCTTGATAATACTATATCTGTTTCCGGGCAAGCATTGCTTTCCGGCGGGTACCAATCACGTAAGAGCTGATTTTCCCCACACTTTCGCTGGTGATGATGATACACTAGCTGCAATCCTGTTATCCGCCTGCAGGACAAGGGAGCTTCAAAGAACACCCCTCAGCCCCGAAACTCCCATAACGACCGCTTAAGGAGAGCTGCATGGACAAAAGCGTACCTTATTGGAATCCGTATCTGGAAACGCTTCCCCGTGAAGAACTGGAGAAATTAAAGCTGAAGAAGTTCCAACGCATTCTCAAATGGGCTTATGACCGGTCCCGTTTTCATCGGGCCATGTACGACAAGGCAGGATTGAAGCCGGACGATATTCGGACCATGGATGACGTGCGGCGGGTCCCCAAAGTCGAAAAGTCCATGATGCGGTCGGTCCAGCGCAAGGACCCGTTTCCTTATGGAGACGCACTGTGCGTTCCACTGGATGAGGTCACGGAGTTTCGGCAGACAAGCGGAACAACCGGCCAACCGATTTACCAACCTGATACCTGGCAAGATTGGGACTGGTGGTCCGAGTGTTGGGCTACTTTGCTTTGGGCACAAGGATACCGGCCTCACGATCGAGTATTCCTTCCTTTCGGTTACAACATCTTTGTTGCATTCTGGGCGGGGCATTACGCGTGCGAAAAAATCGGTTGCGAAACGGTGCCCGGCGGCGTGCTCGACACCAAATCGCGAATCCTGAAGATGCAGGAACTAAAAGCCACCGCTATGATGGCCACCCCCACTTATGTCCTGGGCATGGCGGATGCGGCCAACAAGATGTCATTGAATCCGGCCACCGATCTGGACGTGAGAAAGATCACTTGCGCTGGCGAACCCGGTGCTCTTGTGCCAGGCACCAAAAAGCGAATGGAACAGGCGTGGGGCGCCAAAGTGTTCGATCATGCGGGCGCAACGGAGATCGGGGCCTGGGGTTTTGAATGTTCGTGCCAACCTGGCGGGTTGCATGTTAACGAAGCGATGTTTCTTGCGGAATTGGAAGACCTCGACACCGGAGATCCGATCACAGAAGCCGGGCAACCGGGCAAACTCGTGATCACCGCCCTGGACCGTTACGCTCAGCCGTGTGTCCGTTTCGACTCTAAGGACATTTTGCAATTCAGCGATGAACCATGCGAGTGCGGCCGCGCGTACCGGGTTGTGCCCGGAGGCGTAACCGGCCGAGCCGATGATATAACCAAAGTCAAAGGCGTTCTTTTGGCCCCCTCGGCGATAGAAGATGTGGTGCGGTCCATGCCGGGAATCGCTGACGAATATGAGGTGGTGGTCGAGAAGAGAGGCGATATCGATCATATCCTACTCAAGATAGAGCTGGCCGCCGGCGCGAGTTCGTCGAAAGAGGAGCTTAAAGCCAAGCTCCTTACCGAGCTACGTGTGAAGACTAACCTTGGGTATGAGATCCAGATTCACGACTTTGGCACGCTCCCTCGATACGAGGTAAAAGCCAGGCGATTTAAGGATCTTAGAAAAAAGGGAGGGAACTAGATCATGTCCACACGTCCCGATCTTGACCGTATGTCTTCAGGAGTGGAGCAGCTTGGCCGGATCGCGCAGGAGTTGTACGACGGTTCGGCGGATTTCCCCGCCATCAACCGAAATGCCAAACGTATACTCGCCTCGGTGGAAATGCTGCGAATCAATTTGGGCAACGTTGTCGGGCTCGAAGATCCTTCGCCTCCCACGAAATAAGTTTGGGAGTAATGGTTCACTCACGCGGGGGAATTGTCGAACCTCTGTCATTGCGAGGAGCAAATAGTGGGACAGGCATCCTGCCTGTCCATTATGGACGACGGGCAAGATGCCCGTCCCACTGGCAATCTGAGTGGGATTTAAAGGAAGAGATTGCATCGCTTCGCTCGCAATGACAATCTTTCACCGCTCGCAACTGGATGATTACGTTCGGGAACTTTTTTCGCGGAATCATGTCATGAGACGAGTAATTGACTTTAGGGGTTCCAAAGCTGTAGGAAGGATTCCATGAAAATACGAACCACAATGCTTTCAGATTTGATTCCGCTCTTGCTCACCGCAATCGTCGTTGCATCCATGATCTTCGCCGTGTCCCGAGCCATGTCTGCTCGATCGTCCTCCGAGACGGACGATGTTTCAAAAACCAAGGTAACATGTCCGTCCGGCGCGGGCGCTCAGTCTGAATCGAGCCTTGGTATGAACGAAGCCGCGCGCGATGGAGAACTGGACATGTTTCTACTTCCTGGCGTGCCCTAGCACGGCGCCTCGAAAATTGTCGCATTCGCGCGGACTGTTGACAACACGAACTGAGGAAATCGACACATTTTCCGCTCATCCGATGTCAGAGCCCTGGAGCGTGCGCTAGAGTAGGTCAGGTCCGGGTGCCTGGGAGACTCGGCGGCCCGTTTCACCCATTAATCCGGCTTGCCGGTCAAGTATTTCCGGTCGGCAGGCCAAATATCCATCACCTGGCGCATAATCGCCAATTCACCGACGTGATAGGCGTTATGGTCAGCCGCGAGGACAATCTCACGGAATATGTTATATGACCGCGCATGCGGGATAGGTGCAAATAAGTCGATTTTGTCGTCACGAACAATTTCCCTCAACGCTTCCAAGTCGGCCCGCATCTCTTCGATACTCTTCTGCCAGCCTATTTCGTCGGTACGCTGCTCCGGTTGCGGGCGGTATCCTTCGGGATACGGCGGGGAGATATGATTCGGATTTCGGATGAACTCCAGGATGTCCCACTGGGCAATGCGGATGTGCTCGACAAAATGCCAGAAGGAATACGGCGTCAACGGGGCCTTACTGTTGATGTGTTCAAGTGGAAAGTCTCCAATCGCATCATCGAAGCTCATGTGGGCGTTTCGTCCGTCCAAAAGTGCCAACAATTCTTTGCGCAGAACCTCGTCCGCTTTCATGACGTATCCTCCCTAATTACTCTATTTCTTAAATACGGTTACACGAAATACCAGTTCGTGTGGGGGTAATCGCCATTGGTTGGGTGCCACTGCTGGACAAGCCGGCAGTGGCACCCAAATCCGCGACCGTATTTACGAAAACCTCCCTAAACAAGTTCTTTCGTCTTATTCTGTTTCAGAATAGCCAAAGATGCGCCGCTTGCATAGGATGAAGGTCATGGTGCACCGGAAACCGGCTGGAAAATAGGACCGCAACATTATATACGTATTTCTCCGAAAATCTTCCTTAGTCCGAAAGAGTGATCAGGCGGACAGAGCATAATGGCCGTTGGTTAATTATTCTAATTTTTGAGGAGCTGGTACTAACGTCAAATGCGATACCTAGTCCTGGGTCTGCTTCAAATTAGCCGGTTCTCACGAAACCATGCGCGTGCGATTATTGCTGCATTCGCGGTTCTTTCTATCGCCGGCTTTGGTGCTTTGCCGTTTATCAAGGTGAGCAGCGATATCATGTCCGGGGTGGGGCGCGACGATCCGAGAATAAATCTGACTGTGGAAAACAGCAAAATTTTCGGAGAACAGGATGCGTTGATCCTTGTCTTAGAGTTCCCGGAGCCCCCGGGTGAAAGTTGCCTGCCGTTCATTCGCGGCCTTGCAGACTCAATATCTGCACTCCCCGGGGTGCACAGGGTGCGTTACCGCTTTATGGATCCGGATGATCGTGAACAAGCTGCCCAGCTACTCCGACGATTCCTGCTTGGTATGAATGCAAGCGAGCGAGAAGAGATCCATCGGATCTTCAGCTTGAAGGGCATAAGCGGCGCGCTTAGACGCACCCGTAACCGACTTTTTCTTACCGAAAACCCCGAGTTGCAGGAACGCCTCCTGGAAGACCCACTGGAGGTCGGTCAATTTGTGACTCGCTCGATGGAAAAAAGGGTGGGTTCGCTCAACTTGGGAGATCCTTATTTACTAATAGCAAGTCCGGACAGCACCTTATATTTGGTCCAAATCACCCCGGACTTCCCGAGCACAGACGTCGTTCGAGACAAAGAACTAATAACGCGGTTGCATAAACTAATTCCCGAAAAGATCTCAGAACTGACCAAGGCTATTCCGAGCCTTCGGGATAGTGCACGAGATATTGAATGGTATCTGAGCGGAAAGACTGCCTTTCAGTACGAATCGGACGCTATTTTCGATCGCGAGACAAACACGATCATCCTTTGTTCATTTGCTCTGGTAGTGAGCCTGCTCCTGTTCGTTTACCGCAGCTTCTGGTCGGTCGCTATCCTGATGACTCCCCTGGTAGCGGGCATCGGTCAAGGCTACGGGGTCATTTGTCTGAGCTATAACGAGGTGAATCCGGTGGTCATGGGGGCCACAGGTATTTTGCTCGGTCTAGGCGCCGAATATGGGGAGCATTTATGGGGCCGAATCAGGGAAGAGCTTGACCGGGGCTCCTCCAGAATCGAGGCACTTGAGAAGTCGTATACGCAGACCGGACCTCCGGTTGTTTTGGGGGGATTGACGGGAATGCTTGCCTTCCTTTGCTTGTGCCTTTCGAAGCAGCCCGCGCTCAAGCAATTCGGCTACTTTGGGGCCACCGGACTTGCCCTAACCCTGGGGTCCACCTTGCTTCTAGTGCCGGCATTATTTTCGATAGTGGCAAGTCGAGAAAGAGACTATTTTCCAGGAGTTAAAGTCTCCTTTGCGATCATTTCCGGCTTGTTCCGGAGACGGCCGAAAGCAATCGTGGCATTTTCAACCGTCTTAATTCTTGTGAGCATGGTTGCTGCCACCCGAGTCTCTTACGAAAAGGACCTTTTCAAGGTGTTCCTGGCCGGGGGTATGAAATCGGTAGCCGTGTCGGAACGAATTTCCCGCAGATTTCATTCAAATTTTTCTCAGCCGATTTTGTTGTCTTTTGATGTGGAGAGCTTACAAAAGGGTCTTTCGATTCAGAGGAAGCTCGACACCGTCCTGGAGCAGTTAATTGGCAAACATCGTGAAATCGCATCGTTTGATTCTATCTCGTATCTGTTGTCTCCGGACGCGGTGAGAAAAGCGAACATCAACGGCCTTGCCGATGTGGTCCGATTGTTGCCTGCTTTGCGAGCAGACTTCGAAGCGAAACTGAAGACTTCTGATTTGTCCAAAACCTCGGTCAGAACGATGACACGATCGTTTGACGGTATCCGCAAGATCCTTGAGAATCTTAAACTCAGGGGATCGAGTGCTGGAGACGGCGTTCCCGATCTGGAAAAGTCGTGGTATATCGCCAGAGTCCATGGCAAATACCGGTTTCTCACCCGCGTAAGACTCTCGGACAGAGTTCGGGACCCTGACGAACTTATGAAAGCCGACCGGGTCATTCTCTCGGCTGTGAGTCATCTCCCGGTACGGATCGACATTTCCGGGCCACGGCAGGCCATGGAAGCCATGTTGTCCACAATGGTGTCTGAGCTGGTGAAATTAGGATCTTATGCGTTTGTGCTGGTGCTTGCAGTCTTTTTCGTGATATTCCCCCATCCCCTCGGGGTGGCCCTTTGTTTGATTCCGATGATCGGGGGATTCAGCATCACTTTAGGGGCTGTCAGTCTGACAAACATGGGGTTGCCCTTCTCCATCGTATGTGTTGCCCCTCTGATCTTTGGCTTTGGGATCCACAACGGAATACATGTGGTAATGGGGAGCCTTCATGAGGCGGGGGGCTCGGTGGCGCGAACAGTAGCCAGAGTAACCCCCAGATCTATGGTCACTTCTCTCACGATTACAATGGGCTTTGTGTCGATGCTCACCTCCCAACGGTCCTCTTTGAACTTCCTCGGGCGGACTATGGTCATCGGGATGATGGCTTCAGTTCCCCTGACTTTGGTGACTTTACCGGCTTTGTTGCTGCTCATTGAAAGATGGCGAAACGCCAGGTCTACGATTCGGGAGTAGGTCGGGCCATGCCCGACGCAAGTGACGGCCACAGGCCGCCCTACTCGGTCCCTCGTACTCATTGAAAGGCGGCCAAAAGCTCATTCCCCGGCGGGGAAGTCGGTGCTGCCCCGGGAACAGAGTCCAGAGTTATCCTCCAGGAAAATCTTCGGCAATTGATTTAGAATGCCATGCCTGACGCGTTGATTCCGGACCGGCCTTAACTTTTCTCGCGGGTTTCACCCCGGATGCACTCAACGGTCTCGATGGCAATCTGAAGCTCTTCGTTCGTTGGGATCACAAGCACCTTTACCCGAGAGCGGTCTGATTGTATCTCGGTGGGGCCGTTGATAGGAGCCTGATTGCGCCCTTCATCCATCTCGACTCCCAGGCAACTCAGACCTTGGAGACAACCCCGGCGAACCGCTTGAGAATTCTCTCCTATCCCGCCTGTAAAAACTATAACATCCACCTGTCCCAATACAGCGAAATACGCGCCGATATATTTTCTCACTCGATAACAAAACATCTCCAATGCAAGTGAGGCGAGCGGATCTCCCGATTCCGCCCTGCGCGCCAGCTCACGCATGTCGCTGGTCCCGCAGAGTCCCTTAAGTCCGCTCTGATGTTCCAGTAGCGCATCGATCTCGTCGGATGTCTTTCCCATCTGCCGGGCAAGATACCCGGGGATTGCCGGGTCGAGATCGCCACACCGGGTTCCCATGACAAGACCTTCAAGCGGGGTCATGCCCATTGACGTGTCTATGCTTCTGCCTGCCTGTATCGCTGCTGCGCTGGCGCCGTTTCCAAGGTGCAGAGTAATGACATTCAACTCTTTCAAAGGCTTGTTGAGGTTTGCCGCGGCCCGTTTAACCACATACTGATACGATATTCCGTGGAATCCGTACCTCCGAACCTGATAACGCTCGTAGAAGTCATGGGGCACCGCGTAGTGGAAAGCATGAGGCGGCATGGTCTGATGGAAAGCGGTGTCAAATATAGCAACCTGCGGCACATCGGGATATAGATCGCGCGCCACCTCAACTCCTATTAAACTGGCCGGATTGTGGAGAGGGGCCAGCGGGATCATTGCCTTAATGTCGGAAATGACCTCGTCGTTGATGAGGGCTGGTTCTTGAAAAGCCTCCCCGCCGTGCACGACACGGTGCCCGATTCCGAAGAGATCGCTCAGGTCCCACCCTTTGTCAGGGTCAGAGAGAAAATCCTTGATAATGCGGAATCCGTCTTGATGATTGGCTACCGGCTCCTCGCGGATGTGTTCCTTAAAATCTCCTTTGCTGTCTCGCCTAAGATGCTTTAGCCGGCTGTCTGTTCGACCGATTCCTTCTAAGATTCCCGCCACGAGTACCGACTGATCGGTCATGTCGAAGAGCTGGTACTTGATGGAAATACTTCCTGCATTGAACGCCAGTACTTTCATGTGGACTCCGGGATTGCTTGGGCCTGAATCGCGGTTATTGCGACGGTATTGACGATGTCGGTCACGGTACAGCCGCGGCTTAGGTCGTTCACTGGCCTTTTAAGCCCCTGCAACACCGGACCTATGGCGACCGCGTTGGCCGAGCGTTGGACGGCCTTATACGTGGTATTGCCTGTGTTCAAGTCGGGGAAGATGAATATGGTAGCATGACCGGCCACCTCACTTCCGGGCAACTTAGTTCTGGCGACTCCGACGTCAATGGCCGCGTCGTACTGGATCGGTCCCTCGACCTTTATGTCGGGACGCAGTTCCTTCACAATGGAAGTGGCTGCTCGCACCTTCTCCACGTCTGCACCCTTGCCGGATTCGCCGGTGGAATATGACAGCATCGCGACATACGGCTCGATACCAAACATTTCGGCGGTCTCAAGCGAACGGATTGCTATGTCGGCTAATTGCTCCGCGTTCGGATCAGGATTCACAGCACAGTCTCCGAAGACGAGCACGCGATCTGCAAGACACATGAAGAACACGCTAGAAATGATAGAAACCCCTGGACTGGTGCGGATTATCTCAAATGCCGGCCGAATGGTGTGGGTGGTGGTGTGGGTGGCCCCGGACACCATCCCGTCCGCGTGACCGTGATAAACCATCAGGGTGCCAAAGTAAGTACCTGTCGGCCACCGCATCGAAGGCCATTTCCTGCGACACCCCTTTGTGTTTTCGTAGCTCATAATAAGTGCGGGCGTAGAGCTCCCGGACGCGCGAATCCGAGGGGTCAATGATATTAACCCCTTCGAGTTCCATCCCCAGCGAACTGATCTTCTGCCTTACCTTCTCCGGATTTCCGAGCAGAGTAAGATGGGCCACGTCTCGCAGCAGTAGGATCTCGGCTGCTCTCAGGATGCGCTCGTCGGATCCTTCAGGTAATACAATATGCTTGCGGTCCCCTCGGGCGCGCTGAATCAATTCGTATTCAAACATCAAAGGTGAGACTAGGTGAGAACGAGTTACCGCAAGGCGTTCTTGCAGTTCGTCAAAACGGACGCTCGCCTCTACGATACCCAGAGCCGCAGAGATCTTCCTCGTATCTTCCGCGATGAGAGTTCCCTTCACGGAGCCGACGTCGGTTGCAGTTGTATATGTATCCGTTTTTACCGATAGTATCGGAACCGAGGCTCCTGCTAATCCCTCGATGAGGCGACGGACTTGGGGGGCAGGCTTTAGCCCTCCTGTCAGGAGCAGGCCCGCAATATGCGGATACGATGTGGAAGCTTCGGCGGCCAGACACCCAAGAATTATGTCCGATCGATCTCCCGGCGTGATAATGAGGTCTCCCTCTTCAACATGATCCAGAAATTGGGGCAATTCCATAGCTGCGACCTTGAACTTCGTGACCGTGCGATTCAGGCTCTCCGCCTCGCCACTCAAGGACTGTGCCTGAAGAGCTTGTGCAATCTCGGCGATCGTTGGCTTTCCCAGGATCCCGGTTTCGGCTATCACATAGCATAGAATCCCGCTGGGAATGGAAGTCCGCAGTTCTTCCGTAAGCTCTGTAACGCTCTGAGGAAATATCCGGTTGGCAATCACAGCCAGGACATCGCATCGTCGTTGCTGCAGGGATTCGATTACAACCCTCATCGCATCCACGATCTGATGCCTCGTTTTGTCGCGACCTGCGAGAACAGGAATAATGCCGCAGCCAAGATTGTATGCTATCTCTGCATTGAAACCGAGTTCGAACGGTAACGGCACACCCGAGGAATCGGTGCCCACGCAGACCACCGCGTCACATTGCTGCTCCAGGGTTTTGTACTTGTCGAGGATTAATTCGAACAGTCTGTCCTGATTGTCATCACCAACTAGGTCGAGCGCTTGTTCGTGCGTGCATCCGTACATTGCCGTGTACGGGAACCGGGAACCGTAGCGGGATAGTATCAGGTGAATAAGTCTGTCCGGCTGATCTTCCGATACGATGACCGGCCTGTAAAAGCCGACCGTCCGCCCTTGATGCCAGAGCCACTCCATAAGGCCGAGCACCACAACAGACTTACCGCTCCAGGGTTCCGCACCGGTTACGTAAATGCATGATGACATCCGCGCCTCTCACTCTCTTTACAGATTTGCCTGATTTCTTAAGGAAACTCCATACTATTCACGATTGACGGCGATGCAAAAATGTACTAATCTCAGTTTGGTCTTTGAAAAATGCGACCGGAGGAAAATTATGGCGGTTAGAATTGCTATCAATGGGTTCGGACGCATCGGGCGGATTACGATGCGAAATGCCCTCTCCAATCCAAAGGTGGATGTTGTAGCCATCAATGACAGGATGGACGCGGACCTGATGGCTTTTCTCTTCACTCACGACTCGGTTCACCAACGCTATCCCGGTGAGGTCTCGCATACGCCGGACACTATAGTGGTTGACGGTAAACAAATCCATGCCTTGAGAATTACAGACGACCTTCTCAAGCTTCCATGGGCCGATTTGAAAGTAGACGTGGTGCTGGAGTGTACCGGTATCTTCCGCGACCGCGAAAAAGCCGCGAAACATATTCAGGCCGGAGCCAAGAAAGTTATCGTTTCCGCACCCGGCAAAAATATAGACGGGACATTTGTTCTTGGGGTAAATGCAGAAACATACGATCCCTTGACACATAACGTGATTTCCAACGCCTCTTGCACGACCAACTGCCTTGCACCGGTGGCCAAGGTTTTGTTCGACGAATTTGGGATTGAAAAGGGGCTTATGACGACCATACATTCCTACACAATGGACCAAAGCCTTCTGGATACCGTGCACAAGGATTATCGACGGGCTAGAGCCGCGGCCATGAATATAATTCCAACCACAACCGGAGCTGCCTCGGCTGTAGGGTTGGTCATCCCCGAACTGGCAGGCAAACTGGACGGGCAGGCAATCAGAATTCCCACCCCGAATGTTTCTCTGGTGGACTTGACGGTCACCTTAAGCAGGGGCGCCACCGTCGAACAAATTAACACAGCCATGAAGAAGGCCTCGGAAGGCAGAATGAAGGGATTCCTTGCCTATGTTGACGAGCCGTTGGTCAGTAGCGATTTCGTGAACAGCACATATTCGTCAATTTTTGACGCACTCTCGACCTTCTCCATCGGCGGCGACATGGCCAAGGTACTAGCATGGTACGATAATGAGTCCGGTTACTCCGCTCGGCTGGTTGACCTGGCTGCTTACGTCGGGGAGAGGTTAAGCTGATTCGGAATTCTTGCCGGCGCTGGGGGACGGGGTTTGCAAGTGTTCTGCGCGTGGGAAAATGATACCATGTGAAGGCAGGGGTATGGAATGTCGATAAAGAGTGTTCGGGACGTTGATATCCGCGGGAAGCGCGTTTTCTTCCGTTTTGATTTCAATGTGCCACTGGATCAATCGGGGAAGATCAAGGATGACACACGGATAAGGCGAGCCCTACCCACGATCCGTTACGCCATCGAGCAGGGGGCAAAGTCCATACTGGCTTCCCACCTCGGTCGGCCCAACGGCGAGAGAAAACCTGAGCTGAGCCTTCGTCCGGTGGCGGCGCATCTCGAATCGCTTCTGGGACTGAAGGTGCAGTTTGTGGACGATTGCGTGGGCAAACAAGCTCAGGATGCCGCGGCTTCTCTTACCGACGGAGCGGTCCTTTTGCTGGAGAATCTCAGATTTCACGAGGAGGAGACGAAGAAACGACCCAAAGTTTGCCGCCGAACTTGCCTCGCTGGCGGATGTGTACGTGAATGACGCGTTCGGGTCCCGCACACAGAGCCCACGCGTCTACTGTTGGAGTTCCGGAACTCGTCCGAGAAAAGGCTGCCGGCTTGCTGATGAAAGAGGAGCTGGAGAGTCTGGATAAGGCTTTTTCTAATCCCACTACACCGGTTGTTGCCATTTTCGGGGGTGCTAAGGTTTCGGATAAGCTTGAAGTTTTGCGCCATATTCTTCAGCGGATGGACTGTGTGCTGATTGGTGGCGGCATGGCCAATACATTTTTAAGAGCCCAGGGTTTTAGTCACCGGGGGGTCTTCGGTTGAGGAAGACATGATCGGCACTGCTTCTGAGATTTTGGAGTCAGCCCGAAAAGGAGAGTGCGCGTTTGTCCTGCCTTCCGATGTCGTCGTCGCCGGAAAGATGGAGTCCGGGGTTGACACGGCGGTTGTCGCGGCGTCGGGTATTCCCGAGGGCGAAATGGCTTTGGATATCGGACCCGAAACAGTGGATCGCTTTGCCGGGGAGGTGCGTAAAGCCGGCACGATCGTATGGAACGGACCTATGGGTGTGTTCGAGATCGAGGCTTTCGAGCACGGTACCATGAAAACTGCACAGGCTGTGGCCTCTGCGTCGGGATTTTCCGTTGTAGGCGGCGGGGATACGGTCCGGGCGATCAAACAGGCCGGGGTGGCAGACAAGATTTCTTACGTTTCCACCGGGGGTGGGGCGTTCATGGAGTACATGGAGGGCAAGACGTTGCCGGGAGTCGCGGCCTTGGAGACATCCTAAGCTCTTGCAGACTTTCGGACACGCACGCCAGGCCCCCCGTAGGGCCGAAAACCAGAAAGGGCTGCTTTGCGATGACGCGTAAACTAATCATCGCCGGTAATTGGAAGATGCATAAGACCTCAAACGAAGCTGCCCGCTTTGTCCGGGAATTGCTCGTGGGTCTGCAAAGCAACGAGCCGGCCTGCGAGGTTGTTGTAGCACCGCCTTTCACGTCGATAGCGGCTGCTGTGAAGGAGGCCGAGGGGACGTTTATTCAAGTGTGCGGGCAGAACTTGCACTGGGAGGATCAGGGCGCGTTCACCGGTGAAGTCTCGGGAGCCATGCTAAAGGAGTGTGGCTGTAGTCACGTTATCATCGGACATTCGGAAAGGCGGCTGTACTTCGGCGAAACGGACGAGACCGTGAACCGGAGGATTAAGGCGGCTTTGAGGAGCGGTCTGATTCCTATATTCTGTTTGGGAGAAACACTGGAAGAGCGGGGGGGCGGCAGAAACTTTCGATGTTGTGAAGCGAAAGTTGACGGCAGGGCTAACAGGAGTCACACTGCCGGACCCGGAATACTTTGTCATCGCCTATGAGCCTGTGTGGGCGATAGGGACAGGCCGGACGGCAACGCCGGAACAGGCCCAGGAAGTTCATGGATTCCTGCGAAACGAGTTGGCTGACATGTCGCCCAGGGGGTTTTCCGAGGGCGCTCGGATACTTTACGGGGGCAGCATCAAACCGAGCAATGCCCGCATGCTCATGAGCTGCGAAGACATCGATGGTGGTCTCGTAGGCGGAGCCTCCTTGAATCTGGACGATTTTCTTGGGATAATTAGAGAAGGCTCTTGAGAGCCTGGAGAGGATAGCCGTATGTTTACAACGTTGGTGCTTATCGTTCATATTATAGTGTGCTTAACACTGATTCTGTTCATTCTTTTGCAGTCCGGTAAGGGCGCGGATATTGGAGCGGTTTTCGGCGGAGGATCCAGCCAAACCGTGTTTGGCAGCACCGGGGCTTCGACTTTTCTGAGCAAGGTGACAATAGGGGCAGCCGTCGTGTTCATGGTGACGTCGATAATTCTTACATATTTTTCGGGGAAGGGCATTACTGGAACTGAGCGTTCCCTCGTAACGGAACAGTCGGCGCCCGCTGCGACGACGACAAAGCCGGCCCCTTCTTCTGCGGTCCCTCAGTCCTCGGGGAAGGCCTCGCGGTCTGAGTCGGTTCCCAAGGAGCCCAGTGCCCCTCCGGCCCAGGTGCCTGCACACGCGGGAGAAAAGGCCCCTGCAACTCAGTAGCCCCTCATTATCCCGTAATTATTCGACGAGAGGGTCGTATGTTTCACGTGAAACATACGGCCTTTTGTACGGCCTTCTTCATTTATGCTCCCATTTTCTCGTTTATTGTACCATCAGCAGAACCGCGCTCAATACCGTACATTATTGACAAATCTTCCCTCCCCGCGTATAAAAAACTAGCAAAAAACTCGCAAAGATCTAACAAAAAGGGCGTTCAGATGGAACAGAAAGACTTGGATCTGATCGCGGCATGGCAAGACGAAGACCCCGAGCTCAAAAGGCTATGGCGGGAGCACCTTGAATTCGAGGAACAACTGGATTCATTCAATAGAAGAGTTTACCTCTCCCCAACCGAAGAGTTGGAGCGCAAGACCCTTCAGAAGAAGAAATTGAAAGGCAGGGATCAGCTCGAACGCATTCTTGTGAGACTCCGCCAAAGAGAGTGATCAAAGTCCGGCCCCAAAAGAAGTACCTGCTCCACTGACTGGAATGATAGTGACAATAAACGGAGCCCACATCCTTTTAAGATCCTTGAAAGAGGAAGGAGTGACCACAATCTTCGGATACCCCGGAGGTGCGGTCATCGATATCTTCGACGCCTTGGTACGCCACTTTCCTCACGATTTTCAGTTCATACTTGTCCGCCACGAACAGGCCGCAGTCCACGCGGCAGACGGCTACGCTCGAGCCACGGGCAGACCCGGCGTGTGCCTGGTTACCTCCGGCCCCGGAGGAACCAACACGGTTACCGGACTTGCCACCGCCTACATGGATTCCATCCCTGTACCTCGTATTCACAGGCCAAGTCCCTACACCCCTTATAGGTAACGATGCATTTCAGGAAGCAGACATAGTCGGCATTACCAGAACCCTGCACCAAACACAACTATTTGATAAACTGCGTCGAAGACTTGTCCCGCACCATCAAAGAAGCTTTCGCAATCGCGACTACGGGACGCCCCGGGCCGGTACTCGTGGACCTACCTAAAGATGTGCTGCAAGCCCCCGGTGTTTTCAAGTATCCCGATCATGTTGACATTCCTACCTACAAACCCACACTCGAGCCCCACTCCTTCTCCATTAAGAGAGCCGCGGAGCTTATGGCAACGGCCCAAAGACCGGTAATCTATGCTGGGGGCGGTGTCATCACCGCCGGCGCTCATGCAGAGCTTCGAACCCTCGCTGAAATGACCGGCTTTCCCGTAACCATGACTTTAATGGCGCTTGGCTGCTTTCCGGGTACGCATCCGTTGTCTCTCGGAATGCTCGGAATGCACGGAACATACCGTGCCAATATGGCGGTCAACAACTCTGACTTGCTTTTTGCCATCGGAGCGCGCTTCGATGACAGGGTCACCGGGAAGATCGAAGAGTTTGCGCCCGAGGCCAAGATCATTCATGTGGATATAGATCCCGCCTCTATCCAGAAGAACGTGGCCGTGGACATTCCCATTGTCGCCGATGCGCGGCAGGCTCTAATCAAGCTTATCGAGGCTTTAAAGAAGCGCGGCCATTCCGAGAAGGACCGGAAACGTCTAAAAAGTTGGCATGCCAAACTTGCTGTCTGGCGAAATGAACAACGACAGCGCTTCGATAGAACCTCCGAAACTATCAAACCGCAGTATGTTGTGGAAAAACTTTACGAACTGACACAGGGCCGTGCTATCGTTACTACCGAAGTCGGCCAGAACCAGATGTGGGCTGCACAGTACTACCTATTTGATGAGCCCAGAAACATTTCTCTCGTCCGGCGGCCTTGGCACCATGGGTTACGGATTCCCGGCCGCAATCGGAGCCCAGATTGCCTTTCCCGACAAATTGGTGATAGACATCGCTGGTGATGGTTCAATTCAAATGAATATCCAAGAGCTGGCAACTGTCGCACAGGTACAAACTGCCAATAAAGATAGCGATTCTGAACAACGGTTATCTGGGAATGGTTCGACAATGGCAGGAGCGCTTTTACGAAAACGTTTGCGCACATACCGACATACAGGTCGCACCCGATTTCATCAAGCTTGCCGAGGCCTATGACGCCCTCGGCCTCCGCGCTCGGACCACGGACGAGGTGGAACCCACGATAAGGCGAGCTTTGGAGACGCCCGGTCCAGTGATAATGGACTTTGTCGTCGAGCGTGAAGAGGGCGTTTATCCAATGGTCCCTTCAGGTGTCTCACTGACGGAAATGATTCTGACATAAATGGAAACCCGCCGCGTCATCTCTGTACTCGTAGAAAACAAGCCCGGCGTGCTCGCCCGCGTCGCCGGCATGTTCTCCGGCCGCTCCTTCAACATACATTCTTTGGCGGTCGCCCCCACCCTGGATACCGAGTACTCCAGGATGACCATCGTCACACATGGAAGCGATCAGATTATCGAACAGATTATCAAACAACTGAGAAAGCTCATCAACGTAGTCAAGGTCCAAGACCTCACATCAGGTGACTACGTGGACAGAGAGATGATTTTTGTCCGAGTGAAGGCCACCGCGGCCAAGAGGGCCGAGGTCTTACGGATTGCCGACATTTTTAGAGGAAAAGTGGTGGACGTCGCCCGCGACAATATAACTCTCGAGGTATCCGGAGCTCAGGGAAAAATCGAGGCGGTGCTCGAGCTGCTGACCCCCCTGGGCATTACGGAATTCATTCGTACCGGCGCCATTGCAATTCCCAGGGGAAAGCAAACCCCTTGAAGGCAGGTGCGACTCATCAATGATCGCCAAGGCCGGCCACTACGAACCCATCGCTCGAGAAGGCTATCCGTTCATCGCCCCACCCGGTCTGTTGGGCCTTGTCGCCTGGTGGTTCGGCTATCCCTGGGCATCCCTTGCTTTTCTGACCCTCGCCGTCGCGATAGTTTTCTTCTTCCGCAATCCGGAACGCACTCCCCCCACTGGCGATGGCCTTGTTGTCTCTCCGGCCGACGGCACGGTAGTTGAAATAGTGGAAAATGCACATTCGGACAATCTCCCCGACCCGTCCCTCAAGCGCATAAGTATCTTCATGTCTATATTTAATACCCATGTGAATCGCTGCCCAATTTCCGGCACTGTCAAAGCAATCAAGCACGTTCCCGGCCGATTTCTCGATGCTCGCGAACCGGCATCCTCACTGTTGAATGAGCATAATTCTCTGATCATACAAAATGACGAGGTCGCAATTGAAGTTGTTCAAATCGCGGGCAAAATCGCCAGGAGAATTGCGTGCTGGGTGCGGGAAGGTGACCAGGTCCGCCAAGGTGAAAGATTCGGCCTTATTCGATTCGGATCCAGGCTGGACATCTACTTGCCTGAAACCATCTCTTTTCTAGTCAGCGTCGGGATGCCTGTCAGAGCCGGGGTCACTGTAATAGCCAAAGAGCCGCTTACAGCCGACCCACGCGTTCAGGTGCCAAAATCTTAGTACATTTCTTGTCACAATTTAACAGAAGATTTATGATACCATTAGCTTTGCGGTGGAACATTCGGCCACCCGCGCTGCGCAGACCCGGATAGCCGGGGTGCTGAGCGAGGAAATTGTCCTGCTTCCGACCATAGCGTTCCGATAGCACGGACGAAGCTGTGCCCCGAATCAAAAAAACTCGGAAGTTCATCGCCCAACGCGGAGATTGTTACCGACCTGACATAGGTGCCTATTTATGACGACACGACCTCGAAAAAGACGACCCTTTTTTAGGAATCGGAGACGGCAGCTAGACGGCAATGACTTCCCTACCAAACCCAAGCGAAAGAGAATCCCCATCAACAAAATGAAGCGCGGGATTTTTATTCTTCCCTCACTTCTCACCCTAACCAGCATTTTCTTTAGCTTTTACAGCATGATCGAGTCAATAAACCACGACTTTTTGTGGGCAGGCGCGCTCATTTTAGCTGCAGGTTTTTTCGACGGCATTGACGGGAAGGTGGCACGCCTCACCAAAACCACTACCCGTTTTGGGTTGGAGCTTGACTCCTTAGCGGACGTTATTTCCTTCGGGGTGGCCCCGGCCCTCCTAATGTACACTTGGGCCCTTGCCTCCTACAACCGCATCGGCTGGGTAAGCGCTTTTGTTTTTGTGGCCTGCGGCGCACTCAGATTGGCAAGGTTCAATGTTCAGTCCGGCAACATCGATCCTAAAAGATTCAACGGATTGCCGATACCGGCGGCCGCGGCCATGGTTGCCACTACTGTGCTTTTTTTTGACAAACTTCGGCTCGATCCTTCGGATTTCAGCACTGCCTTGCTTATTCTCACTTACGCGATCTCTTTTCTCATGGTCAGCTCCATAAAGTTTCATGCCTTCAAGGACCTTACTCTCGTTAAGCAGAAGCCCTTTAGTTCGACCGTTGCCTTCGTTTTGCTCTTGGCCCTCATAGCGGCTGCTCCCCTCGTTGTTCCATTCTTCCTTTGCGCCGGCTATCTTGTTTCCGGCCCGATTCTGACGTTTGCACTGCATTTCCGCACCAGACAGAACGTACTTGAGCAGCCTTCCGAATTACCGACCTCCACCGCCGGGGTACCATCGGTCCCGAAAAACTCTACTACCTGACCATTGTTAGACTTTTCCCCTTCCCAGGTGTTGCGCAATCGCATCGCGCCCGGCACGCAGGCCGATACCGTTCTCCGTGGGTTTTTCGCGCGGTAGTGTCGCGTCCGGCAGCATAGTTCTTTCCCTCGAAACTCGCATACGATCCGCCCTGCCGCTCGGCCCTCAACAACACATTGCAAATTGAGCCTTGAGAATGATAAACATTTCTTGTCCACCGAAAGAAGCGTCTCTTGCGAGGCGCGGCAAATGCACCTCTCAACGCGCCTTCAAATTGATAGGAGGAGGAAATGTCGGAAAGAGTTCTGATATTCGACACCACTCTCCGGGACGGCGAGCAGTCACCCGGCGCTACTATGAACCAGCAGGAAAAACTTCAGTTGGCAAGGCAATTGGAGAATCTTGGAGTAGACATCATTGAAGCGGGCTTTCCCGCGAGTTCTGAAGGTGATCGAGAGGCTGTGAGCAAGATCGCCCGCGAAGTCAAGACCGTCCGCGTCGTGGGCCTGGCCCGCGCGGCAGCAGAAGATATAGAAACCGCCTGGCGCGCGGTGGAGGACGCCCCTCTTCCGGGCATCCACACATTCATCGCCACTAGTGACATACACCTTGAACATAAACTGAAAATGTCGCGCGACGAGGTCGTCGACCGTGCCGGCCAAGCCGTGCGTTTGGCTCGGTCTCTGTCGGATTGGGTGGAGTTCTCCTGCGAGGACGCCACCCGCAGCGATCCCGCTTTCCTTTGCCGCGTAATACAAACCGCTGTCAACGAGAGAGCGGGGACCATCAATATCCCCGATACGGTTGGTTATTCTTACCCGGAGGAGATCGCCGGCTTAATTCGGACGGTTCGCGACACGATAAAGGGCATCG
Source organism: uncultured delta proteobacterium (assembly GCA_963789265.1). GTDB lineage: Bacteria > Desulfobacterota > Desulfomonilia > Desulfomonilales > Desulfomonilaceae > CAWBBA01. The sequence continues at coordinate 742,396 of CAWBKB010000005.1, read as the reverse complement.
AGAATGTCGTTATCTCAGTCCACTGTCACAACGACCTAGGACTCGCGGTTGCAAATTCTTTGTCGGCTATCAGGGCCGGCGCCAGACAAGTGGAGGCTACCATCAACGGAATCGGCGAGCGTGCCGGAAACGCCTCCCTTGAAGAAATAGCCATGATCCTCAAAACTAGGCAAGACGTATTCGGCGTGCACACCGGTATAGTCACTCAGCAAATCTTCCACACCAGCCGCCTTGTCACCGCTATCACGGGGATCACGGTCCAGCCCAATAAGGCCATAGTCGGCGCCAACGCCTTTGCTCATGAAGCCGGCATACATCAGGACGGCGTTATCAAAGAAAAGTCCACATACGAAATCATGGACCCCGAATCAGTCGGGATCGCGAAATCCTCATTAGTGCTTGGAAAGCATTCAGGTCGCCATGCTCTAAGGGAGCGAATCAAATCATTGGGTTACCAACTGACCGAAGAGGAGATCAATCGCACCTTCGAGCGATTCAAGAATCTTGCCGACCGCAAGAAGACCATCTTCGATGAGGACATTGAAGCAATCATAGCGGAAGAAGTCCTCCGGATTGCAGAGACCTACAAGTTGCTCTCCGTCACCATCATGTCCGGCACGCATGTCGTTCCTACTGCGACAGTAAGCATGGAAATAGAAGGGCTTGAGCATCATGGAGCCGAACTGGGCAACGGCCCCGTCGATGCCGCTTACAACACAATCATGAGGCTGACGGGCCGTAATCCTAAGCTCTTGCGGTTCTCGATCAGTGCCATCACCGACGGAACTGACGCCCTCGGCGAAGCGACCATTCGCCTCGAAGAAGCCGGCAGCATAGCAGTGGGAAAGGGCGCGCACGAGGACATACTCGTCGCTTCTGCAAAAGCCATGGTGAACGCCCTCAACCGGCTGGATTATCTAGCAAAGAGACCTAAGCCGTCAGTAAGGCTTTAGCCTGCTCATCCCACGCCGGATCTCGCTACAGTGGCCGGGCACTCAGTTGTGCCAGGGAAGAGATTGTCATTGCGAATCCCGCGGGCCGCGGGACGTCGCTCCTCGCCACGACAAGGGACGGAAGATTCCCGGCGTAAGTGATGCGTCCGACAATAGTGCTCGGGCACTTCCACAAATGATCCCCACCTGCTATAATAATTTTTGTATCCGGTGCGCCGTTCATTGCCGCGGTCTTGTTATGGTTGCGGCTTACTCATTGCGCGGGTACCCCGGATCTCAACGACTGCATGCAGTTTAGCCTGAATTACTATGACGGAATTACGCCGTTGTGGCGGCACCTGGACGAACCAGCTTTGCCCGCGCGCCTTTTCCGAAAACGTACTATCTACGGCAAATTCCCAAAAAAATATTGCGGTCACAAGGATAGTTCGGCATAATAATAAGGCTTACCCATCGCAGTCTCCGGTTTCCGGAAAAAGCAAGACCCCTGGCAGCTTTTTGCCATAGTCAATTAAGGACCTCGATACGAGAGAGGAGTGCGTTTATGCCTGCCGACAAGTACGAAGAGAAAGAGCGGTTTGATGGGCAAAAGGTCAAAATCTTGATGCCCACTTACGCTGAAGGTACGGACCAGGACCGTTACCAGTGGCGAACTAATATCAACTCCGTCAACATTGGCGAGGCAACCCGCCCCGCCATGAGATACCTTACCACCGCGGAAAGATACTTCTATTCCAAAGAGTGGTTTGGCAGCGAAAAGAGAAAGAATCCCGCCTGAGATGTTCTTTCCAAAGAATATGAATGACCTCACTGTCTAATAACCCGGCTAAGGAAGGTGGCGTATGGCTGAACTGCCAAAAATAAAGTACTCCGGAAAAATCCGCGAAATCAAGATAGGAAAACCAGGATGTGAAGTGATTGTAGGCGGAGAGACGGGCTACAGCTTCTACTCTTTCGAGGGAAAGACTCCTAATACTCCGAAGCTCGCTCTTCAAGTTTTGGACGTCGAACCCGAAGAATGGGCCGCAGAAGCCCTGGAACCTTTTAAGGACGTGCTGGGCAACCCCGTTGCCTGGGCAAAGAAATGCGTTGATACATACAAGGCCGACATAGTGTGCCTTTGGCTCGCAGGTACCGATCCTAACGGCAAGAACCTCCCTGCCGAACACGCGGCCAAAGTCGCCAAAGAGGTGGCCGAGGCGATCAGTGTTCCGTTAATTGTCTGGGGAACCTCCAATGACGACAAGAATACTGAGGTCCTCAAAGCTGTGGCAGAGTCATGCGCGGGGTTGAACGTCGTAATAGGTCCGGTCACAGAGGGGAACTACAAGCAGGTGGGAGCGGCTGCCATAGCATATAAGCATGTGGTTGCGGCGAACTCCCCCATTGATATAAACCTCGCCAAGCAACTCAATATTCTTCTCGAAAACCTCGGCGTACCCAATGACAAGATCCTTATTGATCCAACCACAGGCTCCGTGGGTTACGGGATGGAATACTGTTATTCTATCATGGAAAGAATCCGTCAGGCTGCCCTGACCCAGAACGACGATAAGCTTCAGTATCCCATTATCAATAATATTGCCGAAGAAGTCTGGAAGACCAAAGAAGCAAAGCTCCCCACCGAAGAAGAGCCGAGGTTGGGCGACGCCGGCGTACGAGCAGTCAATCTCGAGGCAATAACCGGTCTGAGTGCCCTTCAGGCAGGTTCCGACATTCTGATTTTGAGGCACCCCAAGACCCTGGATCATATTCGCAAGTACTTATCCGACGTGATGATCGAGACCACTCTAGACGCTATGGGGGTGGACATGTCTTTTGCCGCCGAGGCTCAGCCTGCCCCAAGTAAGGCAGCCCCCGCTGCCGCGAAGCCGGCGGCTAAGCCTGTCCCGGCCAAACCCGCGGAGCAGAAGATCGCGCCCGTGCCGAAGCCCGAACCGGCTGCCAAGGTCGAGAAAGCTGCCCCTGACAAGGAAATGCCAGCCGCGGCTGCCAAATCCACAGATGTACAAGAGGAAGCCCTCATGCCCAACGAACTCGTTAAAGACCTCAAAGAGATGGTTACTGTGTTCAAGGCCCTGAGATCGGCCTTCGCAGGCGAGGCACCCGCCGCAGCTAAAGCGGCAGGGCCGGCAGTTGTTGCGCCGCCCGCCAAGAAGAAAGAGATTGGGCCTGCCGACTGGACCCAGCATACTATCGATCCAGTAACGCTCGAAGGTCTGAAAATAGCTGACAGAGAAGGCTATTCCACCGCATTTCATCGTTCCCGAACTATGACCGCCTGCCCGATAGGCAAAGGTGGGACCTGCTGCAAAATCTGTAACATGGGACCATGCCGCGTCTTACCACCTAAGGGAAAGACGGAAACACCGGAAGAGAGAAAGAAGAGATGCGGTCTGTGTGGAGCAACCCCGGAAACAATTGCCGCCCGTAACTTCGCCAGGATGGTTGCCGCCGGTGCAGCCGCGCACAGCGATCACGGCCGACATGTGGCCCATACCTTTCTCCACGCAGCCAAGGGTGAACTCCCCGACTATCAGATCAAAGACATTCCCAAGCTTCTCGCAGTGGCCATGGATTACGGCATCCAGACGGAAGGCCGAGAGATCAAGGACATAGCTATCGAAGTCGGCGAAAAGGCTTTGCAGCAATACGGCCAACAGGACGGTGAGATCGTCAACGTCCAGCGAGCGCCCCTGAAGCGTCAGGAAATCTGGCGTAAAGAAGGGGTTGTGCCTGCCGGGATTGACCGCCCCGTTGTCGAAGTTATGCACATGACCCACATGGGCGTCAATCAGGACATGGAGCACATCATACGCCTTTCCACAAAGTGCGCCCTCGCCGACGGCTGGGGCGGCTCCATGATAGCCACCGACCTGTCCGACATCCTTTATGGGACCCCAGTACCGGTACTTGGCAAGGTGAATCTGGGATGTATGAAGGAAGACACCGTGAACATCATTGTTCACGGCCATGAGCCCTCTCTCTCCGAGATTATTGTCCAGGCTGTTCAGGACCCGGAAACGATCGCATACGCCAAGAGCAAGGGAGCAACCGGTGGAATTAGCCTTGGTGGCATCTGTTGCACCTCAAACGAGATCCTGATGCGCCACGGCATTCCCATTGCGGGCAATTACCTGCAGCAGGAAATGGCTGTCATTACCGGAGCCCTCGAGGCCATCGTGGTGGACGTTCAGTGTGTGATGCAGGGCCTTGCGGAATTGGCTAAATGCTTCCACACCCAGGTAGTGACCACGAGTCCCATCGCGCAGATGCAGGGTGCGTACAAGCATTACGCGTATGACGAACGTTACGGTCTCGAGACTGCAAAAGCGATCGTCAAGGACGCCATTGACAACTTCCCCAACAGGGACAAGAGCAAAGTTTCAATCCCAACAGAACAACAGGACATGGTAGTCGGCTTTAGCCACGAAACCATAACCTATATGCTAGGCGGTCTGTTCCGCGCCAGCTATCGGCCGTTGAATGACAACATCATTAACGGTCGCGTACGTGGTCTGGCCGGCATAGTCGGTTGCGGGAATCCACGAGTTCAGCACGACTTCCTGCATGTCGAACTCGCCAAAGAACTTATCAAGAACGATGTTCTTGTCCTCACCACCGGTTGCGCAGCCATAGCCCTCGGGAAGGCAGGTCTGCTGACACCGGAAGCAGCGGCCAAATATGGAGGAGCCGGTCTTGCCGAAGTCTGCGAAACCGTGGGCATACCGCCCGTCCTGCACATGGGTTCCTGTGTTGATAACTCCAGGATCCTCATGGCCGCTACCGCGGTCGTCAGGGACGGCGGACTCGGTGATGACATCTCCGATCTGCCTGCGGTAGGCGTGGCACCCGAGTGGATGAGTGAGAAGGCGGTGTCAATCGGCCAGTACTTCGTCGCTTCCGGCTGTTATGTCCTCTTTGGCGCTGGCTTCCCGACGATCAACGAGGACATCTGTACCAATTACCTGTTCAAAGATATCGAGAAGGTTTACGGCGGAAGATGGGATTTCGTTGAGAAAGACCCGTATGAGATGGCCAAACGCTGCCTAGCCCATATTGATTCCAAAAGAAAAGCACTCGGTATAGACAAGGCCAGAGAGCGCGTGCTCATGGATATGGCCATGCGCAGAGAAATAGCCGGATAATTTGTGAGTTTCGGCACAACCCGGGGGAGAGGCCGCCTCTTCCCCTCCGATCCGCTTTAACGTCTCCACAGGAGGAAACAAACAGTGTCAAAGATAGTCGCAGCAAATGTCATATCCGGCGCTCACAAGGTCTATGAGAAGGCCAGGACGAAATACGAAAAAGCTGTCAAAAAGTATGGAAAGAAGCAGGAGTTGGCCTTCCCTAACACTGGTTACTATCTCCCGGTTATTTATGGCATCCTTGGGTTTCCGGTGAAGACTCTCGGCGATGCCGGACTCGTGTTGGATCGCTCTGAGCAACTTATCCCGCCTCCAGTTAGAGAAAAGCACCCTCTTCCTTATTTGGGACCTGTTTTAGACGCGGGAATGGCCAGTCTGTTCAACTACGAAATTATCGAGGCGATTCGCTATCTCGAACAGCCCGATTTCTACCTGCCCGCAGAAGACCCAACCGACGACAAGCTCTGGCTGGGCGCGGCGGATGACGTGATTCTCAGAAAACGAGGTGTCGAGTTCGTTGACGGTACGGCCCCCGGATTTGCGGCTGTTGTAGGATCAGCCCCGACCAAAGAGATCGCCGCCGAAATGGCCCTTGAACTCCAGAAGAAGAATCTCTACGTCTTCATGGCGGCTGACTACAAAGGAACGAGCTTTTCGCAGCAACTCCGCGAAGCGGGCGTCCAGGTCGGTTGGCCGACTCGTCTGGTTCCCTTCGGCCCCGACATTTCGTCGGCAATCTTCGCGGTCGGCTTTGCTACTCGAGCGGCTCTCAGTTTTGGTGGTATCGAGCCCGGGGATTTCCGCAAGGTGTTGATTTACAATAAGGACCGCGTTTTCGCGTTCGTCCTCGCTCTTGGTGACGTTTCCGACGAATGGTATGCGGCGGCAGCCGGCGCCATTAACTATGGCTTCCCCACCATAGCAGACACCCCCATTCCCGAAATTCTCCCCACCGGCGTCTGCACGTACGAGCATGTTGTTTCCAATGTGCCTCACAAGGATATCGTTGCCAGAGCTATAGAAGTTCGCGGCTTAAAGGTTACGGTCACGGAGGTTCCTGTCCCTGTTGCTTACGGTCCGGCCTTCGAGGGGGAAAGAATCCGCGGAGAGGATATCTACATGGAGGCAGGCGGCGGCAAGACCCAAGCCGTCGAACTTACCCTTATGAAGGACATGAACGATGTCGAGGATGCCAAGGTGGTGCTTATCGGACCTGATCTCAAAGACATCGAGCCCGGAACGCGGTTGCCTCTCGGTATTCTCGTCGAGGTCGCGGGCCGTAAGATGCAGTCCGACTTCGAGCCCATTCTTGAGCGCCAGATCCACCACCTTATCAACTATGCCCAGGGTCTTATGCACATAGGGCAGAGGGATATAGCCTGGGTACGTGTCGGCAAGGGCTCGGTCGATAAAGGCTTCAGTCTAAAGCATATAGGCTCTATACTTCATGCCAAGTACCACCAGGATTTCGGAGCCGTCCTTGACAAAGTCCAGGTAACGATTTTCACCGAGCAGAAGGATGTTGAAAAACTCCTCGCGACAGCCAGGGATACATATAAGGTCAGAGATGCTCGTGTAGAGGGCATGACTGATGAGGATGAGGCCATCTTCTATTCTTGCACGCTTTGCCAGAGCTTCGCCCCGTCTCACGTTTGTGTCGTCACACCCGAGCGTACGGGACTTTGCGGCGCGTACAATTGGCTGGACTGCAAGGCTTCCAATGAAATAAATCCAACCGGCCCTAATCAGCCCATCGAAAAGGGTAACGTCATTGACGAGCGCCTCGGCCAGTGGGAGGGCGTCAATGCATTCGTACAGCAGGCTTCCCGCGGCAAAGTGCAAAAGTACAATGCCTATTCGATCATGGAAGATCCCATGACCTCATGCGGTTGCTTCGAATGTATCGCAGCCGTATTGCCTGTTGCCAATGGCGTCATGAGTGTGGACCGCGACGACAAGGGCCCGACACCCTGCGGCATGAAGTTCACCACTCTGGCGGGCAGCGCCGGTGGCGGTAACATAACGCCCGGCTTCGTGGGTCATAGCAAGTTTTACATCGGTTCCGCAAAGTTCATCTCTGCCGAAGGCGGGATCTTGCGGCTCGTGTGGTTGCCTAAGGCGCTCAAGGAGATGCTGCGTGATAAGATCGATGCTCGCGGTCAAGAACGCGGTGTCGAAAACCTCACCGACAGGATCGCAGATGAGACCATAGGGGTCACCGAAGATGAGATTCTGCCCTTCCTGCAGGAGAAAGAACACCCCGCGATAACAATGGATCCTATAGTCGGATAATGAAAATTACACCGGTATCTTGCCGGTCACCAAGGTGAATTGGGGGCTCGTCTTATTACGGAGCCCCCTTTAACATAATATTTTTCAAGAGAAACATCTTTTCCTTGGGGTTGACGCCTCGAGAGGGAGGTCTATTCAATGGCGCTTTCCGGAATACAGATTTTCAAGATGATGCCCAAGAAGAACTGCGCGGAATGTGGGGTGCCCACATGCCTCGCCTTTGCGATGAACTTGGCTGCGGGAAAAGCCGAACTGGACCAGTGTCCTTATGTTTCGGACGAAGCGAAAGAAAAACTCGCCTCCGCGTCCGCTCCCCCCATAAGAACTGTGCAGATCGGTGTTGGGGACAATGCAGTCAAGGCCGGCGGAGAAACAGTTCTATTCAGGCATGAAAAGACCTTTAACAACCCTACGGCCCTAGGTCTGCCTTATCGCTACATCCGAAGACGATGCTTCTGTTAATGGAAAGCTCAAGGCCTTCAAAGAACTAAAATACGAGAGAGTTGGCCTGACCTTGAAGCCCGACCTTATCGCGGTAAAGGATGGCGGAGACCCAGCGCGATTTGCCAAGATTGCAAAGAAAGCTTCTGATGCCGGCGCTGCTCTCGTCCTTATGAGCGACAACCTCGACGCCTTCAAAGCAGCTTTGGCCAAAGTCGGCAAGGCCAAACCTCTCCTCTATGCAGCCACAGAAGCCAACCTGGACGACGTGTCTGCACTTTCTAAGGAGTTTGACTGCCCGCTTACCGTAAAGGGGAGCAAGGTGGGAGATGTGGCCCGCATGAGCGCCAAGCTTGTCGAAAAAGGGCACAAGGATATTGTTCTCGATTCCGGGACACGAAATCTTGCTGAACTCTTGCGAGACAATGTAATGATCCGTCGCCTCGCGCTTGAGAAGCTATATCGACCTCTTGGATTCCCCACCATCGTATTTCCTTGTGATATGGCAGACAACCCGGTAGACGAAGCCATTCTGGCCGGCACTTTCATATCGAAATACGGTGGGATAGCGATATTGAGCGACTTACGCGGAGAATTGCTCTTTCCCCTGCTTCTCCAACGCCTGAACATCTTCACAGATCCGCAACGGCCCATGACTACCGAGCAAGGGGTATATCCTATAGGCAATCCGGGAGATGAATCGCCGATACTGATCACCAGCAATTTCTCGCTCACATATTTTATCGTTTCAGGCGAGATCGAGTCGAGCCGCGTGCCGTCGTGGCTTTTGGTGCTCAATACCGACGGCCTGTCTGTGCTGACAGCGTGGGCTGCTGGTAAATTCGTCGGCGATCTCATTGGTCCTTTTGTCAAGAAGTCCGGAATCGAAGAAAAAACCAAAATGAGAAAGCTGGTCATTCCCGGGGCCGCAGCCATTATCAGCGGCGATCTGGAAGAAGAGCTTCCCGGTTGGGAGATTGCCATTGGCCCGAGGGAAGGCGCCCACATTCCGGCATACCTTCGCCAGAATTTCGTTTAGTCAAAGGCCCTCTGGGGCCTAAGAATCAAGCCGGGGAAAAAGGTGTACCTTTTTCCCCGACGCCTCACACCGCCAACCAAGACGCATCCACCTGTTGGGGGGGAGTCTACTCAAGGGCATTTCGGAGAGATCTGAGGGAGGCTTGCCGGCCTACCTCGTTTGCAGTTTTCATGACAGGCGGCCGCCAAAGCCCGCCCACCGGAAGCACCATGGCCCCCCGTAACTGAATGGTTTCGAAAAAAGGCAAGCATTCACTTACGCGTGGGAAAAATTTGTCATTGCGAGTCCCGCGCCTCGTGGGAAAGCAATCTTTTCCTTTAAACGCCGCTTAGATTGCCGGTGGGACGTCTCGCACGGAACGCGGGATTGCCCGTAATCCCTAGTAAACAGGTTGTCCCGCGAGGCGCGGGACTGTCCCACCATGCACTCCTCGCAATGACAAGATGCAGAAGATCCCCCGCATAAGTGAATGATTACGAAAAAAGCGACATTCCCCTTTGATCTTGGGCCGGTGTGTGCTAGTCTTCTTTTTATTTTTCCTGCGTTTCCATACGAGAACCTGAGTCAAAGGAGGAGGTGCTGATCCATGATAAAGGTGGTGGCTGAGAACATTAACATTATGTCTAAGTACACCGGCAACGCCATGCGCGAGAAGGATCCAAAGCCCATACAGGAATGGGCTGTAAAGTTGACTGAAAGAGGCGCGGATCTTCTGGACCTTAACCTCGGACCGGCCCGAAAAGGCGGCCCTGAAATGATGCAATGGCTCGTCAAAACTGTTCAGGAAGTCACAGATCTTCCCTTGTTCCTGGACACCACCAATAATGAAGCCGTTGAAGCGGGGCTTCAGGTCTACGTTCCAAAGAAAGGCTCCGCGGTGGTCAACTCTATTATGGCGACCCCTGAACGTATGGCTTTGCAAATTCCGCTCGTCGGCAAGTACGGATGCGAGATGGTCGGCTTGATGTGGGGCCCTGAAGGTATACCCCGGGATGAGAATGAGCGCGCCGTTCTGTTGGACAGCATGATGACAAAGGCAACAGAGGAAGGGATCCCTTTGGAGAGAATCTGGTTCGATCCGATCGTGGTCCCGGTATCTTCTCAGCAGCAAGAACTTCAGGGATGCACCACGTTCATGCAGTGGCTGCCGGATCTCGCACCAGGATGTCAGTCCACTTGCGGTTTGTCCAACGTGTCGAACGGCTCCCCTGACGAACTTCGGGACGTACTAAACCAAGTCTATCTTTGCATACTCAAGAAGTGCGGCATAACTTCCGCCATACTGGATGGCTTTGATGAGGAAATCGTGAATATAGCTCATGACAAATCAATGGAACTCGAAAACCTCGTCGGGAGAGTGTTCGACGGCGAGGAAGTTGGCACTTCCGGCATGAGCAAACGGGAGATAGACTACGTCAAGACGGCCAGGCTTTTGCTCGGCCAATCTCTTTACTCGCACTCATGGCTTGAACTCTAGTTTCAACCGGTACGCTCTACGCGACGGACGTCCGGATCTAGAGCCCCTCGCTGGGGGAGGCTTCAAGAAGCTTCCTCCAGCCCCGTCGGCTGGCTTGAACGCTCAGCCAGACCAACTTCCATAGCTAGAAAGCTACAACGAAACATGAAAACGTCAGTAGGACCGTCCCTCGCGGACCGCGGGATTGCCGTCGGTAACAGGACGTTTTCATAGGAACTTCCTTGGTAAGGCAACCTCGGCCGCCACGTTCCCTTCTCATCGCCGTAAGCACCTCGTAGTTTCGAGCTACTGCTCGTCGCCAGCGGAGGTATCAGCATAGTCGCGGCCATCCTCACCGCATGCCCCGCTGGTCGGCGTGGGGGCGCAGGCAATTGTCTCAATTTGAAAATCTATGAAAAATGGTAGCTCAATGATGCGGCTCAACGCACTATCCAGGGATGCCCTTTTTCGAGCCTCGATCAGATGGCGAGGGCCATGAGCGCCAATCGACTCGGAGATCGCTTCCGTCCAACAGACTTCTACGTGGAACTTTTTAGCCGTGCGCGGATTCTTCGCCCAGGCTGCAAATTGCTCATCCACCGCTTGTGCTGCTCTCCACCGTATTCCTTCGAAGGCAGGGCCGTGGTCTGATTGCGGATTCTTACTACCGGTTCGCGGCTCACGATCGGATTGCTCTTCTGTGTGACAAAAGATCAGAGCGGAGCGATATCTGTGCACATCGAACAACTTGCGCGCCCACTCGGCAAAGTACAGGCCCGAAAGAATCAAACCGAGACTAAAAACTATCTCCAACAAATCATTAGGGAAATGTGCCGACAGGAAATCGGAATACGTCACAGGACCGCTGGAACCGCCGGGTGGATGAAAATGTATCAGTCTGGTAAATCCCATAGTCAGCAACAACAAAACTAGGGGAAGGCAAATATACCCCGCTGGGCTAAGAGAGTTGCCTACTCTTTCAGGGAAATTCTCGATCAGCGTTCCCTTTGTGCCATGCTGAGCCGTCCCTTCCAGACGTACGCCTCCACTACGGTCGACCTGCCCTTTGGACGTCAGCAGTTTGCAGCCCTCTTCCAGCAGCGCAAAGAAAACATGAGGATTACCGCGGCCGCTCACCGGTGCTACCTCACAACTCCGCATGATCTCCGGCTGTTTGTAAGGGATAAGATTAACCAGAATCAGGCAATTGACGAATGCGATTAGACCTAAAAGAAAGAACAGCGGGCCGGCTGATGGAACGGCCATGTTAATGCTCACGTGAGCGTATTTTTGCAACAACGCCGGCATCGCCCTCAGAAACGAAAATATGATGGCCACGATAATCGTAAGTAATACAATATTAAGAAATGACTGGAGAACTTGTTTCAGAAATTGATAGGCTATAGGATTGACAAAGCGAACGGGCCCCCAAACAGCGGCCAACATCTTCACCAACCAAGGGGTTGCCGGCCAGTGCAGCGTCCGACCCGACCTGATAGATTCCGCCACTAGCTCCGGCTTATCAAAATTCGCCGGTTGATGGAGCCTCCTCCGCGCTTGAAACAAACTTCCCACTCCCGATACGGCCCACAGGCCCCCTATTAGAACCGCGCAAACCGAACTTACAATCACCACAAAGTATTTGAAAATCGTCGGCAGCGAATTGGCTACCTTCTGAGAGACGTCTTTAGGAATCGACAAAGGGAACAGAGGGGACATCAGTCGCCACAAGTCCCTAAGCTCCAAAAGGCCTTTCCACACTACAAACGCGCCGGCAATGACAAAAACTATCGCTAAGAGACCCCGACCATTGCTCAAAAAAGAAAGTCTACGAATTAGGTTTTGCATGTCATCCATCCGTTGGTTCATACTCAACCCTATCATTCCAAAGTCAAGCCAACAAGGTTGATATTGCGCGATCCACAACCTTGTGCTAACTTCCCCGACCGCATGGTATCTTCTCCTCCTTGTCCACCCTGCTATCACCCCTCAGGTGGGCGGCTTACCGGAACATTAAGCGTTATTCGGAAAAGGAGTGAACCGTGACCGTCAGGCGAGCAGCTCTTATACTTTATTCGGGCCTAATCTTGAGCCTGGCAATGCCCCCCATTTATGCTCAGGAAGGAAACCAAATCAAGAAGCCCGCCATGAACGCCGAGTCCAAGAAGCTTGTCGGCGTCTGGGAAATTTATCAGACTAAAGAACCTGGAAAGCCTTATAGGAAGGCATATAAGGGGCGTCCGTTTGTGAGCAAAGGTGTCAACGCCTTTACGCTCATCTTGGAATACCGAGATGACGGAACGTTTCGCCGTATCTCAAGAATCGGCAACGATGAAAAGGTCCAAGACGGGACGTGGAAGCTGTCAGGGAGTGAACTCCGCCACAAACGAAACGGCGAATCTGAAGAAGAAGTCATGTACGTGCGATTGGATAACCCGAATCAATTCACTTCCATTGAGGTGTTCGAGGATACTCCCGATCCGGGTCTCTTTGCCCAGTTTAGGCGCCGGTAATCTTCTCCGGCGGACCACACCTTCTTTGAAGAACTGTTCCTTGCTGGTAGATACCGTCCGGAAATCGTGAACCGACAACCTTGTCGGTAAAGTTGTGAGTATGGACCACGCTCTCGAACGCTTCCCCTAAGCGAACAAAATTGTGACATTTTCGTCAAAGACTTCTTCAATACCCATTTCGCGCACTGCTTGTTCTCCCTATCTTATGTCTTAAGAACAAAGGTTTTTGCGGACTTTCTGATACGTGATCATTGTCCTTGCCAAAATCAGAATACTCATGTATCATGATATTCATATAATCATAGATGGGGTCCTGGAAATGGACTGCTCTTTTCGCCTCGACCCTCCGTCAACTAAACGGCGTGCAATGTTAACTTCGGAAGCGAAAAGAAGAGCATCAAGCGGTGGCCGCAGTGGCGTTGCCACTTGATTGTCATTAGAGAGTGCAGAAATGTTAGGGATTCTGAAACGTCTGTTTGACCGGGCATTCACCCGTGAGCAGGATTCGATCCCATTTCCAACGATTTTCGAACGCTTCCAGAATATGCTGCTCACCGATCATCATCGGGTCATGGAACTTATGGCCGATCTCGGTGAAAAGTCCTGCGGAGACTTCATTTTCGATCGAAAATATCTTCAAGACTCTATCTCCGACCTTCGGACGGTCCTGCTTCGGATGGTAAGAGACTTGAATCTGATCGCATCCAATCGTTACATGGGACTCTATTCCACATTGGATCGAGTTTTCCCCCTGGAGCCCGAGCTTTCAGGCCTTTCAAGGATGTCAAATGCACCGTACGTGGTTTCTCTCAGCGACGCGGCCGCGGACAGTCCTGAATTAACGGGCGGAAAGGCGAGCACTCTGGCGGAAATAATCTACCGCTTGCACCTGGATGTGCCGGACGGATTTGTAATCACGAGCCGGGGATACTACCGATTCCTCGAACAGAACCAGCTTGCCGGCCCAATTCACGCGTTGTTGAGAGATTGGATGGCAACAGACCGGACTTTAGACGAGGTCTGCAATGAAATCCGCGAACGAATCCTGGGCGGCACGATTCCCCGGGATCTCGCTGAAGTCATTAGTCATCGGGCACACAAAGGCAAGACAAATTGGTCCGTTCGCAGTAGCGCGTACCGAGGAAGATGGAGAACTTTCTTTTGCCGGCCTTCACCAAACCGTCTTGAACGTCCCGCCGGGACGGCTCTTGGAGGCATACAAGATTGTCCTGGCCAGTCTCTACTCACCCGAAGCCGTCACCTATCGCCACCAAATGGGCATCTTGGAGGACGAGTCGACCATGTCGGTCCTTTGCCAGGAAATGGTTGACAGCCAGGCAAGCGGAATTCTCCAGACAGTATCTCCGGATTCTACCCCCCCGGGGTGCATGGCCATCTATGCTTCATTTGGGTTGGGACGAACATCGGCGGAAGGCAGGGACGCCCTCGACCAATACATAGTAGGTAAGGAGCCCCCGTACCAAATCAGGGAGTCAAACATAGCGGAAAAGAAGTTTGTTTCCTGGTTGGCAGCGGAGGGAGGTGAAACGGAATCCATTCTCGGCCAAGCGCAATGCACGAAACCTGCCATTTCTCCAGCCGTCGTGCAAACCTTGGCAAATTGGGGAGTGGTCCTGGAACGTTACTTCAAGCGCCCTTTGGACATGGAGTGGGCTGTAGATGCCCGAGGCCGGTGTCATCTTCTTCAGAGCAGGCCATTGCGCTTAGTCCAAAGAGCGGTCCCTCCTCCCGAGGAATGGTGCGCGTCCGGCTCCGATCACAAAGTTATTCTGCGCGACCGGGGAGTTACCGTTCATGCAGGTGTCGGCTCCGGATTGGTAAAGATTGTACAATCTAATGAAGACATGGCGGCCTTCCCTGACGGCGGTGTGCTGGTGACACGCTACACAGCACCCTGGCTGGCTCGCATCGTACCCAAGGCCGCAGCCATCATTTCTGATCGAGGCTCCGTAGCAGGCCATCTGGCTACCATCGCACGAGAATTTCGTGTCCCTACATTGGTCGGAGTGGAAGGGGCAACGGACGTCATCGCCCAGGGCATGGAAATTACACTTGATGCGCATCATAAGACCATCTATGAGGGACGTGTACAGGAACTGATCCAATACGAGCTGATGCAACCCCCGGTTTTCCGGGATACCCCCCAATGTCGTCTGGCGCGCAAAGTCTTCAATCGCGTCGCCCCCCTTCATCTGACCGATTCGCAATCCGTCAACTTCACACCTAAAGGGTGCCGGTCTGCCCACGACATCGTCAGATTTATACATGAAAAAGCTGTTCAAGAGTTGATGGACCTTCCGACTTCCGTAAATCGCTTTAAAGGCGTCAGAGTATGGACACTTGTGTCTAAGATCCCGCTTCCGCTAAAGATTATGGATCTTGGTTACGGGCTTGATCTGCCCGCAAAAGGAAGCACCGTTCGGGCAGACCAAATTCGGTCGTTGCCTCTAAAAGCTCTACTTACAGGCTTGTCTCGACCGGAGGCATGGAACACTGAACCTGTGTCCGTGGACTTCAAAAGCATGATCTCGAGCTTCTCAAAGACCTGGGACCCTAATAGAGGCCCCGCTCTCTTTGGACTGAACTTGGCCGTTGTTAGTGACGTCTACATGAATCTGCACCTGCGGCTGGGCTATCATCTCAACCTCATCGACGCGCGAATGGGCGAAGAAGACAATGAAAGCCACATTTACTTCAGATTCGCCGGAGGAGTAGCAGACCTCACGCGACGTTCCCGAAGAGCTCAACTACTAGCCGATATCCTGGCACACTATCATTTCAAAGTGAGGATCCAGGGCGATCTTGTCGTCGGCAGAATTCTCCACATTCCCAAAGCGGAAATGCAGCGCTGCCTTGAGGCTATCGGAGAATTAGTAGGGTTTACGCGACAACTGGACATTCAGTTGCGGAACGATCAAGACATCGGCGAACACGCGGATGCTTTCCTCCGCAGGCACGATCAATTTTTGCACTCTGACATTTCAACATCAACTTCATCTTTTAAGGAGTCATCATGGCACTCATCGAGAAGATCTCTGAACACGAACTCCGCAATGTAGTTTGCAAGCCCCCGAATATATGGGCGGATGATCGAATTTTTTTCGCCTGGCAGCGGAGCCACATGGCCAATGAGAGAACATTTCTTGCCTGGTGCCGTACGAGCGTTTCGCTGCTGGCAATCGGCTTTGTCATGCAGAGGTTCGAGATGTTCATGCATCAGCTAGCTCAATTCGGTGGGATCCCGATCAGCACTCCGACACGAAACGGGATGATATATTTGAGCCTTTTCTGCTTCGGCATGGCCGGTGTAAGCACAGTCGTGTCCGGATGGCGTTTTCTTGCAGTGAGGCGGCACCTCAGTTGGGGGGTGGCATCATTCTCGTTTCTGCCGGACGTGCTGGTAGTGGCTTCGGTTATAGGTATAATTCTCGTGACGGTGGCATTGGCGTTTCCGAGAGTCCTGGAAACGCTTTAATGTGACAGCCCCCTTAAGGATCTGTCTGAACGGAACGGAATTTCTGGTGTGATGGTTTCACGTGCCGGCCTGAAGCAACAGTATCGTCGCAGTCAGCCCAAAGATGAGATTGGCAGCCCAGGCCGCTATAATTGGAGGAATATACGCTCCATGGCCGAGAGCGATGAACATCGTGTAGACTATCCAGTAGCTGAAAGCCACTATAAGAGACAAAGACAATCCTATTGCCACGCCGCCGCCTCGCGGATTGACTCTGAAAGCAAACGGCACGCTGAGCGCTGCCATTATTAGACAAACAAGCGGGAATGATATCTTGGCGTGCCAGTCTACCAAGTATCGGGTAGGGGCCTGCCCTTCCTCATTCAGCTTGTCTATATAGGCCCCCAGTTGCATTAGATTCATCTCTTTTGCAGGCTTCTCCACCCTGTTGAAATCCGAGGGAATTTTATTTAACCGCTCTACCGCGACGGGCAGACTTTTGACATGAAATCTTCCATCGGAGGTACGGACGGTACGGTTGACGCCGTAAAAGACCCAATGATCATCCCACCATTTTGCTTTGTCGGCGAAAATCCTTTCCACAAAGTTGTAATTTCGGTCCCATTTGATGATAGAGACGCGCTCCAGAGTTTGCTTTGAATTGTCGGCCTTCCGAACGTGGATGATGGAGTCGGGTGACCGTATCCATATTTGATTTCTCTTGAAGAATGTAGCGTCCGCTTTCCCCGCTATTTCCACATTCTGAATATATTCGCTGTAGCTGTTCGACCAGGGGATGATAGTTTCATTGACCAAAAACA
This sequence comes from uncultured delta proteobacterium, assembly GCA_963789265.1. Classification (GTDB taxonomy): domain Bacteria; phylum Desulfobacterota; class Desulfomonilia; order Desulfomonilales; family Desulfomonilaceae; genus CAWBBA01. Next base: position 725,258 of record CAWBKB010000005.1, on the reverse strand, counting down.
TGATCAAGCTGGCTACCGTTCCTATCAATAGCACCGGGCGGGCGGCGCTTAGGGCGTCAATCCCGTTGGCTTGCATGGCAATGATCTCGGAGTGACGTGCCATCATCAGCAGTGAAAGCATTCCGCCCATCAAAATCGCCAATGGAATGGCAAAGAAGAGGTATCCCGGCAATTTGACCAAGAAATACTTGACCATAAGCCATCCGGGTGGGTTATACTGAAAGTAGTACTTCATTTTGTCGGTCAGCTCCACCAGCAGAAACACCATAATGAATCCGGACAAGCAGATGGCGGCGATCTTCAAGAATTCCGCCGTTATGTAACGATCTATGACTCTCAAAGTTTTACCGTTCGCAGCAGGGGGCGCCGTCGCGTTGGAGGGGTAAAAACCCTAGCGGGAATGATTATCCGGATCGAGCTTCCAACATTTGAGGATTATTCAGAAGATATCTTACCGTACGCCGAACCCCTTCTTCTATTCCGATTCTGGGCCGAAAACCCATGGATTGCAACTTGGATATGTCCAGGTGCACAAACGGGCTGTCACCCAGCCAACCTCTTGTGCCACCGGTATAACGATACGACACGTTGCTCAACTTCAACTCTTGGGTAACAATTTCGGCCAAGTCTTTGACGTTCATATACTCGATGTGACCAAGATTAATAACGTTTTTCAAAGCTTTTACCTTTTCCAGAGCCAAGAAGATCCCCCTGATTCCGTCCTCCACATGGAGATAAGATTTTTTCTGGTTGCCATCGCCAAGAATCTCCAGTTCCTCCGGATTGGCCCGCAGCTTGTTGACAAAATCGAAGATCACTCCGTGTGAATAACGCTCTCCTATCCACGAAACAAACCTAAAAACGTAGCTCCGTATCCCGAAGTACTCGCTGTAAGCTTGGATAATCGCTTCTGCTGCCAGTTTCGACGCACCATAAAGAGAAGTCTGGAGCGGTGCGTAATCCTCGGGGGTGGGGAAGCGCTCAGGCTCTCCGTAAACGGTGGCGGAACTGGTGAACACGATTTCGCTTGCGCCCGCGGCCTTCATTGCCTCGAGCACCCGATGTGTCCCGATGATGTTCTGCTGCAAATCTACGTTTCTGTCCAGCCGGCCGCCCCTCACATCAGCGTTGGCCGCGAGATGGAACACGGTGGCGACGTCTTTCATAGCCTTTGCGAGTATTGTCGCGTCAAGAATATCGCCTTCAATCAGCTCTATCCGGCCCTCACTGAGAGCAGGTTCGAGATATTGCCGGAATCCTGTACAAAAGTTATCATAAATAACTACCTCATTGTTGCGACGTATGAGTTCATCGACGACATGACTACCGATGAATCCGGCGCCTCCTGTTACAAGTGTCTTCATTTGCTGTTACCGCGCGTTGAAAGCAAGAGACTTCTCATGGAAGGAATGTCACGGCGATTACCGATCATCGCATAACTTCCACGGCACACTCTCTGCCTCAATGATTTCATCGACTATGTATATCGGACGACTCCGTATTTCTTCGTATGCCCTCACCAGGTATTCGCCCAGGATTCCCATCCCCGTAAGGCTGATTCCCCATGTAACCAGAAAGAGAAGGACAAGAAGCGCAGTCGGCCAATTGTCGGAAAACCCCCTCAGCAGTCCCGAGATCATCCAGATGAAAGTACCGCCGCCGGCGCACACGATCATAGCGAGCCCCAGGACGAAGAGCGTGCGAACCGGGAACCTGGAAAAAGGCACAATTCCGTCCAAAGCAATATTTAACGCACCCATGAAGGAGATCTGAGTCCGCCCGCTCAGCCTTGGGTCTCGATCATAAGTAATGACAGTCGTACGAAATCCGGCAGCCGCTGTCAAACCCCTCAAGAATCCATGACGTTCTCTGAAGCGAGATATTTCTCGAACCACTCTTGCATCCAGCAGGCGGAAATCCCCTGTGTCTCTGGGAACCTCTACTTCAGAAATCTTCTCTAAGAGCCAATAGAATGTCTGTGCTGCTTTAAGATAAATATAACTCTCCCCCTTCCGTGAGGAACGCCGAGCGATTACGACATCAAATCCTTCCCGCCATTTTTCGACCATCGATCTAATGACTTCCGGCGGATCCTGTAGGTCTGCGTCTATTACTACTGAGATATCTCCTCTACTATGATCAAGACCCGCCATAAGGGAAAGGGGCTTTCCGATTCTGCGGGAAAAAGTGACGAGCCGAACGGGAAGACCCGAATCGACGAGGTCCACTATCGCACCGTAGGTCCCGTCCGGACTGGGGTCCAGTGCGAAAACCACTTCCCACGGACATGCCAACCCGACAAAAACTTCCTTCAATCTGTCTACCAGTGGCCTGATGTTATTCTCTTCATTATAAAGGGGGACTACCACACTGATCACGGGCGAATCCACGGATCGTCTATGTTTTGCCAAAATCCCTCCTATGAAAGGCTGTCCTTGGCAAGCGCCGAAAGAATTGGTGTTCCGTCCGTATACGCCGTCTGCCGCTGAATGCAATCACAGCGGAGTAGAAAGAAAGCCGAATCTCGTAGGTGGAGGCGGCATATCGACGGGAAGGCCGATACAAGCTAGACGGACGAACTCAATTGTTATCTAACAGATCCGCTTGACTGGTTCAAGACAATAAGCCCGAACATCATTCAGAGGTTACTTCCCTTCCCTTTTAGCCCCATTTGCCCTATAATATGACCACCGGATGACAGGACCTTTGGGGAAATATTGGCCTATCGTCGGGGTCAAACGAGGGTCGTAGGGAGTACGCAACTTTTTGCACGGCTGCCAGCCAGAAAGATGAAAAAGTAGAAATGGTCAATATTCAGGTTGAAGATCTCAGCGATATTAAGAAAAAAGTGACTTTTGAGGTTTCCCAGGAAAAAGTCATCGATATGATGGACACCCAGTACAAGGATTTAAAGAAAAACGTGCAGATCAAAGGATTCCGCAAGGGAAAGGTTCCGCTTGAGATTGTCCGAGGATATTTCAGAGCAAAAGTCGAAGCCGACACGGCCCGCAAAATAATTGAAGAGACTTTTCAACCCGGTCTGGATGAGAAGAAGATTGTCCCTGTTTCGGTGATCAAGATTGATCCGGAAACTCTGGAGGCCGGCAAACCTTTCAAGTACACCGCCGAAATCGAAGTTCCCCCGCCTATTGAAGTAAAGGACTATAAAGGTCTGAACCTGACAAAATACATCCGTGAAGTGAAGGAAGAGGACGTCGAGAAGAGAATTCAAACCATCAGAGAGCGTAATGCTACGCTGAGGCCGATTCCTGATACACGAGGCGTAGCCGAGGGTGACCATCTGGTGGTGGACATAAAGGCTCAAAGTGAGGGCGCCGCAATTTCCGCCTTAACGGTCACAGACTATCACATGGAGCTTGGACGCAATTTTTACTTGTCGGACTTCGACGCGAAACTTGAGGGCCTTAAGCCTGATGAAATCAAGAAATTGACGATGAGCCTACCGGTAGATTTTCCCCGAAAGGAACTCGCCGGTAAAACCGCTAATTTTGAAGTGACTGTCAAGGAGGCAAAGGAAAGGATACTGCCGGAGCCTGACGACGATTTTGCCAAAGATTTGGGAGAATTTGAAACTTTTTCCCAGTTGAAGGAAGAGATAAATAAAGACCTGCATAGGCTGTTGCAAGACCGATCCAAGACAGAGCTGGAGAATCAAATTATCGACGCCCTTATAGAAAAGAACGAGTTTGAGATCCCTGAGTCGATGGTGGAGAGCCAGATAGACCGCTTTTTGGAACAATCCAGACGCAACTTGGCCGCCCACGGTATCGATCCAAAAAGATTTCCTTCACCGACACAGGCTCAGCGCGATCAAGTGCGCCCCTCTGCTGTCCGAATAGTAAAGGCGGGATTAATTCTCAAGGCAATCTCCGAACAGGAAGAAATCGAAGTTTCCGAGGAGGAATTGCAGGCAGGCATAGCCGAAAGAGCCGAGCAGATGGGACTCTCCGTGGACTACTTGAAAGATCAACTTGAAGAGGGCAAGATGTTGGGGGAGCTGCGAGAAACACTCCTTCAGGAAAAGGTCTACAAGTTGATCCAGGACCACGCTGACATAACGGAGGAAGAGCCCCCGGCCGGGGAACTGATTCAAGATACACAACCTGAGGAAGAATAGAACATGCTTGTACCCATAGTTGTGGAACAAACAAGTCGAGGCGAAAGATCCTACGACATTTATTCGAGGCTTCTGAAGGAGCGCATTATCTTCTTGGGAACAGGGATAGACGACACCATAGCCAATCTGGTGATAGCGCAACTTCTTTTTCTGGAGAGTGAAGAACCTGATAAAGATATCAACTTTTATATCAACTCTCCCGGTGGAATCGTAACATCCGGCTTGGCGATTTATGACACCATGCAGTACATCAAACCGGATATTCAGACCATCTGCATCGGTCAAGCAGCGAGCATGGGCGCTCTGCTGCTGGCTGCGGGTACGACGGGTAAGCGGTACGCACTTCCGCATGCCCGCATTCTGATCCATCAGCCCATGGGAGGTTTCCAGGGCCAAGCCACTGATATAGAGATACACGCCAAAGAGATTCTCCGAATGCGTAGCGAGCTTAACGAGATCCTTTGCAAACATACAGGGCAGCCACTACAGAGGATAGAAACAGACACGGAAAGGGATTACTTTATGGGTGGTGAGGAAGCCGCCTCATACGGGATAGTGGACCTGGTGATCTCCCAAAGAGAGCTCGACCAACGCCCTGAAAAACCTAAAAGTCTTCGCTGAGAAGTAGGAAATCTTCTCGGACGAACAACGGAATTCAACGGTCTGCCTGCGAAGACCGAGGCTCAAGGAGGGAATTTATGGCGGGCAGAAAAGGCAATTTTTCTTCACTTTACTGTTCCTTTTGCGGGAAAAGCCAGGATGAGGTGCGCAAGCTAATTGCCGGCCCTACAGTGTATATCTGCGATGAATGCATCGAACTCTGTAATGAAATAATAGCTGAGGAGTATGAAAAAGAAGAGTTGGGCCGCGCGCGTTCGAAAGTTCCGACCCCGGGGGAGATTAAGAAGGCCCTCGATGAATACGTAATCGGACAGGAACAGGCGAAGAAGATCCTTTCCGTCGCGGTTCATAACCATTACAAGCGCATCGAGGCCAAACCGGATCTTGATGGGGTGGAACTTCAAAAAAGCAACATCCTGTTGATAGGACCGACAGGGTCGGGCAAGACCTTGCTTGCTCAAACCCTGGCCAGGATTCTCAACGTGCCGTTTGCCATAGCTGACGCTACTACTCTTACCGAGGCCGGCTATGTGGGCGAGGACGTGGAAAATATTATTCTCATGCTCTTGCAAAACGCGGATTACGACATAGCCCGCGCGTGCCGGGGCATAGTTTACATAGATGAGATCGACAAGATATCACGTAAGACGGAAAACCCGAGCATTACTCGCGACGTTTCAGGCGAGGGGGTTCAGCAGGCACTCTTGAAAATCGTCGAGGGCACAATGGCAAATGTCCCGCCCAAGGGCGGACGGAAACATCCGCAACAGGAGTTCCTCCAGGTCGACACGACGAACATCCTCTTTATATGCGGAGGCGCCTTTGTTGGTTTGGATAAGGTCATCCATCAAAGGATGAACATGAAGTCCATGGGATTCAATGCCCAAATCGGAGGCCCCAAGAGTGATGCGGTGTCGAACATCTTCGATCATGTTCAGCCGGAAGACCTGATCCATTACGGCCTGATACCGGAGTTCGTGGGCAGGTTGCCGGTAGCGGCTACTTTGCACGAACTGGATGAAGATGCCCTTGTTCGCATATTGCTGGAGCCAAAGAATGCTTTGGTCAAACAGTACAAAAAGCTGTTCGGGTTCGAGCACGTCAAATTACGCTTCACCGATGAAGCGCTGCGTGCGGTAGCCTCAGAAGCTCTGATGCGCAAAACCGGAGCCAGAGGACTACGCTCCATATTGGAAGCGGCCATGCTCGACATCATGTACGATCTGCCGGAATTCAAAAACCTCCAAGAGGTTATCGTAAACGAGGATGTCATTTACAACCGGGAACAATGCATCCTTATGTTTGAAAAAGAGGCTGAAACAGCTTCCTGATCTTGATCTTTTCTTTTTAAGCCCGGCGTTTCTGCCCGCCGGCACCGCTTGCAAAGCAACCTTCGAGTCGGAATCCGCCCGCGTCGGAAAGAGGCGGGCCCGGTTCCGTCTCCAATAACCCAACGGCGAGGAATTAGATATGTTTTTCGCAAAGAAGGAAGGGCTTCCTTCCGGTACGCCATTGTTGTTACCTCTTCTTCCCCTGAGAGACATCGTAGTGTTCCCATACATGGTGGTGCCTCTTTTCGTGGGACGGGAGCGTTCGATCAAAGCACTCGAATTTGCAATGAAATCCGACAAGATGATCTTCTTGGCGTCACAAAAGAATGCTCAGCAGACCAGTCCTCAAGAGGATGACATTTTTGACATCGGAACCGTCGGTCAGATAATCCAGATGCTCAAACTCCCCGACAACACTATTAAGGTCTTCGTGGAAGGAACGCGCCGTGCCGCTATACGTCACTTCGTTGAAAACGACCAATGTTTTCAGGTTGAAGTCCAACCTATCGGAGACGAAATCCGGGAGAGAGAGATAGAGGTCCAAGCTCTTGTCCGAAGCCTTAAAGCCGTGTTTGACAATTATCTGACGCATAACAAGAAAATTCCTCAGGAATTTGTTACCTCCGTCCGTTCCATGACTGATGCTTCGAGGCTTGCCGACACTATTGCAGCCCAGCTTAACTTGAAGATTGAGGATAAGCAGGAACTGCTCGAGCTTGTCTCGGTCAGAGATCGAATAGAAAAGCTTCTGGAGCTGATGCAAAGCGAGGTAGAGATCGCGGAAATCGAGAAGAAGATCCGCGATCGTGTCAAGAAGCAGATGGAGAAGAGTCAGAAAGAATACTATTTAAGCGAACAGATGCGCGCTATACAAAAAGAGATGGGAGAAAAGGACGATTTCAAGAATGAGATTGCCGAGCTTGAAGAGCAATTAGACAAAAAGAAACTCCCCGCGGAGGCGGAAGCCAAAGTTCGCAAGGAAATTCGCAAACTCAAGCTCATGTCGCCCATGTCGGCCGAAGCTACTGTAGTGCGCAATTATGTGGATTGGTTTCTTGTTCTGCCTTGGTCCACAGCTTCCGAGACTGAACTTAATATTCAGGAAGCTCAGAGAATCCTGGACGAGGACCATTACGGACTCAGAGAGGTTAAAAGGCGAATTATCGAGTACTTGGCTGTCCAAAAACTGGTGGCCAAGACCAAGGGTCCAATACTCTGCTTGGTCGGCCCGCCTGGTGTTGGTAAGACCTCGCTCGCCAAGTCTGTAGCCACGGCAACCGGCAGGGAGTTTGTCCGCATTTCTCTTGGAGGGGTGCGCGACGAGGCTGAGATTCGCGGCCATCGCCGGACGTATATCGGAGCATTGCCCGGGAAGATCATCCAGAGCATGAAGAAAGTGCAGACCATCAATCCTGTAATGCTCTTGGATGAGGTTGACAAGATGAGTATGGACTTCAGGGGAGACCCATCGGCAGCGCTCCTGGAAGTGCTCGACCCTGAACAAAACCATACCTTTAACGACCACTATTTGGATGTGGACTATGATCTGTCCCAAGTCATGTTCATCACCACCGCCAACACGCTTCACGGCATTCCGGCACCTTTGCAGGACAGGATGGAGATCATACGCCTGGCCGGTTACACTGAGCTGGAAAAACTGAGAATCGCCGAACGATTTCTAGTGCCAAAGCAGATGGTCGCGAACGGCCTTTCTGAAGAACAAATTGAATTCAGTCCTAAAGCTATCCTCAGAATAATTAGGCGCTATACCCGAGAGGCCGGCGTTCGAAACCTGGAACGACAGATTTCCAAGGTTTGCCGAAAAGTTGCCAGGGAAGTCGTAGCCGGCAAGATCGCGGAGCGTTTACTAATTGAATCGAGTCATGTCGGCAAGTTCCTGGGGGTCCCCAAATTTCGATATGGGATCAAAGAAGAAAAGGAAAAAATCGGCGTATCAACAGGACTGGCTTGGACGGAAGTTGGGGGCGAGCTGCTCATTGTGGAAGTGGCCCTCATGCCCGGCTCAGGCAAACTCACCGTCACCGGAAAGCTGGGTGAGGTGATGCAGGAGTCAGCCCAGGCGGCCGTAAGCTACGTTCGGTCCAGGGCTTGGGGTTTGGGGCTCAAGGGAGACTTTTACAATAAAGTCGATATCCACATTCACGTCCCCGAGGGTGCCACGCCAAAAGACGGCCCCTCCGCGGGGATCACGATGACCTCTGCTCTCGTTTCAGCCCTGACCAAGAAGCCGTTCCCAAACGATGTGGCCATGACCGGCGAGATCACTCTTCGAGGGCGCGTGCTTCCCATAGGGGGTCTGAAAGAAAAATTGCTGGCGGCGAAACGAGGTCTAATAGCCCGAGTCATCATTCCCCGCGAAAACGAGAAGGACCTCAAGGAAGTTCCCCGGCGGATCCGTAAGGGCCTGGAGATCATACCGGTAGATCACATGGATGAAGTGTTAGGGATAGTTTTTCCGGAAATGGAACAAACCGTATTGTCGGAAGATTCCGTGGCCATGGAACCCTCTTTCCACCTCAAACAGTGAGAGGATGAGATCGGACCGGCCTTATGAGCCTCGTGGAATTAAGAGCGTAAATGCCGCCGGCATTTACGCTCTGCCCACCGCGGTTGTCGCCGACGCTTTGCACGACCGATGTCTATTATCCAGGGTCTCGCTATCAAGTGGGGAACATTCCGATGCGCGATTCTTGCTCAAATCTTCACGGGAAGAATAGAGATCAACAAAGATATGCCTACCACTACCTAATTTCTTGACTTCTTTCTGTACCTGATTGTATACTGATAGAATTCTGTTAGGTGTTGCAAGCAAAGCGGTTCATCTCTCCCGGGAGCAGAGTTGATGACCGGTCCCATTTTTTTTTAAAAAATGGGGAACCTTCAGCATTGGCAGAGAACATATATACCAGTGCGTTTAAAAGGGGTGACTTATGCTGAAGATGGAAGGCGCCAGGGTTCGGATGACTCCCGAAAATATTCACAATATGCTGAAGCAGGGTCTTACGTTTAAGGAAATAGCGGCCCGATGCGATGTCTTTGAAGACGCAATAGACGCCTCTCTGGTACGGTGGCTAAATCAGGGGCGTTGGCCAATAGAGGACGATGTTGCTGCGTGAACCTAAAGCTGCCGAAAGGCTGCCCAAATTCCGCTCCTGAAGGACCTATTTCTCTTAGTTGATCAAAGCGTTATAGCATAAAAGAGCCGGCGGCTTGGCCGGCTCTTTTATGCAAGCGCGCACACGACCTTGGTTGCATCTTGTGAGATTCACTCTCACCAAACCATTCTCAAAAGTAATCGGCGATATCCCCAGACACCTAGTAGGGACACTCTCGGTCCACTGGGGGAAGTCTGTCGTAATTTCCCATGAGATGGAATGCCTGCCTTTTTTTATTTTCGCTATTGCTCGCAGACCGGTAACAGTATATAACCCTCCCCGACTTAATTAATGCCCGCTTCTCCGGGGAGTGAAACCGACATGCCTTTCAGGAGACGCCTTCCTGCCAGTGTTCTCGCTATCTTAATTGTAATGATCTTTGCAGAAGAAGCGGCGTTGGCCCAGGAACCGTTTCGGCTCACCCCTTATACCCATTTTCTCATAGGCATGGATTGGAGTTATCTCTGGCTTTCTGGCGATATGCTCGTGCCGGGAGGAGGAAGACCCGGTTCAGGCACGAAGATCGATGTTTCGGGGGACCTCGGAGTGGATAAAGGAGAGGCTACTTCGATTACCCTCGACGCGAACATTCTTGATAACCATTTTCTCAATCTCGATTTTCTCATGTTCTCGCCAACAGGGATGAAAAGACTGCGCAGGAAGCTCCGTTTCCAGAACAAAACCTATCTGCCGGGGACCTCTCTGGAGACAAAGTTAGACTTCAATTGGCTCAGGTTCTCCTATGGTTACAAACTCTTGGATCTGTCCCCGTGGTGGGTAGTCCCTCGGATAGGAGTCCATTACATCCGCTACTCCGCGACACTAAACGGAGAATCCGAAGAAGATGGCATTATATCCAATACCAGAAGCCTAGATGGCACGTATCCGGTCGTGGGCCTGGAGACCCGCTATTCATCGCCGTATGGGGTAGACCTCGGTTTTGAGGTGGAGGGAATTCACCTTATCACTGCCGGATATCTCGCTATGGCCAGCCTGAGCGTCAATTGGGAAATATATCCTGACGTAGTGGTAATGTTGAGCGGCTCGAGTCGTGTAGCTCAACACGTGGAAGAGAATCAGCCTTTGAACAACGAGTGGTTTTCTATCCTAACGGGTTGGACCGCGGGAATATCGTTCGCGTTTTAGTATCGGCTGGCTCGGGTTAAAAGCGGCTCGGCGCCAGTTCCTTGCCAAGACGTCAATCTTAGGCTCAACATGGAAAGCATACAAGCTCTCCATCTTACGCAACAGAGCACGGTTTGTTTGAAGTACTTCGGGAAAACATATTGCGTTATAGGTGATATCGAGCGAGGTATATTCACGTCTCTCCAGATCCAGGAAACGTTCCTGATTGCAGTAGTTGGGATCGTAAATCTTCAATAAATGCTGTTCCGGGTGCCATTCGTACGCCAAGACGGCGTGAAGGACCGCACCACGAGGTCCTCTGTTCATGAGGAGAACAATTCGCGGCTCCCCGGTTACCACGCATGCGATAAAACGTTTGAACGATTCGGTCTGATTTCCATGATACCTGTTGCAGTAGGCCGCCTGCAGGGAGACCAGATTCTTGCTGTAGAATTCCTGTAGATTTCGGGCTATTTGCCGCTGACTCTTTCTGTCCAAGATTCGTCTCAGCGGCGGCTCGGCCTGGTGAGTTTGATAGTACCATCCGGAAAAGGCTGCCATGGCAAAACAGTAGCCCGGCGCGTTGGATATGGAGAAAGCATTGTTACGAACACAAAAGGAGGGCTGTGCCTGGGCCATCCCAGGGAGTAGGAGCCAACCGACTAAAGCGACGCCAACCGCTCCATACCTCACCAACGTTCCCACTGGAAATCTTTTCATCAATCCTACCTTGACTAAAATGCAACCGTAGATTCATATTATACTTCAAATGAGCGGAAATGACAATAGTTTTGCGAGAAATCTTGTTCGGTTATTGATAGGAGCGATTCTCTGTGGGTAACATTAGTTGCCAAACAATGTCCTTTGGGCCATCCGATGCATGAATCCTTGAAAATCGGCCAGACGAGCGCTTTGGCGCCATGACCGAGTACGCGGTCACGCCGACACGTGGGCGGGTTTGAAAATCCGGCCCTGCCAGAAACACGTTGTCACTTGCCACGAGTCCGCGAATGGAATTGTCGGGCTCTGTTACCGGTTTAACTTCTTCGCAGTATGAGACAAGCCAGAGGAGGGAGTGTAAGGCTGAGATATTGATTGTACCCGTGCTGAGAGCCGTATTGCGTCTGCACCAAACCGGCATTTCCTGCATTGCTGCCGCCATAATACACAGAATCGGAGTTCATTATCTCATGAAAGCTGCCTGGTTCAGGGACGCCTATACGGTAATCCTTTCGGACGACAGGAGTAAAATTCAGAACACATATTAAATATCCATCCGGTCCTCGGCGGATATAGCTTAGTACGCTGCTAAGGTAATCGTTACAATCAATCCAGGAAAATCCCTCGGGTCTGTCATCCCAAGCCCACAGAGACCTGTCCTGCAAATAAAGACGCCCCAAGTCCTGTAAGAAAGAAGATGCTTGTGCGTGGACGGGGTATTGCAACAGATGGAGCTCCAGCTTTGATTCATGGTGCCATTCATTCCATGTGGCAAGCTCAGACCCTGCCATCACGAGTTTCTTACCCGGATGGGTGTACATGTAACCCAAGAGAAGGCGGAGATTGGCAAATTTTTGCCAATCATCACCGGGCATCTTTTTCAAAAGCGAACCCTTGCCGTAAACTACTTCGTCGTGGGACAAGGGTAAGATGAAATTTTCGCTGTACACGTACATCATGGAAAAGGTCAGGTCATTGTGATGGAAGCTGCGATGCACAGAATCCTTTGAAAAAAATAGGAGCGTATCGTGCATCCAGCCCATGTCCCACTTGAATCCAAATCCGAGCCCCCCGAGATACGTCGGCGTTGTAACACCGGTCCAGGCTGTTGACTCTTCGGCCACTGTGAAGCAGCCCGGGAAGCGGCCGTATACCATAGCGTTGAACTCCTGAATGAATTGGATTGCATCCAGGTTTTCATTTCCTCCAAAACGGTTGGGGATCCACTCCCCCGCCTCTCGACTGTAATCGAGGTAAATCAGAGAAGCTACCGCATCGACCCGTAAGCCGTCGATGTGATACTTGTCGAGCCAGAAACAAAGCGTTGCCTACCAGAAAATTCCGAACCTCATTCCTGCCGTAATTGAAAATCAGCGTACCCCAATCCCTGTGCTCTCCCTGACGAGGGTCCGCGTGCTCGTCACAATGCCGTACCATCGAAAAGACGGAGACTAAAATCGTCCCTGGGAAAATGTGCGGGTACCCAGTCCAGGATAAGTCCGATTCCATTTTGGTGCAGCACGTCTACGAAGTATTTGAAATCGTCGGGTGTGCCGAAGCGGCTTGTAGGAGCGAAATAACCTGTAACTTGGTACCCCCAGGACGCATCGTACGGATGTTCCATGATGGGCATCAGTTCTACGTGGGTGAAACCGTATTTCTTAACATGATCTGCAAGAGGCTGAGCAACTTCGCGGTAGCCGGCCCACCTGTTCCCTTCATCGGCCACTCGCATCCAGGAACCTAAATGCAGTTCGTAGATGTTCATGGGGCCGGCGAACAGATTCTTGGCCTTTCTGTCCTCCATCCACTGGTAGTCAGCCCATTCATAGCGGTCCACATCCCAAATCATGGATGCCGTCGCGGGCCTCGATTCCATTGCAAACGCGTAAGGGTCAGTCTTGATTCGAAGCTCACCGGTCGAGGTCTTGATCTCGTATTTGTACAGTTCTCCTGCTCTCAGGCCAGGAATGAACAGTTCCCATACACCCGTGCTACCCATTGTCCTCATGGGGAAAAGGCGTCCATCCCAGTTATTGAACGCGCCGATTACGCTCACCCTTCTGGCATTTGGAGCCCAAACCGCGAATGACACGCCCGGCACCCCTTCGAATTCCCGCGGATGAGCCCCCATTTTATCGTAGAGATGGTAATGCTTTCCTTCTCCGAGAAAATGAAGGTCCTGCTCGCCCAAGGTCGGCAAGAAGCGATAAGGGCTGTCGTGCTCCCACGTGGATCCGTCGGAGAAGATGAAAGCAACAAGATATTCTGGCGGAAAAGACATCTCTGGTAGGAATCGCCAGAAACATCCCCTCGGCCTTAGATGACTCCATGGGCAGGCGCTTCGAGTCAAACCGCAATTCCGCGGCAACAGCGTCCGGATGAAAAGCACGTATAATGACCCCCGATTGACCATCCACAACAACTGGATGTGCCCCCAGGACACTGTGAGGGTCAGAGTGCTCCACACGAACTATTCGTTCGATATCGTTCGGCACTATTCCCAATAAAAGCTCTGTTGAATACATCAACCTTCCTTTTCAGGGATGCAAATGGTTCTCAACATCATTGAGCCGCGTACCATCGTTTGGAACAGGGCCAACCGATGTATTGCGGCAGGTGCTTCACTGATCGCCGCCCTCGAAAATTTATGAATCAATTCTATTGTATTCGGGAATATTTTCGGGCTTTACATAGAGAATTCTATGGCAATTGGGACACAATACCAACTCTTCCTGCTTCAGAATCCGGATGTTAAGCTGGGGTGGTATGGCGATGTGACAGCCGGTGCACGATCCGTTCCGCAACTCCACCACCGCGTTCCTTCGAGCTTTCTTGACCGTCTCATATCTCTTCAAGAAATCACGGTCTACCGATTCGGAGATTCTCTGTTTCTCAGTCCTCAGGGAAACAAGGGCCGTTCTTGCCCGTGCAGAAATAGCCTCCATTTCTTGCTTCTTCTCCAACAAACTTTTCTCAAGTGCTGCGTATTCCTTGTCTTTTCTGTCAACGGTCTTCTTGATTGTTTCCATCTCAGTCATAAATCCCAATATCCCATCTTCTATTTCGCCCACAACCTTCTTGCCGAGTTTGACTTCTCTGGATAACGCATTGTATTCTTTTTGATTTTTTATGTTGAGTAGACGCCGCTCGGAACGTTTGATCTTTTCCTGTTCCACAGCTAGATCCTGCTCTTTTTTCCGCACATCCTTTTCGAGCGAAGCTAGCCTCTCGCGCGCTTCCGAATTCTCCCGGCGAATAACTACGAGGTTCCTGGCTATGTCCTGAACCTCTACGGGCAATCTGGCTAGGTCATTTTCGTGTTGCTCTATCTCGCCGTCGATCTGCTGGAGCTTTTCAAGAAGCGGTAGCTGTTCTCTCAACGAAAACTCTTCTTCACGGGTTGCGTATCTCAATGAAGGGCTCCTTCTCTAATTCGCAGTTAATACAGTTAATCGCCAGGCCGAGTCTGGCGAATTCGGCTTCGAAAGCGGCCTTCATAAGGTTGATTGCACCTTTTTCGAGACCGTAATGTCCCGCGTCAATGACAGGCATTGCCATTTCCAGGGCTTCGCGCGCCGAATGGTATCGAACGTCGCCGGTAACCATCACGTCAACATTTTCGCGAAGGGCCTCGCTCAGGTAGCCCATTCCGCTGCCGGAGGCACAAAAGACCGTCCGTACCTCGGTGTCCTTCGCCGAGATCACTCTCACATGAGAAATCACCATATCTTTGGCTATGTTACGAGCAAATGTGAAAAGTGTTGTCGCTGACGGAAGTCGACCGATTCTGGCGCAGCGCGCGCCAATCGGGGTGGCGATGTTTTCCAAACCTAATTTCTGAGCGAGTCGATCGTTTAATCCGCCGGCTGCGGCATCCAAGTTAGTGTGAAGACTTAGGATGTCGACTTCCAGTCTCGCGGCTTCCAACACGACCTTGCCGAAAAGAGACTCTGAAATGATGTTGCGAAAAGGTTCTAAAATAACAGGATGATGAGTGATCAGAAGTTCGCAGGAAGAAGCAGCGGCGAATTTGATCGTTTGGGGTGTCGGATCTAGGCTGAACGCGATCGAACTTACCCGACGATTCGGATTCCCGATCTGGATCCCGCAATTGTCCCACGGCTCCGCAGCGTCAAAAGGAAAGAGGCGGTTCGCAATCTCAACGATTTCGGACAAACATTGCCCTGTCACCACTTCCATGCTTCGATCACGTCCTAAGAGAGACATGGCTCCGCGTTTGCTTGCGGTGCGTGGCCCTTAGCCTTCGCCCGCCGCCATCCAACCGAGGTCCGAGCAGCCAAGAAAACGCAGAAGCCACCGGTTGATTCTAGTTCTGCCACGGCGTACATAGGTTACCAAATATCGAATTGCAGATTTTCGATCCTTCAAAAAGATCACGGGGAGCTTGATCAAGCTCCCCGTGATGAAAACTCAGGTCTGCTGGAAAAATTTGCGGTTTCTTCATGAGTGATCTCTCTGAGAATGGTGGGCCCACCTGGACTCGAACCAGGGACCAACCGGTTATGAGCCGGTAGCTCTACCAACTGAGCTATGGGCCCGGGCCTTTTCAGCAACCTTTGATAATAGTAGTTCGCTGAGAGCCTGTCAAGGCCGACGGGTCTAAAGAGGTTCTCCATTTCCACCCTTCAAAGAACCACAACCCACAGCTATCACCCAAAAAATTCTACCTCCATATTCTTCGTAGGAGAAGTCTCCTTACAGATCTAATAGCCCCACCAGCCGCCGCGATACCTCTGTTGGTAGTTTTGCCATTGGTTGTTCCAGCTTTGCCGGTAAGGGTCCTGCTGGCTCCGCATTGTCTCCATATAAGGAAGCGTACCCTTACCTTCAACCTCGCGCACTTCCGCAAGGGCTACGTTGGCCTTCTCGACAAATCCCTGCCTCTTCTTGATCAGATTCCGCACCTCTTTGTCTCTCAGCCCTCGTCCGTTGCCTGCACATTGCTTGAATTCTGCAAAAGCCTGGTTCTCCAGGGCAAGGAACTCCCGACATTCCTTTCTCTTGCCACACAGCATCCGGTCTTTGACTTGAATGGCCTCGGAGATCTGTTTTGCAATTGTCTTGCCTTCGGTTCGATCGACGAGAGGATGTTGCGTGAGCCGTTCCAGAGATGTTTGCTGAATGGTTGAATAATCCTGTATCTTGTCTCTCAACTCCTGAAAGCGCTCTTCCCACCGCGCCCGAGCTGAAGAACAACCAGCATCCTGGGAAAAACAAGGGGGGCTCAGTACCAGGAACGAAACAAATGGTAAAACGGAAATAAGAGGGACCAAGAGCCTGTTCAGAATGCGTCTGCTGCACACGTTCGTGCTCTCCTTTCAACCAAATTGTTTCAGACGGCCATGCCGAATAAACAACCAAGACCATTCCCGCCTATTATACTAAATCCTTTCATGAAAAAAGGCCAGCCAATTATGGCTGCTCCTGACCGGACATCTCACGACCTTTGATCGAATCCGGAAGCCATCAGCCCCCATGGTCGCCGACTGCCGGACGGCAAACCGTTTGCTGTATTCGCAGTGGGTTCGGTGGGAGACGACTTAGAGCTTGGGTAAATAAGCGAAGAAGGTCGAGAACTTTACTGGAACATGGTACGTTCGGCTGGATAATGCCCGCCGTAAGCATATCAGTAACGGATGGGCACGTCCTAAAGCAGATTAGCCCACGCCGTCTGAAGGACCCTGCCTTGTCAAGATAGTCTGACAGTTGTCACCGGGATTCGCACTCTGCTCGCTATAAAGCCTAACGCCAGCGCGACCCCTTGCTTCCGCCGCCTTGTCTGTCAGGCCGATCGGTGCGCGGCCTTGCCTCGTTTATCTTGAGACTGCGGCCCATAAAGTCCTTTGCGTCCAATTCCTGAATGGCTCTGAGCCCTTCTTCACGCTCCGGCATCTTAACAAAACCAAATCCTCTGGGTCGGCCAGTGAACTTGTCGGAAATTATGGTTGCAGATTCAACCTGTCCATAGCTCTCGAACAATTCCTTGAGCTGGTCTTCGCTTGTGTCGAAGGACAAGTTGCCCACGTAAATGTTGATTGCAGCCACTGTTCTGCTCCTTTTCTTAAAAAAATACCCTTGTTGAAGCGACAAGAGTGCATTGGTAAGAGGAGGGTTCCACTGCGTGGGTTGGGAGATTAGCCGTAACAAACAGAGGTGATGGCACGAGCGCTTCCGTCCTACGTTCGAGATTCTTCCTTCACGCCCGTAATCCTGATCGGCCGGGAGGGAAAGACAAGTCCAATTTTAAAGGTATTCTATAATTTGGGTCGATCCCATTGTCAAGATATTTCCTCTTGCCTGATTGTTACGTTTTGGCTATAGAAGCACTCCTCAAGGCATCAGGGTATTGGGGCCTTGCAGATAAGATATTGACATGTAGGCATATTATGCCGGAGGGCACATATCCTGGATCTTGACATTGCTTTGCCGACCGGATATTCGTACCGAGATTGCGTTCGAAATCGGAACGAGCTGTGTTCCACAATTAGGGCTTCATACGATTTCGCGCTTAAAGGAATGATTAAGAATGTCTTGGCCGGCGGGGTGCCCGTCGTCTTACATGTATGAAAGCACATTGGTATCAAATGAGGCTTCTTTCATTTTCTTGCGCAAAGGTCCTTCAATATGAGTTATTTTTCACAACGGTTATGGCCATGCATTACACTCTTCACTTGTGTCTTTTCCGGCGCATTTTGGCTACTCACGCCGACGCCGGTTCACGCCGAGCCTTATGAGATGGTCGGTTGGGTGGAGAAAGTGTGCATTCTCCCGGGAAAATTCATGCTCCCCGCCAAAGTGGATACTGGGGCGGTAACCTGCTGTCTGCATGCCCCTGACTTAATCGAGTTTGAACGCAAGGGAGAAAAATGGGTCCGATTCCACGTTATTGATGTCAAAGGCAAAAAGACTCTTGTAGAGAGTAAAGTCGCAGGAGTCCGTCGAATCAAACGCCACTTCGGAGCCTTTCAAGATCGGCTCGTGATTCGACTGGGAGTATGTCTGGGCAGAGTCTCCAAAGAGGTGGACGTCAATCTGGTGGATCGGTCCGGTTTCGAATACCCCATGTTGATCGGACGTAATTTTATGGAAGGAAAACTGGTGGTAAATCCTTCGGCCAAGTACACCGTCGAACCGACGTGTGGTGCGATCAAACAGGCGCATATAAAGACGCACCCATCGGATGGGGATCCTGCGCAGTAGCTAGGGATCAGGAATCTTCATCGGGGGACTTTCTAACCTTGTCCTGCGCCGTCTTTCGGAGTTTTCGCCAGGTGAAGAAATCAACAATTTAAGTACTGATCTTCAAGATGCGCGGTGAATCCATGGAGTTCGGTCATTGCTGTAGCGAAAGTTCACGGGATATGGGACTCGTAACGACTATGTTCGACAGCGTAACCAAGGGATTTCCTTTGGTAAGGAGATAACAGCATGAAGCCGATACCTAATCCGTATGGAGCGGGGCAATGCTTTTTCTGTGGAGATCTCAATCCGATAGGTCTGAAACTGACGTTTCAGGAAACGCAAACAGAACCCCGTGAAGTGGTTTCACGCTGGAAAGCTTCGCCGATGTTTGCCGGCCTTGGTCGAATTCTCCACGGAGGCATCCGGAGTGGTCTGTTTGATGAGATCATGGGGTGGGCAACCCATCATTTGGCTCAGCAGTCAGGAGTCACAACGGCGCTCAATGTCCAGTTTTTCAGACCGGTCTACGTCGACCAGGAAATCGAGGTTCGTTGCCGCATAGAATCACAGGAAGGGAGCAAAATTCATCTTGTGGCTGAGATCAGAAATGAAAGTGGAAATGTCTGCACTCGAGCCACCGGCACCTATCTCCTCATGGATCAAAGCAAATTTGATCGTTTGATTGAACCCACTGTTTTGGCTATGTAGAGTTGAATGGTCTTTTGTTCTAAACTGTGCCGCCGCAAAAATACTTTCAACTCTGTTTACGTTCAAACGTCGTAGATCTCTCTCTTATTCTCCTGATGATCGACCACGTACAGCAATTTCGCACGCGCCTTAAGTTCTTCTAATAGTCGCGGCAGCACCTCACGATCAACGTCGAATGCTCTGATGTAGACATTACGGTATCCTTCCGGGGCCTTTTCGTATGAACTCAGAATGCTGACAAGCCTTCCACTGTATCTCCTTATTATGTCGGTAACTTCCTTAATGGAACCAGCCTTATCCTCCAGCAGAAAGCCGAATTGGAATCCCCGCTTACTCAAGCCGCTCAGAGATATTATCGCTTTAAACAGGTCGTTCTTGGTTATAATGCCCTTTATCTTGCCCTGCTCGTCAACTACCGGCGCGCCCGAAATCCCGTTGGTCAGGAGAATTTCCGCTGCCTCTTCAACGGTATGATCTACAGGAACAGTGACGGGATGCCGACTCATAATCGCACCAACTTCCAGACGCGACAGGTGATACATGAGTTGCTGGATGTCAAGCAGCGTCGCGTCCGAAGGAGATGCACGCTTTAGATCTCGATCGGTCACTATTCCCACCAACTTACCTTCTTCCATGACAGGCATGATGCTGATGTGGTTCTCCATCGAAACATTTATGGCATGCTGCATGGTATCGTTGACATCAAGGGTGATAACATTCTTGCTCATCCAGTCTTTGACCAACATCTCATTCTCTCCTTAACAGGGTTGACCGTTCTTCGCTCGTTCATAGCCCAAAAATTCACTCCTCGCGGAAGAGTCGGCGCATCATCATGTATACCTCCGCTGAGACCTCGCAAGGAGCCATATCAGCCTATTTTGTTTTAGATCTTACGGAGAGCACAGGACATTTGGCAGTCCGAACCACGTTCTCTGCCGTGCTGCCGACGATCAGGTGTCTGACCCCGGACCATCCGTGGGTCCCCATGATAATCAGATCTACTGCCTCCTCGGCGGCGAATCGAATGATTTCCTCTGCCGGAGCACCTGAACGACTGTGCACCTGAACGTTGGAAAGATTCCGCCTGCACTCGGCGGCAATTGCCTCTAATTCTTCGTCGACCCCCTCCTCGATATTCTTTTGAATCAAAGCCATTTCGACAGGGATTCTGTCAGTAAAGCTCGGATAACCGAAGAATCTGGAATTGACTACGTGGAGAATTGCCAATTCGGCCCCGAAGACAGCAGCCCATTCGACGGCACAGCGGCGAGCGGGAATGGAGTTTTCTGAAAAGTCCGTACATACCAGGATTTTTTTGGGAATCACCTTTTGACCCTCCTCTCGTAACTTTGAGCGCTCCCTGAAGAGAAGAAGCACCTTGAGGTCTGGAGCGAGATACTGCATCGGAATCTCACGTGCATAATCTCTATACTCTTTTGAGGAGGTATTTTCAAAGTAGGGGCACGGGCGGCGTGCCCCTACGACGGACGATGCGCCTGGCTTGGGTGACGCATCGAGTAATCAAAGAACCCGGAGGACCAGCGCTTGTACGAAGAGTGCTTCCAGCCATACATCAGAGCAACTTCCATGCCAGATAATGTTCGGTTCTGTCGCCCCCTTAATTCTCTGAAAACAAGAATTATTCCTCGCGATATAACCAGAAGATCTCAGGGGCCACGCGGTCGCGGGCTGTCAGTTTTTTTTACGTACTGTAAGGTGCTATTCCCACATGACATTCCAAAGTTTCCCAGCCAAGGGGTCGCCATGACACTTCGGATGGTCGTACCGAGGTTTTACAGGGCGAAGACTCTTCGATAATGGATAACCATTGACTTATGCGGAGGGAGAATTTGTCATTGCGAGCGAAGCGAAGCAATCTTTTCCTTTAAACGCCGCTTAGATTGCTTTCCCGCGAGACGCGGGATTTCACTCCTCGCAATGACAAGATGCAGAAGATCCTCCGCGTAAGTGAATGCTTACGATAATGGAAAGTTTGTGCTTGACACTAGAATTTGCGAGTATACTATTTTTCAAATCCTGACGTAGAAAGCGGTTTTCGATGAGCTGGGCGCTTTCAGCCGACAGTACTGGCCAAGGATTTTCGCGCTGATATGCGCCGTCGGGCTTCGGCCGTCCTACCTCGATTCTACAGGACCTGCCCCCTGAAACCGCTCAGGCCCAACTTCCAGCCGGTGACATTGTTGCCGCGCACGCGGCTTCTTCTTGCGCCAGGTTATGCTTCAGGGTTAAATCGTTATACGAGCTACCGGATTGTGACATGCGCTCTTTTCACCCTACCCCTATTGGCCCGGACAAAGGAGACAGTCCACTATGAACGCCCTGACCCTGGTTTTCGTTACTCTGTGTGTTTTTGCTATCGGATACAGGTTCTACGGCCTGTTCATAGCCCGCAAGGTGCTGGGTCTCAATGGGGACCGCCTTACACCTGCCGTAAAAATGGCTGACGGCCTGGACTACGTCAAGACGAACAAGTACGTATTGTTCGGGCACCATTTTGCCGCGATTGCTGCAGCAGGCCCGCTCTTAGGACCGGTATTGGCAGCTCAGTTCGGCTATCTCCCCGGGGCACTGTGGATCATAATCGGCTGTGTTGTTGCCGGTGCAGTTCACGATATGGTCGTGTTATTTGCCTCGGTCAGGCACAAGGCCCAATCTTTGGCGAAAATAGCTGAATATGAAATAGGGACGGGCACTGGTTCGGTCGCTTCGGTGGCGATACTCTTCATTCTCATTCTTAGTCTGGCAGGGCTATCCATAGCGGTGGTCAATGCAATGTTCTCCAGCCCCTGGGGAACATTTACGGTGGCTGCAACAATCCCTATCGCGATCCTTATGGGTCTTTACATGCACGTGTGGCGTGACGGCGACGTGAAAGGCGCGAGTGTGATCGGAGTGGCGTTGCTTGCCCTGACGATAGTTGCAGGTCCTTATATTGTGAAGCACCCCATGCTTGCCTCCATATTCACTCTCTCAAAGAAACAGCTCTCAATCATTGTTCCCATCTACGGATTTGCTGCTTCAGTGCTGCCTGTGTGGCTTCTTTTGGTCCCGAGAGATTATCTGTCCACTTACTTAAAAATCGGCACCATTGCCGTCCTGGCAACGGGGATAGCCCTCGTCAGACCTGAGTTCTTGATGCAACCGATCACCAAATTCGTGAGCGGTGGTGGACCGATAATCCCAGGCCCGGTATTCCCATTTGTGTTCATCACGATCGCATGTGGAGCGCTATCCGGATTTCACGCGATAATCGGATCCGGCACCACCCCAAAAATGATAGCGAGTGAGCGTGATGTGCTGTTTGTCGGATATGGCGCAATGCTTGTCGAGGGATTTGTGGCCATAATGGCTCTGACTGCAGCTTGTGTTCTTGTCCCGGCCGATTATTTTGCGATCAACGCGGCTCCGGCGGCTTTTGCGAAGCTGGGGATGACCCCTGTCCACCTTGGGGCCCTTTCCCAAGAGGTAGCCGAAACCCTCCAGGGCAGACCGGGTGGGGCGGTATCCCTGGCTGTGGGTATGGCTTACATCTTTTCTTCCGTGCCATTCCTGAAGAGCCTCATGGCCTACTGGTATCACTATGCAATCATGTTTGAGTCAGTATTCATTTTGACTGCCGTTGATGCGGGAACCAGGGTGGGAAGATTCTTTCTTCAGGAAATGCTGGGGCACTTAAGTCCCAAATTCCAGGACAATAGGTGGATACCGGGCATCGTAATAACAAGTATACTCTTCACAGGATCTTGGGGGTACCTGGTCTATACCGGAAATATAACCACTATATGGCCTCTTTTCGGAATGAGTAACCAGTTGCTCGCGGCGAGCGCACTGATTATCGGGACGACTATGATACTCCGAATGAATAAAGCCAAATATGCATGGATTACGGCCGTGCCGGGGATCTTCATGGTATTTGTTACTATGATTGCCGGGTACGAGAACATATTCTGGAACTATCTTCCTCAGAGGCTCTATCTTTTGGCGGGCTTGTCCATCATGGTCATGGTCCTAATGGCAATAGTCGTCGCGGGAGCGATCAGAAAATGGTACAAGCTCTATCAGATCAAAACTCCGGTAACTGACGAGTACAGGACAAGAAGTGCTTGCAATCGTACCAGAATGACAACTTGTTGTGAGGGAGTCTTATCCAAGCTCCTGCTTTGGCTATATTGGTTTGACGGACAACATTTCCGCGGCTGAATTGGTTTTGAAGCATATGACTTTATGGCTGATCCCTGGTAGGAGGGAATTGTTCACTTGACAAACCTTACGTCCCCCTCACCCTTCCCTCTCCCGCCAAGGGAGAGGGTTTTTGAATCCCCTCCCTCGACGGGAGGGGAAAAAGGGGAAGGTGATTCACGTGGAATCATTGCCAAATTCCCGAGGCTTTGCAAGGTATATAATTCTTTAAGGAAATAACCCATGAGCCCTGAAGATAAAATAGATTTGCTCAACCATCTTCTGGAATCCGAATTCACTGCCCTGGAATGTTATCGTACACACGCTTCTGCGATTTCGGAGCCTGAAATTGCGGACGGAGTAAAAGCGATCATCCCCGTGGAACATGCTCACGCGGTCGCCCTGACAACGAGGATCAGCGAACTTGGCGGCAGTCCTGTCAGGCCGGGGGGAGAGGCGTCGATGCTGGGAAGAGAATTGGCCGCAATGTCCCGGCAGCAAGGCACTCAGGCCATGTTGAAAGTGGAACTGGGACTCGAACAAGAAGCCATCAAGGAATACGCTCAGGCTGTCGCGGACATTGTGGATGACCCGGTCACCGTGGAAATGCTCGAAGAGCAGTTGCTTGATGAGATGCAGCATGCCAAGTGGTTAAAACAGCAGATAATCACATGAGCGTGTAGTTTTCTTCTCCGGGGGAATTCCATGAAGAGATCGCCAATAATTTTTGCAGCTTTTGTTGCTCTATTATCTCTTACCCTTTTCTCTCCGGGGCCGGCTCCATGCTCCGCGGCCGAGTCCGAAGGGGATGCCGCGGCTGAGGCGGTGAATGCCTTTGCCATTGATTTGTATGGACAGCTCCCAAAATCTGAAGGCAACATCTTTTTCTCTCCTTATAGCATTTCAGCATCTCTCGCAATTGCCTACGCTGGAGCCCGCGGCAAGACAGAATCCCAGATGGCCAAGGCTTTTCATTTCAGCCTGGAAAAAGCCAAAATCAGCGGGTCCTTTCGTGCTCTCAATGAGCAGGTGCTGGCCGCAGGTGGCAAGAAAGGTATTGAGCTGAACATCGCCAATGCTCTGTGGGCGGAGAAGTCATTCAAATTCAAAAAGGAATTCTTGGAAACTGTACGGATCAATTTCCTTCCAAGTCACGGATGGTTTCCGCGGATTCCATTCGTGACAGAAGCAGTGGCGTTGATCTGGCCCGGCGATCCTGGATGTCTCCGACAGATGGATTTCCGACATGCTCCCGAATCAGCGCGAAAGGCCATCAACTCCTGGGTGGAAAAACAGACCAGAAACAAGATCAAAGACCTCATGGGTCCAGGCAGTATCAGTTCCGATACCAGGCTTGTGATCACAAATGCAATTTATTTCAAGGGATTATGGGATTTTCAATTCAAAAAGAAATGGACAAAGCAAGACAAATTCACTTTGCTCGATGGCACGGAAATCAGAGTTCCGATGATGAGGCAGACAAAACCGTTCGGTTATGCGCAAGAAGCGGAATTGCAGATACTTGAGATGCCGTATAAAGGCCAGGAACTGGCTATGGTGATTCTGCTTCCATCGAAGCAAAGGAGTTTTGATGATTTCGAACAATCTCTAACCTTGGACAAGCTTCTTCAGTGGACCGGAAACCTCCGAACACGAGTGGTCGAGGTTCACTTCCCCAAATTTAGGATGACTTCAACTTATCAGTTGCCAGCCATGCTTGTGAGGCTAGGGATAACCGACGCCTTTTCCCAGTCAGACGCGGATTTCTCCGGAATGACTGGTGGCAGGGATTTATTCATTGAGAAAGCCGTCCACAAGGCTTTCGTTGATGTTAAGGAAAAGGGGACTGAGGCGACCGCAGCAACAAGCTTGAGTATGAGGCCCACAGGGATGGCGATGCGAAGGTCAAAGCCGATCCCGGTATTTCGTGCGGATCATCCGTTTGTTTACCTGATTTGGCATAAGCCATCGAGGTGCATACTGTTCCTGGGGCGAGTGGTGAAGCCGTGAATCATGGCTTTTCTTTAGTAGGACAGGCATCTTGCCTATCGTCATGCCCGCGTACGCGGTCATCCAGTAGGACCGGCCTCCGTGCCGGTTGTTGGCGAATCGCCGGCAGGGAGAAACTGTCTCAAAACTATTTTGATGACCAGAATCGTGCCACGATTCAGGCTCATTCGTATAGTCGTCGCCCTCACCCCAACCCTCTCCCAGAGGGAGAGGGAGTAGATCCAGGGCAGTTTTGCACTTCCCTCGCCCTCTGGGAGAGGGACACAGGGTGAGGGATTCGTGCTACGATTCCGACCGCTTCATTGTTTTTGAGACAGTTTCGGGACGCCGGCGCTACCCCCGGATCGAAGTCCGGGGTGACAAACGACGGGCAGGATGCCCGTCCTACTGAAGATGCAGGCCTGAGAGCTAAATTTAGCATCGGCATGCACGGCACCTCGCGGCTTTCATTCACGACACTTCATTCACTCCTGACCGCGGTTTCGATCTTGATTCCGTATTTCTCAATTTTCGCCAAGAGTGTGGGACGCGAGAGACCGAGAAGTTTCGCTGCCTGTGAACGATTCCCGCCGGTCAGATTTAGTGCTTCCTTTATAATGTAGCCGGCAAAGCGATCCGTGACTTCACTGAATGTCCTTTCAGCTTCGCCACCGGATAAAGCCCGGCGAACCCACTGGCGTATGGCCTGGTCCCCGGATTCCCGGTCCACCTCTCTGGCCACGCTTTCTCCGCGGATGGCCTGAGTGATCTCCTCACCGGTGAGCGGCGCACCTCGACTGAAGATCAGGGCCTTCTGCATGGTGTTGGCTAGTTCCCGGACATTTCCGGGCCATGAATATGAAGCCAGGATAGCTTTTGCTTCTTCGGTAATTCCCGGGCTGGCCACATTCATCTCTCCGGCAAATCTTTTGAGGAAGTATACTGCGAGCATCGGCACGTCCCCCGATCGTTCACGCAAGGGCGGCAATTGGAGGGTTACCACCTTAAGACGATAATACAAATCCTCGCGAAATCTCCCTTCTGCCAGAGCAGCTTCCAGGTTCCGGTTGGTGGCCGCGAGGACTCGAACATCCACGGGAATGGGGGAACGGCCGCCAAGGCGCTCTATGCTCTTTTCCTGAAGCAGCCGGAGGATTTTGGCCTGAATACTAAACGGCATGTCCCCGATCTCATCCAGAAACACGGTTCCGCCATTGGCCTGCTCTATCTTTCCTACGCGGCGATTCACGGCACCGGTAAAGGCTCCTTTTTCGTATCCGAACAGTTCGCTTTCCAGAAGGGTTTCCGGTATCGCAACGCAATTTATAACTAGAAAGGGTTTGTTGGAGCGTATGCTGTGTTGATAAAGTGCTCGGGCCACAAGCTCTTTGCCGGTGCCCGACTCTCCGCGAATGAGCACCGTGGCCTCAGTGGAGGCGACACGGCCGATTGCCTTGTAAATCTCCTGCATGGCCCTGCTCTGACCGAATATTCCATCGGTTGAGCTTTCTTCCGGCGCGACGGCCATCTCAACTCGGGAGCGCATAAATCGGCCTGCTTCCAGGGCCTTCTCGATTGTAGAGAGCATCTCGGGGATTTCGAACGGCTTGAGAACATAATCGAACGCCCCCAGTTTGGTTGCCTCGATGGCTGTGTCAGTCGTGCCATAAGCAGTCATCACTATGACCGGTAGCTTGGGCTCGATCTCGTGCATGACCTGAAACGTCTGCAGACCATTCATTCCCGGCAGACGCACATCCATGATTACCAGATCGGGCACTCCCCCGCGGACTATCTCTAATCCCCCTTCCCCGGTAGGGGAAGTTCGAACGGTGTGGCCTTCAGCCGCCAAAAGTTTTTCGAAGCTATGTCTTAACTGAGCGTCATCATCGACTATCACGATTGTTCCCACGTCTGTCCCTCTCTTGCCGGCAAAGATATAATAAAAGTGGCTCCATGCCCTTCCTGGGATTCGAGATCCAGCGAACCGCCATGTTCTTCTACTATGCGCGTTGCTATGCTCAGTCCAAGCCCCGTACCTTCCTCTTTCGTGCTGAAAAAAGGCTGAAAGAGCTTTTCTTGAATGGAGGCCGGGACACCTGGCCCAGTGTCACTTACCTTCATCACAACCACCGGGCATAGGTCGTCCGAGGAATTTTCCTCTTCCACGATTGAAATGGAACCACCATCCACCATTGCCTCGCAAGCATTTACGATAAGATTCGCGAGAACCTCCTTTAGCTGATCCGGATCGGCCAGGATCTCCCTGAGACGTTTCTCGCGTTTGACTTGGACTTTCACATCGTAACTTTCCAGCCGATGACGGAGAAGTTGGAGTGCCACGTCAACTGAATCCGAAGGACTTATTTTTTGCATTTTCAGCTTCGGGGGTCTGGAGAATTCCAAGAAATTTCCGACTATCGTGTCGATATGCCGGATCTCTTCAGAGATTACCTCGAAATCTTCCTTTTGGCTGGGGGCCAAGGCCAATGTTCGTTCCATGGAAAATAGGCGCATCTTGACTGAAGTCAACGGGTTGCGAATGCTGTGAGCCACGCCGGCGGCCAGCTTCCCGATCAGCGCCCACTTCTCCGCTTGCTGGAGATGTTCCGTGCTCCATTTGAGCTTTGATTTAGTCTGGTCCACGTCATTGATAAGACTCTGAAATCGGCGGCTGAGGGCTTTAACTTCGTCGTCCACGGTGGCATCGCCCTTGTGCCCTTCTGTTGCCAAAGCCAATTGTCGTATGGGTTTTAGCACATCGTTGATTAAACTATAGGCCAAAAATACACCGAGGATAACTACACTGACCAAAGCAAACCCCGCCAACACGCTGATTAAAGCAGCTTGATCTTTGATTCTTTCACGTGCACTGGATATCCTTTGTTCGGAAGCCTTCCTGTACCTGTCGACAAAGCTCCATAATTTGAAGGAACTGGCCGCGCACGCGCTTCTGAAGGTCAAGCCCCTCATTCGTCTTATTCTCTTTGTAAAGTTTTATTACTTCGTTCCGCGAGTTAGCGTAACGAATGTACCCTGACTCAAGTTGGTTCAAAATTAGCCTTTCGTTGTCCGTTTTGGCCCATCGTCTCCCCTTCTTCAGCCATTCATCAAAGGTCGCATGATATTTATCGAGTTGCTCGAGCCACTGAGGATCCCTGTCCTGCGAGAAATAGGTAACATATCCCTTTTGCATGACTAGAGCGGTCTCGAGCTCGCGGGAAGCGTGAAGGGCCAGGACATCAGACTCCGTCACCTCAGTGAAAAAATGATTCATAATATATGTATATCCTATGGTAATCAGACCGCCGGCCACAGTTATTGAGACCAGTGCTGACAGCATAAGAAGAATGCGCGTACGTAGGCTCAGCCTCTTCCACGTCATATATGGCCTCCATCGTTCCTGTTTTGTTGATGAAGTCGTGAAACAAACCTATCTCTGATCAGAGTAATAGTCAATGCCGACACGCCTTTCCCCCCTCGTTCAACAGCAGGAGATATCATCCCGAAACAGCCGGTACCCGCTGGAAATGAAGAGTCGAACTGAAATGTAAGGTTTGCTTCCTCCCCTGACAAGTTTTACAACATGTAAAAAACACTGACATTCGCGAACGTTGGACGGGAGAACGAGCGAACCAGACTCGTTTCATATACCCCTTATGTTTTCCAGATCGCTATGGCGTTCTTGCGGATCGAAAGAGTTGGCACACGCGTTGCTTAACAAGTGATTCGGTGACGCCTTTAGTTCCTCTAACCGTTCAACCAAACCACGAGAAATAGGAGCGTGGTGCTGAGCGATTTGAGACGGGCCAATAACAAAAGGGTTTAAAGGCGACCTTTCATGGACCTACTACCAGAATAACGTTTCAAGCAATACGATCAACGGGAGTAAGAACCATGCTCGTAAAATACTGGATGAGAAAAGACGTAGTCACAGTTGACATCGACGATTCAATGCAGCACGCTACAAACCTTATCACAGAACATCAGATGCCAATGCTTCCGGTGCTTAAAGATGGGCGACTCGTGGGCATCATAACTGATCGCGACCTCAAGAGGGCTTCGGCTTCCGACGCAACGTCACTGGATGTCCACGAACTGATATATCTCCTTTCTCGCATTAGAATAGGAGACATAATGTCTAAGAACCCCATCACGGTCCCGCCGGATTACACTCTGGAGGAGGCAGCAGCCGTGCTGCTCCGGAACAAGATATCGGGGGCTCCCGTGGTAGACACGCAGGGGCGCATCATAGGGTCCATCACGCAACTGGACCTGTTCCGGGCATTGATTTCCTTGACCGGCCTAGAAAAGCGAGGCGTGCAATTCGCGTTTGAACTCGAAGATCGCCCGGGATCCATCAAGGACGTAACTGACGTCATTCGCGATTACGGCGGCCGATTGGTGAGCATTCTCAGCTCTTATGAGCGAGCCCCTGACGGCTTCAGGAACGTGTACATAAGGGCTTTCGATATTGATCGCGAGAAGATGTCTCAGCTTACTGAGCAGCTTAAAGGGAAGGCTAAAATGCTGTACATGGTGGACCATCGCGAGGATAAGAGAGAGGAATACGTGGATATGAATCCGGCGGCTTGATTATGCCTCGGCAATCATCCCGTTCTTGATTCTCAATAACTTGTTGGTAGTCCTTTCGAGAAATTCTCGGTCATGGGACACAAGAATAAACGTAAGATTCGACTCGTTAAGTATGTGTATGAGCCTTTCTATGGTCTCATCGTCGAGGCCGCCAGTGGGCTCGTCAAGTATCAGCATGTCCGGCTCCATCGCCAGCACCGTGGCCAAAGAGACCAACCGCTTTTCACCGCCTGAAAGCTGATAGGTAATGCGGTCCTCGAACCCTTTCAAACTCAGCGAGTCTAACGTCTTTGCTACAATGCGCTTGGCTTCAGCAGGACTCTTTCCCAGGTTTAGCGGTCCGAAAGCCACGTCCTCAAGGACGGTCGGGCAGAACAGTTGATCGTCCGCATCCTGAAAGAGAAAGCCTATCTTTCCACGTATCTGCTGAAAATCAGGCTCTCCAACTCTGACCTTACCGAAAATCTCAACTTCGCCGGACTCCGGAGTCAACAGGCCCATGATGATCTGACACAGCGTAGTTTTCCCCGATCCGTTAGGGCCCACAAGGCCTATGCGATCACCGGGAGTTACGTTTAAATCCAAACCGTCTAGAATATATCCGGAGTTGTACTTGAAACGGATATTTCTCAAACGAATCATTTGACCACCAGGAGAGCAGCGGTAAATATGAGGCTCGACAGTGCCAGGAGATAGTCGCATTTTTTCATCTCATAATGGTGCAGTATGTAGAAACGTCCCCTAAAACCGCGGCACTTCATCGCGGCTAATATTCTCTTGGATCTGTCGAAGCTCTTGACCAGGATCATCCCCACCAGATATGCATACGCTCGATAGGTGTGGATGTCGGTCCGGGGTCGGAAGCTTCTTATCTTCATGGCATTGGCAAGTCTATGGTATTCCTCATGGATCACATGGATATAACGAAAGCAGAAGAAAAATATATGCACCAGCTTGTCCGGAATTCCCATGTGGCTCAGCGCGTGCACAAGATTGAAGATGGGTGAAGTTCCCAGGAGAGCTATTATCATTAACAAAATGGCGTTGGATTTAAGGGTGATAAGCAAGGCGTACAGCAGACCTTCTTTGTGAATTTCCAGAGGACCCAGGCGATGGATTACTTCGCCGGGAAATGTGAAAGGCAGAAACAACCAAAGGAACAGAATAAACGTATTGACAACGGCCAGCCTTGAGAGCACACGCCTTAGATTGATCCCGGCCCCAAGGATTAGAACCATCGGGAAAACAATTGCCGCCGCCACTCCAGGAATCCATTGGCTTAACGCCACAACCGTGGAAAAGACAAACGTACAAACAATTTTAACACGAGGATCGACCCTGTGAACGAATGATTCACCCAGAGCAAATTCTTCAATGTCCATTGCCAACACACTCCGGTAAGGTCATTGCTTTTCAGTTCGCTTCCGACTTATCAGGTAAGCCCAAACCCCAACAATGCCGAAAATCCAACCAATTCCTCCGATGATTTCCGTAATACCGGGGCCCTTCAACTTCTGCTCCATCAGGAGCTTCTGTTGTTCCCCAAGCATCCTCAAAATTGGTTGAATCTTTTTATCCAGCTCTTCCGCCACAGCTCTTTTCAGCACAGAAGCATCTTCGACCCGGACGGGTCGGATACTACGTGTACCGGCTTCACGCGCGACCTTCGCTTCTGTCACTCCCACTCCAGTGCTCAAAGCTCTCGTTTTCCTAGTCGGAGAGTGCACTTCGTCTGCACTAAGTTGATAGACCGCCCTATGCCCCAGGCCGGCGTCCAGGACGATTTTCATATCGCCCTTTATGGGAGGAAGATCTGCCAGCTTAAAGGAATACATGCCATCGGTGTTCGTTTTGCCTTGCAGGATTTTCTCCCCCTTGGAATCGAGGACTTCTACCGGGGAATCCTGAGCCTTTACATTGCCGCTGAAATAGCCCTCAACAATAACCTTGTCGCCTTGCACGTACACAAATACATTCACCTTGTGCCCCCAGGCCGAGGGGGTGAAAGACAACATGATAGCGAGCATAGCCAATAACGCGCCGCACTTTCTCAGTTGATTGGTGAGGGAACTCTCTAGTTCAGACGTCAATTCGGCTCCTTCTGCTCGGAGTTCGACTCTGTGAGGAATCTTTAGATAACAACACTATGATTTCAGTATGCGGATCATGCCATGATTTCCTAAAAAATAGCACTAGATCAGAAGCTTGTCAAACAGTTTGTGCCGCTGGTTCTTTTGCACGAAGAATGCTTTGGGCGAACCTCTCAAACCCTCCCTGATTTGCTTATGTCAGGTATTTTCCAACATCTCGGGCCTGACTCGTTTCACGAACTCTACAACGAACACGGTTAATATTCCTTCGATTATCATGACCGGCACATGGGCTGCTACGATGAGCTCTGCCGCTGCATTGAACGATTCCCCTGTGGCCATGAGGGCAAGTGCGACCAGCAACCCTGACAATAGAACTGCTCCGGCGCCTGCGGTGAATTCAGCAAAACCCCTGACCAGGCGACTGGGACTTCGTGTGCCTCTACCGCAAGCATATCCGACGCATACGGCAGGAAAAGCCATATTAAACGTGTTGACCCCCAGTGTCGTCAGGCCCCCGAACTGAAACAAAAGGGCCTGAAGACTTAGACCCACCAGAATGGCTGGAAATGCCAGCCATCCAAGTATCAAGCCGCACAAACCGTTCAAAACTAGGTGAACTGCGCCCGGCCCAAGAGGAACGTGAATAAGGGACGCCACAAAGAAGGCAGAAGCCAGCACAGCCACCTGCGGCAGCCGCTCATAATCCATTTTTTTTAGCCCCACAGCGGTCCCGGCAACTGTGAGGGCTGCCCCGGCAGCTAGCACCGGTGCGCTGAGGACACCTTCGGATATATGCATTTGTTGAACTACTCCATTGGATACGCATGCACCCAGATAACCGCGTCGATTTCCACCTTTTTGGGTCGGCTTTCATGTTCGATCATTTTGGAGCCTTCCATCACGGCCGAATACCCCCACCATCCTGCCTTGGGCATGGCATAAGAGAAGACGCCGTTTGCGTCGGTCTTTACCACCTGAGTCACGTGAGAGGCTGTCGGGGCCTTGGTCTTCCCTTTACCCCACCATTCCACTTCCACTTCAACGTTAGGCATCGGCTTTCCCTCTTTCAGCACCTGCCCCGTGAAGATATTCCCCGCGTATAGACTGTAAGGCCGGCTCAGAGGAACAATCTCTGCCTGCATGCCGGCTAGCTTGCCAACGGGCCTGTCCCACCCTTCTTCCGCTCCAAACGCATCCACAATCACTTTCGTGTATTGAATGATAAACTTGTCCTCTGCCTGCTCCCAGTACGGTTTTGGACGAAGGAAGAAGATGTAATCTGCCGGTCTGGTAATCTTGAAAGTAATTTCCCAGGCGCTCTTTCCCTGTATTTTCTTCTCTCTGAGGGTCTCAGTCAGGTCTGTGACCCTGCTTCCCACAACTACGCCGAACGCCTCCGGCTTTTCCAGATCCATTTGAGGACCGCCTTCAAATGGATGAGTGAATTGAAGTAAAAGAGAAATATCTTTGGCACCGTTTGGTCCCACCACATCAGTGGAGGGAATTACCATTGCAAAATGAGCGGGCGCAGGCCCAGCGACGATCAACCCGATGAGAGCTGCGCAAGCACTCGACATAAAGAGCTTTTTCAAGCTGTCCCTCCCGGTTGGTAAAGCGAGATCCAACACATCATGTTATGTTATCGTTCATCGTGCCACACTTCAAGCTTTTTTTATTGATAAGTGCTACTCATACCAGGTAGCCTTCATGCAAACGATCCGGCGGCCACTGAGGCCAAGATGTTCCGTGATGATGTTTCAACGTTAATTGATATTATTGCAGTCTTTACATTAAGCAAATTATTGAGTATTATAGTTATAGCCGTAAATCGTTCAGCTATTTACATCGGTCGGTCTAGGGTCCCTGGACAAACAACGACCGGGAGCGGGACGGGTCAAAGCGAAGATGCGAACTATAGTGGCAATAGGTCTTGTTTTTTGCCTCGGCTTCTTGACTGTGTCATGCTCTTCTTTGAGCCAGTTCTTGGACACACAGCTCTCTGATACCGAAAGCCCTCAAGAAACCTATGCGAAGAGAAGAGTCCCTCTTCCGCCTACCGTTCAAGACTTCGGCGCGGGGCCTGTCGAGCGCTGAATAGAATCAAGCGCTGGATACCGGGGCTCAGCCAAACGAGTCATTCGGCCGCAGGCCGGACCGGCTGTTCTTGAGGGGATGTGCAAGGCTCAGTCCAATTAAGCCGTTCGGAACCAATAGATGTACTCTAGACTATACGACTGCCGCGGCAAAACATTTGGGAATTATTCTCTTAACAAACCCATCGGTGGGGTGCGGCTCCACCCACAAGAATATCTAATTCTTTTTACTTGTATTGAGGAAAACTCAGTGTGATATAAGGTTCTATCCTCCGACACCTACCCCACAAGGCTCAGGTGCGATGATTTCCCGCGTCCACGATCCAATTTCAGCGGGCTCCTGAAGAAGTTCCTGGGGTTCGCTTTGTTTTGGGGTCCTGCGCTCGGACGTTACTCCTAATTGCTCCTAGAGGAATTCAAAGGGATGGAATTGTTTGTTGTGGGGTCTTGCCCTTGCCCTTTCCCTCGAAAGTTGTTGCTCTTAGAGTTATTGATAGTGGTAGTGTCGCTCGGAGAGGTATTGCCAGCGCTGCTCGTGCTCGAAGAGGAAACATCGCTCGAATTGCTCTTGGAGGACCTAATAGTAGTCGCTGCCTGAGCCCCTATGATTGGAACGGCAAGGAACAAGGTCGCGACCAGAACGATAAATACTTGCTTTGTGTTCATGACCGCTCTCCACGTTATATTGTCAGCAAGGGAAGGATTACCTCGTTGAAAAAACAGTCCTTATTCCTTCGCTCTTGCTTCCTAGCCTTTAGACGCACAGAATGGAGAAACGATTCGCGACTGACATGTATTTTATAGGAAAGGCGTTACGCGGGCAGCATGGGTTTGTTAAGAGGATAATTCCGAAACATTTTGCCTCTGAAACCCATCGGTAAGGCGACTTTGCCGTGCCGTCCCTGTGCGCGCTTCCGGAATGACTTCTCTTGACTCATAGTGGAGACTCTGTGCGGTGAACCTTGATTGCGCATCAAAAAAAGTGAAAAACCTCGTTGTTCTTGAGGAATCAAGAGGATAGAATCCGGTTTGCAACAAGGATCTATCACCAACGAGGTGAAGTGATTATGGCACAAGGCATTTTCCCTTTCCAGTATGAGGTTGAGAAGAAGCCTGGGGGGATGACGGCGTTGGCCGGATTGCCGACATACCTGGAATTCGGGTATGTGATGGGGTTGAGCAGGGCCATAGAGAATCGGCTCAAGGTGCGATCAGGTGCCCAGGGGTGGTCTGACTCCGAGACAGTAATGGCTCTGATACTTCTGAATCTGGCGGACGGTCAAGGGATCAGCGACCTGGAGATACTGGAAGGAGACGAGGGATTTTGTCGGGTACTTCGGGAGTCAATGGGGTTTGGAAAACCGCGACAGGAGAGACGAGTCCTGAGCAAGAGGCTGCGCAAGGGGCAGAAGAGGTCGGTGCCGTCTCCTTCTTCGGCCAGCCGGTATCTGTATCAGTTTCACGATCCCGAGCAGGAGAAGCTCAGGGAGGCGGGCACTTCTTTCATACCGATGCCGACCCCCCGTTTGCGAGCGATGATGCAGGTGAACGAGGATTTTCTGGGCTCGGTGCAGAAGCGGTCTCCTCAGGAGGTAGCGACTCTGGATCTCGATGCGACGGTGGTGGAGACGAACAAGCGAGAGGCTCTCTACTGCTACAAGGGGCACAAGGCGTATCAGCCTTTGCAGGTGTACTGGGCGGAACAGGATCTCATTGTGCACTCGGAGTTCCGAGACGGCAACGTCTGGGCCGGTAAGGACAATCTTCGCGTCTTTGAAGAGGCCTTGGGGTTCCTGCCTGCGGGGGTGTCGAAGGTATATCTGCGGTCGGATACGGCAGGATATCAGCATGAGCTGATGAGGTTCTGTGCGGAGCCGAAGAAGCTGCGTTTCGGTGTCATCGAGTTTGCCATAGGGGCCAAGGTAACCGAATCGTTCAGGCAGGCTGTTCGCGAGGTTGAGGAGTCGGATTGGCATAGTTTGTATCGCAAGACTGAGAATGGCTTGGTTACAAGGGGTCAAGAGTACGCGGAGGTCTGTTTCGTTCCCGATGAGCTCGCACGCAAGAAAGATGGTCCATGTTTCCGGTACCTGGCTATTCGCGAGGTTTTGGAGCAGCCGGAACTTCCGGAGATGGATGGGCAAGTTTCATTGCCGTTTCCTACCATGCATTTTGGGTCGATGAAGTACAAGGTGTTCGGGATTGTCACGAATCGTGACATTCCTGGGGACGAGCTGATTTGGTGGTACAGAGAGCGCTGCGGTAAATCTGAAGAGGCGCATTCGGTTATGAAGGAAGATCTTGCAGGGGGCAGACTTCCTTCAGGGTATTTCGGGGTAAACGCAGCATGGTGGCACATCATGATCTTGGCTTTGAACCTGAACTCGGCGATGAAGCGCCTGGTTCTGGGAGAAACATGGGTGGGCAAGCGCATGAAGGCCATAAGGTTCTGGTTGATCAAGCTGCCGGGACGCGTGCTCAAGCGTGCTCGGATGCTGCGTGTTCGACTGGTTGGGGGGCATGCGTCGAACGAGACACTATTTGAAATGAGGAGGAGAATTCTGAGCCTTTGCGAGTCAGGCTAGAGAGCGCCGCCGACGGGGGAAATGAGGCGCAGACGGGTGGAAATAGACTGACCGGGGGGGGTTAGTGTGCCGGAAATCCGCCCGAGCAGGGGGAATTCGGCATACGAATCGGTCCGACGTGCTACCTGGTCCGGTTCGCATGGGCGGGGGACATAACCAAGGGTAAATTTTCGGTCCAAGGGGACATCAAGAGATCCTCCGCCAAATGAGGTGGTGGATTATGGGTGAACTCCTGACGTTGACACATCTACGTTGGTAGTTTACTTTGACTATATACAAAAACTCTGGGTCGGACCTGTAAAGGTGATATGGGTAAATTACCGGAGAATCTTGCCTCGATGACGGTTGGAAAGGAAATCGTTGAAAAAACCCTGACAGTGGGGAATCGATTGGGCCTGCATGCCCGGGTAGCGACCATGATGGTTCAATCCATGCGAAACTACTCTTGTCAGGTTACTCTCACAAAGGATGGCGTTGAAGTCGATGCTCGGAGCGTGCTGGGTCTGCTCTTGTTGGCAGCTTCTCCGGGGAGCGCAATCGTTGTCCGTGCCCAGGGACCCGATTGCATGGAAGCCATTCAGGAGATAGGTCGAATTATTCAAGATGAAGATCCCGAAGAAAGCTAATAAAAAGAAAGCGGCTGACCAACCCAAGCCCAACAATAACGGAATAAACAGAATGATGAAGGGGATAGGCGTTTCCGGTGGGGTGGGCATCGGGCAGGTAGTGCTTATCGAGCGTCTGACGACTGACATTTGCCCCAAGCGAGTGCTCAAACCCGAAGAAATTCCAGCCGAGATTCAAAGATTCGAAGTCGCAGTCAAAGAGGCGGAAGAGCGGCTTCAGCAGATCAAGAGCCACATAGACTCCAGTCATCCACTGGGAGAACACGTCTACCTGCTTGACACCCATCTTCTTCTATTGGAAGACCGAATGTTTTTCGAAGGGACCAAGGCAGCTATAGCCTTGGAAAGGCAAAATGCCGAATGGGCCCTTTCGGAGACCATCTTAAAGATCTCCTCCGCGTTCGACACCATTGGCGATGAATACCTAAAGGAACACGCGAGGGACATCCACTTCGTCGGGGAACGAGTCCTCAGGATCCTTATGGGTATCTCCTCAGAGAGCAAGATCCACCAACTCCCTCCGAATTCGATCATCATCGCTCACGATCTCTCCCCCGCGGATACTGCGCAGATTAAGCGTGAGTGTGTCTTCGGCTTTGCTACGGACATGGGCGGTAGGACTTCGCATACTGCCATCATGGCTCGGTCGCTGAAGATTCCCGCGGTGACCGGCTTGCAGAATGTCAGTCACCAGATTCAGACAGGGGATACGATCGTAATTGATGGTAGCACCGGCGTTGTGATCCTCAACCCGGATCCGGAAACGATCCTGCGGTACCGGCAAAGGCACGAGGTTTACCGGAAGTACCATCAATCTCTTCTGCCTTTCGGGCGTCTCCCGGCAGTGACTCGCGATGGTAGCAGATCCGTCAAAATAACAGCCAATGTGGAACTCGTGGACGAAATCGCGCTCGCTATCGAGCATGGAGCTGAAGGCATCGGCCTATTCCGGACCGAATACCTCTTCTTGGGCAGGAATGACCTACCTTCCGAAGAAGAACAGTATGAGGCTTACCGTTACGTTCTGGTGAACAGTGCTCCGAATCCGGTAACCATCCGCACCTTGGATGTGGGTGGAGACAAGATTGCCACCAGTCTCAACACTTCACCGGAATCAAATCCGGCATTAGGCCTTCGGGCTATTCGTCTGTGTCTCACGAGAAAAGACCTATTCAAGACCCAGCTTCGGGCAATCCTCAGGGCGGCTGTACACGGCAAGTGCCATCTGCTGATCCCGATGATTTCGTGCCTGTCCGAAATTCACGCCACCAGAGAAATGATCCAAGAGGCAAAGGACGAGCTGATAGCGGAGGGCAAACCTTACGACGATCAACTCAAGCTCGGCGTGTTGGTGGAAGTCCCTTCTGCGGTAACTATTGCGGACATGCTGGCGAGAGAGGTCGATTTTTTCAGCATCGGCACCAACGATTTGATCCAGTACGCACTGGCTATCGACCGGGTCAACGAGCACGTCAATTACTTGTATGATACGCTTCATCCTGCCGTCCTCCGGCTGATACGTCAAATCATCAATGCCGGCCAGGCCAGGGGCATCCAGGTTGCAATGTGCGGCGAGATGGCCGGCGATCCGGTAAATATTCCGATTCTTTTGGGCTTGGGAATCGACGAGCTTTCTATGAACGCTCTAGCCATTCCCATGGTAAAGAAGTTGATTCGCTCCATAAGCATGGAGGAATGCCGTGATTTGACCTGGCAAGCATTTGAGATGCAAGAAGCTCATGAAATCCACGGGTTTCTAGATTCTTGGATCAAGCAACGCTTTCCAAAAGATTACTTCGTTGACCACTCTT
This sequence comes from uncultured delta proteobacterium, assembly GCA_963789265.1. Taxonomy (GTDB): domain Bacteria; phylum Desulfobacterota; class Desulfomonilia; order Desulfomonilales; family Desulfomonilaceae; genus CAWBBA01. The sequence continues at coordinate 686,240 of CAWBKB010000005.1, read as the reverse complement.
AGTAGGACAGGCGCTATTCATCGCCCCGCGGGACGCGGGATGCGTCGAGAATGCAGAGACGAAAAATGGCTGACACGCCACCATATAAGCCACGGGGATATAAAGTTTGGCCCGCATAGCCTTACTGTCGCAGATCTGAAGCGCCATAGTTCATTTGGAAAGACAGTCAGAAAAGGACAGAATCCTCTGCGAACTCAGCGACCTCCGCGGTGAATAATTACCTTCTATGACCCAAGACAACCACGTGAAGATAATCTGCAAGAACAGAAAAGCTCGCTTCAATTTCGAGATCGAGGACACCTTTGAAGCGGGCATCAGCCTTTGGGGATCGGAAGTCAAATCTCTCAGGAACGGCAAGGCTAATCTATCCGATTCGTACGGCAAATTCCGAAACGGCGAATTATTCCTGGTAGATGCTCACATTTCTCCTTACGAACAGGCAAGCAGGGAAAATCACGAACCTCTCCGAGACCGCAAGCTGCTTCTTCATAAACGGGAAATCAAGAAGCTGCTGGGCAAAGTCGCGGAGAGAGGTTTTTCACTAGTCCCATTGAAACTCTACTTCAAGAATGGTATGGTCAAAGTGGAGTTGGCGCTTGCCCGGGGCAAGAAAACCTATGACAAGCGCGAAGCCATGAAGAAGAAGGACCAGCGCCGCGAGATGGAGAGATTGGTAAAGTACCGGCAACGACAGTCCTGAACGCCGTGTCTTTCCAACCGAGAGTGAAACCAAAAGCGGTGATGGTTGTCTTCTAATATGTCCTATGAGATCTCATCTGATTTTCGAAAGGGGGCGCCCTGGTTTCGACGGGGATAGTTGAGGTCAAGGTTGCATGCCGAGCACTCCGGTGACTCGTTAAACCGCCGGTATCAAAAAATACTCGCCAATAACTACGAGTACGCTCTAGCCGCGTAAGGCTAGCGTCTCTCCGTCTTTCTCCTGCGGGGGCGGAAGGGGCGCAGGTCAGCAGGATAGCCAAGCTTCCGTACCTGTTGGAGGCAAGGCGAAACACCAAGCGGGTTGGTCTCGGTGAGAACCTTTTTCGAGGGGGTCTTTCCGGACGAGACACAAAACTCGAAATAAGCATGTAGACATCTTGTGCCGAAGGTTCTCGGACGCGGGTTCGATTCCCGCCGCCTCCACCAAATATTTATAGCCAATATTAGCTGCTTCTATCATTACAGGGCGAATGAAGCCCTGTAATACAGCTATCAGACTGTCCGACAAGTGCTTAACTCCCTCCTGATTTCACTGCCCATCTGTGTATTTCTACATAAAACATGGTTGCATTTGGCCAGATCCATGATTAGAATTGCATCGAAAGGTGACCTCGATGGAATTTACGTTTGAAGCCGAAGTCTGGAAAGAAGGAGGCAAATTCGTTGCCCGCGCTAATCCATTGAACGTTCTATCTTGCGGTGACACTCGGAAGGAAGCCGAGGAATCTCTGCTGGAAGCCGTAGAGCTTTTTCTGGAAACCGCCCAAGAAATGGAGACACTTCAGGACATTCTTGCGGAAACTGGTTATTCACCCGTTGGTGGAAGATGGGTTGTTGTGAATAAACCGGAACGCCGCGAAATGAGCCTGAGTATTTGATCGTGCCCCGTCTCGTCCCTATACATTGGCGAGAGCTTGAAAAGGTCGTAATTCGTAGCGGACTCAAATTTGCGAGACAGAAGGGAAGCCATAGATCTTACATAAGGCAGGGTTTGGCGTGACCGGTCGTCATACCGGAAAGATCGGAAGTACCAGTTTCAATAATAAAAAACATTATGGTACCTTAGGGATTTCGAGAGAAGAATACTTTCGCCTGCTCCGAGACTGAGATCAGAAGTGAATTTCGGCGGGCTCTTTCCGGACGAGACACAAAACACGGACTAAGCATGTAGAGATCTTGTGCTGAAGATTCTCGGACGCGGGTTCGATTCCCGCCGCCTCCACCAATTAACTTACTGATACAAACCCCTCCAAAAGTGTCTGCAAATTCTGCGCGGGCGGAGATTCCTTCCTTTTGACGACCGCGTTCCCACACCGCATCCTTCCGCCCATCCGTCTACACGCAAAACTTGAGACTCCTGACCTGAGACAGATGTACCCCAGCATCCCGAAGCATCCTGATGATCAGCTCCACTGAAAAAGCGATTCCGCATAGTTGAAAGAACGGATTGCCTCAAAGACAAAGTCAGCAAGCATCATCCGCCGACTCCTGATCGCATCCTCGTCAACAGGGGCTAGCTCGACGCCAACTCCTGTCGGCGAGGATTCGCATTCAAACAAGGAAGAATCGGGGAGACACTTCTTGTAAGAAGTTCCTCCCCGAACCCCACCTCAAGAACTTTTAGCACTCGTCGGAATCCCGAATTTCCCTGTAGGAAATGGGGGTTCCGGCAAATAATAGAAGTTTCTGGAAGGGGGTTTGGGGGGAAACTCTTTACAAAGAAGTTTCCCCTAATCTTACTTCTTTGAATGCGCCTTGGCATAAAACACTGGATCCGTCGCGCGCCGTTAGCTCTTCTTCTGGTGCGGCGTGCCAATGTACGGGAACTCCTTGAGAATGTCGGTGTGCGGCTTGAGGCCGGTGGGGGGAATATCGCCCTTGGAGAGGAAGGCGAGGCGATGATTGATGACGTCGTCAGTAAAATCGCGGCCGTTTGGATACTTCGCGGGCTTCGAAGGATCGAAGCACAGCATGTCGGGCAGAATGCGGTCAGCATCGATCGCGGCGATTGCTTCTTCGCGGGTGTAATTGCCCGTATGCCCCATCAAGTGAACAAACTGATCCGTCCAACGTTTGCGATCGTTGACCGGCTCGCTGGCGTTGTATTCCAATTTGGTGTCGTCGGTATTGAAGAAGCTGCTGACGCTCGGGTGGCCAGCGCGATCGGCATGAATCAGCTTGCCGTCCTTGCGCACGCTGCACCGCCCCCAGATCCGGATCTCCGGGTTCGCACCCAGCTCGCTTGTCGGCAGCTCGATCACTGTCGAGAACACATTGCCTTCCATATTTGAATCCACGCCGGTCCACGGAGACTTGCCGCCCAGGTGAGGTGCGGTGAAATTTCTGCCGCCCGAGGTATCGAACAGATTCTTGATTCCGTCGTAGTCGAAAAAGAAAGCGTCGCTGCGAGTACCGGCGAAGAAAGTGTAGGCGCCGGACTTGACAATGTTGGGGTTGGCGCCGAAGGAGACCTCAGCATCGGCGATGATCTTAGTCCCAACAGCTTCGACCGAGCGGGATTCCGCGCCTTTTGCCACGAAGACGTTCACGGTCTGGATACCGTTTTGCGGTGGCGAGAACACGTAACTGATCGCGATGTCCGTCAGGCAGTCTTCGTCGTTGTCAATGTTGAGGCGATAGATGGCGTCAGGATGGAGCGCGTCGGCATTCGGATTTGCATTGAGGATGATCACAGTCCTCGACGGGTCAGTGGGCGACTGGAACGCGTAGAGGTCGCACAGGTCGAGTTTTTGGTCCCCGAGAGGTGGACCGAGACTGAGTCCGGTAAAATGGTTCGACATTTTTTCTCCCTCCCTTAAGATAAGGATTTGCTTTTGGGTGGTTCTGGCCCCGTAACACCACGATTTCTTTACAGCGTTTGCATGGAACTCCTCCCTGAAAAAAGTGGGTCAATTCTACTTTCACAATTAACTTGTCTTCTGATTATCGGCTTGTTGTCCCTCCCTGTACTTTTGCAGCATCGGATAAAGAGGGGATCACGAAATAAAGAATTTAATGGTCGAATACAATTACTAAATAACGCAACACCAATTGCTTTATTTGCCTTGAGGCTTGATCACAAATGACACGCTTATAAGGTTAGCCGATTTTATCCAGTCAGTCAAACAACATCGTGAAATCGTCGAACATCAAGATTGCTGAAAACACTCGGATTTATCATATGAACGCTGAACGGTTGAGGGAATTTCAGTGGAGTGAATGGACAAGATCTACATTGGATGCAAATTGGATGCAATTGACTCTGGCGCAGAGGTGACATATTGATATGCCGAGACTTAATAACTCACGACGCGGGTTCGATTCCCGCCGCCTCCACCAGTAATTCCGCGATATTTTTGACTTTTGTTGACGAAAATGGGGGTGCAAACGAATGCACACCCCAGAACTGCACCCCAAGCATTTCGGCCAATGCTGTTTTGCTTTCTTTCCAACGCGCGGGACCTTCCTCTGCAGACCGTCCGAAGAAAACTACGGCCACCCCCCACTGTAAGATCCTGGAATCCCTCCGCAGTCCGGTGCTCGTCCTGTTCCAGGGAAAACCAAAGGCCCATCCGGCCAGGTGTGGCGCGTTGGGCAGCGATCTGCTACATAATGAAGCGGTTTTCTCGGAATTTCTTTACGGCATGGGGATACGTGATACTTGATACCGAGGCAAACACAATCTACCACCGGCTATTTGTTCGTCTTATCCGCAACGCTGATTTGGTCTGGTAATTTTATTGTTGCTCGGGGACTGTCAGATTCCATACCACCGGTGACGATTGCATTCTTACGCGGCCTTATAGCAGTAGTTGTGCTAATTCCCTTTGGGATACGCCCCTTGTGCCGCGACATGAAGACGGTCCGTAAACACCTTGGTTATCTTGCTTTGACAGGGTTCTTCGGCTTGACTGTGTGCAACACCCTTATTTACATAGCCGCCCACAGCTCGAACGCCCTGAATATGACATTGATCGCCTTGTGCTCGCCTATTTTTCTGGCAGTGTTTGCTCGACTGTTCCTTCACGACACTTTTACGTTGCGGAGAATCGTCGGTCTTATCACAGCCGCGTTGGGAGCTGTCCTGTTGATCACGAACGGCCAGCTTAGTCGTCTGATGAATTTGACCCTTTCCGAGGGTGATGTGTGGATGTTGATTCAGGCAGCAACATTCGCTGTGTACGGTATTCTCGTCCAGGTCAAACCTGCGGAACTTAGTCAGAGCGTATTCCTCTCTTCCATGTTTATTCTGGGATGGCTATTTTTGGTTCCGTGGTTCCTCTGGGAGCTAACTGGGGTCAAATCCATCAACTTTTCTCCAACTGCTATCGGAGCCATCATATATCTGGGTGTTGGTCCGTCGCTGTTGGCTTTTTTCTGTTGGAACCGAGGTATCGAGATCATTGGACCGGTGCGGGCCGGCCTTGTATACTATTGTCTCCCTTTGTTTAGCGGCGTTGAGGCTTTTCTATTGTTGAACGAGCCGGTCCGTTGGGTCCATGTACTGAGTGGTGTTCTGATCTTGACCGGAGTTATTGTTGCCACGCGGGAATGAAAATTGTGGCGAGTGTCCCCCTGCCAGTTCATAACAAGAATCAAGTAAAACCATGTCTGACTTTGCCTCAAAATCTTGGAATCGTACCGCAGCCTGGTACTTGTAAGGTTATTGGGCAAATGAAATGCTCCACTCGTTTCTTCTGGACGAGAGCCAGATCGAAGCTCCCACTGGTCTCGAATTCTTGCGGGAACCGGATTACATTTGTTTCAGGGTGGGGACAGAGGCTGGCCGTGTATTTGTGCCGCGGCACCATGGAAAAGAGGATTTCTGACAGGTGAGCGAATCTGGGAAACGCCGACGTAGTCAGGGGGGCAGGTCTTGTTTCTTGACTTCTTCTTTCGCTTTGTACAGTCCTGCTCACTTTCATGTAATGGAGCCAAATATGCGCAGCGATCCCGCTGCTGCAAAAGGCACGACCTGAGTCATTTTCTGTGAGGATTGTCCTGACAGATATAAGCCAGAGCGGAGAGGAATTGGACTCTTACCGAAGGGGTAAAACGTATTTTCACGACGGTTCATCCGCAAGGAGCGCATCGGCTTCAGCAAGAATTGAGTCCAAATCATGTCCCTTACCAGCCTCGATTTCTCTCTCTCCCTTGGCCAATAGGCGCAAAAGCTCCTTTTCCCGCTCCGAACGTTCGTAAGCCTCCACACTGAGCATCACCGCTGCCGCACGCCCCCTTTGAGTGATTACGAGGGGTTCTCGGGAATCTCGGACTTTTTTCAGAACCTTGGCGGCATCTCGTCTGAGATCACTGATTGGAATCATGTTGGCTATCTTTCCCACGCGACACCTCCTATAGTACTTTTTAATGTACTACTAAACGTAACAACTGGCAATAGGGCAAAGATCCTTGGGAGAATAGCGATCCATGCTGTCGGGGCAAATCCTCAAGATTCACGAAAGGAGCTTCTCAACAAGGCTAAATCAGCGATTTCGGATCTTGGGTTCACGCGCTGAAAGGTCTATTTCGATGACTTCTTCTTTTTGCGCCGTAAAGTCCTGCTCATTGTCATGCGACGGGGGCGCGGCACGTGCCGCGATCTCGCTGCTGCAAAAAACAAGACCTGATCCCATTTGTGCTCGCCAATAACTACGAGCACGCTCTAACCGCGTAAGGCTTGCGTCTCTATGTCTTTCTCCCGCGGGGGCGGAAGAGGCGCAGGTCAGCAGGATAGCCAAGCTTTCGTGCCTGTTGGAGGCAAGGCGAAACACCAAGCGGGTTGGTCTGGCAAGAACCTTTTTCGAGGGGGTCTTTCCGGACGAGACACAAAACTCGAAATAAGCATGTAGACATCTTGTGCCGAAGGTTCTCGGACGCGGGTTCGATTCCCGCCGCCTCCACCAAATATTTATAGCCCATATAAGCTGCTTGGTAGTGGGGCAGTTTGAAATTTTTGCGCGGCAATAGCAAAAAAATTTACACTCAGAAAGTAGCGAACCAAACTAAATGTGGGGAGTTGTCATGTCGATCATGGCATGAAAGAAACAAGGAAAATGAGCGGCGTTTTCATCTCGAAAAAAAAGTTCTTGCCAGAGAGCAAAAATGTGATAGGAAAGGGGTACTTCTCAACATACCCTTTCGTTTTCAATGAAAAGCCCTGAAAGGGGCGGCTGATTTCAGCCGTTTTCGGGCTTTTCGTTTTTGTGGAGTTGAGGTAAAGAAGGAATGGCGCCGGTGGAGGGAGGCTTTTTCTGACCCCTCATTCCCTGAGAGTGGACATTCAATCAAGGTGAGGGTCTCTAAAGCCCCTGTGTTTAGGACATTCAATGCCGGCGCCATTCAAAAGGGTTGGAAAGGAATCAGAAAATCAGACCTGCTTCTACAAATCCGCCTTCAAGGTGGGTGTTCAGCTCAAGGTCGTTTCGGTCCTCGGTGAAGTTGATCAACCTGTACCCGCCTTTTGCATAACCCCACCGTCCCCCCATGGGAACGGTGAACTGTAATCCAACCTGAAGATCCAAAGCGAAGGTGCCATCGAGATACCCGAGATCAATTCTGTTGTCGCAGGATAAATTACCGCCATTACAAAGGGTACGAATGCACTTCTGCACTTCGATCCCCGACATCACCATGTTCCTGGTTCGATCTACCCTATCGCAGCGGCCCGTGCATATAGCGCTTGACACGTCCAATCTCTGGTCGTTGAAAAGCCAACTATTGTAAATGGATACCACTGCATTGCAGTTGGAAATGGGCTGATAAACCAAGCCAACTCGCTGGTACGTAAAATCCCAGTCTGTGTGCACATAGGTGCCGAAGGGGATGATGAATTGTCCAAAATATAGATTCCTATTCGTGACATGGTCCCCCTCTAGATGTATGGGCATGATCGAGTAAAACAGAGCCCAGTGGGGGCGAAACTGGTACCAAGCCGAGTATTCCAGCAAAGTTTGATGAGACGGCAACCCCAGGTCGTCATTGAAATCTACATCTGTGGTGGGTAAACCGAACACTGTCGCCGGTGATCGAACCGTTCCGCCGACCCTGGCAAAGAATACTTGAATGCCTAGCTGCCACTGACCGGGCATGCGCCTTGGAACAATGCATTTCGGACAGCACGGTTGATGAGCCGCACACACCGGCACTTTGCACTTGACAATAGGTTTGGTGAATTGTGCGGCACGATACCGTCTGAATCCGATCCTTGGCCGGGCGGAAGCCTGAACATACGAAACAGGTTCCGATGACAAGGCCTTGCCCGGGGCCCAAAGGTTTTTGGGTCCGGAAGCATCTGCTCCATTGGTGGCAGGTTTGATGATTACGTTAATGAAGTTGTCTGATTGGAATGCGAATACGCGACAACTCAAAATTAAAAAGAACAAACATACCAGTACCGTAAAAGGGCATCTTCTCATTGAACCCTTCCTCCCAGCTCGAACTAACTGGGATCGCTTAAACATCTTTTCTGTAACAGTTGTCAAGAAAAAATAGTGCAGTATTTCACTAATTTTCGGTTCTTTTCGAGAAAATCAATCACTATATGTATATTTAATCATTAAAATAAATATGTTGATGCAAATAAATAATGTATAGAATTCTATAATAGTATTAATACACTTATATCAAATAATATTCATTTAAAAACGTCGGGGCGCACGCCGCCCCCCCGCGCGGCACCGGTTACAAAAGAACCGCGACGCGCGCAAAATTGAACCGGATTGTTCCCCCCCTCCGCCAGTAACAGAGCACCGTGAGCTGGGACGAAAATGCCTATGAACAGACGCTATCCACGCACCGCGGCAGGTACTTACTCCGTAGAAAACCGCCTTAGGTCTAAATCAAGAGGCTTGGTACGCGTGGGGTGGCGTGGACGTGTCTGTATTGGAAATTTCAGGTAAAACGGATGGATAAAGGTATTACTTCTCAACATACCCTTCCTCCAAGTCAAAATATCTGATTTCACTGAATTGCCTATGTTTAGAAATATGTCAAGAGAAAAGTACTCTAAAATTTAAATTAGTTAAGAGAATAACCAACAAGCAGAATCAATGTTGTCTGAGGTTGCACACGTAATACACTAAAATATCAATAATAAATTGGCAAACCTGGAACGAGAAGCATCTCTTGGATTAAACGCGGGCCAGTGCTATCCTTGTCAAAGCATGAAACGCTACTTGGAATACAAGGCCGGCCCGGCCGCTCTGGATATTGTGCGAGAGGAAGGGTTAAAGCCCGAAAGGGTGGGCGTGTTTGCAGCCCCCGCCGGGGGGCCGAAGTGGTTCGTTTCAGTGGGATTTGACAAGGCATTAATGAGGAGTAGTTTCCTGCAGATAGCCGGAGGGCGAGTTTCTTTTGGCCGGCTCGTCCGCGGGCGCGTGGAGGTGTCTCGCTATGGCGTGCAGGAATCCTTTGAGCGCGTACCGAGAACCTCAGAATAGCGTACTCACGAAACCAGTTTACGACACAGGACACCCCGATAACTGTGGCCGCTGCTCTGCGGAAGAATGTTGGTGACTTTATAGCGGATGAGGACGTCCCTTATATTTTGGACCATCCTGTTTTCGATCTGGCCGTGCATACAGTGAGAGGTAAAGGGCCCGCAGGCTTCCGAGACGCGCGCCGTGCAGGGAAGCGCTCTCTTAGTAGCTGCCTTCATGAATGCTATCTCTTCCGCCGGAATGAAGATTTTCTTTGAAAGGGTCGTATTCTTTTGTGGTCGAAAAGACCCCTTTTTCCTGGGATCTTTCAACGGAGCCGCAGTTAGATTGACAAGAGATAATTTGCGCATGGCTGCGCTGGCCACAGGTTCGCTCCCATACCTGGTTCGCGGAGTTCGGGGCATCCCGGAAGCACCCCCTGGTGTGTACAGGGACGGTGGCTTGATAGACTACCAGCTAAATCAGGACTATCATCCTCCCGAGGGAACGATCACCCTGTTTTTTCACTATCAAGAGCAAATAGTTCCGGGATGGTTTGACAAGCGCCTCAAGTGGAGGCGGCCGCCGGAGGGCTCTCTCCGGACAGTCCTGCAAGTATATCCTGGTCCGGATTTTGCAAAAATGCTGCCCGGCAGACGGTTGCCGGATCGCAAAGATTTTACCACCTTCGTAAATAGACCTTGGGAGAGAATCCGTAGATGGGATGAAGTATCTCGCTTGAGCGAAGTTCTGGGCGAAGAGTTCATGGACGCTGTGGAATCCAACCGGATCAAGGACCTGGTTCGGCCGCTCTGAGATACGGATGAGCTGTCAGACGGCTCCTTCCGGACCATTAAAAGGAAATTCTGAAATGAACCGACCCTCCTGGCACGAATACTTTATGATGCTGGCAAAGCTTGTGAGTGCAAGATCGACCTGCAATTCCCGTAAGATAGGTGCGGTCATAGTACGAGACAATAGGATACTGACCACAGGATATAACGGCGCTGTACATGGGGCTCCCCACTGCATTGATAAAGGGCCGGACTTCTGCTTGAGGCGTTCCATCGGGGCCCACGATGCGGACAAATACAACTACTGTATTTCCAGCCATGCAGAGGTGAATGCCATTGACCAAGCGGCCCGGTTCGGCATTTCTTTGGAGGGGGCTGTTCTTTACTGCACGCTCGAGCCGTGCAACTGGTGTTTCAAGCAATTGATCCAAGCCGGGATTAGGGAGATTTACTTTGAGGAATCCTATGATTCTCAAAACAAGCAATTCGACCTTTACTGGCGTCAAATCATGGAATCCCATGAGAGCATCCGCGTCTTCAAGCAGATTTCACTGTCCGAGCAATCTTTAGAAATGGTACTGCGCGTACTTACGGATTCGTCAGCCCGAAAGATGGCGGCGACTTCGCCACATGATTCCGCGGAAATGAACATGGAAGGGCTAGTGCGTATCCTGGATCACGGTCCGTCGGAAAATCAGGAGTCTCATCGCCCGAAGATTAAGCGGAAGATGAAGATGTGAGTGCGGATCCTGGATAGCGGCCGCTCGGAAGATGAGTGAGGAAGGGGCCCTTTGACGGCAAAGGAGGAGGCATGTGATGAGGATTGCTACCGTGGAAAAGTTTTCCGAGAATCAGTTGATTGATAGGCTCCGGGAAGTTAGCATGCTTAAAGCACCAGAGATTAAGGTTTATAGCCGAGCCTTTATTTCTCTTGAGAAAGTCTCGCCGGCCAGTCTTTCCCCACCGCAGAATTACATCCTGAGGGAGGAATTGAAGAAGGTCCGAGAGTTAAAATGGTCTTTGGAAGAACATGAGGTGGATCTTTTCGCTCTCAATGGATTTGTGCGGTTGGTTTTTGAAGGCTACGACGAGCCGATCGATCTTTTGCCCCCAATAGTTGAAGAATCAATTGAGAAGGACGGGACCGTACACTTCATAATAAACGACGGAATGCACCGAGTGTACATGGCGCTACGTGAATGGGTAATTCCTCAAGTGGTGCTCATTAGAGGAATTCCAAAAGATTTGCCTTACTACGCGTACCCTGTTCCAGGAGGGTGGCAAAAGGTTGAAGAACGGGATGATCTGCCGGACGGATTTCTCAAAAAATGGCACAGATTTCCGAATTATCATGCATTTTATCGCAACTTCAATTCAGCGTTCCGCAATGTGGGTGGTCCAAGACAATTCTTCCAGGGCGATTGGGCCGGGTAGGCTTTTTACCTTATCCGAAGACTAAATCTTTGCATCATAATGTGAGTATTGCATTGTGAATATGCCCCTTCCCTGGGTGATAGAACGTAGAGCGGTGGAATACCCGAACATGGTAACCAACGGGACGGTAGCCTTCAGAACGGAGGTTCTTCCTCGGGGAGAAACATGCTCGAGCCTTCCGCGTCTGCTGTTCAAGTCCGCTATCACCTCCCCAACGAATTCTTCGGGGACAACCACCTCGACGCCCATGTAAGGCTCCAGTAGGAGCGGCGAAGCCTTTTCGCAAGCCTCTTTACAGGCTTGTGACGCGGCAACTTTCAATCCTAGTGGGGTCATGGACAAAAGGTCCTGGCCGACAGCCTCGAGCGTGATCTTAGTGTCCACTACTTCATTGCCGCCAAGGACTCCAGCCAAAGTGGCCTCTCTCGCGCCTTGTTCCACGGCGCTTATCATCTCTTGAGGTACAGCATCCAGACCCGGTCCCACTCTGAAGGTTACGCCTTCTCCTCTATTTGCCGATTCCACTCGAAGAGTAACCTCTCCGACATGGCGGACGTCGTGAATTTCACGATCGAATATTAGATGAGCCCTGCCGGAGGATTGGACAGTCTCCTTGTAAACTACTTGTGGCCTCCCGGTCTGGACCTCGACAGCGTACTCCCTTCTGAGGCGATCTAGGACAATATCCAGGTGCAGCTCGCCCATGCCTGAGATGAGCAACTGGCCTGTCTCTTCATTCTCTTTAAAGGCAAAGGTCGGATCTTCGATCTCTATCTTTTCCAAGCTTGATAGGAGCTTCTCTTGATCGCTGCGAGTCTTGGGTTCGATGGCTATGGAAATCACCGGGACGTGCAGGTCGAGTGGCTCGAGAACCAGTGGAGCCGAGGCATCGGTCAACGTATCTCCCGTTCTGGCTTGCTTGAGCCCTACAGCAAGGGCAATACTGCCTGCCGGCGCCGATTTGATCTTTTCACGTTTGTTTGCATGCATAAGGAACAGGCGCGCTACACGCTCACGAATCCCGCGTGTGGCATTATAAACTTCCTTTTCAGCTTCAAGCTCACCTGAATAAACTCTCAGATACGTGGCTCTCCGCCCTTGATCCATCATAACTTTGAACGCGAATGCACACAGCGGTTCGCCCCGTTTTGGCGATCGCTGTTCTTGAGCGCCTGTTTCCGGGTTAACCCCAACTATCGGTGGAACATTGATTGGAGACGGAAGAAAATCGATAACGGCTTCGATAACGGGTTGTACTCCTTGATTTTTGAGGGCGGAGCCGCACAAGGTGGGGACAATCTTATTCCTAATCGTCCCTTCCCGTAGGCCCTGGATGATTTGTTTTTCATCCAGATCGTCATGCTCCAGGTAGTGTTCCAAAAGTATTTCATTCTGTTCCGCTGCTGTCTCTATCATAAACCTTCGCGCTTGCTGCGCTTCTTCCAGGTACTCAGACGGAATCTCGATATATTCGTATTCTTGCCCCTGCGTTGCCTGGTCCCAGATAATTCCTCTCATTCGAATAAGGTCCACGACTCCAAGGAATTCATCCGCCGCCATCATCGGGATTTGTACGGGCACAGGGTATGCGCCCAATCGTTCACGCATCATCGAAACAGCACGCTGAAAATTCGCTCCTATCCGGTCAAGCTTGTTAACGAATGCGATTCGAGGAACTTTGTAGCGTTCGGCCTGATGCCACACGGTTTCCGTCTGAGGTTCTACTCCGCCAACTCCGCATAAAACAGCGACAACTCCGTCGAGAACACGCAAACTACGTTCCACTTCAATCGTGAAATCCACGTGTCCCGGTGTGTCGATTAAATGAATCTCATAACCCTCCCAGGAAAAAACAGTGGCGGCAGATGTTATCGTTATACCCCTTTCTTGTTCTTGGGGCATATAGTCCATAGTAGCTGAGCCTTCGTCCACTTCGCCTATCTTATGAATTTTCTTGGTGTAGAATAGGATTCTTTCAGTCAGAGTGGTCTTTCCGGCGTCAATATGAGCCGTAATCCCTATGTTTCTGACCATGGATAGGTTTTGTGCCACGATTACTCCACCTGCATCGCTCGGTACGACAGTGAACCGCAGGTCGTTCAACTCGGGGAGCTGTTGGCCGGGGTTGTACGGCCCACCTGAAATACATGAAAATCGGCCGCCAGAGAAGACAAGGCTCTTCGTCCTATCCTGGCAGCTCCGGGGGGCCTCAGCGAATGTAAACACAGATTACGCATCTTCCTCAAATGTTGTCAAGAGACTTACCATATTAATATGGTTTGCCTTTTCCTTCCGCGCATGATAAAGTGGCATTCGTACGCATAGCACTTTCCGTGAATCACGTGGTGGGACGATGGAATCCCTGGCCAACTTTTTCGAATCAATCAACAGACTGCTCGGAGTAAAAGGGCCCGGCGAACTGGTTGTACATCCCGTGTTCATAGGTTTTTGCGTCGTGGTCTTCATTTATGCGGTGGCCACGCGAATGAAGTATTTTGCCCTGTCTATTGCCGGTTTGATGGGGGGAACTCTAATATTTCACTACCTTTACCCGGAGAATTCTTCTGACTTGGGAGCGCTGCTCACATTTATCGGCGCAATGGGTGCCTTGGCCCTTTTTTTAGTCTATATGGGTTTTATTCGCGAGTAAGAGGCGCCTGGGTTTGCCCGGGTGATGTAGCCCTGCCTTGCGGAACCCCGGAGAGAAGCGCGTGACGGACCCGGTCCCGCCTTCTCATTACGGCGAAGCCTGCCTGCCCGCAAGAGTCCTGGCGGGAGCACATCATGCCTTACGTGGTGGACGGAAACAATGTAATGGCCCAGTCAGTGGGATGGCACCGCGACATGGCAGGGGCTCGCAGAAGACTCATCCCCGATCTGGTTCACTTTGTCGCTGTGCACAGGGTCAAGTTAAAAGTGGTCTTCGACGGAGCACCGGACGAGCAATTTCCTGACGGCAGCAAATATAAAGGTGTCCAGGTGCTGTATGCCCGCCGAGGCTCGGATGCGGATTCACGAATCAAAGAACTCGTGGCGACAGCCTCTTACAAACGTGACTTAATTGTAGTGTCCTCCGACCGTGAGCTGGGTTCATTTGTCAGGAGCCGGGGCGCGCACGTCATACCTTCGGGCCGGTTCCGGAGCCTGATTGAAGAATCTTGCAAGTTGGCAAGCTCGAAGGAGAGGCCCGGTCAGGCAGGCCGTATAGATGTAGAAGAATGGCTCGAATACTTCAAGAAGTCAGGGGAATAAACGGAGATGGACGAAGATTTCCCCGGCGGTAACTCGGCGGTAACCACCGGCAACGGGTTTGTAGCGCTTTCCGTGAATAAAGCCGAACAATATCGGGCCATCATGGCTTTTTCCTTGCGGACTGGCGGCTACTCTCCAACACCTTTTGATTCTCTGAATTTCGCGATAGGTCGGGGAGATCTGCCTGAAAATGTGCGATTTAATCACTCGGTTCTTGCGACACGCATGGAAATCGATGCCGCCGGTATTGCGTCTTGCCGACAAGTGCACGGAGATAATGTCGAAATAGTCGAGACGGTTCCTAAAATTCTTCCCCAAGCCGATGCGATCGTTACTGCCGTCCCGGGAATTTATCCGGCTGTCAAGACGGCAGATTGCCTTCCCATCCTGCTGTTGGATCCGGTGCATCGAGTTGCGGCGGCTATACACGCGGGCTGGCGGGGAACAGTCCTCAGAATTTCTCGCAAGGTACTTAGAATAATGAAAAGGCGCTTTGGAACCTCTCCGGCGGATCTGTTGGCAGGTCTCGGCCCCGCCATCGGACCGTGCTGCTACGAGGTGGACGAAGTGGTCTTAGAGCCATTCCGACAAAACGTTCCTCAAGCTGAAAAATTTATTGTGAGGGTCGAATCGGAAAACAAGTCTCGTCCTAGCCTTCGCGTAGATCTGATCGGTGCGAATCGTTTTGAATTGATCCAGGAAGGGGTATCCTCGAGGAACATCCATTCAGCAAAACTCTGTACTTTCTGCAATCCCGCCCTATTTTTCTCATATAGGAGAGACGGAACCTACTCAGGACGCCACGTAGCTGTAACCGGATTTATCTCCTAAAGTCTGTATAGACGGGTCCGGATGCGGTAGCCCTTGCCAGCTTCTTACCTAGTCCGTCGCAGCAAGGCCTTGAGGCCAAGGGCTGCATCCTCGGGCAGCACGTATGTTGGTACTCCTGCTTCGTGCAATCTAGATCGGTCTGGTTCAATTCTTCGGACGGACCCGATGAAGCACACGACAATAGGCTTGGAGAAGCGGTGGGCCAACGAAATGAGGGCTTCTGAAGGATAGGGCCAATTCTTGTGTTCGCAGAAGATAGCGAGAAGCGCGTCCACAGATTTGTCTTGCAGGACCGCTTCTGCAATGTCGTGGAAAGGTTTTGTCAGAAAAGCGCCGGCGGCACCGTCCACAGGGTTTTTGTAAACGACCGGCACGGACGGACCAAGGATTTCAGCTATCTGCCGAACGGTGTTATCGTCCAGTTCAGCCAATACACACCCTGGTTCGGTACGCAATATGTCCCAGGCCACGATACTCGGCCCGGCGGTGTGGGTGAAAATCCCCAGTCCTTTGCCTTTAGGTATTTTGCCGACGGCAAGAGCTTTGCATACGCTGATCATTTCTGAAATAGAGGCGACTGTATGAGCACCTGCCTGGCGCAGAGCACCTTCCCATATCCGAGCAGCCCCCGCCGCGGCTCCTGTGTGGGTGATCGTAACTCGATCCGCATCTTCACCCACCCCCCCCTTATACACAACCACCGGTTTGTCGGGTGCGATACTACTTACTTGATCCATGAACGCCCGGGGCTCGGCGCAACCTTCCGTAAAAATTCCAATGACTTTGGTATCAGGATCATCTTTCAGGTATTCCAGCAAGATCTGAAATTCCAGGTTGACTCTGTTTCCAACACCTACCCACTTGGCTATGCCCATCCCTTCATCATCGGCTCGCCCTTTGATGCCTAACCCGATTCCTCCGCTCTGGCTGAGGAACGATACATTGCCCGCATGCATTACACGCGGATAAAAGGTGACATTGAGCTTGGCTTGCGCGTTGAGAAATCCTAACGTATTTGGGCCAACCACCGGCATATCACCGGCAGCATCTCTTAATTTATTCTGAAGATCCAAGCCGTCAGTTCCCATCTCTGCATAACCACCGGCTATCACGGCTGCGCCCGCCACGCCGAGTCTCCGCAACTTTTGGATCATTTTTACGGTGGAGTGCTGATTCAAAGCCACCACCACCAGATCCGGGACCTCGGGAAGCTCGTCGAGGTCGCGGTACACCGGTAGTCCCAGGATTGTCTTGTGCCGCGGGTGAATCGGAAACACAGCCCCGGGGAATCCTCCTGTGACAATGCTGTCCATGATCGCATGACCAACTTTGTCCGGGCTATCTCCGGCTCCAATTACCGCCACCGACCGCGGAGCAAACATTCTGTTCAGTCTTTCGCGAAGACCTTCATCCATAAGAGAGGTCCTTTCCTGCTTTCATGACGCTCCGCAAAAGCGTGCAAGATTATACTCATGGAACGTTGTTTCTAACAAGTTGTCCTCAATAATGAGGCTGTAGGCGACAATTTATGCGGTACGCCGAGCACATCATCGGGCAGAGAAATTTGCCGTCTTTTTCTTAAAAATCGGATGAGTCACATCGTGGTAGACAAGTAACCTCATGTTGTGGTAACATTAAGACAAGCATCTGCCTGTGAAAAAGGGAGTTTTTAAAAATGCGATCTACGTGGATGATCGCAGCGACCCTAGCATTGGCGTTCCTGGCCACTCAGTCTATCGCCATGGACAAAAAAGCCGAGAATTACCTAGAAAATGGAAAAACAGCTCAAAGTAACGGCGACTACAGTAAAGCTGTTGATCAATTCACGAAGGCAATACGTCTAGACCCTACAAATGCAGACGTTTTCTTCCGGCGAGGGCTCGCGTACGAGAAGGTGGGAAATGCGAAAGAGGCAGTGAACGATTATACCAGAGCCATTCAACTCAATCCTCATCTTGAAACAGCCTTTAACAATCGGGGAAGCGCCTACTACAGGCAGAGCAAATTTGATCAGGCCATCGCAGACTATACTAAAGCTATCAAACTTAATCCATCATACGCGCTCGCTTACTACAACCGCGGCAACGCCTATTACGGAAAAGGGGATTTTAATCGTTCCATTCAAGATTTCACTCGGGCGATTGAAATCAATCCTAACGATCGCGACTCTTATAACAATCGCGGCTGGGCGCTGCTCCAAAAGAATAAGCCTGGTCAAGCCATCGAAGATTTCGACTCCGCATTACAACTCGATCCCGAATATACCCTCGCTTATTACAATCGCGGCAACGCTCGACTCAAGCTTGGAGATAGTGAAGGTTCCATCAAAGATCTTTCCAAGGCAATTGAATTGAATCCCAAATACGCGCTTGCCTATTTTCAACGGGGTAATGCCTACTTCAAAAAAGCCGATTTTGATCGAGCTATTAACGACTACAACCATACCGTTCTAATTAACCCGGCAATTGCGGACGTGTACAATAACCGGGGCTGGACCTTCTTTAAGAAGGGGAACATTTCACAAGCCCTTCGCGATATGTCAAAAGCTATCTCCTTGAATCCTAATCTGGCAAGGGCCTACGCAAATAGAGGCTGGGTTTACAAGAGTCGCGGAGAATGCGCCAATGCTATTCAGGATTTCACTCGTGCGCTGAAACTTGAAAATGGATCTGCGGCTGTTTACACTTTTCGCGCAAGCTGTTACCTGGAAGCAAATCAGCGAGAAGCGGCCATGAAAGACCTCGAGCGAGCAGTCAGCCTGGATGCGGGCGATCCGAAAGCTCTACTGCAACTAGGACTGCTAAAAGAGAAGTCCGGCGATTACGATGCCGCCATCAAAATCTTCGGCTCGCTCGTTTCTTTTCGGCCCAAGGACCCGAATGCACACCTGAATCTGGGCGTAGCGTTGGGGAAGAAAGGCCGTATTTCAAACGCGATCCGGGAATTGACCAAATGCCTTCGATTGGACCCGCAGAACAGAGAAGCCCTGTTAGAAAGAGCCATTGCTTACCAGTTCTTGGGCGACAACAAAAGCTCCCGAGCCGACTTTACCGCGGCCCTTCGCCTGCCGGAAGACAAGCGAACCTCCCCGTCGCTCAGACCGCGGGTGAGCACCGTGCATGTAAAAGAGATGATGTCGGCTCGCTAAGTTGTAGGCTGCCTCTTCTGAGGAAGAGGAACTCTTGCATCCGAATTTGCTAACCTCAGGCTCGAATCCATCGAGCTCATAAGGAACTGAAGTGGGCTCATTTCGAAACTACCTTCTGATACTCTTGATGCTTATCACTGCTCTTGTTGAGCCCATGTCCCCGCGGGCGTCGGATGATGCAAAAACGCTGTTCTCTGAGGCGATAGAGGCCCATTGGAAGTGGGACTTGGATACAGCCATTCAACTTTACACGCGCGTTATCGCGCTTGACTCGAATAACGCACGCGCTTATTTCAATCGAGGCGTCGCGTACCGTTCTAAGGGAGACGAGAAACCGTGCCCTTACAGATTTCACGCAAGCGATCACAAAGGACCCTGAACTTGTGGATGCCTTGTACGGCCGCAGCCTTATTTACCTGCATGGTAAAGCATATAACAAGGCACGTGCGGACATGGACAGAGTTATACAATTGGATCCGAAGCATTCCGGCGCCTATCGCGTTCGTGGGGAAGCGCAAATTGGTCTGGGAAACTTTAATGCAGCGCTGGCCGATCTAAATGAAGCCCTGAAACTGTACCCGCCCGACAGTGAAACATATTTCCTCAGAGCAAGCGCCTATCTGGGCAAGAAGAATTCTGGCAAAGCCTTGGAAGATCTGGATAAGAGTTTGGAGCTCAACCCGAAGAACGTCCGTGCATGGGTAAAGCGCGGGAACCTCTCTTTTAGCGAAGGCAAGACAAAGAGATCTGTGGGGGATTATAATAAGGCGATCAAAATTGATCCTAACAACGCTGAATCGTTTAACAATCTCGGCTGGGCGAAAGCAGCGTTAGGAGATCTGGATGAGGCTATATCAGATCTTACGCGGGCCATTGAACTGAAGCCGAAGTTTGCCCGGGCTTTGTCAAATCGGGCGGCGGTTTACCGGAAAATGGATCGAAATGATGCTGCCCTGGCCGATTACACGCGGCTCCTTGAATTGAAGGGTCCGGATTCAGCGATCTATGTGGCAAGAGGAAATATGTTTTTGGATTTGGGACGAGCGGAAGAAGCCGTTAAAGATTTTGACCAGGCACTGAAGTACCGACCGGCAGACGCTTCGATACTTAGGCTTCGAGGCCGGTCCAAAGTAATGGCAGGGCAGTACAAAGAGGCATTAAAAGATTTGAAACTCGGGCTGGAGTCAGATCCTGACGATCCACTGGCGCTCTCTTGCCGGGGGAAGGCGTACGAGGCTCTGAAAAATTATAAGAGCGCCATAAAAGATTTTTCGCGAGCTATACAAATCGATCCAGATTCCGCCACAGCGGAGATGTACTACAATCTCGGGAAGAATTGTCTTCTCAATGGAGAATTTGACAACGCCATTGTCACCCTGACCAAAGTGATTCAACAGCAGCCTTCTTACGGTTTGGCGTATGCGAACCGCGGCGTGGCGTATAACGAAAAGGGAGACTACGCACAGGCTGCACACGATTTTCGCAAAGCATTGTCTCTTTTGAAGGAGAAGCCCCGAATCGTAAAGGTCGCCCGTCTTTTGGATGCGGTAGAGAAGCGCCTCCAGACGGTTCACCCGCCCAAGCCCTCTGCGATTATACCGAAAGATTCGGCGGAGTCGGAAAGAGAGGCGGCACTTGAAAATCAACTTTGGTAGTGCTGGAGTCATCGAGGCGTATGCGCTCGGGCCAAACATACCACCGATCTGAAAGGAATTGTTTAATAACATCGGAAACCTGGAGGCGATAAGTGCTTGCACGTGACGAGCAGCTTGTTGGATCATGCTGTGAAATCAAGCAATTATTAGTATATTAAAGGTTAGTTAATAGGCTCTTTGTGTACCACTTTTACCGATCAGGTTTTATTGGAGCAATCACGCTCCTATATCGTTGGCTTCCTGCCGGAGACAGAGCATAGTGCATCTTTAGGTTGTGAGCCGACATTCAACCGTGATTTTAAAAAAATCATATTTGGCCCAGAAAAATGTTGCATTCGCTAAGCCTATATAATAGTGAGCCCCAGGGATTAGTTTCAATCTTTTAGATTCACTTGGCTTATAGGAGGGATAGGTTGTGACGAAATTGAATGCAAGGATGAAGGTTCTGGCTTTTTGGGCTATTACCTTGATTTCTGTGTTGCTTCTGGTGGAGGTTACTTCCTATGTCGCGAGCATGAACCTTGTTCCAACCAGAATACGAGGACGGACGGGACGCGGGAGTGTGGAGTTCCATGTGGCGCACAGGCGTCAGGTGCATTTCTTCCAAACGCGATTAGTGAAGAGCGCTGTAACCGCGGGAAGCCGCGCAATGTCCACACAGTCGGATCTGCTGATGTTTAATTCCGTCCTCGGATGGGATTACCCACCCGACATTGTCTACCGAGATTTCGACGGTGTTCTCTACCGTCACGGTCCTGCCGGCGAAAGACTTACGTGCACGTCATTTCCGACTACTGCAATCGCGACGTACGGCGATTCTTTCACCTATTGTAGTCAAGTCCGGGACGATCAGACATGGCAAACATTTCTCGCCGAAAAACTTGGAACCAATGTTCTCAATTTCGGCGTAGGAGGTTATGGAACCGACCAGGCACTGCTGAAGTATCAGCTTCACGCCCGGACATCGGCAAAGATTGTGATGCTGTGTATTCTGCCGGAAAATATCAACCGCATAGTAAATATCTACCGCCCATTCTATCAGTACAACGATCCTCTGGCCTTAACGAAACCATTATTTGTTCGAGATGGGCGCAGCTTCAAACTGTTGCCGAATTCCTTGCAGAACGTGTGGGATGTAAGAAAACTTGACGATCCTACGTTCATTGAACGATTGGGAAAGCTGGATTACTGGTATCGGCTGGACGAAAAGTTGCCCCCCCTTGAATTCCCCTATGTTTTATCGCTGGTGCGTTGGCGAGAGCCTATGCTCGATGAATTGACTTTTGACGCCGGCCGAATATTGCCGTTTCACTCGAAGATTCATTACCCATGGAATCTATTTGACGAAGCCGAACCACTTGCGATTATGTGTCACATTGTTGATGTCTTTGTAAAGACGGCTTTGGCCCGCGGGTCCACGCCAATAATTGTAATCATGCCTCACACAGACTTCGTCCGGGAGATCATGGACTACCGAGTGAGTAGAGTTGCTAAGCTGCTGAGCTACCTCAAAAAGAAACAATATAGGGTTATTGACATGGTTCAGGCCATGGCTGACATGAAGCCCACCAGGGCGCAACTCGACAAGTGGTTCAATGGCCATGCTACACCCATGGGCAACAAAGTTATCGCCGGGGTACTCGCAAGGAGCTTGGGTCGCTCGTTGAGGTGTTGGACCCAAGCACGCAGATGAGGCAGCAGAGCACAAGGATTGGCCCCAGTGCGCGTTCAAGGCACCGGCCTTGCTTCCGTACTCTAAGGAATTCCTTGGGAGCGAGTCAGCGCGTTATATGGAGTCTGTAGGTCCTTTCTCTGGCTATGATCTTTTCCCAAGACCTCTTATAGACGAGGTGAACTTCTGTTTCTCCCTCTCTGACTGGAAGCAAAACAAATGTTTGTGTCCCCCCAGCCCCTATGAGCGCCTTGGTGGGTCTGTTGAAACGGTCAGCCTTCAGCTTGAGAAAAGCTTTGTCGAACGAGAGTGCCCATTTATAGCCCGTGCTGGGGTTGGACTTTAGAGAGATCGTGAATTCTTTGTTCACCTTTACTGTCCTCTCGGTTGCCTGGCATCGACAATCCAAAGTGAAAAGCAGAACAAAGAACGCGCAGAATGTCAGTATCGCTAAGGTGTGCGAAGTTTTCGCGTCCGTCCGGCTCACTCCGTATTTCATTGTTCACCTCCAGAGCATAGATCAGCTTTGGAAAAACTGCGGCGAATGACAAAATTTGTATCAAGTAAGAACAACGACCCATCACACTCTTATGATATAATTACGCAAGTCCCAATATCCAGGAGTATCAGGTCTTGCCGAAATTTGAAATCAAACACAGAAAGACCGGAGCAGTCATTTTCGAGGGTAAAGCCGGCTCTCTGAAAGAGCTCGTGCAGGCCGCAGTCATATCAGGAACCGACGCCTCCCTGTCACAACTCGTAGTTAAGCGGCTCGGTTTGAAGAAAGCGGCCAAAGTTCGACTTTATGGAGCGGACTTACACGGTGCAGATCTCTCAGAGATTGATCTGACCGGTGGAGATTTTTCCGGTGCGGACCTGGCAGGGTGTAATCTGGCAGGCTCATGCCTTAAAAAGGCAATTTTTGCGAGATCTAATCTGGCCAAGGCTGACCTTACGCGGACAACGCTCAGTGAAACCGACTTCTCAGAAGCAGATATTTCAAGGGCGGATTTAAGGAAGGCTCAGGTAGATACCGCGAATTTTACTGGTGCGGTTTTGTCCGGAGCCGATCTATCCGGGATACGATTGACCAAAGCCAATCTGTCCGGAGCCAATCTTTCAGGGGCCAAGCTGACTTCATCAGATTTGTCAAGAGCACAGTTAAGTGGGAATAACTTGGCTAGAGCCGATCTATCTTGGGCAATTTTGTCCAAGGCAAAGATCGAGAGAGCAAACCTATCCGGGGCCAATATCGAGAGAGCGGACTTGTCCGAAGCCAAGCTCACCGGGAGCAACCTCAGTCATGCTAACCTGTCGGAGGCAAGCCTTCAAGGGGCGGATTTGTCCGGGGCGGTTCTGGATGATGCTGTGTTAACCGATGCTAACCTGAGCGGCTCGAACTTGGCCAAGGTGAGCATGTCTGGAGCCAAGTTGCACGGAGCGAAGCTCACCCGAAGCGATTGCCGCTCTTCGGACATGACTCAGGCCGACCTAACGGCTGCGGACCTGGAAGGGGCAAATTTTTCAGGTGCTTGTCTAAATGAAGCGAACATGGCCGAGGCACGCATGGTCGGCATCAATTTGACCAATAGTCAATTGGGCAAGACGGTTATGACTAAAGCGGCTCTATCTATGGCAAATCTGGCAGGAGCGACGATGGAAGAAGCGGATCTCCGGTCCGCAACCCTGGAAGGGGCTGATCTGTCTGGAGCCACGATGGCAGGGGCGGACATGACGGATGCCAATCTCCAAAGGTCTAAGTTGGTGAATACGGATTTAAGAGGGGCAAATCTTAGTGGAGCCATGATGGCAGATGCGGACATGACGAGAGCCAGCGCTTCCACGGCCAACTTTTCTGCCGCGAATCTTCAGAATTCTTGCCTAGATGAAGCAGACCTTTCTGGAAGCAATTTGACAAACGCAAATTTTTCCGGCGTCAAGATGACAGGGACCAGCGTTGTTCAGGCCGATCTTTCCGGAACCGATTTTTCGTGGGCCTTCATAAACGCTGCTGATTTTTCCGGTGTCAGAATTGCCAAGACCAACATGAAAGGCGCAAAACTAACGGAGGTAAAAGGAATCAAGTTCAAGAAGCGCCCGGCCTAGAATTTACTTCTCTCGGACTTCCCCAATGAGAACTTCAAGATATTGCTTTGCAATTACGTCAACCGAGAATCTCTCCGCAGCGCTTTTCAAGAATGTCGGGTCAGGGGGATTGTCCAGAGTTTGCTCGATTGCCCTAGCCAGTGCTTCGACATCTCCAACCCGGACCAACATCCCATAGCGGCCCTGCTCAAGTACCTCTCTTGGGCCACATGGGCAATCCGTGGCCACAACAGGAGTTCCACAAGCCAAGGCTTCGATGAGAACGTTGGACAAACCTTCGATGCGAGACGACACTACGAGCAACCCTGATCTGGAAATATAAGGAAACGGATTTTCGACGAAACCGGGAAATTCCACGTCACTACTAATGGTCAGCTCTAGAGCTAGTGAGTTTAAAAGAGATCGCTCCGGTCCTTCTCCCAGAATCATCAATCGGACATTGCGATTCTTTCTGACTACACTAAAGGCTCTGAGCAAAGTAGTGAAGTCCTTTTCAGGGTCCAGTCGCCCAACACCGAGAATCACAGGTGGAGCGTCGCTTTGGAACCAAGGATGCTCGAGGCGACATGCAACTTTTTCGTACAAGGCCGGGGTGACCACAGGGTTGTAAATGACCTCAATTCTGGAACGCGGCACGTGTAGGAGACGAGACAAATCATCGGCGACGCCTTCTGATACAGCGATTATCTCGTGTGCTCTCGGATACAGCCACTTGGCGGCAAAAGGGATTAAACGACTTCGAAAAAGATGCGCACGCGCTGTGCTGATACTCAGAAGACTTGCTTCTCCTATAACTACACGCGTAGTAGTTCGGGCGATTTTACGGGCCAGAAGAGCGATGATATTGCAATGACCCATCGTAGACAAAAGCACGTCCGGCAAGTCACTGCGCAAATATGCAGCGAGAGGCAGAATCGCACGAACAGTTCTGAGACGCGGAGAGATCTACAAATCCAACGGAAGCGGGTACCTCAGAGCGAAGTGGCCCTTTCGACGAAGCAACCAGCAAATCGACCTGGTGCCCTAATCGGCAGAATTCTAGTGCTAGATTCAGCGTGACGCGTTCGGCGCCGCCTCCGCCCAGGGAAGACATAAAAAGAGCAATCTTCAAATCAATCCCAACTGCCGGTAATTACAAAGGATGCTTAAAACGCACCGGTCAATGATTTTGCGAGAGAAATGGTCGTATAGGAATTCGACCTAATCCATCTCATCAGACCGACTTTTGCCTCACACGACAAATGTGGTAGAAAAAACCAACTCGGTAGGCCTGCCAAAGCAGACCAATGTATGCGAGGAGACACATTAAATTATGAACAGGTCGAACTCGGTTGCTTTCGCGAGGGATTACAACGTTAACGTCTATCCGAGTTCTCCGTTTTCCCCGAGTGAGCAATACCCTGAATATCCCTTCGAAGACTTGTCTTCGACGCCTAATCCCGTCTACCGTCTGGTACGTCAAGCTTTACTTAGGCTGAATCTGGACAAAGAGAATATGGGGACACGACTGTGGAATCCACTGGCCGACTTCATAAGGCCGGGAAACAAGGTCGTGATTAAACCTAACTGGGTCATGCATGAAAATCGCGGACCTGGCGGACTCGATGCGGTGGTGACTCATCCGTCAATAGTACCGCGCGCTCCTCGATTTTGTTTTTATTGCTTTGAATGGAGAAGGGACTGTGGTGGTAGGCGACGCGCCTCTTCAGTCTTGTAACATCGGCTTATTATGGGAATCCCAGGACTGGCTCGCTGTCACGAAGTTTTATGAAGCGCACAGCAACCTAAAGGTCGTCTTGGAAGACTGGCGGTTGGAACTCTACCACCGGGACAGCAAGTTGACATTCAGGAAAGAACTGCGAGTCGCGGATGAGCGTTACGCTTTGGTCGATCTCGGCATGGAAAGCTTACTTGAACCTGTGGCTCACGATTACGGAAATTTTAGGGTCACCAACTATAACCCTGCCGCGCTTTGGGAGCACCATCGTCCAGGCCGGCACGAATATTGCGTTTCTCGCCGGCTCCTTGAAGCTGATGTCATCTTGAACGCGGCCAAATTGAAGACGCATCGCAAAGCCGGGATCACAGGATGCCTAAAGAACCTTGTCGGTATCAACGGACACAAAAGTTTCTTGCCGCACCATCGACGCGGCCCGGCTTCTCTGGGCCACGACGAATATCCCAGCGCCAATGTCTTGAAATCTGTACGCACTTCATTAGAGGAGTTGCGAGATGTGACTTCAAGTCGCGGAGGCCAGGTCCTTTTTTCAATTTTTCGCAAAATTCCAGACTTGGTTTTAGCTTTCGGGGATCGCATTTCAGAGGGTTCATGGTTTGGCAATGACACTCTCTGGCGAACTATATTGGATTTGAATCGAATCGCTCGCTACGCCGACCTGGACGGACGCATCAAGCCCTCGCCTCAGCGGGCGATTTTCTGTGTACTCGATGCCGTGATCGCCGGCGAAGGTGAGGGGCCGCTGGAACCTTCTGCCCTCCGGTGTGGAGCGGTTTTTGCCGGAACGAGGCCTTTGGTTGTTGATGCAGCCGCGGCTCGCTTCATGGGCTTGACTGTCGATGAAATACCGCTGCTGAAGCAGGGCTTTAACTTGTCATCTTTGCCACTATTCGGCGGCGGACCGAAAGAGATAGAGATTCAGGACGACCAGTTGGATCTACTTAAAAACTGGTCTCCCAACCATCGACGATTCCGCATGCCAAGCGGTTGGTAAAAGAATTATTCGGCGTTAAATGCACTGAAGGGTGTTTCCTCAGATACGAGGGAGAGCAGAATTGTGCCCGGAGGAGACACTGGAGCATGAGGTTTGCAATTATCTGGCTTCCAGCACCACTAGGAAATTGCGTTTTGCCCGGTCGTGCCAGCGGATCTGGTAACCCCTGTCGAGAAGCAGGTCAAGAGTGCTTCCGCCGGCTAGCTCTTTCATGAAATCAATATATTCCACGATTATGAATTCAGGGTAAAATTCCTTTTTTGTGCTTGAGAAAAATTCTTTCAGTACCCTGTACTCATAACCCTCTATGTCGATTTTGGCTCCTCTGATGGAAGTGATGTTGTACCTATGGAGAATATTAGCCAGCGGATAACATTTAACGCTCGTACCTGAAAATTCCTGTGGGTTGAGATGATGGAGCAGGAGGGTGTTTGTGCCCGCCTGTCCCTCTTGGGCTAAACCCATCGTACAGGTTTCCTCCTTGTCGGATGCTGCCACATTCAAAGCGAGAACGTTTGTGATCGAATTCAACTCCAAATGCTGACAAAGTCTGTGATAGCTTTGTAAACGCGGTTCGAGGGAGACCACTTGTCCATTCTCTCCTACCGCCCGGGAAGCAACCAGGGTGAATGCCCCAATGTGTGCTCCCAAATCGACGAATACGTCTCCTTCGCTTAAGTATTCTTTTATGAAGCTCATTTCGCGATAGTTATAGAGCTGGCAGCCGAGCAGTAACTGCTCTTCACCGCGGTCCATCGGATCCAGAATCATCTTAAAACCGAAGCACGAGGTCATCACAGGAGGTCTTGTCTTACGCGTGTACAACTCCCATGCTTTACGTAATACATAATCGGCTCCCCGGATCCTTGGCAGCCTCCGGGTAAATAACTTGAGGCACTTGAGTTCTATTTTATCCCAGTTGATTCTCGGCTCCATCAGGGTTATCCGGTAACCTTGAATTTGCGGCAGGGTTGGAAGGGAAGAAAGAGATTCCCCACTATCCGTTTATGGCTTGAAAAACCATCAGGGCAAGGAGAATGGAGCACAAATTCAAGAAACGGCATTTCAGGAGGTAAGCGCACATGACGGATTCGGTTTCTGTTTCGCCCCAAGGTTTCTCCATAAGTCGTGGGACTCTGCAAAAACCGCATACTAATATTGAGGATGCCGGCAGCAATTTTCCCCGCTTTCCTGATTGAAACTTCAGTTCTCACTGATTTTATCGCTTGGCCGGCGGACAGTGAACCCGAGGGATCTGTCAAAATCCCCAGCCCTGGAGGTTCATCAACGGTCGTGAAAACGGATTTCAGCAAATACAGATAAGACATCTTGCCAACCGAAGCATATTCCGGTCGCAGTCGATACTCGAGAGTTACTGTATTGCTTGGACAAGGATAGCGGTCATTTTCGTCAATCGTGCAGGGCCCGGTCCACTCCTGGCCGGCACCTTTCCACTTCTCCTGCAAAAAGAGCAATGGTCGTTTAGGGTCGCGTAGCAGATTGACCGGTACAGCCAGTTCGCAGACCGATATGCGTTTCCCGAGTATAAGAATTTTCGTTGAATCCGGAATCATTCTTACGAAGATCTTTGTTTGTTCCATAGAGCCTGTTGAAGTGATCTGGTGGATCTGCATTATCAAGTCTCGTTTAACTGCTGCTTCGTAGAGGTACCATTTCGTAATCTGCAGAGAAAATAGAATTGAAGCTGTACAGAAGAGCACGTAAGCGTACGTCCTTAGGAAAGAGCTGCGAAATGCCGCGATCAAGGACACAATGACGAGCAAAGCCCCAGGAATAGAGACTACGGCATAGCGGCACGAGAAATTGTGGGGAGCCGGATATAAGCCGGCCAGAATGTACGGAACTGCTCCCGATACAGTGAGGGCGACGCCGATCGTCACTCGGCGAAGCGTGATACTAAGGTCGGCTGGACCGGCGATAAGGCCCTCTGCACTGCTATACGTCAAGACTCGTGATATAACCAGGCAGAACGAAGCAGCAACGGCCAAACCGTACCACGTCACTAAATCCGCGGACTGAGAGATGATCAGCCAGATGACTCGAGGGTAGTACATAATGCTCATTGCTAAGCATTTTCCAATGCCCAAGACATCAAAATTCAACGAGTTATAACCCTTATAACATCCGTACGGCTTTAATAAAGTAAAGCGAAGAATCACGAAGAGAAGGGCCATAACCCAGATTGGGGCACACTGTTGCACTGTTTTCTTGAGATCTTTCCGGAATTCATTTACAAACAAAACACGCAACGGCTCAAGCATCATGAAAGTTTCAAAACCCAAGGATATACCGAATAGAAACAGTGCCAAAAAGTTTGACGCTAAGCCAGGCCGGGACATGACCCACACCGACAAGAGATAGCAAAACAGAAACAGATCGCTAACAGTGGCGACCATCACCCCCCGCTCGTAATAAAATGGCGACAACGCATACAATATTGCAATCCATACCGCTAGCGGTTTTGTGAACCGAATTTGGAGAAATATCCGGTGCAAGAGCAGGGTTGCGCCAATGTGACATCCTACAGCTACAACCCTGGCGAACAATCCGGCGTATTCGCCGCCGAGCCAGTAATATAGTGCCATCGGCAACCAGTGGCCGATATGGCCCACCTGCTTATAATACTCCAATAACATGCCCGGGCCATCGACCCAAAACACCCAAAAGTAGGTCCAATCATCCCAGTACAAGTTCTTATTAGCGAAAAAGGGCACATAGATTATACAAAAAGCTAGAATTAATAGGGTCTGCGTCCGCGTATTCAGGAGTGAGGATCTCGCTACCTCGGCTTTTGAAACCATATACATTTCCGGCATCGAATGACTGACCCCGTGGCTTGGAAGAATAATCCGAATGTATTACGGCCCTACATACTGTGTTATCCTAAATCTCTTCGTAAGTGGGATAGCAAGAACTGCATAGCTTCAAACTTTTGTGTAGTCCTGCCCCAAGAAGTTCTCTATAGATAGCGAGACGCCTGCCCTTATTCCAGACATGCGAAAGAGAAGATTCTCTTATATCGCCCACCGTCAAGAATTGGTCAAAGTCCCCACAACAACAGGTTATTCTTCCATCCCAATCTACACTAAGTTTTTGGAATACCTCTTTGCAGGGCCCATATACTCTTTTTATGGTCTCGCTCCTTCTCAGCTCTCGAATCTTTCTTGCCAAAGATGGCTCCAGATCATCTGTCGGGACTGTGTACAGCAGCGTCTTACCTACTCCCACCGAATCAACCATACTTGCCCAATAATCGACAAACCGGCTGATTTCAGTCTTTGAATCATCCAGCACGGTTGTGGAGACATGGATAAAAGGCTTATCTCGATCGCCCCTTATTTTCAAGAGTCGCTTTATAGAATGGACGAGCTTGTCATACATGCAATTGTTCCGTATTGTTTCATACCGCTCTTTTGTTGTACCCTGGAAGGAAAAAATCACCGAATCTACGGCAAGATCAACTAAAGCCTGCATGTCCGCTTCATTTATGGCAAGCCCATTATTTGTGACATGAACCATAAGCTCATTGGACTTGGCGTGCCGGCAGAATTCCACAATTTTCGGATGCAAAAACGGTTCCCCAAATCTTATTAATCTTATGGGAGTCTTACGCTGTGCACATTCTTCTACGACCCCCTTGAAAATTTCTTCCGACATAAAACCTTTGTCCCTTTTCATTGCATGTCTGGGACACATGATGCAGCTAAGATTGCAGTGGTTGGTAAGCTCAACATCCACCAGGAAGGGAAAGTCAGGCAACTTATCCTTATCTTGGAGAAGAGATATAGAATCAGCATTGTCATAAATGGCACGGAAAGAATTTTCCCTATTTGAATGCGGATTGCGGATCAACATTTTTAGCAGGCCTTTTTCATGGACTCACGTGCAAGCAAACGATCGCAAATGGCCGAAATAGTTTCTTGCTCAGACTAAACCTCGATGATTCGCCGCTTGCACCGTACCGAGCATGAACATGGAGTCCCTTTTGTTATGACCATCCCTCCTTACACTTTACCGAACTCATGCCCCGATGTGAAGGACAATGAAATCAGTTCATCGCTCACCGCAAGCGTTTTGTAGTTGCACTTAAGTCTTTTGACTACACTCAAGAAAATGCTCAACTGAAGCGATTATCAACACAGGATAAATAGGGAAAAAAATGCGCTGCTCACTCCAATTGGAAATCCAGAAACTTACAGTTAGAAGGGGTATCAGGTAACCCAGAATAAATTGCAAATATCTTCTGTTTCCCTCGATTACTGACAAGCTATATATCCAAATGAGGCCAGCCCCAAGCGTCCAAATCCGATTGTTGAGATTTAATCCTAAATTGGCCAGGTTATGCTCAAACGACCAAAATTCATAATATGGAACTGTGCCATAGTGAGTATAAGCATAATATCTGACCGACACATAAACCGCAGTATAAATGGCAAAGCTCACTGTCAGGCCGATAAGATCCGACTTATTGATAGGAAAATCCTTTCCCGGTCTAGGATGGAATATGCGACAGACTGCAGCAGCCATAATCACGAATATCCAGGTTTCCCGATTCAAAGAACCCAAAAAGGTTATGAATATAAACCCCTTCCAATTTGGATTTTCATCATGAATCCACTTGGCGCATAAAACTAAAAAGCCGGTTTCCCAAAACTCTTGCCGATGTCGGTACATAAATCCTGTCTGAAAGCTTCCAAGTAAAGCGAGAAGACACACCATGGCAATCCCAAGTGACCTGGTCGACCTCCTAAAACAGATAGCGCACACTATGTAGCAAAACAATATCGAGGCAAATACGACGAGGCGATCAACGAGTTCGGGTTTGTTTATAATTTCGGTGCCGAGACTATAGATAAGAGGGGTTAGTACTCTGTATTGGTTGGGGGCTCGCGAATTTCCGGAGATTATGTTCGCCGGATTAGCAGGACTCCAATCCGGTATTCTGAAGTATTCTACAGTGGTTGCGAGAGATATAGCCGCAACAAAAATGGCAATTGTCAGAATGAACGAGTAACGCGTACTGATGATAGCCATCGTGTCATTTCCGGGACATCTGGCCCACACCGCTTCATCCCTGCAGGCAATCGGCTGTGTCGAAATTTGAACATAATCCATCGTCTAAAGCCACAGTAAGGCCCGCTCTTAATTTGTTCCCTATTTCGCAATGCCGAAAATTTGCAAAGTCAGAGTATCTCAAAGCAGAAAAGGCTTGCTGAAAAAGTGAACATGACTTTCAAGATTATCTGAGGCACTCGCGGGGGTATCATGATAGTAGATAGCCGAATGAAATTGTTCCCGAACACCTTCTTCTGAATATTCAGAACAAAACTGTCAAACTTAGCATGGCAAGTCCAACGGCTAACAGTACGATCCCCGAGAATCAAACGCGTCCGGTGCATCGCGCTCCGTCCTTGAAATCGCGAGCGGAAGTGTCGTGGGTTACTTGCTTATGCGAGCCGCGCATATCCAAGAGACGATCGCAAATAGCCGCAACAATTTCCGGATGGCTGCGAACAGTCTCCTCGGTCACTACTCCGTCTCTGAGTTGCGCGGGAAAGTCAAACGATTCATTCAATATAGCGGCGATATAGAGCAGCAGCCGTTCTTCATTGATCGGCTTCAGGTTTAAGGCTTGATGTACAGCCTCGGGAAGACTTGAAAGATCTGGGCATCGGACAAGCCCCTCTTCCAATGCCACGTAATGAGGTTGCCCTATCACAATAGCAGGTTTCCCAAGCAATATAGCTTCCCAGCCCGCGGTCCCGTTAATCACGCAAGTGAAAGCGGAGCGTTTGATGAGATGCATGCTTTCCTCAAACGGTGAGACCAACATGACTCCGGGCATGCTCTTTATACGGGCATAGAATCCGGGAGGTCTTTGGCCTAGCATCGGGACATGCTCTTTAACCAGGAGGGTCATGCTGAGAGGGAGGCTCTTGGCCAAGGCCTCCACTACAGCCAGTTGATTCGTGTACATGGGAGCACTTACGATGGTGGAAGCCTCAGGATCCAGGTGAAGCGGATAATAAGCAAAACGACCGGAGGGCAAATTCCCGGGAGCCCGAAACGTACCATCGAGTAAGCCCCAACGCGCCCGAACGGGCACGGAAATGCGGTGCTTAATCTCGTCCCATTTCGGCATAGCCCGAAGGGAAGTTCGTCGGTCCTTCGTGAGAAAACGGACTGCCTTGGTAGAGTATGCAGTAAGCCTTCGCATGGCATCGGCCAACGACGAAGCTTTTCTCAAGCCAACATTTTCGTAGGCGTCGAAAAAAGCCTCGTAAGACTGAAGCCTATCTTTAAATCGCTTAAGGTAGTCCCGGGCCGCCGGCATTTGATGAGCCAAGAGTGAAGGAGAAGCCAGGGCTCGCTCAAAAGTTCTCCGAACTGGCGCCAAACTTCCGTCAATAGAATCGTCCAGAACGAAGCGAGATCCGAGTCTGGCGGAGTATATCTGGACAAACGGAATTTGAAGATGATTACAGAATAGCCCGAGAGTATATGAGATCGCGTTGTCCACGTAACCCACTACTACTTGGTCCGGCTTAAGGCTGGCCAATCTCTCGAACCAGTAATTCAACAGACCGTAAATATAGCGGCGTAACATCTCATCGTCGCTGGTTACATCAGTAAGATGGCAGTGTCTGAACGGCCTCGCGCCGGTGATAAAACCATCGCTGATATTTCGATCCGAGGTTACGATTCTCTTGGTCACTCCGGGGCCTAGCATTGCCTCGTATTGAGCGAGACGTTTATCATCCCAGGGAGTTGCGAGCCACTTGCGCTCCTGCTCATCCAAAGAATCCAACGGGGATATGACAGGATTCGAATAGCTCGCCACCCGTTTAAGTCACACCGTCCCGGTGCCAAGCTAAACCACCGATCTGGGCTTCCGGGATACGAGCCTTCAGCTCGGTAGCTATTCCGAGGGGCCACTCTGAAAAAACATTGTCAAACACCAAGAAAACTTTCATAGCCTCTGCTACTTTCTATCACGATTCAGGCTCCGAAAACATTTTCAAATCTTATGTTAAGCGACAGGCTCACCTAGCATCCCGGGTCCTGACGCAAGGACCTCGGCTCCAAAAGACTGAGTAACCGTCCCAAAAGGATCATCTTGGAGCGTGCCGCTGCCCGATTCAACCCAGGGTAACGTCATAGGGTATCGAACATCCCAAATGAGACGTCCACGTCTCTAAGAAGTATTTTGCTGGCGTCTGCTGAATGTTTTCGAAGGATTAGAGGGTGAATTCTGTTGAATTTTCTTGGGACCTCCCAAAAGCCACTTTGTTTCAACAAGCTGACTTTTCTTGATCCGGGGCTGGCGAGAAAACAAATAGCCGTGCAACCAGCGGACTTAAAATAGGAAATTGCTTGGCTGATAAGCGCTTGAACGACATCAGATCCGGTTTCTCTTTTCAGCATAAGTTCCATAATGTACCCGATTCGGCCTCTCGGAGTTTGCACAAAACTTCTTAATACCACCAGGCCATCCGGGTCTGTTCTATCACCGGCTACGATTATCTTGTAATCGGCAATAGGATTGTCCGTGTATCTCCAGGTTAGCCATTTTGCGTCCGCTGCTATGATGACATGACTCGGTTCCCAAAGGTTTTGCACGCGTAATTGCTCGAAAGTAAGCAGTTCGCTTGTGGATACTGCCTTACCCAGTGTCCCGCGGAAACTGTTCGTCAGCTTGTTACTCAGCGCAGCAAGTCTTGGCCATTCATCAGCCGCGTCCTTACCGGCTACAAATGCCATCGGCTCGAAGATATGGACTAAAAAAGTCGGACGACCTAAGTCTGAAAAGCCCAGTTTTCTGACAAAACCGGGATAACTGTTTTCATTGGGGAATCCAAGTGTATACGCAATCCCTAGTTCTTCGAGCTTCTCATAAACCGCCATTGCTGTTTTGATGAACATGCCTTGACGCCGATAATCGGGATGAGTAGCAGTATTGAGGCTTATGCTCCCTGCGATACGCGTACCTTTCACTCGAAGAGGAATGGGGATTACAGCGTATTGCGCTACGATCCTTCCGTCAGAATCTTCGAAGCAAAAGATGATGGCCCGACCTTCGGGATTTCGGCGATACTGCCAGTCAAAAAAGGCCGGGTCGAGGATTCCCCCGTTACTGAAGACCTCTTTTTGCAGAGCCAACATGCCGACTTGGTCTTCATCGCACCACGGCCGTAATGTCGGGCCACTCGTCGGCACGATCACTCCTTCCCGTTTGTCATCAATCTGGTCGTATAGATGCCCCACTTATTTACCAAGTGCCCAGGTTCGACTGTAGTTCTACGGCAGCACATTTTACCACATATTAATAACCCGTTAGGCCCAACTCTCTTTGTATACGCATCCTCCGAGGAGTAAACAGCAGATCGATTAAGCCGCTGAGCTGGAATCTTACCGTCTCCGTGGCGGCTTCGGCTGATATTCCGGTACGGTGCAAGAACAAAGGGTCGCTGCGGGGCACAATCGGGGCCACAAGAGTCGTAAAACAATAGTGATAACCACTGTCGCGAATCCGTTCAAAGGCCCGGGGGTTGTATGTATTTGGTTCACCTCCGACCCAACAGAAAGTCTCAACGGGATGACCGAGCACCGCTTCCAATTTCCTTTTTGCGTTGAAGACTTCGTCATTAATAGTTTCCGGACCCAACTCGGAAGTCAAGCGACGATGTGTCCTGGTATGGCATCCTACAATGTGGCCACTTCGATCCAATTCCCGAACTTCACCCCACGACAATGCGACACGCCCGTCATCGTATCGCTTGTGGGAAGCGATGGAGTGGGATAAGGCCCAATCCTCCGCACTCGAAGCATCTTCGCTGATAAAATCGGTTGGCACAAAAAACCAACCGACGAATCCATATTTTTTTAGAATAGGCAAGGCTGTGTCGTAGTTGGAGCGCAATCCATCGTCAAAGGCTACGATAAGGCCTGGGCGGTCTTTTTCCCAAGTCTTATTTCCCAGGAAATCCATGAGATCGGAGCGAGACACAGGAGAAAAGTGTTCACAGTAAAACTGGAAATGAAGATCGAGGTTGTTGGCGCTGCTCGAGGGCGTATCATGATAATATATAGCGCGAATGAACCTGTTGCCTAAGGCCATTTTTT
This sequence comes from uncultured delta proteobacterium, assembly GCA_963789265.1. Lineage (GTDB taxonomy): Bacteria > Desulfobacterota > Desulfomonilia > Desulfomonilales > Desulfomonilaceae > CAWBBA01. The sequence continues at coordinate 650,332 of CAWBKB010000005.1, read as the reverse complement.
GCATGCCCAAGAGAATACGATCAAGCCTCGCATGGCAAAGCAAGCGCGCTATCGTCCGGCCTCTGGGAATTGGGCGAAATCTCATGCAAAAGCTCCATTGAGATGATAATATTGCACCGCATTCCGCGTTGGCAATTTTGTTTTGTCATCCGGCAAGCCGTCAGGAACGCAAAAACTCGTGGGGAAGTCCGTACACCGACTAAGGACGATAGAGAGTCTCCTGCGAATCCAGGCAGCCGCGTCGTGCCGGTCCACGATGCAATGAAAAGGGTTGATCTGGAGTATCTGCTGGCTAGAGAAAAGTAAGAGACCATCTGGTGACCAATCGGCGGCCCGGGACATCGGCAAATGTCCACGTTCTGATCACATCCGTCGAATGCGGCTCGATGTTGATCGGTAATTCAAAGAGAGAGGACGTGTGCTTCCCACTGCCTAGCTTCCTGTCAAGGATGCTACTGATTGAGGCTCAGGAAAGATACTCCGACCGGGTTCACCGTGATCGAGATCAGGATCGTCGGCCGGCCGATGCTTCACCTACACATCCACAGAAGTTGGTTGAACAGCCCGAATTCCACTGGTTGCCCACCAGGTCGGATTCTGTGCAACAAAATGGAAATCCAGGTTTTGAATTCATCAAAGTTGGCATGCACCCACGCCCTAACAAACACATCTGCAGATGAAGGCAGAAGAATGAAACGATCCGACAACTAACCTAGCACAAACTGCATGCCCGGAACCTGCTCCTTGGCTTTGGTTATAAGAGCCGGTAAGACATCAAAGCTCAAAAACCGCGGCTCCAGGAATCGGTTTTTTCAGAAAATGGAGGAAATCCCCTGTGGCTCACCCTATAGCGTATATCATACTTCTTCTTTCCATTTGCTCCCGAGCTCCACGAATTTCGCCAGGCCTTTAAATATCTCCTTTGTTGTTCCTGGCGATCTTCAGACAGATAAGTGGCTGCATCATGTGTTCGCGCAATTTGAAGGCCATCTTGCGCTTCTTTTTGTGATCACACACGCTATGCTATTCCGTCCGTGAATGAGCCAGCATCCCGTCAATCGCTCGTAAAGCCGGAAAGGGGTCTTTGATCAGGGTCAGATTGTCTACGCGGTAGACTTCGTCGGCCGCGCTAAGCAATGCCGGTTGATGGGAGATGGCGATAATAGTGACGCTGCCGCGAAGTTGTTGCAGAGTTGAACAGACCGCCGCTTCAGTCTTAGGATCAAGAGCGGTAGTGGCTTCGTCGAGAATTAGGAGCTTCGGACCGCGCACGAGAGCCCGTGCAATGGCGATACGCTGGCGTTGGCCGCCTGAGAGCCTTGCCCCTTTTTCCCCGACTACCCAATCCATGCCCCCCGGCAGAGAACATACAAAATCCCAACTTCCTGCTGCGGCCAGAGCTTGTTCCGCATCGGCACGACTGAGCGCGGGATCTCCAAGAGTGACATTTGTAAGTATGCTATCGTGAAACATGATAGTCTCTTGAGGTGCATAACTAATCATGCTTCGCCACATCTTCAGGGACAAGTCAGATACCGGGACATCATCTATGTCGACTTGGCCCCCTTGAGGGTGAAACAAACCGATTATAAGATCCGCGATCGTGGTCTTACCAGCGCCGGAGGGACCGGTGAGCGCGATAAAGCTGCCTACCGGAATGGTCAGAAAGACATTTCTCAGCACGGGTTTGTCCCCGTATGAAAAGCTGACATTTCGAAATGTTATGCCAAAATTCAGTGTAGGCCTCTTCGCGTTCAAGGCACGTTCAGCGGCTGCTTGGGCTCGATCCGTGGCTTTCCTCAAGGACCAAAAGGCGCTCTGCATGCGGGTAAGCCACTGATAATTCTGTTGTACAAGTCGCATCTTCCCGAACGTGCGCCATGCAAGAACCGCAAACAACATTACAGTTTCCAGCGGCGCGCCCCAAAAGGAATAAGCCGCAAGAATTCCCACGGACACGAGACAGATCAATGCGAACTCGCTCACCGTATTCAAGCCTTCGCCGCTGAGCACCTCCTTTCGCCTGGCCTCGTAAAGACCCAGCATGTCTTTTTCTAAAAGCGGAACCAGCCGCTCCTCGCAAGCCATAGCCTTAAGCGGCTTGATCCCCTGCACGCCATCGAGCAATCTAGCTGATACTTCTCTGAGTAGATCAGTCTGATGCTCGCCAGCACGGCGCGCCATAACGACAAAGCCGTTCAAAAGACTCAGCGTCAAAGCCCCTCCAACTAGGGCAACCACGGTAACCTTCCAGGAAACCAAGAGAGCAATAGCTATATACATGGCTGCCTGCAAGCCCGCGGCCATGATTCGACATGCCAAAAGATAGGTCTCGGAAGCATTTCTAGCTTCCGTGGTTATTGAATTTGCAAGACTACCCTGTCGCTGTGAGATGAAATATTCCCACCGCGCTCCCATGAGCGCCCGGATCAAGTCCATCCGAAAATCCATTTCTACGCGGGCAGCGTACATGCCCCACAAGTGAGCTGCCCACAATACCAGGCACGTCCTTGCCGTCATCAGGGCCAGTATCAATAGAATGAGCACGCCGATGGTAGGCTGAACCCCTACCGTGCCCAACATGTGGACTATTATCCGCCCCAACTCAGTATTATTGCCGGTTCCACCGCCGGCCACCAGCCCCAACAGCGGTAGCAGCGTGGCTATACCGAGCCCTTCGGCCAAACCTGCAAGGAATAAGGTCACCGTCACCAGGGCGGATTCCCTGGGGTACGCACGTGCAAAGGTTTTGAGCAAAGTCAGTAGTTTACGATCTTTCAGCATGGTCCTCGCGTTTTCTAATCGTCTTGTAGAAGGGCTTACTCCAAAGTGTTCGGTCCTGTTGCCCTTTTTTATGCCCTACGCAAATTCATCAGTCTGACGCTCATGGCCGTATGTTGCGACTCCATCCCGATGCCATGCCTCTCACTAGGTCTCAAAGAAGAAACTGCCTAATGCACATGAAGGCCTCAGCATGGGGAAGGTTTACGAATCCTCCCCGGTACTGACTCAACGCCAGTATGGACTCCACAGAACGCTCGTGAGGGGATTGCTTTAATTGGGATGCATAAGTTTTGGCAGCCTCGATTTTAAGATCAATAGTTTCCGAGATATCAGTAAAGCAATTTGGGGTAAAGGCCGGGTAAATACCAGGAGAATTCCAGTTAGTTGACGATACTGCCTCATAACAATATATACCGCGAATTCTTACACCAACCGGGCGAGCCGCTACCATAGCACAGGCATGCACTATTTGGTGATCACGGTTAATGTCCCCGGGAAAGGGCAAGAACAAGAGGTCCGGTTGAATTTCTTGGAAGTAGTCAAGAAGCATGTCATTGATCTTATGCTGGGGCAGTGTATCCAGTTTGATCGCGGGCAAGTCCGCGAAGTGCGTCTTGGTGACACCGAGTAATTCATGGGCCCTGAGAGCCTCCTCACGTCCTTTCGTAATTAAATCCTGGTCAAATAAGTCATCTCCCCTGGTCACCACCAGCACATGCACTTCGGCTCCGCTTTGACCATATTTTGCAACGGTCCCTCCCGGGCCGAAAACCTCATCGTCCGGATGGGGTGCAACGAACAGTACTCGCATCCCAAATCGCCTCCTTTAATAAACGTCAGAATCTCCTAGCGCCACCCAAGGGGCCGAGAACCTTGGGATACAGACGTCGCCGGCAGTTTTCATGACCACAGGGAAAGGGTCGGCAGTCGGTGAAAATCCTCGTTCCAGAAAAAGTGGCTCAAAAGCGTTGCCTGGTGTAAGTACCACATTAAGTAGCGAACTGTCCTGAGCATAATTTTCCGCTATGGAAATAAGCTGATCGGCAATATCATTGGTCAAAGCCGCGAAATCGACTATATGAACTTTGACCACGTCTTGAATGGAGAATTTTTTCAGAACTATCAGTCCTTTTATGTCTCCATAATACACTGCAAAGCAGTCGTATCCGGAATTTGGTCTCTCAAGGTAGCGCCAATTCAAGAGATGGTGATCCTTGACCTGAAAGAAATCGAACGACTTGGCAGTTTCCTGCATCAAAGCATCAAATCGTTGATCAAACCGCTTGATTCTGATATCTGCGACCGAGCGTCTTCGGAAACGCCTTTTCTCGAAGAACCTGTACTCTATAGGCGCGTGCCAACCGGCCTTCAGGAATGCTGTGAAAGATCGTCTGAGGTACGGATTAGGGAATGTCACGGTGTGCTGAACGCCGATCCGTGATCCGTGATCAACGATGACGTTGGAAAGCCTTCCGAATACACCCATTCTTCGGAATTCCGGGTGAGTACCACCACTCACTAACAAATTGGTTTTCTTTATTTCGGATCCGATGCGATATGGGAACGTTTGGCAACATATCACTCCGGCCTGGCGCTTGCTGATTTTTTCAACGGCCAGGTAAATTCTGCTCGTTGAGTACGGATGTTTCAATTTGTACCATTCGAACTCAGTTCGGTCGAAATCCGTCTCGAACACTTGCGAAAGCAAGGCCAGGACCAGTTCTTTGTTACTCACGGGATCGACAAGCTTGTAAACAAAACGGCCATCTTCAAAAATGTTCCCTTCGGAATGCATCTGGCTGCTAATGCTCAACTTTCTCCGAACTGCAGAATTTGCTGCAAGTTGCCTGGCCCTTTTCATTCACGGCCCCGAAATTGAACACGGCCGGAATGGCCATGAAGGCGATTTTGATATCGAGAAGCAAGGACCAGTTATCTACGTAATAAGTGTCCATTGCCAGCCGTTCTTCCCAGGGATTTTTTCCCCGGCCTTTAACAGCAGGTAATCCTATAATCCCAGGCAGTACATTGTGACGCCGACGTTGATCGGGAGTATAGCTGGGGATGTATTCCATGAGTAAAGGTTGGGGGCCCACAAAGCTCATTTCACCCTTTAAGACGTTCCATAGTTGCGGCAGCTCATCAATACTCGTTGTACGAAGCACTCTTCCCAATCGAGTGAGGCGCTTCACATCCGGCAGAGGAAGACGGTCTTCACCCTTTTCATCGCTCATGGTGCGGAATTTCAACATGACAAAGGGTTGCCCGAGAAAGCCTGCACGTTGGTGGCGGAAGAGAACCGGCCGGCCCATGCAGAGTCGAATAGCAGCCGCAACCAGCAACAGCATCGGAGAGAGAACCGTCAGTGCAGCCGCGGCCAGGACCACATCCAGGACGCGTTTAATCACCTTGCTCACGGCTCGGGTCCTTGTTCAGGCCGGATAGCCGATGAAAAGGAAAGCCCTTTGCGGCAAATATGGAAAAAATACTCTTCGGACAACGCTTTCCAGATCGGCTCCTGTCTAAAGTGTGCGAGCACGCGTTCCCTACCTGCTTGGCCGTGTTTCACACGAAGCTCAGGATCTTTGACATAAGTGCAGATTGCCTCCACCAGGCTTTGGACATCTCTCGGGGGGACAAGCATTCCCGTAACTCCGCCGATGACCGCATCGACACAGCCAGTGACTCGTGATGCTACTACGGGCAGCCCCATAGCAGACGCTTCAAGTATCGAGTACGGAAAACCTTCGCGGTACGTGGGAAGAACCACTATATCCATAATGCCATAAACGGAGGGCAATTCTTCATTTGCCACAAAACCCGGCATCGAGACTCGATCATCGCAACCTAATTCTTCCAAAATGTATGCTGGAACGGCATCCTGAGATTCCTTGGGGCCTATCATCAGCAGGCGGACGTTATCGTGCCTGTTCTTGATAAGCTTCCACGCAGATGCCAATTCGACAACACCTTTGTCCTTCACCAATCGACCCACGAAACCTATGACAATCGCGTTCTCATCAAAAGAAAAATGCGACCGTAGCTCTAGCCTCTTTGTCTTATTCGGGGCTGCCGGATTAAATTGGTTAAGCGCATCTATGCCGTTGCAACTCCCGTACTCAATAACCTTTATCTTCCTTTGTGGACAAAGGCGCTGAGAAACAACACCGTCCATTACCGAACGGCTTACTGCCAATACCTGGTCGGCCAGTGCGCACGCGATCCATTCCAAAATCTTCAGTATTATTCGCGTCGGTCCGCTCCGTATTTCGGTCATTATGCCGTGCAAAGTATAAAATTTTACCGGGACCCACGCAAAACCGGCGGCGACCATGCTCAAGACTCCGGCTTTTGGAGTAGAAGCATGAACCACAGTAGGCCTTATTTTCATGAACAAGATCCAGAGACGAACAGAAGCTATAACGTCAGCAAAAGGCGAAATGCCTCGGGTCATGGTTATGCCGCGCACAGGCACTTGCTCTTTTCGGGCAAATTCCTCGAGAATCGCGGCCGTGCGATGACACTGCATAGATATCGAATCCTTTATTCTTCAAATACGTTATCTGCCCCGGAAAGAAACTTTTCAGCGTGAGAGGGACCGTTGTCACCAGCACTAGTCTTGGCTTTTTTCCATGTGCAAGGCTGTTATTCGAAGCCTTGGCTTTTACGGAGTTACAGATTATCCGAAGCGGCATAATACTATGCACTCAAGTTGGACCGCGAATAATGCAGCCATTTCAGATAAGCGAAACGCCGGGCAAGCAAAGCCCTTAGTTGGAGTTGCATCTTGAGTTGCACATCTTTCCGGTGCCAGCGCGGCAAAACCACCAGAGCGAGCAGCGCGGGAACCGCTTGAACGCGCTGCCTAAAAATCAATCCTTCATTCGGGAGATAGCTGAAGAAGACGCAGAACAGGATCGCAGCCAGAATTGCCACCTGCACTTCGGAGATTTTTAAGCAGGACCGACCTTCGGTTTTTATAATCCAGAAGGTCGACCCCGCCAGTAAGATTGTAGTGGTCCAGGTGTCTGCCAGAGCCAAAATCATTCGCAAGCTCCCGAGTTGCCATGGGAAAGGTCTGAAAAACAGCGCTATAAAACCTGATAGAAAAAAAGTCGGTCCACCAGCGCCATAGTCAAAATTCGATCCTCCGCCGGTTCCTTCCAAGACCCGTGCCTGTTGTTGAGCGAAGGAAAGCTGCGCGTCAACGGAAACATGAACACCCCACCTTGTTTGAAATGAATGCAGAATTAACGGAAGCAGCGCCAGTGTCAACACGGCATACAAACGTTGACCGCTCTGAAACAGGCCTATCGCCGTAACCGCTACCATCCACGGAATCATTATATGAGGTCGCAAAACAGAGCCTACGGCAATACCGACGGCTACCATTGGAATGCCCATTAAGAACGAACTGCCCCGGCGTGGAGAGCTGTTCGCGAAGACTTGGCAAATAGACCAGTACATCAGCGCCTCTTTGACGTCCATGGTCGTCCAATAAATAACCGACGGGCAAAAAATGATGAGAAGCAACCAGGGGGAGTCTTTCCTGGCATTGGGGAAGATTTGATTGAAATGGCGAAGGAGAACCAGTCCCCCCCAAAATCCAAACCATCCGTTAAGTGCTGTAACGAAAGTGTCGCTTGCGCCTGTGAGATACATTAGGAAGCCCACATAACACTGGTACATGCTGTTGCCGATAACCATGTGCTCCCACACCAGGTTCCATTTGCCGGTGCGCATGTAACCGGCTAGGATTTGACCGACGTATGCATGGGCCCAACCGTCCGCTTTCCAAACTCCCAGCATTTCTCCGGAGAAGGTATCGCTGAAAACAGCATAGCCCATCCATAACATTCCACCCAATATGACCCAGCCACGAAACTCGTTAGAGAATGAGGATGATCGAAGGTAATGAGTCACCAGCAGAGGAACTCCGGTTACCAGCAACATCAAAAAGAAAACGTCATTTGAATTCACAACGATTCCTTCTCGGAATTTACCCAGGAAACGTAGAGATCTTCCAAAAGCCTAATGCGCGATGAAGCGCTGTAATGATGGGATACATAAGCCCTTCCCGCTTTGCCGAGTTTATTTGCCAAGTCCGGATTAGTCAGAATTGCAGTGATTTTACTTGCCGCCTCATGCTGATTCTCGCGGCCGAAAAGATAAGGGAACAGGACGGGTGACAACGCCTCCCGATGTGCAGCTATGTCAGTTGCCACTACCGGTAACCCCGCAGCTTGAGCCTCAAGCAACACGTTAGGAAGCCCCTCGGATTCCGAGCAACACAAGAAGATTCCGGCAGATCTCAGCAGTTCAGGTATATCTGCCCTGCTTCTCGGTCCAAGAAAATCAACCGCGTCGGACACTCCCAACTCGGATGCCAAGTAACGGCACGCAGATTCATGAGTTCCCGTTCCCACGAAGACTAGACGGGCCTGAGGGACCACAGCGCGTACGGTTGCGAAAATTCTCACTGCCATATCCTGTCGCTTGGATCGCAGGAAAAAGTTTCCCACGCAAATGATAACGGGCGCAGAAGCCGTTTCACGTCTTTCAACGTTGCAGACCTCTGAGAATCTTCCGGTGTCCACTCCTGCCGTCCATACAAGAAAGCGATCCGGCTGGCTTCGCCACTCGGGCCATAGTTGGTCCAAGGCTGCTTCGGACACTCCCATAACATGAGTCGCATGACATTGGACCCAGTGACGCCCCCAGGCAGTGACAACAGCTCGACCGGCTCTTAGCAGGGCAGTTTTATCATCTTCAGATCCTACATGCCCGATGTCTCTGATGTGAGCAATTCTTATGGGTATCCCTGCCAGCACCGCTCCCCTCAGGGTTGCACCGCTCCAAGTCTCGCCGTGAGAGTGCACGACATTATAACCTTTGTCCGTGAGCATCCGGAAAAAATTGCGGGAGAATGCGTAGAGATTCGGTGACTTGGGACAAACGAGGATTTCGGCTTCGTAACCTCTTGCCTCTTCAGCAAGGTCTCCGGGCTCGGCCCCGATAACACATGCATCCATATGAAAACGCGCGACGATCGTACGTACGCAAAATGTGCAAAACTTGTGTTTCCAGTCCTCCCTGTCGGAACCAATTGAGAACGTGCAAGACGCGAATCACCGGTTGTAATGTTCCATCGACATTCGTCAATTATCGGGGTTCTCCCTACACTTCACGGACGGAATTGGCTTCACTGTCATAGACCGGAATTTGTCGTGATCCATCGAGTAGACGCCACGCAAAACAGAATTCTCTGCGATCTCTGCGTTCTCCGCGGTGGCTAATGCCTTTAAGAAAAGGTCAAGATATCATTCTGTTACGACTTGTACCAGCTTTCCCTGAGGAGTTCGCGGTATCTCTTTCACCCAAGACATCGAAACGGGAATATCGCCAAGAACAATTCGCAACCTCTGTCGGAGATCCTGTTCCCTTTCCGGCGAAAAAGGTGGCCCTTTGAGGCGAATCAGTATATTCTGATCGCTTTGCAAAACAATCTGGAATTGCTTGATTTCCGAATATTCCTTGAGGATATGGTTCCAATATATGCAATTGATTGTTTTTCCATTGGGCAGTCTAAGCAACCCGGCGAAACGGCCTTCCAACTGCTTTATGGCCCGGATGCCGGATTCGTCGCAATCCGTGAAATCATAGCTGCCCACGTCCCCTACATCGAACCGAAGGAACGGGGTGCCTCTACACACGGTGCTCGTCCAAATCAGTCGGCCAATCTCACCAGGAGCGACGGGTTTGCCTTGCTCGTCAACAATTTCCAGAAAAAGCAAAGGGCGAAGTACCAGCAATGGTCTGCCGACTCCGGGCTGATAGGCCATAGAAGAAAGCTCTCGTGCTCCATAATAATTGAGGATAGAAACTCCGAAGGCGTCGTGAAAACACTGACGCTGGCTTTCATAAAGCATTTCACCGCCGTTCCAAGCGGCGACCACGCGTCCGAGGGGTGGCTGAGCTCTCCTTGCTAAGATCTCTCGCGCTATGTATTCCAGCATACTGCTGAATCCGTACATGGCCACCGATGGATGTAATTCCAGCAGTTCCAAGACCTTGTCCACCGTATCCGAGGTCAGTTCATACGCGTCGATGAGATGCAGATTTGCAAGGCGGAGGAGAACTCTCCGGCTAAATGCTTGTTGCTTTCCTATGTCCCGTTCCGACCCCCAGACAACGATCGTCGGCAGGCCCGGTCTCCAAGCTATCTTCAATCGACAGTAGACACTAGTCGCCTTGGTGGCCTGCTGCATGTCGGTATCATGAAGAAACTTTGTGGGTTCACCTGTGGAGCCGCCTGTTGAAGCCATAATTCCTTTGACACCAAATTGGCGGCTTATTTCGTGGGGAAGAAAACGCTTCTGCAAATCCTGTTTCGACAGGATAGGAAGATCCGCCCACACGCGCCATAATTCATCGGGATTTTGTATTTTAGCCGCCTCGCGCCACTCCGGAAGTGCATCACTCCGTGTTCCAAAGTATTGAATTTGTCGGTGCAACTTTCTCGCCAGTTGCGCTTGGGCTCGGTCCGGCGTACTGACTTGAAACGTCTCCAAATCGTTCCACCACTTACTCATTCCCTGTTGCCAACAGTAAATGTTCCAAAGTGCAGCACTAAACATTTCCGAGGGCTGAGACGCCATCTTTTTGAGAAGCTTTAGGTTCATGCAGGCGGGGTTTTTCGAGATCTGGGGTTTATTGAAGCAAAGCTTCGCTATTGTGTATCATCAGCGATGATACCGATTTAAGGACATTTTTGCAGCAACTGATATAATGTCGGCCTAATCCGTCGATTGTTCCCGGTCTTGCTCGGTTCCTAAATGAAAACCGTAAGTGCGACAGAACCCAAGAAACAAGAGCGCAATATTCTATGTAAGCCATTGGAATCCATTTTAAACCTATGAGTTGCTAAAAGCAAGCCTAGTGCCGCATAATTCATGACAGGAAGTAGCGGTACGACAAGAAGCCGCAACACGATCGTTCAAGGATTGCATTCTTGGTCGCTGCTGGTAAGATCAGTGCAAATTCGGCCATAAGTTGACCGAGACTCTGCGAAAAAATGGGTGAGGTTCGGTGAAGAGTTTTTTTGACATGGAAGCACCGCCCGGAAGTGCATAGAGACTTCGCTACGCAGTGGCACGAGTCCTTGTCGGCGTATCATCCGGCATGACTGAAGGAACCCTGTAACAGAGGTGAACGACATTTTGGAGCTGCGAGCGAGAGCGACCAGAGGGAACGGTTTTCTGGAACCCTTCTTGGCACACAAGCGGTATGTGCTGGCCCAAAGCCTCATCCCTTCGGAATATCGCAATGGGTGCATCGTTGACATAGGGTGTGGCGCTCGTCCACTCTTCCTTGCGGGCAGTGGTTTTGCTAATAAGATAGGACTGAACAAAGCATTCCGTGCCGATGTAGTTTCATTATTCAATTCCGACAATTTCAGACTCATCGAGCATGACCTCGAAAAAAAAACGAACTTGCCTCTGGAAAGCAACTGCTGCAATGTTGTTACTATGCTTGCTGTCATCGAGCACTTGGACACGGGGCAATTGCCATCGCTGTTCGCCGAAGTTTTCCGAATCCTGAAGCCGAAAGGTGTATGTATTGTCACCGCGCCGGCCCCCTGGACGGATAGTTTGCTGAGGATCATGGGCAAATTGAATCTTGTAAGCTCTACGGAAGTCGACGAGCACAAAGGCCTCTATGATCGCGGCCGCATTCTTGAAATGCTCATGGTTGCGGGTTTTCCTAGAGATGGCTTTCGCAGCGGATACTTTGAACTTGGCTTTAATATCTGGGCATCGGCAACTAGGAGTTGAAAGGACAAACGAATTGAAGTTCTCTATCGTGATACCCTGTTACAATGAAATCAGTACCATAGAACGCTTAATAGAAATGGTGAAGAGCTCTTCACTGAACCCGAAAGAAATAATCCTGGTCGACGACAATTCAAAGGACGGCACCACGGAATTGATACGTAACAAACTCTACCCTCTAATTGACCATGTTGTGTACCATGAGAAGAATCGCGGCAAAGGGGCGTGCCTGAGGTCCGGCTTTACCTTAGCCTCAGGCGATGTGATCATAGTTCAGGATGCGGACCTGGAATATTCTCCTTCGGAATACGAGAAGCTGGTGCAACCGATCAGAGAAGGCAAAGCGGATGTAGTCTTTGGCTCCCGTTTCCAAGGGGGAGAGAGTCGCCGGGTTCTTTTCTTTTGGCACTCGATTGGCAACAAGGTGCTCACCCTCTTGTCGAATGCCCTCACCGACTTGAATTTGACGGACATGGAAACCTGTTACAAAGCCTTTACAAAGGAAATTCTTCGGCAAATTGCAATTGAAGAGGACAGATTTGGGGTGGAACCTGAAATTACGGCAAAGGTAGCCAAGCTTCATTGTCGAATTTATGAAGTGGGAATTTCGTATGCCGGAAGAACCTATTCGGAAGGGAAGAAAATAAATTGGAAAGACGGATTGAAGGCAATTTGGTGCATTTTAAAGTATAATCTTCTCCGTTAGATTTACCCCTCGTTTCTAAACAGAAGAAGCAGTGAGTCGCATAACGGCCAAAGATCCATTTAGAGGTTAAGATATCTTCCACAAGTTCGTCTAATTCGCCCTTGTCCCGCCGTGTTGTCAGGATTATCCAGCTTGACATTAAGAAGTTCTTGTATGTAGTATAAAGAAATCCGGAGATCAAGTTATGCCAAACCAGTTGAAGGGTAAACAGATCCTTGCTGTGGATGACGAGCAGGACGTTCTGGATATCCTTGGGGAGGAACTTGACGATTATGGAGTGGAATTAGATAGGGCATCATCCTATGAGGAAGCTATCCAGCGCCTCGCCTCTCTGACTTATGACCTCGTCATACTGGATATCATGGGAGTGCGAGGATTTGACCTTCTCGAGTACGCCACCGCAAAGCAGATTCCGGTTGTCATGCTTACCGCCCATGCACTCAGCCCTCAGTCGCTGAAGAAATCTATCGAACTCGGCGCGCGAGCCTACCTGCCGAAAGACCAACTCGGCCAGATAGCCCCTTTTCTCGAAGATGTCCTGACTCTCAGTTATCGGTCCGCATGGAAAGCAGTCTTTGAAAAATTGGGTAGTTCCTTTGGAAAACGTTTCGGCCCCGAATGGAGAAAATCGGAAAAGGATTTTTGGAAAGAATTCGAGAAGGATCTCGAAGTCGATGAATCCGCAATCATTGAATCGTGATCCATCGCTCTGGACCTTTCGGAAAACATCCGGAGATTTTCAGTGACGATCAAGAATATTCAAACCTCTCATCTCGTTCATGATCTAAAGAATCCCGTGAACATTATTGAAACCGGTGCCAAATCCTTGCTAGACAGGCAAGATAGGTACGGACCCCTGACCACCAAGCAAGAAAAAGTCGTCAGGCGGATGTTGAGGAATGCCTTGAAGATCCGGAATTTGGCCAACAGCATGCTGGAAGTGGATATGGCGTCTATGGGAATAATGCGTGTATGTGATTGCACACTTTCCGGCATTCTCAAAACTGCCTTTATAGAGGTTTTTGATCTGGTCGATCCGGCAGTCTCCGATGCCCTGGAAGAGGCCGAAGATGTGGAGACTTTTCGACGCGTACTGCTGGCTAATGAAATTCATCTCGAAGCTGAGGACTCCCAACTCAATAGGTCTATTCAGATTGACGAAACCAAGATGTGCCTTGTTGTCACCAACCTTCTATCCAATGCGTTTAAATACAAGCAGAAAAGCCTCTTCCTGAAGTGTCGGACGCAGGGGAATTCTATTCAGATTTCAATCAGAGATGATGGACCGGGTATACCTGAATGTTATCATGACAAAATCTTCGATCAATATTTTCAATGCATTAAAGTAGACGGATTCCCTGTTAGAGGCCATGGTCTGGGGCTGGCAGGGGCCCAGGCACTTACGGAAGCGATGGGTGGCAACCTGTCCTTGTGCAAGTGTCCGCAGGGAGCGGAATTTGTGGTTCAGGTCAAGTGTTCGCCAAGACCGTGACATACCAATTTGAAACGCGCATCAGGCTTTGCGAAGTGCATTGGGGACGAAGGCGCTTCGGAGTCCTTGCTATCCAACGTGACATATCCGTCAAAGTTCTTCCTTGTAAGCGTTCAAGATTATTATTGACTGATGAGAGCACGTGAGTTACGCTCAAGTTCGGGGAGAAACTCAACTTTTTGTCATTATGACAACAGTTTTGCCGCCTTCGAGTTGCGGTCCATCATGCGGGTAACTTTTCCGGTCCGAGTAAGCATATCTTGACCGGCTAGCGCCTCAAAGTCCGTTGATATGGCATGGTCGGACCGTAATCCCGGATAAATGGAGGAAACATGAAAGAAACTATTGCTACTAATGGTATGCTCGGTCGTTTTCGGCCTGGCCTTCGCCCCCATGCCGGCGACGGCGAAAGAAGGCCTGGCAGTCGTTGTTGTGGACGTCCAAGGCGATTTCACAACGGCTCACAAGGGTTCACTGGCGGTGCCCAATAGCGATCAGGCCTATTTGGCAAACGTGGCCAAAGCTACAGACCAGTTGAAGAAGGCCGGCATTCCGATTTACGCAACCCAGGACTGGCATCCGGCCGATCATATGTCCTTCGCCGCGAACCACAAGGGCAAGAAACCCTTTGAGACCATCAAACTGGCGGACGGCCGAACTCAGGTCCTCTGGCCGGTTCACTGTCTGCAGGGCAGTAAAGGAGCTGAACTCCTGGTGAATCCTGCCCTTTTCACGAAAGTGATCCAGAAGGGTACAAATCCCAAGTTCGATTCATATTCCGGATTCATGGATGACGGAGGAACGAAGACGGACCTGGACAAGACGCTAAAGGCCGCGGGCATCAAGACCCTGATCGTCTACGGCATAGCCACTGATTATTGCGTGAAGGCCACTGTTCTTGACGGACTGAAAGCTGGATACAAGGTTATTGTTGTCCAGGACCTGTGCCGAGGAGTCGCAGATAAGAGTTCGAAGGCTGCCTCGGACGAAATCAAGCAAAAAGGTGCACAGATTTGGCCTTCGCTGGATATGAGCAAAGTCAAAAGTTTGTAGTCGGCTTTAGAAATTCATTTTCTGTTTGTGCGGTCCGGGGCCTCTTGATTCTTTCGGTCGATCAGCTGGAACTTTTTCGGGCCTATTCATGAGACCCTGAGGGCTACTCCCGCGATGGAAGCGGGCAAAAGCGATCATGTCTGGACACCGGAAGAGATAGTAAATTACCAAGTTAATTGCATCGTAAGCTATCGAAAAATCATGAGAATTTAGCAACTTCGGCCGCCTCCAATCTTATACAGTGTATAGACGAAGGAAAAGATACCTGCGATTATTCCTATGGGGCCAGTAGCCGGCGGTAAGCCAACATTAAAATTGTAGTTATTTACCTCGGGCGCAGGAGAGGATTGTGGCTGGGGCTCGGAGGCACTAGCGGAATGGAGGCTGTGCAGGGCAGAGAGTAGAGACATATTGCCAACAGGATTAAAAGAGCTAGAAAATGCCGGCTATTGGACACTCTTATCATCTGGCCCTCCTCAGATCGAATTTGCTTGTCTTTTTTTAGGTTTGTAAGTTCGTCAGGATGCATCACGTCCCAAATGGATTTCTAGTATATAAGACGGCAATACGTGGGCAATGTCGCCCGCATTGAATCGCTTGGCCGCTCAATCGGCAACATCGGGAAAGTAACCCATCTAAAGCTATTTACAAAAAATCTTCAATGTGATATATTCGATTCGTCGATGGAGTTCGCGTCCAAATTTTCGATCAAAGCAAGGAGGCTAGAGGGATGATCGTTAATGATGATGATGTGCGACGTCCCGACTCAAGGGGCCCAAGATTTGTTGGAGGCTGGACGAGCCTTCATTCATGGATCTTTCTCGCAATTGTT
The DNA here is from genome assembly GCA_963789265.1 of uncultured delta proteobacterium. Classification (GTDB taxonomy): domain Bacteria; phylum Desulfobacterota; class Desulfomonilia; order Desulfomonilales; family Desulfomonilaceae; genus CAWBBA01. The sequence goes on along the minus strand of CAWBKB010000005.1, from coordinate 634,634 downwards.
GCCCTTGGATTGATAGTAATCGGATTACAGAACAGGTATCAGTATTTGAGTCCGTTGGGACTAGGCAAGGCCTATCGGATAGACAAGTTCTTCGGCAGTATCCAAGAGTTTGATCCGGACCGGGGCTGGGTAGTGGCTACGCTCCCAAGCGGTCCGCCTCAGCAGGCCCTATCTATGCTGGAGCGGCCGAGGTCGGGGTCTCGTGCCGTGCCCATGATCATGCCGGGCGAGGGAACTCCTCAAGGGGAATCGCCGGAACCTGGTACTGTGACGGCACAAAGCATGCACAAGGAACAAGTGCCCGCTGCACAAACCCAGAAGGAGGCCACCGCTGCTGCTCAGCAGACTGCTATACCGAAGCAAACCCAAGAAATGAGCAAGGAAGAAAAGCTCAAGGCTTTCAAAGAGGCTTTCCCGGATTTCGGTAAAGAAGAATTTCAGTTGGCCAACGACGATTTGTATCCCGATTGGAAGAAGAATGCAGACCCGAATGGAACATGGTCCGAATTTCTCGGCGTCTATCGAGACTTCATACAGTGGTGGAACAATGCGGGATCTCCACCGGAGCCCGGCTTTAAGCTGTGGCAAGAGTTTCTGGCTCAAAAAAAGAAGAGCTGAAGTTCTTCTGTTGAGCAACGAACCTGTCACACCTGTCAAACGTTACTGACCCCGGGGAGACAGACTAAGGTCTGTCTCTACACGGGGCTCAGGACTATTTCATCAATTGACTATTGGAACCATCCGCTCGATTCAAGTTTTCATGATTGCGAAAATCATTCTACCCACGGTAGTCTGAAGGACGCTCGTAACAGCTACTTCGACGTTTCTCCCTATCTGCTTCCTTCCATTATCGACCACCACCATAGTACCGTCATCGAGGTACGCGACTCCTTGACCGGCCTCCTTCCCTTCTTTCAAGATTTGCACTTTCATTGTCTCCCCAGGCAGGACTATGGGTTTAAGAGCATTCGCTAGTTGATTGATGTTGAGTACCTGGATTGAATGTACTTGCGCGACCTTGTTCAGGTTGAAGTCGTTGGTCAGTATAGAATTGCCTGTATCCTTGGCCATGTGAATCAGTTTCAGGTCGACTTCTTTTATCGACGGATAGTCTGTATCGTCAATGATTATCTTTACGTAAGATTGTTTTTGGATCTTGTTCAGTATGTCAAGACCTCGACGGCCTCGAGTCCGTTTGGTCGATTCCGATGAATCTGCAATAGCCTGTAATTCCTTAAGAATAAACTGAGGAATTACCAGGTCTCCGTCGATAAACCCTGTCTCGCAGACATCTGCTATGCGTCCGTCAATGATGACAGAGGTGTCTAGTATTCCGACAATCCTCCGTTCAGGTTCCGTCCTTGTTTGTACTCTCTTCTTCAGATCATTGGCCTTTGATGCCCCAAGTTGCAGACCTGCCAGGCACAGGATTGTCATGGCAAGCGCATACAAGAAGACCCCAATCGCAGTCCTATTTATGCTGGCGTACATGCCGGAGGTGAGTATGAGCCCGAGGAGGGCTGCGGCCAATAATCCAATCACCCCACCGATGATTCGTTCAACCTCCAGCTTTAGCAATCCCTTCATCAGGGCAAGAGAGGCTAGTCCAAGAATGAAACCACTCAGCGCCGTGGCACTTACCCAGCGAAGGTCTGAGAAAAGATTGCGCCCGATCAAGCCGGCGAAAAAAGTACAAAGGATTAGAAGAATAGCGGAAAACACCTTGCTAGGCATAGAAAGGAATCCTTTCCGGTGGGACAAACAAAAGAGAAATTCAAAATCAGGCGCTTTCCTTGGTGTATTGATCGGGAGGGTCCGGTCGTTGGAAGATCTTTCTAATGGTTTGTTCTATTTCTCGTTCATCGGTTTTCTTGGCGATGGAGAGTTCCTTGATAAGAAGATTCCTGGCTTGGTCGAAGAGCCTGCGCTCTCCGTAAGATAGGTCCTTGCTTTCTTTGAGGATGCTCAAGTCCCTGAAGACTTCCGCCGCTTGAAAAATGCTGCCGCTCCGCATTTTCTCCTGGTATTCGCGATGCCGTCTGTTCCAGGTCTGGGAGTCTGTCTTCATTCCCCTTTTTCTAAGAATTTCAATTACTTTTGGAACTTCATCCTCCGCGACAATTCTTCTCACGTTGTTTGATTCCACCTTGTCTACAGGCAGCTTGATTACCGGCTTCCTGGTCACGGAATTTAGCTCGGCTTCCAGGACATAACACAGTTGGTCGGAGTTTCCGATCTTTTCCTTCTTTATGTCTGTTATTCGCGCTACCCCATGTATCGGATAAACAACAACATCTCCGATCTTGAACATTTCCACGGCTCCCTTCTTAGCATCGCGCAATTAGATGGATCGGCGTCACTCAGTGATCTATGGGCCCCCTTTCTAAGTGATCGAATAAAAAGTTGATTTTATGCTCAAAGAACCATGACCCCTATTTGTGCGGCTTGAGTTTATTCGGGGAAGAAGATAGAATCCCACCATCCTTGTCCTGGATCGGGCCGTGCCAGATCTCATTGACGGGGGGGAGAATATACAAGGTATTGTGGTTTGTCAACAAAAAAGCACAATATGGAGTGAATATGGGTCCCTACATCGTGTGCCTTGTTACCATTGACGATCCGAGCAAAGCCATAAATATCGCCCGGACTTTGGTCGAGAAGAAGTTGGCTGCCTGCGTTAATATCATACCGGAAATACAATCTATTTATTCTTGGAAAGGCAAAGTGTGTGACGAAAAAGAAAGACTCTTGATTATAAAAACTCGGCTCAACATGTTCGATAAATTACAGACGACTATCAAAGAGCTTCACCCGTATGAAGTCCCGGAAATAATCGCCATGAATATTGAACACGGTTTGCCTGAGTACCTCCAGTGGATAGATGACTCGACGCTTTCTACCCCTTAATCCCGAGTACATTATCAAGGAAGGTTGCAGCCTTCTGGGAATCTCTGTCTCGGACGACGTTGTTTCTCAAATGATTAGACACATGGAACTTTTGGTAGATTGGGGTTCCCGTGTAAACCTGACCGCTTTGAACGAACCACGAGATATTGTAGTCTTCCATTTCCTTGATTCGCTGACAGTTTTTAAAGTGGTTCCGCGAAGTTGCAGACTCAGTGTTCTGGATATCGGCAGTGGAGCCGGATTTCCCGGGATTGTTATGCGCACCGTGGAAGAGTCTATTGAACTGACAGTGCTGGATCGCAACCCAAAAAAGATCGTATTCCTTAAGTATCTGGCCAGAGAATTGAATTTTTCCGGGGTACGCTTCCTGAATTTTCAACTCCAAGAGCTACTGGACGGATCTTTCACCGGGTCTTTCGATTTGGCGATTTCGCGAGCTTTCTCTTCTGATTCCAACCTCTTGAATGCTGTTCACCTTTTGCTCCCTCTCGGAGGTTCACTAATACGGATGGCCGGTCCCGGGTCAGTGAGGAAAACTTTGCATTTAAAGAATTTTCAGGAATCGTCCCGTTGGGAGGGCTTTCTCCCTTTTTCGAACAGTTTTCGGTCGGTCGTGCGTTACACGAGAATCAGGTAACCTGTCATAATAAGCCTTTGGTATTAGGTCTTTTGTAGACATATCTATCGGCAAAACAAAATCTGTGGTTTTTTTCACCGGATGGCTGATAATTTGCGTTGGTGCTCGGATCGTTTTATGGTATGAGGGTCACGCAGGAATTTAGATACTACATGTTGTGGGTTAAGGCCAATGGGACGCGTAATATGTGTTTGTAATCAAAAAGGAGGGGTCGGTAAGACCACTACTTCGGTCAATTTGGCGTCCTGTCTAGCGCTCGCCGAACGCCGGACTCTGCTGATTGACTTGGATCCGCAGGCGAACGCATCCAGTGGGATGGGCATCCGCCTTTCTCCAGGGGAACCTTCGGTGTACGAACTACTTATATCGAGGCATAATTGCCAACAGGTCGTGAAACGTACGGCATTGGAATATTTGGATTTGTTCCCTTCATCTCAGGATCTTATCGGGGCTGAAGTGGAATTCATCTCGCTGCCGGCCCGAGAACGAATGCTACTATCGGCCATTGAGTCAATAAGATATTCTTATGACTACGTGTTCATCGATTGTCCGCCGTCCTTGGGGTTTTTGACTCTGAATGCTTTGGTGGCAGCCAATTCCGTCCTGGTTCCTATTCAGTGCGAGTACTATGCCTTGGAGGGAGTCGGTAATCTACTAAAAACTATTAAGAGGATCCAATCCAACTTTAACCAGTCCCTTCGGATAGAAGGGTTTCTTCTCACCATGTTCGATCCGAGAAATAATCTCAGTCATCAGGTGGTGGAGGATGTAAGAAAAAATTTGCGATCTCAAGTATTTAACACAGTGATACCGCGGAACGTGAAGCTCTCGGAGTCGCCCAGTTTTGGCAAGCCTGTGGTTTTATACGATATCACGTCACGTGGAGCGGTCGGTTATCTTTCACTTTCAAAGGAGATTATGGATGTTGAAGACGTTGGAAGCGGTCAAAAAGCGTACGGCATTGGGACAAGGTCTTGACGCTCTAATCCCTTTGGACGAACCGGCAGGGACCAGCCTGCAGGAAGCTGGTATCAAACATCTTTCCATAGATTCCCTCCGTCCTAATCCACATCAGCCCAGAAGGTACTTCTCTGAAGAGTCCCTTGCAGACTTGAGCAATTCAATAAAAGAGATGGGTGTAATTCAACCTTTAATTGTACGTTTCATCTCTGAGAGGGAATATGAGATCGTCGCAGGTGAGAGGCGATGGCGTGCCGCGAAGAAGGCTGGGTTCTTCAAAATTCCGGTTATAGTGCGGACCATATCGGATGCGGAATCATTGGAAATAGCGCTCATAGAGAATCTTCAGAGAGAGGACCTTAATCCCCTTGACACAGCCGAGGCGTACAATACGCTTATTAATAAATTTTCTTACACTCACGAAATCCTCGCTCAGAGGATCGGCAAAGACAGGTCTAATATTACTAATCATCTCAGGCTATTAAAATTACCGGAACCGATCAAGGAACACCTTCGAGAAGACCGGCTTTCCATGGGCCACGCCAGGACTCTCTTGGCTGTGGATCACTTGCCCACTCAGTTGAATCTTTCCTCGAAAATTATCAAGCGTAAACTCTCAGTTCGGGAACTGGAGCGAATTGTTCAGAACTTCAAAAATAAACAGCAAGCCGGTTCAACGAGCACGGCTCCGAAAGATCCCGATTTAGCGGCCTTAGAAATGAAGCTCTCGCGTCACTTCTCTACAAGAGTGGTCATACGAAATAAAAGTAATAAATCAGGAACGTTGGAGATTGCCTTCCACTCGAAAGAGGAGCTTGAGCGTCTGTTGGAGGCTATGGGGTATCACGAAGATTTTGCTTGAAATCCCAACCCCCCCGTGCTACTCTTTAACACAACTATCATATTAAAAATATTGTTTTTTTTACATGAATAATATCTGGATACGCTGCATCGAGTTGCTTCGAACCAGGGTGAATGATCATACCATGTCCACCTGGCTCGAACCTATAATTTGTGAAGACATATCGGAGGGGCAAGTAGTTCTATCCGTTCCCAATAATTTCTTTATTGGGTGGATTAAAGATAATTATGTCAAGATAATACGGGATTCCCTTCTCGAGGTAACCGGCACAAGGTACGAAATGAATTTCAGATCCCGCGACGATTTCGGGAATGCGACCTTGGACACAGCCGCCCAGCAAAGCGACTATGACGTGCTGCCGGAGTTCCTGAGCATGACCGACGAATTCGCTTTGAAACGGAACTTAAACCCTCGTTATACCTTTGAGAGCTTCGTTGTAGGAGGTTGCAATCAGTTTGCTCACGCGGCAGCGTTATCTGTTTCTGAAAACCCGGGGACGAGCTACAATCCTCTATTTATATATGGCGGAACCGGACTCGGAAAGACCCATCTGATGAGCGCCATCGGTTATGCGGTTCTATCCAAGGATAAGACCAAGAGGGTGTCATTCAGCACCTCTGAAGAATTCACTAATGAGATGATCAATGCAATCCGCTTTGACCGCATGGTGGATTTTCGTAATAAATACAGAAACGTAGATCTCCTGATGATCGACGATATCCAGTTTCTGGCTGGCAAAGAACGAACTCAGGAAGAATTTTTTCATACTTTCAACAGCATTTATGAGGCGAGAAAGCAGATTGTTCTGACCTCTGACAGATTTCCCAATGAAATTTCCGATATGGAGCATAGGTTACGGTCCAGATTTATTTGGGGCCTGGTTGCTGATATGGGCGCGCCGGACTTGGAAACCAAGGTTGCCATCTTAAAGAGAAAGGCCTACGAAGATTCCGTGGATCTCCCGGACGAGGTTGCTTATTTTCTTGCAGAGGCGGTGGAATCGAACGTAAGAGATCTAGTTGGTTATCTCATACGCGTCATTGCAATGAGTACACTCAGGGGCATCCCGCTTACGAGGAGTCTGGCAGAAACCGCCCTCAGGGACATTTTAAGGCGGCATACCAAGAATATCACCATCGACGACATAATTTCCAGAGTGGCAAAAGCATTCAACGTCAAGCCCTCAGATATAAAATCCAGGAAAAAGCATAAGCTGTACGCTTCTCCCTCGGCAGGTCGGCATGTACATCGCCCGGGGTCTCACGGAGTTTTCGTACCCGGAAATAGGTGCGGCATTTGGAGGCAAAGATCACTCCACGGTTATTTATGCTACCAGGAAAATTGAAAGAAAACTCGAACAGGACCATTCTCTGAAGAATCTGATCGAAGGACTTAAGAAAGATATCAGGGAGTGACAACTGTGGTAACTTCTATGTGGAAAACCTGTTTAAAGAGTCTGAGCAACTTATCAGTTCGAGGTTATCCACGATTCGGCCGCCTGTTCATCCACTATTATTCAACAGGCTTCCGCGGCTGTAAAAGCAAGTTTAGTCGATCTATTAACAAATTCACAACTACTACTCAGACTACTTGCTTTCTAAATCTTTCTATCTCTCTAGAAGAGTCAAGGAGATTCTTATGTTCTTTGAAATAGAGCGCGATTCCTTTCTCGAAGGGCTCTCAAAAACCGTTCCAATAACTGAGAAGAGATCGACTTTGCCGATCTTGTCCCACCTCCTCGTCGACGCTACGGATTCCGAACGATTAATAATTACAGCTACAGACCTGGAAGTTGGTCTGCAAATGTCCTATACTTATGTAAGTAAGGAATTCGGTTCACTTACAGTTCCGGCTCGAAAGATTTTCGAGATCGTCAGAGAGTTGGCTCCGGGACAGATAAGCGTGCAAGGAACTGAATCCAAGCGGATCAAGATCGTTTCGGGCGAAAGTGTATTCGAATTGGCTGGCATGGATGCAGCGGATTATCCTGTTTGGACGTCATTTGATGAAATTGAAATGGTTTCCATTCCGGCCGAAAAGCTACTCTATATGATTGACAAAACGCTGTTCGCGTCTTCAAGTGACGATTCGAGATTCAATCTCAACGGGGTGCTATTTGAAGAGGACGCTGACAAAACTCGACTTGTCTCGACGGACGGGCACCGGCTGGCCTTGATTACTGAGGAGGTGAAAGTCCCCCTTAAATCGTCAATTCTGGTCCCCAAAAAGGGACTCTTGGAATTGAGACGGGTGTTGGAAAATCTCAAGGGCGATGTGTCTGTAGGTTTTGACGAGAAGAACATGTTTCTTAAGACGGAGCGTTTGATGATGACGGTACGTCTCATCGAAGGAGATTACCCTGACTACCGCAAAGTGATCCCTGAACCTGGAGATAAAGTGATCAAAGCTAATCGTCAAAAAGTGTTGCAGTCCCTGAGAAGAGTAGCCATCCTGACGTCGGATCGAAACAAGGGAGTGGATGTTTGCGTGAATCCCGGAAAGGTGGAATTGACCGCGACTCATCCCGATCTAGGTCCTGCACGAGATACTGTCGAGGTCGAATACCAGGGCGAAGAATTCACCATAATTGTAAACGTAGGCTACTTGATAGAAGCATTGAGCGTTGTGGACACAGACATGGTATCTCTCGAATTCCACCAGGAAGGGGCCCCGCTTGTGATCCGCCCGGAGCCCGTTAAAGACTACTTTAATCTGGTAATGCCTATGCGCAGGTAAGAAAGCGCTTTAGGCAAAAGACGCGACCGGGAAGGGGAAACGGCGAAAGTGCAAGAACGACAACACTACGGTGCAGAGAATATAAAAGTGCTCGAAGGTCTCGAGGCTGTTCGCAACACACCGGGCATGTACATCGGCAATACTGGATCAGAAGGATTACATCAACTCATCTGGGAAGTTGTTGACAATGCGGTAGACGAGGCTTTGGCCGGATTTTGTCATAACATCTCCGTGGTAGTCCATCTGGATTCCTCAGCCACCATAGAAGACGACGGCCGTGGCATACCCACTGAGATCCATCCTACGGAAGGAATTCCCGCGGCCGAAGTAGTGATGACAATCCTGCACGCAGGGGGGAAGTTCGACAGCGATACATACAAGGTGTCAGGCGGACTCCACGGAGTCGGAGTGTCGGTGGTCAATGCGTTGTCTGAGATTCTCAAGCTTGAGATCAAACGTGGTGGGCAGGTCTTCAGACAAACCTACCGCCGAGGGAAAAAAGCCAGTGAGCTTGAAGTAGTCGGAACAACTAAGCGAAACGGCACTAAAGTAACTTTCAAAGCAGACCCGGAAATATTCGGCAATGTTGATTTCAACCACGAAATAGTTGCAGCGCGGTTAAGAGAGTTGGCATTTCTCAATAAAGGGCTGCGCATAACCTTTGACGACGAGCGTTCCCAAAACCCGCCTGTTGTTTTCGAATACGAAGGCGGCATAGTATCTTTTGTTGAACACCTAAACCGCGCCAAAAAGACAATGGAAGGATCACCGATTTATATAACGGGCGAAAAAGACAGCAATATCGTCGAGTGCGCCATTCAATATAACGACGGGTACTCCGAAACCGTATTCACTTACTGCAATAATATCAACACCTTTGAAGGTGGAACTCATCTATCAGGCTTCAGGGCAGCTTTGACCCGAACCATCAATCAGTATTCCAACGCCAAAGGCCTGCTGAAGAACGGAAAGAGCCAATTGACTGTCACGGGTGAGGACCTTCGCGAGGGCCTCACAGCCGTATTGGCTGTGAGGATGCTGAATCCGCAATTCGACAGTCAGACCAAGTCCAAACTGGGCAACATGGACATTAGAGGAATCGTCGAACAGCTCATCAACGAAAAACTTGGCGAATACCTGGAAGAGCATCCTCAGACGGGCAAGTGGATCGTAAATAAATCGTTGGAGGCCGGCAGAGCAAGGGAAGCCGCTCGCAAAGCACGAGAGTTAACCAGACGGAAAAGTGCCCTGGAGTCTTCTGCGTTGCCAGGTAAACTTGCAGATTGCCAGGAGAGAGACCCAGCTCAGGCGGAATTATTCATAGTGGAAGGGGAATCCGCAGGCGGTTCGGCCAAGCAAGGGAGAGATCGGCGTACGCAGGCAGTCCTGCCGCTGAAAGGCAAGATACTCAACGTCGAGAAAGCCCGCTTCGATAAGATCGTGCAAAGCCAGGAGATCAGGCATCTGATTACGGCGCTTGGTACCGGCATTGGAGAAGAAGATTTTGACATTTCCAAAACTCGATATCACAAAATAATAATAATGACCGATGCCGACGTGGACGGCTCGCACATCCGTACGCTGTTGTTAACATTCTTCTTTCGGTGGATGGGTGAAGTGATTAACAGGGGCTTCCTGTATTTTGCACAGCCTCCTCTGTTTAAGGTGAAGAAAGGGAAAGAGCAGTTCTATGTTAAGGACGAAAGCACACTGGATGACATCATTTTAAATAACGGGCTGACGGGCGTAAGAATAGAAAGGAAAGACGGCGAATTTTTAGTAGGAACTGTATTAGTCAATATTATTAAGAACCTGATAAGAATGGAAAGAATACTGGACGTGTTTGAGCGCAAGAATATGGAGAGATTTGTACTGAAAGCCTTCGCGCTTGAGCGGCTCAACCCCGAATCCCTGGCCAGCCGTGAAGAGACCGGCGCAATAGCCGAGAAAGTGCGCGCAAACATCGAAGCGTCCCGAGCCGATCTGCGGCCTATAAGCATTAATATCAAGGAGGATGAGGAGGAGAGCAAATACTACATAGATGTCAAATCACGGCGAAACGGCTTGAGCCGTCGGACGCTGATCGATTTTGATTTAACTGAATCCCCCTCTTTCGGTGAAATAGTGTCGATTACAGAGCGAATCGGAGTTTTAGGGCAGCCTCCCTTTGCCGTCCACATGGAGGACAAGCAGATAGAAGTGCAGAGCTTTTCAGAACTAGTCGAATTGATCCTGGAACACGGCCGCAGAACCTCTCCATTCAGAGGTACAAGGGTCTCGGGGAAATGAACGCGGAACAATTGTGGGATACCACTATGAATCCCGATAATCGGAAAATTCTACAGATCACGGTTGAAGATGCGGTCAAGGCCAACGAGATATTCTCGACTCTTATGGGAGATCAAGTCGAACCTCGACGAGATTTCATTGAAAGAAATGCGCTGAACGTAGTAAACCTCGACTACTAATTGTTTATTGTTCCAAGGAAATAAAAAGGGGCGTCGATGACGCCCCTGGCTCTTCCATCACTTTGTACAGATCCTACACGGACGGGCGCGGCAGCAAGCCGGCTTTTTCCGCTATTTCCCCCACCTTTTGTTCCCACTCAATTGCCATAATATGGACTCCGGCAACTCCGGGTGTCTCCTGAAGCTGCTTTATTGTCTCCACCGCTATGGTGATGCCTTCTTCAGCCTGCTTCTCCTTTGGAGTATCTTTCATTCGTTTGAGGAGCTCGTCAGGAACGTCCATACCCGGTACGTTGTTAGCCATGTACCTGGCCATTCCGAACGATTTGAACGGCGTCACGCCTCCGAGTATGAAAACCTTTTCATGGAGCCCTCGATCCACGATGCCTTTCATCCACTCACGGAACTTGTTCATATTAAAGATGCACTGTGTTTGAATAAACTCTACGCCGGCCGCGACTTTCTTGGCCAGGCGGGGTACACGAATCTCGAACGGGTCCACGAAGGGATTCGCCGCAGCTCCGATGAAAAGCTTGGGAACGCCCTTTATCTCTTCGCCCCCAAGGAATTTACCGTCGTCTCGCATTCCGCGAACCGTCCGAATAAGCTGAATGGAATCTATGTCAAAGACGTTCTTGGCCTGCGGATGATCACCGAATTTCTGGTGGTCCCCCGACAGACAAAGCATGTTCTTGATGCCTAGTGCCGATCCGCCAAGGATGTCGCTCTGAATTGCTATCCTGTTCCGGTCGCGGCAGACCATTTGCATCACCGGTTCCAGTCCTTCCTGCATCATAATCACGGCAGAAGCTATGGAAGACATTCTGACCACGGAAGTCTGATTGTCCGTGATGTTGAAAGCATCCGCATTGTTCTTGAGTAGCCCGCACTTCTTGCGGATAACTTCGGGGTCGGCTCCACGAGGCGGACCGCATTCGCCAGTGACGGCAAACTTCCCGGATCTCAGTATCTTTTCGAGCCTGCTTTCGGTTTTACACTCGCCGCTCATCTTTGAAAGTCCTCCCTCACCATTTTGCGGGGTCCGCCGTCCCTATTGGTTCTCCAATCGTTGACCATCATAATCTCTTCATATCGGTCCATCAGTCCTAATGATTTGAGCCGGTCAATTATAAGCTGCCACCCGCAATCAACGTCGGGGTCAATTTCACACTTACCCTTGGTGGACCCACCGCACGGACCGTTTAATAGGCTCTTGGAGCACCTGGTAATAGGGCAAATCCCTCCGGTGTAATAAAGCTTGCACTCGCCGCAGGTTTGGCAACGCTCGACGTAGTAGCCCTCTTTCTTTGAGCCGCCAACAAAGGTGGTGTTCAATGCCGGGTAAACCGGGGTAGTAGTATATCTTTCGGCCATGAACTGCACGCCGGCTCCACAGGCCATAGAAAGGACCGCGTCCACGTCGGGAACGATCGCGTGAGCCTCCTCAACATACTCGGGGTCACACTGCCGCTCCACGGTCTTTTCTATTATCTCTATAGGATTATCTTGCTTGTCGCGGGCCATTCTAAGTTGGCTCGACAGAACACGGACCTCGTCATGCCCACCGGTCAAACACACGGTGACACATCCGCCGCAGCCGAGTACCATGATTTTCTTGTGCCCCTCCAACATCTTGGTAATTTCGTCGAAGGGTTTTCTCTCACCTACAACCATTTTGTGCCTCCAGAAGGACGTTGCTGAAAAAAGCCTGAACCGGGTTATGCTGCCTCATTTTTGAGGTTGCGGTATTTCTTGTTGATGGGACTAGGGCCTAGATTCTTGATGCGCTCTGTAAATTCTCGGGCCACCTCGGCAAACCTCGGACCCATTGCCGCACTCATGTTAAACATCTCAAGACGCTCAGGTTCGAGGCCGACTTCTTGTATAAGTTTCTTAGTATAATTCACCCGCGGTTTTGCTACCAAATTCCCCTGGATGAAATGACAATCGCCTTCGAGGCATCCGGCCACATAGACTCCGTCCGCACCTTTTTCGAAAGCTCTCAAGAGGAAAACAGGAGTGATTTTGCCGGTGCAAGGCAGACGGATAATGCGGATATTGGGAGGATATTCCAGTCTCATACTACCTGCCAGATCAGCCGCGCCGTAAGCACAGTAATGACAACAAAATGCCACGATAGTAGGTTCAAAACCTTGCATTATTCTGATCTCCTGAATCTGATCATCTATGGAAATACGATGGGTGGAATTTAAAAGTAACTCAATTACACCAAAATTGCAAGTAGCCGACGGAACATAGGCAGATGATCCGGTGAGAAAAGCGAGCACGGCGTAACCATTCACTTACGAGGGGGAATTGTCGAACCCCTGTCATTGCGAGGAGTGAAACGACGAAGCAATCTAAGTCCTTAGGGGAAGAGATTGCTTCGCTTCGCTCGCAATGACAATTTTTCGCCACGCGTAAGTGAATTGATACAGCACGACCTTTCAACCGCGGTGGCTTCCCGTCGGCAAATTCTGTACTGTGAACAGTCGTTGCGCTTAAGATTCAATGAGAGTCTAAAGAGATTCCCAGGTCTCCTCAAGAGCTACATGATCCATTATTTCCCGAATCGTTCTGATGTCATCAATCTGCTCGAATTCTCTGACTTTACTATCGCCTAGCACGTTACCGGCATAAATTGGCCTTTTCTGGAAAAGGCCCTTCAAGAGTTCCGCTAACGGGTGTCCGAGATTTTCGACTCCCCCCTCATAGTTCCTAACCAACCGGTGCGCATCTTTTCGAAGGTCAAGAATCAAGCTAAATCCTCTTCGAAACAGAATTTCCATGTGATTGGATCTTAGCAATCCAAGGGCCTCAGACACGTTATCGCCGGTCATTTCTTCCAAGGCTATGTTGATGTAGCCGCTCACCTTTTTCAGGCTACCCTGGAGATCGTCCATAGAAGCAGGATCGCGTCCGTCAGCCACCATCACCTTGTTGGAAAGATGAGCAAGCTCTCCGGCAAACCGATCTTTCTCCGACAGATCTGAAATGTCGTCAAGGCATTTCCTGAACAGGCTGTTTGAGTCCAGTACCTTCAAGGGATAGCCGATAAAATGACGAGATTGTCCCGAATTCTCGGGTCCATCCGTCTGCCATTCGGCCGAAGGCTCTCTTACCGCTCCGCGCTGCAAGTAGTGATATATCTCCACAGCTTCTTCAAACTCAGGAAAACCTTTATCCGCCAAACGGGCGCGTCGCCATTTCAGGGCTGCTTCCTCATTCTCTGTCGGCAAACCTGCGGCCAATTCCTGCAGCATGTTGAGGTAATACTGAGAGTTCCATTGGAACATGGTCTCCAGAAATCTCTTGAGCACTTGTTCCGCATCCGGCACTCGAAACTCGATGAAAAACATGTCGTCGAGTGTGAAGGTAGGCAGAGAATCACTCTCTTCTACGAAGTCGATATCCGGATTCCGAATTTTCACCTTTACTAAACGATCCATTGCCGCTAGGATGAGTTCGGGGTCAGCGACCTGCACGAACTGTAGCATTTTCTCTTCACCGATTCTTGAGATTATGTCCAGCCATCTCGCTATAGCGTATTTATCAAGCATGTCTTTCTTCCACAGATCCATGTCCAGCAAATACAACAGTTGTTTTCCGGTGGTCAATGCTATGAGAGCAGGAGCGTTTTCTTCGCCCAAAGCCTTTACGGTGTAAAACGTCTCCTCTTCGGATACATGACGGATGATTTCAGTAGGTCGTGAAATGACCTCGAGTAGCTCCTCACGACCTTTCGGGGATAACCCCCTGAAAATCTCTAAACGCTGTTCGGCAGGCAGGTTGTCGAATGTCTCGATAATTCGAATTGCTTTCTCGGTAGATAAGGATGGTTTCATGAGCACAACTTATCCATCATGTGATTGAAAATCAATGACAGCGAAAAGAGAGTAAGGCATGTTTTTCCTAACACAGTACGGGCACGCGACATGTCAAGTAGAAGCACAGCATGGAGGCTGTCTCAAAAGTGCGGACCGGGTCCAAACCGTGACACGAAAGTCGCTAGAGTTCTGATTCCAAGGCAGAGCCTTGGAACGAGAAATCCTGAGCCCGGGAGTACAGATTTCGGGTGGATTTTCAATTTTGAGACAGCCTCCATGCCGTGCCCGGATGCCAAGCGCCACTTTCCGAATAATTCACTATCGAATACCTCCTTCTGCGAGGAAAAGAGCGGTTGACGTCACGCAAGAGTTTCGTCTAATTTACTTCGTGGTTCAAACGGCAAAAACTCTCCTCAATTGAGGTAAAGTCTTTCATAATAGTAGTGGTCAATCCGTCCGGACCGCGAAATTTGTAAGTGATGAAGCTTAGGGTTCGCGGATAAAGAGTTGAACCATAAGAAATAAGGAGTGGACGATGGAGAAACTGACGGGGAAAGCCATCATAGCCATGGGTGGGGGGCCTACGGCGGTTATCAACCAGTCACTCGTTGGAGCAGTGCTCCAGGCACGCCAGTACCCGCACATTACCCAATTTTACGGCGCGTTTCGGGGCGTGGAAGGTCTCGTGGAAGAAGAATTGATGAACCTTTCAGAGGCGACAGGCCACAACTTGGAAAGAGTGGCCATGACCCCCGGTGCAGGTATTCGCAGCACCAGAATGAAACCCAATGAAGAGGTCTGCCAGCGCATCTTCGATGTCTGTAAAGCCCACGGGATCCATTATTTCTTCTATATAGGAGGGAACGATTCCGCCGAGACTTGCAGGATCGTCGACAAATTCGCTGTGGAAGCAGGTTATGAGCTACGCGTCATGCACATCCCCAAGACCATCGACAACGATCTTCGTGTGACGGACCACTGCCCGGGGTATGGCTCAGCAGCCAAATTTGTTGCCCAGGCGTTCTCTGGTGTAAATCTTGATAACAGGTCCCTCCCCGGCGTGTATATAGGAGTGGTTATGGGACGTAACGCCGGTTTCCTTACCGCTGCGTCCGTGTTTGCTCGCAAATATCCGGATGACGGACCACATCTGATTTACGTGCCCGAAAAGGCCTTCGATCCTGAAGAATTTCTTGGCAGTGTCGAAAAAATATATAAGGAATTTGGCCGAGTTGTCGTCGCGGTCTCCGAAGGGATCCAGGACGCAAACGGGACTCCGGTGGTGGCCGGATTGGTCGAACGGGTCGAAAAAGATAGCCACGGCAATATTCAGCTTTCAGGGACCACATCTCTCGGGGATGCTTTGATGAATCTAGTGAAAGAGAAGCTCAAAATCAAAAGAGTTAGGTCGGATACCTTCGGTTACTTGCAGCGATCTTTCCTGGGGTGTATCAGTGAAGTCGACGCTCATGAAGCTCGTGAAGTCGGCGAACGGGCCGTGCAGATCGCCGCGTGGCATCCGGTGAACGGCTCCATAACGATCGAAAGAGTCGGGGATTATGGTGTTCGATATAATGTCTCCCCACTGGAAGACGTAGCGAAAGAGACCAAGAGCATGCCGGATTCTTTCCTCGACGGGGTCGACAATGTAACTGTCGAATTCAAAAACTACGCGCGGCCTCTGCTCGGCGAGTTACCAGTCTATGACAGACTTTTTGCGCCGCCGGTGAAAAGAATCCTCAACAAATAAACTCCGATGGCGAAACAGGTATGGAGGAAAGATTGAGAAGCGATGTGTTAAAAACCGGTATTATTAGAGCCCCTTCCAGAGCACTGTTCAAAGCTATGGGTGTCACGGATGAGGAAATCGCAAGACCCCTCATAGGAATCGCAAATTCGGCCAACGAGCTGATTCCTGGGCATATCCACCTGGACCGAATCGTTGAGGCGGTCAAGGCCGGGATCAGAATGTCCGGAGGCACTCCTTTCGAATTCTCTACCATCGGGGTTTGCGACGGCCTGGCCATGGGACACGTCGGGATGAAGTACTCTCTCGCGAGCCGAGAACTAATAGCCGACTCGGTGGAAATCATGGCCGTTGCGCATCCGTTTGACGGGATGGTCCTTGTTCCCAATTGCGACAAAGTGGTCCCTGGAATGCTTATGGCCGCGCTCAGATTAAACATTCCAGCAGTGATCATAAGCGGCGGCCCAATGATGACAGGCAGATTCAAGGGCTCAAAGGTGGACGTTATAACGGTATTCGAAGCGGTAGGCAGAGTAAAAGCCAACGACATGACCCTCGAAGAGTTGGCCGAACTGGAAGAAAAGGCATGTCCCGGCTGTGGCTCGTGTGCAGGCATGTTCACGGCCAATTCCATGAACTGCCTAACTGAGGCCCTTGGGCTTGGCCTACCGGGAAACGGAACCATCCCGGCAGTTGACGCTGCACGGATACGTCTGGCCAAACGAGCCGGCATGAAGGTGATGGAATTAGTTTCCGGGGATCTCCGTCCGCGTCAGATCGCCACAGAAGCAGCCTTCCGAAATGCTATTGCGGTGGATATGGCACTGGGGTGCTCCACAAACACCGTCCTGCACGTTCCGGCCGTTGCGATCGAAGCGGGGATCAAAATAGATTTGAAATTGTTTGATGATATCAGTTCAATAACACCGCACATTTGCTCGCTTTCTCCAGGTGGTCCTCATCACCTGGAAGATCTCCACGCAGCGGGTGGCGTGCAGGCAGTGCTCAAAGGACTCGTTGACACGGGCCTGGCCGACCCGAACGTTTTGACGGTCACCGGTGAGTCTCTTGGGAATAATCTCAGGTCCGCCGCGGTTCTGGATCCAGAGGTAATCCGGCCATTCTCGAATCCTTACCATCAGATTGGTGGGATAGCCATATTAAAGGGAAACCTGGCACCGGATGGGGCTGTGGTAAAACAGTCGGCAGTAAAGGCGGAGATGCTCGAGAACAAGGGCGAAGCTCGTGTCTTTGACTCAGAAGAAACGGCGGTGAATGCCATATTAGGAAAAGAGATTAAACCGGGCCAAATTGTAGTCATTCGGTACGAAGGACCGCGCGGAGGTCCCGGCATGCGTGAGATGCTCAACCCGACCTCGGCGCTGGCCGGCATGGGCCTGGACCAGTCAGTTGCCTTGGTAACTGATGGCCGATTCAGCGGCGGGACCAGAGGAGCCGCGATCGGTCATGTGTCTCCTGAAGCAGCTCACGGCGGAACCATCGCCCTCGTCCGAGATGGCGATGAGATCTCCATTGATATACCGGGGAAAAGAATCGAACTGAACGTGTCAGAAGAGGAGCTAAACAAACGACGCTCCGAATGGAAGTCGCCCGCCCCTTCGATAACGGAGGGATATCTGGCTCGATACGCAGCGATGGTCAGTTCGGCTGCCGAGGGAGCTATTTTGAGTGCCACAGATGACCCAAACCGTTGAATTACCGTGGGGAAAGAGTTACCTGAAAGCTGCCTTGCCTGATCGATGGAGAGTGCTCGGACAATTAACACCTGACCGCATTGAGACGGCCTCAGATCCGGCACAGATATGCGCTGAAGCGCTGCGCAATCCAATCGGGGCAAATTCCCTGGCTTCTCGGGATCTGTCCGGACGGAGAGCCGTGTTGGTGGTGGATGACCATTCGCGGCCCACACCGGTCCGACAGTTCATCCACCCGGTCCTGCAGGAACTGGCTTCAGCTGGGGTTACAGACGAGGGGATAGACATTCTCATCGCAACAGGTGTTCACCGGAAGAGTCGCCCGCAAGAGGTGGAGCAAAAGGTAGGCGCAGACGTAATGTCTCGGTTGCGCTGGCGATGTCACGACGCGTACGACCTGAACGGACTCGCGGGCGCTTGTGAAAAAGGCCAAAGAGGGTCAACCAGTCGAAGAGGTATTTGTAGGCCATTTTGGCCTACAGATGCTGAGAAGGAATCACCTGGCTCTGTTCAGCGACAGTCCTAACCTTCCCCAAGATATCGGGCGCAAAATGGGTCTGGCCCGAAGCTACACTGATGTTCAAGAAATGGTGGCCTGGGTCGCGACGAAGGCTCCGCGTCAGGCTAAGGTATGGATTTTTCCTTATGGCGGAAGCACTTATGCCACGGTTAAAGGCTAGGTCGTCGTCTAATACCGATTCTGAATCGGCGTTATGCTGCACTCTGTTTCTTCCTGTACTGCCTCCTCCGGTCCGCTTCCGCAAGAAATCGTTTTCGCAAGCGTACATTCATGGGCGTGATTTCCAGGTACTCATCCTCCCCTATAATCTCCAAACCTCGTTCAATGGTCATATCTAAGGCAGGTGTGAGCTGTATGGCATCATCAGCCCCTGCTGCACGCATGTTAGTGAGCTGTTTACCTTTGACGGCATTCACCGTCATGTCGTCACCCTTAGATGAATTACCAATAATCATTCCCTCATATATTTCCGTCCCCGGGCCGATGTACAAAGCTCCTCGTTCCTGAAGATTGTACAAGGAAAAGCCGGAAGCCTTGCCCGAGACCTTGGAAATCATTGAACCTGCCGTTCGTTTGCGTATTTCACCCGCATGTGGTCTGAATCCGATCACTCGGGAATACATCACCCCTTCCCCCCTGGTATTAACAACCAGGTCGGTACGATAACCCAGAAGACCTCTGGTAGGGACTTCAAAAAGCATTTTCTTCTGATTACCATGACTCTCCATATCAATCAGAGAGCCCTGTCGGGCTCCGATTTTTTCAATTACGGTTCCGGCGTACATCTCCGGCACTTCTATGATCACTTCTTCAAAAGGTTCTAATATGCATCCGTCCACTTCCTTTTCGATTACTCTAGGCTGGGAAACCTGAACCTCATATCCCTCCCTCCGCATATTCTCCAACAATATTGCGATATGCAGTTCACCTCTTCCGTACACAGTATATGCATCGGGCATGAAGTCGATTTTCAGGCCGACATTGACCTCCAACTCCTTCTCAAGTCGTTCACGAAGTTGCCTATTTGTCACATATTTTCCATCGCGACCTGCGAAAGGGGAGCTATTGACCAGGAACATCACGCTTAGGGTGGGCTCGTCCACGCTAATGGCCGGTAAAGCCTCCTGGTCAGCACTCTCACAAAGTGTCTCTCCAATATCAATATTCGAGAAACCGGACACCATAACAATGTCACCGGCGGAAGCCTCTTCAACAGCCTGCCTATCCAATCCCCGGAACGTGAACAGCTTTGTAACTCTGCCAAGTGTTGATTCTCCGGAGAGCTTTTTGAGGCAGAGCGTGCTTCCGGTCTTCAATGTTCCTTCGTATATCCGTCCTATGGCCAAGCGACCGAGAAAATTATCGTACCCCAGATTAAAACACTGTAGACGCAGCGGCACATCAGGGCATGTAAGGGCTGGCCGGACTTTTGAAATGATTGCATCCAACAGGGGGGTCAAGTCACTGGACTCATCACTCAGATGGGCTTTCGCGATCCCATCCCTTCCAATGGCATATATGGTCGTAAAATCGAGCTGCCCATCGTTTGCTCCTAAGTCGCAGAAAAGATCAAATACCTGTTCTTGGGCTAGGTCAGGATTAGCTGCAGATTTATCGATTTTGTTAATGACAACCAGGGGATTCAAGCCAAGAGCCAAGGACTTGCTCAGTACAAACCTGGTCTGGGGCATAGGGCCTTCTTGTGCGTCTACCACCAACAGTACACAGTCAATGGATCGGAGAACTCGCTCCACTTCTGAACCGAAGTCCGCGTGCCCGGGCGTATCAACAATGTTGATTTTTGTCCCCTTGTAAAAGACAGAGGCGTTCTTGGAATAAATGGTTATTCCCCGCTCCTTCTCCAAGGTATCTGAATCCATCGTGACGCTATCATCATCGACCATTCCGGTCTGTTTCATAATGGCGTCGGTCAGGGTCGTCTTCCCATGATCTACATGAGCAATAATCGCAATATTCCTAATTTCCATGAATGTTGTCCGTCTTCCGTCCTCTTATTGAAATCAGGCCACCCGTGCGAAAAGTGGCCCCCGCATCGACCGTGACCGGTCGGCTCTCAATTCGGTTTACTCATTTTCCTTTAATTTTATGGATATGAGGAAAGGAACCCACCACGAATTATGAGGAAACGATGGTCACCGGATAACATTATAGCTGAGAGCCGTGTGCTGTGTAAACTGCTATGTGTTATCTGATCTCCAGCCCCACCTGTTCGCGATACCATTTGCACGATCTCCGCCAAGTATGGAAAGGAAATGAGCGTCCCAGCGGCATCGACCCCGAAATTCGGGAAAATATCATGGGGCACTGGTGGGCCGGGAAGAACGTGAATACCAGGTACGGATTCAGGGTGCAAGCCCGCCCTTCGCACCTTTCAACGAAATAGAGGTTGTTTGCGAACAGACCTATCAGAGCGACCCACGCGATCTTCTTTCAATTCCTTCAACTTTTTTGTCAGATTTTCATCTCGACTCCGAATTGTAAAGTTAAACCGACCAAAACACGGTCGGGGGAACAGCTTGGAAACGGCTGTCCCAACACGACGAGAGACCTTGAGGAGGTTTCAGATGAAAAAGTTGTTGGTTTTGCTGACCCTGACGGCGTTCGTGATTTTTGTTCCACTGGCAATGGCCGCGGATACCTCGGCCGGTGCAAAGGCAGGCCTCGGGGGACAGCAAGCCCAGGTGAACTGCTGCATCAAGGGTAAGTGTACAAAGGTTGGTTCGGCAGCCGACTGTGCCAAGCAGATGGGAAAAGTTGTCAAAGACTGCAAAGCTTGCAAGTAGTCTGAGATGACGGTCTTTTGAGGAGCTGGGGGCCGGAAGCAGCGTTCCGTTCCCCTGTTCTCTCCCTTGCCTTGCCGTGCTTGTCATTGGGCCAAGTAACGAGAATATGTGCTGTTCCCTTCCGGCACGACACGCCTTCAAGTCGGAAAGGAGAATCATTCAAAATACCGAATCTGTGGTACCTTGCCATCGCCAGGCCCCAGATGGTGCTATTATAGATATAGCCCATTATGTCATCTAAGGCTTCCGGGAGCTTTCTGGGAATGGGGATGCACGATGAAAAGGCAGACCAACTGCTCGTCCAGGAATGTTTGGCAGGATCGCAAGCGGCCTGGAACACCTTTTACGCGCGGTTCGTGGGACTCATAAGAAGCGTTGTTCGACGGCAGGCCGGTTTATCCCCGGCGGATGTGCAGGATATTACTCAGTCTACTTTTCTAGCACTCGCCTCCTCGTTGAGGACCTATGACTCCCGACATTCTTTAGTTCGCTTTGTATGCATGGTCACAGAGAGAACCGTGATCGACGAGTACAGGAGGGCAAAGGCCGGCAAGCGGAATGCCGAGACAGAGAGTGTG
Organism: uncultured delta proteobacterium; assembly: GCA_963789265.1. Classification (GTDB taxonomy): domain Bacteria; phylum Desulfobacterota; class Desulfomonilia; order Desulfomonilales; family Desulfomonilaceae; genus CAWBBA01. The sequence goes on along the minus strand of CAWBKB010000005.1, from coordinate 612,873 downwards.
GATCACCATGACCGCGGTGAAGAGGGCGCCAGAATGGTCCAATCGGACATTGACCCGCCTGACCGGCAAATGGAGAGGGCTCAGCTCACATCTCATCTCAGGACCGCGTTGCAAAAGTTGGATCCCAAGTGCCGCAAACTTATTCAACTCAGATATTATAAAGAACTATCCTTCGGCGAAATCGCTGCCATAGTAGGATTGACCGAGAATACGTTGACTGTTCAAACCAGGCGATGCCTGGAGAAACTCAAAGCCTTGTACAGGGATCTTGAAACCAGAGGAACTCCGTTGTGAAGAAGCCCAACTTGCCACCATCCCTGGAACATCCGGACGATCTACTGCTCCCGTATATAGAGGATACGATAGCTCCGGAGGAGAAGGCTCGCCTTAATGAGCATCTGAGGCAGTGCGGTGAGTGTGCATTGAAGTTGAAAGAGCTTCGAGAGACAACAGCGGCTTTGAAACAGAACAAACAGGCATTCTGCCCGGAACCCTGGGAGCTTTATGAATTCGCGATGACCGGCGCAGATCCCAACGGAACCGTTTCAATCCACGTACAAGATTGCCCTTTATGTTCGCAGGAGCTGAACGATTGGAAAAGTACCGCACGTGAAGAGGCAATGCCCCCGGAACTATGGGATCTATTGAGGAAACACCTTCCCGAAGCCGGTCCGGGACAAATTAGTTCGAGACCGTCACGATGGGACCACGTTTTCCTTCAGAATCTTGCGCGCTTCAGTAAGGCTCCGGCAATGGCTGCTGGTGTGGCCTTGGCTGCACTGTTGTTCGTTGTAATTTTCTATTCTCAGGATATGATGCACACGAGGATCGGTCTCAGTTCGGTCAAATGGGAAGGGGTTCCGAGAGCGAAATCGCTTCAAAAGAGTGCAGTATTTATAATCTTTTTCAAAGATTTCAAAAAATCGATCTCCCAGAAAGACATCGATTCCCTATATGAAGCTCTTAGGCCTTCCGTAGAGTTGAGTGAACACTACAACATAATCTCCCCCGCCGATATTTCGGACGCTGTCAAAGACGGAGAAATCTCACCATATAACGGAACTGCACTGATCAAAGGGCTCCGAAACAAACTGAATGTTTCCTATGTGTTAGTTGTTACCGTCTATCCCGCAAATGGCAAACTGTCGGCTCTCCTTCAGCTTGATGACTCTACCGATCGCCGGGTATTGGCGACCGGATCGGTGGAAAATGTGAACTGGGGTGACCTTGCGGCCCGGATTCGTTCTGATGCTTTCGGCTTGCTGCTTTCATCAGGTGATAAGCGCTGACCGCGGCCGTCCAAAGTGTACTTATTTCCGTTCCGGTCCCCGGAACCACGTGTGCCGACCGGTGTCATAACACTCAACATTTTTCTTTGACCCAATGCTCCCTATTGAAGTTTAAGTGAAAATGCTTCCAGTCGCTTGAGATGTTTACCACGGAAAAAAGAGCCGGACTTCGGTACCCGGAGGGATGATCCCCATGCAGAGGAGAGCTGGTCGATACGATTCCAACCTGAAAGACAAGCCTGTCAAAAGGCCGTTTGTGAAGTCTGCGCTCTGCTCCTATTTCGTTCTGATTATAGCCCTTGCTTTTTCAATTTCGGCAGAGACTGCTCAGGTGGCCAAATCGGACAAGAACGCCCTGAAGCCACCTTCGGCAAACGCTCTACCTTTGAGAACCGGCGATCTTTATGCCCTGGTGGTTGGCGTCTCGAAGTACCATGATCCCAAGATCCCCAGACTCGGCTTTTCAGACAAGGACGCCAAGGCCTTTGGTGATTTTCTCAAAGGCCAAACCGCAATCTTCAAGGATATTCGCGTCACCTCCCTGGTGAATGAGAAGGCCACCAAATCCGAGGTGGAGAAGTACCTCTATTACTCATTGCCAAAAGCCGGCAAAAACGACACGGTTATTCTTTTTTTCAGCGGACATGGCGCGTTCGATCCTATCAGACCTACGGAATTCCTGTTTCTCCCCTATGATGCTGAAACGAAATACCTGAGCACCTCCGCAGTTAAGATGAGCGGGTTGGATTTCCTCAAGGGAGTCAATGCAGAACGAGTGCTTGTCATTTCCGACGCGTGCTATGCAGGAGGCTTCTCGGAAATGAAACCGAAATCAATTGGACCGTCTGTGGATTTGTTTCTCAAGGAATTCCGCAACTCGTCCGGCCGAGCAATAATTACTTCTTCCGGCCCCGAACAAATCTCTTGGGAGATTCCTCAACTTAAAAACAGCGTGTTCACGCACTATCTTTTGGAGGGCTTGAAAGGCAAGGCAGATAAAGATCATGACGGCATAGTAACGCTCAACGAAGCCTACGAGTATGCATATTCGCGAACCAAAGACGAGACGGGAGGTCGCCAACATCCTCAGTTGGAAGGGAAAATGGTGGGCGCGTTTCCTCTTTCCGTCGTGGGGCCACGGATCCCTCGGTCACAATTGAAAAAGAAGATCCTGGAATCGGCCGCGTCGGGGGATATCCGGCATCTGGAACAATTCTTGGCATCCGGTGCGGACGTCAACCTGCGAGACGGGGAGAACAACACGCCTCTGATCGTGAGTGCTCGGAACGGGCATGTTGACGTTGTCCGACTCTTGATGGCAAAGGGGGCCGATCCCGAAGCGATGAACAACTCTCGGTCCACCGCCTTACTGTGCGCTGCGGAACGAGGCCGCATGGAAGTGGTGAAATTGCTTTTGGCTTCGGGTGCGAAAGTTGATGCGAAAAATATGGATGGCTATACAGCGCTGACAGCGGCTTGTGCCGGTGGCCATTCCGGTGTAGTCCGGTTGCTTTTGGATCAAAACGCGGACATCAAAGCAAGGACCAAAGCAGGGGACACCGCATTATCCCTTACATGCTCACG
>CAWBKB010000005.1:0-602500 GCA_963789265.1 uncultured delta proteobacterium | reverse complement strand
GCCGGATTCATCCGGTGGAGCGAAAATGCTGAGGAAGCCACCGCCGGAAGGCGGTGGAGCCTTTACTCCGTGCAGCCCCTAGCTTCCCCCTGCTCTGAGCGCTCGGTTAAAGGCCCAACGCTCAAGCGTCTTAATTTGTTCTTTCATGGTGGTGGAAAGCGGTACAATGTTCTCCAGGGCTATATACAAATCATTCTGGGTGACCTCTCGGTGTTCGCTGAACGCTCTGAAGGTTGCACCAAGTACCCCCTGCTCTATTTCGGCACCGTTAAAGCCTTCGGTCACTTTGACAAGCGGCGTGTAATCAAACTTATTGATGGGGATTTCTCTCTTTGCAAGGTGAATTCGTATTATTTCCATGCGGTCGTTATCCGACGGCAATTCGACGTAGAACAATTCGTCGAATCGACCTTTACGGAGGATTTCAGGAGGTAACAATTCGATATTGTTGGCTGTTGCACCGATAAACACCGGTGCTGTCTTCTCTTGCATCCACGTCAGAAAAGACGCGAGAATCCGCGACGCGGCCCCCCCCAGCGTTTTCTGTCCGGCGTTGGCTATGCCCGCTTCGATTTCGTCTATCCACAGGACGCATGGTGATGACGCTTCAGCTATTTTGATGACCTTTCTGAGACACTCTTCAGGAGTACCTTGCAAGCCGTCGTAGATCCGCCCCATATCGAGCCGCAAGAGAGGTAACCGCCAAAATGCGGAAATAGCCTTGACACACAGACTTTTTCCGCATCCGCTGATTCCCATTAGCAGGACTCCTTTGGGAAGACTGAGCCCATATTCGCGTGCTCTTCGGGAAAAAATTTCCTCCCGCATGGCAAGCCACTTCTTCAGATTGGTAAATCCACCGAGGTGGTTGAACTCCATGGGCTGAGCAAAAAGTTCCAGGAGACCACTCTTCTTGACAATCTGCCGCTTTTCTTCTATCAACACGCCGATATCGCTAGAATTTATGACCTGTTTGCCGGAGAACGTCTTTCGGAAAGCCTGCATGACCTGCTGACTATTGAGGCCGGTACCCGCTTTGAGAAATTGATCTTTGACATCGTCAGTCAATGACTGTTGAAGGCCTTCCCGGTGTTTCTCTCTCGAAATGACCAGGTTGAGTAGCTTCTCTATCTCTTCCACCTTGGGCAGAGGCACATCCACTAAAACTATATCGCTCGTAATTTCAGGAGGAATTTCCAGAATAGGGGACACCATGAAGACTGCTTTGTACCCGGTTTCGATCTTCCTTGCGGTGTCCTTTAACTTTCGGATTACAGGCAGATTATCCTTCATGAACACATGAATGTCATGAATAATAAGAAAAGCAGTTTCCTTGAGGTTCATGAACCAATCCAGCGCGTTCATGATTGATGGATTCGGGACCACAGCTTCATCATCGAGAGTCACGCCTGTGGTACAAGACCAGACATAGACCCGGAACGGGGGCTTGAAGGCTGATGCTAAAACCTTGATCTCGGCCTCAACACGACGATCCTCTTCTGTTAGAAGATACAACAGGGAGGTTTTTGCCACCACCATGTCTTTCAGTATGGACCGAAGTCCTTGAACCTCTTTTTCAGGCATTCTGTTTCCTCTTGGGCTGCTGTTCGCAGGTGTATCCTTGGGGGGAGATCCTACTCTACATCTTCAGGATCAATATTATTATATACTATGGTAGGTGTTCAATATGTCAAATAATCTGAAGCGGAAACGCTCGGATATTGCTTTCGGCAGTCGCGGTAAGTCTGATCTCAAATTCCCAGGTAGGCTTCTCTTACATGTTCGTTGTTCAGGAATTCTTTGCCCGTCCCTGAGAGGGTAACACGACCGTTCTCCAGTACGTAGGCATGATCGCACATGGCCAAGGTGTGTTTCACGTTCTGCTCCACAAGGAGTACGGTCACTCCTTCTTTATTGATCTTCTCCACGATCCTGAAGATTTCCATCACCAGTATCGGCGCCAACCCAAGAGAAGGCTCGTCGAACATCAGCAGCTTGGGCAATGACATAAGTCCTCTGCCTATGGCAAGCATCTGCTGTTCGCCGCCGGACAATGTCCCCGCGGCCTGTGTACGTCTCTCGTGAAGACGTGGGAAGAGCTGGTAAATCCAGGCCATGGTGTCGCTACGTTTGGCTTTCGCTTCTCGAGTCAATGAGCCTATGATCAGATTCTCTTCGATAGTCATCTCCGGGAAGAGACGTCGCCCTTCCGGCACATGAGCCACACCGAATTCTATGATCTTGTGAGGAGGAACTTCATTCAGCCGTGTCCCGTTAAACGTTACGCTACCATTGGTGGGTTTCAGAAGGGAAGAGATCGTTTTGAGGGTGGTAGACTTTCCTGCCCCGTTCGCACCCAGGAGCACGACGATCTCGCCGTCACGGACCTCCAAGGAGACATCCCACAGAACCTGAAGGTCACCGTAATGCGCGTCGATATGCTCAACTTTGAGCACTGTAATCTTCTCCCAGATAGGCGGCTATCACATCATGATTAGACGCGACTTCCACCGGACTTCCTTCAGCAATGACCATGCCATGGTTGATGGCCAAAATTCGGTCGGAAATTGTCATAATCAGTTTCATGATGTGCTCCACTATGATGATGGTCACGCCCGAATCGCGAATTTTCTTTATTAAACTGATGGCCCCTTGAACTTCGGAAGGATTCAGACCAGCCGCGGTTTCGTCCAACAGTAGGAGCGTAGGTTTGGTGGCCAGAGCCCGGGCTATTTCCAGCCTCTTGCGAGAAGCTATGGGGAGGCTTTTGGCCAACTTGTCCCTGTAAACCGTCAGCTCGCAGAAGTCGAGGGTTTCTTCGGCCGCTTTCACCGCTTGGGCTTTGCTGCGAGCATGGAGAAACGCGGAAGCCACAACGTTGTCTGTGACCGTCATTCTTTTCAAGGGCTTAACCACTTGGAAAGTTCGGCCCACGCCAAGACGGCAAATTTGGTATGTTCTCAGTCCTGAAATCTTCTTTCCTTTGAAGTATATTTCTCCCTCGGTCAACGGGAAATAGGCGCTAATAAGATTGAAGATCGTGGTTTTACCCGACCCGTTTGGACCGATCAGCCCATATATTTGTCCTTGCTCAACTTTAAAGCTCACGTCACTAACAGCCGCCAGCCCGCCAAAGTATTTGGTTATGCCTTTAGTTTCAAAGTAGGCCATGTAATGCCTCAGCTCGCGTCTCGACTCCGGAACAGGAGGGCTTTCTTCAGACTCGGCCAATCGCCCACCACGCCGTTGGGCAGGAAGAGGATGACCATGACTACGAGTAAGCCGAAAGTTAGCACGTGGGCCTGACTGACGTACTTGGTCACCGTGATCATTAACGGCCAACCGGTAGCATTGGCCAACCAAGCCAGAAAGCCGAATCCGCCTGTCCGGATCAATTCCTGGACAAGCACCATAATAAACGCCCCCACTGCCGGGCCATAAACCGTGCTGACTCCACCGACTATACCGACAAGTATTGCCATGATGGACACATCGTGTAAGGAAAACACGACATTAGGATCGATAAACCCCATGTAATTGGTGTACAAACCTCCGGCAAGGCCGATCAGGAAAGCGGCTATGCAGAGCGCAACCATCCGGTAGTAAAGAGTGTTAATCCCCATACTTTCCGCCGCGTCCTGATCCTCGCGGATGGAAATGAAATAGTATCCAAGGCGGGACCGCACAGCCAAGTCCACAATTACTATCGACATGACCGCCAGCGCCAGGGCTATATAGTAGTACGGCAATTTAGATACCCAGGTCTGCATGATTAGAATGCCGACCATGCCTCCGGTCAACGATTCCCAGATGGTGGCAATATGCCGCATAATCTCATTCAAAGCCAGGGTGACCAAAGCGAAATACGGACCGCGTAACCGGAAGGATATCCATCCAAAGGGGAATGCAAGAATAACAGCCATAATTCCCCCGAGGGGCAGTCCCCACCATGCTGATATATCCAGCTTGCTGCTCAGCAATGCGGCCGTGTAAGCCCCTGTGCCAAAAAAGGCCGCGGCCCCGAACAATACCTGCCCCGCGTACCCCGAAATAAGGTTCCAGCCCGATCCAATTGCTACCCACATCAACACTAGGATCATGAGATGCTGGGAATATGCATCTTGAAATTGGGGGATCGGAAGCCATGCCGGGAGCCTGGGCGCCCAGGGAGCAATGGTCAGATATGCAAGAAGTATGAGTGGGCCGGCAAAACGCTTCATGAATCTCAGACCTTGGTAAGCCGCTTGAATCCGCCGGGCAAGAACAGCAGAACGAGGACGAAAATGACCAAGCCTATCAAGTCCTCATATTCCATGCCGACATAGGTGGAGCCGAAAGCCTCGGCAAGCCCTAACGTAACGCCACCGAATATGGCTCCCACCGTTGACCCGAGTCCACCGAGAATAGTTATGATAAAGGCCTTGGCGGTAAACGGCCCCCCAATATCCGGAAAGAGATAGTAGACCGGCAGGAGCAGAGTCCCCGCAGCCGCCACTAGAGCCGCGCCAATGCCCATGGTTATGATTTTGATCTGTCCGGCATTGACCCCCATGATCTGAGCGGCTTCAGCATCCTGAGCTACCGCTCGAATGGACCTTCCCAGATCTGTCTTCAAAAGAAACCAGAAGAGCGCCGCGGTAAAGAAGCAAGCGAAACCGAAGGCGACGCACAGTGCCTTTGAAAAGGATATCCCGCCGATAAATATCGCTGTATGAGGTGCGTAGGGATTAGGCACCGATTGATAATTAGAAGTGAAGATGAACCGAGCGACCTCAGTGAGAACCATCCCGATGCCCACAGTCATCAGGACCTGGTTCTCGGGCAGGATGGATTCCACTATCATAAGGGGGTTGAGGAGGAACTTTTGAATAAGGATGCCCAGCAGAAACAGGCTAGGCATGCTTATGAGCAAGGCATAGTACGGACTAATGCCCAGGTAGTGAAACATCACGAAAGTTATATACATGGCAATCATCATCAATTGACCGTGCGCCAGATTGATGATGCCCATCACCCCCATGATCAAAGTCATGCCTAACCCTATCAGGGCGTAGAGTCCCCCCTTTAGGATGCCGGCTACCAATGTTTGCAGAAATACTTCCATCCAAAACTCAGTCTGGCTGCGGGTTTCTCATTCGAAATCGATACGTCGAGAGGATAACGATTGCCTTGGATTCCTCTGCACGTTGGCATTCCTGATCATCACAGGAAAGAAGATCAGGGGAAAGGATGCAAACAAGAATCTGAGGGTTGTCGAATTCCTGCTAGCCAATCGGACGACCTCTCCCATTGACCGGCAAATGTGTGAGATCTACCTCTTGGACCAAGGTGGCACCGGATACACGTACGGCTTGGTGGCCACATTTTTGGGCCATACTGTCTCCAATACGCCTTTTTGCCATTGAACGAGGTAAGTGGGCAGGGAGTTCTGCTGCTTCTTTTTCCCGTAGGACACGAATTTGACCGGCCCGAAAGCGGTCATCATATCGGTCGCGACCAAAGCTTCCCGCACCGCGGCAGGAGTTGGCGCTTTCGCTCGCTTCAAAGCGTCAGCCACTACATAAATTGAAGCGTACGCCTCGGCTCCATGATAATCTGGGGGATTCCCGAATTTTGCCAAGTACTTTTTGTTATATTTCTCCGCTCCGGGATAAGGAACCCTCGCGGTCCACAGAGTGGCCGAAAAGACGTCCTCCGATGCATCCCCGGCGTTCTTCGCAAATTCCGGCAGGGTGAAGCCCGCACCTCCGCCCACAAAGAGTTTTGGGTTAAAGTCCAATTCCTTAGACTGTCTCATAAGCAGCCCTGCGTCCATCACGTAGGATATCATATAAACCAAATCGGGATTGGCTGATTTGACCTTTATAAGCAGGGGCTTGAAGTCCACGGCCCCGGCCTCATAACCTTCTTTCATCAACACCTTGATCCCCATGGACTCGCACAGTTTTGCGAACGATTTTGATCCTGATTGTCCGAACAAAGTATTTTCATAGAGAATGGCCACGGTCTTGGGCTTCACCACGTCTTTTAGGAAGCTTACCAGGCCCTTGGGGTACTCACTCACCGGAGGATTGATCCGAAAAACGTAGTCCCAGCCTTTCTCAGTAATTTTATCCGCAGAGCCGGTAGTTACCACGAACGGCATTTTATGTTGCTGGGCTACCGCACATATTGCGTAAGTCACCTGGGACGAGTACCCGCCCGTGAGACAGATCACTTTATCTCGTGAAATCAATTTTTCGACGGCTGAACGGCCCACATCGGGTTTCCCTGTGTCATCTTCTATCAGGAGGTCTATCTTCTTCCCGTTGACTCCGCCGGCTTTATTGATTTCTTCAAGGCCCATAAGAAAAGAGTTCTTCTCCATTTCGCCGAACTTGGCTTCATTACCGGTCAGAGGAAGGACCACACCCACCTTAATTGAACCACCAGCAGGCTCCGCGGCGGAAGCCGGACCTGAGCTAATCAGTGCGCAAGCCAGAAACGCTGTCAAACAAATCACAAAACTTTTCATCGCTGACTCCTTGCTGCTGGGAAGGCCGTTTTTGAAAAGAGACTACCGTCCTGCAAATAATCAGACGGTTCTCCTCATGTCAAGGGAAAAGGAACTTGTCGCACAGCCAATCTGCTCGATGATCCTTGCGAGAGCCGACGCTGGTCGATTTTCGACTCCTTGAAGAGCTTTGCAGTCGGGAGTATAACTTTTGAGCCTTGCAAAGAGGAGAGGACGCAAGATGAAGACTTGCTCGCTTCCGATTGCCCTAATTTTGTTGATCGCCCTTTTCCCTGCCGCGGGCAGATGCTGGGCTCGATCACTTGAGCTTGAGAACCGCATTTCCGGTTCTGCTCGGGTTCTCAAGGAAATGATAAATGCGCCGGACGGGGGCATCCCTTCCGATCTTCTCAGGCGTTGCCGCGCCGTTATCATATTCCCTTCAGTGATCAAGGCCGGACTAGGCATCGGCGGTCAGTACGGCAAAGGGGTCGTTCTGCGACGTCAAGCTCCGACTAGAAAATGGGGACCTCCCGCTTTCGTCAGGCTCATTGGGGGCAGTTTCGGTTGGCAGGTGGGCGTTCAGGCCACAGACCTGGTTCTGCTTGTCATGAACGATGTCAGCCTCCGGGGCCTATTTCACGATAAATTCACAATAGGAGCGGATGCATCCTTAGCGGCCGGGCCTATTGGCAGAGATGCTTCCGCGTCCACCGATGTTGCCTTTTCTTCCGGGATTCTTTCTTATTCCAGGGCCCAGGGGATTTTCGCGGGACTCTCTTTACAGGGAAGTATGATTCAAGCTGACTGGGTAGCCAATGAAGGGTATTACGGTTCAGACCTTTCCGTGATCGACAGCTTCTTCGAAGGCAAAGGCCCTGTCTCGCCGGCAGCAGGAAGACTTATCAAGCTACTAAGCCGATATAGCCGGTGACCGGCGAGCTTCCGGCGGTTCGCCCTCGGCAACAGGCTAAAAGTGGGGAAAGCGTATGAACGAGATCGGAACGGACAGCATAGAGTTAACAGGCTATTACCCCGGCGTTCTCGGCAAGATAGTAGAGTTGCATGCAGTTTATTATTTTGAGCATTGGAAATTTGATATGTCGTTTGAAGCACAAGTCGGCACGGAACTCTGCGAGTTCATGAGTAGTTTCCGCCCGGAAACCAATGGATTCTGGGCAGCGCTGATCAACGGCAGGTTTGCCGGAGCCGTTGTCATAGACGGGAATCAGACCAATGAGGAAGGGGCACGGCTTCGCTGGTTCATCGTGGAATCTCGGTCACAAGCGCGCGGCATTGGCCGCCTCTTGATTCAGACTGCGGTTGCATTTTGCAGATTCGCGGGCCACAAGGTGGTATTTCTGTGGACTTTCAGAGGCTTGGAGTCAGCACGCCATTTGTACGAGGAACAAGGCTTTGGTTTAGTCCAAGAGCACGATGTGGATCGGTGGGGAACGAATATTAGGGAGCAGAAATTCATTCTGAGGCTGTAAATTGTGGAAGGCAAAGACATTTTTTCTCCGATAATGAGTGACTTTTATAATCACAGTTTGATTTTGTATTTTCGCTAAAGTCTCCATTATTGCTGTAATCTCTTGACATTATTAGCTGTGGAATACAATTCGGAAGTTTATACTTGACAAACGCACCAGCCTAGCTTACTATCTCGCTTAGAGGATCAGAATTTTCATTATCCCATCTAAACACACAGAATCAAGACGAATCAGGTTCTCTTAGTAAATTTAGGAAGTTCGCGTACTTTCGCGGAAATGGCTTTAAGTATATAATTTTGCTTGACAAGTGCGATGTGCGGCGATAATGATGCGCCCATAAACACCGGGAGGCGTAGGGCGCGTCCGGTCGTTTTAGTGTTTGCAGATTGGTGCAGGTAAATTTTAACTGAGACAGGTAGCAGCCTGTCCTCTTCTCGTCCGCTGGGAATGGGCTAAAGTGCCTATTTTGCCCAAAGGGCGTAGCTCGTTTAAATCATAGAAGCTGACGGGTGTCAAGTCTTTTGTGGCTTACGGGCTAGGAGTACATTCAAAATGGGCTCTGTTATTGATTGCAGGGTTAGAACAGTCGTATTAGAGCATGCGGCAGAATCAACAGTAGATTCTTGGACCGTAGATTCACCGGAATTTGATCGAACCTATCGCAAGATAGAAATGATGCTTGCTGCTCGCCCGGATGAAGTCGGCATCAGGGGCGTCGTCTGTGCCAGTTTAGGTATTGGGTTGTATTTGCACATTTCAGGCAGATTCCCACCTATCGAAGTTTTGTATAGATACAATCATGAAAAGGTCTATATCGAGAGCATCGCGGTGGGAATACAGGCTAGTTCGAGTAGACTGAAGGATTACGTAGCGTCATAACAAGTTATCTTGCTGAGGACTATCTTTATACTTCCGTTCAGCCCTTTTGAACGTAGTTACGAGCATGCGCGGATATCGGATCTGAACACCGCCAAGTAGTTCCCCTATAGTGACAATTTGGATCTTCAGTGCGGTGTGTTCCTTGGCGAGGCGTTCGGGCGAGTAATAACCGGCCGCGAGAGCCTCGTCCTTCATCGGTCCGGTAGGTGATTCAAGGGTTATAAAGACCCCAATTGCTGCCTTCTCTCGGTCAACCACATGGATAAAATCCCTCATTTCTTTAACGCCTATGTGTCCGCTTTTCACCTGGACAATGATTTTCTTAGCTTTCCCGCTTCCGTCGTCAAAGAAGTTAATGTAACCGTCGATGCCTGAATCTGCGCCTTTTTTCCTGTCCTGGGCAGGCCGGGCCTCTACAAGGCTCAAAGCCCACCACTCAAATTGATAACGATCCTGAAGAGCGAGGGCCTTAGCGCTGGACAGGTCTTTCGGGGAACCCAGAACCTCATAAGGGGAAAGCTCCGTTGCAAACGTGTCTTGAAGCCGGTTCCTGATAAGAGCGATTGCGAGGTGAGTAATATCAATCCCGATCCATCTTCTATGCAGGCGTTCGGCGACGTTAATTGTAGTCCCGCAACCACAGAAGGGGTCGAGCACGATATCCCCTTTATTACTGGAAGCCTTAATGATGCGCTCTAAGAGGGCTTCGGGTTTTTGAGTAGGATAATGGAGTCGTTCCTTCGCTTGGGAATTAATAGGGGGAATATCGGTAATCACGTCTTGAGCATGTATGCCGCCTGTTAGGTACCGTTTATAGTGAGGGCGCCCCCTTTCTTCTTTTCTTCCCTTTTCGGGCCAATAAATATAGCCGTGTCCATCTAACAAGTCTAGCTTTGCATTCGTAGACATGCTTCGGTTTTTGTCAATGTCTACGAGAGAAGCAAGGATGCTATTTGGTACAGCCCAATGTCGGCCCTTTTCTTCTGGATTGCAGCCTCGCCAGGGTTTACTTGAGCCGGTTCTCAATCCAGCAGCGGTCAGATCGACTAATCTATACGTACCTCGTTCATCTTCGTACCGATATTTAGTCGCCAAATAGTGTTCACCGTATGGTTGAAAGATGGGCAGCCATTTATAATCCGATGACTTTGAGTAGAATAAAAGCGTGTCGTGGACAGGCCCAAATTTTTTAGCTGAACTGTGTGCGCCAGTCCTTTTCCAGATGATTTCATTCCTAAAATTCCTCGGGTCGAAAATCGTATCCATCAATAGTTTAAGGTAATGACTCGCCGTTGGGTCGCAATGAAGATAGATACTTCCAGATGATTTTAGGATTCTGTGGAGTTCCAGTAATCTGGGAGACATCATTACTAGATAAGCCATCATATTGCTACTTTTGAGAATGCTTCGTAAAGCCTGAAGAAAATCGGCAAGCCTTCCAGGTTTTTCAGTGACCACTTCACGATAGATAGATTCAGCCTCAGCACTCCATTCCCACGTGTCCTCGAACGCGGCGATTTGAGCTTGAGATCGGGAACCGTCTTGTTCTCCAAATAGCACGTTGTAGGTGGCCTGAGAGTTGAAGGGTGGGTCAAGATAAATCAGGTCAACTGACTCGTCATCTACATGCTCTCTGAGAATTTGGAGGTTATCCCCAAAGTAGAGTTGATTTTTCCGTTCATCCGTCTTCTGGCTCATCTTCTGTCTTTTGACCTTGGCCCTTCTTCTTCGGCTTGGTTGCCAGAGCCGTTTTTACTATTTCATCAAAGGTGAAACATGAAAGCGAAAGCGGTTTGCACAGCTTCCGTTTCTCGCCAGGCGGCTTCTCTTTGCCCGCGCTCTCTTTTCGCTTCCGCTTTGCGCTTGCGGTCTTCATTTGACTTTTCTCCGATGAGGACATTGTCCCCTTCCCTTCAGTTTACGCTCTGGCGATACATAAGCCTCTTGCCTTCTACCCCCATTATAGCAGCAATCATACGCTCGCCGTCACTCACCTTGCGATTATTCCACCGAAAGGCAAATTCGTTGCAATAACGATGCAGGTGTTGCTTGCTGAGGCTGTGAAAGATCCCATAATGACCACGTTTCAGGATAGCAAAAAAGGATTCAACTGTATTCGTAGTTACGTCGCCTCTCGAATACTCACCTTGCTTATGGTTTACTTTCTTGTGGCTGCGATAGTACATCCCGATCCCATTATAGGCAGCAAATTCATCGGTCACAATGTGAGCACCTCTGTCCACATTCTCAAAAATTGCGCCTCTCAGAGCCTTTGCATTAACGCGCTCGACAGGCTTAGATCGAACATTTCCATTTCTTTCTACCAAAGCCATAACAGGAATCTTATCAGTGCCACGGCCGCGCTTAGAGCCGTTGCTGCCCTTACGGGGTTTACCGCCGACGTATGTTTCATCTACTTCGACAATTCCACACAACAAGCCGTCATGCTTCTCTGCCATAGCCTCCCTGATTCTGTGGCTGAGGAACCAGGCAGACTTCAGAGTGATGCCAAGTTCACGATGCAATTGCATGGAACTGACTCCCTTCTTGCTGCTCGACATCAGATGGAAAGCTATAAGCCATTTGTTCAAGGGAATATGAGAATCTTCAAAGATGGTGCCTATCCTAACCGTGAACTGCTTGCGGCACCCGCCACAAAAGTACACACCTTTTCTTACCGGCCTCTTTGATCCTTCTCTCGGGGTAAGCGCATGTGCTCTTGTGCTACCACAGCGGGGACACACCGGACCGTTCAGCCATCTTTGTGCTTCAAGAAATTTGCGGGCAGCCTCTTCGTCGGCGAACAGCGGGGAAAGAGTAGCGAGGTTTAAAGTTTCGGCTTTCATGGCAGTCCCCTTTGTGCTTATTATCTAGGGGGGACTGTATCATAAATATTTGCGTTTGTCAAGTATAAACTTCCGATACAATTTATGTTTATGAGGAAATACGACCATCGACGGCGGCCCAATTTGTTGCCTAATTTGCTGGGGTTTTCATTGCGGGGAGTCGAAGGACGAAGTAATTTGATTAATAGAACCATTTAGCGCGGAGTCTCGAAAGCGCGAAAACAACGACGGCGAGGAACCCATTGCAGCAAATTGTTTCGTGCCCGCGCAATTGTATTTTCTGACCCCCTGGCCACAAAAACGCGGATGCAGTGTGAACAGACATGTTAATTTTGGCAATCGTTGTGAGCCGACAAATGGGAGGCGATGATCATGAAAATCTGGGGATTTAGACCTACTGGTGACGTGTTGACCGGCGCAGCAGTCGGCGCGAGTGTGCTTGTGGCACCTGTGATTCTGCCATTGGCATGGTCTGCTGTGAGACCCGCGATGAAGGCAATTTTGAAATGCGGATTCTTACTTTATGAAACAGGGCGACGGACTTTGTCCGAGGTTGCTCATGAGCCGAGGAGAGTCCGGGCAAAGGAAGCTGGAGCAAAGAGTGATTTGAAGCGGATTCAGAGCAAGAGAATAGATGAAGAAGCAGTCATTGGGCAGGTGCGAGCCGCGGAAGAGCGGGCCACAGGAGGCCGCGCCCGGCCCAAACAACCTGCAAAGAAAGTGAGGAAAGAGCCTGGAAAAAAAGGTGGGCAAAGCCCTGCGACACCGGCCTAAGCGCACTACGAGCGACGCTACGAAGTGGACTTCTGCGCAGGTACTACCATTTATCAGCACGATTTTTCACGGCTACTTCACGGTGGGAATTGAGCCAAGATTAAAGTGAAAGCGTTGCTCAGTGAAGCTTCCGAAGAAACTCCTCAGGTTCCTCCTCTGCTCTTTCACGTTGAATGCCGTATTTTTCTTGGAGCTTTCCCACGAATTCTTCCCGTTTGCCGCGAAAAACATCCAATTCATCATTGGTTAATGCCGACCTACCTTCAATCATCGGCACCAACAAAACGATATTATTTCAGTTACTTGCACCTTGAGCAATCTTCTACTACTTTGCCGCCGGCTTTCAGACAGTCAGATTTCTTTAATTCCTTGCAGAAGCTTCCCATGAAACAGCATGCTTTCCTGTTCTTCATTTTGAATCCTCCACGGAAGCATTCTATGAACCTTGTTCTAATATAATCAGGCTGGATCGGGGGTCAATTCGGAATGTTTTCTGTTGATCCGCACTTGTTTCAACGCCTATGCGGACGTGCTCTTAGATACAGGTAGCACTTCGTCCGCCCTCAATCCTCTTAAGAGAAGCGTGACGAGTTCTTCGAGAATTTCCTTTTCCGAGTAATAAGGCACGAGATTCCAACTGCGCAGCGGGATCAGAGCCATCAACAGGGCCAGGATGTTGGCAAATACGCCTGGTTCGCTACATTCAAATACGCCTTTACTTATCCCCTCTCTGATAAGCGCCTCGAGTCTAGAGACAAATCTGGATTCCTGCTCAAGTACTTTGTGCAAGTATTGTTTTTCCAGGAACTTGGATTCCGTGTACATGAAGAGCGTCTCTTCCTTTAGCCGGAGGCTGAACTCGAAAATGTCCCGCACCACTTGCACGAGTCTTTGTACTGGATCCCGGTGCCTCTGAAGAGCTTTATCAAGACATTCATCAATATTAGTGAGGAGTTCCTCGTGTACCAAGGTACAGAATATCTTCTTTCTTGTCTATGTAGTTGTACAGCGCTCCGGGACTGAGACGACTGGCCTCGGCGATTTCCCGAATAGAAGCTGCATGAAAGCCCTTCTTTCGGAAAACTTTCATTGCTCCGTGATAAATCTGCTTTCTACGAAGCTTCACTCTTTCAGGATTCTGAATTTTAGTTTTCATACTCGTAGTATGCCATTCTGAACGATCAGTCGTTTGTACCAAAAGGAGATGAGAACTGTCAAGAGCGGGCGATCCGGAGGGGAGGCTGCAATGCTCCCCAAATAGATGATCATTTCAAAGAAGGCCAATGAGCGACTAAACTTACTTAATCAGGGGAGAGAGTCATTCCGAGCGAAGCGAAGCAACCCTTTCCTCTAAACATCGCTCAGATTGCCGGTGGAATGTCCCGTGCGGAACGCGGGATTGCCCGTCATCCCTAATAGACAGGCTGGAAGCCTGCCCCACCATTCACTCCTCGCAATGACAAGGGGAGCAGATTCACTATGGAAGTGAAAGAGTGCCGCGAGGAATTGAAAAATCTTGACACTGACCACGCGAGGCTGATAAAAAAACGACTAGTCGTTCAGAAACCCAAGTGCCTTTTTCGAAAGACGCTCGTTGCCATGGGGCCGAACCTATCTCCCCGGACAGAGCCAACCACGTTTAGCGATGTTACAGAAAGGAGTCGAACTGATGGCAAACGTTTCGGAGGCCGAGGTCATCTGGCGAGCGCTCAAGGAAGCAGCGCGGGACCGCACATCAGGTCGAGGGTACACGTGGCAGGGGAGCGATTTAACCTTCGAAGAAGTGGATCGGCGCTCTGATCACGTTGCCGCGGGGTTGCTGAACCTTGGTTTTCAAAAGGGCGACCGTATCGGCATAATCGCCTTGAACCAGCCGGAGTGGGTTTACACGTATTTTGCCGCGGCGAAGATAGGAGCAGTGGTTGTGGGCCTCTCGGTGCGGTATCGCGAAACAGAGCTGAATTACATCCTCAACCACTCCGAGGCAAGGGCCATTGTGTCACTCGCATCGGCAGGTGACATGGATTATGTGCAGTTCTTCAAGGGCATGAGAGAACGCATTCCGTCTGTGCGTGATTTCATCTTTATAGGCGATCCCGGTGACAAAGGAAGCCACGACTATCAAGTTTTGCTTCAAACTCCCGTGAATAGAGCTGCCCTGGAATCATCTCAAGGCTCTGTATCTCCTGAAGATCTTATCATGATCATTTACACGTCCGGAACAACCGGGAAACCGAAAGGCGCCGGCAACACGCACCGTAGTCAATTGGCTTCTGCCCGGGCAGAGGCGAAACACATTCGAGCAGTACCCGGAGATTCGCTTCAATTAGCTCTTCCATTCAACCACGTGGGCGGTGTCACGTGTTGCTTACTGACGATGCTTGTCGCTCGCGGCACGTGCCATCTCATTCCAATGTTCGATCCCAAAATCATGATCAAGCAGGCGGCGTCTGACCCTCCCTCCCTCTTCGTGGGAGTCCCGACCATGCACACGCTTATGCTTCTGAACGAAGGCATGAACGATTTCAACAAGGACTCCGTCCGTCTTGTGATCACAGGAGGATCCAACGCGGAACCGCCGCTGTTGAAACAATTGTACGAAACGTTTCCAAAGGCCAAGGTAATGAACTTGTACGGCCTCTCCGAGACGTCAGGTACTGTAATCATGAGTCCATGGGATTCAGATTTCGACGCGACCATTCGTTCAATCGGGAAACCGCTCGGCGATTTCAACGTGAAGGTCCGGGGGGCCGACGGAGCAGATGTTCCCATCGGGGAGGTGGGGGAAATCCTTATCAAGGGCGATTGCGTGATACCCGGTTATTTCAGAATGCCGCAGGAAACCGTCGAGACGTTTGGCGAAGAAGGATGGCTGCGCACAGGAGATATGGGTTACCTGGACGAGAACGGTTACATTACGCTTATGGGACGGCTTAAAGAAATGTATGTACAAGGCGGATTCAATGTTTACCCCGTTGAGGTGGAGAATCTTGTAGCCAAACATCCCAAGGTCGCTATGGTGGCGGGAATCGGCGTTCCTGATACAATCCTGGGAGAGATCGGTCGCTACTACATCGTTCCGAAACCCGGTGCGACTGTGACACAGGAAGAGGTACTCCAGCACTGTCGATCCTCTCTGGCCGACTACAAAATCCCTCGTCAAGTGGTTTTCGTTGACTCGTTACCACTGACTCCGGTTGGTAAGATTATGAAATCCAAATTGAAAGAAGACTACTTGCAGACAACGGTATGAATTTTCGGGAGTTGCACAGGAGGATATTTGATGGACTTCGCTTTGAGCGATGAACAGCTAATGTTTAGAGACCAGGTCTTAAAATTTGCTCGCCGCGAGACAGTACCGCGGGTTCAAGAACACGACTTCAAAGGTGAATTCGATTTTCAATCCTGGCAAAAGCTGGGTGAATTCGGGATTCTGGGACTCCATTTTCCTGAGGAGTTTGGGGGTGGTGGAGCAGACGTCCTCACGTCGGTGCTTGCTGCGGAAGCTCTTGGAGAGGCCGGGGTCGATGGCGGCCTGACTCTGAGTTACGGCGCTCACACCTATCTTTGCGCGGACACGATCTTTACTCATGGAAACGAAGCTCAGAAAAGGAAATATATTCCTAAGCTTGCCAGGGGCGAATGGATAGGCTGCATGGGGCTTACCGAACCGGGCGCGGGTTCGGATGTGGCATCGCTCAGGACCAGGGCTGAGAAAATGGGCGACTCCTGGGTGCTAAATGGCAGCAAGATGTTCATTACAAACGGAGCAATAGCCGATGTCGCGGTAATTTACGCCAAGACCGATCCATCCGCGGTGCATGCGGGAATTTCGGCATTTATCGTGGAGAAAGGCACTCCTGGTTTTTCGGTGAGTCGAAATCTCCAAAAAATGGGCGTCCGGACTTCACCCACGTCAGAGCTTGCGTTTCAGGACTGTGTTATTCCACTGGAAAACTTGCTCGGTTCCGAAGGCAATGGTTTCATGATGTCCATGCAAACTGTGGAATGGGATAGAAGCACTTTATTAGCGCCTTTTTTGGGCGCGTTTTCTTTTCTCATTCAACGTTGTTGCCGATACGCACAGGAAAGATATCAATTCGGGCGACCAATATCGTATTTCCAGGCCGTCAGACACAAGATCGCGGACATGAAGATATTCCTGGAGGCGGCCAGATCGCTGGTCTATCGCATTGCGTGGTGTAAGGATCAAGGTCGGCCTTTGAATCACTTGGAAGCGGCGATTGCCAAGCTCTTTCTTGGAGATTGGTCTCTGGGACCTGCCAATGATGCAATGGTCCTACACGGCGGTTACGGTTATTGTCGCGAATATGACGTCGAGCGTGTTTTCAGAGACAGCCGTCTTGCCCCGATCGGCGGCGGAACTTCTGACATTCAGAAGGTTATCATTTCCAGGTTGATGTGATCGACCTGATCCGTTCGCCTCTCGAGGAGATGTTTCCGGAGCAGGAAAGGAAGGTCATGGATTTTGAGCTAAGCGTTGAAGAAGAGCACCTGAAAAAGGGGCTTTCCAGCGTACTCGATTCCCAAGCGATTCTTGAAGCAAATGAAATGGAACGTGCGGGCATGAAAAAGCTCGGGGAGATAACTCGTTCCTTCCTCAAAAAACTTGGCCAAATTAGCTATTTGAGCCTCGGTTTGGGGCCTGGGAGTGCGTCTGATGGGATGAGACTCGTTGCCGCTCAAGAGGAGATTGCCAGGATTTCGGGGTCGCTTTTTCTCTCTGTGGAAACCAGCGCTCGACTTTTCGGAGGTTTGCTGAAGGGCTTCGGAGCCGGACGGTTCCCGGATTTACTTGAGCGTCTTACAGACGGGGACCTCGTGGCAGCAGTTGCAATTTCCGAGAAAGAACATGCTCAGTCAGTCACTGAATTTTCGACGGTCGCGTGGCGTGATGAAAATTTCTTTTCGGTCTCAGGTGAGAAGGTATTCGTTACCAATGCTCCCATAGCCGACTATATTGCTGTTGCTACCTCCGTAGACGGCAGTCCCGCATTTGTTCTGGTTCGGCCCAACCAATCGGGCGTCACTATCGGCCCCAGGCTTGAAACACTCGGATACAATGGGCTGGCGGTTGCCTCCCTGAAATTGAACGAGGTTCAGGTGCCGGAGAATATGGTTGTGGGACCTTTTGAGGATCGGAAATGCTTGGATTTTCTACGGAAAATCCAGGACATGCTCATGGTCATTGCATCAGTGGGGCTGATGCAGCGAACCTTGACGGAGGCAAAAAAGCACACGGATTCCCATCATCGCGGGGGGAAGCCGATTTTTCACTGGCAGGAAATTCGGTTCAAGATTGCCGAAATGCTCACATTGACTCAGGCTGCCCAGCTTCTCTGCTATCGCGCAGCATGGATGTGTTCCGTGTCGGATCAGGAAGCAGGGACTCTGGTTCACTGTGCGAAAGTGTTCAGCACTGAAGCCTCTGAGCGGGTCGCGTCCATGGCGGTGCAAATCCTGGCAGGGAATGGCTACTTGAGCGGGAATCCGGTGGAACGGGCATACAGGGAAGCGAAATATGCGGCCCTGGCAGGCACAACTAGTGAAATAGCCCGGATGTCTATCGCGGACGAGCTTCTCAAACGCTATCAGGTGTAATCAATGGAAATCATTGAAAGCCGAATCGATACCAGCAGCGACGAGTACAGAGCCAATTACGATTCCATGGAAAAAACGGTGTCGGAGTTAAAGGCCGAACTCAAGACGGCCAGAGATGACCGCTCGCCAAAAGCCATACAACGCAATCAAGAATTGGGGAAACTTCCGGTTCAGCAACGGCTGGATCTGCTGCTCGATCGCAATACCCCTTGGCTGGAAATAGCGCCTCTTGCTGCCAAAGGCATGTATGGCGGCAAGGTTCACGGCGCCGGCACCCGAGCCGGAATAGGCCTCATTCAGGGCCGCGAATGCCTGGTTCATGCAAACGATCCCATGATTAAAGGCGGGACCGTGTATCCTATGGGAGTTAAGAAGACGCTGCGAAGCCAGACAATATCAATGGAAAACAGACTGCCCATGGTAATGCTTGTTGATTCCGGCGGCGCATATTTGCCGCTCCAGTCAGAGATTTTCCCTGATGTGGACGATGGAGGACGGATATTTTACAACCAGGCAATCATGTCCAAAATGAACATACCGCAAATAACCGCTGTAATGGGGCTTTGCACCGCAGGCGGCGCATACATTCCGGCGATGTCGGATCATGTGGTTCATGTGACGGGCACAGGTGCGATTTTTTTGGGTGGGCCGCCACTGGTAAAGGCAGCCACAGGCGAGGAAGTCACTGCCGAGGAACTTGGAGGAGCCCAGGTTCATTGCCAAATCTCAGGGGTGTCGGATTATTTTGCTGCCGATGACGAACACGCTTTGCTGATTGTCCGGGATATAGCGTCGCTGCTTCCGAACACAGAAAAGTCTTACATTCCCACCAGGCTCCCGGTTGACCCGTTGTACGATGCCCATGAGCTTTATGGGATAGTCCCGCAGAGCATTTCCAAACCTTACGACGTGCGCGAGGTGATCGCCCGCATTGTGGATGGTTCGGAATTCCTCGAGTTCAAGGCTCTTTACGGTCCGACCCTGATTTGCGGATGGGCATATATTCACGGGTATCAGGTCGGAATCCTGGGGAACAACGGCGTACTCTTTTCAGACAGCGCCCTCAAAGCCACCCAATTCATTTCGCTCTGTGATCGGCAGGGAATTCCACTTGTTTTTCTTCAGAATATAAGCGGATACATCATAGGCAAGGATTACGAGCGCCGTGGAATAACAAAAGACGGCCATAAGATGGTTCACGCAGTGTCCACTGCAACGGTCCCTAAATTCACGGTTATAATCGGAGCTTCCTTTGGTGCGGGAAACTATGGAATGTGCGGGCGGGGCTACTCACCGAGATTCCTATGGATGTGGCCGAATGCTCAAATCGGTGTTATGGGCGGAGAACAAGCTGCCGGCGTCTTGGTGTCCGTGAAGAACGATCAGCTTGCCCGCGAGGGCCAGCCTCCTTTACCCGCTGAAATAGTTGACGGAATCCGCAAACCCATCATTCAATCCGCTTTGAATGAGGGAAATGCCTACTACAGGACGGCCAACTTGTGGGATGACGGAATTCTGGACCCGGCAATGACACGGGACGTCCTCGGTCTGGCCATTTCGGTTTCTCTGAATCAGCCGCTAGCCGAGCGGAATCAAGGCCACGGCACTTTCCGGATGTAGAGGCTTGGGATGTTCTCGAAAATACTCGTAGCTAATCGAGGCGAGATAGCAGTCCGGATCATGCGCACTGCCCGTGCAATGGGCATCGAAACCGTGGCGGTATATTCCGATGTGGATCGGGAGTCACTCCATGTTCTGAATGCCGACCAGTCCGTATGCCTGGGGGAGGCCGATCCCGCTTCGAGTTACCTCAATATTGACAAGATTATTGAAGCAGCCTTTAAGACCGGGGCTGAGGCCATCCATCCGGGGTACGGTTTTTTGGCCGAGAATGCGAGATTCGCGGGAGAGCGTGTCGGACGCGGGACTCGTCTTTATTGGACCTCCGGCGGGCTGCATGGAGAAGCTCGGAAACAAAACAACCGCCCGTCATCTCGCAGCGCAAAGCGGAGTGCCCGTCATCCCGGGTATGATCGAGGGAGAATCGAATCCGGAACGGCTTGCCGCAGTTGCAGATGAATTGGGATATCCGGTAATTGTGAAAGCGGCAGCAGGAGGAGGCGGCAAAGGCATGCGGATCGTGGAAAACTGCGATACCCTGCCGGAGGCTGCTCAGGTAGCCTCAAGTGAAGCATTGTCCGCGTTTGGCGATGGGACCATTTATTTGGAGAAACTCCTGGACCGTCCCAGACATGTGGAATTTCAAATACTTGCCGACACCTATGGAAATGTGGTGCACCTGTTCGAGCGCGAGTGCTCTATCCAACGACGGCATCAGAAGATTATCGAAGAGACTCCATCCACGGCAGTAACGGCAGATTTACGGAACGAGATGGGCGCGGCAGCGATTCGGGTGGCTCAGGCCGCGGGTTACGTTAACGTGGGAACGGTAGAGTTTCTTCTGGACAAATCCGGCCGTTTCCATTTCTTGGAAGTGAACACCCGTCTTCAGGTGGAACACCCCATTACTGAGATGCTCACCGGTCTTGATCTCGTACGCAAACAAATCGAAATAGCCGCGGGGCTTCCTCTGCCGTTTGCACAGTCTGACCTCACGCGGCGAGGTCACTCGATCGAGTGCCGGATCTATGCTGAAGACCCTGAATCCGGGTTCATGCCTGCTCCCGGCCGCATACTATACGCTTGTGCGCCCGAGGGGCCGGGCGTACGCTACGATCGAGGAATTTATAGTGGATTCAATGTTCCCATCCAGTATGACCCGATTCTGGGCAAGCTGGTAGCGTTCGGTGAGAACAGGGAGACGGCCATAGCTTGCATGATAAGGGCCCTCAAGGAATGCGTGATTCTGGGCGCCACAACTACCATCGAATTCCTTCTGGATGTCTTGACTTCAGATGCCTTTAAGGCCGGCGATACACACACCGGCTTTATCGACGAGAATTTCGCTGACTGGAAACCCGACAGCACAACAGACATATTGGCAGCTTTGGGCTTTGTGGCCGACCGGATGGTTAAACCTGTCGCACAGATCAATGACTCCGTAGATAGCCGAAACCGACAGCCTTTCAATCCCTGGCTTCGTCTCGGGGCCTGGGATATGGCTAGATGACGTAAACGGAAACGGAATACGGTAAGTATTAACTTGTACCAGCGAAAAGATTGTCATTGCGTAATAGACAGGCTGGAAGCTTGTCCCACTCTTCGCTCCTCGCAATGACAAGGAACAGGAAATTCCCTGAGTCAGTCGATGAGAACATTTTCAATCGGAGCCTGATTAAGAGTTTGAACGATGCATTACAAAACGAAGATCGGAGATAAAATTCACTCTGTAGAAGCCAGTCCATTAAATGAGCCTGGAGAGATGCTCTTTGCTCTGGATGGTGAACCACAAGCCGTCACAGTCCGAGAAGTTGGACCCCACCAGCTTCACATTGCAGTGGCCGGCAAGGCAACGAATGTTTTCATCTCTCGTACATCCGAAGGGTCTTGGATATGGGTGAACGGGCGAACCCGGTTTGTTCAAGACGCGGATCTCATCCCGCGACGCAAACTCCAAGGTTTGGATAATGCTCCAACCGAAGTGACCCCTCCGACGCCGGCGACAGTAGTCAGATTACTGGTCGAGCCAGGCTCAGAAGTGGCGAAAGGTCAGGGATGCGTCGTAGTTTCGGCCATGAAGATGGAGATGACCTTAAACGCTCCATACGGTGGTGTAGTCAAGGCTGTAAACACTACTGTAGGCGCTCAGGTCAGTCCCGGTCAGATATTGGTCGAAATCGAGCCTAATACGGAGGTCGATCAAAATGGGTGATCCAGAGCTTCTCTACCAAGTCCGAGACGCTTCCGCTTGGATAACCATAAACCGAGAGAAAAGAGGCAATGCGCTTAGCCTGGAAATCATCGATCTGTTTTCCGATTATCTCGATAGGGCTGAGACGGATGACGAGATAAAGGTCATTTGCCTAACCGCGGTTGGAGAAAAAACTTTTTGCTCCGGCGCGGATCTCGCTTCAACCATGGGGGCTGAAGATCATATTGCCGGCGCACGCAAATATGCTTCACTCTTGAAGAGAATGGCTCGCTTCCCCAAGCCTTTTGTTGCTCGTGTGAACGGCCGTTGCCTGGCCGGCGGGATGGGCCTCATGCTCTCGTGCGATCTGGTGTATGCGCACGAGGGCTCAAGATTTGGGACCCCTGAAGTGAATGTGGGACTCTTTCCTATGATGATCGGCGCTTTGATCTTCAGAAATGCAGCCCGCAAGAAAGCTCTGGAAATGATCTACACAGCCAGGATGCTTTCAGCCGCGTAGGCGGAACAGATGGGTCTTATTACCCGAGCGGTTCCGAAAGACGATCTGGATGGAGTGGTGAACGAAGCTCTCTCGAATATAGCCGCGAAAGCGCCCCTGGCCATAAGGATGGGACGACAATCACTGGATGCTGTTCAGGACAGAACATTAGACGATGCGCTGGATTATCTGTGCCAACGGCTTGGAGACGTGGCAAGCACGGAAGACGCGAAGGAGGGCATGACTGCCTTCTTTGAGAAAAGACAGCCTCAGTGGAAAGGCCGGTAAACACCGGAGAGGAGGTTTTGGAAATATGCCTTCAATGTGGATAAAAGAAAACCGGGACTTCGAACGGCCATGTATGATTACGTGCGCCTTGTCCGGCGTTGTAGCAAACCGTGATCAGTGCCCGGCTATTCCCTATACACCCGAAGAGGTACGCGGCCGAAGCAAAGCGAGCATACGAAGCCGGAGCAGCAGTGGTCCACATCCACGCGAGAACACGGGAAGGTCTCCCCAGCTATGAGGTTCAGGACTACAAGAACATTTACGACGCTGTTACGGACGCATGTCCTGTGATCATAAATTTTTCAACAGGTGCCATCAACGTTACTACTCAACA
The DNA here is from genome assembly GCA_963789265.1 of uncultured delta proteobacterium. Classification (GTDB taxonomy): domain Bacteria; phylum Desulfobacterota; class Desulfomonilia; order Desulfomonilales; family Desulfomonilaceae; genus CAWBBA01. The sequence goes on along the minus strand of CAWBKB010000005.1, from coordinate 579,461 downwards.
GAAAATAGCCCATATTCAAGGAATAAGACCGGCTATAGGTGCTTTGAACATGGGCTCCATGAATTACGCGAAATACAATTCCGCAAAAAAGAAATTCGTCTTCGAGTTCGTATTTCCAAACCCTTTCTCTGAAATCATGCAAATCGTAGAAGCCATGAACAGCGCAAGCACCAAGCCTGAACTGGAGTGCTTCGACACCGGACAAGTGGGCAATTCCTTTCCCCTCATCGATATGGGCTTGCTCAAGCCTCCGTTTCAGTACAGTCTGATAATGGGCGTACTGGGAGGGATACCGCCCACTGTGTCGAATCTCATGGCTATGGTCGATCTGCTAAAACCCGGGAGCGACTGGGAAGTGATTGCGGTGAGCTTAGATCAGTGGCGTATGATAGCCGCGTCTATCGCGTTGGGTGGGAATATTCGGGTAGGTTTGGAGGACAATTTTTACTTGACGTCAGGGGTGATGGCAGATTCCAATGGAGCCCTGGTGGAAAAAGCGGCTCGGATGGTAAAAGATCAGGGCCGGGAAATCGCCACCGTGGAGGTGTGCAGGAAGAGACTTAATCTTGTAAACAGGTAAATATTCATTGGCTTAGCACAAGTGTAACTAAAGTTTACCTTAAGAGTTCTTTAGCTGTAATGGAGCTAACAGAAAGATGCAAATTCAACTCGGATTAAGTTATGATGAACTTGAAGTGGGGATGAAGGCTTCCTTTACAAAGACTATTTCGGAGACGGATGTCTACCTGTTTGCCGGCATCAGTGGCGACTTTAATCCTATGCACCTCAACGAGGAGTTTGCAAAACAGACTCCTTTCGGTAAACGCATCGCGCACGGGGCTGTTCCCCAGAGCCTGATTGCTCCAGTGCTGGGCATGAAGCTCCCCGGTCTTGGAACCATTCTCCTTGAAGTGACAACTCGTTTCAAGGCGCCTACCTTCTTCGGCGACACCATAACCGCATCCGGAGAAGTAATGGAAAAACTTCATAAAAAACGTTGGGTAAAAATGAAGCTTCTGTGGACCAACCAACGAGGGGAAACCATCGCTACAGGAGAAGCACTGGTAATGCCTCCGCCCAAACAATGAATCGGCGCAACCGTTCACGGAGAAAGAAGGATTTACCGCAGAGTGCGCCGAGAACGCAGAGAGAAAGAATGGCTTCCTCAAGCCCACATAAGTTGCGGGGGTACTCAGTCAGGCCGGTAATGCCTTCAGTGCCAGAGACCGGAATGCCTTGCGTCTCGCCTGGGAGAATGGCACTGAAAACAGAACCCTCCGCGATCTCTGCGATCTCCGCGGTGAACGATTACCATTCATTAATAGCTTGAGGAATCGTCCGCCTATGAGAGCGATCATACTTGCCGGAGGTAAGGGAACTCGTTTGCGCCCTTATCCTACAATTATTCCCAAACCTCTTGTTCCTGTCGGGGACCGGCCGATAGTTGAAGTTCTCATTCAGCAACTTGGCAGCCAGGGGTTTGACTGGATTACTGTGGCACTGGGTCATTTGGCTCCCCTGGTCCAGGCAGTCCTCGGCGACGGGACGAGGTTCAGAGTCAAGTGCGACTATGCCGTTGAAGACACCCCCCTCGGGACATCCGGACCGCTTAGCGCGATACAGGACATCACAGGGACATTTCTCGTGCTGAACGGAGATCTGTTGACGGATATCGATTTCAGAGACTTGGTGCGTTTTCACAGTGAGAATGGGTTCACGCTCACAGTAGCGTCTCTTGAGCGGAAGCTTCATATTGATTACGGCGTAATCCATAAAAAAGGGTTGGAGATTGTAGAATACGAAGAGAAGCCCGATATGAGCCTTCTCGTCAGTGCCGGCATATACGTGCTGGAACCATCGGTTCTCAAGGTACATCACGGCCGGCGCTTACTTGGATTTTCCGGATCTGGTACAGCTCCTGCTCGACAAGCGCGAGAGAATCGGCTGTTACCCGTTTCAAGGTATCTGGTACGATCTGGGTCGAGCTGAAGATTTTCAGATCGTTCAAGATTCGATAACGGACCTGAAGCAGAAGATTCCCTCGTTGTGACTGCACGACACTCGGCTAATATCCAAGATTATAAAGGCAAGCTGCCCAACAGACTGATGGGAAAAAAAGTCGTTGCGAGGATGTTTATCACAGCGTTTGCCTCTTGATCGTTTACCGGCGACCAAGTGGCATCCAGTTTTGGCCGCACCCTCCGTTTCCAGCCAGATTATACCCAAATAATCGTGGATAGTCGTCTGTGTTCTTTTCAAGGCATCGGCGTCGGGCGGCCTGGTATTTCATTCATATCCGTTTTGCTTGAGATAGATTGAAACTGCACCGTGTACGTTTTCAGCCAACTCGGATCGGTCACAATACTTCGCCGAAGCCCAATGTGCTACGCGGGCTAATCCGCAATCAAGAAAGAGCTTCAGCCGCGGGTTCACCTCTATACGTTCCCTGATAAATTCCTTCGTAAAACCCATCCCTTCTTTAAATCGATTCAAACTGTCCTTATCGCCCTTGATCGAACGAATACCGTAAGAAACGTGAGTGATGCTTTGACGGTGTATAGCATCTTGGGCAAAAACAAAGGTGAGGGCATTGATTGGATAATATTTCAACATATCCGTTCGAGAGAACACCATGTGAATATGCACACACTCTCCAACCGTAACCGACAACAAATAAGCCGCTATTGCCTCTCCCACAAAAGCACCCCAGGCTTCCAAGGCCGGGCAAGCTCCAGCATGAAAAAAGAAACTTTTGCCAGTGACTGGAAACCGATTCAGAAAAATGTCGATTTTGACGTGACAGAGTGTCAGCGACTAAAGGCATACCTTCGCGCATCACACGATCGAAGGAAATACGGCGAACTGAGCACTTTTCCAGCCCTCTGCGAGTTTGATTGCGGCTCTTCCCGGACAAAGCCGGTAACCCGTAATCCTTGTTGGTCAGCAGAAATATATAGCTGGGGAAGCCACTAGACTGATGGTCAACAGGGTACCTCAGCAGTAAGGCACCATTTTTCCAGAGCGCTTTCAGGTCATGAGGAGGTATGAGAAACGGCTTGTGGAAAGGCAGAGGAAAGAATACGCGAGGACCGACCTCGTACCAGAGGTGATCCTGCGTGTACAACACTCGATTACCAATCGCCTGAAAGAATTTACCCAGTCCCGCGCCGGCCTCCATTTCCGATGTCACGCCAGAGGCGTCCAACACGTAGCCTTTCGGTTTAGTTTTTCAGGCTGTCTTGACTGCAACAAGTAAAATTCCCGGAGAAAGCTTGAGCCGGCCAACACTCAAGAGGTTCAAAAAATAAGCTATTTTGTAGGCCGAGCGTCCGGACCACGTCAGGTCCGAGATATCGGAACTCCTAACGTTTAGTCGCACACGCCCGATACTAAATCCCGCATTCCGAAGGCAGCTTTCATAGGCTGCAATGTCTGCCACGTGAAAATGATCGTAACAACAAGATCTAATAGCTCTTTGCCTTAGAAAAGGCATACGCAATGAGGCGGCAAGCCAAGTCCGCTTGTTGGGGAGCCTGAGTACGAGCACCCCGCCGGTCTCCAGGAGGTCATACGAAGTCTTGAATGATTGCAAAAGATCTCTCAGGTAATATACTACATCATTCATAACTATTGCAGAAAATCTGATCCCAAATTTGCGAGCAGCACCAACGTCGTTTCCCAGAACCGCTCTGAGCCTCTTATTTCTCAAGAATTCGATAGCGACCGGATTGATGTCGATGCCGTAGCCGGTAAAGCCGCTTTTCTCAGCCAGTTCCATGAATGATCCGAAGGCACAACCAAAATCGAGCACTGTTTTGTTTGGTGACTTCAACCACGAGATCTCTTCCAGTATCAACCGATACAAAGGAGCCTTTTGCCGATGAATGCGATCCGAAGCCTCCTCCTTGCCGTATCCTACAGTTTCCAAATGCTTCGAAATTAATTTCTGATCGGGAATGTCCGCGACGAAATATGTGCGACACCGGGCGCACTGATGCCATGCGAGATCCAAGGACTTCAGTTGAAGCAGAGAATATGAAGATGTGAAGACTGGTTTACCGTCGGAAACGGCCTTGCACAACGGGCACCGCTTTTCGGGAACACATTCGACAGGCGCTGTGAGCGGGACCAGGTGCTTGTTCATCCTCCAGCGGGTGCCGGCATCCTGAGCCACTACAAATCCATTTTTCAAATAAAAGCGGACAGCTTGTTCGTTGTCCTTAAAGACTACAAGATAATACTCTGACTTTCCTCTTCTGACTAACTCCTGTTCCGCAGTGGCCAGGAGAACACCGGCTAATCCAGACCCCTGCTGAGCTTCGGCCACAACAATCGGCCTCAACTGGATTTCAACCAACCCATTTGACTGCTGATCTTCTAACCTTGCGCTGATTCGTGTACGTTTAAAAGAGACATTCTCGAGAACATACTCTTTGACCATAACAAGAGTATCTGCCGGGGATTGAATCGTTAATGTCAACGCACGAACAAAAAAATCAATAGGATACTGACAAACCAGATGACGCAGAGACCGTGACCGCCCGATGAACATGACTATAAAGCCGTCAATTTCTTCGTTTGCTGAACTGTGCACGAAACAAAAGGCGTCATCACAAGAGACCACGTATGTGTACCAAAGCGCAAGCATTGCAACTCGTCCCTCGCTTTGGCCGGCTCCGGCGAATAAGTATTTGGAATGAAGACGGGCCATTGCTGCCGCGTCTTCTGTTTTGGCCGGCCTTATCAAGAATTCTCCCCCCTATGCTCGACCGAGGCGGATGCTGGAAGTTTTTGATCGTTTCCGAGGACTCCGGCATCATGCCACAGACGCGAATTCTGTCCTCGCGCCGCACTGCGAACCCCTGCGGTAAGACCTTCCTGGTTAAATCTCGACAGCAAGCGGTCGAAACGTTTCATGGCGATGTCAAGATCAAAGTGGTTCTCAAAGAAGGTCCGGCTGTTTGCCCCGTTGCTCATTAGCGTCTTCACATCTTCAACCATCTCGCCCAATGTGTCGGCGATAGCAGAGGCGACAGCGGGAAAAACAACACGGCCACAATCGGCCTTCATGACAATTTGCGACACAGTCGAACTCAGAGGAGCGGAACAGAGTATTGGTCTGCCTGCGGCCATGTAGGCGATCAACTTACTCGGAACCGACGAAACCTGATGGTTTTGTTGCATTGGAAGAAACATGACGTCACCCTCCGACTGCACCTCTGAGAGTCTGCCCGTTGGCTGGAACGGGAGGAACAATATGTTCCTTAGATCCAGCCTTTCAGCGTCATTAACCATCTTTGGTTTCAATGGCCCTTCGCCTATGCACACAATGAGGACGTCTTCTCTCTTACGCTTCTGCAATTCTTCTGCAACAGTGATTAATATATCCACGCCACTGACGTGCCCCATCGTTCCGGCGAACATGAACAGAATTTTTTCCTTCTCTATGCCGTTTTCCCGCCGCCAACCTCCAGTCCTTGGCGTGGGTTTAATCCTGGAGCCATCAATCCAGTTATGGACAACCTCAAGTTGTTCGTCGTTCAGACCACGTGTCCTAGCCAGAGTTTTCTTGAGTGACTCATCAATGGTCACATTCACGGCCGAACAATTGCACACCCATCGATCCACACTCAAAGCAATTCGCGATATGAGGCTGCCGGCCTTAACGAATCCTGCGGCCTCAGCCGACTCGGGATAGACGTCTTGGATGTAATTGATAACAGGGGTTCCCCGAACAGTGCTCGCAATCAAAATAAATGGTGCAGCGATTATGGGAAACACGTCGCAGACAACGATATCAAACCTCTTGCCGAACAACAGTTGGGATGCGGCCATGAAGCCGAATGAGATGTGCGAGAGCACTCGCCACTGCACTTTTCGCTCGGGTCCCACTGTAAACGAAAAGCAACGTACAACTCTCACACCATCTCTTCGGAATACTTGCCGGATTCGCCTCCGGAACTCCGGAAATATTTTTCCACCGGGTAGACTGGGAAAAGTTGTGAACACAGTTACTTCGTGCCCCTGGTCGGCGGCGTGTTGCGCCAATTCGGATATCATCACGGCCGAGGGCATCACCTCAGGAGGATATACCGGGCAGACAAGAGCTATTTTCAATGTTCCAGCCGCCGCCGTATTATTGCCTCGTAATTTTCCAGCATCTGACGCGCCACAACCTTATGGTCAAAAGTTTTCTTCGCGTCATCACGTGCGGCTGCCGCCAGTTCGGCAAATCTGGTCCTATTCTCTACCAATGTCTTCATAGCCTGGGCAATCAGGCGCTCGTCCTGAGGGACCACTATCCCCGCACCACGATTCGAAACCCAGTCAGCCAGACCAGTTTGATCTGATATCAGGCATGGCAAGCCGCAGAGAAGGGCTTCCACAACCGCAACGCAGAAGTTTTCGTAATAGGAGTTCCTCACAAACGCGTCCGCATCCACCAGGCACTGGAGCTTTTCATCCCCATTAACGTGCCCGATAAAATGGACATTTCCGCCTAAGCCAGTGTCTCTGACAAGGTTTGTCCAAGGCTCTAACGATCCAAGCTCGGGATTTCCTGCCACTATCAGATCGGCATCGCAACCAAGTTTCTTCGCAGCCGACAAGGCCCGAATCGTCAGATCCAATCCCTTCAGAGGATGAATACGTGAAAGGTACAAAAAGACGAAGCGTTCGGCCGGTAAACCCAACCTGTTTCTGAGAGCCCCCGCGCCGGCAAATGTTTGAAGCTCTCTATTTCAAGGCCATTTGGAACTACAAATGTCGGCACATCGGGAAAATACTTCAACACGGATTCCCGTTCCATTTCAGTAGTGCAGTGGATCGAGTCGTACCTCCTTGTGATCGGGCCTTCAATCAGGCCAAGATACGCCTTCTTTTTCAACATGCCCCATCGCATTGCATGAGGCATGAGCGAGCCGCGAGGGGACAGGACCAAGGGAATGCCAGAGCCTAGCGTTATAAAAGCGGAGCCGACTTGAAAGAATGTGAAAAAAGCGGTTACATGCACCAAATCGAAATCATGCAGCCTTTTTCTCAACAAGAAAGGAAGAGCAGGGGCGAAGAAATATCGCCACGGTCCTGTTTGTCTCAGATATGTGACCCTCACGCCATCCACCATGGAGGGCTTACCGATGGGAACGTCTAGCCTATTGGATTGACCGGCAGCATTGCTGGTAAATACTTCCACCTCTGCCCCAAGAGCAGCGAGCCCTTCGCATAGGTTGCTCACTGAATGAACCGGTCCGCCCAGCTTCCATGCCGGTTTGTAGTATGAAACCAGGTGGAGAATCTTCATGCCACGCAACTATCTTATTTAACAAGAAATCCTTAGTGCTGAATCCTGGAGAGGAAGCGTCTCGATGGCAGCAATCACCTTTTGAACCGTGATCTTATCAAGGCAGTCTGTCACCGGCCTGTCGCACACCGTCAGCATGCACCCTTCACAAGGCACCTGTTCTCTCAAAATGACGTGCCCGGTTCCAATGGGATGCCATCGGCCCGGCGCATCCCGTGCTGAAAATATTGCGACGCAAGTAAGACCCACTGTGGCAGCCAAGTGCATGGTCCCGGTATCATTGCCCAAGTAGAACGTGCAACGGCGCATCGCTTCCGCCGACTCTGCAATGGAGATTCCGCAGAGGTTAAGGCCGATCCCTTCCCACCTTTTCAGAAGAAAATTCCCTATCTCTCGATCTTGACGGCCTCCAAATATTACTGGAAAAAGACCTTTCTCGCGAATTAAGAATTTGCCAGCCTCCTCGAAGCGCTCTATGGGCCATCTCTTGCAGGACATTTTACTCCCCGGCCCAAGGGCCACGGCCCCGCGACCTGTTGCTATTTGCTCCCAATGAAGGTCAATCGATCGCTCGGCGTCAGAGCAGCGGGGCAGAAGCTCGTGAATATCAACCGCGCCGGAGGGTTTGAAGTGCTCCTTCACGATGCGCAACAACCGTTGATGTTCGGGAATGCAACTAATCAAATGTCCGGCCTCGTCCCGGTGCATATAGGGATGAAGCGCTTCATCGAGACCAATCATCTCCAGCCCGCAGAATTTCTCGAAAAAAATCCGGTGCCTTCTAACCATGGAGGTCAATGCTCCATTGTTGATGAGATAAAATAAAGGACCTTTCCCCATACGCCGGACTTCCCGGGCCACTGAGGCCAATCCGTGTATGCACGAAATAAAGGATCGATTCATTGCCGTATAGGATAGTGCTTTTGAGAATAATCCGCTGAGCCGGAAAACGTCCCACGACGGCACGAACTCCTCACCAGGGACTCTGTCCGATATCAGGATCAAAGGTGTTGCCCCAATGGCCCTCTTCATTGCGTGGAGAGCGGGAAGTGCCACCAGGGAATCACCCAGTTGCCCTACTCGGTAAACATAAACTGGGTTACCAAAACAGTTCGTTGTCAAATGCGACTCACTCTTTCCCTTGTCGTCAGCGATTGTCATGCCAAGTAATGTAAAAATACGGGTCCGCTTGTTCTGGGACTTCACCCATAGGTAAGGCCGACTGAACGACGGTCGACCGAGTGTGGAGTACAGGCCTTTGGCGGACAGCACCAACACGATCTTGGCCAGCAATACGCTCATGATCCAGGCCAGCAGCAACTCTCTGGACAGAAACATGATTAAATCAAATAAAGACATATCCGTAATCTTGTATATTCTCTCGCAGAAAAGCGCGAAAAAGAGAATGCTCTGGGTGTTCCACTCAACTAACACAATCTTATCAAGCCAAGTCAGAGCAATTCCCAGTAAACCCATTCCCAAAGTTAATCCAACCCAACCCCATCGGCTAAAAAGATCTCCAATGATCATGACAGGCGAGCTTCCACCCCAAACTCTCCCAATACCATATCGCTCCGGTATTTCGGCAGTATCTAGAAATGCCATCCTGTCACGGTAGATGATCTTTGGAACAAAAATGAGTGGAACATTTTGTAAGCCTTCAGCACCCCGGTACGGTATGACTTCGGGAGTCCATTCCATGATCCTTGCCGGAACCTGGTACTCAGCCAGGCGCCCCGCCAGCTTTTCGAAGGTTGATGCTTGAATGTCGCTGCTAGCTGACGGTTTGACAAATGCATCGGCGATTTCCACCAGGCGCTCCAGTATCGGTTTTCCCGATTGATCAACGCTCCTCCATGACTGGACAGCCCCAGAAAAAGCGGCAAGCGAAATAGCAAGAATCATAAGAATGGTAAATACCTTCTTCTTGTTTGTCTCTCCAACGGCGTACAATAGAAAGAGCCACGGAATAAAACTAAAAGCAGTGCCCCTCCATCCTGTTGGAATAATTAGCGAGACAGTTAATGCTGATAGCAGAAGACAAAGAATCAAATCGCGTTTCGCCCCGGTGACCTTGTATCGAAACATCAGCAAGAATATTCCACCGTGGCTTAATGTCGTTGTTAGCCCTAAAATATTGCTATATTGGCCCACCCGTGAAGCTAGTTGTTCCGCGTCCTCATAGAACCTGGCGTCATACAATCCTAGAGCCATCATGGCCGCAAGGGTCGGTATCAGGATGGCCCACAACGACACGCATAAGTATCGGGCAGGAAGTGGGGGTTTTCGGTTTGAATTTTCAGCGGTTTCCCTGCTGCCGGAGAGTCGGAATAGACGATAAAAGAGTATGCCGCAAGCAAGAGAGAAGCACCCTACAGTGCATCCAAGCATGGCCAAAGGGGTGGCTTCCCAAAGGTCCGGGCTAATGGCGGGTCTATCCAAACAAAGGTTCATCATAGCAGGGATCGGGTAGGTTATAAGATGATATGCCGCCACAAAAAAGACGGCCGATGTGATCCTGTAGCCGGCCAGAGCTATGCAAAGTAAACAGGACAACGAAGCCAAAAGGGCGGACCAGCCCACCACGTAGTCGGGATCTCCACTAGCTGTAAACCATAAACAGCCCCCAAAGACGCCAAGCGGAATGAGCCACAGCGATCGACCAAGCCACTCCCCGTGAACCCCCGTGGCATATCTTTTATGGGTGTTCGTTTGTTCTCGGGTGAACCGTATATGCGCGGCAGAAACACTCATCATTTAGCCTGGCCATCTGCTCTCAAGCCGGTCAATTTTTGGGTACCTCGCCCACTCTTCGTAAATCGGCATAATGTTCTTCACGTCCGATTTTATTCTATCTAAATATGAATAACCGGAAGTCCAAGCTCTTCGATTTCCTGCCTCCGCAATGCGCTTTCTGATCTCATCGTTTTTCAAATAATATTGCGTCTTTCTCAACAGTTCCGCGGGAGAATCGAAAAACTCCGCCTCCTTGCCTTCCTCATAAAAGGAAACATGCTCTTTTGTCCGCTCCCCGAGCATGAACGTTCCGATTGCAGGGATTTCAAAAGACCGGCCGGTCGAGGTATTCCTGTTGACTCGTGAAAGGAAGCATAGTGCAATTTTTGCACTCGCCAAAATCACGGGATATTCCTCGTCAGAGACTATGCGAAATGCGCAACAGGATTTCAGCCTTTCACGATTAGGCGACCCCTGCCACCGCGGTCCCCAAAATCTCACTTTGATACCGGCTTCGAGGAGCGGGAGTACGAACTGGTCGATGTGGTCCCGCCAATGTCCGACAAATACCACGTCAGTTCGGTATTCTTCACGCGGTCTGGGCCGCTGTCCTCCCGGGCGGCAGAATTCAGGATCGAATCCAAGCTGGGTAAGGATGGGAAATTTAGCCCCGGCATCCTTAAGCTCGTGCACATTGAACGTATTGCTCGTCAAATGTACATTATAATGTGGTATGGCCCGGTTGTAGTGACGGCTTCTGTTATGGGGATTCATGTAGTCGTCGGTGAGATGATGAATGACAAACAGACCGCTGTTTCGCAACTGTCGGACTGAATCTGCAAAAACAAATACACCCTTGTCGATCCAGGCCCAGTCGAAATGTTTCTGCATAGCTGCTCGCAGGATAGCTTGGTTGAAGCGGCGAATAGCCACTCCCCATCCCATTTTCATTTCAATTCGGGACCAAAGCGACGGCACTCCCCCCAAGTAGGTGAGAGGATTAATTACCGTAACATTGTGCCCCAGATGTTCCAGTGCTTCTCGCCTTGCCTTACACGTGCCCCAGTCCCCCGTACCGACATATAGGATGTTCAATTTTGCGTCATTCATGGGCAGCGTAATTTTCTGTTGGTGAGGCGACTATTTCATCTCCATTACCTAAGCTATCCCTCAAGGCATTGGTCGCATATCCTTCCTTTTGCAAAATTTCGCAGCATTTTTGCTTTATCTCGGCTCCATGAGTGGCAAGAAAAATGACAGGTCTAGCCGATCTCAGAATTTGTTTTGCCCCCTCAAGAGCCTCGACTTCTCCACCCTCAATGTCCATCTTAATCACATTAGGGGCTGGAAGTTGTCCTTGCATAAACATTTCGTCCAGCGCAACCACCTGAACATGCAAGTCCCCATGTGCGCAAACATACCCCGTGGACCGTGAGCTGTCCTGTCCCTGCTTGAACAATGCCCTTCCGCCGGCTCCACCTACTGCGGCATCAAATATGCGGACATTGTCTCGCCGATTTATCTTGACGTGCTCTCTCAAGTAGCCAAGATTCCGAGGAAACGGCTCAAAACTAAAGACGCCGCCTTCGTCCTCCACGAGTATCGAAGCCAGTAATGTGTAAAATCCAACGTGGGCCCCAATATCGAAGACTATGAAGCCGGGACGCAGGGCGGCAGCGAATTCAAGTTGCTTTTCCAATTCAAAAGTGCCCAACCAATATCCGTGATTTCCCGCGCCGACTATCCACCGGTGGCCACGCAATGGGCCCTGTAAAATGGGCACTCTAGCGCTACCGGGGATGAGTCGCAAGGGGAGACGCAGGGCCTTTCCCAGCAGATTACTTTCTGAGATGCCTGAAAAATTGATCACTTCTCCGATCCCTTGACATATTCCAGAGCTTTCACAATGCCGTTCACTGCATCTTCAACTCTGTAATTGCGAGCAAGCTTTCTCCCCTGCTCACCCATCCGCCGAGCATTCTCACGATCCAAGGAGAGACGGCTCATGGCTTCGGCCAGGGCAGCGGCATCGCCTGACGGAAACACGTATCCGGTTTCACCCTGAATGACCAAGTCTTCACGACACCCCACCTTGTCACTGACGATCACAGGCAAGCCGAAAATTTGGGCCTCGTTTACCACCAGTCCCCAGGTTTCGCTGCGTGACGACAGAATCATTGCGTCGGCCGAAGTGTAATATCGCCCGAGTTCCGACTGGTTGACGAACCCGGTGAATACCGCCCGATCACCCAGACAGTCTCGCGTCCTATGCTCGAATGCGGCCCTCAGCTTTCCATCGCCAACGGCCAGAAATCCCATCCGTTGGAGATCGGGCAATCTCTTCAATGCCTCCGCGAGGAGCAGCGGATTCTTTATTTCAATCATTTTGCCGACGAACAGAAATACGAAATCACCTGGGCCGAATCCGAGTTTGTTGCGGATTTCATCTCTCAGACCTGCAAACGCTGCCCGTTGCTCCTCAAAGAGCTGATCGTCCACGCAGTGGGGTGAAAAGAAGATTCTTTCAGCAGGCACACCGTGTTCAAGATAATGACGCTGAGTGTATGCGCCCACCCCGAGCATTGCGTCCATACGCCTGTAGAGCCATTTAAGTATGTATCGCCGTGCCGTAGCCTTGGCAAGCGACCGCTTGGGATTGGTCCCGTCCAGATTGTCCGCTCTCAGCATGATAGGTATTTTGGCCCTGTTAGCGGCTCTGAGTACCCGCAATTGCAGCAGACTATCGTATGCAAAGATAAGCGCCGCGTCGAACTCGCCCTTTTTCAGGATGTCATTCACGTCCTTGCGGTCATGTCGGAAGAAATGAATCCGATTCTCCAGCAGCGATCTGCGATTCATGAACGAGTGCGGGTAACCTGCAAGGACTGGAACGTCCCATTTCAGAGGCACACCAAATTTCTCGTCTACCGCGCCTCGAACGGAATGATCCGACGCGTAATACACGTGCACGGACACGCCCGGAGTTGACGCAAGCATCCTCCACATAGGCGCGAAGTACTGAATTGGATGGGTGCAGAAAACTGCTAGTCTCTTCATTGACTCATTTCTTGACTGCTGACGCCAGAAACACCCGTGTATAGACAGGAAAAGTGTTCCCTCCCACTTCCACGAAATCATAGAGCAGCAACGTGGCCCTGATGGTTTGCCATAAACAGAAACGTATAGCGGAGACCGCTCCGTGTGGTACAGGTCCGGTCTCCCAAGCCTGATAGCTCTTGAATCCGCAGACGCGTAATACGCTTTCCAGGCACTCTGGGGTGAAACCTACTTCGTGAGTGAGATCGCGGAACTGCATGGCCGCGCCGGCACGCGCCGCCGAATTGGGAGTTTGCAGCACTACACGGCCGTTTTCTCGCAACGCATCTCTGATGGCGTGCAGGAAAACGATCACTTCATCCTTTTTGAAATGCTCAATGATGTCCAGAGCAGTAATAAAATCGAATTCGCCCTTATGGGCTTCAAGGTATTCGACAGCGTCACACAAACTCACATCGTCGCATACCTGCCGAGCAAGGGCCACCTGTTCCGGACTGACATCAACTCCTCTGACATTGGCGTATCCCATTGACTTGAACAGGTGGATCAATTTGCCGCCTCCGCATCCCACATCCAGAATCGATGCATCCTTTCGTTCCGGGAGCACACGCTTCAGAAAACGGCTGTGAGACACTCCCCACCTCCGGGCGGCTGATTGGTCAAAAACCGAGGCTCCACCCTGCCATAGTGAAACGTAACTATCATAGATTAACTTTCTATATTCCATAGTCTTGTCACCGTTCAGCAACGTATCGGGATGATTACTCCCGGGAAGTGACCTTAAGACAGGCAATGGTTGTTCCGTTCAAATGAAACAGGCCGGGACGACTCTTTTTCAGTTCACGCAGGTATCGAGTTACCCCGTCCCACGTGTGTGTATGCCGATAATCATGCCAAAGCACCAAGCCACCTTCAGAGACAATACTGAAGGCGTTTTCGGAATCCGCCTTGACATAGTCATACTCATGGGAGCCATCCACCCAAACAAGGTCACACTTCCCCTTCCAGGGCGTGAAATCGAACGTTTTGGAATCACCAGACAGGAATGTCGTCCGGGACATCTCCGAAGTGCCTTTGAGGTCTCGCCCAGGCTCGTGTTGGCACTTTTCCGGAGGCAAATCCAACGTGTACAGATGGCAGGACGGCTTGGCATTGAGCAACATCATGCGACTTGTGCGGCCCACGTGCGTTCCGATCTCGAAGATGCGTTCCGGATCGATATATTTGACGGCTGCTGCCAAAGCCGCCAACTCTCGCATCGAGTGAGTGCCGAGGGAGGTCCCGTCATGAAAACGGCCATGAATCGTTATGTCCTGTGCCACAGGAAACACGTCTTTCACCTCTCGCGATCCCAGCACGGGGCAAGGCTTGGACCGATCTTGAGAATCAAGTACTTCGCCGTAGAATTTCAACGCCTTTCTTGGACTTACCAGGGGAGATATCGTGGCATGATATGCCGTGCGCCACAGCGTGGCCGTATAGAAGCGCAAAAAGTGCATTAGGAGCCGACTAGTCCGCATTCTCTTCCTTTTCATTCAACTCCATTGCTGGTGGCAAGGTTATGGCCAATGGTCAAGTACATCGGCCCTATCAATTAATCGTGCGCCTCATCGGTTATCTTTACGCCGTCCACTATGAGCGAGTCCAAGCGCATTACATAAGTCAGATCGAATACCATTTCAGTATCGGGGCAATTACCGTAGGATTCTCTGGTTTCCAAAGGGTGCATGCGCAAATATTTTCCCGATCTGTCACAATATCGGAGAGGCAACGGCTTGAAGCCGGAAAAGCGAAGGGCCTCATCAAGGCTATACACCGACCATCTTGTTTTGTGTTTCATGGGATGACCGAAAGGCATTGTCAGTTTCGGATAGCCAATCGGTTCAGGTGGTTCGTACACTCGCAAGTCCGCGTCCGGCACACATGTTCTCATAACTCCCCATGGCTGCAAAATCCTATAACATTCGCCCATGAGGGCTACAGCTTCATCAAGAAAAAGATGCTCGAAAAAGTGCTCGGAATAGATGTACGTAAACGAACTGTCCTCAAATGGCAGGACGTCTCCCTTCAAATAATTGAACTCCTTGAAATTAGCCGGCTTGCAAAAATGGATATCCGATTGAGGTTGTCCGCCGCGGGTGAACCCACTCCCAAGCCTGTTCCAGAAAATCCTGATGATTTGGGATGGAGAATAACTAACCATTTTTTCCTTGAAAGACAGCACGCGGTCGCTATCGTGACCTGAGTCACCCAAATGAAGCCAGGTGTCATCCAGGAACACTTCGAGGGCTCGGGAGCTGAGATTCTTTAGTCGTGCTGCGCCTAGTTGCAATCGCCTGACCAAACCTTGTCCTCCTCTCCTACGATAAGGACCCCTTTAGCCGCGATTATGCCGTGGTCATCGGGGAGACCACTCTCACGCTCCCTTGGCGAAGCATCCTATTACAAACTCGCGGAGATCTTTGTGAATGATTGCATAGCAGGCCACTGAAATCGAAGCGTACACAGCGCAGAATAAGCCAAGTTGCAACAAACCTCGTGGGATCCAAATACATTTCATGGCCAGCACGGCTGTAAGGGGGATCGCAAACACCGCAGCCAACGTGTAAACGCCACGGACAAGGGCCCCCGATGAAACGTGCAATCGCCTGATGATCGCAACTGCCTGAATGGGAATCGCTACTGCGCCCAAGGCCAAGACAGAGGCCAAAGCCAAACCGACCATCCCCGCCCAATAGCCGAGCCCTACCATCAAAGGCATTTGCAAACAAGCCTGAATCATGACCGCTGTTCCTGAAGCTCGAAAATCTCCAAATGCAACGAGAATGTTGTTGAACGTGTAAAAGAAAATCATGAGGACCGCGGCCACAAAGAATAAGAGATTCAGCCAGAAGCCACCGTAGAACTGCGGTCCCACCCAAATGCCTACCAGCGCCTCATTCAAGAAAAACGCCCCGCACAAAAGCAATGCACCGACAATCGCCGAAATCTTTATGATATCAACTATGACCTTCTTTGTTTTATCAGCATCGGATTCTCCTACAAGGTGCGCCAGCGACGGCATGGAGGCATGAGACACGTACCCCGCCAGCGTGGCAGACATCTTGTAGGCCATCCCGGTAAAGGTAAAAACATTGCAGAGCGCGGGGTTAAGAGCGGCGCCTATGACCAAATTGTCAGATTGCCCGGTCACCGCACGGGCAACCATGCCACCGAACTCAAAGGACGAGGAAGCGAGGATCTCCTTGAAGATCCTGACTTCGATCTTCGGCCACCTCAGTAAGTCCTGTCGCCGGAGTATCAGCGCCATGTAACCGAAATCGCCCGCGGCAGTGATGGTCGCGTGAATCAGCGAACCAATCGGAAGAGCCAGGAGTCCGCATCCCCGCCAGAGCAAAAGTAGGGTCGTCACTATCCCTAAAGCCAAGCCGGTAGAATAGCAGACGTTGACAAAAGCCTGACGCTGCATTCCTTGAAGGACCCCGCTAGGAGCGAACGAGAAAATCATAAGCGAGGCAGCCAAGGCTGCCAGAATGAAAGCATTGCGCAGCTCCAGTGCTTCGGGCCCAGTAATCTGAACGATTCTTGCCACGAACGGAGCAACCCCGAGACTGATCAAAAAGGGCAAGACCGCGAAGCCGGCATTCAAGCGGAGACCCGTCGCCACAACTGAAGCCAGCTCATCGCTTTTCGACGATGCCGCCAGAACCGCCACTTTCTGGATGATTACCCGGTTTACACCGAATTCGCACAGACTCAGGTAAGCGATTATCCCTCCGCAAGCCAGCCAGGCACCGTACAAGCGAGGCTCCATGTATCTCAGGTACATTGGAACGATGAGCACGCCCTTGATCAGGTTGAACAAAAAATTCGTGTATAAAAAAAATAAGTGCCATTTAGAAGCTTGCTTCCGGCTGAGCCTCAAAAATTCCTCCAAGATAATGTTGCTCGAACGACACCAGACAAAAGCGCTTTGGTAGTCGATACCTATCGCTGGTACTAACCGATGATTCTGAGGCGACCACCGCCAATTCGATCGGGGCGTGCTAATCTCGGGAAGTGCTTAGACCGGCTTTAACCGCACGCACCACTGTTTCTTCCTGCTGCGGGCCAAGGCTCGGAAACAACGGTAAAGTGACTTCCCGGCTGCAAACGTCCTCGGTGATCGGGAGGTCGTTGTAAATAGTGGACCTGTACGCCGAAAACTTGTGAATAGGCGGATAATGAATGCTTGTCTGGATGCCGGCTTCTTTCATGCTTGACATGAAGGCAGGCCGCAGCTCAGGGGATTCGAGCAGAATCGGAAAAATGTGGGCAGAGCATTCATCCAGGTTGCGATCGCAGAACGGGAGCGAAATCGATTGAACTTCCTTTAAATTATCCCGTATATGCCTGGTTATCGTTCGCCGCTTTTGATTGCCGTCATCCAGCTTGGAAAGCTGCACTCTTGCCAACGCGGCTCGAATCTCGTCCATTCGGTAATTGTATCCGGTCTCGATTACGTCATAAGAGAAGCTGTGCCCTCGGTGCCTGTCCCAGGTCAGAGTGGTCATCCCGTGCGATCTGAGTATCCTCAGCCGCTTGGCAGCCTCGTCACTGTCGGTCACCACCATCCCGCCCTCTGCGCATGTCATGTTTTTGTTGGCAAAGAAGCTGAAACAGCCGGCATCACCCCAGGTCCCAAGCTTTTTGCCTCTGAAGGTAGAGCCGTGAGCATGTGCGGCATCTTCAACCACTTTGAGCCCGTGTCGCTGCGCTATGGCGGCGATTCGGTCCATTTGGCAGGGAAAGCCCGCGTAATGAAGAACGATCACGGCCTTCGTGCGAGGTGTTATCCTTTGCTCGATTTGTTCGGGCGAGATGTTCCAATCATCAAGGCTTGTGATGTCGGCAAAGACCGGGGTGGCTCCCACATAAAGAACCGCATTGGCTGTGGCGACAAATGTCAGAGAGGGCACTATGACCTCGTCTCCCGGACAGATGCCCAGCGCCACCAGTGAAAGATGAAGGGCCGCGGTGCATGAAGAAACGGCCACCGCGTGCTTGGCCCCGGTGTACGCGGCAAATTCGGCCTCAAAACGCTCGGTTTCCGGACCCATGGATACCCATCCGGATTTCAGAACGCGCTGAACAGCCTCCTGTTCCTCAGGCCCGAAAACGATGTCGGAGAGCGGAACCTTCCAGGTCAATTGCAAGTTCCTCGATTAATACCGGTTCGCCTTCAAGGAAGTGATACCGTGGTTTTGGTGGGACAGTCCCGCCCAGGCGGGATTGTCTGTTGTCATGCCCGCGTACGCGGTCTCGCGAGACGCGGGACAGACTGGACCCCGGATCGGAGTCCGGGGTGACGAATAGCTGGCAGGATGCATGCTCCACTATATCCTGTTTTAGGATTGTTACTTGTTTGATGGCGCATTGGTATAAAGCATTAGATGCGCGGCGGGCAGACCGTAGCGCTCATGCGGCTACCGTCCCCTCTAAGATGGAAAGAACCCTCGGAAGTTCCAGACCGTAGCAGCTTGGATCGTAGAAATGGTTCATTTCCTTGAACAGCTCTATCAAACGCTTGTCGGCTTCGGGCTCTTCGTCGATCCTCAGGAGGTAAGGAGAGGTGGTCTCAGACCAAGCTCCTGGGTAGACTGGATGCTCCACAATCTTGCCGGCATCATCAGGTGATTTGATGAGATTGTCGAGAGATCGACCGTTCCCTTGGAATTGAAAAAACTGCTCGATCAAACTTTGCAGCCTGAAACTTATGGTGGAATTGCCTACGAAGGTGTCCCCTTTGCCGTGTAACGGAAGGCTGTTCAGACAAATTTTCGCGGCATTGCACGCGGATGAAAACGAAAGCGGCCCGGAAGGTTCCGAGATGGGCATGCCGCGAGAGATCTTGTTGCAGGATCTGACAAAGATGCCATTCTCATTCTCCAGGACATTTGGAAGCCGCACCACACCGAATCGAGTCTGAGTCTCTTCGGCTCGTGCAGACAGGCGAACGTATATCTCCGTGAGCAGGTGAACCTTCTTTTCCTCAGAGGAAAAAGAATCATTTGCGTAAGGCGACAGGAAGGAGAAACCGTTGCAGTCCAGGCGCTTGGCCATCTCCACGAATCCCGCAGCTTCAGCGAATTCTGTGAGAACCAGGGTGGGCTGGTTGAGCGATGCAGCTACTAACGGTCTGTTAGGGCGATGATAGATAATCCATTCGAGATTGTGCCTCGCCAATGTCCTTTCAATCAACGAATGGGAACCCAGCGGAAAGAAATAGGGAAAAATCGCAACACGATCGTTGGGAATCGACTGTAGATGGTTAACGACTCTTTCCAATCTGGCAGCACAATCTTCTATCAGGACGAGTCCGCGAGCTTTCAGATTCACAATCTCCCGGCAAAGCTCTTCCCCGAATCGGTCCCCGGTGCCTACCAGCGCGATCGTTGAGTCTTCGATAAATGGGGCGACTTCATCGGTGTTCAAAGACACAGGCTTGATGCCCAGGGTGTCAATGAAATCAAAATAACCATGATCTGCCGCCGCGACTTCGTTGCCCGAAGGGCGAAATTCCGGTGTCGGGTCGATAAACTCCATCATGCCTGCTTCAATGCACCTTCGGCGCGCGTTTTCCTCCATATCGGGACTGGAAGGCTTAAATCCAATAAATACCTTGTCCACGTAGTATAACGACTTCAAGAAAGTCAAATCACAGCCCGATCCCAGGATGGGCAACCCCAATATTGACCCGCTTTTCAAATCCGGGTTGTCATCCACAAATCCCACGACTTCTACGCCCGGCTCGAATTGAAAACGCCTGAGAGCGTGTATTCCCATTCTGCCCGCACCATAGATTAAGAGACGTTCCTTTCCGGAGCTTTGGTGGTTCATGCGTTCCCGTTGTTCCAAGAAGATCCTTGCGATGACTCGTGTCCCGGTAATCAAGAGCATCAAGAGCAGTGGGTAAAGAAAATAAACGGATCGGGAATGTCCGGAGCCGATCATGAGGAAGTAATTCATCACGATAAGGACCATCCCGCAAACAAAGCTCATTCTTATCATCGGCATTATGTCCGGCACCGATACGAAACGAACACTTCGCCTGTAAAGGCCCATAAATAAGAAGATCATGGGGTTGGCCGCGGCAACGAAAAAGAAATTCCACAAAGCATAATCGGAGATTGGAATAGTCTCAAACCTGACCAAATTGGCCACCAAATACGCCAGAAACCGAGAGAGCCGCATCCAAAACAATTAATTTCAGGAGTTGCGGCCGGCTGAATAATCGCCACAGCGTGAATCCTTTGAACAAGGTCACGTATACGGCCTTAAGCAGAATGATCAGATCCCCCCAGAAGCTGTGAGTCTGCACGTAGTCTGTGTCTCGCTCCAATTTCTCGGGTAGGATATGGTCGATATAGAATCGTTCGTGATCTTCTCCAGGTGGAAACAGGTCTTCTTCATTGCGGTTCAAGATCTGATTGGGTCCCACGATCCCGGGCCGTACCGACAGGACCACCTGCCATTGCTCTTTGTAATCCTGGGTGAATTTTGGATCTTCAGGCCTCGGCCCAACCGCGCTCATATCTCCGAGCAAAACGTTGAACAGTTGCGGTAGCTCGTTGAGCTTGGTCCGCCTCAAGAAACTGCCGAACGATGTTACGCGCACGTCTCCACACCCGCTGAGTTTGCAATCCACGTTGTCAGCGTTTGCCAGCATTGTTCTGAACTTGAACATGCCGAATAGCCGCCCGTTCCTGCCGACTCGCGTGCAGCGATAAAAAATCGGCCCCTTGGACTCCAGTTTGATTACTGCGGCGATGGCTATCATAAACGGAGCTGCGACGATTAGTCCCCCCAAGGAGGCCATAATGTCAAAAAACCTTTTCATCCGCGCATCTCCTCTTTCGCGCCCGGGCGCAAAAATGGTCGACTTTTGCTTGCAAAATGCAGCTTTTTCTTGCCATCTCGGGTAACCCCGGATCACAGTTCAATGTGTATGCATTCAGTTACAGCCGGAATTTGCGGTGGCTTCGTGGGGTGGGCTTTCTAGCCCGCCATTGAACATGGGTTTCCCCGGCAGGCTGGAAAGCCTGCCCCACAAGACTGAATGGTTACTTCAATGTTCACAATCATGCAGGCGTGGAGTGAGGCTTGTGGTATTATAATTATCAATATAGCTCCGCTTTGGCAGGATAACCATATCCTGCTGATTTAACCTTCTTTTTTCTGACGGGCGACACTTTCAGTTTCCAGCCTCGCTCCATCATGGATCATTCCGTTGCTGATTCTTATTGCTAATTACAAGGCCAAGTATGCCGTTTAGGGCAAGGCACCTCGAGCCTTGTCACACTCTCAGCTGACTTGTTTCGGCCGCGGATCGGTAAATACGGGAGCAACTTCTCAACTCATACGGGCCACAGCGCTTAGTCGCGGATCTCGAAAGCTTGAAACCGAGCAAGGGCATTGGATTCTTGACCTGTCAGCGCGGATAGGGTAGTCAAGCCACTGGGCTTCATGCTCCAGTTAAGAGAAGCAATTCTCCGCTTGAACTCGAAAACGCAGGCCCGGTCGTCGTTTCGTACGAACTGGAAATACATGCGAAACCTTGTCTGCAGACCACATCATGTTGGAAACAGACCAATTTTCGCACATTGAACAAAATAAATCAACCCCTTTTTGGGTAGGGTTTACGGTATTCAAACTACCAATTTGTGAGGGTCTTTTAATGGGTGACCGTGACATACACGGTAGAATTGTTCCTGGTTCGCTGGAGGTGGATTTCAAGGATAAGCTCGATATGTTATACCATTTCGCTTTCGAGCAAGTGACACCGTGTTTCTGGTGGGACAGGCATCCTGCCTGTCGTCATGCCCGCGGACGCGGGCATCCAGACTGGACCCCGGATCGGAGTCCGGGGTGACGAATGGCAGGCAGGATGCCTGTCCCACCATGTCTTGTCCAGGATTGCTACTTGTTTGATAGCGCATTAGTATCGCTCATCTGCAAAGGACATTGAATATCTCTAGCTGGTAGTCGATCACCGTCGTCGTGTCGGCAGCGGCAACAGTTTCATTGATCACGGAACCGAGTTATCGGATAATGGTCATCGAGGCCCGATTGAAGGTCGTCAACGTAAATTTTAGCCGAATGAGGAGGAGTATCATGGCCCTAGACACTAAAGAACAAAGGAAGGAAAAGGTCATAGAAGTGCTTAACAAGGCCCGCGGCATGGAGTTGCACGCCATAGCCCAGTACATGAACCAGCATTACAATTTGGACGACATGGATTACGGAGATATGGCGGCTAAGATTAAACTCATCGCCATCGATGAAATGCGTCATGCAGAGATGTTGGCAGAGCGAATCAAGGAATTAGTTGGGGAACCGACCACAGAGCCTGCCGAAAAGGCGGCGAAAGGCCAGCAGGTCGAAGCGATCTTTTCGTTTGATGCAAAACTTGAGGACAATACGATCGATGCATATAACCAATTCCTGTTGGTGTGCAGAGAAAACGGAGATAGCACCAGCGTAAAACTCTTCGAAACGATCATTGACGAAGAACAGATACATTTCAACTACTTCGACAATGTCAGCGATCACATTGAGAAGCTCGGCGAAAGATATCTTGCCCAAATTGCCGGGACACCATCTGCCACCGGTCTGCAGAGTCGGGGTTTTGTCGCGAGACAGGGAACTGCGGGTACGCAAGGCGGCGCATAAAGGGCCAAAGAAATAATAAACACGGTCTCTTACGGCCATTCGCAGTCGAAATCCCGGCTCTGATCTATTCCTAAAGAATGGCGATGATTGAAGAGGATGAAGAATGGTTTCGCCGGAATGGTTCCAGCTTCAAGACAAAAACGCAATAGTCACCGGGAGCAGTAAAGGACTTGGGCGAGAGATTGCCGTGTGTCTAGCCGAACAGGGGGTTTCACTGATTCTTGCCGACGTTGTTCATCCCGAGGAAACAGCGGCACTTGTGGAAAAAATCGGGTCGAGTTGTCTTCCTATTCAAATGAACGTCTCAGATGAAGCCGCCGTCAAGGAGATGGTGGAGAGGGCCTCATCTGAATTCGGGAAGATCGACATCCTAGTTAATAATGCTGGGATCACTCAAACCGATTTTACCCCGACAGAAGAAACTCCGGTTGAGAACTGGGACAAAGTGATTCAAGTCAACCTAAGAGGTACCTTCCTCTGCTGTAAATACACAGGCAGACAGATGATCGGTGGGGGTGGCGGGAATATCATCAATATTGCCTCCACAGCGGGATTTACCGGTGTTGCCCGAGCTTCGGCTTACTGCGCTTCAAAAGCAGGGGTCATCAGTCTGACCAAGTCTCTTGCACTCGAATGGGCTAAACACAACGTCCGGGTTAATGCCATCGCCCCGCATTATCTCGAAACTGAGATGACCAAGAAATTAAGGGATTCTGACAGAGTTTACGAAGGCATCGTCGGAAAGATACCGTTGAGAAGATTTGCCAAACCAAGAGAAATTCTTGGAACCCTACTTCTGTTGGCATCTTCTGCTTCGAGTTACATCACGGGATCGGTCATTGTTGTGGACGGGGGGTTCTTGGCCCAATAAACAGGCCAAAGGATCTTTATAGGCTCTTGTACCAATTCCCATAGCTAGAAAGCTACAACGAAGGATGAAAACGTCAGTAGGACCGGCATCTTGCCGGTCAACAGCGGATCAGAGTCCGGGGCGACGAAGGGGAGTCTCGCCCAGGCGAGACTCCCCCACATTATCCTGCCTACGATTGTCTCTTATTTGACAGGGCATTCCTATAAAAGTCAGGCAAAAGTCCCCCATCGCTCATCTTGAGGAAAAGAGGCGTCAAGCTCGAAGTTTCATAACGTGGCGATGTTAGAAGAGGTTTGGCGGAGAGAGAGGGATTCGAACCCCCGGTGCCACAAGGACACAGTTGATTTCGAGTCAACCCCCTTCGGCCTCTCGGGCATCTCTCCGCTTGGGCTGATTCCTCAGCCGGCCTTAGTTCTGTCGCAGCTTCTTATAAAACCGCTGGAGCAGGACAGCGGCCCGGTCCTCCATGATCCCCGAGATAACCTCCAGCTCGTGGTTGATTCTCGGATCGTGGGCCAGATCGAACAGACTGCCTACTCCGCCCCATCTCAGGTCTCTCGCGCCAAAAACGAGGCGTTTGACTCTCGCGTGCATGAGAGCGGCCGCGCACATGACACACGGCTCCAATGTAACATACGCAGTCGCATCCGACAATCGCCAATCGCCGTTAAAACGGGTGGCTTCACGCAACGCTACAATTTCCGCGTGAGCGGTGGGATCCTTTTCCGCTTCTACTAGATTGTGGCCCATGCCAATGATCATCCCATTTTGAACGATTACCGCTCCGACAGGCGTCTCGCCCATTGCAGCCGCCTTGCCCGCAAGCTCCAGGGCCACGGCCATGAATTCTTCTTCTGATCTGTCGATCTTATTCATAAGAAAACCAACGGCACGCAAATTTGATGTTGTGCCTGTCTGTATCCATGATAACACGCGATGGCGCGATTAAAGTGATCCTCAAAAGTAATCACGGAAGAAGAACGGCGTAGTGGCGACGCCCCGCGCGGAACGCGGGGTTGCAGTGGGGATGGGCATCCTGCCCGTCCACTAGCGACAGGCTGGACGAAAGTGTCTCAAAATCCTGGAACCGAACGAAATCGTAACACGAATGGCCCCTTTTCCCGGCAATGAATTGCCGGGCTACTATCACCAGTTCCTCCGGAACGCCTCTATTCGAGCCCCATCGGGGCGATTGAGAGTAGACCGGTACTTTAGTGCCGGGCAGCCATAGCGCCACGATTTTGGGCATCAAAATAGTTTTTAGGCAGTTTCTGAATCCTTCCCCTGTCCATTCGTTGATGCCTTGTTCTCGATACGCGGCATAATGGGCGGCCATCTCATACATCAAGTTTAACTTTAATAATTTGGAAAAACATCATGTAAATACTTAGTAATTTTTGTTGACTACCATGTTCCAGTGTGCTATAACTCCCACAGCCTCCAAGGCTAATGCAAAATCTGATGTGCAGGGAGTTCCTCTCGCAAACGGCCCGACAAATCAGTCAAGGATTGCACATGACACTCCGCAGCCATATACGCCCTGTCGCTTTGCTCGGGATAGCCCTTGCTTTCCTCTCCGTCAGCAGCTACTCAGTCGCCCAGGAATTACAACCGCCGTTCATGGCTCCTACACAGCCATCCCTGTGCTACGGCAGGTTTTATCTCCAGGCCGGCGCCAAATATCGCAACGTCGATGCCTTCAGGGTCGACGTCCTTCCCGGTCCGAACTCAATCACCGTGAGCCAGGGCACCATTCCTTTCGGACCTGGGACGGCAGGTAACTTCGGTGTGGGAACAGGGCAAACCGGTTTCGACGGCACTAGTGGAAACCTGGTAACTACGCTCGGTTTTGCCTGGGTTTATGACAACGGCCTGATAAGCGGGGATGTTATTCCAGGTACCGAGACCCTCGATCCACCGCCGGCTAACGCTATTGATCCACAAATTCCTGTAACGTGTACGGACAGCACCGTTACCCCGCCCGCCACCATAACGTGCAATCGCGACTTTCTATGGACCTACTCTGTTGTTGATCCGGTAATCGGACGGTTCATAGAAGAGCTGAGCAAATTGGACGGTTCGTGTTGTACCGGAGTGGCTCCCTCGTCATTAGGCAGCTTTGTCATAGATGACCCCACGACTCAGGTAAATAGCCTTAGCAATATGTCCTTAACCACACAGGTCACTTTTTCAGTAGCGGTTCCCGGCAGTCTGGTTTTTTCGGTGGACCCCGTATCCAACCCTAATAGGGTATTTGAAGCCCCTGTCTGGGGGCCGACTATCGAAGCAGGATACCAGTGGTCAAACTATTTTGATCTCTTCTCCGGATTCTTCTGGTTCAGGACGAGCAATTCAATGGCAGTGTCCAATACCATTCAGGGGCAGGCAGGTAGTATAATAATTCAAGATACCTTCCCATTCGTATCGGACGACACTACCCCATGGCCGATATCATTGGGCGCTTTTCAATCATCGAATTCGATCAATACAGCTTCGTCAGCGACACAGAATTATCATATCGCCACGAACAGTCCTCTTCGCGGGATATACCCGAATCGGCAATTCATCACCCAAACGAATGCAGTGGTCCCTATTGAAAACATCCTGGAAAACATCACCAATTCGGCTGAAATGAACGTTATTGAAAATAGATACGGTGGCAGAAGCTGGTTTCCGTTGTATGGTATGGGACGTATAGGGGTGACAATGGGGGCTGCCTTCATTCCCGTGCACTACAATATCTCCGCCTCCAGGACCTACGTTGCCGCCGAGACTTCGCCCGAGATTGAGGTAACGGCCGGACAAGTTCTTTTGGCCGAAACCGGCACGTACGACGACTGGCGGCCTCATTATGGGCTGTTTGTGGGTGGAGACCTGTCAATTGGCAGCACCGGATACTACTTGAACGGTTCCGCAGACTACACTTGGGCCAATTCGCAGAGCTACGAACTCCTTGGAATAAGGACGTCGTTTAATCCGGGAGGTTTCACGGTCGGTGTCTCCGGTGGAATCATGTTTTAGTGGATCACAGAGAGGCTTGGAAAAACACGAATGGGCGACCCTGTGGGGTCGCTTTTCTTTGTGTGGGCGCGAAACGAAAAGTTCGCGACATCTCTACTCAAGAGTTCAAGGTCTTGAAATTCGGGTGCCACTGCTGGCTTGTCCAGCAGTGCGGAAATTGAACGCAGTAGAAGTATGGAACTACCGGCTGTCCATCGCAAAAGAGTCCGACATTTTAATGAGGCTAACCAGTTCCACGAATTGACCTTTTCCTGTTACAAGCGCCTCCCGTTGTTGACGAATAACGTGTGGCGTCTGATGCTCACTGATAGCATCGACCGAGCAATGGAGCGCCATAGCTATCGGCTGATAGCGTTTGTTTACATGCCAGAACACGTGCACTTATTGGTTCTTCCACAAGAAACAGCTTCCCGTATTGATGAGCTGCTCAAGGCTATCAAAAGACCGTTTTCCTATCGTATCAAGCGATCATTAATTGAAAACGGCAGTGATCTGTTGCGCAAGCTGACTATTCGCCAGCGCCAAGGAGTAACGGTTTTCCGTTTCTGGCAGGAAGGCCCGGGGTACGACCGAAACATTATCAGCTTGGAAACCGCGTCGGCTGCAACCGCTTACATCCATTTTAACCCTGTCCGACGGGGACTAGTAAGCCGCGAATTAGACTGGCGGTGGTCAAGCGCTCGCCATTATGCCGGCCCGTCGCTTCAAGCCGATTACGGACTTCCTTCGGTGACTACACTTGGCGAAGCGGTTCCTGTCTGACAACTCGGTAGGATATCTAATATGCACTGCTGGTCCAGCCAGCAGTGGCACCGGCGCGCTCTTATTGCTTAAGAAACCGGATTGAAATTGTGCCTATCTTGATAGAGCCACTCGGCTCGGAGCCGGCAGTGAAAGATCGCTGCATTGGTGGGACAGGCATCCTGCCTGTCCCACCGGAGTATAAACTGTGTCACCGATCTCGCGAAACGGAGCACGTAGACAAGACCGACAACTTATCTACCTAATTCCTAGATTTTTCGATCCGTTTATTATCCGTCCCTCCGACTCGATCTCTCCAGTCAACCGGGATCTGCGATATTCCACGGCGATCTCCACGATACAGGAGAAAACCTTTTTCAAGACCGAATCGGTACAAATCCCGGGTGATCTCGACATCATCCCGACAATACTGCTCGATCAGGTCCATCTTCTCTTCACGAAACCACCGGACCGCGTCAAGACCGTCTCCCGACTTCTTCCTGCCCAGCGTGATCTCTGCCAAATGGTCCAGCTTCAACCGAAAGCCCAGAGCAGCCTTGACATCGAGAAGAATGTCCAAATTCGGCAAATCCCTCAACGGCTCACGGGTGTATGCGCTCAGGACTTCGTAATCGAATCTCACGTGATTGAAGCCAACCACCAGGTCGGCCCCTTTAAGCAACTCTATCAAATCAGAGACATTTTCCTCGGTAAACGTGAGAAAACCATCTTCATCAGTGTGAGCGACCGCAAGAGACAGACGCATTTTGGAAATGTGTTTCCATCCCCCGACCTCTTGGGCGAGCTTCTGTGTTTCCACATCAAACACCACGACCCTTTTTCGGGTTTTTACCGCCCCTTGTCGCGTGGGTTCAGCAACCATTGCCGGCTGTTCCTCCTCAAACGATAAAGTTATCCCCGCTTTCTTGGAAAAATCCGTCACTGTTCTCTTGAGTTTTGGGATCGCGACTCTTTTCTTGTCAGGGGACTTTGTCACAGAGCGGTTTTCGCGGGCGGTTTTCTCCTCGTATCTCTGTGTTTTCACATCGTTCTCCTTCCTACGACATAGTAAGTCCCTTTGTTCAAGCAAGTTGTAGTGCAGATCGGGGAAAATAGGGCCGAGGGCGGGTTTTGTGGGGATTTGCGGCTTTGTCCCCGTTTTGAGGGGTAGAATCGCGCTATCCGGGTGCAGCAGGAATTCGAGGGTCGCCAGGCAAGCTTTCTTATCCAATGGCTTGTTGCCTGAACCGCATTTCGGCGAATGTATGCAGGAGGGGCATCCGTCTTCGCACGGGCATTTTTCCACAAGAAGACGAGTTTTCTCCAACAGTTCGTCGATCACCTCAAACGCACGGTGCGAGAGCCCTACTCCACCCGGGTGGCCGTCATATATGAACACTGCGGCCCTGCATACCTGTTCGTGTTCCGGCGTGCTTATACCTCCTATGTCGTCCCGGTCGCACAAAGCGAAGAGAGGGAACATCGAAATCGCGGCGTGCTCCATCGCATGAATTCCGCCCATGAAATGAAGTCCCGTTTTTTTAATGGCGTCCTTGACTTTGTCCGGTATTTCTATCCAAATCCCGATGGTTTCGAAGTGGACAGGAGGAAGATCCAGGTCCACGACACCGATGAGTTCCTGGCCGGAAGTCCGGCGTTTCTCGTACCCCACGATTTGTGTAGTGACCTTAAGTCTTCCCTCCCGTACGGTAAAGCCGGGGAATTCTCTCGCGCGAATCGGGGTTCCAAGTATCTTGGTATCCTTCTCACTCAGAGCCCGAGTGTAATAATTAAGACGGCACGGCTTCACCAGAACGTTCCGACGCTCCAGATCCAGCTTGGCCACGACATACTGCTTGGTCCTATGGAAGTACACCGCACCTTCGTGGCATTCGGTGAATGCACGCATCCCGGATGAGCTTCCTATCAGGGTCTTTCGGTCTTCCAGGAATATGGCGTAGGACTCACCTATTCCTCGCAGGTCAACCCCACGATGGGGTCGCCTCGAAGATGAATGCCAGGAGCCGTCCTGGCCGCGATAAAGTGCGCCATCCTGTTCAAGCTCTTCCAGGGCGGCTCGGATTTGTGGCCGACGGCTCCATTCCTCCTCGGGGAAGATTGGCGTTTCAGCCGCAGCGCAGGGGAGGTGTCGTTTAAGCACCTCACAGTTAAATGGATCCAAGATAGCTTCCTCGCAAGAACGCTCGAAAAAGTCCCTGGGATTCCTCAAGAAATACTGATCCAGTGCATCGTTGCCTGCAAGCATGACGATAGCGCTGGGCCGCCCGGCCCGGCCCACTCTGCCGCCTCTCTGCCAAGTATTGATAATAGTTCCCGGATAGCCCACGAGCAGACAGAGATCCAATCCACCGACATCGATCCCCATCTCCAGAGCGGAGGTAGAAATCACCCCATCCATTTCTCCGGAAAACAACTTCGCTTCGATATAACGGCGTTCTTCAGGGAGAAAGCCGGCTCGATAAGAGCTGATGCGGTTCCTTAAATGAGGGGCTTCGTGCAAGACCCAGGTAGTGATCAGTTCCGTTATTTTACGGGCACGGGTAAACACGATGGTTTTAAGGCCCGATTCCAGGGCCTTGACAAAGAGTCGGGCGGCTATCGTATTGGGGCTCAAGACCGGATTAAGAAAGATGAAATGCCGCTTCCACGTAGGCGCCCCGGACCGGTCTATAACAACGGGGTCCCGACCGATCAGTCTGGAAACGAACGTGCCCGGATTTGCCACCGTCCCGGAGCAGGCAATGAATTGGGGATTCCCTCCGTGGATGAAACACACACGCAGTGTTCTCAGCAACACCTGTGAAATATGGCTGCCGAAAATCCCTTTGTACGTATGAACTTCATCCAGGACAATAAAGGACAGGCGGGAAAAGAAGGCTTTCCAGGTGTCGTGAAATGCTAGAAGTCCAAGATGGAGCATATCAGGATTGGTTATGAGGACTCGTGGAGGATTGCTCCTGATCTTGCGGCGTTCGGATTCGGATGTGTCGCCGTCGTACACCGCGGCACTCAAGCCCGCATCGGCCCCCAGGGTAAGGAATGCGTCTCTCTGGTCTCGTTCCAGAGCCTTCAGCGGGAAAAGGAATAAGGCACACGCATGCGGATCCCTGATGAGACGGTGCAACACCGGGATTTGATATGCAACCGTCTTTCCGCTGGCGGTGCTTGTTGATAGGACCGTGTCCTTGCCTCGTAGGCAATATTCAGCGGCGGCTGCTTGATGGGAATACAAAGATTTAATCCCGGACGAAGTTATCAGATCTACAACGCGAGGATCCAACTCGGCCGGAATAGGAGCGAACTCGGATGGCTTTTCAGGCAGGATCTCGTGATGGCTCAGGTCCCAATCGTGATTGCGCGGGCTGTGTAACCATTCGAGGAATGAATCGAGCACGATCTTTCCAATAATGTTAAATAGATATCTGTATTATGCTGTAACCGGCCCCGATCATACTCGGCCTACTTACGCGGTGTCAACCGTGAAATTGAGGCCGGTTTTTTGGTGCCCGAGTTTGTGGACACGGCCCTTCAAAAAATGGTTCGGATGTGGCAGATTAATTCTTTCCAGTTCCGGGGTAAAGGTTACTGGAGTAATAAAATCATGCCGGTTTCATTGCGCTCTTTGAGAAAGACAGTCTATATTTTAACGGCCCTGGTGGCGTTCCCGACAGTTTCGCATCTGTCTCAAATCGTTGATCGGGCCGAAGGCGGAATGATCTCGAATTCGGAACTGCAAACGATTCCAATAACATTAGGCAATCAAACGATTCAGGCTGTGGTGGCCGACACTTACGCTTCGAGAATCCGAGGTCTTCTCGGATGGGAGCAGATAACTGAAGCGATTGGGATGTTGCTTGATTTCAGGACAGTAGGGAAATACGCGATCCACATGCAGGGAATGAAGTTCCCGATTGATGCGGTCTGGATAGATGGGAACGGTGAGATCAAGATCATTTATGACAGCATTGAGCCAAATTCCGGGCTGATTTATCCGTCCATGTTCCCTTGCCGATACTGCCTGGAGATTAAAGCCGGGTTTTGCAAGAAGTATGGGATCAAAATGGGGCAAAGCGTGCGGTTCGGTGCTCCCGTAAAGTAGGGCAAGGCATGCCGTGCCCCTACCCGGAATGTGTCGGCAAGGTACGCTTACGTGACGGCAATCCCGCGTCTCGCGGCCAGTCAGATCGCTCTTTGCAAATTCTATGCACCGGATAGCAAAAACGGAACATTCTTTTTGGGAACTATTCACTTGGAAAAGGTCCATGTCCGTCATTCCGGCGAAGGCCGGAATCCAGGTCTTCTGGACCCCGGCCTTCGCCGGGGTGGCGGTCTCATTGAGTCCCGCATGAGCCCTAATAGGCTGCCTGCATCTATCTTATGATTTCACCCCATTGTTCCGCGTAACTTTTGTCAAGTGCATAAGTGCGTTCTTTTTTGGCAATTGCATTATAGGGCTCCTCAAGCGTCTTTCTGCCTAGAGCATGCAAGTGCTGTCTTGCAAGAGCTGAGAAATTCGGCGGGATCCAAATCGTCGCGGATACCTAATCGAGTGAGAGCAAAATCATAACGCACAGGATCGTCGGGTTCGATAGTTTCTGAACGCGGCAGTGATTTCGCACGCGGCTCGCAGGTTTGCCTGCCTTCGATTGGTGAGTCCCAGTTGAAGGCTGATCCTGTGCATGTGCGTGTCCAAAGGCACCAGTAACTTTGAAGTGGGTACATCGTCCCATCCGCCGGGGTCCACATCATCGCGTCTAACCATCCATCTCAAATACAGGTTCAGTCTCTTGCATGCACTTCCGGCCTCGGGAGAAGGGAGAAGACTGCGCGGCTTGCATTCGAACCCGGCAGACAGCTCCTTAACAAAAATTGATAAAGCCGGGATGATTGTTTCATGACCGTTACGCAGTGACTTTGCAAAGCATGCCTGCAAAGAACCATGCTCTTCCACTACTCGCTTAATGCCGTAAAGCATACACGCAAGCTCTTCACCCGTAGTAAACCTGTATTTGAAGCTCCTGAAAATCTTTATCAGCGATTCGCGGGAATTATGTTTGAGGAACTCATACGGGGACTCCATACGATCCAGAACGACTTTCACCCCTTTCAGGATCTGACGGACTCCGCCGTAGGCGAGTGACGAAGCCACCAGCCCAACTATTTCTCGATCTTCAAGGCCCTCGTAATCGTAAAGGAATTCCAAAGGGTCCGGATGGACAAACTCCCGGCGGTTGTAGGTCCGGTAGAGTTCGCAGAGGCGCTTTTCGTAGACTTTGGCCGTCATATCATCTTTGCCTTAAAGCACGCAGTGAACCTTTGGTACAGTGGAAAGACCGCGCACACCATCTGTTGCTCAGACGTAATCAGCACCGCGGTGACGGTGAATTTCGCCGCTGATCATGTAGATCACATCTTCAGCTATGTTGGTGGCATGGTCCGCAATGCGCTCCAAGTGGCGCGATACCAAGAATAAGTCGATCATTGATTTAACGTGTTCTTGGTCTTCCCGT
Source organism: uncultured delta proteobacterium (assembly GCA_963789265.1). Taxonomy (GTDB): domain Bacteria; phylum Desulfobacterota; class Desulfomonilia; order Desulfomonilales; family Desulfomonilaceae; genus CAWBBA01. Next base: position 546,493 of record CAWBKB010000005.1, on the reverse strand, counting down.
ATTTCTTGGGCGAACTGGTCCTGCATGACGTTCTTCATAAAATCCACATCATCGTCCTGAGCGCACACCTCATAAGCCAGGTGCAGGTCCCTATTTACAAGTGCATCCAGGCTCTTCTTCAGCATTTCCCCTGTCTTCTGGCACATGGTGAAATAATCGAACGGAATGTGTATATCGCCGGCCGCGGCAATCCGTTCCGCTCGTTCCGCAATATTGACTGCCAGGTCGCCAATGCGCTCAAGGTCGTTGTTCATCTTCAAAATCGCGACAATAAAGCGAAGGTGATCGGCGACAGGTTGATGGAGAGCGAGGACCTTTAGGCATTCCTCCTCAAGATCCACTTCGAGATGATCTATTTCGATGTCGCCCTCAACAACCTTTCGAGCCAGTGCGGCTTCACGGCATTCAATAGATTTCACTGCCAGACGAAAGCGTTCTTCCACCAGAGTACTCAAGGATAAAACGCGCGTTTTCAGCTTATCAATATCTCTCTCAAGTCTCACTCTCATGGCTTACCTCTCTCCGATATCGTGCAATTTTCTAGGACCTAGGTTTTGGCGGGCAAATAAATAGAAAAAGTGCTCCCCTTGCCAGGAAAACTTTGTACGGTGACGCGGCCGCCATGTGCGCTGACAATGTGCTTTACAATTGCCAGTCCGAGGCCCGTCCCGCCAACCTTGCGGCTCCTCGCTTTGTCCACCCGATAAAAGCGCTCAAATATTCGGTCGAGATGTTCCCTCGGGATTCCACTTCCTTCATCAATAACTTTTATGACTACTTCTTCGGATATCTTTTCCGCTCTGACACTAACCGTCTGGCCGGATTCGCTATATTTGACAGCGTTATCCACTAAATTGACGATAGCCTGCTCGAGGAGAGTGGGATTTATCGGGGCCACAATTTCCTCGCCCGCTTCGCACTCCAACTTTATATTCTTTGATTGAGCCTTCGCATTGCAAGCTTTACCCACTGCGTCGAGCACTTCCGTTATCGAACCATTCTGGACAGCAATTTCTCCCTTTTCCGAGTCACGTTCTATTCTGGAAAGGCTCAACAAGTCATTCACTATTGCGCTCAGCCTGTCAGTGTGTTTAATAATAATGTCCAAAAAGCGTTCCGCATGCTCAGGATCTCTCAAGGCGCCCTCGCGTAGGGTTTCCAGAAAGCCTTTGATCGAGGTGATGGGGGTCTTTAATTCATGAGAAACGTTTGCCACAAAGTCCCGGCGAATGTTTTCCAAGCGCTTCAAACGCGTCACATCGTTTAACACGACCAAGGCGCTGATCGTCTTGCCGTCGACATCTCTCAGAATCGCGCTGTGGGCCTGGAGGAACTTTTCCGGATCCCCTAGAATGACTATATCGGCTTCAAGAGGCTCTTCACGCGAGAGAGTTTCAGTGACAAAACGGCGAAGATCTGTATTTCTTATTGCCTCCTGAACCTTTCTGCCTTCAACTCTGACGCGGTTGATTTGAAAAAGCTTCTCCGCTGCCCGATTTACGCTTCGGATATTTTCGTACTTGTCGATAACAAGCACGGCCTCCACCATCCCCGAAAGGACAGCTTCCAGTTCGTTTCGTTGCTGAGTTATGGTGGTTATGCGTGCATGTAATTGAGAGGCCATTGCGTTCATTGCGTCGGCAAGTGCGGCGAACTCTTCGGAATTAGGCGCGTCAAGCCTGTAGTGAAGATCTCCTCCCGCGAATCGGATGGCCCCCAGCTTCAGTTGAGTGATGGGCCTGCTTATCTTCTGGGAGGCGTAGAGGCTTATCATGGCAGCGAACAAGACAATGACCAGGCATCCTACTAATGTATCCCCATAAATGGTGGCCAGCGCGGAACTCATCGCGGTGGCAGGCATCCCTGCCCTGACTATTCCGGCCGGCCGGCCGTTGACGATTCGGGGTATAGCCACGTAGACCATGTCCTCGTTCAAAGCTGGGTCATATCTCGTGGCCATGCCAATCTTGCCCCCACGGGCTTCTTTCACTTCGGGGTCATCCGAATAGTTGTCCATGCTTGCCGGACTTTTCTGCGAGTCACCTAGCACAAGACCTGACGGCATGGCAACAGTAATTCTGGTAGATACCTTCCCGGCCAGATTCTTTAAGAGTGCGTCGATCTCGGGTGAATGTTCCGGAGAGATGCGGCCTGAAACTAATTGCTCAACAATGTCCGCCTGAACTTTAAGATTCTCGAAAACTCTTTCTCTGCCTTCTACTCTCAAGGTCCTGGACATGTACCAGGCCATCGCCGCCAAAGAGACCACGATGATGATCAGGTAGGAAGGATAAAGTTGCCACAGCAACTTTCGCCGTTTTCGCATGGGTTACTCCTTCAATCTGTAGCCCACTCCTCTGATGGTTTCTGATGGTGTTGCCGGCGCTGCCAAGCTTTTTCCTCAGTCCGGCTATCTGGACGTCGACAGAGCGGTCTGTGACGGGATAATCCTCTCCTCTTACCGCTCTGATTATCTGATCGCGACTGAATACCCAACCGGAACGGGTGGCCAGAAATTGGAGAATTCTGAATTCCGTCGGAGTGAGCAAGGCTGGTTTGCCCTTTACCAAAACTTCATGCCGCGTGGGATTAATTGACAAGTCTCCTACCCTGAGAGCGCCCGTTTCATCCGACCTTTCTTGACGTCTGCGCCGGAGACAAGCCTTTAGGCGAGCCAGTAGTACGTGGGGGCTGAACGGTTTGGTAACATAGTCCTCTGCACCCAATTCAAGGCCTGTCACAATGTCTGCGTCTTCATCTTTGGCCGTTAGCATAATTATCGGGATGCTGTTCGTTACGGGGTCACTCTTCAACCGCCGGCACACATCCAATCCGTCCAGACCCGGGAGCATCAGGTCAAGTAAAATCACATCGGGAAAGCCGTCCTTGGCTTCTTGCAGAGCCTGTTCGCCTGAGGTGACACACTTCACCTGGTATCCTTCTTTGGCAAGATTGTATCGGACCAGTTCCAGTATGTCTTCCTCGTCATCGACCACGAGAATTTTCTCTTTAAGCATTACTACGCCCTTGCCTACAGGCAACGCGTCTTCGAACGCGCATTACTATACCGCAGGAAATTTCTCGATTCCGAAAAATATCCTGTACGGTGAATCGCGCAGCCCCAACGCGTTCCGAATGGCCGGCCGAGGCAACGGTAACCCCCATTTGCGGGCGAATTACGTGTTTGCCGGCGCATTTGTGTGACCTCCCGGCAAAACTTTGGTCCCACTTTGTGGACAAAAGTTATAGAGGAATCGAAGATGAGTCTTGCCTCACAACGTCCAGTTTCAAGTGCTGACAGGACAATTTCGAAAGCGTTTTTAAAAACATGTATCTTGTCCTTACCGCTTCCTCCGGACAATATCCCAATACTCTGGAGCGTTCAAAGCACGGCGCGAGAAGAGGATGAAAATCTCATATAAGCAAATACAAAAAGTACATTCTCAACGTACCTTAGCCTTTGACCGGGGTCAAGATCAAGTTCGGCTTGTCTTCCCCGGCCTGAATTTTTTGATGCCGCGTCGGGCCGACTTGTCTTCCGGCTAGGCTTGGGGTAGCCTTCGGTTCAGCAATGAGATCGTTTCAACATAAACACAAAAAGTCATTTCGCAAGAAAGCAATCTTTTTCGAGGGACATCGAGGAGGAGTCAAGAGCGCCCCTCAAGAACCCCTGATTCACCGCGTTCATGAGGAAGCCGAGCGTCTCCTGGAGGACATAGGAAAGCCCGAACCTTCTCCTTTTATCCCGGATCCTTTCCAGAACGAAGCCATCCGAAAGGTTAGTAAGAGCGATGTTCTGGTGAGCGCGCCGACCGGTTCGGGGAAAACCTGGATCGCGCTGGAAACTACGAAAGAGTTTCTCTCGCGGAATTGCCGGACATGGTATGCGACTCCTCTGAAAGCCCTGTCCAACGCCAAATACGAGGAATTCGGGGAAACCTTCGGCCGCGACCGCGTCGGAATTCTCACCGGCGATCGCAAGGAGAATGCTGACGCACCCGTGATTGTCGGCACAACGGAGATCCTTCGCAATCAACTCTATGATGCCATGCAGACGGGCACCGACATCGACGTTGACCTGGTAATCCTGGATGAAGCCCATTACCTGGGCGACATTGATAGAGGAGTGGTTTGGGAAGAAGTCCTTATCTATCTGCCGGCCAGAGTAAGGCTCCTAATGCTCTCAGCCACTGTTTCCAACGCAGGCACCATTGCCCGGTGGCTGACTCATATTAGAAATAAAACCTGCTCGGTGGTCTATTCGAAGATCCGGCCGGTTCCTCTTCACGTGCTTTTCAGGACCCCAGGCGGAGAACTCACCCCGTTTTTGCGAGGCACCAGAATCTTTCCGAAAGTTGCAGCGTATGCAAAGGCCGAAAAGGGGAGAAAGAGAGTCCAGGCAGCAAGACCTCCAGAGATAAACGGGATTGTCGGGACTCTGAGGGAATTTAACCTTCTTCCGGCAATTATTTTCCTGAAATCCAGATCGGACTGCGACAGCGCACTCCAGGCCCTTCTTCCGGCGCCATTGAAGCCGGAGGACGGGGGGTTCGCCCAGGCGGTCAAAGACCAACTCGCCGGCTATCCGGAATTGGCACGACATAGGCAGCTCAGCCGTCTGCTACACTGTCGGGCCGGTTCACATCATGCCGGTCAACTCCCAGGCTGGCGTCTTCTGATCGAAAAAATGATGGTCTCCGGGCACTTGGAGGCAATCTTTTCCACATCTACAGTGGCGGCGGGTGTCAATTTTCCTGCCCGAACCGTTGTCCTAGTGCAGAGCGACCGTTTCAACGGCAGAACGTTCGTGGATATGACCGCGACCGACCTCCACCAGATGACAGGTCGCGCCGGAAGGCGAGGCATGGACAATGCGGGCTACACTCTTGTGGTACCAGGCAAATTTTTGAACATCGGCCTCGTAAAGGAATTGATATTTTCCGACCCGGAGCCCTTACAATCCAGAATTGCAGTCAATTTCTCAATGACGCTCAACCTTTTGCTCTCACACGACCCGGCCGGTGTCAGAAAACTGCTCGGCCTGTCTTTTGCCGCTTTCCGGGAGAATCCACGTCAAGCAGCCAAAGTTCATTCCAGATTGCTCAGGGAATTTCAAAGGCATGCAAGTTTGCTCGCAGAAACTGAATTACTTAGACGAAGCCGGGGTTCCAACCTATGACGGCAGATGGGCTGCGCAATTGAGGTTGGATCATCCTCTTTTGATAGCGGAACTGATAAGGCAGGGTGAATTTGCCGGGCTGGGTCCCCAGGAACTTGCCGCACTAATTGCGCCGTTCGTGTTGGATAAGGACAAAGAGATTCTCATAAGCAGGGAACTATGGGACCAAACCCGGCCGCTCTGGAAGAGATTTCGCCACACAATGCAAAAATTGCAGCCTCTGGCCCAGTTCATGGCTGCCAAGGGCTTCGACACACCAACCATAATGTTTTGGCCGGCCGCTTCCGTATTTCTGTGGGCTGAAGACGTGGATTGGGCTCAACTTACGGCCAACATCGGGGCCGATGAGGGAGATCTGGCAATGCTGATCCTGCGGACTGCGGATCACCTCCGCCAATTGCTGGCTCTCGAGGCCGAGGAGCCGGGACTCGCCGCTACAGCCCGGCGAGCGCTTGAGCTTCTGATGAGGAGGCCGCTGATCTGAACCGATTATTCGCCGGTAAGCAATCGTGTGAGGCAGGTTGGAAAGCCTGCCCCACGTACGTGAATGCTTGCATTCGCCCAAAGTTTGCGCCTTGACTTTTCACAACCGTGGCTATACAAAATAGGAAATGGCTAAAAGGGGATGGAGTCCCCCAAATGCTCGTCACGGGCTGATGACTCCTGCCGTCGGAGACTTCGCGGTGGGAGACCGGTCCTGCGGATACCCACCAAAAGGTGGGTTTTTTATTTTCAACCGTCTATCCGTGGAACTCCGCTGATTGAAAGGTACAAACAGGAGGGCTTATCGTGAGATCCGAGATAGGCGAGAATTCCGCTTTAGAAACGCTAACTTGCCCGGACGAGCAAGATTCCCGAGCTATAATCGATTTCCAGCTACTCCTCGGCGAAGCGTTAAGAATTGTGGAATCTCTCGGAAGTCAGTTCTACGGCGACCGGGAGAGATTACTCGCCCTCCGCACGTGTCTGGAAGAAGGGCGCTTCCACCTGGCAGTATTGGGACAATTCAAGCGTGGCAAGAGCACACTTCTAAACGCCTTTCTTGGCGAGGCGCTTTTGCCGACTTCCGTTGTGCCGTTAACGGCCATCCCAACTTTTGTGGAATATGGTCCCGAGCGAAAAATCCGGGTCTGCTACCTGGACGAAAGACCCGTGAAGGAATTTGCCGGAAAAACCTCCGAACAGCTTGCCGAAATCTTACAAAGCTTTGTCACCGAAGAGGGCAACCCGAAAAACCGACTTGGAGTTCTTCAGGTGGAGATCTTTCACCCCGCTGCCATTCTCCAACATGGCGTCGTTTTGATTGATACCCCTGGGATTGGGTCCACTTTTACGCACAATACGGAAGCTACTCTCAGTTTTCTTCCCCAGTGCGACGCGGCACTATTTGTCGTCTCGGCGGACCCGCCCCTCACAGAAGTGGAAGCCGAGTTTCTGAAAGCGGTCCGATCCAGAGTTTCCCGTCTCTTTTTCATCTTTAACAAGGTGGATTACCTCAATGGGCATGAAAGAGAAACCGCTTTAGCTTTTTTCAAGAAAGTGCTCACCGAAAAACTTCAGGTGACAAACGATCATCCGATTTTCTGTGTATCTTCACGCCGCGGTCTCGACGCCAAGCTTTTCGGAGATGCCGACTTATGGACCCAGAGCGGCTTAAATGAGGTCGAAGACCATCTGATATGTTTTCTCGTTTCCGAAAAGGCGAACGCTTTGCGTGAAGCCGTGGGACGAAAAGTTACCGACGCTCTTGAAGAAGTTGTGATGAGACTCCGGCTGGCGATCCGTACCCTGCAAATGCCCCTGGATGACCTGGAAAGCCGCTTACAAGTCTTCGAAAGAGAGCTGAAAAATGCGGAAGGCCAGCGAGTCGCCGCGCAAGATTTGTTGACCGGTGACAGAAAACGTACGCTGGAATCACTGGAGCAGCAGGCCGAAGCGCTCCGGCAAACGTCCGTAGATCACCTTGAGAGCGTAGTGGAGGCATCTTTCTCAGCCATGAAAGACGGGGAAGTGAAGGAAGCGACTGTTATGGATGCTCTGGCAGAGGAGGTAACCTCATTCTTCCAAGGTTCGGCCGAGGATGTGACTCAAGGATTTGGCCGGCATGTGACGGAAACATTGCGTCCGCACCAGCAGCGAGCAGACGAGTTGATCCAAGCGATTCGTAAAGCCGCGGCAGAGCTGTTTAACATCCCATATCATGCTCCGGAAAGCTCCGAAGCGTTTGAGGTGAAGCGGCGGCCTCACTGGGTGCTCAGGAAGCGGGTACCCACTCTGCCAATTGTGATTCCGGAAGAGGCCCTTGATAGACTCCTGCCGGCGTCTCTTCGTATCAGCAGACTCAAGAAGCGCCTGGGCAGACAGATTGACGCGCTGGTTCGGCAGAACGTGGAAAACCTTCGATGGGCGACCTTGCAAAACCTTAACAACGCGTTTCGCGGCTTCGCCTTATCACTGGATCAACGTTTTGAAGAAACCATTGCAGCCACGCACGGAGCTATTCAGGCCGCGTATACCAAGAGGAAGGAACATGCCGAAGCAATCCTCGATGAAGTGGCGCGGTTGGAATCCGCTGCACATGCCTTGACCGGGATCTGTGAAGAAAGTCAGAAATAAACGGACAAATGATCCTATTTTGTGGTTCGGAACGTCGACCGAATAATCGGTAGGGATGTAAAGAGATTCTCGAAAGTAATCACGGAAAGAGAAAATGATCTGTGGGCAACGAGCACCATGCAGTGGGGACGGGCATCCTGCCCGTCCATCAGCGACAGGCTGGAAGCCTGTCCCACCAAATTAAATTGGGCGCCAACATGCATCACGTATGCCGACAATACTTCCGAGACTATTGCAAAGGAACCGATTGTGCTCAGCCGCAAGAAAATAATGCAGCACACCCACATTCGTACCACAGGTACTGCGTTGCAGTTGTCGCCTCCGGATGCTTTCCGGCTCTCGCCCGGGGAAATTCACTTTCTCTGGTGGTTTATTCAGGGAAGCATCATGAACCCCTCGACGCGGCAGCGTATGCGCAAAGCCTGGGGTTTCTGCGAGCGCCATGCGTGGGGTTGGATGATCGTGGAAGCGTCCTTTCGTAGCGGGTACATGCACGGCCCCGCTCTTCTATATGAGGATCTTATGAGAGCCGCTTTGAATGCTTTCCAGTTGAACGGACCGGCACAACATGGGCGATTGAGAAGACGGCTCGGGGATAAGGGCCCATGCTTAATGTGTGAGGAGGGATACGGCCCTCACAGCAAAGGAATCGTAAAAGAGAAAATCGTTCGACAAGGGCGAGATCTGGGCGAACTGCTCCGGTTGGCCAAAAGAACCGAACCCTATTGGCGCGACACCATTTGCGGAAGATGCGCCGGCACGGCCTCAACTCTGAGATGCAGGCAGCACCTGATTGAAGACGAATCCTCGAGATTGGCTGGTGAAATGTCTGTCCACCGGTCCTCGGTGCCATACATATTTGACCACCTCGTAAAATATGCACGGTCGTTCCAGTTCGAGTTCCAGGGCAGCCAAACCGAGGAAGATTCAGCCGCTTTGATAAGCGCGGTTGGTTGGTGCAGCGGGTGGAGACTTTTGCTGTCGATCATGGGAGAAACAAATACCGCTTAATGTCGCACGCATTTTCACTTACGAGCGGTGAAAGATTGTCATTGCGAGCAAAGCGAAGCAATCTCTTCCGTTAGACGCCGTTTAGATTGCTTCGTCGCTGGACTCCTCGCAATGACAAGTGACAGAAGCTTCTCCGCGTAAGTGAATTGGTACTTAATGTCAACAATTGAAGAAAGGACACGGTTATGGATGACAAGATCGTTTCTGTTAGGGCACTGGAGGTTCTCGACTCTCGTGGAAACCCGACGATCCGTGTTTTTGTGGAGTTGAGCAACGGAGTAACGGCTTCGGCTTCTGTCCCTTCAGGGGCTTCCACGGGGGAGAACGAGGCACTTGAATTGCGCGACAAAGATCAGAAGCGGTACGGTGGCAAAGGTGTTCTCAAGGCCGTAGATAATGTGAACCGGATAATCGCTCCGGCGGTAGTCGGCCTTCCGTCGACACGGCAAGCAGAGCTTGACCGAGTAATGATCGAACTGGACGGGACGCCCACTAAAAGCAAGCTCGGGGCCAATGCCATTCTGGGTGTTTCTATGGCGGCGGCTCGTGCGGCGGCCGTGGTCTCCGGCCTCCCTTTGTATGCTTACCTGGGAGGTCCCGGGACTGTGAAAATCCCCGTACCCCAGAATAATATACTGAATGGCGGAAAGCATGCGGACAATAGCGTGGATTTTCAGGAGTTCATGGTAACGCCGATTGGCGCTCCAACATTCGCTGAAGCCCTGCGTTACAGTGCCGAGAGTTTCCACGCCCTGAAGAAAATTCTCAAGGGCAAAGGATATACAACGAGCGTCGGCGACGAGGGCGGGTTCGCACCCAATCTCAAAAGCAACGATGAGGCGTGCCAGGTAATTCTCGAGGCTATAGAGGCAGCAGGCTTTAAACCGGGCAAGGACATAGCCCTGGCGCTTGATCCGGCAGCCAGTTCTTTCTTTGAGGACGGCCTATATAACCTGAGCAAATCAGGTCAGGGCAAAAAGAGCAGCTCGGAAATGACGGATCTCTACAAATCCTGGGTTGAAAAGTATCCAATAGTTTCAATTGAAGACGGTCTTGCAGAGAATGATTGGGAAGGATTTCGCGAGCATACGGCCGTGCTCGGCGAGCAGGTTCAGATCGTGGGCGACGACATCTATGTGACCAATACACGGTTCATTGCCCGCGGCATTAAGGAAAAGACCACCAATGCAGCGCTGATCAAGCTGAATCAAATTGGTACAGTTACCGAAACGATTGAAGCAATTCAACTGTGTCACAAGGCCGGCTGGGGATATGTGATTTCCCATCGTTCCGGCGAAACCGAAGATACCTTTTTGGCTGACTTTGCCGTTGCAATGGGTGGCGGACAACTTAAGAGCGGGTCAACGAGTCGCAGTGAGCGAATCGCAAAATACAACCGGCTCCTAGAGATTGAGGCGGAACTAGGCAAGGCGGCTGTTTTCGAGTCGCCGCTGCCTAAATAAGGCCGTAGCGTGGAAAATTCGCCGGGAAAGAGAAGATCTTACCCATGAGTGAAAACCATATTCGCGGAATCTCGACAACACTGTACCTCTTGGACAAGGCTCTCTGCCAGTTCGATGAATGGGCAACGGGCAAGAAGGTCAGGTCTACCCTGTACGAGGTTCGGAACAGCCTTTCGTCCGAACAAGGACGAACAATTTCAGAACTCGTGGAGGACATGCAAACTATCCTTAGAGAAATGCGGGACACGTTGAACCTGGACGGTTCGGTTCACATTGCAGAGAAAATGATCTTGAGTTCGTGCTCGGTACTTTGGGTCTCGCTTTCGGAGCTTGAAGGCTCTCGTCTTCGCAGATACGGGGAGGTTCCGCCCGGCTTGGCGGATTACCTCGATCCTAGGACGGCCTTGCTGATAGGGAAGCTCAGAGAAGTTGCGGAGGTAGTGGCGACTGGGCGCCGGTAGAATCTTGTAAACCAGTTTCGAAAAACCCGACAGTCTGACTTATGATATAGCCGCGGCGATTTCCGTGAGGCCCTTGACTTTGTAAAAAGTAGAGAAGTAGGGAAAGAAAGAAACGTGAGGGGATGGAGTTCCCCCAAACCGCCTGACAGGCTGATGACTCCTGCCGCGAGAACATTGCGGCGGGTCGTGCAATAAAGACTCTCCCACCGCAAGGTGGGTTTTTTGGTTTCATTGGAGCAAGCTACAATTCAATGCCGAAGGCAAACGGGATGGCAAGTGTCCCTGGGTGTTTGCTATGACTTTCCACAGCATACTATTTGAAAGACCTGAAGACGGCGCAAAAGAGGAAATCCTTGAGGCGCCTGCCTTCTTTGTTGATTTGAATCTCGATCAGATTGTGGATGCAATTACGGCCGGTAAGGAGACATACAATTTAAAACCGCTTTTTTACACTTCGTTAAATGGTATCGATGCCATCAAGTACCGCCAAGAAATAGCACAGGACCTTGAAAACGAAATTCTGCTGGAAAATATAGAATCATTTGCGCTCAAAATGACTACAATGCATCGATACCTTTCCCTGGAAGATAAGCTTCACTACAAGTACCATAAAGAAGGATGGTTTTTGGAGGCAGTAGAAATTTATTGCGAGGCCGTTACTAGCCTGGTACGCGATCTGAACCTTGCCAATTTGAAATCACGAGGCCTTTTGATGTTCCGCGAATACGCGACGAACTATGTCAACTCCGGTGGCTTTGGGTCACTACTGGCGGAAACGAAAAAGCTTAAAGCCGAATTATCAACGGTAAAATATTGCATGCTCGTTAAGGATAACTCTGTCAAGGTGCGCAAGTATGAATCTGAGATTGATTACAGCGTCGAGGTGGAAAAAACATTCGAAAAATTTAAACAGGGTGACGTAAAAAATTACAAGACCAAGCCCCCAATGTGGTCGGGCATGAATCATGTTGAAGCGGCAATATTAGACTTCGTAGCCAAATTATATCCCGAAGTGTTTCTAAATCTCGATAATTATTGCGAACATAACCGCGGTTATCTGGACCAAACTATAGCCGTCTTTGACCGGGAAATACAATTTTATGTTGCCTACTTAAAGTATATCGAAAAGCTCAGGTTGACCGGGTTGAAATTCTGTTACCCGCAGCTTTCCGGTACGGACAAGGAAGTTTATGATCATGAAGGATTTGATTTAGCCCTGGCGCATAAGCTCCTTACCGAGAATTCGTCCGTCGTCTGTAATGATTTTTACCTGAAAGGTAAGGAACGCATATTTGTGGTATCCGGTCCGAACCAGGGAGGTAAGACAACCTTTGGCCGCACTTTCGGGCAGCTACATTATCTAGCCGTCTTGGGCTGTCCAGTGCCGGGCAAGAAAGCACGACTCTTTCTGTTTGACAGGATCTTTACGCATTTTGAGAGGCGCGAAGATATCAGGAATCTCCGCGGCAAACTGCAAGAAGACCTGGTCAGGGTTCACGATATTCTAAACCGGGCCACGCCGAACAGCGTTCTGATACTAAATGAAATATTCACTTCCGCAACATTACAAGACGCAGTTTTCTTGAGCAAGAAGGTAATGGAAAGAATAATGGAATTAGGCTCCTTGTGCGTTTGGGTGACATTCATCGACGAATTGGCTTCTTTGGGCGAACAAACCGTCAGCATGGTCAGCACGGTTGTCCCGGAAAATCCTGCATTGCGAACATATAAAATTGTGAGAAGGCCTGCTGACGGGCTTTCATACGCGCTATCCATCGCCGAGAAGCATCGCATCACTTATGGTTGTTTAAAGGAACGCATAAAATCATGAAGGCTTTCCTTATGTATAAAGATCGAGATTTCGACCTGAAGCAGGAATTGCCGTCGAATGAACAAACGCTAACACAGGACCTGGAATTGAACACGATGTTCCATGCCGTGGCACTTGGTGACAAATTCTTGTTTGAAGTGGCAAAGAGCGCTGTATTGTGCGGTTCAGCCGATCCGGATACATTGATTTATCGCCAAAACATACTCAAGGATTGCCTGAAAAATTCGGCTATTGTCAGGGACATCTATCAACTCCCGATTGAATCAATTGAAAACAAGAGAAGAAGTTGGATGGGCTTTTTCAGCAAACTTCCCTCGAGTCTCCTGCATAGCGCGATAGAAATGCTGCAAATGTTTGTGGGCTTGCTCAAAAAGCTAAAGAATATTGCCGACGAGCATGCAGAAAAATTTGAGTCAGAAGGCTTTACCACGTTTTTCGCGATGATCAAAAGAGAACTTGATGATGAATATTTCGCCATTGTCGAAAATTATTTAAAGGAATTGAAATTTCGCCAGGGGGTTTTGATCAGTGCCGAATTAGGAAAAGGCAACGAAGGCACCAATTACGTGCTTCGCAAGCCACTGGATAAAAGACAAAGTTGGTTGGAGCGGATCTTTGGCGAAAGCGCTCCCGTTTACACCTATTATGTCGCCGATCGGGATGAAGCCGGTGCCAACGCAGTGGCGGAATTAAGAAACAGGGGGATCAGACTGGTTGCCAACGCACTTGCTCAATCTGCCGATCATATTGATAGTTTTTTTGAAATGTTACGAGTCGAATTGGCCTTTTACATCGGCTGTTTAAATCTATCTGAACAGCTTGCCCAAATGGGGGAGCCAATATCTTTTCCCGTACCGGTGGCTGCCGGCGAACGCAGACATTCCTTTAAGGGCTTATACGATGTCTGTTTGGCCCTTACCATGAAGCGAGATATCGTTGGTAACGATGTGAACGCAGAGAACAAAGACCTCGTGATCATTACAGGGGCCAACCAGGGCGGCAAATCGACTTTTTTGCGAAGCATAGGTTTGTCCCAATTGATGATGCAATGCGGCATGTTTGTGCCGGCTGAATCTTTCTGTGCCAATATTTGCAGTGGCCTTTTCACGCACTACAAGAGGGAAGAAGATCCTACCATGAAAAGCGGGAAATTTGACGAAGAACTGAGCAGGATGAGTGATATTGCAGACATGATAACGTCAAATTCCCTGGTGCTTTTCAATGAATCGTTTGCAGCAACCAATACAAGAGAAGGCTCGGAGATCGCAAGGCAGATAGTCAGCGCATTATTGGAGAAAAACATCAAGGTTTTCTTTGTCACGCATTTGTATGAATTCGCCCGCGATTTTTTTGACAAGAAAGTGAACAACGCCCTTTTCTTACGAGCAGAAAGGCGAACCGACGGGACACGAACTTTTCGGCTAATCGAAGGAGAGCCGTTGCAGACCGCCTATGGCGAAGACCTTTACAAGAGGACATTCAGAAGGGACTATGAGCGAAATTAGGGCAGAAGCTGGAGTGATTCCCCGCTGGGCCTGCCGAATCTTCGAACTGAGAAAATAACCGAGATGTTCTTCGCGCTGTACATTACCCACGATAAGTTTCGTTGGGCTTGGCGACACGGCGGTGGCGGGGAAGCGGTTGCAATTTATCTGAGGAGAAAGGAAGGATAAGAGAAATGAAGTACCAGGCTCTCGTTTCATCGGATTGGAACCAATGTTTGGCGCCATCCGGTCCATTCGATCCGATTTCATTTACCTATCCGGATCTGGAACCAAAGCTATCTAAAATCTTTACCGAGTATACGGGCAACAAGATTTCTCTGACCCAGGCCACCCAACAAATCTCGGCCCTGATTCCTGCTCCCATTACGGTAGATCAGATGGATGCTTATCTCGACGCTAACTTCGCTACGTATCGCGGCGTCCCTGATTTCATCCAATGGTGCCGGGATCATGGCATTCTTTTCATGATTAATACCACCGGACCGCAAGGCTATTTCCAGCGGATGCTTGCCCGGAATCTCATCCCTGATGTTCCATTTGTGGCCTCCAATCCTCTAATCCGTTTTTTGGGAGAGTCGGAAGCCCCTCGTTACATGTATTGGGTCAATGAAATTGAAGACAAGCCCAAGAATACCCAATCCGTAATGAATTCTTCGGGGATAGGGCCGAATCAAGTAGTGATCGTTGGTGACAGCGGAGGAGACGGGCCCCATTTCAGATGGGGTGGTTCAATTGGGGCGTACCTGATTGGCAGCATGACCAAACCTTCCCTTGAAGCTTATTGCAAAGACAGAGCGTTCGCCATCAACAAACACTTTGGCTATACTTATTCGGCTGGTGAAGCGAGAGATCCGGCGAAGGAGATGCAAACGGATTTTATGGAACTGACTGAGACGCTGTCCGCTGTGCTCGATTTGTAGTACAGCACTTGTGGAGCCGGCAACCTTGCAGTCATCTCTCGGGTGGCTCAAGGGGGTGTAGTACGCGATGGCATAAATATGAGTCCGCATCAAAGTTAAGATTGCTTCGCTGCGCTCGCAAGGACATTCGGGGACCTGTCATTGCGAGCGCAGCGAAGCAATCTTAACCCTAAAAAATGACACAGGACTGCACTTAGGAAACAGATCGCTTGGTTGCTCTCAGCATGCTTGACAAGGGTGCATTTGTTTTGTAATTATGCGCGACACTATTGAAGGCAATGGAGTCTGCCTGAACTGCTCCGGGATTTTTCCTATGAGCTTATGACTCCTACCGCTATGGGGTAGGAGTCTCTTAAGAGATAGATCTTACCCCACCCCGTGTAAGCTGGGTGGGTTTTTAGTTTAAACGTAGCCCGCACAGCTTTGCTGGTGCGGGTCTTTTGTTTTTCTCGACTTATATAGGGAGTATTCGAGCAGTGATATTGGTTCGTTATCAAGCGATAAATACAGCACGGATCTCACAAAGCCTCGATCCGTGGCACCCAGCACCTCGTGAATGGATGTTGGGTGCCACTGACCTGAGCACCATGATGGTGCTCAGGTCAGTGCAATTCTCCATTTGCCGGTTATCTCTTATTCGATAGCTAACCAATATCACTCGCTTGAAAGCGATTCGACATGACTTGTTAACAAGCGGCTATGGCGACAGGAGGTAAACGCATGGCCCAGAAAATCCTGTTTAATTTAATGCAGGTGCTCGTGGTAATGGCTTTTGCCCCTCTCGTAAAGGGAGTGCTTGGTCGCCTTAAAGAGCGAATCCAGTCCAAGCGAGGCCCCAGCGTTTTTCAGCCGTACTTTGATATATGGAAGCTCTTTCACAAAGACGAAGTCGTATCCGAGCACTCTTCTTGGATTTTTCGCGTCACCCCGTACATAGTATTTGTCACGCCGATCTTCGTGACGCTGCTCATACCTGTCCTCACGAGCTACCCGCTCTTCTTCGCTTTCATGGCAGACATGCTGGGAGGTGGCTTTATTCTAGCTCTCGGTGGCTTTTTTGCGACGCTTGCGGCCATTGATACTGCAAACCCGTACGGTCCAATGGGGGCCAGCCGGTACTAGGATGGTGGGATTTTTAGCCGAACCGGTGTTCATGATTGTTTTCTTCACCGTCTCATTCGTTGCAGGTTCCACCATTCCATACATCGTTCAAAAACACTGGGTCACGCCTATGGCGAATTTCTTTGAACCCGCGCATGTGCTGGTGGTTCTGTCGTTCCTGATGCTGATCATCGCTGAAACCGGAAGCATCCCTGTAGACAGCCCTTCCGGCCATTTCGAGCTAGCCATGGTGGATGAGTCCAAGGGACTGGAGTATTCTGGCCGAGGCGCCGCTTTGATGAAATGGGGGGGATGCATGAAGTTCTTTGTACTTCTATGCATATTCCTCAACGTGCTGGTCAGTCCCTGGGGTCTTGCTCACGGACAATCTGTCGGAGAGTTGTTGCTGGCAGTTCCGCTAATCTTGACAAAAATCCTGGCATTTGTCCTGGTTTTGGTCGCCATCGAATCCTCGCTTGCCAAACTGAGACTTTTCAGAATTCCGGAATTTCTCGGCGCCGCTTTTGTAACATCCGTCGCTGCCGTAATCACGCGACTGCTGCAATTTTAGGAGGGACCGGCATGCCTGGCACAAACACCACAATTCTTCCATTGACCGAGTTAAATGCGCTTGCCGCGGCTCTCTTCCTTTTGACGGCCTTTGGTCTCATTGCCACGCGGCAGGTTCTCGCGTGTCTTAGGACATTCGTGATTCAGGCTGCGCTTCTCGCGGCATCTGCATTTCTCCTGGGGTACCAAAACGGCTCGAACGAACTTTTTGTAGTCGGCGGAATAACTCTTGCCGTCAAGGTCGCATTGCTTCCCTGGCTCTTGTTAGGAAGGCTGGGAAATGAACTTCGCTCTCGCCGAGAGATCTCCCAGGCTTTGAATATCCCCACATCCCTATTAATTTCGCTCGTCCTAGTTGTTTTCG
Organism: uncultured delta proteobacterium; assembly: GCA_963789265.1. Lineage (GTDB taxonomy): Bacteria > Desulfobacterota > Desulfomonilia > Desulfomonilales > Desulfomonilaceae > CAWBBA01. The sequence continues at coordinate 529,472 of CAWBKB010000005.1, read as the reverse complement.
CCTATTTCGTTTCAGTGCCCCTCCTTAAAGCGGCCCCGGCTGGAGGAGCTGCTTCGGTTAACCTGCCCATCGGTCTGGCAGGTCTACTCCTGGGAGCCTACGCGATGACTGTGAGGCGTGAGGCGGTTCCACAGGTAATCGCCCTTCTGTCCATGGAGAACGGGGCATTTTTCGCCGGTATTTCGATTGCCCCGAATCTTCCGCTTATAGCCGAACTGGCTGCCGCTTTTGAGTTACTCATCATCGCAAGGGTAATGGGAATCCTTATTATGAAGGTCCACGAACACATCGGAACCACCGCGGTAGGCGAGATGGCCGCCCTGATAGAGGAATAGCAACTTATGGAACTCATATACATCCTTCTGGTACCTGTTGTTGCTGCAGCCCTTTCTTGGATTCCGACAAAAGTTCGTAGCCTTGCACCTTTGACTACCATCCTGGGGACTGTGGTGGTTTTCATCGCCTCTTTGCATGCAGCTCTGAAAACCTCTGCCGGCCACAATGTTGTGGCAATAAAAGGATGGATCGCATGCGATGCCTTGGGTGGGTTGCTCCTGTTGCTGGTTTCCTTTGTCGGACTCACAGCCGCCGTTTTTTCGTGGGGATACATCGGAAAGACAGTTGGATCCAACGGAGCTGAAAGGGCGCGACGCTATTATTGGCGCTACAACCTTTTCCTTGTTTCGATGCTGGCTGTTCCAGTCTTGTCGCATGTCACGCTGGTTTGGATCGCGGTCGAGCTAACCACGCTTTTGTCGGTATTTCTTGTCAGCTTTCCGAACACCCCCGAGGCTGTTGAAGCCGCGTGGAAATATGCTGTGCTCACGTGCATGGGGGCCGCACTCGCACTTTTCGGGATCTTGATTCTATATTGGGGCATGACCCTCTCGGGAGGGGGGCCTTTGACTTGGTCGGGCCTGGTTGCAGCCGCGCCGAAAATGCCTCCGGCAATGCTGCAGACAGGATTCCTGTTCATCCTTATCGGATTCGGAACCAAGGCCGGTTTGGTTCCTCTCCACACCTGGCTTCCTGATGCTCACAGCCAGGCGCCGTCGCCGGTTTGCGCGCTTCTTTCCGGTGTGGAGACTTCCACTGCTCTTTACGCCATATTGAGAGTAACACCGGCCGTACAAGCGATTTCAGGTGGCACCCCCGAGAAATGGATTTTGATTTTCGGTTTGGTGTCAACCGGTTTCGCGGCCTTCCTGTTGATTCAAGTAAAAGAATATAAACGCCTTTTCGCGTTTTCTACCATAAAACACATGGGCATTATTTTGGTGGCCGTTGGCCTGGGCGGAGCTGCCGCCGATTTTGGCGCCATCTATCAGATGGTTACCCATACAGTTGCAAAATCTTTCTGTTTCTTTGCCGCCGGTGCCGCGCTCAGAATCGCCGGCGCGCGCGACATTAACTCGGTACAAGGCCTTATTCGGGAATCGCCCCTGGTTGGCGTGTCACTTCTCCTGGGGGCACTGGCGATTTCAGGGGCTCCTCCCTTTGCTGTCTTTTTAAGCGAACTCACCATCTTAAAAGCGGGAGTTTCCACCGGCCAATACTTAATCACGGGCATGCTGGCTCTCTTTGTAGTTATAGCCTTCTGTGGAATCATGTTTCACGTCTCCCGCATGGTATTCGGAAAGCCTATGCCTCGCCCCGGATGGCCCGCGTTGCCAAAGAGTTACGCTGCATGTCTGTCGCTGGCGGCAATCCCGGTTTGTCTGTTCGGACTTTATATTCCCGGGCCGCTTCTTGAGCTCTTACGCCAGGCGGCAAATGCACTGGGGAGGTGACCGCATAATGCCATGTTCATCTAACTGCGCACTGAAGCCGGAGAAATTACTCAAGGTCCTGGAGACGCGCTGGACAGGAGAAGTGAAGGTAAACGTCGACACACAGAAGCTCTCGGTCCTGATTGAATGCGGCCCAGGTGAGTTGCAGGAAGTGTGCGGACTGCTTGTTTCTCATGCCAAGTACACCTTTGCCACATTGATTGTCCAAGAGAATTCTTCTCACTGGTTTCTCCGCTATGTTTTCTATGGAGATCCCGAGTGTGGTCAGATTCATGTACTGCTTCACCAGCCCAAAACAAACACGGTTATTCCCAGTATCAGCGCGCACGTTCATGCGGCGGATTGGCATGAGCGAGAAGTGGAAGACCTTTTTGGACTCACCTTCGAGGGCCATCCAAGGCTCGGGGATTTTGTGTTGCACGAGGAATGGCCGGAAGGAGTCAACCCTATGAGGTCGGATTTCGACCCATCCGTGCCATATCCCCATAAAGAAGTGGACCCGGAATGGCGGCCTTTGCAGATCCTTCAAGCCCCCGGAGCCTTTATGATGCCCATAGGGCCGGTTTATTCCGACTACGCGGAGTCTGCTCAGTTCTTCCTGGAAACGGTTGGCGAGGATGTCGTTCGTACCACCCCACGCTTTTTCTACAAGTATCGTGGACTCGAAAAACTGGCAGAGGGGCAGCCTATTGAGCATGTCCTTTTGATGGCCGAGCGTTTTTCAGGGACTTCGGCGTTTGCCCACGCGCTTGCTTTTTGTCAGGCAGTGGAACAAATCTGCGGCGTTCAACCACCTGCCCGCGGCCAAGCCTTACGTGTGCTTTTGGCGGAATTGGAGCGTTTGCGCCACCACGTAGGCGCTATAACAGGCATCTGCGGTTCTACAGCTCTGGCCGTCGCCACAAGTCAGGCCGGCATTCTGGAAGAAGAGCTACTTCGGCTTTCATGCGTGATTGCGGGGCACCGCTATTTGTTCGGCACCAGCATTCCGGGCGGGATGTCGCTGGATCTGAGCGGAGATCAGTGCCGAAACTTGAGCCAGTCGGTCGAACGTGTCGCAGACAAATTAAAGGCCTTACAGGAAAAGTTACGTTTTTCCAGCAGCTTTTTGGACCGCCTCGAGGAAGTGGGTACGGTTTCACTTCAAAACGCGGTTTCATACGGGCTTGTGGGGCCTATTGCCAGAGGATCCGGAGTTTCACGCGATATGCGCAAGGTATTGCCTTACGGGTTTTACAATGCCGGGCTGGAATTCAGGACACCGGTCGAATCCGAGGGGGACGGCTATGCTCGTCTCCGCGTCCTATTCAGTGAGGCGGAAGAATCGGCGCGTATCGTGCGACAAATAGCCTCTTCGCTTCCTCAGGGGGATGTTATGTCCTCGGATTTTGAGATTGTTGCCGGTGAATGCCTGGCATGGGTGGAAGCCCCGCTGGGAGCAGCCTTCCATTGGTTGAGTATCCGAGACGACGGAAGAATTGGGCGATATCGAGTCACAACGCCGTCGTTCACGAATTGGCATGGATTCCATTGGGCGGCCGAAAATTTCGCCTTTCAGGACTTCCCCATCATTATGGCCACATTCGGACTTTCGAACGCAGAATGTGACCGTTAGGAGGAGAGTGAGACATGTCCAAATGGGTTTTAATGGGACTGCGCACGGGGACCAAGACGACGTTATATCCGGACTCTGTCGAGACCGCTGCCGGCGTTTCTCCCGGGCGGCCTTGCGGCATGTTGACCGGGGGAGCAGGAACGCAGTCTTCGGTCGTCCCCGTATGTCCCACGAAAGCTATCCGGCTTACGGAGGAGCGAATCTCCGTGGATTACCGGCATTGCATTCAGTGTTTTCGGTGTTCGCGTGGGCTGTCTGAGCCTCTCGATCGCGAGTGGGGTTATGAATGGGCAGTTTCTCTCGCCGATGAGACCGATTCGTCACGTAGGCTGGGCAAGCCCTTTGCTCGTTCTATGCACGTACGTGTGCTCGACGCGGGAGCTTGCCGGGCATGCTTGAGCGAGATTGAACAGCTCGGCAAGCCCTACTACAACGTCCACAGGCTGGGCTTCTTCATGACTCCGACCCCCAGGCAAGCGGACGTATTGCTGGTTGCCGGTCCGGTGACGGATAACATGCGGCTCCCGTTGCAAAGAGCGTACAATGCTGTGCCCACGCCCAAAAAGGTAATTGCGGTAGGCACATGTGCGCTCTCCGGAGGAGTCTTTGGACCGAGCTTCACCTGCGGCGCTGGAGTGGCCGAAGAGATTCCGGTGGATGTCGAGATTCCCGGCTGCCCGCCGCCGCCTCTCGCGTTGATTCACGGATTACTCGTGGCAGCAGGACGCCGAGCCGGGGCTGTGGCAGAGCCCGTTGCATCGATCCAACGGAGGATTGTGGAATGATTGATACGTGCCACCTTTTTCTTCTCTTTTTGGCCACATGCGGAATCGGGGCCATTCTCGCCGCTATACTTCCGGACCGAATGAACCTGCCGGTGCTTGCAGCGGTGGGGTCCATAGCCTCAGTCATAGCCTTAACAGCCAGCGGCGGAGTGCTTTTATTCGGATACTCTTTTCATGCCGGTCTCTGGAATCTGCCATATTTCGGGACAATCGATCTCAACATGGATCGCATTTCGTCCTTGTTCATTTTCATTGCTGCGCTCGTATACTTACCGATTTCGATTTTCTCGGCCGAATACATGGAAAAGTATCGGGGCCGATATAGTCTAAAAACGTTCGGCGTTTTCTATCACTTGCTTTTTGCATCCATCGTCCTGACCTTGGTTGCCGGAGACGTTGTCTCATTCTTGATCGCCTGGGAAGTGATGACCATTCTCTCGTATCTGCTCGTGAACTATGAGCATGAACGCGAGGAAGTCACCCGTTCAGGCCTCTTGATGTTGGCCATGAGCGAGGGCGGGACAGTTGCAGCGGCGCTCGGGCTTCTCCTGCTGACGGGGGCGTCGGGGAGCTTCGATTTTGCATCGCTGAAGAGCGCATCAAGCGGGCTCGGAGAATTCGCCAGATGGGCAATCTTTCTCCTTTCGTTCTTCGGCTTTGGCGTAAAAGCGGGCCTTATTCCCTCCTCCACATGGCTGCCCAGAGCCCACCCTGCTGCTCCTGCGAATGTGTCTGCGATCTTGTCGGGCATCATTCTCAATCTGGGTATCTATGGAATTGTGCGCGTGAACATGGATCTGCTTCCCGTTAGCCATGTCGGGCAAGGGCTTATAGTCCTGGTTGTCGGAAGCCTATCCGCACTGATTGGCATCCTTTACGCCACTATCGAAAACGACATGAAGAAGATGCTGGCGCACAGTTCCATTGAAAACATGGGCATAATCACGGCCTGCCTCGGTGCAGGGTTCATCTTCATTTCCTATGGGCATTCCGCGCTGGCCGGGATCGCTTTCATCGTCGGGCTTTATCACATGCTCAATCACTCTCTGTACAAGGCGCTCTTGTTTATCGGTGCCGGCGCCGTGGATGTAAACGCCGGGACCAGGGACATGAATCGGCTGGGAGGGCTGATCAAGAGAATGCCGCGGACGGCAGTCTTCTTTCTGATTGGGGCGCTTTCGATAGCAGCTCTTCCTCCTTTCAACGGATTTGTGACTGAGTGGCTGACGCTGCAAACGCTTCTTCAGAGTTCTGTGCTTTCCTCCGCAGGGGTCAAGATCGCATTCGCTTTGTGCGGTGCCACATTGGCGCTTACCGCTGCATTGGCGGTCACCTGCTTTGTCAAAGCATTTGGCATGAGTTTTTTGGGGATGGCCAGGTCGAGAGAAGCGGAATCCGCGACTGAAACCAAGCGCTGTACGTCGATTCCCATGGGTTTCTTGGCCACAGCATGCCTTCTGTTTGGAATTTTACCCACCTTCATAATTCCTGTCATAGATCGCGTCGTCACTCCTGTGGTACATCAAAGTGTAGCCGATGAATTAGTACCGCCATTTTTTCTCTCCGCAGCTCATAGGAATCCCAGTTTTAACAAAGCTTTTGTATCTGAATTTCATGACTTGGGCGCGCAGGTGGGCCGAGAAATCTTGCCGGGCCGAGGGCTGGTGATTTTGCATCGGGGTTCGAAGAGCAACCCGGTCGTCTTTGCGATGTCTACATCTTACACCCTGGTCGTATTAGCGTTCCTCCTGGGGGCAAGTGTTTTAGTGTTCCGGCTGCTCTTCAGAGGGCGGTCGGTTAAACGCCAAGCCGTCTGGGATGGCGGAATTCGTCGGCTGCTACCTGAGATGACCTACACTGCCACCGGATTTTCCAATCCTGTACGCGTGATCTTCGACTCCATCTTCCGCCCGTCGCTGGTTGAAAATGCAAAGGAGAGCATTGCCGGGCATTTCCGAACCGCGATAAGAAATGGACGCGAGGAAACGTATGTAATGGACAGATTGGCCGTCAATCCTGTTCTGCGATTGGCCCGATGGTTGGCAACAGTCCTGGTGCGCATGCATTCAGCACGTGTAAACGCATACGCGGGATACGTTCTGATGAGTCTATTGTTGATCCTAGCGATTCAGACGCTGGTTTGATTCTGTACGCCCAACTGGCCGTCTTAAATCTTATTGAATCTCTTACCGCTGTGCTAGATTTGTAATACGAACCCTTGGCAATACCAGAGGTATGGAGACCAGATGGCCATCGAAACTTCATCACGCGCACCAGCCGTATTATCCGACATTTCCAAGTCCACCGCGATTAAGTTCGTAGTCTTGCTCGGGATAATAAGCCTCTTTTCCGATTTCACATACGAAGGCGCCAGGAGCATCACCGGTCCTTTCCTGGAGATGCTAGGTGCAAGCGCAACAGTAGTGGGAGTGGTAGCGGGATTCGGGGAGTTGCTAGGGTATGGCCTGCGCCTCGCATCAGGTTATTTAACCGACAAAACAAAGAGATACTGGACCATAGTGCTGTTCGGGTACGCCATGAACTTGTTGGCGGTGCCTCTTCTGGCATTGGCCGGGCATTGGCCGACTGCAGCAGCTCTAATCGTGACGGAACGCATTGGCAAAGGGATCAGGACCCCTACGCGCGATGTGATGTTATCTCTCGCATCACAAAAGATCGGCCGAGGATGGGGTTTCGGTCTTCACCAGGCTCTGGACCAGACTGGAGCTGTAATCGGCCCATTGGTAGTAGCGGCTGTCCTACATTTCAAGGGTACCTATCAAACCAGCTTCGGTGTACTGTTAGTTCCCGCCCTCATAGCTTTGAGCCTGCTGGTTGTGGCAGCACGTTTGTACCCGACCCCAGAAGACATTGGATCCACCTCGGTAGAGTTGGAAGGAAAGGCCCTTTCTCGAAAGTTTTGGATCTACGTAATTGCTATCGGGTTTGTGGCAGCCGGGTATGCCGACTTTTCCCTCATTGCCTTTCACTTTAAGAAAATGGCCATAGTCTCGGACGGTTCGATTCCGATATTTTATGCCGTGGCGATGGGTGTTCATGTCCTGGCTTCTCTTTTTTTCGGTAGTATTTTCGATCGTATCGGCCTTCCCTCGTTGGTTGCCGCGGTCTTTTTTTCATCTTTTTTTGCCCCATTTGTCTTTCTGGGCGGGTATTATTCTGCACTCGTCGGCATGGCCTTATGGGGAGTAGGAATGGGCGCGCAGTCATCGGTCATGAGGGCCGCTATTGCGGATTTGGTCCCAACCGACCGATTGGGATTTGCCTTTGGCATATTCAATATGGCATTCGGCCTGTTCTGGTTTGGTGGAAGTGCTCTGATGGGCGTCCTGTACGATATCTCGCTCCCTGCTCTCGTAGAGTTTTCCGTAGTGGCTCAACTGATTTCCCTTCCGATACTGTTTGCTGCTGGAAGGAACGCTAAAGCTTGATCCAAATCCCGGTGGAAGTATCCATTCACTTACGTGCGGCAAAGGATTGTCATTGCGAGCGAAGCGAAGCAATCTCTTCCTTCAAACGGCGCTTAGATTGCTTCGTCGTTTCACTCCTCGCAATGACAGGAGCCAGAAGATTCCCCGCGTAACTGAAGGAATACCGGTGGAAGAAAGTTCTGATTGACTCCCATGTCACGGCCGGTAACAATAGTTACATGAGCTGATTGTTCTTTACATACGTGCTTCTGTGACGGCTGTGGGTTCATTTTGGAGGCCACTATGAGAACTTCGGGATAGTCAGTCTTAAGAAGACTGGAAGAAGAGGAGGAACACCACGAAACATAGACGAAAAGCACAGAATGCGACGAAGTTGCGGAGATAGTTGGAGCCGGCGGGATTTCAAACATGTCTTCCTAACAGAAAGGAGAAGCCATGATTATCCAAAAAGCCGACCTTTTCAAGGACTTGAGCCCTGAGATTGTGAACGAGATTTCCAAAATCATGACCGAAGAGTCTTACGAGCCAGGCAAATTAATATTTGAGGCAGGAACGCCAGCCGAAAATTTTTACATCCTGGTCGGGGGAATGGTACGTCTGTTCATCGGAAAAAAATCGGAGATAAGCTATACGGTTAACGTCGAGGGCGAGGCCTTCGGATGGACTGGCTTGGTAGACCGGCTCGTGTACACAGCCACCGCGGAGTGTGCGGCCCCCAGCACGATAATGAAAATCGAAAACAGAAACCTGAACAAGATATTTGATAAAGACCCCGCAAGCGGAATGATGTTCTACAAACGGCTGGCCGGAGCAGTTGTCCAGAGACTGATCCACAACTATGAAGCATTCATCTCTGAGGGGAGCCTCAAGGAGGTCATCCCGTCGTATGGGTGATTGATAGCACCGATAGGGTAGACGCTCTTTCCTTCCTAGAGCCGGACCTTCCCCAAAATGCAGGCGCCGATTACTCTCTTGCAGAAAATGCTTCGGCGCCTTATTTTAGAAGAATATCGAGGTACGGCGCGTACTTCTTGCCAAACATCCTTTTATATCGCTTTGACAATTGTATTAGGTCCTTGGGCATGACTCCGAACGGAGTTGTGCTCTGACGTGCAGAAGGACAGCGCATACGGCTGGAATGTCTGGGCCCAACCGGATTACATCCGATCTCGTATGCTGAATCTTTGCGATTGTCGCAAAAGTTGCATCAGGAGCACAGGAGCCAGGAGGAGACAAGATTGAATAGCTCTGGGCTTAAAAAGTTTGCCCGCACGTGCGGCGCGGATGTTGTCGGCGTGGCTGATCTGGCTCTGCTCGAAGGTCTCGAGACAGAACCTCAACACCTTCTGCTAGGCTATGAAAGGGCCGTGAGCATCGCGGTGAGGCTGGCAGACGGCATCATAGATCCCATTGTCGATTCCCCTACACCGCTTTACCAGCAGCATTATCTTAAAGTAAACGCGCTGCTCGACGACGTCGCCGTGCGTGTCTCCCAGTTCCTACAGCGGGCCGGAGCCAAGCTCTCCCGATTCCCGCATCTCAGGTGCTGGATAAGACGAATTGGCGCTCGTATATATCTCACAAAGCGGTAGCCGTTGCCGCGGGCCTGGGCTGGCAAGGAAAGAGCCTTTTGCTTGTGAATCCGGAGTACGGGCCGCGTGTCAGGTTGGCTACGATTCTCACTGATGCTCTCCTCGCCCCGGATAAGCCGATAAAGAACCGATGCGGTAAGTGCTTGGCCTGCTCGAAGGCTTGCCCGGCCCGGGCCATTAAAAACGTAAACACCGATTGGCATTACTCCGATCGCAATGAAGCAATTTATTTCGAGCGCTGCGTGGCGAAGGTCAGCCAGGAATTTATCAGACTGCCCTTTATCGAAAGTCCTATTTGCGGAGTCTGTATAAGGGTGTGCCCGTGGGGCATGAAAAGGAAAGCGCGGAAACCTCGGACTTCGAGTGCTGATGGTGCAGCGCATTGAGCTTCACTGTAATAATTTCAGTGCATTCCTCATAATCATCACCGGAGGCTTATATGGACAAAGGCACCGAGACCCCGCGCCTATCATGGGAATTGGTGGACAGCCGTGAAGATAAGGAATACGGGCTCTTTTCAGTTCACATTCACAAGAACAAGTCCCCACGAACAGGGCAGATTCACGAATTCCAAGTTTTAGAATCTCCGGACTGGGCCGCGGTTGTGGCTGTGACTCCGGATAATCAGGTCGTCATGGTCAAGCAATTCCGCCACGGAACCGGCGAGCTTTCTCTTGAGCCTCCCGGGGGGCTGGTCAAGGACGGCCAGGCGCCTGAGCAGAGCGCACGTGAGGAACTGGAGGAAGAGACGGGATACCGGGCCGACACGCTGGAGTTCCTTGGTTGGATGCACCCCATGCCCGCGATCTTCACAAACCGTTTCTATGTTTATTTGGCCAGAAACGCTACTCCTACGGGCCATTTGAATCCCGATGAGACCGAAGAAATTGAAACTGTTCTCGTTCCCCTGGATCAAATCAGGGATTACATAAGATCCGGCAAGGTCACCTGTTCGGTAATGATCGCAGCCCTGTACCTCTTTTTGGATCTCGAAAATAAGTAAGTGCCGCGCAAGGCGGAGCGCCTGCCGGTCTTCATTTTGCGTATTTACACCGCAGAGTTTCATGGCCTTATTGATCGTCTCAGGGCAAAACCTTGAAAGGGCGCATCATCTCATTATCCTCATGCTGCAGGTTATGGCAGTGCCAAACATATTTCCCCTGAGTGGGGTCAAAAGGATATTGGTTGACCCCGGGGATATGGCTTCCCGGCCCGAATAGTGGGGCCGTTTGGGGTGCCCATCTGGTCACAATCCGGGTCACTTGCCCGGTATTGTGGACGATAGTGTCCTTCCATCCGGATTCCTCGGGAGTAGGGGCCATCGGTTTGCCGTGAAGAAAAGGAGTAGGGTCGGGAACCGGCAATGGAGTGCGCTGGTGGGCCAAAGCCTTTTTTGTACGCCTTTACGTCAAACGCTTGCCGGTTAAGGAGTTGAAACTGAATGAGGTGAAGGTGGATAGGGTGAAGGTCTCTAGCGAGATTCATGATCTCCCAAATCTCAACGGAACCGACCCGGGGAGTCTCCGTGATTTTGTCCATCCACCGTTGGTTGCTGAGCGTCAGCATGATTGGTCCGTGCGGCCCTTGAATTACATTCAGGAAAGCTCGCCGGGTGTTTCTTAAGCATGGCCGGGGTCACCAACGATCTGAGATCAGCGCAAGCGGGCAACGGGATGGATGGTGGAGGCAGGCTATGGTCCGTACTTTGTGCACTTTTAGCCACCCGGAATTGCATAATCTGACCGGTAGTCTGCGGATTTGGAGGCTCGCCTTCAAAGAACGGCGTCCTACCATGATTCAGCAGGGTTATGGCGGCCCCGGCTAATCCAGTGAAGTCAATCACGATGTCGTGCCGTTCCGCGGGGGCAATCCGGAGACGGTGGCATTCCGCCACTTGAGGCAAAAAGCCGCCATCCGAACCGATATGATAGACTGGCTGGCCGGAATCCAAGGTCAGATCTAAGACACGTGAGTTGCAGGCGTTCAATATACGGAAGCGGTACCGTCGGGGCTCTACTTGGATGTAGGGCCAGGCCTTGCCGTTTACACATATCACGTCCCCGAAGAAATCCTGCACCCACTGGGGATGAATTTCCGGGTTAACCCCTTTGGTAGGGTAAGCAAGAGACCCGTCGGCATTCAAGGCCAGGTCTTGAATTACCAGAGGAATCTCGTAAAAGAGTCCAGTGCCGTGGCCGGGAGCAGGCCCGGGCAGGCCCAGAGTGTTTTCCCCCGGATGAGGATTGCTGGAGTTTGCCGCGGGAGGTCCCCCGGTGTCGCTATTGTCCCGGAGAATATACAAACCGGCCAGTCCCACTATGATATTCAGGCGAGTTATCCCCAGGGCGTGCTCATGGTACCAGAGGGCGGTGGCCAACTGGCCGTTATGATAAGTGTAATCTAAGTAATTATCCCCAATCTTGCCATCCATCCTGCCACCGGCGGACGAATACCAATGCTCCGGGTAGCCATCGCTATCAGGTGCGGTGGCGCCACCATGTAAGTGCACGACCGACCGCACCTCTGGAAATTTCCTTTCTGCGCCGTGGATGGTATGGTCCACGGCTGCGGCTAACAAGTGAGTGCGGGGCAAATCGTTAATCCATCGCACTTTTACCGGCTTGTTTATTTGGACCTCGATAGTGGCTGCCGGGACAGAGGGGCGATAGCCCACTGCGCCGAAGCCCCAAAGCGTGGTTGGGGGTAGATCTCGATGGATTCTTTGGGCGAACTGCTTCATCGCTATCCGATATTGATCCCTTATCCCGGCATTAGGCATCACCTGCATTATCGGGAGAGGATCGACGTATTTCGTAAACGCAGTCCCTGGCTTGCTGCCGGAAAATACTCGAGTTTTCGGTGCAGCATGGGGTTCGGAGTCTTTCGATGCGCCTCGGCCCTGAACTTTAGAAGAGATTGCCAGCGAGGCTGCTGCCGATCCTGCTAATGTCAAGAAATCGCGTCTGCTGATCATAGCTTCCCCTTGTCCAGGACCACATGCGCTACAGGCAGCGAATCGATTAAGAAAAGCCTCTCGTATCGATTCGCTTTCAAACAAGTGAGAATAGACCGATCGCAAACGGCGCTGACTTGGGCGCCAACCCACGTCCCGCGGGAGGCTTTGTCAGATCCGTGCTCTATTTCCTTGATTGTTCACCGTTTGATCGCGCGCCGGTATCAGATGCAACGGCAAGAGATACTGACCGCTCGCCCAGTGCTGGGCCAGGCGATCCGACCGAAGTTGAAAACGATGCAGCACAGGCTTAACAGAGTTCTGCGTTGTGGCCACGAATGACCATTATTTCGACATTTGTTCTACTTGGATTCGTTCTCCCTTATCCGAAGCGTCAGTTGTTCCGCGGCAGAAAACGCGTGCTCTCGCACGAACAATGCGCACAGGAGGGCGGTGGCCCCGGCCGTAGCGAAAAGCATGGCAACAACTACAAACTGGTAGCTTGCTGCAACAATGGGGTTGCTGCCCGCGAGCACCATACCGGCCATCACCCCGGGAATCCACACTATACCCAGCGAACGCAAATTGTTGACGCTGGGAATCATGCCGGCCTGCACTGCAGCCCGCACATACGGCCCTACCACCACATTCGGGGCCGCGCCCAGTGCCAGTCCGGCTTCGATCTGCCCGGCGTGCGCTTCAACCTCTCCCCTAAAGCGATCTAGCGCCAGTGCCGTAGTATTCATAGCGTTGGCGATCAGCATGCTTCCAACCGGGATTAGAGTCGCGGGCGACCGATCAATGACTCCTAGAAACGACCATGACGCTGATGACTAGCCCCGCACCCAGCAGGATCGAACGGGTCGTCACCTGCAGGATGCCCGGGATGTGCTTTGTCCGCCGTGCGGCGATGACCGCCCCGGCCAGCATCATCCCCAAAAGCACAAACGCGCTGAGCCACCGGGCGTCGCGCAAGACAAGCACCAGCAACAGACCGACGATGATGATCTGGATGATGCCACGCGCCAGCGCAATCGCCGCCTCGCGTTGCAGATGTATGCCCTGCCTGCGTGCCCAAAACGCGACCACCAGAGCAAACGCGGCTGCACCGATCACTTGCGCGGCCCGTAACGTAATCGGATCATGGAAGAGTTGATTCAGCATGGAGCACCTCTGGGACAGTGCCGTCGCAGATCAGCCGGCCGGACTGGATTAATATCGCGCGGTTGCCGATGCGAGCTGCCTGCGCGGTATCGTGGGTGACCATCAGGGCCGTCAAATGTTGCTCGTTGAGGATGCGGGCTAGCAGCGCTTCAATCTCGCGTTCTGCCCGGGCATCCAAAGCCGAAGTTGGCTCGTCCAGCAACAGCACTTCAGGTTGGTTGGCCAGAGTTCGTGCCAGTGAAACTCGCTGGGCTTCGCCTCCCGACAGATACAACACATCTCTGTCGGCAAACCCTTCCAGCCCGACGTGTTCCAGCAGGGAATCTATCTCCGAGGCGGCCACGTCTTTGCCGCGTTGGCTCGGGCCGAAGCGCAAATTGTCCGTGACCGTGCCCGGAAATAGATAGGCCGACTGCATTACCATCCCAACGCGACGCCGCAGCTCTCGCGGCGTTATCTCGTTATAGTCCCGGCCGTCGAGAAGCACGGTACCGCTCGTTGGCTCATCGAGGCGATTAAGCAGCCGCAGGAAGGACGATTTACCCGCCCCGCTTGGCCCAACTACCGCTAGTACCTCGCCCCGCTGCACCTGCACACTGATATCGTTTATCAGCACCTTGTCCGCGACAGCTCTAGAGAGATTCCTGGTTTCGAGCACCAAGTCCCGGCCTGCATGCGTGACTGCACTGTCGGGCACAGCATAGTTAATCATGTTAGTGACCATATCAAAGTCATCGCTTTAGAGGAGCACCCGTTCCAGCGCAAGCCTGCTCTGGAACTTCGTCAAGGATCCTATTCAATCGGTAAGTTCCTATCGAACGAAATACACGATTGAGATTGCTACCCCGAACACCACTACAATGCCTCGCAGCACTGAAGGTCGAACCCAACCTGCCAGCAATCCTCCGGCCGCTCCGCCTGCCAAAGCTCCAGCAGCCATGACGACGGTGGCCGACCATATCACCTTACCTGAAAAGAGGAAGAAAATGGCCACTGCAAGGTTTACGCACAATGCGATCACTTGCTTTAAAGCATTAAGCCGTGTGAGCGATTCTTGTGACACGAGTGCAAGGATCGCAAGCACAATGACACTTAAACCCCCACCGAAGTATCCCCCGTAAATCGAGGCCAGAAAGACTGGATACACTTTCCATAGGTCATGCCCGTGTTGACCTTCACTTCGACCCGCTCGCACCACATGCCATCTACGAACCGGACCTTCGATGACTAAGAGTCCTGCAGCCAGAAGAATCAGGTATGGAACCAATGTGCGAAACGTCGCCTCTCCTGTATTTAGGAGCAAAATACCCCCTACGATACCACCAAGTGCACCCGCGGGGCCAAATAGATACAACTTTTGCTTGGACCCGCTGAGGTCTCTGAGCTGTGCAAGTGTACCCCCAAGATACCCGGGGCAAAGTGCAACCGTGTTCGTAATATTAGCAGCCACCGCCGGAATTCCTACCGCAATAAGCATCGGAAAAGTGATGAGGGTGCCTCCACCGGCTAGCGCATTTACAACACCTCCTGCGACTGCCGCAACGCCTACGATAACTAACTCGAAGTGAGTCATATAGTTCTTCCGTTCGGAAAAGCAATTCTGATCATTTATGTATATGTCAATTTCGCTGACGGTAGCGATCACGATTATGCAAAGGCAGTCATTCACCGCGGAGGGCGTTGAGCCCGCAGAGGATCATGTAAAGTTATCAAGTAATCTGAGCCCGGGATTCTCCGATGCAGTTACAGATCCTTCTAATTGAAGACGCGAAGCCTGGTTTGCTCTGCGGTTTCGAAGACAGATCCATACCATACTCTCAAAGCCATTCATTCGCATGGTCGTGCCAATTTGAGCGCTATCCTTTGAGTCTCTGCGTCCAGGCCACGAGGCCTTCCAACAATTCTTTGATCTTCTCTCGCGTTGTCTCATCAGTGACGTTACCGTCTTTGTCAATCTTGTCTTGGGCAAATGAGACCATTACCTCCGGCTGATTCAACGCAAAACAAGTCAAAAATACAAAGGATTGGCGCAAATGGGACCTGAGCTCGGGCGGTTCCCGCCATGCCGATCGAGGCCCCCATAATGGCGATCGGCTTATGTTCGAACGCATTGTCTCCGTAAGGTCTGGAAGCGCAGTCGATGGCATTCTTCAGGACGCCGGGGATCGAGTAGTTATACTCAGGGGTGGCAATCAGAATTGCGTCCGCGGCTCTAATTCTTGCCTTAAACTCCTTAACCTTTTCGGTTGGCTGGTCTTCCAAGTCTTGGTTGAAGAGAGGCATACCTTCGAGATCGAATGTGTCAAGTTTGGCACCTTTTGGAACAAGTTCCCCAGCGGCTCGCAAAAGAGACCGGTTGTAAGAACCTTTGCGTAAGCTCCCCGCGAAGCCGAGAATCTTTACTATTTCGTCCATTTTCATATCCTCCTTCCAATTTTCTAATTTAGCGGTTTGCTAATCCGCGACATAGGGATAAACCATCTTTTTGGGATCGACGATTCGATCGTAATCCGTCTCATTCACGTAACCCAGTTTCAGCGCCGCCTCTTTCAGCGTCATGCCGTGCTCGTTTGCGTAATGGGCAATCTCCGAGGCTTTGTCGTAGCCGATTGCCGGGGATAGGGCAGTGACCAGCATCAGCGACTGCCGGACAAACCGATCGATCTGCTTTAAGTTCGGTTCAGTGCCCTCAACTAAAAAGGTTCGGAAGTTGTGACAACCGTCAGTGAGGATGCGGATCGACTGCATGATGTTTGATATGATCAGAGGTTTATACACATTCATTTCCAGGTAGCCCGAAGCATTACCGAACCCCACAGCAACATCGTTTGACATGACCTGCACAGCGATCATGGCAAGTGCTTCGCATTGGGTTGGATTCACTTTGCCCGGCATTATCGAGGAGCCCGGTTCGTTCTCCGGTATCTTCAGTTCATAAAAACCACAGCGCGGCCCGCAGCTCAACAAGCGAATGTCATTGGCAATCTTGTACAGGGAAGCGGCGAGGCTGCGGAGCGCGCCGGAGAGCATTACCAAAGCATCGTGCGCACCTTGCACGGTAAATTTGTTTGGTGCGCTGACGTAGGGCAGCTCTGTCAGACGTGCGATTTCCGCGGCGGCTTGCTCGGCAAAACCCGGCGCGGCATTAAGGCCGGTCCCCACTGCCGTGCCGCCAAGGGCGAGGTTCCAGACCCCTGTAAGGCTGTTCTCAGTGTGTTGAAGGTTCTCGTCCAGCATGCCGGTATAACCCGACCATTCCTGTCCCAAGGTTAACGGCGTCGCATCCTGCAAATGGGTCCGGCCGATTTTGACGATGTCTTTCCACAACTCGGCCTTGGCAAAGACAGAGTCTCGCAGGGCCTTCACCGACGGCCAAAGCCTTTGCTTTGTTCCAACGCCGGCCGCGATGTACATGGCCGATGGAAACGTGTCGTTTGACGACTGCGACATATTCACATGATCGTTCGGATGGATCGGGGTTTTGCTGCCTAGTGGCTTGCCTGCGATCTGACAGCATCGGTTCGAGATCACTTCATTGACATTCATGTTGAACTGCGTACCGCTGCCTGTCATCCAGACATGGAGCGGAAACTGATCTCGATGCTTTCCCGAGAGGATCTCGTCGCAAACCTGAATTATGAGATCTTTTTGCTGTGATGTGAGCCTACCGCCTCGATGGTTGGCCACGGCCGCCGCCTTTTTCAAGATGGCGTACGCCTCGATCAATTCCCTCGGCATAAGATCGTCACCGATGCTGAAGTGTTCAAGTGAACGCTGTGTCTGCGCGCCCCACAATTTGTCCGCCGGGACTCGGACCTCGCCCAGGCTATCTGTCTCGGTACGGAACTCCGTCATGATTTCCTCCAGGGGACTTAGCTCCGAAGGCCAGTCCTTCGCGTCTGTTTAGACTTCCCCGACGAGGAGCAGACAACAAAGTCCACCGTCAGCTCGTCGGTTTGTTAGCGCGGGGACAGCGAAACCCCAATGGGCTCACGTGAGAGGTCGGTATTCGGGTTTGTAGAGCTGGGATTCGAGAAACGATCTCAAATCGCTCGGCTGCGCAACACCTGCCAGTCCCCGAGCGAAAATGACTTCGCAAACCTTCGCAGCAGTAGCGATTTCCGTCTTCAGGATGTCGGTCTGTGGCGGATACAGCAAACCGGCATCCAACTCTGCCTCAGTCACCTGTTCGGCAACTGCACGTGCAGCCGCAATGAACATTTCGTCGGTTACACGCTTTGGCTTTGCCGCGTAAATCGCCAGCCCTACGGCCGGGAAGATGTACAGATTGTTACCCTGACCGGGGATCAGAGTTTTATCATGGAAGCGGACCGGTGGGAACGGAACCCCTGCAGCATAAAGCGATCGGCCCTCAGACCATTTGTAGGCTTCTTCGGCAGTGCATTCTGCGTGATCCGTGGGATTGGAAAGGGCAAAGATGATCGGCCTTTTGTTGAGGCGAGTCATGGTCTCAACAACCTGCCTGGTAAATGCTTTGCCTTGGGTGCTGACACCAATTATCGCGGTGGGCTTGAGGGACTCGATGACGGCAAGGAAATCGTGAGACTTCTCGTGCGGATGGGCGTAGGGTTTCTGGAAATCGAATAGGTCAGTCCGGTTTGACTCAAGCAGACCGTTAATGTCGAAAAGCGAAATGCGCGACCGGGCTTGATCGTCCGTCAGCCCTTCCAATACCATGGCAGATGCGATCAGATCGGCAATCCCTATGCCGGCCGATCCTGCCCCAAGAAATAGGATGCGCTGATCGCGCAGCTTCCCGCCGGTCACTCGCAAGGCGCTGAGCAACCCCGCAAGAGCCACACCAGCGGTGCCTTGAATATCGTCATTGTAACAGCACACCCGGTCTCGATAGTGCGCGAGAAGACGCATCGCATCGACCCCGGCCCAATCTTCGAAATGGACGCAGCATCCCGGGAAAACTTCCTGCACGGCCGTCACGAATTCATCAACAAATTCATCCAATTCAGAGGTCGGAACGCGAGGCTGACGCAAGCCCAGGTACAGGGGATCGTGAATCAGTGCTTCATTAGTCGTGCCGCAGTCTATATGAATCGGCAAAAGCACCTGAGGCGGCACGGCGGCGCAGGCGGTATAAAGCTGAAGCTTGCCGATGGGAATGCCCATGCCATTGGCCCCAAGGTCGCCAAGACCGAGGATCCTGCCGCCTGAGGAGGCGCATATTACTCGAACGTCCGTTTTCGGCCAATTACGCAGAACACTCTTGATCCGTCCCTTGTGCAGAAGCGACAGATACATGCCTCGGGGACGCCGGAAGATATGACCGAACTTGAGACACGCCTCGCCGACTGTCGGGTCGTAAACAATAGGCAAGAATCGAGCAGGATCGGACATTAGTACTCTGTAAAAGAGCGTCTCATCAGTATCAAGCAGCCCGATCAAAAAGATGTATCGCTCCAAGTCAGTGGGCTTGGTCCCCAACTGCTGCATGACTCGACGAAGCTGAACTTCTTCAGTGTCGACGCCTGCGGGCAAGAGCCCGGTCAGGCCCAGGGCCTCGCGCTCTGCTTCGCTGAAGGCTATGGATTTATTGATTTCCGCGTCATGCAGCACATCGATGCCACGCTTCCCCGCCAGTGAAGTACCGATTCCCTGCGACATGTTTTGTCCCTTTCTCTGATCTCGCTCAATTCAGGTTTTTGCACTTTGCCCTACAATTGGGGCATGAATATTCGGTCGGTCGCCGTCGATACCGCTCCACGGACTCAGCCTTGATCCCATTGGGTATGGAAGACCCCTTTTTCGTCTATCCGTTCATACGTGTGAGAGCCAAGAATAGTCACGCTGAGCCTGAATCAGGTTGGCAGGCAACCAGGCGCTACGGTAACCATCAAAATAAGCCAAAGATGCCATGAGTCCGGGCGCCGGAATTCCCGATTCCAGGGCAATCCGTGCTACGTAACGCAAGTCTTCTTGCCGCTGGACGATTGTTTGCGAGAGCTTGGGATCCAACATCAGGTTGGGCAAGTCCGGCTGAGACTTCAATGCCAAGCGAATGTCTTCCAGCAAACGTGCTCGAATTATGCAGCCCCCCCGCCAGATTCGAGCTACCTCCGGAAGACTCAATCCATAATCGTAGGCCCGGGACGCGGTCTTGAGAAGCGCCATTCCTTGGGAGTATGTTGCAATCATTCCTATGTATAGCGCATTGTGAAGCCGCTGGATAAAAGCTTTCTTGTCGCCGTCAAACCTCGATTCCGGGCCGGACAACTGTTTCGAGGCGGTTCCCCTTTCATCTTTGTACATGGATAGATCCCGCATCGCCACGGCCATGTCGATTGTGGGCACCGGCACCTGAAGATCCATAGCGTCCTGGGAGGTCCACTTTCCCGTCCCCTTTTGTTTGGCTTCGTCCAGGATTTCATCGACGAGTCGCCGACCCGTTTTTTCGTCTTTATAGCTGAAGATTTGATGCGTGATTTCCAACAGGAAACATTCCAGTTCCCCTTGATTCCACTCATAATAAACATTGTGAAGTTCATCATCGTCCAAACCCAGGAGATACTTCATCAGGTGGTAGGTTTCTGAAATAAGTTGCATCAATCCGTATTCGATTCCATTGTGGACGACTTTCACATAATGACCGGCCGAACGGGGCCCCAAATAGGTGACGCACGGGTCCCCGTTCACTTTGGCTGCCGCTGCCTCAAAGATGGGCCGCACTCTTTCGTATGCTTCCAGTTTCCCGCCAGGCATCATGCTGGGTCCAAACCGTGCCCCTTTTTCACCGCCGGAAATCCCGACCCCGAGAAAATTTATTCCCTTATCGGCCAACGCCGCTCCGCGAATGTCGGTGTCCTTGTAATGCGAGTTTCCCCCGTCTATTATCAGGTCCCCCGGCTCTAAATGCGGCAAAAGATCGCGAATTACCTGGTCCACAGCATTCCCCGCTGGAACCATCATCATGACTGCACGAGGCTTTTGCACGGCTTTGGCAAGATCTTCCTCGGACTTGGCGCCGATAACGGTTCGCCCTTCTGCTTCCTTCTCAAGGAGAGCAACCTTGTCGAGATGTCTGTTGTAACCCGCCACAGCAAAGCCATGATCTGCCATGTTCAGCGCAAAATTGCGTCCCATAACCCCGAGTCCGATCATACCGATATTGCAAGAGGTATTCATTTTGTGACCCCCAATGTTGCTGCATTGTCATTGTTGTGACGTCACTCCGTCGGCAATCCCAGGCCCAGGTCCTCGAGCGCCGCTAGAGTTGATTCGTACCCCGTATGATGAATTCCTCGGATCCCGAAACTTTGTGCGACCTCCACGAACATTTTCCGATCGTCGAGGTATGCTACCTCTTCGGGACACGCTTGAGAAACATCCAAGGCAATGCGAAAGATATCTTCGTCCGGTTTGCGATAATGAACGAAGCATGATGAAATAAATGCGTCGACAAATTCATTTAATCTGAATTCCTTAATGCGATATTCGGTCAATTCTCTGCCTTCATTGCTCACAGCCACTGTTTTCAGCTCGTGATGGACCTTCAATCTGCGGACAAGATTAATCATTGCTTCAATCGGTTGGGATTGTTCTAACATAAACTTTTTGAAGTCTTGCGCCGTGAAAGGTTGCGGCTCATAGAACACCACCCTCTTCAGATATTCGTCCAGGCTTAACTTTCCTTCTTCGTACGTATCAAAGGTCATAGAATGGCGTTCAGAGAATTCATCATGGTTCAACTGGAATTTCTCGCTAGCGCGAAGCCTTGCATCCCGGTCCCAGCCATTGGTAAGGAGCACACCGCCGATATCCGAGAATAACGTGTTAATTCGACCAGACTTTGTCATAGCAATTCTCTCTTGAATATTTTGCGACAAGCGCGGCAACGTAAATTGTTTGTACCGGGAATGAACATATTAAATCGACGATTCCACAGCACTCTTAAGGACCGCGAGTCCTTCGAGCACGTTCTTGCCCAGATCAATCCTTACGGCCCGACGATTATGCTTGCGCAGGGCTTCCAGGTCACCCAAAGCCTGAGCCCTTTTCAGAAGCCCGAAAGTGTACTGACGCCCCGGAACGGGCACGTCTTCCTGGTCTTCCGATGTCAATTGTAAAAAAAGGCCACAGTTAGGACCTCCTTTATGATATTGGCCGGTGGAATGAAGGAAACGAGGCCCGTAACCTAGTGTTGTGGCCACACGAAGGCGATCGCGCAGTAGAATACGCAAGTCCTGAAGCGCAGCATTGACGTTAGGATCTTCAGAGAGATAAGCTTGAAGCGCAATATAATCCCCCGGTTGCGCACCACTAAAAAGTTTTGAGAACAGGTTCTTGGCGTCGGACGCATTCTCGTTCGCGAACAACTGCAACGGCCCGTCCACCAGGGCCGGCTCGGCCTGCGGTAATTTTCCCGCTTTCTCGACCTCTTTTAGCAGCCTGTTTGTATTATCTTTACTCTCCTGAACATTGGGTTGGTCAAACGGATTGATACCCAGAATACTGCCGGTCGTCGCTGTAGCAATCTCCCATCGCAGGAATTCCTGCCCCAGATCGAGCAAATCCTTGAGACGTATTGTTATTACGGGTCGACCCGCTGAGGTCAGTTTCAAGACCATTTCTTCGAGAGATTCCTCTTTCCGGTCATCCAATTTGAGATATACAAAGATTCTGTCATTACCGTAAGTTGATGGTTCTCCGACAGGTTCACCAGCAACAGGCAGTACTCCTTTGCCTTCTTTGCCTGTGCTTTCGGCGAGCAATTGTTCCAGCCACAGTCCCAGCGTGGAAAGTCCTTCCGAGGCTAAAAATGTGAGTTTATCGAGTCCGAGAGTGGCCAGTTCTCCAATTGACGTGCCAAGAGCCAGACCAGGATTTTCGGGGAGTGGAACGGCAGAGGCGCATGCACGAGCCATCCTCAATGTCCGTTCCAGTAATTCGCCTACGTCGATCCCCTTGAGCGCGGCAGGCAAAAGGCCGAAATAGGATAGGGCGGAATAGCGGCCTCCTATGTCTTCAAAATTAAGAAATATGTGACGAAAATTGCGCTGCATTGCGATATCGACAAGCGGGGATCCAGGATCGGTAATCGCGACAAAGTTTTCTCCCGCTCGCCCCCCTTTGAGGGACCTGACCTTGTCATAAAAATAGTCTCCAAAGGCCAGAGGCTCGGCTGTTGTCCCGGACTTGGTTGCCACTACAAAAAGCGTGTCCTTGAGTGGAATCTCCCGTTCGACTTTAAGTATGGTAGCGGGATCGGTGGTATCAAGGACCGTCAACGTCAGGCCGTGTTTTCCTGTGGGAAGCGACTCCTGAAACACAAGTGGAGCCAGGCTGCTCCCGCCCATCCCCATGTGAACCACATGCCGGAATCCGGTTTCAGCCATTTGGGTTGCAAATTCCTGGAGTTGCGGCACATGCTCCACCATTTTTTCTGCAACATGGAGCCAGCCCATAGAGTTGCAGATCATCTTTTGGACTTCGGAATCCTGTTTCCATAGACTCGGGTCTTTCCGCCACAGTCTCTGTCCGAAGTCAGCGTTTTCCAATTTGTACATGCGGTTTTCCACGTCCCCCTTGTACTGGCCGAGATGCAACTCCTGAGCATCCACCGGTTCGGATAGAGCTTCTTTCCGCTTCTCTTCCAATGCCTTCATTAAGCGGTCAAACGGCTTGACGAATTTGTCGATGCCTTCATCCTCGAGTTGTTGGGTCACTTCCATCAAATCGACGCCCACTTGCGGCAGCATGTCCAAAACCTTTCTCGCCTTGTCCACCGCCAACTCGAGACGGGAGGCTGGATTCCCATGGTCGCGATACGCATTCAAGGTTTCCAGCGGAAGCGTATTGATGGTATTCGGGCCAATCAAGGCCTCCACGTATTTCACATCGCTGTACGCGGGGTTCTTTGTGCTGGTACTTGCCCACAAGACCGGCTGAGCGCGGGCCCCCTTGTCGGCTAGTTTTTGAAATCGTTCGGTCGAAAATACTTCCTTGTAAATCTGATAGGCAATTTTGGCGCTGGCAATGGCCGTTTCCCCAGGCAAGGAATCTGCGATTTTCCCTCGCTCTCCCCCTTGTTTCATTACTTTTTCCAGGAGAGGGTCAACCAGCAGGTCGATACGGCTGAGGAAGAAGCTGGCCACCGACGCAATACGGTCTACGGGGTGCCCGGCTGCCGCGCGTTGTTCCAAACCGGCTATGTAGGCTTCCGTTACCGCGCGGTACCGTTCCAAGCCGAAGAGGAGGGTTACGTTGACATTGATTCCTTCACTGATAAGCTGTTGAATTGCAGGTAAACCCTCTTTGGTAGCGGGCACTTTTATGAATACGTTTGGACGGTCCAAGGCGTTCCACCAGTAGTGCGCTTCCTTTATAGTACCTGGCGTGTCGCGGGCCAGGCGAGGTGAAACTTCGAGACTTACAAAACCATACTGCCCGCCGGAATCATCAAAAACAGGCCGGAAAGCGTCTGCTGTTTGCTGAACATCTTCGATTGCAAGCGTTTCGTAAATCTCATCACTACTCTTGCCTTCCTGAGCAAGCGATCCGATTGCTGTCAAATAATCGTTGCTTCCTGAAATAGCTTTTTCAAATATGGCAGGATTGGAAGTGACCCCACGAAGGCCGTCTTCTTCTATAAGTGCAGTCAGCTCCCCGGAGATCAGCATGTGTCTGCGAATAAAATCCAGCCAAATACTTTGGCCAAAGTCCTGTATCTTCAACAATGGATTCATGGGCATTACCTTTTCTCCTCTCCTTCCAAAGACGCCACTTTTGCGAGCCGCCGTTTGTGGCGCTCGGCACTTGTAAATTCCGCGTCGAGAAATGAGTGAATCAATTCCATAGCCATAGCAAAAGCAATAACTCGCCCTCCGAGGCACATAACATTCATATTGTCGTCTTCCACCCCCTGATGAGCGGAAAACGTCTCGTGTATCAGTGCAGCCCGCACACCGGGAATCTTGTTTGCAGCTATGGCCGCGCCCACCCCGCTCCCGCAAATTGCGAGCCCACGGTGAACTTGTCCGGCCGCGACGGCCTTAGCCAGAGGAATCACGAAATCCGGGTAGTCATCGTCATTTCGCATCTCGTAAGCTCCGAAATCTTCCACGGTGTGGCCGGCTGTTTGCAGCGCCGCGCGGACCTCTTCTTTCAAAGCGAATCCACCGTGATCAGCAGCTATACCTATCTTTGCCATGTCAGCGCTTCCTTTGTTTCAACAGGTCCAAAGTATGCTTTTGGACATTTTCCGGTGTGAAGCCGTATTCGCGCATGACTACGTCGCCAGGAGCCGAAGCACCAAAACGATCCACTCCAATAGCAGCACCGACCCCGTCGCCTATATATGGCTTCCATCCAAGTGAAACCCCTGCCTCCACCGAGAGAATAGGGATTCCAGGAGGGAAAACCTGATTTCGATATGCTTGAGTTTGTTTCTCGAAAAGATTCCAACTCGGTAGGCTGACTACCCGGGCCGACACGCCATCGGCCAGCAACTTTTCCCTCGCGCCCAGTATTACGTGTACTTCCGAGCCAGAGGCTACCAGCACCACATCCGGTTCGCTCTTGTCAGACCCTTCGACGAGGATATACCCTCCGTGAGGAACGCCTGTCGGAATCTCCGGATAGATGGCCAGGTCCAGTATAGGCACATTCTGACGAGTTAACACTAAAGCCACCGGACCCGTTCGGCGCTCAATGGCGATCTTCCAGGCCGCAGCGGTTTCGTTGGCATCGGCCGGCCGTATTACGACCATGTTCGGAAC
Organism: uncultured delta proteobacterium; assembly: GCA_963789265.1. GTDB lineage: Bacteria > Desulfobacterota > Desulfomonilia > Desulfomonilales > Desulfomonilaceae > CAWBBA01. Next base: position 504,374 of record CAWBKB010000005.1, on the reverse strand, counting down.
GGCACGAAGTCCCAGCAATTGTTCAACCGGTTGATGCGTAGGCCCGTCCTGGCCAAGGCCAATGCTGTCGTGCGTAAAGACGTAGATCACTCCCAGCTCACTCATTGCCGCAAGGCGCATTGGAGGGCGCATGTAGTCGCTGAAGATAAGAAAAGTCGCGCCGTAGGGAATCAATCCTTTATGAAGGGCCATGCCGTTAATTACGGCTCCCATGCCATGCTCGCGGACCCCGAAATGCATATTGCGGCCAGAGCGATCGTCTGCTTCAAAATTTCCGGTATTATCCATGATCGTATTAGTGCTCGGGGAAAGATCGGCAGATCCTCCCATCAGTTCCGGCAGATACGGGGCGAACGAGTTGAGAATCTTTCCCGAAGCCCTTCTTGTAGCAATGGAACCTTCGTCGGAACTGAATGTGGGGAAATCGCGATCCCAGTTCTCGGGAAGTTTGCTCTGCATTCTTCTCTCTAATTCAGTTGCAAGATCAGGATGTTCGCGAGAATAGTCCTTGAAAAGGGCTTCCCACTTGGCATGGAGCGTTTCACCACGTTTCGCGGCAGTCTGAAAATGTTTGAGAGCTTCTTCAGGAATGTAGAAGGGGGGGGCCAGCGGCCAGTCCAGACGCTGCTTTGTCAAGCGGACTTCCTCTTCACCGAGCGGCTCGCCATGGGCCGACGCGGTATCCTGTTTGTGGGGGCTGCCATATCCAATGTGCGTGTGAACGTCAATGAACGAGGGACGGTCCGTGTTTCGGCGGGCCTCTTCAATCGCGGCCGCGACTGCCTCGACATCATTCCCATCGGTCACTTGTTGAGAGTGCCATCCGTAGGCGGCAAATCGGGCTCTACGATCTTCGGTGAACGCCAGGTCGGTTCCACCTTCAATCGTGATTTTATTGTCATCATATAGGACGATCAATTTCCCAAGACGCAGATGTCCGGCGAGCGAAGCCGCTTCAGAAGCAACTCCTTCCATCAAGTCACCGTCACTTGCTTGGACGTAAGTGAAGTGATTAATGATTTGATAATCGGGTCGATTAAACCTGGCCGCTAGAGCCTCTTCGGCAATCGCCATACCCACCGCGTTTCCGAATCCCTGGCCCAAAGGTCCTGTGGTGGCCTCAATGCCGGGCGCTTTCCAGTATTCCGGGTGGCCTGGTGTGCGGCTTCCCCACTGACGAAATTGTTTTAATTCCTCCAAAGGCAGATCGAAGCCCGTCACGTGCAGCAATGCATAGAGTAAGGCGCAACCGTGCCCCGCGGAAAGAACATAACGATCTCTATTTGGCCATTTAGGATCGTGTGGATCATATCGGAGAAACCGATCCCACAGAGCGTAGGCCATGGCTGCTGAACCAAGCGGCGCGCCGGGGTGCCCCGATTCAGCCTTTTGGACGGCATCTACCGCCAGAAACCGAAGCGTGTTTATGCAAAGTTCATCCAATCCTTTATTCACGATGAACCTCCTATCTATAATAATTAAGCGAAGTCATACGCCGGTGTTCCAAACCTTTGCAGCATCCGGTCCCCAGCTCCCGGCTTCGTAAGGCAGCACCCGGTCGGCCAAGTCCTCGCAACCTTCACATTCTTCCAGGACAGGGTCATAAAAAGCCCAGCATAGTTCCACGGCATCTTGCCTCCAAAAGAGCATCTGGTCTCCCTGCATGCAATCAATGAGCGCCTTTTCATACGCGTCGAGTACAGGGCCCGTATAACTTTCTTTGTAATTGAAATCCATGGTTACAGATCGCAAGCAAACCTGAGCGCCGGGATTCTTGGTCTCAAAGGTAATATTGATTCTTTCTTCCGGCTGTATTGCCAGCGTCAAAAGATTGGCCGTTATGGCTTCGTTAAAAACGTTTTGGAAGAGCAAATGAGGCACTTTCTTGAAATGGATAACTATATCCGTCAGTTTCTTCGCGAGCCTTTTGCCTGACGTCAGATAGAAAGGAACGTCCTGCCACCGCCAGTTGTCAACGAATACCTGCATCATGGCGTAAGTAGGGGTGAGCGAATCAGGATTTACGTCGGATTCCTCGCGATAGCCCGGAACCTGCCGGCCTTCGATAGTGCCCGGGCCGTATTGTCCAAGGATGAGATCCTTCGAAGGATTGGCAGCAGGAAGCGGTCTGAGCGACCGGAATACCTTCACATGCTCATCCCTGACCTGGTCCGCTTCAAAAAGAGCCGGGGGTTCCATCGCGGTTACAGCCAGAAGTTGCATCATGTGATTTTGAAACATATCCCGCAGTACTCCGGATTCTTCATAGTAACCGGCTCTTTTTTCCACTCCGATTGATTCGAGCGCATTGATGTGTACGCGATCTATAAACATTCTGTTCCATAACGGCTCGAAAATGGTGTTGGCAAAACGAAACATCAAGACATTTTGAACCGTTTCTTTAGCCAGATAATGATCGATACGGAAGATCTGCCGTTCGTCGAAATATTCGTGCAGTTCTCGATTCAACTTTTGGGCGGATTTCAGATCACTCCCGAATGGCTTTTCGACGACGATGCGACTCCACCCATTCCCGTCCGCGCGCTCCTTGGAGAGTCCCACCTTTCCAAGCATGCCGGCTACACTCCCATAAGCCGAAGGGGGTATGGCCAGGTAAAATATCCTATTGGCCTCCGTATTGTGTTCGCCTTCAATTTTCTTGAGAGTACTGAAAAGCTCTTTAAAGGAATCCACGGAGCGTAGATCGATACGATGGTAATAGAGGTGCGAAGCAAAATCGTCCCATCTCGAAAGATCCGTGTCGGCTATCCCTTCTTTAAGCCGATCGCGGAATTGTTCATCCGACATTTCGGAACGGGCCGATCCCAGGACCACAAACGATGCAGGAAACCCCCCGATTAAATAAAGATTATAGAGGGAAGGGCCAAGCTTTCGCGTGGTCAAGTCTCCTGTGGCGCCGAAAATCACTATTGAGCATGGCTCGACCTGATGATTCACGACACAGGCCTCATGTGGAATTTTCAGATCCGGGGCCTGGCCTTTGACGGCTATATCGACGTATCTATCGATGCTTTCACGATCCAATCCCATGTTACACCTCTCAGGGAGCCCAACCAATAAGATGGCGAGGACACAATTTTCGTAATCGTCACCGGACTTTTTGTTATCGGCGCCGAGAAACTGGCTCAAAATTGAAAATCGGCCCGAAATCGTGACGCTGCGCTCAGGATTTCTCGTTCACAGGCTCTGCCTGGGAATGCCTGCCTTCGAGGCTCTGCCTCGACCATGATGCCGAAATAAAGGCAACTTGCGGGCATAGTCCCGCGTGCCGCGGGATTCCCAGGCGGTCCCGCGAGACGCGGGATTGGGAACCAGAACTCTAACGACCTTCGTGCCTCCATTTCGACCCGTTCCGGACTTCTGTGAGCATTTGCTGAAGCCGGCATTCCTACCGGCCAAGCCTCTCAGCATCGGAGCAATCATAACTTTCGTTTCAACTGACACTCTGCCAATCCTATGAAAATTCCTATTTTTCTGAGGCACACCAGGCTGCGCCCAGCAAGGCTGCTTTGTCGTTAAGAATCACGTGCACCGGTATCGTGGACAGTAAGTCCTTGAATCGTCCCTTGTCGGTAAACGCTTTGATGAAGTCCCCTTCTTCAAGTAAAGGAAGAATTCGCGGGGCGATGCCCCCGCCAATGTACATGCCTCCGGTGGTCATTCCGGTTAGGGCCAAATTACCTGCGGTTGAGCCGAGTACCCGATACGAACAGCTTCAAGGTCCTGACGCACGGTTCCAATTTCTCCTCCAGGGCCGCTTCGGATATGACCGCAGACGGATCGTGCATTTTCATTTTCTCAGCGAACCATTCGGGTTCTTCGTACCCATCCCGAGCCTTGAGCCACGAATAAATACCAAAGATCCCGGGTCCGGAGGCAACCCGCTCCACGCTGACGTGATCGTGGCTCTGTCTAAGGTGCCGCCACAGGTCGATTTCAGTTTCATTTCTAGGCGCAAAATCTACGTGTCCCCCCTCTGAAGATACGGCGTGAACCTTCCCGTTCGCGAACACCAGGAGGGAAATCCCCAGCCCGGTTCCGGGGGCCGCAAGCCCGATGTTCCCCTTTTGGGCCCGGCCTTCATTCAATGCGAACAGTTGGCGGCCTTGGAGAAGGGGGATAGCCATCGCTGTGGCGGCCAGATCGTTAACGAGACGGACCTTATTCCAGCCGAAATTCTGACTTATTTCGGCTTCGGACACTTCCCACGGAAGATTGGTGGTCCTGCACCGGCCGTCTATAACAGGACCGGCAATCCCGAAGCAGGCTGAAGAAATCGACCCGGAGTGAGCTTCCACAAATCGTGCGATCAATTCGGACAAACCGGTTGAGTGAGGGCTTGAGTACGATTCCATCACCAGGAGAGTCGGGCGATCTTCTCCACAGGCAAACAGACCAAGATTGGTCTTGGTTCCGCCGATATCGCCGGCTAAAACAGTTGCTTGGTCAGGCACGGCCATATTGTCCTCACAAAGGGCTGCTCAATAGAGTCTGCATTCAAACTAAAAGTGAGATGTTAGCTATCTCACTTGACAAAAGCCGTAGATCGTATCGCACGTATCAGCATAAAGCCTGTCAAGCCAATGCTCCTTTGGCCTAGGATCGGTCAATGTCGATCCGCATTCGGGGCATACCTTGATTCTTCCGAGGTGCCGCAACACTCGATGAGCTGTGGCAACAAATGTGGCGTGGCTCCAAGTCAGGGGTGACACCGACAAGGGTTCGCCGGTAAGCGGATGCACTTGCTCTGCCAACACACCCGAGGGAAGTGCATGTTCAGTCACCCACTTCATCAGCTCAATAGCTGAAGCGACGTCCGCTTCAGTCTCCGCCCTTTCCGCGAGAAAATCTGCCAGCCACAGCGTGCATATAAACCAGGGGTTCCCTGGTAAATCATTGCTCGCACGGTGATAATTATCTCCTTCATACCGGGCCATTCCGCCCACCTGGGTTTTAATCCACAATTTTTCTCTGAGATCCTCCATTGTCGAAAGTATTCTAGGGTCGGTGGAGGAATAAAGGCCAAAGGCAAAGAGACCTGCCACGCTTGCATCCCTTGTCGGATCAAACTCGATTTCGCCGTGGCTGTTCCGGGAAATCATTCTACAGAAGCGATTCAACTCCGGACGCCACAGATGGTTCGAAGCTCCGTCTCGAATCTCCGCTGCCACTCGCATGTAATGTTCGGCTATATCTTTTTCGCCAAATGCCGTGCAGAATAAAGAGGCAGCCGTGATTCCGCTGAAGACCGCCGCCACTGTAAAGCTGAAAACTCCATGCCGTTCCTCCCATATATCGTAAGAAGCCGCGGGCAGCCCGGTATCTTTGTCTCTGTAATCACACATAAAATCCGCAGCCTTCTTGATGAAAGATTTATAGAACGGTTTTATGAATTCAACGTCACGGCGATAAACGAAATGGTGCCACAGAGCCCAAACCACAAGCGCTGTTTCATCTTCTTGTATTGGCAATTGAGGATGGCCTTCACTCAACCATGGGTGCCATGAAGAGGCGAGTGTCCCATCCGGGTTATACTTGTGAAGAAGGTATCCCCCCTCTTCAATCACGTCCGCAGCAAAACGATAAAACTTCTCGGAAAGCTCCGGGAACCCCGCCTGATCGAGAGCATTCGCCACTAAAGCCCCATCCCTTGGCCATATATATGAGTAAGTGTCGCGGTTGAACTTGATGACATCCGAGTCGTTGGCGGCGATGATACCGCCCTGCCAGTCAATCTGGGTCCTCAGAATCAACAGGCTGCGCCGATAAAGCTCGCCAATCTCTTCAGGCAAGTGCTCTAGACGAGGGTTTTCTTTGCGTACCCAGAGACGCCAGTAATCCGAGGTCCGTGAAATCATGCTTTCAGGCTGTTTCTCTTTTACAATCGCGTCAATCAAGCGGACTTCTTCCCATTTTTGGCCTGCGCAAAGCCAGAAAAACGCTGTACCGCTGGAGTTGCCTTCGATTTCGAGACTAACGGAAACGACAGAGTCCACTGCCCCTTGAGCAATGGGATTCTTGGAAAGCACCCCGTCTTCTGCATCGCGGTAAGTTCCTTCCAGGGCCCCGACTCCTTTTTGACCAACAGCAAAACCGGCAAGTCCGTTCGATTGTTCGCTTCTGCCATTGATAAGAAAGTATGTGTCATCCTTGTAATGAACTATCCCCCCTGTTTTGGGATCAAATGCGGCGGTGTCTCCAACATCATTGCCCGATATGCTGAAATCGTTGGAGAAAAAAAGGCGTACTTCTCTCTTCTTTGCATCGAGGTTCTCAACATGTACCTTTCTTAAAAAAACGGATTCATGAAAATCGACCGCATCATTACATCGGAGAATAATCGCCAGAGATGGATTGTACAAACTTACGTCCGTTATCAAAGTATCGCTCACATAGCGCAAATCAAGTTTCCAAGCTTTTCCCACCCACGAAAATCGACCGTCAACCCACACACCGAATCGGGAATAGTTGCCGCCGACATGGTTTTCTTTACCCACATGGGGGAAATACAGGTCCCGAATGCAGTAGTCACTGTCGAAACACACAAGAAGTTTTCCGTTACCAACCGGGATATCTCTTGGCATGCGGCTGCTTTTCCTTTCTCGTCACATCTCTTGCAAAGCTGCCCTTCTTCCCTCAAGGGCCTCTCTGACTTCATCATCGGTCATTTCATGGCATTAGTACGCGTTTAAGAATGTGAATGTCAGCCACAACCCTCCTCGCTGTTCCAATCCGTCTCCCCAAACATGGAAAGGATAATTAATCATTGGCTCATGCCCTTGTAGTGAAAATTGACATGGTCATTCGATGACATTAATCCAGCGGCGACTTTCCCTCACCACGGAACCACGGCGCATGGCAGATCCCCACCAGCAACCCCTCCGGCCCGAGCAGCCGAGTCACAGTCTGGCCCCAAGGCTCTTTTCGGGCGGAGACCAGCAATCTGTAACCTTTGGCCTCCGATTCTTTAGTTGACTGGCTAATATCATCCACATCGAATTCGAGCCATCCTTGCGCACCGGTACTCCTCCGGCCATTTGTCGGTCCCGAAGCAGGATTGCGCGGCTTCTGACAGAGGCCACAAAGCGAATTCTTTTACTCCTTCAATATCTGAAGAGTGCAGATAAGAGCCATTCGCTTTCAACGGTAATCCGAGAACATCCTTGTAAAATACCTGCCCGGCATCCACGTGAGGCACGATGGGACCGAAGCCGACCGCGAACAAGACCTTCATTGTGTCCTCCATTTGGTCAGGAATAATTGCGGGGCCTAACCAAACCAGCCCAGTGTGTGAGGCGGTCAACCCGTCGCCAGAGGACATTCAGGACGGGCTTACGCGGCGTCCAATGGCGTAATGCGCTCAATTTTCGCTTTAATATTTCGCTTAGCTTCCCAGAGATCAACAGCCCGCTGAGCATTCAACCAAAACTCAGGCGAGTTCCCGAACAGGCGCGCGAGCCTCAAAGCCATCTCTGGGCTCACCGCCCTACGCTCTCGGAGCAACTCATTGACAGTCTGACGCGATACACCCAGCGCCTTGGCAAAACTCGTCACGGTGAGCCGATAATCTGGCAGGAAATCTTCCCGGAGCATTTCGCCTGGATGGGTCGGTCGCACCGTTCTTTCTCTATTGTTAGCAATGCTCATGGTATAGCTGCCTCAGTGATAGTCCGTGATTTCTACGTCGTACGCCTCGCCATCAATAAAACGAAAGCATATGCGCCATTGATCGTTTATGGAGATGGAAAACTGGCCTTTTCGATCCCGTTCCAGTTCATGCAACCGATTGCTGGGAGGAATCTTCAAGTCCTCCAACCCCGTGGCCAAATCGACGTAAGCCAACTTGCGCAGTGCCCTCTTCCGGATCTCTGTCGGAAATCGCTTCGACCTCCCGGTTGCATACAATTCTTCCGTGCGTCTGTCGGCAAACGTCTTGATCATGCCATACATTGTAAACTGTCACGTGACGCTTGTCAATTATTACACGAGGGAATATCCCCCAATGCGATCTGTTATACCGCTGATTCGTACGTAATTTGCTGGAGCATGCTAAATTCGAAGTACTCAATTTCTGGACTCTATATCGTTTTCAAAAATTCTATAATTTTTATCCGTCCATCCGTCAACTCTTTAGGGCTCGGCATTTTGTTTAGAACCATTAGCAATTCAATGGCTGCCATTTCCTTTTCCATGTTATTGCCTGCTGCGGCACATACTCTGTCATTCTTTACGTAATATGCAATGAACTCTTGTGAAGCTACATCTCCGTGGATTATGATATCATCCCATTCCTTTACATATCCAACGTACCGGAAGTACAGGTCCACCTGGTTTGTCCAGAAAAAAGGAACACTGGTATAGGCGATTTTCTTGCCCGCCATATTATGTCCCACAATTCGTCCATGCTGTTGAGCCGTTCGCCAATGTTCGATCCGTACTTTTTCTCCTGAATGAGGCAAAGGAAACGTAGCTACATCGCCTGCCGCATAAACATCTTCGGCAACTCGGAAATAGCGGTCAACCTCGAGGCTGCCGTCGGGGAGCAGGTCTATACCGTGCAGAAACTCGGTAGCAGGCCTAACCCCAACCCCCACGATGACCAGATCTGCATTAATCCGATCGCCGTTTTCAAGGACAATGGACTGAACGTTTCTTGTTGCCTTCGAAACTACTCACCTTTGCACCCATTTTGAAACGAACGCCGGCCTTTTCGTGCAGCGTCTGAAACATTTTACCGATTTCTTTTCCGAGTACGGCTTGAAACGGCGTCTCTTCGGGCGATATGACCGTGACCGGAATCTTTCGTTTGGTAAGACTGTGGGCCGTTTCCATACCGATAAACCCGGATCCGATTATTCCGACGTGAGAGGCCTTTTGGGCGGCTCCTACGATCGCCTTGGAATCGACGAAACTGCGCAAGGTACGAATGTTTTCCAACTCGGCGCCTGGCACCACCAATGGCTTGGGGATTCCCCCGCTTGCCAGAAGTATGACATCATAGGCTAGGGTTTCACCATTTTCAAAAGTTATAAGCTTTTGGGGAATATCGACTCGCCTGACTCTGCTCTGAAACATGAAGTCTATGTCATGATCTGTATAGAACGTTTCGGACCTGAGAGGTACTAATTCTTCGTCGGCAGACCCTTCCATGTATTCTTTGCTCAACATCGGGCGATCGTACGGGGCCCGGTTTTCGTGAGTTATCATGACGATGCGGCCTTTGAAACCGTCTTCGCGGAGGGTCTGTGCAGCGGCGTTTCCGGCGGCTCCGGCCCCGACAATGGCAAATAGCCTTGTGTCCGCTTTAGGGTCGTGTCTGGTCATGACGGGGGCTCGCCTGTCCGGAATGTCCGCCGGCAGCTTTACAACGACGTTTTGTCCTTCGATCGTTACTTCATAGGTGGGAAGAGCATCCAGAGAAGGGGGCTCTTGCAAGTCCCCGGTCTTTGCGTCATAGGACGCGTGGTGCCAGGGGCAGACAATAGTAGTATCGTGCAATACACCTTCGTCCAGAGAAGCCCCGTAGTGAGGGCAAATGCCGCCTACCGCATAGAATTCACCACCGATTTTGCTCAGCAGTACTTTGTTTTCTCCAAAGGAGAAGGCTCTCATCTCCCCATCTTGCAATTCATCAGTTCGAGCGAGAACGACCTCTTTCGTAGCCATGATCTTCCCCTCTTTTGCCGTGGAGGTGCAGCAATTCTGCAACGCAATTAAAATATTCCCCCCGGCTATAGTCACAATAACTATTGGTCCGTAGGACCACGTACAAGCATACAAAGTTTCAAAAAAATATGCGAGTGGTGATGCTAAACTTTCTTAGCACTCTTCGCTATTGTTGGATTAATTTCCTCAGTGTGGCGTTGGAGACTCTACTACAGCCGAGTCGAGCTTTTCAGTTCATCCGGATTTTTCCCGGATATCCGGTAAATTACGACATAAAAGAGCGGAATAAATAAAATCGCCAGGGATGTTGCGGTGGCCATACCGCCCAGGACGCAGGTCCCGATGGCCTTCTGTGCTCCCGCACCCGCGCCGGTGGCCAGGGCAAGCGGCAAGACGCCGAAGCCAAAGGCCAGCGAGGTCATGACGATCGGGCGAAACCGTAATCTAGCCCCCTCCAGAGTGGCCTCAATCAATCCCATCCCCTCTTCCAATTTGGATTTTGCGAACACCACGATCAGGATAGCATTCTTGGTGGTCAGCCCCAATGTAGTCAGAAGTCCAAGCTGGAAATAGACATCATTGGGTAGTCCACGACAGGACGTGGCCAGCACGCCGCCGATGACGCCAAGGGGAAACGCCAGCATGATCGAAATGGGCAGGGACCAGCTCTCGTAAAGGGCTGCCAGCACCAAAAAGATCACCAGCACAGAAAATGCGTACAGAGGGGCCGCTTGAGAACCGGCCAACCGCTCTTGGTAGGATATCCCGGTCCAATCATAACCGATCTCTCGGGGCAATTTTCGCACGATCTCTTCCATTGCCCGCATCGCCTCACCGGAACTCTTACCCGGCGCGGGCTCACCCCATAAGTTTATGGACGGAAAGGCGTTGTACCGCTCCAACTGGGGGGCACCGTAAGCCCAGTGTCCGGAAGCAAAAGAAGAAAAGGGAACCATCTTTCCCGCGGTGTTTCGCACATAGAGTTTTTCCAGATCCCTGGGCAACATGCGGTAGGGAGCGTCAGCCTGAACATACACCCGCTTCACTCGTCCCCCTTGAACAAAGTTGTTGACATAATCACTGCCGAAGGCCGTGGATATGGTGTTATGAATGGCGGTAATGGGAAGTCCCAGAGCACCCGCTTTTTCCCAATCCGCATCGACCCTGTATTCGGGAACGTCTTCGAGTCCGTTAGCCCGAACCCTGATTAATCTTGGGTCCCGCTTAGCCATCGCCAGGAGTTTGTCGCGGGCCGCCATCAGGGCGGCGTGGCCCAAGCCGCCGAGATCCTGCAACTGAAAATCAAAACCCTTGGATAGGCCCATTTCGAGGACAGCCGGCGGCGGAAAAACGAACACCCTAGCGTTGCGAATTTTTGAAAGGGCTCTCATGGCCTTTCTGACGACAGCCGAGGCCTTCAGATCCGGCCGGTCGCGGAGCTTCCAGTCCTTGAGCTTGACAAATGCCAAACCCACGTTCTGTCCCTGAATGGTAAAGCTCCGACCTGGGACAGTCATTATGGCTTCGACCGCATCTTTTTCTGCCACCAGGAAATGTTCTTGGACCCGGTCCAGGACTTGCTGGGTCTGCTCGAGGGTCGAGTTGGCCTGAAGTATTGCCTGGACATATAGGACCCCCTGGTCTTCATCCGGGAGGTAAGCGGTTGGCATGCGATGAAACAGAAAACCCATGGCTGCAACGATCACAATGAAAACTGCCAAATAACGCGCTCTTCTGTAAAAAAAATTGTCAACCACTTTTAAGTAAAAATCTCTGGCGCGGTAAAAGGTACGATTAAACCATCTAAAGAATGGACGTAAGAAAAAGATCGCATTTTCCGAGGGCTCATGCCCTTTTGCCACCGGTTTGAGCAGCGATGCGCAGAGAACGGGCGTCAAGATCAGGGCTACAACCACTGACAGGAGCATCGAGGCGACAATGGTGACGGAAAACTGACGATAGATGACGCCAGTCGAGCCGGTAAAGAACGCCATGGGACCGAATACTGCTGATAACACTAACCCTATCCCGATCAGGGCGCTGGTGATTTCGTCCATGGATTTGGCGGTGGCTTCCCTGGGCGAGAGCCCTTCGTCACGCATGATCCGTTCCACGTTCTCTATCACTACAATCGCATCATCCACTAGAAGGCCGATGGCCAGCACCATGGCAAACATGGTCAGCATGTTGATGGAGAACCCGAAAAGCCCCAGAAACTGCGAAAGTCCCCAGGAGCACTACCGGCACAGCGATCGTTGGAATCAAGGTGGCCCGGATATTTCCCAAGAAAAGGTACATGACCAGGAAGACCAGCAGGATCGCCTCAAAAAGGGTTTTGACCACCTCTTCGATGGCCACCTTGATAAAGGGCGTGGTGTCGTAAGGGTAAACGACCTTCATGCCCGGCGGGAAGTACCGACTCATATCCTTCAGTTTCGCCTTTATGGCATCGGCCGTATCCAGCGCGTTCGAGCCGGGAACCTGCCGGATGGCCAGGCCTGCCGCAGGCTTGCGGTTGTAGAAATTCAAGACATCATAAAACTCGGCACCCAATTCTGTCCTTCCCACATCCTTGATCCTCACTATGGAGCCGTCAGGATTCACGCGAATGGGGATGGCGGCAAACTCCTCAGGGGTTTTAAGGAGATTTTGCACAATAACTGAGACGTTCAAACGCTGGCCTTCCACCGCCGGCGCTCCACCGAACTGGCCTGCGGAGACCTCCACGTTATAGGCCTGAAGTGCCGTGATGACGTCGTCGACGGTCAACTGGTAATCGGTCAGCTTGTCGGGGTTCAGCCAGACGCGCATTGCATACTGGGACCCAAAGACTTGAACCTCGCCTACCCCGGGCACGCGACCCAGCACTTTGAATAGGATCGATTGGGCATAGTCTCTCAGGTCGTTTCCATCCATGCTCCCGTCTTCCGAGATCAAGCCCACGATCATCAACCAGTTCCTGGTAGATTTGCTCACCGCCACACCCTGTCGTTGCACTACGTCCGGTAGGCTTGCAGTGGCGAGCTGAAGCTTGTTCTGGACTTGAGCCCAAGCGAGGTCCGGGTCGGTTCCCGGAGCAAAAGTCAACTGGATGCGGGAGTTGCCTGCCGAATTGCTGGTGGCGGAAAAGTACAGCATATTGTCCAGGCCGGTCATCTGCTGTTCGATGATCTGTGTCACGGTGTTCTCGACCGTCTCGGCAGAGGCCCCCGGATAGGTAGAGTCAATGGCAATTGAGGGCGGAGCAATAGGTGGATACTGTGATATGGGCAACTTATAGATTGCCAATCCCCCGCCAATCATCATGATCAAGGCAATTACCCAGGCAAATACCGGACGGTCCAGAAAGAATCTCGACAACATCGAGCACCTCCGTCAATTCGCTTTCTCAGCCGGCGTTGCCATATTGCCAGGTTCCGCGTCAGCCTTCCGTGCGGCATCAAAAGGGATGATTATCGCAGAAGCGCCAGGCTTAACTTTTTGCATACCCTCGACGACAACACGATCACCGGATGCAAGACCTGACGAAACGAGCCACTTATCGCCGATGGCGCGATCGAGAATGAGCATGCGCTGCTGAATTTTGCCTTCAGCATCCACAATGAGGGTAATTGGATTCCCCTTTGGATCGCGCGAGACCGCCTGCTGCGGAACAAGGATGGCCTGCTCATTTGTGCCTTCTTTCACAACCTCACGGAGGAACATACCCGGCAAGAGATCCCCTTTAGGATTTGGAAAGACAGCTCGCAGCACCACTGAACCGGTGGTGGGATCCACCGTGATATCTCGAAACTGAAGGGTCCCTTTAAATTGGTATTCTGTGCCGTCTTCCAGGATGGCCTTGACTGTGTTCTGGTTGGTTCCCTTTTGATGAAGGCGATTGCCCTCCAGGCGGCGCTTTAGGCGTAGAAGTTCGGTAGTGGACTGGGTCACATCCACGTAAATGGGGTCCAGTTGCTGAATGGTTGCCAGAGGTAAGAGCTGATACGCTGTTACGAGAGCACCATCTGTCACGTTGGACTTGCCGATACGTCCGAATATGGGAGCTGTGACACGGGTGTAGTCCAGATTGATGCGAGCCGTTTCAACCGCGGCCTTGCAATACTCAATGTCGGCTTCGGCCTGTTTCAGAGCGGCTTCCCTGTCGTCATAGTCCTGCTGGCTGACCACTCTTTCAGCAAGTAATTCTTTGTATCGTTCGAACCTCAACCGAGTGACAGCCATATTGGCTCGTGATTTCGCAAGTGAAGCCTTCGCACTGTCAAGCGCTGCCTGAAAGGGGGCAGGATCGATCTGATAAAGAAGCTGGCCGGCCTCGACATCGGAGCCCTCCGTGAACAGGCGTTTCTTAATGATTCCATTGACCTGGGGGCGGATTTCTGAAACAAGGTGCGCACACGTGCGTCCCGGCAGTTCGGTGGTCAGCAGGACTTGCTGAGGCTGGATCGTCACCGTAGCTACTTCCGGGATACGGGACCGCTTGGACTGCTGCCGGCGATCGCAGCCGCCAATTAAAAGGCCGCCCAAGAGAACCACTAAGATCGCGCCCCATTTAAGAGGTCCATAAAAACTTTCGTTAGGTTGCATCAAAGACCTCGCAAATGCCTATGATAAGCCGCTTATGCTTGCAAGTCCGATTCCCGTTTAAGAGCCCAAAACCATCCGATGCGGAATGGTGAAGACACACGTCACGCCGTTCCCTGGCTTGGATTCCGGGGTGAGGTGATAGGGTCTACCTTAAATGGCCTCTCATTTGCTCAGTGCCCCTCTTAGAAAAATATCTGCGGCACCTGACAGCTCGTCCCCTTTTCGAAATCGGGCCGGATCTTCTATCATCCGGAAAAGAAAAGCGTCGATGATTCCATGAAGCGCCAAAGCCATGTGATAAGGATCGACATCCCGGAAAACGTTCTCTTTAATGCCTGTCTCAAAAACTGAGGCCAATTTCCTAATGCGTTCGTCGCGAAGCTTAAGAAGATCTTGGTCGAAACCGGCTTTCGCGTTGAAACTCGCCCCTTTGGTTTCGGCATAATACAGGCGCACAACCGGCAGATTGCTAAAGAACAGTTCCCGTTGGACGATTATGTATCTCTTAATGGCTCGGAGGGGATTTCGTTCCTGTTCGAGAGCCTGTACGACGGCATGGTGCCATTTTTCTGCGGTTTCCATAATCAGGACCCTGTATAAGTCCTCCTTATTGACAAAAAATTTATATATGGTTCCGATTCCGAATTCAGCTTTCTTCGCGATCTCGTGCATGGAGACGTCGTGATACCTCTTCTCAGAGAAGAGTTTCAGAGAAGTCTGAAGTATTTCCCCGCGCTGTCGCAAATTTTCTCGCTCCCGACGCGGAAGGTTTTCAAGTTCTCTGTTCACCTCAGCAAACAGGAAATTATTCATTTCGCTTCTCCGTCAGAGGCAATATTCTGAATCTGACGACAGATTCTATCGCTGCTCAATGCAAGAGTCAAGAGAAAAAAGTGTACTAACTATCTATTAAGATGGGCGTTTTTATTTAACATTAGCTGCTCTGGCTTGCTACTTTTGCTCAAACTGAAATACGGAAATCTGGAGTGCACTTACTCAAATCTCGACCTGGGGAGCAAGTTGAGTATGAGGTGCGCAGAATTTCGGTAGGTATTCTCACGAACGTACTCTGTGGCGTCTTGCATGATGTGTATAGGTGTGTATACTGAACTAATGGACAGTCGGGAAGTGATAAAACGGATCAAGGCCGACGGTTGGTTCCAGGTCGCCCGGGAAGGCGATCACCTTCAGTTTAAACACCCTACGAAACCCGGTCGAGTGAGACCGTCACACACCCGGTTAAAGACATCCCTGAAGGGACGCTCAGCAGCATAAGACGACAATCAGGGCTTACACTCAGGGAAAATATTAAAGCACTGAAAAGGACATAAAAATGGCAACTTATATAGCGCTGCTTCGTAAAGAAAATGGCAGCGATTTTGGGGTTGATTTCCCTGACTTCCCGGGGTGCATTACCGCAGGAGAATCTCTGGACGAAGCTCACAGAAGAGCTTCGGAGGTTTTGAAGTTCCATATCAAGGGTATGATTGAAGACGGAGATCCTATTCCTACACCCAGTTCTCTGGACGATATCATGTCTGACTCCGCCAACGCCGGTGCGGTACCCTTCCTCGTCACCGTGCCGGATAACAAGACCAAAAGAGTTAACATTACGTTGCCGAAAAATGAGCTGGAGGCGATTGACGATTATGCTCGGCGACACAACATGTCCAGATCCGCTTTTTTGCTTGAAGCTGCAAAGCGAGTGATGATCTCGGAGAACAGGATCTGATTTTGTAATCAAACTTAGTAGCGCAGAAAAGATTGGGACGCAACCGCGAATAAATCTGGGGTCTTTTCTCGACACTTACAATATTGTAGCCTGTAGTCTCCAGCGCCAATTAATATTGGGGGAAGCAATGCCAAGAAGAAATGCTATGTCGTTCCTGAACTTCCTTCGACCCGTAAATCAAAATCAACAATGCCGCACGGAAAAAGTTGCGGAGAATTGGGCAGAGGTACTCTGCGGAGAGCGAGAGTGGGAAGATTTTTACCGCAGAAGATGGCAGGACCGATAAGAAAGTCCGCTCCACTCACGGCGTTAACTGCACGGGCTCCTGCTCCTGGGACGTGTTTGTCAAAGACGGGATCATCGTGTGGGAAGTCCAGAGAAGGGATTACCCCGGGTGCGGTCCGGATCTGCCCGACCACGAGCCCAGAGGCTGTCCGAGAGGAGCCACTTTCTCGTGGTATACGTACAGCCCGCACCGACTTAAATATCCTTATATCCGTTCAGTTCTGCTGGAAATGTGGCGAGAAGCTCTCAAGTCTCAGCCTGATCCTGTCTCAGCGTGGCAGAGCATTGTGGAGGACGAGGCCAAGAGAAAAACTTATCAGCGGGCCAGAGGCAAGGGCGGATTCGTGCGTGCAAGTCTGGACGAGGCAACCACTCTGATAGCGGCAGCGCTCATTTATACGATCAAGAAATACGGGCCGGACAGGATTTTCGGTTTTACGCCGATCCCTGCAATGTCGATGGTCGGCTATTCCTCGGGGGCGCGGTTCATTTCGCTGATCGGGGGCGCGATGTGCAGCTTTTACGATTGGTATTCAGACTTGCCAGCAGCATCGCCTCAAGTATGGGGAGAGCAGACGGACGTCCCTGAAAGCGCGGATTGGTACCAGGCTGGTTATCTCATTGTTTGGGGCACAAACGTCCCCATGACCCGGTCGCCGGACGCTCATTTTTACTCGGAAGGACGATACGCAGGGACCAAAACAGTGGCTGTGGCACCGGACTATGCAGAATACGTGAAGTTTGCAGACATCTGGCTCCCCGCGAAAGCAGGAACGGATTCAGCCCTGGCAATGGCCATGACCTTTGTGATCCTTAGAGAATTCTACATCGATCGGCAGTCAGACTACTTCACTTCCTACGCCAAAACATTTACCGATCTCCCCTTTGCAGTCATCTTGAAGCAAGAGGGGGAGCAGTTCGTTTCCGACCGCTTCCTTCGGGCCTCCGATCTGGGTCTCGAACTCAACAATGCGGAGTGGAAGACAGTTTATTTCGATGCTGACAGCCGCAAATTCGTCGTCCCCAACGGGAGCATAGGTTTTCGTTGGAATGAAGAAGGCCGATGGAATCTGCGGGCTCAGGATTCCGTGGCCGGCTCGGATGTAGATCCTCTGCTTAGCTTCGCGGAAGATAACGAAAGTTGGGTATCAGTGGGATTTCCACTATTCGAGTTCGATGGACCAGCAGTGAAGGTCGGAACCGTCCCGGTCAAGAAGATTAATCGCGGAGGCCGGGGAATCCTGGTTACTACGGTCTTCGATCTTATGATCGCGCATGTCGGTGTGGATCGAGGTCACGGAGGCCAGGTCGCAAGCAGTTACGACGATGCCGTGCCTTACACGCCCGCGTGGCAGGAGTCGATAACCGGCGTGCCCAGGGAAGATGCGATACGCGTTGCACGGGAATTCGCCGAAAATGCCGAGAAAACCCATGGCAAGTCAATGATTCTCCTCGGGTTCTGGATCGAACCACTGGTTCCACAGTGACATGACGTACAGGACGATCCTCAATCTCACCACGTTATGTGGCTGTCAGGGAGTCAGCGGCGGCGGCTGGGCCCATTACACCGGTCAGGAGAAAGTCCGTCCGATGGCAGGCTGGGCCACGGTGGCCTTCGGACTGGATTGGATTCGTCCGCCAAGGCGGCAGAACGGGACGTCCTATTTTTATTTTGCAAGCGATCAGTGGCGGTATGATGCGCTGGACCTCAGAACCTTGGCCTCACCGCTGGCAAACCGAGAAGTGCCCCGACATCCTGCAGATTGCAACGTCATCGCGGCGAGGCTTGGGTGGCTTCCTTTCTATCCGCAATTCGATCGCAACCCTCTGGAGCTCTGCCGAGAAGCAATCAAGCAAGGAGCCGGATCGGACGAGGAGATCGTCGCTAACGTGGTGAAAAAGGTCAAGAGCGGCGAAGTCAAATTCGCTGCCGAAGACGCGGACAGTCCGGATAATTTCCCTCGTGTGCAATTTTTCTGGCGTGCGAATGTCCTGGGCTCCAGCGGCAAAGGGCACGAGTATTTCATGAAGCACCTGCTGGGGACAGACAATTCGGTGTTGGGCTCGGAAAGTGAAAAAAGAACCGAGGAGCTTTTCTGGAGGGAGCCTGCGCCCGAGGGGAAGCTCGACCTGCTCGTAACACTCGACTTCAGGATGTCTACAAGCGCACTATTTGCCGATGTAGCACTGCCCGCGGCAACCTGGTACGAGACTCACGATCTGAGCACCACCGATCTTCATCCATTCATTCATCCATTTACCCCCGCGATAGATCCTCCCTGGGAAGCCAAAACCGATTGGGATCAATTCAAGGCCATCGCGCAAAAATTCTCCGAATTGGCGGCTGAGCATCTTGGCTCGCAGAAAGACTTGGTGGCAACCCCCTTGCTTCACGATTCCCCCGGAGAAATTGCCCAATCCAGCGTCAAAGATTGGAAAAAGGGAGAGGCTGAACCAATTCCAGGAAAGACCATGCCGAATCTCTCGGTGATAACCAGAGACTTTCCTAATGTTTACAAAATGATGACCTCTATGGGGCCACTTGTCGCTGACGCGACCATAGGAGTCAAAGGGGTATTATGGAATGGCGCCGAAGAGCATTCTGAATTGAAGGCGAAGCTTGGGATCGTTAAAGAGCCTGGAGTGAGCCAGGGCATGCCTCGCTTGGAAACCGGGAAACAGGTGGCCCAAGCTATTTTGACTCTTGCACCGGAGACCAATGGAAACGTCGCGGTCAAATCCTGGGCAGGGGTGGAGAAGAAATCCGGGCTCAGTCTCAATCACTTGAGCAGGCCAAGACAGGGCGAAAAATTCAGTTTTGCAGATATTACGGACCAGCCGCGCAAAGTCATAACTTCTCCCATCTGGAGCGGCATCGAAGCTGAACACAGGACATATTCCGCTTTTGTCATCAATATTGAAGAGAAGCTTCCGTTTCGAACCCTCACCGGCAGGGCGCAATTTTATCACGACCACGAGTGGATGCTGACTTTTGGGGAAGGCTTGCCCCTATTCCGTCCGCCGGTCGACCTCAAGGCTCTGGGCGAGACCGACGTGAACCGGGAGAGAGGCAAGGAAATTGTCCTGAACTATCTGAGCCCTCACTCAAAATGGTCAATACACTCCATGTACTCTGAAGACTACATCATGACGACCCTTTTCCGCGGTGGAAAAGCTATATGGATCAACAATGAGGATGCATCCGAAATCAGCGCTGAAGACAATGACTGGCTGGAGTGTTTCAACGTGCATGGAGTGGTTCTGGCCAGGGCTGTAGTGAGCCACCGAATCCCTCGTGGAAAGGCCATGATGTACCACGCGCAGGAGCGGATATTCGACAGTCCCGGCTCCGGGCTTTCTAAACACACAAGAGGCATGCACAATAGTGTTACGAGGATCATGGTGAAACCGACCCACATGATTGGGGGCTACGCGCAATTTAGCTACGATTTTAACTATTACGGACCTACAGGCGCTCAACGAGACACAATAATTGTTGTGCGCAAAGCGCGCGAGGTGGAATGGTATGAAGATTAAAGCTCAGATGGCTATGGTCATGAACCTCGATAAATGCATTGGATGCCATACGTGCAGTATTCCGTGCAAGCATGTGTGGACCAGCCGTGTCGGGACAGAATATATGTGGTTCAACAATGTGGAGAGCAAGCCAGGCATTGGCTACCCCAAGAAATGGGAGAACCAGGAGCTTCATCGAGGCGGCTGGGAGGTGAAAAATAGCAAGCTGCGCCTGCGTGCCGGTGAGCGCTTCGAGAAGTTTGTGAAAATATTCCACAATCCTGATCTCCCGCATATCGACGATTACTACGAGCCTTGGACTTATGATTACGAAAAGCTGGTTTCCAGCCCGTTAGGCTCAAACCAGCCTGCAGCACGAGCCAAATCTTTGCTCACCGGCGACAACATGGAGATCGTTTGGGGTCCGAACTGGGAGGATGATTTGGCCGGAGTGACGAAAACCGGGCCCGGGGACGTGAACTTCAAGAACCTGGATTATGCGGCTTATCTCCAATTTAAGCAGGTATTCATGTTCTATCTTCCCAGGATCTGTGAGCATTGCTTGAATGCAGGTTGCATAGCTTCATGTCCGTCGGGCGCGCTTTACAAGCGAAACGAAGATGGGATTGTGCTCGTGGATCAGGAGCGGTGCCGGGGATGGCGTTATTGTGTTTCCGGATGCCCGTACAAAAAAGTCTATTATAATTGGCGGGCGGGCAGATCAGAGAAATGTCTCCTTTGTTACCCAAGAATAGAGGCGGGATTACCGACACTATGCGCGGAGTCGTGCGTCGGGCGTATCAGGTACATCGGCGTGCTATTGTACGATGCGGACAAAATCAAGGCAGCCGCTGCTGTGCCCGATGATAGGCAGGTTTATCAGGCGCACCTGGAAATGCTGCTGGATCCATACGACCCGGATGTCATAGGAACTGCACTATCGGACGGAATTCAGGAAAGTTGGATTGCCTCGGCTCAAGCTTCCCCCGTTTACAAACTGGCAGTGAAATGGAAGCTCGCGTTCCCTCCTCATCCGGAATTTCGGACGCTTCCCATGGTCTGGTACGTACCTCCCTTGAGCCCATTAGTGCGAACCTCGGAAGGAACCAAGACCTGGCCACAGGAACCTGATGCTATGCGAATTCCCGTGACTTACCTGGCCAATCTGCTAACAGCGGGAGATGAGGCTCCCGTGAGAATGGCGCTCAAAAGGCTGCAGGCACTGCGCGCGTACAGACGTTCCATTCGAGTCGAAAGTAATCCCGACCTATCTGTGCTGGAAGAAGTAGGGCTGACGTCAGCGTCGGCCGACGAGATGTTCCGCCTCCTTTCAATTGCAAAGCGCGAAGATCGCTACGTAATTCCTACAGTTAAAAGGGAAGATACGGAAGACCTGCATCGAGCACAAGGTACATTGGGTTTTCCTGAACAGTGAATTAACCTTGGCAAAATTGACGGCCGCGTGCTGCTCTACCGAAGTTATTAGGTGTCATACCAGTGCGCGATCAAACGGTGAACAATCGAGGAAATACAGCACGGATCTGACAGAGCCCAGATCCGTGGCACCCAGGACCCGATCTTGACCGGATGTTGGGTGCCACTGACCTGAGCGCCATCATGGCGCCAGGTCAGTGCCGTTTGCTATCGGCCCATATCACTTGTTTGAAAGCGAATCGGTGTCAAATGACTGATTGCACCATTACTACTTTTGGAGAGGATGAGTCGGGAGCAATGGAAGAGTCCCGTTCCGTTTTCAAAGTCCTTTCGGCCTTGCTTAGCTATCCGGATGAGAGACTCATAGAAGATCATCAGGAGCTGAGCGATCTTGTCAGCAGATTTTCCAACTCGGTTGTGAAAGCGAAATGCAATGATTTTTTAGCATGCGTCGAACCAATAACTTTACTTGGGTTGCAGGAAGAGTATACGAGGCTCTTCGATCTCAATCCCTCGACCTGCCTTAATATGACATTTCACGAATGTGGAGAATCCAGGGAGCGGGGGTTCGCCCTGGTTCGTTTGATCCAACTTTACAAAGATGCGGGCTATGAGTTGTCCACCAAGGAATTGCCCGACTATCTCCCTTTGATTCTTGAGTTCTTGTCTGTTTGCAGTAGCGAGACCCGCTTCAAGATACTCGCACAATATGAAACCCACATTTCCGACTTAGCCTCTCGGCTTGGGGAGCAGGAAGGGTGTTCCTATGCCGGGCTCGTTGAAGCGCTTTTAATGACGGCTCGAGAGCTAACCGGCGAAGGAGAGTAAGATATGGATACTTTGAATGTTTTGGCATTCGTGGCGTTTCCTTACATTGCGTTGACCATATTCGTTCTTGGGCACCCGTATCGCTATTTTACGGATCCTTATAACTGGAACTCTAAATCCAGCGAGCTTCTAGATAAGGACAGCTTAAAATACGGGATCACAATCTTCCACTGGGGGATAATCATCACCTTTCTAGGCCACTTGACAGGTCTTTTGACTCCGCAGCACGTCCTCGATATGTTTGGCATCACTGCAAAAATACATGAATTTGTCGCTATTGCCGTGGGGATAGTTATTGGACCTCTGGCGTGGGTCGGCCTCATCCTTTTGCTGGGGCGTCGTTTGACCAGAAAACGAGTCATGCTCCATACCTCTGTCAACGACTTCGTAACCCTTTTCCTTCTCTTCGTAGTTGTTAGCCTAGGTCTCTATAACGCCCTCTGGGGAGGCTACGGGACAAAAGTTTTGTATACAATCGCACCCTGGATACGCGGGATAGTGACCTTCACTCCCGACCCGAATCTGATGGCTAGTGTTCCCTGGACATATAAGGTTCATATACTCGCCGCACTCGCCCTGTTAGGTTTTTCGCCATTCAGCCGCTTGGTGCACATTTGGAGTGTACCTATCCCGTATTTGGCACGCAGTTTCATTGTCTTCCGCCGAAGAGAAGCCCAACTTTTGTGAGCAGCCGATTGGCCTTATCTGTAAGGTGCAGATTGAAAGGTCGCGTAACGGCGGCCTGACAGCAGAGGTATCGTGTGCCCGATTCAGCATTGACTGAGAATCTCAACTCCGTAATAGCCGATCTACCCCCAGCCTATTTCGCCATGGTTATGGCAACCGGGATCGTCTCGATTGCCTCGGATCTAACCGGTTTTGGGTTCCTCTCACTCCCGTTGCTCTGGCTCAACGTCGTATTTTACATAGTACTTTGGCTGATCCATCTCTACCGCCTGGTTTTCTACCCCGAACGTTTCGTGGCTGACCTGAACGACCACACGCGCGGCGTGGGGTATTTCACCGTGGTCGCGGGAACGTGCATACTTGGAACGCAGTTCACCCTTTTGATGGGATACCAAGATTTGGCGGCTCTGCTTTTGGTGATAGGTGCGGGGCTCTGGGTTCTCATTATCTATGCCGTGATGACAGCATTTGCGATCCGCGCTGACAAGCCTACCCTGGGTGACGGGATCACCGGGGGGTGGCTGGTTGCAATTGTGAGCACCCAGTCGGTATCCATATTAAGCGGCCGCATTGTTTCGTACTTTGCCGGCTGGGAGAAAATAGTTCTATTCTTTTCGTTTTGCATGTATCTTATCGGCTGCATGCTGTATTTGATTGTTATCACACTAATTTTTCATCGCTTTATGTTCTTTCCCTTGAAACCGGAGGAGTTTGATCCACAGTACTGGATTAATATGGGTGCTGCCGCGATCAGTACGCTCGCAGGGGCTGTGTTGGCTTCCAATGCTCTTGGATCGGAACTTTTAGGACCTATACTGCCGTTTATTGTCGGTTCAACAGTTCTCCTATGGGCTTTCGCAACTTGGTGGATACCGCTTCTAGTCTTATTGGAATTTTGGCGACACGTGTTTCGCGGTGTGAAACTGTCTTACACCCCCCAATATTGGAGCCTCGTGTTCCCATTGGGGATGTACACGACGTGTACCGCCCACTTGTCAAAAGTGATCGGCTTGGATGCTTTATTAGTAATCCCACACTATTTCATTTATGTGGCCCTCATTGCTTGGGCCGCTACACTTTTCGGACTGGTGAAGATATTAGTTGAGGCGCTCTTTACTGCGTTTTCCACGCCTGACCTATGATTCAACGGAATCTGCTTTGCCGAATGGCCTGAAATGGCGTAGAATCGGGCGCATGTAATCTAAATTTGGAATGATGGTGGCCAAAATGTTGCGGGCTCTTGCCGATCTCAAAGTGCTGGACCTAAGCATGAACTTGCCGGGTCCTTATATGACATGGCTACTTGCCTCCCTGGGGGCGGAAGTCATCAAGGTGGAAAACCCCGCGGGCGGCGACTACGCTCGTGCTCTCGGTGGAGGCGAGGATTCTCCGTTCTTCGCGGCAGTCAACCGCAATAAAAAGAGCCTGACTCTGAACCTCAAGCATCCCGAAGGAAAGAGACTTTTCCTCAAACTTGTAGATGTTTGCGATATCATGGTCGAGGGATTCAGACCCGGAACCATGGAGCGTCTAGGACTCAACTTTGACATCCTCAGTGCCCGCAATCCCCGTTTGATTTACGTGTCCATAACCGGGTACGGCCACGACGGTCCTTTTCGGCTTCGGGCCGGCCACGACGTGAACTATCTGTCACTAGCGGGGATAATTGGAATGAGCGGAACTCGGGCAGGAACCCCTGCGATTTCTGGAGTCCAGATTGCCGATCTGGCCGGTGGAAGCCTCATGGCCTTGTCCGGCCTGCTTGCAGCGATAATTCAACGGGAAAAGACAGGCCGAGGCCAATTTGTGGACGCGGCCATGTTCGATGGGGCGTTATCTCTCGCAACGATGGTTTTCGGCGGTGTCCAAGCCGGCCTGGAGCGTGCTGAGGCGGGGCAGATGATTTTAACCGGGCGCTGCCCCTGTTATGGACTATATAGGACCGGTGACGGAAAATATATGTCGCTCGGGGCCCTTGAATTCAAATTCTGGAAAAACTTTTGCACGGCCGTGAACCGTACGGACCTCATTTCGGAGCAATTTGGCGCAAAAGAGTTTGTCGCTGAAATTCAGCAAATCTTCGCATCGCGTACGAGAGACGAATGGGTGGAACTGTTGAAAGATTCAGACGCGTGCTGCGAACCCGTCCTGTCTCTCGACGAGGCCGTCGACTCACCCCTCGCCGAGGCCCGTGACATGATAACCAAGTCGTCAGACGGCCGCCGTTTTCTGTCCTCTCCCATCAGATTGTCCCATTCGCCGGCGGTGGACGATCGACCCGCACCCAATTTGGGTCAGCACACCCATGAAATCCTCGGAGAATTGGGCCTGTCTGCTGGAGATTTGGCCTCTTTGGTCCAACAGGGAGTAATTTAACCCAGGCTATTCGGGACTGTTCCAATGGGGCAATCTAAACCCATTGCCAAAAGTTCTGTCCGATTGCAGATAGCCTGGCACCGTCATTCCGGCGGAGGCCGGAATCCAGTCTTTTCAATCCCGCGTTCCTCGCGGGACTGGACCCCGGCTTTCGCCGGGGTGACGAGCGGTGAACAGGTCATTACTTTTTGCAATGGCTATAAACCAGCGATTTTGTCCGCTTTTGGCAGGGCGAACTGTCACGCAAAAAAATCAGGCTGTGTGCATTCCGCAATACACACAGCCTGATTGCCAGGGATTCTTTTGATGGTCCTAGAAAAGATTTTCAGAAGAACACCGGGGCAGCTTGTGTAACGGCTGAAATATCTACTATTTCAACCGTGGGGCGGTCACTCGGCAGTTCCAAGCATTCGTGAATTTCCTCTCAGTTCATTAACCCCGTATGCTTTTCAGTTCAGGTCAGAAGTCATCGGGACATATCCACTGGTACCCGTCCCAATAGCAGTCGTTATCGTAGTCGCCGTAATATGGGCTGTAAATCCCCCCATAGAACCCACCGCCATAGAACCGGCGGCCATAGAACCGGCGACCGTAGAACCGACCACCGCGAAATCCACGACCGGCGAATGAACGGCCACCGAATGAACGGCCACTGAATCCACGGCCAGCGAATGCATGGCCGCCACCACCATGGCCACCACCGCCACCACGCATGACCAATTGAACCGGCACCTGGCTTTGAGTCCCGACCACGTTGTCTGTTGACGCGCTTGCACTGGTGGGGGCTGGACTCGCCGGGGCTGCGCAGGCTGGACCGACCGGCACCGTTACTGCGAGTATGCCCGCAAAAGCAACCGCTGCCAATACCATGAAGTTTCTAATCAAGTTTACTCCTTTCTCGTTCTGAAGTACGTCAGTTGACGACTCAAACCATCTTTCTAACCGGTTTTTTTACCCTTGGAATTGAAGTGTAGTAATTGAAGATGTGCTCGTGATAGACACGCAAGCCCACTTCTTGTTCCCATTCAGTTCGACGAATTTTCGGGCTTGTCGTTAATAGATGATGGAAATTATCGCGGTTTTTTATCCAGATTTACTTCCGAGTGCGGAACACCAGGAGAGTCAAGGCCAGCCTTATCGTAATTACACGCAATGATGGGCGTCTCCCGTGAAGATGACGCTTGCCCGCAAAGGGCCGTACCAGGGAATCTCTTCGCAGGTACTGAAGCACCAATCCTTGTTCAATTGGTGGCTGGTGAACACGACACTTATCTTCGTAATAGTTGTAGGCTGACGGAACCGGCCTCCCGCGCGCATGAAAAGTTCGGCCAAACTTATAATCCGCGTGGCCTATCTTTCCGAAGTCAATTGCGGCATTGGTCAATCAGCCACGGGATGCCCACCATTTGGCCGATCCAAACCTCTTGCACTCTCAAGCAGTTCCTTGCGGGATTTTTTCAGGATCTCGGCCGACACCTTTTCTTCCTTGCCGAATCTTGCACTCATGTAATCATCCATAAACTTCTGAACCGGGTCCTTGAGAGGAGGGTATTTCTCAATTATCTCAGAGACATTTTGCTCATGCCAGGGGTGCACACCTCGCAGGATTCCGTGCTTGACCAGGTCTCTCATGGTCATCAGATAGACTTCGGAAAGTCCAACTTCCTTACGGCGGAATAGGAAAATGATCAAAGCGGCGATCGAAAGAGCGCATGCGGCTATGATTATGGACAGGAAGTACGACTTTAAAACTCGAGAGATTGCAAAAGGAAGAGAGACCCGCGCGGACAGTAGTTTTGTGAAAGCTTCAAAGATCATGGCTTGATCTGAACGATCAAAGTAGATCACGTTCTTTGTCCATTTGTAATCCAGAGAATCATAGAGATCTGACGCCAGTCTCCAAAGATAATTCTCTGCCAATTCGCTCCCTGGGGGGGTAGGGTCGAGCGTTGTCCAGCCGGTGTCATCCAGCGCTGCTTCCACCCAGGCATGGGCGGCGGAAAAGCGGACAATGAATTCATTGGGCAGGCTGGTTCGCTCCGCGCCCATGAAACCTTCAACTACACGGGCAGGGATTCCGATGGATCTCAGCATCAAGCAGAGTGCTCCCGCGAAGTACTCACAATCGCCGGCACGGGATTTGAAAAGAAAGTACTCGATGGGGTGAACCTTCGCTGGTGGGGGCGGTGTTCGGAGAAGATACTTGAATCCGCTCTTAAGCCTTGACGCCAATACCCCAGCCCGGTCCCTGGGAGAGGAAAAGCCTGCGGTCCACTTCCTGGTCAGCTTTTCTATCCGCTGTGTCACACCCGCTCGGTCCAAATTGATTGCTCGCGTCCCGGGCATCACAGGGATCGGACGATCGACAGCCCGTACCATGTATGAGTTCGCAAACAAGAAAGGTGAATCAACGATCACCTCCCCTGCAGAAGTTATAAAGAGCTGCCCGCCCCCACGGCCTGTGGCCTTCACCGGCAGGCCGGAGACATAAATCACTTTGGAGTGAAGCCGATAAGGGATCACTCGATAGAGGACGCTTTGAGAAGTGTCGGCATGAATCAGCCTGGTCATCGCTTTGTTTTCTCCAGACGGGATCCACCGCCGGCCGTCGGTTTTGTCCAGCACGCGACCCCGCCAATAGGGCACCTCAGGGAGGGTGCCACTTTCTACGTTTACGACAAAGGCGATTCTGTGCCTACCCGCCATCCTGGCCATTTCCTGGTATGTGATCTGTTGTTCCAGATCCGCAAATCCTCCACCCCGCGCCGAAGCTGCGCTAAAGCCCGGCATTGTCAGAAAGGGCCTCGGCAGGATGACGAACATGACTACCGTTAACATAACCGCGCAGATGACATATTTGACGAGGCTGGTGTACCATCCGTTCCTGAATCCTTCTCCACTTGGGGGTTCAAAGGTGTCATACGACGGGGCGTAGTTTCGGGCCAGATGGAATGAGAGAAGCGTGCCCATGAGCGCGAAGAGATAAAAGGGGAGAATAAGCCCAAAGACCAAGTGGTTGGTAAGTATGCAATTTATGAGGATGAGCCCGATGCTCAAGAAGATCAATTGCCTCACATTGCGGTCTGTTAGCGGTGATAATACTCTAGCCAATATAGTTCCGAATGTGAAGTAGACAACAAACAGAGGAAGAGACAGGTTTCCGTTAGCAATAAGCATACCCAGGCAAAAAAGGGGGACATAGATCAGAAAGAGGATCGTAATCGTCAGTTCCGAAAGAAAGAACGGGTGCGAGAAATCCGACCGCAAAAGAGCCGTAATCACGACCGGCAGCACCAGCAACACCAGCGGACTCAACCCGTTTTCGATGCTGGCAGCGCAGATCGACAGGCTTACAAGTGTGGCAAGAAGATACCTGAAGGCCCGGAACTTGCCGGGTACAATGGAAACGGGTGAGATTTCGCAAGATCTGTGGGATCCTGCGAATTTCCCTCCAGCTCGGGCTGTGTCAGGAAATACGTTCATTACGTTCCCCCGGACGGCTCCAAAGGAATTCACCTGCTTCGTCTATTTGTACCATGATGTCGGATGCGTGATCAGGTAAGACAGCATCTTCGGGGCTGCTTTCCCATCGTGCAAGCCTGGTCAGGATCTTTAAGGCAAACTCTTTGCCTCTCCCCGGGCCAAGCAGCAGACCCGGGCCCTGAAGACAAATCGGTCGGGATGATTCGGCGAAATGAACGACCAGTGAAGCGGCCCTTGATATGGCCCTTTCGGAGGCTAGCGCCGGCAGACGAATGGTAATTTCTCTGGTTCCCTCGTCCGACAACACTTTGGTAATAAGCCTTCCGGTGCCGGCGGTCTTTTTCCATTCGATATATTTATAAGGATCGCCCGGCACGTACTCTCGGAACTGATAGGGAACAGTCCCTAAGGGATCGGCCCTTTCCAATCCCTTTCCGTACCCGCCTACCCAAGGTGGAATGTCGCTCTGCACTGGGCAAATCCGAGGGAAAACAAGCACTGACTCTGGCGGTCCACACTTACGCGAATACGAGGCCAGTCCGAAAGGAAACGCCGATGTGAGAACCCCAGGTAAAATCTGTTTATATCCTCGACTGGATATCGAGAAGAATCCTCTCGCGCTGACCGCTTCGCCAGGGGGTACGCGAAAGAACGCCACCCCTTCCGGGGTGCCTTGGAGAGGCGGGCCTTCCACGAACTTCAGTGTGATTGCCCCCCACGGCCGCCTGTCGGCTTTAATCACATATCTTACGGCAAATGTCTTTCCTGCAAAAATCTCATCAGGAAAGCGTCTTGACAAACGAACGGTCTTGACATTTCTTCCACCTAGCCGGTGCGAGATCAACATAAGGCCGACTATCATGGAAAATATTATGAGCAGAAAGTTGTTCGCGGTGCCGATCGCGGTGAGCGGAATCCAGACAAAAAGAAAGATCAAAATCCAGCCGGCGAGCGTTGGCCGCACGCGCACGCTGACCTCGGGCTGCGACGCCGATTCGCCGTCAATCGTCGAATACACCGACGGATCGCGCAATTCGGATTGCGGGGGAACGATAGGCCCCACCCGGGTGCGGCGTTCGTACCTTGAGGGTTTGGCGGCAAACGGTGTCATTTCACGCACTCCCGTTTCGCGCGCCGGAAAGGACATCGACAAGACAACCCGATAGCGCCGATAAAAGTCATGATGAGCAACTCAGATGTCATGAGCAGTTTTGAGAGACGCAGCCTGGCAAGGTGCTGCTATTCTTGACAAAAAGCCGGGGTGTTTGAATCTTTATACCGGGCCGGTCGCTGACCGCAAGATCTGGTTTAACACGTCTCTTTTCCCTTCCCGTCCTCGCCCGTCCATTGAGCCCCCG
Organism: uncultured delta proteobacterium; assembly: GCA_963789265.1. Classification (GTDB taxonomy): domain Bacteria; phylum Desulfobacterota; class Desulfomonilia; order Desulfomonilales; family Desulfomonilaceae; genus CAWBBA01. The sequence goes on along the minus strand of CAWBKB010000005.1, from coordinate 474,401 downwards.
GGTAAAAGGATCCTGTGCAACGTAACGGGAAGAAATATACTTCGGAGATCGGCCGGGATAACGTAATCTCGCATGTCGAGAAGGGCCGCGGCCTGGGTAGCGCGTTTCAGGTGCAAACCTGCCCTGGAAGAAAGCCCTAGCCTTAGGGCGGAATGCTCCCGGGTGGCTCTGACCAGATCTAGCAGGTATTCCATAATCGACGGCTCGACCCGCACTTCGCGTACTTTGTCCTGGAGCTGTCTTATTATCTGGGGATCAGTCACCGCTTGCAGTTGTTCCGCATGAAAATGTTCTATATCCCTTGTAAAGATCTCTCGTTCATGGCCGCGGTCGGGATATCCAAGGCTGATCGACATCATGAACCGATCCAATTGACTTTCCGGCAGCTCGAAGGAGCCGAAGCGTTCAACCGGGTTCATGGTGGCCAGAACAAAAAAAGGCGAAGCCAAATTGTAAGTAGTCCCATCCACCGAGACCTTTCCCTCTGCCATGGCCTCCAAGAGAGCTGACTGTGTACGTGGTGAGGTTCTGTTGATTTCGTCAGCCAAAAGGACTTCTGTAAAGATGGGGCCCTCTCGGAACTCGAAGTCTGAATTCTTAGGGTCATACACATTGACCCCAAGGACGTCCGACGGAAGTGTATCGCTGGTAAATTGGATCCGTCTAAAGCGAACTCCCATGGAGCGAGCTGTCGCCAGTGCCAACAAGGTCTTGCCCACTCCGGGGATATCCTCAATCAAAACGTGGCCCCGTGCGAGCAGTGCAACAACCACATTTTTGACCTGTCTTTCCTTGCCTATTAGAACCTTAGAAATTGACCGGACAAGTTCATTGGCTAGTTCTCCAGGATGATTCATTCTTTGCTTCTCAAACTCCCGTCTAAATCTCTACAAGTGATAAACCTTTTGCTTTTGGATTTGTAGATTACGCGTCAAGTAAAGTTGAATCACTATAATCACAATATCAGACTTCGAAGCTGAAGTGTCAACGCTCTGCGATTGAGGACGGGTTCGAGAAATGCTGACGCTAAGGGGCTTCCAGATGGTTCCGCAATTTCTCACCATTTTTCACTGGGCATACCGTGGATCCAAAAGGTAATATCAGGGGCTACCGGTAGCATAAGCCGACCGGGCTACATTGTAAGGAGGAACGAACATGTACTTGCCGGAAATCTTCAAGAAGTTTATGGACAGGCATGGTGAAATAGCCGATGCATACCGAAAAGTTGGGGATCTTTGCACGGCAGCCGGGCCTATTGATCTTAAGGCCCAACATCTAATCCAGCTTGGAATTTCCATTGGAATGGCTTCCAAGGGGGGAGTTCGATCCCACGCGCGGCGGGCACTGGACGCGGGAGCCACTGAAGAAGAGATAACTCAGACAGTTCTCTTATCGGCGACCATAGTAGGGTTTCCAGCAATGATCGCGGCGTACGCGTGGACGGATGAATTGCTGTCCGCCCGGGAAAAATGAAGTTCCGATGGAGGAAGTTCGGGCAAGTTGCCTCTGCCTGAAATTTCCTCCGAATGATTGTTTCACCGGCCTTTCCATACGGGCTTCCTTTTTTCGAGGAAAGCTTTGATCCCTTCTTGCGCGTCCTCCGCTATGAGGTTTAACGTAATCACGTTACCTGCATACGCGTATGCGTGCAGTTCGTCTTGTTCGATTTGATCGTAGAAAGCTCGCTTTCCAATCTTCAGCACCAGCGGGCTGGCCTCCACGATCGACAAGGCCAGATCATCGGTAGCCTTTTCTAATTCTCCCTCGGGCACGACCTTGTTTATCAGACCATACCGCTCTGCTTCTTGAGCCGATATGAGCCGGCCGGTCATCAGCATTTCGAGTGCGCGCTTGCGCCCCACCGCCCGACTCAGTGCCACCATAGGGGTTGTGCAGAAGAGGCCGATTCTTACCCCGGGCGTTCCGAACCTGGCAGTCTCGTCGGCGACTGCCAGATCGCAGGTCGCAACAAGTTGGCATCCGGCAGCAGTGGCCACGCCATGAACCTGGGCTATCACAATCTGAGGGACCTGATGAATCATGGTCATCATTCGCGTACACTGTTCGAAAATGAACCTGTATTCGCCATTGGTACCGTCCACCATCTCCGTCAGGTTATGGCCGGAGGAGAAATGCTTTCCACTCGTTTTGATTATGATCACTTTCAACCGAGAATCGGCTCCGAGGGCCTCGAGGGCTGAAATCATTTCTCCAATGAGGCTCTTTGACAGAGCGTTAATGGTTTTTGGAGAATTCATCGTGATCGAGCCGATCTCGCCGTGAGAATCAACGATAATGTCCCGATATTCCATGGTAGTCTCACTCCCTGAAACGAATTGTCGTCGCAACCTGCCCCGCAATATGTACCACTTGTGGAGTCAGACGGATAGTATCGGGACCTTCCGGGATAAGGAAAGGATCCGGCGGTCAATGCCGCGAACCACGCTCGAGATATAGCCATGGGATAACGCGCAAGTAGCAAGAAACTGTCTCAAAACTATCTTGATGCCCAACATCGTGCCACGATTAGGTCTCATTCGTCTAGTTGTTACCCTCACCCCAACCCTCTCCCAGAGGGAGAGGGAGCTGTACCAAAGAGGCTATTGGAGTCCCCTCGCTCTTTGGGGGAGGGTCAGGGTGAGGGGATTTCGTGTTACGATTTCGTCCTGTTCAGGGGGTTTTGAGACAGTTTCGCAAGGATTGCTCTAAGTCACGCGGATCGAGTTGCACCGCTTTCACTTGTTTTTTCCAATATGCGGAGCCGAGCGGGTTCTCTCTTTAGTCCATGGTGATGCGATGCGTATCGTATTTTAATGAAACTCCGAGCGGCTCTAAGAAGTAGGACACAATTGTTATGCCGACGCGAGAATGCAGGGGCTACTTGACTTTCGCGGAAAGACTAACACTTCTCAGCAGTAGCACCGGCATCGGCGGTGGGAGCGGCGGCGAATAGGCATGGTCCAAGGGTAAGAAGATCATGAGGATCTTGTGCGGTGCATCCTTTCGCAATTCGAAACGTACGGGCATCGAAGCATCGACAGGCGCTTCGGGGTTTACTCGGATAGATCCGATCTGTCGATCGTCCACGAGAAAGAGCACTTTCCCATAGGTCATCAGAGATCTCAGGCCTTGTACCGTCAGCTTCCCTTCTGCTCGCGACCCGGATGTCTCTGGAATGACGAATGCTGCCGCGACGTCAGATGCCAGAAGAGATCCTTCAGGGCCTGGTGAGAAGCCTATGACATTGTAGTCCGTGAAGGCGCGGGCCGTTTCCGCGGCAACACATCCTCGCGGCCACACAGCATCTTTGACTACAAAGGGTGTGTGAGAACTCGTGTGACGGATTTGTACGCCCTGGGCGGGCAATAGTCTTAGTTCGGGCCTTTTGTGGATAAACTGAGAGATATTGTCAGGCAGGTACAGCGAGATTGCGATCGCCATCGCCAGGAAGGCGATCCGAAAAGGCACCAAAGCGACAAGTACACCAAACAGAACCAGGATGATCAGATAATAGAATTCTATAAAATATCTCATGAGAACGACGAGTCCCAAACCTATGATAACGAGGTTCATGTAAAGGGCCACGACGGCAAGAACCGTCATGGTGACAAACAGTCGGACGCTGGATTTCGCTGCACGGTACATCCCGAGGGGAAAAAGGACCAGCAGGGGTAAAAGTAGCGGATTGTAGGAGAAGAAATACGGAAACATCCCCTCCCGAACCGCGAACACTTTCTGGTCAAGCCCTAGCCCTCGTGAGAGCCCTGGAGAGCCGTAGTACGAAATGACGTTGAACATGGCATTCCAGAGCTTCGTTGCGGGCGACACATGCGCTGACATGACGCGCAGATACGCGGCCCCAACCGGATGCTGGTGCGCGTATTCCCCGAAGTCAAAGAATGATTCGAATCTGACATAATTCCACACTAGCAGCCCGCCCAAGAGCATCACAGAGACCGCAAGCCAGATAGCACTTTTCCTCATCGTGTAGTTGTCACATTCTTGTCGGGCGAATTTCGCTATGAACACCGCTGCTACAGGAATGGACAGGAAGGCCAGGATGAACCATGTGCCTCTCGTCCATGCTGCCATAGAGAACAAAACAGTGGAAACCGCCACCAGCTGGGCACTGCCGCGTGTTAGCCCTCTAACCAGTACGAAAATGCCCGGCATCGCCAGCGCGAGCGCAAAGAGGATCTGTTGCTCGTAAATGCTGAATCGGTCGAAAAACCAGATGGGCTCGTAACTGGGCTGGGCATGCCAAAGCTGTGGGAAAGGGAGATTGAAGAGAAAGAGCCAAAGCAGTGGTAATGAGCTGAAACGCCAGAGCTTTCCGGCATTCGGAGCTGTATCCAGCGCTCCCCCGACGATTTCGCCGATAATGCGTTGATAAAAGTAGGTCAAACTGAAGAGAAACGCGGCCACAAGCGCATACTGCCCCACAAGCTTCCCGAGCACCGTACTCAACCCTAGATAACCGACCGATGGAAGCAACCCCCAATAGAAATAGTACTGGCCCATAAACAGGCTGGCATCAGGGTAGAACGAGCTAGTGGAACCGCAGCCTATAGCAAGGCATCCCTTGGCGAGCGCAGCAGCTTGGATATTGTAGTACCCGTCAAGGATTCCCGGAGCGCTGAACCCACCGGACAGGAAATACATCCAGAACAGGGTGGCAACCCCTGCATTCAAAAGATAAGCCCAGCCAAGTCCAATTGCAGGTTCTCGACCATTAGATGAAGCTGGCATAACCATCCCTATCGATTTTTCGCACTGCACCTCCATTCGGACTCAAAATTCTTCTCCCCACAACAGTCAAATGCGGAAAAATCTTTTGCGAAAACCCAGCAAATAGCTATCTTTTTTTACCAACCTGGGCCGAAAATGTTCAATGCACAAGGGTACCCCCCTTGAAGAATCCTCGGCCGAGCGCCCTTTGAGCGGCGCGCCGATACAGCATGAAGTTGGAACGAAAAGAAGTTTTGCGGGCGCTCCCGATGCCTCGCCATTCTATCTCAGGAATAGACGACGAGTCCACTTTCATCGGCACCTGACGAGCCATGAAGCTTTGTTGTCACCTCGCGAAGATATTGGCAATGGAGAGAGCAAGTAATAGAATTGATTTGCATGAGAAAGTCGCTCCGGATTATCCGGCGCTGATGTAAAACCTTTCCGCTCGTGGTTAAATCTGATGGCCATATCTTCGCCCCGTACTCATTCCCTTTTCCAGGCATTAATTGCCCTTACCATGACCGCCCTGTTGCCTCAATGGTCTGTAGCTCGAAACCACCTAAAGGTTACACCTCCAAGAGTCGGGCGATCAGCCAAAATTCTCATGGCTCGGGGGAAGGTCCAGTTGGAAAGGAGCCGTTTTGGTCTGGCGATTCACTCGTTCTCCGCCGCGATACGTCGAAACCCGAATCTTTCCGAGGCCTATCTATTGCGTGGCAAAGCGTACGATCTGCGTGGCATTCCCGGAAAAGCAATCAAAGACTTCACTCGCTATATCGAGCTTAAACCGTCCAATCCTAGAGGCTACATCCTTCGCGGGGATGTCAAGAATTTTAACTTGGAGCACGAAGCGGCCTTGGAGGACTACGACCATGCAATAAAGCTGGCCCCTTCTTCGGCAGAAGCGTACCTCGGTCGTGGATTGGCTTATGAGGGCCTGGGCAAATACGATGCTGCAATAAAGGACTACCAATGGGTTCTCAAAATTAATCCTGGCAACCGTGAGGCATTGGAGAATATGGGCATAGCCTGCATGCTGGCCGGCAAGAAGGTCCAAGCAATGAGTTACTTCGAGAAGGCCCTGGAATTTGAAACAAACCCTGAATGGCGCGCCAAGATCGTACAATGGACCAACAAAATTCTCGAGGGAGCCGCTGCTGCTAAGCACCGGGTGCGTGGGCCGACGCGCTGACGGATCAGCCCGGCCAAAGGGTAATGGATTCTACAACACGCAGATAGACAACGATTCAACCAGCAGCGAGGCGCTCCCAGATTTCTGAAGAATCGAAAATCATTGCCAACGTCTCGAACACGGCCAAACATACCGACAGATTCTCGGCAGCCGCGATACCATTTTCTTCCTCTTCAAACTGAATAATCGTAATCCCGAGCAAAACAATGTTGACAAACCCCGTAAGCGCGGATATGAAATAAGGCAGAAGGAACAACAGATGATTCTCACCGATAAATCATATTTTTGCTTTTATTTTAGCAAAGGGAGCAAGATGCTGCTACGCTGAGTAGGACGATTGAACATATCGAAACACAAGGCGGAGCAGAGACTCCGCTTTTTTTTTGATTTTTGCCACTCCTCAGTGCCCAAGAGCCACGTTGAAGGATCACAAGCCATGAACGGACCGCCAGCCCGGGAAACCTCGTCGAAGCCTTCCGACCCGGAACATAAGCGGCTGGGCCTTAACGATCGACTTGCGCTTATAAGCCTGATGGACGAGGGAGGACGCCTTGATTCCTCCAATTCTCCGATGGTTGCCGATCTTTTCTCCGAACTGTGGGACCTCGTGGATGCCACGGTGTCGGGGGCCAAAATAGACCGTCTTGAACAGGAAGATGCTCATAACGGTTTCAAGGTCTTGGAGATCAACGCGACAACTGGTGAAAACCTCGGTCGTCTCAACATGTTGTACCTGAAGAAGCCGATTCCTTGTTACTATCTGGTGTATGTCGAAGTGACGGCCCCATTCCGGAACAAGGGACTCGGAAACCTTATTCTCCTGGCGTTCCGTGATTTTCTCGTGGAGAAGGCCGCTGTAGGAATTCTGGATAACATTATTCCCGAAGAAGAACCCACTTATGACATTTATCTGAAACTTGATTGGAAGCCCGTTGATGCAATTACGGGGGGGCCCGCGTCGGACCGCGAAAGCCAGTATATGGTCTTTGTGCCGCCCGCACTGGCCCAACGCGACCTCAGAGATGCCGTCCTGAAGCTGGTTCATCATCTCAAAAGGAAGCGACCCACCATTGACATGAGAGACAACGAATTGATGGTGAGGCGCACCATCGATGAATTCAAAGAACTTTACGCGGCACTAGTCACATATTTCGAGAAGGGTGTTCGCCGTGGCAAGAATGATTCTTTTATTCGTTTCATGTTCACTCGATTCGTCACCAAATACCTTGGATTTCGCCGTCGCATATCACTACTGCTAGGTTACACGGGGGGGGAGTCTTTGGAGCAAATCGTCTTGGATCCAGAGATCCGTGAACTACCGATGCAGTCGTACGCCCCTAGAGATTTGGCTGGCAGCCCCTCGTTTCAAACCGGTGACAAGGAATTGTGGTTTCATCTACCGGAGGCGCTGAAAAAGCATCCCGCCAGGATCATCGAATCTCTTCCCAATTATCGACGGCCAAATCTAGTGTCATGGATGGAAGAAAAGGGTATCCCCTCCAGTGACACCTTAACCATCGGCGATTTGCTGGACCTTGGTTTCGATCCCACCCGACTTAAAGAAATCACCATTGAGGGGAACGCTTTTATCTTCGAGCGTATTCAAGCGAGAATGCTTCCTCAACTGGAACGAAGAAAGGAATTGCTGGGAGTCCTGGCCCCTAAATTGGGGGGCCTCAGAATCCGCAACTCGGCGGCGCATGTCAACCTTCCCCTCCTGATAATTCGCGATCGAGGCAACGGGTATGTGTTGCGGCGGAAGATAGATGGAATTCACTGGGAAGAGGCGGTCGAGCAACTCCAGAGCGTCCCCGCTCTCAAAGGTCTCAATGAGTCAATGGCCATAGACCGAATGATACGGGCCACGGTTAGAAAAGCGCAGGATTGGCTGAAATCGAACCTGGACAAAGAAGAGGACTCGCTCGTAGATCAATTCACGTACTTTGTCTCGTGGGATCTTGAAGCCAATCAGCCCGTGTTAATAGTGGATTTTGCCGGTTCCTACTTGAAAGCGGTTTGGGTGGCATAGAGGCAGCCGGGCATGCAGCGCCTCTATGCCCAACCCGTTCAAGGTTGCCGGACGAGCGCTTCTATCTCATCGGCAAGCAAATCGGTATAAGGCTTCCGCAACCTTTTCAACTATCCGCGGGCGCGTAGTAGCACCGCTTTGGTGAGACGATCATTCCTTTCTTCTTCAGAGAATCTATGATCTTGGAAATCTCCTTGCTGTCCAGATCGAGGAACTTCGCCACGTCTCCGGGTCTCACCGGTTTCCCCGCCTTTTTCATCGCTGCGAGAACCACGCCTTCTTTTTCCTCCATACATTCACTCCCTTAAGCAAATCGTGTCATCTACGTTGGGGCCTTTCGCGGACCGCATGACGTGTATTGTAGGACTGAAGTTCTCGGTATTCAAGAGCTCACCGTTATGTCATCTTTGAATCAAGTGCTGCGATGTGCCAACGGATTGGCCGGTGCATGATGGCGATTAATTTTCGAGCAAATGACACCGGGTTTTTGGTAGGGGCGGGTTTGAAACCCAATGCTGTTGACTTAAGGGACCTCCGTCTACCCCACCGTCACCCCGGCGAAGGCCGGGGTCCAGGGGAGATTAGGAAAACCTGGATTCCGGCCTCCGCCGGAATGACGAGGTGAAGGCCCGTCGAAGGAAAAGCTCCTGGACAAGAGGCATGCGGCTTAAGTCAACAGCATTGGGTTTGAAACCCGGCCCTACATGTTGTCATACCCGCGTACGCGGGAATCTGTAGGGCGGCCTGTGGCCGTCCCGCGCTGGATGTCCTAGCATATTGTATCTCGGATTTATGCCTCTTTGACGGCGCATCAGTATTAGGCATCAACGATCTGTTGCTAGGGGCGCTCCCATCTGTTACACCATCAGTGTGGAAGCCCGCTTTTGAGAGAAGGAGCAGCTACATGCTGGAGAACTACCCCAAGGAGATCATGAGCAAAGATGGAACACCTATCCTGCTCCGTCCTTTAACTCGTGACGACGAGCAACGTCTGTTGGAGTTCTTCGAAAGGATCCCGGAAGACGAGCGATGGTTTCTTAGAGACAACGTGGCCGAACCTTCTGTGATGCATGAATGGATACAGAAGCTGGACTATAATCGCATTCTCCCTCTTGTTGCAGTAAGGCAGGAGGACAACAGAATTATTGCGAACGTTAGGCTCCATCGCCGCCCTTCGGAATGCCTACGCCACATAGCCCATCTCAGGATCATGGTCGATCCGGCCTATCGCCACCAGAGATTGGGGACGTGGATGCTTTTGGATACCATCAGGCTGGCCATGAGCTTGGGGATTGAAAAGCTGATTGCGGAATTCATTGCAGGTTCTGGAAGACGCCGCGAGGAAGGCTGCTTACAAACTGGACTTCTTTGAGCAGGCTGTTCTCAAGGATTACGTTAAAGACCGCCAGGGTTGCTATCGCGACCTTATAATCATGGTGAAGACGTTACATCGTGATTGGAGCGATTTTTGAGCCACGTATCCGATCAAAGCTCCACCTGCGCGACTGCCGTGGATGCGCAAATTCTCGAAACACCAAACGGGATGGTTTCGATTTGTCCGAGATGTCCGCCCGGTTTTTTCGTCAATCTCAAACTGGATTCAGGCCTGGGAAATTTTTCTCATTATTCGTCGATCATCCAGAAGCTTGAGGTCTTTGAAAAAGTCTCGTCCGGCAAAGACGGCCGAGTGGCACTTGCCCTCTCGAAAGGCAACATCGTGGCCGGCTATTTGGCATGCTGGTACCCGGATCAGTCCGAACGCTGGAGCAAGCTCGGGGAATTGATGTACGAAATGGGCGCGGTGGAGGTCAGCCGCAACTTCCGCCACATGCATCTTGCTCAAAAGATGATTTCGTCAGTTTTGGCGGATGACTTTTTTGAGGACAAAATTGCTTACATGAATGGCTTCTCCTGGCACTGGGACCTTGACGGTAGCGGCCTCACCATGGCCCAATACAGAAACATGATGATGCGCTTGCTCAAAGTTCATGGATTTCAGGAGTTCTATACTAATGAGCCGAATATTGCCCTCCGGGAAGAAAACATTTTTATGGCGCGCGTCGGCTCGAGAGTGTCCTCAGAAGATCGGCAGAAATTTCGAAATCTCAGATTTGGTATCGTAGATCACGGCTGAAGACCGCCTAATCAGAGGCGTAAATAGGGGGTAGTGCAGGAGGTAGGTAGGGCCATGCCCGCCGTCCCGCGTTTCTCGGGAGTGGCCACCACGGGCCGCTCTACTGCATGGACAATGGTCAAGGAGTTGGAGCGACCATAGGCAGAGTGAAGGAGAACGTAGCCCCTTTGCCTGGTTCCGATTCAACCCAAATTCGACCACCATGGCCTTCGACTATTTTGCGGCAAATTGCTAGACCGATGCCCGACCCAAGTCAAAGTTCTCCAAGAGATCCCACAAGAACTTGTATTTGCGCTTCGGTTCCATATTTGTCTCCTCTCATGGCCCAAGATAACGTTCCTGCTTTGAATTTTCAACTTGCTTGCAGCGCGCATTAACAGGGCTTGACCTGACTACACAGGGGTGATATCCACGGTCGCCATGCCTGTGAATTATGATTTTTCACCTGACCATTCTGCCGGCCAACGATGGGATGTGGACAAGCTGATTCTTACAGCCCGCCGCGTGAAGCAGCACGCATCGGTACCTCTGAGTCGTTTTCGAGTAGGAGCGGCCGTACTAACTGGAACCGGCAGCGTATTCGAAGGATGCAACACCGAATGTCTTATACCAGTGTTGGGGGTGTGCGCTGAACGCAACGCGATCAACCATGCACTGATTCATGGCGAAAACAGGTTCCTCGCGGTTGCCGTAGTTTCGGACCTCCATGCACCTCTGCTCCCGTGTGGAACGTGTCTTCAATATATCCAGGAGTTCGCTCGACAGGGCGGTACAGACATTCTCATTATTGCCGAAGGGGCTTCGGGAGACAGAATTGTTACGAGTCTGGACGAACTATTCAAAGGGGGCTTCCCGCCCGACACTTCCGTGAAAGATATCCAGGAGTCGTTTCGGTGGACCTTGGAAACGGACTCGTAGAATCGAGTTTGTTACCGGCGCCGCCTACGACCTCAAGGCAAGCGCCCCGGCCGTGACGCAAAAAACTGAGTGGCGTAAGCGATACTGTTCGGGCACATCTGCACCCCCACTCCCAGATAGAGCCACCTGGGGTTGAGAATGTTCTTTCGGTGTTTAGGACTTTTCATCCATCCTTTTACCACTTCCTTGGCCCATTTACCGGGTTGCTCGCGCAGTGTCCGATAAGCGATGTTTTCACCGCCAGCTCTAAGCCTTGCGTATTTCAACCTGTCCGTGAATGTCTTCCAACCCTTGGGAAATCGGTCGGACTCATGCGCCAAAGTTCGAGCCGCACACATGTTCTCGGTCTGTCTCTTTGCCAGGTATGTAAGAACGGGGCTTGCTCGAAAAGCCGGGAGTCCCCTGGCGCTCCGCTCTTTATTGGTAAAGAATAGAATGTTCTTTTCGATGGAAACCAAGTCTGTTTCCGTGGGATATCTTCCCGATGCCTTTCTATAATATTCCCGGATATGAGTTTTCGAATCGGCAGCGATTGCGGGCTGGGAGAGAACGACTGCCGCTATGGTGAAGCTGAGTATGTATTTTGCGAGCCTGTTAACAGGAATGTGTAGCGCAAATGTTAATGTGTCGCGTACTCGTCGATACAGGTCCAATCTCAGCATAAGCGCTGCGGAGAGCGCGTCCCATTGGGCAGGTGTTTCCGAATGCATTGACATGAACACGTTCATCTGTCCTCTCTTCTGAACGTTAGGCGTCTGCACGAATCTGTGGAAGTCTATACCCATTTTCTGAACTGTGTGATAATAATTCCGACCTACATGCATATCCTTCGAAATCGGACCACTCCGGATCTGATGGGGTGGCCTCATCCGAATGGCGGGGTCGGCACCAGTAAATGCTCTTATTCTTATGGCAACGGCTTTCGGCAGTTAAACACGAGATCCCTTGATTTCCAAGGAAAAATGGCGAACCTGTGCTCGCCGGATCCGCGCGGCATGCATCTTTACAAATCACGCAAACGCCTCTGTGGAGAAATTCATGTCCTGCCGGATTGTTAGGGTCTTGGGTTGATTGTTCGAGCCGACCCCTGCAAGAAGGGGTAAAGAAGTGCACTTGATAAATAGCCGCAGTTTCCACGTGCTTCCCTGGGGAAGCAGGACTTGCCGGTTATTTCCGGCCGTGCTCATTTTCCTGGCTATCGCTGGATTGGCCGCGGCCGCATGGCCAAAGGAAGGCAAACGCGCGCGCATTTCGGTATTGATTGCAACCGGCATGCGCGGCGGAACCTATCACCAAGTTGGGATGGGCATGGCTTCGCTCTGGACAACGAGGCTACGCCGCATGGGCATCCGGGTCTCTGCCGCGATCTCGGAAGGGTCTATGGAGAATATTGAGGCCATTCGCATCGCGGATGCAGACATGATCCTTGCGGAGGACCTCTTCTGCTCTATGGCATACAGAGGGACAGGAATATACAAAGGCCGACCTCTGAAGGAACTACGGACTATCACAACTCTGTGGCCCGATACAGTCCACCTGTTGATCCGCGCTGACAAGATCGACACCGGGACGCTGGAGGACTTGAACGGATTAACAATAGCAACAGGCTTGCCGGATAGCGGCCACAGGTTCACAACTGAGTTGCTCCTGAAAACTCTCTCATCCGGCCCGACTAACACTCAACTGCGACCTATGAGCAACATGGCTGCTGCCGAGGCATTGAGAAACGGGCAAGTTGACGGTGCGGACTTGACCGGCGGCATACCGGTTCCTCTGGTAGCGACTCTTTTCAGCGAGGGGAAGCCACGTTTTGCCCTTCTCAACATTACCGATTCGCAGATGCAGTCGGTTCGGGAGGAAGGCTGGCGACATGTTTTCCGGCAAATTATTCCGGCCGGAACCTACCCCGGCCAGGACAAACCTGTGTATTCAGTGGGGCAAATGAATCTTCTTGCCGTGACGGCGTCACTTAATGCTCAAGTGGTGTATGCTCTTACAAAGACCCTTTTCGAGAATCTCGACTTTCTCGTGAGGATCCATCCCGCTTGCCGCAACATAGTCCTGGAAAAGGCTCTGGATGGACTGAACGTCCCTCTACACCCCGGGGCAATTCGCTATTATAAGGAAAAAAAGATTAAGATCCCTGAACGTCTCATTCCGTGAGCCAAAGTCGCGAGAAGCAAAACCGCAGCCGATATAGGCGCTGTGACCGATGTTGCGGAATGGACGGTGATCGGAAGACGTTTTGCGGTTATACTGCGATCAAGATACAGATAGTCAAAGACTAAAGCGATCAAATAGACTCAGGAGGTTTTGTTCATGAAAGAAGTCGTCATAATTGACGCGGTCCGGACTCCGGTAGGCTCATTCGGCGGGTCGCTGACCGGGATACCGGCTGTGGAATTGGGGACCATTGTAGTAAAGGAGCTCATTAAGAGGACAGGAATCGATCCGTCATTGGTGGACGAACTGATTTTCGGATGCGTTTTGCAAGCAGGTCAGGGGCAAAACGTGGCTCGCCAAGTCTTAATCCGGTCCGGAATACCCCAAGTAGTGCCCGCCATGACCATTAATAAGGTTTGCGCATCCGGTTTACGCACGGTATCCCTAGCAGCGCAGACAATCAAGGCAGGGGATGCGGAAATCGTGATAGCGGGCGGAACGGAAAACATGTCCGCGGCCCCTTATGCAATAAGCAAGGCCAGGTGGGGAGCGCGGATGAATGACGACAAACTCGTCGACATAATGATCCATGACGGGCTTTGGGAAATCTTCAACAACTATCACATGGGTGTGACAGCAGAAAATGTAGCGGATCAGTACAAGCTCACCCGCGAGGATCAGGACGAACTGGGACTTATGAGCCAACAGAGGGCTGAAAAAGCGATCAAAAGTGGGCGTTTCAAAGACGAGATTGTACCGGTTCTTGTACCTCAACGGAAAGGAGATCCAAAGGTTTTCGACACAGACGAGCATCCTCGACTTGGCACAACCGCAGAGACTCTCAGCAAACTGAAACCCGCGTTCAAGAAGGATGGCACGGTCACCGCGGGCAATGCTTCGGGAATAAATGACGGAGCAGCCGCTATACTGGTTATGTCTGCGGATAAGGCAAAGGAACTGGGGTTGAAGCCTATGGTTAGAGTGATCTCCTACGCGTCCGCGGGGGTCGATCCCAAAGTGATGGGCCTCGGCCCGATTCCCGCGACCAAGAAAGCCCTGGAAAAAGCCGGCCTGACCCTAGCGGACATGGATCTTATCGAGGCTAACGAGGCTTTCGCTGCTCAGACCTGCGCGGTGGGCAAGGATCTCGGATTCGACATGGACAAGGTTAATGTTAACGGCGGCGCGATAGCTTTGGGCCACCCCATAGGGGCTTCCGGCGCGCGAATTCTGACAACTCTACTGCATGAGATGAAGAAACGAGAGAACGTGAAGAAGGGTCTCGCCACACTGTGTGTAGGCGGCGGCATGGGCGCCGCGATAGTGGTGGAAAAGATGTAGCAAAGTCGACAATCGCAAACTACGGGTAGAGGCACGGCATGGAGGCTGTCTCAAAAGGGAGGCATGAACGAGATTCGTGGCACGATGCCCCACTTTCCCGGTAATGAATTACCGGGCTACTATCCCTTGTCCCTCCGGGACTCTTGCGTTTGAGCCCCATCGGGGCGATAGAAAGTAGACCGGTGCTTCAGCGCCGGGCTGCATCGTGGCACGATTCTGGTCATCAATATAGTTTTGAGACAGCCTCCATGCCGTGCCTCTACAAATCCAAACCTTGCTGCGGTAGCTTCAAAGTAATGCTTCTTATCGAACTTGATTTGATCGAATACGCCCGGTGCTTAGAAACTCCAGAACAGAATTGTGCAACAAAAAATCTTTGAGAGGAGACCTGATGTCTTACTGATCCTGGAACATCCTCCGACAGTAACTCTTGGCATACGAGGAAAATCTTCAGACGTATTGATTTCGCAGCAAGAACTGGCAGCAAGAGGTGTTGCACTTTATCATGTGGACCGTGGCGGTGAGGCGACATTCCATGGGCCGGGGCAAGTAGTCTGTTATCCCATAGTGGATTTGAAGGCCCTGGGCCTTTCTGCAAGAAAGTATGTTCAGGGTCTTGAAGAAACAATCATAAAGATATTGGGAGCTTTCGACGTACACGGCTTCTGCCGACCCGGAAAAGTCGGGGTCTGGACAAGCCCCGTAGACAAGATCGCATCCATAGGGGTGCGCATTCAGCGTCGGATTGCCTCGCACGGATTCAGTCTGAATGTCGATCTGAAGATGAATCCATCGAAGTTGATCGTGTCGTGCGGAATGCCGGATGCACGCATGGCAAGCCTGAATCAGTTCTCACGATGCCCCGTAACCGTAGAGTCTGTGCGCAAGGCAGTCGCGAGCTGTTTTGCCGACGTCTTTGACGTGTATCTCGAACAAGGCTCATTGGAACTGATTTTCGGATAATATAATAGTTCACCGCGGAGAACGCAGAGACCGCGGACAATTCTGTTTCGCTCCGCGTCTATCCGCTGAAGCCCTGCAAGATCCGGTCTGCGACAGTCAGGGAATTCCGGTATGACTGTGCGCGAGGGTGACTCACGCGACGTTGAATAAGCTATCTTCTATCTCTGCGTTCTCTGCGCACTCCGCGGTGATCCCGCGCGAAACGCGGGATTGATTGCCGGGTGAACGAATGCCGCATAATACTTCACACCAGGTGAATAGGGGCAGGCGTGCCGGCTAATGATTGAATCCGCCTGCCACCACTACGGGTTGCTTTACTTAAATCAAGTCCTCACGGAGGCACTGCTCAAAATCTACGATGGCCATACCTTTTAGCTACAGTTTCCGCAATCTCTGGACAAGAAAATGGACCAGTATTCTCACCGCGGGAGGCATGGCTCTTGTCACCTTTGTCTTTGCTGCGGTGCTGATGTTAGCCCAGGGATTACAACAAACTCTGATCGACACGGGTTCTCCCGGTAATGCCATAGTCCTGAGGGGCTCGGCGCAAACAGAGGTATCCAGTGTCATCGACCGCGATTCAGCCGCGGTTATAGAAATTCAGCCTGAAATAGCCGAAGACGCGCGCGGCGGGCCCATCGCGTCCAAAGAGGCCCTTGTGTTGGTAACCGTGCCGAAAAAGAAGACGGGCAAGCCGACAAATGTAGTCGTGCGAGGAGTTGGGATGAAGGCCATGGATCTCAGGCCTCAAGTGAAATTGATTGCGGGACGGACTTTTCGGCCGGGTTCCCGAGAAGTAATCGCCGGCAAAAGCATCGCGGAGACCGTCACAGGCGGCTCACTTGGCCAAACCTTGCATTTCGCTCTTTCTGATTGGAACGTCGTGGGTGTATTTGACGCGGGCAAAACAGCTTTTAATTCCGAGGTGTGGGGAGATGTCGATCAGTTGCTGTCCGCGTTCCGAAGGACCGCTTATTCTGACGTAATACTGAAAGTGCCCGGACGAAAGGCGTTCGAGGACTTGAAAAATCGCCTGGAAAAAGATCCGCGTCTCTCCGGTACAAGTTAAGCGGGAGATCGCATTTTACAAAGAACAGTCTGAAGTGATGGCCAAGTTTATCCGGATATTGGGACTTGCCACGACGATGTTTTTCAGCATAGGCGCCATACTCGGGGCCATGGTGACAATGTACTCCGCGGTAGCCAATCGCACCGGCGAAATCGGCACCCTGAGGGCGCTTGGATTCAGGAGAAGAAACATCCTGGTAGCCTTTTTGGCCGAGTCTGTCCTCCTCGGCTTGATCGGAGGCACAGCAGGAGTGGCTTGCGGTTCGCTACTTCAATTTTTGACCATTTCAACAATGAACTGGAGCACCTTTTCTGAGTTGGCCTTCGGATTCGAACTGACCCCGTCCATTGCCGGTTCCACAATGGCTTTCGCTATTGCAATGGGCTTCATGGGCGGATTGCTGCCGGCATGGAGAGCGGCTCGCCTGAAGATTGTTGACGCGCTGAGAGAGAGTTAGATAGAAATATTATCTTGGAGACTCTCATCAGCACTATTGTACACATGAGGGTGCGGCCCCAGGGCTGTCAAGAATCTCCACCGGAAACGCCGCGGCGATTGATAGGATAGTTGCCGGTTGTGCCGACAAACGGGAGGGCCAATATTCTTAGTAGTGTGAGGCGCGAGGGGTCTCGGAACTGATTCAACCCTATTGCCATCTCAACGTGGCCCGATCTTGGCTGGTCTCGGTAAGTTCCCATGAGGCGATCCCACCAAGGAAAATTGAAGCCGAAGTTGCTGTTCGTCTCAAAAGGAAAAACAGAGTGATGAACGTGGTGCATATCAGGGGTGACCACGAGTAGCCGCAACACTCGATCTATCCCCAGAGGGAGAAGCACATTACCGTGATTAAATGTAGATGTAGCGTTCAGGATCATTTCAAAGATGATGACCGCCACTGCGGGCGCTCCGATGAGGACAACGGCTGCGACTTTAACCAGCATGGAAAGGATGATTTCGATTGGGTGAAAACGAGTGCCTGTAGTCAGATCAAAGTCTAAGTCCGCGTGGTGCATCATGTGCAATCGGAAAAAGATCGGAATTGCATGGAACAAGACATGCTGCAGGTAAATTACGAAATCAAGAATGACCACCGACAAGACGACAGCGACCCAGTAACGTCATCGCGAGGTTGTTAAAGAGTCCCCAATGCTTCTGAGCCGCAATTACTGCCATGCCTACGGCTGCGACAGGAAACATAAATCTTACAACGGCAGTATTTATGATGACTATCGCTATGTTAGCGAACCAGCGAGAAGCCTTGGATGTGAGAAGGCGGCGGCGAGGGGCGGCGAGCTCTCCCAACGCCACAGCCAAAAATATTCCCAGGAAAAAAACGAGCCTTATTATTGGCTCATTCTCTATGATGAGCATATTCATTTTTCTGCCAATAGATTAGAAATAGGTTCCGTTGACACGCTATGAGACTCGCTTGTCAAATCCACTACCCAAGATCCCTGTCTTCTCCGGTTTAAATTGGGGGCATACTCAGTTGTTTTCTGATCTCGGCAACAACCTTCTCTTCGGTAACATCCGACCCTTCTGCCACAACGTCTTCGCCGATCATGATTGCCGGAGCGCAGGGAAGTTCTGTCTCGGCCCATTCATCGGTTCGGTATTCAGCGCGTGGCTTTGACGTAACTTCAATGTCGATGGGGTATTCTGCGCCCAACCTGGACGCCATTTCCTTGAAGTGTCTTCAAGGCTTGCCATTGGGTTCATTCATAAAAAAGCGGACTTTCAACATGATTCCTCCCTCCTTGTTTTACGGGTTCTCATGAACCCGAGTTCCATGATTGCATTGCCTGAGTCATTCTGCTCAAGAATTGATCAGCGGGGATGAAATCAACCAGGCGCAGATCGGCACGTTCTCTGCCATGACCGTCGAAGAAAACCACCGTCGGGACCCCTTTGATCGCATATAGCGCGACCAGTTTTTCGTAGAGCGGGTTCCCCTTTTTGGTCAGGTCAACCTTGACCATGACGAAGCCGTCTTTAGCCTGTTTCACCACTTGCGGATCACGAAACGTAATATCTTCGAGTTCACGGCATGGCGTACACCACGTTGCGGAAAAATCTACGATTACCGGCTTGTTAGACTTTAGGGCCTGCTCGAGTGCTTCATCGGAATACGGTCGCCATGAGACTCCAGGTCCTACCATTAGCCAGGAACCGAGCAGAAAAGCCCCCAAGACTACACTGGCTATACCGACCACGTTTCTCAGCACGCCGAATGCTTTGAAACCGGCTTGAGTACCGTCGATCCACCCCAGGTGCAACCCTGCTGCTAGGGCTACTGCCGCCAATACAAACACACCTGCCGAGGACGGTAACAGAGGTTTGACAAAATACGCAGCCATTCCGATCAACACCCAGCCCATCAGTTTTCTCACCCACAGCATCCACTCACCCGAACCGGGGAGCTTTTCCAGGCTGCCTGAGAACATCGCCAGGATAAAGAGCGGCACTCCCAACCCAAGGCTGAGCGTGAAGAAGATGAGAAAACCCAACCAAGGGCTGCCCATACTCGCCACCCAAGTAAGCAACCCCAGGACGAAAGGTCCCAGACACGGAGCTGCAACTACACCGAGAGTCAGGCCCATGAACAGCGTACCAAAGTATCCTGCGTACGACTTGGATGCTGCCCTTGCAAGATTCTGGGGAAGTTGCAGCTCCCAGAATCCGAAGAGGCTTGTGGCAAAGAAAACCAGAACACCGGCGACAACCACCAACACTACGGGGTTCTGAAGCGCCGCTCCCATCAGGCTTCCCGTGAGAGCCGCCGCTACCCCTAACACTGAGTTGGTCACGGACAGACCACCCAGATACAGCAAACCGTGAACTGCCAATTTTCCGCGTCTCTGACCGCTCCTGCCCCCAAAGTAGGAGACGGTTATAGGAATTAAGGGATAAACGCACGGCGTAAGGTTGAGTGCCAGTCCGCCTCCGAAGACACCCAATAAGGTCCAGAGCATTGCCCAGCCGTATAGTGGCCCGGCGTTTTCAGGTACAGATGCGGATCTTGTCCGATCCGCAGGAATGCTTTCAATGGGAAGACCGGCAGCCTTCCATTCTGGAAACCCCTTTGCGTCACGATATACATTCTTGTAACCTAGTTGCACCGCTACACGAGCGGCAGAGTCGCTACGGACTCAGGTAAGTCCTGCTCAGTAAAATACGATGAAGCGATTCTTGTCGGGACCAAGCGCCTGCGCGAGTTTGCCCCTTTTCCGCCATCTCGACCACGCAGTAGGTTCCATTGGGAAATTGACCGCGCCTTTTATGTGGCCCATTGCAAATTCCCAGTCCTGACGGGCATCCACCAACAAAATGCTCCGGGGATCTGCTTCGTACCGCTGCCTGAGTCCATCGGTATTTATGAGCCGGTAGCCGCCTTCCCTGGCTTCAACTACCACGTCGTTCCACTTTGGTTCCCTTGGGGTCACCTCTCTGTTTGTGAACCAGAGAACTCCCACCGTTACCGTGATCGCCAAGAGCGGGAGCCAAAGTCTTTTCCAGTTCACCTCGATTGCCATGTCAGCCTCCAGTCCGGAACTCTGGGTACGATGAAAACCTATATCTTGCCGTCTCTTTTGAGCTTCGTAATGAGGAACATCGAGCCGGATTGTGATAAACCCAACTCTCTGGACAGGTCTTCGGGGGCAGTGGGGCCTCCACGCTCAATCACACTCACTGCCTCCTTTTCCAGTTCTTCCAGCCAGTCCTCAAACAGAATAAGAATCTGCGGGTCCGTCACCGAACGCAGTTGCTCGGATTGACTTATTTTTTCCACTAAACTCTGGCACATTGCTTTTGGATCGACACCTTCGTCCATGCATGTAGCCAGTCATAAGTGGACCAGGCCGGTAATCTTGTCCTGGCCCCCGTTTCCGATCAGATTGATGAGAAAATCGCGAAGTGCTTCTTCTCCTAAAAGAGAGAAGAGTTTCTTCGCTGCGTCAGCCATCTCCTTGGCTGCGTCAATTGGATCCATTGACTCGACAAGGTCCTGAATTCTTCCCTTATTCATGTGATTCCACTCCAAAAGCTAGAAGGTATCTCTCTGCGAGAGCAGATCCGCTGCCAGATACGCCAGTTGCCAAACTATTTCGATGATTCTCTCGTCCGCGATCTCGTAGTACACGAACAAGCCCTTGCGCTCCACGTTCACCAGGAGGCACCGTCTCAGCTCCTTCAGATGATGGGAAACCAGGGGTTGAGAAAGATTCATCTCCTCCACTATGGTAGAGACGGTCTTCCTGCCGTTGCGCAACGACAAAAGGATTCGGAGGCGGTTCTCATCCGAAAGGCTCTTGCTCACAAAGGCTGCGATGCCCAGGTTTTGTTCGAGATCGAGAGGTTTGTCTTGTTCTTTGACGGGCAACGTTTCTCCTTTAGGACTTCTTTTTGCTATTTAGCAATCAATACATTAATGGCCATTGATATATTTATTGCAATTCTTAGGTTGCGTGTCAAGAAACTTTTTTCAGGCTTTCCGAAAATTATCTTGACATGGAGCAGGAGGTCATTGTAGCATTTAAGCGGATACTAAAATAAGGAAAAACACTCCATGTGTCGCAAGGAAGCGGAACTGTTCAAAGTCCTTGGTGTTGAATCTCGGATCAGGATCATTGATCTCCTGAAGCAAAGGGGACCCCTGTACGTGAATGAAATAGCACAAACGCTTGGCATAACCCCGTCTGCGGTATCCCAGCATCTCAAGATCCTCAGACACGCCGGACTTGTTCGGAATCAGCGCAAAGGCTTCTGGATACCCTACGAGGTGGACCAGGCCGCGCTTGATCAATGCGGCGAAGTTATCTCTAACGTTTGCCGTTGCGGTTGTGAGGGGAGTTGTCGGATGCCGGACCGGACTATGGGCGAGGAAGTTAAATCAAGGGAAGAAGAACTGGCGTACCTGCGGCGGTTGGAGCAGGAACTTGAGGACGAGTTGAAAAAGGTGCGGACCCAAATGGAAAAGGTGGGGAAAGAGAAATAATTTTTTCACCTGTATTTCAGTATATGCGCATTTACTAATACAGCTTATGGAGGTTGCGATGGAAGCTTGAGGGCATCAGTTACTTATACAAGATATTGCTAAGGCAGCATTGGGATTGTGATGCAACCATTCAACTGCGTAGTCGCAGTCACTACGACCGCGCAAGGGCTACCTTCGGCTAGCCCAAATCGGAAGAGAGGTGATTAAGAATGTGTCATCCAGGATCACATCATAGATTTGCAGGGATGGGAGGATGCACGTGTGGCTGTGGTGGCGGCGGTCATTCGTTCCGGCATTTCTACACTGCAAAAGAGGAAGAAGAGTGGCTGGAAAATTACCGTGACCAATTAAAAAAGGAACTGGCCGCAGTGGAAGAGCGGCTGAAAGAACGTAAAGAAAAGTGAAAACGATCCGGAGAAGGAGGAAGTGATAAAGATGAGCGAGAAAGAGCAAGACCGAAAGCAGGAAAAAGAGCAGGAGCAATGCGGGTGTGGTTGTCAGTTCTCAACTGAGAAAGGACCCAAAACCGCAAAGTCCGAGGACAAAGAGTCCAAGTAGATAAAGGCTTCCACGCAGTCCCAGTGTTGCCTTAGCAGTATTTTGCAGACAGTGTTACGTACCAGTCCTTCGAACAAGAATCTAATAGCACGTGCCTCGGACACCGAAATGTCAGACTCATGGTCGATCAGAGTTCCTTTCGATTATCAAGGGCACGGGAGAGGGTAAGAGGATCTGCATATTCCAGGGAACCGCCGACAGGTATGCCGTACGCAATGCGAGAGACAATCGCTCCCGATTCTTTCAGTCGGTCGCGGATGTACGAGGTAGTGGATTCTCCTTCAACAGTGGGATTGAGCGCAAGAATTACTTCCGTAACCTTTTCTTCTTGGACCCGCTCTATAAGCTCGGAAAGACGTATGTCATCAGGGCCGATCGCATCTAACGGCGAGAGCAGTCCGTGTAACACGTGATAGACCCCTCTGAAATGGCCTGCTTTTTCGATTGCCATGAGGTCAACAGAAGTTTCGACCACACAGAGTCGGCTGACATCTCTTCTCATGTCAGAGCAAATCGGGCACGGGTCTATATCCGTCAAATGAAAACACCGTGAACAGAGACGCAGCTTCCCTTTCACATCGCTGATAGTCTTGATTAGCTCGCGAATTTCTTCCTTTTTAGCATTGAGTATATAAAAGGCGTACCGAGTGGCAGTCTTTTCCCCGACTCCGGGGAGCCGTTTCAGGGCTTTGACAAGGGCTTCCAGCGGACCAATCACTGAGGGGGATCCCGTTCTATGCCGATTCTCAAAAGCAAGGGCTGAAAAAGAAAACGAATTAGTGCCGACGGGCATTTCCCCCGCCATTCGTCACCCCGGACTCCGATCCGGGGTCCAGTCTGGATGCCCGCGTACGCGGGCATGACGATAGATGCCTGTCCTGCTATAAACACGGTGTCACTTGTTTGAAAGCGAATTCCTACAAGACATTAAATTATCCGTCACGTCAAACCCGGGATACGAAGGCCTCCGGTGAGTTTTGACATCTCCTGGGACATCATTTCCTTGGATTTTTTCAGCGCGTCATTGACCGCGGCGACGATAAGGTCTTCAAGGAATTCCGGGTCATCAGGCGAAAGAAGCTCTTTTTCGATCTTTATGGATACAATCTCCTGAGCCCCGCTTGCCGTGACCTGCACCATGTCCCCTCCTGCACTTCCTGTGACAGTCTTCTCTGCCAATTCTTCTTGCAATGCAGTAATCTTGGCTTGCAATCCTTGCGCCTGCTGCAACAGATCTTTAATACCAAACACTAGATATTACCTCCCTGGAATCGGGTACAGGTATATGGGATTTCGCCTGTGTGCCATATCGTGTAGATTGCCGCAAGGCCCGCGGCTTTGAGCTAAAGACTATCAAAAGAAATGCCCCGAGGCAAACAAACGATGAAAAGACCGGTGATACTTCTGGTCAATCCCTGGATCCATGACTTTGCCGCCTATGATCTCTGGGCACGACCGCTGGGACTTTTGGTCCTGGCGTCAAGCTTGAGGCGACAGGGATGGGATCCACGGCTCGTGGACTGCCTCGACCCGGATCATCCGGAAATGCCGCCGGTAAAAGTCAGACCCCTGTCGCACGGCCGTTTTCACAGGACCCCTATTTCCAAACCTCAGCCTTTGGCGGGCATTCCTAGAACATATTCCCGATACGGGGTACATCCTGAATTGATCCGGAATGATCTGGAAAGCATACCGGAGCCGCGGGCGATTCTTGTGACCAGCCTCATGACGTACTGGTATCCTGGAGTACAGGAGACCATTCAACTGCTCCGGTCCGTGTTTCCCGAGACGCCCATTCTGTTGGGGGGAATATATGCTTCTCTTATGCCGGAGCATGCCGGTGAGCACTGTGGCGCTGATGAGATAGTGGTGGGTCCGGGCGAGGGGGCTCTGAGGCAGATACTTTTCAGGCATACAGGGGTAGCCGGGAATCCTGAGTCGGGTCAGCCAAAGCTTGAATTCAGTCCATGTCTGGATCTGATCCGTCGCGTAAGATTCCTGCCGCTGCTCACATCCAGAGGTTGCCCGTTCAACTGTGTATATTGCGCTTCAAAGAAAACGAGCCCGCCATTCGTGAGACAAAATCCTGAATGCGTTATTCGTGAGATGGAAATTGCCTCGATGCGGTACGGTGTCCGGGACATCGTGCTGTACGATGATGCTTTCCTTGTGCATGCAGCCGAGCATGCACTGCCGATCCTGGAGGATGCCGCGTCAAGACTCCCCGGCATGCGATGGCACACCCCAAACGGGTTGCATGCCTCCGCCATCGACGGCCGCGTCGCATCAGCTATGAAACGAGCAGGCTTCGAAACGATCCGATTGGGTTTGGAGAGTTCATCTGACGGGTTTCATGCCCGCACGGGAGGCAAGACAAACATGCGGGGCTTCCTGAGGGCTGTCGCGAATCTCAAAGAAGTAGGGTTCTCCAGACACCAGATTGGCGTGTACCTTCTCGTGGGCCTCCCGGGTCAATCAAGGGCTATGATCGAAGAAGACGTGGAAAGGGTTCTGCGTGCCGGGGCCCTCCCTAAGCTCGCTGAATACTCTCCTCTACCCTGGACCGGAATATGGAGTGAGGCGCTGAAGTCCAGCCGTTACCCAATAGATAAAGAGCCGCTATTCCAGAACTGCTCACTTTTGTCCGCAGCCGAGCCGGGAGTCGACTCGCATTTCCTTCAAGCAACCCGCAAGCGAATAAGAGAATACGTTAGCTTCTCACCTTGAAACGTTTTTGGGAACAGGGAAATATATCCGAAGGTCAAGGTGTAAGATCCACTATAGCAGACTGCCCTGGCCTTCGTGGCACTACCTGAGGGAACTGGGAATTCGCGAAATCCGGTGCGACGCGACTTTCGGGCCCAATCCAAGGAAAACCCTTTCCCGTCCCAGTGGCTCGTTGCGCTGCATCAATGCTAGAGTACGGCCCCGATTGGATTGACCACTCGTATACAGGGAGACCGTTTGTCACTGCCATGTTACCGTATTCATCTCGAATGACATAGAATTCACCCGCATACGCCATCATTGGGAGGACCACCTGCAGTGTAACAGTTGCGGCCGCGACTGCGATGATTAGTTTTTTCATTTTCAAAATTCTCCTTCTTAACAAGGTCGCCACACTCTCCTAACCCTACTTAGTCATTGTTGCGAGCAGGGCAAGGGGGTCGAGATTCAGTATTCTCAAATTAGAACCCGTCTCATCCAGACTATAAATTCACCCCATCTGCCGATCTCCGGCGGGCGAAAATGGTGAATAGATTAGTTTGTGTTTGCTCGCGTCGTAGTGCTTGCTCTGAAATGCCTTGGCTGCCTGAGCTTCGAGGGCTCTCATGTCTTGAGCTTGTTGTGTCGTCCACGCCTTCCGCTGCAAGTCGTATCTGCTGCCCCAAGCGTAGGTGGGGACGCAAGAAAGTGTCAGCAGAGCCGAAACGGCGCACAGGAGCACAATCCTTTTCATCTTCTTCCTCCGCTCTTTCCGGAACCATTGTCGCTTCTCCTCTATGTTGAACAATGGCCGGCCCTTGCAGGCCGAGGCCACTGCTCTGGATTTGTCCCGGATCACTTCGAATAGATTGGTTTGCGTGGTGCTGCATGGTGCTTGCCCCCAAAGTCTTTTATTGCTTTCGCTCCCTCAGCTTCGAGGGCTCTGATGTGGGGCAGCTCTTGCTTTTCCTGAGCTTCCTCAATCTCCCACTGCCGTTGCAACTGTCCCATGGTGTAGCCGCCTCTGGCGAACGCATAAGCAGGTGCCAACAAGGCGAATGCGGCGCATAGAGCGATAATCCTTTTCATCGTCCCCCTCCTCTCTTTTGGGAATTATTGTCGCTTCCTCGACATGCGGATCAAGGCCCCATGCCAAATTCCTCGAGAGGAATCAGCGGATCTCATCACGTCAAATCACGCATTCGAGAGACTGTGTGAAAACCGCAAAATGGGCGCAGGATAAAGATGGTTTTCAGATCAGGAGCACGATTGTGCGGAGAGAATCAATAGTGGGGTCGAATTTCAGAACCGGATGAGAGGCCCCAATGGGCAAGCTTGAAGAAATCTTAAACGAAGATCCCACCACCAGCAAAGCCGAAACCCGAGTAAACGTTTTGTGGGGCAAGCCCTGTTTGGCGTTGGAGTTATTGAGTGAAATCACCTGCTGAGGACACAAGCCACACTGATGGGGTGCCATTTGAAGAATGTAACCGCACGACGCATGAGAATTTGTGTCTGAAGAGCAATTCTGGTCATGAGACCCTTCGCAACCGCAACCTAGCGGAATCACGAAGGTTGAGAGAACAACAAACAGGACCAGCAATGTGGACATGTTTCCACGTCTCATGACGGCAACTTCTTTCTTTGCCACTCTTTTGTGAGGCCCTTTCTCATGGAATAAAACCCCTAGTGCGTTTATCAAGAACTCTTCTGATTATTATGACAACTATCTCGGCCCGGAGTTGCCGCGATGCTCAACTTCGTTCAGTTTCCCCAATCCTCTCAGCACCCGGCTCTCAAAGATCTTCCGTCTAATGAAGCCGGGATCGCTATCACTCTAAGAAAGTCAAAATTAGTAGGCAGGTTGGGCCTTGGTCAAACAGAGGTTTACCAGATCATCAACTTGGGCAGTGCCCACGCACATTACCGTGTCAGCACCTCCCCAATAGATTTTAACTGTGCCGTCGTCTTCCGGGATTGCTCCGCAAGTGAATACTACGTTGTGGACATAACCGGTAACTTCCCACGGATCCTCAGGTTGAACAATCCACTCGTCTGCCACGCCCAATATCTTCGACGGATCTTCCAGATCGTGTAAGGCCGCTCCTAATCTATATATTGCGCCGTCCATTGTTTGATAAACACCGTGATAAATGTGAAGCCATCCTCTATCGGTGCGAAAAGGCGTCGCTCCGGGACCGATCTTCATCTGATCCCAGTGATAAGGCACCGGTTTCATGACGACCTTTGAATCACCCCAGTGTATGAGATCAGGAGAGTAGGAAATCCAAATCGACCACGGACTTATTTCCGAATGGGGCCGGTCCAGCCGAACAAAACGATCATGGAATTTTTGAGGAAATATGACGACATTCCTGTAATCCGCCTCGGTGATGAGCGCAATTCGCTCCACGGATTTGAAATCCGCTGTTCGGGCCAGGCCGATTCTTACACCATGTCTGGAATAAGCACTGTACGTGATAAGATAATCCCCGTCTATTGCACAGATTCGAGGATCTTCAACTCCGAACTCTTCATATTCTCCGAAAACTCCGTCGGTGCTCGGAACCATGAAGGGACGAGAATCAACCTCGAAGCGGAATCCATCTTCGCTTCTCGCCAAACCCAGTACCGAGCGTCCGTTTCGAAGGTGCGATCGGAACACCATGATGTAGCGGCCGTCGGCTTTGACCATTCCGGCATTGTGCACGGTCTCCACCGGATACGGGACTTGCTCCTTCGTAAGAATGGGATTCCCACTAAATCGGCGGATAAGAGATCGTTCGACAGACACTTTCATGGAGGTGGTCAAATTCTTCCGAAGTCGTCTTCCAGGCGCTCTATATCATCCTCACCAAAGTAGTCGCCCATCTGAACTTCGATGAAAACCAGCGATTCCGTACCGGGATTGAACACGCGGTGAACAGCTCCCAGAGGGATATCCACAGACTCTCCCGCTTTCATAACAATTTGCTCGGAGTCGCGTGTCACCTGAGCTGTCCCCTGTATAACGGTCCAGTGCTCGCGCCGACGCTGATGTCGCTGGAGGCTCAGCCGCTTTCCCGGATAGACCGCGATGCGTTTCACCTTGTGATCCGGAAGGTCAGACAGCACTTGATAATACCCCCACGGACGATGATCCTCTCGTTTGGTTTCGTCCAGAATATTGGCGTACACCTTCAAGTACTCTTCAACCATGCGATCGTTAGAGAATCGCTCCTCGGCCACGTCTCTGCATGTTTTGCGGGACAGATTCGCTAGTTTGCCGACTGCTTCCGCGGCCTGAGACACATCCGAAACTAAGAACCCGTTGAGCCCGTTTTCAATGATTTCCGGCATGGAGCCCCGGTTGAACGCGATCACCGGTGTTCCGCAAGCATTGCTCTCGACCACCGACAGACCGAACGGCTCGTCAAATCGTATCGGATGCAGGAGAGCGTAGGCTTCCCCGAGAAGCGTGTTTCGCATCTGAGGGCCAACGCTTCCTA
This sequence comes from uncultured delta proteobacterium, assembly GCA_963789265.1. GTDB lineage: Bacteria > Desulfobacterota > Desulfomonilia > Desulfomonilales > Desulfomonilaceae > CAWBBA01. The sequence continues at coordinate 446,113 of CAWBKB010000005.1, read as the reverse complement.
TGTATTTAACTCTGTCGCCATCCAGTTGGGGAACGATTTCAGTATCAAAGTATCCTTCGTCCTGGATGATGCCCGCGATTGTCAGGTTCATCTCCGCCAGTCTAGCAATTTCAATTGCTTCCCGAACGCCTTTGTCAGGATGAATTCGGCCGAAAAATAAGAGGTATTTCCCTTTGGCCTCGTTCAGCGTGAAGTTTTCGAGATCGATGCCGTGATACACGGTGGCAATGTAGTCAAGTTCGGGTGACCGATCTGAGTTGCTGATAGACACATAGTAGGCTTTCTTGTTGTATTTCTTGTAAACAGGCAGAATCTGCGGTGAAGAAAAACCGTGAATGGTCGTTAGAACCGGGGTATCGACGAGGCCGGAGTACGTGAGTGGCAAGAAATCGTAATGATTATGGATCAAATCGAACTCAACGGCCCTCTCGAAGACTTCGCTCGCGTGAAGACACTCCCATACTTTAGGATCGAGCCTTTTGTCTTCCTCGTAAGGCCTTGGGACAATTGAATGTAGCTTGCCTTTTGTTTCTGAATCGGCCGTTGCGAACAGAGTGACATCGACTCCCCGAGCAACTAGCCCTTCGGTCAAGAGCGAAGCCACTCTCTCCCATGGGCCGTAGTGTCGAGGAGGGGTCCGCCAGGCGATGGGGGACAACATTGCTACACGCATTCCCTGGCCTCCGTACTTAATTAGTCTTAACTACTTCCTTCCGGACAATTCTTTACAAATTCCAATAAATCGCTCAAATTAGCGGTAGCTAGAGCTATACACGTATCAGCCCCACCATAGTATAGCCTGATTTCATTGCCCTGGGCAATCCATCCGCACGGAAATACCACTTGGCCCACATCCCCGTCTCGCTCATAGGGAGCGTCGGGCGCAAAGACCCACTCGTCTGATCGCCTGAGCACGTGAGTCGGGTTCTCCAGATCCAAAAGAGCCAATCCAAGCCGGTAAATGCTTCCGCCCGCGGTTTCGCGTACGCCGTGGTAAAGGATCAGCCATCCTTCGGGAGTTTGAAGGGGAGGCGGCGAGAGACCGATCTTGTTGGCGTCCCACCATCCGCCTCGTCTCGCGGGGAGCACTATCTGATGATCTCCCCAGTGCTTCAAATCCGGAGAAAATGAAATCCAGATGTGTGCGCCCGTTCCGAGGAATGTTGAAACAGGCCGGTGAAGCATCGCGTAGCGACCTTTGAATTTCACGGGAAAAAGCGCAGCATCTTTGTCCTCTGGCGGCATGACGGTGCCGCGCCTGTCAAAGTTGACAAAGTCCGGCGTTGTGGCAAGAGAAACCAGAGGACCAGCCGTCGAATAGGCAGTGTAGGTTATCACCCACAGCCCGAGTTCATCTATCCTTGTCACGCGCGGGTCTTCTATTCCCCAGATCTCTTCGGGGTACGTCTCAGGCCGCGGCTCGAGTGACGGCTGCTGATCGATTGCCCAGTCGGTAATTCCGTCGCTGCTGCGAGCCACGCATAGATGGGAGAATCCGCGCTTGTCTTCCACCCGAGCTAAAAGTAGCGACCGACCGTCGACTGACACGGCACCTGGATTAAACACCGAATTAACAGGGTAGGGCCAATCTCGACAGGTGAGAATTGGATTTGCTTCATATCTCTTGAACAACTCAAGATGACAGCCCTCAAGTGCATATCTCATGTTTGAGACGTCCTCAAATAAGTTCATTAGAATTCAAGTGGAAGCTCAACCGGCCGCCCGCTGACCACCGATAGTCGGGCCAACTCGTATGCCTCGTTATATTGGTTTGCCACCAGTTCCCAGGAAACGACCTCGTCAAGATATGTCTTGAGATTTTCGCCCAGACGCAGACGCAATTCTTCGTCGCAAGCCATTTTGATGACCTGTTCTCTCAGCATTTTTTTCGTGGTGAACAACAATCCACCATCACTCTCCAATGTCTGAGCCGTCAATCCCTCCATGGGGGCGGTGGTTATATACGGTTTGTTGAGAGCAATAATACGCGCGAGTGTTCCGGATTGCGTCTCGTCAGTAGAAGGCAAGACTATGAAATCACAGATCGCCATAACTTTGTAATAGATTTCTCCACGCGGGACAAACTCAAAGTAGTGGGCAAGCTCTTTCCCTTCCAGAACCTTCAATTGCTCACGGTAGTGATTGAAGTCTGACAAGTGATTAGGATCTCTCATGGAACCTGCGGCTAAGAGATCCCAGTCATGTCCTGATTCAGCAAGGATCTGGGCATGAATGTCTTCCCACATGGAAGTCAAAATGTCCCATCGCTTGTTGGACTGTATCCATCCGACCATGCCCACAAGGTGTTTGCCAAGCCATGGAACCTTGTCCAAGCCCAGCTCTTGCCTGAGGATAGGAACATCCTCAATTCCCCAGCGCTTATCAGGCCTGGCTCCGTGAGGAACTACCATGACGTTCCTCGGGGTTTGCCATCCGCGCCCCACGAAATTCCATTCCAATCGCCATTTCTGATAATGGCACTTAAACAGGACCACCCCTGCCCTCTCGCACATTCGGTAAATGAAATTCGCCTCAAAATTCGTCAGTCTGCCGTGGACTGTATGCGGTTCTACAACCGTGGGAAAATCATTGATTGCCTCTAGCAAGTCCAGGAACCCTTCGTTTCCATCTCCTTGCCCTCTCGAGTCGTAATACTCATAGAGACCATACTCATGTTCCAGATGGACAGCGTGCGGACGTAGTTCATAAACCTTTCTTGCTACGGTCTTCCACCAATCGCGACGGGTCATATCAATGATAGGAAAGACGCCGTCCCCTTGACCGTCCGTGTGGCTTATTACGAGCACTTCTCTGTCCGGATTAGCCTTCTGGATGAATTCCCTTGCTTCCTCAGCGAAAGTAGCGATTCCACACAGACGGGGCGGATAGCTTGAAATAATCACTATTGGAGCTGAATCGCTCATCGAAAATCCCTTTCTCTATTTCCAGCGCTTAGCTTCTCGCAAGTGAATCAAATTTGCGGCCTCGAAGCGCGAGCGAGTGTCTTTGATTTTATCGGCGACGCGGCATGCCCGTCGCGGGGCGTGTATCATTGCTCTTGGGGCTTTTAGCTGAAAGGCGTTCCCTTTACAAGAGGTAAACACCATGGGCAGCATTCGTTAGGAAGGCAAGTTACAGCAAGACTTCATGGCTGCTAACTCAGCGAATAGCCGTTGGAGATATTCATCACCAATATTGAGACAGCGTGCGAGCAGGTAGGTTCTCACCAAGAAGTCTGAATCCGCTGAGCTTTCAGTTGAGAAAGACTCAGAACTGCAAGCAGATAGCACACCACCGATTCTGCGCCTTGATTGGCACTGATTCCGTTGGAGTCTATCCCGTCCGCCACGGAGCCGTCTGCAAAATCGTAAAGAGCAGCATTAAGTCTGTTTCGTCCCAGGAACCATTCAAAAGCAAGCCGGGCCAACTCCAGGTATTTGAATTTGTCGCTCACTTCGGAAGCTGCAACGTAAGCTTCAACGAGGTACCCGGCATCTACGGGTTGTTGTCCAAAAAAGGCCCGTTCTCCGCCTTTCGGATACCAACCATCATTGCCGACAAGCTCAAAATATACTCCATTCCACTGTTCTTTAGTAAGAAAATCTAGCGATTCCAGAGCAACGTTCAGGTAATCTTCGTTTTTGGTTACCTGGTAAGCTCTCAGCAGCGCCTCACTCATTTTAGCATTTCCGTAAGTTATTGCATCCTCGAACCAGTGCCAGTCGACCGTTCTTGTTTCCTTATAGAGACTGACCAACTTGTCAGCCAATTGCACCAAGAGCCGCCTGAATTGGCTTGCCCCCTGAAATTTTTGCAAGAGGTGGTCAATGCCTACCATGCTATAAGCTATGGCCCTGGGCGCCTGAAGCTCCGATACTCTGGGTGCTGCCTTGTGCATCATATCTTGAGCCAATGCACGTATCTGCTCCTTGGGGCCCCACCTGACAACAGTGCCCAGGCCCCAAAGTACCCTGCCGAGCGTGTCCTCGCTCCCCTGTTCGTCTTGGAATCTTCGATCGTACGACATGAAATTGTGGAAGTGTCCTGTTTCCGTCTGTGAATGCTTCAAAAAGCTGACATAAGTTCGGATCCAGGGGAGGACTTGCTCGTCCTTCTCCTGATTGTAAAGCGTCATGATTGCCGCAAGTCCTCGACCGACATCATCGGCGCTGTAACCATGATCGCGATCAGGTATGCCGTAACAAGCATGTTGCAACAAACCGACGTTATCGGATAGAGAAATCAGATGATCGAGTTTCAACTCGGGGACAGCGGTCTGGGGCAGCATCTTCTGCTTCCAGACGGATCCGACGTCCAGACTCTCCCGCTCTCGTAACACTTCCAGATTCATTTCCACGTACCGGCGCCCAACCTCACGCCATACCATTGTCCGCCCGTATTCATAGGCAGACTTCCTCATCCTGTTGCGGCTCACAGAATCGCCTATTAGATCATTCAGTGCATTGGCCATGCCTTTCACATCGCGGAAGTCTACCAAAACCCCGCGTGAATCCGAGAGAAGCTCTTCGGCGTACCAATAGGGGGTAGAAACTACGGCCTTGCCCATTCCTACAGCATAAGCCAGTGTTCCGGAAGTTATCTGTTCTTTTGCCAAATATGGTGTTAAGTAAATATCACAGCAAGAAATATATTCTGTCAATTCCTGTAGATCGACATATCTATTTTGGAATACAATGTTATTCGCAATATGCAGGTCCCTGGCTTTTCGTTCCAGTGACAAGCGATATTCTTCGCCGTATACTTTCTTCACTTCAGGATGAGTAGCTCCCAGAATGATGTAGACGGTGTTAGGGTATTGGTCCACAACCGCAGGAAGGGCTTCTAGGGCGGTTTCTATCCCCTTATTAGGGCTAAGCAATCCGAAGGTGAGAAGAACGGTCAAACCTTCTACATTAAATTTTTCCTTATAGAAATTGGAATCGACAAAAGGAACATCGTGGACGCCATGATGTATCACAGATATCTTGCTCTCAGGAACGCCGTATATATTCTGGAGCATCCTGGAGCCCCTTTCGCTCATGGTAACAAGTCTCTGAGAACAGGTTATCACATCTTCAAATGCTTCCCGGTAGTCTTTGAGAGGATTCTCTAGAATGGTATGGAGAGTCGTCACTACGGGCTTTTTGAGATGGCACAACAACACTGAAAGGTACTTGCCGGCCTCACCTCCAAAGATCCCGAACTCGTGCTGTAAACTGACTATCTGGGCTGACGACCCGTTAAGATACTCTGCGGCCAGAGCGTAATCACGAATCACATTCTGACGAATCTCAAACGTGACCTGAGAAGGATAATCGTACGCGCCTGCCCGGTCGGTCAAAGCAACAACTCGGTAGGGCCTGCCACCCATTTCTTCGGATACCGAGGCTGCAAGATCGTTAGTGAATGTTGCAATTCCGCATCTTTTCGGGACAAATGTTCCTACGTAAACTATGTCCAGATCCGATGCCAGCATAGGGTTTTCGAGTTGGCCTCGTGCCCCGCTTGCCCCCACATATTTGGCTTTCTTGGTCAAAAACACCTCTATTCAATGCGCTTAACCTATTAATAATAACAATAATTAGGTTAGACTGGTTCCGATTGCAAATATAATATATTTTTTGCTATCGGGCGATACTTGTCAAGTTCCCTCTTCAGCGAGGGACTGTCGGTAACCTGACTGAAGATAATCTTTCAAGTCGGGGGTTGCCCTCAAGGCCCTCCGATCCGTCTGTCCTGCCGGGATACAGATTGGACATGCAGCACCAGGCATGGAACCATGGGAAAGCGAAGCTAAAACTGCCCCCTACCAGATCCATTACCCCGATCTGAAAATGGAAATTTGGAGGAGATTTCAACTGAGAAGATTTAGCAAAAAGTCTTTCGTCATAAGCTTAGGTGTTGAAACTCAGCGCGGCGATGTCCTAAATCCTAAGAAGGGATGAGGTTAGCAGAGCAGTGCGGCAACCACGAGCCGCGACCGGAGACCGGGAGCGAATCCCGGGCACAATGAGCGTGAGCTACCATCGACCCGCCTGCAAAACCGGTCATGGCAGATGGTGATGAGGGGACGCGGGGCTCTGTCCCCTTTACAGACTCCTGATGGGGGTGATTTAGAGATTTAGACGCTTTCCGGAATCCTCAAAACCAGGAAGTAGAGGGTTGCCACGATCATTAGAATCAAAATTCCCGACCAGAGCACATCTGTGGGAAAATGACCGCCCTGCCTTACTCTGGCTACTCCGAGGAGCGTCCCGTACGCCATGACGCCCACAAGAATACAGGCTGAGACCACTGGATGTGCAGGGTAAAAAGCGACCCCCGAGGCGAGAGAATAGGCCATCGCGCAATGGCCGCATGGGAACGACTTCCCCGCGCCCGGGCCTCCCGGTTGCCATACCGCCCTGTACTCACGATCTCCCCCCAAGTTGGACACTTCGACAGGCCGCGGACGTCCCCAGCCCGGCTTCAAGATGCTGTTCACCACAATCGCCGGGCCGAGGACCACGGCAAGAATCACAACAAGACAGGGCCTGGTATATGCTTCATTCGCTGCTCCCAGTTTGGCCGTTACCAACAGCACCACTGCCACCATCGTGAGAACGACGGTGGGAATCTCGCCGTACCGGAAAAGTAGAGCCCACAGTTTGTCACGGCCATGGGTCCAGCCTTCCAGGTTCCCTCCGGGGGTGTAACATCGGGCTGCCCATGACAGGTCCCATCCCGTCCTATGGAACATCCATGTGGCCGCGATTCCCAACGTGAAGAGGCCAAAAATAATAATAACGCCCATTAATCGGGTGCTTTCAGAAAACACGAGCGCTCCAATTCGAGTGAATTAATCGGAATTATGCGGCGGCCTTGCCATTTTGACCGTTTTGGCAGCCCTGAGGGGCAGAGAGGTCGCCCCGCAACCCGACGAAGGCAAGACGGTCGTCACGTTAATGAAAAGGCTACTTTTATCCTGTTTCCGACCGTACGTCACCCTCCGCCACTCCGTCAACACTTTTTTACCGCCCTCGTCACCCGAACACAGCTTGGTAGTATCGAGCCAAGGGGAAGGCAGACGCCACATGAACTTGCCGCCTCCGGCCATGACACGCGATTTTACTTCGACTTTGATCAGACGCTTGATGGGTCATTCCCTCGAACGTTTTACTCCTTCGCCCATTAGAAAGAACTGCCTGAGGATGTGGAGAAGGTTATAGGCCAGGATCCCCATTGGCAACCAAGCTCAGTTGGCGCCAGCTCCTGACACCTGCGGCGGCAATATTTTTGAAAAGGACAAAATTTTATCGGGGGGATAAGGTATGCTCGAAAAGCGAACAAGAGATGCTTTTCTGTCAACACGAGACGGTCTTGCCGACCTATTGTCTCTTTGGCACGCCCGACAGGATTCGAACCTGTGACCTACGGATTAGAAGTCCGTTGCTCTATCCAACTGAGCTACGGGCGCACTTAAAATGCCGACAAAGGCGGCCGACCGCCACTTCCATTTCCGGTAATTATTCATTACACGTGCCATGAGCGCGTGTCAACAGGACAGTGGGCATGTGAAGTCCGTTACTGCAGCCGTTGACACCCCACCAAGCTGTTGTTATACAAGGTAAGGAACGATGATTTTGGCCTGGGGGGTCAATATCCCCGTATTGACATTCCGAATGTAACGGCAAATAGAGGCGATGGCCCGCTCTCAAAGTGCCGGGATGATCGTAACGGTCTAGAGTTAAAGATTTTGCGCACACGGTAGAAAAGGCGCAACTGTCTATTCATAAGGTATTGAACTATGGGTGCCTCCGTTCTCCTGGGGATTAGCGGTGGGATAGCAGCCTACAAGACGCCTCTACTCGTTCGCCTTCTCGCTCAGGCAGGCCTCAACGTGCATATCGTTATGACTCGGGCTGCCACACGCTTCGTCACGCCGCTGACCCTTGCCACGCTCACCGGGAATCCCGTGTTCGACGACATGTGGGGAGATCGGCTCCGCCCTTCCGTAGAGCATATCTCTCTCGCGGACATCGCAGACGTAGCGGTTATCGCTCCAGCCACCGCGAATATCATTGGCAAAATCGCGTCAGGCATAGCCGACGATATGTTAACTACTGTGTTCATGGCCGTAAAATGCCCGGTCCTGCTTTGTCCATCTATGAACGTAAACATGTTACACAACCCGATTGTGCAAGGTAATATAGACAAACTGCTTGAGTTGGGCTACCACGTGATGCAGCCGGTATCAGGATTCCTGGCATGCGGCTGGGAAGGGGAAGGCAGGATGCCGGAACCCGAAACGATCACCGATAATATCCAGCAGCTCCTGGGTCCCAGAGACCTTCAGGGGGAACGGATACTTGTCACAGCAGGCCCCACGGAAGAGCCCCTGGACGCCGTTCGATTCCTCACCAACAAGTCGTCAGGGAAGATGGGCGTAGCAGTTGCCGCGAGGGCTGTTGCTCGCGGAGCGTCAGTGACGCTGGTCGCCGGTCCGTTGAAAGTACCTCCCCCTTCGGGAGTTAAACTGATCGATGTGCGAACCGCTATTGAGATGCACGATCAGGTCCTAAAAGTCTTTCCCGAAATGGATGTGGTCATAAAGGCCGCGGCCGTGGCGGATTTCCGCGCTGCTCTTCCGGGGAAGGGGAAGATGAAGAAGAACCGGATTGAATCCTCGATCCGATTGGTGCAGAACCCGGACATTCTGCGTGAACTTGGCCAGATCAAGCGGAAGGATCAGATTCTCGTTGGCTTTGCGGCCGAGACGGACGACGTGCTACTGAACGGTAGAGCAAAGCTCAAAGATAAGAACTTGGACATGCTGGTTCTAAATGACGTGAGCGAACCGGGCGCAGGATTCGATTCCGACACCAATATCGTGCGCTTTCTCCATCGGTCCGGCGATGAAGAGCAGATGGATATTATGTCCAAGGAGCGTGTCGCTGATCTCATACTGGACCGCGTAAAGAAACTCCGAACAGGCGCCGCGCGCTAAGCATAAGTTTTGGTGGCATGAAGACGTATCCCGAAAGCAGGTGCCGAGGGAAAGCCGACTGCCCTCTATCCTTCCGTGCCGGAAGAGGTTGAGGGAGGGGATATCGATCACTCTCACAGCTTCTGATCGACTGACAACTGAGACCACTATATGACAACGACCGACGAATCCCGAGACTGGATTGAAAGAGCAAGAAACTACCTGGAATATCAGGTAAATCTTGGGTTCAGAGAGGTCATGCTCCTTGAGAAGCCGGGTACGATAATAAGTGATACCTCTCTGGAAGCGGTGCGGTCCGAACTTGGAGAATGTACGCGGTGCCCACTTCACAAAGCAAGGCGCAATATTGTATTCGGAGAAGGAAATCCACACGCTCGGCTGATGTTCATCGGTGAAGGACCGGGCGCGGATGAGGATCGGCAGGGGAGACCTTTCGTCGGACGGGCCGGCCAGTTGTTGACCAGGATGATTCAAGCCATGGGCCTGGATCGCGCGGATGTCTACATCGCCAATATTGTGAAATGTCGTCCCCCGGAGAACCGGGACCCGCAACCTCTCGAAATCCGGACGTGCTTTCCCTTTCTCGAACGCCAGATTAACTCAGTGGCTCCGGAAGTTATAGTGGCGTTGGGGAGGGTAGCTGCCTGCACAATCCTTGGAATAAAGGATTCGATGACAAATCTGCGAGGGGAATTCCGGGACAGGGACGGGATACCGGTTATGCCCACTTACCATCCTTCATTTCTTTTGAGGTCGGAACCGGACAAGCGCTACAAGGCCGAAGCTTGGGCCGACCTCAAAAAGGTAATGGCTCTCCTGGCCCTCCCGAAGTCGGCGTCCGGAGACAGCCCATGAATTCGAGGAGACTCGCTGCATTTGCCCTCATCTTTTTGTGCGGGCTACTGTTTTTAATTTACGGGCAGCAAGGCGTTTTGGGTGCCCAAAAGCAAAACAGCCGAGCTGTCGCCTACTTGCTGGATGTGGACGGGACCGTACTTTTTGAAACCGGAGAGGCAGCAATGCGTGTGTCGTGGTCGGTAATTGTACCTGTAGTGACTACTGTCTCGGCCTTTTTCATTTTGGTGCTCAGCCTTGTGGTCAGAGCATGGCTCAAACAGCCGAGAACCGGGGAACATGGCCTTATCGGAAAGGTGGGCGTCGCTTTGACCGACCTGGATGATCAAGGGAAAGTGAGAGTCCAGGGCGAGTGCTGGAATGCCCGGTCGGACAGACTCGTCCCCAAAGGGGAAAAGGTCAGAGTAATCCGTGTGGACCGCCTGTCGTTAGTGGTAACCCGGGATGCGGGAGGGTGAGACGCATTTCGGCCCTGACCGCATAAATGTACGGTATGCAAGCACCCTTTGGCGACGGATGGTCCGCAGTGTTGAAGGCAAACGCCTCACGCCGGCAGCAGGCCTGCCTCGGGACACGGAAACTCAAGCTTTTTCAGACATAGAGACCGTTATATGCCAAGATCTATATAAACGTTGACGTAAATCGTCTCTTGGTTCATGATAAACTAACTGCGGTTTACATGTGCCGATCCATACCCGACGTAGCCAGGCTTACAAAAGAGGGGTTTTGAACAACAATTCCGCTCGGTTTCATGAAGGAGGATCCCGATGTTAGGTCTTGCAATTGTAATTTTTCTGATACTTATGTTCCTTTTCATGGCCATCAAGATACTTAACGAGTACGAACGAGGGGTGATCTTTCGCCTCGGGAGAATCATCGATCACAAGGGCCCCGGCATAATAATTTTGATCCCGATTGTCGACCGCATGGTCCGCGTGAGCCTCCGCATCGTAGCCATGGATGTGCCCCCACAAGATGTTATCACGCGGGACAACGTTTCCGTAAAGGTGAGTGCAGTCATCTATTTCAGGGTAATGGATCCGACCAAAGCGGTCATCGAAGTTGAGAATTATCTTTACGCCACATCCCAGCTATCACAGACTACTCTGAGAAGCGTTTGCGGGCAATCGGAACTGGACGAATTGCTGGCCGCACGGGACAAAATTAACATGCAAATCCAGGAAATACTCGACAGCCACACTGAGCCTTGGGGCGTAAAAGTGACCATGGTGGAAGTCAAGCAGATAGACTTGCCATCTGACATGCAGAGGGCAATAGCTCGCCAGGCAGAAGCTGAAAGGGATCGCCGCGGCAAAGTTATCAACGCGGAAGGTGAGTACCAGGCCTCTGCGCGTCTGACCGAGGCAGCGCAAATTATGGCCAAAGAGCCCATTGCGTTGCAGTTGCGCTTCCTCCAGACTCTGGTCGAGGTGTCGGCTGAAAAGAATTCAACTACCATCTTTCCGGTTCCTATCGACTTGCTAACGCCTTTCATGAAGAAGGAACAGGAGACAGTGGAAAAGTAAATACCTATGCGCGTGCAGGTTGGAGAATTACAATTGCGGGGATACACCTGGAAGCCATCACCCAGGGGGAGCAGAACCGATGGCCGGAATACTCATTCGTTGGCTCATTACTACGGTGGCCATTCTGATAGTCCCGTATCTGATATCGGGAGTGCGAGTAGATAGCGTATGGACAGCCCTTTGGGCGGCGGTCATCCTGGGTATTCTCAATGCCCTGATAAGGCCTATCCTTTTTGTTCTGACTCTCCCGCTGACAATCCTGACGCTCGGGCTGTTTATTCTCGTCATCAATGCACTGATGTTTGAATTGGCAGGAGCGCTGGTTTCGGGCTTACACGTGGCTTCTTTTTGGTCTGCGTTCTTTGCTTCGATCGTAGTGAGCCTTGTTTCCTGGATCATGAGTTCCCTTGTTGCCGGCGGCGGCGGTGAAACTACTGTTTTTGTAAGACGATGGGACAGCACCATAGATATGCATAGGGGCAGGGGTGGGAAATGGCAATAGTATGAGCAGGCGCTGCCCATGACAATTACGGGATTGGAAAGGGTCCTGAGCGAACCGGCGCTGCTTGCGGGGGCGGGGAGGCTGGGACTCCTTTACAACCAGGCTTCGGTTGACTCCCACCTCAAGTCAGCTCCTGACCTGATAAACAGAGCTTTTCCGCGCAGGTTGGTTGCTCTTTTCGGGCCTCAGCATGGAGTCGAATGCACCGAACAGGACAATATGCGTGAGAGCCCACATGGAACTCACCCGCGACTGGAAATCCCAATTTACAGCCTTTATTCGGAATTGCGAAAGCCCGTTCCGGAAATGCTTGGGGACGTAGACACGGTCCTCGTTGACCTCCAGGATGTAGGTGCGAGAGTATACACTTTTGCCACCACTGTCGTTTATTTGATGAAGACCTGCGCGCAAGGGGCCAAAAAAGTGGTAATCCTGGACCGTCCGAATCCTGTGAATGGTTTGGAGGTCGAGGGCAATCTCCTGAATCCGGCATATTCCAGTTTCGTAGGCCCGTTTCCTATCCCGATGCGACACGGCCTGACTTTAGGCGAACTCATGACGCTGTACAACGAAGAATACGGCATCGGAGCCCAACTGCAAGTCGTTTCCATGATCGGCTGGAAGCGCACGGCATATTTCGAGGAGACGGGTCTGTCGTGGGTGCTCCCTTCGCCGAACATGCCCCTCGTAGAAACCGCGGTGGTCTATCCCGGTCAAGTCATCCTTGAAGGGACGAATTTGTCGGAAGGGCGAGGCACTACCCAACCCTTCGAAATCTTCGGGTCCCCTTACCTGGAACCCGGGCGCGTCCTGGACACACTGGAAAATGGAGCGTTAGACGGAGCTGTTCTACGTGAAGTTAATTTCAGGCCCACATTTAATAAATGGGAGGGACAACTTTGTCGCGGCTTTCAAATTCACGTCACTGATCGGAATGTCTTCCGGCCGTATAGAGCCACCCTAGCCATACTCTCCTCGCTTATAAGGCTTTATCCCGAACATTTCAGATGGTCCGATCCCCCTTACGAGTATGTTCTCGACAAGGCGCCCGTAGACGTAATTCTCGGAGATCCCCGAGGTACGCGTCGACCTCGAACAGGGCCGTCCCGTGCCGGACATGGAAAAGGAATGGCAGGCCGACATCGCAAAGTTTGTGAAGAAGCGATCTCGATTTCTGCTCTATCCCGCCTGAAAAGAAACCATCATAAAGTTCCCGGTTCCATTTTCCGGATGCATGGTACCAGGCATTGGGGCCGATCCGTCAACGGCCTTCCGTGAACTCCCGGCTAATACCGATTCGCTTTCAAGCAAGTCACACCGAGTAGGGGCGGGTTTCAAACCCGCCTTTACATGTCGTCGTGCCCGCGTACGCGGGCATCTGTAGGGGCGAATGGCATTCGCCCTAGGTGACCCGCCGGTCGCCCCTACAGTCTCCGGATCGGAGTCCGAGGTGATCCCGAGCGGAACGTGGGACAGGCAGTCCCGCGTTCCGCTCGGGATCACCTCCATATCCTGTCTAGGATTGTCACCGTCTTTGACGGTGAATCGGTATAAGTGGGCAGAAATGCACTGATCCAGCCCTTCGTCTTTTCTAGCTTGACAGCTATCGCTCAGTTCCCGTAACATGCGAGTTTCGTAGTGTATCGCCTTCATTTTGACTTCTTAGTCCTGCACTTGGAGGAACGGTGGGATTCCCAGATGCCGCGCGCAGAATTGACGAACTGACAGATCAATGTATCGAGTTCCTCGTCCGCATCTGCTCGATCCCGGCCCTGGGACCGGAGAATGCAGGAACAGGCGAGATGGAGAAGTATCTGGCAGTTCGTGAAACGGTTCTGGCCCTGGGCCCCGACCGAGTTGAAGAGATACACGCCCCTGATGGACGGGTTGCCTCCGGCGTGAGGCCCAACCTGTTGGTGGTCTTCAACGGTAAAGATCCATCGCGAACGCTATGGGTACTGACACACATCGATGTAGTCCCCCCAGGAGAGATGAAGCTTTGGGATCATGATCCGTTTAAGCCTCACCTGGAAAACGGCTTTCTTTTTGGACGAGGGGTGGAAGACAACGGTCAGGCCCTTGCGGCCAGTATTTTTGCAGCTCGGGCCGTAAAGGAAACCTGTGGATTCGGTTTAAATATTGGCCTGGCACTGGTATCCGACGAAGAGACAGGCAGTCATTATGGTCTGGATTATGTTTTGCAAAAGAGGCCTGACCTGTTCAAGCCTGACGATCTGATTATCGTCCCTGACGCGGGCAACAAGGACGGTGACAATATCGAGGTCGCCGAGAAGCACTTGCTCCATATCCGCTTTACCGTGAAAGGGAAACAGGCTCACGGCAGCCGGCCGGATCTCGGTCGCAATACGCTCAGGGCGACTGCGCATTTGATAGTGGAACTCGATCAAGCACTAGGTGCCAGGTTCAATGAGAAAAATCCGTTTTTTAATCCCCCGTTCAGTACCTTCGAGCCGACCAGAAAAGATGCGAACGTCCCAAATATAAACACGATTCCAGGAGAAGACATCTTCTACTTTGATTGCCGGGTTCTGCCGGAAACCGAATTGGATCTCGTCATACAAGAAATGAAAAAAGCTGCCGATGGCATAGCGGTTCGATTCGATGTTCAGATTCTGGTGGAAGAATTCCTGAGAAGCGAGGCCCCCAATGCCACTCCTCCTGATGCCCCGGTGGTGGTGGCGCTTGCCCGGGCAATTCAAGAGGTTTACGGCGTGCAGGCTCGACCTCAAGGTATCGGGGGACAGACGGTTGCAACGTTTTTTCGCAAGCGGGGACTCCCGGCTGCCGTATGGGAGAAGCTCCTGCACCTGGCGCACGCGCCCAACGAAAAGATTTCCGTCGAGAATCTGGTTGGAGACGCCAAGGTATTCGCGAGAATGATGGTCTAATATCAGGCCGTCACTTCTTTGTTATCGCCCGGCTGCTTGTCGGGCTGAGGTTTTCGTTTTAGTGAGGAGAAGGGGGTATGGATTGGTACAAGCCCTCGGTGGGTTGGTTTTTTGCCTTGGTCATGGGGATTGCGCTGGTGACGGCACCTCCTCTGGCGAACGTGACCCTGGCCGGAGGCGCAAACCACGCATCGCACAAGAGGAATGCCCGGCTATCCTTGCCTCAGGTTGTTGCAATAGCTGTGGCGAGAAACCTGCGCATGGCTGACTCCCGGCTCTCGGTTCGAGAAAGGGAACATCAGCGTCGCGAGGCATTTTCAGATTTCTTTCCTTCCATTAGTCTTCAATACACCGCGACAGCGGACAGGTATATGAACTCTGGATTCATAGGAGAGTTGACCGGACAGCAAAACGCTCGATGGACCGAAAGAGGTAATCCGTTTGGTGGACCTGGGGCAGGGCTCTTTCCGTACCTATCCTTATAGGATAGACCCGTACAGAAACTTTACCCTCACCGCCACCATGTCCCAGCCTCTGTTCACCGGCGGGAAATTGTTGAACGATTACAAATACGCTCAGCTTGGCGTAAACTATCAGGCGATTCAGTACGATGTTGACCGCCAGGACCTGATTCTTGACACTACTGAGGCCTACTACCAGTTAATACAGGGTGAAAAAGAGCTTGAGGTAGCGGACTCGGCAATTCGTGCTCTGGAAGCAGTGCGAAACCAGTCTGTGGAATTCTATAAGGCCGGGGTCGTGGCCAAAGTTGACGTTCTCTCCACAGAGGGACAGTTGGCTCAAGCCCACGTCCAGAAGACTCAGGCACTTTCGGACATTGAACAAGCCAAGGCCAGCCTCTGCTTTCTCCTCCGCTATCCTCAAGAGGCCCCAATTGATGTCATTCAAGACATCGCTTATCGTCCAAACCCATACCGCATCCCCGAGATTTATGCCACGGCCGCGGGAAACAGGCTCGAAATTCGCCAGGCGAACATCTCTGTGGATCAGGCCCTTGCACTGATAAGGTCCGCCAAAGCCGACCTGCTACCTTCCGTCTCGGTCCAGGTTCAGGGAACCCGGATTAATGACGACTGGAACCCATTCGACCCGGAGGGAGTAAATGACTGGCAACTGCAAGGGCTGTTCACCTGGGCTTTTGATATGTTCCGTTCACGCGAAACCGTCAAAGAGCGCCGAGCAACCGAAGCCAGAGCATTCATCGCCAGGGAGCAACTTGTCGAACAAGTAATGGAAGAGGTGAAGCAAGCGTACGTGGACATGAAACGCTCGGAAAGCGACATTGCAAACAACCGTGCGTCCGTGGACTACAACAAGGAAAATTTTCGTATCAACCAGGAAAGATATAAGGAGCAGGTAGCTACGTACATAGAGGTACTGGACGCCCAGAGACAGTTGTCGTTGGCTGAGGGGAATTACTACACATCTCTTGTCGGCTACAAAATCAACAAAGCCGTGCTCGAGAGGAGAATGGGCATCTTGAAATAATGCCGCAACTGAATCCCGGCACTGCTTGAATCGTTAAGGATGTGCCAAGGCTGCCGTTCCGGTTTGACCGGGACGAAGTCGAGAATCGCTTTATCGAGAGGAATTATGATGACGCCAATTCTGAAACCATTGTGCATTCTCGGGCTTTTGGCCCTATGTCTTGTTTTGCCGGCAGCGGGGCAGCAAACGATACCCTCCTTAGCGCCCCCGGCAGGGCCCGGTGCGTCGGCAAGACCTGCTGTTCCTTCGATAGGAATCCCTAGTGCTGTTCGAATCAGGGAAAACATTGTCAACCAGCAAATTGCGGCCGTGAACAGTCAGATTCGAGTCGCTCAGCAGTGCATCTCCAATGCCACCAAGCCTGAGGTTCTTCGTGACGTTCAAGGCAATGTCAATATAGTCCCGTCTCTTGACATCACCAACTGCACGCGAACTCTGCTAGCGTTGCAGAGGCAGCTCGTGAGCTTGACCGCCAGGGCGAATCGGCTGGCCGCGGATGCCCAAATGGAGTTAGCAGCTTTCCAGGCACGTCAGAAGCAGAAACAGGCAGCCATGAATATGAAGCGCAGAGTCGGCGGGCCCCACGGCCTTGCTGCTCTTTTTGCGAAATAGGAACTCTGAAGTTTGGATCAAACCCCTTTACGCGGTTTTTTGCTTTTGATGGGTGGTTTTCAAGGTATGACGCATCATCCGGCTTGGCTCGAGCAGCATCAAACCTCTAAGGCGTGAATCTATCCAGTCCTTTTGCCCCCCACTCATTCGATCCTACGCTAAAGAAGGCGCATGGCCTATCAGTGTTTGACCAGGCCCTTCCGAATAGACTACTCCCTTCGGGAGGATCGGCGAGCCACATTTCACAAGCTCAGGGCGTTGACTCGCAAACCGATCCCTTGAAGGGCACAGTTGGACTAGAGATGTTATGCACCCCCAGGAGGTAAAGGCCGAAGGCTGTGCAAGGACGGCAGAATCAGACCGGACCTCCCGGGGATGCGGTATGGAATTAAACGCAACCTGTAGGCTTCGGTAGCCCCGCCACCTTACAAGCTCCCTTAGCCGGCCCGGAGGGAAACAGTTCGTAGATCTTCTTCAGTTTGAAGCCGGTGTCCTTGCAGACCTTCCGAATCATGGGAGCGATGTTGAATTCCAAGTAATAATTTCTGAGGTAATGGACAACTTTCCAGTGCTCGTCCGTCATCTCCTGGATTCCTTCGGTCTTGGCGAAAAGGGCCGCAACTTCCTCGTTCCACAGGTTGGGGTCTTGGAGAAACCCGTCTTCATCAACTTCAAAGGTTTTACCTTCGATCTCCAGCGTAGGCATACGAAAGACCTCCTTTATCTCAAATTTGCCGGGGTGCAACCGGGCAAATCGTATAATCTTTTGAATGTTATCACTAGCAGGAAGCAAAAACAACAAGCAAAAGTTTCCCTTTTCTTGAAAAACCTGCCCCTTGTTCGATAACTGAGACTTTCCTGCCCCGTCAACACTCTCCTACTCGATGCCGACCGGACTTTTTACTCCATTCCTGATCCTATTAGAATCGCCCGGTCTGATTCCCTATCCGGAACTACTCATTTCTTCGGCACCTTGGCCTTCACCTCCGTAATATATCTGCGAAGGGTTTTTTTGTACCTCGGGTCGTTTCTCACGCGCCAGGGCTTGTTCGTATACGCGCAACGCTGAGGGATAATCTTTCTTAATCTCGTAAAGTATCCCCATGAGGCCGTACGCGTCCGGGTAGTCGGGGTTTAGCTGAATTGCCTTCGTCAGATCCGCGATGCTCTTGTCGTATAGGCCTTTCTTGGAATAAGCTATTGCCCGGTTGTGGAAAGCTACGTAAAATTTCGGATTATCCTGTATGGATTTTGTGAACAGAGCTATGGCCCGATCCCACTTCTGGACGCGCAGAGCGAATTCCCCTTGCTCGTAGTAATCCAGATAGTCCGCGGCCACCGCGGTTACCCGGAGGAGCCCAAAAACTAACAGGAAGGCGAAAGGGGCTATCTTTTGTGTGGCTTGCTTCGTCATGCTCGTCATCCTGTAACGTAAGGAAGTTATCTATATACCATAAAACGACTCCGAGAAAACCTTTCTTTTGAAAGCAGCTCGTTTTCAGTCACCGAAATAAAAAATACCGGGTTGCCCATGAGCCTATAGATTTGATAGCTTGATCTCCAAGAAGGGACGGCCCGCGAGCGCGTCCCGTCGGTAAGGAATTGAGGCCCATTCCGGGTCACGTAATGCTCGGATAATCACCAAAGAGGGTGTGGATCGCCGGGGATTGTCAATGCCGGCGCGGAGCATCACCTATAAACAAAGAGAGGTCACGCTGTTCCCCATGAGCCGGGTAGTCCCCTTGTTCCTTCACAACGGACGCTTTCACCATGTTGCCGGGGTTCTCGATGAAGAGCCCTCATGGCTAATGAGGAAACTTGTTTCCGTTCTTTCGGCCAACGTCCGGATCGACCCGTTGGATGTGCAGAGACTTCAGGATCTTGCCCGAGACGGCCTGCTCGTCTACGCTCTGAAATATCGAAGCGTTTACGATCTGCAATTCCTCAGAATGCGTTTTGTGGAACTCGGACTGCCGTTACCTGCCTTTGTATTCGGGATGTCCGCGTGGAGCGCCGGCTCCCTGGGCAAATTTGTAAGCGTTTGGAAAGCGAGGCTCGCCGGAATTATACATGAACGCAGGCGTCCTGTCGCGGTCGACGAGAATGTGGTCAAGGAAATCCTTGAGGCAAAAGGGTTGGGCGTGATGTTCCTGGTGGACGAGAAAACCTCGCGCACGCGATACGTCCATCCGGACCTCGACCCAATTCAGATCCTGGTCGATCTCCAAGGGCGCATGGCAGCTCCCATCGTGCTAGTGCCCATGACGATCCTTTATGACAGAACCCCCAGGCCCGCTATCCGCCCATTCTGGGAAAGTTTCCTCGGTGACCCTGACAGGCCGGGTCCCCTGAAACGGCTCTTGATCGCTTTCCGGAAGTGGACCGTGCCTGAGTTCATGGTAGGTGAGCCGATCAATCTTGTAGGGGAATTCGAGGAGTTCGGCTCGGGCAAATCCCTTGAAGAAATCCCATTCGATGTTCGCCAAAAGCTCATAAAGAGAATTAATGACAGGATTAGGGTGAGCCGAGGACCTGAAAGGTTGTCTCGGACCGAGATCAAGGAACGTGTGCTTCAGGATCCCCGACTTCACGGGATGGTCACGGAAAAAGCTTCGGGAGAAGGCACGACGGAAAAGAAGCTTCGGAAACAAGCAGAATCCTATATTGAAGAAATCGCTGCGGATCAGCATATTCAAGCTTTACATTTTCTTTACTACCTCCTGAAATGGCTGTTTTCCAAAGTCTTCGACGGGATAGATCTCAAGCCCTCTGCTTTTTCCACCCTCAAAGGGATAAATGCACAAGGATCTCTGATCATTGTCTCTTCGCATAAGAGCCATTTCGATTATCTGCTCATCGGATACCTGACCTTTGTCAACCAGATGGCTGTTCCTTATATGGGCGCGGGCAAGAACCTTTCTTTCTGGCCGGTCGGCACGCTGCTGCGCAAAGCAGGGGCCTTTTTTCTGAGACGCTCTTTCAAGGGACTGGGGCTTTACACCCATGTGTTCGCAGCGTATGTGAAGACCCTGGTAAGAGAGAAGGTGAACATTAACTTCTATATTGAAGGGGGAAGAAGTCGGACCGGGAAACTCATGCCCCCCAGGGTGGGAATGCTCGCTTTCCTGTTGCAAGCTGTTGAAGAGGAGGCTGTCGAGGACTTGACCTTTGTCCCCACCTTCATCGGCTACGATCAAGTACCCGAGGAAAAGGCTTATCTGCGAGAGTTGCGAGGCCGGGACAAAGAGAAGGAGAGCTTTCTGTCGGTGATCCGTGCCCGAGAGATCCTCAAACGGAAGTTTGGCAAGGTTTACGTTCGCTTTCATGAGCCTGTCTCGTTTCGCGCCTTTTGCCGCGAACGAGCCGTACGGTCTGCCCCTGCCCAGACATCCCTGAAAGAAAACCGCAGGTTGCTGCACGATTTCGCGTATTATCTTACGCACGGGATTGTGCGCGTGGGGGTTGTTACGCCGATAGATCTGGCCGCAGCCGCACTGGTCTGTATGGGATCGCATAAAGTGAGCCGAGGATACTTTTTCAAGGCAGTCGAATACTTGTCTGAAGTACTCGGAAGAGGCGGATTTGAATTTGCGGAAAGCCTTGCCGATCGGCAAGCTGCCTTGGAAAAAGCTCTCGAACTGTTCAGGAACCGCGGATTTGTGGCCGTTGAGGCTTCCTCGGCACCCGACGCTGAAATCGTTTATCTCATTGAGGAGCAAAAAAGAGCCAACCTGGGATTCTACAAGAATTCCCTGGTCAATTATCTCTGGTCCGCATCCCTTCTTTCGATACTCTTGACTCGGGGTGGCGCCGGCCCTGTGAATATTGACCCGGGCAAACGCGGAGAATTTCAACTCCTGAGACAAATATGCTCGAAGGAGCTGATAATTAATCCTTTAACGGATGACGATACAGTGTTGGACAGAAACTTTAGGTTGGTTCCTCGACCAAGGATGGGTGCGGCGAGAGGCTGAAGACCAAATTTCCGTTGTGAACCGAGAGCCGTTGGAGTGTTTGAGCGGAATTATGTGGGATATGCTTGAGGTATACTATCTGGCGCTTCTAGCCGCAGAAACCGGAGAGCAAGGCGGTGTCTCACAAAAAATAGTCATGAAGAAGATGATGAAAATCGCTCAGGATCTGCGTGGTCCTGATGATGAGCGCCCTTTGCCGTCTCTGTCTTCAATCACCGTGGGCAATGCCTTGACTCGTTTTTTTGAGATGGGCATCTTGGAATACCGGGCATCAAGAAAATACTTGGGGGCGGTTACAGATGCTGCCCACAGAGAAAAGCTGCTGGAATTCCTGGGTCATGTCCTCGCGACGGAATCGGTCAGCGGCCCCGATCGAGCCGTCTGAACCTGGCCCCTTGCCTGGTGAATACGTCCTCCCCGTTTCCCAGGACCCCATAACATCCATAGAGATCCAACCATTTGTATGACTCGTAAAGCGTATTTTGGAAGTTTATCCCGTCAGGAGGTTCGATGCCGGACAACCATCTTCGGACTCCGAAAGTCAGCTCGTAAATGTCTTCTTGGCGGAGCTCTTTTTTGGGAGACCTATAGGGCGCGGGTCTTACCAGGGGCCAATCAACGCTTTCCGGTATGACTTTGACTCCAATGGGCGGGGCGGCCCAAGCGCACAGGCATACAGCCAAAAACACAGCACAGAGACCGAGGATCAAGCAGCTTTTTCTCATGAGTTTCTTCCTGGAGCAAGTTCGAGTCAGAAAGGGTACTTCATCATTTTATTTAATAATATCATATACTGAATTGATTAAGCAAGGATAATTTATACACTGATCTTCCGTCTTGACAAAAGGTGCTATCCAAGTGTAGTTTCAGAGACTACTGGGCGGGTAGCTCAGGGGGAGAGCACTGCCTTCACACGGCACATCACTCAACACTCTACAACCGGCTACGCCACGATTTCCTTGAAGATTTAAGTCACTATCGATCACTATCAAGCACTATGGTGGCGTCAAAAGCGACGCCAAAATGACGCCACGGATCCGGGGCGGCTTCCAACGTATCAAAAGGCTTTTTACTTCAGGTCGCTCCGAAGATTGATGTGAGGCAATTGGGGCGTTAATACTGAATGAGGTCCTCTAATTTCCATTCTTGGGCTACTAGGTTTACAGTGGTCCGAAACCTTTCAGGAGTATCTACACCATGAGATCGCACGATCTCTGTTATGCACTTAGCCCATTTTGCGTCTTCAGGCAATTTCGCCCCGTGCAGGCTCAAATACTCTGTCATCAACTCAAGGCACGGATCCCCAGAACTTGAATATCGGACCATCTCAGCCCCTAGGACAAGCCGAGTTACTCTTATCATTCTTTGCAGCCGAATATCTTGCGGAAAGCTGCGAGACATTGGAGGTGGTACAGCAGGATCATACTGATGCAGTAATTGCATGAATTTCTCTGTTGCTTTAAGTGACGGTAAATCACACACGGGGAAACCAGCACTGTGCAGCCGTTCATATACAGGAATGTCCTCAATCATTGTGAATAGCCAATTCACGCAAAATCTCTCAACTTCTTCCGGTTCTCTCAGAAAATCTGCCCGTTCGTAACCTTCCACAGACAGCCTATCGTGCGTTGCCTCATGGGCAACTCCCTGTTCAAAAAATTCTTCTTGGGGTCGGAAAGCCGTTACATGAACTTGTATTATAAACGTGTTGTTTTCTTTTCTGCTTGAAAATGGAGGCCCGACCGACTCATCATTGGGAATATTTTCGACCTCTATTGGGTGATCGGTGACATCACGTACCTTCTTGAGATAATTAGTTAATTTTTCTGATTTGGGGATCTTTTCGATGGAAACCCTCTCTCTCATGACAACCTCCATTTCCAAAACTGAGTATGTCGTTTTGCAACTTACGATGATTCTCTACATGATTTGTCTAAACCCGAATGGCAACACTGCTTAGTAAACTTCTTGTTTTCCCTGGAACCCCGGAGCGAATCATCTCGGAATGAAATCATCGAAAATCGATCAGCCGAGCTTCTGGTTCTCAACCCATTCAAGTAAGTCTTTCCTAGTCGTGAACTCATGTGATCTGTTGATAAGAATCATTGTAAGCTGCCCGGCAATTTGCCCAAGATCATGCACGTCCTGATTCAAAACCGATGTTCGGCCACCATGCGACACTGCGCTTCTTGAGCTGTATAATTCCTTTATTTTTTTCTTGATGCGTTTTCGGTCTTGAAGATCACTCGCGACAATTATTGCCGCTGCCTCAGCAACTGCCGTGCCTATCGGATTTCCATCTTTCGGAGTAAGGTATACTTCCAAGCACGTAACCAAATCACGTAATCGGTCTGCAGGATCATTTCGGGTTTGAGCATTTGCATACCAGTGTAACCCACGAAGTAAGGCTCGCTCAAAATCATTCACATCACTATACCGCTTCTGCAATATGCCACTTAAGCGAAAAACTCCCATAGAAAGCATGTGTTCACGGTTTTCTGGTGTCAGGCGCAGAGGTTGTAACGGACCCACCCATTCCTGGTTTTTGTTCAGGCCGGTGGAATCAGTTGCAAGAACTAGCTGCGTTACAGGCCCTTTAAACAGATCACCCATTATACCGATCTTCACATCACTATCAGGTGGGTACAAAGCTGGAATGGAGTAGCGCAGAATATCTAGGATTCGCCCAGTTTCTTCTAAGGCCCTTTCTCTTGCTCTAATAGGTTCAGAAATTACATGGAATTCTGTAACGGTAGTCCCGCGCAAAGCTTCAACTATGTTCCGCTGGGTGCTCCTGATATTGTTTTGTCTCTCAATTGAGCCCCCTGATACTTCAGGAAAATGCCTCTCCCACCTCTCTAATATTGAAACCAATTCATCATCTGTTATTTCCTTGATAGTGACATTTCCAATGCGGACTGGTTCGCCCTCAATTTGTACCCCCGTCAGGGGAATATAGACAACGTGCTCTTTTGAGTAACTTTGCAAATCTTCAATGAGATGAGTCACATGTATTTTGAGATTGGCTGAGGTCATTTCTTCGGTCATCGTCAACAGAATTCGGTTCAAGCCTTCCTCGATGAACTTCTCTGAAAAACGAGAACTCCAGTCTTCGTCCGCCAACAGAGTCTTCACAACATCTTCATAGGCATCAATGGTTTGATCACAGAGTAAAAAGGCGAGTTTTCCAGAACCAATAATTACACGACGATTCGCAAAGCTTCCGTCCGACTCGCACCCCATCTTGAAAATCTTAGCGAGCTTATCGTTGAGATAGTCAACTTTGGATATAGCCATTCTTGCCGCCATTTTCTGGCCGTCCGCGGAAACTTTTCGACCCTTTGCACGTGATCGGGAGAAAGGCTATCAACCTTTCCGACCTTACCGCGCCGACGGTCCGAGAGAATACCACAAGGTATTCTATGAAAGCCAGTTGGTGCCCAGCCCAAGATCGTGTGAGCTTGATCATGAGACCCTTCTTGTAGCCCGTGCCGAAGGAACTTTCTGGCTGATAATTTGCCGACCGATTCGTACAATGCGCCTCTCAGAGTTCAATAAATCCTTTGATTGGACAAGGACTATTACAAGGGGCGTAGCCGATTCCTCAGCCACGTGAACCTCTTCTGGGTCTTGTCATTCTTGACCGCAATAGCCAAAGCCTTCTTGCTCCCCACCACGATGACCAGTCTCTTTCCTCTCGTGATGGCAGTGTATAACAGGTTCCGTTGCAGCAGGATATAGTGCTGAGTCAGGAGGGGAATCACCACGCAAGGGTATTCGGAGCCCTGCGCCTTGTGGACTGAGACAGCGTAGGCGAGGACCAACTCGTCCAGGTCTGAGTAATCGTAGACCACGGATCGCCCATCGAACGTGATCGTCAGCTCCTGCATTTCCGTCTCAATCCGAATAATTCGCCCAATATCCCCGTTGAAGACCTCTTTGTCATAGTTGTTCCTGATCTGCATCACCTTGTCATCGAACCGGAAGTTCCTGCCGCCCCTCGTTACCCCGTCCTCTCTCGGATTGAGAGCCTTCTGAAGCTCGACATTGAGGTTGGTTGTTCCAACCAAGCCCCGATTCATCGGAGTCAGGATATGAACCTCGTCAATCGGATCGAATCCGAACGCGTTTCTGATTCTACTGCCGACGAAATCCAAAATTATTCGGAGCGCTACTTCCGGCTCCGTCTTCTCGATGAAATAGAAATCGTTCCTTCCCTCGGCATTGGGCTGAAGTCGAGGCATCAAGCCGCTGTTGATGCGACGAGCATTCACGATGATGTCGGGGTCGCGGCCCCGGCATGCTACCGCACGGACGGGGAAATCGGGCTATAGGGGGGTGAGTGGCGGGGCATCACACCGAACTGTTTCAACGGGTGGGGAACAATACCCCAACGGTCTCACTATCCATGAATCACGAAAATCCCCTGGTTTTGAACAAAGGTTCCGTCAATTCGGTTTGAATCTGATGCGATACTGTTTCTCGTTTCGAGGGACGATCTCAACAGGCCCGAGAGTCCATCTCCTTCCCGTAGAGCATCTAACGACATGCCTGTCCGCCGTTATCCAAATTCCTACTCGGTTAATAAAGTTTTTGGCACGACAATTGCTAGATGCCGCGTTCACGTGTGACACTCTGGCGGAGGGTCAACTCCGCCGAATTGGACGCTTAAGCCAAGACGAGGTGGGTCCATTTGGATTACATTAAGGAACGGTACACCTCAGGCTCCATCAAATAGTTCTCGAAAAGAGCCTTTTTGAAGTATCGACGTTCGACCAGAGTAAGAGACAAACACCTTCTCTCTGGGAGAGAAATCCATGAGCAAACGTCACCTTGTGAAGATGCCGATGTTTTCGACAAGGGATCTTCCGGCTATAGTCCGCAAGTGGTACAAGAACTCAGGCGAGTGGGTCTCTCTCGGCGATCAACTGTGCGTTGTTGAAACGCGAAAGGCCGCTTACGACGTGGTCTCCGACGGCGAGGGCTTCTTAACCCAAATCGTTCCGGTGGGGGCTGTTGTGCGGGTGGGATACACTTTAGCCGAGTTGAGTTCACAAATGGAGTAAATCTCATGCTCGCCGGTTGCCAGGTGGGTGCGGGTCAGTTGACGAAACTGATCATTTACCTTGATGATGATTCAAGGGATTCCGTAGCAATATTCTTTCCCCACAAAGATCAGATTGTCCGGGGGCTTGAAACTGCCGCCCAAGCCAGATTCAAGAACAAATGGGACTCAAGTAAGGGGAGGGAAAGAGAACGCGCAAATTGTCTCAGGCTCGTCTCCGATGGCAACCGCCGTCCTGGATCGGATTAGAGAGAGATCGTGTCTTTACCAGGAATGAGCGAAGGATTCTCGGCAGAGAAGAAGATACCCATTCTGCTCATCCTCCCGGCAGATATTCCCCAAAAAAGATCCCCATGAGTTTTGTCCGTTTTCTTTCGCAAGGCTTATTCTGCGTCTCTATTTGCGCTGACTCCACAATCCCTTTCGGAATTTATTCCCGAACACCCTGGTCATTTTTTTGTGGCCCTGAAAGTCTTTGCATAGACTGCGCTGCGGCTGCTTAAGGTTGATGGGGTTGGCGACAAGAGCCTTCCACCAATTCGGAGGGCATTCCTTACAAAAATGATAATTGACATTCTTCATGTTCCAGAGCAAACTTATCGACAACGATGCCATTTTAGGGAGGGAGTTGGAATGAGCGGTAAAAATTATTGGGAGGCAAAGAACTGTCCCCCAGAAACCAAAGCCAAGTGTCCGGCATATCCAGACCACGGGCGAGACTGTTGGCTAGTAGCAGGAACCTTTTGCCGGGGAAAGCAACAAGGGACTCCGATGGAAAAGAGGGAGTTCCGCTTGTTTGATTGTGGGTTTCCAGAAGCAGTCGCAAGAGGTGAAGAATGAGCCGGATGCGTCAAACGGCTCCCGACAATAGAGATAGAGTTCAAGGAATAGCGCTCTATAAGGGAGGCGATTCTGCCCAGGACAGCCATCACGGAACCCTCAAGTTCAGGCAACCGGCAACGGTGAGCGCAAACGTGACTCAGTAACCACCCTGAGCTGGGACACCCTAAACGGTGCATTGCCTCTCTGAGGTATCCCCGACAGCCTTGTGAAAAAGAAGGTGTCTCCGCGAGCCTGAACCTCCCGAAAGGGAGTCGTGAGAGGTAGCGTCTCCGGCGAGAGTCGGCGGGGTTGTCGGGAGATGCCAAATCCCTCGGCCCATTTGGCGTGAATTATGTGGAACATTCAATGTGTTGTAGTCTTCTCTGCCGCTGACCGACGATGCAATCTAACCTCGTCGTCGGATTCTTTATAGCTTCTGCCCGCCGGTCGTATACCTGAAGACCAGGGTCGCAAAATGTTGATGTCCGTCCGAGCGTTTTCAACATAGGCAGGGCGCGACGGCATTTGCACAAGCACCAATCCGTTCTGACGCGAAACGAGCCGTGGATTGCATTCGCGAATCAGGCTTGTGGACTCGCTCCTTCCACAAACATAAGTCGCCTTTCCAGGGCTGCGTCGCGAAACTTCAGCGCTTCCGCGTATTCGGGAGACTCGTACCACTTGCGAATTTGCTCCATTGAGGAAAATTCTACGATAACGACTCGGCGTGGGATTGGCTCGCCCTCGACTACTATAGCCTCTGCTGCTCGCGCAAGATAACGGCCACCGTAGGTTGCAATGGAAGCCGCTGCAAGCTGACGATATTGGTTTGCAGCATCCTCGTTGATGATTTCGACCTCGGAGATAACGAAAGCACTCATGTGAGCCACTCCTTAGAGGAAATGCAGGGCGTCAGTCCGGGAGCACACTGAGTAATCAGGCGGTCATGACGCCCAATGTTGAACTTCAACGGCTTCCGCAAGCCAGAGTGACACCGGAAAGCTCCATTTCTGGGCATTCCGGCTCATACAATGTAGGGCAGTTTACTTGCAGGAAACTCCCCGTTACCGATAGGAACAAGGCTCGTTGTAAATTGTTTAGCGTCGCATGGCACGCGTCTACCATTTGCGGTACGACAGGAACTTTCCGTTGTAAGTGACGACAACCCGGTCGCCCTTTGGATCTGTCTTTTTCTGAATATCGATCTCGAAATCAATGGCACTCATGATGCCGTCACCGAACATCTCGTGAATAATCTCCTTCATGGTCGTCCCATACACCTGGGTGATCTCGTGAAAGCGATACACGAGAGGATCAACGGGAACCGTAGCGTCAAGAGACCCCTTCATCGGACACTCCTGGAGCACCTCGGCCACTGACTTATCCAGGCCCAGAACCGCTGCTGACTTTTCAGCCAGCTCCGGGGGCATGCTGTTTTGGCCGAGCAAGGCTGAGGTCACCCAGACCGTATGGCTACCGACCTTTTCGGCAATTTGCTCCCAGGTCAATCCCTTTTCCTTCTTGGCTGCTCGGATTTTTTCGGTGGCTTCTTTCCTTGTCATGTCGGGTCTCCCGTTTCTTAGGTGTGATGTCAGCCGAAATTATGCGGCTATCTTGCCATTTTGAGGTCTTCGGGACGATAACGGAGCGAGGGATGGTACCCGGAAGCCTGAAGAGGTTGCCGTATTTCCTCCCACTAGTCCCGACAGAGGTAAAACCGCCGTCACTTTGCTGAAAAAGGATCTTATATTGACGTCTAAACATAGCCTACTGCTCAGGCCACGGTCAAACTAATTTTTGCTGAACAGCCTCGATAACGAGCAAAACAAGATATCGCTCATAAGGCACCGGAGAACGATTCTCCGCGATCATCTGATTCGGGGTATGCTGACGTATTCAAAAATTCCGTCCGCGCGTCTACCGCGTTCTGATTGCGCGAAATTGTCAAAATTCGGTGCCTGCAGTCATGACCATCTCACGTGAGATTGCGATTGACTGAGGGGGTGGGACCAGGTAAGCTCCAGGTCTCCCGATCCCAGGGGTTTCGAGCCCCATGTGGAAGGCGTAATGCTGGTCAGCGGAGTGAGTTATGTGGGAAGCCATTGTGGCACAAGTGCTAAAAACATTGGGCAACTACGCTTGGCGTTTAGTTGGAGCCCTAATCATCATCCTCGTAGGCTTCTGGCTAGCAAAATTGATCAGGAAGACTCTAATGCGGGCACTCACAACTCGAAAACTTGACCCTACGGTTATCTATTTTTCGGACAGCAGCCTTCAGGTTCTCCTGTATGGTGTGATTCTCATTGCAGCGCTCCACAGATTGGGAGTTGAAACTACCTCCCTAGTGGCGATGCTTGGAGCTGCCGGTCTTGCCATTGGGTTTGCTCTGAGACAACAAATGTCAAACGTTGCATCAGGTCTGCTTATCATCATTTTCCGACCATTCAGGGTGGGAGATTACATTGACGGTGGGGGCTCCGCGGGCACAGTCGAGAAGATCGAATTGATGTCCACCGAGGTTCTCACACCAGAAAACGTTACCGTAATCATACCCAATTCGAAGCTGACAGCGGACAAGGTCATCAACTACTCCCGTCGGGATACCCGCCGACTGAGAATAGTAATCGGAGTGACCTATAAGGCTGATCTCAAGGCCATCAGAGATGCTCTGCAAAAAATCGTTGAGGGAGAGGATCTGATCCTGAAGGACCCGCCGCCAACCATCACTATAAAGGAGCTTGGGGACAAGGGGATAAAGATTGAAATCAGAATGTGGGTAAAATCTGAGGATTATTTGAAAGCCAAGGTCCAATTGAACGAGAAGATTAAAGAACGATATGATTCTGAAGAAATCCCATTCCCTTAATCTGCGGTTAAGGCCAGGGACTATGCGCATGAATGTCTTGTCCAGCTTCTTCCTGTTGTCCTGAACAGCCACCAGATTATGTGCCACTTGTTAAGGTAGAGGTATAGTGCCTTGATCTCCTGGTAGAGGGAAAGGATTTCCGGGTGTAGTGCCGGCGATCCAGGTTGTAAATATGGCCTCAGGAGTGGGTGGGCGATACCTTGATACGGCCATACTCTTTCCTCCACTTATAAGTACTGCCAAGCCGTGTTCGAGTAAGGATGGCGAGGACATGTTGGCTTATGGAAGCGCCATTTAGGTGCTCCTTTCTCGATGTATTCTGTTTGTGCCTAAGATATAGAGCGCCCCCGCTTGGGCACGCCTATCACCCTACGCCAAGCATGCACCGAATTAGCAGCTCCAGGATAACGTAGAGCCACCGCATCGCCTCCAGCGTGACCACGATGCAGTCCATGAAAATTCCCATTTGTCTTACTCCTCTTCATTGCGGCGGCAGGGTTCACCCCACGACCCCTTGCGGGGCCGCTCGGGTGTTCACTTACGCGCCTTTTTTGATTTCTTCGTTGTTTCTATAAATATCTCTGCCGCAGCCACCAGCAACGCGAACAAGAAGTTGACCACTGCTCGCTTCATTGTCGGCTCCTCCTTTCCGCACATGCGTCTTCTATTCCCTTCATGATTGCCCCACTAACCCCTCAATTTTAAGAAGGGGAAAGAACAGAAGAAGAAAGCGGAAAGGACGATCAATTCTATTCCTCGGCCTGGTTGATGATATGAGCGCTTCATGGCAAAGCTCAAGCTTATGAGGCATTTCTTTTGATCCGGCCATTCCCCTCAATAGAGACCCACTTACCGTGAAATGTAGAACACCGGATTATTACCGTGAGGAGGTTCACCGTTCTCCTGGCACACACAACGGCCCTATGTGCCAATAATGCTTGATTTATGGGTGGCAGCACCTTATTGTATCGCTCGTTTCAAGAAACTAGTGACGAGGTAATGGCGAGGCAAGAGAAATGAAAATGATGGACATAAGAGAGAAAATCCTGAAGGAACTGGACAATAAACCCGGCGACACGTTCTCCGTATCGGCAATTGCTCGTGCCATAGGCTCGAACAACAAAGGAACGAATGCAGCTTTGGGCAAGCTTTTTAAAGCAGGTCTTATTGCGCGGCTGCAGAAAGGAGTCTATTCGAGCAAGGCCCGCTCTCCAAAACCAACAGCAGTCCCCGAACCTCTAAGACCGAGAAAAACAGCAACAACGGCAAAGGCTGCTAAACCCGTCCCCGAGCCTGCCGAACTTACCCCGGCGCCGACCTCCCCGCTCTCTATAATTACACTCGATCTCCTCGTCGAAGGAGAACAATCCAAAATAGATGCGAGCGGATTTCTGGGGAAGGTCCTTGAAAATAGGTCTGTCCTCGATGCACGGGTGAGTAAAATAACGGCCGCAGATCAAACGAAGCTCAAGATACGGTTTTCATTTCCAGACGATGAGTAGCACAGATATTCGACGTATTCCGGGCGGTGCGCTTAATTCGATCGAATCTCTGTCGAGGATCTCGACCGCAGCCCGAGTGATGCTCTGCTGTATTCGTGTGCACACCTCCAAGTCTTTTGATCAGGTCAATCCTCCAAGGATTTACCCTCTCAGATATGGAGAAGGAGGGCTTTTAGGGCTCACAGGCTGAGGTGCGATAGAAATGTTGGAAAAATGCCGTAGCTCTCCCTTGGGTAAGATGTGGAAAACCATCAGAATTGATTACACGAAGCTTCAGGGTTGTTGCAGATTGCCTCTGCCCGCTGGATTGCTGAGGGTAAGGTCCCAAGTCGTGATAGTCTTGAGTCCGCGACCCATGAAGAAAGATATCGGGCACTACGAGACCAGGTGGCATGGAAATAGGAAGAGACCAAAATCTCCTTGACAGGCCAAACTTGGAACGGACTGTCCTGGCATTAATCACGGCTGGTCCCGTTTGGGATGGTTCATTGTCGGGGGTTAACCGAATGGAAATTGAGTGGGCTGCAACAGTCGCAGTTTGCTTCACTCTCATGGTTTTGATCAAATTGATCCGGAAGAGTCTCACCTTTCCCATGTTCCTCGAAATGGAACTGATTCCTGCCTCATGTACATCTCAGGATGGCAATGATCTAAAACCACTCATAAGTGTGGTAATCCCTGCCAAAGACGAATGTCACTGCATCAAAGAATCGGCAAGTCGGATTCTGGCCTCCAAGAACTGCCGCTTCGAACTCATTCTTGTCAATGACCGTAGCCGGGACAATACCCTGCAATTAATGGAGGAACTTGCCAGGGCGGATGCAAGAATTAAGATGATGTCGGTCGACGAACTCCCCGTTGGATGGACAGGTAAGACCCACGCTATGTTTCTCGGGGCAAATATTGCCTCAGGAGAGATTTTGGTTTTCACCGATGCAGATTCTTTCTTGAATCCTAACGCCCTGTGTACTGCTCTGAGCTATATGTCAAGCAGAAGTCTTGACCTCCTGAGCCTTTTGCCCGGTTTCACCAAAAGGGGATTTATTGCTGATGCAATATTCCCGATCCTGGCCTTAGGACTTTTGCATTATCATCCTCTCAAAGACGTTAATAACCCGGTCAAACCGGCTGCCATGGCATCAGGGTCTTTTCTCATGATCACAAGGAAAGCCTATGAAATAATTGGAACTTGGCATCGGTTGAGGAATGAGATTACCGAAGACATAGCCTTGGCCAAGACGGTGAAAGGCCAGGGGATGAAGCTGACGGTTTTGCGAGGAAGTAACCTCGTGCAACTGGAACCTTTCAACAATCTATTACAATTATTTAGCTTCTGGAAGCGGGTCTATTACGGCGGGCATGAACGTAGCGTCTCGACAATGCTCCGTATGACCGCAAATAATCTTGCACTCTTAATGACTTACGTATTGTTCGGTATTTCCAGCGCATTTTGCCTCACCCAAGCGACGCTAACAATCACAGGTACTCTTCTTGCTCACGGCGGTTACAGTAGGGATCGTGTCGATCCTTCAGATTGCCTTTATAAGACGGGAGAAGGGCTACTGGATATATGGTCTTGCCGCACCCCTGGGTTTTCTCATGGGTGCATTCGTGTCTTTGAGCGCCCTCGCGGCCCTCGTGTTTCACACTGGCATCCGATGGCATGGATCACGTTACAAGTGACTTTCAACCTTCACAGTAACATTTGCGGAGCTGAGGGCATGATCCATAAGTTAATTGTCCATTTGCCCATAATTTCCCCACAGGGGCAACTGACACAAATTCCCTGTACATTCATTAAATAGGTGACGATATTGGCCAGTCATGAGTGGTAATTTGGTTCCAAGAAGCGTAAAATACCTGGATAAAACTGATGCGCATTGTCCCCAAAAGGTTGAAGTATCAACCATCAGCGGACAGTTATCCGGATCCCGGAATCTTTGCCATTGACTTGACTCCGCGTCCGGGTAAAAAGTGATTGCATTCACATATTCCTGCAAGGTTGCGAATCATCATGCTGAACAAAGCACCTGTTGATATTATTTCAGATATCATGGCTCTGACCAGCTGCGGCAATACGAAGAACATCCTTTTAGTGGCCATAGAAACGAAAGGCAGGTTTGACGAAGATGTCTTCAAATCTTCCGTGAATGAAGCCGTCTCGATTTACCCCAATTACAAAAGCGTCCTGCGGGAGATCCACGAGGGCTGGACATTTTACTTGACCAGGGAATACAAGCCTGACATGAAGATCCCCATCTTCTCGGCGCCATTAGCTATTTCAGGCAGGGCGGGAACCACCTTCGAAGCTGTCGTGTCTCACCTGACCACCCGATTCGACCGACAATGGGATCTTTGGGGCCTCCCCCCTCTGGAAATTCATATCCTCGGTATTGGCGAAGAGCGTCGCGTCCTGGCGTTTGTTGCCCACCATGTGGCCGGTGATGCGGCAATGGCGATGCGAGTCATTACCGAAGTATTTGGGCAGTACCATGCGAGGATCACCGGAAAAGCGCCTTCGTGGACTAGCAGTCCTTACGTGCTATCTACCGCGAAGAAGCGGGCTTCCACTCCCAAGAAATCCGGGTGGAAAGGCATCTTTTCCCAGCTAAAAAGAGACCTGGCAGACCGCAAAAGGAAGCCGCAAAAGCCCCACGGAAACGGCCACAGGAACGACCTCAGAGAATGGCATGTGGAGAAAGTAATTTCCGTCGATGAAACCGGCCGAATTCTCAAAAACTTCTCGAAGGATGGGCTTCACGTGGTCGATCACCTGGTGGCATGCGCAAACGTGGCCCTGGATGCATGGAACGCGGAGCGACAAATGGCGCCGGGATACATCTCTAGTGTTGTTACGGTCAACATGAGGGAAAGATTTGGAGGCTCAGAGGAACAGAACTACAGCTCCGCCATCTTTTTCAACTCCGATCCTGACCAGAGAAACGATTATCATGAATTTGTTGGTTCAGTGGCCCGAGAGCGGAACAAACAGCTTGGCAGACAGGTTGATTTGAGCCTTCGCAAATCCATAGCTAGGGGAGCCAAGTTCTTTTCTTTGTTTCCCATCGGGATTCGGCGCAAGGCTGCCCGGCTCTTCATGGACTTCCAAAGGTATTCCGTCGCAGTGGGCTACCTGGGAGTTGTCTGGCCGGACTTCAAGGATGAAAAAATGGGTGCGGGTTCCAGTTTAGAAAGAATCGGCGATTCGGACATTATTGACTTTCACGGCACGGCTTACAAGCCGGCGGGCACTGCCTACATAAATCTGATCGTATTCATTTATCGAAGACAGCTGCACCTAATAATCTCTTCCACCGCAGACCTGTTGACTAACGAGGAATGCTACGGTTTCGCTGAGGTCTTTGTGAAAACAGTCTTTCATGCCGCGGGTTTTCAGTAGTGCGGCGCCGCCACATTGCGAGTCCGAACATTGTACGCCACCCTGCAAGCGTTTGTACTAGGCTGTCATGCTATCATTCCGAGGAGTGGTAAACGATGGCCTGCCAAGCGCGTTATACAGGTCCCAGCATTGTTATGATTTCCTGCTCTAGGTCAACGTAATGTTCCAAAGCTATGCATGAACGAATAAACAAAAACAATCGCCTCTTATCAAGTTGCATGAACGCTTTGAAGAGCATGCGCCAAAATTTGGTTCTCGTGTTCCGGATGAAGCCCCACTGAAACAGAGTGAAAGTGATTATCTTTATTTGACCCCATTTAAGCATTCCCGTAGGCGATCGGACGGGCAGGATCGACAAGAATGCGCTTTTCATGTCAGCGGTCGCCACGGTGGCGAGTCAGTAAAATAAGATGGTTACGGCGTCGAGTCCCGTCCTTAGCGTTTGCGACAGGCGGATTTGATTCTTCTCTGTTCGGTCGAGATCGGCTCGGCAGGGTATTTCGATGCTCTCGCCAGTAGTTCCTTTAAGACAACCGACGATGGTCGCAAGTTATTCTTCCCTTTGGGCGCCCTCGGCCGAGGATATACTATTTCTTCGGAGAAGGATTTTGAGAGATTACGCAAAAGCGTAAAGATTTACCTAATAGTGTCTCTGTTGCTCATCTTCGGCTCGATTCTTTTTATGGGCCCTCTTGGAGATTTTATTATTTTGCCCTTTCTTCTAGTACCTTACGCACTTTGGGTTTACGACTCAATGTCGTCACCTGGACCGAACAGACGAGAGACTCACGGTTAATGAGGCCCTCGTTGGTCAAGCTCTTCAGCACAGTAAATTTGGACTCTGGGCACTTGAAGTTTGCTCGGCCTTGTTTGTCGTGGCAGGAATCTTCATCCTTGCTGCAGATCCCAAAAATTGGCTCATAGGAATAGCTTCCATCGCATTTTTCGGTTTTTGTGCCGTCGCAATAGGAAGGATGCTAATCGCGAAAAGGCGGCAAGCAGTGCGACATTCCTAGAAAAAAGGGGACATTCCTCTTTTCTGTAGTTCCGGCAAGCTATTGTAGTAACACGAGTTCATGCCGAGAGCGGCACGGGTTTCTGTCGCTGAGGTCTGCTACCATGTGTTGAACCGCGGCAATATGCGCCGAGAGGCCTTTCATCGGGGATTCGCGTTTCGGCCTCGCGGACGGCCAAGAACGGACTCGAAAAGGCAGCATATCCACTTTTCCCCAGGTGAAAGCGGACGGCCTCAATAAAAGGCATAAGCGGTTCGCGTGGATATCAAATTTCAATACCCGACCCCTTTCTTCGCTTTCTTCGTTCGGCCCTCCACAAGGTCCGAGAGAGGCAAAAAAGGAGTCAAGTTGGCAAAAAAAACCTAGTCTTCAGTAGTCTTGAACGTGACTCACCTCAAGTCCTTCGTCAATGAAAATCTTCGATGCTAATTCTAAGCTGAAGAATGGACGGTGGTATCGCAGGCGAAGTCCGTCTGCAACTGTTGTAGACAGCGCCGATGCCCCTACACCTCCAAACGGAGGCTTCCTGCTCCGATCAATGGCACGAAGCCCCATGCTGCGGTTTCGTGCCAGTTGCGTAGAGGACGTTCACGTTCAGCCAGATTCCGTCTCTTGTAGCCAGTGGTTCCGCTTCTCTCAAGTGCTCGGCCCGGAATGCCTCCAGAAGTGAGGGGGAGAGCTGGCTCACGAAATGGCGAAAGCCGGCCCACCAGATCACGTCCCACCATTCCTGGACATTGCTCAAATAGTATCCTAGGTCTTTTCTGATAACGCGAACGTCTACCAAACCGGCATCCTGATACAATGCCGCGCATTTATCTTCTGTAGCGATTCTTTTCCAAGGCAATGGTGGCGTTGCAACCCCGTACTTCCGGATGCGGCTGAGAAACATATCGACGAGAGGGGAGAAGGAATTTTCATAGAAGCACGAAATGACAACCTGGCCGCCTGGTTTTGTCTTTTCCGAAATGTGCTTGAGTTGGGACTCCATGTCTTCCACAAAAAAGATGCCGAAACCGCAGACAGCCGCATCAAAATGGTTGTTGGGAAAACCTATTGACTGCATATCCATTTCGTTGAAACTGACGTTATGAAGTTTCCGTGCTTCAGACTTCTTCTTGGCTTGGGCAAGCATCCCGCCCGAAAGGTCGATGCCCGTGACTTGGCCGTCGGGCAAATGCTGGGCTAACTGTATTGCTACTATCCCAGTCCCTGTTGCAACGTCCAACACCTGTTCACGACCTGTCAGATCAAGGCACGTGGTCAGGTGTCTCGCGCTTTCCTGGAAAAACCGCAGCGTCCGGCTATCATATCCCTCGGCAACCGTGTCGAATGTCGTCCTGATCATTGCTGTCCGCTCTTGATTATCCATTGTTTCTTGGTCGCTTCCTCTCTTGTGAGTGTTCTCGTTGTCGGAAATCATACCGAGATCTCGTTCCTTATGGGGTCCTTGCCCCAAAGACCGGTCACTAGATGTGATGCCCCGGATCCATAGGTATCCGGTCTCACGCAAGGTCCGGTGTAGGCAAAGCCGTCGTGACATGAATACAAAAGTAAGTCGGTTTCGGATCTTGAGCGTAATTCACAGCGCTCTAGCCAGTCAATCTGAAACTTTCCTGCTGATCCGTTCCTGAAGGGTGGTGCTATCGACAGAGAAGTCCGTCTGCAATTGGTGCAGACACCGCCAGTGGTTCCACACACTAAAGACAACCCCACTTCGATCAATCACACCTCCCCAGGAATTCTTCACTCCCGAAAGCCGGCTTCATCAGCAACGATTACGGACGATTTCTTGGCGAGCGAATTTCAGCCAAGAGGGCGACAGACACCCATTAAATCGTCTCTGACTCGTTCTCGACCGCAATCGCGCTCCCGGAGGGGATTGCCCCGTCCCACTTTCATCGATCGACACTCCGGGGACAACCTACATGGATGAATCCTGCCTCGTCAGAGGGTGGATGAGGAAGTAACCCTCATGTCCGCTCTGTCTCGACCCATCGTGGGACAAAAGCACTGTTGAGCTTTTCGTCACTTTCCTCATCACCCGGACCGGCCGAGATGTCAGCCACACCCCTCTTAACTGGAACTTTCGCACGCAGACGGAACATCACAATCCTCATCGATCAACGGCAGGTGACATCACCGCTGCAAGAAACCAGGTGTGGCAATGCCCTGGGAACTTCGCTGTCGGTTACCCTGCTATGTGGGGGGCTGGTCAGTCGCCCAACGTCGCTCCGTATCTTCGGGAAGACTACGCAGTATAGATGTCTTTGTGCTCTGCCCGGATCGCCTTCTTGTTGGTCTTGCCCACGCTGGTCTTGGGAATGGAATCAACGAACAGGACCTTATCCGGAAGCTGCCACTTGGCGAATTTCTTGCTGAGGTGATTACGAATCTCCTCCGCGTCCATCTTTGCCTCCAGCTCCTTTCGCAGGACCACGAGAGCCAGCGGGCGCTCCTCCCATTTGGGGTGAGCCACGCCCACCACTGCCGCGTCCAGTACCGCAGGATGCGAGATGATTTCGTTCTCCATGTCTACCGAAGAAATCCACTCACCTCCGCTTTTGATAACATCTTTGATCCGATCTATGATCTTCACATACCCTTCCGCGTCAATAGTGCCCACGTCCCCACTGCGCCAATAGCCGTCCTCCGTGAACTGGACTTCCGGGCCCGGTGCACTATGATAACAACCAGCGATCCACGGCCCCCGAACGAGGACTTCACCAGAACTCTGACCGTCTGGTGGGACTTCCTTACCCGTTGGGTCGACTATCTTCAGGTCCAAACCTACCACGCAATAGCCCTGCTTTCTCTTCTGATCCCACTTTTTTTCTTCAGTGAGGTTACCCTCATTCCAAGGTTTAAGCCGGTTGATCGTGACCAGGGGGGTGGTTTCAGTAGCGCCGTACGCATGGATGATCTCCGCCCCCGTCAGTTCGGCAAACCCCTTCATAGTTGCCACGGGCGGTTCCGTCGCCCCGGACACGAGCCTCACTCCACTCAGGTCAGGTTTCGCGTCAAGGGTCCGAATGTATTCGAGGAAGGGCATGAATATGGCCGGCGCTCCCGCACTCACGGTCACTTTCTCTTTGACGAACAGCTCGGCCAGGGTGCCGAGCTTGTCCAGGGTGTACATGCCGGAAAAAACCTGTCTGGCGCCGACCATTGTAGCTGCCTGGATCGTGCCCCAGCCCAAGGCGTGGAACATAGGCACAATTTGGAGGTGGCAATCCCGCATGCTCATCTCAGAGTTCAAAGCTATGGCACAGCTATGCAAATAAACATTTCGATGAGAATAGTAAACTCCTTTGGGTTTGCCGGTGGTACCGGTGGTATAGCACGCAGCGTACGCCGATTTCTCATCAAGGTTGGGCCAATCATAGATCGGTGAAGCCTGAGCCAGGATTTCCTCGTAGGAGCATGCATTTAGAAGCTGGTCATTGAACTCATCGATCTTCTTGGATGTTATGACTACATATCCTTTGACCTGAGGGCACAGAGGGGCGATGGCCGTAGCGATGGGTACCAGGAGTTCATCGACGACGATCAGGGAGGCTCCGGAGTGGTTGACCACGTAGGCCAAGTCTTGATGGGTCAGTCGGAGGTTGAGGAGGAGCATAACCGCACCCAGTCCGGGAACGCCGAAATAAATTTCATAGTTCTCATGGGTGTTCCAGGCCAATACTCCCACTCGATCGCCGATGCCAACCCCGAGTCTGGTTAGAGCGTTGGCTAGGCGGCCCACACGGTCCCAGGCATCCTTGTACGTGTAGCGGAAGAGAGTCCCATCATGCTTTCGGCTTATGATTTCCTGACCGCCGAAGCTTCGGGCTGCCTGCCTGATGATGTTGGTGACATTGAGTTGGTAACCGTCTTGAGACGTAGCTGGGAATCCTTGCACAATGTTCATTGCAACTTCTCTTTTCCTGGATACCTGTTTCTGTACCCATAATTATGCGGCGTTATTGCTATGTTGTGCGTATTATTGCCAGTAAAGGGTGAGTGATGGTTTCTCTGACCTCGAAAAGACCCCGTATCTCCTCCCACCAGACCTGACAAATACAAAACCGTCGTCAGCTTGATGAAAAAGCCTGTATTCTCCTTTTAAACTAAGGTCTTAACTTGTCTCGCGGGGAGGCGTCAGCGTTTGTAGGGCGAGCCTCCCGCGTGCAGCTATCCTTGGACACTCACCTCGTAGTGCTCCGTGACGGGCGGTGCCGCCAAGGTGGGGGTGGTCCTGCCAAGCGCCTCCCGAAGGTAACCGCTGGCCTCCCCAGCAGTCATGTCGGTTTCCGTCTCCCACACTGTGACCGATATGCCTTTTCCTGTGTTCCAGTCTGCCAGCAGAGAAGCGCTTTCGAATCCCTTTTGCTGCTTGGCCGCAGGCACGATGGAATCCCCATAGATGTCAATCGCTTCACCTATCCTGCCGGGCTGAATCTGAACTGTGACTACCCTTGCGTACATGGTTTGCCCTCCTTTAGTCGCATAGCTGGTATGAATTGTCGCGTAATATCGGTCTGCCGAAGAAATATTCTGCGAAAATGAATTTCATTTGGACGGCGCTTGATACGTCATCTTGCCTGCCTTCGCCATAGCTTCCATGCCCTGCTTCACGTCATAGAGCACGGTCGTCTTGATCTCTTTGAGGTGACCAGCGGCAATAACAGTGAGGAGCATAGCCATCGCGTCCGCATGGTCAGGGAGCTCGGAAATAGCCACTCCATCGTATTCGCCTAGGCAATAGTACATAGCGATCATACGACCTCCAAACTTCTCGATTAGAGCTTTAAGGACGGCGCTCCGGTCGGCCGGATTCTTTACTTGGGCGGCCCAACCTTCATTAGTGTAAGAAAATTGTGTCATGTACAGAGGCATAGTTTCTTTCTCCTTTCAAATGTGATTGAGGTTTAACAAGGGGAAATTCCTAAGCAATGCGCGGAAATTCTCAGCAGTTCATACAGAAGGCCAGGCTGGCAGGGGCAATTGATCGCTTGCCTATGGTGAGGATCTTCAAAGAGTAGGATCGAAAGCAAACGGCATCGTCAAGGGGCTTGTATGATGGGAAAGGGAGCCGTTCAAGGTAGGGCAAACAGAGGTTACCGAGATGAGCCCGGGGACCGTAGCCGGAAGCATAGGAATGGGCTAGAGCCAGCAGGCAAACGAGACTGACTGTAAAGGTTTGCTGCCATTCCCAGAATAGATCCAAATCAAAGTCGGCATCCAGGAACTGGCAGGCTGCTGTGATCAGTTTGACTAGTGATTCCACGACCCAACCCGAGTGCACAACGTTACATAGGGCACGCCCCCGGTCGTTTGGCTCCCGCGTGATGAACCGGGGTATACCAGACCGGAATCGTTCCGCCCCCTCTTAACTGAATTGTTTCTGGAGGTTCCTTGCCTCCCTCTAATGTCAACCGTGGATTGACAAATCGGTCCTTATGTTGGCTAAAGGTACTGCAAGACAAGAAAGTCCACCCGCAAAGTCATGTTTTTGTGCCCGGCAGAATCCTCAAAAGGCAGTAATTCTCCGAGGATAACGTAGAGGACCGAATTATAGACACTTGCTATAAAGGGTTGCTGTGGGTTTAGTCATTGTCAAACAAAGACGACATACGTTTCTGTTGAGTGAGAGTTTCGGACGCGGGATGAAAAGAGACCTACCTCCTCTCATCCCTTTCCGCCATCATCATGGCTCGTAGCCCCTATCCAACCGTAGTCGCATCCAGTGCAAGGAGCGGCTTGTTCTCCAATCTGTAATAACTTCGATGTCAAACTTCGCTGTTCCGCCTCTATGCATGAGACGTGCCAAAAGAACATGTTCCAATGTGTGGCTATCATTGCTCAGCTAAATCAATGGATTGAGGAGGTGCGTGGATTGCGGACGAGGAAACGAGGAGAGGTGCAATGACTGGAAAACCGTGTGAAAATCCCATACCGGATGCCATTAACAAAAAAACCACAGAAATAATATGCTCTTATCGTATGCGATTTCCACGGATCTCTGCCTGGTCAATAGGTGGTAATCACTTGCGGATGCCGAGGGATTTCATGCGGTGTACGAGCCAGACGCGAATGATACCCGGGTATTCGGGCGGAGATGGCAAATGGAATCGGTACATGAACAGTGACATTCAAAATAGCAGCTTCAGATGCGGAAATTATGAAGCCGTGAAGACCGCCGTCATCATTTTGCGAATTCTTCTCCTTGGCCGCCCCAAGCACCCTATAAAAATAACTCCGCCCTTATTAGTTTATTTTTGTCAACGTGATTTTAATTATAATTCTCCCCAGTTTAAAATATAATATAGGCGAAAAACGAGCCCCCTTAAATTGCAGCATATTGTAATTACGTGTGAACAAGGTAAAGATGAATTTGTGTACTATATAAAAAGAGATCATTTCGAATTCGTCTTGGCCGGGAAGTTCTGGCGGCGATGATTACGACATCCGCCGCCGCGGTTAAGATGCTCGTCTGCAAGAATGCGCGGCGATCCGTGACCGGCTCCTCCTACTTCTTCAAGGAAACGACACCTAGTTGTTCCAACAAGGTCAGGTCGTCTTCGAGATGCCATTCCTCAACAATGGTTCCTCTTCGAATACGCAGTATGTTGATTGCAAAGAACCTCACAGGCTTGCCGGTCGCAGAGTGGCCCATGAACTCACCTTTGTTAGTGCCTGTAAATGTCAGCCGCGCGGTGACTTTATCGCCGCTTACCAGCAGGTCTTCGATCTTGCAATGGAGGTCGGGTACGGCACGTCGAAAAGTCTGCGAAGCGTCAAGCAAGCCTTTGGGGCCTTGAGGTCGTCCTTCCGGCAGCGTATTGTCACGGAAATCGCTGTCCACCGCGGCGGCGACGTACTCCGCGTTTCCTGTATCCCAGAACGCATAGAACAAACGTGCCGTTTTAATCATTTGCGCAGCATCTGCCTCAGAAAGCGACCGATCAACCGTTATAGACTCAGGTTGGGGTAGCGGTAGGCCTTGCGCCTGAGCCGCACTTTTGGCAGGCACAATTGCCAGAAGGCCGCATATTATTAACCCACACCATGCGGAACTCAGTTTCATAGATTTCCTCCTTGAATCCGATATCGTCTTGACCGGAATTATGCGGGGGTCCAGCTATTTTGGGTGTCATGGGGCAGATGACCGATCAAGGGATTGATCCCGTAACCTCGAAAAGGCCCCGTATCTCCTCCCACAAGACCCGATAGAGGCAAGACCGCCGTCACGTTGCTGAAAAAGCTACATTCTTCCTGCTTTTGTACGGACCCGGAAATTAGACCGGAATCCGACTCAGAAGGCCTTTCTAGTTCTTGCAATCAGCTCAACGTAGACGGGTTGGTTCATCAGTGCATAAGATACCTCATTTCAGGCCGTTTTCCAGCATACCATCCCTTTGGGTGTCCGTCATCTCCCTGTCTGCCCCGCGGCCCCAATTCAAGAAGTGAAAAGAAGCCAGCCGGCGACACATTTCACGTATCGACTCACGCACTGGGCCTAATCTGCAAGAAATCCTGATGGCAAGAAAAACGAAATCCGCCATTGGGCTCAGCAAAGTGCTCTCGCACATATTCATCGAGAGCAGTGCGGGAGGGTGCATGGCGTATTGGTAGGTCGTTAAGAATGAACTCAGCTATCATATATGCCGCTTCAAAGTCCTCGCTGGTCACGTACGCCGGGACAGTCTCGATGTTAACTTGATAGCGGCCTCCCGTCGTGGCTTGAAATTCCTTGGCCAATGCAAGCAAGTCGAATCGCTCACCGAAAAAATGATCCAGCATCTCCATGCAGTCCGTCTGATGGTTCTGCAGTACGACCACGAGGACTCCGACAGGAGACAACCACGATACCAGCTTTTGTAAATGCCGCACCCACTCTGATC
Organism: uncultured delta proteobacterium; assembly: GCA_963789265.1. Taxonomy (GTDB): domain Bacteria; phylum Desulfobacterota; class Desulfomonilia; order Desulfomonilales; family Desulfomonilaceae; genus CAWBBA01. The sequence goes on along the minus strand of CAWBKB010000005.1, from coordinate 402,680 downwards.
GATGAATATAATAGAATACATGGGAGCAAAGAACTAGGTCGCCCAGGACTTCGGGCCGGGCCTCGAGAATAGTTTGAGGGATCACTTCGGCTGTCGGACACCTTCGGAGGAATTCGTCGCACAAGAAAGCGTTCGGCTCAATTCCGATTGTGTGCTGGAACCTGTCGATGAACCAGGCGGTGATTTCGAAGTTACCAGCGCCGACATCGATGAAGACACCCTTGGTCGGCAGGGTCTGCACCAAGCTATCCAGCCAAACTTTAGCTCGGGCTTTCTGATCGGTGTGGTCGAGAAAAACCTGGAAGGCGTGCCGGTACCTATCGCTCTGGGAGTCGTACACCTCTACCAGATTTGAACCGTTCATTTGATCCTTTGCCTCGCTCACTGTGCAAGTCCGGGGACTTGGCACAGATCGTACCTGGTGAACTGTTTTCTTGGTATCCTTCATTGTCTTGCTCATTAATTTGGACTTCCATTTCCCTGTATATTTGCCTACAGTCAGATTCCGTGGGGTGATAGCCAGCCGCCAGTCGGGTAAATTTCGAGAATGGCTCGAATCTCTCCATCCCAAATTTGCACACAATAGCCCAGCACTGATCACCGGAAGTCTGAGAGGGCTTACTCATGACCGCCTCCGCCGAACCTTATCAGTATCCCATTTCAAAGTCTTTTATCAGGGAAGTCCTGAATTATGCGGCGGTCTTGCCATTTCGGGCGTCTTGGTGCCAATGAGGGGCCAGGGGCTCCCTGGGTCCCGAGAAGGCCCCTTATCTCCTTCCACAAAACCCAACCGAGGCAAAACCGTCATGTTGCTGAAAAGGGCTCTTATATCGGTTCTTGAAAGTACCTTACTGCTCAGGCCACGGTCAATCTAATTTTTCTGGGTGCACGGTAAGCCGGGTTCGCTAGACCCTTGCTGAACAGCCTCGATAACCAGCAAAAGAAGACATCGCTTATAGGCCACCTGAGCCGCGAAATGCGCGATTTTCTAATTCGGGGTATGGCAGAGTATCCGTAAATTGCCTCCGCGCGTCTACGGCGTTCTGGTTGCGCGAGAAACGCGCGTCATAGGAAGATCTTCGCCGTACCCTTTCGGTTCACCATCGAGAGACGCACCTATTCTGTATCGGTGGAAAAATTACAAATCAGCTTCGGTACTGGAAGATCAATGGCAAGAGCGGGTGAAGATCAAACAAAGCGAATTATCTCAAAAAGGCACCCTAAGCGGGATATCGACAGAGGCTTGAAGGTGGTTACTTGAGGTCCACTTCCAGAGGAACCTTGAGTTTGCCTATCGCGGTCATCATTTTTCTTAGCAGGTGCCTCACCTGTTCAGCTTCTGCGTGCGGTGCCTCGACCCACAAGGCATCATGGATCATCATCACAATTCGTGCTCCCGTCTTGCGCTTCGTAAAAATACAATCAAGGCGTACCATGGCCGTCTTTATCAGATCAGCTTCTATTTGCTGCGGCCAAGTCACTCTAAAGCTCCGCTGGGTAGCCGGATTCGCTCGGGTATCAAATCGCCTGATTCTGCCCAGGAGACTTTTCACCGAACGACGCTCCATGGGAAGGGCTTTCAGTTTCCTCCATTCCTTCTCGAAAAAGTCCTGCACACCGCTATACCGTGAATGAAAGCCGTCAATGTAAGCTTGAGCTGTCCCTTCGTCGATCAATGGCGTTTGCTCTCCCACGGCCAATGAACGATTCTTTTTGGCTATGACGGCATTGACCTTGCCGCACAAGCCTGCCGGTGAGATGCCGAAACAGATACCGAAATTCACCTCTTTAGCAGCATCACGGTCAATGTCCAGGATTTTAGCCGTCTCAGCATGGGCATCTCCTCCTCGTTGGTACAGATCAATCAGAGCAGGATCTCCGGACAGGTGCGCCAGAATCCGTAGCTGTGCCTGTGAGTAGTCCGCTTTCACGAGTACCTTTCCCGGAGCCGGAACTAATATGTTTTCACGAAGAGCTCGACTCACATTCTGTACCTGCAGGATCACGGGCATAAATGCGGGAAGTCCCGGCACGAGTTTGCTGCCAAATAGGATGGACCCGAATCTGACCGGCAGCTTTGTGGAGAAAAGCCAAATCCGTAACTCTGCTTCGCCAATTGAGTAAGTCCTGAACAACAGGATAGACGTGGCTAATTTCCTCCAGTGCAGGCGTCATTACCTTATGCACAGCGTACACGAACTCACTCTTAAAGCGGACCCCGCGTCTCATTAACAACTGGAATACCTCAGAAGGAGACATAAGGTTAGGCTTCTCGCCGCCAGTAATCCGCTGTTCCAGTTCGGCAATTTCTTTAACAATGCGGCTTCTGACTTTGTACAGCCGCAGCGCCATCAACTCCTATTCCGACTCTCCGCATACGGTCCAGTACCGACCACTAAAGGCAGCTCCAGGTGGTGATACACCCTGAGCAGATCCTTGGACATATGTTGTGGCAGCTCTTTACCAAGGGACCAGATTGCTTGGGCATCCCGCATCAGGCTCTTTCTTAAAGCTTTGAGCACGCCCTTATCCTGTACTTCACTGGCAATATGCGGGTATTCCTCTCCCAAATACTGATAAGCCAAATGCGTAAGCGTCAATCCGTTAGTCTCGCCGGCGTCAGGATCGAGCAGGTACGCTAGGAGCTTAGTATCAGTAATGAGCTTGAGATCCAGCTCGTCGGTGTTAAGGTCAAGGAACTCCCAAATACGTTTTAAGCCGTGGACTGTGATCGGAAAGCGTTTAGGCTGGTACAGTAATTCTCCTATTTGTTTCAGCTCACTGGTAGGCAGTTCTGCACAGTAAGAGTCTCCAACTGAAGTGTATAAGCCAATAAGTGCAGTATTTTGTAAGATCAAAGGAGCTGTTACGGCTATAGGCTCTTTGTTATGCGTAAGTAAGGATTTAAGCTCTGGGACATTCATTCAGAAATACTCGTATTGATAAGCTAAGTCATATATATAGTCTTTCAGAGAGGGTGAGGTATCACCAGGGCAACTGAGGCGGGAGGGACTAAGGGCACCACAGAGCGAAGGCTATCAGCTATGAAGATATCTAGCATAACTAATAATTGGTATGTGAAGAGGGATTTTGTAGTACCCGCCTACAAAAAGACCTCGACACCGCCAAGTTGAAGTAGGGGCCTAGTATTTCGCACTTTTGATCCTGATCTCAACTACTTTGCCGACCCTTTCCGCTTGGGCCTTCAACAGCCCCAACCCTTGCAATTGCTCCCGGTATTTTGTCGCCGTGGTCTTGCTTACTCCCAGCCCTTGTGCCAACTGCGCATCCGTAGCACTGAATTTGACCCTGGTGTTTCGGGATGTCTCCTCCTGCTGTATGAGCAACCAAAGATAAGCCTTGGCCGCGGGACTCTTGATACGGTAGAGGTTGCTGACTACTTTTTTGCTTAAGAAAGCATATTCAGCATTAAAGAGTCGCCCGTGCCAGGGTACCAACTGGGAACCCTTTATCAGGTCCACCGCCTCCTTGATGAAACCCTCAACATGTTAGTGTCTCATGCTGGCGTATCGGGAAAATAGGTCATATACTGCCTGCTTTGACACCGAGTGCCTATAACCCTGGACCTGAGCAGTTCCTTTGGATCCAGGACGCTTGAGCTTCACGCCAAACCATTTTGACACTATGGACATGGCTTGGCCCGGCCCGCGAGCCTCGAAGAGATCAATCAGACTGTATATATCTATCGGGCTCATCCGTTGCGGGTTATCCAAATTGAGTTTGCACCATTTGCGTTGGCACAACACGGAGCGGCACGAAAACCCGACCTGCCATTGAAATATTCCAATCCGCAGGGCGGAGTGATACCATTCAGGGGTATCTTTGACAGGAATATGCAAGGGATTGCCGTACTCATCTTCCACGACCCGGTAATACATGCGGTTTTGAAATTTAGGAACCAGACAATCAAACTGGAGAGAAGGGCCTTCCAAGATATGGTATTGCTCATATCTGTCGCGTAGGAAATCCCTAGTGGGGAACAGGTGCTGCCAGTGCTTTAGCGCCTGGATATGAAGGCGGCCCTTGTCATCAGCCTCGGGAATTTCAGGTTCCCAGATCTCGGGAAAAGGCTGTTCCTCGGGCACGAAGGCGGAAAAGTTCTTCCCATACTCGTGCCACTGCTTGAGCAAGTCGTCTCTTTGATCGTCCGTGTCTTTGGGATCTTCCTCTGAGTTCATTGCGGCGCCCGACACTTGAATAGTTGTCGCTCACTTTAGCACAAGCAAGGCATGCTGAGGAACCGTGTTTTCTGTGGGCGTAATCGGCCGCGAGATTCGTCCCATAAGGGATCTAGAATGGATTCTGAGCGACGTTACGGATTGGGGTATGTCTTAGCATGGCCGTTTTTCGAAGATTTGGAGGAAAAATGCGTTGAGCTAGCTTTCGGAGGTTGGTTACTGAATGTGTCACAGAACTGCCGTAGATCTTTTCTCGTCAAATTCCCACACGTGAGGTTCCCAGGTGGACGGCGCAGGCTCTTGGGCAGGAACAAATATTCGGAATTGCTGCCCGTAATGCCATGCAGTCACAAGGCCGGCTTGTTCAGCGATTTGGTCAATCCTTTCCAATTTGGCTACCTCGGCTGCCTCGGCTTTTCATATAGCACAAGGAACCGGCGAGCAGAATCTGTCATCAATTCCTTGAATAGTCCGCGAGATTCTCTTGGTAACAAGTCCGAACCATGAGCGAGTTGGGGGAACTTTAGGGATTTCAATCACAGGTGTAGGACCTGGCGTATGACCTCCTAATGCAGGATTGTCCTCGGTACCCGGCCATGACTACCTCGCAAACATACCGAGCCCTTCTGACACGGTACGAGGACGGGCCTTGCATGAGACGTTTCCTGATTCGAGTCGATATATCTTCACTCGTCCATGAAGGCACCAAACCAAGGGGTCCTCAATTGGTCTAGCCATTTCCTTAAATTATTTCGATTTGCTTGCTCAATCGGGTATCCTCTAGCTCGACATGTTTTTACGCTGCCTGGTGAAAGTGCTGACGTTGTAACGATAAGTCCTGAGTTCGCTTGTTCAGCACTAAGGTCTGCCCAAAGCGCCTTCACTACAACCTTTTCAACCTTGGCTTTTTGTCTCTTGCATTGGATGACTATAAGCGGTGGCCCGCCAGTGCTGATTCCCTTGTCCCAAACCCTAGCGTCAATTCCTTCATCGTCCCGTCCGGGGCCTAACTCAACATCATAGCCGAGCCGGTCAAAGAATTCAGCCGTCAATGCCTCAAACTGGCGCCAATTGATATTGTCGATTTGCTCGAAATTTCGGTTGAGAAAATCAATGAATCTCTGATCAAAAAATTTGCCCTGTTCGGCACGAATATTCTCGCTCAGGAATAGATCTTCCAAGTCTCGGATTTCTTTCCATTCGACCCGGCGCAATGACGAAAATGGATGAAGATTGAGATGGTGGTTCACTCCTTGAATAGTTTCCATGGCCATTTCAAGTCCCAGGGACCCGAACTTATTTGCAGAGCGTTTAATGAACTCTGTTGGATCTAGTGACCCCTCTCCTGTCAGTTCGACTTTATGTATTTCCTCGCGTGCGACCTCTGCATAAATTCGTTGCACCCCCAAAAACGTTTCCAGTTCCTTTGGTTTATCTTTGTACCTCGTAAAGAGATTGAAATCCAAGGGAGATGTCGGGGTCGGTGAATCTGTTACCCCTAATTTGTAGAGAACCAAGTAATATATTTCGTCAAATTCCTCTCCTCGCATGACAATCGTTTCGTAAGCAGGCAAATCAAGCTGATTGGCGTAAGCCGACTCGCCTGCGACTAATTCAAACAATGCGGATCTAGTCAGCGCCAATCCAGATTTGAACCCCACGGTTTCGCTCAAGATGTTGGCCAATTCTCCAACAGAAAATCTAACTCGCATCGTACTAAGCTCCTCAAGCCCCAATTTCTGACCAACATGTTCTAGACTTGCTCACATGACAGGCCAAGGCCTGCAGTCACCCAGTGGTATCAGGCATGGACCCTACGCTATCATATTTGTTAGGAATTATCCACGCGGACAGCCGCTCACCTGGTCCGCATTGTAGTTTTCGCATTCTTGGACACGGAGCGACCAGATACCGCGGCCAAAGTGTGGCTTGCGCCGCCTCAAGGTCTGGGATATAACCGCCGACAGCATTAGGCAAGGCTTCTGGTCCATGGAAACGGCAACGCCTCTCTCTCGCATGCGAGTGAAAAAATGAAGATCAGTGAGGTTACCAGACGTGACATCTTTGACGCACTGTCTCTGAGTGGAAGCCACTGGGCCGGTCGGCTTGAGGGTCTTGAATTCTTGTCGCGGCTTTTTGATCTGAAAAGTCTTCCTTCCCGTGATCACCGGTTCCACAATGCTTACGGAGACATTGTCCAACACACGATCAACAACGATGACTGGCAGAGTGATTGGATTTTTTACGATGGCCGGTTCAATCTGCTGGGCTGCGAAGATGAGACCGTTCTACGGTTTCTTTGCGAAACCGTCCATCCGATCGTGAGGCCGGACGTTGAAGAGGCGGAAAGGCTTGTTCAGATGTACAACGGTCACCTCAAGAGCGATGGTTTTCAGATCATAGAAAAAATGCGGCTTTCGAGGAAGCCAGTCTTCGTGGGCCGCTATATAGGCGTTGTAACGACCCCGGGACTCGCAGCAGTTAGTGCGGCTGCGTTAGTCGCCGACTCAGCTCACGTATCCCAGCAGATCACTCGAATGGAAACGGCCGTGGAGAGCGATCCTGCACTTGCCATTGGAACCTCGAAGGAGTTGGTGGAGTCCTGCTGCAAGACCATATTGACTGAGTGCGAGGTTCCGGTACCCGATAGCGCAGATCTGCCACAGTTGGTAAAATTAACGACCAAACACCTCAAGTTGACGCCTGAAGATATTCCTGATCGAACAAAAGCTTCGGAAACAATCAAACGCCTGCTGAGCAATCTTGCGTCAATTACTAAGGGGATTGCAGAGTTGCGAAACCAGTATGGTACGGGTCATGGAAAGGAGGCAAGAAGCAAAGGCCTCGAATCGAGACATGCAAAACTGGCTGTTGGTGCTGCCTCCACGCTTGCGGTCTTCCTAGTGGAAACTCACAGTGCCCGGCGCATGGGAGAGGGAGATCAGGATGGCAAAGTATAAAGATGGAAAAGGGGCTATTCGCTTAACGAGTACGTACCTGAAAACTGTTTGACGCAGTCGTTTGGGGTGAGGTACGCTCATAAACGTGGCAAATCAGACGTTTTCGGGAACGTGACGACGATTTTGCCATCCTCCTGTTTCTTGAGGGGCCAATCTGGGTCTTTTCCGGTGTAAGGGGGACACTGCGGAGAGAGGATTCCAGGGCACAGGCCCCAGAATGACAAGACCGCCGCATAATTCCGGAGAATATGTGACCAGTCCAACGTTTTCAGCACTGCGGACCTATTGCAATCTTCGCCTAAAGACGAGGGTGTTCTCCCGTTCCCCGACGGGGACAATCGACAAGCTTTGGTCGGCGAGTGTAGCGTATGATAATTCGATTGGCTCAAATTGAAGACCTCCCCACTATTGTGGACATCTACAACCAGTCCATTCCATCGCAATGTTCTACGGCGGATACACTGCCAGTGCAAGTTGAACAGCGAACCAATTGGTTTCTGGAACACAGTCCCGAGAACTATCCGATTTTTATAGCGGAAGTGAATGAACAAATTGCGGGGTGGTGCAGCCTGAGTCCTTATCGGCCTGGTCGTGCCGCGCTCCGATCCACAGCGGAAATCAGTTGTTACGTTGCACTAGAATATGATCGGAAGGGCGTGGCAAACGCCTTAGTCGGGCATGCGATAGTGACTTGTCCTGGACTCGGGATTAAGAATCTTTTTGCGATTGTCCTGGAACGTAATGCAGCCAGCCTGAAGCTACTGGACAAAATGGGCTTTGAAAAATGGGGTTACATGCCTCGGGTCGCTGATTTCGATGGTGAAGAAACAGGACATTTTTATTATGGGCGGCGCGTGCGGGACGACGGCTAGGGAAAGGGGACGAAGGCGAAATCCTTGCGGCACTGTTTTGGCACCTTTGGCCTTCCCCTGAAAACCAATGGGTCCCAATGATGAGGGATGCATGCTGCATTTTTCAAAGGAATCTTAGCAAGACGCCTCTGGCGCCCTCAGAAATTGGGAACTACAGGCTTTATCGGTAACAGGACAACGTTTCTGTCTCTGTCCGATCTTGTGGGAGCAGACACGGCAAACATTTCGGGCTTCTGGAAACCATCCCACGCCTGGTTGGCACGGTTTTCCAGGACACAAAGAAGTCTCTGCCACTATGATTCCGCGCAATGTGGTATGTGACAACCCAGAAGCAGGATATGAGCGCCTTGGACCTGAAAGTGGTCCCTGGGGCTGGGGAGCTACGAAACGGCGTGGCCAGGGCTGCACAAACTTCGACGTGCGATGGTTCGCCCGGGACGAGACCGTCTATCGGGAACAACAGAGGATGACGAGATATACGTGGGCGGCGTGAAAGGGACTTACGTTCGAGAAGCTGGTGTCAAGGCTTTGGTCCTGATAGCTGCAGAACAGGACGGCCGGAGGATCAGACGTATTCGGCTTCTTCGGGTAGCCGATGCACTCTCTTCAAGTCTCTTTCCGGCCATAGAACAGTGTGTGGAGCCAGAAAGCGCGGTACAAACTGATGGCTGGTCAGGTTACTCACCGCGAGCGGTACATGGTTATCGCCATAAGAAGATACGCAAGAGAGTGGATATGGGAGACAACCTTCTGCCCAGGGTGAGCCGAGTGGCTTCTCTGTTGAAACGTTGGCTGACAGGGACTTATCAAGGGGCCTGTACAAAACTCTCACCAAATCCGGGGTGGGATCAATAAACGACTGCCCCACAACCTATTGGGGTAAGACGAGTCATCCAGATAGGCCCATCGTCATTTCATTGTAGGAAGGAGAATGTGTGTTGGGGTTAAAAGGAGTATATCCGGCAATGGTGACGCCTTTGACCACTGACGAAAAAGTAGATAAGGCGGGGTTGCGCAACGTGGTACAGTATTGTTTGAAAGGAGGTGTGCACGGCATCGTAGTTTTGGGAAGCACCGGAGAATTTCCTGCAATGACCGAATCAATGCGGCAGGATGCCATCGAAACAGCGCTGGATGAAGTAAATGGTAAAGTTCCGGTATTGATCGGCTGTGGTGAGCCCGGTACTCAAAGGACGCTTGAACAGGTGAAGGCGGCCGAGAAAACCAAGGCAGACTGGGTTCTTGTGGCCATTCCATATTATTTCCCTTTGGATCAAGCTTCCATTACGCGATACTATCTATCTATTGCCGATGTCTCGAAGAAACCGGTCACAATGTACAATTTTCCCCAAATGACAAAGACACCAATTGCGCCAGAAACTGTTGAAAAACTTGCGGCTCATCCCAAAATTATCGGTATTAAGGACAGCTGCGGTGATTTTATTAATCTGCAGCGGTATCTTGAAGTGACCTCCGGGATGGATTTTGACGTGATGATTGGTAATCCTGCTTTAGGCCTGGCGGGATATATCCATGGCGCAAAAGGAGGAATTTATGCCGGATGCAGCTTGGCGCCCAAAGCCTGCACCGCTGTCTATGATGCGTTCATGCAAGGACGTCACGACGAAGCGATTATTTTGCAAAAACGGGCGTCTTACATCCCGTTGATAGGCAGTTTCGGCATGGCTGCAGCAGTCATTAAGTTCGGCCTTCACCTTCAAGGTGTCTGCGGACCGACCGTCGCCGAACCGATAGCCCTGGCCGGAGGCCAGGAAGACAAGATCAAAGCCTGGATGCGTAAATTGGGCATAGAAGTATAGGACAGCTTTGAAGTGGCGATAGCATCGGAGCTGCAAGCAAAAATACTAAGAAAGTGTCAGTTGCGGGCGGTTTCGCCGTCTCAAACAATACACGATTGGATCAACAATTTTCCGGGACGTCCTCGTGTCGCCATAGTGCCGGAAGCGAATACCACGTTTTTTATCACCGGGACTGAATAGATTCGGTCTGTTTATGTATCCGAGCCATTCAGTCCGGAACATAAGAGGAGAAAAGATGATAAATTTTCTGGTGCATGAGAAATCCGATTCCGTTGGTGTGGTCACCATGGATATGAATGCCGGTGAGAACGCCGAGGGATTATTTATGGATTCTCAAGAGATTCTTCAAGTCAAGGTTTTGAACCCCATCCCGCTTGGGCACAAAATCGCCCTCAAAGATTTTAAAGCCGGTGATACCGTAATCAAATACGGTCATGACATTGGCGTAGTTACAACGGATATTCGAGCGGGCGAACACGTTCACACTCAGAATCTCAGAACAAAGAGGTGGTAGCAATGGATAAACCAAAAATTTCAGGTTATCGTCGAGAAAACGGGCGTGTCGGTGTCCGTAACCATGTTGTGATTCTGCCTCTGGACGATTTGTCCAATGCGGCATGTGAAGCAGTGGCAAGCAACATAAAAGGTACACTGGCCCTTCCTCACGCATATGGCCGTCTGCAATTCGGTGAGGATCTCGAACTGTTCTTCAGGACGATTATAGGAACCGGCTCAAACCCGAACGTTGCTGCAGTGGTAGTAATCGGTATCGAGCCTGAATGGACGGATCGTATAGTCCAGGGCATAGCAAAAACTGGTAAACCCGTTAAGGGTTTCTCCATTGAACGCAGTGGCGATATCACCACGATTGCCGCAGCTTCACGTCAGGCCAAAGAATACGTCCACTGGGCTACGGAACTGCCGAAAACTGACTGCCATCTCAACGAGCTATATGTCTCGGTCAAGTGCGGCGAATCGGATACAACTTCCGGACTTGCCTCGAATCCCACGGTGGGGAATGCCATAGACAAGCTTGTAGATATGGGCGCGACCACCTGCTTTGGCGAGACATCGGAGATTACCGGTGCAGAGCACGTTTGTAAAGAACGTGCCGCCACGCCCGAAGTGGGCGAGGAATTCATGAGAGTTTGGAATGCCTACGACGACATTATCGTGAAGTTCAAGACCGATGATCTGTCAGGTTCACAGCCCACCAAGGGGAATATCCGGGGAGGCCTGACGACCATAGAAGAGAAGGCTTTCGGAAACCTCCAGAAGATCGGCAAGAAGGCACGGTACGTAGGGGTGCTCAAGCCTGCCGAGGCCCCGAAGGGCAAAGGATTATGGTATATGGATACCTCTTCTGCTGCTGCAGAAGCCGTCACCCTGTGGGCTGCATCCGGTGCCGTGGTACATCTGTTCCCCACCGGACAGGGAAACATCATAGGGAATCCTATTCTCCCCGTGATAAAATTGTCCGCTAACCCTCTCACATGCAGTACCTATGAGTGAACATATCGATCTGGACGTTTCCGCCATTCTCCGGGGTGAGATGACTTTGGATCAGGCGGGAGACAAGCTACTTGAAATGATCGTTCGGACTGCAAACGGGCGATTGACGGCCGCCGAGGCCCTCGGGCACAGAGAGTTCGTATTAACGAAACTGTATGTCAGTGCCTGATTTGTCGCTATACGAGGGTTTTTTTGGCATAAGAATCACGTAGAATTCTAGACTTCAATCCGGATTGCTCCCCTGGGGACGAGATGACTCGGGTTCCTGGATATGTTGTTGATTTTACTACGGAGGGCCACGCCCTGTCACGCCGGAGGTCGCGAGTGGGAGTTGCCAGGTTCCTTGTTAACATGGTGTTAACATTTTCAGGGACCGTGAGGGACCGAAAAGGACCGAAAGGGATCAACAGGGCTCGAAATGTCTGGGGTTTTTTCGCAAGCTCTTGATATTGTTTATGGCGGCAGTGCCCTCTCACGGCGGGATACCGGCTATGAAAGTGATCAATGTATTCCTGCGCTAGGTTTTCGTTGACAAGTGCTTGTTGTTCCTCAGTTGAAAGAGCACGATTCCTCTTGAGGATCTCGGAATTAATCCTCCCCGCCAAGCGGCTCGCGGAAATACGGGCGGGGTTATCTCGATGGAGCTTGCACCACTTGCGCTGGCACAGTACAGAACGGCAAGAAAAACCGACTTGCCATTGAAATATACCGATCCGTAAAGCCGAATCATACCATTCGTGGCAATCCCGAACGGGGATATGCAAGGGATTTCCATACTCGTCTTCGGCTACACGGTTGACCATGCGCCTCTGGAATTTGGGGACCAAACAGTCAAAGTTCAGAGAAGGCCCTCCCAGAATGTGGTGCTCTGCATAGCGCTGGCGGAGGAATTCTTTTGTAGGAAAGAGCTGTTCCCAGTGCTTAAGGGCCTACGGGCTGAGACGACCTTTTTCATCCGGTGCCGGCAAATCTGGTTCCCATTCCTCAGGAAATGGTTGTTCCTCGGGCACGAAGGCATTAAAGGTCTGACCGTACTCGTGCCAGATTTCCATTATTCGCGTGCGCTGGGAATTTAGGTCTTGTTCGTCACTCATAGGGCAACTCTCGATCAGGTGTTCCCGGCAGTTTATCACAGACCCGAGTCGTCCGCGAGACGCGAATCAGAAGGCACCTCAGAACGATTCTCCGCGATTTTCTGGTTAGGAGTATGCTAAGTTGTTCAAAACCAGGAACGTTCGCGTATGGGGTTCTGAGAACGCGAGAAGGCAAGCTACAGTACCGTGAGAAGTCCCGTATTTCATTCGCCCGGAGAAAATGCATTCGATAACCGTAAACCAGCGTGGCGGTGAGCTGGACAGGGTGGTTTTGATAAGTTGTCCACTCCGACTGACCGTGTCCGAGTGCTCTGTCATGATCATCACGAGTCTGCTTGTAAGAATATCCTGATATCATTGCCTTTAAGGTCACATTTCTGCTATTCTAAACCCTCTATGCCACTTAAAATGAAATTTGGGGAGGTTGTCATGACATTTGCCAAGGCACATATAGCAAAGAAAATCGCCGGTGATTGCGGTTTCCTGAAGGGGGAAGCGGAAGAGATCTTAGAAAAACTCCTCGGTATCATGAAGGCACAGCTTGTCGCTGGGGATGAGGTTATGATCTCTCGCTTCGGGAAATGGTCTGTGAAGGATAAGAGGGCTCGTCGTGGCAGGAACCCCCAAACTGGCGAGCCCATGCTGTTGAATGCCCGCAGGGTTGTTACGTGGAAGTACTCGCCCCGGTTTAAAAGTGCCATGAATGAAGGCTAGTGTCCTGTCCCACAAATAACTCACGAAAGCGAGGGACTTCTGCTACATTCGTGCCCACTCATCACTGAGGGAGGCACGAAAGCTTATGGGGCGTCCCAAGAAACAGGAAATCGTCCTTTCGGATTTGGAGCGTAAAGAGTTGCAGAATTTGACCAGATCTCGAACGTCGCGGCACGGGGTTGTCCGTAGGGCGCAAATCATTCTGGCCTCGTCCGAAGGAGAATCGAACACGTCTATTGCCCAGCGTTTGGGGATATCCGGTGGCACGGTAACCCATTGGCGAAGGCGTTTTCTCGAGCAGGGACTTGCGGGGCTGTATGGGGAGCAACGTCCGGGACGGCCCAGGGATCATGACGACGAGAAGGTAGCGCAATTGCTGCAAACAGTCCTGGAGACCGCTCCGACGCAAGGGAATCGATGGACTATGAGAAGTCTGGAGCGCTCGACCGGAATCTCCAAGAGTGCGGTGCAAAGGTATATGGATCTTTTTGGTATTAAGCCGCATCTCACTAAATCGTTTAAGCTTTCTACGGACCCTCAGTTTGTAGAAAAAGTTCGGGATATTGTGGGACTGTACCTGAATCCACCGGACAAGGCCCTGGTACTGTCTGTGGACGAGAAGACCCAGATCCAGGCTCTGGAGCGTAGTCAACCTGTGTTGCCTTTGGGGCTCGGGTATGTGGACGGAGTCACCCATGACTACCTTCGCCATGGCACCACCACGCTCTTTACAGCTTTGGACGTGGCAACCGGGCAAGTGATCACAGAGTGTAAACAGCGACACAGGCATCAGGAGTTCCTTAGTTTCCTCAAACGGGTGGACAAAAACGTACCGGCTGACCTCAACGTGCACCTTATTGTAGACAACTACTGCACTCACAAGCACCACAAGGTCAAAAACTGGCTCGCCAGCCACCCTAGATTTTCCGTTCATTACACACCTACGTATGCATCCTGGCTTAATCAGGTCGAACGATGGTTTGGGGTAATCTCCCAGCCGGCCATAGTTCGAGGGTCCTTTACAGGTACCAAACAACTCGTTGAACGCATTGAAGACTTCGTGAAGAACTATAACCAAGACGCACGACCTTTCGTGTGGACGGCCACAGCGGATTCAATCCTTAGAAAGGTCGAGAAAATATGCAAACTTATTAATGGGACAGGACACTAGTCAGTTTTCAAATAAGCGTGTTTCTGATTCATATTAGGGGTCAAAGATGCGATCTCCGAGCCGGCCTCAGGTCCGAGAATCTCAAATGCGGCAAAGCTAAAGCCGAATTCTAGGTGCCCCAAGAAATTGTTGACGGCTATTGCCGCTGCTATATAATACCCCGAAATCGGAATGACAATTTATTTGCCGGTTTCACAGCGCGTTAGAACGCCGTCTGCGGGATGCGGGTTCTGTCCTGTGATCACTGTTTTTTGAATTTGGGGTAGGGTATGGATGCCAAGGCGAGGGTGCTGCGGCTGCTCGCTGGGGTCTGCGCAGCCGGAACTATCATACTGGTTGCAGGAGGGACAGCATTTTGCCAGAATTTGCTTCCTTCGTTCGGATTCGGTAAATTTGGGGCAGTTTCCAACAACTACTTTGAATTTCTTAGGGGCATAGGGTTAACCAGTGCCCGGGTGGGTATGTTTTACGGGTGGGGGAACATACGCGTCGAAGATACCGTCGGCCTCGGACAACATAACATTTTACATCATCAAGACTTCAGCTCATTCGTCCACAACAGAAAGACGGATCTAAGAGACGCCTACTTGTCCGGAGTCATTGGAATAGGCACGCCACAAACCGAATTCCTTACGTTCGGCGTGGAAGCAAACGTTGGCTCTTGCACCCGATTCAAGCAGTACACCGATGCGGCGAATCTATCTATTCTATATCGGGCAGCTCTGGGCGTTCTGGCCTTGGGTAATAATGAAGTAGGATTAATAAGTCTAAATGACAGAAATCGCTACTGGGCTTTTGATTTGTGCGGCAAACTACCCATTTTGTCGTCGCTGGACTTGCTTGTGGGCTACAAATGGCTTTGGATCAAGAGTGTGATAGACCCGTACTCCGCTGACACTCCTCCCAATTTATTTCCTGTCTTTCCCGGACAGGTGGGTTGGACACCCGCATAGGCTAATACCGCTCTGACGAGCGCCACCAAGTTTGACATGTATCAGAGGATTACTTGGAATGGCCCATTTATAGGATTCCGCTTGTCGGATACCAGCAGTTCCGGCTTTGAATGGTTTTTTGACACACATTTTTATCCCTATTTGTTCGGAAACTATCAATTTTCATGGAATGGCGCTTATCTTGATCCGTTCGCGCATTTTGCCCCGGGAATTTGGGGTTCACAATCCACAGATATTACCGGCCATAACAGGTGGGGCCTGGATGTGGATTTCCGTTATCGGACTTATTTGGGGAGTCTTTTCACCATTCAGTTGGAAGGTCGTTATTCTTATGCCACGATGTCTGGATCATGCCTCGAATATCAGACGCTGGGGAATATCTATGGTCCATCCAACCCGGCTTACTGGGGGGCGGCGAATTACTCTCAAAACACCCCTGAAACCCTCAGCATACGCCAAGAACTCTGGACAGTTGGCGGAAGTTGTGAAATTCCTTTCTGATTGAATGGTCCAGTAGAGGCAACATGTGACTCCGATATTGTCCTGGGAAGTGCTGGACGGCATCGAATTAGATTCAGGCGCTGTGAGCGAAATCGGATTTGCTGCCCCACTGGGCAAGAAATGCTCTGGCTTGAGAACAGACTTCCGCAATAGTGGAGACTTTGACGGGATTCCAATTAATTTGCAGGTACTATATTGGATCGAATCCAGCGGGGGAAAGCTGTTCAGGACAATTGATGCAATTCTGTTTTGAATTTAACTCTCCCGATGCGTCGGGAGAGCTCGTCGGACGGGGTATTCGGACGGCAAAAACTTAAGAAAAGATATCTTGTTATTTCAGGGCATTGTCCAGTAACAGGCTCTGGCAGCCATTAAGAAAATGCAAGTAGAGATGGATTTGTGTACTATATATTATATAGGAAGTAAAAATTGCGAAGCCGATGCTCCGGACGGAACCCTAAGAATTGAGTGTGGTCTGGAGCGCATAATTTAATAAAGTGGCATCTTAACAACCAGATATTCTTCATAGTCTTTAGATTCTTTCTTGCCATAAGACCGACCCATGCCGGGCGGTCACTACCGATTATTCCATAGATAAGCTTTTGCCAATCTAACTTGCAGACGGCGGCTCTAGCTGCATTTGAGGCTAGATCTGTTTGTCTGCTCAACCAGGCAACGAAACCGCAACACAGGTTAAGCGCTGCACTTAAAGGAGAAAAATGGCGACACGTAAGGCAATGTCCCGAGTTGAAGAACTACTGGGAAATTTAAGAGAAACATCCATGAGAATAGACGACCTCATAGATTTGTTTGTGGAAACGGGTTTCGGAATGGGGACTCCTGATAAAACTGCTTCCATAGAAAAGAATCTGGAGTCCATCTCCAA
This sequence comes from uncultured delta proteobacterium, assembly GCA_963789265.1. Classification (GTDB taxonomy): domain Bacteria; phylum Desulfobacterota; class Desulfomonilia; order Desulfomonilales; family Desulfomonilaceae; genus CAWBBA01. The sequence continues at coordinate 385,998 of CAWBKB010000005.1, read as the reverse complement.
AAAAGTAAACAGAGCGGCAGATTACTTGGAGCGCACCTTGGAAATATTCGACGGCGACCGTTACCTCGAATGGCTACTCAAAGTACCAGCCAACTCTCCGCTTTTTGAATGCCGCCGGGCGCAAGTCCGAGATGATAGAGCGGCAAAATCAAATTAATAAGGTGAGTACGATGAACGAAATAACAATCGAGACGATGAATCCAGCAGAAATACAGACACACAAGAGCTTCGAAGCCCTGTTTCCGATACGACCCGAATTATTGACCATAATCGAAGAGGATATGAGGGATTGGAAGTACGATGAATCCCAGCCGATCGTAGTAGCCAAATGGGAAGGACAGGATGAGCTGGTCTGCATTGACGGGCACACCCGCTTGCAAGCCGCCAAAAATGCCGGAATCAAGGAAGTCCCTGTCTACGAATACTATTATGATGACGAAGCGGCAGCCATAGAGCATGCAATCCAGCTCCAGTGCCATCGTCGCCAACTGACCGATGCGGAACTCTTTTCTTACATGGAGATCATCGATGATCGTTATGTGCCCCAACGGAATGAAGACGGAAAATTTGCCGGAGCGCCAAACGGTGCTGCCGGGAAATCCTCAGAGTCAACTGCAAAATTACTGGGAACCAGTTCCCGTAAGACGGAGAGGATGCGAACGATTATGGATCACGGTGATTCAGAGACAGTAGATGCCGTTAAGAACGGTGAGATGAGCGTGAACAAGGGGTATGAGGAGACGCAGAAGAAACGGAAGGCTGCAAAAGCCTCCGAGAAATCTTTAAAAGCACCGTCCCTGGACTCTGAAAATACAAGTGAGGAAACGTTTGTATCAGAAGATTCCCAGTCCGAGCCTACGGATGATATGACCGTCACCCTTGCGCCGGAACACTACAGGGCGCTGAGGGACTTGGGCGAATCAATTCAATATCATGTGGAACTGGCAATCGACATGTATCTCCAGTCCCTGAGCAATTTCGATGTGGATGAGGATGAGTATGATGCAGGAAACGAAGATTGATGAGAAGGCGGTATAAAGGGAGTTCCAGAGACCTTTCCTAACTCAGCGCCTCGGGGGCAACCCGCTAGGCGGGATTCCTCAGGCTATCAACACCGAGCCCCACGTACTGAGGCTCCAATCAAAAAACAACAAAATCAAAAAAGGAAGGACACGAAACACAGATTTGACCTGGACTTAAGATACTGACTTACATGAAAGGATAACGACAATGCTTGCTTGAATAGATGACTGAATTATTTTCGTGTTCCTCCCCTTGTGGAGGAATTATGCAAGGAAAATTGAAATCGCCTCTGAAAAGGTATGGAGGCAAAACCCCGCTTCTCAACAAATTATTACCCTTGGTTCCTGAACATCAGACATATGTGGAAGTCTTCGCAGGATCGGCTGCCTTGTTTTTCGCAAAGGATGTTTCTCCGGTTGAAGTGATAAACGACCTTGATTCAGGCATCGTGAATTTCTTCCGGGTATTGAGGGACGATAATAAGTGGCAAGAACTAGTCCGGCTTATTTCTCTCACGCCGTACAGCCGTGAGGAGTTCTTTCGTTTCAGAGACACGTGGAAGGAGACTTCGGACGATGTGCATAAGGCGCATCGTTGGTTTATTACAATGAGGATGAGCTACAGTGCGGTTGGGCAGAGTTTCAGCTATTCCATCAGGGAGGGAAGAAAGGGTATGGCGCAGCTTGTGAGTGCTTATCTGTCAGCAATCGACCGGTTACCTGAGATACACGAGCGCCTGCAGACCGTACAGGTTGATCATGAGGACTTTCGCACGGTCATTAAGCGATATGATACTCCGAACACGTTCTTTTACCTCGATCCGCCTTATGTACATTCAACTCGGAAGACAACCAAAGACTATTGCCATGAGATGACTGATCAGGATCACGGAGACCTGGTCGAGCTTCTCCTGGGCTTAGAGGGGAAGTTCATGCTGTCTGGTTACGCCAATCCCATATACAAGCCATTGGAAAAAGCAGGATGGGAAAGGCATGATTTTAAGGTCCCGTGTAACGTTGTAGCCTGCTCTGCTACGAACGGGTCGGGCAAGAAAAAACAAGCCCGCACTGAATCTGTGTGGGTTAAGTGCTGAATGGATATGCGATAGGGAGGGCTCGACACCATTATGAGGTGAGGCTCTTTCATCGAATCGCATTCCCGGCGCACTGCCCTGAGCTGCTACACCTACAGTACTGGCATTGGGGCACAAGGCGGGTGTAGTCCCGCAACGAAGCTGCATTAGCAGCCGGTTTTATTGTGGAGGACAGGATGAATGATAAACAAGGAAACAGGAAAGGAGCTGTTGAGCGCAGATAAAGCCGCGTCAAAGCTGAAAATCACGAAGAGAACGATATTGAGATGGGCACGAGAAGGCAAAATTGAATGTGTTAGGATTTCCGCCAAGGTGGTTCTTTTTACCGCCGAGGCGCTTAATAGATTTGTGGCCGGCAAGACTTTTAAGGTAGAATCCCCACCCGTGAATCACATAGGCGCTGGTTACAAGATGACCAGCCTAAAAACCAAGAAGGGAGGCGATAAGAAAACTTCAGGGGAATTGTGGAGCGACCTTCGTAAGGAGGTCTTGTCGTGGCAGTAATGAGAATAGGAGAGCGGTTCTATGTATACTTCAAATGGCAAGGACATCCAATCAGGACGGTGACGACCGCTCGAAATGAGACCGCGGCCAAGCGAATAGACAAAGCCGTGAGAACTGCTTTCAGGATTTACCGTTTTGACCATCTTAACCCAGAGGAACTGGACTTTGTTTTGCGTACTTTTAAAAACAAGGGATGGAGGTTGCCACCCGAACTTCAGGTTCCTGTACCCGAGGAGGAGTTGACCCTCGTGAAAGCGATTAAGGCATATCTGGATGCAGACGAAAAGCATGGGCGAGAGAGGAACGTTTATGCCATTGACCGTCTGGTCGAATACTTTGGCAGTGGGTGCCCCCTCGTCGAAATCAAGGTCCCCCAGATAAAGCAGTATCGTAAATCTCGCTTGGAGAAGGTTCAGAATGCTACGGTCAACAGAGAGCTCTCAGCGCTGTCAGGAATATTTCGGGTTCAGGTGGAATTAGAAAATCTTGACTTTAATCCCTGCCGGATGATTGGCCGGCTACCCGAAACGCAGCGGGACAATTACGTCTCTTGGAAGGATTTCAGGCTCCTGTTACAGCACTCATCGTGGCTCAAGGACATAGTTACTGTGATGTACTACACGGGGATGAGGTTCGGCGAGGTGGTGAATGTGAAATGGGAGATGTTTAAGCCCGAGCGTCGGATGGTTATATTACCCCCAAATGCTACCAAAGAGGGCAAGAGTGCCAAGAGGCTGAGACTACAACCCAAACGAGTGCCTCTGAGAAAAGAGATTATGGACTTGTTTGAGTCGATTCGTAGGGAAGATAGCGAAAACGTCATCCGTGCTACGGGTCTTGTTTTCACTTATTCGGGTCAATACAAAAATCATTGCGGCACTTACCAAGGAAAGCCGATTGACCGTTTTATGATTCGTAAGGCGTGGTCACGGGCTGTGGAATTGTCTGGGCTCGAAGGACTACAGATTAGAGATATTCGGCACTCTTGGAAAACCAACGCCCAGCGGTCAGGTATGGACTATACGATCAGGAATCTCATTGTCGGTCATTCATCTCAGAGGTCTGTTGAAGACCGCTATATTAGGGCATCAGATGAACAACTCCTAAAAGCCGCGGATGAAATGACCTTTGACAACGGCTGGACAGAGTTGGATTTTGTCGAAGAGGTGTTGTTGGAACGTGATAAGGAAAAGGTACGCAAGGAGTACGCAAAATCTGAGCGGAAGGCAAAAAAATCACTTTCGCGTGAGACTAACCCCTTGACAAAAGAGGCAATAGAAGTGTAGTTTTGAAACTACTGGGCGGGTAGCTCAGGGGGAGAGCACTGCCTTCACACGGCAGGGGTCGGAGGTTCAAATCCTCTCCCGCCTACCAAGAACAACAGGAAGAAAGGCCGTTCACTGGATGGCCTTTCTTTTATTGAAATGGGAATTTTGTCATCCGCCCATGGACTCGTTCGTTGCGCCTGCTAGCTTGGTGCCTAAAGGACCCGACGTACCCATCTGCCGAATGTCCAACATGAGTCAAGAGGAGACTTGACCCCTTCACCCCTTGCCTTTTCTATCCTTGAATCAGACGGTGTTAGCGTCTATTCAGTGCTGATCTTCTTTTTTTCACCGCCAAACAATTCATCAGACACTCATTCACGTTGTAACTCTGGTGGCCTAAGCCTCACTCTTATCGCTGCCTGAGAGAATTCGACGGATACCGGTTATTCCGAGCGGGAGTATGCCCGAAAAGCAGGACGTGTTCCGTATACGAGAACTTATTTGTCGAGTATGAAACATTTTTGCTTGACCGTCACGGTTCTATATCGTAGCCTTGTGTTGTAAGATACGAAACAATCAGTAAGGGAGGCTCAGACATCAGCGTGGCGGACGAAAACTCGAAGTATCAATCAAGTCCCAAGGTCAACTACGGAGTTACATCATTGGAAAAGGCGTTGTCAGTTCTGGATCTATTGATCGACCAAGACCGGGCTATCTCGGTCACAGAGATCAGCCATAAGCTTGCACTTGGGAAGGGAACGGTTCACCGAATCCTCAACACCCTGAAAGTCCGAAGATATGTGCAACAGCATAATGACACCAAATTGTACAGTCTTGGACTACGGACGCTGGAAATCGGAACACTGGCCAGGAGAGATAGATTCCTTCGCTCGGTTATGGTGCCCTTTCTTCGAGATCTGAGTGCCATTTGCGGAGAGACGGTTAATGCGGCTGTACTCGAATACAACGAAATCCATTACATATTCAGGTTGGAGTCCGAAGAGATGTTGCGGATCTCAGCGCCGCTTGGCGCACGATTTCCCGCTCACTGTGCCGCAACAGGAAAGGTAATGTTGTCATACCATACAGACGATGACATTAGACGAATCTACGCACGAAAAAACGCTCTCAAAAAATCTACTGAACGTTCGCTGGACTCAGTTGACGCTCTCACTCAAGAAATCGAACAAATCAGGATCAGAAAAGTGGCCATAGATGATGAGGAAACTATTACCGGCGTTTATTGCGTTGCTGCGCCTATAGTCAATGCCAAAGGTGAATGTGTTGCGGCGATCAGCATATCAGCGCCAAAGAATCGGGTAACCGAAGACAAGAGTGTTGATTTCATGAAGATGGTCTCAAGAACAGCTGGACAAATTTCGGAATCTCTTTGCCAGCTTGAGCCGGAACGACTTATGTCTACGAAGTGAAGGATCTTGTGATGGTTGGTATTCGGTTCTATGGAAGAGGTGGGCAGGGCGCTGTTGTCGCTTCAAGGATTCTAGCGAATGCCTATTTCAAACAGGGGCTCTACGTTCAGGCTTTTCCCTCTTTCGGTATGGAGCGAAAGGGCGCGACTGTTTCCGCGTTTGTGAGGCTGGACAACGCACCTATTGTTGAACGGGGAGAGATCAAACACCCGTCGTCGATAATCGTTCTCGATTCTTCTCTTCTGCGTAAAGTGGACATTGCTCAAGGCGCTGAACCGGGGGCGCTGATCCTGCTCAGTTGCAGGGAACATGAAAACCAGATCACCACAGAAGGTTCCTTTCGAGTGGCTGGTGTGGATGCCGCCAAAATAGCGCTTCAATACGGCTTGGGCTCAAAGATGGCCCCGATCATAAACACCGTCATCCTCGGTGCTTATGCGCGGATCACAGGTGACCTTACGCTTTCAAACCTGCTGGAAGCCATAGAAACAGGCGTACCAGTTAATCCTAAACAGAACATGGCTGCTGCCGCAGCGGCATATCATGAAGTATTCGGTATATCGGAAGATGTTGATGCAGCCTGAGAAAATAATTCAAAGTCTGTCGGAACTTCCGACAATGCCGTCCACCATTGGGACCATGGCTTGGAACGACACCGGTGACTGGCGTTATCTAACACCGCTAGTCAGGAACAAACTGGCGCCCTGCAGCCATAACTGCCCAGCCGGTATTCCGATCTCCAGCTATCTGAGTGTCCTAAGAAATGGGAACGTTCAAAGAGGTCTCGCTCTCCTGCTGTCGCATAACCCGTTGCCAGGCCTGACCGGGCGTCTCTGCTATCACCCTTGTGAGACAAAATGCGTTCGGAAAAAAATCGATCAAGCACTATCGATTCAGAAGATCGAGCAGTTTCTGGCGGACATCGGCACAAAGGTAAAGATTGAGAGAAGTAAAACAACAGATCGACGGGTGATGGTCATCGGTTCCGGTCCGCTTGGCCTGTCCTGTGCATTTTTTTTGAGTTTGGGGGGATGTCAGGTCGTTATCATGGATCCGGGCGATCGGGTGGGGGGAGCGCTTCTTGATCTTTCACCGGAAAAAATCGAGCCGCAGGTTCTGGACGACGAGATCAAGCGCCTGATCCTTCTGGCCGACATAAAACTTGAACCCGGTGCTGTAATCGATTTCGATGCACCTGGCGAGCAGCTGTCAAAGGCTGACCTGGCGATTTTGGATCCGACCTGCATTTCAGAAAAGTTTACCATTCCTGCCAGAGCGGTTGCTTTTGATCCTTTTGATGACTCAAGTGTAAGCGGCGACATCATCGCTCCAATTTTGCCGAAAAACCTGACCCCCTTCAAACCGCGAATGATTGCCCATTACATTGCCATGGGTCGTCTAACGGCCCAGAAGGCATTCGGTTGTCTTGTCATGCCTTCTGGGCAACAAGGCCTCGCACAACCGAATCCCGATCCACCCCGGCAGCCGGTGAAAGTGCGAGACGTAAAGATTGAGCGCTTGCTGGTATCTGACGTGGCCCCAGAGGCAAAAACCAAGCGAGAGGAGGTATGGGACCGAGAACGGGTTCTGCAGGAAGCGCAGCGCTGCCTGTCCTGCGGAACCTGCAACCTGTGCTTGGAGTGTGTCTCGTTTTGTCCCGACGCCAGCATCCGGCCGGATGAGCACGAAACCTCCGTAGTGGTTGACCTGGATCACTGCAAGGGCTGCGGCATCTGCGCCTATGAATGCCCTCGGGGGGTTATTACGATGGAGGAAAGAAGCTCGTGAAAAAAGTTTTGATGGGGACAGAAGCCGCTGCCCTGGCCGCAAAGCTGGCACGGGTTCAAGTGATATCGGCTTATCCGATCACCCCTCAGACCGTGATTGTTGAGAACTTGGCGGATATGATCGGCAGTGGCGAACTGAAGGCCAATTACATGCCGGTCGAGTCGGAGCACTCGGCCTTGGCCAGTTGCATCGGGGCTTCCATGACCGGTGCCAGGGCCTTTACGGCGAGTTCTTCGCATGGCCTGGCCTACATGCATGAAATGCTCCATTATGCTTCCGGGGCGCGGGTCCCGGTCGTGATGGTCAATTGCAACCGTGCGCTGGGCCCCCCCTGGAATCTGTACTGTGACCACACCGATTCGCTATCCCAGCGCGACACTGGGTGGATCCAATATTATTGCGCCGATGCCCAGGATGTGCTTGACGCCATTTTAATTGCCTATCGCGTCGCCGAGAAGGCCCTCTTGCCGATTATGGTCAATATGGACGGGTTCTATTTGACCCACACCTCCGAGGTACTGGATGTGCCGGATCAGGAGAAGGTGGACGCTTTTCTTCCTCCTTATCAGCCGTCGAGTAAGCTGAATGTGGATGACCCAAAAACATTTGGCAACGTATGCGGAACAGACTTGTTTACTTCCATCAAATACAAACGGCATCGTGACACTCTTGCGCTGGAAAAGCTTTGGGACCAGAAGGCGGCAGAATTTTTTCGCCATTTTAACCGCTCTCACCCAGCCGTGGAAGCCTATCAAACCCAAGATGCCGAACTGTGCATCATTGGTATCGGTACGGGCTCCGGCACCATGCGGCTGGCAGTGGACCGTTTACGGGAGGAAGGCTTGATGGCCGGCTGCATTCGGCTTTCGATGATTCGACCGTTCCCGCTTGAAGGATTTAAAAGAGCGATTGCAAACGTCAAACATCTAATTACCATTGATCGTGATGTCTCTTTCGGCGCTGAGGGCATCGTGGCCCAGGAGGTCAAGGCGGGCCTGTTTGACCGCCATGGGGACAGGAAATTGACCGGCTTTATTGCCGGCGTTGGAGGAAATGATGTCTCCGTGGAAACCATTGCTCCTCTGGTGCGGCAGGCGATTTCCGGAGACGGAAACGCAGTCCGTGCCGGGAAGACCTACTGGGCGGAGGTGCTGCCATGAATGAACTCGTCCGGCAAAAAAGAGATCTGTTCACTCCCGGTCACTACGCATGCCCCGGCTGCGGTGCAACCTTAGCCATGCGGCAGACGCTTTCGGCCCTGGGTGAGGATACGATTGTAGTGATGCCGGCCGGATGCTGGTCCACCCTGATTGGTATTTACCCTTACACCTGCCTGACCGTGCCGGTCATGTCGGTCGCTTTTGGATCCACCGCGGCCATCGCCGCCGGTATCAAGGCCGGTCTGAGTATTCTGGGTAATGACCATACAACCGTACTGGCCTGGGCGGGTGATGGCGGCACCTTTGACATAGGCTTACAGGCACTTTCCGGCGCAGTGGAGCGAAACGATGATATCCTTTTCATCTGCTACGACAATGAAGCCTACATGAATACAGGTATCCAACGCTCCTCAGCTACACCGGCCGGCGCGTGGACCACCACCACACCTGCTACGGCCCTGAAGGCCCAGAAGAAGAAAAACATAGTAGAAATCATGGCGGCGCACCGCATTCCCTACGCGGCGACCGCCAGCATCGGCGCACCGGAGGACCTAAAAGGCAAGCTCAAAAAAGCCAAAGGAATCAAAGGCTCGCGCTTCATTCATTTGTTTGCTTCTTGCCCAACCGGCTGGCGGCATGCCCCTGAGTTGACTGTTGAGGTTGTCAGGGAGGCCGTTAAAAGCCGCGTATTTCCGCTTTATGAGGTATCGGACGGGGACGTCTGGCAGTTAAGCCCCATGCCTGACAAGGTAAGTGTGGATACTTATCTAAAACATCAAGGCCGGTTCAACAAAATGTTAGCCAGCGACTATCAGCACTTTCAAAGGCAGGTAGATGATGACTGGCAGCGCTTGCTGAATAGATGCCGACCCTAAAAAGGCGGCCAAGTGACGCCTTGTTGATCCTTGGTCGAGATGTGACAAATAATCCATTTTCCGAGTGGAAATAAAGGTGCTTAACATGCAGTTAACCAAAGACGTGATTGTCATTGATGAAAAAGACCCCGTTGCAGTGGCTGTCAGACAGCTTGCTAAAGGACAGACCATAAATATTAAAGGAAGAAGCATCACCGTGATGAACGATATCTCCGTTCCCCACAAGATTGCCTTAAAGGAAATCAAAAAGGGCGAGATCGTTTACAAGTACGGTTATCCTATCGGTTATGCGATCCAGGATATCAGAGAAGGAGAATGGGTCCACATTCATAATATAAAATCCGCCATCACAGAGTCCGTATCCTATCAATACCATCCGGAACGCTCTCCCGCTACAAATCCATTAATTTTGAGGGAATTAACATTTAATGGCTACAAGCGCGATGACGGTGGCGTGGGAATCCGAAACTATGTCTACATTATTCCCACTGTATTTTGTGTCAACGGCACCATAGAAAAACTGGCCGCCACGGCAAATACGGAGATGCCAGCATCTGCTAATTTCGACGGTTTCATCCCGTTTACCCATGAATGCGGATGTGCCGAGGACGGTCTTAATTTATCGTATACCCGATCAATCCTTTCCGGATTGTCTAAAAACCCCAATGCGGGAGGCGTTTCTTTTTGTCGGTCTAGGATGCGAGATTAATGACGTGGAATCCTTCAAACCCAGCCTGGGAGATTTTGACCCGACACGCGTCAAGTTTATCGTTTGCCAGGACGTCGAAGACGAATTCGAAACATCGCTGAAGCTATTGCGGGAACTGCACGTCCGCGCCCTTACCTATCAAAGAGAATCTGTTCCGATATCTAAACTAATTATCGGCACCAACTGTGCAGGATCGGACGGTTTTTCCGGTCTGACCGCGAATCCGCTGGTGGGACAGATTACCGACATCTTGACCGCCCAGGGTGGTTCATCGGTGATGACGGAAGTACCGGAGATGTTCGGCGCCGAGCAGATTCTAATGGATCGGGCGGTCGATGAAAAAGTATTTAACGATATTGTCAAGCTGATCACTGACTTCAAAGCCTATTATAAAAAATATGGCATCGATGTCAGCAAAAATCCTACCACAGGAAATTACGCGGGCGGGCTTTCCACGCTGGAAGAAAAGTCCCTGGGATGTACGGAAAAAGGGGGTAAATCCAAGGTGGCCGGTGTCGTTCGCTTCGGCAGGAGGTTAGCAGTTCCTGGCCTGAATCTTTTTGAAGCGCCGGGGCATGACCTGGTGAGCATTACCGGTCAGGTCGCCGCGGGCTGCACGCTGATTCTCTTTACAACGGGGCGCGGTACACCGGGCGGGTTTGCGGCACCGGTGCTTCGAGTGACCACCAACAGCGACATTTATAAACGTAAAAAGAAATGGAACGATTTCGACGCGGGTGTGCTGCTTAGCGGAACGGGTATGGAAACGCTGACGGAAGATTTGCTGGACCTGATACTGAAGGTCGCTAACGGTGAAGTACGAACCAATACGGAAGTGAACAAGTTCTTCGAAATGGGTATCTGGCGGGATGGAATTACGACTTGAAAATCTTTCATGGCTGCTGATGGTTTCAGGCATTAAAACCACAAATATGGTGGCACATTATTAATCATTATACAGAAAGGAGGTGAGCAGGCCTTTTATTTGTCTTGGAAATGAACATAGCGGATGATGGATCGGCGGCTTATTTGTCTCGATGTACATCAGCAAACCACGAAGGGGGAGCGTCATGGAAGACATGAAAAGAAGAGATTTTATTAAGACCTCGGCGGCAATCGCAGGGGCCGCAGCTTTGAGTGGTGTGCCAGGAATACTCAAGGCTAGGACAAAAACGGCTGTCGCTATTGTAAAAAGCGACATGGATGTGGGGTCAGCCTGTAACTTTGACATGACTGTCTGGGGAGATAACACGGCAAAATCGAAGCAAAGATTGGGATTGATGGAGGTCAGTTGGACACCTGAAAGTATGGCCGAGATCGAAAGAATGGTGAGAAAGGCCTGTGAACTTGCCGGCGGGCTCCCTGTGAAGGCGGGGGACACTGTTCTCATCAAACCCAACGTAGGTACAGACACCGCATCTTGGTTTCTTTCTCGTGAGTAATTATTCTACCCCGCGCGCCTTGGCAACAATCAGCGACCCCCGGGTGGTTATCGCCACAGCAAAAATAGCCAGGCAACAGGGCGCCAAGACAGTCATCATTGCTGAGAGCAACGCCAGTAACTGCCACAGTTTTTTCCAGGAGACCGGTTATGAAAAAGGAGTTGCCGCACTGAAGGATCCAGCCGTAAAGATTCTCTATCTAGACGGCACCCCTTATAAGATGATGAAGCCCCCCACGGGATTGGCCCTTCCTCAATATGCGATATTCGATCTTGTTGATAAGGCCAATGTAATGGTCAGCGTTGCCCCTATGAAAACCCACATGTGGGGCGGAACCACCATGACCATGAAGAACTTTATCGGCTTTCCGGCGAATAAAGTTTACGGGAGCTATAAGTCCGGACTGCCCCATTCCAATATCGCGGATGTGATCGTTGACCTGACATCGATTGTCAAGGAACGGATCAAATCCCATTTCGGGATTGTGACCGGGATTTATGCCGGTGAGGGCTTGGGGCCTCTCATGGTAGATGCAAAACCACTGAATACCATCGTAGCAGGTCTGGATTATGTTGCTGTTGATGCGGTGGGTAGTACTATTATGGGATTTGACGCTGCCGCAATCGGTCATATTAGAAAGGCCCACGAGAAAGGCCTTGGAAGCATGAAGGGTATCGAGGTGGTTGGTACCTTCCATCGAGGAAGTGCAGTTTGCCGCCAAACCGATTCCAGCATCAGCCAGACAGAAGGGAGGTGAAAATAACAGTTGGGAAAGCCATTTAGGGCAGAAACTCCCGGTATAACTACTTTCCCTTAAAGTATTGAGCGAATCTTCAGGGCGTAGGTACGGAAACCATGTAACATAAACATTAACAAGAATTTTAGGGGGGTGTCATCATGAAGAGCAAAAAGAGAGGGATAACTATTCTTGTAGTTGCTTTAGCAGCACTATATCTTATTGGGATACAAAATATCAAAATTTGCCATGCCGGACCGGGAGAAGGTTTAATACCAGAAAAATGGTGGCCTTCTAAATGGGGCGCTGGTGATGAGAAAGGTTCTTTTAACCTAATAACTCCGGAAAGAGTCAAGGCTGCTCTTAAAGTGGTAAAGACAGGGAAAATATATAGGCTTTCGAAATTTTATAATCGTAAAATGCCGCTTCCTTGGGGGCGCGTCTATAGCCTTGTAATCCCCGGGATACCCACGGGAGGTCCGTATGGAAAACAGGGAATTGTATGGAATGATGAATTTGTGGTTGGAGAAATTGGACAAGTGGGAACCCAATATGATGGTCTCGGCCATATTGGCTTGAGGGATAGTAAGGGTGTTTTCAGGTGGTACAATGGGCATCCACTGGCTGAAAATTCTGCAGAGAATGCGCACGGTCTGAAACACCTGGGTGTGGAAAAACAAGGGCCCTGCATAACTAGAGGAGTTTTAATAGATGCAGCAGGACTAAAAGGCGTTAAGTCGATGAAAAAAGGTGAGATCATTACTGTTAAGGATATCGAACAGTGTATTAAAAAAGCGAAGATTGCTCCCATTGGAGAAGGGGATGCGGTTCTGTTTAACACCGGGTGGATTGAACATTGGGATGATGCAAAAACTTTCAATGAGGGATGTCCTGGTGTAGGAATTGAAGCTCTCAAGTATCTTGCTAAAAAGAATGTTGGTCTTGTAGGAGCAGATACATGGCCGGCGATAGATGCTGTCCCAGGAGAAGATCCTGATTATCCTTTTCCGGCACATAGTTATATGGAATGTGTCAATGGAATCGGGCAGCTACAGAATTTGGATTTGCAGGAACTTGCAAAAGACCATGTTTATGAGTTCTTGTTGATTTTTGTGCCAGTTCCTTTAGAGGGTGCTACTGGTTCACCGTCGGATACTATTGCTATTCAGTAATAAATTAATTGGGTCAATCCCCCAGTTTTCAACTGAAGACTGGGGATTTTGCTCCCAATCAGAGCAGGATGTTCACCACCGGTCTCGGCACGCCGGGGGGCTTTGCGGCTTCCATTCTCTGGATCGCCACCAACACCGACATCTTCGCCAGAAAACGGAAATGGGCGGTCTTCGATGCAAGGGTTTTGTTCAGTGGGACGAGCATGGAGAAACTAACAAAAGATTTGCTCGATCCGCTACTTAGGATGGCCAACGGCGAACTGAGAACAAATACGGAAATCCAAGTACTTCGAGATGGGTATCTGGTGTGACGGGATAACCACATAAATAGCGCCGGAGGCAGGAGGTCCTGTTCATTCTCGCCTTAGAATGGATGGACTCAAACGAGTCTTCTGGGTGCCGCGATTTCTTGTCATGAGTGGCTCAAGTAAAAACGAGTAGATAGCACGGAGAAAGGAGTGGTTTCCGGTCCTCTTATGGGGTACATGACGTTTGGCGAACGATGTATCCGCTGGGGAGGACCGGATATGGAACAAGGAATACCGAACATAATCTCGCTGGTCAATGAGATTCTCGCCTTTGTGCGAGAGTCAGCGCAAGGAATGGAAATCGGGGAAGTAGAAAGGCAGCTTCTTCCCATGGTGATGGCGGTCGGGAAAGCGGCTCTTGAAGAATTTGTGTCTGAAAAGGGGACCGGATATGCCGGCAAGGAGATCATCGAACCCCAGGGCCATCGATTGCCATATGTTCGTGACAGGGGATGTGCATATCGGTCCATCTTTGGAACGATATCCATCCGGAGAGCCTACTATCACGCAACCGGCTCACCGGGAGTCTTTCCTTTGGATGGAGAGATCAACTTGCCTGAGAGAGGCTATTCATACCTGGTTCAGGAGTTCTCTTCCCGGCTTGCGGTTTCGATGAGCTACGAGGATGCGGAGGAGATTTTTCGTTCCTTCTTTCCCGTAAGGATGCCAATTCGTTCACTGGAGAGCATTGTGGGAGACGTCTGCGACGAGGTGGATCGATACTACGCAGAGAAGGCCCCGCCGGATCTTTGTCCGGATGCTGTGGTAACGGTCGCTACCGTAGACAAGAAGGGGGTGGTTATTCGTAAGCCCCAGGAAGGCGGGGCCGGTCCCGAGAGGGTCTCCGTTGATCCCGACAAGCCCGGAAAGAAGAAGATGGCAACCGTGATCTCCACCTACGTCACTCCACGTTACGTCCGCACGGAGGACGACATTGTCCGTGAGGTATCGGACGAGGGTAGTTTCGATTCCAGGCCCAAACCCCAGGACAAGCTTACGTGGGGCAGCCTCACCGATGGTTCGGAAAAGACGGTGGCCCGCCTGAAGAAGGCTGTCGAACAGCGATTGCCGAAAGGTAACGAGCTGGTCTGTATCCTGGACGGAGAGCGTTCTCTCTGGGCACTGGTATGCGCATATTTTCCTGCAGCCTTTTTCGTGCTGGACATCTTTCACGTCCTGGAACACTTGGGGAAAGCCGCTCTTTGCTTTTATGACGAGGGCAGCCCGCAAGCCAGAGAATTCGTGACGGAGAGATTGAGAATGCTCCTGGGCGGCAGGGCCGGCAGGCTTATCGGCGGGCTCAAGCAGATGCTAACCAAGCAGGAACTCTCCGGCGCCAAGAAACATTGCATCGAACAAGTCATCGGGTATCTCCAACGAAACCGCAAGCACATGCGGTACGAAATCTGCTTGGCAAAAGGCTATCCCATCGGCAGCGGGGTCATTGAAGGAGCATGTCGCAACCTCATCAACGACAGATTGGAACTCACGGGGATGAGTTGGACGATCCATGGAGCGGAAAGCATGATCCACCTGAGGGCCGTTCACATCAACAACGACTGGGATCTCTTTTGGAATTATAGACGAAGATCGGAGAGGCGACGCCTCTACGGCATCGAAGATACAAACTCTCCCGAGATCCGGGATCAAGAACTACCGCGTGCCGCATAACTCCTGACAGAAAGTAGCGGCACCCGAGTCTTCTTGAATTTGCCATCTTTTCTATGAGCCGCATTTGCAGAAGACGGTGTACCCCAAGCAATGGAGTGATTGCCACTAAACATTTCGCGAGTAGGGGATAGTCAAATGCAAACTTCAAGGACTGAGGCGGTAGCCATTCCTACTGCCGCGACGGAAGAGTCGGCGTATTCCAAAGTGACCTGGCGTCTGATACCGTTCCTGTTCGTGGGTTACGTCATTTGCTATTTGGATCGAGTGAACGTGGGTTTTGCAAAGCTGCAGATGCAGCAGCAGCTCGGGTTCAGCGACACGGTTTACGGATTGGCCGCCGGAATCTTCTTTATCGGATATTTCATTTTTGAGATCCCCAGTAACCTCCTTCTTGAAAAATTCGGTCCACGGCGATGGATCGGACGCATTATGATTAGCTGGGGCGTTGTGTCCGCCTTGACCTTGCTTTCTTACTCAGCGAACTCGTTCTATGTATGCCGCTTTCTTTTAGGTTTCATGGAAGCAGGCTTCTTTCCGGGTATTATACTCTACCTGACGTATTGGTACCCGCCGACCAAGCGTGCTCACATATACGCCATGTTCCTAACTGCAAATCCTGTTTCGGGAGTCATTGGCGGCCCTTTGTCCGGTTGGATTATGGAGACTCTTTCGGGCACGTCCGCGTTAACCGGTTGGCAATGGTTGTTCCTCCTGGAGGGGCTACCTTCGGTGATTCTTGGCGTAGTGGCACTGTGGTACCTGGATGACAGTATTGCAGCGTCCAAATGGCTCACCGAGGACGAGAAGAAAGTACTTCAGCATAACATTGAGTTGGAGAAGAAAGAAAAAACCATACACTCCTTGCGGGATGGTTTTAAAGAATGGAGGGTATGGGTCTTCTGTTTGGTGTACTTTTTCTTACTGGCAGGCTTGTACGTTTTCAGCTTCTGGCTTCCCCAAATGATCAAGAGTACCGGAGTAAAGAGTACTCTTACTGTCGGCTTGCTGATCGCGATCCCTAATGCGCTTGCCATAGTGGGAATGTTATGGGCGGGCCGCAGTTCAGATAGAAATCTCGAGCGACGCTGGCACTCGCTGGCCTTCGGTATCGTTGCCGCCTCCGGTCTCGCGCTTAGCGCCATATTTAGTGGTAGCACGTGGCTGGCGGTACTTGCAGCGACCGCGGGTATGGTGGGCATCATGTCTTGTATATCCATCTTCTGGAGCGTGCCCACCGCAATTCTTGGCGGGACTGCGGCTGCGGGCGGAATTGCTCTGGTGAACTCCATTGGCAATCTGAGCGGCTTCGTAGCCCCGTCCATGTTAGGGTACGTCAAGGACGTGACCAAGAGTTTAGACGCGGGACTCTATGCGGTGGCAGCCATGGTGGTTGCAGGGGTGTTTCTGGTATTCATAGTCGCGCCGCGCAGAGCCAAGTAAGTGTTATTCGAAAAGAAAAGGGGTCAAGTCTACTCTTGGCTCATTTCACGCAGCCTTCATTTACGGCCCAGCGATTCTCGGACATGAGCCAAGAGCTCGCCTGACCCCAACCCTCAGTATTTTCTGTCAATGGGATCAAAGGGATCTGAGTACACCTTACCTAATTCGCGGATTGTAGCTCGAATTGCATATGGTGTCCCCGAATTATAGCATAGGTCCAAATCTTTTCTCGACGGACCAAACGGGAGTCGTACATTATAGGAATGGAGGTCAGCAAATGATTCGAACCGTTGAGGCCACAATTGACGAACAAGGGAATGTCACACTCTTGGAACCTGTAAAACTAGGCTCCACGCGACGTGCCCTCGTAACCATACTCGAAGACGCACCTATAGCACAGGTAAATGAAACGGCTCTACTCAGTGAAGCGGCATTGGCCAAGGATTGGAACCGCCCGGAGGAAGACTTGACGTGGTCACACCTACAGCAGGAGCGGTAGTGCTTGTCCCCTTTCCCTTTTCGGATCTATCACAGGCGAAGCTGCGGCCCGCGGTTGTTCTTGCAAATTCCGGCCGTGGTGACTGGATCTTGTGTCAGGTTACGAGCAACCCTTATGGAGATGTTCATTCACTTGAAATAACTGATAATAGTTTTGATCGTGGCTCTCTTCGCGTCACCAGTTATGCCCGGGCAGGGAAGCTCCTCACAGCCAATCAGGATCTTATTGTATCGCAAGTTGCGACTCTGAATTCTCCTCGCTCAAGTCAATCATTGAGGCGGTAATCGAAATCCTGCGCACTGGTCTCAAGAATTCAATTCAGTGAGAACGACGTTCAATGCCTCTCGCGCCTACCAGAGACCAAGAGCGAGGCCCTGTAAGCAGCAGGGCCTTTTTTCTGGTTCTTCGCATAAGTGCGTACCTTGGCTGAAGAAACAAGAGCCCTTACATAAGTGTTTCCCGTGGCCGACGTGAGAGCCGTGGAACTTCGTAGTGCCGGAGCCACTGCCGTCGCCAGGTTGATTGATGCCGACTCCAGCTACCGGTTGCAACCCACCACTGACAGGTTGCTTATCTGCCGAAGGGCTTTCCGGGAGGCCAGCCCATCTTTGACCTTTGTTGGAGGTGCCAGGTTGGTTGGTTTTTGGGCGGACCCAGAGTAATACCTTGTTGGGCGTTGCACGATGCGTATGCGTTAATACAATTATGCACGCATTGATTGTCACCTTGGCAACTCACCGTACATGCCCTGTACGAAGATGCACACGACCCGCCCGCCAGAGCGGGACCCGCAGTCGCCGCAATCAAAGCAGCTACTACCCCGCTTACCACAAACGCCATAATAGACCATTTTCTGGGCATTTGACTTTCCTCCTTATGCTGCGGATGGTTGCACCCGCTCTTGAGACAAGTCATCTAATGATGTTAGATGCAAGATAGATCCGAAGGATTTAAGCAGCCAGTATGGCGCTCAGGAATTCACGTTGTGGGCTATCATCTATGAGAGGCGTCCGCAATTACAGCCGGAAATCTTGTCCTCTTTCAGTGGTCAAGTCAGGTACGCACTTACGCGAAGAGCCAAAAACACGAACCATTCGGATGGGATTTTAGTGAACCGCTATAAATCGTATCAGGCTTGTGGTAGCATTTTCTCGATGGTAGGGAGAAATTGGAAAAATATTTCCCGGTAATCCGTCTGTCAACGGATTCGTGGTTCAGATTCATGTTTCCGATCCCGTCTCGGGCATCGGAACTGCCCGTATGGGGGTATCAAAATGGCTGCTGTACCGGACAGCGAGGATTCTACTGCCGATTCCGGCACAGGCTGGCTCAAATCAGTCCTGCCCATTTTGGAATGGCTTCCCTCATACAGGAAGTCATGGTTGAGATTCGACCTGATAGCCGGATTGGCACTCGCGGCTTATTCCATTCCTGAAGCACTCGTCAATTCTTCGCTTGCGGGACTCGCTCCGCAACACGGTCTGTACGCCTTCCTGATAGCCGGATTGATTTATAGTTTTTTCACTACTTCGCGGCACGCCGCTGTTGCGGCAAGCGCCACTGTTTCAATAATGATCGGGTTTTCTTTAGGAGCAATGGGAATCCAAGATGCCACTCGATATGCCGAAATGGCTGCGTTTACAGCCATATTGACAGGAATCATAGGTTTTTTCGCGTGGGTGCTGCGTTTGAGTGATGTCGTCAGCTTCATTTCCGAGACGATTCTCAGTGGATTCAGGCTGGGTGCAGCTCTCGTGATAGCGTCCACTCAGTTGCCGAAAATCATGGGAATCAAAGGGGTAGGCTACAATTTTTTTGAACGTATGTATCACCTAGGTCAAAACTTGGGCAATACCAACCTCGCAGCGCTGGCGGTAGGCGTGGGAGCGCTGATTCTAATATTAATCGGGCAGCGAATCCTGTCTAAAGGAATAGTTCCTTTGATCGTTGTGGCGCTGTCCATTATTGTAATGTCATTGACGAAACTTTCCGATTACGGGGTCCAAATAATCGGCACCGTGCCTCAGGGTTTTCCACACTTTGGTCTCCCTTCACTGAGTCTAAGCGACATTGAAGACCTTATACCGATTGCGTTCGGCTGCTTTCTGCTGGCCTATGTGGAAGGGATTTCCATGATTCGTACGTTTGCGTCAAAACATCACTATTCGATAGACTCGCGGCAGGAGCTTCTAGCCGCAGGTGCAGCTAATTTGGCGGTAGGACTCGGTCAGGGATTTCCCGTGGCAGTTGGCCTGTCCCAGTCAACGGTAAATGAGCACGCAGGCGCAAAGACTCCGGTGTCCATGCTGGTGGCCTGTTCTGCATGCGGGCTGGTACTGTTGTTTCTCGCCGGGTTGTTTCGCAATCTGCCGCAACCAGTTCTGGCCGCGATGATTTTGGTTGCTGCCAAGAGTCTGGTCAACTTTCACGAGTTGAATCATTTGAGGCGGGTAAGTAAGCCGGAATTCGTCGTAGCGATTGTCACGGTGGTAGCGGTTTTGGTTCTCGGGATTTTGAAGGGCGTTCTCGTAGCCGCGGTCGTGTCGCTTCTGATGCTGGTTCGTCGGGTAGCGCACCCCACGGTAACAATTCTCGGACGCATTCCGGGAACCGATGAATTCGGCGGAATTGATCGACATCCGGAAAACCAAACTGTTCCGGGCCTTCTTGCGTGTCGAGTAGAGGGAGACCTCTTGTATTTCAATGTGGGAAATATCTTTAATGATATTCTTGAGCACGTTAGAGCACAGGATCCTCCAGTTGAACTTGTAGTGTTTGATTTGTCAACTTCGAACCATGTCGATCTTGAAGGCGCTCAAATGCTGCGTAATCTGTATGAGGAATTGTCCTCGGAGGAGATTAAACTGAAATTGGTAGGTGCACAGGGTCATGTCAGAGACTTACTCCGTATGGACAGGCTTGAATCCCTTGTGGGGAGAATTGATCGGCGTTTAAGTCTGGAAAATATAATGGGTGAGAAAGAGGCCGAAGCAGAAGAGTCGCAAATATTGGGTCACTAAGTACTGCTTCTTGCCAAAACGATGATGTTAGGAAATCGGTCCGGAAGAAGCTTGCTTTCCCGCATTCCGCAGGAAAGCAAGCGTTACCGGGAAAATTCGCGACCGTACTTACGAAAACCAATAATAGGCGGTGAGCGCTTTTTTGCCGACAAACCCGCGCCGGTCTCGTGCAATCAATCCTGAGTGATTCCTGAAGCAGGAAAGCAACAGGCAATCAACTCCTGCCGCTATTGCTTCACCTTATAACCTGATCCCACAGCCAACCGAATTTGGTAACTCTTATGCCACACTCTGCATGGGGGATGAGAAGCAGAGCAATCGCCGTAAACAAACATTCCCAATCCCGGCATAGTTTGTACCGCCTCCTGAGCCGGAGGATAAGGCGCATGGCCAAATAGACAATAGGAACTATCACCTGCAATAGCAAAAGGGCAGAGGTTCAGTATTATCAGTATGGCTGCCGTTCTACAGACCATGAACCTCAGTTTCCCGACTATGAACCGCTTGAAGTAGCCTCTTCTTCCAGCTAGCCACCGAATCCTCCTGGCATGCGGCCCGATAGCGGCAACTCCCTTCCGAACAGTCATTGTAACCCCTGTTAAAACAATCAGAGTAACCGGCTCTTAGTTGTGCCTCGTGAATTCTCTGCGTGTATCTCGTTCGTATGCATGCGGGACAGTAGCCATGTGAAATATCAGCTTCCGTGGCCTGAGAATCACCCCATTCTATTCCGCATAGCAAACATTTGTATTTCAGCATCTTCGGTAAACTCCCGAATCCAAGATCCTATCGACAGCCTCTCCAAAATTCAAAAGCGATAGTTCACCGCGGAGAGCGCAGAGACCGCGGAGAATTCTATTTTTCTACGTGCCTATCTGATGAGGCACCGCGAATTGCGGCCTGTGAGAGTGAGCGCAGTGCCTGCCAAGGGTGCGCTAGGTTGACTCATGTGGTGCCAAACAAGCCAATATATTTTCTCCGAGTGCTCTGCGCATTCCGCGTCTCGCGGGACGGTGCATGCTGTTCGACCACTGAACACTTGCATTCAAAGAGTCCTTTACCTTTGCAATCTTGGCCCGTTCCGGCCCTCTTGTTGCTGGGCACAGTCAATGGGAAATGCCAGATTCATGCCAAAACTCATTGATCTGGTTCATAGTTGCCAATTCACCGAACCTACGTGAGTGAAAAATAGGGCACAAACAAGTCAACTGATTAGGCCCGGCCAGGATATCGGCTCTACGGGTGTTTGGTTTACGGCCATTGGACAGGATCAGAACTTATGGTGCCACCTATATTCGCTGCCACAACCATTATCGGTGGAGCCGTGACTGCCGGGCAGGTGATCGGGCGAGGCGAAAAACTGGGAAGGAACAGTAAAGGCTTCTATGGAACTAATTCCATATTCAGGGGAATCGACTCCCCTGGTCCCCTCGTTGTCGTACCATCCCGGAATTCAGGGAGAGTAACCATAATGCGTCATCGGTGCCTCTGTTTTCAGGTCAACGACCCATTGCATGAATGGGGTCATGCCTATTTTCTTTATTTCAGATTTGGCTTTTCAGAGTCTCAGAGTCAACTAAATGGACTGCGGGATAGTTGCTTGACGTCGCGGTCAGGCATATTATTTGTATACAATGATCATTAATTACGCGGCATGGCTATGAAAAATGGTCAGCGTAGAGGGGACGGGCAAATGAATGAATCTGAAACGGAGAACGTGAACAGCGCTCAAATCTCACCCAAGTCGAGGCTGGTAGCCGCGCTGTTGTGCGGTCTAGTTGGGATATTCGGAGCCCACAGGTTTTACGTGGGGAAAATCGGAACCGGCATCCTGATGGTGTTCACTCTCGGAGGGTTGTCGATATGGACATTGGTCGATCTGATACTAATTCTATGCGGGGTTTTTAAGGACAAGGAGGGTCGGCGCGTGTTCCGATGGACCGAGCCGGCCCCCCAGTAG
This sequence comes from uncultured delta proteobacterium, assembly GCA_963789265.1. GTDB lineage: Bacteria > Desulfobacterota > Desulfomonilia > Desulfomonilales > Desulfomonilaceae > CAWBBA01. The sequence continues at coordinate 363,900 of CAWBKB010000005.1, read as the reverse complement.
AATCGTCAAGACCGGCAATGGTATAGTCAGGCCTAGTAGATTTTGTGGTCCGGTTCGAAAATTTGGAGGTAGACTTTCAACACATTTGTGCTCGTTTGGGCATTTCCGCCACGCTGCCGAAGCTGAATGTTTCCAAAAGCAAGCGATACCAAAAATTCTACAGCGAGAAAAGCATTGCGCTCGTGAGAAAGACCTTTGCTCCCGATATCGAGCTTTTCAATTATGAGTTCTGTCCCTAAATAGCCCCTTTCGGATATGTATTCCGAGGGTTTCTCTATTCGGAGACACGTCGCATCTCCTCAAAGTTCAATGAAATGGCTTTCGCTGCCCCTTCTTGAAGCTCAAGATTCTCGCAACATCTTATTTATGAATTCGCTAGCGTCCTCAATGGACATGGGGTTTCGATTGGGATGGGGACCCAAGGCATTGGTGCCCACGGGGCCTCTATAAATCGCAAGTCCAGATTCCCGCCGAAAGAACTCGTCAATAAGCTACTCGGTAAACACCCTCGTTCCTTTCTTGATTTGGATGCACCGGAGTTTCTTCTCCTTGATCAGGCGCTGAATCGCTGACACAAACCGTAGAATCCTTGTTCGAGCTCCTTTCCCGTTATAAATCCCTTGTCGGCCGGACTGGCCGATCTCGATTCCACCATGGCTTTCGAGGTTGCTCCCAAATCAATGCCGCCGCAGGCGCAAAGGTGGAGTTGACATAAAGTATACTACGAGTATACTAGAAGTTGGGTTCGATAAGCCGGCTGTCTTCTTAGGTGAAAGCATCCGACTCGATCCCTTTATATTACGTTCAACAAGTCGGGCCGGCAAAGGAATTTTGGTTTCGCCCGGTCGGGAGATTTCGATGAACACCAAGAAGGAATACAACAAGAAACTGAAGCAGTTGGCAATCATCAGGGCTGCCGAAGAGATTTTTTTAAATAAGCCATACGGATCGATCACTGTAAACGAAATAGCGAGGAATGCCGGAGTCACAAAGAGGACCGTCTACAGCTATTACCCATCAAAACTTGCTCTCTTCATTCAAATGTTCGAAGACTATCTTCAGAAGCTCCACAAGCAGATCCTGACGATCTCTCACAAAGACTTGCCGCCGGATGAAAAAATACTTCGAATTATGGATACTCAGTTCTGTTTTACGCGGGATAACCAGTCTTTCATGCGCCTTTTCTGGACCCTGGATTCCCAGGAATTCGACGGCGAGCTACCGCAGGAACTGACGCAGAGCATATGTCTGTGGAACAGAGATATGATAGAAACGGCCACCAAGATCGTCAAGCAAGGGCAGGATCAGGGCCTGATCGTTAAGTGCGACCCAGAGTTGCTCGTCCATACAATGTCTGCCTATGTAAAAGGGATCATATTTCACACAAACAAAGAGGCCAAGCTCAACATTGCGAGAGTTGAGGTCCAAGGCCTGTATGAGCTGTTTTTGCAACTGATTTCGAAAGGGATTTTTCTAAGTCCTCCGGCTCAAGAAAACGTCTCGTCTCCGGTGGACTCGCCCGAACATGGCAAGTTTCATAATCCGGCTACGGTGTAAGAAAGGACCCCCCGATGAAAACAGGCACAGCAGCTACGACCGCCTGAATGTCGAAGGCACTGGATGGACTCATCCAGCCTGCCGTGAGGGGGAGACAAGGCATACGTCCGGGAATGCGAGCAAGAGGGGGGAAAGGTGTCGGACGTGTCTGTGATTACGTGTCCAACGTGTCCTTTGAGTCGATCCGCTGTCGATTTTGCCGGTCCGTATGAGCGCTGCGGGATGCGATTCCGGGGAATAGGCAGATGTGCGCATGCCGAAGTCACGGCGGGTGCGTACCAGGCATTATTGAGTATACTACCAGTGTATCAAGCTCACAATGAGTGACATCGACTTCCTATCGGCATGATGTCTATTTTTGAGCACATCATAAATGATTATCGGCAGCAAAAAATCCCTTGACAATAGTATACCGCCAGTATATTTTTAGTCAGACATCTGCCCTCCAAGTCGAGAGACAACACTGCGTATGGAGAACTGTATGCCCGGATAAAACGGATCTCGTGAAGAGTTTAAACTAGGGAAGGGAGGACTCCGGCTATGAATGAATTCGTGGTTGGTTTTAGAGCAAACAAGGAATTCGATCTGCTCGTTGCCGCCAATTTCACTCTTGAAGGCGCCGGGGCGGCAACGCTTCTACTCTCACTGCTATGCGATTTTAGACTTGGGCTACTCGCAGGCCTTATTATGGTATTGCTGGGGGTGGCTGCGCTGATTCTGGATCTCGGAAACCCCATGAGATCGTGGAAGGCACTGGCGGGGACAAACAGCGCCTGGATCAGCCGCGGATCCGTGTTTATCGGCTGCTTGTGTATACTTGGAATTCTATATGTCTTTTTTCCTTCCGTCAGGAACTCGTCCTTTGCCCCCGTATTTCGGACAGTGCTTGCCATCTTGGCCTTCCTGACCGTTATCTATACGGGCTTTGTGTAGTTTCCTCAATGTCATCTATACCATTTTGGAATACCCCGCTTATCCCATTGCTGTTTCTCTTCCATTCATTGACCACGGGCACCTCGGTGTTGCTGTTTCTCCTCTCGGTTGGCGGTAGCACGGTCGTCAAACCCTTCAACCCCATCACACTCGATCTGATCTTGCTTTTCGGCACTCTTTTCTTGCTGATAATCCACGTCATGGTGCTATCCAGATCCTCAAGTGCGGCGCGCGAATCTGTGAGGTTGCTCACAAAAGGCAGATTAATACCGCTCCACCTCGGGGGTGCCGTCCTGTTGGGGATTTTCGTTCCTCTGGCAGTAGTTCTACCGGCAGCATTGGCCGCCGGGGCCGCTGGCTATGCTGCTTCATCTACAACCTTTTTCATCGCGATGGTATCGAGGCTTATAGGGGATTATTGCTCCAGGCTGGCCATTCTTAGAGCAGGCGTTTATGAGCCGGTAATCGGGTAGCTTCCGCTGAGATGACGGCATGACAAGCAGGAGGTCGTGAAAATGATGAGATACGGCATGGTTATTGATCTGAGGCTCTGCATTTCGTGCAATGCTTGTACCATGGCATGCAAGGCGGCGCACGGCACCCAGCCCGGTGTCTTCTGGTGCAAGGTCCTGGAAAAGGAATCCGGCAAATACCCAAACGTAACAAGGCTTTTCGTGCCGATGCTTTGCAATCATTGTGCCGATCCTCCGTGTGAAAGAGTCTGCCCGACCGGGGCCACCCACATAGCCGAAGACGGACTGGTCCTTATCGACTACGACAAATGCATAGGATGCAGGGCGTGCATACCGGCATGCCCGTATGATGCCAGAAGCTATGTCAAAGAAGAGCTCTTTTATTTTCCGGACACACCGCTTCCCCATGATGTCGCGGAGTTGAGAGGCCTGAAGGGCGTAGTTCAGAAGTGTAATTTTTGCGCTGACAGGCTCAAGAAGGGAGAAGTGCCGGCCTGTGTGGAAGTATGCCCCACCAGTTGCAGGGTGTTCGGAGATTTGAGTGATCCTGAAAGCGAGATATCCATACTGATAAAGAGACGGCATGGTTATCAACTTCTTCAGACAAAAGGAACCGATCCTTCAGTTTACTACGTCCGCTGATTCACAAACTTTTAACCAAGAGGAAACCAATCTATGCCAGAGACCATTGCAGAAAAGATCCTGGCGAGAGCATCCGGCAGGGAGAAAGTCAGTCCCGGAGAATATGTGACTGCCAAAATAGACAAAATCATCAGCCATGAAGCCTTTGCTTTGGTTGCTTCAATGCTCGCTTCCGCTGGTGTGACCAAAGTCAGCGATCCCGATCGAATCGTTGTGGTTCTGGATCACTATGTTCCAGCTCCGACCCAGCGAGCCGCTGCCATCCACCAGTTGGTCAGGGCGAGCGTAAAGAAGTACGGGATCAATAAGTTTTATGAGCATAACGCCGGGATTGCTCATCAGGTCATGATAGAAAAAGGCCACGTGCTTCCAGGAGAATTGGTCGTCGGCACTGATTCCCATACCTGCACCTACGGCGCACTAGGAGCAGCCGCTTGTGGCATAGGCGTCTCCGAAATGGCCTATGTACTTGCAACGGGCAGCCTGTGGTTTCGAGTTCCGGAAACTATTCGATTCATCCTTTCGGGAAACATGTCCTTCCCGGTTACATCCAAGGATGTGATTCTAAAGATCGCGGGAGACTATTCGACCGATATGGCCCAGTACAAGTCCGTTGAATTCATGGGCCCCGCGGTTGAGCAGATGAGCCTGGCCAGCCGCCTCACAATTAGCAATATGTCCGTCGAAATTGGAGCGAAATTCGGCATTTTTGCTCCTGACAAGACCACCCTTGACTACCTTCGCGAGCGGACGGGAAACGAACTGGAATGCTTTGCTCATGAAGAAGACGCAGCAGTTTCGGAAGTTTACACGATCGATCTTTCGGAGATCGAGCCTCAGGTGTCTCTTCCCCATTCGGTAAACAATGTAAAGCCGGTGTCTCATCTGGAAACGATAGAGATTCAACAGGCCGTACTTGGGTCGTGTACCAACGGCCGCCTGGAGGATCTCCAGCTTGCCGCCAAACTCATAAAGGGAAGAAGGGTTCACTCGGGCACTCGTCTTCTGGTCGTCCCCGCGTCGTGGGAAGTATATCGCCAGGCCCTGGATGACGGAACTCTCGCTACGCTCATCGATTCAGGGGGAATTATTCTGAATCCCGGGTGCGGCCCGTGCTTCGGAGGGCACATGGGAATTCTGGCCCCTGGAGAAAGATGCATATCCAGTACCAACAGAAATTTCAAAGGCCGCATGGGAAGCGACATGGCTGAGATCTTTCTAGCCTCGCCGGCGACGGTAGCTGCATCCGCCGTTCATGGATGCATCACAGATCCCAGAGAAATCTAGGGAGGTTTAAGTGGAAATAATACGGGGAAAGGTTTGGGTGTTCGGAGATGACGTCGATACTGACCTCATTGTGCCCGGAGAATATTTGGATCTTCCTTTGGAGCAAGTGGTTTCACACGTCCTCGAGAGTGTTAAGCCGAACTTCGCCGCAGAAGTGAAGCGAGGAGACATTATTGTCGCAGGAAAGAACTTCGGCTGCGGCTCGAGGAGAGAACATGCTCCATCCGCCCTAAAACAGGCGGGTATCGGATGCGTGGTGGCTGAGTCATTCGGACGAATCTTCTTCAGGAACGCAATCGCTATCGGACTGCCGGTTCTGACCTGCAAGGGAGCCCGGAAGATATTCGAAGAGGGTCATAGAGGGCAGGTATTGATAAAGGAATTCAAGCTCGAAAACCTGACCACGAGTGTGCATCTTCAACGGGAGCCACTGTCCGAAGAGGTGCAACAAATACTCGATAGGGGAGGAATACTCGAATATTTGAAAGAAGTAATCAATTGAGGTTTCGCCAAACGAATTCAGGCCCCGATTGGGGGTCCCGTGAGAGAAACCTCTTTGGAGGGATGGCATCGCATCGATCGAAAAGATCGGCGGCCGTTCCAGGGCACCGGGCGACGTTGAGGAGGTGACCTTGAAAAGCTGGAATGAGTACTTCAAACGAAGGGTACCCTTGAAGCTTTACGTTATGCACACCGGTTATGTGCATATGAGCGGGAACATCCATGTCAACAAAAAGGATCCCCGCTTTAAGTCAAGACCTAAAGATACTAGATTCAATCCTGTTTTCTCATACCTGGTCGAACATCCCGAACAAGGATATTTGCTGCTCGACACCGGGCTACATCCGAGCTTTTCCGAGCGCAAACGCGGGAATTTCGGAGCGCTTCTGGGAAGAATCGTCAAGACGAGGGTGGAGAAAGGCAAGGACGTTGCCAGCCAGTTGAAGTTGATGAATCTCTCCGTGAGCAACATCCGAAATATAGTCTTGTCCCATCTGCATCTCGATCATTCCAGCGGACTCCCCCTATTCAAGGGGCAGCCGGGAGTCAAGGTCTATATCGATCGCTCTGAGATGGATACAGCTCGATCCCGCTTCAGTTTGTTCAAAGGATATATAGGAGCGCATCTGGCCGGCTTCGATATCCGTCCGTTGGACTTTCCCCTGTCAATCCATCCGCTGGGCGCGGTATCGGATTTCTTCAATGACGGCTCTGTATTTGTCATTCGCACGGCCGGGCATTCTCCGGGGCACGTGTCGATCCTTTTGAATGATTCCCAAAGCCCGATTCTGCTGACTTTCGACGCCGCCCACCGGAAGAGCAACCTGGAAGAAGAGCTGCCTCCGATAGGCCACTATGCGAGCGCAATGGAGAGCGTCAAACAACTCAAGGCCCTGCTGACCCGTTTTCCGGATATTCGCGTTATCTACGGGCATGATCCCGAGCAGCTTCCGTCACTGCGTCTTGCGCCGCGAGCCTACGAATAACTGGGGAGGATGATTGATGAGTGCAAAGAAGAATCTGAAGGAATTGCTCGCAAAAGAAGGTTTCGTCGTCGCACCGGGAGTCTATGATGCTCTGACGGCAAAGATCGTTGAGGCACACGGATTTTCTGCCCTGTACATGAGTGGCTACGGCACTTCCGTCTCAATGCTCGGTCTGCCCGACCTGGGGTTCGCAACTATGACGGAGATGGTTCAGAATGCGGCACGCATTGCCGACGCGGTGAACATTCCTCTTATAGCCGATGCCGATACCGGGTACGGCAACCCTATGAACATGGTCCGCACGGTACGAGAGTACGAAAAAGCCGGAGCCGCGGCCATTCACATAGAAGACCAGGAATGGCCGAAAAGATGCGGCCACATGAGCGGCAAGAAAGTGATAGGAGCTGAGGACATGGTCGCCAAGATCAAAGCCGCGGTCGATAGCAGGCAAAGCTCTGACTTTTTGATTATCGCCCGTACGGATTCCCTGGCCTGCAACGGTTTCGATGATGCGGTCGAGCGTACACGAAAGTACGGCGAAGCCGGGGCGGACATCCTTTTTGTCGAAGCGCCGCAAACACGCGAGCAGATGGAAGAGATACCAAGACTAGTGAGAGGGAAACCGCTTCTGATCAACATGGCTCCTTTGACGCCAAATCTTTCCATGGAAGAGCTGAAAGCTATGGGATATGCGCTGGTGATTCTTCCGGCGGTGTGCATAGCAGCAGCTATCACAGCCTGCAACGAGGAGGTCGGGCGGCTCAAAGATACCGGTCGCCAAAGGGATTTCCAGGCGTTGACAATGTCTTTTCAGCAGTTGAATAGCTGGCTGAAGGCTCCCTACTACACGGAACTGGAACAAAAGTACAGATCCGAACAGTAAGAGGGGCTCGTTTCGTACAACCGCTGGGGCAATTCCTTCCACAAAACCGTAACGGCCAATAACCCAATGATTTAACAAAAAGGAGAGGACAAATGGCGCTCACAGTTGAATCGAAGATTTCGGCACTTTTGGACGACGAACGCGGTAAGGCAGTCCTCGAAAGGCACTGCCCGGAATTGTTGACCGACCCCCGGATAAAATTGGCAATGGGCATGACGCTCGCCCAGATCATACCCTTCTCTGGAGGCCGTATTACGCAGCAGACAATCGAGGCGATTTCCCAGGATCTTGCGCAACTCTGATCTACTCGAAAGCAACTCTCGAATCTACCAAACAGAAACAAAAAAGGAGGCACCAATGCTAGATCCTGAAATCAGCAAGGAAGGGGAATGGATCCCGACAACGTGCAGCGGTTGCTTCAATGCCTGCGCGATCCAGGCAAGGGCAAAGGGTGGCAAGGTCGTTGAAATCAGAGGCGAGCCGAAGGTGACCAGCTCTCGCGGAAAGATCTGCGGAAAAGGGATAGCCAGACTAGTAGAACTGTACAGTCCTAACCGGATAACGAAACCGCTCAAGAGGACCAACCCTCAAAAGGGGATAGGAGTCGACCCGAAATGGGTTGAAATCAGCCGCGAAGAAGCCATGGACATAATTGTTGAAAAACTTCAGAAAATCAGGGAGGAAGATCCGAGAGAACTCGTCATCGGCCATTTCGATCTGCACAACGCTAACATAGCGCATGCATTCGGAGGTGCATTCGGTACTCCAAACTGCGAATACTTCACGGTTTCATGCGGCAACGGCCTTCACACTCTCTGCGAGCTTACCGTGGGCTCGGTAAATATGGAAATTGACCTCGATTATTGCAACTACATAGTGCTTTGGGGGTCGCAACTCGGGCACGGCGTAAACAATAATCCTTTGGCCAATGCCAGGGATATGGCCAATGCCCGGAGGCGCGGAGCAAAGCTGGTGGTTATAGATCCCATCTGCGGCCATGCGGCCGCCAAGGCAGACGAATGGATTCCAATCCTCCCTGGAACAGACGGGGCCATGGCTTTAGGAATGTTGAACGTCTTAATCAATGATCTGGGCATATACGATCGAGAATACCTCAAGAAAGCCACAAACTCCCCGTATCTGATCGGCGAAAATGGACACTACGTAAGGAGCATGAAAAGCGGCAAGCCTTTGGTTTGGGATTCCGTTAACGGGGAGCCGAGAGATTATGACGATGAGAGCATCGGAGACTATGCTATAGAGGGCACCTACACCGTAGGTGATGTTAAATGCAGGCCGGCTTTTGACTTGATCAAAGAGCATATAGAAGAGAATTATGATCTCGATCGGGTCTCAAAGATTACTACAGTGCCTGCAAAAACCATTTCCCGAATCGCGATGGAGTTCGGAAAAGCAGCTCAAATAGGGAGCACCATAACGATCGCGGGACACCGGCTTCCGTACAGGCCTGCCGGCGTTGAATTCAAAAAGGGTGTAAATCAGCACAGGAACTCTTTCTTTAGCTGCCATTCTTTACAGCTTCTAAACATAATAGTGGGTAACATCAACGTCGTGGGAGGGGTTCTGGGAACCAATCCAAAAGGGCCTTCGGGTTTATGGGACGTTGTCAAATCCGAAGACGGTCTTCGATCCAACAATGCGATTGAGCTGATGTCAGGCGGAGAAGGCTCCTATTCCTGCTTTCTTAAGCCTTACCCTGCCAGAGAGATCGCCCCTCCCGCAACAGTGGATTACAGGAGTCTGTTTCCTCTGTCCGGCTACATCACAAGCATCACGACGTTCGTGCTTGCCGACCCTGAAAGGTTCAAACTTCCGTACAAGCCGAAAGTACTGATCATCTCCCGGACCAATCCAGTTGCAACTACCACGGAGCCCAAAAAGACGGCCCAAGCTCTACTCAATATGGAATTCATCCTTGGGTTTGGAACGAAGATCGATGAGACTTTGGAATTCGCCGATGTCGTCCTCCCGGAAGCACACGATTTGGAAAGGTATTGGTTGTTTCCTTCCAATTTGCCCATGGGATTCGTAAAACCGGGACCGGGGGACTGGTACTTCCAGATAAGTCAGCCCGTAGTGGACCCGCCACCCGGAGTTCAGTGCTGGAATCAGACGCTTATTGATATTGCGGAACGCTTAGGGATTCTGGATGAACTCAACAATAGAATCAATAGACGCACAGGTCTTGGCATGATCGAATTTCTTGCGCTCCAACCGGGTGACAAGCCTACAATCGGAGACATAGCCATGAGAATGGCCAAGATGACGGCACTTGTGGCGGGAAAGGAGATCACACCGGACACGTTTACCGCCAAGGAGCCGGCCCTTATACTCGGGGAAAAGACGATTGAAGAATCTTATCATGGTTCGTGCCCGGTAGAGGGGAAAAGGCTGCCGGTCTACTTTGAACATTTTATCGATGCCGGCAAGAAAGTAGAGGAAGTGACCCGCGAATTAGGACTGGACTGGTGGGACGTCTCGCATTATCATCCCCTGCCCGAATGGCATCCTTGCGGGGCGCACGAAGAGGATGGAAAGGAGTATGACCTGTTCTTGTCTACGAGCAAAATAGCTCTTAATTACCACTCGCTTGGCGCCGACAACCCATGGATCGATGATGTGTGCAAACGTAACCCGATGGACCAGAAAATCCTTGTCAACACCGAAACTGCAAGAAAGAAGGAGATTCAAGACGGGGACGTCATCTGGGTTGAATCAAGAGTCGGAAAGGTAAAGGGCACGGTGAGAGTAACGGAATGTGTTCATCCCCAAGTGGTAGGGATACTCGGCATATTCGGCCAGTGGGCGCGAGCTAAGCAAATAGCTAGAGGAAAGGGAGCAAACGCAAACGCCTTGATGGCATTCGATTGGGATAATATGGATACCTTGTCGGGCCAATTGGATGTTTGTGCCAGAGTGAAGATTTACAGGTCATAGCCGAATGGAGCCATAGACCTTGCCTCGCTAGGGGGGTGAGGTGGCATGCACGGCTTTTTCGGGGCGAGAAAAACCATTCCTCGCAGTTGTTGTGAGGCGCATGACAAAAATTCGGAAGGCAGAGTCTTGTGAAGAAGTTCGCAGTGATAGGGTCTATATTACTTGTCGGGCTGCTGTTGGTGGGGCCCGCAAGGGCAGACAAAGCCGCGGAAGTGAAAGCGCTTGTGCAGGCAGGCGTAAACATGGTTAAGGCAAAAGGGGTGCAAGCCACCTTGAAGGCCACCGGAGACTCGAAGGGCCCGTTCATCAAGGGTGATCTCTACCTGTTTGCGGGGTCCCTAGACAAAGTGACTTCGCTGGCCCATCCATACAAGGCCAAGGAGATTGTGGGGAAAGGATCTCAGCAAGTTCAAAGACGGCAAGGGAACCCTGCTCTTTGTCAAAATGCAGGAGATCGCAAATGGTCCGGGCAAAGGTTGGATAACGTACTGGTGGCCCAGGCCGGGCGAGAAAAAGCCTTCGCGCAAACGAGCCTACATTATGAGGGTTCCGGGCGAAAATTTGTATATTGGGGCCGGGTATTACGAGTAGGCGCGTTTAATAGGCTGTCTGACAACCGGACAACTGGTCAAAATCGTAGCACGGACACCCTGACCTCTTCCCTGGTATGTTGCACTCGGAGTTGTTGCGGCTGCCCCGCCTTGGCCCTCTAATGGGTGACCCCACCCCGCCGGAGTGAACGTCACCTATCTAATGATATCACGGCTTCCAGAGCTCCCCACAGAGGGGTCCACCTCAAAGAAAGGGCCTATTTCAAGAGCTGGTACGAAAGAGCTTGCGCTATTTGGGCAAAGATTCTGCGAACCGTTTGCCCAATCCTCGCCTTGAACAGAATTCCGTGAATGCTTGCAGGACCCCGGAATAGTGTTTCGAATCGTAATAAACAGACATCGGAGCAGATAGAGGATAGGTGCGGTTTTGCAATGTTTCCGCTGTCGGCATCACCGCCGGACTGTTTTCATCTTTGCACAGTGAAAGGATCTTCACCATTCCTCTAATCCTGCCCCGAATCGCCTCTGTATAACGGGCATCAGCAATTGAGCCGGGCTGCTTCAAGACCGCGCGCACTATGTCGTAGGACATGAGGCGTTTAGTTTGCTGTCCCACCGGCATTCCATCGAGCACGAGGTCACTAAAAAGCTGTTCAGTTCCTGAAGTCGCTTCATCTCTGCTGATTACTACGATAGGCAGATCGGGGCCGCCCACTTGCTTCCAATTCTTATAGTCTTCCGTGAAGATCTTCTTGAGCTGATCAATCGTAAGCTTATTAACGGGATTCTTCGGGTGCGTAATTATGGCTACGGCACCCCAACCAATGATCCTTTCCGTCAGGGCTACGCCTTTCCCTTTTGCTTCATCCATCCGATCTTGATCCAACTGTCCGAAGACCGCGAGAGCATCGGAGTTCTGTTTCATGAACGAATGGAATCCTTCCCAGGAGTCGGCACTTTCAACCTTGATCGAGACATTGGGCTGGTGATCCATGTAGGCCTTCGCCAAATCCATCAACGTAAAGGCCACATATTTTGATCCCAATATTTTCAGGCCGTTTTTGTCTTGAGCGAAACAGTGATCCCCAAGTTGGCCCGCAATAATCAGCATGCATGCGATGAACGCCAACCGTTTACACATGAGTCTTCCCTTTCTAGAAACAGTGGTCCTTAATCACGATCTCTGTTAATTCCAGTGACTAAATTTTTGTCGATACAGGTTAAAATGAGATTAGAAAGAAATTATTGTTCTGTTTGAACATGGTTTTTCTGGAAGGAACGGCGAGTGGCTCTGAACCAACCGGGCGCATGAATTCTCGACTTCATCCCAATGCGTGATCGACTTTGAACCGGATATCGATTTGGTGGAATTGTGCACATAATCGCAAAAGGAAATGAGAGAGGAAGATGAGGAGGCACGCTTTGGCTCCCAACGGATAAAAATTGCCAAAATTCTTGCCCGATTCGCCCCATATTTGTCGAGGTCACTCCAGACTCCGATCCCCGGTCCAGTGTGTCCCGGGTCTCTTAGGACTCCGCGCGGGGAATGAACGCGGAAGAAAAGCTGGGCTCGACCCTTAAAATCTATGCATCGGATGAACAAAGGGGCGCCGGCTTTCCGATCCAATTATTCGATGAATTAGGCTATGGCCGAAGGTAAGCATTCACGTACGTGGGGCAGGCTTTCCAGCCTGTCTTTTTCTTAACTTGGCTGACGGCAGGCTGTCCCGCGCCTCGCGGGACTGCCCCACAGGTTTAATGACACTTTCCCGCTGGTAACTGAGGGATTACGGCCGAAGGTCTTTTTGGATTGCGTTTATGGATGGACCATGATAAGTAAATAGCGAAGTCGGGTAAGCGAATTACCCGTGGACTCTATTTTCTTATTTCCAACTGTTTAAAGTACCTTTGGGCTGCCCTCCGATGAAGTACTATCCAGGGTTGAGAAGACCTGCAAAGCGCATCTCCTACGCGAAGATACTGACTGTTTCAGTCATTATCGCCGCGATTTTTCTGGTTGCCGGATTTGCCGATTTCCTTCTTGGGTACAAAGATAATTCCCCGGCCTGCTCTTATATCCCCCAGTCCAATTCTGCCGAAGTTGAGGCTGATTCGTCTCGTACTGATCGCGGTCCGTCAGCGTGTAATATTCTTCCAAATGGGAATCCAGTTGAAATCTCGGACATGACTAGTAACGGGGATACTCTGCTTTCCCTGTTTTCGCTCAGCTTCTGCGACACCAAGGAAGTCCGACAAGTCGCCAAGAGCTTGGCCTCAGTAATCCAAGCTGACCTTGGAAAGCGTTTTCTGCCGACGGACGAGATTCCCCCCGGGAAGAGGTTTGTTATACGCGTTGATCGGAAGGGCGACTTCCAGCAAGCTACAATCGAGCTGGATCCGGCACGTGTTTTTCATTGTAAAAAAGAGAACAACGTCATCAAATCGTGGAAGGAAGATGTGGTCCTGGACTACAAGAAGGAAATGCTTTGTTTCAAAGTCCAACACGATTTTGTCCGCTCCATAACGGCTGCCCACGAGGGAAGAGAATTGGCTCTCAAGCTCACCCATGTTTTCCGATGGGATATTGATTTTCAATCAGATATAAGAAGCGGAGACAAATGCAAGATTGTCTTTGAGAGACGTTACGCTGACGATAGGCCTGCCGGGTATGGAAGAATCCTTATGGCAATTTACGAAGGCAAGCAAACCGGCAGGAAGACCGCGTGTCTCTTCAACGGTGAGTATTACAATGAAAACGGAGTTGAACTCAAGAAGGACTACCTAAGAGCACCTCTGAACACGCTTCGTATCACCTCAGGTTACGGCTGGCGTATCCATCCCATACTTCAGGTGTGGAAATTTCATACCGGTGTGGATTATGGCGCTCCCACCGGGACACCGGTATACGCTGTCGCTGACGGAACTGTCACTTTTCAAGGCCGTGGGAAAGCATACGGCCTCTACGTGTGCATACGCCATAAAAATGGCTACGAAAGCCGGTACAGCCATCTCAGTTCTATACTGGTGAAGAAGGGCCAAAGTGTCAAACAACGTCAAACAATTGGCCTTGTAGGATCTACCGGTCGATCTACCGGGCACCATCTTTTTTTTGAAATTATAGCTAACGGGAAGCGGATCGATCCGACGAAAATAAAGATGTTCAAATATCCCCAAGCCGTTCCGGCTCCACTCAAAAACCGATTCAACGACGTGATGAATGCCCAGACTCGTTTTCTGAGGCAGGCTGCAACAAACAATAATCCCCACGCGTAACTGTGCCTCGATTAAACGGCCACTTGAACTCAGCCATATTCTAGACCCTGCCTCGGCTCAGAGCCCATCTAATCGTTGCAGCTCCCAGGTAGGCTGCGCCGGCAATGATGATGGTGGTGGCGCCCGCCGGATAGTCAGGCCCATAGCTGGCCACCAGTCCGGATGTGGTGAAGATTGCGCACAAAATCGCTGAGATGGCCATCATGCGCCACATGGTGTTGGACAATAGCGCTGCAATGCCTATGGGCAGGGTCAACAAGGCTATTACCATTACAATACCGACCACTGTGGCAAGGACTACCACGGTCAAGGCGGCCAGCCCAAGTAATAGCAGATAGAAAAGCTCAACCTTGAGACCGCGCAGGCGTGCGAACTCCTGATCAAAGCAGACTGCCAGGAACTGGTTATAGAATAGGAGCCCGACGGCCACTATTATGACGTCCAGTCCGGCAAGCATCCATAGGTCAGTACTGGACACCATGAGAATGTTGCCAAATAAGTATCCCATCAGATCTTCGCTATAGCCGGGCGTTCGGGAAATGAAGACTATCCCGACTGCCATTCCCACCGCCCAGAGAGCACTGATTACGGTGTCTTCCCTCTGTTTGGCCCAAAGGCTGACCAGACCAATGATGACGGCAGCGATTACGGCTGCGACCAGAGCGCCGTGGATGGGTACCAATGCATGCAAATGGTAGACGCGGTGAAGGTACAGAGCAGCTCCCATTCCTCCGAGTACGGTATGGGCAATACCATCGGCAATATACGAAATTCGCCGAACAACGATATATGTCCCGATAATTCCACAGGCCACACTGGAAAGAAGCCCGGTCAAAAGCGCATTTTGGAGAAAGGAGTAGTGTTGCACATCTGTCAAAAATTGCAGCAATCGCACTTCTCCTGTCCGTTATGCCTCACGATTCGCATAGGTGAGCCATAAATCTCATTGATTATTTCGCCGGTAATTTCACTGGTCGGGTGCATCATTACCTTACGTTTGACGCAGACCACGCTTTTTACGACTTCCGAGACAAATCCGAGGTCATGGGAAACCATTACCACGGTGAGCCGCAGGTTCAGGGTCTGGAGCAACTCGTACAGATCCCCTTCCATTACCATGTCCAGATTGGCAGTGGGTTCGTCCAGGAGCAGCATCTCGGGTTCGCAAGCCAAAGCCCTAGCTACGAACAGTCTTTGACGCTGGCCACCGGAAATTGATGAAAAGGCCTTCTTACGCAGATCGTACAACCCCACCTGGTCCAAAGCCGCAGCCACGATCTCTTTGTCTTTCCGCGAATAGCGTCCAAACGGACTCCCGTGACCGAGGCGTCCCATCAGAGCTACGTCCGTAACTGTCGCCGGAAACTGCGGATCCAATTGGGAATGCTGGGGCATGTATCCTATACGCGGCCTTGCCTTCTCCGGCGTCAATCCAAATATGCGGATCTCACCACGCGAAGGTCGTAGCAAGCCTAGGATGAGCTTCAACAAGGTCGTTTTGCCTCCGCCGTTAGGACCCACGACGGAGACAAAATCACTTATTGTAATGGCAAGATTCACGTCTTCCAGCACGGGATGGCCGTCATAGGAAAACCACAAACCCTCTATAGAAATTGCAAGGGAATCCTTTTCGTTCATGTTCCTATTCAGTCATAAGGGCAAGGACGTGGTCACACCGGTTTCATTGCCGGTTCCGCGTCCCGCGGGACGAGACAATCTATTTGGTCGAGAACTCTCAAGGGTCGGATTGCATGCTCGCGTTGCTGCTAGCAATGACATTGCCCCAGACGATTGAATGCCTAACTCGCTCATGGTGTACGCCCGGCCTAACCGTCTATTTCTTCTGGGCACGGAGGGCCGAATCCAGCTTGGCTGCTATTTCCTTGAGATTCTTAAGATAGTCCGCAGCCAGAGGGTCAAGTGGGACCACTGCCCCGCCAATACTCTTCGCCAAGACAGTGGCACTTTTTTTTGAGAACTGCGGCTCTACGAAAACAACCTTGATCCCATCCTTTTTGGCCAAATCTATCAATCGCGCAACCTGTTTCCCCGTTGGCTCTTTCCCTTCTACTTCCACAGGAACCTGTTTCAGGCCGTACTCGTCTCCGAAATAACCGAAAGCGGGATGAAATACGAAGAAGCTCTTGCCTTTCACTGGAGCGAGGGCCTTTCTCAACCGGGCGTCCACCGCGTCCAGATCGGTCTGGAATTTCTTCAGATTCTTTTCGTACTGAGCCTTATGGCTGGGGTCGATTCGCATCAACGTGTCCGCTATCGTTCCAGCCTGAATCTTCGCAAGCTTAGGATTAAGCCATGTGTGAGGGTCCATCTCACCCTGTCCGTGTTCATGCTCTTCCGCCTCTGCATGGCCGTGTTCGTGCTCGTGTTCCGCCTCCTCGGCCGCAGCCTCTTCCTTGGTCATGGACCTCAGTTTTATTCCTTGCTGGAGATTCACCAGTTCCAGCTTCTTGAACGTTGATCCTGCCTTCTTGGTCACTGTTTCCTCGAAGGGAAAACCCATTCCAAAAAGGACTTGTGCGTCGGCCAGCTTGGCTACCAGTTTGGGCGTAGGCTCGAATGTATGCGGTTCTTGCCCCGGACCTACCAACACACTCACTTCCACATTAGGCCCCCCTACACGTTCCACAAAATAGGCGGCTGGTAATATGCTCACGAATACTTTCACCTTGCCGGGATGTTTAACCCGGGCACTGGCAGGCAAACCAACGCACAGGGCAACTAGTAATGTGAAAATCACCGTGGCCAAACATTTTCGCATCGAACGTTACCTCCATAATCTTATATGTCCCCGGAATTGGGGCTGTATTAACCGGTTTCATGAACGTGCACAGGTTCATCAGGGCTGTGGTCGCACACAACGTGAACTGCGCTGCAGGTTTCACATTCCTCGAAGTGATGATCGTTGACGAACTTATTCCAGTGCGGCCGCTGGTTAGGCATCATGACCCCTGTGCCCTTGCACAGAGGACATACACTATCTAGAGCCGCGACCACAGCCGCGCGTATGAATTCCGATCTGTTGGGAATCCCTTTCATAGCCTCTCTCAGGGACTCAGGGACCTTGAATGTGATGATGTCCAATTTTTCTTTGCTCATGGGCAGTTCCCTCAAGACATGGGTGGTCTTCAAGCCGTGGCCATTATTACTTCGTAACACCGCTGTGTCAAGACGCTTGGGCCCACCCCGTTGACGAAGAATGCCGTCCAAAAGACCAAACTTAACAGACGTGGCAAGACCCACCGATATCATCAACAAGATAATTGCCTCCGCAAAATGGCTTCTTGCCTATATTCAGGATGATTTCCAATAGGCTACCATACGGTCCCCTAGCCGTATTGCACCACACCCCAGATGCGGTCTATACCTGCCGGCTCCTCCTCTTCCTACTTGTCTTCGTCCCCGGCCTTTCCTTCGTCATCACCCGCGGCGATGTAAGTATGAGACTCGTGGAGCACCTGGAAAAGGTGACTGGTGATTCCGCCCGGCCATCCTTCGGCTTTTGACAGGCCGCTGAAATGTCGGCCATGGGGCGCCGTACTCGTCGCGGCAGAGCATATCCCAGGACCAGCACCTTCGGCGGCCCCAAAGGGGCTTATTCCATACCCGATGGTTGCGACAAGACCCGTGACAAGCAATGCCAATAGAATCCTTTTCATTTGCTAAACCCCTCTCAACAGAAATGATCCCCCACAACGGAGTAGGTGAGTCAGGTGGTTGCGAGACTCTTAGAAAGAGAATGTCATCGTGACCTGTCCCGCTACAATGGGATTGATGGCCTTGTCCGGACGAGTTCCCCAATTGTTTTCGGCATTTGGAGCAGTCCTCCAACCCGGTACGGATCTATCGATGCACGCAAAGTTGAGCCATTTGCCCGGCTGCCAATATCCCACCAGCACACTGGTGGTAAAGCTCGACAGGAGCTGCCAGTCCACACCGCCGTCCACCTCGTAGCCCAGAGCCGTATCGGGAATATTGGGAGGTGTAGCAAGAGGCTTCGTATTGCCCGTGTTGCCATTGAGATTGTAGTGCACATTGCCGTCGACATTGTCGAAGGAGCCAATTCCGGCAGTGGTATGAACGAGTGGGCTTATGCAGCCCCAGCCGTATCCGTTTGAGGTGCGGTTGGCGTACATGAAGGCCCCGTACACGTTCAGGTTAGACGCGACCGCGTAGTCGAGTCTAGTAGCAAGCACCTGTGCGTCTCTCAAGTATCCGTCCGCAGAAAGGCTGAAAGCGTCGAAGCCGCAGCCGTAGCTGTACATAAAAATATAGCTGTACGGCCGGAACACGTCATAATTTCCTAGAAACGTATCAAAAGTGGGATGCCATACGAACGCGGCCGACTGTCTGTCGATAAGCTGACCATTCCTCCGATCCGGCCCGGGGCTCCAGGCGTATAGAAAACTGAGTTTGGACGGACCGCAATAAACCCCGGCCTCCGCCATGTATCGCCACTGCTCGGTGTACCGGGCACTCGGAAGGAAAGTTGGGGGGGAGAACAACGGAGACGCATAGTTCGAGGCAGTAACAAAGGCGCTGATTGCGTCGTCGGTGAGAGGAGAGGCGAACACCCCCGGACCCGTCACACGGTCTGTCCAGTACAACCAGGCAGCCTCTGCGTTGAAGAAGAATCTGCCGTTGTTATACTTCATGAACCCGGTACCGTGGAAGAAACTCGAATCCAAGGCCCTATCCGCAGTAGCTGGCGGCAGGGCGCCGGCTATCAACGTGCGCAGAACTCCTTCCGGTCCGATGTGATAGCTCCCGAACGCCCCGAGGATTCCCATCTGGACGGGGCCACTGTTGTACATCGTATAAGCCAGCGTATCATATATTAACGCTCCGCTATTGTCCGTGAAATTGAAGTAAGGTTGCACTCCGAAAATGGCCAGGTCATAGGGGTCTAAGGTGATGGTATGACCTGGTCTCACTGGCAGGTGCACATATACGCCCAAGCCGATGTCGAAAGGTCCGTATCCGCTGTTCAGAAGAAGAGATTCGCTCGTGAGCGCGTCGGACCCATCATACTGTAGCCCCGTGCCGAATTTCCACGGTCTCTTTCCGACACCAAACGTCCCCCAGGGCAATTGTGCTGTGGCCCAGAATTGGGTGAACTGGGCTTCACTCATGGCATTCGCGGTGCCGGGAGAGTCCTGGGTAAAATAGTAGCTGGCCTGTGGGTTCTCCCACTGGCCCAAATGGATTTCGCTATTGAGTTTGATCGCGGGGTTGATCGTTATGGTCGGATCCAAGACAATGGAAAGATAGGACAAGCCGGCGGTCTCACCGGTGACCAGATTTTGGGAAAAGTTCGGCCCGTTCCACCAGAAGTTGAGGTTGGAGGCCTGTCCGTTGTCATCTACGTCAATGTTACATGGGCCGAAAAAGCCCTTACCCCCCTGTTGATTGTAAAACCCAAAGTTCCAGCTCATGGATCCGGTCATTTGAAATTCCCACCCCAGGGCGGGAATCACCGAGATGGGGACACACGCTAGGCAAAGAAGCGCCAAGGCTAGTTTCTTCATGTACCCTGTTCCTCCTCATTCATGCAATTGCATTGAAATATCAATAAAGTAACCCCAAGCCAGAACTCTCAACCCATCCGCCTGAGGCAACGTCACAGCGCGATCAAAACACGGAGGCCCGCTAGCTCAAACCCCATATAAAATGCAAACTGAGATCCGTTCCTCGTCCAGCATCATCCTCTGAAGAAGATCCGGAACATCCACGTTCTGCAAAACCTTACGCAGAAAACCTAAGCCCGCATCGCGCCATATGTTACATTTTTGAAATAAATACCCTGGGTTATCCCAATTCTGCTTTTCTCTTGTCTCCTCTGTCAAGCGCAAAGCATAGGCACAAACCGATGGCCAATGCCCAGAGGCAAAACCTTCCCATAACCCATCCTCCTTTAATTACACCGAATATTCACGACAGCATTGACAGGTACTGGCACAAAGCCGGACTCCAGTCGCACGCACAAACCAACTCGAAAACATCAAAGCAGGGTGCGACTTCACCGAACGAAATCGCAGCCGTTTGACCCATGCGGGCCGCGAACTTATTCCAATTGCGTTCATCGTTCTTTAGCTTCAGGTATTATTATGTATTACCCACGGCCGTATATTACAAGGTATTACCGAAACGTGTCAAGGGATTTTTCCTGGCCTCTTGGAATCAACGGCTAATGGGATAGAGGCTGGTCGGCCACTCTATTGTCAGTCTGGGGACCGCTCCGGACGAAAGGTGGGAGTTCAAAAACGAAAGTTAGTGTGGTGTCCTGCTGTTAGCCAATACTGGAGTCAATGTCATTGCGAGGAGCGAAGTGACGAAGCAATCTCCGGGACTAATTCTGCAACCCTGTAGGACTGCTTCTCTGCGCTCGCAATGACAACCCCGACCGTCTGAGCTTAGTCGGACACTTGTGCAAAGGATCAGGGGACCGGTTATGCAAGTTATTTGCGGGACAGGACATTGGGTTTAGACAAAACGATAGCCGGGACTGAAGAAACTGTCTCAAAACTAATTTGATGCCCAGAATCGTGGCACTACTAAGCTTGGTGCGCATTTCATTGCCCTCACCCCAACCCTCTCCCGGAGGGAGAGGGAGCTGAACTAAAGCGGCTCTTATAGTCCCCTCGCCATTTGGGACAGGGAAGGGGTGAGGGGATTTCGTTGCACGATCTCGTCCAGTTCAAAGGTTTTGGGACATTTTCTGAAGCACCATTCTACGTTCTTCCCAATGGGGCTCAAAATGCGGGAGGCTAGGCGGGACGTTCGATGCCGGCCCGGTCCCGCGCGGAACGCGGGCTGCCGGGAAGGCAAGAACGATGTCACGATTTTCAGTTGCAAATCCATTTCCGAGAGAGCTTCAACTTGCCCGTCCATCCTCGGAAGACGAAACGCTTGTGTCAGCAGGTCTAACACTTGCTATCCATGAGCCGTCCTCTACCGGCCGGCCGGTAGACATGCTCGGAGCCTTCTTTGAACCGCGTGACAAGCCCCTGCTCTTCCAGGGCATCGAGGTATCCTCTGACGGAAGAAACCCCAAAGAAGATGTCTAGTCCGGATAGGGAGCCAAGAAGTTTCGTTGCCGCCATAAACTGAGTCATTTCGGTGTAATTCTCCGGGTAAGCCTCGTTCTGCTCAAGAATTTGCAACAACTGATTGCTGCGCCTGCGGTGGTGGCCCCGTATTCTCTCGATGCGAGCCTTGAGATTCTCGAAAGGCGTCCCATGCCCGGGAAATACAGTCTTGACGGCGAGACCCTCTATCAGTTGAAGCGTCGATTGATGGCTGACCAGGCTCTTATGATTGCCGGCCCCGCTCTTTTCTATCGTGGGATTGGAGATTATCTCCGGCAAAAGAGTGTCGCCGGAAAACAGGGAACCGTCAGCCCCGTTGAAAAGACATACCGAACCGGGGCTGTGGCCGGGCGTGTGGATAACCTCAAGCTCGAAGTCGTCAAACTCGAAAACCATGCCGTTTGGCATCATCGTCTCGGCGGCAATCGGGCTGCACCGCCTCCGATAACGTGAGAGGATCAATTCGATCAATTCATCAATGAGCTCGTGAGGAATCCCAGCTTCCACAAAAAATGACCGAAAATCTTCCTGCTTGCTGCTGAATTGACCCTCATGGCCGTCAGCCCATTGAAGAGTGTCCCATTGATGTAGGAATACCTCTGCCCCGCTGATTTGAGCAATTCTTCCGGCGAGCCCGACATGATCCATGTGGCTGTGAGTCACGATTACCCTGCGAACGTCGCGGAGTCTTCCGCCTAGAGCTCTTATTGCGGACCGGATCGTCTCCAGGCCTTCGTCTGTGCTTACGCCGGTATCGATCAAAGTCGGGAGAGCACCCGGGATGTAATAGCAGTTTACGCATTTGACAGGATAAGGAATTGGAACTTGGATTCGGTTTATGTTACTCATGAGTCTCGTCTATCCCGTTGGTTAGTAGTATTGTGCCGATACATTGTAATGCGGGCCGGTCGGCAGAAGGGATATTAATGTAACATGGAACATGCTGATGCGCTTATCATTTTTGTGGTTTTGGCCGGGATCCTCATATTTGCGTTCATTCTTTTGGGGCCGTCGCTGTTCAGTTCGTATCAGAACTGGAAAATAAAACGGGGGCTCAAAAAATAGTAGTTTGGCATTCAGCGCATCTTAATTACCCGGATGCCATCCTTATCATAGACGGGAGGAAAAGTTCTCCCGTCCAGGACTGCAAAATGCGACCGGAATTTGACGAGGCGCCGAATGTAGCTATCAAACGGTTCAAAATCGATTTGACCTTTTCTCAGATAGTCCGGTTTAAAATCCGCGTCCCTGACAATCAGGTAATCAATCCCGTTATTCCGGCAGAATTGGCGAACCACTTCCGGATCCTGAGCATAATATGCCTGGAAGAGATCGAAAGTCCTCTTCTTTACTATTTTCCAGTAGGTTTTGTACCACGTGTGTGACAGCTTGTACGTGACGAAAGCTTTCCGTCGACCAAAAGTGAGCACATTATCCATCAACGAGGGATTACCTGCCATGAGACTCGATTTAGGCGTTGATCGCACGAACTTGTACAAGGCAGCGTCCCTGGAGTAGTCGTATATCCCTGTGCGATAGAGCGAAAAAGCCGCCAAGACGATCAAGAGCGTACTTGCGAGGGGGAACGTTAATCGATCAGGCACAAGCGCTCCCAGCGCTGCCCTTATGCACGCGCCTATGGCCACGCAATAGAATAT
This sequence comes from uncultured delta proteobacterium, assembly GCA_963789265.1. Taxonomy (GTDB): domain Bacteria; phylum Desulfobacterota; class Desulfomonilia; order Desulfomonilales; family Desulfomonilaceae; genus CAWBBA01. The sequence goes on along the minus strand of CAWBKB010000005.1, from coordinate 341,092 downwards.
ATTGAGAGAAAACTCCACATACCGTCGCGGCACAAACAACTTAAAGATGAGAGCGCAAGCTGCCACATAACAAATCAAGGAGGCGACAAAGAGATAACCGAAGACCCTGAAACCCGCGAGATCAATAACCCACTTGCCCCGAACCAGGCCAAAAATGATAAGAGCGATTCCCGGAATTGCCAAAATCCATGCTACAAGCGGTCCCCAGGTTAAAAATGGCAAATTGAAAATCCACGGACGAATCAACTCATGGAACAGTGAGGGAATCGGCACAAGCTCGTAGCGCCCCGCTGCCGAATATTCGAGCTTGCCGACCATATCTGCCCATGTGACAAGCGGCCCAAATTCTTGCGGGGCGTAAACGGTATATTTCAATAAGATCAGTATACAACCCGTCATCACCAGAAGGCCGCCCAAGACCACGGATAGAAGCGGAATGTATGACGTTCGAAGTTCGCACGTAAGGTTTGAGAAGAACCCGGGCCCCGGGTCACCCGGCGTCTCTTTCCGACTCGAAGCCACGGCCCACTGGGGAGAGGAAATGAAGTACCCTTTGCTCCGGAGCCAATGCAGAACGATCTTTCCAATGTTGTAAACAAGAAATACCCCGTACGTGACGAAACAAAGAAGGAAGATATAAGGGTTAAGAATCGACTGGAGGAGTACCAGTATCCCCACTCCGATCAGGTTGTTTCGGCCCAGGAAAAAAAGGAATGCAGCCAGCAGGGGAAAAGCGAAGCTCTGGGACAGACCTCCGGAAATTTTGCTCATAAAATGTCCCATGATGCAAAAGGTGCAGCCGATGAATACCGCTGTCAGATCGTCGTGAAACTGAAGACCTATCCCATATAGTAATCCCGCAGTAATAACGAACAAAAGACCGGTGAGGACCTTCGTAAACTGGACAGGATTCATGAAAGGGGCGGCTGCTCTATAAATCGCCTGGACACCCCACGGAACGTAGCTTTTCGCGTATTCCGTCAACAGATCGTTGCGGTAAAGCTCAGGGTCACGCCATTGCTGCATCCAGAAGATTTGCTGGCGCACATCATCGTCAACGACATAGGGGTTTGTCAGCGCGGGCCAGTGAGCGCAGGCATACACGGCTGAGGCCGCGAGCAACACATAAAGTAGGTGAATGGTGCGGCTGAAATTCCCGTGCATTCGAAATCCTTAAATTATAGATGATTGCGAGAAATATGAATTCTTATTGAAGGGCGAGCCGGCCGGACCATTTTACAAAAAGAGCATGCATGCAAAAACTCTTATAATTTGCCGCCGTTGCTCTCTTCGAAGCGGCTGCGGAGACAGAATCCTCAATCGTGGAACTGCTATCCTTTTGGTTAACGCCTGCCGTTTTGGGCTACTTCTTTCACCGCTTCCATGAAAACTTGCTGAGTTTCGCCAATCATTCTTCCCATTGTATGAAAGGCGAGAACTCGCTCTCTGCCCTTTCTACCCATGGACTGCCTCAACTGTTCATCATTGAGAAGGCGCGTCAGTGCATCCGCAAGTTCCGCTGTATTCTGCGGCTCGACGACTAAGCCCGTCTCTTCATCCTGAATCAGTTCGGGAATGCCCCCTACTCGTGTTCCCACGACCGGGAGCTCAGTTGCCATCGCTTCCAGCATTACATTGGGTGATGCTTCTCGAATTGACGTCATAGCGAACACCCAGGCCTGTCTCAAAAAGGGCCTTATGTCCGGGCGTCCGGGCAACAAGCGCACCGAGGTGTCAAGTGAGGCGCGACGGATAAAGCGTTCGATCTGCGACTTCAGTTTCCCGTTTCCGACAATATTCAGTCGAGCGTTTGGAATTCGTTGCCTGGCCAGCCTGAACCCCTCAAGCAAGGTCAGAAGGTCTTTTTCCGGTTCGAGTCTGCCCACATACAACACGGTAGGCTCTTCGGTTTTGGGGCCATTATCCGGGGTGAAGAAATCCGCCGGAACAGCATTTGGCACCACCACAATTCGACTAGGGTCCACGGAGTGCAACCGCACAACGATCCCCTTCAGCGCATCGGCATTGCATACGATTCGAGTGCTTAAAGGCCACAATATCGACTCCAACTGCTTTTCCACAAGGCTCCGCCAACTGGCAATAATGACGGGTACTTGTGCGATCCTTCCCAAAGGTCGCCCCCATATACTGGGAACCCCCGTGAGAGTGTAAAGAATGTCCGGTCTGTTACGCATGAGCCGCCAGAAAAGGTGTGCGAGAGCATGCGGTCCCACCCACCGGGATAGCGAAAGGAAAACGACCTTCGCGTTCGCTTCCTCCGCCATTGGGAGCATGTCCTTTCCCCCTCTCAAGACCCACAATTCGGGAGCAAATAAGTTGCGATCCAGGTTCTTGAGCAATTGGACCGCATAGCGCTGAGTGCCTCCGAATTCCAGATCCTGAAGCAATAGCACCGTGCGGAAAGGAGGTCTGAGTTTTCGTTCCATACGTTATCCAAATTCTAAGCAGTCCGGTTTGATCGTATCACACCGATGCGTTTTCATGGAGATGACATAGCCGCAGATAAGTGAGGGACGATCTGAGTGTCGGCCCGACTTTCACGGCACGCACGTCGGTGCATTGTACTGCGCCAAAATGCTTTGACAATGCGGGCGCCATTTTGCACCGCGCCGGGCTGAAACTAACTTGTCCTGCGAGGAAGCTGTGCAAGGTTACGGTAAAGATCCAGCATTTTGCCGTGGTTCCGTTCCGGGTCGAATTCCCTGACAACCAGAGATCGACCTCTCTCGGCCATTTCCAGGGCCGCTTCTCTGTTGCCGACCATCTTAGTTATAGCATTGGCAAGCGCGGTAGCGTTTTTCTGCGGCACCAGAAAACCTGTAATACCATTTTGAATTACCTCGGGAATACCGCAAACATCGGTTGATACCACGGGCACGCGATGCATCAAGGCTTCCAAAATGACTGTAGGCAGGCCATCCCGTTCACCGGTCGAATGCACAGCGCTGGACATAACAAAGACATCGGTCGAACAGAACAACTCGGACACTCGATTGTAGGGGACGAATCCGGGGAAAGACACCAGATCCACGAGTCCCAATTTCTTTACGAGATGCTTAAAGAGTATCCTGCGAGGACCATCTCCGGCCAGGGTGAGATGAAAGCTCAGCCCGCTATCCTTTAGTATTTTGCAGGAATATAGGAGCACGTCAAAGGCTTTGATCCTACTAAATCGTCCCAGAGCCAAGAGACGGTACGGCGGTTTCATGGGTACTGGTGCATCTTCGTGGCGTTCCAGTGGAAGTCCGTTATATATGCCGTAAATCTTGTTGCTGTCGCCATTAGTGAAACTCTGCAAGTATCCGACATTGATCATGTTTTCCGTGGTCACGAAAAGGCTGTCCCGAATCTTTTCCTTGAGGGCCCCGTCAGGCGGATATATATCTACCGCTCTGCCGGTAAAACTGAAAGGGATATTCGTAAGTCTGGACGCCACCCACGCAGCGGTCGCAGGGCCGTTGGCCCAAGGAGCATGAATGTGCTCGATGCCTTCTTCCTCAAAGCGTCGAGCAAGAGTGAACCCGCAAAAAAAAGCCCATATATTTTCGCCGCCTACCTCTAAAGATCTCCATTTCCTCACCGGAACAGTTCGCAAGAGCCGGTTCACGGTTTGGGGCTTACGTTTCCACCAATAGAACAAATCGCCGGGAGCCCGCTTCAGGTAAGGAATACCCAGCCGTTCCACTTTCTGGGATACGCTCCACATTTCCGGAGAAAGCTGTTTCTTCAATTCACCGTAAAGTGTGTAAACCTTAAGAGGCAGTCCCATTTTCCAAAGATTTAAAACTTCTCTGAAGATGAAAGTTTCAGAAGGCTTAGGAAACCACAAGAGTATGTACGCCGTTCTAGGAAGGCCCAATACGCACCCCTTATCGGAAAATTTTCGCAAGCTTGATATGGGTCATGTACCCCCAGTTTAGTACCTATGCCTGCGGGCGCGCGTCAAGATCCCTCTCCCGGCAACTTTGAGCGATGACCTCGGCACGTAAAGCCAAGGCATTTGGCCGCGCCTGATGATTCGATTCTTCCCAACTCGTTGGGTAAATGATATCATTGCAAATTTTAGGATGAATGGCACAGGTTCGAAAAATTTCTCATGAAGCTCGCAGTCACGATTGATGTTGAAGAAGAAGGCCTGTTTCAAGGCGAATACCCATCCGGGGATGCGCCGGTACGCAACGTGCCGGCGCTTAGCAGGCTGGACTCCACTTTCCGTCAATGGGGCATACGGCCCACTTTGCTGGTTACCTATCAGATTATCCGTCATCAATTTCACCAAGATTTGCTGCTCCAACTCAAAGAAAAGTGGTCGGCTGAAATCGGAGCTCATCTGCATCATTGGAATACTCCTCCACTGATGTCACTGCAATTCCCGGATCCTGTCCCCTCAGAATTGATGCCCGAACGGCTCCTCGAGGCCAAGTTGGAGAATCTCCTGGCAGCTTTCAAGCCAATGGGTATCAATCCGGCATCTTTCCGCATGGGACGCTTCAACATGGGACCCAAGATGTTCGGTTTACTGCAAAGAACCGGGGTCCGTGTGGACAGCAGTATAGCTCCCACCCACAGATATTACGGGGGACCCGATCATCGCTATGCTCCCTCGGATCCGTATTTCCCCGACCCGGAAGATCCTGCACGATCCGGCATCTCCCACATATTGGAGGCTCCGGTAACCATTGTCCCCTTGATACCCCGCTTGAGCTTGTTCCTGGACCGGCTGGGAAAGAACACCGCGGTCCCCGAGAAGTGGATCTCCAGGATACCTCTGGATCTTGCAGCGCTGCCGGCTCAGCCCATGTGGATGGGGCTGCGAAGACTGAAGGCTGCTGTGTTGATGCACCGCAAACGAGGCGGTCGAGTACTGACGATTTTTTTTCACTCGTCGGAACTTATGCCTGGCGGCTGCCCGCAGCATCCGACCAATGGTGATGTAGAACATTTTCTGGACAAACTGGACAGCTTTTTCTCCTGGCTTCGTACTGAGATTGCAGCGGAATCAGTTACTTTACAGGAGCTTACAGACGTGTACAATCGGAATGATTTCTCATCCGACTCGGCCTACCATTCCTGATGAATTGAAGAATACTGAATGGATTGCATAATCATGAGCATTAGCAAATATTTCTTGTAATTTGATATCTATTGACAATGCTCTTATGCGGTTATATGTTTCATTGCGGCCGGGAAAAGTCCGGCCCTGTATGTCTCAGATTACACCTTCACGGCTGATTCGGAAAAAGAAGTGAAAACGTCGAGTTCATTGGGCCGGGTCGAAGTCCTCGGATCGCAGGGTGTGTCAGGAGCCGTTCCCTTCGAGCAGGGACCGGCCGGATTGCAGTCTGGGGCGCCGCTTTAGTTATGAAGCCGTCGAGAAGCGTGCAGAGGGGATTCAGAGTACATCCCGATTGGGCGAATCCCTTAAGAAACGTGCAGATTGTCCTAGTCGGAACCACCCATGCCGGTAATATCGGTGCAGTTGCCCGTGTTATGAAAAATATGGGATTGAGGAATCTCACATTGGTTTCTTCAACTCCGTGCGGTCCGGAAACGGAAGCTCATCCAATGGCTTCCGGAGCATACGACATTGTGGAAGAGGCTCGGTTCTCAGCTAATTTGCGCGAAGCCCTGGCAGATACTCTTATGGCCGTCGGCACTTCGGGCCGACTCGGAGGGAAGCGCATCACGGCACAGACACCGGATCAAGTGATTCCGCGTCTTATGGAATGCGCCCGGACCGGGCCGGTTGCCTGTGTTTTCGGCCGTGAATCGAGAGGGCTCACTAACGACGAACTGAAGCTGTGCACCGATCACATGATCGTACCCACAAATGCAGAATTTGCTTCAATGAACGTGGCCCATGCCGCTGCCGTCACCGCGTCTGAAATATTCAGAATTGCGTGCAGTCCTGTCGGATTTCAGGCGATGAGACTTCGCCCCGCGTCGGTAAAGGTCCGCGAAAATATGTACGAACATATCGAGAGTGTTCTTCTTCAAGTCGGGTTCTTGGATCGGTCCAATCCGCTACGAATGATGCGTGACATCCGGCGCATTCTTAACAGCGCTGACATGGAGGAGCGCGACGCCAAGATCATCCGCGGAATTTTTCGAAAGATCAGCAATGCAATTCATATGGCCCAGGGAAAGGCCCATCAGGCGGAATGCCCCCAGGCCAAGTCATGACTTGCTCGAATGGTGTGTGATCCATGACGCTTACCACTTGCGCATATTGGCCGATCAAAATCAGGGTGCGGGATTTCTCATGAACTTCTTTGCTTATCCTTTTATTAATCCGGTCCTTATACATATAGGCCCGCTGGAAGTACGATGGTACGGGCTTATGTATTTGCTGGGATTTGCATGCGCCTATTTCATCATTAAATACGAATTGAAACGGAAAAAAGGACCGATACCGGTTGAAGCCGCGGACGACCTATTGTTTTACCTCATCGTGGGTCTATTGATCGGCGCTCGACTTGGATATGTGCTCTTTTACAATCTGAAAAGTTATTTAGCAGCGCCGTGGGAAATTTTCTTTATATGGCACGGCGGCATGAGCTTTCACGGCGGGCTCACAGGAATGGTGATTTCCGGTCTCATCTATACACGGCGCCGTAAGGTTCCTTTCATGGAACTTGCGGATATCGGAGCCCTAGCGGCTCCAGTCGGCTTGATGCTGGGCAGAATCGGAAACTTTATCAACGGTGAGCTTTACGGCAGAGTTACTACTGTGCCATGGGGGATCGTTTTTCCCGGGGGCGGCAACCTTCCTCGCCATCCTTCCCAGCTATACGAGGCATGCCTTGAAGGTCCCGTTCTTTTTGGCCTTCTGTGGTGGCTCAGGCTGAGGACCAAGCGCCCGGGCGAGGTCTTGGCCACCTTCCTTCTGGCCTATGGAGTTTTCCGGTTTTGCGTGGAATTCTTCCGTGAACCTGACCCTCAACTTGGATTTATTGTTGACGGGTTAACTATGGGGCAGATTCTTTGCCTGTTCATGATCTCGGCCGCAATCGGGCTTTTCGTATATAGTCACCGCGTAAGCCCTGGGACCCATCCCAAATCGCCCGACGCGTCGTGAGAAGCGGGCTGCTCTTAGATCCAAAAGTGAAGGGAAGATGATCGAACCATTCAAGACTCGCCTTCTGATTTCCGGAGCGATTGCTATTATGCTCGTCGCAGTTTCGTACGCCTCCTACGCTTCCGGATCGTCTCTACTGTTTGCCCAGGCGAATGGGGTCTCCGCTTTCAAAGAAACTCCTATTGAAGCGCTGATGGCCCGCGAAAGCAAGTTCGATACGCCCAGGGATACGCCCCATCACTCGGTCGACCAGCCGTCGAAGGCTGCAAAGCAGACCACTCAGGGGAAGTCTTCGCAACCCATCCCGCCGGCGGGAATGATCTCTCCGCCTAAACAGAAGGTGAATGCCAGTGAATCCGCCGGGGGCAAAGAGCCCGGTAGTGTGAGCCAAGAAAAGGGAGAGGCGAAGAAGCCTGATACCACAAATACTTCAAAACCGGCCGAATCGAGTAAGGCCGAGGGTATCGCCGGCCTGCTGACAAAGGCAGGCAAACTGGCAAAGACAGCGGAGGACGAAAAGTCTCTGGAAATTTACGAGCTTGCCTTAAAAAGGGCCTCTGCCGTCTCGGATCAAAAACTCATGGCTGCGGCCCTCGGGGGCGCAGCCCGCATGGCTCACCAACTCGGCCGCGACCGTAAGGCCCTAGGATATATTAACCGTGCCATTAAAATAAATCTTGCAACCAAGAAACGCTCAGGCCCGAAGTCTCGACTATCTTCTTGCCGGCCGAATACTAATGGCCCAATCCGACTATGCCCAGGCTTTGAAATCATTTGAATCGGCACTCAAGATCATCCCCAATTCTGAAGCTGGTGAAATGCCAAAGCTGCTTGAGGACATGGCAGCCTCTTACCTGAGACTCCACCATGACCCCGAGGCTATCAGCACATACACCCGACTCCTTAATATGTACGCGAAAGCGGGGGACAATGAATCCGTTGCAAGAGTAAGCGTCTTTATCGGAGAGATCCAAGTTTCACGGTCCGATTATAAGGCCGCCAGTGCCAATTTCAAAAAAGCGGAAAGCATCTACCGAAACCTTAAACGTCCAAAGAAGTTGGGAAACACCCTGTTTAGGATAGCTTATCTGGATCAGACCAAGGGAGACTTTGCAGCCGCCCGAAAGGCTGTGGAAGAAGGCCGATCCATGATGGACGGAGAAAACGACGCGGCAGCCACTGCGCTCCCTTTAGTGGTCAAAGGGATGGATGCCTATAACCAGGGAAAGCTCATCCAAGCAGTAAAGAATCTCAGGGATGCCCTCAACCGTTACGAAGAAGCAGGGGAACGCATTATGGCAGAGCGCGTGCGTCTCTTGCTAGGGAAGCTGGAACTGGACCGATCCCGATTTGAATCAGCCCTGGAACTGGGAGGAAAAGCCCTGCAGCAATTTCGGCAATTATCTTCCGGTGGCGGCGAAGCCGCTGCCATGAATTTGATAGGTGAGGCCTATTATCGGCAAGGCTTTGTCCAGAAAGCCTTGGAATACGGCCAGCGGGCCCTTGCAGCGGCGAAGAAGATCAATGACAGAAATCAGAGCGTTCTCTCCAGGATGCTTCTGGCAGAAATCTACACAAGTACAGGAGACGCGCAATCTGCTTCGAGGGTTCTCAAAGAGGCAGTGGAAGATGCCAAGGCCGGCATAAACCGCCGTTCTAAGAGCCTGTTGGGCCTGGCGGTGGCTAGGTACCGTTTTGATAGAGAGACCTACCAAAAGGCTTTGCAGGACGCGGCCCAAGCCCGCAAGGATTTCACGCAGACAAATGATCGTAGAGGCGCCGCGGACTGCGACAATCTCATGGGCTTGATTTACGAATTGAGAGGAGAGCGGGAGAAGGCCTTCAACCTGCTAGGGCAGGCCCTGACCGAACACCGAACTATGGGGGACCGTTTTGGGGAGGGGAGCGATCTTACAGCCCTTGGGGTCCACTTCAAGAGCTTGGGTGATCAAGAAAAAGCTATGCGGAACTTCCGAAGAGCTCAGGAAATGCGTAAGGGGATAGGCGACCGCAGAGGTTACGCGGCTACTCTTGCCAACATAGGGAACCTTCTCAGGCACCGCAATCGACTGGCCGAGGCTCAGAAAGACCTGGAACAGGCTCTTACGGTATATCGGGACTTGTCCGACAAAAGGGGCGAAGCAGATGTCTTGACGAATCTGGGAAATGTGGACGCCGCGCGGGGATCTCAAAGCGCGGCCCTGGAGAAATTAACCAATGCGCTCAAATTGCACCGTGAAATCCAGGACAGCCGCGGTACGGCTACCGATCTGGTGAGCATGGGAAGACTGTACCTGGCCAGGGGCGATCTGCAGAATGCCACAGAGACCCTTGGAGAAGCTGAAAAGGCGAACAAACGGATCCGAAACCCACGTGGTGATGTGGCGATTCTGGCAGAACTCGCGATGCTTCAGCGGGCAAAAGGGAACTCTCCCAAGGCCTTGTCACTGCTAAAGCAAGCGCTGGATATGGGCCGCCAAATTGAAGACGCCAAATTAGTTTCTTCCATTCATTTGAAAATGGCGTCTGTCCTTGAGGATTCCGGGCAGTACAGCAAGGCCCTTTCTCTGCTTCGAGAGACGTTGGCCGCCATGAAGGAGCAAGGCGATCGAAAGGGGGAACTATGGGCGCTGGGCGGCATCGGAGTGATCCAGGTCAAGACCGAAGATTATGAAAATGCCCTTCACAGCCTCCACGAAGCCCTGGACCTAAGATCGGAACTTGGCGTCCCCCCTTCCCAATCCCGAGACCTCGAGTTCTACCTCGGCGAAATTTACGAGGGCTTCCGGGACCTAGAGCGCGCGCTGGAGTATTATTACAAGTCCCTGGCCATGGCTCAAGTACCCGGAAACGACGCTGCCCTTGGGCGCATTTATGCGCGTATCGGCAATGTTTATTGCCAAATGGACGAATACGCCAAAGCTAAGGAGTTCATTGAAGACGCTCTGAGGGTTGACTCTGACGCGAACAATCTCAAAATGCAAAAGCGTGAATTGGTCCGCTTGGGCGACATCCTAACCAAATTGGGGGACGTCGAAGGCGCACTCAAATATCAGACGAAAGCGTTGAACCTCGCGCGGGAAACCAAGGATGAGCGCGCCGAAGCACGCGGTACTGACTCGTATGGGAACCTCCTACCAAATTCTTGGACGACCGCGCATTGCACTCGATCACTACAGCAGCGCTCAAGAATTGCGAACGAAACTCGGCGATCAACGAGGGGTTGATGAAAATCTGCTCCAGATCGCTCTGGTAACTTCCATTCTCGGGAATTTTGAAGAAGCTGTCGGGGACCTTAAAAAGGCTTTCGAGATAGCCCATGCATCCGAAGATCGCAGCATGCTGTGGAAAGCGTACTTTATCATGGGTAGGGCTCTTGAAGGCAAGCGGAGCTACGGCGAAGCGCTTGAGGCATACAAGAAGGCCATCACCATTCTTGAAGCCATGGAGGCTGACATAATCGAAGAGTCCGACGAGGACAACTTTATCTTTGGGGGCAAAACAGCTCTTTTTGAGACCACCTTGCGCGTACTGATGATTCTCGCGAAAAAAGATCCAGAAGGCGCGTATGACAATCAGGCGCTGAGAATCGTAGAAAAGTTGAAGGCCGCGGAATTCGAGAACACCTTATCGCGCATCAATGTGGACCGTTTTTCAGACTTACCCCAAGATTTGCTCGTGAAAGAGAAAAGCCTGAGGCTTAGTTTGCGAAAACTCAACGCGCGCTTCGCAGAGGTACTATCCAACGGAAAGCCCGAGCAGTCACAAATCCAGAAGCTGCTCGACGAGCGTCGGGCCAAAGAAAGAGCATTCGCGAGCCTGAAAGAGCGTCTAATCAAAGAATATCCCGCGTATGCGGAGATGCGGTATCCAAGGCCACTCTCCGTTCACCAGCTCCAGAAGGACGTGATTGATCCCGACGAAGCAATCTTGGAGTTCATGGTAACCAGAAGCAGAAACGTACATATTTGCCCTGGATAAGCACCGGTTCCACACCTATTCCGTGGAATATTCCAGCAAGGACTTGGAAAGGGATATCGACCTTCTAACGAGACCCTTGCGCCACGCTGATACGCAAAGCAACTGGGACCCTTCGATCGCGTATCGTCTCTACTTCTACTTGATCAAACCGCTAGAATATTTCCTTGCCGGAAAGAAAACCGTAGTGGTGATTCCGCACGGACCGCTTGCCGCACTCCCCTTTGAAATCCTCGTTGACTCGAAGGAACATGCGGACAAACGATTCTGGTCCGCAAAGGACCCCCCGTCGTATTTGTTGGAGAAGTATGCATTCGCTTATGCCCCTTCCGTCTCCGTGCTCTCCAGCCTTCGAGCAAGAAAGAGTGACCGTGTTCCCGGCTGGAATCTGGTAGCTTTTGGAGATGCGATTTATCGGGATGAAGAAAAGAAGCGGAAGCTCAACCCCGGTGCCGAGAAGCTAATAAGTTCGCTGGCCGGTGATTCTTCCGGATCAAGAGGATCGGAACTAAAGCCGTTGCCAGGGGCTCGCCGGGAGATCTCCGAAATTGTGAAGATAATCGGGGGGCCTACGCAGACGTACCTCGGGGCCCAAGCCACTGAAACGCTCTTCAAGAAGGCCGACCTGAGTCGCTACAAATACATTCATCTCGCCACCCACGGTTTGCTTCTCAGCGGAGTAGGTAGATTGCAGCAGCAGCCGGCGATAGTTTTTTCGCTTTTCGGTGACAGAGAAAATGACGGTTTCCTCCAACTTGGAGAAGTCTTTGGCCTCAAGCTCAATTCCGATCTTGTGGTGGTTTCCTCTTGCCTGTCTCCGGGAAAGTGGAACCCCGGTGAGGCCAACGGCCTACTCAGCCTTTCCCGAGCGTTTCTCTTCGCAGGAACCGATGCGGTAATCCTGAGCACATGGCAGGTGAACGACGAAAGCACGGCACGGCTGTTTATAGAAATGTACCGCAATCTCAAGAAAGGCTCCAAGGCTGAAGCGTTGCGCCAAGCCAAGCTTACCCTTCTGAAGGATCCGAGCACGAGCCATCCCTTTTATTGGGGGCCTTTCATCCTCATGGGAAATTGGAAAGTAAGGTACAGATCTTAATGCCGGCAAAAGTGACACAGACGACCCGGGCATCAAGACTCCGTCCGCGTGGAAGAAACTGCTACATTTTTAATTACAATACGAAAACTGCGAAAAGCATATTCTTCTTGAGCCGGGCAAAACGTCGCCAATTGCTTCCAGGGGTATTGTGCTGTGCAGGCTGAAAATCTAACATGCTTCTGAGAGTCGGTTTCTGAACCTGTGCTGATTTGAGGAAACGATGATAAAGATTGCAGCGGCGTTGGTACCGATTATTCTTTTCTTTTCCCCTGCCGCGGACGCGAAGAGTTGCATTCAGTTCAATAAGGAATTGGCCGAACTCAGGCTCGAATATAAAACCTATGCAAACAGCGCTTCTGACAAGTCGGGTGGTATAACCTTTGACGGGCTCGTGGAAATATTGGACAAGATTGTGGCGCTTCAAATAGAGATGAGAAGAGCTAACTGTAGGGTTCCTCCTCGGAAGAAGCAGGAGGGAAGGCGATACATGTTCCCACTCCACTAGGGTTTGAATAGGTAAACCATTTTGCGAGCAATAGGGTCGGGTTACTTTGAGAGGCGCCAAGCCCAGCGGACATTTGGATATGATTACGATGGCCGACGAAGGCATAAAGACCGCCGCACGACTGATATACGGAGCAAAGAAGATTGTTGTCTTCACAGGAGCAGGGATGTCCACGGAGTCGGGGGTTCCGGATTTCAGATCACCTGGGGGGATCTGGTCTCAATACAATGCTGACGATTTGACCTACCAAAAATTCCGCTCGAACGAAAAGTATCGTAAAATTTACTGGGATTATGACCGTGCCAGATATCCCGCCATGAGAGATGCGATTCCAAATTCCGCGCACAAAGCTGTAGTGGAAATTGAAAAAAGCGGCCGTCTTTCAGCCATCGTCACACAGAACATTGACAGCCTCCATCAGAAAGCGGGTAGTTCGGCGGAGAAGGTTTACGAGCTTCACGGCACGGTGCGGGAGATCACTTGCCTGGACTGCCATGCTCGATGGCCGCGGGAGGAAATCACCGAAGAGATGGATCGGGAAGGGATTGAAGTCGCTTATTGCAAGCACTGCGGCGGGCCGCTAAAGTGCGCGACCATCGCTTTCGGACAATCGCTGCCTGCGGATATTCTGGAGAGATCGTTTATTTTAGCTCGCAACTGCGACCTCTTCTTCACTATAGGATCTTCTCTGGTGGTCCAGCCGGCAGCTTCGTTGCCCGTTGAAGCGAAACGAGGTGGGGCGGACCTAATCCTGATAAATCTGTCCGAGACCCCTTACGATCGGCTCATGAATGTCATAATCAGAGGAAAAGCGGGACCGGTTATGGAAGCAATCATAACCGAGTTCCGTGGCATCTCGCTCGACGCGCGTCAGTAATCGGTCATGCGGTCAAGGGTTACGGCGAATGGGGAAAAAGGATTTCCGGCGCTAACGGCATAATAAATTCGACTGCTGTGTCAGCGGAAGAGACCCCGGCGAAACCGGGGCCCCGATATATGCATGATGAACAGGACGGATTTCGGAGGGTATCAGCGCTTTGAAAACTGGAAGCTTGCCCGTGCACCGCGTCTCCCATATTTCTTGCGTTCCTTGATACGGGAATCTCGGGTGAGAAACCCGGCGCTTTTCAGGATTGAACGGAAAGCGGGATCCACATCGAGCAGGGCTTTGCTGATGCCGTGCTTAATTGCCCCCGCTTGACCTGAGAGGCCGCCGCCACGAACAGTGGCTATAATATCGAAGTGCCCGAGTGTCTGGGTCAGTTCGAACGGCTGCAAAAGGACCATTCTGGAGGTTTGACGGCCGAAATAATCATCCAAGGGACGCTGGTTTACTACGATTTTACCCGAGCCGGCCGTCAGCCATACCCTGGCTATCGCGTTTTTTCTTTTCCCTGTCGCATAGTGGCGATCGTCACTCATGTTGCTTCTCCGGAACTAAAGCTGATAAGGCGCGGGCTTTTGAGCGGAATGCGGATGTGATTCATCCGGATAAACCTTCAATTTGGTCAATTGAGCCCGCCCGAGAGTATTCTTCGGCAGCATGCCCCTCACTGCCAGGCGAAAGACTCTTTCAGGTTTTTCCTTGAGCAGTTTTTCAGCACTGGTGGACCTAAGTCCCCCTGGATATCCACTGTGGCGGTAGTAGGTCTTCTGCTGGAGCTTCTTGCCTGTGAGACGCACTTTGGATGCATTTACAATGATTACAAAATCGCCGGTGTCCATATGGGGGGCGAATTGAGGCTTGTGCTTCCCCCTCAGGATTCGAGCGATTTCAGCGGCAACCCGCCCCAGGACTTTATCCTTGGCGTCTATGACGAACCATTTTCGTTCGACTTCCCCTTTTTTAGGGGTCCAGGTTTTCATGGAACACCTCTCCACGCATGTAAACTATTTTTTCTACCATTCAGTCTGGCAAGTGTCAAGTGAAATGCCGCGAAGATGTTGTACCACACGTTTCCATTTGACATTGTAGCCTCGAATTAAGAAGCCCGGCCTCTTGGCCGGGCTCTTTCACGGTGTCGCCGGTTTCGGTGCGGATTCCAGGGATTACCTGTTGCCGCGGGTTGCTGGACATTCAACCGTTAGAAGGAGTGCGTCCGCCGGAATCCACCGGAAACCTGAAGCGACAGCCGGCCCCTTCCCTTCATTCTCGTAGTATTCCCCAACCTCCGGTCTCCTCGGCATCCATTAGAGCTCAGATGCTCAGAAGACAAGTCCTACCCTTCCGATGAGTCCGTCCAGACTGGTCTTGTCCTCGTTGGACGGATAGTCGCGCTCGAAGGACGATCCATCTCCAACCTGCCTCGATGTAACCGAAGCGCCCTTTCTGCATTGGTACGGCCAGCCGTCCGGCACAATAGCCGTCCCAACCGAAGTATCCCTCGAGAAACTGCACAGACCACCTGCAATTGCAAGATGCAGTCCCTCCACAGAAATTGCGTATGACTCTCTCGATGCTCATGCCCGTGTACGCCAATCCGAAGCCCGTTGATCGACTACGGCTCTGAAAGTCGTCACTCACCGTCAGCTTGTCATCGTATAGGCTGTACCCGGCGAATATGCCGGAAACCGCATGGCAAGCCTGGAACCAGTTATAAATCACGTCCCAGCGGTATATGTACCTATCCCATTGGGTCAGAATCGGATCAAATGCAGGATATAAGGCGTAACCGAAGAAGAATGGGTTAACCGGGGTAGAATTGTCCCTGAACCGAATCGGCATGAACGAGAATTCAATGCCCCAGTTGGGCCGAAGCTGACATCTTGCTGAATATTCAGGTATGTACTGATGAGCGCTTAGACCGAGGTTGTTGTGAAGATCAAGCTCCGTTCCCGGCAGGCCCAGAAAGTCTGTGCCGTAGATGATGCTGCTCCCGTCAAGGTGCGCATACCAGAGTGCCGCATCGAGCTGGAACTGCTTACAGCCGATCCTTGGCAGGAACATAGTAGGTCCGCGGGGGCGACAGGCAGTTGGTCCAAGGGGTACACCCTGTTGAAACAAGCCATATCCCTGGTACATCGGGGGAGTAGAAGTTGGCCGCGGCAGTGGGTAGCTCGGCGGAGCAGTAGAGACCACTTGTTGAGATCTATAAACCGGGGCGGACTCGATCACTCGATGACGCGTCGTCCGCCTCACTGCGCGGTGAGTGCTATGTGAATGAACCACTGGCGTGGATGGAGAACGGTATTGCCGACTGGGCGGCGGAGCAGGTTCAGCAGACAAAGCATCGCCTTGGACGCCGCCTGAAAGGTCAGGGCTGCTATACCCCCATCCTCTTGGGTTGCTGGTGAACGTTAAGATAATCGCAAGACAAACCAATACCTTAAAGGGCTTTATTATCACCATACCCTCCCTCCTTGATCGAATGTCCTGGGACGACGTAATTATTCAATATCGACATTATGTCAAGTAAATTCTTCAAAAACATTGAAGATGCGTCCTGAGATAGTTTTAAGTTGTTAATAAACCTGATCTAATTTCTTATGAGTATCTCTAATAGCTGGCACAAGGGTTGAGCGGAATCTTGGATTCGGCTTTCGTCTGTTGCCACGCGGGTTTGCAAAGGGTTCAGCGAAATGCGCCAGGGAGAAACGGCAGTCAATCCCATTATGAATTCCATCGAAATTAGGTCTCTGCGGCCTTTTTGTAACTGGCTCAGAATTCCGTGCCCGGGTGCCCAGCGCGGTTCTCAACGCAGTTCATGTGGCGTCTGAAGAACTTCGCCGGGTGCGGAAACTCGCATGCAGCGCTTGACCTGAGCGTCGGCGACCTCTATGATCCTGTCGTGAAAACCGGAAACAGTACGACTGCCCGCGGCAAATCGGGGCACCCGAACGGAAATCCCATGAAACAGATTGCTGATTTGCCAAAGCCTCAGAAAGCGGTGTTCCTTGACCGTGATGGTGTCATCAACCGCAAGTTACCGGAAAAGCCTTACATAACGAAAATCTCGGAATTTCACTTCCTTCCGGGGGTCCTGGAAGCCTTGTCCACACTCAAGCAGCTAGGATTTCTACTGGTCTTGATAACCAATCAGAGAGGTATAGCACGAGGATTCATGACCGACCGGGACCTCGAGGAGGTGCATGAATACATGCAGGACGAGTTGCGAAAACAGTGTACAGCCCTGGATGCGATTTACCATTGCCCCCACGAGGAATTCGAATATTGCGCTTGTCGAAAGCCCGAACCGGGTATGATCCTGGCAGCAAGTCGAGATCTGAACATTGATCTCGCGGCCTCGTATATGGTGGGAGATTCCCCATCGGATGTTTGCGCGGGACGCGGAGCCGGAGTACAAACCGTCTGTGTAGGTCCGGAAGAACATGAAGACGCAGATATGTTTTTCCCCGGCTTGTTGGACTTCGCGCGTTTTCTCGGCAGCCGATCCCGCGATTAACAGCACTATGCCTCCTTTCAGTTTCCAAGGTTGCAAGGCCGTGGAACACGAAGTAGGTCGCAGCTTTCAGCATTTTCTATGAACGAAATAGGAGCGTAATTAATGGGAAACCTTGCGCGAGGAGTCGGACCGATTGTGGACGTGGACACCAAGTTATCCCTTGATGATAGGTTTGAATTCGCTTGCGGTCCGGAAGTTCCTTGCTTCACCGAATGCTGTCAAAGATTGGACCTGTTACTTACGCCCTACGATGTTCTGCGGCTCAGAAAAAGGCTCGAGATTCCCTCTTCGGAATTTTTGGATTCGTATTCAGTTATGCGATGGGCCCCAGGCCAAGGGTTCCCCGAGATTATGATGCAGATGGACTCTGAGCATGGCAACCGGTGCCCGTTCGTTACCCCGAAGGGTTGCTCTGTTTACGAAGATCGTCCCGGCGCGTGCAGGATTTATCCTCTAGGCCGGGCCGCAACCAAGCATCCGATGGACGGGGCACCAAGAGAATTCTACTTCTCTGTTCGGGAAGACCACTGCCGAGGTTTTGAGCAGAACCGGCAGTGGACAGTGGGGGGATGGCTTGCAGACCAAGGGATGGAAGAATACAACAGGCTGAATGATCTCTTGATGGAGCTTCATGTTCTCAGGGCCGGCCGTCGTGGAATTGCTTTCGGGCCTCAGCATATTCAGATGTTCACGATGGCATGTTACAATACCGAGAAATTTCGTGATTTCATCTTCAAGAGCCCTTTTCTTCAGAAGTTCGACATTGATCAAGAAACTCGTGGAGAGTCTGCGTCAGAATGATTTCAAACTTCTGGAATTCGCGTTTCAATGGCTAAAGTTCGCCCTTTTCCAGGAACCGGTGCTGAGGCTGAGAGCTGAAACGGCAGAGCGATATTGCAATTCCCAATAGTGGTGGCGGAAGAAACGATTTGGTGAGGGCGCCCGCGTGCCGCTGGGGGCCACCCGTCATTTCTTGTACAACTTTTTTAGCCGATTAATGTGGCCGCGGCCAAGGCCTTTGACTTCACACCCTAACTCAAAGTAACGCTTTATCTTCACATCGTCGAGAAGTCCGAAGCAATCTATGACGGCCAGCGGCTCTCCAACAGCTTGAACAACCTGCTCCGGGTCGAGATCCTTGAATTGTTTGTGGCGCACAGCCAGTATCATCACATCTGCACCTTTAAGGGCTTGCCACAGATCAGGCTCAACGCACAGCGAGGTCAGCTTTTTCTGTCCCCTGAAAAACTGGGCCCTGCTTGTTCCCGGGGCTGGATAGGTGTCCTGGACCTCAAACTCCCACCAGTGATCGACGTACGGATCGTGAACGCACACATCTGCTCCCATCTCCACTAGTCGGCGCACGATGATTTCGGACCCGCTATATCTGGTGTCGCCCACATCCTCTCTGTAGGAGGCCCCGAGTAAAGTCACGCGGGAAGCTGCAATGTAACGACCCATATTACGCAGCGCGTCCCTACAAAGTTCCGGCACGTGCAGCGATCTGGTATCATTAATATTTATCGCTAGCGGCGTCATTTTGAATAATTCGTCCTCGAAGCCCATCAGGTGCTTGTATGCCCATACCGCCAGTCCGCCATCCTTGGGGAGGCAGTATCCGCCGATCCCAGGCCCGGGGAATATGATGTTAGAGTGGGTGGGCCTGACCTTGATGGCGTCAATTACCTTTATCAGATCTATCCCGTTGCGCTCGGCGAACAGGCTCCATTCGTTGAGAAAACCTAGAATTGTGGCCCTGTAGCTATTCTCCACGATCTTCGCAGTCTCGGATTCAATGGGTCGATCCAGGACGGTAAGCGGGTGGTTCTTTGTGTCGATGACCTCGTTGAGAAATTTTACTACTCGTTCCTTTGATGCCGGATTGATTCCGCTGCACACTCTCCAGAAATTTCTGATAGAAGCCACGTAATTGGCCCCCGGCATGACGCGTTCGTAGCTATGCGCAATTAAGGGTTCCGATTCGATGCCGCGTTTGTGGAAGGCTTTCTTTATAAGGGGGTAAGCCACCTGTTCAGTGGTGCCCGGCGGAACGGTTGTTTCAATCAGCACCAGCGCCTCGGGCTGAATTAGCTCTCCTGTGATCTCGAGAGCTTTTTCTAGATCCTCCATCTGAACGTAGCCGGTGCTTACGTCTTTTAAAGATTTCTTTACGTAGTCGCACTGGACATCGACGACCACGACGTCGGCAAGAGACAGTGCCTTGTACGTGTAAGAGGCTGTCAGCGTCTCCTTATCTACGACGCATCGGTGGATAATTTCTGGAACTTCCGGGTCCTCGGATTTCATGGGGGCCAATCCACGATTCAGGAGGAGAATCTTCCAGTAGCTCCGAGTACTCGGCCTCTGGACTCCGATAACGAACTTGCCCGAATTGCCGGTCTCATCAGTCGAATCGGCTATCACTGCCGCCATCACCGCACCCACGAATCCCATTCCCAGGACTACCACGATCTCCCGGCCCCTGGCCCTGTTAATTTCGACAACTTTTTCCAGTCGTTGTAATTCTATTTCATAGTCCGCTTCAGAAGGAAGAAGGAACCTCTCCCCATCAGGACTTGTCGAATATTCTTGACTCATGCGTATTCCCCTATTGATTACTGCTTTTGACCCCTTCTTGAGGATGGCATAGTGAGTAATGCACCGCCGCGATGTTGGGCGAGTCATTTCTCGGACCAGCGTAACGGCTGAGAATAAAACGGCCTTGTCCGCGCGTCAAGATCGAAAGCCGTTGAAGATGCCAGGGCCGTATGTTATGAGATTTCGATCAGACCACCAGTGTGGCTGCAGCGGAGGAACCGAGGAACTATGGACAGAAAATACAACCCGGACGTGATCGAAAGAAAATGGCAGCAATTCTGGGCAAAAGAGAAGTTATTTAAAGTCGAGATCGATTCGTCGCTGCCCAAATATTACTTGCTCGAAATGTTTCCCTATCCTTCGGGCCGTATACACATGGGGCACGCTCGAAACTACTCCATCGGCGACGTAATGGCCCGATTCAAAATGATGCAAGGCTACAATGTGCTGCATCCCATGGGCTGGGATGCTTTTGGAATGCCTGCGGAAAATGCTGCCATACGGCACGGGTCGCATCCTGCGACCTGGACTATGAACAATATTGACGATATGCGTAAGCAATTGAAGAGAATGGGGTTTTCCTACGATTGGGACAGAGAAATTGCAACTAGCCATCCGGAGTATTACCGATGGGAACAGTGGCTCTTCATAAGAATGTTGGAGCAGGGGCTGGTCTACAGGAAAAAGTCTATCGTCAACTACTGTGAACCGTGTCGGACCGTCCTGGCCAATGAGCAGGTTGTGGCTGGTGCCTGCTGGAGATGCGGAACTCCCGTGGTTCAGAGAGAGCAAGAGGGATGGTTTTTCAAGATTACGCAGTACGCCGGGGAACTGCTGGAATGGTGCGACAAACTCACCGGCTGGCCGGATAGAGTCTTGACCATGCAACGCAACTGGATCGGCCGTAGTGAAGGCGCCAGCATTCTCTTTGACCTCGAAAACGGGCTAGAACCTATCGAGGTCTTTACCACTCGGCCTGACACCCTTTATGGGGCTACGTTCATGAGTTTGGCGCCTGAGCATCCTCTCTGTCTGAAACTCTCCAAAGGGAGTGCTCAGGAGCAACACGTTAAGGATTTCATCAACAAAATTCTCACACAGGACTGGCAGAGCCGAGTCGGCGAGGAGGCCGAAAAGAAAGGTGTATTTACGGGGGCTTTTTGTGTCAATCCACTTACAGGCCGCAGAATGCCCGTCTACGTGGCAAACTTTGTGCTCTACGAGTACGGAACAGGCGCGGTGATGGCGGTGCCTGCGCATGACCAAAGAGATTTCGAGTTCGCGAAAAATTACGGGTTGGATATCATAGTAGTGATCCAACCTGATGGAGAAAAACTGAATGCCGCGACGCTGACTGAGGCCTATGTAGATCAAGGGAAGCTGGTAAATTCCGCGGAGTTTGACGGCATGGACAATGAGAAAGCCAAGAAGGCGATCGCTGACAAGCTCCACGCTATGGGCAAAGGCGGGTTGACGATTAATTATCGTATTCGCGATTGGGGAATCTCCCGGCAGCGATACTGGGGGGCGCCGATTCCGATCATTCACTGCCCAGCCTGCGGTGTTGTTCCGGTACCGGACGAGGACCTTCCGGTTGTGCTGCCAATTGATATTGATTTTCCCGAGAGCGGGAGATCCCCGTTGCCGGATCTCAAGTGGTGGGTGGAAGTCAAGTGTCCCAAATGCGGGAAACCTGCGCGGCGGGATACGGACACAATGGACACCTTTGTGGAATCCTCGTGGTACTTTGATCGCTACGCGTGTCCTCGTTACGACAAAGGAATAATCGATCCCAAAGCAGATCAATATTGGCTTCCAGTGGACCAATACATAGGCGGGATAGAGCACGCGATTCTCCATTTGCTCTATTCACGCTTCTTTACCAAAGTCCTTAGAGACATGAAGATCAAGAGGAGCGACGAGCCCTTCACGAATCTTCTCACCCAGGGGATGGTCATTAAAGACGGCGCGAAGATGTCGAAGTCCAAAGGCAACGTGGTTGATCCCGAGGACCTGATAAACCATTACGGAGCAGACACCGTACGGCTTTTCTGCCTGTTTGCCGCCCCACCGGAACGAGATCTGGAATGGACTTCCGAAGGCGTGGAAGGCGCTTATCGCTTTCTGGGAAGAGTATGGAGCTTGGTACACGAGTACAAGCATCTGAGACTTACTCAGAGTCCTCTAAAAGAGGGCGACCGGGCCAAATCTATTCGGAGACTCACGCACAAAACCATTAAAAAGGTGACCGAGGACATACAGAGCCGCTTCCATTTCAATACTGCGGTTGCGGCGGTCATGGAAATGACCAACGAGCTAGGTAGAGTCACCTCTGAAGAGGTGGATAGGCTTCCGGACGTAGCCGCAGCTATGCATGAGGCTGTTCGAGCGGTAGTGATGCTTCTTTCGCCTTTTGTGCCCCACATAGCAGAAGAACTATGGGAAGTCCTCGGGGAGGAACCGGGGCTGGTTCGTGTATCGTGGCCATCGTTCGATCCCACGCTTCTCGAGCAGGACCAGATGGTTATCGTCGTGCAAGTTAACGGCAAGAAGCGCGGCGAGATCACGGTTTCCGCAGACGCTTCCGAAGATGAAATCAATGAGGCGGCCATGGCAGAAGGCAACGTCGGCAAGTTTATTGCCGGAAAACAGGTCCGCAAGACAGTTCTAGTTCCTGGAAAACTCTTGAACTTGGTGGTGTAACCGTTCTTTCCCGAACGGACCCTGGTAAGAGATCTGTGGCTGCGGATTAAACGTACGCAGCCTAACTTAAACGAATCGTGAGCTAATTCGGCGGTAGCCAATCCTTCAAAATGTGACTGCGGGGATTTGGTATAAGAGCGCCGAACCCGTCAACGGCATTGTCAACCGCTGATCCGGGATGAGTCTGATCTGTCTCTCATTGGAAGGCGTCTTTTACGCCTCAGGGAGAACCGCGATGGATAACCAAGCTAACAAAATCCATTGAAGCAATTAACCTTATGACGGGATCTGCCTGCAATAGGAAAAGATTTCGCACCATTCGGCTCGGGTTGTCGTTGTCGGTCTTCTTGCTCGCAGCAGGCTGCGGGTATCATTTCAGCGGGATACAGGGAGAAACTCCCTTCTCTCCAAACTTGAAGACCATTGTGGTGGAAAGCGCACTGAATAAGACAACCATAACGGGAATAGAAACGGAGCTCACCAATGACCTTCGGGATGAATTCGCATTGGGTACTCGGCTCAAGCCGGTAAGAAGTGGAGGCGACGTAACTCTCAAGACGGTAATTGCCTCGTATGAGGACATGGCATCCATGTACAGGGCAGATGGAAAGGAACTGACCAGAATAGGTACTCTAAGGGTGAATTGCGTTCTGGAAAGAGTCGAGCCCAAGAAAATTCTCTGGAAAAAGGATCTGTCGGCTTCTTATTCGTACAACGTCACCGATTCCATCAGCGGCACTCTGACAAACAGACGTCTGGCGATCTCTCGAATGATCAGGGATCTTGTCCCTCGGATTCATAGGTCTATGTATGACAAGTTCTAAAACTGAATTCAAAACTTTCATGGGAGGTTAGGTTGATGCCTAAAAAGAAGATTACCGTCGTGGGTGCCGGCAACGTCGGAGCATCGGTTGCCGCCTATGTGTCGGCCCAGGAGTTGGGCGATGTAGTGCTGGTGGATATCCTCGAAGGAATTCCGCAGGGCAAGGGGCTCGATATATTCGAGGCCACGCCGGTGCTGGGACGCGATACTACTGTAACCGGCACAAATGATTACGAAGCGACCCAAGGGAGCGATCTGGCAATAATTACCGCAGGGATTGCCAGAAAGCCCGGTATGAGCCGAGATGATCTTCTCAAAACGAATGTCAAGATAGTGGGCGATGTTGCAGAGAAGGTTGCCACGTATTCCCCGAACGCCATATTGATCATAGTCTCCAACCCGCTGGATGCAATGGTATACACCGCGTGGAAAAAATCACATTTCCATCCCAGACGAATAGCCGGCATGGCGGGAGTTTTGGACACGGCCCGATTTAGGAGCTTCCTGGCAGCGGAAATCGGGGTGTCGGTTGAAGATGTCCACACGCTGGTCCTGGGGGGACACGGAGACTCTATGGTGCCTCTCACGCGCTATTGCTTCGTCGGCGGGATCCCGGTAACCAACTTTGTCACCGCGGAGAGGCTCGAGGAGATCGTTCAGAGAACTCGGCAAGGTGGCGCGGAAATCGTCAATCTACTGAAAACGGGAAGCGCGTCCTATGCTCCCGGCGCATCGGCAGTAGAGATGGCCCGGTCGATTCTGCTGGACAAGAAGAGACTCTTACCTGTTGCAGCATATCTGGACGGCGAGTTCGGCGAAAAGGGGATATTTGTCGGGGCGCCGGCCATCCTCGGATCGGCCGGCGTGGAAAGAGTCGTGGAATTGGAACTAAACGCGCAGGAGCGGTCAGCTTTCGAACAATCCGTCCAAGCAGTCAAGAACTTGGTGAAAGAAGTGGACCAACTTTTGTAGCTTTTCGAAGTTACGGGATCGGAAAGGACACGCTTGTGAACGACCGCTGCGAATAGAAATTCATAAGCCGGGTAATCCTTTAGTTACTGGCGGCAAGAGTTGTCATTGCGAGTCCTGCGTCCCGCGGGACGAAGCAATCTTTTCCTTCAACGACGTAGATTGCCGGTGGGACGGGCATCCTGCCCGTCATCCATAATGGACAGGCTGGAAGCCTATCCCACCATTGACTCCTCGCAATGACATAAACTCGAAGATGTCCCGAGCAAGTGAGCGGTCATAAAGCCGGCCGCAGGTCTCTTGACTTTGGCACAAGACTTGCTTAAGATAAGAGTGAATAACGACTCCTTTAACCATACCCTCAGCTCTCCCGCAAAAGGAGGGCTATTTTTTTGCCTGGATTTCAGGCAGCTTGCATTATTCGGCCGAGTGCGACCGACGCTAGCGGCACCGCGATCACGGCACATGTCGACACACTTGGAGTGCAAAATTTTCGCACGCGGCGTTTGACGAGCATTCAGCCGCTCTTCCTCGTACTCAAGAATTAAGTCAAGTCTATTCATATTGGGGACCCTGTGCTAAAGGTTGAGGTCTGAAGTTTGTTGATATGCACGGGCAAACGCCCGAGAGAAATCTGTAGACATCGGTGAATAGAGTGTCTAAAGGGACTTTTTACATCGAAACCTATGGTTGTCAGATGAACGAGCACGACTCTGAAAAGATGGCCGCGATGCTGGAAAAGCTCGGCCTGACGGAGGCATCGTCCCCGGAAGGCGCCGAAGTGGTAGTCGTCAACACCTGTTCCATAAGGGAAAAAGCAGAACACAAGCTATATAGCGCTCTCGGAAAATTGAAGCCCCTGAAGTTGAAGAATCCCGGAATGGTGACCGTGGTCACCGGATGTGTGGCCCAACAGGAAAAGGATAAGCTGCTCAAAAAGGTAAGCCACCTCGATGCAGTTCTCGGAACCCATTGCATTGCGGATTTGCCCTCAGTGTTAGACCGCGTGAACAACGCCCGCGAACGCTTCGCGCTCACCGAATTCCACTCGAATATGGATTCTCTGCATTTTCCCGCGCCCTGCAAAGGCTCCAGCCATGTTTGTTCGTACGTGACGATAATGCAGGGTTGTTCGAACTTCTGTTCGTACTGCGTCGTGCCCTTCACTCGCGGGCCCGAACAGAGCCGTCCGGCGGATGAGGTCATAGAGGAAATCAATGCTCTGGTTGCAAAGGGCGTCCGGGAGGTCACCCTGCTCGGACAAAACGTGAACGTGTACGGCAATGATCTACGACGAGGAGGCAACTCATTTGCTCGTCTCCTGACAGAGTTGGACGGCATCCAGGGCCTTCAGAGGATTCGGTTCACCACATCCCACCCTCGTGACTTCAATGCTGATTTGGTATCCGTCATGGCCCGTCTGAAATCGGTATGCGAACACATCCATCTTCCTCTACAAAGCGGTTCCGACAGGATCCTGCGCGCAATGAAAAGGGGTTACACCCTTGCCGACTACCTGAATAAGATTAGCCTGTTGCGGGAAGCAATCCCATCGGTTGCTGTTACTGCGGACATGATCGTCGGCTTCCCCGGTGAGACTGAAGAGGATTTTTCCGGGACCCTCGCAGCCTTGGAGCAGATACGGTTCGATCAGATCTTTTCGTTCAAGTATTCCGTCAGACCAGAGACAGCGGCCCGTAACCTGCCGGGCCAAGTTCCCGAAGAAGTGAAGGCTGAGCGCTTGTCAAGAGTTCACGCGCTTCAGGACCGGATAACCGAGGATTATCACTTGGTGGCGGAAGGCACGATGGAAGAGGTTCTCATCGAAGGGTTCAAACCTAAAACAGCTCAACCCTTTGGCCGCACGCGTACGAACAAGGTAGTGAATTTGGAGCCGACGAACGATCTCCGAGAAGGAGATCTCGTGGAAGTGAAGATAAGTCGAGGTTTGAAGCATTCGCTCGTGGGAAAGAAGGTCGAGTGAAGTCTGTTTCGGCACGTCCCCTTGTCATGAAAGCTTTCCCTTTTGTAGTTCCTCCAGATTAAGCCGTTCAAGCTCGTTCATTTGCGGAAAGCGGGCAACTTCATGATTGCACCAACTATTCTATCACCGTAATCGATGAGACCGGTTCCTTTTTCAAGGCTGTTCACTATGACGGCGAAGGCGAAGGTTTCTGCCTGAAGCGGAAAGCCCGTACCCCGCGAGAGCATTGACTCCTCTAAGAGTCCCGGTTTTTGCCCGAATTCGTCTTTTCATTTCCGGATCGGTAAATTTCGTTTTGAGCGTACCGTCAACTCCCGCCACCCCGAACGAAGCCGTGTACTCGGCGTTGTAAGAAAAATCTCGGGAAGCTGCGATCAGTACATGAACGAGCGTGGATGCACTCACGCGATTGCTTCGGGAAAGCCCGCTGGCCTCACTCAGGGAGAAGTTTGCTTCGGGCACGGCACATGAGAGGAGATACTTTCGAATCACCGCAAGGCCCTTTTCTCGTGTCCCAGGCGCGCTATGCTCTTTCGCGCCCATTGCCATGGCGATCTGTTCGGCCATGAAATTATTGCTGAACTTGTCCAGCCAATATACGATCTGTCCCAGCGGGAGAGAATTGAATTCATAGTACAAACCGGCTGACTGCGGAACTCTACCGCGCTCTACCTTGCCGATTACCCTGATTCCTTCTCGAAGCAAAAATTCTTTAAATACCTCGCCGAAGTACAAACTGGGCTGTGCAACGTTGACATAACGTCTCCATACTGGGGCCTGCACGCCAATCACTCCATCAAGCCGAATAATTTCATGTCCGTCTCGGGTGGCTCGCCTGGTTATCTCTACCTGGGCCGATTTGCTCCCTTTGATCGTTTTGACCTTTGCCTTGACGATCGAATACTCCGATACCGGATCCAGAGATATCTGCGCATCTTGCCCTGGGTGGGCACCAGGCTGGACCAGCAACTTAATTGAATTGAAATTCAAAGATAATGCGCCATAAGGCGCATGGTAGGATCTAGTTCCGAGTTTTTCATTTTCGTCCAGGGGGGGCTCGGGCCGAAAATACGAGTCATCTAAAACTATGTTTCCTCGAATTTCCTGAAGCCCCTTATCCTTCAACCCCCGAGTCAGTGCAAAAAGTTGCTCACTTACTAGGTAGGGGTCTCCCGAACCCTTGACAAAGAGATTGCCTACCGACCCGCCGCGAACACCATCGGCCAGGACCTCCGTCACGAAGGTGAAATTGGGCTTGAGTGTTTTCAAAGCTGCCGCGCTTGTAATCACCTTCATAGTGGAGGCTGGAACAAGGGCGAGGTCAGGGTTCTTCTCCATAAGTACGCGACCGGATTCAAGATCGACCATCTGTAAGGTCAGCGCGCAGTTGAGCGGAAGGTCGCGTTTGATTATCGGTTCGAGTTGCGCATTTAGAGGGGGAGCCTCCGGTGCCGCCCAGGCCGTCGCCGCGAAAAGAATGCCAAGCGTGAAAACCAGGCTCCAGAGCCTGCAGTGGTGAAAATGGTCTCGCTGAAGAGAAGAATCCCGGCCAAGTAAGTAGTTCATAATGGTGCGCGCAAAGCCGAAGAGTTCGAGATTAAGCCTCAGCATATAGCATTTCTCCACTAATATCCTTAGACATTTTTCTTTGTAAAGCTCCGAACTGGGCCGGAAGTCGAAGCGGGCTTCCCGAAAAGGGGGACCATCATTTTGCCCAGGTTTATTGCCGGGATAGCGATATATGATTCGCGGGAGCCTGTCAAGGGAAGGCCCAAGTTCATGGGAGATTGGCCCAGATTTCCTGAGAGGAGCGAAGTACAGCGTGTCTGGAAAATATCGTGTAATTAAAGTAACATAAGACATCGCATCTACCTCTTTCTCGCAAATCAAGTCAAATTATTGAAAAATCGTTCACTTTTTTCTTGACATGCATTTTAGTTTGATATTAAAGCAATATCCAACATTTTGAGCTGGGAGGAAGGGTATGTTGAGAAGAATACCTTCTACGCCGTTGGTATGTCTAGTTGTTCTCATTTCAATCATTTCCCTGAACGCTTCATGGGCCGCGGGACCTAATGAATCTCTGGATATGCTGCTCAAGCCCAACCAGGTTAGCAGCGCTCCGACCGTAGTCGCTCGTAAAGCCAAATCCGCCGCTTACATGTCCAGGCCGATGGCCGCTCCTGCCGCTATCCCTCGCCTACCGCGACGTCCTATGGGGATGATCACCAAAGTGAAACCCCCTGCTTGTCCTCCATGTGTCCCATTTGCCTGCGGCAGGCCTCCTTGTCATCTCGCAACCCCAAGACCGGGGCAGTGGGAAATAGGCGTAGGTGCGCTTTTCGCACACGTGCGGGGTAGGATCGCGTGGCCGCGATACTCGCAGTACTACGCTAACTTTGCCACTGATGACAGCGCAACCTGGCCCACCCTGACCGATCAACTGGCACTGCCGACCAATCAGACTATAGGCGAGTTCAGCGCCCTGTACCAGTTCCGGCCCAACTGGGGAATTCAGTACACCGTGCTTGGTTTTGACATGCACGGAGGCGGACAAGTGACGGTGCCCAATAATTCCCTAGGATATTTCGTCTTTGGCAACCAGATCTTCACCTTTGGGCAACAGATTCAGACAGAGTGGATACACGACTATAATACGCTGGCACTTGTATACACTCCCATACAAACCTGTGTATCCAGGGTAAGCATATCAGCGGGCTGGGTGCACGTGGACGACAAAATCAACGCACTATGCGCCTCCTGCGGCTACGGAGCGAGTACATTCAGCGAGGGTACCAATTCGGCCATGGTTGGGTTGGAGTTCCAGAAATGTCTCATGAGTACATGGAATTGCGGGTCCTTCTCTTCCGACTGCAAAGGGGCCGCCATTTTTCTCGACGACGCTGCGGGTTGGGATGTTGAGCTAGGCGGACGGTACACAATACCCCTAAACGTGGGTCGCTGGGGCTACGTGAAGGGCGGGTACCGCTACGTAAATCTGAACAGGTCGGAGTCAAACTTCGTCTTCGAAAACACTCTAGATGGAGGATTCTTCGAATTCGGCTTCATCTTCTGATTGCAGTATCTTGTCGGCCGGTGAATTAGCAGAGAACAACCATCGTCAAGTCCGGAGTTGCGCGCAAATGACAAACCTAGAATCTCCGGAGCCTTTTTGAGACGAAGCCAAAGTTCCCTCGCGAGTTCACCGGCCATTATGTTTCCATGAGCCCGGCCGTCTAACGGCGTCTCCCAGCTCGACCCCTACGGTTGGGCTTTCTTTTTTTCGGGGTAAGTTGATTCTTCGTTCAGTTAGTTTATTTCTGCTCCCGGCACCAAATCTTTCGCACGATTCAGCCGCCTAATTACTGCCTCTCGGCCGAGCATCTCCAGAATGTCAAACAGGCCGGGGCCCACGGATGTTCCGGTCACAGCAGTGCGTGCCGCATTTATAAGAAGGCCGGCCTTGATCTCATTTTCCTCGGCGTACTCGCGGAAGGCTTGCTCTGTCGAGTCCGCTGTGAACTCCGACAGCCCGGCAAGCCGGTCGGCCAACTCAGGCAAGAGATTCTTCAGTCGAGGATCTTTGAGATTCTTTAGCACCGCCTTCTCATCGAACTCGAAATCTTCGGAGAAATAGCACCGCCCTCGGGTTGAAAAATCCTTCAGCGTCAGAAACCGCGAGCGAATCAGGTCAACGGTTTTCAAGAACCACTGCTTCTCTTCATTTTGGAAGGAATCCCGCCACAATCCTGATTTTTTCAATTCTTCCTGCACAAGAGGTACAAGATCGTCTAAGGGCATAGTGCGAATATACGTAGAATTAAAGTGAATCGCTTTAGGATCGGTCCAGTTCTGGGGTCCCCGGGAACGTAATTAAATATGGAATTGGCTCTGTTTATTCTCGACAAGTCAAAGGCTTCTATTAGCTCATCGCGAGTAAAGAACTCCCGGCCATCGGTTGTTGACCAGCCCAGTAGCGCCATGAAATTGCAGAGCGCCCACGGCAGAAATCCTTGGCGCCGATAGTAGGAAATTGTCACCACCTCGCCGTGTGTCCGCTTTGACAGTTTGGCCTTTTTGTTGTCGAGCGTGAGCGGCATGTGTGCAAACACCGGGCAGGTAATCCCTAGTGCTTTATAGATCAAGATCTGTTTCGGTGTGTTTGCTATTCCGTCGGCTCCGCGGATGACGTGAGTAATCCGGTCCAGTGAGTCGTCTATCGCGTTGCTCAAGATGTACAACGGCCGTCCGTCGGAACGAAGGATGACGAAATCTTCTATATCCTGCCCTCGCTTTTCAACTCTTCCGTACACTACATCATCATACGCGACGCTGTCAGAAGGCTCCCTAGGCACTCGAAACCGGATCACATAGGGAAGTCCTCGTTCGAGCTTATCCGCTATTTGCTCTGGAGAAAGTCTGCGGCAACGCCCGCCGTACATGAAGGCAATTTTGTTTGCCTCCGCGGCCTTCCGTTGGGCGTCAAGCTCCTCCCGGGTACAGAAGCAGCGGTAGGCGTGGCCTGTTCTAAGAAGTTCCTGAGCAGCTTCCACGTGTTTGGGGATATTGGCGGTTTGGAAGGTACGGCCCCTCATCCCAGTTAAGTCCTAGCCAAGTGAGACCATCCAGTATTTCCTGGACAGACTCTTTGCTGGAGCGTTCTACATCGGTGTCTTCAATCCGGAGAACAAATATTCCACCCGTTTTTCTTGCCCATAGCCAGTTGTAAAGCGCCGTGCGCGCCCCGCCAAGATGCAGATAGCCTGTAGGTGACGGTGCAAAACGTACGCGTACCTGCGTTTGAGTTTGGCTTTCACTGAGATTCGTGGCCATCAAATCTATTTCTCGGCTCATTTATTCGGTTCCAAAATGGCGACCGGGGCTTTGGACAGCTTGCGAAAAGTCTCGCGATCCTCCAAAGTTCCCACAATGTCTCCACAATGCATGGGCACGGCCACTCGAGGGTTTAACTTTTCAAGGGCCGTTGCAGCCTGCTGGACGGTCATCGTGTAGGTTCCTCCGACCGGAAGAAGAGCTACGTCGGCACAGATATTACTCATTTCCGGAATTATGTCGGTGTCGCCCGAGTGATAGATACGAACGCCATCCACTGTCAACACGTAACCGACCCAGTTGTTGCTTTTGGGGTGGAACTGCTTGTCCGTATTGTACGCAGGTACGGCTTCGATCTTTACATCTCCTATTTCATAGCTTCCACCTGGGGCTATGACTTTGAAAGCGTCTCCAAAGCCGCCCTTGCAATCTGCAGGTCCGATTATAATAGTCGACGGCTTGCGGATTTTTTCCACATCTTCTTCGGACAGGTGATCGTAATGACTGTGCGTAATGCATACCACATCGGCGGGGACTGCGCTTTTGAGTTTCCAAGGGTCGATGTACACTGTAGCCTGTGTACCGTCGATGCGAAAGCTCGCATGGCCGAGCCACTTGACCTTTTCCTTCACAAAAGATTCGGCATCCATGTCGTCCTCCTTATTTGTTCGTGGACCGCAAAAAGGATCCGGAATGAGTTGGGATGGCCGGGGAGTTCCCTTTGTTCATGAATTGAAATGAAGCATTCTTCGCAAATACTCGATTCCGTGCCCGGACTTTGCTGCAATCGATTTACCGGGGTTGCGCAGGGCTACGCAACTAAACGGCCGTATACCCGGTCATGCAAATCTCCTCGTGCCTTCTAAATTCCGTGTGACAAGAAATATCCCCATATTAATACGCTGTCAAATGTGTAACCCTGCCACGAGCGGGGCTGGCCGGCGCTTCGGACGAATCTCCTCCGTAGCAAACCATTCAACCTGACCACGTCGTACACATCCTTCCGTAATGAACGAGCCGATGTGATGAATTATCATTCGTGCAAACGAGTCGGTATCATTGCTAAGTACATTTGTTATTGTACGCAGGGATTCTGGTAATTGCAAATCGGCCCCCTAGCCTGTAAGTACAGGGCGTCGCGAATTTCATGAGGACTCCGGCACAAAGAGCCTGTGTTTCTAGAGACTGATGCACGCGTCCATTTGATCTTCAACGAATGACAGGCACAGTGACATACTGTATAATCAAGCAACCTTCAGAAACGGGGTCAGGAGTGAGCGCGACAGCTAAAGGCAAAAGAACACCAAGACTCAGTGACACCAGGACCGAGCGAGATTGGGTCATGATTGTCCTGGGAATAGGACTGGTGATCTTCTTTCTTTTGATAGGCTATCTGAGCTGTGTCCGGACGGAAACGAGCAACCGCCCGAGGCTCCGAGGTCCTGTCAAAGATCCCGCACATGTGGGCGCCTATCGTATCGTTCAACCCCACGAATCGGCGTAGTCGCGCTGCGGCTCAACCCAGGCGCACTTTGTCTGAAAGTTCCCCCTGAGCAGAACAAAAAACCCCTCAGACGGGCTTACAGGGCAAAGCCATGCCGTTACCTGTCGGGGTGTAGGAATATGATAATCTATTATAGCGCGGTTCCTTGCCGAGTGATAGATTATGAGGGGAACATTGGCGAGCTACCGGTCATTTCGTTTCCTGACCCTCACTGATGTTAAAATGTGCCGGACGAACAGGGGTTCTTTCCTCTGGGCAAAGCCTCAAAGGGAATGAATACGGAGAAATCGCGTTGCGGACATTTGCAAGCACAGTAGTAAGATTCTTCCTCACCGGAGTGGCCACACTTAGCCCTTTCGTAGTGACCGTATTCGTGGTGAGCTGGATCGTGAGGTTTGCCGACGCCTTTATTGGCCCCAGCAGTTCTTTCGGGTTGTTCTTGCTGACGATTGTTGGGAACAGCCACAAGTACCCAGGCTACATCGTGGGCTACCTTGTCGTAGTGCTCCTTATCATTCTCCTGGGATTTTTGGTGAACCGCGCTACGGTGGCCAGGATTCATCGAGCTGTCAATTCCATCTTTGCCAAAATCCCCCTCATTGGCAAAATTTACACGGGGGTGGGGCAGGTAGTTGACATATTCGAAAAGAAAGGACAAGCGGGCAGGTTTGGTGCCGTAGGCCACATTAGCATAGGGAATGTGAAGATGTTGGGGCTTCTGACATCATCTCGACGCTACTGCCTCCAGGATGGAAAGGAATATCTGCTCGTGTTTGTTCCTAACTCTCCAATTCCGGCTACGGGGTTCAACGCGCTTGTCCCGGTAGAAGATTTTGTGCGTCTTGACATGACTGTTGAAGATCTTGCAAAGTTGCTGATGTCACTAGGACTCTTGGGCTCCCAGATCATCATCAGCCCTCCTACGCCAGCGGAAATAGGAAAGATAGCGGATGAGCGGAAAGTTGTATGACGAGCTGACAAGGCGTTCGCGCTTGGAACCGTACGGGCGGCTCCTGGGGATGGAAGTTGTGGAGATCGGGCCGGGCAGTTCCCTGGTAAGGATGCCTATCAGGCCGGACTTGGAGAACATCTTCGGATCAACGCACGGTGGAGCCCTTTTTTCTTTGATCGACGAAGCATTCCAAATAGCCTGCAACACCCATGGCGTGCTTTCCGTGGCGCTCAATGTGAGTATCACCTACGCGGCGCCGGCCAAAGCGGGAACTATGCTCGAGGCACGGGCAACAGAAGTTCACAAGACAAATCGTACTGCCTCATATTTTTGCGAGGTGAGAGAAAAAGCCGAGGGGAACCTCATCGCAACGGCCCAGGCTCTTGCCTACAGAACCGGCAAGCTAATAGAATTTTCTTGACTTCCCTTAGGCCGGATAAGCTGAGCGCAAATTAATACCAACTCCCATAGCTAGAAAGCTAC
The DNA here is from genome assembly GCA_963789265.1 of uncultured delta proteobacterium. Classification (GTDB taxonomy): domain Bacteria; phylum Desulfobacterota; class Desulfomonilia; order Desulfomonilales; family Desulfomonilaceae; genus CAWBBA01. Next base: position 307,159 of record CAWBKB010000005.1, on the reverse strand, counting down.
AACGAAACATGAAAACGTTAGTAGGACCGTCCCGCGCGGAACGTGGGATTGCCGGTCGGTAACAGGACGTTTTCATAGGAATGCGCGATCAAACGGTGAACAATCAAGGAAATACAGCACAGATCTGACAAAGCCTCCCGCGTCCCGCGGGAGGCACCATCATGGCGCCAGGTCAGTGCCGTTTGCTATCTGCCCATTCTCACTTGTTGGGAAGCGAATCGGTTTAAGATATGCCATTCTCCCCCAGAGAGAGCTGACAAGCACGGCGTATCCTATGACATTGCGATAGCAAAGATCTTACTTGCCTCTCTTGAAAAAACCGGTGATGCTGAATCTACTTTTCTTTTCATTCAATTCTTCAGCGGTTTCTTCAGGTGGCGGGATTTCGGTGGGCTCATCTTCCCCCTCAATTGGCTTTTTGCCGGGGGGGACAAAGCTGAGCAGTTCCGTTAAGGTTATTGTATCAAGAAATTCTTCTGTATCTTCGGTAGGTTCCGGTGGAGGAGGCGGAATGATCTGAGGATGGGACTGTTTCTTCACTATCTTGAAACGTATTCCTCGTCGGCGCAAGTCGTCTTCGGAGATGAGTTTCTTCTCGAAAAGCTGCTTGATAAGGTCCGCAAGACCTTGAGGACTGATCTTGAACCTCTCCATCAACTCCGCATTGGACAAAGATCCACGAATTGACTCTACAGCTTCCTTGGCACTCAGAACTCTGCTTGTGGCTTTAGTAGTCATGGTCCGTGATGTTGGCAGTCATGGCTTGGTGTCTTGGTGAGCATTATAGCGCATCCTGTACGGAAGGTGAAAGGTGTTTGAAGCAAAAGGAGAGCACCCGGCTTTGCTTTCATAGAGTTGTCGGGCATCGAAATCCTTCGTGCCATTAGCATGGTTGTGATGATTTACCTAGTTATTACCGGGCATTTGCTACGCCTTCAAGCTGAAAGATGATAAATCTTTTTTATTTTGTGAAAATTCCTGTATTATCCCCCTGCAAAATTGGTGGGCTACCCCACAATGGAGCAGAGGAGCCACTGTGAAACTCAATAGAAAACTCTTGCTCGTTTCGCTGCTGTATTTTGCAGAAGGTTTTCCCTTCGGAATCATTGAGCAAACACTTCCAGTATATTTCCGCATCCATAAGATCTCTCTGGTGCACGTGGGTCTGCTGAGCCTGTTGAGCCTTCCGTACGCGCTGAAGTTCATCTGGGCTCCGGCGGTGGATTTTTTGGGAAAACGGCGCCATTGGATATCGGCCGCGCAGTTCTGCATGGCTGCGTTAATGGTGCTGACTATTCCCCTGGACCCCACTCATCCCGCATTTTTGCTCTGGACCTGCATTTTTTCGTTTGCAGTAATGTCAGCCACGCAGGACATAGCCGTAGATGCTTACACTATAGAGTTGCTCCAGCCATCTGAAATGGGAATCGCCAATGGTTTCAGGATCGCGGCTTACCGCGTTGCGATGGTGGTTGCAGGCGGTTTGTTTATAGCACTGGGAGGTTGGATCGGATGGAAGAGCACTTTCCTGACGGCAGCCACGATTTTGGCAGTATGCAGCGTAGTTTCGTTTAGACTCCCCGCGGTGGAAGTGAAACGGCCAAAGTTTTCGCTTTCCTCCCTGGCGGCCCCGGTGAAGGATTTTTTGAGTAGACCGGGTTTGGTGCAGGTGGCACTTTTCATCCTTTTGTACAAGCTCGGAGACATGGCATTAGGGCCAATGGTGCGCCCATTCTGGCTGGATAGGGGCCTGTCCACCACTGAAATAGGGCTAATCACCGGCTCGTTGGGAATCCTTGCGACGATTGTAGGGGGATTGGCCGGAGGGCTCTTCATGGTTCGCTTCGGTATATTTCACGGCCTCTGGTTCCTTGGAATATGGCAAGCTGGTGCTAATCTCAGCTATGCGTGGGTCGCGGCTTATCCCGAAACGGGTAATTGGGGTATCTACTTCGCATCAGTGGCCGAGTCCTTTTGCGCGGGACTGGGAACCGCCGCATTTTTGGCCTTCTTAATGAGCGTATGCAAGAAAGAGTACTCCGCCACTCAGTACGCGTTACTCACCGCCCTTTTCAAGATACCGGGTATTATTATGGGATCGGTTAGCGGATGGGCAGCAACTCGCGTAGGCTACGCGCAATATTTCTTCTTCACTTTCTTCCTTTCGTTGCCGGCGTTCGCGTTTCTCTTCTATGCCAGAGACTGGATTCCTACCGATCAGGGTGCGTCGAATTCCGGAAAGCACCACGATGAACCAACCAATCGCAAGCCGCGGTCTCTTGAGCGAAGGGCAGAAATGGCCGCGGTACCGCACGCCAAGGCTTCCTGAGTTAATCCGTATTCGCCCAATTTTCGCGATCGCACAGGTTGTCGACTCGAGTCCCGCAGAACGCTGTACGCAGTAATTTTCAGCGCGGAAAAATGAAACCTGCTCAGCAGCGGTAAGCATTCAATTGCGTGCGGGAAGAGATTGTCATTGCGAGGAGTGAATGAGTACCAGCAGCGCAACATTTCATTTCAGGCAACGCAGGAGCAAGGCACAGTGCTCGCCTGCGACCGATTGCCTGGACCGGACCGGTTCCGTACTTGACACCCTGGGCTGCCTCCGCTATTCCTATTAATAGACCTTTAAACTCGCCAGATTCCGCCTCTTGAGGATCCCGTGATTGTTGCTCAAGCCAAACCCTTTGTCGAAATCCAGAAAATGATACGCGGCTATTCACGCATTCTCGTGGCAGGGTGCGGAACGTGCGTCGCGGTTTGCCTAACAGGTGGAGAGAAAGAAGCGGGAATTCTCGCAACACGTCTTAAACTTGCCGCAGGGCATGACAACAAAAATTTCCAGGCCGTAGCGGCTACAGTGGAACGCCAATGCGACCGCGAATTCATACAGTTGTTTCGCGATCATGTAGCGCAAGTTGACGCGATCGTGTCCCTGGCTTGCGGGGCCGGCATCCAGTTCCTCGCCGAGATGTATCCCGACATCCCGGTCTTTCCCGGCGTGGACACCAGCTTCATAGGAGTGTCCGAAGGGGCCGGCGTGTGGTCCGAGCGTTGTCGATCTTGCAATCAGTGCTATCTTGGGATCACCGGCGGCATCTGTCCCGTAACGATGTGCGCGAAAGGACTTCTGAACGGACCGTGTGGGGGCCCAAAGAACGGCAAGTGCGAAACAGACCCGCAAAGGGATTGCGCGTGGGTACAGATCATTTCTCGGCTAGAACGCCAATCGCGTCTTGACTTCTTGAAAGAGATCGTGCCGCCCAAATGCAACGATCGGAGCACACACCCCGCTAAAATAGTTCGGAGAGAATATCAACTTTTATCGGCCGGCGATCACACCGCTCGGAAAGGATGAAAATCCGTTCCGTAAGTGTTCTCCATGCAAACCGCTCCAGGCGGCGGACTTTCCCGTTTCCGGCGGTTCGTGGCCGGCATTTCGTCTGTGGCAACAGTGAAGCTGCTGAGCCGGCCATGCTTCCCTGCAGGGTTGACTCGGCTGTGGTAAGGCACTTACGCGATGAAGAAAGACGCAGTGATCCTTGGCGGCGGCATAGCCGGACTATGGTGCGCGTGGGAACTGGCCCGGCTGGGATTGGAGTCTGTGATCGTCGAAACCGCTGCATTTCCGGGCGGACATGTCGCACAATTATGCTGCAAGGCTACTGATCAATGCGAGCGATGCGGCGCCTGTCTCCTGGAAGATATTCTGCATAAAGTGCAATTGTCGAACCGGATTACTGTGCTCCTTCAGTCGGACCTGCTTCAGGTCGAAGGCAAGCCTGGAGATTTTCAACTAACCATTTCCCGAAGACCTCTCCTAATAATGCCCGAAAGATGCAACAATTGCGGAGCGTGCGAGGCTGTCTGCCCTGTTCCGGGAGCGCTCCTGCGCTCTCCTTGGAATCGCGCTATTGCCATAAACGAGCAGAGATGCCTTTGGTTTCAGGATGCCTCGTGCCATGCCTGCCGGGATGCTTGCCGTCGAGAGGCCGTTAAGCTTGATCGGAGTCATGACATCCTTGACGTTCATGCATCAACAGTTGTGTTGGCCTCCGGTTTCAAGCCCACTGACCCTACCGAAACTCCTCGATTCGGGTACGGCCGGGTGCCGGGAGTTGTCACAGGTCTTGAACTTGAGTCGCTACTTAGACAGAACTGCTGGGATCCAGGTGGCAACGCAAAAATTGCTTTTATTCAGTGCGTAGGGAGTCGAGACGCCAAAATCGGGCGGAATTACTGTTCACGCGTTTGTTGCGCTTATGCTTTAAGACTCGCGCGTCTTTTGCGAACTCGCTTTCCTCAGGTGGACCTGTCAATGTTTTACATGGATATCCAGTCCTTTGAACGTGACTTCGAGGAGCGCCTGAAGGAGGCCGAGCAAGAGGTGAAGCTGATCCGATCGATTCCGTCAGAAATCCGCACCGCGCTGGACGGCAAGCCGGAGTTGGTCTATCACGGGTCGGATGACAAGAGGGCCTTAGAATCGTTTGATCTTGTAGTTTTAAGTGGGGGCATCTCCCCGAGCCACTCAAGTGCCGCACTCGGGAATCTGCTTGGTGTGGGTTTGAATATGGACGGCTTCGTTGGGGGAAACGGAGAGGCGGTCACAACCAGTCGCGCCGGAGTATTCGTTGCCGGAACTGTCCAGGGACCCAAATCCATCGAGGAAACAGTTTCCCATGCGATCCGAACTGCCGGTCAAGTTACCTCATATATTGCCAAGATCTCTCGTGGGGAGGACCAGTGAAAGCATCGGTAACCGGATCGGTATTCCTGACGAGGGAGTTCAAGGCGGGGAACGGAGCTTACAGGCGCGTACTTGTGCTTGGCGGCGATGCAACAGGCAAAGATCTCGCTTTGCGATTGGCCGAGGAAGGTTTTGATGTGCTCCTGGCCGGAAAAGCTTCCTCGGACGGGTTGTACGAAAAGGTTCGTTTGTTAGCGGATGCGGACCTCGATGAGGTTCAAGGCTTCGTAGGCGGATTCGAAGTAACTCTGCGAACCGGCAGCGGGCGTTTGACAGAACAGGTGGGCTTTATTGTCGCGGCGAAGCCGGCAACGGTCGTTCCAAAGTACGAATCATACGGACTGGCCCGATCTAGAAAGATTCTCAGCCTGTCAGACCTGGAAGCGGACCTTCAAACCGAAAACACACTTGAGCGTCGATCAGGCGACTGGTTCCATGCAGCTTTTCTGCTTGGACTTGAAGGGGGGTCACACCCGGCTGTTTTTTCAAGAGTTCTCGATGCCATAGAAAAACTTCAGAGCCTTGGACAAGTGCAGACATACGTATTCACGCGCCACCTCAAGGTGGCCGCTTTCGGACTGGAAAGGCGTTACAGAGAATGCCGAGAGAAGGGTGCGTTGTTTTTCAAGTTCGACCTCGAAGGGCCATGTTTCGAGAGCTGCGCGGATGGACCGGTAATTAGCTTCTTGGATCCACTGTTGGGTTCGGAAATGGAACTCGTGCCGGATCTGCTGGTGGTGGACGAAGAGTTGTTTCCTCCCCCGATTCTGGAGCCGGTTTCTAATGCCATTCCTTCTTGGCGGTTCGCAGCTCCATTTCTGAAGCCAGAATCAATACGGTTTGCAGGAGTGGACACACCTAAGGCAGGAATCTTCGCTGTGGGCGGTTCACGTGGAGTTTTTGATCCCGAGCTTATACGCGGCGACATCGAGGCAGTGGTAGGAGCGCTGAAGAGGCCCATCCCCGAACCGCCGCTCGCGGAACTTCCAGGCCCTCCGGAGGTCGATCCCGGCAAATGTACGATGTGCCTCACCTGCGTGCGCGTATGCCCACATGGGGCGATAAGTTTCAGTAAACAAGCAGCAGCGGATATTGCCACATGCACTCGTTGCGGCATTTGTGCGGCAGAATGCCCCATGGAAGCAATAAAGTTAACTCCCGTACAACCTCAAAGCGCGATATTAGAGCGAATCAGAGCGGACCTGACCCATGCCGGAGCCGGTGGCAAAATAGCGGTTTTCCTCTGCTCCCGCTCGGCTGCTCCCGCGATGGAGTCAGTCGGCCACTGCTTAGGCGAGAACCTCGTATCCATTACAGTTCCCTGCGCAGGGACAGTCGGCCTGAACCATATTTGGGAGTCATTGGAATCAGGTGCTAAAGGGGTGATTGTCGCCGGCTGCTTCAAAGGGAACTGCGCGTCGGTATACGGTAACCTGCTTGCCGAGAGCAGAATCGGTCAAGTGGGAGAGTTTCTTACAGAAATCGGGATGGACCCGGACAGAGTGAAATTCGTTCCCATTGCGAGCAATACCCCCAACGTCCTCGTAGAAGCGGTCCGCAATATGGGGGGAGCGATACTATGAGCCGCATCAAACTGAATACGCTCGACCCTTCTTTTAAGCATCGTGTGGCGCAACAACCGGGAGGTGAGGCCATCAGGGCATGTTTTGCCTGCAAAGCTTGCAGCGCGGCGTGCCCGATCAATGTGGTAGACAAACGGTACGATCCACGAAAGATCATACGCATGGTGTTGCTGGGCATGAAAAAGGAGGTGCTGGAGAGTGATTTCATTTGGCTTTGCTCCAGTTGCTACGGGTGTCACGAAGTGTGCCCCCAGAATGTGCGCTTCACCGAGGTGATATTCGCGATCAAGAATCTCGCGGCTGCCGAGGCTTGTGTACCACCGGGGTTGACGGGTCAAAAATCGCTGCTTAAACAGCATGGCCGTCTCTACGAGGTCGGTGAGTTTGAGAACGAAAAGCGCAATAAGCTTGGCCTGCCTTCCCTTGTTGAACACCCTGAAGACTACAACCGCCTACTGTAACCGATAGCAGGCTATTTCGCCCCCGAAGCGATTTAATAAGATTCCAGCGGCTAAAAATTGCAGCGGAATGAAAGACAGTTCTCATGGAAGCACTCTTATACCTTGGTTGCACCGTGCCCGTCAGGAACCTTAACTATGAATTGTCCGCGAGATTGACTGCACGCGCGCTGGGCATTAACTTCAGGGATCTCGAAGCCTTCGGATGCTGTGGATTTCCGCTAAAATCATTGGATGTACATCAAACGACGCTGATCGCTGCACGTAACCTGGCACTGGCAGAAAGAGAAGGGGTCGAAATCTGCGCTCTATGCAACGCCTGTGCGGGAACCCTGGCGGAAACAGCCCACGCGCTGGATAACAATCCGGAGCTAAAAGAACAAGTGAACAAGAGTCTCAAGGAGGTTGGTCTACGATATGAAGGTCCAGTGAGGGTTCGCCATTATATGAGGCTGCTGTGGGAAGAGGTAGGCGCGGAAGCGATCAAGGACGCTGTCACGCGGCCCCTCACCGGTGTGATTCTTGCGCCTCACTACGGCTGCCACTACCTGAAGCCGTCTGAGTTGACAGCCGGCTTTGATTCGGCCTCGGACCCCAAGACACTGACAGAACTAATTTCTGCAACCGGCGCGCAGGTAATTAATTATCCCTCGCTTAAGGACTGCTGCGGCGGAGGACTGCTTGGAATATCAGAAGAAGTCGCCAATGCGATGGCTGTTACAAAATTGATCGATGTGGCCGACGCCCAAGCTCACGCGCTCGTTCTTGTTTGCCCCTTTTGCAATGTGATGTATGAAGGCCAACAAAAAAAGATCGTAAAAGCGGCAGGTCTTGACCTCAAAGTGCCGGTGGTTTACTATCCGCAAATCTTGGGCTTGGCCTTTGGCCTGCCCTCCGAGCAACTGGGGTTCAAGCTGAACCGTGTGAAGCCTTCCGAGCTGCTGAAAATCGTGGAAGGTTGATGCCGATATTGCCGCGGGATAAACCGGACAAGCCTGGACGGAATGCCAAAGGCGCGTGATTCCTGTAAAGGTGCTGCGGCCGATTTCTTAATTTCGATTTCGCTTTAGAGGAGGATGCTATGGAGCATAAGGGGTATGTGTTCCCTGATGACCTACAATACGAAAAGAATCACTTCTGGGCGAAAGAGGAAGGCGGTCTGGTAGTCACGGGTGCCACTGAGTTTATCTCCAAACAGGCAGGGGAAATCACATTCGTGGATCTGCCTGAAGAGGGGGGCGAAGTGACCCAAGGTAAGCCTTATGGTTCTATCGAGTCCGGCAAGTGGGTTGGTAGGATTTATGCACCGGTTTCAGGCGAGGTCGCGGAGGTGAACACGGACTTGGAGGACGAACCCGAAAAAATGAACGAAGATCCATACGGCGCTGCCTGGATTTGCAAGATTCGCCCATCCAACCTTGAAGCGGAAAAGGGGGCACTAATGTCCCCGGGTGACGCATTCAAAAAATTCATCGACGAAGAGATCGACAAGATCGCAGAACAGCAAAAATGACCACCATCTGAATTGAGATCCCCTCTTCCCTGGTTCAATTACGGACTCAAAACATGGGGTTCAAGTCAGCTCTTACCAGGGGGCCGTACTGCTCCGGACCTGTATCCCACTCGTAAGGGAAACGGCGTATGGCCACCAGTCCACCGCCGCCACTTGAAGCAGGAACCCGTCTGTTCTTCGTCGACCACCTCAGGGTGGCCTTGACGACACTAGTGGTATTGCACCATCTGGCCATCATGTACGCGGCTAACATGCCCTTTTACTACGAGGAGCCCGCGTACCGGGATGCGCGGGCGGCAATGGTGCTCGTGGTGTTTCAGCTCCTAAACCAGGCCCACTTCATGGGCTTCTTCTTCCTGCTCTCAGGTTACCTCACGCCGGGCTCGTTCCACCGTAAGGGACCGACTCGATTTCTGGTGGAAAGGTTTCGTCGCCTGGGCATTCCGTTGGTCGTTTACGCTCTTGTGCTCAACCCGATTGCGTGGGTCGGGGTCTATCGGATGCCACGCGAGTTGACCCACATCACCACACCGTTCACCTGGCAGCAATATCCCAAGTTGATCGCCATGGGGCCGATGTGGTTTGTGGCAATGCTGCTTATCATCGATGTCGGATACGTCGCGTGGCGGTTGGCAACAAAGAACCGGCCGCTCCGGCCCAAGTGCGACTCCACCCTGCCACCTTATCGACTGATAGGTGCCGCGGTCCTAGGTACTGGCATTAGCAAGCTACCTTGTCCGCACTGTGCTGCCACTGGCTCATTCGGTGCTCGGCTTCCCGAGCCTTGCCTATTTTCCGCAGTACCTGAGCTTCTTTATCATTGGTGCCGTCGCCTACCATCGCGACTGGTTTCGCAACATGCCGAGCTCGATGGGCAAGGTGGGGTGTGTGCTTGCGATCGGCTCAACACTGGTACTGCTCCCGCTTGCGCTCAGCGGCAAAGCCAACTTCTTGGGCCGAGGACACTGGGAGTCCGGGATCTACGCGCTCTGGGATTCCATCTTCTCGTTCGGCATTTGTTCAGGACTGATTGCCTTCTTCCGTCGCTTCCTCAACCATCAGGGACGGTTCGGACGGTTCCTGACTCGACAGGCCTATACGGTTTACGTCATCCACATTCCGGTCATCGTGTTTCTCGGCCTGGCGCTGCGCAACATCGAGCTGGAACACCTGCTCAAATTCAGCCTGGCGGCGATCATCGGCGTTCCGCTTTGTTTCGCTGTCGCGTTTCTGGTCCGAAATCTGCCACTAGCGTCCCGGATCTTCTGACCGCAGCAAGATTAGACGGGCCCGCTCGCGGCCGTAACAGCCAGGTTGCGGTCCGTCGTTTTGGGGAGAGCCGGAAAACAATCGGCGATTACATTCGGGAATCCCTATCCCTACCAATCTGCAAAAAGATTCGATAATTCAATCATAAAAATAAAAAAGCCACATTTTTCTTTGCCTTTTCTTGACGTTGCGCTTTATTCCTGATAGGTGTGCATCACCTGTGACCGGAGGCGTAGGAATCCGTCGTTTGACCAGCGGAGGAACTTTTTCATGGAAGACATGAATTTGCTCGATATAACTATTAAGTATTTCAATATGATTGTTTTCGTCATGTGCGTCCTTTTCGGTATGACCTCGCTTTTCGCTTCCTGGATAGCCTGGCGCGAGATTCACCGAAAAAATAACATAATACGCAGCGTCGTTGCAGCCTACAATATTGCCGAGGATACTCTGGAAAAGGGGCGCACGCCGATAGGTGATTTTAAGCTTGACCCCGTGATCGTTCAAACTGTCTTTAACAGCCTTGAGGAGATCCTAAATGCCATTTATGGCGAGGTAACCGGTAAGCCCATACCTTCTCGCGATGACCGAGCTCACGGTTCCCGCAAACTTGCCGGCCTCCATAGCCTGGCTAGGGTGTGGAAACGAAAGGACACGACGAATCCGACCAATATATGTGACATAGTGCCAACGTTGATCCCCGATGAAAGAGACCGCAACCAAAGCAGCGCTCAACCCTGATTGCGGGCTCATGATTTTCTGGTGCCCGCAATGTAACGAATTGCTGCAAAATATCAGCACCTTCTTGAAGAGCATTCCTGTGGATCATATTTCTTCCATCTTTAGCAAAATCTTAAGATTATCGGGCCGCTGAGACTCCCGGAAAGCTTCTTCGGCTTGATCCATGAGAAAAGTAGCTGAAATCAGGAGAGTGGGATCAACCAGAACCCGATTCCATCAGCCTCAGGGCTGCGGCGAACTGCCCGCATCGCGAACCCACAACGGTGATTTCATCAATGACCAATGGAGCCGGATTGAAATCGAAGCCTCCATGATAGGTGCTCTTGAGAACAATGATTCCCCGGGGCTTCACCCGGCGTACCGCGAGTTCCCAACCTGAGGGGTGACCGGAAGCTTCCACTACCACGTCGAATCGGCCCTCGCGACTTCTGAACGAGTCCAAAGTTATTGACGATCCGTGCATACGCGTAAAGAATTCCAGTTTTTCAGGATGCTTCCCGACCAAGAGCAAGTTGCACCCGGTGAGGCGAAGCACCATGCAGACGAGCAGCCCCAGCCTGCCGTCCCCGATCACCGCAACGCTGTCCTCAGGCCGTATCTTTACCTGTTCGAGGATTTCAAGCGCAGCAGCCAGGGGTTCCGTGAAGACCGCTTTTTCATCCGAAAGCGTTGGGGGCACAGGTACCAGGTTAGATGTCGGAAGGGTAAGATATTCGGCCATCGCGCCGTCACGTCCGAGGATGCCGAGCACGGTCCTGTGAGGGCAGTGGCGTTGCAAACCTTTCCGGCAGTAGGAGCAATCTCCGCAACCGGCATTTATTTCCCCAACCACGCGGCGACCCACCTGCTGCGGATCGGGAGATCGTTTGACAGTCCCGACGAATTCATGTCCCGGAATCCCGTGAAAATTCATGTAGCCTCGAACAATCTCGATGTCTGTTTTGCAGATTCCTGCCATTCGGACTTTCACGAGGGCTTCGCCCGGTAGCGGATTGGGTACCGGAACATCCTGGAGGGCCGGCTTTCCTTCAAAGACAAGAGCTTTCATGAGAGGATTCCACCGTTTCTGCTAGTTTTCATATCTTTTTGTGGCCTATAATTCGGACGACAGAGAGAATTTTCGAATCCGGTTCTACAATAGCAGTTAGGGAACCTTTTGTGTGGGCTCTATTAAAGCAGCGTGCATGATCGTTTTTTACCCGTCTTAGCATAAGAATAGCTGAAATATGTGTTATAGAAAGGTATCGTTTCAAGCGAAACCCAGAGACTCAATTCCGGAAGACAAGGCGAGTTGGAAAGTGAACAAAGGTTTGGTCATAGTCACCGGCGGAGCAGGATTCATCGGCAGCAACATTGTTAGGGCCCTTAATGAATCCGGCGAAGAGAACATTCTTATCGTGGATCGTCTTGGAAAAGCCGACAAGTGGAAAAATATGCTTGATTTAAGATTTCTCGATTACGAGCACAAAGAGGATTTCCTCGTAAAGCTCGAGCGAGGAATGTTTGACCAAGGCGTATGGGCCGTATTTCACATGGGGGCTTGTAGTTCGACTACAGAAAAAGACGCGGACTACCTCATGGAGAACAACTATTGGTTTTCCCGCAAGTTGGCGTCACGTTACGCAGGGAAAAAGGGGCTGCGTTTTATTTACGCGTCCAGTGCGGCCACGTACGGAAATGGTGAGCAAGGGTATTCCGATGCCCACGAGTCACTTACATCGTTGCGCCCGCTGAACATGTACGGGTATTCGAAGCATGTTTTCGACCTTTGGGCTCTCAAAACAAGTTTTCTGCAGAATGCTGTGGGTCTCAAATACTTTAACGTGTTCGGCCCCAACGAGTATCATAAAGGCGACATGCGAAGCGTGGCTATCAGGGCTTACTTCCAGGCCAAGAAAACCGGGAAGGTGAGGCTCTTCAAATCCTATAAACCGGAATACAGAGACGGCGAGCAGTGCCGTGATTTCATATACGTGAAGGACGCGGTGAACATCACGCTCCACTTTCTAGAGAAACGCGAGACAAACGGTATTTTCAACGCGGGTACGGGTTCGCCGCGGAATTTTCGCGACCTTGCTTCCGCAATTTTTGCCGCTCTGGGCGTGGAACCTTGCATCGAATATATCGACATGCCGGATGATCTTGAAAAGCGATATCAATATTATACTTGCGCTCAATCAACGAAGTTACGGAAAGCCGGGTTTGAAGATGAGTTTTTCACGCTTGAGGCCGCGGTCACGGACTATGTAACCAACTACTTAGAAAAGGATGAGCGCGGCGACGTGGAGGCCGGCTTCACGATTTGAAACCACTTGATATTCCAGGCGACACGGGTTGGCTGTCGCGCCATTTAAGGCTCCCGGAGGTTGCGCTTGTTCGAGCTTGATGATGAACAACGGATGATTCTCGAAACCGTACGCAGGATAGTTTCAAAGGAGATTGCACCGAAGGCTGCGGAACTGGACGAGACGGCTGGATTTCCTCAGCACTCACTTGATGCCTTCGCGAAGAACGGCGTTCTGAATGCTCTCTTGCCGGCGCAGTACGGCGGAGTGCAGGTAAGTTTCATACTATTTTCGATGATCCTCGAAGAGATCGCACGGGTGTGCGCTTCATCAGCATTGCTGTTGATTGCTCAGGCCGATGGCATGCTGCCGATATTGCATGGCGGGAGCGAAGCTCTTAAAGAGAAGTACTTGCAGCGTCTTGCCGGTGAATCTCCTCAGTTGACTGCTCTGGCGGCAACAGAACCGTTCGCAGGGTCCGATCTCGCCTCCATGAGAACCAAAGCCGTGCGCAAAGGTGATATGTATCTCGTAAATGGCCAAAAATGCTTCATAACAGACGGATCGGTGGCGGATTTTTTTGTGCTGTATGCTTACACCGATTCCACAAAGGGAACCGGTGGTATCAGTGCATTTGTCGTGGAAAAGGGCCTTCCCGGTCTTGTATACGGCAAGAATGAAAACAAGATGGGAATGCGAGGTTCCATTAACTCGGAGCTGTTCTTTGAAGACATGGAAATTCCAGCTGAAAATCTCATCGGCCAAGAGGGCTGGGGTTTTGCCAATCTCATGAAGACGTTGGCAATGAGTAGGCTTTTTTGTGCGTCCCAGGCTGTGGGTATTGCTCAGGGGGCTTTGGGTGAGGCGGTCAATTATGCTCGGGAAAGAGTGCAGTTCGGTAAGCCGATAGCGGCGTTAGCTCCTATTCAGTTCATGGTGGCCGATATGGCTGCTGCGGTGGAGTTCTCACGATTGCTCAGTCACAAGGCCGCTTGGCTATTCGATGATGGACAAGAAGAAAGGGCTGGAACTTTTGCAGCGATGGCCAAGTACACGGCTTCCGATACCGCAATGCGGGTTACCACGGATGCTGTTCAAATTTTGGGAGGTTATGGTTATATGAAAGATTATCCCGTAGAGAGAATGATGCGGGACGCAAAACTCACACAAATATACACCGGAACTAATCAGATAATGAGGCTCATCGCGGGGCGCGACATCTTGATTTCGCTCTGAGCAAAGTCTTCCACGATTTCTCTTTCATGAAGCATGCCCGTCTGTTGATCGGAGCGGCGGCACTTTTGTGTAACGACTGCAACTCGTCGGAAACCAACTTTTCCATTAGAACTGTAGATTCCTACTAAGAAAGAAAAAGAAACGGCCGAAAATGCAGGCGCAGAGATCAAGCGAGCCCCGGCCTTCAAAGATTTCTCGATCTCCTCCTTCCGGGTGCGGCCTACTCATCGAAGCGGCGACACACGCAGGGACCACTTCAGCTCACCACCGCCATAAAGCCGAAAAGATTGTCCGGGAATTCAAGACCAACGCAAAAAGGCATTTCTCTATTATCGTGGAGAACAGGTATAGGAGGCACAACCATGTCGGACTTCTCCAGGCCGTTGACTGCTGAAGAAATGGAGCATTTCAACGCTCTAAACAAAGAAAACCTGGAATTCCTCATGAACAGGTACAACAGGAGCAATCGCTGGGTCATAGCGGACATGATCCGCCGAAGCCGGTATCATTACCCTGACAGGAAGGCCCTTATCTATGAAGATAAGAGCCTCACTTACAGTGAGATGGAAGACGAGGCGAACCGAGTAGGCAGTGCCCTGAAGGATTTAGGCGTGAACAAGTACGACCGTGTGGCGATATTGGCCCACAACACCATTCATCATGTTCTGACATGGATCGGGTGTTGTAAGATCGGGGCTGTATATTTGGCCATCAACTATCTTCTCCGCGGCAAGGATATTTCCTATTGTATCAATCACTCCGAAAGTAAGGTTTTCATAGTCGAGGATGCTCTCTATGACCTCGTGAAAGACATTCTTGACGAGATACCTACGGTGGAAACTCTGATTTGGTCCAATCAGGGTGTCGGGAAACCTCCCATCAGCAACCGTTTTAGAGATTTCGACGTGTGGATTAAAGAGTATTCCGAGGACGAGCCCGCCGCCATCCTCCATATCGAAGACCCGTGCCAGATGACTTACACAAGCGGTACCGAGTCTCTACCTAAGGGTGTTATTATCAGCAATCAGGCTCTGTTGGCTCATTACATGGGATGTATCATAGACGGTCAATATGACAGCGACGACGTCAGCATAAATGCCTTACCCATATACCATTGCGCTCAGCGGGATGTTTTCATGAACCCCATTTTTCTGGTAGGCGGAACCAATGTCTTGATGGGGCCTGACATTGGACAAGTCCTGAAGAACATTGAAGATTACAAAGCGACGATGTTCTTCGCGCCTCCGACGGTGTGGATAGGGATTCTCAGACACCCTGATTTTGGAAAGTACGATCTGTCGAGCCTCAAAAAATGCTACTACGGTGCCTCTATCATGCCTGTCGAGATACTGAAAGAAATCTTGGAAAGATTGCCGGGGGCTAAGATCTATAATTACTACGGGCAAACTGAACTGGCGCCGTACCACACTATTCTTAAGGCCAAGGACGCCACGACCAAACTAGGATCAGCCGGAATGGGCGGATTAAACATGGAAACCAGACTCGAAGACGAGCAAGGCAAGCCGATTTATCAACCTGGTGTCCCGGGCGAGATCTGCGGCAGAGGACCGCACGTGATGATTATGTACTACAAAGATCCGGACAAGACCGAAGAGGCCATGAAGGGTGGCTGGTTCCATTCCGGGGATATCGGAGCAATGGATGAAGATCGTTACATCGCTGTCGTTGATAGAAAGAAAGACATGGTGAAGACCGGTGGAGAAAACGTTGCCACACGGGAGGTAGAGGAAGCAATCTATCTCGACAGGCGAGTTCAAGAGGTTGCCGTCGTAGGCTTACCACACCCGAAGTGGGTCGAGGCCGTCACGGCAGTTGTTGTTCCTAAGCAGGGAGAGACTATCAAGGAGCAGGAAATCATGGACCTTTGCAGGAGAGAACTTGCCCCATTTAAGTGTCCAAAAAGCGTGATCTTTCTGACCGCGCTCCCCAAGACCCCCACGGGCAAGATACTGAAGAGGGAAATGCGTATGACGTACAAGAACCAATTTGCTGATGAGAAATGAAGCAATGAGACGTAAAGGTCAGCCGTTTTGGCCTTTGCGACAACGCATTGGTATAAGGTCGCAAGCCGGGTATAAGGTTGAGTCCTTCCGGAGTTGGCATCTCTGGATTGGCCGAAAACGCCTCGGTATCCTCAACTAGCATCGAGTATCTGACGGACTTTCCTTGCCAAGTCATCAATATTGAACGGTTTAGCCATGAAGTTCAGTCCGTTGTCGAGAACGCCGTGATGAACGATAAAGTTCTCCGTGTACCCCGATACATAGAGAACTTTGAGATCGGGTCGTTTGGAGGACAGACTATCGAATAGACGTCGCCCGTCCATTTGGGGTAGAACGACGTCGGTCAGCACGAGGTGGATAGAGCCTTCGTGAGTGCTGGAGATCTCTATTGCCTCTCTGGGGCTGGCAGCGGGGAGAGTTACATACCCGAGTATTCCAAGCGCCTCGCACGCAAGTGTACGCACGATCTCCTCATCCTCGACCACTAGGATTGTCTCCTTTCCATGCGGTCTCGGGCCGGGGTCCGAGGTCTGCGCTGGCGAGTCGGGCAACGCTTCCGCCAAAGGAAGGTAGACTTTGAACGTAGTCCCACGGCCAAGCTCGCTATAGACATTGATATGGCCTTGATGTTGCTTAACGATACCGTAGACCGTGGCAAGGCCCAACCCGGTACCGACCCCTTTTTCCTTTGTGGTGAAAAAGGGTTCGAATATTCTTGCGAGGGTTGAGGAGTTCATGCCCTGGCCATTGTCGCTGACGGCCAACATCACGTATTGACCGGGCCGCACTTCCGGATGCAGGCGAGCATAATCCTGGTCCAGGAAGGCACTGCCTGTTTCTATCGTCAACTGCCCTCCCCCACTCATGGCGTCTCGCGCGTTAACCGCCAGATTCATCAAAATCTGTTGAATCTGCACCGGATCGGCCTGGACTCTCCCCCCAGGCGCGTTCAAATCGGTGACGAGATCGATATCCTCTCCGATCAACCTCTTTAAGAGCCTCTCCATGTCCCCCATTATCTCGTCCAGGTACATTACCTTCATGTCCAGCACCTGCTTACGACTGAAGGCAAGCAGTTGTCGGGTGAGATCGGCTGCACGTTCTGCGGCACGGGTGATCAAATGTAGTCTGTCTCGGTTTGGTTGACCTTTGGGTAGATCATTTGACATCAAGTTCGCATACCCGATCACGGCTGTGAGGATATTATTGAAATCGTGGGCCAGACCGCCCGCCAACTGGCCAATGGCTTCCATCTTTGCAGATTGGCGGAGCTGTTCTTCGAGCAACTTGCGGTGTGTAATGTCGGACACGATAACGAGCATCCCCCCCGGGTTTCCCTCGTGGTCGTAATAGCGGGACGCACTCAAACTAACATCCAAGACGCGCCCGTCTTTGGTATACCGTTTCGTCTCGAAACCGTTGCAAGGGATGCCTTTATCGATGACGCCTTGGAGAAGAGCGATGCTGGCTTCTCTCTCAGAATCGGGAAGATAGGGGATTCTTCGATTTTTCACGTCCTCTACGGTCCATCCAAAATCTCTTGTGAACGCGTCATTCACATACTTGGTTCCTCCCTCCATATCGTAGATGACGATGGCATCAGGAGATGAATCGAGAAGGGAACGGTAAAGCTCATGCTGACGTTTCGACTCTTCATAGAGGCTCCTGTATTGCTGTTCACTTACCTGCAAAGCTTCTTGGGCCTTAATTTGCCCGGAGACATCCATAATACTGGAAATCAGGCCTTTCTTGCCGAACACGCCGTCAAGTGGACTCACCCTCAAGTGGCCATAGAACAGGGAGCCGTCTTTCCGTCGAAATCTAGCTTGATCCTCGAAGGGGGTCAGTGAAGGCAGGCCTTTCTTAAAGAGTGCGAGAACCCTTTCATATTCCTCCGCCGATAGGTAAAAATCTTTCGCTTTCTTTCCCAAACAATCTGCCAAGCTTTGGTACCCGAACATCGTCAGCATAGCCGGATTCGTCCACCTGACGATTCCTTCTTCAACATAGGTAATGGCGGCCGGCGACGCGGCCAAAATAGTTCCGAGCATCTTTTCACTCTTCCGCAACGCCTCTTCCGCACGCTTGCGATCCCGGACTTCTTGTTGCAATGCGTCTCTCGAGTCTCGCATGCTTTGAAACACGGGTCGAATCGTGTAAATTCCCAAGAGCACCAAAAGCGAAGTGGCAAGGGTGATGAAGGCTTCAGACATGTAGGAGCTGTTTAACGATCCTTGCGCAGGGAACCAAAAGAGCGCTATCGATCTGCGAAGAGACATGAGAAGCAGAGCTGTTGAGATAGAGAGCCATGCCAGCTTTTTTCCCGTAAGCGGAATCAGGCGCAACGACAAGAAGGCCGCTCCTCCCTGAACAAAAACGGCCGATACTAACACCGCATAGATTACTTCCCGCATTATTTGCCCTCACAGACCGTGCTTTCTTCCAGATCCGACTACACGTTCCGCCCTCTATAACGACCAACCGGCTCTGGAGGCAGACGTCTATCCGAGACCCGTACACGGGACAACCGTATCACGGACCGTGGAGAGGAGCGACTAAATAATCGGCTGTTCCTGCTTCTGTCTATCCATGAAGGTCACGACCGGTGACCGTCACTACATTTTCCAACGGGCAACCCGGAGTATTTTCAGATAAGTGAACGCAGCTTCTGGAGGGACTTTGACAGGGAGAGCAGGACCAAATGACAGGCCGACATTAGAGAGGCACCCGGACCGAGGTCATTTGATGGATACAGTCTGAAAATCTACGGAAAGTAGTGCCGTGGCTGCCGAACTTCATGGGCACGTTAGGGTGCGGCCGCGAGAGGAAGGGGCATTGCTAATGTTACAAGCCATATTTTCTCTGCCGGCGCGGGTAAGTTCGTTCACTGTATCCCGCTGGGGGCTAGCCGGCACGCATTTTGGAAAGCATTCGTCGAGGAATATTATTTGTAAGCCCCCCCATTATAGAAATCCGGGTAAAGCTTTGCCGCGGAGTCAGGGCAAATACTGTGGCCGAAATCAGCTTCTGAATGATTTCGGATATATACTTCTACCTGAGTCCAGTAACCCTTATCATCGCGTATCTTTTTGCACGACGAACAGATGGGCAACAGCCCGCTTAATGCCTTCACTTTTGCCAGCGCCTCTTGCAGTTCCTCGACCATTTCGGACAAATTCTTTTCAGCCCTTTCGCGTTCAGCAATTTGTTCTCTTAATTCTTGGTTCATTTTCGAAAGTTCAACAGTTCGTTCTCTTACTCTTTCTTCAAGTCTGTCACGGGCATTCCGCAGCGTTTCCTCGGCCTCCTTCCGGTGCGTCACGTCCTGCCTCATGACCCAGAATCCAAAGACGTATCGACTTTTCACATTTCCTACTAACGTAGTTTCAAAGTATCTTGTCACCCCATCAGATCCGGCTTCTTTTATCTCAAAGGAACGAACAGGACACCCGTCGGTTAGCCAGGAGAACAGTTGCTCAGTATAAGCCTCGTTCAAGGGGAACAACTTTTTCATGCGGACTCCCCTCACGTCTTCTATACAGTTCGCTCCGCACATTCTAGCCAACTCGCCGTTGCCTCCAATCAATTTAGCGTCTGATAGAGAGTGCAGCAATTCGGATACAGGTCTATTCCACGATATGTGACGCGTTAGTGCGAATTCTCCGATACCAATCGGAAATACACCAACTAATTGCTCATACTTCTTGCTTATGATGAGTTGTTTTCGTTCGGCGGTCAGGTCTTCGACAAGAGACAGGGCCAATCGGGAATCTCTGAATCGGATGGAACGTAGATTCAGCCGGCACCAGAAGGACTTTTGGTCTATGTCCACAAGGGCTTCAAACAAACCGATCCTTCGGCAGGCAAAGATCCTGTTCAATTCCTGCAATGCCTGTTTGCTGTCGGCCGCGTCCGGGAATAGGGATGAAAACGGGCGCCCAATAAGAGTGTCGCCGTCATTGGCCATCCTCTTTGCCGCTTCGTTAGCGAATACTATGCAATGCCCCGCATCAATCAAGAGGGTGGGTATGGGCATCGCTTCCAATAATTTGCCGAAGGTGACGTTCTTGATTTTTCGAAAATCAAAGCTTCCCGATGTGGTCACATCACGGGTGAAAATGCCGTCCAGATCAATTGTTTGTGAAGCAATCGCAGATTCTGGGAGCATATCGGGCCCGGCAAGAATTCGGTCGCTTCCCTTCAGCGTGCGTTGGCCCTTTCTGTCCATTGACATTTCCTCGGCCCATTACCGCAAGAGCAGGTCCAGCCCCGGTTTTCATCTGTTGCTTTATTCGTTATTTGTTTTCCCGCCCCCAAGGCAAGAAATGGCTTTTCGTTGGAAAATCATTTGGTGCCTGACGCTCCATCATAGAGTGTCGAAGGTTACTTACACGAAGTCACTACGTGGGTCAAGCAAAAAAAAGAGCGGCTTGTATGCTTACAATATGTTCAACTATCCGTGAAGACAAAACATTAGTTACGGATCACTTGTCGGGATTACATAACCCTGCGCATCACCGAACTCTTATCTCAAAGCAGGCCGTCAGACAGGCAAGAGATTACGACCTTCGGACAGCTTCAATAGCCGGTTCACGGTCCGGCTGAGCGTTAGGCAGCCACTTCTTATACCGATTCGCTTTCAAACAAGTGAGAATGGGCCGATAGCAAACGGCACTGACCTGGCGCCATGATGGTGCTCAGGTCAGTGGCACCCAACATCCCATCAGGATCGGGCCCTGGGTGCCATCCCGCGTTCCGCGGGAGGCTTTGTCGGATCCGTGCTGTATTTCCTTGACTGTTCACTGTTTGATCGCGCTCTGGTATTAGACGGTCAACTTGACATCATGACAGGGTAATCCTAACTTGTCTTTGCGCCGGCGAAACTTGGGCCGGCCACAGGAATGGAGCTATGACAGGCGTTGGGTATCCTCGCGCCCGTGATCATCCTCAAATAAACCGGATACTTGTTCTTTCCGGATGTAAGTGCAAGGGTCCATTATCAGATGAGCAAGATTCATAGTCTGTCAAAGAAAAGGTAGTACGTGACTCACAAGAAATTACCGCCTTATCTTCCGAAGAAGTTTAAACGAATACATCTGGAGTTAACCAACAGGTGCAACTTCTCTTGTCTGTTCTGCCCGGACTCTATGATGACGCGTAAGCGCGGGGTAATGAATGAGGCATTGGCTCGATCTGCTCTGGATCAGATTTCTGAGCTTGATTTGGCAGAGAAGGTAACTTTTCACGTGATGGGAGAACCGCTTCTGCACCCCGGGTTTCTTGACATTCTAGATCATGCTCGCGCTCGAAATCTGCCGGTAGGGCTCACCACGAACGGCGCTCTCCTGAACCCTCAAACCATAAAAGCACTAGCCGAGCGAGACCTGCACCAAATAGATATTTCCCTGCAAACTCCTGATGAGGACAGTTTCCTTGCCACCCGCGGAACTCGCATGGATTTCGAAGACTATCGAGCAAGAGTACTGGATCTGTTGGTCGTGCGTGCAGCCAGACCTTCGCCTCCTATTTTCAAAATTCGTATAATGACCACGTCTTTCGCAAAACAGATGCGAGATGAGCTTGGAATCCCCAATTTTATGGGAAGCTCAAAGGCTCTTAGAAATTCCGTCCGAGAATGGGCTCAGATTATTTATCGGCGCCTCGGTCCTAGCTGCGCGGCCGGGCACCTGGCCCAAAGGCTGAAGAAGATCGGCATTCACGGATGGAACGTAATTGAGATTAGCCCCAATATCTTCATAGAGACTTACGTACTTACAGACTGGGGTAATGCCTTCTCTGGAGCAGACATCGTAGAGGCGGCATACGGCTATTGTTTTGGGATGCGGGACCATTTTGCCATTCTTTACTCAGGAGAGGTGGTATTGTGCTGTGTAGACTTCGATGGCCGCACCTCGCTGGGAAGCCTCAAGGATTCATCTCTCCTCGAAATTCTCTCCGGCGCTGAACTTGAACGAGTAATGAGAGGTTTTAGGCGGGGTCGTCTTGTCAACCCATACTGTCGCAGGTGTTTAGGGAGCAACAGCCGCATTGGTTCATGGATCAAGCCCGTCGTGTCAATATTAGGATTGAAGGTCCTCAAACCATTCTTCTACAGAAAATATAGGTTGTTCGATTGACTCATTGATATTTTTCCCGAACGCTCGGGCAACAATGCGGCAGATCCTTGATTTATTGGGTAGAAAGGTCTACTTATAAAAGAAGATCACCTACCGGACGGATAACGCGTGGCCGAGAATCCTTCGGCGTAAGGAACAGAGCAAACATCGCAAATTATCCAACGACAAATCGGTGAAAATACAGCCCGAGAAAGACTTCAGATGCCATTTTCGGGCAAGCAGGAGGTCAAGAAATGGACAAAGATCCCACATGCCCGCACTGTGGCAGCGAGATGGATCCGATTAAGACCCCGATTGATTCATCGTGGGGCGGCGAAACGCATTATGTCTGCTTTAATGATGAATGCTGCTATTTCAAGAACAGTTGGGACGCTCTTGATGGGCAGGGAGTCACGAGAACAGGCTATCGCTGCCGCATAGACGCTCGCGGCGCGTGCGGTCCAATGGCGGTCTGGTCGTCTGAAGCTTTGAAAGACCAGATCTGCCGAAAAGAGTAGATAAACGCTTTGGGATAGCGTGCTGAGAAACACAATTTGACAAATGATATTTGCTGCTAGGGCGACCGTCGAGTCGCCCTTTTTATTGATGGCGCCGAAGTCATGGCGCCTGCCGGACGCATGGTCCACTAGTGGACAATGGCCCTTTGAAATCGGTAGCGCGCAGGCGGCAGCCGTTGAACTCTACCAATAGCGCAGATTCTTTAAGATATCCGAGAATGATGGCAGCCGGCAGAAAAAAGATGACAAAGGTCCCCCGGTAGGGTACATATAACTCTCCCGTTAGTCATGTGTCATTTTGAAGGAGGAAAGGATGCAGTGGATTAAGCCGGTTAGGTTATTTCTTGTGGTGGCTGTCTTTGCCATCGCAATCGTGCCTTTCGCCGCAGGGGCGAGTTGATTCAACTGCGGTATCCCCTGGTCAGGGGCAGGCAGCAGCTACAGTGCGGGAGCAGCTCCCTATGCGGGGTATGGGTACGGATACAATTATGGGTACGGATACTACGGTTATCCCGGCCAGGCTGCGTACGGTCAAATGCAGCCCAAACCTATGAGGTCCAGGCACCGCTCTTCCAGGCCAATGCCGGCCAATCAGTGATCTATAAGCTGTGGGGAACTACTTGGGAGGATCTTTTCAAACATGAGATCCTCTCGCCCCTCCTCACAAACCGCCACCAATTTCGGCATGAGTTGCGCGAGACGCGGCTTGATTATTGCCGGTTTCAGGCGTCCGGTCAGTAGCTGGCCACGCGTCCGTCCGCTTCCGAACATAGTTCCTTGATGAAACGACCAATCGCTAGGGCAGCGCGGCAGTAAAATTAGAGACCGAAAGCCTCTGATCTAGATCCTTGGTACAGAGACTTCCGGTCCAGTTGTTTACGCAGTCGGCCAGCCGACCTCTTACATTCCCGACCAGTCTTTCTTATTTCCGAAAGCAAGCCAAAGAACCGCCGTTGTTACAGATACTACTAACAGTATCTCCATGTGCTCCTCACCTCCACCGCATATTCTCCCTACAGGAGAAGACAACATCCTGTCAATAGCAATTATTTCAAGAACTGGGGCGGGCTTCAGAGGCGTCCCTTCATTGAACGAGCATATCCGGTGAGTTCCGCGTAGCCCCGACCTGTAACTTTCTTTCCATCTCGAAACCCTTTGACGATTACCGCTCCCTCCCAGTAAATGATTCCGATTGGCGATCCCGAGGCAAGCTCTTGGGCTTCAATTGCGGGTGTAACCTTAAGTCTGATGTTGCGACCGGGGATTTCCACGGTCCAGCCGGAAGGATAAACTGCCCTGGTCACAGGGCTAGTCCAGGTTCCAGTAGGCAAAATCGCTACCGGTTCGTCCCCCAGGTCGATGGCAGGGCCCTTCTTAGGTACCGAAAGTTCCGAAAGATCGCTCAAAGGTGTTATCCTTCTTTCGCAGGTGAAATACCATGACTTCAGTTCCATCATCAAGCTGTAAAGCGAACCAATCCCATCCGCTCTGGTCGCCCTGAAGCATGCTCGAACCGAATTCGTGGTCCATCCAGGCCAGTCCTGCGACCTTGTGGCTGTTTCCTTTGAATGTTAAAGTCCCCTTCGCCTTGAGTCTCGTGAAAGAGTAGTAATAGGAAGCTTGACCTTTGGAGTCCCCTTTTTGACTGTACCCCGCGTCGCCTTGGAGGACGACCGGCTTCTCCGGGACAAGCCGAAGGTCCAGGGCATAGTTCTGATGTCGGGCTGCGATGAGTATCTCGTTTTTCAGTCTTTTCGCATACCAGTCTTTGACGCTCACATCGAGATCGTCAGAGGCCGCGTGAGCGAGGCCGGGACCTTTTCGAGTTAGAAGCTCGGAATGGAAGAAGGTACGGTTAGAAATGTCCGTGAGGGCAAAATGGGCCGGGAATAGATCTCTGACGGCCCACGCGGACAGTTTGCGTGCGGGTGTCCTGACGAAGGTTCGGCGAAAAAAAGTCAATTGGAATCCCCATTTACGATCCTTGTCAGAATCCAGATTCCCTGTGAAATACCACCATTCTGTTTGAAAGTCAGGGTGTTTGCCGTGGTCTTTAGGGAAACTCAAAACTAGTCGCGGTCCCACCCCGGCGACGGTAACGTCCGAGGCCAGTAGTGCCGGCGGACAAAAGACCAGCGCACACAACAAAGACGCCCAGATTGCGATCACTATCGACTCCTTGTCTAAATGGTTACTATACGAAATACAGGCAAACATGTGCAGCCGGGGCCCAGATTTTCGGCAGAGACTTTATTTACCACGTCGCAAGCATTAGCTCAGGTTGGCCGGCGGGTCAAAGCCACTGGAATCAAAAGTGACCGTCCGACCTGCAAATGTGATATAGGAACGGGCGATCCTCTGTGCAAACCAGGACACAAGACTCAAACGGAGCCTTCCAAACATGTCAACTCTGAGATTCATCCACGCCGCGGACATCCACTTGGGCCGACCTTTCTCCGGCTTGAGGCGGTCAAGTCCGGAACTGGGAGATCTTTTCTTGAAGTCAGGATACGACGCCTGGGACCGGATTGTCACTACAGCGATCGATCGGAAGGTTGATTTTTTGACCATTGGCGGTGACGTGTTTGACGCGGCAAACCCTACGGTACGCGCCAGGGTCGCATTTAAAAACGGTCTGGAGCGCCTTTATGAAGCGAGTATCCCCGTTTACATGGCAGTTGGCAACCACGACCCGCTAAAGAGTTTTCCCGAGTCCTTGCGAACCTTGCCGGGCCTACACCTATTCGGGCCGAGCCCGGAAGGAATGCGGCTTGCCACAGTGGAACAGACTGATGGTGTTGTGATTTGCGGAGCGAGCTTCGAGAGGACTGTGACAACGGACAACCTTGTACGTAAATTTCACCGTGACCCAGGAGTGGATTTAGCCATCGGAGTGGTGCATACGAATGTCGCTGGGAGATCGGGACACGAAAACTATGCACCATGCACTCAGGAAGATCTGAGGATCGCGGGGATGGATATTTGGTGTTTGGGCCACGTTCATTCATGCGAAGTCCTATGTCAGGACCCTCTAATTCTGTATCCTGGGACGAGCCAGGGGGCTCACATCAACGAAAGCGGGCCTTGTGGTTGTTATCTGGTCAGTGCCGATGCCGTTGGTTCTGCGTCTGCACAGTTCGTTCCTTTGGCGCCCGTTTATTGGCTCAATATGGACCTGAATGTGTCGGATTGTCAGAACTCCGAGGATCTCGTGGAAGCTGCCGAGGCGGTCTGCTCCAGTACTCCTTTTACTTCTGCCGACACAGATACCGTCAGGGCTCTCGTGGTACGTCTAAACTTAACAGGGGAGTGCGGTCTGCAGGACCTCAAAATGGCCAATAAGGATGCAGAGTTTTTCGAGGTGCTGTGTGAACGCTTGGCAATCCTCCCACTACCGGTGTTTCTCGAATCTATCCGCGATTCGACTCGATCATTCACGGATCTGGAAACCCTGAGAAATGAAGAAGGCTTTCTGGGCGACTTTCTCGACCTGTGCCGGCGATCCGCCGAGGATCCCGCCACGCGAGACAATCTTCTCAGTGGTGTTCAAGCTGAGCTCTTGAAAAAGCTGCATAGACGCTATGTCGTCCCACAGCTTAACCTGGAAGCATTGAAAGATGACCCTGAGGCCCTTGCAACGTTGGTGGACGAGGCCGCGAATCTCGTGGCTCGGATGTTCATGGAACCTGGAGAAAAACGCCCATGAAAAGCGATGAGCGTTCAACTCGTCGCCCTCAAACAAAATCCCTAGATAGGGGTCATAAGGACAGGTGGGGATGTGGGTACAGGAAATAATTATTGAGAGCTTCGGTGCCTGTAAGCAGGTGACGATTAGTGATCTCCGCCCGGGACTGACGGTGATTGTCGGCCCAAACGAAGCGGGAAAGAGCACAATCTTAGAATTTATGCGCTGCGTTCTCTTTGGCTTCAGAAGAAAGAGCGGGAGGACAAATAACTATGAGACCCTCGACAGTACCTCCGAAAGGGCCGGGTGGTCGTCCGCATTGGACAAGGGCCGAAAATCCATATCCAGCGGGCTGAAAAAGCTGGTTCCAAGGAGGGGATTCTAACGATTTCAGACGAACAGGGGAACGAGTTGGACGCTGCAACAGTCCCGTTGTTTGCCTCAGGAGTCCAGAGAAGTGCCTACGAAACGCTTTTTGCTTTTGATCTGGAGGGGTTGCGACAGTTGGACCAGGAAGCTCTTCGAGGTAGAGTAGTTTCTGCGGCACTGGGGTCGGTCGCGGCGAATCCCTTGGACATCCTCAAAAAGTTGGGCGAGCGCCTGAAAAGTCTAATGAAACAATCCCAGAAAGAGGATGACTCGCTCTGGGTCATTCAATCACGTATGAGCGCGCTGGACAAAAGCCTGAATAAGCTCGCTCAACAACCGGCAAAATATTCTGAGCTTAAGACGCACCTCGCCATGGTCGATCATAGGCGCGGCCAAATTGGGGCAGAAATAGAGACTAAGGAGGCTTGTCTGCAAAACTTGGCAGACATCAACCGTTGTGAAGAACAATGGAGAAAGCTGGTCTCTTTGGACAATCAGGCGTTGCAGCTTGCAGATGCACGTGATTTTCCGATGGATGGAGTCACCCGATTGGAACATGCTCTGGCCGGAAAACAGGAAGCCTTGCAAGAATCCTCGGCCCTGGAAGAGCGCCTGGATCTTCTGCGGAAGCAACTTAGTATGTTGAAGCCGGACACGGTGCTTCTGGAGCATGGCGATTCGATCCGCTCGCTCACTCGCGATGCAGGCAGCCTGGCCCGCCGGCCCTTGGAAATGCAGCAATTGGAATCCACCATTGCCCAGTCCAACCGCAGCCTCGACGAAGAGATTGCGAGTTTTGGAAATAGTTGGAATCGCGAACGGGTCGCCCGATCGGACCCATCGCTGGTTCTGGAAGAAGAAATCCGGACGTTTATGGATTCACTGCAATACATTGGATCGAAGATAGCGAGCCTGGAAACGCGGCTGCTCGAATCGACGGAACGGCTGAAATTGCAGGAAGAGAAGATAGCGCGTAAGGCCGGGGAATTGGCCCAGATTATGCCGCTCTGCAACGGTTATCTTGAGCCTGCCGTTCGTAACGGACTCCAGGAATGGAAGGAGATTCGAAACAACATTGACAGACTGGACGAGCGTCTTTCCGACAAAGACGAAAAGGCGAGGCTTCTCGTGTCGGACCGGGAAGCATTGGATAAAGAGCTGAAGAGGTTGGAGACTGAACCCGCATCGGTAATGTCTCCTGTCTTCTTTGGGACACTCATTGCGCTGCTCACTACAGCCGGCATCGGAATGCTGATATTTGCGTGGCTAAGTTCGGCCCGTATCTCCCTATTTCTGTTTGGCACCGGTTCGTGCACTATTCTGTTCAGTATCTTGGTTGGTGGGTCGAAAGTCCTTGAGTTGCGCCGGCGTCGGTCCCGCATCCAGAGTGAGAGGGAAGCCCTGCTGGCAAAGAGAGATGATGTCACGCGTGAGATCGGGGAAATTGAAAACGAGCGTCGTTCGCTCCTTAAGCAGACCCATGATTTGAGACAGAACCTTCGACAGATCGCTGGAGATTTGTTGGGCGATCCCGATGCGGGCATGAAGGACGTCTTGGAAGCCGAAAGGCGCTCCATGGCTGCCGAGCAATCATTTCGCCGCCGCCGGGTCCTCGAAGACGGCTTAAATTCCGATAGAGCAGATTTGAAGATGGAGAACGCCCGGAACGCCGAGATGCTAAGACTCCTGGACGATTCGAAAAGCGAGTTTGAATCCCTGAAGCGAAAATGGGACGATTTGGCTGAGGACAAGGGTCTGAGCAGAGGTTTGAAGCCCGAAACCGCGCTGGGATTGGTTCAGCGCCTCCGTGAAGTGAAAAGCAAAGCCCGACAGTTAGCCGAACAAGAACGCTCGTTGGCAATCTTGAAGCAGGAATGGGAGGCGTTCGCCGTTCTAGTGAGAGGGTTGTCTCAGAAAATGGGCCGACTTCTTTCTTCGGATGTTTCGCCTGTAGATCAAGTGGAGCGGTGGAGTCATGCCGAAAGAGAGGCATCTGAAGCTCTCTCTGAGAAGAAAGACCTTGTGGAGAGAGTTAAGGAGCATGAGCTAAATTTAAAGGCGTTGAGAAGGAAGATAACGGCCGCTGAAAACCGCCTACAAGCTCTTATGGAAGCAGCGAGAGTTAACGATGAAGAATCATTCAGACAGGTTGCCCAACAGCATGAAAGGCACAAAACCATCGAACAGGAACGCCGCGTTCTCATCGAAAATCTGACATCCGGCTTGAAAATGAAAGATGAAGCGGCACTGCGCATGGAGCTACAGACGCAAGATTGGGCTGAGAATAAACGCAGAGAAGAGTCCTTGACAAAGGACTTACAGCGACTAAGAGAAGAGTCCGAGGGTCTCGCCAGAGAGGCCGGTATGCTCACCAAAGAGATCGAGACTCTGGAGGCCGAAGACGAAATGGACCATCTACTCGCGGAAAAAGAAGAACTGCTTGCGCGGTTCCGCGACGGAATCAGGGAATGGATTGTTTTCAAGCTCTCGTCGGATTTGCTAAGCCGAACAGTCAGAATGTACGAATCGGAAAAGCAGCCCAGACTGCTCGCACAAAGTTCGGAAATCTTCAGCGCCGTGACAGGTGGTTCGTTTGAAAAGGTTCTCTTTCCGTTGGATGGGAATCGCGTCAAAGTGGAACGCGAGGATGGTACAAGGATCGAAGAGGAACAATTAAGTCGCGGGACGCTGGAGCAGCTTTACCTTTCCATGAGGCTTGCCCATCTGGACGTGCACCATAGGGATAAATTCAGTATTCCCATGATGATGGACGATGTGCTGGTGAACTTCGATCCTGAGAGGGCACGTCGAACTGCCGACGCTCTCGCAAGATTTGCAGAAGAAACGGGCGTGCAAGTTTTGTTCTTCACTTGCCATCCTCATACAGCAGATCTATTTTCCGACAGTGTTGCCCGATTTCAATTGGGACAGACTGTAGCGGAGCGGCGAGTCATAAATCACTAGGAACGAGGTCGAGGTTTATCCAATACCGCGACTGTTCATATATTCGAAGGAGTAGAAATGTTTTCAGATCACCCTCTTTTCAACATAAAACATTGCTTGAGGCAAACAGACTTGAATCGCGTCAATAAAGCTTTGATTCTGGGATTTATGGTCATCCTCCCGGTAGTTGGTTCGTCCGCTGCACTAAGCCAGACCGTTCCCAATCGGGGGCTCATGAATTTACAGCAGGCTTTCAGATCTGTTGTACGAACTGTCAAGCCCTCTGTGGTCAACGTTTCGTCAGTTTCCACTATTACTGCCCGGGGTGCCGTGCCTGACCTGGATCCTTTCTTCCGTAACAGTCCGTTTCGAGAATTCTTCGGAGACCAGTTTTTCAAACAGTTTTTCGGTGGCCCGGGCGGAACTAGGCGATTCCGCCAAAAGGGGCTGGGCTCGGGATTCATTATTGACCCGAGGGGTGATATAGTAACCAACCGCCACGTTATAGCCGGTGCCGATGAGATCTATGTGACGCTCGAAGGCAAAAAGAAGTACAAGGCCGCAGTAGTGTACTCAGATCCAAAGACCGACGTGGCGATAATCAAGATCAACGCGCGAAATCTGCCTGTCGCGAGACTCGGAGACTCAAGGACTCTCGAAGTGGGGGACTGGGTGCTGGCGGTCGGAAATCCCTTTGGGCTTACGCAAACAGTCACGGCCGGGATAGTAAGCGCCAAAGGGCGCTCCGCGGACATCGGGCGTCTCCACTATGCAAATTTCATACAGACCGATGCGGCAATCAATCAGGGCAACTCCGGAGGCCCGCTGGTGAACATAGAGGGACAAGTGGTTGGGCTAAACACAGCCATAGTATCCGAAAATGGTGGATCTGTGGGAATAGGCTTTGCAATTCCCGTCGATGTGATCAAGAAAGTCATTGCTAGGGCCTTGTCGAGGAGCTTTCCCGGCCCCGGGGCGCGAAACAATCTTCTGCAAAGGCCTTTTCTGCACCGCGGCACACCTGCGCCCGGACATAAGGGTCTAATGCCATCTTATCGTACTCTTCCAGGAGCGTTGCATAGAACAGGAGGATCCGACGGGTCCCTTTAGTCTCCATCGACGGAGCTTTTTTTCGCCGTTTGGTAGAGGCGCAGTACGAGCGTCGTCTCGATCATCCGGCGACAAAGTTTGTGCTTGACTACAAGTTTCACTTTTATGTAGGTTTATGATGGTGTATTATAGAATCAACATTCAAACAAATACCGGAGGATTAAATGAATAGTGCGACTGCGCGCCTGGCTCAATTGTAATCCTATGCGTGATTGTCGTCGCGGCGGCATTCTCCTCTGCCGAGGCCAAGATCCCCGAAGGCTACCGGGACATCAAGCTGGGAATGAATAAAGGCCAGGTCCTGGGCCTTTTGCAACAAAGTCCTCTCCATTTTTCCTATGATGACATGGGAGACGAGATTGGGGAGATTATCCGTGGAGACAATCTGTTTCGTTACGCTATGTACCATTTTAATAGCGAAGGAATACTCATTGAAATAGGTTTGGAAATGCGGGAAATCCTGGGCAGGGACCGAGTCCTGAAACTGTTCAATAGCCAGCACAGCCTAAGTCTTTCTCCACGTCAAGCCATGGTCGACGTAGACTCCAGCATTGAGGTGCGCAACAACTCAGTGGTAATGAAAAAAGTGCCGCCGAGGGACACGCGCTCCGCCAAACGGCCCTAAGAAGCGGTTGCTCAGTCCCGCGGGATTTGCCTGCATTCGTGTAACCATGATACCAACAGCGTCGGCGATCTCCAGGCTTGCCAACCATAGTAACTCAGTATTTCAGTGCGCGAAGCCCACTCGTGCGCGAAGTTACGCAAAAGCGGGGTTTGATTGGCAGGATCTTGACGGGCCGGTCGACGCTTCATAAATAGGGGTTAATCGGGGCGCCCTAGTGGACGCTCCAAGATGCCTCTCCTCGCTGAATCAACCCTTCATCATTTCAAGATAAACTTTCGAGCGTGATCGCTGAATCCGACTTCAAAAGCTCAAAATGTCAAGTCAGTTACATTGGTCTCTTCCTCCGTGCAGAATTGTGAGTAACTCGTTATATGGACCTGTACTTGACACAACCTTCCTTCGGTTCTAGATTTGCCCTTTCGAACCGTCTCCGCGCTCCGGAGCAATGATCGCCTGGTGCCGAGATGAAACGCATCACGGAACCATCGGATACTCAGCCAATATGAATTCGGGACATTATCCGCTTCCTGTGATGTCGAGGATGGAACAGCGTTTGACCACTTCATATCCGCATGCACTGTGTCTTCATCCCTATTTTCGCGATAGCCATTCGGGATCCTTAGGCTTGGCCGTGTTCCCCCCTGTCGGTCTGGAATACGTAGCCGCTGCACTCAGCCCCCAAGTGAAGAAATTGACCTTTCTGGATTTGAGGCTTCCGGACCCCCTCCGGGACCCTAAGAAACTTAGGCGCTTCATCGCGGAAGAAATCGATCTGCTCTGCATAAGCATCAACTGGGAGTACAACTTTCGCGAAGTTTGCGAACTTGTCAGTTCGCTCCCGTCTTCGATTACCACAGTCGTTGGAGGAAAGCAGGCGACCGACTGCGTCCAGGAAATTTTCGAATCCTGTCCCAATGTGGATCTCATCGTTAGAGGAGAAGGGGAGGAAAGCATAGTAGAGGTCGCTCAGGGAAAGGATTTCAAGGACATAGCGGGTATATCCTATCGAGATGGGGACAGGATACTGCATAACGAAAATCGACCCCTTCCGGAGGTGGACGAATACAAATACCCGGACCGCGGCCTGAGGCGACAAGATTACCACATGAACGTCGGGGGACTTACTTTGCGGAGCGAGCAGTTCGACATCATACTCACGTCCCGAGGCTGTCCTTATAATTGCAAATTCTGTACTTTCAATTTGAACCCTTTAGGGCAGAAACGGAGCTACTCCGCTCGTTCAATCGATTCAGTCATGGAAGAAATGCGGCAGATGTCCGCGGATAAGATACTTATCGCGGATGAAAATTTCTTTGTGAACCCCCAGCGAGCTAAGAGGATCTGTGAGAGAATCGTCGCTGAAAGAATAAAAAAGAAGTTTATCGTTCAGGCCAGAATTGAAATATTCGAACACCCGGACGTCCTTGAAATGGCGGTTCGCGCGGGGATCAAGGCGTTGCTCCTGGGGATCGAATCTCCTCAGGATCGTATTCTGGAACAACTCAACAAGGGGTTCGACACCGCAAAACTAAGGCAGGCCTTTAGGACATTCCACCGGTATCCGTTTTATTACCACGGGTACTTCATTTACGGGAATGTGAGCGAAACTGAAGAAGAGATGATGCAGATCCCTGTCTTTGCCAAGGAATTGGGTCTCGACTCTATCACGTATCAAAAACTGCGAATCGAGAAGGTACTCGCCACTGAGGGATCTCGTTGAAGCTACTCCCGGGTACTACATAGGCGATGATTCCATTGTTTACTCAGAGTCCCTCGGTCGGCCGGGGCTAAAACGAATCAGCAAGCAAATAACCCGAAAATTCTACTCCCCGGCGCAGATCTTGCGTATGATGAGCAAGCTCATACGGGTCGGCGTTCTGGATGTTAAGACATTTCCCGTTTTCATCTTCAGCTTGCCGATTGCCCTTGGGAACGCGATAGGTCGCAAGATTTCAAAATCGGCGAAGAAGTCCCGTCTTTGGAAACGTATGGCCCGAGCCAAAGATTGAAGCGATTCGCTAAAGCAATGACCGACACTCGGAATGATTTGGTGATACGGGGTATAATGCACCTCATTCAAGAATACGGGAAATACCTGTACTCCCCATCCCGATATGGGGACGATACGTATTTAGCTCTGTCGCTATTCTCGGCTTTCCGGAGCATTCTCAACTACGGTCTCGATCGCATCGAGCAAGGGTCTAATTTTTGAGTTGTCCGTGAGGATTCGCCTTACTTCGCGGTGCTGGTAAAGGGTACCCATGACAATCATATCTGTGACGGCTCCTTGCTCGTCGAAGTATGCATCGTGACTTATTGCCGCCTCGGCCCCGATGTCGTTATAAACGGTTTTCAGAAACCGGGCTAAGGGACCCGGCACTTGTCGGACTAGGACGTTGATGTGAACCGCCCGAGTTGCCATCATCTGGCTGTTATCCGCACCCAGGCCGTCTATGGCCGCCGTTGCCTCGTGGATGGAATCAAAAATGATCTTTTGGACATCCATCTCTATCTCCTTGACTTGTCTCGGTTGCAACCGGGCAATGTATGGTCCTAAAGTATCTTTGGGGTAGTCGCAATTTAGCCTCGTCCGGCAGCCGCGTTGCCTCCGGTCTGATGGCGTCGTTTTCGGGCATCCGTTGCAGACCGATTGTGCCACATAAACCGGATATTCAAAACTAGAATGTCGCGAAAAACACCTATTCGGCGACGGTACTTTTAATGTAAAATATCGTTTGTCCGGTGCGGTGGCCTACGGGGTACTGCTGCCCCGTTCTTGGATATTCTTGACCGAATGACTCAGAAAGAGTAATCTCAATATTCAGGACCGGATGCGGAAAAGATCCGTGGGGAGGTTCCAAATGTCTGAATTTCGCGTGAATAAAACATTTGCCCAGATCAATGAAAAGATCAGGCAAGGCCAAGCGGTGGTAGTTACCGCCGAGGAGATGATCGGCATTGCGAAAGAGTCCGGCCCGGTGGAAGCGGCGGAAAGAGTGGACGTGGTGACGACTGGAACGTTCGGAATAATGTGCTCATCCGGAGCTTTTCTCAATTTCGGTCACACGAAACCTAGAATCAGGGCTTCCAAAGTTTATCTCAATAACGTCGAAGCGTATGCCGGGGTGGCCGCGGTAGATTGCTATATTGGAGCCACTCAGACAAGAGAAGACGATCCGCTTAACAAAGTTTTCCCGGGCCGCTTCCGATACGGGGGAGGCCATGTGATCGAGGATCTGGTCGCCGGCCGCGAGGTGCTCCTGCAAGCTACCTCGTATGGCACGGATTGCTATCCAAAGCGCTCTTACGAATCCAAAATGATGCTAAAGGACTTCCCCGACGCGGTGCTTCTTAATCCCAGAAATGCATATCAGAACTATAACTGCGCAATAAATCTTTCCAAGAGAACCATATATACATACATGGGCATACTCAGGCCTGAATGTATGAATGCAAATTATTCGACATCAGGTCAATTGAGTCCTCTCCTGAACGACCCGCTCTACAAAACTATAGGAATAGGCACGCGGATATTCCTCGGAGGAGGCGTAGGGTACGTGATTGGAGCCGGAACACAGCATACACCTACCGTAAAAAGGTCCCAGAACGGAGTCGTTATGGGAGGAGCGGGTACTATTTCGGTGCGCGGCGATCTGAAGGGCATGTCGGCAAAATTCCTGCGAGGCGCATCCTTGACCGGCTATGGGTGTTCGCTGAACGTTGGAATAGGTATCCCGATCCCGATTTTGAACGAAGAAATGGCCCGTTTTACCTCAGTATCAGATGATGAGATATTCGTTCCGGTAGTTGACTATGGTGGCAGCTACCCTGAAGGGGATGGCTCGGTAATTAGCTATGTCACTTACAGCCAGCTCAGGAGCGGTGAGATAACGTTGAATGGGCGGAAAATTACTGCCGCTCCGCTCTCCAGTTATTCCGCTGCGCGTGAAATAGCCACGATTTTAAAAGAATGGATCAACTCAGGACGATTCTTGCTCGGCGAACCTCAGGAGACTATCCCTTCGATTCCTTTCGAGGCTTTTCAGAGTTAGAGGCAGTTGCCCATTATGATAGCCCCAACCGTCTATGAACCGAGAAACTACCGGAACTTGGATCATAGTGATCGGTTCAAGCCCTTCAGGGTTGCGATTGAAACGACGGACCTGTACGTGAATGCCCACTCGTCTCTGGTAAAGGAGACCAAGGAGTTAATTCGGGAAAGCAGAGCCCAGATCAAGAACGCAATTGCACGCCGGCCGGAGTTTCTCACGAGTCTGGTTCCTCTGGAAGAAGACCCGGCTGATTCTCCTCTCGTGCTTTCTATGATCAGAGCGGCTCAAAAGGCCGGCACCGGGCCCATGGCTGCGGTAGCAGGAGCAGTAGCGGAGTTTGTCGGAAAGGGTCTTTTGCCTTTGTCTCCGGAAGTCATAGTAGAAAACGGCGGAGACATCTTCATAAAGGTTGATCTAGCTGTCCTCGTAGGGTTGTATGCAGGGAATTCACCTTTCAGCGGTCGCATCGGAATTAGGATCGAACCTACTCCAGTGCCGCTGGGAATTTGCACATCGTCAGGGACTGTAGGTCCGTCACTCAGTTTCGGCATCGCAGACGCGGCTACCGTTGTCGCCCGCGATGTGCCTCTGGCCGATGCGGTGGCTACACGAGTAGGAAACAGGGTGCAGAAAGCAGGAGACCTCAAGAAAGCAGTCGAGTGCGGCATGGAGGTACCCGGTGTGAACGGGGCACTTGTCATACTGGCCGACAAGATAGCCGCATTGGGAGACGTTGAACTAGTCCCGTTACCGGGGCCTAAGATAGGAACATGATCGCTGCACACCGGTTGAATAGAATTGTGCCACTGCTGAAGTGGACTTCACTAACCTAATAGAAAAGAAGGGGCCAAACCATGCCTTCCCAAAACGTTCTGCTCATATTCAAATCAGACATTATGTACAAGCCCGTAATTTACAGACTTGCCAGAGACTTCGATCTAGTCTTCAATATTCTGGAGGCGAAGATACTTCCGAGGAGAGAAGGCCGCATCCTTCTCGAACTGCGGGGGGATGAGAACCTCCTGAAGAAGGGAATTGCATTTCTCGAAGACCATCACGTGGTTGTCGAATATCTCGCCGATAAGGTTCTGGCGTGAAGAGGAGCAGTGCGTCCACTGCGGCGCGTGTACCGGCTTATGCCCAACAGGAGCGCTCAGCGTGGCGGAGCCTGATAAGAAGACCGTTTTTGACGTGGAGAAATGCGTCGCCTGCGGTATGTGTGGTCTTGTATGCCCGTTCGGGGCCATGAAGGACGTGACTCTCTTCGACCCATTTGCTGAAGGACGGACCGGTTCCGATTGATCCAGGAATATCAAAGAGCCGCAATTTAAACTAAAAGCGTTCCGAACACTTTCTGATCTACAACCCGTTCCAGCGTCACCGGAAATGTGCGCTTGCGGATAGTAGCGGAAGCTCCGCGCACATGCACGGGTATGTAATTGTCAGTTCTCGTGACAATGAGCCCTGTATCGGGGTCGGGTCCCGACTCTCGTACAGCCGAAAAAGTAGTTCCCACGAAGCGTTCATAGAAACGGTGCCGCAGGGTCTGGGATAATACTCTTAACTCCTTTGCCCTTCGTCGAGCAATGCCCTCAGGCACTCGCGGCTCGAAAGAGGCTGCCGGAGTTCCGGGCCTGGGAGAAAACGGGAACACATGCAGGTAAGCGGCCCCAGATCCTTCAATGAGAGTCACAGTTCTTCTAAATGATTCTTCGTCCTCACCGGGGAAGCCCACCATAATGTCGAGGCCGACGCAGGTCTGAGGGACTCGCGCGAAAATGCTGTCTATCAGGTGCCGGATGAACGCGGTGTCATACGGCCTTCTCATTCGGCTAAGGATGTTGTCATCGCCACTTTGTAACGGAATATGGAAATGCCGGCACGCTCTGTGGTTGCCGGCCACAAGTTCTATCAGGCTGGGAGTGATCTCCTGGGGTTCCACGGAACTCAATCTGAATCGCGCGGACGGGCACTTTTCCAGGAGGCGCTCCAGTAAATCTTCAAGGCTCATCGGAGGATGAAAGTCCCGGCCGTAACTTCCAAGATGGACTCCCGTTAACACTATCTCCGCGAATCCATCGGAATCCATATCGCGTGCGCCGAGCAAGAGCTGATCCACTGACAAGCTTCTGGACGGGCCTCTAGCAGCGGGTACTATGCAGTAAGCGCATGACTGGGAACAACCATCCTGGACTTTCAAGAAAGCCCTGGCTCTGTGCCTCGCCGTTCGGGGGCCGCGATCGACACATGTCGTGCAGGGAGAGGCGCCGCTGTCCGCTACAACGCCAACATCATTCGCGACCTCATCGATGAACTCCCTTAGACGATCCTTTGCAAAAGCCCCGAGCAAGATCGCGCCCGGAGCCGCGCTCTCCAAAGAGAACGGATTTATTTCTGCAAGGCAGCCGGTAACGATTATCCGTGCGCCAGGGAATTTGTGCGCCAGACCGCTGACCATGCGCCTTGATTTTCCTTCTGCCTTCGAGGTTACGCAGCAGGTGTTTACGACGACAAGGTCCGGGGCATCGGCCGAAGCTTCAATGCGATAACCTAAGCTCTCCAGCTCGCGAGCCATAGCTTCGGCTTCGGCTTGGTTTACCTTGCAACCTAAAACTCTTACCAGGGCGTTTTTCGGCAGGTGTGATTTCCTCGTTATGATGCTTTTGACACAGACATTTATCCATGCTATCAATCGACGCATCCAAGGTCAATTCTCCCGGAGATCGACAGCTCGTGTGGGGCTTGAGTGCGGTATAATTTCTTACGGAGGAAATTCACGTGAGACGTGCTGACTTGACAAGAGTCTGGATTCTCTGCCTGGCAACAATTCTAATTTGTTCCCCCGCGTTGGCTGAGAAAAAGTCTGGAGCTTCGAAAAAGCAAGAACCCGCCGCTGCAGAGCAGGCAGGAAGGTTCTTTGATATGAAAGTTCCGGAAGGATTCACGCCTGAGCCAGTCGACGAGTCTGGGATACTAAAATGGAAGAAAGGCTCCGCTGAGATTTACCTGGTGGTAGGAGACCTTTTTACACCTCCGGGGGATATGCTTTTCAAGGCACTTCGAAAAGCTGCAGAGGCGGACAAAAGCCTGGAAGAGGTGCGCACTCTTCAGGTGAAGGGAGGAAATGCCTTGTTGTCTAAGGAAAAGGCCCCGGACGATCCTACACGTCTCCGCACCTGGCACTTGCTGGTCATAACCAAAAAGAAAATGATCGATGTTGACTTTTTGGCACCGGCTAAGGATTTCAAATCATTCATTCCGGCGTTCGAAAGCGCAATCAATTCCTTCAAACTGAAGTCCTCGTCCTGATTAGGAAACTTCCCTATGGGAGAAGAGCACGCCACAGATTTGTTTCGCTCGATCCCTTCGGTGGACGGCCTCTTGTCCGCCTCGGAATTGGCGCCTCTCAGGGAGAAATACTCCCAAGAAATTGTCAAGCGGATGGTGAGACGCGCCTTGGACGAACTTCGAGAGGAAATCCGTCAGGGTCAGGCATCACACGCGGACTGCTCAATTTCCGCGCTGATTCGGCGGGCATCCCGCCTGGCTCTGGAAACAGTCGGGCCAAAGGTCGTCACTGTCATAAACGCGACCGGAGTGATCGTTCACACTAATCTCGGACGTTCTCCTCTGTCTAAGAGAGTGGCTGAAAAGATATCGGAAGCCGCACAGTCCTATTCCAATCTTGAATATAACCTTGGAGAAGGACGAAGAGGAGAAAGGAACGCTCATCTCCGAGAACTCATGGAGGAATTGACAGGGGCTGAGGCCGCTCTGGCAGTCAATAATAATGCGGCTGCGGTCTTGCTGGCATTGTCTAGTCTGGCTGAGGGACGGGAAGTCATAGTTTCCAGAGGGGAACTCATAGAAATCGGAGGCTCTTTCAGGATACCTGACGTAATGGCTCAATCGGGTGCAATCCTGAAAGAAGTTGGCACAACCAATAGGACGCATCCTAAGGACTACATTCAGGCAATCGGAGCAAACACCTCATTAATTCTGAAAGTGCACACCAGCAATTACCGAATCGTGGGATTCACTCGGGAGGTCGAGCTGGGAGAGTTGGTGGCCATAGGGAAAGAATATGGAATTCCCACGATGATGGACCTGGGTAGCGGATGTCTGGTGGATCTGTCGCCGTACGGCCTACCGGAAGAAATTACAGTCCAGGATGTTCTTGCCAAAGGCGTCAACGTGGTAAGTTTTAGCGGGGACAAGCTTCTCGGGGGACCCCAGGCAGGGATTCTGGCCGGTCGTGCCGATCTTATCGAGAAGATGCAGACAAATCCTCTCGCACGGGCACTTAGAATGGACAAGCTGACTCTTGCGGGTCTGGAAGCCACGCTCGTTGAGTACACCCGACCCGAAGGGCCTAGCACATGCATCCCAACGCTGATGATGATAACCAAGTCCGAGTCAGAGCTAGCGAAAACTGCCGCTGAACTTGCCGACGCAATACGCGAAGTCGTTGGCGCACGAGTTGAGGTAAGCATCGAGCCGGGAATCGGTAGAGTAGGGGGCGGTGCACTGCCGATGGGAGACCTCCCCGGTCCGCGGGTAGCCATTCGTCCGCTGGACATATCGGCCGCACGCTTGGAGCATAGTCTCAGACTGGGCACTCCACCGGTAATAACACTGATCAAGGACGATACGGTTCTTATAGACCCCCGAACCCTCTTGGAGGATCAGCCCTCGCTGATCCCAAGACTTATACGGGACGCCCTCAACCGAGCTTCATCCGGCAACGATGCGTAAAATGACGACAGAGTTTCGTCGGCACTAAAGGAGCATTCCTGCACTCCGCCGACAGTTTGGGCCCCATCTGCCAGTGGCATGCTTACTCGCTTATATAGCGTCTTCTTGGGGTAGATTTCAGGTCCTTCTCAGTCCCACGGAGATCGGCAAGTCTTCTAGCACTCCCACGAGCGATCAGTGCTTCCAGGCCCATTCTCACTAATGAAGTTTTCTCCTTGACACCGGTGAGATTCGAGGCTTTCTTCAATAGGTCGTCGTCAATATACAGTGTTACTCTCATATCCACTGACATGATGCATTGAAGCATATCAGTCAAGTGCGCGACCAACCGGAAAGACGCCGAATTCACCAAAATTGTAAGAAGCGTAAATACATGGACCTTCCGCCTTCATTTGTGATCCCTGAAGATGCTCTCCCCGACCGGGCTGACAAGATCCTGGCCGCTTGCCTTGCGACCAGCCAAAGCCGGTCATCGGTGGCGCGCATGATTCGGAGCGGCCGAGTGCTAGTGAGAGGCCGTACAATCAGCCCTTCCACGGTTCTAAGCCCTGGAGACGAAATAAAGATTCTCCCTGAGAAAATGATTGCAACCTCGAGTCCCGAGATCGAAGCCCCATCATTTGGAATCATTTTCGAGGACGAGGATCTGATAGTGGTGGACAAGCTCCCCGGTTTCGTCGTGCACCCCGGTGCGGGACGCCCTTCAAACACTCTCATGGATGTCCTCATAAGCACGAGACCGGAAATGAAGGAGGTAGGCGAGCCGGGTCGTTGGGGCGTGGTCCATCGGCTCGATAAAGACACATCAGGGGTTATGATTTTTGCAAAGACGGTCGCCGCGCACGCCGCACTGTCGGCTCAATTCAAGGCTCATTCAATTCGCAGAGTGTATGTGGCATTGGTCAGGGGCGATCCGGGCCAGGAGAGCGGACTCGTCGATGCCGAGATAGGGAGGCACGTCAAGGAGAGAAAACGTATGTCCACCACTACAGGAAAGGGCCGCCGCGCGGTCACAAGATGGAGGGTAAAAGAGCGGTTTGGCGGCCTGACACTTCTTGAAGTATACCCTGAGACGGGTAGGACGCATCAGATCAGGGTTCATCTTGCTCATATCGGCTTGCCGGTGGCGGGAGATCCTGTTTACGGAAAGATGCGTGGAAAGGGAGGGCTCGCTGATCCGCGACCACTAAGAGCCCTGGAAGTG
This sequence comes from uncultured delta proteobacterium, assembly GCA_963789265.1. Lineage (GTDB taxonomy): Bacteria > Desulfobacterota > Desulfomonilia > Desulfomonilales > Desulfomonilaceae > CAWBBA01. The sequence goes on along the minus strand of CAWBKB010000005.1, from coordinate 265,923 downwards.
CTCAACAGGCAGGCGCTTCATGCGTCGGTGCTTGGCTTCACTCATCCAAGAAGTCAGAAATATGTGGAGTTTTTTTCACCGTTGCCGGCGGATATGGTCGGAGCTATTGAGATTTGCGCAACTGATTCGATAAGAGGTGAGAATTAGAGGAGTTTGTGAGAAGGAGCCGGGGGCTTTGCGATGCCCACTGCATTGATGGTAGGGGCAGGTTTGAAACCTGCCCTTACATTCTCTCGTTGCCAGGCTCTGCCTCCAATAATCGCGGGATCTCGGCATACAGCCAGGCAGAGCCCGGAAGGCATACTGGGTGCCCAGGCGGGAGCCTAGGCACCAGAGACTACAAATTATAGGAGTTTTTGAGGAGGCGTCCGGAGAGGCCCCGCGTCGCGCGAGGTTGCAAAAAGTCCCTCCCCGGTTACTCTTACAAGACTTTTAACCGATCTTCTCCGCTATAAGCTCTGATAGTTCCATCACTTTCAGCTCCTCGGATTTCCCCATAACGTTGCAGGAATCTTCGAGCATGGTGATGCAATACGGGCACGCGGTAACCAGAGTCTTGGCGCCCGACTCAATCGCCTCGGTAATGCGCAGCTCCGCGAACCGCTCACCGGCTTTGGTTTCCATCCAGACTCTTCCGCCACCGCCACCGCAGCAGAGGCTGTTCTTGCGATTCCTCGATAGTTCTTTCACCTCGGAGCCCGGAATGGCCGCGATCAGCTCTCGGGGCTGATCGTAGATCTCGTTGTGGCGACCCAAATAGCACGGATCGTGCATGGCTACAGGACCGATCGCGTCACCTGAGAGTTTCAATTTCCCCTCAGCCACCGCCTGAGCCAAAATCTCCGTATAGTGGAAAACTTCCCACTTTCCGCCCAGGTCCGGATATTCGTTCTTGAATGTGTAAAGGCAGTGAGGTGAGGTAACGATGATCTTTTTCACGCCTTTGCTGTTGTAAAGATCTATGTTGGATTTGGCCACCTTTTGGAAGAGTTCCTCGTCGCCGATCTTCCGAATGGACTCTCCGCAGCAACTCTCCTCGTTGCCAATGATTCCGAAACTCACCCCCGCCGCCTGGAGCGCTTTAGCAACCGAGCGGGCGATCTTTTGGCTCCTGACATCGTAACAGGAGGTGCAGCACACGGAGAGGAAATACTCGGTATTTTCCGAAGACGTCGGGACATCGACGCCCTTAATCCACTCGGTCCGCTTGTTCCGGTCTCCGGACCACGGATTCCCCTGGGCGTGCAAGCTGCCTGCTATGGGCTTAAGGCTCGGCGGTATCGACCCGACTTCAGCCATCATGCTGCGCATTCCTCTGACATTGCCGATGATGTCCACACCGCGCGGGCAGCGATCTACGCAAGTCTTGCACGTAGTGCAGGCAAAAAGGCAATTCTCCGATTCAAATCCTTCGAGACCGAGTTGACCCAGGCGCTGCACCATTCTTATGTTGAACTGCTCAGATGCCTCGCCCGGTACCAAGCGCCAGGGACAAGACCCTGTGCAGAGGCCGCACTGCATGCACCAGTAAAGCGTTTCAGCTCCGGAGTACACTATGGCATCGCTAACATCCAAATCTGGTGTTCTTGTTTCCATTATACTTTCCTCTAAAAACCTTTGTACGGATTGGGGCCGAGTTCTTCAAGCTTGGCAGTGAACTCCTCCAGGATTTCCGGGATCCTCCAGTAATCGTCAATAGAAATCTGCTCCAACCGTATCCTGTCCGATTCAAGGACCAACCGGTCCAGTGTCTCCTTTATCTTGCTCATTCGAGTGTTCGCCAATTCACTACCCTGAATAAAGTGGCACTGGTAATCGTCTCCAAATTTGCATCCAAAGAGCACTATCCCATCTATCCCCTTGGACAGGGCGTCCGCAATCCAGACCAAGTTCATGGAGCCCAGACACCTCAACGGGATGAACCTCACCCACGGCGGGTACTGTAGCTTGTGGAGCCCTACCATGTCCAGCGCGGGAAAAGCATCGTTTTCACAAATCAATCCAATTATACGAGGTTTCTCATCGGTACTCGTCAGGCACATTGATGGACTTGATCATGGAACCGATCATATCCACCGAATAATTATTGAAAGAGATGATACGCTCGGGACAGGAACCCATGCAGATGCCGCAGCGCCGACATCGAGTGGGATGCGGCAAAGGAGTTCCTTTTTCATCCTCGTTGTACATACCGAACGGGCATTCTTCAGTGCAACGCTTGCACTGTGTGCATCGCTGAACGAAAAGCTCCGGGTAAGACGTATCACCTGCCCGTGGGTGAACGGCTTTTCCCAGAGCGGTTTGTTCGATGCACTGAATGGCCTTAAGAGCTGCACCGGTTCCGTCATTTGTGGCTCTGGTTGAGGTCATGGGCTGACGGACACATCCCGCGGTATAAATGCCGGTTCTCCGTGTCTCGTACGGGAAACAAACGAAGTGCGAGTCCGGGAAGCCGTACTTCAACTCAGGCAAGGCAGGTCCTTGGCGGTACTGCAGATTGAGGATCGGATCGTCCAAGACTGCAGGCTGCATGCCTATCGCCAGGACTATCAGATCGGCCTGCATCTGCACAGGCTCGCCTAACAACTCGTCCATAGTCTCGATGGAGAGCTTGCGCTCAGTCCCCTCACTTATGGCGACTTTCGAGGTGTCGGTTTTCACAAAGACAACGCCGTCCTTCTGCACTTTCCTATAAAATTCTTCATGCTGTTCGGGCGACCGGATGTCTTTGTAGAAGACCACAACTTTGTTTTCCTCGTTCTGCTCCTTTACGTACTCTGCCTGTTTCAAGGAGACCCGGCAGCAAACCGCGCTGCAATACGGCAGGTGGTTCTGATCGCGAGAGCCCGCGCACTGAATGAACGCAACTACCGAGGGTTCCGAACCGTCGGATGGACACGTGATCTTCCCGGCCTTGGCCATTTCTTCCATCTGTACGCTGGTAATGATGTCCGGGAATTTTCCGTAGGAAAGGTGCTCAAGTTTGGCAGCGTCGTAAGGCTTCATTCCCGCAGCCAGCACGACAGAGCCCACGCGATGAGTTCCGCCGCCGTTGGTGAGCGTAACATCAAACATACCAGGCGCGCCGGCAACCTTTTCAATCGTTGTGCCCGTATTGATCGTGATGTTGCTCTCAGCCTTAACCTGATCGACGATCTCTTGGACAGCGATGTCTTCGATCTCCTGGTAGGGCGGCCTTGCGGGTGTGGTTTTGTGCCATTTGGCCATGTGTCCGCCAAGTTCCGGCTCTTTTTCAACCAGAATCACGCTGTAGCCGGCACGAGCGGCATCCAGTGACGCCTGGAGACCGGACACACCTCCACCGACCACCAACACTGTTTTGTCTGTTGCTTCCTGGTACGGTTTGGGCAGCGTCGTCTTCTCGACTCTGGTTATGGCCATGCGCATGTAATCTTCAGCCATCATCTGCGTGTCTTCGGCCCCTGCGGGCTGGCACCAGGCCACGTGCTCCCTGATATTCAGTCTTTCCAGTATGGTGGTCATGGGATCGAACGCAAAGACGTCGGTCTTGACCCTTCCGGAACATGCCGCGGCCACCACGCAGTTGACAGCCCCTGATTCTATGTCCTTTCTGATGATGCTGACCCCTTCTTGGCTGCAAAGGGCCGGATGGCTCTCAGTCTTGGCTATGCTGAACTCATTGGCAACTGCGGAGAGGGCTTCCAAGTCTATGGATTCTCCGATGCCGCATCCCGAGCACATATAGACTCCGATTTTCTGATCCATAAACACTACCTCCCCATCGTCCGCTGAATTGCTTTGAGGGCCGCAGCCGTTGCGTCTTGTACGGAAGCCGCGACCTCCATGGGCGCTTTGACACATCCTGCCGGAACAATCCCCGAGTTCCCGGACGAGGTCACAAAACCGAAGTCGTCGTATTCCATTTCAAGAGCCGGCTTCACGGTTGCTGTTCCGGGAACCATGCCCACCGCCAGGACCGCTAGATCTACAACTTCCTTGACCTGGGCTCCTTGGCCGATATCTTCGCCTTCGACCAAAACCCCGCCGGATGCAGGATCTTCCGAAATCCTGGCGATTTTGCTCTTGGTCAGTGTTATGTTCTCGTCCTGGTCGACCTTGACATAGAAATCTTCGTATTTCCCCATGGCTCGAACGTCGATGTAGTAGATAAAGGCTTTGCTTTCCGGCACTTGCTCCCTTATGTACGTGGCTTGTTTCAAAGAAGCGAGGCAGCAAATCCCGGAGCAGTATGCCAGGTGATTTTCGTCTCTGGAACCTGCGCACTGGACAAACGCGACGCTTTTGACCTCTTTCCCATCGGATGGTCTCAGGATTTTCCCGCCGGTTGGCCCGTTGTACGCGGCCAGGCGTTCAAACATGACGCTTGTGACCACATTGGGGATTCTTCCCAGGCCGAGATAGTCCACCTTTGTGGCCTCGTACAGGATCCCAGCCGGTGGCCCACACGACCGCGCCGACATTGTAAGTGACCTTCGCGGGCTGCATGTCCAGGTCTATAGCGCTGTAAGCGCAAGCCTCAGCGCACTTCCCGGCTTCCGGCGTCCCTATGATTTCAGGTGCCAGTAAGTACTTGAACGGAAAGGCCATCGAGTGGGGCAAGTGCGCTGCCGGCACCGTATCCATATTATAGTTGACAGGATTCGGCACACGGGTTTCGCAGACTTCGGAACACTTTCCGCAAGCTGTGCAATTGTCGTTCACGTACCGAGGTTTCAGGAGCAAGGTAACTTCGTAGGCACCTGGACCCCCCGAGATGGATTCCACTTCGGCAAGCGTGTGATAAGTTATCCTGGGATTCTGTTTGATGCGCCTAAAATTTATTTCAAGGCCGCAATTAGTGGGACACAGCTTGGGAAAGTACTGATTGAGAAGGGCCACGCGCCCGCCCAAATAAGGGTTCTTCTCCACCAGAACTGCTTCCGCTCCGGCTTCGGCGGCTTCAATGGCGGCGGTCATCCCGCTTATTCCGCCTCCGACTACCAGGACTTTTCGCTCTTCATCACCCATGAACTACCTCCGTATGATATGTCAGGTGTGATTTTGGTCGGTCCTCATTCTGTTGCTCTTCGAGCGTTTCGCGGCGAGCTGTGCCGCGAATGTTGATTCCCGCAGCCATACTTAAATGAGCCGAATCACCCGGCGGCCGGAAAGAGGCCATCCGGGATGAATATTAGCGGCCATGTTTAAGTTCGTAAGCATCTATGCTTGACGATATGGTGTCAGGAAGGGTAACCGGATAGTATTTTACCATGTTATGGTGTTTGTGAACAAGTCACATCGCGCTGTAGCTAGTGCGTCATATCTACGAAAATGGAAATAATTATGGTATAATACAACAAAAGACAAAAGGCTTGGTGCAATCAACAGAAATAGTTGGATTAGTTGAGCTTCCCCACTCCGGGACCGACGAGTTCTTCCATGGCCGGCCTTGTAAGGGGAACTTGGCAATTCCAAACGGCTCGCACCGGCTCCCCTCTAAAGCGTTTCTTCGGAATCTCAGCATACCGCGGCATATAGAAGGCATTGGCATCATGCAGGAACAACTCATACATTCTGCTCGCGTCGGCAACGTGGCCGCAGTTGAAGAATTCCTTGCCGCAGGTGTCGATGTAAATGCAGACCGCACTGATGGTACGGCTTTGATGGCAGCTTCACTGGGGGGGCATCAGGCTGTCGTGAGTTTACTCCTTGATGCCGGCGCGGATGTGAACGCCACGGACGCTTCAGGAAACTCCGCCCTGATGGAGGCTTCCCTGGCAGGTCATGCCCATATAGTCCAACTCCTGCTTGATCGAGGGGGATGGATAAACGTTGCCAATAAGGATGGGGACACGGCGCTTCATAAAGCAGCGCTCTGGGGTCACGCGGAGGCAGTAGCCTTACTGTGCGGGCATGGAGCGGAAGTCAATTCGGCGGATCGAGACGGCAATACGCCACTGGCCTGGGCGGTCAGGCAAGGGCACCTACAAGTGGTGGAACTGCTTCTCGACATGAGGACGGATCCTCACGCCAAAGAGACAACCAACAAGACCGCACTGCTTATAGCCTCGACATCCGGCCACCCGGAATTGGTCGAGTTACTGCTTGATCGAGGCGCGGATATTGATGCAGAAGACGGACAAGGGTATACGCCGTTAATTGCCGCGGCAAGAATCGGAGATGTTGAACTGGTCGAGTTACTCCTCGAAAGAGGGGCCGATGTCAACGTGAAGGAGACGCACTACGGGTGTACCGCTCTTTTCTGGGCGTGCTCCAAAGGACATTTGGCCGTGGTGGAACGGCTCTTGTTCCGGAGCGCAGATGCTCGAGTCCGCAACAAATATGGCAGCACTCCTTTACATTGGGCTGCATTCAAAGGTCGGACTGAGGTCGTGAAGCTTCTGCTCACTTGGGGGGCCCCTGTTGACGTCCGAAACTTGTTTGGAGTCACCCCCTTAATTCTAGCTGCCCGTGCGAATCGTCCGAAGGTTGTGCAGGTACTTCTGGCATGGGGGGCTGACGTCACTGCTTGTGACAAAGATAAGAAAACGGCATTGATTTGCGCTGCCGGCGCCGGTGCTGTCGCTGTGGCAAGCCTGCTGCTAGCTAGAGGAGCCGAGGTGAACGGCCGGAGCAAATATGGCAACTCAGCACTGTTCTGGGCATCCTACAAGGGGCACGCGACAATGGTGAGGCTCTTATTGGCACGAGGCGCCCATCCAAATACGAGAAATAACAATAATCACACGCCGTTGTTTTGGGCTGCGTTCAGTGGGAACGAGGAAGTAGTGGCTCTCCTGCTGAATGGAGGAGCGGATCCCACCGTAAGGGACATTCGATACCAGAGCACTGCCTTGTTCTGGGCGGCATACAGGGGACATATTGAGGCGGTGAAGCTTCTGTTGGTCCAACGATCGGACGTCCATACGCGGGATCGCGCAGGAAATACGCCGTTGCTGTGGGCGGCTAGAGCGGGCCAGGCCCGAGTCGTGGAATTCCTCCTGGACCGGGGCGCATATCCTAACGCGCGAAGCAGAACGGGCTGCACGGCCCTATTTTGGGCATGTGATAGAGGCGACACGGATGTGGCGCGTATTCTCCTGAAGCGGGGCGCTACCCTTGTCGGCCGAGAAAAGCACGAAGCGCATCCGGTGCTGTGGGCTGCCTGGAAAGGACACCTCTCAGTGCTCGATCTCCTCCTGTCCGAGGGGGCGGATGTCGATGCTCGCCACAAGAAACACGGAATTACCGCCTTATCCTGGGCTTCCTACAAGGGTGATTTCGCAGCCGTAGATCTTCTCCTTGCGCGAGGGGCGGATGTCCATGCCAGGGATAACAAATATGGCAACACCAGCCTCTTCTGGGCGGCGGTAAAGGGTCACCAACTCCCTGTTGAGCTACTTTTATCCAAGGGTGCCGATGTTAATGCCCGGAACAGATCCGGCAAAACTCCGCTTATGGCGGCTGCGATCGGGGGGCACCGTAATGTGGTGGAACTACTTTTGCGGCACGGTGCGAACGCGAATGCGGTGAGCAGCCGGGGTACCACCGCCTTGGGCTATGCGCTGAGACTGGGGCGCGCGGAGGCTGCTGAAGCTCTCTTGGCAGGAGGAGCCGACCCGGCACGACGCAGCAACGAGACCGACAAAGCTCTCCTGGATGCGTCATATTGGAACCATGCCAAGATCGTTAGTCTGCTTTTGCTAAAAGGAGCAGACGTCAATTCGAGGGACGCCAAATATGGCAATACCGCTTTGTTTTGGGCTTGCTACAATGGCCGCAGGGAGGTCTTGAAGCTGCTTCTCGATCGTGGCGCAAACGTCAATGCCACAAATAAATTCGGCAATACTCCCCTCTTCTGGGCTGCTCGCAAGGGGCAGCTTGCAATGGTCGAACTGCTTTTATCCTGTGGCGCGGACCCCCAGGCCAAGGACAAGACAGGCAAGACAGCCTTGATGGTCGCCGCGGCCGCGGGGTCGCCGGCAGTAGTCAGGAAGCTTGTGGCCGCGGGCGCTGATGTGAACGCTAAAACAGAATTCGGCTGGACTGCTTTGATGGAAGCTTATTTCGAGGGCCACCCGAGAATTGTCACATATTTAAAGGGAGTGGGCGCGAGCATGAACGGTTTTTTGCAAGGCCGTTTCAGTTAAAACAACGGCATATTGCCGGACAGTCATTACCAAGAAGCATCTTTCCAAGATCTCCCGAAATAGGCCTTTCAAAATCTTTCAGAATCATCGTAGCTGTTCAGTAGGCCCATCCCTGGGACAAAAAAGGAAAGGAGTCTTGGCATTGCCGGCGCGTGAGCACTTTTGAGGGCCTGATCGTGAGCCAAGGCAATCTCAAGAAAGTTCCGGATTAAGATTCTCCCCCCGGAATGGCTACCGTAAAAACACTCCGGATGCCCCTGAACTCCGTAAACCGGTTTTGTAGGGTGCCGCATGATCTGGTTGGGGCTGAGTTTGTTCGAGGCCAATAACACGAAACCCGGCGGTAATACCTTAACTTCGTCAAAATGGCTCTCCACAATCCGCATGGTACTGCCAATACCCTTGAAGATCGGATCGGGGGCCAGGAGTGTCAAGGGTACCACGCCTCCCTGGCGATCTCGAGTGTACGGCATGCAATCATCTTCACCGGCCCTAATGGGGCCGACCTTCCCCCCGAATGCCAGCGCCAGCGCTTGATGGCCGCCGCATATACCCAATATAGGGATATTCATCTCTTCGGCTGCCATAGGCAGCATCCAGAGGAAATTCTGAAGTGAAACGCCCATTTCGCCGGTGTAGCGGCACCAGGGTGTTCCCTGGGGGCTGAGAATGATAAACGCGGGCTGAAGCTCTGCAAGCCACTCAGGAGTCACCTTGCTGAAGTGAACTACAATACCGTTGGGATTACCGCTTAGCTTCTTTATGACCGAAAAGACGTGCCTGCATCCCCCCGAGCATCCATCGGGAGAAAGGCCAATCATTACCCAGGAACGAGTATGCGCAAGGGGGGTATTTGCGCGCGTGACATCTGACGTCCCTTTCGCCGTTGCTTCCACGGCAAATGCCGTTACGACCACGCCGACCAGAAGAGCGTACCGCCAAGCGCGGCAATGCCGAAAAATCTTCATCAATGATTCCATCAGCAGAGTTTGGGATGAACGATCTTTATACACTCTCCACCGATTCGGCGACAACCTAAAATTTTCGTCGCATTCAACTATTTAATTACACAGAGATAATGCCTTACACTCCGCTGTGAAAGAGGAGGCCGACCAGTGCATCGGATGAGGTGAACCCAGCGAACGCACATAGGCGTTAAGATAAGAGCGGAGGATTCGCTCAAAAATCCCCCTCCCATCAAAGGAGGGGGCAGGGGAGGGGGACAACTAACTGAAATTACAGAGGACTCTTTGTTATCTTAACGCCTATGTGCGAACGCAGGGGAACCATGCCGTTGGAGTCGTCCCCAAAAGCTTAGCAGAGAGGTCCTCGATGACTGCGACACGGATCCAGCGTTTCGCGGGACGGTTCACCACCCCCTACGCGAGCTCGCGTATAATGGTGACCCGCGGAGCTTCGGTCAGATGGCGACCACCGGAACTATTCTGATTGACTGGAGGATTCGTGGCGAAGTATATGTAGAAACGGAAATGACTGATAGCATGAACAGGGGGAAATTAGCATGGAACATGCGTCGTGCAATAATTGCGGCAAAGAGATTTCTGAAAACGAGGTCTACACTCGCGAAAACAAGTGTATGTGCGCATACTGTGCTATGCAAGCTGGTTTATATCCTCTGGGTCATACCGGTGCGCGCAGGGACAAAATTTCTGAAAAAGGACGATGTCTCACTGTGCCGAAGCCTGATGAAAGCTAATGCCTGTACCTAAGGCTTGGCCTGCAATCCGGTCATTTCCCACGGTGAAGCCGTGCGGGAATCTTCTATAGTGGCGAGGTCACCAATTACTCACAAGGGGCAACTGTCAGTTCTTCGTGATTGCGAGGATTGCTTCGTCTCACGTTTCGCCGGATTTGCAATGAGAGTCTTTTTCCGCTTAGAAGCTAATGCGAATGCATCCTCTCACATGATTTTCTGAGCGCGTTCCTTTTCACTGTACACACAGCCACAATATTTCTGGCGGTAAAGACCCAGTTTCCGATACCGCTTGACGCCTTCATTCCAGCCTGTGCGCCAGTCCCTATAAACAAAGGGGATTCCGTATTTTTCAGAAACTGCCTCGCAAACCGACTTCAGGAGTTCGTGTTTTTGAAAGCGGCTGTACAACAACGTAGTGGAGAACGCGTCGAATCCCTTGGTCTCGGCGAGCCGAGCGATCCTGTCAATTCTGAAGTTGAAGCAGAGCCGGCACCGTTGAGCTTCCCTGAATACTACCTCACGGAACCATTCTTCCATACCCTCCTGGAAATCCTCCGTGAGTACCCGAACGCTGTTTCCGCTTGTATAGACTGTAAAGGCGTCAAACCTGCGTAGGTATTCAGTATAAGGGTGTATGTTTGGATTGAAGAACACGGCGGTAATCTCGTGGCCCTCGGAGCGCAAGTCGTCGAGGGGTACACCAGGCAAGGTGCACAGCACGCATGAAGAAGTATTCTCATGAAAAAGGTTGTCTCCTTTCTGTCGTCGTGATATGAGTTTTGCCGCGAACCGGCCTCGCAAAACCCGGAATATTATTCGAGATCGTGTTAGTTATGAAACGAATTGCTTGCCTGTTCATTTTCATCTCACTACTGTGTCCTACAATGTCACGCGGAGCTGATGAAGCGGTGTTTCTCAATGCCTTCGGTGAGACCGCTACCGCTTATCTCAATGACTCTTTTCTTCTGATGGGAACTACTGCTGACGGATTTGTGGGAGACATAATTCCCAAAGGGACTGCCCTCGAGATCGCCACGAACGTCCGAAAAAGGGTCCGAATAATTCGGGCCAAATTCAAGGCCGTTTCTGCAAGCCGGATTTCAAACGCGGACAAGCACCTTATCGGGCTCCTTGACAATGCTTATGGGTGCTTGGATCATCAGGCCCAGGCACTGATCGAGTACATACAAGACAAGACGCCTGACACAGCCCGACACTTCGAAGCACAAAGGACGGACTGTCTTAACCATATTAAGAAAATAGCTGACTATTATTCGACCTTACCTCCGTCGCCGGAGGTTCCCAAGCCTCTCAGCACACGTTGATCTCCTATTCTCATAGTGAAACGCTCACGGTCGAAATACTCAAGCAGAGGTATATTGTACTTCCTGGACGATCCGGTAATCTCATGAAACTGCGAAGGGGTCAAACCCCCTTCCCGCTGTATGAATTCGACAAGCTTTTGCTTAACTCCTTTGACAAAAGTCGCCGAAAAGTAAATGTCTTCTTTGACTCTAACAACTTGACCTTCCTTTTCCAGAAGATTCAAGAGGTTCCGGATCTGCTTGACATCCGTTCCGGTGGCTTGAAGTATTTCTTTAAGGACCGGCGGCGAATTTCCTCCTTGAACGATCATTTTCATCAGACGCTCTTTAAGCCCCTTTTCATCTTCTTTGAGCCGGATCTCGTGAGATGAAAGGCGAATCGTTTCCCCCTGGTCCACGACGTCACCTTTGGAAACCAGGCTCTCAATTACAGTCTTGAACAGCTTGTCCCCGCCCGGGACGATTGACCGTAACTCTTGTTTGGATATGCCTGCCTTGAGCGGCTGATCCCTGTGAAAGATGGAGAGTCTGTTGAGTATCTTGCTCTTTACCACATCGAAGAAGTCGCCGTGTATCATCCTATTTTCAGAAGGATCAAAGCGGATCACAGTCCTGGAGTTTCGAAGAGAATCCAGGGTCTTGTCCAATCGCTTGGCGGAAAAGCCGGACATCCCCAACAATTCGTTGCGTGCAACGCCGGACAAACCGCAGCTCCGCACTAACGAGGCTACAATGGCAGTGTCGTCCTGGTCACCCAATTCCGCGAATGACTTGACTGAGCGGGCCTTTAGTTTGACTCCTCTCGGATTAAGGACCACGCCTCCTCCAAGGGTGATGGACGGAGAGAGTCCCCTAATAACAAAGTGGTCTCCGGTGGATGGAACAACGGGAAAAGAGGTTCGCAACTGTGCTAACGTTTCCTGACCGGGCTCCACGCTTTCCAAACCCGGAAGCACAACGCGAGCTTCAACTTCTGAAGTGTAGTGATGCAGCCTAACTTTCCTACGATTCTTCAGAGCAGTCGGACAACGCGCAAGAGCTTTAAGCTTCACGTCGACCATGTACGAGGGTTGGAACTCCCCGGGGTGAGTCAATACTTCTCCTCTGTGGATCTGGGCCTGTTCCAACCCACGCAGATTGACCGCGACCCGTTCTCCGGGAAAGACTTTCACTTCGGGCCGGTTGTGAGACTCCAGTGAACGAACCGAAGAACGTAGGCCTCCCGGCAGTATCTCCACATCGTCCCCAGTTGACAGTGTGCCCGATATGAGTGTTCCGGTTACAACCGTCCCATGCCCCTTCATGGTAAAGACTCTGTCCACGGGCAGGCGAAGCAGGCCGTGAACAGGACGCTGGGTGACTTGCGCAGCCAATTGTGTGAGTGCCGTGCGCAGTCGATCTATTCCGGCACCGGTCCTGGAAGATACGCGAATCATGGGAGCGCCTTCCAGAAAAGTTCCCTTAACGGCCTCTTTTGCATCTTCTTCGGCCAAGAGAGCCAGCTCCTCATCCACCAGATCCAGCTTCGTCAGCACCACCAAACCTTGTCGGATTGAGAGTAGGCTCAGGATGTCAAGGTGCTCCACAGTCTGCGGCATTACCCCCTCGTCCAAAGCAATTACCAACAACGCTATATCTATGCCGCCCGAGCCGGCCACCATGTGCCGGACAAATTTCTCGTGTCCCGGGACGTCCACAATCCCCATACGGATGTCCTTATCTAGATCCAGGAAAGCAAACCCCAGCTCTATGCTTATGCCTCGCTGTTTTTCTTCTTTGAGGCGGTCAGTCTCAATACCTGTGAGGGCCCGCACCAACTCGGTCTTTCCATGATCTATGTGGCCGGCGGTGCCGAGGATCACTCGTTTCATGGGCTGTTCTCCGACAGCGTTGACATTGCAAGCGCTTTGGGGCTGTGGGGAATTGTCATTCCGGCCAGATGTCAATGGATCGTTTTGTAGGGAATGCGTAAGGAGTTTTGGGCCCGAACCACCGGTCATATATCTTCTTGAAAGAGCCGTCCGCCGCCATGTCCTGGATGGTAAAGTTGATGAGGTCCCGCCATGCGGAATCGTTCTGAGGAAGGGCCGCAGCAACCTCTTCGATCGCATCGGAGGCACTGAGAAGCTCGAAACGGCCGGCGCTGCGGGAAGAGTATTCGATCAAGGTCATTCCGGAATCCATCCATCCCGCAACTTTACCCTGCCCCAAAGCCATAAAACATGTGGGCCGATCCGGAAATGATACCACATTCTTTTCAGCGTTAGGGTCACCGGCCTCTTTGAGGAGATGCATAGCGGCTTTTTCGGCAGCGGAACCTTGTACCACGGCGATCTTGTTGCCTTTGAGGTCACTGGCTGATTTAAAGCTGCCTTTAAGAATGAGAATGCTCCGGGAGTCAAAAAAATAGGGGACGGAAAAATCGAAAGCGCTCTCCAGAGAACGCCTGTGTGTTATCCGGCAAAAAGCGGCGTCTATCCGACCTTGCGTCAGCATAGGCCCCCACGTTTGTTCGTTGACTTTAACCGACTCCAGTTTGAGGCTCATGTGCTTGGCCAATTCTGAAGCCAGATCCAACTCAAAGCCGACCCATTCGCCGGATGATTTGAGAAATCCCTGAGGGATACTGTTGTAGGGGACTCCTATACGCACGCTTCCCCTTTTCATCACCCGGTCGTAGACCACACCGCACTCACCATTAGTCCAGGAAAGAAAAAAGGTCGCGGCTGTAAGCGCGGCAAACAGGCAGCACCGGAATGCTATCAAGCTACCAATCGCTCGGCCATCGGTATGGTTTCGATTTCTCGTGCCGAATTTCATGGTTACCGCTTTCAAAAAAGCCTCTTGAGATTTAGCGACCAAGGCCAAGCAGAGCGCACGGGAACGCTTATAGAAGTTGTCCCCCAAAATGTCTCTTTGTTCATTGGAAGCACAGTCATTTGAAGACTTGCCCTCCGGGGCTTTTTATCTTTATTCCCACGCACACGGTCCCGCGCGACGCGGGATAGACTGGATCCCTGATCGGCGTCCGAGGTGACCCCGCTAAACGCGGAGCAAATCGGACAAAATTTTTGACTGATGCTATAAGCCTCGATCCTCTTCAGAAGTAACCCGAGGTTCCAGGTCGTCCGCGGCATTCTGCATACCGCTCGTCATGCGCGGTCGCGCGGCGACTCGTCACAATCCTTGGTCTTCAACTCCCCCACCTCAGCGCATGCCGAACACCTCTTTTGCCCCGAACTCCCAACCTCTTGAATGAGTTCGTCCCTGCCAACTTCTACTATGTTTTCTTCGTCCACGCGAACGAAAATACTTTCGGCGAGAGGATTATGTTTGACAACCACTCCATCCCCCTTTTGGGTTTTGACTGCTTTTCCGACCTTCGGTAGTTGTTTCCTAAATTCTTCGTAAGTGTCGTGTTCATACCCCAGGCAGCACATGAGACGGCCACATACACCGGAAATCTTTGTTGGGTTTAGGGAAAGGTTCTGGGTCTTTGCCATTTTTACCGATACGGGCCGGAAATCCGTCAAAAAACGGGAGCAACACAGCTCCTGTCCGCAGCAGGCCAGCCCACCCGTCATTTTTGCCTCATGTCTGACCCCTATTTGCCTCATTTCAATTCTAACCGGGAAACGGGCCACGAGCTGCTTCACCAACTCTCGGAAATCGACCCGTCCGTCCGCGGTAAAATAGAAGACATACTTGGACCCATCGAAAAAGCATTCGACTGCGACCAATTTCATGTCAAGTCCCAGAACTTCAATCCTTTCCAGACAATCGGCGTAAGCTTCCGTCTCCCTTTCAGTACAGCGCTCCTTCTGGTCGAAATCAACCTTACAGGCCTTCCTGATAACATTCCTCAAACCTTCAAGTTGAGACGCATCTATGAAACGTTCAAAGGGAGCCAAAACTACATGTCCCAGTCCATTGCCTTTTTCAGTCTTTACAATCACCCAGTCACCGGCAGCCAGGTCCATGTCTCCCGCGTCGAAGTGATAGATTTTGCAGGCGTATCCGAAGCGAACTCCTACCACCTTCACTTTTATCAATGGAAGGTGCCCTTCGTCGGTGACTTCAGAGGCGATCAGGCTCGCCTGGGCACTGGCTTTCTTATAACTTATCAAATGGGGATGGGTTTTGAGTGAAATAGACGGCTCATTTTCAATTGTTGGGTCTACGAGTCCGTCGTCGAATTCGTCACATCCACCGGAGAAATCATCCTCAGAATCATCTCGGAGCTCAGCGGGAGCTTGCTCTAATGTCAACTCATCTTCAGGCTGCCCCGCAGCTTCTTCCACGCGATTCGCGCTCTCGGTGGCGTTTGCGGTGTGAGCAGTTTGGTCCACGTGTTCGTTAACGACTTTTCCTCGAGTACTAGATCCGTACGACCTTGGAAGATAGGTGGCGTCTTTCATTGGTTTCTCGTCAATCTTTCATCAGCCGGCCAATACCACGCCGAGCGAAGGTCCGGCTAATATGCGGGCTATCCGCAGAAGCATTACATCAGTAACTAGGTTCCGGTTTACATTGATGTCAGACTCAATGAGGGAAGATGCCTTCACCAGTTCATCGTAGACCGAAAGCAGTTGTCTACTATTATCATGTTGAGCCGCCGAGGCGATTCTGTCAAGGAAATCTCCGTGAATTCGCTCCGTGAGATCGAAGCCGGCCTGCTCAACGAGCAGGTCTCGAATCCACGTAGTTGCTATTTCTATTGCCTGGACCGCGGTATGTTTATCAGTGGAAATCGTGGCTGAAAGCTCCAACAATCCGCCGATTGTTTTCCCCTTGGGATCGGAGAGGGCCGATACGATCCGCTCCCGGAGATCAAGGAAGCTTGACGCATCCATCTCCATGGCCCTGGCGACGCTTCCGGACGACATAACCGCCAATGCACGAGCCTTTTCCAAGGGGATCCCCATTTGTTCCAACAGCTTAGCCAGCGAGGACAAGGGTATAGGGTTGAATCGCATCCGCCGGGTCCTCGACCGCACTGTAGGAAGCAATAAAGAAGGTCTTGAAGTGACCAGAATAAGAACACGGCCGGATGGAGGCTCTTCCAGGGTTTTCAGAAGAGCATTTTGGGCTGACCTGTTCATCAGATGCGCATCATCGATAATCGTCACCCTGTATCGACCCTCAACTGGCGCATACTTGAAAAAAGCCTGAAGATTCCGTATGCGATCGATACGGATCATGCCCCTTTCAGGCCTTTCAATCGTCACATCAGGGTGCTTTTCAGCGATTATCCTGCGACATACGGAGCAAGAACCTTCCAGATTTTCATGTGCGCCGTGACAATTCAGAAGGCAGGCAAATCTAAGCCCTATCCGCTTCTTGCCGATCCCTTCCGGCCCGGTGAACAGATAGGCATGAGCCGGCCGTCCTTCTGTGACGGTCTGCTTCAGCAAGGCCAGATTGTTTTCGTGTCCGACGAGGAAGGTCATTATGAAGGGTCGCTAGGCGTTATACGTCACCCCCGTTTTACAGGCAAGAACCTGTCCAACTCCAAAACTAAGGGAGAGGCGACAAAGATCGAGGAATAGGTTCCAAATATGATTCCGACAATGAGCGCCCACGCGAAATCTTTTAGCGCAGTGGTCTCGAAAATCAAGAAGGCGACGACCGAAAGCATAGTGAAACCACTGGTGAGCACGGTCCTTGAAAGCGTCTGATTGATGGACGCGTTGAAGATGTCGATGAGCGATCGCTTCTTCATCAGCTTCAAGTTGTCCCGTGTTCTATCGCAGACGACTATCGTGTCATTAATGTCATATCCGATGATAGTGAGCATGGCCGCAAGGATCGTCAGATTGAACTCTTTTCCCGTCCAAGCAAAGAATCCGTACACTATGCACAAATCGTGTATTAAACAAACAATAGCACCCAATCCCATTGTGAATGTGAAGCGGAAGGCCATGTAAATGAGGAGAAGGCTGAGAGCTATGACAGTGGCCCAGATTGCGGACTGTTGAAGATCCTTCCCCACTTTGGGGCCCACCACTTCCATGCTGCGTATTTCGGTGCTGCCCTTGCCGATTTTACCGTCCAAAAGGTCTTTCACTTGCTGAGCTAACTTTTCGGAAGCCTCACCGCGCTGCTCCATGCGGATCACAAATTCCTCACCGGATGCCATTGAAAACTTCTGAACCACCAGATTCGTTCCCAGTGGTTTGAGTGCTGCTCTCACTTGATCTGTGTGCACAGGCTTGTTGAATTTCACCTGAACCACGGCTCCGCCCGTGAAGTCGACCCCGAGCTTCATATACCCTACGACAGGAATGGAGGCCAGGGACAGGAGGATCATGATCGTAGTGAACGCGTAGGCATAGTGCCTGTTGCCCAAAAAATTAATGTTGGTATTCGGTTTTATAATCTCCAACTGTTCAATCCTTCCGAAAGTTGCAGGGACGTTAAGAAAGAACTCTTCATTCCAACGGCGGGTGGGATTTCTGAGGTCCTTCGCCGATTAGATACTTATGCTCTTTATCCGCATGACCTGGAACGCGTAATCAAAAATCGTACGCGTTATGAAGAAGGCGGTAAACAAGGAAATCACAAGCCCTATGCACAAGGTGACCGCAAACCCTTTGATAGGCCCTGTGCCGAATTGTATCAAGGGAAGTGCGGCCAGAATGTTCGTAACGTGCGTATCCAGAATCGTCATAAACGCCTTGGTGTAACCACTGTCCAGGGCTGCCTTGGGCGACTTTCCCGCTCGCAGTTCTTCTCGTATCCTCTCGAATATAAGGACGTTTGCATCGATTGCCATACCAATGGTCAGCGCGACTCCGGCAAGCCCGGGTAAGGTCAAAGTTGCGCGCAAGCCCGGCGAAACCATGACTGCCATGATGAGAAGAAGGTTGGAAATGAGGGCCACATCGGCCACCAGTCCCGACCACTTGTAATAAAGGGCCATGCCGATTGCGATCAGGATTATGCCTAGCAATATTGCGTTTCGTCCAAGACGGATGGAATCCTCACCAAGCGATGGCCCCACTGTACGGTTTTCCAAGATTTTCACCGGCGCGGGCAACGAACCTGCCCGTAGCACCAAGGCCAGATCACTGGCTTCTTGCGGACTAAAGGTGCCTTCTATTATTGCCGACCCACCGGATATCCGATCCTTGATCACCGGCGCTGAATAGACCCGGTTATCAAGGATAATGGCCAGCCGTTCACGGATGTGATCGCCGGTTATTCTCTCGAACTGAGTTGCTCCGGTCGAATTGAAATCCATGTGAACGATCATTCCGCCCATCCGCCCGGGCTGAACTTTGGCATCAGTGATAGAGTCCCCGGTCATGAGGATCTGTTTCTTTACGAGATAAGGCTTCCGGCTCGTAGATCCGGTACGCGGATTGCGTTCCACTTGATAGAGAACTTCATCGCCATCCGGAACATCGCCCTTCAGGGCGGCATTCAGATCCCCCTGCTCATCTACTAGCTTGAATTCCAGACGCGCGGTCTTCTTAATGATGTCGATTGCGCGGTTTATATCTTTCTTGAGCCCCGGCAACTGGACGACGATCCTGTCCGTGCCTTCGCCCACGACGTCCGGTTCCGCGACCCCGAACTGGTCTACGCGGTTCCGAATGGTATCTACGGCTTGTCTGACGGCCCTTTGCTTGATGCTTGCCGCGGTCTTCTGGTCCATTTGAAGCTGAACTTCAAACCCTTTCTCAGTCTGCTCCGTGGGGCCTTTTTTAAAATTCTGGAGTTTATCCAGGATCTTCTCGTCGAAGAGTCCTTCCTGGTCCGCATCCTTGAGATAAACAGCCATCGAAGTGGAGGATGTTCGCTTTATGTCCCTATAATGTATCTTTTCGTTCTTCATCACGGCTGAGGCCTCTGAGATGCTCTGATCCACAAGCGCCTCAACAGCTTTGTCAGCCTCAACCTCGAGGACAAGATAAAGACCCCCCTGTAGGTCAAGACCAAGACGTACAGGGTTATCCGGAAGGTATTTTGCCCAGAAGGGGGGTACCGGACCCAGCGACGGATAGACCAGGAACGCGGATACCGCCAGAATTACTCCAATCATAATTATTCGCCACTGTAGGCTCTGGGTCATTTATTGAAACTCCTCATTAACTTTGCTCTTTACCCGAAGACGCCAGCCCCGCAATGGCTCCCCGCGAGACACGGACCTGGACTTTATCGGCTATCTCCAGGGTCAGTATTTGGTCAGACAACGACGTAATCTTCCCGTACAAGCCACCATTGGTGATTACCGCGTCTCCCTTTTTGAGGTGATCCAGCATTATCTGGTGCTCTTTTTGCTTTTTCTGTTGCGGCCGTATGAGCAAAAGGTAAAAGACTATAAAAATCAGCACAATGGGCAAAAACCCTATGAGCTGAGTCGTGCTTCCCGCTCCCTGCGCACCGGGAGGGGCCATGGCATAAGCCACATCAATCATATCTTTCCTCCATATTTGCCGCAAACGCCGCGGCAAAGGCCCCCAGCTTGTCGCCTCTTATGGCGTCTCGAATACTATCCATTAACCGTCCATAAAAGTTCAAATTATGAATGGTAGCCAGGCGCAGACCATAGATCTCCTTTTCCTGGAACAAATGTCTCAGATAAGCTCTGGAGTACTTGGTGCACAGCGTACATGAGCAGCCGGGATCCACAGGCCCGGGGTCATCTGTATACCGGGCATTTCTTATGTTCACAGACCCTTGAGACGTGAACAGCGTTCCGTTGCGTGCGTTGCGCGTAGGTAAGACACAATCAAACATATCCGCCCCGGCCAACACTCCGTCAAGAATGTCTTTGGGCTTTCCCACGCCCATTACGTACCTAGGAGCTGCCTCAGGAAGCAAGGCCAGTGTGACCTCCAGCATCTCCTCCATAATCTCATGGGGTTCCCCGACGCTGAGACCGCCGACTGCATATCCGTGCAAATTGAGGGAAATGAGGCTGTCCGTGCTCAATTTCCTCAAATCCGAGTACACCGACCCTTGTACTATGCCGAACAAACCAGGGTCAACTTTTTTTTTGGATTTCAGGCACCTCTCAGCCCAACCTGCCGTCCTGACTACGGCTTCCATTGCTTCATCCTTGGCGACCGGATAACCTCTGACATCGTCCAGACACATGATTATATCGGATCCCAGCGCTTCCTGGACTCTTACGCTCAGCTCCGGCGTGAACAAATGCGAAGTACCGTCTATATGAGACTGAAATAGCACGCCTTCGTCGCTGATTTTTCGGAGACGGGCCAGACTGAAGACTTGAAAGCCCCCGCTATCGGTCAAAATCGAACCCGGCCAGCCCATGAACCGATGAAGTCCCCCATGACGTTCGACCAACTCATGACCCGGCCGCAGGTACAGATGATAAGCATTGGCAAGTATCATTCTGTACCCCAAGTTACACAGTTCTTCCGGTGAAACGGTCTTCACCGCGCCGCGAGTACCCACCGGCATAAAAACAGGGGTAGCAACCTCCGTGTCGCCCGCGGTCAATATTCCCAGCCTGGCCCTACTTCCTGAATCCTTGTGAATGACCTTGAACGAAAATCCCATACCTTCGTGCTCGGCCTGGCAACCAGTTATCTGTTGGCTTTTTTGAGTCCCAGTGCATCTGTCGCGAGGATCATCTTCATGATGTTCGTCGCACCCTCGAGGATCTTGTAGACCTTTCCGTCACGAAGAATCCTTGCTATGGGGTACTCATTGGAGTACCCGTAGGCACTTAAAACTTCCAGAGCCAAGTTGGGAACTTCATCTGCCGCGCGGCATGCAAGGATCTTCGCGAGGACAGTCTCCCTCATATTGTTAATCAGACCGCGATCCTTTTGAATAGCGCATCTCCAGACGAGAGCTCTCGCTGCTTCGGTCTCTGCAACCATCCGTGCAATGACTTCCTGGACCATCTGATACTCCGCAATGGGACGGCCGAATTGATTTCGTTCGCGGGCGTACTTGATGGACTCGTCCAAGGCGGCCTGACAAGTTCCAACCGCTCCTGCGGCTGCGGAAAGCCTGGTGCTGATAAGCTCCTGCATGAGGTACCGGAAGCCTTTTCCTTCCTCACCGAGTCGGTTTCCGGCCGGAACCTTGACGTCCTCCATAATTATCTCGCCAGTGGGACATGCCCAGATGCCTAGTTTCTCTTTGATGGTAAGCGTCGATACTCCCGGGGAGTGCATGTCCATGACAAAGGCGCTCATTCCCCTGTGTTTGGATGCCTTGTCAGTCATAGCGAATATTACCGACATGTCCGCCACCGGTGCCCAGGTGATCCACATTTTGCGGCCGTTTAGAATGTATCGGTCTCCATCTCTCACAGCAATGGTGGACATGGCAGCAGTGTCCGAACCCGCATCCGGCTCGGTAATCCCGAAACAGCCCAGAATCTTGGCGGACACAAGTTCCGGGATGTATTTCTTCTTCAGCTCGTCACTCCCCCATTTGAGGATCGACATAGCCGTCCCCATGGTCTGCATGTTAAAAGCGACTCTGAGGGAGCCCGAAGCTCTGCCGATTTCTTCAGTAGCTATAGCATGAGCCAGATATCCCATGTTGTTGCCACCATATTCCTCCGGGACAGGGCAGCCGAATAGGCCCAGTTCGGCCATCTGATTTACGAGCTCTCTTTGGAAACGGTGATCGTTTCTCGTCCTGATCGGCCACGGGCGCTATTTCCTTGTCGGCGAATTTGCGAACCATGTCTCGGAGCATTATGTGCTCCTCGGTTAACTCCACATCATACTCATCACTCATGCACTTAACTCCTTATCAAAGGATTGTCCGGAACTACATAGCCCCGGTTCGGGCAAGGGATGGCCGTGTCCCGCTGGATGCCTCAACTTATTTCGGGAGCGAGTCAACATGAAGATAATAAACCCGATGCCCACCAAAACGGCCAACCAAAGCGTACACAGTCGAATAAGAATAACAGCGGGCAGACCCTTGGTGTAGGAGATGCCCATAAAACCGAGCAACCCCATCATGCCGGCCTCAGTGCCGCCGATTCCACCGGGTAGCATGGACAGAGCGCCCACGATAGTCGAAAAACAATAGACAAAATTTGCTTCTAAAAGGGAAGAGGGAAGGTGCAAGCCTGCGAGTATCAAGTACATTGACAAGGATTCCATGCCCCATGCAACTGTTGAAACTACTAGTCCCACCAGAAAAATCCTCGGGGTCATCAGATCGCGGCCGGTTAGCAGGATTTTAAGGATTTTGGCCGAAAACCAAGACAGAAGCGAGAACTTGCCTATCCATTCCAAAATCGGCCGATACACGCGTTCCATACAGATAAAGATGCCACCTGCTATAACGATTCCCGTGCACAGGAGGAAGAGGGATCGCCAATGGCTGAACAGCAGCAAAGAGAATGAACCGAGAAGTAGCACTCCCCACAAATCCATGAGGCGCTCCACCATTACGATACCAACAACTCGAGTGACCGAGATGCCGTAATCCTCCTTGAGAAAAACACCCTTTACCGCTTCGCCGACCTTGGCCGGGGTCCCCGTCAAGGCGAATCCGGCAAGAAAAGCCTTAAGCGAGTACGTCAAAGGGACACTTTTGCCGATCCGCCGGAGATAATAATAGAATCGCCAACCCCGCAGCAGCCATCCGAAGACCACCAACACAAGAACGAGAAGCAATGTCCGGATAGGAAACTGCCGGAGCGATGTGACAATAGCTTTGTAGTCCGTCGCCAATGTGGCAGCCGCATAGAGAATTATGCCGGCCACAGCAAAGAGCAGTACGGAACGAATAAGACGGGCGGAAACTATCCCATTGATTCCACCGCCCGTTTCAATTTGGTTGATCGGGCCTGTGATGCTTGATCTAGTAGCGGTTTCCTGTTTTGACATAGTCTCCTTTGCCCGGGCGTGCCTGAAGTCCCGATCATCGATGGCGGGGAAAGTAAATGCATTTTCTGAAATTCTGCCACGCGGCATCCAGTTGCTGCCTCAGGTTCTGAAGGTAATAGGTCATCTGACCGTATCGTGGGTCACTGGGATTCATCATAGAAGCCTGCTGATACCCTTGGGCATATCTCTGCCACAAGGCCCGCCAAGTCTTCTCCAGATTTAGACACTGACCAAACTCAGGATTAGTGAGATCGGGTCGGAAAGCATATTCCGAGGGTTGTTGCTGAACACCCGGGACCTGGCCTTGAGGGACCGCAGGCTGGGGCTGAGGAGGTTGGCCGCTATACGGGGCCTGTCCAAGTGCGGACAAAGGGATGGTCAGCAGTAGCCAGGTCAACAAAACCAATCTTTTTCTTTGTTTATGAACCATGGCAGTCTCGCTATGCCCGAATCTTCATCAGGGTAGGAAATAGTTGTGCGGCCGGTTCCTGCAACGCCAATTTAAATTACCCCTTTTCCAATGGGGCGCAAGTCCCGGCTATTTTTTGCCGGGCGGGAATTCGCGGTGCTCTTTCGATTCTGCGATCCTAATGAAACAGGCCGCCTCCCGTCAAGTTCTGCGACTGTCCGCGGACCGTTCTTTAACTGAGCGACGGCAATTGAGAATAGCCCCCTGGGTGGTCAACCTGACAGGTTTGCCACCATGATTTCGGACACGCGGTCCATCCAAACGGGTGACAGATCGGCTCCTGGTTCGCAGCCAGGGGTTACCCCGCGAAACCCTGGACAAATCGGCCACAAATTTGGCAATTCCTATCAAGGGGCTTTATGAATCATCAATGTTTGACGACTCCCATCGCTGAATCTTTTTTAACCTTCTGCGCATCTACTCAACCAAAGGAGTTTAATTGGCTCCCAATGTAACAAGTCGACTAACGGGGTGACAAATGAACGCCGATATAATATTCCAATGGTCAATTCTCGGAATGGCGTTAGCCATCGGCGGCCTTTTTGCAGCAATTCTCTTGGCCGCTATTAGGGATACGAAAATGAGCGTAGGTCAGTCGCTGAAGGCACTCAAAGCCGGCAGCGCTTACTCTCTGTCGGGTTCGGGCCCACCGGCCGCAGCGGCGGCGCAGTGCTATTACAATTGTATGAGCAGCTTCCACTGGGATTCCGAGTGGGGCACTTCATGCGGCGAGGCATGTGCGGTGGGCACTAACAGGCCAAAGGCTTAAGTATGAGGCACGGCGCGTCTACTTACGCTACCTTCTTATACTTTGAGAATAGTTGTATGTCAGGGTTGCCAAGAGATTCCTCTTGGTTAATGGTGCCTCAAAACTTGCCGGAGGTGATGGAGCATGCACGTGCTAGTTCTCTTTTATTCCAAAACCGGTAATACGCGGAAGCTGGCCCAATACGTGGCCGAAGGCGTTCAATCCGTGTCGGGAGTGGATGCTGTTTTGAAAACTACCCAGGAAGTTTCAAAAGAAGACTTTATTAACGCGGCTGGAATAATAGCAGGGTCGCCGGTTTACTTCGGGGTTATGGCCGCAGATTTGAAACGAGTCTTTGACGAATTCGTCGGCGTGCGAAAACAAATGGAGAATAAAGTCGGAGCGGCCTTTGTCAGTTCCGGTTTCTGGGCGGGCGGCAATGAAACAACGCTCATCTCTATCCTTCAATGCTTTCTCATTTTCGGAATGATTGTGGTCGGTGATCCCTTATCGGCAACCGGACACTACGGTGCCGCGTCTGTCGCCGCGCCCGACGATAAAGCCGCCGACACTGCTCGCAAACTTGGAGCCAGGGTCTCTGAACTCTGCAAGAAGTTGGGGGGCTGAAAGCGACGCGCTGACCACGCAACTGTGTTTGAGCGCGTCAGGGAATGGTGTTGCGGGTGAGTTAATCTGCTACGGACGTGTCCGCATTGTGAAATCGGATCATTTCTTGTTATTCAGTAGGTCTCCCAGGCTTGCGAACGGCCTGTAAGCCGAAGATGGCTCTTTCTCGCTTCCAGGCGTCTCCTTCTCATCCCACTCTTCTGCCGGATCATCCTCCAGATACCGCGCGTGCTCTTTGTCATGGCATTGGAGACAGAGCAGTTCCCAGTTGCTGCCGTCAGGGGGATTGTTCTCGTGGTTGTGATCTTTGTGATGAACTGTCAGTTCGCTTAGTCTCTTCCCCACGAATTCACGGCCGCACCGCGCACAGATGTGGGAGAAAATCTTGAGGGCGCGACCTCGATAGTCAGCCTCCCGCCGATCTCGATTCCGCCGAGCCTCGGCAATGATCCGATCCAGTCGGCCGACATTTTTTTCCGGTAACTTAGGCGACACAATGCTCACCCTCGTCATAGGATTCAGGCTAATGACCGCTTGTTGCCCTTGATGCTTCAGTCAATTTCACTGCTTTCCCGAAGATTCCAAGCCCCTGGCGTTGCCGGCCCGAACACCGTGCCGGGTCAGTGCACATGCCTATTCGTCTGAGCGAGCGAGAAGTACCTTTTCCCGAAATCTCTTGCATGAACTAACAAGAGGCCCATAAACGCGATTTTATTTCTGCCGTACGACAAGTACATGAGTTTCAAATATCGCAGAGGTTCCAAGAACTTCGCAACAAGCACACTGAGAAGCTTAAACTGAATTCTCTCGAATGAGGTTGCTCCGTTGAGCACCTTCATGGCTTTTTCTTCGCCCAGGAAAACTGCGAATTTTATTGCCTGAACCTCCTTGCTGGATTTGTTCCAGGAGTCCTGGTTTTTGATCAGATGGTTGTCAACAGAAAAGCCGTCTGCTTTCGCTTTGTCGTACATGGCCGTGTACTTGTAAAAAGTGAGGGAAGCTAGAGACACATAAGCTGTGCTGGGCAACCCTGCGATCACTTTGGCCGTTTCTTTGATGTCGGCTGTCGTCTCATAAGGATTGTCCACGATGACATCGTAGACAGTCGGAATGCTGTGCTCATCAAGTAGCTGCGAGCATTGCACAAAAGACTTTTGAGAATGCTTCCTCTGGTACACGTCTCGCAGCGTCCGCTCGCTGCCGCTCTGAAGACCAATCAGTGCGAATCCGCAAGGGGCATCTTTCAAAATCGCGATTTTCTCCCTCGTGATGAATTGAGGAATAGCTCTAAAAATTAGTGGGATACCTATATGCTTGTAACTATTAACGAAAGTTTCCAACCACTCGGGAGAATGCGCTGTAAAGCAGTCGTCGTAGACATTGAGGTAGCGAAAACTTATGTCGGAGCGACTTAAATTCATTTCAATCTCTTGGATTACACTCTCTGGGCTCCTCTTTCGTATCTTCTTGCCATATATGGCGTGAAGCAGGTTATTACAGCAGTAACTGCAGCTAAAAGGGCAGCCTCGAGAGGTCATCACCGACAGGTACGCCGTGTTGTGCCGGTTGTGCTTCCTCACAAGCGCGTGAGTCAGTTTGGCTATTCGCCCCCTGTCAGTTACCCATGCATCCGCGGGCAAGAATTCCGGGAAAGGCAAGGCATCCAAATCTTCGACCACAGGGCTCGCTGAAGACTGGCTGATAGTACTTGCGCCTGTCGCTGAGGTTCGTTCGGATAAGCTTTTGGCGTCTAAGCCTCTGAGAAATTCCCCGAACAATTCCTCACCTTCCCCAACGCAAACATAATCCGCGTGACCTTCGCACCCCTTGGGATCGATAGTCGGGTGGATTCCTCCCCATGCAACGGAAACGCTGTCGCCACACCTGTTCCTGATGGCATCAGTCAACCCGACCGCGGTGTAGAAGAAACGGCTCATGAGGCTGATGCCGACCGCATCGACTTTGCTTTCCTTTACGAAATCCGCGACGGCATTGAAATAGGAGGTATCTTCAGCGGTGTGAAATAGGATCAGAGATCTGAATCCCTGCTTGATGAGGGCTGAATGTACGTATTTAAGCCCAAGATTGTCCGTAGTGTCAATTAGAGAAATCAGCAACGCAGATCGTTGGGCGGCCATGAAAAATTCCTTTCAACACCGTCTCAAAATTTGCCTTAAGCTAGTCTACAAATTACGGGGTGAAGATTACCACGATGCTGCCTCATAGCAATAGTCTTTTGTCTAAACTGCTGTGGCCGGTGTGGACTGACCTCGCTGGAGCATGGCAGTCCGACCCTTGACAAACACAAGACTATTCCCGAGAATCCACCAGCATTGCAGCGAGAGCTGGGTTCGTTTATCAGGCTGCCGAGGATGCGAGCATTGTTTGAGAGTTTGCACTCTGGAGAGGCGGTCAGAAGATTACCAGGGTTCGGATCGGGTTGCGATCCATGGGAGCCGCGTGTGAGGGATGCCTCCTGTCGCGTCCGGGTGCTTCGATGGCCGACATTCGCTGTTAAAATTAGGAATTAGGCACGGTTGGGTTCATGAGTGTTGGAGTTTATATCAATGCGGCTCCCAAAGGGCAAAGGATCTCCCGTTTCGCAACCCTTTTGCAGGCGCTGGTCGTTAGGGATGTAACCAGCCGGTACAGGCGTTCCGCCCTGGGAATGTGGTGGGCATTCCTTCAGCCGATGATATTGATGTTGCTATTCAACATGTTGCGTGGCTTCGTCAACATCCCAAGCGACGGCATTCCGTATGTGCTCTTCAGCTACTCCGCCCTGGTCCCGTGGACCTTCTTCACCAATTCCGTGACCGCTTGCGGCCCGAGCATAATCACCAACGGCGAAGTCATAAAGAAGATCGCTCTTCCCAGAGAAGTCTTCCCTCTGGCAGCCGTTACCGCCACGCTCTTTGATTTCTGCATGTCGGGAATAGTGATGGCAGGAATGATGATTTGGTTCAGGGTTCAGGTGGGTTGGGCACTATTGTGGCTGCCGATCTTAACAGTTCTGATGGTTGCAGTTTCATTCGGGGTGGGAATACTCCTTGCCGGTTTGGGTACATTCAGAAAGGATTTTATTTTTGCGACCCCGTTTCTCACACAGGCATGGCTGTTTGTGACTCCGGTAATCTACCCTCTCAGCACCGTCCCGGAAAAATGGCGCTCCCTCTACATGCTTAATCCTATGGTCGGCGTGATCGAGGGCTTTCGCAATGTCTTGCTTAAAGCCGAGGCCCCACCCGTCCAAGCCTTAGCAATCTCGACTGTAGTCACAGTAGTTCTTCTCGCCATTTCCTGGCCGCTTTTTCGCAGGCTTTCCGGATATTTTGCGGATGTTTTGTGAGGTGCCCATGTCCGGGGAGATAGTCATAAAAATTGACGGCCTCTGGAAACGTTACGGGCTACCAGTGCCGGCCGCTCTCCGAAAGGGATGGAACCTGGTCAGACACGGGCATTTCGAATCCGTCAACGGGCATAACGAGCCCTGGGCGCTTAGAGATGTCAACCTCGAGATTCGGAGAGGCGAGACTATCGGAATAGTGGGCCGCAACGGCGCAGGCAAAAGCACTCTTCTCAAGGTGTTAGCCGGTGTGACGGCCCCCACCAGGGGCAGAGTTGAGATCCTCGGTAGAATCTTCCCAATGATAGAGCTGAACGTGGGATTGCACATGGAATTGACCGGCCGCGAAAACGTGCGTCTGTTGGGCGCAGTCATGGGGTTGTCGCGGAAAGAAATCGAATCCAGATTGGCCGGCATCGAGGACTTCACCGAACTGGGTAGCTGGTTCGACAAGCCGGTCAGAATGTATTCAACCGGCATGCTCGGACGTCTCGGGTTCGGAGTTGCCGTGAACATAAAGAGCGATGTGGTTCTGATTGACGAAACGTTCGCCGTGGGGGACCTCCAATTTCAAAACAAAAGCCTTGCACGTATCAAAGAAATGCGGGAGAACGGCGCTACTGTGCTACTTGTAAGTCATAGCCTGGAAACACTGCAATTTGTGGCCCGACGCGGCATCCTGCTGGAACAAGGACAACTCCTGGCTACAGGCTCCTCAGTGGAGGTGATCACCGGGTACGAGAGACTCGTGTTTCGGTCCGAACAGAAGCGGCTTGAACAACAGGCACGGAACCCGGCGGCCACGGAAGATATAAAAATCGGGAGCTGCCGCATATACGGAGAGGACGACCGAACTCTAAACGAAATTCATGCGGGCGCCCCGTTCGGAATCGAAGTGAAATTAAGAATCAGTCGTCCATTTAAGCGGCTTATGTTTTCACTAGGGATTCTGAATGCCGCAGGAATTTTATGCAAGTGGGACGTGCTGGAACGAGAAGACCTCGCTGCAACGGGAACGTACAGTGCATGCATTCTACGGGCATGGTATCCGGAAAACCATTTGATGAATGGAGCCTACGAGGTACGTTTTTCAGCACGAGACGCATCAGCCTCGGATGCCTCCGAACGACTTTCCGGTGTAGCGAGCTTTGCTGTTATGGGCTCTCGCCGGGCCAGGGGCATCGTGGCAGGACCTTGCCATTGGGAGCTTTTTCCGTTCGAATCCAAGACGCAGTCCGGCGATCGAGACGTGATCGGCCAACCTTTAACGGTTCAGGATAAGCGATGAATACAACATTCCACGGCTCCTGGAACCGTCTCATGCAATGGCGAAGCGAGTGCCACAAGCGCTTCGGCTCAGTCCTAAAACTGCCTATTCGATTCCCGGTAGATGAACTGGTCTTGCTCTTGAATTCCGGGAGCCGAGTACTGGACGTGGGGGCCGGGGCACACAAGCCATTGCAAGCAACCATCGAACGCTCATCAGGAACTTACTTTTCCATGGACACTGACCCACAGGGGATTTTCGACTTTAGATCTTTTGACGACGTGCCGTCAGAAGCGTGCTTCGACGTTGTGGTGGCCGATCAAGTGCTGGAACATTTGCCTGTGGAGGACGCGTTCGGAATTGTGCAAGAGATTCTTCGACATTTGTCGGACAACGGCTGGTTCATCGCGACTGTCCCTAATGCTGCTCATCCTGTGCGGCAGTGGGATTGTACCCACGTGACCCCTTGGCCTATGAATGACTTGTACAGCCTCCTGCGCTGCGCAGGCTTTGTAGTTACAAGCATGAGCCGGTTCAACAAGTTTCCTCTGACTGCCAACCCTTTCAAGCGCTGGGTCGTCAAGACAGTCTGCAAGGAGTTCCGGGTGGATTGGTGCGACAGCCTCATGGCAATAGGGCAAAAGCAAAGCAGAGACGACGATGGAATTCGGGATCAGCGAGACGAATGAATAGACCCAGAGTTTTCCTGACCGGCGGCGATGAAAGCGGCTGGGCCTTGGATGAGGATCTCAGGCTTATCAAACAATCCATTGAAAATATGGTTGAACTGGTCGATTTCCAGGAGAGCGACGTAGTCCATACAGTATGGTGGCAAGGGCTGACCATGCGGGCCCAGGACGAGTTTATAGGCAAGCGTATCATTTGCCACGTTCCCGGCGAGCCGTTCCGGTACCTGACTATGCCGGGACATCGTACAGCCATGCCCATGGTCGGCAGATGGGTGACCCGTTCGAAACAGGCGGCTCGGCAACTCGAAGGAATAGGGGTTAAGAGCGACCTGATACCGTACCTCGTCGATCTGAATATGTTCAGGCCGCTTGCATCCGACGACGAAGCTGTGCGGGTGATTAGAAGCGAGTGGCAAGTGCCCGCGGATGCTTACATGATCGGGAGTTTCCAGCGGGACACAGAGGGCTCGGATTTACGAACCCCAAAGTTGATGAAAGGACCCGATGTATTTCTAGAAATTTTGGCAGGTCTAAAGAGGCGAGGTCTAAAGTTCCACGTACTGCTCGCGGGGCCGCGCAGGCATTGGCTTCTTAGAAGGTTTCGGGAACATGACATTCCCTTTACCTATGTGGGAGGCTTGACCGAGGCCGACGATATCAAGATCAACGCGCTACCGCGACCAACGCTGAATTTGCTGTATAATCTGCTCGATTTATTCATTGTTGCAAGCCGTTCAGAGGGTGGACCTCACTCGGTCCTTGAAGCAGCAGCGT
The DNA here is from genome assembly GCA_963789265.1 of uncultured delta proteobacterium. GTDB lineage: Bacteria > Desulfobacterota > Desulfomonilia > Desulfomonilales > Desulfomonilaceae > CAWBBA01. The sequence goes on along the minus strand of CAWBKB010000005.1, from coordinate 234,989 downwards.
GCGGCTGCAAAGTAATAAGCCCCCCAGTCGGCGCCGCGCCGGACATTCTCGATCCCTCCTGCATTTTTGGGCATGTCGACCAAGCAGTCCAAATCATTGAGACAGACATGATCGGAAACTCTCTCGCTCCCACGGTGAAAGCTCATCGTGAACGCGTCCACTCGAATCACTGCCCGGAATCGGTTGTGCCCCTATTTCGGAAGCTTTACGAAGGGCTTGGAGAGGTCCCGAAATTCCATCCGGCCAAAGAGACAGGGCCTGAAACAAGGACCCCTGGAAGCAATGCCTTCCTTTGTTCCGAGGGTGAGCGCTATCACATCCAAAACGGCAAGCTGACTATAGGTTTGTGGCATACTTTCTTCAAGCCCCCGTACGGCGGTGGAAACCAGTTCATGTTAGCGCTGCGCAAAGCTCTCACCAAACTTGGCCCTGACGTTAGAGAAAATGAGCTTCACGACAGGATAGACGCGTACGTTTCTCAACTCGATTCATTTCGACGTGGACCGGTTCATGGAATTCAGCCTTCATCACGGGCTGAAAGTGATTCATCGCATTGACGGACCGATTCATCTCATCCGCGGTTATGACCGGGAAAAGGACGAGCTCTGCTTCCGGTTAAACGAACGATTCGCATCGGCCACAGTTTTGCAATCTGCCTGGACGTATCAAAGGATCGTGGAAATGGGATACAACCCGGTAAGTCCGGTGATCATTCATAATGCCGTAGACTCCGATATCTTTCATGCACGGGGCCGCGTACCGTTTGAACGAAACCGAAAAATACGTCTCATCTCAACCAGTTGGTCTGACAATCCCCGTAAAGGGGGCCCCACGTATAGATGGCTCGAGGAGCGTCTCGACTGGGATCGCTTTGACTACACTTTTGTGGGAAATGTTTCGGAGAGCTTCCGGCGCATTCGGCATATACCTCCGGTTTCTTCCGAAGAGTTGGCCGCGACATTGCGCAGCCATGACATTTACATTACGGCCAGCCGGAACGACCCGTGCTCCAATGCCTTGATCGAGGCCTTGGCCTGTGGACTGCCGGCACTCTACGTTAACGATGGAGGGCATCCTGAGCTGGTGGGGTACGGTGGTTTGTCATTTGAAGACAAAGAAGAGATTTTGTCTCAGTTGGAAAGGCTAGTCGATTATTACGAAACTTTCCAGCGGCTTATATCCGTTTCCAAAATGGAAGAAGTGGCCGAAAAATACCTGGCGCTTGCCCGCGAATTGGTTCAATGAACACTCACCTGGTTCTCTTCTTTACCCGCGGCGTCTCATTGCGGACCTGGAGCATGATGGGGATGCTCGAGAGGGAGATAGCCATATACAAAAGATTACTGAAGCGAGACTTCCAAGTCAGCTTTGTGACGTACGGCGGCCCCGCGGATCTGGCCTATTCAGACAGAATGGAAGGCATCAGCATCCTGTGCAACGAAACTGATCTACCCTCGGCAGCTTACGAGAATTCATTGTGCTCGCTTCATGGAGACACTCTCAGCCGTTGCCACATCATAAAGACCAATCAAATCTATGGTGCGGATTTGGCGCTCCGAGCATGTCGGGCCTTCCAAAAGCCTTTGATAGCACGTTGCGGATACTTGTGGTCGCAGAATGCCGCAAGGGAGCACGGGTTCCACTCCGAAGCCGCCATCCATGCACGTGAGGTCGAGAAACAGGTCTTCAGAGCGGCAAATCGAGTGGTGGTGACTACGCCTGCAATGCAGTCTGACGTAGTTAAAAGGATCCCCGACGCGGCCTCGAAAATAGCCGTTATCCCTAACTATGTAGATACGAGCGTTTTTCAGCCACGCTCCGACCTTCGAGATGAAAGAGAACTGATATTCGTCGGACGAATCGCTCCCGAAAAGAACCTGCCGGCTCTGCTGGAAGCCATTGAGTCTCTTAAAGTCAGACTGAGAATAATAGGTGAGGGCAAGATCCGCCCCGATCTGCAACGGCGTTTTGCCTCACTCGACGGCAGGGTCATCTGGGAGGGCAACGTGCCGAATTCGGCCCTTCCAGGGTACCTGAACGGTGCCGCATTATTCGTACTCCCGTCGTTTTATGAAGGGCATCCCAAAGCTCTGATTGAGGCCATGGCCTGCGCATTGCCTGTGATCGGTGCCGACTCCCCGGGAATTAGAGAATTGATCCACCACGGTGAAACGGGTTACTTGAGCGCTGCCGAACCCGCAGCCATTCGTCAAGCGATCGAGGAACTTATTGCCCGACCCGCCTTACGTGCTCGAATGGGGCACAATGCCCGACATTATGTGATGAAGTATTATTCTCTGGATAGAATCCTGGAGTCGGAATTGGCTTTGCTGAAGGATGCGGCGACGTAGGCCCCTGCGCCGCCGAACAGATAACATCCAGCGCAATTCACCCTCAGCGGGGCTGTATTCATAAGTAAACCAAGGTGAAACCCATCCGGATGGCAAATCCAAAGGTCACAGTGCTGATGTCCGTATTCAATGGGGAAGACTTTCTTGCGGAAGCAATCCGGAGCATTCTCAATCAGACTTACCGTAATTTTGAATTCCTCATTATAGACGACGGTTCCACTGAACCACTTGATCCTATACTTCACCGCTTCAACGACGAACGAATTATAGTTGTGCATCAAGATAACATGGGACTTACTCGTTCGTTGAACAAGGGCCTGATCCTGGCACGTGGCGAATACATTGCGAGAATGGATGCAGATGACGTGAGCTTGCCGATCAGGCTCGAAGCGCAAGTGCACGAACTTGACGCAGACAGCCGACTGGACCTGGTGGGTTGTTTTTTCGACATAGTTGATGCTGAGGGCCTACTTATCGAAAGGAAGGAGCTTATCACCGATCCCGTCTACAGGCTTTGGCGGCTACAGTTCCACAATAATTACGGCCACGGAACAGTGATGCTGCGGAGGAAGTCGGTGCTCGATGCAGGTTTGTATGATGAAAATTTGTCATGCGCTCAGGATTACGACCTCTGGTCTCGAATTTCGACCAAGAACAACACCGAAATTGTGCCTGAGGTTTTATATCTTTACAGAATGGTGCCGGACGGCCCGCAAGCCTCGGTCAGAAACTCCGACCTTCAACTAACCAACGCCTTGCGTGTGAGCGACCGGAACCTGAACGCTTGCAACCCTCGGCTCAGCGAAAAGGATTGCCGGGAGGTCCGCGCTCTCTACTGGCAAACCGGCGGTGACAGTTTTTCCATGCACGCGATTGAAGCACTACCAGAGCTGCTAGAAGGTTTTTGCAGACGTTTCGGCATAGCTAACGAGGAAAAGTCTCGGCTGGCCGATAAGATTGCTATGGACGTATTCGCGCTCTCTTCATGAGTTCGTAGAAAACCGAGACAGCTTTCTCGGGGAAATCGGAATCGCCTATGTGATACCAACTCCCATAGCTAGAAAGCTACAACGAAACATGAAAACGTCAGTAGGACCGTTCCGCGCGGGACGCGGGATTGCCGGCCAATAACAGGACGTTTTCATAGGAATTCGTTTTAGACGCGCCGCCTATCCTTAGGAGAGAGCGTGAGGTTGCAAAGTCAGGCCTCCTTGCTCTATTATCTGCGCTCCCTCGTTCCTCTGAACTAGCCAAGCCTGAAGTTTAAGCCCGCAAAGCCTTTGGCTCCTGGGACTTGAATTTTTTCAGGCAGAGCCAACAGGGACTTGGACCACTTATCTATTTCTTTCGGAGGGTATGCTTAACATGAAAATCCGGCAGGCCTTATGGCCGGTAGTATTCGCATTTATGGTTTTTTTCATCGGCCAAACGCCTCTGCTCCTGGCAGATAACATCGAGGCAACGTTATCTTCCGGAAGAGAAGCCATCAAGTCCGGAAGACCCGATGAGACCGTTGACCTCTTTTCTCGCTCTATCGCGAGCGATCCACATACTGTTTTGTATCACTACCGCGGCCTCGCCTACAGTGCCCAAGATCGGGAGGATCTTGCCATAAAGGGCTTTACCAGAGCCATCTCTCTCAAACTACACCAGGCATCATACTACATGCGGCGTGGGCTCTCTTTGTTCAGGACCGGTCAATATCAGCAAGCCGTTAAGGACTTCACAAAGGTTATGGAGCTTCAGCCAAAGAATCCTTATGCCCGAAGCAAACTCGCGCAGGCACTGTTTCTATCGTGGTCAGACGCAAAGAGCCCTGGATGATCTTTCTCAGAGCATCCGACTTCATGGGAACAATGCAGCGCTTTACAGACTCAGAGGTGATATCTATTCCGCTTCCGGTGAATATGAGAATTCCGTCAGAGACTATGACGCGGCAATTCAACTCGATCCTGATGATTCAACAGCTTATAACAACCGAGGCATTGCCTTGGCCAATCTGGGCAGGTCCCGAGAAGCGGTTGAAGATCTGAACAAGGCGATGCAAATAGCCTCTTCCAAGCCTCCCTCCGGTCGCCGGCAAGACATTTTCGAGAGTCCGTGGTAGTTCGCAATTCTTTAGCATGTCCGACGCATCTGAAATAAGAAAGATTTTCAAGGGATATGGCTTGGCGCCAAAGAAATGGCTAGGACAGAATCTCCTTGTAGATTTCCATTATCTGAACAAAATCGTGCACGCGGCCAAAATCATTTCCGGTGAAGCTGTAGTCGAAGTGGGGGCCGGACTGGGTATATTGACCGAGGCTCTTGTCAAACGCGGCGCCAAGGTCTGCGCTCTGGAGGTTGATTCAGGGTTCTTTCGAGTCCTGGAGGAAAAATTTGCCCATTCTCCTGACGCGGAACTCATACACGCGGATGCTTTGAAGTATGATTTTCGTGCTCTTGCCGGAAGAATCGGAAAACTTCGGGTGGTCGCAAATTTGCCCTACAACATTTCCAGTCGTCTTCTTTTCATGTTTCAGGAAAATCGTGAAATTTTCACGTCTCTTTACATTTTGCTTCAAAAGGAGGTCGCTGAGCGTCTGATTGCGGAACCGGGAGCAAAAGAGTATGGAGTACTTACCGTCCTGCTCGGGATAAGTGCCAAGGTGGAGTTGGTTTTCGACATTCCTCCACATGCGTTTTTTCCTGTGCCGGAGGTGACCTCAACTCTCGTAAAAGTGTTGTTTCCCGACGTACCCCCGTTTCGGGTGACAGACCGCGGTCTACTGGCACGTCTCGTCAAGGCATCCTTTGCCGAGCGTCGCAAAACTCTGAAGAACGCTTTACGCAATACTCCCACACTTGGGTTGAGCTCACAAACGCTGGCGCTGGCGGCGCGTAACGCGGGCATTCATCTCGGCAGGCGAGGTGAAACGCTTTCTCCTGAGGAATTCGCCCGCTTCGCAAACGCGATCAAGGTTGAGGAGAAGATTGAGAGCGAGTAGGAGAATCAGTTAGGACTAGCGCCGCAAGGTGAAAAATCACATAGCATCCATGTTCTTCCAGGACAAATCGCAGGTTTCCATTTCGAATGACTGATCGGTCCTGCGATGTTGCCTACTTTTGTTCATTAAATTGTCAGGCACGCTAACCAGAAAAAAGTCCACAGCGTCTTTATTAGCCGGGTCATTCGTAATGCGCTCGGCGGGGGTCGGTGAGGGAATAGGTTGGCCGTCCCGGACCATGCCTTCTATGTGCAGGCATAGCGCTTCTAACGCCAATTCTCTGGCTTCCTCAGAGGTATCGCCTGCCGTTACACAGCCCGGAAAGTCCGGAAAATCTACACCATAGGAGCTACCAGGGTCTTTGCTCAACAGTGCCACATAGTCAGCCATTTAAGTTCCCTCGGATCACAAAAGACGGAGTCCCGATTGCTTTTCAATACTTTTGATGGTCCGTATCGTCCTGTCTCTCTTCGGGTGCGGTACTGTCACGCGCCCTTTTTTTGGTCGGATGTCCAAACTGGATGTGGCTTCCTTTTTGTCGGAGCCTATACCATCCGTCAGCTTCCAGTCTCCTAATGATTTCATGACTGCTCATTTATAAGCATGAGCCTTTCCCCTGCGCACATCAACACTCCACGTATCTTTCCACGCGACTCCACCACAATACTGAAGCGCCCCCGCAAGGGCAAGAAATTAGCAGAACCTCCCCAAGATCTGAAGATTGACACGCCGGCTAACACGTGCCATCCTTATTTCGGGACCTTAATTTGTAGGCACAATTGAACAATAAAGGAGGGACCACTCATGTCGTCATGTTGCGCTGACCTGAAATTGAATCAAGTGTGGGCCTGCGAGACCTGCGGACTCGAGATTAAAATCACCAAAGAATGCGACTGCGCACGGGAAGAGTCAAAGGCTTGCAAACCAAATGAATGTCTGACCTGCTGCGACAAGCCACTTAAACTCAAAAGTTGAATCTAAACGGCGTCCCAAGGGTTGAAGAGAAGAACTGACTCTTCGGAGTGTCGTGTGGTAATACTGCGGCCGCTATCCCGGCGTCAGGGCTTAGCTTCGCACTCTATTTCACACATTCGTCACATAACTTCAGGGTGCAGATTGCTTTCCCGCGGGGCGCGGGATTTCACTCCTCGCAATGACATGCCCATTGTCTGTCATTGCGAGGGCAGCGAAGCAATCTCCTTCGGTGCAGGTTTTTTTAACGTCACCGTATTTGCGAAAGGGAGTCCTTAGGCGTTTGCGATCCGGCCATGAAAGCGTCTCGGGTTTTCGGTTAAGATTTTAACCGAACCGTTGGCCGCTCGTTCCGGCGAAATCAGTAAACCATTCTCTTTGTAGGCCCTAACCTAAATTCCCGGCGCAAAGTCTCCGCCGCACCACCTTCGGCCTCACGGGCTTCCCGCTGCATCCCGGAGGTGCATCGGCTGCCACAGATGAGATTGTCCGAGGCTGTGTGAAGTGTCGGAGCCATGAGAAAAACATGGTTGACAGATCGGTCTCACGCGGCGATGCTTAATACGGGAAGGATGATTGTAGGAATTATTCCCTTGAGACAGAGTTACTTAGTTTGGCACGTATAATAATTATAAGCAGATTGTTGTTGTTTCTTGTCAACAAACGGACATGTTGAATTCATTTTTCAATCTACGTAATGACACTCTTTGGCTCAATTGAGGCTCTCATAGACAACGCGGCGACCTTTTCGTGGTCCGAGCAACCATCAAATGACTGGTTGCCAGGCCAAACACTCCCGAAACGGCAAGACCGCCGCACAATTTCAATTTGAGCCGGGATCGAAGAAATGGGCGAACACGGGACGCGGTGATTCTTACCAGCGGATTTGACCCTGAACAGTGTCTACGAATATCCGTCACTGATTAGGTGCCAACAAGCTTTCATGGAGTGCCAGTCATGACGAACCAAGAAAGACCCCGGCGGATTCATGTGTTGGCCAAGCCAACGGGTGCGATTTGCAACCTGAACTGCTCCTATTGCTTCTTTCTGAACAAACAACTTCTTTACCCCGGAAGTCACTTTCGCATGAGTGACGAAGTGCTGGAAGTCTATATCCGCCAGCTCATCGGGTCTCATCTCACGGACAAAGTGACGGTTGCCTGGCAAGGTGGAGAACCCACCCTGATGGGGATCGACTTCTTTCGGCGTGCCATAGAATACCAGAGCAAATACAAGAAGCCAGGCATGACCTTTGAGAACACCATGCAAACAAACGGCACACTGTTAACCGACAAATGGTGCGAGTTCTTCCGTGAGAACAATTTCCTGATTGGTATCAGTATAGACGGTCCTCGTGAACTGCACGATACACACCGGGTAGACAAGAGAGGAAGGCCCACCTTTGAAACGGTGATGCAAGGCCTCCGGCTGCTGCAGAAACATGGAGTTGAATACAACATTCTGACGAGCGTTAATCGTGTAAATGCCGATCACCCGCTCGAGGTCTACCAATTTCTCCGTGACGAGGCCGGTACCACCTGGATTCAGTTCATTCCGGTCATCGAGCGCCTAAACGAAGGGAGCGTCACTCTCTACCAAGACGGGAACAGCGTTTCGGATCGCTCTGTGAGGCCGGAGCAACTCGGAAACTTCCTGATCACCATCTTTGACAAATGGGTGCGGAACGATGTGGGCAAGGTGTTTGTGCAAACGTTCGAGGCAGCCCTGAGAAATTGGCTCGGCCTGCCATCATGCGGAATGTGTGTCTTCGATGCTACGTGCGGTCATGGACTCGCCCTGGAACATAACGGCGATTTGTACCTCTTGCGACCATTTTGTCGAGCCGAACTACTTGCTGGGCAACCTCCAGCAAACCCACATGATCGAATTGGTCGGCTCCAATCAGCAGCTCAAGTTTGGCCGCGACAAGCTAGATATGTTGCCACGTTACTGTACTGAATGCGAGGTCCGATTTGCCTGCCATGGGGAGTGTCCGAAAAACCGTTTTCGCACGACACCGCATGGGGAGCCGGGATTAAATTATCTGTGTGCAGGTTATAAGGCGTTTTTCCATCACATCGACCGACCTATCAAAATCATGGCGGCGCTGCTTCGTCGGGGATGGCCGGCCACCCAGGTAATGCAGATCCTGGTGAGTGAGGATGTCAAACTGGCCGAGACATTTGCCAAAGCACGTCGCAATGATCCCTGCCCATGCGGCAGCGGTCTTAAGTTCAAGCGATGTCACGGTAGGGAGGAGTCCGTTGAGGGTAAGAGAGCTCAAGGAAACCAACTAACCGAATCCAATCGCGGGCGGAAGGAGGTGCGATGTGGCCAACCAGGCCAGCAAAACCTTGAAGCAGAAGTTCCGGAGCGATGATTGACCAATCCACTTTTCACAACAAATTCAGGAGGATCTATGGCGACACAGAATAAACCCAACATTTTGGTCATCTGGGGAGATGATATCGGCTACTGGAACATCAGTGCTTACAATCGCGGCATGATGGGCTATCGGACACCGAACATCGATCGCATCGCCGAGGAAGGGGTGCTGTTCACAGATTGCTACGGCGAGCAGAGTTGCACAGCAGGGCGGTCGGCGTTCATCACCGGGCAGTGCGTTTTCCGCACGGGATTGAGCAAGGTAGGAATGCCGGGCGCCGACCTCGGCATGCGCGCTGAGGATCCCACTATCGCCGAGCTACTGAAGCCGCTGGGTTACGCCACAGGTCAGTTCGGCAAGAATCACTTCGGCGACAAGGACGAATTCCTGCCGACCAACCATGGTTTCGACGAGTTCTTTGGCTTTCTTTACCACCTGAATGCATGTGAGGAGCCAGAACTGCCGCGACTATCCCCCGGAATCGGACTTCCCGAACTTCAAGAAGAACTACGGTCCGCGCGGCGTGCTCCAGTGTTACGCAGACGGTCGCATTGAAGACACCGGCCCATTGACGAAGAAGCGGATGGAGACCATCGACGACGAGGTCTTTGACAAGGCAACGGACTTTATTGACCGCCAAGTCAAGAGAGAGACGCCGTTCTTTGTATGGTTCAACACCTCGCACATGCACTTCCGCACGCATGCCAAGCCTGAGAGCATAGGCCAGTCCCATCGCTGGCAGTCGGAATACCACGACGTCATGATCGACCACGACAAACTCGTGGGCGCGCTGCTCCAGAAGCTGGACGAGCACGGCATCGCCGACAACACGATCGTCATGTACAGCACCGACAACGGACCGCACATGAACTCCTGGCCTGACGCGGGTATGACGCCCTTCCGCAATGAGAAGGACTCCAACTGGGAAGGGGCATTCCGGGTTCCTGCAATGTTGCGCTGGCCCGGTGTGATCAAGCCCGGCACCGTATCTAATGAAATCATCAGCCATATGGACTGGTTGCCCACTCTAGTGGCGGCTGCGGGCGAACCGACCATCAAGGACAAGTTACTTAAGGGCCACGAGGCTGGCGGCAAGAAGTTCAAAGTGCACCTCGACGGCTACAATCTCCTGCCCTACTTGAAAGGTGAAGAGGAGAAGAGCCCGCGCGTGGAATTCTTCTACTTCTCCGACGACGGCGACCTGATGGCCGTGCGCTACGACAACTGGAAGCTAATCTTCATGGAGCAGCGGATGCAAGGCACCCTTCGGATTTGGCAGGAACCGTTGGTAGTTTTGCGGTTTCCGAAGCTCTTCAACCTGCGCACGGACCCCTTTGAGCGCGCGGACATCACATCGAACACTTACTGGGATTGGGTGCTCGATCACGTCTACCTGTTCCTTCCCGCGCAGAAGTACGTGGGTGACTTCCTGGCGACATTCAAGGAGTTCCCGCCGCGCCAGAAGGCGGCGAGCTTCACGATCGATCAGGTCCTGGAGAAGCTCCAACAGGGTGCCGGGAGCCGCTAGCAGTATTCTGAGACGAGACAGCGGGGGGCTGGTTTGCGCACAGCATCCGGGCCCCTCACTAAATGGGACCAGAAGGGGTGAAGTAGCGCGCGAAGCAGCAGATTCACAGAGTACTGCCGATCTGCGGGGGTACTGATTTGAGTAGGGCTGGATCAAGGTTGCGTTTCATGGCGCGCAACTAAACCTTCTCAGTCTGTTTGCAACGCGGCAGTGCCCTCGGTTGCCAAGAACCATGGCACTTTTACGACTACGCCGAGCGCAAGGCAGCGATCCCTCCGCAAGCCGGTCTTGGAGTACGAAGCCGAGCTTACGGGTTCAACATTGCCCGGATGTTACAGCTTTTCAATGAACAAATAACCGAGAGGTTTGTATGTTTACGACGTCAGACATCTTCATACTTTTCTTCGTCACCCTTGGTCCCCTCAAGGCCATCGGACCTTTTGCAGAGTTAACCCAGGGGACAGAACCGGGGTTCCGCCGATCAGTGGCCTGGCGGGCCACGGCAACAGCCACCGCCATTGTCCTCAGTGTGGCGCTGCTGGGTTCAATAGTGTTGGCCAGATGGCACGTTTCTGTTCCCGCCATCGCGATCACCGGTGGCATCATCCTTTTCTACCAGGCCCTCCAGATAGTGATGCGACCACGACCGGCTGCTCCGCCGCCTCCAAGAGAAACAGCCGGACCATCCCACCCATCTTTACCCATTGCCTCCTTTCGCCTCGTGATTCCTGCTATTGTCACCGCACCCGGCATTGCAGCGATTACGGCCCTGGTGGCCATCGCAAAAGGCGATTCCCTTCAGGAGGTCATTACTATTGTGCTATTGTTCGTGATCATGGTGCTGAACCTGATTACGTTTTGGTGTTCCGATGCATTGCTCAAGCACTTCCCTGCTTCAATTCTGCAGGTGATCGGGTGGATCATGGCCGTGCTCCAGGCCATGCTGGCTACGGAGTTCATCATCAAGAGTTTGCAGACGCTTGGGGCTTTGCCGGCGGTTGTGCCGTGAGAATATGATCGGGCGTGTCTCACTTCTGTGAGTATCATGTTGTGAAAGAACCTGAATGGAACGGATTCACTGAAGACAATTGCACCCCTCTCCGGCAACTGGGGTGGAGGGGCTCACACTAATCGTGTTTAACTTATGATGCGATAGGTTACGTGGAGAAAGCAATGTCAGACAAGCCAACAAGCTCCGACATATCGACTGAACTGGCCAAAGAGCGCACTCGAGAGGCTGCTGATCGAACTCTTCTGGCGTGGATCAGGACGTCGCTTGCGTTGATAGGCTTCGGATTCGGCATCAGTAAAGTCCTTGACTATGTGCAGATGGTTCGGCCGGATAGAATTCACGACCCATTACACAGCGCCAGGGTTTTTGGCAGCGCTTTCATAGCCCTGGGGATTCTTGGCTTGATTTCAGCGGTTGTGCAACACTTTCGTATTCTCAAAAGAGTTGAGAAACAGCAGTTTCAGTACGGCGATTTCCGTCCTATCACCCTGATTGTGGCGATATTGCTACTGCTCATCGGCCTCTTTGCCTTTATCGCTGTTCTGCTCTAAAGCATTGCGTAGGAAGCGATTTATTTGGTAAACTCTTTTGGATAAACAATTTCTGTGTCGTCCGCTACTCCGTCTACTCCAACGGGTTTTCCGAGAAGGGAAAAGACAAGAACAATGCGCTGATGATAAATCTTGCGTTCGGCAGCAGTGGGCTCCAGATTCGGATTATTTTCATTTGGGTCGCATGATAATATCAATATGTTACAGCTTGCACGAGGAGACGTTTTCTGTGATAGGACGAGGGGGGCCTTTTTGAGGAGGTTCCCATGAGTTCGGAAGAGGTTGGTTTTCAGATTACGGACGCGAGGTTTCTCCCCGTCGTTTCCGCTTACGCCTGCAGGATCGGTCTCGGTGGAAGAGATTGACCACTTGGTTGCCTGCGATATGGAAGTCAGACCTGGCAGGGTGGTGCTAGCGATGATCCTGGATGCGCTTTCGGGCCGAAGTCCATTGTTTCGACATCAGGATTTCTTTGTTGACAGAGGTATGGAGTTGCTGCTGGGCGAGAATATCCCTCTGGCCAGACTGGCCGACTATGCGCTCCAGAACAGGCTCCTCTTCAAGCCCGAACCGTTCCGCCAAGTCGTTTCCCGGTGTCATTAACACGAGACGTCCACACACTAGGTATCCCCCGCCAAAAAATCGCTTTCCAGGCCATTGATTGTTCATACTAAATAACTTCTCGCAGTGGAGTATACGAGTACCCCAAAGCGGCTGCCACATTAGCGTAGGTCACCGCGCCCCGGTAAAGGTTGACTCCCTTGGCCAAAACACGATCATCCGCGACTGCTCCGTCAATCCCTTGGTCCGCCAACTTTAATGCATAAGGCAGAGTGATATTTGTTAGCGCAAACGTCGAAGTTCGAGACACCACGCCCGGCATATTAGGAACGCAGTAATGCAGCACCTCATCTACTACAAACGTGGGGTGCTGGTGAGTTGTAGGTTTGGAGGTCTCGCAGGATCCACCCTGATCTATAGATACATCTACGATTACGCTTCCCGCTTTCATAGCTCCGACCATGTCGCGGGTTATAAGTCGGGGCGCCCTGGCTCCCGGAATGAGAACCGACCCGATCACAACGTGGGATTTTATCACAGCTCGCAGGATGTTTTCGTAGTTCGAGATCAGAAGAGTCACTTGATTCCCGTAGATATCGTCCAAGTATATCAAACGCTGCTGGTCCACATCCAGAACATGGACATCCGCGCCAAATCCGACAGCAATTTTTGTCGCGGCCCGGCCTACAGTTCCCCCGCCTATTATGGTTACTCGACCGCGACCGACCCCAGGCACGCCACCCAACAGCACGCCTCTCCCTCCCTGGGTCTTTTCCAGAAAATGCGCTCCGATCTGTACGGCCATGCGGCCGGCTACCTCGCTCATAGGTACTAACAAGGGCAAGGTTCCGTCATCCAGTTGGATCGTCTCATACGCAACCGCGATGACTTTTCGGTCAAGAAGGGCCGCGGTAAGCTCCGGAGCAGGCGCGAGATGAAGATAGGCGTACAGAATCTGGCCTTCGTGGAACAAGTTGTACTCTTGCTTCAGAGGCTCCTTCACCTTAATAATCATGTCGGCTCGGCTGTAGACCTCGGCCTTGTCGAGGATAATCCGAGCACCCGCGGCCGCGAATTCCTGATCGGAAATCCTGCAACCTTCGCCTGCACCCTGTTCGATCAGTACGGTATGGCCATGTTCGGTAAGGTCGCGTACCCCGTGGGGAATGATGCCCACCCGATACTCGTCTTCTTTGATTTCTTTAGGAACTCCTATGACCATAATCGTCCCCGAATCCACTTGAATTTTATGGCGGCTGTTATCGATCAATCTGCCGGCTGACCCGGCCGGGCCACAGCCGCAGAAAGCACAAGGGAGTTGTTGCAGTAAGGTAGCAGCATCACAGAAATTAGTCAAAAGAGATGAAGTAAAGCCTCACCGTGGAGAACGCAGAGAGTTTTCTTTTTTTGAACGTTTATATGGGCTCCCCCAAATTCCGTCTTTTGAGACGCAAGACAGCCAATAAAGGTTGTGTTTGGGTGCCACTGCTGGCTTGCCCAGCAGTGTTTCCTGGACCGGCACTGCTGGGCAAGCCAGCAGTGGCACCCGCCGCAAGCCTCCAACCACGATTGTAGTCCTCTATGCTGATTTTCGAAAATTGTCGTCACACGTGATGCGTGTTCTCACCTAATTCAGATTGGGGGGACGGTCCCTCGAGGCAGGACAACCTGTCCCCACCACATCATTTTCTCGTCCCGTGACTAGTTTCGAGAATCTCTTTAATAAGCCCCAACGGAATCTGTCAAAACCTTTACTTGACCTGATCTCGCCCAACTCTTAGAGTGAAGTCGTTATGAGCACTACAGAACCATGCCAATACTCAAAGCTTACTATCCCCACCGATGCTTCCTATCTTGGTGTAGTCGGCGCTTACATTCGAAATGTGGCTCAAAGTTTCGGTTTCGACGAAACAACCTGCCGAGATATTGCTAGTGGAGTCGAGGATGTAGTCTCAAAAGTCATCGAGAAGGCATTCGAACCGAATGAGCGAGCCACTCTTGATATAAGTTGCGAAAGAGTCCTCATGGGGCTCAAAATCGTCATCAAAGACAAGGGCCTCCCGCTTCAGTCTGCCGAGATTGTGCCGCCCGAGTGTGAATCGAACGCCAAACTCATGTTCAGGCCCCAATGTGTTCTCTCTCCGGGTACGCAAGCCATGGATGAAGTTTCTTTTCACAACCTGGGTCTGGAAGGAAAAGAAACGCACCTGATCAATTACCTACAAACAGGCACCATCAAAGACTATTACAATGTCTGCGAGTTGGAACCTTACGAAGGGCCCGCGTCAGTCCGTGTTTTCCCGCCGAATACGGTAGAATTTGAAGTCCGGCCGATGCAGCCGCGCGAAGCGATAGAAGTTTCCAAGTGCTTCTACAAGGCTTACGGATACTCTTTTGCTTATCGTCAGATTTACTATCCGGATAGGATTGTCGAACTCAACGAAAAAGGCGAAATTTTATCAGTGGTGGCAGTCACTCGAGATGGCGAAATAATAGGCCATTGTGCGCTGCTCAGGTGGGATTCCAGCTCAAACGTGGCAGAACTTGGCTTTGCCGTTGTGAAACCTGAGTTTCGGTGGCAGGGGTGCCTCACTCGGCTCACAGAGTACCTTATCGCAAAAGCAAAATCCGAAAATACGCGAGCGCTCTACGTCGTGGCCGCAACCAACCACACTTATTCCCAGCAGGCCATTCATCGGTTTGGTTTTAACGATTGCGGATTGCTTGTTGGTTTCGGCCCTGCGACGTTGTCGTTCAAGGGCCTTACCGAAACGCTTCCCCAGCGTGAAACTTACCTGATTTGTTTTAGATATATGACAAAGCTTGAATTATTTCCCATATATGCGCCCGAGCATCATAAAGAAATCATTCGCAAGCTGTATATCAACATCGGTGTCGAGCCTGACTTTGAAGCCCCGTCCGTCCCGGGGCCACGATTTTCGGGGCCTCATTCAAGATTGAATACAGTTCACTACGGCCCTACAGGATTCGGGTGGATTGACGTTGAAGAGTACGGGTCCGACGTCTTATTGGAAGTGAAAGCAAGGCTCAAAGAGCTTTGCCTCCAGCATATTGAGGTCATACAGCTATATTGCAGCCTGGAAGACCCTTTGACCTATTACATGACCCGTGAATTTGAACAGCTCGGATTTTTCTTCGTTGGGATCAAGCCATCCTCCTCATTGGGAGATTCGCTCATCCTCCAATATTTTAACAATGTGGCCATAAATTACGACAGAATCAAACTCACCTCAAGTTTGGGCCGAGAATTGTGTTTCTTATATCAGGAGACAAGATCCGAACCAGGAGTAGTACCCCATAGGCGCTAACTCAACCCCGCGGGACGCGGGGTTCCCCCCTTTTATAAAGAGGGGCTAGGGGGGATTTTGAGATAACCCATTGAAAATCCCCCTAAATCCCCCTTTATAAAAGGGGGACTTTGATGGCCCTGGGACCTCTTCAGAGGTAACGAAATGCACTTCAGTTATCGCCTATGGGAGTAGGACCCTCGCAATAAAAGTTTCTTTGTGAAGCCTTTCACATACTGACCATCCGTACTTCTTGCGATAGTGATCGCAATGATTTAAGCTTGTTATTCGAAAATTCACCACGCTGGACAGCACCGTGGAAGTCAGGAATCTCATACGGCAGATCAGCGATCACGAACCGCTCAATCCGTACCAGATCGCCGGAATGGCCGAGGTCATCAATCTTTCCGGCATCAAGTTCGGGGATCAAACGACGCTCGCGGTTGAGGCTCTCCCTACAGTCTTAATGATCCTCGACCGTACGGGTAAGGAGGCTTCCCCTTATCTGGTCGCCTTGCGGCAATATGATTCGCGACTTACGCTCTTCAGCCGGTTTTCGCGTGAATCTTTGGAAGAGCTTGTCTATCTCACTTCCTTTGAAGGCCGGCGGCTTGCCATCCGTGAAAACCTCATATCAGCGCTGTACGAAATCCCCAACTGGTTGGAAGTAGTCCGATTGATCTCCCGATATTCGCTGGATAGAGATGACGAGTCGCTGGGCGACCACCTTCCCTCTGTAATGGAGATCCTCTTCAGCTATTTGTTTGCAGCGGTGCGTCAGCCGTTTGATGCGGCTGCCCGGTCTGAAGGAGAACACGTCTTGTCACGTCTGGTGGCCGGCATTCTGAATACTGCCAATGATAAGACATTTCAGCAGTACCAGCCGTTCGTGGAATCCGTCATCGATTTCTTGGCTCAAGAGCCGTTTCGCACCTCCTTGAACTCTTTTGAACGACGCGTTCTGGAAGTTTCCGAGATCGGGTCAGCCCTGAAGAAGCGGTCGGATGAGATCAAATTCGCTCTGACTTCGCACGTGGACAGATTGGCGGTTCAGGCATTGATCACTGCTCTGGGAGAAATACGCGCTTGTCCCGAAGGTCTCGTGAAAAGGTTGGAAAGCGCTTTGGAGGTCGAGAATTTTGCATCCAAGGAACGCTTCCGGAAAGAGATCCTGGAAAGGATCAACCTCCACTCGGCCGAAGAAATCGAGAAACGCAGGCAAACCTATCAAAGCGCATTGGATGGACGGGGTCAAATAGACGAAGGCGAGATTACAAAGGGCATTTCATTCATCAAGAATCTGGCGGAAGAATGGAGAGCAATTCTTTCGGCTTTCCAGGAAATGATTGATGAGCTTCCGATGGACTTGCAAGAGGCCTTTGCAGAGATTTTGGCTGCTCAGATCATTGCAGTGGATAAACCGGAAGTCAAAGAGCTGTTCATCGACGGGCTTTGCCGCATAGTAGTCAGACTGGAGAAGACCAGAAAGCAAGCATCCAGGAACCTTGTAAATACATTTGCCAATGTCTTTCTGGAGCGCGCGTATTCGTCAAAAGACACCGGCGAAGTGATATCCTCGCTGAACGCGCTGGAATCACTGGGTGTCACGCTCGGTAAATCCGGGTATTTCCTTATGGCCCAAGAGCTTATCGACCATTTTGTGAAACGGCCGATAATTCAGCCTTTGGACAAGAAATATACCATCGAGGATGACGATACGGGCGAGCCCCTCGTCTTGGCCGAGGAATCAGGGGCAAACCGGGCTCACGCACAACACATAAAGTGTTTGATCTCCATCATTGCCTCGAATCCGCGGATCATGCATCGCCTCGTACCATATCTTGTTATTCAGATCGAAATCGGCCAAACGCGCCTGTGCGATGAGGACCTCATCCAATATTGGATCTCCAGGCTATTACAGGCCAACTCGTCTGTTATGCACTTCCCTATCCGGACGCTTATAAAGGCGATTCCATACTCTTTTAAGGATATAGGGCCGCTCGACACTCTGAGGCTCACGGCAGCGGGGCTTGCGAAAGAGTTGGCAAATCGAGGTGTAAAGCCCATCGGCAACTTTCTGGGAAAGCTTCGCGGGGATATACATTGGCGCGGAAGCATCGAAAATTTCTATTTTTGCCGGGGAATAGTCAAATATTTTTCTGAGGGACGACCGGAAGCCATCGCGGAATGGATGCCCTCCGAATCAATGCCGTACCTGCCGATGAACAAGTGGTGCTCGATGCCGGAAGAGCAGGGGATGCGAGATCTGTGCCGCCGCATCTTCGATGACCTGAAAATAGACCCTTCCGAAAAAGAAGGCATGATGCAGCTTGCATTCCTCGATACTGCGCCCTACCGTTCCGACCCGACGTGGCCGGAATTCTCCCGGCGTATGGTCCTGGACGTCATTGAGCTGGCCAAGGGTTTGTATGCGAAGTATTTTATAGTCCTCCAATCCGCCTCCGGCGCCACGGCTGAGGAAGGCCTCAACCGTCTCGATCAAATCATTCTGGAGCGGGGAGAGACCAAGCAAAAATTCCTCACTCCCGATATTTCAGAACCTCTTTCAGCGCCGGTGACCCTAACGGAGGGGACTGAAGACGCGGCCCGGGAAATGGAGCTCATAAACAGGGAGCGACCCGGCACGCCTATTATCTTGCGAGCGAAAAAGGCAGGACATGCGTACGCGCAAAAAGCCACATACATTGAGGAACGTTTCGAGGCTTTCAATAAAGATCTCCAGCTTGAAGGACTCCAGGAGACCCTTGCCACGAGCGTAAACAATACTCATTTTGATACAATTACATTGGAGAATCTTGCGGATGCGCTCGTCTTTCTCGATTGCCTGGTGCGCGGAGTCTCCGTAAACGGGCATTCGAGTTTCTATTTGGAACAAGGCGGTCGCGATTTGCGCCGCGCCGGCGATCTCGGCCTGACTCTGGACAAAGTGCGAGATCTGGTGACCATCATCAAGAAAGAGGTCGATGATATATATGTCAGTTATCGAAGCTCGTTCGAGGAGCCTTTTGACAATTTCCTTTCCTTCTGCCCGATGGAGAAACTGCCGCGCAAGCTCAAGAACTTGACCACCCTGAAAGAGGTCCCCGACACCGATTTCTTCAAGAACTATCTGAAAACACTCTATGTATCCGATCTTCAGGCACGAGATGGAAACCTGAGGGTCCTGGAAACCTTCATAGATAAGATAGAGCTTTTTCTCAATCAGCGCCTTGCTGAGTCCAGTAAGAGGGTCGTTCGCAAAGGGCCGGGGCCTTTACGTTCGGTACCTTTTTACTTTCCGGACCCCAAAGACATTTCACCTTGCAGGATAGGATTGAAGGCGTCCTTGCTGCGATTCGCGGAAAACACCCCCCCTTACTTTGTCATCACCACAGACCAATCCCTGCTGGAACCGAAAGAAATGTTGACAAACCCCGACTTCAGACAAGGGTTGGGCCGCGCTGTGGCCAAGCTGGGGCAGCTCTGGGGTCGATCTTTGGGTGATCCGTCCAATCCCGCACTCTTTTCAGTGAGGTCCGGGGCCCGTGTCAGCATGCCCGGTATGATGACAACTATTACCAATGTTGGGATCAACGATGAAACGGCCGAAGTTTTGGCTGCCAAAGTGGGGCCTTGGTTCGCATACGATTGTTATCGGCGTTTCTTGCAGGAATTCAGCCAGTCAGTATTTGGTTTGGAGAGAGACGAGTTTCAGGGAATCATCGATGAGCGCAAAGAACGTTTTAAAGTGAGGCGCAAAGCCCACATGAGCGCTGAGCAGATGAAGAGTCTTGCATTCGATTACAAGGCGCGAGTTGCGGAGTTGGCCCCCAAAGTGGTGGAGCTGCTTGACAAGGGACAATTCCTGGACATTCTCATCCATTGTGCCATCGTCGTGCTGCATTCCTATGACGGAAGAGCAGCGAGCAAATACAGAGAAGCGGCGGGTATCCATGGGAATTGGCGCACTCCGGTCATCGTTCAGGGTATGGTCTACGGGAACATGGAACTCAATTCCTCGGGAACGGGTGTTGTGTCTTACAATCCCTTCACTATGGATCTTCGGGGTGATTTCGCACAAGGCGATCAGGGGACCGACGTTGTAGACGGCAAGGTGGCAACGATTCCCGTGTACGACCTCTGGAAGGCCCAGGAATCACTCGCCTCTCAAATGCCTGACGCTTGGAAGCAACTTCATTCCGTACTCTTCCGGACCGCGGAGCGGCTGCATTTTGACACTCGTCTTGAGTACACCATAGAAAAAGGGAAAGTTTTCATTCTGCAGATTCGCAAGGATAGAGAGCGCAAAGAGAGAGTCCCGCCTCTCAGTTCGTCGGGCTACGATGTGATTGCGCAGGGTACGGGAGTTTCCGGCAAAATTTTCAGAGGGATCATGGTTACCGATCGGAATCAAATTGCCCCTTTCAAGCACATCAGTAAGGCCCAGTCCATTATAGATGCCATGAACGAACGTCTCCCGGAACATGATAAACTGGACGGATTCATTTTTGTGGTTAACGATCCTATTCCCGAGGAGATAATGGAAGAGATCTTTTCGCTTCCGGTGGCTACCGCTCTCATAAGCCATCTAGGTGGCAGAGGAGCGCACGCGGCGGATATCTCCAAATCCTTGGACAAGGTTTATGTGGGTCAGGTTCGGCAGATAGCCAAGTTTTCGGGCAAGCCCGAAATAGTGCGATTCAACGAACATGACGTGGTGGTGGGGAGTAAAATGATTATTCACGGTCAGACCGGCGAGATAGCTCTGTATGGCAAAACCGGGGAGAGTATTCGTGATTGATCTCCATTCCATCGGCCGACTCCTCCTGGAAACGGGAAGAATAGGCAAAGACGATTATGCGAAGGCCATTAATGAGGCAAAGGAGACAGGAAGGTCCCCTCAAGAGATTCTCCTGTCGAAAGGCAAGATCTCGGTGGAGGAACTCGTCCAAGCGATCACCATTCATGTTGACATAACCTTACTCAAAGAAGCCCTGGGAATGGAAGAGGGATCGAAGCGCTTCACGAGACCAGCCAAACCTCTCGGCTCTTATCTGGAACGGATATCGCTGCTGTTCAAGATGGGGATTTTGATTAGCAGCGAAACGAATATGAGTTCACTGATTGAGCTTCTCATAAGGGAAGCCCCTTCCGTCATGAATGCGGAACGCGCGACCATATTTCTGGCGGATCACCAAACCAAGGAACTGTATTCGCACCTCGGGGTGGGGCTAAAGCACGATCAGATCCGTATACCTTGGCAGTCCGGTATTGCCGGGTGGGTGTTTACGCACGGCGAATCGCTGAACATCGTCGACACGTACAAAGACCCTCGCTTTAACAAGGCGGTTGATCCTCAGACAGGGTTCAGAACAAAGAACCTCCTTTGTGTGCCGTTGCGCGTCCCAGGGGGACCCGTAATAGGGGTATTCCAGGTGCTTAATAAGCGTGCCGGAGTCTTCACTTCTATTGATTTGGAAATACTTGAAATTCTCGCATCCCAGGCTGCTAGATCAATGGAGCATGCGCTGGAATGGGATCATCTCAGACAGAGTGCTTCTTTACTGAGGCAAGAAAACGTCGGTCTGAAGCAGGCTCTTCACCACAGTGACTTGCTGGAAGAGATTATCGGAAGCGCCGCAGGCATGCAGGAAGTTCGATCTCTAATCCGTAAGGTTGCGCCCACTGAAACTACGGTCCTGATACAGGGTGAATCCGGAACAGGAAAAGAGCTGGTGGCCCGAGCGATCCACCGGCTTAGCCCGAGAGTAAATGAATCACTCGTAAGCTTGAACTGCGCCGCGATCCCGTCGGAGCTGATTGAGAGTGAACTGTTCGGGCACAGGAAAGGCGCTTTCACCGGCGCGGTAGCCGATCATGTAGGGGTGTTCAAGGCGGCCCACCGCGGGACACTTTTCCTGGATGAAATCGAAGCGACCTCCCCCTCCATGCAGGTGAAGCTGCTTCGCGCTATTCAGTCCGGGGAAATAAAGCCTGTAGGTGAAAACAGGTCCCAGATTGTTGATGTACGCCTTATTGCCGCAACTAACCGAGACCTGAACGAACGAATCCAGCAAGGCATGTTTCGCGAAGACTTGTTTTACAGAGTGAATGTATTTCCCATTGTGATCCCGCCTTTGCGCGAACGTGCCGATGATATCCCTTTGCTGGCTCTACATTTTCTGGACAAATTGACTGTGCTGACCGGCAAACCCGTCCGCGGTCTAGATCCGACCGTCCTTGAATTGTTGGTTCGTTATCCCTGGCCGGGGAACGTGAGAGAATTGGAAAATGAGATCGAACGTGCCCATATACTTGCGGGCGACGGAGGAAACTTGTCGGTTCGCTGTCTTTCGCCTCGTATAAGAAATTCGGTTGAAAAAATGATTGAAGATAAGGCGACTTCCAATCCTCTCACTCTAAAAGAAGCTACTGAAAGGATGGAGAAATCCATGCTTCAGGAAGCGCTCGAAAGCTGCGCCGGCAACAGAAGTCTCGCGGCGAAGCAGTTGGGGCTGTCGAGACAGGGTCTGCTAAACAAGATTCACAAGTTCGGTTCGGGTGGCCGATAGATTTCCGAACCCCAACGGTCAAGGCCCCCCTTCAATAAGGGGAAGAAGCTCCGCGTCCCGCGGGGTGGCCGATCCTACTGTCCCGCGAAACGCGGGACGGCGTACGCAGGAATAACGATTGACACACTGAATTGGGGCACTACCCGCCCGTGGGGCGAAATAGCGTTCTCAACGTGCTTGTGATATAGTGCGGCGCCGATTTAGATGGAGATCGTTGTTATGATGAGATTCGGTATGGTTATTGTATTATCGGTGGCTATGGTCCTGGTAGGAACTGTGGTCACTCAGAGTGTCGTGGCCCAGGATTTTCCATACAGCGTGCCCAAAGCCCCTGAATTCGACAACCGCGGGAACCACCTCGACACCGGTTCGACCCAACCGCTTGATTCCCGACACCGTCGGCACTCGCGACGGTACCAGCAGCAGAATAGCAACAGCCTTCGTTACGGATCGGTGAAGCCCTATGTACCGAAAATGCTGCTCCAGCTCCCTCGCGCAAACGGGCGTCGCGGTCTCACGAGCATTACCAGCAGCCGGGTCCTCCAGCAATGGCATCCAGAACCGGCTTATCAGCCTCCCCCGCCACCTCAAGTGCAGCAGCGGCCTGACTGCTCACGGTATCCCATGATGATTGCTAGGGCTCGGACCGAGCCTGAGATGCAAATGACCGCCAGGCTATATTTAACCTGTCTGCTGGATAGTGGTTGGGGGATGGATCAGGCGCGGCAACAAGTAATTAACACGATAGAAAGCACGTACAGGTTGACGAGATAGTAATCTTAGTGCTCCTTTTCGCAAATACGGTGAAGCTAAGAACTCGGTCCGGAAGAAGATTGCTTCGCTGCGCTCGCTATGACATGTAATGGGAATGTCATTGCGCGTGAATGGTGGGACAGGCTTCCAGCCTGTCTGTTATGGATGACGGGCAGGATGCCCGTCCCACTGGCAATCTCCAGCGTGAAAATCTGCGACCGTACTTACGAAAAACTGAACTTAGTCTCTTTTGTTTGCCTCAGGCTCCGCAACAGCGCTTGTATTTTTTGCCGGAGCCGCATGGGCAGGGCGCGTTCAGTGCAGGGAGAGCAACGACACGTGATGGCGGCTCCACCGCGTGCCCCGCTCTATGTTTCAGGTGGCGCAGAATCAAATAGCCGGTAAAACCAACAAGAACCAACCATATCAGGACCAACCCGACGCATTCCCTTGTATTGAACATGCCTGAGGCAAGGAACCAGATAAGGGCTGCCGTCCAAACCAGTGTCCACAAAGCTCCATACCACGGACTCTTGATCTTTTTCATGAGGTCATGATTTAGCAGGGGCGGGACGGTCGGTCAACCGCGCATGTTGTCTGTCAAATTCATTTGGTGTTATTCTTATACCTCTCCTCAACTATGCAGCAATGGAACGGTGATCCGTGGCTTTTCTCTTTATCAATGTGAACCATGATGTGGGCTATGAATCGTCAGAGAGTATCCCTATCTCCACGGGCTATATCCTTGCGGCGCTCAAGGCCGGCGGATTCGACGGCATAATCCTCGATGACCTTAGGGACAGGCCCTTGAGCCTTAGGAACCTTGAAAAGTGGATTCGCCGTATCGACCCATGGGTTGTAGGGTTCACGGCCTATCAGAGCACCATGAGCCGGATTCGCTTTCTCTGCCGGTACATCAAGTCAAGGCACCCCAAAATACAGGTGGTTCTAGGCGGTCCGCAGGTATCGGCCATGCCTTCAGGTGCCCTGGAAGCTCTCTGCGACGTGGATGCCCTCGTAAGGGGAGAGGGCGAAGTGATACTGCCCGCAATAGGCCGGGCCCTTCAGGCGGGCGGGAACCTTGAAGAGATCCCGGGAATTACGTGCAGGAGCGACGGACGCATCATCGAGAGCGGTCCGGTGCCGGAAGGGCCTGAAGATCTAGATTTCTATCCTTCCCCTTATTTGGCGAATCTGCTTAATCTGGAAGGAAAGAATACGGCAATTCTCCTTTCCTCCAGGGGGTGCAGACATGTTTGCTGGTTCTGCATAACTCCCCGCATTTGCGGAGGTAAAGTACGCTGCCATTCTGTTGAAAGAACAATAGCTGAAATGGAGTTCCTCGCAGGAAAGGGAATAAAACGGTTCTGGTTTGCCGACCCCAATTTCACCGAAGAACAGGGACAGAACGGAGAGACTACTCGAAGAGAAAATCAGGAGGGAGATTACCACTCCGTTCTGGCTCCAAACCAGGGCCGATCTCGTGGATCCTTCCCTGCTGAAGAAGCTGGCGCAAGCCGGAGCCGACACGGTGGCGTTCGGCCTCGAATCCGGAAGCCCCGGCGTGCTCAAGAATACCAACAAGGGGATATTCTTGAGGCAGCTTGAAGAAAATATCAAGGTTGTTCATTCACTGGGTATGGAAGCGGAACTTTTCTCAATTTTCGGGCTTCCGGGTGAAACTGTCGATGACGCGCGTGAGACCATGAATTTCCTACGCTCACTGGAAATCCCTATTCAATCGAACTCAGGCTCACAACAAATGCAGCTTTACTTTGGATCGGTGTACCAACACGGCCCGAAACGCTTCGGCATCAGGCCCCATCCCGGATACAGACCCACTTACCTCTCTGTTGGGGACCGGTACGAAACTGAACAAATGTCAAAGGCGGACATCAAAAAGGTGCGCAACCTTTGGGCCCTTGCCAATGAACAGATGGAAAGAGACGTCTATTACAAACAGCGCTTATTTGAGATCCTGGATTTCTTGCTGACGAATCGGGAGGATCTATCGGATGAGTCGATGTTTCATGCGTATGGGGCCCTTGCCGCCAGCGCCATTGAGGAGTTTTCGCTGCTAGAACAATTCTTGGAAGGATACCGCGCAACACTTAATGGGGAAGAGTCAGCGGTGAAGGAGCTGATTTCCTCCTTGGGATTTTTTAGAGAGAGCGGAACCTCGGCCGGTCCCACAGACCGAATCATATTCGACTCACGGAGTTGGATCCAAGGGGTTCCCTTTACAGGAATATCAGGAAAGTACTGGGATGTGTTGCTGGGACGAGGGCTTTTGCTCCCAACTTTTGAAGCGGGTTTTGTCGGCGCCAAAGAGGGAAACGAGATTGACTTCGACTTTGTTTTTCCCGATGACTACGTTGAAGAAGAGTTGCGGGGAAAAGAAATCCAAGTGCATGCAAAGATCCACAAGGTATTGATATCGGTGAATGCAAGCACCATCGATGAAGTGAAGCACCTCCGAATATCCAACACGTATCCATTTCCCGATCTCGATTTGCTACGAGAACAAAACGAGGTCCTTTACTACCTGGCTTTGCGTGATGCTGACCCCGGTGCTCTGCTGAGGACTCCAGGTCATTTTCTAATGCTGGTACACATGATGGCAAAATTGGATAAACGCGACAACGTGCGCAGTTTGGCGGGTTTGCTGGAAGGCAAGCCCACCCCGCTGAACGCATTGGCGGACACACTGGTCAACGCAGGGAAGTACGCATGGGCTATGGAATATTACCAGGCAATTTCAGAGGAAGTACCGTCCTCCATGCTGAAAAGAGTTCGCTGCCTTCTCAACATGGAAAGATCTGAAGAGGCCATGAGATTGCTGGAAACAATTCCGGAGCTTTCCGATAAGGAGTTCCAGGAAACGCTGTTAGAGTGTCTCAAAGCGACTCGGCCCGATTCAGCCCGGATCCCTTCTCTCGATCGTCATGTACTGGATCTCAGGGTAAATGCAGCACTCGGCCGGGAGGCCATCCATAAGGGTGGCAGGCCTGTCGGAATACAGCTTGTACATGGGGCATACGGGAGTGAATCAGAGGAATTGTGAACTGAGCGTCAGCTCTCGATACAGCGGCCGGACGCCTCCGCACGGGCGTCGAGACATGAGTCTGAAAGTGAGGAGAAATTCGATCATGGACATGGAGGTATCGGCAACCGGGGCTCTCGTGACCTACCACAGGGATGGGCGGGTAGGTTTTATCACGCTTAACAGGCCCCAAAAGCGGAACGCAATGAGTCTCAGCTTGTGGAAGGACCTGGACCGGGCCATCGGAATGGCAGAAAAAGACCCCGAGGCCAGGGTCGTACTCCTGGCAGGCGCGGGCAAATCTTTTTGCGCAGGTCTGGATCTGAGCCCTGAAAATAAGATAATAGCAACGGTCACCGGCCCGGCGAATGCCGCCCAAAAGGTGGCTCTCTTCAAAGAGGTAAAGCAAGTTCAAGCGATCCATACGCGGCTGGAGCGCCTCTCACAGCCCACGATTGCGGCAATACACGGCCACTGCCTTGGCGCCGGACTGGAACTTATCCTGTGTTGCGACATACGTCTCTGTTCGGAAGAGACCGTGTTTGCTCTTCCTGAGGCTACGCTTGCCATTATCACGGATGTCGGAGGGCTGCAGCGGCTCCCGAAAGTGGTGGGGCAAGGGCATGCGCGCGAAATAGCTTTTCGAGGCCATCGGTTCAACGCCCAGCATGCCCGGGCCATCAACCTGGTGAACAACGTATATCCGGATAAGGACACGCTCGACACCAAGGCTTTGGAAATGGCCATAGAAATAGCGGATAATCCGCCATTCGCGGTCCAGGGTGCCAAGGATGTTTTCCTCTTCAACGATGAGGTGCCGATGGATCAGGCTCTGGACTACAATGCAGCGAGATCGAGCATGATTATGCCATCGGAGGATCTTTTTGAGGCCATTTCCGCGTATCTCGAAAAAAGAAAAGGAAATTTCAAAGGCGCGTGATGTGGGGCCTTGAAAGAGCGGCCAAAAGGATTCACCGCTGAGTGCACAGAGAACGCAGAGGCGAAAATGGCTTATACAGGACGACGTGACTTCTCCGTCTCACGGATAGGATGGCATTGTCCTTGATGCGCCGTACCCATATCGCAGAAATGGGAAGAAGAGACTGTTCTCCGCGATCTCTGCGGTCTCCGCGGTGAATTATTATATTGAACACAATGCCACACACTTCATTGCGGTCGAAATCTGATTCAACCTGGAGGTTTCATTGATTACAAAACTGTTCGAGCCGATTTCCGTAGGTCCCATGTCTCTGTCCAACAGAGTTGTCATGACGGCCATGCACCTTAATTACACCCCCGACGGACAAGTTACGGACCGTTTCATCGATTTCTACGCGACCCGTGCCCGAGGAGGCGCGGGATTGATCATTATCGGCGGCGCGGAGATCAACGATCAGGCATCGGGTGTCGGCTTGATGCTCTCCATCAAAGACGATCGCTACGTTCCCGGGCTGCAAAGGTTCACAGAAGCTATACATCGGAACGGGTCAAAAACCGCGGTGCAGTTGTACATGGCGGGTGCCTACTCCTTCTGCGGTCTTAGAGGGCTTCCCACCCTTGCCCCTTCCGAGTACACGACCTATTTCACGCGACAAAAGACAACTCCTATGACCCTGGACGATATCGAACGCGTCCAGGACGATTTCGTCAAAGCTGCGCGAAGGGCCAAGCAGGCCGGGTTTGATGCAGTTGAGGTGCTGGCCTCCGCGGGCTATCTGATATGTCAGTTTCTCTCCCCCAAAACCAATAAGCGAGAGGACGATTATGGCGGTCCGTTGGAAAACCGCATGCGCTTCGGGCTGGAAGTGGTCAAACGTGTTCGACAAGAAGTGGGGTCGGACATGGCCGTCATTGTTCGTGTGGCGGGGAATGACTTCGTGCCCGACAGCCACACCAACCTGGAAGCACGTGTCTTTGCCGCGGCGGTGGAAAAAGCGGAGGCTGACTGCATCAACGTTACAGGAGGATGGCATGAGAGCCGAGTTCCACAGATAACAATGGATCTCCCCCAAGCGGGTTATGTTTACCTCGCAAGAGGTATCAAAGAAAACGTCGGCATCCCGGTTATAGGCTGCAACCGTATCAACGACCCTTTCATAGCCGAAGAAGTGCTCAGGGAGGGAGTAGCCGATCTGGTAGGGGTTGCCAGAGGAATGTTGGCCGATCCAGAATTTGTGAACAAGGCGCGAGATGGGCGGGCCGAGGAAATTCGTCGATGCGTGGCCTGCAACCAGAGGTGCTTTGATCACGTTTTTCAATTAAAGCCCGTTGGCTGCATGGTCAATCCCAGGTGTGGTCGTGAAAAGGAGACCGTCATAGTAAAGGCCGCGTCCCCAAAGAAGATCCTTGTGGCCGGCGCGGGTCCGTCCGGATGCGAATTCGCGGTCACTGCGGCACAGCGTGGACACGAAATTATTCTTTGCGAGAAAGAAACAGCAGATCGGAGGACAAGTCAACTGGTCCGCGGAAACGACCCATAAGCATGATTTCCACTATCTCTTCGACTACTATCGTGCTGTTTTGCACAAGTACGAGGTAGATGTGCGCACAGGCACGAAGGTCACGCCTGAGCTCGTGGCAGCAGAAAAACCTGATCTGGTGGTCGTGGCCACGGGCGCTGCTCCATTCAAGCCGCCCATAGAGGCGGTGGAAGCCCCTAACGTGTTCCAGGCCTGGGATGTTCTGAGGGGAAAGGTTCAGACAGGTTCGAATGTAGTAGTGGTTGGTGGAGGGTCGGTCGGTCTGGAAACAGCGGTCTTCTTGGCTTCAAAAGGGACGATTTCCCCGAGCCAGGTCTATTTTCTCACGATGCACCAGGCAGAGTCCCCCGAGGTGCTTCGGGAACTGATGCTCAAAGGCGTAAAGACGGTGACGGTTATTGAGATGGTCTCACGGATTGGCCAGGATATTGGGCCTTCTACTCGCTGGGTGCTTCTTAAAGAACTCAAAATGAGAGGTGTAACCATAGTGACCGAGGCGAAAATGAAAGATATCACCTTGGAGAAGGTAATATACACTGATTCCAAAGGTAATGACATCACCATACCTGCGGATTCGGTAGTGCTGGCAATGGGCTCGCGGCCGGAGAATTCTCTAAGCCGGAAACTTGAGCAGTCCGGCGTGGATGTGTGCGCCATTGGCGATGCAAAAGAAGTTGGACGTATTGGAAGCGCTCTTGATGGTGGCTTCACCTTGGCTTGCGAAGTGTAGACGCGGCAGGAATCGGACCGAATTCAACCAGCCGCTTGGTTGGTTCGGTCAAAACTTGGAATCCGTTTTATCCGACTTTTCGGCAAATATGCAACAGGACGTTAACAGAAGCCGATTGCAGGCGTGACCGGCTTCTAGCTGCGGTCTTCATAATATCTCAAGACATTCTGACGGCCCAGTGCTCAGCGCGCACTAGGATTCCAGAGCTTCCGCGAATCCTCCATGTACCTCTTGAGGGCGTCCTTTTTCGCGCTCCCATGTTTGTACGTTACGTCGTGCCAGTCTTTCTTGGAGATCCGCTGCTCATGCCAAACCTCGTGTTCCGAATCTCTGTTTGCATCCCTGGCCAAAGCAATCGGAACCAAGGCCAGAGATGCCACAAGTGTTAACGCGATAATGACGTTTGTCATGTCAACCTCCTCTATGTCTCTTTGTTAAAAGATGGTGTGTCCTTGCAGGTTAAGGAAGAGGAAAAAGGAAAAGAAACCATTTTCAAGACACGACCGCTTGAACAGGCTTTTAGGGCATTCCTCAACGTTCTTGTATCGGCGAATGTCATCTGCCGATGTATGACCGCGCACTGATAACTGAGCGCATCTCGGATCAGAAACCTTGTTCAAGCCACCGAACTCCAGGCTGACAAGACAAATGGGTTCGTGTCATCAATCGTCTTTAAGCTTATCAGCGACTTCCCTCTTTTGCTAGAAATTTCTTTGTCCTTGTTGTTTTGGACCGGCCGACTTCACGAAGCAGAGCCGGAAGCACCAACAATCATCTTTGTTAGGACGAAGTTCAGATCCTCTCTGAGGGTACGAACTCGCGTCGGCCCTTCACCGTGGTTCCACTAAGTGCTCTGACGCCTAAATTCGGCCTCGTATTCTCGCACCATTGCCGTCATTCCCGAGTACGCGGGAACCCAGACTGGACCCCGGATCGGAGTCCGGGGTGACGGCGTCGAATAAGATCGCAAGCACACACAACATCGCCCGAAATAAGACACCGTATTTAGGAAATCGAGTACTAAGTATACCATGTAGTTTAGATTTCTCTATACCGCGTGACAGCCAAGATTTTAAGTTCCCCCAGTTGCCTTTCGGTTCCAAGAAATTTTCTCGCGTCGGGATTTTGAACTGCAAACTCGCGCTGATGTCTTCATTCTGACCGGGGTCTTTTACGAACTGACAAAAAATCTGACACGTGCCAGTGTGAACTGTTTACCATTTTCGCATCTGAACAAAGAGTCCGTCGTGGCATGTTAATTGCTCAAGAAGAAATCTCAACCAAAGTCGGCGTAATCTCCTCTTCTCTGTTCAGAGAACACCGTGACATTTGCCAAAAGAACCTTCGTACTAGCTCAGAGAAGGAAGGAGGTTCCCAGACGCCTAGGAGCCTCTTGCATCTTTTGGTTTGACACTAACGCTATGCATTACCTAATATGCTGTTAAATTCTCAATCTATGTTTGAAAATGAGCTTTGAATCGCTTCGGAATCGCTATCTTGCAAGATTCTGAAGAGATCGAGTGCTTCTTTATTTGAGGACGGAATCCTCTCCGTCCTTGTACGTTAAGGAGGAATATCAAATGCATCGACATAACGTATGGTTGTTGGCAATATTTCTTTGCCTGAGCGTTATCATGTTCAGGGCTCCGGCTGGAGCCTGGGAATTTGTTATGGACGGTGCGTTTACATGGGAGTTTGACTACAGGTCCCAGGGGGGCAGTCAGGGCTTTTTCGGTCCTTACGATCAGGACGCTGGTAGCGGAATCCCAGGCACGGTTGCGGGCTTTTATGCCCCGATCAATGGATGGCTGGGAGAGCAGGCGGGGAACTTCGTATCCGGCTCTGATTCCTCGTGGCAAGTCGAGTACATGAGTACG
The DNA here is from genome assembly GCA_963789265.1 of uncultured delta proteobacterium. GTDB lineage: Bacteria > Desulfobacterota > Desulfomonilia > Desulfomonilales > Desulfomonilaceae > CAWBBA01. Next base: position 203,878 of record CAWBKB010000005.1, on the reverse strand, counting down.
GATATGGAGCTGAGGATCAATCCCGCGATCCGAATCGACGGCAATTATTACATAGGTGCTTGGGCGGAAACACTCAATCCGAATACCACCCCCAGCGTTGATTTTGGCATGGGCAATCTGGTTGCGGCAGAAAATGCTAACAGCAAGTTTCAAGGAGTTCAACGATCCTTTTCACCTGGGTACTGGAATACTCTCTGGGCTGACGTCCAACTTCCGTGGGGTCTTATCCGCATAGGCAAGAGGCCTTCTATATTCGGTATCGGCATGTTTTACAATGGATTGGAATCCCGATCCACCCATAAGATCTCCCTAGAGGTTCCTTTCGGCCCGTTTCTGTTTGGGTTGCGTGTTGATACATCCAGAAGGGGGACCACGACTGTGAACTTTGGCGGAACTCCTCCCAACCCGAATATCCAAGTTGTCGGTACCAGCAGCCCTTCAGGATATTTTAATCAGGATTTCGACAAGAATAACAAACGGCAATTTGATTTCTCGTTTCCAGTCGTCAGGTATCACAACGGACCGTTTGAGATGGGCATCCTGTTTAACCCGGTCCGATGGCTCGTTGGGGGCGAAGGCATCATAGCCAGTCCGGGTACGAGGAAAGTCAGGCCGTATGTAGAGCATTATGAGAATTATGGTGTATGGTACCTAAAGTACAACAATGGCCGATTCTTTTTCAACACGGAATTAGACTGGGATCATCAGATCAACAGGAACATTCGGAGGACGGCGACAGGAGCCCCGGACTTTGGTAACACTCCGGGTGTAGCCGGTCACTTCCCCGGTGCTGAGACCACCTATATCGAGAATTGGCGAGCCGTCGCGGAAGGGGGCTTTCTTTGCGGCCCGGCCAAGATGTCCGTAATCTATGCCTGGTCATCGGGACCTGACCGGAGAAATGGCGCACAGATAGACAAAACCGGAGTTTTATTTCAGGCCGGCAGGACCAGCACTTCCACCGTTGGTTCTTTCACCAACGTGAGACCGTCTTGCTCTAACTCGAACACCGGTTTGTTTCGGCCCTACAGTTTGCTCATGGTCTATGCATACGGTCTGGGCACTCATATTAACGGTGACACAGGAAACGGGTATGTAGAAGACGCTTCGGTTTACGGGGCCAGACTGGACTACGCGGTGGCATCCAACCTGAATACCTATTTGAGCTTCTTCTGGGCGGACAGAGCATCCAAGAGCGGCTATGGGTGGGGGTTCATCAAGCCCATTGTACCCAATGGGGCGATAAATTTACATTATACGGCGCCGGCTATAGGTTATACAGGGACGTTCGGCAAGCCCGCCACTTCTACGACAAGTGGGTTGCCGTCCGGTGTGGTGACCCTTTATCATGATGTGGCGAGGGAAGGTGCCCCCTCTATACCGGATGCCAACCTGGGTTGGGAAATCGACGCAGGGTTTGACTGGAAGCTCCTGGAAGGATTTACCATAAACTTCTCATCCGCGTACTGGCAGCCCGGGCAATGGTTTAGCTGGGCCTGCGTTGACAAGGCGGTGCCAAATTGGGCTCAAGCGTCGATGAACAACCCTAGTGGGCCAAAGACAGCCTTTGGAGACATGAATCCGGCGGCTTGGGGTGTCAATCCAAAGAGGCAGATCGATCCGATTTTTGGTATCGAGTTGCGGGTCGTCGGATCGTTCTAGGATATGATATACAAAAGGCTCGCCTTGCCATAGCGGAGGGTTTTCAGCCCTCCGTTTTTTGTTCATTGACTCCTGTAGGGCATGCGCATTCAGCTTTGCGAAGCGGGTTGTTAGTGCGTATTACAAGTATCCAAGACTGTCCCCAAATCATGCCTCGATGCTCCTTATCCCGGCAATCCCGCGTTCCGCGGTGGACCGGGCTACTATCAAACGTCCTTGTGTGACAACCCATTTGAGCCTCATAGAGGCGACCGAAAGTAGCCCGGTGCTTCAGAAACTGTCTCAAAATTCTTGAACTGGACGCGATCGGTACCACGAAATTCCCTCACCCCAGCCCTCTCCCAAAGGGAGAGGGAGCTGATCCAAGGTCTCTATTAGCGTCCCCTCGCCCTTTGGGAGAGGGTCAGGGTGAGGGCACCGAAAATGCCCACCAGGCTTAATCGTGGCACGATTCTGGGCATCAAAATAGTTTTGAGACAGTTTGTTCAGCGCCGGGACTCGGTCATGGAACGATTTACGTTATCAAAATAGTTTTGAAACATTTTCGGGGGGCTTTGCCACTAACCTTGCAATCCGCGCCGACTCATTCTTTCTTTCCAACATTACTTTTGGCAATTGCCATATAGTGTGGTACAGTAACATCGGCTCCGAATTGTAAGGGCATTCTGCCAACACGGGATCGTGCCCCTACGATGCGACCAGCATGCCGACTGGGCCGCTTTCAATCGTTGCCGCATTTCGAACAAACTCATTCGATTTATCAAGGGGAAAAATTGACGTATCTAGCGTTTGCGATAGCCACAGCCGTTTTGCTTTTTGAAGGCTATTTCTGGACAATGAGAATTCGAGACGCCTTGAATTCGCTCCACTGGGTTCCGACTCCGGATCCGAACGCGAGTTTGCCGATCCTTGCGGATCCCCCGCTTATCTCCATCATTGTGCCTGCGCACAACGAACAGTCGACCATACGCGAATGTCTCGAGTCGGTGCTGAATCAGAACTACCCTCAATTTGAACTGATTCTGGTCGACGACAGGTCTGACGACCTTACTGCGTCCATCGCAAGGTCTCTGTCAAATGTGCAGGAGAATTTCCGTGTAATTTCCGTGGATAATTTGCCCCCAGGCTGGACCGGAAAGTGCCACGCGCTGGACGTGGGGGTTAGTTACGCTTCCGGCGAATGGCTGGCCTTTCTCGACGCGGATAGCTCCCTTCATGAGTCTGCACTGAGTCTGTGTTATCATGAAGCAGTCAAGCGCCGTGCAAACATGGTGACTCTCAGTCCAAGATTTGTCGTCAAAACCTTCTGGGAAAAGGCCCTCCAGCCGGTTTTCGCCGCGATGACCTGCATTCTTTACCCTCTCGGTAGCGTAAATGATCCGGCCAGTCCCGTGGCCAGTGCTAATGGCATGTTCTACATGATCCGCAGATCTGCTTATAAGAAAATCGGCGGCCATAGTGAAGTGAGGGACTTGGCTGTTGAAGATATAGGGATCGGCAAAAGGATTAAGGCCGCAGGGCTAGGGCTTGTTTTTGCAAACGGAAAAAACGTTTTGAAAACTCGGATGTACACTACTTTTGGAGCAATCGTCAGAGGATGGACCCGCATTCTCAGCGCCTCGATGAATTACGAGATGCCGGTGGTGCTGAAATATTTGGCCGTTCACGTCCTTGTGAGCTTCCCGGTCATGGCAATATCTTTATATATCTACATTTGTACGGCCCGAGAGATCTGGCCGGCTACCTGGTTTCTCCTCCCAGCGATCTGTTCAATCGAGATGTGTCTGGTCTCGTCCTGGTTCTGCGCGCAGATGGGCGTGCCCAGGAAATACTCCGTTCTTTTGGTCGTAGGAAACCTGATGCTCATCTGGGTTTATCTCATTATTCTGAAGAAGATTCTGTGGAAAGACGCCTTGCAGTGGAGGGGAACCACCTATCATACAAATCGTTATGAGCCGACGAGCCTCGATCCGGAGGCTTCAAAGATATTTTCGGCTTCTGCCGGACCTGTTTTAGGAAAGGCAAGTTGGAGTGAGGAAACGGCTATGTATTCCCGCGTTGGCGATTCCCGAGGTTAAGATTCATAGGCAACTGGCGATGAAGATTTGCCGGGGACTGCGCCGAGAACGCGAAGAAAAATAGCCTGTACCGAGTCGTTTACAAGCGAGTAACACTATATCTCCGGTGGAACAGTCTTGCCCAGGCCGGATTGCCCGTGGCCGCCATATTACGTCGGGCATGGCCCGACCTACCCCTTCCTTCGCTCGCAATGACAATCTCAGGCTGTCCATGACTGACAGGCGTTACTCCCTGACGGTTTGTCATTTATGGCTGCGTTTCCCAGCGATTGATCTTTGCGATATACTCTTCTGGGAATTTCCAAAACAGAGCGGCATCAAGGACTATTTTTTTATAGCGCCGTGTCGGCCACACGTCTCGTCTGCCGCTTCTATTCGGCTTGGCCAGATAAAGCCACGCGGAAATAATTTCACCGTCTCTGACGCGACGAACGGGAACTCGCTTCTCGCCCCGTGAATAGAAGTAAGGGTGCCCTTCCTTCCTGTCAAAAGCTTTCAGCAAAGAGAGCTCAAACTCGATCAGCACTCCCCAAACGGTGGAATTATCCTTGCGTTCCAGGTTAGCCGCTCCCCCGCTCCTGGACTGAGAGTAGTAATCCCAGACGAAATCATACCCTTCAAGCGTTGCGGGACTGGCATCAATAACCAAACCAGAATCATACCCGTCCGCTTCCAGCCATGAACGAAGGTCGGAACGGTTCATATTCGAGCCATAGGCAAACGTAAAATCAGTGGCCATAATGTGTACTACCTCGAGAACATCTGTGCCAAGCGCCCACACGCATTGCCAGTGAGCAGGGATCCCGATGGTCCCTCACACGTCCCGGTTATCGAACACTCTTCTGGTCTTGCGCTCGCTCCGCGGCAAAGTAGCGTAGTTCACGATCTCGACTTCCGGGGTGACAAGAATCTTGGCCCTGAGCGCCTCTTTGACCACCGACGTCGTTTGAGCATCGGAGGCGGCATCCGCATTCCGAGCGCGCTCCAGCTTGAGTCTCATGGTGTCTCTCCCTTCGTTACGTTCGATTATCACCTGGTACTCACTTCCAATTCCCGGGATGTTGCTCAAAACGCTGTCGATCTGACCGGGATAGATATTTACGGCCTTGACGATGAACATGTCATCCGATCTGCCCAGGATGCGGTCGTGCCTGGGTAGTAATCGGCCGCAAGGACAAGGGCCTGATTTGAGGGCTGAAAGGTCCCTCGTGCGGTAGCGAATCAACGGGACTGCTTCCTTCCGAAGAGTAGTGACGACCATCTCTCCTACTTGGCCTTCCGGCACCGGTTCCAAGGTATCGGGATCCAGTATCTCCAAAATGTAGTAGTCGGCCCAATAATGCATGCCGTCGTGTGCCGAGCACTCAAGCCCGGTCCCCGGTCCGTAGAGTTCGGTCAACCCGGGAATGTCGTACATATCGGAGAGGGCGAGCAGATCCTTTATCCTATTCCTCATGGCTTCGGAAGAGCGTTCGGAACCGTAGATCATTTTCTTGAGACTCAGCTTGTTTCGTACACCTCGCCGTTCCACTTCTTCAGCGAGTAACAGTCCCATTGATGCTGTACAACACAGCACGGTGCTTTGGAAATCTATAAGGAATTCTATCTGCATATCGAGATTGCCGGGACCGGCCGGCACCGCCGAGCGCGCCGAATTTTTCGCAACCTAACTGAAACCCCACACCCGCGGTCCACACACCATATCCAACGCAGATCTGTACCCGATCTTCGGTGGTCAGTTCGGCCATTTCATAGCATCGGGCAAAGAAATGTGCCCAATCGTCTATGTCGTTCTGAGTATAACAGAGCACCTTCCTCTTGCCTGTCGTGCCGGAGGAAGCATGCACCCTGACTACGTCGCTTATAGGAACCGATAAAAGCGGAAACGGGTAGCCTTCTGCAAGGTCCTCGGATGTGGTGAATGGTAGCCTTTTCAAGTCCTCGATGTTCCTTATATCTCCGCTACTGATGCCTGAACCATCGAGTTTCCGGCGGTACGCGGGAGAGCCGTTGTATGCGTGTTTAAGCGTCCACAGAAGTCCTTTGAGTTGCATTTCAGCCAGTTCTTCATACGATGAGTATGTCGGCATGAACGTTCTCATACAGAATTGCTCCCTCTCCAGCAATCAGGAATGACAACAGGCGAGACGGCTGCCCCACCGGAGATCGCTTGTTCTGGTTCCCAGTCTCGCGAGACGCGGGATTGGGAACCAGAACTATAGCGGCTTTCGTAACACGATCTCGATATGGTCCGCATTTTTGAGGCAGTCTCTTCCAGCCTGCCCTTTTCTAAACTTGGCTGACGGCAGGCTGAAAGGAACTGTCTCAAAAACAATGAAGCGGTCGGAATCGTAGCACGAATCCCTCACCCTGTGTCCCTCTCCCAGAGGGCGAGGGAAGTGCAAAACTGCCCTGGATCTGCTCCTTTTCCCTTTGAGAGAGGGTTGGGGTGAGGGCGACGACTATACGAATGAGCCTGAATCGTGGCACGATTCTGGTCATCAAAATAGTTTTGAGACACTTTCGGAAAGCCTGCCCCACATTATCGCAATGACAATCACCTAGATCTTGTGAGAAACGGCGACCCCCGGAGATATGATTCCACTGCACGATTACACGTATTATGACGGCCCGATGTTTCGTGACGACCGTCGCCGTAGGGTCTCTCCTTCATTGACCGCAAAGCTCTCCGGCTCCACCAGGACCCCGTAATCCCTGCCGGCAGCTTCCAAAGAAATTATTCCATTTCGAACTTCGTCGGCGACCTTCTCCTTGGGCCTCAAAAATGGATCGCCGTATCCGCCTCCGCCTCCTGCCTGTTGAAAATAGATTGCCCCTTTAGGAACACCCTCCACAAGGTCTTTTGTGGTGCAAAGATATCGCCGGCCATCAGGAGAGGTCAATTCGATCTTGTTAAGCGTCCCTTCCATTCCCCCCATGGACCCTCGCGTGGGCTCCACATCCCCATCGCCGAATGTTACAAGTTTTGTTTGATCTGAACCGATGACGAACTCGGTCTCAACGCCAAGCCCTCCACGCCACCGACCCGGCCCGGCTGAGTCCTGCCAGTACTCATGTTTGACCAGAAGATGAGGAGTCTGTTGTTCAAACATTTCGTAATCCTGATCCAACACTCCCCCGGACGCGTCAATCATGCCGATGTGATCGTAACCGTCCGCCCCTTCGATGGCCCCCGAGCCGCCCTTCAATCCCATAAAGCCAATATCCACGTATGGTGTATTCTTGCGGGGGTCTATTCCGGTAGTGAGCGAGCACAACAACTCATTCCATTCCGCGGTGACTCGCTCCGGAATCACCGGCCCCAGTGCTCTCATGATCGCATCGGCATTGTTCGGGCACAAATGGTTGCCGTATGTGGTTGCTGCAGGATATGCGGCGTTGAGTATAGTCCCTTGCGGGATGATAATTTTGACTGGCCGGACCATTCCGTCGTTGTGGGGCATATCCGGGTTGACCATCTGAAGGAATGTCAGGATCGTGGCTGATGCGCTTGAAGTGTAGGTTCCGTTTACAAAACCCGTCGTTTGGGGGTCGGTGTCGGAGTAGTCGAAGGTAATTTCCCCATCATCGACCGTGATTTTGACCCTGATCTGATACTTGGAACCAGGATTTTTCCCGTCAAAGTAGCACGTGGATTCACCGAAATATACTCCGTCCGGAATCGTGCGAATTTCCGAGCGCATCATCCTATCTGTAGAGTCAAAGAGGTATTCTTTGTGAGCTTCGAAAACATCGAGCCCGTAACGCTCTATTATTTTCAGGAGACCGCGCTCGCCAACCACGCAGGAACCGATCTCGGCTCGCATGTCCTCAGCCACAATGTCCAGGCGGATATTGGCAAAGATCAGATCCCAAACGTCCTTGCGCAGTTTGCCCCTTTCATAAACTTTGACCGGAGGTATGCGCAACGCTTCTTGCCAGACCTCAACGGCATTGGGATTGTATCCACCCTGGACCGCGCCGCCGATATCCGCCTGGTGCCCCTTACAAGCTGCCCACCCTACAAGGGTACCCTCAAAAAAGATCGGCTTGTACGCCGCGACGTCGTTGTTTTGATTTCCCATGGAAAACACATCGTTATGGAAAATCACATCACCCGGATAGATTTCGTCGCCGAAGTAGTTGACAATGTACTCGCAGACCGGGCCCAGGGAAAATGAGAGAATAGGAAGGTTTTCGGTTTGCTCCAGCATTTTCCCTCGCGTGTCGTAAAGGCCCGTAACGAAGTCTCTTGCTTCGCACAGAATGGGGGACCTCGTCGTCATGGTCAGCGCAATGCTCATCTCCTCGGTAATTGATTTGAGACGACGCTGCAGGATGGAAACCAGCACCTTGTCGATCTCAACACTCACGAGACGATCCTCCTTTTTACGTCTTCCTCGCACTCTTTGAGGTACATAGTGAAGCTGCCGAAGCGATCCGTAAGGACGTTGAACTCGGGTGCGACAAAGGTTGTAGTGTTCACCTGTTCGATGATCGCCGGTCCCTTTATATGGTTGCCGAATTCAAGGGCCAGCCCATCGAATACGCTCACTTCTTGAAACTTCTTTTGGAGCGGGAGGTAAACGTTGCGGGTTTTCTTGTATGCACGAGAAGGATCTTCACCGGCATATTTCTGCTCTTGGAATTGCGGTTTGTCCGTTTTGCCTATGCATACAAGACGCATGTTAATAAGCTCTATGGGAGTTCCTTGATCCTCGAGTGAATAACCGTACAGTGCATTGTGAGCGGGGTGGAATCGACGGGCCATGGCAAGGATGTCGAATCCGTCAATTTCCTGCGCCGTGACCGTTACACCTACTTCGTGATACTGTTTGACGTACCTTAAGTCCAAGGAATACTGGTACTCAATGGAAGACTCTCTGATTCCTTCAGATTTCAGAAGCCGTTTCCCTTCTGTTTTCATTTCATCAAAAAGCCGCCCAAAAACCAGAGGGTCTGCGTCCTGCAAGTTGACGGCATAAGTTCTCACGAAATTGTGCTTGAGGTCCGACATCAGCATACCCGCTGCACAGAAAATCGAGGACTCCCTTGGCACGATAAGCACAGGATTTTCCAACTCCAAAGCGATCATGCAAGCATGGTTCGGGCCCGCGCCGCCGGCAACCACCACAGGAAAGTCCCGCGGATCCTGGCCGTGTTTTACAGCCACTTCTCTGACGGCCGCGGCCATGTTGACGTTGATAACCTGATACATCCCGGCTGCGGCTTCGTAAAGGTCATAACCCAAAGGCTTGGCAATCTTAGCCTCTATTGCTCTCTTCGCGCGGTCAGCGTAAAGAGGCATACGTCCGCCTGCGAAAAAGTCCGGATCCAGGTACCCAAGGACCAGGTCTGCGTCGGTACAGGTTGGCTCTTCGCCGCCAAGCCCATACGACGTCGGACCGGGGTCGGATGAAGCGCTTTGCGGACCCATTCTCAGGAGGCCGCCGTCATCTATCCAACCTATGGAGCTGCCCCCCGCGCCGATGGTCACCACATTGAGCATAGGAAGGGCCAGCCGCAGTCGGTTGATCTCCCCAACGTTGGTGCTGAAGGGAGTCGCATCCTTAATGAGAGCACAGTCAAATGAGGTTCCGCCCATATCCATGGTGATGCAGTCCCGGTAATTCTGTATTCCCGCGTACACGATTCCGGCAACCGGACCGCCTGCCGGGCCCGACAACAGCGTGGTGGCTGCATGATCGAGGGCAAAATCGGGGGAGATTACGCCACCGTTTGACTGCATTATCAAAAGTATATTGGGAAATCCGGCGTCATCGAGTTTCTTGAGAAGACTCTGAAGGTATCGCCGGAGAATCGGGCCCACATACGCATTAAGAACCGTAGTGGAGACGCGGTCGTAGAATCGTATTGAGGGCAGCACCTCGGTAGAAACCGAAAGGTACGCGTCGGGCATCAGCTCTCGGACTATACTTGCGGCCCGCTCTTCGTGGTCGCGGTTGGCGAAGGAATTCATGAAGCATATTGCCACCGCCTCGACTCCGTTCTTCTTCAGGAACTCCGTCTGAAGCCGCAGTTCCTGTTCGTCGAGAGGGGTGATCTCTTTGCCTGCATAATCCAAGCGGCCGGACACAGGAAGCCTGAGATAACGCGGAGCAAGTGGGACCACATTTGTATAACGGTTGTTGTATTGCTCTTCACGGATTCCCCGCCTCATTTCCAGCGCGTCCCTTACGCCTTTGGTCGTCAGCAGGCCCGTCTTAGCTCCACGATAGGTGAGAACGGCATTCGTCGTAACGGTTGTCCCGTGCACAATCACATCCACCGCGGCCAGAAAGTCTTTCAAAGCCGCCCCTTCGTCCTGCGCCATCTCGTGAATCCCTTGCATAGTCGCGACGGACGGATCTTTAGGGGTAGAGAGTACCTTGTAAGTCCGGGATTGCCCATCAGAGCGGGTGAGCAAGAAATCAGTGAATGTACCGCCTACGTCGATTCCGATCTTGTAGTTCATGATGACCTCTTACGATTGGAAGGTGCAGTTCCGGTAAAACGACGAGACGTCTTCGGGAACAAAAATATTAGAATGCAGCCTTGTTGTTGTCAATGTTGCAGTCGCTCGTCAAGTGTAAACATTTACGGACGGTAACCATTCAGTCTTGTGGGGCAGTTCCGCGAGGCGCGGGACTGCCTGCCAAGGAAACCCCCGTTCAATGGCGGGCTAGAAAGCCCAGCCCACGAAGCCACCGGCAAATTCGGCCTGTAACTGAATGCTTACTACGGGCGGCAAGAAATTGTCTGTGAGAGCACAGCTTCCAGGGAGAGAGGTTTTCTTGTCTTCCTTTGTGGGTCTTTTCGAAGACTATACAGCTCTTCTCGCTCTATCCGCTCTGGCATCGGCCGGACTGCAGATCGTCAGTATCAGATTCTCCAAAATGGTCTTCGGGGCCTGCGACCCCAGTTTGGATGACTTCATCAGAATGTCCGCCTCGAGAATCGCCTCCATAATTCGCATAAGGTTTTCCATAGGGAACCTTTGAGCATCCCTCAAGCATAGATAGAGCGGATAATCTTTCATTGCCAGCAAGTTAAATTTTTCTTTTAGCCCCGCGCCGGCATTTTGCTGACGGACACCTTTAAGGACCGGCAGAAAGTTCTGATAAGTCATGCCCGGCTTCCACGAAGACCGGAATACGGTAAAAAGCAACTCTCGGGCAACCATGAGTTTTCGAAAGTCACCGGCTATCAAGGCAAGGGTTTGCAACGGATGTGACACCAGCTTCAGGTGTTCATGCAGTGCAGGGAGGCATTTCTTGATGTCTGCGGTTCGCAAAATGTTGGCCAGCTCGAAGAATGCTGCCTCGTGGGAATCCGAAAACATGGTCTCCACGTCAAGCCCAGTGATCTTTCGGCGTTCCCCGACGTACCCGACAAGTTTTTCGATTTCGCTCTCGAGCTGCCTGATCTCCTTGCCGGAGCGTAAGTACATCTTTTCAAGGGCATCGGAGGCGATCTCTTTTCCGGCTCGCTGCAAGGTTTCGCGAACTCGCTCCTCGAAGAAGGATTTTTCCATGCCCGGGCCGTATTTTTCTTGTCGTACGGAACACTCAACGACACGGCCCCCCTGTTCCACGGCTTTGAAAATTTTTTTGCGCTTATCGACCGCGGGCGCGGTGAACACCAGCGCAGTCCCTTCGGGAAGCGGAGAAAGGATTAGATCTTCCACCAACTCTTCATCTCCCGCTGCTTTGGCCGAGCTTCCCCCCTCAAGGAATTCTTCGGCCAAACGAGCCAACGTTGCTTTTTCATCCGCCCCGGCTGAATCCCCCAGTATCTGTTTTGTCCAATCGAAATCGTGTTGAAGATCGCGGGGCCTGAGGCCCGCGAGGTTTAACAACTGTCCCATGGCTCTGAATGCTGCCTTCCGCTCGCCGGCTTTCCAGGAGTCCATTGCCTTTACAGCAAGTTTACGTTCATCGGTACGCCCCATGAAAAGTGCGGTCTGATCGATCACTATTACACGGGACCCCCCGAAGAGAGACGGTGTTTGCACTTGCGAGGCAAGGCCGGCCGTGTCGAGATTGACTCCGTCAAATATTAAGAGGTTCGTGGCACGGAGCTTTGGATCAAGGATTTCATCCACAAGCTTGTTCACTTGTTCTTTGACGAGGAATTCATCGCCGTAGAACAGGTAAACTCCGCCGCTAGTATCAGTCCCGGCTGCACTGGAACTTTTCTTTTTCATGGACAACGAGGTAGCCGTTCGGTAAAATAAGTGATCGCGTTTTTTCGACAAAGAAAGCCGTCAGCGGCGTCATTCATGCTACTTCCGGGGGTAGGCCGGAACAGTCTCGTTCAACTCGTGACGCGTGAATAAGATTTCCCGCACAAGTGCTGAACCCGTGCTTCCGTGGTGTGCGCAACGGATTTTCATAGGAACCGGGTTTAGGGATTGATACCCATGCGCCTTCAAACAAGTGACAATCCTGAACAATATGTGGCGGGCAGCCCCCCGGAAACACGGTGTCGCTTGCATGAAGGCGAATTGGTATGAGACGCCTACTGTTGTGACTTGATCGTCCTCTTCGAGGCATCGTCAGACTGTGCTGTCGGAGGGCGCGTGGGCTCGTCGGACTTCATGGCTTTTTTGAAGCTGTTGATCCCCTTGCCTACGTCACCCATGATTTTTGGAATCTTCTTGCCGCCGAAGAGCACAACAACAATAAAAAGAATGAGGATTAATTCCCATGGACCCGGTATCATGGGTTTTAATTCCTTTCACGAGGAGTTTCTTCGTTTTTTTTTGAACTTTCAGTTTTTTATGGGGTCATTATATTCAAAGTGGCAAGATTGGTCAAATGTTCCGCTGGGGTGGTTGATCGCGCGAAATGCGACAGGCATGTCGGATTATGGACAATCAGGTAACTCTCTGTCTTTATTGGGTCCTTGGCCCAGAGGCACAGAGGGGCAGTGTCCGATTCCGAACGCTTGGAAGCATGGTCGTCAAAGGGGCATTACAGTAAATCTCCTATATGAGGGTTGTTTGTTGCTTTGCCGTGCTTTGGCATCTGGGTTGCATAATGAGAGGGCATGAAAAACACAAAGGAAGGCAGCATGGGTCAGAACAGCGATAAAATAGAGCAGACCACAGAACGGCAAGAAGAGGTCATAGCAACCCTTATCAATCCCATTCATGTTTTTTCAGGCGCGGTATCGCCGAGGGACTACATAAACGCTCAGAAGCGGCTACTTCGGGACTTTGGTGAGGACATCTATTTTAATTGGCAACTGGAAATTCTTCATGCGGAAATTGCGTCAATCATCGAAGAGATAAAGCTGGAGAATTCCGGTCCTCGCCCCAACACCAACGTCGTGGGTCAGGCCTAGACCCGCCGGGGTGAAAGATCCCGTGAAGCAATATAGGCAACACTCGGACAAAAAGGCATTTTACCAATCAATCCCATCCAACTTCATGAAACGGGACTCCGTCATGGAGGAAAAGGTCGGCGGATAGATGGCGGATGCAGGTCATTCGCCTCCTATCCCCGAGATGAGCTTCTTCGGGCCGGGACCATCCCCCACCCCTCAGGTTCCGGCCTTTTTTGTGCAAAAACCATTCTGCCAGTCTTTTCGATACTGTTTTGATTCTTCAAGTCCGCGCAGTCCTCTTTCACCTGTTTCCTCATAATGCCAAAGCGATGGATTCTTGGTATAACGTGGGTGGCGACGCGCCATCTAATAGCAATGCGCCGTCTAACAAGTGACGGTCACAGACCGGATGTGGTGAGGCAGTCGTGCGAGACGCGGAACCGCCTGCCCAGAGTTCCGCGGGGTCACCTCGGGCTCCGATCCGGAGCGCTGGCGTCCCGGGGCTGTCTCAAAAGTGCGGACCGGGTCGAGATCGTGACAAGAAAGTCGCTAGAGTTCTGGTTCCCAAGCCCGCGTCTCGCGGGCTCTGCCCGCAAGCTGGCTTCATTTCACTATCGTAGTCGAGGCCGAGCCTCGCGACAGGCATTCCCAGGCAGAGCCTGGGAACGAGAAATCCTGAGCCCGGTAGTACGATTTCGGGTCGATTTTCAATTTTGAGACAGCCTCTTCAAACCCGCCCTTACATGTTGTCATGCCCTCGTACGCGGGCATCCAGTAGGACCGGCCTCTCGAGACTGTCCCATTAGCAACACGGTTTCACTTGCTCGAAAGCAAATCAATATAAAGCTCGACAGGCCGAGGAGGAGCACAATGTTCTCAGTCTCTGAGGATTGGAAGAAGGCCTATCCAGGCGCTTACGTAGGAATCCTGGCCATGCGCGATGTCACCAATCCGCCTCGCCACGAAAAACTGGATCGCCAAAAATCAGAACTGGAAGCCGATCTCCGTGACCTCTTCAAAGAGCGTGACTCATTGAAATCGTTAGAACCTATAGAGGCATATCAGGCTTATTTCAAGCGTTTCAAGAAAACGTATCACGTCTTGCAACAACTGGAATCGGTCGTTTTCAAAAAAAAGTCCATACCAGGAGTGGCGGCCCTGGTTGAAGCCATGTTCATGGAAGAAATCAGGAACATGCTGTTGACGGCCGGTCACGACTTGGACGCGGTCAAGCCCCCTCTAAAATTGGACGCGTCAAAGGGTAATGAAAAATATATCCGAATGAATGGTCAAGAGCAGGTGCTTAAAGCCGGCGATATGATGATAGCCGACTCCGTAGCGGTCATCTCCAGCGTGATCTACGGCCCCGACCGGCGTACCATGATCACACCGGCCACTAGAAACGTCTTGTTCACGGTTTACGCTGTGCCCGGCATCAAAGAGCAGGCGGTTCGCCAGCATTTGGAAGGAACTGAAGCTAACGTGAGACTGGTGGCGCCGAATGCCGGACTGGAGCTTCTGGATGTGTACGGGACGGAATAGCATAAATGCCGGTCAATGAAGCAATATGATTTCAGCGTTTCTTTTTTTAAAGACCGATCATTGGACTGGAAGGTAATTTGACATGCAAGACATTGACTGCTGTTGCTCACCTCAATCCAGCGGTGCCCGTGTGTACGACACTCGGGAAGGTCGCCGTCTCGAGTACTTTACGCTCAGCTGGAACCTCATCGAAGCAGGTGTTGCCGTTGCCGCCGGTATCGCGGCAGGCAGCATTGCCCTCATTGGATTCGGTGCGGACTCTCTCATCGAATGCTTGTCCGGTGGGATATTGCTCTGGCGGCTGCAACTGCACGAGGAAGATGAACGTAGGGAACGAATTGCGACCAGGCTCGTCGGCATAAGCTTCATCCTCCTCGCCACGTATATTGCCTTTGACGCCGCAAAATCGCTAGTGTTACGCGAGGAACCCCATGCAAGCATCGTCGGTATAGTGCTTGCTTGTGCCGCTCTTATCGTGATGCCCCTTCTAGCCCGCGCCAAGCGCAAAGTCGCCCTGCGTTTAGAAAGCCGCTCTCTAGAGGCCGACTCCCGGCAGACCGACTTGTGCGCCTACCTCTCTGCTATCCTGCTCGGTGGACTGGCTCTCAATGCACTTCTTGGATGGTGGTGGGCCGACCCGGTAGCGGGGCTCATCATGGTTCCGATTATTGCTCGCGAGGGCATCGGAACTCTGGGCGGAGATGTCTGCGATTGCCACTGAACGAATTTCGACTAATGCGGGTTCGCTTTCAAGCAAGTGGAATGAAGTTTCCGTAGGGGCGGGTTTGAAACCCGCCCCTGCATGTCGTCATGCCCGCGTACGCGGGCATCCAGACTGGACCGGATCGTAGTGCGGGGAGACGAATGGCAGGCAGGTCTTTCCAGAGACCATTTCCAATAGTTTATCTGGCGGCGCGTTTACGAGTAGCCAGCAGGTCCAGGAAGCTCTCGATCTGTCTTTCCAGAGATTCTATGGAATAGAGGCGAGGATCGTTGTGGTCAGCTTCCAGAATTGCACCGGGTATGCCGGTTCTATCGGTTACCGAGCGTCGGATCTCGGGTATGTCCTGCGAGACGAACTTGCAACTTCTATTGGAGTGATACAAGAATCCGTCGAGACCGTATTTTTCTGCAATCTCCACGTATTGGTCTATCCTACGCTCCAAATATAGGTTTGCCGTATAGAAGGTACTGTTCGGTCCAGTCTCCAATGGGATCGTCTTCCCCGACCGCCAGCCTGGCCCACGCCCACGTATACAGAGAAGTGACCAGCACTGCACCGCGCTCATCCAGAAATTGAGAAAGGCGCCGCAGTTCCGGCCAAATCGGAAGATTGTCCCAGAACAGCCGAAACTTTTCGTTCGCACAAGCTCCGGTCCGCTTCTGAACTCGTTCCTCGAGTTCCCGAGTCAATAACAGATAAAAGTCCACGGCAACCTGAGTCCCTCTTTGGGCCACAATAGGAGCCATGGATATAAACTGATCGAAGACGGTCATGGGCGAAGGCTTGCTGGCTCCGTACTCCAGCACCCGGGTCCAAAGCTCGGATGCTTTGCGAGAAAGACGTATGGAGTCTTTCAGACGATCCCAATCCAAACTTCGGCCGGTTATTCCTTTGAGCATGCCGACCAAATCCTCAAGTTGTGACCGCACGTACGCTTCGGCGGCGAGATCACGCTCTCCATTTCCCGAATGCGGCACGTCAATCAGGACCATTGGAGCTGCATACATCCGGCTCAGGACCTCAAACCATTTGGTCAGCGTCCCGCACTGGCTGTTTGAGATCAGCAGCAGATCCGGTTTCGGCAGGCCCCATGTAGGGCTCAGACCGGTTTTAATTGAGCCCAGATCGCATCTAGCGTATGAGCACAGATCCATGGAATAGCCCATACCCTCCGCAGCCGCAGCCAGTTCCGACGACATTTTTCTGGCACCGATAATTACAGCATGATTTTCAGGATATATCGGGATAACATCCATAGCGTAGAGGAGTTCAACAGGCGTGAACGCGTTCACGTACGCGATGAACTTCCCGTTCTGTCTAGCCGTATGAGCCGCGCCATAATAGTCGATGTTTATTTGCTTAAGGGCCCTAAGGGCCTCGATAGGCTCCATCTTTAGTCCTCCTTAAGAGGCCGGTAAGCGATTAAAGCCCCTCATCTCCTATCATTTCTCGAAATGCCTCCAGACGCAAGCGTATCTGTTCGAGGGAAACTCCACGCGAAGATGTCTCCAGCACCAAACTCGGGACGCCTGCTTGTTCAAGGGCCTTTTGAAAATCCGGAGTGTCAAAGCCGGCAGCTTCGCAGAATTTGGGATTTAGGAAAAGAACGCCGCGAGCTCCACTTGAGCGCACCCGATCCTGAAAACTTTGCACTGCTTGCGAAGGAGAGAGATGATAGCCGGCATAGGGGACAGTGGTAAAGTGCCGGTTCACCAGGGCTTCTACAGGATCTCCGTTAACTTCAGCGTCTTTAGCGATGGCACGGAATCCTGTCACTATTTCATCTTCCACTACCAGCAGACCAAGTTGGTCAAAGAGGCCGAAAATTCCCGGCGGGTCCCAAACTTTTCCCCTCACGTATATGGGGATCCGTTCGCAGGAGTCAGCAGGGCGTTCGTCCCAGGGCAGGCTTTCCATCCACGCTAGATGCTCTTGCCGAGGCGCTCGCAAGGCCGACGCGAGGAGAACTCCCACTCGCTCGGAAGTCCAGAGCGACGGTAATACGTGCTGCCTGTGATAGGCTTCCCTGAGCGCGGCCCGGCTTTTGTTATAGAGTATTATGCTTGCGGCCAAGTCTTCAGATCCGACATTTCGGCCGGTAATCTTAGCTACCGCGTCCATAAGCCGCAGGAACTCGCTCTTCAGATATTTTCTGGCTTCGGGATAATCCAATCTTTTGGGTAGCCGAAGAAACTCATTGCACAGGTCCGGGAAGCAATGATTCCAAATGTGAAACAGATTGCGTGTGGTGTCGCAAACATACGGGATAACCATGCCGTCCAAGACCGAGAGATAACCTCGGAGCCCCATATCCAAGGCCCCCATGGCGTGGCTGCACGTATATCCGGGAATGTGCGCCTGTGCATCGGAGATCTGAACTCCGGCCCCTTCTATTGCCACCGGGAGAGCACCCGCAGCATGGAGGATCTCTTCAGGTACATCCGGGAGCAGGTGTCCGACAACCTTACCGCCGGTTTTGCGTTTCCAGGCCAGGGCTTGTTCCCATGGAGATGCCATCACCTCTCTGAATGGCCTCCACGGATCTTCCGCGTTCATAAATTCCTCCATTTGCCGCCGCGCCGGGGCTTTCGTGGCGGTCAGCGTTCAGAATGAGCTGTAAGTGGCAGTGCAATCTCTCGATCTTTGCGGCAAATCAGGAAATACTTCGTTAGCGGAAGCTCGTCGCAGTTTTGCCTTCCCGCACCGGAAGACGGTCCACAATCTCGCCGGCTGCCTGCAAGAAGCGATTACGTATTTGCCAATGTTCCGCCGTCCACATAAATGGTTTGGCCTGTAATGAAACTTGCCGCATCAGAGCAAAGGAAAAGGACCGCCCCGACGATATCTTCAGGTTCAGCCAGCCTTCCCTGAGGGACGCGAGTTACTAGTTGTCGCTCTATCTCCGGATTGGCCCATATAGGTTGGCTGAAATGAGTCCTGGTCAACCCGGGGCCAACCGCGTTCACCAATATGTTCATGGGAGCCCATTCTGTAGCCATGCACATGGTCAACATTTTAACCGCGGCCTTGCTGGAGTGATAGACTCCCATCATGGGGCCTCCGCGCACCGCGCCCACAGTGGTAATGTTGACGATGCGGCCTCCCCCTTGCCCGGCCATCACTTTGGCTGCTGCGCGACTCAGCAGAAAAGTTCCTTTGACATTAGTGTTGAAGATTTTGTCAAATCCGTCTTCTCGGAGATCCATAAGGGGTCTGAAAAAGCTACGAGCCGCGTTGTTGACCAAGATGTTCACTCCGCCGAAAGTACTGACCGCGGTCTGCACAAGCGCATCGATCTGGTCGCTCTGGGTGACGTCCGTCACTTTTGCCACGGCCTCTCCACCGTGGGAGCGAATTTCTTCAGCCGCGGCTTCAATCTCCGCGGCGGTCCTTGCTGCGATCATGACCTTTGCTCCCGCCTCGGCCAGACCCAGAGAAATGGCTTTTCCTATCCCTTTTCCTCCACCTGTGACAATAGCTATCTTTCCCGCCAGATTCGGTCGATCAACCATCCGCATCCACCTCCGTTCGGCCCAGGCACCGCCGGCAATCAGGTTCAAGGTGAACCCGTCCCGGCGAGCGATCATCCTGGGATCATCGCTCTTGATTTGCTCACATTTCATTTAAGCTGGTTGCTGGATCTAACTAAAGGTTAGCATACGAGAGTTCCAAGCCTTTGGCAACTTCTAATGCCCATGAGCTTTGAAGCTAGCGGTCAAAACACGTTGACACTCGATCATGGCTGGGCTAGATTTGTCTTGTGCGCCCGTAGCTCAGTAGGATAGAGCGCAACACTCCGGATGTTGAGGTCGAACGTTCGAATCGTTTCGGGCGCACCAGCATAATCTTTCGCGGCCCTAAGGCCGTATTCGCGTGGGACTGCCAAGCTGCTCCCCAATATGAGTGTTGCGAAACGCCATAATTTTCCAACAACAAAAAATGTTCAAACGGGCATATTGAAGCTAGTCTTTGCCTACCGTTGAGAATATTTCCGGACCTTATCGTTTTTTCTTTTTCAGCTTTGACTGCAACGAACCCAAGCATGAGCATGACCAAAGGGACAGAATGGTTTGTAAGTTTTGGCTGGAACCCGTGACTCTGTGTCGAAACCACGGTTTTTCGCCGAAGGAACTTGGCATGATCCGGCAACTTATTCTGTCTAACATCACAAGAATCTTGGAGGGTTGGGATGGGCATTGCGGTTGATGTGATAGAGCCAAGAATCATGGATGTCAGAGTGACAGACGAAGAAATCATAGCTTACCTTGCGGACGGGCGCACCATCTCCGTGCCTGTTGTATGGTCCTGGCGCCTATCTGAGGCAACCCCCGAGCAGAAGTCCAATTTCCGGATAATAGGGGATGGTCTCGGTATACACTGGCCCGATATTGATGAGGACATAAGCGTAGAAGGTATGCTCCGCGGTACCCCTGCCCGCAAGCCTAAGAATGGCTGATTTCTGGATGGCCTCGGCACGCTTCACTGCCTTAGACGATTACAATGTGCAGTTCACGAAGGTCGCATGCTTGCACGATTACCAGCTAAGATTGGAATTTGACGACGGCACTGTCAGAGAAGTGGATCTCACGAGAGAGCTGCATGGTGAAGTGTTCGAACCCTTGAAAAGCCTCGATCTATTCAACCAAGTTCATGCGTATTCCGACACCAACACAATTGAATGGCCCAGCGGGGCCGATTTTGCCCCGGAATTTCTCCCGAGGATCAGCAAAAAGGTCAAAAAAGAGCGCGTAGAGACGACGCGGAAAAACTCTTAGCACACACTTCCCTCACAAGTGACAGATCTCGGAGACTTTTTGTGCAAGGTCACGTCATGCATGTGTGCCAATTTCTTCCCGTATCACACGTCGTAGCATTTTCTCCAACGGTTCCTTGTGCTGTTGAATATACTCGCGTAGGGCATCGTTGATGAGACTCTGATAGTTGCCTCCGCCCATTTCGTGAATCTGGGAGCGAAACCAATCCCAAAACATCGTCATCGAGTGGAATTGTCACACGTGTCTTTCCGGGTAGAACCGGAGCTACTGCCCCCCTCTTACCGCTGCTGAAATCGTATTCCTTCTTCATGTGCCATTTCCTTGATGCTGTTTTCGTTCACTTCGCGTCGCTCTCCTTGCTGAAATGACGCGAATACGCTCGCCGCGCCGAGCGTAAATCACGACAAGAACGCGTCCAAGGGCATCCATCTCGACTGTGACAAAACGTTCCTCGTCGGAATATTGATCTTCCAGTGTGAGACCGGCATCATCTTCCAAGGCAGTTACGGCGTCAGCGAAGTCTATTCCGTGCTTTTGACGGTTGTTCTCTGCCTTCTCCCGATCCCATTCATATTTCATGAGCCCATGTATGCACGAACGTGCTTTAGGGCAAGCAAGCAAATAGGAGAGCGAGCACGGTCCGCAGCGCGGTGCGCGGCCTGACACTCACCGAGAAACAGGGATTAAGAATAACGATTCAAATCCTGGCTGGAACTCTGAGTGGATATATGTCTAAACGAGTGCGCCAGATGCAGTATACACTCACCAAAAAAGTCGCGACGGCACTTTTTTTATTAGATGCCATCGTGATTTCTTGCACCGAAATTCAGATCGCCATCATGTCACCCAAGATCCGTGCTTGCTCATTGAGCGTCAGCTTGGGCTGCTCCAGAGGAAATCCTATTGCTTTACGCGCTTCCAAGTATTTCGCACGTGGCCGGTTCCTTCTTTCGTGACGAACTCTTTGAGCTTAGTGCTGCCGGAGGGGTCAAAAGCGAATTTGTACCGGTCTTTTCCCTCAAACTCGTAGATCCCGATGAGGGTATTGCCCGCATTGGGGCCGTTCTTGCGGATGAAATGCATTTCCTTGGGGCTTTTCGTCGTGTCGATTTTTACGATCTCTGCGATGATTGTTTCCGGGGTTTGATTGGGAACGACAATCTGTACTTTATTTCCTTCAAAAATTATTTTGCTCCGACGCACATGCTCATCAGCGGCCTTTTTGCCACCTAACTCCCCTGACTCCATGATCCAAGTGCCTTGGAACTTTTGCAGCTCTTTCTTGGCGTCCTTGCCTCCAACTTCTGCCGAAAGCGAAGGTCCAATGGATCCTAGAAGTAAGAATGCAACGGCAATCAGCATAATTTTGTAGCGCATCATTTGTTCCCCCTTTTTGGATTCAATTTGGGACGTGCGATGATGTGGTCAAGACATCAAGACACGCTCCCGGGACCGACTTGCACAATTCTGTAGTATGGAGGGCCGCAAGTCAAGCACGACAACGTGTCCGCATTTCACGCATTGTCCAGTGGCAGTCGGATGGAAAAGGTGGTTCCCTGACTGGGTTTGCTGGACACTGAGATGTCACCGTTGTGATTTTTCACTATTCCGTAGCTCACAGCCAGTCCCAACCCCATGCCCATGCCTTCCGTAGAGTCTTTTGTGGTAAAGAAGGGGTCAAATATTTTGTCGAGAATCTCTTCGGGCATCCCAATCCCTGTGTCCGAGAATTCTACCTCTGCCCAGCCATTTTGGCGTCGAGTTCTGACGGTCAATCGACCAGACCCGTGCATGGCGTCCAGGGCATTGAGAATTACGTTCATGAACACCTGTTCCATCAAGTTAGAATCAACAACTACTTCGGGAAGCGACTGATCGTAGTTCTTTTCCAAAGTGATCCCGAAGAATCGCTGTTGATGCACCACAATCTCAAGGGTCTGATCGAGAACTTCGTCTATCTTCCGAGGCTTCTTCTGCATGGGAGTTTCGCGGGCGAAATCCAGAATTCCCTGGACTATGCCCCGTATGCGCGTGGTCTCTCGCACTATAGTCTCGAGGTCCTTTCGAGTCTTTTCATCGTCTTTGAACTTCCTCAAGAGAAGATGCGCAAACGTCAACACGCCGGTCAAAGGCTGATTAATTTCATGAGCGATACCTGCGGAAAGCTTTCCCAGGGAAGAGAGTTTCTCAGACCGAAGGAGCTGTTTTTCCAGCTTTCGGTGTTCCCGCAGGTCGGTAAAAATCCCAACTGAGCCCGCTTCCTGTCCGTCTTCGTAAAGAATCGCGGCCGACAAGTAGGTAGGGATTTCGTTTCCACTCTTGTCGAGCACCGCAACTTCGGTTTTTTGCAACAGGCCGCGGCCGCCGAAGTCGTCGGATCTCAAATACCTCATCACCTGTTTCGCTCCCCCGGGAGGGTAGACTTTGACGATGTTCATTTTGCCGATCACTTCTGATTTTTTGTACCCGAGAAGCTTCTCGGCCGCGGAATTGAAAATAATGATCTCGCCCCCCTTGCGGACACAAACTATGGCGTCCGGGGAATTTTCGATGATGTTTTCCCTGAACTGATAGGCGCGTTCCAACTCGACATTGGCTTCCCGAACCAGGATCTCCAGATTGCGAGTGTATTGTTTTATCTTCTTTTTCAGAGCAACTCTCTCCAGCGAACGTTTCAACGAGAGAGAAAGCAACTCGTCTCCCACTGGTTTTGTCAAGAAGTTGGAAGCCTGCCTACGGAGACAATCTACTGCCATATCCATGTCCCCATGCCCTGTTATGATGATGACCTCCGCGTCCGGGTTCATGGCCTTTATCCGGTCCAAAATCTCGATGCCGCTCATGCCCGGCATTCTCACATCCAGTAAAACAACGTCCGGGTTCTCTTTTTCGAAAATCTCCAGCGCAGAGGGGCCGTCAGCGGCTGTAAAGACCTTATAGTGGTCAAGCTCAAGGGTCATGCGCATCAGATTTCTGATGCTTTCTTCGTCATCAACGACCAGGATTGTTGCCATCATGGCTCTCCGTCTTCAGAACGGGGAATGTCAGTCGAAAAGTCGCTCCGCGTGTTCCTTCCGAATGAATCTCTATAGTGCCGCGGTGCTCTCGGATAATACCATAACTTATAGAAAGACCGAGACCCGTTCCTTCCCCCGGCTTCTTAGTTGTAAAAAACGGCTCGAAAACTTTGCTCCTAATCGCCTCCGGGATGCCGGGTCCAGTGTCGGAAACCGTTGCGACTACTCGATTTCTTTCCAAAAATGACGCGATTTTAACCTTTTTGACTTTATTTCCTTCTCCGGCTCCCGCTAGCTCTTCTTCTGCGAGCATTGCGTCCCTCGCGTTGAGAAGAAGGTTGATAAAAACTTGTTCCAGCCTGTTTGAGTCACCCAGTATCTGTGGGAGATGGTAATCCAGCGAAAGTTCCCACACAATGCCCCTCGCTTCCAGTTGGGTTCCCAACAAAGTGAAGACATTGCGAATGGGCATGTTCAAATCAACCGGCTCCATACTGTTGTCGCTCTTGCGACCGAACTGACGCAAGTGATTGATGATTCGGGATGCTCGGTCGACACTGGAGGTGAGTTCCCTGGTCAGATTGACCAGATCTTCCTGAGTCAAGAGCTGACCGGCCTTGGCTTTCTTGACAAAGTAGTCGCAGCCAAGCCTGATGACATTGAGAGGCTGATTCAACTCGTGAGCGATCCCTGTGGCCATTTCGCCCAGAGTCGCCATTTTGCCTGCTTGAATCAGCATGGCGTGTTTTTCCAGTTTTTCGGTTACATCCCAAACCGCGGCGATGATTGCAGGACGATTCCGGTAGCGACTGAAACTGCCTTGAAAGTTAACTACTGCCAGGGACCCATCTCTCCGCCTATGCTGGAGAACCGGGAGCAGCGTGGTTTCAGTGGGGGCAATTTGTGTCAGGAGCTTAGCTGTCTGTTCCCGGTCCCGATGGCGCCCAAGGTCTGCGAAGGTCATCTCAAGCAGTTCTTCCCTGCTGTATTGATACTCTTCTTCAGCCCTGGCATTCACGTCGAGGATCGTTAGGTCGTTTGCGTCTATCACGAATATGGGCGAGGGGGCGTTGTCGAACGGAAACCGATATTTCTCTTGGGACTCGCGCAGAGACGCCTCTGAAGCCTTCAGATGGATGAGCATCCGATTAAATGACGAGGTAAGCTGGCAGACTTCATCGGCCGGCAAGCAGTCGTTTGCCTCGTAATCAGCGTCTTCCTCGGCTTCGCCCTCGTTGACACTCGCTCCTGAAGCAAGATTTTCGCCGGCTTCACGACTAATCTGATCCGCGCACTTGGTAAGCTCTAAAAGAGGGGAGGTTATACTCTTTGAGATCAACTGGATAAAAAGACAACTAACAGCGATTACCACAATACTGACCACAAAATGAATTATCTTTATCAAGTTGAGGATTGCAGAGGGGCTATCGGCAGACAACCTTGGGAATACGGTGAGTTGAAGAATGACCCCTACGATGATGACTCCGCCGATCACAACGACTAACGTGCCGACGAGTATCCGGTTCTTGAACGAAAAGAGGTATCCGCTCCGCGGTTTAAGCCATACAGGGAGTACCTTTTCTATTTTCCGAAGTATTTGTTCGAGCCGGTCGGGTTGCCGGGTAATGTAGGGGGATATTTTCTCCGCCACGTTCGAGGGATCCTGCGAACCTGCTCTACCACCGCCACACCCTCCAACGTACTTAGACTCCAAGGTGGCAGTCATGGCTCTATCCTCTCAGAAACCATAGCGTTCAGCGGCCAAATGTAGCTTTCATAACCAGCCGTCTCGGTCCAAATAGTCCCAAAGATCATCGCGAAGGGCCTGATACTCGTCTTTAACATCCTCATACGAACGAGCGTTTTCGATTGCCATGGCAACCTGTTCTGCGAAGCCAAAGAGGAAACGGACTTCCTCGTCAGTAAACTTTCGAGTGTCGGAGGTGTAAACGCGTAGAGCCCCTATTACTTTATTTCGAACCAACAACGGCACGCTGAGGATCGATTTGACACCTTCGCGCATAGCCTCGGTGGGATATTGAACTCTTGGATCTGTGGCCGCGTCCTCGACCCAGGAGTGCTTGCCGTTCATCACGGTCTCCCCCAGGCTCCTGGACGAGTCCAGCGGGCCTTTTTCGACATACTCTCGGCTCAATCCATTATATGCGAATACACGGAGCTTTTCCCGCTTCCTGTCGAGCAAACTCAGGGTGCTTCCCTTAACCTTCATAACCTTGACCACACCCTGGACAATGAGGTCCAGGACTTCTTTCAAATTCAATGTAGAAGAGATGGCCGTCTTGATCTCTGCAAAGGTGTCTTCCCGATAACGTTTGTCAAAGCGGACTTTCCGATCGTTCATCACCTTGGCCACAAGCTCTGTAAGTTGATCGGGAGTGAATGGCTTCCGAATATAGTCTACTGCCCCTAGCTTCATAGCTTTCACTGCTGAATCGATGGTCGAATACGCGGTGACCATTATCATGGAAAGATCGGGATCCACTTCCGTTAGGGCTTCCATAGCTTGAAGTCCGTCCATCCCCGGCATTTTCAAATCAGTGATCAGGATGTCGAACCCGCCTTCTTTAAGAAGTTCCAAGGCTTCTTGCCCCTTACGGCACGTTTTTACCTCATAGTTCTCGTCGTCAAGGATACGCGTGACACTATCCAGCACGATCTGCTCGTCATCGAGTACCAGCACCTTTCCATTTCTTTTGTCCATCTTATCCTACTCCTAACGAAAAATGCATTCGTAACAGCAGCTAGCCCTGTTCCGCTATTTTCTTGGCGAGGGGTCCGGGAATGGACTTCTTCATGCCCTCAATGTCGCTGCGAACTCTTTCGTAACTCATGGCATTTTCAAGTGCTTGCGCTCCTTGTTCCGCAAATTTGACCAACAAATTCATCTCTTCGGAGTCGAAGGAGCGCTTTTCGGAGCTGTAGATCCTAAGGAAGCCCAGTATAGTGCCGCTAAGTCCAAGCGGAAGCGACAGTACGGAAACGATTCCCTCTTCCTTGGCTTCGGCAGGGTATTGTAGTTTTGTGTCAAAATCCGACTCGTCTATTAAGACGGGCTGTCCGGATTCAAGAACTTCAGCGATGCTCTTTGAGCTGTTGACCAGGCCCTTTTGCAGGAACTTGTCGCTGAGGCCAAAAGAGGAAGCTATTTCCAGGGTTTGATCTTTCTTCCGGTACATGAGGAGCGAGCTGCCCTTCACCTTAAAAAGCCTAACTACACTCGCGCAAATCAGGTTCAAAAGCTCTTTCAAGTCCAAGCTCGATACAAGGGCCCTTTCCGCTTCCGCGTATGTATGCTCGATCTCCCTGTCACGTCTGGCTTTCCAAGTCTTGGCGAGGGCCTTCTCTGTCACCTCAACCAACTCTTCAGGAGTGAACGGCTTGGGGAGATAATCCAGTGCCCCCAGTTTCATGGACTCCACTGCCGAGTCCACTGTGGCGTATCCGGTAAACATGACCACACCGGCATGGGGATGATCCCTGGCAACGGCCTCGACCGCGTCCATCCCACTGCGGTCCGGCATCATCAAGTCTGTGAGAACCAGATCGTACGATCCTTCTGCCAGCATATCCAGAGCCTTGTCCACTCGAAAGGCTCCTTCCACGCGGTATCCTTCTTCTTCGAGAATCCTCTGGACACTTTCGTGAACGATCTGTTCATCGTCAATTACGAGTATCGTTGCCTTTGGTTTCCCCCGGGCGTTCATGCTTACCTCCTTATATTTTGCGACCCTGGTTCTTGTGTGAGCTCCACGGCGAATTAATGGAGCATAATGTCGGCGGTTTTTCTGTCCACGAGGCAGCGCATGCCGCATAAACGGCCAAAGGCCCTGCTCCCGTCCGAGAAGCGGAGGTCCCGATCCCCTCCTCTCACATACTACACTCTAATCAATCACCCTTGGCACAGGTGAGTCATCCGTCAGATCGCAGGAGGGTCACTGAGCAGATACCTCTGTGACAGAGGTCAATTTGACCCTGCATACGGTAGTGTTCTCCTCAAACAATCGATATACGGACTGGCCTGGAAAGTTCGTAGGAACAAAAACCATCCCCCGATCAACTTTGTCGGACAGCTTGACGAGGGCCTCAAAGGAACTGATGCGGGAACTCACTTTCACTCGCTTTCCTTCTTTAATGCCCAGTGCCGCGGCGTCCTCCGAATTTACCTCCAAATATCCTTCGGGACAAAGGTTCAGCAAGTTCCTGGAACGAGTGGTAGTCGACCCAAAATGAAACATCGCACGGCCTGCAATCAGCTCAAACGGATATGCTGCCACATCTTCTTTTTCGGGAGCCTCCCACGTTCTTACCGGCGCAAAAGAGTAGGAATTTCGGCCCCGTAGCCGCGAATTGGCGGCAGCGATTGGGGGTACGATTCTGCCGTCCCCTTCAAGGTCTTGTGGTCTGAGGCCCTTATAGTAGGGCATGGTTTGAGTCATATCTCTGAACACGTCCGCGGCTTTGAAGAATCCCATGGGACGCCCAAGGGCCTTCGCTACCTCTTCGAAGATACTCCAGTCCGGCATGGCTTGACCCGGCGGGGGAATTACCGCATTGAGCTTCTGAATGCGGTGCTCAATATTGGTCATGGTCCCTTCCTTTTCGGCAAAGGAGGCTGCCGGAAAAACACAGTGAGCGATCTTCGCTGTCGGGCTCAGGAAAAGATCTTGCACGATTACCAGTTCTGCCCGCTCCAATGCTGACGCGAAACGGCCTGCATTGGGGTAATCAGTGAGCGGGTCAGCGCCGGCAATGTATGCAGCCTTGATCTCACCGGTTTCCAACCCTCGGACAACTTCAGGAACCGTTCTCCCTTTGCCGTAAGGAAGGCTCGTTTTCCAGACGCGCTCAAAGAGGTCCCGGGCGTATGCTGCGTCCTGGAAACCCGGGAGGTATTCCGGAAGCACCCCCATGTCGCACATTCCCAGCATGTTCCCCTTCTCGAAAATTGGGAATAGTCCAGCCCCCTCTCCTCCCACGTTCCCCGTCATAAGGGCGAGGTTCGCCAAATTCATGGCGCATTGGAGACCGTTCTCCTGTAAGATTACGTCGCCACCGAAGATTATGCACGCCTTTGGGGACTCACCCAGAACACGGGCTGCTTCCTCGAGTGCTTCGCTGGAAACACCGGTTCTCTTCAGAATGCCCTTAAGAGAAATCTTGTCAAGCAGGTTCTTCATGGGAAGAAAATTGACAGTCCGGTCGCGGAGAAATTTCCTGTCCCACAGGTCCAAATCCAGAATGATTTTCATCATCCCAAGGACCAGATCGCTTTCCGAATAGGGGCGGATTTTCAGCCGCACCCGCGCAAACTTGTCCAGGCTGGTCTTTCGCGAGTTTGCGACAATTACATTGCTGTCATATCGTCGTGCGGCAGCCTTGATCTTCCAACCTAGAGCAGGGGTTTCTTCCAGTGGATCCACCCCTATTACGAGCATGGCCTCTGTGTCGAGTAGTTCTTCAAGGTTTCCCGTGGAGCCTGCAAGACCGGTCAACTCGAAAGCCCTTTGAACTCGTAGAAAACTGAACCTTGCCTCGCTGTCGATATTGTTTGTACCTATAACTGCTCGGAACAGCTTCTGGAATGCGTAGCAATCTTCGTTGGTCAAACGAGGCGATGCCAATCCCGCAACGCTCTCAGGACCCGAGTCGTTTATGATTTTTTTCAGCTTACCCGCAACAAAGGTAAGCGCATCTTCCCAGGATGCGGGCTTGAGTTCCCCGTTATGTCGCAGGAGAGGGGAAAGCAACCTGTTCTCGTCATGAACAAAGTCGTAACCGAAGCGGCCACCTGCGCATAATGTGCCTTTGTTATGGCTTTCAATGTCGGTAGTCACCCGGAAGATCTGGTTGTCTTTGACATTCATCTCCAATCGGCAGCCTGCAGAGCAGAGAGGACAAATTGTGGGGGTCTTTCTCAGTTCCCATGATCGGGCCCACCGTCTGGACACCTTGTTCGACATGGCCCCCGACGGACACGCCTCTACACATTCACCACAGAAGTCGCAATTGAGCACGTTTCCGTCACGTGTGTCTATCCTGGCATTGTACCCGACATCGGTAAGCGCAAGTGCGCTTGCTCCAATGACCTCATGACAAACCTTCACGCAGCGCAGGCAAGTGATACACAGGTTCGGATTGTGACTCGATAAGAGGCCAATTCCGAACCGGAGGACTGCTGCGCTTTCCCACTGGGTAATCCGATCCCTGAATGCCAAGCCGATAGGTCAAATTCTGAATTTCACATTCTCCCGCTGCCGGACAAGTAGGGCATTCCAAGGGGTGGTCCATTAGGACTAACCTCATGACCTCTTCCCTGATCTCCCTCACTCGAGGAGTGTCCGTGTGTACCCTCATTCCATCTGCGACAAGCGTGCTGCAGGAAGTTATGGGACGTGAGACCCCTTCGACTTCTACCACGCACATGCGACAGGAATCGGACGGGCTCGTCTTCTGGTAGTAACAGAGTGTGGGGATCCAGATTCCCGCAGTCTTGGCTGCTTCCAGAATGGTCATCCCTTCCGCGGCGGCTACGTCAATGTCATCGATGGTCAGCAGAGGCATTGTATGTTCCTTGTCTTCTCAACGGAAGCCTTCAGGCGCCGGCATCGTAGCGGCTTGAGCCGGCTCCTTGGGATTTACGGGAATCCCGACCATTTCTCTAAGATTCCGGGGTTTCTCGAAAGAAATTGCCGGGAAACCTTCCTTGCAAAGATCAGCCTGACGACAGTCTTTTTAATCTGAAAAGGTTCGGTGCTTTCTCATGCCCCGGTTTCCCTCACCGCCGTGAGGATGAGATGGAAGCATCGGAGACACCGGCTCGCCTCTATAAAGGAACTTCGCTGAGTGAACCCGGAGTCCACTTCGCGAAAGCTGGTCACTCTCTCCCTGGCATCAAGTTTCCTCTTGGGTGGGGCGCCTCCCTCTCGGCTGGGAGTCCGGGCCGTTACGAGCACCCCATGGTCCTTTTCTATACTCGCGATAAGATCTTCCATCCAATGCTGTTCCGAAGGGGCGCACTTTCCTCGGGTCACGTAGTCATGAATCATCTTTGCTGCCCGTTTGCCTCCGGCCAAACCGTGGACGACCGTGAGAGGACCGCTTACTGCATCGCCGGCTGCGAAGACTCCGGGCCTCGTAGTCATCATGGTTTGCTTGTCAACCTTAATGGTACCCCGTCGGGCTATTTCGATGCCGTCATCCGGCGAAATGAAGTCAAGGTTGGAAGCTTGCCCTATAGCAGGGATCAACGTATCCGCGGCCAGGTCGAATTCCGATCCTTCCACCGGAACCGGGCGTCGTCGGCCGCTCCAGTCCGGTTCTCCCAGTTGCATGCGGATGCATTTTAGCCCTGCCATTTTCCCATCATTGGAAAGGATGTCGATGGGCTGGGTAAGAAAATAAAAGTTGATCCCTTCTTCCCGTGCATCCTCCACTTCCTCCGGATCCGCGGGCATTTCAGCTTCGGTTCGCCGGTACACAATGCCTACCCGGGAAGCGCCCATTCTCAGGCACGTCCTCGCGCAATCAATTGCCGTGTTGCCTCCGCCCACGATGGCGACGTTTTCGCCAACAGTTACGTCGCGGCCCAGATTAATATCTCTCAGGAAATCTATGCCGCCGGAAAACACACCACCGATCCCGTCGTTTTCTCCCTTGAGCCCAAGTGGCAGGGAACGATGAGAACCGACGCCGAGAAAGACCGCCTTGTATCCCTGATGAAAGAGATCTTGAATTGTAAAATCCTTACCCAGTCGAGCCCCGAACTTAATCTCGACACCGAGGTCTCTTATTATGTCGATTTCTCGCTGAAGCACGTCTCGCGGTTGACGGTACGGTGGTATCCCGACGCCTATCATGCCGCCGGTAACCGGAAGGGCTTCCAATACTGTTACGGGATGTCCCAGGCGGTTCAAATAATACGCCGCGGAAATGCCTGCCGGGCCGGCACCGACCACTGCTACGGGCGGACCGGGCAAATCAATTTTCTCGATTGGAGCCCCAAGGTGGTGGAACATTTCGTAATCGGCGGCAACACGTTTTAGCGTCTTGATGGGAA
The DNA here is from genome assembly GCA_963789265.1 of uncultured delta proteobacterium. Classification (GTDB taxonomy): domain Bacteria; phylum Desulfobacterota; class Desulfomonilia; order Desulfomonilales; family Desulfomonilaceae; genus CAWBBA01. The sequence goes on along the minus strand of CAWBKB010000005.1, from coordinate 172,673 downwards.
TGGCGACATCTCCCATATTTGCGACACTGCAAGCTTTTTCACATGGGGCAGGACAAATGCGTCCGGTTATGCCCGGTAAAGGCATCTCTTCTCTTATTATCCTGAGGGCTTCCCCATAACGGAGTTCAAGGAGCATCTCCACATAACCCGGTATATTGATATGGCAGGGGCAGGTGTTCATGCAGGGCGCAGAAATGCTTCCCCGATAACTGACCGAATCTCCGGGCACGCCGTCACGAACAGCCCTGAGAAAATCCTCTCGGAAATGAGTAAGGCCCTCTCTCAGCAGCTCGCCGGCGCTCTGGCAGACCGAGCATTTGGCAGCGTCATTGAGGATGTCCGCCATGCGGGACAGAATTTCTAGATCGGATTCTCTACCGTCTCCCCGCATGATCTTGTCAAGGGTGAGCAGCAGCATCTTCGAACCTTTGATACCGGTGATGCACTTCCCGCAGCGGTACTTGGCCTGAATCTGACTGATGTAATCTCTTATCATGGGAACGAAGTTGAAATCTTCTTCAAACTGTAGGAAGCCTTTGCCGCTCATAAGAGCGACGATGTTCTCCGGGAATACCCCTGCGCTCGGAAATCCGGCAGTTAGATCTACGGATGGTTCGCCTTCTTGCCGATAATCCCTAAGGACGTGACCCCAGCGCCCAAAAATGATCTGCTTCATCTGATCCTCCGGTTCGAGCAATCCCCTAGAAGTAGTTATAGCGTAACATTCTTTACAATGGAAGAGAAGAACCGCCTTGCAAACAAGTTTTTAGATGACAGACCGAAGTTATAGGATAACTGCCCCTGAAGACGCTAACATTGCAAAAATGCTTCCCATTCTCGTCTGAGTAAGAGTGCAGGAGCTTATCAGCGCGGCTGGAACGAAAGGCATTTAGTGACGCGGTCATCGCGCCATTGAAGAAGAACTCGGAAAAGCCCCTGTAGGCGCGCCTGCGCGCGCCCTCCAGGGTGGCGATAGCTTCCTTGACATTCCCAGTTGCCGCTGTTAGATTGATGTTAAGTCAAATACGTTTTGAGCCGTCACCTGAACGTCCTTCTTAGATGTGGGAAATAAGAGATGAATCCCTTCGAGTTGTTTGAATCGTCGGGCGTTTACAAAGTCGCTATGCTGTACTTCTCTCGATCCCGAGGACTGGCCATTGTGGGCCGATATGCCTCCGACGACAATGTCGAGGTTATACAGATCTCCGGAGAAGTCGATCCGCATACCGGGAATTTTACCGCTCTGGACTACGCGGGTTCCGACCTGACCGACAAGTTCCCAGTGATTACCAAACAAGACTTCGAGAATCTTGTTTCGTTCATTCAAGCCAAGGTTGACGACCAGACCCAGATGAGCGTTATCGAACCCGAACTGATCAGGGCAGTCGCGTGCAAGGACGGCTCCTGTCAACCCAACGGGTACCTACATTAAGCCCTGCCTCCGCAGGCTTTAGAATAACCAAGCTTTATTCAGGACTTGCAAAACAGCACTTGCGCGGGGGAATTGTCGAACCCCTGTCATTGCGAGGAGTGAATGGTGGGACAGGCTTCCAGCCTGTCTATGGTGGATGACGGGCAGGATGCCCGTCCCACCGGCAATCTGAGCGGGGTTTAAAGGAAGAGATTGCTTCGCTTTGCTCGCAATGACAGGCATGGAAGGTGTCATTGCGAGGAGAGAAACGACGAAGCAATCTCCAGTTTCGCTCCGGGTGATTTCCCACAAGTATTCGTATAGATCTTGCTATTCGGGATTCATGGCTTCGATAAGATCAATTTTCTTCTGGCGAGAACCTGCCTTTGTCTGTTTTTCTCGGGCTATCGCCACATGCACATCACACGTGATCTCGTGAAACACTAGTTTGTAAACTTTGTACCGCTGAGTAAAGCCTGGCACCAGCTTCTTTCGGTGCTGCCAGACGCGTCTCTTGAGGTCGCCGGTCACTCCGGTGTACAGGACCGTGTTACTGCGATTGGTGAGAATGTAGACGTAGTATTGTCGCTCCATGTTTATGGAATTACCAGAAGCCACGCGACGAAACAGTTTCCCTTCGTCGTTTCGTAAGCCCTTGCGATTGCTTCGCTTCGCTCGCAATGACAGGCATGGATGGTGTCATTGCGAGAAGTGAAACGACGAAGCAAGCTCCACGGTGAAAATCCGCGACCGAATTTATGAAACAGAGCACTAAGGTGTTGTCAATGGCTGATGGAATCCGAGAATCTTTTCCGCTGAACGGTTAAAACGCTTATATGTATTAAGCGACGTTTTACATTAATTAATTATTGCAAATAATGATAATATAAGCTAATATTAATCACAATGAATTTATTGGCATGCCGTTCCGCAAGTAGGAGTGTCTCTGACCATGTGTGAAATCCTAGCCTTTACCAGTGGAAAAGAATCGCCCGGGAAAACCTGTCTGGCATTGAACACCGCTGTTACGTTGGGGAAGATAGGTGCCACTGTTTTGCTGCTGGACATGAACGCTTCAGTCACGAATGTTGGTACAGCCCTCGGATTGCAACCTCTGCACACTTTGAACGACCTTGTATGGGGATATTGTTCAGCCGAAGAAGTCATTGTTTCGTGGGGGCACAATGTGAGCCTCGTGGCTCTCGGGGAGCCCGTTGGATGGAGCGGCAAAGATAAGATGTCCCATTTGCTGTCTCTGGCTCCATTCTTGAGCCAATACCATTTTATTCTTATCGACACTCCTGCAGGAGACCTGGCGGGCCCCGCTCATGTTTTGGCAGTGGTCACGCCCGAAGATGTAGCAAGCGCCGAAGCCACCGCATTCATAACAACTTTGCACAGAATTGCACTCGGAAAACGTATCTTCATGATCCTTAACAAGGTCCCTGTACCGGAGATCGCGGAAGCGATGTCTAATCGACTGGGGCACGATCTCGGCAAGATATTGGGGGTGGCCTCGACTTGCCTCGGATATGTGCCATACGAGCCTCTCATGGTTTCGGCTTTGCAAGAACGGCTGCCTTTCGTGGTTATGGCGCCGCAGTCTGAAACCACATTCTGTTTCACGCATCTGGCAAGGACTATCGTCGAGATGGGGAGTACGGACCAACAAGAAGCGGGGTCGGAAAGTTTTCTCAGTGATCTGTTTGTCTCCCTTCAAAATGACAAACCATTGAGTTCGATCGTGCAAGGAGAAACGAAGACTGGCGGGGGCTCTCAGGTGGCAGCATCGGAAGAAGTCGAACTTTTCCGACAGATCATCTTCGATGCCCTCGATCCCAACAAAGCAAATTCACTGGATTTTGTGACAATGTATCAGCACGTGCGTGAGGTGGTCCAAACCTTCAGCAAGGACAATCCGATGGTGGAACGCTTTCCTTTCCCCTCCGCGTGATCGCTTCCCTGCCGTAATATTGCGGCCGAACTCCGGGATGGTATATCTTGGGGCACTTCTTTTTATTTCTCCTAATCATTCGAGGGATCCCATGGATGAGCATGTCAAGCAACGAGAACTGGTCCGTCCTTTCCTTGTGGATTCCCATGCTCATCTGGAACTGGAGCCGCTTGTGTCCGATGTGGACGCAGTGGTGCGAAGAGCATCCGCCGCGGGCGTAGGCTACGTTGTCACAGTGGGGATCGATCTTGATGACGCGAAGAGCGCAGTCGCTTTGGCTGACCGTTTTGAAACTGTTTTTGCTTGCGTTGGTTTCCATCCGCACACTGCCAAGGATGTTGATGAAGAGGCTCTTCTGAGCATGGAGACACTGGCGCACCACTCGCGCGTAGTCGGATACGGTGAAATCGGACTGGATTTTTTTCGAAATCTTTCTCCCCGAGACCGCCAGATCGACGTATTTGCCGATCAGCTATCTCTAGGTAAGAATCTGGGAAAACCGGTCGTGATTCATCTGCGCAACGCGTACGAGCAAGGGCTCGATATGCTGGAACAGGCGGGACCTTTCCCTGCCGGAGGCATAATCCATTGTTTTTCCGGGAGTGAAGCCGACGCTAGGCGCGCCTTGGATCTCGGATTTCATGTTTCGATACCTGGTACAGTGACGTACAAGAAGAACGAAACGCTTCGATCCATCGTTGCATCCCTGCCTCCGGACAAGCTCCTTTTGGAAACCGATTGTCCTTTCCTTGCTCCGGAGCCTCTGCGCGGGAAGAATAATGAGCCTGCGTACATTGTGTATACGGCCCGGAAGATAGCGGAAGTGAGAGGGGTCTCATTCGACGAGATCTGTCGGACGACGGCTATGAATGCCATACGCATTTTCGGCTTGCCGCCCATAGCCACAGAGTAGCAGCGGTCTCTGATCTATTCCCCAGGCGACTTTACGGTAAGCACGGGGCAGCGAGCAGTCCTTACGACATTTTCCGCGGTGCTTCCCATTATCAGATGTTTGAATCCGGTCCAGCCGTGGGTCCCTGTTACAATCAAATCGACTGACTCCTCTTCCGCGAATCGCACTATTTCCCTGGCGGGGGTCCCTATGCGAACCGAAGTTTGCACTTGGCCCACTTCTTTTCGGCATTCAGATGCCACAAAATCCAGCGCCTTTTCCACCGATTGCTGGATATCGGACAAAGCCGACCGTATGTCCACAGGAATCCCCTCCTCAAGCGACGGATACCCTATTCGAGACGAGTTGATCACGTGGAAGATCATTAATTCGGCGTTAAACGCTTTGGCGTAATCAACTGCGTACTTTCGGGCAGGCTTGGAGTTATCGGAGAAGTCGGTGCAAAGGAGTATCTTTCGAGGGAGCATCTCTCTTAGTATCCTTTTAGTTGCTATGGTTGACTTGCTGGAATCCCCTCGCCTCTCAAGGTAGAGTCTTTTATTCTGGAGATCAAGAAGAGATAGCTGCGTCAGACGATTTTCTGTGCTAACGCATCGCAAAAGGCTTGCACTCCGATGGGTCGAATTTACTGTACTGAGGAACGTCTTGCAAACTGAGCGACACGGATCGGAATTGACTCTACTTCCATCGGTAAGAAGGGTAATCACACTTCACGGGATGTTCGAGGCCGGTGATGGCGTAGTGGCAGCGGTTTCTGGAGGCCCTGACTCTACGGCATTGCTGCATATCTTGAACATGCTTCGTCCCGATATGGGATTCTGGATAGTGCCCGCGCATCTGGATCATGCACTTCGGCCCGAATCCGCAGCAGATGCCGAATTTGTAAAGGAAATGAGCCTAGGACTAGGCATGGAGGCTGAGATAAGAAGAATCAATGTCCGGGCCATTGCAGCCGAACGAAGGATAAGTGTGGAGGAAGCCGGACGGCATGCCCGATATGCATTCTTCGAGGAAATCAGGGCATCTTCCGGGGCTAAGGTGATAGCCACAGCCCATCACTTGGACGACGTAGGCGAGACCTTTTTCCTAAGGATCTTTCGCGGGTCTTCGCTCAAAGGTCTCACCGGTATTATGCCGGCTCGCGGGCGAGTGGTGCGGCCTCTTATAGAGACGTCGCGGGCCGCCATCCTACGTTTCTTGGCGGAGGCGAGGATTCCCTACAGGGTTGACTCGACCAACCTTGAAATCTCCTCTGACCGAAACTTCGTAAGAAACCGCCTCATCCCCACAATTGAAGAGCGTTTTCCAAATTTCAGCAAGCCTCTGCAACGCACCATCGACCTTCTTAAGGAAGAAAACGGGTTTCTCAATGACCTGGCGCAGGAGCTCTACTCGCGAAGCGTTTCGGCCAATGAGACAAGAGTTATAATGAGCGTGCCGGGTCTGAGTTCAGCTCATAGAGTGCTGGTTTCCAGAGTGATTCTTCTTGCTCTTTACAGGGTCTCGGGTCCTGATACGCGGTGGTCGCGGTCTCATGTCGAGACGGTTTGGAAGCTGCTCCTTTCACCTGTACCCTCTGCCGAAGCACATCTCGCCGGTAGGCTGGTGGCGGCCAGAGAGTACGACAGACTCGTCCTTTTCAGGAGAGAAGACGCTGTCCTGACACCTCTGTTTTCTATCGTCGTCGCGGAGCCCGGGATCGTGCAAGTGCCCGAGTCCGGGCTCACCTTGAGGTTACAAGTTCTCGAAAGAGAGGCGGCGCGACCAAGCGAATTTGATGGAATTGCATCGGCCGCGTTCGATGCAGATGAGGTCCCTTTTCCGCTTACCATCCGTCACCCCAATCCGGGCGACCGCTTCAAACCGTGGGGCCTGCAGGGAACGCGAAAGTTGAAAAAGGTGCTGATAGACCGGAAAATACCCAGGCATCTCAGGGCAAGAATGCCCCTGCTCCTGAAAGATGACACCATACTCTGGATTCCGGGCGTCCGCAGGGGTGACGCGGCTCCGATCGTCAGCCAAACACGTCGCATTCTGGTAGCTCGCATTGAAAAAGGCGCTGATCCAATGTCTTATAACGGTTCGCTTTCGCGCAAGTGATACTGGTTTGGTTGTCAAATGGTAAATACAGCACGGATCTGCCAAAGCCCAGATCCGTGGCACCCAGGGCCTCATGATGGATGGATGTTGGGTGCCACTGCCCTAGGCACCGTCATGGTGCCAGGTCAGTGCCGGTTCGTTGTTCGCCGAAGAAATTAATCTTCTTTACTGGAAAGTGCCTGAAACATGGCCTCGGACAGTTCTTCGAGTCGGTAAGGCTTCTGAATAAACCACGTGATCCCCTCGTCAAGTGTCTCCTGAACTGCGCCCTCCTTTGTAAAGCCTGTTGACAGTATCACACGCACGGACGGATTAATGTTCTTCATTTCCAGAAATAATTCCCTGCCACTCAGCTTGGGCATAATCATATCTACAATGACCACATCAATCTCTTGCCACCGTTCACGATATGTTGCGAGGCCTTCTTCTCCGTCACGGGCTGAAATTACCGTAAATCCTAACTCTTCCAGCATTTCACCGAGAAGGTTCCTGATGATGTCCTCGTCGTCCACGACAAGTACTGTGCCTGTTCCCAGAGTGGTCCTTTTCTCGATGGAATCGGCCCTAATCGGGAAACACTCTCCTCTTAAGGGCAATAACACCTTAAAGACCGACCCACGTCCCACTTCAGAATAAACTTTGACGATGCCACCGTGTCCCTTGACGGCCCCGTAGACCATTGCAAGCCCCAATCCGGTGCCCTTGCCCTCTTCCTTGGTGGTAAAGAATGGCTCGAAAAGCCTGCTCTTGATTTGCTCGCTCATCCCCTCCCCTGTGTCCTCAACGTTAATCTCAAGAAAAAGTCCTGGATCCAGGCCGTCATGACCTCGGCAAAAAGTCTCGCCCAACTCAACTGTTTTTGTTGTCAGAATTAAACGTCCGCCTTCAGGCATGGCATCCTTGGCGTTGATGCACAGGTTCATCAGCACCTGCTGGATCTGCCCGGGATCGCCGTCCACGGTGCTTGCATAAGCATTTTTGAGGCACTGCACTGCAATTTTTCGGTCAAGAGTACGCTTCAGGATTTCGGTCACGTCGTCAATCAGTTGATGCACGTCGACAGGCTGAAGAAAACGTTTGCCTTTTCGGGAAAACGCAAGGAGCTGGCCTGCAAGCGTTGCGCCTCTCTCTGCGCTCTTTTCTATCATTTCAACGTAGTGGGTTAGTTGAGAATCGGGAAGGGTATGTTTTTTAAGAAGGGAAGAGTACCCGAGGACCCCACTAAGTATGTTATTGAAATCGTGAGCTATTCCTCCGGCGAGCGTCCCAATAGCCTCCATCTTTTGGGACTGCTGGAGTTGAGCTTCAAGCTTCTTAAGCTCACTTACATCCGTGTACACTCCGACTGCTCCCAGGTAATTGCCCCTGCTGTCGAAATAAGGGGTTCCGCTTATCACCAAGCTGTGCTGATTCCCTTCAAGGTCTGAGAGAGCGATTGAGTAGGTGGTGCTATCTCCTTTCGGCCTCGCTGCCAAATTATCTTCTAGTACTCTCCTATTTTCTTCGTCATAATATTCCCTTAAATTTTTGCCTTCCGGCGCGGCATCCCTCAGTATCGCTTTCATCCTCGGATTACAGAACTGTATGGTACCGCTTGCGTCAACATAGACGATCCCATCATGAGCGCTATCTATAAGGAGTTTGAACTTGGCCTCAGATTCCTTCAGGGCCTTCTTCGTCAGTACACGATCCGTAACGTCGCGGGCGACTCCTACGACATAGCTGGGCTGATCGCGAGGCTGGATTAGAGTGCTGCGGTACTCGAGATAATATATGGACCCGTCCTTTGCCATGTACTGCGATAAACCCTGCGCGAAGCCCTCTTCCAAAACCCGTTGCAAATTGTCCGGAATGTATTTTCGAACGGGCTCCGGAATGATCTCTTCAATATTGTGCCCGATGAGTTCTCCGGGCTCATAACCCAAGAGCTGTGCAGCGGACCTGTTGACACTCAACAAGGTTCCTTGAACGTCCAAGCAGTAAACCAAGTCGGATAGGTTTTCCAGGAGCCCGGCATATTTTTCTTCCGAGGCGCGGCACTGTTCGAATGAGTGGACCAGTTCGGAATTGTCCTCGCAAATGATGACCCGTTTTTCCTCATCAAGAAAAAATGCTCTGAAACGAATGTTTTTTGATGAGCCATCACTGCACGATATAACGATCGGGTCTTGATCGGCGTTCCCTGCTTCAAAATCTCTCTGACATCGACTAAGCCGGGCTACGGCGTTCCGTGACGCGACATCCGGAATGGCCTTGTCCAGACAGAACTGCAAAGTTTGGGTTTCCTTCGAGGGGTACCCGAATATCTTCGTGAACATGGGGTTCATGTACTCAATGTGGTCTGTGTAGTCGACAATCGCTATTCCCAGGGGGATCTTGTCGGCCAATAACCGGAATCTTATCTCACTCTTAAGTAAATGACCTTGAGTTCTTTTCTGAGCCGTAACATCCTGCACTATTGCTATAGCCTTCTCGCAAGTGGAGCCGTCTTCGAGTAAAGGAACCGCAATGACCTCCACGTAAGCTGTCTTTCCCCATTTTGATGTATAAAGGCTTTCCAGTTGCCCGGGCTCCGTCCGTTCCAGGGCGCCTGCGAGGAACTCCGATATTCCCGAAATTTTGAGGTTCTTGAAAGTGAAGAGGTTGATCCGTTTGGTATCTTCGAGAGAAGGGGAGCCGAGCACATCAAGGAGGAACCGATTTGCACCAAGGACTTGCCCGTCCTTTGAATATATTAAAATTCCCAAAGGCGCGGCCTCGAAGAGGACCTTGTAACTCATCTCACTTTCTTTCAGACGCTGACTCGATTTTCCGGAGCATTCTGAGGCAAATTTAGGCATCGCAGTGGCCTTTCGTCCCGTGTGGCTAAGGTTTGCAGCGACAGCAAGGGGGAGGGTAATAGCTTTTCATCACAGCCTTCCATTTTGTTGCCTTATCAGTCCAAGGTCAAGACCTAAGTACTTCTTTTCGCAAATACGGTCTCGTATTCTGGTACCTTAGCCGTCATTCCCGCGCACGCGGGAATCCAGGACCGGCCTCCGTGCCGGTTTTCGCAAAACGCCGGCAGAGACGCCGGCGCTACCGTGCAATTGGCACCGTAATTATGAAATTCTACTAAGTGTTGCTATAGAGACCACGCCGCGGCAAACGGGTAGAGCGGTGGGCATTCGACAAGAGGCCCTCATTTTGCTGTGGGGTTGATACGGCGCGCTTGGCATGTCATGATGTAATATAGGGTGCGGATATGCCGGGTCTAAGTTAACGTTTTCAGACAAGGGCAAACCCTCGGCCCAAAAACACGACCCTCCTACGCCGGGCGGAGAGACTCGCAACGGGCGTAATAAGTATGTCCTCCAGGGAATCAATTTGCTCAAGTACCTGATTGTCATCATAGTAATCGTGTGTGAGCCGTTCCTTCTTGTCCAAGCCGGGACATTGTCTCCGCGGTCGGCTACGGCTGAATCAGGTCTGATAGCCAGGCATGAAGCCTTGCCGGATCTCGGTATAGCTCGGCCCGGGGGTGCCGGCTCGCTCGCCGGCGCGGGAAACAGGTTAGAACTGTTCAGGAATTGCATACACTTGATTGTAGCAAACTACGTTGAGAAGATATCGGCCAATGACCTTCTCAGGATGATTATGAACAAATTGGTGCTGATCGTGCTCCCCCAGTGTGTCGAAGACATCGGGAAATGCTCGGGAGACATCGATGAGTGCTTCGTAAACGATATCAATAGGATGTCTGCGCGCTGCAACCTGGACGTCAATCGGCTGCTTTTTACGGTTCTGGACATGGTGTTACGGGATCTGGATCCGAATTCCTGTATGATGGATGCCGGGATGCTCAAGGAACTTGAAATCGGGACTACAGGCAAGTTTGGCGGAGTTGGTATGGTCGTGAGCTCGAAAGAAGGGGACTATGTTGTAGTTTCGCCGTTTGCGGGCTCACCTGCTTACAAAGCGGGCATCAAGGCCGGCGACAGAATATTGCAAATTGACGGCCAACCGCTTCACGGTTTATCTTTGTTGCAAGTTCTGCGTAGAGTCCGAGGCCCGGCAGGTTCGAGTATGTCTGTCAAGGTGATGGACACAAAATCGGGCAGTGTTCGACAGATAGAGCTTCGGCGACGGATGATCGAGATCCCGCCTGTACGCGAACTGTTCCTTGCGCGCAGGATAGGCTATTTGAGAATCGTCAACTTTCAGAAAGGGACTGCGGGACAAGTACGAAAGGCTTTAGGCCGTATGTTAGCTCACGGCCCCAGGGGATTGGCAGGGCTAATTCTTGACCTTCGTGACAATCCGGGCGGGCTTTTCGGGGAGTCGATTCAGGTGGCCAATCTCTTCAAATCCTCCGGAATCTTGACTTCCGTCAAAGGGCGCCAGAGCAACTTGAACCGTGACTTCAAGGCAAACGGCCGTGGCCGTATGCCGCAATTTCCTATCGCGATCCTTATAAATAGAGGTACCGCCAGTGCTTCCGAGATCCTGGCAGGAGCACTTCAGGGTTTACCGAAAGTCTCAGTGATAGGAGACCGCAGTTTTGGGAAGGCGTCCGTTCAAGCAGTCTTTCCCCTCGGCCGGGGAATGGCCATACGCCTGACGACTGCGCACTACTATACCGCCGTGGGTCGCGACATCGACGGGAAAGGGCTTGAGCCAGACATTCGGGTCCCCGATTCGGATGATAGTTCGACTCAAGGAAGAATCGACCTTTTGGACGGCGAACAATTAAGAAATGATGCGGGCGTAAAAGCAGCCCTGGCTTATTTACGCTCAGGGGAAAGGCCGAAACTCTCCCCCTTCTCTTCTTGGTACTGAGGGCTTTCGACTTATGCCGATGTTAGCTTGCAGATAGAGGTCTTGCCGTAATGGCCGCAGATCAAAAGAATGTAACTTTTGCAGCGGCTCATTGCGAGAGAAACTGTCTCATGCGGGAGAATAACTCTTTGCCTGTGCCGACAAAATCCGATATGTTGATGCAGGTGCTTTTTGCTGGTGCAACATGAATAGAGAAAAATATGTATGGCAATGCACCTGTGGAAACCGACTATCGGTATCTGCGGAGCGAATCAAATCCGGTCTGGAAATATGTCCGAGGTGCGGAACCGTTATTAGATCGACCTGCGGCAATTCATGCGCGCCCTCGGCCGCTGACACCCAGACGATCAACGTCAGGGAGATGGCTCGAATGGCTCAAGAAGGAATCGATGTGGAAGTATCGGGCGAATGGGATACCTCAGGTTCCGACAGTCAGGCTCAAAGCACGTCTGGGGACGATTCCGAATGACATAACGACATGGTATGAGGAGACAAAGGGAGGGGAGTCAAAGGAGTGCCGGCGAGTCAAGTGCCGCAAAGTCAATATTGCGAAACAAGGCTTCTCATCGGCCTTACGTAGGTGGCCTCTATTTTGTGCTTGACTGATAAGCTTCAATTGTGGCAACTAAAAAGATCCGATTGCTGCGCCACGAAGACTTGTTTCGCATCGAAGGCAGGGTAAGAAACACCCCCAAAAGGTCTGCTTCGCGCGGAATTGCGTTATTTTTTTTGTAAGGTCCTCAAGAAAAGTCACCTTGAGCCTTGCTTTTATTCCAACATTTGTGTATAGTTAGCGTGCCTTTCGCAAGGAAGGAACGTTTTGGTTGTATTTTTGAGAGGTGAAGGAGGTTGGACGAGCATGAAATTGCCCGCCGGCCATGCCAGAAGGCTTTTTCTCGGGTTTACTTGCTCGATAATGTTTCTCGTAGTTTTCGCTCTGCTGATCGCTCACAACACCGAGGCTGAGTCCTCGGCTTTCAGTCGGCCAGCGGTCGAGGATTACCCCCTTACCATCGGTATTCCCACTTCAAACCCCGAAAGGACCATAACCTTTTATAAGAAGCTGGGCTTCAGTACCAGTGAAGGTCTTTCCAAGGGCCTCGATGTGGTTTGTATGGAAAAGGAAGGAACGCCGTACAAGCTGGAAATTTGCCACAACAAGTTTGCCGAAACCGGCCCTGTGTCCGGAGGAGTCTCCGGCATGAGCTTCAAAGTAAAGGATTTGGCGGCCTCGGTTCAAATCCTTAAGACAAAAGGCCTGACCTTTATGGAGACCAACGGCAAGAGAGACGGCGTTACCTATGCGTCCTTGACCGATCCTAACGGGATCAGCATCAAGCTTTTCGAGCACTGACCCTCACAGCGCGTCAAAATTTGAGTTTCCCCCAACTGCCGGGGAGGGTGGATTCTCCCTCCCCACGCAACCGCCTTGACAGATTATCTATCAAATACTCACGGCCGCTCCTTCAACTCTTCCGTTATCCTATTTAGGTCTTCTTCATCCGGAGGAAACGGGAAGTTTCTTATGGTCGGACCTGGCTTCTCATTGCCGTACGGCCGATTGCACGCTACTCTGCCATCCCGACCGGGGCATCCGGAGGTCTCGAAAGGCAGGCCCGAGCGAACTACTTCGATCAATGCGCCCTCGGATAGCGCGAATTCCACGATCCTTCCCGCATGATCGAATTCCATGAGGTCAAAGCGATTCAGCCCGTTGTCGATCAACCAGCGGGCTAATTGAATTCGGCGATACGTTCCGATCGGCGGAATAGGGTGGTTCTCCATAACCGAACCTCGCTCGGGAAAGAAAGAGAACAGGTGAGTGAAGCCGCCCATGGCCTTCGCCCTGGACATGGCACCCACCAACTCCTGTTCAGTCTCCCCGAGACCGCAGATCAGATGGACTCCGGCCATGCCTTTACCGAAAATTTCAAGGCTCTGTTCGTAAGTCGCCCAATACCTCTCCCAGCGATGCGGGCCGCCGACCGGCTTGCCGCGAAGTTGGTTAAAGAGATACGGCGTGGCCGCGTCCACCGCCACGCCGATCCGGTCCGCGCCGGCATCTTTCATTGCTTTGAGGTCATCGCGATCCACTAGTGTGGGCGAGATCAGAATCGACACTAATTTTCCAGTTTCATTTGAAATCCGGCGACAAATGGTCAGGACATCGTTTCTGCAGCGAGGATGGGTGATCATAGATATGCAGACTCTACCCACGTAAGCCGGTGCATGTTTGCACGCGTCAATTACGTCTTGGGTGGGCCAGGTCTTCCAAGGAACGCGGATGAAACGGCTTTTGGCGGGAATCGCTTTGTTCTCACCGGCGAGACCGCAGAAAGCGCAGTTGGCCTTGCATCCTCCTCCATACGTCGTCAGTAGGTTGATGCAGCCAAGCTTCGCATTTCTGTAGAACCAGCCGGGTGCAAACCCCAGGGTCATTGCCGCAGCAAGGGAGAGCCTCACGTATTGAGGGCTCTCAACTACTTTGATTGCACTCGAATCGGCACTTGGCAACGGCATGATACCAGCCTCCTGAAAGAGTGAGGATAGGGAATCCGCGTGTCGATCAGATACCCAAAACAACGCTCATTTAGCATTGCGCTATGAAAGCGAGCAACAAGTCTCCCTGGAAATAATGTTCAGCCCTCTTCTCCTGGCCTCTTCCAGAGCGGGTTCCGAAGGAAGGGCCAGGGAATTTATGCCGGCTCGTATAGCCAAGATATCCAGCTCGCGGCGATAATATCCCCTGGGGCGCGCGCATCCTAGAGAGGCTTCCAACTCCGGAAACTCAAGACGAGCCCGAGCCAGAAACGTCGCGACGCTTCGGGCCGGGGGCGGTGGAACATCAGCCATTGGCGTGCCCTTGGCGGGCATGATCACTACGACGACATATTTGCTTACGGGAAAATCCCCGAGCATCTCCAGCGCTGCGGTCTCGCCCCTTTCTCTGCCGTAGTAGATACCGAACAGAATGTGAGGGACAACGTTGAGCTTGGCCAGTGCCAGAGCTTCCATCGTGTGGCGTATCGTTGAGGCCCCTTCGGCAAGGTGATAGACTTTCCTGGCGGTCTCGTCATCCCCGATGATATCGACCAAAGCCTGGTCTACCCCTGACTCCTTCAGAGCGCAGGCGGTTTCTCGGTTGACTTGACCCGTGTGAACGCTGATTGTCAGGTCGGTTTCTGCTTTCAGCGTACCGATCGCTGCCAAAAATTTCTTCCACGGCAGTCTGCCCTTTGAATCACACCCGCCTGTTACCAGGATTCCACGATCTCCACGCTCCGCGGCCTCTCTTCCGAAGCGCAGCAATGTCTCGGGACTAGACGCGGCAGTCATTGTCTTTATGAGTGATCCCTTGCAGTGCTCACAGCTCAAATCGCACTTAGCACCGGTTATGGAAACGGCTCTGTACTTTCCCCGTCTGCCGTCAACTACGAACATACCCGGAACATGCACGGTGAGATTGTTGCCGTGACGGGAACGGGACTCATTCCACGCATTGTCAAGAATGGCTGCCAATTCCTCGTCATATGTCTTCTGCATAGCCGCACCTTTCATGCGCGGATCTTGGTTGTTATTTGACGTCAACGGGCTGTGGAACGCAATGCCTTATCCTTTTCCTATAGCCCTTGAACCCGATCCATGTATGTTCACACAGTGTTTCAAAGTCCCGATCGTTCCAGCGATCCATCATACTGGTGCGCTTGCTTAGGGCGTGGTTGATAACACCTTGATAGCGGCTCCTGATTTCCGCTTCGTATTCGCGGAGATAAAGCGTATCGCCCCTTGTCAAGGCAGCAGCGGCTGCACGACCTGCCAATGCTCCCGAGAATATAGCCTGCGGGATCCCGGCGCCTGTGATCGGATGGGTCAATCCTGCCGCGTCACCACAGAAAATAACCGTTCCAGAAACCATCCTATTTCTGATACCCGATATGGGAATTAGGCCACCGGAACGTGCCAATACGCCGCGTCTAATTAATCCTTCCCTGTACAACCTGTCCAAAAACTCTTCCAGCAGCTTGCCCAGACGAACGTGTGTTCCTGGAACCGTTCCTATTCCCACATTTGCCACGTCACCTTTGGGAAACACCCACCCATAGCCACCCACGAAATCCTGATCCAGGAAAACAAGGGTCTTATTCAGAGGCTCAACGAGAGGCACTTCCGCTTGGAGGCCTTTCAAGACTGCCGGCAAGCTCATTTGCATTGAAGCCGCAACAGTAGAACACGCCCCGTCAGCCGCGATCGTGAATTTGGGCCGGCAGACTTTCTCTTGTCGGCCGTACTCTATAATCCAAGACCCGTCTCGGCCATGAAGCAACCTGGCACCACAAAAGACCGTAACCCCTTGGGCGGCAGCTTCGCGGGCTAAATCGCGATCGAACCTGACACGGTCTATCAAGAACCCTGGGGCGAGCATTTCGCTTTTCTTGTATTGGGTTTTGCCGGCGCCCTTTTGAGATCGGCTTAAGACGGTCTCTGTAGCATTACTTCGACTCGTGACACGAGTCTCAAGGTAGTCAACCCTCTGCATGACAGCGCTTCCGGGGAGAGTCATCTCGCCAAACATGCGCTCAGGAACGAACTCGCCGCAATGAGGTTGTTCGCCTATCCTGACTTTGGCCTCGATCATCACCGTTTCGGCACCTGCCCGGGCCGCGGCTGCGGCAGCCGAAGAGCCCGCTGGGCCTGCTCCGACAACAAGTATGTCACACGGGAGCGTGCCAAGCATAAAGCCGCCTGAGGGTTTTTGAGATCAACCCTAGATTGAGTGAAGTCTTGTTATCGAAATGACCTCGGTAGGCGCTGCTTCCCTTACCGAGATCGTAGCACGTAGTGGAATCCAGATTCACCAAAATGCCGCGTGCGTTGACTTCTTCCATCTCTCGCTGGTGTTTGGCATAAAACGCCTCACAGCAGGAGCCGACGTAAACGCCGTCTCTGTCCGCGCACTTGTTACGCAAAGTTTGCATGAGGTGTTCGAAGCTCTGAATGGTGATCGGTTCGACATTTAGAGAGCGCGCCAATCCAAAGCATTCTCCAATTTCGCACCGGCCGCATTCTTCGCACCCCGGTAGCTGACGGAAGACGCAAGCCAGATCTTTGGAGCAGTACGGGAGGAGCAACCATTTGGGCCTATGGTTGTGAAGTTCCTGAGGAACAATATTGAGTAGAAACAGCTCATTAACTTCCGATCCCGAGAAGTTTTCGTTCATTAGTAGACGCCGGTCCCCAGCCGAGGCCACGGCACCGGCAACGACTTCCGCGCGGACCCCGGATATTTCGCCCGCGTTTTGACGAAAGAAGGTAATCACACAATCCCTTAGCGCACTGCCTTCCACAGGTGACCCGACAAGTGCGGCTTCCAGATCGTGGATAACCCTACTCGGTACGGCGAAGAAGTCACCCGAAATAAGAGCTTGCCGTACTCTCTTCCCTCCTGGAGCCAACCATAAATGCACTCTCAGGGTTCCCGCTTCCGTCTGACATATTGAACGGAGCGGCTCCCCCTCGTGTGGCGGGCGTGAACGGGACATGATCCACGCGGAACTCTCGAAATAAGCTATTTCCTCTCGCAGGCGCCGGTTCTCCCGTTCGGTCAACATCCCGGGAACTATGCTAGCCTCTAACTTATCGGAAAATTCGGCTGCCATAATCTCTTTGATGCGCTTCCCGGGGGGGGTAGGCTGTACCAAGTCAGACAGGAAGCATATTCGTTCCATAAGAGACTCGATCTCACGCTTCTTCAATTTTTCAATCGGAACTCGCAATGCCTTGAGAAATAGGTCCACCTGATTCTCCACGAGGAGAGTCCCCTGGAACATAAAACCTCCGGAAACCGTCATACCGCCCGTACCGGAAATCTTTCTTCCGTGCACTTCGATATCGTTCCGGGGCCTGAAACGGGCCGGGATTCCGAACCGAGAAATCGCCGACGCTGCTATTGTACAAATTTTTACGAGTAATGCTGTGTAGTCGCCCTTGAAAGGCTTCTCACCCGGAACGCCATAGAGTTCCCAGCCGAGGGCCGATTCTTGGAATAGTATGGTGCCTCCTCCAGTGTGCCTTCGATTTATGTCAATGGCGTGGTCGCGGCAATAGTCTTGCCTGATCTCAAGATTAACGTCCTGATGATAGCCTACAAGCGCGGCCGCAGGCTTGAACTGCAAGAAACGCAGAGTTGGGGGGCTGTTCAGATGAGCGACCTCTTCGACGATGATCTTGTCCAGGGCCATATTGGCCGCCGCGGAGAGTCTACCGGTGTCAAGAAGTCGGAGGATTTTCAATTGCTCACCTGTTTTGGGCGTCTGTCCCTGTCTCTGTCTTCAGTCGCCAAACGATCGCGTTTTGGCTCCAGCGTGAATAGGCCCGTCAGAAAATCCCAGGGCAGCTTCTCTCAAGGATTCAGAGAGTGTGGGATGCGGATAAATAGTCTCTATTATGTCGGCTGCCGACAGCCCTTTTCTGATCGCCAGGGTTACCCCGCCGATGAGTTCTGATACTTGCGGTCCCAAGAAGTGGGCGCCTATCAGTCGGCCTGTAGTCGAATCCTCGATCAGCTTGAGCCAGCCCCTCGCTTCACCCATCGCTTGAGCCTTTCCGCTGGATGCAAGCGAAACCATGCTGGTCCGGAAAGGTCGGCCCAACTCTTTCACCTGATCCTCGGTCAGACCCACCCAGGCGATTTGAGGGATCGTAAAGACACAGGACGGTGCTAGATCATCTTCAACATCTCTTTCGCGGCCAGCGATGATCTCGGCTGTTATTTCTCCGTGGTAGGAAGCCACATGAGCCAGCATCTTGCGACCTGTTACGTCTCCGATAGCATAGATGCCGTCCACAGAAGTCCGCAAGCGTCGGTCGACATCTATGGCTCCATTTTTGATAGTTACTCCGATGTCTGATAGTCCCAGATCTTCCACACAAGGTTTCCGGCCTGTGGCCAACAGTACCGCGTCAGCTTCACATATCTTTTCTTTGTCTTTTTTCTCGAACACCACTCGGAGAAGACCGCCTGCTTTTTCGATGGACCTTACGCAGGCTGAAAGCTCGGTGTGGACGCCGTAGCCCGGCAGAAGGCCAGCGTACCTACGAGCAATTTCGGTATCGACTTCGCAAAGGATCCTGTTCAACACTTCCAAAACAGTGACCTTGCTGCCAAGAGCGGAGAATATCGCGGCAAATTCTTGCCCTATCACGCCGCCGCCTACGATTGCCAGCCTTTCCGGGACCTCCTCCAGTTCCAGGATCTGCCGTGTGCTCAACACTCCCGGGAGATCGATTCCTGGAATGGGTGGAGCCCACGAACGGGAACCGGTTGCGACGACAATATTTCGACACCTCAGAATTTGCCCTGGTTGGGTGATTATGGCACCGGGTTCCGCAATTTTCGCTTTGTTGCAGATTACTTCAATACCTTTAGCTTCAAGCAGCTCTTCGAGATTCGCGACCAGTTTGCCCACCACGCGGTTCTTGCGTTCCATCATACCAGCGAAGTTGGGCTTGACCCGTTGATCGAGGATTCCTTCTTTAGCCGCTCGTCGGGCCCAGTGGAGACCGTCTGCATCGGCCAATAGCGTCTTCGTAGGGATGCACCCCCTATTGAGACAAACTCCGCCTATTTTCTCTTTTTCGGCAAGGACAACACTGAGGCCCAACTGCCGGGCCCGTAAAGCCGTTACGTAACCACCGGGCCCCCCGCCGATGACGGCCATGTCGTAAATCTTGACCATGTGAAACACTCATAAATTGGAGATGCTTACGCAGTCCCAAAGCTGGAGGTAAGATCAATGCCGGAAGCGCCAATACCTGAGGCTAAGGCAACGTCCTGAATTTACTGTCCATGCCGCCTATTTTGTTCCGGTCTCGAGAGGCGGCATAGAATCCAACGTCTTGGTGATTTTGTCGGTTAGATCGACTATCCCTGGGGAGTACAGAAGCATTTCACTCAAGAATATGGCCGAAACGCCTTCTTGCTTTGCAATTTTTTCTATCGCCTGATCCATTTGCGTTTTGACTGCATTCTGGATCGACTTCTGTTGGAAAGTCAACTTGATCTTGGCCGCTTGTTTCTTCTACCTGTAAGCTCTGTTTCTTATCTTCCAAGTCTGCTTTAAGCTTTGTCTTTTCTTCTTGGCTCAGTGAGTCTTTCCCCGATTTCAGGTTTTCCTGGAGCTTTTTTAGGTCCTTTTTTAGGGAGTTTACTTTCATGACTGCCGCGGTCTGCGCTTTCCCGAGCTGTTCCAGGGCTACCTTGACCTTGGCCGAGTTCCTTCGAACCTGGGCGAGACTCACCTTGCCGAACTTGATTTCCGCTCCGAAAGACAATGCAGAAATGGTGATTAACATGAGAAAACAGGTCGAAAGTATGACAGATGTTTTCACGGACCCACGAACTCTCACGGGTTAGCTCCTTTCGGCGAACAAGTTACAGGGAAGATAGAGGAAACTTACGCCCGTGTCTATGGGGAAGATGACACGGCAAAGGCCGACGGCCAGGGCGATCTTGCGGCAATGCAACCGAAGTGACTGGGGCGAAACCTGTTGCCACTGACCCCTTTCTCGTTCATGCAAGTAAATACGATGGGTAATGACGCTTGCTGCCGGCATTTGGGGGGCTGGCGGCCGGAAAGTGTCTCAAAATATATCTCTGATAGAAAATCGTGGCACGATGTTGAGGCACGCGGCCCGTCGATTCGTTTCCGAAGACACAGGCTACCAAGAGTTGAGTTTCTTTTCGATTTCCGCCAGCCTGGTATCAATAGATGTGACTTTGGCCAGGATCACCTGGAGAAGATCCTCACTCTCGGCCGATTCCGGAGCGGCGCTCTCGTTGCTGCTTCTGTCAGGGGTTTCCAGTGCCGAGGCAGTGAACTCATCACTCTCCGAAGGGCGAGCCTCCTTTGAAAGCGACCTGACTATTTCCGATGGAGGCTCGTACGGAATCTGCGCCGCGGAACCGTCTTCCGATAGAACTGTAGATGAAGTCTCGGCATCATGTTTGAGAGCAATTCCTCGGAAGAAATTGTTGAATTCCTCTTTACTGAACTCGCCCCCGCGATACAATGGCAGCAGCATCATTGCCAATGCTTGTTCGGAAACTTTATACTTCTTGACAAGTTCGTCTTTGACGGCTCCTTCTCTGATTGTGGCCACAAGCTCGGAAGGTGTCATCAGCTCTTCAAATCTGGCCATGGCAATTTCTCCGGCTGATGAAATAGTCTAGCGGACATCTTATCGGTAAGCTTGTAGAATATCAAGAACAAATCTATTTTTTCAGCCATGAAGGACTAATCG
This sequence comes from uncultured delta proteobacterium, assembly GCA_963789265.1. Taxonomy (GTDB): domain Bacteria; phylum Desulfobacterota; class Desulfomonilia; order Desulfomonilales; family Desulfomonilaceae; genus CAWBBA01. The sequence goes on along the minus strand of CAWBKB010000005.1, from coordinate 152,177 downwards.
TTGACAAAGGTGTCCGTTAGCGAGAGAAAGTTGCCACCATGAAGGCCGGATCGCAAATTGCAGTAGAGCGTGAAGCCACCCTCGTAATCGTTTCGGACGCGCCCGAGGTTGTTTATCGGGAAATTACATGTCTGACCGCGGTTGGCGCGTACAAACTCCTTCCCGCAGAGCCGCAGACCCTTGAGGACCATTACTTTGACACACTCACAGGGGCTCTGAAGGAGAGCAAATGGGGCCTGCGATTGCGCCGGATAGGGACGAAACTCTGGATAGCTATTAAGGGACCGTCGCAACCTACCCATTGGGGCGGTCGTGAAAGACGAGAGATAGAAGCTTTGTGGTCGAAAACCGCTCTGGATGAAATTGCCGCAGAGCTATCTCGTAATAACGTACGGTTGAATCTTTCATCTACCGGGCCGGATTCGTCAGATGCGTTCACGGCGATGAGGGCTGCGGGACTCGTTGCCATCCAACGCCGCGATACCGTAAGATGCGCCAGCGCGGTGATCTCCCGTATGGATGACTGCGTGCAAGCCGAGCTGGACGCGGATTTGGTGACTTACTATTTTCCCCAAGGCGAAATCCTGCACTATGAACTGGAAATAGAAACAAAAGGCAATAAGGGCCCTGAAGCAGCGGAAACGGTGGCAAACTACCTACTAGCCGCATACGGCCACCACCTCAGGCAATGGCGTTATGACAAGCTTGCAACCGGATGGGCCATAGGAGAGCTTCTGAGTAAGGCTTTGTCAGAGGGCCTTCGAGCCCCGGATGGTTCCCTGACGCCGGCCGCGTACGATATGATAGACGAATACTTGGAACGCGAATTCAAGTGATAAGCTTAGGGAGACCAAATGCTAAAAAACACCTTTTGCCATATACCGGGCATAGGCTCCAAATCGGAACAGGAACTCTGGTCTCGCGGCATCCTCTGCTGGGATGATCTTGTGGCTCGTTCGTTAGCTGAAGCTTCCACAGCCAGACACTATTTCCTGAAGAGCCGCATAGACGAATCCGTTGCACACCTGGAAGAAAACGACCCTCGTTACTTCGCGGACTTCCTGCCATCTAACCATCACTGGCGGCTTTTCCCCGAGTTTCGAGATTCAGTGGCCTACCTCGACATTGAAACCACAGGTTTTGCCGGTTCCGGAAACCACATCACCACCATCGCGCTCTATGATGGGGACTCTGTTCGCTGGTACGTGCACGGTCAAAATCTGGGACAATTTGTGGAAGATATTTCCAGATTCAAGGTGGTAGTCACATACAATGGACGTTGCTTTGACGTCCCGTTCATTGAAAGCTATTTCAGGATCAAGATGAACCATGCGCAGATTGACCTGAGATATGTGCTGCACAGCCTTGGTTACCGAGGCGGATTAAAAGGATGCGAAAAGGCGCTGGGATTGGACAGAGAAGACTTGGACGGAGTCAACGGTTACTTTGCTGTTGTGCTTTGGGATGATTACAAAGGGAACAACAATGAAAAGGCTCTGGAGACGCTGCTCGCTTACAATGTTCTCGACGCGGTCAATCTCGAAACCCTGATGATCATTGCCTACAACCTGAAGATCAAGGACACTCCTTTTGCCAAAACTCACCAATTGGAGCTCCCCGCGCCTGTGAAAAATCCATTCAAAGCCGACAGAGCGACGGTGAATCGAATCGCAAGTTATTGCTACGGATAAGCCTTACAGGTTGAAATAGAAATAGCTCCACGGCGTGCCTGCACATTGGTGCAGAGCTTCGAGAAGCTCTGGGGAAGGAACTGCCTCGCCGTAATGGACACCCGTGATTTCAACCGAGTAATTGGCAAACGCATTGGTGTGGCTCCAATCGAGCTCCCAGGGTCTTTGCAGCGCGCCGCATTCGGGACAGTGCCAGAAGTAGTCATGTTTGTTCGTATACCAGGCTGTAACCATGTCAGGCCATTTTTCGAGCAAGTAATGGCAGGACTTGCAGGACGGGGACTCCACATTTCCCATGCTTAGAAAGGCAATATCCTGACCGGGCTCGGGCATTGCCACGGTGCATTGCAATCGAGAATCGCCTATTGCGGCAGGTACGACAGCTTCGGGTCTGCGCATAAGTGTTATGGTCCTATGCGATCGGTGAAAGATTACCAACCGGTAGAAGCGCGGACCAGGCCGGAAACTTGTTTCACCGGGTTTTTCTAACGGCCGCCCGATGAGACCAATATCGGTGAAAAGGGTGACAAGCTTCGGGCCTGGCGCGACGCTGCTTTCTGGATTGACTGGATGGAGTACAAGGTTATTGATGGACATCAGCGTCCCCCTGCTTCAGTTGATGTCTGATCTCTAATCGCAACATATCCCCATAGGCAACTAATCGGAATTTGTCATGAGCGAAATCGCCTTGCACAATACACTGTACATGATTACGATTTTGGAGAGGATCGGAAATGAACGCGGTAACTTACTCGCAAGCTCGTGATAATCTTGCCAAGACCATGGACAAGGTTTGTGATGACCACTCCCCGGTCATCATCACCCGAAAGAATCATCGCTCCGTCGTGATGATGTCACTTGAAGACTACGAGGCTCTTGAAGAGACTGCTTACCTTCTCAGGAGCCCAAAAAATGCACGAAGACTCCTGGAGTCCATTGCTGAATTGGAGTTGGCCGCGGGACCGTACGGGCTTCACTGTGCGATAGGGATTAAAGCATAGACTCGCGCATGCTTTGCGGCTGTCTTCAGATCTCCTTTTCGTAATTCGTCCCGCACCTCATCCAACTTTTGCGCATCTTCCAGCGACAAATAGGGCGACCAACCCTCATCCGTGTAGATCAACTCAATATCGACTTCAGCCACATATTCCCGCTCGTGGACCAGCTTTGTATGACGCTTCTTTCTCACGGCATACCCCTGAGCCAGGTAAGCGACCGTTTCCGGCGAGGCACAAACTCAACGGCGGCCGGGGGCCGCCCTACCAATGGTGGTTTATGCCGCGTAGTGGATTACTTCCAATTCCGCTGCTTCATCCACCCTTTCGAGTATCTCTTCCACGCGGCTCATTACTAGATCTTCCAGCAAGTACTCGGTGCAATTGTCGCATTCCAATACCGGCAAGCCCTTCAGGATCACAATGGTTGTTTCACTGACCTTGAAAGGTAGATCTGTGATCGTGGGCTTCAATTGCGATCCGCATACGTGGCACTTCATGATGGACGCCTCCTTGTCTTGAAGTCTTCTTCCCACTCATCGGAGTCTGGGCGATAGGAAGTATTGATTCGGCTGTTCTCATCCTCTGCGTTCCACCGCCTTCAGTATTCCTCGTTTACTCATTCGGCCATGCTATCAGGCCCGGTGCACGCCCCGGCATCATCGGCGAGAAAATCACCCGGATCAAGAGCTTCCGGGCCGCAATGCCGAGTACGCACGTCTGGTCTTCCCCTTGGTACCGTCCTATGCCTTTACAAGATCCTTGGCGAGTACCCGTGCCTTTCTTATGTACTGTTCCAACAAGCACGGAATAATTCTTGAGGACAGTCGCAGGGTGCCGGGCGTTACGCGGTTCACGTATGCACCGTAATATCGCCTGACGACTTCTCTGTACTTATCACGTGACTGTGAATTGTTGTGCGCGATTCGGTTTCTTACCCGCCTCACTTCGTCAATGAATGAGCCGTTTGTATCAATGACGGAGACATAATTATCCCCTGCATCCATAACATGTCTCACATTTTCTTTGATTTCTGACGCCTTTGACCAATGGAGTTGATACTTTGGTTTTATACGGCCATAGGTATGGAAAAGGCCTTGAGCCCTTTGCGAAGAGCGTACAGTGGTTAACAGTCTTGGTACTGTGCCATCCATAAACGTGGCCCCTGATACAAGCTTTGCAGGGACAGAGGAAACTAGGTTCTCAAACAGTGAAAACAAGCGCAAAATTATTACCTCTGCTACAAGTTTCTGATAAACAGGAGGTAAACCTATGAGTTTGCCAGCCATAAGCAATAGTCGGGATGTTTGCGACTGGTGAAGAAGGTAGTCTGGCGAGACGCTAGGCATCGCTTACACTCAAATGCCAAGGTGTTTCTTGATGAACGCGTCCCTTGTTCGCCGCTGCTTGATGCGTTGAGTGCTAGCGGTACAGGCCGCATAGAAGTCTGCATCCTCTTTTTTGCGTTCCGAAAGAGAGAGATCAGAATTCAAGATCTCATCTATTGCATGTAAAGCTGACTCAATTCTGGCCGTGGGAAATTCTTGTGGGGCTCCATCCAGTACGACACAAAGCGAGAAGAAGAGCGGTTGTCGCTGAAACGCGGTGTCACGGATTGCCTCTGGTTTCATCGCTGCAATTTGAGAGAATGTTTCCTCGAATCTCCGTTCCAGCTCTTCTTGCTGAGGGAACTCTTCATCATAATCTTTATAGATTTTGTCTAGGTTGCCGGAACTGTAGTCCGAAAGACCGCTAATAAAGTTCAGGGCCAAATCTGATACGAACTGGACTTCACTCATGCGCGCAATCTCGGTAGCGGTAAAAATGTTCAGGTTGCGCCACATTGGTAGCCGTTGTGCGGCTTGGCGGAGGCAGAACTGTTTGTACTCCCCGCTGAAACGTGCGTTGCGCTTTTCCTGAGCATTGAGGGTCTTGGCGACTGAGTTTAATCTCCCAAATATTTCTATAACATCCTCGTCAGTAGCTCCTAGCAGATAACCTACAGAAATACTTGTTAATTTGAAATGCTCCGCTTCAGCTCGCTTGAGTTGGGAGTACTTTATTTTCCTGGGATATGCGGGATGGGTTGCAGCAAAAGCGCCTTCGACATATTCTAGCACTGCTCTGATACGTTGTTGACCATCCACGACTTCTCTTATGCTTTTCTCGGCATCAATGTCGAGTGAGTGACGAATGTATAGTGAAGGGATTGGTTTCTGCTCAAAGAGTGTGTTGATTAGGTATGCTTTCTGTGGCGGAGTCCAAACAGATCGTCGTTGGTACCAAGGATTCAGTTGGAGTTCTCGGTTCCTGTTGAGATTGATTAGATCTTGAATAATCAATTTCTCGTATTCCACACGGTCCATGTGACACCTTCTTTCTTCGGAGTCTATTGGGCAGCCTTTATTTCATCTTTCTTTTTCAAATATCAGAAAAAAAGCACTCTGCACAAATTGGCCAAGGCCGCCCGTTACCTTCTTCACAAAACTCCTGAACATTGGAAGAGGCAGGAGTTCACATCCTGAGGATCCCATAACATGTCATGGGTTCGCGTCTCAAGTTTCTTGGGTTCATGCAGTTTTAAGATATGGATCACGTCACTTGTGACCTCACTTCCTATCACCTTTCCCCTCTTCCCGCATGGTACTCCCTCGCAAACGCAAGAAAATTCTCGTACGCGCGGTCCAAATCATAGCCTAAGCGATCCGAATGGGTGGCCATGCCCTGGTGGAACCACCTGTACCAGCGGTCGATCTTTGCAGGATCTTCCGGAATGAGCTTGGCGAAGATGTCCGTACCCGGGTACGGTGTGACCATGTTGATCTCCACGTGATCGGGCTGAACGTCCAGGATCAGCTTCTTGGAAAGCTCTACGTCTTCCGGTGTTTCATCGGGCAGGCCGATCATGAAAAACGCGTGCGAGCGTATCCCGGCCTCGCGAAGCAATCTGATCGCCCTTTTCACGTCTTCGCTTGTTTCACCCTTGCGAATCATCTTCAAAATGCGCGGGCTGCCGCTTTCCACGCCCAAGGTGACCCGCTTGAAATTTGCCTCACTCATCTTCGTGACTAGAACCTCATCCAGAGTGTCGGCCCGAACCCCGCCGGTAAACTCGAAACAATTCAGACCGGCCGCGATGATTTCATCAAGCAGCTCCAGCGTACGTTTGCGGTTCACTGTGAAGGTGTCATCCACCACTTTGACTACCCATCGGCCGGGGATGGGATCGGAGAATTGCCCGTCATGTTGGTTTACCTTGGGATCATTTTCTGATTCGGCAGAACGCCTCAGAATTTCAAGCTCTTGGATAATAGAGCCGACCGATCGCAATCGAACTTTGCGGCCCCAGATGTTTTGTGACGCACAGTAAGCACAGTTGAACGGGCAGCCGCGGCCGGTGAGAATAACTTCGCCAAAATATTCGGATCGGTTGATGAACGCGCGGTCCGGGATTGGTATATCGTCGATCTCCGGGATGAGCTCAGCTCGTGGATTCACGGTGATTCGGCCGATTTTGCGCCACGCGAGCGAAGGGATGTCCGCCGGAGACCCTTTCGCACTCAGCGCGTCCATAACTTTCACAAAGGTCAGTTCACCTTCCCCGATTGCCGCCATATCGGCGCCCGTATAGTTGAGGCTCTGTTCGGGTAGAACCGTGGGATGGCTTCCTCCGAGAATCACAGGCACGCCTCCGCGTTTCAACCGCCCTGTCAGAATGCGGGCCGTATCCATATTCCCCGAGTTGCACGTGATGCCCACCAGGTCGGGATTTTCTGCAAGGATTCTTCTTTCCATCTCCTCCCAGATCGCGTGCTGAGGGTCTTCCAGCATCTTGACCATGCGGGGAATCCCCTGGTGCATGACAACCGCAGGGTCTTGCATCGACTCCCGGATCGCTTCCACGGGCGGCACCGACACGTTTTCTCCGTCCACGACCGCCGCGTCGTATCCGCCTCGATCTCTGACAAAAGTGGCCAGGTAGAGGAGATTCAAAGGATAGGTCTTCATCTTTGGTATGGTCATACCGAAGAGCGAGTAAAATGGCGGGCGTACAAGAACTACTTTCATGCTGTCCTACCGGTTGATCTTCAAAGGAGGAAGAATCGGGGAGGACCTTCTTGAAAGAAGGTCCTCCCCGAACCCCTCTCCAAGAACTTCTAGCCCTTGCCGGAATCCTCATTTCACCGCCGGTGAAATGAGGATTCCGGCAAACGTTAGAGTTGCTAGGAGCAGGTTGGGAGAAACCTGCCTTAATAAAGAAGACTCGCCGTCCTACCCCTTGGAATATGGATTCGTCTCAAGGTCTTCGTATTCGCACAATGCCGGGGCATTATTGGTCAGGACCTTGCGGAACAGATCCACATAGGTATCAACCCTCTTGTCCCACGAATGTTCCGCGGCCATGAACCTCATGACCTCATCTCTCTTTTCGGTGAGCGGGTTCTCGATCAACTCCAGAGTCTTGGACACCAGATCTTCGACATCTTCAAACGCGAAAGTCCTTCCATATCCTGTCTGCCGAATAAGTTCGTTGGTGAGCACAGGTTCCTCGGACACCGCGGGTAGTCCGCCTCGCAAATAGTTCAGAATCTTGGATACGTCGTTGTCGAACGCGTGCGGCCCCGCGGCCAACGCCAGCCCGACGTTAGCATAACGGATATAGTCCCAGACCCGTTTTTCAGGTAGCTCGCCGTGATCGACTACTAGCGGATCAAGCGTGCAATTCTTTTCAGCGCCTCCGTACATGCATGCCTTGTTTATTCCCACAAGGTGAACGCGGACTCTATCGCGCAACAAACGGGCCGCCTGATTTAGCATCCGAACCATACGGGGAGCCGCGAGACTTCCCAGGAACAGCAAAGTGCGCTCGCCCGGGGTGTATGGATTCGGGCCCGGCAGCGAAATATGCGCGAGGCAACCTGTGGGAATCAGAGCAATCGGCAAGTCTTCACCATAGAAACTCTTCCAGCGCTCCTGATTTTCCACGTTGTTCAAGACCACCGCGGAAGCCCGATCTCGGATGAGGGCCTGGCAGCGAAGGAGCTTCTCACGAAAAGGCGCGTCTCTTTCCGGCAGTTCCTTGTCCACTACCCTGACGATGCGCGAAACAACAGGGCCCCGGTAGGGCTCGATCAGCAAGATCGAATCATGATAACAGGTCTTGACGAGATCGTAACGGCCGGCCTCTTCAAGGGCGTCAACGCGTCTTACAGGTACGATTCCTTCCAGCATGCCTTCGCAGTCAATCGGTGCTACAATTTCAGTGCTTACGCCCTTGCGTATAAGCCCGAGGGAAATGGCACGTAGACGGACGAGATCAATGCCTGTGGGCGGGGCAAAGGGATTCTTATGGAAGACGATTCCGATGCGCATACTGACCCGTGCTTTGAAGACGCGGAAACCCGGCGAAGAGTCGCCATGTCTAAGGTATTGTATGAAGTAATTCTTCCCGTTCTTTCACCCGGATGATAGAAATATTTCTCAGAGTATGCAACTCATCAGAGTACTGGAAAGCGAAAACAGAAGCCGTCTAGATGAACAAGATCCGAGAGAAACGAGCAAAATTTTGTATAACGACCCCTGAATTTCCACCCGCCCAATGGGGCGGACTGGCCAGAACCGTCGAGAGAGTGGCCCGACACGCCGCAAACATGGGCCTTGAAGTCCACGTTGCCCAGCTTGAAATAGCGGAGCAGGATTTTGTACTCTTGGACGAGAACCGGCAGACCCGCCAATTAGACGGAATCACACTCCACAGATTGGCGTTAGGGAGGGAAAGGATTATTGATTCGGGGCGAAGTTTGTGGGATTGTCCGCACACTCTCACGTTGCAGATGATGTATCAGTCGCTGGAGATACTCCATCGGCAGGAGGCGTTTGATTTTTTTCATTCCTTTTTCTTATGGCCGGCTGGGTACGTAACCGGACTGCTGGCACGTCGAGCGGGCATACCGTCGGTGCTCACGGTTGTAGGCAATGACGTGAAGAAGTATATCTTCAGCCCGGAAAAGGTGAGCGCGTGCCGAAGCGGCCTGGAAAACGCGGATAGAGTGGTCGCGCTCAGCCGGGACCTGGTGGAAATGGCCCATGCTCTTACTCCCATCGAACACAAGTCCCGGATTATTTATAATTCTGTGGACCTCCCTGAGAAAGTTTGGTCACGCCCGAAAAGCGATAACGAATGCTTTCGAATAGGGTGTGCAGGAATATTTAAGTATGCTAAGGGATTGCCGTATATGTTCAAGGCCGCGGCACGGCTCAAACAGCAGCGGCCACTAGTCTTGGAACTTCTTGGGGAATTGAGGGAATCGGAGCAGGAAGTTTTCCATCAAATGGTTCACAGGACCGGAATAGAGGATATCTTAAGTTTTACAAAAGCTATTCCGCACGAACGAGTGCCGGAGTGGCTTCGGAGCCTCGATGTGTTTGTCCTCTCGTCTGTGTCCGAAGGATGTCCTAATATACTAATGGAAGCAATGGCATCTGGAGTGCCCTCCATCGCGACACGCACAGGCGCGGTTGAGACACTTGCAGAAGATCGTATCACCGGTCTTTTGGTTCCGTGGGGTGATTCCGACGCTCTGGCCTGCGCTCTTACGGAAATTATGACAACTCCCGGGCTCGCCGAATCCCTCGGCGAAGCAGCGAGGCATAAAATGGAAGAGTTCTCGCCGGCGCGAGAGAGAGATGCCTGGGAGAGCTTATATCGGGAACTCGTGAAGTTTTAGATGGACCCCCAAAGAAACACATACCCGGACGGCCACTGGCTGAGATCCCACGATCCTAAAAAGGCTCTTGCAGCATATCTGGATCAACAGGACAAGGCTTACAGTCGAGCCAAGAACGCTTTCATCCTGGAACTGCTCGGAGATTTGAAGGGAAAACGGTTTCTCGACTATGGCTGCGGCGCGGGGATGTTTACCGTACACGCTGCACTTGAAGGCGCGTCGGACATCGTTGGGGTAGATGCAGAGCCTGCTGCGCTTTCTACCGCCATACATTTTGCTCGAGAGGAAAGAGTCCACCATTTGTGCACTTTCATTCGAAGCGAGGACTTCCCGTCATTTTCTTCCCGTCGCCGTTTCGACGTCGTCCTCATGAAAGATGTGATCGAACATGTCCGGGACGATCAGGGCCTACTTGGAGCTGCTGCGGCCTCTCTCGTTCCGGGCGGGCGAATAGTTTTGAGCACTCAGAATTCCCTGTCGCTCAATTATCTGCTTCAAGGCACATATCATCGTGTAATTCGGGGAAATAAAGAATGGTTTGGGTGGGATGAAACTCACTTGCGTTTTTACACCCCGATGAGTTTGCGTAGGAAGTTGGAGGCCGCGGGCTTTCGGGTGGTATCGTGGAGATCAATCTACATCGTCCCGTACAAGCTTCCTCCATTGCCGTCTTCAAAAAAAATGTTTCTGAGGCTGGACGCTTTGAGCTGGATAGACAAGAAGCTTGGCAGGATCTTCCCGTACAACCGTTTTGGGTGGAACATCATCATAAAGGCCGAGATGTCGAAGCGGATCGTTCAGCGGGTCCCCTTTGCCCCCCTCACGGTAAGGGAGTTACCCGCAATGCCGGTCTTGGTTACTCGGGACTCTCTCCAGGTGGAATAGAAAGCCCTCGGTCTGAGAGCCGCTGACGGACCGAGCGACAATTCTCCGCCGTTCTTCAATAATATAAACCGTATCGTGCGGGCAGTTGATTATGATGGCGCACTGCGCGTCCAGGCCCGACCACAGCTTTAGGAATACTCGATTCACGCTCGCGTGGGCTACCACGAGAACGGGATACTGAACCCATTCCGACGTTATTTCCCGGATGAACTGCGAAACCCGCGTTTCGGCATCCGAATAGCTCTCTCCACCGGGAGGTTTGTCCTGCCAGGTATTCCGGATAAGGTGCTCCTCCTTCAGGACCTCGCTGCGCCGCTTTCCCTCCCAATCACCGCAGCAAAGTTCCGCCATAGCATCTCGCACATGTATGGGAAGCCCCATCCCCTCCGTGTATATCTGCGCGCTCAAACGAGCTCTTCCCAAAGAGCTGGAAAAAACCGTGCGGATTCCCTGGCATTGAACAATCCCGGCCACCTGCTTAGCTGCTTTGAGACCTCGGGGCGTGAGCGCAGAATCGCTTCGGCCCATGATAAATCCGTCACGATTGAAAATCGTCTCACCATGTCTTGCGAGAATCAGCTTCTTGTTCGTAGACTCCAGGGTATCCTCCCATACTCAGTAAAACTTAATTAGGTAGACGTTCCCAAATTTTTTGTATAAGAATTTCAGTCAAAGCAGCCGAGGTTTCTCTGACGAAATTCGGCAAGCATTCACGTACGAGCCTGAACGACTGTCATTGCGAGAAGCGAAGCAATCTTTACTTTGAGAGGCAGTTTAGATTGCTTCGTCGCTTCGCTTCTCGCAATGACAAAGCACAGAAGATTCCTTGCGGAAGTGAATGGGTACGTGACCCGTCCCGTCCGTTTTCCAGAATGGTTTTATAGCACATTAATCCTCCCCGGTTAACTTATGGCAACATGGCAAGATCGCATTCGTGAGGCCCTTTGCACATCATTGTGGCTCGGTTATTCGCCGGTAGCTCCAGGGACGGTGGCCAGCCTAGCCGCAGTGATTGTCTTTGTCATTATTAAACTATTCGGGCGCGAGCAACTGGAAACGCCTTTAATTGCAGCGGCTCTCGTCGTGACCTGTATTATGGCAGTGCTTCTCGGGAAGTGGGCCGAACACTACTGGAATAGAAAGGACCCCAGATATTTTGTTCTGGATGAGCTTGCAGGCTTCTTCGTAACTGTATTGCTCTTCAGAGTTCCGAGTCTTGCTGTGACTATCATCTGGGCGTTCGTAGTTACGAGGGTTTTTGACATTATTAAACCTTGGCCGGCCTCCAAAATGGAACACCTTCCCTATGGCTGGGGCATTCTCGGGGATGACCTTATCGCGTCGCTGTACGCAGCAGGATTCTTGCATCTGGCAGCCGTGTGCTTCCCCGGTTTGTTCGGTGTCAGGTAGCCCCTAATACATCCTCGTATCGTTACAGGTGGATATTCTTGGCAATCGCTCTAAGTAGATCCGGCCTCCGTGCCGGCGATTTCCGAGAGACCGGCGCGGAGGCCGGATCTACCGTGCAATGCGCACCGTACTTAGAAAATGCGCTTTAAGCCTGCTTGCCAAGCAACTGCGCGCACATCCGGGTAACTGCCTGCAACTGGAAACACCAGCCGCTCGATCATCCTTGTGAAGGCAGCCGTATCCCCGCTGGTATAAAAAATGTGACGCCCCTCAAAGTTCCGGTTTCGGCTCGAGGCCGAATCAGACGTCGCTTTCCGGTTGGCTTTTGCAAGTATATGCGCAACCCGGCGAGCAACAGAAGGAGCAGGATCTATCACTTCCGTGCCTGGGCCCATCCATTTTTCAATAATTGGTCGGAGGAAAGGATAGTGAGTGCAACCGAGCACCAATTGGTCCACGTCGGCTTCAATCATTGGTGAGAGGTATCTCTCCAGCAGAGCAGTAGTTTCGGGGCTGTCCAACGCGCCCGTCTCGACCGCGTCTACGAGACCCGGGCAGGCTTGGGAGACTACGGACACACCATTTGTGTATCGCCTGATCAGGTTGGCAAAGGGCTCCCCTTGAAAAGTGGCCGTGGTGGCAATGACACCCACGACACCGGTTCGAGTTCGCTCAATGGCAGGTTTGAGAGCCGGTTCCATGCCCACAAAAGGGACGTCTGGAAACAGATTACGTAGATGATACAGCGCGGCGGCCGAACTCGTATTGCTGGCAATGACTACGATCTTGGCGCCTTGGGCCATCAAAAACCGTGTTATCCCTTCCGCAAATTCGCGAACCTCTGTCAAGGAACGGGAACCGTACGGCACGTGAGCCTGATCGGCCAGATAAAGGGTAGATTCGTATGGCAGTTGGAGAGCTATTTCACGCCACACACTGAGTCCACCGACGCCGGAGTCGAAAATGCCTATGAATCCACTACCATCCTTCATTGCAAACCAGGACCGAGAATTAGGGACTAATCATGAGCAAGCTGTCCCACAATGCCCGACAGTTCCAAGCGGAAAACCAAATAAGACTGTCACGCAGTATAGTATCCTTTCTGTTCGCCATCAAGTCGCACAAATTCTAGGCCGGTGCATAGATTCTCAAGTGTGGTCGCGGATTGTGAAGGCTATCGGGCGATTTGTGATCGTGACTCGGAGAAATTGCTCCTTTTCACTCTTAAAGGCAAAGGGAAAGCTTTCCGGACTAGATCCAAAACGGTGTCGGTTCGTTTAATAAGCACTCCGCCTATTACCTCGGCAACGGCACGGTACTAAATTTGATGTATCAAGACTGATTTCGCGGTAACTCGAAAGGAGATAAGTGCAATGCCAACAAACGAAGGCGTCCAATTGTCTGAACTCATCCACCAAAACGTGGCTGCGTTCAAAGAAGTATGCGAGGGAATCGACGAGGAAACAGCTTCTCGTGCACCTTCCGACCGCTGGTCACCTAAACAGGTCGTCTCACATCTGTGCGGTCCCGAGGGTGCGGGAATGATGCCGACTTTTTCCGTGTTCGTGGAAAAAGATATTCCTCGGCTTGACATCGAGACCGAGGATCCTTTCTTTTCCGAGAATCGAGCCCGCATGTCTTTTGCTGAACTTCTCGCAGAGTTTGGAGAGGAATACGGCCGCATTGCAGAATTCGTGGAAGGTTTGTCAGAAGAAGAACTCAACCGGAAGGCTCATGTTCCATTGCTAAAGGAAACCCCGATAGGTGAGTATCCCACCCTTGCAGTGTGGGCACGCACAATCGGTGAAGAGCATCTTGGTTCGCATATCGATCACATGCGAGAGATTTTGGAGGCTCTTGAGGTCACGCCAGGCATGCCGGGAAGACAGGTGAGCCAAGAGTCCCACACAATTTCCCATCCGAGCGTGTAGCATTGGGCCGGATGGACTGACGCCGTTTCCGGCAAATCTCTATCTATGAGATTTGCCGGGAACTACCGTGAATTTTTCTGAAATCTGGTCACGTGCCCGGATTGCCAAGTTTCTCCTCGATCAGCAACATAGCGATTCGCGCGGCCTCCTCCGTGTAGCCCTTGCATTGCTTCCTGATGTTGTAGGACTTGAAGTAGTTTTGCCCTGCTTCTGTACCTGAGATCGCATCCGGTCAGGTCCTTGCAATTGATTGAGCCAAACCGCGCTTTGAACTTCTCCGAGAACTTTCCGACAGCGCTGTACGCAGGCGCAACGGACTCGCCTGGAGCAGTCCTCCCCAGGCACAAACCAATCGCCATGACGCCTCCACTTACGGCTCCGCACGTGCCACAGGTTCTTGACATACCGCCGCAGAATCCCGTCGCGATCCTGGGAATCAATTCTGATTCGATCCCTCGGCTTTCCGCTACAGCAAGTAGAACACTTTCAGCACAATAGTATCCGGATTCAAAAACCTCTCCGGCGCGTTGCGAAATCTTATCCATCGTGGCTCTCCTCAGTCGGGGAATATCTTTGCAGCTACTTGCGTGAAGCCCGGCGCCTTTCTGTGACGCTCTGACCTGCAACGCCCCAATTATCCGTATCTACTTCATCAATCACAACAAAGGTAGTTTGCGGGTCCTTACCGAGCACATCGACCAAAAGTTGTGTAACGCCTCGAATGAGTTCGACCTTCTGTTCCGGGGTGGTCGTGTCCTTTGTAATCCTGATGTTGACGTAGGGCATTGATTCCTCCTTTCACCTTCAATGATACCATGCACTATAGCAAATGCTTGTTCCGAGCCCATACATCTTTTCATTGTCGGTTTGCACGTTCCGAATTACATTAAACCAATTGGTAATCAGCGGTGGCTCCGGGAGTCAGGCTCATGCGTGAGATCGACGGCTCAATTCTTTCTGGAAGTGGAACTCTCCTGAGGTATGCCGTAGCTTTGGCCACTCTGACAGGGGAACCCCTGCACATGACGCGCATTCGCGCTAAACGCCCCAAGCCCGGGCTGCGGGCCCAGCACCTGATTGCCTTGACGTCGTGCTGCGCCATCTCAGGAGGGGAAGTGGAAGGCGCTGAAGTCGGTTCTCAGGAGATTGTCTATCGGCCGGGAGAAACGATAGAGGGTGGAGATTTCGATTTTGACATAGGAACGGCCGGTTCCGCTACCATGGCCGGTTTCACTTTGATCCCATCTTGTCTGTTTGCTCATCAAACATCGCGACTCACCATCACGGGCGGTCTCTTTCAGGATTTTGCTCCCAGCTTTTTCCACATGCAAAAGGTCCTGTTGCCGCTTCTTCAACGCATGGGCGCGGATGTAACGCCGGACATGCTGAGGCCCGGATACGTTCCAAAAGGAGGCGGCACGCTGAGAGTGGTGGTAAGTCCTATTCGCTCGCCCCTCAAGCCTTTGCGCATGGCCGAACAAGGGGCCGTACGCATAATCCGAGGAATTGCGCTTTCATCTCATCTGAGAGAGCAGCATGTTAGCCACAGAATGGCTGACCGATGCGCGGCTATCCTGAAGGAAAGGGGCTACGATGAGGATATACAGGTGATGGAAGATTCGGCCGCTGCTCAAAGAGGGGCTGCGCTCATTGTCTGGGCGGAGACAGACACCGGCTGTCTGTTGGGTGCGGATCAGGCCGGCAAACTTGGCCGAAAATCTGAAGCCATTGCGGATTTTGTCGCCCGATCCCTCCTCGAGGACCTCGATTCCGGAGCAGCCACCGACCGCTATCTGGCCGATCAGTTGATCCTGTTTGCGGCGCTGGCAGATGGCGTGAGCGAATATACCATCCCACGGGTAACTGAGCATGTGACAGCCAACCTCTGGCTGGTGCAAAAGATGCTGGGTGTGAATGCAGAGGTCGACGGAAATATCGTGAGAGTGAAAGGTATCGGTTATGTCCGGTGAAAAACGCTCGGTGAAGCTCAAGCAGATTCCACTCGCTTTACTGCAGGAACGTGCCGTCTGAGCAGCCGTTCCACCCCATGCTGAAGCGTCATCTGCGACATCGGACAGCCACCGCAGGCTCCGGTCAGTCTGACGGTGACGACCCCGTCTTCCGATACGCCGACAAGTTCGATATCCCCGCCATCCTGTTGGAGCGAGGGCCGAATCTTCTCCAGTGCTGCTTCAATTTGCCGTCTCATTGTTTCCTCCTGAAGGATTCAAAGGCGTTGCTCCAGTCGAAGCAACTATGTCCGGCCGGGCGCCGCAGTAAAATGGAAAGGGATTATCTAAGTGCTCTATCCTCGTTCTTGCTTTCCTCAACAATCGGCTTTGTCAACGAGGTCTCCTTGCCTGCCACAAGTGGCCAAACAGCTACCACCGCGCAAGCAAACATTACGAGCCCTCCAATGAGAAACATAGATGAAAGGCCCTTGGCGTGCGCAAGGACACCCCAACCCAGCACCGAGATGTTTAGTCCTACACCGAAAGAACCTGTGAATAGCGCCACTACAACCCCTAGATTATGGGCATCGGCTCGGTCTACCATTCTCGCCATCATAGCCGGATAAGAGAGACCCTGTAAAACACCGAATAGGCCCCCGAGAAGAACCATCTGAATCATGGAATCCATACGGGACGTGGAGACCAGCATTACTCCGAACCCCATCAAACAGGCAAGAATAAGTTTGTCTCTATTGATGCTATCGGCAAGTTGCCCCAGCGCCATCCTGACGATGAGAAGACTGCATCCGTAACAAATAAAGAACAGGCCGGCCTTGAGGCCCAGGCTCTTTGCGAAAAGAGGAATAAACGTGTTCATGGCTGCGAATCCGGAACCAAAAATCGCCGCCAAGACCATCATGGGTAGGTGACCGTCGTGAAAGGCAGTCGGGAAGAACCCTTGCAGGCGCGCATGGTCAATGTTGCGATCCGACTCCGTGATCATGAGCGCCATCAAGAATCCGATCAAACCAAAGCCTACCAGTAGGAGAAAGTACGCGGTATTTCCCCATCTTGTGAGAAAGACCTCTCCTATGTACGGCCCAATCGCAACAGCCAGGGAGCCGGAGACTCCGAAGAATCCTATCCCCTGAGCACGGTGCTCGGGTGGAATCAAGTCCACGACAGCGGTGGCACAACCATTGAAGCATGCTGCGAAGGCAATTCCCTGGATTACGCGCACAATTAACATCAGGGGAGAATAACTCTTAAAGAGAAGGAACCCGGCGTTGGTAATACCCATCAGAAGGATTCCGCCAACGATGAAGGACTTCCGTCCATAGCGATCAATCAAGGGTGCCAGCAAAGGCAAAGATCCTAACGAAGTAACCCCGATCGAGCCAATTACGAGGCCGGCGTCAGCGCTGTTGCCCCCCATCCCCACAATGACCACAGGCAAAAAGCTCCATGTCGCCACAACGAGAAACAAGCAAAGATTAGTTGCCGATATCAGCAGAAACTGGCCATTGAACAATATAGTGGACATTCCCTACAAATTCTCCGTTTCCATCCACAAGCACAATCGTCGTCCGTGCAATTCCGGATGGATCTCCCTTGTACTATCCGACGTCTGAGTTTTCAATATATGATCTTCGGCTTATTGCGCCTCGAACTTCGGTACGGACACGGATGCGCCCAGGTGGTGGCACAGCATGCCGCGCCTCGGTGCTGACTGCTCTGTTTCATAAATTAGATCGCGTATTTTCACCGTGGAGATTGCTTTCTCGCGGGACGAAGAAATCTTCTTTCGGACCGAGTTCTTAACGTAACCGTATTTGCCAAAAGGAGGTACTAAGCGCAAATCTTGACACGATTCAATTCAGATGTTCATGAATGAGGCCGCGCCAAGAAAGCCTCGAAGGAGATTAGGGTTCCTTCCTGTCGGTCCCTTCCGGGGATGATTCCCATCCCTTGATGGCTCCTTTTCGATCCCTCCATATATAACGTCGCGGTTCACGATGTTCCGGCGGGACCGCGTAGGGCGCTTCTTCTTCCGACTGGGATGGCTTGCTCACCCCGGGAGTCTCCCCCTCTGTTGCCTTCTTCTTAGACGCACCATCGTTCGTCGTGTCCTCTTCCAGGATTTTGGGACCATCTGAGGTGGTCTTCCTTTCGGGGAACACCGCAGCGCATCCCCAAAGCCAGGTCAACAAGACCAGCAGAAGCACCGCCCGAAAAGCCGTCGAGACTAACGGATAATCACCTTCCCGAGCCAAGGTTCATCTCCATGACGTCCAAAAAGATCCGGTCGCGGCCCTGAAGAGACCTAATAGGCCTCCATTCGCCCCGATTTTCCAAATAAATCATACCAGTATTATTGGAGTTATGCATCGCCTTTGTTACCTTTTGGCCATGGAAGGGCCGCTATATTTTTAAATGTTGAAAAATGAACATGTTTTGCATTATAATTAAAGTATTTGATTAATAAAAGAGGGTTACGAATGAGAAAGAAAGTGGTCAAAGTTACCAAGGTTACCAAGCTGCTTAAAGTATCGGAAATCCTTGGCGATATTTTGTCAGACCTTACCGATGAAGAATTGCTGGAAAAATACGGGTTGGGTTGGAAACAGCTAGAAAAGATCTACTGCAAACTGTTTTACGGCGGATTCCTGGACAAGGATCAGTTGCGCCGGCGGAGCCAAATGCGAGCCGGCCGGCCGGCGTTTCACATTCCATTGGCAGAGATCGACAATCCTGGCAGAATATATGAATGTTTGATCTGCGGCTACACTTCCGTGCTGCACTTCAGCGTGTGTCCGAGATGCCGGCAGATCAATTTGCGAAGGCTGACTAGACAGTCGGCGCAAGTTGTGGCCTTTTCTCGATCCGGCGGACATGCTGCAGCACCTTCTTGAGGCAAACTCGGAAATACGGGCGGGAGAATCTCTTGATTGATTAACTAACTGATTTAATTTATGTGAAAGTGGGAATTAGGAGCAGGAGAATGTCCAATCGGGTTAAGCCTATCAGGGAACGTTTCGTCGGACCCCTTACATCTACCGTGGAAATTGTCGGGGAAGGTTTGAGGTTTCGGCGATTTTTCTCCATCCAGGACAAAGATCCACTGGAAATGGTGCAATGGAAGAAACGTTCGGCAGTAATCCGCAATCAGAGCGGGGAGGTCATCTTCGAGCAGCACGGCATTGAGGCGCCGGACTTCTGGTCGGATATGGCTCTCAATGTAGTGGTTTCCAGGTATTTCAGAGGCCATCCCGGAAAGCCCGACAGAGAGACAAGTGTCAGACATCTTCTTTCCAGGGTAGTTGATACTATAGCCGCGTGGGGAGGAGAACAGGGATACTTTGCCGCTGAAGAAGACGAAAAAGTGTTCCGGGATGAATTGATGCACCTAATGCTCCATCAGAAAGCCTCTTTTAACAGCCCGGTCTGGTTCAATGTGGGGGTGGAGCCCGTACCCCAATGTTCTGCCTGCTTTATCGTAAGTGTGGACGACACTATGGAGTCCATACTCCACTGGTACACTCAGGAAGGAATCATCTTTAAAGGCGGCTCCGGCTCGGGAGTCAACGTGTCCGGATTAAGGTCCGCGAGAGAGCCTCTCACCGGAGGCGGCACCGCGTCAGGTCCTATTTCTTTCATGAAGGCCGCGGACAGCGTCGGCAGGCGTGATCAAATCTGGGGGCAAAACCCGCCGCGCAGCCAAAATGGTGGTGTTGAATGTCGATCATCCCGACATACTCGAATTCGTACGTTCCAAAGCGGACGAAGAGAAAAAGGTTCATGTGCTGGTCAATGCGGGTTACAAGGGTTCGCTCGAGGGTGAGGCTTATTCCACCGTGGCTTTTCAGAATTCCAATCATTCGGTCAGGGTGACTGACGAATTCATGGAGGCCGTTGAGGCCGACAGGGAATGGAAGACAAGGTTCGTAGTTTCCGGAGAGGTCGCAGACACGCATCGCGCACGTGACATCCTGGAAGAAATCGCCAAGGCGGCTCACGCGTGCGGGGATCCGGGAATTCAATTCGACACGATCATTAACCGCTGGCACACATGTCCGGAAACCGCGCCCATCAGGGCCTCCAATCCCTGTTCCGAATACATGCACGTGGACGATTCCGCCTGCAACTTGGCCTCGCTCAAACTTACGGCCTTTTTGGATCAAGGGGACCTTTTTCAGGCAGACGCCTTTCGTCACACGGTAGACATCATGATAACGGCCCAGGACATCATTGTGGATAAAGCAGGATATCCGACGCCTGCAATTGCGAAGAATTCACGAAACTTGAGGGCGCTGGGGCTGGGATATGCCGATCTGGGTGCACTTATCATGGCGCTCGGTCTTCCCTACGACTCCGATGAGGGCGGTACATGGGCATCTACGATAACGGCTATCATGACCGGGGAGGCTTATGTTCAATCTGCCCGGATTGCCTCGGTCAGGGGCCCTTTCAGTGAATTTCAAAAGAACCGGGATGCAATGCTCCGAGTTGTCAAGAACCACCGGGAGCACGCGCATCGGCTTGCTCCCGCAGGCGCTCCCGACACATTGGTGGCTCAGGCGGGGAAAGTATGGGATCTCGCCTTAGCAACAGGCGAACAATACGGGTTCGCCAACTGTCAGGCCACGGTTGTAGCTCCCACGGGAACAGTGGCGTTTATGATGGACTGCGACACCACCGGAGTGGAACCGGAGATCGCCCTGGTCAAGTATAAGCATCTTTCGGGCGGAGGACATCTTGAAATCGTGAACAGAACCGTGGCCCGCGCCTTGGAACGACTTGGATATTCCGCCGCGGTTGTCAAGGACATCGTTTCAAAAATCGAAGAAACCGGGACTATCGAGGGGATTCGAGAGGTTTCACCTGAACATCTGCCCGTGTTTGACTGTGCTTTCCGGCCCGCCAGAGGAACGCGGTCTGTCCCCATTGAAGGACATCTCAAAATGATGGCAGCGGTGCAGCCCTTCATTTCAGGAGCCATCTCCAAGACTGTCAATGTCCCCAACGACACCAGCGTAGAACGAATCGAGGAGATTTTTCGGCTAGCTTGGCGTTTGGGTCTCAAAGCGATCTCCGTTTATCGCGATGGGTGCAAAGCTGTTCAACCTGTGGGGGTATCGTCCAGGGAACAGGCCAAACCACCACTCCCTGTCAGGCGCCGACTGCCGATTGACTGTAAGACCGTGCGACACAAGTTCCAGATAGCGGGACAGAAAGGATACATTCATACAGGCTTCTACGATGATGGCAGTGTTGGAGAGATCTTCATACGGATGTCCAAGGAAGGCAGCACTATTTCGGGTCTGATGGACACCATAGCGACCCTAACTTCCATCGCTCTTCAATACGGCGTTCCACTAGAGGCGCTAGTGAATAAATTTAGCCACGTGCGCTTCGAACCGTCGGGTTTTACGACCAATCCTGATATTCCTATAGCTAAGTCCCTAACTGATTATATATTCCGGTACCTTGGGCTGCGCTTCCTGGACGAAGAACAGCAAAAGGCTGCCGGACTTCTGCCTGCCGGTAAGGGAACGGAGGAGATAGCTCAATCCTCGTCCGCGAGTAATGAGGCCGAAACGGCTCCACGTCCTACTCAGACAGAGGGTCATACCTTCAATCCGCAATCGGACGCGCCTGCCTGTTATGACTGTGGCGCCATAATGGTGCGACAAGGTTCTTGCTATGAATGTCTGAATTGCGGTGCGACCACTGGATGCTCATAAATGAACGTAATAGTTAACCGCGGAGACGGCAGAGAATTCTTTTTTCCTCGGTGTCTATCCGTTGGAGCATTGCAAGCCCTGATCCTGCGACACTCATGGCAATTTCGGCCTCATTTAGACATGAGTCGCTCAGGTGGCGTTTAATTTCGTATTCTTTTTTCTCTACGTTCTCCGCGCATCCAGCGTCTCACGTGTCAGTGAATCTTGATTGCAGGGTGAAGAGTTACAAATAAACGACCCGCGTCCGAATAACGCGGCCGAATGAATGAGCAAAATTTTCTCAATCACAGAGAAGGCAGTCCACGACCACCTCGCCACGCAGACGCTCGCACTCGGCCCTAGTACGCTTCACGCAAGTCGGCGCAGCATGAGACCTTGCTCAAGTACAAGGTCGCAGGCAGCAATAGACCATGTCGCCATCAGACGATACTGTTATGGGAAGCAGAATCATAGCAGCCAGAAGCCACACGAGCAGAAACAGCCTTTTCATCATTACCCCCGGATATATCTATGCAAATGCGGCCCGCACATAGAGTCACCCCTAAATGGTCGAGGACTCTAGGGGCCTCGTCACAAAAAATAACTATATCATGTGCCGGCAAGGCACTGGAAACGGCACATAAAATACCTCAATATTAGTTAGTTATCGTTGATACCAACTCCCATAGCTATAGAGAGACACGAAACATGCAAACGTCAGTAGGGCTGTCCCGCGCGGCATGCGGAATTGCCGGTGTGTAACAGGGGCGTTTTCATATGAATTCGCGTTCAAAGTTGAAATGAAATCCCCTCTAACCCCCACAGGCGTTGAAATAAGCTTCAAGTCCTCTTTGTCCCGGAGGGACATCCTGATAATAGCCCGGCGATTTAGAGAGTGTCTCAAAACGGTTGTAGTGGCACGATGACGACTCTCGGGGTGGTAGGGTGCGGTTAATCTCGCACCTTGGCCTCCCTTGTCTCCGACGAGCCGGGGCCGGCTATGAGTATGCCTCAGGCAGCCATGAGTCACTCTCCGTCCTGATGTCTTAGGCCGCGGTTAGCACCAGACGCCCCGTCAGCCAATGGCTGTAGAGCTTCTTGAGATTCAAGGTGGCGCACATCAAAGACCATTGAGCCCTCGCATTGGATAATCCGGACACGGTCCACCGTCTAAAGTCCAAGTGGCTCTTTATCCATGCAAAGACCGGCTCAATGATCACCTTGCGGGCTCGGAGTAGCGTCTTGCTTTCCGGGACCTCCCGTTTCTTGCGGTGGCGCTCAACTGCGTCACGATAGATGTTAATGTCTATGAGACGGCCATTCTTGCTCTTGCTGCACTTCCACCGTTCAGGACACGTCAAGTAGTCCCGGCATCGATACCGCCGGATCTCGTTTCCGTTTTTTCCTGTGACTTTCTTCTGAAGAAAGTTCAGCGATGCGCCTTGCGGACAAATACAGACGTCTCGCTCTTGGTCGTAGACGAACTGGGAAGCGTGATAAGGGTCCCATTGAGCGCCTTTTTCCGCAGCGGACTCTCCCGACGACTTGGCGACCAAGACCTCGTACTCCTTCTCTTCGGCCAACGCGATTTGAGCCGATGCGAAGTATCCTGCGTCCGCCACGGTTTCCTCTGCGGTTGCGCCCAAATTTTCCTGAACTCGATCCAGCATGGGAACAAGCTGCCCATTGTCATTGCCTTCGTCGACCACTTCCTCAGCCACAATCATGCCGCTTTGTTGGTCTGCCACCGCTTGAGCATTGTAAGAGGGCTCAGTAGACCGCCGGTTCTTCATGTACCGGGCATCCGGCTCGCAGGGATGGACGACCTTCTTGTCAGTCTTATCCAATTCCTGCAAGGCCTTCTGTATCCGCTCCTTGCGTTTCAACTCGTCCTGCAGGGCTTCGGGAAGACGCCATTCGCCACCCTCCTCTTGCTCGCACCTCTCTGTCTCCGTCATGACGTCGGCAACGCACTTGTCCAAATTCTCAAGCATCCGCTCCAACTGATCTTGGTTCTTGAACTTCTCCCGAGATGATCCGACAGGGATCTTGGTTCCATCCAATGCATGAACCGCCATACCTATCAACTCGGCTTTGACTGCCACTTGAACCGATTGTTTGAATATTCCCTTGAAAACCTTCTTGTTGTCCCTCCAGAATCGCCACAGGGTATTATGATCCGCTGCATTCATACCCGTCAGCCAAATCAATCCCATGTTCTCCATGCATGCCTTCTCAAGCTTGCGCGATGACCTGATTCTGCTGAAATAGCCGTAGAGCCATGCCTTCAACAAAAGATCGGTACTATAGGGAGGACGGCCCGTTTCGCCATTCGGAACTCGAAAACCCAGCACCTCCAAATCCAAGGAATCCACAAAGTCTCCTATGAAGCGCGCTGGATGATCAGGCCCTATCCAGTCATCTATAGCGGGCGGAAGCAGAAACACCTGCTTGTAGTCGGCTCTGATTTGCGGCATAATCCTTTCCCTCTCCGATTCTCTTTTCACATCTCATTAGTAGAATCGGTTGAGAATCGCGAGCCCAAAATCGACTTTTGAGACAGTTTCTTCATTGCCAGGAAAAGGGGGCATTGAGCCACGAATTTCACTCAGGCCTCGATTTTGAGACAGTTTCAGATGCCTGCCCCACCATGAGTTGCATCACGGCCTCCTGGGTGGTTTCTGAGGTGACGAGGTCCGCGACGAGGCGACCGCGGCGCATCACCATAATTCGGTCGGTGATTCCGAAGAGCTCGGGCAGCTCCGAAGAGATGATTAGAACGGCCTTTCCCTCGGCGGCCATCCATCCGACCAGCTCGTAGATGTCGACCTTGGCGGCAATGTCAATGCCACGAGTGGGCTCATCCAGCACCCACAGTCGCGAACGAGCGATTAGCGCACGACCGAGCAGCAGCTTTTGTTGATTGCCTCCCGACAGAGCGCTTGCCGGCGCTCCCGGCCCGGGCCACTTGAGCGAGAGCGTTTTAGCCGTTTCTTCGGCGATCTCGTTTTCGCGGCTGAGGCGCAGGATATGTTTCATGCCTAGTTGCGCGAGGCACGGTAGAGTCATGTTCCACGCGGCCGGGAGATCGAGGCATAGCCCCGTGCGCTTTCGATCTTCCGTGATGTACATGATTCCGAGGGAGAGTGCATCGGCTGGTGTTGCGATTTTCACTCCTTTTCCCTCGAGTTCCACGATCCCACGGATTGAAGGAGCGAGACCGCACAGGACGCGGGCAAGCTCGGTGCGACCTGCGCCCACCAGCCCGGCGATGCCGACGATCTCTCCCCAGTGCAGATCGAAACTGATGTTTTCGACGCCTTGGGACGAGAGCCCCGACACGCTCAGAGCCGTGGACCCAATTTCCACCTCCCTTTTGGGGAAGTACTCGTCCAGGTCGCGGCCGACCATCTGTCTAACGATATCGGAGATTTCCAGGCTCCTCATGGGGCCGGTATGCACTGCCCGTCCGTCGCGGAGAACAGTGATGTACTCCGCGATCTCTATAACCTCTTCGAGCCGATGGGAGATGTAAATGATTGTGGTCCCTGCCCGGCTCAGTTTTTTGACCATTTCGAGCAACACGGCCACTTCGTGCTCTCCACACGAGGAAGTCGGTTCGTCCATCACCAGAATCTCGGCGTTACGCGCAAGGGCCTTCAGCACTTCGACAATCTGGCACGTGCTCGCTGGAAGGTTCTCCACTTTTTGATTGGGATCCACATCGAAGCCGTGTCTTTCGCCCAGAGCACGGGTGTCTGCGAGCATTCGATTTTTGCTGTACGTGCCGGACAGGCGGCCGCGAGGCTCGATCCCGAGCCACACGTTCTCCGCGATAGTGAGATCCGGGGCGAGACTGAGTTCTTGGTAGATCATAGCGACCCCTGCCTTGAGGGAGTCGGTAGGATTCTTCCACACGCAGGTCTTGCCCGCTCGCACAATGATACCGGTGTCAGGCTGATGAACTCCAGAGAGGATCTTCATCAAAGTGGATTTGCCCGCGCCGTTTTCGCCCACTAGGGCGTGAACTGTCCCCTTCAGGACGCGTAGCGTGACATCTTCGAGAGCCTTGATGGGGCCGAAACTTTTACTGATCCTCCTCATTTCGAGGACGAAATGCGAAGACTCGACTCGCGGGTGCGGCGGCATCAACCCTGGTTTCCGATGAGCGCGCGAATCTTGGGAGAGTTCAAGCGATCCTTGGTGACGAGCTGCACCCCGGTGTCGATTCTCGCCTTGACGCTTTCGCCCTTGATCGCTGCGATGACGCTACATACGCCTATGTATCCCATAGCCTGAGGATTTTGGACCACAAGCGCGTCGATGCGACCGTCCTTGAGACCTTTTAGCAGGGCGTCAGCCGAATCGAAGCCGATCATTTTCACGGCGCCGGCCCGTCCCTGGCTCTCCAGCGCTCGCAGGGCGCCGAGGGAAGTGGACTCGTTGCAGGCGAAGATGCCATCGAGCTCTTTGTGGCGGGTTAGCACGTCTTCGGCCGCGGAGAGCGCGGTCTCTACCGTATCCATACCGTAGCGGTCTTCAACCACCTTGATCTCAGGAAACTCCTTCTTCAGTGTTTCGAT
The DNA here is from genome assembly GCA_963789265.1 of uncultured delta proteobacterium. Classification (GTDB taxonomy): domain Bacteria; phylum Desulfobacterota; class Desulfomonilia; order Desulfomonilales; family Desulfomonilaceae; genus CAWBBA01. The sequence continues at coordinate 126,279 of CAWBKB010000005.1, read as the reverse complement.
GAAACCGTTTTCGCGAGCCGTGGTGGACGCGGAGCCGGCCATATACTTGATGACGGCCACCTTGCCCTTGCCGCCGAGGAGCTTCGCCATGTGCTTCGCAGCGAGGACGCCGCCGGCGTAGTTGTCTGTAGCCACGAAGGAGACTCGCTTGCCGGTGTCGATGTCCGAGTCGATGATGACGACCGGTATCCTGGCTGCCGCCGCACGTTCGACCACGGGGACGAGCGCCTCCGCGTCAGTGGGCGCCAGCACGATGCCGGCCACCTTCTTCACGATGAAGTCCTCCACGATTTGGATCTGTTTTTCACGATCACCCTCGCGGTCCGGACCTGCCCAGAAGATCTCCACATTGTGCTCTTTGGAGGCCTTTTGTGCACCCGCGAGAACCGAGTTCCAGTACGAATGGGTGGTCCCCTTGGGGATGACTGCGATGGGGCCCAGTCTCTCGGGCTTTTCGACGGTGTTCTCGGCTTTGGTGGCAGCAAATTGCGGCGTAACATTGCGCCCCTTCTTAAGAAACAGTCCGGCACCCACAGCCGCGATCGCGACCAGCACAAATACCAGAATTAGGACGTTCTTATTCAAAACGGCTCCTTCCACGCTCTCGCTTTTTGACTTCTGAGATTGACAATGTCGCTCATCTGAGAGAACGGTCAAATGAACGATAGAGATTCCAGCCTTCAACGGGGTCTCAAGGTGGATGAGGCTCCATCATGCCGGTGGCCTGCCCCCGAATTATGTGCCATATATTAAATTGGAGGTAAAGAATTCTGATTCTGTTGGTAGGGCGAGGGTGTTTTCGGGAGACACAATGCCGTTTTGTCTTGTGAATTTGTGCGGTAGCCTGTCTGATTGGTTCGTCGGCCAGGTACCTATGGTCTTATCTCGACTGGGGTGCCGTCTGGTACGGCTCGCCAGAGTTCTTCAATCTCGGAATTGGTCACCGCAATGCAACCGGCTGTCCAGTCGACCAAATAATGCAGATTATCGAACCAACCTAAGCGCTTTCCCAAGCCGTGAATCATGATGGCGCCACCTGGATCTACACCTCTGCCCCCGGCACGCTGAATATCGCGCGCATTTGGATACGAGATGTGCAAAGCCCTGTGGAAAGTGCTGTTGCGCTTGTGAAAATCAATCCGGTATAAGCCTTCGGGGGTTCTACCGTCTCCTTCACGCTCTTTATGCCCGACCTGGTTGGGTCCCAACGCTATATGGTAAATCTTTAATGGCTTGCCTTGTTGAAGCAAGATCAGGCGATGTTGCGACTTGTAAACCAGGATTTTATCGGCTCGTGCGTTAGCGGGGAGAGGTTGGGCCCTGTAGTTTGCCCATATCATTAGAATTGCAAACGTTACGATAATGAGCACAGCCACTATTACTGCGATGCGTGCAAAAATCTTCATTTGCAACTTCAATCCCGTCAAAGGCGGTCCGAGACGACATGGGGTGTCCGAGGAATAAGATGCCGTTTCTTAGGGGTAGCTTCCACTGCCTTCTAGGTCGCCCCGTACTCAGATCGCGCGTCCATCGAGTGAACGCGACGCTGCACCATATTGTGGGGATAGCCAAGGACTAAGAAGCGCGATAGACGAGCCATATAAGGATGTTATTGGAGAGCAGGTCACTTGGCAATAAGAAATCGGTATTGGGTCTACCTAATTCTTTTTGGGGGGTACCTGATTGATCATTATGGGAACTATTTGGCCATGATTTGCCCAGCTTCGCCCAACCAGGCACGATCAATCGGCTTTGGCTTCCGGTTTATAATAGCAGCCGAACGGTTTGGCTTCCAGGAGCGCATCCATACAGCGATTGCACGAAATGCACGTCGCCCGCGTCCGGTCGCCTTCCTTCCACCGAGCAACAAGGTTCGGCTCTCGGATAAGCGGCCGACTCAAGGATACCAGATCCGCGATCCCGTCTCGCACGACTCCTTCGACCACGTCAAAAGACCTTAAGCCCCCAACCATAATGACCGGAATGTTCACTCTCGATTTTACTTGACGGCACCAGTCCCTGAAATAGCCTTCGCGGTCAGAGCGGTTGATCCCGGTACGGAATTCAGTATGCTTGTAGCCCCGTCCTCGCAGCCCCGAGCTGATCTCTATAGCATCCAAACCGTCGCGGGCTAGTATCTCTGCGGCCGCCAGTCCTTCCTGGAATTCCAGTCCGCCGTTGAAACAGTCTTCAAGCCCAAGCTTCATGAAAACTGGGTAATCCATGCCTACTTTTGATCGTATGGCTCGAATGATTTCGCGATGTAGACGGAGCCGATTCTCGAGTGTGCCTCCCCATTTGTCCTCACGGCGATTCGTGAAAGGAGAAAGGAATTGGCTCAACAGGTAAGCATGAGCGCCGTGTATCTGAACCGCATCAAAACCCGCTGCTCGGGCCCGTCCGGCTGCGTCTCCGAATGCCTCGATGACTTGCTTAATTTCATCCTCGTCCATACTACGATGAGGCGCGGTAAATAAAGGATCATCCGCCACAAAGGATGGTGCCAAGGCAGGCCGCTTTCGGTAAATCTTGCCTGCCTCTCGGCCTGCGTGAAAAACCTGGAGGGCAATCTTGGCGCCCAGATCATGAACCATTCGAGTCAATCGAGAAAGCCCTGCAATATCATCGTCATAGGCTATAGAATTCTGAGTTGGCGAGATCCGACCCGCCGCATGAACGAAGGCAATACCTGTGACAATTAACCCAACCTTGCCCAGAGCGAGTTCCTTATAGAGGTTCATCTGGCGTTCGGAGACCCGCCCATTCTTACCAGCGCTGCCGTCGTAAGTGGCTGAACGAACGAACCGGTTCGGGATTTTCAGATTCTTTATTTGAAATGGCTCAAACAGTGACATGAAATCGATCTCCTTACAAAGGGTGTGTTCCATCGGGTATTCGAGAGACATTCGGGGGGCATAATGACGTTTTTTCACGACAGGCGCTTCCGAGCCTTCGAGGTCACCCGTGCCCAGGTCCGGGCCGACCAGCTTTCATTCAACACGATTTCTTCGCCGAGCATCCCGGGATGCTCGCAGCGATCCACCTCACAACGGAACACGTCCATTTTGCAGACGCGACGCTGTGCCATTCGGTGGGGATAGCCGGGGGCTACGATGCGCGATAGACGAGCCATGAACGATGCTATTGTAGAGCAGGCCACTACAATTCTTTGTGGCGGGCTATGTTCCTGAAATACTCATTCCGGTTTAATGAAAGCAAATCTTCCAAGAGCCCGGTTTCGCCGATAATTCTTTCAATTTGACCGGCAAAGAATTGTCTCAACACTCTGTTTTGCCCTGGTAGCCTTCGATCCTTATTCTTGTAAAAAGCTTTCAGATAAACATGTACGCGTGCATAGCAGTTTTCAAGCTGATCGAGATCTTCACGCACCATCTGCTCGTAGATTTCCTCTCGGGGCATGTCGGGATTTTCCTGGAGCATTAACCACTTTTCCCGAATATGGTCGCTTTTCGATATAATATTTGAAACATACTGATTTATTTCATCGAAAGTACTGTCGTCAGCCAATACCTGAAGTATGTTGTCCTGAGATCCCGGTCGATTTCCGGTTGGTACGCCGGATACGGGAACCACACGATCATCAGAATGTTTCCACAAATCCGAATCGTCGTCCGGCCTTGCCACAGCGAGTTTTTGCAGCTTTCGCAGCAGGGTTTCCGTCAAGAAGGAGGGAGACCGTTCGACCAACCTGCGAAGCTGATTGCCGTATAACGTCGAAAGAATGCGGTAACCTACTTCCATTGAGCTGTTAAGCATCGAAAAGATGGCCACAGTTCGACGATCTTCCAGTGACACCAATTGCAACATAATCTGTTGCACCGTAGGAGTCAGGTAGAACTTGATAGTTTTGCCGTTATCCGTCAACTTTTTCGCATAGATACGGAAGTTGTCTTCCGGGGAGTCAGCGCGGACCTCAAACTGAAACCCCACCATTAGGCGCCCCTTTGCCTGTAGAATGTTGGCAGCGCCGGAATCGTCTATACGGCTCTTCTTCAACACGAATAATTCACCTATGCGATTGTCCCGAAGCGCATTAGTGGCAAATGAGTCAATGCGGCTCAAAGCTTGTTCTATAATTGCTGCGTACTTATCGTCTATAGTCAGATCGGGAATAATCTCTATGGCGTAGTTACTCGACTTCATGGGCCTTTACACTTGTCTTGAAAGAGTCATCCCCCTTGCGGTTCAGGAGCCTTTCGAGGGTCCCTTCGCAAGAAATCGTTCATGCTGATCACTTTGTCATCCCCCTCCAGTGAAGCGCCGGTGTAGTTGTTCTCCTCCATGTGCTCTACCAGATGTTTCAGGTCGGGGTCTTTGGCGAGAGCCTCATTTATTTTGCGGTCCAGTTCAAGAGATTTTTGCTTCAATATTTCTATGGAACAGTTCATGCCTACGGCCTTATTCAGGATGGACACTATCTTGGCTACCACTCTAGGACTCTTCTGAAGGTAGGCAGGAACATGACCCCACAGGCTGACCGCTTCCATTGCCGCTTCCGCACATGCCCGTATCAAATAGGAATGGATACTCACCGGTCCGTAGTATTCGGCGGCACGAATTCCTTGTTCGAGCGCGACAACTTCTGTCACCACAGAGGGGCTGGAACCGACCACCGATACAGCTACCGGACCGGAATGCGAAATTGTGTCCTGAACTCCTCCGACGGTATAAAGTCTAAATATGTTAAACCTCCGGATAATATCCACAACGCCATCAGCATAGGTGAGCCAGTTTAAATTGGGTTCTCGTGCGAGCAACAAGAGTAGATCGTGGTCCCCGTCGACATTGATCCAGTAGAAAAGTTCGGTAATCATCGTCTCCAATTCATGAATAATCCCGTTTTCTACCTGCGCGATGGGGCGGTCTGTCGTATAATGAACAAAGGGCTCATCGCTAATAGTTGCTGCCGTTTGCGGCTTGAGCATGTCCATCAAGAACTGGAGGGTGTCGCTGGAAACACTTGCGGCATCGGCCCATCCTCGGAAGCCCGCCACCAAGATAGGGGCTTTGAGTGTGGGTATCTCATGCCAATTTACTTTCGACCGTGATCGGCCGTCATCAAACATCTTTCCTTATCCCTTCCAGCCGAATTTTATTGTAACCTCCCTGCCGAGTTCAGATCAAGCATAGAGATGATTGCCGGAACTAGAGGAGACCTCAATTTTCCCGTACTCTTCCAAGTCAAGAGTCACATGGCCATATCCCAGACTTTTGAGCTTCTCCAATATTTGCCGCCTCAGCTCATCTGTCGTAATAATCATACGGAGGCCGGTGCTGTCTGTGACGATTCGTGCCAAACCTTGGTGGTGCCGTAATCGAACTGTCGCCAAACCGCACTTTTTCAGAAAGGACTCGCCCTGACGAATGGTCTCGAGGGCTTCCAAGGTAATGGCATTCCCCGTGGGAATGCGGGTAGCGAGACAGGGTTGCGCGCTTTTTTCCGCAAGGCGGGAAAAACCCGCTTTTCTCAGCAGGCCCCTCACTTCCTTTTTGCCGATTTCCGCCTGAGCCAGTGGACTTAATATGCCCAGTTCCGTCAAGGCTCGAATGCCGGGACGATCTCTGGGTGAATCATCGCTTTGGGTGCCGTCGAATACAACCGAACCCGGAATCTGTTCGGATAACTCCTTCATCAAGGTGAAGCGGATATGCTTGCAATGGTAGCAGCGATCCGCCGGATTGCTCATAAATGCCGAATCGTCACATTCGTTCGTGGGGACCACGAGATGTCTCACGTGAAGGTCCGACGCGAATCTTCGGGCTGATTCCTCTTCTTCCGGTATGGAGGTGGGAGAGGTTGCGGTTACGGCCGTGATCCTGTCCTGCCCAAGCGCTTGGACGCTCTCCCATAGTAGCAGACTTGAATCCAGACCGCCGGAAAAGCCGATGAACACTCGCCCTCCACCGGCGGCCGCAACGATTTTCCGGATCGTTTCCCTTAGTCGATGCTCTTTTTGTTCAAGAAGCGGCTCGTGCAGAGCTTTCGCCATTAATAATCCCTCTCGACCAGCAGGCCGGTGCTAATGTCTTCAATGGGCCACGCCGATTTTTTGTTACCCGTTGGAAGGCAATATGGCATCAAAGTGTCGTCCTAGTTTGGTCTTGGAGAGACCGTGTATGATGCAGCGGTTCAAAGTTCAAATCTTCCATGCGGTCGCTCCAAGCGGTCTATTTTATCCATCCTCCTCCCACCACTCTATCTTCTGAATAGAAGACCGCGGCCTGGCCGGAAGCGATTCCTGACTGGGGCTCGTCAAACTCGAGTTCCGCAGCATCTCCGAAAATGCTGACCACGGTCGAGAGCACAGCCTTTGCGGTCGAACGGACCTTCACCCGGAATCTTTCACCCGCAGACAGAGGAGAAGACCTTAGCAAATTCATCCCTCCCAGTTGAAAAGATCGTACATAAGTCTCTTCTCTTGTTCCCACCACAACAGTCTGTGTTCTCGGATCGATTCGAATCACGTAATGTGGCCTGGGTCCGCAAATCCCCAGCCCCCTTCGTTGTCCAACGGTGTAACCTGTTATTCCTCTGTGCTTTCCTAGAACCTTTCCTTGCATATCTACTATGTTCCCCGAACAGGGTTCTATGCCGTGGGACGAAAGAAAGGCTCGATAATCGCCCTTGGATATGAAGCAGAGTTCTTGAGATTCCTCCGATTCCCAAATGGACAAGCCGGCTCTTTTCAGGAATTCTCTCACCTGAGCCTTCGTGAAATCTCCCAGCGGAAAGATCGCATTTCTTAGTATATCCCTCGTCAGCATGAACAAGAAATATGACTGATCTTTACTCTTGTCCTTCCCTGCATAGAGCGCGGGGTTGTCAGAAATCCTTGTGATGCGAGCATAGTGCCCTGTCGCGATCTTCTCACAACCCAAAGCTCGTGCTTGATCGAGCAGGAAACCAAACTTGATGAATCGATTGCAAATCGGGCAGGGCGACGGAGTAAGGCCCTCGGAATAGGCGGCCACAAAAGGTCTTATCACAAGTTCGTGGAATTCCGGAGAAAGATCTACCAAGTGGAGAGGGACACGGATCTCCTCCGCGACTATTTGCGCCGATGCCCAGGTAGTGTCGGATTGCTCATGCAGGCGCATGTGCAGCCCTATGACGTCAAACCCCTTCCTCTTGAGAAGGAGCGCCACGGTCGAGCTGTCCGCTCCGCCGCTCATGGCTACAGCCACACGCACCTATGCTTCTCCTTTGGATATGCCGGAAGATGCGGGTAAAGCATTTGAACCGAGTGCAAAAATCTATGTCCCGATTCGCCTACCCTTCGCTTCTTCCGTCGAGGAAGGGACCAGGAGGACACATTATATGCAACTGAACCAGGGTTCTTACGATCACAACTTCTGACATCTCTATTCATATTTCATTGAAAGCCCTGCGTCGAAGGGGCTTGATGAAAATATGGGTTCGCATTGGGCTGCTGAGGCGGCCCAATGCCTCGCCGTGGGTCTATGATCTGTCCTGAAGCTCGATTCGATCCAGCACTAGGCGCGGCGGGGATTGCCCATTGATGGGCGAACCGGAGTTTCCTGATCTGAAAGGTATTCGGCTCGGGGAGCAAGGGCCGCGCCCACCTCTCCGGCCGGTCGATCCGGAGACGGATTTTGCACTGGTGGTGCCTGTTGCGGAAACAGGTTCCTACCGTCCATAGGATGTGCGGGCGGCATAGTCCCCGGCTGCAACGGCGGCGGCGCGGGCTGAAGTTGGGGTTGGCCGGCTGGTTGATAGTCGTATTCGGGCGGAGCGGCCGGTAAGCCGGGAAGAGCCACCCGGTACACGGCCAGAGATTCCGGCGTGTCAAGCGGGCACAAAACAAGTGTCTTGCCTACAAAGGGTGTGTAGACGGGCTCCCGCACCATCTTCGGAGAGAATCCTTCCTTCGGGTTGCCAGTGAAGGTGATCATGTCTTTGAAGGTTATGTCCGGCGGCACGGGAAACTCTTTCTGAGGTGTATTTCCCAGTACTCCTCTCATAAAGTACCCCCAGACGGGCAGGGCGGCACGGGCCCCCTCCTCTCTGCTTCCCAGCGGTCTCTTTTCATCGAATCCTACCCAAACGCCGGTAGTGAAGTCAGGACTGAATCCCATAAACCATGTATCTTCGGCGTTGTTCGTAGTGCCGGTCTTGCCCGCCAGATCCCTACGTTTTACATATTGCACCATACGGGCGCCGGTCCCTTCCCTTACCCCTCCTTGAAGAAGCGAAGTCATAATATATGCAGTTTGCGGAGACATGGCTGCGCTGACCCGTCTTGGGCGAAGCGTTGAAGGCCCTGTCTCTGAGGATGGCGTCTGCGAGGCCGTCTGATTGGGCCCGGTATTTGATTGTTGTGACGGGTAGCCAGGGGAATGCTCAGCCGCGATCGTTTGATTCTCGTCTTCCTGATAACGCTGCGGTCCTGTATGCGCTATGGGAACGGTCCTGAATTCTTCCCGGGGAACCGGGTGAGGAATCTCGGACTCCTTGAGCAACGGGATCTCAGTGTTGTCTTCGAGCACATTTCCATACCGATCCTCTATGCGTTTTACCAGGACCGGCTCAACATGAACTCCGCTGTTTGGGAACACCGTGTAGGCTGACGTGAGCTCATAGAGGCTCAACTCTGAAGTTCCCAGACTCAGAGACAGATTTCGACCCAGGTGCGCAGTAATTCCCATGCGTCTGGCCATGTTTATGACAGGATCGAAACCCACATCCATTAAGAGTTTTATCGTGCAAATATTGCGCGAGAGTTCCAAGGCGCGGCGCAGGCTGAGCGGTCCCAGGAAGCGGCCTCCGGCGTTTCTCGGTTCCCATTCCTCACCCTCTACTTCGAAATCCACAACTATCGGTTCGTCCACAATTATTGTTGCCGGGCTGTAGCTCTTATCCTCAATAGCTGCCGAATAAATGACGGGTTTGAATGCGCTGCCCGGTTGGCGTCTTGCCTGTGTCGCCCTATTGAATTGAAAGGCCTGTCCTGTGGCTCCCCCAACCAGCGCGCGGACGTAGCCGGTCCGGTTTTCTATGCAAACGAGAGCCCCTTGGAGCTTCGGGTTATTATCCGGATTAAAGAGGGGCCTTTTGTCGACGAACCCCGCGAATCTTAGCGCCAACACATTGCCGACCCTGTATACCGGGTTAGGCTCGTTAACACGCACGATCCCCTTCAAGCGTTTGCTCAACGCAACGTAAAGATTTGTTTGCTTGCCCTTTCGCCCCAACACCTTCAAAACAACGCCCTGATAGATTTTGCCTTCCTGCAGCTCGGGGGTCTTCCGCTTTTGAAGCAGGTCGGAAATCTCATTTGTGGGGACGCTTCTCAGAATGGCCAAGTGCTTTTGACGACTTCTAACCTCAGCCAGCCCCTTCTCCATTGCTTGCAGGGCATTGCGCTGATAATCGATCCGGCATGTGGTGAAAACTTTTAGTCCCTCGTTATAAAGCTTGTGTTCGCCGTACTTGCTTATGATGTAGCGCCGTACAGCTTCCGTAAAGTCGGGAACCAAATCAAACGGCTTGGTCACTTCTCTATTGAAATGGAGCGGTTCAGCCTTGGCCTTCTGGTACTGATCTTCCGTGATGAACCCTGCTCGAAGCATACGTCCCAACACTGTCGCCTGCTTTTGCCGGGCGAGTGCCTCGTTCTTGAAGGGGTTGAAACGAGCCGGGCCGGCCACCAATCCGGCGATCAGCGCGGCCTCCGCTATAGTCAGATGTTCCACCGGTTTGCCGAAGTAAGTTCGGGCCGCCGCTTCCACACCATAAGAGCCCTCGCCCAGATAAATTTCGTTGAGATAAACGTAAAGAATCTTTTTCTTGCCCCAAACTTTCTCCAACTGCAAAGCAAGGATTATCTCCCTAATTTTACGTGAGAACCTCCTTTCTCGGGTGAGAAGAAAGTTTCGAGTCACTTGCATAGTTATAGTGCTGCCGCCTTGCGTTATCCTGCCGGCCTTCAGGTTACGGACCGTGGCCCGCACGAGGCCGAGCCAGTCGACACCGGAATGCTCAAAGAATCTGGCATCTTCCGAGGCGAGAAACGCGTTAATAACATGAGGGGGTATTTGAGCAAGATCGACGACGAACCGCTTCTCCTTAAAAAAAGTCCCGATTACCGTGCCGTCGTCGGCATAAAATGTCGATACCGTCCTGGGCTGGTACGCGGCCAATTTTGGAATTTCCGGCAGATTACGCGAAAAAACCATATAAGTGCCGAGCGTTGCACCGGCCATGAACACAGGAACTTCGAGAACCATTACTAATGGAATTAGAAAGAAGATCGAGAAAAACAATTTACCGACAAGCCCTTTGCCAATCATGATTACCCTAACAGTTGACCCCTCGTATCGTTCTCAGGAAGCCATTATAATGCAGCGGGTCAAAAATGTCTTTACTTCCAGAAATTGGGATTGAGCGACGCCCGCATCAACGCTGTTGAGCTAATGCGTCTCCCGAGATTTCAGGTCCGGGATTCATCAAGCTGACGATCACGTTCGTGGCGTGAATGACGGAATCTTCCCTGAATCAATAAGAGTGGCGTTTGCCCCGGCCAGTGAGGCTTGTACGGCATTGAACGGCTACACCTCGAGGACCATGAGGTCTTTGGCCTTGATGACCTCTCCCTTAAAAACTTTGGCGGCCTGTTTGACCACATCGACTTCGTCGCAGGGGGGATAAAAATGCGTGAGCACCAGTTTTTTCGCTCGAGCTCGAGCAGCTATGCTGCCGGCCTCAGATGGCGTAAGATGTCCGGCGACCTTCATGTCATCAGGGAAAGAGCATTCACACACGAGTATTTCCGTGCCTTCGGCTAATGTCACCAGTTCGTCGGAAACATCCGTGTCACCTGATACGGTGACGGAAACACCGTCCGCCTCGACCCTGTACGACACACTCGGGAAGGAATGGGCAGAAGGGGCCGAGTGAACAGTAATTTCCTCCAGTCGAAAAGCGTCAGGGGCTCTCGGATCAACCTCTCTGATAAGTAGGCGGTTTCCCGTAGGAACTATCCAGTGGCCATAGATTCCGACCAATGCATTGTAGAATTCTTTCAGGCCTGTCGGACCAACAACATGAAAAATCTGTTTGCGCGTTTGTCCGTACTCGTAGTTTGATGCGAATAAAAAAGGCACCAGATCTGAAACATGATCCGGATGAAAATGGGTAATGAGAATGGCATCGATCCATTTTGAGTCGATTTGCGCTTCACACAGACGGCGAAGAATGCCCGGCCCAATGTCTACCAGGACACACAAGCTTGCTGCCCTTACTGCCAGCCCTGAAGCATTGCGCTCAAGGTTGGGGGTGGCGGTTCCACTTCCCAAAATAGTAATATTCACTGCAAGTCCCTCGAACGGGCTTGGGGTTCGGCGAATCACTGCGCGGAGCCACGGGTGAGTCTGTCGTTTGGGTAAAACCGGTAAGATGGACGATAAGGCCGTCTTAAATTATTCCTCACCCTGAGCAGACAACCAGAGGAGAACACACTCGAACGCGTTCAAAAAGATATCAATTCGATCAGCTCTTGTCGCGAAAAGTGCTTGAGAAGGGATTTGTCGTCTTCCTTGACCACCGACTCCATGAGTCGTTTTTTCTTCGAAATGATCAAGTCGATCTTTTCTTCAAGGGTATTTTCTGTGATGAGTTTGAAGACCTGAACCCCCCTTCTCTGTCCGATCCTGTGGACCCTGTCTGTTGCCTGTTCTTCCCGGGCGGAATTCCACCATCGATCGTAGTGGATCACTACTGAACCCCCGGTTAGGTCAATTCCCAGACCGGAAGCTCTGAGCGACGCACTGAAAACCATGCAGTCCGGGTCGCTGTTGAAACGTTTCACCGGCTCAGAGCGGTTCCTGGTATGGCCTTTGATTGTAGCGAAATTTATGCCGCGGTCCCTCAGGTAGGATTCGATGAGTTCAAGCATTTTTACGTACTGGCTGAAGACCACAACCTTCTGACCCGATCCGAGGCTCTCGTCCAAGAGTTCGACGAAGAGATCCCATTTCCCCGACGCGTATTTGCTGTAATCTTTTGTCTCGCCTTCGAGCAATGCCGGGTGATTGCAAATCTGCTTCAGGTAGTTGAGAACTGCAAAAATGTGCATATATGGCACTCTCTGATCAGGATCCTTCAAGGTCTGCACGAGGTTTTGGCCCCGATTACATATCACGTCCTCGTAAAGACGAATCTGATCCTCGCTCATGGTACAACGCCGGACGTCCTCGATTTTGGGGGGGAGTTCGGTAAGAACCTGCTCCTTCTTGCGCCTCAGCGTGAATGGTTGAATCATGCGCGCGAGCTTGTCTTTAGTGGCCCCATCGGAAACCTCCTCAATGGGGAAGCGAAAATGATCCTCAAAGAAAGAATCTGACATCAGATAGCCGGGAAGAATTATGTCGAACAGGGATTTCAGATCTGTTACGCTGTTCTCAATAGGGGTCCCTGTAAGACCTAGTGTGCACGCGGACTCAAGCGCCTTCACGGCCGCGTATGTCTTGGTACTCTTGTTCTTAACTGCTTGGATTTCATCAAGAACAATTAGATCGAAGCGGTACTCGGAAAGCATCTCTATGTCGCGCAGGGAAACGCCGTACGAAGTGATTATTAGCAAGTGTTCGTCGAAGCCCTCCCGAAACGAGCGATCCGTTCCATGATAAATGTAAGGGTTTAGGAAGGGGCAAAACTCTACAACCTTGTCGTTCCAGTGGCTGAGCACTGTTGTGGGACACACTACCAGGAAATGAACCTTTTCAGCCCGTTTCGCCAGATGACACACGAGTCCCGTCATAAGGGCCATTACTTGATGCGTCTTGCCGAGCCCCATGTCATCGCACAAGAGTCCAGAAAAGCCATTCTGATAAAGGAACCATAACCAGCCGTAGCCATTCTTCTGGTAGCCTCTAAGCTTCCCTTTCATAGCTCTGATGGCCGGCAAGCGTCCGGGCGGTTGCAGCATTTCCAGCGTTTGGAACCATTCTTTCAGGCGAACCGAGGAGAAGCGCTTTTCAAGGCGATCATGAAAGGCAAGCAATCGCAGATAGTCAGTCCGTCCGATGGTTAGAGTGTTATCACGGACTGAAGCTCGGTCGCGCAACGCGTCCATCCATGAAAATTCCGGAGACATTACGTCGAGCCATTTTTCTCCTTTAACCACAAAGCGTCTATTGTTTTGTCTTGCCTCAAAAATGTCCCGGAAAGGTATCTGGAACGACCCGAAGTCATAGTTTATTTCCAGCTCGACTCCATCGTCACTGACCTCTTTGTGATCTACCGTGGCCAGTTCATAGTTTTCGACCACCTCGTGCTCCAAGAGGCTGCTGTCTATATGCACCGCAGGATCGGACCTCAACACATCGCGGTATTCCTTCAGAAATTGGGTGACCTTTTCCGGGGGAATTGCGATTCTCTTCTGGGGCGAAAAATAATCGGCCGGCAGACCGCCCCCATTCGCGGCAATCTGAAAAAACCCCCAATCGGGAAAGAAATAGTACCTACCGAATAGTTGCTGCTCGAGGGTGGTGCGATCCAGGTAAGCCTCTGGCGGCTCCGCGTCCGGGTCAGGATTCTCAACAACAGGGGTTATATTTAAAAACGATGATTCAGTCAGGTCCAGGTGATAGCCGGTCTTGAGAGGGGAGGAGTGTATCAGAAGATCGTTACCAATGACGTCTTTGTTCCGCCCCATTTCTATAAGCGTCCCAATCAGAGTCTTTGGCGGAACTAGGCGCAGGATGACAGTTTCTTCTTCATCAAGGGCCTCGATTGTCAATTCTTGTTTATACTCGAGAAAACGGAAGTTGAAGGTCCCGCCGCTGCGGCCGGCGATGAGAAAACCCACCTTGGCGATGCGATGCCAAATGCTGTCTTCGAGGTTCTGGCGAACCGACTTGACCCCCCTCCTGTTGATCTCCTCCTCTGACTCCGAATATTGCCAGGGGCGGCGGCGCAGGGAAGGTACATTGGGATCTTTGAGTTTTCGTCCGTACATCCGCCTGAACAGACTCGCGTCAATATCGCGGCGAATTATGTCAAAGAATTCATGAAGGAATTCCTCCACTAATCGCTCGCCGGGCATGAAGGCCAAGATTTCATGTTGATTGCGATCCAAGAAACTTACTCGGAGTCCTTCGCCCCCATGATTCACCTGGGTCCTGAATCCGAGTGTGGAGTCCCCGAAGTTCCGGTAGCCGAACCAGCCAATCTCATGCCAAAAGCTATCTCTGAAGTCCTCTCCAAGAGTGCGCAAACCGCCGGTTTCCGGATCGGGTCTCAAAATATATCGGACGAAAGACACTATGTGGTGGCAATAGGTACGCGTACAGGATCGGAAACAACCGCAAGTGGCTCTGGTTAGGATCTTGGACTCAGGATGAAGTGATATGTGAACGTTCACGCCTTTTCCCGAGGAATCAGTTACAAGGCCGAAATAAGATTCCCTTCCGAAGTTAATGTGCGAAATTCGCGAACTGTGGGCCAGGCGCAGGCCCCTATCCAGAATTTCCGAGTTAAATTGCTCGGTTATTTCAGAAGGAAGCTCGCCCCCTCTGTTCGCCCAACTGACATTTTTCTTCAATTGTATTACTTTTCCAAACACTTAAAACTCCTACGCCCATGCCCCCAACCTATAAATCACGGGGCGTGGATATCACAACAAAATTGGGTTGTCAACACTAAAACATAAATCTAACTATCAAATGCAACGATGTTTAATGAGGAGGTTATTGTGTTTAGATTACTTAAGGAGTTAATTTGACGTTCATGCTTGAAAGTCCTCGCGAAAAAGACTACGGGATTTCTCCTGTTGCTGCCGAACCGCTTCTGCAATCGAGTAACTGCTGGAACCTTCATTATTCGCTAATCTTATAAGGCAAGGGAATCATGTGGGATTGCCGAAGCCCACGGGCAATGACGGAGTTTAAGGAATAAGAAAAAGATTGAGTGGCGACGGACATCCTGCCTGATCGTCAGCGACACATTGGAAGCGTGTCTAAGCCATAATTATGTGAAACTGTGGATGATAGTTCAATGCCATTGACAACGTCAATGACCTTGGCAATAATGTTTGGATGAAGAATTCAAAGAACAAAATCGGACCTCATGTACTGGAGCACCGAGGAGGTGAGCCGCACTTGCTGAAGGAGCTATACCTCACGAATCAATCTCTGCTCATCAATCTCCCGAGAATAGTGGGCACATCGGTATCCAGATTGGCCCTTCTGCGTCTACTTGCAATCGAACTCGTAGGGGAAACCGGCACCATGGAAATCGCGCGCAGATTAGGAGTCAACCCTGCTGCCGTAACGCGCACACTCAACGAGATGGAGGAGCAGAAGTGGGTGCGACGCGGTCCTGACCCCAAGGACGGGCGCCACAGGCTCGTCCGCCTGACGCAGAAAGGACACCGTGAATTTCATAGGATTCACGAACGCATGCACGAGCTCGAAAGCTCGATCGGCGAAAGGCTTGGAACCCAGGAGGTTGAAAGTGCAGTCAAAGTCCTCGTCGAAATACGCACTGTGGTTGAAAAGTTAAAATGACGGAGGATTTTGCATGAAACCGAACCACAAGAGGTCCTTCAACACTCGGGCATTCGTTGCCCTGACGACGGCATTGACCGGTCTGGGGCTCCCTGTAACCGGCTACATTCACCACCTCCATCGAATGGACCTTATGGCGGCCCCTGCGCACGTGTGGTGGATGACGCCTCATAGCATTCTGGGCGTCTTCTTCAGCGTATTCGTAATCTGGCATGCAATTCTCAATGGCGTCACGCTATCCAGGCATACCAAGACGGTAGCCCAGGGATTTCCATACATTAGGCGAGAAGCGATCCTTGCGAAAATTTGCGGTCGGGCTGGTCATGCTTATTGCCATGGGGCACATTTTCTTTGAACACCGATAGGAAACAATAGTGGCTGCCAATAACGAAATCTACAACAATCTGGGAAATGGATGGTGGGACGAAACCGTGGGAGCGTTCGCCTCGATACGATATTGGATCAATCCGGTGAGATTTGACTATTTCTCACGCGTACTACGACGCGAAAATGAAATCGGGCGAGAGTTGTCAACGATACTCGACATAGGTTGCGGAGGAGGATTGCTTTCGGAAGAATTCGCGCGAGCCGGATACGGTGTCACAGGTATCGACCCTGCTGCTCGGTCGATCGAAAACGCACGTGAGCATGCCGCCAGAGGACGACTGCACATTGACTATCATACGGCTTCGGGAGAACATCTACCCTTCTCCGAAGGGACATTTGACGTAGTCCTTTGTTGCGACGTATTGGAACACGTAGAAGATGTGGTACAAGTGATCAGTGAAATCTCAAGAGTACTGAAATCCGGAGGCCTCTTTTTCTATGACACAGTCAACAGAACATTCGCGAGCAGAATTGCCGTTATCAAGATTATGCAGGAGTGGCCATCAACGGCCTTCGTGCCGCCTCAGACACACGATTGGAACAGATTTATCAAGCCCGAAGACCTGTTCGGCTTGATGTTGAACAAGGGGCTCGTGTCTCAGGATGTCAGGGGAATCGCACCGAGCTGCAACCCAATCGCCGCATGGCTCAACTTTCGCAGATGTGCACGGGGCACGATCTCTTATCAGGAGCTTGGACGCCGTCTGGATTTTCACGAGACCGGCAACACGCGCATTTCCTATATGGGATACCCTCTGAAGAGGTCTTAGGGCCGGATTTGATTGTCGTTAAAAACAGGTTATGTCTCTCTGTGGGCCCGGGTCTCGACCGTGCGATTCTTGGTGCTTGTAAGTGGTTAGTTCCAATGAGCTTGTTGAACAGCCTTACACGAGTTGGCTGCGATCACTATGCTGGCTGCCGAAAGTCCTGACGGTGTGAATCGGTCCAGGGCACTGTGGCGGCAATTGGAAAAACCTTCACTTTCTCGAAACGAGACATGAGCCTTTGCATAGGGAAAATTTTCGTGGCAGACGTGTGGCCTCGCATGTATATTGGAGAACTCTCTGCTCGGCAGGTTTCTTCGTGAACCGTGTGGCCAAGATTTGCCCGAGACAAGGGTGTTTCGAGGCCTACAGAAGCAACTAGAAAAAGAAGGCAAGAACTCAACCATGAAGAAGAAAATTTTACCAGTGGCGGCAGTTGTTGTAGCTATTGTGGCTGCTGGTTGGCTTCATTTCAGGAATGGGGTGGATACTGAGGGAAAGGTCTTTGTCAGTGGGAACATCGAGGCCACAGAAGTTGATCTTTCCTTCAGAATAGCCGGTCAGATCAAAACGCTTCCCATAGAAGAGGGTGACCGTGTTACGACGGGCCAAGTCGTCGCCACCCTTGATACTGATACTCTCCTCGCCCAAAAGGGAGCTGCGCAGGCTGAAATTGGTAATGCGCGGGCAGTGCTGGATCAGTTCGAGGAAGGTACGCGCGTTGAAGAGATCGAACAAGCTCGAGCCCTGTACAAATCCGCGGAGAGCAAGATGAAAAACGCGAAGGATGAATATGACCGTTATTGTGGCCTGATAAAAGAGAAGGCCATCTCTCCTTCGCTATTCGATACCAAAGAGACAACGCTAAAGGTTACGCAAGAGGAATTTAAGAACTGCGCGGAAAGGTTGAAACAGCTTAAGAACGGACCGAGAGAGCAGGAAATACGCGCGGCTCGAGCGCGTCTGAAAAGGGCGGAATTTGAATTAAAAAGAATACAACTGGACATAGAGCATTCGGTGCTCCAAACACCAGTTTCTGCAGTTGTGATGGTAAAGTCAAATGAGCTGGGAGAGGTGGTGCTTCCGGGAGCGGCCGTCGCAACTGTGGCAGCGATTGATGAAGTTTGGCTCAAAGGCTACGTAGGCGAACAAAACCTCGGCAAGATAAAGTTGGGCCAAAAGGCGGAAATTACTACTGACACGTATCCCGACAAGGTTTACCTGGGGGTAGTAACCTTTATCTCCCCCAGGGCCGAATTCACCCCGAAAAACGTGCAAACCAGGGAAGAGAGGGTCAAGCAGGTTTATCGGGTAAAGATCACGATTAAAAACCCGAAGCAGGAGTTGAAGATCGGGATGCCTGCCGAAGGTTACATTCTAGTTAACTCCGAACCGGTCAAGAAGGGACGGCCACAGACTCTTGGTAAGCCCTCGACTTAAACAAGCTAGTTCAGGACTCATAGTACAAACCGAAAATCTTTGTCGCAATTTCGGCCAAACTCAGGCCGTTAAAAACCTTAACCTGGAAGTAAGGCAGGGTGAGCTTTTCGGGATTGTGGGGCCGGACGGCGCCGGGAAGACCACTACTATGCGAATGCTGGCGGGAATCCTTGAACCCACATCCGGCCAAGCATGGGTGGACGGGATTTCCTTGGTGGACGATCCGGAAGGAATTAAGGAGCACCTCGCCTACATGCCTCAACGCTTCGGCCTTTACGCCGATCTTACTGTAATGGAAAACCTTATCTTCTACGCGGACCTCTTTCAAGTACCCAAGAAAGAGCGATCCGGTAGGATCGAGCTATTATTCGGATTCAGTCGACTCGGTCCCTTCAGCGACCGGCTCGCAGGAGCTCTGTCAGGGGGCATGAAACAGAAATTGGGCCTTGCTTGCGCACTGATCCATTCTCCCAGAGTTCTCCTTCTTGATGAACCTACTAACGGAGTCGATCCGGTCTCTCGCCGCGATTTCTGGAAAATTCTGTACGATCTTTTGAAAGAGGGGATTTCCATTGTGGTCACCACTGCTTATTTGGATGAGGCGGAGAGAACAAACCGTGTGGGTCTAATGCATCATGGCACCATCATTCAAATGGGCGAACCCCGGGCGCTCAGGCAAATGGTAAAGGGGGTCATCGTCGAGCTCATCGTGTCTGACCCAAGCCCCGCGCGGGACCTATTGTCTAAGATGGGGGGAGTACTGGACGTCAATGTTTTTGGTGAAGGGCTTCACGTGCGCTTGAACGAGGAGTCGGAAGCAAATGCTATTCGCCAAAGACTCACCGAAAAGGGGATCGAGATTCATTCGGTCAGGAGAATTGTTCCCACGATGGAAGATGCGTTTCTTTCCCTTATCCCAAGAGACCGAATTTCCAATGAAGAAGATGGGTAGGAAAGCAGTTGGAACGAAGCAATAACGAAATAGCGGTCTTTGCCCAAGAGCTCACGAGAACCTTCGGCAGCTTTGTGGCTGTGGATCATATCAGCTTCGAAGTGCCCAAAGGTGAGATTTTTGGATTTCTCGGACCCAACGGTGCCGGAAAGACCACCACGATCAAGATACTGTGCGGACTGTTGACCCCTACCTCCGGCATAGCCCGGGTTTCCGGATGCGACGTATCCACGGAATATGAAGAAATCAAAAAGCACATCGGCTACATGTCCCAAAAATTTTCATTGTATGAAGACCTGACTGTGGAAGAGAACCTTGATTTCTTCGGGGGGATCTACGGCCTTGACGGGGACAGGAAAAGGGACCGAGATGCATGGGTCCTTGACATGGCCGGACTAACCGAAAGAAGAACAAGCCTGACGCGAGAGCTTGCCCTGGGCTGGAAGCAGCGTCTTGCTCTGGGGTGCGCGCTGCTCCACGAGCCGCCGGTTCTGTTTCTTGACGAGCCAACCTCCGGAGTCGATCCGGTATCCAGGCGAAGTTTTTGGGACCTCATTCACGGATTGGCCCTGCAGGGGGTCACCATATTTGTCTCGACGCATTATATGGAGGAAGCTGAGTATTGCAATCGCCTTGCGTTGATGAGCAAAGGTCGAATCATCGCCCTGGGTACTCCCGGCGAACTGAAGAAGAACTGGATGAAGGATGCCGTCCTGGAACTGGAATCGGCCGACCTCATGCTGGCCGCGGAAGTGCTCGGAAAAGAACACGTCTTCAGTGAAGTTGCCGTTTTCGGCAACCTGCTCCATTTGGTCACTTCAAACCCTGATAGTGCCATCCGGATTGCCAAAGAGAAGTTGAATGAGGAAGGTATCAGCCTCTTCCGAATAGAGGTGATAACTCCTAGTCTTGAAGATGTATTTGTAACCCTTACGGCGAAAGATAGAAATTCAGTAGAATGACACGATTCGCACAAAAATGGGCTATTGAATAGATAATGAACATTCATCGTACCTTTGCCGTGGCTCGCAAAGAGGCCAGACAGATTGTCAGAGATTCGCGCTCTCTATATCTCGCTCTTGGCATTCCTGTCATGCTCATGGTCCTTTTCGGTTATGCGCTTTCTCTTGATGTGGACAAAATCCCTCTCGCCGTCTGGGATCAAGATCAGAGTGCCCAGTCAAGGGAGCTTATAGACCGCATCACAAGCTCCGGATACTTTACCTTGGTCCTCCCCACCCAATCATATACGCCTATCGTTAAAGCGGTGGATAAGACAGACGCGCATGTTGGTGTTGTGATCCCCTGGGATTTCAGCCGAAATCTGAAAAAGGGCAGAATGAACCGGGTTCAGGCCATAGTCGACGGTTCCGATTCCACGCGAGCCGGCTTGGCCATTGTGTACCTTGAAACGATCATGGCAACCTTTGACGAAGACTTCCGCAAAAAGGCTCTGGTAAGGCAGTCGGTGGAACAGAGAGTCGTACCGCCGGTGCAACCTTGCATAAGGCTGCTGTATAACCCCGAGCTTAAAAGTCGGAATAACATCATCCCCGGCCTCATTGCCATCATCATGATGGTCATAGCCGCGTTGCTTACATCCCTGACCATAGTAAGGGAACGGGAGACCGGGACCATGGAACAGCTCATTTCAACACCCGTGAAGCCAAATGAGCTGATCGTTGGCAAACTCCTACCATATTTTGCGCTCGGATATCTGGACCTGCTGATGGTTTATCTCATGGGGCAGTACGTCTTCGGTGTGCCGTTAAGAGGGAGTCTATTGCTGATGTTCCTGGTTTCGAGCCTCTTTCTGATCGGGGCCATGTCTTTGGGCTTCCTGATTTCGGTGGTGGCATCGAATCAGTTCTTTGCCACTCAGTTGGCGCTTCTGGGTACTTTTCTACCTTCTTTTCTCCTTTCCGGCTTCGTGTTTCCCATTTCCAACATGCCGGATGCTCTGCAAATAATCACCTATTTGGTCCCGGCCCGACACTTTGTGACGGTATTACGCGCGATATACCTCAAGGGAGTGGGAATAGGAGCGATCATGGTACCAACAGCCATGCTCGTAATTTTCGCGCTACTTGTGACAACCCTTGCAACCAGGAAGTTGAGGAAAACTCTGGGATGATCATGGCCTTTTCCGATTCAAACACGTCGGGACAACGTTCAGGCGCCGAGTTGGGTTCATCAGGCAAGAACGGTACCGGCCTCCGCGCATCTCTCGAAGCCATCCGTCTATCCGCGAGGCGGATACGGTGTATTGTCCGCAAGGAATTCACTCACATAAGGCGCAGTCGACAGAATTTATCTCTGATGATGATTGCTCCCATACTCCAACTCTTAGTATTTGGTTTCGCCAGCCGATTGGACGTTCGAGATGTTTCCACAGTGGTAGCCGACATGGACAGAAGCGTCCTCAGCCGACAGATCATTGAAGCCTTCTCTCGGTCAGGATATTTCACGATCAAGCAAATGGTCGGCTCGTATGACAAAGCGGACAGATGGCTGGAAACCGGGAAAGCCGGTATGGCCATTCTTATCCCTCCGGACCTGGAACGACGCATAAAGGCGATGCGAACCGCGCAGGTGGGGATACTTATCGACGGCGTAGACACGACTACCGCGGGAACCGTATCCGGGTATGCCGAATCTATCCTCGAACGCTTTTCCCAAGATATTATGGACCAACGAATCAACCAGATGCAGGGCCAACTTTTCGAAACCGCCACTCCTCATCTCATAGTACCCTCCGCGTCTGAAGCCAGCCGCTCATGGTTCAACCCTAATCTGAACTCTAAGGACTTTTTCGTCCCCGGAGTAGTCGTGATCATTCTGATGGCCGGGACCACCATCCTCACGTCCGCGCTCATAGTCCGGGAGAAAGAAATCGGAACCATAGAACAGCTTATGGTGGCACCCATAGCGCGGTTTGAGCTGATCCTGGGTAAGACTATCCCTTGCTTCATTATCGAAGTAATAACTATGACCGTAATTGTCACGCTGGCATTCCTGATATTCGATATTCCGTTCAGAGGATCCATGCCTTTTTTCTTTGCGACCGCGGTCCTCTTTCTTGTAATTATTGCCGGAGTCGGGATGACAATTTCCACATTTTGCAAGACTCAACAGCAGGCGATCCTAACATCGTTCATGTTCTTGCAGCCTGCGACTCTGCTTTCGGGTTATGCGTTCCCGATCGAGAATATGCCGCCGGTGGTCCAATACCTGACCTACTTGGATCCTCTTCGTTACTTCATAATCATCGTACGCGGAGTCTTTTTGAAAGGGATCGGGTGGGACGTCCTCTGGCCTCAGATCATACCTATGCTTGCCATGGCCGTCTTTTACCTGGGGCTCGCCGCGTTCCTGTTCAAGAAGAGGGCGGACTGATGGCGCTGGTCAGTTGATCCTCAGGCCAAACGCCCGCATGATTTCTAATGGCGGTGCGGCATGCGCTCACTATGGCCCAACTTCTACACCGCAGTTATGATAGCTTTGCTATTTCAATATGTTACGAGAGCAGTGGTCACTTGTGGCACCAGGTTTTCCGATCTTCCAGGGGTGCCATTGGTGCGGTCTTGAGTAACCTCAGTATTCCAAGCCTCATCTGAAGCCGCCAACAGTCTATAACGTGGTGATCGAAAGCGCCGGTGTGCAGAGGGACTGGTCGGTGAACTAACAGAAGCACCCCGAAGACGACATCCTTTCCAGCATGGTTTCTTCGGGGGACTTCTGCTTGCATCGGATCGACTCCTTTGGTGTTGCGGCAGGACTATCGGCGCAAAGGCTCATGCGGTTCCCAGTAAGGCGTTTTCTTTGCGCTAACACCATGCAAACTATCATAAAATTCGTTGATGTCAGGTGCCATATTGCCGAGACGTGGCACCATGTTGTTGCCTTCCGGCGAGAGTGGCCCACGTAATTACAGGGGGTTAGGTGGCACAAGACGCAAAAAACGGGCCTCAACTGTAGAAGATGGGTCAAGGCCACATCACCCAGCTTATTTGTTTGAGCCGGGTACAACAGGGGTGGTGGCCGGAGAATTAGTGCCTCTCTTTGCGGAGCAAGACACTTAAACCCCCAGGTATTTTTCCATGATTTGCGGGTTTGCAGCGAGTTCCGATGTCCTGCCCTGCCAACTGACCTGACCCTTTTCCAAAATGTAGGCTCTTTGGGAAACTTCAAGGGCCGTCACCGAGTTCTGCTCGGAAAGAATGATGGTCATTCCCTCTTGCTGAATGCGCACGATCTGCTCCTTTATGGCCTCAACCACCAGCGGAGCCAAGCCCTCTGAGGGCTCATCCAGCAACAACAAAGTGGGATTCCCCATCAGTGTCCGGGCAATTGTCAGCATCTGCTGTTCGCCACCGGATAGGGTGCCTCCCCACTGCTTATCCCTCGCCTTCAGTATCGGGAACAGAGCATAGACTTTGTCCAGGTCCCAAGAGTTTGCTCCATTTTGCTTCATTGCGGATATCTCAAGGTTCTCTCTCACGGTCAGGTTGGGGAAGATCTCCCTATCTTCCGGGACGAACCCAACTCCGAGTCGGGCGATCCTGAAAGGCTGTTTGCCAGTAACTCTGGCCCCTTGTAACCGGATGGTACCTCGGCGTGGCGGCGTAAGGCCGATGATGCTCCGTAGCAGAGTGGTCTTGCCCATACCATTTCGCCCTAAGATGCACACGGTCTCTCCCTTATCCACCTCCAGGCTCACACCGAAAAGTATCTGGGTGGATTCGTAGTAAGTCTGAATATTCTCAACCTCGAGCAGCACTACCCCTTTTCCTTTCCCAGATAAATGTTCTGTACTTCCTGATTGGACCTGACTTCACTGGGTTTACCGCAAAAAATAATCATGCCTTGATGCATCACGTATATCTTGTCGGAGATACTGAAGACCACCTTCATATCGTGTTCAACAAAGGCGAGACCTATCCCCCTTTTTTTGACGAGCTCGTGGATCAATTCAGTAGTCTGGGATGTCTCCCGAGGGCTCATGCCCTGCGTAGGCTCGTCCAGAAGCAGAAGCTCAGGGCTGAGGGCGAGGGCTATGCCTATCTCAAGCCGCTTCTGGTCGCCGTGCGCGAGTAGCCCACCTGGAGTGCCCGCCCGGTCGCCCAAGCCCACACTTGCCAGGATGTCTTCGACCTCCTCGGTAAGAGTGGTCTCGGCGCGAGAAAAGAGGCTTCGATTTAGACCCTTGCCCGAAAACAAGGCTACCTGAACGTTTTGGAAGGTGCTGAGTCGAGGGAATATGTTCAGCTTCTGAAAGGAGCGCCCTATGCCCAGGCGAGAAATCTCGTAAGGTGCCAGCCGCGTTACGTCCTTGCCCTTGAAATATACTGCCCCCTTGTCAACGCGGACATGGCCGGTAACAAGGTTGAAGAGCGTGGACTTGCCCGCTCCGTTTGGACCAATTATTGAAACAATCTCATTCTCGTTAACCTGAAGGTCAACCCCGAATACCGCCCTCAAACCACCGAAAGATTTCCTAAGTCCTTTAATTTCCAGCAGCATTCTCTTGTCCTTAGCACAAGTTTTGGCTCATTTTTTTCGGAATAGCTTCTCGGTCACAAATCCTACTACTCCATTTCTCATCAATAAAACCATCAACACTATAGCCACTCCCAGAATGAGGTTCCAGTGCATGGTATGCTTGGAAAAGGTCTTTGCGAGAATCGTGTATATGGCACTTCCAGCCAAAGGTCCTGAGAAATGGTATATGCCTCCCAAGAGACACATGACCAGCATGTCGGTGGATTTTGTCCAATTGGCGTAATCCGGGAAAGCACTGCCGCTAAAGACGCAATAGAGGCTTCCAGCAATGCCTAAGAAGGTGCTCGAAAGGACAAATGCCGCTAGCTGGAATCTCTTCAGATTCACCCCAATAAACTCCACTCGGTCGGGATTCTCGCGGATCGCCTGTAGAGTTCGACCGAAGGGAGAGTTGACAATCCTCCACAGAGCGAAAATGCAGCAGCTCACTAAGGCCAAACATAAGTAATAGGAATTGACAATGGGAAAAAGGAATTCCGGAGTGGGGATAGATACTATTCCGTTATCTCCTCCGGTAACGGAGTACCATTCGAAGATTATCGTCCAGATGATCTGGGAGAAGGCCAGTGTCAATAAAGCGAAGTAAACCTTTGTTCTTCTGACGCAAATCCATCCCACAGCACAGCCTATGATCGCAGCCATTATCGGGGCAGCTATCATTGCCAGCACGATGTTCATCTTCAACTTGGTCAACAGGATAGCGGTTGTATATGCTCCCACTGCGTACAGGCCGGCAGGCCCAAATGAGACCATCCCTGTATAGCCCAACATCAAGTTCAAAGAGCAGGCTGCCAGTGCCATTATCAGTATCTCGATGGTTATGTTCAACCAACTCTCGCCGATGAGCGCGGGCAAGGCGATAAGCAAAGCAAGAATGATCGATATGAGAACGGCTCTCAGGGCCCGGCCGTGCAGCCAACACGGGTTGGCTTTTGTCTCTTCCATCAATCAGGCTCTCCCATCAGCCCTCGTGGACGAATTATCAGGACAATGATCATCAGAATGAAGCCGAAGGCCACTGCCAGTTTGGGTATGATGTAAAGCCCAAAGGCCGTGGTGAAGCCCAGAATGATCGCCCCCAAGAAAGCGCCCGGTATGCTACCCAGCCCGCCGATTACCACAATAATGAAGCAGTCTATAATAACCGACACGTCGGCCCCGAGCGCCACCACTGACATGGGGGGCATCAAGGTACCGGCAAGCCCGGCCAGCCAACACCCGAGCATGAAGACCCCGGTGTAGACTTTGGGGACGTTTATGCCCAAAGCGTTGGCGATCTCTCGGTTGTGAGTAACGGCTCTAACGATGGCCCCCAAACTAGTGGCACCTATGAGCGCCTGCAGCCCCACAAAAACAAGGCCCCCCATACCGATCAGAAAGAGATTGTATTTAGGAAACGATAATCCGAACAGGCTCACGGTACCTTTCAACGGCCAAGGCACCGTAACCGTATTGTACCCTACTCCCCAAATAAGCTTGCAGACCTCTCCCACTATCAAAATTAATCCAAAGGTGAGTAGGTACTGGTAGATCATATCCAGACCGTAAATGCGCCTCAGTAGCAAAATTTCAATGCATCCCCCAACCAGTGCAGTGACGAGGGGCGCAACCAGGAGGGCGAGCCAAAAGATCCCCGGGATATGGGAAAACGCGGACGTGACCTGATAACAGAGGAACCCGCCGAGCATATAGATCGAGCCGTGGGCCATGTTCAGTATCTTCAGGGTTCCGAAAATGATTGACAGCCCGGCCGCTATAAGAAACCAGACCATCCCCAGGCTGATACCACTGAGAGCTTGTCCAAGAGCGGCCTCCAGAGTCATATTCTTTCTCTCTTGCCGATCTTGGGGCAGGCAAGAGCCCGCCCCGGATAATTCTTAGATCACGGTTAGCTATTTTCGCAGATTCTTGATCTGTTCGACGGTGTGATAACCTTCTTCGCCTATGATGTGGGTGTCGGTGATATGGGGAAACGGGAGATCAGGTGTGAACGCTATAATGCCGTACCAGTTCGGCATCATGGCCTGGTGATCGTAGGCGCGAAGCAAAACCGTACCCATGAAAGTGTGCAGTTTCATGCCTGCCAATGCCTTGATTAATTTTTCAGTATCAACCGAGCCTACCTTCTCGATGGCTTTCTTCAACGCATGCATTGTTACATACTCGTTCATGGCTCCGTAAGATGGCCAGAACCCGACCATCTTCTTATGTTCTTCCACAAATGCCTTGTTCTTGGGATTGTCAATTGCCCAGAAGGGATAACGGCAAGTGGCTAGGGCCCCCTTGGGGTAGGGGTCACCCTTCTTTACATTACTCCAGGTTTCCACATCGCCGGCGCAGGGTTGGATCATCTTCATCTTGTCGTACAGTCCAAAGGCGTAGGCCTGTTTGGTAAAGGCGAGTTCCCCGCCGCCGTAGACACACGCAAGAAAAAGCGCATCAGCACCTGAGTTGGCTATCTTGGAGATGTAAGGTGTGAAATCGGTGGTCCCCAAAGGGGCCCACAATTCATCAATGATCTGTGCGTCAGGAACCAGCTTTAGGTACTTTTCCTTGAAAGCCGCCAATGAATTCTTACCGCACTCATAATCGAATCCTAGACTTACAATCTTTTTGGGCTTCCAGGTCTTGGCCAGAGCGATGGCAGGGGTGTACCCCCAGTAGGGAACTGCATTGGTGTTGATGCGGAATACATAGGGGTTCCATTTCTCTTCCGTGATTTCCGACGATTGAGACACGTTGACAATGAATATTTTCTTTTCCCTTGCTGCATAACTGGAGATGGCTAAGGCTACCGCGCGACTGATGGTGCCGGTTAGAAAATCAACCTGTTCAGTTAGAATGAGGTCCTTTGCCTCTCGCAGGCCTACCTCGGGGCTAAGTTTGTCGTCTCTGGTTATCAGCTCAAGTTTGCGGCCCAACACACCGCCGGTCGCGTTGATTTCCTTTATGGCGATTTTGGCCCCGGCTTCCGAACTGATGCCATACATCGACATGGCACCGCTCATGGTGTGTATGAATCCTATTTTGATCGGCTTTTCAGTAGAAGCCGCAAGTGAGGGATTGACGCATGGTATCGCTACCAAAGCAAACCCCAAGCCTAAAACGATCAGAGCCTTTACTAGGTTTCTCATTTCTCACCCTCCCGTAAATGATTGATCTACGGCAATAGCCCACAAATAGCGACCTGCTTGTCCCCATCACTTATCGTTCCGCACGACACAAGTTCCTTTTGCATGCCATCGGTGGACTGAATGCCCCTCAAAGCAAATCGAAAGATGAAATCAGCCAGCTCATCTACTGTCACGCCCTTTTTAGGGTGAAACCAAATCCTGGAACGAGTTATCATGGAAGAGATCATAAAACCGACCAGCTTGCCGTCACACGGTGCGAAAAGCCCTTTCTCTTGTCCCCTCCGAATCACCTTTCTAATTAGGCAGTCATAGGCGTCTCGCATGGAGATTATGACTTTGCGGTTGGCCGGAGACAGGTTGTCCAGAGCTACATCAAACAATGTTTTTGCAGACCGCCGATAGCTCAAGGTGACCCTGAGATGACTGAAGATGATGAAACGCAGTTGGTCTAAAGGGTTACCGTCTTCCTCTTCTTCAAGATGGGAAATCGGTTGAATTATTTGCTCCATTTCTTCCAGCAGCACTTCGAAAAGGATCGACTCTTTGGTCTTGAAGTAATTGTAGAGATTGGCCGGGCGGCATCCGTATGCTCGCGACAAATCTCGCATGCTGACCGCATTATAACCCTTTTGCCAAAACAAATGGCGCGCGAGGGCCAGCATTTTCTTCTTTCTAACGCCACGATCTTCTCTTGTGTTGTCTTGTTTTGGCACAGCGTATTCCGCCTGCTTAGCTTTGGCGAAGGAGGAACGTGGAGTCTCAAGCTTTCAACCGCTCACGTTTCCGCTCTCTGATGTAGCAGCACAAGTCTTCTTTCAGAGGAGCTGAAATGGTGTGTTAATGAACGACCATTCATCAAATGGCATGTCCATAACGCTCTGTCAAGTTTCTTTCGTCCTGCAGTTTCTTCAAGAATTCGAGCCAAAAATAGTGCCGGTTGCGTCTCCGGTCCGCCCTCAGGAATTTCCCCGGCCCGTTTTCCCCTCTCCTGACTTGGTGAGAATGGTCACAAGGATGGAGACCCCTGAGCAAACCTTGAGAAAGACCTCAAAGTAGGCTTGTTGACTCAGACCGAGGCGTAACGAGACAGTAACGACTCAGCCGAATAGATTAGTATTGAGCGGCAACGCAAAGAGGCCGCCACAGCGGTCTTTATTATGCTCGTTAATCTCAGATTGTTTCCATACTTGCCGTGGCGGCCTTCTACCTTTGGGGCTGGCTGGCGTCCTCTTCAACAAGAGAGCAGACTGATGCCGTTTCGCACGATTCTTTCTCAGCCCAAAGATTCATCATGATTGTCGAACCGATCGATTTCCAATCTCATTTCATTCAGTGATGAAGATCAGCTTCCCGACTTCCTTGACATAGCGAGAGGAATAATCGATGTGCCTCGAGCTGAAGCCAACTGTGTCACATAATCCCTCGCTGTCGCAGGTGGTACTTGGCGTTCCGATTCAGGCTTCGATTTAAGCGAAAGAGCGTCGGTTGGACACGCTGTGACGCATAACCCGCAACCTATGCATCTGTCTCGGTCAACTTCGGCCAGGCCGTCGACTCCCATCTTGATCGCGTCCATTTGACAGCGATCCACGCAGGTCTCGCACGCCGAGCAGGAATCTGTGTCCACGGCTGCAAAATAGTTGGTCAAAACTTTTTCGGCGGGCTTGGGGTGCAATTTGATGGAGCGAAGAATTCCGCAGCAGTCGCCGCAGCAGTTACACATCCCACCCGCGTCCTGCGAAACGAATGGCTGCGGTACGAGGCCGGCTTCATCGCACCGGTCGATTATTTGAAGCGCTTCATCCTGGCTGATAAACCGAGCCATACCTTTGTCAACGTAGTACCGAGCGTGGCTTCCAAACTGGAAGCAGACCTCCTTCGGTTTATCGCACCCCTTGTCCAGAAGCCCTTGCTGGACCCGACATATACAGTTAGCCACTGAGATCTTGTCTCTAGCCTCAAAGAGTTTTCTCACATCGTCGTACGGCATCACCGGCCATGAATGATCAATTGCCTTGTTGACCGGTATGGGCCTCAGGGGAGGTATCTGACCCACCCCTTGCTTGCCGAAGGCTTCCAAAAAGTAACGGTCGAACAGTTCCGCAAACTCCCTGTCCATGTCTTTGAGTTGATACTCGAAAGACCCGACCACAAAAGGAACCGCTCCATATTTGGGGGAGTCCCCTTTTTTGACTCTAAAAATTAGGCCCTTGTCCACCATACGCTCCAACAGAGCGGCTACCGTTTCAGGCTCCCTCCCTATACGTTGCGCTACGGCTTCGGGGGTTTCGAGCATCATGCTCATGTTGAGATAAAGTTCGGCCTCCTCTTCTGAGAAGAGCTTCTCAAGGATCTTCATTTCAACTCCGGATTTGGTTGAAGGAAATCCTACTGAATACTGATCCAACTGTTCACGTAGGTCGTAGGTACAATTTCGTGGTCATTTTGTCCTCCTGAGGGGCGAGATGTTAACTTCTCTGCCACCGGGCTTTACCTCGTGGCAGCCGGGGAAATGAGCGGCTATCCGCCTTCTCCGGTGTCACACCGCTTTCACGCTACAGGGAACGAATCTGTGCAGCGGTGTGCCTGCGATCGGGTCCCTGTTGCTGCTTTTGGTCAGGCGATTCACGTTGGCGCCATGTTTTCGGCCCGCATGGACAAGCCCGAATCCGTGGGGCATGATCACCTGCCCCTGACGCGCTGTGTCGGTCACTTCCAGCGGGATATCCTCCGAGCCTGCTTCGGTCGTTATCTTAACCGTCTGCCCGTCCGACAGACCCAGCGCTGTGGCATCACCGGGGTGCATCATAAGTGTGCAGGCTCTACTCTTTCCTTCATTCCAGATCGGGCTTCTCATGATTGTGTTCGCGTTGTAATCCATGTGGCGGCCTCCAGCGAGTATGAGCGGGTACTCGTCATTCATACGCAGGCCGATCTCTTCACTCTGAACGTCGATGCCCTTTACAGCTTCCGCGAGTTCCGGGATCAGAACGTTTATGCGCTTGTCGTCGGTGCGGAGCTGATCAAAAGGTTTCGAGGAATCGCACTTGCCGATCCGAATTCCTTCAGGCCGTTCAAGAATGGCATTGAAAATCTCTTCCCCCATAGTGAGCCCGGGATTGAAGCCGGCACGAACAGCATTCTCCCGGAAAGACTTGGGAGTCACCTGCAACATCCCCCACAGTGCTGAAAGATGTACTGAATCCAGAGCTTTCCCCAGCGTCTTGCCTAAGATGAACGGCATGAATTTCAGCGCACGGGGCTCGCTCTGAGCAAAGGCCATAAGTTGCATTCCGAAATTCATGCGTTCGCCGAACGCAGCCTCGTACAAAGTTTGGGGAATTTCCGGAAGCAAATCCAAACGGTCGGCTAGGCGTATGAGGATTTCGCCCTCCTCAAGGCATTCCCCTTCCGGTTGGACCACGGGGCGGCGCATCTGGAAAAATATTTCAGGGAAGTTCCAAGCGAAAAACGTTCCATCCCACTTTTCGTACGCGGACTTTGCGGGCAGTACATAATGAGCAAGGCCGGCGGTCTCGGTTAAGGCCACGTCCACGACCACCAAGAGGTCGAGGGCTCTGAACGCCTGTTCATAGGCCGTCGTGTCAGCATAGGATCGCAACGGATTTGAGCCGCTTACAAACACCGCCCGCAGCCGCTCCTGCCCATCTGACAATATTTCCTCCGGCATAACGTTGGGCGGAAATGTGCCCATGATCGCGGGAAAATTCGTGGCCGCGGTACGCCAGGTCCTGGAATCGCGTTCATCGGAATGAGACCCCATCGGCATGATGTGGCCAGGTATGAAGTTTCCGCCGGGGGCTCCTATGCGGCCGCAGATGGCCAGTAAGATCAATTCCAGGTAAGACGAGACGGTGCTGTGCCTCCCCATGAGGATGCCGAGATCCGAGTGACACGACCACTTCCGAGTAGCCAGTAGCCGGCATACTTCTCGGACCTGATCATAGTCAAGACTGCAAAGGTCGATGGCAGGACGGGGGTCGAATTCAGTGAACCAGGGCTGAATCGTCTCGAAGCCACTCACATGGGCGGCAATATAGTCGTTGTTTTGCCAACCTTCCTGAAGGATAATGCTTATCATGGATCGAAAGAGCAAAGCGTCCGTCCCGGGGCGAACCGCCAGATGTATGTCCGCTCTCCGGGCCGTCTCTGAACGCCTGGGATCGATCACCACGAGCAGCTTGTCAGGGTCTTCGGAAATTCTCTTCAAATGCCGTCGCGCTTGGGGCATCTGATGACTCATCCAGCCGTTCCAGCCCACTGCCACCAACATATCCGTGTGTTCGTGGTCAGGAACAGTACCCAGGTACTGTCGCCCCAATCCTCTGCCGTTTACCCAGAAGTAGCCGGTCAACTCTTGCGCGAGCGGGCTGTAATGATAATGCGACCCCAATGCTCGTAGAAGCCGCACTCCGAAGGCAGCCTCGAAGTGGCACCCTAGGCCGCCTCCACCCATGTAAGCAAGAGAGCGAGGCCCATGAGTCTCCACAGTTGATTTCAGCTTTTCCGCAATCTCGTCCAGAGCCTGGTCCCAGGATATCTCTTCGAACTCATGGCCTACCCGTTTGAGGGGCCGTTTAAGCCGATCTGCATGGTGTTGATAATGTGCGATTTTCAATCCCTTGCGACAACAGTACCCTTCACTGCGAGGGTTCTGTTTGTCGGCACGAACCTTCGTTATGCGGTTTCCTTCGACTATCACTTCGAGGCCACAGTTTTGACCGCAACACACACACGACGTCTTTTGCCACGTTGCCATTTCATCCTCCGATTCGTGCCGACTTGGAGATTCCACTGATTCTCAACCGATTAGTTTGAGTACGAAATATTGAGCCAAAAGAGCCTAGTACTGGTTTTCGAGAGTACAGGTCGCGGATTTGCACGGTAGAGATTGCTTCGTCGTTTTACTCCTCGCAATGACATTCCCGCTACCTGTCATTGCGAGCGCAGCGAAGCAATCTTCTTCCGGACCTGGTTCTTAATATCACCGTATTTGCGAATAGGAGACTTAGTCTTTTAGATCCTTCAAAAGTCTCTTCAGCAGCACTTTCTCTTCCAGAGACAGATTGCCGAGTACCTCATCATTCGCCTTGTCCCTTTCTTGCATCAGAGTGGGCTCCAGATCTCGAGCTTTGTTAGTTAGGCGGATTTGCAGGAGCCGCTTATCGTCAGGGTCCGTTTGCTTGACGATCCAGCCGCGCTCGGCCATCCGATCCAGGATGCCGGAAAGAGTGGCTAAGTCGAGGGTCAGCTTCTTCCCTAGGTCTCCGGCGGATAGGCCCTCTTCCTGGTGCACCGCGGCCAGCACGAGGTGCTGGACTGGCGTCAAGCCGTAGGCGGCCAGGTGTCGCTTGGCCACAGAGTGGGCCCTTTGGTACACTTTGGCCAGCAAGTAAACAACGCAGTCTTCATAGGGTGTCGTGTCATTCATTTCGTATACAAAGTAACCGGTACGACACTCCTCTGTCAAGCGAAAACAGCCGCGCCCTCAGAACCACGTTTGTTTACGGGCGGCTTATCATACGGGCTCATTTGTTCCGATCCTCCACTTTAATCTCCATCACAATATGTCCCCAGCCGCCGCACTCCACACCGACATCGGAGCATCCTACCCTGTTGAATCGCATTTCATTGGGATCGACTCCGGCGTACACCAACTCGTTCACTCCGAAGACCGCAGGCTTGAGGGCGCTCACCGCGTAGATGCACATCCTCTTGGGGCAGAGCTTTGAGATTAAGTTGCCGGCTCCGTCCAGATAGAACTTATCTCCAACCTTGTGTTGACTGTTGCACCCTCGCGATTCCACAACCTCCGCAACGATCGTTTTGTTCATCAGCTCTGTGGCCTTTGCTACCACTTCCACGTTTTTCGGATTGGCTCGGAATTTAGCCATGGCCTCGTCCGTGTACCCCAGGTGCCTCTGATACATCTGCCACACGTTTTCATCCACTTTCACTGTACGATTCCTCCATTCGAGATTTAATGTTCCTGCAACTTCATGCGGGAATAACCAGCGGTTACATTTTGGCCTTCGTACTCTAATTCCTAAATACGGTTACACGAAATACCAGCTCGTGGGGGGGTAATCGCCTCTGGTTGGGTGCCACTGCTGGCTTGCCCAGCAGTGGCACCCATATCCGCGACCGTACTTACGAAAATCATTACTTAGCTTCTTTCGATTCCATCAGTGCGCAGATCGCTGTCTCAGCGCTTCACAGCCTAAAACGCTCGCGTTTCGAGCGCATTTTTCAGGCTTTCCACCAATCCTTTGGGCGCTGCGTAATCCGGACAACTGCGGAAAATTATCGCCAGTCTCTTCAGTTCACCCATCTCCTGAAGTCGATCGGGGTCAGGCACATCCTTGGCACTGCGGGCCGGGTGATTTGCAAAAACCAGTTTGTCGCGATTCACTGATCTTCTCTTCTCCGCAAATGAGATCTGCCGAGTGCACCGACACGGATTTTCCGAATTGAACAGGCCGCATTTATATCTCATAAAATCCTTGACGAGACTTCTGGCCCTTGAGAGGCGCTTTCGAAATCCGGCGGGAGTTATGCCGAGGATGTACGCTCCGTCAACACTGTTTGTCCCGAATACATGGCTAAGAATAAAAGCTATGCGAAGACTGCGATCCAGACAAAGTAACAATGCGTGCAAACATGCAATCATCATCTCCTTGACTATCAACTCCTGTTCAGCCTCGTGAGACTTATCGAAGCGGCTACACTCAAGCCCTCGGTCCACTAGAGATTCACAAAGGTTGAAAGTAAGCTCCAGCCTCTCGGCTCTGCGCTTGCGAGTCGTGAGCAAGTGATTCGAGGCGATGCGGTAAACCCAAGTGGTGAACGAACTCTCCCTCTGAAAACTGCCTAGATTTGTGACGATCTTCACCAGAATCTCTTGGGTCGCATCTTCCGCGTCGGCCGGGTAAGCGAGCATCCTGATCGCCAACCCATAAACCCGGTCTTGAAGCCTTTCGATTAGCTCCTCAAGGGATTCTCGATCTCCTTGCACAGCCTTATCTACCAAATCTTCCATTGCTGATTGCATCTGCACTTATTTCTCCGTGGAAACAGGCCTGCCTAGCAGGTCGGACCGTAGTAGGCTGGGAACCTGGTTGGTCAGGCTCCAGGCCGTTTCAAAACTCTATCAACCTTTAGACTATTCTAACATTGACAGTGTGACAAAAAGTTTTAGGAGATATTCCGGATAGGATAATAGGCGGTTTTATTACCCCTGTAAAAGGACCATCTTGCCCTTTAAGTCACAGTGCGGTGAAAGATTGTCATTGCGAGTCCCGCGTCTCGCGGGACGAAGCAATCTCTGCCCCGTTAGAACCCAGATTGCTTCGTCCTTTCACTCCTCGCAATGACACATTAGCGGCCATTTCCCGCGTAACCAGGTGATTAGCGCCCATCCGGACGTCGTCAATTGGACAGAGAACAGGAAATCTGATAACGTCCGCATCTTGGATGCATGGAAAACCACAACCATTCGCAAAATGCCGGGTGATCGA
This sequence comes from uncultured delta proteobacterium, assembly GCA_963789265.1. GTDB lineage: Bacteria > Desulfobacterota > Desulfomonilia > Desulfomonilales > Desulfomonilaceae > CAWBBA01. The sequence goes on along the minus strand of CAWBKB010000005.1, from coordinate 90,953 downwards.
TGAGAAAACACGAGCAGGAAATCACCGACAAAGAGACCATTGAAGCCGTACTGCGGAAAGCCCTGGTTTGCAGAATCGGTCTATCCGACGGCAATATGCCGTATGTTGTACCGGTTTGTTTCGGTTACAAAGGCGGCTGCATTTATGTTCATTCATCCCGCGAGGGACGCAAGATAGAAATCGTCAGACGCAACAACAATGTTTGTTTTGAAGTGGATGTCGATGTGGAGCCCGTGCGAGCAGAAGTCGCTTGCAAATGGTGTATGAAGTATAGAAGCGTAATCGGATTCGGCAAAGCCTCGATAGTTGACGATCAGGCAGTGAAGATGAAAGCGCTCAACATAATCATGGAACATTATTCAGGAATATCCCCGCATGAATATGAACCCCGCCCCCTTGAACTGGCCGCGATAATCAAAATTCAGATCGAGACCATGACCTGCAAGAGATCTAAGGTCTAAGCCCCGAGCTTCATCTTTCGCACGGACCGCGATTACGGTAGTAAAAGGTCTTGACAGACACCGTACGTGTCCGGTAAATAGAAAGTATGACTTACTGGTCAGTCATTGATTCCTCTGACTGACCATTGTGTTTTTCTGGAGAACTCCCGTGAAATCAAACCTCGAAAAAGACGTTCGCGATGTCGTATTTAAGACCAAGGTCCATAAAGACACCTTCGCGGTGCCTCAACTCATCCGAATATTGGAAACGGAACTCGCCAAGAGTGACCAGTCGGATTTGACGCCCGAAGAAATTATACTCTACTTCGTGGAGAAATCCACACAGGCATTAGCAGTCTCTCCAATTTATTCTGACCCTCTGGTAAGGGAATTCTACCGTAGTGTCCTGACTGTGGCCGATACCGCGGGTGTTCCGCGACAAAACATACTCGAGGATCTGCTTTTCCAGAGCCTTCGTAGGCCCTTGAATAGTGAAAGTTCAAAGCGAAAGAAACAGAAAGACGCTCGGTCCAGGATACTCCAGTCCGCGCTCGATGAATTCTCCGACAAGGGGTACCACGCGTCCACAATCGATTCCATCGCCGAAAGGGCCGGCATCGCTAAAGGAACCGTCTACCGCTACTTCAATACTAAAGAAGCTCTCTTCAATGCCCTCAAAGAAGACACCATGAGTGAATTTGTGGACCATGTGCGGCAGGACTTGAGCCGTGAAGACGATGTTCTGAAGTTCCTGGAGAGCGTTATAAAGAATTATCTTAGCTTCTTCGAAACGAACTCGGCTTTTTTCAAAGTCATCATCCAAGAACACAAAGATTTCGGCCGGGAGTTCTCGGAGAAATTTATCAACGAACTCATTCTTGCCCTACCTGCTCTGAAAAGGCGCTGCTGGAAAGCTTCCCGGAAGGGTCATCTCAAGCAGATGAACTACTTCACCGTTTTTTTCGGCATCATAGGTTTTCTTAACGGAGTGATCCAGAAGTGGCTGCACGAAGGTGCGGAAGGATCTCTTCTGAATGAAGTTGAAACAGTGAAAGAGGTTTTGTTTTACGGCTTCGTGGTTCCCCCTGATCAGGCGAACAAATTTAGCGCATTAAAGGTGATCTCATGAAATTACGGCTGCCATTTGATTTGAAGATACCTGTACTTTACGTCAACCCGGCAATTAACTCTCATCCGGGTCTTGTGGAGGCGATTTCCAGCTCGGGAGGATTGGGAATTGTCGATCACGTGACTGGAGGTCCCGCCCAGTTTACTGTGTCGCCCGGCATTCCCCACGGCGCACGGGTTTTCATGGAAGATTTGGAACGATTCGCTTCGGATGAACAAGTTAAACTGCTTCTGCTTCCCTTTGAAGAAGCCGAGAAAGTTGCTTCGCTCGAACCTGCGGCCCTTAAGTCCGTGCCTAGACCAGTTGCGGTAGAGGTTGGCAGCGCAAACCAGGCATTGGCCGCGGAAAGGGCCGGGGCTGCCGGTCTTATTGCGCGCGGAAATGAAGGCCCGGGTTGGGTAAGCGACACCAGCGGGCTGGTTTCTTCTTCAGGAAATCCGTTCGATCTGTGATCTGCCGCTCTTTCTCCAAGGGGGCGTGAGTCTTCGAACTGCGGCGGGTGTCAGGGCCGCGGGGGCTACAGGCGTTGTTTTGGACATTCATCTATTGCTCACGAACGGCTCGCACGTCGATCCCTCGCTTCGTGATTTTCTCAGCTCATTGGGGCTACCCACTACCGTTACGCTGGCAGAGGGGACAGCTACTCCCTTGCGAGTCTACTCCCGAGCCGGCACTCGCATGGTGCGTGAACTGAAGAAGCTCGAGGATTCCGTGTCAGGTCAGGACTTGGATTCCTATCGGGAGCGTCTGTGCAACGCGCTCCGCGGTCGCGGGGCGTCGCCGGATTCAGCCGAGATCCTGTTGCCCATGTCCGAAGACATCGGAACCGCCAAAGAGTTGGCTGCTCAACACGGGAGTGCCGGCGCGATTGTCGCGGCTTTTGGACGGGCAATGGCCGGATTTGGCAATACGTGGCCGTTCCATGAAGGTTCTTCACTTTGTGGCGACCACGGGACTCGTTTCCCGATAGTTCAAGGTCCTATGGCCCATGTGAGCGACAATCCCGACTTTCTCGCCGCGGTCGCCGCGGGAGGGGCCTTGCCTTTTCTTGCCATGGGTAACATGCCGGGCCCAATCGCGCGAGAGGGCATTGGTCTTGCCGGAGAAAAGACCGGAGGCAGGTTCGGCGTAGGTCTTATAGGACTGGAAGTGAACAGGCATTGCTACGAGGCTCATCTGGAGATAATGAGAGAGGACCCTCCTGCATTTGCCATTCTCGCCGCAGGGAGCATAGATCTCGCTAAATCAATAGAGGCCATGGGCACCGCTTGTTACTTGCACTGCCCCTCCCCAGCGATACTAGGAGAAGCGCTTCGGGCAGGCCATAGGCGGTTTGTGTTCGAAGGGTGCGAATCAGGTGGGCACATAGGCACGTTAGGAAGCTTGAACCTCTGGAGCGCGAATCTTAACGAACTGGAATCCGCTGCCGCAAATGGCATTGATCTGGACGAAGTACGGGTCCTTTTTGCAGGAGGAATAGCCACCGGTCGAGCAGCCGCCTTCGTGGCGGGCATGGTGGGAGACCTTGTGGAAAAAGGTCTCAATGTCGGTCTCCAGATGGGGACTGCTTATCTTGCCACCGAAGAAGCAGTTGCCACCTGCGCTATCACACCCACCTATCAAAAACTCACCTTGCAGAGCGACCGCACGGTGGTTATAGGCCGCACGGTGAACACCAAGGCACGCGCGGCGGGCTCTCCAATGGCCTCGAAGCTAATTGAAAGGGAGCAAGAGCGCCTCCGAGCGTGCGTCTCTTTGCGCGAGCGCAAAGAGCTGTACGAAAAGGATAACCTGGGCGCACTCAGGCTTGCTTCAAAGGGATGCGCGATTGATCCTGAAACTGCCACCTTCGACTGCCCGGTATTTTGCGACTTGCCCCCTGAAGAGCAGTTGGACCGAGGCCTCTACTTGATGGGACAAGTAGTCTCTCTTCTTGAGACTCCCCGCAGGATCGAGAAACTTCACGAGGAAATCATTGAGGAGGGGAGACGTCTTTTCGAGGAAATGTCGGATTCACACAGGGCCGAAGACGAACTGAGTGATGAGACGCCGCATAAGGAGCTGCCAGTCGAGATTAGCTACGAAAAAGAGCCCATTGCAGTTATCGGTATAGGATTGCGCTTCCCTGGTTCAGATTCTCCTAATTCTTTTTGGGAACAGATTGTGAGCGGAAGAAGTGGAATAGGACCGGTTCCTGAAGAACGATGGGGAAACCTGCATTTTTACTACGATCCCGATCCCAAAGCCCCTGACAAGAGTTACACACAGATAGGCGGGTTCATCCGGGATTTCGCATTTGAACCGCTCAAATATCGTATTCCCCCCGCAGTCGCCCGGAAGATGGATCGGACCCAGCAAATGGCAGTGACCTGCGTGGCAGATGCGTTGCAGGATGCCGGTCTCTCCTCGGAACAGTTGAGGGGCAAAAGAGTAGGGGTGATCCTGGGGAACAGTATGGGGGGAGATACCACTGACAGATACGCGGAGCGTGTAAGCCTGCCGCGATCTGTGTCATGCCTCGAGGAAGCCCTCAGTTCGTTGAATCTGGACGCGAGTGTCAAGAAAGATCTAGTGAACGAATTCCGTTCCCGTTATCTCGAAAACCTCCCCGAAATCACAGAAGATTCACTTCCCGGGGAGTTGGCCAACATCATTTCAGGCCGCGTGGCCAACGTGTTTAATCTGGAGGGCCCTAACTTTACAGTTGACGCTGCCTGTGCATCTTCCATGGCCGCGGCCATGAACGCGATGGCCGCGTTGCGTGAAGGGAGCATAGACTACGCTGTTACCGGGGGCGTGGACGCTGCCATGCACCCTTCGTCCTTCATCAAGTTTTGCAAGGTAGGCGCGCTGTCGCCTGACGGTAGCCGGCCCTTTGACGAGTCGGCCAATGGCTTTGTCATGGGTGAAGGCGCGGGGATCATGATTCTGAAGCGAGTTTCCGACGCTCTTCGGGACGGCGACAGGATCTACGGAACAATCCTGGAAATCGGTTCCTCTTCAGACGGAAAGGGCAAGGGGATAACCGCGCCCAATGCAGCCGGGCAGGAACGTGCTGTGCGGGCATGCCTGAATGCTTCCCGGATTGATCCCGGATCGATTGGTCTCATTGAAGCCCACGGGACTTCTACGCCGGTTGGGGACACAACCGAACTGACAGTTCTGGATCGCTTGCTAAGGGCGGCTGGAATCCCTCGGGCGTCAGTCGGCATCGGGTCCGTAAAATCTCAGATAGGCCATCTCAAGGCCGCCGCGGGCGCTGCCGGGATGATAAAGGCGATCCTCAGTCTGTATCATCGTACATTGCCGCCCACCATTAATGTGCGACGGCCGAATCCATGCATAGAGTGGGAATCGTCTCCTCTTTTTCTTTTGACCGAAGCACGTTCCTGGAAAGCCGACAACGGGTCCGTTCGAAGAGCCGGGGTCAGCGCGTTCGGGTTTGGCGGAACTAATTTTCACGTAATCGTCCAGGAGCACGTCCCCGGCCTTCGCCTTGTTGCCGGCAAAAAGAAGACCGAAGCCGCAATTGAATTTAGACCCCCTGACTGGCCTCGTCTTCCGGGAATGCAAATTCAGGGCGACGCGTGGGTTATCGGCGGAACGGACCCCGGGGATCTAATCGGCAAGGTCGAACGCCTCCTCCAGGAGTTAACCTCAGAAAATACAGCGGCATTAGCGGCTCGTTGCAGAGAAGAGGCAGGCCAATTGGACCTCCGCTGCGGGTTTGCGACTCAAGATGCGGAATCGGCCTCCAAGAAGCTTTCACTTTTGCGCGATGGACTTGTTGATCCCGGTAAACAAGCGGCTTTCCCCGCCAGGGGCATGCACCTTTGCCAGGGCCGTCCGAGCCGGGTCCGAGATGGTGTGGCTTTCCTCTTCCCCGGTCAGGGCTCGCAGTATCCATACATGCTTCGAGACCTGGCAGAACGCTTCCCCGTGGTTGCGCAGACCTTCCAGGAAGCGGACGAAATCTTGTCCTCTCTTGGCCTCCCTACAGTTACCTCTGTTGTGTTTCTTGCCGACGGCAACAGCAGCGAAGTCGCAAACCGTCAGGCAGATGCAATGAAGGATACTCAACTCCTTCAGCCGATGATTCTGACCGCTAACACTGCAATCTTCAGACTCTTATCCTTGATGGGGGTGAAGCCGGCGGCATGCGCGGGCCATTCGCTCGGAGAATATTCGGCCTGCGTAGCGGCTGGTGTTTTTTCTTTCGCGATGCGGTCGAAGCTGTGGCGGTTCGCGGGCGTGAAATGGCCCGAGTAAGCATCGCAGATCCGGGTCTGATGATGAGCGTACCTGCCGATGCGCGGGTGGTAGAAGAGGTACTAGCGGAGGTTGACGGATACGTGGTCGCGGCGAATAAAAACTCGCCCAAGCAGACAGTGATTTCCGGCGAGACCCTTGCTGTACAAAGGGCTGGCGAGCTTTTCAAAGCCAGAGGGATGGAGGGGACCATCCTCCCGGTGTCGGCCGCGTTCCATTCCGGGGTAGTGGCTCCCACGCGAGAACCTTTCATGAAGACCCTGGAAAGACTCACTGTGAATCCTCCTTCTGTTCCGGTGCTCTCCAATGTGACCGGAGATTTTTACCCGGTTGGCCCTGCTGCCCCCAACCGGATTCGCGAACCTCCTAGGCAAACAGTTTGCGGCTCCTGTGGAGTGGGTGAAAACGTTAAGACGCCTCTACAGTGAAGGGATCAGGATTTTCCTGGAGTGCGGGCCCAAACGAGTGATGACGAATCTGACGCTGGACACTCTTTCACACGACGTTATGGCGCTGCCCACCAACCACCCGAAGAAGAGCGGCATGCTGCAACTCATGGAGACTCTGGCTGCATTGGCCGCGGAAGGTGTCGACGTGGATTTTGTCGGGGCGGACAGTCCGATGGAATCCTCAAAACCTGAGGCTCGTCGCGAAAAGGCCGAGCTGAGAGTAGTGAGACCGGCTTCTCAGCCAGTTACGCAGCAAATCCAAACTGCTCAACCGAAAGAGGCTGATCCACTGGAAGGGCTTCTGGATCCGGAGATAAGAGAAATCACCTCTCGGCGGGAGTTCAAGCGATTCCTGGAAATCCAGGGTGAGCCGATCCGGCAGCTCATCAAATCAGGATTTCAATCATTTTTAAAACATGTGCTCCCGCTGGACCAAACCGCAAAGCAGGTCGAATCCGAGGGCATGGATTTCTCTCCGGTGGCCGTGAGCGGCATGGCAGCCGGGCTTCCCAGTGATGTGCGGTTCCCGTTTGATAGGGAAACTCTGGAAGACCTCATACTTGGCCGGAACTTTATTAAGAAGATATCGGAGCACGGGCGCCGCAGAATGCTGGAAAAGAACGTGGAACGCTTGTTGAAGGGGCCCTCCGGTGAAGTTGAAACCCAGATGGTGGAGGACCTTTCCGACGTCATCAAATTGGCAGGTTTTTTCAATGATGAAGAGATCATAGAGGAGTACGGCCTGGATGAGCGATTGATAAGGTCAATGGACGTAACAACCCGCCTGGCCATTGCCGCCGGTCTCGAGGCTCTCAGAGGAGCTGGAATTCCTCTAATCCGTCAGATTCGCACCACCAGCACGGGGCGCGAATTGCCGGATTCCTGGGCACTGCCGCCCTCTTTGCGAAGGGAAACGGGGATTATTTTTGCCTCGGCGTTTCCGGGGATGGCATCCCTCATAGACGAAGTGACCAGGGAAGCTGCGAGCCGATACGGCTCAGGGGCCAAGAAACGACTTATTGAGTTTTATACGGGGCTTGTGGCCAATATCAGAGACGACGGCGAAAGAGAACGAATCACTGCGTGGTTCACAGAAGAATTCGGCCGCCTGAATCTGGCCGGATCGGAAGAACTTTACACTTTCAACAGGGATTTTCTCCTTCGCGTTGTCAGCATGGCGCACGGCCAGTTCGCGCAACTCATCAAAGCTCAGGGACCGAACACCCACGTCGACGCAGCCTGCGCGGGGACAACCCAAGCAATACTTTTGGCGCGTGACTGGATCCGCACCGGTCAGGCCAAAAGAGTTATCGTCATTGCCGCGGACGATGTCGCGGGGCAGACACTGTTCCCTTGGGTGGGCTCCGGGTTCCTGGCTGTCGGCGCAGCTACAACCAACGGCAATGTTAGTGAAGCCGCTCTACCTTTCGACGATCGGCGCCACGGTTTGATCCTGGGCTCCGCCGCAGTGGGCATAGTTTTGGAAAATCAGGACCTTGTCAAAAAGAGGGGCATGGAGGCCATAGCTACGATCGAGACCGGAGTGGTAGCCAACAGCGGATTTCATGGTACCCGCTTGGATGTAGACCATATCAGTTCCGTTATGGAAACTATGATAGCTAAATGGGAGGAGCAGTCCGGCATTTCTCGGCATGACCTTGCACGGGATGTTCTTTTCATGTCCCACGAAACGTATTCGCCCAAGCGAGGTGGGAGTTCGGCGGCAGAAGTTCGCGCTCTGCGGAAAACTTTCGGCGACCAGGCTCGGCAGATCCCAATAGCCAACACCAAGGGATTCACGGGACACACTATGGGAGTGGGCGTCGAGGACGTTGTAGCCCTGCGCTGCCTCCAGAAGGGCATGATGCCCCCCATTCCGAATCTAAGGCAGCCGGATCCAGAGTTTGCGGACCTTAATCTGAGCCGAGGCGGGAAGTGCGAGGCAAATTACGCTCTCAGATTGGCCGCGGGGTTCGGTTCGCAAATTGTTATGGCACTATACAAAGTTGTGAGTCGTGAAGAAAACCGCATCACGGATCTTCATGCCCATCGAAGCTGGCTGAAGGATATCAGCGGGTACGCCGACCCCGTAGCCTCGATAGAGCAGCGAACCCTGAGAATGACCGAGCGTTCGGTCGGCCAGGCCGTTGCCCGACACACACCTTCGGCCGAGGAACGGGATCAATCCGAGCCTGAAAGCTTGCCGGTTGCGGCAAAGGCGGCCGGAGGAGCTGAGGAAATTCGCTTAAAAATTCTGGCCTTGCTATCAGATAAGACCGGTTATCCCGCGGACATGCTGGACACCGGCTTGGATTTAGAGGCTGATCTGGGTATCGACACAGTAAAGCAAGCGGAATTCATCTCCGAAGTGAGGGAAGCGTTCAATATCCCGCGCATAGAGGGACTTAAGATTGCTGAATTTCCGACCATAGAGCACATAATCGATTTTGTTCGCGCACAAACCGTCAAAGTTTCGGTGACCGAGACCGCGCGCGGGGCAGATGTCGGATCGAAGGAGATGACAATCCCGGTCGCGGACGGTGAGGATGAGGTGAGAGAAAAGATCCTCGCGCTCCTCTCGGCCAAGACCGGTTACCCGCCGGATATGCTGGATACGGATCTCGATTTGGAAGCAGATCTGGGTATTGATACTGTTAAACAGGCTGAATTCATCTCCGAAGTCAGAGATGCCTTCAACATCCCGCGAATCGAAGGTCTGAAGATTGCTGATTTTCCGACGATAAAGCACATTATCGGCTTTGTTCAGGAGAAGCGCCGAAAGGCGTCGTCCTCGGCTGCCCAACAACCGCTGGAGAGCCGGGTTGAGAAGACTCCTAACGTTGAAGAAGAGGTGCGACTATTTGAAGCAAGGCTTGTGGCCTTGCCCGCACTTCAAGAAGTGCCCCTGCCGGAAGCCGAGGAAGTGTTGGTTCTGGGTGGCCCTGCCGGTCTTGCGGCGGACGTAGCGAAAGCACTTGGCGCGCTCGGTTATTCAAGCGTGAGACAATCCTCGTATCCGGTTCTCCCCGACAATTTGACTGCCAAGCGGACAGGATTGATCAACCTTTTTCCTCTGGACGGCGATCCCCTCTCCTTGAGAAAAACTTTCGAGCTTTACCTTTCCTGCGCGTCGGCCTTTGGTAAGGGTCCTTCGTTTTTGGTGACCGCTGTATCGGAAGACGGCACATACGGCTTTGATTGTCCCTCGGAAACCGGTGATATAGCCGGTGCGGTCGCCGGCGCCACGAAAGCTTTTTCCAGAGAATATCCAGCCACCACTGTGCGACTGTTGGATTTCCATCCGGATTTTGGCTCCGGGGAACTCGCTGAGATAATTATTCGCAGTCTAGGAGAAGCTTTTCCACTGGAAACCGCGGTGAGAGAAAGCGGAGAATTGAGAACCGTTCGCCTGGTACCTATGATCGAGCAGGAGAGAGACGCCGGAATCAGAACCGGGGACGTCGTACTGGCGAGCGGCGGCGCCAGGGGCATCACCGCCTCTTGCCTTTCACATCTCGCAGAAAAGCATAACCTGACCGTCGTAATTCTCGGTCGAACGTCGCTTTCCGGGCGTGCCGAGCAACTCGCCGGTTTCAATCCCGAGCAGTGGGCCGAAGAGAAGACCAGAATCATAGACCGAATGAAGCGACAAGGTGTACCTATCACTCCAGTGAAAGTGGAAAAGGAGCTTGCCGCGCTTGAGTCGGAAGCAGAGGTGTTCAGGAATATTCTAAATCTCCGAAGCTTGGGTTCCGAAGTCATTTACAGGGCGGTTGATATACGCGACCGAGATGCCGTGGGCGAAGCCGTTAGCCACGTCGCGGAAACTTGCCGCCGCGTGGACGTGGTTGTCCACGGTGCGGGAATCGACGTGAGCCGTGCGCTGCGGAGCAAGACCTTAGAACAGATGCAGAATGTTGTATCGGTCAAGATTCAGGGAATGCGCAACATCATGGAGGCCCTGAACCAATATGGGATGCTGCCCCGGCGAGTCGTCGGGTTTGGAAGTGTCGCGGGACGATTTGGAAATATGGCGCAAGTTGACTACTCCGCAGCCAATGACGGGCTGGCGCACCTGTTGAGAAGAGCGGACCGCGATTGGGATGCCAAAGTCTCTATAATCGATTGGGCTCCATGGTCCGAAGTTGGCATGGCTACGAGGGGCAGTGTGCAACAAAGCCTTGAAGCTGCCGGCATTGATTTCATTTCGCCACAGAAGGGCGTGGAAGTCCTGGCGCGGGAACTGGAACGCACTTCCGGTGCTTGCGAGGTCGTAAGCGCGGGGAGATTAGGGCCCTTCACTTCAGATGCTTTTACCCTCCCCGGTACGGCAGATTTCGGCGAGCTGCGGTTCGCAGGTCAGCCCGGAAGGCTCCTGTCGATCCTGCCCGGAGAATACTTGCGGGCCGAGATCATGCTTGACCCTTCGCATCCCCTATTGAACCATCACCGGATAGACCGCGCAGCGGTGCTGCCCGGCGTGGGTGGAATGGAGATAATGCGCGCCGCGGCTGCCCTGCTTAGCCCCGAAGTAGCCTGCTCCAGGTTTGAAGACGTACGTTTTGTCAGCCCCCTGAAGATATTCAAGGATGATCCATTCCGAGCCGAGGTAGAGGTAACACGCATTTCCGAGGGATCTAATCACAACACTTACCATGCAAGGATCTTTTCATGGTTTGTGGACCGCGAGGGAAACCGGGTCGGATCACCTCGGCTGCATCATCGGTGCCGTCTTGCCGCCGCCGGGACTGTCGAACAGATGCCCTGCTTGGATCTCACGCCTTGGAATGAATCGGTGTGGATCGCGGAGCACGATCTTTACTCGGTATTCTTTCATGGGCCCGGCTTCAAGTTTCTGGACCATGTGGTTATTGAAGGTAACAGAAGAGGGGTCAGATTCCGTTACAGAGATACGTCCGAACGCGAGGCCATGTTTACCGATATCACGTCATCAGCTATAGAAGCCACTTTCCAAGCAGCGGCCGCCTTTGGTGTGGAATCCCTCGGGATAATGGCCCTGCCCACGGGGACGGAATCTGTTCAGGTCTGTGCTGTCGATTCATTGCCATGGGAAGGGGAATTAATACCGGTTGAAACTTCTCGGGAAGGTTTGGAAAAAAGAAACTGTTATCAAGTTTGATGGAGTAATAAGGGACCGTGCAGGCAGAGATCTTATCAGATTGAAAGGTGTGGAAATTGTAGAACTCGAGCAGAGTTCCGGTTTCCCCGGCAAAATCTTTGAACAAATGCTGCCCGTAGCCGAGGTCGTCAAGGGAATGGAAAGCGGTCCCGATGCATTTTTGAGGCGCTCACTCGGCGATGAGGAAATCGCGGAACACGGCCAAAAAGCCACTCCCAAGCGGGCTTCGGAATGGCTGGCCGGTCGAATTGCTCTGAAAAGAAGCATTCGGAGAACAATCGAACCCCGTGGCGTCGCCACCTTCCCTGAAAAGAAAATTCGCATAACCCAGGATGAGCAAGGAAAGCCGATTGGGCAAATACTGGGGAGACCGGACCTGAAAATAGACGTTTCACTTTCGCACTCCAATGGCCTGGTAATGGCTGCTGCGACCGCTCCGGGAGAGTTTGTAGGACTGGGCGTCGATCTGGAAAAAGTGGAAGCCAGAAGCGATATATGGGCCACCGATTACTTCACCGAAGAGGAGGTTCAGGCCGCCGGAAATAGCGACCGGCGCTGGATTGAACTGACGAGAATGTGGTGCCTGAAAGAGGCTGCTTTGAAGGCCATAGGAACCGGCCTGCGATTCGATCTAAGAGATATTAACGTGACGGCCGTGGATAATTCGGGGCGAGCGAAGTTGGAGTTCAGGAACGAAGCCGAGCGTCACATAGAGAAGGCTTCGATAGGGAAATTCGAGGCCAGGGTAGAAGAAAGGGACGGAATAGTGATAGCCAGGGTGCTCATTCGCAAAACTTTTTGAATGCTTTTCGCCAGTTATATGCTAAAAATCGCTTAATGCACTGTTCGACCTTCTCGTTCCCCGGCTCCGCCTGGAAATGCCTTGCGGGAGGCGCCGCCTCCCATTTGGGTTTCAGACCTACGAGGGGCGTAATGCTTTCGAAAGCTGGTGCTTCTCCAGGCGGAGCCCGGAAAAATGGATTACCAGGCAGAGCCTGGTAACCAGAATGAAAACGGTTGTATATCATAGAGATTTTTGGGCGGGTCCTTCGAGGATGCCGGTTTTGTTTGGCGTCCCTGGGTGACCATGACTCTCCTCCCAAGGAGCACGCTTCGTGCGATGGGGCATTCTGGTAAATCTGGCTGTGATTCTTGCAGTTAGCGGACTTCTCCTGTTCGCTGTTTTTGGCGCGTCTCTCGAACGTGCTGCCATCGATCTCAAGATCCAACAGGCTAATGTCATTATTGACCTTCTCCACGACCAGATCTTGGACTCCGACACGCCCGAACACATGTGGGAGAGAGTCCGAACTGTATGCCGAGGCCGCACAGGGATAAAGCTGCTGCTTTACGATTCCGGCGGCCGTATTCTCGGCGGATGTTCCGGCGGGAAAGAGCCCGAACCTCCCAACACTCAGGAGCAAGGACGCAGGATTAGAATTATCGGCGCGAGATGGCCTAGTAGCCTATTTCGTGAGACAGTTGTTCTGGCGGATTTCAGTGGAGTCTTTCCTCACGGGGTTCGAGCAATCCGAACTTTTCTCGAGATTCCCCCGACAACCTACGCTCCATCGTGGAAGTTCTTCGGCGCTTACCTCATCCTGACTCAGGCAGCCCTGTTCTTCCTGGGATACATCCTTTTTAACCGGACGGTTCTGGGGCCGGTGAGAGAGGCAGCCCGACTTGCTGGAAGAGCATCGGGTATCACCGATTCCCCGGATCCTTTCGCCTTGCCCGCCCTCAAAGGAGATATTCAGAGAATATCTTCCAGCCTCAAAGCCATGATCGTGAAAATCGTGGACGATCGTGAAAAAATGCAAGCGCTAATCAGCCAACTAAAGGCCATCAATCGCGACCTTGAAGCAGCTCAGCAAGGGCTCATACGATCGGAGAAACTCGCGGGAGTGGGCCGGCTGGCTGCTGGGGTCGCTCACGAGATAGGCAATCCTCTTCAGATCGTCATGGGTTACGTTGAACTCCTTGGTAGAGGCCCGAATTCTGATTCCCGCTCTGAAGTGCTGTCCAGGATGGATCAGGAACTCAAGCGTATCCATGACATCCTGCAAAGGCTGCTGGAATTTGCGCGTCCCATCCCGGAGAACATAATTATCAGTGACATCAATGCCTTGGTCATGGACTGCGCATCTTTGGTGCAGGGTCGTAAAGGATTCAATAACATTAGTTTTGAATTTCAGCTTGCGCCGGACCTGCCGCTGCTGAAGACCGAGCCGGAAAAGATACGGCAGGTAATAGTAAACCTGGTATTTAATGCCGCGGATGCCATTCCTCATTTCGGAGGGAAAATCATTCTCCGGACGCACAGGGATCAAAGTGCCACGCAAATAGAAGTTGAAGACACTGGTTCGGGAATCTCGCAAGAGAATTTGGCGAAGGTTTTCGATCCCTTTTTTACGACAAAGGAACCAGGGAAGGGGACCGGCTTGGGTTTGGCGGTATGCCTGGGGCTCGTGGAATCAATGGGCGGCACAATCGACATAAAGTCGGAGGAAGGGAAGGGCACTGTGGTTAGGGTTCGGATTCCTCAGAGGGAGGGGTAAGCGTCGGGAAGGGAGTGAGAGCTCCCTAGACTGAATCTTGTGGCTGAGAGAGTGATGGCAGAATTCGGTACGTTGACATAGCCTTTTGAGGCGGTCGTCTTGACAAAGTATATACTGGACTTTAGGATACTAATATGGACGTAACCCATGTTTTCGAGGGATACACTTTCGTATGGGATTCTGAAAAGGCCGCAACGAATCTTCGAAAGCATGGGATCTCGTTTGAGCAAGCATGCGAGGTGTTCATTGATGATTTCTATAAAATGTTCCCGGACATCCACGCTAAGGAGGAACGATGGATAATCGTCGGGTACTCATACCCAGTACATTCGTTCAAACCCCTGTGTGTGGTGGCCGTAGAAACGCGAGAAGACGCATGGCGAATCATTTCTGCTCGATTTGCCACACCCGCGGAGAGACGACGCTATGAAGAAGATAATGATTCCGACTAAACACCGTCCTACGACCATGATATCCCTCCGTATTCCGGTGGATGTGTTGGATAAACTCAAAAAGATCGCTCCTGCCAAAGGTATGTCCGGATATCAGGCCCTCATAAAGTACTATGTGGGAAAATGTCTCCGGGAAGACTTCGATCTGGTCAGACAGATGGAGTCGGTTGAAAAGCTCGAAAGCACTTTTGAAAAACTGGGACTCAATGCCGATCAAATCGACGAAATCTGGAAAGCGTTAGGAGATTGTGTTCCTGCGAGGACGGAACATGGCGACGAGCAGCCATCTCCGTCCGTTAGAGAGGAGTGATGCGCTCTAGAATTGGTGTTGGACTCGCTATTTCCTGTATTTCTGCCTTCCGGTCACGTACAAGTCGCCGCCCTTAGAATCGACAGCCACTATTAGCGGAAGATCTTCGATCACGAGCCTGCGCACCGCCTCGGGGCCCAGTTCCTCCCATGCGAGAACCTCGGACTTTATTATGCAGCGCGATATCAGCGCCCCCGTACCGCCAACCGCGGCGAAGTACACCACTCCCCACTGAATCATAGCCTGCTTGACCGCTTCGGAGCGAGGCCCTTTGCCTATCATTCCACGTATTCCATGCTCCATGAGGAGAGGCGCATAAGCGTCCATCCGATAACTCGTTGTAGGACCTGCCGCTCCTATTGGACGGTCCGGGGGCGCAGGTGTGGGGCCAACATAATAGATGACCTCTCCTTTAATCGAAAAGGGGAGGGGCTTTCCGTCGCGTAAGAGATCTGTCATCCGTTTGTGGGCCGCGTCTCTCCCGGTGAGAACAGTTCCTGACAAACTCACAACATCTCCTGCTCGAAGTCCTCGTACCAGTTCTCCCGCAAGGGGCGCGATTATCCGTTTCGGTTCGACTTTCAAAGCTCCACCTCCCGGTGACGGCACGAGTGGCACTGTATGTTGACCGCGCAAGGAATACTGGCAATATGCGTAGGATATGCGTTCACGTGCACTGCGAGCGCCGTGGTGCGACCGCCCAGGCCCATTGGTCCGATGCCTAATCGGTTGATCCGTTCGAGCAACTCCTTTTCGAGGCTGTCCAAATCAGGGTCGGAATTTCTAGTGTCCAGCGGCCGAAGCAGAGCCTTCTTGGCCAGAAGGGCGGCTTTCTCAAAAGTGCCGCCGAGGCCTACTCCGACCACTACCGGCGGGCAGGGATTGCCTCCTGATTCTTCCACTCTTTGAACAATGAAGTCCTTCACCCCCTCAATGCCGGCCGACGGTGGAAACATCATGACCCGACTCATGTTTTCCGACCCGAATCCCTTCGGTGCCAGAGTGATCCTAAGGCCGGCTCCGGGGACGATTTCGGTGTGAATCACCGCAGGAGTGTTGTCTCCGGTATTAATACGGGTTATGGGATGAAGGACCGACTTGCGCAAATGTCCATCGCGATATCCTTGCCTGACTCCTTCGTTGATCGCTTCGTCGAGCGCACCTCCTGTCAGATGAACGTCCTGGCCTATTTCCATAAACACCACGGCCATTCCAGTATCCTGGCAGAGAGGTATTTTCTCCTCCGCGGCTATCTGAGAATTCTGTATAATGCGCTCGAGAATCTCGCGGCCGATAGTTGATTCCTCGTTGAGCAGGGCGGCCTCGAGACGTTTTACAACATCGGCGCCAAGGATTGTGCACGCATCCATACACAAGCGGCGGACCGCGGCGGTAACATCTGTTACTGAAATTGTCCTCATTTTATTGATCCGGCGAAGAATTTGGTATTCAAAATATAAAACATAAAAGTTAACTTGAAAACTTGCAACAATTACCGAGAGCGCGCTTGAAACACGATCGGCTGGAGATGGACTAATATTAGAGAGACTGGCGGATCGTATCGGGAGAGATCCATGGACGACGCGGGAAATCTTAATAAGCAGAATAGTGCTTACGATGACATCTTGAACTTATTGGACAGGCGGGGACTTCTAAAGGAGCGACTCCCTTTTAGTCCTGCTTTGTTGGAGGAAGCAGTTTTCTTTGCCTACAAGATGAGGCTGATCACACAGGGCAATGTGAAGCAATACCTCGACTTGGACAAGACGGGCCTGAAGAAAATCATCAATGAATGGAACAGTGGCGATGAAGGCAACTGCACCTGCCGTCTGGCCCGTAACCCATTTGCCGAGGAAGAGTGACGGAAGGAGTTCTCGGCCGAGCCGTCGATCTTTCCTGATTTCATGTAGGGGAACGGGCAAGGGGACTATTTTCACCAAACTACTACAGGCGGCTTCTCGGGCCCTTTTCAAATTTTCACCATATTGTCCATATTCAATATGAAGTTCGGATCGAGAATTCGTTTGATCTTTCTTATTTCATTGATACCATCCTCGCCGAGCATCATCTCCAGCATTTCACGTTTCAGTTTTCCAATCCCGTGCTCCGCGGAAACACTTCCTCTCAGTTTGCACACTTCCAGAGCAAGTTTCCGGGTAAGAGAACGGTAAGACTCTAACTCCTCACCGTTTTCGGCCAATATGTTTGAGTGAAGGTGTGCATTTCCGATGTGCCCGAATATATATGACTTTCCTGAAGGTAGAGCGTCGTCGTAGAGCTTCATCAAGGTTCCCAGATGCGCTATGGGAACGGAAAAATCCGTTCCAATTTTCACCATGCCTGGTCTGATCAATTCATTGAGTCTTTCGGGTACATTCTGCCGATCTTTTCTCATCTTGCGAATCTGATTCTCGTCAAGGGCAACCTCAGTTTCGATAGGGTGCGAATCGGTCGGGGGCGAGTCATTTAACATTTTCACAAGTAGTGCCCACTGTGAAGCCCTTACCATAGGGTCTTCTTCTGCCGGATATTCCTGTTCCACGTAAATACAGCCGTAGACTCCTGCCAGTTTTCCGGCCCTTTCGTGCGACAAGAGTGGCGCGACAGATGCTCCAAACCATTCCATACAAGAGGGGACTACGCAACGAAACTCCTCAAGATCAGGGACGTTTGCCGGCCCCGACAACTTAACCAGCATCTTTTCTACTTCCTCACCAAGGCCCTCGTCTCTGTCGTAAAAGTATCGCTTGAAATAGTTCAACAGAGTTACAACCTCCACAGCCTGCTTCCGCGTAGAAATGTAGAGCATCAGTGAAAAATGGGGATTTCGGCGCAAAAGCAAGCGAGTCTTAACCTGTAGGATTATTCCCAGGATACCTTCGCTTCCTATGAAGAGGTCCACCAGGTCCATCGGTTCGGAGGAATACAGGCCCGCAGCGTTCTTGCACAAAGTCCAGTCTGAATGGCCCGACCTCGGGACAGGTATCAAGAGATCTTCCGCCTCCGGCGGGAATGTCAAATCCGCGGGGATCGTGAAATAGCCTTGCTCGCTAACGATCTGCCCACGTTCGATCTCAAAGGCCGTGCCCGTGGGAAGAGCAAGCTTCACCCCCCGGATATAGTTCCGGGTCGGTCCATACAGGTAGCTCAAAGATCCTGATGCGTTGCACGCGACGTTTCCGCCAAGCGTGCATGAATCTTCGGAAGTTGGGTCCGGCGGGTAGAACAAGCCTCTTCCGGCCACATGATCCTTGTATGCCTTGAGTACGATGCCGGGACCTACCAACGCAGGATCATTCTTATCGACGAAGTCCAATCCCCTGAGGTCGAGAATCACGCCGCCAAGAGGGACGGACGCGCCGGTCAGAGATGTCTTCCCTGATACGACCGTAAGCGGAATACGGAGTCGGTTGGCTAGTCGGAGGACATCGAGAACGTCCCCTTCGCTGCGAGCGCGAACCAATCCGAAAGCATGTCCCCGAAAACGGGATTCATCCCTGAGGTAATCCTCGAATCCTGCTTGGCTGTACGGGATTCCCAGGGCATGCAATTCGGAGGAAAAGTCTTTCAAGACCCGATCGCTGGAAGGAATTTTCGATTTTCCGGTGCTCAAGCACCGCGGCGGCAGGAATGTTTCAATTCATAACACTGGACGCGCTACTGCTTCAATGAGGAAAGGCGGCTCATGGAGAGCCCCTTCCAGATCCCGCGATGATTCTTCTTTGCGTTCTCCTCAAAGTGCCTGTAAGTCGCGAAGGTAACGTGCACATAGTCTCTAGTCACAAAACCCAAACCGTTTCTTATGATTTCACCATTCAGATCCAAAGGGGCGTTGGCTCGGTTCGGGATCAAAATATAAGCGAGCAATCGATGTTTGTCGTCGAACCGATCCCACTTCCTATCCCAGACTTCCACCACCCTCTTCTTCAGAAGGGATTGGACGTACTCACGCGAGATCTTCCACAGATCGTTCTTCCTTATGTAAAGGAAGATCTCCGGACTGAGATGCTTTATTCGATCTCGGTTGAGCGGCGACCCTACTCCGAGCAGACGGATAGGGATTATGGAGCCTCGGTCGAGCATTTTCACGATCAGCAGATTGGGTGACTCCACCCGCACCACTCTTGCTCGACCGTACATTGCGTAACGCATGCTAAAGGCCCAGGAAGTCCCCACCAGGCCCAGCACAAGGACCGCGACCCCTGCCGCGCCGAAAAGTCCCCTCGAACAGGACATTCCTCCCTCCCAAAACGTCTACACTTCACAAAAGAGCCCGGCAATTATGCCTATCACGTCTTTTCGGCGAAATATGAATGCAGAGTGATATTCCCACATCCGAGGACGTCCAGCAACTATTTTTTTCCTCGGACTGTCTCCTTGAGGGCTTTGGCAGGAGAAAACCGGGGAACCCTCATGGCTGGAATCGTCATTTTCTTGCCCGTGCGCGGATTAACTCCTCTGCGGGCATTCATTTGGACTACTCTGAAAGTTCCAAGGGCAGAAATTCGTATCCTTCCTTCTTTTGCTTTCAGTGCGGAGTGGATGGTGTCAACGATGGTGTCCAGGACAGCGGTAGCGGCTTTTTTGCTAATCTCAGCTCGTTCGGCAATGAAAGCCACGATTTCAGGTTTCGTCATCTAACGATCTCCTTCCATTTGAGAAATCTGCGGCCGGCCAAGTATTCCAGCCGACAAAAAAACGCGCTGATGACTCACTCAACAGCCTCATCCCAGGTTGGAAGGGGCTGCGAAGAGAACCAGTGACGCTAAATTATCTCCCCCTTTGAGCCCATTGGTGTACGATCCGTGGGCTGATTACAAGCATTTCTCTATTCTGAAAGGCGTTTCAGAACTTCCCACGAGAGTCACCTCTCCGGGCTTCGCCTGATCGTACAGTTTTAGAGAAGGAAAGATGGTAAAAAATGGTGCAAAAGTCACACCACTAGCTTTGACTTCGCCGATCTGCGGTTCAGGACGGCCTTGCGCAGACAGGAGCCACTGGCACGATATTTGCCGAATTTGAGGAATGTCAAGTTTGTAGGCACCAACGTCCATGACGTTGACGCCATTGTGGTTGGCCACGGAACGTTCTTCTCCAAACAGAGCTTTGCCGATCATCTCAGGTTCGGCAGTCCGGTTGAATCTGTTGCACATGCCCTCCGAAGATGGTATACAGCCACCGAAGACGTTTTGCCCGATGTCTTGCGGCTATTTGAAGGTGAATATATACCCGGCGGCCGGACCCCAAATGGTGAGGGGTATACGCGTCCACCAGGGCTGAGAGAAAAGAGGAGTCATGGAAAAGATTGTGATCCGCGGAGGCGTACCACTGAGAGGAACGGTCGAAATCAGCGGCTCGAAGAATGCAGCTTTGCCTGCTTTGTGCGCTTCTTTATTGTCCGAGGAAGAGATGGTCTTCCAGCGGGTCCCGGCACTCAAAGATATCCGAACCACCAAGCAATTATTGCTGCATCTCGGCGTTCAGCTTGATGACGTAACGACCGGAGCGCTGAGGATCAAGGCCAGGGAGCTTGCAGATCATACGGCCCCCTACGAGCTTGTGAAAACCATGAGGGCTTCGGTCATGGTCTTGGGTCCTTTGATGGCTCGAGTAGGAAGGGCGGACGTAAGCCTTCCCGGGGGGTGTGCCATTGGGGCCAGGCCTATCGACCAGCATCTCAAAGGACTGGCAGCTATGGGCGCAACCATCGAACTTCGAAATGGTTACGTACAAGCCCGGTCCCGAAAACTTAAAGGAACCGACTTTACATTTGACCTCAAGACAGTCACTGGTACGGAAAACCTCATGATGGCGGCAGCCCTGGCCCGTGGAACCACCATACTCCGCAACTGTGCCATCGAGCCGGAAGTAACAGAACTTGCCGAGGTCATCAACAAGATGGGCGGCAGCGTCGAGGGGGCGGGCACTGACACCTTGGTGATAGAAGGAAAAGGCTCTCTTCACGGAACGGTTCACAAATTGATGCCGGATCGGATCGAGGCGGGCACGTACATGATGGCCGCTGCGATCACTCGCGGAGACATCCGAGTATGCGATTGCGAGTCGAACCACCTGGAAGCTTTGCTCGAAAAACTCGAAGAAGCCGGACTGAAAGTGGACGTTTCCGAACATGAGGTCAGGGTCGCTTCCAACGGGGCAATAAAGAGTCGTGATGTCGTTACTGACCCTTATCCCGGATTTGCAACCGACTTTCAGGCGCAATACATGGCCCTTATGGCCTTAGGGAACGCCCAGGCCCAGATTACCGAAAACGTTTTCGAAAACCGCTTTATGCATGTTCAGGAACTGATGCGTATGGGTGCTCGCATAAGGGTAACAGGACGAACCGCCAAAATTGATGGTGTTGGCAAACTCTCAGGTGCGCATGTTCAAGCCACAGATCTCCGGGCCAGCGCGTCGCTGATCCTGGCGGGTTTGGCCGCGGAAGGAGCAACCGAAATTCACAGGGTCTACCACTTGGATCGTGGTTACGAGCATATCGAAGATAAGCTATCAAATCTTGGGGCGGACATCCGACGTGAAAAGGACGAAATATTGTGACGCGTAGACCGGTCGAAAAGCGGACTGTCATCAGAGAGGCCGAAATTTCTCGCAAAACAGCCGAGACGAATGTGCATATAAAGGTAGCTCTGGAGGGGACAGGAAGAGCGCGCATTTCCACGGGAATCGGCTTCTTGGATCACATGTTGGATCATATTGCTCGACACGGACTCCTGGACCTGGACATCACAGCCAAGGGTGACCTCCACGTTGACCACCATCACACCGTGGAAGATGTGGGACTCTGCTTTGGGGAGGCTCTGAGGAAGGCCCTTGAAGACAAGCAAGGAATTCGGAGATACGGATTTGCCATGCTCCCTATGGATGAAGCCCTGGCATCGGTGGCAATCGATCTTTCCGGGCGCCCTCTTTTGGTGTTTTCCAACCCGCTGGGAGGTAGAAGTGCCGGCGGGTTCTCTCTGGACCTCGTGCCGGTGTTCCTTCAAGCCATGGCAGATCGCGCCGGCGTGACTCTGCATGCAACGGTGCATGCCGCGGACAATCCTCATCACGCGGCCGAAGCAATTTTCAAGGCTCTAGGCCGGGCATTACGTCAAGCCGTAGAGCTGGACCCCAGAGTCGCAGGTGTGCCTTCCACCAAAGGAATACTAGAATAGGTTATAATAACAAATCGTATTTCGAATTTGGTCGAGGTCTTGATGATAGTTATCGTCGACTATGGGATGGGAAATTTGCGAAGCGTTCAGAAGGGATTCGAACGAATAGGGTCCCGTGCCGTGATCGCAAGGGACCCCGAAGAGATCCGAAAAGCCGATGCCCTTGTCTTACCGGGCGTGGGGGCATTTCCGGAATGCATGAAGAATCTGTCCCGCCTGAATTTAGTCGAACCGATTTTGGAATTTATCAAATCAAGGCGTCCTTTTCTCGGAATCTGTTTGGGGCTACAACTCCTATTTGACGAATCTGAAGAATTCGGCCTTCATGAAGGTTTGAAAGTAATTCGAGGAGCAGTAAAAGAGTTCAACCGTAATATGGATTTGAAGATACCTCACATGGGATGGAACCAGGTATTCTTCCGTAAGGATGTCCCGATCTTTCGAGGGATTCCGGATGGCTGCCACTTTTATTTTGTGCATTCCTATTATGTGCTTCCGGACGACAGCGCGGACGTGGCAGGCGAAACCCAGTACGGAATCACATTTACTTGCGCTGTGACCCGGGACAACATCTTCGCGGTTCAGTTTCATCCCGAGAAGAGCCAAGAGAACGGCTTAAAGATCCTAGCTAATTTCGCGAAGTTGTAGAAATTCACCGAAATGAATCAGGGCAGCCGTGAGTCGTAATCTTGCAGGATACCGTAAATCTCCCCTGCGGATGTTGCGTGTTGAAGACTGCTCTTCAACAGGGGATCTTTGAACAGCCGTGAGATCCGGGCCAATGCTTTAAGATGCTCGCCGGCCGAATCTTTTGGGGCAATGAGAAGGAAAAACAAAAACGCCGGCCTGTGATCCATGGAGCAGAAATTTATGCCTTTGGAGCTTTTTCCGAAACTGGCCACGAGCCCGCCAAGACCGTCGAACTTCCCGTGAGGAATGGCCACCCCCCCGCCAATGCCGGTGCTTCCAAGGTTTTCCCGCTCGATCAGAGTTTCGACCAGAAGAGACTTGTCCATGCTGGGGTTCGATTTAGCAATAGGTTCGACAAGTTGCTCGAGGACTTCCGCTTTCGAGTCGGCTTCCAGTGATGAAATTATTGCTTCAGGACGAAGGAAATCAAGAATTCTCATATACGATACTCTAAGGGTAGCCGCCCAACTCCTCAATCGAAACCGGATCCCTCACCGATTCAATCGGAGCAAGGCTTAATGGCCGTAATGGATACCAGTTCCGCTTCAGCCGGCAATCCACCGTGATATACATTGCCCGGTTCAGAGTTCTCTCTTTAACCGGGCGGTTTGTCCGATTGCAGTTGCACTCATCGGACAGTCTGAAGGCTCTTATTTCACTGCTAAGACGACTGCGGGACTATGAGACCGTAGTTGCCATCTTTGCGCCGATATAGCACGTTTACCGTCTGTGTGGAAGCATTGTTGAACACGAGAAACTCCTGTTGCGACAGATCCATCTGCATTGCCGCCTCGTCCACGGACATTGGTTTAACGAAATAGTTTTCTGTCCGCACCACCACCGGTTCCCGGTCATCCTCGAAGCTCTCCTGTTCGTAGATGTCTCGACGCCACGTGATTTGTTTTCCCTGAGATGGTTTATGTTTCCTGATTTTGCCCTTGTACTTCTTTACCTGGCGCTCGATTTTGTCCATGACCAAATCTATAGCGGCATACATATCTTCATGAGACTCTTGGCCGGCAATACGGATTCCGTCGGCGTTGATTACCACGTCGGCTGTCTGCATGAACTTTTGTACCGAGAGGGTAACCTGGCTTTCCAAAGGTCTGTCTATGTACTTGGTCAGTCGTGAGGTTCTTTCTTGAACGTAATGCTTCAGGGCGTCAGATGATTCCAAATGTCTAAAGGTCACAGAAAGTTGCATAGAGTTACCTCCTTAGAAGGACCTTGGCTCGCGGTCCTTTGACTCAGAATTTCTTTCTTCGCTTACTTGATGGCTGTATACCCATTAATTCTCTGTACTTAGCTATGGTGCGTCGGGCAATATGTATTTCGCACTTAGCCAACTCCTCCACTATTTGTTTGTCGCTGGCCGGCTTTTTCGGATTTTCGTTTTTCACAATGCGTAAGATTTGATTCTTCACAGACTCCGACGCCACAGCATCGTTCCCATGTCGTATTCCCGAATTGAAGAAGTATTTGAGTTCGAAGATGCCACGCGGAGTATGCATGTACTTGTTGGTGGTAACGCGGCTTATGGTCGATTCATGCATCTCAATGTCATCCGCCACATCTTTCAAAATCAGCGGCCTGAGATAATCAATCCCCTTATCAAAGAACTCTCGCTGAAATTTAATAATGGACTGAGCAACCCGGTTAATGGTCCTCTGTCGCTGATGAATGCTCTTGATCAGCCACATTGCCCCTCGCATCTTCTCTTGAATATAATCCTTCGTGACCGAAGAGCAACCGTTGGAGTGCAGTTCCCTTTGGTAAAAGGAGCTTATTTTGAGCCTGGGCAGCCCATCGTCGTTGAGTACAACCGTGTAGTCTTTTCCTGTTCGTACCACATAAATGTCGGGGACAACATAAACGGTGTCAGAACTCACAAAAGGTCTGCCCGGCTTGGGGTCGGCAGAGCAGATGACTTTCGCGGCCTCCTTTACTTCATCGAGGGAAACCTTAAGTTTTCGGGCCACGTGGTCAAGTTTTCCTTGCTGGAAGAGTTCAAAGGTCTCATCGAGAATCCGCTCGGCCAGAGGATGAGGCGGATCGAGGGCCTTAATCTGTATAATCAGGCATTCTTTGAAATTACGTGCAGCGACACCGCGAGGGTCGAATTTCTGAACTTCTGCCAATATTCGCTCGACATCTTCTAATGGAACTTCCAAAGAAGCCGCCAGCTCTTGAAGTTCCGCGTCGAGGTAACCGTTTTCGTCCACATTACCAATAATTTCTAAGGCTATTCTTCGGTCATCGCCCTCGATGTGACTGAGTTGAAGCTGGTGCAGAAGATATTGAAACAGGGTCTCCTGGTAAGTGACCATATTTTCAAGAGGCGGTCGGTTTTCATAATCCCTTTGTGCCGGAGCATAGTCGCCTCCATAGCTCTCCAAGTAATTTTCCCAATCTACGTCGAAAATGTCTCCCTGATCGGGAGTCTCCGGTTCTCTTGCGAGATCCTCGAGAGAGCTGAGATCGTTCCTTACGTCGGATTCATCTTCAGAGAAGGGTTCGTCGTATGAGGAGGCCTCCAGGAGAGGGTTCTCCTTCAGTTCTTGGTCCACAGCATCAAGGACTTCGAGATGATTATATTGAAGAAGCTTGATTGCTTGCTGTAGTTGGGGCGTCATAACCAGTTGCTGGGTCTGACGCAACTGCTGTTTTATCTCAAGTGCCATTTGGTCACATACTGAATTGTTTGCCGAGGTAGATTTCTCTGGCGCGTTCGCTGGACGCTATAGCTTGGGGATTTCCGTGTTCGAGGATTCGGCCTTTATCCAGAAGATATATCATATCACAAACGCCAAGGGTCTCTCTAGTGTTGTGATCGGTAATCACAACTCCTATTCCGCGATCTCTGAGCTTTGCAATGATCTTCTGGATCTCCAAAACCACAATCGGATCCAGTCCTGCAAACGGCTCATCCAGTAGAATGAAATCCGGGTCGGTTACAAGGGCACGAGTGATTTCCAGCCGCCTTTTCTGACCTCCGGAGAGGCTGTCAGCTCTCTGGTCTTTCAAGGCAGCGATGTCCAGCTCTGCCAGTAGTTCTTCAAGCCTTGCATTACGGCGAATTCTGTCTGATTCCACGGTTTCAAGAATGGCCATGATGTTTTCGCCCACAGTAAGCTTCCGGAAAACAGAGGTCTCCTGGGGCAAATAATTTATCCCCAGTCGAGCCCGCAGGTACACCGGGAGTTGGGATATTTCCTGGTCGTCCAGGTAAACTTCACCCTTGTCCGGTTTTACCAGCCCAGTGATTATATAGAACGTGGTCGTCTTACCGGCTCCATTTGGACCAAGTAAACCCACAACCTGGCCTGAACGAATACGGATGCTCACGTCATTTACCACGCGTTGGCCTCCGTATTCCTTTACCAAACCTTGAGCCTTCAGTTCCCTCGTTTCCGCGTCAACTTCTCCTTCTTTGGCTTATCGGGATTTATTTCGAGTCTGATGCCGTTGTCTTTCCCGTCTCGGCTCCGGACGTCTACACGGTTCTCATCGAGGTAGACGACAATGGTATCGGCAATCATCACGTCCGGGCCCTGCCAGAGACGAGGGGGTCCCTCCGTAAGCGTGATGGTCCGCTTCACGTTATCGTACAGGGCCTTACCGGCTACGGCCATCCGTTGGTCTTGAACGATCTTCACATTGCCTGATGCCGTAATTGACTTGATATGACTGACTTTTTCCAGGTCCAGGGGAAGCTTTCTTGCTCTTTCTTCGGTCGCCCCGCGTCCCGTCTTCTCGTCGTAGAGAACGACCAGCCTATCGCAGGTCAAGGCCACATCGCCCTGATTCACCCTCACGTTCTCCCAGAAAGTAACTTCCTTTCCGTCAGGTGTCATTTTTGCGCTGGCTTTCTTAGACCTGATTTTGATAGGTTGGTCCGAGCCCTTGCCGAGCGAAAGATACTCGTTGGCTGCTTGCGCTCCGGTCAATAGACAGCCAATAACCAGAAAGACCATCATGCCGGCCATTTTGTGCATCATTGGGAGTCTCTCCCTGTCACATGGGCAGTCGTCCGTTGGGCTCCACCCACTTTACGTTGAAAAGACGGGCCCTAACATCATCCTCGATTACCATCTCTTCGCGGTCCACCGACACCTTCAACCCTTTCCCGGTCAGGCGAAGGTCTCCGCCTTCCAAAGATACCGGGGAGGATGTCTCAGCGAGTCGCTTCTTATGCGAGTAATCCAGTTCACCTGTCGAGAAGAGAAAATTCTTGTACTGAATGGTTACGTCTCCACAGGCGGAAACATCACTGCTCTTGCGGTCTAAAGTGCCGGATTTTGCAGTCAAAAAAATCTTTCCGCCGGCTCCCCCGTGATAAACTACTTTCGGTCCCTTCAACTTGACCGAGTCGAGGGAGTCGGCAACGATAGCTGAGGCAGCCCGAAGTTCCCAGGGATGCGCGCCCGGCGAAGAGTATGAAAAATTGTCTATTCGTATACTGCCTTCGGTCCCTCCCGGAGGGGCCGGCATATCAGACCCTCCCCGTACAAAACGAGAAACTGCATATCCGCACACTAGAAAGGCCACTGCAACCACGACTAGTATCTGGGACGCTCGTTTGACGTTTCTCAGCCTATACCAGCGCTCTATCTCTCTGTGATTCATGATATCTACCCGGCGTCCACCGGGAGATCGCAACCTTGGCGTATTCGTTCCCACAGTGATACGGTCTCCTTTACCTCAGGGCCTCAAACAAGAGCCGTACTGTGAGCCCAGGGCTGTGTAACATCCGATATCTTATGTATGTGCCAATCACCAGTTTGGACCATACCACTGAAGCGGCAATCAAGGCGCTTCTTCACCTTACTCACGATACCTGGCCAGGGCGGCTTCCCATTTGCCTTGGGCTTTCAGGATGATCTCGATCATCTCTCTTGCAGCTCCCTTACCGCCTTGGTGTTGCGTTATGTAGTCAGCTTCACGACGGACTTCCTCAGGTGCTTCCGGGACCGTAAATCCCACTCCTGCCCTCTGCATCAGCGGTATGTCGACGACATCGTCACCCATGACCGCCACCTGATCGGGCGTCAAATTGAACTCGGTAAGAAGTTGGTCAAGCACCGGCTTCTTGTCCCAAACGCCCTGAAACACCTTTTCAATTCCTAGATCCTGGGCACGCCTGTGAACAACTTCGGAAGTTCTTCCAGTGACCAGGGCGATGTAAATGCCGCACCTCTTAGCAATCTTTATACCATGTCCGTCTCTAACATTAAAGGATTTTATCTCAAGGCCCCCGCTGCCAAAAGTTATTCTGCCGTCAGTCAACACTCCGTCCACATCAAAAATTATCAAACGGGTCCTTCGTAAATTTTCTTGCACGGGATTCCTTGGTGCTTCTGTCTGGGTGTGAGTAAGAAAGTCCGAGGTATTCAGAGAGGAGGCCGAAATCACCTCATGGATCGCAACCAGATTTGAGACCAATGCTTGAAGATCGGACAAAGCCAGTGAATTGGGGCCATCGCAAAGAGCGTGTTCAGGATCGGGGTGAACCTCCATAAAGACGCCGTCCGTCCCCGCAGCAACCGCGGCCCTAGCCAGAGGCGCCACGAAGGATCGATCTCCTCCCGAGCAACCATCATTGTCACCGGGAAATTGAGCGGAATGAGTGGCATCGAATATTATCGGAAATCCGAACCGTTTCATACGCGGTATAGATCGCATGTCCGCAACGAGGTCCCGGTATCCGAAGCTTGATCCGCGCTCCGTGATGAGGATGTTGTTGTTCCCGGTGCTGAGGACTTTCTTGATCGCGTACTGTAAGTCCTCCGGCGCCTGAAACTGCCCTTTCTTGATATTTACTACCCGTCCGGTACGCCCCGCTGCTATCAGGAGATCGGTTTGTCGGCTGAGGAAGGCCGGGATCTGGATTATATCGAGAATTTCTCCCGCCAAGGGCGCCTGGTCCGGAGTATGAATGTCCGAGACTATAGGGAGCCCTGTTTTCTCTCTGACGGCAGCGAGAATCGCGAGCCCCTGCTTTAAGCCCGGTCCACGATAAGAGTCCACTGAAGTGCGGTTCGCCTTGTCAAAGGATGCCTTGAAAACGGCAGGGACGCCTGTGGTCCCGCATATACGGGCAACTTCCTGTGCTACATGAAGTGTCAGTTCCTCACTTTCTATCACGCATGGGCCCAGAACGAAGAACAGTCGGTCCGTGTCAAGGCGATAATCACCCACGCGCAAAGCTGTACGAACTGTCCCGGGATTATCCATCTTGCTCCTCCCAGAACCGCAAACACCCGTTGGGAACAATATTCCATGATCTCGTAACTCAAGGAGAAAACGCAATGTGTCGGAGGGGACTTTAGCTAAAGGGATGTCTCCGGCAGCCAGTTTCAAAAGAATCTTGCGGGCGTTCCTTAGCCTCGGCCCGGTCAAGGGAAAATTTCGTCGGCACCCTTTTGATCAGCCTCGGCCCTCGTTCTTCCCCCTACAACGAGCCGGCGAACCTCGCCTTTCTCGCGATTGCGTCTGCTGTATGCCGCACAAGCCTCTATATACGATGCGAAGAGAGGGTGAGGATCCATGGGCCGTGACTTGAACTCAGGATGAAACTGGCATCCGACAAACCACGGGTGTTCCGCGTACTCCACCAACTCCACCAATTTGCCGTCGGGTGAGAGCCCTCCTGCTTTGAGGCCTTTTTCTTCGAGTCTATCCCTGTACTTGGAGTTGAACTCATAACGATGGCGATGCCGTTCGCTTATGACCGTCTTTCCGTAGATCTTGTGGCATAGGCTTTCCGGGGGTATTGCGCACTCGTAAGCCCCAAGCCTCATAGTTCCACCTTTGTCCGTTATGGACCGTTGTTCGTCCATAAGATCAATGACGGGATAGTGCGTATGAGAATCAAACTCTGTGGAATTCGCTCCGTCCATTCCGCACACGTGCCTTGCAAACTCCACTACTGCCATCTGCATCCCAAGGCAGATGCCAAAAAATGGTGTCTGATTTTCCCGCGCGTGTCGAACTGCCTCGATCTTCCCCTCGATTCCCCGTGAACCAAAGCCTCCTGGTACGAGGATGCCGTCCACGTCGTCGAATTCACCGCGAATACCATGCTTTTCAATCATTTCGGAATCTATAAATTTTAAGTTAACCTTAGTGTCATTGTACACGCCTCCGGCAAAAAGCGCCTCGTTCAGGCTTTTGTACGATTCGTGAAGCTCCACATACTTACCGACAATCCCGATAGTTACCTCTTCTTGCAAAGACTTGACGCGGTCAAAGAATGACAGCCACTCATCGAGCCTCGGGGCACGAGTCCAGATATTGAGGATCTCCACCACCTTCTGATCCAGCCCTTCTTGGTGAAATTTCAAAGGAACCTCGTATATACAGTCCACATCCTCGGCGGCAATGACTTCTTCCGGCCTGACGTTACAGAACAAGGCTATCTTCTCTTTGATCTCACGGGTTATCTTCTTTTCAGTCCGGCATATCAGAATGTCCGGCTGGATTCCGACTTCTCTGAGGGCCTTGACACTGTGCTGCGTGGGCTTTGTCTTCACTTCACCGGAGGCTTTAATATACGGGAGCAAGGTAAGGTGGATGTAGAGGACATTTTGCGGTCCCAAGTCGGCCCGCAACTGCCGTATGGCCTCGAGGAAGGGGAGGCTTTCGATATCTCCCACAGTTCCACCCACTTCGACGATGGCTACATCGACACCGTTCCCCAGATCTCGGATCTTATTCTTGATCTCGTCGGTTATATGAGGAATTACCTGGACCGTAGCCCCAAGGTATTCCCCTCTTCGCTCCTTCTGAATTACGGAGTCGTAGATCTGGCCGGTCGTAAAATTGTTCTTTTGGCGCAACGTGGCATGAGTGAAACGCTCATAATGTCCCAAATCCAGGTCGGTCTCCGCACCGTCGTCCGTCACAAACACCTCTCCATGCTGGAACGGATTCATTGTCCCCGGATCAACATTAATGTAAGGGTCCATCTTCAGCAGGGTCACCGTAAGGCCTCTGCATTCCATCAGAGCGCCTATGCTGGCTGCAGACAATCCTTTTCCTAAAGAGGAAAGAACGCCGCCGGTTATGAATATGAATTTGGTGCTCTTGTACATGACCGCTCCGGATCTACTCAAGAATCTTAGTTGCCTACCGAGTTCCGCCTTGAGTTACGGAAATCGTAAAAGGGGGAATGTCGCGGGCATCCTTTTCTATATTAATGCCGAGTGGCTGCTTCCTCAAGCCATCCACGGATACCTGCGCATGAAATAACGGGGGTAATCTCTAACGGAACATAGTCAATGTCAAGCTGAGTTTTGCAGATGTTCCCTTGGAGTAACTAGCTGAATAATAATACAAAGTTGGAACCGGACAGACGCGGAGATCGTGAGCTGATTGCTCGCTCTCTCCACGAACCCTCGCACACCGGTCTGAGCAGACGATGCGGGATGCTGAGAAGCGCGTTCAGGAGGTTACACACATCGAGGCGCGCATCTCCGTTATAGGTCTGGGAAGTCGCTCGGAGTGAGTCACAAATTGCTCCCAGTAATAATCCGATAAATATCCAGGTACCTAGCCCTGGTCTTGGTGATGATTTCCGCAGGCAGACTAGGTGCGGGGGCTTTCTTATCCCAGGCGATGCCTTCCAAGTAGTCTCTAACGAATTGCTTGTCCAGCGAAGGGGGGGAAATTCCGACACGGTATCCATCCATCGGCCAAAAACGAGAGGAATCCGGTGTGAGAACTTCGTCTATCAAAGTCGGAACTCCATTCACTATTCCGAATTCGAACTTCGTGTCCGCTACGATAATGCCGCGCTCCTCTGCCCATCGGGAACCCTGTAGGTAGAGTTCTATCGTCTTATCCCGCAGCCACCGCGCAGTTTCTTCCCCAACCAGGTCCACGGCCCGACTAAATGAAATGTTTTCGTCATGATCTCCAAGCTCGGCCTTGGTAGACGGTGTGAAGATAGGCTCAGGGAGCTTTTCGGCCTGTTTAAGTCCGGCCGGCAAAGGGATGTCACAGACTTTTCCAGTCCTCTTGTAATCCTTCCAACCACTACCGATGAGGTATCCGCGGGCAACACATTCCAGAGGGAAAACTTGGGCCTTACGCACTAGCATGCTTCGACCTTCCAGCACTTCCGCAAACCTTCCGCATTCCCGCGGATAGTCGTTTACATTTGCTGAAACGACATGATTCGCGACTATGTGGCGCGTCTTGGCCATCCAGAACAGGCTGAGCTGATTGAGGACCTTTCCTTTATCCGGGATAGGATCCGGAAGAACGACGTCAAAGGCCGACAGCCGATCGGTGCAGACGATAAGAAGCTTGTCTTCAATCGTGTAGATGTCTCTCACCTTGCCCCTGCCAACGAGGACGATTGGGGACAAGTAAGTCTCTTTAACGGCAACGGAATTCATGAAACTCTCTTTGTGTTTGACAGGCTGGAAAGAGTTGTTAAACTAGCATGACAGGCGCCATGATGCAATCTCTTTCAAATAAGGTCTCGTCCGGTAAACGTCAGTGCCCGGACTGCAAAATGTGTCAGAATTGTACTGGACGCGTTGCAGGACCTGCCGCTCCCGGGGGGGCGCCAAGGCCAATTGCAGGATGTCCATACAGGATCAAATCGCACTCTTCGACAGCCTGAATCCAAATCTCGGAGCCGAGTCATCAAGGCCGCCCGAAATGGGCGCAACTGAACCGACCGAACGCTGACCTAGCAAAACACATCAAAAAATACTTCCAACTTAATGTTATTTGTGATATATTTTCGATGACATTTCTCCAGAT
This sequence comes from uncultured delta proteobacterium, assembly GCA_963789265.1. Taxonomy (GTDB): domain Bacteria; phylum Desulfobacterota; class Desulfomonilia; order Desulfomonilales; family Desulfomonilaceae; genus CAWBBA01. The sequence goes on along the minus strand of CAWBKB010000005.1, from coordinate 58,564 downwards.
GATCGGCGATCATGCGAGAGGAACTGACATGAGCAAATGGATTTGTCGTTCGATAATTTTGGCATTGGTCATCATGGTGGCACCAACCCCGTCGTCTGCACGGGGAACCAGATACTTCATCAATTGGCCGGAAGGCTACGTCGGTCCCGTATACGTGCAGGTTTTTGATATCAGGTGTAATCCTCCGTATGAATTGCTGGATCGCTTTAAAGTGTGGGTTACCTGGGGCAACCGAACCAAGTGCTACGACATAGGGGACAGAGGCACCTATGTCCTAAAGTTTTACAAGTATCAGCCGTGCAAGGGGCCCATGATTGTCTCGGGAAACGCCGCGTCGTTTCGAATTAGGTATGGCCTGACGCCACCTTGGATCTGATTCGTGGCCATATCTTCGGACAAAAAGTCTCTTCTGGACTGTTTTGATATAGACTCGACGGTCCGCACAGTCGCCTTGGTGGGAGCGGGGGGGAAGACTTCGCTCATGTATGCCCTAGCCAGGGAAATGGTGACACGCCACGAAAAGGTGCTCACCACAACCACCACCAAGATCCTACCGCCGAAGACCCACGAATCCCCTTGCTTGATTTTGGTGGAGCATGACCCGGAACTCGCCTCGCTTCCAGGCCGTCTCTCTGAATACGAGCATGTCACGGTAGCCCAATCTCACGATCATGAGAGCGGCAAGCTCCGAGGAATCTCAAATGAAACCCTCAGGCGCTGCCTGGTTGTCGCATATCGAGTATTGATTGAGGCTGACGGAGCATCCGGGCACCCGATCAAAGCGCCAGAGGCATGGGAACCGATGATCCCTGACTTTGCCGATCTTGTCATTCCTGTGGTCGGTCTCGACAGCATTGGAAAGCCGGCCACTGAAAAATGGGTCTTTCGGCTGGAGAAATTCCTGTCCGTCAGCGGTGTTAATCGAGGTGAAATGATCACGCCGGGTGCAGTGGTCAGACTTTTGAGCCATCCCGAAGGGGCACTGAAGAATGTTCCGGAGAAGGCACGTGTCGTGCCTTTTCTGAACAAGTTGGACCTGCTCGGATCTGACGAATCGTGGGCAGAAGAGCTGGAAGCCAGCCTATCCACTGCAAATACCCGGATACAAAGGATGGTGGTCGGAAAACTCAAAGAGAAAGTGGAAGTCCGGGCGGTTCTATTTGATGGTTAGCAGTGCCAAATTTCATGAAATCTCTCAGTACAAGAAAGTCGTATGAGAAGCGGTCTCCAAAGTCAAATCGTGAACAATGAATCGCGACAAGCCATTGAAATTATGGGCCCTGCGAGGTGAGCTGCGCGCTTTCTCCGCCTTGCCCTGTATCATCATCCCGCACATCGGTTGAATCGGCAGTTGCAGTCGAAGTTTTCCCGGAAGTCGGAAAGGGCGTGATGGCGATCTCTCGATACACTTCTTTCTTGTGGAGCGTCTGGAAGGGGGCAGACCTGGCCAGGACCTCGTCCCCCGTTCCGCAAACCTCGATAAAACATTTGGATGTCAGCGGCACTCCGGAAATTCTGAATTCTCCTGCCGAGTCAGAGCGATCCGAACGGGAAAAAGCGCCGTCTCCACAAACGCATCTGACCTCCAAACCACGGGCGCCTTCTTTCCCCCCCTCGACAAGAACGCGGCCGTGGACCAGGCAACCCTCCGGTAACATACGAAGATTGAATCCTTCGATCTTTCCCGATTCAAACGGCAATATCAGCGGTTCTCTGCTCTCCGTTATGTACCCTCTTTTATACCCGCTGAGCACGTACTTGCCCGGTTCGTTGACCAACACTTTAAATTCCCCAGTGTCGCGGGCGGAGCGAGACGACTGTCCCACTCGGTTGCCCGCTTGATCTACCAAATATACCATTACAGAGGCTACCCCACAGCCGTCCGGTCCGGTCACGGTGCCGGAAACGACTAATTGGTCTTTTTCACGGCGGCCTATTTCTTCCTGCGGAACCAAATCTACCGCGGAAGAAAACTTGAATTCCGTGCCGTGCCGTTTTTGATCCTGTTCTCGCTCAAGGATCCTCGGGCTACCAGTCGGGGGATCCGTAGCACGGGAAAATTGCGGCAACGGGTGGTTGATCCCTTCCAGCGGCGTAGGGATCTTCACTGCCGCCCGGCCATCCGGAACCCGACCGACGCGGCGAATATTAACGATCCCATCCTCAGCCGCCTGTCTACTCACTGGATGTCCGCGGGCTTTGCTCGGCTTACCCAGCTCATCCTTTCCGGCTGAATGAATTCCCGCTCTTTTCATGCCTTGGCCTGCCGAACCTTGATCGGTTCTGTTGCGGAGCCGGGGGGGGAGGGTCACAAACGAAGGGAACGGCCATGATCTCAACGGTATCCAGCCCTGGACAATCAGATTGATTAGGGACAGAACGGCTACGAGAAAGAGAACGACGTAAGCGACAGGGTTGAGATGGGTGATCACGTAAAAAAGGCCGTGTCCACCTTCGCCAGGGATGGTGAGGGCCGCTTGACACAAATTGGGTAGAAAACCGCAGGCGGTCAATAAAATTAATAAGAAACCGGCAGGCAAGGGGGGAATCAATCTGATGGCGCCGGCCAAGCAAGACGGGAAGCCTCCTCTATAAACCACCGCACAGGCGGATTTACACAGTAAACCGGTCTTTCCCGATTAACCGTACGAAAGATAGGCCGGATTTACCGCTCAGGCCGCATCTCTACCATCAGACTAGATGAAAGTAAACAAAAAATGCCGGTCGACGGGCCGGGGAATGCGAAAGTTTAAATGGATGATGCGCGCTCTTTTGGGCTCTGTGGAGAGGGGCTTTTTGGAGAAGAAATGAACGGTGCATCTCAAGCCCGTCAGCGCGGATTTGAAGGGCTGTGCAAGGCACGTAATTAAAGTGTTGGTTATCGTTTCAAATAGAACCTTTTGGCATTATTATTAAAAATATGGTTGCATTCTCTGACGTCTATGATATGAATGTCCCCCGAGGAAGGAGACCCGTGGTCTCAAATCTACGGAAGAGGAGCTGAGCGATGAAGAAGATGGTCGTCCTGACGATGACTCTTTCAATTCTTGCAGTGGCGCTTTGCCTGACCTGCTATGCCCAAGACTTTTCGAGCCAGATCACTCTGCTCAAACAAAAATTCGACCGCATACAAAGCCAGATCAATCAGGCCGAACTGCAGAGCGCACAGGGTTTGGACCCACAAATGAAGGCGATAGCGGCTTCAATTGATAGCCTTGTGAAGCAAAGAGTCCAACTGGATGCACACATTGCCACGTTGCAGAACCAGAAGAACCAGATCAAAAAGAATGCCGACGCGAATCTTTCCAGGCAGATGAAAGAGTACAAGGACGAGCTTGGCAGCGTCAAACAACAACTTTCAGGGCTGGTGGCCAAGCAGGGCCCTCAGGGGAATCAAAAGGCTAACGACACCGCCAAACTGCCCATTCCTGGCAAGGGCGCACCGACCCCCGGGAAATGATCGGTTGGAAAAACGAACTTTGCCGTTTTGCCGGAAGTTTGCCTGCTGCCGGATTCCAATGGCCAGACTCGTTCGTTAGCAAACGACGAGACACACAGACGCAGATAAGAATTGTCACCGCCTTTTCCCGGCCTGTGTGTCTCCGTCGGCCTTTCCTCGACAACAAGTTACACCAATAAAATAGAATATACATTCATAAATAACCACTATACCCTTTTTTAATTGACATTATTGTCAAACAACGATAAAATGGCGCTCTAATGCATTGGATGTTCTCCCTGGAGAAGGCATGGATCGTAGAGTCAAATGGTTTGCGGCGATTCTCCTGCCTCTATTTGCTTCCTGTTCAACTTGCTTTGGAATAGTCAAAAAGACTCCTGATTTAAAATCCACTTCTCATCAAAAAGTTGATATCGCCAAAAGGAATTCATCATCGGCTACTCCCAAAAAAGAAGGGGCGTTTCATATCGTCTCAGCGGGAGAAAGCCTGCGACACATTTGTGTTGTTTACGGACTTGATCTGGCTAAGGTAGCCAAAATCAACAGGATCCTCCCACCTTACGTTCTTAAGAAGGGAGACGAGGTGTTCCTTCCTGCCGAGGCGCTGCTCGCGGATGACGAACAAAGTTTGGGATGGAGAAAAGGAGCAATGGCAAGCTCGGCGATCAGGAGGCATAGCAACTTCAAGCTTTCAGCCGCCATCCGAGGCAAGCGAGACCCCATTGTTCCGGAACTCAGATTTCCTGTGATTGGAGGAGTTCTCACTTCTCCATTCGGTTACCGATGGGGCCGTTTTCACACAGGACTCGACATCGCAGCGCCAATTGGACGACCCGTACTAGCCTGCGCGGCCGGACGTGTCGTTTTCGCAGGAAGCCGGAAGAGATTTCGTCGTTATGGCAACACGGTCCTCATCGATCACGGTCGGGGTGTTTACACGTATTATGCGCATGTGAGCGCGATCAAGGTCAAGAGGAACCAGTGGGTACGCCGCGGCCAGAAGATCGCTCTTGTGGGAAACACCGGACGTTCAACGGGTCCGCATCTCCACCTGGAGGTTCGTGTAACAAATAAGATGTACAACCCGCTGGCGTATTTCTGTCCCAAGGAACTCTGCGGGATTTCAGTTGCGAAGCGTTTCAGCGACTCCCCAATGGGCCCGGTGCGCGCACATTGGCGGGTACCGGAATTGCTAACCGCGAGACGCTGAGCCTATTCGTTGAAATGAACCCTTGTGGTGTGCGCAGGTGACCGCATTTACTGCGTTTCGGGAACAGGGTTCAAGACTATGTGTCCGGAAGCATGCAACCGGACTGTTTGTTGTCCTGGTCCAATTCAGTCTGTGTGAAATACGGAGCAGGAATAATCGCAGCGTTTTTCGAGCAGTGTGAAACAGTCGTGTCGACAACGGCTCTTCCAGAATATTATTCTGCTCCCGAATGCAAGGGATCGAGGCACTGAGAGTCCAGCTTGCCAAATGCGTAAGAGTTTTTGGTCTTGACAGAAGGCCGCAGTTTCACTACAGTAAACCACTTTCGCGACTATCATTGCAGTTTCATTCCATCTTCTGAAACGTTATGGGGCGGAGTGAGAGCATCGTACTGAGGCTGATGCAGCTTCTTGAAGCCCTAAAGGACTTCTTCCTAAAGTCAAGTTAAGGCTTTAAGGTGAAGAAAGGAGAAAAAAATATGGCGGAAATAGGTCACGGTGGAAAACAGATTGTAGAGCGGATACTGGAGCCCACGCAGGCTGCCAAGAAGATTAAGGGTCTTACCCAAATTCCGATCCGGAGTCAGATTGCAAATGAAGTCATAGGGTTGACTTATGGATACTTCACACCCATCGAAGGCTTCATGAACAGGGCCGACGTGGACTCCGTGTGCAAGAACATGAGGCTGACCAATGGAGTTGTTTGGAGCATTCCTCTCCTCTTCGACGTCTCCGATGAGGAGATCGCCAAGTACAACCTGAAGGCGGGCAATTCAGTTGTGCTGACCTATGGCGGCAATCCCATGGCAATTTTCGAAATCGAAGAGATATTCGATTACGACAAGAAAGCCATGTGTAAGGCGATTTTCGGAACCGATGAGGCAAAGCACCCTGGCTGCGCTCGAGTCTACGATTGCAAGGATAAATTCGTAGGCGGAAAAGTGACTCTCGTGCAACGTCCAAAAATCAATGCTCCATACGATCCTTATTTCATACCCCCGCTTGAAATGAGAAAGCGGTTCAAAGAGAAGGGCTGGGAAAGGATTGTAGCTCATCAGACCAGGAATGTTCCCCATACCGGACATGAATGGCTCATGAAAGGCGCTTGGTTGCAGACATACGCGGAGCTTCCGATCGAAAAGCCTCTCGTTGGGGTTTTGGTAAACGCGATCATCGGCGAAAAGCGCAAGGGCGATTACATCGACGAAGCTATAATCCTTACGCATGACGAACTAAGAAAAGCGGGATATTTCGGCGACCATAACCACCTGACCTCACTTACATTCTGGGATATGAGGTACGCCGGCCCCAAAGAAGCAATATTCCATGCGGCTCTCAGAACCAACCTCGGCCTCACTCATCACATGTATGGCAGGGATCACGCCGGGGTGGGGACTTACTATGGCGCGTACGACGCTCATCATCTTTTGGCCACGGTCCAAGACGAGCTTAAAATCACGCCGGTTTATTCCATGAATTGGCTATACTGCCCTCACTGTGGAGAAATAACTTCCGAAGGCATTTGCGATCACAAGAAAGAATGGCAGAAATTTAGTGGAACAGTAATGAGAAGTATCGTGCAGGACGGCGTCAAACCGCCGCGCCTCATTTATAGACCCGAAGTGTTTGACGTAATGATTGAATGCGGGGAAAAATATGGTTTTGGCTCCCCGTTCGTTACCGACACCTATCTCGAAAAGAGGATTCCTGTTTTCGAAATCCCGCCCCTGAAGTAGGAGGTTACAACATGGCCGAAGAAAAATATCCGATTAATATCTGGATCAATGAGGACAGATACTCAAAACTTCAAAAGGCCGGACTTGCCGACTTGCCGGAAGAGATGCTTGCAGGTTTGAAAGTACTTCGGGTCTATGCCAACGACGCTCAGAAGGAGAAGATTCTGAAGACTTTTCCGACGGCTAAATTCGATAGTGCCACTACAAAGAGCATCGAACTCCTCCCCAAGGAGGTCAAGGACAAGATCTTCGACAAGATCGTTGAAAAGCAATCGGTCGACATCCTGGCTGATTTCCTGCAAGGCTACTAGCGTGCTTCATTGGCTTCGCAAAAGCCGGCGCTTGAATGATAAAGAGGGCCTCCTCAGGCCCTCTTTATCACTTTTCAGAATCGCGGACATTCGATGTGACCTTCTTCTCATTGTTTAAAAATGGACCGATCCGCGGGCTATTTGCATTCGAGTCCAAAGCTTGACGAGTTGCGCGTGTGTAGGGCATAAATAATTGGAGGCTTGAGGACCGTCCGGTAGTCTCCCGGGAATCTTGAGGAGTCATTTGGCGCTTTACCCTGAACGAATTGAGCGGCACTCCCGACACAGAGTAGTGGTCGGCTAAAAGCATGAAGGGGCAGCTCCTCGTGACGGTGATCTCACGCGCTATCGGGCTCTCTGCGACCAGCCCGATTCAATTTTACCCAGGCAGTCGTCTTTGGGCTGAACGTTACCTTGAAATGAGGAAGAGTAAGCATCCCGTCCACATTGCCTGTCATTCTCTGCGAAGCCGTTGGGGATAGCGGCAGAAGGTCCAATCAGACGGGAAAATTGCACCATGTCCGATCTTTTTGAGAAATGCTTTTCGTTTACCCGTGATCCTGTTATTTCTGAAAACGGTATGGAACTGGGTCTGGCAGAAGCCATATCATCAGGGATCTACCCGTACTTCAGAGCAATTTCTGCACTAAACGGCCCCCATTGCACTGTAGATGGGCGAGACACGATAATGGTCGGCTCCAACAACTATTTGGGGCTGACCACTCATCCCAAGGTCAAGCAGGCCGCTATGCGAGCGCTGGAGGAGTTCGGAACTAGCTGTTCGGGTTCCCGGTTCCTCAACGGCACTCTCGATCTCCACGAGAAGCTCGAGGCGTCACTTGCTCGCTTCGTCGGGAAGGATGCAGCCTTGGTCTTCACCACCGGATTCTTGACCAATCAAGGCGTCATTGCCCCCCTCCTCATGAGGACTGACACGGTAATTGTGGACCGTCTAGTACATGCGAGCATTCTTGATGCGGTTCGCCTTGGCTTCGGCAAGGTGAGGAGATTCCGCCACAACGATGCTGAGTCTCTTCGCAGGAATCTTGAAGCCAGCTCTGACTCCGATGGGATACTTGTAATTGTTGATGGCGTGTACAGCATGGAAGGAGACATCGCCCCCCTTCCGGAAATCGTAGCAACCGCTAAGGAGTTCGGTGCCAGGATCATGGTGGATGACGCCCACGGCCTGGGAGTGCTGGGCAAAACCGGCGCGGGAACTCTCGAGCACTTCGGCCTAACAGATCAGGTCGATCTGGTTATGGGGACCTTCAGCAAGTCCTTTGCCTCCCTGGGCGGTTTCGTTGCGGGGGAGGAGCGTGTCATTTCATATATCAAGCATCACTCCCGGGCCTTGATCTTTTCGGCCTCCATGCCTCCATCTGCTATAGCGGCCGTTCAGGCCGCGCTTGAGGTGATCCAAACCGAGCCGCAAATCAGGGAGCGTCTTTGGGAGAACACGCGCTTCCTAATGGAAGGGATTGTTGCTCTGGGGTTTGATCCGGGGCCGACTCAGACTCCCATTGTCCCCTTAATTGTGGGAGACGATATGCGCACTCTTTACTTCTGGAAACGCCTCTTTGATGAGGGGCTCTTTACAAATTGCATTTTGGCTCCGGGAGTGCAGCAAGGGGCTCAAAGAATAAGAATGTGTCTGATGGCGACGCATACTTTGGAGGACTTGAAAAAAGTCGTCGAGATATGTGGGCGCGTAGGAAAGGAAATAGGCATTATCAAATGATGGGGTTACGAAAATGACAGACAGAAAGTCGGACATGAGGCAAGTTGTTTTCTTCATTATCAGGTGTGTGTGTTGCCTGACATTAGTTGCGACATTCTGCTGCCTGAACGAGATCGGAGTCTTTGGTCAGGAAACAACGGGGATTCCCGTTCCCCCAAAGTCTGAAGTTTTGACGTCAGGTGCCCAAGCTGCTGAAGAGAATGCCGCAGATCAGTCAAAGTTGACTCAGGACGAGCGCATAGCAATGATCGAGAAAACTCTCGAATCCATCAAGAAAACAGGCGAAAAATCAGAGGAGCGATCTTACGTCAACAAAATGCTCGGAGCGCAACTGATCGCGTATGTAAGGCTGATGGTAATTGCCCTGATAATGATAGCCATAGCTTTCCCGGTCACAATCTGGATGTTGAGCAGAAAGCGGATTCTTGGCCTCTCGGGTCTTTCCACGGAAGTTGCCGCGACTCTCCTGGTTGTTGAAGAGCGGCAGGCTAAACTCACCAACATCTTGAAGGAGATCCAGGGAGAAATAGATTACCTACACACGATGTCAGTACCTGACCTGAAGAACTTGATCCGGCAGGCCGAGAACTACCTGAAACAGAACGAGCAGGACCTTGCCAAAACCAGCCCCCGCAAGGATCAGTCTCAAAGGAACTCAACACCATAGGTAGTGAATCTCAATGGGTACCCCCGGCGGAACAGGCTCCAACTTTCAGCACGTGCCGCATACGACAATGAGATTCAGGGCGAGATAATAACGGGTGTTCCCAGGGAAACCTTGGGAAAAAGCTCCTCAATTTCAAAGTTCCACATTGCTACACATCCGTCGGTCCAGTCTTCAGGTTTGGGGTAGAGAAGCGTCACCCATATTCTCTGATTTTCATTGCTCGGATAGCCATGAATTCCGACCCAGCCCCCCAATGCAGTGTCCCAGGGAGGGGCTTTCCCGCTTTTAAGGCTGTTTACGATATAATCCCTTTTATCGAGTGATATTAGACCACTCTCAAACGCAGTCTGGGCGTCTGCCGCGCTTGGGTAGCTGATACCCAGGAAGCGATGGAAACGGCTCGCGGCATTCTTGTAACAGATGAAATACTCTCCCTCCGGGGTCTTTTCATCGCCGGCGACCCGCTTGCTACCATGCGAGTTTAATCCCAGACTTACCTTGTAAGTCCTTACAGGCTTGCCGTTTTGGTGGAACTCCAGGATGTGCCTCTGCTTCAGGATCACTATCTTCGAAGAAGGTTCTTCGAACGTCTGTTGGCTGGAACAGGCGTTTGGATAAACTAGGAAACAGACGACCGCCGTAATCAGAACGATCGGAGAAGCGCACGTTTTTAAGGAATGTTGTTGTTGGAACGCTTTCTTTTCGGCATTACGGTTGCCTTGGGTCAAAGCATCTTCTTCCATTCTCAGCGCGACTCCGGCATCTACTTGGAGACTGCGCCGACATTTTGGGCGAACAGGGATTTCATAGGGATTGATATGTAGCGCGCTTGCTTATCGGGTTGCGTCGTCCAAGCTCTTGATAAGAAGGCGGGCATTGTCTGAAATGGACCCTTTGCCTTCGTAAAGGACGTCCTGGACCGTGATCCCCTTGCCATTGTAGACCTCGTTGGCCTCCTGGTCAGGTTCGAGTTCTGCGCCTTTGAGGGCAAAGCCTGCGAACAGGCCCTTTGATCTCGAATAAGACAAAATGCCCGAGTTGAGTCGGACATTAGTTTCCGCCGAAGCCATCCTCCCTATAGGGCCCGCGGCAACCGAAACATCCGCCCCGAGCGTGAATTTATCTTCCAGAAGTCCTTCAACACCTTCCTCGTTCATTATGAGGAGAATAAGATCAGTGGCCTGTGCGCCTGCTTGAAGCCCCACACTACCACCGCGAATAGTGAAGAAAGCGGGGCCGCTCCATTGGCCGGTCTTCTCGTCTCTCCTAAGGACAATTCCTCTCCCGAAGGTCACCCCCAATACTAGTCCCACCTTGAGGACCGCCGGGAAAATTGCCAGTCCTCTGCATCTTTGGAGCAAGTCTTTTGGAATACCCCGCTCGGGCATAGCCAGAGCAGCTTTTAGCGCGGTATCGCTAGCCTGAATGCGGCTGTCCACTTCCTGGAAGGTAAGTGCGGCTGAAAGCCCGGGCTGCAATACCACAATCCCAAGTAGCAAGACGGCAAGGTGTCCCTTTATCATCTTTCGTTTCCCGACCCGATGTCCACTCCCCGGACTAGGCCGACAACAGTCGACCGGCTCAATGCCTGAAAGCTCGTTGGTTTGTGAACATCATGGTCACCTGAGGGGTCGCTTCATTGCAAGCCTGAATCGACTCGAAGTCTCGTTCGGAGCCGCCAGGATGAACTATTGCAGAGACGCCTTCCCTTATTCCTACATCCACTCCGTCTCTGAATGGAAAAAAAGCGTCAGAAACCATTACCGATCCGAGCAAGCCGGCCTTATACTGCCGCGTTTCCAAGTCCAGGCCTTCGCGAATCATCGCGTCCTTCAGTTCGTTGAAGGGTACCTTATGGTGCTCGAAAGATAGGCGATCCCGGTATTTCGTGTATGCTTTGACTACCGCCAGTTCCGCGACGCCAACCCGGTCTTGCTCGCCTGTCCCGATACCCACTGTGCAGCCGTCTTTCACATACAAAACTGAATTGGATGTCACGCCTTGCTCAACAGCCCAGCCGAAAATCATGTCCTGGACTTCACGCTCCGTTGGGAGACGTTTTATCACATATTCCTTGTCCCGATGGCGCGCCCGGGCCGGAACAAGGTCTCCCGGCGACAGAATGGAGTTCACCGAAGATTGTTGAACTATAATTCCGCCGTCCATGAGAGATTTGAAATCAACGTAGCGAGCGAATAAGTAGTCCTGAAGTCTATCGATCCCCGGTACGGCCAGTATCCGCAAATTCCTGCGCCTGGAAAGAACCTCCACGGTACCTTCTTCGAAATCGGGTGCAGCTACTACTTCGAGGTAGTTCTGGGCGATCAATTCCGCGGTAACTTTGTCCATCGCACGATTAAAAACCGCTGCCCCGCCGAACGCAGCTATGCGGTCAGCCATATTGGCCCGGTAATATGCTTGCGACATATTTTCATGAACCGCCACACCGCAAGGATTGTTGTGCTTCATTATCGCGCAGGCAGGTGATTTCATAAGAAATGTTAGTATATTTAGCGCGTTGTCCACATCGGTGAGATTTATCTTGCCCGGGTGCTTCCCAGCTTGGATCATCTCCGGTTCGCTCAGCGAGCTGACCAAACCTTTTCCCGGCCCCACAAACTTGCAATCGCCCAACGCTAGGTTGCCCGAGGTCAATTCGTAAAGTGCTGCCTCTTGGCCGGGATTTTCGCCGTAACGTAGACCCTTTTCCACTAAAGCCCCAGACGAATCGGCAATTTTCCATGTCCGCTTTCTGTATTCCAACTCCTGATTCCCGAAGATAATCTTCATTGTCTCCGGGAAATGATCATCCATGACTGTCCTATATTTTCGCTTCAGGTCTTCCATGAACAGCTCTCCTGAGAGTTCTTCCTTGCCGATGTGGACCATTCCGAACAGCAAGCCTAGAATTGATTCCGTTGTTTGGAATCGCCGTCAGTCCGACCTTACCACGGATTTGGTCTTCGCGAAAAGGTTTCCAGTTCCACATTTCCTCGGTTCGATGCCTCTCTTCCATGCCGCAGCCGCTTGTGTTACCCTAAAAGAAAGTTGACCTGGAGTAGATTTAGTGAAGAAGAACTCTTTGTGGTTCGGGTGGTTGGGATTCTTTGCTGCGGGCTTCTTAGCCGGGATAGTATTTTCGGCCTGGAAACTGGACAACGGTGTCGGAGCCGTGCAAGGCTCGCGCACCGTGAACAAAGAACGAGACCAACAAGTTGAATTAAGAGCCAGAATAGCCGATCTGAAGAAAAGACTGAAACTCAAGCCGAAGGATCTTGACAATCTCGTGTTACTGGGGAACTCCTATTTTAACGCGGGCGATTATGCCGAAGCCGTCGGGACCTACAAGAAAGCTTTAAAGATCGATGCCCGCAATGCCGACGTCATGTTCTATATGGGGATCAGCTATCGGAAGATTGGGAAACCCGAAGAATCCGTCAAAGCATTTCGCCAAGCCTTGGCAGTAAATCCGGTACATCCAATGGCCCTGTTCAACCTCGGAATTGTGCTTAGAGACGACATCAAGGACGACGCCGGGGCATTGAAGACATGGGAGCTGTTCTTGAAGAAAGCGGGGAATAGCCCTCACGCCGTGATGGTTCGGCCCTGGGTTAAGCAGTTGAAAGAAAAGCTGGGATCCGAACCTTCCAGTGGCAAAACACCCTAACGGGAGAATGCTTTAGCAGGTAAAGGGACCAGCTATAGTGGTTGTCAAAAGTTTTGTCCAATCTGCCCCGCGTTAAGGGGGGTTAATCCAGACGCAGATCCACGGGTAGGTCGGGCCACGCCCGATCCCGCGAGGCGCGGGACGGCCACGGGCCGCCCTACTCTGAATTTAAGCATCGCGCTATCAAGCACTTGCCCCGAACCGATGGCACAGTGTTATCCCTCGGCCAACCTGTGGATCAGAAACTCCGTGAGTGCGGCCAATCCGTGAATTGGCATATAATTGCTGGCCGAGATATCGTAAAGGATCTTGCTGTAAGAAGGGAATTCCGGGTCCGCGTTCCAGTGGATGAATGCGACAGGCAATCTGGGAAAGAATTTGAACAGGAATCCCTCTTCCCCCAATTCCACCGGTTTGCCGCCCCACTGCAACGCTCGGGACAATCGATCGCTCCAGGCCAGGGCAAAGTAGCGCTCGAGCAGTTCAGAGGTAGTTTTAGAGAAATGGGCCCCCATCACGGCACCGTGCCGCAATGACCGACAATCAATCCACTCGCCCATCACCCTTACGGCCGTCCCTTGATTCTCTGCGGCCGCTATCAGATGTTGCAAAACCAGTACTTTCATCGGCAGTGTGTCAATTATCTGATGCTCTGCCCGGATCCGGTACGGAAGCAATTCCAGGACAAACCAACTATGGAGAAATGGGATCACCACCCGAGGGACTCCATCACCACCTCTGTACTCGCCATCGGTCATCTCCGCGATAGTGATAGGGTCTACACTTTTCACAAGTTTCATCAAGAGTTCATAAGACTTCTCGAGCTGGTCCACATTCCTGCCCGTCCGCGCTCTTTCCAACCACATGGTATATTCATCGGTAGGTGGCACCGCTGGCTCCATCAAGTGCTCTAGGGTAGAGTTAAGTTAGTCTCATCTAACTAATATGAATCGCCGCGGGTTTCCTTGCAATGCCTTTTGGTAGCACCTCGGTTTGGCGAAAAAACAAAACCCTCCGAAGAGGGTTGTTCGCCCAAGCAAACAGTGGAATATTTGGAGTCGACAAGACTAGAGAGAAGGTCAAACGACCTTCTCTCCGAAGTCAGCGATCAGAATGGTGAGTTGAAGCTTAAGCTAACGCTGCCTCCAAAGGTCCAGGACGTCCGGTTGAAGCCCAAGGCGTAGCTGGCGGTCCCAATGGGAAGGGCGATATCTGCGTTCGAGTTTCCGTGCGTCATGTTCCATCGCGCGAACGCCCCGATCCCGCCGGCTCCGAACTTTCGAGTGTAGTCGGCAAAGACTTCCAGAAAATAGCCGTTGAAATACGTACCGCTAAAGTCAGCATTGCCCGCGCCACCGCCGCCCAGAAGATTGCCCAGAGCCCCGAGAGTCTCCCTGTACTCGATGTTGCCGGGCAGCGCGGGAAAGCCTACCACTCTTACCGTCAGGTCTGTGGTCGGGCCGCTGTATGCAACTTGAGTGCCGATGAGGGGAATCCATCCCTCCGACGTCACGGTAGCCTGGTCGGTGGGCAACCCGAAGATAACACGATCACCGTCGATGGTGGTAGAAGCAGTAGTGGTATACGAAAATTGGGTGTTATGATAATCGTAACGGAGGCCCAAAATAAGCGAGAGGCAGTGCGGACCGTTGATGAGGAGGGCACCGTCTACGTACCACCATTCGGTAGATGTGTCCCAAGGTCTCGCCCCGAAAAGGCCGTTGTTGTACACTTCGGTTGAGGTCGCATTGGAAGGCACTAAATACCAACCGGACGCCATGAAACCCAGCCAATTAGACAAGAGGCAGGTGTCTTGAGCACCGAACCAGACGCCACTAAGACCGTAGTTTTGATCGAACTGGCCCAGGGAGCCACCGACACCGAAGCCGACACCGCGCGTGGTGTATGGCATCCAGCCTACGTAGCCGACTAGAGGGCCCAGTCCAAGGGATGGGGTCCCCTCTCCGCAACTAGTGGGCCCACGGAATACTCCGCCCAACAGAGGAATATTGGGCAGCAAGCCTTGCGCGGGGACCACAGCCGGGATCAGGGCAAAGACAAGAATTCCTATGCAAAGTACAACGACACGCTTCATATCCATATCCTCCTAACAGCAGAAAACACCAGCCTTCCCAAGATCTCTGAGAGGCATAGCCCATTGAACAAACCGAAATTTTTGGAATGTTAAATTTCTAGAATAAAAAGTTCTTCTTGTCAAGTAATAATAGCGACCGCGACATTTTTTATACTACTGACCATATATATCAATAATATATTACGATAATATTAACCTCTATAATATGATATACATGGAATAATTGGATATTATGGTATAATTACCATACACGTGAAGCCAGAAACAGCATTGGGCAATTAATTTGGCATGCAGAAAACTTTCATTAAGCCATGAGTGCAAATCCCTTTCGAACACAGCGAAAATTTGCTGGATTAGAAATACAGCAAAAAAATGGCTGAACAGGGTGAAATCGGCTCGCCCCCTTGGCTTCTCGTGACTCGTCAAATGCAAATGAAAGCCTCCTGATTACTCCCTGGTCTACGTCTGCTGCTTATAAAGAGTTCCTGACGTATGGCCAAGCTTTGGGCTGCCAACTCAAATGATAGGCTGCGTGGGCGGTATAAGTGTCCTAAGAGCGTGCGATGCCCTCACCACGGCAATCCTTTTTCTTTAATGCATATTTCCTACCCCGCGAACGACAATGTCTCAATCCTATTGAGAAACCCCAGCGGAACCGCGAAAACATGCGCCGATACCTTGCGAGGTCGCAGAAGCTCAAAGGCAGATATGCACGGTCCGGGTCTCAATAGAATCGCGCAAGCATGTGCCGGGAGCGCGTCCATAACAGAATGAACGTGAAAAAAGACGCCCCCTGCCGAACTGCCCGTAGGATTGTACATGCGGGGCCACTACAAATCCAATACAATATTTATACTAAATGTTAAACTAGTTATGCTGATTATCTCAAGTAAATAGTATTGATTATATAATCTAGATTCGGGCTTGACTTGGCATTATGTTCGTGTTATTATGATTTCACCGAGTATATAAGAAATAATTAAATATTTAAGGAAGATGTAGTTGTAAAGAAATTCGCGACAGACAAGACTGCGTTAATCTTTCTACAAAACGACATAAAACCGGTCTCCCGTTTGTACCGAAAGAGTATCGCATCTGATGTCTGTTCGTGTCGCACTAAACTTTCTTGTTTTGCCGGTTCTGTCCCGGCTCTTTTATTGAAGGAAGTGGTATGGTTGTCCGAGGAGTCGTAGCGGCTTTTGTTGTTCTTGCTTCGTGTTGTTTTGTCCCCGCTCACGGTCGTGCTGCGGGCCTTTCAAGTCTCTTAGGCGGTTTTTACGCTTCTGAGGCCGTAAACGCAGTCAATAGTTCTCCGCGTATGGTTCCGGCGATCGGCATTAAGAAGTTTATCAATAGCTACACTTCATATCAGTTTTCCAATCCGTTGCCGCCCTTCCAAGATCCTCTCAGCCGCTTGGAGTTCCCCATTGACCAGTGGTTCTTGGGGCTGTCCGGAAAATATGAGACGCGATTATGGGCGGCGCGTGCCGAAGGGTGGGTCAATCTGAGCCGTGAAAGCGGATTGAAGATGCAGGACAGCGATTGGGATGATGATGCGGATCCCACTCAGAAGACCATTTTCAGCGAGTCAGCATGCAGATTGAACAAAGGCCTGCTTTTTGACACATACCTAGCAATAAGCATGCCCTGGACGGTATTTTCCAGTGTGAAGCCTCTCTTAGGATACAGATATCAGTATTTCTACTTCACCACGCATGACGGCGCTCAAGCTGATCTGGCGGGCAATGTGCTGGATTTGCCCGGCGATGGAATAGATTTCAAGCAAACATTCAATCACGTATATTTCGGCGGAGTTTTCAATACCAGTTTCAATCTCGGTCCCACTTCGAGCATATTCCCGACACTCGACTTGGAGTTAGAAGTGGATTATGCTCTAATCCACGCGAAGAATGAAGACCTTCATCTTTTACGTATCGGGGATCGTGTAACCACGGAGAACACCGGCGGACACTGCTGGCATTTCTATGTTAGCATGGGTTTGTTCCGAAAAGGCGTTTTGAGTGCAGGGGTCGAAGGTGATTTTAAGAGATTGTTGACGGATGGCGATCACAATTTAAGCAATAGTCTATTTCAACTTAATTTGTCCTTCAACGGGTCAAAGGTATGGTCCGACCAGGCCTCAATCGCCGCTTACGGCCAAATTGTATTCTGATTGGCTCCGAAGATGATTGATACCGATTCGCTTTCAAACAAGTGAGAATGGGTCGATAGCAAACGGCACTGACCTGGCGCCATGATGGTGCTCAGGTCAGTGGCACCCAACATCCAGTCAAGATCGGGTCCTGGGTGCCACGGATCTGGGCTTTGTCAGATCCGTGCTGTATGCCCTTGATTGTTCACCGTTCGATCGCGCACTGGTATCAGACCAGGCCGGAGGAGAAATGGCGGAGAAACACACGGACAGTAGTTGGGTGAGCTTCGGCGGGTCGTGTCGTCTCACAGAAAAGGACATGTTTGAGCCGGTCCGTGAGCATTTGGCCATTTTGAGGTGTCCGATAAGCAAACAAAGGTTGCGTGCGCTTGAATTCCCGGAAATTGAGCAACTGAACCGGCTCATTGCCAAGGGGACCTGCCGATTCTTGGATGGCACCCCGGTGCTTGAAAGCCTTGAAGCCGGCTTGATTTCAGCCGACGGCAGATTCATCTATCGAGTACAACACCGTATTCTATGCATGCTGCCTGACCAGGCGATACTCGCGTCAGGTGACTCGTTGACGCAGCATGACAAAGCTATACCGACGCGCCCAAAGGAAGAAGTGCAAGAGTTCTATGATCGCATAGGGTGGAAGAAGATTGACGAAAATACATATTCCGATGCGTCGCGGTTTGAGGATCTTCGCTCGGTGTCGCACGGCTACATTTCAAATTGTCATCTCCGAGTGGCCAGAAACATACGAAAGAACGGCAAATATATCCTAGATGCGGCCTCGGGTCCCATACAATACGAGGAATACCTTGCCTATTCCGATGATTACGATTTCAGGATTTGTATTGACATATCGCTGCTGGCGCTCAGAGAAGCTTCCAGGAAGATTGGGGACAAAGGGATTTTTGTCCAAGCTAATATCACCAATCTTCCACTTGCTGACAACTGCGTCGATGCCGTGGTCTCACTCCACACTATTTACCATGTGCCGGCCCAAGAGCAGTTTGGCGCCTTTCGGGAACTCTACAGGGTATTGAAGCCAGGGGCCACCGCAGCAATTGTTTATTCTTGGGGATCGTACTCGCCGCTAATGACGGTAACGATGCTCCCGTTAGCAATACTCAGGTGGCCGTTGCGGCTGATACGACAATTGAGGAAGCGGCTGAAAAGGCCCGTTAGTGCCAAGAACGAGCCTACTTTGTATTTTTTTCACCATCCTCGCAGGAAAATTCAGGAAGAGCTTGGGAAATTCTGTGATTTTGACATTGTGGTGTGGCGTAGCGTGAGTGTTCTTTTCCTACGCGTGTACAGTTCATCCCCGGCTATTCGGAGGCCGGCTACTAAATTTTATTTTCTCCCTGGAAGAGAAATTCCCGCACTTTTTAGGAAAAGTCGGAGCTTATCCGCTGATTGTCATGCACAAGCGGTAAAGGTTCCGAAGCCGGTGTCAGCCGCAGGTACGACACGTGATCCCCTTGTCCCCAAATCGGCAGGAGATCGTTACAGGTCCTTGTCATCTTCGATGAGAATTGCCCGAGCGGGTGAGCCGTCGAGGCCGACCAACTTCAAGGGGAGGCAGGCCAGGGTGTACAAACCGGCTCGAACCCCGCTCAGATTCAATCCTTCTACAATGATGATCCCTGCATTCAGCAAAGCGCGGTGCGTGGGGCCTGACTGGCCGAACGGAGCCACCGAAAGATAATCTACACCGACGAGTCGAACTCCGAAGTCCACAAGCCATTGCGCACCGTCCTCGGGGATCCCGACGAAGTCTTTGGAAAAGGCTCGTTTGTCCGTGGACCACAGCCCCGAGTTTCGAGTGTGGAAGAGAACCCGCCTGGTTTCCGGAGGAATCGAAAGCTTCTCTAACACGTCAGCCGAAATGGCTCCGTTTGAAGCGACTTCGACAACCAACGCGCGGCCTATCAATGTATTCAGATCCAACGAGTCTATCCCCGGAGCGCCTTGGATGAAATGGCAGGGCGCGTCCACGTGGGTTCCTGTGTGCGCACCTATGTCGAGTCTGCTCACGGTGGCTTTGTCACCTTTGTCCAAGCGTGAGGGCTGAGTGATGTGAATCGCCGGATCTCCAGGCCAAACTACGAGCGCTTCCGAGACGGGGAGAGAAATGTCGTGAATTATCATAGGCTGCTCCTAATGGAAGAATTACGTTTTGTTTATGAAATGTTGGAGCGCCGTAACGGCAAAAGGGTTCAATCAATTTCTTTGAGACCCCCTCCTGACTGATGCACAGTCCTTCCGTCTCATTCAGACGGGTTTCACTTTGACCCTGATCGGTGCTTTTCCTGGCATAAGCACCGAGGGATTGACCCCGGCCCCGCGAGTCTTATCCTCAGAAGTGGCGATGCCCTTAATTATTTGTCTCGCGACACCTGCCTGCCGATATCCGAATCCCTTTGCCAAAGCCACAACCCCCGGTCTAATCCCCGGCATAACCTGGGCCTTGCACTTCAAAGAGGCTTTTCCGTCAATGGTTTCAATAGAGACGGAACCGCCCTGAACTATGTTGAGTTTGGCTGCATCTTGAGAATTGATTACCAGCCTGTTCTGAGGAATGACTTCCAGGAGCCAACTGTTGATGCCGGATAACGCAGTTCGATGAAACGGTAACGTGTAGGTGATAAGGACAAACCGGTCATCGCCGGAGTGTAACGGCGGATATGACATGCGGCCCAAAGGCTCCTGTGGCTTGATAGGAGAAGCCGTATCGGGCTTGCTCTTCGGCGAAACCGATGAACTCCTGGAGGATAGGAAGATGCCGCCCCTGTCAAAAACCTTGGCCACTTCTTTGGACGAAGGTGAGACATCCAAGCCCGTGTTTTTCATCGTACCCAAAATGACCGAGAGCAACCATGTATAGTAATCCCGGCCGGTACGCAGAGGAACTGACGAATCAATCCCTTTTTCACCGAAACCAGGCAGATTCAGCGGTGCGGCCAAACTTATAAGAATGTCCTCCATCGGTCTCGTTTCGGAGAGAACAGGAAAATACTTACCGGTCTTGGGGTCAACCACCCCCACTACAGGACGGCGCACACCGAACCCTTCCGTTGTGACCGAAGGTGGCGAGACACAGACATCCCACCTTTCAAGATAAGTGGTGTCGGGGAGGATATAGTCCGCCAGCGCGGTGGTTTCGGTGATTTGTCGATCAATGCCCACGAAGAGCGGCACTTCTCCTTTGTCTCTTAATGTTGAGGACATGGCAGGATCATCGTAAACCGGGTCCGCGTTCCACAAAAACAAGGCTTTTGATGATAGGCCGTCGGTCTGCGCCTGCTCCTTGAATTCATACCCGGCCATAACTTTACTATAAGCTAGGTCGAGAAAATCGTCTTTCCTGTGAGCAAGTCCTCCTGAACCGGGTACAGAGCCAACCATCAGGTTGAGAGTAAGTATAGCCAACGCGGCTTCTTTCCCGTTCGCACCTGCCAGGATGCCTCTTCCGGGAATTGCCGCGGAACGCTCGCCGCCTTCGATGAGGAGGTCGGCCATTCTGTCGATGACGCTCCGCGGGATGCCGCATTCCGCTGCGTAGCTTTCGACAGTTCCATTCCTAACTTTGTTGGTGAGACTCTCTTCCGGTTGCCGGACGTTTCCGGAATATCGTTCCAGGAGAGATCGCATGATCCCCAAAGCCAGGGCATGATCCTTACCCGGGATGACCGGTATCCATAAGTCCGCCTTTGACGCGGAGGTGGAAAGTCTTGGGTCCACCACGGCCCAACGTAAGCACGGCCCGTTGACTCTCGCATCTGCAATTTGCCTGGCCGGAAGGGCGAGAGGAAGTCCGGAGTCGAGCGGGGCATCTCCGAAACTGATCAACACGCTAGCGGTCCTGTAGTCCGCATCAACAGAGCCTTTGCCAGGCCCGAATACCTGTTCCGCAATTATGCGTGAGGCGTCCATCACTTGAGATTCATCATCGCGAACCAGCGCTGCGCCGGGAAATCCTGATAAGAATCTCTTTATAAACGTAAGCGCGCCCCAGTCAGCTCTGCCGGCAAGGAACTTTAGCCCCCCTTCCTGTCGCCTGATCCCACGGAGACCGACCAGATTACCCTCACCGAACAAGTCCCCGGCTTCCAATATTTCCGTCAGCGCCTGATTCCAGGATATCCCGGTCCACTTTCCCGAGCCTCTCGGTCCCACTCGCTTCAGGGGCCGAGCGATCCTGAAAGGATCGTAAAGTGTCTGAATACCGCTGCCGCCTACCGCGCACACGCTACCGCTTTGTATAGCGGCCTTATTAAGCGGAGTTTCAAAGGGGAGGCAGGGGTTAGCAGACACAGGGTGATAGGGATTGCCGCCGATCTTGACCAGAGTTTCCTGCGCCACCCTGCAACAAATCCCGCAGTTTCCCGCGCAGAGCCCGCAGACAGTATAGATATTTCTTACGCCAGGGAGGGTTTCCAGAGGGTCTACACCTGGAGCACCCTCGATATATTCAGGAACGGTCGCGGCCTCTTTAAAGAAACTGCATCCCGCGAATAGGGATGCGCCTCCCATCAAGGCGGCAAGGCGAAGAAATTCTCGTCGGGTCACATCAGCCATGTTTTTCTCAACTTGTGCATGTCAGCTTAGCGGTATGTCAAAGCCTATAAATACTACCGAGTATCTCATTAGAAACACTCCCCCAATGATTAGCAGCGAAGCCACGCAAAGCCACACCTTCTGTTTCCCGGTTCGCGGAAGGGTAAGAATCGTGAGCGGGATAAGCATGCCGGATACAACCTCGCCCCATAGATAAAGCTTTTCATGCAGTGCCATAAGAATGGACGCGTGCCCGTCAGCGTTCGATACCAGCAGCGTCAACCAGAAGCTCCCGTTCCAAAACAGGTCCACCAGCAAGATCCCGATCATCATGACGCGAAGACTCGAATACAATTCCGGGTCCAACTTTTCCTGACGGTATCGGTCCATGATCAGGGCCACCACAGCGAGTAGCGCAATGCCCGAAAGAAGCGCAGACGTAAGAAAATAGCCCGGCATAAGCGCGGAATGCCACCACGCGCGCGCTCTCACCAGAGCGAAAGCGAAGCCGGTGTATGCGTGAACGAAAATGGCCAACGGGACGGTTAACATCCCTAGTATTCTGGTCACCCGATCGTTTTTCACGAAAATGAAATAGATGTATATGAGATTGGCAATAGGATAAGCCGTCAAAAGCCAGGACCCGTAAGACAGGGCGGAAGTGTTGTTGAAATATCCAGGGACCAGAGTGTGCCAGAATCGAGTGGGCTGATGCAGGTCGAGGATAAGACAGGCAGGTGCGAGCAGCAGCAGCAGAAACGAGATAATTGCCGCGGGGAGAGCCATCGGCTTGAAGCGCTTAATTTTGAACACCGTGGAGAGCGTGGAGAGAATAAACGAACCCGCAGACAACCCTGTAAAGTAGAAGTACAGCGGAATGTAGATCTTCCAGGGGATTGCATGGGGCACGTTATAGAGAACCACTGTGTCCATTTATTTGGCTTCCTCTTTCTTCCAGTACGAGGCGTCAGGACTTGGGATGCTCCGCCTGTATTCGAGTATTTCCGTTTTGAAATCGTCCGAGAAGCTGATTCTCCCCTGCAACTGGTGATCCGCAGCCACATAAAATACCTTGGGCCTGGTCCCCAGTTCCGGCTTGAGGACAGTCGTTCCCAGGGACACAAGCTTCCGTGAGATCTCGCTCGAAGGATCGTCCAGATTTCCGAACACGAGAGCGCCGGACACACACGCCTCCACGCACGCGGGCTGGAGTCCCGCATCTATCCGCGGTGCGCAAAAATCGCATTTTTCCGCCGTATTACGAATGGGGTTAAAGAACCGGGCGTCGTACGGGCATGCGGCGATGCACATTCCGCAGCCGATGCATTTTCCGTAGTACATGACCACTACGCCGTCTTCTTCTCTCCTTACCGTAGCCTGAACAGGGCAAACCTGCACACAAGGGGGGGCATCGCACTGGTTGCAGAGGCGCCGGAGGAATTGGTTGGAAACGTCCGGGAAGCGCCCCTTTTGTATGCCCTTCACCCATGAGCGCCAGAACCCCAGTGGGACATTGTTTTCGCTCTTGCAAGCGATGGTGCAGCTATGGCAGCCTATGCACCTCCGCTGATCCACCAGCATTCCCCAGCGCTTCGGTTTGGACATGTCGGCCGCGCTGCCTGAAGCGATGCCTTTGGGTCTTTCCTCCGTTGATTGAATCACACCGCCTTGTGTCACAAGAGTCTTACTCATTTGAAATATGGGCTCTCATCCTAGATTAATGGAATACCTAGTGCGCTTGATGGCATTTCAGGCACTCCAATCTGCTAAAAGATTCTTTGCCGTCGTGGCATTTACCGGTAGCGCAAGTTGCACAGGCTCTCGGCACGCTGTAACTCGCCAGGGAAGCCAGATCGACAGGTGCCGAACCCGGATCGTACAGAGTCGAGACATCCCGCCCTATGTGGATTTTTTTGAGTGGAGAATCCTTCAATGCCCTGAGCACGAAGGTGCCGTACTTTTGGGTGGCGAAAATGGAATCGTGGCAGGTCTTACAGTCTTTGTACTTGCCGTTCTTGAACCAGATATGACTGTAGTGCCGGAATACCACGGGACCGGGCGAGCCTACGGCCCGGTAGTATATGTTCCCGCCTCCTAAGACTGAAGAAAGCGCCAGAAAAGCGAAGAGCACGCCTCCGACTACGGCGACAACTAGAATGATCCCCCACGCGGCAGCCTGAACTCTCCAGTACGGAGACGGATCCCGCAGGTGGCTGAAGTATTCACCTATTCGGTGTAGGGTGCTGGGCTTTTCTGGTTCACGCATTACTGTAACGATCTCAACTTTGCTTAAGCGAATCCCCAAAAGTAGTTGCGGAAAAAGAAAATGTTTTGGTGGCGACGGGCATCCTGCCCGTCCGTCAGCGACAGGCTGGAAGCCTGTCCCACCAACCTAAACTCTCTGTCAGTGTGCATGGTGTATAACGACTATTCATTCGAGAGCCACCACACTGAACCAAGGCCAATGGTCGGCATGTTGCGGTCTGTGGGAGATCGGTCCTACCGAACTGTCCCCACGTAGGTGGTGGTCCACTGTCTCTTTTTAACCTCGGGGTTCCCATAATCCGGCAACACCATGGGAGAAACTCTGTCCGTTACGATTCCTGCTTCTTCGAGTTCTTTGTGGAACCTTCTGACGTGCTCCACACTGAGTGTGCCGATGTCGGCGCGTTCACCGGCATATTTGCCTGCACTTTCACCAGCGAGCCTTCCGAAAACAGTGATGTCCAGCAGCGAATTTCCCATGAGCCGGTTGGCCCCATGAACGCCGCCGCCTACCTCACCCGCGACAAAGAAGCCCGGCACTGTGGTGGTCCCGTCGGAGTTGTAAGCAAGACCGCCATTCTGATAGTGGAGAGTGGGATAGATCAGCATCGGAAGCTTCGAGATGTCAATCCCGTACCGTTTGAACAGGATGAACTTGGCCGGAAATTCCCGCTCCACGGTCCCTTTATCTTCCAGCATCTCGATCATCGGCGAGTCCAGCCACACTCCGAATTTGTTTGCTTGTCCCGGAACCGGAACGCCTTTGCCGACCTTTGTGCATTCACGAATTATGCTCGATGATTCGATATCCCGCGGTTCACGCTCGAAAACGAACTGTTCACCATCGATATTCACAAGGTTCGCGCCTGCACCTCGAACCTTTTCAGTAATCAGCAACCCTTCAGCCTGCTCGGGGAAAACTGCGCCTGTCGGATGGTATTGGGTGGCATGAAGAAAGCGAACTTCCACGCCCAGACGGTATCCCATGACTAGACCATCGCCGGTCGCGCCGTAATGGTTTGTAGTCATAAACCCTTGCATGTGAAGACGGCCCGAACCCGCCGGTGGCCATGACAACGGCCTTGGCCTTTACTAAAAAATACTCTTCGGTCTCGAGGTTGTACAATACCGCTCCGGAACACCGGCCTTTGTCGTCCATGAGCAGTTCCACGGCCGGTGAAAACTCCAGGACCCCAATATGGCTGACACGATTGCGAGCCTCATCCCGAAGGGTCCTCATGATTTCTGCGCCGGTCATATCTCCGGCATAGTGCATTCTCTTACGGCATGTGCCGGCCCCGTGAAGCGTGAAGAGCTTGCCGTCATCCCACTTATTGAACATGCAACCAAGACGTTCCAGCCAGCCTATAACCTTGGGCGCTTCCGTTACCATTGTCTTGACCAATGCCGTGTCGTTCTCGAAGTGCCCGCCTCCCATTACATCCAGGTAATGGTAATAGGGTGAATCTTTCCAGCCCTTGGTAGCCGCCTGGATGCCGCCTTCGGCCATCATGGTGTTGGCATCGCCGTGTCGAAGTTTAGTCGCTATGATGACCCGCGATCCATGCTCTTGAGCAATCAAGGCAGCCGCGGTTCCCGCCCCTCCTCCGCCGATCACCAGGACGTCCGTTTCGTAATGGACCTCATTCAAGTCGATCTTGTCAGGGTCTACCCTACTGCGGGCCTCAAAGGTGTCGGCGATCTCCTGTGCTACTGCATAGCCCTTGCTCGGCCCCACCTTCAAATCCCGGAGCGCGTCGGATCTGAAGTCCGGATGGTATTTTTCCAACCGTATTCGGCGATCTTCCAGGGTGAGGGCGGGAAACTCCTGCCCCGCCTTTTTGCGAGCTACCCTTTCGGGGCGGGTTTTCTCAACTTTTTTAATTAGCGCCATCAATTCCGGCGTATATGCCATGATTGCCTCCAGCCTTAAAGGCGATGCATCTTGAGAGTAAGCTTAGCTTCCACTGTAACCGTCCACCTCTAGTGAAGTTTCACCGTCCCGCGAGACGCGGGATGCGCAGAAAACGCAGAGACCAAAAATATCTTATACGCTGAGGCACAATCCAGCGAGATGTGCATTAATGCGAGGTTCGTTTGCCTTTTGACAGATCCGCATGCACTGTGGTTCTGAGACAAATCCACACAAAACAAAATCCTCTGCGATCTCCGCAGTGAACGGTTTCCTTCTGCTATAACTGTCGTAACGGACGTCACTAGAGCCATTGTTTATCGTCCGGCTGCCACATTTCGGCCGCGGTATGCGGCTCCATTTGTCGTTCCACATAGAGTTTCCGGAGTGTTTCCGGATCGGTGCCGACGAGCTTGTTCAGAGGCTCTTCGTACCGCCCCGATTCTATCCTGCCGATCATTTCCTGAAGATGAGCCGCGGCTGGGTTAATATGCCGCCCCGTAAGCCGCCGGCAGAGAATCCCTATGTTGTACTGCGCCAGTTCCGCGGGGCAGCGTGATGTGCAGATGCCGCACATAACACAGGGGAAAGAGAGTTCCGCAGCTTTCTCGAGATCGCCTCTCAACGCGGCGGAAATGTATTCCATTACCGGGATGTCCATGGGGCATGACTTGGTGCATGTGTTGCAACCCATGCACTTGGCAATTTCCGGGTAATACTTCAGGAGGGTTTTGACGTTGGGGGCCAGCTCTTCAAGGCTGTACACCGCACGATTGGCCGGGAAAAACGGCACCATAGCCAGGTACATGTTGGGCTGCACCACCGTTTGGCACGCTAGACCCACATATATCTTAGGGCTGTCAGGCATCCGGTAAACCGTCGCACAAGCTCCGCAGATTCCGCCCCGGCATCCGCATCCGCGGATCAATTGATAACCGGCAAACTCGAATGACTTCTGTATGGTTAGCGTGCTGGGGACGTCATATCTTTTTCCCATGATAAAAATCGGGACAAGATCGGTTCTCTCGGCTGCTTCCGGCGGGAAGGCAATTTCCTGGGCGGCCTGATGTTGGTCAAGCATTGGCATGTGCTCTGATCCTTTCTTCGACCTCAATCCGTGATCCATCCTTCAAATCCCTAGCGTGCAACGAAGACGCCTATAACAATTCCTAATATCAAGGCAATGAGCGCCATGAAATAGTTGTCCAACGAGGTGATCCGCGGAGCAGGCTGTATTGTCTCCGGAATCACTTCGTCCA
Source organism: uncultured delta proteobacterium (assembly GCA_963789265.1). Taxonomy (GTDB): domain Bacteria; phylum Desulfobacterota; class Desulfomonilia; order Desulfomonilales; family Desulfomonilaceae; genus CAWBBA01. The sequence continues at coordinate 31,521 of CAWBKB010000005.1, read as the reverse complement.
CGATGTAGTCCTTATAAGCCGTGTCTACCTGTGGACAGGCCAGAATGCACGAGTAGCATTGTTCGCAGTCTTCCCCCACACAGGATTCCAGCGCAAACGATGTACGCTGTTCCGTCTTCTCAAAGCGCTTCGGATCTCTACGCAAAACAGGGCAGGAGTCTACGCAGTTTCCGCAGGCAAGGCATGCCTTGTCACCTGTGATATCTGACCCAGGGTCTACAATGTAAAGACGGTGATAGGGTTCCACGCCCTTTGACAAAAGGCGGAATCTGGCCACTGGCGGCTCTTTGGTCTTGAGTATAATGTCCGCTACTTCGCGATTGATATTGTCTTTGGGCTCATCACTCTTCGTAGCCATTTTATGCGCTCCTGTTCACAAGATCAGATGGTCTTTTCAGGCTATCAAAGTTCAATTTTCTTGCTCGCTGTGCTGGCTCAGCTTCTCGTCTTTTGTACTGGATCGTGATGAGGCGACAACCTGACTTAGTGAACGATTACTTCCCCGGTCTTGAGTCGAGGCCATTGTGCCCCGGCTGCGTCTTAGCTTCTCGAAGTACTTCCTCGTCATGAGCGGGTGGCACTTGACACAGTTCTCAAAATTGTTGTCTCCGCGACAATCAGCGAGAAAGATCTTGGTCTTGTAATGAATTTTGCCGTTGTGGCAGCGCTGACAGGTCTTCTCAGACGGCATGGCCACCATCCATCTCGGATTAGTCGAAAGCCGGCTCCATGCTGCCTTTCTTGCGGTCTTGTATTCTTGGTCAGACATGGGGAGCATGCGGCCCGCCATGTACGAATGAGAGGCAAAAGCGTGGCAAGAATCACAAGCCAGATGATTCACCTCCGTGTACGTCACGGTCTTGTCCGCTTCGGAAGTCCCCTTCTCCTTGTAGCGTTCGTGGCACTTGGCGCACGTGTCGTCTCGTGCGAGCACGTGTTTTCGATGATCCATGACAAGGCCGATCTTCTTGAGGCCGGGAGAAAGGTCCCTAAGATAAACTTTCTTGCGATATATTGCCGCATAGTGACAGTACCTCGCAGGTCTCGCTTGGAATGCGTGTCCTGTCGAAAAGGTCTGCAACACGGGGCTGTCGAGGATCGAGTTGTGGCACAAAATAGCTCACAGCGTGCAATAAACCTCGTAGTCTTGAAGTCGCTGTCCCTGCCGCGCTCCCTTCAATGTGGCAATCGGCACAAGCGATGAGTTCGTGAGAAAATCCCCTGTGTTTCGCTTTCAGACGTGCGGCCATCCAGTGGGCGTAAGAGGCTTCTCGGGCGTGGCATGCCATGCAGGTCGTGCTCCGCAGCGAATACTCTCCGGCGGCCCCCACGACAAGAATTACCAGAGCTAGGCCCACGATGTACCACAGCGCTCGACCCATCAGGCAGTGTCCTCGCGTCGCACAGCCTCTTTTGTGCTTCTCTGTTTCAGACAAGCCTGGAAAGCAGCGGAAATGACCAATGGACCGGAATTGCCTATGGGACACTTTGCAGCGCATCTACCGCAGCCCACGCAGTATTTGGAAAGCTCCATTACCCTTTCGTAATCGCCCAGTCTTGTCAGCAACACCAAGCCCATGGGTATCTGAACGCCTTCGGCCTCTTTAACAGGACACGCTCCCACGCAGGTCGCACAGTTGTAGCAGTTGATCGAGCGTCCGGTTCCGGGCGTCAGCATGGATTGCAAGGCGTACTCGAAAACGATAAACGCTGCAAATAGGATCGCCAACGCGTTCAGGGTTACTCGATCCGGAGCCTTTCCCAGGAACGCGTTCAGGAAGACCCTCGTTATGATGCTATACTGAGGATAATCCGAAATGCCATTGGTGAGAGCGGATTCAATCGCACCGGCGTATCCGGTCAAGGTTGTCTCGGCCCCACGGTACATTCGGGGCTGACCGGGAACCTCCAACATCCCTTTCTTGAGGATCTCATCCCGGTACGACTTTACGGCATTGTCTTTGACTGAGATCAGATCCGGATATTCGAGTGTTCGGATGTCGGTTATGCGATGATTCGCAACCTCGACCTTGACTTCTATCGGGCCACGGAAGCCTTCTCCTGAGCCCGTATAGGTCCCGTCTTTGACTCTGGAGATTCCCGCCGCCCAGGGGCTTTTGGCATAGCGCAGGTCGTCAACCCGCTTCACATCAAAACGAGCAAAACCATAACCGATGAAAAGTACACAAACTGCCGCTGCAAGGTACCAAATATTCGGGCTGCCGCCGGCCCGGTAGTCTCTCGTCCACATGATTCCCAGAGTGACCAGCAAAGTAACCGTGAGTATGAATCTACTCGAAGGGAAGAGAGCGGCCGTCAAGATCAGGAAAATCGAGAGGCGCACCCCAGCGCGTGGTCAGGGCGCTCCACAAAAACCCTGTAGGATCACGCAAGAGCTTTGACCACGTCATCGATAAATTCCTTTCCTACCAGCCCCTGATCCATAGCCCTTTTGAGAGAATAACGAGGCACAATGCCCTTTCTCATGGCCATGCGTGTGTCTTCCTGCATCGTCCCGAACATCTGAGCGGTTGGGAGGTTTTGAACGCAATAACTCTGACAATTCCCACAGCGAACGCACTTGAGACCGCCGTTGCGTATAAAGCGATCATAGTCTGTGACGCGCGCTGCAACAGTTAGCTCAGCCTGAAACATAATGCCCGCGGGGCACCGATCCTGAGTGGCGTAACAGGCCCGACATTCATAACAGTAGATGGTTGCCGGATTGCCTTTGAGAAGGGGTTTGATCACCGTTGCGAGCAACGCGGAGACAATTCCGAATAGTGCTATGCGGTCAAGATTGAGCGTCCAACCGCGGTCCTTCAGGTTGGTGAAGAACTGGTACCGATGGATACCGGGGAGCACCATAGGCTGGTTGAGATCCTGCCGTTTGTGCTTTATTTCGCTAGTCTTTTCTTCTGACATCGGTTTCAGTGTCTCGGTCCTAATGAGGCAGCATGGCGGCCATCAACAGTCCCGCTATGAATCCCCCGGCAGCCCCCTGAAGGAGCTCCTTTGGTGACTTCATGTCCAGTGCCCATGCTATGATCACTCCGGAAACGGTTCCAACAAAGAGAAAGATGATCCACGTGAGCAAAGCTCCACCTCAAGAATGCCGGTTCATGCCGGTAATTGGCGCCCAGCCTCTCTTATGACCGGCTGTAGCTGTCTCTTGTCCAGATCGGCTGTCGGTTCAAAATCAGGCCCACCCAGCGTGACGGACATCTGCCTTGACAACGTCCTGGGAACCATGAGCCCGATCAACGCTGCCGCTATCACGCCTCCGGTGATTCCCTGAATGATTGCTGTTGGGTTCGACTCGAAGAGGGCAAAAGCCAGAACCCCACCGCCTATGGCCCCGCTGAGCAGGAATCCCGCAAGCTGAACAGTGAAATTCTTCGACGCGTTGGTGCCGAACAAGCGACTGCCGAAGTAGATGAAGATGACGTTCACACCCACAATGATGAGTGCGAATTCAGCGATTGTTACAATGTCCCTGGCAAAGTTGGGATTGGAGGGCTCAAAAACTGAAAGGTTCAGGAACTTCATATAAATGGCGGCCAATGGCGCCATAATGGCCATGGAAGCGAAGGTGTACGCCCCCTTTATGAACCCGGTTTCGGCCCTCATGGTCCCTTCGCCCATCATGCCTCCGCCGCCGAGAGGCGAAGGGCCGCAAGAAGTCGTGGCATTGATGATGTAAGCTGCCATGACGATCGCCAGTTGCGGCCAGTTGAGAAAGCCGAACTTCGCAGGCCCGAACAGATAAAGCACCGGGACCAGAGCGGCAGTGAGGATTCTCGAACAGGAAAGGGGGAGGATAGTCTGGAACTGGACGAAGATGGCGAGCATCCCGGCAACACCAAGAAACGGGGCTTTTACAAGGCTATTCAATAGCACACCAAGAGCATCAAATCCTCCGGTGGCAGCGAGGGCTCCCGCGGCCAGAAAAACCTGCGGCCATTGCTGTCACCGGCAAGAGAATAATTCCTTCCATCAGGTGAGTGAGCCGGATGCGACAGAAAACTATCATTAACAGCGCGCCGGCCACGAGGACCGTCTGAACCGGCATTTTGCCAAAAGGCTGAAATATGGCTATGAGCAGCGAGAGCACGAAAATGATCAACGCAAGATAGCCTTCAAGGGGCGCGTTTATGTCAGGTTCAGTGCTTTCCTCGCCCGGCATGGCGCCCGGAGCTTCTCGAAGAGCGACGTCATTGGGATAAAGCCGCTGACTGACCAATTTAAGGAACAGTGCCACTATCGCCGTGCCCAGCATCAGGGAAAATGCCTGCGGAGCCCGAAGGATCCCGTCTGACGCGGTGGCGAAAAAGCTTCCGAGAAAACCTTCCCCGATTTGTCCCACACCGCCGATCGGCGACGGGCCGCACGAACCCATAGCATTACGTGTGAAGGCTCCTATCAGGACTATGAGCTGCGATTTCGTGAGTATCCCCATCCCGCCTTCAAAGCCGAAAGTGAACAACAGGGGCAAGAGCGCCGCAGCCAGAATCCTACCGCAGGGTAGAGAGGAGATCACAGGAAGATTAATCAGGATGACCAATGTGCCCACAAGACCGATGGGGCTCTTCCGAAGGTAGCGTAAAATAACCTTTAAGGCCTCGAACCCACCGGACGCCTTCAACCCTCCCGCGAGAAACAGACCTGCAAGCAGAGCGGTTATGGGATGCAGGATTATTCCGCCGAGGAATTCATTGGGAAGAAGCATGACCGCGTTCCACCCGGAATAGGCGTACCGGAATGCTCCCCCAACCAGAAGGCACAGGATCGTGGAAATAACCAACACAGTCTGAACCGGAGTGCGTATGTAACCAAATAGCGTAAGGAGCATCAGGCCCAAGAAAATGAAAAGCGTGATATATCCCAGAATTTCCAACAGATGTCTCCAGTTCAATCGCTCATGGAAGCTCGGCCGTGGCAAGACCTGCGGCGGAACCAGGGGAGGTCCACCACATATCCGTCACTGGAATCCGAGACGCGAACCTCGTCACCAATCTTCAAACGGCCAAGGCATGCGGTGCAACAGTTCATGGTGGCCGTCACCTCATCACCGCATTCCAATCTCACTTTGACGGATGTCACAGGAAGGGCGATCCCGGCAAGTCCCGAATCGTCCTCGGAAACGATGACACCTCGTCTTCCCCGTACCAGGCGATAAACTTCAGCCGCGGCAAATACCATCACCAGAAAAAGCACTGTAGCTTGTTCAATATGCATGACGTCTCAGTTTCGGGCCAGTACCTGTATTCTGGCGTTCCCGTTGTCAGCCACATAAATTCTGTCTTCGCGGCAGGCAATGCCAGTAGGGTTCCTGAATTGACCCTCCGCGGAGCCCTGCTTTCCAAGCACAGATATTACTTTCCCCTCAGGACTGAATTCCTGAATTCTATGATTGCCGGTGTCGGCCACCCATACGTGTCCCGCAGCATCCAGAGTCATACCCTGGGGCATATTGAGCAGGCCGGGGTCTTTCCCCGCGTCGGCAAAACTCCGTATGAACTTGAGGTCTTGCCCGAAGACTTTGATGCGGCCGTGTTTGCTGTCCAGTACCAGGATTTCTCCGTCTGATGTGACAGCGGAAGCAGTAGGGAGCCTGAACTGGTCGTTTCCGTCGCCAAGGTCGCCTAGCACAGCAACTAGCTTGCCACTCTGAAAAATCTGTATTCGATGGTTTCTCGTGTCAGCCACCAGAAGCTTTCCTGAGTGGTCAACAAACACTCCTTGCGGAGTTGAGAAGGAGCCGCCTATGGACCCGACGGAACCAATAATGTGCTGAACCCGCCCCATGCGATCAAAGACCTGAATTCGGCAGTTATTGGAATCCACAACGTGGATAAGGCCGTCCCGACCGATTGCCAGACCTCTAGGAAAATTCAGGCGCCCTGCTTGCGAACCGGGGGCTCCGAACGACCAAATTTCCCGGTTTGAACCATCGAGACAGACTACGCGATAACTCGGAGGATCTGTGGCCAGAAGATTACCGGAAGGATCGAATGCAATGTCGAACGGGCCTTTGAGCCCTACTTCGCCGGCCGCTTGTTGTCGCGGGGGACTAAAAGCGTGGAGCCGAATCGAAGGGAGCAGTGAAAACATTCCGGCCGCGCCGACAGAAATAATGAATTCACGCCTATTCATAATGGCGTCTTCTTATTCTCCGCAGCCGTCAGCTATGTGTAACAGTCTCAGGGACCCTACGGAGTTCCCGGAACTTTGCAGGCTGATGACGGGTTCTTTGTCGAACGATGGGATAAAATTCATCATAGTGCTACTTGCTCCTTTAGTCAAGAAATCCCCCCCGATTTCACGCAAATCGCAATATGTTTTCCACCGGTTCGCGGCTGCTTCTGAAAATGCTTGCCGGCGCGTCCGGATGAGGGAATCCGATTGCTATGCCGATAACCACTTTCTTGTCCTCAGGTATGCCTAACATCTTCTTCGCAATGTCCGGATAGTGCATCGATGCCGCGAGATAAATGGTCCCGAGACCCTCTCGAACGGCCGCATAACAAATTGTGGTGCCGATGGAGCCTAAATCCAGGCAGGCATACGGTTCGTTCAATCGGCCGTCTATGGTCAGATAGACTACGGCAGGCGCGCCGAAAAACTTGTACATGTTCAAATAGTGTTGTCTGCGGCCTTCTGCGTCATCCCGAGCAACTCCCAGAAATGTGAGCAGATCACGACCCAAGCCGGTGTAGCGTTTCTTGTGCGCTTCCGGGAATTCAATCGGCATGGCAATGTCCGGCCGAGGCGTAGCACCTTTCATTACCTCTTCCACGAAGGCGTCAGCCAGGTTGCGGGCCTTTTCTCCATCCGCGACGACGATTTCCCAGGGCTGAGTGTTGCCCCATGAGGGGGCCCATCGTGCAAGCTCAACGATCTTTTCGATTTTATCCCGCGGGACCGGATCGGGCAGAAACGCTCGAATGCTTCGCCTGTTCAGCACGGCCTGGTCTAGTTCCATATCCCATTCCTCCTGGAAAGTTTGTCTGCAAACGACCTTCGAAAATAGCACGAATAACTGTCAGGCGACACATAATCCGGAGCCGGCAACTATTTCATTATAGTGAAACGGAGCCGAGTCAATCCGATCTCAATGAAGCCTCGCTAAAATCTTTGTGAACGGCGCTGGAAGATAACATTCCGTTCATACCGGCCAAATTCAAGATCTCACTTCCGGGGCTGTGAATATGTGGTAGAGTGAACGATTCGCCTTTACAATCGGAAAGGGGAAATGGTAGTTTTTCTGGCAGTTGCGCTCAGACACGCAAGGTGAAAAGCTTATGATGCGCCTTTGCGTGTCTCATAACGGCAAGACAAGGGTTTTCTTAATGCCTGAAGTCGCGCCGGGATCTCCAATCAGTAGGGCATCCTGTAGAGGTTTTTTCACTCGACAATTTCCTTAGAGGGAGGATGAACATGGCATTTTCGTTCCGCGGACGTACGATCGGCAAAGTCGGCGTGATCGGTTCCGGCCAGATCGGTCCCGATATAGCCTTACATTTTGTAAAAGTACTGCATCCTTTTGACGTCCAAGTCGTCGTGGTGGATGTTGCTGAAACCGCTTTGGAAAAGGGGAAGGCCAAGCTCTTCAAAAAGGTGGACAAAGGAGGTCAGACCGGAGCATTCAAGCCTCATGATGTCGAGGGAATGAAGAGCCATGTAACCTTCACTTCCGATTACAATCAATTGAAAGGCGCTGATCTAGTTGTGGAAGCGGCCACGGAGGATCTCCCTCTGAAGCGGCGAATCTTCAAACAAGTGGAAGAACTGGTTACTCGGGACACAATTCTGGCCAGCAATTCATCACATCTTGAACCGGAAAGAATTTTCGAGGAACTCGCTCACAAAGGCCGAGCATTGTGCGTCCACTATTTCTTTCCCGCGGAACGTAACCCCGCGCTGGAAATCATTGGCGCCAAGGATACCGAGCCGGAAATCGCTGAGTTCATTACGCGCTTTTACGAGTTCATCGGGAAAATCCCCATTCAAGTCGGCTCCCGATATGGATACGCGGTGGACCCCATTTTCGAAGGGCTCATGGTCGCGTGCATACAATGCGCAGACGCGGGCTATGGCGACACCAAACAAATCGATGCGGTGGCAGCCAAAGCTCTCGGGCTTGCAGTGGGACCCTTGACCGGCCAGAACCTCACGGGTGGGAATCCGATCTGCGTTCACGGCCTCGCGGAAATGAACAAACGTTTGAACCCGTGGTACCGGGTTCCGGAACGGCTTCAGAAAATGGTCGATGCGAACTTGGATTGGGAAGTGCCTGCGCGTGGCGAAACTGTCGAGGTGCCGCCGGACAAGGAGAAAATCATCACAGAGGAAATTCAGGGAGCTTATTTCGCCATGGTGTGCGACACCCTGGATTCAGGAATTATAACCACAAGCGACTTTGACCTGCTCATCAGCGTCGCGCTGGATATGAAGCCGCCATTCGGATTCATGAATTCCTTGGGTGTCGGCAAAGCCCTTGAGCTGGTGGAGGCATTCTCAAAGAAGTACCCGACCATGCCTGTTTCAAAGGCTCTGAGAGAGCAAGCTGCCTCGGGCAAGCCCTGGGAAGTCCTTGATGTGCTCTATGAAAAGAAAGGCGATATAGGAGTTATCACCATTCGGCGGCCCAAGGCCCTTAATGCTCTCAACAGCAAAGTTTTCATAGAGTTGGAATCTCATATTGAGACCATAAAGAACGATCCGGAAATCAAAGCCGCGGTAATTACGGGTTTCGGGAACAAAGCGTTCGTTGCGGGCGCGGACATCAAGGAAATGGCCGGTCTCAAAGACCCCGCGCAGGGTGAGGCGTTCGCTCGAAAAGGGCAGATTGCATCCTCGCAACTCGAACATATCGGCAAACCGGTTGTAGCTGCCATGAACGGGCTTTCGCTGGGCGGCGGGTGCGAATTAGGAATGTGCTGCACCGCGCGTGTTGCCCCCAAAGGTTTAGGCCTTTTCGTCGGTCAACCGGAAGTGAATCTCGGGCTCATACCCGGGATGGGCGGCACTCAGCGCCTTCCCAGGTTAATAGGCTTTGAAAAGGCTTCTGAGATGATTCGCACCGCTAAGCCAATTTCAAGCGCCCAAGCTCTGGCATACGGTCTCATAAATGAAGAGGTGGAAGGCGACGTGTTGGAACGGGCCATAGATCTGGCTCGTGAATTGGCAGCAGGCAAAACTAAAGTGAAGCAAATGGAAACCGGCCCGCTTTCCAACGTTCCCGAAAAGTTGCCTAACGTGGATATCGGACACTTGTCCCGTGCCATTGATAAGCTGGCGGTCAAGGCCGTCCTCGAAGGCGCAAAGATGACCGTCGAAGACGGCCTCAAGTGGGAAGCTAAATGCTTCGGGGAATGCTGGACCACAGAGGATAACCAGATAGGGCTGAAGAATTTTGTTGAAAAAGGCGCGCGCTCCAAAGCTCCGTTTGTGCACAGGTAGGTGAAAGGCAAGAAGGTGGGAAATGGTCGGGGAGACACTTTTTTGTAACCCCGCGGGACGCGGGGTCTCCCCGAACCCCTCTTCCAAAAACTTATGACACTTCTAACGCAGCTTACGTAAGTGGCCCCTGGCCTTCTGACGATATTAGGAAGTAAAATCATGAAACGCGTTTTACTATTGTTGTGCAAAGGCGTGGAAATTTATGAGGCGGCTGCGTTTCACGATGTTTTGGGCTGGTCCGAGACATATGGCACAGAACGGGCGAACGTTGTGACTGTTGGCTTACATGAGGAAGTTCGAGGTGCGTTTGGGATCAGAGTAATTCCAGACCAGCTTTTGTCGGAAATATATGTCGAAAATTTTGATGGACTGGCTATTCCTGGCGGGTTTGAGACCCACGGTTACTATGAGGAAGCATATTCTGAGTCGGTAGCTGACCTCATCCGTCGATTTGATGATGCTGAGAAACCGATCGCATCTGTATGCGTTGGTGCCCTTCCACTAGCGAACAGTGGCATTCTCACTGGGCGACAAGCAACGACCTATCATTTACGCGACGGATTGCGTCGGGAGCAATTGGTGCGCTTTGGAGTGGATGTAGTTGATTGTTCGATTGTGTGGGACAGGAATGTTATTACGTCTACTTCGCCAGCTACCGCGATGGAAGTTGCTTTTGAACTCTTAGCGAGAGTAACGAGCAAAGAGAATTCGGATCAAATAAGGCAAAAAATGGGATTCAAATTATACGGCCCAACCAACAAATGAATCCCGGACGTCCCCTTCCAAAAAGCATGTAGGATGTGCTAAACCCTGCGAATGCAGGGGGAAGCGCATCGCTCGCGCCCCCGTCAATCCCACCCCACGGCCGACCCGCGACAGATGCGCATCGCTTCGCTCAGCACATCCTACAACACTAGGAATTAGTCGAGCAGACACTTTTTTGTAACCCCGCGGGACGCAGGGTCTCCCCGAACCCCTCTTCCAAAAACTTTTATGACAAGCTCATCGCAACCCATCCTCTTTCTTTGCCTGGTCCTTGAGAAGACCGCCTACACGGGGCAGTGGTCTCCCCGAGGCCGTGACGACCAGGGCCACCACGATTTCATCCCCGCGGGGAGCATCCTGAACCCGCACCGGCATGGCGTCAAAATGGGTACGCACGAATGCTGCATCCTTGTAATGCACGGGAACGTCGATTTCGGTCCCTGGGCCACCCATTTTCTTCGCGGACGGGATGAGTGCCTTGCCTCCTCCGACTGCTTCCCTGAAAGGCCCACCCAGCTTGGGGTGCAAAATTGCTGCGGCATGCTCCAACTCGCCTCGCGGTCCGACTATGGCCCCCTTGCCGTAACTTTCAGCCTGTTCAGGTGAGATTCCCAACGCTTCCACCGCCATTTTGCCCAGAATGCCGCCCAACTCTTCGCCGACTCCGATCAGCTCGTCGAGATTCTCCTCATATCGACCTGCAAAGGGATTGGCTATTACCGCGACGGCCGCAGCCCGCCTGGTGGGCGGATTCACCGGTTTGCCCATTTCTCTGTGTATCTCTTCAACGATCTTCACGATCTTCCGTATCTCCATATCCATACCTCCTTTTGATTGATAGAAATCTGACTTAACTTACTTACTCGATTTGCTAAATGCTGTGACCTATTTCCGGAAATGTTGTCGGTGCTTGCAACTCTATCCAACTCCGTCACCCCGGACTGCGATCCGGGGTCCAGTCTGGATGCCCGCGTACGCGGGCATGACGGAAATGGTGCCAGAATATGAGACCGAACTTAGGCAGCAGAGTACTTAATCCGTTTGAGCAGTATCTACATCGGCGAATAGGGCTTCCGCAAAATCCTTTGCACTGAATTCGCGCAGATCGTCTATCTTTTCTCCTATTCCGATGTAACGCACAGGAATCTTAAGTTCATGCGAGATTCCGAGCAGTACGCCACCCTTCGAGGTACCGTCAAGCTTGGTGAGAGCGATTCCCGTTACCGGGACAGCCTCGTTGAACGTCCGCGCCTGCAAGATTGCATTCTGGCCCATCGACGCGTCGATAACGAGCAGGGTCTCATGCGGCGCAGTCGGGACCTTCTTCCCCAGGGTGCGACTGACCTTTTTCAACTCCTCCATTAATGGAACCCGCGTGTGGAGCCGACCCGCTGTATCTACCAGGACGAGATCAGCATCATCAGCCAGCGCCCTTTCCAGAGCCTCGAACGCGACCGAGGACGGGTCAGCTTTATCTTTTCCTTTGATCACCGTGCAACCGACGCGGTCACCCCAGATCTGAAGCTGCTCCACAGCCGCAGCCCGGAAAGTATCTCCCGCGGCCAGGATTACCCGTCTGCCCGCAGCCTGGTACCGGGCAGCTATCTTGGCAATGGTCGTGGTTTTGCCGGAACCGTTCACGCCCAGCACCATCACGACGAATGGCCCCGATCCATAACCCACCCGCAGAGGGGCTTCGACCTCTGAAAGCATGTCCTTGATCAGTGCCTTTAGATGACTAACCACTGCGTCCGGATCACCGATCTCCCGCCGCTTGATTCTGCCTGCAACATTGTCCAGAAGCTCGTAAGCGGTTCTCACTCCTATGTCCGCGGTCACGAGCACTTCTTCCAGCCCCGCGACCATCTGATCGTCCAGTTGTTTCTTTCCGAGAAACACCTGGTTCAGGCCGCCGAGAAAACCCTTCCTCGTCTTTTTTAGGCCCGTCTTTAGCCTTATGAAGCCTTCTTGCTCATCCCGGAATTCGGGGGATTCTCCCAACTCTCCTTCAACTGCCGGCTCAAAGGGCGCCGCGATGGATGGAGGCTGAGCAGCTTCTTCCGCAGTTTCAGGAGGGATTTCCGTCTTTGAAGCTTCCGGCGCAGCTTTATCTTTCTTAAACCAGCGTTTGAAGAAACCAGGCCTATTCGCTTTGTCTTCGCTCATTTTGTTCCACTCTCTCGCTGAAACGGCGAGGTGCAATCGTAGTCGAGTTGGTTGAGGGGCATGTGACGTGTCCATTCAGGCGCAAGACTCGACGCCTTAAATTTTCTTTGCACTCACCTGCATGGCGGCACATTTGTAGATAGGGACGATAAGAGTGTAGCAGGGGCGGGCAGCGCGGTCAAAGAGATTAAATTAAAGTAATTTATTGAAAATCAATTGAACATACAGTTATTTATGTGTTATATAGCTATATACTATATCAAGGAGGTGCCCTGTGCTCTGGAAACCACGTAGACCGCCCATAACTATTCCCGTGGAACTTCATGAAAAAATCGCCCGATCTTGCTTTTGCATTAACCACATCTCCAGTGAGGTGCTCCGGGTCCGTCTCTTACCGGAGTGCTGTCGTGACGTGAATAAACTCGGTTCCACCTCGAATCAGGTTGGTCTGCGGTCCACCATACGAATCGGCAAGTCCTGCGACTGAAGTTGCATCCGGACCGGCCGACGAGCCGGCCTCAATTGATTACTACAAGCATCCCAGGTCCTTCGCGAATGCCAAAAACCTCGATGTTCATCGCGGCCGGAATTGGTGGAGTCTTCATTTTGTTCTTGACAGGATCGTTGGCGGGAGCCGCTTCGCCTCGGCAGATACCGTCTTTTTCTAAAACATATAGCCTCTTGCAGAAATTGTCTAAAGACACCAGCCGGAAAGATTGGCTGCAAGTACGTACGTTCGTTTTTGGCCATTCATGAGACCGCCAAAGACCGCCGGATAGCCAATCGATCACTTTTTCTTGCGGGAAAGGCTTCGTTGGATCTTTACCGCCGGAGCGGCAAAGTGCAAGACCTCGATGAAGCAATCCGCCATCTGAGTCATTTTTGCAGCCTTAATCGCAGGGGGCCCTATATGAAATTGGGCTTACGCGAGTTGAAAGAGGCGCATGGTTTGAAGCGGAAGATTCTTGAATCGCTTGGCCGGAATAACCATGATTTCGAGGGGGCAAAACGAATCCGGACAAGACCGAGCAGAGGCCGGCCGCGGCCTGGGTTGCCACTAGTCGCCAAACCCCAGTCCGCCGTCAAAGCAGATCGATCAACATGCCCTCCCGTACATAACGGGAGCTTGTCGACCGCCGCGCCCAATCAGTTCATGGGAAACCCCTTTTACAATCCTGGGACTCAGGATGCTAGAAATTACAAAGCAGAGTCAAAATCGGGACCGATCTTGGCTGGATCCACCAGCGTAATTGGAATGAATTCGGGCGCACCCTCCTACGCCGTAGGAAATCCGTTGGAACGGCCGATTGCGAACTCATTAATCAGTCCGCACGCGAAGGCCATTGGACGCAAATTGGTTCCTTCCATAAGTACGGCGTCTCTGCTGCCTTCCACAATTAACGACTGCGTCGCGGCCTACAGAAATGTCAATCCATCGGCGAGAGCGTTTGTAGTCGCGATAGATCCGGGACATGGCGGGAAAGACCCTGGAGCCGTATCACGAGACGGTCGGCTGAAAGAAAAGGATTTGACGCTCCATGTCGCCATGAGGCTCAAGGCGATACTCGAAAGCAAATACCCCTCAATTAAGGTTGTGCTTACAAGATCCGACGACAGATATCTCTCTCTTGAAGAGAGGACCGCTGTAGCCAATTCGGCAAACGCGGACGTTTTTATTTCAATCCATTGCAACTCGGCAGCGGATTCGAGTTCAACAGGGATTGAAACATACTATCTTAGCAAGGCCAGTTCGTGCGGGGCCATGCGAGTCGCGGCCCGTGAAAATGCGATACCCCTATCCAAAATGAATGATATAGAGGCAACACTCCTTGACCTAATGGTGACGTCGAAAAAGAGTGAATCCGCCCAATTGGCTATATCAGTACAGGGCTCACTGTCCCGAAACAATGAGCCTGGCGGCCCCGGGGAACGTGACAGAGGCGTAAGGCAAGCCCCGTTCTATGTACTCTTGGGGGCGAAAATGCCTGCAATTCTGGTGGAGTGTGCTTTTATCAGCAACAAGCGGGAAAGCCAAAAGCTGACCCACTCGGCATACTTGAACTCCATTGCCGAAAGAATAGCCGACGGCACGGTTGATTATTTGAAAGGGTTGGAGAAAAGCGGCTGAGCGTAAACCAGTCTCGAACTTTACATTTTTCGTTGTGGAAGTGATAAACTAACACGCGAGTAATCTGCGCAAGACTTTCTGCCGGCAGCGCCGGAAGGAGGGAGCGATCATGGCCGTCAAAGTGCTTATCACCAGAAGGTTCAAACCGGACGCAATGAAAAAAGCGTATCACCTTCTAATGGAACTCAGATCGTTAGCTACTTTGCAGACGGGTTACGTATCGGGCCAAACGCTTCTCAGCATCGCAAGCCCCGGCAAGCTGACCGTAGTAAGCACTTGGATTAGCCAAAAGCGCTGGCAAGAGTGGCATGATTCTCCCAGGAGAAAAGCATTCTCTACGCGAATTGAACCGTTACTCGAAGCCCCTGAGGAAGTGGAAGTCTTCATGGTGGGTGAAAAGACGCCTGAATGGGTAGATATGGCCTGAGTGTTAACGGCCGCTCGCGTTCAATAACCCAGGTGTCGGACTACACACCGTCCGAAATATAGAGGACTTTGCTTCCTTGAGGCTCAAACATGAACGGCAGCTCCTGAAGGTCTCGAAGCGCCTTCCGGACACGATCCTGGTTCTGTTGTTCAACATAAAATAAGAGGAATCCTCCTCCTCCCGCTCCCAAGAGCTTACCGCCTATTGCTCCCGCCGTGAGTGCAGATTGGTAATACCGGTTGATGGAGTCATTGCTGATATTATCTACCAGCGAGCGCTTCAGAAGCCATCCCTCATGAAGAATCTCACCGAATCGGTTTAGCGACCGACCGTCTCTGAGAACGTCCAGGGCACGGTCGCAGAGATCCTTCATCTGCGCGAGAACATCCATTTTTTGTTGTGTGGCTGCTTGTTGCGCTTCCAGTATATCTCCCGCGCGTCGTTCCCTACCGGTATAAAACATCAAGAGATTGCCTTGCAGGGCCATTTTGGTGGCGTGAGAGCAGATTACAGGGTCTACGAAAACTGTCTCATCCGGATTGAAACGGATATGGCAGATCCCCCCATACGCTGCGATGTATTGATCCTGTTTCCCGATAGGGTCACCCAGTCGTTTGATTTCTATTTCACAGGCTTCTCTTGAAAGTTGTGACGCTGAAACGTACTCACCCTTAAAGGTGTGCAACGCATGAAGCAGTCCCACGGCGTAAGAACTTGAGGATCCAAGCCCGGTCCCAGCCGGGATATCGGCCATTGAAGTAATTTCCACACCGTCGATGATGCCCGTCATTTTCATGGCTTCCCGGATGATGGGATGGGAGACCTCTTCCACCGAATCGACAAGTTCCGACTGGGAATACTTCAATAGAATGCGGTGACGGAAGTAACGGCTGAGACGGTTGACGGTGATGTATACGTATTTATTGAGACTCGTACTGACCACCGCCCCTTGCTGACAGAGATAATATGCCGGAAGATCGGTTCCCCCCCCACAGAAGCTGACACGAAGCGGCGTTCGAGTGATGATCATGAGTCACTTTCCCCTGAGAGGCCACGGGCACAACATTTCCGGTCTGCATGATGGATCGACGTCTTGAACAGGGGAGTTAATCTACGAAGAGCCAGGATTTGCTTTGTATGCCCCGTCCCGGAAGACCGCTCGCCGGAAAAATTTCTCCCGGGACAGGGTATCCTTCAACCCTCCGTGCAAAAGAACCGAAAAAAGAAAAAAAACTCCGGAGTGCGGTAAGTCAGGAGCATATTCGAGGAGACACGACGTAGTCAAGAGTTTTTAGCAGGCTGTCGCCATTTACCTGTGTGGGACCGGCTTTGTGGCAATTTTTCCGGTGAAAAGCGTACCGCTTTTTCAACGGCTGTGGTTGGCTCGGACGGTTATTATTCAAGATTTATCCTATCTCAAGGCTAATTTGCACAGATTCTTTCGATCACGGCAGATGTAAAGCCGGAGCAGGAGACTTCCCTGGAGCCCGGCATCATTCGAGCCAGGTCTGTACGTTACAATCCCGGCCCGAATCGTTTCGGAGATGGCCTCCTCGATGAGCGCGGCAGCCTCATCCCAACCCATGTATTCAAGCATCATGGCCCCTGAGAGAAGCAGTGAGCCTGGATTCACCTTGTTAAGCCCGGCATACTTAGGAGCGCTTCCATGTGTGGCTTCAAATATGGCGCAGTTGTCCCCGATATTTGCGCCGGGAGCCATCCCCAAACCGCCGACCTGGGCCGCCAGAGCATCGGATAGATAGTCGCCGTTGAGATTCGGCAATGCCAACACTTGATATTCTTTTGGCCTCAGCAACACCTGTTGAAACATGGCATCGGCTATTCTGTCGTTGAGTAGAATCTTGCCCTCGGGAACTACCCCATCATGGTCATTCATGAGTGCGTCTTCCAACACAATTGTGTCGGAAAACTCCTCACGGGCCAGCTCATAACCCCAATCTCGAAAAGCTCCCTCGGTAAATTTCATTATGTTGCCCTTGTGAACAAGCGTGACCCTCTGTTTGCCCTTATCAAGCGCGAAACGAATTGCCCGCCGCACGAGCCGTTTTGAGGCTTTGGGACTCATGGGTTTGAGTCCTATGCCTGAAGACGGGTCCAATTGAATACCCATGTCGGCTTTTAGAAATCTGACTATTCGGTCGGCTTCTTCACTTCCTGATTTCCATTCGATGCCCGCGTAAACATCTTCGGTGTTTTCCCGAAAAATGACCATGTTCACATCTTCGGGGTGCCTCACCGGCGAGGGAGTGCCCGATATATACCGGACCGGCCGCACGCACGCGTACAAGTCTAGCTTCTGCCGGAGGGTGACGTTCAAACTGCGAAAGCCCCCGCCTACAGGGGTTGTCAGCGGACCCTTAATAATAACGAGGGCTCGTTGGATATCCACCAGGGAACGATCAGGTAGGTATTCCCCGTATTCGCGAAAAGACTTTTCCCCTGCCGGTATCTCCCACCACTTGATTTGGCGGCCGCCGCCCCAGGCCTTGCGCACGGCCGCATCAAACACCGGGCGCGAAGCGGCCCAGATGTCAGGACCTACTCCATCGCCTTCAATGAATCCTATTATCGGATTGTCAGGCACGCTCAGTAGTCCGTCATCTGCCCGGATAATCCAGGCACCATCAGCCGGAGAAGCAGCAGAAGCGCTTGTCATCAATGTTCGTTCCACAAGGTTTTGTTAAGACTCCGGGGTACAAAGCATTTTCAGTGTTCGTCCCTCCGGGAATTTCACATTCGTCGGTTCGGTCAACCGGTCTAGTCTATAGTTTCTCCCTTGGCTGCCGTGAAGGTCAGCCAGGGCGGATCCGCAATCTGACGGCAAATTTCGTAATCTTGTTCTGAAAAAAGCTCCTTAAGCGTCTCCGCCTGTTTCTCGTTGATTCCCGACACAATCCAAAATTTGTGGAGCGCAGCGGCCCTCAAAGGAATCAACTCACGTAACACGTGGAAAGGCAGATTTGCGGCAACAAGATCGAATGGTTGGTCAATAAAAAGTCTGGCCTCTCCTTCTCGAACACGAATAACAGTTTCCAGCGAGTTTGCTCTAATGTTTTCCGTAGCTGTACGAAAGGCCAAGCGATTTCGATCGACGGCCAGAATGCTTCGGACTCCCATACGTGCGGCTGCAAGTGCCAGAATCCCGCTGCCTGTTCCCAGATCCAGCATAGATGTTATGGATTTGGCGCGGATGATCTCCTGCATAAAGCGGAGGCAACAAATTGTGGTGGGATGGCTGCCGTCGCCGAACACCACGGAAGGATCAAGTAGCAGTGCTTCGGGAGGCGGAGAGGGATGGTCGCGTCTCACAAAGTAGAGTCCGGCTACTTGGATGCCGTGTGGCGGGAGCCCTGTTTGCCAATCCCCGTAACGCACTTCGTGCCTGGACCCCAGGCCCAATTCGCAGGTCCGGATTGAGTCGTCAACGTATTGGTCTTCGGGTTTTGTAAAAAAAAGATAAGAGAATCCTTCCTCATTCCATAATCCTACAAACGAGGAGGGAGGGTCCGCAAGGTTGTCGCCGGGGTCCCCCCGAATCTCATAAATGTATAGCAGGGCATCCGGGGAAATCATTATTTTTGATTCTCTCGATGGTAAGGCAAGGAAAGAGGTCGATCAGCCTTCCGATTTCATTTCCCCGACATCGTGAACAATAGCCAGATAGATATCCACGGCTTCGAGCAAGGCGCTTTTGGCTTCGGCCAGATCCGCGACCTCACCGGCACTGAGATAGTCTCGCTTGAGGAGACTGTCTATCCTTTGATTGATCAGAATAATCTGTTCCGGGGATGCCAGTTCACCGATATCAAGCTCGGCCTCTTCTGTCATTTCAATCGGCGCTTCCGCTTCAGCAGGGGCAAGTTGGTCGATCCACCCATCCGCCTGCTTCCATTTGCTGATTGTTGCAGGACTTACGCCGACCTTTATCGCAAGCTCTTTGTTGGTTATGTTCCCCCCTTCCTCCATATACAGCTTGACCGCCTTGTCGCGGGCAGCCTTCTTACGCACCATACCCGCGCCTTCCTTCTGCGCGGGATGATCGCCTGCTGTCAGTCTTGATTCCCAATTGTCGTCACGTTTCCATCGGCCGACGGTGAGGGGGTTTACTTTTACCATCTTTGCTATATCTCTGTTGGTGATTTTGCCCCCTGCCTTCAGAAACATTTTCTCAGCCTGAAGTCGCGCTTCCTTTTTCATGCCTCGCTCCTCTCCGTCTCTCGATAAGGTCCCGCCTCCTTGCTGTTCAGCAAAAAACCAACATCCTTTACTATAACTTCCATTAACTTTTATCTAAATATAAATAACACGATCTAATAGTCAATGCAAAACATTTAACCAAATTGTGCAACATTGCTTCGATAGCTTCTGCGCCTATGCAAAAGCCTCTCTTCAGCCCAGTCTATATGCATCCTGGGACAACAAACGAAAGCAAGGCGCTAAAAGCTGTTGATGAAACGCGAACTTTAGCTGATGGCGAGGTACGTGACATGGTGCCTGAGGACGGACTCGAACCGTCACGGGGACAAGCCCCAAGGGATTTTAAGTCCCTTGTGTCTACCTAGTTCCACCACTCAGGCACAACACACACTGAAAGAGAAGCTTTGGAATAAGATAGCAGCCGTGGGCAGGAGTTTCAACCTCTTAAAAAGGCGCCGCGATTCGCCGGCAAAAATAAAGACCGTCCGCCTGGTTGAAGGATAGGAGAGAAAGAAACGGTTGTCTTCTTTGACATGAACTGCATACGTCAGTGTCATCAGGTGGAACAGCTTCACCCAGACGGATCCTGGATGCCGTTTCAGCAGTACAAGGGGTCATCCTGCAATGGGAGGCCGCTGCCTCGCGAATGACGCAGCGCCGCTTCCCGCTGTTCGAATCTCCGCCCCAGGTTTATTCCTATGGTGATTTTGCCGGTATGCACCAAAATGAGGTACGGATATTTTGGACAAGAGTCCGCCCGCACTGTTCGGACTTGCCGTGCGTACAGTGCGTCAAGGTCGAGGTTTTCGAAGAGGTCCTCCGAACTCGTCCAGCACAGATCAACTATGGATGCCATAAGCAAACTTCTCCTTCAGCCGGAGGGATAGTTATATTGAGAAAAAGGTCTGAGAAATTTCAGTACATCGACCCGATGTATGCCGCTGGAAAAGCGCCACAACCAAGATCCTAATTGCATTGCTTCTAGAACTCCCTTGCTGATCTGTCAAGCAATTTGTGCGAATCGAGTAAGCATTCAGTTAGAGCCGGAATTTGCGGATGGCTTCGTGGAGTGGGCTTTCTAGCCCGCCACTGAACGGGGGGTTCCCGGAAGCTGGAAGAAAGTGTCTCAAAATCGAAGCATGAGTGAGATTCGTGGCACGATGCCGGCTTTTCCCGGCAATCCCGCGGTCCGCGCAGGACCGGTCTGCTGTCCTTCGTCCCTCCGGGACGCTTCTCTTTGAGCCCCATCGGGGCGACAGGACGTAGACGGGCGCCTTAGAAAGTGTCTCAAAAACAATGAAGCGGTCGGAATCGTAGCACGAATCCCTCACCCTGTGTCCCTCTCCCAGAGGGCGAGGGAAGTGCGAAACTGCCCTGGATCTGCTCCTTCTCCCTCTGGGAGAGGGTTGGGGTGAGGGCGACGACTATACGAATGAGCCTGAATCGTGGCACGATTCAGGCTCATCAAAATTGTTGTGAGACGCTTTCCTCATGGCGGCCTGACCGTTGAAACCTTTTATGTGTGCTGCTAGTCGGCTTCTTGATAAAACCCCCGAGACAAACTATGATTTGGTCCTTGAGGCACAGACAGGGTCAATTCCTTGGGAAGGGCTGTGGTTTCGCCACCTGAACGAAAGTCGGCGATGGTGAGGAACGGCAATGTTCGTCCCGTTTTTGAATATGATTTGTGATGAGCAGTAGAATTTGACCGGGGAGTGCGACATTCAGTCGCCGCAGTCCTGTGATTGTGGGGAAGGCCGCTTATCCGCACGGTGCAGGCGAACAATGATAGATGTTACGAAAATGTACCATCAGACTAATAGCATCGCCTACAGCCCTTTCGGGCATGTCTCGTTCGTTGCGAACGGCAAGGTCCGACTACGGTCAGGACGTTTACCCGAAATGGCACGGACTGCACCGACGAAATAATCTACGGTTGAAAGCGGATTCCTTTCAAAACGCAAGTAGGACCGTCTCTCGCGGAACGTGGGATTGCCGGTCTCCATCAGTGCGTTTTCATGTTTCGTTGCGGCGCTCTCCGCGGGGGAAGTCGGAATTGCATGGCATAATCCGGGAGCGGGCACAGCTTACTGCTCATCGAAATCTTGAATTGCAGCGCGAACGAGGTGCCAAGACATGTGGATAGTTCGTCTCGCTTTACGGCGTCCTTACACTGTTGCAGTAATGTGCTTTCTCATGTTTGTCATGGGCATTCTCTCAGTGACGAGGATGATTGTTGACGTCTTGCCGGCAATTGACATTCCGGTGGTAATGGTCGTTTGGAACTATCCCGGCCTCTCTCCTGAGGATATGGAAAGACGAGTAGTTATCATTGCTGAGAGGGCCTACTCAACCACTGTCAACGGCATTTCGAGTATTGAGTCTCAGTCTATAGCCGGCGTAGGATTGCTGAAGGTTTACTTTTATCCCGGAACTGCTTTAGGCGCCGCTATCGCCCAAATTTCGGCAGTGTCGCAAACCATATTACGGATCACGCCGCCTGGTATGCAGGCGCCGAACATTATCCAATTCAATGCATCCAACGTTCCAGTTGCTCAACTAACGGTATCCAGCAAGATTCTGACAGAACAGACTCTCTTTGACTATGGGCTGAACTTCATCAGGGTGAAACTGTTTACCATTCCAGGACTGTCGACACCAGCCCCGTTCGGGGGCAAGCAACGTCAAATTATGGTTCACGTCAATCCCGATGCAATGTCTGCACGAGGAGTATCTGCCACTGATGTCGTCAATGCACTTCAGAGTTCAAATGTTATCCTACCCGCAGGCATCGCCCGCATAGGTGGGATCGAATACAGCGTACTTACCAACGCAAGCCCCACGTTGGTCGAGCACTTCAATTCCATCCCGATTAAAGTGGTGAACAACAGGCCGGTCTATATTCAGGACGTGGCCCGGGTCTCGGACAGTTATGCCGATCAGACCAACATCGTCAGAATCAACGGGCATCGAGCCACCTATCTGGAAATCTTGAAACATGCCGATGCGTCAACTCTGGCAGTCGTAGATGCTACGAGGGCGGCGTTACCTTCGATCAAAGAGACCGCTCCCAAGGGCCTGGATCTGAAAATAGATTTCGATCAATCCGTCTTTGTCCGGGGAGCCATCGAGGGAGTCCTCCGTGAAGCCATTCTTGCCTCTATACTGGTTTCATTGATGATTCTTATTTTCCTGGGCAGTTGGCGGAGCATGGTGATTGTGATCATCTCTATACCGCTTTCCATCTTGACATCCATCATCGGGCTCAATCTCATGGGCGAGACGATTAATCTCATGACTCTCGGCGGCCTGGCCCTGGCTATCGGTATGTTGGTGGATGACGCGACCGTGGAGGTTGAGAATATACATCGCAATCGGGCCCTTAATAAGCCCCTGACAGTCGCTATTCTTGATGGCGCTCGTCAGGTCGCTGTGCCCGCGATTGTAGCCACACTCTCCATTTGCGTCGTTTTCTTCCCGGTGGTGCTTCTTTGGGGACCTGCGAAGTTCCTCTTCACACCGTTGGCCCTGGCAGTGGTCATTGCCATGCTCGCGTCCTATCTCCTCTCGAGGACGCTTGTGCCGACCCTGTCGAGGATGCTCATGGGCGGTGAGTCCCATCTGCACAACCGAACAAATTCTGAATCGGGCGCGCCGGCAGGATGGCTGAAGAACCTGCCGCAAAAGCTGAATTATTTTCGTGATGACGTTTTTGAGCGTTTTCGAGAGTCATACGGCAGGACGCTTGGAACATTTCTGGAGCATCCAGTGCTAGGTATTGTCAGCGCAGGAATTCTGATCGCCATCAGCTTGGGGCTTATCTACGTAGTGGGGACCGACTTTTTCCCGTCAGTGGACACAGGATTGATGAAGCTGCATTTTAGGGCACCCATCGGTACGAGAATCGAAAAGACCGAGCAAATAGTCGCTCAAGTCGAAAAACGTATTCGACAAATTATACCGCCGCAAGAACTCGAAACCATAAACTCTATGATTGGTCTTCCTGTCTTCTATAATCTTGCGTTTGTACAAACGGACAATGTCGCGTCCATGGATGCTGAAATCCTAATCGCATTGAAAAAGAACCACCGGCCTTCGTCAGTATGCAGGCAGAAGATTCGGGAGGTTCTGGAACGCGACTTTCCAGGGTGCAGCACATATTTTCAGTCTGCCGACATCATCAGCCTTGTGCTGAATTTTGGGCTCACATCGCCAATTGAGGTTCAAGTAGAAGACGTGGATATGCATCGCGCCTATCAATTTGCCGTTAAATTGAAGGACGCAATGCGCGAAATTCCCGGTGCAGCGGATGTCCACATTAACGAAGTTCTTGACTATCCTGCCTTGCGGGTCAACGTAGACCGAACCCGAGCAGCTTACGTGGGGCTTAGTGAACACGACGTAGTCAATACTATCCTTGTTTCGTTATCATCTAGTACTCTTATTTCCCCCAACTTTTATCTAAACCCGAGCAATAACGTTAATTATACAGTGGCCGTTGAGATGCCTTTGAAGAGCATAGAATCCATAGACAATCTGAACGCGATTGCCGTAACCCCGCCAACGGCGAGTACGTTGCTACCGCCCCCTGTCCAACCTCAACCTACCGATATACCCGAGATCCCAGCGCAAACGCTGTCCAATGTTGCCAGCATACACCACCGAGTGACTCCTGCGAGTATCAGCCACTATACGGTGCAAAGGGTCGTGAATCTCGATGCTACTTTGGAGGGGCGAGATCTGGGGTCCGTGTGCAAGGACATCCAGAGAAAGATCGCGGGACTTGGCAAATTGCCGCCGGGAACTCATATCACTCTGCGAGGGCAGTACGAAGTCATGAATCAATCCTTTCGTAGTCTTGGTTTAGGGGTGATTCTTGCGATCTTACTCGTCTATTTTTTGATGGTGGTGCTGTTTCAGTCGTGGCTGGATCCTTTTATTATAATGATGGCCGTTCCCGGAGCATTGGCCGGCATACTCTGGATGCTGGCACTTACGGGAACCACCATCAACGTGGAATCATTAATGGGATCTATTATGGCAATCGGAATCGCAACTTCCAATTCGATCCTGATGGTCAGTTTTGCGAATGATATACGTGTAGAAAAAGGCGTCTCTCCGGTGGAAGCGGCTTTGGAGGCAGCTAAGACCAGGTTGCGGCCGGTTTTGATGACGGCTTTGGCCATGATTCTCGGTATGCTCCCCATGGCGTTGGCTTTGGGGGAAGCCGGGGAGCAGAATGCCCCGCTCGGACGCGCCGTTATTGGGGGGCTTCTGGTGGCGACCTTGGTCACACTTTATATCGTGCCCACAATCTATTCGATCTTGCGTAAAGACCTTCCCACGAAGTACGTGCTTGAAAAGCGATTTCGTGCGGAGGAACGGGGCGAGACCGTTTCCGAAGGTAATCATGAATGACAATCATTCCCGAGAGGCCGAAAAGGGCAGAAGGTCTCTTTTAATAACCGCGGCACTGGCCATACTTATATCGCTGATTCTTATCGTGGGCATAATCTGGAAGCACGAAGTTGGTCTTCGGCAGGAAGAAAAGTCCCGAAAGGACAAGGTGGCGAAGGGCCCCAGGATTAATGTGGTTAAGGCCAAGAAAGGCCCGCGCGCGCGATCCGTCCTGCTGATTGGAGAGGCTTTTCCCTATGCCAATGTGGTGCTGTATGCAAAAATAAGTGGGTATCTCCAGGAAATCAGAGTGGACAAAGGCGACAAGGTTCAAGCCGATGAAATCATAGCCATTCTAGACTCGCCCGAACTCAACAAACAGTATGCCGCCGCAGTCGCGGACGCAAAGAATAAAGAGGCTGATGCTGAGCGATATCGGTACCTCCTCAAAAGCGGATCTGTTTCGGTTCAGACCGCGGATAATGCTGAAGCTACGGCCAAAATTGCCCGTGATACTGCAGCATCTCTTCTGGCTCAGAAAGACTATGAGGTCATGCGCGCACCGTTTAATGGGATAATCACCGCGCGTTATGTCGACCCGGGCGCGTTGCTCCAGGCCGCGACCAGTTCGCAAACCAGTTCGTCGCCGGTGGTGTCGCTGTCAGAGACTGATCGGCTACGAGTGTACGTCTATCCGGATCAGAGGACGGCAAGTCGGGTGAAAATCGGCGATCAAGTGGAGGTCGCGGATGCCACCAGGCCCGAGAACAAGGTTTCCGCCAAAGTCAGCCGAACCACCGGTCAGTTGGACACAAAGACGCGTACGCTTCTTGTTGAAATCGATCTGGATAATGGCGAAGGAAAGATCCTGGCGGGAAGCTTTGTCCAGGTGACGTTGTACGTCAGCAATCCCCCTGCCATTGAGATACCGGCGTCAGCTCTGGTGATACGCGGAGAAAAGACCTTCGTGGGAACCGTGGGCACTGACAATGTAGCTTCTTTTTCGCGAGGTGAAGGTCTATGAAAGCGACGGCAAAAGCGTGCTGCTTCTTTCGGGAATTACCGAAGGAGAAATAGTGATGCTCAATGTCGGGGAGAGCATTACTGAAGGGCAGCGAGTCCGGCCTGAACAAGAAAAGTTGAAAACATCCGAAAAGAAGAGGTCGCACAACTCCCCAAAGGGGTAGTCGAATGGGCCTGTAGCGAAAAGGCTAAAACGGCTGAGAGGAAAAAGTAGGGCTGGTCCCGCGTAAGCATTCAGTTATGAGCGGCGAAAGATTGTCATTGCGAGCGAAGCGAAGCAATCTCTTCCTTTGGGCCCCACTTGGATTGCCAGTGGGATGGGCATCCTGCCCGTCGTCCATAATAGACAGGCAGGATGCCTGTCCCACTATTTGCTCCTCGCAATGACAATCTTTTCCGCGCATAGTGAATGCTTGCTCAAATTCCTTGACGGTTTATGTACTATTGTGATTAAATGTAGACGCTGAAGTTTAACCGTTATTGTGTAAAGGGCTGCATGAGACGGGTGACGCGCCTTCGCGCGATGAAATTGGTTACAGCAGTAATTCTCGCCGCGATCCTGATGTGCATCGCAGGGGCCGTGCCATGTCTTGCGCAGTCATACTCTTCGCCACTCAGTTCGATATTCCGCTTGAGCGCCATTGAGAGTATCATCGGTCCTATATGTCCTGCCAATGGGTTCGCCAGCACCTTTAGGAGCGAAGTGGGGACCGGCGCGTGCATCGGAGATGTGGTCTCAGCCAAGCTTACCGGTGCTACTTCCGGAGAACTAAACATTCTTAAAGCTGCATTTCTCGATGAATACCCCCTTCGATACGACACGTATGCGACACTCCGTTGCTGGCGGCTGGGTCTCCGGGCCGCGTATTCCAATGCCGAGACAAGAAGCCACTCCCTAAACGGTGCACATGTGGACTTTAGCGGTTTGAGTCTCGGTGGCGATATTGACGCTGTACAGCTCGAGTGGATGACCCTGGGTGCCTCAATTGATTTTTATTTCATCAATCCTACTTTCCAAGGGTTGTTCATTACGAACCCATCTTCATCAACCCCTCCGGGCCTCAATCCAGCAACAATAGACTTCGTCGGTGATCGACCGATCACTATGGGGGCCTATCTGAGGTACATTCCACCTGAAATTCTTGGCTTCCCTGTACATTTCGAGGCGATGTACAAGTTTCCGATCAAAGGATCGAAATTGACAATGTACAGGGCCTCTTTAGCGTTCAGGCCACAGATTTACAGGTTCGATATTTCCTGCAAGTTCCTTGCAGAAAAGAACTACCTGAAATTTCGAAACGGAGCCGACAACACCGCATATCGTCCAGCCTCCTCCCCACCGGCCCCCCCCCCGCAACCCGTGGCCCCGCAAACCTGGGAACTTGATATGGAATGGAATTATTACGGCGTTGAATTTGCCGTGTATTTCTAGATCCGAGTGGCCCGCCCCATCGTATAATTACCCTGAATCATCCATAGGGAAGGTGATCCTTAAGTCACGTGCGGCAATAGATTGTCATGGCGAGCGCAGCGAAGCAATCTCAAGTGCCCGTGAAATAAAACTTTTATACCCATTGC
Organism: uncultured delta proteobacterium; assembly: GCA_963789265.1. Lineage (GTDB taxonomy): Bacteria > Desulfobacterota > Desulfomonilia > Desulfomonilales > Desulfomonilaceae > CAWBBA01. The sequence goes on along the minus strand of CAWBKB010000005.1, from coordinate 4,354 downwards.
CAAAAGTTTTGTCCGATAAGAGGTAGCCTGACACCGTCATTCCGGCGGAGGCCGGAATCCAGTCTTTTCAATCCCGCGTTTCTCGCGGGACTGGACCCCGGCTTTCGCCGGGGTGACGGGTGGTGAACAGGTCATTACTTTTGGCAACGGCTATAGATTGCCTGGGTGCCACGGATCTGGGCTTTGTCAGATCCGTGCTGTATTTCCTTGATTGTTCACCGTTTGATCGGGCACTGATATTAGATTGCTTCGTCGCTTCGCTCCTCGCAATGACACTAACCACCTGCCAGCAGCCCACAGATTCGAAAGTCAATACCGAGAAACCGGGCTAGATTATGCCATTTACTCTGAAGCAGGATAGACAATATCCCCTTGTCTTTCTATACTGAGACAAATTTACAATGGAGACTTTTTGTCTTGAACAGATTTCTGCAGGAAATCGCCCGAGAAGAGGGCGTGGATTACGAGGTTCTTCACAGGAGTTTCGGAAAGGGCAGGGTGGCGGTTTTTAAGCCCTCCGGCTCCGGCAAATCTGTTGCCGTGGGAGAAAATCTCAGGGTCAAGGTCAATGCTAATATCGGCACCTCCGGCGATGTGCATGATGAAGATTTTGAGCTGCGCAAGCTAGCAGCCGCAGTCAAAGCCGGTACAGACACTGTTATGGACCTATCGACCGGGGGGGATCTACGATCTGTGCGCAGAAGGATCGTTGAGGAGTCTCCCGTGCCTGTCGGCTCCGTCCCCATTTACGAGGCCATTGTGGAATCGGCTCGCAAAAGAGGCGGCGGCGAGAAGATGGACCCCGAGGAGATGCTCGATGCCATCCGTCTGCACGGAGAAGACGGCATAAGCTTTGTTACGATTCATTGCGGGGTGACGCTCTATGCCTTGTCCCATCTTGAGATGAAGCCCAGAGTGTGCGGAATCGTGAGCAGAGGGGGCAGCTTTCTCGCTCGTTGGATGCGAACGAACCGGAGTGAGAACCCTCTTTTCGAGCGGTACGATGAAGTCCTTGAGATCTGCAAGAAGTACGGAATGGTCATCAGCCTAGGCGACGGGCTAAGGCCGGGGGCAATCGCGGATTCTCTGGACCGGGCGCAGGTCGAGGAGTTGGCAACTCTGGGGCAGCTTAGTCGCCGCGCATGGGAAAATGGTGTTCAGGCAATTATTGAGGGACCGGGTCACGTGCCCATAGACCAGATTCCGACTCAAATGCAGCTCCAAAAGCAGCTCTGCGACAATGCCCCCTTTTACGTGCTGGGACCCCTGGTGACGGATATTGCGCCGGGGCTGGACCATATAACCTCCGCGATCGGAGGAGCCATTGCAGCTATGTCAGGCGCAGATTTCCTCTGCTATGTGACGCCGTCCGAGCATCTTGGGCTGCCTGACGCGGAGGATGTGCGCATCGGTGTGCTGGCGGCCCGGGCTGCCGGACACGCGGCCGACCTGGCGCGGCGAAGGCCCGGTGCATGGGAGTGGGACGAAAAGATGAGCCGGGCCAGGAAACGGCGGGACTGGGCCGAACAGATTCGTTTGGCCATCGATCCTGACCTCGCGCGCGAAATACGAGGCCGGACGTGCCGCGAGGACCACGAGACATGCACTATGTGCGGTGAACTCTGCGCGTACAAAGCTGATTCGGGAGAGTAAATTAATCACGGATTGTGAAGAGCAATTGTAAGAATTGGTAGCACCGGCCTCCGTGCCTGTGAAGAATTTTTTCTCGTTCCCAAGCTCTGCCTGGGAACCCATATCTCGCGGGCTCTGCCCGCAAACTGGCTTCGGTTCACTATCATAGTCGAGGCAGAGCCTCGCGACAGGCGTCCCAGGCAGAGCTTGGGAACCAGAACTCTAAAAGTTCCTTTCTTGATTGGAATTCAACCAATGAGGATTGTGTCTTGGGCGTCCCACCAGGGCGGGTCTGGCTTGCCCAGCAGTGGCATGCGCGCTGACGCGGGAAGAGGGTTTCAGTAGAGTTCTGATTCCCAAGTTCCGCTTCGGCGAGAATAACCGCATTGTGGGGCAGGTTTTCCAACCTGCCAATAAAGTTTGGTCTCGCCAACGCCATTACACCGATTCGCTTTCAAGCAAGTCATATTGATAGACTATCAAACGATAAATTCAGCACGGATCTGACAAAGCCCAGATCCCTGGCACTCAGCAAACGCGTAGTACCAGAACGGAATTATTTTCTTGACAAACCCATTTTAGTCGCAAGAAAAGGGAACAGAGAAACTGCTGAAAAAACCAAGCCACAAATTCACGATAGATAAGGATCAGTAGATAAGCAATGATAGACTTGTCTGAATTACCGCTGGAGCGGATGCTTTATTATGTTCATATTATGCACACCAGACGTGAACTTGGCAAAGAATCCAAGGATCACAGAGGCTGGACTAAACCTCCTGACATACAGATTCTCGGAGAATGGAAGCAAATCGAGCAGACGCTCGATACGCTGCCAACTCCCAATAAAATGTACAATGATTCTCATGTCAAGAAATGGGCTAACGGCCCTCCGGAGATAATTCTTCCGTGTCGGGTAGGGTTTGAACTTCTTGACGTATTGGACAGGCGTAAGAGTTGCTATCCTAATCCCGACTACTTGGTGGGTCTTGGTCCGAATGATATGGCATTAATAGATTTATCTAAGAAGGGGTGCTTCCTGGTTCGATGCGAGAATGAAAATCTTCATAGCGCTCAATTCAAACATCTTGATGACAAGTTATACCAAGTGACCACTATGTTCGATAGAAATGAGTTCATAGCAAAGGAAATTGACAAGTCATTGAAATCTGGAGAAATTGGCATATATTCTTGGGTAGTCTTCATAATCTTGGAAATCATATGGTTGAGAGATTGCAAGCCTACGGCATTGAGGTGGAAGAATTAAATGATGCTGAATACACAAAGTTATCACGGGAAGAGTACGTGAAAGATTTAGAACAAGATGATTTTTAAGATGGGTTTGTCAAGAGAATAATCTCGAAACAGAATTCTCCGCGATCTCTGTGTTTTCATACCATTTCGCTTCCATGAGAGGGATGCGGTGGGCACTCTGGCGCGCCGCTATCCCGCGGGACGCGGGGAGGCCGGTCCTACTCCATGAACACTGCTGGGCGAGCCAGCAGTGGCACCCCGCGCGATGGATTCCCCAGACAGAGCTTGGGATCCAGAAGATGCGTCAAAATCCCCCTTTACAAAAGGGGGACTTTGAAAACAGGATTCTCTGCGTTCTCCGCGGTGACCTATTGCAGTTGTAGGTTAGACACCACGCACGTCATGGGGCCAGATGTATTTATGAATCTGTAGCTGAAAGCGGGCCTGGATTCGATCGTCTAGCATCCATTCTACGAGATTCTTGGGCGGCAGTTCCCCAAAGACCGTGGACAGGAGAATTTTTGTTCTTGCATGCCGCGAAGTGATCCAAAATAATCCCGCGGGTCCATTCATAATCGTGACGATCCGAAATCACAAACTTGACTTCATCGTCCGGCCGCAGCTTCCAAATATTTTCCCACATTATCTTGTGGTTCTCTCCGCTGGAAGGGCACTTGATATCCATGATTCGGAGAGCCCCCTCGGGGAGGGCGGAGATATCCAGACTGCCGTTAGTCTCTACAAGGACGTGGTAACCCCGTTCCATCAAGGCCGCGGTTAGTGCGGGCGTTTCTTGCTGAAATAGAGGCTCTCCACCGGTGACTTCCACCAGGTTGACCCCGAATGCTGAAACACGCTTGAGAATCTCTTCCTGGGACATCGGTTCCCCGCCTTCCTGCGCGTAGCGTGTATCGCAATAGCGGCAACGGAGGTTGCAGCCTGCGAGCCTGATAAACACGCATGGCAAGCCGACATGCGAAGATTCTCCCTGAATACTCCTGAAAATTTCGTATACGTTCAAACTCATGGCTGCTTCCTTGGCCTAGACGAGTTAAACACTGAGTAACTACTCAATTAAGCACGGAAATCTCTAGTGCCGTGTAACTCCGAGGAATAAGATCCCGTGTCCTGCGGGACTCGCAATGACAATCTTTCACTCCGGTGACCGAGGGGTTACATCGGCCGAAAACCAAAAGTTGAAAAACTCTTCCCTGATGATAAGATACTGTATTTTGGGGCTTCTGATAAGACAATTTCTTCGCATCAGGTAGCCGAAACGGGCGACTACGCTTTGGCCGGACACCGATTTTGGAGGTAGGCGGTTGGAAAAAGTCCAGGTGAAATTTCTCCCCGACGATGTAACCGTGGAAGCCGATGTGGGGCAACTTCTACTCGACGTGGCTCTGGAGGCGGGAGTCTTCATCCCGGCTGTCTGCGGCGGATCGGGTGCGTGCGGCAAGTGCCGGCTGAG
>CAWBKB010000004.1:0-332585 GCA_963789265.1 uncultured delta proteobacterium | reverse complement strand
CTACGCATCCGAAATTGTCCTGGCAAACAGGCGGGTCCTCGGTCATAGAGATCTATGTGCCAATAGCTGAGAGATCCGGGGGCTTTTGAGTATTTGCACTTCCTTCTCCAAAGCATTCTCGAACACATCCCCGGAATTTGTGATCCCCGGCTGTCGAAAACAGAAGCTTCGTCCCACGCAATAGCCGTCCGACCAAATGATGTGAGAAGATCATGGCCATCATCGCCACACAGAATATCATGGCGGCAGAGGTCCAAGTCGCCGGATGCCGAAAACCAATCGACTTCTCAGCCTCAGGAGTTCGTCCAAAAGGGGACAGACTGGGGTCTTCAGGATGCGCAGCTATCTGCGGAGCCTGGTCTGAACCTCACGTGGATTTGTGCGAGACCGTTGCTTTTGGGTTGGCAGCGCTTCCGCGATCTCCGGCAAAGCAAGCTTCTCCGCATTAAAGATCAGGTCGTCAAAGCTATGGTTATGATAAAGCGTCACTTCCGGCCTCTATGGTGGGTAGTACCGTGCTTCGGCTATTATACGATTCTTCGCGCAAACTTGGCTCTGGATGTAATCATATCAAATATACCTGTTATTGTCAATTGTTATATCAGATACTTCATGTTATATGGTCATGTAACATATTTAACATTTGGTAAATTAAAGGAGTTTTATGTTTTTACTACGTATTTGCAGACTTTCTCGCTCTTCCTCCGACTTTCCATTTTGCGAGGGTTATTCAGGGAACGTGGCCCTGGAAAGAAGGGGAGTTTGATGATCAAAGATCTCCATCCGCTTTAGAAATAATTCTTACGACTGGAACGTAGTATATTCAGCAATGACGGTGCGTTCGAATCAAGGGTAGTCCTGTTCACTTCTCTCACCCCGGTGAAGGCGTGAGCTCGATTACGTTGGCCCTGGCCCTTTTATGGCTCGCCTTCACCCCTCCAACGAGGTAATCCTTGTAGAAGCCAACCTGAGGCACCCTTTCATTGCGCGAAATGTTGAACCTGAAAGGGGACGGCTCTTTGCTGGGGTATTGCAACGGTCTACCCACTTGCGCGACGCAATAAAAAAGGTGGACAAATACGGATTTTCAGTCATTCCCGCGGGGCGGCCTAAAATGACCGACAGTGTGGTGTCTTACGAATCTGATCTTGATCGCATTCCGGAAGTTCTCGACGTGTTGAAAGACAAATTTAGGTACATTCTGGTGGATAGTCCTCCGGTAATTCCGTTTGTTGACGTGACCAGAATGTCTGAAGTGACTGATGGAGTAGTTCTGGTGGTTGAGTCCGAGCGCACCCGGTCGGAAGTTGTGGATTACGCGCTCGACAAGCTGAAATCCGCGGGGGCAGACATACTGGGAATTATTTTGAACAAGCGTGAGTTCCACATTCCGAAAAAGATATATCGCTTTCTTTAGTACACCGTCCGTCGTGCCGTTCGATCGACAGGGCACTGCGGAGTTGTCTTTTCAGTGATCAAATTCCAAAACCCTTTGCCACCAGCGATGTGATGAACGTATCAAGATGGGCATATTACACCCGCCGACTAAGTACACTTCGTATCGACGAGCCCTTTTACCGTATAAGATCGTGGTTACGCCACAGATCCGAGAAGCAAAGATTGCAAGCCGATCATCAGGCTATGTCCTGGAATCGACTGTGGGCCCGGCGCACCGAGTGGTTGACAACGGGCCCTGCAAAAGCGCCCCATGCCGTCCACGAAGCGCTCTTGAAGTCTTTACCACCCGGATGGTGGCAGGACCGGGCGTTTCTGGGATACCTTTGAGGCCGTTTTTCCCGAAGAAAAATGCCAGGTGATCTCCAGGGCCGAGAGGGTTCTCGACGGCTGGTTTCCGTTTTTTCAGTGGAAGGAAGTCTACCATTCAAGACCGATCCAGTGGTCCGGAACTATGGAATCTGAAGCGGCCTTGGAAGTCTGGCCCCCTGAATACTACTCTGACATAGATGTTTCGCACGATCCCAAACGGCCTGACCGCGATGTGAAATGGTGTTGGGAGCTGAATAGATTTCAGCACCTGCTCTGGCTGGGCGCATCCTGGAGGCTCACCGGGGAGGATCGTTTCGCGGTTGGGGCGAAGGAGCATCTGGAAAGCTGGCTGGACAGCGTACTCTTATCCGGTAACGGGGTTCAATGGTCCAGCAATCTGGAGGTTGCTCTTCGTGCGCTGTCGTTGGCGCGGTGCCACATCCTATGTTCCAATAGCCCGGCATGGGATGCACCCTTCCTATCCCGGTTCATACCTTGTCTGTATATGCACGGGGTTCACCTGGAAAAGGAACTCACTGTCCACCATACAGAGGGGAACCACCTACTGGGAGAATGTTCGGCCCTTTTCTGCATTTCGACATTGTATCCGCTGTTCTTGAATTCTTCCAAGTGGTGCGAACGGTCTGTGAGGATACTTAATAGGCTTGTCCCCAACGTGATTTTGCCTGACGGGGTTTATGCCGAGCAGGCCACCGGCTATTTTCGCTTTGTGGCGGAGTTTCTCCTTGCGGGTTCTTTTCTTGACCCGCGAACAAGGACCTCAATTGTCAGGCGTGGTGAAGGAGCGGCTCGTCAATGGGTTGGATTTTATTAGAAACCTGGGACCGGACTGTGGCGATGTGCCTATGATAGGCGATTCCGACACTGGACTGGCAGTGGGTTGGCGCCTTTCCGATTTCTGGGATTTCAGGTCGCTGCCTGCGATCGCCTCAGTGTTGCTCGGTGAACCTCGATTGGCCGCCCCCCCTGCAACCTTCTCTGCTGAAGCCTACCTAATGCTGGGCCAAGACGGGCTGATTGCATTCAATGCTTTAAAAGATGCAGCGAGCCGGGAAGCCGACGCCGCGTCCGGGTTTTCCATGCTGGTTTTCGAGCACGGCGGTTACCAGATAAGCAGGGACCCGCAATTCAGCATCATCTTCGATACAGGCCCTCTGGGGATAGCGCCCGCTTACGGTCACGGACACGCCGACGGCCTATCGTTCATTCTGCATTATAGCGGAAATCCTGTGGTTGTTGACCCGGGAACGTGTCTCTATAACGGGCGCCCTATTTGGCGCAATTACTTTCGCTCTTGTACGGCCCACAACACCATACGGTTGGACGATAAAGACCCCGTGGAACCACTGGGGACCTTCCGATGGTCAGGCCCTCTGAGAATAAAACAGGAGCAAACTTTTACGGGAGACGGTTGGAAGTTATTGCGAGGAGCGGTCAATTGGGGATCAATCGTGCAGCGTCGCTTCCTGATCCACATTTTGGGTAGGGGGGTCATTATTTTGGACGATGTGGATGGAACCGGAGAGCATGAAGTGGAATGGCGGCTCCATTTCGACCCTCGTTGGAAACTCCGGCGACGGGCATCAGGTGGCTTGTCCGCGGAGTTCGACATGCATAAGCTGGACATCATGTTCTTTGGCCGCCATTCTGAAGAAGTGTCCATCCTATGCGGAGGATTCGATCCTCTGGGAGGATGGTATTCGCGGTATTACGGCTCAAAAAGTCCGACGCCGACCGTTAGGAGAAGCATGAAGGTTCGGCTTCCCAGTGGTCTGCTGGCAGCCTTCAAACCTTCGAGCAGCCGGCTCAGTGTCCCTCGCGATCTTCCTTGGACACTTTTGCCGTCTCGAACCGCCGATCTCTTGCGGTCTAATGAATTCTCTGCCTTTGGTGGGTTACTAAGTTGACTTGGAGATTCTCCTATGCGCGTGTTGCACCTTCTTCATAGATCGGTTCCCGGCACTCACGGATATGCCATCCGGAGCCGCGAAATTGTGACCAAACAGCTCGAAAAAGGGCTGATACCATTGGTCATCACGTCACCCTCACAAGCGCCTCTGGGAGAACTTGACGCGGAACATAGCGAATACATTGACGGGGTCCGCTACTTTAGGACGGGTGGCAATATCCTATCCCCTACCCGGGAAGTGCAGGACAAGAGTCCCGTAAAAGCCGCTCTGCGGGTTGTGCAGAATTTGCTCCTCCTAAAGGCGGCCCTGCGCGTGGCAAGGAAGTACCGGCCGGCCGTGATTCATGGGCATTCGCCCTTCACGTGCGGCCTTGTGGCAAACACAGTCGGCAAGTGGGAAAACATCCCGTCCGTGTACGAAATGAGGGGGATTTGGGAAGATTCTCACTCGGGCCGAGGAAAGTTTCGTGAGCAATCGCTGCGCTACCGAGTGGTGCGCTCTTTGGACGACAGGGCGTTGAAAGGAGCGAGCCTATGTTGCCGCGATCGGTGACTCGCTCAAAGCAGAAATTGTTTCCCGCGGGATTAGTAGCGAAAGGATTTATGTTGTCCCTAACGGTGTCGACGTAAAGACTTTTACCCCCGGTCCGCCCGACGAGAACATGCGAGAAAGGCTTGGCTTGCGCGGCAAAGTGGTGTTCGGGTACATCGGTTATTTTTTCAACTATGAAGGTCTCGACCTTCTCGTCGAGACCATGACCCGGCTCGCGCGGGAATTGCCGAATCTTGCTTTGCTTATGGTGGGTGATGGGGAGCTTATGCCGTCTTTGCGGAAAATGGTTGCGGATGCGGGGATTTCCGACAGAGTGGTCTTCACGGGGCGTGTGCCGCACAGCGAGGTCACGGCGTTCTATAGGATTTGCGACTTTCTGGTCCTTCCTCGCAGGGACACCCGGGAAACGCGGTTGGTGACCCCCCTGAAACCGTTGGAAATCATGGCCATGGCAAAGCCTCTCATTGCAAGCGATGTCGGCGGACATCTTGAAATGGTACAGGACGGCGTGAACGGATTGGTTTTTAAGTCTGAAAACGTATCGGATTTGGCTTCAATATGTGCAAAGCTGGCAGGAGACAGAGATCTACGAACTGATCTGGGGACTCGGGCCCGTAAGTGGGTCGAAGCCAATCGGGACTGGCGCGTGCTTGTCGAGCGTTACATAACTATTTATGAAAAGCTGACCCAAAGATCCGGCAGTGACTCTGGGTAACTAAGTAGTCCTTTTCACAAATGGCTCAGATTGCCGTGGGGCGGACTTTCCTGTCCGCCAAATCTACGACAAGAAACCGCCGACTGGAAAGTCTGCGCCACAAGCTGAATAGTAAGGAGTGTAATTTGATCCGTTGGATGGGCATCTTTCCCAGTGGCGACGCCCCGCGTGGAACACGGGGTTGCCCGTCATCCCCAATTGACAAGCTGTCCCGAGGCTCTCGGGACTGTCCCGCCAATCTAAACCGGGCACCAAGACGCATTGTATATGACGACAATTCTTTCGAGAACCGCTCTAACCGTTCTCAATCTTCGTCTCTGCCGTCCTTGATTACGAATACCCGGACCGGTCCGCCAAAGACCGATTTGGAATACGGCGCGATCGTTGCCCGAGTGAATCCCTCAAAGCGCACAAGCACTTCCAGCCCCACTTCGCACCACAGACAGGGTTCGAATGTCTCGAGTGACATGCGTGCCGCGACTCCCTTTAACATAGATGTTACCCTCGGTCATGTCCACAATGGCACCAACTTCATAATCCCGGCCATGTAGTGGTCCGGCGGAAATAAATACCAGGAGGCAGGCGAGAGCTGCAACGCAAAAGGTAGCCCTTAACGGGAAGCTGTTTCGTGATCCCGCGCACGCGGGACCTTTTGGAATTTGTGGCGCAATGGGACCGTTGCGGGGAGTCATATCAGTTCGCGGTCAAGAAATGAAACATTCGCTAAATTCTGCACGGTTCCGACTTTGTTGCCAACCGATTCTCACTCTTTGATCGAGAAGCGGTATCAACCTACAGGCTCCAGACCCCGGTCCGCTTGCGTGACGGCTGTTTTGCCTGTCTGGATCTTTCCGATGGAGGCCAAGACCGGATAGCCCGTGTGAGCCTCCAGCGTTCCGGGGTTGTCAAACGTATGATCCAGGAAGTGAGCAGTCAATATTGCGCCGATACCCACTGGAATCGCCAACAAAAAGGCTCCGATAACAAAGAGCACTTTTTGGGGGAAGACGGGGTGAATAGGGATTAAAGGTGTCCCCACGACGCTTATGTCTCTAAGTTGGGACCTGCCCTTGAGATTCTCCAGCCGGGCCTCTTCCTCTTTTGCAACGTACCTGACGTATCTCTCTTTAGCAATCGACGCATCGAGTTGCATTCTGCGGGCTTCCTCACTCTTTTCCTCGAGTAGCTGCAATTTCTCCTCTTTCTGTTTCAGGCTCTGCTGAAGGCTGGCTTTTCGGGCCTCGGCCGCGTCTATCTCTCCCTGCAATGCTTCCTCGAATCTCCCGGTCAGATCCCTTACCATCTGCGCCGAATCCCTATAGTCTCGACTCCCTGTCTGGTAAACTTCAGCCGTCTGCCACTGCTTTTGCACCGCGCGCAGAAGCTGCGAAGAAACAATGTTTATAAATGTGTTCTCACCGCTCGAGTGTCCACTGGGCGTAAGTTGGCCGGAAGGCAGGAAGCCCTTCTTCACGGATGTCAACATTATCCGATACTGGCTCAGGTCAGCGTTCGCGTGAACCAGGGCATCCTGAAGCTGTTGGATGAAAGTAATCAGCTCCGTCTTCTGCCGCTCGACAAGGGACAACCCCCATTTCTTCTTGAATTCGGCAAGCTCTCGGTCCGCCTTGTCATATTTTTGCCTGTACAGGTCACCCTGTCCGGAAAAGAATTTCTCCGCGCCGGGGAGAGCATACACCTTCATGTGGTAGGGAATGTACAGGTCCAGGAGCGTAGCGAGTATCTTTTGCGCCATGACCGGGTCCGGGTACTTGAACGAAAGGTCAAGCACCTTGGATTTGAGGGCCGCGGTGATCTTAAGATTCTTTGAGATGTCACCGGCTAGTTTCTGGACCTCCGCGGCCTTGCCTTTCGGCACTCCTGCTATCGGCTTGTTGCCCCCGAACGGTTGGCGCAACATTTCGTCGATCTGTTTGAACCATCCCTCTACTATTCCGGCTTTTTGGGGCTTAAATGCATCCACTCCCAGCTTCTTTACTGTTTCTATCCACAGATCCGAGCTTCGAAGCAACTCTATCTCGCTGTTCATATCCGTCTCGTCCACATTTAGGTTGAACGACATTTGAGCCGCCATCTCCTTCGGATATTGGAGCAGGCTGGATGTTTCTCTCTTGGCGGTAACAATGATCTTTGCCGTGGATTCGTAGATAGGTCCGACAACCAGACAGGCGATGAGCGCTGCCAGGGGCAAAAAGATTATCATTATCACGAAAAGATAGATGCGGCGAAAAAACACGCTGAGAGCGTCTCTCAAGGATAAGCCTTGTTTTTCTCTCATTGTTCCGTGCTCCCTAACACGTGCTGACCGCGATCAGCATTTGGACTCCGCAAAATGCAACGCATACAATTCCGTTTCCAGCAATACTTCACAGCCATTCCCGACACTAACGCGGTACCGAGCCGCTACGCTCGAAACTCGGCCGGATATAGGGGGCTCGTGTCTTCAATTCTCACTGCTGCAGATCGTTGTGGCGCATCCTAACCCCCAAGAATCCTCCCAGGGTATCCGAGTAGAATGCCTATGATTCGTCCCCATGTTAATATATTGTGATTGTTAGCACAAAACAGCACAAATTTCAACAGGAATGCAATAAAAAAGATAATGGTTACACAAACTTATTTAAACCGCTGAATAAAAAGGCAAACTTACGGGGATCCACCAGGCTCCGGGGCTCGATCTACAGCCGGAAGGTATTCATAAGCACCAAGCGTGGGGCGTCGGCCCGGCGGTCGAGGATTGTGGTCTTTGTCCGTCAGGACCTCGCTCAGCGGAACGCCCGCCCCGATTGCCGGCGATCCGTGTCTCAAATGAAAATCCCCTGCGGCCGGGTTTCGAAAACCGGCATCATCCCCAACCACATTTCCGGACCGTTCAATGCTCGCTTTTCCGGCAAGCGCTCTCAGCCACCTCATCAAACTCCCTTTATTCTCATCTGATTTCTCGGGACAAGAAAAGAAGCCGTTGGCTTCGAGCGCAATCGGCGGCGATTTAGGAACTCGAGAAAAGTACCGGCAACCAGCGAAAAGATTACTGACGAATCTGTTCAGCTCGGTTGATTTTACGAGAATCTTGGGGGGCATGACGGCCACGGGAGCGGGACACCCGCATACAGTATTCTGAGCTACAAGATTGGCGACAGATTGAGTTGGGGCGCCTTCAAAGCTGTGGTTGACAACAAATGCCGCGGCCTGATCCGAATCGGTTGTGGGTGCCACGTTCACAAGCACATTGTTGATCACTTTATTGTAGGACGAGCCGAAAAATCCCATGCCCGAAGAGGTTCCACCGATGATCAGATTGTCTTCTATGACATTGTCATGAGAACGTCCTTCTAGGTAGATCCCGCAACCGTAGCCGTCCGGGGCTCCATTGTCACGAAATACATTGTCTCCGACCTCGCACGAATGCGCCGACTCGTCCGGGCCGATCAAGATCCCGCAACCTCCATTACCGGAAGGACCAAACCACTCATTTTCCATGCTCAGGTTTTTGATAAATTGGATTCGGGCGCCGTCAAGCTGACATCCATGAACTCCGTTCCGCATAAAGGTACAATTGTGAACATGCCACTCATCAAGGCAGTGGAACACGCCTTCGCCCTTGTTATATCTGACGATAAGGTTATCTAATTCCCAATTGGAGTTGTCGGCAGGATGTTTTGAATCGGTGGAAATCCCATGACCGCCGTACTTTTCCAGGATCATATTCCGAAGGACTATCCATTTTTTGGCCGTCCCTCGCCAACGATTTCCGGAATTAAAGGCAAAATCCAACTCGTAGACTTCCACAACGTGGTCGCGATTTGGGTCGGCATCGTCCAACAATCTGATGGCATAAGTTCCGTCCGCTCCAAGATGAAAACTGCCCTCGGGCATACCGGTAATCGAGTCGACTCGTCTGAGCATACGTTTCTGATCCACCATAACAAAGGCATTCTCCGGCGTAATTGGTTTGAGGCCGCGATACACCCAGGCATTTCCCCGGCGTTGCCACTCCTTCACCAATACGCTCCCCTGAAGGATCACCTTAGACTTGTCCGTCCCCTCGTAAGTTATGGGCGCGCCTTCTACTCCTGATTTTCCACCAACGATTTGTTCATGGTAGATCCCAGCGCCTATCAGGACCGTGTCGCCCGGTTCCGCCGTCTTGGATGCTCGAGCAATGGATTTGAAAGGTTCGGCGTCTGTTCCCGGGGCACTGTCGTTTCCCCGCAGGGAGTTCACGTGATAGATTCGGGCGTTTGTCCGAGCCGGGAAAAGCACGGCTGAAAGGACTGCTACTGAAAAGAGAGTCAGCAATTTTCGATAAGTATTGGAAGTCCAAGGGGCAAAGACTAATCCCAAACTAAACCTCGTCAGGGGGCATGTATACGCTTCATGCGGCTTCCGCCGGTTAATGGAGCGGCTGTAGATGCTCCGGCGAGTCGTCTTTCTTCAAGAACTCCCAAAAGGTAAGTCACGGCCAAAATTGCGCAAAATTCCGTGTAGAGTGGTTGAAAGAAGTAGGGGGAAGTCATCCTGTACGGGAGCGATCCCAACACAGCCGCGAATAACCCGAGAGAAGCCATAAAAATCCAGGGATCGGGCGAGACCGTCAGCTTCCACAATTTGCGCATCATAACCAACACCAACGTATAGTACAGCAGCAAACCGAGTAAACCGGTCTCGGCGGCCCATTGCAGATACTCATTGTGCACTGCATACTGCCAAGTTCCTGACAACCTGACCGGCAAGTATTGCTGAATGTGAAAGAAATAATTGTTAGCGCCAACCCCGAACAGCCAGTTTGCCTTGAACATATTGATAGCAGTTAGCATGAGCGGTATTCGGTCTTGTCCCCACGTACCGGTCACGAATCTATGCACAATAAATGGGCCGCCCAAAATCAGTACCTGCGGCGGCCGCAAGCGCCACCCAGAACGTTTTGGTGGCAGTTATCCAACCTCGCCAATAGCTCACAGCCACCACAGTCACGGCCGAAACAAAGACCGCAAAGTACGCTCCTCTTACTTTGGTGAGTACGATCGCCACCAGCACGATGACGACGCTCATTAGAGCCGCCCGGTGCCGGATCCCGTCTCTAATGACAAGATAGTAGAGGAGCAGCACTGGTAGGACAAGTGCCATAATTGCGGCAGACTCGTCCCAACTTCCGGAAAAACCCGCCGGCCGAAAGCCCTCTAGCGTAACATAGTGAGTCGAGATTTCGCCATGCACGTTGTAGTTCAATCTTGTGACGTACTGAAAAATTATGAAAAGCCCGTGAGCAATAGTGTTGGCAAAGAGGGCAAATATGACAACGCGAAGGTCTCTCTCGGAGGAGAGGTTATTCGCCAAATAGAAAAAGAGGAGGAAGCCTTTGAAGAGTTCCACTACCTCATATAGTGTGTAATTGAAATGCTCTGATTTTAAAATCCCAGCCACCAACACGTAGCCCGTCCATATAAGGAGTAACTTACCAACCGGGCCACCCAATGTTATGCGTGCGTGTCCCAATGTTTGCTGGGCTAACAAAAAGCCCCAGTGCATGTATAGGAGGAGCAACATCACATCGACGATGTCGATCCGAAGCCCGGAAGAAAATGGTGAAGTTTCTATCCCCGGCAATGGCTGATAAGTGACGTGGTAGCCGTACTGGAGGGGAATGGCGAATATCATAACAAATAGCAGGAATGACCGTAAATCCCTTATGAATAGGGCACAGCCCAGGAAGAAAAGAACTAGAGCATGGACCATAAAGATCGCGCGCCAGCCCACAGCGAACGCCTGCACGTAGAGATATCCCATAATAATCGCGACAATAGACGTCGCAACCATGGTTGTGGTATTCCTAACAGACGAAGCCGTGTCTTGCATACGCTATTTCTCCCCAAGGTCTTTCAGCCCGCCGCACGGCGTCTCAATAGGCCCCTTTCCCTTTCACCACTGTCCATAAGGTTTTGAATAGGATTTTCAGGTCAAGTAGCAAGGAAAAATTCCTCACGTAGTACATATCGGTACTGAGTGTTCAAGTGCATGGGCAGATCGCTTCGGCCGGATATTTGCCACCATCCCGTAACGCCTGGGGGCACTGAAAGCCGTTGCCACTGCCAGTGGTCATAACATTGAGTGAGAAAAGGTTGCTCGGGCCGGGGCCCCACTAACGACATCTCGCCCTTGAAAACGTTAACGATCTGCGGGATTTCGTCAAGCGAAGTTCTGCGTAGAAACTTGCCCACTCGAGTCACCCGCGGATCGTCCTTCACTTTCGGGACCGTAGTGCAGACATCTTCTTTTGAAGGCACCGGGTTTCCAACATTCTCTTGATCCACATACATCGTACGAAACTTTAGCATATTAAAGAGCTTCCCATTCTCTCCCACTCTTTGGGCCACAAAAAACCCGGGGCCTGGAGAATCCAGCTTAACAACCACCCAGATTATTATAAACGTGGGCCAAAGGAATAAGAGACCCAGTGTGCTCACTACCACGTCAAAAACCCGCTTGGCGACCCTCCTGTGGCCGCGAATCAACGGCTCCCGGATTCCAATCAGAACCAATTCGCCCAATGTCTCCACTTCGGGGTTGAGCAGCCCGGCCCTGGGTACATCCGGCACGACGTACACGCGCACGGGGAGGCTTTCGACTCGATGGATCAAGAGTTCTGCCTCAACTCCCCTGATTTCCTGAAGAGCAACAAACAGTATACCTATTTCCCGTTCGCGCACTATTCGAGGCACGTCTTCCAGGGTGCCAATTACCGGCGCGGGCAAGTCAAGGTGTGACGGGGCCCGGCTATCAGCGAATCCTTCAACCCTCAAGCCCGAGGCATTGTTCCGCCTGAGCATTTTGCCAAGATGTATGCCGCTCTCGGAAGTGCCGGCAATAAGCACAGGAATGTCGCGTGTACCGTTGACCTTGTGCTTGAGATAGGAGATTAGGGCATAGCGACTCACCACTAGCATGGTGTAATCGGCGACACAAAAGTAAATTACGAGCATTCGTGATACTTCTCTAAATGTGAAATAGAGAAATCCGGTCAACATCAACACTGCCAGGAGAAACGAAGATGTGAAACGGCCGATCTGCAAGCTGAAACGAGGTATTGTCTCCAGTTCGTAGACTCGGGTTACCGCAAAGAGCACATGCCATAGAAAACCCACCAGGATGTAAATCAGTGTGCCGGGTAGTATCGCGTCTGACGGACCCATAGCCTTTCCGGGAAGAAACGGCCTCACCTTCACCATGACCGCGAGTAACGTGATAGTGAGGAAGACGTCGCAGAACATGAGCAGAAGTTTATATCGATGGTATTGTTTATACATTCTTCAGACTTACCGACGCGGTCCGCGTCTCATTCAAAAAAAGAAATATACAATTCCGGCCAATACTGCGACTATCAGCACTATGGGGGCAAGAACGACGATTTTGTTGCTCACACCGTGCCCCCAAAAATCCCTCCATGCCTTCAAATAGGTCAATCGGATACCCGTGTACGGGATGAAGGAAGGGCCTTGCAACTCCTGGGGCCGATCTTGAAATAGTTGCCAGAGTTCCCTTGCAGTAATCACTTTGAAACGTTCGTCGCTGGTTACAAGTTTCAGAAAATTATCCAATTTTTTTATGTTCTCCTCGTTGGGTCCGGTGACTTCGAGGGGTTCGTACGGAACGGGCGAATCTTCACAATGGCACAGAGAATGAAAATGCATTGAGAAGGTCACCAATGGAAGGCCGTGGTCGGCGATTAGCTCCAATGCCTTTCTTTGCTCCTCCCAAATGGTTCTGTCCAGATCAAAAGCCGTCATACCCGCGTATCCTATGAATGGGAACCTCTTGATCAGGGTCATTGGAAGCTGATATATGCCTCCTATCTGCACAAACCTATTTGACAGGTCTTCAGGCAAAGGGACTTGACTACGGCTATCCACCGGGAATATCGAGGAATCCATACAAATACCGAACTCGGACAATAGATTGAGCGTCTCCCGGTCTATTGCGTATGCCCCTGCTCTGTGCGCAATCGGCGCAGCAGCACCTGCTCTTTTGATATTCTCAATGGATGTATGAAGAATTTTCTTTCTGTCCTGCATGGAATACATGGGCAAGAGAAGACGGTTGGGGTCCATTGCATCGGGATGGGGATGGATTTGGAGATCATGGCCTCGCGACACCAGAAAACCAAGATTGGAAAACATCTTGTCCGCAAAACGAGGCGGACAAAACGTGCTGACAAAGAATGTTCCCTTCAGACCGTACTGTTCGAGTTTTTCCACTATCAGAGGGACGCCGTAGTTCTTACCTTTCCACCTCCCTTGAAAATCATCTCCGCAGGTCCAGCATACATCAATGGTAAGTACCAAGTACGTGACTCGGCTCTTTTCAAGAGGACATGAGGAATCAAGCGACGCGGGAAGTGCTGAAGGAGCGGGGCTTCGGGAAGGTGACGATTCGCGCGAAGAGTTCATCTACTGTGCCGGCCCCCCCTTTCAATTCGCAGAAAAAAAAGCTCCGAGCACTTAAAACTAACCCCGGAAGAATACCTTCCCAGCCTCCTCATGGCTTCGTCCGTTGCGCCGGAAAAGGCGTAAGATTCGTTGCCGGTTCCGCGACTATGGCAATAGCGCACTTGACGCATATCCGAATGCGTCCGACCGCAGGATGTCGAACAATTACCGCCGAGCTGGTTTGTGATTGTCAAAATCCCTCTCTCAAATCGTTTCTCAAGTCAAAGGTCCAGTGAGCCGCTCCTCCATTCAACTGACAACATCAGGCTTTTTCAAGTTCCAATAGTTCTATCGCACTCATGACATTAGCAAAAGCATCGGGCACGTTCGAACAAATGCACATTCAGTACAAAGCAACACCCCTTGCTGCCGGCAGGAGGCCGCTACAGCTCTGGATGAGTGCCAAAGTGCCCGAAGAGACAGGGGCGGCAGCGAACAAGCTTTTGGTCACAAACGAAAGCCTGAGCCCATCTCTCCCACCGTGTCGGGTTAGGGCTTGCGGCGCATCCCCCCGCCTGGCGGACGGTGAATCCTGATTTCCGCCAATCTCTTAAAGCTCGTTCTAGCGACCAACCTTTGATTTTATTTTAGGATCACCTTTACCATTCTGGCCAGGTTTATGTATGGACCGTTGTCGGTCACTCCTCTGGTGGTAGTGCCGACGTACTTTTCCAGCGTGTCCGACAACTGTTTCGCGGACTTGTTGAGCAAGCGAACGCAGCCGTGAGATTGACCGTAACCTATGCTCCACGGGGAGCTGGTCCCGTGTATGCGATACGTACCGGTATCGGCTAACTTCATTCGGGGAGCTATGCTGTCCAACAAAGTGACCGCATCGCGGACTTTCGCTTCGTCTCTGATGGGAGATTTCTTGAAAAGAGGCATCATGCGTCCGCCATAGACAGAGTGGCTTGGAATTTGTCCATAAGCCCAATCTCGGTCGGGTGGCGGGACCCATAGAGGATGATCGTCAAAAATCCTCACCAAGTAATAAGTTCCACCAGGAGTCGGGAATTCCGGCGATCCGAGTCCTGTCCTGCATTCGAAAAGTAAAGACCGGTTGTTGTCATTTCTTATTCCGTAGAGTTTCAAGGTGAACCTCATCTTGTCCACCTGAACCTCAAAGCCGGAATAGACCGACACTGCAGCTCCCATGGGGTGGCCCGTGGACGAAAGACTTGTCCCCGAATCCAACATGGTCCGTCCGAATTTTCTGGCCGCTGGGATCATAGGATCAAGGGAAGCAAGACGGGTCCGGTACTCCGAAACGGACCCTAACGAGGCCGTGCCGGGGAGAAAATTTCCGGAAGTCTTCCATCCGGTCTCTTTTTGTTTGCGAAGATGGTTTTCTGTAAACGGAAATTTCAACGCGTTGTCAGAAGAGCCGTGGCTGCGATCCTCCACCCGGTCCAAAGGTTCGGAAAGTAGCTTCTCGATATCCGGGTACGCCGCAGGCTTAGGTTGCTGGACCCGCTGCGGATAATTTAGAGTGAGAAGTAGCCCTTTGACCGCCGACTCCTCGGCGGAGATGGGTGAAGACCAACTCCAAAGAGTGCAGGCAAGGACACTCCCCACAAGGAATAGCACCCTTCCCCGGCAGAAAACTGCCATGATTTCCATAACCTCCCAGTAAAACGAATCAGCAGCCGACTTTCAGGCAACTTCGGCCCTAAACTCCCCGGCCATTTTATTAAGGTACAAACAGGCATGCCGTCAAGTCAAAAGAATACGGCGGGAAGCAATTGATACCGATCAACTTTCAAACAAAGGACATATATTTGGTAGGGCGGGCCGTGGCCGCCGTCCCGCGCTTCGGTAGATCGAGCATGGCCCGGCCTACCTCCGGATCGGAGTCCGGGGTGAAGAATGGCAGGGTTACTCCAAAAAGTCAGGGGGCGAGCCACGAATTATTTCAGCTCATCCCTCCCTCTTCGTGAAGGACGTAAGCTCCCGCTGGGCTATCGGAACAAGAACAATGGGTACGGATTGTCGCCGTAGGAAACGCCGTAGCAAGGGAGTCGAACAGACGGACAGGCGGTGTCAAAGGCACATGGAACAGCTTGAATCTGGATTCCGGGTGGTCGGCAGGGGACAGCGCAAGGATTGAGCACCGGAGGGAAGTAACACGGCGCATTGACACACTGATTCAGGCATGCCGCGTCACGGTCGAGACCGAATGTAAACGCTGGAGGAACGATCAAAAATGAAAAAGCCGGCATTGATGCCACGGTCACGAGAAGCAGGGCCAAAAATACTCGTTTCATAGCGGTCTCCCTAGAAGTCGGGCCGGAATCGCACGACCCAACATATTACAACTGCGTCAATTTTATTAGTATTATAGCAGACAAATAACGATTTTGTCAATGATAGCATTCACAAAAAGGTAATGTGTCAGTTACGAGGAGGAATTGGTGGTTCCGTGTCATTGCGAGGAGTAAAACGACGAAGCAATCCAAGTCCTTGAAGAGGGAGATTGCTTTTCTGGTTCCCAGGCTCTGCCTCGTAACCCATATCTCGTGGGCTCTGCCCGGAAACTGCCTTTATTTCGCTATCATGGTCGAGGCAGAGCCTGGGAACGAGAGAACAGCGAACCGCGCTCGATCTGGCACCATGACGGTGCCCAGCTCAGTGGCACCCAACATGCGTTCATGAGGTCCTGGGTGCCATCCCGCGTCCCGCTTGAAGCTTTGTCAGATCCGTGCCGTATTCATCATTTGATAACCAACCACAGTCGCTTTCTTGAAAGTGAATTGGTATGAGCAGTTACATGAAAAGGACGAACCCACCGAGCCTCTACTTTGCCATGAATTGACGTTCTGACCATTCGTTGCTAATTTCTATTTACTTTGAGAGTTCGGTTTGACATTGATAAAAAACTCCGGGCTGAATTCAGGAGATGCCATGCAGCGATTTGTCACACGAAAATCAGAGATGCCCCGACGTGCGGCACCAAAACAAAAGCAATTTGAGAAATTTCGCGCTACCGAGTTGTATTGTCCGAAGTGTCGCAGGGCAATGCCCGTACGGGAGCGCCTTCTGCTGGTGCTTCCTGAAGGAGAAAAGTACGAATATCTTTGTGTCAATTGCGGCACATCGGTGGGTGATAAAATCGTCAAAGGGGAGCAGAAACCCCTCATTATCGTCGGTTAGCATATCATAGATTCGGAGGCACCTGCGACGAAAAGTGAATCAACTCAGTTCCATCTCTCTCGAACGTCCCCATCGAATCCCACGTAAAGGATCTCTTTTCCCCAGGCCGCTTTGATAACCCCCCGGGCGATTTCGCGCTTACGCTTGCGCCCCAATCCCGCATGCAAAGCATATTCATTGAAAAACAACAGCCGTTGGGACGCTTTGACGGAGACAGGAACGGACAAGAATATTTGGGCCAGGTTTTTGACACGTTTTTTGTCCGTGACTTCACTAGAAATGCTGACGTCATCATAGTCCAACAACGAGAAGCCAACGGCGTTCCACGAGGTAGCAAACGGCCGCGCACTAGACTCCAACGGGTCTGAGCCTGTCTGAGCTGATGAACCGTGCGTGGACACGACAATATTGCAAGTCTTCAAATCCGAATGAAAGACCCCTCGGGCGTGGATTGTTCCGACAAATCGCCCGAACAGCCTGGCCAGCCCTCTTTTCTCATCCGGTGTCCACCCGTCGGCGACCCGTTGGGTTATGTATCGATCCAACTCCAGGGCGTCCGGGACTATCTCCATAATAACCCATTCCGACTGCACAATTCCGAAAATACGCTGCCGAATCAAAGCAAGCGGTCGTGCACAACTGATTCCCATCTGAGACAATCGGCGCCCGTTCCGGTACGTCCTCAGTCCCTGTGTAGGCCGGAACAACCCTTTCAACGCATGAAGCCATCCTCTCCACCGAAATTCCTTAACACAAACTCGCGGAAATTCGAGTAAGTCCACCAAAGTTACCGCACTCTCAGGGGCATCCTTCCGAATTGCTCCACTGTTCGTTCGAAGGAGGCGCGCATGCTTCTCAATAGCCTTCAACGCAAATTCGGGTAGGTCCTCTTCGTCGCAATTGAGGATTGTTGACGCTTCAGGGTGAATTTCGAAAGAAGTATTCAACACTCTGTCCCGTGTCAGGCTGGACTGGAATCTACTATTTGACCTGTTTGCCGTATGTCCGCTGCAAGGCATGAGCTATGGAGTATCGCAGGTAGTATCGCCAGCTTCGCAGCCGGAGAGGAGTCCTCCGAACCGATCGGCGAAACCAGCTAACAGCCTCAGACATGTTTCCGGAGTTAAGATGGGCCCTACCAAAGGAAATGTCATGATCCGAGACAGTCCTCATAAAGATCCGTACAGGGATACGAGCGGGATTATACTGCCTTAGAAGGATATCATAGGTGTCGTGACGAACGCCAACCCGGTTGTGGCTTGTGTTCGCCTCATGAACCCGGATAAATACCAGCGGCTCGTCCACGTAAGCTATCGGGTAGGATGCTGCGATTTTTAACCATACATCGAACTCGTCAGCAAAGCGATAGTGGGGTTGAAACCCGCCAATCTCCTTGAAAACGTCCCTGCGTATCATAACAGAAGAGGTGTGAATGAAACTTTCACTGAACTCCTTGACTAGGAGGTCCCCCTTGATCCATGTCCGCCTCCGCGGGCTACGGAATTTTTTGCCGAGCCTGATGTGCCGGGCTGCGACTAATGCAACATCAGGATTTTGTAAGACAAAATCGGCTTGGATTTTGAGCTTTTCGGGCGCCCACAGGTCGTCATGGTCCAGGAAAGCGAACCACGCACCTTGTGCAGCCGCCGCGCCGTTGTTTCGCGAAGTTGCAATTCCACTGTTTTCTTGTTCCAGCCAGCGCGCGTCACTCTGAGCCTGCAACCACTCCCGCGTCCCGTCCGTGGACCCATCATTTACAACTATAATTTCGAAGTCCCGGAAAGTCTGACTCCTTACCGACTCGACTGTTTCCTTCAGGAGATTGACTCCATTGAACGTCGGAATTATTACGCTTATCAACGGGTGAGTTTCCGATTCCATCTTTCGCGTAGCCGCGTCATTTCCGAGGACGCGAGAATCCGGACACAATTTCCTCTGCCTTACCGAGAACTGCTTCGGGATCGACGCTTCTCATGCAAGGATGATCCTTGAAAGGGCAGCGGAAATGGCGGCAAGGAGCGCACGGGGCATTGCCCTGTATGATGTGAGTATCAGCTCCGTATGGTGCAGTAGCGCCGGGGTTGGTTGGTCCGAAGATAGTCAGGACCCGCGCGCATGATGCCACGGCCAGATGAGCACTACCCGTGTCGTTGGAAATCACCAGCTCGGACTGCTTCATGACAGCCATGGAAGTCATCATATCAGATCCCACAAGATGGACGGCGCTCGAATTCCGAACCATTGACATGATTCCTTCAACAAGGGCTTCTTCCTGAGGTGACCCTAGAAATACTACCTGCGCCCCCATTCGGTCGGTGAGAAGATCCGCCAGGCGGGCAAAATTTTCGCCGGGCCATCTCTTTGCCTCAGAATTCACCGATCCTGGACAAAGACAAACGACTGGGCGATCGAGTCTCGCCCCGCGAGATGCAATAAGATCTTGGGCCCTGGAGCAATCCTCTCGCCTGACGGGAATGGAGCAATCGGGAGCCTCTTCGGCAGATTTGTCTCTGTCCGTGAAATAGACTTCCAGGAACCTCGTTATGGCAAGATAGTAAAATACCTGATGTTTGCTCTTGATCCGTCTGGTCAGAGGGATTCTAATATTGAGAAGAGGACCTCGAAGATCGGTTGGATAGCCTGCCCTCAAAGGTATTCTTGCCAGCCAAGAGCTGAATGCGCTCTCAAAGGCATTCTGTAGATGTACCGACATATCGAATTTGCCCGAGGCAAGTTTGCCCCGCATACGGAACGGCCTTTGCATCGGGCCGCCGGAATTGCCGTCGAAGGAAATCAAGTCGTCAGGAACCCCTGTCGCTGCCACTAAAGGCGCCAGTCCGGACCTGACCCAAAAAGTGATCCGGGTCGAAGGAAAAATTCTCCTTAACTCCTTGATCGCGGGCACACTCATTACAGTGTCGCCAACCCAGTTTGTTCCTCTGACGACAATGCGTGAAGGTAGCGCTGGAGGTCTAACTTTATCCGTCATATTGCATTCGGCGAGCGGGCAACGCCGCAGGGGCTTCCATTCTTCTGCGTTTCCCGTTCTTCCTCTTGAATTTCCGATGCATCCAAAAACCCTGTCCGGGATATGCCCTTAGCCACGCCTCGAATACCTCATGAAAACGCTGGGAATTTACCACCAAGTCGTTGCCTTTGTCATCCGTCCTTTGAATAGGTATCTCTTCACCGAAAATGCAGCGATACTTCTCGTCCTACGTGCAGATGCAAACAATAGAAAACACGTACGCGTCGCTTTCGGAAGCGAAGCGTGCAAATACCCCATTTGCCAATACCTTTCTCCCGAAGAAATCGACCCAAACAGGTCGAGCATCATCGCCCCTTTGATCTGCCAGCACAACCACCATTTCGCCTTCGTGCAGACAACGAAGTACAGGATGAACAATACCGCGATGAGGCAAAATGTTCAAACCACTCTCGTCGCCCCCGCGACGGAAGAACATGTTTCGGTTGACGAATCTGTTGGGGGCTGCAGTGACGACGAGCTTACCCTTTAAGCCCATGAACCGGCTCATCGCTGCCAAAACCTCGAAACTGCCGAAGTGAGCGGTACCGTAAAAGATGCCTTTTCCGCTGGGGAACCAAGCCAAATCAAAATTATGTTTGCACCCAATTATCAGCTTTTCGGCCAGTTTATCCTGAGACCAGCGTCTGATCCTGAAAAACTCCACGCCCAACATTCCGAGATGTTCAAGATTCCTGAGAGCGATCTGCCGGATTTCCTGCGGGCTTCGCTCCTGTCCAAAGGCAACTGTGAGGTTTTCCAGGGCTGCCTCCCTGCGGTTCCCCCCCAACATGAACATCAGGCGGCCAAAGAAACGACCCACAGCCAAAGTAGTTCGGTCGTCAGGCATCAGACAGATGGCTTCTTCCGCCAGGCGAAACAGTAAGTATACAAGATATTCCAGGAAGATATTTACACGTGGGCTGTTGCTCTTCTGCGTGTCTGCAGCCATCCCACACTCCCGGGCTGAGGCATCCTCATCATTCGGTTTTCGGTGTTTCCTCCTCTCGGTCGAGTGGAATAGCTTCATCGATAAGCATTATTGGTATGTCATCTTTGATCTCGTACTTCAGCCGGCAGGCATGACAAATAAGCCCATCTTCGGCCTCTGTAAGAACGAGATCCCCTTTGCACTTGGGACAAACCAATATTTCCAACAACTTTTGATTTACAGCCATGCTTCACCCTGTACTGTTGCCGACAGTCATTTGACTTGCAGTCCTCAAGTGGTACGAAGCCCGCAAATAGCGAAAAGCTACCTCTATAGCGAACAACGTGATTCTTGAGGGACCTCTGAATACCCGATTCTATATAACGGCTCGGCGGTGAGCGCAACCTTAAATGATGGGGCCGAGGCAGGAATCTGCTTAGTATGGGAGAGATCGTGGAAAAGGGCTAACTTAAGGATTTTGCCCCCCTTTTGTAAAGGAGGGTTAGGGGGGATTTTGGTCTAACTCTTTGAAAATTCCCCTAAATCCCCCTTTAGAAAAGGGGGACTTTGATGGCACGGGACCCTGTTCAAAGGAAAGAAAATTGCTTTAAGTTAGCGCCTATGGGCGAAGTCCGAGGTGACTTCACGTTCCGCGGGGTACTGCCCAACCATAACATTCCATGATTATTACTTGTTTGAGGGAGCACTGATATTAGAAGCCTTCAGTCATTCCCCGGCTGAATGTCCGCACCCCAGTGGTACTTCTTCTGGAGAGGTGCCGGCGGGAATCCCTTTTCGACTGAAGGTGTCTTTTCCGCGGCAGTGCCGGCCGGGGCGCCCCATATAAATTTCTTGGTGTCTTTGCCGGACGCTGCGTCCAGGGATGGTTTGCTGCTTTGAACCTCATGTTCGACCATTGTTACCGGGATTGTCGGCACGTCGGCTACAATAAAATTGGCCCGTATCACCAGCCGTCGCGCTGCGATCTTGTTTGGAAAGGGCGGGAAAGGCGCAGCCGATCGTATGGCATCCAACAACGTGCGGTCCATGTCAGGGTTGCCCGAACTCCGAACCAAGCGCACCGACTCGAGGGCGCCGCTCCTGGTAATGGTGTAGTCGACGCCGACCCGGCCTTTGAGATTGCCCGGCTTGTTCAGAGTGGTTGGAGTGGTCCAGACACGTTGGATGGTGTCCCGCGTGAGAAGTGTGTAGTCGTTAAGCACTTTGCTATGCGTGGATCGGTCAACGACCACCCGATCGGCCAGTGCGACAATGTTTTCAGAAGCCTCTGCGATTAGTGCCGATACCGCCACGAGAACAATAGCCGCGATTATGCTCTTTTTCACTTTAACTCTCCTTTTCCCCAGTGTTGCACAGCGTTTGACGGAAGAATTATGGCATATTCGATTGAATTACCATTTAGGTCCAGAAAATTAATTCATGAACCCCGCATAATGGTCTCAGTTTCCGTAGCAACACTTTAAGTTTACGTCAAGTTAAAAGTTCACATTCAATATAACATGGCAATTATACAGGTATATAATTCTTAACATGATATTGTTGGGGCGAAAATCCCACCGCCCGGAAAAGTAAACTCGCCGGTGGAAAGGCCCCGCATAACGCGGGATTGCTTGTCTTCCCGCGACTCGGGCTATGATCGAGGCTCCCGCTGACGTCTTGACTCGACAGACGTCCGCTCTGTCGCCCCCGCGGCCGAGGGATTACTTTACCAGTCCAATCAAGTTGAGGTTGACTAACTTCACTCGCTCCATTAACATGCAGTGACTTTCCGTATTTTACTTGTGCCGGAGCCAGTCCATTTTTTGTACTGTTACGGGGCAAACGACAGCTTCCCGACAGTTACCAAGTCCCATCTGTGTAATTACCCGCGTTGATGATATAGTGCTGAAAATATGTGACCGGCATTTAATCGGGATCTCGCCCCGGCGCGAAAGTAGCTCTAGCTCTCCTCTTGCGCCTGCTTGGGCAAAATGGTCTTAGCACCGAGGTGATTGCCATGCCCCGAAAATACGCCGAAGATATACTCCACCTGATTTCTTCAATTTCATTTAGGGAGACCAATGATGCAACGATTCCTTTTGAGCACTGGAGGTTCGCATAATGGCGGATGTACGTGATTTCGGTACGGCCCCGGTACAGGGCAATGTCTTAGCGGAGAAGGCCTACTTGGCTTCCATAGTGGAATCCTCGGATGACGCCATCATCGGAAAGACGCTCGACGGCATCATCCTCACCTGGAACCATGCAGCCGAGAAAATGTACGGCTACTCCGCAGAAGAGGCTATAGGTAAATCTATTTTCATCGTTGTGCCGCCTGATCACCCGGAAGAAATACCCAAAATTCTTGCTAGAATTAAGCAGGGTGAACGAGTCGAACATTATGAGACCAAACGCATGAATAAGGAAGGGGGACAAATTGATGTTTCTGTGACCGTCTCCCCAATTAAGGATTACAAGGGTGAAATTGTAGGAGCTTCGACCATCGCTCGCGACATAAGTGACAAAAAGCGTGCAGAAGAGGCAATGCAGAGGGCCAGCGAATATAGCCGAAGCCTGATCGAAGCGAGCGCGGATAGAGCATTCTTGGCATCCATAGTGGAATCCTCGGATGACGCCATAATCGGAAAGACGCTGGAAGGCAACATCCTCAGTTGGAACGCTGCTGCCGAAAAAATGTACGGTTATTCGGCTGAGGAAGCCATTGGTAAGTCCATTTCCGTCGTGGTGCCGTCCGACCGCCGGGACGAAATACCTACAATCCTCGCCAGGATCAAAGAAAGCGGCATCGTCGAACACTATGAAACCAAGCGAATTGATAAAGCTCGCACGCTAATCGATGTTTCCGTCACCGTCTCACCGATCAAGAATCAGGCTGGTGAAATCGTCGGAGCTTCGACCATCGCCCGCGACATCAGCGACCGGAAGCGTGCCGAAGAGGCACTGCAGAGGGCCAGTGCATACAGCCGCAGTTTGATTGAAGCGAGCCTGGACCCACTAGTTACAATCAGCGCGGAAGGAAAAGTCACCGATGTAAACACTGCTACAGAGCGAGTGACAGGTCGTTCACGAAACGAACTCATTGGGACGGACTTCGCGGACTACTTCACCGATCCTCGGAAAGCCAGGACTGGCTATCAAAAGGCTTTCAGAGATGGTTCGGTAACGGATTATGAATTGGAGATCCGTCACAGAAACGGAGATTTAACTCCGGTAATGTACAACGCGTCAGTGTACCGGGACGAGGCCGACACAATTACGGGCCTTTTTGCCGCCGCCCGGGACATTACCGAGAGGAAGGCCGCTGAAAGGGCCTTGCAGGGGGCCAGTGCATACAATCGCAGCCTCATTGAAGCAAGTTTGGATCCACTGGTGACGATCAGCGGGGAAGGAAAGGTCACAGACGTCAATACGGCAACGGAGCGGGTTACAGGCTATTCCAGAGAAGAGCTGATCGACACTGACTTCGCAAATTATTTCACCGATCCATCGAGAGCTAGGGAGGGATACCAGCAGGCTTTCAGGGACGGTTCGGTGAGAGACTATGAATTGGAGATCCGTAACAAGAACGGAGAATTGACTCCCGTCATGTACAACGCGTCGGTGTACCGGGATGAATCGGGCAGAATTACCGGCCTTTTTGCCGCAGCCCGGGACATCACCGAGAGGAAGCGTGCTGAAAAGGCTTTACAGGCAGCCAGCTCATATAACCGCAGTCTCATCGAGGCAAGTTTAGACCCTCTGGTTACTATCAGTGCCGAAGGAAAGATCACAGACGTCAATACCGGGACCGAGCGAGTCACAGGTTATTCAAGAATTGAACTCATCGATACGGATTTCGCGGACTATTTCACCGATCCCGAAAAAGCCAGGGCCGGGTACCAGCAGGTCTTCAGAGACGGTTTGGTGAAGGACTACGAATTGGAGATCCGCCATAAGCACGGGCAGTTGACGCCGGTAATGTACAATGCCTCCGTGTATCGTGACGAGTCCGGAGAAATTACGGGTGTGTTTGCGGCAGCTCGCGACATGAGCGACCGTAAGCGTGCCGAAAAGGCATTGCAGGCGGCCAGCGCGTATAACCGCAGCCTCATCGAGGCCAGTCTGGACCCTCTGGTCACTATCAGTGCCGAAGGAAAGGTCACCGACGTCAACACAGGCACCGAACGAGTCACCGGTTGTTCAAGAATTGAACTCATCGGAACGGATTTTGCCGACTATTTCACCGATCCGGAAAAGGCCAGGGCCGGATACCAGCAGGTCTTCAGAGACGGTTTGGTGAAGGACTATGAATTGGAGATCCGTCACAAAAACAGCCAATTAACTCCGGTTATGTACAACGCGTCGGTATACCAGGACGAGTCAGGCGAGATAAAAGGTGTCTTTGCAGCGGCTCGCGATATGAGTGACCGTAAGCGTGCCGAAGAAGCCTTGCAGGCAGCCAGTGCATATAACCGCAGCCTCATCGAGGCCAGTCTGGATCCTCTAGTCACAATCAGCGCGGACGGAAAGATCACGGACGTCAACACCGGGACCGAGCGAGTCACCGGTTGTTCGCGAGACGAACTCATCGGCACCGATTTCGCCGACTATTTCACTGATTCTTCAAGGGCAAGAGAAGGATATCAACAGGCTTTCAGGGATGGCTCCGTGCGGGATTATGAATTGGAGATCCGGCACAAGAGCGGGGAACTGACCCAGGTGACCTACAATGCGTCTGTCTATTCCGACGAGGCGGGCAATGTTATCGGCTTGTTTGCAGCAGCTCGCGATATTAGTGCTCGCAAGAAGGCAGAAGAAGCCCTGGCAAAAAGAAACAGGGATATCGAGGCGATACTTAATGCCAGCACAGATTCCGTTTTCCTCCTGTCCGCGGACTGGTCTTTTGTTGCCTTGAACGAAGCGACCGCGACAAGAATGGGGAAGAGCAGTCACGAGCTTTTAGGGAAGCCTCTCTCTGATATATTGGCGCCGGCTGTTGAGGCCAAGAGCAGGGCGAAATTTGATGAAGTAATTCAAAGCGGCATTGCAGTTCGATTCGACGACGAGAAAGACGGCCGATTCTATTACACCAGTTTCTACCCTGTTCTTGACTCCAACGGCATAGTTGGCGGGGTCGCCGGATTCGACAGGGACATCACAGAGGCAAAACTAGCCGAGATAGAGCGCGAAAGATTGATTACGGAATTGGAAGCCAAGAACGCCGAATTGGAACGATTCACCTATTCGGTTTCTCACGACTTGAGGAGCCCCCTGATCACCATCCGGACTTTCTTGGGATTTGTCGATGAGAACATCGCCAACGGGAATATGGAAGATGTGAAATCCGACTTAAATCGTATCGACAAGGCAGCCGAAAAGATGGGACAGCTACTGGGCGAGATTCTGGAACTTTCGCGAGTTGGCCGGATGTTCAATCCGCCGTCGGAAGTACCTATGAGGGACCTGGCAAATGAAGCTCTGGAACTACTGTCCGGAAGAATTCCGCAACACGGGCTGGAAGTGAATATAGCTCGGGACCTGCCCGTCCTGTACGTTGACCGACCGCGTGTTCTGGAAGTATTTCAAAACCTGATAGAAAATTCAGTGAAATTCATGGGCAATCAGTCGCTTCCGAAGATCGAAGTTGGCAGCCGAAAGGATGGCGGAGAGACGGTTCTTTTTGTTAGAGACAACGGAATAGGTATCAACCCTCTATACCAGGAGAAAGTATTCGGGCTGTTTAATAAGTTGGATCAAAACACTGAAGGGACCGGGATCGGACTGGCCCTGGTCAAGCGAATAGTCGAAGTGCATGGAGGCCGCATTTGGGTAGAATCCGAAGGCATGGGAAAGGGCTCCGCGTTTTGTTTTACTTTGCCTCGTCCTGTATCGTTTGGTGGTGAGTAAGGGAGGCAAGACCATGGATGGTGAAGCTCTAATGATTTTGCTGGTCGAGGATAACGAAGATCATGCGGAGATAGTAATGCGCAGTTTCAAGCCTCCCAAGACATCCCACTTGATTCATCATGTGACCGATGGAGAAACTGCGCTGGATTACCTCCTGCGACGAGGCCAATACAGCGATCCGCACAAAAGTCCGCGGCCCCATCTGGTTCTCTTGGACCTTCGCTTACCCAAGGTAGATGGCTTGGAGGTCCTCAAGGAAATAAAACAGACCGAAGGGTTACGCCGAATTCCGGTTGTGGTTTTGACAAGTTCCCAGGCAGGGAGCGACGTAAACATGGCTTATGATTATCATGCAAACAGTTATCTGGTGAAACCGTTAGAGTTTAGGAAACTCTCCGAACTGATGCGAGAGCTTGAATCTTACTGGCTCGACTGGAACGTCAATCCCTCAGCAGGAGAAGGGGCCGGCTGAGGAGCGTGACTCTCAACTGAAGGGCGAGAGAAACAAACAGCATTCCTGTGGTCGAATGAAAGGAGTCATGGCCATGAAAGGTGAAAGCTTGATGATTTTGTTGGTGGAAGACAACGAGGACCATGCAGAGATGGTTAAGCGGAGTCTCAGAGCAAACCATGTGGCCAACCCTGTTCTACACGTAACTGATGGAGAAGCGGCCCTGGATTACCTCTTCCGACGAGGAAAATACACCGATTCCAAGAAAAGTCCCCGACCGCACTTGATCCTTCTGGATCTCCGTTTACCGAAGATAGACGGCTTGGACGTCCTCAAAGAGATAAAAGAAAGCGAAGAGCTACGCCGAATTCCGGTTGTGGTCTTGACGAGTTCCGAGGAAGAGAATGACGTGGCCATGGCGTACGATCATTATGCGAACAGTTACCTGTCCAAACCGCTGGATTTCAAAAAGTTCACTGAACTGATGCGAGAACTGGGATTCTACTGGCTGGGGTGGAACGTCAATCCCTTTGTTCAAGATACAGCCGGCTGAAAAGGGGCTCCGAAATGGCGAGGGAAACCGTCAACATATTGCTGGTCGAAGATGACGAGGCACATGCAGAAGCAGTGCGTCGTGCGTTTCGGAAAAACTGCACCATTGTCCAGTTGGAGTGGGTCCCCAGCATCCAAGAGGCAGTGGCGTCTCTGGAGAAGTCTACCCCTCATCTTGTCATAGCCGATTGGCTATTACCGGACGGCAAAGGCATTGATCTTCTGCCGTCTGACAGGGAACTTTTCCCCTTTATTCTGATGACCAGCCACGGGAACGAAAAGATCGCGGTTGAGGCTATGAAAGCGGGTGCCTTAGACTATGTGGTGAAGTCACCGTCTGCTTTCACTGCCATGCCTCGCATCGCCGAGCGAGCCCTACGGGAATGGGATCTGTCGTTTAAACATAAGCGAGCCCAGGAAGCTTTGCGCCAAAGCGAACGGCGATTCAGAACGATCTTTGAAAAAGCTGAGGACTACATTTTCTTAAAGGATTGGTCGTTGAGATATATCGATGTGAACCCAGCCTATGAACGGCTCGTAGGACGTCCTGCATCTGAAATCATTGGGCTCCGGTACGAAAATTTGTTCGGCCACGACGGTTCCGATCGTATCGGAGAAATAGAGATGCGTGTCTTGACCGGAGAGACAATAGAGGAGGAAAACACCAGGAGTATTAATGGCGTCTCGATGACCTTCCTCGACACCAGGGTTCCGCTAAGAGACGAGTCCGGGGAGATCATGGGTATCTTGGGCATATCTCGCGATATCACTGACCGGAAGAGGCGTGAACCTTCTCCCGAAATAGCGGGAAACTATCCCTCCAAGGCAATGCGATCCACTCTGAGTAAGGCGGCTATGGTTGCCAAGAGGGCAAGTATCATTTTGATTGCCGGCGAGAGCGGCAGCGGAAAGGACTACCTCTCGCAGTACATTCATAACCGTTCGGATCGCTCCAACGGCCCCTATCTTTCCGTGAACTGTGCTGCAATAGCACCCCAGCTTGCGGAATCGGAACTCTTCGGTCATGAGAAGGGTGCTTTTACGGGAGCGCACAGCCGAAAACGGGGTCTCCTTGAATTGGCAGAAGGCGGCACCCTGCTGTTAAACGAGATTGGCGAACTTTCCCTCGCTTTGCAGGCAAAGCTGCTGACGTTCCTTGACACCCGCAAATTTACCAGGGTGGGCGGCGAAAAGGAGATCACAGTCAATGCAAGACTTATTGCAGCCACCAACAGGGACCTGGAGAAAGAAGTGCTGGAGAGTCGGTTTCGAAAGGACCTTTACTTCAGGCTCAACGTGATGACCATTAGGCTCCCGCCGCTTCGAGACAGGCAAGAAGACATCCCAGTCCTGGTTCAGGAAATTCTGTTCCAACTTCGGAATGAACTGCACCTTCAGCAGACACCCGCGGTTACCCCCGCAGCCATGAACGCCCTCAAAAAGTACAGTTGGCCCGGTAATGTGAGAGAGTTGCGCAATGTACTGGAAAGAGATTTGATACTCTCGCAAGGGAAAGACCTCGATGTTGCAGACATAGGGCTACGTCCGCGGGAGGAGGCCAACAATGGCAACAGCAAGTCGGCCTTCACTGTCTGTTTTCCATGCGATGACTCTCTGAATGAAATTACCCAGGAAGTAAAACGGTTTCTGGTAAACCAGGCCCTACACAAGTCTGGCGGCAGCAGAACCGGCGCTGCTCGCCTTTTGGGCATATCGCGATACTCCCTGAAACACTATATGAAGTCCCTTGGGTTCTCCGAGGGGTGATTGCTGGGTGCATTATGAGCTTGAGATCTTGGTGGAACAGGCATCCTGCCTGTCGCTTAATGACGGGCAAGATGCCCGTCCCACCGAAGAAGAGATTTCTTCGTCCCACTGGAGGCCGGAGTCGCAATGACAATCTCTCGCCATCCGCACTTGAACGTTTAAACAGAACTCGCCGTTTCCTGTTCACAGGAAAGCTGCTACAATAATTGTCGAAATTCTTGTTTGATTTGCGAAGATGAAGCCGTCACTTACGATCCCAAGTCCGGAGTCCAGCTTAGGATCTTGGTTGGACAGGCATCCTGCCTGTCGCTAAATGACGGGCAAGATGCCTGTCCAACCGAAGAAGGGATTGCTTCATCCCGCTAGAAGCCGGACGCAATGACAGTGCCTCGCCAACCGTGCGTGAACGTTTAAGAACAACTTGCTGTTTCTTATCCGTCCCAAAAACCCATCATGCCTACCCAGGCTCTACCGGGACAAGACATGCACTATGACCGACTAAGGCGATTCTTCCTCCCTCTCCTGGTATTCGTCGCCGTAGGGGCCGTCTGGGAACTGCTGGCGCTGTACAGCGGCTGGAGCCCCGCGGTTTTTCCCGGGCCTCGCGGGGCGGCATGGGGCATGTGGGACCTTATTCTGAACGGGACTCTTCTGAAGCACTCGGTGGCCAGTCTCTTTCGAGTGACCGTGGGATTCTATTTGGCGGTAATTGTTGCAATCCCCCTTGGCATAATTCTGGGTTGGTGGGAAAGCGGGCAAGTTCTTTTCAATTCGATGATTGAGTTCCTGAGGCCGATTTCGCCCCTCGCGTGGATCCCGCTGGCC
This sequence comes from uncultured delta proteobacterium, assembly GCA_963789265.1. GTDB lineage: Bacteria > Desulfobacterota > Desulfomonilia > Desulfomonilales > Desulfomonilaceae > CAWBBA01. The sequence continues at coordinate 302,508 of CAWBKB010000004.1, read as the reverse complement.
ATGCTGTGGTTTGGGATAGGTGACAAGCCTGCAATATTTCTTATTTTCTTATCAAGCTTCTTTCCACTGCTGATCTCTACCATCACAGCAGTCAACCGAATCAACCCTATCTACTTTCAAGTCGCGGCAAACTTTAATTTCACAAAGCTCGAAATGGGGACAAAACTAATCTTTCCCGCTATACTTCCCTCCATCCTGCCTGCGCTTCGTATAAGCCTGGGCATTGCTTGGCTCGTCGTGGTGGCTGCTGAGATGATTGCCGTGAAATCGGGCTTGGGCTACTTGATTCTCGATTCGCGAAATGCACTTCGCATGGATTACGTCATGGATGCGATGATAGCCATAGGCATTATCGGCATTTGCCTTGACAGGCTTATCAGCCAACTCAAGAGGATCAAATCCGTCTCGTGGGGCTCGACTTGAAATGGGACATGTGCGTATCAAAGATCTTTGTAAGCATTTTGTAGAAAGTCGCTACGCGCGGCGTTTGCGGAAATCGAACCGGGACATGCTTGGATGCGAACCGCTACAGGTGCTCGACAACATCAATTTGGAATTTCAGGACGGCGAACTAGTCTGCGTCCTGGGCCCTTCAGGTTGCGGTAAATCCACATTGGCGAACATTATTGCCGGCTTTGAGAAACTAACTTCAGGGTCCGTCCTGATTGACGGAAAGGAAGTGGTCGGGCCCAGCTCGGATAATATTTTCGTATTCCAACACAATAGCCTTTTCCCCTGGATGACTGTACGAGAGAACGTCGGCTTGGGCCTGCGCCACGTCAAAGACAACGGCAAGATGACCGAGTTGGTTCAGGAATATATAGATGCGGTGAATCTCACCGGCTTTGAAGATCACTATCCGCATCAGTTGTCTGGAGGCATGCAGCGTCGCGCGGAACTTGCGCGGGCGCTCGTCGTCAATCCCGAAGTCCTGTTTATGGACGAGCCGTTTGCCGGGCTGGACTTCCTTACTCGCCTCAAGATGCGGGAGGAAGTAATCAATATGCACCAACTGATCGGCAAGACGATCATCTTCATAACCCACGATATAGAGGAAGCGCTTATAATGGCCGATCGCGTGGTCCTTTTCACGGATCGTCCGGCGAGGGTCAAGCTCGACACCAAGTTGGAATCTCCTCATCCGCGTGATTTTGTATGTGATTCTCAGTTAGAGGACCTTCGGCGAGAAGTCTACCAGGAGCTGGGAGTCCACTATGCGCTTTAGCTTGGGTCCCGCGGTTTGCATGCCGACCGGATGGAAGATCGGCTTGATCGCTTTTGGATGGCTCGTACTGATCTCCTATTTCCACTACACTTTGAACTATGAGAGCGATCCGGCGCAGGTGCTCCGCATGGGGTACATGCCCGTTATCACCAATCTGGCGGCTCCGATTCTCGACTATGTGAGCAAGGACAGTAAGGGACTTCGATTCGAGGCGTTGAAATTTTCATCCTTTGCCGACATGGGCGAAGCGCTTCGCAACGATTATATACAGGCCGCGTTTATAATTGCTCCACTCTCTATTGTGCTGCACCAGCAGGGTGTCGCAGTGAAGGTAGTATACATCGGCAATCGTCACGAGAGCACCCTGGTCTACAGGAAAGATCTAAAGATCAATTCCTTTGCAGATCTGGCCGGCAAATCAATTGCAGTGCCTCAACGTTACTCGGGTCACAACGTGTGTGCCCGAATGTTGGCGAAAAAATACAGCATTACGGGACAAGATCTCAACATTGTGGAAATGAATCCTCCGGACATGCCCGCGGCACTGGCTTCCGGTTCGTTGGACGCGTATTTTGTGGGCGAGCCTTTTGCCGCCAAAACAATACGTACGGGAGAATCGAAGGTGCTGTATTACGTCGAACAGGTTTGGCCCGGGTTCATCTGCAATGTTCTCCTGGTAAAACAACATTACGCGAAAAAATATCCCGAGCGGGTCGAAATGCTGGTTCAAGGTGCAGCGAGGTCGGGCTACTGGGCCAAAAGCCATCCCGAGGAGGCCGCAAACATAGCTTCCAAATATTGGAACCAGCCGGTCGATCTTGTGGAATATGCTCTGAAGACTCCGCCAAACAGAATAGTATACGATAAATTTGTTCCCAAAGCAGACGAGATGCAGTTTCTGGCGGACCAGATGGTTAGGTTCAAGCTCCTGGATCACAATGATATTCAAGGGTTGGTGGACGACACATTTGCCAAGGCAGCAGACGTTAAAAATGTTACCAACCTGGCGAGCATACTCCAGCCTCGTGAAATTGATGAGGGTCGAAACGATGCGAATGCGCCACCAATGCCCATCCACTCGCGTGCGCATTAGTGGCCAGTTTTATGAACTGAGCACGGTCATCAATTATCCAGGCCTACTGATTCTTTCAATGTATCTTACGCCTGCGATTTCTTTGAAATCAATGTCTTGCGTCCACAAATCAGCTTTATATATCTGGGCTGTCGCCAAAATGATGCTATCCGCCATTGGCAGCTTCAATTGCCAAGATAGCTTCGCTGCCTCTAGCGCCAACATAACGTCCAGATCGACAACAATTCCTGCCTGCATTGTCACAGCGGCCTGCAACGCCTCGTTTTCACTTCGCTGCTGCCTGACGCGCTTAAACACTTGATATATGCTTATGGTAGGAACAATCAATTCCGCGGCATTCTCGATAGCTGGAGCAAAGAAATCAGCATTCAACCCGTCCGCAAAGTATTCCAGCCAGCCCGATGAATCAACGACGTTCATAAGCGATCCGGCTCCCGTTTGATGCTCGTGTCAATGCCTTTCAGAAAGCCGCGAGCATCCTGCATAGGTCTGATTGGAATTAACTCGATGCGGTTGTCGAAGACCATCACCCGGACTTTATGCCCCACTTGGAGGCCGAGGACGTCCCGTACTTTCTTGGGGATCACAACTTGGAATTTTGGAGAAACAGTTACAGTTTCCATACATTGCTCCCATCGATCTAGCCTTTGTCATACACCTATTGTACTGAAGTCTAGCCAGCCTCACAAGTACCTTGGTGTCCGGGATTAGTCTCAGGGCAGTTGCACTCAGCATAAGGTCAACATCGGGTTCTGGATGTCATCTCGCATCTCACGTGGGCTCGGTCAGATCCGTGCCGAATCCAGCCAATGTAGCGATTACTTCAAATAGACTGCCGTCAAGTTATCGAGCAGATGATGGAATTCCTCGTGCTTGCCCACTCCGATCTTCTCCACTTCTATTTTCTCGAATGCTTCAAATATTGAGTCCTGTTGTTCCGCAGGTAGATGAGAATCGGCCATTGGGAACAGGACCTGGTTTTCCTTTTCGATATGTTGGGTCAATAAGGCAATATAGTTTCGGGCATTGGATGCAATAACCGGGGCGGCTTTTCGGTCGCCGGCCTTGTATTTGGCAGTCGCATCGGCCATGCCCTTTACATAACCTCGACCCTGATCGTGCTCCAGAAGCATTACTCCGATAGGGCCGCCTTCCTTTGGGATGCCCGCCGCTTCCATCGCGGGAAACAGGATGTCTTCCTCTTTACCGTGATGGCACCTGTCTGCAAAAATTCTGAAGAACTCTACTATCTTTTCTAGATGGTCCGCTTCAACATCCTCGCCGGCTTCGAGCTTCTCGGAGAGCTTCTCCAGTATGCGCATCATCAACTTTATTCCTTCGTGCTCATTCCTCAGTTGCTCTGTTGCTTTCATTTGCTTGCTCCTTCCCAGAGCGACGTCTCAAAATCAAACAATTTGTGCTCACAAATTCACCTGCTCTGAATGTCTCCAGAACCGCTGCATCACGCAACCAATTTTTCTCTTTTCAGGATTTCCCCTCTGGAGCTGATGACGACCTGGTCCATTGGAACGCTCTTCCCAGCTAACTGCATTGCCCTTTTAACAATCACGGGCAAGCCGGAGCAGCAAGGGACCTCCATGACAACCACAGTTATGCTCTTTATGGACGTGTTGCTGAAGATTTGCGCAAACTTATCTATGTAACCCTGAACATCGTCGAACTTGGGACAGCCGACCATCACCGCCCTACCCTTCAGGAAATCACGGTGAAAGTTCGGATAAGCCACAGGTGTACAGTCTGCTGCCACAAGGAGATCTGCATTCTTTAGGAACGGAGCAGACGGCGGTACAAGCCTTATCTGCACCGGCCAATGTGATAAAGCTGAAGCAGCGTTCACCTGCGATACAGGTTCGTTGGCCTGTTGACAGGAAGCAGCCTGCGCAAAGTTTTGGACTGTCGCGGACGGACAACCGCACGCCAACGTCAGAGCGGCCGGTTCTTCGACTTCTTTCCCTGCCTTCAAGTACTCCTCCACCGCTTCCTCGTCAAAATCTTCAGCCTGTCGTTCAATGACTTGAAGTGCTCCTGTGGGACATTCGCCCAAACACGCGCCGAGGCCGTCACAGTACTTCTCCGACACGAGGCTCACCTTTCCGTCCACCAGTTCTAAAGCCCCTTCCGCGCACGAAATGATGCACTGGCCGCAGCCGTCACAAAGATCCTTGTTTATTTGGATAATCTTGCGTTTCGTTTTCATCTCCGTAATCTCCTGGAACCGTCTGTCTTAGTACTTGGTTTCGTTAGTACGTTGTCGCATTTGGAGTCGCGGTGCGACAGTCTCGCCCGGGCGGGATTGCCGGTCATCGTGCTCGCGTAAGCGGGCAATTGTAGGGGCGAATGGCATTCGCCCTGTGGGCGACCGCCGGTCGCCCCTACGATCCCCGAATCGCAGTCTGGGGGGACGAATAACGGGCAAGATGCCGGTCCTACCAACAGAGAGGGTTGTAGATCCTCTCTCACTGTCCGGGATTAGCGAAAAGTCAGTCTTTATCAGCCTCGCTAATGCCTATCACGAGCACTATCTTCACAAAATCAGTATCCCCAAACCGCATTTTTTGCGTTCGCCCCATTGAGCAGAACGCTGCGTGCCAGTTCGCGGCCACATCCAGTTAGGAATTTTGAATCGATAAGCTCTGCCAGCTTTTCAGCCGCCATTGGGACCTTTTTTTGCTTTTCCTCAATATTCGTCAGCACATCAGCGTCGTAAACTATCTTAAAGTTGACAGTCTCTTGAGGCCGGGGATGGTGGTGGTGGCCGACGATGTCGCAAACTTCGTCGATCAGTGCTTCCGTGGCGTCCAGGTTCGTCAGGATCTCACGTGCGACTTGCGGCCCTTCTTCCTCCTGATAACGTGACTCTGTACTGCCATGTTTTTCCTCGGCCTTCTTGATGCCGATGTCGTGCAAATAGGCCGCGGCAAGAACAATCGCTGGATCGCCCTTTTCCTCTTGGACCAGCCTTTCCGCATAACGGGCGACTCTGCCGGCATGGCCGATTCGTTTGAAATCCTGCTTGAAATAAAGCTTCATCGCCACCGCAACCCGGTCTTTGAAGAGGTCCTCTTTCTGCTTCAACAGCTCGGGTGGGAGGTCTCCAAAGCAATGTTCCGCGAATTTGCAGTGGGCTGCACAACCGAAGTCCATCTTTGGATTAAGCACCTTATGCCCGCACTTCCTGCATTTGCGCCTCGTTTCGTCTTTGAAAAATTCAACCGCGGCACCGCAGTTGGGACACTCGGTTTCAAATATGGCATCAAATTTCCAGTAGCGTGGGTCTTGTCCCGGGCATTTCATTGTTAATCTCTCTTTCCATCAGCCCGAATCGCAATGGTTGGAAAGGGGCGGTGTGACCCGCCCCATGTAATTTATCCCAGAATGGCCTTCAAGTCCTCATCCGGTGTGGTGATGGGCTTTATATCGAAGTTCTTCACCAGCACGTCCAGTACATTGGGAGTGATAAACGCCGGCAGGCTGGGGCCAAGACGAATCCCCTTGATCCCGAGGTGCAGGAGAGTCAGCAGAATGGCCACTGCTTTCTGCTCGTACCATGAGAGCACGAGAGAAAGTGGAAGTTCGTTCACGCTTACGTTGAAGGCTTTGGAAAGCGCAATCGCTATCTGGATGGCGGAATATGCGTCGTTGCACTGACCTACATCCAGGAGCCTCGGGATACCTCCTATGTCCCCAAGATCCTTATCGAAGAACCGGAACTTTCCGCAGGCGAGCGTCAAGACGACGCAGTCTTCGGGCACCTTCTCCACGAACTCGGTGTAGTAATTGCGGCCAGGCTTGGCTCCGTCACATCCTGCAACCAGGAAGAAATGCCGGATGGCCCCGTTCTTCACCGCGTCGATAACCTGCCCGGCTACCGACATGACCGCGTTTCTGCCGAACCCGCACATAACGGCCTTTCCGTTGATGTCCTCGGTGAAACCCGACATTTCAAGGGCCTTCTCTATTACCGGAGCGAAGTTTTGGGTCGGAATGTGCTTCGCGCCCGGCCACCCTACGAGGCCGGTGGTAAAGATGTTGTCCATGTAGCTTTCTTTGGGCCTTTGAATGCAGTTGGTGGTCATCAAGATCGCGCCCGGGAATTCGGCAAATTCCTTGCGCTGGTTCTGCCACGCTGTCCCGTAATGCCCGTAGAAATGGGAATATTTTTTGAGCTCGGGATAGCCGTGAGTGGGCAACATTTCACCGTGGGTGTACACGTTGATTCCCTTGCCCTCAGTCTGCTTGAGTAACTCTTCCAGGTCCTTCAGGTCGTGTCCGGATACGAGGATCGCTTTCCCTTTCTTGGCACCCAGAGGGACTTTTGTGGGGACGGGATGGCCATAAGTTCCGGTGTTGGCCGCGTCGAGCAGTTCCATGGTTCTGAGGTTGATTTCTCCGCATTTAAGAACCAGCCCTATCCAATCGTTGAGCGTGAGCTTGCCGTTGAGTGTGGCTGCAAGCCCCTCATGGATAAACGCGTACACGGCGTCATCCTCCTGGCCGAGGATCTGCGCATGGTCCGCATAAGCAGCGACTCCTCTCAGGCCGAGAATCAGTGTATGCTGAAGGGAGCGTATGTCTGGATCAAGTAGGGTAGTGGGCCTGAAACCAACTCCCTCTGCCTGCTTTAACATCCCGTTCATCGAATCAGCGGGGGTAAATTTTGCCACGTCCTCGGAAAAATCCACCTTGCCCCCCGCTGCCTTGACCTTCTCTTTCAGGCTCTCTCGCAGGGCTACCGCACGTTGGATCAGCGGCACAAACCGTGCTGCATCGAAATCGACATTGGTCAGGGTCGAAAAGAGCGCCTCCACCGTGAAGACATTGACCTCACGGTCCGTTACACCTACTTTGCGGCCTTCCACTGCATACAGGGCCAATCCTTTCAGGGCATACGTGAGAAGGTCCTGAAGTGCCGCCACTTCCGGTGACTTGCCGCAGACACCGACTTTGTTGCATGCTGTGCCGAAAGCTGTCTGTTCACACTGATAACAATACATCTGATCTTCCATCTTTTCCTCCTGGCGATGATCTTCCTAGAAAATGATGTTGAGTTAATTCGCGCCGGTCCCCCTGCCCCATTAATTGATATGTTAATCACCTGATGAAATCGTTCCTTGACTTAAGTCAAGATGTCATCTTTTTTTGTGATTTTTTTGTGGTCGGGAACCGCGCCTTGGCCACAGAATCCAGTATTGAGACCACTGTCATTGCGAGAAGTCAGACGTCGACGCAATGTGTTTTTGCTGGTCGCCGGGTTGTTGTGAGCTCGCGGCCTCGCAATGACAGTTCCCGTCTTTACAAGGAGAAACTCCAGTTCAAAGCTTCGCTGAGAACGCGGTCAGATCGGCACCCGTCCGATTCAAAATCTCTCCGAAACGTTCGCCGGCCACACAATGCTCCAGATAATGATCCAGACATTTGTCTACAACTCGAAGTGCTTCCTCCCTGGAATAGATACCTTCGAGTTCCCTGGCAAGCTGCGGTCTGCGCCCGAGCTTTCCGCCCAGCAATATGCGATAGCCTTTCGTCTCTTCTCCAAGAACCTCTCCGGGGCAGACCGAGATGCACCGGCCGCAGGAGAGGCATTTTTCGCCATCGATTATGGGCCGGACGCCTGTTTCGGACAATTGGATCGCGTCTTCTCCACATATAGTCGTACATGCACCGCATCCGGTGCATCCGTCGGCATAGATTCGCGGCCGAGCAGCTCCAATGAGGCCCAAATCCGCTATTTGAGGCCGGGAACAAGCATTGGGGCAGTTAGATACGGACACGCGAAATTCATGGTGCAGTTTGAGGGGACCGCTCACACGATTCTTCAGGAATGCCCGAAGGTCCTTCGAGGCCAAGATAGCTTCCAACTTTTTCACGAGGTCCGGATCCTTTATTGCACGGTGCGGGCAACCTCCGGGACCGAAACAGGTCTCGATCTGGTAGCCGTTGACCTCGTCCTCCATATTCGTGAGAAATTTTTGCTTGCAGGCACGCACATGCTCCAGAGTCACCTCACATGAATGCCGCCGTTCGGCTTCATCTTCCACTCGTTTCCGCACGCGTCGGCGCACGAAAAAGGGGACCCTGGCTATGGCTTCTTCAGCCTCTCTGGCCCATTTCATTTATTGAACTCCTCCATCGGAATGGCCGTGCCACTGATCTTGTTCCCCAAAAAATATTCCGTCATTGTTGCTTACTCGGAGTCGCAATTCGTATGGACCTATGGTAGTTCTCAAAAATATTGTCGTCATACGCAATGCGTGTCGGTAACTTATTTGGATTGGTGGGACAGGCTTCCAGCCTGTCTAGTGGGAACGACGGGCAAGATGCCCGTCGCCACCAAGCCATCTTCTTTTCCCGCGATTACTTTTGAGAACCGCTATATCTTGACGTTTTCGCTGTTTTGATTGATTCTGGCTCAATCCGAAAACGTGTTTTCCTTTACACGAAAAGAATTTAACTACTCAGAGCAGAACGTGCTTTGACTTAAGTCAATCAGATCATTTTTTTTCAGCAAACATTCGCTTAGCAGCGGTGAAAGATTGTCATTGCGACCGAAGCCATCTTTTCCTTTAAAAGCCGCTTAGATTGCCAGTGGGACGGGCATCTTGCCCGTCACCCCTGGTAGACAGGCTGGAAGCCAGCCCCACCAGTCACTCCTCGCAATGACAAGCGACAGAACGTTCCAGGCGCAAGTGAACGGCTACTTTTTTCGAGTCCACATTGAGTATCGAGTTCCTTCTCGGCATTTTCGATGATGGATCGGAGTAATATGGAAACAGTCAGGTTGGTCGCGAATATACCGTTGTTTGAGGATTTGCCTGAGGATCAGCTCAAGGACCTCGCCTCCATAGCCCTTGCGAAGTCATTCAAGCGAGGTAGAACAATCTTTTCGGAAGGAGAACCGGGGACAGGATTTTACGTGGTTGTGGCAGGCCGAGTGAAAATCTACAAACTTTCCGCTGACGGAAGAGAACAGATCCTGCACATTTTTGGCGCTGGGGAGCCTTTTGGAGAAGTGCCGGTTTTCGAAGGGCGTCGCTTTCCGGCACATGCCGTGGCGCTGGACCAAACTCGATGCCTCTTTTTTCCAAGAGTTGCGTTTGTCGGCTTGATTAGCCAAAATCCTTCGCTGTCACTAAATATGCTCGCCGTGCTTTCGCGCCGCTTGCGCCGTTTTACGGAACTAGTCGACAATCTTTCCCTGAAAGAAGTTCCCGGCCGCCTGGCAGCTCACCTTCTTTACTTAAGCGAACGAAAAGCAGGGGCGAACAGTCTGGAATTGGACGTACCCAAAGGACAACTGGCGGGCATGTTGGGCACAATACCCGAAACGTTGTCCCGCATCCTTACCAGAATGGTAAAACAAGGCTTGATTGAGTACGATGGGCCGCACATCTTAATCGTGGACCGCGAGGGTCTGATGGAGTTGGCCGAAGGAACAAGACGTTTGTAGTCGGAGGTAGTCTCTTTAATCAGCAGGCCCCGCCTTGACCGTCAGTGTCGGCCACCGTGCCGCGACCCGCGGACCGCCGGTTGTCATTCGGGACTTGTCAATGTCCACCTACGCTAAGGATGCCGCTGGCAGCCAAGCCCAGGATAAGCACTTCCAGCAACGCGAAGCATGCGTACCACTTGTCGCCGTTCTTCCATAACACCGGCACAATTGCCAAAAAACAAACGATGGTCACTCCTGCGAGCAGGGCAATCCCTATGAAATTTATGAAATCCCCGTAACGGACCATTCCGAGCCATGTCCAGCCGGTCTGTATATGGCAATGGTGCAGATAATTGTGGACACCGGCACCCCAACATTTGGGGATTTCATTGATAGGCACATAGGGCTTCAGTATCCCAAGTACATAGAGCAAATACGTGATTAACAAGATCAGCAGTCCCAAAAACATACCTTTTTCGAGCAGATTCGCATAGATTATCTGTTCTTGTGTCGCTTGTAGCGATTTCTGAGAGTTGTTAGACATTATCTTACCTCTCCTATTCCGCACAATTCCGACGCGTCGGTATTGTCTGTCATGACTGACTTTAGAGCCCCAGCCCTTTGGTCAGGGCTTTCATGCCTGCCAAGGCCAGTATCCCGATAACCATCCACCGCACGACCCCCGGCTTTGCAACTCTCAGGAGCCTGACCCCTACGAAAGACCCCAACATGATCCCGATTAGCGAAGGAACTACGATCATTGGGATTACGCAACCATTGTTCAGGTAGATCCAGGCCGCAGAGGTATCGGTTATTGACAATAGAAATTTACTTGTGCCCACGCTGATTTTCAGAGGCGCTCCCATCAGCAGATTCAGCACGGGAACATTGGCCCAGCCGGCCCCCAACCCGAACATGCCCGCCATTATCCCGATAGCAATGAATAGTATTAGCCCCTGCGGGGTGCGATGTATTTTCCAGTCTATGATCTGGCCGGTGCTAGCCTCCTGATAAACTCCGTAAATTCGCAAGGCAGAAGAGATTCGGTCCGCTTGAGGAACGTTCGGCACATCAGATTTTCTTGCCGTCAACATCAGAATGCAGATTCCTAATATTGTGGCGCCCAAAGCTATCTGGACGATTTTGGTGGGCAAGGCCAAACCGATCATTGCTCCTATTATTGAAAAGGCCGAAGCTATCAATGCTACAGGCATAGCAAGCCGCAAACTGGCTAGATTTAATTTGAGCAAGCCGGGTCCGGCTGCGAGGGCACCCGAAAGAGCGACGAGCAGACCGGCCCCTCTGACGAAATCGAGATGAAAGGGGAAGAACCCGCTGATAATGGGCACGAACAAGACCCCGCCTCCAACGCCGCCCAGAACCGCCGCCACCCCCATAACGAATGTCACCACCAGCAGAAGCAGCGGCCAGATCCACCACGGGTAGCTCTCACCACCCTCTACAGGTGCAGCGGAAGCTGTTGCAGCCATGACAGAGACCACCGTAACCGGTGTCAGCACTAAGCAGACTAAAGTAACTAAACTCAGTTTAGCAAGTTTCGACATTTCCAACTCCTGTTCGTTGCTTTGAAAAATCGCGGCCGGCGGCCAATTCTGTGAAAACTCGTCGGGCCGACCCACGTTCAATCAACAGAGGCAAAGCCTCGCACACCACAAAGGCGTCAGGCCAACAAGAATGCCCCTTCCATGCATTGGCTTTCGGTAGATGCTTGAGCCCTCGCCAGGCCATACAACGGTTGCCCCACAGATTCGAATACAAATTATGGAGGATAATCAGGTACTAAAGTTTACGGGGAAGCGTAACATTCTCCCCTCCATCGGGTTAGATTGTCATTCGTCCTAATCTTTCGAACCCGATTCCAGGATCTTCACGCTATTCAAAGAGATCTACCACCCACCTTAGGCGATAGTCTTGTCTATCTCTGCCCGGCGAATGCGCTCTTCCTGCTCCGATTTGCGCGCATACGCTCTCAGGATCTTTGGGACAAGATCTTCCGTTTCCGCGGGTTTCATAAGGTAGTCATACGCCCCCAGCTTTAACCCCTGAATTCCACTATCAATCGTCGCGTGGCCTGTGAGCATGATCACTTCGATCAGAGGGCTGATCCGCTTAATTTCACGGAGGCTGTCAACGCCGTCTCGTCCCGGCATTTGCATATCAAGGATTACTACATCCGCTTCTTGCTCCCGAAGCTTGACAAGCCCCTCATCCCCACTCACAGCCGTCCGTACACTGAATCCTCGAGCTTCCAAACGTTCAGCCAGGACTTCTACGAACTGTTGTTCATCATCAACCAGCAACACTTCTACACTCATCCGCACAGCTCCGGAGGTCTACTTGACTTTCTGCTCCTCATCCACGATTTGCCGGGCCCTCTGCAGCTCTCCTGTCTCTGCAAAAGTGGCTGCCATCATCGCATCCTCCATTTTTTCCTTGTAGGCGTTCTTCAGGGTGACCGTTAGCTTTTCCATGTCCACCGGTTTTTGTAGGTATGCAAAGGCTCCCAAACGCCGGGCTTCCCTCTCATCTTTTCCGGAACCGTGCCCGGTCAGGATAACTACCTGCACCTGCGGATACGCTCTTCTCACCCTTCGTAACACTTCCATGCCGTCGATACCCGGCATTTTAAGGTCTAATACCATCACATCCGGCGCTTGCTGTTCAACGGCCTGGAGGGCTGCCTCTCCGCTGAGGGCCACCTCAGAATCAAGGTCACGCATTAGCATCCGCTCGGCGAGGGTTTTGACGAAGTCTTCTTCGTCATCAATCATGAGCACCCTAAATTCCCGCATCTTTCCCTCCATGTATGGGGCACCGTTATGGGTTGTCGTGGAAATCCGGTTTGGAAAACATTCCTTTTGGGAGGCCAGCACCTTGGAGACGCCACGTCTCATGATGCCGACGGTCGCAGTCATGCTGCTCCAGCCAACGTGAGGTTGAACCAGACAGGAGGCAGGCCGGGCTCTATCCTTCCTTTGAGATTACGGGCACTCTTTTGCAGCACAGTCCATTCCGGCAAAGAAGCCAAATCGAACGCCCCAGCCTTCCAAGTGCCGTTGTTCCCACTGGAAGACAGCTCTACTGACACCTCAGCCTCTTCCCGTTGAAACGGGCGAAGCGAAATAGTAGCCCCTGCCCCTACAACGTTGAGGAGCGCGTGGATGCACTCAAACAGCAGCATCTCGATTTTTAACGGATCAGTGATGATAATCACCGGCCTGGCTTGAGATCGGACACTCAGAGAAATTCCTTGCAAGCGGGCAAACCGCTGTGACAGTAGCACTGCCTGGCCTGCGACTTCGTTAAGGTCGAGGCTAGCCATAGTCTGGTCCGGGAGATGGGCAAATTTATTGAGACCCTCGACCAAATCAGCCCCGCGACTTGACTGATGATCGATCCTGGCGAGCGCCTGAGAAAACTTGTCTCGGAGCGAAAAGGGCTCGTTGCTCGAAAGCGCCAGGAGATCCTGCATAAGACCGGCAGATTCTTTTACGATCGCCAGGACATTCTTAAGGTCATGAGTAAAGCCGGCGGTGATTCTTCCCATAAAAACGGCTTGATCCAGATCTGAGGCCATCACTCGACACCCCCTGAGCTTTTCTTCACGGCCTCTCCGATTCTCTTAATTAAATCGTCGATCTGTAACGGTTTCATGAGATAATCAAAGGCGCCCAGTCGCATTCCGGCTATCCCGTCCCGAGTTGTTCCTATGCCAGTCACCAGAATCACCGGCATCGCAGGGTAACGCGCCTTGATGCGCTGCAACATCTCAAGCCCTCCCATGCCTGGCATCACCACATCCAAGACTACGACGTGCGGTGGGTCGAAAACAATTTGCCGAAATGCTTCATCTCCATCATTGGCCGTCCGAGCCTGAATGCCGCGCAAACTCAATCTCTCTGCAAGAGTGGAGACGAATTCCACCTCATCGTCAACCAGAAGTACTTTCAATTCTTCCATATTGTTTTCCTGATTTCCGATTACCGAAATGGGGAAGTCTCGCCACTGGCCGCGCCAATTTAGCACCCTGAGACCCATTTGACTATGCCATTTTGACGGTGTTTTCCTACCCGTTCTATTTGAGCCGGAGTCGCTCCCCGCTGGCGTCGTCTGCATGAATACCCCTCAATCGAAGTCTTGCCGCAGGAGTAGATACAAAATCCCTTCTCGTCATCCGCTATGAGAACTTTGCACTCCTGCATGCTATTTTCCCGACTCTGATTTTGATTTTTGGGGCAGATAAACCGCGAAGCTCGTTCCTTCTCCTTCCTTGCTTCGGACCTCGATGTCACCGCCGAGCCGCTTGACGATTCCATAGGTAATGGATAGACCCAAGCCTGTCCCATGTACTTTCTTAGTGGTAAAGAAGGGCTCAAATATGTGTTTGAGCGTCTCCTCCGACATGCCATGGCCATTATCCTGACAACTGACCGCCACTGTGTCCATGTCTTTTTCCCAGGTGGTCACGGATACTGTACCGCCATCTTCTACCGCCGCAAAGGCGTTATTGACGAGGTTCAGAAACACTTGCTGAAGTTGCCCTCGGTCCGAAGCTATGCGCGGTAGATCGGATGCCAGATGCAGTCCCAATTTAATATTCCTGTGGAAAGCTTCCTTCTCGAGAAAGCCCGTGACCTCTCTGACTACGTCGTTGATGTCCAGGATCTCGATTTCCACTTCCATCCTGCGGGCGAATCCCAAGAGCCGATGTGTTATGGTTCGGCACCGCTCGACTGACTGAATGATCGATCCGGTCAAGGCGAGAAACTTTTCTTTATCGGCAAAGTTGCCGGTGTATTCAACCAGGTCTTTCATGAGACCGGCTTTTTCGTTGATGACCGCCAGAGGATTGTTGACCTCATGAGCCACTCCCGCAGCAAGTCTTCCTATCGAAGAGAGTTTTTGACTGTGTTCGATGCTGCGGAAAGCAAGTTCCCTCTTCTCATCACTTTCTCTCAGTCGATCGACCAGCACTCTGGTAAGCCCGAAAACAACGACGAAAATGACCAGAACGCTTCCTACAAAGACCAATACAAGGTCACCCTTCAGGGTGTACCAAACTTTGAGCACCTCAGCTCTAGGCTTTACGACCATAAGAACAAAATCCCACGAATTAAGATATGCGTAGGCCAGGAGAACATTCCGCCCCATCGGGTCTTTCTGTTCGATTATGTTGGGTTCGTAGCTGAGCGGAGGAACTGGCAGAGGGCAATTCTCCAATACCTTGCCGTAAAACTTTGATGTCGTCTGAAAGACCCCGTTTCGGTTGGTCACAAACGCATCACTTTGAGGATCCAGGCCTATGGAAGTAATCAGATCGTCGAATTCTGCAGTGTCGATAGTGGCGCGCACAATCCAACTCTTGCCGCTATCCGTGACGTGCTGGACTGCGACAACCATGTGAGGGAACCTCCGATACCCCATGAATACATCGCTTACGTAAACCCTTTTCACTTTCACTTTATGGAACCAGTCCTGCTCCGCGTAATTCTTGGCTTTGAGCTCGTATGGACCTACGTAACTTACCTGTAGGCCATTGACGTCAATGAGGCCCAGATCGACAAACCCTTTGAACTCCTGTTTCAATACCCGGAAAATGCGATTCAGGCTTTTTTCATCAGCTAGATCGTCATAGGAATACGCGGACGCGATAAAGCTCACTGTTGATACACGCCCCGCCCAAAAAAGCTCAAAGGAGTGTTTGGTCTTGTTGACCAGCACTCGGAACGGTGTCACAATTTCGGTCTCTAAGGCCGACTGATACTGATGATAATTGATGAACGCCATCAAAAGAAGTGGAATGATAGTTATGAGAAGCATTAGTGCTACGATGTTTCGTCGGAGAATCCTGTACCGGTCCGGAGAGGTCCCCTCTTCCGGCATTTCTAGAAGACCGGTTAGGGTTGTTTTAAGGGAATTCTTCAGACTCATTCAATTCCTCGAAGGATTTGTCGTGATGGAAGGGGAGCGTTTGTCACTGCTTCATGACCGAAAATCACATGACGGCGATTCGGCAAACAACCAGCGGCTCTCCGTCCGGACGACACGATACCGGTTGACATCAAAGACAAACGCTGCAATTAAGACCTTAGATACCCGGGATGAAATGCTACCTCACTTGCCGGAGGAATTGGTACAATGAACAAGGAGCCTGACGACGACAGCGGAATCCGTATCAGACAGCCAAGACCCCCAGACGTAATGAGCGATGATCGGATATTTCTCGCGTGGCAACGGAGCCACATGGCCAATGAACGCACTTTTCTGGCATGGTCTCGCACCAGCATTGCGCTTCTCGCTTTTGGTTTTGTCATTGAACGCTTCGACATTTTCCTGAAACACCTCCTACAACTCGGCCAACTCGGCGGCCAAACGTCGCATCTGAAGGCATCTCCTCACGCCATCTATCTCAGTCTCTTCTCATTCTTCCTGGCCGGTTTGGCTATGCTTATGTCGGGTGTTCGGTTTCTAAGGATAAGAAGACACATAAACAGAGGAGAGGCCGTTTTTTCGGTTCTTCCGGACATTCTCGTAATCATTTCCGTTATTGCGGTCATTATCTTGGCCATAGCCTTGTCATTGCCTCGACTTTCCGAGATAACCGGATGATGATGTTAATATTATCCTTATATTGACAAATCATATTAAATTCGGTAATGTTGGCTAAATCGTATAACTGTGGAGCATAGTGTAATGCCAAGGATACTGTTATTGGGGACATTTTTGGCTTTGGGATTTGTCGCGTTTATTGCCGAAGGCTCGTTCGCCCGACAACCTCAAGTGAAGACTAAACCTTCTCACAGGCTCAGGTGCCACAAATTCACTCCGACCGATAGTCTAGTCAAACTTCTTAGAGCCCACGATAAAAAAACCTCAACGGAAAACAAGCCTAGCGCCAAGAAAAAGTTTTCAAGAGTAAAATCCACCCGCCACAAACTCACCAAATCAAAGAGGCTCTCAAGCCACAAAAAAAAGACCTCAAGGAAATATGCAGTCGGTAAAAACAGGTGCAGGGCGCCCAAAAAACCTGCGTACCGCAAAACCAGATCCTCCGGAAAACTCGTCACAAGCAAGCGCAAGGCAAGTTAACTCAACCCGCGACCCTTTGACAGGTGACGAAGACGCTTGGGCCAGGAGTCCCCTGAGATGGAGATCCCCTTTGGGTCCGCCCTCTCGAATAGAGGAGGGCAAGAGCCGAGTCCCGGCAGCCCAAATATAAGGGCAGGTACACGGATTCACCGGAAACTCCCATGAGCCCAATAACCTTGGTCTACCCCATGTCGTACGATTTCCCCGGTCACCATGTAAATGACCTCTTCCGCAATATTGGTCGCCAAATCCGCTATGCGCTCCAGATGCCTGGAAACCAGGAATAAATGAATTAACGGCTGAATCAAATCCGGCTCTTCCAACAATCTTTCTTCAAATTGCTTGTGCAAAGTATGTTTCTTACGATCCACTTCGTCATCCTGCGCCAGCACTTCGTATGCAGTGTCCGCGGATAGATTGACGAATGCGTCGAGGCTTTTCTTCAGCATGCTCTGAGTCTGTTGCGCCATCACAAAGTAGTCTTCGGGCACACACATGGTCGGCCTGCTGCTGAGATTAATCGCGGTTTCCGCTATGTTGACCGCCAGGTCCCCCGCTCTTTCAAGATCTTTGTTTATTTTGAGCACTGCCATAATGTGTCTCAAGTCGATAGCTACGGGCTGATGTAGGGCAAGAATTTCGAGGCATTCCTCTTCCAGGTCAACTTCTTTGCGGTCTATATCAAAGTCACCGTCAATGACCCTCGCGGCCAGTTCCGCGTCTCTGCGATCGATCGCCTTCACAGCAAGATAGACGCTCTCTTCCACTTGTGCTCCCAGCGCAAGAAGGCGTTTATTCAATTCTTCTATCTTTCTGAGGAGCCTCCGGCGCACATTGTTCCTCATCTGGTTCTCCCGCCGGCCCTTCCGGGACGTATCGGAGGCCGACATGTCATCTCGAATCAGGCGGCATTGCTCAAGTCAAGCAAACCGCGTGCCAACTTGTGGGATGCATGGTTATAAGAACCAACTCGACCGGAAGCGTCAAAAGCCCTTGCGGGCATACGCTCGGTGTCCTGTTCAGACTAGGGGAGTGTCAAATTTATTTACGTGATGTAAAGACCCAGTACTCTGATCAACAAGTTCGGTGCTGTTAGGAACATGGCGCCGAATGGGATATTGCTCTGTTAGGTTGCTCATGGCATGTAGGAAGTACCGCGGCCCGCGAAAAAGCAATCCCCACAATCAAAATGCGCGACCGAACTTATTAATCAAAGTACTTATACCCGATTTCCTAAATACTGTGTCCTATTTCGGGCGATGTTGCGCGTGCTTGCAATCTTATCTGACGCCGTCACCCCGGACACCGATCCGGGGACCAGAACCGTCCCACGTTGCGAGGAACCGCGTACTGGGGAATGACGGCAATGGTACGAGAATACTAGACCGAATTTAGAGTACCTGTGCTCTCCACGATAATCGTTTATGTCGGCTTCACTTGGCTCCACGAGCTTTCAACAATTCCGCAATGGCTGTATTGCTTCTGGTCGTGGCCATACTCAAAGAGGTGTTTCCATCATTGTCCTTTGCGTTGACATTCGCGCCTTTAGCAAGAAGTTGTTCGATCACCTCTCTATGTCCTTCGAAAGCCGCTACGATCAAGGGTGTAGCGCCGTTCCTACTCTCCTGAGCATTGACATCCGCTCCCTTGTCCAACAGAAGTTTCACAACCTCGGGCCGCCCTTCGAAAGCTGCACCGAACAGGGCCGACACGCCGTCTTTGTTGGTTGCATTGACATCCGCCCCTTTGTCCAGCAACACCTTCATAAGCTGAGTGTGTCCCGCGAAAGCGGCTGCAATAAGAGCCGTGTCGCCGTCTTCATTCTTGGCATTGACATCCGCCCCTTTTGCGAGGAGCAGTTTGACGACCTCCGTGTTCCCTTCAACCGAAGCCTCCATTAACGGTGTGAAGCCGTCCTCGTCCTTGACGTTCACATTGGCTCCCTTTGACAGGAGTTCCTCGACTTTATTGGCATCCCCAGCCCTCACCGCGTCCAAGAGCTCTTCGTCCAATGCGGCCCCATAAACCCGAACCGAGGCGGCGCAACACAAGAAAAGGACTAGTGTGATGGGCACACAGACTGACTTTTTCATGAAACTTTCCTCCTGCCATGCCACCCCTTCCCCTATGGGTTAAAGATGTGGATCGCCCGGTGTTCTACTTGCTCTGCGGCTTCTTCTATGCTTTCGGGGAGCGTAGGGTGAGGATGAATAGTCAGTGTTAGATCGTCCACGTGGGACACGGACGCGACCGCCAGGCACCCCTCCGAGATGAGATCCGAGGCATGCGGACCTACAATATGTACCCCCAGCACTGTGCCGGTTTCCGCATCGGACACTACTTTGCTGAACCCGTAGCTTTCTTCCCCCATCGTCATCGCTCTGCCGGATGCCCTAAAAGGGAAGACTCCTGTCTTTACCTTGATATTCCTGGCCTCGGCTTCCTGTTCCGTCAAGCCTACGGTGGCAATCTCCGGGTCGCTGAAGATTACTCCAGGTACCTCCACTCCTTCAAATGCCGCGGGCTGCCCGGCTATTACCTCCGCCGCCACCTTTCCCTGGTACATGGCTTTGTGGGCCAACATTTGTCCGGCTACCATGTCCCCGATTGCGAATATACCGGGGACTGACGTCTCCATGCGCTCGTTTACTACGACGAATCCTCTTGAATCAAGCTTAATTCCCGCTTTCTCTATTCCCAGGTCGCTTGTGTTGGGGCGTCGGCCGATTCCAACGAGGATCTGATCCGCCTCCGAGGATTCTTCCCCTTTTGGGGTGATGTAGTGCAATTCAGCGCCGGAATCTACTTTCTTCAACTCCTTCACCTTCGCTCCCAATATCAGCTTCACATTGAGCCTATTGAGCGCCCGCTCGATGACCCTGGCAATTTG
This sequence comes from uncultured delta proteobacterium, assembly GCA_963789265.1. GTDB lineage: Bacteria > Desulfobacterota > Desulfomonilia > Desulfomonilales > Desulfomonilaceae > CAWBBA01. Next base: position 282,740 of record CAWBKB010000004.1, on the reverse strand, counting down.
GGGATCCAGTGTGGGAAGCAGCTTGTCGGCACTATCCAGCATCGTTACTTCACTGCCCAACTTCGCATACAGCATTCCCATTTCCAGCCCTACTGAGCCGGCCCCAACCACGATGAGCCGACCAGGTATATTCTGCGGCTTCAGGGCATCCGTTGAATCAATGACGATCTTGCCGTCATAAGGGATGCCGGGAAGCTGCGCGGGCGATGAGCCTGTGGCCAGAATGGCATGTTGGAACTCGAAGCGGTGCACACCGTCAGGCCCTTCCACTGTGAAAGACCGATCTCCTGTGAGATGCGCCGTGCCTGCGACTACTTCGACTTTATGGTGGGAGAGAAGGGTCTCTACCCCCTTGCGGAGTTTCTTGACGACTTGATCCTTCCATTGCACCAGCTTTGGAATGTCCACCTTGACTGTAGTGGTGATCAAGCCGATCTTATCGGCATGTTCGATGCGATCCTTCAGATCGGCCACATATATCAACGCTTTGGAAGGAATGCAGCCCACATTGAGGCAAACCCCACCCAGGATTCCCTTTTCGACCAGAGTGACCTCCAGGCCCAACTGGGCGGCCCGAATAGCCGCAACATATCCTCCCACACCGCTGCCGATCACGGCAACCTGTGTGCCCTGGGCGAAATCACCTACGACCATGATAGTTCCTCCTCAAAAATGTAACAATTCCGTCTGAAAGCTCAAGTTTCACTCATGATACCATCAAGCTACGTCCACCAGCATGCGCAGGGGATCTTCCAGCAGGTCGATGACAAAATTGACAAAGCGACCGGCAGTAGCCCCATCCAGGACGCGATGATCGAATGAAAGCGTCAGTGGCATCATGGTACGGATCACCACTTGCCCGTCACGTACCACAGGCTTGGGCGCGGCTCGCAGTGAGCACAATATCGCGACCTGCGGGTGCAGTATGATTGGCGTTGCCCAGTTACCGCCGATGGCGCCGACATTGGTGATAGTGAAAGTCACCTCCCCGCAAACTCTCCAAATCTATGGTTCTGTCTCGTGCATTTCGGCTCAATTCTTGTAAATCTTCAGCAATTTGCAGGATCGACTTCTTGTCCACGTCGCGCACCACCGGGACCATCAGACCCGCTTCGGTATCCGTGGCAAAACCAATATGATAGTAGTCCTTGTAAACTAACTCACCCGTCTCCTCATCGAGCGAACAATTGACCGCCGGGTGCTCCTTTAGCGCTGCGGTGCACGCCTTGGCCAAAAAGGAAAGGATCGTAAGCTTGATGCCGCGGCGTTCGGCCAGGGTCCGCTCGTGGTCCACCACCTCGAGGAGTTCGGTCACGTCGGCTTCATCAAAATGCGTAACATGCGGAACAGTCGATACGGACCGCACCATGACTTCAGCAATACGCTTGCGCACGCCTTTTAGCGGGACACGTCTGGTGGGACCGTACTTTTCGAAATCAAACCCCGCGGTTGCAGGAGCCTGAATTGCCGCGGCGGTGGGTCCCTTGGGCCGTGGAGATGGGGCCTTTTCAGCGGCCTTTCGCACATCATCGTCTGTTATGCGTCGGTGCGAGCCTGAACCTTTCACGGTGCTTATATCGACTTTAAGTTCCCGTGCAAGGCGCCGAGTGTGCGGGGTCGCCAGGACCCTTGGGGCTTCAGGTGCCTCTTTCGGCGGCTCCTCCTCCCGCTCCTCAGCCTTGGCCTTTTCCCGCTTGGGCTCCGGCTTCCGTTCAGCTTCCTCCTTTTCCTCCTTGGGGGCAGGCTTAGGGCGCTCCCCGGCTTCGGCTTTCCCTTTCTTGGCTTCAGCTTCGGTCTCGATTATCAGCAACGGATCTCCCACCCGAATGGTGCTCCCCGGCTCGTTGGGGATTTCCACCACCTTCCCTGTCACAGGAGCGGGGAGTTCCACCACTGCCTTATCCGTTTCTATGCGAACAACAGGCTGATCTGCCTTGACATTGTCGCCGACCTTAACCAGGTACTCGACGATTTCCGCTTCAGCAATTCCCTCCCCTACGTCGGGAAGCCTGAATACTTCTCTCATGAGCAAGATCCTCCCTGAACCGTAATAATTACTCAAATTCCATGGTGTCGTGGATGGCCCTTACAACTCGTTCGGAGTCAGGATAGTTATACTCTTCAAGCTTGGACAATGGTGGTATTACATCGTATCCGGTGACACGTTTTATCGGCGCCAACAGGGAAAGCAGACAGCGCTCTCCCACCTCCGCGGATATTTCCGCCCCAACCCCAAACGAGCGCGGAGCCTCATGGACGATAACCAGGCGGCCGGTTTTCTTCACTGAAGACGTAATCGCATCGATGTCAAACGGCCAGACCGTCCGCAGATCGACCACTTCCGCGTCAACTCCTTCCTTTTCTACATGTTGAGCTGCCCTTTCACAGACCGACACCATCCCGCCATACGTGATGACAGATATGTCTTTACCTTCCCGAACTATTCGAGCGTCTCCGATCGGAACACGATGATCCCCGTCGGGAACTTCTTCTTTGAAGAGCCGGTAAAGGCGTTTGGGCTCAAGAAAGATGACCGGGTCCGGATCTTCAATGGCAGAAGTCAGAAGTCCTTTGGCGTCCGACGGCGTGGATGGTATGACCACTTTCATACCGGGAAGATGCGCAAAAAGAAACCTCCGGAGCGTCGGAGTGATGCTCAAGTGCCCTGACCCCCGCGCCATAAGGGGCTCGAATGACCAGCGGGACCTCGTAAAGCCCTTGAGAGCGTTTGCGCATTCTGGCGGCATGGCTGTAAACCTGGTCGTAGCCCTTGAACATGAATCCCTCAAATTGGATCTCGGCAACTGGGCGCATCCCATAAATTGCCATTCCTATTGCCGTGCCGACTATGCTGCTCTCTGCCAGGGGTGTGTCGATAACCCGCGCAGAGCCGAACTTGTCAAGGAGCCCTACTGTGGCTCTGAAAACGCCCCCATCCACCGCCACGTCCTCGCCCATCACGACAATTCTCTCGTCCTTTTGCATAAGCTCGTGCAACGTGCGGTTGATGGCTTCAACCATTGATAAACGCGCCATGATTCACCTCTTGGACTCGCCCAGATGTTCAAGCATTTCTTCTTTCTGCTCTCGTAGATGCCAGGGCATTTCTGCGTACTCATAATCAAATATATGGGTTGGATGGGCCGGCTCTAAGGCTTCAAAATCGCGAACAGCCTGCTCTATCTCGTCTGTGCATTCAGTTACCAATTGCTCTTCTTTTTTGTCGTCCCACCCTCTCTCGGCCATCAAGTATTTGCGCATCCTGTCGATAGGGTCTTTTTCACGCCACGGCGCCAGAATTTCTTCTTTGCGGTATCTGCTGGCGTCATCCGAAGTGGTATGATCATCCACCCTGTATGTGACCAACTCCACCAGTGATGGTTGAAAATCCGACCTCGCCTTGTCCAGCATGCGTTTCAAGGTCAAGTACACTGCGAAAACGTCGTTACCGTCAACCCGTGCTCCCTCTATGTTGTAAGCGCACGCCTTTTCAGACAGGGTTTCAGTCGCGGTCTGGTGTTCCACGGGAACGGATATAGCCCAATGATTGTTTTGAATTGCGAATACAACCGGAAGCTTGAACACGCCCGCGAAGTTCAGGCTTTCGTGGAAATCTCCCTGAGAGGTTGAGCCGTCCCCCGAACTGGACAGCACGGCAATTCGTTCCCCGCGAATTTTGGCCCCCCAGGCTATCCCGGCAGCGTGGCAAAGATGGGATCCCACAGTGATGCAGACCGGCAAGACCCTAGAGTCCTCAGGCGGCTTGGCTCCCCGGTCGTCACCGCCCCAGTGCTGGAACATCGTCACCGGATCCGCTCCTTTGGCAAAGAATGCGCCGTATTCACGGAATGCAGGACAAAACCAGTCTTTCGGTCCCAGCGCCAAGCCCATGCCCACATTAGATGCTTCTTGGCCTCGCACAGAAGCAAGTGTTCCGAGCCGCCCCTGGCGTTGAAGGCTCAGTGCCTTAGAATTCCACAGGCGCGTGAAAACCATGAGCCGATACATGTTGTTGATTTCTGACTCGGAAATCTCCTTGATCGCGGACTCATCCACACGACCTGCAGGATCCATTACCTGAATTAGGGTTTTTTCTGCCATGTGCCTCATCCTGTCACGGAGTCGTGGGTCCGTTCCGCGGAGGAACAGATCCCGTTCACACAACCGACCGGAATTCGTTCTACGGTCCGGCCGAACACCTTTACGAAGCTTCTGGTCAATGCTTCAATGACCCATGAACGAGGTGGAGCCTTCCCATGCACTTCTTCGAGGGTAGTCAGCCTCACTCCCTCAAGGCCACAGGGTCTTATATAGTTAGCTGGGCGGTGATCGCCTTCGAGGTTCAACGCAAAGCCGAAGCTCGTCACCCAGCTACTTACGCGAACCCCCATAGAAACAAGTTTTCTTCCGTCCAGCCACAATCCCACATGCGCAGGGCTTTCCCGACGACGTTTGGCCTCCACATCGAAACAACGCAATGCTTCGATGCAGACCTGCTCGAGCTTTTGCATATACAGTGGCACGTCTCTCTCATCGGGATGCAGAGCTAGCACCGGATAGCAGACTCTCTGGCCGGGCCAATGATACGTGATGCCCCCCCCACGCAGAGAGCGGGCTAGGGCAATCCCCTCATCTTCGAGCCGTTTCGTGCTTACCAGGAGGTCCTTCGGCCAGTGCACGCGCCTGTCTCGTAGCCCCACCGCTACTGTCTTCGGGTGCGCAAGGAACAGCAATATATCCGGAACATTTCCGGAAACATGGAGGGCTTGCCATGCGGACATAAGCCGCTCAGCCTCGGAAACGCCGATTACCCCCAAATCCTCGCAGAGACATTTTTTATCATTCGATAGATTGCCAAGCACCCCCACACCCATGAGCAATTGCCTCCAAATCAGCCAATTCGCACTACTGAAAAAGCATGCACAGTTCCGCCCTGCGCGGTTAACATCAATTCTCCGGAGGGTCAAAGGGCCCCTTCAATAAAGTAATATGATGTTAACATGCCTCGCGGAAAAACTCAAAACATAGACATCTCGCCAAGTATCCTTTCGGTTATCCGGGGGCACCGATCTGTTCCAACCGGTGTCATTGCGAGCGAAGCGAAGCAATCTAATTTCTGGAGAGCGTCTAGAACCGAGATTGCTTCGTCGCTTCACTCCTCGCAATGACAATTTCCCATCGCCAAGTGAACGGTTACCTCGCCAAGGACGGTTCCTGTAGTGGGATGCTGAGAAAAAAACTACTCTCCACCTTATGCAGATAAGAGAGTAGTTGCTTACATTTACGAGAAGATTTGTGGGAAGCCCAACTCACACAAGTGCGGACTCGATATCGTTAGGCATGTTCTCTTGCTTCCGGGATGCTCAGCACGCCTATCAATTCCCATATTGCCCCGACGAGCAAGGCAAACCAACCGACGAAGTACGAAATTATGCCCAAGAAAGTCCAGATCGACGTCAGGAAAGTTCCCTGAAGCGGCAGAATCCCAAAGGCCACGGTGAGCAAGAAGAACAGGCCCGAAACCGCGACGAGTTCAAATGGCTTTCGCCGCAATTCATAGCCGGCCAGTTTTCCGAAAAGAGGAGTAATTAGCGCAATAAAGGCCAGAACCAGCGTTTCGTACATCATGAACATTGTTTTTCACCTCACAACATTTTCTCTCTGGCAATAAGGTAAACATTGACCGGACATGCGTCAATGTAGATGCTAACAGCATCCGCACCGCTTAACCGAGAAATGTCGCACGGCCGTTAGGTGCAACTGAGATACAATCCTGAAAAGTCCGTTGCGACTTGATCCGGAACAATGTTTCAGCCGGCCCTCAGAGCACAAACACGTAGTATTGCCAAAACCACATGGTAATGGTACGGGTTACATGGTGTTTTTGCTCCTATTTGCTCGAATTTAAGACCGGATGGCACTATTGCCGGAGGAGTTTGTCAGTATGAAGCATCGTTTGATGGTTTTTTGGCTTGTCCCAATCTTCTTAGCCTCTGCTGCTTTATGCGCAGCCCAACCTATCGCGTCAATCGAAACGCAGGTGCTGCGAGTGTTCTCTACGAAAAAGTCATCTTACTATCACAAGCCGTGGAAAAGCCCCGACTTCAATCAAGTCAAGGCAAGCGGGTTTTTTTTCAAGGATGAAAAGAACTTTCCGGGTGAGAAAGGGCTCATCCTCACGAACGCGCACGCGGTCAGCATGGCGCAAAGTATTAAGGTATCCAACGGGCGCGAAAAAAGGCGCTATGAAGTAAAAATCGTTGGGATGTGTGACAGCGCGGATTTTGCAGTCCTAAAGATGGAATCTCATGAACTGGCCGACTATGAACAGCGTAACGGTAAAATTGTCCCTCTAGCGCTGGGCGACAGCGACAAGCTTCGCGTGGGGGACAAGGTTCTTGGGTGGGGTTACCCGTTAGGCGGGGAACGGATCAGCAAATCGGAGCAGGGAGAAATCAGTAGAATAGAGGTGAACACGTACGCGTATTCCAAGGATAAATGGCTGATGGTCCAAGCTTCGCTTCAGCAAAATCGCGGCAACTCCGGAGGGCCCGTCCTGATGAATGATGTGGTGGTTGGCATCAGCTTTCAGGGCATACAAATTGGAGACCGGATCAATTACTTCATTCCCGTCAACCTTGTGAAGACGCTGATGCCCCTTCTGCACGAGCAGGATCAGATTCCCATTTGGCGGTATCAGGTCCAACAGATGTTTCCCGGGTTGAAGAATTACTACAATCTCAGCCCGAACCAGGGCGGAATCCTCTTAACCTATCTAGTACCGGGCGGCGGTCCTTATGAATTCGGACTCCGGGCGCATGATATTTTAGTGGAGATCGACGGACATGCGGTTGACAATTTTGGCGAGATCTACTTTCAGCCTCTTGGACAGAAAGTCCCTTTTAGAGAAATCCTCAACCGCAAGAAAGTCGGAGACCCCCTCGTCGTAAAGGTGATTCGTGACGGAAAACCGCTGGAGATCGCCGGAAAGGTCGGAAAAGACCTGCCGAGGCTCGTTTCCAAGCTCTTTAGGCGGGCGAATTATTTCATCTACGACGGCATAGGATTTGTAGAACTTTCCCTGAATTGCATTGACAACTTGGGGAAGTCGGGCGACACGTTTCGGGCCAAGTACCTGGACAGGTTTCCGAAACGTCCGTACGAAAAAATAGTCATCATTTCGGAAGTATTCCCGGAATACGGATTGGTGAACGCAACTCCCTATTTGAAGAGGGTCAAGAAAATAAACGGGGAAAAAATCCTGAACATCGAGCAAATGTACAACACAATCCAATCTTCTATTAAGCAAGGTAAAAAGAAGGTTCTCCTCGAGGTATCCGAAAATCTTCAGTTGCCTATTGACTTTGGGAACGCTCAAGTATTGGATAATGAAATCCAGAAAAGGTATGGCATCTTATACATGAAAACCCCGGGAGGATTCGCCAAGTGAGAGCGGCCCATACCTGTGCGCGATCAAACGGTGAACAATCAAGGAAATGCAGCACGGATCTGACAAAGCCTCCCGCGTTCCGCGAGAGGCACCAGCATGGCCCCAGGTCAGTGCCGTTTGTTATCGGCCCATTCTCACTTGTTTGAAAGCGAATGGGTATCAGAGTATTATTCGCTCATGGTACCATATCATGCGGACATGCTGTCTTCTCGGAAATATTGAATCCCGGGCCCGGGGCCGATCTCTCCGGAGAGATCCTGGGGACCCCGATTTTGCCCTTCAAGGAGACCGGCTATGTTAATAAAGACTTTGTTGTTTTCTCTTCTGCTCGGTGCGCTTGCCTGTGGACTGCCGCAGGTGCCGGAGGCCGATGATTCGGGTTTGCAATCGTGCCTGACTTACTGTCAACTCAATTTTGATCGGATCCGCAAGCCTAGCCTCTACTCTCAGTGTGTGGAACAGTGCAAGAGAGACCACCCAAAGAAGGAGATATGGGATCGAAACAAACGGGATAAGACAAACTGGTAGGTCGGGCCGTGCCCGACGCCCCGCGTTCGCGGGAGCGGCCACGGGCCGCTCTACAACGGCCAAAACCTAAGTCGCCGCCCTGGTTGGAACGGAGTGGTTCCCCAGAACCACGGGCATCGCCACCTCTTACAGAATCTTCATCCTCTCCCTTTTCCTCCCCCTTCGCCTGGGTCCTGAGTTCGGCTACTTTTTTTGTCTGCTTTTTCGACTTCTTCTCCGCTCACCATGATTCCAGTCTACCTAGCGGTTCCTTACCGATTTAGTCAATGAGAGAGTCTGTGAACATGACCTTTCTCGACAAAAATGATTGACAATCCAAAACCGTCTCGGTATTATTCTATTCATATATGGACATACCTGTATGTTTGTGGCCGCCGCTGGGCGCTTTGACTCAGCCCTCGGCAGGTAAATCAATAACGGCACCTGCTGCCGTAACACAAATGGAGGAACAGTAAATGAGCGCAGATGCACTGGTTCAACTAGCGGAGTTGGAGAAAAAAGTCGAGGAGCTCGGCGCCGGCAAGCAGAACAAACTCGCAATGGTCGTGTTCTCCGGAGATCTCGACAAATTGCTGGCAGCAATGATCATCGCCACCGGCGCTGCCGCGATGGGGATGAAAGTTGTCCAATTCTTCACGTTCTGGGGCACCGCGGCGCTTCGCAAGCCGGATGCCAACGTTAACGGCAAGGACTTCATGTCCAAAATGTTCGGCTGGATGCTGCCCAAAGGCCGCAACAGGGTGAAGCTTTCACAAATGAACATGGGTGGAATGGGAACGGCCATGATGAAGGGGCTCATGAAGAAGAAAAACGCCCCCAGCCTGGATCAGCTTTTTGAACTTGCAGCCCAACTCGGGGTGGAAATCAAGGTCTGCGAGATGTCCATGGACCTGATGGGCTTCAAACACGAGGAGATCATCGACTACCCGAACCTCGAGTACGTGGGGGTGGCCACATTTCTTGCTCATGCCAAAGAATCGAGCAATCAGCTATTTATCTAGGGAGTAGCAAAATGTCAGAACACACTGTTTCGAAAGTGCTGGACGTCAAAGGACTTCCATGTCCCATGCCTGTTGTCAAGATCAGCCAGGAAATAAACTCTGTAGGAGTCGGTGAGGTCATTGAAGTGCATACGACCGATCCCGGCTCACTTTCGGACTTTCCCGCCTGGGCCAAGACTACGGGTCATGAAGTGCTGGAATCCGAGCAAGGTAACGGCGTCATCAAAATATTCGTCAAGCGGCTCAAATAGCCGGTACGAGAATGAGTCATGATAGACAAAATCTTTTATCTCATCATGGTGCCCATGGTATATCTGGCATTTGTCTGGTGCATTGTGGGCATCACGGCAAAAGTCATCGGCATTGTACGGGCCCCCGAGATGCCGAATACGCTGAAAATATTCCCTGAGAGCAAGACCCCCTTTCTGGCCGCTGTAAAGGACGCATTTACCATGCCTTCCGTCAGAAAGCACAAGCCGGTATTTTGGGTTTTCCTGTTGGCCTTCCATGGAGCCATCGCGTTACTCATAATCTCGCACCTCGATCTGATACCTCAATTGCGGCTTACGAGTCCGGATTCTCCGGACATGATCGGCCACGGAGCTGTGGGGGTAGTGCTCACCATATCCGTGATCTATTTCCTATTGCGCCGCTTCCGCACGCCAGTACGGGACTTGTCTGTCCCTGCCGACTATCTGATTTTGTGCCTGCTGTTTTGCATCTTCCTTACCGGTGACGTTGTCAGTTGGGGAAATTCCTGGAGCCCGGATGGTTTTGTCATCACCAAACAGGACCTGGGCTCCTATCTGAGCAACCTCGTCACGTTCACATTTGCAGACCCCCGCACCATGCTCTCGGGTTCTCACTATGTGATCGTCGGAACGCACGTGTTACTGGCCAACTTGTTCCTCATGATTCTACCGTTCAGCAAGATAATGCACAGTTTCTTTGCAGTGCCGCTGAACCTGCTGCGGAGGGCTTAATGATGGACCATGAAAAACGCCGACAACTGCTTGAACTCTTCTCGGGTAAACTTAACCGAGCGGCGCGCATGTATCTGGAGAATTGTTCGCGCTGTGGCATGTGCGTTGAGGCATGCCATGTTTACGCCTCGTCTCCGGAGACGCGTTACACGGCAGTGGGCCGAGCACAGAACATACGCCGACTCTACGAAAAGTACTTCAAGTTTTCGGGAAAGATAGCGCCCTGGCTCAACGAAGCGGTGGAACTGGACGACTATTGGATGGAGAAGGTCAACGAGACCGCATACACTTGCACGGGCTGTCGTCGTTGTATGACATTTTGCCCATTCGGCATTGACACGCAGCTCATCCAGTCCATTGCAAAGTTAATGCTCATTGGTGCGGATATGGAACCGAAAGTGCTGAGCATGCTTGCAGACGTGTCGATTGCCAAGGGTGAAAATATTGAGGCCACCAAAGCGAATTTTGGCGAGGCAGTGCACAAGCTTGAAGCCGAGGTGATTGAAAAGTGGCGCGGTGAAGCCGGCGCGGATGCCATCCCGCTGGACGTCAAGGGAGCAAACGTGCTTTACGTGGCACTTGCCGGAAAGCACTCGATTATTCCCGCGGCCGCTATCATGAACGCAGCGGGCGAAAAATGGTCGCTCAGCTACTTCGAGGCAGTCAACTTCGGCGCATTCGTCGGACACCCCAAGAAGACAAAAGAGATTGCCCAACGGATCGTTGACGAAGCCGTTCGCCTAGAGGTTCCCGAAGTGGCCATCTGCGAATGCGGCACTGCCTATCGCGTTATGAGGCACATGACAGGTGAGCATCCGTTCAAAGTCATCACTTTTGTAGAGCTGATCGCTCGCTATTTGAGAGAAGGGCGCATCAAGTTGGACAAGTCCAAGACAAACGGGAGAATCACGTACCACGATCCGTGCCAGATCGCACGAAACGGAGGGATTTACGAGCAACCTCGGGAAATCTTGAGGAGCCTCAGCGCCGACTTTGTGGAAATGCAGCCAAATCGTCAGGCGAACTGGTGTTGTGGTGGCGGCGGCGGGCTTGTGGTTATCGGTGAGAAAGATTTCCGGATGAAGTCTGCCAAGGTCAAGGCCGACCAGGTCAAGGCCACCGGGGCCCGGATCCTTTGCACCGCGTGCGAGAACTGTTACAGTCAGCTTTCCGATCTCAACGAGCATTACGAATTGGGGGTCAAGGTGGAATTTCTTTCGAACCTGGTTGCGGAAGCCTTGGTCCAGGAGGAATCAGGAGACGTTGCATTCAAGGCGGCAAGTGTGGCGTAGACTTCTTTGCAAGAAAGTCTCTACCTATTCGCGTTCCAAATTTTGAGAAAATCCTCTTTAACCCATAGGCGCTTAAATGCGTTCATCCGTTGGCCACTACGCGGTTGTCCCGTAGGGACGTTTTGATAGTAGACCGGTGCTTCAGCGCCGGGAAAAGAGTCAATGGAGAACCTCTGCGTCCCATAGGGACGCCCGAATGTCATCCTAGAAATCAATCTTTCAAGCGTCCCTATGGGACGCAGAACCAGTACATAATTGGTCCCTTACCCGGCAATGAAGAGAGTGTCTCAAAACGGTTGTAGTGGCACGATGACGACTCTCGGGGTGGTAGGGTGCGGTTAATCTCGCACCTTGGCCTCCCTTGTCTCCGACGAGCCGGGGCCGGCTATGAGTATGCCTCAGGCAGCCATGAGTCACTCTCCGTCCTGATGTCTTAGGCCGCGGTTAGCACCAGACGCCCCGTCAGCCAATGGCTGTAGAGCTTCTTGAGATTCAAGGTGGCGCACATCAAAGACCATTGAGCCCTCGCATTGGATAATCCGGACACGGTCCACCGTCTAAAGTCCAAGTGGCTCTTTATCCATGCAAAGACCGGCTCAATGATCACCTTGCGGGCTCGGAGTAGCGTCTTGCTTTCCGGGACCTCCCGTTTCTTGCGGTGGCGCTCAACTGCGTCACGATAGATGTTAATGTCTATGAGACGGCCATTCTTGCTCTTGCTGCACTTCCACCGTTCAGGACACGTCAAGTAGTCCCGGCATCGATACCGCCGGATCTCGTTTCCGTTTTTTCCTGTGACTTTCTTCTGAAGAAAGTTCAGCGATGCGCCTTGCGGACAAATACAGACGTCTCGCTCTTGGTCGTAGACGAACTGGGAAGCGTGATAAGGGTCCCATTGAGCGCCTTTTTCCGCAGCGGACTCTCCCGACGACTTGGCGACCAAGACCTCGTACTCCTTCTCTTCGGCCAACGCGATTTGAGCCGATGCGAAGTATCCTGCGTCCGCCACGGTTTCCTCTGCGGTTGCGCCCAAATTTTCCTGAACTCGATCCAGCATGGGAACAAGCTGCCCATTGTCATTGCCTTCGTCGACCACTTCCTCAGCCACAATCATGCCGCTTTGTTGGTCTGCCACCGCTTGAGCATTGTAAGAGGGCTCAGTAGACCGCCGGTTCTTCATGTACCGGGCATCCGGCTCGCAGGGATGGACGACCTTCTTGTCAGTCTTATCCAATTCCTGCAAGGCCTTCTGTATCCGCTCCTTGCGTTTCAACTCGTCCTGCAGGGCTTCGGGAAGACGCCATTCGCCACCCTCCTCTTGCTCGCACCTCTCTGTCTCCGTCATGACGTCGGCAACGCACTTGTCCAAATTCTCAAGCATCCGCTCCAACTGATCTTGGTTCTTGAACTTCTCCCGAGATGATCCGACAGGGATCTTGGTTCCATCCAATGCATGAACCGCCATACCTATCAACTCGGCTTTGACTGCCACTTGAACCGATTGTTTGAATATTCCCTTGAAAACCTTCTTGTTGTCCCTCCAGAATCGCCACAGGGTATTATGATCCGCTGCATTCATACCCGTCAGCCAAATCAATCCCATGTTCTCCATGCATGCCTTCTCAAGCTTGCGCGATGACCTGATTCTGCTGAAATAGCCGTAGAGCCATGCCTTCAACAAAAGATCGGTACTATAGGGAGGACGGCCCGTTTCGCCATTCGGAACTCGAAAACCCAGCACCTCCAAATCCAAGGAATCCACAAAGTCTCCTATGAAGCGCGCTGGATGATCAGGCCCTATCCAGTCATCTATAGCGGGCGGAAGCAGAAACACCTGCTTGTAGTCGGCTCTGATTTGCGGCATAATCCTTTCCCTCTCCGATTCTCTTTTCACATCTCATTAGTAGAATCGGTTGAGAATCGCGAGCCCAAAATCGACTTTTGAGACAGTTTCTGAAGCGCCGGGCTACTATCTCGGCGCCCCCCTGGGGCTCATAAGGTTGCAAGGGATGCTTTGTTTTAACGCCTATACCCCAAAATCCCACTTTAGAAAAGGTGGACTTTGAAGGCCCTTGGCCCCTTTCAAAAACAACAGACTGGCCTTGAGTCAGCGCCTACGGCACCCCGATTCAGGGTGGAATAACATATAAGGATGCGGTTATCCCCGCAAATCGCGGGGAAATCGCGTCATTCGCTACGACGGGAACGCCATGTTATTTTTCTGCAAGCATACCGACAAAAAAGCGGAAGAAATAGAAGAGCGAGTGTTGCGGCTTGAGTCCTGACTGCATTAGCACTTCTTTTAGCTCGGAGCCGGTAAAAGTCTGTCCAATCCAGATGCCCACCGAAGTCTCCCGAATCCAACGTTCGAATCCCAACGGGCCGTAAACATTCGGGACACCCACGAAGACCTTTCCGCCTTTCCGCGTGACACGTGCCATCTCGGATACGGCAGTACAAGGGATTGGCAGATGTTCGACGGTGCTGCTGTTCCAGGAAAGATCGAACGTTTCGGTCTTGAAGGGCAGATTGCGCACGTCTGCGACAACCAGACATAAACCTGGATCGCGGCGGCGCGCTTCATGCAGTGCCTCAATGTCAAGGTCAACTGCCACACAGAGTTCCACCCGTTTGTCCTGCGCAAGAATCGAGGATGCAAAGGCAGGTCCCGAGCCCGCTTCCAGCACTTTGCACTTGCCATGGTTTATTCCGCGGCCCCGGAGATAACTTACCAGTTTGCCGTTCAGTTGATTCCGCAACGCGTCGTACAATCGGTAGGTTAGGGAGCCGGGGGCCCCAAGTTGCCACGACTTGTCGCCCATCAGCGACCAACTTTCCGAACAACAGCCATTATGGAACTACCGAATGGAAGATCTGTCAGCCGGAGGAACTGACGTTCGGCCTTAACAATACCGAAAAGCAAACTGTTGAACGCAGGGTGCATCGGCTTGAGTTCAGATCGAGGTGGTCCATCAGAATTCCCGGCCACTAAGCGGAGCACCAGGCGATAAGAGGCTATAAGGGGAAAGAGCGACGCGAAAAGGTGTGTCATGCGAATCACTTGCACCGGGCGTTTTGAGATCAAGGCCGCCAGCCCGCTTTTTGAATATCGTCTAGAGGCGTGAACCGCCTTGTGATGTTCCGAGCTCATGAGCCACTCATACGCAGGGACGACCAGAACCAGGTAACCCCCGGGTTTCAGCACTCTCCAGATTTCACCGTATGCCTTGTCCTCGAGCACTGAATCGCATTCAAACACGTCTATGGAAACAACAGCCGAGAAAGTCTCCGAGGCAAACGGCATATCGTTGATCGAGGCGCGGCATATATTTGTAAGCTCTCTCTTCTTGCAAAAGAGAGCGGCCTCGGGCGATACGTCGAACCCATAAGCTCGGGAAGAGACTTGCCGGCCAATGTTGATGAGGTTCTGTCCCGTGCCGCACCCCGCGTCCAGAAACCGGATCTTGGCCCTCAAGTCCCAACGCGGATAATGTGTCCAAGATCATCAGATGAAGCCCCCTGAACCACCAGTAAGAGGGCTCCAGATCGAATAAGGTTTGATACTCGTGGGATTCCAATGAAAAGTCATTCCTTTACAGGGTACTTATAGGTGTCGGGATCGGCAGGGTCGTACCTTAGCGACTTGAGCATGACAAAATCCGACTCGTCAATGAATCGAATTGCGTGTGATTCGTTAGTGTTCAAGATCACGCCTTCACCGGATTTCAATAAGAAAGCATCCCTTTCCCCGGTTTCCACATGGATTGTAGCGATCTTCGCCGAGCCACTGGTAACACAGAAAAAAATCACTGTTCTTTTGTGATAATGATTGCCCATCACAGCGTCGGGCTTCATGCGGCCGCAGATCAAAGCCTCCCAATGACCGCCGTTTAGTACCTCCCGAAATGTTCCTCGATCGTCGATTCGTTCGAAAGAAGGATTCAGTATCTCATGCTCCATCAGTCAATCCTGCGCAGGCGGGCTATAAATATGCGGATGACGTATTGCATGCCCGTCTTGAAGAATCTGTATATGCTGGGGGCTGATTTGGATATTCCTTTCGCTCGATCACGAAACACGTACGGTATCTCGCAAACCGTCAAGCCCTTCTTGCGACAGGTGTACAGAAATTCCATAAAATAAGCGCCATATCCTGTAGGGATAATCGAAACCTTGTTAAACACGGTTCTTCGCAAAACGACGAAGCCGCTGTCGTAATCTTTGATTCCGTATCCCAATACCAATCCGGCCAGGCCGTTGATCAAGCGGCTCGATATGACACGAAGTGCAGCCCTGTCGTCCTTTCCGCCCAGGGCATAACGCGACCCGATTACGATGTCGTACTCATTCAATTTGTCGATCATCCCCGGCAACATCGACGGGGGCATGCACATGTCGGCATCCAGCCAGCCGACAATTTCACCGCGCGATTCTATGATGCCCCGATTGAACGCCGATGCCAAACCGCGCGTGTCTACCCGGCGGATGACCACAATGCGGGGATCTTGAAGATTTTCCACTAGTTGCCATGTCTCGTCCGCGGAATCGTCATCGACAACAATGACTTCCACAGGATCTTTCACGTGATCGAAAATACTTTGAATCGTGTCAACAATATTTTCGCGTTCATTGTAAGTGGCTAGCACAATAGAGATCCGGGCATCTCGTTCCACTCAAACACCTCCGAATGAATGCTAAGTACTCCATTTCGCAAATACGGTGACATTAACAACCCGGGAAGAAGATTGCTTCGCTGCGCTCGCAATGACAGGTAGTGGGAATGTCATTGCGAGGAGTGAAACGACGAAGCAATCCCAACCGTGAAAATACGCGGTCAAATTTATGAAACAGAGCGCTCCATTTCATAAATTCGAGCACGGCCCTCTCACGCCCGGCACGCAAACAACTTCTCGACAACCTCTTCCATTTGCGGCCGGGTTAAACCTAGACCTGAAGGCAGGTAAAGCCCTCGATTCCATAGATCTACAGAAACCGGATAAGCTCCGGTCACGTCGGGGAACCGAGAATCTGAGCCCTGAAATATAGGTTGCATGCTCATGGGGCAGAAAAATGACCGAGTATCCACTCCCTTTTCCTTTAATTTCCTCATCAGATCGTCTTTAGTTACTCCAAAACTATCTTCCAACAACACACCGTACATCCAGTATACATTCTTGGCCCACGGCTCCTCGTGAGGCAGAGTGAGATCCGGGTTCCCCGCGAGAAGTTCATTGTATACTTGGCCGATCCATCTTTTGCGTGCGACCTTTTCATCAACCAATTCCGTCTGAGCCACTCCTATGGCGGCCTGTATGTTGGTCAAGCGATAATTGAATGCCACCACATCATGCACGAAACGCGGCTCCTGAAAACCTTGATTGCGCAAGAGGCGTAGCCTTTCAGCAAGCTTCTCGTCTCGGCACAACACCATTCCACCCTCACCGGTGGTGAGTATTTTGTTGCCGTAGAAGCTGAAGCAGGAGGCATCCCCGAAACTGCCGGCCTTCTTTCCGTTTACTTCCGCGCCATGCGCTTGTGCACAGTCCTCGATCACCAGAAGATTGTGGCGTCTCGCAATCTCCATGATGGCTTCCATATCACAAGGATGACCGTACATGTGGACTACCATTATGGCCTTGGTCCGAGGGGTTATCTTGGCCTCGATCATTGCCGCGTCGATACACCATGTTTTCGAATCTACGTCCACCAGCACGGAGCGCGCTCCCGCCAAGATAACAGTGTTGGCAGATACAATCAGGGTAAAGTCAGGAATTATGACCTCATCGCCGGGGCCGATGTCCAAGGCTACGAGAGACATGTGAAGAGCAGTGGTGCAGTTGCTGCACGCCACTCCATAGGGAACTCCGCAATATTGGCTGAACTTTTCTTCGAACAAGGAGATATATTTTCCGGCTGAGGAAATCCAGTTGGTCTCCATGCATTCCGTTACGTATTTCATCTCTCGGCCGTCAAGCACCGGTTCGCATACAGGAATCATAATTTGTCCTCCGACGCGCGGTATTAATGATCTGCTGAGATAGAACAGCCGCTGATCTCAGCGATCCGTCATTCTAAAACTTATACTCTGTACACTGAGCAGGGACCGAGGTCAAGAGAATCATCGCTCTAAACCCGCTCCTGTCCTTGGACCAAGTTTGGCGGGCCGTAGAAAGGCGGAAATGCTCGACGGAGATGAGACGTGTCCAGAGCGACTAGGAGCCACTCTCTGGAAGCAGCGATTCTTTGGCGTCCCATAGGCCTGAATCACTCCGCCTTGCTGATCACCGTTAAATTTTCAGCGGTTCGCCTGGAAAAGGGCTCTATCAGATGACGACCGAACCTGCTGAATAGCCAAAGCTCGGGAATTATTTCAGAAACAAGCTCACCATCGTCGAACACTCTCACCACGGAACTTTCCGAAACCACAACACCTACTGCTTTCGTGGCTTTGGTTATAGCTGCTGCAGCCATGTGACGGGCTCCGAAGCCTAATGGGATCTTTATCCCCTCCGAGGGCGCGTCCAGAAACCGGGAAGCCGACAACACGACGCCCCCATCCGAGACAACAAAAGCCCCGTCCAGTTGAGCCAGCTCTTTGATAGTTTCTCGCACGTCCGGATCGATCAGCCGCTTCTTGTTGTTGGGATGGCCGTAGAGTGGGTCCAAGATCAAGTTTTGGGAACGTTTCAGGACTTCATCCGAATCGGAGACCACGAACATGGTTCCGATTCTTCTACCTTCCCGACCCTCCCGCGCTATTTCTACAGCCAGTATGATGACTTCTTCCAGTGTCTTAAGATTAATTCCCCGTTTCTTTGTGCAAACCTCACACAATACTTCCGAAGGCTCTTCCATCAGCTTCGACTCCCTGGAACGCTTTGCCATAGTCTTGTCTCACAGTAATTCAGAATCGCCGATGTGGCGGCTCCACGAGTCGCGCAGGATATTGCATCCGTGGGGTGGGCATCCTGCCCGCCGACAGAGGCTGTATGAGTCGCGTGAAAAAATATCATTCACGTCTGTCCCACAGCCGATGCGTTTCGCCTACCAGATCATAACGCGGCCATTCAGACACAATTTCTGTTCGTCCGGCTGTTTCCGAGACGTAATACTAATATCGCATAATCGTATTCGTCCTTTTATCGGCAACAAGCGCCGCTATCCTGGAATACACATCCTCGAAGGGTTCCCCGGATTTTTGAAAATAATGCACCTGGTCTTGAATATAGCAACGATTCAGACCGCCGACCATATTGAGAAGTTCTACGTGCACCAGAGCCTCTGTTCCGGCGAGGAAATTAAACTTGTTCGGATCGACATAAGTTTCGAAGTAACCAGGCATAGTCGCAATATCCCAGATGGAACGGGGCTCACCGCAAGCCTCATAAGTGACTTTCAGTCGTTGTTTATGGTGATGTTGCAAGAAATTCGCACGTTCCCTGAGCGATTGAATAGGCTCCCCATGAGCGGGCAGCGTAAGACCAACGTTTTGCACCTTTGACAGTTCCTCGAGAGTTTGCAGAGTACTCCAGGAGGTCATCTGGATGGGGAGTTATCGGGCTCAGCAACACATCTCCGCAAAGAAGCAGCTTGTCTTCCCCGTTTTGTCCCACGAGTAGGCCGATGCTCCCAGGCGAATGGCCTGGGAGGTGTTTTGCCCCCAAACCCCGGATGGGCGATCCAGCCAGATTTACAGGGCCGTTACCGAAGATCGGTGAATTCACTTTTAGCGCCATTCCCATCGAGTTCAGGTCCAAACCCTCAACCCCCCGCCCCTCGGCCGGTTCCTCTGCGGACGCAGGCGGGGGCATTCCAATAGCCACCGTCTGACCCCGCCTGGAATACCAGAAACTGAGCAACCCCCAGGGGTTGCAAATCTGTGGTGTGTCGAGAATGTGAGCCGAAACAGCCGCAGTGCTCCGGTCGAGAATGGAGTGGCCCATTGAAAAGTGATCGGGGTGGCCGTGGGAAATCACAAGAAGATCGATGTCCCGAACAGAGTAGCCCGCTAGTTTGATCCCTCCCAATAGCTCCTGTTCGCTGTGATCTGGTGGGAGCGCTTCAATCTCCGGTGGTACGGGTTGATTACGCCAGTGGTAAAAGAACCACTTCGCCAGGTTTGTCGGGATGCCCGCGTCCACCAAAATGAGTGCATCGCTTTCGATCAGGTAGAGGTGCGTGGGCCCCGGCCCAATGTAATCGGGACAAAAGGTAGTAATCTGCGTGACGCGGAGCTTCCCGCCGGGAAAGACAAACTTCTGCACGCGGCCGCTTCCTACTTTCGAATTCGCTTTTAGTTCAGTCTGCTCAAGTTTCATGACAATCTCGCAAATTTTTCTATCTCAACTGTCAGTTGGAGAATCTAAATCAGAAGTAAGATACCATACTTCGTCAAGCATTCAGTCACGAGCGGTGAAGAAGTTGCAATGACGAAGAAAATGATCATCGTCTTTTAACAACTCCGATGGGGTCTTGCTTCTCACTCGTTAGCGTCATCGTGACCTAGACCTCAATGATCCATTGGGAAGAAAGGAGAAACGAGAATGGAACAGGGTAAATTTTTGAAGAATATACCGTTTGCCGAGCCGCAAGTCCTGGTCGAACTGGTTGATTATGAAGGGGGGCGTGTGGTGAGCCGCACCTTCGCACAGAATAGTGTCGTGAGCCTTACCCTGTTTGCTTTTGATGCAGGCGAGGGTTTGAGCACTCATACTGCGGCTGGAGACGCCTTTGTCCAGATCCTGGACGGCGAAGCCTCAATAACCGTCGCGGACAAAGAGATGGTCGTCAAAGCCGGCCAGGTGGTGGCCATGCCGGCAAACGTCTCCCACTCTCTACAAGCCGCAAAGCGATTCAAAATGTTGCTCGTGGTGATCAAGGGCTCGGAGTAAGTCCTAATAGAGAACTTCTCCTGAGCAAGAGGGCGAACCTTGATTGGGAACGGGAAGGGAGAGGCCCATCGTTGCCTGCGCGTTTGATAAACCTTAAGGCTGTTGGGAAGATTTTTCCCGAACCTTGCGCGTTCATCGCTTTTCGTGCTTTTTTATGACATGGAGCCGCAGACATTTTCAGGAGAAAAACATGACCGAGGATCGGTCCGGCAGAGACGCTTCTGAGCGAGTACAAAGGGCCATAGAAGGCATGCGGGAGAGTTTGCCGCAACTTGCCACGGTATTTGACGCGTTTAAGGCGCTCTTGGCCGCGCAGGCAGCTCTGAAGGCCAAACTTCCAATAAGCTCCGAGCATGACTTGACCGTAGATTCTGTTCAATATTCGCGAGGGGTCCCCATCCTCACCAGGGACGCCTTTCGCCTTTCCACTGCCGACCTGCGAAAAGCCTCGAAACATTTACTGCCGGCCATGGAGCGTGGATTCCCTCGTATCAAGTCACAATTGATCGCAATCAGAAGTGCGATTGAAAGCGGAAATCTAGATTCAATGCTCTGGGTCTCTGCTGTGGGCTGTTCGAGCACAGAGATTGAAAGGACCGCATCAGACCTCGGTGTGGACCCGGGCATTCTGTATTTTGTCCTGGGACAATTCTCGAAGCCATTTGCGCATAAGCGGGTGGAATCTCTCTTGCCGTTGCCCAAGGGTCTTCAGTGGCACAAGGGATACTGTCCGATCTGCGGTTCTTGGCCGGAAATAAGCTTTCTTGAAGGCAAAGAAGGGCGCAGATGGCTGAGGTGTTCGTTCTGCGGCCATGAATGGAGCTACATGCGCATCAAGTGTCCTTTCTGCGAGTCTGAAGACCAGGACAAACTGGAACTGCTGTTCTCGGAAGACCGCGAATTCGAGCGGGCCGAACTGTGCTATGAGTGCATGAAATACTTGGTAAGTATCGATCTCCGGGATCGATGCGACGACATTGTCCGGGAGGCTGCCTCGCTCGGGCTGGTTTATCTGGATGTTCTCGCCCAGCAGAAAGGCTTCTCGCCGGGGGCGACATGCGGCTGGAACGTCATTGATCCAGATTGACATGAAATGAAGGCTTTCCAGAGGGTCTCAAAAGCAAGCCCCCCGATATGGGAAACGATTTGAGAGGGACTTGCATCCTCACCTGCTCTAGTAGGATGGGCGTCCCGCCCGTCGATTCTTGATGGCGGGCAGGATGCCCATCCACTAATCTAAAGCCGGCAATAAGTATCTAGCTATAAATATGGGCATAACAGTTTTTTTTGCGCTGGTGCACGAATCTTTCTTGACAGAACATATTTAGAGTGGTAAAAGTGTCAATATGTCAAATCATCGTATCGAAGAAGTCCGCCGTTTCGCTGAAATGTTCAAGGCGCTGTCCAATCCCAATCGCCTCGACATCTTTTTGCGCCTGATTTCCTGTTGCCCACCGGGCACAAAGTGCACCTCCGAAGCTATGGCTCGACGTTACGTCGGGGAACTGGGGCAAGAACTGACTATAACGCTTTCCACTGTCTCTCATCACATAAAGGAGCTCCGGCAAGCAGGACTCATTAAAATGGAAAGGCGAGGGAAAAACATTGAATGCTGGGTTGACGCGGTAGCTCTGAGCGCCTTGATCGAACTGTTGACAGGCCGCGCACCTGTCCTTCGCTCGCTCAGAGAAATTGGACTTTCAGGGTCAGGTCTCACCGATGGACGAGGTGTTCGGGAGTAATTCCATCGGCACCTGAAAAGAGAAGGGCTAGGACAAGACTTCTTGCTTGAGCAGAAATTAAGGAGGGATAATCATGCCAACGAACCTCGCTACATCAGTCAATTCACTTACTACCGAGCAACTGAGGATGATTGAGCTTGCGCAGCAAGGATTCCATTGCAGCGAGATCCTCCTGTTCACCGGCTTGGAGGCGCAGGGCAAAATCGATCCGGATCTTATCAAGGCCGTGTCCGCGCTGGCCGGTGGAATCGGATTCTCGGGTGAGACTTGTGGGGCTCTTACCGGAGGGGCCTGCCTGCTGGGTTTGTATGCAGGAAGAGGCTCATCTGACGAGCAGGATAATCCCAAGATGAAGTGCATGATCCAGGAGCTCGTTGATTGGTTTGCCGGGAAGTATGGTGAAATTTATGGCGGAATCAGGTGCCGTGACATTACACTCGATGATCCCAGCATTCCGCCGACGAGGTGTCCCAGGATAGTGGCAGGCACCTATCAAAAGGTGAGGTCTCTTCTGGCTGAAAACGGCTTTGATTGGCAAGAGCCCCAGTAAGCAGTATTCTCAAGGAGAGGTCGCGGAACAAATTCAAGGAAATGTGAAGCGTGCCCAATGTGCCTTCGTCATGAAATTTGCAGATGGGACCTTTCCGTGCGGATCAGGATTGTGAACACAAAATAGAGGAGTTTCTTCCATGGAACAAAGCGCATGCGACTGTGACAACCGAGGGCGCGCTGCGGCCTCCGATTCATGCACTGTGTCGGATTCGACGTCCACTCCAACCCTCTCGTGCTGACCGCCCAGAGAAAAGGCTCAGGCGAGCCTTCCTCGACTCGAGCAGCCGTTTCTCACCGGCTCCATTCTTACGACAGTCGGAACTTTGCCGAGGGTGTCCGCGGATCTGACGCCGACGGATCGGTGGGGAAGCATAAAGGCAAGGTGGAATATCGGCCGGATGAATTACATGGTCGATCCTGGGCTCTATGCTCTCGGCCAGCCGGACGGCACCGCGCCGGTACTGGTGACGGCAAACTACAAGATGAGCTTTGATGCTTTGAGACAGGCTTTACCGGGTCGGAACGCATGGATTCTGGTACTGGACACTGATGGGGTCAATGTGTGGTGCGCGGCGGGCAAGGGGACATTTGGTACGGACGAACTAGTTGGGCGACTCGAATCGTCCGGCCTCGCTAAGATCGTGTCGCACAGGCGTGTTATTCTTCCTCAATTGGCTGCGCCGGGCGTCGCGGCCCACGAAGTGAAGAGGCGATCCGGTTTCAGAGTCATATACGGGCCGGTGCGGTCGTCCGATTTGGCGGCTTTCATTGACTCGGGACTGAGGGCCACTCCGGAAATGCGCCGAAAGACATTTACTCTATGGGAAAGAATCGTTGTAGTTCCAGTTGAACTGGTGACCGCGGCAAAGTGGGCCCTTATACTCGTTATCGTGTTTTTCTTGGCCGGAGGTCTGAGAGCTTCAGAAGGGTTCTGGCGAGGCGCCCTCGATCATGGTTTATTCGCGGCGTGGGCTCTTCTCGCGGCTCTGGTGGCAGGGACAATTTTGACTCCTATTCTCTTGCCGTGGCTGCCCGGCAGAGCTTTTGCGCTCAAGGGGTTCGTTCTGGGCTTGGCAGCGGCGTTAGTCCCGGCTCTCCTAGGAAGCGCGGCTTTTGCAGATTGGTCGGGCAGGCTCGAGGTCCTCGCCTGGCTCTTTCTGGTCCCCTCAATTAGCGCGTATCTGGCAATGAACTTTACCGGCGCGTCAACTTACACTTCGCTTTCCGGGGTTAAGAAAGAGATGGGATGGGCTGTGCCGCTTGAAATCGCCGCGGCATGCATAGGGGTCATCCTCTGGATCGGATCCCGCGTGGCCGCTTGAAGGGAGTCCAACCATGGGTCGGCTGATTTACTTAAAGAATGTGGCAACCTTGAAGCTTGATGAAGCTAAATGCACAGGTTGCGGTATGTGTCTCCAGGTGTGCCCTCAAGCTGTGCTTTCCATGCACAACGGATGCGTCGGCATTGATGAACCGGACGCATGCATGGAATGCGGCGCATGCGCCCGAAACTGCCCTGCCGAAGCGTTGTCGGTACGGTCCGGCGTCGGGTGCGCCTCCGCAGTGATCAACGCAGCGTTAGGGCGCAAGAGTTCCGCTTGCTGCTGCGTCATCGAGTCAGATGAAGAGGTACATTCCGGGTAGAGCGGTTTGTCATTCCGCCTGGATCATTCGTAATTTCTCTCTGAAAACATCAATTGGTTGCGCGCCGACGATTTTGTGTTCTCCGTTAAAGATAAATGTGGGGACCGCAGTGACGCCGTATAAGCGTCCTTCCTGCTTTGCTTTTTCGAGACGCTCAGCGTAACGCTTCTCTTGCAATGCCAGGTTTAAGTCATTAGGGTTCAACCCGTCCTGATCCGCCAATTCCAGAATTACATCTAGATTACCGATATCACGGGTTTCCACAAAATAGGCATGGAAAACCCGGCCATGAAACGAATCAAAGTGTCCCTTGTCTCGCGCGTATTCCGTTGCTTCCAATGCAAGGCGGGACTTGGAAACCAGCGAGATCTCGTTGAAGGCAATCCCGTAGGGAGCCCCGGCACGGCTCAGGCTTTCGTAACGTTTCTTCAGGTCAACCCCGGGGAAAAGCTTGGAGGTTGGTATCCCCTCCGCCGGCATCTCGGGGCGCAGCTCGTAGGCCAACCACTCGTCTGTGAAAGAAAACTCTTTCTTCAATGCTTCGACAATGCCCTTGCCGATGTAGCAGAAGGGTCAGATAAAGTCCGAAAAAATTCTTGCATGTAAATCCATTTCCCTTAGTCCTTCTTCAATTCGCTCTTGATGATAGCAATGACTTCCGCATCGCTGAACGCGTCTTCCACTGAATTAAAGCAGTTTTTCAATTCTTCTTCCGTGGCATTTTGGGGGTCCTTCAGGGCACTCAACGGACAGACGTACCTCTTTGCCCTTACCATCCACAACCTTCACATAAATCGTTGACTTGTCCTTGCTCTCCGCCATGGTAACCTCCATTATTGTCATTATGGTTCCTGGGTGATGATGAGACAAGGGTCTTTATGGGATCCCTTGTGTCGCGAGACGTAACCGTTCAACGGGCAATCGGGATTGACCTTCCCGTGAGATGCGGGATGCGGGAAGAGCGTAGAGAAAGAAATTGCCAACTCATTTCCGCGTTAGTCACCGCCGCGCACTGTCGTGCCGGCGTTTCATTCGCTGTCACAAACCGAAATTTCCCTTGCTCGGTCTTAATAGACGTGCAGAGAAAACAGAAGTCTCCGCGGTGAGCTGTTACCATAAGACTCACGTATTATCTTTGGCAACGATGATAAAACGTTCTCCCGAAAATACCGTCTAAAAATTAGACGAACGGACGATTCGTGAGGTCGCTGGCGGAAGCGGCCCGAGTTACAGAACGACTGCCGTCGAGGACTGGAATGCTTTCTCGGTTCTTAACAATCCTGATGCTCGTTATCTTGCTGGCCGGTTGCGGGCAACGACAGGAAAAGGCTCTTACGTCACCGTCAATAAAAGTGAGGGCCGTCGAGGTTGAAAAAGGAGACATCAGGCAGACCGTGGATGTGTCGGGCAACCTACATTTCGTTGCAAACACCACAGTATCTTCGGAAGTCTCAGCCCAGGTGAAATCCATCGACGTACGTGACGGACAGCTCGTCAACAAAGACCAAACGCTTCTGACGTTCGATGATTCGCAAATTCGAGCGGCAGCAGACCAGGCTCGTGGAAACTTGGAGAAGGACAAAGCAACGCTGGCTTTCAATAAGACCGATTTTGAGAATAACGCGCCATTGCTTAAAACCGGATCAATAAGCCAGTCAACGTACGACCAGAAGCTGTCGGCATATCAGAACGCTCAGGGCGCGGTGGAAGCTGACAAAGGAGCACTTGACAAGGCGCTGGAGGACCTTAAACACACGCTGGTAAAGGCTCCCATAAATGGAGTGCTGTCGAACCGGTACGTGGAAAAAGGCGACTGGGTTTCCACAGGTGGGAAGCTGTTCCAGATCAGCGATTACACTACAGTGTACTTGGACGCCTTTCTCAGCGACAAGGATGTAAGCAAGTTAAACATTGACAAAGTGGTTCGGGAAGGACGCGGAGTAGAATCCGAAATTGCCGTTGATTCTCTGCCGGGCAAAACATTCAAGGGAACGGTCGGATACATACAACCTGTCGCGAACCAGAATAGACTTTTCGAAGTTCGCATTTATATAGACAATCGCGACATGCAGCTTCTTGAGGGTATGTATGGCCGGGCTCGGATTTTAGTGAAACGCGTTCCCGCGGTGGTCAGGATACCAATTGATGCCTTGCTGGATCAAATTCGCGCCAATGAAGCGAACACCGTGGTCCGAGTGGACGAGAATAATAAAGCGCAAATAGCCCGCGTGAAAATCGGCAACATTGATCGCAGATATGCCGAGGTATTGAAGGGACTGAATGCCGGTGACATTGTTGTCGTGGAAGGGAAAGAAGTCCTGAAGACGGGGCAGCCCTTAGAGATAACCATGATGTCAAAGCCGCAAACTTAATTGCCTTTCAGGGGTAACTATTTCTTAGTATTCCATTTCCTAAATACGGTGTCTTGTTTCGGGTCGGGTGCCACTGCTGGCTTGCCCAGAAGTGACTGCCGGAAGAACACTGCTGGGCAAGCCAGCAGTGGCACCCAAATATGCGACCGTAGTTCCGTAACGCAGTAATTGGTGCATCATTTCGCAAACACGGTGAGGTCAGGAACACGGTACTGAAGAAAGGATTGCTTGCCCACGAGGCTCGGGACTCGCAATGAGAGGTGGCGAGAATGTCATTGCGAGGAGTGAAACGACGAAGCAATCCAGCTTTGTACATTCACAATGAAAGACTGCTTCGGCTCGCGAGACTCGCGACGACACTTCTGGAAGCGGGTCATTGGCCCCGAATAAATGAATAGATTGGTCGTTGTTCAGATTTATCTTGACAAATCAGTCTGGTATATGTAACCTTTTGCAATTCCTTGGAGTCGTAACAAGGTCCTGAAACTTCTATTTCATTTGGAGGGTACTATCATGACAAAGGCTGAACTGGTTGCCCGCATTGCTACAGAGGCGAACATTTCCAAGAAGGCTGCCGCTGCCGTGTTGAAGTCCTTCGTCGGTGCGGTTCACGGTTCGCTGAAGGCCAAAGGCGGTCAAATCCGTGTCGCTGATCTGGGGACCTTCGTGGCTGTCCATACGAAAGCCCGCAATGGCGTGAACCCTCAGACTCGCAAGAAGATCAAGATCCCCGCATCGAGAGTGCCCCGGTTCAGGGCGGCTAAGGCACTAAAAGAAGCCGTAAAGAAAGCCAAGTAAGTCTGAGGCTACACTCTCAAATATTTTGGTGTACCTGGGCGGATGGAGGTACTATTCCAGACTCATCCGGGAAAGTGTGAGATTATTCCTCTTTTCCGGAATGGGTGCTCTCCTACAAGCCGCCCAGTGTACAGCCCAGTGGGGTAGGACCAGGTGGGACGGGCAAGGCGCGTGCCGTGACAAAGGAGACGCGCAATCCGATCGGTCTCCAAAAAATCTCCCGTGTACCCGCGTGCGCATCGATGGTGGCCTCAGGGGGAGGGCGTCACATGCTTGGATCCGGCATAATCTATGTGAAAATCAAAGCTCGGAAATTGTCTGGGCAGACGCATGATGTTAAACACCATCACCCCTATAGCCATACGATCCAGCCAGGAGGACAACGGCCAGCCGAAGTGAATGACTACTGTCCGATCGGGCAACTCGTATTTCACCACTTTCAGCAAAGCGATTATATTCTGATAAAGACTCCTTTTACTTCCGGCAATTCGGAAGTGATTTGAAGCCAATTGGGGCGGAGCCCCCTGTCTGGGGTTGTAAAAGCTTACGTAAACCTCATTCTGTCTGGCGATTCTCAATCCCTCTTCTCGGGGTCTGCGGAAAATAATGTGAACATCATTTTCGGTTGATTCCGCAAGATACAGGATGATATCCATGTGACTGTCCGTCTCTCCGACCGCCTTTATCTCCGGACCCCGCGTCCGCGCCATGATCAGCCCCCCGATCAGCACCAAGCTGGTCACAATGCCCCATAGCTCCGTACCGTGAGGTTTGTGCCAGGCCAGGAAGAAGAAGCAGCTAAGAAAGATGAGGAACAGTACGAGCGTGCCGAAGCGGTTCGTATAATAATGAATCACCTCCTTGGTACCCATAAAATACCTATAAAGAATGAGAGAGCCCAGGTTGATAGTGAAACAGGCCAGAAGACCGATGGCGTACATGTCCGCCAGAATCATTTGGCTACCACCGGTGATAATGATAATAATCGAAAAGGAGGTAGCGTTGATCAGGTGGATGCGGTACAAGGATTGTCTTCGGCTGGTCGTTATAAGCCATTCAAAGCCGTATCGGTCAGCGACTCGTTCCATCAGTTCGCTGGAAGCAACGAATGCTGTATTTACAGCCATAATAAGAGTGATGCTCGCCAACGAACCCACAATCACGCCGAATGGAACCCCGTTGAGCATGGTGGCATGATGAGTGATGAGGTCCCCTTCGTGCTTGGCAAAGTCTATGGGGGCTGACAGGGCCAGTGCAGCCACCACCGGTGTGACAATGCCTACCGTGAGCGCAAGAAAGATATACGCTTTGGAGATTTCGCGCCAGGAGCGAGCATATCCCGCCGTTTGAAGAACAGACTCCACCCCCGAGTAAGCAAGAACGCAACTCGCAACTGAGGCAATAAAAATTCCATAGTCTCTCGTGAAAGAGCCCGTTTGCAGACTGGTCATTCCGTGACTGAGCGAGCTATACAACCGTACGTACGATCCTTGATCCAGGCCTAGCACCCCGGAAACAATGAGATTCATGAAGACAAATGCTGCTAAAATGAACACCCCAAATGTGAAGCGAACGTTCTCTCGGATGCCCAAAATATTCAGGCCGGCTATGGCCCACACCGTTGCCATGGCCGTCACCATTTTGGCGTAATGGGGCATGGCAAAGAACGAGGTCCCATTTTCTACCGCGCTTATGGCCGAAATGCAGGCGGTGAGAATATAATCCACCATGATAGAGGATACGGCCACGAACGAGACGACCGGTCCCAGAACAAGATAAGAAAAAGAATAGACTCCTCCGCCGAACAAACCGTGATGTTCCAGGATCTCCGAGATTTCCACAAGGCGGGAACTGAAGTAACGGATAAGTATGGAGGTCAAAGCGATAAAGAATATTGCAGCCGGGCCGATAAAACGATAGGCTTCAGCAGGCGCATAAAACACAGAGGTCAACTCATCCATCAGGGTTATCACCCCGATGCCTAGCCATGTGAGCCAGAAAACGTCCCTTGGAGTAATCTGCGAGTAATCCGGGTTTCCGTAGGAGAAAAACAAAGAAAACCACAAGGGCGGAATTGAGGACCAAGAGAACAGGGATTTTCATTTAACCGATTTTACCCCTACAGACGTATCCACCCCGATGATTTTGAAGGTATTGTGCTGTGCGCTTGGCACTGCGTCAGGTCCACATAGCTTGATGTTACCTGTACGTATGCTGGCTAACATCAAGCTATGAGAGCGGAGAATATCCTTCTCGACTGTTCGAGGTCAAGGCAAATAAGAACATCTTTTAGAAGCGCTATCCAGTTACGAAGATTTGCTCGGAGACTTGCCCGGTGGAGTAAATTGAGTTAGATCGTACAGCCCGAGTGTTTTTTCGAGTTTTGCCACCTCGACGACGACGCCTTCGAACCCTTGCTTACCGAACAGGGCATGCTCCTTGTCCTCGAACTCTTCTCCGAGGTAATTGAATTCTTCCGCGGAGACAATGTTGTGCAGGGCTGGAAACAAGACCGTGTCTTCGCGGGCTGCGTGAGGGCGATACATCCTTGCAAATAGGTGAAGACTTTCGCCCAATTCCTTGCTCGGTTTGCCGGCTGCGGCTAATTCCTTGATCCGTGCTGTCAAGCGCCGGCCTGCATGATGCTGTTCCAAAAGCACCTTCACAAGATCCACCAATTTTCCTGCTTTCCGAAATCGTGGGAACAGGTAATCTTCTTCGAGTTTCTCATGATAGTCTTCAATGAACTTCTTGATTATGCCTGCCACGGCTCCAAGTACATCGGGAGAAAATTCTTTTCCGCTATTCACTCGCCCTTGAATGTCATCGTAGATGAGCAAGATTCGTCGAAGGACGCCATGCTCCCGCATCAGATCTTCCGGCGGAGAAACCTCTTCAGCCTCTTGTTTCTTACCCTTTTCAGGTTCGAGTTGTCCCTTTTTGGCCAGAACAGGGACCGGAAAAGAAAGGACGGCTCCGGTGACTATGAGGCCGGTCTTTGCCAGAAAATCTCTACGGGCTGTGAGGCGAATCTCTTTCTCGCGCATGGTTTGACTCCCCTTTCAGGCTAATGAAGCATTTGCCTCAATTTGCAATTAGTCATGTTCACAATATCAAATACCGGTACTTGTGCGATTCACATCGCGCCAATTGCCCGGTTCGCTAATTTAGTTACAGGATATTTCACGAGAGGAGTTTTATCAAGCCAAGGATACCGCGGGGACTTCTCGGAAACAAAACGGCGCCAAGGCTGACCCACGTGCGAACCCTGACGCCGATGAAGCTTCTTCTACCCGGATTACTTGCATTCTGAACAATCTTTCACAACTTTCCCGCCGGCCTTCACACAATCTGATTCGTCATTCAATTTCCTGCAAAAGCTTCCTATGCAGCAGCATTCTTTTCGGGCTTTCATGGTAAACCTCCACGGAAGCGTTTCACCTACTTATTTTAATATAGTCAGGCGTTGCGATCGGTCAACACTGCTCCGGCCGAGCCAAGATTTCAAAGCATCGGAAAGTTGCAAAATCCGTAATCTTCCGCCGCGAGCTACGGCGTACATGCACCATGAGAGTTCGCCTGCTAAAATCTTTTGATTATTATGACGCCCCCAACTACCAAAAGTGCCCCTAAACAGCGCCAAAGGTTTGCAGGGTGCACCTCGTAGCCCACGAGACCAAAATTATCCAGTACGACACCCGCTACCATCTGGCCCGCTACCATGATGCCCAACATCGTGGCGGCCCCTAGCTTGGGGACGAGAATTATTGACGCTGAAACCAGGAAGGCGCCCAGGAAGCCTCCTGTCCATATCCACCACGGCGAAGCGAAGCCGACCTTTAATGCCGGCCAGGGAATCCGGAGAAAAAGCACGTAACACAAAAGTGCGACAGTGCCCACTGCGAATGAAATCATGGCTGCAAAGACAGGGTCATTTGTCCACAAACGCAATTCGGAATTAATTCCAGCTTGAGCGGGGGCACAAGCTCCGGCAACGAAAGCGAGCACAATGTAGAAAAGAGACATCTTGAACTTCTCCTGGTAGGGTCGATTTCCCCGGAGCGCGTATCATAATGCCTGAAAATGGCAAGTTGAATCAAGACAGGATTTGAGGCAGGAATCTTGTAAGCGGCAATCTATTAGGGACCATATTGCAACTAACCATTGACTCTTTCTCGTCGACTAGTGCCGGAGTGTGCGATAGCTGCTCCCACAATTTGAAAAGACCTGGTCCTTAGAGCCCGATCCTCGCGCAGCGGCGGTTCGGAATCACCTTCTTTGTCCAATGCGTCCAGAGCGGTGTGCCTGAGTGTAGTTCCGGCAGAATCGGTCTCGGCCCAGCAATAGCTCGGTTGTGAGAAGCGCTTCGTAAAACTGCTCGTCCGTGGGGTCTATTATGGCGGAGTCCATTCCCGCCTCGAGGACCAATGCAAGGAAAGTGCGATTGATGAGGGTCCGACCGGGTAGCCCAAATGAGATGTTACTGAATCCACCGGTAATGTGCGCGTCAGGAAATTCGGCACGAACTGACCGCATAGTTTCCAAAACGGTTATACCCGCGTGACTGTCGGTCGCAATGGTCATGATCAAAGGGTCAACGTACACTCTCTCGTCTTGAATCCCGGCTGCCCTTGTGGTCTCAAACACTCTTCTGATCACGGTCATCCGGTCCTGGACACCTTTGGGCATTCCTCTTTCGTCAAGAGCCAAGGCTATTACGGTGCATCCGTGCTTGCTGACAAGAGGAATAATGTTCGCCAGTTTTTCGTGATCGCCATTGACTGAGTTGATCATGGGTGGATGATTCACTTCAGATACAGCAACGGTTAGGGCCCCTGAATTGGGACTGTCCAAGCATAACGGAACATCAACAGCTTCTTGCACAGTCCTGACCAGCCACAGTAGGTCATCAAGCTCCCGGTCCGGGGCTGTTCCGGCGTTCACATCCAAAAGATCCGCTCCAGCTTGCACCTGACTCAAGGCCAAGTCTCTGATGAAGCCTGCGTCCCCGCTGACGATCGCCTCTCTCACCTGTTTTCGTGTTCCGTTAATCTTCTCCCCGATGATTTGCATTTGACTGCTTCCTTTGAAAAAAGATACACAAGGCCGACCACCGCAAACCTACTAGGTGATCGGCCCCGCTCACGACGAACCAGAAACGAATATTCTTGTTTCGAAGCCCTACTGACCAACCAAAGTCCCAAATTCACGACTGGCACTGACAAAAGCTTCCATGTTCTCCGGTTTCGTGTTGATAGGCGCATCACAACCTGGGCAGAGAATCAGCCCGTCAGGCCCGACGTCGCGCACGAGGTCACGTACGTAATCGCGAATGTCCTCCGGAGTACCTGCTGCGAACAGAGACGAGGGGACATCCCCGATAATAGCCGCATGGTCTCGCAGGATCTCTTTAGCTTTGCGGATGTCGGTCATCCCATCGGGATTCAATGCGAATTTTTTGGCCGGCAGTTCCAGAAGGCGTCCCAGGTCGCGCGTCCAGTCCTGATCCCAATGCAGCACGGAGGTAATGCCGTTATCAGCTAATTTGAGTACGATCTCATGATAATAGGGAAACACAAGCTTGTCCCATATCTTGGGGGCAAGCAGAGCGCTGGCGGTTCGCCAACCGCCAACCCACACCGTGGGCCCCCCCCCAAGTTTCGAGGCCATAATTCCCTGCTCGATCATGGCGGGAAGCATCACGTCCATAGCCGCTTTCACTTTGTCGGGAATTCGGTACAGATCCAAAAAGAATTTAGGCATGGAACGACCGCCACAGAGAAGCTCGAAAGGAACGGTCGTGATTCCGCACACAGCAACGACATACCCAGCTTTGCGGAATTTCGGAACGACTCCCGAAAAACTTGAGAGAACCCAGTCCCAATGGGCCTTATTCATGTTCATGTCCACAACCACTGGAATAGTTTTCTCTTTCAGTGCTTCCCACCCCTTGTCGATAATGAAGTCATAATCTTCAACACTCAGGATTTCTTTTTCGACGACCTGCCACAAAGCGTCTTCCGGCAGGTCTTGCCCTGGGATAAGCACTTTCGAGAGCCAAATATGGCTCAGGTTGATGGGATGGTAGCCAGACGGCATCAGGTTGATGCCATCAACGTCCCCCAAGCGCTCCATGGCCGCTATAGTCACATCGACTGCACCATCAGGATTGGTACAAAACTCGGCCTGAGTCATGCCCATATAACGTGGGGAAAATGCTGTGGCCATGTAGAGCGAAGGAATACAATCAACCGGCTCAAGGTTGAGCGCTTTTGTCACGCGGTTCAACCTTTCCTGATACAGCTTTTCCTTGTCTGTGCTCATATCCACTCCTTGCAAAAGTTGACCGCCGCATTGGCGTCATTTCCCCAGGCATCGGCGCCGGTGTATGAACAGGCTTTCTCGTCCATGGGGCCACCGCCCACCATCACCTTCACTTTGGATCGCAGTCCTGCCTTATCCAAAGCTTCTATGGTTGTCTTCATTGAATCAAAAGCGATTGTCAGCAAACAGGATAGACCAACAACGGTGGCTCCAGTTTCTTTTACTGCCTGCACGAACCTCTCAGCCGGAACGTCCACCCCTAAGTCGGTCACTTCGTAGTTAGCGGATCGGAGCATTCCCACTACCAGGTCCTTCCCGATGTCGTGGATGTCCCCGGCCACCGTGCCTATGACAACTTTTCCCGCGGACAGCCCCGAGGCCTCTTTCATTTCCGGAGCAAGGATCTCCCGGATTTGCTTGAAGATTTCACCGGACATCATGAGATCGGAAATGAAGTATTGTCCCATTTCGAACTTTTTCCCCACCTCCACCATGCCTGCCTGACAATCTTTCAAGATCGTAAGAGGAGCTGTCCCATCTTTCAGTTGTTGCCGCACTGTGGCAAGAGCTGCGGTTTCCTCGAGGTCGCCTATCAGCTCTGTCAGTGATTTGCCCATGCTTGCCTCCTTTCTCTCCATGTTGCCCCCCTCTTCCCGCGAAGAGCCGGGGAGTTCTTGCGGTAATTCCCTGACGGTCCCCATCGTATTTCGTACCGCGGCTGCATAAGGCGCGGAGAAGTCGCATCTCTCCTCATTTGAGGGCGACCCTTGATATCGGCTCCAGAGCCGGATTTGGATCCCGCAGCCATTCCTCATACGGTATTTCCTGGCCGGGACGAACCGTGACGAACTCTTCATCCCATGGACCAAAAATCATCTTCTTCACCAAAGCCAGGGACCCGGTAATCTCCTCCGAACGCAACCCAAATCGCTGAGCTGTCCTGTGACAATAATCCAGGTACCGATCAAGATCCCCTTCTTGGCCCGTCTTCACAAATGCCAGGCGTGTGTAATGCTTCAGCATCGTCTCCATCAAACTCCGGGCTTTACTAGGACCAAAGCGTTCTTCCATGTAATCGTACCTCTTCGAAGAGGTGCTTGCCGGTATCTATCCAGCCCCGGCTGAGATAATAGGTTCCGGGCTCCCGGAGCGTTTCGGACCTGTGCGCCTCCCGGGAACCTAAGAGTATCCCTATACAATCGTCTACCCTGGGGACCACCAGTGTGCTGCTGGAGGAACCCAAACCTTCCACTGCCCTGGAGCACAGACCGTAACCAAGGATGATCGTATCGAAAGTATCGGCCGAATTTTCGATCGATTCCCTCAATGCTCGTTTCAATGACTGCGGGTTGACGTGGAGACCCACGTCGAGAGCCTCGTGCTCCATGTCTGGCGGCATAAAGTCCAGCATCTCATTTATCAAGACTTCACAGGCAATTACTTTTGTTCGGGAGGGTTTCATTTAATGTTCGTGGTGCGGGGCGGGCTTATCCCCGTGATTTGTCGCCGAGATGGGTTCAACCGTAATCGTTCCACTCCAAGCCGTTCCAAGTTGTACGGCCGCCCTTTCTACATTGCGCTCAAGGCTTCTTCGCGACAGTCCATAAACCAACATATTCAGCGTTAGAGGCAACTCGATAAGGTCCTCTGAAACATTCGTTTCCACTTGAGCGGGTAACGAGGGGCTGATGACGCTTCCACGCATGTACCGATTACCACCCAAAAGTGCTAACCCTTTAATATGGCCTATCATGCATGGCTCCGATTTGTGGCAAAGCTCGGCCAAAGTTTCCAGGAAACGCTTTAAGATTTCAGTCCATTCTTGAATCCGCTTTGGAGCAGAGAGCGCAAAGCGGATATGGATGGCTAGTGGTTCAAGCATCATCCCATGCATGACGAAATCTCCGACCAAACCTGCGGCTCTGGATCATTCTTTGCAGAAATGACCATGACCCTGGCATCCGGATGGGCTTGATCAACCACACGTCGGGTGTATTCGATCTGCTCGGCGGTCGCTGTATCGGCCTTGTTGATGAGTACCAGGTCGGCTTGCCTAATCGTCGAAACGATCAGTGGCTCCACCACGGTTATCAGCATTTCCATACGCAGCGGGTCGAGCAAAGCAATCTGGCGTTTACTTCTTAGGGACTCAATTGGATTCATGCTGAGCGCACCGACAATGTTTCTTGGATCGGCCGCTCCGGAGGGTTCAACAATGACGACATCCGGTGAATAATCGGCCTGAAGTTTATTGATGGTTTGGACCAAATCGCCGACAAGCGTGCAGCAAATGCAGCCCCCGAGAATTTCCCGGACATTGAATCCAAGCTCTTTCATGAATTGGTCGTCAATGCCGATTTCGCCTAATTCGTTAACTATTATGGCAACTTTCAAGCCCTTTTCCATAGCAATCTTGGCAAGTTTCACTATGAAGGTGGTTTTGCCTGACCCGAGAAATCCGGTGACTACAATTAGGTGCATTACAAAACCTGCTCCTCCGTAATCCTTGCAAACTCCTCTAGGGGCTCGAGCCGCTCGACTACTCATGATATACAGTTATATAGTTATATATAGAGGTGACGCCTGAGTCAAGCAAAAAGATGGGTGACGCCCAGTTTTTGGGTCCGCCATAGGAATCCCCGAAAACCGTCGGCACCTTATGCGCCATCATCCACCCCAGAGGCAGGTCGAACCTGCGCCTATGGACTAGCGAATGCGGATTATGGGCCATTTGACTTGACCCTGGACAGTCGTCTTATATAGATATATAGAGATCGACGTTGATGGTGAAGGACGCAATTGAATTGATGGAAACACCGCAGACCATAAATCGAGATTCATACGAACCCGCGTATGCCCAGCTTGTGAAGCTCTTGAGGCAGCAAATATCGTCCGGGCAGTACCGACCTGGGGACCAACTCCCATCGGAAGCGGCCATCTGTAGCCGTTACGCAGTCAGTCCCATGACGGTCCGTCGGGCCGTAAACATGCTTTTGGATCAGGGCCTTGTGACCACAGTCCAAGGACGCGGAACATTTGTCAAAGGTTTGGAGTTAGGAAGCTCCACGTTCGCTTTGGATGAGTTACAGAACCTATTTCGGGACAAAAAACATTCGAAGGTTAAACTTCTCAGAACGCGAATTGTACCTGCTTCGGAAAACGTCGCTCACGCGATGGCGATTCCGCCTGGCACAAGGGTAATCTATATTCGCCGTCTACTGCTAAGAAACGACGACCCCATTCTCTGTCATGAAGAACACCTGATATACGACCCTATGCGTCCTATCATGGAAGCAGAAATGGACGTGACTTCTCTCCATGGTCTTTTCAGCGGCACAGGAGAGACCGATATCAAGAAAGGCCTGTTGGTAATCAGATCCATTTTGCTGAATGAGGAAGACGCATCGCTGTTGCGAGTTCAGCCGGCGACTCCCGCGTTTCGCCTGGAGCACACGTTTTTCGATTTCAACAACCAGCCCGTTAGCTTCGGCTATTTCATCTGTTCCTCAGATAGGCTGAATTTTTCAGCCAAAGTGGGTATCTGGGATTAGGGCCGGTTTTCAGACGAATACAGAGGTCGTACTATGAATCCGGATCTCCGGCATCTAGAGTTGATTACTCTCCTCACGGACTTGAACGAGCAGGAAGTGCTGAAAGAGGTTCAGCGTCTACTGGAAAAAGAAGAACCGCCTTTGAGCATTCTAGAAAGCTGCCAGCAAGCCCTAGGCTACGTCGGAGCCAATTACGAGCAGGGTCGTTATTATCTTTCCGGGCTTATGATGGCAGGGGAGATAATGCGCCAGGTCTCCGAAATGTTGCAACGCATTCTTGAGAATAGTATTCACGTAAAAGCGTCCGGGCGGGTAGTATTGGGGACGGTTCAAGGAGACATCCACGACATTGGCAAAAACCTCTTCGGGGTGATTCTGCGGTGCCACGGCTTTGAGCTGATCGATCTTGGTGTAGATGTGTCGCCTGGAGATTTCTTGAAGGCCACACGAGAATGCTCGCCACACGCTGTTGGTATTTCAGGGCTGTTGACCGTATCGTACGATACGATGCGTGAAACCATCACCTTATTACATGAAGATACGCAACGAGGCAGGCCTCCTGTGCCCACGATTATCGGGGGCGGGTTGACTAATGAAAAAGTCTGCAAATATGTGGGATCGGATTATTGGGCACCCGATGCCATGACCGGAGCAAAACTATGTCAGCAACTAGCTTCCATTGATTGTGCCACGTGTGAGATTCACGGCACGTAGAATGCTCGCTGCATCCTCCTCCCTCCGTGTCACATCGCTCAGGCCCGGAATACGCGGATCTCGCTGAGCGTGGAAAGGCGGCGATTTCTGCAAGAGACCGTAAAACTGCCGGACGAACCCTGATTCGTTCTCAATATAAAATACCAATTTTTGATGGATTGAAGTGCCACGGCTCGTGTGTTATCACTGGTTGAATCTCCCTCATGGGCGGCTTTTCGCAACGACTCAGGCCCCTGAGTGCCCATTACGGGACAAGCCATTAGATTACAAGGTGATCCGGCCTTTCCTATTGACGGGATCGCCGATATGCTGCTAACGTGCTCCTGCAAAATGGGATAGAGGCTTGGTATGAGTGGAGTAAATTTGCCGCCGACCAAACATCCGTATCCTATCAGAGGTTCAACAGGGTCCGAGACCGCATGACCGCATATTCACAGTTTCCCCCGAACAGTGTTCGCAGGATCATCATTGAAGAGTCCAAACGAGCCCATGTTGGACATATAGGTTCGGCCCTGTCCGTGGCCGATATTATTGCTGTGCTGTTTGAAAGTGAATTGCATTTGCCGGGTACAGATGACCCGTTGCGGGATCGCTTCATACTATCCAAGGGCCATGCCGTGCTGGCGCTGTACGCGGCCCTTTGCCTTAACGGCACTCTTAACAGAGACCAGTTACAGACCTACTGCTGCGATGGAAGCCTGCTGGGGGTCCATCCGGAGCATACTCTTGAAGGCATCGAGTTTTCTACCGGATCTCTCGGCCACGGTCTAAGCATTGGCGCGGGCGTGGCCTTGGCGTCGAGATTGAGCGGGACGTCCTACCGAATTTTCGTGCTGGCCAGTGACGCGGAATGCAATGAAGGATCCTTGTGGGAAACGGTCATGTTCGCGGCTCATCACAATCTTTCCAACTTGATTGCTATAGTCGACAATAATGGACAGCAGGCTTTTGGTAAGACCAAGGATATCATTAACCTGAATCCCATAGGAGAAAAATGGGCAGCCTTCGGCTGGGAGATTCACGAAATTGACGGGCATGACAGGGCGGAGATTCAGCAGACAATTCGCGGACTAGACACCGCCGGCGGCCCGCCGAAAGTAATAATTGCCAATACCACCAGCGGTAAAGGGGTGTCCTTCATGGAGGGCAAAGTGGAGTGGCATTACATGCCCCTGTCCGATGAGCAATATGTTCAGGCAATCCGTGAGATCGAGGAGGCCGACGCCCGGTGAGACGTGCTTTTGCTCAGACGCTTTGCGAAATAGCCGAGTCTGACGATCGGATCATTTTGTTGACCGCAGACCTCGGTTTCATGGTTCTGGAAGAGTTTGCCCAAGCCTATCCATCGCGCTTCTTTAACGTCGGAGTGGCTGAGGCCAACATGATCGGTTTGGCGACGGGCCTGGCAGCTTCGGGCTACATCCCCTTTGTATATTCCATCGCAACCTTCGCCTCTATGCGTGGTTACGAGCAGATGCGGAACGGACCGATTCTGCACAATTTGCCTGTCCGAGTCATCGGAATCGGAGGAGGCTTCGAATACGGCCACGCGGGCTTCACGCACCATGCACTCGAAGATTTGGCAATAGCGCGGGTTCAACCGGGGCTCACAGTGATAGTTCCGGCCGACGATGCACAGGCAGTAAGTGCCGTGCATAAGACCTATGACATTTCCGGACCCATTTACTATAGAATGAGCAAGCAGGACAATTGGATATTGCCGAATTTGGAGGGTAGATTCAGTCTGGGATGCCTCGAAATCGTGAGAGAAGGCCCGGACCTTTTGATCGTATCCATTGGAAATATAAGTTCCGAAGCGCTGCGAGCGGCTGCAATTCTCGCCGAGAAAGGCTTTGAGGCAACCGTGGCGGTTGTATCTTCGCTGCGACCGGCACCTGTGGACGACCTCACACGATTGCTCGAACAGTACCCTCTGGTCGCCACGGTTGAAGAGCACTACCTGTGTGGTGGCCTTGGATCTTTGGTTTCAGAGGTGGCTGCGGAAAACGGCCTTCCATGCAGAGTCCTTCGTTTGGGCATCCCGGATGATATGCCGTGCTTATGCGGCAGTGTTCATTTTTTGCGGGACAAGGCGGGCCTTTCGGCTGAGGGCATCGCAGCGAAATTGATAGCGAGGTCTGCAAGAAAGCTTGTCCGCCGTCTCGCTAGTTCTGATTGAAAAGTAAAACGGTACAGGCTAGTTCTGTCTGGCGTTTCAAAGAGTCCGGGGAGTTCCTCTTATTAGGTCGAACCCTCTTTCGGAGACACTTTATATCGATTCGCTTTCGAACAAGTGAAACCGTGTTTTTTGTGGGACAGTCACGCCCGGGCGTGATTGCCTGTCGTCATGCCCGCGTACGCGGGGATCAATTGTAGGGGCAGACCTATGTGTCTGCCCTGGGCGGACACGCAGGTCCGCCCCTACATAGCCCGGATCGAAGTCCGGGGTGATCCCGCGGAACGCGGGATGCCCCACTATATCCTGTTTAAGATTGTCACTTGTTTGATGACGCATTGGTATTACAGGACCGCGTCCATGACTGACAATTCCCTATTTCCCGACCATTGGAATAATGCCGATCGCGAGGATGCCCTGCGGCTCTCCGGACCCATCGCTATTTTCGGCGCATCCGGCTTCATAGGCGCAAACCTTTTTTTCCGGCTGTCGAGTCTTCGCGACGATGTCTACGGAGTGTCCCGAGACGTAGGGAGCAGTTGGAGGTTGGCTAACTCGCCCAACAGCTTTCACCGCTGCTTTTCAGTGGACATCACGTATCCGAACAAGGTGGACGATGTCGTTTCTCAACTGCAACCGAGAACAGTATTCAATATGGCCGCTTACGGCGGATTCGAAAGACAGAGTGATGCGCTTCGTATTCACGATGTAAACTATTTGGGAACGTTACATCTGATTCGAACTTTGCTCGAACACGGGTGTGATGCCTTCGTGCAGGCGGGAAGCTCTTCCGAGTACGGCTTGAATTGCT
Organism: uncultured delta proteobacterium; assembly: GCA_963789265.1. GTDB lineage: Bacteria > Desulfobacterota > Desulfomonilia > Desulfomonilales > Desulfomonilaceae > CAWBBA01. The sequence goes on along the minus strand of CAWBKB010000004.1, from coordinate 241,911 downwards.
CGGCCCCCGATGAATCGGACGAGCTTCTGCCCAATAGCCATTATGCGGTCTCCAAGGCAGCCGGTTCGTTTCTCGTAAAGTACTACGGCAGAATCAAGGGCTTTCCGTGCGTGAATCTGAGACTTTACTCCGTTTATGGACCGTGGGAAGAGCGTGACCGTCTCATACCGGTGCTTTTGACAAATGCTTTGGACGGGACATTTCCACCTTTTGTCGATCGTAATATTTCACGTGATTTCGTATACATAGACGACTGCTTAAGGGCATTGGTGAAGGCTGCCCTCACGGTGTGCAAGACGGAACCGGGGCTCTCGATCAACATCGCATCGGGAACCAAGACTTCTCTCGAAGAAGTTGCCGAGATCGCAGGACGCATTTTTGACGTGAAGGCAAAGGCCAAATTTGGAAGTATGGGAAATCGCAAATGGGACTTATCGGATTGGTTCGGCAATCCCAGTCTTGCCTTACAAAAAATGAGATGGCAACACCGGATTTCGTTTGATGAAGGTCTGAAACTGGCCGGACTGTGGGAGACGGCTGCAAGGAAAATCATTCGATTTGCACCAATCCCGAAAAGTACCAAACGAATCTCCGCCATCATTGCCTGTTATCGTGACCATGAAGCGATCCCGATCATGCACGAGCGGCTCGTAAAAGTCTTCGAGGCCGAAGGCGTAGAATATGAGATAGTGTTCGTCAATGATCGCAGCCCTACAGAAGATGAAGAAGTGATCTGCCAATTGTGCCGCCGGGACCCTCATGTGATAGGGGTTTCTCATTCTCGTAATTTCGGTTCGCAGTCCGCATTCTTGAGTGGCATGGAGATCGCTACCGGTGACGCGGTGGTGCTGTTGGATGGCGATCTTCAAGACCCACCGGAGTTGATCTCAGAGTTCATCAAAAAGTGGAATGACGGTTTCGAAGTGGTTTACGGCATCAGAACAAGGCGGGTCGCGCCTTTGCACTTACAATTGCTGTACAAGTTGTTTTACCGCGTCTTTCGACATTTGTCCGACGTAGAAATACCTGTTGATGCAGGAGACTTTTCTTTAATCGATAGAAAAGTAATGGACTACATCGTTAAGTTCCCCGAGAAGGACATTTTTCTGAGGGGACTGAGAGCTTGGGCGGGTTTCAGGCAAACGGGAGTTCTGTATGTGAGGCCCGAGCGGATGTTCGGCAGGTCAACAAATAATTTCCTCAAGAATATCTGGTGGGCGAAAAAAGCGATCTTCTCGTTCAGCATCAAGCCGTTGGAATATATTCAAACGCTTGGAACCATCATGTTTGCAGTCAGTCTTGTTATGGGTCTGTTCTATCTGGGCTCTGCTTTGCTTTATCCACCGGCAAATGCCAAGGGCATACCGACTGTCATCATTCTGATCTTGGGACTGGGTGGAATCCAACTCTTGTCGCTCAGTATATTGGGGGATTACCTGGGAAAAGTGCTTGAAGAGGTAAAGAATCGACCGCGTTACATCCGTTCGAGGGTCATGAAGGGAAACGAAATCATAGACTCCCCTGATGACATTACTGAGTTCATTAAGCTCGCGAAAATTTCTGTTCGAGGTCGGCATGGCGAGAGGCGAACTATCTGATCCGGGCTACGCAGATGAGGAATGATTGATTTGAGGCTACTCCTTGTCAACCCGCCGGTTACCTATCAAACGCCCTGGCTGCAAGTGACGGAGCCCTTGGGGCTTTTGTATTTGGCGTCTTATGTCAGAGAGTTTTCCAGCCACAAAGTGGGCATCCTGGATTGTTTGGCCAACAAGCGTGTGACAAAGGTTGATCAAAACCTGTATTGGTACGGCCTCACCACAGAGAAGACATTTGAGGAGATAGACACATATCAACCTGACGTCATCGGCATAACCTGTATGTTCAGCAAGAAGAAAGGCGACTTTCTGAGGCTTGCCCGGGACATCAGGCGAAGATTTCCGGGTGTAACCCTTGTAGCCGGTGGCACTTATCCTTCATTGTTTCCTGAAGAAGTCATTAAAACCGGCTTAATCGATTACTGCGTGATCGGAGAAGGGGAACGTTCGCTACTGGATTTATTGAACGCTCTGTCGGATTCCACTGACTCCCTTATGAAGATCGAAGGGGTCGCTTTCTCAAGAAACGGCGAAGTAGTCATCACGCCGAAACATTCATACATAAAAGATCTGGACCATATTCCTTTCCCCGCCCGTGACCTCATAGATTTTGAGGCATATTTGACTAGGAAGAGTGTGCTTCACGGCCTGGGACTGAAAAGGTCCGCTTCGATCCTCACCAGTCGATCATGCCCGAATCGCTGCAATTTCTGCAGTATGTACAAAATACACGGTCCGCGTTGGCGTTCGCGGAGCCCTGAAAATGTCTTGGGTGAAATTCTGCATCTGAAACAACAATATAATGTCCAGGACCTCTTCATTATGGACGACAATTTTACGTTCAGCAAAACTCGGGTTATGGAGATATGCGAAGCAATACTGCGATCCGAAGTTAGAATTCGATGGAATACCCCCAATGGCATCTCCATTAATACGCTTGATAAAGAGGTCCTCTCCGCGATGAAGCAGGCGGGATGCAAAGGAATCTGCGTGGCCATAGAGAGCGGAGATGAGGAGTTAAGAAATAAAGTCATAGGAAAACGGCTTACTGATGAGAAGATTGAAAGCGTAACCAAAATCGCAGCCGAAATCGGCCTTGTAGTTACTGCTTTTTACATTATCGGGATGCCCGGAGAAACAGAGGAAAAATTCGAAAAGACTCTGCGGCAACTGAAGACTTTGCCGCTGAACGGCGCGGCCGCGGCCTTTGCCAACCCTCTGCCGGGCACCAAGTTGTATGAAGATTGTATCAAGAATGATTGGACGATTCTTGATACAGAGGAAAGTGACGACAACATCTTGTATAAGCCGTTCATTGTCACGAAAGACTTTTCCGAGAGCGATCTGATGACAAGGGAGAAGCGCTTTTACCGCACATTCATGCGAGCAAAATTTTTCACCCTTTTGAAGGATACGCTGCTTTTCAGAAACGGGCTTTTGTATCCGCCATTTTTGATGAGAATTCTGAGAGATCGGTTGCTGAGGAAATGAAGCTAAGTACTCTATTTCCTAAGTACGATTACACGAAATACCATCTCGTGTGGGGGTAATCGCCTTTGGTTGGGTGCCACTGCTGGACAAGCCAGCAGTGGCACCCAAATCCACGACCGTATTTACGAAAACCTGTACTAGGCATGCCTTCTCCTGGAGAGTGTCGTGCGCGCAATTGCCGATGATAGAGGCTACAATCAGTGCTTTATTCCCACCAAGGCGTGGGAGCTGAGAAGCGACCGCCGCTGCCAACGCATGGTTGCTGAAATGGATGTCAGCCGGCCGCACAGAATCTTGGAATTGGGGTGCGGGACTGGCTATATGAGTAAACTGCTGGCCGAACATGAGGGCTCTGATGTGTTGGCTACCGACATTTGCAAAGATTTTATCGACGAAGCCCGCCGCAATCACCAGGCCCCGAACCTATCGTTTGAGATTCTTGACGTTAGTAGGCCGGATTTGGCGGAGCAACTCGGCAGTCAATTCGATTACATCGTAGGCAACGGGATACTTCATCATCTTTACGGAGATCTGAACGATGTACTGCCAAGACTGAAAAATCTGCTCGTACCCCGTGGCGAGCTGATCTTTTGGGAACCAAACCTTTATAATCCTGTCGTTTTTTTAATTTTCAGGATCGGCCTCCTTCGCAGACTGATTCGCATGGAGCCCCAGGAAATGGCGTTTACAGGGAAATGGATTGCAAGAAAGCTGGCTGAAGCCGGCTTCAGTCATATTCGAGTCGAGTATCGCGACTTTCTTCTACCCAACACGCCTGATTCACTGATTCCAGTCCTTATAAAGGCAGGCGACATGCTTGAACGGGTGCCGTTTCTCAGGAGGTCTGCGCAATCTCTCTTTATTTCGGCGAGAAATGCATAATGGAATGTTTAGCGACCGATTTCCTAAATACGGTGCTTTATTTCGGACGCTTTGAATCCATCAGACGCCTGGACTCCAATCCGGCGTCTGGTCTTGATTCTTGGTGGGACAGGCATCCTGCCTGTCGCTTAATGACGGGCAAGATGCCCGTCCCACTGAGGGGAGAACGGCAATGACACCAGAATGCTCGACCGAATTTAGGCATAGGAGTAGTCAGCGACCCGCATGGATGAACATCACGTAATAATCGCGTGTACCTGCCACATGCCGCCAGCCCTCGCGTACGAGGCCGCTTAGACAGGCGCCCCTACCCACTACGGCCTTGATTCCCTGACCATCGAGCTTTTCCAGAACATGCTTTCTCTGATTTTCGTTGATGGCCAGGAATTCCTTGGGCGCTTGGATTTCCGCCGTTATCCGTACACCCGCAAATCTGGCCCAGTAAACCGGCGGTTCCCCCAGAATGGCTGTTTCGTTTCCTTTTTTCAATCCGTTGCTTAGCACAAAATTCTTCACTGTGTACAACTCCAAGTAGCTCTCTTTGTACGACGGTTTTGTCGGGGTCGATCGCAGTGAGCGCAAGCTCTGATCTACGCCCGAATAAATTAGGTGCGGCCAAAGAAGGCACAGGAACAGGATTGACGGCATCAGGGCCTTCCAGTCAGCCCGAGCCGGACACCTGACACTCATGACCAGAGTCGCAAAACCAATGAACAAAGCGCCGGCAATGTATCTAGTTTCCACGTGTATTAGAGTATAGAAACCCACTCCCGCCAGTGAAATGAATGCGAGAATCAAGTAGAAGGAGGGTGGATGAGAACTGGCGAAGGAATACGAGCATAAGCGAACTTGTACGAAGTACCAGGCAACCACCAAAAAAATGAATGGAAGCTCATTGAACACATCAATGAGATTGTGCAAGAAAACTTTGGCATGAGCCTTAAAATCAAACTTGGGGACTATTCCTTCTTGCCAGTAGCACATGTCACACTGCCTGGCGACTGGATCGCCACCCAGGTAAAAGAAGGTTTGCGTCTTTTCGTCAATCAATTTGGGGCGAAATGGTTTGCCCGTGCCGGAAATGAAATACGCGTACGCCTGTTTCCCCAGCTCACCGTAGGTGAATCGTCCGAGTTTGTGCGACAATGCGGCAATTAGAGGCGAGGCCACCAGCAGCATGACCAAAATGGCAACTGCCGTTCGAGATAACGCTTTCCAATAAGTCCGGGCACAAAGAGCCGCAAGCAAGAAAAAGACGCTCGAGAAAATGAAAAAAAAGGATTTGAGGTAATAGCCCATTCCACAACACACCCCAAGAACAATATACCTATGAATTGCCGGATTTTCTCTGATCCAGAGAATAAGCGCGGCACCGGTCAGCATAAGCGCCATCACGAGCATGTCAGGGTTCAGAAGCTGCACTTTTATCCAAACGAGCGTAGCCAGCAGAAAAGTCGAGTAGCACAGGAGGCTCATGATTGGACGCGGCAGTAAGGGTTCATTAGAGCTCGAAAGGGCTGCGCCTTCTCGCTTGCAGAACATCATGAACAGTTCGCAAGAGACCATAGCCAGGAGAAAGCAAAAGAAATTGACGATCCTCAGCGTTTCCAGTTCGTTCGGAGGGCTGGTGTTGAGCAGGATCTGGCCCAACGCCAAGAGCACAGGGTATCCCGGACTATACGTAAGGTTGGTTAGCCCCCAGAGTTGACCGTGCCTCAGCGCATCTCCCATCTGAATGTACGCAATTGCATCGCCATTTATGAAATAGCGAGTCGTATAGGCGAGAACTGCGGCCATAAGCGGGCCTATCACCCAAAATAGAATGCGGACAACCGTCTCCCATGAACATTTGCGAAAGAATTCCGGCATTCAATACCTTGTGTCAGAATGGTCTTCATATAAAGGCATAGGAATATATATGAAAGGCTCCCGATTTTCAAACGCAAGGGGACCCGAGAAATAAGCATTCAGTTAAGCGGAGCGTGTCATCAGTGCCCTGAAGGGGCAATCCAACGGTAGCCGTGGGTGTAAACCCACGGAAAAGGGCACGGCGTTGGTTCCAAAGGAACCTGGAAGGGTCCACCTCATCCAGAATCGCCACGTTCGGTCGCCCCCGTTAGGGTCGGTGATTCGGGGCTGGGAGCATCCGGTTCCACGGGTTTGCAGCCGTGGCTATTCTTGGTACGCACCTTCAGGGCTCGGGATTCCCCCTGCCCGGATAACTGAATCGTTACCTCTGTGGAGTCTTCGATGTCATGAAAGCTTGAAAGTCATGAGCGTCTCATCCGTTTCTACCGTTTGGCCTGAATGAACAAGGATTTTCTCAACCTGCCCGTCCACCGGGGATGCAATACCGCTTTCCATTTTCATAGACTCCATGCGTAAAAGCTCGTCACCACGCCGGACATAAGAACCCTCTTGAACAGATACCGCGACCAGCAGGCCGGGCATCGGGCATTTGAGAACGTTCTCCGGAACGATCTTCTTTTCTCGCGGCATGTAATGCGTTAGGCTCCATTCCTGCGGAGTGTAGATTTCGATCATGCGAACAATCCCACAAAAAAAACCCTGTATGTGATTTTCGCTGTACTGAAAACGGAACATACGGTAAGTGCCGTCAATCTTAAGCTTGAGCCGGCGGCGATAGTATTCGAATTCCGGAGTGATCACCTCATACGATTTGTCATTCACCCGGGCGATCCAGCGTCGGGATCCCTGATCCCCTTTGAGTTCTACTTCGAATACATCTTCATCGACTTTCACGACGTAATGATGAGAAGCGAGCCGTGCCGGCGGCCCGCCAACCAGTGCTGTCATCGGCTTCAAAGATTGCCGCGCGAGACTCTGGCGCGTCTGGTATATCAATGCAGCCCCTATAACCATGTAACGAATCTTTTCTCCGTCGGGCGGAATCTTGGATTGTCCCCCGCCAAAGTGTTCCTCGATAAAGTCCGTAGACAATTCCCCGGCGGCAAACGCAGGATGACCTATGATGGCATTGGCAAAATCAACATTGGTGATCAATCCTTCTATGTGGTACCCGTTCAGGGCCCTTACAAGAGTCCTCCTGGCCTCTTCTCTGCTCTCACCAAACGCAATCACCTTGGCCAATAATGAATCGTAATAGATGCTTATTACACTTCCCGCGTCAATGCCGCTGTCCACTCGCACATTCTTGCCGCGGGGGACTGCGTAACGCGTAACCATGCCGGTGGTGGGGACAAAGCCCCGGGCCGGATCTTCGGCGCAAATGCGGGCTTCTATAGCCCACCCCTTCATTTCCACGCCTTCTTGCGAGACGGGCAGCGGCTGCCCCGCGGCGACACGGATCTGCAATTCAACCAGATCCACGGCGGTCACCATCTCTGTCACGGGATGTTCAACCTGAAGGCGAGTATTCATTTCCAGGAAATAGAAATTCTTTTCCCCGTCCAGGATAAATTCCACCGTCCCCGCGCTCGGTGTACCCGGCTTCAACGGCGAGGGCGCAGGCGACTCGGCCCATTCTTTCGCGGAGCGCCTCATCGACCACCGGAGACGGGGTTTCTTCAATAACCTTCTGATAGCGGCGCTGTATTGAGCATTCCCTTTCCCCTAGATGGACAACGTTGCCATGTTGATCGGCTACAATCTGAATCTCTATATGGCGCGGCTTGGAAATATAGCGCTCCATGAATATTCTTTCGTCCCCAAAGCTTTTTCTCGTTTCTTCGCGACATGCAGCGAGGGCCGGAGCGATCTCTTCCTTTGAGTTTACGATGCGCATTCCTCGGCCGCCTCCTCCTGCGGCCGGTTTCAGCAAGACGGGGAACCCGATCTTCACTGCGATGGCAGCGGCCTCTTGAGGGTCTCCAAGGGCTTCGTGGTATCCTGGGACTACAGGCACACCCGCGCGTATTGCGAGGGCCTTAGATGCCACTTTGTCCCCCAGCATAGCAATTGCGGCCGCGGAAGGGCCGACAAAAACAAGACCGGCTTCGGCCACCATTTCAGCGAATTTCGAGTTCTCGGACAAAAAACCGTAACCCGGATGGATTGCCTGGCAACTATGGGCAAGGGCTGCTTCAACGATTCTTTCCCTGACGAGGTACGACTCCTGCGAAGGACTTGCACCGACGCATGTTGCTTCATCCGCCTCCTGCACATACGGAGAGCGAAAATCAGCCTCTGAATAGATCGCAACTGTGCCGATGCCCATGCGTTTGCACGTACGAATTATCCTTGAAGCGATTTCGCCCCTGTTAGCGATCAAGATCTTTGCAATCAATATTGAACCTCATAAGGGAATGTTGCCGTGTTTGCGTTTAGGTTGGGCTTTCTTCTTGCCTTCGAGAAATTGAAGGCTCCGAATCAGCCTTAGGCGGGTGTCCCGAGGAAATATGACATCGTCTATGTAGCCCCTCTTGGCCGCAAGAAACGGGTTTACGAACGCCTTGCGGTAAAGCCTTTCCTTTTCCGCCAGGACAGCAGTCGGGTCCGCACCGGACTGAATTTCTTTCCGATAAATGACTTCCGCGGCTCCCCGGGGCCCGAGAACCGCTATCTCGGCAGTGGGCCAGGCATAATTGATGTCCGCTCCGATGTGCTTGGAGTTCATGACAATGTAAGCTCCTCCGTAAGCCTTGCGCACGAACACCGTAATACGCGGCACCGTAGCCTCAATAAACGCGTAAAGAAGCTTCGCGCCATGCCGGATAATTCCTCCGTGTTCCTGCTCCGGCCCGGGCATGAAGCCCGGCACGTCAACCAGGCAGATCAACGGAATGTTGAAAGCGTCGCAGAATCGCACGAATCTGGCACCTTTGACGGAAGCATTGGTGTCAAGCACTCCGGCCAGCACAGCAGGTTGGTTAGCTATCAATCCGATGGTCTCGCCCCCCAGTCTGCCGAAGCCTACGATGAGATTCCTGGCAAAGTGAGCCTGGATCTCGAAAAATTCGGCTCCATCCAAAATGCTGTGAATCAGGACCTTCATGTCATAGGCCTGGTTTGGATTGACCGGGACAAGATAATCAAGGGCCGGGTCGATTCTGTTCAAAGGGTCTCTTAGATCCAGGAAGGGCGGCTTCTGCCGGTTGTTGGAAGGAAGATAGTTTATGAGTCGCCGCACCTCCCGCAGGCAAAGAATGTCATTGGGTAATACGAAATGGGCCACACCGCTCTTTTCGGAGTGCACTCCTGTGCCGCCCAGGTCCTCGAAGCTAATTTGTTGATGAATGACCGTTTTCACCACATTGGGACCCGTGACGAACATGTACGAAGAACTTTCTACCATGAAAGTAAAGTCTGTCATTGCCGGGCTGTACACGGCACCTCCGGCGCACGGACCCATGATGCATGAAATCTGGGGGATCACCCCACTAGCCATAACATTGCGGTTGAAGATCTCCCCGTAGGCGGCCAACGCGTCCACACCTTCCTGAATTCGGGCACCGCCCGAATCATTGAGCCCTATGAACGGCGCTCCCACCCGAACCGCATGATCCATGACTTTACTGATTTTCTCGGAATGCGCTTCACCGAGCGAGCCACCAATGACCGTGAAATCCTGGCTAAAAATAAAAACCTCGCGACCGTCAATCGTCCCGTGACCCGTTACCACGCCGTCGGTCAGGTACTCTCGATCTCCGCCGAGATGGCCGCCCCTACCGGCCTTAAGTACATCAAATTCCTCAAAAGATCCTTCGTCCAGTAGGAGATCCAACCGTTCCCTGGCCGTTAATTTGCCTCGGGCATGTTGCTGGGCAATCCTCTGAACCCCGCCTCCTTGCGCGGCCTCGGCCCTCATGTCCTCCAGCACGGCAAGGTTGTCTTCAATTGGCCAAGTCGGGCAATTGGCTCGCTCCCCCTTTGCCGATTTTTTGACCAAGGAAGAATTTGCTTCGCCATTTGTTTCTTTCTTCATACGGTTCTCCGTGTTGATGTCGCAATGTCACTGACCACTGATAAAGACTGCAATCGGGCCGGAGCAACTCTCCGGGATATCTCCCTATCAGGACGACGGAGCTTCGGAGCACAAACCCTCATCTCCGCAAGTTTCACACGACACACACAAGAGGCGTTTCAAGGACTCACGATCCGGATTGAAGGCCGGCCCAAGTTTTTCGGGCCCCTCAGCATGACAAACAGGGCACTCGTGGGGCGCATTTTCTTCGGCAAAGAATATTTTTGCAAATTCTTTGCCGCATTCTCGGCACTTGTAGTTCAGAATAGGCATGAAAAACCTCCATTTGGGGCCATTCAGTCCCTCCATGCTCATAGCGTGCTACTTAAACAGATGCACATTTTAGCAGTAGAATTCAAGAAAATAAGGAAAGATGAGGCAACCATTCAATCTTGTGGGGCAGTCCCGCGAGGCGCGAGACAGCCTGCCGAGGAAACCCCTGTCCAATGGCGGGCTAGAAAGCCCACCCCACGAAACCACCGGCAAATTCCGGCTGTAACTGAATGCATACAAGATGAGCATGGCTGATGGTAGTGGAAAATTGTCGGCCATCGCTCTGCCTCACGGGAAATGCGTGCTGAAAAATGGTATAAAGTCTTCATCCGATTATCCGCACGCGAGATCATGGTATGAAATTCCGGGTTTCCCCTCCAACGCAGTATGAGCCGGATGATTTCGGGAAGACCGCCCAAGTTCTTTTCGGCTTGATACTGATAGCGTACTGTTTATACGCTTCGCTCTTCATCTACCGCATGAGCTTTGTGGTCCACGGAGAAAGGTTTTTCAGTCTTTTGGACGACGCCATGATTTCCATGAGGTACGCCAAGAATCTCGCCAATGGACATGGCCTGGTTTGGAACCCCGGCGGAGCGAGAGTGGAAGGTTATACCAACTTTCTATGGGTGCTTTGGATGGCCCTATTCCATCTTCTGCCGATATCTGCATCCAAGATTGGTTTGCCGATCCAGCTCAGCGGCATGGTATTTCTTTTGATCAACCTATTCTTGGTAAAAGAGATTGCCTACTTCATTTCGGATGGCGATCGGTTGGCCGCCTTAACTGCTGTTTTCCTGACCGCTTTCTGCTATCCGCTGGTATACTGGAGTTTAGGGGGGATGGAAGTAAGCGTGTTGGTCTGTTTGGTTGACGTCTCAATATGGTTGGCGTTGCGATCTCTCCGTCAGGGTCGGCCTTCCTATGCATTGTATTTCGTTCTGGGAGCCGCCACGCTCGTCCGGCCGGACATGATTGTTCCTGCCGTCAGCATCTTGACTTATCTTCTTGTCGTAGATTCGAGTAACAGGGCAGGCAATGCCAGGCTCGGGTTAACGTTTTTCTCCGCTTTTATTCTACTGCAAACCGCCTTTAGATTCGCGTATTACGGCGAATTCTTGCCAAACACGTATTATCTCAAGATGACCGGCTATCCGTTCTTGCTCCGGATCTCAAGGGGTCTAATCGTGATGTCTAAGCCTTTGTGCACAATACTCCCCTTAGCGTTTTTGGCGCCATTCGTCTATCGCCTGCTGCGTAAAGATACTCGCGTGCTGCTCCTGTTATGGGTCTATGTCACTCAAGTCTTATACAGCATATATGTGGGGGGTGACGCGTGGAGTTTCTGGGGGCGCTCGAATCGGTATCTTACCATAGCATTGCCGGCTTTCTTCATGTTGCTGGGATGCACCTTGGCCGATATGCGGCGGACTTTCCTGGATTCCGAGACCGTCAAGCCCATCTCTTTAAGCAAGAAAGGTATTACGCTGGGTGCGATTGCCATCATTCTCTTCGCTCAGATTAGTTTGAATGCCATCCCCGGAATAAAAGAATTCAGAGAATGGCTGTTGCTTGACACGCCCTATACGGATGCCGGACAGAAGTCGGTGGAGACGGCTATGCTTCTGAGCCGGATTACCACTCCTGATGCCACTATAGCTGTGTTGGCAGCGGGCGCAGTGCCATATTTCACAAATCGAACTGCGATAGACATGTTGGGGAAAAACGACAAGAAAATCGCCCACGAGAAGATGCATCGTCTCTCTTATGATTCCAAACCGCTTTACAAGTATCGGGCCTTTTATCCGGGTCATTTGAAGTGGGATTACTCATATTCAATAGGCGAACTGCGACCCGATGTCGTCGTGCAAATATGGGGCCTAGGCGAGGAAGCGGCCCCTTATCTGGAGAAACGGTACGTGAGCGCCCTCACTCCGATGGGTAAAATATATCTGAAACGGAATTCCCGCAATATCCGGTGGGGAAGTGTGAAGAATTGGATCGCCGGAGTGCTTCCGGTTCATGAAAGTGCCTGAAAAAATGTCAAGTGCCGGCAGGATGTGCCGAACCGGGTTTGTGAGACAGGCCGTAAAACCCCAGAATGGAGAGATCGCGGCATAATGCCTCAGAATACAGTTATGGTGAAGACGTCTTCAAACCTTCAGGAAAGAACACGGCCCCTTTTTACGGTATTCACCCCGACGTATAATCGAGCTCATACTTTGGGACGTCTCTACCTCTCTTTGAAAGAACAGACGCTGCTGGATTTTGAATGGATCGTAGTGGATGACGGATCATCGGACGACACCTGCAGCCTTGTCGAAAGTTGGAAAAGTGAATCTTCTTCCTTTCCTATAAGGTATTTTTATCAGGCTAATAGAGGAAAGCACGTCGCGACAAACTACGCGGTCCGAGAAGCGTTCGGTTTCTTCTTCATCATATTGGACTCGGACGACACATGCGTACCGGAGGCCCTGGAGCGTTTCGCTTACCATTGGCAAGCCATTGATGAAAGCAATCGAGGCCTGTTCTGCGGAGTGACCGCTCTGTGCCGGTACTCGGACGGACGGCTTGTTGGGGTTCCGTTTCCGGCCGACGCTATGGCCTCGAACCATCTGGAGATGATCTACAAGTTTAAGATAAAGAACGAGATGTGGCTTTGCGTTAGAACGTCTGTGATGAAAGAATTCCCGTTTCCTGAGCCTGAGGTCAGATACATCCCCGAAGCAACAGTATGGTGCAGAATGGCACGGGTGTACAAGACTCTATACATTAACGAAATGTTACGGGTGTACTGGCAGGACCAGCCATCGCTCCTTCGAGGAGGCTCGCCTGGAGATAATGCTGCTGAAGGGCGCCTGGCACTTCAGTCAGTCCTGACGGAACAAATTGATTGGTTCCTTTGCGACCCGTGGTATTTCCTTCGCTGCGCGATTCATTATGCTCGGTTTTCGTTTCATTCCGGCTTCGGGTTACGGTCGCAATTTACCCTCTTGACCAATGTTCCGGCGAAGATCTTGTGGCTAGTGGGTCTGCCTATCGCGTCGGCCGTGTACCTGCATGATCGATACAGAGTTGGAACTCGTGAAACATAGTCCAAAACCTCAAAGTTGCAAAGGCAGCCAAATTTTGGAATCTACTTTATTCAGTGATATGGGCTCCGGTTTGAAAGGGCTGTGCACTGCACAACGCGTTGTCGTGCTGGCAATTATCGCCGTGGTGCCCTTCCTCCTCGTCGTTAACAGCTCCTGGAAGGCCACTCCGGACAGTGCGCTGTACCTGGAATTGGGAGAATCCCTGGCTGCAGGACACGGGTATCTCTTCAACGGGGAGCCACACACGTACGTTCCGCCCGGTTACCCTGCCATCGTGGCCGTCGCCGCGCACTTTTTCGGGAAGAGCTTTCTGACCTATCGCGCACTTATGGCCTTGATAGGGCTGCTAACGGCCGGCGCGGGCTACTTGTTGATTTTCAGACTCTACGGACCGGATGCGGCACTTCTGGTGGGCGGGCTTTTTGCTATAAATCACGTACTGTTGCAGAATTCCACTTTCACGGCATCAGATGTTCCCTTCGCGTTCTTCGGCATTTGCAGCTTAAATGCGGCTATCTCCGCGGCGAGGAATCCTGCGCGGCTGCACTGGACTGTGCTGGCCGCTCTGGCTTCGGGAATACCCCCACTGATACGGATCAACGGCGTTGGGCTAGTGGCCGCCATAGGTTTTTTTCTTTTTTGCGCCTGGAAGGAAACGACGGGATTGCGCCGCGCAATTCACACCGGTCTATTTCTTTTACTGAGCAGCATTCCCATAGCAGCATGGGAAATATGCAAGTCGTATTTTCCCGGGTCAGTCAATGAAGGCACTTACTATGCTGCAATAACCGGAAGACCGCCGGCATACCAGGTACAGGTCACATTAACGTCCATCTGGGAATATGCTCAGGAAACGACCTACGCGCTTTCCGGAGCGGTCATCAAAACGGGCTTCCTGGAATGGATTTTGCCTTGCCTGATTCTTGTCGGGATGTGGGTGGCTGTTCGTCGTCGTGAGCGGCTTTTTATACCGTTGACGGTAATTCAATTCGGCGCTCTGTTTCTGATGCCGGCTGGAAGCCGATACCTGATTCTACTCCTTCCCGGGCTGTATCTGTTCCTGGCATTGGGCCTGTTGAGAGCTTCTCAATGGGCGAACGAAAGATTCCGGGTTTCCGCCGGCGGATTGGCACGGCCTGCAAGTGTCCTGGTCGGCATCTTTTTACTACTGGCGGTTCTCAACCTTGGACACAACTTTATAACTGTGCTCCATGCACGCACTGCAATTCAAAGAGGGGGCGCTGAATCGGTTCGGGATCTCCCATATTTTAAGGCTGCTTTTTGGCTTCGCGAGCACACTTCGGACGATGTAGTGATGTCAATGCATCCAAGGGTGCTTCATTATCTATCAGCAAGACCCACGATCGAGTTGATACACTCAGGCGTTTCTCTAAAACAGACTTGGGTTAGGAATCAGACAAAGCTCCAACATTTAATCACGTCTCGTAAGCCTGCATATCTCTTTTCGGATGCCCACGATCAAGCCCTTTTCGATGAAACGGTAAGGGCCTTGCGAAGCCTGGGATTGGACCTGGAAGCCATCCCGGATGCTGACGCAACACCGAGGTTCCGTCTGTGGAGAATAGTCCCGCGCTCCAAGAATTCCTGAGTGCCACCGACCGCATCAAATTGGTCGATTGCCTCTCAGCCGAAAGTGCATATTTTAGGGTAGTTGAGAAAATGGTATCCGATCGGGAACCTGATGCACATAGAGCAGTTGCCATAAACGGGGTTTTTTTCGTCGGACGTTGTAGGGGCGAATGGCATTCGCCCAGGGCGGTCCCGCGTCTCGCGCATAGGCGTTAACTTAAGGCAATTTCGTTCCTTTTCAAGAGGTAAATGCAGCAGGCCAAGGGCGATCAAAGTCCCCCTTTTCTAAAGGGGGACTTAGGGGGATTTTCAATGAGTTATCCCAAAATCCCCCCTGGCCCCCCTTTACGAAAGGGGGGTATAAATCGTTAACTTAACGCCCATGCGCGTCTCGCGGGACCGCCCCTACAATCCCAGGATTTTATCTTCCGAATCGAACAAAATGTTTGGCAAGTGCGAAAAACCCGAAAGGCGGTGATGGATGATGGCGACTGAAGCTAAATTCAGAATTTACGGGGACAGGATTGATGCGGCTCAAGGGCTGGTACGGGAACAATTTGCCAACGATGTTATCAAGGAATTCAGTCCGATAGTCGCACCGTTCGGATTTGTCAAATCCGGATGGATCTTCGATAAAGATCTCGAAGTGGTTCGGATATACTTCGAGGATACACAGAGCCGTCACGCAGTGCAGATCGACTGCGACACTCAACGTGACACCTTTACTCCAAATTACTGCCGTGCGGACGGAGAATGGGAAATCTGCAGCGAAGGCAAGCCCAAAAGTTTCATCGGACTCCAAAAGACAATGGTCCATTGGCTCCGAGGGATCTGCGAAGAATGTCGCATCGAGTCCTCTACGCGTGAGGAGATTTGGGAGGCAGGGGAATACGCGTGACAGCTACCGGCATTCCCGCGTTGAGCGCGGAACAATCCTACTGGTGTTTTCATGTCCGGTTGTGATGCTCTCCATCATGGGAGTTGGTAAGAACTAAGGTCGTTAATTCCCCTGATACCTGATCGGCAGGCAGAGCAATAGCCCTGCCACCGGCAGGACCATTATGGATTTCAAAGCATTCAGCACCCCAAAATGATCCGCGATCACTCCTAGTATTGTTACGCCAAGTCCGCCCGTGCCGATTGCAAATCCCACCATGAGCCCGGATGCGATTCCCAGATTTCTGGGCAGAAGCTGTTGCGCCATTACGATAGTGACGGTGAATGTGGAAATCAGCACCATGCCGAACACGCCAAGAGTGATGAACAGCATGAAACCGTGTGCTACGAAGATCAGAGGGAATAAAAGGCTTGTAAGGGCCATGGAAAGAATCAGGTACCTCTTGTGGCCGATTCTGTCGGCTATAATGGAGCCCGCGATTGTGCCCACAACACCCCCGAGAAGAAGGGCTGACACGAGCTTGCCTGCGTACAGAGGCTCTCCTTTTAAAATGTCAATGTAATAGAAGGGAATATAGGTCATGAGCCCGATCTGGGTCCAGGATCTCATAATCACAGTCCCGATAATGAGAAAAAGAGAAACTGTACGCCCCTTTTCGCGCTGCCTCCATGCCCTTCGCTCGCATGGCCACATCCGGCTTTTTACGGGCAAGGGAATTCCACGCGTAAAGCAGAAGCGAAAGAAATATAAGAGAAAAGATCACCATCAAGGGGAAGTAACCAAATCCCAGATACGTGATAATGGAAAGCGAAATTATAGGTCCCAGAGCAAAACCCAAGTTGCCGCCCACGGAAAAGACCGACATCCCGGTAGCCACGTTGTCGCCGGTGAAGAAATAGGCGGTTTTGTAACCTTCAGGGTGGTAGGCGGCCACTCCCAGGCCGCTGACTACTACCAGAAACAGGACCAGGAGGTAATTGTCGGGCACGGAGACAAGGCACATGCCTGCGCCCGCCAGGAAACTGCCCAGCGGCAGCAAGAACATCTTCTCCTTCTTGTCCGACAAATAGCCGAACACCGGCTGGACGACCGAGGAGGTAAAATTCGCGGCCATCATAATCACGCCGGCCATCGTATAGGAAATGGCAAGCTTCGTTTTAAGGAAGGGAAGGACTGCCGGTAGCGCGCCTTGGTAAATGTCGGTCACGAGATGGCCCAATGCCAAAATCAGCAAGATCTGGAGGTTAAAACTCTTATTGTGAGAAGGGTTCATCCATTGCTCTCTTTTCGACCTTTTCGATTGGGGCCCCGTCTCAATTAACTGGAACAGTGAATTTGGAACCGGGACCCCGCGCGTTGCTTCCGTAAGATAACAAATTTTGATTCTGAGGCAATTCTGGTATGGTGAGGGCATCACGCTACCGCTTGAGTGCTATGATCAAATTACACGGGCTGAC
Source organism: uncultured delta proteobacterium (assembly GCA_963789265.1). Taxonomy (GTDB): domain Bacteria; phylum Desulfobacterota; class Desulfomonilia; order Desulfomonilales; family Desulfomonilaceae; genus CAWBBA01. The sequence goes on along the minus strand of CAWBKB010000004.1, from coordinate 224,683 downwards.
GCTGAAAGGGGATGAATGTAATGATTCCGAAAAATATCCTACTATGCACGGACTTCTCGGAAAACTCACGCCCCGCGCGTGAGATCGCGATCGACTATGCTCAAGCCTTTGGAGCCAGACTTGCCATTTTGCACGTGGTCAACTCTTCGAGGCTGGGATTTCCTGCATTCGAGATGGCGGTCCCGGTTAATGTCCAAGAAGTGCTTAAAGCTCTAGAAGAATCGGTCGAAAAGGGATTTGCGGCACTGGTGGAAGAGTGTAAAAAAACGCTCAGTGACGTGACCACTTATTCCCGGATCGGTGTACCAGCTAACGAAATAGTCCGTTTCGCCGAGCAAGAATCAGTTGATCTTATAATTATGGGTACACACGGGTGGACCGGCTTCAAACATCTGGTCCTCGGTAGCACCGCAGAAAACGTGGTGCGTACCGCGAATTGCCCTGTGCTGACTGTTAAATCGTCATCAGAGTAAGTTCAATTATGGAACCACACTCATGAACTTCAGCGCATGCGCGGCGCTTCACACATGAACATGGTCGTGAGTTTCGGCCTCGTGGCGAACATGAACATGGTCATGGGAACCGTGATCACCTGTGTGTTCGTGAGCATGAGCCAAAGTGCCTTCCTGGTGCTCATGCTCGTGAGAGTGTGTGTGCTCGTGTTCGTGGCTATGGCTATGGACATGTTCATGCGTGTGGGTTTCGCTTCCGTGCATGTGTTCGTGGGTGTGACTATGTCCATGTTCGTGTGCATGCTCATGCGCGTGTTCGTGTGCCCCTTCCATTTCGTTCTCCTCCATTTCGCGAAACATTGTTTCCTCTCCGCGGCGGAGACGGAATTATAATTAAACATTAATTCCCGGTGTCTTCGCGGTCAAGCGCATGACACACTTAAGGTAAAGCATGCCACCAACGACACTCTTCTTTGCAAATTGTATGCACTGTGGCCAACTTATACGAATTTTGGTCAAAGCCGATTCGGCTGCTACGCGAATTGCCCTTTCCTCCTTGGAAGGAGGGACACGGGTCAAACTTCCAGAGATTGGTTGGAAGAAGGGCCGGGGGAGAATCTCATGAAGAAGGGATTGCTTATAATCCTGACCGGCTCTGCAAAAGACAAGAGTGTTTCAGCTTTCGGGCAAGTCTTTAGGGCTCTCGGGCAAGGGCTTAGAGTCTGCGTGATCGAGTTCGGAAGTGACCGGTGGATCAGCCGATCCCTTTCATCTGAACAGTTCGGAGATTTACTGGCCGTGCACGCATTAGCAAGCGGTTCGCGGAGCAAATCCGGATGGCCCGACCCTGACGCCGCGCAAAAAGCCTGGCAATTCGTCAAAGAAACGATCGGATCCGGAAGCTACCAGATGGTAGTCCTGAGCGACTTCATGTACTTCCTTGCTCATGATGCAATCGCAGCAAACGAGGTGGTCGACTTCTTGTCGAAGCGTCCGGAGGATGTGCATGTCATCATGACGGGCGAAGATCCGCCTCAATTGATTATCGACGCAGCGGATATGGTGACGGATATAAAAGACGTGACCGTTGAATCGAGGCAATTATCGCCCAAGGCTTGATGGTAGGTGCAGTCCCGTCGCGCGACGCGAGATTGTGTCCGCCCTGTCGCGAGCACCCACGATAGGTGCCCTTGCAATGGATTCTTGCGTAACCGGGAACGGCGGCAATGAAACCGGAATACGTGACCGAATTTGGGCTTCAGAGTACTGGGGATAGCACGGCGAAGCGAAAAAACATATTGAATTCCTGCTGAGTCTCCTCTATTATCATATGGATTAAGATAAGCTCTACATTTGAGAGGGCCGAGCCCCCCGGCAGCGACAGCAGCCGGGCAAAACCGAATTTGGGCTCCTCATAAGACCACAACTTAAGAATTGGCCTGTTGGAACGGCTGATTATGGTATTGGGCTCGCTCTTGGGCCGGAGAAGCATATCTGACCTCACTTACTATGAATATTCTGAGTGGCGCTCGAGGGAGACGGCGTGACCGGTAAACCCGAGCAGGTTGGGCCTGCCCGGTTATTACTGCAATTCCAGTTGAAGTTGTAAGCTCAGGAGGAAACAGCATGATTGCTCAGCGTCTCCGATACAGAGTGGGCGCGATTCTCAGAAGGATTTTTCCAACATGCGAAAACGAACAAATACAGATCTTGAAGAGAGAACTCAAGGAATTGCGTGAGGTGGCACAAAGAGATCGTTTTAGTGACATAAACTCAGTGAAAAGCGAGATCGAAACTTTACGCACTGATATGCGTTACGCGGACGATAAAGACTTGGCCTTGTTGAAGCAAGAAATCGACATCCTGCGTAATGAAATTCAAGATGATATTGCTGCTATTCACAGGCTCGAAATTCTTACTCTAACCCAGAGGATCTCGCTGTTGAACGATTTTGGCAAAGCGTTGCCGCCAACCGTTCCCGGCAGGACCAAAAAATCCTCGAAGCCGCATGGCTACAGCTTCGGGATCATCACCAACGGCAAACGCAACGAAAAGTTAGCTAATCTAATAGAGTCTATAAGAAATCAGAATCTCGCCGAAGAACGTTACGAAATCCTCATAGCCGGTTGTGTGGACGGGCTCAGGACGGACGACGGGATCAGAAAGTTTCCCATGGACCGAGCCGCTTCCGAGGGACGGCTGGGCGCCATGCGCAATGTTCTCGCAAGAGCCGCAGCGTTCAACAAATTCGTGAGCTTGGATGACGATTTCTTACTACATCCGAAGTGGGCTGAAGCTGTGGAGGACATTAATGGGGACTTTGACATTGCCACGGGAATTATAGTGAACCCGGATCTCTCCCGATACTGCGATTGGGTAAGTATCATTGAAAACTACACTTTTCTGAGGGCCTACCATGAAGCCTTCGACAAATGCCAATATGTTACGGGAGGATATGGAATATACAAGGATTTCATATTCCAAGATCATGCCTGGAACGACGATCTGGGGTTTTATCAGGGCGAAGATGTGTCCTTTTCAAAGAGATTGTTTGACGCCGGATATCAATTGAAATTTGTTCCTAAGGCCGTGGTCATGCACGATGACGAGAATTACCGGCAGAAGGGCTACGGCGTTGTCAGGCTGAAGTCTGCCGAACAGCCTGCGGACCCGCCCTGGCCACTCACTTTGCGCATCGAGAAGCTGTGCCCCAGGACTCTCTCCTGACAAGTGTCAGGTGCAGTCCACGACTTGAGGGATTCAGATTGATGTATCAAGATCAATTTTTAGCCGGGAAGAAATTCGGCGGCACGATAGAAAAGTCTTGCAACGGAAGAACACGGCGGAGTAGGATGCCGTGATTCCCCCACCGACCATACTTTGTATGGTGTGGCGGTTAGATCTCCTTAGGTTTGGGAGGCGTCTGATGAAGAAATTTTTTATGCTGTTAACTCTGATGGCCTTTATGGCGGCTGCTCCATTGGCAATGGCCGCGAAAAAGGTCGACTGCTGCGCCAAGGGCAAATGCCACAAAGTCACCCAGGCGAAGTGCGATAAAATGAAGGGTGAAGTGGTAAAAAGCTGCAAGGAATGTAAGAAACCTGCCAAGATGAAGTAAGTCCGGCATGTAATTATTTGAGACCGGATTGGAGACGCCGTCAAAGCAACGGTAAGCTAAATTTTTTTGACGAAATCTTCAAGAATCCGAGGGCGCGGGACAACTCATACCAGTTCGCGTTCAAAGTTAAAATGAAATCCCCTCTACCCCGCCTTTAATAAAGGGAGGACGGGGGGACTTTGAATGCGGATTTCTATGAAAACGTCCTTTTACCGACCGGCAAGATGCCGCTCCTACTGACGTTTTCATGTTTCGTTGTAGCTTTCTAGCTATGGGAGTTGGTATCACGGCGTCCTGAAATGAGACTACGCCAAAGCAGCAGCATTAGTCCTTGGTGCAGAAATCCGTTTATTCAGGTAATGGCAGGCTCAACAGCCTGCCATTACCTGATTTTCTCGGCTTCAAGCTGAATTCGCGTCAAGCGGACTGCGATCCGCGGAGTTGCCGCCCGTTGGTTTGGATTCCCAGCCTTGTTTCTGCAGCACTCAGAATTGCTCCTAGCATGTCTCTGTAAGATATCCCGGCAAAGCCTGCCATTTTCGCCAAGTGGCCGTCCCAACACCAGCCCGGGTTCGGGTTCACTTCGAGAAGTTTCGGATTGCCCTCTATGTCTAATCTCCAGTCGAAGCGGCAATAATCCCTGCATTCCAGCCTCTCGAACAGTCTCAGGCACCATTCCACTACTGATTTTTCAACGTCTTCAGGCAGAAACGAAGGAACTGATTTCACTTTCCAGTACGGGGAATCTGGCCGCCACTTTGCTTCATACCCACAGATCCGTGGCAAATCTTCGGATAGGTCGGAATAATCTTCCTCCGAAACCGGCAGGACCCTGTATCCCTCCAGCGGATTGCCTATAATGCCCACGCTGATATCGTTACCCGTTAGGAATTCCTCCACGAGTATCGGCTTATCGTACCCAAACTTGCAACGAATTTCCGAGATGGCATTTAGAGCTTCTTCCAGGCTACTCGCCACACTTCGCTGCGTGATGCCGAAGCTCGAATCGCCGAAGTTGGGTTTTATCAAGACTGGAAAAGAGAAAGGCAGCTCGAAGGTGCTGTCTTCCGGCCTTACAAAGAAGGCCCGTGGCACGGGGATTTTCATCTCCTTGGCAATGCCCCGAACCAGAGATTTGTCGTAGCAGTAAGCCAAGCACTGTGGGCCTGCGCCGGTATAGGGCAGATCCAATTGTTCCAGCAGCGCGGGAACGTGCAGCTCTTGCCGCGGATCGTTTCCGTAACCCTCGTCGCACAGATTCATGACAAGGTCAATTTTGCCGTTCATTTTCTTTAAGTCGTGTATGAGAGTGTCATGGTTATCGAGGTATTTGAATCTGTAATGCGGCAGGCCTTCGAGCGCGGACTTTACTTGCTGGATTGTGTAGAAATCATCTTCATCAAAGACCGCTGACGGCTTTAGAGGATCGGGCTTGCTCGGATCACCAAAAAGGACCACAACGTTCCTCACACCTTGGGCACGTTTCACCCTGGGCCGCGTAAAGGCCTTTTCGACTCGACCTGTAACTATTATGCGCTGCTCCATCATCCCCAGGTCCTGGTTGCGCAGGGAATTGGGCGAAATTTGGCCATGAACCGTGCAATCTCTGAAACCGGCTTCTTTGAGTAAACTGACAATCCCTTCCTTGGAGTACAGTCGTTCCGCATAGAATTGGTCGGCGATCACTCCTTTGCTGCTGTTTGTAACCACCTCCCGCGAAATCAGGCGCTCCCCATCCGCTGAAAGAGACCGCTCCCGGCAAACGAAATGCTTTTTGTCAATCCATTCCCAGGACCGGGTTTGAAACCTGTCCCGCAGGTAATCGCCGTCTGTCACGTCGAGCAGGCATCGACCATTCGGCTTCAAAATTCTGAACACCTCTTTAAGCACCTGAAGGTCATCTCTAACGGTCTCGAAATAACCGAAACTGTTGCCGAGTATCATGACGCAGTCGAAGGTGTCCGGCGGATAGTGCGTCTTTCTTGCGTCCCCCTCCCTGAATTTGACACCGAGTCCTTCTCTGGTCGCGAGAGCCCTCGCCTTGGTTACGAGATATCGGGACCGGTCCAGCCCTTCAACGTTCCTGAACCCCTTGCGGGCCAATTCCAGCGAATGACGCCCTTGTCCGCAGCACAAATCCAGAATTTTCGCATCTTGTGAAAGTTCGGCCGCAGCGACAAAGAAACCGACTTCAGCACTGGTGATATTCTCATCCGCCACGACATCCGCATCCGTTTTGAGATAAAGAGCGTTAAAGATCGAGCGCCACCAGTCGGGACTGACGTGTTCTTCAAGGTTGGATACAGGCCCCAACATCGCGGCTCTTGTTTGTCCGTTTTTGGGGCGCTGAATAAGCTTGCGGACGGGTTTTCGTTCATTCATAACTATGTTTCTCCGAGGATTATAATACTTCAGCACCGCGCTGCTTCCGTGCCCCTTCAACAAGTCTTTGTCAGCCTCACTTGGGCTCAGGTTACCAGATGGAACAACTCAGCCTCGGCCTTTTTTGTGTTCATGGCATTTACACAAAGCCGGCGATTTTCTCAACGGCTTTCTTTCATCGCTCGAATTATTTTTTTGACTACGGATTTAATAGTTTTAGTTATCTCGGTCAACTGAGGTGCTGAAATGCTTATAGGCCAAATCGTCTACGGACAGCAATACTCGGATGGAATCATTGACGTAATCGGCGGGAGTGCTATAACTGAAAACAAATTAAAGGGGGCAAAAACAAGATGAGGACAAGTAATCCCGCACTTAACGAAAATACGTTTGCTCAATTCGGTGGCTATGTGCAAACCGATGAAGCGATGACCGCCCAAGGCGCGGTGAATAAGGCTGCGCTCCTCTTAGGCTGTGTCTTGCTGACCACTCTGTGGACCTGGCACCTCTTCTTTAGTACTTCAAATCCTGCTGCTGTGACTCCGTGGATGATAGGAGGAGCTATCGGCGGTTTTATCGTCGCTCTTGTAACTGTATTTAAACAGCAGTGGGCTCCGGTTACGTCGCCCATATATGCGCTTCTTGAGGGCCTTTTTATTGGAGGTATATCCGCGCTGGCGGAATCTCGGTATCCCGGCATAGTACTGCAAGCTGTGGGTCTCACTTTCGGGACGTGCGTTGTGGTATTGATGGCCTATACATCCGGGCTCATAAAGGCGACAGAGAATTTCAAACTTGGTGTGGTCGCTGCCACCGGCGGGATTGCCCTCGTGTACCTGGCATCGATCATTTTGAACCTGTTTGGCTTGCACGTGCCCTATATCTATGACAACGGGTTATTTGGAATAGGATTCAGCCTGTTTGTGGTCGTCGTGGCCGCTCTGAATCTTGTTCTCGATTTTGATTTCATTGACAGCGGAGCCCGACGCGGGGCGCCGAAGTACATGGAGTGGTATGCCGCCTTTGGCCTCATGGTGACCTTGGTTTGGCTCTATATAGAGGTGCTGCGGCTGCTCACTAAATTGAGAAGCCGAGATTAAGGAGTCCTGCGAAGAAGTGAGGACAGGAGTTTCCTTCTCTGCCCTTCCTTTCTCCAAACGGATTGTTTATTTTGTTTAAGTGGCAGATCCGGATGGGCGACTGAAAGCGCGGATCCGGGTTAAAACCAAGAATGCGTTCGTCCCATTTGGCGCAACTGCTCCTTCCGGTTTCTCCATACCCCGAAACAGGACGGTGAGATGGCGATGCTTTTTGTACGAGACAAAAGCAGAGCACTGTTTGAGGCTGTCCAAAAGAATCAGCCCGATCAAGTGCGACACCTTTTGGCAAAAGGTGTGAGCGTCGACTCGCGGGACGTATCCGGCGCTACACCCTTGATGAAGGCCATGTACGGCGGTCATTATCGGGTAGTCAAGGAACTTCTTGAACGGAAGCCCAATGTGAATGCAAAAGACGAAAAAGGGTGCACGGCCTTGATGGCGGCTTGCATTACAGGCCAAACAATGGCAGCCCGGGTCCTCTTAGGACTGGGCGCTGACCTTGAAGGCCAGGACAATCAAGGGTACACCCCTCTGATGGCTGCCGTATATTATGGACACCTGGAATTGTTCGGCATACTCCTGAACGCCGGTGCCAACGTAGAGGCTCGGACTTCAGATGGCAAGACCGCTCTTATGGTTGCCTTGACAGCCGGCCGCCCAATCATAGTCGCGAGACTTTTGGACAAAGGGGCGAATCCCAACGCGAAAGACGATGCCGGCAGAAGCCCTCTGATGATGGCGGCGTTCGATCGCCATGTTGGCATGATGAACTTGCTTTTCAAGCATAGACTAGACGTGAATGCAGTTGACAAGGCCGGGAGAACCGCTCTCGCGAAAGCGGCTCACAGAGGCTTTCTTGAAATAGTCGAACTCCTGCTTGAAAAGGGGGCCGATCCCGACATCGAAGACAATGCAGGATGGACCCCTCTCATGGTGGCCTCGGATAGAGGCCATTTGGCCGTTGTGAAATCTCTTCTGGACACGGGTGTCGAAATCAATCGCCAGGACAAAGCAGGACGCACCGCCCTCATGTGGGGTGCTCGGGTCGGCCGTATCTCAGTGGTAAACCTCTTGTTGGACCGTGGAGCTGATTTTGACATTGGAGACAAGGCCGGCATGACCGCTCTGGTTTGGGCCTCCCAGGAATCGCACGGCGAGGTGGTTGAACTTCTCTTGGAGAGAGGGGCAGCTATCACATCGGAAGCCGAAAAGACTATTGAGGCGATGTTGGAGGCCCCGGACGGAGGTGATACCGACACTCTGGAACTGACTCTGGAGCGCGGATTCCTCGTGGAAGCACTCTCCAAATACGGAAATAAAGATTTGATTGATGCTGCGGGTTCCGGGCTGATTGACGCAGTGCAGCGGCTACTGGACTTAGGAGCAAATGTCAACGCCGGAAACAAATATGGTCTTACGCCTCTTATGAGGGCCGCATACAAAGGTCACGCGGAAATCGTGCAACTCCTGCTGCAACGCGGCGCCAGTGTGGAAATGCAGGACAATGCAGGGAAGACCGCTCTGATGAAAGCCTGCTCCGTTGGGCAAACAGAGGTTGCGCGAATCCTGCTGGAACATGGCGCGCAGATTAACGCTGCAAACAAGCATGGGCTCACTGCTTTAATGAGAGCCTCTTACAAAGGGCTGAGCGAAGTGGTGGAATTTCTCCTGGACCACGGAGCTGATGTTGAGATGAAAGATGCGGCTGGACTTACTGCTGTGGACTGGGCGTCGACAAAAAGCCACTGGCATGTGGTCCGCCTGCTCACAGATGCGGGTGCCAAAGTGGATTTTCCGCCGCAGATCGCAGACGCGAACTTGAGTGCCGATATAGAGGAATCCGCACCCGGGGTCGCCTCCACTTCTTCGATCGTGTTGGACGAGAATGGGGAGGTCGAAATAGATGCCGAAGTGCTCATAGAGGCGTGCATAGCGGGTAGTCTGGAAGATGTAGAGCATCTGCTGCCGGCTGTTGTCGACCTCAACGCCAAAGACAAGGCTGGGAGGACCGCTTTGATGTGGGCATGTTATCGAAATCGCGAGGAGGTTGCCAAGCTTCTGCTAACTCACGGAGCGAACGTCAACATTCACGACAATGCCGGGAGAACAGTATTTATGTGGGCCGCGCTCTATGGAACCCCGGAAATCGTGGAAACCTTGCTGGACCACGACGTCGCTATAGACGCCCAGGACAAAAGCGGACGCACAGCCTTGATCTGGGCCTGCATTAGTGGCCGGACCGAGGTTGTGAAACTTGTCCTTGCTACCGGACCGGATCTCGAAGCCGCGGATCATGATGGCAGTACAGCCCTCATCTGGGCATGCGACAAATCCCAAGCGGACGTGGTGGAAATGCTGCTTGCTTGGGGAGCATCCACCGACGTAGCTGATGCGAATGGAAGGACACCGTTTTCGATAGCTAGCGAGCGTAGGTACCCTCAAATGATTAACATCTTGGAAAAGTACTCGAAACAAGGAATCGCGTGAGCCGGGTGAATCACGGCTGCCGTGTCATCGCTAGCAGCCAATTTCACCGCTCGTCAGCGTGCTCTCGCAACCTCGTTACCGCATCGACAATAACGTTCGCAGCCCGAGCAATCTCTGTTTCAGTCGTCATTCTACCGGTGGTGAACCGCAGCGTCCCCTTGGCCCAGTCAATCGGCACGCTCATTGCTTCGAGCACATGCGAAATCTGCACCTGGTCTGAATGGCAGGCTGCTCCCGCAGAGGCTGCTACTTCCAATCCGATCTCTTCCAAAATTCTGTTGGCTTCGAGGCCGAGAAAAGACAAATTGAGGGTATTCGGCAGACGTCTTTCAGGATGTCCGTTGAGTCTTATATGCTCAAGTCTCGCTTTCAGACTATCGTGAAGCATGTCTCTGGTGTGCTTCATACGGTCCGTGTTCTTTTCTAAATCGCGCAGCGCGATCTCACATGCCTTAGCAAGCCCGACGATTTCGAGCACATTTTCGGTGCCGGCTCTTTTCCCCATCTCCTGGCCCGCTCCCAGCATAAACTTTTGGAGCCGTATTCCGTGGCGAATGTAGAGCGCTCCGATCCCTTTGGGAGCGTACAATTTGTGGCCTGCCACGGACAGCAGATCGACTCCCAACGCTTGCACGTCCGTAGGTATCTTACCTATTGATTGGGCTGCATCGGTGTGCATCACTATGCCGTGGCTCCGAGCGAGTGAAGCAATCTCTTCGACAGGCTGGGTGGTTCCCACTTCGTTGTTTGCGTGCATTATAGTGATCAGAATGGTCTGAGGGGTGATGGCTTCCTCAACATCGGAAACGGTTACCATGCCGAATTCATCGACCGGCACGTACGTTGTCCTGAAGCCTCTTTCTTCCAAAAAGCGGCAGACTTCGAGCACCGCGGGATGCTCGATCAGACTGGTAATGATATGGTTCCCTTTGTGTCGATTTTCAAAGGCAATACCAAGTATTGCGTTATTATTTGATTCAGTTCCGCCGCTCGTGAAAATGATTTCTTCGGGATCGCAATTCAAAATCGATGCTACTTGCCTTCTCGCTTGAATTATGGCTCTTTTGGGGGCAATACCGTACCAGTGGGTACTGGACGGGTTACCGAACTCCTCATCCAAAAAAAGCTTCATCGCTTCTACGACTTCAGGGTCATGAGGCGTAGTGCCGTTGTAATCGAGATAAACCGGTCTTTCCATTTGCTTGATCCTGTGTCTACAGTAATTCTCAAAAGTATTGTCGTCACACACGATGCGTGTCGCAACTTATTTGAATTGGTGGGACAGGCTTCCAGCCTGTCTATTGGGAATGACGGGCAAGATGCCCGTCGCCACCAAGCCGTCTTCTTTTTCCGCGATTACCTTTGAGAACCGCTATAGTGCCTTTGTTGGACTGGAAGGTCCCGTGCACCGACCGCATGCGGCCGCCGCCTTCAGTCCAACACTTCAGAATGATCCTCCCGTTCTCCGGAAACCTGAAACTTCCGCATAAAAGAGCGATCCAGGTAATCCTTGAACCGGAAAGCAAGCCTGCCGCTCCACACCCATGATTTTCTCACAAAAATACCCGTGCCGTCGCCAAGATTGAAAATTAGGAGGTAGAATCGCTGAGGCGTGAACGTTTCTAAAGGCTTGCCGGAGAGGGTCGCTACGAGGTTCTGGTGAAGCACCGGGTTTTGCCGTACCGCATAGACGCCGACCTTATCTAGAGTCGATCCCTGGAGAGAAACACAGTCGCCGCCTCCGAAGATCTCCGGGTACGCAACGCTTTGGAGGCGTGAATTCACCAGTAGGCCGCCATCATGGCCTGACGGTAGACCGGATTCCGCGAATATTCCCGAAGGCTTCACCCCCAAAGCGGCAAACGCCACATCGTAAGGGATACGCCTACCGTCTGCCAGCACAGCTTCCCCGTCTGCAAATCGGCTGATTTGCGCCCCCTCCACCACTTCGATGCGCCGTTCCTCTAAAGAGGAAAGGGCCAGGTTGCGCACTCTCTCCGGAAAGGAAGACAGGAGATTTCCGCCGGAAGCAAGGGATATTTCAGCTCGGCCTCCGTTGTCATGGATTAAGCGCCAGACATTACCGGAAAGTTCGACACCAGCGGGGCCTCCGCCGATCACCAACAGACGTGGTACACCCGTGCGGATCTTGTCCAGTATTACTTTTCTTGCCTTGAGCAGGTTGACTATAGGTTTGACAGGATAGACTTTCTTCGGGTTATCATTGATTCCATCCAGCGGGACTGAGCTTCCCGTGTTGAAAGAGGCTACATCGTAAGGAATTTCATCGCCCGAGTCCAAAATCAGCAAGCGTCTATCCGCGTCGACGCGGACAACGTAACCTCTCACAAAGGCAGCCCCTTGATCTTCGACAAGTTTCTTGATATGAAATCGGACCTCTTCCGGACGGTAAATTCCTGAGAGGAGTCCGGGGCCCATGCCGGAGTAGTAATGATGTGTTACAGGACTTATGAGGGAAACCTTATGCCCCAAATTGATGTAGTCCTGAATGTTGACCAAGGACGTTAAGTGGGCATGGCCCCCTCCCACAAAGACCAGATGCTTTCCCATATTGCCCTCAAGTTGGTAAGGCTGAAGCATCTTGTGATATCTTCCTCACACGGAGGAGATCGCCGTACCGATCAAGGTTCCGATAATAACGGCCAGGACCGGGTTGCACCACAAGGCTCAGCCGGACTGAAGGTTAACGCCAACCAGATACACGCCAAAACCAGCCAACGCCCCAAGGACGCCTCCAACAAGCCATTTCATCTCGCACCTCTTTTGACCGAGCGTATAATGTTTAGAATAAACTTAAGAGGGTGGTTGTCAAGCATGGTCCCCCTACGCATTTTTCCGTCTGGAGCTGAGAGATCAGACTTACCGTTTATCAACGTGGGCCTTCCTTCGATATAGTAGATCGAGGTAGCAGCATGGCTTTTACACTATGGCGCAAATACGGTCGCGCATTCTGCTGCCGTTGCGGTCATTCTCGCGCACGCGGGAATCCTGACTTGCGTGGGGCAGGTTTTCCAACCTACCATTATCGCGCACGCGGTCCCGCGCGACGCTGGACAGACTGGACCCCGGATCTGAGTCCGAGGTGACGGCGTAGGATAGGATTGCAAGCACAAACGACATTGTCTGAAACAAGAGGCCGAATTCAGGAAATCGAATACTCAACATTCGTTCTCCCCAGGAGGTGAATCAAGATGTCCGATCAGTGGAACGAGCGAAGACTTCACGAAGTCACCAGCTCATTTCAAGAATGTAGAATACTTTTGACCGCGGCCCAGCTCGACCTCTTTACTAAGCTGGAAGAACGGCCTCGGACCGCGGGCGAGCTGTGCAGGGAGCAGGGCTGGAGCCTTCGCGGACTGACGATATTAATGGATGCCCTGGCAGCCCAGGGAATCTTGAACCGTTCACCCGACGGTCACTACAGCGTGAATCCGTCCATTCAGGGCTTATTGGTCAAAGGTGGGAAGGATTCCATACTCCCTATGGTCCTGCATAGAGGAACCATGTGGGAGACATGGTCACATCTCACCGAGATCGTTAAGACGGGCAGTAATCCGAATCGCAAAGACATCTTGTCTCAACCCGGCGAAGACATGAAAGCCTTTATCGGCGCGATGCACTTCATCGGTCTAAAGATGGCTAAAGAAATTGCCGCGTCAGTCGATCTGAAACCTTTCACGCGAATGCTGGACGTCGGCGGAGCGTCCGGGACCTACACAATGGCGTTTCTGGAGAGAGCTCCGCACATGACCGCCACCGTGTTCGATCTTCCCGGCGTCGTGGAGATGGCACGGAAGCGCATCGCTGAAAACGGTCTCACTGACCGGGTTCAGGTAGTGGCGGGAGACTACACCGTCGATGAATTGCCGAAAGGCCATGACCTCGTATTGTTGTCCGCAATCATTCACAGCAACGGCCGAGATGTTAATCGGGAGCTTTTCGCTAAAATTCATGAAGCCTTGGCACCGGGCGGCTCTATACTCATCAGGGACTACTTTCTGAACTCCACCCGCATTTCTCCCCCGGACGGCGCTATGTTCGCGGTAAATATGTTGGCAGCAACTACGGCAGGCACTGCATACACATTCGCAGAGGTCAGGGACGATTTGGAGCACGCGGGGTTCAAGGAGGTCCGGATGATTCGGGACGGGGATCACATGAATCAGCTTGTTTCCACGGCCAAGTGAGTAGTGCTCGGAACTGCTCAACGTATTTCGACACGCCGACTCCCTGGAGTCGGTCCATATCGGTTCACGGTGAAACAATGGAACATTCGCCGAAGCCGGCACGGATCTGACAAAGCCCAGATCAGTGGCACCCAAGCGTCAAAATAGAGTTGGCTGCTTGGTCTTGAGCACTTAAGACAACTTACGGCCTTCGACGTCCCCCTTTTGTAAAGGGGGATTTAGGGGGATTTTCAATTAGTTATCTCAAAATCCCTCGTGCCCCTCTTTAATAAAGGGAGGCAAATCGTTGAGTTAGAGCCTATGGAATTTCCGATCCGGCAGTAGCGCCGGCGTCCCGCCGGTGACTCGTGAACTGCGGGCACAGAGGCCGGTGCCATTGGTTGCAGCGCGAGGGGCATGATTACGCGGAGGGGCGGGTTTGAAACCAGCCCCTACCAGACACACGGTCTCACTTGCTTGAAAACGAATCGGTATTAATCAGTCGGCGGGCAGGATGCCCACCCTACTTTGATCCCGGCAGATCAGCGTTCCGCGCGCCGGCCGTCGCTACCAGGTTATTCGCCATATCGGCTGTCACATTTGAGAATCGCTTTAGTCGAAAAGATCTTCCGATTCGCCCTGCTCACACGTGGGCTCGCCTTTAGTATAAATAGTCTTGTATCGGGTCTCGAATCCCTCCACGTCGAAGCAGCTTCGACATTCCTCGCTTTCATCGGGACTTCCCGATTCGACGCGCACATCCAAGCCGATGGACCGGTAGAATTCGGCCATCTCGGAAAGACGTGGCTCCTCGGCTGTGAATCTCCTGACCCATCCGGCATCGACCAGCTTCTTGTGGTGATCGAGCGCTTCTTCGTTATTCATGATGACAATCCAACTCTTCAAGCATGATTGGAAGCTCTTTTTCGCACTCCGATCTTCTCACTGCCGTCAGGATGAAGATGGAATACGGCGATTTGCGGCGGACAATTGATTCTCCAGGGGACGAACGTGAGTCCTATGCCGCGGTTCAGATACATCCTACTTTCGCCTATATGATACCATCCGTGAGTGAAGGGGGATGCCAAGCGGGCAATGCTCACCCCGCGATCGATACCGGGATAAGGAAAAATCATCTGCCCGCCATGAATGTGGCCGGACAACACAAAATCGATTCCTGCCCCGGCCGCGAAAGGCAGAATGCTGGGCCGGTGTGACAGCACGATGCGCATTCCCTTCGACCGGGGAGCTTTGGCTATGAAGGCCGGGAAATTCGGAAAACTTGAACCCCAAACCCAATTAACCCTGGGATCGTCGATACCCCCCAGGTGGATCTCCGCGCCGCTTTCCTTAAACGTGATCCATTCATTTCGAAGCAGGCTAAGACCGCTTTGTCTAATACTTTTTGCGGATCTCCACTCCCCGGCGTAAAAGTCGTGGTTGCCCAGTACCACAAAATTGCCGAGGCGCCGTGCCTTGAATTGTTTGAGAATCGGTATCGCGTGCTCCACAGGCGTCAGCGGTGAGTGAAATATGTCCCCTGTTATGAAGACCGCGTCTCCCTCCAGGGCATTGACCAGTTTAACCACTTGCTCGAGTTCGGGACTATCAAAAAACATCCCAAAGTGAAAATCGGTTACCTGAATGAATGTGAGAGGTCGGGCCAGTCCATCAAGTTTGTGGCAATACAGATCGAATTCGTCAACTACCGGCCGCCGGTAGGCCCCCGCTATTCCGTAACCTGCATAGCCGCCGGCCGCGACCAGCCCTACCGCAGCGGACCGTCTGAGGAATTCGCGGCGAGTGGGTGAGAGGCCATAAGAAGAGGGGGCTAACCGTGATTGATCCTCCATCCTAGATTGTCCGGCGGATTTGCAGAAAACTTGCTCGGCTTTGCATCCTGGAAGCATCTTCTGTACGCATAGAGCCTCGGGCGGACTCGCCTCGCAGCCCTCGGGGCCGTCACAGCCTTGTTGACAGTCGCTAAGATTTTCTGCGCGGCCCATGCGCGATTTAATGGCCGAAAGAGCGATATCCTTCAAGTGCAACGCCTGAAAGACCCCTTCCAAGCCGAGGAAAAAAAAGCAGAGGATCAAGACCCATCCCAGGTAGCTAAAATATGAAATCGCAGTTATCAGACTTGCCGGAGTGTCCGGAGACAGCGCACCAAAACCCAATCTCACGGCGAGAAGGTTTGTCAGGCCCAACAATCCAAGAACTGAATAGGCCACTTTTCTGCTGATAACATTGTGTCGCTGAAAGAGATGCTTCCTCACCGAAACAAAAACGAACCACTGGCAAAGTATGAGGAACCCGGCGAGCGCGGAAAAAAAGAGTAAGACTCTATTCATCGAAACAATTCTCCCGGGACGCTACCATATCATTTCCAGCTCATGGATGGGAGCCCAATTAAAAAATAGGCAACACCGCCAGCGAACCGGCCGTGAACAGTTTAGTAATTCTGCGGAGCCATGCCGTGACGCGGTCCGCGTAAAAAAGAAGCTTCTTAAGAAAATTTTTAAAGTTCTTGTCTGGCGTATGACAACTCGATGTCATATCCTTTTGTTGCTTCCGGCATAAAATAGGTACAAGAAAGAGAGGTTCAGTTCATGGCCTGGACGCTAAGGATCAGAGTTTTAGGAGAAGACCCACCCAAAATCTTTAACATTGCCGACGACGATAAGAGATTGGTAAGGCTATATAAGGCGGGACATCCCGAGGAATACGCAACCTCTGCTGAAAAGGTCGGCGAGCAGATCTGGAAAAAGGTTCTTCAGGATGGAGCATACATCGACGTAGTTGAAGAAAGAGGCATCATAATCCCCGCGGACAAAATCTTGGAGATTGAAGTCAGGAAAGCATAGGGGCAAGCTTCGGAGAAACCTGCAATAGTTCACCGCAGAGACCGCGGAGAATTCAACCCTCTGGCCCTGGACGCCAATCCAGGGCCGGTAGGGGCGAATGGTATTCGCCCAGGGCGACGGCCGGTCGCCCTTACTGCCGTATAATCACAGACCAGAATTTACCGTGCTCCATCGGATAAACGTGCCGCGAAAACAGAATTCTCCGCGTTCTCGGCGCGCTCTGCGGTTAATCTGTACTGCCTGCTGAGCAGTTACACTGCCCACTTCCGTTTATTCGAAGATTTCCCGCCTTTTTTCACGGTGATCGACCATGTAGAGCATGGTCGCCTTTTCTTTTAGTTTCTTGCATCACTTGTGCAAGCTTGCCGCGATCCAAATTGAAAGTTCTTATATATACATTCCGGTGACCCGGAGGTGCATTTTCATACGAGCTGAGAACGCTTGCGGTGCGACCTCCATAATTGCGGAATATATCAATGAGTTTCGTGACCGCACCAGGTGTGTCTTTCACATGGAATGCGAATTGAATCCCGCGGGTTCCCATCGCGGTCAAGGAAATCAAAACCCTGAAGATATCAGACTGAGTTATCACGCCCACCACTGTGCCTTTACGGTCGACCACCGGTGCTCCAGAAATCTTGTTCTTCAAGAGTACCGCGGCGGCCTCGTCAACTGTCTCGTCCATGGGAATGGTAAAAGGATCCCGCGTCATGATATCTCTTATTTTGGTTTTGTACAGATCTGTACAAAAGATCCTTCACGTCAAAATCCACGGCGTTTGTCACTGAAGCCTTTTTCAGGTCGCCATCACTAAGAACCCCCACCAGCTTATTGTCTTTCATGATAGGAAGTAGCCGGATATCGTGCTCTTTCATGAGATTAACTGCCAGTTGCATAGAATCGTCGGGATCTATTGAGATCACGTCCTTGCTCATCCATCTTTTTACCAACATTTTTGACTCCTTCGCGGCCGCGCTATCTCAGCCTCCCCAGTCAGGCGAAAGCCTTGGCCCAATTTCCGAATTTTCAGCATCCAGCTAAATGACAATCAGGCCCCGGGAAACGAGGCCCAACAAGATCGAAACAAGCCTCTCAACGTCAGCATCCTCATACTTGGCCAAAACTGATTTCAGATTCTTCTTGCCGTCTATAGCCTCCAGAAACCCCCTCTCAACCTCTCGAATAGGAATTACCATATCCGACGGACCCACAAGATAATCCCAGCCGTTGGGAGAGAAGGGGCGCGGACGACTGCGGGTGGTCTTATCGCCGTTCTCAATCTGATCTATGAGAAAGTGCGTGTGATAAATCAGACACGGAAGCGCGAATCGCGGCAGTAGGGACTTGAGCTTCTTTCCTCTTTCACTCTTGTCCTTGGTTGCCATGATCCGAAGCAGCTTGAGATGCCGATCGCTTTCTTCCCTCTTTAGCCTTTTGAGCACATCCGGTCCCGTCTCGAAGTACAGAAACGAATGATTCGTGGAAAGCGCCCCCACGTACGGATATTCATTTATGGCGAAGGTCTCTTCGAGATGACTCAACCGGTGATAAAGTCGATTCACCGCCGCGGCCGGAATCCTTCCTTCCGCCCTCCAAACAGGCGGCGGAGCCATCAGTTCATTGCCCTCATAACTAATTGATGATACACGGTATTTCTGCGGCTCCTCATGCATTCTGGAACCTGGAACTACCATGAGCAGGCCGATGACGTAATAGGATATTGCGGCCACGTTGTCCTCCAAGAACGCCACAGTTCTTTCAGCCTCTTCTTCGGTCTCCTCTGGAAAGCCAAAGAATCCCATGGCTTGAGTTGCAATTCCAGCGTCGTAAAGGTCTTTCATGACCTGCCGCACAGTCTGAACGTCTTTGCCTTTGTTCATTGCATCCAGGGTTCTTTGGCACCCGCTTTCGAGTCCAATGGCGACACTGTTCAGACCTGCACGGGCCATGCGGCCGCAGAGATCTCTGGAAAACGCCTTTTCCGCACGCAAGTCAGTGTTCCACAAGAACTTTTTCTTCGACGCAATGAGTGCTTCGCTCAGCCGTTGCAAATAGGAAGGGTCCAAAACGTCATTACTGAAGTTAAAGTGGTTGGTGCCGTATTTCTCGGCGAGGTAAGACATCTCGGCTATGGACTTCTCCACGGGCACCGTCTGGTATTTGCGCATTCGGTTCTCGCCGTATCTGTTCTGACAAAAGACGCACTTGCCCCAGTAACATCCCCGACTGATGGCATAGGGAATCACCGTTTTAGGAATGAGGTATGACTTCAGATCGAGGTCTGAGAAGTCGGGAGGTGGAAGGCTATTAATATCGGGGTATTCCAATGATGCAGGATGATGAAACTCACCGGTACGTAAGTCTCGATAAATCAGGTTAGGAACGCTCGACGGCGAAAGGCCTGCTTCAATTCCGTCCAAGAGTTGCACAAAGGCAGATTCGCCTTCCCCGCAGATTACTGAGTCGGTACAGGAAAACAGCTCTGATAGCTGTCTTTCTCCCATCAACATCACCCATTGAGATAAATAAGCCCCTCCCATTGTTATATGAATCTCAGGGAACAGCTCCTTGAGCAGATGACCAAGAACCAGCGCTTGAACCGACTGCCCCGCGAATTCCATTGATAGACCGATCGCTGTGGGAGCCTGTCCGGCAAGTGCAGGAAACAGAATCTCCTCGTAGTATTCCATGTACGGATTAAGATCCGTGCGCCGGTGTGCAAGCACGTTTTTCATGGAATTGAGAGCCTGGGCCGTGGGATATTCGGACGGGGTTACCGCAGTGGGATGATGAACAGCGGACAGCAACCCGTAGAACGCGTTGAGAACGTGGCAGGATCTACTGTAATGACGATAGTTGTAAAACTGGCTACTGTCACTGAAAGATCTCAAAGCTGTGGGGATCATGTCCGGCTTGGTCGCGATCCATGCAGCCACAACCAGCAGTCTGTAATGGCGTAGCTCGTCAGAATCCAGAGAGGCCTTGGATTCGAGTTCCCGTCTCATGGACGCTGCCCGCTCCAGGTAGCCGGCAATCTTGTCTTTTTGGGTAAGAAAGTGGAGAGCCTCGATCCCCAGGTCCCGAACCCGCACTGTGTGCCCATGCAGCGCAGCGTAGGATTTCAGATATGCTAAAGCTGGATACGGGCCGGTTAGATCACCTGGGGGCGGCTGAAGCAGCACCGCACAGCAATAGGTATTGTCTTTGTGTATACAACTCATTGTATTTTTTTAAGAAGATAAGCCAAAGGCGAATGTTCCAAGGCTTCTCGGTCCACCACCCTGTAGGACGGGGAATTGTGCTTCTTATAGACCGATGAATGGCTCAAGACCGGTATATTTCCGAACGTATGAATGCAATACGCCACTTCGGTTACGAATCGGTTTGCCTGCTCATTCGGGAACATGTACGATCTGCCTTGAACCGCCAACTCTCCGCTGTTGTTCAAATCCCTAAACCATTCCAGAGATTCGATGAAATCGTTCATCGTTCCCCTCTGCCTTGTAGCGGAATTAAGGCAAAGCCCTACCAAGAGACGCGACGCTAATTCGTCGCGACCCGCAAATGCCCGTCGAAACGGCCGCAGGTTGACACGAAAAACTGAGCCACGGAGGAAACCGTTTCCAGAATCGGGTCGGCAGAGTCGGGGTCGGCTTTGACGAGTTCAAGTTCAAGCCTGCCGGCAAACCTGACCGGATCGTCGATGCTGTGCCCAACCCCGAATTGTCCCTGGTGCAAGCACTTGTATATATCGGCAAGAGTGTGGGCCTTAGGGACCGTGGGGAAACTATCCGCCGCACTGCCGGCAGACTCTGAATGATGGTTTGCCTCGTGAAGTGCGTATTGCACTAAGAGAACGTGACGGATTCCATCGCGACCGGTCGCATTCTCTGGAATTTGTTCCATCTCCCGGTCCATATCGTTTCTAAGCACCTTTCCGGGTCTCATACCGACTGGCTTTCAAGTAAGTGACACCGTGTTTCTGGTAGGGGCGGGTTTGAAACCCGCCCCTACATTTCATCATGCCCGCATACGCGGGCATCCAGTAGGACCGGCCTCCCCGCGGGACGCGGGGTTGTTGGCGAATCGCCGGCAGGGACGCCGGCGCTACCCCCGAATCGAAGTCCGGAGTGATCCCGCGGAACGCGGGACAGGCAGTCCCGCGTGGGCAGGATTGCCCCACCGTATCTTATCCAGGATTGTCGCTCATTTGACTGCGCATCAGTTCCAAGCTTCAGCGAATTTCATCACTTTTTCCAGAGCGGCTGTGTCCTCCGCCCTGAGTGGATCTTCCAGTTTTATTTCCAGTCGATTGACCATGCGCCGATGTCTGCCGAAAGGGTGAGAAGACTCACATCCCTGCGGTTTTGCGATAATCTGAACGGCTTCCCAGTTCTTGACGATTGTCTCGACGTTTCTCCCCCAGGCATGCTGGATAATGGTGCCCCTGGTCCAAGCCCGGGTGTCTTGCGGTGGTTTGGTCTGGGCCTTGCGGATTTCCTGCTCGTCTACCATACGGTCAATCAGGTCCAGATCCTGGCACCTCTGGAAAAGGCCTTCTCGGGGATCGAGGTCGTGATATGTCACGTCCAACAGCCTCAGTCGAGGATCTTGCCAATCGAGCCCGCTCTGGTGCTGCACCCTGTTGATGAGCCAGAGTTTGATGAGCCAGTCGATTCTGCGGTGCAAGTCCTGTGGGTCATCCTCAAGGTTCCAGTTCTCGTGCGATATTTTTACTTCTCGCAGACCTGCCAGCGTACGTCTCCAAAGGTCGAGGATTTCTTTTTCCCAATTATTGGATTCGTGATCTTCGAAGAAATTATGGACTCTGTTGAGATAGATTTCTTGTATATCCAGAGCATGGTATCGGTGGCGGCGATTTTCGAGTTCCACAGTGCTACCAAAAGATTGGGAAATGTCCCGCATGGCTTTTACCGGGGATGCCAGTGCCGGGAAATTCTCGAAAGAATCTTCTTCGAGCAGCCTTGGTACAAGGGCGGTCGTCCCAACCCTTAGCCCGAGCGAGTCCTCGGACATGTTGGAGTCTCCAACCAGGAGGTGAAGCCGCAGGTTTTGTCCGTGTTTGGGTATCTCCCGTTTGCGAAGATTTATGATGCCGCGGACCTGCGACGTTCTGTCACTGAAGATCCGGTCGATAAAGTCTGCCCTTTGAGTCAACTGATACCAACTTTGACCCTGCGTGCCCCCGGTTGCCACTTTGCCCGCACCCGAAAATATCTGGCGACTGACCAGGAATGGAACCATAAATCTGATGTTTTCCATAGCTTGAGGCGTGACGAGATAATTCTCGTGAGTGCCGTAAGTGTTCCCGAACGAATCCACATTATTTTTGAAGATTCGTATCTTTTCGCGCTTACCGACCTCGGCCATGTGTGAGCCGGCAAATTCGACCAGTTCCTGGACGATTCGATCACCCGCTTTTTCATGAGCGACAACATCCCTCACCCTGGCACATTCCGGTGTCGCGTCCTCGGGATGCGCCCCGCGATCGATGTAAAACCGGCCTCCATTTCCCAGAAACTCACCGGCATACGGTCGTCCTGTGGCCTTCAAGGAAGCGACTAGGTAAGGTGTGAGTCCTTTCAAATGTTCCAGCAGCGGCTCGCCATCCAGATAGATTCTTGATTCCCCATCCCTGGGGCTGCAAAACAGGGCATACTCGCACTCTGTGCCGAAGACCCGGGTTTGCAAATGTCACTCCCCTTCAATCTGTTTGAACTCATCCAGGAACTCTTCACCTGCCTTTTGGAGCACGCTTTCCATGAACTCATCCAACTCTTCAAGCTTCTGCTTCTTTTCTCCGCCGGAGATCGACGGAAGCGAGGTCTCTGTTTCAGTCGAGTCCTTTTGCTTACTTCTTTTCCTCTGAGGGATTTGTGTCTGCCTAGATTCGCTCATGAATTATCTCCAGTCAGATCCATCAGTCTCATTCATGCCTGGACCATTTTCACCAATTCCCTGGAATTCGTGCACATCTCAAAGACTTCCCGGAATTGGTCCCTGGTGCCCTTCAGGGGGTTGAGAAGCGGTATCATGCGATGACTTTCGCCGTGATCGAAGCCCACGACTTCCCAGTTAACAAAGTGGATCTCGTTCGGGAACTTTTCTATGCACTTTCCGCGAAAGTAGGCTCTGGTGTCGGGCGGAGCCTCTCTGACTGCCCGCGAGATCTCATCGTCCTCCAATATTCTATCAACCAAGCCCTTACTCTGAAGATGCCAGAACAAGCCGCTGTCAGGTTCAACGTTGTGATATTGCAGATCAAATACACTTAGCTCCTGGGTTTCCCACGAGCACCCTTTGCTCTCTCGGTAGCGATGAATCAACCACAGTTTTATGACCCAATCCAGACGCTTGCTCAAGTTCAGAGGGTCCTCCACAAACTCAAAGTCTTCGGAAAGCCTGAGTTTCTCCAATCCATCCAGAGCGTACGCCCAGGCTTGCAAAATCAGATCGGCATCAGGTACCTGAGAACCGTGCCCGGATCGATGGTACCGTTTGGCTGCCGCCAGAAACAGCCTCTGAAGATCCAGAGGACTTATAGTGCGACCGTCGGCCAGTTCGAGCCGGGAGTCGAATTTCGCCACCGTTCGCATAGCCTTGACCGGGTCCTTGAGCGTCAGGTCTTCAGTCAGGAAACCGTCTTCCAGCATCTGTAGCACTATTTGAGTGCTGCCGATCTTGAGAAAGCCCGCGAACTCGCTCATGTTTGCGTCACCCAGGATCAAGTGCAGTCGCCGAAAACGTTTCGGATCCACGTGATGCTCTGCCCGGGTGTTGATAATGGGCCTCGAGTACATGGTCTCCAAACCGAAGATAGTCTCGATAAAGTCGGCCCGCTGCGACATCCGGTACGGAACCGATGGATCATGCGGCTTCGCTGAGCCGACCCGGCCTGTTCCCGCAAATAGCTGGCGAGTGACGAGAAACGGTACCAGGATTCGCACCGCTTTCTCCGGGCTGCGAACGAAGCATTCTTCGTGTGCCCGCGCATCCATCAGGTAGTTCTCGTGACACCCGTAGCTGTGCCCCTGATAGTCGATGTTGTTCTTGAACAGCCCGATCTTCAGCCGGGGCATCAATTCTCTCACCGCGGCAAGAGCTTCCCGAAAAATCAGCTCCCCCGCTTTGTCACAAGCAACCGCGTTTCTGGCACTCAGACACTCCGGTGTCGAATATTCGGGGTGCCCGTGGTCCGTATACAGTCTGGCGCCGTTGGGCAACACTGCGTTAAGACGAAGATTTTCTGCGGAGGAGACGATTTCCTGGCCTGTACTCTTTCCGAAGAGATCTCCGCGAAAAATCGTGGAATGGCGTCTCATGACCGTAATCCCAGAGCAGTTTAATCCCAGGTGCTCGCAGCCCTACCTTGCGAGCGTACGAATTTACGAGTGCACAGGAGGCCTGAAATGGTGTAAGACCGTGGTCTCCTTGCAAGTGGATTGCGTATTCTTCTTCAATGCCAACCACCTTGGGTATGCTCATACTCCCTCACATATATTCAGCCCATTTATTTGAGGCGGTCGGTTACCTCCAAAAACTCTCCAGGCTTCTGTTCTTCGCAAATAGCGACTCTCTTGCAGAATAAAGAGCGAATCCTGATTACTCTGTCTCCACCTGAACCTATTATCCGGTACCATTCCGTTGGATTCGTGTTGCTGGGCAAATCCTCATTTTCTTCGAATTCCCGACGGAGCGCCGTCTGCAGATGATCGAAAGTGATACCTCTTGTCCCTCTGTTGACCAGATCTTTTACCGCGGACAGCTTTGCCCGGTTGACAATGTGTTCAATGATGGCTCCGCTCACGAAATCCTTGAGATACAGAATCGTTTGAGTTCCGTCGGCATAAGTTATTTCCAGGAGTTCGTTTTCCTTCGTCATCCCGTACAGCTCCTCGACCAACGTCGAAATGAGCCAGTCTATGGCTCGGCCCGGATCTCCGCAGCGTTCGACGAGCACAGGGTCAAGTGGAAGGTCGGGAGTCAAGGTACTTGGGAAAGATCTCGAGTGCGGCCGCTCGTTCTGGGCGTGGAATTCGAATCTTGCGATCGAGGCGGCCGGGCCTTAGCACGGCAGGGTCGATAAGATCCTCTCGATTGGTAGCTCCGATAACTACGACGTTTTCCAGAGGTTCAAGGCCGTCGAGTTCGGCCAGGAACTGCGGGACAATCGTTGCTTCCATGTCCGATGATATCCCGGACCCTCTCACCCGAAACATGGAATCCATCTCATCAAAAAAGATTATTACAGGAGTGCGGTGCCTGGCTTGGTTTCTGGCACGGGCGAACAAGTCGCGGATAGCCTGTTCAGTTTCGCCGACGTACTTATTGAGGAGTTCCGGGCCCTTTACGTTGAGAAAGAAGCCTACCTTTCGCTCCCCCGTCTCCGCTTCAATTCGCTTTGCAAGGCTATTGGCCACTGCCTTGGCAAGGAGCGTTTTCCCGCATCCAGGGGGGCCGTAGAGCAGAATCCCTTTCGGGGGGACCAGTCGATGCTCCTTGAAGTAGTCCGGGTATAGGTGCGGCAATTCGATGGCGTCTCGAATCAACTCGACTGCTTCCTCGAGCCCCCCGATATCGGAATAGTGAATGTCAGGAACCTTCTCCAGAGCCAAACGATCCACGTCGCTCTTGGGGAGGAGCCCGTACGCGAAGAGAGACTCGTGGTCGTATTCAATTTTGTCGCCAATGACTATTTTGACGAGTGAAAGGGGAGCTGCTCTCGTCACCACGAGATTCTCATCGCCCACCGTTTTGACCAGCAACTTTTCCTCACTGAGGATCTGCTGCACAGTAGCAAGTCCTCCACAAACAAGGTCAAATCCTCTCGGTTCCAATACCTGGAGGTCATTGTTAAGTAGGAGCAACTCCCCTTTCCTGAACCCTCTTCGGCGAATATCCCTTTTCTTGCCGATCTGTCGTATGGCATGGAAAGTTCCCTTTGCCGGTTCGTCTTCCGTTCCCGGTTCCTGGGGCAGCACTTTCGTTTCATGAAGCCGACCGTGGTATTTTATAACGACAGTCTCTCGATCCGGACCGTACTGGACAAAGACTCCGAACGGAAGAGCCCTATCAGCGTCCCTGTCCCGGCCCGGCATAAGCCTCTGAATTTCTATTCTGGAAGAGTGAAGCGCCTCGGCCAACATGAGTCGTTTCTTCTCCGATTCCCGTATCCGTTTCTCGATTTCGTCTTTCCTCTGCGTGTCTTCAGGTGGGCTGTGCTCTTCCGCTTCCTTCACAATTGCTTCAGCAACCTCTCGGACAGTGGAATTCTTCGGGAGGCTTTGATTTTCTTCATCTGCATTCCACTCGGAACCCATACCTGTTACCTTACCTCTGCCTTCCCAGTTTGCGTTGCATTTGCGACCGACGGCTTTTTCCGCCCTTTTCCATGATAGAGACCCTTTGTGTACCGGTCAAATTCCACCCGGTGACGCAACCACTCTATGGCCTTTTGTCTCTCCCATCCGTTATACTGGCACACCAAATCTATAACAGTGCCCCCCACGTCCTCGCAGTCTCGGCACTGAAACCTATTCCGCGCAGGGTTGAAAAAGAGAGTTGACTTTACACCGTCTGAGGCATGCCTGTCCTCTTTGAAGCACTTTCCCACGCTGCCTCGGACTTTGATGCCCAACTCCAGGGCCACCTGTATAATTGGATTAGCTCTCTCCAGCTCTTGAAGATCTTGCTCTTCGCTTTCCATTTCTCGCACCGTTATTAGTCTATTCCCATTATGGGTAGTCCTCAATGAATCGTAGTCTTCCTCTTCTTCAGCCGCTCGATCGTCGCTCTTACGATCTGTTCGTCTTCCGCTGCGGTGGTGAGCTCCAAATATCTTTGAAGATCCTCGATTGCTCCTGGGATATCG
This sequence comes from uncultured delta proteobacterium, assembly GCA_963789265.1. Classification (GTDB taxonomy): domain Bacteria; phylum Desulfobacterota; class Desulfomonilia; order Desulfomonilales; family Desulfomonilaceae; genus CAWBBA01. The sequence continues at coordinate 198,201 of CAWBKB010000004.1, read as the reverse complement.
CCTATGGCTTCAGAGATTAGCCCCCTCTCTTTAAGGTCCGGGGCAGAATCCGGATTCAAGATTAAGATCCATTGGATCATCTGGAGCGCCCTTAAATATTGGGATCGGCGCCAATAAATGGCTTTCAAATTGCGCAGAAGCCTAACCAAGATCTGTTTGGGCCACATCGGATCGAGGAGATTTTGCTTGAAAGGCAACGATCTGCCGAATCCACCATGAAGCATCCTGACAAGGTCGCTTTCGCTGAGAATTTTCCCGTCATTGAACGGGTCGATGAAAACTCTGCTCTTTTCAGTGACCAGAACCCGTCAAGAAGTGGCCCGGGAAACCTATTCCGTAAAGGGGCAGACCTACTCGCCTGCCCACTTCCATGTAAACAACGCAAAGAGTGATAGGAATGCCGAGTTTCCGGTCAAGAACCTCGTTGAGGAAACTGTTTTTGGGATCGTAGTAATCATCGCGGTTCCCGCGGAATCCGACTTCCTTGAATATGAGGCTATTAAGTTCATCGAGTGCGCGTTCCGACGTCGGTATCTGCCGGATTCTTGGATTCAGTGTTGCGGCCATGTCGTTCAACTGCTCTTCGTACCGCGATGCGTCAAGATCCGGGTATTCCGACCTTGCGATGGTGAGGGCTGCGGAAGCCAGCTCAATCCTGTGGTCCGGCAACGCCGCTAATGCGGTGATTTCCTTAGTAAGATCCCCTTGTTCCACTTAATCGCCTTTCACAAAGACCCGGAAGGCACATTCTGCCGTTTATCCTATATCCAGTAGTTCAGCCGCGTTTCCGCCCAGGACTTTGCGCTTTTCCTTTTCAGTCAGAAGAATATTTGCTTTAATCCCACTGACTAAATAGGCCATACTTACTCCTGCTGAAAGCGGCAACGGGTAATCCGTGCCGAAAAGAATGCGATCGAATCCGATAGTCTTTCGAATTTCTTTGACGACCGTTTCCCGGTCCAGTAGCCATTCTACCGCGGCTATGTCTGCGAAAACGTTTCTGAACTTCTTCCCCATTTGCAGGGCCTCATAGAGCCAAATTCCGGGAATATAACTACTGTACGATCCGCAATGGGCCAGGACGAGGGGGACGTCCGGATACTTTTTCAGTACCGGTTCCCAATTTCCCGGATGTGCATTCCGGCTCAGTTCAAGGATCTCGAACGGTCCCGCGGCGCAGCCGGTATGAGAGAGGACGATGGAGCCGGTCTGCCTGCAATAATCGAAGAGCAAATTAACGTTTTCACTGTCAGCAGGATTGAAGAACTGTGAAAACGGCAGCAGCTTGATTCCCGGAAGCCTCAGCTCTTGGATCTCTTCGAGTTTTCGCTCCACGTACGATTTGTCCTTCGACAGGTTTACCGATCCGAACCCGAAGAGAATGTCCGGATAGTCTTCTACCCAGTCTGCAACGTCCTGATTCGTGACATGAGTCGGAGAATAGAGGCTTGCTCTTATTTGTCCGAGCACCTTGTCGAACGGCAGGCGATGCGATTGGGCACAACCCGAATATTCCTTTCGCAACTCATCTCTGATTTCAGGTCGGTCAACATCCGAGGGATCGGTATCCGTCGCGAGAATAACCGCATAGGCGATCCCGGCCCGGCTCAGGTCGGCAAATAATTTCAGATCCGGCACTTTGGGATGAATATGAAAATCCACGACTGGAGCGAAGTTGTGCCGCAAGACTTCCTGTCCCGATTGCTTGCCCCGGCAAGATTCAAGATCGGACATTTGGAAAGCTCCCTTTCCCTTGATCAGCCGATACCCCTCTGTGTCGCCCGGGTGGTGCAGCGCTTGCAAGGCTATGGTTATACGTGATTTGACCCGAAAATCTTCGACTTGGTAAAGGTACGGTTGAAGCCTGGTAATCAGTTCCTGCGTTCGCTCCCGGTCGTCAATGCGGAATAAATCCCGCACTATACGCCATCGCCGATCGGGCGGATCGTGGACCAAAGCCTCCACTATGTGGTCAACTTCGGAGAGTGGAGGGAATCCGGCGTAGGATTCTTTTGCTTTCATCTCACCTCACGGGAGGCAAGCCCTTTAAGAGAGCCTGCCTGGTACCGCGGTTTGTCGGTCCAATCGCCTGAACCATCGGTTCAGGCTTCCGACCCAAAGTCCGCCAAGATTCTTCGGACTTTAAGCGGATCAAAGACGTCTGGGAGGCAACCCGATCACTGTTACGGTCGCGGTCTCATTGTGAAGCAGGCATCCGCTACCTCGTTGGGAAGGACAGTACTCCCCATAGGTGTAGAAGCCGGTTACCGGCACGCCCTTGCCGATAATCGAGCAAATGCGCGACGTTTCTTCGCCCGTGCGACGTCCTAACACGATCTTACGGGCCATGCAGGAGTAAAAAAATATCATGGCCGGCGTACTGTCTCCCAGATCGAATAGGGCTCGTCTGGCCGCTTCAGCGGAAGCTTCCAACAGGCTTTCGCCAACTCCACCGGTGGTCAAAACCATGGTTGCCCCTTCGGGAACTTCTCCTGCAAAGGTGACGGAGCCATCTTGTTCGCTAAGCGCCATAGGTGCACGTAAAATGGGATCCGTGCCCAGGCCGAGAGATTCGTCTATGATGCCAAACGGGAACTGCACCCCTATAGCAGGAAGCTTATCCGCAAATGGACCGAGATACATTCGGTAAACCGCTAGGGCCGGCTCACCATCGAATTCATAGACCACGTTGCCTCGCGCCCGGGTGACCTTCCTGGGCATTCCTGCCGGGATCCAACCACTTCTTACCCCGGTTCCTACATGGAAATTGCCGTCCATCGCTATGGCTACGGCCGAATCGGAAAGCACCCTGTTTCCGATAAACTGCCAGGTTCGCTTGAACTGCCTTGAGTCACCCGCTGCCCCTCCACTTATAGGGACATCGGGCCCAAGGATCGTCGTCATCCCTCGCGCAATGGCGCTCCCGTTGCCTGTAAGCCCATCCGACAGCAGTTGCACATGACGGGAGGTACGGGACAATGCTTCGGCTAACTGCCGCCCAGCCCATTCCCCGTCGCGGCTAATGCCGGATGTGTACGCAACCTGAAAACTAATCTGATCGGTTGCGATTCCCGCCAGGACCGCGGATCCGGTGCTAAACCCCGTTGTAGAGATTTCGCCGTCAGTGGTACATCCAACGAAGTACTTCGCACCGGCCGCATCGAACGCTCCTTCCACGAGATCCTGAAGACCGTTGCTTGCCGCACAAAAGAGCCAGCAAGCATCCGGACGTTGACCCAACTCCTTGATGAGTGAGTCGGCCAGGCGCCGACCCGTAGCTTTTGAAAATCGGTCGTTGCCAACCACCGTAGCTGCCCTGAACATTTTCCGCCCCCTCCCGAATCGAAAAACTCGCCTTCAAGCTCCATTAGACGAGAGCACACCTCTCGGCGGTCCAGACTTCACTATACTGGGCGGGGAGATCACTGCTCCTTGCGCGGCTGCGAAGCAGCAGTGAACTCCCGCGACCTCAGAAAGGAAGCTTCCCCGTTGCCAAAAGTGAGAACGCAGGCAGCCAAAGCCCAACGAAAGCCCACACTATGAGCGACCAGGCAAGACCTTTTGCCGGGAACTTGCCGTACGCGTTGAGCCATACCTCAAGAGTGAGGATACAGTAACCGGCGCAGGCCATCGCGAAGAAATTGCTCGGAGCGACCAACTGTTTTCCATCTGCTCCAATCGACCCTCCCGTGAAAAAGATGACCATGTAAATTGCAGAGACAATGGCAACTGTCAGACTAACGTTGCCCACAGACCTGAGATCTTCCAGACCCGCAAGCAACGCATAAGCTACTGTGCAGTAAAGCAGCCCATGAACGAATAGCAGCCCGGCTGTGAACGGATCTTTGAAGACCGCTGCCTGGAGTATGGCGCTCAAAACTACCACGGCCCCAACAAAACCTGTGGCTGCGCCGGTACCCTTCGCTTCGCCTTGGCCCAGGAAAAGTATCGCGACCGGTAGCCACATGATGCTAATGGCGATCAGCACTGCAAGTGTCATTTCCACACCTTTCTTGTATATGGAGGATGGTTGTCCGGTCCCCTTACTTCCTCCCAAGTAAGCGGAGCCGCCTCATTGGCAGACCCTTTGCCTCTCTATTGCTGATCCTGAATCTTATCTACCCCCTTTCCTACCAGATCAAAGGGCCTCCCCTTCTCCAGGGACTTGCATCCTCTTAGAAAGGGCTTCAGCATGAAATAGACGAACGAAAGCTTAGATCTTCTGGAGCGAGTTTCTGCCACATGGCTTCTACGCACGACAATGCGTCCGTGAAACGCCCGCTGAGCCTCTCTCCGGAGTTGATGCCTTGTCCGCCTAACTTTTCATGCTTGTTCCATAGATTCGTGAGGTTAGTCAGTTGCACGTCTTGCACGATTTGTACCAATAGTCTCAGTTGGAAACGTACCTGACTTAGAATTATCTGAGTGCGTAATTATCTGATAATATGATATATTTATCTGTATGTAAGCGCCCTTTTCTTGCGTTCTTCCCACCGCGACCGGAGGCAAACGACCTGAACGCGCGACCGGAACAACCTCTTTTGCCCCACATGACCCCAAAATCCGGATTACTTAGTTATGTCAAGCAATTGATCGACAATGGCCCGAATGGAATGGGGTATTGATTCCCGCGGCATTAGCCCCCAAACCTGTGCGGTTTCCCATAGAGATCGAATCGGCCCTAAATAGGTACTCATGGCGTCATGAGATGGGAAGGGATCTGCGCCGTGGCATGGTATTTGCTTCTTGGCCGTACGGCGCCAGTCCAGAGTTGTCTGCGGAACTAAGGAAGGTCATGAATGGTATGCTTGATTATCATCCCATCAGACGATCGAACGGGACTCGAAGAGAACATGATCGCATAGTAACAACGATATGCAGGGAGTGCTCAGTGGGCTGCGGCCTGTGTGCTTACGTCTGTGAAGGCCGACTCGTCGATGTCCATGGTGATGAGAAGGACTCTGTGAGCGTGGGCACCTTGTGTGCGGCCGGCACAAATTTCGTCCGAGATCTGTATAGCCCGGAAAGGATCGCAAAGCCTAGAGCCAGGAATTCACTGAATGAGGACTTCGACGAACTGGAAACCTGGAACCGCGCTTTGGATTTGCTGGCTGATCGTCTCAAAAAAATTCGAGATCAATACGGTCCGACGAGCCTTTTCATCCAGTGCGACCCGGCGGCGGGCTTGGATTTTATCCTAGCGGCGAAACGTTTTGCAGCTCTCTGGGGTACGCCCTACGTCTTCAGCTCCGTTGATCGCTCATACGGTTCGTATCCGGCCGACTTCCTCAATGCTCCGGCTTGTTCTTGTTTCGACTGGATTCACAGCCGATGTCTCTTCATCGTAGGTGCGGACCCGGCTTCAACCCATCCAGTAGCTTTCCGCTGGGTGCTGGAAGCTCAAAAAAGAGGCGCGAAAGTCGTGGTCGCAGATACTCGTTTCACAAAGACCATGTCCAAGGCCGACATTGTGTTGAGAACCAGACCGGCGACCGCCAATGTTCTGGGCGTGGGACTCATGAAAGTGATCCTGGAGGAGGACCTGCGCACACCTGATTCCGTCTCAAATCAATTCACCGTCGCCGAGTCACTGGGAAATTCCTTGGAACGGATTTCTTTGGAAGCCGCAGCCGACACGATTGGTGTGTCTTGCAAAGAGCTGAAGGAAACCGCCTATCTTCTTGCCAACGTGGGGATCGTACAATTGATAACCGGCAGAGCTCGCGGCAGTTCGTCGAGTGATGGAATCTGGCCGACAATGTCTGCCGCCATGGGCTGGACAGGCGAGAAAGGGGGCGGCTGGTATCCGCTCGATGCCGGACAACCGCCACTTAGTACCTCTGCGGATTTGCAGGTACCAGAATCCGAAGCAACCGACCAAAATCCGGAGGCTGATTCTTCCGTTTCTGCGGACGATCTTCTGGCCAAGGTGACAAGCAACCAAGTTGATCCTCCACGGGCAATAATATGTTCCGGCGATTATCTTCACGACTTTCTTGGACGCTTAACAGCGCGGACCGAAGACACCTCGTTGACGGCATATTTCGGGCCGATCGCCAACCGGGCGGAGCAGCTTTCCCATATCGTGTTTCCCGCGGAAGCTTGGGCGGAAAGGGACGGCCTATTCTTCACAAATGACGGGGCGATTCGTTGGGGTCGTAAGATTGTCGAGCCTCCGCGCGAGACGAGATCAGGTCTCGACTTCTGGATAGGGCTTGCCGAGCGCTTCCAGTGGGACGATCGCTTTCCATGGCGGTCTGATGACGGAAGTGCTGACCTTGTAGCCTTCTCAGATTGGCTGCTCGACCGGAATTCCGCCACAAAAGGATGCACAATCGAGATTCTTAGGAAAGCCTCCGACAAAGGCGAATTCGTTTACTGGCCTTTCGACCGGAACCGATCGCGCCGGACGACTCCCACGCCACCCGTGGAGCCCACCAAAAATATCGCGCTCACACTGCAACCTGCATTGGAACATCTTTCTGGAGGTTCGGAAGAGCCTTATCCCCTTTACCTGGAGGTTCCGGATGTTGTTTCCAGGGCCGAGTTTTGCCCTGGCCGCGGAGTATTGAAAGATGCGCGGGTATTGCAGATCAATCCAGAGACCGCTAACGCGTTGGGCATCCAAACCGGTGACGAAGTATTCGTTCAGGGATGCGACGGCATTGTGAGAGCTCGAGCCTGGCTTACGCGAATGGTTCCTCGTTGGCTGGTCCACCTTCAGCAGGGGCCGAAGCAGAAGAAGGTTTCCGTTCGCAGAAAGGGTCAATCGAGCCAAGAGGCTCTCAACATTCTTAAAGAGCTGCTTACATGAGCGATATCCACTCCGAAAACAAACCCAAGAACCTTTTGTTGGTGGACGCGTCCGTTTGCATAGGTTGCGAGAGCTGTCTGGCGGCCTGCCAACTGGAGCATGATCTGCCCGCCTGCTGCCGAACTGTCAAAGTGCTGCAACTTGGCCCATTCGAGCAAGGTGAGAGCCTGAGGATGTCATTCTTGCCGACGGCGTGTTTCCACTGCGACCGCCCGGCGTGCGTCACAGCGTGTCCCACTGGAGCTATGCAAAAGAGAGAGGACGGAATCGTGTTTTCCGATCCGGAAATCTGCATAGGATGTCAAACGTGCGCAGTAGCCTGCCCGTACGGGATCCCTGCGCTGAATCAAGACACCGGGAAGATTGCCAAATGCGATGCATGCAAAGATCGCATTGATCAGGGGCTTTGGCCAGTATGCGCCCTGAAATGCCCGACAGGAGCCTTGACGTTCGGAGGTGCTCCTGTAGTTGTCCAGGACAAGCGGCAAAAAGAGGCACTCAAAGTTACAAGAGCTCTATAGAGGGAAAACGTAATGCTAAGACTTACAGGGTCCTCCGCGGAGAAGGAATTCCTGGATCGGGTAGTGCTACGGAGCGGACAAAATCTATTGGAGTGCCTCCAGTGCGGCAAGTGCACAGGAGGCTGTCCCATAGCATCGGAGACTGTGAGCGGCCCTCGGCGGCTCATCGCCCAAATTCTGTCCGGCATGAGCGACGAAGCATTGAACAATCCAACCTGGTGGTATTGCGTAAGCTGCGGAACCTGTATGAGCCGGTGCCCGGTTGAAATCAACATGTACCGGGTCGCCACTACACTCTGCGAACTGGCCGAAGAGAGTGGAGTCGCCCCTTCCGAGCCGGACATCCACCTCTTTGAGAAGTTGTTCCTAAAATCCGTGGAGAAATACGGTCGCGTGAAGGAGTTACGAACCGTCACCGCATACAATCTTCTAACCGGAAATCCTTTCAAGGATCTGGATAAAGCAATAACCCTGATGCGAAAAGGTGCTGTCTCGCCGTTGGAGATGCTGACCGGCTGGACTAAAAGCCCGCAGGTCTCTCGAATCTTCTCACTGGCACGCCGCGAAACGGAAGGGGAACAGGCATGAGGGTGGGCTATTACCCTGGATGTTCTCTAGAAGGCACCGCCAGACAATACGATCTCTCAGTGAAGCAGGTCTGCCGAACTCTCGGTGTTGAACTTGAAGAACTGCCCGGATGGACGTGCTGCGGTTCTTCTCCGGCTTTGAAAATGAACCGGTTGCTCTCCACCTCTCTTGCGGCCCACAACTTGGCCTTGATGGAGCAGCAAGGAGTATTTGAGGTTGTTGCTCCATGCCCTTTCTGCTTCAGACGCTTGAAGAGTGCACAACAAGAGATTGTGAACGATCCCGCACTCAGCGAGAAGGTTCAGCAGGTTATCGAGAAAAAGTTGAACGCGAAACTATCTGTCTACAACCTGCTCGGCTTGCTCAGCCAACATGTGGGCCTGGAAGCCGTTCGCAACAAGGTAATCAAGCCGCTCGACGGGTTGAACCTTATCCCATACTACGGCTGCTATGTTGTCAAGCCACCGGGTGTCACGAACTTCGACGATCCGGAAAACCCGACCTCACTTGACGAGATCCTGAAAGCTGCCGGAGCAGACGTGCTCGATTGGGATTTCAAAGTTGAATGCTGCGGAGCCGGCCTCTCTCTTAGCAAAACGGAGAAAGTCGTCGACCTCAGCGGTCGTTTGATCAGAGAAGCTTTCTGGCGGGGAGCCGATGCCATAGTGGTTGCATGCCAGCTCTGTCACGCAAATCTCGATCTGCGCCAAAAAGAAATCGGATCGAGGGACGGCACAAATTGCAAAATCCCCATAATCTATTTTACGCAATTGTTAGGTCTCTCATTTGGCTGCTCTGCGATGGATCTCGGGCTGAACCGCCATGTCGTGGATCCTTTGGCTATGTTGAAAGAAAAAGGGTTTGCATGATGAAGAAAGTCGGCGTTTACATCTGTCATTGAGGCATAAACATAGGCGCAGTAGTTGATTGCGCAAGGATAGCCGAAGAAATCGGCTCCGAATTAGAAGAGGTCGCTGTTTGCAGGCATTACAAGTACATGTGTTCCGAACCCGGCCAAAAACTGATCCGGGACGACATCGCGGAACTTGGTCTTGACCGTGTTGTCGAGGCGTCGTGTTCACCGAAAATGCATGAACCTACATTTCGCAATGCAGTGTCCAGTGCCGGCATGAATCCGTACCTTTTCGAAATGGTCAACATCCGTGAACATTGCTCCTGGGTTTCAGACGATCCGGAAGCGGCTACGAGAAAAGCCAAGGATCTGATTCGAGGCGGAATATCCAGGGTTCTTCATCACGAGCCGCTCAAAGGATCGAAAAAGTCGGTGAATCCCAAAGCCATGATTGTTGGTGGCGGCATTGCCGGGATTACCGCCGCTCTGAAGATCGCCAACGCGGGTTACCAGGTTTACCTTGTAGAAAGAGAAGAAATCATCGGCGGGAAGATGGCCCAGTTTGACAAAACCTTTCCCACCCTTGACTGCTCCGGATGCATCCTGACTCCCAAGACCAGTGAGGTTGGGAGACATCCCAATATTGAGATTTTGACCAAATCTCAGATCATGGATTTGAGCGGATTTGTGGGCAACTTCAAAGTTCGAGTCCGGCAGAAACCTAGGTACGTAAGACTCGACAAATGCACCGGCTGTGGAGACTGCCAGCAGGCATGCCCGATTGATATACCCAGCCCATTCGAACTGGGCATGACAACCCGCCACCCCATAAGCCGCCCTTTCCCGCAGGCCATACCCAACACTTTTTCCATCATGCGGGAAGGAATGCCCCCATGCCAGGCGGCTTGTCCGGCAGGGGTGAACGTCCAAGGTTACATGACTCTGACTGGAGCAGGCAAATTCGCAGAAGCTCTTGCCCTGGTTCGGGAACGCATGCCATTTGCTTCGATTTGCGGCCGTATCTGCGTGCGTCCTTGCGAAAGCGCTTGCAAGAGAGGGCAATTGGATGCACCGTCGGCAATCTGCTACACCAAGCGTTTCCTGGGAGATTACGAACGCGAGCACGGATTACACTCAAATCCGCCGATGAAGGAGTCTCGCGGAAAAAAGGTTGCTGTGGTGGGTTCCGGTCCCGCCGGCTTGTCCGCGTCTTATTACCTGGCAATTGAGGGCTATGAGGTCACGGTTTTCGAGAAACTCTCAGTCCTCGGCGGAATGCTGACTGTGGGAATCCCGGACTACCGATTGGCCCGCGACATCATCGATGGAGAGTTAGAAAACATCCGTGCAATGGGAGTTGCATTCCGCACCGGCATGACCTTCGGCCGGGACATCACGCTTGAGGGTCTTGAAGATCAAGGCTATCAGGCAGTCTTTCTGTCTACCGGCCTGCATGTAAGCCGCGGGTTGGGCATTGAGGGGGAAGACCTCGACGGGATCATGGGCGGCATTGACCTGCTGCGAAAGGTCGCTTTTAAAGAAAATGTCAACATGGGGAAACAGGTGGTCGTCATTGGGGGCGGTAACGTAGCGATAGACGTGGCCCGGACAGCGATTCGCCTGGGTGCAGAGCGCGTGGATCTGATATGCCTGGAAGCTAAAGATGAAATGCCCGCTGCGGAACGAGAAATTTCCGAGGCATACGAAGAAGGCTTGTTCATTCACAATTCATGGGGCCCAAAAAGATTCACGGGCGAAGCCGGCGCGATCCGGGCTGTGGAGTTCAAGCGTTGTACTGCGGTATTTGACGAGAACGGAGTATTTAGCCCCAAGTTTGATGAAAACGAGATGATCGAGGTATCTTGCGATGCTGTCTTCTTGGCTATCGGCCAGGCCTCCGAGGGGCAGGCCGTAGGCAATCTGGACCTCCAGTTAGCGCCCGGCGGTAGGATCCTCACCGATCCGGAGACCCTGGCCACTACTCGTCCGGGCGTCTTTGCAGGTGGTGACTGCACACTCGGGCCCGCTACATTCGTTCAAGCGGTAGCCCACGGGCGACAAGCAGCCATTTCGATTCACAATTACTTGGAGTTCGGCGGGCTCAGAGAAGTGGAGCCCAAAGAAAGGCCGGTGGACAAGGAACTCAACGAGGCTGAGAGAAATCGCGCCAAACGGATCGGGCGCCATGCAATGCCGATGCTTCCACCTGAAACACGTGTGACCTCGTTTGACCAGATAGAATTGGGGTTCACTGAGGAAATTGCGAAGCAGGAAGGTCAACGTTGTCTTTGGTGCGGTCTTTGCTGCCAGTGTGGTGAATGCGTCCGCAAATGTGGACCCCAAGCCATTAACCTCAACGAGAAGGAACGAATCCGCGAACTGGAAGTGGGGGCCATCATGGTGGCAACCGGCGTCGACGTCTTTGATGCCGGCCGATACCCCGAATACGGCCACGGCAAATACCCCGACGTGATCACAAATCTCCAGTTCGAACGCCTTTGCAACGCTTCCGGCCCCACTGGCGGCAAAATTCTCAGGCCCAGCGACGGAAAGGTTCCCAACAGTGTGGTCTTCATACAGTGCGTAGGTTCACGGGATCGGGCCAAAGGAAACGAATACTGTTCAAAGGTGTGCTGCATGATCAGCGCCAAGCAGCTCAGCATCTTCAAGCACCACAATCCTCAAGGGCAGGCCTATGTATTCTACATAGACAACCGGGCGGGAGGCAAAGGATACGAGGAGTTCCTTCGACGTGCGATCGAGGAGGAACGGGCCCAGTATATCCGGGGAAGAGTCGCCAGGGTTTTTCGAGAACGCGACCGCCTGGTGGTTCGGGGAGAGGACAGTCTCGCCGGTGCCCCGGTAGAAATCGAGGCGGATCTTGTGGTCCTGGCAACCGGCCTAACTCCTCAGCGAGACTATACGACAGTGGCTCGAGCACTGAACCTCTCCACTGACAGGTACGGTTTCTTTATGGAATTGCACCCAAAGCTGGGGCCTGCTCAAACTTCATTGGCAGGAATCTTTCTTGCAGGAGGGGCTCAAGGCCCCAAGGACATCCCCGAGTCTGTTGCTCAGGGCGGCGCTGCCGCGGCTGAAGCGCTGACCCTGTTCAGCATCGGGCAGGTTGAAATCGATCCCACCGTTGCCCGCCTGGACGAACGCCTGTGTACAGGCTGTAAGACATGCGCAGGCTTGTGCGCATACAATGCGATTTCATTTGACGAACGGCAGAAGGTTGCCTCTATCAACGATGCGCTATGCCAGGGATGTGGGACGTGCGCGGCTGCCTGCCCTATGGCGGCCATCAAGGTCAGGCACTACACCCCCGAACAGATATTTGCCCAGATTGAGGGGATTTTGGGATGAACGATTTTGAGCCGAAAATTATCGCATTTCTTTGCAACTGGTGCTCGTACGTTGCGGCAGATGCTGCGGGTGTAGCCCGCTTTGTGCAAAAAGCGAACTTCAGGATTATCCGGGTATTCTGCTCGGGAATGGTAGACCCAAACTACGTGCTCAAAGCATTCGCTTCGGGAGCCGATGGCGTGCTGATCGCCGGATGTCATCCCGGCGATTGTCACTACCTGGCGGGCAATATCAAGGCTCTCCGCCGGTCGTTTCTCCTTAAAAAACTACTTTCCGAGTTGGGAGTGGAAGAGAAACGTTTCCGCTTGGAATGGATTGCCGCATCTGAATCGCCTCACTATGCCAAATTCATCAATGAGATGATCGAAGAGGTTCGAGCGTTAGGCCCGTATGTTTCCCCAAAGGCAAAAGCGGCGAAAGGAGTGGCCCGAATTGCCTAAGAAGAAATTAGCCGCTTTCACCGCGACCGGTTGCTCAGCCTGTGAAAACGCAATACTGGACATCCATTATCAGGTCACGTCACTAACTCGCTGGGCTGAATTCTCGTTCTGGCCGTTTGTGCTGGCATCTCGTTGGGAAGATCTCAAAAGCGGACCTATGGTGGACGTTGCTCTGTTCGCCGGCGCAATCGGAACTGAAGCAGATCGCGAGGCATTACTCAGACTTCGTGAGAAATCGAAAATCCTGGTGGCCTGTGGATCATGTGCCGCATTCGGTGGGCTGCCCGGTCTGGCCAATTTGGCTCCTCCGCAGTCCTCCGAGCCGCCCGCGACTACGCAAGAGGCTCCCGGTCTCCCGCGCATTGAATCAAGGGTTTCCAGTCTAGACGCTGTGGTGCCGGTAGATTACTTTGTCCCCGGATGTCCGCCCACTCAAAACCTTCTCTGGGCCGCGCTGCAATCCCTTGTATGCCAGGGAGAATCCGGGGCCCGAATCACTTATGCCGCCTCAAGGTTGTCTGAATCCATCAGCTTGAGCGTTACATCGGGCACTATGCCGCCGCTCGGAACCACATTTGCCGGTGAAAAGGCCGTCTGTGCGAGTTGTTCCCGGGTGAAAGAGGAAAAGAAATTTTCCGAATTTAGAAGATCGTATCAGATCGCTCCTGACACGGGTCGATGTCTCCTGGAACAGGGCCTGATATGTCAAGGGCTTGCCACACGCGAAGGATGTGGAGGGCTGTGCACGGCAATTGGTGCGGGCTGCAGAGGATGCTTCGGGAAGGCTGAAGCAGTTTTGGATGCAGGTGCGAAAATGGTGTCTGCCATTAGCTCCACTTTCGACTCTACGATTGCAGCGGAGATTGAGGAGCTTTCCAGCAATTTCGTCGATCTTTCCGGAACCTTCTATAGATACACCCTACCCGCGCAGTGTGTCCTGATGCCGGCTCCAACGGAGGAATGAAGTAATGCCGACGACTATCCTCGAGCCATTAAGATGGCAGGAGCGGCCCGCTCGCGTGGCGATCGTCAATGAGAACGGACTCACAAAGGCTTACTTTCAGATAACGAACCTGAGAGATATATGCGGCATGGCCGCGGGCAGGCCCGTGGAAGAACTGCCGCGCATCCTCGGCATCCTGTCGCCGGCCCATCATTTGGTCTCGGCAATGGCCCTGGACAGGCTTTTCAACGTAGAGCCGCCCGAACCGGCTGTAATCATCAGAGAAGCATTTCTGCAGGCGCAATTTATACGGCATCATCTGCGGAAACTATATTTCCTCCTTACATCCGAGGTCAACCCGTTCAAGAGTTACCCCATGTGGGATGCTTCGGAAAGCCGCACGCACTTTCCGTATCAACTTTTTGATGAAATTATGAGTTGCGTAGCCTTGGCCCAAGAAGCTGCCGCGATACTCGGGGGACGAGCGGACCATCCGCTTTCAGCCGTGCCGGGCGGTGTGAGCCGGTTCTTGAAGGACTCTCACTATCCTCGACTCTCCGAGATTTCTCACCAGTGCGTACTAATTTTGAGTCAACTAGCCAAACTCTTGCGAGAAAGCATTTTTCGAGGATCCGGAATGATGGACGATCTCCTGGAATTCCGGTTCCACCCCATGCCTTCTATCACTATGGGCAACGGAAAAGTGATTGTAAGAGATCCGGAAGGCAAAGAGGTGGATCAGATCATCCCTGACAAGATTTTCGAGAAAATCGGACTCCATCGGGAAACATGGTCCTACGAACCTTTCGCGTTCCTGAAGGAAAAAGGCTGGAGTGCTTCTGAACCGGAAAGCTCGGACAGCCTGTATTTTGTCGGCGCTCTCGCGAGGTTGAACACTGGAAATGAGCTTCAATATCCTCACGCTGAAGAAGAAAGACGATTGCTCACCGAGACCATTGGCCCGACTCCTCATTTTAGTGTGGCTGCGGCCTATTGGTCACTGGTGGTGGAGGCGATTCAGGCGGCCGAGAAGCTGGTCGAACTGTGCTCTAATGAGAAACTCACCGGACCGGCTATTCGCAACTTGCCTTCAGCATCGGATGTCGTGGGTTACGCGACTCTCGAGTCTCCACAGGGGCTTATTGCTCACCGCTACGAGACAGACCCAAATGCAATGGTAACTCACATTGAGATTCTTGACAGCTCCGCTGAGAACAACTCGTTGCGCTGTTTTATCGTAAGGAAAGCGGTTGAGGAAGCTTCAGTTCGCAATCTCGGACGCGAAGAAGCGAAAAGCCGCATCGAGTTGGGGCTGCTGCCGTTTTGAGGACGTATGGCGATTCTCAAAAGTATTGTCGTGATACGCAATGAGTCTCGGCATCTAATTCGGATTGGTGGGACAGGCTTCCAGCCTGTCTATTGGGATGACGGGCAACTCCGCGTTCCGTGCGGGGCGTCGCCACCAAGCCATTTTCTCTTTTCGTGATTACTTTTGAGAATCGCTATATGTGACGGTTATTGCGAATCCACTTTGATGGCAGGCGACCGTGGCCATCGGAACCGGCGAAGGAAGAATCTCATGATTAAGACGTTGATTGTTGACGCCCGTAAGTGCTCGGGATGCAGAACTTGCGAAGCGTATTGTTCGCTGAAGCATGAAGGGTACTCGTGTCCGTCCAAGGGGCGGATACATGTGGTGAAATGGGAACGAGAAGGTATTTTTGTCCCGATCAATTGCATGAGATGTCAGGAACCCTCCTGTGAGATGGTTTGCCCCAAGCGCGCAACCTATCGCAATTATTCTACTGGAGCTATGGCCGTGGACCCCTATCGCTGCATCGGTTGCTTGAGCTGTGTATCTGCATGCCCTTTCGGAGCTACGTTTGTTGACCGGGACAACGGGCGTGTCTTGAAATGCGACCTTTGTGACGGTGACCCTACATGCGTCAAGGTTTGCCCTACTGGTGCGTTGACCTACGAAGAATTGTCCAAAGAGACGTATCTGAAACTGATAGAGAACGCTGACCGCTTGCCTGAATTGGTCAAAACCGCCCTAGGCGAGGAATGACATGTCAGGACAGGCAGGAGGGCGACTCAAAAATCCCGTGGGAATGTGAAATCTTGAGAGTGTGTTCGATAGTCGGCGGCGGGTT
Source organism: uncultured delta proteobacterium (assembly GCA_963789265.1). Lineage (GTDB taxonomy): Bacteria > Desulfobacterota > Desulfomonilia > Desulfomonilales > Desulfomonilaceae > CAWBBA01. Next base: position 182,520 of record CAWBKB010000004.1, on the reverse strand, counting down.
GAAACTGCAACAATCCAAAAAAAACAGGAGGTATTGACTATGCCGAAGTATGTTATCGAGCGGGAACTGCCGGGTGCCGGAAGTCTTTCCGGAGACCAGATTCAGGCCATTTCGCAAAAATCCCGCGACGTCCTGGAAAAACTGGGGCCTCAGATCCAGTGGGTAGAAAGTTATGTCACCGATGACAAAATCTACTGCGTGTACATTTCACCCAATGCGGAGCTGATTAAAAAGCACGCTCAAGAGGGGGGATTCCCTGCGAATCGTGTATCTGAGGTGAAACGGATCATCGATCCCACCAGCGCAGAGGTATAGCGTCCGAACAGCCGGTAGTCAAGTGCGTGGTAGGTGCAGAATGAAAGCCGACATTTTGGAGAAAAGTGGAGCAATCCTGCAACAGGACAGAGAGACCTATGCCATTGCCCCTCACGTTCCCGGAGGCTTTCTGGATGTGGTCGCGTTCAGGAAGATAGTGGAGGTTGCTGAGAAATACGGCGCTTCGGCTCTCAAACTGACGTCAGGCCAGCGCATCGCCATCATAGGGCTCAAAGAGGAGGATTTGGACTCGGTATGGCATGACCTCGAGATGAGTATCGGCTACGCTATCGGCCTTTATGTGCGTATGGTCAAATTTTGCCCAGGAACTACATACTGTAGGCATGGGAAACAAGATGCTATGGGCATGGGTTTGAAATTGGATAGCCTGTATCACGGCTATCCTATGCCGGCTAAATTCAAGATCGGCGTTGCAGGGTGTGAGTATGGCTGTGCTGCACCTTCGGTCAAAGAAATCGGCCTGAAGGGGACGGCTGAGGGGTGGACTCTCACCGCAGGGGGGACCTGTGGGGCAAAACCCAGGTTCGGAGACGTCCTCGCTGAGGGTCTTACCGACGCGGAAGCGGAGTCCAGCGTGGCCAAAATCATACATTTTTTTGAAGGTTGCGCCTGGGCCCATAAAGTGCGCCTTGGCAGGGTGATAGACAAAATTGGCCTGGATGAATTCAAGAAAGCTATCCGGATCTAGCACTGTGAGGCAAGAATGGCTGACGATATCTTATCCAAAGCCGCAATTCTTCAAAAAGACTGCCAGAGCTACGCTATCATGGCTCCGCTTATAGGTGGGATCATGGATCCGGGCACCGCGAGAAGAATCGTTGAGGCTTGCGAATCCTTCGGAGTGAAAACCCTCAAATTGACGGGAGCCCAGCGCTTGGCACTCTTGGGCGTCAAGGAAGTGGACATTGACAAACTTTATGATGCTCTGGGCGTAAAGCCACAGGTCGGAGCCGCCCTTTGCCAGCAGTACGTGAAAGTCTGCCCGGGAAATTCATTCTGCACGCGTGGCCAGCGCGACACGGTGTCGTTCGCACAAAAGCTGATCGAGCGCTTTCACCCATTCCCGAAAATAACCGCGAAAGTGAAGATCGGCATTGCGGGGTGCTACAATTCCTGCGTGGAGCCGGCGATCAAAGACATCGGGCTCATCGGGCTTCCGAAGGGATGGATCATAATGGCGGGCGGCGCAGGCGGCAAAGATCCGATGCTCGGTGAAGTCATCGCCCGGAATATGAGCGACGACCAGGTATTGGATTTGACGGAGGCGATCCTCAAATACTATCGCGGCGCATCCCTCAGACATTCGACCAGAAATATGAGACTAGGGGTTATTTTGAAAAAGGAAGGCATGGGACGGTTTTTGAGAGTCCTGGGGCTGAAGGAGTAAATTCGCGGCTTGTACCGCGCAATCGAAGGAGATTATGTCGTGGCAAAATGGGAATGCACCGCGTGCGGCCACATTTACGATCCCGTTGTGGGCGATCCCGAACGCGGAATCAATCCGGGCACTGCGTTCGAGGACCTCCCCGATTCGTGGTTCTGTCCCAACTGCGGAGTGGGAAAGGAATTCTTTGAAAAGGCGTCATAGGAGTGCTATCACATGGATCTGGACACCAGCAAACAGGTTTGTGGGACTTGCGAGAATTGGGGCGGGAAAAGGGAGGTTTGTGAAGATAACAGCTATCGGGTAAGCTCATCCGCCAAAGGCTTGTGCCGGAGACTCAAAAAGGTTAAACCACCATACGGTGGATGTGATGACTGGACGAAAATAGGAGGAGAGGAGAATGGCTGATAATCCGGTAACCGTTCTGGCGACCATCAAAGCAAAGCCTGGTATGGAGCAACAGGTCCGAGAAGCGGTGATGGCCCTCGTCGGGCCGACCCGCAAAGAACCGGGCTGCATCAACTATGACCTGCACCAATCACTCGATGACAAGAGGACCTTCATGCTTTACGAGAACTGGACCAGCAAGAAGGTACTGGACGAGCACCTCAACATGCCTTACCTAAGGGATTTTTTCGCTCGGTCAAGCGAAATCCTGGCGCAGCCGGCGGAGGTTGTGCTCTGGGAGATGATCACTCAAAAGGGAAAATGAGCCCAGGAACATTGACGGTTCAATTGTGTAGCGCTTTCTTCGCGCGCTCTTTCCCTACGGAAACTTCTTTCCGGACAATGCGCAGCAGTTGGTCGTAGGGTACAGGTTTCGTCACGACGCGATCCACGCCTTTTTGCTGCAATTCTTTGGATTCGATTTTGGTGTCCCATCCTGTGTAGATGAGAAAAGGCGGTTTGGGAATACCTTTGGATTCGCAAAAGCTTTTTATGGATTCCCCTACTTCCCAGCCGTTCATGCCATCCATGCCGAGATCGCAAAGGATCGCGTCAGCGCCCTCCTCTTGAAACTTCCTAAGCCCCTCTTCACCGGAAGAAGCCGTAGCGATTTCAAGTTCCGAGTCCTCAAAGAACATGGTGATGGCCTTCAAGATGTTGACCTCATCGTCGATTATAAGGAATCTGAGCTTGGGGCCTGCTGCCGCCGTTATTTTCTTGTTGACGATTCTTCTCTTCCTGGCAGCTCGTGCAGCGGGAAGAATCACCGAGAATGTTGTGCCCTGCCCGACAGCGCTCTCAACGTGAATTTCTCCTTGATGCTTGTTGATGATACCATAGCTGGACGACAGGCCAAGTCCGCTACTTTTCAGCCCCTTTGTGGTGAAGAAAGGCTCAAAAATTCGCTGGAGATTGCTCTTGGGAATTCCATGGCCGGTATCAGATACGTAGAGACGAACTTTCCCTTTTTCTGTGTGCGTACCAATGGTGAGCACGCCCCCCTCCGGCATAGCCTCAACAGCGTTTTTGATCAGATTGACCAGCACTTCATATATGTCGGAAGGCTTTCCTTTCACATAGGATTTCTTAGTATTCATCAGGTTTATCTGGTACTTCTGCGATCTAGGGAGATCTTTCCAAAGGGGCTTGGTGAGTTCTACCGCTTCCCGAACCAGTTCGGCTAGATCGAAGTTTCGGGATTGCGCAAACTCATCGCCCCTAACACCTGTAAATTCCCTGATTCTTCTGACGACATCCGCTCCACGCTCGCAAGAAGTCAGGATCGCGGTGATTGCTTCTCGGCACTGGCTCGCCTTGCCCGAGTTCAGCTTCACCAGTGCAGCCTGGCCTGCGCCCATGACCATTTGGAGAAGATTGTTGAAGTTGTGGGCGATTCCGCTCGCCATTTCACCAACCGCTGTGAGACGCTCCGTCCTTATCAGAGCTTCTTCCAGCTTCTTTCTGAGGCTCAGATCTCTAGCCACGCTCAATGTGGCCCGTTTTCCCTTGTAAGTGATAGGTCTCGCGTGGAATTCAAATGGCATGGGTTCCCCATTTTGTGGGACCAACTCCATTTCAAATCTTGCCGCCCACCCTTTCTGTATCACCTTCCCGTTCTCAGATACGATTTCTATTTGATTCCGTTTTGTCAGGTCCTTCACGCTCATCTTTAAAAGCTGGTCTCGGGAATAGCCGAAGACCTGGCACGCGCCCTCATTTACTTCGAGAAAGCGCCCCTGAAAGTCGTTTATGAACACCGGGTCGCTGACGCTTTCAAAGAGTTCTTTGTATCTGGACAGTTCTTCCAACTGTTTTCGTTCGGCAATATCCCTTACCAGGATTGCAAGACACTTCTTGCTCTCATACTCCACGAGGGTGCCGGTGACTTCGGCATCTACTACGGTTCCGTCCTTCTTGCGGTACTTGCGTTCCTGGACATGCACAACCTCGTTGTCCAACGCCTTCCTGATGTTATTGTGTACCTCCGCATTGTCAGCAACTATTATGTCATCCATTTTCATGGACAGGAGTTCTTCTCGGCTGTACCCTAACCACTTTATAATAAAGGGATTGCAGTGGACGATTTCCAAAGTTTCCGTGTCGATTATGTAGATTGCCTCCGGAGCGCTTTCAAAAACCGCTCTAAAATTGGTCTCGGTTCTGGTGACCAATTCCAGAGCGCGCTCGAATTCTGCATTGGCCTCCTTCAAGAGGTTAGTTAGGATGTCCGCCTTTCGATCAGCGGTCTCCAGCAGATCTTCCAGTTCGTTGATTCGCTCTCTGAGATCCTTGAACGCGTGCATGGTTCACAATCCGATGACTGACACCGAGGCCGTTTCATTGTGGAACAGGTTAGGCCCGTTGCATGCGACCCGGCAAAATTCTCCATAAGTGTAAAATCCCACGATAGGCAATCTCGCTCCAACCGCCAAACGAATCCTATCTATTTCTTCTTCTGTGCGTCGGCCCAGCACGATTCTGCGGGCCATGCACGAATAAAAGAACGCTAGGAAAGGAGTGCGGTTTCCCATTTCATTAATCGCCATAGAAGCTGCCTGTTCCGCAGCTTCAAGTATGGAAGCATGATCGCCGCAAGTAAGGCGCACCATGGAGCCCTCAGGAATTTCTCCAGCGAAGGCTATGGATCCGTCTTGGCGGTTGACCGCCATAGTGGCCCGCAAGATATGGTACTCTTCTTCAGTTGTGCCTTCCAATTTGTGAACCAGACCAAGGGGATATTCAACTCCCACCGCGGGCAGTTTGTCCGCGTGCTTTCCCAGGAAACGCTCGTACACTTCAAGCGCGGGTTGTCCGTTTAATTCATAAACAATGTTGCCGGAAGCTTTGGTGACTTTCTTTGCAATCCCGATAGGGGACCAACCGCTCCGTACACCCATTCCAACTGCAAAATCGCCTTCAAAACCCACGGCTACCACCGCGTCTGAAAACATCTTCGTCCCGAGAAACTGTGAAGTAGTCTGAAACGCTCCGGCGTCGCCCGCAGTGCCACCGGCTATGGGAACATGTCGTCCCAAGGCGGAACTCAAACCTCGCAAGAGCGCGCAACCATTTCCTGTCAGGCCATCCGAGAAAATTTGCACGTACTGCACGGTTGAAGGAAACTGTTTGGCAAGTCTCTTGCCGGCTCGCCCGGAGTCCTGACGCAGACCTTTTGCCAAAGCTAAGTGAAACCGGATTTGATCGGTGACAACGCCGCAGAGGACCACCGAGCCGGTGCTCAAGCCTTCGGTTGATATTTCGGCATCAGTCGTACACCCCAATAGATGGCTGCTGCCCACGGCATGGACCACTCCGCTCACCATCTCCTTCAATTCTAGGGACGGGGTGCTGAACAGCCAGCAAAGGGAAGGAGCGTGACCATCCAGCCTTTCCAGGAGAGCCTCTCCCAGGCGCTCTCCCGCCGATTTAGAAATCGGGTCCCTGGATACTACTGTACCTGCCTTGAACATGTGTGCGACCCTACAACTTACTTCCGAGCCATGATCGCGCGCCGAACCGCAGGGCGGGGATCAAGAAAGTGTCTCAAAATTATTTTGATGACCAGAATCGTGCCACTATTCAGTCTCATTCGTATAATCGTCGCCCTCACCCCAACCCTCTCCCAGAGGGAGAGGGAGCAGATCCAGGGCAGTATTGCACTTCCCTCGCCCTCTGGGACAGGGATACAGGGTGAGGGATTCGTGCTACGATTCCGACCGCTTCATCGTTTTTGAGACAGTTTCTCAACGGCTGCTCTAAGATAACGTCGAGAGAAGGAACATTGCGCGGGGCAAACCCCGCAATATACCGCTTGTGCGCGCTCGTCATTTCACACCGGTGAGAAAAGCTTCAGTCGCGGCCATTCTCGCGTGCTCCATCAATTCCTTCAAGGGAATTTCTTTTTCCAGTGCAAGACGCTTACAGTCCTCATATTCCGGAGTCGCGTTTAGCGTGCCACCACTCACTTCCGCAACCTTGACCTTGACCGGTCCATACTTTGTCTGAACCTCTCGAATTGATCTTCGAGCTTTGATACGGTTGTCAATGCGCCATCTGAGCCCTATGGTGGTAGTTTCCCGCATCAAGAAACCGGCAAACTCGTTTATCCGCTCGGGATGGCAAATAACCGTCACCAGAGTGCCAGGCCGGTTCTTTTTCATGTGCATTGGAACGAGAAACACATCAAGAGCCCCCATATCCAGCATCTTCTGCATCAGATAGTCATATATCTGCGGGTTCATGTCGTCTATATTGGTTTCAGCTACTGCCACACGCTCCAGGTCATAATTCGGCACTTCCACAGATGACTGTCCTACGATCAAGCGAAGGAGATTTGGTATAGCCGGATCAGATGTGCCCGCCCCATATCCAATCTTTTCCACGTTCATGAGCGGCATTGGTCCGAAATCGGAGGCGAGAGTAGTGAGAATCGCAGCTCCGGTGGGAGTCAAAAGTTCTCCCACTACGCCGGTGGAATAGACGGGTTTGCCTTTGATCAGTTCTGCTGTGGCCGGCGCTGGAACAGGCAAAGTCCCGTGAGCGCACTCGATCGTCCCGGTTCCCACATGCAGGGACGAGCAACTGACCTTTTCCACGCCTAAGGCTGAAAGGCCGGCTACAGACCCGACCACGTCTATGATGGCATCCATGGCACCTACTTCGTGAAAGTGGATCTCTTCCACGGTGGTCCTGTGAACCCTGGCTTCGGCTTCGGCCAATTTGGTGAATATTTCGATGCTCCGCCTTTTGATGTATTCGTTCAATTCACTGTTTTGTATGATCTTTTTGATGTCATGAAGGTGTCTATGCTGATGGTGATGGTGATCTTCGTCAATATTGACGATAACTTGGCTTCCGCCCAGCCCCCTCTTGGTAACTTTCTTTGTCTCCAGGTCATAATGGGTGAGATGCAGCTTGGCCAGTTCGTTCCTGAGTTGTTCCAGGCTAAGGCCCGCGTCGATGAGAGATCCCAGTATCATGTCGCCGCTGGCGCCGGCAAAGCAGTCAAAGTACGCAATCTTCATGTTCCATTCCTTTTAGGCCATTATGAAAGGAGAATTCCGGTCAGCAGCACACCTCGGTAAGGCACGATCCGTCCTCTTCGTGAACAGGCATGTGGACTGATTCGCTGCCGCTTCTCTTGGCGGCTCTCATGTTAATAAGACTGGCCTGGTAGCCTGCGCCGAATCCGTTGTCGATATTTACCACAGACACGCCGGAAGCACAGCTATTCAGCATGCTGAGGAGGGCGGCTATGCCCCCGAAGCTCGCTCCGTAACCCACGCTGGTGGGAACTCCGATGACCGGGCTCGAAACCAGCCCCCCTACAACGCTCGCAAGGGCGCCTTCCATGCCCGCCACAACAATTACAACATTGGCTTTAAAGAGTTCCTCGCAGCAGTGCAGCACTCTGTGGATCCCCGCGACGCCCACGTCGTACATACGTTTTACACTATTCCCCAGCGTTTCTGCCGTAATTGCGGCCTCTTCGGCCACAGGCATATCCGATGTTCCCGCGCTGACGACAGCGATATTGCCAATTTTTTCAATTTCGCGAGGATTGACAACTACCATTCGGGCCATCTCGTGATATCGGCATTCGTGAACGACCTCCCGAATAGCCTCATAAGCCTCGCGACTCGCCCTCGAGGCCAGAATGTTGCTGTGGTGTCGGGCAATCTGTTTCACAATGCCTTGAATTTGCTCGATGGTCTTTCCCTGGCAGAATATAACCTCCGGAACCCCTTGTCGAACGCACCGATGGTAGTCGATCTTTGCGTATCCCAAATCGTCGAATGGTAGTTTCCTCAGCCGCTCCATGGCGAAATCGACTTCCATGTTCCCACTCTGCACTGCCTCGAGCAGATTTCTTATATGCTTGCCATCCATCTTTCTACTTCCCGCTGTGAATTTCCCGGTTCAAGCTTCCTGTGCGGTAGCCCTCCAGGTCAAGGGTGACGAAATCAAACCCTAACAGGTGAAAATAACTGAGTATATGGCTACGAACTCCAATGTGCATCAGCTTTGACAAAGCTCTTGGCTCAACCTCGATGCGGGCCGTTTTCCCATAATGTCGCACCCTTGCCTGGCATCCGGGGATCAGCTCGCGAATGCGTTCTTCGGCAGCATCGATCTGCCTGAGTCTGTCCGCTGTTAGAGGAGTGCCGTAAGGAATTCTCGAGGCCAGGCACGCGTAGGAAGGTTTATCCCATGTCGGAAGACCCAGCTTCTTTGAAAGAAAACGAATTTCATCTTTAGATAACTCAGACTCGCGGAGCGGACTGCGAACCCCCAATTCCCGGGCGGCCTGTGCACCCGGCCGATAGTCTCCATCGTCATCCATGTTTTCCCCGTCAATGACGGATCTCAATCCCTTTTTATTCGCCAGGTTGACGAGGTCTCCAAATCGGCTTTTCTTGCAAATATAACACCTATCAGGAGAATTTCGAACAAACTCGGGAAGGTCGAACTCGCGGGATTCGAGTGCCAAGTGCGGCGCGCCCACCAGTTTAGCAAGTCTGGCAGCATCGATCTTTTCATGGCCGGCTGTAGTGTGAGACTGAGCAGTAACAGCCAGGACTTTGTTACCCAAAACGCCCTTAGCGGCTTTGAGGAGCAATGTGCTATCGACGCCTCCGGAAAAACCCACCAAAACGCTTTTCATTCCCTTCAGGATGTCCTGAAGACGGCCAAATTTTTCACTAATTACTTTTGGTTTCATTCTCAAAACGGCCACCTCGAAATCACGGGCAAATTTTTCACTTTTCCTAGCTAATTCAATTTTGTGGAGAATGCCAGCCTGCGGTGTCCGGTACCGCGAGCCAATACAAGTCTGTAAGGCCGGAAGCTCTTTTGTCTGAGGCAACCACAAAACACACCTGCCTGGTATGAGACCTGCTCTGTCAGAAACAAGGCCAGGAACACAGGGAAAGTGAGGCAAGGTTTCTTCTTGACAAACTCGGTAATCACAGGAAGCAGCACAATAGCTGCAACCACTGGAATGGTCGACGGCAGCACAAACGCAATCAGCGCCATCAGGACCAGATGATACCGAACCAGGTGATGGGTAAGGTGATACGCAAGGTCAAAGTGACGGACCGCGCTGGCTCTCAGGACGGCCCCGAACTTAACAGCTATTCCAATGCGCTTTCTGTAGCGTCTACTTTTGCAGAATACGTCCCAAAGGAAGCAAGCCGCTGCCGCTGGACCAGTCAAAGGCTGTGCTGACAGCAATCCCAATCCACAGAGAAAAAAAACGGCCATACATGCCGGTTGCCACGGATAAAGCTTGAATATGGCTTTGTGGCGGGAATAGAGAACTGGTTCCGAGGTCCCGTAATCGAAACGGCGTTTGAAGGCCTCACCGAACCGACCTCGGTGCTTGTGCCTCACGGTTCCGTATGGGGCGTAAATCAGCCGGCAGCCATTTTCTTTGAGTTTCCAGCAAAAATCCACGTCCTCGCCGACTCGCAGGCTCTCGTTGAATCCGCGTACCCGCAGGAAAACATCTCTCCGCACCAGCATGTTGCAAGTCGGAACATAGAAGTCTGATTCTTCACCCGTGCCGATAAGCATGTCCTTGCCCATGTTTAGAGGCGATTTGACTTCTTCATATCGGTCAAGCACGGAATTTCGGTAATAGGGCGCAACGTAGCCACCCACCAGAGCGTTCCTCGAATCCTGAAAATATGGCACTAGTTCGCGTAGCCATTCAGGTTCGGCTATACAATCGCTATCTATGAAAGCGATTATTTCTCCTCGGGCTTCGGTTACTCCAACATTGCGAGCCGCGGACTGACCTTGATTTCGCTCCAATCTGATGAGCTTGACGCCGTACCGCGACACCACGGAACTCGTGTCATCATCGGAAGCATCGTCCACAACGATGACTTCATATTTCAAGCGCGGGTAAATCAGGTTCATCAACGATTCTATGCACGAACCGATTTCGCCCGCCCGATTGTACACGGCTACGACAACGCTGACGGAGGGCTCAAAGCCTTCCTCGGGAGGCTTCCATTCCAAAAGGCCGGCTTGGTACAATCGGTCGAAGAAGCTAAGCATTGAGTCCAACCGTACCGATTTGTCCAAACACCGGTCGTCTACAGATCGGCCGTTGCCACATTTCCGCAACAAATCAAAGGCAGGCGCATTCACTCTCAGGGCTCTCAGCGGCCCTGGCCTGAAGACAATTCCGCCACCGTGTCCGGAAATCAGGCTGGTTTCAGGACTGAGACAAAAGCCTGCCTTTGCGAGCGGATTCATGTTAAGCCACACTTGATATTGACGATTTGACGGAAACGCAATTGGCAAGACATCCCGGGTCGGGAAGTCCCAGCTTCTTTTGGGTATGATAAGCGATGGCGGGGCATCCGCCATGACATAGGTCGAATCGATCGCAACTCTCGCAGGATCTTATTTCAAGTTCTCGGAATGATTTAAAGACCGCGGCGTCGGTCCATATAGGTGCAAAGGCATCCCGGGGCAAGTTTCCGGCCAGAAATTCCTCTTCCTGGAGAAATGCGCAGGGGTACACTTGGCCGAGCGGAGAGACACAACATGTCAGCTTGCATGCTCCGCACATGTTCAAACCAAGAGATCTACGATCTTCGTGAGCTACGGAAAAGAAGGAATCTCCTGTAGACACATTCATGTGACCGCTCAACCAATCGGAAAAAGCGACCATTTGTTTTCTGGAAACGTTCAGGTTTGCCCAACTCTTCTTGCCTCTGCCGGACGGTCGGAATCTCGAGACGCGGAATTTGGCTCCGAGAGAAGCGGCCAAAGCAGCAAGGGCATCCAGTTCGGGAAAACTGACCCTGGTCAAGACAGTGTTTATGCTGACTTCTATGTCTCTATTCTTCAAGCATTCCAAGCCACGTAAGGCACGGCGAAAACTCCCCTCGCCTCGAATGCTGTCGTTGGACGCTGGTTTAGCTCCTTCGAGGCTGACCTGAATGTAAACCAGCTTGTGATCGAGCCTGCGTGCGATCTCCTCATGAATCATGGTGCCGTTTGTGCTGATACAGGTGACTATGCCTTTTTCATGGGCATGATCCATCAGATCGAGAAAGTCATCGCGCACAAAAGGCTCCCCCCCTCCTATACTTAACTGAAAAACCCTGCTCGCCGACAGGGCGTCAATGATCCTGCGGCATTCCTCTGTGGTCAGCTCGCCCTTTCTCTGTCCCCCTGAATCGGAGAGGCAATGGGCGCAGGACAAATTGCAGGCATACGTAACTTCCCAGGTTACGTTTACCGGGGCCGACAGACCTGTATCAACGTAGCGATTGCTCATGGATAAGCCCTTTCATCTTGAGCAATTCGAGGATCCGGTTCACTCGGCCCACGGTCAATCGTCGCGGCCAATCATGTTTTGCACATACGGATTCGGCCAACTCCCGGGCGGTCCGTTCGCCGTCAAAGAACCGATCTTCCATTAGATCTCCCGATGGCACAAAATATAGTCTTGGTCCCCGGTAGTCGTAAAACAAAAGGCCAAATTTCTCTCGTCGGACTTGGACGCCATCCGCTAAGCGGTAGACTGCATCAGAAGACATGGTGCGTATGCTTCCGTCTGGTTCCCAGCTCGATTTGAGTAAGGAACCAGACACCTGGGCGTGACCTAATAAATCCCGCAGATTCCGTCCACAGCCATCTCTTCGATAGTTATTTCTTCCAAAACGGATGGCCCTTCATGACATTCTACATCGTTAATCTGTACGTCTTCTCTGTCGACTTCTGTGTCCATAAGACCCGTGCCTCCTCATTTTTGTACGTCAGTTTAGCCCGACCTCCAACTGACCGCGCCAAGGCCGGCCAGGAATGCAATAACATCTGCTATGGCGCCCGGCAGGTCCAGCCGGCATCCACGAGCACGGATTGACCGGTGATGCATTTGGAATCATCGGTTGCAAGCCACAGCACCGCTCGGCCTATATCTTCGGGCATGATCTCGCGGTCCTTGAACAGATGCCCTGCCAGGAACTGCTCCTTGGCCTCTTCAGCCTCCATGCCGAAAAATGAGGCTACTCCCTGCATCATCGGTGTCCAAACCGTGCCCGGGCACACCGCGTTTACGTTAATATTGTGATCCGCCACTTCCATAGCCAGCGACTTCGTCAGCCCAATGATCCCATGCTTCGCTGCGCAGTAGTGAGCGCCCAATCCGAATCCACGGTGACCGCCTACTGACGAGATGTTGATGATCTTGCCGCTGTGCTGTTCTATCATCCTGGGGACAATATACTTGGAGCACAGGAAAGTTCCCTTGAGATGAGTGTCCAGAACTTCGTCCCATTCCTGCTCGCTCATGTCCGCGACCGCCATCATGGAGGAGTTGCCGGCGTTGTTAACCAGTATGTCGATTCTGCCGAACGTGTCCAAAGTTTGTTGGACCATTGCTTCAACATCTGAAGATTTCCGCACGTCGCACTTGATCCCAACGGCTTTTCGATCCAATTGCTTTATGCCATCGACCGCATCAGCCATCGTTTCCGGGGTGGACATGGCATAAGGGATCGTGGCCATATCCTCACAGATATCGGCAATTACTATATCCGCTCCTTCTTCAGCCAACAGTTTGGCTGTGGCGAAGCCGTTGCCTCGGGCTCCACCTGTAACAACGGCTACTTTGCCTTCAAGCTTCATCTGTTTCTCCTTTCCGGCGCCTCCGGGTGCAGCCGCGTGATGACCGGTGTTACTTTTCGGGAAATTTCTTCAACAGCTCTTGTAAGTTCCGCATGTCTTCCAACGCTACGTTGGCGCCGTACTCGGCAACCTGGAAATCCAACTCATGCTGGAGCGAAGAGAGGAGCATGAGCGCATCCAGGTAATAGACCAGCGTGGCGTCATTCTTGAAATCGTTTGCGTACGCGACCATTACGGTGTCCACGTCCAGTGCTCTGAGTTTCTCCGAATATTCATTCAAATCGGTTTGATATCGCAGGAAGCCATCCATTAGAGCTACGGCCTTCTGAATCAAGTCAACTACCGCTTCATGCATTGGGTGCGGCATAAGGACCTCTATTTCTTGTCGCCATCGCTGATCTGAGTCAGCACCATTTCCCCCTTTGCCGAAATGGTGAACATCGTGGTGGGGTATGCTTCTTGCCCGCCCACTCTCTCGCGTTTCAGCAGGCCCATCCGAAGCAGAGCAAGAATTCGATCTTTTACACCTGACGACGACATCTTCAGTTCCTGCCCGATCAAGTGACAGTGGAATTCACCAGGTTTCCGATGATGGCAGGATCCCGAACAGTGCGTGCCGCCCTTATCCTGAATGATCCTCATGACGGCCAAAAGATCGTCGCTCAGCTTTCCCGCCAAAACTACCCCTCCTACATCACGTCATTCTCACCACAAAAGTTTTGACTTTGTGGACGAGCCCATCGAGTTGCGTCCCAAGGTTATCCAAGGCTTCCAATGCCTTAGCCTCATCACCGGTGTCTATGGACGATTTCAAGTCGGTTGCAAGTTGCTTACAGCCAAGAGCAGTCTCTCCCGCCTTGACTGTTTTCATGTACGCTCGGCTCAGCAGAGGCTCAATTTCATGTGCCTTGGTTGAAAGAGTTGCCTTGATTTTCACGGCAGCATCCGGGGACAAAGCAGCACACTGTCCGTCAATCTGTCTGAACAACTCCAGGGCTTCTCTCATGAAGGCGGGACCTTTCCCGGTGACATCGATTTTTTGTTGATCTGCCATCTCAAACTCCTTCCTGCGTTGTTATCTTCAATCGCGGATTTCGCTTCGGCGCCGCATGGATTTGGATCCCGCCGTGCGCGTTGTCAAAATTCCGCGTGGGATCTGCTAATGAGTTTTTCGTTTGTGTTCCCTGCCCTCTTCCCAGGCATGCTCTTTTACAACCGCTTTTGGCCTGGGAGGCAATCTTCTGACAATCTCATCTGCAATTTTCAACATGGCCTGAGAAGTTAGAGAATCCGGGTGCTTAAAAACGATAGGGATCCCTTGGTCCGCGGCATCCGAATATTGCCCATCCAGAGGTATGCCCCCGAGGAACGGAATCTTGAAGGTATTGGCCAGCTTCTCCCCTTTTTCTCTCCCGAAGAGGAATTCTTCCCGCCCGCAGCCGGGGCAACGATAGGAGTTCATGTTCTCAATGAGGCCGATAATGGGGGTGTTGAGTTCCTTGGCCGCATTGATGGCCTTGCTACATACGATGGTGGAGATCTCCTGAGGTGTGGTGACGACAATCAGACCGTCCAGACTTGGTATTGATTTCATAATCGTGATGGGCTCATCACCCGTACCGGGTGGAAGATCCACGAGCAGGAAATCAAGTTCATGCCATTTGATGGAGCTTAGGAACTGCCTGAGCACGCGGGCTTTGTACTGGCCGCGCCACATAATGGGCGTCATATCGGTCGGCCAGATGAGCGCTACGGACATGACCTTTAATCCGTGATCTGTGGAAACAGGGTCGATGCCGTGGCTTCCGTGAAGCAGGTCCCTCATTTTGGTTTTGATACCCACCATTTTGGGCACGCTAGGGCCGTGAACGTCCGCATCAAAAATCCCAACCTCCATGTCCTTTTTCTTTAAGGCGGCAGCGAGGTTGACTACCACGCTGGTCTTTCCCACTCCCCCTTTTCCGCTGATCACGGCCAGCTTATAATTCACGTGGGCCATGGCCTGATTGATGGGTCCGTGCATTTTGTGCATTTCCGCCATGCTGCGGTCGGTGGACATTGATGCCGCCTCCTTTTGAGCGAAAAATATCGGAGCCCTCACCAAACGACTCAGGCGTTTGATAGGAACTCACAAGCCCGGCTCCCGAGTTTCATCTGTTCCGCGTATTCGATCCAATGCTCAGGGTCGATTCCTGTAATAGCCTTGATTTTGTCCTGACCTTTGCCCAATACACCCAATTGTTCGACTATCGAACCGGGCACACCGGGACTGCTGGTAATCATCTGATAAGTTGCCCAATCGACGGCTACCGGATCTTCCGATGCCAGTATGCCTAGATCGGGGATGAACGGTATGTCGGAGAAAGGATGGTCGTTCGTCTGCGGAGTCACGGAACTCAGGAAATTTATGAAAAAAGCCGCACCCCGCAGGTTGTCCATTGCGGTGCGAGCGGATTCGACTACACTTTCTTGAAATATAGGAATTCCTTCCGGCTTGATGCTCATGGCGCCGTTCGGACAGGCAAGAAAGCATCCAAGGCAGTTGTTGCAAATCTCGCGGTCATAAACGATGGTAGGTGAGCCGCTGGATATGGCTCCAGTAGGACAGAAAGACAAGCATGCCTCACAATTGTCACACTTGCTTTGATCGAAAATTATCTCCAGGCACGAATGAACCCTGAGCTTGCCCGAGGTCGTCAGCATGCCTACACCAAAGTCGTAGACGGCTCCGCTGAGTCCCAGGAGCGGATGAGCTGTGACATGGGAAATTACGACCACGTTTCCCGTGTCTGTAAGAAGACTGCCAAGTTCGACGCCGCCAAGATGCCTGCCTTCGGAGGGGTAGAATCTGCCTTCTTCATTCGTGTACCCTCCAGCAAGCATCATCTGATTGTCAAATGTCTCACCAGTACTGTAGCCAAGTGTAAGAGCGCTGTTTATCCAATCGTAACCGCTGAAGCGGGAACCTTTAAACAGACTACAACTGTCGGTCACAACCGGTTTAGCGCCCAAGCCCCTTGCTTTTTCAAAAAGGGTGGTGACGACTACGGGCGGCAGATAATGTGCGTAGCCGAGTTCACTCATATTTATCTTTAAGGCAAGGCTTTCTCCCGGCACCATCAGCCCGGTCAACTCTTCGGGTACTAAGCAGTCCCGTCATTTTTGCAATGATGCTCTGATAAATGCCTGCCGAACGGCCCTTGATCCAATAGACGTTGGACATGGTCACCCTAGTTAAGGTTTGTTGCCTCTCCAAAAGGCTCTGATTTTGCTTGAAAATGTGCTTGTCCAATACGGCAAATGCACTCCCTGCGGCTCTTACTTGCCTCAGTGATTCATAACGACCGGATTCAGTCCCCCGGCATTTTGAAAGTCTCCAGAGAATGCTTCCGGGCGGCTTTTGAGAAAATGTGGGGCGGATGATCCAAGGCCCGCCCCAACGAAACCTTATGCTGATTCACAAGACGTGCTAGGCAGTGGGATCGAAGCCTTTCCATTTGCCGATCCACGTCTTGGCATCGCCGTGTCGGCCGAACGGGAATTCTCTGCCAAGGTGATGGTGCTTGAAGACTTGACGCATAGGATTAACCGTCATGGGCACTTTTCGGATCTGCCACTTGGCAATATTTTCCGGATTGAGTTCGGGCTCATAGGTGACCAATTCATAATTCATGGTCCCCATGCCTATTTTCTCGCCGGCCTTGAGCTGGATCCTGGGCGTAAAGGCGTTGACGGCCTTCAGCTTGTCTTCTCCGGGCTTCAAACCCAGCTCCTCGGATCTGCCGCCCGGGTAGATGGGCGCTTTGTCGAGTAAGTCGCAGATTGCGGTGTCAATAGCCACAGGGTCGTTAGATGCAAAAACACCGACATCTGTTGCTACAGGAAGGCCTGCCCAGGGGAAGCAGTCGCATTCCGGGGACATATCAACCGCATAAGCCATGTAGCCTATCTTGCCGGGCTTGAATGTTTTCACGCAGCCCAGTGCAGCGTCGGACATGGCGATCTGCGCCAACGGGAAATAGTCATCCCGGAAGCCAATTCCTTCCATGCCTGTGAACATACAGGTCACCTGGCAGGAGTAACAAAGAGCGCACTTGGAATAATCGAGTTCTACCCCGTCAGGTTTGACCTTGATGGCCTCTTCGGGACAGCTATCCTCACACATTTTTGCATACGGACACTCTTTTCCTCTGCAGCCTTCCTTGTTGACCTTCGGATAACCGATCGCGTCTTCGGGATCGCCCCAGAAGGCGAGGTGTGTCTGGTACTTGCCGCGCTTGGATTGAGCACCGATACCGAAATTCTTGATGCATCCTCCATACGCAGTTATGGGGTGACCTTTTGCATGAGCCAGATTGATGCAAGCGTCAGCTTCATAAATGCCTCGGCCGATGTAGGTTTCCTTAAGGATGTTCCCTTCAGGAAGCTCTACCCTCAGATCGTCTTCCCCGAAGAAGCCGTCCGAAATTATGAATGGAGCCTGGAGGCTCGCCCAGTTAAGGCCGTGACGATTGGCGCCCTCTGTCTCCATCTGGCCTGTGCAACGATTGTTGTAGAGATGATACGTAAGGGTAGTGGTGTCAGTAACAAATGGTTTTCCGCCACAGGCCTTGACCTCTTCTACGATGGCGGCCACGAACTCCGGCCTCAAACAAGCGGTTCGGTTCCACTCGCCGCAGTGGATTTTGACGGCAACGCTGTCGTCTTTCGCAATGCATTTATCGAGACCGGCCATGTAGAACAGGTCTTTGGCTTTACAGATAGTACTCTCAGTCCAGTTTGTGGCACCGGCAGCAGCGTACCAGACCTTAGAGACCTTTTCCGGCATGATACTCCTCCTCTAATTGGTTGTGAGGGTAATGGTTTCGAGCAAGCAACTGCTTGGAATCGGAATACGACTCCAAGCCGATGCCCGAGAGACTGCTTCTTGTTCCTCAAAGCTTCTCCTACGACCGGGAGCTATTCGTACCAGCCTCCTTTCGCCTTATGATTCCGCGGACTGCCAGCCACATTTGGAAGCGCCGGTCCAGGCCAAGAATCCATCCGACTACCTTGTCTCGACCAGTTCCCTGATTTTCACGCCGATTTATTCGAGGTTGAGAATTTCCGTTCGTGGTCGGCCGCGCGTGAGGGTATGCAAGGTCCATGCCTGAACTGAAATACTAGCCAATTTGTGGGAATTTGAGGCGTCGGGGCAAATGCCGATACAATAATACCCCATCACTGATGACCGTCACATAGAGGCTAAGAACCGAGCCAGTAATGCCAAATCACATTCATAATCCCCCCTTCCCCCTTTACTAAAGGGGGGTTATACTGATTCGCTTGCAAACAAGTGACACCGTGTTTTTAGTGGGACAGGCATCTTGCCAGTCGTCATGCCCGCGTACGCGGGCATCCAGACTGGACCCCGGATCGAAGTCCGGGGTGACGAATGGTAGGCAGGATGCCTGCCCCACCACATCCTCTCGGGGATTGTCACTTGTTTGATAGCGCACTGGTATTAGAGGGATTTTCTCACAATTTTTGAATGCGAATTAGAGTGAGTCGGAGGTTCCAAATGGGTTCTTCATCGGAGTGCCTTTACATTCATCCAAACGGCAAGGTCACCCCAGTTCATAAGCGGGTCAAAGTCATAACCAGGTGATTTAACGATGAGTTAAGCTTGTCGATGAGTGGTGGGGCCTAAAGGGACATAAGGCCACAAGAAGGTCGGCTTGTGTACATTAGACAAAAAGTTGGTACTTATGCATCTTCTTGTACAGAGTCTTGCGGTTGATACCCAGAATGTCCGCGGCTTTGCTCTGGTTACCGCCCGTATCCTCGAGGACCTTCACAATGTGATCCTTTTCGAGATCTTCCAGACTCTTGGGTGGTGATAGCAGAGGTTTTTTGTCCGTCAGGATGTGCGCGGGCAGGTCTTCAGGCGTAATCACGTCGGACTTGGAGAATATCGTAGCCTTGGTAATTACGGATCTCAACTCTCTGATATTGCCGGGCCAGGTGTACTCGGCGAGTGCCATCAAGGCTTCGGGAGAAATTTCCCTGGGCTGCTGCTTGCCGCGGTTCAGTCCAAGGAAATGCCGGGCTAGCGGCGCAATGTCTTCGGCCCGATTCCTGAGAGGAGGTACCCGAATGCAGATTACATCCATACGGTAAAACAAGTCTCGCCGCATAATCCCCTTTTGTGCCGCATCATTTAGATCCAGATTGGTCGCCAGGATTATTCGGCTGTCAACCTGCCTTTCCTTGGTCTCGCCCAGGCGGCGGAACTTTTTCGTCTCGAGAAACCGGAGAAATTTCTTTTGCATGTCCAGCTCGATATTTCCGATTTCGTCGAAGAATATTGTGCCTTCATGGCTTTTTTCCACCAGGCCCTGTTTCGTTTCAGACGCGCCGGAAAAAGCACCCTTAGTGTGCCCGTATAGTTCACTCTCGGCCAGATTTTGAGTGAGCAATCCGCAATCAACTACAACAAAAGAATTGGCCTTTCTACTGCTGTTGAGATGGATCCGGACCGCAAGCACGTCCTTTCCCACTCCAGTCTCGCCCTGGATCAGCACGGTCACGTCCGTATCGGCCACCCTATCGGCCAGGTCATAGACCTCTTGCATTTCTTCGCTGGGGCATCCGACAAAGCTGGGCGCACCATCGGCCGGATTGGCCGGATGCTGCGTCCGCAGGTCCTTATATCTCCCGTTTTCAGCCACGATTTCATTAACCATGGCCAATAGCTCGCTCAACTTGAAAGGCTTGGTGATGTAGTCTCGGGCGCCCAGTTTCATGGATTGTACGGCAGTTTGTATGTCTCCGTAACCGGTGATCATAATGACTTCAGTGCGGGGAGATTTTTGTTTCAGATTCCTCAGCACTTCGAGGCCATTCATCTTGGGGAGCCTTATGTCAAGGAGCACGACATCAAAGCTCTTATCCTTGAAAAGTTTGAGGCCCTCCTCGCCGCTTTTGGCCGTAGAGACATCGAGGCCCTCAAGTGTGAGCTCGTTCTTGATCAAGTGTCTGATATTTTTTTCGTCGTCAATGGCGAGGATTTTGGCGTGACTCATGTCACTGAGTCCTTTTTCCCGGTCAGCGAGCTATCCAGAGAAGCGGGAGTGGATGCAGGCCGATGACATCGTCGTCTTGGAGTAGTCATCCGCCGAGTTGTGGGACCTGATGTCTTGCCTACCTGACAGTCTTCAACGCGACGACAGTCAAAAGGCGATTTTGGGCCACCTTACATCACAATTCAAGAATGCGGGAAGGAACAAACTGGCACTCAGACTAACCAAGCTTAGTCAACTCCTCCGAAAAAATCAAGCAGGCAGTTGAATTCAGATGAAATTACCGGTCAAATGTTTAATTCTAAGTCATTATGGAAGGAAATTGCAAAACGAATTTGCGCGCTCCTCCAGCCGAGTCCTCCAATCTCAATTCGCCGCCATGATGGCGCATGATACTGTAGCAGATCGAGAGGTCCATACGCTCGTCCCTCTCGGCTACGTTTTCACACAAACGATCTTGAGACCGGTCCTTTGCCCGCGCTACAGCACGCCCATGGTAAGATATGGTGATTTCTATGAGATTGCCGGAATTTTTGGCCAGCGTGCTGAGTTGCCCGCCGCCTTCCATAGCTTTAAAAGCATTATTAAAGAGATTCAGAAATAAGTGTTTGAGCTGTGATTCGTTCCCGACGATTCGATTGAATCCGGTAGCCAAGCTATTCTTGACAACTATTCTGATCTTGTTGTCTTTAGCATGTTGCCGAATGAGAGATGCAGTGTCGCTGACAATTTGGTCAATGTCCAGAATCTCCGTATCATCAGTCGACTTTTTGCTGTATTCAAGCAGGTTTTGGATGATATCTTTGCATCTGTAAGCATCTTTAAAAATGATTTCAAGGTACTCTTTAAACATCGCCAATTGCTTGCGGTCTACCGGCCCCTTGAATTCCTTGAGCCTCTTAAGCAATCCTTCCGAAAATCCCGCGATGGATGTCAAGGGGTTGTTGATCTCGTGCGCGATTCCTGCGGCAAGCAAGCCTACTGCCGCCATGCGGTCGGCTTGCAATAGCTTGAATTCGTACTCCTTGCGCCGGGTTATGTCACGCATGAGCAGGACAATTTCGGATACCTCACCGAATGGATTCTTTATGGGTGAAGTAGTCCATTCATAGTACCGACCTGCAAATCCGCCTTCCTTGATCAGGATTTCACCTCTGTAAGTTTCGTGAGTTTCCAGTGTTTTTAGGGCCGGGCAATCCTTGCATCTCTTTTTCTTCCCGTACAGAGCCTTATAGCACTCCTGATCGATCAGCGGGACACCGGGGAACATGGACACCTGGACCTTGTTTGCAAAGATAATGTTCAGGTTTCGGTCCAAGATTACCAATCCACTGCTCATGCCGTTAATGATTGCTTCGAGCTTGTTGTGACGCCGCGCAAGTTCTATATTGAGGTCTTCAAGTTCCCTTATCTTGGAGCGAACTTCCTTGAAGTACCCTATTTTCGAAAAACCGATCCCTTTAAAATCGTAGTCAGCAGGTGTACTTGCTTTTGACATGTGACGTCCTTACCAGGCTTCCCGGTATAGCTCCTCGATTTCCGCAATCGAGTAGTAGCACGGATTGGTTAACATGCAGATGTCCTGCTCGGCAAGAGCCGCCATCCGCGGGATGTCGTCCTGATTCACGCCAAGCGAAGAAAGCTTGGTAGGTAGCTCGAGTTCGGCAATCAATTTATCAATGCGTTCAAGGACGCTGATGGCAGCGTCGGTTACGGCCATTCCATTGGTTTGCGCTCCCATGGCCGCCGCGACTCACGCGTACTTTTCATTGGAATATTCGAGGTTCTTTGGTACCACAGCCGGCAGAAGCACCACATTTGCAACGCCGTGGTGTACATCGTAAAAACCTCCCACCGGATGGGCCAACGCATGCACCGCGCCCAGGATAGCATTGGAAAATGCTATACCCGCCTCGAGGCAGGCAATGGACATTCCTTCGAGCGCTTCGATTCGTTTGTATTTTACAGCAGCTACAAGATGTTCGGCAATCAATTCCACCGCGTGAATTGCATGAGGATCGGTCATAGACCATGACAGCGAGGATACATAGGCCTCAAGGGCATGAGTCAGCGCATCCATACCTGTGGCGGCCATGAGTTCCGGAGACTTGGTCTGGAGCAATCGCGGATCTATCAGCGAAATATCGGGCATGATAGCTCTGCTTAGGATTGTCATTTTCATTTTTCGATCCGTGTCGGTAATTATGGCAAATTGTGTCACGTCGGCACCTGTTCCCGCGGTGGTCGGTGAACAGACCATGGGAGGAAGCGGTTGAACAATCCGATTGCAACCTTCGTATTCTTGAATGCTGCCGTGGTTTGACACTAGGATGGCTATGCCCTTTGCCGTGTCGATAGGGCTGCCCCCGCCGACTGCCACGATCACGTCACACTTTTTCTGGACATACTCCTGAGCGCCTTCCACCACCTGAAAATCTCGAGGATTTGTGACCACATTATCGTACAGAACGTATTTCAAGTCCTCTTGTTCAAGATGCTTGATCGTCTCATCCACCCAGCCTGCTTCGACGATTCCCGGATCGGTGACCAACATCACTCTTTCGCCGCCCAGCCGTTTGGCGCACTCACCTATTTGGCACAATGCCCCAAGACCATAGATGATCTCAGGCACCTCAAATTTAAGAAGTGAATCGTCTTGTGGCAATCTTGGCTCCTTTCACGGTTTGCTCGGGTAGTGCCGGGAATGCGGGGATCGATTCACAGACCAATCCTCACGGGCGTACTGTGGAGACAGCCTGGGTAGGCGCGTACTTTCAGGTTACCAGTCTGCCGACGGCTTGACAAGCAAGGTCGAGTCGGCCAGGTAAGCCAGTTTATGAGCTGACACCAATTCGCCGTCAAACAAGTTACAATCCCAGACAGGATATGGTGGAGCAGTCCCACGCGACGCGGGATTGTGTCTGCCCTCCTGCGGGCACCCACGAGAGGTGCCCCTACAATGGATGTCCGCGTCCACGGGCATGACGACATGTAGGGGCGATTTTGAAACCCGCCCCTACCAGAGCGGTTTCACTTGCTTGAACACCAATTGGAATTACACGTCGAATTGCCCGGCAAAGTTCTCTTTACCCCGCTTTGATGCGAAACTCGTAAGCCTTCTTGAGAAGATCTTCGTAAGTCTTTTCCAGGTCAGTCAGGACTTCATAAAGTCGTTCACCTCGCGATTCCAATTCAATGTGGAGGAGCCGCGTCTGTTCCGTGCATTGCAGTATCATCTCACGTCCCCTGATGGTCTTAAGAAACGTTTTGTCGGCAAGCGGCAAGGCACGGTCGAGGAGTTTACGGATGCGATACGCAGATTCCGCGGACAAACATTGCGCCTGAAGCAAGCTCTCCCAGCCACGCGAAAGCTCGGCGAGTGCAGACTTTCCGGGTCGCTCACTTTCCATGGAAACACTCCTTCAAATCAGTTTCGTCTTGGAAGAATCCCGAGAATCATGTATTTACTTACAGGTCGTGTTTGAACCAAGCCTGGCTCCCATCTTGCCAGCAAACTTCGTGCCAGGTTTCTGCGAATGCCATAGCCCACAGCCCGCTTTGCTGCTACTGATGCATGTCCGAGTGAATGTTGAAGATAGCATTTAACAACAATGGTGCAACCGATCGCCTCACTCGCCACCGACGGGTCACACTCTGTCTCCTCGACAATTCCCTGCTACGCTTGGGGCTCCCCGGTCTTGGATTTCGAGCCGCCCGGAATGTAGCAGGAAATGGGGCAGATATCCGATGCCAACCGATTGTCTGAGGCTGTCACCTAATCGAAAGATAATGTGAACCTAGCGTAAGATTAACTAATAATTCTAAAGGTTGGGTTGAAAATCTTCCGTGAACGTGCTACTCCGGTTTTGAAACGAAGAAAGAACCGCTTGCTCTGCTAGTGGAACGGACGTTGGAGTTTGCTTGCCTTCTCTTTGCGCCTCACGTTCGAAGCTTCCATGATAACAACCTGAAAGGAGGCACGTCAGGTCATCAATCATGAATTCTAAACATAGATTTAGCGGAAGCGCGACCCAACGAAATCGATTTCGATCACAACCTAACGGAATTCTTGGAGACAGATCAGGGCTTATCGCCACTCATCCTGATAGCACAAGTCGATTTTCCAAGCGATCACGTTTAAGAAATCTGAATGGGCAGGTGGAAAAGCCGAATGAATGCGAAGCCGGAGACAAGAAGAAAATAATTGTATTGGACACGAGCGTCCTCGTCCACGACCCCGAATCCCTCGAAATTCTGTGTACAGACGACAATGTGCTTGTTGTTCCGTGGATTGTTCTGGAAGAATTGGACCAATTGAAAAATAAGCCCAATATCGGCTGGGATGCAAGGGAAGTCATAAGAAGAATAGAAGAAACTGGCTCAAACTGACACTGATTCTTTTAGAATAGAGCCCAAGCCTGGCCGTAAGTACTTCAAGAACGATCTCCAGAAGGACAAAGCCGACCACCAGATCATCGCAACTGCCCGCTCTCTTCAGGTAAATCCTAATGGGAAAACCGAAGTCTTGGTGATGTCCCGGGATACCATCGTGAGAGTTCAGGCGAGGGAGCTTGGAATAAGGGCTGAAGATTATCCTTACAATCAGGTGGACGCTGTGTTTCACAGTTGCCTCAAACGTGTCCATGTCCCGCCGGAAAGCCTTTCTCAAATCGGGGACACATTTGAGAAACGCGAGTGCCGCGCTCAGGATCTTGAACCTGTGCAACACAATGAGGGAGTAGTTTGCTGGAGCAAGATGGCAGGGGATTGGGAGGAATCATTTGCCGCTCTTTTTAAAGGGGACCACTTCAAGATTATTCCATCTAACATAGAGGTCTTTGGATTAAGGCCGTTTACGCTCGAAACCAATGGCAATGGGGCCGACAAGGACAAATTCCACGGGAGAGATAGTAGAAACAACTGGTCACAGTACGTTGCTCTTGCACAACTACTCGATCCCGAAATCAGTCTTGTATTCTTGCAGGGTGGCGCCGGTACCGGCAAGACTTTGATAGCCCTTGCCGGCGCGCTGGAACAGAGAAAAAAATACACTAACATAGTCATCGCACGCCCCATGATTCACCTGGAAGATCGAGATGAAATAGGGTTCTTGCCCGGAGGGCTCGATGAAAAAATGTCTCCGTGGATGGAACCCATATCACAGGCGTTTTCATTCTTGGGAAGCGTAAGACCCGAAAACGGGGAATTAATTGCGAGGCTTCAGGATAACAAGAAGATCGTAGTCAAACCACTTGATTATATTAGGGGAGTTACCTACCACAAATCTTTTATAGTCATCGACGAAGCTCAAAATTTGACCCCTCACCAGGTCAAGACCATTATTACCAGGGCAGGATCAAATTCCAAGATGGTGTTCACTGGAGATCTGGGGCAGATCGATCGGAATCGCAGATTGGATCGCAAGACCAGCGGTTTGGCTTATGCAATGAGTAAGATGGCAAATCAACGGACGGTTGGTATTGTAAATTTCAAAGACACCGTTCGTTCTCCCCTGGCCGGCCTGGCCGAGGAGCTCCTTTAGCGGCCGAATTTTGTATGATGCACGGATTATTGCGTTTTTGATCGGAGGCGACGAAAATTTTGGGGTGGGGATGGGCATCCTGCCCATCCATCGGCGACAGGCTGTGGCTCGACTCGCGGGACCGTCCACCAGTCTGCACCAGGTGCCGGCACGCATTACGATTCGACAGATGCGTTGACCGCCTTGCGCGGACGCTTACAGGCTTATCTACTGATAAGTCTGCTCTTTCCGGAGGCAAGATGGACTACCTAATTCTTCTCTGTATCTTAGTTTCTGCAGTGCATTCCCAAGTATCTGCAATCCCCATTTTACTCGGTTCTTAGGAAATGCATAGGAATTCAAGCAAAATAAAGCAAACCGATCCTGCTCCTCAGGGAAAAGAGACAGTTCTTCGTGAGACTCCTTCATCCACTTTAGGACGCAAGCGAAGTCGTAACAATCGTCTAAGTTGAAGTTCTTCCCCTTCAAGATAAGAGACAGCGTCCTCTCTGTGGCCCTCTTGGTTGCGAATATTGAATCATCCGACGGCAAGTATCCCATTGTTCGGTCCTCCATAGACGTTGGCCGCTATTAAGGGACGAAGCCCTTGTTTGGGTTTGGTGCCGGATAGACGTTGCTCTCGAATATGCCTCATCGTATCGGTCCAGGGCTCACTCATGTCTTATGCTCTCCAACGGAGTGGATCTTCCAATATGCGGTGAAATGTCTAATACCGATTCGCTTTCAAACAAGTGACATCGTGTTTTTAGTGGGACAGGCATCTTGCCTGTCGTCATGCCCGCGTACGCGAGCATCCAGCAGGGACACCTTCTCGGATTCCTGGAACTCCAGCCTGTCGTCATGCCCGCGTACGCGAGCATCCAGACTGGACCCCGGATCGAAGTCCGGGGTGACCAATGGCAGGCAGTCCCGCGTTCCGCGCGGGATGCCCCACCATATCCTCGCGGGGATTGTCACTTGTTTGATCGCGCACTGGTATAAGGCAATCGGTGACGCCTTAGCCCTCCCCCACTCTTAGCGTGTTCGGACCCGCGGATTCTTACTCGATTACATGAAAGCAGAACCGTGTGAGAATTCCTTTTGGAAGGCACTACTTTTTCTTAAGAAAAAGATTCGATTTTCGTTAGGAGATGAAGATAATTAGGTTACTTCTGGTGTAGCATGCGGTTCCATAGTTCAGGGCAGGCGTTGCCACAGCCTGTGAGCGGGGAAACATTATCTCATCATGGCTGTTCAGGCACCTCGCGTGGCTCTTGCCTTAATTAGTTCCCCCACTATGCTTATGCCAATCTCCTCAGGCGTCTCAGCGCCGATGTCTGTGCCTATTGGCGCATGTACTCTCTGGAGATCCCTGTCAACAAACCCTATATCCCTAAGGTCGGCGAAAATCCTGTCCCGCTTTTTCCGACTGCCTATCATGCCTATATAATGGGCATTTGTCTTGAGAGCTTGTTCCAGCACAGTTTTATCGTGAAGATGTCCTCGCGTAAGAATCACTATGTAACTGTCTTCATCAATCTCAAATTTATCGAGCGCTCCCTCAAATGACGCTATGGTTTTTACCTCGTCGCAGCCCGGGAACCGGTCACGATTGGCAAACTCCGGCCTATCATCCAATACCACGATCCGGAAATCCACCAGCTTCGCCAAGGGAGCAACCTGCTGCGACACGTGCCCTGCGCCGAACATGTAAACACTGCCAGGGGCAAAGGACGGTTCGATTATGTACCGGTGGTTATCCGCGGTAAGCAGAATTGGATATCTCTCTTTGCCCGTCCAACGCTTCAGTATTTCCGTCACGCTCGCTGAGCATGCCCCACCGCATATCGTGCCGTCTTCACCAATCAAACATCTGTCAACTTGTCTCGGATTTTTCCCGATGACGCCGAGGTCGGCCACGAGGTAAGTCTTCTTTCCTTCACTCATCGCCCGGGACAACCCTTGAAACACCTGTAGGTTCGCAGGGCTTGCAGTCACAAACTCCACGAGGATTTCCAATCGCCCGCCGCAAACCAGATCCATTCCTTCCATGTTGACACCGGTCAGGTCGAAACCTCTTATCCGAGCGCTGCGAGTTTCTAAACACCTCGTCAGCTACCCGCACTACTTCAGCTTCCACCAATCCCCCTCCAACGGTCGCAATGCTGTCACCACCGGAGCGTATTACCATTTTCGTGCCGGCTGTTCGCGGAGTTGAACCTTCGTGGCTTAGGATCGTTGCCAGTCATCAAGTCTTCTCCGTCCTCGAGTAGTTTACAGATGGTTTGAACGAGCCTGCCCATAGCTCAACTCCGTGTTGGTACCGATTTGCATTCAAGTGAGATGGAATGCAGACTCGCATTATACATTCCGCCCCGCACCTTTTCCATCCTCCGTAACACAGTCCCGCACGAGCAGGGCTCAGCAAGAAACCTTGCCAAATGGCCGGTTCGGTAGCGGATCAGAGGCATTCCATTTCGGGTCAACGTGGTAAAGACGATCTCGCCTAACTCACCTTCAGGCAGCGGAACACCCGAATTCGGTTCAACGATTTCGAAGTAAAGGTCAGTTTCACGAAGATGGTATCCGGACAGAGCCCAACATTCCACTCCTCCGCTGAAGCCCATCTCCGTGGTTCCATAGTGGTTGAAGACGGGACAGTTCCAGATCCTTTGTAATTCATTGACAATAGCGGCTGGAACATTGGGCGAATTCAGACAGGCCTCCGGACTGAGCAAGACACTCTTGATTTGACCGGGAGGGACTCTCCTTGCTGCACTATGACTGGCTACGGATAGCACCTGGAAGGGAAAGCCGACAAGGGAGTCAATTTCCCGCTGCAAAATCTCGCGAACCGTCTCCGAAGGATCTTCCACGTAACCATGCACAATGCCTTCCACACCCATGCGTTTCAAAGCTCGAGCCAAGAGATCCCCCACGGAATTCGGCGTTTGGCCGGGCATAAGTATGAGCACTCTCTGGCCGGGCTTCACCAGCATAGACATTCCGTGAAAAAAGAAATCAACAGTGAGTTCAAGGTCTTCGCGAGTGAAATACAAGCGTCTCGGCTGTTCGGTGTCGCCGGATGACTGAAGAGTTACTACGCGCTCGATTTGACTCTGGGAGACGCAAAGAAATTGGGGCCCATTTTTCTGGATGTCCCGAGGCCTCGTGTATGGCAGGAGCTCCACATCATTGATGGTCTTCAGATCTGTAGCGCAAAATCCCTGGAGTCTGGGGCGGTAGAATGGGCTCTTCTCGGTGACGTAATCGATAGTTTCTCGCAACCGCTCAAGTTGGTATTGACGGATGTCATTTTCAGTGAGGTCGCCAAAGAGGCATCCAATCTTGCCCGCGATCCAACGTTCCAAAAGCGTCTTCTCCATCGGTCACTGTCCCCTTCCGAACAGGGAGCGACCGGCTGAGCTTGTAAGATTGTAAGCACAGAATGGGATGAGTCTGCCATCCCGGCTAATCACGTGAATGCAGCAATCCCTAAGACGTTCCAAATCAATGTTCCACACGTCTTGAAACGCCATACCCGAAATGCAGAGCTTGTGGGTGGAAGAGCGCTCCAATAGCACGTCCCACCGGCCCATTGAAAAGTCGCTTTTTGAGTGTGACCGCGCGGTGCTTTCTTTCCAAGACCAGTTCCGAGCAACAAACTGCCTACTCTTCAGAGCGCCTTCAGCGGCATTTACGGGGCCGCACCTGCAGTCAACAAGGTTGTGATTAGTCAGTGCTATCACGCTGGAATCGGGCATAAGCACGAAAGTACCGTGAAAGGAGCACAGAGCATTTTCACACCCCGGAGGCTTAAAACTTTCAGCCCTGAGAAGCCCTTCTGTCTGGATCTCCAGCTTTCGGATAACCTCAGGTATTGTGATGCGGTTCGCATCAGATGGAATCGCGGGATATCTGCCGAAGTAACTCACAGGCTGAAAATGCACACCGCTGATTACATCGAGGTTCTTGAGCGCAAATTCAACTATAGTGCCTAGTGCGTGATCATTCACGCCTGGGACCACAGTGGGAACGAGCACGACCCCGATTCCTTGCTCGCGACAGGTCTCGATCGCGGCCAGTTTTGAGGTGAGACAGGGCGCTCCTCTTAATTTTAGATAAATGTCGTCCTGCATTCCGTCAAACTGAAGAAACACAGAAGACAAGCCGGCACTTTTGAGCTTTTCTACGTAAACGGGGTCGGTCGCTAGTCGCAACCCGTTAGTGTTTATTTGAATGAACCGGCATCCCATATACCGCCCAAGGGCCACAATCTCGGGGAGATCGTCGCGAAGGGTCGGTTCCCCGCCGGAAAGCTGAATGTTGCAGGATTTCTCCGTGGAGAGAAGTGTCCCGTACCAGCGTCGAATCGTCGCCATATCCGGATCGGGCTGACATGACTTGTTTGCATCTGCAAAACAGAACGCGCAGCGCAGATTACATCGCTGAGTCACTTCCATAAGAGCGGTGCACGTATGCTGACGGTGATCCGGACAGAGGCCGCAATCAAAAGGGCAGCCTTCAACAACTTGGTTAGTGGGTTTTTCGGGATAACTCGGGATCTTGGGCGGGCGAATCCAGCTCAAGTATGACGGATCGCCACGCCATAGAACGACCTGAAATTCACCGTGTTCAGGACATGTTTTCCTCATACAGAGGTCGTTTCCGCGCTCGAACCGGACAGCGGGTATTCGCCTCAAGCATTCCGGGCAAAGGCTTTGCGTCTGGAACAAAGGGCCGGTATTCTCAGACGCCATCACGTCCCTCGGAAAGGTCGAATTCATTGTCAAGAAGTAGTGATTTCACCTTTTCGTAGGTTCGCGTCACAAGTTGCGGACACCTGGAGGTTTGGTTTCTAGGATCGTCGGCCAGGATCTCTCGGCAATGAATGCCTCCGTAGCACTCCGAAAACTCCTCTGTGAACCATTCAACCAATTCGCTGATCATGACGTTGAGCCTGGGGTCTTCTTCCTCATCCGGGATTCCTCTACCGGCGTATAAAGCCAACAAACAGACTCCACCGGTCAATGCGCCGCAGATGTCTCCACAGAATCCTACCCCGCCTGCAAGCCCTGCCATGGCCCGTATGAGGTCGGAGTTTTGCTTTCCCTGGGCATCCAGTCCCATGAAAAGCAGAATTTGGCTGCAATGAAAACCCTGCCCGGCCAGCTCTAACATGCGTAAAATCTCATCGTTCATTGCGAGATGCCTGCTTTCAAAGTGCCGCAGCCTGCCGTCTTTTGAGCGACGAGCAGAAAGTAGCCCGGTTTCGCTTCGGATATCGTTCGCTTCATCTGCTCGGGATCGACTGAGTTCGAGCCCGCTTTCAGCCAAAATTGACTCATTGAGCCGTAAGAAAGGATCAACTGGACGGAAAACTGCGTCAGCAGATCCGTGTGATCCTCCCACAGGTCGATTCTGAAGTCACGACTTGTCAGCCTCTCAAAAAGTTCTGCGCGAGAAATCGCTCCTCTCAGACAGCAATCGATCGGCACACAAGCCAATTGCGCAATGTTTTCCGGATTTCTAGCATACACGTCGGTGAGGATCAATTTGCCGCCGATTTTGAGGACTCGCCGGAATTCGTCCAAGGCCCTTCCAGGGTCATCCATTACCGATAGACTGCACTCGGCGAACACCCCGTCTGCGCACTCGTCCGGAAACGAGAGATACTCTCCCGCGGCGCGAACGACCGCCAATGCAGGATTTTTCAAGCGGGCCTGATTCAGGAGATGGGGAGACGCGTCTATGCCTATTGCCAAGAAATCATGCTCGCGGACCAGCCGGTTCAATGTGACCCCGCTTCCACAACCTACATCGAGAATCCTGCAACCAGGGGGAAAGCCGCACCAGGTCAACGCTCGCTCAGTTAGTCCCATACCGCCGGGTCTGATGCCTTCATCAGCCAATTCCGTTTCGGCCAACTGTTCGTAAACAGTGAAGGAGCTTTCGAGACTCATTATTTTATCATTTGTCTTCTAACAATTTCTCGATTTCCGCCATCTTGCCCAGCGCCAAGCGCTCAGGGATGAACACCACCCCACATTTGGGACATCTCGGCAGACTTACCGGATACTTGCTTCCCATGTAGGCTACTTCAACCTTGCCCATCTCCAGAGGGATGCCGCACTTAGCGCACGACCAACCTTGAGCTTCGCCTGGATCAACATAATCACTCACGGTTTCAATTCCTCCACGATCTCCATGCGGTGACTATAGGCATTGTGGATGGCGAAACCATCGTCTGTCCGCGAATACTCGACCCAGTAAGTGACTGTCGTCGGAGTGTGGTGAGCAAGGAAATGACCGGAATCACCGCTGACAAGCTTAAACCCTGTTCTCTCCGCCCACTCGATGACCTGTCGGATATCTTCCGTCAAGATCATTCTCTGTTCCAGCAACTCCCGAACGTGCTCGGGAATGTGCAACTTTGTAGTCTCACGATCCGCGGCCACATCTTCACCCCATAGTTCCTTCAGCAAAGAATTTTTCAGTCTTGCGCGATTCTCCCGTCTCCGGGAATAATCAGGCCCTTGTCGAGTCGCTTTTTCAACATCGTCGGGGCCGAAGATGAGATCCAAAAGATGCCAGGTCGGTTTCCCCTCGGATCTAAATTGGTCTTGGCACATCGCGCAGTAAGCCAGATAGTGATAACGGCTTTCCGCGATCCGACGCTTCTTGACCTTCGCCGCCAACTCCCTATTGGCAAAATACATGAGCCCACCGAATCCACAGCACTCGGTTCGATTTCGAGTTAAAGGGAGTTCGTGGGCTTCGTATCCCAGTTTCCTAAGAATGCTTCGAACGCTTTCGTGAATATGCACCTCATGTCTTGAAGTGCAAGGATCATGGATCGCCACAGCGAAGGGCTCCATTCGAGGGCTCTCGGGTAATCCCAGAGTGTCAAACGTCTCCCACAACGATTGTACATTTACATGCGGAAGGCGAGCCTTGAATACCGAATAACAGGTCGAGCAGGCCGCGATCAATTCCGGTCGGCCCATTTCGGCCCATTGAGCCTCGAATTGGGATGTCACGTCCGAAAACTCTTTACGGCGCCCGGCCCAATCCGCCGGAGCCCCGCAGCAGCGCAGCATGAGGCCCACTCCGCCTTCGAGCCGCTCTCTTAGGTATGCGTAAGTCCGTTTCACGTTTTCGGGAGAGGAGGCGCTGAGCTGGCAACCGGGAAAGAAAAGAAATCTGCTGGCAGCCATCCCGGGCTCATGGCGACTCACAGCGAATTTATCGCCATTGCTGAACGCCATGTCCCGCAGAGCAAACTCATGGGCCGAAACCGGCATTTTGCCTTGTTGCACCATGGTCTCGCGGGCGGCTATGCACACTTCGCCCATGTGGAGGTCTTCGGGGCAAACTTCTTTGCAGAGCCCGCAATTACTGCACGAATTGATTAGCTTGTTACCGTGACGTTGGCCCATCACGATGGAGAGATTATTGTAAATCTGTCTGACATATTTCTTTGGGTAACCTTTGAACTCGGCAAGGAATTCACACACCTTGACGCATTCCATACACTCGCATTGTAGACACCGTTTTGCCTCTTGTGCCGCCTTCTCCGCGGAATACCCCACACTTGCATCCGATATGGGGACTTCGGGAAGAGGTTCGATTCCTTCTGTGGCGGTGTAGAGTCGGGTTTCGTACGGGCCTTCAGTTTCCCGGGATGCGGTGAGAGAGACCTTTTGAAGATATCTGTCAATGGAGATTGCTGCTCTTCGCCCATCGGAGATTGACCGGATGGGAGAGCGCTCTTCAGAGCCCCGGACGAGACTCCCGCCGGCAAATATACCCGGCCGCTTCGTCTCGAATGTCTCAGGATTAGCGGAAACCAACCCTTCAGTGTTGAGTTCCAGGCCGATTAGGAACCGGCTCTCGAATCCGGACCCAGCGTAAACAGCGCCAAAATCCTTTTGAAGATCGACAATTGAGAGGTCTTGACCAATGGTAGTGGTGAAGCGGATTTCCACCGGCAACGGGGCCAGTATCTGAAAATCCTCTAGAATTACCTCAGGAGGCAATTCCGTCGCCGGGTAATCCCACAGACTTCCGCCCAATCTGTCCGTGGCCTCGAAAAGGACGACCTCATATCCCTTTTTCACCAGATCCAGCGAGGCTGTGAGGCCGCTCAGGCCGGCACCTACCACGGCTACTCGTTTGTTCTTTCGTGGAGCAGCCAACAACTTGGTTTCTGCATCAGGAGCCCATGTCAGAGCAGCCCGTTCCAGAGCACGAATCGATACCGCGGACCCGGCTTCTTTTCGCTTACACACGTCTTGACAGGGATGGTCACAAACGCGGCTGATGATCCCCGGAAAGGGGACGGATTTTCGGAACACCTTCAGCGCCGAAGCGAAGTCTGCCTTTGCGAGGGCAGCACTCATCGCCCGGACGTCCACATGCACCGGGCACGCCGCACTACACCAGGGAGCGCATTCCTGAATGCAAAGTTTCTCGAGTTTACGTAGTTCCTGTTGATCCACTTTTGTAATCTGCTTTTGGAAATCTGGGAATTGGACAACTTGGGGAAAACCCATCCTTGAGTTTTCCCCAAACAAGTCGCTTCAGACTACGCTTCTACTTGAGGCCGGCCAACACCTTTTCAGGCAGCGCGGGCAGACTTCTGATCCGCACGCCCGTAGCATTGTAAATGGCATTGACCACTGCGGCATGCGGCGAGGTCAACGGCAACTCACCGACGCCCGCGGCCCCGAACGGCCCGTGTTCTCTTGGGTTCTCAACATAGATGATCTTGAAATCGTCAGGTATGTCGTTTGCAAACGGAAGTCCACACGCGATCAGACTCGTGTGTTTATTCAAGTCCTCGAAGTCTTCCGAAAGCGCGAGGCCGATTCCCTGCGCGACTCCCCCGTAGATTTGACCGTCCACGACCAGCTTGTTGTTGATTTTGCCGATGTCTGCAACAACCGTGAACTTCTCCACCTGTGACTTTCCGGTCTTGGTGTCTACGGCCACTTCAGCCATGAACACGCCGTACATGTATACCGCGAACGGACTTCCCTGAGCGTTTTCATCGCATGGAGTGTTCATGGAAGCAGTCCATTTCCCCGAGTACTTCAAGGGAATGTTCTCAGCTTTCATCTGCTCGTAAGTGCGATACTTGCCGTCGGGTTTACGCATTGCGTTCAAGAGCATCTCGCAGCCGTTCTTGATGGCATTTCCGGTCATTACTTGCTGACGACTTCCACCTGAAGGCCCACTGTTGGGCGTGATAGCCGTGTCGTTCATAACAAGCTTGATCTTGTCAGGAGTGATGCCAAGCGGACGCAGAGCCTCATGGCAGGTTCCCAGAG
This sequence comes from uncultured delta proteobacterium, assembly GCA_963789265.1. Classification (GTDB taxonomy): domain Bacteria; phylum Desulfobacterota; class Desulfomonilia; order Desulfomonilales; family Desulfomonilaceae; genus CAWBBA01. The sequence goes on along the minus strand of CAWBKB010000004.1, from coordinate 147,789 downwards.
CACCCATGTCGGCTCCCTGACCGTGGTCCTCCCATGAACTGGTCAAAACTACACCATCCGGAACCAACTCTACCGCTACCTCGGAGGAATCCGGCCCGTCCAAACCGCAGCCGTATACGCCGACGGAAACTCCGACGCCTTTTTTCTTCTCAGCCGTGGATTCCGCTTTGGCTCTCTTGAGGGCCTCCTGATAAAGAGGACGGAGTTTGTCAATCATTTCCGGGAAGCTGAAAACCTCCGGTGTCTGGCCGGTCGGCGTAGTATCGCCGGGACGATACACATTGAGATATCTCAGCTCCAGCGGATCTTTACCCATTTTTACTGCAAGCTCATCCATGAGACATTCGGAGGCAAGAAAGCTTTGGGGCGAACCATAGGCCCGGAAGGCAGAGCCCCAGGCGTGGTTGGTGCACACAGTTTGGCCGAGGCCCCTGATGTTGGGTATTCCGTAACCCGCCCCGATGAACTGGGCTCCACGCAAGGTGAGCAAGTCGCCGAATTCCGAATACGGACCGTGATCCACGATCCAGTCGCTTTCCATGGCAACGATTTTGCCGTCCTTGTCCGCGCCGTATTTGAGCTTGATAAAGAACGGAGATCGCTTTCCGGTATAAGTTATGTGCTGATAGTAATCGTATTTCAGAGCCACGGGCTTGCCGGTAGCCAAAGCTGCCACGCCCACAAGTGCTTCCATGGTTGGGCTAAACTTGTACCCGAACGTCCCACCCGCAGGATTCTGAATGAGACGAAGTTTCTCCGGTTCGACCCCCAGCCCGGGGCAAATCATGGCATGGTGGAGATGTATACCGATACTCTTGGAATGGATTGTCAGGCGTCCTTCTTCGTCAAGATAGGCAAATCCGACATCCGGTTCCATGGTCAAATGGGGTTGCCTCTGCAAGTAGTAATCGCCTTCCACTACATAAGCGGCCGAATCCATCAGAGGCTTAGTGTCTTGACCCTTGGCCCGCTTCTGCTCGTAGTAAATGTTTGGGGTTCCGGGATGGATCTCAATCGCATCGTCGGCCATCGCTGCCGGGGCGCTCATGTAAGCGGGAAGGTCCTCAAACGTCACCTTAACCTTATCCGCAGCCGCTCTGGCATTGGCCTCAGTGTCGGCACATACGATAGCTATGGCGTCCCCGAACTGGAATACCTTCTCATCGCAGAGAATAGGTCGATCCCAGCCATCTCCCTTGTTGGTCGGGAAAGTGATAAGCCCTGTGATTCTGTTCTTGCCCTTGACGTCCTTGTGAGTAACAACCTTCTCTACGCCGGGCATCTTTTCGGCTTCAGACGTGTCTATGGAGAGAATCTTCGCATGGGAAGTCTTGGACTGCACCAAAGCCAGGTGCAACGTTCCCGGAGGCATCTTGGCGATAATGTCTGCTCCGTATTCAATGGTTCCAGTGACTTTGGCAACAGCAGACGGTCTCGGGTAGTTGGTTCCCCAGATTTTGCCGTCCGCCGGGAGTTTGTACGCTAATTCGGCTGCGGTCATTTCCCCTCGAACGACTTTCGCCGCGTCCATCACCGCGTCCACGAGAGGCTTGTACCCGGTGCACCGGCACGCGTTTCGATTCTTTTGAAACCAATCCTTTACTTGTGCTCTGGAGGGACTTTTGGTCTCGTCCAGAAGCGCCTTAGCGGACACTATAAATCCCGGGGAGCAAAATCCACATTGAGCCCCGCCGTGAACGGTCCAAGACAACTGTAAAGCGTGCAAATTATCGGGTGTCCCGATTCCTTCTATAGTGACAACCTTGGCACCGTCCTGGACTCTCTTCATTTTGGTGATGCAGGACTTGATAAGCTTTCCATCCATAATGACCGAACAAGACCCGCACTGGCCACTTCCACATCCGACCTTCGTGCCGGTCAGACCCAATTGACCCCGCACGACATCCGCCAGTGAAACCTCCGGGTCCGCGACCACTATTTTGTTTACGCCGTTGAGACTGATATTCCTCTTGATCATTTCGGCCTCCTTTCAAAGCTAATAATGACTTTGTAGAAAACCCGCAGCCTGTAAGCCACCTCTTCGATTGGTTGACTTGATTCAGGGCTGCCACATTGAACTTCAGCAAATCTTCGGAATCCGCGACTGTGTTGATTTCGCCTTCGAAAGGCAGTGAAAGCGTCACACCAGCGCCTATCGCTGCCCGGACTATTCACACTGCGCCATCATCCTCGCGCACGAGTCTTAGTATCAAGGCCGACACAAAGGCATGCTCTTGGCCTACGTTGAGAAATCTCAGAACATTCGCGAAATCTATTAAAGGGCATTTCTTGAAGCCCCCCTAGAACTTGCCGAGCCTGATTCCGGTAACATCATGGCGACAAACCATTTCAGGAACCTCGCGAGCCGATACCATCTTCCTCATAAGAACCCCTGGTTTCGTTCCGTCAGCAAGTAAATTCTCGTCTCAAGATCTTCCGATCCTAATTCTCCCAGCTTTACGATCTCTCACGGAAAGTTAATCCGAGTATGCTGGCCCTGGCTTCGCAACCGACGTGCGGACGGATCTTGCTTATTCCTGATTCTCCTCGGACCAGAACAGATGTTCGGCCAAATCGGACTCAGCAATGATAGCCAGAAGGCCTTACGCATAGGATGCCTTCCCTCAGAACTTACTGTGGATTGAAAGTGATGGTTGTCTTGCACACGAGTGGCACAACATCTGATGTGCACAGGCCAAAGGAGAGAAACTTTGAGGAACAGTTAAATCCTAACCTCGGTGGTCCGGGTTGTCAAGAATTTTTTATGTCCGTGCGGGCACATCTAACTTCCGTGATATAAGCCGACACTACTCCTACAAGAATGTTGGTCTTGCCCGAAAAATACTTATAGATGCTCAGTCGTGATGAACTCGCTCTTGATTGCCCGGCCGAATCTATTTCCGGTGCCGTTGACAAGATCGGTAAATTATGTCAAATCAAAAGCAACCCCCTTTTTTCGCTTCCTGTCAGCTCACTACCGTAAATATGCATCCGGACCTCCAGTCGGGAAAAACTAACCGTTGTCGCTCGACGCTCAGGCAGTCCAGTGACCACTGGAGGCAGGAACCTTACCGGCGAGGCATAAGGCTTCGAAGGAGCGAAACAATGTACGGATGGGTGGGCAAGATTCTAAAGATAAATCTGAGTGAGGGGCAAGTCTCCACAGAACCGACCGAACCCTATGTTGAGGATTTTCTGGGAGGGAGGGGCATCGGCGTTCGCCTCGTGTACGATCACCTTGCTCCGGGAACCGCCGCGTTCGATCCCGGTAATCCTCTAATCTTCAACATGGGGCCACTGACGGGTACTGCAATGCCTTCTTCGGGCCGAACCGATGTAACCGCGCTTTCGCCCATGAGCAATCTGAGAGCTAAATCCAACTTTGGAGGTTATTGGGGGCCCGAAGTCAAGTACGCGGGATTCGACCACATTATTATCACCGGAAAAGCGGAGAAGCCTTGCTATGTTTGGATCAAAGACGGTCGCGTAGAAATACGGGATGCCGCGCATTTGTGGGGCAAAGACACTTTTGAGACTCAGAAAGTCATTCAGGAGGAATTGGGTGACCCCGAGATCAAATCTGTATGCATTGGACCGGCTGGGGAGAAGCTGGTTCGCTTCGCGTGCCTAATAACCGAGTACGCCGGGGCCGCCGGCAGAACCGGTATAGGCGCGGTAATGGGCTCCAAGAACCTCAAAGCGATCGCTGTGCGAGGATCAGGCAGCGTGGGCGTGGCGAGGCCCGACGAGATGCTGAAGCTCTCCATCGACGTTAACCGAGAGATCCGAGAACACCCTGCGTGTAAGGAATTGTCCACCTGGGGGAATGTCCGTTTCGTGTCCATGATGTACGACCTCAGCTTCTTTCCTGTCGGGTACTTTGAGGACGTATGCTGGGAAGACATCATCAAAGATTACGGGGGCCCGGATTACGTTGAAAAGTATCAGCTCAAGAATGTGGGCTGTTTTGCCTGCCCTATTCGCTGTAAGAACTTCCTGAACGTGCCGGGAATAGGTAAGGGCCATACCACATGCGAACCTTGGAGCGGCTTCACCGGCTCAGTTTGGAATTTGGACATGGACGTGTTCTGGCAAGCCATATCCATGGCCAACAGACTGGGGTTGGACTCGACCGAAACGTCCGCTTCCGTAGGCTTGCTGATGGAGCTTTATCATGAAGGTATTATCTCCGCGAAGGATACGGACGGCATCGCAATGGAACGAGGCAACAAGGAGGCAATACTCACTACGATTCAAAAGATAGCCGACCGCGAAGGCTATGGGGACCTCCTGGCTGAGGGCCAAAGGGTCGCAGCGGAGAGCTTCGGACCTGCCGCGGTCGACAAATTGGATCTGGTGAAGGGACTGGCTCCGCATCCCTATGAATTCCGAGCGTTTCATGCTTCGGCGCTCATGCAGGCCGTTGGCCATCGCGGAGACCCGCTGCCGCTGCGTGGAAGCCTCATCGAGATTGATTGGCACAACGCTCCCGAATGGTTCCAACAAGTTGCTAAGGCAAAATTCGGTAGCGAAGAAGCCGCAATCCCCCATTCGTACCAGGGCAAGGCCCTCTCTACCGTCATTTCCGAACACGATGGAATCGTCGCGGACAGCCTGGGAATATGCACGTGGCCGTACACACTTCACGTCTTTCACGATGTGACAAAAGCCTGGGAATTCTTCAGGGTTGTAACCGGCAAAGAGTGGGAAATCGAGCGGCTGCTCCAAATAGCCGAACGGATAAGAAATCTGGAGCGGATGTTTGACGTTCGACAAGGATTGACCAGGGCCGACGATTCTCTACCAAAGAAGTTTTTCGAAAAGCCGCTGCCCAGAGGCAAGTACGAAGGAGCGGTCCTTGACAAGGCCAAATTCGAACAAATGAAGGACGAATACTACGAATTGCGGGCATGGGACAAACAAACCGGCATCCCCACGAAAGAAAAGCTGACAGAACTGGGGTTGGGAGACACCGCGGCACCGACTCCCGCACAAACGTAGTCGAGGAATTAAAAGGGAACTCCTTGTCCACAAGAAGATCGGGGAACACCCTTTTTAAAAGGGTTCCCCAATCTTACTGCCTTGTACTAGTGCGCGATCAAACAGTGAACAATCAAGGAAATACAGCACGGATCTGACAAAGCCTCCCGAGGCACGCGGGAAGCACCATCATGGCGCCAGGTCAGTGCCGTTTGCTATCGGCCCATTCTCACTTGTTTGAAAGCGAATCGGTCTCAGAGGCAAATTCAAATTTCCAAGCTACTTGCCGGCCGCAAACTTATAGTACTTTTGCGGTTCATCCTTCACTACATAGATCACTCTAGCTTCGTCCGCGTTCAGTGCGACTGCTTTAGGATAAACCTTCTTCAGTTCCTCTACTCTCTTCTTGGCCATTGCCAGTATCTTGGTCCGTTCGCCAAACGTCATCGCGCCGGTTGGGCACGTTTTCACACACGCGGGGATCTGATTGTTCGTGATTCTGTCAAAGCACATTGTGCACTTGAACAGAACCTTGGTTTTCAAATCCTGCCTCGGGATATCGTACGGGCACCCCTTGAGCACGGCTTTGAAATCGAGGTCTTTTGTGTTCGGCGTATAGAGCACGGCTCCGGTTTTCTCATCCTGGACTATCTCGTCTTTCTCCGCTACAGCCATGCACGCCGGTGATAGGCAGTGTCGGCATTGATCGACGAAGAAATACCAGTAGGGTTTACCATCGCCATTGGCCCCATCCGAAAATCTGACCAGCTTCCACGTTTCTGCTGATAAGTCTTGGGGATTCTGGTAGCTTCCCCAGTTCTTCGTAACTGTTGCAGGTAATTGATTCCACTGCTTGCACGCAATCTGACACCCCCGGCATCCCGTGCATCTGGAGGTGTCCACAAGTATCGAAAAACCTTGAGCCATAGCTTACACCTCCTTATACCTTCGTCAGGTTGACCATGAACGCCTTGTACTCCGGACACAAGGTGTTGGGGTCACCAACGCTGGGGGTCAGCAGGTTAGCTGAGGAGTCCTTCTTCGATTTGGGAATGAGCCACCCGAAGGCGAACGGCATGCCCACCTGATGAACGGTCTTTCCGCCCACTTTGAAGGGACGGAAACGCGGCGTTACAACTGCTACTGCTTCAACTTCACCGCGGATAGAGCTAACTTTTACGCGATCACCTTTCTTAATACCGAGTTCCTTGGCGAGTTCTTCGCTGATCTCCACGAAGAGTTCCGGCTGAGCCTCAAGGAGCCACGGCTGCCACCGGGTCATGGATCCGGAGCACCAGTGTTCTGTTATCGTGTATGTGCTGCATACAAATGGAAATTTTGGATCGTGTTGTGCATACTTGTCCATGTCGCTGTTGTACAGCTTGATGGCCGGGTTGTTGCGCTGGCTCGACATCAGGTTGTCTTTGAGGGGGCTTTCCACCGGCTCGTAGTGCTCGGGGAAAGGACCTTCCACCATCGCAGGCCCGAACAAGGATGCCACCCCGTCCGGCTTCATGATGAACGGCAACTTACCCGCCTTGTCGCCCATGGGAGGCCAGGGACCGTCCGGCACATCCCCGACCCACTTCTTTCCGTCCCACTTGATGAGAGGACGCTCGGGATTCCAAGGCTGCCCATTGAGATCCACCGATGCCCGGTTGTAGATGACTCTCCTATTGACCGGCCAGCACCAGGACCAATTGGGATATATGCCCAATCCTGTAGGATCTTCTTTGCCCCTGCGGGCCATCATGTTCCCCTTATTCGTGTAACTCCCGCAATAGAGCCAGTTTCCGCTCGCTGTGCTACCGTCGTCCATAAGGAACGCAAAAGACGGGACCAAATCACCCTTCTTGAACTTCTGCCCTTTTACTTCCACATCTTTGAGGAAGTAACCGTTCTGCTCCTTTGCCATCTTGTGGGTGTCGAACCGCCCCCTGTCGTCGACGTAATCCCATTTCAGGTTGAGAATGGGCTCCGGGAACTTACCGCCTTCTTTCTTGTAGAGTTCCTTGAGCTTGTTGACGATCCTTACACACATTTCCCCGTCCGAGATGGCATCTCCGGGTGCATCAGCAGCCTTGTGGCGCCATTGGACCCATCGACCGCTGTTCGTGAGACTCCCTTCCTTCTCAACGGAACATGCGGCCGGCAGCAAGAAGACTTCAGTTTTGATCTTCTTAGGATCCATACCGGGACCATGCCAGAAGGAGGCGCTTTCGTTGTTGAAGATATTGGTGTGCACCAACCAATCCAGCTTGGCCAGGGCGCGGTTAGTCTTATTGGCGTTGGGAGAGCTTCCGGCACAATTTTGACTGACCAAGAACAACCCCTTGATTCTGCCCGCGTACATCTCGTCGAAGATGTCCAGCCATGAGTACGTCTTCCCATCGTCGGGCTTCGGCAGCCAGGCATAGCCGAAGTCGTTGTCTTTGGTCGCCTTGTCACCATAGTATGACTTCAGCAGACTCACACTGTACTTCGAATAGTTGCCCCACCAGTTGGCCGACATGGGATCAGAAGTTTTCGGGGTATTTGCCTTATTGTAATCCGCCAATGTTTGCTGAGACGCCTTGGCAACTTTCAGGTATCCGGGGAGCAGGTGCCAGAGGAGGCAACCGTCAGTGGAACCCTGAACGTTGGGCTGGCCTCGAAGTGCATTGATCCCTCCGCCGGGGACGCCAATATTGCCGAGAAGAAGTTGGAGGATAGCGCTGGCCCTGATATTCTGCACGCCGACCGTATGATGGGTCCATCCGAGAGCATACATGATAGCGCCGGATTTCCCCTTTTGGCCTGTGGCCGAATAGATTTCATACACTTTCAAGAGGTCTTCGACCGGTGTGCCCGTGATGTCGGAAACCTTCTCAGGCGTGTAGCGCGAATAGTGCTTTTTGAGCAACTGCAAGACGCACTGGGGATTCTGGAGAGTCATATCCTTCTGCGGCAAACCCTTGGCGTCCTTCTTGATCACCCATGATGCCTTGTCATATTTCTTCTTCTTCGGGTCCCAACCGGAGAAGAGTCCGTCGTTGAACGAAAACTTTTCGTCAACAATGAATGGAGCATTCGTATAGTTAACGACGTAATCCTTGAAATACTTGTCCTTGGACAGGATGTAGTTGATCATTCCACCCAAGAAAGCGATGTCGGTCCCCGAACGCAAACCGGTCCAGAAGTCGGCTATGGCCGATGTCCTGGTGAAGCGCGGATCCACGGAGATCACCGTTGCTCCCCGATCCTTGGCTCGTAACACCCATTTCATGGAAATGGGATGGTTTTCGGCAGCATTGCTGCCCATGATGAGAAAACAATCACTATTCTTCAGATCGATCCAGTGATTGGTCATTGCGCCTCGACCGAACGACTCTCCCAGAGCCGCAACTGTCGGGCTGTGTCATATCCGGGCCTGATGGTCGATATAAACGAGACCCAACGACCGCATTAGGCCATTAAACGCCCAACACTCATCGTTGTCGATGTTGGAGCTCCCGATATGAGCGATGGCTTCAGTTCTATTAACCACCTGCCTCTTGGCGTTCTTTTCGACAAAGGAGGCATCTCGGGTCTTCTTTGCTCGTTTGGCGATCTCAGTTATGGCCCAATCCCACGACTTTTCCTCCCACTTCTCACTGTAAGGCGCTCGATAAAGCACTTTCTTAAGCCTGTTGGGATTGTTCGCCGTGGTCTGGAAAACGGCTGAGCCCTTGGAACAAAGCGATCCTTCGTTGATCGGGTGATCCGGGTCGCCTTCGATGTTGATGATCCTTCCGGTTTTCGACTCGATGCTGACCATTAATCCGCAGCCCACTGAGCAGTACGGACAGATCGACGTGGAGTGTTTTGCCGCCTTCAGCTTATTGATTTTGAGTGCGTCGGCATAAGCCTTGGCCGACCTTAAATCGAGTCCCAGCGATGACAGCGCCACACCTGTGCCCAGTATGCCGGAGACTACCAAAAACTCCCGGCGAGTGGCATCCATAAGCAAGTCCTCCTCTCTCACAGAGTTTTTTGTGGTTGGTGACTTTGAGGTTTAGATTGGCAACTTTCCCATGGACTATATACGGAGCGATGGGGCTGAAAGACGTTAAGCCATACGACTTATTCAGACTGTGCCTAGGTTTGGAATGATATATTCATTGTTTCTTACATGGCACAAGCCGTTGAATCGGTCAAGCTTTATGTGGCCGGTTGCGTAAGTATTCAGTTTTCAGCGGGAAAGTGTCACCAAACCTGTGGGGCAGGCTTTCCAGCCTGCCGTCAGCCAAGTTAACACAAAGGCAGGCTGGAAAGCCTGCCCCACGTAAGTGAATGGTTACCCTGTTGCTGCAATGGTTCAACAGAGGAACCCTAGCTCACAAGAAAGCGGCCGAGGGCACCGGCAGGTTCTCCGAATTTGAGTAAGTCGAATCTTCGCCGGTTACTTCTTCAGAAAGTAGATGGGCGGTGTAACGCTGATATTACCGAACCTGTCGCTGTGCTTGCCAATCAGTTCGGCTAAAAAGCTGTGAGGCAGATCCTTCACGATGCCCTTTTCTTGAAGCCGCACCAGTATTTGCTCCAGTTTGAGTTTGTAAGGAGCCTCATCAAGAATGGACTGGATAGCTGAATAGATTTCTTTCTCTTTTTGTGCGCTTGGCCGCGCCACTGTCAGTCTTTTAGCATGCCCCGCCTCCAAGAACTGGAGTTCCATCCGGTTAAGCATGTCGCAATCAAATTCTTCCCTCACGAATTCAAGAAAGTTTGCTGTGTCGACTACTTCGCGCTCTTCATGTTCTCCCGAAACATAAGAAAGATCGCCCGCTCGGATTTTATCCCACGTATACACCAGAGCGTAAAGTGAAGTGAGGGTTCTGGTAATCAATGTAATGCAAATGACCGCCTGCACGTTGAAACTCTCTCAGCTTCTCGACTGTCTTTGGCATAGATCCTTTCTTTGGAGGGATCCGGCACCGATCATCCCGGATAAGAAACGCGAAGTCACTCAAGTTCCCTTCTATTGATCTTTTGAGTCTCTCGAGAGATTTGCTAAGTGGGTTCCAATGGATAGCCGTCTCGACGCGTATTTCGACTATTCTTTCCTGATGTGCCCCGTCGGCCGGTTTAGCCCGAAGTCGGATGTCCTCGCCTGACACTTCGACATTGGTGGCTCGATATCCATGCCGATCTTGTTGGTTTTCGAAGTACAATTTTAAAGCCGCTACCACCGTGTCTTGGCGTACCGGCTCTTGTTCGCCTAACGCCAGCAGCTTTTCACGTTCGGCTTCGAACTGCTTCTTCACCACCTCCGTAGGATCTTCTCGACCCCAGGGCTGTTTCCCTTTGGAAAGCACATTGAGGGCTATGGACAGGACGTCACGCGGGCTGGTCACACCTTTCAGCCGTTTTTCAATCATAGGGCGATCAAGGGGGAAGAAGGGATCCGGCGGAACCTCTGAAGCTGACTGAAATGCCCAGGCTAGTCTTTCTCTGACGATATCGAGGGCTTGCTCTAAATTGCACCCCTCCAGCGAAAGGCTTTGAGATGTCATTCGGTCCTCGGCAGATCGGTCCAATTGCTTCTTGAAATGATTCTCCCAGTTCTCCGGCCTCATGAATGCGATTGGCAGGATGTTTTCGATTTCGTTCACGATGTCCATGAAGAGGGTTCCTATTGCCCTTATCAATTCAGGCCCTTCAATGGAATCCAGTTGATCGAAGCACAACACCATTGGGCGATAGAATTCCAACAGGCCGCCGACTGTCTTTAGAATGTCTTTGGATCGCTGTTCTTGGGCTTCAATTGACCAGTCCCCTTCGCCGTATCTAAGGCCAAGAGCCTCACATTCTTCTTGATCGGGAATTGTGCCGCTGAGAAAAGTGCGCACTGCTTCCCGCTTGGATTTGTCGAGATACTGAAACATTGCTCGCAGCACTTTCCTTGAGGTCACGCTGCGAAAGGAAGGCCTATCTTTCAGAAATTCCTGGGCATTGTCGATAAGTACGTTCCATTTCGGGGACTTCCTGAATGACAGAATCTTCAAAGGATCTTTCTTGATGCTTTTAAGGTAGATTCTTCCAGGGTCCTCCGGATTCAAGCAAAGGTAGTTCTCGAAAGCTGCTGTTATCACATTAACCACCGTGAGATCGAGCTGAGTCGCATGTGCCGATTCATTGACCCAAGGCGGACGGGCTGCCAGATTTGTGGAAACATGCTCCATGAGAGTCGTGAATACCCTTTTGTGATCCTTCATCGGGTGAACGTATACGAACAGCACATTCGCGTCACGGGATTGCAACAGCCTTTTGATTAAGTGAGTCTTTCCGCTCCCGGCAGACCCCAGAACCAGTGCCGCCAAATGCGGAGTCTTGACGAGCTGTTTGATCAGCCCAAGCAAGCCGTTGTAGGCTGCGGCGTTTATGCTCCTGACGTCGGGCTCGTCGGATTTCCAGGGATTGCCTACCGCAATGTCCACGAACGGGTTGAAGGGGAGTTTAAGACTCAATTCCTTCATGGTTCCCTCCAGCGCATTCGAATCAGCAATCTGCCGCTCTTCCACAAAGAATCGCGCTTTTCTGCCTCGGTCAGATCGGCAGGATCCCCAGCGTGCAGCTCCACCACCGGCTCTTGTCGCTCATTTAAGTCCCGCAGTAGGCTATCGAATGCTTGGCTTGACCAGTCCAGTGCCCGGCGCACCTTGAAAATCGGCACAAACCCGCCCAGATGCTCGGGGACGAATTTGCTGTACGCCGCTTTAAGTGCTTCCCGAGTATTCTCTGTCGTTTCCTTGGAGCTACCATGTTTCGGCGTGAAGAAGCATGCCGACGGAAAGATCTGCCGTGCCGACTCCATGCCCCAGACTCGGCCCACTCGTTGACCACTATTAGGAGGCTCAAAAAACAGAAACCCGCTTCTCCAGAGATTGTAAAGCAGACCTTTGACGTCTTCGCTCCTGGGCTCCTTTCGCTTGAACAATGCCGCCAGAGACCGCTTCAGCCGCGCGCCGCACTTCTTAAGCAATTCGGAGTTGGTGAGTCCGTTCTTTGCTGCATGCTTCTTAAGCACTTCCAGAATGCCGAGTTCGATCCCTTCCTGAGAGATGATCAGGGTGCTGATGCTCCTCTTAGCAGTTCTTCTGCGAGCTTGCATGCCAGGTTCCTTTGTGCGGCGGCGAGAGGCCCTTCGTATCATGCCACACTTCTGTCCGAAATGTCCGAGTAAAGTCGAAAAGTGCGGTGGAACATTAACCAATAAAGTCATGAAATGTAACATTTAAGAAATAATATATGTGGTGAAACTTTACTGTGATGGCGTTAGTGCCATGAGAATCAATCCGATTCACCGTGAAACTGTCAAGTCCGGCCCGATCGTCTCACCGTCAGGCCCTTCGTCCGGACCCCAAGTATACTATTCGCCAGGCATCGAGCAAGGAGGTGCCGAAAAAAGTTCCAGAAAAACAGGTCTGAATTCTAAAGCACCGGAAAAAGCTTGACAACATTTTATTAACCTGCTTAACTATATTTCCATGAAAACAAGATCCGGGCAATTAGCGGAATTGATCAATCTGTTCGTGATTGCCCTGAACAAATTCACAGCCCTTGAAAAGATGGCCCGGGATTTCGGGACCGGAGACAAATTGTTCCCCTCGGAGATCCATGTCGTGGAGGCTATAGGAAAACATCCGAGCATCAATATGACCGGCTTAGCATCAGTGCTGGGCATCTCAAAGCCTGCAGTAACCCAGATCGTCGGAAAGGTCGTGAAGAAGAAGCTCGTCGAGCGTTACAACGGCCAGGGCAACTTGAAAGAGGTGTTACTGAGATTAACCAAACGAGGCCAGATTGCCTTTCACGGACACCGGGAGTTTCATGCCCGGATGGATGCCAACATTATCAACCGGTTTGCGGAGGTCACACCTCGGGAGTATGGCTTTCTCTCCGAACTCTTCAAGGACATGGCGCTGTACTTTGACCAGGTCATCAGCGAAAGAAAACCGGAAGTCTCATTCGACCAATCGCCCTCTAAGAAGCGAGGATAGAGATGACTCCAAAGATAGAAACCGACGTACTGGTGGTAGGCGGAGGTGGGGCCGGTTTCAGGGCGGCCATTGCGGCCAGAGAGAAGGGCATGAGTGTCCTTCTCCTTAGTAAGGGGCCCCTCGCGCGCTGCGGAGCAACCCCCATGGCGGGGGCTGACTTCACTCTCGATGGCCGGAGCATGAGTCAGATCGCAGGGCTGAGAGGAGATCCCAATGACAGCCCCGCAAAGGTATTCAATGACATTGTTACACAAGGATGTTTCCTGAACAACCAGGAGCTTGTGGAGCAGTATATCCGGTTGGCTCCACAGTGCCTTAGAGAATTGATTGAATGGGGAATTCAGATCAAGCTATCGGATGAACGAATGATCTTCACTAGCGGAATAGGGATTATGGATGCCTTGCTCAAAAAGGCCAGGTCCATTCAAGTTGATCTGCGTGCGGATGTTTTGCTCCTGGACTTGGTTGCCCACGAAGGAAAGGTCACCGGCGCTGTCGGCTTGGACATCCGATCGGGCGAATACTTGCAGTTCCGATGCAAAGCCGTGGTGATGGCCACAGGTGGCTGGCACAAAGCCTTCTGGCCCAATACCGGCATGCGGGATCTCTCGGGAGACGGGATTGCCATTGCCCACCGGGCGGGCGCCGATCTGGGGAACATGGAATTTATAACTTTCTGCTGCAATGTCTTCTTGCACCCCCCGATCTGGCGGGGCAGCATCGCGCCTTACATGTTGAGTCTGTTGGTGGGTGGTAGTTTGACGAACGGCCTCGGAGAGGAATTCTTGAAACGATATGACCCTTTTGTTGTCAATGTCGGATCGTTAACGGAGTGGAACAAGAGCTTCATCTCCCATGCCACCATGAAGGAGGTCCGGGCGGGCAAGGGAACGCCCAACGGAGGGGTGCATTTCAGCCGGGGCGATGTGCCTTGGGAGAAAGTCGAACTCATTGCTTCTTTGGTTTTTCCGAAGTGGAAGTATAAGGCCATAGACCTATCGGAGTGGGGCCGGAAGCTAAAAGAGAACGAACCGGTCGAGGTCGGGCCGGCCGCGGAATATTTCGAGGGAGGCATCGTGGTTAACGAGCGTTTTGAAACGACCTTGGAGGGACTCTACGCAGCCGGAGAATGCACATTAGGTGCTTTTGGAGCCAACCGGGTGTTTGCGGCGATCACCGAGATGCTCGTGCACGGAGCGGATGCGGGAGCCAATGCAGGAGAATACGCCAAGAAAGCGAAAGCACAGGATCCTGATGAAAAGACCCTCATTGCTATCCGTGAACGGACCGAGGCACCTCTACTCAGGCCGAAAGGTCTTAATCCTCCCAAAGTTAGAAGGCGTGTTCAGGAGGCTGCCCACAAGTTTCTCGGTCCCATCCGCAACAAGGACGAGCTAGAGTTATTTATCAACTTATTGAATTCGGTCGGGAAAGATGAGCTTCCCAGCCTGGCAACTACCTCCAAGAGCAGGACGTACAACAAGGAGTGGATCGACGCCTTGGAACTACAGAATATGGTTCAACTCCTGGAGATGGCGGCCCAAAGTGCCCTGCTTCGCACTGAAAGCCGAGGCGTGCATTTTCGTGAAGACTACCCAAATGTCGACAATGATAACTGGCTTCAGGAAAGCATCGTCAAGAGGGAGAGTGACGGCTCCAAGGTGATCAAGAGACCCGTGACTGTCACCACCATGACACCTCCAACCGGCGTGACGCCCTACCTCGAATTCATCAAGAAGATGATGGAATCACGTTCGGATACCGGTGGCAAACATTGAGAAAGAGCGAGGTGAACGAGCATGTCGAATGACTTGATAAAAGTGAGGATCTTCCGGTTCGACCCTTCTGTGGACAAGACCCCCTATTACAAAACATATGAAGTGCCTTTTGAAGAAGGCATGAGTGCCATGGATGCCCTTGATTACGTCTACCAAAACCAGGACAGCACACTGGCCTATTACGACCATGCCGGCTGCGCATTGGGGATCTGCGGCCGCTGTACAGGGAAAATAAACGGGCACGCCGGCCTTATTTGTCAGACCCGCGTCGAAGGAGACATCACACTTGAGCCGCTAAATCAAAAAAAAGTGGTCAAAGATCTGGTTATTACAAGGGAGGCGACAGCTCAGCCCAACGAACCCACCGTGGAAGCAGGAGGAACAGTTATGGAGGACATCAACAGTGTGCCCATCATCATTCGGCGTGAGATTGAAGCCCTCATTGCCGCCCCTCTCATCAAAGCCTTTATTGAGAAATTCGGCCGGGAGCCTGCCCTTGAAGTCAGTCAGGCGGAGATTAAATCCCTGGCCCGGCAAGCGGGGAAGCTTTTACAAATGGTGGCGGGCGGAAACAGCATGGAACACTTACAAAAGGCCTTACCACTATTCAGTCAGGCCGGCGCCCTGGAGTTTGAGGTGCTTGAGGCGACTCCTGCCAAAGCCTCCGTCAACGTAACGCGGTGTAAGTATGCGGAGATGTACCGGGAGCACAGCCTGGAAGAATTCGGTTTTCTTCTTTCCTGTGGGCGGGATTTTGCTTTGATGGAAGGCTTTAACCCCAAGATAAGGTTCACCCGAACTCAGACTATTATGGAAGGTGCGCCCTTTTGTGATTTTCGCTTTTCGTCGGCATCGGCAGAGGAATAGTCCCCCAATTTGCCCTCGTTCCGGGGCTAGAGTCGGGAGACGAGCAGCATAGCGCATTCTTAATCTATTGGGGATTTTAGATGACTTACCGGATCAAGGATATTCTGCATCTGGAAGTACTACCTGCCCTTGGCTGCACAGAGCCTGCCGCGGTTGCGCTTTGCGCAGCGGCAGCCGTCACGCTACTCCCGAGAAAAGACCTATCTTCCATTGAACTCTGGGTGAGTCCCAATGTGTACAAGAACGCTATGGGGGTGGCCATACCCGGAACGAAGGGTGAATTCGGTATAGATCTGGCTGCCGCATTGGGAGCCTTCGGAGGAGATCCTTTTCTGAAACTCGAGGTCTTCAAACCCATTAACGATCAGACCTTCAAGCTGGCTAAGGATTTCCTTTCGAAAGAGAAAGTTGAGGTTCACTTGCTCGAAACAGAGCAGCCCGTCTTTATTAAGGTGTCTGTTAGGAGTGGCGGTTACCGGGCTGAGGCGATCCTTGAGGATGCCCATGATCACATTGCAGGGCTGCAACTAAATGGCGTCCCGGTCTATGACCATCCACTCCTTTCGGCAAGCGAGCACTCTAATGAAAGTATCCGGCCTTTGGAACAATGGATTTCCGGCCTTTCTCTCGAAGAGATGGTGGGGCTATTGGATGACCTGGATGCCGAAGATTTTCAGTTTCTCGAAGAGGGCATTCGGACCAATATGGCGCTCGCCGCACATGGCCTGAAAAACGGCCCAGGGCTCGGGGTCGGCATGACCCTCCAACGACTTGTGAGCGAAGGTCTGCTCAAAAAGGACATGATCCTGGCGGCCCGGATTTTGACCGCCGCCGCCTCGGACGCACGCATGTCCGGGGTGAATCTTCCCGCGATGAGTTCCGCGGGCAGCGGAAACCACGGACTTACAGCGGTACTACCCATTAGGGCCCTGATCGATTACATCACCTGTGAGGATCCCTCCCGTATGCTGCGCGCTATAGCGTTGAGCCACATTCTGACAGTTTATATCAAGGCGCATATCGGCCGCCTCTCGGCGATATGCGGGTGCTCCGTCGCGGCTGGCGCCGGCGCCACGGGCGGGATAGCCTACCTGATGAATGGGAACACTCATCATATCGCCAGCGCTATCAAGAACCTGATAGAAGACCTGGCAGGCGTCATCTGTGATGGGGCCAAAGCAGGCTGCTCCCTGAAACTCGCCACTGCAGCAGGAACGGCGGTTCAATCCGCTCTACTCGCCCTCCACGGCATCGATGTCAAGTCAACTGACGGCATAATTGCCTCGACCTCCGAACAGACTGTGCGAAATATTGGCAAGCTCAGTACACAGGGAATGGCAGAAACGGACAGGACGATCTTGCGGATCATGATTACTAAGGACGTCGGAAGTTGACACCTGAATGAATCCGGGATGATTCCGGCCCGGGCACGAAAAGATCTGAGGAGGTCATGGACATGGGAATTGATACGGACATAGCTTCTCTCGAATCTGAGATGGCGGCCTGGAGACATCATCTTCATGCCTGCCCGGAGACCGCCTTTCAGGAAAGGGAGACGTCTAATTTCCTGGCCGGAAAGTTAGAGTCCTTTGGCCTTGATGTCCATAGAGGAATCGGCCGGACGGGGATCGTAGCCACACTTGTACGAGGACAAGGCCATCCGCGAGCCATTGGGTTGCGGGCAGATATGGACGCCTTGGACATTCAAGAGGAAAACGATCTTCCATACAAATCCACGGTGTCTGGCAAGATGCACGCATGCGGACACGACGGCCACATGGCCATGCTCCTCGGGGCCGCCAAACATCTCGCCTCAAAGGGCAGATTCAGCGGCACGGTCAACTTCATCTTTCAACCGGCGGAAGAGACTGGCGGCGGTGCCAAGGTAATGGTTGAAGACGGGCTTTTTCAACGTTTCCCCATGAATTGCGTCTTCGGACTGCATAATTTTCCCAGCTTGCCCGAGGGCACCTTCGCCATACGCACCGGCCCTTTTATGGCGGCCTATGACATTTTCGACATAACAGTAACGGGCGTTGGGGGACATGCCGGCGGCCTGCCCGGAAATGTACGAGACCCGCTAGTGGCCGCTTCCCAAGCCGTTACCATGTTCCAAACTATCGTGAGTCGAAGTATCGATCCCATCGAAGCAGCGGTCTTAAGTGTTACGGAAGTTCATGGCGGTACGACCTATAACGTGATTCCGGATAAAGTATTGCTTCGTGGTTGTACACGGCATTTTCAGCCGCACATCCAGGACCGATTGGAGACCCGTATGAAGGAAGTGCTGCGTGGGTTGGAGATATCGATGGGGGTCAGTACAGATATTCAATACCAGCGGCGTTATCCGGCTGTAATCAATAGCGACAAAGAAACAGAGGAAGCTATTGGGGCGGCCTCGTTTGTCGCCGGAAGCGACAATGTTTATACGAACATTCCACCCGTGATGTATTCCGAGGATTTTTCTTTCATGATAAAGTCCGTGCCCGGCGCATACATGGGCATAGGTGCAGGCCAGCCACGCCCCAACGGAATGATGCACCAGTCCGGGTACGATTTTAATGACCGCCTGCTTTCATTAGGTGCAGGCTACTGGGTCAGCTTGGTAGAGTCCTTGTTGCCTGAGAAATGAGAAACGCCCCGTTTGCTGGAAGTTTGCACGGATGCGGCAACCAAGAGCGCATGGTTGAACCGGTCGGCACGCAGTCGGAGTAGTCGGTACAACTTACAGAGCACTAAGAGACCACGGTTTTGTGTACGGAGAAGGTCCCAAGACCCGGACAGCCATATTGGCGTACTCATTCACACGGAGCCCGACGCCGTGAATCCGAGTGGAGCATGAAACACCGCTGAGTTCGGGGAGAGAATGGGGATGCAATACAATGCTATACAAGGTGAAATTCCCAAAATCGGGGGAATCGTGGATCCCAGTAGGCAGAAAGATACACCCGACGGAGCTGGATTAGCGTCCTTGACAGCAACACACAAAGCTTATAATGTTGCGCTTGTGGGGATGTAGCTCAGCGGGAGAGCACCGCGTTCGCAACGCGGGGGTCGAGGGTTCAAATCCCTTCATCTCCACCAATAATAACAAGAAGTTAGCCGGATATTCTAACATCTGAATGTCCGGTTTTTTGATCTCCAGCTAACAAATAGCTAACAGGACTCAGAATGAGGGGTTGACCGGCGATCCCCGAATCGCCGTGATCGAAGGTCAACTGGTCTATAGCGGCGACAAGTTCCTTGTCCGAGATCGCCCCGTAGGGATGGGGTCAAGTCTACTCTTGACTCATAGGAGGGTTCGCTCGATCGCTTGCACTTTCCTTCTCAGGTTCCTGTCGCTCGCGATCTTTTGCTTCATGCGAGAAACCACGCTGCTCACACTGCTGTAATGCTCCAGTCCAAAGGCATCTCCTATGGTTGACAGTGTTTGACCGGAGAGCCGTCTGGCAAGATAGACTGCCACGTTCCTGGCGTCGTTGCTCATTCCTCTTCTGCTCGACAGCAGCTCATTGCGATCTATGCAATAGCTCGCGCATACGGCAGATTGTATCGCCTCCAATCCCGGAACGAGTAACCGTGAGGCAGGCATCTCTCGATGAGATCGGAGGCTCTGAAAGTTTGCCTTCACCCAGCCCACAAACTCATCTGATCCCAGAAGCGACGGGACATTTCTTTTGGACAACACTGCCGTGAACTCCTCTGATTCGTCCTGCACCATGAACTCCCGGTAGGCCCTTGCCGAATCCTCTCCAGCCCGGCACAGCATGGAGAACACCATTTCCCTGTATAGCCAAGCCCATCTAGCTGAAAGGGACAAATAAGCTATGTGGCTGCTCCAGAGGTATCGATCGAGTCGACTCACCAACCCGGCCCGCAATGGATTCCGGTGAATATATCGGACCAAATCGAGCAGATACGTGTCGGCCTCTACGAGAATGGCCTTGTAACGGCCTCGGAAGAGAGAGCCGTCGCACTTGTGGAACCAGTTGAATCGCTGAGTGTATACGCCGTCCACATGCCTCATAAACCGTGAAAGGTTAGCATCCGGAGTCTGGACCAACAGGTGGTAGTGATTCGGCATCAGGCAAAATGCTGCAATCCTGACATTCCACATGGTGGAGCCTGCCCGTAAATGTTCCATAAATCGCTGATAATCCTCCGGTCCGGGGAAAATCACTTCATCGCGTCTGCCCCTGTTCATCACATGGTACCAGGCGTCCGGATATTGAATTCGTAACGGCCGCGACATGGACCAGCCATACCACCACGTCCGGTATGAGTCAAGAGCAGACTTGACCCTTTTGCTTTTCAGAAAGGCTGCCGAACAAGGCAATGAATACGCCAAGAAGCAGCTACGAAACCTGGGGGCAACCACATCCAGGTGATACGAAGGCATAGTTAAGACCTATCAGTTTTGTGCTGGAACCGCGATGGGCGGTAAATACCGTGTTGGTATGCTGGCATATTCCAGGGACTTTCACAGGCACACGCGAATGAAAAATGCCAGGCACGCACTTACGCGAAGAGCCTTTGAATTTCCGCTCATATACCCATAATGAGTAAAATGGCTTGTAGCTCACGAACTGCTTCACGAACGAATAGTGCTTTCTGAACAGGTCTGACGCGAATATTTCCTCGGACATCTCCCCGCAGGGTGTGTTGTTGCCCTGAAACTTCGTATCGCTCCTGCTGTTGAGAATCACGTAATCCGGTTTTCTGTCGAGAACTCGCCGGACGGAAAATCCTTTGTGCGCTATCTCTCTGTCGTTTAAGCCATAAAGGTCTATGGTCTCGCCGCCGAAATAGAACGAAATGGCACCCGCATCTGCAAGGGCAACCCTCTTCATACCGGCCTTTACCTGCTGTTGGTGGAGCCATTTGCCCAGCGGAATGTGTACTTGCCCGAGAACTTGAGCGCTTGCCGAGGCTTTGTCACGCAATGAATCCGCATAGTCTACCGGGTACTTTGTAATCGTAATCGAAAGAAAGCATACAATCACAATGTATAGCAATGCATTCACCTTATTTGTGAACTCGCTGTTGAATAGCAGATCCAGCTCCCATGCGGCAAGCAAATACACAAGGGGGAAGGCCGCGACCAGAAGCCTATAGTCATATCCCATCATTGGATTTGAAAAGGAGATTGCCAGGAGATAGGAACCAAGCGCGGCCCACAAATACAGCTTCTTTATGTTCCGGGCATTTCTCAAGCCAAGCAATGCTAATAACAGAAACGGTGCAACATAAATTAAGAAGCTCCCGACGTACGCCAAGCCCACAAGTCCGGCCGGCCTTTTGACATACACGGGCAAAGGCAGAACTGCTCCGTAATAGTAAATTTTCCAAAGTAGGTACGCCAGAAAGCAGGATAGAAATATTGCATTCCAGGTGAGAAGCTTCTTTATTTGGCCGCGTGCGCCATCAATGTTTAGTACGAATTTGATACTTCTGACAATGACCACTGCGCCATAGAACACCAGGCCTTCCGTCCGAGCCAGGAAGACAAGAAATAAGACCAACGGAGTTTCATACCTTAATCCCTTATCTTCTTCATCAATTACCAGGTACAGTCCCAGGAGAATCAGAAACGTGTAAAGAGCATTCTCCATTCCGGAGGCACTCCATAAAACAAACGGGGAACTCAGGGCCAGAAACAAAGGAGGCAATGCAGCCGTG
The DNA here is from genome assembly GCA_963789265.1 of uncultured delta proteobacterium. GTDB lineage: Bacteria > Desulfobacterota > Desulfomonilia > Desulfomonilales > Desulfomonilaceae > CAWBBA01. The sequence goes on along the minus strand of CAWBKB010000004.1, from coordinate 126,467 downwards.
CTTCCCGAAAAATGTAGCCTGCGTGCCAGCGCAAACAGCATCAATAGCGTCAAAGCTCCGAAAACAATGCTCATGAGCTGCATCAGTCGAAATGAAGAGCGGTTAGTCACGAAGAACATCAATGATGATGCGACAACCCAAAGCGGCGATGTGTATCCTTCCGTCTTCGGAGATTCCCCCAAGTTCCACGTCAATTGACCGCTAACGGCAAGGTTCTTTGCGTATCTGGCCGAGATATAGGCATCGTCAATTGTAAATCCGTTGGCAGCTATAATCGAAGCAGTGTAGATGATTGTGACGGCGGCTAACACCGCCAGAGTCGCCCAGGAAGATTTGATCCGTGAATGGCAGCGTTCAAAGTGCAAAGTGATCTTTCTTCTTAAGGATAGCCATCTGCATGCCTTTCAGGCTTATTTGCACCATGCTGCGCCCATTTCGTTTGATGATCCGAGCCCGGAATCCCGGCTGTAGCAGATCCTCCAACCATTCGCCATCCTCGTGCAGATTGAAATCAACGGTGACGAAGTCATTTCGAGGATTGAAATCCAAGTTTAGCGCGATGAGGATCTCGGTGTCGTCCATTACTCGGGAGTATGCCAAAGTGCAGTGTCTGTCCGCGGGATAAGCAAAGCGTACCCTGTCCGTGCTCGTTTCCCGGAAATACTGTCTGCCATACCGAAGTGCGGCCTCTTGCCGCCTAATGGCCGCAATGCCGGCTATACTTTTGTAAATAGGATGTTTCGTGTCAAAGCAACTCCGTCCGCGCCGGCCGAACGCTCCCCAATTGCCGCCGAACATGCACTCCCGCACATAGTGCAGATCGGGGCCCCCTCCGTCAAATCCCTGCTCGGTGCCGTAATAGATGGAAGGAACGCCAAGGCTGGTCAACAGATACCCCAACGCCAGTACCAACTGCTGTTGATACGGATTTTTGTGCATAAAGCGCTGATTCCGGTCGTGGTTATCCAAAAAGGTCACAGAGTTCAAACCCGGATCTCGTCCATTGGCGTACAGCGGATTGGTCCCGTTATACACCCACCGGAGCTCTTCCGGACTTGAGAACCCCTTCACCACACGCTCCAATATGTAGCTCAAGGGAAAATCCAGCGCCGCGTCAACACCATGACGTCGATGGCCGTTTCCCGAGCAGCAAGCGCAGCCCTTGAGATATTGCTCAATGGTCTTATACCCTGAGGCAATTTCACCAAAAATCAAGAAATTGTGTTTCCCAAGTGTCTTGGCATATTCCCGAATCGCTGAACAAAAGAGGGCTGTGGAAAGCGGATCCATATGTTTGGTAGCATCGAGACGAAATCCATCGACATCCGCGCCGCGTATCCAATACTTGTAAATCCGTATAAGAATGTCCAGCACTTCACGCCGTCGAATGTCAAGCTTCTTCAAGGAGTCAAAATCACCCTCGGTCGCCTCTGCACCTTCCACTTTCCAGTCTCGTATCTTTCCGCGTCTCACGTAATATTGTTGCAGTTGGAGCTCTTGCGGCCACACGGCATCATTGCACGAACCATTGTTGCCCGAGCCATTCTTGCCCGAACCATTCTTGCCTGACCCATTCCTGCCCGCGGACAGCGTTCGCCAAAATCCGAAAGGATACGGTCCGGCAACCTCAGGCGAATACTCGCAGAATCGATCACCTTCGTACGCCCAGTTATCTCCCGTATAATTGGCTATAATGTCAAGAATCACGTACATGCCGCGGGCATGTGCCTTGGTTACGAGTTCGCGAAGTTCCTGCATTGTACCGAATCGCGGATCCACTTCCAGGAAGCTGTGAACACCGTAACCGTGATAAGTATCCTCGCGTTCGGGACGATTCCTAAAAATAGGGCTAAGCCATATCCCGTTGGCGCCTAAATCGGCAATGTAATCCAGCCGACGGATTACTCCCTTGAGATTGCCGCCTTGAAAGACTTTGCGCTTCCCTCTAGACCTCTCAGCACTTCGAGCCTCGGTATCCTCGTGATTAGACGGGCACGAGCCGTCATCAAACCTGTCTACCAGGAGGCTGTAGAGTATGACATCCCGCCAGTCCAAGGGAGAGGGGAAATATTCCCCCGCCGGTGAAAAGTCGAGATCTTTGACTGATTTCATGGGGAGTGTCGACCTACTTGCGATCACCGTCGTAACAAACCTCAGGCCTCCGCGATATATAGGATAGTACTAAAGCTGGCAAGGTTAGATGATGAACAGGTCGAATCTTACGTCAAGTGTTTGGTATACTCATGGAGTGGCTGTTTGTCAAACTATTTGTCATATCGTGGCTAATCGTTGACTTACACCGGGAACTTTCTATCCCTTGTCATCACGAGGCACCGGCCTTGAATAGGCGCCAGAAACTTCCCCGCACGGTCAAGAGTTGCTCATACGTTCCCGTTTCCACAATACGACCTCGATCGAGAACGTATATCCAGTCTGCCATGCTAACCGTCGGCAGATGGTGACTTATGAGCAGCACTACTTGACCGTTAGATCGCGCTTTGAGCTGCTCAAGGAAATAACGCTCGGACATCGCGTCCATGGAGGAAGTCGGCTCATCCAGGAGCAGAATTTGCCCGCGGTTATACAGCGCCCGTGCGAGAGCCATTTTCTGCCACTCGCCCTCGCTCAATTCCTGTCCTCCTTCAAGATAGTTGCTCAGCATCGTGTCGTACTGGTGCCGCAGATTCATAATCATGGTATGGGCAGCCGCCTCGCTTGCCGCCTTGACGACACGGTCCATTCTTTCATCTGCGTGGCAGGCGCCAAAAGAGACATTCTCCCGTGCAGTCATCGGATACTTTGCATAATCTTGAAACATCACTCCCATGCGTCTCCACAGGTCTTCTCGGCTCACCGAATTAAGATCCTGCCCGTCTATGGCGATCCGGCCGCTTGTGGGATCGTAAAACCGGCACAACAGCTTCAGCAGGCTGGTCTTGCCCGAACCGTTTTCGCCGACTAGAGCAGTAATCCGGCCAGGCTTCATGCTCAAGGTCACGTCTTCCAGCACATCGTTGCTCCTGCCCGGGTATCGAAAACTGACCGACTCCAGGACTATGCCTGAAACAATGTCTTTGGGGAGCGCTTTCGGGCGGGCGGGCTCTTTGATTCTGTTTTCCCAGTGCAGGAAATCATAGAGACTTGCAATGAACAGACTATCTTCGAAAAGTAGGGCAGTGCTCCTCATCATGCTCTTGAAGTTTTCCTGGGCAAGCTGAAATGCCTGGTAATACATGACCATATCACCCAAAGTGATAGCCCCTGAAACCGTTCGGTAGACAATGAAGATGTACGCGGCCAGATACGCGGCCACGGTCACTATGCCGGCAAGCATTTCGCCAATGCCGTAACGAGCGACAAGTCTGAATTTGTCTTGCCGCAAGACGGAGCGAATCTTCTCAAATCGATTCATCAGGGTCGCCCCGAGACCGTAGATACGCATTTCCTTGACGTGGAACTGCTTGGTGAGCATCCAATGCAGGAAGTTCGCAAGCCGTATTTGCGCAGTATTGTCACAGAACCAGTTGTACAGTTTCTCGCTGAATCTTAGGCGAACGAGGAAGTCAGGGACGCATGCAAGCAGCACCGCGGCGGCCAAGACTGCATGAAACGAAAATAGCAACCCGGCCATCGCAAATAGCGAGATCAGGTTCTTGAAGAGATCCACCAGACCGTCCACGACCCTGTTAGGACGGAAGGCCACCTCGTCCTCGGCCCTGTGCAGCTTGTCATAATAGTCGGGATCGTCGTAGCATTCCATATCGACATTGACTGCCTTGCTCTGAATGATGACGGCCAACTTGTCCGTCACCATCTGCGACTGAATGCTCTTCACAATATTAGCGGCGGAAGCTACCAGGGATTGCACCAGAATGATTGCACCAGAAATCGAGACCAGAAAGAGAATGTGCCCCATGTCCGCCTGACCCGTCCCAAGTCCGATCGCCCCAGTGACCGCATCTACAACCAGCTTCATGACGTACACTGCTGCCAATGGAAGCAAGCCCTGTACCGAGATGGCGACAAGATTGAGAGCAGTCCAACCCGGGGCGCTCTCCCATACCAATCGCACTGCACGCCATAGCATCAATTGGTCCAGCTTAGCTTTCAGCCTTTGCTTCAGCCTCATTCGGGTTCCTGTCACGGCCGCGAACGACCCCTCTCTCCAGGTCCTTCGACGGATGCAATGCTCTGTTGATGTGATCGATTTTTCGGCATTCCTACCGGCTTGCGAGGATACTTCAGCTTGGAGCTTCGGTCAACGGCAATCGTGAAGGACAGAGTCACGTATATAAGCAAGGTGGAACGAAGGAAAAGCTACTGGCTTCGCTTAGGAATTTTTCTTTTCCAAGATAGGGGTTCGCGGCGAAGATGCATGACGGCAATGATGAGGAGAGTTTTACCTCTGATTTGATACATTATTCCGTAGGCAAAACGGTTTGTACGGCAGCGTCGAGTTCTCTTGGAAATTAGTGACCAGGCTTCAGGATATTGGATAATCCTTTCGATTGTAGTCCAAATCTCTTCAGAAAATTCAAAGCCGAGTCCTTCCTTTTGGCCATTATAATACTCCACAGCCTCGATGAACTCTGCCCACGCGGGTTCAAGAAACTCGACGTTCATTTGGCCTTGGGAGCGATTTGATCAAAAACCTGCTTGGCGTCAATGGTTTTAATTTCACCTCGTTCGTATGCGTCAAGACGGTCTTCGGCTTCACTTGCCCACAGGTCATCTAGATTCTGTCGGTCTGGGGGGTCGAGACTTGACAGCAGTCGCTCCGCTATTTCCGCCCGATCATCAGGAGGAAGAGATAGGGCCTCTCTTAGAATTTCTGTTCCTCGATGTGACACGTGATTACCTCTTTTTTCCCAAATTTTAGCACAGAGCCGGTTGTGCTACAAAACCATTCTCGCGCAAAGAGAGAGCTGCCTTCTTAAAGCGCCGGCTGCCACGGCTGGGCAAGCCGGCAGTGGCGCCCAAACACGCGACCGTATTTCCGCAACGCAGCACTTAGTACTAAGGACGCGACCCAGCAATTGACAAGATAGGGTGATCAAGAGAGAATTGGATAAGATATTGGAAAAAGGGGGAACTAATTATGGCAAATCCCGAGCGCATCGATGCGGAAGAAGCTCATGAGGAAGTGAATGCCGGCAACGCTATCCTGGTGTGCGCCTATGCTGATGACGAAAGGTGCGAGAGGCTGCGTCTGGAGGGAGCTATCAACCTGAGTGCCTTTCGGGACAGATTAACTGACTTGTCCAAGGACAAGGAAATTGTATTTTACTGCGCTTGACCTGATGACGGAGCGGCTGTCGGTCAGGCAGCCAAGTACATTCAATTGGGATACAATAACTCCAAGGTTCTCAATGGCGGCGTCGAAGCTTGGAAAGGGGCGGGATACAGGCTGGTTTAGGCTCACGAACCCGACCGATGACCGCATCCTTTTGTTCCATGACTTATAATAGGGATGAAAGGAGTCCGGCACTATGCCAAAGACCCAGCCGAATGCGCGAACTATCAAGGGTAAGGAATTCGTAAAAGACATTCGGTCGGGCATGACCGATTTAGAGTTGAGTGTGAAGTATGGTCTGACGGTCGAAGGCTTCGATCGAGTCCTGGGTTACTTGGTGCAAGCGGGGTTAATATCCAAGGGAGAACTCCAGGAGCGTCAACAGTTGTCGGATAGCCAGATTCTCAGGGCATTTGTCGAATCTTCTCAGGATATTAAAATCGTCGATTGAGAATTGCGCAAATTCAAGCGTAGGGGCGGGGAATTCGCCTGGTTTGATCGACCCGGCTAATTGCTAAAGCATCGCTGACTTACAGTAGTTCCGAAAAGTGATAAACCATGTCACGACGTTCTTGATGGGATTCCACACCTGGCAACCGTTGTGCGGTCTTTGCTGCTCGCCCCACACTGGAAGAATTAGAAATCAAAGTGCATTGTTGGGATTCACATCATCCGGCAATGGAGCCTTTTGTAAGGAACGAGGTTGACCTGTCTGCGAGTCCGCGGAGCTATAGGCGCTGTTAGAGACGACACATAATTTTCATGCCCCGTAGTTCCTTTGTGAAAAGCGTCTCCTACGTGGACTCCGGGATTAATTGGTATCGCTGGAAGGAATTCCTGATGGCGGAAGAAGAAAAAGAGCAAGTTGTAGACGAAGAGCCGGAAAAACTTGCAGGCGACAATGGCGAACAGGAACCGCGTCGCCCGGAGGGCCGACAAAAGGGGGTGCTCGTAGTTTCTTTAACGGCCCTGGGCATCGTCTACGGCGATATCGGCACAAATACTCTCTTTGCTCTGCGCGAGTGTTTTGACGGCAAACATCCCGTCTCTCCTTCACCCGACAACGTGCTCGGTGTGCTCTCGCTCATATTCTGGGCACTCGTTATTATCGTCTCTCTCAAGTACATCATGTACGTAATGCGCATGGACAACCGAGGAGAGGGGGGAATTCTCGCGCTGATGGCTCTTCTGTCTCCTTGGCGCAAACGGAAAACTCGGTCAACGGTGATTGTGCTTGGCGTCTTCGGCGCGGCATTACTTTACGGAGACGGAATCATTACACCGGCCATCTCGGTACTCAGTGCAATAGAAGGCCTTAAGGTGGCAGCCCCGGCTTTCGATCCCTATGTTGTTCCCATAACCATAGTTGTCTTGATCTTGCTTTTTGTCTTTCAAAGACAAGGTACGGCGAGCATAGGATCTGTGTTCGGTCCCATAATGCTCCTGTGGTTCATCGTAAGTGCGGCCCTTGGAATCTCTGGAATTATCAGCGAGCCTAAGGTCCTTGCTGCGTTGATGCCTGTTCACGCAATTCGTTTTTTGGTGAAAAACCAATTCACCGGATATCTGGTGCTGGGAGCCGTCTTCCTTTCGGTAGCAGGTGGAGAGGCGCTCTATGCAGACGTCGGACATTTCAGCGCCAAGCCGATTCGAATAGCCTGGTTTTCAGTTGTATTGCCCGCTTTGGTGCTGAACTACTTCGGCCAGGGAGCCCTGTTGCTGACCGGCGCAAAATCGACTTATCCCTTTTATCAACTGGCTCCAAGCTGGGCACTGTATCCTCTAGTAGTGCTTGCCGCCGTGGCAACTGTCATTGCTTCCCAATCCGTAATCTCAGGGGTTTTTTCTTTGAGTCGTCAGGCGGCATTCCTTGGATTACTGCCTCGCCTGCGCGTTTTGCAGACCTCCGCTCAAAAGGTCGGGCAAATCTACGTTTCGAGCATAAATTGGGTGATGATGATTGCCACTATAGCCCTGGTACTTGGCTTTCAAACGTCAAGCCACCTAGCCGGCGCTTATGGAGTAGCCGTATCGACTACTATGGTAATCACGACAATTCTTGCCTACTTTGTGACTCGGGAACTATGGCATTGGCACTGGATTGCGTCCTCAGCCGTAACTGCCGGCTTCCTGGTGGTAGACCTTACTTTTTTTAGTTCGAACATGTTCAGGATCGTTGAGGGGGGATGGGTTCCGCTGCTCGCGGGTGCTGTCGTTTATATCGTCATGTCCACGTGGAAGCACGGCCGAAATGTCGTGAAACAACGGCTTGACAGGCACATAATCCCCGTGGATTCTTTCGTTAAACTTATCAGCGAAGATCCTCCGGTGCGCGTACCCGGTACGGCCGTATTCATGTCCGCCAGCGGTGAAGGTACACCACCCATGCTGCTGCATCATCTAAAACTTAACAAAGTGCTACACGAGCAGGTCATCCTCCTTACAATTACCATTGAAGATTTTCCGCGGGTACGGATTAAGGATCGGTCAGAGGTGAAGGAGTACGGCATGGGCGTCTATGGACTAATTCTGCATTTCGGGTTCATGAATAACCCAGAAGTCCCGGAAGAGTTGGAACGAGCCCGAGAGCACGGATTGGACGTGAATCTGGACTCGGTAACCTACTATGTGGGGGGCCGGATTTTAATACCGCCGAAAGATGAGCCAATCATGACCCTCTGGCGGGAGAAATTGTTCCTGTTCTTGGCTCGAAATGCCGCCTGGCCCGTCAGTTTCTACGGGCTCCCCGCGGATCGCGTCATCGAACTGGGCATGCAGATCGAACTCTAGAACTTGCCAACGAGCAATCCCGAAGCATCCCGACATGCTGCAATCTGAATTTCACCGATGATTTTCTTTTTGGCTGACGTGTTACCTGCATTGCCCGCAGCTATCAACTATACGTCCTCCTAGCTGCTGACAGGCCGGTCTCGTCATGGTTTGACACTTCCCATTCGCGCAGCACTTTACCATAAACTGCGACTTGGCCCCAGCGAGAGACCCGGCAATAATCAAGGCAACGATTGCTCCCAACAATATGATTTTCCTCATTTGCTTTCTCCTCTGTCATACGGACTAATAGGCGCACAGGCAATTGCACGTGAAGTGTACCGAGGTCTGCCCCTCTGTCAAGACAAAAAATTGACTCTCCAGGCACTCCGCGGCCGTAGGAGCGATATCCTTGGAGAACTGCGGGAAAGGCCGAAGGGCTGCTAGATTATTTTGTGACACTTTTTACCACTTATTATCAATCAGTTATGTAACAATAAGAAACCATACGTTAATTAATTGAGGAACCAATTTCTAATTTATTGTCATAATTATTCGTATATGTGTCATTTTTTTTCTTGACATAAGTCCGAGTTGGCTTTAAAGAAGTCTCCAACAATTCGCGCTGAGAGGAAGGGTATGTTGAGAAGAATACCTTATGCGCCATTCGTATGTCCGGCCATTTGCCTTATTGCAATCTTTAGCCCTAATCCCACTTTCTTTTGAAGGAAAAATCGGAAAGCGGATTCATGAAATTGGAGTTCATCTTCTAATTACAGGATTTCTGTCAGTAGGTGAAAAAGACTCACTATCGTCCACTTCGAATTTGCCAAATGGTCAAGACCACACATTCAAGCTACGGAGCTTGTTAGGCAATCGGCAAGGGCGATTCCCACTTTTCACCAACCGTTGTTTTCGTGAGCCCGGCCGCCTAACGGCGTCTCCCAGCTCGACCCGCAGGTCGGGCTCTTTTTTTGAGAAAGCACTACCCCTGGCCTCCCCATAGGCGTTAAAATAAGACATCTCGGTGCAACTTTATGAGCCCCAGAGGGACGCCAAGATAATAGCCCGGCAATTCATTGCCGGGTAAGCGACCAATCATGTACCGGTTGTGCGTCCCATAGGGACGCTTGAAAGATCGATTTCTAGGATAACATTCGGACGTCCCTATGGGACGCAGGGGTTCTCTTTTGACTCTTTCCCCGGCGCTGAAGCACCGGGCTACTATCAAAACGTCCCTTCGGGACAACCGCCTATGACCAACTGATTAACGCTATTTTAACGCCGATCCCTGGCCTCCCTGCTTTACCGCTCGGTACGGAAGTTAACCTCACTGCACAAGTACACGACGTCCGCGAATCGCGAATTTGAAAGCACATTTCACTATTCGTTTAGGCAAGAAGCTGTAGCTCGGAGATGATTTCAGATATGGCCCGATTCAGCTTGCGCTCTTTAGTCTTCGTGACAATGTAGCTTTGGACCGCGAATGTCGTCACGCCGATGCCCACTATCACAAGGCCCAAATCGAGGGTTGACCATAGCCCAAAACCGAAGAAACGAATCAAGCCGATACCCAGAGCGATTGAAGCAAAGCCCGTGCGTATAAGGGCCAGATCAGTTCTGCCTTTGGCCAAAATGGAACGGTAAGTGGAAAAAACAGTACGGTTACTGGCCAGGTCATTTCTTTCCTGAGCCAAAGAAGTTCGTCTGGAGGAAAGGTCTGTTCGCTTCGATGCCAGTTCGGTACGGTCGTTGGCCAGGGAAGTACGGTCACGTGACAGATTTGTTCGAAGATCGGCAAGCTCGGAACGCTTCTCCGCGAGGGAGGTTCGACCTTCTGCCAGCGATGTCCTTTTGTTGGCCAGTTCGGTACGGTCGTTGGCCAGGGAAGTACGGTCACGAGACAAGTTTGTTCGAAAGTCGGCAAGCTCGGTACGCTTCTCCGCGAGGGAGGTTCGACCTTCTGCCAGCGATGTTCTTTTGTTGGCCAGTTCGGTACGGCCATTCGCGAAGGAAGTACGGTCACGTGCTAAATTTGTTCGATAATCGGCAAGCTCGGTTCGCTTCTGCGCAAGGGAGGTCCGACCCTCTGCCAGCGATGTCCTTTTTGCGGCAAGTTCGGTACGGTCATTCGCCAAGGAAGAACGATCGCGAGCCAGGTTTGTTCGATAATCTGCAAGCTCGGTACGCTTCTGCGCGAGCGAGGTTCGACCTTCTGCCAGGGATGTCCTTTTGTTGGCTAGTTCGGTACGGTTGTTCGCCAGCGAAGTACCGATCGCGTGCCAGATTCGTTCGATAATCCGCAAGCTCGGTGCGCTTTTCGGCCCATCCTGTTCTCTTGGTGGCAAATTCAGTCCGTTTCTCCGCAAGCTCGGTGCTCTTTGCGCTGAACTTTGTTTGTTCCCGCACGAGCTGAGTCCGCTCTCCGGACAAGTTGGTTCGCAATTCGGCGTTTGCCGTCCGACTTGCAGCCATTTCATTTGTCTCTCCCATCATATCTATCATGGTCTCTGTGAGCTTGTTCTCTTCCTCAGCGAGCTCAATCAAAACTTTCATGATCTGTTGTTCATCCGCGCTTTTAGCCATGGCAAGCTCCTTGTTTTCAGTCGGTGTTAGTCAGACGGTATGATCCCTCACCTGAGCTGCATAGAACTGTTCACCTAAAGCAGCAGCAACGTTCGTCATCCCAGATGGATCGGTTTCTTGTATCTTGGAAGCCATGCCAGAGCGGCTATGGCAAAATGCTACGGAACTGCTCACTTGACAAAGAAGCTCGAACGTCATTGCGAGGGCGCCGCCGCGCGGCCGTCTCTCATCCGGCAAATACAGATAACTCTCCCGCGGAACGCGGCATTCCTCTCCTCGCAATGACATTGGTCTCTCAACCGGGTTCTCCGGCAACGGTACAATTCCGAAATGTTAAGGATGGATAACATATCTTTGAGTCAGTCTTCAATGAAACATTTTCAATAGTTCACCGCGGGGAACGCGGAAAATTCTATTTTTGTTTGCTTCTCAGTCCGGAGCGTCGAATTCCGGTTTGTGAGGATCTGCTCGCGAATGGCATTCGGCCGGGGCTGCGAGGAGAATTCTCTGCATGCTCGGCGCGCTGTGCAATGAACTCTAATGGTCCGCCTGACGACTACAGAAAAAGATGAAATTTATCAATGTTGCTCCCGAGGAAAAATCTGCTAAAATATTTTAGGAGTTGTTGAACTTAGTGTCCGGCGGTCGGTTCTACCGCTTGACCCGGGGTTGACGAAAACGTCGTCCGCTTGTCATGGTAATTGCCTCATTGAGGGGCAGATTCGGGGTCCCGGCAAGATCCTGCCTGGAACTACCGGATATTCTTCTTTGTCTTCAATGGAAGAGCAATCTATGCCCTCTCCCCTTTTGACGGACGACGCGGTAGAGTCTCTTTCTGTATGAGGGCATCATCAACGATCATCAGTGTCTTTTCTTGGCGGTACTTATCCTTAATGGACTGGATTCGCAACAGAGTCGTGCTCGGAAAGTAAGGGGAGTGCATGGCAGGTTGCCGCGGTGGTGGAGCCTGATCAGGTATTTCATCAAGGCAGGAGCGCGCATGTTCACGTTTTTTACCAGGACGTTTCGAAGAGCAGTTGCACGCCAGCGCAGCCCGATTGCGTTTGCACAGATTTTCGAGCAATTTCAGAGTATGTTGCTCCAAGACCACCAGAAAGCCATGGAACTCATGGCGGATCTGGGTGAAAAAGCCGGAGGAGACTTCATATTCGACCGAAAATATCTCCAGGATTCAGTGCGCGAACTCCAGAACGTGTTGCTTCGCATGATAAAAGGCTTGAATCTGATCGGATCCGACCGTTATTTGAAGCTTTACTCGACTCTGGACCGAGTTCTGCCTGTTGAGTCGGAGCTTAGGGGCCGGCTGAAATCGTGGGACACACCGTACGTGATTCGGCTCGCCGACGCTCCTTTGGACAATCCGGAACTGACCGGTGGTAAGGCAAATAATCTGGCTGAAATAATCCATCGCCTTCACCTTCCCGTGCCCGACGGATTCGTTATCACCACCCGGGCTTATTACCGATTCCTTGAGCACAACCATCTTGAGGACAGAATTCATTCTTGGCTCGAAGCCTGGGCTTCGGGCCAGGATGACCTGGACAAAGCCTCCGAACAAATTCGAAAAGGCATCTTCGATGGCGAAATTCCCCAGGACTTGGCCAAGGCTATCACGCGTCGTGCCGACAAAGGCAAACACAATTGGTCGGTGCGCAGCAGCGCGTACGGGGAAGATGGAGAATTGTCTTTTGCCGGGCTTCATGAGACTTTTCTGAATGTGCCCCCCGGACAAATCCTCGACAGGTACAAGATGGTGCTCGCCAGTCTCTACTCTCCGGAGACTATTAATTACCGCCACCAGATGGGGACCATAGGCGAGGAGGTGGCCATGGCCGTCCTTTGCCAGGAAATGGTCAACAGCCAGGCCAGCGGAGTGCTCCAGACAGTATGTCCGGATTTTCCGGAGCCCAATTGCATGGCGATTTATGCATCGTTCGGATTGGGGCGAACAACCGCGGAAGGAAGGGACGTTCTTGATCAGTGGGTTGTGGAAAAGGAACCGCCGTACAAGATTAAAGAGGCCAGAATCGCAAAGAAGAAGCTTCTCTTAAGGTCGGCAACGAATGGCGGTGAAGAAGAGACTGCGCTCACCCCAAACCAACAGACACAGGCGACGATTCCGGACGTTGCGGTGCGTACTCTGGCAAAGTGGGGACTTGCTCTGGAACGTTATTTCAAGCGTCCGCTGGAACTTGAGTGGGCATTGGACGCAAAGGGCGACCCCAGATTGTTTCAGAGCAGGCGCTTGGGACTGCCGGATACCACGGATCGGATACCGGAGGAGTTTTTCGAAACTTGCGCCAATTATCCCATACTCATACGGGGCAGGGGAGTCGTGGCCCATGGAGGCGTCGGATCGGGATCAGCACATATTGTGCAGTCCAATGAGGATATGGCCGAATTTCCCGATGGGGCTGTGCTGGTTACACGATATACCGCGCCCTGGTTGGCCCGGATAGTGCCCAAGGCTTCCGCCATAATTTCTGAACGAGGCTCCGCGGCAGGACATCTTGCCACCATCGCAAGAGAATTCCGTGTACCGACGCTGCTGGGCGTAGATAGTGCCGCAGACATGATTACTGACGGCATGGAAATTACGCTCGATACGAGCCATCGAATCGTCTACAAAGGACGCGTCGAGGAACTGATTCGATACGAATTGGCCCAACCGGTGGTTTTCGAGGAAGCCCCTGAATTCCGCCTTTTGCGGAGAATTCTCCAACGGGTCGCTCCCCTCCACCTCATGGATCCCCAGTTGCACAACTTCACCCCAGACGGGTGCGAATCCGTCCACGATATGATCAGGTTCATACATGAAAAGGCAGTTCAGGAACTGATGGATCTCCCCACCGTGCTCAAGCGCTTCAAAAGCACCAACGTGTGGACCCTTATATCTGAAGTCCCTATGGGACTGAAAATTCTCGATCTCGGGGGAGGGCTCGATCCTCTGGCAGAGGGAAACACGGTCAGAGCTAATCAGATTCGATCGTTACCTCTCAAAGCTCTGTGGGAAGGGGTGTCCCGGCCGGGAACATGGAACACGGAGCCGGTTGCAGTGGATTTCAGGGCTTTAATGTCGAGCTTTACAAGAAACCTGGGACGCCGCGGGGGCAACTCTCGCGGGGGTTAACTTGGCCGTGATCAATGAGATCTATATGAACCTCCACCTACGCCTTGGATACCACCTCAATCTCATCGACGCCAGGATGGAAGACGACGATAATCAAAACCACATCTACTTCAGATTTCTGGGGGGAGTAACCGATTTCACACGGCGCTCCCGTAGAGCTCAGCTCCTGGGCGACATTTTGACCCACTACCACTTTAAAGTTACGGTAAAGGGCGATCTCATTGTGGGCCGAATCCTCCATCTTCCAAAGGAAGACATTCAACGGCGTCTCCGCGCTCTCGGCTCATTGATCGGTTTTACACGACAATTGGACGTCCAGTTGAAAAGCGATGAGGACATTGCGAAATCTTTGGCTGCCTTCTTCGACAAACACGGCGACCTTGCGGATGCCGAATTCATGGAAGGGGTGCAAAACAAAAGCTCCCAAGTTGCGCCACGCGACGCCACTACCGCCTTGTAGCGAGGAGTTGAGGCCAGGTAACTCAACAAGGGTGGCGCCATGAACTTTAGAATCACGGCGCGTGCCCTTAAACAAATCAGATATTACAGGTTGCAGTACACAGTGGGACATGACCGGGATCCCAGTGAGACTCAATCATGCAGTTATCGTAACATGCCCCGTACGATCGCAGATTACTGTGATCATGAATATTATCGAAGATGGAATTTTTTCTCCCTTCGGCGGACCGCCAAACGATGGCCAACAGCACCTCATACGTGATGAACCCTGCGATCGCAAACAAGAGGACCGCAAGAATATAAATGAGATTGATGTCCATGGGAATTTTCCTCCTTGGACGCACCGGCATCTTTGAAGAGACCTCAGACCAATGCGCTTTCATACCGGCAAAACGACAGGCACGGAGGCGCGTCGCTATGCCGCAGGATAGGGCCGACGTCTCTGCCGGCCAAGACGTTCTTGATCATTCTTTTGAACGCGCAATGGTACCAGTCCTTTTTTGAGGCTCTCCGTTCTCGGTTTGCTTAATAATTTGACGAGATTTGTAGTTCTTTGTTAAAAGGCGCCGAGATTTTTCTACGTTACGACGGTAGGGATTGTCCGCCTTCGCTTTCTTACCCATTTGAAACTTCTTGAAGAAATCCGCGGCATTCATCTGTCAGGGGATAATCACACAAATGCCCTCGAATCATGGGCTAGGATAACCATATTTAATGTATTACTTTAATAAATGGTTGTAATTTGTTGTTATATATGATAAGGTTTTCCACATAAGGATAGATTCTTATCCAACCTTTCCTGGAGTTGAAGCGATGAAAACTATTCTGTTGATTAGCCTGGTCCTGGTGGCTACTGTAGGCGCTAGCATGGCTGACCAGACCAATATGACGATTCAGACTAATATGAGACTGAGCATCGGCCCCAATGACGGGAGAATCACCGGGGATGTCATGACCCAGGCCAAAGGAACAAAGAAAACCTGGAAAGATCCAAACGCGGCTACCACATCTACCACGACAACCTCCGGGACAAATCAGGACACGACCGCGACACCGGTCATGCCGACATCCTCCACTAATCAGAACGCGGCTGCTACAACAACGACTGCAACGACCTCGACCACTCCGAACTCCACCACTCAAACAGCCGCGGGAACCACTGGGTCAACGACGTCACCCACTTCCACTCCTACTTGCCCGTACCTTAAGGCCGCGGGCGGCCAATGATTTCACGGGCATCGCGTGGGCGGACATTGCTACTCCGTGCTTTGCTTTGGAACGGTCTCCCAAACCCGTCTCATAGCGGTTAATGCAGCGGACAGGGAAGAAATGCAGCGGCGGTTCGAGGCATGAAGCATGCGCGTCCGAACCGCCGTATCTCGTTATCCGGTATGCGAGCTTGGACTTTATCTAACGGCACACCTCTCAGAGCCGTAACCAGTATCCGGTCTCCCCGACCGGTAGGCTCGGATTATTTCCCGTAACTCTTCAAAATTCTACATCGCTTATTTCTCGAGAAGGCCCCCGAACCTTTCCGGCCGAATCTTTTTTGCGCAACAGGAATCTACACGAATAGAAGCAATTGTTGTGGGGATGGGGGCGCGAGAAAATGAGAGCATCATTATTAAGTCTATTGTTGTTCACAGCTCTCATGCTGCTGCTTGGAATTATGACCCTACCTGGGCAAGCGCTCGCCGGTAAGTCGGCGCAGGCTACGCAGCAGCAGTGGGAGCGTGCGCAACGTAAAGCACTGTTCCTCCGGGACCGGTATGACAGGCTTTTACAGCAAGCGCGACGGCAGCGAGCAGTGATATTGGCATGGCAAAGAAAGGCGCGGCTGGAGCAAGCAAAACGGCACCACCTATCCGCTTCAAAGCGGTCAAGGAGACACATCGAGGTGGCCGCATCAAGGTAAGTCTCGAAGCAGGAGTTCTTGATACCAACTCCCATAGCTAGCAACGAAACATGAAAACGTCCGTAGAGCCGACCCGCGCGGAACGCGGGATTGCCGGGGGTAATGAGGGGGCTTCATAGGAATTGTCGATAAGGTCGTTTTGCTCTCGGAAGAAATGATACGCGTGTGGCGTCGGCAGAGTCTTCGGGGCCTGTTGCGTACTGATGCGTCCGTTTCGGAGCCGGAATGGATTTTTCCAACGCAAATCATAATTGAGCGAAAAACTAAAATGTCATGGACTTGATCTATTCTCTTGACCGCACGCTGACAACTTCTATAGTGAAATTCGTTGCGGTTGACGCCGCGTGTTCAACTCTGTCTCCTTAACTGTAGGTAAAGAATGATAAAGAGTGCCCGTGCCCGGATGGACGGCCGAGAGAGGGGGGAATTTTTGCCGAGGTGTGTCAGCGGCTACTCTCAATGGTGTTCACGGTAGTCATCTGTTAAAAGGGTAACAGAGATGACCTTCCCTGTTTCGGGAGTTGAAACGGTCGTATGGGTTCCGCCTATGGTAGGCCTGGTTATTTCCTTTCTCACTTCTATCGCCGGAATATCAGGCGCCTTCCTGATCTTGCCCTTTCAAGTGGGTGTTCTCGGTTTCACAAGCCCGGCTGTGACGCTGACGAACCTTGTCTTCAATGTGGTCGGCATCCCCAGTGCTGTCTAGCGGCATTTTCGTGAGGGGAGGATGAACTGGCCGCTGGCCTGGAATATTATCATAGGAACATTACCCGGGTTATTTCTGGGAATGATCATACGAATCGTTTTTCTGCCTGATCCCGGGCCATTCTAACTCTTTGCCGGTAGTGTGCTCTTATTCATCGGCTGCCGAATGCTCTACCAGGCGGTGGCCCGGCGAGGCCTACAAACCGCCGAGGTAGCTGCTGAGGCCAAAATGCGACAACGACGTACGAAAGAATGTGAAGCTGCTCTTGATTCGAGTCAGCCTGCCATTCGCACAATAAGTTGGTCCCTTAAGCGTACCGAATATGAATTCTTCGGTGAATGCTTCAGTTTTCACACGACCGGCTTGTTCATGCTTTCTCTGGTGGGCGGGATTTACGGGATCGGCGGGGGTGCTATCATAGCACCCTTTATAGTGGCCTCCTTTCATCTTCCTATTCATACAATTGCCGGGGCAACTTTAATGGGGACATGCATAACGTCGATATGAGGGGTTCTGGTTCTATCCGCTTATCGGACCTCATTTTGCTTCGTCCGGTGAGGCTGTCTCTCCAGACTGGCTGCTCGGCGTTCCCTTTGGTGTTGGCGGATTCATCGGAATGTACCTGGGAGCATCCGTCCAGAAGCACGTGCCGGGTTGGATCATTCGGCCCATACTTGGAATCATCATCGGCGTGCTAGGCTTGAAATACGTGACGGGATATTTTCTATAACTCCATTCTGCTGATTAGAGACGATTAACGTCAAGCGCGGTACCAGTGGGCCTCAATAGTAATGACGATGTTTCAAGTAAATTGGCGGCCAAGTACGTCTCGAGGCGGGGACGCCCCTCTTACCACTGCCAACCGCACATAAGTTCCGTATGCGGGAAACATCAATGCCCTCTTATTCATCCCCTTGCGACTTCAAAAATCCCACCACTTCTTTGTATCCCTCGGAAGATGCCCACATCAAAGCGGTCCAGCCGTTCCTGTCTTTGGCATGCACGTTGGCATTGGCATTCACGAGCTGCTTGACTACATCCAAATGGCCTTCGGCAGCAGCGATGATCAAGCCGGTGGCCCCGTATTGGTCCTTTGGTTCGGTGTCCGCACCCGATTCCAAGAGATATTTGGCCACTTTTGAATAGCCTCGTCGGCAAGCCCTCATCAAGGCATTCCAGCCATAATCGTCCTTGGCATTGACGTCGGCCCCTTTGTCCAGGAGCAATTTCGCCACTTCCTCGAATCCCCTGCGAGCAGCCTTCATCAATGCTGTGGCGCCATATTGGTCCTTAGCCTCCAGTTCTGCTCCTTTTTCTATGAGCAAGTTTACTATTCTGTAATATCCTGAGGCGGAGGCCCACATCAGCGGTGTCCAGCCGTGACCGTCCTTCGCTCGAACATCTGCGCCCGCTTCCAACAGCTCCTTTACCACTTTGGTGTGGCCTTCACGGCAGGCGGAAATCAAGGCGGTCCAGCCGTCGGGATCTTTCGCGTTTACATCAGCTCCGCCAGCCAAAAGGTTCCGAACATTCTCCACGTTGCCCACCTGTGCAGCGTGTATAATCTTGTTTTCCATAGGTGCCCCGCAATGGGGACAGGCTTCGGCAAAACTGGAAACCTTTTCCGCGCATTCGTAACACGTGGTCAGAGACATTGGTATTACCTCCATGCAGTCTGCGAGGCCGTTTTGTCGACCGAGAGGCTTTCACGTAAACCAAGCCCAAAAACTCCTCGATCGATGCAGGTGCATGCGGTCAGCCGTTTTCCACATGCCTGTCCGCCGCCTTTTCCCCGGCCCGGTGAAATTACTGTCGCTGCGCATACTTTTCCAGCAGTGCGAGAATATCTTTGTTTCGTATAGACCGGGCCCACATTGCGGCCGTCCAGCCGTTCTGTATCTCGCGTTTCGCAAATTCGGGCCTTTTTCCAAGAGGAGCCTTACCGCTTCTCTGTGCCCCTCGCCGGCAGCTAAAATCAGTGCGCTTTGCCCCTCGTTGTCGATTTTGTCCACGTCGGCTCCTTTTCCCAAAAGCAGTTTCAACACCTTGGTATGACCGCCTCTAGCGGCCCTCATCAAAGCCGTGGAGCCCGCCTTGTCCTCGGCGTTGACGTCAGCTCCATTATTCAGCAGCAGTTGGGTAGTTTCGGGGTAGCCGCGGCGGGCTGCCTTCATCAGGGCCGTGGCACCATGTGGGTCGCGAGTATCAGGGTCGGCCCCGCGACTCATCAGCAACTCTACCACTTCCACGTGGCCCAGAGACGCGGCCCATATCAGTGGTGTCCATCCGTTGGCGTCCACGACACTTATGTCAGCTCCTGCATCCAGTAGCGCCCGGACCACCTCTTCGTGCCCTTCACGGCAAGCAAGAATGAGAGCCGGCCAACCTTCTTTGTCTTTGTCCTCCACGTCGGCGCCCCTTGTCAGGAGCAACTTCACAACTTCAACATGATTCATGAGAGCAGCACGCATCAGCGCGGTGACACCGGCTTCGTTACGGGCATTCACATCAGCGCCATTATCCAGCAGGAGGGTTACCACGTCCGAGTGGCCGTTGGCCGCGGCCCATCGGACCGTCCTTGGCTCGGGAACAGCCCCGTTTCTCAAAAGGACCTCCACTATCTTGATTCGGCCTTCCCTCGAGGCCTTCAACAAAGCACTTTCACCGGCCGCGTCCTGTCGATCGACTTCAGCGCCGCGCTCCAGCAGGACTTCCGCGAACTCGAGATGGCCCCGCAAGCAAGCCTCCATCAACGGCGTTCGACCGAGATCGTTTTCGGAATTCACATCCACCCCGTATTGGATAAGAAGGCGAGCTACCTCTGGGTATCCCTGTGAGGCAGCCCAATTTACTGCGGTGCTCCCTCCTTCGCCCTTGGTATTGACCTCGGCCCCTGCGTCCAACAGTCTTCTCATGATCCCTGCATTTCCGGTCGATACGGCCCACATCAGGGCTGTGGCACCTCCTTGATCTGTGAGTCTGTAATCGGCACCACTAGTCAGGAGTAGCTCTACCATGTCTATCCGGCCCAATTCAGCAGCTTTCATAAGCGCTGTCGCCCCAATTTTGTCGCCGGCATTAACATCAGCCTCCCTGTCTACGAGCTGCCGCAACGTGCTCAGGTCACCTGACTCCACGACGTGTATCAATTTATTCTGCATGGGAGCCCCGCAGTGGGGACATGCTTTGGCCAGACTGGAGACTTTTCCATCACATTCGTAACAGATCATTAAGGCCATCGACATTCACCTCCCCTGGCATTCCGGGCAAAAAGTCCTATCGCGTCGTGACACCCAGCAAGAAGTATTCTGTTGTGACTGGTTATCGTCCGTCGCGTCGCTTCTGGTCTCACGCATGGTTCTGTAGACCTCTTTGTGATGGTATCCTGAATACGACCGGCGGGGCCAACTTCCCACTTGTTTTGAAGTGACCGAATAACTCGATATATTAATTGAGCAATTGCCGTGCCAAGATGAAATCCTTGGCACAGACCGAATAACTATTTGAAATTGAAACGTATAATTAGTAGACGAGGCAATTTCGGCTCAAGTCTAAAATGGGTGGCTGTTGTAATTTTTTACAGGCTGTAAAACGGAAAACTACAGCAGTATTAGTATTCAGCCCCATAAGTTTTCAGCAGTTTCACTACTTCCGCATGGCCGGCGGAAAAGGCCCATAACCATGGGGTCCAGCCGTTCTTATCGCGTGCGTGGATCGCAGCCCCAAACTCCAGAAGCACTTTGACCGTCTCCACTTGGCCTTCAGATGCGCCGATTATGAGAGCAGTGGCGCCGCGTTCGTCCGACTCCTCGGTGTCAGCCCCGGCATCCAAAAGCAGCCTAGCGACCTCTGAATATCCTCTGCGCGCTGCCCTCATTAAGGCTGTGCGCCCCATGCTGTCCTTGGCGTTAACATCAGCGCCGCTCCCGATCAAAAGCTTCACCACATCCGGGTAATTCCGTCGGGCGGCTTTCATCAAAGATGTAGCTCCATACTGGTCTTTGACTCCAAGATTGGCTCCCTTTGAGATGCACATTTTCGCTATTTCCACTTGGCCCAACGAAGACGCCCATAACAAGGCCGACCAACCATAGTTGTCCTGCACGTCCACGTCGGCCCCTTTATCAAGGAGGACTCTTGCCACTGCCGCATGGCCTTTGAGACAAGCTCTCATGAGAGCGGTGAGGCCGTCGGATCCCTTTGCATTTATACTGGCCCCGCCAGCCAACAAGCGTTGAACCTCATCGCTGTTTCCTGATTCGACTGCAGCGGACAACTTGTCCTGCATGATTTCCCCCTTCAAAAGAATCGATATTAAAGCTGATCTCGAGAGCTTTCACGGAATGCACAACCTTATCCGTTGATATCCAACCCCAAAAGACAGAATTTTTGAAAACCCGTATAAAGCGCACGTGACTAGGACTGATAGATAGTCTCAATTTTCAAAGTAATTATGCCCGCTAGCCGTGTCACGTACCGTCACGATTGCGTGTCTTTCCGCTTCCAGGCGTATCCGTTGACGCTAGGGTCTCTATGTGCAATTGTGAAATGAAATGGAGATAAGAATCAAGTCAAAAAATATGCCGGATACGTCATGGTGTGGTATGGAAATCGGCAACTAATTGTACATGGAATCCAAAGTAGCGAAACATTAGGAATCTACGGGTCACACTTGTTGAAGACTTGCTGAGCGCATGCAGGGGGAGGTGATCTAATTGAATAAGAAATGGCGGTTTCTCTCTTTCAGATGGTGGGTGGTCCATTTCGTCGGATTTAGCATCGTTTACACTGCCGGGCGTCTTGCATCACAAATATTGTGGGGGAGATGATCATGTTGAAGCGCTTGATGTATCCGAAAGCAGGCTTTTGGATTCTCCATCTGGTCACGATAATACTTCTGTTCCTGCTGGGTTCGTCTATCCATTTTAAATGAGGGAAATTATGAGCGAACAACGCTGGCAATTGTGGGTTGCTCTGCTAGGTCTGAGCTTGGGCGGGTTCATGCTCCACTTTCGGATTCACCCTCCCAAAACCCTTACGTATTTTTGGCCTTCATTATTTTCAGGGATTCACGTCGTAATGGTCAGCCTTCTCTTTCTTTCAAGGCGCACCGCGGTGTGGGGGTTACTGCTCAACAGTTTCCTTGCTTTTGTCGGCATCATAATGATGACCGATTTCTCTATATTCTCTACTATAGCAGGGTCTTACAAAGCCAGCCCGGCTGCCCAGCCCCTGAGCTGGCTGCTGGAATCCATGTTTGCCGACGATTGCGTGCTCTTTGCCGATTTTCTGGTAGGGCTGGCCTTGTACAGAGCTATCATTTTTGCTCCGCAGGGTTAGCCGTTGCGGCAAGTGACGGTTATGCAATCCCGCCTGATTCGGACGTGAAGAGTACTGATCGAGGGATTGGTTCAACGTTGGGGAAAGAAATGCGTTTCCACCCTGCTTGAACGTTACAGTCATAAAGAGTATTGTTACAATAGTTAAGGCTACCGCAGAAAGCGGAACCGCGTGACTGTGCGGGACTATGGCAATTCTTGAAAATAATTTCCGATTGTGTTTTGGCTTCATTACGTCGAGCGCCGGAACCCGGGTGCAGCTAAGTCCGGTTTTTGTCTCAGACAACTGAGTGCGCATTCGGAAAGTACTCTAGAGAACTGCTATAAGTAGAACCCTGCCTGCCGAGATCTTTTTGAGAAGGACACCACTGTGAACGACGTCGAAGGGCGGATGCCTTTTCTCCAACACCTGGAAGAACTGCGCACGCGGCTGATACGATCAGTTTTGGCAATTTGCGTCGGATTTGGAATATCCGTAGTATTCAGCCAGCGCTTATTCAGCATGCTCGCCGCGCCGATTACCCGGCTCCTCCCCGCGGGCACTGCGCTGGTATTTACCAGCCTTCCCGATCCCTTTTTCATTTATCTGAAGATAGCGTTTTTTGCCGGTCTTTTTTTGGCACTTCCGTACGTGCTGTACCAATTGTGGCAATTCGTTTATCCGGGCCTTCACGAGCACGAGCGTAAGCTGGCTCTGCCGTTTATAGTTTGTGCCACGTTGCTGTTCTACGCCGGTGGGGCCTTCGCCTATTTCCTCGTATTTCCCGCCGCTTTCAAGTTCTTTCTGGGCTACGTGTCTCCAGAGCTGAAGCCTATGTTGGCCATTCGGGAGTACGTCTCCCTTGTCGTGCTCCTGATGGCGGCTTTCGGCGCAATCTTTGAGACACCGATTGTGATTGTATTTCTGGGGCTTCTCGGACTCTTTAGCAGCCAGCATCTGAAGAAGGGTCGGAGATACTTCATTGTGCTGGCTTTCGTGATCGCTGCCATACTCAGCCCTTCTCCCGACGTGATAAATCAGTCTCTTATGGCTCTGCCGATGCTCCTGTTTTACGAGATAGGCATACGGGTCCTGGACATGCTTGAAAAGAGGAGAGAACGAGAGAGAAAACTCGCCGAAGCAGCAGAGGCAACCGCGGAAGATTTACCGTAGGACAAGCGGCCCCGTACTAGATCCAGCGGTGTTTCTTTATACCATATTTGGGTCTTTTCAATTGCGGCGGGCAACGGGGTTTTCGGGCGCCATTGCAGGTCCCGATAGGCTTTTTCCGCAGAGCAGACCCAAGCAATTTGTTTCATTTCCTCGAACTTTTCCGACCTGACGAGTGGAGTAGTCTTTCGCACCTTGCCGAGCAAGTCACCGACTAATGCTGCAAGCTTCATCACAAAAAGAGGCATGGGAAGTGTGACAGCCCAACCGCCGGAAATACTGGCGACCTGAAGCACGAATTCTCTCCAAACCACCGGGTATTGGTTTGCCAAAAAGTAGATCTCTCCCCGCGACTTTGAAGCCAGAGCCGCGGTTAGGATGCCGTCAACAAGATCTTCCACGTAGATTATACTTACCATCCTGTCCGGGCCTGCAAGACAGGGAGCCAACCGATAACGCACACACTTGAATATGCTCAACACATCCACATCTCGGGGCCCAAAGACTGTCGGCGGACGAATCATCGTAACAGGGACTCGGTCCGCGAAGTCCAGGGCGACTTCTTCCGCTTCAACCTTGGAACGCCCGTAAAGTGAAATAGGCCGGAGCGGATCGGACTCTATGACGGCGGCTCCGTTGCCGGAGGACGGCCCGCATGCTGCCTGAGAGCCGACCAGCACGAACCTTTTCAGGCAAGCATGCGCAGCAGGTTGTGATAACAGCTCCAGCAAGCGCCGGGTGGACTCGACGTTTGCTTCTCGATAAGAAGCGTAATCGCGAGCGCGCGTCGCCCCGGCCAAATGGAATACATAATCAAACCATCCATTCCTGCCCGGTTCGAAGTCCAGTTCACGTTGAGGGATGACTCGAGCCGGGATGCCGTGCAGATTCCGCAGGTTAGACGTATCACGGACCGGGCATACGACTTCCCAACCCTTTTCCACTAGTTTCTCGGCCAGATGGCTTCCGATAAAACCAGTTGCCCCTGTGACCAATGCTCGCAATGCCGGACCCCTTTCGCGGCTGGCGTTGTCTTTCAAGGCCAAGGCCGAACAAAGGATTTTCTCGGCCGAGCCGCGTGGCGATCGGCGCGGAAAGGCTTGAAATGATATATTCGTGCCAACAACCGTGGTGAGACGCCCAGTAGGTACCCGAGAATCACCAATTGATTGACTGCGGTGGTCCACCAGACACCTTTCTCCTTCCAACGACGCGCGGATGTCACGGCAGTCTCTGTCACAATGCTTATTCGGCCCTTCCTCCGAAGACGACGCATAAACTCGAAATCCTCCATAATCGGAAGCTCAGGAAATCCACCCATAATGCGGAAGAGTTCCGCTCGTACGAAGATAGCTTGATCGCCATAAGGAAGCTTCAGGCGACGCGATCGAATATCCACCAGCTTTTCGATTATTTCCGCCCAGCGCGCATTCTCATCGAGCTTCAAAGTAAATGCTCCGCCCACTATTCCTGGCTTGTCCAGTTCTGTCCGAACAAGATATGCCCACCCCTTCGGTACTTGTGTGTCGGCATGCAAAAACAGGAGAATTCCGCCCAGCGCTTCTCTGGCTCCTGCATTCATCTGTGCTGCCCGACCGGCCGTGACCTGTAGGCTACGCGCGTCGTAGGCCCGCGCGACTTCCATTGTTTGATCGCTGCTGCCTCCGTCCACGACGATAATCTCCGCTCTTTCAGCCTCTCGCACGGCGTCCAATGTGCCGGTAAGGTTGGAGGCTTCATTCAGCGTTGGTATTATCACAGAAATAACGTCGCGAGACGCGGCCTGTCTCTCCGAATCAAACGGAAGAGAGGGCCGCGGAAAGCAAGTTTTGCCCTTGACCCAGGTTTCCAGGTCTTCAGGACGGTCCACGTCGACCATAGATTCCAAAAGCTTCACCGAAAGTCCTTTGCGATGGGCGATCCGGAGCGTTTTCGTCAAGACCTCCTGTGTTCCCCATTGTACGCCCTGGAACAAAGAGGGGTACAGCCGCTTCAGACCTATGAGATAATAGCCGCCATCGCATGCAGGTCCGAGGACTACGTCATTGTCTCGAAGGGCTTCAAGAGCCAGTTCCAGCAGCTTGTCGTTGAGCCCTGGCAAGTCTGTTCCCACAAGTATAACCCGTTCCACCCCAGCTAGAAATGCATGCTCGAAGGCCGCGCACATACGAATGCCGAGGTCCCCTCCCTCTTGCCGCCGATAGGATAAATGACCTCCAAGCCAGTGGCTCAGTTGGACTTCATCGCCCCCTTCGAAGCATATTTCAACTGCGACCGTGCGTCTTGTCCGCAGGACCTCTGCTTGTGCGAGAACATATTCCGTCATTCGGCGGTGGAGACCCGCCGCTCCTTCACGCCCAAGCACCGGGATCAGGCGGGTTTTGGTCTTGCCGGGTTCGGGGTACCGCGTGAAAATAATAATACTTTCTTTTACGCGTGGAGCTATATGCGGACTCCTTGCAGGAATTTTCCGGAGGCCGGTAGTTCAGCCGGTTCCTTAGGATATTATACTAGACCCTTTCCGAAATGGAGTCACGCTTCGCGCTCTCTCTTCCTCGATCCACTTTCTTTTGTGACAGTAGACCTTTGCAGTTCCAGCGATCACACTTTCTCCAGCATGCCCTCAAAGCGGCTTGGATAATGTTTCTTGAGCACCTCCATGACCGCTGCTTTCAAGCAATTGGTGTCCCCTTTCTTCTCTACGAGGGCTGCTGCCTTCTCGACAGCGGGTTGACTTGAATGTTCCGCCAGGAAAGCATGTATCACTACGGGGAGAGGGGCCGGATGCGCTTGGAGACGTTGCAGTATTTCCAGCCCGTCTCCGTGGGGCATTTCCAGGTCGAGGATGAGCAGATCGGGCGGTTGCTCGGTCTCCATGATCGTAAGGACTTCTTGGCCGTCCTTTGCCACCTGAGTTTGAAATCCGGCGTGCCTGAACTCGCGCTGTAAAAGCTCCCTCACATGGCGGTTCCGATCCGTGATCAGTATTCTGAATGGGGCGTTCATGGAAGTACGCTCTCAAGGAACAAAAGGCGACAGAAATCAGGATGTAGCAATGACCGTGCCAGTCCTGAAGAGCTGCTCTGCTAATTTAATAACGTCTAAACACAGTGATTTCTTTCTGGCCTTTCAATTCGCGCGACGAGACCGGACGTCTTCAATGTCAGTATTTCTTACAGCGTGTAAAGCCAGCGCGTGCTCGGACGGTTCTTGCCTAGTACTCTATTTCCTAAATATGGTTATACGAAATACCAGCTCGTGTGGGGGTAATCGCCTTTGGTTGGGTGCCACTGCTGGCTTGCCCAGCAGTGGCACCCAAATTCGCGAACGTATTTACGAAAACCTGTACTTAGGTCGCGGCGCTGTCTCAGCCTTCCACTTTATGACATGTTTGGCGCCGGCACCGCTGCTGGTGGATCCGGCGACGAACGATGCACATGTGTTTTCCAGCCAGAGGTTCCGAGGCGCGTTGTCGTTGCTTGGAACAAATCACTTATCGTACGGACGGCACGCCCATTTTACGAAAGTGTCTCAAAACCCTTGAACACGACGACATCGTGCCACGTAATCCCCTCACCCTATCCCTCTCCCAAAGGGCGAGGGGACTTCAATAGCCGCTTTGGTGCAGCTCCCTCTCCCTATCGGAGAGAGTTGGGGTGAGGGCAGCAACTATACGAATCAGATCCAATCGTGGCACGATGTTAGGCATCAAAATAGTTTTGAGACAGTTTCTTGCGGCCAGCATCCCCCTCAAAGGCCCGTAATCGTGAAAACAGATGTTACTGTTAGGTAGGGGATTAATGTGTCAATCCAAGGGCAGCCCGTACCTCTTCATCTTTTTGTACAAGAGTGTCCGATGTATACCCAGCAGGTCCACGGCACGCGCCTTGTTGTTGTTCGTGGCGGCCAGCGCGTGGCGAATAGCTTCCTTTTCCGAGGCAGATTTCACGTCTTTGAGAGAAGCTCGACTGGGTTCGGCTGAATTTGCCCGCTTGTTATGCAGGTAGAACGGTAGATCGCGAGGATAAATAGTATCCTTTTCAAGTGAACAAGAGACTCGCTCAAGAACGTTAGACAGCTCACGAACATTTCCCGGCCAATCATAATTCCTCAAAACTTCTTCCGCCCGGGGATCGATTTTTATCTCACGCAGACCAGCGTCTGCCACGATTTCTCTTAGTATATGAGATGACAGCGGAATAATATCTTCCCTTCGCTCTCTGAGCTGTGGAATGTGTAATGGTATGACGTTTAAGCGATAAAGAAGGTCTTGTCGAAATCGACCCTGACCGACCATCTCTTCGAGATTTTGGTTGCTGGCGGCAATCAGCCGAAAATCGGCCCGAAGCAAAGAAGTGGCACCAATACGTTCAAATTCCTTTTCTTCCAAGACTCGCAACAATTTCGGCTGCATTTCAAGTGGTAGATCTCCTATTTCATCAAGGAAAACCGTGCCGTGATGGGCTAACTCAAATTTGCCCGGTTTCCCATCGGATCTGGCCCCGGTAAAAGCCCCTCTTTCGTAACCGAAAAGCTCGGATTCCAATAGATCTTTCGGTATTGCCGCACAATTGATACGAATGAAAGGATATAATCTGCGCCCGCTGGCACAGTGGATAGCCTGAGCGAACAGCTCCTTTCCTGTCCCCGACCGGCCTGTTATAAGGACCGGCAGTCGAGTCCTAGCAGCCTTGAGCGCTTCTCTTTTCAGGTTGACCATCTGATCGCTCACGCCCACTATGCTGTCGATGGTGTAGCGGGTGGAGCGCAAAGAAATCAGCTCCTGCTCATAAAACTCTACTTTTGATTCCAACAGAGAAAGCTTCTTGGCCAATTTGCTCAGGTCGCTGATATCCTTGAACATTACTTGGCCGAAGACCGCAATGACCCTGCCATCCTTTTTTATCGGGATGCGCTGCACAACCATATTTTGACCTTTGATCCGATGGCTCCAGCAGATCTCAGGTTGACCGGTTTCTGCTACGATGTGCATACGAGTGTTTTCAATGACTTCCGTAACGTGTTTGCCGATTTGGGCTTCCGGATCGACCCCGAGGAATTGCCCGTACGGTTTGTTGAAGTGTGTCACGTATCCGTACGCATCCGTCACTACGACGCCATTGTAGACGCTGTCCAGGATAAGTTTGTACATTTCGAGTTGGTCGAGGCTCGCGCGCGGAACTTGAATTTTGGGCTCGGATCGCCTCGAATCCCCGGTGCCGCGGGAATCGATTTCTCGGCCGTTTCCCATCATGACGTTCCTGTATCAAAGTTACTGCATGTATCCACTCTTCTACATTATCCGGCAACGATATGCCTATATCAAATGAAATGTTAGACTCGCGATCACTTTATCTTATGACCTTGGAGAGCCGCTCGCCGTAATTCTTTGTGGCGAGAGTTGCCGGCAGCGAACTTTGGCTCCGATTTTGCTTACTCCGCTGCGATGCCTAATTTACTCAAACTTGGCGAGGAACTATGGATGTCAGGGAGCCCAAAATAGCAAGAGAAGACATTCTCATCCTTGTGGATGACGATTTCAACCTCAGAAACGTCTGCATGGTGTCCGGGGCCGGAACCGGGATCGGAAGGGCAACGGCCGTTGCTGCCGCGGCCAACAATTTGATGACGGTGGGTCTCGACATCAACTGCGAGGAAGGCAGAAAGACGCAGGAAATGGCCCGTGAAATGGGCGGGCAAATGGTTTTTATCGAGACCGATCTCACCAAAGATGATGATATCGAGGCCGCAGTTCAGGAGGCTGCGACGCTTGGGTCCATTAAATATCTGGCCAACATCGCCGGTATCCAGCATATTGACCCGGTGGAAAACTTCCCGATGGAGAAGTATGACCTCATGCAACGTATTATGCTGCGTGCTCCATTCTATCTTTCCAAATTGAGCATTCCCCACATGAAAAGGAGTTCCGACCGCTCGGGAGTCATCGGCAATATGGCTTCGGTCCACGCTCATATTTGCACAAAGAACAAGGCGGTATACAACATCACGAAATTCGGGCTCAGAGCGCTGAGTCAATCAATCTCAGCGGAAGGAGAAGGGAGGATCCGGTCTTTCTCGGTCAGTACAGGCTTTGTCAGGACCCCGCTGGCCCTCAACCAGATACCGGC
Organism: uncultured delta proteobacterium; assembly: GCA_963789265.1. Lineage (GTDB taxonomy): Bacteria > Desulfobacterota > Desulfomonilia > Desulfomonilales > Desulfomonilaceae > CAWBBA01. Next base: position 96,971 of record CAWBKB010000004.1, on the reverse strand, counting down.
TCAGGCGGAACAGCGGGCCATTACTCCCGAAGAAGTGGTCCGGGACATCATGATGGGCAAGTCGCAGGTTAAGGAGATGATGTCTCCTGCGGAAACCGCGAATCTTTTCATCTTCGGCTTCTCTCGTTACGCAAGATACCTAGTGGGGGGCGATTTGTTATTCGACGGCGGAATGGTCTTAACATATTGATAACCGCGGTAATTGTACCTGCCGGCTCGACAAGCGCGGGCCAAAACAGCAGCTTGGGCGGTAGGATACTCGGCCGACCGAGGATTCCTCGAGCCCACAAACATTTAGCTTTGGAGGGTAATATGAGACTTAAGGGATTCGGAATCGTTGCAGCCTTCTTGTCCATGTTGCTGATTGCTGGATTGGCCGCCTCTGGTGGCGCCATCGCAAGTGACACTATTCGACTCGGATTTGTGGCCGACGTGGGGGGAATCGCGGCACCCTTTTACAAATCCCAGAAATCCGGGCTCGACCTGTTTATTGAAGAAGCCAACACGAAGGGCGGCGTGCTTGGCAAGAAGCTTGAGCTGATTGTCCGTGACGCGCACCTCAAACCCGATGTCGGCGCCAACATGGCCAGGGAGTTGATCCTCAACGAAAAGTGCGACTTTCTTATTGGACCCACCAGCAGCGCCGTGGCACTTGCTATCACGAAAGTGGCAAAGGAACTCAAGAAGATTGTGGTCTTTCAGACCTCAAATGCCGAATCGCTTACCACGACGGATTTTCAGCGTTACATGTTCCAGGTGGTGCCCAATACCGGAATAGAGGGTCGTGGCATGGCCTTGGCGCTGTCCGCGAAGCCGTATAAACGGTACGCGCTGACAGGTCCCGATTATGCGTACGGTCACGATCAGTTGAAGGCCTTCAAGACGGCAATGGCAAAATTCAACCCCAAGGCGACGGTCCTCGACCCGGTGTGGGTCAAGATAGGCGACTCAGACTTCTCGCCGTTCATTCCCACCCTCATGGCGAAAAACGCCGATGCCACATACGCGGCCTTCTGGGGCGGGCAACTGAGCTCGTTTATAAAGCAAGGCATTCCCTTCGGCCTCTTCAAAAAAGCACCGTTGAGTTCGCTCTTTGACCTGGATCTCCTTAGAGCCACCGGGATGCAGATGCCGGAAGGGCTGACAGGGTATGCACGGTGCCCGTTTTACGCTGTGGATACTCCGCAGATGAAGGCTTTTTCCAAGAAGTACGTCGACAAGTCCAAGGAATGGCCGGCTGACTGGGCGCTTATGGCTTATGACGGTATGATAGCTTTGACCGACGCCATAAAGAAAGCAAACAGCGTCGACTCGGAACAGGTGGTCAAAGTACTCGGCGGACTTAGGTTCAAATCCTTGAGGGGCGAGCGTTACATCCGTGCGATAGACCACATGGCCAACGTCGGCATATACGTGGGCGTGACCACCAAAGATCCCCACTACAAGAAATTTCTCATTATGAAGGATGTAAAGGAAATTCCTGCAGAGAAGGTCTGGTTGTCAGTTGATGAAGTAAAGAAGCTGCAGGAAGGAAAGAAATAGCCTGGCGTTCCTCGTTGGTTACCGCGCCGAAGCTCTTGGGCGGCGGGACTCTGCTCCAAGTGACTGTCTGTTATTTTTCCTCGTTCCTACCCGGCCCGAGGGGAGCAATGCTACCTGACTCCCGCTGCCCGGCTCTGGGTTCATAGGAGCTAACTTAGCCCCGCGGAACGCTGAATTCCCCCCTTTCGTAAAGGGCGCTAGGGGGGATTTTGAGCTAACCCATTGAAAATCCCCCTAAAGCCCCCTTTAAAAAAGGGAGACTTTGATGGCCCTTGGCCCGTTGGAGCTCTTCAGAGGTAACGAAATGCTCTTAAGTTTGCTCCAATGGGCCCTGGGTTAGGATTTTGCGCGCAGCACGGCAAAATGTTGAAACGAGATCTGTGGGGACAATAGACCATGACCATTGAAATGATCATATTCATGCTGATCAACGGCCTGTGCCAGGGGATGCTCCTGTTTATCATCGCATCCGGGCTCTCTCTGGTGTTCGGCGTGCTCAGAGTGATCAATTTTGCCCATGGATCTCTTTACATGATCGGCGCGTTCGTCGCATTTTCATTGTCCACGCTAATGACCGGCGGCACCATATTTAGCTTTCTGATATTGCTACTGGTCGTTCCCCCTGTGTTGGCCGTGATAGGACTCTTGCTGGAGGTCACGCTATTCCGTCGTGTTTACGGCAAGGAGCACCTGCTCCAGTTGCTGCTCACGTATGCCCTGGTTCTGATACTGGACGACCTGGTGCGAGTGATATGGGGCGGAGAGCCGAGAAATGTTACGCGGCCCGATATTCTGGCTGGATCCGTGAGTGTTTTTGGGCTGTCTTTGCCGACGTATAATCTATTTATACTGATGATAGGGCCGGCAATTGCACTGGGATTGTGGTTTCTTCTGTATCGAACACGGTCCGGAAATGTGATCCGGGCCGCTGTGTCTTATCCGGACACTTTGGGGGCCCTGGGGGTCAATGTTTCTTGGGTGATGACTTCCACCTTCATGCTGGGATGCTGGTTAGCCGGCCTTGGCGGGGTGCTGACCGCGGCACTCGCCAGCATCGACCTTGGTATTGGAATGGAAAAGATCATCGAATGCTTCGCAGTGGTGGTCATCGGAGGCCTGGGAAGTGTGGGCGGAGCATTGTTGGGGTCCCTGATCATTGGTACGGGGACCACATTCTTGCAACTCTCTATCGGCCGATGGGCTCTGGTCTTTCCCTATGCCCTCATGGCCCTGGTGCTCGTCGTGCGGCCGTGGGGCTTCTTTGGAAAACCGGAACGATAGAAATCGAGAGGAAAAGCCGTCAATGGACAAGCCGCACTCGAACAACACGATGAACTGGGTCGCAGGGATTGTCGTGGCGGTGGCTCTGTTCGTTCTGCCATTTGTGTTGAATCGGCTAGGCAAGACTGGAGAATACTGGATCTGGGTCACTACCGAGATGATCATCATGGCGTTGTTCGCTCTGAGCTTGAATTTGATTCTCGGCTTTGGAGGAATGGTCAGTTTCGGCCACGCGGCTTTCTTTGGCGTCGGCGCGTACACCGTGGCGCTGCTGATGAAAAAAGCCGGTTGGCCTCTGTACCTGGCTCTGCCGGCAGCGCCTGTTGTGGCGGCTTTCGTTGCGGCCATTATCGGGTGGTTTTGTGTGCGTCGTTTGGGGTTGTACTTCGCAATACTCACTCTGGCATTCGGTCAGCTTTTGTACATGATAGTTTTCGAGTGGTACACCTTTACGGGTGGAGACGACGGGATACACGGAATTCCCAGGCCCGACATTCTAAGTCCGCCGAATTATTATTTATTATGTCTTGTGCTTTTCCTTGTCTGTTTCATGATCATGAGAATGATAGTGAATTCCTCCTTCGGGCTGAGCATTAGAACCATAAGAGAGAACATGGAACGCGCCAAATTCATAGGAATAAATGTCAGGCGTTATCAGTTGATAAACTTTGTAATCGCGGGCGCTTTTGCAGGACTGGCCGGCGGTTTGTTGACCGAGCTGAATCGCTTCGCTCAAGTGGATTTCCTCCATTGGAGCAAGTCCGCGGAGCCGATTCTGGCCGGTCTTGTGGGAGGAATGTATTCCCTGGCAGGGCCGGCAATCGGGTCGGCAATTCTGATGTTCCTTAAGATTATTCTTCAGCAATCGAGCAGCATCATGGTCGAGATGTGGGCGATTGTCCTGGGTATAATCTTGCTGGTTGTCGTGCTTTTCGCCCCAGGCGGAGTGGTCGGTCTGTATGAAAGGCTGTTCCGCAAATCACAATCGTGAAACGAGAAATTGCAGTGGGCTTTCAATCGAGTAATCTCGTAGCATGCTGAGTTTATCGCACAATGCGTATATCCGACAATGCACTGTTATGAACTGATGGGCGGTAAGAACTGAGATGGCCGATCATATTCTGCGAATTGAAAATCTGTCAAAATCGTTCGAGGGCAACCAGATTTTTAGCGACGTGAATTTCGCCGTCTCACGAGGTGAATTGAGCGCCATCATCGGGCCCAACGGCGCAGGGAAAACTACCCTGTTCAACCTGATAACCGGGTACCACGTTCCGGACAAGGGACGCATCATATTCAATGATAAAGATATCTCGGGGATGCAGCCTTTCGACATCGTCAGGCTGGGAATGGCCCGGGCTTTTCAGATAACCAACATCTTTCCCAGAATGACAGTGGTGGAAAATGTGGTCGCCACCATCATCACCAAGAACAACGGCAATTTAAATCTGGTTACGGCCGTGAGCAAGCTCAAAGTTGTGCACGAGAGAGCATACGGAGTTCTGGAGGATGTCGGTCTTGCGGATCTGGCCGACCGCCAAAGCGGCACTCTGGCACACGGGAACCAGAAAAGGCTCGACATAGCTGTGGCGCTTGCTTTGGAACCGGAGCTTCTTCTTCTTGACGAGCCCATGGCCGGAATGAGTCCCGAAGAGCGCTGGCAAACTGTGGAATTGGTCAAGCAGCTATGGGAGCGCCTGAAAATTACTATGGTATTTATCGAGCACGATATGGACATGGTGTTCGGAATCTCGCAGAAAGTGCGGGTGCTCTGTTACAAATCTTTGCTGGCCGAAGGAACACCAGAGGAGATTTCGTCCAATCCCCAGGTGATCGAGGCATATCTAGGTGAAGAGGATTGAGCATGCTGTTGGAAGTTGAGAATATTAACACGTTTTATGGGTTGAGCCATATCCTCTTCGACATCTCACTCAAAGTCGATCAAGGTGAGGTGGTGGTTCTGCTGGGGAGAAACGGTGCAGGGAAGACCACCACCATGCGCAGCATCATGGGTCTCACCCCGCCAAAACAGGGGACCGTGAAGTTCGGCGGCCGCGAGATTACGGGAAAGCCGCCGTACAGAATAGCCCGGCTTGGATTAGGGTTCGTCCCCGAAGACCGGCGAATTTTCCCTGATCTTACAGTTTATGCCAACCTGGATGTCGGCCGGAGAAGATCAAAATCTAAAGGCGAGGGATGGAGTGTAGACCGTATATACGAGCTGTTCCCTCGGCTCAAGGAGTTGTCCAATCGCCGAGGGGGAAATTTGAGCGGTGGAGAACAGCAAATGCTCACGATAGCTCGTACTCTCATGGGCAATCCCCGATTGATCCTTCTTGACGAACCATCCGAGGGTTTGGCCCCCATCATTGTCAAGGTGTTGGGGCGATTTATCGACCTGATTAAACAGGAGGGGTTGACGGTGCTCCTCTCCGAACAGAATGTGAAGTTTGCGCTGAAGCATTCGGATCGGGCTTACATAGTGGATAACGGTCACATCAAATACCAGGGGACCATAGCTGACCTGGAAAAGAACGAGGAAATCAAGAAACGATATCTGGCTGTTTGACTTCAATGTGTCGTAAAACAAGTGACACGGTGTTTCCGGTAGGGGCAGGTTTGAAACCCGCCCCTACATTTCGTAATGCCTGCGTATGTGGAGAACCGAGAGGGCGGATGGCGGGCAGTCCCGCGTTCCGAGTGGGATTGCCGGGAACGGGGGCATTCGCGTTATGATTTTGTCCGGCTCAAGGGTTTTGCAACAGTCTGGGAAGGACTGCCCCCACGTGAGAGAGTGGTTACCACTCGGTTCACCTTCTCCTTGACAGTTTTCTCACGAACGGTTAGTGAGGAAATGCTTTAACACTTCTATGCAGAGCCGGAACGAGTTGAAAACCTCCAACCAAGGGGCTATTCAGGCCATTGGATTTGTGAGGGCACAGTTTCGCGGGATGCCCCCTAACTGTTGAAAGCAGGCTCTTCCTGTACCCGGCCGTTTGCTCGTCACGTCCGCAAGAAGATGAATCCCGGTCTTGCAATCATTTCTTGCGGAGCATGGAAAGGACATCATGTCTACGGAGCATGAGCTCACGCAGTTCGTCGTTGCCGGTCTTACCACAGGGAGCATCTACGCGCTGATAGCCCTCGGCTTTTGCATTATTCACAATGCCATCGGGATCGTTAACTTTACTCAAGTAGATTTTGTCAGCCTGGGCGGTCTGATGATGTACACCTTTCTCCTGCGGATGCATCTACCCATGCCTTTGGCTTTTATCCTCGGTGTGCTGTCTGTAACCGCGGTGGGGGGGCTTGTGGAACGTTTGGCCATAAGACCGGCCAAATCTCGCGCTGTCCTGATCCTCATTTTTATCACTATTGGTGTTTCGATCCTGATGCGTGCAGTCTTCAAAATCCTATGGGGCACGAATCAAATGGCCCTTCCCTCCTTTTCAGGGGATACGCCGCTGCTGATCCTGCGGGCGGCGATTTTGCCTCAGAGCCTCTGGATCCTTGCCATTACTATCATAGTAGTAATCTTGCTACACCTATTCTTCGGTAGGAGCAGAATAGGAAAAGCCATGAGAGCCGCGTCCTTTAACCCGAAGGCAGCAGCCCTTATGGGAGTGAATGTTAATCGAATGGTCCTCCTTTCGTTTGCCTTGAGCGGTGCTCTTGGGGCAGTGGCCGGAATCATCATAGTTCCGATCACCACCCTGTCCTATGACATCGGCGTGATACTCGGCCTAAAGGGGTTCGCTGCAGCGGTTCTCGGGGGTTACGGAAACAGCGTAGGGGCTATCATAGGCGGGCTGACGCTGGGGCTGCTGGAGTCGTTCGGCGCGGGGCTCGTCTCTTCCACCTACAAGGATGTGATAGCCTTCGCGGTGCTTCTTCTGGTTCTCTTCATGAAACCCAGCGGGCTATTAGGCTATGGAGAGAAGGAGCGTATTTAGTCCCATGAATTCCCTGCTGTCACATTTAGAGCGGTTTGAGGCCAAACTCCCGCGTATGAACGCCACGACGTTGCTTGGCTGCATGGACTTCGTGCATCCGTCCCACGAGGGCATCTGTCCTGCCTGCGGTGGGATTACTTGTTTGATGGCGCATTGGAATAATACCAATGCGCCATCAAACAAGTAACAATCCTAAAACAGGATGTGGTGGGGGAGGCATCGCGCCTGCCATTCGTCGCCCCGGACTCCGATCCGGGGTCCAGTCTGGATGCCAGCGTACGCGGGCATGACGACAGGCAAGATGCCTGCCCCACTAAAACCACGTATCACTTGCTCGAAAGCGCATTGGGATAAGTATATGGCGCAAGGCCTGTTGAAGATCAAACCCTATCTGGGCTTTGTAACGCCCGCACTGGTAATCATCGTTATCCCTTTCCTGATTCCCAATCCTTATTATTTAAATGTGATAAATATCGTCGGCCTGAACACAATAGTGGTGGTCGGCCTAAGCCTGCTGATCGGATATGCGGGTCAGATCTCGCTGGGACATGCCGCTTTTTATGGTCTTGGCGCGTATCTTTCCGGCATTCTCACCGTAACATACGGCCTGTCTCCCTGGTCGGCCATGCCCATCGCTCTGGTAGCGACCGGCTTGCTCGCGTTAATCATAGGCATCCCGACTCTGAAGCTGCGCGGGCACTACCTGGTCATGGCCACACTCGGCTTCAACTTGATCGTCAATATTGTCCTGATCGAGTGGGAAGACATGACTGGCGGCCCTTCGGGTTTTCCCGGTATTCCCAGTCTCACAATTGGTTCCTGGGCGCTGGATTCCGATCGGAAGATGTACTACCTCATTTGGTTCTTTGCTTTTGTCTCGATTGTTTCTGGCCCTAAACCTTGTGAACTCACGGGTGGGAAGAGGATTGAGGGCGTTGCACGATAGTGAAGTGGCGGCCGCGTCGGTTGGTGTGCGGACGGAGAGGTACAAGGTCGAGGTCTTTGTACCTGAGCGCCCTTTATGCCTCGGTTGCCGGGAGTTTATACGCTCATTATCTGACCTTCATCAGTCCAAAAACATTTGACATTTTCTTTTCGATAGAACTGGTGACCATGGTCATCATCGGCGGAATGGGGAGTATCTGGGGCGCTGTCTCGGGGACCGTCTTTTTGACTCCGTTGCCTCTTGTCCTACATTTCTTTGATGAATACAAAGACGTGTTTTATGGGTTAACCCTCGTGTTAATTTTGATTTTTCTTCCTGAAGGATTGCTCGTAGCCTTTCAAGACCGATGGCGTTCGAGAAGATCACCAGCGAGAAGCGAAATAGCCGGCGGCGGTCAATTACTTGAGGTCGATGCGGACCGCAACCTTTCCGGATTTGCTTCCGAAAGTGGAGGGGCAGTATCGGGATTAAAGAATCGGGCCGTCTTGAGAGTTGATAAAGTCACCGTGAGCTTCGGGGGATTGATGGCCCTCGGCCAAGTCTCCTTCGAAATGCCCAAAGGCTCGATTACAGCCTTGATCGGACCTAACGGTGCGGGCAAAACGACTCTTATTAACGTTATTTCGGGGGCAGAGCGGGTCCGGAGCGGCAAAGTTTTCTTTGAGGACCGAGAGATCAGCGGCAGACCATCTTATCAGCTAGCTTCCATAGGGTTGAACCGAACGTTTCAGAATCTCCAGATATTCGAAAATATGACCGTGCTGGAAAATGTGATGGTTGGCCTGCATGCCAAAACCAAAAATGAATTTGTATCCTGTCTGTTTCACCTGCCCGGCTTCCAAAAGGAGGAAAAGGAGATCGAGCGCAGGGCTTGGGAGATCTTAAGTTTTTTCGACCTCGGGGAAAAAGGGCTTTGGCCCGCGTCGAGCCTTTCTTATGGCGAACAGAAGCGTGTTGAAATGGCCAGAGCCATTGCTCCGTTGCCAACTGTTGTCTTGCTGGATGAGCCGGTGGCGGGCCTCAATATGGCTGAGACTCGGGAAATGGCCGCGAAGATCAGAGAGATCCGATCCCGTGGCATCTCCGTTCTTCTCGTGGAGCATGACATGAACCTGGTAATGGGGATTTCAGACAAGGTTGTAGTTCTCAATTACGGCAGGAAAATTGCTGAAGGACACCCCGAAGACATACAAAGGGACGAAAAGGTGCTGGCTGCATATCTTGGCGGAGTAGTTTAAATGTTGCATGTGGAAAACCTGGAGGCTTACTATGGCGGCAATTGCGCGTTGAAAGGAATCTCGTTGGAGGTAAAGCAAGGGGAGATTGTCTGCTTGATAGGGGCTAACGGCGCGGGCAAGACTACACTGCTGAATTGCCTCTCGGGTATTCATCCGGCCCGAAACGGCAACGTGGTTTTCATGGGAGAGAATGTTTCCCGTGCCTCCTCACAAAAAATGGTGCGCCTGGGTATTGTCCACGTGCCTGAAAACCGACAACTGTTCGGGCCGCTCACGGTCGAGGAAAATCTTGAAATGGGCGCTTATTTGCGCTCCCGGGAAATGACCAAGAAACGTCTCATATCGGAAATGGACCGGATTTTCCAACTCTTCCCCCCCCTGAAAGCTCGTCGTAAACAACGAGCAGGAACTCTATCGGGTGGTGAACAACAGATGGTTGCCATGGGGCGAGGACTGATGTCCAACCCTCGCCTACTGTTGTTGGACGAGCCCTCGCTAGGGCTCGCGCCCTTGATTGTCCGAGAGATATTCCGCATTATTCAGGAGTTCCGCCGCGAAGGCCGCACCATACTCCTGGTGGAGCAGAATGCCTTGGCGGCGCTAACCATTTCTCAGCGGGCCTATGTGCTTGTGAACGGAACAGTCACTGCCAGCGGCCCGGCCGAGGAGCTGATGCAAGATACTGAGGTGAGGAGAGCCTTTTTGGGTCAGGAGGTGACGGAGACTCCGACTCTCAAACTTACGTAAAGGAGGTGAGCAGAGGCCATAGCGATTATCGGGAGCGCGGTAAGTCTTGACCTGTTCCGGGCTTGGGACGTCGGGAGGCGTCGGGCAACCTTTTTGGCATTCCGGGAATTCTAACAGCACTATTATACCCTACGAGAAGTAGGAAGGGGATTGAAGGAGAGCATGATGAAGAGATTAGGAGTATTCCTGCTGGCGGCATTATTTGTTTTGGGAGTGACTGCCGTGCAAGCGGCTAAGCCCATTAAAATCGGAGCCTTCTTTTCACTGTCGGGTCCTGCGGCCGTCATTGGTATCCCCACAAAACTGGTTACCAAGATGGTGGTGGACAAGATCAACAAAGAAGGCGGTATCAACGGCCGGCCTATAGAGTTGATCTTGGGAGACACTGAATCTGAGCCTACCAAAGCGGTGATGGTTGTCAAGAAGTTCATCAATGTGGATAAAGTAGCCGCGATCATAGGCCCGGACACAACTGACCTCGGCATGGCCGTAAAAAAACAGGTCGAAGAGGCAGGCATACCCACGTTTATGACCGTGGGTGGGGATCCGGTCATCATGGGAGGAGGCCATTTGGGAACGTTCAAATGGGTTTTCAAATCTCCGCAGCGAAGTTCCACCGCGGTTGAGAAGCTCTATGAGTACATGCAGAAGAAAAACTTGAAGAAGATTGCCCTGATCACGGCTTCCGACGGCTTTGGCAAGGACGGAAAGGGTTGGTTACACAAATTGGCTCCCAAACATGGGCTGACGATAGTAGTCGACGAATCCTTCAATCCCAAAGATACTGATATGACCTCACAGTTGACAAAAATCACGGCCGCAAACCCCGACGCAATCGTGTGTTGGACAATCGGTCCTGCCGGACCGATTGTGGCCAAGAATATTAAACAACTGAATATAAAAACCCCCTTGTTTCAATGCCACGGCCAGCCCGGCCCGAACTATATCGAGCTGGCCGGGACTGCCTCTGAAGGCAACATGATGCCGGCAACCAAATTGATGGCATGGGAGCAACTACCTGACAGCGATCCGCAAAAAAAGGTCATAAAGGAGTTTGTTCACCTGTATAACGATGTGTATCACTACAACAAAGATTATCCGATCAATACCCATTCCGGCTACGCCTGGGATGCCATCTACATCGTGGCCAACGCCATGAAAAAGGCGGGAACGAACCCGGAAAAACTGCGCGAAGCCATCGAGCATACAAAGAATTATGTCGGTATAAGCGGCATTTACAACTTGACCCCTGAAGATCACAACGGGCTGGATACCAACTCCATGATCATGGTTCGGATTCAGGACGGCAAATGGAAGCTGGTTAAATAGGATTAAATGAGTAGGGGCGACCGGCGGTCGCCCGGGGCCAATGCTATTCGCCGGTATAGCTCCCCGCTTGAGCAGGACACGATGTGGGGGCGGGTTTGAAACCCGCCCCTACCAAACTGTCCCCACCAAAAACATGGCGCCACTGGCTTGAAATCGCGATGGTGTGAGACCTTTTCCGGTCCCACAACAGAGGATCAAGCACTGTGCGGAGTTCGATCCGATGCCGTTGCCGCCGCGCGCGCTGCATTGGCTTTGGTCCGATTGTTCTTGTTCAAGGTAAGGCTCATGGACGAAAAAGGCCGCGTCTTGGTGTTCACAGGATCGGGCAAAGGAAAGACCACTCGTGCCTTAGGCTTGGGTCTACAAGCTGTCGCCAGAGGCATGAATGTCTACATGATCCAGTTCTTAAAGGCCGCTGACAGCTCAGGGGAACACTTTGCGGCAAAAAGGCTGGGAAATGCCTTTGTCATAAAACCCATGGGAAGGAAGGGATTCATTCGCGGCAAGCAAACCAATCAAACCGATCGTTTAATGGCCGAAAACGCTTTGGCAAAGGCACGTTCAGCTATTGCGGGGGGCGAGTACCACGTTGTCATTCTAGATGAGATCAATGTAGCCGTCCGATTCAACCTGGTCAAAGTCGAGGCTGTACTTGGTCTCATCGCAATCAAGCCCAAACATTTGATCCTTGCTTTGACGGGTAGGGATGCCCATCCCGACATCTGTGCCCTGGCCGACGAAGTTCTTGAAATGGTGAACGTAAAGCACCATTTCGATCATGGAATCAGAGCGCTCAAGGGCATAGAATATTGAGGTATTGTTCGAAACAATGCCCCTAGAGAAGTTTGCCGGACCGGTCGCTAACGGCAGTGTCGAACATAGAGCTAAGAGCAGTCAGGTGATCAATACCTTTCTGGATTCTCTGCAAGGTTTCTCTCTTTTCTTCCTTACGACGGCGAGTTGCCGCATCAAGGTTGTCATTCAGATTCTTGATCGCTGATAGAGCAAAGTTGCGAGCGTCCCTTTCTATGTTTTTCATTCGCTTTGCAGCCAGATAGAAAATGAGGAACAGATCGCAGATGAGCAGTACCAGAAGGCCGGTCAAGCCGTCAGAACTGAAGAGCGACGTAAGAAAGCCCACTAGTATCTTTAAACCGCCGTGGAAGCTCGGATGGTCCAGCCACGCTTCGACAGTTGCCGGACCGGCCAACCTCGCGATCAAAATGAGCACGGGAATACCTAAAACAAGTCTCTGGAACAGAGGCCGCCAGCCTGAGAATCCGCCGGCACGCGATCCTTTGCTTCGGTTCATCTTTTGAGCCATTGGCTGGGAGGCCTGGTTCACAGCTTTGTTCAGCGTCTCTTCAGGGTCTTCTCCGGTACGGGAAGCCTCAGTCTGCCGGAACGCGAGGAGAAGCTCCGAGCCCAGCCGTGCGTCAAGCGTTTCAAACTCTCTGCGTTTGTTCTTGTCAACGTCCCGCGCCGTTCTCAGTAATATACGCTCCAAATGATCATCCGGAGGCTTGTCCACTCCAACGCGCCCCCAGTTGAGTACCCTCATAGCAAACCGCACAGGTCCTATCGACGTGTCTTCTCTCAAGAGAAGGCCCGAAAATTCGCCGGCAAGTTTGTTCTCCTGATCGATGAAGTGGAGGCCCGCAAGCGCCGGCTCCTGTGAAGTCTCATTCAGGATTTCAGGGAGACCGTTCAAAAGTCGCCTTTTTTTTTCAGGAGAAATTGCGATATTCAACTCATTGAGCAGATGCCGGGTTTCCTCTGCCAGATTGACCATCTTAACAGATGAGACCTCTTTGGCGTCCCTGCGAACCATGAGAAAACTTCGGAACCGGTTGAATTCGCTCTTCAGAACCGGTTGGTCTTTCATTCCTTCAACTTCGTGGCTTGCTGAAACAGTGAATACTCTAGGCTGTTCGATGCCGCTTTCATGCTTGAGTCGAAATGTGAAGTCTCCCAGGGCTTCCTTGAGTTTGCTATTAGGATCCCCCTTGTCCTGCTTGATCAGTTCGTCGGCTTTATTAAACACGAACGTGAAGTTCTCGCGATGTATTCGAGTTTGTCCCACGAAGTGATAAAGGACGGAATCCACGTACTTCTCCGGACTTACAACCCATACGACACAGTCAAGAAAGGGGAGTATTTCGTGGACGGCTTTGCGATTATCTTGTTCGACGCTATCAAAATCGGGAAGATCCATTAGCACGAGATCTTTTATAATATCGGATTCATGAAGAGCATCATCTTCCCGTATGAGGCTGGAGATCTCGTCCAGTCCCCGAGGAGTACTCTTATGCCGATAAACCACCGCGCGATTGGTGAAAGGTCGTTTGTTCGAAGCACCCGAGATCTGACTTTTCGCCAGAGCGTTGATGAGCGTGGATTTACCCACCCCTGTTCCGCCGAGAATCCCGACATACAGGGCCTCTCCTTGCTGATGCGCCTTTCGGAGAAGAACCTGAGCCTTTTGAGCAAAGGAATCACGGGACTCACTTGTCATAAGAAAGGGCCCGTCCCCGTGTAAGAATTCCAGAACCCGCTCCAAGGTCAGTGCTAGGGAGGAACGGTTCACGCTAACAGCACCTCTTTCATTACTAGCCCGGGGAAACGATAGAGCACCTTTCACGTGGGAAGGAACGGCCTGTACAGATCGCAAAAATTCTTGTCCGATTTGCGCAGGGTTTCCCGGGGTCACCCCGGGCCCTATTCGGAGTCCAGTCTGTCCCCCGGTCGCAGGCAGTCCAGCGTTCCGGGGACCGGACTACTGCCAATCATGTTTGTCTACAATTTACTCGTGTAGTTCCTGCCGCAAATGGATTCAAGGAACGCCGCACGCTCCCTTTTCTTGGCACTCGACATCGAGTGGCCTGAGCCACGGGAACCACACAGGAATGGGCTTCAGCGAAAAACAAGGTGCGGGAAACTCAATGGTTTTGCAGGTGCCGGGGATACAAACGGAGGCCCGGCCGATACTCACCCAGGGAAGGATGTTAAACTCTGTTTTGATCAGCGTGGGCCAGATAGGGAGGTCGAATGGAACCGAAATGGGGCCGACGCTCTCGGGCGGAATGGGCCGATCCGGGACACAGGTTCTGAAGCCGGCTTCGCCCGCAAAGCAGGGTAACGCTACAGCGGGCAAAAGCATCGCGAGCATAAGAATCACGGCAACCCTGGGAACATTCATGGCTATACCCCAATGCAATACGTGAATCATCGAAACACAAGGCAAATCAAGTGAAATAGCTCTGATACAGTAGCATTGCTGGAATTGCTCTGTCAAGCGAGGATTGGAACACTTAGCGCCCGCCATTTTAATCCAAGCACGGGTATGTTCTTCGCACTGCGCAGGCTCCTTCTCTCTAAACGTCGTAATTTTTCTCCATCATCGTAGCATGTGCCGCGGCCAGGCGTGCAATCGGCACCCGGGGACCCGAACATGATACGTAGTCCAATCCTACTTGATGACACAGCCGGATGGATGCGGGATGTCCGCCATGCTCACCGCAGATTCCTATCTTGAGGCCGGGCCTGGCCAGGCGTCCCGCTTGTACGGCCATCTTCATAAGAGGTCCAATTCCCTTGACATCCAGTACCTCAAATGGATTACCTTCGAGAATGCCGCGTGCCTGATAAAAGGGGAGGAATTTGTTCTCGGCGTCCTCACGGCTGAAAGAGAAAGCGGCCTGTGTAAGGTCGTTGGTGCCGAACGAGAAAAACTCCGCGACTCGCGCCATCTCATCGGCTGTCAGACAAGCCCTCACCACTTCGATCATGCTGCCATACTTGAAATCGAGCTTCATGCCGTGGGCTTCTTCCACCTCTTTCCGCACTCTATCTACATATTGTTTCACCCATTTCAATTCGGTATCCGCGCAGACCTGCGGTACCATGATTTCCGGGTGAACCTCTACCCCTTCCTTCACGCATTCGGCCGCGGCCTCCAGTATGGCTCGTATCTGCATGGTATAGATTTCGGGAAAAGAAATGCCGAGGCGGACGCCGCGATGCCCGAGCATCGGGTTCGTCTCCCGGAGGGCACGGGCTCTCTGGAGCATCAACTCCTTTTTGCTGATTACCTCGTCTATTGTTTTTACTTCGAGTTCTGCAAAGAATATCGGCAATCCCCGTCGTTGTTCCAAATAGTTGGCGTGCAATTCAGGATCGACCAGCTTCACACTCTGCAGAAGTCTTCCAGTTGTCCTGGCGGTTTTTCGCAAACGTCTCAGATCGTCAAGCTGTTCCAGAAGCTCGTTTTCTAAGGGGAGAAATTCGTGGAACGGAGGGTCGAGGAGCCGAATCGTTACTGGGTAAGGGGACATAGCTTCGAATAATCCCTTAAAATCCGAGCGTTGAATCGGCAACAACTTGGTTAGCGCCTTTTGCCGGTCCTCAAAGACCTCTGCCAGTATCAGCTCGACCACTATGGGTAAACGGTCGGGCGCGTTGAACATACGCTCGGTGCGACACAAACCTATTCCTACCGCTCCGTATGACCGCGCGCGCTCTGCATCATGCCGTGTATCCGCATTGGCCATGACTTGCAGTTTAGCCAACTCGTCGGCCCACCCTAAAAGGATGTTTAGTTGGGGACTGAACTCCGGCTCGATCGTAGGAATCTCTCCGAAGTAGACATTACCGGTTGCGCCGTCGATAGTGATGACATCACCTTCGTGGATCACCTGATCTCCCACCAGCGCTAGTCTGTGCTGGACATCGACCCGAGTCCCTTCGGCACCCGCGACGCACGGTTTTCCCATGCCTCGGGCTACAACCGCAGCGTGAGAAGTCTTTCCCCCGCGGCTCGTGAGAATGCCCTGAGCAGCGAAAAACCCGTGAATGTCCTCAGGTTTGGTTTCCTCACGCACCAAAATTACCTTCACCCCGGCTTTGCCTAAGGTTTCCGCTCTATCCGCATCGAAGACGCACTTACCGGACGCCGCGCCCGGTGATGCAGGCAGGCCTTGAGCAAGTGGTTTAGCTTTGAAGCTAGGGTCGAGTCCGGGATAGAGGATCTGCCTCGAGGTGCTCCGGATTGATCCGCAGCAACGCCTCTTCTTTGGTCAGCAACTCCTCGTGCACCATTTCAACGGAAGTTCTCACCATCGCTGTTGCCGTCATCTTCCCGTTGCGGGTCTGGAGGCAATAAAGAACGCCCTTTTCAATCGTGAATTCAAAATCTTGAACTTCACGATAATGGTTCTCCAGTCTGGTCCGCAGATCTTCCAACTGGCGATAAAGGTCCGGCATTTCCTCGGCCATTGCCTGAATAGGTTTAGGCGTTCGGATACCAGCCACCACGTCTTCACCTTGCGCATTAACCAAGTACTCGCCGAACATCTTGTTTTCGCCGGTGGCAGGGTCCCTGGTGAAGCCCACACCCGTGCCGCTGTCGTTGCCCATGTTTCCGAAGACCATGGAAACCACGCTGACTGCCGTTCCATTGCACATTTCGGGGGTGATGTTGAACTCGCGACGGTAGTCAACTGCGCGCTTCCCCATCCAGGACTTGAATACCGCTTTGATCGCCAGTTCCAACTGTTGGTAAACGTCTTCGGGAAAAGGTTTGAAGGTCTGTTCCTCAATCACATGGAGAAAGAGTTCACAGACTTCCTTGAGGTCTTCAATTGTGAGGTCCACGTCAGTAAGAGCGCCCGACCTGACTTTGATGGCTTCGAGGGTCTCGGTTGAACTGTTCATCCGGGACGCCCATCGCAATTTTGCCGTAGAGCTGAATGAAGCGGCGATAAGCGTCATAGCCAAAGTGCTCATTCCGAGTTTGCCTTATCAGCCCCTGCACAGTGAGCGAGTTCAATCCCAGGTTGAGGATGGTGTCCATCATTCCGGGCATTGAAAGGGCAGATCCGGAGCGCACAGAAACGAGCAACGGGTTGTGGGGATCCCCGAAGACCTTTCCGGTTACCTTCTCCAGAGCGTTGATATGTTCTTTAACGGCGCTCATCAGTCCGGGAGGAAGATCTCCATTTGGAGAAGCGAGGAACGCCAGACAGGCATCGGTCGTGATCACGAAACCAGGTGGCACATTTAGGCCGATCTGAGTCATCTCGCAGAGATTGGCCCCCTTGCCGCCCAAAAGCTGCTTGTTTTTTCCGTCGCCCTCACGAAAAGAAAAGATATACTTGTGGTTCATACGGCTCTCCATGAAAGATATGATCGCCTTGGTAACCGGATCCTAGTGCTCGGCCCTGAGTTCCGCGCAAAACGAGCGCGCAAGCCTATTTTAACTCAGCGGTGAATCGGCAAGCGCCCTCCCACCACAAAGGCTTCCGACGAGAATCTCGTCAACTGCTATTCCCAAGGCTGTTTTCACTGGATCTGGATCCGTCGACAATTGTTAGGTAGCGTGTTGTTTTACCAAAAAAATACTCTCTTATGCAACAAATTTCAGCTAACTGAATAATTGATTCAGATTAATAGTAATAAGAAATGCTAACTGATTTCGCTGTGATGACTTGGAGATACCATCAATCATCTAGTCCTGAGGCTGAAGAGTTGTTACAGAATAGGTGCACGCGCGAATTTCCCGGCGCGATGTCGCGCATCAAAACGGTTTTCACGAGGTTTTTCGACTGCCAAGGAACACCTAGCGTTCAAGAGCCTTCCTCGCATAAATGCACCGAGGGCGTGATCTTGGAAAACCTTGCCTTGACATTTTCCAATTCCAATGGCTAACCTCAGCCACTGCTAGCTTCAGCGGAACGGTGGCCACTGGATCCGTAGTTTAGCGGCTGACCTCCTTGCCCGTCATAAGACATGAAGACCATTCTATTGCAGCAAGCATTTCGAGGGTGAAGCATGCCTCAACGCCGAATGAGTAAGGAAAGAATAGCCTACTTAAAGAATGATTATGAGCGCGGATTCATCAGATTCTGCCGATTCAAAGCAGAGGATGCCGACTGGGGAGTATTTAGATCAAACGTGAAAATTGAAGAAGATCACCGGCAACAGGACGGGTTCATTCATGCGGGCGTCATGGCAACTATGGCAGATCATACGGCAGGATATTCAGCATTCACTACCGTGCCTGAAAATATGCAGATTCTAACCATAGAATTTAAGATCAACTTTCTTCGTCCCGCGTTTGGGGAATCCCTAATCTGCAATTCGCGTGTAATCCGGGAGGGACGCCAGATCATCGTGTCCGAATCCGAAGTCTTCGACATACGAAACGGAAACCAAGTACCCGTAGCAAAGGCCATTGTGACGCTCATGGCCGTGTCCCGGGAAAAGCTTACCCGGCAGGAACCTTGAGGGTTGCCGCACATATATTGGTTCTCGAAAGAATTGTCGGCATGCGTGAGCGTGTAGGCATCTAATTTAGATTAGTGGGACAGTCCCGCGAGGCGCGCATAGGCGTTAAGATAAGAGATTCCTTGCAACCTTATGAGCCCCGGAGGGGCGCCAAGATAATAGCCCGGCAATTCAGAGAGTGTCTCAAAACGGTTGTAGTGGCACGATGACGACTCTCGGGGTGGTAGGGTGCGGTTAATCTCGCACCTTGGCCTCCCTTGTCTCCGACGAGCCGGGGCCGGCTATGAGTATGCCTCAGGCAGCCATGAGTCACTCTCCGTCCTGATGTCTTAGGCCGCGGTTAGCACCAGACGCCCCGTCAGCCAATGGCTGTAGAGCTTCTTGAGATTCAAGGTGGCGCACATCAAAGACCATTGAGCCCTCGCATTGGATAATCCGGACACGGTCCACCGTCTAAAGTCCAAGTGGCTCTTTATCCATGCAAAGACCGGCTCAATGATCACCTTGCGGGCTCGGAGTAGCGTCTTGCTTTCCGGGACCTCCCGTTTCTTGCGGTGGCGCTCAACTGCGTCACGATAGATGTTAATGTCTATGAGACGGCCATTCTTGCTCTTGCTGCACTTCCACCGTTCAGGACACGTCAAGTAGTCCCGGCATCGATACCGCCGGATCTCGTTTCCGTTTTTTCCTGTGACTTTCTTCTGAAGAAAGTTCAGCGATGCGCCTTGCGGACAAATACAGACGTCTCGCTCTTGGTCGTAGACGAACTGGGAAGCGTGATAAGGGTCCCATTGAGCGCCTTTTTCCGCAGCGGACTCTCCCGACGACTTGGCGACCAAGACCTCGTACTCCTTCTCTTCGGCCAACGCGATTTGAGCCGATGCGAAGTATCCTGCGTCCGCCACGGTTTCCTCTGCGGTTGCGCCCAAATTTTCCTGAACTCGATCCAGCATGGGAACAAGCTGCCCATTGTCATTGCCTTCGTCGACCACTTCCTCAGCCACAATCATGCCGCTTTGTTGGTCTGCCACCGCTTGAGCATTGTAAGAGGGCTCAGTAGACCGCCGGTTCTTCATGTACCGGGCATCCGGCTCGCAGGGATGGACGACCTTCTTGTCAGTCTTATCCAATTCCTGCAAGGCCTTCTGTATCCGCTCCTTGCGTTTCAACTCGTCCTGCAGGGCTTCGGGAAGACGCCATTCGCCACCCTCCTCTTGCTCGCACCTCTCTGTCTCCGTCATGACGTCGGCAACGCACTTGTCCAAATTCTCAAGCATCCGCTCCAACTGATCTTGGTTCTCGAACTTCTCCCGAGATGATCCGACAGGGATCTTGGTTCCATCCAATGCATGAACCGCCATACCTATCAACTCGGCTTTGACTGCCACTTGAACCGATTGTTTGAATATTCCCTTGAAAACCTTCTTGTTGTCCCTCCAGAATCGCCACAGGGTATTATGATCCGCTGCATTCATACCCGTCAGCCAAATCAATCCCATGTTCTCCATGCATGCCTTCTCAAGCTTGCGCGATGACCTGATTCTGCTGAAATAGCCGTAGAGCCATGCCTTCAACAAAAGATCGGTACTATAGGGAGGACGGCCCGTTTCGCCATTCGGAACTCGAAAACCCAGCACCTCCAAATCCAAGGAATCCACAAAGTCTCCTATGAAGCGCGCTGGATGATCAGGCCCTATCCAGTCATCTATAGCGGGCGGAAGCAGAAACACCTGCTTGTAGTCGGCTCTGATTTGCGGCATAATCCTTTCCCTCTCCGATTCTCTTTTCACATCTCATTAGTAGAATCGGTTGAGAATCGCGAGCCCAAAATCGACTTTTGAGACAGTTTCTTTATCGCCGGGAATGAACCGCCAAGAGACTTTTCTTCGTCCCCGAGGGGCGCCTCTCCGGGACGAAGATTGAATCATCGCTTATCGGCCACCCGGCAATCACGCGTTTCCGCGCGGGACCGGGCTACTATCATTGAGCCCCTCCAGGGCTCACGTAGGGCAGGCTCGGTATTTTATACCCATTGCCAAAAGTATTGTCCGATTAGAGGTAGCCTGACACCGTCATTCCGGCGGAGGCCGGAATCCAGTCGTTTCAATCCCGCGTTCCTCGCGGGACTGGACCCCGGCCTTCGCCGGGGTGACGGATGGTCAACAGGTCATTACTTGTGGCAACGGCTATAGATGCTTCTGCTGTCCCCAAGCCCTTGACAAGCTGTGTCGTAGCATTTAATTTTAATAGGTTTTTTCAAAGTCCAAGAGCCGAAGGCCGACCATTCGGTCTCGGTCAAGAAATTATGCGCGGGTGACGGAGCCATGCAGGCAATCTGGAGCGCAGCAGTCAAACAGTTCGAACAGGGCCAAAGTTTTGTTTTGGCCACAATACTCACTGTAAAGGGATCTTCCCCTCGACACGTCGGGACGCGTTTCCTCATTCAGCAAGACGGCACCATCGTGGGCACAATCGGGGGAGGGCTTTTCGAAGCGCAGGTGCAAAAGTTTGCCGCCGAGGCTCTCCGGCAGGGCACATCCCACCGCGCGCTGTTTTCCTTTACCGGGGCGGGGACGGAATCTACGGAGATGATTTGCGGCGGGGAAGCCGAGGTCCTGGTAGAATTCGTCGATGCAAGGGATCCGGCCCGGCAAGAAATCTTCGAGCGGTTGTTAGCCATGGCGCAAGACAGATCTTCAGGATTTTTCCTGACTGACATCGCTATTCCCACTGGTGGTCAAAAACTCGGGACCGTTGACCATTTGTTGACGGACGGGCAGGGAAGACGCTTCGGAGGTTTTCCTCACGCCGATTCTGCTTTGCAAAACGCACCCCAGCCGAGACTGATGAAGCCCGCTCAACTCCTTGAAGTCCCGGGTTGCGAGTCCCCTGTCTTTCTCGAATGGCTGAAGGCTCACGGCACGGTATTCATTTTCGGCGCCGGACATGTGGGCGTTTGTGTCGCGCATCTGGCTGCATACGTGAAGTTCAATGTGGTAGTGCTGGACGACCGCGAAGAATTCACTTCACCGGCTCGAGTCCCTGACGCGCACCGAATCGTTACGGTAAAATCATTTCATGGTGCGTTCTCGGATCTCGCGGTGGACGAAGACAGTTATTTGGTGATCGTAACCCGTGGGCATGCCCATGACAAAACAGTACTCGCCCAGGCCCTGAGCACAAACGCGGGTTACATCGGCATGATCGGGTCGAGAAGGAAGACCAAACTTATTCTGGAGGCTTTGCTCAAGGAAGGGTTTAGCAGGGAGAAACTCCTACGTGTCCACGCGCCCATAGGACTCTCCATTGGAGGAGAAACTCCCGAAGAAATTGCGGTTTCCATCATCGCTGAAATGATTCAGATTCGAAGTGAAAAAGAACGCCTGCAACGGCTCGGGGCCTAGCGCTCGTTCTCCTCGTCCATCCGTCTGACGCGAGGAGACGAGCCCTTACGGGCGGCCCGGGTAGCAGTCAGTCCTTTGTCGGGAAAAGAATGCTTAACGAAAAGCGCATAGTCGTAGTCTTACCTGCGTATAACGCGGCGCAAACACTTGAGACCACCATATCCGAGTTGGATCGCGGAGTGGTGGACGATATTCTTCTGGTCGATGATTTCAGCGCGGACGAGACGGTACGCCTTGCAAGGCAACTAGGGATCCGATGCTTCCTTCACCACAGGAACTATGGCTACGGCCGCAATCAGAAAACCTGCTACACCGAAGCCCTAAAGCTGGGGGCTGACGTTGTGGTAATGCTTCACCCGGACTATCAGTATTCCCCGAAGCTCGTGCCCGCGATGGCCGCGATGGTTGTGTCCGAAGAATATGACGTGGTGCTCGGCTCGCGAATACTTGGAGGAAGAGCAAGAAAAAGCGGGATGCCGCTCTACAAGTACATTTCCAACAGATTCCTCACACTGATAGAGAATTTGTTTCTCCAGTCCAAGCTTTCGGAATTTCACACAGGATACAGGGCCTTTTCTCGAAAAGTGCTCGAAGATCTACCGTTCTGGGAAAATTCGGATGACTTCATCTTTGATAATGAGATGTTAGCCCAAGCTGTCTATTTTAACTTCAACCTGGGTGAAATTTCCTGCCCCACGCGGTATTTCCCCGAGGCTTCTTCAATCAATTTCCGACGATCCGTTGTTTACGGTTTGGGCGTCTTGTGGACTTCCGTGCGCTTCCGACTTCATCAATGGGGATTGGCTCGCTTCAGAATCTTCCAACCATCCGGGGCGGAGCTTGAGAAGGATTACTACTCTGAAGTCAAGTGAAAACCCTCACCGCAAGAGACCTAACCTTTCTTTCCCGATCCGGCAACAGGCCACGGTTCGGCTGCTGTTCTCACGATTTTAGACCTTTACGATTTTGAACGTCAACTCAGGACCTGCCCCCCCTCTGCGTACCCTTTCCATCTCCGCCACTTTTCGGCTCCGGAATATTACCTGGCGGTTCTTTATCAAAGAGTGAGAATCGGTTGGCGGCAAAATCGGCACAGACCTGACCTCCGTCCTGGGGGGAGCAGGTTTGTGGCGCGCAAGAACCGGTAAACATACGGCCCGGGGTGCAACGGATCTCGTATTGTCAGGTCCTCGCCACATTCACCCTCTTGTTTATCATCTATATAAAACACGCTTCATTATCAGTATGTTGTCAGATTTTATTCAAGCAACGATTCACAGGATTGTGACCGCGTGGGCTTCCTCGGACGGTTGGATGCGTATTTACCTGGTAATTTCAGCAAGTTGTACGCCTTGTTGAAGAGGATGGGGCGACAAAGCAGCAATTTGTAATATTATCCGCATCTGGAGGCAGTTTATGGAAATTAGCCTCTCGTTTAATTAAACTAGTTTCTAGATATTTCAAGTAACATTCCAATTCAACATCATTTTTTTCTTGACATCCTGGAAAATATTGGTAAGGTCGAAATCGCAAGACATTAGAACCCTGAGGGAGGGTGTTATGTTAAGAAACTTCATTAAGTACTTGTGTGTATTGATTTCTACCGTGACGGTGCTCTCGGCTGCCGCTTTCGCGGACTCCTCGCAAACTACCTATGACCCCTGCACCGGCGCCTCCGGATATAAGGCAATCTCAAAGGTGAAGCCGCCTCCGACCTCAGCGCCCAAGATCCTGAAGGTGAAGCCTTGGGGTATATCTTCCCGATTCAGAGGCTTGTCCCGGTATAACCCCATAAATTGGTGGTCGGGTTGTTGCCTCCCGATGCCGGCAAAGGGGCAGTTCGTCCTCGGAACAAAGGTCCTTTTCGCTCGATTGCAAGGGTCGGCTCGCAGCGGCACCGATCTCACGGGGGTCCAAACCGCAGTAGTCGATTTTAACGACCACTTGGGATTCAATAAGACAGGCAACGCGTTCTGGTCGATCGAAGCTCAGTATCAGATACGGCCGCGGTGGGCGATCAGGTACTCCTTTGCACCAATGCAGATGGAGGCCACAAATTTTCCCACGACAGCTTTTAGCTTCCACGGCCAGACCTTCGCGGCGGGCACCCCTGTTCACTCCAAATGGGAGCGTTACGAAAATAGGGCCGGTATCGTCTTTACTCTAAGCCGGACAACGTACAGCGCCACCAACTTCGTTATGGAATGGCTCAATGTTCAGGACAAGCTTTCTGTAGGAGGAGGTACTGTTGCGGCAGTTGCTATGGACGACACCAAAAATTTGGCCTTCACCGGTCTCGAGTTTGAAAAGTGTCTGAAGAACTTCCGCGGCAATACCTTGGCTCTCAGTGGAAGAGGTGGGGTCGCTTTTTTGAACGACAGCATCGGTTACGATGCAGAGGCGGCCCTGAGCTACCTGATTCCCATCAAGACAGGGCGATTCGGCTTTATCAAGGGCGGTTACCACTACACCTATCTCAAAAAAGAAAAATCTCGCAGGATGTTTAACACTACCCTGGATGGAGCCTTTGTCCAGGTAGGATTCCTTTTCTGATGGCCGTGTAGCCGGTGTAAGCCCTTTCCTCCCCCCGATTTTTTGTTGCCCGACCGATTTCTCTCATACCCTCCAAAGTCCGACTCACCGGTCGGGCTTTTTTTTGGGGGGCGTGTCATTGCAGAAGAGACTTGACATAATCTGATACCACTTCGCTCGCAAATAAGTGAAATCCGGCAAATAGCGAACGGCACTGACCCGGCACCATGACGGTGCTTCCCGCGAGACGCGGGATGGCCCCCAACATCCATTCATGAGATCCCGGGTGCCACCCCGTGTCTCGCGGGCGGGCTTGTCAAATCCGCGCTGCACTTGTCGTTTGATAGGAAACTGATATCACTTGCTTGAAAACGAATCAGTATGAATCTTCCTGTTTTTTCTACTGCTTGACAGGATGGCGACAGGATGATAGCACCTGACGATCATGGAAAATGGCGCACTAAAAGGCGATCCTGACCGTATTCCTTTGCTGCCGCCCCCTGCGCGCGTGCACTTGATGGGGATTTGCGGAACTGCAATGGCTTCTTTGGCAGGAATGTTTCATGAAAGAGGTTACAGAGTGACCGGCTCGGATGAGTCGGTGTATCCGCCTATGAGCGATTTCTTGAGGGATTTAGGGATCGGCATAATGGAAGGATACCGGGCATCTAATCTTGATTCCGTCCCCGACCTGGTTGTTGTGGGCAATGTTATCCGCCGGACCAATCCCGAAGCAGTTGAGCTAGAAAGATCGGGCATTCCCTTCACCTCAATGCCGCAGGCGCTGAAGACCTACTTTATCGGCGACAAGACCTGCATCGTCGTTGCCGGGACGCACGGCAAGACTACAGTCAGCGCTATGATCTCGTGGATCCTTTACCAGGAACAGCACGACCCGGGTTTCATGATCGGGGGCGTCCCGATAAACTTCAACAGAAATTATCGACTGGGTGGCGGTCCTTTGTTTGTAATTGAAGGGGACGAATACGACACCGCTTATTTTGACAAGACGCCGAAACTCCTTCATTATATCCCGGCAATAGCCGTGATAACATCCTGTGAATTCGACCATGCAGACATTTACGCCAGCCTAGAAGAAATTAAACACCAATTCCGCGCTTTCGCGGAAATTACGCTGTCCAATGGGCGGCTTATCGCGAATGGAGAGGATGGAGCGGTTCGGGAGATAATAAGAGAAGGCAACCGATCGGTTGAGACATTCGGGTTTGAATCCACCGTGAGGTGGCGCGTTGCCGAATTTCACGATCGTCCCGAAGGTATAGTAGCGGTGATCACGAAGGACGACAGGATGGCGGCTGCGGGAACATTGCCGGTGTTCGGCTTTCATAATGTGATAAATGCAGTCGCAGCTATTGCAGCTACTGCGAATGTGGGCGTAGATCCTCAACGGGCCATGGACGCGTTGGGCTCCTTCAAAGGCGTAAAGCGTAGACAGGAAATCTGGGGAGAAAAGTCGGGGATACTATTAATTGATGATTTCGCCCATCATCCGACTGCGGTCAAAGTCACATGTGAGGGTATTCGTTCCCGCTATCCGAATAGGCGGCTGGTAGCAGTATTCGAGCCACGCACCAATTCGAGCAAGCGGGCGGTATTTCAAGAATTGTACGTGGATGCTTTTCTTTGCGCGGATCTGATCGTTCTCAAGGAGCCTGGCAATGTGGTCGGAATTCCTCCGGCGGAGCGATTCAGTTCCGAGCGGTTGGCTCTGGATTTGAGGCACCTGGGGAAAGTTTCCCGAGCATTCGACGGTACAGACGATATTCTCGGATTTCTTTTGAACGAGCTTCGGTCAGGGGACGTGGTTTTGATAATGTCCAACGGGAGTTTTGACGGCCTCAATGCCATGCTGTTCGCGTCCCTCAAGGAGCCCGGGAGATGAAAGAAGCGGTTTTGTACGACCGACTGGAAAATAGTGTCGTCAAATGCCGGCTTTGCCGTCATGGTTGTAAGATCGATCAAGGAAAGAAGGGGATTTGCGGTGTTCGTTTGAATACGGATGGAATGCTTTACACGCTTGTCTACGACAAGGTTATCTCCACGAACGTGGACCCGATCGAAAAGAAACCGCTTTTCCACTTTGCTCCCGGGAGCAAATCCTTCTCAATCGCAACAGTGGGTTGCAACTTTTTCTGCTCATTCTGTCAGAATTTTTCAATCTCTCAGATGCCACGGGACAGGGGGCGTATAATCGGGGAGGCCTATTCTCCGGCCGATATAGTATCCATGGCCCTCGCGAACGAATGCCGAAGCATCGCTTATACATATACTGAGCCGACCATATACTACGAACTGGCTCACGATACGATGATTGAAGCAAGAAGGGCTGGAATTCTCAATGTATTTGTTACTAATGGCTACATGACCCGGGACATGCTCGACCATTCAAAAGGTCTTATTGACGCGGCCAACGTCGATTTAAAGGCTTTCAACGACCGCTTTTATCTACATTATTGCAAAGCCAGGCGAGAAGGCGTAATGGATACGCTGCGATACATGAAAGAACTTGGTATATGGCTGGAGGTGACAACCCTTCTCATCCCAACACTGAACGACGATCCCACCGAGGTGCGGGAGTTGGCTCGGTTCATCCGGACCGATCTCGGCGCGGAAACCCCTTGGCATGTCAGCCGGTATTACCCACAGTACAAAGAACAAACGTTACCCCCCACAGATGTCGAAGTTCTTCGTCGAGTGAGGCGGGCCGGACTTGATGAGGGGCTGAAATATGTTTATACAGGTAATGTCCCCTGGGATCCCGGCGAAAAAACATACTGTCCCGACTGCTCTCAGCTTTTGATTGATCGAGCGGGATATAAGATACAAAAAAAGACTTTGAAAGAGGGGCTTTGTCCCAAATGCGGGTATCGGCTGCAAGGTGTTGAACTTTGATATGAGCAGTCGTACCGGGCTCTACGTAGACTTGGTTAGTCGATTGCGTTTGACGAGTATTGACATGAAAAGAGAGGTTCTGTGGGAATAAGCAAAAGCATTTTGGTTTCTCCTTCCATACTTTCCGCGGACTTTACTCGGCTTGGAGATGAGATTCGAGCAGTGCAGGAAGCCGGCGCGGACTGGATACACCTGGATGTGATGGACGGCCATTTCGTGCCCAATATCACCATAGGCCCTTTGATCGTGAAGGCCGCAAAAAGGGTTGCAGACCTTCCTCTAGATGTTCACCTGATGATCTCAGACCCTGACCGCTACCTGGAAGATTTTCATGCCGCCGGCGCGGACATAATTACTGTCCACCCGGAGGCGGCCCGGCATCTGCATCGCACGCTCCGAAGGATTAGGGAATTGGGCGTGAAAGCGGGCGCCGCGCTTAATCCTTCAACGGGGCTAGGCGCTGTGGAGTGGGTCATGGAGGAACTCGACGTGATCATGGTCATGACGGTGAACCCGGGATTCGGAGGCCAGTCGTTCATTCCCGCCATGCTTCCCAAGGTGATGGCGATCAGACAGATGATTGATCGTTCGGGACAAGAAATCCTTCTCGAGGTTGACGGAGGCGTGAGCCCCGAGACGGCACCGGATTTGGCTCGGCATGGGGCCGACGTATTCGTGGCGGGAAGCGCTGTTTTCGGTCATCCCCCCTACACTGATATTATCAACAAACTGAAATCTTCAAAGCCGGGAAATGGGTGACACGCGTCGATCCGGCACGAGGCAAGACATATCATGAAAAAAATTGCACCGACACGCGCCTTTTTAGCAATGCTTGTCGCAATGTTGGTTCTGTTTGCGGGCCAGTCATTCTCAGCCACCAGACTCCACTCAGGTGATCCGAAGGCTTTAGACCTGCCCGATCTTGAGAAGGACCCCGGTTTGTACTTCCTTATGGGGGAGCAGGCGGAAGCCCAAGGTCAAACTGAAGCAGTTATTGAGTACTTCCGCAAGGCTCTTAAGCTTGACCCTACGTCGGCATATCTCAACACACGTGTTGCCAACCTGCTGGCTCGAAACAGGAAAGTGGCTGAGGCGTTGCTGATGGCTCGAAATGCCACGATGTTGGATCCGAAATACGTCGAGGCATACACCTTGTTGGGCAAGATCTACACCGTCACCGGCGACCGAACCAGGGCTATCGAAGCGTACAATAGGGCTTTGGAACTCAAGCCTGACGAACGGGATCTCTATGTCTTTATAGGGTCTCTCCAAGCCTCACAGAAGTTGTTCCCGGACGCTGAGAAGACCTTCTCGAAGATGATCAAACAGTTTCCGGATGAAAAGGAAGGGTATTTCTATCTAGGCAAGGTCTACGCAGAGGACAAGAGGTATGACAAGGCAGAGGAGATTTTCAAGAAATTGGTCGAGAAGGGAACGGATACCTCTGCCCAGGCCCATGTAGAGTTGGGAGGAATCTATTACCTTCAGAAAAAGTATCCCGAGGCTGAAGAGCAATTCAGAGAAGCTGTGAAGCTGGATTCCTTTAATATCAACGCTCGGCTGAGCCTGGGCCAGGTCCTGGCCAGTGAGAAGAAGTTCTCGGAATCGTACAAGGTGTTTGAGGATCTTTCCAAGCTGGCGCCTTCTAATCTCGGGATTCAGATAAAAATGGCGTTGATCCTTGCGGAGCAAAAACGCTTTGACAAAGCGAAAGAATTGCTCGATCAGGTCCTTCAAACCCAGCCCGGTTGGGACCAGGCTAGATTCCACCTGGGGAGAATCCTTAAAGAACAGGGAAAATTAGGCGAAGCCGAGAAGGAGTTTGTTCAGATTCGCAGAGGGCAACCGACATATCTCAATTCCAGGATCATGCTGTCGCTAATGTTTCTGAAAGTCAAAGATTTTGGCAAAGCCCTCAAATATATAGATGAGGCGATCGACCCGGATACTAAGGAGACAGACTTCTTTCACATTAAGGGCTCGATTCTCGAAGAGCTAAACAGGTACGACGAGGCTGCCAAAGTCTACAAAAAGGCATTGGAGATAGAGCCGAAGAACATCAAGATCCGCTACTCTCTAGGGAATGTTCTGGAAAAGAGTGGCCGACGCAGCCAAGCTATGGCCGAGATGGAGAAGATACTTACCGAAAATCCTGATGACGCAAGCGCTCTCAACTTTATCGGCTACACATTGGCAGCGGCTGGCAAAGACCTGAAAAGGGCAGAGAAGCTTGTCCGCAAGGCGTCGTCATTGAAGCCGGACGATGGCTATATCATGGATTCTTTAGGATGGGTCTTATTCAAGACCGGTAAGACAGACGAGGCGCTTGAGCGACTGGAGAAGGCGACAGAGAAAGTCAAATCAGATCCTATTGTGGCCGAACATCTCGGGGACATTCTGCTCGCCAAGAACAGAAAACAAGATGCCTTGGAAGCTTATCAAAAGTCGCTCCAGGCCAATCCGGACAACCTCGTAGTGAAGGAGAAGCTTCAAAAATTGGAGCAAGAAATAAAGGTTGAAAAGAAATAACCTTCAACTGCTTCCGGATCTAACCGCGGTGGTGAAATCGGCCCTCGTGGAAGCGATCCTGGTTGCCGGTTTCATCGTGCTCTTCGGACTTTTCCCGGCATCCACGAAAGCGGCCGGGCCGACAAAGGGGGCACGCCCCAACTGTTCCAGGTACTCTCTTCCCGCATCGCTTGGGAACAAACCCTTCCGCTTTGCGGGCGCTCTGATCCCGGTTCAACGGCGGGACGTACGATCTCGCATACTATATCAGATCAATTTCCTGTTGCTCGATGCCAGAAGTGTTCTGTACTGATTGGCTCACAGAAAGAAGCCGATATGCATGGATCTTTGAGGAACTCCTCCGAAAAGAGGGAGTCCCGGACGAATTTGTCCTGTTTGCCCCTGTTTCTGTCGGCCCTGGCGCTGAAGCCCCCACAGAAGGGGCCTGTTGTGGGCTGGTGGGCACTGGAGAAGCCTTGCACAGTTTCTGACGGCGTCGTCATGTCGGAAGACTCGTGGCATGACGATCGGACGGACCTTGAACTTTCCACGCGGTGTTTTGCCGCGCGGCTCAAGGAAGTTCGAGGACAGCTAGGGGGGGCAAGCTGGCTTATGGCTGCGGCGGCCTATGTTACCTCCACGAAAACGATTCAGGATCTGCAGCAACACTGGAATACCAGTCAATATTGGGACTTGCCGCTCCCTAACAACGCCGAAGATTTGATCGTCAGGTGGATTGCCTTGTGGATCATCAATACCCACCGAGAGACCTATGGTCTGAAGTTTAGGGATTCGCCCGCCTTTACGTTCGACCAGGTTACTGGTTTGATCCTTAACAAGGATCTTTCAATAGCCGAAATTGCTCGCATAACGGGAGTTCCGCCCAGAGAAATCCTGGAGTTAAATCCGAAAATCAAAGCGGCAGCCCCGGTATTTCCGGCAACCTCAAACGGCAAGAGCCTGACGCATACAATTGCTGCACCAAAAGGCAAAGGTTGGGTGCTGGTTAACAAGCTGAGGAGAGAAGGTTATATGGCCGCGTCGCCTAAGCCGTAGCCTCCCCCTGCCACAGATGCTCTTCTTGTTTGGCCTTGACTAGGAGAGCAAAAAGTCTTAATGTCAGCACAAGGAATATTAATATCAGAGCAGAAAACTTGCCTTTTTTCATCCGGAGTTGACAGCATGACACTGAATCGTTGGGATCCTCTCAGAGATCTACTGAATTTTCAAGAGAAGATGAGTCGGCTGTTTGATGCATTCGGGGAAGAAGGAACATGTAAACGGACGGCTTGTTGGTGTCCGACGGTGGACATTCTTGAAACGCCGGACGGTTATTTGTTCAGAGCTGAGCTCCCGGGGGTGGGACGCGAGAACATTAACATTGAAGTGCGAGGAAATCGCTTGATATTATCCGGCGAACGGCCGCTTGAATCGGAGCCGCATATCGCTGCATATAGGAGTATAGAGCGAGTGCACGGCTCGTTCGAGCGTGGTTTCGTTCTCCCCGGCAGAGTAGACGTGGACAAGGCCGAAGCCAGATACGTGGACGGTGTTCTTGAGATTTTTCTACCGAGATCTGAGGACGACCGCGAGCGAAGCGTCGAAGTTGTCTATCTTCGCTGATGTGGCTCGGGGATTCGCCTCCCATAATTGAATCCTTTTTTGAATATACGCTACCGGCCATAAGGAAGGCCCGTGGGCTTCATGTTCCGAACAATCCTCGGAAGCGCGTTGAACCTGTGCATACAGGAAGCGCCTGCGAAATCCGCGAAAGAAGATGCGTTATGAGTTTTCTGAGGACCGCAACAGGTTGCCGCTGCACAGAACTGAGATGCTGAAACGAGACCCATACAAGGTACTGGGGGTGAGCCGGTCCGCTTCCGATAAGGAAATCAAGCGAGCTTATCGGAAACTGGCGAGGCGTCATCATCCGGATTTAAATAATAACAGCAAAGCGTCTGAAGTCCAATTCAAGGAGTTGGCAGAGGCATACGAGATCCTCGCCGACAATGAGAAGCGCCGAAACTATGACATGTTCGGCCATGAGGGCCTGGAGGCGACGGCTAGGGGATACAGTTCGTCCGGCGGCCGCAGCCCGTTCGGCCAAACCGGATTCGGACGTCCGGGATTCGGTTTTGATTTTCGCAGCTTCGGCGGAACTTCAAAACGCGGCATGTTTGATGATGTTTTCTCCGAATTTTTTGGGGCGAATTCCGATTCGTCGTTTCGGAGTCGCCGGCCGGCGCGAGGGGATGACCTGGAGTACGAACTGGCCATTGACTTCAATGAGGCCTATCACGGGACTTCGGCCGTAGTCCGGGTCCTGGAACGTAGAATCAATGTTCACATCCCCGGCGGAGTTGATACAGGCTCTAGAATTCGAGTACCCGGTCAAGGAGCCCCGGGCAGGTACGGCGGTCCTCCGGGCGACCTATTCTTGGACATAATTGTAAGCCCTCATAGGTTTTTCCGAAGGGATGGCGATCACATTTTTCTCGTGATTCCGATAACGATCGGCGAAGCGATCCTTGGAACGAAGGTGGAAATTCCGGGGCCTGACGGACGATTGATTCTGAAAATCCCCGCGGGGACCCAGTCCGGCACTAATTTTCGTTTTAAGGGAAAAGGGTTCCCGTCCCTGAAAGGCGATGCGCGGGGTGATCTGTACGTAACGACCCAGGTGGCAGTTCCTCATCGTGTAGATTCCGTCTCCCGAGATCTTTTGGCCGAGTTCGAGCGACGTAATCCGATCAATCCCCGGCAGGGTCTGTGACCTTTGAGACGCGGTGGAGCATGGAGTAGCAGTATGGAAGAGTCTGAACGACCTGGCGAATTCAAAGTGACCGATAAAAGGCGGTTTACCACCGAAGGGTTGGCAAAAGAAGAACCTGGGGGCGTTGAAAAGGAGCCTCTGCAGCAAGAGACGCGTCGGGAACCTCCCCCGGAGGAGCAACCACGAACCGGGGGGGAGAAGGCTGAAGCTCCGAGGCCGCTCGATTTTTCAACTTTTGTTTTGAGCCTTGCCAACACAGCCCTTTTTCAACTTGGGTTCATCAAAGTGTCTGAATCTGAGGAACCACAGAAAGATCTGCCCGGCGCCAGGCAGACCATTGACATCGTGGCGATGCTTGAAGAAAAGACTCGCGGCAACCTCACGGATCAGGAGAAAAAGATACTTACGGAGACTTTGTTTCAATTAAGGATGGCTTTTGTCGAAGCTTCGAAGTAAGATAAAAGATTATTGACCTCACCTCCAAGAGGCGTGACAAGGAGACTGGTTCATGTCAAGAGTTTGTGAAATATGCGGCAAGCGGCCGTTGAGAGGATACAACGTCAGCCACGCTCACAACCGCACCAAGAAGATATCTTTCCCAAACCTTCAGAAGGTCAGGGTCATGGAATCATCCGGCCAGGTCAAAAGGATCAAAGTATGCACCCGTTGCATTCGATCTAACAAGGTGTCCAAGGCTCCGTAAACCGGGTGCAATCGGCTGTCCTCCGATTTCAAGTCCATCTGAAAAATCAAAGGGGGGGGCGCAAGAGAAGGGGGGATCGCTTCAGCGGTCCAGCACCCCCAACCGGACCAGCCTTTGCGGATGAGGCAGTCCAAGACGAATCGTCGCTCGATTTACGCCTGTCTCCGCAAGGGATCTCATACCAACGCGATTTCGGGCAAGCAATATTTTATCACAACTGTCATGATGTCTGTGGTAGATCTCTACACTACGAACGGCACAGCCCAACCGCGCTTAGGAGACCTGCCCAAATGGCCATCAATCCCCTTGCTGCAGGATCCGATGTTTGACAGCGCGTTGGCATGAATCATCCGACCGCCCACCCCTCCGAAAATTGTTCCGCCTGTTCCAGGACAGTCTGTGTAGCCTTCTCCTGCTTGTCAGGCGGGTACCCATGCTTACGGAGAATACGTTTGACCAGGACACGTAGTTTCGCTCTTACACTTTCCTTGAGTGTCCAGTCGATGGTGACGTTTTTTCGGACGGTGTCTACGAGTTCCCGAGCTATTTTCTTGAGTGTTTCATCCCCAAGAACCTGCACGGCGCTACCATTGGTCTCCAGGGCGTCATAGAATGCCACTTCTTCTTCACTCAGTCCGAGGTCTTCGCCCCTGCGGTCTGCCTCACGCATGTGCTTCGCTAGGGCAATAAGCTCTTCGATCACCTGAGCGGTCTCTATTGCCCGATTCTGGTACGCTTTGATTGCCTTTTCCAGCATTTCGGCAAAAGAGCGCGACTGAACCAAGTTCTTCCGCGACCGTGTCTTAATTTCATTATTTAAGAGTTTACGCAGGAGTTCGACTGCCAGATTCCTCTGCGGCATTCCCTTTACTTCCGCCAAGAATTCATCAGAGAGGATAGAAATGTCCGGCTTCTTTAGCTCGGCAGCAGCGAATATGTCTAAGACTTGATCCGAAGCGACCGCTTTAGAAATCAACTGCCGTATAGCGTGCTCAAGGTCTTGTTCGGGCTTGGGGCTCGGAGCACCTGATTTGGCAAGTGCTACTCGAACTGCCTGGAAAAAGGCAACGTCGTCGCGAACCTCCAGTGCCTTCAGGTGGGGGACCGCAAGGGCAAAAGATTGTGACAATTCCGCTACGGCTTTGAGCAGTCTGTTCTTGCCATCTTGCTGAGACAGGACGTGTTCCTGGGCAGTGGGCAGAAGGCCCAGTCGTTGTGCTGGAGATCTCGATGTCCAAGCCGACCAGTCAAAGCCGTGGAACAAATCGCAACATTGCTCGTATTTTTCGAGCATGAAAGCGACTGCGTCTTCCTGGTTGATGGCGGTTTTGCCTGTGCCACCGCTCTCGGTATACGTGGCTAGAGCTTTGCGAAGATTGTCGGCCAGCCCCAAATAGTCCACCACCAATCCGCCCGGTTTGTCTCGGAACACTCGATTGACTCTGGCAATAGCCTGCATAAGTCCATGGCCTCGCATGGGCTTGTCCACATACATCGTGTGCAGGCACGGGGCATCAAAGCCAGTGAGCCACATGTCTCTTACAATCACGAGCTTCATAGGGTCTGCCGGATCTTTGAAACGTTCAGCGAGAGCTTCCCTACGAGATTTGTTGCGGATATGCTGCTGCCAATCCAACGGGTCGGAAGCGGAACCGGTCATCACAACCTTTTGGGCCCCTTTCTTGTCCTCCTCGTTGTGCCAATCAGGACGCAAAGCGGTCAATGCCTTGTAAAAGTCAACACAGATGCGGCGGCTCATGTAAGCATTCAGTTACGCGGGGCGTGATGTCAGTGCCCCGAAAGGGGCGACCCAAAAGTAGCCGTGGGTGAAACCCACGGAAAAGGGAACAATAACAGACCAGGACCCTGGAAGGGTCGCCCAAATGCTGTCTGTAAGTGTTGCAGGCGAGCGACCGTTTCAGGATCGATCATTCAGAATTCTAGGAGAATTCGTGTTCCACGGGTTGCACCCGTGGCTATCCTTAGCACGCCTCTTCGAGGCTCAGAATGCCTCTTCCCCCACGTAAGTGAATGCTTACCGGCTCATGCAGACAATCATGGCCTTGCCGTCCATACCTTCCAGTCGCCTCTCGAAATGGTTCACTAAATCCTGCGCAATGAGTCGGATGCGCTTTTCAGATCCGACAACAGCCTCAAGAGCAGCCCACTTTGTCTTGAGTTTCTCTTTGTGCTCTTGCTCGTTGCCTTCGGTGATCTCCTCGAACTCCTCGTCCAGATGCGGCTTCTCCACTTCATCCAATTCGAGTTTGGCAAGGCGGCTCTCGTAGTAAATGGGCACAGTTGCGCCGTCTTCGACTGCCCTCTGTATGTCGTAGATGCTGATATAATCCCCGAATACGGCACGAGTGTTCTTATCAGTCAATTCAATGGGCGTGCCCGTGAAGCCGATGAACGAGGCATTCGGTAGAGCGTCCCGCATGTGACGGGCAAATCCATCTATGAAGTCGTATTGACTCCTGTGGGCCTCATCCGCGATAACCACGATGTTCCGCCTGGGGGACAGCTCCGGGAAGGTATCACCTTTCTGTTCGGGCAAGAGAGAAGAAATACTGAAAATCACTCACCGGCATGGGGCCAAGAATATTCGACTGTTCGGCTCCGTAGCCCGTGGCGAAGCAGGTGAATCGAGCGATATCGATATACTTGTTGAAGTTGGTGAAAATCTTTCCCCCTGGTTCCCAGGAGGGCTTATAGCCGATCTGGAAGAATTATTGGGGAGACCGGTCCATGTCGTCACCGTCGGGGCGTTGCATTCATATATTCGGGACCAAGTATTGCAAGAGGCGGTTCCCCTATGAAAGATGATCGGCTTTATCTCGTACATATCCTGGACAGCATCGGTCACATCTTGCAGTTCACCAGTGACGGCAAGGATCCATTCTTGGCTGATCGCAAAACGCAGGATGCCGTCTTGCGGAATCTCCACATGCTTTCCGAATCAATCCAAAGAATTTCAACCGAGACGAAGCTCAAGTATCCTGAAGTGCCGTGGTGGGAGATCAGTGCCTTCCGTAATGTTGTCGTCCACGATTATCTGGGAATTGAGCTGGAACGTATTTGGGATATTGTCGAACGAGACCTCCCGCCTTTGAAGGCAGATCAAGAGCATTGTTGATGAGTTTGGAAAATGAATAAACAATACATCTCGTGCGTCACGCGGTGCTCGAATGGTAGCTACCTTTTTCTCGGCCTCATTTTGTGCTAATTGATGAGGCTGGAGTACGGGACGATTACAAGGAATTGGAGGAATGAACCGAGACCAGTGGGAAGCTATTTGCAAAAGATGCGGGAGATGCTGCTACGAGAAAGTGGATCTAGGCGGCGGGATGATTCATTATACAAACGAACCTTGTGCCCATCTGGACACTGAAACCAACTTGTGCAAGGTTTACGACAAACGCGGCGAGGTGGAGCCGGACTGCATCACCCTTACCGAGCATCTGGTGAGGAAGTTGCATTGGTTGCCGGAAGAATGCGCATACCTCGAATATGTAAGGCACAAGGACACGCTGGCAGCGGTCCGTGAGATCGCTCGAATCAAGAAACGAAGTTGCAATTCCAAAGGGAGACAATAATGGCACTGAAAACACTTAACGTTAATGAAGACATCCTGAATGCAAACGACGTGCTTGCCGAGAACCTTCGGGGCCGCTTCGAGGCCGCACGGGTTTTCGTCATGAACCTCATGTCGTCCCCCGGCGCCGGCAAGACCTCTGTAATTCTTAGAATTATCGAGGCGCTGTCGGGCAAACACCGGATCGGCGTAATCGAAGGCGATATAGCATCGGATGTTGATGCACGGAAGATCCAGAAGACCAACGTGGACGTGGTACAGATTAACACTAGAGGCGCCTGTCACCTTGACGCGAATATGATTCTCTCCGCTGCGGAGAGCCTTGGACTGGACGGCAAGCAATTGCTTATCATAGAGAATGTCGGTAACTTGGTTTGCCCGGCGGAGTTCCAACTCGGGGAAAATGTCAAGGTTATGATCCTCTCCATTCCGGAAGGACATGACAAGCCGCTGAAGTATCCCCTGATGTTCACGGAGTCCAATGCTCTGATTCTAAACAAAATAGACTTATTGCCCCACACCGATTTCAACATGGAGGAATTACGCAAGACAGTTTTGGCAATGAATCCCGCGATCCAAATCTTTCCCCTATCCGCAAAGACAGGCGAGGGGATCGGCGAATTTACGGGCTGGCTCGAAAGCAAGATCGTCTGAACGGGAATAGCGAACCCAATTGGGATCGCGCGGTGATGCCGTCGGCTCTAGACACAAATCCAATTCCTTACGCGGCGCACTTTACGAAAGGAACTGTCTGATGGCCTTCGACTCGTACATCATAAAACAATGTTGGGTCACAACAGCGGTGGTGTGCTCATTTGTCGTCATGCTTCCTATGTCCTGTGATGCAAAACAGCTTTCAGACGCTGAAATAGCGCGCGCGATTGTTCAAGAGAACAACAGAGTTATTATCGAGGGATTCCTCAAGTATGAATTGCGAGAAGTCAACGGGTACGTGACAAAACCCATCTTGAGCAGCCATCCGACCCTGATATTCTTTATCAAGCAAGCTGAAAGGGGCCCTCTGAAGAACTTGCTTTTCCTGGAAGATCAGGTCCACAAACTTCAGGCCGCGCAGAAAAACATAAATTCTTTTCCTTATACAATGCTGTTTTCTTCATCCGAGAAGAAAAAAATACTCGGGCTCCGCCCCACTGCGAATAAGATAATCTCTTACGGCATCCCACTGATGAAGCGTGATTTCTACAGAGTCATCGTGGCTGCAAAGGAACTCGCGGACAAAAAGCAAAAGCATCCGATGGAGCTGATTCCCGATTGGAGGTTCAGGGATGCAATTTACAGGCAAGTCGAGCCGACCCCGGAGGGCTTGGATAATGAGATGGGTAAGTTGTCGGAAGGAGAGCTTGTTTGCATCAGCCTTGGTTGGGTCCTTGAACAGGTAAACTTGACGCGCTTGTGGATGAGGTTCAACGACGCCAGCCTTCCGGACAAGAATGACTATATGGTGTTCAGGAAGAAACGCAGCGTGTACTTCCAGAAACGCCTTAAGCGAATTTATGGAGAACCTGTTTCCGGGAAAATAGATCCTAAAAAGAAGAGTGTTCGATAGAGCTTCGCAGGTCATGGGGCCCGTTTGCGGAATTCTTAGTTTGAATAGGTCCCTGAGGCTGTTTTCTATCCTGCCACATACGTCTGTCGCCAATATCCACCCAAAGCCCCTGGAAACGTTGGAATGGCATCTTTAATTCGCTTCGAGAACGTTAGCAAATATTATCAGAGTGGTTGGTCGGCGAAAATTTTCCCGCTCAGGGAAGTGGACCTGGAAATTTGCCAGGGCGAGCGAATTGTCGTGCTTGGGAGAAGTGGGTCGGGAAAGAGCACCTTCCTAAATCTGATCGGCGGAGTGGACGTTCCCACCAGCGGCCGGG
The DNA here is from genome assembly GCA_963789265.1 of uncultured delta proteobacterium. Taxonomy (GTDB): domain Bacteria; phylum Desulfobacterota; class Desulfomonilia; order Desulfomonilales; family Desulfomonilaceae; genus CAWBBA01. The sequence continues at coordinate 58,337 of CAWBKB010000004.1, read as the reverse complement.
TCCTATTTGGAGAGGTTGATCTTACGTCTCTGTCTGCCGGAAAATTGGCACAATATCGCAGACAGGAAGTGGGCTTCATTTTTCAATCTTTCAACCTCTTTTCAACACTGACTGTAGGAGAGAACCTTATGCTCCCCCTGGATCTGCTCGGCATTTCCGAGGAAAGCAGGGCCAGAGAGATCCTCGATGCAGTCGGACTCGAAGGACAATGGAAGAAATTCCCCGAGCAACTCTCCGGAGGGGAGCAGCAACGAGTCGCTATTGCCAGAGCCCTTGTCAAAGAGCCTCGTCTGATCTTAGCGGACGAGCCTACGGGCAACTTGGATCTTGAAACCGGCAACTGCATCCTGGAGCTTATCGACGAAATTTGCCGCAGAAGAAATGCCACGCTGATAATGGTCACGCATAGTTCCGAAGCGCTCTGGTTGGCGGATAGGAAATTCCGGATGAGATCGGGAAAACTGGTGGAAGAAGCCGGCCTTACAACTAATGCTTCAAAAACTTGATCCCCCCTCAGATGAATATTACCACCCTGTTTAAATTCAATCTCCGATATTATCGCCGTCATTCCCTGCTGTCACTCCTCTGCCTCCTGGGAATAGCACTTGGGGTCGGGATCGTAGTGGCCGTGGAACTGATCAATGATTCTGCGCTGGCATCTTTCGCACGATCGGTGGACGTACTTTCAGGGAAGGCCACTTATTCGCTTGTTTCCAAGTACGGACATATCGACGAGAACCTTTTTGCCTCGGTCTGGAAGAACCACTTGATTCGATCCGCGGCTCCTGTGATCGAGGTGATGGCGGTCACGCTGGAAACAGGAGATGAGCCTATTCGGTTTGTGGGGATAGACCCGTTTCTGGACGCAGAGTTCAGAAAGTTGACACCGGGTCACTGGAACATGGCCCAGATAGCCAAGTTTGTGGCGGGTGAATTGCCAACCGTATATCTATCACAAAATTTGATGCTGAAGCATGGGCTCAGGGTAGCTGACACCATAACCGTTCTCACTGCGGGCATCGAGAAAAAGGTAGCCATACTGGGAAAAATTCCCGTTCGTGCGGAAAAGGGGCTTGATGAGAACATAGCGGCGATGGACATTTCTTCGGCACAGGAGGTCTTTGGCCGACAAGGCTATCTGGATCGCATTGAAATCATTTCACAGGCGAATGTTCACGATCTCGTCCGGAGTTTGCCGAAAACACTCAGGTTGACCGACGCTAATTCGCGAAAGTCCACCCTGAAGGCCATGCTTTATTCTTTCCAATTGAACCTGGCCGCTATGAGCCTATTGGCCCTCTTCGTAGGAGTTTTTCTCATTTACAATTTCTCGATGTTTTCCGTTTTATCTCGGCGGGAGGACATGTCCTTATTGTTGACTCTCGGCTCGGACCGTAACGGGCTGGTAGCCGCGTTCCTTTCGGAATCTCTACTATTCGGGATTGCCGGGAGCTTAATAGGTATTATATTCGGTTACTTGGTTGCTTGGTTAAGCATCGACAAGGTCTCGTCCACCATCAGCGACCTCTATTTCTATTTGAAGGTGGAAGCTGTCCATCTAACAGTGCCGGTTGCATTGAGCGGATTAGGAGTAGGCTTATTGGCTACTTTTTTGGGGACCGGCTTGCCGGCGCTGGAAATTGCGCTGACTCCTCCTATCCTCGGGATGAAACGGCAATCCATTGAAGATCGCGCACATAACCTCAAGGGCCTGCTGCTTGTTGCCGGCTTTGCCTGTTTCGCAATATCCATTGCAGCGGCTTGGGCTTCCCGTTTTTCGATTTTCTGGGGGTTCGCTTCCGCCTTTGGTATGACTTTGGCTTTTGCGCTGTTCACACCGTCGATTCTATCCGTTTTCACTCACTACGGCGGAATGGTATTGAAGCGGCTGTTCGGGTCACTCGGGGGCTTCCTGGCCACGCGTACTATCCGAGCATCGTTGAGCCGCACCAGCATCGCTGTGGCCGCGCTTGCCGTGGCGCTTTCAATGACAATAGGTGTGGACATGATGATCTCAAGCTTCAGAAATTCGGTGAGTCAGTGGTTGGACGGGTCACTCGAGGGAGATCTGTACATCTCGCCGGCCACGACGAAATGGGATCATCCGCTGCCTGAAGCCTTGATCCGAGCATTGATTGCAGACCCACGCGTGCAAGCTGTGGAGCGTTATTCCACATACGATATCTACCTGCGTGGGAAGCCAGTGAAGCTGAGGGTGGTGGACGGCTCGGTTCTGGAGCACCATTCCCGTTTCCATTTCCTGAGAGGCGGGAAAGGAGCCTGGGATGCCCTAAAGGCCGGCGGAGTTTTTATCTCGGAATCTTTGAGTTACCGTTTTGGATTGAATGTGGGGCAGAGCATTCAATTAACCACGCCCGAGGGCAAATCGAGGTTTCCGATCGTGTCAATTGTTAGAGACTATTCGTCAGACCAGGGTACCATGCACATAGACCGTCGCGTGTACGAACGCATTTGGAAAGATCGCCGCGTTCAGTCCGTGGCCCTTTTTCTTAAGCCGGGCATTCCAGCGAATTCGGTCCGTCGTTCGATAGTGGCGCAGTTTCCTGGTCTGGATCGCACCATCGTTTCCAACAAGAAAATGAAGGAAAACATTCTAAACATATTTGACAAGACATTTGCCACCACCGCCACATTGAAGGGGGTTTCTCTCCTCGTGGCACTGCTTGGAGTGGCCACGGCACTGGTGGTGATTCTCATGGAAAGGGCCAGAGAGATGACCGTCCTGGGATATCTGGGCCTCACGCCAAAAGAGCTGGGCAAAATGAATTTGCATCAAGCCTGGATAATGGGATTGGCCGCGTTTTGTATTTCAGTCGTCTGCGGGCTAATCCTTACGTATATACTGATCTACGCTATCAACTATCGGTCTTTCGGTTGGTCTGTGGATGTTTTCATTAACCCGTGGGTTTTTGTCAAGACCGCTGTCCTCACCGCTGTGGCGAGCGTTGTATCATCTTTGTATCCTACGTACAAATTGGCCGGCGGTTCAGGGCTCGGGGCTCTGAACGAAGAGTAGGCGACCAAGCCTCCGAGGGCTTCTCGAAATAATCATGGACTTGATGCCGTCCAGTGTCTAAACTATCTTAGGAAAAGTGCTGAAAACTTCAAAACGGAGGCCTCGTGATGAACAAATCCGAAGTTCTGAATGCCCTGGAATGGGTCGATCAGACGGCAAGAGACGGAGATGCGCTTCGCCTGGCCAAAGCGAAGCTTGCCCTGGAAGACGAACTGGCATCGGAAAAGAATTCCGCGTCTCCTAAATCTGCATACCAAAAGGCGGTCGAAAGTTTTGTCAGGAAACACGGCCGGGAACCGCTGGAGGACATAACCCCGGAGGACTGAACCGCGACTCGAGCCGATACAGCCATGCAGCCTCGGAGATCCGGACATTGTGGGGTGACGTCATAATGACGACCAGAGAGCTTATTGAACAGGCCCTTTCTCTTCCTGTTGAGGAAAGGGCGCTTATAGCTGATTCACTCTTGCGTAGCCTCAATGCGCCGGACACGACCATTGATGCAAAATGGGCGGAAGTGGCAAAGAGACGCCTTCAGGAGCTTCGTTCCGGAAAAGTGAAACCAATTCCCGGCGATGAGGTATTCTCTGAAGTCCTTGAGCGGTTTGCCAGGTGAAGTATGCTTTTCACCCTGAAGCCAAGGCAGAATTCTTTGCTGCCATAAAATACTATGAAGATCGTGAGCCAGGTCTTGGGTCCGATTTTGCCCTTGAAGTCCATCGAACAATTGAGAATGTAATCAGTTTCCCAAATGCCTGGCCGATTCTTGAAGATGCCATACGACGATGTCAGATCCGCCGCTTTCCCTATGGCGTTGTCTATTCGCAAGATGAAGATGTCATCTTGATTCTTGCTGTGATGCACTTGCATCGAGACCCTCGGTACTTTAGGGATCGACTTTAAGAACTAACGACTTGAACCATTGCACATTCATGTGCGCCGGGGCGAATCTACGGACAAGTTCTGGCTTGCACCACGGGTCAGTCTGGCAGAATCTTACGGTATGAATTCTTGGGAACTCCGCGAACTTATGCAAGTTGCCGAAAAGAATAAGGAACTCATTGAAAGGTATTGGAATGAACACTTTAGCACTTGAGCCACGTGCCAAGAAAGTATCGTTTGACGCGGACAATATGTGGATAGAACTTACTGACGGTCGTCAACTTGGTGTCCCCCTGGCGTACTTCCCCCGGCTTCTTGATGCAACCGAGGCTCAAAGGATTAATTGCATTATCAGTGGCGGGGCACCGGACTTCATTGGGAAGAACTGGACGAGGACATTTCAGTCAAGTCGCTCCTGCTGGGAATTGGCGATCGGACTCGATCTACAAGGAAGGCATCGTAACTCTCCTGCTATCCTCTGAAGAAAGGACGAAGACCATGAGGGTGCATTACGATAATGAAGTGGATGCCTTGTATTTGAAGCTGGGAGACGAGCCCCCGGAAGGGGTCATAGAAATTGCCGAAGGCGTCAATCTGGATACGACCGCTCATGACAGAATAGTAGGGATAGAAATCTTGAACGCTTCCAAAAAAATCGACTTAAAGACAATTTTGTCCTACACGCTGGAACTTGATAGAGATTTGATAACTGGCAGGACCGCCTGACGCCGATTCGCCTTCAAATAAGTGACACCGTGTTTTTAGTGGGACAGGCATCTTGACTGTCGTCATGCCCGCGTACGCGGGCATGACGACTGGACCCCGGATCGGAGTCCGGGGTGACGAATGGCAGGCAGGATGCCAGCCCCACCATATCCTCGCCGGGATTGTCACTTGTTAGATGGGGCATTGGTATGATAACGCATCCGCCGCGTGCGCTCCACATCAGCGCAGGGGCCGACCGATCTGCCTCCTCAAGCCAAAAGACGGGATGCTGCTTCGTTTTCTAGCCAAACGGATCGTAATTCGGATCGAGATTCTCGCCCATCGCTGTTCGCGTCTTTTCCATCAATTCCGGCACGTTCTCTTCAGTCAGGCCTTCGGTCGCAATGGGATCTCCCACAGTTAGCGTTATGTGCCCCGGACGAAATGATATTGTCTTTCTTGGCAAAATCTTGAAGGCACCGTTAGATGTCACGGGTAGAATAGCCATTCCGCTTTGGACTGCTATCATGAATGCGCCTTTCTTGAAAGGCTGGAGATTCCCGTCCGAGGTCCTGGTCCCTTCCGGATAAATGAGGACGGACCAGCCATCGGGTAGACTTGACATGCCGTCCCTAAGGCTTTTCACAGCCTGCCTCCTGTCCGACCGGTTCAGGGAAATGGCGCCAGTTGCACCCAGTGCCCAGCCGAAAAACGGAACCTTCAGCAGCTCTCGTTTTACCACCCACCGAAAGCGTATCGGAAGCATTCCAACCAGAGCCAAGACGTCCGCGTATCCCTGATGATTGGGGGTTATTATGTATGAGGAGCCCGGCACGATCTTGTCGGCCCCGGAAATGGAGACAGTCAGCCCCATGGACCGAGACAGCAAATGGGCCCAAAGACGCATCATCCGATACGCGGAGGTTCCCGATTTGTCAAACAGACTTACGAGAACCAGAGGAGGTGCAATGATCACGGTTATGACCACGATAACAAAACCAGTCCAGATTATTCTTGGCCATAGTAGAAATGAGCCTTGCAACTTTAACCTCCTTGCTATCAACACCCATCCGACCAAGTATGCTTCGCCTTATGTACGGAAGCATATAAGCCACAAGCAGTAATACGCATCCTTCAGATTCCCTGATTCTCAAAGTCCGGTCTTAACGTGTCTATGGATTATCTCTTGGGACGTCGATTTTTCGTCGGGAACAGTATATAACATCAAGAACCGAAACCTGCATACCCCAATTGCAATGAGGGAGTCTCTTTGAACCGCGCCACACCGAATATGATGGAAGAACAGGATCTCTCAAAGCTCAGAATTGCGCCGGACGAAAGGTGGTCGTCGAAGAAGAGAAAATCGCGGCTGCCCACATGGTGGGTCATTCCGGTCGCTCTGATGGTTCTCATTTTTGCTTATCTCGCGTGGTCCGACCGGCTCACTCCACCGGTCGAGGTGCAAACGGCAAAAGTAACCCGGATCTTTCCCTCGCGCGCGCTCACGACTCTGAACGCCAGCGGCTATGTTGTGGCTCAACGTAAAGCCGCTGTTTCGTCAAAAGCCACGGGAAGGTTGGAGCATCTCTACGTGGAAGAAGGTAAGGTAGTCAAACAAGGAGAAATATTGGCTACTCTGGAAAATCAGGATCTCAAGGCGACACTTGCGGAGTCGCGGGCAAGTGTCAAAGTGGCACAGGCGGCCCTTGAAAATGCAGAGGCAGAGCTAGAGGACGCGACGCTCAACTACGACCGTCAAAAGGCTCTCCGGGAATCGGCATCAGTTTCGGCCCAGGCCTTTGACACCGCGGAAGCCAGGTACAAAAAGGCAAAAGCGTCCATTGCTTCGGCCCGATTTGGTATCGAGCGTGCCAAAGCCGCGGTGAAGGAGGCTGAGGTGAATCTCGAATACTCACTGATTAGGGCTCCTTTCGACGGAGTGATTCTCACCAAGAATGCGGATGAAGGCGAAGTAGTGGCCCCATTTGGTGCAGCCATCAATGCCAAGGCCGCTGTGGCGACCATGGCTGATATGAAGTCACTTATGGTGGAAGTGGACGTGGCCGAGTCCGGCCTGGAAAAAGTTAAGGCTGGAGGAGCGACTGAGATCAGTCTTGATGCTTTTCCTAACGATCGCTTCCCTGGCACTGTCTACATGATTGTCCCCACCGCGGATCGGTCCAAGGCAACGGTTCTGACCAAGGTCAAGTTCAACGAACTCGATCCGCGAGTCCTCCCGGAAATGAGCGCCAAAGTCGCCTTCTTGTCTAGACCGTTGAAGAATGGTGAAGACAAGCCGTTCTTAGGAATTCCATCGTGCGCTCTCAGGAAAGTCGGCAATCAGGATGTCGTGTTTCGCATTAATGGTTCCAGAGCCCACCTGCAGCCGGTAAAGGTGGGCAGACGCTGGAACAATACCCTAGAAATCCTAGCAGGACTAAAAGAAGGGGATACGATTGCGCTTAGCCCGGGCGAGAGCTTGGGAGACGGAAGACGAGTAAAAGTACAAGAATGAGCGGACGAGAATCGGAATCACGACCATTGGTCGTTATTGAAGCGCTCAGCAAGTCCTATACTCGAGGGGATCAGGAGATTCCCGTGCTGAGGAACATTTCACTGAGAGTGGAGCACGGTGAATTCCTTGCACTCATGGGCCCTTCAGGATCCGGGAAAACAACTCTTCTAAACTTGATAGCGGGAATAGACAGACCCGATCGGGGGATGCTTAAAGTCGCGGGAGTGGACATATCGGAATTGGGTGAATCGGAGTTGAGCGCCTGGAGAGCCTCTCATATTGGATTTATATTTCAATTTTATAATTTGATCCCGGTTCTTACCGCATTTGAAAATGTGCAGCTTCCGCTTCTGCTGACCGCTTTAAGCCGCAGCAGTCGCAAGAGCCACGCGATGGCCGCGTTGGATGCAGTCGGACTCGCCGACAGAGTGCATCACTACCCGCCGCAATTATCAGGCGGTCAGCAACAGAGAGTGGCCATAGCCAGAGCGCTTGTCACCGATCCTCTCATTGTTGTGGCCGACGAGCCTACTGGAGACCTGGACAAGAAATCGGCATCGGAAGTGCTTGATCTTTTAGGACGTTTTAACGACATTTTTCACAAAACCGTTATTATGGTTACCCACGACCCCAGTGCAGCCAAAAAATCCAAGAGGATTCTGCATCTCGACAAAGGGGCGCTTGCCGGATTGATCCAGATTGAAGTTTGACGGATCTTTGGCCCAGTCTCCTTTGGCTCCTATCTTTCATTCCGGTCTGACCGGGACGAGGGGGGCACTTCAAAAAAAATAACCCCTGCCGGTGCATTGCGTCGACAGGGGTTATTTCATGCTTTCCTGTAGGGGCAGATCTCGCTATGGCGCACCGGCGTAAAGGACGCGACGACACCCACGCGGCCAAGAAGGAGATTGCGGGCGGACTCAAGACCCATAGTGGTGATGTTGCCTTTACGGCTCATAGCGCTATCCAACCTCGGATCGACTAGCAATTCGTTGAACGGAGCTTACTGTGGACCTCTATGATTGCCAAGATCGTACACGAGAACAAGGTGCTTAAACAAATGCGAATGTACGAAGCCTGTGAGTGCACTTCATGGTCCAAGAATTGCAATTTTTGTGTATCGTGGCGCCGCGAGTTGTAGTATTATAGATTTATTCTCATCTTGGCTACTGACGCTTTTTCTTGGAAGGATGTCAACCTTTATGGCAGGCAAGATAGTGATAAATGCGGCTGAAGTGTTGAGAGACATCCGCGGCGGCATGACCAGCCAAGACATTATGAAGAAGTACAATCTGAGCCCCAAAGGGCTCCAAAGCTTGTTTGACAAACTGGTAAATGCAAGTGTCCTAAACGAATCGGAACTCCCACAATCCAGCGCGATGCGCCCTGCACCCGACCGCGGGCCACGACCCGCCACAATTGCTGAAGAAAGTAAGGCTCATTCCACTATTCCCCGCACCCAGGCTCCTTTCGATGCATGGAAATGCCCTGCCTGCGGCGGTTCGCAGCCTGAAGTTCCTGAAGAGTGCCCTAGATGCGGTATTGTGGTCTCCAAATTTGAGGACAGACAGACAGAATACGACCAACATCTGCGTGGAATGCCAATTGGCCAACAAATCCAGCACTTTTCCAACGCTGAGGGGCAAGGAGCCTCATCTTATGCTCCGGAGCGGAAAGAATCCAGCGTGAGCCTTGCGCTTATCCTGGGAGGTGCCGGCGGGATAATTCTATTGATTGGCCTCTTTACACCAATTCTGGTCCATCCTGTTGGCGGAATAAGCTTCGTTAAGGCGAAGGCGGGAGTGGCTGTTATCCTGGCCGCATGCGGAATTGTGGCTATAATTTTACCCTTAATTAACTATGCAAAGTTACAATGGATCCCCGGCCTTTGTTCGCTGGGGATGCTACTTTATTACTTTCATGCGTTCAAGACTCTAACCTTGGCCATGCCTGCTATGAAGCCATTTATGGATCAGGCGTTAAAACAAGCTGGGGGAAATGCATTTACTCAAGCGATCGCGAAAGGCATGAGCCTGGCCATGCAACTCCGAATGGGATGGGGATGGGTTGTACTCTTCTTAGGGGCCGGAATCATCCTTGTCGCAGGGATTGTCGGTTTCGTGCAAAGCAACGAGTCCGAATAGATCAACGGCACTCATCCATCGCGTCAGCGTTTGACCCGTCCGATCAAGTACCGTCAAGAATAGGTGGCAATTTTGCTTCTTGCCAAATTGGCGTCCAGTACCCAATTTCATTGTAACAGACCAAATAATTAGGAGATTTTTCGATGGCTACAACTCTTCGTCGTTGGCTGCAAACAAGCGGGTTATCTGTGAACCCGTGGAAGGCAAGACCTGCAACAATTATTGGTGCGATCATATTTTTTCTGATCGCTATTGCGCAACTCTTGAGAGTAATTTTTCACGTGAGAGTGGTAGCGAACGGAGTCGCGCTTCCTTTGTGGCCCAGCCTTGTTGCCTTCGTCATCGCATTAATACTGGCGATTTTTCTCTGGCGGGAAAGTAGGCAATAAGCCATTGATGTGTCGCGGCGCGAAATTCGACAACACTGTTTTCACATAGTGAAATGTTTACAAAAATCAAGGCCGTCATATTGGACCGGTAAGAGCAGATACGGACATGCCTTCATTACGGGCTGCTTGTTTCAAGCTCGGCTCCAGATTGTCGGGAATATGGACAGTTACACGCATTGAGAACCTCTTGAGCATATATATGTGTGTGGGCATAACGCCTGTCGGAATTTAAGACAATCTGAAATTGTCGCCAGTTCCTTATTCGAAAACTCGAAGTATTCACGAGAATCGAGATTGCGGTCGGGCAAGAAGCGAGGGTTCAAGAGACAGAACCATTTGACGAATTGTCCCCATTTAGGGTGTCATCAGCCCCATTATGGGGACAGCATTCCACAACCTCAGTTCCACATTGTTCGGCAAGGTTCGGACTTCAGTTCTCGTTCCCCTCTCCCGCCCCAGTGACGACATCCCCGCGCTCGGATCTATTCGATAAGCAAGTACGGCCGAGCAGGGGCGCGACCGGTAGTCCCGGAGTGAATGCTACTCTGCCCTACAGGCCGCCACGGATGTAAATTTGCCCCACCTCATCACTTGAAGTGCAGAGATAAGAAAATTCACCGCGGTCTCTGCGTTCTCCGCGGTGAATCATTGGGCTTGATGATGGTCCCAGGTCCCTTGGCAGTCGCTTTGATAGGTATCCCGGCATCGGGGAAATCCGCTATTGCCGGTTCGTTGTCCGATCGGTTGGGCATCGAGCGTATCAGCTCGGATGACTTGATCCCCAGGAATAGGAGGGGAAATAGAATATATAAGAAACATATCCTACGTGATTCATGGCTCCAAGTTTGGGGAAAAATTGGTCGTTGTGTCAAAGAAGGACAATCCTTTGTATTGGATGCCATGCTCTTGACGTCTGAACGCAGAAGTCCTGTCATAGGAATCGCGAACGGAGCCGGTTTTGTTACTGTGGGGGTTTTCGTGAACACATCAATCGAGATCTGCATGATACGCAATAGCCTACGGAAAGATAAAGTACCCGACAGCAAGCTGCTCAGAGCAGCTTCGAGTCTAGACCCCGCCGCCCCGGATGAGGGATGGACGGCGTTGTATCGGATCGATCAGAATCTGTCCGTAACGAGGTGGTGCAAGGATCGTTTGACGGGCTTGCAGTCGGAGATTATCTTCGATCATCTTGAGCCGGCTCTAAGAGAGGCAGTCGAGATTTTCACGAGCGCTACACCGTGATGAGACCACACGGTGACATTGTCTCCCGGGCATATACAATATTTTGATAAGGCAGAGTACTTTGAAACGCTATCCCGGAGAGGTCACAAGATGGCAAAAAGAAGCGCGGGACTTCTCATGTATAGGCTTATTGAGGGAAATCTGGAGGTATTTCTGGTCCACATGGGCGGGCCATTCTGGGCCAAGAAGGATATCGGGGCCTGGTCCATTCCCAAAGGCGAATATGAACCCGGTGAAGATCCATTTGAGGCAGCTAAGCGGGAATTTCTCGAGGAAACAGGCTTTACGCCGGTCGGCGAATTCATGAAACTCAAGGACGTGAAGCAACCTGGCGGCAAAGTTGTGTCTGCTTGGGCATTCGAAGGAGACTGCGACGCCAGGCAAGTTGCCAGCAATACTTTCTCCATGGAATGGCCTCCTCGTTCCGGGCGCTTCCAGGAATTTCCCGAGGTCGATCATGCTGAATGGTTCGAGCCCGATATCGCAAATGAAAAAATATTGAAGGGCCAGCGCCCGTTTATCGAGGAACTTCAGAGCGTCCTGCAGGGCGAGTAACGGAGCGGAGTAATATCCGTGTCGCGGTGCAGGATATCGTTTTGTTGTCATTTCCGCTTACGGAGGGAACCGTAGGGGCCAATGTTCCGCCTTTTCGGCACAAGCCACGCCTCGCTGGACGGTGATCCCGCGCGGATCGCGGGATTGATTATCTCGCGAACGATTACGAAACTTCTAACTGACGATCGGCATCATTATTACTGGAAACGATCGGCACAGATAGCCGCGAGGTGATTGAAAATGAATGAGAAATCCACGTACGAGGAGAAATCCAGAAAGCCTGTGAAATCAAATACACTGACCTGTCCTGTAAATTACTATCGGTGCGAAAAATGTCCTAAAGATAATATCCCCGGTTGTTGCCCGATTGGATCGAGTTGCATGTGCCGTGACCGATACTTGGATATGTGCGAAACGATTTGATCGGGGAGCTTGAGACGACAGTCTGTCATAGACCGTTGGAGCAGTCCCGCCAGCCGCACACAGGCGCTAACTTAAGGCAATTTCGTTCCTTTTCAAGAGGTGAATGGAGGCCGAGGGCGATCAAAGTCCACCTTTTCTAAAGGGGAATTTAGGGGGATTTTCAATGAGTTATCCCAAAATCCCCCCTGGCCCCCCTTTACAAAAGGCGATATTATACTTGCCAAACCCTTCTTTGTTTGCCTTGATACTTTCTATCTAAAAACGCGCGCGGTTCCAATAACTTACCTCTTGAAAACAAGAACAGAACCATGTAGTCTTCCCGATTCAGAAACGGAAAAAGCCGAATAAAGGAACTATCTTAGCGGTATCATTCCTTTATTCGGCCCGATGTTGGGTCAGGGCGACCCCTAAACAACCAATGGAGGATAACATCATGTCCATTCCTGAATCAACACGAAACGAACTGTACTTGAGAGCAGGCGGTTTTTGCGAGTGTACCATGCTTACCTGTTTTGAACATCCGCGTGGAATGAGATGCCCTAAGCCCCTTGGTTGGGGTTGGCATGCTCACCATAGATCGAGATGGGGCGGTGATGACCTTGGCAATCTTCTTGCCATGTGCCCAGAGTGTCACCAGAATACCCTAACTTATGGTCAGCCTCGCTGGTAAAGCGTTTGTGTAGTCGCTTCAATGCGCGCAGAACGTGCGGGAAAGCTTCATGCCAAACCGTTAACTCTGCTTGAATAAGACCCGATTCACAAACTTGGAGATAAACGGTCGCCCTATCCCCAACTTCTCTTACTAAGGCTGGCCCAAAAAAGCCAAGAACAAATTCTGCCAATTCTCTCCAGAAATGTCGGCCCTCATAACAGCCATATATGAATAATATTCGCGCTGGTCGATCTTGACTGCCTTGGCAGCTTGAAATTGTTTGAAGTCGTGCAAAGGCACTTAGAGCCGTCACCAAGTCAGCAACGCCTTCATCCACCGGTGCGTTGACCTTTATGAATTTCTGTTTATGCATTCTCGGTCGGTTCTTTTGTTTTTTTTGCTGGGAGTATCTTCTTTAGGGCTTCGTCAAGTTTTTCTTCTGCGTCTTCTCCCAAATGTTCTTCAGCAACCTTTACGAAGCGCGCATATTGCTCCGCGTCGTCTGGCTTCGGTTTTTTCTTTCTTCCCATTATCGCATAACCCCGATTTGCCTATCAGTCGTTTGATAGGTGAGACGCTTTCCCACTACGCCCCTTAGCAGTATATCGGCTCTCTCAGTATCGCTAAAGCCTTTACGGGCGGATCTCTTCTTGCTGTTGGGCCTGCCACAACGGTTATTATACCGAAAATCGAATTCGGCAAGGTAACGATGGAGATGCTGTTTTTTGCAATGCTGATAGATGCCCTTCATTCCTCGCTTAAAGATCGAAAAGAAGCCTTCAGCGCAATTGACGTGGACGGTGCGGTCTTCCCTGGACACATATTCCCCGTTACTGTGTTGAACCATGCCATGCTCGGCAAAGTTTTCGTCAATGTGGCGATACTGACCGGCATCGTCAGTCATAACTCTTGCTTCTCGGTCTATATTCTCCTGTAGAATCGGAACGATGGTCTTTGCGTCAACGCTGTCCACGACCATACTTCGTGAACAACCAGACTCACGGTCAATGAGAGAAAGGATTTTGCGCTTGTGCGCGTACCCTTTCTTCACTTCTTTACCGGGCTCATTCCAAAGAAAAGTTTCGTCAGATTCCACGGCCCCGCCATTTGCACCAAAAGGGGTCAGGTCACCGCTTCTCATGGCTTCTCGGATGCGATGACTCATGAACCAAGCACTTTTGAGAGTAATCCCCAACATCCTGTGGAGTTGATTTGAGGAAATACCCTTCTTTGATGCGGCAATGAGGGTCATAGCCTGAAGCCACAATCGAAGCGGAATATGGCTTGATTCAAAGATGGTTCCGATCTTCACAGAAAACTGCTTTCGGCACACATAACACTTGTAAAGCCCGATTCGGGTGCTATTGCCCTTCATCTTACTTATACGCTCAGTAGCACCACAATGGGGGCACACCGGACCGTTAGGCCATATCCGGGCTTCAATATACGCGTATGCAGCCTCTTCGGTTTGGAAGTGTGGCTTAGAGATGGTTGCGTGCCTCATAATAACCGTCCTGTCTTAGCGCAATTTCGCGTAGTCTTCGACAAAAAGCTTTACGGCGTTAAGTACCTTGATAGCGTCTTTGTCATCGTAATCAACTCTGACATGAATAGTGTCGTCTCTCCATGCCATTCTTACGCCATTCAAGAATCCATGAGTAATTTTGCGTCGGTCTTTCTTGGCTCGTACTTTTGGCGGATCAATTTGTTCGTGTTCAAGTTTTTTATTAATTTCACCCAAGATTATGCCCCATGCCTTTTTGTCAAAAATCCTAGGAGTTACTTTTAGTTTGCGAGCAAATTTACGTAGAACTACTTCTAGGATTCGCATCATGTGAAAGACGGAAGCCGTATACCTCCCAACTGCAAAGCAATTCCCGGCTTCTTCGGCATCTTTCCTCAATTCGGGAAATTTGCTCAAAACCTCTTCGCCGAGGAACGTACCTTCCATTTCATAAAAGCCTGAACCTGTAGGGTAAAGCATCAACATGGTTCTATTATCAATCTCGTGCAAAACGCCCTGAATTAATGAATCTAGCCTTCCCCGGATTTCATCATAGTGCTGCTTTTCGACGTTTTGATTACATAAATAGTTGATATGTTCCACCAAAACGTCTGCATTACTCGCGGAGTTGGTTAGGCCCGATGTTGCCGCCCTAAATCCCAACTCTTGTATTTCTAACAGTATTTCGGCCAAATCAACCGAGTAATCCGGGTGCATCAGGGCGTTAATGATCCCAGCGCAATGCGCCAAATTAGAGCAAATCCTAACGAAATTTCTTGCATAAAATCTCAAGATGTCCCACAAGCTCACAACCTGGAATGGGTGAAACGGGTCTTTCAAAGAAGACTTGTCTCTTAATAGCCGAAAGGTTAAATTCATCTTACTCCCCCTCTCTGGGTTTGGCAAGTATAATATCGCCTTACAAAAGGGGGGAATAAATCGTTAACTTAACGCCCATGCGCCGGCCGCAGGACGTCCAGTCCACCGGAGATGACTTCTCTTCATAAGGAAACGGCGCAGACAAGAGCATTCAGGACTTGCCCACGCCGTCAGACCGGCTCTGTTAAGCGGCATTCTCGTCCGACTGCCACAAGCCGAAAAGATTCTTCTGGGGGTCCGGCGCGACGGCGTACCAGCCCATGCCCTTGACCGCGGTCCTGGGAACAATCACTGTCGCGCCCTCATTCCTGGCTCTGTCGAGAGATTCTTCAACCGAATCCACACAAACATAGAAAGTTGGCGTTTGTCGGGGATCTTGGCGTGCCATCATACCTGCCCCGGGTTTCTCATCGCCGTGTTTGATCCCCTAATATTCGATATCTCCGGACATCTTCTCGAAATCCCACTCAAAACACCGCCGTAAAATTTTTGCAATGATTCAAGATTATCCGCTGGGATTTCTATGTGACAGATCTGACCTCTCATAATTTATTCCTCCCATCGTTGCCTGGATGTAATTGTTCATGGGAACCAGTGGAATAGGCCCTGCGTGCATCGCTATTGAGCTTGGAGTTCTCTCGATGCCATGCCGGCAAAATTCCGTTTATTACGTTTCGAATATAGTCATGGGTTGCTGATTCCGCAAAATGGGACTCCATCTCATCAGCTCTGTATCAGCAAAGGTGAAGCTTCAGAAAATTTGCCGTCTTTTCGGGTACCTCGCGGATCTTACGTATTTCTAACGGAACTTTTAGGGAACGCCCATGTCATTCCTAGCTAAAAGGAGTAGACCCAAACGGAGCACCTAAATTATTTCATCCAGGCGACCAAGCCTATTTTATCGGCGGGTCCGGTACGCCAGCCATCCTCGGTTGCAGGGTACTGGCTCCCTTCACGCAAGCCCGCCTTTTAAGTTCCCCGCTTTGTTAAAACCGGGATTTTTTGAAATCTGTTTTCGGGTGGGCCTTCTCGCGCTAGTCAGTATGGAGGGTATGGTGGAGCCTTCCGTTTCTATGGTCTGAGACGAAGAAAGAACCTTGAGCCTGAAGGAGGGCGCGAACCATGTCAAGTTTGCTGGAAAATGGGATGATCCTGGACTCCAAGTGGGAAATTTTGAAACCCATCGCCACTGGAGGCAAAAGCGAGCTGTACCTTGCCCGACAGATCAATCTGGACCGGCAAGTGGTCGTGAAGACAATTTCCGCTGATTATCTAATGGAATTCGACGAAGATTGGGAGGAAATCCATACGACAATCCGCCGATTCCATAGGGAAGCTAGGGCAATGGCTCAGGTACGACATCCGAATGTGGTCCAGGTCCACGACAAAGACTCAACCACGGTAGCAAGAAAAGATACTGAATTAGTTGTCCCTTACGTGGTGCTGGAATATGTACCAGGTTCCACACTACGTTCCACGATGCCCCCAAAAGGGTTTGGAGAGAATGAGCAAGATATCCAAGACTGGATTCATAACTATTTTCTACCAATCCTGGACGGAATAGAAACTATTCATGAGCGAGGAATCGTTCATCGTGGCATCAAGCCCGAGAATGTGCTTATGGATGGACCCAATCCGAAAATAACCGATTTCGGAATGGCCGGAGGAGTCCAGTGGCAGCAACTGACTCGGAGCCATCACGTTGAGGGGACCATTTTATACATGGCTCCGGAACAGTTCTTGGATCTGGGAGGGACCGATGAACGAGGAGATGTTTATTCGTTGGGCAAAATCCTATACGAGGCCGTATGCGGAAGAATGGCAGAAAGGAAAACGGCTGTTCCGCTAAAGGCGGTCAGCTTAACCAATGCTACCACCCCCTTCTTGAAGGCGATATTATACTTGACAGACTTGGCCTAAAGGAATATACTATCTTCATAAAGGAGATAATCATGATAGCAATACTCTCAGAAATGCGCTTCCACAGTGAAGAAACTGCTTATGAATACGTTGAAGCCATTCTCTGGCCGGGGGGGCCTGTTTGCCCTCACTGCGGTTCTACCGAGCGCGTTAACAAACTCGGCGGAAAGACCAGCAGAATTGGCACTTACAAGTGCTATGTATGTCAACGGGCTTTCACTGTCAAGATCGGAACTATCTTTGAAGATTCTCATATCCCGCTTCGTAAGTGGCTCCAGGCTATAACCTTAATCAGCGCATCCAAGAAGGGCATAAGCTGTAATCAACTTCATAGAATGTTGGGTATCACTATTAAGAGCGCGTGGTTCCTGGGGCATCGCATCCGCGAGGCTATGAGAAGCGGTGATCTTGCTCCGTTTGGTGCAAACGGCGGCGCTGTAGAGTCAGACGAGACTTTCCTGTGGAACGAGCCGGGCAAAGAGGTGAGAAAGGGGTACGCGCACAAACGCAAAATCCTGTCTCTTATTGATCGCGAATCCGGTCGGTCACGCAGTATGGTTGTGGACAGCGTTGATGCAAAAACTATCGTTCCTATCCTCCAGGAAAACATCGACCGAGAAGCTAGGGTTATGACTGATGACGCCGGCCAGTATTGCCACATAGACGAAAACTTCGCAGAAACACGGAATGGTGCGGCACGGCGCCGGTGAATATGTCTCAAAAGAAGATCGCACCGTCCATATCAACTCTGCCGAAGGCTTCTTTTCAATCTTCAAGCGTGGAATGAAGGGCATCTATCAGCATTGTAAGAAAGAGCATCTGCATCGCTACCTTGCTGAGTTTGATTTCAGATATAATTACCGTTGCGGCAGACCCGAGAGCGGGAAGAGACCTGCTCGTGAGGGCTTCAATGACGCTGAAAGAGCCGAAATGCTGCTCAGAGGCGTAGTCGGAAGGCGTCTCGCCTATCAAACGACTAGTGGGCAAGCATAAGAAAGAAAAATAAGAAAAAAATTATGTCATAACATTTACTTGACATGATAATCTTTCCTGAGTATAGGGCGTATCAAAATTAGTAAGGAGCAAAAAATGGTACGGCTCGGATCAATCTATTTTAATCAAAGCTTGAAATGGCTTCCTAAGAATGAAGATGTGCGAACAATAGGGAGTGATACTCCAACCTTTGGAGGTGTAGTGAGCGTGCGCCTTGTTCCCCAAGAGGAATATCGGACTTATCAATTTGGACAGATAACCTTCTCTGATTGGCGTGAACTCAAAAAGATGGTGGAATCATCATTTGTTTATGATTTTAAGCCGACACCAGACGGGCCGACTTACCGTGTAAGATTCGCTCAAAAAGATCCCCTCGTGATATATGATTCTGATGCTGATTCAGAAAGGATAAGAGGGGGAGAAGTTAAGTTGATCTTTCCCGTCAAAAAACAGGAATAATACCAAATGGTCAAGGAACAGGATAAAACAGAAATAGAGAAAAGGTTAGAATACGACGACCCTGAGCAGTCTGCTCGGTTCATAGACACTGCTGAGCGACTTCTGGACGATGACGCCGAAGAAAAATTTGACGAGGCTATAAAGCGGATATTGTCGCCTAAAAAACCTCCGGTGGAATCAATCACAAAATTAGAAACACAGTAATTATGGTCCCTTCTGTTCAATTGTCTTATCAAAACGACTCAAAGCACTCGCTAATTGCTCAAAACATTGATGGCACGTTGATATTTCGTCAGTCTTTTTGAATATTTCACCTAGCCCTATATACGGTTCACTTTTATAGTAGCCCGACAAGATAGCTCTAACTCTGGCTTTGTTAAGCTGCCCCCCATTAGTCCAGTTAGAGACAGCGCCAGTACACTTCAAGAATTGGTTCGCGCATTTTTCTGCCGTAGACCAATGGTCATAGAATGCCGGAAGACAAAGAGATTCTAGGTTACCATAATGGTTACTGTCGGGCACAAGTACAATTAACACCGGCTTGCCCTGAATACTCACAAGATCCTCTGATTTTGTAGGCTTATACTCGTAGTCTTTCAACTTCTTGAAGTGCTTGTTGAGTGCTTTCTTGACATTATTAAGGGCGTTCTTGTCATCATTATCCGTAACAATGGCAATGCCTTTTAGATTTTTGAAGCCTGTCACCGCTATTAATTTTTCAAGTGCTAAACCAAACCCTTGCACACCTCCAACCTCGACCCTGTTCCAACTAGCTGCATCTTTGACTTGAAATCTAGGTAGGTCCCGTTCGTCAATCAATTTTTCAAGAAACTTTTGATCGTGTAGCCCTTCACAAATGATAACTCTTTCTTCTTCTAATACCCATGACTTACTTTGCTCCATGCGATATTTGCAGCTTTTGCAGTCTTCCTTCACCGAACTTCACCATGTCCCTCTAGAGCAGCTAGGAATGGTCTACCGGCAAACTGTTCAACAGTTCCTTTTCCGTCAGTAATAGTCGTACGAATTAAGGAAAAATCTACTTCGTGTTCTTGCATGCCCTCAATAAGTGATTGAAGACATTCATCGCTGTGCGTGGTCGCGAAAAGCTGAACGCCTCGTTCGACACATAACTCTCTTAGTCTCTTCCAAATGTTTGGCATTTTTTTCCAATAAATACCATTTTCAATCTCATCTACTAGCACAATGCCTTTTTCCATCAAAAGAACTGACATCAACATATTTAAATACCGCGCAGCTCCGGCTGAAACCGAGGCCAGTGGTATTTTTTTCTTCGGAATAGATTCCATTTTAACAAATAATCCTGAGCCGCTACCATCTGGAAGAATTTGAATGTTAGATAATTTTGGGAAATCTTTTCGTAGAATCTCAGTAACATACACTTCCATATTGCGTTTACTTAGTTCACCATATTGGATAACCATTTCCTCTGGAAGAAACTGATTAGTAGACGGAAGAATATAGACGGGCGGTATTCTTATTGTTGGTCCTTCAACAACAGGCCGGCCTTGTTCGTTAATTTTCAGTAAGGCTATCATTGCTGCCTTCTTGCTTCTCTTTCTTTCTTCAGACTCAAAACGTGTAACCATTAAATGAGGGATAGGTCCCCCCAAAAAGGCCGCTGCCGATTCTGGCCACACGTATTGAACTTCTATTTCTAATTTGCCATATAGTGAATCGGTAAATTTAGCCTTGATAAGTTTTGAATCCTGGAAATTAAAAAAGACATCTTCCCACATGGACATAAAAATATTTCGATCCCAATTAACCTGTTCCCGAGGAAGAGATAACTTCCTAGCTAAGCGAATAAATGAAAATGCACCCGGATGAGCGTACGCTGATAGTAACAATGCCTCCAATAACGCTGTCTTACCAGAACCATTGTCGCCCACAATAATGTTAATAGTGCGCAGGTTCTCTAAGTGAAGGTGCTCGAAACAACGGAAATTTTCAATGTCGAAAGTTGTAATCATGCGATAGCCTCTACTGGATTCCTCATTCTCGCGCCAGTCCTTGTCTTTTAGCAAGCTAAAAGGTAAATTCATCATAGTCCCCCTTTCGTAGGTCTGTCAAGTATAATATCGCCTTCTTGAAAGGCCTGGACCATATCATCCAGGAGTCCACGGCAGAGGACAAGGAAAGGAGAATAGCCTCGGTAAAGGCTCTTCAGCAGCGCTTGGAGAAACTCTCGGATGAATCCGTGGCACCTTGCGACGGCCCGCCCGCACCGGAAATGAGGTCGTCGGGAAGATTTTGCGCCCAAGGGGTCCAAAAACCGCTCCTCGGCAAGTTTTCACAACCGCCAGCGAAAATGAATCGAGAGCAGGAAGACTGGATTCGAGAAGATCAGATTCAAGGCCAAGGGGCTTCCGAACTTTTGGAACTGAATAAACAATTGGAGCAGGAAATCGCCGCCCGCACCGATAAAATGATCGAAGGTTTGCGGGACAGAGAGCGCATTCGAGAAATATTTGGGAGATATATATCAAATGAGATCAGAGACGTGATATTGGCTTCTGAGGCACGGCCCGAAGCCGAGACACGAAATGTTACTATTCTCTTTTGCCATCTACGTGATTTTACTTCATTCGTTGAGAGGTCGTCTCCTCAACAAGTGGTTGAAAAATTGAATCAGTATTACGCGGAAATGGTTAAGGAAATAGAAAAATGTAAGGGTCTGGTACTTCAGTTTATTGGGGACGAAATTGAAGCAGTATTCGGAGCTCCGATAGATTTGGACGATCATCCAACTAAAGCGGTAGAAGCAGCAATGGAGATGAACAAGCGCCTCTTTGATTTGAATCGCAAGTGGGAATCCAAGGGAGATCATCCTTTCCAGCATGGAATTGGAATTCATAGCGGTGAAGTTGTTGCGGCAAGTGTCGGCAGTTCAAAGCGTCTTTCGTACCTCATGGTCGGGGATACTGTGAACCTTGCTTCACGGATACAGGATATGACTAAGGTTTTGGGCTGCGACATTCTTATAAGTGGGGAAACACGGGGACACCTTCCTGAAAGATTCTGCGTTGAGCATGTACGCACGGTCCAGGTCAGAGGAAAGAGAGAGCATACCGATCTGTTCAAGATGCTTTAGCGGGCAGTCATGTTTGACATACCTGCTCCACCATGTTTTAAAGAAACAAGGGCTAATCGGTCGCAAAGCACATCAGGAAATACTTGAGGTTAGCGAAAGCATGAAAGTTTCCACAAGCTGTAAATCTCTTTCAGACCAAGCCCGGAGCGCAGTTGATCCTTGCTCGGACAGCAGTTACCTTGAAGATCACTGAAGTCACTATACTTCGAAAATGGTTCCGAATAACAAGGACCGAGACTCGACCAACAGGAAGGAGCTAAACCATGGCCAACGTAGATGAGATAGCTTCACTAGACGCCACAGCGCAGGCTGAATTGGTCAGAAACAAGGAGATCACCCCAATCGAGCTGGTGGAAGCGGCCATTGAAAGAATCGAGCGGCTGAATCCACGCCTCAACGCTGTGATCACACCCATGTACGACCTGGCGCGGAAAAAGGCTTCCGGTCCGATCCCGGAAGGGCGGTTTGCCGGGGTTCCATTTTTGATGAAGGACTTGTTAGCCTCCTACGGCGGCGTAAGGATGGCCATGGGAACTCTCCTGTTGAGCGGTTACGTACCGGACCACGACAGTGAACTGATTCTGAGGATCAAAAAAGCGGGATTAATTACACTTGGAAAGACCAACACGCCAGAATTCGGCCTTGTCCCCACCACCGAGCCGGTTGTTTTCGGCAAAACCAGGAATCCGTGGGACACGGAGAGGACCACCGGCGGGTCGTCGGGCGGTTCCGCGGCGGCTGTGGCATCGGGAATGGTTCCGATGGCCCATGCCAGTGACGGTGGCGGATCGATCCGGATCCCGGCTTCCTGCTGCGGGGTTTTCGGACTTAAGCCCACGCGAGCCCGCAATCCATTGGGTCCGGATTTTGGGGACTTGTTTTCCGGCCTCATCTGCGAGCACGCCGTCAGCCGCTCGGTAAGAGACAGCGCCGCTCTTCTGGACGCTACTGCCGGCCCGGATATAGGCGATCCATACTGGGCCCCGCCTCCACAGCGCCCGTTTCTTGAAGAAGTCCGCACAGACCCGGGTCGGCTCAGGATTGCCGTTTCTGCCGATTTCCCCTTCGTCCACCAGGCCCATGAAGACTGTGTGACTGCGCTCAAGGAAGCGGCGGCCCTTTGTGAGAGCCTGGGGCACGTGGTAGAGGAATCGGCCCCATCAATAAATCGTGATCCTGAAGTGGGAACCGGCGCTTTCGTGGCCGTGTGGACGGGAGGACTCGCGGCCACCATTGATACCATCGCCACCATAGGAAACATCACTCCGACTGAGCAAATGTTCGAACCTCTTACCTTTGCCCTTTACCAAAAAGGCCGTGAGATAAGTGCATCCCGGTACCTTCTCGCTGTGACGACACTGCAAAGGTTTACCCGAGAAATAGCAAAGTTTTTCACAGACTATGACATCTTGCTCACTCCCGTCCTGGCTGAGCCGCCCGTGCCCCTTGGCACATTTGACGCTCCGAAGGATAACCCCATGAAGGCATGGGAACGGGTAGTTGCTTTCGCTCCGTACACCGCGTTGTTCAACGCTACCGGTCAACCGGCGATGTCCGTGCCGCTTTTCTGGAACAAGGACGGGATTCCCATAGGCTCACACTTTGTAGGCCGGTTCGGCGATGAAGCAACTCTATTCCGCCTCGCGGCCCAGCTCGAGCAAGCTCGTCCTTGGGCGGCCCGCCGCCCCAGTGTTTGCGCTTGAGGAGTCTTTTCCTGACCAAAGCAGTTATAGAGGATGGCATTCTGTCAGTCCGAACTTGCGAATGCAAGTTCCGGTTCCGGGGACACCACACTTAATTCATTGCCTGCCTCCGGAGGATGGGCGCATGCGCCGATGCCACGAGCGGTCCGCTGGTGACCCTTGAGGGAATGCGACGCTGGCCGAACATTAGGGAGAGCGTCCGGTGTGATACACCGAAAATGAAAGCCTGACCCTAGGCCGCAAACCTAAAGAATTAAGTATGGTGTCCCCAGAATTACAGAATTCGGCACAGCCATCCGTTCCACATCTCCGCTCACAACATCACCGCCCCAGAGCACTGCCGTGTGAATCCACTGAAATGAATCACGTCTCCGGTTTTGTAAAAGTGCTGCTTTCCGACCAGGCTCGTCGAACTTCTGGGAGTCGATCTGACCGACAAACCTCCCTCCATTCAGCGATTATCGAAGGTATCTCCAAGCCTTTGATAAGAAAATAATCGTGCAGGGCGTGTGCCAAGTCCGCCGCATCCTTGCGACAGTCAGGCCTTTTCTCTATTGGTATGGCTGGACGAGAACCGCTGGCAAGATCTTTGTCCAGGTCCACTGGCAGTTCTGTTTCCTTCTTGAGATACTCCAGCCCAACACAGAGTGAACGAACCATGTCTTCACTGAGCTGGTCGGGCGCTCGTTCTAAAATGAAAGATAGTTTCTGCATCGCAAGTTCCAGTCCTGGCTGTCTCCTTGTAGCCACCATGATGACGAGTTCTCGAAACAAATCGTCCGGGGGCATTGGAAGCGCACCCTTCTGACCATAAAGAAACCAGCGGATTAACCCCTCAATACAGTTCATGACCTCGTCTGTGTCGACAGAGTTGAGTCCTATTCTGAGCCTCCTGGCAACAGGATCGTGCTGAGCGGGATCAACAAACAGCATGGCGGGAGAGCACAAAGCAGTACAAAAACCTTCATTTTCCATTTCCTGAATAATTCTCAAGGCCAGCACCTTATCAGAAGCTTGAGCTTCGACCAATTTTGGCAAGATTACGTCGGCAAACAATGGGACCAATTCGAATAGTTCTTCCCGCAACGAGTCACCAGCGAACGGTGATTTGATTATCTCTGGATCCTTTAAGTCAGATTTATTCTGATCCCACCATTCAGCCGAACGGCTTAAGATTTGGATGACTTCTTCCATAGTCCAGTCAACAAATCTCGAAGAATTTTCGTGATCGAGACGATCTACACGAAGTGTCGACCAAAGTATTTCGCGGATTGCTCTGTTTCTCTTCGGGCTGGTCTCGGCTTCTCGCGGATTTTCCAAGACCTCTTCCATCGGTTTTTTATTAATGACGCGAGGGAACTCCGTACCCAAGATGTGTCGCCGGAATAGTTCCTTGGCCCTGCCTGATTCGAGTTCTGGCAAAAAGAGAAATCCCCACATCGTAGGAAATGAAGTGTTTGATGGGAGCTGCGTTTGGAGATCAGTATTCGACCATAGTACCGTGGCGAACGTCTGATGTTGATCAGCATCTAAGGCACCCATTCTCTCCAGCCTTTCCAGCCTTAGAAGCGCTCTAGTTCTGGCCTCAGCGGTTCCTTCCTCCGCAATCCTGAGAAGATTGCGAATCGGTTCTTGCCAGGACGATAGATCGAAGCCGTGGTCGATCCTTCCTAGTGATTCTAATCGAGCACACGCGAAAGGCTCTACCCAGAAACCGGGCATGCTCACTAGAAATCGCGTTTCCTCAGGCATGGGCAGTGAGAGTAGTGTGGGCATTCCTTGTAGTATTTCTTCTCGGTCCATTGCAAATAGTATTCTCTCAAGCAGCGACCCCACCTCTTCATGCAAATGCCAATTATTGGTGAACAAACGCAGTTGGTACATCTCTGTCACCAAATCGAATAGCTGAGCCCTACCGGCCCCGGAAAGACGGAAGCAAAGGCGGGAGAGTATTTCTGGCAGAATTCCCACTAACCTTGACTCCAGATCCCCTCCGATGACAGAAGACTCATCTGGACGGCGATTCAGGGACTGAATTACCTGCTTCAGGGAATCGCTCACTAGCTTGTACAGCTTTTCAACCATCTCCTGGTCCATAATCGCCACTCGCACTCTGTTGAACCAGGCCTTTATCTCTTCGTGATTATTATCTCGGATCATGTAGCCTATGGCCAAAAAAGGCTCGCATGAGCCAATCCATTTGGCTGCATTGATCGTAGCCGAATTCCACAAATCAGAGTTTCCTCCCAATTTGACTGGACATCCACCATCTTCAAGTAGCCTAAGGAATTGAAAAGCGGGCAAGCATTTTTCAAACTCAGATTCGGGATCGAAATGCGCTACCTTCATTCTGTGGCCGGGGTCAAATTCCACCTTCTCTTCCCAAGCGGGGGGTGCAAGCGGTGGACCCTTCCTCAATTGTGAGGATGTGCGGTCCAAGTCTTCTGACGGATTGCATTTGAGGGTACTGAGCTTTTCCCACCGATCGCGCTGCTGTGGCATGTTATGTTTAGGCAAACCTAAATCGGCGCGGTCAAGCAAATGAATCGATAACATCAACCAACCCTCCTGGGAGAGGGAACAGTAATCACCGTCCTCAGTGCTGAGCCCATAACGGATCACATCAAGAGCTTCCTGGGCCAGCTTTCTCGCTTCCCGGAAACGGCCCACCTCAGCCATCATTGATGCTCGTTTAGCCTGTACGAGCGGGAAATCCATTCCCACAGGGCAGTTGTCCAGTTTTTCTCGTAAGGTCTTCGGGTCCAGTGAGAAGAGCGAGAATAGGCACTCTTCGTACCAATGCCGTGCCAGCCAGTCTTTTTTCAGCGGCACCACCTTTTCCAGAAGGCCCAGCCACTGCAGAAACGTTGGCTGATCAAGCTTCTCTCTTGCCTTCCTGGCGAGAGCAAAGACAAGTTCCACCCAGGAAACACGTATCTCTTCCCAATCCAGATGTTGCCATTCGATGTCATCGCTATGATACTCAGCGTCCGGTAAGTCCAGGCGACCCGCAAATGGATTGAACGAAATGACGATCTGCTTGACTTTTTCTGCCAGTGCGCCGAGCGGAACGAGGCATCTTTCCAGACGCCAGTTCAATTCTCTCAGCAAGAACAGCCTTTCCCAAGGCTTGACCAGCGACATAGATTCCGCCACGGGGCTCAACCAGTACTGTGTACACACCCAGAGAATATGTCTGCTTTGTTTCGGGCACACGACCCATCCGGGATACTGTTCCCGCTGGTCCTTCCAGGCTTCGAGGAGTTCTTGAAGAATTTCGGCATCGGGGGGGGCTTGCGGTATGACTTTCGATAGATCGGACATCGTCGAAGGCCTTGGCAGGATTGGTGGAAGGCCGTCCGACGGTGTTTCGATGATTGGAGCAGATGGAACCGGCCAATTCCGGCGGTCCTCCGGCTTCCCATTGAGTAAGCTCAATAGCAACCATTCTAAAGCTTTTACATGCTTTAGAGCGGAATCCATATCTTGATCCAGCGGCAAATGCGAAAGATCTATGGGAATGATACGCCGGTCCTGCAATACCTTCCTTTGGGAGGAAGACAAATTAAGAATCCCACACAAGTAGATAGTGGGGGTGTGCTCTTTCAGATTGTCTCGAACCCACCCGGTCCAATTTAAGAAATTCGGATCGTCTCCCGAAAACCCGATCAGACAGAGTGCGTTTTCCATTAAGGCTTGCTGGACCATGTTGACAAAGGGAGCAAATCTTGATGGGTACCTTCGATAATCTTCTTCAGTAATTATGAAAGGAGTATGTGATGGAAAACTGCCGTGCAGTTTCACAAGCCTCGGTTTCATCTTCAGTGGAATCTCGTCCATGGTGAGGCAAACATCATACTTGCGGTAATAGACGGACGGCAATGCCTCTTCGAGCAATGTGTCGTAGTTAGTCGTGAACACATCAGACCAAGGAAGTGATAGAAGGAGTCGATGAAGAATGCCCGGTCGGTAAGAGCGATATGGGATGATGTCCAGGAGTGCTTTATTCAGGCGTTCGCGACCAAACCATGTTTTGTACTCCTGCGCCAGTTTCAAGACCCCGCCTCCAGATGTCTTTCTCAACTTGTCTCTCTGATATTCTTCGCCAGGGGCTGTTCCCGGAGGGTAAAGCTCTTCGTACAGACATCCAGCTAACTCATTCCACAAAGGATAACTAGGGGAGTTTCCTGCTTTTGATTCAGCATTTCTGCTGAATCCAGCCCCAACCATTACTGCGGCTCGTCCATACTCTTTCCCCTCCCACAGTCTCTTACGCAATTGCTCCAAATGGCTCAAATCCGGTATGGAAGAAACTCTATTCATTGGAAACGCTCCTCCAGAAAGACGGGATTCTTTCAGGCCTCAGCCAGAGAGATCTAGCTAACTCTATGCCTATTGTCGGAAAAATATTCGGGCGCAACTCGACTGGGACCAGCTGACGGACCTGCCTGGGTGCCACGGATCTGGGCTTTGTCAGATCCGTGCTGTATTTCCTTGATTGTTCACCGTTTGATCGCGCACTCGTATTATTTGTATGAAAGCGAAATAGTATCATCGGTCGCCTTTCCCCGCGTCAAATCTTGGGCAGCCTCCGCTGTTCTTCCTTTGATGCGTGTTCCAGCCGAAAATCTTGCCGCGTCCCTGCATTGAGGAGTTTGAATATGTTGCGATATTCGAGACCGTCGCTGGTTCGTATGGTCACGACCACCAGATACTCACCTTTGGGGAGCTTCCAGTGCTCTGAACGCCAGAGCGTCGGAGACCAGTACGCCTCGTTATTCCACCCGTAGCATTCGTCCTCCCGATCGAACCGCGCCGCCACGTCAAGTGCCTCCTGCTGACCGGCATATATATCCAGATCGTCTCGCACCACCGTTGGATCGGGAATGTAAGAAAGAGTGCCCTGATTCGTGCAAACAGCGCTGATCGGTTCCCTGGATCGCGCCCAACGGCCCGTCATTTCGTCGTCAATAAACTTCCTCCCATTGGCGGCAGTGTGAAAGGTGATAAGTGCTTTACATCCAACAGCCGGTTTCCTGTGATGAAAGTAAAGAAGCCTCGGCGGGAGTTGATTGGACACCCTAACGAGCAGGTACCGCGCCTCCGCGGCCGGACGCCCCTGATAATTACGATCATCGGGTTCATTTACCGAAATGATAAGGCGCGGCTTAGCAAGCCGCTTCCACAACGTAAGGACACCAATGAAACACAAGCCGAGAATCCGGAGTACGTCGCTCGCCAACCTCCAATAAATTGCCAGCGCAGAAACCATTTCTGGTCCTCCCTTCCCAATCAAATGATGCCCTCAGCGCGTGCATTTCCCTCGCTCGAGATTCTTCCTCACTCGGGCTCATCAGGAGAATTCGCTGTGCACAACCCTCAATCCGGTGGCTGCCGGAAAAGAAATGACAGCCCATCACACGCTTCATTCCAGCATTGGGCCGTCCGGTTTGAGCCGACAACCCAAGGGTCGCCTCGGAATAGTAGACCGGAAAGCTTGCCGGTTACCTTAGGGTCTCCTTTCCCGAATCAGTCGATCCATATCGTTCCAATTTTATTTCTCTGAACGTGAGGACAGAAGTCGGTGGCCGAATCGGAGACAGGTACTCTTGGGTCCCTGGAAAAAAGACCAAAAGAATCTGGCACGGAAGTGCCGCATCCGGAAGAGAAGAGACCGAAAAGGAGATGTTGGCCGACTTCCCGGATTTCAATTTGATTCGTCCTACAAAACGGCCGTCGACGTAGACCTTGACGCTCCCATTTCCTACAGTGGATGTGATTTTCCGAATCGATATTCGGCCGTTTCGATGCCGGAGACCACCGTGCAGTTTCGGAATAATGTAAATAGCCGACACATCCTGTGCTTGAAGCAACCCTCTTGGTCCCGGAGCTATGCCGATGGCATTGTAACGCCTGGCGGTGGCGGCGCAGTCGTAGGAAATGCTTCCATTAAACCAAACCACATTACGTTCAATGAAGTACGACCGGAAGCGCTGGTGCGTGTCCTTTATCAAGTCAAAATTTGGGGTTCCTTGTACAAGTCTCAATTCCGGCCGGGCGTTTAGAAAGGATCCGATGTTGGATGGAAGGTAAACCGCAAGCAGCACCACCATTACGAAGAATGCATACCTAAAATGAAGCAATGAAAGGACAACCAAGAATAAGAATAAGATCAAAAAATAGTAGAATTCTCCAAAATACCTCATGGTCACCATCGTGCTACATGCGCCAATTATGATGTTTAAATAGAACACGAGAAAGCCCGTAAGAATCAGTGGAGCGAGAAGGTTTGGTTTGCGTCTTGCGGCTTTGTACAGGCCCAGAGGTATTAACGGAATCAGAAGCAGGAATAGCGGATTGAAATGGAAGAAACTTGGAGGATTCCCCTCCCAGGCTGACGAACTTATCGCTGAAATGCCAAGATTTTCAATTATTGCGGGAGATACGTAATACGACATTGTATTAAACGCGAAATCCCATAACCTCGTCTCAGGAGAGAACGACCTGATCTCATTTCTCAAATATTCATAGCCTTGTGGATCCTGATGTGTCAGACCGAAATCAAAAAAAGAACCAAATCTCACGTAATTCACATAAAGCAGACCGATCAGCAGGAGAGCCGATGTCCCAAGCCATATATGATAGCGGCGAAGCGCTAGAGGATTGTCATCATCCTTGTGAAATCTCGCACAGACGGCAAAAGCCGCAGGAATACTGAGCGCCGCGAGTGGAAACCAAATCCCTCTGGTCCAAGCTCCCAAGCTGATCAAAAAGGACGAAAAGCAGACCTGCCAAGCTCTCCGACTCTGGAGGCCTTTAAGGGACAAAAACAACGCAGGCATGATGAAAGCCAGAGCGAATACGATTTGCTGCTCGTAAATCGAGAACCGGCCAAAAAAAAAGCCGACCACGGATGAAGGTAAAGGCAAATTGAAAAGAAAGAGCCATAGCAGCAGCAAAGCTGTAAGACGCCACCAGCTCGGCTCATCAGCTCTTCCGTTGAGCGCGATATCCACAATCATACCAACAATCAATTGGAAGAAGTACACAACACCGAACAACAGCAGGGCAACCGTAAGATAATTTGCTGCAACACGGGCCAGTATCTGGTGAAGTCCCAGATAGATAACGGAGGGCAACAAACCCCAGTAGAAATAATATCGGCCCCCATAGAGGCTGGAATCATGATAGAAAAGTTCCAGCGGCCCGGGAGTTATGGAAATTTGTCCGTTAGCCAGCGAATGCGCTTGTATTTGATAGAAACCATCCAGAATTCCAGGTGTTTGAAAACCATGAGACAGAAAGTATATCCAAAATGCGGAGGCTACGACGCTGTTCAACAAGTATATCCAATGGATGTTGGTGGCCTTGTAACCCAAGTGCCTCGAATCACACTGATCAGCCATGCACGTTCGCCTGTGAGTAAATCGGAATACTTAGTACTACTTTACGCAAATACGGTGGCGTTAGGACCCGGTGTGGAAGGAACTGCGGGTCCACACGGGCAATGCATCGCAAATCAACAAGTTTTCAGTTTGTCTTTGGACTGCTCGTACGCTTGTCCATCGACAGACGAAGACGCTAGAGTTGTCTGACTCTCGGCAATGGCGATCCGAGAAAACTCATACCCGCGTGGCAAGCGAACTTTTGCGCCCATATAGAGTCTCCGGTATTCCGGGAAGCTGACGTCTTCGACGAGCCGAAACCCATGCTTTTCGAGGTAGTCCGGGAGCTCCGACGGATCAAAACCAAACGTCCATGCCTCTCCTGCTCTTTGCAAAATTTGATTCAAGCTGCCTGTGCCTTTAAACGAGTTTGGTGCGTCAATTACGGCCTTATCGACATAAGTGAAGAGCACTGTACCACATTCCGCAAGCCTACGGATTGCTTGAAACGTCGCGTCAACTGCGGGTGCAGAGAGATACTGCGTCACGCCTTCCCAAAGGAAGAAAGTCTTGCGTCGTCCATCAAATACGGGCGGGGCGAGCACATCCTGGAGATGTTCCCTGTTAAAGTCCATGGCCGCGAAATGTTACATGATCCGGTAGCCTGCCAAGAAGCCGCTGGAGTCGCTCACGTTTTGCCTTACCGGTATCAGAGTGATCTACCTCGATGACACGCACACGATCCATTCCAACGAGGCGATACCCCCGGCAGTCAAAGCCCGCGCCCAAAATGACCACCTGTTCCACCCCATCGTGTAGCGCTCTAAGGAGCGCATCATCTATAAAACGGGTGCGGCCGACGCACGATCCTCGTGCGCCCGGCCACTTGCGATCAATAATCCAAGGAATCACTCTGCCTACCACAGGAACACGCGCCATCCCCGAGGCAATGCGTAGAGATGGGCGGAGAAGCCCTTGAGCGAACGGGTCGGTAAAGAGTCGGCACGAGGAGGGACGTGACGAC
Organism: uncultured delta proteobacterium; assembly: GCA_963789265.1. Taxonomy (GTDB): domain Bacteria; phylum Desulfobacterota; class Desulfomonilia; order Desulfomonilales; family Desulfomonilaceae; genus CAWBBA01. Next base: position 26,808 of record CAWBKB010000004.1, on the reverse strand, counting down.
TCAAGAGCTCGGAACAATGCCATGTACTCGGCAGTTCGGCTAGCCTGGTTCGGGTGCATGCGTATCTCCATAAGGAATATGTGGCACTGGTATCTTATCGAGTTCCGGACGCCCTAGTCAACAGGCATTGGGAAAAGACTACAAATAACCTAATACCGCAATGTTGGCTTGTCACGACGGTTTCGACCCGTCACATCAAATCAGCACGTTGCATGATCGGAGACAACAAATTAGTGACAGGTCTTGAGGTGCCCATCCCCATGCGCTCAGTTGAGGAAATCCTGAACGTTTTCTGACAAGCTCGCGGCCTCGGGAGGTCTCGTAATCATGACCCCACGGAACCATGCAAGGAAGGGATGTTCTAATTCAAATCCATTTTCTTTCGAGTATGTGAAAGGAAGTTTCTTGGAAGATCTTTCGCCTACGATTTTCGGTCCATCATCTCGTTGTATTGCATCTGATCTTCGTACATCCGAAGGAAAACCTCGTGCTTGGCGTTGTGGTACTTCGCTGCGGCGCCCTGGCAGGGTTCGATAACCGTGTCGGCTGCGCTCATTTTTGTCATCGCTTCAGTCACCGTGGCGAAATCCCCGGCCGCGACCGCGCCGAGCATGGCCGAGCCGAGGAGCACAGCCTCGGGCTCTTTGGGGAGGACGATTTTTCGTCCGGTAATGTCCGCGTGCTCGCGTAGGAAGATGGGATTCTTCGCACCGCCGCCCGTGGTGAGCACGGTCTCGATCTCGTACCCGCTTTCGGTCATGGCATCCAGGATGTGACGGGTGCCGTGGGCTACCGCTTGGATTGTAGCCAAGTAGAGCAGGGCAAGGTCCTCAAGGCTGTCGCTGAGCCTCAGACCCGAGACCATCCCGCGGGCGTGCGGATTGGCTCTGGGGGAGCGGTTGCCGTGGAAATCCGGTTGCACGTGGAGCTTCTTGCTGAGCTGGGCTGGAAACTCCGTTCCCGCGGCGAGCTTTTCGAGCACCTCCGCGAGAATTTCGTACACGGTGATCCCGCGCTCTTTTGCATCTTGTTCAAGCTCACGGCTCCGAACGTGACTGAAGATGATGTGATCGATGAGCGCGCCGGTGGCGGATTGGCCGCCTTCGGTTAGCCATAACCCGGGGATCATCGCGGAATAGAACGGTCCCCAGACTCCGTCGACGAAGCGAGGTTCTTTGGAGACCGCCATGTGACAACTGGATGTGCCGCCAATGAGTGCCAGCCGCTTTTCAAGCTCAACCTCGCCGCCCTCAGTGAGACGTGCTCCCAGCATTCCAACGCCGCCGGCATGGGCGTCGATGATCGACACCGCAACCGGGGTTCCCGGGCTGAGACCAAAATCGGCTGCCGCTCTTTCGGTAAGCCCGTGCGCAATTGATTCGCCCATAGGGCGGATGCAAGTTCCGATGCGCCGGTAGCCTTCCGAGGCCAGTTCACCCAGCCCGATGGACTGCCAGTATGTGTCGTCCCAGCTCCCCACGCTGCCCGATATCGTCGGCTCCAAGTGACCTTGGTAGGTCCACTTGCACACGGTGGTGCACAGAGAACGTGTCTCGTCGCCGGTGGCTCGATAGGTCAGGAAATCAGCCAGATCGAAAAGGCGACGAGCTCGTTTCCAGCAATCTGGAAGATTCTCTCTGAGCCAGCAAAGCTTGGGCGACTCCATCTCAGGGGAGATGATCCCGCCCACATAGCGCAGCACGGCATGTCTTCCGTGGTTGATGCGAGCGGTCTGCTCCAGGGCCCTGTGGTCCATCCAAACAACGACGTTCTGTTCGTCGTTACCGGTAGGGCTCACCGACACGGGCCGATCGTTCTCGCCCAGGGCCACCAGGGAGCAGGTTGCATCGAAGCCGATCCCTCTCACGTTCGTTGGGTCGATATCAGCCTCTTTGACGGCTTGACGTACCGCCGCAGCGCTGGTGGCCCAGATATCGTCCGACGATTGCTCCACGAAATCGGCCTGCGGCTTCCACATTTTGATGGGGTGCGAGCCCTGCCCGAGCATCTTGCCGCTTGCGTCGAACACTCCCGCTCGAGCACTCCCTGTTCCCACGTCGATGCCGATATAGCAGCGCCGATCCTGCGTCATATCATGCGTCCCTTCCCAGAAAACGAACTCTGAAGCCCAGCATTTGCGAGAGCGCGGCCATTTCCTCAAGGATGTCGCCATAAGCCACGGCGATGTGGTTGCTCAGATAGAATGCCATCAGAGTCTCTCGTGAGACGCCAAGATCGGCTGCCATGAACGGCCACTCACGCGTGGTGCCGCGCCACCACTGCTCGCGGATTTGCTCGGGTAGAGTGACAACCTCTCCTTGCCCGACGTCCATCCACAGCTCGTCGTCTTTGAGATAGGCCCTGGCCCACGTAATGGTGCCCGGCCGCGCTTCACCGGCGAATGTGCCGCCGGGGATCGGGAAGTACTCGGCGGGTTGCCGGTACGAGTGGACGCCTGTGAGCGTGTCGGGGTCGCCGCTCATGGCATATCCTCCGCACGAGCCTGAGTTTAGCAGCACCCACAGGAATCGTCCCTGATATTCAGCGCCCCAGCGCACATCGTGGAACATCACGCCCTGGTGCAGCCCCTTGGCCTTGAGTAGCCGCTTCATCAGCTCCATCGGGACGAGATTGCCTTGATCGCCCTCCGTGGCGGTTATGATCACATCGCCGTTGCTCTCCGGCCGGCAAACGGAATTGAGCAGCCCTTCGGCAAAATCCGACGGCGGCCGCAGCGGCACCAAACCGAGCTGATACTGCCAACCCACGCAGTCGGCTTTGAACTCGCTCACCAGGTCGAGCACGGTCAGATAGTCGCGCAACTGTTCCCGTGTGGCGTTTTCGTCGAAGTCATTCGCCCCGTCTTCGCCCCAGTGGAACTTTATGCCGCTTTCCTTTACAAAGGCCATTGCCCGGTTGAGTCGGTCATCGGAGATGGAACGGCCCCGGTCGATGATCCACGCCTGGTCGACCTTGTGTTCCGAGAATCCGATGGGAGCCAGCCGCCGCGGGCCAAAGTAGCCGTTGATCATCCCCATGGATGTATCCCCGAGCATCAGGGCGAGAATCCGTCGTTTCCCGATCTCCTCGGCGATGCGCCTCGAGCGAGCGTGTGCCTCTTTGGATATGGGAACCGAATAGCCGATCTGGTCGGTGGAATAGCCAATGCGGCCGGTCGCGCACCACTCGCCCAAACGAGCCATGAATGCATCGTCCGCGGTCCAGTCTTCAGCGTCGGTCCACACACGAGAGAATTTGCGGCCCAGGCTCTCCAGACAGGCTCCGGTGTTGAGTAGACCGACGAGCCCCGGCCACTGCCCCGAAAAATTACTCGCCAGCAGCAACGGGCTGTCTTTGCCGACAACACCGTCAGTGGTGTGCGGCCCGTAGCACCAGTGCACGAAAACGCCGATGAGAGGGTCATCCACCGGGCCGAGCATCTCGATGGCTTCGTGGGGTCGCGTGAGAAAACCTTCGATGCGATAGCTCTCACGGCCGAGTTTTTTCAGGGCACGCTCCAGTTGGATCGTGGCCTCCTCCGCATTTGGCCGAGCCAGATCGTTGGGTTGCGAGCGGTAATCGCCGGGCCAGAAAATCCCGATTTTGGTTCTGGACATTTCTTCTCCATCACGCGACGGATTTCGGAGGACATAAAGTCATCTCTTATCCGCAGATTCCGCAGATTTTCGCAGATTAGAAAATACAAAACGCTTAAACTCAAGGCTTTGCCGGCCGAAATTCACTAGTAGACCCCGCTCGAGACGTGTTGCCTTGAGATAATTCAAGAGTTGGGCCTCTTCGATGCTAGTGATCGCTTTCAACGCCTTCAGCTCGACAATCACATTGTTGTAACACACAAAATCAGCGCGATAGGAGCAGGGCAGTCGCTGCCCCTTATAGTGCACCGGCAGATCCACTTCGCTCGCGAAAGGAACGCCTCGGGCCGAGAACTCGATAGCGAGCGCCTGCTGATAAACGGCTTCTAAGAATCCCGCACCAAGTTGTCGATGAACCTCCATTGCCGCGCCGATGATAGCATGGGTTTGTTCGTCTTTAGAATCTGCGGCCATCTGCGCAATCTGCGGATTCGTTCCTGAAACGGTATGATCCCTCTCCATAAAGCACCTCCGCGTCTGAAAGGACCCGATCTCTTAGCCGATGACCCCGTCAGTGGTGTGAGGCCCATAGCACCAGTGCACGAATACGCCGATGAGAGGGTCATCCACCGGGCCGAGCTTCTCGATTGCTTCGTGGGGTCGCGTGAGAAAACCTTCGATGCGATAGCTCGCACGGCCAGGTTTTGTCAGGGCGCGCTCCAATTGGACCGTGGCCTCCTCCGCGTTTGGCCGAGCCAGTTCATTGGGTTTGGAGCGGTAATCGCCGAGCCGGAAAATCCCGATCTTGGTTCTGGACATTTCTTCTCCCTCACGCGACGGCTTTGGGGGAGATATAATATCATTTTTTGCGTGGGTGGCGACTACCCGGCTCGTCTCTTTCGCGTTGGCCACGAATCCGTCCTCTGTGCAGCTCGGACTTTCGCCACCAAGGACGAAGACAGGAAGGGTAATCTCATGTGCAGTCGGTGGAGATATGAGTCTGCCTCGCGTCGCCCAACTCGCTATTGCAGCAGTCGTGGTCTTCGCTTACACTTGGATTGAACAGCAGTGTAAACAGTGGAGGGATCATGCCTGTAATCTCGATGTTCTATGGCATCATGATCTTAATGTTCTGTTTCGACAACAAGAAGCACAATCTTCCCCACATTCATGCCCAGTACGCCGAGTATGAAGCGATCGTTGGAATTGATGACGGGGAAGTCCTGGAAGGTGGCCTGCCGAGACCAAAGATGAGATTGGTACAGGCATGGATCGAAATCCATAGGGAAGCCTTGTTGGCCAACTGGAAACTGGCGGTTGAAGGACAATTGCCTTTCAAGATAGAGCCGCTCAGATGAGGTGAAGCATGATTAAGGTCATATCCGTTGATCCGGCAGAGGATTACAAACTTAGAGTCGAATTTTCGAACGGGCGAAAGGGCGTTTTTGATGTTTCGCCCTATATTGACAAAGGTGATTTTGTGGAGCTCAAAGACCTAGCTTACTTCCGTTCTGTCAGACCTGCTTTCGGGGGTATCATGTGGCCGCACGAACAGGATTTCAGTGCTGAGACGCTAGAGTATGAGCTACAAGAATGATCGCACCACCAGAGGATGAACCCCAAATGTAACCACAGGCCAAGTCTGTCGTTTTTATGGAAAAGCCTGAGGTGGATGTAAACCGGCACAGAAATTCATTGACCGAAGAGGACGTGGTGAGATACATTCAAAGAATCTGCCAGTAATTCTGCCACTAAAGTAGCCTGTGATCGGGAGGGAAGTAAAGGTCATGCCCACGGATCAAGATTCATCTCGTCATGAGTTCATCCGACTCTTGAGTGCGTTCGGAGTCTGGGGACTCTCACTGTTGGCTGCGGTAGTTATTGTTCCCCTCGAACCAGCTTTTGAGAAAGTATTTTCCATCAGGAGAGGTTGTGCCTACGCAGAGGAAGCAACCTCTGAAAAAAGCGCACCACAAGAATATAAGTTGCCGAAAGAGTTGAAAATGCCAAAAATAACCCCAGCGATGAAAAAGTTTAGGGAGGAAATTGGCGTGATTCGGGATATAAGAGACGGAAAGTTATATTATGAATATTTTCGTAAGAAAACGACCGATGGTCTCTATGAAAAGTTGCCTGTTCTTAAAAAGGAACTTAATGAAGGGATTTTAAAATTTGACAATAAGGAAGTTGATAAACTTAAAAATGAAGCTTTTCAAAGCATCATAGATACAGTTCCTCAAGAAATTATCGAAGGCATTAAAGCATCTTCTGAGGTAGCTTTTCAGAGTAGAATACTCAATACTTATGCCAAAAGAATTTGGGACGAGAAGTTTGTGCCTTTACTTGTTGGGGTTACCGAATTCGAGAGACAACAATTAATGAAACAACAACAAAGGCTGCTTGCCGAGCAAAATATAGATTTGACGATTTTTAGAGACGCTAATTCTCAAAATCTTCGTGTGATTGATGTAAGTAATGATAGTTTTAATTTTGCCAACGTACGCAAGGGGAAAGGTATGAATATCAAGGGGCGTTATAAATTGAAACTTGATCTTATTAAGATAATGATGACCGAGGTCATAGAAAAGCATAGAGCACAACACATCCTTGCTATGGTATCTTTTCCTAATGATCCAAATGATAAACGCGTTGAACCTATCAGAACTAATTTTTATGAATACACGATGAATAATCCCGTTGCTCGTAATGTTACTAAGGAACTCAATGCAAATCAATATGCCACTGCTTTTAAATTATTAAACGAGCGAATCAAGGTTCCGACCGATAAATGGGTTGTGCAATCACCATATCCTCCTGTCATTATCATCAAAAATCCTCACAGTAAACATCCCAAAATTGTTTTAAGTCCTTCGGATGATCCGGAATTGATAAAATGGTTTCGAGATAAAGGAATTATTGCCAAAGAGCCTGCCAAGCACGCTCAGTCTAATTAGGCAAACCCACTGCCATTGCGAGCCAGCAAGTGAAGGAGGCGGATAGATGGCAAGTCGTATCTTGTTCCCGTCTATGCCGAGCGACAAGTCCACCTGTGCCGGAGACAGACCGGCTCCCCTAGGTCGTCATCACTGAGAACGGACTAGAGGCGATTTTTTAATGGGTGACTCCTTCTTTTTAATTCAAGTTCAGGCTGTCCTATCATCAGGAAGACAGGCGATGCGCAGTTTCACGACAGGCGCCTTCACAGAATTGTCTTAAGACCCGTCCGACATTTGATCATTTGACTTGTTAGATTTGATCATATTAGAATGGAAATCATGGCATATCTCCGTACGACTGGAGAGGGCTATCATATTCCGAGTTTAGTTGCTAGAAAAGCACAAGGGCCTACGATAGAGCATCTAAGGAGGTCGAAATGACGGCATTCGACAAGGGTCGGCATTGTCTAATCCCCTTGCTCCTCCTGGCAGGATCTCTTTATTTTTCTCCACTGGAAGTTGGTGCCGCTATATGCTTGTCGGGACATGGGCTCCAGCAAAACTACAAACAGACACCAGCCGCACCTGTAGTAAGTCCCGGACAGACATCAGGCCCACCTGTAGTGAATAATTATAATATCACCTTTGGCTTGCCGGCAGTTGGCGGTCCACTAGGATGGATAGTGGCCATTGCTTCTTTGGTCTTAGTGCTTTATAAATTACTGGGCGGATAAGAGCCGGCTGTGGCCCGTTTTGGTAGCCTCATTCTTCTCACATCCACTGTTCAAAAGAAAACTGGGTCAAGTCTCCTCTTGACTCATCTCTCCCTAACTCTCACGGAATCTGGATTCCGGCTCTTGCTCCAGACCCCGGATCGCAGTCCGAGGCAGGCCCGAATCCAGAGCTGGTCAGAACTACGAGCGGAGGCTAGCCAGGATCGCTGGATTTTTCCTCTCATTTTTTCCCAGGGGAATTCAGAACCGCAACACTCACTTCTTACGGGTGCTCGGTCATGTTTTGAAAAAGAAAAGGGGTCAGAAAAGGGGTCACGTCTGCTCTTGAGTCATCACTGCAGGCAATGCGTCGAAATGTGGCTTAATGGACAATAAAAAGGGGTCAGATCTCCTCTTGACTCATATCCCCTAACCGTCACAGAATCTGGATTCCGGCTCTTGCTCCGAAGGCCTGTCCGGAGCTGGCCGGAATGACAACCTCGTGTAGGGTGCTGGTGAGTACGCCCGAGGCGTGGGAACCGCACCGGTCACGGTTTGGGTCGCACAAGTTTTGACAGAGAATACCTCGTATGATGAGGTTCGTTTCTCTCACCTCATCCTACAAAAACTGGCACACAGATTATCTTGCCTATGCCGCTGTCGTTCGAGGCGTTACTTCTTTCTTTACTCTATCCGTCAGTTTGTTGTCCTCGGCTACCTCCAGCTCATAGTGCGTCTGCAGGTTGATCCAAAACTCGACTGAGGTTCCGAAATGTCTTGCCAGCCTCAGTGCGGTATCTATAGTAATACCCCGTCTGCCGTGAACGATCTCGTTTATTCGTCGCGGAGGAACCTTCAGGTCGCGAGCAAGCCTATTCTGGCTTATTCCGAGAGGCTTTATAAACTCTTCCAGGAGAATTTCTCCCGGATGAACCGGAGGCAATACTTTCCTTGTCATGGTCTCTATCCTTTGTGGTAATCAACGATCTCGACCCCGTGGGCTTTACCTTCAGCCCAGACGAAACAGATCCGGTACTGATCGTTGATACGTATGCTGTGCTGTCCTATTCGGTCGCCGTTGAGTTGTTCCAGCCGGTTTCCCGGAGGACTGTTCAAGTCTTCAAGATACGCAGCCGCGTGGTAGCATTATAAGCTTTTTGTTTGCAGCGGCTTGAATTGCCTGGGGTGTTTTTCTGGAATACTCCCGTTTGAAGACCTTTTCGGTGTCTTTGTCCTTGAAACTGACTATCATAGATGTATGGTATAACGAGAAACGTCATAGGTCAATACTGATCCTGACTTCGCTTTATCTTCAGCGCAAGATTTCTGGGAACATAATGCCATCTTTCACGAACGGTGTTCCCGCGGCCGCCTGCCCCTTTCCTTGCTTACGTTCCGGCCCGTCAGTTTCTCGACCGTTGCTGCAAACCGTTCTCTCTCACAAATATCCATCAAGCAAACACGATGCTGGACAATATGAAAATAATTGTTATGTCCCCAGAATTCCGCCGTTTTTTCTTGACAAGGGGCATGCGGTCACTTACTGTTAACCAACGCAAAAAAGGCTGACTCTTTCATCAACATGACGGCGATTTTGCCATTCTCCTGCCTGATGGAGGGACCATCAGGGCGTCTCTCGTCATTTCAGAATGACCCTTCCGCGAGGGGGCTGCGTCCGAGGCACACCATAATCGACAACATTGCGGCACATTTCCGGGGAAAAGGAGGATCTCTATGAGTAGGTTACATAAGTTGTTCACAGGCCTGTTCCTCTGTCTCCCACTTGTCTTCTGCACCGGCCATTACGCCGAGTCAGCCACATACGTGCTGGTTCACGGGGCCTGGAGTGGAGGATGGTGCTGGGAAAAAGTGATACCTTTTCTAGGTAAAGCCGGCCACAAGGCGGTAGCGATAGACCTGCCGGGGTACGGCTTGAATGCAAAACTCCCCAAATCGTTTTTGAAGCGGCCCTTCGACCCTAAGGCCTTCGCCACCGAGCCGTCACCTGTGCGAGATGTGACTCTGCAAGCAATGGCCGACAAGATCATGGGGACGATCGATGCATTGATGCAGGGCGGATCGGGTCCGGTGGTCCTTGTGGGTCACAGTATGGGAGGAGTGCCAATCACCTTGGTTGGGGAGATGGCGCCGGAGAAGATCAAGAAGCTTGTGTACGTGTCGGCTTTCATGCCGGAGTCGAATGTGCCTCCCAGCAAATACACAACCGGCCCTGAAAACCAGGACTCTCCGGTCAACTCCCTTGTGAAAGCGGATCCTAAAGTGGTCGGTGCCGTAAGGATTGACCCTAGATCGGATGATCCTGCCTACCGCGGAACAGCCAAGAAGGCATTCGGTGCTGATGTCGATGATGCTGTCTTTGACATGTCTTGCTATTTCCTCACTCCTGACCTTCCCATTAAGGAGATAGCAACACCGGTAAAGACCACACAGGCCAAATGGGGAAGTGTCAAGAGGGCATACATAAGTTGCAGCGAGGACTACGCCATACGACCTGCACTGCAGAAACTCTTTATTGATAAGGCGGATGCCTTTACCCCACAGAATAAAACAGAGGTGGTGACAATAAACAGCAGCCATACTGCCAATTTTTCCCACCCTGAGGAATTGGCGAAAATACTTATCGAGCTTGCAGGGAAATAGATCCCCACAGGCGAATAATGAGACAGCCGCAGGATCATTTCGTGTCCCGCGGCTGTTTTGTTTGTGCGCGGCCCAGGTTTGCTTGAGGGGTCAATTCAAGAACGCCGATGGGCGATTAGCGCCCGCCCAGAGTCAGCCTCGGGCCATTTTTGCACTTCCCTGGATTTTCATCAACATCTCCTAGCCTTTAACGTGCTAGAACTACATGCTGTTTAGATTTGGCACGGCTGTTGTAAGATAAGTCGGTATCACATTGAAGGAATGGGTCATTTGAGTCTTTGCAGGCCGTTACTTGAGGGCCGAACAGGACCGGGACCGCCACTTCACAAACGATGATCCTAGGTCCCGGGCTAAGGACCCGTTACATGCCCATTAGCATGTGGATTACAGAGCGGGGCCGAGCGAGATTAAGTTATGGAGAATTGGCTTCAACTTTTAAGATTAGAATTGCAAACTTATGATGACCACGATTTGCGGAATTGGCCGGTTGAATGGTGGACACAATTGGAACGCGAAGGGATGAATCCACCGCAAGCAGTCCGGTACACAATGCGGATAATGTGTAAGACGCTATAAGATTAAACGATTGAAGTTTTGATCCACGCCTCCCGGCCTAAGCCGCCATCCCCGCGCCCGCACTACGGGACATCGGGTGTGCCCCTAGCCGTGTGCCAGACTCTTAGTATCTGAACTGTGCTTTCTAGGCTATCGACTCTGTAGACGATCCTACACGGTCTGCGAATTAATTATCGGATGACGGGATCGCTGAAGTCCGGAACAATGCGCCCAGACTCCGGAAACTCTGCTGATCTTTCCACAGCCTGGAATAAGCTTTTGACAAATCGTTTTGCCGCCGAGGGGCTGTCTTCAGCGATAAAGGCGGCAATATCCTTCACATCTAGCTGAGCCGAAGAGAATTCCGGGTACACCACACTCAATTCTCTCTGGGGGTTCCTTTTGGTCCGGGTTTGCGGGGTGCCGCTACTTTGTCAAAAGGGTTCAAGTCTATTCTTGACTCATGTCAAGCCGCCTTTTGAGGAAGCGAGTCCTTTTTTGTGGAAAAGATCCTCCACCTCGGCCGGAAAGCCTCTGTAAGCCACGCACTTGATAGATTCTCTTCCACCCTGGATCTTCAGATACTTATCGCTTCCAGTAAGTCTTTGCCCCACATCCAGCAGGCCGGCAAGGCCAGGAATTCTTTCAAGCACTTTGTTAATAGGATGCCCAGTTTTTTCTCTTTGTTAGCCCTTAACAAACTTCCCGACCGCTCCAGACAACATGATTGCCAGGAGAAGAATAATTCCCTTGATCATGTCCGTCAGATAGCCCGGCACCATAAGAATGATAAGGCCGTTGACCGCTATAACGACGATGAGAACCCCGACAAAGGTACCCGGGATATGAAACTGGCCGACACGAACCGTCGAGGCGCCGATAAAGGAGGCGCCAAAAGCATCCAACAGATAGGCGCCACCCTGCGTGGAGGTCGCACTCATCGTCGATGAGGCCAGCAAAATCCCGGCGGCCGCTGCACAAGCGCCTGATAACAGGTAGCCGAAGAGCCTGTTCCATTCCACCTTGATTCCGGAAAGTTGCGCGGACACCGGATTACCTCCGATGGCCTCCATCCTTCTGCCAGTAGGCGTGTACTCGTGGAAAAACCATAGGACAAACAGCAAGCAGATCATGAAGACGAAGCGGAACGGGATCCCGAGTACGTCTCCTCTGCCGAAGAACTCGAAGCTATGAGGCAGGCCGAATAACATGATGCCCTTGGTGACCGTCAGGCACAACCCGAAGATTATGCTCATTGTGGCCAGGGTGCAAACAAATGCGTTAAGCCCAATGTAGGCCACAAAGACACCATTAATTAGGCCAATTATGAGACCCGTTGCAAGGCCAAAGGCGATGGCTAGCGGGATGCCTCCGCCAGCCAACAGAATCTTTGCGCTGACTATCCCGGTGAGGGCAGCAATGGCCCCGATGGAAAGATCAAAGTCTCCCATCTTGAGCGTACAGGTCATCCCGGCTGCCATTATCGAGAGGATGGCCGTCTGCCCCAACAGATTGACGAGGTTGTTGGACGACCGGAAGGCCGGCAGGAGGATGCTGAAAACAACGATCATGGCGAAGAGACAAATTAGCGTTCCATACTTCCCCGCAAATACGAGAAACCGAACCCTGGTTAATTCCCTACTTTTCATGGAACTATCTCCTCACAGCTCAGTTGATCGATGTTTCCAGGCACAAGGCAAGGAGGGACGTCAGGTCAGTCTCCTCCCTCTTCAGGTCTGCTTTGATTCTACCCCCGTCCAGCACGAGAATCCGATGACAAAGTCCCAAGACTTCGATGAGATCGGAGGATATGACTATGATTGACTTCCCCGCCCTGGCAAGATCGGTAATGAGCCGATAGAGTGCGAATTTCGCCCCGACGTCGATCCCTTTCGTCGGCTCGTCAAGTATCAGAACCTCCGACTTGGCGCAGAGCCATTTGGCAAGCACTACCTTCTGTTGATTTCCGCCGCTGAGCGAGGATACCGGCTGGCCGACTCCATACGTTTTGACGGCTGTCGTGATGATGAACTTTGCGGCAAGCGTGCTCTCTTTTCGGCGGCTCAAAAGGGGAAGTCGGACTGATTTCCATAGTTGTTTAAGGCTCGCGAGAGTAATATTCTGCTTCACGTCCATGGGAAGGACCAAACCCTGTGTGTGTCGGTCCTCCGGCACTAGGCCGATACCCTTCCTGATAGAGTCCACGGGACATCCGATGGCCGCTTTTTCACCGTTTATAAAGATATCTCCTCGGTCCTTGCGGTCCGCGCCGAAAAGCAGACGGGCTAGTTCTGTTCTCCCGGAGCCGACAAGTCCGGCAAGACCGAGAATCTCGCTCTCTCGAAGTTGAAAACTGATGTCCGTAACGGCATGCCCCCGGGAAAGATTCTTTACTTCGAGGCGAACCTTCTCTCCCGGTGGGGCCTTTGCGGGGAAGACATCCTCGAATTCTCTTCCCAGCATCATGCTGTAGAGTTGCCTCGAGTTCAGCACGCTTACAGGCGAGGTTCCGACTTTCATTGCGTCCTTGATGACCGTCACCCTATCGGCGATTCTGAAGATCTCTTCCATCCGATGGGAAACGTAGACGATCGCCTTTCCCGTTTCTTTTAGATGAGAGATAGAGTTGAAGAGTTCCTCGACCTCGCTATGGGTCAGAGAGGTGGTAGGCTCATCCATGAAAATGACCCGAGAATTCATGGCAAGAGCCCGGTTAATGACTGTTTTCCACTGTTCGATGAGAGGCAGTTCCCCTACCGGCCTCCGGAGATCCGCGTTTATGCGGACAGCTCCGGGGATAGTGCGTGCCATGTCAGCCATCTTGGGCACTCGTACCAATCCGAATGAACTTCTTGGATACCTTCCCAGGTATATGTTTTCAGCAACAGAGAGATGCGGTACCACATTAAGGTCCTGGTGAATGAAGGCAAGACCCAACTCTCGGCTGTCCCTGGGGCTGTCAATGGTCACGCGCTTCCCGTCCAGCAGTATCTCACCGCTATCCGCCCGGATGGCCCCGGCAATGATCTTGACAAGCGTGGATTTGCCTGCACCGTTTTCGCCGATCAGGGCATGCACTTCACCCGTCCGGACATCCAGGTCCACTTTATCGAGTGCACGCTGGCCAGAGAACTGTTTCACAATTCCTTTGGCCTCCAGAATGACGCCCTCCTTCACACCGGTTTCCATCAGCGGTTGCTCCTGATGTCGCACTGAGACAACGGTACAAACTCATTTCTTGCGTCTCCCCCTTCCCATCCAAATCCTGTGGGAAAAGGCCGCACCCAGCAATTATTGCTATTTCACAGTGAAATCAGGTTTGCGATCCTTGTAACCTCCGCAAACGTCGTAACCATATCCTGGAGGAGGAAGCTTGTCCCTCGTCATGAGGCTTCCAAGGACCGGGTACCATTTTTGGCTTACAACGCCTTCCCCCTTAAACACCTTGTCAAAAAGGCTGAATACTAAGTCATTCATTGATTTTTCATGGATAGACATGGCGGCTACCGCCTGGAGAGCGGGCAGCTCCCGGATCTCCGTGTAGACATGAGCGGAGTCGTCGCTCATGACGACGATGACGTCGTCACGACCTCGCTCATGGCACGCCCGCGCGGCCGGAGTGCCGAGGATGTCCGTGCTCGCATAAATGCCCTTGATTTCTTTCTTAGAGTCGGCCACTAGCATGTTCGTGATCTGGTCATGTGCCCACTGAAACGGATCTCCTGAAAACTGATATTGGAGATTCTGGATGATCTTCAGCTTGTATGTATCGGCTACGCCCTTAAAACCGGCCAATTGTTTTTCATGCTTTTCCAACATGGGTATGGTGACGGTGACCACTTTGTCTCCTGCTTTCAGCTTGTTTCCCAGATACTCGGCAAGCATCGCCCCATGAGTGGACTCCATGAATCCCACCTCCGCCAGAACGCCGGGAGTCCTCGTGCCCTGCGAAATAAGGGTAACTACCGGAATCCCTTTGTCGAAGGCCAACTTTATTTGCTTTTCAACGGCTCTCAGCGGCATCCAATGAAGTATGATGCCGTCGTACCCGGCCGATATCATGTTTTCCATGTCGGCCGATGCTTGAGGTATGTTGTCCTTCAAGTCGACGAATCGAATATCCCAGCCTCTCTTTGCCGCCGCGGCTCTATGTTTTTTATTGAATTGTGCGGCGACTTCAATCCCGGCGTTGGGGTCGATGACCCCTATTGTGATCTTCTTTTTCCCCTTCGGTGCGATCTTCATAGCGGGGCCTTCAGCAAGACATGTCCCGACTGTCACTGCCAAAAACGCAAGTACCGACATGAAGATCACAACGATGCAACTTGTTTCGCGCAGGCTTCTCATGTGGTTCCTCCTTAAGGTTTGATATTGCCGTCCATTCCCCAATAAAAGGCTTAGTTCTGCATGCCTTGGCATCTTCATCCTCCAATCGGTCGTTTGAGCTCAGCCCGTTCCCTCTGGTCCTCGCCTCCTTTCGTTAGAACCAAAATTTCTGTATCGACGCTGCGGCTTCTTCATTTTTCCAGCCATCGCCCCATACTGTCATTTGATGGGCACATCATCCTATCTTTACCCGAGTAATCGCGAACTCCCTCCCCAAATCGGCTTCGGCGCCCATCACTACGGCTGCCCGACCTGCTAGAAGAAACATCGGACATGTCTTCCTCTCTCCGCAGCTCTCGGAATTCGCATCACTTCTCTGACGCCGTCTTTTGCCACCGGGGATTAGTGCCACCCATTTGCGGCTACACCATAAGGTATCCGCCGCAAAGAGAGAGCGACTGGGCCGTCATCGCATCCGACTCGTCGGATGCTAGATATACTGCCAGGGCCGCAACCTCGTCAGGATTGATAAAGCGACCGATAGGGGATCGAGAGGTAATATTCTTTCGTGCCTGTTCCTTGGTCACCTTCAACTGCTTGGCCAAATGTTCCACCATTGTTTCTATTTCGTCGCCTTGTACCCCGGCGGGACAGATCGCATTCACGTTGATATGAAACGGTGCCATTTCGAGGGCCAGGCATCGGGTGAGACCGACTACGGCGTGTTTTGAGGTGTTGTAGGCACTTTGACTCACGGAGCCCCATTTGCCTGCAGTGGACGCCATGTTTATGATCTTGCCGCACTTGCGCTCCATCATGGAGGGGAGGACTGCCCGAGTTACGTGCAAAACGCCATAGAAGTTCACCTTCATTATCCGGTCGAACTCCTCGAAGGAATAATCCATGAACCGCTTGGGCAACATTATTCCTGCGTTGTTCACAAGGATGTCGAGGACCCCCAATTCGGCCAGGGCATGTCCTACCGTCCGTTCTACGGCCCCCCGATCCGACACATCGGCCACATGAGTGGCTACCTTTCCTCCCATCTGACGGAGTTCTTCGGCAGCGTCGTTCAGAGCGCTTTCACCTCTGGCGCAAAGAAAGACGTTGGCCCCCTCATATACAAAACGGCGAGCGATCTCTTTGCCGATACCTCGACTTCCGCCGGTAATCAATGCATTGCGATTCTCCAATCTGCCTTTCGGTCTCATTGCACTGTCCTTCCCTTTCAAGCCTGTAATCTCAACAGCAATTGCCACTTAGAATGGCAGGAAGCGTGAGGGTAACTCTGCCTTTCCAAAGGAGGAATTTGGGGAGCGAGTTTTCATGCCTCAATCGTCGTCATTAGATCGAGGGGCATGGCGATGATACCAATGTATCTTGTCCCTCCAAGCCGGAGATTGAAACTTCTCGGTGAAGTAAGCATCCAGTTTTTGCATAAGCAGCCGCCACCCGGATTTATGGTCATGTTGCAGGACGTCTTCCAGGAAGGGTACTAGTTCGCCAATCTCGTCCTTGGGCAAGTAAGCCATACCGCCCAAATCATGGGTTTTACAGAGGGCTTCAGGATTAAGGTCGTGAGCTGTGAGCATGACTACTTTAAACTTCCGGCCCACAGCAATTTCTAAGAGATCAAAACCACGAACGCCCATAATGTCGAGAATGACCAGGTCATACTCCTTTGATTTCAGGAGTTCGGCAGCGCTTGCATAGTTGCCTGCCGTATCGACCTCGGTGCTGGGACAGGACTCCGCTATTTCGTCCTTGACGACCTCAAGAATGTCCGGTTCATCATCAACGACAAGTACTTTCTTGTGATTAAGAATGGATTCCGTGGTAATGTCTCCTCATTTGTGTCTCCGATCGCCTCGGAGGGCGATAAAGGCAGCAAACCTCGGGCGGTCATGGACAGAACAAATTCACTTGGGTACCTTTTCCAGGATGTGTATGCCCATGGAGGCCTCTTCAAAATAGATCTGGCCCCCGCCATTCTCGGACATACCGATTCTCGCTCCTTCCACCTGTCTCTTCCCTGCCTCTCCCCGAAGCTGGGTCGTAAGTTCATAGATCTGAGCGATGCCTGTAGCCGCAAGAGGGTGTCCACGGGAGATAAGGCCTCCTGAAACGTTTACAGGGATTTTCCCGCCAAGAGTGGTGGCTCCTGACTCGGCAAAAGGTCCTCCTTCTCCCCTGTTGCAGAAGCCAAGCTGTTCCGTCATCTTCAATTCTCCGAATGAGGCCGCGTCATGGATCTCGAGAAGGTTGACATCTTCAGGCCCTATCCCGGCCATATTGTATGCTTTTGCAGACAGCCTCACTTCTATACCTTTCTCCGGCTCGTCAAAACACCTCGGGCTATTAGATCCAAAGACGGAAGCGAGTATCTTGACCGGCCTGGGAGACTTGATTCTCTTCAGAAAATCGGAAGAGCATAGTATGGCCGCAGCGCTTCCATCACCCAGCGGTGCACACATGGGCGCCGTCAAAGGGTAAACAATGGGCTTTCCTGCCAGAACTGCCTCCACAGTCATCTCTTTCTGATACTGGGCCTTGGGGTTCATCGAGCCGTGCCAATGATTCTTGGAGGTGATCAGCGCCAACTGGTGTTGTGTGGTGCCATATTCTTTCATGTGCCACCGGATCATGTAGGCATAAATGTCCATCATGGGGCTGCGAGTCATATTATCCTGGTCGACCACATCCGCGTCTGACGTCGCAATGCCCAAGTCGTGCAACCTCTTTATCCAGGAATCGGTCATCACTTTGCTGTTTTCCACGTCTGTCCCCGAGGCTATCGCCCTGAAGGACCTTGTTTTGTCCTCGTTGTAAAGTTTTTCGGCTCCGACCGCCATGGCGCACTCGTAAGCTCCTGACGCCACCGCCAGCCATGCTCCGTGAAGTGCCTGCGATCCGCCACCGCACGCTCCTTCCGAATTGCTTATTGGGATTTCGTACATTCCAAGGGAAGCAAAAGCCACCTGGCCGCGCATCTGGTCCTGGCCTTCGAAAAAACCCCACGTCGAATTGGCAAACCACGCTGCCTCTATCTGGTCCTTCAGAAGACCTGCGTCATTAAGGGCTTCGGTCACTGACTCCCTGGTCAAATCCTTAATTCCCCGGTCGAGCCACTTGAAAAACCGCGTCATTCCAACGCCCACTATGTAGACATCACGCATGTTACTTGACTCCCGTGTCTTCGTAAGTCTTTTCAAATACCTTACCCTTGTACGTGCTCCGCTCGAGACTGCCCGGCTCGGCCCAGATAATCCTAGGTTTGATCTTGAGCCGTTTGCTCATGGTATCGGAGATCTCATCTGCCAGGGCGTCAAGTTGCGCTCTTGACACACCGGCTGCATGCTCCAACCGTATCTTCAGGGGCGGCACTACCCGAGGGGGTCTCTCGTCGAGTACAATCCGCATCTCTCCGTTCACTCGGGGTACGAAGTCATTGATCAATCCCTTTATCTGGCTCGGGTAGACCATGATTCCCTTGACCTTGAGCATATCGTCCACCCGGCCAACCACTTTGTAACGGAAGCCGCTTAGTCCGCACGGACACGGCTCTGTAAACACCTCGTGGATGTCCCCTGCACTTTCTCTTATTGATACAAGTCCTTCAGCTCTGAGAGTTGTCATGAGCATCTCCCCTCTGGCGCCGTTTGTAAGGGGGATAGGTTTTTTTGTATCGGGCTCCACAAGCTCGTAGTATGCTAGATCGTCGCCAAGCCAATGCATTCCCTGATATTCATCATAATGGCAGGAGAAACCCAAACCTGCCCCGATATCGAAAATCTTCGCGCCATAGGACCTTTCCAGTTTGCTCTTCACCTCCGGGATGCCCGCCCCAGGCTCGGCGCCACAGACGAGGAACTTGAATCCAAGTTCCTTGACGCCCTTGCCGATCACTTTCGGGGTTTGTTCGATGAGGTACTCAAGCAGAGATGGGGTGCCGAGATAAACAGTTCCCTTCCACATATCCTGCGTCATGAGAATCCTCTCCGTTTTTCCCTCCGCGCCGACGGGTAACACAGTAGCTCCGATTTTGGTATAGGCCATAGCTGACGGGAGTCCGGCAATCACCATGGAAAGAGCGAAGCAGTGCAGCACCCGATCGTGAGCTCGTATCCCCGCTCGCCAGCACCCTCGGGCCGTATACTCTCCCCAGATCTCCCACAGGTCCCTGTTGGTGAATGCATAAGGGCTCGGGACACCTGAAGTTCCTGTTGTCGTCGCTATCATAATTAGTTCGTCGAGAGTGCAGGCAATCCGCTCGTCGAGAGCTTTCAGCAGGTCGCCTTCGCAGTCGTCCACGATCTCTTTCCAGGTCGCCTTGTTGAATATCT
The DNA here is from genome assembly GCA_963789265.1 of uncultured delta proteobacterium. Lineage (GTDB taxonomy): Bacteria > Desulfobacterota > Desulfomonilia > Desulfomonilales > Desulfomonilaceae > CAWBBA01. Next base: position 7,678 of record CAWBKB010000004.1, on the reverse strand, counting down.
CCGCCTTATCTTTGAATTCATCGAACCCGCTTAGTTTCTCTGGGTCCAACTTGTTCCGTTTTAGCATCCGCGCGTAGTATCCGCCCTTGGCCTTCAGTCTCATGAGTTGATCCTTTACTCTATCAAGCTGGATCTTCTGCATCTGGGGGGTGCCGTAAAGTGTCTCCATCTCCATGTTCCAATACGGCCGTTGCTGATGCATATATCTCTCCTGTTTCGTAAGCCCGGATCTCTAGACCGCACTGGCGCCGCCGTCGAGAACTACACTGGTTCCGGTTACGAACGCTGATGAATCTGAACATAGCCACATAACCGCCGCTGCAACCTCCTCCGGTTTTCCGAACCGACCGATCGGGTGCAAAGCCAACAGCGACCGTTTGACTTCTTCGGGAGCCATCTCGACCATGGGCGTCTGAATGACGGCCGGGCAGACCGCGTTGATTCGAATCCCCATCTTTGCGTACTCAAAAGCCGCCGTCTTCGTGAGGCCTACAACACCGTGTTTCGATGCGGTATAGGCATAAGACCCTGGCTCCGCAAGAAGGCCGCCCAATGAGGCGATATTGACGATCACTCCGCCTCCCTGTTTCAGCATGGGCGGAATCTCGTGCTTCATACACAGCATCACGCCCTTCAGGTTCACCTCGATGATCCGGTCCCACATGTCCTCGTCCACTTCGGTAAAAGATTCAGGGAGTGGGTTATGGATCCCCGCGTCGTTGCAGGCAAAGTCAAGTTGTCCGAACGCCTCGACCGCTTTCTCAATCATGCCTTTGACCGCTTCCGGCTTTGACACATCACACTGAATAAAGACGGCTTTGACGCCTGCCTGCTCGATGAGCCGAACAGTCTCCTGCCCCCCGTTCTCATTGATATCCCCTACGACCACGTTTGAGCCTTCATGCGCAAATGCAAGGGCAACCGCCCGACCGATACCTGATGCCGCGCCAGTTACAAGCGCGGTTTTTCCCGTCATTGTTTCTGCCACGCTATGCCTCCTCTAACGTCTGGGGTGCTGTCAAATCTTCCGGGCCACTTCGTTAGCAGTCCAGATTGCGTTCTTGATTGTGCGCACTTTGTCGCAGTCACCAATCTTGTACACTTCTTCCGCTTTCCCCTGGAGCGCCTCAAAGAGAGATTTGTTTGGCACCCTCAAATGTGATATGATGAGCGTATCGTAGGGGAGGACCTTTTCCGCTCCATCCTTATCCCTGGTTCTCACGCCTTCTGGGGTGACCTCCTCAAGCTTTACTCCGAAAATGACTCGAGGATTTTGTACCTGTTCTGCTTCAGGCGTTTCCCTAGCGAGGGGAATATCCGTCAGTTTTCTCCATATATATAATTGGCGTGTACCTTCTACCCACACCCCACCCAATGTCGTCTTATCTCCGCTACCGGCTATGGTCACATCTTTGCCTTCTTCGGCAAGGGAGATGGCAAGCTCCGCAGCGGCGAGTCCCCATATGACGACTCTCTGCCCCACGGATTTCGGCTCACGGCAGGCATGCATGTGATCCATCACCCCTGGCTTGCCGTTGGCAACTTCTGGAAGCACCATGGAAGCACCACAGGCTATAATCACGACATCCGGTTTGATATCATCTATGTCGGCTGCGGTAGCTTCTTTGCATACCCTCACATCGACGTTCAGCTTCTTCATCTGGACGCCCAAATAGTTGACGATGTTCTTGAACTCACCCATTAGTTTCGAATGCGATAGTGCGGCCACTGTGCCTCCCAGTGCCGGTTCCTTCTCCATCAGGGTCACCTTATGGCCCCTCAGTGCGGCAATTCTTGCCGCCTCCATCCCACCTACTCCGCCGCCAATGATAAGGACCTTCTTTGGTGTTTCCGCAGGAGTCAATGGGATGCGACCAACCTCTGAGTCATAATTGATGGAACAAGGGGTACTGCATAATATGGGTTTACAGCCAATGCACTTCCTGGTCTCATCCGACCTCCCCTCGAAATACTTTCTAGGTGTCTCGGGGTCAGCACCTAGCTGACTACCGAGATAGATTACGTCTGCCTTCCCCTGTTCCAAAAATTGCTCCGCCATATCAAGGTCAACAATGCGGCCTACACCGATGACAGGCAGCCTTGTGACCTTCTTTATCGCCTCTGCATTAGAGATGAAGCAGCCCCTAGGGTAGTAAGGAGGGATGGAAATACCCTCCAAGGAATGCATTACGGAACCCTGGGTCACGTCAATAGCGTCCACACCGGCCGTCTCAAGGATAGGGACGATATACTTCGCAGATGCGTCCAACGTGATGCCCCTCTCCCCCAGCAACTCATCAGCCGAAAACCTGACCAGAATCGGATAATCGTTGCCGACGGCTTTTCTTATCTCCCCAACCGTCTCAACGATAAGACGTGCACGGTTCTCCCAGTTACCGCCGTAGTTGTCGGTCCTCCGGTTATAGTACGGCGAAAGAAAGGCCGCGTGAAGGTTTGCGCCGCCGTGGCCGCAGTGCAGCTCCACGCAATCAAAACCGGCTCTCTTCAATCTACCGGCACCCGCTGCCAGAGCTCCTTTGACCGTCTCCAGGCGCTCTATGGAAACTTCGTCCACGGGCAGTATGGTTCCCGCTATAAGGTCGAATATGCCAAACCGTGCCGATTGTTGATCGGGGTACGGCGAAGGCGAAGGGCCTTCGGCCATCATAGGGCCAGGGGCTGCCAGTTGACCCCCTATCTTCACGCCATACGAGTGGATCACGTCGATCAACTTGGCCCAGCCAGGAATGTACTTGTCATCATAAATGCAGGCCCCTGCTTCCGCTTGGATGGCGGCTCTCTTAGTGGTGTCAGGAGCTATCGACTCGATGGTCCCAGTCATAATAAACCCTACTCCGCCTTGCGCCCGCTCCTCGAACCATCTGATTGTTTCAGCGTTCACAGAACCGTCCTCCGCTATGGGCATCCCCAGGAAAGGTGCGAAGGCGATCCTGTTCTTCAGCGTCATCCCTTTGATCTTTATAGATTCCGTGATTTTCATCTTCACATCACTTCCTCTTCTGTTATTGTTTACCCCTGATAAAGAGCTTGCTCCGCAGCACTGCCGCGCCTGGGATAAATGGCTATTTTCGGATACCGGAACCCAATAATCTAAAGCGGGAAAATCAAAGGGATTTTTTGAGCTAACATAACGTCCCCGGTCGCTTTCAGTTTGCCGCTCATAAAGGCCGCCATGCCGCTTATTTCCTGGTTGACCAGGGCCAACCAAGTCTCGGCGTCCATTGTAATCGTGACATTGGGAGAATCGTGTGTGGCTTCCTCTATTCGGCAATTTCCGTCCCTTAATTTGATAATCCAGTTTCCTCCTCCGGCCCCATCGATGATGTATTGGACAATGGAATTGACTCCCCGCGCCTTGGAAGCGTCAAATACGGTCGTCATTTTTTCAAAAGTCTCTTTTACATTTGTGTAGGCCATCTATTTTCTCCTTTTTTAGCTGGTCATGACGATCGAAACCATGAAACGACCCGCCCAATCATGCCTTTTTGGCAGTTAGAAACTTCTTGGCATATTAAAAACATCCTCTTCTCAGATACTTCTAACGCATGCGCTGCATGCTCCCACGAGGTCTTGGATAGGTCTCAAACAGAAAATACCCCCCAACCTTTTGGAGCGTCTCCGTGGTACCATCGCAAATAAGGTTTTCTCGGGCATCGCGAAAGAGTTTCTCTGGAAGATATTCCTTTGTCAGCCCATTCGCCCCGAGGATTGTGATCGCATCATGGGCATTCTGAAACGCCATTTCGGTGGCCATGGTCTTGGCTGCGATCGAATATTCGGGAAAGGCAGGAAAGATGCTCGAATTCAATAGAACGGCTTGCCGGGACAAGGTCCGGCAGGCTTCAACCCGGCTGAACATTTCAAATATTTTCTGTCTGATAGAACGGTGCTCCTTAAGGAGCTGTCCTCCCTGGACCCTCTGCTGACAGTATGAAAAGGCTTCCTCAAAGGCGGCCCTGGCCAAACCTGTGGCGTAACATGCAACGGTCATATTGAAGCCGGCAAGAATCTGTTTTCCAAAAGGAACATAATAGTCGGCATTATCCAGGAACATATAATGTGCTGGGATCCTGACATCATCAAAGTAAAGCTCACACTGATTGAGTTCTCTCATTCCCAGCATCTCGTGGTGTTTGCCTTTGGAACATCCAGGGAGATCCAACGGTACAATGGCCGCTCCAATTCCCGCGAAACCTCTGGTGGGATCAATCTGCATTTGGAGCAGGCAATGCGTGGCTACCGGTGCGCCGGAAACCCAAGCGGATTTCTGCCCATTGATAACCCATTCGTTACCGTCACGCTTGGCTCTGCAGTTTGGGCGTATTTGAGGGGACTCGAAAAGAGGGTCGCCAAAACCCAGGGTATCAGAGCCATGATCAGGTTCAGTGACCGCCCAGCACCCTCGGATGCTCCCATCCGTGCAGTTGCAGAAAGGTATGGTGAATTCCTCCAACAGAGTCGGATTCATGCTCATCAAGCCACCCAGAGCATGAGCACCTGCTGCCCCTAATTGGACGCACAACCCATTGCTGCCCCAACCCATCTCCTCCATGACAATAGCCTGTTGTAGCGGGGTTAGTCCCATGCCCCCTACTTCTTCGGGAAAGATGACCTTGTGGTATCCGAGTTCGTAGGCCTTCTTGAGAAAATTCCAAAGAGGAGAATCATCAGCTATTACTTTTTCCGGTGTCATTTGATCCAACTTTTTAGCTGTGGGCCGCATAATTTCTTTGGCAAACTTATGGGCAGCCTCTCTTACCGCCAGATCTTCGTCGGACAAACCTAAATTGCTATCTAAGTAATCCACGATGCATTCCTCCTGGTATGGGGATAGTTATGTTTTCCAAGGCGTTTCATTTCCCTTTCATCATATGTGGAATTATTTTCATCCTCCTTTCACCCGGTTTGCAGGTTAATGTCTATCCCTGTCTACCAGAAGCTCCTGCTGCGGATCACAGAGGTACGTCTAGACCGGCCGCCCGGTCTATTAGCGCAGCAAAAAAGTGCTCGACAACAGGTTTTTTATCATCCTATTTTCCTTTCAGTAATTTTGAGGGATCTGCTTCAACCACTATCTATCGATTTCTACTCCTACCCCTTTCAGCAATGTCTTTCTGAAGGCAATGGCATAACGTCTATTATATTCAGAATCATAAGAACTTGCGTTCAGATACCACTGGAGATAACTTCCAATCAGAGCTGCGGTCATAATCCGGGCTTGGATATAAGTGTCTACATCCTCCTTGATAACACCTTCCTTTTTTCCTTCATCGAGAAGCGTTTGGACCAAATGATCGTAGCGATCCTGAATGGCCCTCATTTTCATTTCCGCTTCCGAATTGGACCCTACGATTTCTCCCAGCAATGTCTGATAAACCAACATCAATTCAAAATTGTCACGGCTGAATTCACTTCCAAACTTAAAAAATGTCTTAAACTTATGGATAAAGTTCCCAGAACAATTAGCGATCACGTTGTCAATGCCCCCAATAAACTCTTTGAGAAATTTCTCCAAGATTGCGTCGAGAATTTCATCCTTGGACTTGAAATGCCAGTAAAGAGTACCTTTTGCCACTCCCGCGGCAGTGGTTATCTCTGTCGTGGTCGTTCCTCGAAAGCCCTTGGATAGGAAAGCCTTAATACTTTTCTCAAGTATTCTTTCTTTCACGTTCTTGTCTTTGCTCATAGATCTCTCTCGCAGAGCAGCCACCATCCTCTAGACCGACCTCCCAGTCTAGACTCATGTAACTATAAAATTTATGAAATTGAGTTGTCAAGAAAAAAATACTGGTAAGGAAGAAAAATCGTTCCGAGCGCCTTTGATGCACTGGACAGTCTCGCGACCCGGGTGCCCAGAGCGATCCGCAGCGTCCACGATCAATAAAAAAAAGAAAAGTGGTCAAGTCTCCTCTTGACTCATATCCCCTAACCGTCACGGAATCTGGACTCCGACTCTTGCTCCAGACCCCGGATCGCAGTCCGAGGCAGGTCCCAATCCAGAGCTGGACAGAACCACGAGCGGAGGCTAGCCAGGATCGCTGGATTTTTCCTCTCATTTTTTTCCAGGAAAGGGGTCAAGTCTGCTCTTGACTCATCACTGCATGCAATGCGTCGAAATGTGGCTTAATATGAGCCAAGAGCAGACTTGATAATCATAAAAAGGCACCTCTGAGTCGGGAATGTGGTATCCCCGACTTGCCATTAACCGTAGGAGGTGCCCGATGGAAGTATATGCGGCGCTTGATCTTCATGCAAGCAACAGTTATCTGGCGGTGGTAGAGCGAGAAGGAAAGAGGGTGTTCAACAGGAGGCTTGTTAATGATTCGGCTGTTCTCTTGAATGCCCTTGAACCTTACAAGGAAGGTATGCAAGGCATAGCAGTGGAATCCACCTTCAACTGGTACTGGGTTGTGGATGCGATGATGGAAGCGGGATACCGAGTGCATTTGGCCAATCCTACCGCTATACAAAAATACAGTGGAATGAAACATTACGATGACAATAGCGATGCATTTTGGTTGGCGGAAATGTTACGCTTAGGCATTCTACCTGAGGGATATATATATCCACGGGAAGAGCGCCCGGTGAGAGACCTGCTACGCAAACGGATGCATCTGGTCAAGCTGAGAACCTCACTTATTAACAGCCTGCAAAATATCCTCGCTCGTAGTATGGGCGTGAAGATTGGGGCCGCCAAGATAAAACAACTGACTAATGATCTTGTTTCACCGCTCTTGGAGCAGGACGAGAACCTGGCTCTGACCGGCCAGGTGAGCAAGCAGAGCATAGATTTCCTCACGCGACAAATCAAGAAGGTTGAAAAGAAGGTTCAAGGGAAAATCGAATTGAAGAAGGAATATGCTTGCCTGACGACCATCTCCGGCGTGGGGGTTATCCTGTCGCTCACCATCATGCTTGAAACAGGCCCCATAAGTCGTTTTCAGGCTGCGGGGAACTATGCGTCCTATTGCAGAAAGGTTCCGACTCGCTGGACCAGCAACGGGAAGAGCAAGGGAACAGGTAACAAGAAGAATGGCAACAAGTACTTGGCATGGGCCTTTTCCGAAGCTTCGGAACTCGCCCGGCGCTTTGATCCGGCAATCAGAGCCTGGTTCGATCGGAAGGTATCCAGGACCAACCGTATGTGCGCTCACGCCGCGCTGGGCCACAAACTGGCACGAGCGGCGTATTATATCATGAGGGACCAAGTTCCCTTTGACAACAAGAGGCTTATTGGTTAGACGACTGGCGTAGGCGGCGACCCTGAGTAGGGGTTGGAAAAACCACCAGATTTGATTGGGCAGCCGCCTACCCCACAGATCCGGGGAGCCGGACTCTTTGCCGCCCATGCTGTGAGCCACTAAAGGGTTGGTTCAAAACCATGAGATTTGTCCTATTCCTCTTGGACACAGCATGGAACCGAAGATTTTCTGGTCCGCAATAAGCGGAAGGGGCAGGACCTCTAAGGTCCATGCCTTGATCCTGATGGGTGACTGGTGCGGTGAGGATAACTACCGACACCACCTGAGAGAAGGTACCGGCAAAGGCGAAGAGCAGGCGCTGACGGACGCTGTGCGAAACACGGCCCTACTCCTCAGCAAGGAAACGATTCTTTCCTTGCTACAGGAGAGTCTTTTCCCTTGACAGAGGGCCTTTT
>CAWBKB010000003.1:0-1161987 GCA_963789265.1 uncultured delta proteobacterium | reverse complement strand
GTGTAGCCCCTTGACCGTTGCGTATTGGCACTTGCTTCCTCTGCGACCTTGTCGGCCGTGTGTCTTTCCGCACATCCGGTAGCACAACCGTCGCAAAGGTGTTGATCGCATTCCATGGTCTTGCCTCCAAGCTGTTTCATTAACAGTTTACATCAATTAGGGGCCTCAGTCTACACCCGATCAGCCGGCAAAGGTCTCTTTCAAAAGTTCCCGCTGCCGCTTTTTGGCTGCCCTCTTCCTCCCGACTCGGAGCCCCAGACAGCAAGTGCCCATAGCAATTCCCGGAATACATACATAATTCAGTAACAAGTATGGGGCGCTCAGCCCATGAGTCCCGGCCAGACCCCACATGAGCAGGAGCACGCACAGTATAATTCCGGCCGGCGCCTCCCACACTATGTCTGGACCGGCGAGATTGCCCACGATTAATCCCGTAAAGAAATAGCCGACAAACGTGGTAGGGACACCAAAGTAAGCAGGAACCCGCAATCCCAGATAGCCCAACACACACGCTATCAAAAGCGTATCCGCGAATCCAAGGAAAAATCCAAGTACAGCACTCAAGGCTGTCCATTGCAATCGTGATAACCGGCTCGCAATGGGTTTGACATGTTCATCCGTTATCCCCATGAGGCTTCTTTCTTAAGAAGAGGGGAGCAAGAGTGGAAAATGGAAAGGAAAAGAAGGCAGACCAGGGTCCATCGGCCTGAATCGAATATAAGGTTGGTATGCGTACCTGAATCTGCTCTCGGAAAAGAGCAGGTGCCATTACAATTGGTGATTTCCAGTCCGGTTAATGGCAAAGAGCAGATAGAAAATGTGGATAAAGACGCCGCGCCTGCTCCCTCGTATTGGGCTGACACCGTCACATCGCAATCGGACGGCTGAAAGCGGCTCTCTCTATCCGGTATCGGTGCTTTCGTGACGGGTAACCGCTCGCGTCGCTCCAGGCGAGTTTGATATAATCCTCCTCAAAGCCGAGAACCACGTAGTCGCCGTCCGGCAGAGTACAAGTGGAAAAGCGGTCACGACCAAAAAGACTATATTCGGCCTTTAAACCGTCCAAGTGAACGATGTCCCCGATTTGCATAACCCCTCCTTTCGCAACCCCCTAGTTCCATAATTCCATAGGCCGGTTATTGGGTCACCGACCGTGATTCAAAATGACCAGCCCGTAGCTTAGATCCGGGCCAGTGCCCGCGATAACGTGACATTTGGTTGATCGCCCCTTTGAGGGAAGATAACCCTTGACTTGAGGGTAATCTATAAGTTAATTTCACAAGTTTGTCTATAGGTAACTGGCCAAAAAACTTGTGAGTCATCTCCCCGACGCGAATCCCGGCCAAGACAACCGGGGCGCACACCGGCATGACTAATTTCGTTTACACCTGTCTTCATTCGCTTCAGACCGGATAACCGTAGCGCTCAAAACTGGCTCCCCACAGATTCCTCACCTTTTCACGCTCCGTCTCACTCAGGGAATAGGTATTCTTGCGGTAACCGGCGACCGACCGCAGATAATCCTTCAGACGTTCTTCCAGGAGTTCAAAACCCTGCAGTCCGAGGCCTGCATACATATCGTTCATAGTTTCAATCGGCTTGGCTTCCAAATCTTCGAACTTGATCTCGTAAAGCGAATCCGGAGGGATAAGCTGCCTGTCCCTCTCAAAGAGAGAAAATAACTGAACGTACCAAGAGAAAATAAACTCATCCACGAGTTCGGATTGCGGCATCTGAAGATGAGCTGCAGACAAACCGTCGGCCCATAGCTTGCGAGTAGACATATAGACCCGATAAGGGTCTCTTACGATGTGTATGAACTTGGCCTGTGGAAAAATCTCCAGCAACGTAGCTACTCGCCCGAGGTGGGGGGGAGACTTCAGCACGATTCTTTTGTCGTTCGAGAGCCTCAACTTTTTCATGAACAAGATAAAAGACTTCTTCCATCTTTCAAGCGCTTCTTCCGGCAGACGCTCGGGATCCAGCTCGGAGTACCCGGGGTCACCCGTGATGGGAAACAAGTACTTGATATAAGGGGAAACAGTGGAATGGGCGGCCACAGCGAATTCATCTTCATGTGGGCCAAAGGCTGAAAAAGCCATGTTGTCCATAGGACGCTGTTCCGGAGCAATCCGGTTGAAAAGACCGGCCGCGATCTGTGTGAGAAGGAAGTGATGAGGGAAAAGGCTCTGAAAAACCGTTGGGCATGCGAGGTTCCTGTCCAAACTCAGCAGGTTATGAAGATGGGTCGTTCCGCTCCGCCAGTGGCCGAGAATGAATAAAGGAGACGGATCGATCTCGACATTGCGGATACGGCGCGCGTTAAGCGCGGTCTCGCAGGCACCATAGATAGAATTGAGTACTCCGAGCACCAGTAGGTAAGCAAGGCGGCCCAGACATTCCGCGTCCACAACAAAGTCATTTCTGGCAAGAACGCACAACAAATCGCCCAGTGTCATACCCTGTATGATCTGCGGGCGCACCCCTGGCTTCAAAACCGATAAATCAAAGGCATGTAACGCCACACTAGTACCTCAGGATCAGTATATGCTTGACTCGGCATCTTAAACGAAAATTCGGTATATGCGCAAAGAGGTAGAGCAATGGATCACCTCGCCGCTCAACCGGATGCGGCGCAAGTGCGCTGTCCAAGGTGTTTTCTTTTGATCCGCCGGCAAGGATTCCTTGCAATAAGACGCCAATAATGTCAAAAAGTATGTTAGGTCGTTGGCTGCCGAAATGCATGGCGCTCTTCTACATGATCGCAATTACAGCATCTTTAGGCGGATGATCGCTCGGGATGAACCTTGTCTGGATAAGGAGACATAAATGGCCTTTGTGGGGACAGTATGGAAATTCGGCGATGACGTCAACACCGATGAAATCATTCCCGCTCGTTATCTCAGTCTTACTGATCCGGTACAATTGTCCGAACACGTCATGGAAGACGCGGATGCCACGTTTGCGACGAAAGTGAAGCAAGGAGATATTGTCGTTGCGGGAAAGAACTTTGGATGCGGGTCTTCCAGAGAGCACGCGCCGGTTGCGATAAAAGCTTCGGGCGTCGCGTGCGTGATAGCCAAAAGTCTTGCCCGCATTTTCTTCCGTAACTCTTTCAACATGGGGCTTCTCATATTGGAATCTCCGTCCGCTGTGGATGGCACCAAGGAGGGCGACACTCTGGAAGTGGACTCGGATAATGGGATCATTCGGAATTTGAGCACAGGCGCTAGCTTCAGAGCGCAACCTATCCCCCCATTCATGAGAGCACTTCTTCAGAACGGCGGTCTAATTGAGCACATCAAGAAGAATCGAGAAGATGCAGACGGCATGGTGAAGTCGCGGAGGATCTAAAAAGTGCGCGTCTTGATGATTACGCCGGAAGCCGCACCTTTCGCCCAAACGGGCGGTTTAGGAGAGGTGTTGTCGGCTCTACCGGCGGAACTCGCAGAATTGGGCGTGGAAATTGACGTGTTTATGCCCAAGTATCGTGGAGTCGATTGCGACAAATATGATTTGAAAGAGACGGGTTTGAAGATCGAAGTGGATATCAACGCTCGTAAGGCGCAGGCAGCGTTGTGGGAATTTCGAGACAAGAGGGGCGCTAGATATCTTTTCGTTGAGTGCGATGAATACTTTGATAGAGACTATCTTTACGGAACACCCCTGGCAGACTACGAGGACAACGCCGAAAGATTCGTATTCCTGTGCAGATCGGCAATTGAAATGAGCCTTGCCGCATCGACTCACTATGACATTTATCATTCCCATGACTGGCAAGCTGCATTGGCTCCCGTTTATCTTCGGACGCTCTACGCCGGGGAGACAGCACTTGAACCAAGCGCCTCGGTTGTGACTATCCATAATCTTGGGTATCAAGGGATCTTTTGGCATTTTGACATGCCTTTAGTCGGAATAGGCTGGGAGTTCTTTACTCCCAAGCACATGGAATTTCACGGTAGACTGAACTTCCTCAAGAGCGGCATAGTTTTCGCTGATGAGGTGAACACGGTGTCCTCGGGGTATCGGGATGAAATCCTTACTCCCGAATTCGGATTTGGCTTGGAAGGGATCCTACAGGAGAAAGGGCCGCATCTCACGGGCATACTCAATGGAGTGGATTACAAAACCTGGGATCCGGACATCGACCCTGTGATTGCAGCCAACTACAATCCTAAGGATTTGTCCGGCAAGACCCTTTGTAAAACGGACCTCCAGAAAATCTCTCATTTACCCGCGAGACCCGATGTTCCTTTGGTAGGCATGGTGAGCCGCTTGTCAGACCAGAAGGGAATAGACATATTGGCCAAGGCCGTGCCGGAGCTAATGAAACAGGACCTACAGCTAGTTCTCCTGGGGACGGGCGAGGCCAGCTACCAGGCGTCATTCCGCGAGTTCGGCGAACGCTACCCTGACAAGACCGGGATTTTCCTAAGCTATGACTACGAATTGGCTCATAAGATATTCGCCGGTGCGGATGCACTCATAGTGCCATCCAGGTACGAGCCGTGCGGACTTACCCAGCTATATGCCTTAAGATACGGGACAGTCCCTATAGTGAGAGCCACCGGCGGCTTGAGGGACACAGTCGAGGAATTCAACCCGGACCAGGATTCGGGAACCGGCTTCAAATTTGAACAACCGGAACCGTCAGCGCTCGAAGAAACACTTCTGAACACTTTGGATGTATTCATCAAAGAGCCTGATGCGTGGAAAAAGCTGATGGTCCGAGGAATGAATCGCGATTTTTCCTGGAAGCGCTCGGCCACGGAATATGTGCGACTTTACGAGAGGGCCATCTCAGACAGAATGAGTATTCTGAAGCGCCATGAATTAAAATAGGATGTTGACGCCGTCGAGATTGGCCATCTAACACAATCGTGTCGGGCACAAGGGGCGCCCTATGGCATGTGACGGCCCGGAAAGGGACATCCTGACCCTGCTTCATTGTACGACGGGCTCATTGGCTTCAGCGCTCATCGGGACACCTCAGATCTTTGCGGCCAGGTGAGTGTACCGTGGCTCTACAATCCGATTCTCCACCGCCATCTGCAAAGCTCTCTTACTTCCGAGCAGCACCACCAGCTCTTTCCCTCGTGTCATGGCCGTATACAGCAGGTTCCGCCGCAAGAGCACATAATGTTGTGTGCTCAAGGGCACTATCACGGCTCGGTACTCGCTGCCCTGGGCCTTGTGAATCGTCACCGCGTACGCAAGTATTATTTCATCCATTTCGGAGATATGGTACTGAACGGAACGGCTGTCAAATTCCACAACAGCTTCATCCAATTCCGCATCAAAACTTACTATTCTGCCGACATCGCCATTGAAGACCTCTTTATCATAGTTATTTCTTGTCTGCATGACGCGGTCGCCTACGCGGAACCTGTCTCCCTTTATCGGGTGACCGCTAGAGTTCAATATTTCTCTTAATTCTCTGTTAAGATTTTCCGTCCCGAGGGTCCCTTTGTGCATCGGGCTGAGCACCTGCAAGTCTTGGATAGGGCTTAAGCCGAATCGTTCCGGAATTCTTCGACTGACCATTTCCTTTATGAGAACTAAAGACTTCTCCGGATCATCCTTTTCGATGAAATAGAAGTCGGAGAGAGCCCCTGTTTCCGCTTCTTTCAAAGGCATTTCCCCTTGGTTCACCAAGTGGGCATTTGTAATAATCGAGCTTTCCGCGGCCTGTCTGAACACAGTCTCAAGGCGCACGACAGGGATTTTTCCCGATTCTATGACATCGCCGAGTACGTTTCCCGGCCCTACGGAAGGCAACTGATCCGCATCACCTACGAGGAGCAGCGTGCTTTGGGAGCTTATCGCTGACAGGAGGTAATGCATGAGGGATACGTCAACCATCGAAACTTCGTCCACAACCACAACTTCGGCTTCTAACGGCCGACCAACGCCCTTCTGAAACCCCCCTTCGGCCGGCGAATATTCCAGCAGGCGATGAATGGTCTTGGCTTCTCGGCCTGTTGCTTCAGAGAGCCTCTTGGCCGCCCGTCCCGTGGGCGCGGCGAGCAACACCCGCAATTTCTTTGCTTCCAGGACCTCAATGAGTGCCCGTAGTAGCGTAGTCTTGCCGGTGCCCGGGCCGCCTGTGATTACCAGTACTTTATGATCCATAACGGATGCCACAGCTCGCCGTTGAGCTTCCGACAGTTTCATTCCGCTGCGTACCTCGATCCACTGGATCGCGGCATCAACCTTGATTGGCGGAAGAAAACGTGGCGCTGAAATCAGATTCCTCAGCTTTGATGCGACGGAATTTTCCATTGTCGCCATCAAGGATGGGTACACACGGTCTTCCTCGAATACGACATCTCCTGACTGAGCCAAATCTGCCAGGGCTTTCCCCAAAGTCTGAACATCTATGCCAAGTAGTTCCCTGGCCTTTTCCACCAAGATGTTTCGAGGATAATAGACGTGTCCTTCGGCTTGACCCGTGTCGAGCACGTAGAGAATGCCCGCGCGTGCTCTCAGGGGCGAACGCATATCAATGCCGAGGCTCCCGGCAATCTTGTCCGCGGATTTGAAGCCTATTCCTCGGATGGCTGTGGCAAGACAATAGGGGTTGTTCGACACCACTTGGATAGCTGCTTTTCCGTATTTTTTGAAGATCTTGAAAGCGTATGTAGGAGATACACCGTGAGTTTGCAGAAAGAGCATTACATCTCTGATGCTCTTCTGCTCTTGGAATGCCTCGGAAATCTTTTCGGCTCTCATCGGCCCTATGCCGGGCACACTCCGAAGCTCCTGGGGCTGATTTTCAATGACTTCGAGCGTCTTTTCGCCGAAGACCGCGGTGATCCTCCGCGCCATCTCCGGCCCGATTCCCTTAACCAGGCTGGATGATAGGTATTTCTCGATGCCCGTGACGGTGGAAGGCGCCCGTGACTGTGCGCTCTGAAATCGAAACTGTTCGCCGAATTTCTTATCGAATTCCCAATTGCCTTGAAGTACTAGAGTTTCGCCCGGGTGCGGACTGGGCAACACCCCCACCACTGTCACGGGTTCTCGTCGTCCTCGCATCACCAGTTTGCCGACTATGAAGTCGCTTTCTTCGGCAGCGAAAACAAGGCGGTCCAGGATTCCTTCGAGAGTTTGGAGGCGCTCGGAAGTATCGTTGGGTGGGGCAACCATTCTAGTACCTCGCGAGAGAAGTTTTGCAAAATTCATATTAAAGGCGTAACAGACACGCGTCCAGCCCAAAGCCCCCCGAGCCACGACGAGGAGAAAGGTGCAGCAGGACAACAGTAACACTTCTATAGCAAATACCGAAAATAATGTCCTTGGCCCGCAACCGACCGTAGCACCCGGGTGGCAATCTTCATCAAATAGAGTCTAGATGAAAACGACAAAGACCTAGCCAATCGCAACATCAATAATGATGATTGCTTCTGTTCCTCTGAACCCGAATCCTTAAGTTGGTTCCAAAAAAAATGGGGACCGTAGTCCCCATAGGATTAGAAGGTTGAGATATTCGTGTTATTGTTCGATTAGTGCGCTTTGTTTCCTGTCTTGGTGAATGAACCGATCAGACTTGTGAAGCCTCACGCCGGATCCAGCCTAATACAGAAACCCCGTTCCACCGCCTAGGCTGCCTAGAATATTCGAGCAAAGATCTAAGCAGGGAAGTCCAAATAAGCCCCCGCCGCCGCCAGGCCCATAAGCGGGACCACATCCCATTGGCGGAGCACACGTCGTGACTGGAGCACAAGGTGGAGGTGCGCAATTGTACCGTGGAGGTGCGCAGTTGTACCGTGGAGGTGCGCAGTTGTAACCCGGGCCGTAGGGTCCGGCTGTGTTTCCACCAAGTAGGCTGCCTACTACCAGGAAAGGCAGGGCAACCACTCCGCCGCACAATCCCGGGAACGGCGCATCTCCCCAATATTGGGAACCAGGTCCGTAGGGTCCAGCAGCATTAGGACCACACTGGGGAGCGCACGGGGGAGCACAAGTAGGGGCGTAGGCAGGGACAGGTCCTCCGGCAAGCGCCAGCGATGCCCCACCAAGCATCATTATACAGATAAAAACACTCAAAACTTTCTTGACCATCACACCCTCCTTTTATTCACGCAGTTTCGCGAACTGTACCGAATTCGGCGACTCCGGAAGCGTTCGGGGGCCGCTTCCCGTTCTGTTCCTGGGGGCGGGAGGTATCATGGGCCGAGGTATGTGTCAAGTAAAATATTTGATGTTGGGATGTTATCTCTTACTCAACACAAAGCCACTGAATTACAAACTACAAGTAATTGATAAACCACAATATATATGAAAAGGCTAAGATGTCCCTCTTGATTCGAACTGCTTGGAGAAGAAGTTGTAACCAATCCCTCGATTTCTGCCAGTTCAGGTCGTTGGCTGTGAAGGAACCAGCTCTGAGCAGGGTACCCCTGGACGTCGACGTGCCGTCTTTGGTATGAATTCTTCCGGGAAAGGGATCTTTTCCCGCGCAGACGGAAGTCGTTCAGGAAAGACAAGCCGTGCTCGCCCCGGGATTAAGGGTTCGTGTCACTCGGGTGACGATGACTCGCGGTAATGTGCCACCGGAGGATTAATGAAAAGTTGGTCAGGCCTTGTTCTTATTCTGATCCTTGCCTTGCTCTCCGTACATGCAAAGGCGGCAGGAGGAATTGCACCCGAACATATCTTTCAAACGGTCATTGACTGGCACAGCGTGATAGGAACTTGGGAGGTGCTCCCTGACGAGCACCCGCTCGGTGAAGGAAATAAGGACAATGCTAAACCTCCACACAGAACCCTCATGGCTCTGAGAAAGGACGGCACCTGTCGGGTTTTTAATAAGGAGTATCCGACCGGATCGAACGGCCTCTGGACTTTCAACGATCACCAGATGTCCATCACTTTCAAGAATGGTTCGGGAATCGGATACTATGTATATGGGATAAAAGGTGATTTTATGGTAACGCGCAGCCCGGTGAAGAAAGGTAAAGATCAACTGTGGTCCAGGGTGAAATGATCGCCCAAGATTTCACCAATCGCAGGGACAGACAAGGCGAGCGCATAAGTTGGGTTCAATGGACGTATTGCGACACAAACTCCAGACAGCCTCTTCGGCCTCCTTGTTTGTGCCAAAAGTCCACAGATTTCCGAATCTTTCGAAGACAGGCCAGGATATCTTCAACACTAGTTGGTTCTTCAGAAAGCACCGGCAGGCGAAAAGGGCCTTCCGCTCGGCCAATGCGCCATTCACACATTGCTTTCACAGCTTCAAAGATTTGCAATTCCGCTCCATCCAAGGAGATGTGCTTCGGCACATGGCCGCGAAACTCTTCTCGGTAAACCAAAATCGCGGCATCGAGTGCTTCCATAACAGTATAGTCGCTGACGTCATCACGTTCTCTGTCCACACTTGTTATGGCAAACTCAAGATTCTCCAGCACAGAAAGATGCGTCTCCTCAAGTCCCATATTCCGTGCCTCCTCAAACTTCTTCTCTTAGTTTCCCGACTCCCTTCAAACGCTGAAACGAATCATATATCCTACATTAATTCTTACAGGACGATGTTGCTATTACAAATTGCGCACTTGGTCAAGATTTAGGTCATCATTTTTCGGGCGACCGACGTGGCATTTCACGGACGATAGGGTTTGCCTGGTCATTTAATAGGTGCTATTATTAGTACTATTGTGAAACCACCACGGGAGGACCTATGCAAAGAGCTACCAAATTTTCGGAAGATATCGTCCCTCTGAGCGATATGAAAGTTAATCCGGGCCGAGTTGTGAAGCAGGTTGACAAGTCCCACAGGCCGGTTCTCTTAACCAACAGGGGACGAGGCGTAGCCGTCGTTCAATCACTTGAGGATTTCGAAACTCAAGCGGAAGAACTGGCCTTTCTACGCGGCGTCATCCAAGGACTGATGGATCTGGAAGAAGGTCGAGAAATGAGTCTCGCAGACGCAAAAAGGCGTCTCGGATTGGGCTGAATAGGTGCCCAGAAAATACAGAATCACCTTTGCTGTCTCGGCGGTGCAAGATCTTGAGGCTATCCGCACCTGGTACGCTGAGCAGCAGATTCCCGAAGTAGGTGAGCGGTTGGTGGAGGAGATTTTTTCAGCAGTGGAAAGGCTTGCCTCCTTTCCCGAGCGCGGCCGGATTGTGCCCGAGTTCGGAAACGTTAATTTACGGGAGATTATACATCCGCCCTTTCGTATAGTTTATCGCATTGACAAACGTTGTGTGCGTATTGTCCGAGTTTGGCGGAGTGAACGAGACATGAAGATGTTTTAGACTCTGTCGAATGGAATGCGTTCCTGCCCAAAGCCTAGGAAGCACGCAACCCTCTTTCAGCGCCTCACCGTAGTATATAGCTTCCCATCTGTGCTCTTGACAATACCGCGCTGGAAGAAGCTTTTCATTATTTCGTCGTACTTGGAGCGATAACTCCCGTTGAAATAGAGTTCCACAGTTTCTTTGAACCAGTGAGTTTGCATCAAGTCGTCAAAGAATGAATCCTCGTCCACTCGGTCTCTCATCATCAGAGTGTAAATGATGATTTTCTTTATGAGGTCCTTCCCGATGCGTTTGGGATCGGCAAGGAACCCGTTCAGCCTTCGCTTTGCCATTGATATTGCCTCTTGCATATTGGTGAAAGGCCGCCCGTGCCCGGGATAAACCATCTTGACCTCCAGCTTTTCCAGTTTCTCAAGAGATTCAATCATAGAAAAACAGGCCTTGCTGCCTTCTACGCGGATAGTTATGACGGCCAGGTCGTTTTCCCAGAGAGTGTCTGACGATATCAAGACTTTATCTTTGGCGCTATAGAGCACTATTCCATCCGAGGAATGGCCGGGGGTATAGATCACCTCAAATTCATGCGGGCCTATAGATATTTTTGCGCCGTCCTCCAAGGCAGTGGTACAAACAAAAAAATCGGCTGACTGATGATAGTATTTCCACCACGTGGACCAATCGTCTCGAACATCAATGAAGTGTTTGCCGATCTTATGCATTGCAATCTCGCAGGAAGCCTCTTCCTGTATGATCTTGTTGCCGCCTATGTGGTCGCAATGACAATGCGTGCTGACAATCATTCGAGTGCGGGAAAGGTCAAGCCCCAAGCTCTTAATGAGTGCCGCGGTTGTGTGAAAGTCCGATACGTATCCCGTATCAATGAGAATTGGACGTTCAGACCTGTATACAAAATGATTGCCGTTCAGGTATCCTCTCTGGATAAAAAACAGGTCCTCCATGATTTCAACAGGTGGCATCCGGAACTCCTTGGACGTGTATTTCTGTTAGAGTAAAGGTTCGATTCCGCAATTTCACTCACTTGACTTTATCAAATACCAAGATATTACTGAACTCAGCAAGATCTGGATGGGCAACCATGGACATGCGTCGCCTGGAAGTTTTCTGCAAGGTAGTCGAATTTAAAAGCTTCACCAAGGCAGGTGAGGCACTACTTCTGGCTCAACCTACGGTGAGCGAACATCTTCGCACTCTAGAGGAAATGCTCGGTGAAAAGCTGGTGGACCGCCTCGGCCGGGAAGTCCTTCCGACACCGGCGGGGAAGGTCTTCTACCAGTATGCGCGAAATATCCTCCAAATGCGAGAGGAAGCAGTCCAAGCCCTAAGTCAGTTCAAGGGGAATCTCTCTGGGAAATTGGTTCTTGGGGCGAGCACCATACCCGGTACGTATATACTTCCCAGAGTCATAGGCTCGTTCAAGTCCGCGCACCCGGCAATCCAAATATTGCTGCGGATCGCGGATACTGCTCAGATCGTGGAAGAGGTCCTCGAAGGCAACCTGGAGACGGGCATGGTAGGCTCTAAGTCAAATGACCGCAGGCTTATCACCGAAGAAGTTTGCTTGGATGAACTGGTCTTGGCTGTTGTCCCAAACCATCCCTGGGCAGAGAAGCGCAAGATCCGCGTGGCCGAATTGTCCAAACAACCATTTATACTTAGAGAGAGAGGATCGGGCACCCGCATGGTTATGAGCCGCATTCTCGAGGAGCATGGAATGGACATTTCCCGTCTCGTGGTTTCCGCCGAGATGGGTAGCACCGAAGCGGTCCGACAAGGAATCAAGGCCCGTATTGGGGCGTCAATTATTTCTCGTGAAGCAGTAGCCGAAGACTTTCAGCAGGGCTCCCTGGTGGCCGTAGAGATTGAAGCGATTTCTTTCTTGAGACCGTTGTATTTGATTCAGCGTAAAAACCGTCAGATATCCCCTCTTGGCGTTGCTTTTCTTGCCCATCTCCGTAGCAGTTGAAAGTATGAATACGGTGAAGCGAGCGGCCTCATTGCTATGGAGCCAGATAGAGTTTGACTCATTTACGATGAGGCACCTATCCGGGCACGGTCGAAGATAAGTCTTAAGTCATTTTCTGATTCATGAAAAATATCGAATGCTCTAACCCCGGAGCTGCAAGGAACCGGTCCGGCCGGTGAATCACCTCCTTTTGCAAAACTACGTCGCGGTTCATGGCTAATTTTTCCAGAACTGACTTGACTCACCGATCCTCTAGTGGTAGGGAAGGGCCCGGCCTCAACCTCGGGGGAGGGAGGGGCCTTCAAACCGGCGAACCGGCGGGTGAGGGTGCCGGGCATCCTCCCCACCGGTTTCATTTTTTCTTGACTGGGGCCGGTATTTTGCCGGTCGTACAAAATTGATTGGCGCAACCCCTATCCTGCCGAAAATTTCTTTCCCCCGGAAAGTGGGACTCGCTACGACAATCTTTTGCTGCCCACAAGTGACGGATTACCTCAAGAGTTAGAAGCCCCTTTACATGCAATCAGTGATGTTTTATAAAGTTTCCTCGCGCCGTTAGTCCACGCGTTGTGACTGCGCGTTTAGAATTGGCTTTCAGAGCGTTGTTGCACAGCCCTCAACGAAACAGCGGGCAGCTTTGCAGTGAAATATTTTTTTGGCGGTACAATGGTCAAGCAAAAAGAGAAGAACGTGACGGCAGACAAGCAGGCCGGAATACACAAGAAATCAAACCGCAACATATTTCAAGAATATTCAGAAGCGCTTGTTGTGGCGGTGATTCTGGCGATCATTATTAGAGCCTTGTTTGTTCAGGCGTTCAAAATCCCTTCGGGCTCGATGATACCCACTCTGCTCGTCGGCGACCATATTCTCGTGAACAAATTTGTCTACGGTATTCGCATTCCCTTCACAAATAAGCGCTGGCCTGAGTTCGTTAAGCCTCGACGTGGCGATGTGATTGTGTTTGTGTTCCCGGGAGATCGGACCAAAGACTTTATCAAGCGTGTGGTGGGGATCCCGGGTGACACAATAGAGATTCGAAACAAGAAAGTTATTCTGAACGGCAAGGAAGTCAACAATCCACACGCTCACTACTACAGCAATGTGGTTATGCCCGGAGATATGAATCCGCGCGATAATATGAAGCCCTTGATTGTTCCCCCAGATCATCTTTTCGTTATGGGCGACAACAGAGACTTCAGTCAGGACAGCCGCTTTTGGGGATTCGTTCCCGTGAAGGATGTCAAAGGGGAGGCGTTCCTAATCTACTATTCCGGAGCAGGTTTCCATTTCGTTCGATGGAACCGTACCTTCAAGGTCATTCGCTGAGCCTCTTGACAAGGCGCAGACATTAGAAATGCTTCGCCTCAGATGAACCTACCCGCCCGGATGGCTGTCGCCAGGCGCTAGTCTGCCAATTGTCAGCGTGGCTGGATTCGAATATCCAAGGGGGGAGGGCTACGCGCAGATACTTGGATAGGGAATAAATGTAAGGCTCGTACATTTTACGAAGCTCTCCCAGCTTTTGATCGGCTTCCGGTCCTTCACGGAGCCTTACACCTGCAGCAGCCAAGACAGAGCGTAAATGTAAAAGGGTCGCCGCTGAGAGCCGATCACGTTCGGGCTCACGCGGAGGACTATAGAACACGATTGCTAGATCCACCACAGCGTGGCGTGCCATGGCAAAAGTCCGCTCGGCTTGAAGTCGGCATCCTCCTTCCACCCCAACCATCACCAATGCGCTTGTATCAAGAATTGTTGCGAGCGAAGCAAGCCACGATTGGTTCTCGTGCTGAGAAACGAAAATAAGCGAGTACTGTATAGGATAAGTGAATCTCAAGGAATTCCGCGGACCAGAGTTCCCAATCGCGAAGAAGCTGTTGCAGAGCCTCCATTCCGTAGGCGTCTCTGTGTCGTAGCAGCATTTCGGCTGCCGTGGGGGGCGAGCCTGCGCGCGAATCAAGAAGCGAGATACTCACTTCTCGGCGGGAAAACGATTGGCTGAGAGAGGGGATGTACCCGATTATCAGCGCGAGAAAGGCAAGCCCTATTCCGGCTTCAAGAACAACCAAGGCTCTGGCGATAGGAGTCCGAGGAGTAATATCGCCCAAGCCGAGCGTAAAGAACGTGGTGCCGCTGAGATACAAGCTTGTTAGAAAGCTCGGCGCGCCCCCTGGAGCATTTAGCCCGTGGCTGGCTGCCGAATACAGAAACGAAAAACCGATCAGTAGAACTACCGCCCAAAGCCCTACGAGCCCCAGAAGCGAAAGAGGACCGTAATAGCTTAAATATGCTTCCTGGCGCTCTCCTGACCTTAATGAAGAAGCCAGCGCAGAATAAAGCAACCAGGTGTAACGATAGTAGAAGCGCGTGAGTCGAATCCGGCGTGTAACTCTTCGCGGAAGAACGATAGTCTCGAAGGCGTCCCACAAAACGACGAAGATGAGAGCCAAGCCTAGTATGGCAACCAACTTTGTCATGTTCACCTCCGCCTCTACCTTTACAATAGAGAAGAATAAGCCGTTGTAATGAAGCTAATCTCTATATCAAGACAAAAATGAAGCAAGTTGGTTTTGTTTTGAAATTGCTTTTTTCTTCGAGCGGAGCTAAAATGCCCCCGTAGAGGTGGAAATGCGCAGGTTCTTGTTAATATTTCTCCTGATTTTCTGTTTTTCTGGTATGGCCCTGGCCGCCTCACGCGGGGGCAATTTTCCTGCCGCGCCTGCGACAGCGAGCCCGGCACATGGCGTTCCCCACTCCAGGACCCAGCAAGAGATGTTCTACGGTTATGTTCCTCCTCCGCCTATCCGTCACACCTGGCCCGGTGGCTACCGGGTTATTTTTCACGAGATTGCCAACACGCTGCTTGACCATATGTTAGGTCGGTACTGATCGAGATTAGGCCTCTTTGTGGATCATGTCGGACAACTGCGGGGTTAAGGCGCGTGTCTACGCTCCGCCTTTGACTCCAACGTAGAAGATGATTAAGTGATTACCAAAGATTCCAAGGAGGTGATTGCTATGGCCGACCAAACAAGCATTTCCGGCTGTGGTTGCGATCCGTTCCCGGACCCGAAAGGTGGGGCATGCACCGGCTGTTCGCCGAACGAGGTGCTCACATGCGAGGAAGAGTCTATTCTGGCGCGCATGAGGGGAATTAAGGAAGAGGTTCGTCCTATCGCGGATAAACTCAGGGGGATTCATAACCAGGTGGCACAAACGTCGGAGTGGACCGAACTCTACGGGCAGTTGGAAGCCCTGAGAAGGCAATGGACGGAATGGGAAAAGAAGCTGGAAGATGCCATCGAAAAGAAGCTTATTTATCTGGGCCATCGGGAGCCTCAAACATGATTCTGGGCTCTATTCAGGACTAATTGATAATTGATTGGGCCGGATTGTCAGTAGAGCCGCAGTGTATCAGCGAGCCGAATCGCATATCAAATCGCGTCTCAAGTGGAAGATGCCGATTCTGCTAGTTACCATTTGAAAAAATACAGATTGCGGATTATTACTGGTTTGATCGAAGGACAACAAAATGATTCGCGTCCCAACAGACCGTTCGCCCACTCATCCGGGTGAGATGCTCCTCGAAGAGTTCCTCGAGCCTATAGGGCTTAAGCAGAGTGAACTCGCCGACGCCATTCATGTCCCGTATCAACGGATCAATGAAATTATCAATGGACGTCGCGGAATTACGCCTGCGACGGCCCTGCGCCTGGCGAAATTCTTTGGTACGTCTGCCGACTTCTGGATGAATATCCAGTTACGGTGGGATCTTTATCGCGCGCAACAGTCAGAGCGGGAAGCTCTCAAGACAATTAGGCAGTACGCACCGGCCTCTGTTGGCTGAACAATGGCCGCAGGCCTGAGTGCTTCGGCCGACTCAGAACCTCCGGTTGTACTCTCCTGGCTTTCTTCCCTGCGCCCCAAGGCACTGCATTGAAAGTGTCTCAATTGGAAAATAAGGCATGAAGGACTATCACATTAACCTGTTCTACAGCGAAGATGATGAAGGTTACATTGCAGACATACCGGACTTGAGCCATTGTGCTGCTTTCGGAGGAACTCCGGAAGAGGCCTTGCGGGAAGTGCTCAAGGCGAAAGAGGCATGGCTGGAGGCAGCACGCGAGCATGGGAAGCCTGTCCCCGAACCTCGCTACCGTCCGGTCATCTATCAGATTGCATGAGGAGA
This sequence comes from uncultured delta proteobacterium, assembly GCA_963789265.1. Classification (GTDB taxonomy): domain Bacteria; phylum Desulfobacterota; class Desulfomonilia; order Desulfomonilales; family Desulfomonilaceae; genus CAWBBA01. Next base: position 1,145,546 of record CAWBKB010000003.1, on the reverse strand, counting down.
TAACCACCGATCAATCATGCTTCGAGTGATGGTTGATTGAGAACCGTGCCTGGGTAGGGCTACGCCTGCCCGTTCATGAAACCAGTCTTCGGACAGCTCTGTCGAGAATGCACCCACGCAAAATTATATGTTAGGCAGGAAGAACATGCACAAGGCAACCATTGCAACAGCACCGAACCGTGACCGTCCCGGCTTGGCGTCACACATTCTGTTGCAGGCGGGAGATACGCCGACAAACAAATTGGCTGTCACCTGGGTTGAAGTCGACCCGGGCTCTTCCCAGCAGCCTCATTCGCACGCACCCGAACAAGTGTACATCATTATTCGCGGCAACGGCCTTATGAGAGTCGGGACCGAAACTGCCGAGGTTCAGCCCGGAGATCTTGTGCACATACCCGGCAATACAGTTCATACCATCGAAAACACGGGCAGTGAGAAGCTGATCTACATCTCGGCTTCGACTCCAGCTTTTGATTTGAAGGCTTTATATGACAGTGGCCAACTTAAGGACACGATGCTGTAGCAGTTTGCATTCAAAGAAGTCCCAGGATAGCAATTATTCTCCCTTCCATTCGTAAGCCAAAATCGCTAAGCTATTGACTACGATGGTCGCTAGCCGCGAGAAATCAATACAGACCATGAGTATTTGCAACTCTGAGAAAAGCGCTGCCGATGGCAAAGTCCGCAAACACATTGCTCTAACGGGGATACTTCAAGGTATCGGCTGCCGACCCACCGTTTACCGACTCGCCACACGACTGGATTTAGTCGGATGGGTGGTCAATACCTCTGCCGGGGTTCGGATCGAAGTCGAGGGATCTCCCGAACAGTGCGACCGATTTGTGCGAGAACTTCCCTCGGAAATCCCCCTTCCGGGCCGGATCGACACAACCCGAGTGGAGGACACTCCCGCGCTCGGGGAAGAGCATTTCTGCATTAGGGCGAGCCTTGGGGGAGAGCGTTCCATCACACCGATTCCGCCCGATGTAGCGATTTGCCCCGAGTGCGCGGAAGAGTTGTTCGACCCTAAAAATCCACGTTATCTCTATCCTTTTATCACATGTACACTCTGCGGCCCGCGCTTCACTGTAGTTCGTGCTTTTCCTTATGACCGCGAACGCACCAGCATGGCCGATTTTACAATGTGCCCGCGATGCGAACTGGAGTACCATTCCCCGGAAGATCGGCGCTTTCATTCCCAAACCAATTCATGTCAGGAATGCGGCCCTCGGCTGACCCTCACTGATCGAGACGGCATAGCGATTGACAGGGACCCCATCGTGGAAACTGCCGCTTTGCTCAAAGAAGGAAAGACAGTCGCAATCAAGGGAATTGGGGGATTTCATCTGGCCTGTGATGCGCTGAATGAAGATGCGGTGAACCTATTGCGGCAACGGAAAGGCCGCATTGAAAAGCCCTTTGCCGTTATGATGCCGGACCTGGAAACCGTGAGGAGCTATTGTTTCCTTGGAAAAGATGAAGAGAATCTTCTCACGTCTTCGATTTCGCCCATTGTTCTGCTTCAGACCGGCCTGTTCCGGACAGCCGCAAATGTTGCTCCTTTTGTCGGTACTCTCGGAATAGTGCTCCCGTATTCTCCCGTCCATCACCTCCTATTCAAACATCCGGGCATACCGACTGATACGCGTCCCAAGGTTCTGGTAATGACCTCCGGCAATCGCTCGGAAGAGCCGATAGCGTGCGGTAACGAAGAGGCGCTGGAGCGACTTAAGGATCTCGCCGACGCGTTTCTGCTGCATGACCGTGATATAGTCTTAAGGGCGGACGACTCTATTTTCCGGTTCATTGCCGGTCGGGCAACCGCATTCCGGAGATCGCGGGGCCTTGTGCCCGGTGAGTTCATCCTTACTCCGGAAGCTTTGGAAACGTCGTCTGAGGAAAGAAACGGCGGTGAAACTTCCGACCGTTTGTTGGATTCGCCGGCGGAACCTGTAATACTTGGAGCCGGCGGCGATTTGAAGAATTCGCTCGCAATCATCAAAAAGGGGCGGGCTGTCCCCGGACCTCACGTGGGGGACCTGGCTTCGCCGGTGGCTCAGGGGTATTTCAAGCAATCCGCAAAAGTCTTGACCGACTACTTGGAAGCAAGTCCTGACATCGTAGCCGTTGATCCGCACCCTGAATACTTTAGCAACAGCCTCGGCCGCGAAATGGGAGTACCGGTTGAAGAGGTATTCCATCATCATGCCCATGCGGTGAGCCTTTTGCTTGAACACAGGCTTGCCGGCCCGATTATTTGTGCGGTTTTTGACGGTACCGGATACGGAAGCGACGCGGGCATCTGGGGCGGTGAATTCCTCGTCGCGGATTTGGAGACGTTCAGTCGGTCCGGCCACCTGTCTCTGTTTCACCTTCCAGGCGGAGAGGCGGCAATTCGGGCGCCTGTACGCATACTTGCCGCACTCCTTGCAGAAAAGGATGAGATTCCGTCGAAATTTTCCCCACTGATGGGGGAATATGGCGATCGCGTTCGTATATGGATCGAGGCGGTGAATAAAGGGCTGAACTCGCCGCGCACGTCTTCCGCGGGCCGACTCTTCGATGCTGCGGCAGCGGCTGCGGGATTCAGGAAGCCAGTCACATTCGAAGGTCAGGCAGCGATGTGGCTGGAAGGAATCGCAGACAAAGAGGAAATTGGGGAATACCCGATATGTTTTTCCAACGACGAAATTCTCGTGGCTGATTCTAGGGGCTTGATTCTGGAGGTAGCCAGGGATATCCTCAGTGGAACCCGCCCCCCAGTGGTCGCAGCTCGGTTTCATAACAGTATGGCTCGGCTGGTGGCAAACGGGATTGGAATTCTGGTTGAAAAAAACTGCATAAGTACCGTAGGTCTTAGCGGAGGTTGTTTCCAAAACAAGCTTTTTACAGAGCGGACAGTGGAACTGTTGAAGGGCCGCGGACTTGACGTGCTGCTCCACGCTGCCGTCCCGCCCAACGACGGTGGAATCGCGCTGGGCCAAGCGTTATGTGCCCGGGCCCGATTTCGTAGGCGTCGCAAGACCGATGGAAGCTTCCCTGCATAGAGAAGCGTGTCTCCAGTTCTTCGGCCGTCGGAAGTAAGCTCGCGGTGAAAGAGGTTAAAAAGATGTGTTTGGCTGTTCCTATGCAACTCGTTGAAATAACCGGAGAAGGAACAGGGAGGGTGAACGCGGGCGGCGTCCGGACCGGTGTCAGCCTCATGATGATTCCTCAAGCCAGGCTGGGTGACTATCTCATTGTGCACGCAGGTTTCGGAATAGAGGTGCTGGACGCGGAAGAAGCCAGAATTCGACTCGATCTGTTCAAAGAACTCGCGGATGCCACCGCCTGTGAGGAGGAGCTGTGAGACCGGACGAACAGGGCCGCGCCGCGCGAGCGTTGGCACGCGAGATTCGCGTGGCCGCCGCTAAGCACCCCGGTCCATTACAATACATGGAAGTCTGCGGAACCCATACAATGGCAATTCACGCTGCGGGTCTAAAGAGTTTTTTCCCTGACAATCTCAGACTGGTATCAGGTCCGGGATGCCCTGTATGCGTCACGGAGAAGCGCTTCATAGATCATGCGATTTTGATAGGACAAAGATATGATGCTTGCCTGGTGACTTTCGGGGATCTGATTAGAGTTCCCGGGTCTTTGGGATCCCTGTCGACGTTTCGATCCGAAGGCGGGTCGGTCCGAGTGATCTACTCGCCCTTGGATTCAATCGAAATTGCTTTACAACAGCCGGGGCGTCCCACGGTCTTTCTCGGAGTAGGGTTTGAGACCACCATTCCGACAGTGGCTGCAACTCTCAAAACAGCGAAGGTCCGGGGAATCGAAAACTTCTTCGTACTACCTGCATTTAAGACCATACACCCCCCACTCAAGATTCTGGCTGCAAAAGACGATCTAAATGGGTTTTTATTGCCGGGTCATGTCTCCGCAATCATCGGTTCGGATTCGTATGATTATCTCGTGCGTGACTTTGGCAAGCCCGGCGCGGTGGCCGGTTTCGAACCTTTGGATATTTTATTGGCTCTCAAAGACCTGGTCTGCATGACGGTGGAGCATTCTCCTAAGATTATTAACGATTACAAAAGAGTGGTGCGAAACGACGGAAATCCCACTGCCCGCTTGATTACAGAAGAAGTCTTCGAACCTTCCGACGCTTCCTGGCGCGGCCTGGGGCTTATCCCCGGGAGCGGTTTAGCGCTCGGTGACGGATATTCCCGCTTTGACGCGGCGCTGCACTTGCCCGTCGAAGTCCCCGAGGCGGCGGACGATCCTCGTTGCCTGTGCGCGGCGATACTTACCGGCAGCAAAACTCCCGATAGATGCGGCCTTTTCGGTAGGGAATGTACGCCCGACGATCCTGTGGGACCATGTATGGTTTCCTCGGAAGGGACCTGTGCAGCCTATTTTAAATATGGGGCGGCCTGAAAACTATGTCAGAGAAGCCAATCAGACGAGTCCTTCTTGGGCATGGAGGTGGAGGCAAGATGACCGGCCGCCTCATTCGCGACATCATTCTGCCCAGACTGGACCGAGGTCAACTTGCGGGGCTGCCTGACTCTGTTGTGCTGTCCGGTCTCGGGGAAAGTATTGCCTACACGACTGATTCATTCGTGGTATCTCCCATCTTTTTTCCCGGCGGCAACATCGGCTCACTAGCGGTGCATGGCACCTGCAACGACCTGGCATGTTCGGCCGCACGCCCGCTTTTCCTGTCGCTGAGTCTTATCCTGGAAGAAGGACTCCCCATGGAAAGGCTCGAGCTGATCCTGGAGTCTGTGGCAAGGGCTGCCGATCAGGCGGAAGTGGAAGTGGTGACAGGTGACACAAAAGTAGTGCCCAAGGGGAGTGCTGATGGAATCTTCATCAATACCTCAGGAATTGGTAAGGTTCACGGATCGGTGTGCCCCTCTGCGAAACGAATAGGCAAAGGGGATCTGATTCTGGTGAGCGGTCCTGTCGGAAATCACGGACTCGCAGTAATGCTGAGCAGGGCCGAGTTCTCATTCGATTTCGATCTGCAATCAGATTCCGCCTCGATTTGGCCTATCGTGGAAAGATTGCTGGAACTAGGCCCCAACCTAAAGTTCCTCAGGGATCCTACCCGTGGAGGGATCGCTGCCACTCTGAATGAGGTAGCTTCGCTGGCCGGGATGGGGATAGTGGTCGAGGAATCGGCGATCCCCGTGGATGAATCGGTATCGGCTGCTTCGGAGATTCTGGGCATAGACCCTCTCCAGGCGGCCAACGAAGGGAAAGTCGTGGCTGTGGTGGGGAAAGAGAAGGGCGCCGATGCCCTTGAGCTGTTGAAAGACTGCCCGTTGGCGCGCGGAGCAGCCATCATAGGAGAAGTGACCTCCGAGAACACGGCAAAAGTCGTGATGACGACCCGCATCGGGGGATCGCGAATCCTTCCGGAACCATCCGGCGAGCTGTTGCCCAGGATTTGCTAGGCAATGCTCGTAGCGGTGGTCAAGGTAAATGTCTGTCTGGTTGTAATCTCTCAGTTACGAGCGACAAAAGATTGTCATTGCGAGCGGAGCGAAGCAATCTTTTCCTATAAGATCTTAGATTGCTTCGTCGTTTCACTCCTCGCAATGACAAGGACCCGACAACTCCCCCTCGTAACTGAATGGTTGCATTTGGTTCGGAGGCCGGCGGCGTGCAAGGCCGCAAAATGTAAAGTAACTTCATTGAATGGAATATAAATCCCGAGGATTTTTCCGATGAGCGACACCAATTCCCAAACGCAGATATCCCCGGGCACCTGCCCGTTTTCGATTTCCCAATCGCTTACAAACAACCGAGTCATGGGTGAAGAAAACGCGTACGTAAACGCTTTGGCTCAGTTTGATAAAGCAGTGGCTCATTTGGACATAAAGAGCGGTGTAGCAGAAACATTACGGTATCCCAAGCGTGAACTCTCGGTGACATTTCCCGTTTTGATGGACAACAATGAAATTAAAGTCTTCAGGGGTTATCGGGTTCATCATTCCGTAGCCAAGGGTCCCACGAAAGGGGGGATTCGCTATGCTCCAGGGGTGACCTTGGACGACGTCCGAGCGCTGGCAATGTGGATGACCTGGAAGTGCGCCCTGATGAATCTCCCTTACGGTGGAGCCAAAGGCGGAGTTGTAGTGGATCCGAAGGCCCTATCTTCGCGTGAATTGGAGCGATTGACCCGTCGTTACGCCACGGAGATCAGCATCATGATGGGCCCCGAAAGCGATATTCCAGCCCCTGACGTGGGCACGAACCCGCAGGTTATGGCGTGGATCATGGACACGTTTTCGATGCATCGGGGCTTTTCGATTCCGGCAGTAGTTACCGGGAAACCCATCGAGATCGGAGGATCTCTGGGGAGGACGGAAGCAACCGGGCGAGGAGTAGCTGTCACAATGCTCGAAGCCTTGAGAATGAACGGCATCGACCCTCAAGGAGCCACTGTGGCCGTTCAAGGCTTCGGCAACGTTGGCTCCGTAGCAGCTCGTATGGCCCAAGAAATGGGTCTGAAAGTGATCGCGGTGACCTCCTCCAAGGGGGGAATTATTAGAGAGTCAGGTTTAGATCCTACTGCAGTGGAGAGACATGCGCGCGAAGCTGGGACTCTGCTGGGGTTTGAGAACGCAAACCCGATTTCAAATGAGGAGCTTCTGACTCTGAAATGCGACGTGTTGATTGCCGCGGCAATAGAGAATCAAATAACCTCTCGAAATGCGGATAAGGTTCAAGCCAAGATAATAGCCGAAGGAGCCAACGGCCCGATCACTCCCGACGCGGACGAGATCCTGATTTCCAAGGGAGTCTTTATCATCCCCGACATCCTCTGTAATGCCGGAGGAGTCACAGTGAGCTACCTTGAATGGGTGCAGGATTTACAGTCGTTTTTCTGGCCGGTTGAGGAGATTAATCGCAAATTACAGAACCTGATGCTCAAGGCGTTTGAGAGTGTCACGGAATGCGCGCGGCAATACAACGTGCCAAGTCGAGAAGCCGCTCAGATTCTAGCCATTCAACGGATTTCCGACGCAATTGTGATTCGGGGGATTTATCCGTAGCCGGCTCTTTCGCGGCCAGAATCTTTTAACGGCATGGGCGGGGTCGTGCCTTCCAGTCTTCAAGGTCGTTCAGTATGGATTTTCCTACTGCGTATTTGTCGAATTTGCACGAGACTCCCGATATAGGGCGATTAAGGATATCAGGGATGAGATTCTCCAGATCATTGGTGAAGATCTCATCTTCCGTTGATATGCAGATGTTTTCTTCGTGGATGCTTTGAGCCCGCAGTTCCTGTTCGCCTCCCCCATGACTTTCGGGTATGACGATGGCCTTTGTACCTGTTAGCAATATCTCATTTACCGTATTGTATCCCGCCCGGCAGATCACCAGGTCCGAGTGATGGACCAGATCCACAAGGTCCGGTACAAATGGCAGAAACCGCACATTTTTGCTCAAAGGGTGACCGCACAGTGCTTGAGCAGCTCCATCATCAAGATACGGGTCCATCACCATCACGACCTGATAATTGTCGCTGATACCTGTTCTCTCCAAGATCTCGAGAAATCGCTTCGATAGGCCAAAAACGTGACAATTCCGACCCAGCGAAATCAGGATGGTCTTTTTGTTCGGCAGCCCGAAGCGTTCCAGAGCGTCGCTCCGACTCGGCAATTCACCGTACGCCTTGTTGGTTATTTTTCCCAAGTACCTAATTTTCTTTTCTAATTCAGGATCATTCCCCAGGAATTGTTGGTTGATATCAATAACTTCTCGGTCCTCCAAGACGTACATAAAATCATACAGGGCGCCTATGTTAATGGATTCGGACCTATGCCTGGGGTTTTGGTAAGGGATGCTCAGCAACGGAACCCACTTCATTATGCCCCTGCAAATGTGGACAAGGGCAAAATCCACGGGCCCCCCTTTTCGCATCCACTTCTTCATGAGCAGAGGAATCAGTTCGCTCATTTGGCCCGTCATATTATGTTCGATAATTAAAACATCCGGTTGGAAAAAATCAAAGCTCTCCATAATAAGTCTTTGGCGAAAATCGAAGATAGCCTCCAGCTCAAAGCCTGTCAGATACCGTGAACGCATGGGGTTGCTTTTTTGGTCGATATCAATTTTTACTGAAGGGAGCTTGATCACTTCAATCCCTTCCTTGAAAAAAATCTGCGGGACAGAAGTGCTGGACACCACCAAGAAATCTATGTCGGGCCGCCACTTCTTCATTCCCGTAATTACGGCCAGCGTACGAAATGCGTGCCCTAACCCTATGGAATTATGGGTGTAGACAAGTATTCGTTTAACATTTTCGTGCGGCATCGGCTTAATTCCCGTTTTAACGCATGGCAAATGAACTTTACCATAAAATTAAGATTCTAAGCAACAGATAGCACTGTTATATAGCGCAACCGAGCGCGTCACACCCGGTTAGAGTCAGCGAATTCTTGAAATGACACGCCGTCAAATGTCCCGGTTCGGCCTCCTCCAAGGGTGGAACCTCGCGCGCGACAAATCTTCAGCGTAAATACAGCGCGGATGGAACGGGCATCCCGCTGGCGGGTTGATTGGGTCCGCGGGTTCACCCCTAAGAACAATCTTGCGTCCCATCAATTCGGGCCGAGTACCTGGGAACATTGGACATCAGCGCTTCCGTGTATGGATGACGCGGTCGCGCGAACAGGGGCTCTGCTGGGGCGTATTCCACGATGCGCCCCACGTACATGATTGCGATCCTCTTGCTAAAATGCCTTATCAAGCCCAAGTCATGAGAAATGAACAAATAAGCCAAACCCAACCGGTCTTGGATCTCCAAGGCAAGATTAACAATCTGGGCCTGGACCGAAACATCCAGCGCCGACGTAGGTTCGTCGGCCACCACGAGTTTGGGATATAGAGCTAGGGCTCTGGCTATGCTTATCCGTTGCCGCTGGCCGCCAGAGAAAGCATGCGGATAGCGGTTAAGGTGCTGAATCTTCAAGCCGACAAGCTCTATGAGTTCGCGGACTCGGCTTTCCAGCGCACGGCCGCGTGCGACCTTGTTCACCAGAAGAGGTTCGGCAAGAATTTCCCTGATGGTCATTCTAGGATTCAAAGATGCGAACGGATCTTGAAAGACCATCTGGAAGTGAGGACGCAGAGCCCGCATGCGCGAAGGATCGATTCTGGTCAGATCTACTCGCGGCTCTCCATTCGGCGGCTGAAACCAAATATGCCCGCTGGTCGGCTTGTAAGCGCCCATGATCATCCGGCCCACAGTGGTCTTCCCGCAACCTGATTCTCCCGCCAGCCCCAGAGTTTCCCCACTGTTCACGCTGAACGTCACGCCGTCGACGGCCTTCACATAACCGACTAACTTCCGGAAAATTCCCTTGTGAATGGGGAAGTATTTTTTGAGGTCTTTTACTTCAAGAAGAACTTGCGGTTCAGACACAAACAATCCTCATGCTGCGCTGGATAGCCTCAAGCAGGACACATAGTGACGCTCCCCCACCTTGGTCAATCCGTATTTGTCGTCCCGGCAAGGCGTTTCGCCCCCGCACTCGAGGCATCTTGCGAAAAATGGGCAGCCCCTAATTTCCTCCAGAGGATCGGGTAGGGTGCCTTCTATTGTCGCCAATTGAGTCCGCACCGGAGTGTCGATGCCCGGGACGGATTTTAAAAGGGCCCTGGTGTACGGATGGAGTGGCTCCCTGAACAGGACGTCCACCGGCGCGTGCTCCATCACCCGGCCCGAGTAAATTACCAAGACATCGTGGCTGATCTCTGCAATGACTCCAAGATTGTGAGAAATGAAGAGAATTGCCATACCGAACTCTTCTTGCAACTGTTTCAAGAGCTCAAGGATCTGGGCCTGTATGGTGACGTCCAGAGCAGTTGTGGGCTCATCCGCGATCAGAATTCTCGGGTTGCAGATCAGTGCCATGGCTATCATGGCTCTTTGGCGCATACCGCCGGACAACTCGTGCGGATATGAGTCGATCCTGCGCTCGGGCTGTGGTATCCCTACCTTTCCCAACATTTCGGTCGCCCGATTACGAGCCTCCTTTTTGGAAATATCTGTGTGAAGTCTAAGCGCCTCTGCAATTTGGCTTCCTAAAGTATGAAGCGGGCTGAACGAGTTCATCGGTTCCTGAAAGATCATCGCCACATCATGACCACGTATTGTCCGAGCCCGGCGTCCGAAAGGATCAAGCTTCACCAGGTCTAATTGACTGAAATCACCACTGTTGTTCCCGTAGCGGAGAAGGATTTTTCCATCGACAATCCTCCCCGGAGGCGGAACGATTCTCAATATAGCCTGGCCTACGACACTCTTTCCGCTTCCGGACTCTCCGACAATGCCGAGAGTCTTCCCCGGTTCAAGGGTAAAAGTCACGCCATCAACCGCCCGCACTGTACCCTCATCCAACATAAAGTGAACTCGAAGATTTTCAACTTGCAGAATTGGAACCACTTGATTCACCTCGAATAAGGATCTACGGCGTCTCGAAGACCGTCTCCCACAAAATTGAAGGAAAGCACGATCCCGATAACGAACAGCACAGGAATCAATAACCACGGGTAAAGAGCAATAGTAGTAACGTTTTGAGCCTCCTTCAGCAGGACACCCAGGCTCGTAACCGGAGGTCTCAGGCCGATTCCCAGAAAACTGAGAGCGGTCTCACCTAGCACCATGCTCGGGATGGCCAAGGTCACGGTAACGATGATGTGACTTGTAAACGATGGAATAAGATGCCGAAAGATTATTCTGGCATGGCTGGCGCCTGCAAATCGAGCGGCCAGGACAAATTCTTCCTCCCGAAGCGCTATGAGCTTCCCGCGTACTACCCTAGCCAGGTCCGTCCAACCGATGAGGGACAAGATTATGGTAATGACAAAATATACCTTCAATGCGCCCCAGTGCGGCGGCATGGCCGCGGATAGTCCCATCCACAAGGGGATGCTCGGAAAGCAGCGGATCACTTCAATGACCCTCTGAATCAAGGTGTCCGCCCAACCGCCTTTGTAGCCGGAAATTCCGCCCAGAAACGAGCCCTAACACCAGGCTCAAGAACACTCCCAGTATCCCGATTGAAAGAGATATTCTGCTTCCGTACAGACAGCGGGAAAACATATCCCGCCCCATCCTGTCCGTTCCGAACAGGAAGATCTTGCCGGGAGAATCCGCCCCAAACAGGTGTAGCCGGCTCTTACAAAGGCCCCAGAACTTATAGGGGTCCCCCCTTACCAGGAAGCGAATGGCATACCGATGCTCCTTATTTTCTCTGTAGCATAGTTGCAGCGACGTCGCTTTGACCTCAGGCGTAAGTCCATATACAAAGGGCCTGTGGAGCCGCCCCTGCTCATCGAATATTCTGATCTTTGACGGACACGCGTAGACGGCATCAGTATTTAGTCTGTCTTTGCTATACGGTGCAAGAAATTCGCAGAACGCGGCACTGAAATAGAGCAAGCAGATGCAACAGAGGCCCATCATGGCCAACGAATGCTTCTTGTAACGCCACCAAACTAGCTGCCGCATAGAGGCGTCAAGATATTTGTGTTCCTTGCTCCGATCCTGATTCATGCACTCTCACGCGCCTCGAAACGAATCCTGGGATCCACCCAGGCCAGGAGAATATCGGAAATAAGTGTTCCAACGACGGTGAGAAAGCTGAGCAGCATAATGAAACTTCCGGCAAGCTGCATATCTTGACTCAAAAGAGCGTTGAGAAGCAGAGGCCCGGACGTGGGGAGGTTCAGCACCACTGCTGTAATGGCGATTCCAGAGATGAGTTCCGGCAAGGTCCACCCTATCGTACTTACCAACGGATTGATGGCAACCCGGACCGGGTACTTGAGGATCAAGCGAGTTTCTGAAAGCCCTCTTGCTCTTGCGGCGGTAACGTAAGGCTTCTTGAGCTCATCCAGGAGATTTCCGCGAATGATACGGATGAATTTGGCCGTATGCGCCGTTCCTACGATGATGACAGGGATCCAGAGATGCGAAAGCAAGTCAGCAAATTTTGCCAGGCTCCAAGGTGCTTCCGCGTACTGGGGTGAAAACAGCCCGCCGATGCTCATGCCGAAATAAGCATAAGAAATCCAGAGCAAAACCAAGGCGAAAAGGAAACTTGGTGTCGCCAGACCAATAAATCCCACGAACGTCAAAATATAGTCAACCCACGAATACTGACGTACTGCCGAGTAAATCCCAATCGGAATAGAGACCAGCCAAGTGAAGAGGAGGGTGACAACAGAAACCAAAATAGTCAGAGGGATTCGCTCGGCGATCAACGAACTAACCGGCTTGTTCCATTCGAACGAGTGCCCGAAATCACCATGGAGAAAGTTCCATGCCCAGCGCAGGTACTGGATGTAAACCGGTTGATCCAACCCAAAGCGTTGTCTAAGCCCTTGCAATTCAGCTTGATCTACTGATTCGCCACTAGCCTCTAACTGGGCCGCGTATGTGGTGAGAAAATCTCCGGGCGGTAATTTCATAATAGCGAAGGATATTATTGATATGGCCACTAACGTGGGAATCATGATGAGAATGCGACGGATCACGTAACTCAGCATGATCGCTTTCCTTCAAGGGAAATGCGTGCACCGCAGAACTCCTCGATCCGACGGCAAGGCCCGTTCACGGGTTCTTGGTCTCCTTCGTATAGGAAAATTGTTCAGGATGGATCGGACCCGGATTTGGGTAAATCCAGCTCTGAAAGTCCGTCTTAGGTATATTGTACATATTCTTCGCCACAACGTAATAGTCGGGAGGGTCGTGAACCAGACCGACCACCCACAGATTCTTTTCGTCCTGGGATATGATTTTTCCGAACAGTTCCTTTTTCTTTTCCGGAGCGATCGTACGAAGGATTTTAGTATAAGTATCCATCATTTCCTTGATCGTCTGGGGAGGCTCTTCTCCTTTCTTGCCTCCGCTCTGGAACCACTGGCCGTACAACGGAGCATTGAGGCTTTCGCTGCTATAGGGGAAGTACCAGCGCGGTTCAAGCAAGCACTCCGTCCCCCCGTCTCCCGTCCATAACGCTATATCGTGCAGAGCGTTTTGTGTCCGTTGCCGGAAAAGTTCCGGGGCTTCCGATCTCACATCAGTGTCAATTCCAATGCTTTTCAGGTTTGAGGCCACGATTTCAGCCATATCCACCCATGTCTGAATTTTTACCATGACATCCAAGGACAACTGGAGCGGCTTACCGTCAGGTCGCAACCTCTTGCCGTCCGGCCCGAGCTTTAGCCCCATTTGATCCAGAAGGGATGTGGCCTTGTTCGGGTCATATTGTAGGTGAGCCTTCGCGTATGAAGATGAATAATATTGGGATTCTTTTAAAGGTGCAGCCTGTCGCGGATCGCCTTTACCCCGGTATACTATCTTGTTGATCTCATCCCTGTTGATCGCATGAGAAAGAGCAATCCGGAACCTGGGATCGGACAAGATACTTCTCATTACCGGATTCTTGTGGTTCAGGTTCGGCGCCAATAATAGTCCCACGGATGCCGTACTCGTCTTGGGCACCAGTCTATACTTACCTTGAGCTTCACTGGCGAGAAGCAGCACGGAATTCTGCATGCCTCCCAGGTGGCGGGCCTGCATGTCGATCTCACCGGCGATAGCCTTGAGCAGAATCGTTTGGGGTTCGGCCTGAAGATCATTCACTATGCTATCAATGTACGGGAGCTGATTACCTTGGGTGTCGACCTTCCAGTAATAGGGATTCCGTACTAAAACGAAGCGTCTCGCCGGCGCGGGCACCTTGACGATCCAGGCGCAAATGGAAGGTAAGTTCTTGTCCACGAAAAGGCCATGCTGAAGGTTGGAATAGTCCTGAAAGAGATTGACCCACGAAGTGGCCCTTTTTGCCTTCATCAAGGCTTCCAGTGCCTCCGGTTTCGCGTATTTTTTATGGAACTTTTTCAAGTAATGTTTTGGGTTAGTAACTAAGGCCATACCCTGCGGACACGCCAACTGCTCCAGAAAAATGCTATACGGCTGGCTAAACTCAATACGAAAAGTATAATCATCAATTTTCGTGACCTTGGGCGCTTTGCCGGACGGCGCAATCCATTTAGGGATAGAGGGGGTCAATTCCTTGTTGAAAACAATGTCGTCGAAGTAAAACATGATGTCATCGGCGGTAAACGGCGCGCCGTCAGACCACCTAACACCTTTCACCAGATGAAAAGTAAATGTACGCCCCGTTTCGTCAACTTCCCATTTTTCAGCCAAATTGGGGACGATCTTTAGATCAGGGCTCCATCGCACTAGTGGGTCATAAAGGATACGCCGAAGCCCGACCAGATCGGAGAGGCCCGTATAAGCACGTCTCCAGACTCCTCCGTAATGTCCGGGTCTGTCAACCGGGGTCACGACTGCTGGCGCAGCGGGCAGGCGCTTGTCAACGGGAGGAAGCTCCCCTGACGCAACCTTTTTGGCCAGGCCGGGGGCCTCGTTAAAGGCCCAACAGGATTTGCATGCAGGCTGGCTGAAACTCAAGAAGAAAACCGCTGCGGCTAATGCCGCCATCCCCACCGTGAAGCTAATGCCTCGTCGCATGGAACCTCCTTTGGGCTGAAAGAATATTGTTTTGGGTAACCTATATTATCGCGCCTTCAACACCATCTGATCTTGCCAGTCAGGAACGGCCCGGTATTCAAGTGGAAACTGATTATCCCGAGTCTCTAGAAGGGGATGTCATCCTCCGGCGGCGGAGGTTGGGATCGGCCGTTTTCTTTCTTGCCGGTTTGAGCCGGCCCTCGGGATTGGGACGAGGGTTGCCGTCTCTGACCTTCACCAGGTTCGCGGCTTTGGTAAGAGCTCCCTCCACCCAACATTATCATGTCATTTGCTATGATCTCCACCGTGGTTCTCTTGTTGCCTTCCTGGTCCTCCCATTCACGGCTCTGGATACGCCCTTCAATAAACACCTGCTTACCTTTACTCAGGTATTCACCGCATATTTCGCCTAGACGACCCCAAGCGACGACGCGGTGCCACTCAGTCCTTTCCTGGTCATTACCATCCTGATCGCGCCACTGCTGCGATGTAGCGAGTGTGAAAGTGGCCACGGCCCTGCCCGATGAAGTATACCTTACCTCAGGGTCCTTGCCCAGATTGCCAAGCAAAAGCACCTTGTTCAACGATCTCTGGGCCATAAGTTCCTCCGTGAAACGGTTTATTGGCTGTGAGGGAAAATCGTTGCCGTGATTATGCCGGAGAAGTTATCCTCTACGAAAATGCCACAAGTTGTCAAGAACGAAAGGTTTACCCCCGACGCGGTGCAAGGAGGAATTCCCTGACCATACGTCAGAGATTATTGCAAATGCTTCGAGAAAGCGAGTTGACGGCAAGGGACGTTTCCCGTCTGCTGGGAATCCGCGAAAAAGAGGTGTACCGAACACCTCCCCCACATAGAACGGTCCCTGCGCAAGCGATCAGCCCTGATCTGCCGAGCTGCGCGCTGCCTCAACTGCGGGTTTGTTTTCAAAAAACGCCAACGCTTCACCACCCCGAGTCGCTGCCCTGTTTGCCGGTCCGAATCCATCAGTCCCCCCGCCTATGCTGTCAAAGAACCTCCCGGGAAGTGAAGTCCACGGCAGTTCGCAACACGGCTCGGGCAATTAATGGCCAAGCTTCTAACACCATTACGTGTTATTATATGTAGAAGATGTTGACGTTCGACGCGCCGGAAGGCGCGGCGGAACAGTATTACAACGGGCGAGGCCGACGATGACAGATCGGGTGGACACGGCGTTAAGGGGGCAGAGTTTCTGTGAATTCGAAGAAGATATTCTCATTCCTTTGCAGGAAGATCGCTTGAACGCCGCGATCGCAGCTACGGTACAGTCGTGTGCAGATGAGAGAACCGTAGATCACGTGGGGGCCGCTTTGATCCCCTCCAAAGCTGAAATTATCCGCAGCCTGGATATGCTCCAGGATGTTCTATTCCCTGGCTTTTTCGGGCGGCAGGAGTTGACACATTCTACTCTCGAATATCATCTCGGGAGCGAATTGATGGTTCTTCACGATCTGCTTGCGGCTCAGATCTCCCGGAGTATACGCCACGAGTGCCGGCGTATGGAGAGTCTCTGTGTTCAATGCATACGAAAAGGGCGGGAAGAGGCCGTGACATTCCTGGAAAAGGTGCCGGAGTTGCGATGCAAACTAGCTCGGGATGTTCGAGCTCACTACGATGGCGATCCTGCGTCCAAGAGCTTGGACGAGATTGTGTTTTGCTATCCGGGTCTATTTGCGATCTTTGTTTACAGGGTGGCTCATGAGCTTTTTATTCGCGACATACCTCTAATGCCGCGCATCATGACGGAGCACGCGCATTCACGCACGGGTATAGACATTCACCCTGGAGCCAAAATAGGTTCGGATTTTTTTATCGACCACGGAACCGGTGTAGTCATTGGCGAAACTACAGATATTGGAGACCGCGTTCGCATCTACCAGGGAGTGACCCTCGGGGCTCTATCTGTGCCGCGAGGATCGGAAGGCGGCAACTACTTGAGAGGCAGAAAACGGCACCCGACCATTGAAGACGATGTCACAATATACGCCCAAGCAACTATCCTTGGAGGAGAAACAGTCATTGGGGCGCGGTGCGTTATAGGCGGCAACGTGTGGCTTACCTCTTCAGTCCCCCCGGATAACACGGTCCTTTTGGAGACTCCGAAGCATGTTTTCAAGGAAGAGAAATTGAGACGCTCTTCCGGGGTCCAAGTGGAAGTGGGTGCAGCCAAATAAAACAAAAACAGCCTTTGTTTACGCTGGAAACGCTTCAAAATCTACTATCCTCGCGCATCGAGGGGAGAAGAGTTAAAAAATTGATAGGCATTTCTTGAAGATGATCCACGTTTTTGATACAATCCGGTCGCAAATTATGAAGTGGACTCAATCTCAGCTTTTGAGGAGTAAATTTGGCAACAATATTCTATGACCGGGACGCAGATCCAGCGGCCCTGGCCGGAAAAACTGTGGCCATTATAGGCTACGGCAGCCAGGGGCATGCTCATGCTTTGAATCTTAACGATTCAGGCGTTAAGGTAGTCGTGGGACTCCATCGCCAAAGTCGCCGCTGGGACAAGGTGGGCCAGGACGGACTGGAAGTGCTGGAGGTGAATCAGGCAGCCGACGTTGCCGACGTGATAATGATTCTGGTCCCCGATGAGCTGCAAGCTGCCCTTTACAGAGAAAAAATTGAACCCGCCCTGGCTAGAGGCAAGGCCTTGGCCTTCGCGCACGGATTCAATATCCATTTCGGGCAGATCGACCCTCCCACGGACACAGATGTCTTCATGGTGGCGCCAAAAGGGCCCGGACACCTGGTACGCCGTATGTACAAGACTGGATTCGGGGTGCCCGCTTTGCTTGCTATCCATCAGGATGCCGGAGGGGAGTGCAGGAACATCGGAATGGCTTACGCGCGAGCCTTGGGCGCGACCAGAGCGGGCGTGATCGAAACCACTTTTGCAGAAGAGACCGAGACGGACCTTTTCGGAGAGCAAGCAGTCCTGTGCGGTGGAGTAACGGCCTTGGTTCAGGCCGGTTTCGAGACGTTAGTGGAGGCCGGATATCAGCCCGAAATCGCCTACTTTGAGTGTCTTCATGAACTAAAACTCATAGTGGACCTCATCTACGAAGGCGGTATCGGGCGCATGCGGTACTCTGTCAGCAATACTGCCGAATATGGAGATATGACACGAGGACCGCGCATCGTTGATGATCGCACCAGATCAGAGATGAAAGAAATTTTATCCGAGATCCGCTCAGGGGAATTTGCCCGCGAGTGGATATTGGAAAATTTGGCGGGGCGTCCCAGATTCAAGGCCCTGAAACGACTGGGAGATGCGCACCCCATTGAGGTAGTGGGAGAGCGTCTTCGGTCAATGATGAGCTGGATTTCATCACCGCTGGACGAGAAGTAGATCTCTCTCTGAGATGATGCAGACGCGCGGCCCAGGATGAGCTGTGCCTAATGGTAGTTTTTCGTCAATCCACGACGCGCTTGTTAAGGGCCGTAGGCGTGCCGGGGCCGATTGTGCACAAGCGGTTGTAATACCGATGCTCTTTCAAACAAATAATATAAATACCCCTTCCCCTTTAATAAAGAGAGCGTAGGGAGATTTTGAAAGTGCATTAATCTCAGACAAAGAATCAAAAATAGCCGGGAGGCAGTTTCAGCCGCTGAAACCAAGGTTCAGAAATTTAGGCCGGCCGAAAAGTGATCAAATGATTGAACGGTGCTGTTATCTTCGGCGGGCGCAGGCCGTGAGGGGACCTCTCCTCGGTACTAGCATGCCGTACCAACGAGGCCGCTTTGCGCACCACGCGTTCCTTCCCATGAAAGAATTCAAGGGGCTCGTGTACGGCAAGGATATTATTAAGAAGGGAGAGTGGGGGACATGATCAAGAGCATCCGCATCAAGAATTTCAAGAATTTCCGGGATGCTGAATTTGAAGTCAGGCCGTTGAATATTTTCATCGGGCCTAACGGGACCGGAAAATCTAATCTTGGCAATTTCCTCCTGATGATGAGCTTTTTGTCTTCCGGGCCCTTCAGCAGCGCGTTCGGTCCGGGGCCCTTTACATTCCGTCAGACTCTGAGCCGGCGGGAAAAAGGCGATTCGAATCCGCAGGACCTGGATCTTCACTTCGAAGTGACCTTGGAAGTGGAGGGTGTAAATTATACTTACACGCTCATCTTCACGGAAATCCGTCGGAACGAATACCTCATCAAGGAAGAAACTCTTCAGGAAGTACAGGGAGAGATCCTATTCACCATTTCAGATGTGAAAGCCAGAGAGTCCAAAATGGCCCAGATGAGGAAAGGCCATGCATGGAACGAGGCGGAAAAGAGGATTCGCTCCGTTGCGCAGTATCTATCAAAAATAAAACGGTACCGCTTCATTCCCGATCTGATCAAGAAGCCGTCGGCAGTACAGGATTCCTATCTTCTGGACCACACAGGTGAAAATCTGGCCGCGGTGATACACCACCTTGAGAGGAATCATCCTGTAAACTTCCAAAAGATTGTCCAGGAAGTGAAGCGCAGCGTTCCAGGAATTTGTCGAATTTTCACTCCCCACCTGGGAGATCCGCATCAAGTGGGGATAGGCGTGGAAGAGGATAGCAAATCCGGCTATTTCGTCGGACCGCAATTGTCGGACGGCTTCCTCGTATTCTTGGCCCTTTGCACTCTGTTCAATCTGCCCGATCAGCCTCGCATCTTCTTTATCGAGGAGCCGGAAACGTATCTCAATCCGAACAGGCTCAGAGTCCTTTACGGGCTCATGCACAGATTTGCCACGGCAAATCCCGCAAAACAAGTGCTGATGAGTTCCCATTCGCCTTATTTCATTGACTGGTCCGACGACAAGCCCGAGGAACTCACTCTCATGAACGACCGGGACGGATGGGTCGAATTTCACAATCTAAAGGGAGTTGAAGAACTTCGCTACTTTCTTGAAGACGACCCGTGGGGGCAAGAGTGGGTCAATGCGTTCTTCCGAGCGGATTTCGCTGACGAGCTACTTCCTGAAATAACTGAGGAGGCAGCAGCCTCGGATGCGTACGATTACTCAGAGTGGGAAAGAGAAAGGAACGATCAGCAAGCGGGCGAGTATTGAAATCATCATGGATTTCAATTGCTCGTGATTAGTCCAGCCGTATTTGCCCGTGTGAGATAGCTGACCTTAGGAGAAATTCTTTGATTCCAGCCCGATTCCTATTCCTCTCTTTGCTGCTTATACCTCTCCGCGGGACGACTCTCCACATTTGAAGCGCTCGACAAAATTTCTCGTTCGCTTGAAGCCGCCCGGCTCCTTTAGGAAAGCGGTCCTGACGGGTCTGCCTCTTTGTGCTTGACGGCCGGCAAATATACACACTTTAAGAACAGGCAAGAATTTGTCTCACCGGCTAGAAAAGCAGACAACAACGGGTAAGCATTGAGTTACAGCCGGAAGTAGCGGATGGCTTCGCGCGGTGGGCTTTCTAGCCCGCCACTGAACCGAGGTTTCCCCGGCAGGCTGGAAAGCCTGCCCCACAAGACTCAATGGTTACAACAACGGTAGGAAAACTCTAGAAAAATTTTTGCGAACATGGTAAAAGATAGATGGTATTTCTCCCCATCGCTCGATTACTCATAAACAAGAAAATCCTGAAAGGAGCAGCGAGATGGTCGTTCTTAAACTGTTGACGTACGCGAGCGGCATGGTATTTGTCGTGGCGTTTGCCGTCAAATTAATCAAGTATGCCACAATGCCCATGCATGTTCGCTGGGAACTATACCCTGTTCCCCACGAGGCTAAAGCCTACGGTGGCTCCTTTTACGAAGAGATCGATCATTGGACAAAGGAACGGCACAAACACCATATTGAGCAGTACAAATTCATGGTTCCCGAAATCCTCTTTATCCGGGCCCTTTATGAGGATAACCGCCCCCTTTGGTATTGGTCTTTTCCGTTTCACATGGGGCTGTATCTGAGCATTGGAGGTTTGGTTTTCCTTGTCATAGGAGCGTTTCTCCAGATTGCCCACCTGGTTCCCGGTCCGTCTGCTCTGGCGGGCTTTGTGCAGGCCCTGACGACCGTTCTCGCGATCATAGGATTTGTGCTCGGCACAATCGGCGCGATCGGATTGATTATGAAACGAATGACCGACCCTAACATGACCGATTTTACGGCGGGCATCGACTATATGAATCTTGTTTGGCTGGGTGCAATCTTTGTTACAGGCTTCCTGGTATGGATAAGCGATCCCGGCTTCGTAGTTTCGCGTGAGTACCTGGTAAGCTTGATCACATTTAAGCCTATGACTGGTGCGATGAGCGGTATTCACATTCTTAACCTGCTCCTCTTCATAGGTTTTTGGGCGTATTTTCCTTTCACTCACATGACTCACATGGTTTCCAAGTATTTCATGTGGGACAAGGTCAAGTGGGATGACAGACCGAATATCGGCCAACCGGGCATGGATTCAAAGATTAAGAAATATCTCGCGTATCCCGTAACATGGGCTGCTCCTCACATAGGGGCTGAAGGCGGAAAGAAAACCTGGGCCGATGTGGCCACTTCGAATCCTTGGCAAAAGGATGAAGATCAGAAATGAGAGGACGTCAGATGAAACCTGAGGATATATCGAAAGAGACCGAACAGTTGGGAGAAGTTAAGATTGAGGATCTTCCCCCGCTACCGCCTCCGTACGAGAATTATGTGGAAAAACCCATTACGGAGCTTACTGAAGACCAGAAGCAACGCTGGGAGCATTCTCTTGACGGAGTCAGTGCCTTGAATCTACCCAAGCCGGAGACTCCGGAAGAAGAGCAAAAGCTCGTGGAAGCGTTCCTCGAAGGCTTTCGAAAACTGCTGACCAAAGAGAATAACTGGGCGTTCCTTCAGCCTCTCACGCTCTCCCTGGAATATTGCGCCAAGTGCCAGAACCTGTTCCGAAGCTTGCCAAGTATATGAGATGAGCGGCCGACAAGACATGTACCGGCCGACCTTTCGTGCAGACGTGCTACGGAAAATCGCCAAAAAATATCTCTCGACAGGAGGAAGGCTCCTTGCGGGCTTCCGAGGGCATGACATTGATCTCAACTGGGAAACCGTCGCTCGACTTGCCGAATTGGCCTATCGGTGCTCGATGTGCCGCCGATGCACTCAGGTGTGCCCCGTAGGGGTAGACAACATGCTGATCACGCATGAGTTGAGGAAGATCTTTAGCCAGGAACTGGGAATCGCACCCGCGGAGCTTCACGAAAAGGGTTCGGTAAAACACCTGAAATTCGGTTCCAGCACGGGCATGATCAAGGCGGCTGTTGAAGACATCATTGAGTATCTCGAAGACGACATCGAAGAAAAGACGGGGAAGAAGATCAAAATCCCTCTTAACAAGAAAGGTGCCGACGTACCTACTCTTGCACAATGCAGGCGAATTTATGGCATGGCCAGAAAATCCTATGTCCTTCGCCATCCTCTTCGATGCCGCCGGGATCGACTATACACTTTCCACGGAACTGCTTGGATACGATGCCGTGAACTACGGGCTCTTTTACGATGACGTCCAATTTGCCAGAGTAGCTTTGAAGCACCTCGAAGTGGCACGAAATCTTGGAGTGAGAAAGATAGTCATCGGCGAGTGCGGGCACGCTCACAAGGCCCTCACTGTTATCGCGGACCGACTCCTCCCGGGCGAGCAGCTCGTCCCGAGGGAAAGTTCGTTCCCTTTGCTATGGGACATAGTAAAGACCGGCAAAATAAAGTTTGACCCGAATAAGAACGACTTTCCCGTCACACTTCACGATCCGTGCAATGTCGTGCGCATTATGGGAATAGTTCAACCTCAGAGGAATATTCTGAACGCCATCTTTCCCCCGGGGCGGTTCCGAGAAATGACCCCGCATGGAGTCGAAAACTACTGTTGCGGAGGTGGGTCCGGATTCGCCATCATTGAGTCGGGGAATTTTCCGGATTGGAGGCGGCTGGTGTCGGGAAGGAAAAAACTGACCCAATACCTGAACGCCTTCCAAGGGGAGATGGATCCGTCCATTCGCAAGATGGTGTGCGCACCGTGCTCCAACTGCAAGGGCCAAACCCGAAGTCTTTTCGAACATTACGAGGTCTTTGAGAAGACGGGCATTTGGTACACCGGCCTGGTGGAACTCATGGTCAATGCTATGGTCGATCAGGAAAAGCCTTTCATTGAATGGCCGGATGACGAAGACGACGAATAGTCCGCTATTAAAGAGTGAGAATCGGTTGACGGGAAGACAGCACTGACCTGAGTGCCCGTTAAGACGGCACTCAGGTCAGTTGCACCGGGCATTCGGTCGCATCAGGTTGCGGGTGCCATCCCGCGTTCCGCGGAAGACTTTGTCGGATCCGTGCCGGAGTTGACGGCTTTTCGTTGAAAGGAGATGCGCCCTCAGTCTGCCGCTCCGGACCACCTTAAGCGAAGCGAATTACTTACGACGGACACCGAGCTGAATGCCATGGCCGCGGCCGCAAATACCGGGTTTAATAGAATCCCGAAGAATGGATACAGAACCCCCGCGGCAATCGGAATTCCCAGCGAATTGTAGAAAAAGGCCCAAAACAGATTCTGCTTGATAACCTTCATAGTCTTGAACGAAAGCTTTATTGCAGAAGGGACGAGCCGTAAATCATTCTTGATCAGGGTGATGTCCCCGGCTTCCATCGCCACGTCAGTCCCGGCGCCGAGCGCAATCCCAATATCCGCGGCCGTCAAAGCCGGCGCGTCATTTATGCCGTCACCTACCATTGCAACGACTTGTCCGTTCTGTTGAAGCCTGGTTATCTCGGCAGCCTTATCGCCGGGCAACACTTCCGCCAACACTTCTTGTATGCCCACCGCCTCCGCGACGGCTCGCGCTGTTTCGCGATTATCCCCGGTTATCATCATAACTTTGAGGCCCATATTCTTTAGGGCATTTACCGTTTCACGGGCAGATTCCCGGGGGGTGTCGGATAGGCCGATGAGGCCCATGACCTGCCCCTGTTGGGCAACGAAAACAGAGGTCTTTCCTTCTTGGAGCAATTGGGCCGCTTGGGCGTCCAAGCCGTTCATGTGCATTCCTTGCTGCTCCATCAGCCGCAAGTTTCCCAGCAGAAACTTTTTTCTCTTCGACAATCCCTTTTACTCCAAGTCCTGACAAAGCTTCGAAGTCCTTCAGGGGCAGGGGCTCCAATCCTTGAGAGCGGCCTTTTTCAATAATGGCCTGTGCCAAGGGGTGCTCGGACACCGCCTCAATGGAAAAAGCAATCTTCAACAGCTCCTCCGGCAGCACTCCGTCCGCGGGCAGAATCTCTGTAACAGCGGGCTCACCCTTTGTCAGTGTCCCGGTCTTGTCAAACACCACCGCGGTTAGCTTGTAAGCCTTTTCGAGACTCTCTCCGCCCTTTATCAAGATGCCCTTCTCGGCCCCCAATCCTGTGCCCACCATTATCGCGGTCGGCGTCGCCAATCCCATTGCGCACGGACACGAGATGATCAACACCGAGACGAAATTCAACAAGGCTCGGCTGAAAAGTGGTTCGGGCACGAGAAAATACCACACCACGAAGGTCAAGGTCGCGATGCCGAAAACCACCGGCACGAAAATAGAAGCCACTCTGTCGGCAATTCGTTGTATGGGAGCCTTTGAGCCCTGGGCTTCTTCCACCAGTCGGATAATCTGGGCGAGTGCCGTGTCCGCTCCTACTTTGGTGGCCCGGAATGTGAAGCTTCCGCTCTTGTTTATTGTGGCTCCAAAAACCTCGTTGCCGACTTCCTTGCCTACCGGGATGCTTTCACCGGTCAACATGGACTCGTCAACAGCGGATATGCCCGAGAGCACGATGCCGTCCGTGGGGATCTTCTCGCCGGGTCTCACAAGTATCACGTCACTGGTTGTGACAAGGTCGATCGGAACGTCAATTTCTTGGCCGTCCTTGATAAGCCGCGCAGTCTTGGGTTTCAGCCCGATCAGTCTTTTCATTGCCTCGGATGTCTTGCCTTTGGCCCTTGCTTCAAGGAGTCTTCCAAGGAGAATGAGCGTTATGATCATCGCGGCACCGTCAAAGTAGACATGGGGTGTAACACCCGCGGCCTCGAAAAACTTGGGAAAAAACGTCACAAGAGAAGAGTAAAGGTATGCCGAAAACGCGCCCACAGCCACCAGAGTGTTCATGTCGGTTGTTCGCTGCAGGGCGGCCTTGTAAGCGCCAACG
Source organism: uncultured delta proteobacterium (assembly GCA_963789265.1). Classification (GTDB taxonomy): domain Bacteria; phylum Desulfobacterota; class Desulfomonilia; order Desulfomonilales; family Desulfomonilaceae; genus CAWBBA01. Next base: position 1,120,811 of record CAWBKB010000003.1, on the reverse strand, counting down.
AAGAACCGGCTCCCCACCCAGAAAACTACAGGGGTGGTCATGACAAAAAGGATCAAGAGCATCAAATGATGAGGGACTATCTGAAGGAACGAAAAGAAATGAGGAGAGGACCCCACGTGGATAAGGACGCTCGAGACCGCACCCACAACGAGCTTTAATTTCAGGTCGGCCAAGTCCTTACGGCGGGCAGCCTCCATGGGATCGGCTTCCGCCTCACCGACGAGACCGAGAAATTCATAGCCCGCGTCGTCTAACACTTTCTTCACTTCAGTTAGATTCAAGAGATCCGCGGTATGGATCAAGGTCGCTTTGGAAGTGGCCAAATTAGCGGAGGCGTCTTTGACTCCGGGCAAAGCCTTGAGTGCGCCTTCCACTCGCCGAACACAAGATGCGCAGCTCATACCGCCAATAGAGACAGTTGTCTTCTGAAGCTTATCGCCAGACTTGGGTTGAGACTCGACCACTTCGTAACCGAGTTCTCGAATCTTTGCTTTCATGGCCGCGGGACTGACAGCATCAGGGTCATAATCGACAGAAGCCCGTTCGGTGGCAAAATTGACCGAAGCGCCATCAACGCCCGCGAGAGTGCTCAAACCCTGCTCGACTCGGCGCACGCAGGCCGCGCAGCTCATGCCCTGAATCTGAATGGTTTCCTTAGCCAAGTTTATAACCTGCCTTCTCGACCTGTTGCTTGATTTGAGACATCTCCACGGCTGTTCCGTGTTCCAGGGTCGCTTCGCCTTTATCGAGGTCCACTTGTACGTCACTCACGCCGTCAATTTGATTTAGTGCCTTGCTTACGGCCATGACGCAGTGATTGCACGCCATTCCTGTGACTTTAACGGTAGTTTTCATCGATTGCCCCCATTGCATTTCAGCATTCTTACTCACTAAAGATAAGGCACAAGCCGGTCTAATTCAATGGGTTCAGCCGGCGAGGACAGCATCAGCACGGGTCGCACAGCACTTAGTACTCCTTTTCGCAAATACGGTTTTGTTATAGGCTTTGCCAAAAGGTTTGACCGATTTGCCCCGCGTCCCGCGGGGACGCCCCGGACTCCGATCCGAGGTCTGTAGGGGCAGATCTTGTGTCTGCCCTCTTCCGGGCACCCACCAGGGATGCCCCTACAGTGAATTCCGGCGTACGCGAGAATGACGGCTAAACGTCCACAGCGGAGTATGTTCAGCATTCTTGGCATCGGGCGGCCAAACGGACTTTACGTTTGGCAGACGCTATAAGAACCCGGTCCAGAAGAAGATTGCTTCGCTGCGCTCGCAATGACAGGTGTTGGAAATGTCATTGCGAGGAGTGAAACGACGAAGCAATCTTCTCTTCGGTGCCGTGTTCTTAACGTTCCCTTGGACTTAAAAAGTTTCTACAACCTCTTGTCACGCATGTCGCCGAGCGCGGCCAGATGAGCCTTTTCCTCATCGCCTATGCGATAGAGAACTTCTTTCGTCTTCTGGTTTTCACTCTTGTCCGCGAAGCGGAGATACAAGTCCAGGGCTTGAGTTTCGAGCATCATGGACAAATCCAGCAATGAAGGGACGTCATCCAGGAATATCTCGTTTTGCTTCATGAATTCATCGGTATCAAATCCGCCTTCCATGACCTTGGGTATAACATCGGCCTCGAAGGTTTCAAGGCTGATTCCGGAAGACTCCAGTGATTGGAACAATTCGAACAGATATTGTTTGTGCTTGTCTTCGACGGTTATCAACCTTTCCAAAAGGCCTGCGAGATCATCGTCCAGGGTTTTCGTTTTTGCAGCACGATAAAAACCGCCCAAGCTGTGTTCCATCCCGTACGCCAGCCGAATGATCTCTGCCGGCGTTTCATCACCGCGCACAATATCCAAATGCAGTTCCATCGGGCCTTCGGCTTTCAGACCATTCCAACCCATTATTCCGCCCTTGAGGTTATATACCTCCCTAAAGCCGCGACCTGACAGCAATTGAGCCGCAACTCGGCTCCGGCCGCCGACCGCTCAGTACGCAATGACCGGCTTTTCAGAGTCAAGTTCTCGCATTCGATCGGGCAACTGCGCTATCGGGATCAGTTTCGCACCGGGAATATGAGCCTGCTTGTATTCTCCCGGTTGACGAACGTCCAGCAGGGTGAAAGTTCCCTCTTTATGTTCGGCTAAATAAGCTCTGAGTTGATCGGCATCAATGGATTCCACCGGCGTAAAGAGCTTCTTTAGAGTTGCGAATGCCATGACGGCCTCCTCTCTATTTCACAGACCATTTCTTGACCGGGCCAACAGCCACAAGATACAACAGCCTCGATTGGTCGTTCAGCCCGCATAGTTCTACCGCCTCTTCATCATAGAATGCTCCGACTCCGCAGCATCCCAATCGCATAGATGTAGCCGCCAAGTAGATGAGTTGCCCGAGACGGCCCGCGGACAGCATTGCATGGCGGTAATCTCGCGGGCCACGGCTCTCTTCGAGAAGCTTCAAGTTACTGATAAACAAGAAATGAATCGCACAATTGGCCAACCAGGCCTGATCCAGGCAGACAAGCGCCATACGATCCATCATATCACCTTGGCACACCGGACCTATCGACTCATGGCGGCGGTCAAGCAAATAGAAGCCAGGGGCGAATCCCTCAGCTTTTCCGACAAGGAGCCCTACTGAAATCACATCGCTACCAGTCGGCTGAGAGCGGCTCTTGGCTCCCGTTTCATAACAAAGGCTTTTCAAAAAAGCCGCCATGCAGTCCGCGGGCAATTCTTCCCGCACAAAGTTCCGCATGGACCGTCTCTTGAGAACCGCTTCAGAATAGTTCATCAGCTCCGGCGATTTCTCCGCGCGGTTAATTTTGCCAGTTTCTTTAACGATGGGTCCCAAGTTGTGCAGCATTCGAGGCCCGTCGCGGGGAGGTTCGACCACGGGAGAAGTAGCTGAATGAAATTCTTGAATAAAAGGATAGTGGGCCTCTCTTGCCGCAACACGGCTCGCATCCGCCAGGTCGATTTCAGGCTCGGTCAGGTCCACCGAGTCGCTCGGGCCACTGGTCTCATTCCATGCGCATACTATCGCCAGGCAGGCCTCGAGTGTCGGGTCCACTCCTAACAGGCTGTTAACGGATTCGTCCGCAAAGTCGTAATGAACCTCAAACGGGACAGACGCGGCTGTGAGAGCTAAGGCTAGGTTTTCCGCCAAATGGCCGGTATCGAGCAGATGATACCGATAGGCGCGATCGCGATATTTCCAGGAGCTTCTGTAGAATATGGAAGTGAGAAAAAAGACCAGGCCGGGGGGCGTGTCCCGCCGGGTTTTCACCGCGCCGTCCAGAGCGAGGTTGGCGTTGCCTTCTCGCAATAGGGTCAGACCTTGACTGGCAACGCTGTGGTGGTAAAGCCCGCTATTTAGGCCCGGGATGTTCGCCAAGCCGACGTACAGCTCGAACGGGTAAAGAGCTCCCGCGGAAGCCACGCTGCGATAGAAGAAATCGACGCCGCCATGCCGGGCCTTTGCAGTCAAGGAGTGCGTAAGGCGAAGTATTAGGGCCAGGCAATAGTGGTCGATCTCCAGGGGCGTCGAATGAGCAACGTCTCGTTCCAGGAGTGTGAACAAATTATCTGTCGGCCAGGGAGTTGGCTCCGGCAAACAAATCGTTTCCAAGCCGGGATAAGTTTTGAACACGTCCGGCTGAGTGCCCCAATCCAGTCCATGCCCCGACATGCCATGTCGCCGGTATGCGGTCTGGTCATGATATTCCAGGATGGATTTGGTCACCGCGGTTCCTCATGGGAATCGTTCACCACGGAGGTCGCAGAGATCGCGGAGGATTGTATTTTCTCTTCATTGAACTTAGTCGATACATTGTCCATTCGGATTTGCGACCGTGCGATGCGAGGAAAACGATGCTTTTAACTAGCTGCGTTCCTGATTGTTGCGGTCCTGTGCGATCCGTTTTTGCACTCTCTGTGGCATCTTCGGCGATCCCGAAATAATTATCCTCCCCAGGGCATTAGAGCATAAATATCAGAGAGTCTGTCGCGAAATTCCCGGAAGAACTTTTCGTGCTCCTTCTCCCAATTTGAGAGCATCGTAAGAGCTTGTTTAGCCTTCCCCTCCGTTAGGTCGGCCATTGCCGCGTAGTACTCGCTCAAGTCCTTCTCGATGAGCCAGGCTGTGTTGAAAACGGTCACATCGGGCACCATGGAACCCTCAATACACCTCTCGAGGAACTCCGACCGAGCGCGATCGTCGAAATAGTCCGTTGGCTCCATAACAAGGTCTTTCATATTCGAGAGCTGAAGTTCTCGATCCTCTTTAAGTTCGCTGATAATTCGGGTTATGAAGGCGATATGCATTTGTTCTTCTTGAATTAAGGTCTTGAACGCAGTAACGGCCGCGCCCATTCCCAAACGCTCCAGCGAATGCTGAAAAAAGCTCAGGCCGGTATTTTCCTGGTTAAGCGCGTACTCGAAGATCTTGATCACTTTCTCGTTGGCGGGCATACGTTTCTCCTATTTGCCTTAGTGTTATGTTTCATAAGTTCGGTAACACATTTTCACGATTGAGATTGCTTCGTCGTTTCACTCCTCGCAATGACATTCCCGCTATCTGTCATTGCGAGCGCAGCGAAGCAATCTTCTTGCATACGGGAGTTCCTATCGTCACCGTGTTCGCGAAACGGAGTAATCAGCACTAGGCTGCCCCCATCAATCATCTTTCTTCTTTTCCGGTGATGCCGAGAGGGGCTCGTCCGGCGATCCTTCCTTCTTGAACTCGATCTTACCAAGGAATTCGGGCAACTCCAGGCCGGCCATCCTGGCCAACTCGTGCATGGGAGGGAGTATGCCCATGATGCGCTGCCCCAAGTTTGACATACCGCTGTCCCCACCGCCATCCCAGACCATGATTTTTTCTATGGGCAGGTTCTTCACAGCTTCGGTCTGGATGCGAGCCACGTCCACCAACTTCTCGATGAGTAGCAACGCGGCCATAAGGCTGGGTTCCTGCGCGCACGCCGCGACGAGCGATCTGTACCCCCCGGCTTTCCCGTCAAGAATGGCCTGCTGCCCTTTGCCTTCGGCCTGCATCCTGACCGTCACCGCTTCCGCCTCACCCTGGGCCACCAGTATCTTCTGCTGTCGCTCCGCTTCAGCTTCTACCACCGCCTTTTGTTTGGCAGCCTCCGCGGGTACGACAACCTCTGCATTAAGCCGCGCCTGTTCCCGATGGGCACGAGCCTCTTCGGCCGCTTTTTGGGCTTCTTCCTGAGCGACTCGTATAGCCCCGTCTGCCTTCATCGCGGCTGATTGGGATTTGCTTCTCGCTTCTTCTTCGGCCACCTTCTGGCTCGCATGGTAGCCGGCCTTATTGGCATTTGCAGTAGTTTCGGTCTCAACGGCCTGGGCGTCGAGCAATGACGTCTGCTGCCTGCGGTCCCGCTCAGCCTGTGCTTCGCCGACCGCCGCCAACGCGTTGGCCGCTGCGACCGCTTTACGACGATTCGATTCTGCCTCTGCTTCTCCAACAGCCGCTTCCGCAGTCGCTCCAGCGACCGCGCGACGCTGATCGCGGTCTCGTTCGGCCACTCCGATTTTCCCGATCTTATCCTGTTCGGCTACGTCTATCATAGCCTGATTAATGGCCTCAGCAGCCGCCTTGCGCCCCAGAGCCTTTATGTACCCGCTTTCGTCCTCAACGTCCTTGATGTTGACGTTTATGACTGAAAGACCGATTTTCTCGATTTCTATTGCCACCGCCTCGTTCACCTTGGCCATAAATGAGATCCGGTCACGGTTGATCTCTTCGATGCGCATGGTTGCCATAACAGCCCGCATCTGACCCAGAATAATGTCCTGAGCCAGCCTCTGAACTTCCTCCCTGCTACGGCCGAGGAGGCGGATCGCGGCGTTTTGCATCAGCCCTTCTTCGGTACTTATCGCCGCAGTGACCGTAGTGGGCACGGTCACTCGAATATTCTCATGAGACAGCGCGCTGGTTAGCTCCAAGGTAATGTCGAAGGGATCCAGATCCAGCCAATCGTACGACTGGACGACGGGCCAGACGAAAGCTGCTCCGCCGTGTACGCATTTGGCAACGCCCTGTCCGGTCTTTCCATAGATCACTAGAATCTTATTTGACGGACAGCGCTTGAACCGACTCATGAACATCTGAAGAATTGCGGCCACGAAGATGGCCAGAATTATGATTAAGATGACCGCTGTTCCCATACGTATCTCCTTTTCGATTTTTTACTCTACAGGCTCGACCTCTATGACACTCTGGTCGGAGACTCCTACAACTCGCACTTTTGTTCCGCGACTGACTGCTTCCCCTGTCTTGGAACGCGCTTTGACGTAGCTGACCACCCCACTGACCATGATCCGGACTTGGCCGGTCCCATTCAAGGGGATGCCGATGTACACCGTGCCCTCTTCAAACAGTGCAGTACCAAGATCAATATTGCCGATTTCTTCCAAATTGAGCAGCCGGTACATCAGATAAGAAACGACTAACATGCCGAGCAGTCCCCATACCACGCTGAATCCTATCGCCCAGACCGCATGGGTGCCTCCCATCAAGTAAAGGGTCCCAGACCAGCAAAATAGCGTGCCGAAGGTAATCAACGAGCGCATGGAGACAAAGGTGAATGCAGATTTCTCGGCGCCGTGAGCCTCATGAGGATGTGCTACATGCGAATGGCCCCCACCCCCCGGAGATGAGCCTAAGTGGTGCGAAGACAAATCCGTATGGTGCAAGCCTCCCGCATGATCCAGGTGTCCGTGGAAGTGCCCCACGCCGAACAACATGGATACCACTTGACCGGCTGAAATTACCGAGAAAAAGAGCGCTCCCAGGAAGAAAACTTGAGTCAGCGTTGAAAGTCCCTGCCACCAGGCTTCCATTTTTCTAGACCTCTCGTGGTAGGACCGATCCCAGGGGCGCGGGACCGGTTATTGAGCCGTATTGGGCGCGGGCGTTGTGTCGAATAGTCCGTTTGTCTTCGGGGCAAGGCATTACCATGACCTCTGACAAATGGGTCACCCCCGCGTTAGTCAGTACTTCCGATCTTCCAGTAACGCAACCCTCTCCGGCAGAGGTGGATGAGAATAATAGAACCATACATAAAACGGATGAGGTGTCAAATTAGAAAGATTCTGCGCGCCTATTCTCTTTAGAGCCGCGGCAAGACTCTGAGGATTCTCTTGGAGGTTTGCCGCAAAAGCGTCTGCTTGCGTCTCGAAGCGTCTGGATGTGGCCGCATAAAATGGCTTAACAAAGAAACTGATTTTGAGCCAGAATATACCGATAAGAAAGAGTGCGATATACGATTGAGAGAGGTTGAGGCCGAAAGTCGAATACAGCAGCTCCCATTTCAGCATGAAATGGGAGACGTAGAGGCCCACAAGTGCGGCCAACTGACCGACCGCGTAAATCCGCCAGATATGCTTGAACTTAAAGTGTCCCAATTCGTGTGCCAGCACTGCCAGGATCTCGTCATGAGTGTGGCGTTCTAAAAGTGTATCAAAGAGCACTATACGTTTGGTCTTGCCAAAGCCGGTGAAATAGGCGTTCGAATGAGTGCTTCTTCGGCCTGCATCCATTTTGAATATGCCACCGGACCGCATTCCTACACTTTTCACAAGCTTTTCCACTGCTGCAACGAGCTCTCTGTCTTCCAGCGGCTCGAACTTGTTGAATAGCGGCGCTATAAGCACTGGATAGATAACCACAACAATGAATTGGACTGAGGCAATAATGATGAAGCCCCACAACCACCAATAGTTCGGCGACAAGTGAATTGTCCATAGGAGTGGCGCCATAACTACCACGAGAAAAACCACCGACAACAATTCTCCTTTTAGATTGTCGAAGGTCCATGTCTTGAAGTCTGATTTGTTAAATCCATATTTTTCTTCGATTACAAAAGTGTTGTAATAGTCAAAAGGCAGCTCCAGCATGAAAAGCAGTACGCCTACGGCTATGAAGAAAACCAGTCCGGCCCATATATAATGAAATTGCGGATTGAGGGAGTAACTGTCCGCGATCGGCAGTACGCCGGTTAAGATGATTGCTAGAAGCGTCAGGTCGACCGTAATTTTCCGGATTTCAAAGAGTCGACTTTTATCTACGGAATACGCGTTGATGCGGGCGAGCGTGTCTGCATCAACAACTTCTTCGAACGGTCTGGGCACTTCGTTACCCGATCTCTGGAGATGGTTACGATTCAGCCGCTCCAACCACAACGAAAAGAGAAATTGGGAGAGGTAAACAGCTACGAAGATCAGAGATAGGGCGTTGAATTTCATTATGCCTGGCAACTGCGCTAAATGGGCCGTAGACCCCCACACGTCCGGAAGGGGTTTACAGTGTTAGATCGTTTCACTTCAGTGGATCGGAGGAACATACGGAAGCAACATGGCAAAGAGCCGGCAAACTTCACGTCCTCACCAGCATTATCGTCACATGTCTTGGTCCTCTTATTCAAGACAAAAGTTGAACCTGTCCGAGAATATCAAACGACGATAATGAGTCAGTTGAAAAGACATTTCTGGTTCCCAATCCCGCGAAACGCCTAACTGGGAACGAGAAAAAATCACTCTGACACTCAATCAATCCTTTGAAGTCTTCAACCTTCTTTGAATTCTTATCAAAGAATAATTGATCAACTACTCGGCTCCTAAACAGGTTGAGCTCGAATTGAAGGACGACAGTTTCCATTTTTTTCTGTGGGGTCCGGCTCATGAACGGTACCCCGTCGGGCTGGAATTTCCGAGTAAATCGTGTACTATTGAAGGAACCATAAAGGAGACTACAGTGAACTGCACAGTAGTGGACTGCGCTTCGCATCCGGGCACTGCACGCTTGGCCCTGCGTCATACGCAGCACGTGCACATCAACGTGTAGGGGCGTTGCACGCTGCGTCCCGCTCCAAAATCGCGAGAACGGTGCGAATCTCGATGCAGCTCACTACAGTTAGGCTCTAGGCAGAGGAGCTTCACAGCTTGAAATTCGATGACCTCATGACCATGTGCTGGCGTCTTGTGTTGCGCAACCGCCGCCGCTACAAAGCGGTAATGGCCGGTATAGCCGTCGGCACCGCTGGATTCATAATTATTCAAACCATGGGCCATTCGGTAGAAAAGAGGATGGGCGAGCACCTCGAACTCCTCGGAGAAGCTACCGTCATGAAAGCGGAATGGCAAAATGATGAGAATTATCATCCGGGTCAGTACTACCAGAGGGATGTCATAAAGCTGAAACACCTTCCCCATGTGATGGCGGTTGCACCGATCGTTTCGCTGCCTCAAATCGACGCTTATTTTCGCAGCACAGAATGGAGCCCCGGACTCTTTGGCGTTGACCAATCGTATTGGAGAACTCAAACCCCCACTTTGCTTTACGGGCGTCTGATAGGTCCATCGGATGTAGTGGGCAGGAAGAACGTTTGCGTGCTAGGCCAAGACGTCGTCAAGTATCTGTTCGATAATCCAAATCCTGTCGGACGGACAATCCGCGTTGGGAATTTGTCCTTTCAAGTGATAGGGATTCTTGGTGGAGTTCAAAATTCAGACATTCGCCGTTCTGTCTTTATCCCGATCTCAACCGCCCGAGATCTATTTGAGGGCCTACTATGGATCAGGGAGATATACCTGAGAGTAGATGATTGGAATGCGGTGGAGCCCGTCCGCGATGAGGCCCTTCGGGCACTCAAGGGATCGCACAAAGGTTACGAAGCGGGAATTCGTGTCGTCCACTACCCTGAGCGCATCAAGAAAGTAAAGGGAACGGTTTATATCGTCAAGCTCTTAGTCTATTCCGCGCTTGGTATAACTATAATTCTTGGTGGCCTTGGCATAACGAATGTCATGCTTGCCGCGGTGCGGGATCGAACCCGAGAGATAGGTCTCCGCAAGGCCCTTGGGGCCCGAGAAGAGTTTATCATGGTTCAGTTTCTCACCGAGGCGATTTTCATAAGTCTTTTTGCGGGCATAATCGGTGCCGTCGGTGGGGCTCTGTCCGTCCAGTTCTTGAAGACGCCACTGGGGGTGGAGGTCTCTCCTTTGATGATGACTGTGAGCATCATCGGAGGTCTTATATTTACCTTTTTTCTTGGGGTGCTTTCAGGACTATATCCATCGATCAGAGCGAGCAGGCTGGATTCGGTGAGCGCTATGCGCTTTGAATGATTCTTTCGGGTCCGGCTTACCGGCGAGGGCGGCTCAATCCGGCAGGTCGGCTCCCATAATTCGGATGACTGCACGATGATTTAGGTAGGCTCTTGCGAGGGCTTATCTGAACTCGAATTGGAAATAGATGTGCCCTTTGACGAAACTATGCCGGCGGTGTATCTTCCACGCTCATGAAGAATGCAGATAGGAATTTGCGAGTTGGCGTCGTTGGTGTCGGGACTATGGGGCAACACCACGTTCGCATCATTTCCCAGACTTCGGATGTGAACCTGGCAGGGTTTCACGACCCCGATCCGGTAAGATCCGCAGAAATTTGCGACAGGCACGGTTGCGAATGTTTTGATACGCTTGACGAATTGCTGAACCAGAGTGACGCGGTAATTGTGGCGGCTCCCACATCAACGCACTACGAAATTGGAGAGAAATGTTTGGGCCGGGGGATCCACGTGTTGATGGAGAAACCGCTCGCCCATGATGTGGAAGCCGCCGCTCGGCTGGTGGATCTTTCACGGAAGGCCGGCCTGGTACTCATGGTAGGACATGTCGAACGGTACAATCCTGCTGTGGATAAACTCATAGAGGTTCTTCGCCGGGAACCGGAAGAGATCATTTCAATCGACGCTCGAAGGCTGGCTCCCTTCGACGGCTCCCGCTGCATTGATGTTGACGTGCTCTATGATTTGCTGATTCACGATATCGACCTTGCCCAGGAAATAGCAGGCTCTTCAGTTCTCAACGTGTCCGCAGTAGGCCGTCCGGTTTTTTCGCAGAAAACTGATGTCGCCCACACACGAATTGAATTCGGGAACGGTGTCGCGGGAATCTTTTGGACCGGAAAATGCTCCCCTATGAAGATCCGTACTTTGACCGTCAGCACGCCCAGGCGCTGCCTAATAGCCGACACGCTCGCCTGTTCCCTCACAATATACACGGCGGATCAACTTTCCCCAATGGAAAACAATCTGTGCATGATGGGAAACGTTGATAAAGAAGAGATTTCCGTGCCGTATGAAGAGCCGCTGCGGCGTGAGATCGAGGACTTCGTCTTAGCTATCCGGGAAGGGAATCCTCCGCTGGTGGATGGGCTGAGAGGCCTGAGAGCTATGCAAGCTCTAACGCTGGTGGAGCAATCAATAGCCGCTCGCGGCGCCGTAATCCAAATAAGCCAAGAAGATAAGTGCTATAGCGAACCGCATTGAAAACCGCGCTTAGAACCTGGGCAGAGCATGCAGCATGGCTGTATCGAGGTGTAGGTTCACAGAATGCTCAAATCACCTTGTTGAGGGAATACTCGACGATGCCCGTAGCTCCGGCCTTCAACAACTTCGGAATGAGGGAGCGCACGACTTCTTCAGATACTACCGACTCGACCGAAAACCAATCCGATTTGTAAAGCCCGGCCACAGTAGGGGCATTTAAGGATGGGAGAAGGCCCACTACCTTGTCCAAATTGTCCCGTGGAACGTTCATCTTGAGGCCCACCATTTTACGCGCCTCAAGAGCGGCTTGCAGCAAGAGGTGAATCTGCTCGATCTTCTCTCTCTTGAAGGGATTCTTAAACGCTCTTCGGTTTGCAATGAATTGAGTATTGGTGGTAAGCAGGTTGTGAATGATCCTCAGTCCGTTTGCTCTCAGCGTGCTGCCGGTCTCGGTGACGTCCACAATTGCATCCACAACTCCTTCATTGACCTTAGCCTCAGTACTTCCCCATGAAAACTCGACCTCAACATTCACGCCTCGCTCCGAGAAGAACTTTTTTGTAAACCTCACCAGTTCGGTGGCGATACGTTTTCCATCAAGGTCTTCAGGCACGTTGTAGTCGGATTCCGCGTCCACAGCCAGCACCCAACGTGCCGAATTTTGCGAGACTTTAGAGTAAACTAAATCGTCAATGACCATCACGTCTGATTCGTTCTCAAGTATCCAGTCTCTTCCTGTCAAACCGACGTCAAACGTGCCGGCTTCGACATAGCGAGATATTTCCTGGGCTCTCAAACGTGCCATTATGATTTCATCGTCGTCAACAGTGGGAAAATAGCTGCGAGGGGAAACGTTGATGTTCCATCCTGCTCTGCGAAACAGGTCTATGGTGGCCTGTTCGAGGCTGCCTTTTGGTATTACCAGCTTGAGTGCTTCTTTATTCATCTATATCCAGAATCTCTCCTTGCGGGGTAAGGCGGCGGAAGAAGCAGCTCCATTTTCGGGTGTGGCAAGCCCCTCTTCCTTGCTGTTCTACCAAGAGTAGTATGGTATCCTGATCGCAGTCTACCAGTACCTCCTTGACGATCTGGACGTCTCCCGAAGTCGCTCCCTTGCGCCACAGTTCTTTCCGAGAACGGCTCCAGTAGCATGCCCTACCTTCCTTCAAAGTCGTCTCCAGCGCTTCCTTATTCATGTAAGCCATCATAAGGACTTTACCGGTACGAACATCCTGAGCTATGGCCGGAACGAGCCCATTGCCTTTTTCAAAATCAACCTCCGGTTGATCGTTTCCTGCTAGCGGCTTCATCCGGGGGTCTCCTCACTTTCGGTCATTAACTCCTGCTCGATGGCATGGAGGATACCCATCACGATACCGGAGGCAACCTGCGCCACCTGTGGCTCTGTGCTTCCATTCAAGACGCCGCTGAGTAGGTCGTTTAGAACGCGCACAGCATCTGCCGGCCTGCGAATCAAGGGCTCCCGTGGAGCAGCATAAACAGGAGAAATGCGGTCAGGTATTGCAGGATCGGGTTCGCTGCTTTCTCGATTTATCTCCGGCCCTCGCCTTTCCCGAAGGATTTCCTCGAAAATCTTTATTGCCTCGGGAGTGTAATCGTCTCTCTCCTCTCGGAGTATTCTGATTATCTCTTCGGTAGAATTAGCCTCCAATACGTCTCTGTCCACCTTGATCTCCACCATTTCAGCCTCCGAGTGAGTCGGCTTGTCGGGTTGAAATAACGCTTGTAGGCTCAAGAAACTAAAATCCTAGAGCTTCGGTCATACCCCAACTCAGCATCTTTATCTTATGAATATGTCCGTGATGCGGACAGTTTGGTCATCGCGCTCCCAATCCATATCCTTAATGCTTTTCAAAAAATTGTCCCAAGAGCAACTGGAAAGCATAAGCAGAGTCAGGGCAACCAGCAACCATCTTTTCATCGTGATCCTCGTGTGGGCCGACCGCGATCCCCGGGAAAAACGTTCCGCAACCGATGATACCTCGCTGGATCAAAGGAGGCAAGCCTGCCCAATAGTGAAAGTTATTTATATAGATGTTCCACATCCCGGTGTAATAATAGGTAATTTTATTGTTTTTTGCAATCTATTATGATAATATAGCCACGTGAATCAATTCCCGTGAATGCTCTGACATGGACAAATATCATGGGACAGACACAAATCTGAATGTTCGACAGCGCGGCGGGCATTCGGACCACGGAGGATGAGATGAAGAAGTTCCTAATCTTGGCCGTGGCAATGGTTCTGTTAATCGGAATTAGTTGCTGGTCATTTGCGTTTGAGACGGATTTTGACGATCTCAACAACTTCGACAGGTGCCTCCCCGCTTGGAAACTTGGGCGAGGCTTCGTAGATCTTATATCAGGTCCCCATGAACTCGCTACACACTTCGCGAACAGCGCTATTAATGGAGCCTATGTAGGATCGTACGAGAGTGGTTGCTGGGGGAATATAGCAGGTTCCCTTAATGGCATGATTGCCGGAACAGCCTCGGGTCTTGTGTACGGGCTCAAAAGAATGACATTAGGCGCCCTCGAGATTGCCACATTCTGGAAGCCGGAATACGGCCCAACGATGGACCCGGAATACGGAACTCGTTGCCGCGCTTTCGGGGATCAGGATTACTTCGATCCGAATCCTTTTTGGTATACAGGGCCGCCGCGCTGATTCCCGAAGATCGAACCGGAGGGGTACCGCACAAATTTGGCCGCTTGCGACAAATCGAAAACGGGTTTGTCGTGATCAGCTCATGCTCTCGAGATACTGTTGTGCGCTGTACGCGGCTGTGGCGCCATCCCCAACTGCGGTGGAAATCTGACGGAGGATTTTGGCCCGTATGTCTCCGGCTGCGAAGACGCCCGGCCTGGAGCAGGCCATGCTACTGTCCGTAGTAATGAATCCTCTCTCGTCTGCGTCGACGAGATTGCGGAATCCTTCCGAATTGGGATTCAAGCCCACATAGAAGAAAATCCCGCCCACCGGCAGCACTTTTTCAGACGCGTCATGCACTGAACGAACGCGCAACCCTTGTACCTCATGGTCACCTAGAATCTCAACGGGAACCGTGTTCCAGTGAATCATGACTTTGGGCTGGGTAAACGCCTTTTCCTGAATTTCTCTTACTGCTCGTAATTGGTCACGCCTGTGGATAAGATGAACCTTCGAAGCGAACCTCGTGAGATAGCAAGCTTCCTCCACTGCCGAATCGCCGCCTCCCACAACGGCGACTTCAAGATCTCTGAAGAAAGGGCCGTCACAAACCGCGCAGTAGCTCACTCCTCTGCCCGCCAACTTCAATTCTCCGGGAATGCCTAGCTTAACCGGCGCCGCTCCTGTGGCCAATATCAACACTTGGCATGCGAAATCCTCCCCTGCGTCCGTACTTACTGAAAAGCCTTTATCTATTGGCGTAACCCGTTTCACTTCGGTCTGGACAATTTCCACACCGAACCTCTTCGCTTGGGCTTCCATTCTTTGGGCCAACTCAAAGCCCAGAACCGGTTCGCTGAAGCCAGGGTAGTTGTCCACAGTCTCCGTCGCGGTTAGTTGCCCCCCAGGCAAGCCCTTTTCAAGGACGGCAACAGGGACGCGAGCTCTAGCTGCATACAGACCGGCCGTCAGGCCTGCCGGCCCGCCTCCCAAAATAAGAAGATCTTTCTTCATGCTAAGAGGCCTTGTCTAGCAGCTCCTTTATACGGCTTTTGGGAACCGCGCCGACAATCTGGTCAACTACTTGTCCATCTTTGAACAGCATTAAAGTTGGGATGCCCCTGACTCCGTACTTGCTCGCAACCTGTTTATTATTGTCGACATCCAGCTTGGCGACTTTGACCTTCCCTTTATATTCGTCCGCGAGTTCTTCCACGATAGGACCCACGGTCCGGCAGGGGCCGCACCACGCGGCCCAGAAGTCCACCAGTGCGGGTATATCCGACTGAAGGATCTGTTGGTCGAAATCTCCATCAGTCACATGGTAAAGGTTCTCATTTTCAGACATTATACACTCCTCTCAAAAGCTTAAATTTGCTCTCTCCCGCAATGCTCTCTCAGAAACATTTTCAGTTTGGTCCGAACATCTTCCGGGATATCCTCCGAAACACCCCTGGCGCATAGATTTACGGTGGCTCGAAGCGACTGGTATACCAGGGAGCATGGCTCACACAGCGCTAAGTGCTCTTCGATGCACCTACACTCATCTTCCCCAATGTCACCGTCCAGGAAATCAGACAAATGATCGCAATAATCTTCGCAAGTTTTCATTTTCTATCTCGATGCCCTACGCGTGCCGGAAGAGACCTCTTCTTCCATGTAATAGGAATTTAAAGCCAGGCGGACAGAATTCCGGGCCCGGTGAAGACGCGATTTTACCGCCGCCACTGAAGAATCCATTATCTCGGAAACTTCCTTGAGCGAAAAACCCTCGACATCTCTAAGAACAATTACGGAACGATATAACACGGGAAGATCGTCAATGGCTTCTTCGATCTTCTTGCAGCCCTCTTTCGAAAGAAGAAGATCCAGAGGCGAACTAGCGAACTCAGCGGAACCCGGACCAGAGGAGGAGTCGATAGGGCTTTTAAGCTGATCGTCATATTCAATGAGTTCCGGCTTATTCTTCCTGAGAAGCATCAAAGCATTATTCGTTGCTATCCTGAACAGCCATGTGGAAAAGGATGACGTGCCGCTGAAGCCTTTCAAGCCCTTATAGGCGTTCAAGAAAGTCTCTTGCAATAAATCTTGTGCCTGATGGTTATCCTTAACAATCTTTCTCAAATGACGATAAATCCTACCTTCATATTTCGTCACCAGGCGCTCGAAAGCATCGTAGTCTCCGGCGAGGACCTCTGCTATTGTTTGTCGGTCTTCGTCCATGTTCGTCCCTGTGTCAAAGATGCGTGCTTCAAAGCTAAAGAATCGCAAAATTGATGATTCTATTTAACCATAGTATCTATCTCTTCCTTGTGTCAAGAGCAAACCAGAGCAGCGGTAGACGGGATGCGCGCCGAAGGCCGACGAAATTTTTGCCCCATAAAAGATCTCCCGGTACGCCGCGGGCTCATCAATAGCAAGTTGAAGCGGTTGATGGCTCATTGACACATATTGTCCGATGAAAGTCTTAAATATTGGGGCTGATATTGCTTTGTACAAATTCGCTCTCTGATTGAAAGGTCGCCCGGCGTGGGGATTGTCGCCTGAAATTCATTCCCCTCCGAGAAATCCGTTGCGTCATTGCCCGGCCCCTTATAATATGAGGAAAAGTGAGGAGAGTGCATGGAAGACCTCATAGAAAAAGTTGCACAGAGCATAGTGCGCGCCAAAAACGCAGTGGCGTTGACCGGTGCCGGAATTAGTACTGAATCCGGCATCCCGGATTTCCGAAGCCCGGGCGGGCTTTGGACCCGGGTCGATCCGGGCGAATTTTCGATCGACCGCTTTCTCCAAAATCCGGCGCGATTCTGGCGACTTCACTTGAAGTTAAAGGAATCCGGTGACTTCGACTTAGCCTCGGCAAACCCTAATCCGGCTCACTTCGCTCTGTCTCGACTGGAGCAAATGGGAATGCTGAAGTGCATTATCACTCAAAACGTGGATAACCTTCACCAGAGAGCAGGCTCCGTTGACGTAATTGAATTTCATGGAAATCTATTGCGGGCTGCATGTATGAAATGTCGGGCCCTGGAGCCCATAGGAGAAGTGGAGGCCCGATTCGCCGGCGCTCCGGACGGAGCCCCGAGGTGCCAAAAATGCGGAGGATTGCTCAAGCCCGACGCAATTTTCTTTGGGGAAGCCATTCCATCCAAGGCGCTTATGATTTCTCAGGTCCAATCACAAAAATGTGACCTGCTCCTGGTGATTGGGACCTCCCTACAAGTGTTCCCCGCCGCGCAGATTCCGCTGTCCGTCAAACTAAAATATCCTCCGGCAACGGTTGTTGAGATAAACCGGGAACCATCGGCAATGTACGAACAGGTTAGCGACATTTTGCTATTGGGAAGCGCGAGCGAGATCCTCGGCAGGCTTACGGAAGTGCTGGAGGGCAAGTTAATGGCAGGCGCGTGCTAGACAGACATAGTCCCGGCCGAACCGGCAAGATTTTGGAGCAAAGGCCCTGGTGGCACTGCGGTACCTTCAGCCAAATTCACTTTCGGTTGCAATAATCCATAAGGTGGCCGACGCGGGCATAGGGCAAGGCCATAAATATTGAGTTGACATCTAAAATAGAACCGATGTTTCGATAAAGAAGCCGCTCCGATTTATGTCAATTGTGTCGCGGTCCCGTTTGGATTTGATATGCCACATTTTGTACCCGGAGTTAATAGTCCAAGTCCAAAGACTATTTACCGGGATGTCCACTGCACCGCTGACCTCCCAATCCCACGTCTCAAGATTGTTGTAATTCCACCAGTCAGCCCTGCCGGACACGCACGGGCGTAGAGAGATTCCTTCTATTATGGGGTAGAAACTTCCGTGCAGGCCGAGAGTAGGTATCGTGCGATTCTGGTTTTCACTGTAATTAAAAAACGAATTGGCAACAGTGACGTCATTGACTCTGGTTTCCATGTCCCAGATTCCAAGGTCGCAATTGGCCCCGAAGAGGGTCTGCGGGGTCATGTAGAAATCACAATCATAACCCATTTGAAAATAACGTATTTTTTGAAAAGAGGCGTTTCCGGAGCTATAAAGGGTGTTCGGTTCGCAGCGGAACCTGAACACGTGTATATTATCTATTCTGAAATTCGCAAAGAATTCCCACACAAGCTTATTACTATCTACTCCAACATTGTCGATAATGTCCAATTTGGTTTTGTCGCTCTGTATGAGATCTCCTTGAAGCACCGAGAACCACATTCTAGTACCCGCGCTCAGTCTCAGGAAGGCAGGCACTTCCCATGCATGGACGTTCCCGAGGAGGAGAAAACAGAGAGCCGTGAGCCAAGCAGTGACGAGAAGTTTTTTCATTATCCGTGGTCGACGCGCTGTCGATCATGTAAATTACTTTAAGAAAACGTCGCAAGTAATACCTTTTAATGATAAATTTGTCAAGAGCAACTGAAAAAATATGCACGCGGGACAGCCTGCTTGGGCCCATCCCGCATTAGGAAACCTCATTCACAACTTGATGTGGAATACCGGCAGGAACAAGACGCGGCAAGAAGCGCAGAGATACGTGTGCTATCAGCGGATTGCAGAAGAAGAGGTCTTCGCTGTTTCAAATTATCGCAAACGGGTCAACGCCCTAGAAGGAGCAGTGTCTGAGCCCTGGGAGCGGGATCCGGACCAAACAATTGCGGCACTGCCCAAGCCCGGAACCATACCCTTAGCCAAATCGGCCCGTTATGTAGCCTTCCGTCTGCTGGTTTTTAGGGTTTGTGAACACTTGACTCGTGGAGCCGACTTCGATTATCCGGCCCTCAAAAAAGAAGGCGGTATAGTCTGAGATACGGGCCGCTTGCTGCATGTTATGAGTAACGATGACAATGGTGAAATTGTCCTTCAGGGATTCGACCAACTCTTCTATTTTATCGGTAGCCCTTGGGTCGATAGCGGAAGTGGGCTCATCCATCAACAACACCTCAGGTTGTACAGCAATGGCCCTGGCTATGCAAAGTCGTTGTTGCTGACCGCCGGAGAGCGCAGTCCCGGGAGAGTGGAGCTTGTCCTTCACTTCATCCAGGAGCGCTGCCCCTTCCAAAGCCTGTTCGACCCGTTCCGAAAGGTCGCGGCTGGACATCTTATAATGCAGCTTCAAGCCCCAAGCTATGTTCTCGAACACTGTCATTGGGAACGGCGTGGGCTTCTGGAAGATCATGCCGACTTTTCGTCGCAATTCAAGGATGTTGACGGAAGGGGACAAGATGTTCATGCCGTCCATAAGAATCTCTCCGGAGGCTCTTTGATCGCGGTAGAGTTCGTAAATCCTGTTATAGACTCGTATGTGGGTGGATTTGCCGCATCCCGAGGGCCCAATTATCGCCGTCACCTTATTGGAGATAATATCCAGATCATTTGAGTGGAGGGCTTGATGATTGCCATAGTAGAAATCGAGGTTTCTAACCGAAACCTTGATCTCCGCTTCCAAAGGCGTGTCTTGTGATTTTGGCATTTCCTCGACCGGTTGCGGCTCCGCGAGATAAGAGAAAGCCGGGGTTTTCTTCATCGTAGGGACTCCCTGAAAGCCGTACGGGCAGCTATCGTCAGTGCCAGGACCGCCATCATGATCAAAAGTGAGGCTCCCCATGCAAGCTGCTGCCAGTATGCATAAGGCGACATCGCGTAATTGAAAATGGTTACGGTCAGGTTTGCAGTGGGTGCGGCAAACTGGCTCGGCCAGTACGGACTATTAAGAGCGGTGAACAATAGCGGTGCGGTTTCCCCGCTCACTCTGGCTACAGAAAGAATTATGCCGGTAACAATGCCGGCCTTTGCCGCAGCGAAAACCACCTGGAGAGTTATCTTCCATCTGGGTGCACCAATAGCGATGGCCGATTCGCGTAATTCGTTCGGCACCAGGTTGAGCATGGCTTCCGAGGTGCCGACAACGACCGGGAACATTATAACGGCCAATGATACTGCGCCAGCGTATCCGGAGAATTTGCCCATCGGTACTACCATCGAGGCATACACGAAAAGTCCGACTATGATCGACGGAATCCCAATCAAGCAATTGGTAACAAAGCGTGCGGTGGCTCCCAACATAGATTTCTGTCCGAACTCGGACAAATATATTCCCGCTAGTAGCCCAAGAGGCACCGCGAGGAGGGTGGCAAGGCCGGTGAGTTCCAATGTCCCTAAGATGGCGTTGGCCAGTCCCCCCGTCTCGCTTCCCGGCGGAGGGGGCAGTTGCGTGAAAAAAGACCAGTTAAGCGCGTGAAAGCCGTTTTGAATAACTTCGATGAGAACCCAACTCAGAAAGACAATGCCGAGAACCGCACACAAGGTCGCGACAACCTTGGCTGAAAAATTCACAAAATTCCGCATTCCGGAAGAGCGACGAGTCAAATGCCTACTCCAATCGAACCACGAATCTGTTTGAGCCACAACTGAGCAAGGATCTGTATCACCAGAGTTATAGCGAACAATATGAGACCAAGCTCGACAAGGCTACTCAAATAAAGTGGATAGGACGCCTCTGTAAACTCGTTGGCCATGGTTGAGGCTATGGTGTTGCCTGCGGAAAATAGGGAAGCTGAAAAACTATGCATATTGCCTATGACAAAAGTCACGGCCATGGTTTCGCCGATCGCTCTGCCCAGCCCCAAAAACGAGGCACCGACCATCCCTGAGAACCCATACGGGATGGTCACGTGGCGGGTCACTTCCCATGTGCTGCTCCCAATCCCATAACCTGCTTCTTTGACCACCTTGGGAACCATAGTAAAGACGTCTCTCATCACAGCGCTGATAAAGGGTAGAATCATGAGTGCGAGTATAATTCCGGCGGTAAGCATGCCGATGCCCATGGGCGGTCCTTGAAAGAGAGGCAAAAATCCCGCGTACTTCCCTAATAACGGCTGCACGTGGTCCGCCATGAAGGGAGCAAAAACGAACAGGCCCCACATGCCGTAAATTATGCTGGGTATTGCCGCCAAGAGTTCGATAGCATACCCCACCGGCTTGCTTATGACGGGCGGAGCAAGCTCCGCAAGGAACAGTGCGATGAAGAGACTTATTGGCAACGCAAGTATCATCGCGATCGCAGTAGAAACGAGGGTGCCAAAGATGCTACTAGCAGCCCCGAAGTCCTTGGTGACCGGGTTCCATGCGTCGGACGTGAGAAATCCGAACCCGAAATGGTGCAGTGACAAGTCGCTTGCACGAATGAGTTGCACCAGAAGGGCCAGCATAAGTAATACGAGAGCAGCGGCACCCGCTGCAGCGGCTAGCTGAAACACAGTGTCGCCGGTATTATGAACTCTATTTTTTTGAGGACCCATCCGTTTTTTGTCCGTGTCGCTGTATGCTGAAATCGAGGGGAGATTAGGTGCCCCTCGATTTCGGGTTATGAGATGACTATTTCCACACGGGCTTGTCGCCTGACTTTATGTCGTCCTTCCATGTGGTCTTCACCAAGTCTACTACGTTTTTCGGCATCGGGATGTAGAGAAGCTTTGCCGCCATCTCGTCACCCTTGTCATAACACCAAGAAAAGAATTTTAGGACCGCCTCGGTTTTAGCTGCGTCGGCCTGTTCCTTATAGAACAGGATGTAAGTAGCGCCGACTATCGGCCAACTGTTTTCACCCGGTTGATTTACCAGCAAGATAAAATACATCGGGGCATGCTTCCAATCCGCATTAGCAGCCGCCGACTTGAACGTGTCAATGGTCGGCTGGACAAACTTGCCCGCCTTGTTCTGTAACTGGGCGTAAACAAGATTGTTTTGTAAGGCGTACGCAAATTCTACGTAGCCGATGCCACCGTTAGTGCGCTGCACGAACGCGGAAACCCCTTCATTGCCCTTGCCGCCAATACCGGCGGGCCATGAAACGGCATTGGCCGCACCAACCTTCTCCTTCCACTCTTTTGATATCGCGCTCAAATAGCTCGTAAAAATCCAGGTCGTCCCTGAACCGTCGGATCGATGAACCACCACGATAGCCTGATCGGGGAGTTTAAGATCAGGATTTACTTTCTTGATCTTCGCGTCATTCCACTTCTTTATCTTTCCAAGATAAATTTCACTCAACAACTCCGGGGTGAGCTTGAGCTTCCCTTTTTCAATTCCTTTAACATGAGTTACCGGCACCACGCCACCCATTACCATCGGCCATTGTATGAGCCCGTGCTTGACAAGCTCGTCCTTCTTTAGTGGTTCATCCGATGCGCCGAAGTTCACGGTTTTTGCCTTGATCTGGGCAATACCGCCACCGGAACCGATGGACTGATAGTTCAATTGAACGCTCGTTTTCTTCTGGTACTCGTGGGCCCACGCCGAATAAATCGGGTATGGAAAAGTTGCACCCGCTCCACTGATCGCGGTCGGACCCGCTGCGTTGCAGATAGAGCCCGCGGCGGGAACCAGCAGGAAAATAGTAGCGACAAGCGCCGCAACCACGAGGGAGCCCGACATGATAGTTCGCCCTGCCTTCATAGACAACTCCTTTCATCACATCATTTCAATATCTTACCGGATAACCAACTGCTGGTAAGTATTATTCCAAAGATAAGCCCTATTCATTAAGGGGCCGTAAGAACAATATTAGAAATTAGTCACGTAAAGTTTAGAATATGGTGAGCGCTCTGTTAGAAAATGATTAGGAGGCAAATGGATTGACTATGAAGTTTGTCGGACATAAGGGCAAATTCACAGTCGCAAAAATGCATAACCTGATTAATCTTCATTAATATGGGGCTTCTTTCATGGCCCCTATTTACTTCACAAATTCAACCGAAACTACACCTGACACGCCAGGTTCTTCCATAGTTATGCCATAAAGTGAATCGGCCTCTTCCATGCTTCGCTTGTTGTGGGTAATAACAAGGAATTGAGTTCGGTCCGAGAGTTTTCTAAGCATCTCGTTGAACCGGACGAGGTTAGAATCGTCTAGAGGTGCATCCACCTCGTCAAGAAGACAGAACGGCGAGGGTCGTATCAGGAAAATGGAGAAGATTAGAGCCACCGCTGTAAGGGCCTTCTCGCCTCCGGACAGTAGGTCCATGTTCTGAATTCTCTTCCCCGGGGGGCGAGCCATGATGTCCACGCCGGTTTCGAGAAGGTCTTCTTCATCAGTAAGCTCTAAGCGCGCCTCGCCGCCCCTGAAAAGAAACGGAAATATCTCGTGGAATTTCTCGTTGACGCTGTCGAAAGCAACGCGAAAGCGTTCCCGAGTGGTCTTATTGATGGTATTTATAGTGGCGTACAGAGAATCCACGGCTTTTTTCAAGTCTTGCTCCTGATCGAGCAGAAATGTCAGCCTTTCCTCAGCTTGTTTGCTCTCCGCGATAGCCGCCAAATTCACCTCACCCATTGTATCCATCTTATTGCGAACGTCGGATATCATTTGATCATCGGGAGGGGACTCAGGACAGGGCATGGAGCGTGGATCTACGTGATATCGTTCCAGGATCTTTTCAACAAGCCCTTGCTGGACTTGGTCCAGACGTACAGACTCCATTTCCAAGTCGTGGACAGTCTCCTTCAGCTCTTTGACTGCCTTTCCAGTTGCAGCGACCTCTCCCTCCAGCCCTTCTATAGAAACAGAGATCTCGTTGGATTCGGTTTGCAGCTTCTCAATCTGATCAGTCTGCAAGGCGTGATGCTCCATTAGCTCCTTTTCTCTCAGTTCAGCATGATAGAGCTGCTCTCCAAGTTTATTTACTTCAATCTCGTTTCGCTCTATCTCTGCCGAAAGGGCGGTCAACCTTGACACATGTTGATTGAGGCTTTCCTGGGAGGACCTGCACTCGCGATCCAGTGAATGGCTTCTCTCTTCCATTTGTGCCGCTCTGACTCGGAGTTGGCTTGTGAACTGTGACTTTTCTGTGGCAAAGCGGCTGCATTCTTCGAGTTTGCGGCTTGCTGCCTCTCGTTCTTGCTGTATATAGATTCGTCTGTCTTCCAAGAGACTAATGGCTTTCTCGGCGCAGGCAAGGTCGATGGAAAGGTCCTCCCGTTCCTTTGTCACCCTCGCTCTTTCCAGGTTCAGGACCTCCAGTTTGCGTTCCGAATTTGCCAATCTGGCTTCAAGGACTTCTCGATCCTTTCGCCGACGAACTGCGTTCACGTTTGATTCGTTCAAAAGCCTCTCGACTTGATCTCTCTCTTCAGAAAGCTTTTCAAGGTGTGCCTCCTGCTGCTTCATACTCAACTGCAAACTATCCAGCTCAGGTTGCACACGTGCAATCTTTTCTTCAAGCTCCGCGATCTCGCGGCGCTGCTCAAAAACTATTTCTCGGCTGTCCTCCCGTGCGCCCGCGGTGATCTCACCGTAGCGGTTGAGCATGTCGCCCCCGGGAGTTACCAAGTCAACGTGGATTCCGTTATTTTCCCAAATCTCCACTGCTTGCCGAATATCCTCGACAACGAAGCAGCGGTTCAACAAGAAGTTCCCCAAGCTCTCGCATCCTTCACGAAAACAAACCACCTCTTGTAGCGGGGTAAGACCGTCCGGTACATTACCAGGCTCTGATTCCGGGGCCGGTCGAGGAGATATAGGAATAAATGTGGATCTACCCGCGCCGGCTTCTTTAAGCCTATCCGCGGCCTTGGCCCCGTCACGAGTGGAGGCGACCACTAAATGGCCCAAACGATCGCCAAGGGCTGCTGAAAGGGCTTTTTGGAACTCCGGAGGGACGTCGATCATCTCGGCAAGAGGGCCCAGGAGAGCCTCTTTTGTTCCGAATGCTCCATCGTTGAGCATGAATCTGACCGCTCGATCATAACCACTGTAGTTCCTTTGCAGTTCTTCAAGTGATTCGAGCTTCGCCTGGGCCGCTGCCAACTCCTTTTCCGATACCTTGAGACTTTCTCTCAGCGAATCTATATGTTTCCCGGCTACTTCCCGAGCTTTGATCAGCTCCGCTTTTGCGGTCGCGTTCTCTTGTTGGATTCGGCCGAGTTCGGCCAAATTGGATGTCAGTCCTTCTTTTTCGCTTTCATCTTTATCCTGGCTGGAATGAGTTTCTGCAAAGTCCTTGGAGATCCTGTCCAGAGCTGCTTCTATTTCTATCCCGCGTCTTGTCAGGGTTTCTCTTCGATTTTTCTCCTGGGATGTCTCCTGAAGAATGTGGAATAGATCATCCTTGAGCTGCTCCAAACGGTCGCGTTGGCTGACGACATCTTTTTCGACATCCTCCGAGTCCTTCGTGGCTTGTTCCAATTGTTCGCTGACAAGCCCCAACTCCCTATCGGCCTCTTGCTTATCTTTATGCAATGCGTCTTGAAGAGCCCTTGCTTCCTCGACCTTTTCTTCCAGGACTTGCTTTTCTCCGAAAGACCGCTGCGTCTGGTTTTCAAGTTGCAAGACGCGGTTCCGATCTCTCTCCATGCCACCCCTCAAACCGGTCAGGTCCAGTTCCACTCGATGGCGCGCTTCGAGAAGATCTTTCAAGCCCTTTTCTCTCTCCAGGGATTTAAGTCTATCGTGTTCCAGTCGAGCCGTTATGATGGAGTAATGAGATTCTTTCTGCAAAAGATCCGACCGACCGGTTTCCAGTTCCCCCTGGATCTGTTCCGCTTGTTTCTGGAGTTGACGGCACTTATAAGCATGGAATGCCATATCCAGTTCTTGTAGATGCTCGCTCAGCTCCCGATAACGTTGGGCCTTCGAAGCCTGTCTCTTCAGCGAGGAACTCTGGCGCTTGACCTCTCCGATAACATCACTGATCCGCAACAAGTTTTGCCGAGTTTGATCAAGTTTCTTCAGAGCGGCTTCCCGACGGGATTTGTAACGGTTGATCCCTGCGGCCTCCTCGATCAACACACGACGATCCTCGGGCCTTGATGCCACGATCGCGTCCACGCTCCCCTGTTCGATAATGGCATAGGAGTTTCTTGCCTACTCCTGTGTCGAGGAAGAAATCAGTGATGTCCGAGAGCCGGCAGGGGACATTATTGATTTCGTACTGAGATTCTCCGTCTCGGAACAGGCGGCGAGTTATCATGATTTCGTCGTAATCGGCCATGGAAGATGGTGCCAGACCTTCGGCATTGGAAAGAACCAGTCGAACTTCCGCCATGCCCACCGGCTTGCGGCTTTCCGAGCCATTGAAGATGACATCTTCCATCTTTTTGCCACGCAGGCTGCGAACCTTCTGCTCTCCCATAACCCAGCGTAATGTCTCAAAAACATTACTTTTACCGCAACCGTTCGGGCCCACAATGGCAGTTATGCCGGGCTTGAACTCAAAGACGGTCTTGTCGGGAAAGCTTTTGAATCCCTTGACTTCGAGTTTTGAGATCTTCATTAGAGTTAGAGCCCAATTCATTGAAATGTGCGGATACTATCTTCGGTCCGGTCTAATGTAAAGCAAAAATCTGAAGCAACTGCAATCATTCAATGACGCTAAGAATTCTCGGTTTTCTGTCATTGCGAGGAGTGAAACGACAAGGCAATCGTCATTCCGGCGTACGCCGGAATCCAGTCTGGACCCCGGATTCGATCCGGGGTGACGAATGACCGGCAAGATGCCGGTCCCACCAATGAGATTGCTTCGCTCCGCTTGCAATGACAATCTTTTGCTGCTCACAATTGAGGGATTACAGTTAGACTTTATCCACCATTTCCGGTATGCGGTGGACATGGGGCCGACAAGAGCCTAACACACCCTAATCTGCGCTTCTCTCTCAACGGATGTTTTCCATCATGCTATTATACCTCCATGAGCACGGCGGATGAGTACGATTACATTCTCATACGAGAAGCGAACATCCTGGTTAAGGTCCCCTGCGGCACAGCAGGAGCCGGCCAGGGGGCTTTGCCGGAGTTTTTCGATGTGAGGACCGGGGTTCAGCTCAAACAAATCTACCCTGATTTGCAGGCTGATGAGCTGAGTCGCGGCTACGTGCTTCCCAACAACCACGCAGGTGCTATCCTTAAAGGGGGGACACCCATAACAGGCGGTCCATCCGTTGATCCTTCAAAGGTCGTGACCATCCTGGGAGCGCGGCAGAGGAAGCTCGATGCCCTGGTGGCAGATTCGATTTTCGACCAACTCACGACACTGACGGACCTGCTGAAAGGAGTCCTGGATGCTGCCGACCGTGCGCAAAAAGAAGAAAGATTTTGGTTGGCACAACAGGTCCTGACGTTGGTGAGGAAGTTCTCCGGGAGAGAGTTGGCCGAGCTTGAAGGGATGGTGGAATGGTTCAGAAAACGGCCTCCGAAATGACAAAAACGATACTCAGACCGGAAGATGCGAAGAACAGCCTTCATGCGAGGAACTCAACTTCCGGACCGCCCCCGAAATTGAACGCAAAAGTCGCGGATTCTCGGAGCGGCTATCACAGCAATTTCCTAAGCGTGAAAACAGCTTGGCACGTAGCACCATCTTGTTGGTTTTCAGTTCGATCCTAGTTGTTATCGCTTGTACTCTCCAGGGCTATGCCGGCGAGAATGTGGAAACCTTGTTTGAAAAAGGAAAACAACTCCTCAAGTCTCACCACTATAAGCAAGCTGCTCAAGTTTTTGCGCAAGCCCTGGATTCAGTGGATCCCCACACGCACAATGCGCAGGTGGTGAGACTGTCCCGGGCTCAAGCTTATCTTGGTGAAGGTGACCTGAAGCAGGCATACAAGGATGTTAACGAACTACTACGCTCCGGCGGGGTAGATGGCGAAGTACTAGCCTCAGGGCTGCAACTTCGCGGAGTACATGAGCCTCCGGCAAGGCCGGGGGAAAAGCGCGTTGGCCGATCTTACGGCGGCGATCAAAACGGCCCATGGGAACGAATCTCTTCGCTCAATCTGCTTTGCCAACCGTGGGATCACCTTTATAAACCTGGGGAGATTTGACGAGGCTGTCAGCGACCTCAACAAAGCCGTCGAATTGGACCCGAAGTCCAGTTTTGCCTACGCAGGGCGAGGGCTGGCATACCTTCGCAAGGACAGAGTCGAATCCGCTCGCAGAGACGCGGAAAGGGCTATGAGCCTGAACCCTGACAAAGAAACCGGAAAGATGGCGGAAAGGATTTTGAAGGAGCTGTCAGTCTCGGCCTCGGGTCCCATGAGTGTGATAGTGCCTGTTAGCCAAAAGGGTCACATTTTCGTGCAGGTTCGCTTCCGCAAGAATGGGACACCGCACAGGTTTCTCCTGGACACCGGGGCTTCATCTTCCCTCATCGGCCGGGATCTCCTTCAGGAGATAGGCCACGATACCCCGGTGACTAAAATAGGAAAAGGAATTGTCACCATAGCGGATGGTTCCGTGCTCAGGGTGACACGCTACAAAGTGAAGACCGCTTTTCTCTTCAATTTGCCTTTGGGCGAGATCGAAGTGCAGGTGTTTGATAAGAATATCAAGCGGCTCACAAATCTGCTAGGTATGAGAAGCCTAGGGAAGGTTGCCGTCTCTATAGATAATCTCTCTCGAAAAGCTGAGATCCGCCGCAGAGAATCCACGGACAACAAAGAAGATCAACCGGAATAAAACTCAAATATGATGTGGCGATCAACCTTTGAATAGGCCGAAGAGATCGGTGTCCGAAGCGACAGGGCCCAGGGCCACGATGGTAAGACGCTCCGGATTGATTATCTGTTCCGCTGTTGCTTGCAACTCTGTTGCAGTAACTTTCTCCATCGAGCCGATTATTTCATCCAAAGGGATGTATCTGCCGAAATAAAACTCTCCTTTGGCGAGCCGATTCATGCGGGAGTCCGTGGATTCCATCGCAAGAATGATGTTGCCCTTGATCTGGCTCTTAGCGGTGACAATGTCTTCGTCTGTGACTCTCCTGGAGAGTTCCAACGTTTCCTTGCCCATGGTCTGAAGGAGTTCTTCGAGGCGCTCGGGATCACAACCGGCGTAAATCCCGAAGATCCCTGTATCCGAGACCGAGGAGAGGAAGGAGTACACGGAATAGGCCAATCCTCTCTTTTCCCGAATTTCCTGAAAGAGCTTGGAACTCATCCCGCCGCCCAGAATAGTATTGAGAATATATGCAGCGTGTCGGCTTTCATCTACCGCGCTGGGGGCTTCCGCGGCAACACAAACATGCACCTGTTCGAGATCGCGTTCGACAACATTAGCGGATGAATCGCTTTTAGGAGCGGTGAGCCGCGTTTGCGCCGAAGCCCGCGCAAAGCTTCCCATCTTTTTTTCGATAGAATCTACAAAGCGGTCGTGCTCGATGTTTCCAGCCGCGCAAACCACGGTCTCTTCAGGGGTATAATAGCTATGCTTGAATCCTACAATGGTGTCTCTGTCCAGCTTAGCGACATTGGGAATGGTCCCGAGTATAGGCTGGCCCAAAGGATCATCCTGCCAGAATCTGGCGCCAAGGATTTCATGCACCAAATCTTCCGGATTATCTTCCATTTGGTGGATCTCCTGGCAGATCACTTGCTTTTCCCGTTCGATCTCTTCTTCCGGAAAGGAAGAGTTGAGAAAAATATCGCTCAACAGATCTATGGCTAGTTCGAGGTTTTCACTGAGGATGCGGCAGTAGAACGAGGTCATTTCTTTGCTGGTAAAGGCATTCAGTACCCCGCCTACCGAATCGATTTCCTTGGCTATGGTAAAAGCTGAGCGGCGCTCGGTACCCTTGAAGAGCATGTGTTCAATAAAATGACAAATTCCGTTGACGGCCGGCCGCTCAAACCTTGACCCGGAACGGACCCATATCCCGAGAGAAACGGATTGCAGGTAAGGCATTTCCTCCGTAACAATCCGTAAACCATTATCCAGAGTGGTTTTGCGGTAGGTGCCTAGATCGCCGAACTTGGTGGCCGAAGGTGGGATGACGATTCCTTGATTCATTTGTCGGGAGTTTGACCGATTGCGTCTTTCCGTGAAAGTTTGATCTTGCCCTGAGGGTCAATTCCGATCACTTTGACAGGGAAAGTGTCGCCTTCTCTGATAACGTCCGTTACCTTGCGGACCCGTTCCGGGGCAAGTTGCGATATATGGACCAAGCCGTCGGTACCGGGAAAGATTTCCACGAAAGCCCCGAAATCCGTGATCTTGCGAACCGTCCCCATGTAAATTCTTCCCACTTCAGCCTCTTGGGTGAGAGACTTTATGGCGGCCTTGGCCTGATCCGCGCCCTGGACGTCCACCGAGGCAATTACCACCTTTCCCGTGTCGTCCACCTCGATCTTGGTGTTTGTCTCTTCCTGTATGGCCCGAATTACTTTGCCGCCCGGGCCGATGATGTCCCTGATTCTCTCAGGGTTCACATACATAACAAAGATCCTTGGCGCGTATGGGGATATTTCTGTCCTGGATTTGCTGATGGTCTGGGCCATTATGTCCAGTATGTGTCTGCGTCCCTCCCTTGCCTGAAACAGTGCCTCGGTCAGAATCTCGCGAGTGATTCCTTGGATCTTGATGTCCATTTGCAGGGCAGTGATGCCGTCCCTGGTTCCCGCCACCTTGAAATCCATATCCCCGTGATGATCCTCATCTCCAATAATGTCAGAGAGCACAATCACGCGGCCGTCTTCTTTGAGCAATCCCATGGCAATTCCCGCCACGGGCTCTGCCAGCGGAACTCCGGCATCCATGAGGGAAAGCGATGCGCCGCAGACTGTGGCCATAGAGGAGGAGCCGTTGGACTCCAGAATCTCCGAGACCACGCGGATAGTGTAAGGGAATTCTTCGTCATTCGGGAGCAAATATGCCAGGGCCCTTTCAGCAAGGGCGCCGTGACCTATCTCCCGGCGAGACGGTCCCCTGAGAAACTTGACTTCCCCCACGGAAAATGGCGGAAATTTATAATGGAGCATGAAAGATTTGTAGCTTGAGCCTTCGAGCGCTTCGATTTTCTGCTCGTCGGAGGATGTGCCCAGCGTTACAATAACCAGCGCCTGAGTTTCACCGCGAGTGAACAGCGCGCTGCCGTGCGTTCGAGGCAATACTGCTATTTCAGTCGAAATATTGCGAATGTCGGTAAAGGAACGCCCTCCGATGCGGACACTCTTTTCCTGAATCATCTTTCGGATAAACTCGCCCTCGATCTTCTCCAGATAGCCCAGGATCTCCGAGCGGCGCTGCGTGGCTTCTTCACCCGCGGATTCGAGGACTTTGTCATAGATCATGCTCAAGGTGCCTTGTCGTTCAAGTTTCGCCGGAATGGCTACGGCGCTTTCGATCTGTTGGCCCCATTCGCTTCTGATTTTCTGTACCAATTCTTCGTCCTGGACTGGAGGTGTGACTTCTCTCTTGGGCTTCCCAGCCTGCTCACGCAGTTTTTCCTGAGCCTCCACTATCTGCATAATTTCGTCTTGAGCTTTGAATATGGACTCCAGGATGACTTCCTCGGAAATCCGATCAGCGCCACCTTCGACCATAACTATGCCCTGATGCGACCCGACAACTATTAAGCTCAGGTCCGAATAGGAATCCTCCAACGGAGACGGATTGACGATAAGATTTCCATCAACCCGGCCTACTCGTACCGCTCCAATCGGTCCGGTAAAAGGGATGTCCGAAATGTGGAGAGCAGCGGAGGCCCCATTTATGGCCAGCATGTCAGCATCGCTTTCGCCGTCGGAGGACAGAACGGTCGCGATGATCTGAGTTTCTGACTTAAAGCCCTTTGGAAACAACGGTCGTATCGGGCGATCAATAAACCTGGCCGTCAGAATTTCTTTTTCTGTGGGGCGTCCTTCCCTCTTATAAAAGCCGCCCGGAATTTTTCCGGCGGCGTATGTCATTTCCAGGTAGTCAACAGTGAGCGGGAAGAAATCGATCCCTTCTCTGCCGTGTTTTTCTGCCACGGCTGTAACGAGAACCACCGTCTCTCCGCTACGAACGAGAACAGCTCCTGAGGCCTGTTTGGCCAAGTGTCCTGACTCGAACACGATTTCTTTGCCTGAAACAGTGGTACTTGCAATATGAGCCATAATTACGATGATCCTCATCACGCGTTCGGGGATTATCCCGCCGCGATGTCGCGCCTTCAGAGATTAGAGCTACTTTCTAATACCCAGTTCGGCTATGATGGTTTTGTACCGGTCAACGTTTCTTGGCTCTCAAATAATCCAACAACCGTCGGCGCTGTCCGACGAGCTTGAGAAGGCCTCGACGAGAATGGTGGTCTTTCTTATGAATCTTGAAATGCTCGGTAAGATATCCGATTCGTTCGCTGAGGAGCGCTATTTGGACCTCAGGAGACCCCGTGTCACTCTCGTGGAGCCGGTACTTCTCAATGATTGATTTTTTCTTCTCCGTATGAAATGCCAATCTCATCATCCTCCTGATAGGCATGCAAACGCTTAATCAGCTCAATCTGATATTAATATCACACGTGGTTCACGAAGTAAACAGTGCTCCGCACTTTTTCGTATGCATTCAGTTACAGCCGGAATTTGCGGGTGGCTTCACGGGGGTGGGCTTTCCAGCCCGCCATTGAGCAGGGATTTCCCCGGCAGGCTGTCTCGCGCCTCGCGTGACTGCTCCACAAGCTGAATGGTTACACTTTTTTGTATCCTTTCAGTTATCTGGGGTCATCGACCTGTTCCAACCGGTGTCATTGCGAGTCCCGCGTCCCGCGGGAAAGCAATCTTATTTCTGGAGAGCGTCCGGAACCGAGATTGCTTCGTCGCTTAGCTCCTAGCAACGACAATTTCGCGCCGGTAAGTCAACGGTCACACTTTTTCTCCCCAATCATTTTAGAACGAAAAAGGGGAAGGCCTGGGCCTTCCCCAAGAATGAGAAATACATCCCTAGATTAATGCTCGAGTGCTTTCGCAATCCCCAAGCCGGTGTTCTGGCGAACATAAAGTTCGTCGAACGCGTCCTCTTCTTCCTTCCTTCTGAAGAGCAAGGAAAATACAATTGCAGCCAGGAATCCAAGCGGAATGGAGATGATGCCCGGATTCTTTAGACTGAAAAGAGGCTTGTCCAGCCCGAAAATGAAGGAAGTGCCGTTCTTGTTTTTCTCGTAGGAGGCTTTAGCAGCGGCCAGGGCTGCCTTCTGAGTATCCGTAAGAGTCGCACCACCGGCCTGCTTTTTCTCCAACGTGGTGACCACTTTCTGGCTTCCCGCGGCAATTATTTTTGGATATTGCATGTTGGGAGAGACCATAACCAGAAGTATTGAAACCACCGTACCTATCACCAGGCCCCCGACGATCCCTGCGGTGTTCATCTTCCTCCAGAACAAGGAGAGCACCACCGTCGGGAGATTACCCGCAGATGCCACGGCAAAGGCCAGAGCTACCAGATGGGCAACATTCTGGCCTTCGGCTAAGACCCCGATAACAACTGCTATGGCGCCAACAATGACGGAGGCAATCCTGGCCGCCATGACTTGCTCATGCGGATCTGCCTTGCCGCCCTTGATGGCATTGACGTAGATGTCGTGCGAAACCGCCGCAGCAGACGCGAGCACAAGGCCAGAGACAACCGCAAGTATGGTTGCAAAGGCCACCGCGCACAGGAACGCTAGAAAGATGTCCCCAATAACGGGGGTGATCATACCACCCATCATCTGGGCCAGAAGCAGGTTGGACATATTGCCGCCCTTGTCCACGGCAAATGAAACCTGCGGGCTCACCCAGATAGCGGAACCGAAGCCCAAGAGGGTTGTTAAGATGTAGAAGAAGCCAATGAGAAACATGGCTACGATAACGGACTTACGTGCGGCCTGTGCCGTGGGCACCGTGAAGAAGCGCATGAGTATGTGAGGCATACCCGCAGTCCCCAGAACAAGTGCCATGCCCAAAGAGATCTGGTCCCAAACATTTTTCAGCAACAACCCGGGTTCGAGGAAACGTTGCCCATAGTCAAAGCCGGGTCTCGCCACCACTTCTTTGAGAAAGATGTACTCTGGTCCAATCTTGGATCTGCGGATTGGTGGCAACTTCGTTGAAAAATCGCACTGGATTGAAACCCGCGTGTAGCGCTACGAGGAAGCTCAGGAATATCGCTCCTCCCATAAGTAGAGCCGCCTTGATTATCTGCACCCAGGTAGTGGCTATCATGCCCCCCAAGGCCACGTAAACGATCATGAGACCGCCGATGCCGATGATAGCGATCTTAAAGGGGACGCCGATAAGCAGCTTTATGAGCATGCCTGCACCGACCATCTGAGCGGTGAGGTAAAAGATCGAGACCAGCACAGTCGAGAAGGCGGCAGCCGCCCGGACAGGCACTGGCGAGGACCGAAAAGCAAGAATGTCCCCCATCGTGTACTTTCCGGCATTACGACAGGGTTCCGCAACGATCAGGAGCACCGTAACATAGGCCACCAGCCATCCTACCGAATACATAAAGCCATCGTACCCGTACAGACAAATGAGGCCCGCTATTCCAAGGAACGAGGCGGCGGACATGTAATCCCCCGCGATCGCCCATCCGTTTTGCCACCCCGTCACAGCCCCGTGGGCTGCGTAGAAGTCGGCTGTGGTTTTAGTCCGTTTGGCGGCCCAATACACGATGTACATGGTTATCAAAATGATAATAATGAACATCGTTATAGTGATTCCCTTGTCCGCTTTAACTCTATGCGGAGGTGCAGGCTTTGCGACCGGAGCCTGAGCCACGACAGCGTTTGAAATCACACTTTCAGGGCCCGCAAACGCCGGTCCTGGCGCTGAAAGGTGAGCCACGATCAACCCCAGCGATAGTGCCAGGGTCAAGGTTATGAACAGGCTTTTCATTCGTGCATTCCTCCTCACTGCAATTTCAGTTCGTCAATCAGCTCGCTGGTTAGCTTGTCGGATACCCTGGTCGCCCAACTATAGTAATATAGAGCTAAGGCCCACGAGACGAAAAACTGAGAGAGCGCAAACAAGTACCCGATATTAATATTCCCTATCACCTTGACGCTGAAAACGCCCGGAGCCGCCCCCGCGCCGATGGGGAGGAGGAAATAGTAGATGGTAGAGAATATCCACCAACCGAAGAGAAAATAGGCTTTTCTCCTGCTGAGTTCTAAGAACTTGGGATTTCTGGCTACTGCAGCCCAGTCTTCTTTCTTTTCCGCCACTGTTCTTACTCCTTCCTTGTTGGGCCACGGACGGCGAGTTCCTTTGATTTCGGGAACACGCGTATGCCCGGATTACGACCGGATCGCTTGGTCCGGGTCGGTACACGACACCCCAAACCGAACTCAGCCCGCGCCACGTCTCATTTTTTGGAAAATTGGAGTTTTTCTCAGGAACACATGTTGCCGTTTACAGCCTCAATAGAGGCCCTTCACAGCCGTTACAGCAGCACCAGGAGGCGAACGCCCCACCGCCGTGATAAAAAAAACTATTCTCCCCAGGATTTCCGGTGACTCCGATTTGGAATGTCGAGGCCTTCTGCTCGGAACGACCGTTACAATGAAAAAGCCGTTATCCAAGCTCCAAGTGCGTCTAATTAGGGAACAGCGTCTTGCATCAATGGCTATGGAATCTGACAAAGTCGGGGTGGGAACTATTAGGAGAGCGATGAAAGTGAAATAAGTGTATCGATATTTGGGTGAGAATGGTCTAGGAATCAGGTTCCGGACGTTTCTTGAGAAAGCTTTTTACGTATGTCGGTTTGACCAAAAAGGATGACGGAGAGGTCGTGGCAAAGGACTTTTCAAGCTTCCAAAAGTCCAGAGGAAAAGGTTCCACGAAGAAGCCGGCAAATGCAGGGCCGGCCCGGCCGGGCCCCGCTCCAGGGCCCTTAAGGGCCTGCTTCGGGTACATTCGAACCAGGCATCGATAGCTGCTTTTCCGTGATTTCCGAGACACTCGGTGATTCCCCATTGCCGCAGCCTTTTGCTCAGGCTTTCAATGCAATTGTCGGTGAAGTCTCAGATCGAAATTTTGTACATGCATGACGGGGACAAGGTTACGGGAGCACGGCTCCTTCTATCTGCCCCGATAAAACCCCTTCACGTCGCTGAGGTCTAACCTGTTCCAAGTGGTAATGCGATGATACTTCTGGCCGCTTACATTAAGGTCTTTGTGTGGACCGTGTCAACTTCTATTTTTTTACGAAGTTTTTATGATAGGCGCCTGATAGTCTGTACCGAACGGTGGCATCGGGCGATCAGTATGAGAAGCTAGCATCGATGCGACATCTGTGGGAATGGCGCTATGCTCAATTGATAGAATAGTTCATTGTCATGAAATCAAGATCTTAATCCGCAAATCTTAGCTCGGCCAATTCTTCGTAAGAAGATGGGCCGACCACATAGCGATCGAAAGCCTTGGACCCCTAGAACTGATCTTTCCCATGTAGCCAAAGAAAAGTTGCGATCATTATCGAAAAGTGTCATGATTATTTCTCGCTCCGATCAGGTCACAACGTGACGTCAATCGCATTTACAAGCACGCGGTGAACTTTCCCGAATAAAGTCATTGTAGTCGTAAACGCCGTCTCTGGAGGTCAATATGAAGTATGAGGAAGCTTACAGAGAATCTTTAGCAAGCCCCGAAACTTTCTGGGGGAGGGCGGCCGAAGAAATCGCTTGGGACCGTCACTGGGACCAAGTCCTTGACCGATCGACCCGACCTTTCTACCGATGGTTTCGTGGTGGCATGCTGAACACCTGCTTCAACGCTCTCGACTATCATATCCGGCAAGGTAGGGGAAATCAGACGGCCGTTATCTATGACAGCCCAGTCACGGACACTGTTGAGAAAATCACCTATTCGGAACTCCAGAAACGCGTTTCACGAATCGCAGGCTTCTTGAGGGAGCTGGGTGTGGGGAAGGGCGACACCGTACTGATCTACATGCCGATGATTCCCGAAGCTCTAATGTCCATGCTCGCTTGTGCCCGTCTCGGCGCCATTCATTCGGTGGTTTTCGGGGGCTTTGCTCCACGTGAACTGGCTATTCGAGTTGACGATGCAAAACCGAAGGTCATCTTGTCTGCCTCCTGTGGCATCGAAGTGCAACGAGTGATCCCTTATAAGCCACTCCTCGACGAAGCTATCGAAATTGCCGTCCACAAGCCTGAAAAGTGCGTTATGTTTCAGCGACCTCAAGCAACGGCAGAACTAAAACCGAGCCGCGATCTCGACTGGCTTGAGCTGGAATCCAAGGCCCAGCCTGCGGATTGCGTGTCTGTGGCTGCCACGGATCCGCTGTACATTTTGTATACGTCAGGTACGACCGGCAAGCCGAAAGGGGTCGTCAGAGACAACGGGGGACATGCGGTTGCTCTCAGGTGGAGCATGAAACATATATATGACATCGGCCCCGGAGAAGTTTACTGGGCCGCATCGGATGTGGGCTGGGTAGTGGGACACTCATACATAGTTTATGCTCCTCTGTTTATGGGGGCTACCACAATAATCTACGAAGGTAAACCGGTGGGGACACCGGACCCGGGGGCCTTTTGGCGTGTCATTTCTCAGCACGGCGTCAAAGCACTTTTCACCGCGCCCACGGCAATTAGGGCCATTAAAAGGGAAGATCCGACAGGCGAGTACCTAAAAAAATACGACATATCAAAATTTGATACACTGTTCCTGGCTGGTGAGAGACTCGATCCTGACACTTATTATTGGGCTACAAAGCTGCTAGGAAAGCCGGTCATAGATCACTGGTGGCAGACTGAGACTGGTTGGGCAATTTGTGGGAACTTCCGCGGTCTTGAGGAATTTCCCACAAAGCCCGGTTCCGCCACAAAGCCTATGCCGGGATATGATGTCCAAATCCTTGATTCCGGGACTGCGGCGGAATTGGGTCCCAATCAGAACGGCGTGATCGCTGTTAAGCTGCCTCTACCACCGGGAAATCTGCCCACACTCTGGAATGATGACCAGCGCTTCATCGAGTCATACATGAATCCTTTCCCTGGATACTATCTGACGGGAGATGGCGGGTACATTGATGAAGAGGGATATGTCTTTGTAATGGGCCGTGTAGACGACGTGATAAATGTGGCAGGCCATCGGCTATCCACCGGGGGAATGGAAGAAGTACTGGCGAAACATCCGGACGTGGCCGAGTGCGCGGTCGTAGGAGCAGCCGACGATCTTAAAGGCCAGGTGCCTCTGGGCTTCGTGGTACTCAAGGCAGGTGTCACTCGTTCCAAAGACGAGATAGTTGCTGATGTTGTTCAAATGGTCCGTAACGACATCGGTCCGGTGGCCTCATTCAAGAAAGCAGTGGTGGTAAACCGACTCCCCAAGACACGTTCCGGTAAAGTACTTAGGTCAACCATGAGAAAGATAGCTGATGGCGAAGCTTATAATGTCCCGTCGACAATCGACGACCCGGCGATCCTTGATGAAATAAGATCTGCCGTAAAGGAGATCGGTTACGGCAAAATCTGAGATTCCGAGAAGGTCTGCTATGGCAAACCCTTTAGAATTGAACCGACTTCGCGCTTCTTTAGACGCCTGATCAGGTCTGCAGAGATTCTTCGACTACTTTTCCGACGGGAGAGGAAGTCCGAAGATTTTGGTCTAATACAAGTCCGCACTGCTTGCCAACGAACGATTGCCATCGACACAACGCTCCCCCCGGGTAGGGAGGGCCGCCATGAAAAGAATCAGGAATTTGCTAGGTAGGCCTGAGTTTCACGTATTGATCTTTTGCCTCAGTTTGGTTCTTTTTAGCTGGCCTCTGGTTTCTTCTTCGGACTTCGATCGCATAGATGCGATGTTTGTCTATCTTTTTGTTTGCTGGACTGTTGTCATTTTCCTTCAATTTCTCATAAGCCGAGTTCTACTGCCCCCTCATTCTTCCCAGCCGACCGACGACAGCGACCAATAGGAGTTCTCCGTGCTCGACTCCTTCTCAGTCCTGATGGTTTTCTGCCTCTATATGGGGATCCTTTTTCTCACCGCCCTGTGGGTGGAACGGAGGTCCGCGGAAGCCAAGAGCCCGGTGGACAACTCCATCGTTTACTCCCTTTCTCTCGGGGTTTATTGCACAGCCTGGACATATTACGGGAGCGTCGGAAAAGCGGCAACATCGGGACTGCTATTTCTTCCCATATATCTCGGCCCCACTATAGTCATAACCCTGTGGTGGATAGTGCTTAGAAAGCTGGTAAGGATAAAGACCATCCACCATATAACGAGCATCGCGGATTTCATTTCAGCCAGATACGACAAGTCCCTTGCAGTCGGCGCACTTGCTACACTGATGGCACTGATCGGGACCATGCCTTACATTGCTCTACAGTTTAAAGCCATCTTCACCACTTTTGAAATAATCACGTCAGAGAAAGGGGCGCCTCCTTCTTGGATCACTCTCCATCTTGGGCCCGTGGTAGTCGGCCTAATGATAGTTTTCACCATAGTGTTGGGTGTAAGGCGACTGGATCCCACTGAGCGACATCCCGGGCTGATAATGGCCGTAGCGGTGGAATGCCTCGTTAAGCTGGTGGCTTTCCTTGCGGCTGGGGTCTTTGTCACTTACTTCATGTTTGGCGGATTTGGGGACATATTAAAGCGGCTTTCAACCGAACTCCCCGCACAAATTGTGCCTATGTGGAATGGCGATCAGGCCTGGTCGGTAACGTGGA
The DNA here is from genome assembly GCA_963789265.1 of uncultured delta proteobacterium. Lineage (GTDB taxonomy): Bacteria > Desulfobacterota > Desulfomonilia > Desulfomonilales > Desulfomonilaceae > CAWBBA01. Next base: position 1,081,360 of record CAWBKB010000003.1, on the reverse strand, counting down.
TGACTTATCTCATTCTGTCCATGTCTGCAATAATGTTCTCTGCCGCGCCAGTTTCATATAAGTGTAGTGGAGAATTTTGACGAGAAGCACATCCGCACCTCCCTTTGGCTCTTTCCTCTTTACATGTTACTAATCAACATCTTTGTGTTTCCCATTGCGATGGGCGGGATCCTTAAGGGATACAGCCCGTGGGAAGCGGACACGTTCGTCCTGGGGTTGCCGCTTCATGCGGGACATAAATGGCTGTCCTTGCTCGTTTTCATTGGAGGTGCTTCTGCCGCCACAGGCATGATAATGATAAGTTCCATCACGATCTCCACCATGATTACAAATCATTTCTTGTCGCCGGTGGTGGGTCGAGTTCCAAGGCTTGCATTTCTTAGAAGACGACTCCTTCACTGTCGCTGGGCTGCTGTTGCCCTTGTAATTCTAATAGGATATTGGTTCGAGCGGGGGGTGGGCGAGTCGTATATGCTCGTGAATATCGGGATGATATCGTTTGCTGCTGCTTTTCAATTCGCTCCGGTAATACTCGGAGGAATTTTCTGGCGCCGTGGCAACAAGGCCGGGGCCCTTATGGGCTTAGCCGCCGGATTTGCAATCTGGTTTTACACCTTGTTGTTGCCCGCGTTCGTCCGGAGCGGGTGGATAGCCAACAAATTTCTTGAGGAGGGGCTCTGGGGCATTTCTTTTCTCCGCCCTGAACAACTATTTGGCGTCCACGCATTAGATTCTCTGTCGCATACTGTTTTCTGGTCAATTGTTTTCAACACCGGCCTGTACGTTCTGGGATCTCTTCTTTTCAGGCAAAGCCCGTCGGAACAAAATCTTGCGGAAAATTTTGTCGGGTCACTGACCGCAGGACAGGCGTTAAGCAGATCACCACGCCGGGAATCCCACATAGACCTGGCCGCGAAGACCGGGATAATATTTGAGCTTTTCGGTCAATTCTTCTCGGAAGAAGAAGCCCACGCCATGACCCGGAAATGTCTGCGTCAAGCCTTCCTCGAGGCTACAGACAGGATTTCGATAGTCGAACTGGCGCAACTTCACAGCGAGGTGGAGAGACTTCTTGCCGGCTCTGTAGGTGCGGCTACCGCCCATCGGATACTCGCGCAGTCCGATCTGTTCGCTGAGCAGGAAGCCAGAGATCTTTCAGAAGTGTACGCCGAAATACTTGCAGGTTTGAAGGTCACACCGGACGACCTGAAGCGGCGAATCGACTATCACCAAGAACGGGAAGCTCTCCTTACCCAGCATGCCTCAGAACTTGAAGTAAAAGTTCGAGAGCGCACTCGAGACTTGGAGGCTGCTCAGGGGGAATTGATAAAACGGGAGCGACTGTCGGTGCTTGGTCAGCTCACAGCGGTGGTCAGCCATGAGCTTCGAAATCCTCTCGGAGTGATCAGCTTTTCGGCTTATTATCTCTTTAAGAATATTAAAGAGCTAGATGAAAAACTCACGAAGCACCTCAATCGGATCGGAGAACAAGTCGGGCATTGCGACCTGATTATCGACGAATTATTGGAATACACACGAGAGACGCGGTCATCCCTTGCAAAAAGTGAGATTAACCCGTGGCTGGAAACAGTCCTCGACCAAATTTCCACGCCCAAGGGAATTACCTTGAAGAGAGAACTTGCTGCCGACCTACCTCCGATCACCTTCGACGGTGAAAAGTTCCGCCGAGTCGTTATCAACCTTGTTGAAAACGCCTTTCAGGCTGTGCAGGCACGAAGCGCCAGGGAGGAGAAACGGTCTTATCGGCCGCTTGTCACGGTCTCTACTTCCATGAAAGACGACATTGTTAGCATTGAGCTTGCGGACAACGGAATCGGAATGGATTCCGAACATGCATCGCGGGCCTTTGAGCCTTTGTTTACCACCAAGTCGCGAGGTACGGGCCTGGGACTCGCAGTGGTTAAGAAAGTCGTGGACGAGCATCGAGGTCAGGTGTCGCTTTCCAGCCGGCCCAATCACGGGACAGTCGTTACAGTTTCACTAACGGTTGAACAGTGAGCCATCTCACGAGCAGACCTCCAGGACTATCCGGATCGGAGGATATCACTGTGAAAAGGCGCATCCTTCTAGTTGACGACAATGAGCTTTTCCTTGACAGTGCCCGCGACGTATTGGAAAGTGAAGGCTATGCAGTGATTACCGCAGTTAGCGGTGAGGAGGCCCTGGCCCGGATTCGATCCGAATATTTTCCGGTTGTGGTCATGGACATAAAAATGGCGGGGCTGGACGGTGTTGCGACTTTCATAGAAATGAAGAGGTACAGACCGGGCATACGAGTTATAATGTGCACAGCGCATTTAATGGAACATCTGATCCGCAGGGCCGAGGAGGCGGGAGCATTCGCGGTTCTCAAAAAGCCCTTCCGGATCGCTCTGCTACTGGATGCGATAGAATGTGCTTTCCGAGTCGAATAGGCGAGGTACAAGTACCTAAGCGAGTCCATTTTTCATTCGACAACTTTAGCTCTGCCGCGTGATATCGAGCTGACGTTTTTCGGTCTGCCGCCTTGGCTCGATCACGATTCCTCGGATTCGTGAAACACCTGCCAAATAGCGGCGATTCAAAGGAAGGGAAAGACCATGACGATGACGAGTTTCTTGAGGAAGATTTTTCCGAACAAGAGGCCGCCCAGTGAAAACGCTCGCAGAATTCTCATAGTGGATGATGACGAAAGCTTAAGTGATAGCCTTAAAGATATCCTGGAGGGTGAGGGCTATGACATTCTTCTGGCTTCCACAAGGGCCAGGGCGACCGAAATGGCTCAAGAGGCATTACCTAGCCTGGCCATAGTGGACCTCAAGCTACCGGACGGGTCCGGCACCGCGCTCCTGTCTGAATTGAACGGTGTGGCTCCTGGAATTACCTGCATACTCATGACGGCATACGCCGACGTGGACTCGGCGGTCCTTGCCATTGAGAAAGGAGCTTTTTATTACCTGCGCAAACCAGTGGATCCTCCTGAGCTTGTCGAATTGGTGGATCTTGCTTTCGAGACTATTCGTCTCAAGGAGGAAAAGCTGAAGGCGGAGGAGGCACTCAAAGCTAGAAACAAAGAGCTCGAGGAAACTGTTGAGCGACTTCAGAAGCTTACGGACCAGAGTACCGGTCAAAATCCTTCAAGACGAAAGTAATACCGATTCGCTTTCAAGCAAGTGAGAATGGGGCGATAGGAAAGGGCACTGACCTGGCGCCATGATGGTGCTCAGGTCAGTGGCACCCAACATCCAGTCAATATCGGGTCATGGGTGCCATCCCGCGTCCCGCGGGAGGCTTTGTCGGATCCGTGCCGTATTCCGTTGATTGTTCACCGTTTGATCGCGCACTGGCATAAGAGATTCAAATCAGCCCCAAGCTGCTTCTGCTCATTGTATGAAGATCTACGAGAGTTTTGCATCCGAACCCTTGCATCTTTTTGACTATGAATACAAACAAACACGCAGCCTGGAACGCGTCTCCAAGGGCATCGTGCTGTTCGAATGTCGGCAGACGGTATTTTCTCGAGAGCGTTTTAAGGTTGTATCCAGCCGCCACTTCAATCCTGTCGTAATAGCTCCCTCGCTGCCGCTCTTCATAGACCTGGGCCAGCTTCATGGAATCCAGGCAAGGGTTTCGCAATGGCCCGCCCATAAGCCTCCGTGCTGCCCTGTTTATGAACGCCAGGTCAAGTCCGATGAAATGACCTACCAACAGAGCGCCATGAAGGAAATCCACAAAATCGGGCAAAACCTTTCTCAGCTCCGGTGCACTTTCGATCTGATCCGGAGTTATCCGGTGTATTAGTGTGCTCGCCTTGGGCATGGACTGCTGAGGTTTCACGTACGAAAAAAAGGTTTCCCCTGTGATTATTTGCAAGCCATCTATGCGCACTGCCCCGATAGACACTATTGCATCGCGACGCAGATTGAGTCCGGTCAGTTCGGTGTCAAGAGAGACAAATTGATAGCTTTCGATAGGCCTAGTCCGGTCAAATTTCTCGAAGCGCCGGTGATTTGCAACGATTGCGGAGTGCTTATCCTTGCGAATCCATGGCCACTTCAATTTCACAGAAATTCTCCCTCATCGGGTGACAGAACCGTCTCATGAGCGGTTGCTATTCCACGATTCTGATATCTTCTTTTAGAAGCGTCTGTATGCTATTGATGACGCCGAATGCCTCCTTAAGAGTTTGTTTCTCTGTGTCGGTCAAATCCACCGGATCAATGTAATTGTCCGGGGTCAGCCCGGCTAAAAGCCTTCTGAGCTGATGAACAAGGCGTACCTGCATCTGGAATTCGTAGGCTTCGCGTACCTCCGCGTAGAAACCTCGTGGAATACGCTCGCCATCCGCCAGAGCCTTCAATCTGGCAAGGGTGTTAGTTTCCTTAACACCGTATTTCAATGACATGACGCGTGCAAAATCTACGAAGGGAACCAGTCCTCTAGTTTTGAGATCAAGGCGGTTCTTGTGCTGGCCGTCTTTCTCCACTACAAATTCTCTGAAAAAGGTCAGGGGGGCTCTGCCGGTGAGGCAATCTTTGGCGAGATGCATGAGGAAGAGTTCTCTTCTCGGGGCCACTTCCGCCACATATTCTCTTAGGCGGTCTCCGAGGGAAAAACTGCCATAACCTGGCCGGAAGTCGAAGAATATGGTGGCATGAAGGACTGCCTGAGGCTCCGGAGATGTCATCCAACGGTCAAAATAACCTTGCCAAACTTTGGAAGGCTTGCGCCAATTGGGCGTGGAGGCCATCATCTTTCCTTTGCACAGAGCGTACCCACACGCTTCAAGATGCTTGACAGCTTCGTTTCCAAATCTGCGGAAGTACAGTTTAGCTGTTTTGATGCGTTCCCAGTCGTCCGGCGGGTTCTCGTAAAGCAAGGCATTGTCTTGATCGGTAGCAAAGGTTTGCTCGAGACGCCCTTCGCTGCCCAACATGAGCCAGCACCAACGATATGGGGCGGGCCCGATCTCTTCTTCCAGCAACGCCAACACGCGAGTAACTATGTGGTCGTTTAGAGCAGCCACCATTCTCGTGATATCTTGGGCTTTGCCGCCTTCCTGAATGAGAGTTGCAACAACAAGAGGCACTTTTTCCCCGAGAGAGTAGAGCCCCTCAATGGTACGCTGCGACACGATCTCTCTGAAAAGAGAGATAGGCGAGGTCCCCTGCTGGATCATTATGTCGTGAGCCGTAATCATGCCGATGAGATCTCCATCTCGTTCCACAGCGAGATGGTGCACCCGTTGATTCATCATCTGCAGCAACGCGTCGAAAGCCGGTGCAGTGTCGGGCACGAATTTGACCGGAGCAGTGGCTACGGATTGGACCGAACTGCCATAATCCAAGCCCTTCGCCACCACTTTGGTTCTAAGATCGTTGTCCGTGACGATTCCCACCACTTTTCCGGCCTGGTCCAGTACCAGTAAAGAGCCCAGGGATAGATCGGCCATTTTGCGGGCGGCCGCCTGAACCGTTTCATGCCCGTTTATAACTTCAGCCGGTCTCTTGACGATATCTTTAACTCTGGCTGTGAATAGGAACAGGCCACCTCGATTTGATCGAATCCTCTTTTGATCTCGCATCTCAGTGTACGCCGCGCCTAGCACGTCCCCTGAAAACCTATCCAGATAGGACCTGTGCAAAGGGAGGATAACTATGGACCAGCCTGAGAAACATTTCTCTTTCCAGGAGATAGCAAAAAGTGTCCTCTTCGGCCTGAACCATGTGATTGGACCGGGATTGCTTTATAATGCCAAGGGCCCCAAAATAGCCTCGTTCCCCAATAAAATCTACAAGCTTAGCCGAGCCATCCGGGTCTATATGCTGGATCTTGACTCCTCCTCGCGTCACGAGTTGGAAGTGAGTTACTTCACTAACGCCTTGTTCGAGAATAATCGTCCCTCTTGGATAAAAATCCTGGGTAACTTTTTCCGAAACCTCCTTCAAGATAGAAGGCTCCAGATCTTTGAAAGGACGCGTGCGGCTAAGGAATTCCAGCACGGCTGCCGGATCTGCTGCGGGAATCTCGTTTTGCTTCTCCATTGACTTCCCTCTATCTTTGCTTAATCTTCGGAGTGTCGGCCGCCTGCCTTCATTTGAAATCCTCGGCTCCGAATCACTCGCGATCAAGATACGTAAGCTATCTCACGCGAGGCTCAGGGGACCCTTGTTGAAACTCGCGTCTCACATGCGTCATCAGTTCCTGTATCACCGAAAAAGAAAATTGTAGAGTTTTTCTCTCCAGTTCGGACAGGTCTGCGGCCAATACAAAGTTTTCCGGCTTTCGGCCCATCTCCACCATTTTGAGTTGGTGCACCAGGGTAAGATGGATGTCGAACTCGTAAGCTTGACTCGCATCAGTGTACAAGTCCAGCGATATGTGGCCTTTATCCGCGAGATGTCTAAGCCTTGCCAACGTGTTAGTTTCTCTGATCCCGTGTCGCAGAGACATGATGCGCGCAAATTCCACAAAGGGAGTCAGGGTCCTTGTTTTTAGATCCAGTACTTCAACCTTCGTATCGTCTTTTTCCACAACAGAATCTGCATAAAATGTTACGGGCGGTTCGTTCAATAAGAAATATTTGAGGAAGTATTTTAAGAAGTTATGGTACTTTCCGGCTCTTTTTAGCACACTTGTCCGGAGGTCCTCCGCAAGATAAGCGCTTCCCGCCACAGAGCGGAAATCAAAGAATATTGTCGAAAGGAATATGTCCGGCGGCATTGGCGTCGTTATCCACTCGTCAAAACATTTGACCCATGATTTGAAATCCTTGCACCAGCGTGGATTGGAAGACATGAAGTTGTTTTTGCACCGCGGATTTCCGGATTTTTCAAGATGTTCTACTGCCTGAGTCGCAAAGGCGAGAAAATACTCTTGAGCTTTCTTCCAATCCCCAGGGTCAAGCAATGATTCGTGGACAAGTGCATTATCCTGATCTGTTCGGAATGTCTGTTCTCTCCGGCCTTCACTACCTAAACCGAGCCAACAAAACGAACAGGGGGGATCTCCCAAGTCTTCCGCTATAAGTGTGAGAATGCGGTTAAGAAGATGATCGCTGAACACGGTGAGCATCTGGGTGACACTGGCAGCCCTAGCGCCCGCCTCTAGCAAGCTTCGAACGAGGATCGGCACCTTCCTGGACAGACCGTAAAGCCCTTGAACGGTTCGTTGAGTGGAGATCTCGCGGAAAAGATAGAGTGGAGAAGATCCAAGATGCACCATCATGTCCCGGGCATTAATTAAACCGATGATCTCTCTTCGATGTTCTACTGCAAGGTAGTCCACCTGCTCCTGAATCATTGTGACGAGGGCCTCGAAGCAAAAGGCGAGGGCAGGGACAACCTTGACCGGAGAAGACATGATCCGGTCCACCGAAGCTTCATAATCCAGCCCTTTGGCTACCACTTTGGTTCTGAGATCCAAGTTCGTCACTATGCCGATGGCCTTGCCGGACAGGTCTTCGACCAACAAGGAACTTACCCCCTGTTTTGCCATCAGCGCTGCCACTTGCCGGACCGATGCCGACGCTTGCACCACTTCCGGCCGATGTTTGATAATGTCCACTACCCTGGTGTTGAATAGATGAAGAGATCCTTCCGCCCTAAGACTGACCTTCTCCGTTCTTAACTCGGAATAAACCACGCCCATCATGTCTTCGGAGATGTGTTCGTCGTAGTAAGCGGCCAGACGAGGGTTTTGACTCATTAGAGACAGGAATATCTCTCTGGGAATCAGAAGGCAGAACGTGTCTTCCACAGCCTCCACGTCAAATGACGCCTTTTCCCCGTCTACGATCGAAGAAGCCCCAAATGAGGCTCCTTCCCCGCCGTATTCCTTTAACGTAACGACTTTGGCGTCCGTAGTCATGCTCATCCGCACGCCGCCGGTCTGAATTAGATAGACATGCGTGATGTCAGTTACATCCTGTTTTAGGATCAACGATCCCTTGGGAAAATGCTCAAGGGTGCATTCTCTGCACAAGTTTTCGAGGATCGTACGGTCGAGTTCGCTAAACGGCATGGTTCGGCCCAGGAATTGCAAAACCGCACCGGGAACTACCGCGTAGCTATTAACACTTGTCTTCATGCTCTTGCTTACGGACGGGAATGACTTGAACTTTTCAAGCCTCAATTTGAAGCGCAGCGCCTCGGCGGACTAGAGGCCCCCTATGAGGTGAGTGAGGCCTTCCCTTCGAGGTTGTGCCGAATTCTGAGAAGCAACGGGCTGCTGAACAGTCCGGAACGGACCTCGGCCCCTCTAAACCGTCCTTACCATATCATTAGAAGGCCGGAAAAGCACCAATGGCCGTGCCCTTGCTTGACGGTCGGCCGGTGAGAACTTGAGATCTCCGGACAATGATTTGATTTGTGGAAGGTTTCCGGCCCGGCAAAAAGCCCGAAACTTTTTGTGGTGATCTTGCTTGACATTTGGTCCCCATACCGATTAAGCTCCCTCCGATAGTATATTATAGTGAACTCTTGTGCAACGTCCTCCAAGAACGGGGAATTTCACGATCCGGATGTGCAGTCAAGCATATTTCCGTAACGCAGGTGAGGATGGCGTTTTTCCTTCCTAAGAGACGGCCCGGCGAGTGTGCAACGGGTCTCGACGTGTCCACCAGCCTTCCGAAATCATACTCTACGGAAATTTTGATAAATCTTTCAGGCGATATTTGGAGTCTATCCGACGCGGTTGATCTGCGCTTGGATAAGTCCTTTTAGGGAGCGACCGTGCGGTGGCGGGACCATGAGGTCCTCAACAACTCTAAAATTGGATTCCTAATGTTTGGCTGTAGCAGCAGTTGACTGCTAGGCTTGGTCTCCAGCCGCTCGTCGGCAGTCTGCTGCAAATAGGAGACGCTGGAAGGACACACGCCTAAGGCCGTGCTGTGTCCCCGATGACAGTCCGCATTCAGCATTGCTCCAAAGAATTCCACGCCGGACCGCCGACACGTCGCCTTGCTCCGTGCCGGTTCCCCGACGAAAAAACAAAAGAGGAGGGTCATTAAATGGAGAATGCTCCCAAATGGTACGACGCCCATCTGGAGGAGTATCGAAAGATCGCGTACATCAAAAGCATGGAGGAGTACAAGGAACTGTACAGGCGCTCACTTGAAGACGTAGACAACTTCTGGGGTGAAGCAGCCAAGGAATATATTTCCTGGTACAAGGATTGGGATTTCGTGCTCCGCTACGACTTCGAGAAGGCCAACATTGAATGGTTCGGCGGAGGCGTCCTTAACGTCACTTACAACTGCTTGGACAGACACTTGGACCAGCTACGAAATAAAGTGGCCTACTACTGGGAAGCAGACGATCCCGCCGAATCCAGGGTCGTGACCTACCTGGAACTTTACAAGGAAGTCAACAAATTCGCGGCCGTACTCAAGGCTCAGGGCATAAAAAAGGGAGACCGAGTGATCATCTACATGCCGATGATTGTGGAACTCCCCATAGCGATGTTGGCTTGTGCCAGAATCGGGGCGATCCACTGCGTTATATTCGGCGGTTTCAGCGCGGAATCCATCGCGAGCCGGATCGAAGATTGCAAGGCGAAGATGGTAGTGACAGTCGACGGCGGCTACCGGGCGGGCAAGCATCTCAACTTGAAAGCAAATGTTGACGAGGCATTGAAGCGATGTCCCGCGGTGGAAAAGGTCATTGTATTTAGCCGAGTCCCGAGCTTGAATCTCCAGCTCGATCCAAAAAAGGAATTATGGTGGCACGAACTGATGTCTGATCCATCTCTGCCATCCTATGTGGAACCGGAGCGCATGGATGCGGAAGACCCCCTGTATATCCTTTACACAAGCGGCAGTACCGGGAAACCCAAGGGCGTGTTGCACACACAGGCCGGGTACTTGCTAAATGTTGCCATGACCACCAAGCTGGTCTTCGATCTGAAGCCTCAGGAAACGTTTTGGTGCACAGCGGACATCGGCTGGGTGACCGGTCATAGTTACATAGTTTACGGGCCGCTGTGCTGCGGATTCACCAGCGTGATGTTCGAAGGCGTTCCCAGCTATCCGGATTTTGACCGATTCTGGGCCATAGTTGAGAAACTCCATGTTGACAAATTTTATACCGCGCCGACGGCCATACGTGCCTTGGCCAAAGAAGGCAGCACCCATGTAGAGAAACATGATATCTCCAGTCTCAAGCTTCTCGGAACGGTTGGGGAACCCATCAACCCCGAAGCATGGAGATGGTATTATCATTATGTAGGGCGTGATTGGTGTCCAATTGTGGACACATGGTGGCAAACAGAAACAGGTGCACAGTTGATGACCCCGCTGCCTGGGGTAGCCCCAATCAAGCCCGGTTCCTGCTCTTTCCCATTCTTCGGGGTCGATCCGGTTATTCTGGACCCTGAAACCGGCGAAGAGGTCAAGTATCCGAACGAAGAAGGGGCTCTTTTCATAAAGAGGCCCTGGCCGGGGATGATGAGAACCGTTTTCGGCGATCATGAACGTTTCAGGGAAACCTACTTCTCGCGGGTCCCGGGGCTGTACTTTACCGGGGACGGCGCCAAGAAGGATGAAGATGGTTATTACTGGATTATCGGCCGCATCGACGATGTCATCAACGTTTCAGGGCATCGTATGGGAACTGCGGAAGTGGAATCTGCCCTCGTGCTTCACAACGACGTGGCAGAAGCCGCGGTAGTCGGCTTTCCGCATCCGATAAAAGGGCAAGGCATTTATGCCTTTGTCACCCTTAATACCGGAGTGCCGAAGTCGGAAGATCTGAAGAAGGAACTGGTCAAGCTCGTGCGGACCCAAATCGGTCCTATAGCGACCCCGGACGTGATTCAATGGGCTGATGGCTTGCCCAAAACCCGCAGCGGAAAAATCATGAGACGTATCCTGAAGAGAATAGCCGCTGGCCAGATTGAAGAGCTTGGGGACATCACCACTCTCGCGGATTCGTCAGTTGTGGAAAACCTTGTGAAGCAGCGTGTCGAGATCAAATAGCAAACAAAAGTGTGAAGACAGGTGTCTCGCAACGTCGGCGATCTAAGCGCGTGCGAGACGCCCTGTCTTCATTATTTGACGTCTCAGAGAATTAGTCACCAAACCGCTCCGAAATGATCTAATCCGTATGCCCACCCGAGACCCCCTGTAAATTAACGCAATACTACGCTTGGACTCACCAAAGATTTTGTGACGAAAATGTTTGTTCGGCTTGTGTTATCCAATTTTCCGTGAGAACTTACTTATGTCCACGGCGAAGGCCACTTAAATATCGGACATTCCAGGGCGAGAAGGGAATGTTTCTGGTAGTTGGGCCGTGCGAACTTCCTGGGAAGCGATAGAGATAGAAGTGAGAATCCCAACATGAAATATAAAGTAGTACTTCGGCATTCAGAGGAAGGTTATAGTGTCTCTGTTCCAGGTCTTCCGGGATGTTGGTCCCAGGGAGTTACGGAGGAGGAGGCCATCGAAAATATCCGAGATGCAATTCATGAGTATTTGGCGGCCATAAACGACTTGTTCCCTGATGCGGAAGTCCGTGAAATAGAGGTAGCAGTATAACCTCATGGGCAAAATTCCCGGCATTGACCACTTGGCTGCCGTACGTGCTTTGCAAAAGGCCGGCTTTCTTATTGTACGTCAGGGGAAACACGTCGTCATGTCGGATGGCCACAGAATTCTTATTATTCCCCGGCATGATCCGGTAAACGCATATACTATGGGCGGTATTGTACGTGACGCCGCCTTACACCTGAAGAGTTCAAACAATTGCTGTAATCGAGAATCGAACTCACCATTTGTGATGGCCGGTTTGACCGCTCGGAACCGTTGATGATATATTGGCTGGACGATACAGTTGGTAATGTTTATCTAGTCTGATCCAGCGGTTGTATTGCGCCCGAGCCTCTCCGGAGAGCCGATGATGCTACTCACAATAGGGTCATTGAGGTCTTTGCCGGGCTGCAAATCAAAATCCATCAGGTCTGGAAAAGCGAAATGACCTCGCTTAGCCGTATCTCCAGAGTTGACAAGACGGGCTGCCCATTTGAAGTAGGCAAATGCAACCCTGAATCTTCATCTGAAATCAAGAAAATGTATGACGGGTTCCCGAGGTTGGCTATAAGTCAAGGGCTTCCACCCGCGCAAAAAGAAGTCAGGGACAGGTGGATTGAAAAGCTTTTAGAATTCGGCAGAAACTTCCTGGCTTGGTCGGAAGGGAATGCCGTGGGGCATGCAGCCGTAATTCCGGATTTTGACAGAAGTGATGGAGAATACGTAATATTTGTCAGCGAACCTTTTCGCAATCGCGGACTCGGTACTGCCCTTACGCAATTAGCCATTGACGACGCAAAGACTATCGGATTGAGAAGGCTCTGGCTCACCGTCGAATCGTTCAATTTCAGAGCTATACGACTTTATCGAAACTCCGGATTCACGGCCATGGATCATGGCGAAAGAGAATTAACCATGATTCTCAGGCTTTGATTAGTGGAGACGGCCGTCCGATCCTCATGAAACTCTCACGATTCCAAAAGATACCACTGGATACTTCAACATCCGAGATTTTCAACAAAATCCGCAAACAAATTGACAGCTCCACCACAGACTGTTATGGTCCCGTGCCAGATTCCCGGTTCGGGGCGCATGTGTTCCCGAGTTAGAAATGGTTGAATTGGGAGATAGGGCTGGGCAGAACAATCATGAGTAGATTTCTAACACCGATACGCGAGACAAAGCTCAGGATTTTAATGTGTCTTGCAGTGGCTGCACTTGCCCAACCTCATCTGGTGTGGTGTTTTGAGTCAAGCGGACACGTGAAGGTAGAGTGGCCGGTGTGTTGTTGTGGCTTTCTATCTTCCGCAACCCAATCCGGAGATCACTGCCTTGTGAGCCCTTGCAGTGGGACGTGTGACTCCTGCTTTGATGTCCCCATATCGCTGACCGCGTTGAACCAAAACGCGTCAGCCACAAAGGTGACATTGAAGTTGCAAGGAGCCCAATATGTGGCTCTAGCAGGTCTCCATTCCGAACGTTCCTTTATTCCGCCATGTGCCTACAATTCCCGCCATTCTCGCCTATGTAGTCAATCTCTTCATGCAGTCCAATCAACTGTGCTTCTCATTTGATACGTTCCTGAAGTAGATTCGCCGCGTCTCGCCTGCGAAAGAGTGTGTAGCGGTCTGCCGTCTTCAAGCATCATCTATCCAAGACGATTGCACACTCGGGTTCTTCCCGGACACAGGAGGAAGTAGGGGCAAATCACTTGAGAAAACCGCGGCATGCACTCTGCATCTTCCGAGATGCGCTGCAAATGCAGCGCAGAGGAGCGGTACAATGAAAAGACTCACCGCTATTTTGGCTCTTATCATCTTATTGATTCCGGTTCCTATGGCTCTGTCGGCGGACAGCCTTCGCTCTGAACTCGACCGGAGGTGGAAACGCGTAGAGGCCGTTCAGAAGAGGCAAAACGAAACGTTTAGAAGACTTGAACGTGAGGCTGATAGGGCAATGGAGCCCCTCAATCGGGCCTGGAACGATGGTTCCAGGCCCGATTGAGGGTAGTCCCACTTCGGACGGAGAAGTAGCAATGAAACATGAGTGGAAATCTATGTTTGTTGTGGCGATCATAGCCGTCGTACTGCTAGCTGCTTTGGCGAGCCGTAACTTTGGGCAGGCATCCGTTTCCCCGGATCAGACCCAAAAGACTGAAAAGCCCGTGGACAAGAAGGGCTTTCAGAATCAGGACAAGGCGCAACACCGAGAAAGTCACGAATACGGAGAGAAACATGAAGACCAGAAATACATAATTCTACCCCCAGAAGAGATAGAACGTTTCGGAATCGAAGTTGAAACTGCAGGACCCGGTGAGCTGGGCATCAGTCTAAGTTTTCCCGCCGAAATCACGGTCAATTGGGACCGCACTGCCCAAATTGTGCCCCGGTTGACGGGGGTGGTGAGCGAAGTTCGGAAAAACATCGGGGATACGGTGAGCGCCGGTGAAGTGATGGCTGTCATCGAGAGCAGACAACTCGCAGAAGCTAAGGCGAAATATTTGACCGCATTGTCCAAAGTGGAGCTTGTCCAGACGAATTTCACGAAATACGAGAGCCTCTTCAAAGATCGGTTGGTTACTGAGAAACAACTTCTCGAAATGAAAAACGCTTCTCAAGAGGCTGACATTGAGCGCAGATCGTACAAACAAAAGCTTCTTGCTATGGGCTTATCGGCAGATGACCTGAAAGAGCTTCCCAAGCGTCCGGAGGATGACTCACTGACCAGGTACGAGGTCGTCGCCCCGTTCGCGGGGACGGTTCTCAGCAAGCGAATAACGATTGGAGAAATGAGAAAAGACGACTACGAAGCCTTCGTAATTTCAGACCTGGGCTCTGTGTGGGCAAATATCAACGTTTCCCAGAAAGATCTGCCCTACGTGAAGCAGGGCCAGACAGTCACCATTTCCACGGGCAACGGCATTCCTGACGCGCAAGGGGTCATCGCATATCTGGTACCTGTGCTTTTAGATAAAACGCGTTCGGCCGTCGCTCGGGTCGTCCTTCCGAACCCCAAGAGGCAATGGACGCCGGGACTCTTTGTGACCGCGAAGGTTACGACAAAAACCGTTGATGCAGGGATACTCGTGCCGAAGGCGGCTCTTCAGACGATTGACGGAAAGTCTGTGGTCTTCGTCCGCGAAGGCGAAGGATTTGAGGCTCGGACAGTCAAGATCGGTCGCCAGAATGGAACTGAGGTCGAGATCGTTTCAGGCATTAATGCCGGGGATGAGTTTGTGAGCAAGCAGAGTTTTCTGCTCAAAGCCGATCTCGGGAAGTCTGAAGCCAAGGACAACGACTGAGGCCTGCGGCGGAATCTGCCGGAAATAGGTATGATCCGCTTGCTAAAATGGCATGCAGAGTAAGGCGGGCGGCCGGAAATAAGCGAAAATGACCGAGTCTTCCTTTTCGCAAATACGGTGACGTTAAGACCCGGTAGGGAAGAAGATTGCTTTCCCGCGAGGCGGGACTCGCAATGGCAGGTAGTGGGAATGTCATTGCGAGGAGTGAAATCCCGCGTTCCCGCGGGAAAGCAATTTCCACTGTGAAAATACGTGACCGAATCCATGAAACAGAGTACTAAGGTGTAGTTCATGCTCGAACGGATATTGCAATTCTCTATTGAACACAGATTTCTCATTGTTCTCGGCATTGCGGCGCTTGCAGGGATTGGGGTGTATTCGTTACAGCGATTGCCGATTGATGCCGTACCTGACATCACTCCAAATCAAGTTCAAATCAACACCGTCGTTGCCGGACTGTCTCCAGTCGAAATTGAAAAACAGGTCACGTTTCCACTGGAGACGGCATTGGCCGGGATTCCGGGTCTCATCGGTACGAGATCCCTGTCCCGAAATGGCTTCTCGCAAGTTGTCGCGGTGTTCGGGGACAACATAGACATTTACTTTGGCAGGCAGCAGGTCAATGAGAGGCTGCTTGAAGCGCGAAAGACTCTGCCTAGCGGAACAGAGCCTCAAATGGGGGCCATTACCACGGGTCTCGGCGAGGTATACGTTTGGACCGTGGATTACGAGCATCCTGGAGGAAACGGTGCTCAGATAAAGGATGGATCGCCCGGATGGCAGAGTGATGGGGCATATTTGACGCCGGAAGGTCACAGATTGACCACGGGGCTGGAACAAACGGCTTATCTCCGAACTATTCAAGACTGGATTATCCGTCCTCAACTCAAAGGATTGCATGGCGTAGCTGACATAGATGCAATCGGCGGGTATGAGAAGAAATATCACGTTCAGCCGGACCCAATGAAGCTTTATTCTTACGGACTTTCGTTCAAGGATCTCATCGAAGCGATACAGCGGAACAACTTGAGCACGGGGGCTGGATACATCGAGCGCCAAGGCGAATCTTATGTGGTGCGAGCCGAAGGGCGGATCGCGAGCCAAGAACAGATTGCGAACATCGTGGTGGCGACACGAGCCGGAATTCCGATCCACATCCACGACGTGGCGACTGTTTCCATAGGAATGGAGTTAAGGACCGGCAGCGCGAGTGAAAACGGGCGGGAGTTGGTTGTGGGAACTGCCTGGATGCTCATAGGAGCAAATAGCCGAACCGTTGCCGCGGCGGTGGCGGCGAAATTGGACAAGATCAACTCTACGCTCCCCGTGGACATTCATGCCAAACCTGTCTTAAGCCGGGTGAAGTTGGTCGATGCCACCATCGCCACGGTGAGGCGGAACTTGACTGAAGGCGCATTATTGGTAATTACCGTGTTGTTTCTTTTGCTGGGGAACTTTCGCGCGGCATTGATTACTGCGGCCGTTATTCCTCTTTCCATGCTCATGGCAGCCACAGGCATGGTGCAGATGAAAATCAGCGGAAACCTCATGAGCCTGGGAGCTATTGACTTTGGCCTCATCGTTGATGGAGCAGTGATTATCATAGAGAATTGCTTGCGCCGACTGGGAGAGAGGCAACATGAACTCGGTCGTTTGTTGACCCTGCCGGAGCGTCTGCAAGAAGTAATGTTCGCAAGTAAGGAGATGATTCAACCCTCGGTCTTCGGTCAAGCCATCATCATAACCGTCTATTTTCCCATCCTCTCACTGACTGGCGTAGAGGGTAAGATGTTTCATCCTATGGCAATGACCGTCATATTGGCCCTTGTGTCCGCCTTTATCCTTTCTATGACGTTTGTTCCCGCGATGGTCGCGATCGTTATCAGGGGACGGGTAAAAGAGACGAAGAACTTGTTGATGCGAATCGCCGAACGGCTATATGAGCCCGGCTTGAAATTGGCGATTCAATACAAGTTCACTGTCGTACTTGCGGCAGTAGTAGTCTTTGCTGCATCCTTGCTCCTTTTTGGGCAATTGGGCCAAGAGTTTGTCCCGACGCTGGACGAAAAAGACATATTAGTCCAACCGGCCCGCATCCCCGGCACAAGCCTCACCCAGTCCACGCAGATGCAGTTTGAAGTTGAAAAAACGATTGAGGGATTTCCCGAGGTAGCTTCTGTCTATTCAAAGACTGGCACCGCGGGAGATGGCAAATGATCCGATGCCACCCAACCTTACGGACACCTTTGTGATTCTCAAACCACGCGAACAATGGCCCGACCCTGAGGAACCGAAACAGGAGGTGATAGAGCGCCTTGAGAAGGCACTGAAGAAATTGCCGGGCAACAATTACGAGTTTACCCAGCCGATTCAGATGCGCTTCAACGAACTCATAGCAGGGGTTCGGAGTGACGTTGCGGTGAAGGTTTACGGGGACAGTTTCAAAGATATGGTGAAGACGGCAAACATCATTGCCGAGGTAATCAAGAAAGTTCAGGGGGCAGCAGACGTGAAGGTGGAGCAGACACAGGGAGCTCCTACCATTGAGGTGAAAACGGATCGTTCGGCCATCTCACGCTACGGATTGAGCATGGCGGATGTCCATGATGCCGTGGCAATTGCTGTCGGCGGCAGAGAAGCAGGGCTGGTATTTGAAGGAGACCGGCGGTTCGACATCATCGTCAGGCTGCCTGAAAGTCTACGGAATGATGTTGAAGCCCTTGAAACCTTGCCTGTCCCTCTTCCAAAGGCAGGAGAAGGAAGAGTACTTCTCGCGACTCTCTCCAGGAATCCCGAACAAAAAGAAGCGCCTGAGAAAAAGGAATCAGAGAGACGGTACTTTGTTCCTCTTAAGGCAGTGGCCAAGATAGAAGTTAAAGAAGGCCTTAACCAGGTCAGCCGGGAAAACGGCAAACGCCGAGTGGTTGTACAGGCGAACGTGAGGGGACGGGACCTGGGTTCCTTCGTTGCAGAGGCCCAACAAAAGATTGGCCGTCAAGTAAAAATCCCTCCAGGGCAATGGTTGGATTGGGGCGGTCAGTTCGAGAACCTTTTGGCTGCAAGGAAACGGCTGAGTATTGTAATTCCGGTCTGTCTCTTTTTGATTTTCTTGCTGCTGTTCAGCGCTTTCAACTCGGTGAAATATGCTTTGCTCGTTTTTACCGGCGTCCCGTTGGCTTTAACCGGAGGGATCGTTTCTCTTTGGGTGCGAGGGATGCCTTTTTCCATAACTGCCGCCGTGGGTTTCATCGCTCTTGCCGGTGTTGCTGTTCTCAACGGTTTGGTCATGGTCACCTTGATCAATCAGTTACGGCAACAGGGGACGCCTCCGGACGAGGCACTTGTCGCGGGGTCGTTGAAGAGACTTCGGCCTGTGCTTATGACGGCACTTGTTGCGTCTTTGGGGTTTGTGCCGATGGCGCTGTCCACGGGAACCGGAGCTGAGGTGCAAAGACCCTTGGCTACCGTGGTCATCGGTGGATTGATCTCGAGTACGGCCTTGACGCTACTGGTGTTGCCGGCACTGTACGCAATCCTTGCCCGGAAAGACGCCGCAGGTGAGAATCTAAATCCGGAGCAGAAGTGCCGCCGCCTTCCGTCAGACTTCGTGTTTTGAGAAAGGCTCGTCCTGTAAGCCCAATAAATCACCCTCAGGAAGACCCAACTCGCGCGCCCTTAAGACTCTCCTTAGAAGTTTACCGGATCGAGTTTTGGGAAGCTTGCTGATGAAGTCAACTTCA
Source organism: uncultured delta proteobacterium (assembly GCA_963789265.1). Taxonomy (GTDB): domain Bacteria; phylum Desulfobacterota; class Desulfomonilia; order Desulfomonilales; family Desulfomonilaceae; genus CAWBBA01. The sequence continues at coordinate 1,062,792 of CAWBKB010000003.1, read as the reverse complement.
TTCAATTGACCGTCGTCCCTTCTTGAAGTCTCGAGGAGCGATGCCAAACCTCTTGCGGAAGGCCCCGGAGAAGTGGCCGAAGCACGTATATCCGGTGGCAACAGCAACCTCGCTTACGTTGAAATCACTGGTTTCGAGCATATTCAGAGCCTTCTCCATTCTGAGCATCCGGACGTGGCCGAAGACGGTGGTGTGATAGACCTCTCGAAACCCGCGCTTGAGCTTGAAATCATTCAAGCCCACACGACGAGCCAGCATCAGTAGTGACGGAGGATCAGCGAACTCCTTGTCGAGGATTCTCCGGGCCTCCTCAAGGCGTTTGAGTTCCTCTTTGGTTCGCTTGGCTCGTTCTCTCGGATTTGACGATGAGAGCGTGTCCAATTGAAGGGCCAGGATTTCCAGCGCCTTGCTCTCCATGAAGAGGCGCTTTGCGGATCCTTCCAGCGGGCAGTTGAGGACCTGGTGCGCAACGATCCTTAGTTCAGGCGTGAGGGCTTGCTGGATATGTCTGGGGAAGGCGTTGGATTGGGCCATAACGGGATTTATGTGCCCCGGTGTTGACTCGAGATATTCTGAAAGGAGCTGCGAGGCTCTACCTGAAGCAATATGAAGTTCCACCAAGCGGTGAGAATCCCGCGCGGACACCTTCCAATGCGACTCTTCCGGCTGGAAAGTTCCTACGACGTTCCGGCCGGGGAGAAATTCCCATTGATCATGACATCCCGCCGGACGCTGCACAGTGTACTCGGAACGGCCATTGAGGACCAGAGAAAAAAAGACGCCCGGATTTACCGGAGCAACATTGAGTTGGAGGTCCCGCTGTGTTTCCACGTTCATCGCAAAAAGCCGCAGGCCCGGTCGCACAGGATGCACCTCCAATTTGCCGCTGAACAGCGGCCCCTCGGCGACGATGGAAACCTCGGTCACGTCTTTAGCCAGGTGACCGAATAGGGCTCCGATTTGGGTTCGGAACTCTTCTGCGTTGGCGCGGGTAACGAGCATTCTTGACAGGAGTTCCGTCATCATTGCCTCCGGTCGGCCAAGTTTGCGGTCGAAATCTTTCGCGACCGAATCACGACAGGCTAAACATTCGGCTTCGGTTCTGATCACCAAGAACAGGTTCGAGCATACCACGGCCTCGCCGCGCTAACTACCATAAATTCGTCCGCGTGGCGCACGAATTCTTGATGGACGGCGTTTCGAGCCGAGTTGAGCCGACAATTAAAGGCATGATAAACACGAGAATCCGTCCACCCGCAGCAATAATCCGTTCAGGAGCAGAATCGTCTTGTTGCAGGGGTTACAGTCGGTGTTGAGATTATTGAAGGCCGAGAGGCCGATGGAAATGAACAACGAAGTGTGGGAAGTCGCCCGGAACCATCCGAGATATTCGAATGAGGAGATGGAACTCTTCAAAAGCGACCCGGGGGACGCTGACATCCTCGTGAAAGCTCCCGAGCTCATGAATAAGACCATCGTAGCGGAAGTTCAGGAATCCCTCGGTTGCAATAGCCAACAAAAACTGCGCGACAAGTTCTACCTGAACAGGGGCACCCTTATCTCAAAGCTCTGCCCCAAAAGGATGTGCATTCACGCTGTGACTGCTCTCCAAGTCCGCGGCATCGCAATGAACGAGCTGCTTTATGCCGAAATGGACGCCGATGAAATGAAATTGAAGAGGACTGGATGCTTTGACGGCTGGTTGGAATACGAAAGCTGGGTGCGAATCGTCATGGATGTCAAAATGGAAGTCCGGAAGAAATAGACCAGTAATAAACGTGTGGAACACACAGCCCAAGAACGGCGGGACTGCCCTGTCGTCCTCAAGGAGTGCAAGATGACCAGCAAGGTTTACTACGATCTGCGTGAACAGTTGGATCAATATGCAAGCGGATTCCCTTCAACCGAATCCGGGGTCGAGATTAAAATACTGGAAAAGCTCTTTACGGAACAAGAGGCCGAACTGTACCTCAATCTCAGCTTGATGCTTGAAGCGTCGGAAGCGCTGGCGCAGCGTATCGGGTGGGAGCCGAACGAGATTGTCGCGCTTCTGGAACGCATGACGGATAAGGGGCTGATTTTCCGGATGAAGAAAGGGGCCTCCGTTAAGTACGGAGCGGTGCCATTTGTGCCGGGTTCGTACGATTTCCAGGTGAAAGACATGGGCGGAGAATTCGCGGAACTTTTCGAGCAATACATGCTTGAAGCATTGGGCAAGGAAGGAATATCCCAATTTCCTCCATTGCGGACCATACCAGTTCACAGGTCAATCGACCATTTGTGGTCGGTAGCGCCGTACGAAGACGTGAGGCAGATCATCCAAGGAAAAGAAAGAATCTCCGTCGCACGCTGCGTATGCCGAGTACAGCAGAGCCTTTTGGACAAGGGATGTGGTAAGCCGCTGGAGACGTGCTTTCAGTTCGGCAGCCATGCGGACTATTACGTTGATAAAGGCATGAGTCGATTCGTCACTAAAGAGGAAGCTCTCGACATAATAGACAGGTGCGAAGAAGCCGGCCTAGTCTCCCAACCCTTCGCCGGTCAAGACGCAGGAGCGCTCTGCAACTGTTGCGGGGACTGCTGTGAAATTCTGCGGTCCATTAAATTGCACCCCAAGCCTGCGGAAAAGGTGTTGACCAATTACTACGCGGCCATTGACCCCGAAGCCTGTTCGGCTTGTGAGACTTGTGTACCTCGCTGCCAAACGGAAGCCATTAGGGTGGGAGCCAATGACATAGCGGAGGTTGACCTCGACAGATGCATCGGTTGCGGGTTGTGCGTCACGACGTGTCCCACCGGAGCTGCGTCTTTGAGACAAAAGCCCGAATCGGAACGACGCGAACCTCCAGCTACGGACAAAGACTATCTGATGCAAGTGTCGCGTCTTCGAGGGACATCTCTTGTTCCACTCGTCGCAACAAGGAAATCCGAAACCTGATCATGATATTGGGATCGAGTGACGAAGTGTGCGACTGATCTGAAGAGACATGCGGAGTACTTTTTTCGGCCAAATCGACTGGATTTTTGGGAGATTTTCCGTGGAGGGACCATCAGCATCCCCGGTCCCTCCGCAAAACTCCCGTTCGGCAGTTGCATGGTGGTCTTCAGCCCGGCGCCATAGGTAAGAAGGAGTCCTGCATTTTCAACAGCATAAACAGCGTTCGATTCATCCCTGGGAGGTAAGCATGTCAGCAAGTGAGATACTCAAGAAATTCGGTGACCGTGTCGGATACAGCGAGTCCGATCTGGAAAAATTTCGGGACAACGATCCGCGGGTCCGTCACATGGGAAAAATGGCCGCTGCGTTCGCCGTGTACTCCATCGAAGCTGAAGTGGTGGAATCCAGGCACTGCAATTCCGGCTACAAGGTCGGCGACAAGTTCGTCCTTGACGCGGATGGCAATTTCATCACGAAATTATGTCCGAAAAAGGTGTGCGTGTACGCGGTCTCTCAGTTGGCCGTGCCCGTTGCGCTCATAAACGAGAGGCTCAGCGAGAGCCTTGACCCGCAAGAATTCCATTTCATGCACCAAGTTCGGTGCCTTGACGTGGGTGTGGATTGTTCGGGATACGGAGGAATCAGGCTGAAAGTCAGTGCGGTTCAGAGGTAATAGGCTGCCGCTATCACGTAATTGCTCTCAACTATTCGATGGGTGTTGTATGACCGCAGTAGAGATATTGGAGGACCTGTTCGTTTTGGAAGGTGGTTACCTCAATGGTAATCATTTTGTTTATCGCTCGCCAGAACCGGTCCCCTTAGACACCGCGTATGTCTCCGGATCCGCCGAGACTGAAAAAACTTATCAGGGACTTGGCAGTGAATCTTTCGAGTGTGAACCTGATCGTCAACACCTGCAGCTATCGCGACCATCCGGGTGAAAACAAGATCATCCAGCAAGTATAGGAGCTCTTTCACATTGGGGAAATCGGCAGATTAAACAAATATCTGCCTCCTGAACACCTCGAACCGGAGCAGAGGTGCAAGGACCTTTGACTACCGTGGTCATCGGTGGATTGATCTCGAGTACTGCCTTAACGCTGCTGGTATTGCCGGCACTGTACGCAATTCTTGCCCGGAAAGACGCTGCAGGTGAGAGTCTGAATCGGGAGTAGAAGTGCCTCGGCCCTTCCGTCAGGCTTCGTGTTCGGAAAAAGGCTCGTCTTGTAAGCCCAATAAATCACCCTCAGGGAGTCCTAACTCACGCGCTCTTAAAACCCTCCTCAAGAGTTTACCGGATCGTGTTTTGGGAAGCTCGCTGATGAAGTCAACCTCATTCAACTGTACTGCGGAAGAAAGATTACTTCTGAGAAAGGCCCTGATTTCATGCCGTAGCCGCATCGACGGTGTAAAGCCTTCCGACACTGTTACGAACGCCTTAAGTGAAGATTTTCCCGGAGAAACTTCCTTGGAAATTACCGCAGCTTCATGCACGGCAGGATGTCTACAAAGAACCTGTTCGATCTCATAGGGGCCGACAATTTTCTCGCCGAACTTGATAAGATCGTCCATGCGCCCTTGATGAAAGAAATATCCATCTTCGTCGACAATGGCCATATCACCGGTCAGGAACCAGCCGGGGAGTCGGAAATATGCCCGGTATCTCAGTTTGTCCTGCCATATCTCTTTCATCATGGCGGGCCATCCGGGCTTAAAGGCTAACTGGCCCAATGTGAGCATGGGAAGTTTCTCGCCGTCTTCAGAAACTATTGCAGCTTCCACTCCAGGTACCGGCTTTCCCATTGATCCCGGCTTGATATCCATTGACGGGAAGTTGGCGAGGCATATCATACCGGTCTCGGTCATCCACCATGTGTCGTGTGGAGACAAGCCTATATTACCGCGGACCCAGTGGAACAACTCCGGCCCGAGTGCCTCACCGACGGTACAAATATGGCGCAGATTTGAGAAGTCGTATCTTGGAGGCAGATCCTCCCCTGCATCCATGAGTCTTCTGATTCGACTTGGAGTAGTGTACCATACCTCGACTTTGTGCTTTTCCAGTGTGCGATACCAGCTAGACGCCGAGAACGGATCAGCCATGACTATTGATGTTGCTCCACACAGCCAGGGCGCAAACGTGCCGTACGTCGTACCCAACACCCACGCAGGATGCCCATCGGTCCACAATAAGGTGCCCTCATTCAGCTCAAGCACGTATTTGGCAGTTAGTTTGAGTCCCAGCATATCCTGGTGGGAGTGCACCACTCCTTTAGGGGGTCCGGTGGATCCGGAAGTATAGAGAAGGTAAAGCCGCGCCTCTCGTTCGACCCACACAGTTTCGAATTCATCCGGCATCTCTTGAACCAGGTTTTCGATAATCGCCTCGCCTCGGAAAAGCCCTGGGGTGGGGCCTTCTGTGAGTAGGACATGTTCGACGTCGGCCATTGCTTCGGGCGGAAGATTCTCCGCCAGGTCCGGATGCGTCAATATGATTGTCGGCGTAGCGTTACGAATACGGTCTTCAAGTTCGTCAAAAACCAACGTGGGGTAAAGCGGACAGAACACCACTCCCATGCGGGCGCAGGCTATCATGGCGAAATATAGTTCGGGACACGGGTCAAGGTAAATAAATAACCTATCGCCCTTGGTCAAACCATAACGGGAAAGCAGATTGGCCCACTGGCAAGAAATCCTTCTTAAATCCAGATAGGTGAAGCTTTGGGTCTTCCCGGCCTTTTCCAGGACTAAAGCCTTGATATGCGCTCTATCCAGCGCATGACGGTCGATGGCCTCAAACGCTATGTTCGTAAGATTTGAATCATTCCATGCGAACTCTTCTTCCACCTTGGCCCATGAGAAAGATCGGTAAGCTTGGTCATAAGAACTCAGATTTGCATCACTGCGCTCGGCTTTGATTCTTGATTTGATCATGAGCCGGCTCCCTGCGAAGGCATCAGTCAGTCCACACGCCATATTTTGAGTGAAAATCACGCGCGGTTGTCAACAATTGCTCTCCCGTTGAAGTGCTTTCATCGGGGAGTTTGATCGCAGAGTCCGGTTGTGTCAAGACTTTAAGCACTTCTCGGACAGACTTCACCAAGGCCGGGATTCTGTATCCTCCTTCAAGGGCGAGAAGCAAAGGAGGATCCCCTATTTCTCGCTTCCGATCCAGAATTAGTCGAGTGAGTATTCCGAAGACCTTCTCTGTTATCTTTGCCCTGCTGAAAATGTCTTGTCCGTGGAGATCAAAGCCCGCGGCCACAAGAATCAGGTCCGGTTGGTACCTTCTTATAGCTTCCCCCACAACCTCACAGTACAGATATATTAGATCGGAATCCTCAATTGCCTTGGTCAGCACCATGTTCACGTTGTATCCTTCCCCTTCGCCTGCGCCTGTCTCCTCCCACTCTCCACTATACGGGAAGATATTGGTATAGTGAGACGATATGTAAAGCACCTGCTTCTCATTGTAAAACAGATACTGTAACGCGTTGCCGTGGTGCAGATCCCAGTCCACGATCAGAATGCGTTTGTAGTCGTATCTTCTTATGGCATATCGCGCTGTTATGCCAAGATTGTTAAAGATGCAAAAACCGCCGGCTCGGTCCGGTTGTGCATGATGTCCCGGAGGCCGCACCAAAGAGAAACAAACATCGCACTCTCCGGACCGAAGCATCTCCAAGGCCGTAGTGCATCCGCCGACTGCCAACCAAGCGGCCATATACGAACGCGGACTAGTAGGAGTATCCTGGGCTAAGTGCGTAAAATCTAGGTTGGCAGTATGCAATACTTTTCTCACGTACGACGGCGTGTGCACAACCTCAAGGTCCTCTAGAGTGACCGGCTGGGGCTTGACATAGATCACTTCCCGAGAAAACTCCGCATCCACCATACTGTAAACGTACTTCAGCCGATTTGGATGCTCGGGATGAATAATGCCCGTCCTGTGCTCAAGGTATCTATCATCCCTGACAACTCCAACCTTAAGCGCCATCGTTTCCCTCAATTCTCAATGTCATTTTTCTCTCGGACAGGCCTCCATCACAAAACTGAAAACCCATTTTTTTATACAGCCTTATGGCCTTGAAATTGTCCGACTCCACGGTGAGCCAGACCGATTTCAAACCCAGTGTTTTTGCGCGCTGAATTGCCATTTGGGTGAGGACCGTCGCAAGGCCGCGCTTCCTGTGAGGTCCACCCACAAAAATCACATACTCAGCATCGTTTGTCTCTCTGTTCGGCAAGATAGCCGAATGGCCCACGACCTTCCCCTCTATGATGGCAGCATAGTTTTCGCCGGATTCGAGAAGAGTTTGTATCCAGATGTGTCGTGTCGCTTTGTCTGTCGGAGGGAGACCCTGGGCAACCGCTTCGGGCATAAAAGAGTCTGTACATGTCGAGGATGCGCCAAAAGTCGCCTGCGTCGCAACTCACCACGGTAAACGGCGTACCAAGCCTGTCATGGAAAGTCCTTTGCTCCGTGTGGTCCATGATCATCTTTCGTGGCGCGCCGGCCTAAAAAGATAGTTCCGCGATGCACCAAAGCCAATAATACTTTCTGCCGCGCTGAACCGCCGGCTGGATTGTAACGCTATGAGCCCAGCTCTAACCGGCCCTTAACAAGGCTCTCGACAACCGTGGGATCGGCAATGGCGGAAAAATCTTTCAGGCTCGAAACATCGCCTGCCGCGATCTTTTGAAGGATTACCCTGAGGATCTTACCGCTGGGAGTCCGTGGCAAAGTGTTAACCCACTGTATAAAATCGATTTCCGCGAAGTCTGCGACCGTGTCGCGTACCAGGTCCACAAGCTCACCTTTGAGTTCTGCGGACTGATCCGCTTGATCCCGAAGGTGCACGAACGCATACACCCCCCTGCCTTTCATGGGGTGTGGATAGCCGACTACCGCAACCTCAGCCACCTTTTCGTGCTGAATAATTATCGACTCCAGTTCGGGTATTCCCAGTCGATGCCCCGCCGAATTGATGACATCGTCGACCCGGCCGATTATCCAATATTGGCGGTCTTCGTCCTGCTTGGCTCCGTCGCCGGTGAAGAACAGACCCGGAACTCGATTGAAATGGCCTTCCAGGAATCGCTCGTGATCGCCGAAGATCGTCCTGGCCATACCCGGCCAAGCGCGGTCGATACAAAGCACACCTTCTTGATTGGGAAACTTGGCTTCTTCCCCCGTGCCGGGATCCAATATCACCGGCTTCACCCCGAAGAAAGGAAGTGAGCAACAGCCGGCTTTCAATGGCGCGGCAGCAGGAAAAGGCGCAATTAGAATTCCCCCTGCCTCAGCTTGAGAATACACAGTCACTACGGGGCACCGCCCTCTGCCCACCCGTTCGTAGAACCACTTCCACGTTTCCGGGCTAACCATTTCGCGCATGAGCCCCAGCAGCTTGAGTGAGGTAATATCGTGACCATCCACGGAGTTTGGGGCCTGTTCGGCGACGAATCGGACAATGCTTGGCAGAGTGCAGAATTTGTCCACCTTGTGCTTGGCCACGATTTCCCATAATCTGTTGGGGTCCGAATATCCGGGCACACCCTCGAAAATGACAGAGGTGAGGCCGTTTAACAGTGGTCCGTAGACTGCATAACTGTGCCCGGCCATCCAACCTATGTCCTCAGTCATCCAAAAAGTTTCCTCGTCCTTCAAATCGAACACTAGACGACATGTCATCGAGGCGTAGAGCAAGTACCCGCCGTGAGTATGGACAAACCCTTTTGGCTTTCCGGAAGGCCCGCTTGCATACAAGATAAAGAGTGGATCCTCTGCGCCCATGGGTTCAGGATCGACGTGCGAAGGCAAAGCAGGATCGGCAACCGCATCGTGCCACCAGATGTCCCTAGTGCCACTCAGTTGGATTGGTTCGTCAGTGTGCTTAAGGACTATTACCACGTCCACCGAGTTGCAGCTCTTGAGGGCTGTATCAACTTTAGATTTTAGCGGCACCGGTTTGCCGCCGCGAAAGCTTCCGTCGGAGGTGATCACCGCCTTAGCAAGGCAGTCTTGAATACGATATGCAAGCGCTGATTCTCCGAAGCCCGAGTAGACTACGCAGTGGACCGCGCCGATCCGGGCGCACGCCAGCATGGCGATGGGCAGCTCAAGCACCATCGGCATATAAATGACCACTCTGTCCCCGCGTGCAACCCCTCTGGACTTCAGCACAGCCGCGAACTTATTTACTTTTTCGTAAAGCTGCCGATATGTGACGCTGAAAGCCCGGCCGGGTTCCTCGCCCTCCCAGTGGTAAGCGGGCTTGTGACCAAGTTTCTCGATATGTCGATCCACACAATTATAAGCTGCGTTGAGTATCCCCCCACGGAACCACTCGATCCTTGCTTCTTCAAAGTCAGACCGGACCACAACATCCCACTTTTTGATCCACGAAAGATAGCCTTCAGCCTGCTCAGCCCAGAAGATCTCGGGAGAATTCAATGATCTTTCGTAGAGTTCTCTGTACATTTCCGGGCTTTTTATATAGGCCGTTTCACGATACTCATCCAGATGGGGGTCATACCGTTCCGAAGCTTCAGACATGCGATCTCTCCGTTTCCAAGACTGCAACGGCGGCAAAATCTGGGCGAACAGCACGCGGTCCCGAGTGCTTTGACGCGGTCCAAAACTGCGATCAGTTTTACACGATGCCCCAATATATGGCAATATAGTTTCGGCCTACCGGGTGCAGCGAGGCTTAGGCCCAATCCGGCAAAGGACTCGCATCTGATTTTGTACCTGCTTGATGTGATTTTCTTTATTGTGCTAAAAGTCCTTCTTGGGCTAAGCTGGTGCAAGAAGACCATACTCCTTGCAAAAGGACGCGGACGGACATGAAAAAGATCCTGGCAGTGGATGACGAACCGGATGTCCTGGAAACAATTCTGGAAGTTTCTAGATTCCTATGATGTCCAGACAGCCGGAAGCTTTGAAGCGGCCAGGAGGCTGCTCGTTACCGAAACGTACGACATGGTCATTCTTGACATAATGGGCGTCCGGGGCATGGATTTGCTGGATATCGCGGTAGAACGAAATTTTCCCGCTGTAATGCTTACCGCGCATGCCTTGGACCCGGGACACGTTTTGGAGTCCATGTTACGCGGGGCGGGATCCTTCATCATAAAAGAGAATATTGATAAGCTCGACAAGCTCTTAGAAGAACTATTCCAGCTCCTCGAAAAGGGAGAATCGACCTGGGTCCACACTATGAAACGGTTGGCGCCCATGCTGGATGCTTGCTTTTCTCCGGAGTGGCGTGACGCATATAAAGAAATGGGACTCTTTGATTTTTGATGCTGCCTGCTTCCCAATCGGGTGTGGTCTGATCGTCCACGACGTGAGGCATGAACATCAAGACTCCTCTCCGAGAAGTGCCTTAGTCTGCTGTTCTAGACTGGGCAACCCCTCTTCGATTGCCGACCAGACGGTTTCCAATTTAATGACGAAATACCCGTGAGCCAATATATTGCGAAATCCGACGATTTCGGCCAATTCAGTATCATGATAGAGAGATTTGATTTCGTCCGGCAAGTGATTGACCGCTTCGCCGATTATCTCGAAATTTCTCATGACTGCATCTTGCATCATGATGTTTTGTTCAAATTCCTGGAAAGACACTCCCTCCGTGAACTGGCGGATCTTTCGGCAGGATTCGAGAATATCATCCATATAGAGCCTATAGTCCCTCGGCATAGACTGTTTCCTCCAGAATCGTGTTGCGAATTCGCGGCTTGATGGTGTCATGGAAGACCAAGTCTACTTTACAGTCAAAGAGTTTTTCCAAGAAGAATTTGAGACCGAAATAGTTCTTGAAGGTGGGACGCTCGAACTCCACAAGGAAGTCCATATCACTGGCCTCGCTTTGTTCACTGCGGGCGTACGAACCAAATATCCCAAGTCGGCGAACTCCGAAAGACCTGATGGTTTCGCGGTTTTCTTCCAGTTTCTTTAGGATTTCATCGCTGGTCATCGTTGCCCCCTATCAGTTACGCTCAGGATTTTCGGGATCATTATCCCATTGCGAGGGGTTTGCTTCTATATAATTTCGGATCGCGTTGAGAGCCCTGTCATTGCGGACAACATGTTCGTAATAGTTGCGTTGCCATGTAGGCACGCCCATCATTTCCCGAGATTCATTAATGCGACGAGATGCGAATGTCTTGAATGCCCGGATGATTTCTGGGATACCATGACGTTTTCCGCCGGCGGTAGAGGCGGGTTTGAGACCTGCCCTCACATCTCGGGCGGGTTTCAAACCCGCCCCTACCACATCTGTCGAATCGTTTAACATGACTATCCCATGTACATGATTGGGCATAATTACAAAGGCGTCCAATTTAATATAAGGATAATGATCGGGCAACTGCTCCCAAATCAAGTGGACCATTCGTCCAGCATCACTCAACCGCATTTGCCCGTCTGCGATTTCGCCAAGGAAACATTCCCGCCGGTACGTGCAGACAGTAACAAAATATGCTCCAGCCGTGGAATAGTCGTATCCTTTCAGACGTATCGAGCGTCTCAGATGTTTTTCAGGATCGTATATCATGCACAACCATCGTTGTAGGGGCAGGTTTCAAACCTGCCCAGATTTTTGGGCGGGTTTGAAACCCGCCCCTACGTTCGGGCAATTCACAGCATCTCCTTAAGGCGCTTCTTGACGTACTCGGCATCATCATTCGACAACCCGTAACGCTTGAACAATACCGCGTCAATGGCATCTTGTATGGGCTGGCTCCTTGGAGCAAGCTTGCGGCGTTGGGGCCGATCGCTGAATCTTCAAACCCCGACATTGAAATAGGCTGTGGCTATGTCCAGGCATCGGCCCTCGTGCTCTTTCAGAAGCGAGGCCAGCACGTTTCTCATCTTGTGGGTTTGATTGTCTATGACGTAGGGAACTAACATGAAGTTTCCTCACCAATCGCTGTTTTTGTCTGGGATAGTACCCCCTTCGGGCGATTTGACCTACTCATCTCAGATATTTATGCGCTTTGGGCCAATGTCATGAACAGTGGCAGTTCTTGTTTCCCAGGCTGATGAATTCCTCCACGGTAGAGATTTCGCGATGCGTCATTCCGTAGGCATGGCAGACAAGCTCATTTATCTTGTGTTCCAGTTGTTCGACGGCGACAGCATCATCGGAAGCCGAGAATAGGTTGCGAATTGCATCCTCAAGACTTTTTCGGTCTGAGTGTGGAAGCTCCACAATGGGCAAAGCCTGCATATAAACTGACTTGAATCTGAGATACCCGCCCCGCACTTGAGCCGCCGAGTGCCGATAATAGAATTCTATTATTTTGCTGTTTAGTAACGCCAAGAGAGTAAGATCATTTGTGACCATGATGTTTCCCGTGTCACCCACGAAATGCCCCGATTCATCATAGGCGAAATTGCACGAGGGTGATATATCAGGCCAAACAATTTTGGGGCTTAAGAACTCCTCATGATATGCGATTGCATCTTGAATTTCATACCATTTGTAAGGGCCAGGCTTACGTCCTGGGCCTGCATCGCTTTCATCTTTCTTTGGAGTCAACTTCTCTCTCCATTGTGCCAGATGTCTCTTTACTGCCGGGTACCTGTCGATGTTGATGCCGCGTCTTGTAAATATCAAATAGTGTCCCGTAAAGTTTAATGCGTACCGCTTTATGTCCCGTCCACGTAAGAAAGGCTTGATTATTTCGTCGCTCCTGGCATCTTCCTCCAAGAGTTCAGATCTGGTCTGTTCGTCAATTAGGAAAGCCTTATTAAATCCTTTCACTATGCCACGGAAAAACTGACCCTTGACGATTTCGGTCAAGGGGCGCCCACTATTTCTTATTTTCTCGCATAAATCGCTCACCTCTGATCCCTGAAGTAGCCATTGGTCGCCTCTTAATCGCCCGGACTGCAGTGGGGTTGCCCCTTGCGCAAATGCGTCAGATAAGTGCTCTATTTGGTTGATGGATTCAACTGGATAAACGCCTACAACTGACGATTCCTGAGCTGGCGATTTTTTCAATAACAAAATTAGGGGATAGGACGTTGCATCCTCAAAAACCGGTAAGTCACGAAAATCTATGATTTGGAAAATTTGGTGTTTCGCAAGATATTGCCTTAGGGACTTACCGTACGCTGCTCGGAGGAACTTGTTGGAGGTAATCATTCCAAAGAAGCCGTCATCTCGACAGACCGCCAGGCCCAGGTGATAAAAGTACACATAGAGGTCTGCTGTGCCAGAATATACGGGTGAGTGCGAACACATAAGAAATTCTTTGTCCTCACCAAGACCTTCTTGTCGCACGTACGGCGGATTTCCAACCACAACATCAAATCCAGCCCTTGGTTTTCTCATGCCTTTCTCAAAAAAGATTTCAGGGAATTCCAATTCCCAATGAAAAAACCGCTTTTGCGCCTGAGCATTGGTGGCTGTCGCCACCAGTTTCTTTCCATAGGCGCTCAGTTGTCTTGACTGCCGCTGTTGAATGTAGGTATGGGCCTCGTCGCTTTTGAGAAAGTCCACGCTAGGATTCTGAAAAACTCCTTTCTTTCCTTTCCGTGTCTTTACTGGTTTATTACCGAACCATTGACTCGTGTAGATGTCCAAAATTCTTTTGTACGGCGCAAGCAAGTCAGATGCTTCAAGGAACTTCTTTCGAGACTGCTTCACTTGTTTGCTCGTGAGGTCTGACAGATCACCCACCTCCCGCATGCTTTCGGCGGCCAACTTTAGGTGCGTGAACTGTGAGCCCCACAACACCTCTTGACCGCCTTCCACTGCTTCGCGGACTCGTCCACCGTCACCCCGATAAGCGAGTTCCCACATTTGATATGGTGATCCAGAAAAGAAAGGGGAGCCCCAAGTGTAAAGCAATCGAGCCACAATGACACCTTGGCAAGTTCGACGGCCATAGGATTGAGATCGACCCCATAAATGCAGCGCTTGAGGACGTGCCTTTTGAGGAGATTCACATCGGAGAGGCGGTTGGCATCTATCGTGATGCCCAGGTCATCCATTTCCTTCAATATTTCCAGGCGCATCTTTTCAAGATGCACTGAGACCGGATTCCACGGGAAACCGTTGAGAAAATCCAGTGCCTTGTCAGTAATGAAGTCCACGGCTTCAACCAGGAAATGACCGGAACCCATCGCGGGGTCGAGCACCTTCACATCGAAGAGTTCGTCAACCACTTCTTGGCCGATCAAATCAGCCTTGCTTTTCGGTTCCGGTTTCATCCCGGATTTGGCAAAAGCCTTTTGCCTGTCAAAGAAAGCCTTCCTGTCAGCCTGGGCTTTCCTTAGCTTCGCGTGCAACGCCTCGAACTTCCCTTTCAGGACAAGTCCCACAGCATTTTCAACTATGTACTTGACGATGTGGTTGGGGGATAGTACGAGCCGGTTGCCTTGCGCTCACGTTTGTCATTTTCGAGGTAGACCTTTCCTTTAGGCCAGACGCGTTCTTCCGCACTCTTCCCTCGGCCATTGGTCAAAATCTTGCGCTTTTCTTTGTTCGCTTCTCGGTACGGAATAATCTCTTCTGTCTTCTTGCCCTTAACGATCACCATCTTCTCAGGTGCGATCCGAAGCTTGAACTCCAATAGCCCTTCGTAGATGGAACCGAGTTGTCTGACGCCCAACGACTTATAATCAATGAATGCGAGCGCCTGAGTCTTCGTGTCCACATCTCGCGCCAGGAGGTCAATGGCTCTGGCGAGATACCTATCCGCCAGTTTGGTAGAGTTCAGGAATCGGGCATTCACAGCTTCCGGGGTCTCGTCGCCCTCTTCAGGATTCGACAGAAAGAGTCCTCCGTTGTAAAAAGGCACGTTCAGGGCTGCATCACCGCTGTCCAGAAACCTTGAACAGTGTCGTGAGGCGCTCGTAGAGACCATATTCGTCATCGCGGAACCCTTTTTTCAGCTTTTGTCCAGCTTCGTCCTCGATTTTCCCCGCGATGTCGGCCACTTCTTCCTTGATCTTCTTTAGACTCAATTCGTAATAGCCGCGGACTTCCTTGACCGGCAACAGGTCGCGTGCCTCAGCGTAAAGCAGAAATAGGATGCGGTACAAAAGGGCCAGAGTGCCTTGGAACACTTCGTCCAAGGCTTCCTGCGACAGATCGGCCTGAACGCCGTCTCTCTTCCGAATTAATGAAATGAACCCCTCGGAGATATGCGGGAAGATGTCGTCGAAGACTCGACCCTTTAACCGCTCTCCAAGTTCTGTGGCATAATCTTCGCTGTCGCTGAAAAGTCGATCCAGAAAGGACGCGACAACCTCACGGCCTTCCCTATACTGGGCCTTGCCGACGAATGATTGGCTCCTGAACAGCAGCCAGAAGTAGCGGAAGGCTGTTGCCGGATCGGAAAATTCGCTCGTGTCCTGCGAGAGCAACTCCTCAACATCAATTTCATAGTAATTGGTGGCTCTCGAATGAGCCTTCGCCGAATAGAGACGCCAGATTCTCCCATTGGTGACGATTGCCCACGGCGCTTCTCCTTTTTCAAGCAGACTTACTACGATAGCTCCGGGATTCTCGTCCGCGGTGTCAGCGTCACGGGTGTAATCTTTGCCGTCCAGATACCGTCCCCACGGATAGACAAGGGCCGTGGCAACAGGCTTTTCCTCACCATCTTCATAGTAAAGTTCGTAGCTTGGCTTCGCCTCTCCCGGCTTTCGATGATGGACTTTCTTGTAATGGAAACCCAGAATGTCAGCAGCGGGCTCAAACAGGTCTGCTTGAAGAGTCCCCACAGTATTATTGGCGAGCTGGGCCGAAGCCCCTCGATAGGTCTTGGAGAGCGACATGTAAGCGGGCTTGGGGTCTTCTTGCCATACAGGCAAACCGGGAAGCCGTTCCGTGAGATAATAGTCGGAAAAGAGTGCTCGATTATTGAAATGCTCTTCAGACCAGTCCGCGATAGAATATGCCGACAACAGCTTGTCATACTGAGCATAGGGATCGCTTTCGGTGTAGCTAAACCGTCTCAGCACTCGCAAATTAACTGTTGTGGGCTTTCGCCTGTCCACGCTTAGGGGTCGGGGGCGAACTCCCACAGAGACCACCCCAATGGTGCGCCCGGCAGGTCGGGACGGAAGATATTTTTCAACCAAGATGAAATCAAGTCGGTCGTATGCGCTCGTGAAAACGAGAAGGTAATTTCCCGCCCTTTCACGGAAGGCTCGAACAATGGCTCGTCTATTTGCAATCGTGACGCTCGCCAACTCAAAAATATAGACCTGAAGAGCCCCATCCTGATCGGCGATGAGTTCGATCTTCTTGATGGGTTTCACTGTTCCTTCAGCCGTGATGCCCAGGTTGCCGGGACTCTGCTCGATTCGGACGTCGGTGCGCCATCCCAAACGTGCAAAGAAGGCCGTGACCGCATCTGAATTCGAGAGTTCCTGTACATCTCTAGCGGTTAGCGTCACATCAAAATTCATAAGAATGTCCCCGAAAAAGTGGTGGAATGCTTCTCGTGGAAAGACTTGGCACGCAGCGCAGGGCTATGGTTGTTCCAGGGCCAGACTATGCCAAACCCATCCATAGCACGTATCTTTTTATCAGGCCATGAGTTTCCGGACTCCTTAGGCTTTGGTGTTGTGCAAAGAAGTACTGAAAGAACTATGGTTCGAGTACCTCTCATGGTGCGGCGGGTTATGTTACACTGATCGGTGAGCTGGAAGCCTCTTAAGGGCGGTGAGTCTCATGCTACAATATCAAACACCCCTCAAAACGATCGCCAAAGAAAGCCGAGGTAAAAAGAATTGGATTTGACGCATACTCGATTCGAAATTGTCAATGGTGTTGCCACCGTAACACTTTACCGTCCCGAGCAGATGAATGCATTTACACCAATCATGGCCCGAGAGCTGCTGGAGATCTTTGCCGAAGTGGATCGAGACGACGCTGTACGGGCAATCGTGGTCACCGGGGCCGGCAAAGCTTTCTGCGCGGGGGCCGATCTTTCTGACGGTCCTTCCGCATTCGATAGATCGGAATTGGGCGGCAGCCACATTCGAATAGGTGAGCACAGGGACCGAGGAGGCAAAGTGGCCCTGGCAATTTTCAACTGCCGAAAACCCGTTATCGCGGCAATCAACGGGCATGCCGTCGGAATCGGAATTACCATGACGCTGCCCATGGATATACGGATCGTCTCCGCGGATGCCAAGATCGGGTTTGTCTTTGCGCGGCGTGGAGTAGTCCCCGAAGCCTGCTCGTCCTGGTTTCTCCCGCGTATAGTCGGCATTACTCGAGCCGCTGAACTTGTATACACAGGCCGAATATTTCGAGCTGAGGAAGAGGCAGCTTCCGGACTGTTCAACTACGTACTCCCTCGCGAAGAAGTGTTGCCAAAGGCGCTGGCAATCGCACAAGAGATCGCGGAAAATACCTCTGCTGTTTCGGTCGCGCTGAGCAAGGCTATGCTCTGGCATGGACTCTCTGAGAAAGATCCCCAGTCCGCGCATCTTATCGACTCGCGGTGCTTTTACTGGTGCGGTTGCCGGGAAGATTCTCGTGAAGGAGTTCAGAGCTTTTTGGAAAAGCGGGCCCCGCATTTCACAATGAGCCCCACAACTGACATGCCCGACTTCTACCCGTGGTGGAAAGAGCCAAAAGTATAGGCGACCCGCCTTGACCGAGGGATTACGAGCATGGAAGCCAAGTTCGAAGTTTACGAGACAAGCAATTGATCGGTTCCTGTCGCTGCCAACATACATATCCTTTTTCGGCCATAGTGGGGCAGGATGCAATGAAACTCGCGTTGATACTCAATGTGATCAACCCGAGTGTCGGCGGCCTCTTGATCAGAGGAGAAAGGGGAACCGCGAAATCGACGGCAGTCAGAGCTCTGGCGCGCATCCTTCCCGAAATAGTGGTCGGGACCGATTGCCCGTTCTCATGCAATCCCATGAAAGTTGAAGATTTGTGTGACTCTTGTCGCGGCAACCGCGTCACCGCCGGGAGACGAAAGGTGCGGGTCGTGGAGCTTCCTCTCAATGCCACAGAGGAAATGGTTGTCGGTGGCTTAGACTTCTCTGCGTCGATAACTAACGGCGTCAGAACGTTCCAGCCCGGGCTTGTAGCTCGGGCCAACCGAGGCATTTTGTACATAGATGAAGTGAATCTGCTCTCGGATCACCTTGTTGACGTAATTTTAGATGTATCCGCTTCGGGAGAAAACGTGGTTGAGCGGGAGGGCATAGCGCATCGCCACCCCGCCCGTTTCATACTGGTGGGAACGATGAATCCGGAAGAAGGTGAGCTAAGACCCCAGTTGTTGGATCGTTTCGGATTGTGCGTCCAGGTTCATGGCCAGGATGATGTGGATTCGAGAGTGGAAGTCATTCGGCGAAGAGACGCGTTTGACCGGGAACCGGAGGCGTTCTGCAAGCGGTTCGAGAGAGAGGATAACCTTTTGCGGCAGCGCATATCCGAGGCGATGGATATATTGCCGGGCATCGGCTTTCCGAGGAGCCTCGACAGATTAATCGCCGACATCTGCGTTCATCACAATGTGGCAGGCCACAGGGCCGACCTAGTCATAGCGCATGCCGCCAGGGCTTTAGCCGCGTTTGAAGGGCGCGATGAGGCAACATCGGAAGATGTTCGGCATGCAGCCGCGATGGCTATCCCACACCGATCGCGTAAATTAGCCCCTCCAGAGGATCTTTCACCGGTCACTTCCGTGTACAATAGTGAAGGTAACGCAACGCGGCGGCACGGTTACCCTGCTGAGTATTCTGAGGGAGAGCCGGTCCATGCTCCGACGCGACGAGCAGTCTCACAAGAGATAAACGTGGGGGCTGCTCGGAGGCCGATCCAGCGCTCTGACAGTCCCGAAGCAATCTTTGACATTGGGCCGACGTTCGAGGTGAAGGAGATTGGCCACCGTCGTGACAAACTTTTCCGGAATGGATCGGGCAGGCGATCTCGGACGCGGACTAGATGCAAGAGAGGCAAGTACGTCAGAAGTACTGCGCAGAGATATAACAATGATATTGCACTGGATGCAACAATTCGGGCAGCAGCGCCCCATCAGTTGGGAAGAAAGGCTGAAAGCGACCTCTTTGTGGAGATCAGGGTTGAGGACATCCGGGAAAAGC
This sequence comes from uncultured delta proteobacterium, assembly GCA_963789265.1. Classification (GTDB taxonomy): domain Bacteria; phylum Desulfobacterota; class Desulfomonilia; order Desulfomonilales; family Desulfomonilaceae; genus CAWBBA01. Next base: position 1,043,749 of record CAWBKB010000003.1, on the reverse strand, counting down.
TTCGAGAAACGCGAACAGGCAACTTCCTGCTTTTCATTGTGGATGCCAGTGGATCGATGGGCGCCAGAGGCCGCATGGTAGCGTCCAAAGGCGCGATTATGTCGCTGCTGAAGGATGCCTATCAGAAGCGGGATCGCGTGGCAATGGTGTCGTTTCGGAAGCAAGAGGCCGTTGTGAACCTGCCTCCTACATCCTCAATCTATCGGGCCGGAAAGCTGTTGAAAGAAACTCCCGGTGGGAGGCAAAACACCACTGGCAGCGGGCCTTCGTAAGGGCCGAGAAGTGTTGCGCCAGGTTCTGCTCAAAGATCCTGCGTGTCGGTCGATCTTAATCATGATCACCGATGGAAAGGCCAATGAAAGCATGGGAAAAGGGGACCCGTTCTGGGAGGCGCTCAACGCCGCGAAAGAGTTTGCCTCCCAGAAGCGCATCAAATCCATTGTAGTTGACGCCGAAGGTGACGGTGGCTTTCGATACGGATTTTCGGCAAGGCTTGCGGAAGTCCTGCACGCAGACTACTTCAGAATCAAAGACCTCAGAGCGGACATACTGCTGGAGATCGTGAGGAGTGGTGTTTGATGTGGACTCAACCTTTGTACCCGTTCACTGCAATTGTGGGCCAAGAGCAGGTGAAGCTGGCTCTTATACTGAATATTGTCGATCCTACAATAGGTGGATTGCTCGTTAGAGGAGAAAAAGGTACGGCAAAATCTACTGCCGCGCGCGGTATTGCGGACATCCTTCCAGCAATTGCCGTCGTCGAAGACTGTCCCTTTCAATTGCCGGTTCGAGACATTCACACCGTGTGCGGTTATTGCATGGACAGTGCGTGCTGTGACGGCAATTCGGCAGCGGATTTGCCGGCAGTCAAAGAGCGCAAAATCCGGGTAGTCGAGTTGCCGTTGGGAGCAACCGAGGACAGGCTCGTAGGGACGCTGAACCTGGAGCATGCGCTGAAGACGGGGCAAAAGAAGTTCGAACCGGGAATCCTGGCTCAGGCTCACCGGGGTATTCTATACGTGGATGAAGTGAACCTGCTCGACGACCATCTGGTGGATGTGCTGCTGGATTCAGCAGCTATGGGCGTGAATACTGTGGAGCGAGAGGGGGTATCATTCGCTCATCCAGCTCGTTTCACTCTCGTCGGAACTATGAACCCTGAAGAAGGCGAGCTGAGGCCGCAGCTATTAGACCGATTCGGCCTGTGCGTGAACATCGAAGGAATTCGCGATGCAGGTTCGCGGGTGGAGATCATGAGGCGCCGGCTCCAATTTGACAAGGATCCTGTGCGATTTTCCCGGGACTGGTCGGTGGAATCCGCAAAGGTGTCGGAGCGCATCCAAACTGCCGTAGTGCGGTGCGCCGACGTGGTGGTGGAGAAGTCAACACTGGAACAGATTGCATCCGCATGTTTGAAGCTCGGCGTAGACGGGCACAGAGCCGATATCGTGACTCTAAAAACGGCAAGGGCAATTGCGGCGTACCAAGGCCGAGACAAGGTAATTTCTCAGGATGTCTTGGCCGCAGCAGAGTTGGCATTGCCTCATCGGGTGAGACGCACACCCTTTGATGGAGTTGCCGCTGAGGTGGGCAAAGAAATCGAGCGGGCTTTGTCAGTTGACCCAAGGGCATAGTGTGATTCTAAATGTAATCACGGAAAAGAATGAATTGCTGGCGACGGGCATCTTGTCTGTCGTCATGCCCGCGTACGCGGGCATCCAGACTGGACCCCGGATCGGAGTCCGGGGCGATCCCGCGCTCCGCGCGGGATGCCCCACCATATCCTGTCTAGGATTGTCACTATTTTACGGCGCACTAATATAAGCCATCCTTTATTCTCTGCGCACTCTGCCGTGAATCTTGCTTGCAGGGTGAACGGTTGCATCCCGTGGAATCCTTAGCTATACGCGCGCATCCAATCTTACAAAATTGTTTAGGGCAACATTCTGTAAAAAGCAGGCGCCGCCAAATAATTGAGACGGCCACCGCAAGCCGAAGAAAGGATGCGATCATGAATGAAGATGTAAAAGATAGGAAAAAAAGAAGAGAAGACCGACCGAGCGAGGATACTGGTCCAGCAGAGCACTCAATCGGTCGGCGACGATTTCTTACAGGATTACCATTGGTTGCAGGAGGGGTGTTGGCATCTCCTTTGATATTGTCGTCCAATGGAGAAGCAACTCCGTCCCGGAACGCCGAGAAGAATCGGAAGGAAGAGACGACTTTGCCCGACTTCCGAATTTCACTGGTAAAACAGCCCGCGCGAGAAACTCCCGGGTGGCACCGCGCGAGAGGTTAGCGCGAGGGAGTTTCCCGTATCGAAAAACATTGCAGGTGTACTGATGACATTGACTCCGGGTGGTCTTCGCGAACTGCACTGGCACGCCAACGCGGCTGAATGGGCGTATGTAATCGAAGGTCACGCCAGAACTACTATACTGGACCCACAAGGCCGAATAGAGGTTGTGGACTTCGGGCCCGGAGACGTCTGGTATTTTCCGCGTGGGCACGCGCATTCAATTGAAGGACTTGGGCCAACTGGAACCAAATTCCTGCTTGTCTTTGACAACGGGTACTTCTCGGAATTCGCTACGTTCAGCTTCACGGACTGGCTTGCCCAGACACCGAAAGAGATAGTGGCTAAGAATCTTCTACTACCGGCTTCGGACCTGAGGGATCTCCCTAATAAAGAGGTTTACATAACCCAGGGGCAGGTGCCGCCCGCTCTGCCGGTCACTCCCATTTCAGGACCCGAAACAGTGCTCGCTCCACCTCTGACTCACAAGTATGCGCTTGGTTCTCAAAAGCCGTTCAGGCAATACCCCGATGGAGAGGTTCGCATGGCTTCGTCGAGCCAATTCCCCATTTCAACAACCATGACAGGGGTATTGCTAAAGCTCGATCGGGGAGCGCTCCGTGAACTGCACTGGCACCCCAACGCAGATGAGTGGCAATACATTCTTTCGGGTAAGATCCGTCTCACTGTCTTTGCGTCCCACGGCTTAGCAAAGAATGAAGAGTTGGCCGCGGGCGACATAGGATTTGCTCCTATGGGCTACGGACACTCTCTCGAAAATATTGGTGATAAGCCCGCAGAGCTTATCATTGTCTTCAACAGCGGGGAGTACCAGGAAATAAGCTTGAGCACAGTTCTCGCCGCGCATCCGGCATATCTCTTGGAGACCAACTTCCATTTGCCGAAGAGAATTGTAGACAAGTTACCCAAGAAACAGGTGTTTATCACTGACGGTCACAAACGCACGTGATAAGAAGGCTCCTTATTTCCATTGATTTCGGATCTCGCTTCATTCAGGTTCGGATCCGAGCATTTTCGCAGGGATCAGGCTAGAGGAGGGAGGCGGTAAGAGCAGACAGATGAGGAGTGATTGTTCGTATCGGGATATCGCAAATCTCATAGAGGACTTTTGAAAGTAATGACAGAAAAAGAAGATGACTTGGTGGCGACGGGCATCTTGCAGTGGCGACGGGCATCTTGCAGTGGCGACGGGCATCTTGCCCGTCATTAGCGACAGGCTGTCCCGCGAGGCGCGGGACTGTCCTACCGATCTGATTTAGATGACAGCCTCTTCTACTCAAAACCGGCATCGAAGAGCATCTTCCGCAGAGTCATCGCGTTTCGAGGAGCATTTCCCTCGTAGTCGTTATTGAAGAAAGCGTACCAGGTACTCTTTTTCAGGTGAGGCTTGAGGTTGGCCGTCCATCCCGCCAGTTCTTCATCTGGGTAATCGTAGCGATAGGTTTCTCGGCCAGTACCGTGAAATCTGACGTACAGAAAATCTGCGGTGCAGTACACGGTGTCGGGTAACGTCAGGTGGCTCACAGCTACAAACGCCACGCCATGCCCGGACAGAATGGCAGTCGTCTCCTCATCCCACCAACTCTTATGGCGGAATTCCACGGCATGCCGAACATTTTCAGGGAGCAAAGAGAGAAATCGTTCGAGACGTTCCGTATCTTTGTGGAGCGAAGGAGGGAGTTGCCACAAAATCACCTTTAACCGGGCCAGTTGATTGATGCGATCCCAAAACGTCTGGAGAGGTACCTCGCAATCTTCCAGTTTTTTCATGTGCGTTATTAAGCGAGACCCCTTGACCACAAGGTGAAAACCTTCTTCAAGCCGCTTATTCCAAGCTGAGATCATCGCCTGGGAAGGCAGTCGGTAAAAGGTGGCATTTACCTCCACAGTGTCGAATTGGGTCGCGTAATAGGAAAGCCTCTCGGAACCTTTCACTTTTTCCGGATAGAACCGCCCTGACCAATCATCATAAGTCCAGCCGGAAGTCCCGACGAAAATGAGCCTTTTCTTCATGGGTCGTCACCGAGTTGACAATTTCTTCAGGGCTTCCCGAACTCGTAGCCGAAAAGCTCGATGTCAGGGGCAAAATCTACCATCATCACGACGAACCTCGATTACCCCCAATGGTACGACCTGTTCAAGCGCAAGCCACTGGTGGACGCTCTGCTGGATCGCCTCAACCACCACTGCACCACCATCCGCATATCCGGACCATCCCTACGAGTCCCCGCTCAAACTGAATCTCAAGAAACCGAAAACAACCCCTCCAAGAAACAAACATCCAAATCAAAATGAACCCAGAATCATCCGCTCACTAAACGGGTCAATTGATAAGAGCACAGAAGGGTCAATTCCTCAGAGCGCCCAGGAATTTAAGGTATGAAGCATGGACCGAGTTGTTATGGTGGATACCCGAATTCTTGCATTATTTCACTGAACATTTTGTTGAGGTCGGAGATAGTTCCTGGTCTCAATTTGCGCTTATGATCTCCGGGGGTTACTTGGCGAATGTGTCTAGTTTCGTCCTCGGTTCTGGGAATGGCATCGAACTCAGAGGCGACTCTGTTCAGTATCTTAGGAGAAATTTCCCAACCCAAATACTCCATCATTGACGCAATCCATCTTCTTTTTTCAAAGATCACATCCTCGTACCTGTAAAGCTTGTAGGGCACTCTGTCCTTCAATCCGTGCCTGTAGCTCTCAAAACGATGTAGGTATTCGGATGACATCGAAATCACATATTGATCAATATCCATTTCTAATGCCGCAACCCTAATTTCGTCGAACATCTTTTTCAGAGCGCCGTTTCCGCCTGGCGGTGGATGGCTCGATCGCATAGAAAAGTAATCTGATACAAGGATGTCGCGTGGATCGCGGACCAATAAAATACTTTTACATTTATCAAGGTCACTAATCACATACTCCTCCGCAAAACAGCGAAAACCTCCATAACAATAACCTCGTGGCCGAAATATGTTCGCGACGTCTTCCCCGAGCTTCTTCGGCAAAATACCATTTTGAAAACAATACCCTGGTAGATCCACCCACGAGAGCCCGACTTCCGCGCTGAGCTTGCCGAAGATATTATTCAGAAGAACGCTACCCGCCTTCGGCAAGGAGAACAAGAAACAGGATTGCCTCGACATGTCAGTTGGCGTTTCGATCTTGTCGAAAAAATTCCTTGGCAGCGATTGGGTTCTTGAAGGATCCATATCTGTATTCCGGTTTATCCCGTGAGCGCGTACCTTGCCTGATGCGAACGGTTTCCCGAAAAGGCTCCGAAGCGTCTTGGTGGGAATCCCGTATTTCTTCATCAGGGATTTGAGTCTTCCATTCCAAACCGTATGCATTTGGCGACCTCCTGTGCCAATAAAAAGCTTTTCTCTATTTATCCCCGCAATCTTGATCGGGTGACTCTTCCGAATTGCTGCTGCGCAGTCAAAGGCCTGCCGCGTTCCCTCTCTCCGACAAGAAGTATGAGTCCACAATCGCATTCGCCGCATTGATCAAGATCGTCAAGGATCTTAAAGACCCCATGAACAAAGTCGCGGCCCGTCCATCTCAAAGCCCGCTGACGGCCTCTCTCCACCATTGTGCGCACCAGGCTTGGATCATCCAGTAGCACCTTAATGGCATTGGCGATTTCTTCAGGATTTGATGGGTCTACCAATATGGCAGCTTCGCCAAGTTGTTCCGCGGCACCGGACACTTTTGATGCCACAACAGGACAACCAAGAGCAAAAACCTCGAGAGGGGGTAAGTTCTCCGGGCCACAGAACGACACGTAGGTCAATGCAAAGGCATTCCTATAAAGTGAAATCAAATCGGCTCGAGACACGAAGCCGAGAAAATGAACCTGTTCCTCGCAATCTCCCAGCTTTTTCATGCGCGTTATTAAGCGAGAGCCCTTGACCACAAGGTGAAAACCTTCTTGAAGCCGCTTATTCCAAGCTGAGATCATCGCCTGGGAAGGCAGTCGGTAAAAGGTAGCATTTACTTCCACAGTGTCGAACTGGCTCGCGTAGTAGGAAAGCCTCTCAGAACCTTTCACTTTTTCCGGATAGAACCGCCCTGACCAATCATCATAAGTCCACCCGGATGTCCCGACAAAAATGAGCTTTTTCTTCATAGGTCGTCACAGAGTTGACAATTTTTCAGGGTTTCCCGAACTCGTAGCCGAAAAGCTCGATGTCAGGCGCAAATGTCTCTCTCACTAGCGCAGCGCTTTTCTCGCTATAGAATTCTTGGTATGGCCTGGTCTTGGAAACATTCAGCCTCGGCAAAGTGGCGGAAATGCCCAGACGAGTACAAATGTATTGAAAGTCTGCTTCCAAATTCTCGAACCGGACCACAAAATCGACTAGCTGTGCTCCATTTTGATCGAAGATAAAGTCTTTCTGACAGTCTACTTCCTGCGAGCAACGCCATTCGATGTTCTCGTCAAAATCCCGGAACCCTTTGACATGGCGGTGCTCGAAGTGATTGATTTCTTTTAGGATGAAAGTATATAACGATGCTTGCCAGTCCCAAGGATTTCGCACTACTGCAAATGAAAAGTAAGTTTCGAAATTCTCTTTCCCCATTTTAGAAATTATATCAGATGCCGTCACATGGTCGGCAAAAGGCCAAGGGTAAATTCTAACACCAAATCTCCTCAGCGCTCGGCTCAATAAAATCTGCAGCTTGCTTGCCGCGAACGGCATCAATGCACTCTGGATGCTCGTGCCTGCATTTTTGTGTACGTGTATGAAGATAAACTTGTGGCTACGTGAAATTAGCACGGATAGACTCCTCGCACTTTTTGGGCAGGGAGGATTCACCTCCTTGCAATTTAGACGCGACGCAAGCCTCTACTACGGCACAGTTGCAAGGAAATTTCTCCATCATGAGGGAAAGCACCGTCTTATTGGCTCAAAATCGTCAAGGATCTTAAAGATCCCATGAACAAAGTCGCGGCCCGTCCATCTCAAAGCCCGCTGACGGCCTCTCTCCACCATTGTGCGCACCAGGCTTGGATCATCCAGTAGCACCTTAATGGCATTGGCGATTTCTTCAGGATTTGATGGGTCTACCAATAAGGCAGCTTCGCCAAGTTGTTCCGCGGCACCGGACACTTTTGATGCCACAACGGGACAACCAAGAGCAATAGCCTCGAGAGGGGGTAAGTTCTCCGGGCCACAGAACGACACGTAGGTCAATGCAAAGGCATTCCTATAAAGTGAAATCAAATCGGCTTGAGACACAAAGCCGAGAAAATGAACTTGACCGGTTAAGCCCAGTTCGGCTGTCAGTTTTCTAATGTGCTCAAGATTACCTTTGTCGGATCCCACGAAGACCGCAGGCATAACCCGGCCGTGTCGGTCCAGCAGTTGCCTTATGGCAAGTAGAAGGTTCGCGTGATTCTTGTGGGACCAAAATTGGGCAGGATAGAATAAATATCTTTCCGGGATCTTGTACTTGGCAAGCACGTCTTTCGGGTCACTTTCGGGACCTTTCAGGCAAAATCCCGGGGTCGGGTGGGGTAATATTTCTATACGTTCGATCGGCACCTGGTAAAACATTTGAATCTCATTTCGTCCCGCCTCCGTACCTGCAATAATCTTTGTGGCTTTCCGCAGAAAAGTGGAATAGCGGGCTTCTCTGGCCTCCCACTCCCCTCGAGAACTCAGTTCGGGAAACCAGGGTTGCAGCCTGTGCTGCAAATCCCATACGACTGTCATGTATGGCAGATCAAGGTCGGGATACGTCTGTACCAAGAAGCCATATGAAATCCATACCGCTTCCACGGGCCGCCATTTCAAGACCGCCTCTCGCCCACATTTTGTGATAAAGACTGCCAAACCTCCAACTTATGCCTGTGAGGGCCTTTTCCAGAATTACGCGCCGGTCGCGGCTGACGTAGGACGTAACTTCCATTTGAGCGCAATTGGGCAATTGCTGAATGATCTTGAGCCAGTTTGCTTGGCAAAATACCTTGAAAATGTGGGTGCTCTCATGAGCACCCTCCATAAGGGACTGCAGAATCTCAAGTTCGAAAACGTAACCGCCACCATCTTCCGGGGCTTGGTCAGATACGACTACACCCACATTCATTGAGACGCTCTCCCACGGTTACTGGACTGTGGTACATCGAGACTTCCGCTCGATTCTTTAATAGTACAAACACAGTTCAGCGAAGATCCCCTCTTTTCATAGATCGAAACAGGTAACCCCTAAATTCGCATTGGCCGGGAGCGTTTGAGATGTGGGCACTCTCTCCAATTATGAATTCTCGCACGAGAGTGAGCTTGGATTCGAAGGCTTGATTCAAAAGAGATTGCCGCGCGATACACCAGCCTAAGTATTCAGTGTTGTACCCGTGCGCATAAGGGCGCTGCACATAAACAAAAGACTTACCATCGTTAATTATAGGAAGACGCGTAACTAGAATGTAACCATTCGTTACACGGCTCAGATCTCCCAATACATCTTCCCAATGCTCAGCATACTGTAGAGAGCTGCTGGTCAATACGAAGTCGTAGGTACGATCGAAACACGATTCGTCCACATAGAAATGCTGTGTGGGGAAAAGCTCTCTTCCGTAATCAGCAAACAGCGACAAGTCTCTACAATGATAATCTATCTCAACGTTCTGTATTAAGGAACGAGCCAAGACGTAATAGTGACCAATACCTCCACCCCAGTCCAGTACGGACATGGAGCTGAGACCATGCGCGGCCAGAGCAATGGAATAGGCAAAGACCATTATCGTATTGTGCTGAATCACATCAGTGCAGCTCGTGAGATCAGATTCGTGGGAGAACCCGAGAAGATTTGCTCCTTCGACCATTTGCACAAACGTCGGCCATTTCTGGCGGTAAAGCTTCAACACATCCGTGGCAGCCCACCCTTTGACACCGGTATGACTCCGCGTGTAGGCCCAACCTTCAGGAACGTATTCCCATTCCTTTGGCCACAACAACCGGGACAGAAAACGCTTGGCCAATTTGATAGCCAACGGCGGAGTAACCAATTTGACAAATTCTCTTACGTTCATGATTTTATCGGCCCATCTGACCCCATGTTCGGTGAATTCGTTTCCTGACTGCTCGTGCCGCACGCCTATGCCAGGGAGTCCTGCTCGCGTTGAACGCGTCGCATTCTTTCATGTATCTAAGTGCCAAATCCCGAAAGGCATCCCGCGACATAGTGTCAACAAGAACAGATTCGGGCCTGCATGTATCCGCGGCCTGCCATCCACTTGGGTCCAACTGCCCCTCTCGAATGGCATTTTCAAAAAGTTCTGTTCCCGGATAAGGCGATACAACGCTTAGCTCAGCGGAATCGGGGTAAAGTTCGGATAGCAGTTGCATCGTTGCCTCCATCTCGACCAAAGTCTCACCGGGAAACCCTATCATCAGGAACGCATGCCAGCGTAGCCCGCTTTCTCGTAGCAGTTTGGCCGTCTTCCTGATTTGATCCAGTGTCACGCCCTTTCTAATCTTTTTGAGTATTCGTTCGCTCCCCGATTCGACACCCATCTGGAGTTCATAACAACCCGCTCTTTTCATCAATTGGAGAAGTTCCGCGTCAATGGTGTCTGCTCTCACGAAACTCAGCCATTGAACGTTAGCTTTTTTCTCTATCAACAGATTACAGAACGTCACAACCCTGTCTCTCCTGGTTGTCAAGTGGTCGTCCCAGAAGATTACGCGCTTGACTCCATAGACGTCACGCAAGTGCAAGACTTCGGCCACTACTGAATCGGGGGACCGCATACGAACGCGCCGCGTTCCCCATACCGCATGATTGGCGCAGTACGTGCATAAGTACGGGCAGCCGCGAGATGTAATTAAGTGACCCATGAGGCTAAGGCGCGTCTTTTTTGTAAGGCGGTCCGCGAACATCAGCAAATCACGGGCCGGAAACGGCAAAGTATCTATGTTTCGAATCAGAGCTCGGCTCCTATTATGGATTGCGCCATCTTGGCCTCGGAAGGACAGACCATCGACCTTGGAAAAATCTGGTCGAGTGACTGCCAAAAGGCGTAACAGCTCCACCATGGTAATCTCACCCTCGCCACGCACAACAAAATCCACACAAGATTCCTGAAGGATGAGATCTGTACATGTCGTTGCGGCCGGTCCCCCCATGACAGTGACGCATTTCTCGTCAATAGATTTAACGATTTGGGCGATTTTGGTGGCGGCCATCATGTCGGGCACCCTGCAAGTTATGCCTACCACGTCTGGCCTAGTGTCTCGTATCACGGCCTTAGCTTCCTTCCATACAGGATGTTCGTCATCTCTTAGTCCGGCCTCAAATCTCTCACGCAACCGGTTCGGTGAGCAAGCGGACGCGCCGGAGTCGCTATTGACGTTTGCATCGTATATCAATACCCGATGTCCCTCATTACGAAGTACGGCAGCCAGATATCCCAAGCCCAAATGAAATGTATTCCAGTCTCGGCCTCCAAATCTATTCAGAGGTGGAGCGATTAATAGAACTTGCATGTTGATAAAACTCCCATAAAATCACCAAACTGGCCGAATTTATTAAAAACAAGGACCAAGCCTTCAAGTGTATCTTCTATCACTTAACCACCCCGCCTCGTGCGAGAAATCTCGCTCCCATAAGGGCAATTCCGGGTAGGGGAACTTTTGTGATTGATTGGCTATCAATGCTCAAGCTCTGCGAATGCAGCCGTGGATAAAACCCACTTGCTGCATCGAATTAGCGATCAGACTTTTTTTTGCAGGTCACGTATTGGTGCAATGATACCTGTTTCCACATCATAGACCTGCTTGTCTCGGATTTCTTTCAAGCGATCTTCAAAAGCCAGGAAAGTGAGTCTTCCATGCGAATCCCGAGATTCTCTGAATTTCGACTTCACGTATCCCGTTCTGGCATCGAAAGTTCTGAGGTTGCCTGCTTTATCCTTCTTGACGAAATAGGCATTGTTTCCGGCGCTGTTTGAGCCCACAAAGTAATATCCCTTCCTGTCAGCAAGTAAACAGATTGCCCTGAGCGAGGCCCCCCAATAAAGGTTAGACCGGTGGGCATCGGACCTTATAAAATTTGGATCGTACGGTATTGTGATTGCGTGATCGTAGCCGAAGACACTATTATACTCGACTATTACGATGACAGGATCTATAACGTGAATTGATTCCCATATCCAATAATCATTGCCATCAACATCAATACTCAGTATACCTATTTCATTCGTGAAATTGTTCTTCACCAGACACTCATTTATGTTTTCTCGGGTCACGAAAGCTTCCATCGCGATGAGGTCGTATTTCCAGTACATTTCATCATGTCTCACCCGATCGATATTCGATTTGTTTCCGTCCATCACGAGTCCGCTCCAGTTATCATTCATGAGCAGGAATCTCGTGTTGGATTCAGTATAGTCTTCGATGCCAAATTCCACGAAGTTTCGATGACCTATCTCAACGTTGTATATGAGGTACTGAATGATCCCGTCATCACCGAATTGAGAGAAGACCTTGAATTCAGCGTCCTGGATGCTTTCGTAAATTCCGTACGATTTTATCCTGTCGATCAAACTTCTTGCTGTCAGGATTTTTAGATCATCGATAGCTATTTCCGTGCGGAGAGCAACATCGCGCACGTTGAGCATTCTTTTCGCGGCTCTCTTCAAACCTTTGATCATTTGGATAGTTCTGGTCATGAAAACGTCCGACGATTGATTGATTGGCTTAAAGTGTCGCAGCCTCGACTTGGCTGCGCTGGATATCGAGCACACTGCATCATACCGATGCCCGTCTAATATGTGACATGTCTGATCGCCATTTCGGGCGATTCTCCGGAGCGCAGTCAGGTTATGGCGTCCGTAGCGCAGGAGATCTGCCCGAAACTGCACCGAATGGGGTGACGAATTACCACTCCTTTGAAAGCGCATGGGTATCAAATGTGAATCGGCCTTGCACGATCATGACCAACGCGCCCTCAAGCTTTGATTCTCGGATCACGCTCTCTGCTTCAAGCCAGATGGGGTGTTAAACATTCTTGAGCCCAGCTTCATATCTCTCGTGAAATTCATATCGTGGGCAAGGGTTGCCGCAAGAGTCAACCTCCAAGTTCGCATCGTAGCCCTCGCTTTGCAAAGTCGCAGCGATATACCCTAGGAGCCTGTCGCATAACTGGCAAAGGATACAGAATCGTGCCACGATCCACGGTTCTCGGTGTTCAGACCACGCGAGGCAGCGTGATAACCGCGCGATATCGCGAAGTACGAATTGAGCGCCGCGGCCCAATATGTGCCAAAAAGCATGTCCGCGTAGCACGAGTATTCTGTTGCGCGACAGGCTCCTGGACATTTGGGTATGGTTAGAGTTGTTTTTGCTCATAGCACATTCTAACTCTTAACCGTTTTAGGGGGTAGTTCCGTGAGTGCGTCAATCACTCATACTACCCTCTAAATCTATCTTCCTTCTGGCGTTTTTAACACTCTCTAGCCGCTCTTGTTCTTCCAATTCTTTCAGCCGTTCAGGTCTAACTTGCATAATAGCTCGAATTACGTCTCTTGTATCTAAGCCATAGAATGAGATTGGTGTCAGTTTTTCCTTGACACCTTTTTTCTTCATGGTTCAACCCCTCCTATGGCTACTGCTGCCGTCCGTTGCAACGATTTGTCAGGCATCTTGTCAATAAAGTAAGAACTCTCACTTACGAAAAAAGGCGCAAGATCTTCGCTTCTCATTAACAGAATGTCGAAATAACGGAATCTGCTGGTCAACTGATAAAATAACAAATAGCGAAAGTGCGACAAATCGGATAATGAGCATCTACCCATCAAATTTCCAAAATTGTCATAGAATAAAAAAGACTCATATCCTATGGACTTGAAAAACTTTAGCGTCTCCAAACAATTTTCCACATAATTAGGATTAGACAACTCCGCACATTCAAACAATACAACGGGCATATTCTTCTCTATAACTTTGCTAGCTCCAGCAATAACCTCAAAATCATACCCGTCAGTATCGATCTTCAGAATGTTGACATCGGTAAACTCTAGTTTGCCCTTTACTATATCACCAAGAGACTCAGTTTCTATAGCCTCACCATTTTCATCACACACAAATGACGCAGTGCCCTGCATTTCCACTTCCGTATAACTTCTCTTTAAGCTTTTAGCCCCACAAACAACAGGTAGAATTGTGACATTACCCGTATGGTTCCAGTTACGATATAAATATTTCAGAAACTTCTTGTTAGGCTCGATAGCCAAAAACTTGTCTTGATCTGCACCTTCTTGATAAAATGATGCGATTGTGTCACCAATGTTTGCACCGACATCGATGCATTTTACATACCCGTATTTATGCCGTACATATTCTCCTAGTCTTCCAGGGAGTCGATCATAGAACGGGAACTGTACCAGATACATTGGCATGGCATGAGACAGCGGGAACTCTAGATATCGTCCATGTAATGACATCCGGCACACCGGGTCGTTAAAAAGTTTGATTAGCAGTTTTCTTAACAAAAACCAAAAATACTTAGGGAGGGGATTCCTAGATTGAATAGATTGAATGCACTTTTCATATACGAATGTGTTTAAGTTCATAATCTACCTTTAGATTAGACAGCAATGCCTAATAATCTGGGGCGGTTGACCGGGACTTTCGATTGCAAGTTGCTTGTTCAGATGATCCTGAGAAAATGGAGGAAATCTTGGTGCTTGTGAGCTTTCTTGCATTTCCCCACTACTTCGCCCGTGGCAACGTTGAGCGCCGCAAAGAGTGTGGTTGTTCCGTTTCGTTCGTAATCGTGAGTACGGCACTCAGGATGGCCAAGCTTCAGTGGGAGAAGCGGCTGCGTCCTGTTGAGTGCTTGCATCTGGCTCTTCTCATCAATGGACAAGACCAGAGCTTTTTCAGGCGGATTTAAATAAAGTCCCGCCACACCTACTACTTTCTCAACCAGTTGAGGATCGTTGCTATACTTAAAAGTCTTCTGAAGATGGGGCTGAAGCGAATTGCGATCCCAGATTCGTTGAACGGTCGATTTACTTGCCTTAACCTTCTTGGCAAGCCTTCCGGCGCTCCAGTGGGTTTCATCTTCCGGTGCTTCCAGCGTAGCCGCAATGATCTTCGCCTCCTCCTCTCTAATATACTTGGGTTTGCGGCCCCGCCCCGGAGCATCGGAGAGCCCCTTTAATCCACCTTGAACCCAACGATCCCGCCACAATCTGGCAGTCTCCATATTGCACCCGCATCGTCGAGCCACCCCTTTCACACTAAAGCCTTCTGCAAACGTCAACACAATACCAATGCGTCTGACAAGCCGTTGTTCGGTTCGCCCTGATCGAAGGAGCACTTCCAACTCCTCCCGATCATGATCACCAAGAAATAGCGATATTGAAGCAGCCACCCCTTCACCCTCAAATGAATTGCCGGCTTCATACCACATACCCATAAATATGCCTAACTATTTATGGGACAGACCACTAGCAATCTCCGAAACATCCAACCGAGATCTATTTTAGGAGACATATGAAACTCCTTCCTCGCCAACTACAATAGCGTATGATAGATGTCAGCCGAGAATTCTAACTCTGCGGATAATCTTTGCTGACGTGCTTAACTTGCATTGGGCCTGCCGTAGTGCAGGGAGGGGGGGGCCATTTACCACGGAGGACCAATCTGCTAAAAAGCGACTTCCCCGCCTTCAAGAATGACACTCTTGCCATCGGTGCAGCACAAACGGCTGCTACAAGGCACAAACCACTTACCACACCAAGGTAAAGAACCAACGAAAGCGTACCCAAGTGCGGCGGCATGATCATCCAGCCGGCAAATGCAACAACTAGCGCTCCCGCGGTAGGGATCCCGACGTCATAAACATACCATTCCCGTTTCGCACCCGGAAGAATCCGCTTATGCATGACTTGAATAGCTGCCAGCAAGTATCCAGCATTGAAAATCACCCAAACATATGCGGCGCCGGTTCCCTGATACGCGTGCGTGAGCATCACCATGAGAGGGATGAGCACGATGACCGAGACGATTTGCTGATAGAAAGCCAGTGAGGTCCAACCGTAAGCAAGCTGCGTTAAATATGGGATGTGAACGAGGCCGTTGAGGCATGTGCCGATAGCAAGAATGCTCAAAATGAGCGCGGTTCTTTGTGCCAGTTCAGCATTTCCGGACCATACGGAGAGAATGGACTGTCCGAAAAAAATCAATGCGAGTGCGGCCGGCACAAGCAGCACAACCTCCATCTGAGTGCTCTTGTGATACATGTCGCTCAGCTCACGTTCATTCCTCTGGGCTGCGAGTCGGGTCAGCGTAGGATAGACTCCCGCGTCTACTGGGTCGATAATCCTTAGCAGGGTCGCGCTGACTGTCCATGCTAGGGTGTAATAGCCGAATAGCTTCAGGGGAAGCATCCGACTCAAGATTATTTTGTCGGTTTGCGTTAGCAACATGCCCGTCACGCTAATGCCCGTCATGCCGGCAGAAAACCGCCAAATTCGCTTCAAATGGGCGAGAGAAAATCCGGCTGGCGTATTTCGCCCCGGGAGCGACAACCAAAAAGCCCCGGCAAGACAAAATGTATGCACAGCGCTGGCTGCAATCTGAAATAAGAAATAGGCCTGTATTGTAGGCGAGATCAACCATAGCACCGCCACGGAGCCTAACCCCCGCAGGGTTGAGCCTGCACACGTAATGACGTTGAGCGTCACCTGGCAGTCGAGCCCTCGCAGGCCGCCGGAATAAAACGATACCGGCCATTGTAGCGCAACAACCGCGCCGGTGATCATGATAGCCTGTTTCACTACGGAAGGATCGAGATGCTCGGGCTTCACCCAGTAGTCGGCGATGGGACCGGCAAGGACGACCACTATCAGGCCAAGCAAGAGCGCCACGATCCAGTAGATAATCTCAAGCGTACGGGCGAGATCGCGTCTCTCATGACCTGTCGGATCAACGGCTGAAAGGCGTGCCATTTCCCGCGTCATGCTCGCGCTCAGCCCGATGTCAAAGATATTGAACGCTGCACGCATGGACACGAACACGCCCACTAATGCGAAGGACTCTATACCCATGAATTTGATGTACAGGGGTATGAAAATGACGCTCATCACAGCGGTCCAGAAGGACCCTGCATAGTTGGCAGCGATATTTTTGCGGATCAGCGACATTGGGACCAACACTACCCTGTCAACGTCCGAACTCTTCCATCAGTTCATCCACCGTGCCATGGTTTACGAGCCCCGCGGCGAATTCTTCTCGGGACTTTCTGACATTTTCCGCGATTGCCTCTCTTCTAAGCTCAGCGCGACGCCGTTTGATCACATCCTTAAGCGCGTCCTGATCTTCAATTGAAAGTTTATCGACGTGTTCGAGGATTGCGTCAAAACGCAGAGGTCCCGATGATCGTGGCCGATCTGATGCCCCAGGCTGCTTAGATGTTTCGTGTAGTTCCGTCATGGTGCGTATCCCTTGCCTAGGGGAATTTGCCTCCGCACTTCGGCGTGACTTAGCAAGCTGTTGCCCGAGGTCGAACGGATTTTACTCAGCATGCATCGGCACGTTTTTCGAGGATGCTTTAGTACAAGCTTCGCCCTCTAAAAAAACTGCCATCTCTTTAACATAACAGCAGTTTTCAGATATACTGGATTTTGTGTCAGCGTATTTAGTCGCCCAGTTTTAACAAACCGGGTAGCAGATCAATCTTCTAGTACTGATTCGCTCATCAAACTCAGCGGGCAAAGGCCCCATGAGCACCAATGCTTCGCAATCGTCATCGAACTCGGAAATGAGCCGGACGGGAATCCTATTGAAATACGGCCTCTTTCCGTCAAGTGCGTCCACGTATACCGCGGTGACCTGTATGCCTTCAGAGACAAGGTACAGCATGGCCGCTTCCGTAAAAGGAGTCCAGCCGTACACGCTCAGCTTCCGGATCCCCTCCTCGGCCAACCCTTTGAGCATAGTCAAGACATTCTTGCGGACCTCTTCATAAAGAGCGCTTTGCCTCCTGACAAAATTGTAAGCGAGAATAGATTTCTGCAAAATGCCCGTTGGGGTGAGGTTATATCGCAGATTACGAGGGTTGGCTCCGGAAATCTTTATATACCCTTTCACAGCCAGAAGCCGCAACGCGAAGTTGACGGAAGCCACGCTGCGGCCGGTTTGCTGCGATATGTGCCTCTGCGTAATATGCCCTTCATTCTCATGAACGGCATCGAGGACTTGATATTCGAGGATTGGGTCTTCCATGTTCCGAGTTTATTGTTCGTTGCTTTGTGTTCAAATAACAAACAATCCTACGAGCCGTCAAGTCTTTTTTCTTTAAACCGGCAAGCGTTCAACGGGCAATCGGGATTCACGGCAGAGATCGCTGAGAACGCGGAGAAAAGGAATAGAGCCTTCAATTTCGCGTGAATCACAGGCACGTGCGGTCCGGTCCAAATTGCCTCTACGTTCAAACGGATAAGCATTCAGAGAAAGGAGAATTATCAGCGTCCTCCGCGGCGAGGTGCGGCCTTGCGTTTGCCGGGCCGCTGCTGTACATTTGCGCCGTGACAGCGAATTCTACAAATATCACGAAATTGACTTTTGCGGAAAAGCTTGTGTGGCTGATCTTCGTGGCTGCCTGTATCCAGTTGGCCCTTTTGCAGCCTTACTGGGTTATCGTGCCCGGCGAAAGGACGAACGTCTTTTCCGGGATCGTTTGTGCCGTGGCACTGATCTCGACCTTATTGTTGACAAAGAATAGATGGGCCAGGCTTAGTCGGGCTGAAATCCTAATACCCCTTGGATTGGTAATTCTGTGCACTGCCAGCAGCTTGACAAGTGAAACACCGTGGAGTTCCTCACTTCGCGGCTTCGTTCTTGTGGCGTCCGGACTGGGCGGCTTCTGGTGCTCCAGAATAATTCTAAAGAACACCGGTGCTCAGAAGTTCTTCGCATATATGTGTGCCGGCCTTTTGGCGTGCGTGCTTATATTGAGCTGCTGGGGTTTTTTCTCCAAAGGTAGCGTTTTTGAGTTTCTTTACTCGAATCCGCATCCGCTGGTAAACATGATATTTCTTCTTAGTTTCGCCCCATTGAGCCTTGTGGCGATGCGCAAACCCCTTATAACGGCATTAATTGCGGTACCTCTGCTGGTGTTCGCCTACGCTGTACTATACATCTGCGGTTCTCTCATAGATTCAGGAGTCATCATTTCTCTGCTACTTTTGTTCATGGCGGCCATCCTGGCGCCGGTGAAATCATACCGCACGGTAACCATGATGCTCGTATTGTTGTTGATGGGGTCTTGCTCAACATCCTATTACATAGAACACGTTTCGAAAAAAAGCTTTTCAAGTATCCGTTACCAAGACTTGCGGATGGAGCTGTATCCATTCTCGTGGCACGTCGCTACACAACACCCTTTTCTGGGAATCGGGCTACGGTCATCTCGTGTAAAATATCTTCAGAATTATCGGATATGGCACCCTGACACGAGTGCAAAACGTTTGGCTCGGTGTGTCAAAGAGGACATAACCTCCGAGAATATTCTCCTCTGCTTCATGGTCGACCTGGGCTTCCCCTTCTTGATCCTCTACCTATTTACGATTGTCGTCCTCTTTACCAGGCTGGTCCGGACGAGTTTTCGACCGGTCGAGGGGACATTCTTCCATCCGCTTGCGCTCTTGTTGCCTTTAGCGGGCAGCTTTTTGCACTCACTAACCACCGACACCCTGTTGTATCCTCAAATTTGCTGGTACTTCTTTATATTGTTAGGACTAATTCCTTTTCCCGCTAAACAAGCGGCTCGACCGACAGAGTATCTGAAATTGACCTGGTTTCGATTGGCCGGGGCGGTCGGAATTGTCATCTTGGGGTGCTTCATTGGTACTCACCCTGCACTGGCACCGGAGAACCTTCAGTCAGGAGACGATGTTCAGTCCTATTTGAGTAAGATTCCGCTGTTTTCCCTATTAATGAGACCCAAGTCCACTCCATCGAGCCCTCATGAGAATAAGGCTCCGGCTAAAACCGTAGTCACCAGAGCAGAACCAAGCAAAATCCTAGCGAAGCAAGCAGTCGTCCCCCGCGTGACCGTGCCGCCGGCTCCAGGTAGCCTCACAATCACTGTAAAGAACTACAAGGGAGTCACCCCAAAATGGGCGTTGCTCGTTATGCTGGACAATTCGGAGACAATGGCCATTGAGACGGACGACTGGCGCCCCAACAGGGCCGCTGCGGCTGCTGATTTTGTTCGGACGGTTGAAACTGAAATGCCGCGCGGCTCCGACATAGCGATCCGTTTTTTTTCGAATGAAGTTATGTTGAAAAGAGGAGACAGGAACTTGCCGTTACGGGTTAGTCGTCTTCTAAATGACTGGATGACTGTGCCTGAACCTGGGCTGATCCAGAGACTCGAACAAATTGATTTCAGCGGTCGGAATAGCCCGTGTAATGCGATTATCCGTGCCTTGAGGAATGACTTTGCTGTGACTGGCAACCGCGTTCCCAGGATAATGATAATGACCGATGGGCAAACAGAGTGTTCTGGTATTGACATGAGTCGGGAAGTTAAGCTCGTGAAGATGAAAGAAAGCCCCGAGATAGACGTCGTGGCACTGGGCATGCCGTCGTTCAAGCAAAAGTCGTATATGAAGCTGGCTGAAAACAGTGGCGGGACATTTCTCAAGATCAATGGGTCCGCAGACCTGGATTCCTCGGTGAGGAGTTACGCTCAAGTCCTGAATGCCCTAAGACAGGAACCCGTGGAAGTGGTGGGCAAAGAGAAAATCTACACCACACCGCCAGGGCAAAAGCTCGATCTCGCGCCGGGAGAATACACAATCGTAGTGCCTTCTTCGGTCAAGCGCGATTCCGCCGGAAAGCTCACTCGGCAGGTTAAGATTAATTCCGGAGAAGACCAGGAGGTCGAACTGTCTGTCGATGAATGACACCAATGGCCCGGCCAAGTGATCGCAGTGCAGGCTGTACTAGCTGCGGCTTTCGGAAAGTCTTGGAAACCCGGTCAGTCTCGTTGCAGCACGACGATCCTTGCCCAGGAGATTTGCTCGAAGCGGGCGCCACTGCGGTATTGAAAAATGTCTCACCTGAAGGCGTATTGGATTAGAATGGCAAAAACTATTCTGCGAAGCGTATATGATTTGATACCTGTGCCTGCTCGTTTGCATATCCTGTCAGGCGACTGTCAGTTGTGGAATATTGTATCGCGTGGCAGAAGTGTTGCCGCTGTCTTAGTCTTTCTTGCTGTGGTGGCACCTCTTTTTGTACCTGCAGATGCTATGTCATTTGACCAGGAGAGTATTGCAAGGCAGCGCAACCTTGAGCGGGCTTCTGAATATTTGGCTATCGGAAAAGATAATCTGTTGCGAGGAGACTATTTGCGGGCCATAAGGTTACTGTCTGTGTCAATAAGGGGAAATCCCGCTCCGGAAGCTTTCAAACTGAGAGGTCAGGCATACGATCTCTTGGGCAATTATGACAAAGCAATATCGGATTTGAGTGAATATATAAGCGCGACACCTACGGACCCGACCGGATATCTGCTCCGAGCTGATGCGTACACGTTTCACGGAAAGGCCCAGAAGGGTATCGAAGATTATTCTTACTCTATCAGGTTGAATCCTTCGTCGATAGATGCTTATTTGGGAAGGGGAATTGCATACGTAGCCGTAGAGCGGTATGAGGAGGGGATAAGAGATTTCAAAAAGGTCCTTTCGAAGGAGCCGAAGAACTCGGACGCACTTTACGACATAGCGGTAGTCTGCATGCTCGCCAAGCGTCCGGCAGAGTCGCTGAGCTTTCTGCAAAAGGTCGTTGGTCCGGAATCAGATCCAAAATCAAAACAAAAATTGGAGACTTTGACTGCTAGAGTAAAAGAAGAAATTCGGACAAACAAACTAACACATGGAGAACATAATTTTTCAGAAGAGGATCTTCCCTCGGAATCGGAACCGCCTGCGGCAAAACCGGAGGCCCCGGCTGCCGCAACTCCTCCCGTTAAACCTTCTGAATCTACTGATAATATTACCGGATATTGGGAAACGACTTACATGAGGAACAGAATAAAGCTCGATATCTCGCAGCACGAAGGCAAAATTATCAGGGGAGTATTTCGGATCACCAACCCATTGGGAAAAGAAGATACTTACCACTTCACCGGTACGTTCGAGAATGGGCAAATTCGGGCTTCCCATTACAGCGGACAGTCGTTCAGCGGAAGACTCGATGCCAACGGAAGGGTCACGGGAGTATTGAGAACATCAAACGGCCAAGAAATCCCGGTGGATTTTGGTTTGTCAAAGCGTTAGAAGTGATCTCTGGGACTTACTTCGCACCGACAGTAGTTCACGGGTGTCACTGAACCTTTCGCCCTTTATCATCGTAAATCCAACCCATTGCCTCTGCCCAGATAACCCGCCATGATGCGGGCCATTTCCTCGTAAACCCTGTCCCTGGATACATCCGAAGGAAACAGGAGCATAAATTGCACCACTTCCCTGACGATCCGGCGCAGCACAAAAGCTGTTAACTCTCGATCTTTCAGCTTAATTCTGGATTCAAATTTTCGGAAAAAGAGTTCTGCCACGGCTTGGCCGTTTTCCCTCTCGTCAACGATAAATCCTTTCTTCAGTTCTTCATCCCGCAGGACCAGAATCAACATTTCCCGGTAAAAGGTCAGATGCCGCCCCATCACCTGGTCCAGCCGTTTGATCATTGCCATCAGAGCCTCTTCGACTGACGCAGCAGCGTCCAGTTCGTGCTCGATGACCTCCAGGAAATTCTCATAAAGCTCATGTCTATACATCTGGCGTGCAGCTACAAAAATGTCCTGCTTATCCCGAAAGTAAGCATAGATTGTCCCGATGGACACTCCGGCTTCCACGCGCGATGCGGCGTACACTCACCGCTTCGAAACCATGAAAGTTGAATAGCCTGTACGAGACCTTGACGATGCGATCTTTCTTGTCTTTGGCTCGTTCCTGGTACGGAGTCCGATGTGGATGAACGTTTCTGGCTACTTTTTTCATGGGCCTCCGCATTTGATTACATGGCTTTGTGTGAATGTGGGGATTCTCAAAAGTAATCACGGAAAGAAATGATCCGGTGCCGACGGGCATCTCGCTCGTCAGGGCCAATAGACAGGCTGTTCCACGAGGCGCGGGACCGCCCCACCAATCTAAACTGGGTGTCAACACGCATTTCGTATGACGACAATTCTTTCGGGAACCGCCCCATGCGGAATACTCAGAACATATTCAGCTTGCTGAGCAATACCGCAGCTTGTCAGCAAAAACAAGAACGATGTTCGTTTTTTCTTGACTTAAGAAACAATCCGCCACAAATATGAACCTTGTTCGTATTTTAGCACATTCGTGAAGCCAATTGTTAGGGAGGTGCGATTATGGCTAAGTGGCTTGGCTGGATCCTAGTAGTTCTGGTGGTGGCCGGATTGTTGGGCTGGTTGGCTTTCAAACCCAGGACCGCGAACACGCGCTGGTTCAGTGACCAGTCCTATAATTATGAGGTGCTACGGACTTTAGGGGAGGGAACTTTTGCCGGGGCCGAGGCCGGGGAGGTACTTGCGGCCATTCGCGGGCTTAAGGAAGGCGACGACGAGGGCTGGTATTTGGGCTGGTATAACATGGCCCAACGAGTGGAGAACGGGGCCAACCGCGTCAAAGACAAAATCAGTCAGGGCAAGGCCCTGCTGAGGGCTGCCAATTATTACCGGACCGCCGAGTTTTTTTTGCGCCCCGGTGACAGCCGCCGTTTGCATGCCTTTGATAAGAGCGTGGAAACCTTTTACCGGGCATTGGATGATTTGGGCGTCCGGTATGAGGTCCTGACCGTGCCATACGAGGGACACACCTTGAAGGCGGTTTTCTATCGGGCTTTAGGGGGAGAGAGCAAACCCCTGCTGGTAGCCCACGGCGGGTATGATTCCACACAGGAGGAACTTTATTTCCTTATAGTGGCAGCGGCTTTGGAACGCGGCTACTCCTGCCTGACCTTTGCTGGTCCAGGTCAAGGCTCGGCCATTCGCAAACAGGGCCTCATGTTCACTCCGGAATGGGAAAAACCCACCAGCTCCATCCTTGACGCCTTTATCGAAAAACACGGCCGACCGCCAAAAATTGTGCTGATGGGAATTAGCCTTGGGGGTTATCTTGCGCCCCGGGCCGCGGCCCATGACCATAGAATTGACGGAGTCGTGGCCCACAACGTCTGCTATAATCTCCAAGAGGCGGCATTCAGGCAGGTGCCGAGGCCGGTCATCTGGCTATATGACCGTGGTTACTTCGGCTTGGTCAACTGGATGATGAGAATAGCCATGAAATTCAAACCAGGGATGCGCTGGGGAATACTCAACGCGAAATGGACTATGGGCGCTAAGGACCCAATCGACGTGCTCAGAATTTTCGATCAATACGACCTAAAGAATGAGGCGGGTTTGATCACCTGCGATGTGTTGATTACAGCCGGAGAAAAAGATCACCTTTTTCCCGTGGAACAGGTGGAGGCGTTTCGAAAAGCTCTGACCAAGGCCAAGAGTGTAACCATAAGGATCTTTTCCGAAGCGGAAGGCGGGGCCGAACACTGTCAGATGGGGGCTTTGAACATGTTCCATGAAACGTTGTTCGACTGGATCGAGTCCCGGTTTCCGGCAGAGCATTGAGGCAAGGTTGATCTCTGCAGTTTGGGCTCCAGATAGCTGCATGTTTGCGAAAGGCTGGGCAATGGAGCATATTTTTCTCAGTGGGGAAGACATGGCAGACATAGACCATTCAATTTGGAAGTCCGAATCCGTTGTGGCTCATTATCTCGACAGGAAGGATTCGCGGCCATTCATCCAAGAGCAAATCGAGATAATGCTGCGTCTGATTAAGGATCTTTGTCGTCCTGTGCATCGTTTTATTGACCTTGGCAGCGGCGACGGAATACTTGCTGCCGTAATCCTGGAGAATTATCCGACGCTACGGCTATCCTCGCAGATCACTCTGAACCTATGCTTGAAGCCGCTCGAGCGAAACTCCCGCGCCCGCCAGGATCAACTCATTTTTGCACCGTCGATTATAGCGGGCCGAAATGGACACAGGTTGTCGCCCTGTACGCTCCCCTCGACCTCGTTGTTTCCGGTTTCTCCATTCATCATCAACCGGATTCACGCAAGCGGCAGATATACTCGGAAATCTTCAACATTTTGGCTTCAGGTGGCATGTTCATCAACATGGAGCATGTGGCTTCTCCGAGCAAACGGACGGCTACATTATGGGATCGTGTTCGTGTCGATTCGCTGTACAAATTCGCAGTTCAGCGTGGTTCGAACAAACCGCGGTCGGCTATCGAAAAGGAGT
The DNA here is from genome assembly GCA_963789265.1 of uncultured delta proteobacterium. Lineage (GTDB taxonomy): Bacteria > Desulfobacterota > Desulfomonilia > Desulfomonilales > Desulfomonilaceae > CAWBBA01. The sequence goes on along the minus strand of CAWBKB010000003.1, from coordinate 1,019,081 downwards.
ATTTTGAGCGTCCCGAACGACAAGCGAATCTCTTCGCCTTAGTGGAAACTCAATGTGACTGGTTGCGGGAAATCGGTTATGCGGATGTAGATTGCTTCTTCAAGTACTACGAATTGGCGCTTTTCGGTGGCTGCAAACCATGAAAGAAGCGCGTCTCATTCGCTCAAACGAGCCTGTCCATTGCGTCGCTGTTTTACGAGCGCGGTCCCTGCTGCAATAACGGCAATCGAAGCCCCCAGCAGAAAGGCGCTCTCTACACCGTGCAAAAAAAGACGCGCTTCCGAAGTGCTCAGTGACTCCTTCGCCAGGATAGCTTCAGGAACCACAGCATGAAGGACCACTCCGGCCAGTGCGATGCCGATAACCATGCCGATATTTCTCATTTGGGCCAGAACAGCCGAAGCTACGCCGAGGTGAAGTCTGGGTACGGAACTCATGGCGGCGCTCGTATTTGGCGATTGGAATACCGCTGCCCCAATTCCAAACAAGGTGAGCCTTATCGCAACGTCAAACGTTCCCGCCGACGCGGGCAACCGACCGAGTAGAAACATGGCTAAGGCGCAAATTAGCTGCCCGAGGCAGGATAGACCTCGTGACCCCAGACGATCCGAAAGCCAACCGCTTATGGGACCTACCACCATGACCGCCAGCGGGAAACACGTCAAAACCAGGCCAATCTTGTTCGGCGCGTAATGCAATACTCTCTGGAGATAGAACGGTGTCAAAAAGATCACCACAAACTGCGCCATGAAGTTCAGCAATGAACTGATGCTAGCGAACGTGAAAGTGACGTTGCGAAACAAATTCAGCCTGAGCATTGGGTCTGCGGACTGATGTTCGGTCATGACGAAGCCAATCCCGCTTGCGAGGGATACGACCACCAAAGCTCCAGTCGCAGCATTGAGACCTGAACCCTGGGCTCGGTTGATAAACAACAACAGACAGAATAAGAAGCCGAAAGCAGTTGCAGCGCCCAGAAAATCAAATCTGCCGGATTGTCCTTTGATTTCCGGCATTACTCGGTGAATGACAACGAACGCTGCTATTCCGATGGGAACGTTAATGAGAAAGGTGAATCTCCATCCTAACAGGGAAGCTATAAATCCGCCGAAGGAAGGCCCAATGGCAAGCCCCGCGGCAATACCGACGGAGAATGTGCCCAAAGCCCGTCCGAGTTCATTGCGTGGAAAGCACGCTGTGATTATTGCCAGGGGCACCGCCATCAGCATGGTCGCCCCAACCGCTTGCAGCGTCCGAAACAAGATGAGCTCATAGATGCTCTGGGAAAGGCCGCACAGCCCTGACGCGATCACGAAGATGACAAGCCCATATTGAAAGACTTTCTTGTAGCCCCAGATATCTCCAAGACGGCCAAAGAACAACAGCAAGCTACTGATGACCAGCAGATATATCATAGGGACCCACTGAGCAGTGGCGATTCCGCAAGAAAAGACATCTGTGAGCGTGGGCAGAATCACATTGACCATGCTGCCGTCAATGGGGGTCAGGATTATACCGAACATCAAAGCAAAGAGGATCTGAAAGCGCCGGTCATAGCGGCTGCCTTCCGGTTGTAGGTTATCGAACAAGATGGTCTCCTGCAGCCAAACTCGGTTCTTGGCTGTTCTATTTCTGTGGCTTCAGAGATTGTAGCCGCAATCATGCCGTGGTCAAGCCGTTGGTGCGGATGAGGCTTCAAGCAAGTGGCACTGGGCCGGATCAGGGCTTGTCGTTTAGCTCAAATCTTGATACTGCCTTTTCTCATGATCTGAAAACGAGCCACAAACATTTCCTTTAGCAGCGGAGGGTTTGATATGAAATTGGAAAAGATTGACCATATTTGCATCGCAGTGAAAGATCGCGGTCTGGCAGAGGCCCGTTTCAAGGAGGTCTTTGGCATCGAACCGGATGAAAGATACATAGATAATGACGAAAAGATTGATGTGGCTCGCTATTATATAGGGGATGTGGGCTTTGAACTTGTGGCCCCAACCAGCGATGACAGCGAAGTGGCGCGATTTATTCGGCGTCGCGGGGAAGGCCTGTACTTGCTCTCACTCAAGGTGCCCGACACGAATCAAACCCTGGAGGAGCTCAAGAAGAAGCCCGTGGATCTGATAGACGAGACACCTCGAACCTGGCGGGACAGTAGATTCGCATTCATTCATCCCCACTCCATGTTCGGCGTATTGCTCGAAATCATTGATTGATCCTGAGATAGGAACACAACTGGGGCGCGCCGGGTTTGCACATGCGAAATGCCACAGTCAAAGGGTCTCCCTTCAGCGATCGAGGTTTGCCAGTGCGTACTGAAAATGACTCAGCTTACGTAGTGATAGCTGAATCTATTACTGCTGGGCTGACAGTTCAACTCGTCAAGAATTTTCAAAATGTCCACTTCTTGCGATACTGCTCTTCCGATGGCGAGGACTTGACCTTAAGTGCGCCTCTGCACAGTGACTCGGCGGCTTTGGCAGAAGCTTGCGATCTGTTTCCCGATAGTCTTCCCTTTTCCGGCTTGCCTGCGGATGCGACATGACTCCACATCCCGCAGGTAGATGACGCCGAATATCACGGATATAGCAGTTTGGAGGTTCGTATGGCTCGTATAGAGTTCCCTCATGTCTTCAGTCCCGCTCGCGTCGGTGCATTCACCGTGCACAATCGCATCAAGTATGCAGCCTGTTGCGTAAGCAATTTCAATACTCGTGACGGCTTCCTCACCGAAAGAGAGTACGCTCGTGACCGGATCATTGCAGCCACCGGCGCTTCCATAATGACCAATCAAGGCGCTTACCCCGACAAAGCTGGTGAGGGTAAGGCTTACCATCGGCAACTGTGTATCAACGACGACAAATATATTCCGGGTCTTGAGCGGATTTCTGACCTGTTTCACGAAAACAAGGCCGTCGCTATCCAACAAGTCCTTCACGGCGGACGTTACGGTGGCATTGACCTAGATTACTGCGTTCAACCGTCGGCTATTCCGCAGACTCTGCGTCATTTCCGGCCGCCCAGAGAGATGACGAAGGACGAGATCGCTCAAGCGATCGAAGATCATGCCAAGGCCGCGGAAAGATGTATCAAAGCAGGCTATGACGGCGTAGAGGTGACAAGTTTTATGGGATACCTGATGAGTTGCTTTCTTTCGCCATTCACCAATAAACGGACCGATGAGTATGGCGGCTCGCTGGAGAAGCGGGCCCGGTTTATGGTGGAGCTAATCGACGCCTTGCGCAAGGCGGTTGGCCCGGACAAGCTGTTGATCATTCGCCTCAACGGGACCGAGCTGATGGATGAATTCGGCGGGAATAAGGAGGACCAATGTGTGGAGATCATGCGTATTGCCGCGGACTGTGGCGTGGACATGATCAGCATGGTCATTGGCTGGCACGAATCTCGCCAGGGCGCTTTAGGCCGAGATGTAAGCCGGACTGAGTGGCTGTATCTCGCAGAAAAAGCCAAAAAGGTCATAGGAGATGTGCCACTGGCATTTGGTCCTCGCCTGTCCGATCCCTGGGAGGCTGACAAGGCACTTGCTACAGGTGTTTTTGACTTTTGGGAAATTTGCCGACCGCTGCTGAGCGATCCGAAACTGATACACAAACTGAAAAAGGGGCAGCCGGAACGCGTCAAACCTTGTATCGGGTGCATGCTATGCCTGGCAAAGATGTTCTACAATCAGCCGTATATTTGTGCAGTGAATCCCCGGTTGGGTCATGAAGTAGAGCCGGAATTCAGCATAACCCCGGCTGTCGTCAAGAAAAAGGTTATGGTTGCAGGAGGTGGGCCCGGTGGCCTGGAGGCCGCTATAGCCGCGGCCCAACGAGGCCATGAAGTAGTCATCTTTGAGGCAAGAGATCGTTTGGGTGGCGGCTTGATCCCTTCATCCAAGGATATCAGTGGTGGAGAAGTGCTTCAGGAGCTGTTGCAGTATTACTTGTATCGTATTGAGGACTTGGGTATTGATGTTCGCTTGAACACGCGGGTAGATCGCCGGATTGCTGCGAGCTTTTTCCCGGATGTTGTGATCGTGGCCACCGGCTCCACTATCGTCAAACCGAGCATTCCCGGGGTGACCGCGGAAAATGTATTTAACGCTTGGAATATGCTGGCGAACGATGACTTTTCCAAAATCGGACAGAACGTGGTTGTTCTGGGCGGCGGTAAGGTTGGTCTTACCGCAGCGGAAGTGTTGTCAAATCAAGGCAAGAAAGTAGCCATAGTCGAACCTAACCCCCGTGTTGATTTCGACGTTTCCATGACCTTCAAATGGCGCCATACAGGGCTGGTAAAAGAGTTGGGGATCCGGCTTTACACCGAGGCCGAAGCTCTGGCCATCGTGGGCAGCGCGGTGCGAATCCGCGACAAAGACCGACAAGAACAAACCCTGACCGCAGATACGGTCATTCTTGCCGGACCGTTGGCCCCGAATCAGAACCTGGTGCATGACCTGGAGTACTTTTGCGATGAGCTGTACATCGTAGGCGACGCCATGACGCCGCGAAGCCTGTACAATGCTATCCACGAAGGATACAAAATCGGAACCAGAATTTAGAGCAGGGGCAGAAGGTTCATAGATTTTTCTTGCATGCATTTACTTATGTGCGAGCCCAAAAATTGTCATTGCAAGTCCCGCGTCCCGCGGGACGAAGCAATCTCAACTTCGTGGGACCGGCATCTTGCCGGTTATTTTAATGGACAAGCTTGAAGCCTGTCCGTCCAATGAAGATGCTTTCCGCCGGGACGCGGGATTCCACTCCTTGCAATTATAGATGTTAGATAGAAGATTCCCCACGTAAGGAATGCTGGAGCCTACCAAGTCTGAAACGATAATCACGGTAAAGCCGACGGGCTTCAGCAAGATCCACCCGGGCAAAGCGAATTTTGTCGCCCGGACGCGCCTGCGCTATGACGTCGAGATCCGGCGTAATGATTGTCGCGATCTTCGCGTACCCACCGACGGTCTGTTCAACCAGGAGTATGATCAGGCGGCCGTCCGGAGGGATCTGGATGCATCCCGACAAGCTGGGCTCTGAGATGATGCTCAAGGAGGCTCCGGCTTTGGGTTCAATGATCGGCCCTTCAAGGCGGTAACCCATGCGGTCGGCTTTGGATGTGACCACGAACTCCGCTTTAAAGAGCACGGCGAGCCCCGTGTCGAAATAGTCATCCTGAGGGCCGGGCAAGGCTCTCAATGTGATCCTGTTGCTGAATGTCGGTTTGAAATCCTCGGGCAGAGACAGAATCCGATCAAAAGAATCGGTAGATTCGCGGTGCAGTATGTCACCCTTAGCCAACGGCCTACCCTCCAGGCCACCGATTTTACCGCCTGTGTACGTGGAACGGCTGCCCATGACCATAGAGACTGCAAGCCCGCCGGCCATAGCCAGGTAAGCTCGCACTCCCTTGACAGCGGCCCTCATGCTGATGATGTCACCACGGCGAACGCGGAATGACGTCCACATCGGCTGGGGTTGACCATTGACGAACAGAGGGACTTCCGCGCCCGTGATAGCTATCAGAGCCTCAGAGAGGGCTTCAAGTCGAGGCCCCATGAAGGTGATTTCCAGAGCGGCAGCGCTTTCACCATTGCCCACAAGCGCGTTCGCAGCCAGGTAAGAAAACTTGTCCAGCGCACCTGAAACCGGGATTCCAAATTGCTGATAGCCGTATCTACCAGTGTCCTGGACAGTCGTGAAAGGACCAGGTTCCAGAACTTTGAAAACCTCCATCAGCCCTTCTCTTCAGATAGGATGCGATAATATTCCTTTTCCGAGATCTGCACGAACTTGATCTTGTCTCCGGCGGCATAAAGAAATGGTTCTTTTTTAGATGGGTTGAATAGATTCAGCGGGGTCCGTCCAATCAACCGCCAACCGCCAGGGCTATCCACAGGGTAAATGCCTGTTTGGTTATTCGCGATCCCCACCGAGCCGGCGGGGACCAATTCGCGGGGCGTATCCAGTCGCGGGGTGCACAGTTCCTCAGGCAGGGGGCCCATAAAAGGAAACCCGGGAGTAAATCCAATCATGTAAATTTGATAGAAACGCCCCGGAGTGAATTTTGATTACATTTTCGACCGTCAAATTGTGCGTACTCGCTACAAACTCAATGTCAGGTCCGAAGTCGCCACCGTACAAGACAGGGATCTCGACGGTCTTTGGTGGCGCTATATCGAGCGCATCCAGTCGATTGTCCATGAGATTCACGTTGTCTTCAAGGCTTTGGGGATCGGTCACCAGAGGATCATAGACTATCAAGAGCGATCGATAGGCGGGGATGACCTCCACGACTCCTTCCGGCTTAGCCTTGGCTATGGCCATCGCCACAGTGCGGACCTTGATATTAATCTCGGGGGAGATTGCATCTCCATATTCGACCAGAAGGCCCCTGTCGCCGACGAGTCGAAAGACTGCTTTCCTGTAAAGTCCACTCATCAATTGACCTGCAAACTGTTACGTATCACCCGATCAAGAGTTCATCGGTTTCACCGCGATGCCCTCGGCTTCCAGCAGCCCCCGAATTGTCTTGACTAAATCCACGGAACTTGGATTATCGCCGTGAACGCACAAAGTGTGGGCGTGAAGATCGATCTCGGTCCCATCTATTGCAACGACCTTCCCCTCTGTCGCCATTTTCAGAGCACGTTCAGCAACCTGACTGCGATCTGAAATTACCGCTCCTGGCAAACTACGTGACGCGAGTGTGCCGTCCGGTGAGTATACCCGATCCGGAAAAGCCTCGTACGCCACTTTGAGCCCGAGCTTTTCGCCTATTCCGGCCATGAGAGCGCCTTTGGGACCGGCTAGTGCAACGAACATAAGGCCCGGGTCAACGCTGACTATTGCTTCCGCGACCGCGGTTGCCACAGCTTCATTTTCCACGGCAGTCAGATAGAGGCTCCCGTGCGGTTTGACGTGCCGCATTTTGACGCGGTTAGCCGTGCAGAAAGCCGAGAGAGCCCCAATCTGATATATCACGTAGTTGCGGATCTCTTCCGGAGTGCAACTCATGTTGCGCCGGCCGAATCCCATAAGATCCGGATAGCTTGGATGGGCGCCAACTCCGACGCCGCGGGCAGCCGCAAGCTGGACACTTCGGTTCATTACCAGAGCGTCGCCCGCGTGCCAACCGCACGCTATATTTGCCGATGAAATGTGCTTGATGACATCTTCATCTCTCCCGAGGGTATAAGCGCCGAAACTTTCGCCCATGTCGCAGTTGAGATCGATAGTTCGCATCCTGAATCCTCATCACTCGTAATGAGACCATAGACGGATCACATTTACGACGTTGTCTTCCTCAATCAGTTGGTAGATCAATCTGCGTTGAATATTGATCCTTCGGGAGTAGGCGCCGCTCAAGTCGCCGACTAGCTTCTCATAAGGAGGTGGGGTCTCAAAAGGATCCCGCTCGAGAAGGTTCAACAACTCTTTTGCTTTTTCCTTCAATGCGGCGGCGGCGAGTAGCTTGGCATCTTTTCGAGCCTGGCGGGTGTAAACAACTTGCCACTTCACCACTCAAGTTCCCCGGCGCATTCTTCAACCGGGGTCTTGAGGCCGTCTTTGATGGACTCCCTCATGCCCGGAATCGAAAGCAGATGCAGCGTCTCCTGGATGGATCTCCAGTCCTCCTCGCTGATTAGAACCGCGTTGCTTCTCTTGCCGGTGATAAGCATCGGTTCGTGAGAAGACGCGGTTTCGTCAATCAGTCGGTACAAACGGGCTCGCGCGTCACTTGCTTTGACAACGGTCATAGTGTGCTCCTTCGCTACCCAAACCGTACGTCGTTACGTACGATTTGTCAAGGAACAAGCTGCGGAAGAAGTCGGTCTCAGCGCCCCATGCGGCCGAATTCCGACGCGTACCTGAATAGTGCCACGCCGGCCAGGGCTTTTGTCAGCACAGGATCGGCAGGTTCGCGCTTCACGTAATGATTCATGAACGCGAGGCTGTATGCGATGATAGCGTTACGGGCGGTTCTTCTGCCAATGTCTGTCCAGGCGAAATGGCCCACTCTTTCGAATTCCACGTAGTATTTCGGTTCCGGCGACTGATCGTAGGCGCCCATAGATTTGTGCATCGTCGGTGCAGTGCCATAATCCCATGTACCCCCCTGATACATCACTGGGGCGGACAAACCCGCCAATGTGTCATGCAAAACGAATGGCTGAGTATAAGGCGAAAGCGCAAGCACGGCCTTTACCCCACTCAGCTTCCAGCTCGGCCACGCCCCGGCTAACCCTAGAACCGTGTACCCTCCGAGGGAATGTCCCGCGAGACCGAAGCGATTCCAATCCACTCGTTCACGAAAGCGATCATCCGTCTGAATAGCCTGAATCAATCGTCGAATATCCTCCGCGCGGTCGCGATAGGTGGCTTCGGTCCAATTCTGCGGTTTGCGAAGACGTACCTCGGGCCTGTCAATCCATCTGGCTCTACCTCCGTGACAGGTCGCGTCACGGTGATTCGGCGCGAATATGATGTACCCCGCGGATGCAAAAGCCTCCATGAGGAAACGTGATTGCGTGTTGCACCCATGAAAACCGTGAGAAAAAATGATCACCGGTTGTTTGGTCGGTTCTTCCGTCTTTTGGGCCCAGACGGTGACGTCCATGCCCGAGATTTTGAGGGATTGTTCTGCGGCTTGGGCTGGGGAAAAGACTGCAGGCCAAAGGAAGGAGATCAACTGAAGTAACGTGAAGAGGGGCTTTGTTGCCAGCAGCTTCATGTTAAATTACTTCGCGTATGTCGCTCAGGAATTCTTGGTCTGTCGGCTTAGACATACATGATGCTTTTTAAAATGCTTTCTGCGACTTGTGCTTTTCGAATATTTTGAATGCCCGCGGGTGTAAGCAAGTCCACCCTGTGACCCAATAAACTTTCAAGGAACTCAGCCAGTTCTAGAAACTTAAATCCGATCGGGCGTTCAAACTCTACAACAATGTCAATGTCACAGGTCTCGTCGGGTTGCCCTTTCGCGTACGAGCCGAATAATCCGATCTTACTAACGTCCAATTCAGTGGCAAGATAGGAAATTTTTGCTTGCAATATCCCGAAGATCTTCTCTCTGGTCATCATTGAAGCTCCTGCGTAGGATTGCATCGAATCTTCATCGGGAGCGGGTGATAGTCGCAATCAGCATCTGCGATCACTGGACTGTCTGTCGAAGCAATTCGCCAGGCAACCAGTTCTGCCCTAAAAAAGACCTGATTTCAACACGCTAAAATATAATGTGCCTCTATAGCTTCGTCGAGCTGAATTATGAAAAAGGTGGCGGTTGACCGAAGAGCTTGCCCGGTATTATGCTCGGAACTGAAAGATCCTGCGTTTCGCCTGTGGAGGTAATTATCATGTTAAGATGTTCGATCCGTTTTCAATTGCTCATGTTCCTCGCTTTGACAATGATCCTCGCATTTGGCTCCTGCCCTGCATACGCAGAGGAAATACCACTTCCAAAGCCCGCACTGGATGGGACCATTTCGGTGGAAAAGGCGCTTGCTACCCGTCAAACATCCAGAAGCTACTCGCCTGCTCCGCTCACCCTTGCCCAAGTCGGGCAAATCCTGTGGGCAGGTAACGGCAACATACCGGTTGATGCGGTCTCTGCGGCCACAAAGAAAGTAATCCCGTCCGCGAAGAAAACATATCCCATCGAGCTCTACCTCGTATGTGGCCAGGAAACGGTGAAGCAGCTCCCCGCTGGGGTATATCACTACGATGCGGATAATCATGCCCTGCAAAAGATCGCCGAAGGCGATCAGCGAAAGCCCATGTCCGCAGCATGCAAAGGACAGTCTTGGATTGACCGAGCGCCTGTGTCTGTAGTTGTTGGCACGGTATTCAAGCGGGCCGAGGCTACATCGGGGCCCGAGCGTGGGATCAATTTCGGGGTGATGGAAGCCGGAAACGCGGATCAGAACATTCTGCTCCAGGCGCGAGCCCTCGGTCTTGAAACCAACACCGTCGGCGGAATCCGAGACAAGGAGCTTTCCAAGGTCCTTAAGCTCCCGGAGGACGTGCGACCTGTAGTTCTGGTCACGGTAGGGAAGAAATCATAGCCGCTGACTGGCAGTTATGATTTAATGGGGCGAAGTCGAACTTGGCACGGACTTCCTCAACGTCGCGAGCCCGTACAGCTCTACCACCGGTCGCGATGGATGCGCTCCGCTCTAAACCGTGAAGGCGGAGATTTCTTTTCTCCGGGGTATCCAAGAGATGCCATGGACAAAGGCGTAATGTAGTCGGGTATTCCAAGAAGAACTCGCAAGCCCTTAATACGTTCCTCCACCGGGTAGATTCCCACCCAGACGGCACCCAGACCAAGGGCGTTAGCAGCAATCAGAATATTCTCGGTGGCCGCGGCGCAATCCAATACCCAGCGGCCGGGCAATTTTTCAATGTTGGGGTTGCCGCAGACCAGAATTGCTACAGCCGCGTTTTTGAGCATTTCAGCGTGCGGGTGATACTTGGAAACGCCGGCCAATACGTTTCGATCACGCACCACAACAAAGTCCCAGACTTCTCCTGCGGCGGTGGGCGCACTCATGGCGGCTTTGAGGAGTTCTGTCACGATCTCGTCGGAAACAGGTTCAGAGGTGTATTTTCGAATGCTTCTTCTGGTCAAAATTGCCTGCAACGCGTCCATGAGTACTGCCTCCTGAGATGAAACTTTGCTGTAACAGCGTACGAGCGTCTGCACCATAGTTTCAGCAATTGTTACATTAACATGACTGATTGGGGGACGTTCCGCTAGTGTTTTTGATAATTGTTCATCAGATAGTGATAGGAACTGAATCGCTGCAACGAAATCTCAAACTGCCCCGCTACGGAACCGTTCAGTTGCGCGCGCTAGGCGATCAATGCCCCGAAGGGGCAATCCACGGAAAAGGAGCAACATTGGTTCCAAGGGACCCTGCAAGGGTTCACTCAACCTCATTCAAAACCGCCACGTCTGGTCGACCCCTTGGGGTCGACATTTCGGGTGGGGGTCTCACTGGTTCCACGGGTTTTCACCCGTGGCTACTCTTGGTACGCCCCGTCAGGGCTCGAAATTGCCTTTTCCCCGCCGAACTGAACGGTTACAATGCAAGCATTCACTAGCGAGCGGTGAATGCTTGTCATTGCGAGTCCCGCGTCTCGTGGGACGAAGCAATCTTTTGCTTTAGACGCTGCTTAGATTGCTTCGTCGCCTCGCTTCTCGCAATGTCAAGGAACCGGCAATTTTCACGCCTAACCGAAGGGTTACAACCGGGATTTCTGTTGACTTCGCTTCCTTGCGCAGGTAGCATAATCTGCGGCATTGAACCATTTAGACCATTCAAGGTCTAAACTAAGGGAATCTCTGGCCCGAAGCGGTCGGTATCTCAGGGTTCAGAACAAAGCCTGCACTAAGCGACTGAGAAAACACAAAGAAGTGGGAGTACTGGGCGCCGCTTGCTGGGCGCCTATGTAGTTCATAAAGAATGGACCCCACTCAGCGGAGGATATGAATGCCGATCCAACAATTGGATCTTGAGAAGAAGAATGAGTCCGTGGACTGGCTGTCAAAAATGCGTCATAGCTATGCGCATGTTTTGGCCGCCGCAGTGCTGGAACTGTGGGAAAAATCCCGCCTGGGCGTAGGGCCCGCTACGGATGATGGATTCTACTATGACATAGAGATCCGGGATGCGGACGGAAAAGGCGTAATGATTTCCGATACAGATCTCCGCACAATTGAAGATCGCATGCGGCAGAGCATAAAGAAGGGGTTCAAATTCGAGTGGGAAGAGCATTCCAAGGAAGAGGCGGTTCGCTATTGGGCAGACGTTGACCAGCCGTACAAAGTGGAAATGCTCCAGAATATTCCTGGCGACGTTGTCACCTATTATAGACATGACAATTTCGTGGATCTCTGTCGTGGGCCGCACGTCGGATCGTCCAAAGATCTTCGCTATTTCGAGCTGACGAAGGTTTCCGGAGCATACTGGAAAGGCGATTCGACGCGCCCTCAATTACAGCGCATATATGGGATTGCGTTTGAGACCAAACAAGACCTGGATGACTACAAGAAACGTCTGAAAGAAGCTGAAAGGCGAGATCATCGTCGACTTGCCCAGGTACTTGATTTGTTTCACTTTGAAGAAGATGCCGGCAAGGGTTTGCCGCTTTACCATCCGGACGCGGCTCTGATGCGCTCAATTATAGCCAGGTTCCTGGAAGACGAGCACCTCAAGCGAGGTTATGACATCGTATCCACTCCGTACATCCTCAACGCGGATCTTTGGAAGAGAACCGGCCATGAAGATCATTACCGGGACATGATGTTTTTCCTGGAGAAGGATGGGGAACCGTACGCGATCAAACCAATGAACTGCCCGGGTCACGTGCTGATCTATCGTCATAAGATCCGGAGCTATCGGGACCTTCCCATCCGGTACTACGAATTTGGGACTGTCTTGCGTGCGGAATTTTCCGGTACGGTGCACGGGCTGACACGCGCGAGGTTGTTCACTCAAGATGATGCCCACATTTTTTGCCGACCGGATCAGGTCCAGTCAGAGGTCGTCAGTGTCGTGGATTTTGCCATCGACATGCTCGACACGTTTGGGTTTGGATATAAGCTGTTTTTGGCGACTCGTCCGGAAAAGGGCTATGTGGGAACCGATGAAATGTGGGATGAGGCCACGACTGCCCTGGAAGCCGCCATGAGAGAGCGAGGCATCCCGTTCGAGTTGCTCCCCGGAGAGGGGGCCTTTTACGGCCCGAAGATCGAGTTTGCGTTATTTGACGCGATCGGTCGAAAATGGACGGGGCCTACAATTCAGGTGGACTTCAACACCGCGAAGTCTCTGGATGCCACATATCGCGATGCAGAAGACACAGAAAAGTGTCCCGTGATGATCCACCGAGTGGTTCTTGGAAGCTGGGAGCGGTTCTTTGGCGTTGCCATCGAACACTTTGCCGGTGCATTTCCTGTTTGGATGAGCGCCAAGCAGGTGAATGCGGTACCGGTATCCGAACGATTCTTGGATTATGCGCAAGAAATTCGCTCGAAACTCACTTTGGAAGGCATTCGGGCGGTTTGCGATGACGGCGATGAAACTATGGGATACAAGATACGTCAGTCTGAGGTTTTGAAGATCCCTTACACGATTATCGTCGGTGAACGCGAGGCTCAAACGGGCTCGATCTCTGTTCGGCGCCGCGGAAGGAAAGACCTCGGGAGCATGTCTCTCGATGAGTTCCTGGCCAGGATTAAGGAAGAAATTCGGACAAAGGCGATTGATTAACGACATCCTCGCCACTGGGGGGCTCTGCTCTGTTGCCCCCTTATAACGGTCGATTAGTATGTGCCTGACCTATAGGCCAAATCACTTTTGGAAGGGAAAATAATGACACAGGACTATGACAGGCAAAAATTCTTGGAAACGAGCGCGAACGCTTGAAGCTGAGAGACTAACCAAGCAGGAGGAATGGAATCGGAAGAACGAGGCCTGGGTCAAAGAGCACGGGCCTATTCCTTTTCAAGTTCCAAAACTCGATTTTGACGGCAAGTGAGACCAATCCGCAGATGCCGCAGATGGCCGCAGATTCAGACTCATCTTCAACGGTTTGACGTAGACTTGATTGAAGCAGACGGAAACGCAAGCGCTTCGACCAAAACGTACGCGGCTTGTAGCGCCTCTGTAGGGCAAAGCTGAAAACATTCTTTGCAGTTCCAGCACTCCTTGGAGGCCACCTCCGGAATGAAGCTGATCTCCCGATTAGCTCCTCTATTAACGAATCCAACCGCGTTCTTCTTTTTAACCTCAGCACAGTATCTTACACAAAGACCGCAATGAATGCAGAAGGATGCCTCTTTATCGAAACGGTCCCTGTCGGCTCCATACTCTTTCGCCAAATCCTGCAATCCAAAAGCATCAGGAGCATGAGCCATCAAGAGTTCCAAGATCGTTTTGCGAATTCGATCTATCTTTTCCGACCGGGTGATTATCACCAAATCATTGGCTACCGGGTAAAGGCAGGAAACTACCAGTTTTTTCCAGCCGCGCATATCTAATTCCACCAGACAAAGTCGGCAAGCCCCATAGGGTTCCAATTTCTCGTGGTGACACAGTGTGGGAATAGATATCCCTGCACTTCGTGCCGCCTCCAAGACGGTCATCCCTTCTTCGGCCTTAACTTCTCTTCCGTCAATCTTTAATTGGACTTCGCTCATTTTTCTTTACGCTTTCTGACTATGGTTCTGGCTTCTTCAGGGATAGGAGGCGGAACAGGCTCGCCGGAAATTTTCCTCACGGCATGAAAACGGGGAGGGCACACTTCAAAGCAGGTACCGCACTTGGTGCATTTCTCCTGATCAATTACATGAATCTGGTTCTTGCCGCCTATAATAGCCTCCGAAGGGCATTTCCTGCCACAAGTCGTGCAGGCCCGACATTCTTTCGGATCAATGTAGTACGAGATGAGTTCCTTACAGGATAGAGCCGGGCACCGCTTGTCCTTGATGTGGGCCTCATACTCATCTTTAAAGTATTTTAGCGTGCTTAAAAACGGGTTGGGAGCACTCCTGCCCAAAGCACAAAGGGATGCCTCGCCGGCTACCTCGGCTAACTGTTCCAAAAGTTCGATATCGCCCTCTTTGCCCTTTCCTTGGGTTATATTGGTAAGCGTCTTCAGCATCTGCCGGATGCCTTCCCGGCAGGGCACGCATTTGCCGCACGATTCATCCGTAAGGAAGTTAAGGAAGTACCTGGCGACATCGACCATACAGGTATCTTCATCCATAATGATCATGCCACCGGACCCCATCATGGAACCGGCCTTGGTAAGTTCATCAAACCCCACTTCCAGGTCCAACAGTTCCTCAGGGAGACATCCCCCCGACGGTCCTCCGGTTTGCACGGCTTTGAACTTCTTGCCTCCGGGGATTCCGCCGCCTATTTTGTAGATGATGTCTCTCAAGGTAACGCCCATGGGGACTTCCACCAGCCCCGTATTGACTATCTTACCCACCAGGGAGAAGATCTTGGTGCCCTTGCTTTTTTCGGTTCCATATTGAGTGAACCAGTCCGCGCCCTTATTGATGATCAGCGGCACATTCGCCCAGGTCTCGACATTATTCAAAACGCTGGGTCGATCCCAAACGCCCTTGACCGCTGTATGTATATATTTGGGTCTGGGCTCTCCGGCCTTGCCTTCCAAGGCCGTCATTAGAGCACTCGATTCACCACAGACGAAAGCGCCGGCACCCTGGTGCACCGAAATAGTGAAATCAAAGCCGGACCCCAGGATGTCCTTGCCAAGAAGGCCGTACTCCTCGGCCTGCCGGATAGCGATGTTCACATTTTCCACGGCCAAGGGGTATTCCTGACGAACGTAAATGTATCCCTCGTTGGAGCCGATGGCATAGGCTCCGATGAGCAATCCCTCGAGCACGGAGTGAGGATTCCCCTCGAGAAGGCTCCTGTCCATATAGGCTCCAGGGTCCCCCTCGTCGGCATTGACGATCACGTATTTGATATCGCCGGGGGCATTGCGCGATTCCGCCCACTTTCTTCCGGTGGGAAAGCCGCCACCTCCCCTTCCTCTCAGGTTGGATTTTTTGACTTCCTCTAAAACTTGCTCGGGGGTCATCCCGCAAAGCGCTTTGGCTAACCCCGAATAGCCACCCAAGGCCAGATAGTCATCAATGCTCTTAGGGTCAATCTTGACGTTGGAACCAAATACCAGCCGCCCCTGGTTCTTGTAGAAGGGGATTTCAGATTCATGAACGATCTTTTCTTTGGTGCCGGGATCGGTATAGAGTAAACGGTCTATGATTTTCTTCTCTTTGATAGTCTGGGAGATGATTTCAGGGACATCCTCAGGCTTTATCTGGAAATAGCATATTTCTTCGGGGCGAATAACGATAATGGGGCCTCGCTCGCAAAAACCGTGGCAACCGGTCCTCCTGAATTCCACTTCCTCGTTTAAACCTTGTTTTTGGATTTCCTCCTGGATACTGGCAGCAACTTCCCGACTGCCTGAAGCATGGCAAGCAGATCCGGAACAGAGCGTGATGCAGGTTTTATCGGGGTCTCTTTCCGAAAGGAGGTTTCTTCTGAATTCGTCCAATTCAGCGGGTGAATTTATCCGCGACATAGTTTTTCCTTAATCGTAGTTTCTTAACACGTCTGCGGTCTGCGCCGGCGTCATCTTGCCGTGAGCCTTTCCATCGATCTCCATCACCGGACCTAAAGCACAGCAGCCGAGGCAGTTCACGGTCTCCAGGCTGAACTTCATATCCAAGTCGGTTTCTCCGGGTTTAATTCCCGTCAGGTTTTCCACCGTGTCGAGCACACGCGATGCACCCCGAACATGGCAAGCCGTTCCCTGACAAATGTGAATTTGATGGCGTCCCTTGGGAACCAGACTAAAGGCTTTGTAGAAGGTGGCGATATGCTGTATCCGGGTCATAGGGACCTGTAATCTTTCGCTGACCTGCTCCAGGGCTTCCTTGGGAAGCCAATGATTTTCAGCCTGAATCTCCAGCAATATCTGAATCAACGAACTGGGTTCGCCGTGATGCTTGTCAATAATCTGATCGATTCTCTCTTTGTCCATAGCCTCTTTCCTGATCTCCTTCTTTCGTCCGATCCACCGCTTGCTTTTTCGCCTCAGGCGAGAGCAAAGCACTTCCGGCTTTCATCGTATCGGACTAATCCTTGCCGCGATGAGGCATTCAGATGCCGGGATACCTCCGACGGGGTTAGGCCCAACCTTTTTGCCATTTCCGCCATTGGAAGGGGTCTTTCCCGCAGGAGCAACGTAATTTGGCTTATCGTCAATTTGTCGGCAATAGTTTCATCAAATAGCCGGTTCAGCTCGTCGCTCGCGAAGAATTGATGGTACTCTTCTTCGGACTTAATGGGTATTCTCAGTCTCTCCCTTTCCACCAGTCTAATGTAGGGGATAAGTTGGGTAACCGCTTCCAGTTTGAACTTCAATTCCTTTTGGTCCAGTCCTTCACCTCGGCCAATAGGCCCCAGTTCCTTAACCTTCCTGACAAAACCATTGACCCCTTCGACAAAAATGTTGGCTTCACTGCCGGACATAAATTCGATCTTCAATCTCTCCGGGTTCAGCCCTATGCGTTCCAGCAATTTCTTAGCCAGGTTCACCATGGTTAAGGCGTGGTAATTTCCGTGAGTAGTATAGTTGCACTCATTTAAGTGGCAGGCACCAAGGAACACTCCATCCACTCCGTTGGAGAAAGCTCGGAATACATGAGTCAGATCGACTCGACCGGAACACATGACGCGAATAAGTCTCATTTCAGTTGTATATTGACTTCTGGAAACTCCAGCTAAGTCGGCTGCGCCGTATGCTCACCAATGGCACACAAACCCTAAAATCTTTGGTTTGAATTTAAGTTCCGCACTCATAGGTCCTCTCCTCGTGCCTGGTAATCTCAGGTTTGCGGACGTTCACAGGGTATTCGGCGATCCCGCGTTTGGCGGGGAGGCCGGTCCTTGCATGTTTTGGTGGAACGGGCTTTCAGCCCGTCAGACAGGCAGGATGCCTGGCCTAGTGACTTCCAACCGCAGCATCCATTGGCTGGTTGACCTCTTCCTCTGGAAACGCGGCATCAATTTCGCTCAAAAGCTCATCATCGGTATAGTGCTTCAGCACTATGGCAGACGTCGCGCAAACGGTGTTGCAGAGGCCGTCCCCTTTACAGAGGACAGGATTAACCCTGGCCTTTCTGCCGAGCGCTGTCTCGACAAATTCTATGGCGCCATAGTTGCATACCGTTGTACATGCCCCGCAGGAAACGCATTTATTCTCATCCACTTCACAAACTGAACCGGATGCGACCACTACATCACGTGAAAGCAACGTTAAAACCCGTCCTGCAGCTCCATAAGCCTGATTGATGGTTTCCTGCATAAACTTGGGATAATGAGCCAGTCCACAGAGATAAACCCCGTCTGTACCGAACTCAACGGGTCTTAATTTGACATGGGCTTCTTTGAAGAAGCCGTCCGGGTTCAAAGTCACCTTGAACAACCCGGCAATTTCCTTGGTCGCGGCCGAGGGAATGACCGCGGCAGCCAAAGCTACTATATCGGCATCCAGTACAAGCTTCTTTCCCAGAACATAGTCGGTCGCGGTAACCTTTAAAACAGGCCGACCCTCTTCCGACTCGCCGGCCTCCACCAGAGGTTTGTCCTGCGGCTCGTAACGGATGAACTTTACCTCTTTCTCGGCCGCTTCCCGGTAATAGTCCTCTCGAAACCCGTAGGTCCTCATATCCCTGAAGAGAATATAAACATCCTTCTCGGGGTTGATCTCTTTCAATTTCAAAGCATTCTTTATCGACTGGCTGCAGCATATCCGGCTACAGTAATTTCTGTCCTCATTCCTGCAGCCTACGCATTGGATCATCACCAGACTCTGGGAGTTCATCACCTTTTCTTCTCCTTTGGCGATTTGCTCCTCCAACTCAAGCTGAGTCATGACCCGATCATCTTCTCCATAAAGGTACTCGGTGGGGGTATATAGATCGGCACCTATAGCGATGACCGAGGCACCGTGTTTTATCTCTGCGACTCCTCTATCAGACTTCACTGCGGTCACGAAATTCCCAACATAACCTGTAGCATTCGTGATTGTCGCATTATGATAGACATGTATTAAGCGGTGTTGATACACCTTTGCTATGAGATCGCGCAGGTACTCCTGAACATCCAGTCCTTCCAGCGTGGAATGAATCCTTCGTGCTATTCCCCCAAGTTCTGTATTCTTTTCAACTAGGTGTACCTCATGCCCCTGGTTGGCAATGGAGAGAGCACAATTCATGCCGGCTATGCCTCCACCGACCACCAATGCAGCTTTGTTGACCGGCAGGTCAAATTCCTGCAAGGGCTCCAATCGGCAAGCTCGTGCTGTTGACATCCGGATGATATCCTTTGCCTTTTGCGTGGCCTCCTCTTGTTCTTTCGAGTGGACCCAGGAATTGTGTTCCCTGATATTAGCCATTTCGAAGTAATATTGATTAATTCCAGCCTCCCGAACCGTGTCCCGGAATAACGGTTCAAGAGTCCTGGGAGAGCAGGCAGCGACAATCACTCGATTGAGCCCCTTTTCTTTCGTCATGTCGGTAATTTCTTTGGCGGAGTTAGTGGCGCATGAAAATAACTGTTCCTGAGCATGGACGACATTAGGCAGCGTTTTGCAGTACTCGACTGTCTCAGGAACATTGACTATCCTACCGATATTGGCCCCACAATGACATACGAAGACTCCTATCCTTGGCTCCTCCCCAGAGACATCTCGTTCAGGCGGATATACTCTTTCTTCGGCAAGATTTCCTCGCCTGTATTCAAGAAGCTCACCGACCTGGGCACCCGCTCCGCTGGCGCTGAAGACCGACTCCGGGATATCGACAGGCCCCTGGAAGCCCCCGCTTACAAAGATCCCCGGTCTGTTTGTGGACATGGGATTGACGGGGCTGGTCCTGCAAAAATCATGAGGTTCCAGCTCTATGCCGAATTTGTTTGCGATGGACTTCACATCAGCGGGAGGATTCAATCCAACAGACAATACCACCATGTCGAATTCTTCTTCTTTTACTCCGGCGTCGGTGGTGGAATATCGTAACGTGACATTCTTGGTTTCAGGGTCCTCTCGCACAATCGAAGTGTAGCTCCTGATAAATCGAATCCCGGGGAGTTTCTCTGCCCGCTCAAAGTATCGCTCAAAATCCTTCCCGTAGGACCGAATATCGTTATGGAATATTGTACACTCGGCCTCAGCGTTATGATCTTTTGTCAAAATCGCCTGTTTCTGGGCGTAGGTGCAGCATACGGCGGAACAATAGCTGTTGTCGCCCTTAGTAACCCGTCTGGAACCGACGCACTGAATCCAGGCTACTTTGCGGGGGTGTTTTTGGTCGGAAGCACGCAGAATCTCTCCCTGGTACGGCCCCGTGGAAGATAACAGACGCTCATAGTCCATGCTGGTTACGACGTTTGCAAACTCTCCGTAGCGATACTCCTTCTTCACCCTTGGATCAAAGGGCTCAAGGCCGGGCGACAGAATGATCGCCCCTACCTGTATTTCTTTTTTCTCTGCCGTTTGTTTCAAATCTATCGCGTTATTCTTGCACACTGCTTCGCAAATACGACACTTTTTCTCTTTGAGGTAAAGACAGCTTTCATCTATATATGAAATAAGGGGAATTGCCTGAGCGAAGTATATATGAACGGCCTTATTCTGCGATATTTCCTGATTGAATTGATCGGGGTATTTGGCCGGGCAGTATTCTACGCAGGTAGTACAACCCGTGCATTTGTCCTCGAGAATATACCGGGGCCTTTTGGTCAGAGCTACCTTAAAGTTTCCTGCTTCCCCTTCTACACGGTCCACTTCCGTGTAGGTAAGGACCTCTATGTTTGGATGCCGGCCGACCTCGACCAGCTTGGGTGAAAGTATTCACATGGAGCATTCATTGGTGGGAAAGGTCTTGTCCAACTGAGCCATGTGTCCCCCAATGCTCGGTCCTTTCTCCACCAGGTAAACCTTGAACCCGGCCGTGGCAAGATCAAGAGAGGCTTGAATGCCACTGATGCCTCCACCAACAACCATCACGTCTCCAAAATTGGTTTGTCCAAAGCTGCCACAAAGTTGCTGGAGATCTTCTTTCAACAAAATTACTTCTCCCATTTTCTATCACCTCATCGGGCGGCATGTACGGTTGCCGGAAGCCAGAGACTCGAGGCAATCCCAACCATGCAATTGCTATGCGCACTTAAAAGAATTTGTTTAGTCCAGATCTAGTTGCACTTTGCATTGATTACATTTCATCGCACCTCGAAAAACTCTGTTGCCGCATTGGGGGCATATATAGCGGGCTTCCTCGTCTCGAATCCATTTTTCAGTACCCGAACTCTCGTCGATATGGGACAGCCCGCAGAATAACCTTCTTGCCAACGGCCATGGAGAAATTATCAACGTAACGACAGGGAAATTCATTGCATTCATGACACCCTGAGTATCCTTTCTCTTTTGTGCAATTCCTGATCTCACACTGGCGGCAATGCATAAACTGTTCGTCCGACGAGCAGCCACGGCATCGAATGTCTTCTATTGCTAGGTCTTCGCTATTGGGCAGGGTGCCCTTGCCGGGAGTTCCACCTGTGTAAAGACCTAATAGTCGCTCCTTCAGCTTAAGGTTATTATCGCGGTGTGCAATATAAATGGCACAGACACCGCAGTATAGACCGCAAGGAGAAATGAGATCGGGATTTGTCGCCATAGCTTCGGTCCCTCTTGACGTGTCAATTTCGTTTTTCAACATAGGAAACCCAGAGTACTTCGATTCACTCAATCACTTCTTGGATGATTTCCGTGATGTCTTTTACCTCGATTTTTTCCGCGGCACCGAGGGTCAACCTGCTATCCTCAAGCATGGTGATGCAATAGGGGCAGGCAGCAGCCAGCACCTCGGCTCCGACCCCAAGAGCCTGTTCTATTCTGAGATCAGAGAATCTCTCACCCTTTTCGGTTTCCATCCAAACCCTGCCGCCTCCGCCTCCGCAGCAGAGACTATCCGAGCGTGACTCAGGCATCTCACTCAGCTCTAAACCCGGTATCTTCTTCAAAACCTCTCGCGGCTCGTCATATATGCCGTTATGCCGGCCCAGGTAACAAGGGTCGTGATACGTTATTTTCTTCGGATAATCCTTCTTAAACTGAAGCCTTCCCTCGTTCATCAACTCGAACAGGTATTGGGAGATATGCACCACCTCAAAGTTCACTCTGAATTCCGGATACTCGTTCTTGAAGGTGTGGTAGCAATGGGGAGAAGAAACAAGGATCTTCTTCACGCCGTTGTCAATAAATGCCTTGATGTTTTCTTTGGCCAGACGCTTGAACAACTCCTCATCGCCCGTCTTACGAATGCTTTCCCCGCAGCAGCTCTCCTTGGAGCCCAGAATCCCGAAATCCACTTCTGCCAGGTTGAGGATACGGGCTGTGGCTTTGGCCACTTTCTTTAATCTTGGGTCATAGCTGAGATAGCAGCCGGGAAAATAGAGAATTTCCATTCCCTCGGTGAACGTATTGACTGAAAGGCCTTCCGCCCAGTTTGCCCTCTTGGCACGCTCTTCACTCAGAGGGTTGCCTTCGCCGACCAGGCTTGCAGCAACGGTGCGGACAGGTTTGACGGAATCGGGAAAAACGCCGTATTCCGTGGCGATCCGGCGCAGGGACACCCCGGATTCAATCTGTTTGACGTCCCTGGGGCACTGCTGAGGGCATCTACCGCAAGTCTGTACAGCGCCAGATTTCGTCAGTTTCGATATCGGTCAAACCGAACGTGGCCTCACGGACGATCTTGCGCATGCTGAAAGACCTGACCCTGTTCCACGGACAAACAGTATCGCATAATCCGCACTGAAAGCATCTTTTGAAGGCTTTTCCACCGCTCGTCTTGATGACATCAATGATCTCTTTATAGGGGCTTACGGTCTCCACTGTCTTCCTTCCTCTTCTTTCGGCCTAATGTTTCAGCCCTTCTTTGACGCCGAGATGCGAGAAACGGTATCCATGACTTTCTGCAAGCCATACTTGTCGATCATGGATTCCAGTCCTAACTCTACGTCCTCCAGCTTCACTTCTTCTTCTACTTCCTCTTCTCTTTCTTCGTAGATCAGGACATCATTGAGGCACTTCTGAACGCACATCGGCTTTTCCAGCGACGGGTCGCTTTCACACATGTCGCATTTCAGAGGGAGACCGGAATCGGGTTCCTTGAAGAAGTCCCTGGATGGGCAGGATGCTCTACAAAAGGCACACTCTTCGTATTCCTTCCCGTCAATCACATACTTGTCTCTGCCCATACATTCGGCCGGCGCATACTCACCCGCGAATACCGGAAGCCATATATCTTTCAGCCGATGACTGATCACCTGAATACGAGACCTAGCCGGATTATTGCTGCTGTACTTCGGAGTGGCGTGAAACGCGGAGCAGATGATCTCGCATGCCCGGCAGCCATTGCACTTATCAGCATCAATCTTGATGGACTTAATCTTCTTCTTAATTTTGGCCATCTTTTAGGATCCCTCTCTTTTCCAAGTCTTCGGCAACATAACCCAGATCTAATTCCACCAGTCTTTCTCTCGTAGGAATACCGTCCATATTCCATCCCTTGTATTTGTAATACGTGGATAAGAGTTGTTCTTCGAGTTCGGGGAATCTTCTTTTCCAATGGTCTTCAGGCGGCTTCTCCTCAACCCTTGTCATGCCTCTTCGGTTATTGAATGCCCTGTGCAGATTACGGCTTCTATTGACCATTTTCTTCAGTCCGGCTTCATCTACGTCCATCCCTGTCGCGGCCGAGATGAGCAGCGGGTAATTGTGTATATGATAGGGAGGCTTCAAGCAAAACGATCCCATGCCCGCGCATATTCCCAGGGCGTCGTCAATGTTGTGCAGCATCTCCATCCAATCCACAATTTCACTGCACATCTCCGGGGTTGGGAAATACGGTATCGCGTGATCTCCTCGTATTTCCCAGTCCAGCAAGATTTGCTTGAACTTTTCGTCGGGAAGCTGGGGCCAGTCCTTTACAAATGCTTCCCTCTGCTCTCTGGAGGGAAAAGCCGACTGCGGGAAATTCCCTTCAATTTGAGTGATGCTTACCTTCTCGTTGGTAGAATACATAAGGAAATAGATAGGATCCAGCATCCCCAGCTTGATGGGGAGTTGCTCATGTTTCTTGATCGTATTGTGATCGAATTTTTCTGCCCCGTTGCCGATCTTTCGGGCCGCATAATAAACGCCGTCGGCCAGAATATCTCCGATTCCTTCCCGCCGGGCCACTCTGTCAAGCAACCAGAAGAATCTGCCTTCCTTGTCAGACGGACATCCTTCGAAGTCCTTGTCGGTCAGAATGCCGGCTTCATAGAGCTCAACGGCGAATGCCAAAATCTGCGGGGTTGAGAATGAGTCCACGCCATATTCCGTGGCACGTTGAAGGATTCTGAAGTTAAAGCCCAGGTCGTCTACATAGGCCGCCATGGAATAAGTGAGCTTTCCGAAGCATTTCATCATGTATCGTGGGCCCTCCTGGTGGGAAACCAGGGCGCCGCAATGCTGTGGACAGTTAAAACAGCTTATTAACCGCTTCACCGCACCCAATTGAGTCGACGTCCAATTCTCTTCGTTATCCTTGTTCCAGAAGTCTCTTCTCCGCAGACGGGCATTGCCCCACATGAAGTTTTCAGTGTGCCACTTCTCATCAGTGTGCAGCATTTCCTGCGGCGACCCAATCCCCTGCAAAATGGTCATCACGTCCGGAATGGGATTTGTGTTTCGGAATTTTATGTATTCCGCCACCTCTTCCATGTGCTTCATGAATTCCTCGCCTCGGGCAAGGTACACGTCCTTTGTTCCACGAACAGCGACCGCCTTTATCTTCTTGTCTCCCATGATCGCGCCGCCGCCGAGCCTGCTGGCGCTGGACCTGGCTTGCTCAATGGAAGCCGTAAAGACCCGATTTTCACCGGCCAGGCCGATGGCGGCCACCTGGGCCCTCGGTTCTTTCAGCTCCTCTCTTATGAGGTCTTGGGTTTCAAGAGCGCCCTTGCCCTTCAAATGAGAGGCATCACGGATTTCCACTTTGTCATTATGTATCCATATATAGACCAACTTGGGGGACTTGTTGCGAAAGATCACTTTGTCATAACCGGCATACTTCAATTCCGCGGACCAGAATCCCCCCATCATGGGGTACGCCAGATAATTCGACTGAGGGGAAACGAAGGTAACAAGGGTACGGTTGGCGCTAAAAGCCGGAGTGCCATTGAGAAGACCGGTGCTGAATATTAATAAATTCTCGGGATCAAACGGTTTGACCTCGGGGGGAACCCTATCCCAGTGCGTCTTGACGCTGGTACCCAACCCTCCGAGATGAAGTTCCGTCAATTTCGGGTCGGTTTCTACCCGTTCAATATTTCCCGTCGCCAAATCGATTTCTAAATTGTATCCTGTCTCTGCGTACCTCATCTTGTTTACCCCTTGCAGCGGAGTTGCGATATGCTCGCCCGCGCTTCTGCAACCAAAGAAGTGTTAATCCTCGCTCTCTCAGAGCCAGAACCAGGCTTCCCCGAACAATATTCCGCTCTATGCGCTCCGACGTACATGCTGTCGATCAATGCAACGGCATCGACGTCTTCTTCTTTCATAGGACGGATAGGAACATGCGGTGGATCAATAACCATTTTATTCACGACGGCCTGCCTTTGTTTAATGGCCTGGGAGCCGCAGTACCGAATGGTATAGTGGAGCCGGTGACACGTGGGTCTTGGTGAAGGATGTTTTGACCGAGACTTGATAACACCGTTGATATAAATATAACTTATACAACAACCAAGTCAAGTCTTTTTGTTCTCTACTCGAAAAAATTTTCAAGTCGATTAACAGGGCCTTTTGTCACGAATCAACGACGCGAATGCCGATAATTTTATGAAGCAGGCCGTGTGATATCCGCAGCGCGGTCCAATATGATTGGATCAACGGCCGGAGAACAGCAGATTAGCGAGAGAAACTTCACACTCCCGGGCATTACACGCGACGCACACAAGAATATTCTTGACTCCTTGCCATATAGGTAGTATTCGGTTTTAATCGAAGATATAGTGATCATAGTACCTGAATGCCCGGAGTCTGTATATGATTTATACCCAATTAACCGGAAACACTATCAAAAGGGCGTCCTCCAGCAAACGAAGAAGCCCTACGGCAGATAGAAAACGCCAGCTCATTATTGAGTCCGCGGAACGTATCTTCGCCGCCCGCGGTTTTCACGACACGACTATCGCTGATATTTCCAGCGATTCCGGGGTACATGAAGCGTCCATCTTCCAATATTTCAAAACCAAAGAAAATCTGATCGTTACCATTCCGGAAAGACATCTGAAGAAGACCCTGATCGGGATCACCGAGCACCTGCAAGGCATGAAGGGCGCGGAACCGAAGCTAAGAAAGCTTATGTGGCATCAGCTCAGGGATCTGACCATTAACCGAGCTTATACATCCATTCTCCTGAGAGACCTCAGGACCCTGCCTGCATTTTACAAGTCCCCTGCGTACGAAATGATTCGGAAATACAGCGCGTTTTATTCTGAGGCCATTCAAGAGGGGATTCGCGACGGCGAGATAGACTCGCAGGTAGAGCCGACTCAGGTCATGGAAATGATCTTTGGGGCTATTGATAGCGTCGTTCTTCGCTGGCTCTTCTTTAACCAGGCTTACGATCCCACAAAGGTTGCCGACCAACTCTGTTCTCTTATCAAGGCGGCAATTTGGCGCGGCCAAGAAATTCGCAGGTATGAAAACGGAGACGGGCCGACGCGTGGTCAGATGAGGCGCCACGCGATTATGCAGGCCGCGGCGGAAGTCTTTGGAGAAAAAGGTTACGGTGGTGCGACAATTTCGGAAATAGCCGGCAAAGTCGGGATTGCTGAGGCTTCAATTTACCAGTATTTTAAAAGCAAGGAAGACCTTTTGCTCTCTGTTCCGGGAAACTGGTTTGACGAGCTTGCCGAAGAGTTGGAGCGAGTGTTTTCCGGCCGGTTAAATGCACACGAACACCTCTTATATCTGCTCCGCCGTTGGGCCTTGGATTTTCAGACACGTGAGTGGGAGACGCGTGTGCTAATCCTAGACTTGTACCGAAATCCGGCATTTTATGAGTCTCAGGCGTACAGGAGCACTCACCGTTTTTGGAAGCTAATCAGAACCATAGTCGAAGAAGGGCGGAAGAGCGGCGTCTTCAGGGTGGACTTTGAGATCGACCTCTATATGCATATTATCCAGGGAACCTTCGAGCACGAAGCCCTCGCGCGAATGATGCTGGCCAGGCGTAAGCCCACCGCGGCCAACACTGAACAGATGATCAACCTTTTACTCAGAGTCATCAAAGCGTGAACTTGCCGGGGGAATTGCAGAAAGGAAGCGAAGTCCTATGAAAACGCCCTGTTACCGACCGGCAATCCCCACAGGCCTTAAAATAAGGCATCCCTTGCAACCTTATGAGCCCCAGAGAGGCGCCGGGCTACTATGGTGCCGTCCCTCCGGGACGAAGTGGACTTGGAGCCTATTTTAACGCCTATGCCCTGACTGCCGGTATTCTCAGCGGACTAGATCGACGGCAGTGAATTTTCCAACTCTTGAAGTCGCAATCTTTGTTCGGCAAGGGCCGTTTTGATAGCGGTTTCCGTGAAGAACCACGTGTAGATGCTGTTGCCGAGCCAGGCCACATGGTCACGCGGGTCCACATGGAAACGAAAGGGATCCACTCCGATAGCGGCGTGCGAGAACCTCCACAGCTTATCCGAATCCTTTACCAAAGCGTCGTTGAGTGAGATCGCTTTGCGCCTTGAATCATGGCCCAGAATTATCTCAGCGATCCGGTCCACCAGGGCGGGGTCGTAACCTACCTGTCCAAGCAGCTCTTTGGCAATCTTCGCACCTTCGACTTCATGTATTCTATTGATTTCAGGGTCTACGTCGCCGGGGCCGAATGCCTTAATCTGTAGCTCTTCGGGGACCGTCTTCCAGCCCACGTCGTGAAGCAACACAGCGGGGATAACAATCTCCTCGTCCCCTCCCTCAGCCTCCAGGAGATTTAATGCAAAAGAGTAAGCTGTACGGGTGTGAAGGTCATTAGATCTGGTATTCAGATAAGGCCCGGCCAGCTCGTAGATCTTCTTATAAATACCGTGCACGCAGTCTCGCCTCGTTAAGCAGATGCTTCCATTATATCATATCCCTCATCTTGCAAGGCCTTGTAAACCACGGTAGGCTCCGCTGCTTCCAAACGCAGCACCACTCTGACCGTATCGGAACCGTTTTCCGGGACCGTGAAGATTGAACGGGCCTTTGAACCCGCCCCTTCGACCACTTCGAGAACCTTTGTAAGCGTTCCCCTTTCCAGGGCGACGTTCCTCAAGGTGATCCGTGTGCGTTCTTGTCCTGCCTCCAAGATTTTGAAAAGTGTCACAAATATCTCGCGATCCGACACAACACCGGCAACCTTGTCCCCGTCCATAACCGGAAAACTGCTTATCATAAGCTCTTTACCCTTGATAAGAACTTTCTCTACCGTGTCATTGATTGAAACCGTGACAGGCATTCGGACCATAAGATCCTTGACTTTGAGCTTGTTACAAAAGTACCTCATTTCGCAAAGATCACCGCTGCCGCTGACGCACAGTGCGGCCTCGCTGAGATCGCGACGGTGGAGAACTCCACGCAGCCGACCATTGTCGACCACGGGAAGAATTTTCAGATTATGCTCCCGGATCAGCAACAGTGCGTCGGTGGCCAAAGCGTCACTGGATATGGAAAATTGTGCGGGCAGCATCCAGTTCTTCACATACATGATGGCCTCCTTTGGACCGGATGAATAGTTCGGAAGAGTATCGATCAGCTAAAGCGGTTGCCGCAAAGGATGTCTTTGGGGCCATCCTATGCATAGAGTTTTGAAGGGTCGGCGTGGGGGCGGGTTTGAAACCCGCCCTGACAGGCCGTCATTCCCGCGCCATGGGGGAACTGTGGGGGCGAATGCCATTCGCCCCAGGCGCCCGACGGTAGCCTCTACCAACCCCGGATGGAGCCCGCATGTCGAATTCGTCTCATGGGCTTACACCTCGCCTTCCAAGTACCGGCAATGCCGACGGAAGCACTTTTTCATGCGGCTTGATCCGGTGGTGGTGTTCCCGGAGGAGTCGGTATTGTCAACGGCCATCTTAACCAGAAGGCATTGTGCAGGATGAGGGCCGGACCGACAATACAGAGGTTGAGATAGATTATGAGAATGCTTACGTCTGCGGGTAACTTCGCTGCTGCTATTTTCTCGGCTACAGGGCCAAGAATCACTTTCGATATGATAAGCCGAGACCATGACTATGATGCACTCGATAATGAATGCCGAAATCGACCTTTTGAAAAACGTGTATTTGGTAACTCCCCAGAATTGGAGATGCCAGCTATAGACCAAAGACCAGAAGATGATGGACGAGGCCACAGCGGCAAAAGAAAAGGTGGGACTAAGACCTACGGCCAAACTCCCCTGCCAGAAGACGTAAGCTAAGACAATAGAAAGAACGGTCTGACCCACTGCCGCACCAGGATGTCCCCAAGAACGGAAAGGCCAACCCTGTGTGATGAAGACAGGATTGAACACGAAGCTCCATGCAATACACCAGAACCAGATATCCAGTTAGCCAGTTGACATTGAAAGGACCCTTGTGATTCATGGGGGTAGCGGCAAGAGGGGTTCCATCCAGATTCGTCAAAAAATTCCAGATCAAGATGGAGAGGCCCATGACAATGATGAAGCCTGCCGCCATCGTTCCCCATGGATGGATGCGCCCCTTAAAAGGCCAACCGTTCCAGTTGACTCCATAGAGCAAAGTCAGCCAGAACGCAATCACACCGAACCACAGATAGAGAGGTCCCAACGGCCATTTTGGATATACGAATCTCATGAAGAGCAGCAGCCCGAACGTAAAGATGGCCCAAATGACAGTCATCCCTATTCCTGCCACGTAACGAGGTTTGTCGGGGGTCCACCACGTTCCACCCGGCGGCGCCAGAGGAAAATTGTCTCCAAGCAGCACAAGATGGCCGAGGGCGACCAGCATCAGTAGTGTTGCGGGGATAATCTTCATGACGATGAGATCTGAAGGGATTGCATAGACGAAGATGACAACTCCGGCAACTGCAAAGGCCAGGAACTGAATAAGCCCGGCAACCGGACCTGTGGGGCCGACACCAATTTTTGGGGTTTCCATGATGCCTTTCCTCCTTGGTTGTCTATGGCCGTTCTCTTTTCGTCAAGAAATCGGCTTGGGAAACACTTCAAGGCACGCCTTGATCACCTCGCCGGCGAACGCCTCATCTTCCAAATTTGCATCAACCTCCCGTGTTATAAGATGTGGACCGGTCCTTTCCTTCAATATCTTAAGGAATATTCGGTCCTGTTCTCCATCGAACATGTGGCCGGAGGGAGGATCCGCAGCCGACCACCCCTTTGCCGGGAAAAGGAGTATCACCGGGCCCGTGGCGCGACAGAGCTTTTCGGCAAAAACGTAGGCTATCCGCTCCATCTCGTCGTCGGAAACCCGCAGAAATGTTCGGAGCTCGTCCAGATCGAACTTCCTGCGTTGATGATGCTCAGGTTTATAATGAGACTTCCGCGGGCTGGTGAGGTTTACTCCTCCGGGGGCGACGACTTGAGGAATCCCGAGCCTCCCGGCCACTGTTAGTCGCTCCGGTCCCGCTGCTCTCATGCCTCCCAAAATCTCTTCACCCACCCCACCGGGGGCTAGATCGACAACCGCGTCGAAGAAGCGTCGGCTGAGCATCTGTTCCATCGCTCGATCACAAACTCCGGCTGCGGAAAAGCCGATCACCTGGTATCCCGCATCTTCCAGTCCCTTGCGCACGCGCTCTGCGCATTTTTCTGTGAGCCCAAACATTGACATGGCCACCAGAGGCCGGCCTCCTACGCGGGTAGATTCCACTCTAAGTGGTGCAACACTCGACATTCCCACTATGGCCGCGGCGGCCCGGTCGAGCAGGTTCACCAACAGCGGGGTAAGACCCGAAATTTCAATCACCGTGTGCAGGATAGCCACATCTCCGGTTCCGATGTACCGTGTGGCAAGCCCGGGCAGTGCAGCAGTAGAGGAGACCATGAGCTTGGGGATACCAAAAGGCAGAGAGCGCATCACGTCAGTCGCCATCAGGCTGCCGGTCGAGCCGCCGAGTCCTATGACGCCGGCCAAGCGACCCGAATCCAGAAGGTCGCGGGCAAGCTTAATCGCTCCATTGATCATTTGCCGGGTGATTGTTTTTCGGTCCCTGGAGGACCTGATCTCTTCTATGTTTGCGCCTCCCGCCTGCGCCACGTCTGCAGGAGAGATATCCGCGCCCGATGCTTCGTCGGACATGCCGACATCCAGCACCACCGGATTGTGGCCTCTCTCACGGATCTTGTCCCGCAGGTAGAGGGTTTCGGGTCCCTTCGTGTCAAGGGTTGATATGAGGAGAATGACCCGTTCCATCAGACCTTCCCCTCGGCTGCTATTTTTTCCTCGATCCGCTTTTTCAGAATCTTCTTGTCGATTTTGCCCGAGTCGCCTACAGTAGGCATGGCCTCAATGATTTCGAGGCGTTTCTGGCAATTTGTACATGGCCAACTTCTTTTCCTTCAGGAATGAGACCATTTCATCGAAGCTGAACATCCCTCCTGCTTTGGGCACTACGTAAGCGCAACATCTCTCCCCGAATTCCTTGTCGGGCATCGCCACGATGGAGATTGCGGAAACCTTGGGATGCTCGTTCAGCAACCCTTCGATTTCCGCAGGATAAATGTTCTGGCCGCCGCGTATGATCATGTCTTTCTGCCGGCCCATGATCCATATACGGCCGTCTTCGAGAGTGACGATGTCGCCCGTTGTAGTCCAGTTGTTGTCATCGAAGACTTCACGGGTGGCGACCGGATCTCTCCAATAGCCCGCCGGTGAGTGAGGTCCTCTCAAATACAGGATGCCCGGTTCTCCGTCGGGTACTTCCTTGCCATGCTCATCGAGCAGCCTTATTTTGTTACCTTTCAAAGGTTTGCCCACGGTTCGTCGCCGAACATCACCGGGATCGTCTATGGAGCAGCCGGAGACGGAGCCGACGTCCTGGGTTCCAAGGTCTGACGTTATACGTCCGCCCAGACGCTCCTCAGCCTCCATGGCCACCTTGGGTGGTAAGTATCCGCCGGCGGATCGGATAAACCTAAGAGAGGAAAGATCGTATTTCGAAAGATCCTGCTCCAGCATTCGAACGACATGAGTAGGAACAACCCCTATCGCGGTCACTTTCTCTTTCTCAATCATCTCCAGAGCACCAGCGGGAGTAAATTCTTCCAGCAGTACGATTTTCGCTCCAACGAGAGGAGCTGCAAAATATGTCAGGGTTCCGGCCGCGCCACCGGCAAACGGTGCGACGGCGAGGGCCACGTCATCGCCTGTAAGCTTCCAGATTTCCACTCGACATTTGGATGTCATCAATCTCGGTGCGAGAGGCCATTCGACGATTTTGGGTACCCCGGTCGTTCCGCTGGTACTGGTTAGAGCCCCCACATCGCCAGTTGCATGAAACCTTGTCGTCTTAAGGACGGTTGGGTCAGTCTTCTCTTCCCACGGCTCCTGCGCGATCTTCACCAAAGAGTGGGTGTTTTCCGGATAAGGGCCGGGAATGGATTCGTCGAGAAGAAACGTGTATTTCAAGCGGGTGAACTCTCGCTTGAGTTCCTCTACCATTTCGAGGTAATTAAATTTCCTGTATATTCCGGGAATAATCATGGCCCTGGGATCTATCTTGTTGATTAGATGTGTCAGTTCTTTCTGACGCAGATAAGGCATAACCGTGATATTGATCAGACCGGCCCGCTCACACGCAATCCTGGACAGGAATCCATAGGCGCAGTTCGGGGCCTGCAGGATTACTCTGTCGTCCCTTTCCAGCCCCATGTGTATCCACGCCAGAGCGAAGCGATCCATGAGCTTAGCCGCCTCCGCCCACGTTACTCGCGTGGTGGAATCTACCAGAGCCTCTTTATCCGGGCGTTCGTGGGCGTTTCTTCAGCCAATAATCAGCGAACGTTTCATCCGTCCACAATCCCTGAGATCGAAATTCGTCTATCATGTCATCGGTATAGCGTATGGGTCTCATCAGCCCGTGCACCTCCCTTGCCGATGTGTTTAAGCTTGTGCAAGTCCTGCGGTAAAGGCTCAGGAGTTTATGCCGAAACACTTACTGTGTTCCTAGGCGGCTTATCTCCTGAGCGCCCACTATCTCAGGGTTTGCAGATAGCTGCGCTCCAATCCTCAAAGCCGTATTCTTTCCATCTGGCAAGGACTTTCTTCTTCATGTCTTCATCGAGAAAGATCTCGATCGGCTTTCTCTCCCACTCAAAAGGAGTGCAAGCGTCCATAATGATTCTCGAAGTTATATGGCGCGCGTTGATGGGAAGAGCCGGGTCCAGAGGGGTGGAACGCCCACGATCAATAATCTGCGCATCACGCTTCGGATCGAATCGAACTGCAAGAGACCACATGACTCTGTCCCAATCGTCCGCGGGCACGTCGTCACCTACCACGATTACTCCCTTGACTCCGTAATGCCCCGTAGTCGTTGCGATGACGGCATTGCCTACTTGATTGGAATGACCAGGGTATTTCTGCTCTACGGAAACAACGCACCAGTAGCGGCCTGTGGATTCCGGAAGAAAGTAAACGGATTTGATTCCCGGAATCTTCATGTTCTCCAGATCCGTCCACAGAGTAGCGCTCCGGTTGAGAGACTGGATCATGTGAGTGTCCGTGATCGGCTTGCCGACTGTGGTTGCCCAGAAGACAGGTTTCTTGCGCCTTAGTATGCGCTCGATATGGAGCACCTGCTTCGGCCATTCTTCGCCCTTTGCACCGGAATAATAGCCTGTGTACTCGCCAAAGGGGCCCTCTTCTCGCATGTCTGCCGGATCGATCCAACCCTCCAGAATAATCTCCGCGTTGGCCGGCAGTTTGAGCCCCGTGAGCTCACTCTCAAATATCTCACACGGTTCTTGACGAAGCGTGCTGATGATGTCGAATTCATCCGTTTGGGCTGATACCAGAGTCGATGAAACAAGAAAGTGAACCGCGTCCGCGCCGATGACTGCGGCCGCCGGCATTTTTGTACCGTCTTTCTTATGCTGGTTGAAGTGGAAGTCAGCGTGTTTACCTTTGATGATCTGGACACCGCAGTGATTCCGGTCATGAACCTGCATTCGATAGGTTCCGCAATTGGTCCATCCCGATTCCTTGTCCTTAGTCACGAGGTAAACCGCGGTACCAATGAATCGTCCGCCATCCAGTGGGTTGAAAAAGGGAACCGGTAAAGACAGGATATCGACGTCCTTGCCCTTGATCTCCATTTCACGGACAGGGCCGGAGTCCACAATTTTGGCCCTAACAGGCTTTTTTATCGTGAGCTGCATCCATTCACGAGCCATGTCGCAAATAGAAGAATCAAGCGGCATGTCCAGAGCGATGGCGAAGCGCCTGGTAGTTGTAAATGCACTTGTCAAAACGGGAATGTCATAGCCTTTGACGTTCTCGAACAGGAGCGCTGGGCCTTTGCGCTCCTCGCTGATTTTAGCGACATGGTTCAGCTCGAGGTTCCAGTCGACCTCAGTTTTGATGCGAAGGAGTTCCCCTTCTTGTTCGCACCGGTTGATAAAGTCCCTCAATTCCTTCATGTTGCTATCCTCCTTGGATCGATGTTTTCGAACGCTCGGTCATGCCCGCGAGTTCCTGTTTTGCCCTTTTCAGGGCGCACTTCGCCACTAGCTCCCGGTGGTCATAGTCCAGCATTCCCAACCCCTGTCCACGGGTGCGGCGATCATCACCTACAGGCTTGTCAATTTGGAGTTATCTGATCTTCTTTCCAGCAATGAGTCCCGCGACTATGTGCTCAAGCGCGCTCTTTCGGGGCTCCACTACGGGCTTCACCTCTTTCCGGCTCCAGACAGTTTCCGGGCGGCTCTGGAGAATGAATACTTCCCCTTTGTAAGGGAGGGATTTTTCAGTGGCCCATTCAATATCCATGGGCTTGCCGTAATGTTTCTCAATCAACTTGGCCATCTTGGCCAGTTCAATAATCTCGGCGTCCAGCAGACTCTGAGACGTCCGTTGCTCAGACGCGACCTCAAGTTTCTTTACCTCATCGGTCTCCGGATCCGTCGTGTAGTACATTGCCTTGTCAGAGACCGTCTTCCTGACAACCTCCATAGTGATCTTGTTGACTTGAAATTGGTCCGGTGTTACTTCGCCGGAGACTACACTCTCCCCGTATCCCCAGTTCGAGTCGATCACGACCGTCGAGCGGTCACCTGTAGACGGGTTGAGGGTAAACATGACTCCTGCGGCAAAGGACCGGACCATCTTTTGGACTGCTACGCTCAGCAGTACTTTGGAATGGTCGAATCCCATTTTCGTCCTGTAAGAAATGGCGCGAGCAGTGAACAAACTGGACCAGCACTTGCGTATCTTGTCGAACAAGTCGTCCACTCCTCGCACCCAGAGGAAGGTATCTTGTTGGCCTGCAAAGCTCGCGTCGGGGAGGTCCTCGGCGGTGGCGGAAGATCGGACTGCGACAGGTACTGCTGGGGTCCTGGAACGTTTTGCCAGGGAGCGATAGTGCTCCGCAATAATATCTTCCAGGGGTTCGTTGATCGTCCCCGCTTCTATGTGGGCTCGAATTTCAGAAGATGCCCGGTTGATTTCATCGAGCCTGCTTTCATCCAAGTCCTTGAGTTTACCCATTACTCCTTCAGTCAGACCGTTTTCTTCGAGGAAAAGCTCATAAGCGTCGGTAGTAACGGCAAATCCAGGTGGGACGGGAATGCGCGCCTTCAAAAGCTCCCCCAAACTAGCACACTTGCCGCCCACTTTAGCGACCATGGTGAGGTCACATTCCTCGAAGGGGAGCACGTACTCGGAGTTTTCCATCGCTAAGTCCTCCGCTAAGGCAGTTCATGAGAGGATATCAACTTCGCCGGAAACACCATCTACCCTGATTCGTTGGCCAGTTTTGATCCTTGATGTTGCCGAGCCTGTCCCAACCACCGCGGGAAGGCCGTACTCCCGACACACGATGGCAGCATGGCACATGACCCCGCCGACGTCGGTCACTGCGGCCCTGATCTTCTGGAAAGCAGGTGCCCAACTCGGCGAAGTCGTTGTAGAGACCAGGATTTCACCTTCCTTCAGATCTGTAATGTCGGATACCTTGCGGCATACTCGCGCAGGACCCTCAGCCGTCCCGGGTGAACCGGGGAATCCGATGATCTTGGAGACATCCCCCTCGCCTATAGCTTTGAGCTTCGCCCAATTTGCCATTGACTCGGAGGTGATACCCCAGAGCATTATGGTGAAAGGCTCATTGATAGTTTCGGGGACAGTGCCCATAGCAGCAGGCGGAGTCCATTCCCGAAATTTTTCCATGCACTGTTTTCTCCAAACTACTTCTTGAGGCCATACCAGAGGCCCGCGGGGTTTGGAGCCTGTGGCCCAAGAGGTCACGACATCCCAAAGAGCGTCCTTGATCTCGGCTCGGGTCAAGTACCAAACATCCTCTACGTCCTGGATGAATTTGGCGTCGACCAGGATTTTTGCAACTTCTCGGACCTTGTTCCAGAAGATGCTGTGGAACCAATGCTCGACGTAAAAGAGATGGTTTTCAACATAAGGAAAAACAGTCCTTGCTTGAGTCAACATCTGATCGAAGGTAGTCCTGTCCTCGTCGGTCTTGAGGAGATCTCTGTAGCCTTGCGTCAACTGGTCGCGCCTCTTGGCCACTGCTTCCTTGGGACGATCGATGCTTTTTCCAGCCCTGAGTTTTTCGACATAGATGTTTATAAAAGAGAGCGGGAAGGCGAAATCGTCGTTCCATGAAACATGATCGTGATACCACCCAGTGCCGGAAGAGACATAGAACCACGGATCGCGAGCTGCATCCAAATCTTTCAGCCATTTTGCCCCGTTTTCGGAGGCTTTCAATTCTTCCAGCACTGAACCGTCTTTGCCCTTCAGGAGAATGTCGTCTACTCCCAGTTCTACCGCTAGTTTGGCCAGTTTTTTGAGTTCTTCGTCCGGCCTGAACATCATGACATCAATGCCGCTAACCATTTGAGTTATCTGTTGCGCCGTGATGTCGGGAAACGCCTTCTGGCAAAAGTCCATGAAAAAGACGTACGCAGCGTATCCCAGGTTCAAGAACTCGAAATGGTATTGCCAACAGAGTATTCCCTGGTCTATCAGCCTGTCGTAGGCATTGAGAAGTTTGTACCCGGAAGACTGGCCTATTCCCTTGAAAACGACCGACTCATCTTCCATTTCAGGGAGGGACGGGATCTCGATCTCGATGAGCTCCGTGATCACCTTGCGCATCTTGCCTTCCCAGCTTTTTTCGAGTTCCTTCCAATTCTGATAGTAATAACCCGCGCGCTTCATGAAGAGTTCCGCGCGCTTGGGGATATCCTCCGGATTGGCAACCGGGAGAGGCGTGATGTAGATGTAGCCGTTATGGATTCTGTGGTCTATCCCCATGGCCGGCGGAACAATGAAGATGCGGCTGTTGTACTGGGACAGAGCAAGAAACCAAGCTTCATCCCACATGATGTCAAAAGGATACATCGGCTCCGGGTAGTGCAGCCCGTCGTAGAACCAGAACATGCTTTCTTCGTACTTCTTTCGTTCCGGATCACTGGTGCTGAACTGATAATGGTACGGGAACATTCTTTCCCATCCCTCGGTTCCCGGGATGCTTTCCGCCTCGTGCGGGCTGGGGAACTTCACATCGGCCATCTCTACACCTCCTGGTTGTTGTTGGTTGACGTTCAGTTGAGGAAGGTCCAGAAAAGCGCCAATACATTGGAGGTTGTCGGAAGAGGCTATGGAGAACTCAATCAGAGCAAAGGTTCCCCAGCCAGACCGGAGGCCCGCCCTCCTTCAACTTCCAGCTTCCATCGAGTTCCAAAGCCGGCCTCGTTATTGAGGTACAAAATCGCGTCAGGCCGGAAGAAGTAGAGATTCACTTTGGTCATTTTTCTTGCGATTTCCGAACTAATAGACAGTGGATCGGAGACAAATTCACGAACAAAAGGATGTCGCTTCACATAGGTAGAAATAGCACGGGCCTTTGCTTTTGGGCCGGTCACGGAGTGGATGCGTCCTTCCATCTGCAACCCTTTGATCTCCTTCCATCCCCGATAGTCTCCATGTATGGCGGCTGCGGCCAGGGGATTCCGGGAAAAGATCTCTGAATGGCGGGAGGTGGGAGAAGAGAAGAAGATCAAATCCAAACCTTGCCGGGCGTAATAAACGGCCGCTGTCCAAGGCTTATCTTCTGGTACTGCACGCGAGCGTCATCGTAGTGAACGAGTCCATGTAAGCGATCACAGCACCTTCCAGCTCTTCCTTCGTCATCCTCCGCCCCAGCGGTTAAAGAGATTGTTTGGTAGTCCGAATTGATCCAGCACCTTGCCGATGGTTTGGTCCACAACGTCTTCAATGGTGCTGGGGCGGTGATAAAACGATGGAACAGGCGGCAGGATTATTCCGCCCATCTCCGTAACCGCGATCATGGCCCGCAGGTGGCCAAGATGTAGGGGTGTCTCACGCGGGACAAGGACAAGCTTCCTGCGCTCCTTCAATGTCACGTCCGCTGCCCGGATGAGGAGATTATCGTTGAGAGACAAGGCGATCATTGAAAGGCTTTTCATGGAGCACGGAGCCACAATCATCCCTTCTGTACGGAACGATCCGCTGGAAAGAGGAGCTGCAAGATCGTCGGGGGAATACGATCTATCTGCCAACGCCTGCACCTGCTCAGGATCCAGGGATGTTTCCAATTTCATTGTAATGCTTGCTCCATGACTAAGGATCAGGTGAGTCTCAATCCCGTCAAGCTGCTTAAGAACCTCCAGAAGCCGGACGCCGTAAATGACGCCGCTCGCGCCGGAAATAGCAACAACAACTCTCTTCAAATGACCCCCCGTGCTTCCGTACGGCCAACGGCTGGGTTGTTATGGCAAGTCATGAATGTACCTTCAGGAAATTACAGGTTGTGAAAAGAATCTTTGCGATCGTGGAGCTTGAGGTTGTCCTGAAAAGGTCTTCTTTCAGGAAGAGCTTTCATCACTACGAATTGTCAGGGATTTTTTAAGGCCAGTCAAGTCATAAAAAGTTATGGATGCATTAGGCTGCCTAATAGTATAATATGAAAAGATCCCTTTTCGCCGGACCACCATGAATCTCAAGCATCTTGAAACATTTCATTACTTCTGCCGGTTCATGAGTATGAGCGGGGCCGCAGAGTGTCTAAATGTGACGCAGCCGGCGGTCTCTCAGCAACTTAGAAGTTTTCAGGCTGAATGCGGCGTGCAACTTTTCTACCGGCAGGCTCACGAGTACGTGCTTACCGAAGCAGGGGACCAGCTCTTTTTGCTGAGCAAAAGTATTTTTTCGCGCATCGAACAGGCCGAGGGACTTCTCGAGAAAGCGCGAAAGGCCACTTCTGAGGTATTGAAAATAGGAATCACAAAAGCTTACGCGGGCATCGTCATGCCCGATCTTATTGCGCGTTTCCAGGAGAAATATCCTCGAATTTGCGTGCATCTCAGTGAAGGCAACTCAGCCGATCTAATCAATAGAGTCCGGATCAGAAAGCAGGACCTTGTGGTGGTGGCCCGTTCGGAGTACGGGTCCGACTTGAGGGCTGTTCCGTTTGCGCGGGCGGAGTTTGTCCTGGTTGCCCGACCGGACCACCCTCTAGCGACCGGCAATCCTGTCCCCATAAAATCGCTTGACGGAGAAGCCATGATTCTCAGGGAGCGGGGTTCAGGGTCACGTAATGCGATCCTTCAGCTATTGCGACGATTCGACGTGACCCCTTCGTTACTGGTCGAATCAGAAAGCCTCGGTTTCAATACTTGGGTACATCGAGAGAAAGATGGGGATTTCGTTCATATTGTCGCACGAGATCGAGGAAGAACTGTCCCGTGGGGTTCTAAAACCCATTCTGCTTCTCGAAGGCACCATAGGTTTCCAGAGCGATGTCGTGATTCGACGAAACGAGCCATTGTCTCCTGCGTTGGGTCATTTCCTGGAGATTTTGAAGAAATACGCGGAAAAGAACCTCCCTCAATAGATCTGCACAATACCCCTTAATTTTGTTGCCGACGGGAGGGGGCTCCTGTAATGTGAGCTGGCAACCCAACCACAAGAGGTGCCTATGCCGCCAACGGTCGTTATCGTAGGAACTCTGGACACCAAAGGCGAGGAAATCGGGTACGTGAAGCGGCTACTCGAAGATGCCGCGTGTTCCACACTCGTAATTGACGTCGGAGTTCTCCATGCTCCCGGGATCCAGTCGGACATTTCACGTGAACAGGTTGCGACCGCGGGCGGAGTTCAATTGCAAGAGCTGCTGAAAAAGGGCGATCGAAGGTTGGCCATTCAAACAATGACCCGGGGAGCTGAAAGGATAGTCAACGACCTGCACCGGCAGGGAGTGGTTTCGGGTATTCTCGCCCTGGGAGGCGGGACAGGGACCCACATTGGGACCGGAATCATGCGCTCGCTGCCTTTGGGACTACCCAAGGTGATGCTCTCAACCGTCGCAAGCCGCGACATGAGTGATTTGATAGGAACGAAAGACATCACCATGATGCACTCGGTGATAGACATCCTGGGTCTCAACCCGCTGAGCAGAAAAATACTCGCAAACGCTGCCGCAGCGATGGCAGGGATGGTGTCGAGCCCCGTTCGTATGGATCGGCAAAGGCCCATCATCGGTCTTACTTCGTTCGGGTTCATAACCGAAGGTGCCATGCTGGTAAAGAAGATGCTCGAAGATCAAGGCTATGATGTCGCTCCCTTCCATGCTAACGGCACGGGCGGAATGGCAATGGAGGACCTGATATCGCAGGGGTTGATCGACGGCGTGCTGGACTTTGCACTTCATGAATTTGCGGATGAGTTATACAACGGATACTGCGGTGGAATAGGGCCGGGCAGGATGGAGGCTGCGGGGCGCCACGGCATACCCCTGGTGGCCGTTCCCGGGGGCCTGGATTGCGTCGTGTTGGAATTTGACTCACCGGAAACGATTCCGGAGAGATTCAAAGACAGAAAGGTATTCTGGTACGATTTCCGATCCGGCGTGCGCACCAGCGCGGACGATCTCCTCCGCTTGGCAGAGGTCATAGCCGCCAAATTGAACCATGCCAAGGGTCCCTCGTCAGTTGTAATTCCCTTGAAAGGGTGGTCCGAAGCAGACGCGCCCGGTGGGCCCCTTTATGATCCGGAAACGAATCGCGTCTTTGTCACGGCCTTGAAGACGTTGTTGGATTCTCGGGTTAAAGTGATAGAAGCGGACTTCCATATCAACGACACGGAATTCGCCGGAATTGCGGTTTCGGAACTGCACAAGGCCATGACGTCAATAGGCGCGGGACCGTCTTTAAACAGCCGGATTGGAGCCTAAATGGCTTTTGACAACTTGCAGAATCTAATAGAATTTTTGAAACGGACCGACCAACTGGCTTGTGTTACCGATAACTTGAGTCCCCATTTGGAGATAGCGGAGTTGACGGATCGGGTGGTCAAGAAAGGCGGGCCGGCTCTCCTATTCGAACACCCAACCGGGTACAATTATCCCGTTCTGACGAATATATACGGAGCCTTGGATAGGATAAAGGCTATCTTTGACATTGCCGAGCTGAATGACCTTGGTGACAGGTTTCAGGAATTCCTGAATCTGGAGCCGCCCAAGGGCTTTATCGACAAGCTGAAACTGCTTCCCAAACTTAAGGATATCGCTTGCATTTTTCCCAAGCGGGTCAAAGACGGACCGTGCCGGGAAGTGGTCCGGACGCAGGGCTTAGACCTGAGGGAGCTGCCCGTATTGACCTCCTGGCCTGGGGACGGGGGCCCGTTCATCACGCTGCCGGTGGTCATCACTCGGCATCCCCGGACCGGCCGTCGAAATGTCGGCATGTACCGTTTGCAGGTCTACGATAGCGAAACCTGCGGCATGCATTGGCACATACATAAAGGGGGAGCGGAACACTTTCGCTCGGCTCAGGAGCCCATGCAGGTGGCCGTAGCTCTCGGACCCGATCCCATCACCACCTACAGTGCCATTGCACCGTTGCCCGAAGATTTGGACGAGCTGATCCTCTCTGGATTCCTTCGAAAAAAGCCGGTGGAGATCGTGAAGTGCGTAACCTGCGACCTGGAAGTTCCGGCGGAGTCTCAATTTGTCCTGGAAGGGTACGTGGTTCCCGGTGAGACACGAGTCGAGGGACCATTCGGAGATCACACCGGATACTACTCACCGGCCGACCTGTACCCGATGTTTCACCTTACGGCGATTACCCGACGCAAGAATCCCATATATCCAGCCACTCTCGTCGGCCGGCCTCCAATGGAGGATGCTTTCTTTGGCAAAGTCACCGAGAGACTCTTTTTGCCTCTTATAAAGAAACAGCTCCCTGAAATCGTTGACATTAACTTGCCTGTGGAGGGGGTCTTCCACAACCTTTGTTTCGTAGCCATTCGCAAGAGTTATCCCGGCCAGGCTCATAAGGTGATGCACGCGCTGTGGGGCTTCGGTCAAATGATGTTTACAAAGATGATTTTTGTTTTCGATCATTATGTGGATGTTCAAGACATCGGTCAGGTGCTTTTTTTCCTGGGAGCCAATCTGGAGCCGGGGCGCGATCTGTGCGTGGTGAAGGGACCTGTTGACGCGCTCGACCATTCCTCGGACCTGCCCCACCTGGGTACGAAAATGGGATTTGATTGCACCCGGAAAGGTGCTGAGGAAGGTCATTCTCGACCCTGGCCCGAGCTGATCGAGATGGATCGAGAGGTCAAATCCAGAATCGACGCAATATGGACTAAACTTAACCTGGGATAATTCAATGCCGACAGGGCAAATTGACGACAGATCAGATGCACCCG
Organism: uncultured delta proteobacterium; assembly: GCA_963789265.1. Classification (GTDB taxonomy): domain Bacteria; phylum Desulfobacterota; class Desulfomonilia; order Desulfomonilales; family Desulfomonilaceae; genus CAWBBA01. The sequence goes on along the minus strand of CAWBKB010000003.1, from coordinate 976,471 downwards.
ATAGCGTCAGCAGGTCTTTGGCCAAGGGCCAAGGTGACAGTAGCTGTATGATTCCCTGTATTTTGAATGAGGCCACTGTAGGAACCGGCTCAACGCGGACTGCATGCTCTCCGGGATTTGCGACAAGGACAGATCGCACGAAACCCTTTGCGATAATCCTACGCCTGTTCTCTTTGGTGAAGATCGAGCACACATTGTTCGCGTTGCCGCTGGCATTAACCGGATCCATTCTGGCGGCTCGCGGTATGCCGAGTCTGAAGGTTTTGGGGCTTATAGCACTGGCGTTTGCCGGGGCCAGAACCGCTGCCATGGCATTCAATAGATTGGTGGACCGTGACTTGGATGCGCTGAATCCTCGAACCGCCAACAGGGAAATTCCTTCCGGTCAGATCAATGTGCGCCAAGCTTGGGCTCTGGTCGTGGTAGCTGTGGGCGTCTACTTCCTTTCCGCTTTGGCTCTGAACCGGGTCTGTTTCTTCCTGTCTCCAGTGGCGCTTGCAATTCTGCTGGCCTACTCTTATACGAAACGGTTTACCTGGATGTGCCATCTGTTCCTGGGATTATGTCTTGGTCTGGCCCCAGTGGCAGGATGGTTGGCGGTCGCGGGACGAGTGGATTGGATCCCGGCGATTTTAGGAACCGGGGTCCTCTTCTGGGTTGCCGGTTTTGACATCATTTACGCCTGCCAAGATGTAGAATTTGACCGCATGGTCAAACTGCACTCTTTGCCGGCTTGGCTCGGAACCCGTGCAGCTCTTCGCTCGGCAGGCCTTGCCCATATCGCGGCGGTCTGCCTGTTCATGTTGACGGGAAGGTTGGCAGGGCTAAACCGGACATTCTACCTATTAGGTCTTGTCACATGCGGACTGCTCTACCTCGAACACCGGCTGCTCCATCCCGACGACTTGAGCCGTTTAGACTTGGCGTTTTTCAACGTGAATTCCCTGGTGTCTTTCAGCTTGCTCGTAGCCGTGTGGTTCGGGTTGCAATAAAATCAGTTTACGAGAACCGGGAATTCGGCATGAACGAATGAGGAGATAAGACGATGTCTGTGCGCAAAAGAGTTCTACCCACAGGCTGGTATCCTGACTCCGCCGACGAATGCAATCGACAAATAGACGAATTCTTGAAAGGATTCCGCCCCGCCGGGGGAATGTGGGTGGGCGGGATCGTGCCCCACGCCGGATGGTATTTTTCCGGGCGGGCCGCGGCTCGTGTCATAAATACTATTGCTGTTTCCACGCGCCCGGATCGGGTGGTGATCTACGGGGGGCACCTCTCGGAAACGGATGATCCGATTATCTACACCGATGACTCGTGGCACACGCCCCTGGGCGCTCAGCCTATGGATTCATCCACAGCACAGGAGTTGGTCTCCGCGGGGGAAGCTGTGCCCGCACATGGGGATTTTTCAGATAATACCGTGGAGATACAACTGCCGTTTGTCCAGCGGTTTTTTCCCGGAATCCCGGTGATTGCAGTTCACGCACCGGCTTCAGTACGGGCCATACGAATGAGCGAAGCCCTGTGCGTGCTTCTTGAGGTAAAGGGTTCTGGCTGCCGTGTGCATTGGGTCGGCCGATCTCACTCACTACGGCCCCAACTATGAGTTCATGCCAAAAGGCAGTGGGGCCTCGGCAGTGAAATGGGTAAAAGAAGTAAATGACCGTTCCCTAATCAACAAGGCGCTCGCCCTGGATGCCAAAGGTCTGCTGTTGGATGCGAAGTCAAAGCAGAACACATGTTCCGCAGGTGCGATCGCTGCCCTGATAACGTCAATGGCACACCACGGGGTCCAGTGCGGCAAGCTCTTGGAATACTATACCAGTTACGACGTTGCGCCCGGCTCCAGCTTCGTTGGGTACGGAGCTATTATATACTGACCGTCAGGCAATTCGATCGGGCCATAGCAGTTCGAACCTCGTACAGCGTGTGGTTGTCTTCTACGCCTTTGAGGCAGACCTCGAACTGCTGAGATATTTCGACATTGTGTGCGACAGCCTCGTAAGTCTTTTCTGAAATCACCACTTTTCCACCCGCGGCAGAGGCTTGAATACGATCGGTCAAATTCACGTCGGCTCCCACGATCCCATATTTTGCTCGAGTTTCGGTACCAATGTTGCCTACGATAACTTCGCCGGTATGAATTCCTATGCCCATTGTCACTACAGGGAGCCCTTGGGCCACGTTTTCCCTAACAAAGCCTTCGAGTTCCTGCTGCATTTCCAGAGCACACTTTATTGCACCCAGAGCATTAAGACTGATATCGGATTCCATACCGTTGAAGAAGACCAAAATAGAGTCTCCGTAAAAGTCCACGATGATGCCCCTGTAGCATTCTATAACGGCTATCATACGCGCGAAGTACCTGTTCAGCATTTTGATAACTTCTTCGGGCTGTAGCTTCTCAGATATTCCGGTAAAGTTCCGTATGTCGGACATCATGATCGTGACAGTCTTCTTTTCCCCACCCAATCGCAACGCTTCGGGCTTACTCATCAAGGCTTCGGCCACACTCTTGTCAACATAGCGACCGAAGGTCTGTTCAATCAGGTCTCGTTGTTTAAGACCCTGGATCATGTTGTTAAAGCTCCGGTTCAAGTGACCCATTTCGTCGTATCGGTCCTCCGGCAGTCTTACCGTGTAATCCCCCTTTTCTACCCGCTCCGTCGCGGAGGAAATCTCTGCCACAGAGCGGCCAACCGAGCGGGTGGTCAACCGGATCAACAAGAGAATCACACCGAGCGCAATGATGCCCGCCAAGGTGTAATAGAACCTGTACTGGATCATGGGGGCCATGATTACTTCGCCCTTGGAAAAGAGGACCATGTCCCAATTGATGAAAGGCAGTTTGTAGAAGCCTGCGACAATGTCCGGCGGATGTCCTTTGCCGAATACGGTTCCGTAAGGCTTATTGCTCCCAATCTCTCGAAGGACAGCCTTTTCGACTTCGTTTCCGTTTTCCCCCAGTTGTTTTCTGTCGCGCCAGGATTTACCCGTATGGGCCAGCACTTGACCGGTGCTTGTCACAAGGCACGCGGTGCTCCCTTGCCAAAGGGTCATTTCCTTTATGGGCTTCAAGAACGAATCAAAGCTGATCCGCACAGTTAGTCGTTTGGGGGAGGGCGTGTCAGCTCCTATGAGTTTTATGATTGTTAAAGCCCGGTCCGGGGCATTTGGATCCATGATGGGAGCACAGAACCCCATGTTGCCACACAGTACCGTGGTATAACTCGTGCCGTTACCCGTGGTTTTGCCGCCGGGATCGTCGGAGTTTTTTCCTCCCTTGGCGGCCTTGTTGACTTTAGCGCTGATCGGCTCCAGATCAACGAAGCGAATGCCATCCTTTTTTATGAGTTGCTGAATTAGATATGTCCGGACAATATCGTTATTGGGGATCTCCTCAGCTTGTCCGATGAGCCTGATCAGCGCCACTTTCTCTTCGAGCTGCATCTCGATTTGGTGCTCGGCTTTTTCCAACTTCAGACGCGTGGCAATGCCCCATTGCTCAAGAAGAAGTCCGAGCGAATAGACGAACCCCGCGACACCTGCGACAACTAGTATCACTGTCACTGGGAGAAGCAGGAGAATCAGAAATCGTCGTTGCAAAGAAAAAATCATGTTTAATTCTCACCGTTAGGTTGAGGGTTAGAATTTAAGGTTTTAAAATATGTCGATATGTTTCCGTATTTAGGCAGGATGCCGGGAAGTTCCCTCGAAAGAGCCTTCCAACCGTGTGACACGGGGTCGCTCCTAGTGCTTCATGCCATGTTCCATCCCGCCCATGCCATGCTCCATCTTGAGCATCATTTTGTGTGATTTCAAGTCAGCCAGAGTGACTGTCCCGTACGCGGCAACTCGTTTGCCTTTGTGCTCGGAGCTGAACTTCTCTGCATCAGCTTTGTTCGGGAACGGCACCACCTCGGCGCCCATGTGTCCCTTTACGTCGCTGCCGACGACGAAAAATGCCTGTTTGGCATCTATAAACTTCTTGGTTCCGTGTTCCGTCACGAAAATGTCCTTGATATTCCCTGCGTCGAAGTCATATTTCTTGGGTGCAAGGACGTATCGAAACATATCGGCTGTTGTGTCGAAACCCACTACTTTGCCGTCTTTGAAAACTACTGCGGCCGGCCCTGAGGGGCTGCTTCCCAGTTTCATGTTGCAAACAGGGCAAGTTCCCGAAAGATCAAGCTTTGCCCCATCCGGGAGATTCACCGTCTGTGCGGCTCCGGAGATTAGAGGAGCCGACACTACTATTACGAGTGCTAACGCGGTGTACAAAAGGCCCTTTAAGAGTGAAAACATTTTAAGACTCCTTTCCGCTGTTTTGGATCTGTAATCCCCTCTTAAATTCCGTCTCTTTCACGAGGCAGTAAATAGTGGGGACGACGAAAATCGTTATTATGTCTATAGCCATGCCACCGAAAGTTGGCAACGCCATGGGAACCATTACGTCCGCTCCTCTGCCGTGAGAAGTCATTACAGGGATCAGCGCAAGGATAGCTGTAGCGGTCGTCATAAGCGCGGGCCTCACTCGTTTCACTCCAGCGTCCAGGGTTGCTTCCCTCAATTCAGCTACTGAACGAAATGTACGCGATTTGAATACCTGATCGAGATAGGTGGAGTAAATAACCCCGTCATTGCTCGCGATGCCAAAGAGCGCGAGGAACCCTACCCAGACTGCGACACTCAAATTATAGGGACGGACCTGGAAAAGCTCGTGCATGTTGACACCAAAGACGTGGAAGTTAAGGAACCAGGGCTGCGAGTATAACCAGATCATCATAAAGCCTCCGGACCACGCAACAAAAATACCCGAAAATACGTTCAAAGAAGTCGGGATGGAACGGAACTGGAAATACAGGACAACGAAGATGAGCATCAACGCAAGTGGAATCACCACCCTCAATGTTTTCTCCGATCTGACCTGATTCTCGTACGACCCGGCAAAAATGAACGACGTACCGGGTGGAAGCTTGAGTTCGCCTGTTTCGATCTTGTGCTTTAAATATCGGTCCGCGGCCTCAACAACATTAACCTCGGCCGTTCCAGGCTTCTTGTCGAAGAGCACATAACTTACGAGGAAGGTATCCTCGCTCTTTATGGTCATCGGACCGGGGGTGAATTTAATTTTTGCAAGAAGATCAAGAGGTATTTGCACTCCTCCGTTTCCGGGAACCAGTATTTTCCCCAGATCTTCGAGAGAGTCCCTCAGTTCTCTCTGGTACCTGATCCTGACCGGATATCGCTCGCGACCCTCTACCGTCGTGGTGATCCGTTTCCCACCAATTGCTATTTCGATCACATCCTGGACGTCCTGGACCTTGATCCCGTACCGAGCTATGGCTTTGCGGTCGATGCCAATTTCGAGGTAGGGGTTTGCGATTACCCGGTCCACGATGACAGATGAAGGTTCAACTGACGGAACTTCCTTTAGCAAGCGCTCGATCTCAAGGCCCACTTTTTCCACGTCCTCAAGGCTGTTCCCGCGAACTTTCACTCCCATCGCGGCCCTCATGCCGCTCTGAAGCATCACGACACGAGCCGCTATGGGTTGGAGTTTCGGCGCTGATGTGCACCCCGGTACTTGAGCGGCCTTGACGATTGCTTTCCAGATATCTTCGGAGCTTTTTATCTCCGGCCTCCAATTCCTAATGGGCTTTCCTGTCTTGGGGTCAACCACAAGTTCTCCGGATACCGGATCTGTCTTGTACTCGGGGAGATAGTTGATCACGGTCTCCACCATGGAAAGAGGAGCGGGATCCAAAGCGCTCTCAACTCTGCCTACTTTCCCAACCACGGACTCCACTTCCGGTATGGCCTTTATCGCCATATCCTGTTTACGAACGGCGTCCAAGGCTTCACCAATGCCTGCATGGGGCATCATAGAGGGCATGTAGAGGTACGAACCCTCATCCAAATCGGGCATGAACTCCTTTCCCAAGCCGGGGAACTTATGAGACAGCGTCGACCATAACCAGGTCAGTCGTACAGGACTAACCGTCTCCCGAATCTCGGGAGCAGCGTCATTCTTCACTTGGGGTTCCTGCGCCCCTTGCGCAGTCACAGTGGGCCGCTGAGGGGCAATGAATTTATCCACCGTCCACGGCACAAAGAAAAATACCCTGTCGAATCCCTGCCAGATAACCAGCCCAAAGATGATTAGGCTGACAGGCAGCACCAGGAAAACGGCCTTGTGGTACAGAGCCCATTTCAAGAATGGACGGTAAAACGCCGTGAAGATCTTTCTGATCCCTAGCAGGCCGAAAATTAGGCCGGACGCAAAAATCAAATTCCGGACAAACCCGACCCCCGGCCCCAAAGGCAACCAGTGTTTTGTCAGCAGAACCACCACGAATCCCAGGGCCGCGAGGTTGAGGACTGTCGGAATATTGCCCTTAACAGTTTCGGGGAAGAATTGCGAACCGGCTTTCAATGCTCCTACGAAAAGGACCGGAAGTCCGACCCACCATGAAAAGGAGAACCCCAGCCAGATTCCCAGGACTGCTATGAGACCGTTAGCAATGAGGAGTGTGTTTCGACGGAGATTTCTCTTGGAAAAGACCATGTGAGCGAGCGGGGGTATTATGGCCAAGGCAAGCACAAGTGCGGACCCAACCGCGAATGTCTTGGTGAATGCGACAGGCTTGAAGAGCTTACCCTCCGGACCGGTAAGACTGAACACAGGAAGGAACGAGATGATAGTGGTCAATGACGATGTCATGACCGCGCCCCCCACCTCTGCGGCCGAATCGCGGATGAGATCAATGATGTTCCGCCCCGAATGATCCTCTTCCATGTGCCGCAAGATGTTCTCACATAGAATAATGCCCATATCCACCATGACCCCAATGGCAATCGCGATGCCGGAGAGGGCCATTATGTTCGCGTCGATACCCACCAACTTCATAACTCCGAAGGTCAGGAGAACCGACAGCGGCAAGACCGTGGAGATCAACGCGGAGCTTGCAATGTGATTCACCATGACGATAACCACGATCATGGTGACCAATATTTCCTCCGAGAGCGCTTTTTTTAAGGTGTTCAGCGTCTCATGGATCAGGGTGGTACGGTCGTAGAAGGGAACTATCTTGACTCGTGAAACCGTGCCGTCCGGAAGTGTCTTGGAGGGAAGTCCCGGACTGATCTCCTTTATTTTCTGTTTGACGTTCTTGATTACTTGAAGAGGGTTTTCACCGAATCTGACGACTACCACGCCGCCGACCACCTCGGCCCCTTCCTTGTCCAGGGCACCGCGCCTCACCGCAGGCCCGAGCGAAACTGTGGCGATGTCCTTTATATACAGGGGAACGTTTTCATTGACTTTTACGACACTGTCCAGAAGATCCTGGACGGAATGGAGGAAGCCCAGGCCGCGAATCGTGTACTCGGCCCTGTTCACTTCTATGGTCCCCGCCCCCACGTCCAGGTTGGACATGCGGACTGCGCTCAAGACCTCGGGAAGAGTTATGTTATTGGCCCTCATGGCATCCGGGTTAATATCTATCTGATATTCCTTTACATAGCCGCCTACAGAGGCGACCTCGCTCACCCCCCCCGCTGATTCCAAAGCGTACCGGACATAATAATCTTGAATAGTTCTCAACTCATCGAGACCAAAGCCCTTGCCTTCAACGGTGTACCAGAACACCTGCCCCAATGCCGTGGCATCAGGGCCCAGCGTGGGCTGCACCCCTTCGGGTAGTGTGCCGGAAGGTAAGGAATTGAGCTTCTCCAGTATTCTCGAGCGTGACCAGTAGAAATCAACGTTATCGTTGAAAATAATGTAAATAGTTGAGAAGCCGAAAAAAGAGTTGCTCCTGACGGCTTTTACCCCGGGAAGACCAAGAAGCGCTACCGTGAGAGGATAGGTGATTTGGTCTTCGATATCCTTCGGTGAGCGGCCTTCCCAAGGAGTGTAAACGATTTGCTGATTCTCTCCGATGTCGGGGATGGCGTCTACGGGAACCGGATTGCGCGGCAACCAGGAAATGTCCCAGTCAAAGGGAGCCACAGTCAACCCGAGGAGGATAGTCCCTGCCAAGACGATCACCATGAGGAATTTTTGCTCAATCCAAAACTGCATCATTCTCGAGAAGAATGACATTTCCCGGATTTGGCCGTTTTGGCTCTGCTGTTGATCCTGATAGGATGTCATTTTTCTCTCCCATTCTGCGTGGAATGAGACCCGGCACTTGGTGGCTCGGGCTTGGCATCGGAGTCCTGCTTATCTTTGGTGGTAGTCGATTCGACGTGTTGCTTGTCTTTGGTCACCGCCGAATCATTTCCTTGTTTCTCCTTGTTCGACTTAGCCTCGGGCTCTTTAGTACCTTTTGCTTTGTCCGGCGAAGGGAATGTTTCGGGCGGAATCTTCTCTATCATCTCCCCGCACTTGAGCATTGATTGCCCCTCATACGGCGTTTTACCAAAGTAGGGGTTCCTTGCATCCTTGCACGATTCGATCCAGTAAGCTCCCTCGTTGTCAAAAGCCATAGGGCAGTGATACAAGAAAAGCGGGTTCTTCATGGTATGGCGGAATCCCATCACAACTTTCGCAAACGCTTCAGAAAGAGGATCGAAGCCTTTACGCATGGCCGCGATGTCTCGGCTGTCCGCGATTTGTTTAAGGTTGGTCAACATCGCCCCGGAGAGTTTTGTCCAGGTTTTTAGAGCCTTGCCATCGAGTCCTTCGGCATTCATTCCTTTCACGAGCTCGGTCAGTTTCTTGGCATGCACCGCGGCCTCTTCAGACTTCTCCGAAACAAGCGATTCCTTGAGGTTCAAGTACTCCTGAACCACCGGGGTTAACGCGAAGACAAACTTCTCAGGGGCTTGCAGCTTCTTAATCACCTCTTCGTCCCCATTTTCCTTGGAAGCGTTAGAAGCTTTGGCAACCTTGGGAGCCGGAGCCTGTTTAGGCTCGATAGGATTCATCATGCTTGCCTTACCGACTATTTGCATTGCACTGTCAATCTCGAAATTGCCTTTAGTTACTACGCGCTCACCTTCTTTCAGCCCCTTGTAAACAACGTAGCTGTCTCCGGCACGAGGCCCCAGAACAACCTCTCGCAATTCATAAGTAGGCTTATCCTGGTTAGGTACCTCCACATAAACAATGCTGCGCTTGCCCGTTATCAGAGGAGCGGCAGCGGGGATCACGAGCGGCAATTCAGGGTTTGGCTTGTCCACATATCCATAAGCAGAGGCAGGTCGCAGTGCTTTCTTACTAATCGGACAAATTCCCGGCTTTGAACACCCTTTATCCGACGGGTGAACCGGGCAGATGTATTTGCCGGCCCATTCCGGCTTGATGACCCTCCCCTTTGAATCGACTTCAGCCTTCACTTCAGCCGTAACGAACATACCCGGCCTAAGCGTGTAATCCGGGTTGTCGGCTTCAACACGGATCTTCACAGTGCGGGTCTTTGTATCCAGCACGGGATCCAGAAACATGACCTTACCTGCGAATTTTCGGCCCGGAACCGCGGAAGTGGTGAAAGTGACGTCTTGACCGTAACGTATCCACGGCATGTCCGACTCGTAGGCGTCCAACATCACCCACACGTGGGACAGGTCATTGATTGTGTACATTTCGGAGCCTTCCTTAACGAATTGGCCAAGGATCGCCGTTTTTTTTGTGACCACCCCGTTTATCGGCGCCCGAAGCGTAACGTATAGATCCGGCTTTTTCTTTTCCTCGATGTCCTTTATCTGTTTTTGGGTCATGCCGTATTGCATGAGCTTTTCTTCAGCGCCCTTGATAATACCCTCGCTGTCCTTGCTCTTCATGCTCTCAAACAACTCGACTTGGCTTGTGATCAGAGTCGGGCTCCAGATGGTCACCATCGGATCCCCTTTGCTGACCAAATTCCCCGTGTAATCAACGTAGATTCGGTCAAGCCGCCCGGCAACACGAGATGTCAGGTATGCGATCCTTGTCTCGTCCTGATCCACCAGCCCCACCATCCTGACTTCCACCTTCGCGTGGTCGCGCTTTACCGCTGTGGTTTCAACTGCTGCCAGCTTCTTTGCCGCTTCGGACATCGTATATCGTATAAGATTGGTGTCGGTGTCCTGGTCCGAGGTCACCGGTATAAGGTCCATGGCGCAGATGGGGCACTTACCGGGATGGGGAAGCTTTATCTGGGGGTGCATGGAGCAGGTCCACCATTTTACTTTTTCAGCCTTTTTCGAAGACCCGGCCGATGAGTGATCGTGTGCACCCGCGGCCGTAGAAATCTTCTGCGGCTCATGCTTTGAATCAACGCATGCCACTTTGGTATCGCTGCTCTTCGGCAGGCAATAGCCGAGCACAAATGCCAGGATGATCAGCACGGCCAATAGAAGCTTCTTCGCTGGAATCCTGCCCCAAAGATCAGTTATGTAGCTGACGTCCATGGTTCTTCCCTCTCGATAATGCCCTCATTCTGTAATATTAAGTCCGTCTTCGGTCCGTAGACTCTGTTTGCACATCGCTCGCGCGCGCACAAATGAATTTTTCCACCAGACTCCGCGTTCGATTAAGCGACTTCCTTATGATGAAATATATTTTCGCAAAGTCAATATTCTCGACTGTTATGGTAGGAAAAGCCTGCTCATCGTTCAGCATTGTGAGAGCCTTTCGCTAAAGTTGCTCAGACTACCGCCCTTATTGCCAGGCCTTCCTTGAGATTGCCGTCGGCGACCTCTATGATTCGGTCAGCGTATTCCGCGTTATGATTACTGTGGGTGACCATAACAATGGTTTGGCCTTCGGAATTGAGCCTCGTGAGGAGGCGCATTATCTCTGCGGAATTCTTGGAATCCAGGTTGCCGGTGGGCTCGTCCGCAAACAAGATCGGTGGTTCATTAACCACGGCCCGTGCAATGGCTACACGTTCCTGCTCTCCGCCTGAAAGCTGGTTTGGAAGGCGACGCCACTTGTCTTGCAGGCCCACCCTCTCCAGGGCGGACATGGCCAGCGCCTTCTTGTTTGCCCCCGAATGATGGGTGACGGCCAAGGGCAACTGCACGTTTTCAACAACATTCAAATAGGGAACGAGTTGAAAAGACTGGAAAATGAATCCCATGAACTCGCGCCTGAAATCCGCCAGCTTGCTCCTCTTCAAGGAGTAAATGTTGATACCTCCGATGAGGATTTCACCGCGTGTGGGGTTTAACAGGCCGCCGAGCATTGAGAGAAGGGTGGTTTTGCCTGCCCCGGATTCTCCCATGATGGATACAAAGCCGGCCTGATCGATTGAAAGGTCTACTCCTCGGACCGCGGCCACTTTTGCGTCGCCATCGCCGAACTCTTTGACTACACGATTTGCAGTTATGTAACTCATCGTGATACCTCCCTATAAAGTCCGCAGAGCTTCACTGGGATCCATTTTCGAGGCGGCCATCGCCGGGTAGAGAGAAGCCGAGAGACCAACCACTATGGCCAGGAAAACAGCACCTACCGCCACAAAAGGATCCAGAGAGAAGTGGGCCGTATGGTCCTTGAGAAACGAAAGCAGCAGACGGGCAACGCCGATCCCGGCAAGGTAACCGGTCACCCCGGCAATCAAGGAGACCACGAACGCTTCCACCAAGATGATCGTCATTATGTGAGATTGCCTGAACCCAATTGCGCTGAAGATTCCGATCTCTCTGGTGCGCTCGTTGACGCTACCCATCATGGTCACGAACACCACCATCGAGCCCACGAACACGACCAGGGCCGAAACACCGAGGGAAAATTTTCGAAAGCTGCGGAGAGTATCCATGCGGCCGGCCACAACCTGCTGAACCGCTGTGACCTTGGCTGTGGGGATTTTTTGGGCGATCTGAGCAACTATATCGGAGATCGGGCAGTTCCTGCACAGGGCCGCCACTTCCACCATTCCAACTTTGCCTTCTTTGCCGAACAGTTTTTGGGCTACAGGCAGAGACATGAACAAAAGACCATCGTCCTGCGAGCCGGTGGATTCAAGCACTCCGGTCACCTTAAAAGTCTCCCCTTTTATGTCGATGGGAGAGCCGGGCTGAAGCTGAAATCGCTCTGCCGCTTCTCTGCCTACAAGGAGTTCCCCATCCTTTGAGGGCTTGTTTCCGATAATTTTCCACCACTTCTTGAGGGAAAATTCGGAGGCAAAATTCACGCCAACCACAAGAGCTTTGTCTCCCCGGTTCTCAAACACACCGAAAACCTTGGGACTGACGATCCTTATGTTGGCGGCATTCTTGATCGTTCTTATCTTATTCAGGTCAGCCTCTGAAATCTCCTTTACATCGAAGGAGAGGCCGCCCAGATTCATTCCGCCATAAGTTAGGGACAACCCTTCCGATCGGGGGGTAACGAGTATATTGGCGCCGAACTCATCCATATTGTGAGCGATATCCGCTTCCAGAGCGCTGGTTGTGGTGAGTAGGGCAACCACTGCTGCCACACCGACCAAAAGCCCCATGACGAGAAAGAATACCTTCCCCTTCCTACGCCTCAAATTGTTCACAGCTATATCGTGAAGTTTCATCCACTGTCTCCCTTACTGGAAATACCGCAGACCAGCCAGAACATCCTGCTGGGATATAAGCACGTTGGGCCCTTGGATTGTTCTCCTCAGCCCAGCCGGGTTGCAGCCACCCGTCACCACATTGACTTTGTCCGTTCTGAACTTCAGTCCGCAGTTCATGCAGACCATGTCGTTGCCTCTCTGGATGTAACCTTTCTTGGAACGAAAACATTGCTCGCACGCGTCGAACGCGGCTCTGATAATGCCATCAGTGCTTTTGACGACAAAAAAACGAACTATCTTGCCGGGCGCATGTTTGTATTCGAAATATCTTGCCTTTCCATCCTCAAAGGTGGAAACAGGGAAGGTGAATACGCCGTTCACGGGCTTAACTTCCATAGCGGGGAGGGTGAAGTTCCACGCTAAGGCGACACCGATCATCATAAGAATGCTAATAACAACTATTGCCGCCACAAGAAGTCCCACATATTTCTTCTGCATCTTTTCAATCCTTTCTGTATCAAAGCTTGGACAAAATCTCACCGCCGCTCGAAGGTCGGAGCTTGGTGCAGTCTACCGTTATTGAACCAGAAGGCTTTTCAGTTCGGTTTCCCTAGCAATCATTCTGGGCCAAAAGGTCTTCCACTGATCCTGACCCACCGTGGCTTGGATCCTATTCCTGAAACCGGAGTCAAGAATCTGGACATCGGCTTCTTTGAAAGTATTTCCAACCCACTCCATGGTTTTGCGTTTCCGTTCCTGCGGGTTCTGGATGCTCTCAAGCACGTGTTCGTCAAGCAGCTTCCGGATGGCAAGCCGTTGACCAACCACCTGAAGGTACTTCTCGTTGGAGTCAAAGCCGGCTGTGATCTGAGCGAGGAATTCTTCCTTCGAGGCGCCCTTATTCTTAGCAAGGGCCTCTATTTCTGTTTCAATCTCCTGAGGCTGAATCACAACGGTTTTAGCGTCCGCGGGCTTGAAGTAAGATCTCCTTACCGACCGCGGAGAAGAGGGCAGATGCAGGATCAGGACCTTCTGTGGCCGCGTTGTCCACGTTAAGAGGCATTTTGAGGTCTTTTCGAAATATCGGCTTGCCGTTTACCGTCGCCACCACCGGCTTGCCGATTCCAGTGCCATCAGGCTTGAACAAACCGTCCAGTTTGATAGGATAGCCTGCTCTGGCAATGGCTTCTCTAATCTGGTCCGGGGTTGTTTGTTTATCTCGGAACTTCACGATTACGTTCCGAGCCGCGAGGCTGACGTCCGCTTCAACGACGCCGGGGAGCTTGCCGGTAACTTCCTTTATTGTAATGACGCAGGCAGGGCATACCATTTTGCTGACTGCGAATCTGGATTCCACCACTTCGCCCGCGATAAGCCTGTACGCGCCGTAAGCGCCGCCTGCGAGAAAGAGCAGTACTGCCCCCGCAATGCCCACGCGGCGTAATTTGCTCAGAGAAACTTTGCGATCTGCCTGGTTCAGTGTCTCCAGGTCGATCTTTTTGATCGGTCTTTCAACGGACATACTTACACTCCGATTGGCATCCGCCCAATTGTACGGACTTCGTTAGGCATGAGAGATCAAGTATAGACAAGAATTCTCGTGCAGCCCTTGGGTTAAAGTACTACAGGGTAATCAAGAATGTTTGGGGGGAAGTATCAACAGCGGAGAATGGAAGTTTGGAGGCTGATAATGGGATCGCGGCAGTCAGACGATGGCATGACGACGGCCGACTTCTCAAAATCAGTAAATGGCATCGAGGCGACTGTCGCGAGAGTTACTGTGGAAACTCGGATGTTGTTTTCAGTGGGCGCGTATCCGGAAAGAGCAATAATCTGTAACTGCTCCAGACATCGGCATCTGGGGCAGTTTTGTCTCATGACTTTCGTCGAGAAGCAGGCTTTAACAAATTTGCCGTGACAGCACGGAAGAGCTTTGTCCGCGCTCTCCGGTAGGCAAGCAGGGCTCATTTGAGCCTTTGCCCCCGACATTTTTTTACTGTGCATTGATTTGTTACAGCAGCAGGGAATGGCAGAAGCAGGGACCACAGTCATGCCGACCATAGAAACGCAAGTAATAATGACTAGTAAACGACTCAGCATTTTGTCCTGTTTCTGCAGGCAAATTCCTTACTGATTAGGTTTGCCTATTTGGCCGATAAAGTCAAGCTCATTTGTAGGCAGAGCAATAAGCTTATGAAAATCTGCCCTGACGCTACAATGTATTACAACCTCGTATGCTATTTCCCGCGAAAATATTTTGTGCAAATGCAAATTGTGCAGCAGGTGCTCGATTTACCATTAGCAGCTTGATATAGTCCGAGGTTCATGGAAGATGCCCGGGGAAGGTGACCGCAGAGTGCGCAGAGGTGATTTACGTATTGCTGAATAATACCGATTCGCTTCCAAGCAAGTGACACCGAGTAGGGGCGGGTTTCAAACCCGCCCCTACGCATCGTCACGCCTGCGTACGCGCGCATCCAGTAGGACCGGTCCCGCGAGATGCGGGATGCCGGTTGTCCGCGAGCCGCCGGAAGGGACGCCGTCGCTGCTCCGGATCGGGATCCGGGGTGACCCCGCGGAACGCGGGGCAGGCAGTATGCCGTTGCTTGTTTGACGGGGCATTGATATAAGCTATCCTTTTTTCCAGGCGATCTCTGTGCTCTCCGCTGTGAACGATCACACTTCCTTAAAAGGAGGCTCTATGGCTTGTGCTGCTCCGAATTCGTTCCACTGGGAGGATCTTAGGAGTCGTTCCAGGGAACAGATTTTAAATAGGGACGGCGTGAGAATCGCCGCCTCTGGTAAAGCCTATAAAGTGGATTTTCTTAATTCGGTCTACCTCGTAGATCCGGTTGCCGAGCGAATTGTAGAGCTTTCTCCAAATCCGAAACGCGTGTTGCCTGAGGAGTTTCAGATCCTTCTCATACGCTATTTGGTCGCGGAGAATGGAGGACCCCTGGACGGCAAAGACGTCAGCGAAAAAGACTTTCCTGGCGGCGTAACCTTTTTCCAGGGACCTCATGCCTTGCATGTGGCGCCCTTGGTTCGGCTTTACGGGAATGATCCGGGAGCATTCGAGAATCGTGCCCGAGAACTCGGCGCGTACCCGGTGCCCCACGGTGACAAGGCCATGCGCTTCCTCCCTTTTTCCGGCATTCCTGTGACTTATGTACTATGGAAGGAAGACGATGAATTCCCCGCTTCGGTTTCCGTCCTCTTTGATAAGTCGATAGCTCGATGGTTCGAGTTGGACATGGTATTCACATTGGTCCTGGTGCTGACAGAGCGGATTGTGGAAGGTCAAAGGGCCAGGTAGGGCGGCCCGTGGCCGCCCTAGTTCTGTGTTGGTGGGACAGGCATCTTGCCTGTCATTTTTTAATCGACAGGCAAGATGCCTGTCCCACCACTTCTGCCAGAAGCATGGTACTAAATTGATGAAATGGGGCACAGAGTAGAGGCGACCGTCGTTCGTCGTCTCGCTGTAACCAACCGTCCCGTTTTACTAACACACGGGTCCGCAGCCTGGTTCTTTGACGATGATGTCCTCTATTAAAGCAGTCAGATCCACCCCTTCCCGCTGAGGGAAGCCATCGGCCAAAATCTGCCGTTCTCGAATAACTATCTTTCCGAAAGCCAATTCCCGGATTGCGCTTCGCAGGAGCGGCAACTCCCGTTTCTCCCCTTCCGCGCGGATCTTTCGAAAGAGCGGGTGGCTTTCCCTGGTCTCTCTGGTTGAATCGGGACTTATATCAGCTTTCCAGTGTTCCCACAGGTGGTCCCATTCATCCCCGCGAATCGGGAAGCGGCAATAGGATATTACAGGGCCTCTGTCCAGTTCATTTGTGACCAGATGAACCATGATCCCCTGCTCTTTCGCTTGCTCCGCGATGAGTTGGTGGATAACCTCCTGCCATGTTCCTCGCGGGCCCCAGGGGAGGGCAGGGTGTATGTTCACCATCACTAGCCCCTCAAGTTCAGGCTCGCCAATAATCAGCATATACCCGGCCATGACAACCAGGTCCGCCGGCGGAAGCACATTGATGGTCTTAATCACTTCTTGGCCGTATAAGTTCCTCCATTCCAGGAGCATCGGCGAAGCTTCGGCTGCGGAACGGCTTTCCTCGATGCCCTTTTTCCTCATTTCCGGTTTGAACCGAAAGTGAGAGAGGGTTGCTACAGGGATGTTGAGGCTCGCGGCCAGGTCGAAGAAAAGCTCCCTTTGGCGATACTCCTCGTTTGCCGGTCCATCTCCCGTTTCTCGATGACAGAAAATCCACTCAATTTTCGCAGGGATTCCGTTGGCCAAAAGGTCCACGTGCACGGTTTCCAGGAGATTCCGCGCCGCGGGGTCACGGCCCGTGGAGAACCATCCAATTCGCAGCGTCATGGAATCAAACCTCTTACTGTTTTAGCCGTGGGTCGAGCGAATCGCGGATCCCTTCACCCAACAGATTGTAACCCATCACCGTTACAAGGATGGCAAGGCCGGGGAAAACAGACAACCACCACGCGATCTCGATGTTGTCTTTCCCCTCGGTGAGCATGTTTCCCCATGAAGGATCCGGAGGTTGAACCCCGATCCCCAGAAACGAAAGGCTGGATTCTATGAGCACCGCTGCGGCTACGCCGAGGGTCGCGGCCACGAGAATGGGCGCCATCGCGTTAGGTAATATGTGAATAAAGATTATACGCAGATCCCCGGCCCCCTGGCTGATAGCAGCCTGAACGTAGTCGCGTTCGCGTATGCTGAGAAACTCGGCCCGAACGAGGCGTGTAACGCCCATCCACGAAGTGGCGCCAATGACCACCATAATATTCCAGATGCTGGAGCCAATGAACGCGATCACTGCCAGGATCAGAAAGAATGTGGGAAAACACAGCATTATATCCACAAATCTCATGATCAGGCGTTCTACGATACCGCCGTAATAGCCAGCCATGGCTCCGAGAAGGACACCAATTAAAGTAGATATGCCAACTGCCACGAATCCGACGCTCAGAGAAACCCCGGCACCGTGAATCATTCTGGAGAGAACGTCGCGGCCCAGTACGTCTGTTCCCATCAAGTGAGCCCAGGTGGGCGGCTCAAGCACATGCCTGGTGTCGATGAGGTTGGGTGGATATGGGGACAACTGATTGGCAAAGATGGCCACCACAAAGAGAGCGGCAACTACAACCAACCCGGCCATAGCCATCTTGTTTCGTGCGAGTCGCCGAGTAAAGTCTCCTCCTAGAATAGCCATTAGTATTTGTTTATCCTTGTTACGGGCGGCCAGGCAATCCGGTCATCATTCGGGTTCCGGGAGGGATCTGCCATGACACCTGTGGGGCAGGCTTTCCAGCCTGCCGATTCCTGAATCTGGCTAATGGCAGGCTGGAAAGCCTGCCCCACTCTTCCCTTTCCTAATCCGTAACCCGAATTCTCGGATCTGCCAAGGAATAGAACAAATCGGCCAAGAGATTCCCAAACAGAGTGAGAATCGCACCGATCACCAGTATTCCCATTATGGTGGGATAGTCTCGCATCATAACGGATTGATAGAAAAGCAACCCCATTCCCGGGATGGCGAAAATCGACTCAAAGATGACACTTCCTCCAATGAGACCGGGAATAGAGAGCCCCAGGATCGTGATCACCGGCAGCAGCGCATTGCGGAGCGCGTGCTTATATATCACGGTGCGTTCATCGAGCCCCTTGGCCCGAGCCGTGGTCACATAATCCTGGCGGATCACTTCCAGCATGTTTGACCTCATGTAACGGCTGAAACCTGCCAGACCTCCGAAAGCCGATACGAAAACCGGCAGCGTAAGATGCCGTGCAAGGTCCAAAACCTTCCCCGAAAAAGTAAGTTCCGAGTAATTCAGAGACCAGATCCCGGAGATCGGCAGCCATTCGAGTTGCACACCAAAAAGTATCATCAGCAAAAGTGCAAGCCAAAAAGTGGGCATGGCAAAACCAAGAAAAACAAAGACAGTTGTCCCCTTATCAAGGAGTGAATTCTGTCTCACCGCGGATATCACACCTATGGGTATTGCCACCACGAGAATCAGGATCAAAGAAAGAAGGTTGATTGCCAATGTTATGGGGATGCGTTCGCGGATCTTGTCTATGACAGGGCGATTGTCAGGAGCGAACGATCTTCCGAAATCCAACATCAGCATGTTTTTCAGCCATTTTTCGTACCTGAACGTACCAGGGTTTATCAAGTCCGTAATGGGCCCTGATTCGATCAACGGCCTCCTTGTTCATCTTCGGATTGAGATCGGTAAACATGCTGACAGGGTCACCAGGAGCGAGTTTCATGACCCCGAAAGAAATAATTGTGATCCCGAACAGAATAGGGATCATGAGTAATATACGCTTCAGAAGATAACGGGCCATGTCACCTCACGGCTGAATATGGTACTTTTGCAACTGCTTGGGAACATACCATTTTATGAAGTTATATCCGATCCCGTTAGGTGAAGGTTTTATTCCCTTAACGCGGGAGCTTATAATCGGGAGCGAGTCCGTGACGTAGAGAAACGTGTAAGGTTGATCCTCTGCAATGATCTCCTGAAATCGGTCGTAATATTTCTTCCGTTCATTTCGATCATAAGTGGACGCGCCCTCCTCGAGCAGCCGATCAACTTCCGGATTCCGATACGTGACGAAGTTCAGTTCCTTTGGCGCAATCTTTTTCGAATTCCAGATGTCGATCTGGTTCGGATCGACGCCGATGGTCCACCCAAGGAGGCAGGCCTCGAAATTCCGATTATAAACAAAGTTGTTCAACAAGGCGGCCCATTCGATCACTCGTATCTTCACTTTTATTCCGACTTTCTTCAAGTCGCTCTGAATAATTACCGCGGTATTTTTGCGCAATTCATTGCCCTGGTTTATAAGTATAGTGAACTCGAAGGGCTTGCCGTCCTTTTCGAGGATACCGTCCCCATTTGTATCTTTCCACCCGGCCTCGGCCAGCATCCGCTTGGCTTTTTCCGGGTCGTACGGGAATTTCTTAACATTGTGATCGTACCAGAATGAATCGGGTTTGTATGGCGTATCAGTCACTTGACCCAGGCCAAGTAGAACTCCGTCGACGATGCTCTGGCGGTCGATCGCCGTGGTGAGTGCCTGGCGCACCTTCCTGTCCTTGAACTTCCAGTCTTTCAAGTTATAACCCAAGTAAGTGTAGCTGAACGACAGGTACTTGTACTTCGTGAAATTTTCCTTAAACCACGGGGAGTCGGTCTGTCTCTTATCCTGAATGGGAGTCAAGTCCATCTCGTCGATTCTGCCCGCCTTCAGTTCCAGGAACATGGTTGCAAGATCCGGGATTATTCGTGTGAGGACTCGGTCGATGTAGGGCCTCCCCTCAAAGTAATCGTGGTTACTGTCCACGACAATTTCCTGGCCTGTCTTCCACTCGACGAAGCGATAGGGACCCGTTCCGACGGGGTGACGTTTCAAAGGGCTCTTTGTGACGTCCTGCCCCTTCAACAAATGCTCGGGGAGCATCGACACTCCCCATGAGTCCAAGGCCGGAGCATACGGCTTATAATAAGTGACCTCGAAAGTATACGGGTCCAGTATCAGAAACTTCTTAACTTTTTTGAAATCAGTGGCATAAGCGGTCGGCGTCTTGGGGTCAATGATAAGTTTGTACGTAAATTCAACATCTTTGCTAGTAAACGGCTGCCCATCCTGCCATTTTACATTCTTGCGCAGGTGAAACCGAATTTTTAGCTTGTCTTCGGATATTTCCCATTTTTCGGCCAAGTCGCCTACAAGTTTGATATTCTTATCGTACTTGAGCAAGCCGTTATAGATGAGACCTATGATGTCATAGCTTGCCGAATCAATAGCAAGAACCGGCAACAACACGGAGGCGTCGCCTATGCTGCCTCGAATCAGCATATCACCGTACGCGGGCTCGAATTTTTGTTGAGCTACAGGTTTATTGGACTGCTCCTTGCCGGAGGCGGTCTCAGCTTTTTCTTTGCTTTCTCCGCATCCGGCTGCCAAGCAGCAAGCCAACACCACAAGCACGAAAAGGTTGAGCGTTTTCGCTGGCATGTTGTCCCTTCGTTTCGTGACGTGCCCCGGAATATAGTCAAAATCAGCAGAACGAGCAAGGGGAAGGATTCTAAACAACGTACTACAATTATGCTGGGGCATCTCGCGCACCTGTCATTGCGAGAAGTAAAACGACGAAGCAATCTCCGGCAAAGTGGAGCAGAGATTGCTTCGCTGTGCTCGCAATGACAAGATCTATCTTTTCTAGTCAAAATGCTTACCCTAACCACCGGAAACGGCTTGCGGGACTCAAGATGACTTGGTAAGTTGACTCCGGAACAAATGATGGGCCTTCGGTTCTTTAATACCAAGGCGCGATGAAACGATGGACAATCAAGGAAATACAGCACGGATCTGACAAAGCCTCCAGCGGGACGCGGGATGGCACCCGGGACCCTATCTTCACTGGAGGTTGGGTGCCACTGACCTAGCGCCATGATGGCGCTAGGTCAGTGCAATGTGCTATTGGCCCATTCTCACTTGTTTGAAAGTGAATCGGCATGAGCCGCCCCCGCTTGAAGGTCATTCAAAGGCATCGGTTTTGTTTGAGGCTTTCTTTCTGGGACGGTCAGGAGATATTAACTTGGAAGAGCATGACTTAACCGAAAAACAGCGCAAATGGTTGGAAGCGTCTCGCAGGATAGGGCCGGGTGCCATGACGAAAACCGAGCGGCAGACTCTGGAGAGGCTTTATGCCGACATGTTGCCGAAAGAGCAGCAAGAGCTTGCCGCATATATAGAGGCCGCGTTCGGGAAAGGAACACCCGATTCGAAGGAGCCGGAGGAAAAAGACCGCGTAGAAATGATGCGTCGTAAGGTATGGAGCCCGCCTTCCAAGGCACTCAGATCCGCATTGTCAAGGTCTCAGACCCTGAAACCGAGGCCATTGAAAGATCAGTCCTGAAACATCGGCCGGCCGGTCCATTTTTGAGGAGAACTTTATGCTGGACATTAGCTTTATCCGCAATAATCCTGACGTCATAAAAGAAGGCATCCGAAAAAAACGGATGAAAATGGACCTCGATGAGCTTCTCGCCGTGGACGAAAAGGTGAGAAGCCTCAAAGCCGAAGTGGAGAACCTTCGTGCGGACCGCAACCGGCTTTCAAAAGAAGTCCCCAAACTCAAGGCCGAGGACAAGGAGCGGGCTATAGCGCATGTGAAAAACATCAGGGACAGCTTGGGCCGGAAGGAGCCGGAGCTTAAGGAGATCGAAAACCGTTTTGAAGAGCTGATGCTCACGGTGCCCAATCCTCCCCTGCCGGAGGTCCCGGAAGGGGAATCCGATGACGACAATGTGGAAGTTCGTTCCTTCGGGCAACCCCCTGCTTTTGACTTTCCCCTCAAGGATCATCTCGAACTGGCTGAATCGCTGGACATAGTGGACATGCCCCGCGCTGTAAAATTCGCGGGCGCGCGCATGTACTGCCTGAAGAATGAAGGGGCGATGTTGGAATTCGCCTTATTCAAATTCGCTCTGGACCACCTGGTGTCGAAAGGCTTCGGTCCTATGATCGTCCCGCAGCTAGTACGCCGTGAGGCCATGATTGGAACGGGGTTCTTCCCTCTCGGCGAGGAAGACACGTTCTTCGTGGAGAAGGACGAGCTCTATTTGATAGGCACGTCGGAAGTTGCCCTGGTTTCTTATCACATGGACGAGATCCTCAACGAAAAGGAGCTGCCAAAGCACTACTGCGGCTATTCAACGTGCTTTCGAAGGGAGGCCGGGTCCTACGGACGTGACACTCGCGGCTTCTACCGCCTGCACCAGTTCAACAAAGTGGAGCAGGTGGTGATATGCGTTAACGACTCTGAGGTGTCCAGAACCGAACACCAGCTTCTCCTGAGCAATTCCGAAGAACTTATGCAGGCGCTTGGACTGCCGTATCGAGTCGCGTTGGCCTGCGGGGCTGAAATTGGGCAGGGGCAAGTGCTCAAACACGAGATAGAGACGTGGATGCCCAGCCGCAATAAATATTCCGAAACCCATTCCTGTTCCAGTCTCCACGAGTTTCAGGCCCGCAGGCTACGGATCAGATGGCGCGGAAAGAACGGCAAGACGCAGTTCTGCCACACGCTAAACAACACGGCCATTGCATCTCCTCGCATTCTGATTCCGATTCTGGAGAATTTTCAAAATGCCGACGGGAGCGTAAAAATCCCCGAAGTTCTGCGCCCATTGATGAATGGGCTGGAACGCATCGAACCAAAGAAGAGCAAATCGTGATCACACTCAAGAAAAATGCAGACCGGAGGGTGCGAAGAGGACATCTCTGGGTCTTTTCCAATGAAATTGCAGACCCGCCCGTGGCCGGGTTAGAGCCCGGATCCATCCATGAGTTGCACGATGCGGCCGGCGAATTCGTGGCGATGGTCTATGCCAATCCGGCGAGTCTTATTACCGCTCGTATCTTGTCCAGGAAAAGAGTTCAGATTGACGGGACGTTCCTGGAACAGAGGATCGGCGCAGCCCTGGAGCGGAGGCAGCGTCTTTTCCCTGAAAGAGACTACTATCGCCTGATATTCGGGGAGGCGGATCTCTTGCCTGGCCTGATCGTAGATCGTTATGGGCCAGTGCTTGCGGTGCAAAGCCTCACGGCAGGGATGGACGCCCTTTTGGACACAGTTTTAGAGGTTCTGGTCAAGGCTGTTGCGCCGGATGGAATCTATCTGCGCAATGATTCACCCTCCCGTGCTCTGGAAGGACTAACGCAAGACAAACGACTTGCTTATGGGGCGGTTCCGGAAGCAGTCACAATAGCTTCAGGGGGCTTGAAGTTCGTTGTGGATGTGGTCAACGGGCAAAAGACCGGTTTCTTCCTGGATCAGGAGGCCAATCGCCCCTTGATGAAGCAGTATGTTTTTCCCGGAGCCAAAGTGTTGGACTTGTTCTGCTACACGGGCGCGTGGGGTCTTCACGCCGCGGCCGCAGGCGCCGCACAAGTTACCGGGGTGGATTCATCCCAAAGCGCAGTCAATCTGGCCGAGTCGAATGCTGCTCTCAACGGCCTAGCTGATCGCTTTCACGGAGTCCGCGAAAACGCGTTGGAATTTCTAAAGAAAAGCCATGAAATCTGGGAGGTGGTGATCCTTGACCCGCCTGCCTTTATCAAGAGCCGTTCCCAAGTAAAGGAAGGCCAAAAGGGATATATTGACATAAATCGGCGCGCATTGACCAAAATGAATCCCGGGGGGATTCTGGTGACCTGCTCCTGTTCGCATCACTTGGATGCTCAGGCTTTCGAAGAGACTCTGGCGATAGCCGCGCGGCAGAGTGGCAAGGAATTGTGGATACTGGACACTCGCGGGCAAGGTCCTGACCATCCTGTCCTTTTATCTATGACTGAGACTCGTTATTTGAAAGTTATTGTGGCGCAGATTGTATAGATGGCGTCCAGAGCGCGGGTAGGGGGGCGAAACTTTCTCAAACTTCTCTCGTTCCCAGGCTCTGCCTGGGAATGCCTGTCAACGAGGCTCTGCCTCGACCATGATAGTGAAATTAAGGCAGTTTGCGGGCAGAGCCCGCTAGGTATGGGTTCCCAGTCCCGCGAGACGCGGGATTGGGAACCAGAAATTCAAAGCTGCACTGATCTGGTGACCAGGATGGTACCCAGGTCAGTGGCACCCGGCACCCCGGTAACATTGGGCCCTGGAAGCCGTTCCCCATCCCGCGGGAATCCAGACTTATGTGGGGCAGGTTGGAAAACCTGCCATTATCGCATCATCCCCGCGGACGCGGTCTTGCGAGACACAGGATAGACTGGACCCGATCGGAGCCCAGGGTGACGAGATCGGACAGGTTTGCAAGCATGAACGACATTGTCCGAAATAGGAGCCGTATTTGAGAAAAGGAGTATTTTGTTAGCTTACGTATCTTCTTTTTCAAGCACTACCACAGCACAGGCAGTTTGTGGAGTGTGACTCAGAGAAACGTGAATTGCTGTTACGTGCATTGATTGGGCCAGCTCTTGTGCCCTGCCCAGCAAGGCTATGCGCGGTTGACGCCGTTCGCCGCCTCGCACCACTATCCGGCGAGGGGATACACCTCTTGAAAAGCCCGTGCCCAGCGCCTTTGCCAGCGCCTCCTTCGCGGCAAAACGAGCTGCGTACCCCTGAGAGGGCTGAGGAGCGTTACTGCAAACTGAAATCTCTTCTTCCGAAAAGACCCGCGCGACGAACCGCATCCCCCATCGGCACTTCAATGCCCTTTCCATGCGACGGACATCCACAAGATCGACTCCAACGCCAAGGATCATGGGATTGCCTTCTCTTTTACAACAGCGTCGACAACCTTGCAGACCTGCACGGCTGAAGGCACGTTGTGAACGCGGACTATGGAAGCACCGCGAAGCACGGCCGCGGCAACTGCACCAAGGGTGCCGACATCGCGCCTGTTTGCGACCGGTTCCTCCAAAATCCTTCCCAGAAACGCCTTTCTTGACGGCCCTACCAAAATGGCTTTGCCGAGAGGCTTGAACACATCGAGCCGATTTATGAGCGTGAGGTTCTGGTCGAAAGTTTTACCGAACCCGATACCGGGATCCACGACAATTCTCGCAGGAGCGATGCCCGATTCCTCCAGACTCTGCACCCGCTCCTGGAGAAAAGAATAAATATCCCCGGGAAAAGACGCATATCGGATCTCTGTCTGCATGGTCTTGGGAGTGCCCAACATGTGCATGACCACAAGGCCCGTCTCGGCCTCCCGAGCGAAATCAACGATGCTGGGATCGTCCCGGAAGCCCGTAACGTCATTGATTATTTGAGCGCCGGCCCTGACAGCAGCTTCCGCCACACCTCTGCGGCGGGTATCAATGGAGATCACCGCATCGGGACTGGCCTGGGATATTGCCTGGATCACAGGAACGGACCTACCCAGTTCCTCTCGCTCGTTGACATACAGGGAACCCGGCCGAGTAGATTCTCCGCCCACGTCAACGATGTCGGCGCCGGCCCGCAACATTTCAAGGCCCGCGGCAATGGCAATTTCAGGATCGAGGTGTTTCCCGCCATCGGAAAAAGAGTCCGGAGTAGCGTTGATGACGCCCATTACCAGCGTACGGGACGAGAGGTCGAGAATAGAGCGAGGCAGAGGAATGTGCTGAGGCATAATATTCATGGTTGGAGAATGGCTTTGGATGGAATCGTCTGCTTTGCTTGGAAGATTTTGAAGAGGCGTGCGGAGGCTTCGCTTCCCGCTGGGTTGCAAACGCTTCACCTCTGCACGATCTAAACTGCCGGCGAAGTTTTGCAACGGCGCTTAAACCTTCCCGGGGTCGGGCGCGCTCGGAGTAGGCCCTACAATAACCTTGCCGTCATCAAGGGGGGCTATCCCAATGGGTCCTTTGTCCGCAGTCTTTGTTTCTGTTACTTCCTCCAGAGGAGGGAGCTCGCGCCCTTCGATCAGGGCTTCGATTTCACCGGCATCAAGAGTTTCTCGCTCGAGCAGGGCTTCAGCTATACGCGTCACAGTTTCCTGGTGATCCTCGATGATCTTCCTGGCTTTTTCATAGTTTTCCGTGACTATCCTGCGGATCTCGGAATCGATTTGTTTCGCGGTTTCTTCCGAATAGTCCTTATGACGGGCAAATTCCTTGCCAAGGAAGATCTGCTCTTCCTTTTGGCCGAAAGTCAACGGGCCGAGCTCTTCGCTCATACCCCACTCGCACACCATTTTCCTTGCGACGTCCGTAGCCCGCTCGATGTCATTGCCCGCGCCGGTAGTCATGTGGTCAAGGAATATCTCCTCCGCTGCCCGTCCCCCCATCAACACGGCGATCTGGCTGATAAGAAACTCTTTCGAGTAAGTGTGCCGATCGTCAAGCGGGAGTTGTTGAGTGACGCCGAGCGCTCGGCCACGGGGGATGATGGTCACCTTATGAATGGGATCGGCTCCGGGCATCTTTCGTGCGACGAAAGCGTGGCCGGCCTCATGATAAGCCGTATTTCTTCGTTCTTCGAGACTGATGACGAGGCTACGGCGCTCACCTCCCATCAGTATTTTGTCTTTGGCGAACTCGAAATCTGCCATCTCGATCTGGTTCTGGTTTCGCCTCGCCGCGTTGAGAGCGGCTTCATTGACCAGATTGGCCAGATCCGCGCCTGAAAATCCCGGCGTGCCTCGGCTGATTGTTTCGAGATCCACATTTTTGGCCATTGGGGTCTTGCGTGTATGGACGGAAAGGATTGCGGTTCTGCCCCTAATGTCCGGCGGAGGGACCACAACCTGGCGGTCAAACCGTCCCGGCCGAAGAAGAGCCGGGTCAAGAACGTCAGGCCTATTGGTCGCGCTTATCAGGATGACACCTTCATTGGTTTCGAAGCCGTCCATCTCCACTAGGAGTTGATTCAACGTCTGTTCCCGTTCGTCATGGCCGCCGCCTAGCCCCGCCCCTCGATGACGCCCCACTGCGTCAATCTCATCGATGAAAATGATGCACGGAGCGTTTTTCTTTCCCTGGATGAAGAGATCCCGTACGCGTGAAGCCCCCACACCCACAAACATCTCGACGAAATCCGATCCCGAAATCGAGAAGAACGGCACGCTGGCCTCACCGGCCACAGCTTTGGCGAGAAGCGTTTTTCCTGTTCCGGGCGCACCCATCAGGAGCACTCCCTTGGGAATTTTTCCGCCAAGGCGGGTGAATTTCTTGGGATCACGCAGAAACTCGATTATTTCCCCCAACTCATCCTTGGCTTCCTCAATTCCGGCCACGTCCTGAAAAGTAACTTTGTTCTGCGATTCGCTGATCAGGCGCGCCCTGCTTTTGCCAAAACTCATGGCCTTGCCGCCGCCGGCCTGCATTTGCCGCATAAAGAATACAAATATGGCTATGAGAAAGACCATGGGAAGCCATGATATCAAAGCCGTCAAATACCAGGGGTTGTCATCTTCCGGCAGCACCTTGATATCTACTTTGTGCTTCATCAAGGAAGGTATTAGCTGCGTATCCGCTGGGGCTAGAGTTCGAAACTTGCCTGAACTATCGACATAAGTCCCTTTTATCCGATTACCCTGCAACGTGACCGATTTCACCGCCCCTTGATCGATCTCTTGCCTAAACTGGCTGTACGATATTTCTTTTTGAGGGGGCTTGTTTTGTTGAAACAGATGAAACAGGAAAATCATCACAAGGCAAATGACGAGCCATAAGCCCAGATTTTTGTATATGCCGTTCAAGAAATTCTCCAATGACTAAATTTTCGCAAGCAATTACAATAACTATAGCAGGAAACTACCTGCCAAGCAATGAAAGGAAACGCTCCTGCCCGCGGCACAGCGGCTGCATTCCATCAGCGCGGATAGCGAACCTGGAACCCCCGGGTTCACAAAAGCCTCAGTTTAAGCCCCAGCCGGCATAACAAACGGTCCGCCGCCAGGATCCCTATCCGGTTTAGCCTGCTCTAGTTCTAAGATGGGTTATCGTTAGGTTGATGTCAAGTTTCGGCAACAGCCCGCGCGCATTACATCTCTGCCGAACTCATATCGGGAAAAACCGCAGCAGTAAAAGGAAAACGGTTTGACAAAATCTCTGTGGCGCACTAACAAATGCTGCGAACGGCAAAGCTGGAGGATAGTCCGATGAAGGCCATTCTGGCAAATTTCAGTCTCGGGAAGGAAGTGTGGGGCCGCGTTCGATCCAAGATTTTGCACCAAGAAAGAGTTCCGCAGGGCTTAACACTTCAGTCGGCCGAGGTTCCCGAACCGACGCTGGTGAGTCACCAGTGGGTAAGAGTTCGTGCGATCATGTCAGGAATTTCCGGCATGGATGAAGCCATGATCCTTCATCATGACCCATCTCCGCTCGGGGCGTTCCTCTCTTTCCCGTTTGTTCCGGGAAACGAGAATTTGGGCATCGTGACCGAAGTCGGAGAAGAGGTGCAAGGGATCGAACCCGGTGAGCGTGTGGTTGTAGACCCTCTCTTATCTTGCCGACCGCGACAAGTGCAACCTCCCTGTCCGTCTTGCTCCCGCGGGGAACCGTCTTCGTGCAGAAACTTCGCCAAGGGAGTTATCGGCCCGGGAATGATGATTGGAGCGTGCAGAGACACGTCCGGTGGATGGGGCGACTACTTCATCGCACATCAAAGCCAGGTGCGCCGGCTGCCTCAAAACATGGAGAGCGACCAGGCCATACTTGTACCGGAATTCGCTCGCGCTGTGAGAGCAGTTTCTGCAGCATCCTCCCACGGCGGGCGATCGCGTGATCGTGATGGGCGCGGCCTCACTGGGCCTACTGACCCTCGAGGCATTGCAACTCTTGGGATATAGGGTGAAAATTCTTGTTGTCTGCACCCACTCCTTTGAAGTCGATGCGGTCCGTAAATTGTCGGAAGCAGATGCGGTCTTAGCGAACAACCCCGCGACAGCCTACGAAGAGGTGGCCGCATTCGTGAACGGCACAGTTCGCTATCCGGAAGTGGGACGCATTACTTTGGAAGGCGGCGCGGATCTGGTTTACGAAACAACCGGCTCGGGGGATCATATTGGAGATGCTCTCCGTTTTGCCGGTGAGGGCAAGAGAGTTGTGCTTATGGGCGTCAATCAGGCGTCCGGCTTCGACATGACACCGTTGTGGTTCAAGAGCATCAAAATTAGCGGAACCCTCTTCTCCGGCAGGGACTCCCACAATGGAGAACTGAGGGAGACTTTCGACATCGCGATGGAACTTGCCGCACATCACGGACTTCCTTGCTCTGAGCTTTTGACTCATAGATTCAGGTTAGAAGAGTACGAGCGTGCTTTCAACGCGGTGGCGGATCGCGCCCGAAGCAAAGCCATAAAAGTGGTCTTTCAGTACGTGGTTTGAGTTCCGAGAGAGTCATGACACAAAAAAGAATTCAATTGATAATACGTGATTCGGGCTTCGCATCTCGGCGGAAAGCCGAGCAGATCATCCTGGAGGGGCGAGTTACGCTCAACGGCCGCATCGTGACTGAGCCCGCGCAGACCGCCGATCCCGACAAAGACTACATAAAAGTGGACGGAAAATTGCTGCGTCGTCCTGATGCCGTAAGGTCATATTACATGTTCAATAAACCGCGCAATGTGGTATCCACAATGAGCGATCCGGAAGGACGGCCCTGTTTGGGAGACCTTCTCAAGCCTCTAAAGAAGAAATTATTCGCGGTAGGGCGCCTGGATTTTGATGTAGAAGGGCTAATGATATTGACCAATGACGGGCAGCTCGCTCAGAAATTGGGTCATCCCAAGCACAGAATTCCGCGAACTTACCTCGTCAAAGTGCGCGGTACGCCTGACGACCGGTCACTGGCCACTATAAAAAGGGGGATGTCCATCGGAGAGGGGGAGAGGCTTGGCGACGTGC
Organism: uncultured delta proteobacterium; assembly: GCA_963789265.1. Lineage (GTDB taxonomy): Bacteria > Desulfobacterota > Desulfomonilia > Desulfomonilales > Desulfomonilaceae > CAWBBA01. Next base: position 946,603 of record CAWBKB010000003.1, on the reverse strand, counting down.
AGTGGTCTGTCATCAAAAAGCAGAAGACCACTACGTGGATCAAAATGGTGATCTACGAAGGCAAAAAAAACGAAATAAAGCGGATCTTCTTTCAGATAAGGCATCCGGTGCGTAAAATACGAAGAGTCGGGTTCGGTCCCCTCTCATTGGGCACGCTCCCGGTCGGGGAGTGGCGGACCCTCAGCGATAGAGAAATGACCAAGCTTGCCGCTATCCTGAAATAGTTTTCCTTTCTATTTTTGCCTACGCGCTCCAGGAATCATACTTCGGTTCGGGCCGGTAAGAAAAGTTGACAACTGCCGTTACGATCTTCTAGTCTGATCATGTGAGGCAACCCGGCTAGGGAGGGAAGCACAATGGCAGAAGGAAGAGTAGCAAGAATCACTCAAGTTATAGCGGGATCTCCGAACAACTTTGACGATGCTGTTAAATTAGCTTTCGAACGGGCCAACAAAACTTTGAGAAACATCACCGGGATGAAGATCACCGAATTTAGGGTTATGTGCGAGGCCGGGCAAATTCAAGAATATCGTGTAACAGCGGAAGTGATTTTCGTTCTGGAATAATCCAGATTTCAACTGATTTATGTACTTATTGATATCCGCGTTGCCTCACTTCTTGGTCTCATCTCCACAAGGCTCATGACCGGCGAAGGAAGTATCTAGGGCTTGCTGCTTGTAGTGAGTCCCCTGCCTGAAATTCCTTGTTTCCATCGCCTCATGAAGACGGCGCCTCACGCCTGGCCGATCAAGCATCCAGAGAGGAGCAACTAGTTCTTCGGGGTGAGGGTCCGAGGTCGTCCGATGTACGACGATATCAGGGGGGAGCACTTCCAAAACGGACAGCGTGGCTTCCCGGGCCTCTTTCTCTGTCAGCGGGCTATATCGGCCATCCAGGTACAGTTGCTCCAACGCGGTTCCTCGTATCACGTAGAGAGGGTGGAGCTTCACGCCGGCTACACCGGCATCAGCCGCGGCAATTGCTGATTCCACCATATCGCTCACAGATTCACCCGGCAGACCGAGTATGAGGTGAACCACCACACTAATTCCACGTGCTCGGGTCCGCTTGACCGCATCAAAGAAAGCCTCCGGCCCGTGACCGCGATTAATCAGGTCCAAGGTACGTCGGTGAGCCGACTGCAATCCATACTCTACCCAGACCAGCCGGCTGCGGCCCAGATCCGAAAGAAGATCCAGGACCGGGTCAGATACGCAATCCGGTCGTGTGCCAACCGCCAATCCTACGACCTCGGGCCGTCGCAAAGCCTCGCGGTAAAACTGGGCAAGTCGCTCCGGATCTCCGTAAGTGTTGGTAAAAGACTGGAAATACGCAATGAACTTTTTGCACTTGTATCGCTTGCCAAGGAAGGCAATGCCGTTGTCCACTTGTTCGCGCAAACCAATCCCCCGGCTTTGTGCCCCGGTTCCTGAACCTTGGGGATTGCAATATGTGCATCCTCCCCACCCGAAGGTGCCGTCACGGTTCGGGCACCCTAATCCCGCATCAAGAGTAATCTTACGCACGGGCTCATCGAACATTTGTTTGAGCCAAGAGGAAAACGATCGATATCGTGGGTTGGACGCAGCCATTTTATTAGTCCGGCATGAAACGAAATGTAGGATAACACGGTGCGCTTAGAGTCTGCAAATCGCGGGTAGTAGTTGTAGACTCGGAGGGGAAAAGTTAAAAGGATTGAGGTGCCACTGATATCAATGTGCTCTCAGGGGTGAAGATTAAATTGAAAAGTGAGATCCTTTTTGTATGTGAGAAATGCGGCAAGCACCTTCTCAAATGGATGGGCCGATGTCCGGGGTGCGGCGAATGGAACTCAGTGGTTGAAAAAGAGGTCAGTGCATTTTCAGCGTCTGCGGTACATTCCTCAAGCGGCAATGAAGAGCCTGGAGCGATAATTCCGATCTCTGCTATACAGGGCCAATCCCACCAAAGACTGGACACGGGCATCGACGAACTCAACCGAGTGCTCGGCGGAGGTGTTGTGCGCCGCAGTGTGATCCTGGTGGGAGGAGATCCGGGAATAGGGAAAAGCACCCTATTGATGCAGGCCCTTAGCTGCATGGCCGAGGCGGGGGAAAAGGTCCTTTATGTTTCCGGCGAAGAATCCTCGGAGCAGCTCAAACTTCGGGCCGAACGAATCGGGATAGGGGCGGAAAACTTCCTCGTATTGGTGGAGAACGAACTTGAAGCCATAATCGACAAAATCGTGCAGATCGAAGCAGCGGTGATCGTGCTGGACTCGGTACAGTCAGTATTCAGCCAATCTTTTGAGGCTCAGGCGGGAACCGTATCGCAGGTTCGCCAGGTTGCGAGCAGAATTCTCGAATGCATAAAGAAAGGGTCTTCCGCGTGTTTTATAGTTGGTCATGTGACAAAAGACGGTGCCCTGGCGGGGCCGAAAGTGCTAGAACATGTAGTGGACACTGTGCTCTATTTTGAAGGGGAACGGGGTCATCCGTACCGAATCTTAAGGGCTGTCAAGAACCGATTCGGCTCGGCAAGCGAAATAGGCGTTTTCGAAATGGGAGACTGCGGGCTTACCGAAGTGGCCAACCCCTCGGAACTTTTCTTGTCGGAGCGCCCGGAAGGGGTCTCCGGTTCCATAGTCACCGCCCTTGTCGAAGGTTCTCGCCCTATTCTAGCCGAAATCCAAGCACTGGTGACCGGGCCGGCTCTGGGCCAGGGACGACGGACGTGCCTTGGGACGGATTCCCAGCGGCTGGCTCTCATGATTGCAGTTGTCGAGAAGAAACTTGGTTTGACACTGGGCGACCAAGATATATTCCTGAATGCGGTCGGCGGAGTTAGGGCCACCGAACCCGCTGCGGACCTCGCGATAGTGGCAGCCTTACTCTCGTCTTTTATGGATCGAAACGTTCCTGGAGGGACTCTTGTGTTCGGGGAGGTGGGCCTGGCAGGCGAAGTTCGACGAGTGTCCAGGGCAGTTACACGGATCAATGAAGCCTCAAGACTAGGCTTCCATCGTATTATCGCGCCGGGCTCGAATTCCGAGCAACTGCCGCTCCCCGCGGGGATGAAGTTGCAGGGGATTTCCCGTATCAGTGAATTGGCCGACCTCCTGTTTGACTAGAGAAGTTGTGTAACCATTAAAACGAATGCGCAGTCAAAGGTGTGACAATCCCGGACAAGATATGGTTGGGCAGTCCCGAGCGGAACGCGGGACTGCCTGCCATTCGTCACCCCGGACGGTCGTTCGGATATGGTAGGGGCGAATGGCATTCGCCCTGGGCGACCGTCAGTCGCCCCTACAGTTCTCCGGGTACTCGGGCACGACGACACGTAGGGGCGGGTTTGAAACCCAATGCTGTTGACTTAAGCCGCATGCCCCTTGTCCAGGAACTTTTCCTTCGACGGGCCTTCACCTCGTCATTCCGGCGGAGGCCGGAATCCAGGTTTTCCTAATCTCCCCTGGACCCCGGCCTTCGCCGGGGTGACGGTGGGGTAGACGGAGGTCCCTTAAGTCAACAGCATTGGGTTTGAAACCCGCCCCTACCAGAAACTAGGTGTTATTCGCTTGAAAGTGAATCGATATCTAACGATTCGACGAGGAAACGTTCATGTCATCTTCCGAACTCAACGTCGGGGCGCAGATCAGGGCCTTTCGCAAAAAGAAAAGGCTTTCGCTTATTGATTTGTCCAAGATAACCGGAATCGCGGCTTCGAACCTCAGTTCAATTGAGCTCGGCAAATCCTCACCTACACTAAACACGCTCGTGAAAATTGCCGCTGCATTCCGACTCCGTCCGGGTGTGTTTTTGGATGAAGTGCTGTACAAAAAGGCAATATTATGCCCCAAAGGGGGAAGAGACAAACTGGAGACTTTTTCTTCTCATGTGTCCACGGAATTGCTCACAGGCAAAGTCTCTCTTAGGAGGATGGATGCCAAAATTGTCATCCTGAAGGGAGCCGGTCGGCAAGTTTCTTTGGAAAGCCTTTCCACAGACGGTTTCGTGTACTGCCTACGCGGAGCTGTAACAGCCGAAGTTGATACTGAACTTTATAGTTTGGGCGAAGGAGACGGCCTTTATCTACTGCCCGAGGCAAAGGCAAATTTCCGAAATCTGACAACCCCCGAATCGTCCCTCTTTGTTGTCACGCTTAAGGCCCAAGACGTTTGCGGCTGAAGGTTTACTCGAGACAGGGAATTGCACGTATTTGCTATGAAACGGGTAACTGTAGCGAACCGCGGCGGCAATGGGCTTGGCTCCTGGGCACATCATGCCGCGTGCGCTTTATAATTGAGCGAAAGAACGGTTATGGATAATGCCCCATAGCAGCTAAGGATTCAATTTCATTTTGATATGCATGACAATAGCATAAAGAAGATTGTGCTGATGCCGGATATATGTGGAATTGGACGGACACATGGGTCCGCCCCTACCAAAACGGGTTCAATTCAACATACGTAGGAGCAGACCCACGTGTCTGCCCTCATTTTAGGTACATACACTACATTTGGGCGAATGCGTCGGATTCGTCGCTTGCTTTTTCGCTTCAGAAAAATCTTACAAATTTGTAGACGATGGTCTCCTGATTCTCATATCGTGGATTCCACATATCTATTCTTTCGATTATTCGGCATATTACGAATATGCCCTGGAATATGTGGAATTTCCACTTAAATTTACTACTGCTCCGACTTGGGCTCGCGGGCCGGGCACCGGTCAGAATGCTGTAATAGTCCGAATCCACAAGGTTTCTCTAATAACCGGAGCCTAATACCTTTGTGGCACAGAACCTGCTTGTTGAATGCAAGTGTTCAGCGAATAAGGTTTCCACGGGGAGGGAACCCAATGATCTCAGCGGGGAAGGTCGCAGCAGCAATCCTCTTTGGTAGCTCGCTTCTTGGATTTTGGGCATGGGAATACAAAGCAAGCTCGGTACCGGAACGAGCTATTTCAGTCTCTCTGGAAGCTGCCTGCTGCAAGGTCAACGGCAGCGAAGGAATAAAAATAGCTTTAAAATCTGAAGTTGAAGGCTTCGATCTTCATTACGGAAGAGTGGTGCTCAAGTTCTGGTCGCTCGGCGACACGGCTTCCAAGTTCCCTAACCGGCTTCAACGAATTGAAGGGTACACCGATCAACACGGAAGATTCGTTTCCTTATGGCACCCTCCCATCCCAGGCAGGTACTTGATATGCGCTCGTGTAAGCAAGCCCGGGTGCGCTTGCGGCCAAGCGATGTCTCGTTTCGTGGCGAGCAAGTAATCGTATCGGCCTAGCAAAGGTAGATAACAAATTAAAGGAAAACCGCTAGAGACGTATTCGGCGTAATCCGATGCAAGCCGGCACCGGCCGATTCGCGGGAAAATCGTGCTGGTAGGTTCTGGGGATCGCGCTTTGCGTCCAGTAATACTTTTTACCCGATCACAGGGCAACTCGCCAATTGCCGGTAAAAACGGCACGGGCCGGTCCCTGTTCCTCTGATCAAAGAATCAAGGCCTTCTCGACGCCAGTCTTTTGATGTAGCCGTGGGCAACGAGCTGGGCCAGGAACTTGTCGCGAGTCCCCTTTGGCACATGAATTGTATGGGTTATGAACCTGCGGCCGGAGCGGGCGGGGAAAACCGCCTTTTCGGGAGGAATCCGGGTATTCAAGGACCAGATAGCGCGCGGCGTGGTGCCCAAGAGACGAGCGATGGTTGCAAAAGAGAGATCTTTCGCGAGCTGCACTTTATGCACTACGTCGAAAGCGATCGTGCGAGATAAGGGGATTTGCACTCCATAGAAGTCTCGGTCCCTGCTGATGAGGCCGAGAGCGATCCATCGGGGCACGTATTTCTCTGTCTCGACCGGCAACGGCACGTCCCAATATGAATGCGCTTGGAAAGAACTTAGCCGCTGAATCAGCCTAGTAGGGCCGGAGTTATAGGCGGCCGCCGTAATAAGCCAGTCCTTGAAACCCAACTGTTCTGTCTTTCCGTCGAGACAGACTTTCTTCACCCGATTCATCCACGCAAGATACTTGGCCGCAGAATGGGTGGAGTTCACCAAGTCCGCGCGATCATCCTTCCAACTGGTAATAGGCATCTTCCAGTCGTATTGGTCGCATCCGCGGGGCCCGCACCGGGCCGTCGATTTTATGAACTGCCAGTAACCGAAGGCCCCTGCGGAAGAGAGAGCGCGACTGTTATAACTGCTTTCGATGGCAGCAAGGTACAGAAATTCCCTTGGCAGGCCGTATTTCCGAAGAATCGGCACTATGATCGGTCTGAGTGAATCCGCTCTGGCAAGCCACAACACTACCTTTGAACGTCGATCCTGGAGAAGATAGTTCAATTGTTTGAGAATTCGGTTACGGACGTCTCTCCGATGGATTGGAATGCGCTTGGTTGCAAATACGAGCCCGTTCTTTTCAATCCGTGGGGGCAATCGGTAGCGGAAACCGTCTGGAATAGTATCAAAATGAGGTGGCCGGCATCCAGCGAAGCTGGACCTCACCTCACCCCATGTCCCGAAAATCACCAGGGCCCCCAAATAAATGAGTGCGCATTGTTTTAGGCCCGTACTCAAGCTACTCACCTTACAATATTATTGCCATGACCCGTTCGAGCAACAACAGATCCGACTTGGTCAACACCTTATGCTTATAAAGAGGGTTCATGGATTTGAGAATCAGGTTTTCACCTGCGAATTCCACTTTTTTCACAAATGCTTTGCCCTCATTCCGGTCTTTGAAAATGACGATATCCCCATCCTTAATCTCCTCCCATGACTCGGGCTTTATGAACAGCAGCGTTCCATCGCCGAAGAATTCCCGAAGAGAATCGCCTCGAACTTTAACACAGTATAGGGCGTGAGCAAGCCTGTGGTCCACACCAGGCGGAATCTCCACCTGATCGAATCCCTCGCCCGCGGCGAATCCTCCATCGGTATATTCAAATCCCTCACCCGCGCTCACATGGGCAACGACCGGAACAGTCACCGGGTAGGTAAGGCCCGGAGTCTTGAGAACGCTTCTCAAGCTGTTCATTGCCTCGCGGATCTGAACAGATTCAGACAAGAACCTGACATCATTGGTTTCGACATCCCAGGACCATGAGAAGGGTTCCTTTTGGAAAAACTTTACCAACTCTCCCTCTACAAAATCTTTGTTCGCCCTGGCACGGGCACAAAAATCCCTAAATCTCGCTGCGCCGTGAGCCCTGCCGTCGGCACTCTCTTCCACAAGCAAAAGGTATATCTGTACCATCGCCTGAATAGCCAAGTTCTCGGCCGGATGGAGCTCCATGCCGCGAATTTCTTCTATCAACCCAGCCGGAGAGCCGTTGACGCGTTTCAAAAGAAGGTCCCGCAAATTGCGAAACTTTGGATTCGGCCGCGGCGGAACACGATGAAGCTCGTATCGGACCAGATCCAGGATCTCTTCTTCGGATGCGCCAAGGAATCTGCACCAAGTCCGTAACTGAGATCGATTCTTTAGTTTTCCAAGGTCCGGCGGGTTCTTCTTGCCGGTGAAGATTTGAGAGATATAGGCCGGGGAAACACCGAGTTCAGCGGCCAAATCTTTTTGGCTTTTCCCCAACCTTGTGATTCTCTCTTTAGCGTACTTTCCGAACGTTTTCATATTCTCCCCGGTAACCGGCGAGGTTATCCGAATAGAGAGTTCAATCAGCCGATATATATGATATTATGGACTGCCCCAGGATGCAAATTTGTGCCAAGATTGTACGAGGGTTTGAAATTAACTGTCAAGGGAAATAGTTGAAAAAAATCCCGCGGGGAGTCTGCCCCGCGGGATTTCGCTCATCAAAGAACACGGAGTTCGCTAAAATTGGAGTGACAAATCCAAGTACAGCCCTTCTACGTCGACATCAGCGAAAAGCCGGCCCCTGCTACCATCAAGCTTCCATTGTTTGTAACCCACTTTGATCCCTGCATCTACATTCCTGCTCACTGGAGGAGCTATACCCGCACCCAGGTCCCAAGTTGATAATCCCAATCCATTAAAGCTCATCCAGCTAAATCGTCCTTCTATGGCCGGTTTAAACCAGGAGAAATAACCGGTATTGGTTGGCTCGTATCTCACGTGGGCTCCAATCGCCGGCTGTAGTATTGTCTGAGAAAAGTCTAAACCTTCGCCTGTATCCTTGGTTACGCTCTGACTCCATTTTGTAACGTAAAGGTCCGCGTTGGGACCGAAGATGAGGTCCCGACCGAAAGCCACTTCGTAATCCGCTCCTATCAAGAATGACGTGATATTTAGATCGGAATTGATGCCGTCGTCCTTCTTGAGAAGCAACCCGCCGAAATTGCCGTCAGTAGGTATGTGGCCTGATCCGCCCCAACTCCAGGGCAAATACTCCAAGCGCAGGCCAATCTTGTCCCACATATCGAGGTTGGCATAAAACTCCCACTGCGTTTTGTCAGAGGGGATGCGAAGTTGACCTTGAAAATTGAGCCATCCCCCTTCTGCGCCTTTGCTGAGCACTTTGCTGGAGCCAATAAGGGAAGCAAAAAACGGCCGCATTCCCAAAGCTACTGAGTAACCTCGTCGGGGACAAAGTATTTCTCGCCTGGGTTGTCCTGCCGCCACGTCCCAGTCCGCGTCCGCATGTGGGAACCTCGAGCCTATACCTGCGACTCTGGAGTCGGAGGATCCGAATCCGGAAACCTTGACTTTAACGGGATAGCGATACTGCTGCTCCCACGCCGACGCCCGGCTCGTTGCTAATAGAAGGACAGCGAGGGTTATCAAAGCGCAGGGAACTGTCATCGAGCCCCTTGCTATCATAGGCATACCTCCAGGTGGTAATGAACCGGAGAGTCTGGCCCCTCATTGGAATGGGTGAGAATGCTCGTTAGCAATGGGATTGCCCCTTCCCCGGAGTGCACCGGATTTTCCCGCTGCGTAGAGGACCCGCGGCGGCGGGTCTTCACATGATGCTCCTGATGCCTATCCCAAACCGGGAGGAATGTCAAGAATTTTCTAACATTAATTTGTTCTTATTCTGCGTTGTTATCCAATTTTCTTAAAGTAATACTTTATTTAAATGGCCTGGTGCTCGTTTTGGGCTAACAAAGAAATTGTTCCAAATTCAACCTCAATAACGAGAAGCTGTTCGTTTGCAGCTTGTTCTCGCGATAGGGAGGCACAAAGCAAGGCCGGCAAGCAGGGGGCCCGGCGTTTGAACGGCAGACGAGAAAAGACGAACCGTAAGGCACGAAGCCGCCTTGTTGCTCTCCACGCAGATTGCCGCTCTGAGGAACGCGGGACTGGGAACCAGAACTCCAACTATTTTCGTGGCACGATTTGGGGCATCGAATAAGTTTAGAGGCACTTTCTTTAGCACCGGAAGCCCATGCCCAGCTCACTCTTTTTGGCCGACCCCAAAACGCCATGTCCAGTTGGTGAGTTCAGGCTTGTCAATGCCGTATTCGTGGGCGTAATTGATCGTCTCGATAATCTGATCTTTCAGCCACTCTTTGACGTGCGCTCCCACAACATTCAGTCCGGGAACCCGGTCGATTACGTCGATAGCCAAATTGAACCGGTCGATTTGGTTCTTCACCGCCAACTCCAGCGGCGTATTGATGTTACCGTACTCTTTGTATCCGCGCACGTGCAGATTCTTGTGGTTTGTGCGCCTGTACGCGAGCTTGTGAATCAGCCAGGGATAGCCGTGAAAGTTGAAGATAATAGGTTTGTTTGTTGTGAATAAACTATCGAAGTCCCGATTTGTCAGGCCGTGCTTATGCTCGCTCGGGGGTTGCATTTTGTACAAATCGAGAACATTGATGAAACGTACTCTGAGATCGGGAAAGTGCTCCCGGAGAATTGCAGTTGCGGCCAGCGCTTCCATGGTAGGGATGTCTCCAGCAGCGGCAATTACGACGTCGGGTTCGCTGCCCTGGTCGTTGCTGGCCCAGTCCCAGATACCGATGCCTTTGGTGCAATGCCGAATCGCCTGCTCCATCGAGAGGTATTGCAGGTGCGGCTGCTTATCGCAAACTATGACATTAACATAATTGGTACTGCGCAGGCAGTGGTCAGCCACGGACAAGAGGCAATTCACATCCGGCGGAAGATATATTCGTGTGATTTCGGGGCTTTTGTTGGTAATCACGTCGAGAAAACCCGGATCTTGGTGGCTGAAACCATTGTGATCTTGTCGCCACACTGTAGAAGTAATCAGCAAGTTCAAGGAGGAGATGGGGGCACGCCACGAAATCTCAAGACACTTTTGAAGCCACTTGGCGTGCTGATTAAACATGGAATCAATCACATGTGTAAATGCTTCGTAAGATGCGAAAAAACCATGGCGACCGGTAAGCAGGTATCCTTCCAGCCATCCCTCTAAGGTATGCTCGCTCAGCATTTCCATCGCCCGGCCGTCATGAGAGAGATGGCCTCCGTCTGCATCCTCAGGCTTAAGGTCAGCCATCCACACTTTCGGGCTTGCCTGGTAAACGGCTTCAAGACGGTTGGAAGCAGTTTCATCAGGGCAGAAGAATCGGAAGGTGGTCATGTTTCGGGTTATCGTATCCCTCAAGAAACTCACCCAAAGGTCGGGTGTTTTCCACCAAAACAGTTGCCGGTTCGGTCACTTTCACTGCATAGTCACGAAAGTCCGGCAACCGTAAACTCTTTCGTACCGAGCCTCCGTTGGCGATAGGGTTTGCGCTCATCCGGCGCTGACCCAATGGAGCTAGTGCTTTGAGTTCCGGAATCAGTCTTCCATTCTCATCAAACAGGTGCTCAGGCTTATAACCTTTCAACCATTTCTCGAGTAATGCCAGATGGGCCGGGTTCCCGTGCACATCGAAGGGGACTTGATGGGCCCTCCAAAAGTCCTCTACCTTGTGGCCATCCACCTCTTTGGGCCCAGTCCAGCCTTTAGGACTTCTCAGGATAATTGCCGGCCACTCGGGCAAACCAGTGATTCCGTCAGAGCGAGCTTGGTTCTGAATAGCCTTGATATCAGCCAGAGCCGCTTCCAGGGTCTGGGCCATGGTCTGGTGCATGGCAGAGGCGTCTGAACCTTCTACGAAATACGGTTTGTAACCGTAGCCGACAAAAAGGCTCTCCAACTGTTTGTGGCTAATCCTTCCCAAAATGGTGGGATTTGCTATTTTATAACCGTTGAGGTGCAGGATTGGCAAAACAGCCCCGTCATGCACCGGGTTGAGAAACTTGTTGGAGTGCCATGCGGTTGCAAGGGGCCCGGTTTCCGCTTCTCCGTCGCCTACCATAACTGCTACAATCAGGTCCGGATTGTCGAAGGCTGCTCCGTAAGCGTGCGAAAGACTATAACCAAGTTCGCCACCCTCATGAAATGAGCCGGGAGTTTCAGGTGTGCAGTGGCTGCCGATTCCGCCGGGAAATGAAAATTGTTTGAAAAACCGCCGCAGGCCCTCTTCATCTTCACTCTTATCAGGATAAACTTCTGAATAAGTTCCCTCCAAATAAGCATGAGAAAGGAACGCAGGCGCTCCGTGGCCGGGACCCGAGACGAATACCATATTGAGATCATACTTTTTGATCAATCGATTCAGATGCAGCCATGTGAAGGTCTGACCAGGGTCGGATCCCCAATGCCCCAGTAGTCGATTCTTTACATGTTCAATTTTCAGGGGCTCTTTCAGGAGGGGATTTTCCCGCAAGTAAATCATGCCGACACACAAATAAAGCGTTGCTTGCCAGTATGCGTCCATATTCCGCAATTCTTCGGGGCTCAACGGTCCGGGAATAGAAGAAGCAGCATTCATAATTGGAGGCTCCTTTCTTAGTATTATTGAAGGATAATAACGTGTACGCCGCGGTAGGTTCAGGGTCTTTCATGCAAACATGTCAAATGAATTTTCGTGCGCTCATCCCGGCAGCTCAATAAAATTATCAGCCTAGCCTAATTGCCAATTTTATAGTGTCATAGAATTTTCGAAAAGACAAACGGAGCCGAAAAACGTGATCATTCGCTTACGCGGGCAACTTTATGTCTCCTGTCATTGCGAGTCCGGCGAGACGCGGGAAAGCCATCTTTTCCTTTGAACGCCGCTCAGATTGCCTGTGGGACGTCCCGCGCGAAACGCGGGATTGCCCGTCATCCCTAATAGACAGGCTGGAAGCCTGTCCCACCATGCACTCCTCGCAATGACAACTATTCACCGCTCTTAAGTGAGTCATTATCCGGAAAAACCAGGGCCCGGCGAGTCGGATCGGCTAATTGGGGCTATTTATCACGGAACTTTTCCGAGTGTTAGCTAAGACTCATAAGCGCGGATCCTATTTTCCGACGCAAAATCGTTCGAAAATCCGATCCAGAATCCCATCGTCAGCTCTCTCACCCGTGATTTCTTCCAGTGAATTCAGGGCGCTGCGCAGTTCCACAGTGATGATTTCAGGTTCCAGCTTTTCGCCCATCTCCAACGAGTCCAGCAGACCTTTGATGGGAATGCTCGCCGTTTCCATGAGCATCAGGCATCGGTCATTGAGGCCCATCGGCAATTCCGTTCGCCCAGCCGTGGTAAGCTTTAGTCCCGTCTCGGCCAGCATTCTTTCGAGGCGGTCGAGACCTTCTCCTGTTTTGGCACTCAGCTCAACACGCGGCATATCGCCGGATCCAAATAAGCTGTCTTTGAGGCCAACAGCCAGACCGAGGTCTATTTTGTTCATAACAACGATCGTCTCTTTTCCATTGCTCGCGGCAAGTACCGCGGCATCCTCCGCGTCGGGAGGCGCTGTCCCGTCCAGAATCGCCAGAATCACATCCGCTTCTTCCATCTTGGCAAGAGAGCGCCGTATTCCTTCCTCTTCCACAGGTTCGGCGTCTTCGCGAATGCCCGCGGTGTCCCAGAAGCGAAATGCTATACCGTCTAGAATCAGGCAGTCATCCACAGGATCCCGCGTGGTGCCCGGGTAAGGAGTCACAATCATACGGTCCGTCCGGAGAAGTGCATTGAAAAGCGTGGACTTTCCAACGTTAGGCTTACCCACAATTACTGTATCGACGCCTTTTTTCCTAATTCGTCCCCTTTCGGAATCTTGCTTGAGCATATCCATCTTGAGGAAGATCTCCCGGAGCGGGGTCTCAACTTCCGGCGCGGGTTCTGCATCGTCTTCGTCAAAGTCGATGTGGGCCTCCAGTTCCGCCACGATATCTTTAAGCCCATCAGAGATTCCCCGGACTTGGTTGGAAACTGAGCTGTCCAGACGAGCCCTGGCATCGTCAGCAGCCAGCGGACTCGTGCTTTCAATCAGATCGATGACTGCTTCAGCCTGAATCAAGTCCATTCTGCCGGAGAGGAACGCTCTGCGCGTGAATTCCCCCCGTGATGCCGGTCGAGCGCCGAGCTTGATTATCATCCGGACCGCCGTGTCCAGAATTACAGGACTGCCGTGGAGACTCAGTTCAACAACGTCCTCACCGGTATATGAGGAGGGGCCTTTCATGAAAACTGCTATTCCGTCATCAAGGATTGTGCCGTTTTCCGGATTCACGACCTTGCCGTAAACAGCGGTGCGTTGGGGAAACTCGGTTTCCGTACCTGAGCGTTTGAAAATTTTCCCGACGATCCGGATCGAGTCAGCACCGCTCAAACGGATTACTCCAATACCCGAGTAGCCGCGGGGAGTGGAGAGAGCTACGATCGTGTCAGCAAAATTTTGTGCCGAGTTTCCCATACGAGGATTAAAGTTCCGCGGACGCGGTTATACGCTCAACAGCCTCCTAGCGTCTTCGGCGCTTATTGGCGGCACCGCGACGGGGGTAGACAATTATTCGGCGGAGTGGGCCTTCGCCGTAACTCTTTGTGTAGACTTCGCGGTCTTCGGCTAGGATCATGTGCATAATGCGACGTTCGTTAGGTGGCATGGGCGCCATAGAGACCGGCTTCAGAGTCCTTTTTACCCTTTGACTGGTTTTCAAGGCTATTTCGCGAAGGTTCTCCATCTGGCGGAGCCTGTAATTCTCAGTATCTACAATAATTTCAACCTTATGTCCGGGGGCATTTTCCTTATTGATTATCTTGTTCACCAGATACTGGAGCGTGTCCAGAGTCTGGCCCTTCTTTCCTATGAGAAGCCCGGAGCCGTCCGCTTTGATATTCAAATAAATTGCCTCGTTCAAGATTGACGATTCCACTTCAGCCTCTGCCGGGATCTTCGAGAGAATTTGCTCAAGGACGGTACGAGCCTCGTCGATTAGTACCGGGTCTATGGGGGTCGAATCAGTCTGTGGCGGAACGGAGAGCGTCGGTTGAACTTCCTTTTCAGGAGGTTCAACTTCCCGGCGTGATTCGTCAGGCGCCTCGTTCATCCCCATTCGGGCGGTCGGAATTTGGTCTTGGGCAACCTTGGTAGTCCGTCCCCGAACATCTCTCTTTCTTACTCTAACCCGAGCGTCTCTTTGCCCAACTATCCCCAAGAACCCTCGTGTGCTTTCCTCGAGTACTTCCACTTCCAGGGATTCTTCATCCACATGAAGCTCTTCACATGCTCTGGCAATAGCCTCTTTGACTGATTTTCCTGTAAACTCGTGAAACGACATGTTCGCACTGCTCCTTAAGCAGCCAGTTTGTTGGTGGCAAGTTGCTGGCCGATGGACAGCAGATTACTGACCAACCAATAGAGCACCAAGCCTGAAGGGAAGCTGAGGAATAGATACGTAAATACCACCGGCATCATAAGCATCATCTTTTTCTGAGTAGGATCTCCGCCGGACGGAGTCAACCACTGCTGGAGCACCATTGTGCCGCCCATGAAAATAGGCGTGACGTAGTATGGGTCCGGCGCGGAAAGATCGTTAATGCACAGATAGATCGACGGTATACAAAGAAAGGGAGCGTGCCTCAGCTCGATCGCGTACGACAGAACCTGGTAAAGGGCCACGAAGACCGGGAGTTGGAGGAACATCGGCCAGCAACCCCCAAGCGGGTTCACCTTCTGCTCTCGGAACAGCTCCATGGTGGCCTTATTGATGGCTGATTTATCATCTTTATATTTTTCCTTGATTTTCGTGATCTGTGGCTGAACTTGCTGCATCCTTTTCATGGATTTCATGCTCTTGTGAGTGAGCGGGATGAAAAGGATTTTTATAAGGACCGTCATAAAAATGATGTCCCAGCCGTAGTTGTGAGTGCCTGGGATTCTGATCCCGGCTACCGTGAAGCCGGAGTTGCAAAACTGCAGGAACAAGATGAGATACTCGGAAACGACGTCCAGGATTTTGTAATTGCTGTAATAAAGGGCACGAGAAAGATCGTGGCCTGCTACCTGCAAAGCGTGTCTTTCCTTGGGACCCAGATAAATGGAGAGGTCTGTTTCGACCGGCCGACCCTGTGGCAAGTCCACGGCTCCGTACCTTACCCAGACCTCGGCAAATCCCTCTTTTGAAGGCTTGAACAAGGTGACTCTGCTCGCGGGCTTCTTTCCGAAAATAAGTGCCTTGAAGAAGTAAACGTCACCCAATCCGGCCCATTGGACCTGGCCTGAAGGTTCCTCGTCTCCTTGGATTTTCGTGAAATAGTAATCCTTCAATTGGCCGTCGAGCAGGATTTCTACGCTGTTCCACGTGAATCTCCCGTGCTCGCCCGTATAGGATTTGCGCCAAGGGAACGTGAGAAGATAATTCTTGGCTTCGTTAGAAGTATTCGTCAATGTAAGCGAAAAGCCTACGTCGTACTGGTTCGCCCGAAACGTATAGGTTTTTGCGATCGTGAGACCCGCCGCAGTGGTAGTTCGGAATGTTATGGATTTCTTCTCCCCCGCTTTGTTCAACGTGACTGACTTCGTTGGGGACTCAAGGTCAAATGCCAACGAAGCATCATTAAAAGTTTCGTCGCGTCCGCGTGAACATTACTGAGGGGCCCGAGGTATCAGGACCTTTGGGAGTGAAAAGATTCACCAGTCCGGGTTTGTTCAGAGACTTTGTGTATTCCTTGAGCCTAAACGAGATTAACCTGCCACCCTTCGACGAGAGGACGGCCTCGTACTTCGGGCTGTCCACTTTTATCCGGACTTCTTTTGCCGGGGCAATACCAGCCTTTGGAGGCGGTGTGGTCACAGCAGCTTCAGGCGCAACCGCTTTCGTACTGGGCAGCTCCTCTTCAGGTGCTTTAGGCAAAGGCGGGGTCAGAGGAGCCGGCGCAGGCTGTTTTGTGTTTTCCGTGATAGTAGGGAGTTTCTTCGGTGGTGGAGCGAAGTGCTGAAGATATAACTGAAAGCCAAGGATTATCGCTATGGACAAAATGATGCTAAGGACAAGGTTACGATCCATAATTCTCTCCCCCGACGTGGGGCCTTCATGCTAACAGATGATGATCTACGAATTAACGCATCCTCACACGCCGAGGTGCATTCAGGGGACCGGGTCGAAACCTGCGGGCCCGAACGGCCGACACCGCACAAGGCGTTTTGTCGCGAGAAAGCTCCCTTTGAACACGCCATAAGCCAGCACAGCCTGTAGGGCGTATTCGGAACAGGTGGGATAAAAGCGGCAGGCTGTAGGAAAGAGCGGAGAAATCAGGATCTGATAGAGTCGAATCATCCCTACGAGGGAGTATTTCCCGAGGTTCCAAATTTCATTTCGAAAAATCGGTCCAACTCTCCGAAGATCTGTTTGGTTTCCAGCACGACGGCCCCCTGCGAGACGATGAATACCATGTCCATTCCGGACGGCATTTTGTCCCGATTCAGCCTGAAGTATTCTCTCAGTCTTCTTTTGATCCTGTTTCGAGCACAAGCGTTTCCAGCTTTCCTGCCGGCAGTGATCCCTAACCGCGGTATGCCCGACGGGTTCCTGAGCATGCGGATGTGAAAATGAGGCGTATTATAACGGACGCCTTTTTTCATGATCCTCCGAAAATCCGAGGATCGGCGAATTTTGTCCTGCTTGGTCAGCCTGAACCTTTGTCGGTCAGACCGACAAATGCTTGCGTCCCTTTGCCCTTCTCCGCTTGAGGACGATTCTTCCACTTTTGGTGCTCATCCGAATGCGGAACCCGTGAGTTCTCTTACGAGAGGTATTGCTCGGTTGAAATGTTCGTTTCACGGTGGTCCCCGACGTTCTGATAAAACCTCTAAAAAAATCATCTAAACAGATGGATCGGGATAAGTCAAGACCTTTGCGCGGCCGCTACGTGCAGCCGAAATACGAAGACACTTTTCAAAGGAATTGCAGATAATCGGAGAATCCATTACAGTTCCGGCGGCCGAATATTTCTGAGGAAGGGTGGGGCAAGAACCGGCTTTCCAAAACCCAACTCCTTCGTGAGGACTGCAAATGATTGAGTGGGAAATACGGCACCACATGAAGTCAATAGGAGTTTCTTTCTTGATTCTGGGCCTGGCAGTGAGTCTGGTCTGGGCGATGGACTTTGGTATGGCTGAAAATTCGGTTGGCGAGTTCAGGGCCATAAAGTACGAAAATACATACACGAAAATCCCGACCACCGGAAAGCTGGTATCAATCAAGATAACCGACTCCGGAAGAATATACTATATATGCCATGAAAAAAGCGGATATGTGATCTATAATCTGGATATTCGGCCGATTCCGGACTTCAAGGAAAAGATCGAGCAGGATTTGAAAAATGCCGGCAAGCAATGGGACCACGCGCATCTCGATGAACTGTTGCTGACTAAACAGAAACTCGACCAGGATCTGAAGAAGACAATGAACAAATACAGCGAAGCAGTTTGGGTACGAAATGAAATCGTTGTCGAGCCACAGCGGAAACCCGAGTCGCAAGGCAAGTAACTATCGGCGGGATTGTCCCGCGCACAACGCGGGAATGGCTGTCGCTTAATGACGGGCAAGATGCCCGTCCCCCTGAAGAAAAAGCTGCTTTCCCGGGTCTCGCGAGACTCGTGATGACAAATTGCCACCACCAATGAATGAATGGTTCTGGTTCCCAATCCCGCGAGACGCGGGACCGCCTGGGAATCCCGCGGTACGCGGGACCATGCCCGTAAACTCCCTTTATTTCACTATCATAGTCGAGGCAGAGCCTCGCAGCAGGCATTCCCAGGCAGAGCATGGGAACGAGAAATACCAAAATCCCCCCTAACCCCCCTTTACAAAAGGGGGGGAACATCGTTAGGTTAGCGCTTAACGGACTCCTATCCGGGGCCAGTCTGGATTCTTGGTGGGACGGGCATCTTGCCCGTCTTATGGCGACGGGCAAGATGCCCGTCCCACCAATCAAGAATTTGTCACTACCTGTAGGTCAAGGTTTATTCACACGCGGACTCTTAAAAAACAACACCGCCACCGCAAAGGACCTCTGCCACGCCACCTCCTCAAATTCTCACCACAATGCTGTTATCCTTGCTTTCCACTGCTTCTTCCAACGCGGTTTTGGCCAGATCCATCAGCATGGGCATGGCGGTCATCTCCCTGGAAAAACAGGTCATCCCGAAACTCAACTGAATCTCCTGAGCTAAGTGGTCGTCGACGCGTCTGGTAATTCGTTCTGCAACCACCCGCGCTCCGTCAAGGTCCGTTTCGGGGAGCAATATCCATAGGCAGACCATATCGCCTTCCGCCGCCACATCAGAGGAGCGGATCTGAGCCCGAATCAGCTCGGTAAGTTCGCTCACCGACAGATCCGGCGCGGAAGAAGGCCAGGACAGCGCCATTAGGGAGAAGACCTTGTGGGTGCGCCAGGACCGATTGAATTCCTTCGCCAAGTATTCCCGGAAGAAGGATTCAGTGTATATGGCTTCCACCTTCCCCGTGAGTGCTGCACGGGCATGGCTTTCGTGATCCCAGGCGTTTTGTATGCCAAGCGCGACCTTGTCGGCCAAGGTTGCGATGAGATCGGTATTCATCCCTCCAGAGTAGCGATTCGGATCGTCGCTTCCCAGGCACAGCCATCCCAGTTCGTCTCCGTCAACACAGAGATTAGCGGCTACAGCGGAGGACAGGGGAAGTGCAGCTTCACCGAACAAGCCGGCCGACAAGCGCCCGTTTGGGTCGTCCAGCACAAACGGGCCGCTGGGAATCAAGTTTTCATTTTCGAGCACGTAGGGCGGAATGATACCGGCCCCCCTGGGCGCTGTCCTTCGGAAAACTTTGGCGACGGGATGATCGTGCCTGAACAATATGCGTGCCACTGCGAGGTCAAACTCACTCTCCAAGATTGTAGTTAGCTTTTCAGTCAAACTTGCCACCGTGCGAGTACCCGAGCAGCAGGCGATCGACATTTTCGAGGTGCGTGCGGACCTCTTCTGAGCGCTGATGAAGCTGAAAAATCATTTCGAAGGACCGGATAAGCCTGCTATCGTCCCTTTCGGCGGAATATTCGGATGGACCTTCTTCAGAGATGTGACACGCTGACTTGTCCGCTCCGCTACGTCCGGCTCCAGATGGGGTCTCACTGCTCGAAAGGGTAACAGGTTGCATCGGCATTCCGCCGAGACTACCGGAGACACCGTCTCGAGTTTGGGTATGAGCCGAGTGATCGCCGGATGATAAGCCTG
Organism: uncultured delta proteobacterium; assembly: GCA_963789265.1. Lineage (GTDB taxonomy): Bacteria > Desulfobacterota > Desulfomonilia > Desulfomonilales > Desulfomonilaceae > CAWBBA01. Next base: position 927,146 of record CAWBKB010000003.1, on the reverse strand, counting down.
TTGTAGAGAAACCCTGCATGGCCCCTCCTCTCTCGAGCCCATGAGGGCTGGAGGTGTTACTTTATGTCAGGCGTATATCATGTTGAATTAAATAGGCAAGAATAATTATAAGCTCGAATCTATTGCTTGATCCGCCGGCGAAATGATATAAGAAGCGGGTTTGCATCAACTTCAGAGGCGGAAAATGGGAATTCTCGATCTTATCGGAAACACACCTATGGTGAGAATCAATTACCCGAACGGCTCCAACGGAGTTCGCATACTGGGCAAGCTTGAAGGCAACAACCCCGGCGGATCGGTCAAAGACCGTATTGCCTATTACATGATAATGAAGGCCGAAGAAGAAGGCGTACTCACCAAGGATAAAATCATACTTGAACCAACGTCCGGAAATACGGGCATCGGGCTTTCGATGGTGGCCGCGAACAAAGGATATCGATGTCTGTTGACACTTCCGGAATGCGTCAGCCTGGAAAGGCGAAACACTTTGAAAGCGTACGGGGCCGAACTGGAGGTCACGCCACCCGGGGAAGCCACTGACGGCGCGATAAGGCGTGCTCACCAAATATATGAATCGAATCCCGAAAAATACTTCATGCCGAATCAATTCGAGAATCCTTACAACATCGAAGCTCATTACATGACGACAGGCGTGGAGATACTCGAACAAACGACAGGCGAAATCGATATTTTTGTAGCCGGTATGGGTACAACCGGCACGTTGATGGGAGTGGCTCGCCGCCTGAAAGAGCACAATCCCGCGATCGAGATCGTGGGTGTGGAACCAGTGGAGGGCCATGCCATTCAAGGCTTGAAGAACATGAAAGAAGCCATTGTGCCCCCTATCTATGATCCGGCCAAGATCGACAGGATCATGGTAGTAAACGATGAGCAGGCTTACGATACCGCTCGCTGGCTGGCCCTCACTCAAGGCATTTTTGTAGGCATGAGTTCCGGCGCGGCTGTCTACGGTGCGATGCAAGCTTCAAAAGATCTCAAATCCGGCACTATTGTGTGCATACTCCCTGACCGCGGAGACAGGTATCTTAGCACTACACTCTTCAAGTCAATTTGCGCCAAGTGTCCTCCCTGATCGAAGCCGACCAAGGTGCTCAAAAAAATTCGTAGCATTGTCCCGGTGCAGGCCGGGTTTCATCGTATACAAAGACTTTGGAAGCATTTTGGTCAGGCAGGGCAAATTTTATTGTGTTTTTCGACCCGGACTTCAGGTAAGCGGCGGCATTAAAGAGCTCAAAAGCAGTTAGTCGACCGTGTTCGTAAATGGGCTGGGCTTCGACCACTGTGCCGTTAACGGTCCAAACAGGACGGGGAATGAAGAAGGAATAAACCGGGTAGTTGCCGATCGCATCAACATTAGGAATGAGAGTGCCTCCCCGACTTCGGCAGAGCTTGATGCTGGTTATCCTCCATTTATTGGGAAGGTTCGGGTATGCTCCCAGGGTTGACAGGGGCACGACTAGGAAAGCAGTCAAAGCAAATGCAGTGACCAGGAGACGGACGCTTCGAATCATATCCACATCCTTCTCGGCCGACCATTGCCCAGGAAATCAATTACCCTTTAGCCAAATTACTGATGGTGGCACGGAGCGAAAGCTTACATCCAACAAACTTCAATCACTTCAAAGACGCTTTACCATATATCCGAGAAGCTCTTGAAAGACAAGGATATTGTTCTCAAAGCTCCTCGAAGACAGAACAGCGCAAGCTGCTCCTTCCAGAGCCAAGCCTGGCGAAGCCGACGCAAAAGGGCTCGATACCCGAGAGACAAAGCCCACCTCTTGATTCGTTTTATGAGGTGATAGATTATTGAAGAATGCTAAGAATTGTAACCGTCCTTCTGGTTTATGGAATCATGGTGATTCCAACGCAATGGTACGCAATTACTTCCATCCGGAAAATTGTTTTCCAGCATGGGGCGGAATCGTCGCGAAGAAGTCAATATTACACCATCGGCGTTTTGACGGTCACAAATCTTATACTGCTCTGTGTCATACTGCTAGGCATACCGTTTTTACCTCCCGACTTTCCCGGACGGCAGTTTCTAGCGGTGGCTTACTTCAGTTCCGTGGCCGTGTTCGTCTTGATATGTCTCCTTTTCGCAAGCCTGCTGGCGCTGAGTTGGGTTTTCCCCATATCGAATCGTCCTGTTGTCACGACCGAGCAGCCCTGCGATTCAATGGGGGGCCCCCGGGGCGCTCAGCGGCGTGTTGATACCGATCTCAGCACGGCCCGGGAAGGCGAGAATTTTGCGCCACAGTCCGGGCAGCCGGCCGCTGTCTGCGATCGCGATAAGGAACTTCATAATGCGAAAAAATGGCCGGGGAACCATGTGGGCGACGTTTCCAGACGCTCTTTTCTCAGATTTGCCGGTTTGACCGGCCTGGCGGCCACGTTTGGCACCGCAGGTTATGGTTTGCGAGAAGGCTATCAAAATCCGGTGCTCAATGAGTACGAACTGTCTCTTCCAACATTGGGCGGAATGCGCAATCCCGTCACAATCGTTCAGGTTTCGGATCTCCACTTTGGCTGGTATTTCGGGGCAAACGAGCTGGAAAACCTGGTCGAACGTCTTAATTCTGTTGCCGCTGATGCTGTTGTCCTCACGGGTGACATTTTTCATTCCCGATTCACAGCGGTGGAAGCAGCGGAACCTACGCTGAGAAAACTCATCCCAAGACGCTATGGCAACTATGCCATCATGGGGAATCACGAGCGGTATGTGGGAACAAAACGAGCGCTCGCGAGCTTCCGCAGAAGCAATCTCCTTCACCTGGGCGATAAGTGGGCTTCTCTCGAGCATCAAGGGACGACGATACACCTCGCCGGCCTGGACGATCTACTCGTGGAATGGCCGCCTGCTCCTGAATCCGAAACATTTCAAGCTTTGATGGACAAATCTCCTAAAAGACCGGGAATGCGTATACTCCTTTGTCATCGCCCCTCTATTTTGCCTCTCGCGGCCTACGCGAGATTCGATCTAGTGCTTGCAGGCCATACTCACGGCGGCCAAATGATCATCCCCCGGCCCGGCCATCCTAAGGGCTTCACCCCGGCTAGTTTCTTTTCGTACTATACTCACGGGTGGTATAGGAAGTTTCAGTGTAGAATGTACGTGAATGAGGGGGTTGGGTTGATCTTTTTCCCGTGGAGAATAAATTGCCCGCCGGAAATCGGTATCTTTCATTTGGTACCTCGGTCTACCACAGTGACTAACGCTCGCAGAACATGAGGGGGAATGTCATGCCAAAGAAGGTTGGTATTGTCGGCGCAGCCGTGACGCATTCTTTAGGCTGGACAGGATGGCCAGATCGGTAGCAAGATCCAATAAAGTTGCGAACATTTAAGGCACTGTAAGAAATCGGAGCTATATATGCGCGTGTTTACCAACGAAAAAAGCAGAGGTTGAACAATAGAACGGAAAAGGTATAATAGTGCTTGCAGAGTCGCGATGTGAGCCGAAATTGATGAGGAGGCACGCAATTGAATGTGTCGGCCGCGGATACTGCTCTTTGGCCTTTAGCGGTCTATTTTTTTGCTGTTATCGCTCTTGTGGCCGCCATGATACTTATTTCGTTCTTTCTCGGCGAGCGCCATAAAGAGAGAACAACGGGCCAGCCGTACGAGTCAGGAATCCTTATAACCAGCTCCGCACGGGTTCGCTTTGACGTGCGATTCTATCTCGTTGCTGTTTTCTTTGTAATTTTCGACTTGGAAACAATCTTCATTTTTGCGTGGGCCGTGGCTCTTCGCGAGCTCGGTTGGACGGGCTACCTGGAAATAGTCGTTTTCATCGGCGTTCTTCTGGTTGCACTCGTGTATCTTTGGCGGATTGGAGCACTGGAGCTGAGAACAACCAGGCAAAAGGCGGACCAAGTCTAAATAGTCGTGATATCGTGAAAGGATTTCAAGACCTATGAATCGGTCGTCGATCAAGCCCCTGCGACAGGAGATAGGCTCTGTTGCGGATGCCGTTACGCGGAGCGTCATCATGACTCGGTTGCAGGATCTCCTTGCCTGGGGCCGTAAGTATTCGATATGGCCTTTCAACTTTGGCCTCTCCTGCTGTTACGTGGAAATGGCCACAAGTTTCACAAGCAGATACGACATTGCGCGGTACGGATCCGAAGTTTTAAGAGGGACGCCGAGAGAGTCGGATCTAATGGTAATAGCAGGCACGGTGTTCATGAAGATGGCCCCTATAATCGAACGATTGTATCAACAGATGATGGAACCGCGCTGGGTAATTTCTATGGGCTCCTGTGCCAACTCGGGAGGCATGTACGACATTTACAGCGTGGTTCAGGGGGTGGACAAGTTTCTCCCCGTGGATGTGTACGTGCCCGGGTGTCCTCCCCGGCCCGACGCATTGTTGGAAGGCCTCTTGTTGCTGCAACAGGCTGTAGGTCACGAAAGACGGCCTCTGAGCTGGGTGGTCGGCCCGCAACAGGTGGAACGCCCCGCAAAGCCCGCTCTCCGCGATTCAAAAAGGGAAAAAAGGCGCAGCACCATGGAACTGCGTTCGCCGGATGAAATCTAATTACGTTATTGCCGGGGGAGATTGATAAGACGCGTAACCATTAACATTGGTTCCAAACATGTTGACTCAGGGCTGATAACATTCTTCTTAAGTCAGCGGTATTGACGGGGATCGATCCCCAGGGCGAAAAGAGCCACGCTTAATGAATAATGACTCAATAATCATACAGCAATTGCAAACAAAGTTTCCTGATTCAATTCTCGCAATACAGGCAACCCGTGACGAAATTCCTACGGTCTGGGTATCGAGCGAAAAGGCTCGCGAAATCCTAAGTTGGCTCAAATCCGGGACTGAGAAGCCGTATAGAACCCTTTACGATCTCACGGCCGTTGACGAGAGAGTACGCTCCAATGCTCACGGACTGCCGGATTATGACTTTACGGTGGTATATCACCTCCTTTCTTACGACCGTAACGAGGATCTCCGACTAAAACTTCCTTTGAAAGGGGAATTTCCTTCTGTACGCAGCGTGGTGGACATTTGGCCTTCTGCCAATTGGTACGAGCGTGAAGTGTGGGACATGTTCGGCATCGGATTTGAGGATCACCCGCATCTTACGCGAATCCTGATGCCGCCCTATTGGGAAGGCCATCCGCTGAGGAAAGAACATCCCGCTCGCGCCACGGAAATGGAGCCGTTTAGCATGTCCGAAGCCCGGGCTGTGTATGAAGAGGGCTTGCTTCAGTTTCGGCCCGAAGATTGGGGCCTGTCCTCCGGTCGTCCCGAGACTGATTACATGTTTCTAAATCTGGGGCCACAACATCCCGGGACCCACGGCGTTTTTCGAATTGTGCTTCAGCTCGACGGTGAAGAAATAGTGGACGCGGTGCCGGACATCGGCTATCACCACCGCGGCGCGGAGAAGATGGGCGAGCGCCAATCCTGGCATACTTTCATTCCCTATACGGATCGAATTGATTACCTCGGCGGCGCGATGAACAATCTGCCGTACGTGCTGGCGGTTGAGAAGCTGGCAGGCATCAAGGCTCCGGACAAAGCCCAGGTTATCAGGGTCATGATGGCTGAATTCTTCAGGATCGCGAGCCATTTGGTCTGGTACGGCACCTTTGCGCAGGACGTAGGGGCAATGTCACCGGTATTTTTTATGTTTAACGACCGGGAGCGGGTTTTTGAGATAGTAGAGGCTATTTGCGGCGGCCGCATGCACCCGAGTTGGTTCCGTATCGGAGGTGTGGCCCAAGACTTGCCCAATGGGTGGGACAAGCTCGTGAGAAGGTTCTTGGATTATCTTCCGAAGCGATTGGCTGAATACGACAAACTGGTGATGAAGAACAGGATTTTTCAAGCCCGTACAGTGGGGGTTGGAAGCTACACCTTGGACGAAGCAATAGAATGGGGAGCGACCGGGCCGGGCTTACGCGCATGCGGCTTAGAGTGGGACTTTCGCAAGAAGAGACCTTACTCGGGGTACGATCAATTCGAGTTCGATATTCCCACTGCGACCCACGGTGACTCATACGATCGCGGTGTGGTGCGGGTCGAGGAGATGCGCCAGAGTCTACGCATTATCAGACAATGCCTGGACAACATGCCTGAAGGACCTTATAAGGCGGATCACCCCCTCGCAACACCCCCGCTTAAAGAGCATACAATGCATGACATAGAAACGCTCATTAACCATTTCTTAAGCGTGAGCTGGGGTCCCGTCATACCGCCCGGTGAGGCATTCTGCGGCATTGAAGCCACCAAAGGCAATAACGGATATTACCTGATCAGCGACGGCAACACAGTGTCGTACCGCACGCGTATTCGCACGCCGTCGTTTGCTCATCTGCAAATGATTCCTCTGATGAGCCGAGGGCTGGCGGTTGCCGATCTGATAGCCATCCTCGGCAGCATTGATTTTGTGATGGCGGATGTGGACCGGTGAGTAATGCCGGCGCATTGGCATGACGGAAGTTTACACGAAAGCAAGGTCGAATTGATGCTGACGGAAGAGATCAAACAAGAGATTGAAGCCGAATTTGAGCGGTTAGAGAATAAAGGGTCGGCGTGCATCGAAGCTATGCAGATTGTGACGCGCCATTTCGGCTGGCTCTCCGATGAAACAATCCGCGAACTGGCTGCTTTCCTGGAAATGACCCCTGACGAGCTGGACGGTGTGGCGACTTTTTATAACCATCTTTTCAGAAAGCCGGTTGGAAGACACCTGATCCTCGTGTGCGACAGTGTGACCTGCTACATAATGGGATATGAACAACTGATCGATCATCTGAAGACGAGCCTTGGCGTGGAATACGGGCAGACTACCGCGGACGGGAGATTCACTTTGCTCCCGATACAGTGTCTGGGAGTGTGTGAGCAGGCCCCCGCCCTGATGATCGACGACGAGGTTTATGGGGATTTGGACCCGGCCAAATTGGACCAAATTCTTGCAAAATATGCATAGGAAACGGATTGATGGAACGACCGCTGACAAAAAACATTAAGCCGGGCGAACCGCCACTGGATCTCAAAGAATATGAAAAAGCGGGCGGCTACAAGTCGGTTCACAAGGCTCTCAAGACGATGACGCCTCAGGAAGTTGTCGAGATGGTGAAGAAGACCAACCTGCGTGGTCGTGGTGGGGCGGGTTTTCCGACGGGCGTCAAATGGGAGTCAATGGCATCGCCGGATGAAGTCCCCGGGACCAGATACTTGATAGTTAACGCTGATGAGATGGAGCCTGCCACATTCAAAGATCGTCTGCTAATGGACGGAGATCCGCATCAGCTCATAGAAGGTATGATAGTGTCGGCATACGCGATTCAGGCGGACGTTGCCTTTATTTTTCTACGCCGGGAATACACGCTGGCGAAGAAAGTGTTAAGCCAAGCAATTGCCGAGGCTTACGACAGCGGGTATTTAGGGGAAAATATCCTGGGGTCTGGCTACAACCTTAAGATGATTCTTCACATTAGTGCAGGCAGATATATATGCGGCGAAGGATCCGCATTGCTTAATTCGCTCGAAGGCAAACGTGGCATACCACGGGACAAAGTACCTCGTCCTACTCATGTGGGCCTGTGGGGAAAGCCGACCACGACCAATAATGTTGAGACTATTTGCAATATTCCTCACATCATCAATAACGGGGTCGAGTGGTTCAAAGGCTTGAGCCTTACCGAATGCGGTGGCACGAAAATCTACGGCGCCAGCGGCAAGGTAAAAAAACCAGGCGCGTGGGAACTCCCTATGGGGACCACCCTACGAGAAATCTTCGAAGAGCATGCCGGCGGTATGCGGGCAGGGCTCAAATTGAGGGGGATAATCCCCGGTGGAGCGTCGACGGAGTTTCTGCTGGAGACGCACCTGGACGTTGAAATGGATTACGATTCAGTCCAAAAGGCTGGAAGTCGCCTTGGAACCGGCACCATCGTCGTCCTCGATGACCACACGTGTCCTGTAGGCATGGTACACAGTTTGGAACGGTTCTTCGCGCGTGAATCTTGCGGCTGGTGCACCCCGTGCCGTGACGGTCTGCCTTGGACCGCAGAAATCCTAGAAACCATAGATAATGGCAGGGGAGAGCCTGAAGATCTGGACCGCCTCGAATTACACACAAAGTTGCTCCGCATGGGCCACACTTTTTGCGCGCTCGCGCCCGGGGCTATGGAACCCTTGCAGAGTGCTTTGGCCCATTTTAGGGAAGATTTTGAAAGGCATATCAGAGAAAAGCGGTGTCCGTGGAGATAATGTATGCCCACTATTTATATAGATAATAAACCGTATCAAGTTGAAGGCGGACAAGATCTTCTCACTGCATGCCTTTCTTTAGGTTTCAATATTCCCTATTTCTGTTGGCATCCTGCCATACATTCGGTGGGGGCCTGCCGCCAGTGTGCTGTCAAGGTGTTCAGAGATGAAAAGGACACGCGCGGCCGTATTATGATGTCATGCATGACCCCAGCCGCCGACGGTATGCGCCTCTCTATTGACGATCCGGAAGCAATGGAATTCCGGGCAAGTGTGATTGAATTTCTCATGGTCAACCATCCTCATGATTGTCCTGTTTGCGATGAAGGGGGGGAGTGCCATCTTCAGGACATGACGGTCATGACAGGGCACACCTATCGCCGTTTCCGCTTCAAGAAACGCACGTATCGCAATCAATATCTAGGGCCGTTTCTCAACCATGAAATGAACCGGTGCATACAGTGCTATAGATGCGAACGATTCTATCGCGATTACGCGGGTGGCCGCGATTTCAACGTTTTCGGCATAAACACTCGCGTTTATTTCGGAAGGTTCGAGGATGGAACTCTGGAGAATGAGTTTAGCGGAAATCTTGTTGAGATCTGTCCCACAGGAGTCTTCACGGACAAAACCCTGAAGAAGCACTATACGCGCAAATGGGATTTACAAACCGGCCCATCAGTGTGTGTCCATTGCGGTCTCGGGTGCAACACCATTCCAGGCGAACGTTACGGCCTGTTGCGGCGCATACGCAACCGCTACAACGGTGAGGTTAACGGCTATTTCCTTTGCGACCGGGGGCGCTATGGATACGAATTTGTGAACAGCGAGAAGAGAATTCGTAGACCTCTTGTCAAATCCGAAGAAGGCGGCCTGTTGGAACCGACGGACACTGAACAGGCACTCCATCGTCTTCATACTGTGCTGAAAAGCAGTTACGGGGTGATCGGGATCGGGTCACCGCGGGCCTCGCTTGAGGCAAATTTTGCCCTGCGGACACTCGTAGGCCCCGAGCGCTTTTTCGCAGGAATGTCGGAAACCGAGTATCAGATGATCTCGCTGATACTTGAAATCCTGCAAAATGGGCCGGCCAGGTCTCCGTCACTGCATGAGGTTGAAGCCTCGGATGCCGTGCTTGTGCTGGGCGAAGACGTTACCAACGTTGCACCTATGCTCGCTCTTACGCTTCGACAAGCTGCGCGCCTGAAGCCGATGGAGCGCCCTAAAGAGCTGAAATGCCCCATGTGGAGCGACTATGCGGTCCGACATGTCGTCCAGGACAAAACCGGACCGCTCTTCATTGCCACCCCCGCTGCAACCAAGCTCGATGACGTCGCACTGCATACCCTGCGCGCTGGGCCGGTCGATTTGGCCCGCGTAGGTTTTGCTGTCGCCCACGAACTGGCTCCGGATGCACCCGCGGTCGTGGATCTTCCGGAAGAGTTGCGATCGTTCGCGCAAGCGGCTGCCCAGGCGCTGAAAGAAGCCGAACGGCCGCTCGTGGTATCGGGTGGCAGTTGCGGCTCTGATTCGTTGGTTCAGGCCGCGGCCAATGTCGCATGGGCTTTGTGCAATAAAGGGAAACCGGCAGGGCTGTGCTTCACGGTACCGGAGTGCAACAGTCTGGGCCTAGGTTTAATGAATGGCAGGAGACTTGCGGAAGCCTTCGCAGAAGTGCTGGATGAGAAGGCAGACACTGTCATCGTACTGGAAAATGACCTTTACCGCCGTGGGGAAGCTGAATCGGTGAAAGAGTTTCTCTCTCGCACCAAGCACCTGATAGTAATCGACCACTTGCAACACGCGTGCCTACAGCAGGCTGAAGTTGTGCTACCCGCGGGGACTTTTGCCGAAGCCGACGGAACGCTCGTCAATAACGAAGGAAGAGCGCAACGTTTCTTTCAGGTAATGGCTCCTGTAGGGGACGTTCAACAGAGCCGCAAATGGCTGTTGGACATGATGGCACTGATGGCACGGCCTGAGGCGGATAAGTGGCAAACACTGGATGATATAACCGCTGCGATGGCGCGGAGTATCCCTGAATTCGAAGCGACGCCGGGCACCACACCCGCTGCCGGCTTTCGAGTTGTGGGTATGAAAATACCCCGACAGCCGCACCGATACAGCGGGCGCACCTCGATGCATGCGAATGTGAGCGTCCACGAGCCGAAGCCACCCGAAGATCGGGATTCAGCCCTTGCCTTTTCAATGGAAGGATACGAAGGCCAACCCCCGAGTGCAATAATCCCTCGCTTCTGGTCCCCAGGTTGGAATTCTGTCCAGGCCCTGAACAAATTCCAAAGCGAGGTTGGTGGGCCATTGCGCGGGGGGGATCCCGGCGTTCGGCTTATCGAGCCGACACAGGCTGAACAGAAGTCTCATTTTCGGGAGATTCCCGAAGGTTTTGAGCGTCGCAAGGATGAATGCCTGATTGTGGCCGTTTACCATATCTTCGGTTCAGAGGAATTGAGCGCTAATGCAAGCGCCGTGGCCGAGCGAGTCCCCGAACCGTACTTGATGCTGAATGACGAAGACGCAGCGGAGCTCAACATAGCCGGTGGCGGGGTGGTACAGGTTGATATGGCGAAGTGGTCTCAGAGCCTTATCGTGAAACTCGATCCTTCTTTGCCCAGGGGTATCGCCGGCTTAATCGTCGGCTTGCCGGGATCTAATTGGGTTAAACTGCCTGAATGGGGACGAGTCCGTGTCGCGAAATGAGCGCAAAGTGAGCGAAGACTGATATGACCGAAATCATCAGGCCCCTCATAATCATCGTGGGAGTTTTGCTCGTCATGATCGGCATAGCTGCCGGACTCATCTGGGTGGAACGACGGCTTTTGGGGCTTTGGCAGGATCGTTACGGCCCCAACCGCGCGGGACCTTTCGGGCTGCTACAAGTTCTTGCAGACATGATCAAGATATTTACTAAGGAAGATTGGATTCCGCCGTTTGGCGACAAAGCGGTGTTCGTAATTGCTCCTGCCGTAATCATGGTGACTGTCCTGCTCTCTTTTTCAGTGATCCCTTTTGCGCCGGGCATTCAAGTGGTGAATCTTAACATTGCGCTTCTTTTCTTTCTGGCGATGTCTTCTTTGAGTGTCTACAGTGTGGCGCTCGCAGGCTGGGCCTCGGATAATAAATACTCATTGCTGGGCGGGATTCGGGCTGCGGCCCAGATGCTGAGCTACGAGGTATTCATGGGGCTGTCGGTCATGGGCGTTGTGATGCTGGCGGGCTCGTTTAACCTCCGTGACATCGTGGAAGCTCAGAGGAACATCTGGTTTTGTATTCCCCAGTTCCTGGGGCTCGTGATTTTCCTGATCGCGGGTCTTGCCGAGACTCGCCGACTGCCGTTCGATCTTCCTGAAGCCGAAAATGAATTGGTTGCCGGGTACCATACCGAATACTCAGGAATGAAGTTCGGCATGTTTTTCGTGGGTGAATATCTCGGTATTACGTTAATTTCTACCTTGACCGTTGCACTGTTCTTCGGCGGATGGCTGGGACCTGTTTTGCCGCCCATCGTCTGGTTTTTCCTGAAGACCTTCTTCTTCATTGGCGGCTTTATCCTGGTCCGAGCATCACTCCCCAGGCCGCGCTACGATCAATTGATGTCTTTTGGCTGGAAGGTGATGCTGCCGATCACCCTTCTGAACTTGTTGGTGACCGGTGGTATCGTGTTGGCATCGGGCCGCTGAGGAGGCTTTACGTTGGCATTGCTCAAAACTGTATGGACTATATTCTTGCACACCTTCCGAAAGCGGGAGACCATACTTTATCCCGAGGAAAAACCTTATATTCCACCGAGATGGAGAGGTCGAATCATATTGTCCCGCGATCCGGACGGAGAAGAGCGCTGCGTAGCTTGCTATCTTTGTGCAGTGGCTTGTCCTGTGGATTGTATTGCTCTGCAAGCCACGGAAGACGAACATGGCAGGCGCTACCCGGAATTCTTCCGAATCAACTTTTCACGGTGCATATTCTGCGGCTTTTGCGAGGAAGCATGCCCTACCTATGCCATTCAGCTTACGCCTGATTTCGAGATGTGCGAATACGAACGGCACAACCTGGTTTACGAGAAAGAAGATCTCCTGATAAGCGGCCAGGGCAAATATCCCGGGTACAATTTTTACAAAGTAGCCGGCTTGGCCATTGGCGGCAAAGATAAAGGCGAGGCAGAAAATGAAGCCCCCCCGATGGATATTCATACGTTGATGCCATAAGGCAAAGTGTCTGTGTCGAGGATATTATGAGCGCGCTATTTTACATATCCGCTCTTGTAGCAGTCATCTCAACGATAATGGTCGTGACTCGCACTAATCTTGTACACGCTCTGCTTTATCTTATTTTGTCTCTTTTTTCAGTGGCATTGATCTTTTTTGCACTTGGAGCACCATTTGCCGCAGCTCTCGAGGTAATTATCTACGCGGGGGCCATAATGGTTCTATTTGTTTTCGTCATCATGATGATCAATCCGGGCCGCGCCGACCTAAATCGGGAAAAAGATTGGCTCAGTCCCGGGACGTGGGTGGGGCCTTCCATTCTGGCGATAATTCTCTTGGCGGAACTGGTCTACGCTCTCGTAAGAGGTGGCGGACATTTCCCCGCGGCCGCGCAAGTCGGCCCCAATCAAGTTGCCATCGTGCTGTTCGGGCCTTACATCTTGGGAGTGGAATTGGCGTCAATGCTGCTACTCGCGGGGCTGATAGGGGCCTATCACCTCGGGCGGCCGGACCGGGACAATGTAACATCTTCGCAAAAAAGGGAATCATCGTGATGTCAGCAATCCCAATGGAACACGGACTCATTTTGGCCGGGATACTGTTTGCCCTTGGAACTATCGGGGTCCTGGTGCGGCGCAATATCATTTTTATGTTGATGTCTATTGAAATTATGCTGAATGCCGCGGGACTTGCCTTCATAGTGGCGGGTGCCGCACGGCAACAGGCCGACGGACAGATAATGTTCATATTTATCCTGACAATGGCGGCGGCTGAAGTGGCAATCGGACTAGCCCTCGTGCTCCAGTTGTACCACCGTTTTGGCACGCTGGATTCGGATGCTGCCCGCACGATGCGAGGGTAATATGTTTGAGTTCCTGTGGCTGGTCCCAGCGGTTCCTTTAGCCGGTTTTGCCATACTGGTGCTGTTTGGCTCGCGGATTTCCCGACCCGGAGTAGCAATCGTGGGCGTCGGGTCGGTTGGTCTTTCCGCGTTGGCGGCAACTGTTACGGGTATAGAATTTATAACATCCGCGCCTCCGCATTACGCTTACACTGAGATCATCAAAACCTGGATGCAAGTGGGAGGTTTTGCACCGCAAATAGCGCTCTATTTGGACGCATTGTCAGTGGTCATGATACTTGTGGTGACCATAGTGGGTTTTCTAATTCATCTATACTCCGCGGAGTATATGGCAGAGGAGGGAGGGTATAGCCGATTCTTCGCGTACATGAATTTGTTTGTTGGGTCCATGCTGGTGCTTGTGCTGGCAGACAATCTGGTGTTTCTATATTTGGGATGGGAGGGGGTAGGGCTCTGCAGTTATTTACTTATCGGCTTCTGGTACAAAGATCCGGCTAACGGTCGTGCGGCCATCAAAGCTTTTATTGTAACTCGACTTGGCGACACTGCTATGGCCATCGGCCTATTCTTTCTTTTTAACAGCCTCGGAACGTTGCAAATCCAAGAACTTATGCACCGCGCTTCGCAGCAATGGCCTGTGGGTTCCTGCGCAGCCATTGTCGCGGCCGCGTTGTTATTGGGAGGCGCTCTGGGAAAATCAGCTCAATTGCCCTTGCAGACATGGCTGCCCGACGCAATGGCCGGTCCCACGCCTGTTAGCGCCCTGATACATGCTGCTACCATGGTGACAGCAGGAGTTTACCTCATTGCGCGCACACATGCGCTTTTCACTTTAGCGCCTCCTGTTCAGTTTGCCGTTGCGATAATCGGATGCGCCACTTTGCTGCTGGCAGGCTTCAGCGCGATGACGCAATTCGATATTAAGCGCGTTTTGGCCTATTCGACCATCAGTCAAATCGGTTACATGTTCCTTGCACTAGGAGTCGGAGCTTGGTCTGCGGCAATTTTCCACTTCGTGAGTCATGCGTTTTTCAAAGCACTCCTCTTTCTGAGCGCAGGCGTAGTAATAACGGCCCTCCATGAAGAACGTGACATGTTCAAGATGGGCGGGCTAAGGAAGCAACTGCCTGTCACATTCTGGACTTTTCTTGTCGGCGCTGCATCCTTGTCGGCCCTGCCGCTTGTGACCGGCGGTTTCTACAGCAAAGACCCGATCATTTGGCATGCATGGTTGGCGCCGAGAGGCGGCTTTTGGCTGGGCCTTGGAGCATTAGTAGGCGCTTTACTAACCTCGATCTATTCCTTTCGTATGGTATTTTTGACCTTTTGGGGTGAACCAAAAGAGGCTGTCGAGTGGCGGCCTACGAAAGTGATCCGAGTTCCTTTGATAATACTGGCGGTTCTGTCGGTGATCATAGGTTTTATTGAACTGCCTCATGTTTTAGGAAACGTTAGGATCTTTTCGGATTTCTTGAAAACTGCGCTCCCTGCCACGGCTGTGGCAAACGTGTCTATGCGAGCTGAAGAGATTTTCGAGATAGCAAGCGGAGCCATTTCCCTGATTGGGATCTACGTCGCGTATGTCTTTTTCCTTCGTCAGCCCCGCTATGCAGACAATTTGGCGGCGTCCACACCAGGCCGAATTGCCCATCGGCTGTGGTTCAACGGTTGGGGGTTCGACTGGCTTTACGACAAATTGCTTGTGAAGCCATTTGTTTGGTTGGCCCGCATAAATCGTTCGGATGTGCTGGATCAGATATACCTGGGCATTGCCGGCCTCAGCCGGTTTTTTCATTGCGTCCTCAGCGACACTCAGTCGGGAATTCTCCGACGCTACGCAGTAGGAATCGTTATCGGTGCTGTTCTCGTCGTAGCGATCATGGTGTTCTCATGATATTAGCCTGGCTGATCATTATTCCCTTGGCCGGCGGTCTTTTGGCCTGGCTTCTTTCCTGTTGGAGTTCCAAGTGGTCTCGGTGGTCTGCACTGGTAGCGCTTTTCATCGATCTGGCGATAATTCTGGGAATCTGGCTGAAACAGATCCCGGGCGTGGTAAGTCTCGGACAGAACACCTGGATGTTCGAACTGAATCGGGCCTGGATCCCTCAATTGGGCATAAGTTTTCATCTCGGGATGGATGGCCTGAGTCTTCTTCTGATCCTGCTCACAGTTTTTCTGGGGATCGTGTCGGTGCTTTGCTCCTGGAGCGAGATACAAGATCGGGTCGGCTTCTTCCATTTCAATTTGATGATGGTCCTGGCCGGGATAATAGGGGTCTTTTTGGCCTTGGATCTGGTCCTCTTTTACTTCTTCTGGGAATTGATGCTCGTGCCCATGTACTTTCTTATCGGGATATGGGGCCACGAGAACAGAATATATGCAGCCTTCAAATTCTTTATCTTCACTCAGGCGGGCGGCCTTTTCATGCTGCTGGCAATTTTGGGGCTCTATCTGATACACGGCCATAATACCGGTACATACACATTCAACTACTCCGACCTGTTGGGCACGGCGATCTCAGCCTCCACGTCTATGTGGCTGATGCTCGGCTTTTTCGTCGCGTTTGCGGTAAAGCTGCCGGTAGTACCCATACACACGTGGTTGCCTGATGCGCACACGGAAGCCCCCACCGCCGGCAGTGTAATCCTCGCAGGTTTGCTGCTGAAAACCGGCGCATACGGTCTATTGCGTTTCGCAATTCCGCTGTTTCCTGGTGCTGCCCTGGCTTTCACACCAGTTGCCATGGGGCTGGGGGTAATCGGCATCCTGTACGGTGCCGCGATGGCCTTTGCTCAGACTGATATCAAGAGGCTTGTGGCGTACACCAGCATCAGCCACTTGGGTTTTGTGCTCATTGGAATCTATGCGCTGAATTCGATGGCGCTTCAAGGCGCAGTGATGCAGATGATCTGCCACGGTCTCAGCACAGGGGCGCTCTTCGTACTTGTGGGCATGCTTCAGGAGCGAATTCATACTCGCGACATGAATCAGATGGGCGGACTCTGGCCCGCTGTACCTTGGCTGGGAGGAATGGCCTTATTTTTTGCCGTAGCTTCTCTCGGTTTGCCCGGCCTCGGCAATTTCGTAGGTGAATTCCTGGTGCTGGTGGGAACTTACAAAGTAAACGCGTTCGCGGCTGTGCCTGCAGCTTTTGGGCTGGTCATGTCAGTCATTTACGCAACCTGGATGATTCAGCGGGCGTTTTACGGACCTCTTCACAAGTTTTTGCGATTGCCCGATCTATCTGTTAGAGAAGCCGCAATTACTGCCGTAATGGCCGCGGGCCTGCTGTGGTTAGGGCTTCACCCTCAGCCAGTGCTTAACACTTCAGCGCCGGCCCTTTCGGCTTTGCAAAAGAAGGTGGTTGCCGCACGGCAAGTTGTCGTCAGTCGAGAGGTCGTGTTTTCATCGACTTTTTCTAGAAAGCTGGGCGATGGCCCCTCGGAGGCTGACCCGAATAACCCATGAATTCAGCAGACCTCTTTACGCTTTCGCCCTTCTTTGTGATGGCTGCGACGCCTGCGGCCATCATGTTGGCGATCGTGTTCTACCGCAATCACTTGCTGACTGCTGTATTGACCGTGGCGGGCCTCGTCCTGACATTGGGCGTAATATTTCTAATTTCTCCCGTGGCCCCTCGGCAGGTAACGCCACTCATCCTCATGGACGGATACGCTCTCTTCTTCATGGCATTGATGGTGGGCACGACTTTACCTGTCGCTCTCCTGGCATACGGCTATCTGAAGAAACACGAAGAGAATAAAGAGGAGTTTTATGTCATCTTGCTAACTGCTGCTTTGGGGGCTTCGGTAATGGTAAGCAGCAGCCACTTTGCCTCTTTCTTTGTGGGCCTGGAAACTCTCAACGTGTCATTGTATGCGCTTATTGCCTACCTGAGGAGGCTGCCAAAGAGTATTGAAGCGGGCGTAAAATACCTGATTTTGGCGGCAATGTCCGATGCGTTCTTGCTCTTTGGAATGGCCCTAATATACGCGCAAGTGGGCAGAATGGATCTAATTGGTCTGAAGTTGTTATCCAGCATGAGCAGTGCAGGCTCAGCCGTAGTAGTGACAGGCCTCTCCATGCTGATTATAGGTATAGGATTCAAACTCGCGGTGGCGCCATTCCACATGTGGACCCCCGACGTATATGAGGGGGCGCCCGCACCCATAACGGCCTTTATTGCAACAGTGTCTAAGGGCGCAATGTTTGCGGTCCTGTTCAGGTACCTGACGCAATCGAATGTTCAAGCTCAGACGCCGCTCTTTATTGTATTCAGTGCTGTAGCGATCGCTTCAATGTTTGTCGGGAATTTCCTGGCCCTCCTGCAGAATAACGTGAAGCGCATTCTGGCGTATTCATCCATCGCTCACATGGGATACTTGCTGATAGCGTTTCTGGCGACCGGTCCGATGGCAATTACTGCGGTCAGTTTCTATTTAGTCGCCTATTTTGTGACTACGTTGGGTGCCTTCGGCGTTATCACGGTGCTATCTGGCAGTGAGGGAGACGCGGAGGACCTGGAAGACTATCGAGGGTTGGCATGGAAGAGGCCCTGGCTGGCCGGCGTCTTCACCGCAATGCTTCTGTCATTGGCTGGCATTCCCCTGACCGCTGGATTTCTCGGAAAATTATATGTGATGACCGCGGGAATCGGCTCTGCCTTGTGGCTGCTTGTAACGATCCTGGTAATAAATAGTGCTATTGGTCTTTTTTATTACCTTAGAGTTATTATTGTGACCTTTTCAAGAGCGCCCGCGGAACGGGAGACCATCCTTCCGTCTTCATCCGCTCCGGTTGCAGCAAGCATAGTTTCTGGCAGCCCTCACATTGCTACTCCTACTGCTTGGCGTGTATCCGTCCCCGATAATAGACATCATTCGCATCACTGCTGCCAAATTGATCAACACATAGCTCGCAACAATGGACCGCAAAAGAAAACGGTTCTTGGCCATGCGTTGAAACCAAATCACGCCGATCTCACAATGCGCGAGCAAGTGACACCGTGTTTCTGGTAGGGGCGGGTTTCAAACCCGCCTTGCATGGCGTCATGCCCGTCTATGCGGGCATCCACGCTGGACCCCGGATCGGAGTGCCATAGACGCTAACTTATTGTCGTGCTGCCTGGTAATTTCAATGCCTTATCACCCTCCCCCTTCCCCCTCCCATCAAGGGAGGGGATCAAGAAAAGCCTCTCCCCGTGGCGGGAGAGGGCAGGGTGAGGGGGCCTTGCGGAATCAAGACGCCGCATTAAGTTAGCGCCTATTGGATCGGAGTCCAGAGTAACGAACAGCAAGCAGTCCCGCGGGTCCCTCGGGACTACCCCGCAATGTCCTGTCTAGGACAAGTTACGGCGCATTCCTGTGAATGCACCGTCATGGACCGGCAGGATGCCGGTCCCACTAACTCCTAGGACAAACGCGAATTGGTCTTAGATAAAACCTCTGACCAGCCGATCCCAGCCTATCTCTCTAAACGCCCCGTATACGTCGGCTATTGGCTCACCACCTGTGGCCGCCGCGGCAGTCGGGTCGTCGGTAATCATGGAGAGCAGACGCTCAGCTTCCGCTTCTATGAACTTCACGCTGTCAACTCCGAAGCAAAGTTCCTTGAGATCGGGTTTCAGCTCAAGAGGATCCACCAGCATCACCCAGCCTGAACTGTACGGATCCGCGTTTGCGCACTGGGGCTGATCCAAGAGCTTCTGATTGACCGCCGTGACCACTCCCTGAAGCGGGGCCCTTATCCCGGCTTCGTTGCCTTCCCTTTGAAGAATGAATGATTCTTCGCCGGTTTTAAAACGAGTCCCCAGCGCCGGAAGCCGAAATTTGTCCACCTTGCCGACAAGCCGGTTTCCGAAATCGTCCAATCCCACACGCACGCGGCCGCCGTATTCCAGCCGGGCCCAACCGTGGCCCTTGTGAATGTAGTAGTCCCGGGGAACAAGAAAACCATGCGCGTTCAGATACTGCGGCGGCCCGAAAAGAGTGTGGTCCACCTGTATCATGTCATCCAGCATTTGATCGTACGGACAGTCTCCGCATTCGTAGTTGCGTGCGCACATCTTGTTTTGAGGCGCACGTCCCGTGAGAGCATGGCGACAACGCTGATCCTGAACCGGCAGATCGAACATTTTCGTATCCCACCCGGCCTCATGGGATTCCAGGGACATCTTGCGGGCCATGCCTTTGTCGAAAGCACAGGTAGTGCAGTCGAACGCATTGTCGCAATACTTGGTGGGCACGACCTTAGCCCGCATCCAGATGCACTCCTTTTCGGAGAAGTTGAACCCGGTGGGCACGTTTCTCTTTTTGTCTATTGTTGCCATTGGTAGCCTCCTTTGAGGGTATTCTCTGTCGGTTTGATTCGTCTATTTTGTCCACAATCTGCTGTCAAACGCTTTCAATACCGTAGCCAGGCGTAATCGGACCAGTGGAATTGAACCGTTGGGCTGTAACGGCCGGTCGGAGCAGGAGTTGCCTCCGCAGCCGGGCCTCAAGCAGCCTTAACCGATATTTCTCGAAGTTTGGGGCTATCCTGGCGACTGTGAACTACATCGTCGAGCATCTGATCAAAAGGGCAGGTTCCGCATTCATAGTTTTGGGCGCACATTTTAGTCCGGGGGGCCTTGCCTGTGTGGGCGTGAACACAGTGCTGTTGTTCCGCCGCCGGTTCGAATATCCTTTCAACTTGCGCGGTTGCCATGACGGGCCTCCTTTTGCTTGAGAAGATGTTGGTAACAGTCTGACGGGTTTGCTTTCCCGTGATTTCCATCTGTCGTCGATTAGTAAAGCATCATTCGTGCCAGGTCCGGTGTCTGGCACCTATGTATGGCTAATTACATGATAATAGATGAGTCCACCGTTTCGCACTTAGGGAGTGTTGGCATGGTGAAACACCACACTACGGTGTGGTCAAATTCGTCTGGTACGTATATCTATGGGATATAATGAGATCTTAATGCCTGTTGTAAAACACCACAGCAGGTGTAGCGCAAAACCACAGCTAAGCTACGGATCAAAGGAAGATGGCAGGAGACAAACAGGGAGCGCGTAGGGGAGAATGGGGGAAGGAAAGAACCTAGGGCGGTTTTTGAAGGTAATGACGGACTGTGAAGAGCTATAGCAAATGTCAAAAATTTTGTCCGATTTGCGGGGACAAAACCATTACCGGGCGTCCATCGAGGGATGGTAGGGGCGACCGGTGGTCGCCCGGGCGAATGGCATTCGCCCCTACATTTCCTCGCGTCGCTGACAACCGGTAGGAGCATGGGAACCAGAAACTCTAAAGGCGTTATCCTTTTCCGTGATTGCTTTCCGGGGACCACTCTAAAAGGCCATATTGCTAGTAATTGCAGAGAGGGATCACGGGGCCTGTGAGACCTCAATCCTTACTTAAGAAGGGTTTGTAATCTTCGCGAAGGATTTCACGCCTTCTCTAAAATGTGAATTGTCATTGAAGCTTCCTCAAACCCGAGTGTGCCGCCACCATTTTCCGTTAGTCCTAAACAGGCTCGTTCCACTTGGCGTTTGCCCGCTTCTCCACGAAGCTGGGTGACGATCTCATGAATCTGGGCCAGCCCCGAAGCCCCGATGGGATGGCCCCTCGACTCCAAGCCGCCACTCGTGTTGATCGGAAGCCTTCCTCCAAGCTTTGTGGCCCCAGATTCCGCTAAGAGCCCTCCTTCGCCTTCATTGCAAAAGCCGAGGGTTTCGGTCTGATGAAGTTCACCGTAGGCCGTTGCATCGTGTAATTCAGCCACATTGATGTCTTCGGGGCCTACTCCTGCAATCTCGTAAGCTTTGCGGGAAACCCTTTTACCTATGTCCTCGCCTTCAAGTCCCCGGTCGGTTCCCGAACCGAGAACCGACGCCCGTACACGTACGGGTCTCGCATTTGGGAGCTTTTTCAGGTAATCCGCAGAGCACAAGATGGCGGACGTGGCTCCATCGCCTACGGGAGCGCACATAGGGCGTGTTAGGGGGTAGGATATCGGCTTGTCAGCCAATACCTCTGCAACGGTCATATCTTTCTGAATCTGAGCCAGGAGATTCAAGGAGCCGTGAAAATGATTCTTCGCGGAGATGACTGCAAGCTGTCTTTGAGTAGACCCATATTTAGACATGTGCCATCGAGCCCCTGCAGCGTACATGTCCATAAATATGCTGCGGCCTTGGCCGGCAGCTTGCTGTTCCGGAGGAGGCTGAACAGCAAGACCTTGCACCGCGGACAACATGGTCGTGACCTGGTTACCAAAATTCAAGACGTCCATACTGCTCATGAAGGATTTGAGGGAAAGCTGCTTATCGGCATTTGCCAATTTTTCCACACCAAGGGCCAATCCGACATCATACAGGCCGGATGCGACGCTCATCCAAGCCATGTGGAAAGCTGTGGATCCCCCGGCGCAGGCGTTCTCCACGTTTGCGATGGGTATCTTTTGGATGCCGAGAGGGAATAAGAGAACTTGACCTTTGATGGAATGCTGACCCTCGAACAATCCCCAGTAGCTGTTCGACACGTACGCAAACTGAAGGTCCTTCTTTTCAATGTCAGCATCCTTGATTACAAGATTGACTGCCTCTGCGGCCATATCCTTCATCGTGCGTTCCAAGTACTTGCCGAACCGGAACATGCCGACCCCGATCACATAAACATCTCGCATGCGGTTTCTCCTGAAAATCTTATCCACAATTTCGTCTAGTTTGCCCGAATCAGGATCGCGGATACGTTTCGATGATTTTATGCCCTGCCGCGATAGCCAATGTTTGGTTGGAACCGTCTTCGATCAGTGTGGCCCGTGCATCTCTGAATAGTTTCTCGATGAGATATTCCTTTGCCATACCGTTGCCACCAAAGAGCTGTATCGCCTCATGAGTGTTCTGGAAGGCTGCTTCAGTGCCTTGAATCTTGGCCATGACCGAGTATTCTTCAGCCGGAGTCGATGTATTTTGGTTGTATTGATAGGCGGCCCTGCTCATCATACGGCTGGCTTCGACCCTCCTCAGCATGTGAAACAGAGTCATTCTCACGTGTGTGTATTCTATGAGCCGCTTTCCTCCCTGCACCCGTTCCTTGGCATACGTCAGCGCCTCGTCGAACGCAGCTCTGGCGATACCGGTGCCGAGTACCTCCCATAAGTGCCGTTGTAGTTGACAGAGTTGTTTCCAACATTGCTTCATAGGCTTCCGGAGGTGCAATCATATACGATTTGGGAATGTGAACGTTGTCGAAAAATATCTCCCCTTGATTGAGGTCGCGCTGTCCAAGCTTGTTGAGCGGTTTACCTTTAGATACTCCGGGCAGATCTAAAGGCACGACGAAAATCCCTCCTCCAGCGTGTCCCGCGGTAGGATCGACCTGGCAATAAAGCGCACAATGGGTCGCAATAGTGCCGCCGGAAACCCATGACGACTTCTGACCGTTGACTACCCACTCGTCTCCATCCAACCTAACGCGGCAATTGGCACCTATGGCAGGGTCACAGAAACTGGGGTAACCGGGGAGGAGTGTATCGGAACCATGATCCGGTTCGGTGATCCCCCAGCAACCTCTGATGCTGGCGTCGCTGCATTCGCAGAACGGCACGATGATATTGTCTATGAGTTCGTCTTCCGGGACCATACTGGCTACAAAAGCGGGAAATGCCGCCACGGCAAGGAGAACGGCAAGCCCGGCGCTGCCCCAAGAGAGTTCCTCCATAATCAGTGACTGCTGCAAGGGGGTAACATTCATTCCACCATAGGATTCGGGAATCAGGATGGTATGATAACCAAGCTGGTAGGCTTTTTTCATGAAATCCCACAGAGGGGATTCGGGAGCGATAACCTCCTCGGGGGTCATGGCGTCCAGTTGCACGGAAACCGGTCGCATGACTTCCCTGGCGAACCGGTTTGCCGCCTTTTTCAACGCTAAGTCCTCTTCGGACAAGTTGAAATCCAGATCCAAGAAATCCATCGTTGACCTCCCTTACTACTGGTCGGATTGTTCCTCTGACGGAGCTTTTTCGTCCGTTATGTACCTGGCTGCCACGGCGTCGGCATGCTTGACGACGATCTCGGGGATTTGTTCGTAGAGGACTTTTCTGCAGGACTTCCATCGCGTCCTCTGAATAACCGATATTTAGAAATTCCGGAGGCGCCCACCAGTCTTGTTTCGTCTTGTACATGGGGTTGCCGCTTCCAGGGAAGCCGGCAAACATAGTGGGAATGCTCTTTATCATGTCCATCTTGTCCGCCTCATACGACATGACATTGCGAACCTCGGTCCTGCTGAAGTAAACACTTTCTCTGGGCGGCCCCAGTGCAAGTCCGAGCTTGACGTCCGAATCAGGAAGATAATTCAAGGCCTGCAACGCAAACCCCAGAGACCCCATTATCCGGTTGTCAACCTTGTACTGCCAGGCGGATGCACACGCCCAATCGCATGCTATGGCATAGTCCAGGATCTTCCAGTTGCAGCAAGGCCCACCCAACTGCCCTCCGCCTCCAAGGTCTTTGCTGTACGCGTTGAATTCTGCGCACGTGTCGAACCCACAGGCCCCGCAATTCCAAGCTAGATTGGAGCGATTCACCTTGGCGCCAATGTTGATAATGACAGGCGATTCTCCCTTTTCGTAGCACCCTTTGATCGTTTCGTAGTCCCACTGGATGTAACGGACTACTGGAGCCACGGCTCCAAGATCTCGATTATGGGCATCAAGTCTTCTCCCCAGATGATCTCAGCCTCGATAACTGTCTTGCCGGTGATCTGGGGCGCCTTATGGATGGCAAGCACGATGCTTTTGGCTACTTCCAGAAGGTGGTCCTGATAGTAGTCCCTACCTATAAGGTGTCCCATTACTCGCCCTCCTCTTCAGTATTCTGCGGTTTGGGTATCCATCTCCGGTAATCGAATCCACGGATGATTCGGGCTGTCTGGTATATCTTCCGAGCGTTGTCCAGAACCTTGTCCATGTTTATAAGGTGGTAGTCCACGTTGACGTCCACATACGGATTCTTGGACTTGGCGGCCACCAGGACTCCGACGACCATTCCGGAATTGGGGCAGTATCCCAGCTTCTGGCCCGCCATTCCTGCGCTTGCAAAGGGCCTTGCATCGACCATCAGGGTGTGTGCCGTCCACAGGGCGCTCCCTACGGCATAGCCCAAGTCGTCCACCCGAGCCGTGCACAGAGGACCGTTAATCATTCGAGTGGAAGAGCGATCGGTAATATCTACGAGTCCGTAACGGTGAGTCTTCTTTTCGTAGAAATAGCCGCAGTCCAGACCTCCGCCACACATGCCGCATCCTGCGTCAAGAGGAGTTTCATGACATCTCGTATTTCCTATCAATACGAGAACATCCGAATCTCGCACCATGACCGCTTCATAGAGGAAAGGCTCCTTCCAGTTCTGATTCTTGTGAGCAATCTCCTCCACGGTGCGAGCTACTGCCTCCATTTCCTCCTGACCGTAAACCAAATGACCTTCTGTTTGCGGAACACCTCCCGCAGCAGGAGCAGTCAATGCGGAGTTAAGCATGATCCGAGCGGCTTCCAGCACCCCCTTTTTTCGGCGAATGTCCTGAGGAGACCATGGCGTCCATTCGCTTACGTGCTCTTCGCCATGGAAATCGAGATCTTCGACGTACTTGCGCATACTGTCACCTCGTTGCTTGAGACGGATTTTACTATTGCAGTCTTAGCGAAAATCCTCGAACCGGTAAACGTTGTCCCCTTGTTTCTGGAAGATCTCCTTCAGGAGTCGGTCCAGGTTCTTTTCCGAGACAGTCTTGGGTATCTCGTTCACCACCTGAAGATAGGAAGGGACGAAGTTCCCAGATAGTTTTTCGATGCAAAGCCGAAAAACCGATTCGGGGTCGATCTCGCCGCTCGCCACGGGAACCACCGCGGCCACAATGTCGCTTTCACCCGGAGCACCCGATGTCGCGGGAATTCCATACACGCATACATCAGTCACCTGTGGATGTTCCGCCAAAACCGCTTCCACGTGCTGGGGCATAATGAAGTCACCCGATCGCCGCAGGCCACCGCCCTCACGATAGTCAAAAAAGAACCAGCCATTTTCGTCCCTGTGACACTTGTCCCCGGTCCGCAGCCATCCTCCGCGTGTTTTTCGTTCCGAAGCTTCCCTTTTGCCCAAGTATTCTACTTCGGTTGGTTGGCCAATGGTACGGCAAATCAACTCTCCCAATTCTCCCGGCTCGGATTCCGTCCCGTCGTCTCGGACCACCTTCATTTCCATCAAGCCTTCAAGAGGCTTGCCGAATGATCCTACCGGGCCGACATGGGGCGGTTTGTGGGCAAAGCCTCCTTCGATGGCACCGTACCATTCATGGATCAGGACATTGAAGCGATTCTCAAAAGAAACCCAAATATCCCGGGGGGTACCGGCGCTCAACACGAGCCGCACCGGATTATCGCCGTCGTTTGGTTTCTTGGGCTCGCTATAGATTGCCATCATCATTCCGCCCAGCAGGGAAAACGTCGTGCAGCCGTATTCGCGGCAGATATCCCAGATGCGGCTTTTAGTGAACGTCCGGCTGAAAATGGAGGGAATTGAGAGCAGCAGTGAAGGAATCAAGGTCACCGCTTGAGCATTTCCGTGGGCCAACGACAGACCCGTGTAAAGCGTGTCCTCAGGAGTGTACTGCCACACGAACTCGGCCAATTGACTGAAAAGCGCCAAGCGAGCCCCTTTAAGGACTACTCCCTTGGGAGCACCCGTGGTTCCGGATGTATAGATGATCTCGATGGGGGCATCGAGCACGTCGTTGCGTCGGTCCGGTGGCGGCACTTCGGACCCTGCCAGAATCTCGTTCATGTTAGGGTACTTATCAGTCATTGGGACGTCACCGCCCGCCTTGTAAGTGACGCCGACCACTTGGATGTTACGAAGCGCGGCGAGCGACTCGGTCACGCTACCCATGAATTCACTGGAAAAAAGTATCCCTTTGGATTTGGAATCGCTCAGCACGTAATTTAGCCTGTCGCCCTTGGTGCGAGGATCGATCGGGAGCAAAATAGCTCCGATGGCTGTTGCCGCGTACAGCGAATAAATGAACTCGGGGTGGTTTTTCATGACCAAAGCGAACGTGTCACCTTTCCCTATACCGAGTTCCTGCAATCGCCCGGCGATTTTTCTCCCTTTGATCACAATATCCGCGTAAGTAAGAGCCTCCTTCGGGTACTCTCCGTTCTCGAAGGTTACGACATTGAAATCAGGACGATCTTCTGCTTTGCTATCCAAGTCGTAAGCAATGTGTCCGGGCACCTTGCTTTCAGCCATAGTAAATCTCCTCGTTCTTAGAACGCCACCAATCCACGTCAGCGTGGGACGAGGCCGGGTCTCGAAATTTGATATTTGCCTGCGGTCACGAAGTAGGGAGACCGAATTGACGGCAGAAATCAGGATACTTCTCGTAGACCGGTTTGAGAAAGGGGAGCATCTTCAGCACCTTCGGAATCGGCCCCTTGGATTTAATCTTTCTCGTGGCCAATGCAACCGGTAGACTTATCTGTTTCAGCCAGAACTTGTGGGTCGTATCACCGGACAACTCCATGGTAATAACCGCGGGCTGGTTGGCTTCGTCGCCGGTGAGGACCTTGTCGTGCCCAACCCACAGATACCCCTTCGGGTCAGTTAGGACGAACTTGTAGCTTATTTCGTACTCTTTTAGCTTTGAGCCAATCTCGGTCTCTTTGACCATGTAGCTCCAAAGGGCTCCGAGCACCTCATACATCTGCTGCGTGTCCTTGAACACAGGCATGATTTCCTCCGTTTCTCGATTTGTTGGAATTGCTTTTCTGCACAGCGCCGGCGGAATGAAATGATTGACTTCCTATTCACCTTCTTTCGTGGATTGAGAGCCTCGACAAGAGCAACAAGGTTGTTTGGCTAAGTAAGAGCAAGAGATGTGCCGAAATGCATCAGGTGTAAGTTAGTGATTTATTTGGTCACTACTTTCGATTTCGCCGGTCAGTGCCGATATCTCGGCACTTCATGTCTAAATATCGCCATTTCTTGTTGGATACCCCTATCCTCCATGCTATCCTCAGCATACGACCCTAGACATGACTCCAGCGGAGGTGAACCATGAATTATCCGACTGCGCCCGCTTCCAGTTACAGTCTGGAAGCATCGCGACTGGAGCGGGAATTGGCCCAAAAGGCGCTGGAAACCGGCGATCGGGAAGCCGCGTGGAATCGTCTATTCGGGGTCTTGGTCCGGCTCTCCGCCGCGTCGCGATCTTCTGAAAGCGATGCGCTACTTGTATCGACCAGCTTGGAACTATCCGACCTCGGTTTTGTCATGGGGAAAGGCTTTGGCGAACTCACTATGTTCTTACAAAATGCATTGGTCGCGGCGGATCTCTTGGGCGATCGACGTTCTGCCACGCTTATTAAACTCCACCTTGGCCGATTATACTATTTTGGCGAACGCCGTCAGGAAGCGATGGAAGTTTTCGCTGACGGCAAGCGGGAAGTGGAGGAACTCGGTGACGAAGACATCCTGACCAGATCCGGCGAGTTCCTTGGGCTGTATTATTTTGTTCAGGGGCTCTTTTCTGAGGCAGTAATCCATTTCGAGCGAGGAGTTAGGAGCTTCGAAAGTGCGAAGATCAATGTGGTCAGCAATCCGTCAGCTCCTCTTTGGTTGGGATACTGCGCAGCTTACATGGGGGAATTTCACCGCGCCATAGGAATACTTGATTATTACCGACGCATTTCCCTGGAAAAACAGGATCGATCTCTAGCCGCCACGATCAGGGCGGCCTTGGGCATAGTGTTGCTCTTGGCTTCCAAGAGAAGCGAAGCTGCGTATCATCTTGCAGGGGCTCTTCAAGAGGCTGTCCAAACGAAGAACGCGTTAGCTCTCTATTTCAGTCGGGGAGGGCTTGCCTACCATCATATTATTGAAGGGCGAGTTACGGAAGGAAGAGAATTGCTGTGTCAGGCCGTGTCGGAAGGCGCGAAGGCCGGTCTGATTCGGCAGTACGCATTGCCCGGTTTCCCGGAAATGCTATTTGAGCTTCATCGATCCGGTCTTCCACCGATCCTCGAGATGAATTTTAACGATGAAATTCTCAGAATCTTGCGAGAACCAAACATCCATCTGCGCGGAGTAGCTTATCGATTAAGGGCCATGGACAGGGCCAACTCAGGAGCGCAGGCAGACGAAGTTTTAGCTGATCTGGAGTCGAGCGAAGATTGCCTTATACGTGCGGGAGCTCCGGTTCAGCTTGCCAAAACTAGGCTGGAGATAGCCCGCTTGAAATTGAGAATAGGAGAGCATCAAGCGGCCCGCAGACTAGCGCAAAAGGCATGGGTGGAATTATCAGGTAGAGACGAGGGGCTTTATCCGGATGACCTGCGACATTTGGTGACCGTGCCGAACAGTCCCTTGAATGCACGAACTCAGGGGGAGTTCCTGGCTCGGTTCATCGAAATCATCCAAGAACTTATGCCCACGGCGGATTTGGATACATTACTGACTGGTGCAGTGGTGGCCACGAACCGCTACTTTGGGGCAGAACGGGGAGGAATCTTCTGGTTCAGGCGCGCGGGCCGGCAGCCGAGTCCCGTCTTGCGGGCAGCATGCAATTTGAGCCAAGGCGATGTGGAGTCCAAGGATTTTCGATCAAACCTCGCGTTGGTGTTCAAGGCGTATCGGGAAAATTCTCCTCAGGTTCTCCGTCCGGCAGCATCCGGCAACCCGTCCTATCGGCAAAAAGCTGTGCTTTGTCTTCCGTTCAAGGTCGAGGGCGCAACGCGTGGCGTACTCTATCATGACAATTCATATCTCGACGGATGTTTCGATTTTCTGGACTCAGACCAGTTAATTCACATGGCGCGCTATTTGAGCACGTACATCGCTCATGTTCACAGCCATTGCCTTCGGCTGGAAACGGCGGCATCCCAGAAATCGGTCTATCTCGATCAGCCCGCCAGCAGAGAAATACTCACGAGAAGCCCTGTCATGACGAAAATCCTGGTCATGGTCGATCAGGTGGCGGCCTCGGAAAGCACAGTGCTTATATCGGGGGAAACCGGAGTCGGCAAAGAACTCCTGGCGCACAGAATTCATAAGATGAGCCGCCGCTATAACCATGCTCTGGTGACCGTGGATCCCACCACGATCCCGGAGAATCTAGTCGAGAGCGAACTGTTCGGTTACGAAAAGGGTGCTTTCACAGGTGCGGATAGGCAAAAGAAAGGTCTCATGGAACTGGCGCATCAAGGTACTCTGTTCATTGACGAAGTCGGCGAAATCCCCAAATCAATACAAGTAAAGCTCCTTCGGGTGCTTCAAGCGAAGACACTGATGCGAGTTGGGGGGACCCAAACCATATCTTCCAATTTCCGTCTCGTCGCGGCAACCAATCGCGATTTGCCTGAGGAGGTTGCTGCCGGCACCTTTCGAGAGGATCTGTTTTACCGCCTCAACGTCGTCCCGATTGTGTTACCTCCGCTTCGCGAGAGAGTCGACGACATAGTTCTGTTGGCCCGACACTTCCTGACAAGATATGCTGCCAAGCATAATCGTTCGCAACTCATGCTGACGCGGGATGACGAAGCACGATTGAATGCATATCCCTGGCCGGGAAACGTACGCGAGCTGAAAAACGTTATTGAAAGGGCAGTTGTTCTGTCCGACGAGAATCAGTTGGCACTGGACTTACCCGCCAAGAACAGATCGTCAGCTCGTAATCCCTTTGCCGATATGCCGACTCTCGATGAATTGCAGCGCCGGTACGTGAGATTCGTACTCGAAAAGACCCGGGGCCGGGTGGGCGGCCCCAACGGCGCGGCAAACTTGCTGGGAATGAAACGATCCAGTTTGTACAGTCGTATGAAGAGGCTCAGTATCCGGTGAGGAGGTGCCACAAAAAACTGTCACATCTCCGCTATGTTCGGGCCTTTTGTAGGGGCGCAGCACGCAGCGCCCAAGGCACCGCATGCGGTGCCCCTACCGCCGCGGGGATTCGCAAGATCAATGTCTTTCAAGTTTTTTGCTTCTCATCTTGCAAAACATGCTTCAGAGCATCTGCAAGGAAAAGCTCACAATAATTGCAGAGATAATTCAGCTTGTCGTCCAGTTCGGCCAAGTTGTTGGACGCGCGGCATGACGCATCGGCCCGTGTGGCAGTGAGGGATGTTGAAGGTGTGACCGATTTCATGCAGCGCAACCTTCACGATCCTGTCCAAGAAATGCTCCCTGGAGACCGGTTCGCCCGCCAGGGTCGCGCTGAGACGTGCGCTTGACACGACGGCTGCCCGTCCCCCCATGTACGCTTCACCAAAGACATAAGTAATGATGGGGTTGCAAATATCTTTGTCCATAATGCCGAGAACTTTGAGATTATCTCCGGAATGATTTTCTGCAAGATACCTGATGATGGTCATGGCGTTGTATTGGTTGCGGGATCTCATGAACGCATCTTCAGGTATGGGCACGGCATCCCAGATATCTATGGGCAGCCTTAATATACCCTGAAGGCTATCCGCAACGACCCGCAGCACGTCCTCGCCCACTTTTCCAAGGGGCACGACTGCGATAAGTCCTTTTAGGGCCGATGTAGATGGAGGCACTTCTTCTGCCTGCAGGCTGATGAAATTTAACAGAAACGGGCGTCGGTCAGTCTAGATCTGTGAGCGTTCGAGGCCATATTTGCGGATCTTCTTGTGCAGGGTAGTCCGATCCACTTGCAGAACCTTCGCAGCGTGGCTGATGTTCCAGTCCTCTTCCTCGAGAATCTGTCGGATATGAGCGATCTCCGCCTCCTCAAGCGACCGGGGAGTGAAAGCGGGTGCAGCGCTTGCGCTTTCGGGATTGAGGTAGGCAAAACTTTCTTCAGTAAGAACCCTTTTCTTAGAAGTTACGACCGCGCGTTCTACAACGTTTTCCAGCTCGCGAATATTTCCCGGCCAGTCGTAGTCCAAAAATATTTTCATGGAATCATCGCCTATAGAATCCACCTCACGGTTGGTCTCCCGAGCAAAGCGCTTAAGGAAGAACGTCGCGAGAAGTGAGATGTCCTCTTTTCGCTCCCTTAAAGGTGGGACCCGAAGTGTTATGACGTTGATACGGTAAAAGAAATCTTGCCTGAACGAGCCCTGTGCGACCTGTTGAGCAAGATCCCGATGCGTAGCACTTATGAGCCTGAAATCAGCTTTAATAGCTTCCACGCCTCCCACGCGGCGGAAAGACCGATCTTGCAGAACTCGAAGCAGGTCCACCTGCATTTTGGGGGATATTTCGCCCACCTCGTCCAGGAAGAGAGTCCCGCCCTCGGCTACTTCGATCAAACCTTTCTTGGGCCGGATAGCTCCGGTAAAGGACCCTTTTTCATGGCCAAAGATTTCGCTTTCCATGAGGGATTCCGGGATTGCCCCGCAGTTGATGGGAACGAACGGCCCCCCCATTCTCTTGCTATTGGCATGGATTGCCCTGGAGATGAGTTCCTTTCCCGTACCGGTTTCACCCAGGATCAGTACTGAGGATTCGCTATTTGCAATCTCCAGGATAGTGTCGAACAATTGGATCATAGATGCAGATCGGCCTATGATTTCGTCCGGCCCTGCCCAACAGCGGGAGACTTCACCGCGGAGGTACTGCGTCTCTTCGAGTAGCCTTTTGTGTTCGAGAAGTTTGGTCACGAGCAGGCCGAGCCCCTCCGGGTCGAACGGTTTGACTAGGAAATCGTTGGCCCCGAGTTTCATAGCTTCAACCGCATGTTCTACGGTTCCATAAGCTGTGATGATAACAACAACCGTCGTGGGAAAGAATTTCTTCACCTTCTCCAGAAGGCCGAAACCGCCCATGCCGGGCATCTTTATATCCACAAACAGAATGTCGTAGAGATTGCCTTCCATTAGATCCAGCGCTTGCTCTCCCGATTCGGCGCGGTCAACGATTGCCCCTTCCTTTTCCAGCCAAGCAGCCAGAGATTCCCTTACGATCAGTTCGTCATCCACCACCATGAATCTGTTTTTGCGGCTCATGAGCGGATCAATGCCTCCTCAGTGAAGAAAGCCTCAAGAGACCTTGGGCTTGGAGATCTCCCTGACGATAGGGAAAGTAAGGACGAAGCTGGTTCCCTTACCCTCTTGACTTTCCACCGCAATGGCGCCGTCATGCTGCGCCACGATGCCGTAGACGACGCTCAACCCGAGGCCCACGCCTTTTCCGTCTTCTTTGGTTGTAACGAACGGTTCGAAAACGCTTCTCTGGACCTTTTGGGGTATTCCGCCCCCCGTATCGCTCACACTTATACTAATGTGTTCCTTATCAGGACCCAATTTTACCGTAGTGCAGATGGTTCCTCCGTTCGGCATAGCCTCGATGGCGTTAAGAACGAGATTCAGCACAGCCTGCTTGACGTGGTCCCGGTCTCCGTACATGGGGGGAAGGTGTTCGGCTATTTCACGCTTGAGAGTTATGCTCTGAAGTTCCATGCGGTTGCCCGTGAGCAGAAAAATCTCTTCTAACAGAGCACCAATGTCAAAGAAGTCTTTTTCCAGTTCCCCCTGACGAGCGAAAGAAAGAAGGTTTCGGAGAAGCTGTCCGCATCGCGAAGATTCGGATGCAATAAGCTCCAGATAGCGGCGGAATTTTGTCAGCTCTTCCGGCGACAGATTATCCCGATTCAGAGAGCTTCTCATGAGTTTGGAAAAGGTGAGAATTCCCTGAATAGGGTTGTTGATTTCGTGGACCGCGGCGGCGGCCAGCTTTCCCAAGGCCACCATCTTGTCCTGCTGGAGAAAGTGTAAGAAATTCTTTCGGATGCTCTCGGCCTGACGATCCAGCACAGGCGTCATTACGCGGGTGACGTCTTTCCAAACCACAAGGACGCATTTTTTGCCGCGTTCGTCCTCTTTCAGAGGATACGCGCTGACTGTGAAATATCCGACTGTTCCGTCGGCTCTTATTTCTTCTCGGACGTGATGGGCCGAATGTCCGGTTCGCAGGACATCCACTACGGGGCATTTGCTCCCCTTTTCATGACAGGGTTCCAGGTACCGATTTATGACCCAATGGCATGACTTGCCGATGCAGTCTTGCTTGGGCATCTTGGCCCTGGCCAGAATATCGTTAGTGATTTCAAGTACCTTGAAGTCCTCGTCGATCACCTTGATGCTGATCTCGGAACCGGCCATGAGGACCTCTTTGATCAATTCCACGCTTTGCAGCTTATTTTGGGTCTTCCCCAATTGGCCCGAGACATTTTTCAGAGCACGGAACGCGTTTAAGGCAAAGGAGTCGAGGATTCGGGTCCGAGGCGGAATGATCTTCGTGAGTTGCTTGCGCAGGCGATGATCGTCCGAGGTTATGATCAAGAGGTTCGGGGTCGCTTCAGCGATGGGTTTCGCATAATCATGAAACACGCGGATGCCCGGACCGGGTTCAAATTCCTTGGGAAGCTTCTTCCTGCTCCAATAGACTACTCCGACAAGCCTCAGAGTGAATCCCATAATCGCCAGTGAATCCAGAATCTGCGGGGCGCCTTCCAGGGCTTCCTCGCCGCCTACGATGAGAACGCTCAGGGACTCTTCTGAAGGGTACTTGAGGGAACACTACCTTTTTGTGGCTGAGCGGTCTTTTGTTCATCAGTCCATGCACCTTTTCAAGAAGATTTTAGCATACATGTCCCTGAAGCGAGTAGCGCGCACGTGATGTTAAGACTTCGATTGGAGCCGGCACGGGTTCCGGCGTCAAAAAATTGTTGATCCCGCAAGTATGCACTCAGTTGCAGCCGGAATTTGCGGATGGCTTCGTGGGGTGGGCTTTCCAGCCCGCCATTGAACCGGGGTTTCCCCGGCAGGCAGTCCCGCGCCTCGCGGGACTGCCCCATAAGACTGAATGGTTGATCCCGCAATTCCCCGTAAGCAAACGTTCGGGACTGCCCAAATAAAGCGCGCATCGGCTAACGGCCCCGGTGATTGGACGCGATAGCTGTGTTATACTCCAAAACGATTCGCTACAATAATACGTAGGTGGTACTTATGGATGCTCGCAATGGAAAGACCATTTGGCTTACGGGTCTATCGGGTTCAGGAAAATCCACTCTTTCTTCCGCGCTGAAAATGGCACTCGAATCCAGGGGCGGCTCTGTGGTGCTCCTGGATGGAGACACGCTGCGCGGAGGTCTGAATAGAGATCTCGGATTCTCTGCCTTGGATCGAACCGAAAATATTCGCAGGGCCGCAGAGGTGGCTAAGATCTTATGTGATGCCGGTCATATAGTGGTGGCAGCATTTATTACTCCTCTGGAAAGTCTGCGGCGAGCCGTTAGGGGGGTGTTTGGAGCGGAGACATTCGTCGAAATCTTTCTGGACTGTCCGCTGGCAATCTGTGAAACTCGAGACCCGAAAGGTCTCTATTCCCGCGCGCGGAAGGGCGAAATTGCCGAGTTCACAGGCATTTCATCTGCCTTTGAGCGGCCCTCTGCGTCGGACCTCGTCGTTTCGACAGGAGAAAAGGATGTTGAAGAATCTTTGAGCTTGATTCTTCATTTCCTGGAGGCTCGCTTTCCGCGTCTGTCGACGCATCGTCCCAGGAGTCGGGGCGCGTTGTTACGCGAATCTCATCGCAAAGTTGCGGTGATCGGACTGGACTGCGTTCCGGCCTCTCTAGTTTTCGAGGAATGGGGCCGTGATCTCCCTACATTGCGCGCCTTGATGGAACATGGAGTCTGGGGGGCCCTCCGATCCACGGATCCCCCCATCACAATTCCGGCGTGGACCACTATGACAACGGGTAAAGACCCAGGAGAACTGGGCGTGTACGGCTTCAGGAATCGACAGAGGAATGACTACCGGGAAATGGCCATCGCCGACGCCAGCCACGTCGGGGAGCCCAGAGTCTGGGACTACCTTGAGAACATAGGCAAGTCATCGATTCTTCTGGGGATACCCCAAACTTATCCGCCCCGACCTCACAGGGGCATCACGGTCTCCGGCTTTCCTGTGCCGGGTGAGTGTCCTGAGTTCACTTATCCGGCTGAATTGGCCGCGGAACTCCCCGGCATCGCCGGCGGAGAGTATTTGTCGGATGTAAAGAATTTTAGGCACCAAGACAAAGAGCGTCTCTTATCAGAGATCTATAGCATGGTGGATGGCCGATTTCGCGTTGCTGCTGAATTGTTGACCCGCAGCTCTTGGGGCTTCTTCATGATGGTCGAAATCGCGCCGGACCGACTGCACCACGGTTTCTGGGGATACCTCGACACGAATCATTCAGGTCACGATACCGCATGCCTTTATGGAGACGTAATCAAGGATTTCTACAAGTTTCTCGACTCTCGCATAGGTTCACTGTTGGCGTTGCTGGACGACGATACCACAGTAATGGTTGTCTCGGATCACGGAGCGCGAACCTCTGTCGGCGGAGTGTGCATAAACGAATGGTTGATACAGAACGGGTACCTTTTTCTACGCACCCCACCCGGCTCGGAAGTCCCGCTGGTGCCGGATATGATCGACTGGTCTCGCACAAGGGCCTGGAGCGAAGGCGGACACTATGCCAGAATCTTCTTTAACGTCAGAGGCCGAGAACCCGAGGGAATAGTGGAACCATCAGAGTACGAGGCTCTGCGCGGGGAGTTGACGGACCGTTTGCAGCGAATGGCTGGTGAAAATGGGGATTCACTGGCAAACTGCGTGCTTAAACCAGACGAGATTTATCAGGCTTGCCGCAACGTGCCGCCCGACCTTATGGTCTATTTTGATGGCCTGAGCAGACGTTCAATAGGTACGGTGGGACACGGCGAGATACTGCGTGCCAAAGGTTCTGCAGGACTGGACGATGCAAATCACGACCCCGAAGGCATCTTCATCGGTGCACGTATGTCCGACCTCCGCAGCGGGACAAGAAAAGGAATGCGCATTGAAGAAGCTTCGTGTCTTGACATCACGCCAACTATATTAGGCGAGTTTGATTTTCCGATTCCCACCGACCTGCGAGGCAGCATCATCCAATTGGGGAAGTATGAAGAAGCAGGGAAGGCCGGCCATTCGGCGTCTTCGACTTCGTGTAAAATGGGAGAACCGATTCGAAATCCCGGGGAGACGACTGTGGGATACAGTCCGGAAGAAGAAGAGATGGTCAAAGAGCGATTGATGGAACTAGGTTACATTTAACCACTCTGAAGTAAGGCTGTGGAAGGATTTCGTCGGGCAAGGCCAGGGGGAACGAGACAAGTTCCAGGGTCTCGTCCCCGCAATTTTCATTGGAAGCCTAAGTACAGCGTTTCACAAATGCGGTGCCAATTGTACGGTAGCTGAGGCGTCCCGTTTCGTGAACAACCTTGCGTCCCGCGGGGGGGTCGGTCTGACTGACAACCGGCAAGATGCCGGTCCTACTGTCCCGCGAAACGCGAGACCGCGTACGCGGAAATGGCGGCTACAGTACCAGAATACGAGACCGTATTTGCGAAAAGGAGTACGTAAGCTGGGCGGACTCTACTTCTTCTGGGCCGCAGGCGCTCCTTTTTTAGTACGCTTTTCGGTCTTGGGGCACAACTTCGCCTTTTCCGCCTCAGCCTGCTCCTTTGTCGCGAACGGACCTGCAATGGTTTTGGGAGTCTTGCCCTTGGTGGTCGTATGCACGCTACACTTCCCTTTCTTATCCTTAATTACCACCCATTGTTTCTGGTGCTTCTGAGGTTTCTCTTTTTTCTCGGCGGCCAATACGATCACCGACACGAGTGAAAAGGCCGCGACAACGAGAAATATAACCGCTTTTTGAAATACTTTACTCCTCATGACCCACCCTCCAAGCTTTTGGATTTGATCTGAAAACGGCTCTAACATGAATCCTGCTTGTCCGCAAGCTCTAATTCAAGAGTAAGTCAACACCGCCCCTGCCCGGTCTATCTTGAAAGAAATGATTTCCGCGCCTGCATCGACAAGTGCTTTCTCCACTGTATTCCGGTGCCGCGGCGCGACCAGAGTAAACATGCACCCGCCGCCCCCGGCTCCACAAATCTTGTTTGCAAGTGCGCCCGCGGCGGATCCGGCGGCCATTATAGACTCGGTCCTGGGGGTGCTTACGCCGGGGGCAAGCATCCGCCTTAGTTGCCACTCGCGATCTACAAGCGGGCCGAGTTCCTCCCATTCACCTGAAAGCAGCGTCCGGCCAACCCGGCGAGCCACGTCTCTGATCTGAGTCAGTTTGTCTCTAATACAGCCCACGTTATCTATGAAGCCTTTGACTATCTCCCAGTTATTCATTCCGGAGAATCGTCCTTCGCCGGTATATGAAAGGAGGATCATCTCCTCGAGTCTCTCGACAACGGCCTTCTCTTCGGAGACTGTCCGGCGAGAAAAGCCTCGGTATCCAAAATCAATAAGAGAGACTCCGCCGTAAACAGCGGCTATATGGTCCTGCTTCCCCGCGGGGACTCCTATGGAGTTAGTCTCTATATTCACTGCGAGATCAACAAGATTCTTCGGGTCTTGCTTTTCCGATCGTAACTCTAGAAGTCCGCTCAGTAAAGCCACCAGGAGAGCACTTGACGCACCGAGCCCTGATCCCGCCGGAGCCTCATTAAGAGTCATGATCTCCAGGCTTGTTTGCGGAGGCACGGCTCTCACGGCTTTAGCTATCAGCCCCAGGCGTCCGCCCGAAGGAAGACCGTCCGGAGTGCTCGCCTCCGCTGATTCTTTGAGGTCTCCGGAAACAATGCGAATAGCCGGCCCGTCGACTCCTCTGAAAGAAACGCGGCTGCTCAATGTTATTGCCACGTTCACCGTGTACCCTCCGTCCATAAGCAGATGCAGCGGGTAGAGATCGGTGGTGCCGCCGGCGAGATCAATACGGTTGGGGGCAGTGACATTTATCTCCATTCCTAATACCCCAACTCCTCATCCAGGATGCACACAGTGATCTTTGTAAAGATGGGCTGACGGTGGATAATACTTGTTATGCGGCATATTCTTTGCGGAGAATCGCAGTCCATGCAGTGTCCGGTGTGCACACAGGGCGTTTTTCTGTTGAGACTCATGGCACGTATAGGGGCAGCGGTCTCTTCTATCCTTGCGACGGCAGCGTCGAGATCTCGAACGATCTTGTTCCGTCCAGCCACTAATACAACCTTTGGCGGGCCGAATGTCATCGAGTTTGTTCTGTTGCCGGCGCCTTCTCGGTTGACGATCTCCCCAGTCATAGTTAGCGCGTTCACTGAAGACAGGAAGAGGTCGGCTCTCATTTGATTTCGGCGGCATTCTAACTCCTCTGGAGTCCCGAGCTTCAATTGCCAGTGGTCGTAGAGAGTTTTGCCCGCTTTCTCGAGCAAGCGGACTATCCCAAGAGCCCTGACCGTGTGGGTTCCGCCGATGCCCACCGTCCGGCAGTCCTTGGCTATATCCATTATGTATTGACAAACGGCTTCCCGCGAAGCAAAAAATCCTGCCCCAAAACCATGCTTCTTGAGAGATTCCAAGGTGGTGTCCATCCATATCTTGCGATGGGCCTGAACAAAATCGTCCATAGAGGGTCCCTTCTGATGCAATAGTTGCATCCTTGCATTTTCAGGTGAATGCCACTTCATCACAACCGTTCATGCCATTTCGGGCACATCTCTGTCGCATGCTGACGGAAGACCCACATCGTGCTTCGGAGGCCTGGCCGGATAGCGCCGGCAATCAATCAACCTGCCGCGGGTCCGTGAACTTGGCAGGGCATAGGCATGCTGCGCAAAGGCCGTACCCCACATAACTCAAGTCCAAGATCATCTGTTAAAAATGGTGACGAAATTTCGTAAACAGATGTGGCACTGGTAATGCGAAGCCCGGCTGCTTACTTGATTCGGGACCCACAGCATTAGATCCATGCACCAGTGGGCACCATTCTTGCGACTGAGTACCCTTGAGAAAAGGTTCACGGATGACGCGAGGGCAGATGGATGTTGCACGTAATCCAGACTCAACACATATCTTCCTGAACACGATCCCGTCGGGAACAACAGGAAGGCCTTCGGGTACCTGGGGCCGGTTTTCGGCAGGAGCTTGTTCACAACCTCCTTCATGTTTAAGTGACCCAGATGATGCCTGGGAATTCGTAGCAGGAAAAGCACATCGCTGCGATATGCCATGTTCCATATCCCTTCTTTATCGCGAGATATGAAGAAGGAGGGCTCCTCCCAGGCTTTGCTGCGCACTTTAGCTTTAACTTCCGCGCTGTGCAGGCCCTTCAGGAGGTAATTTACGAGGAAAAGGACCGACGGCTTGACAGAGACACGTTTTTTCTCAACGGTGGAATTCGTTAAGGTTTGCCCTGCAAGCTTGATTCCAGGGTTCAACGGGGCTGCATTACCGAGAGTCGCCATCAGGGAATAGGTTCTTGCCATTTCCATAGGTGAAACCGCAGCCAATGTCAAAATGTGTTCCCGATTGAACACTGCATTGACGCCGAATTCCTTGAGCACAGCCGGAATCTTGTCGCCCTCGGTGGCAATCAGTCGCTGAATTAAGAAGGCTCTTTCATTACGAAATGCGGCGCGAAAGGTAATTGTTCCTCCTGTGGGGGTGTTGGAGAGGATCTGGGAAGTAAGCGTGTATTTGACGCGGTCTTCCTTGTCCGGAATTAAGGCGGGGATTATCATCAAGGGCAAGAAACTCTCCACATTCCCGCCATTTCCATCCCAACGGCCTGGGGCTGGGGCGATGAAAGCCCTTAAATCGCCTGTAACAGGGTTCGCCAGGATTAGATGCGCCCAGGCACCGGCCTCGCCCATACGTTTCAAGGTGGAGTCCGCCTGAGCTTGAAGCAGCGGGTCAAGGGAGGTGACCACATCTTGTCGTGTACCCGCCGGACCCGGCAATTGGTTCGGCAAGCTATTTTTCACCAAATCCAGAAATGATGCAGCCCTCACCGATGGCGCGCCGGGCTTCCCGACCTTGACCGGGCTGTTTATAGCCTGGTCGTACTGCTCCCGCGAGATTTTTCCGGCCTTGAACAAAAGTCCCAGCACCATATTTCGTCTGCTTTGAGTTCTCAGCGGGTGACGGTGAGGATTGATCACACCGGGCGCGCGAATGGTAGCCGCCAACAGAGAGCATTCAGCGGCAGTCAGTTCGCTGACATCCTTCCCGAAAAAATGGCTGGCGGCTTCTGCAACGCCTTGAATGGGGAAGGGCCCCCATTGCCCAAAATAGACGCGGTTTAAGTATGCCTGAAGTATGGTCTTTTTGCTGTAAATTGCGTCAGCCACCAGTGCCAACAAGATCTCGTTGATTTTTCTACCCAAAGTCTTCTCTGGGGTAAGGACCGTCATACGAATGAGCTGCTGAGGTATAGTGCTCCCACCTTGAACATAACGGCCCGCCCTGAGGTTAGTCTTGAGAGCCCTCCCTATTGACCGCAGATCTATTCCACGGTGGGAAAAGAAGCGCGTATCCTCTGTGCGAACAATCGCGTCCACCAACAGCGACGGAATTTTGGCTAACGGAATGGGACGGCACAATTCCGGGCCGCACCGCGGCGCGGCAAATACACTTAGCAGTTCCGGTTCGAGAACAATCCGGTTCACGTTTTCATGTGATCGCATGAAGCGGATCGACCGGACGCGGTTCCAGTCGAGACTGATGTCAACCGGACCAGTGGCAATGCCCTGGCTGACGAGAGGCGAATATTTCAAAAAGAGGTGCAGAGTGGATCCGGACTGGCACCACTGACCCGGCTCGGGGAGGGAAGAGGTGCCTCGTGTGTACCCCAGCCTCACAAGACGTTCCATGAGTCGCGATCCGGTAAGATCGTCCCCAACCTGCAACGAGAAAGGGGCCGCGTAGACAAATATGGGCCATCTCTTTAACTTCGCTTCAAACATCCACACTACTATTCCCACTAGAACCAGCAAATATGCGAGGGACAGGACAAAAAGTACCCGCAGAACTCTGGCAATGATAAAGAAAACACTTTTGGTTTTGGGAGCCAACTGGCCTTCTGCCTGATCTTGAAAATCTCTTCTGCGATCCTGCACCGAGCAACGGCCGTTCCGTGTCCGCCAGGTAACTACATCAAACCGCCGATGAGATCAACACCGGTCTCACACCGACGCCAGCGCGCCTGCAAATGCGCAGTGTCGCCCCAGGCGGAGCTAATGGGCGGTTCGGGTGGATCTCAGGAGCGCGGTCAGACTGTGCCTCTCGTAGGATACCGTAGCCTACAAGGGCACAGTGTCAACAGGATGCTAATTGCGGCTCATCAAATGAACTACCGCTTGGTCCAGGCCTTCTAAGGTGAGTTCAAACATGGAGAAAATATTGGCAATTATTCCAATGGTCCTGGTCATGGGCCACAGGTGCAAAGGTGTCGGGTTGAGCCACACTGAATGAGGAAATGACTCCATCAACAAGTTGAGGCGGTCGATGCTTGGTAGCCCACTGCGCTCTTCGATATGTATGGACCCGTCTGTCGCCATTAGTTCGTAGGGAGCCATGCTCGCGTCCCCCACAACCACTAGTCTCGTTTCGGGATCCCATGCAGCTAAGTCCTGCACACGTTGAGGTTTATACCTCCTTGGAGGGTCCTCCCACACAAAGTCGTAGATTGTGTTGTGAAAGAAGAAGGTTTTCAGATCCTTGAATTGTGATCGGGAATAATTGAACAGCGTCTGCACCACGTCCACATAGGGATCCATGGACCATCCGCCATTATCTATCATCAAGATTACTTTGAGCCGATCACGGAGGCTTCTTTCAAAGACGATTTCAATTTCGCCGGCATTCTTCGTGGTAGCTCTGATAGTTTCATCAACGTTTACCCGGTCCTTAGGGCCGACAGGGATCATCCTCCGAAGCCTTTTAAGGGCCTCGCCCATCTGGGCCTGCGTCAAAGGACCTTCTACGGCATAGTCACGATATCGCCTGTCCAGCGCGACCTTTATCGCGGATTTCCCCATCGATCTGCCCCCCACTCGCATTCCACCTGGGTGAAATCCTGAATGGCCCACTGGGGACGTGCCGCCGGTACCTATCCAGCGGCTGCCGCC
Organism: uncultured delta proteobacterium; assembly: GCA_963789265.1. GTDB lineage: Bacteria > Desulfobacterota > Desulfomonilia > Desulfomonilales > Desulfomonilaceae > CAWBBA01. Next base: position 884,812 of record CAWBKB010000003.1, on the reverse strand, counting down.
GTGATGCTCTTCGGTTTGCTCCTTTAGTCGCTCAAGAAAGTATTTGATCAGCTCTTCCGGCTGCATTCCCCGCAACTGTTCCTGACTTATTCCGAGAGCCTGGGCCAATGCCTCTGGTTCCTTGAGCCACTCTTCCAGCAGTTGCCGGGCCGCGGAATCTAAATCGATTCCGCGGAAGTCCGGTAGCTCAGCGCCTTGAAATAAATGCGCGAACACCCTGTCGTAAATATCAAAATAGCGTTCGCTTTTTACCAATATGGCTCGGGCAGTGGTATAGAAATCGTCCAATCCTGCGACAAGCCCATATTGTAGGGCCTTCTGCAAGCGAAGGAACGACGTGGGGGATACGGGAACGCCTGATTCCCTCAGTGTGTAGAAAAAATCGACAAACATAATTTACTCACACCGGTCCTATTCAACCGCGCAAACGTCGCCCCTGCAACAGGGCCTGCTGATAATCCGGGCTCTTTTTGAAGAGAAGTCCGAGAAATGGGATCTTGCCCGCCACCAGGTCCTTAGGTCTGAAATCCGGATCCTGACGAAGGGCCCTCACCCAGTTGATGAGTTCTCTGGTGGCCGGCTTCTTTTCAATTCCTTGGTATTCGCGGAGACGATAGAAAGTCTTCACACATGCATCAAGGATCTCCTTGTCAAGGTCCGGAAAGTGGACGCGGATAACCTGCCTCATCATGTCGGGCTCGGGAAACGCAATGTGGTGGAAATTACACCTTCCCAGAAACGGATCGGACAGATCTTTCTTGGCGTTGGAAGTAATGACTATAACCGGCCTGGTCTTGGCTTTAACCGTCTTGTCAATTTCCATTATGTCGAATTCCATCTGATCGAGGACGTCCAGCATGTCGTCCTGGAAATCGGTGTCGGCTTTATCGATTTCATCTATGAGCAACACCACCTTAGTTTCGGAAACAAAAGCCTGTCCTATTTTACCCATCCTTATGTAGTCTTCAATATTACTCACGTCTCGACTTGAATCTCCGAACCGGCTGTCGTTAAGACGCGTTAGGGTGTCATACTGGTACAAGGCATCGACCAGTTTTAGACTGGACTTGACGTTCAACACAAAGAGCGGCATGTTCAGGCTTTCGGCGATTGCATGCGCGAGCATTGTTTTTCCCGTCCCGGGTTCTCCCTTGAGAAGCAACGGCATTTCCAGGGCCATAGAAATATTGACGATCCCCGCAAGCTCCGCATCCAGGACATATTTTGATGCACCGGTGAAGACAGATCCAGTGGAATGATTGAGCATAAACTGTGGCTCCTCCTGTTTCTTGAATAGCCTGATATCAAAAAGCTTTCCAAACACAACGTGCAGTCCCCGCACAGATGTGATGTTTGCGCCAATGTGAATAGGCGTCCAGACTCTTCTTTCCACTTTTAGCTTCACAGATCATGGGAGTCAATACCAACCCGGGAGTTTTGGCATTTGTTCCGTCGAGCAATGTGCTGAGGGGGGAATGTTTCGCAGTCACCACGACGCCCCTCGGCAGAACAACTATATGGTGCCCGTGTTAAAAAAGTTTTGTGGCGGCCTGAATTCGGCCAGCGTTCGGTCCCGGGGAGTCTGGGACCCGTACACGCGCGACAGTGGCGATTTTTCACTTGACAATCGACTTTGATGACGGCTAACCTACGTCGAAACTTGGGTGCAGCTTGGCCCCCCCGGTTGACCGGATCGGTGTCCGGAAAAAAAGGTTGACAAGAGGGGTTATTTCTGCAATAAAGTTAAATCACATCCAGGGCTATATTTTTTGGAGGCAATCCAAATCTGGTTTTTAAGCTTCCTTTGAAAAGGATTGATGAAAGGAGGATGAGGGTATGGTCAAGAGAACTGTTGTTGTTCTCGGTATTTTGTCACTGATGCTTATGGCTGTGGGTCCGTGCTCCGCGTTTTTTGTCGGGTTTCCCGGCGATGACGGGTGCGGGATGTGCAAGCCTCTGTACGTTCCTGTAGAGTGCCCTACGCCGGAATTCCCGACAATGGTCAAGACATGGCAGTGCAAGATCGTGGGTCCCTGCCCGGCACCCGGCCCCATGTGCTGCTCGGGGTCCTGTGATAAGGGGTGCCCCGCGGGATTGTGCGACGCGGTTGCCAACCTTCTCGGCTTCCCATTTGATGTTCTGTTCGGCGGCTGCGACGGCGTATATGGATGTGGCCTCGGCGGCGCCTGCGGCGGTCTAGGTGGCGACGGACCCTGCGGTCCTTGCTATGGTCCGGTTTCCTGCGTTTTGGCAGGTGTCCCCATGGTTTTGGGTGCGCCCTCAGTTATGTTTGGTAGCCTTTGGTAAATCCGAAGCCCTTGCTTGGGCAAGGGTGGACGCGTGAACTGTGGAGAGGGACCAGGATTTCTCACAGTCCGGTCCCTCTTGTTGAGAGGATCTGGAACGAGTTCATTGTGCCGACGACCCTGCCTGGGCGAAAAAGTGCTTGACAATGAGCTGTTATTCAGATAAATATCAGGCATATTAAATAGAGTATCCGTTTTTTCCGGTTCGAAACTGGAAGGTCTTGAATGAAAGGAGGATGAGGGTATGGTTAAGAAATCCGCTGTAATTCTTGGAATCCTTGCGATGCTGGCACTAGGTGCAGGGATGTCCTGGGGTTACACCGTAGCAAAATGGCCTGCGCCGGGGATTCCGAACACCGTCTATTGTGGTGGTAGTGCCTGTCTAACGGGTTTGAATCCGGCGGACTACACACTCAGAGGCCCCGTTGCCCCCGCGTGTGAGCCCCCGCTGATTCCCGGGTTACTTCACTGCGCTTTGAGCATTCCCTTCAGGGCCGCAGCAATTGTGGCAACTCCGCTGTTTAGCCGGTGCCCCGGCGACGAGTGCTGTCAATGTGCTCTTGACGGGCCCGCGTATGTCACGGCAGCCGTGCCCTGCACGCCGGTTAACATCTATATCCCTCCGAAGGGTTGGTGACCGGCAGAGTTCATTTGCTTCGGTATAGCTGAGAGATAGTCCGAAAGGCCGGGAGGCTAGGTGTCCCGGCCTTTTCATTTCTCCCAGCCGGCTGCTGGAGCAGGCGAGGACCATGCTCAGTTCTTTCCTGCATGTCAGAGGAACTGCGGTGTGCATAGCGTCGTGGTGACGACGCCCCAAGGGCCCTAGGACTTTGCGCAGCGTGCCCGGGCTCTAACCCCCCAACAACTCCGTCACACACGCGCCGGCGGCCCGGGCGCGCTCGCGGGAATCCGGGAGATGGCATGGAAACAGGCATCCGCCATTGCCTGAGTGCCGCCGATTCGGTTACTTGGGGAGGGGACGGCATTTTCCACGGGGGAGATTGGGAGCCCAGAGCCTGGCGACAAAGCGATCAATATCATCGCGGCCCCGCAAAGTGGATTGCTTCGTCGCTTTGCTCGTCGCAGTATCGGTCTCCGAGCGAGTGAAGAGTCACAACGGGCGCTGTTTGACGTCCGGCCGGGGGGGGGATGGTAATTCAGTAAAATGTCGGACCACGACAATCCCACGGACGAGGAGCTTGCCTTAGGGGCCCAGGGCGGATCGGAAAGGGATTTTGCCGCGCTTGTTGACCGCCACACCCCTGCTGTCTACCGACTTGCCCGGGGTATCACGGGCGGCGCACAGGACGCCGAGGACGTGGTTCAAGAGACATTTTTGCGAGCTTTCAAGCATATTGAAAATTTCTCTCCTGGCACGGCGACCTTCAAAACGTGGCTGCTAACCATCGCCAGGAACCAGAGCATCAACATCTTCAGTTCGTTAAAGCGGCGCACGATGAGATTTCTCAATGAAGGCGACGTCGCCGAGCGAGGGGGAGAAGCACCCGATTGTTTGCCTTTCGGTAGCGAGCAGGATTGTGAGAGGCTCTTGGCGCTTAAGCAGGAGTGTTCGCGTGTAGAATTGGCGCTGAAAGTCCTGCCGGAACGACAGCGGACTGCAGTACTCCTAAAGGCGCAGGAGGACTTGACCTACGCCGAAATCGCAAATGTTATGAACACTTCCGTATCGTCCGTGGAATCGCTGATATTTCGCGGTCGGAGGCGGCTGTTGGAGATTCTTGAGGAATAATTCTCATTAGCGCGAGATTTAGGCGAGGCAAGAGGTATAGAAGGGTGGAGGGGCAATCCATGGGATGCCGCGAGTACGAAAAGGAAATATCAAGGCTGATAGATGACGAAGCTGGAGAATCTGCTGCAGGAGCGCTCGAGAAGCACCTCACCACTTGCGTTTCGTGCAGGGACGAATACGAGCGGATCGCCGGATTGAACAAGGAGCTTACTGCTCTGGGGGAGAGTTGGCAGCGACCGGCGCTCGGCGCCAAAATGAGGGCCAGACTGATCGAAGAAAACGCGCGCGGCCGCGAATCGAAATTCCCCGCGGCATGGGGCAGAGTGCCATTGTTCGTCGTGATCGTACTTCTGGCAATCGGCCTGGGGGGTATTGCCGGCCGATCTGTGACGGGAATACTCGCCGGCGACACATTGCCGACCAAGCTGGACTATCTTCTTCCCGATGCAGGGGACTCGTTTTCGGACATTGTTGCGGACATCGCCGGTGCGGAGAATTCCAGATGAAGAAGGCGATTCTAACGGGTGTTTTTGTTTTCTCTCTGACCCTGAATTTGGCGGTAGCCATAACGTTGGTCCGCCATTTATGGGTGGAACGAACTTCTCCCTCGGCCCTCGGGAATGGAGCTCCTGCCTTGACAAACCAGGACGTCGAACGAATCCGGAAACTCAGTTTGAGGAACGGGGGGCCGGCAACGATACAAGCCAGAAGCGAAATCCTGGCGAAGAATTTCGAGCTTCTGGACTTAATCGCGAAGCATCCGTCCGACACCGCCGCGGTGGAGCAGCGTATTAGTGAACTGATCAAGGCAAAAGGGAAGTTAGAGAAAGACGCGATCACAAGAATATGTGCCGTCATGGCCGCGTTGCCGCCGGAAAAGAGGCAAGCGTTTGTCGTTTTTCTAAAGAATCGATGTTGTATGATGTCGGGCATGTGTTTTGGCCGGGGCGGGTGGCGTCGCGGACGCGGCCGGTCAGGTGGCATGGGTTCTTGCGGCCCCATGCGGCCTCCCGTGACCGGGGAGACATCTCGCTAATTCGGACCTAAAGATCAGACCGCGCAATTATATCTCGGCTGTTCAATCAATCTTTCAGCTACCTCACAATGATTTTTCGCGAGCTTTTGCTCCGGGGACTGTAATCAATATTAGATACAAAAGAACCGCCCGGACAAAAGGAGGTACTGAATGAGATTCGCTAAGGCAACCGTATTGGCAGTCCCGATGACGCTTTTGCTGGTGGCATCAGCCTCTTTCGCGCAACAAATGGGCTGCTGTTTAGGTGGCATGGGCAGATGCGCGGCTGCAAGGCTCGATCTGTCAGCAGATCAGCAGAAGCAAGTGACTGCGCTGAGAAACGAGTTGTTCAAGAAGCTGGAGACGCTCAGGTCCAATCTGGCCCAAAAGAGGATTCAGTTGATGGAATTGGCTTCTAAAGACAACCCTGACGAGCAGGCAATTGAGAAGAAGAGGCAAGAAATCTGGTCCGTACAGGATTCGATGCGCAACGAGCGACGAGGGACGGGCACCAAGTTCAGGGCACTCTTGACCCCGGAACAGAGGCAGAAGTTGGCTTCCGCCGGGCCAGGTTTTGCCGCAATGGGCCTTGGAGGCTGTTGCAGGGTTGGCGGTCAAGGGTGCGGAGGATGCCCGTGGAAAATGTCAAGCTTCTAGAATCGTCTCCGAAAGAGTGAAGAAGAAAGGCCTTCGGCGCGTCCCCCGGGGGCCTTTCTTTTTTGTCGCGTGCTCACAAATTAAAACTGAGCGGACGAAGCTGCATGTACGAGTAGCACTAAGAACCATAGCCCCCCGCAATCGAGCGTCGGTCCTTCCATGCAGGCAGAATCCCCAGGCCATCAGCGCTTTGCACCGCTTTTATCACAGATCGCTGGAGGACTTCAGCCGCCAACAGAGCAATGCGGCTGAGATCGGCATCCTTGTCTCCGACACTCAAGACAATAGTTAAATCACCGTCAAGGTGGCTGTGGAAGGGTCGAATCACGGCTGCCATACCTAGAGTGGCCTGCGCGGCCACCCTTGACGCCGCGATCTTCCCAAGCCGTGCATTGACTGCCACTACGGCCAGAGAGGTATTTTCAACCGAAACGCGTCTAGACAGAGCTTTACCTTCTCTCAAGAGACGCGCCGAGTCAGCAGGTTCCAGCGCGTCGGGAGACACTCGGCACCCGGCAAGAACGTTTCCGTGCATATCGCAAACGTCTCCAAATGCATTGACTACAACCATTCCCCCGACTACAAGATCGTGTGAAACGCAGGAGGCCGAACCAAGCCCGCCCTTCATGGCTTGTTCTATGCCGAACAGTTTTCCGACACTGGCTCCGATGCCTGCGCCGACACTCCCCTGTGCTATCGGTCCATGAGATGCATTCCGGCATGCATCGCGACCCATCGCCGTGTCGGGACGAATCGATCCATTCCCCACGTTCAAATCAAAGATCGCAGCAGCCGGTACGATAGGAATTGTTCTCTCACCTACCTGGAACCCGACTCCCTTTCCCTCCAAGTAAACCAACACTCCACCGGCCGCGTCCAGACCATAGGCACTACCACCACACAAACAGACTCCGTGAACCCGGTCCACCACATGGAAGGGCCGGAGGGAATCGATCTGACGAGTGGAAGGCGCGCTACCCCCCACGTGAAGGCCGGCGCGAGCGCCGTCAGCAGGGGGTAGAATTACGGTTACCCCTGTCTTGGCATCTGCATCGTGAGCATTGCCCACTCGCATCCCGGGGACGTCCGTGATGTCGTCATGATAAACGGAGTTTGAAAGAGACATACTGCTCGTCGGGCTAACTAATTTTGCGAAAGAGCACTATTTTTGTGCTCTGTCATAACTCTGTGGATCACTTCGCCAAGCAAGTTGGCGTCATAGGGCTTTGCCACGACGCCGACGAAGCCATACTTTGCGGGTTCAGCCATCACCGGATCATCCGAATAGCCGCTTGAGACAATCGCCTTAACATCAGGATCGATTTCCAGTAATCTTTGAATTGCTTCTTTTCCGCCCATGCCGCCCGGTATTGTCAAGTCCATGAGAACACAATCGAACGGCGTGCCGGCGGCTTTCGCCTCGCTATAAAGATCTATCGCTTCAAGACCGTGGCACGCAAACTCAACCTCATATCCCAATAAATCCAGTAGCTCGCCGAGAAAGTTTCTCAATATCTCCTCGTCGTCCATGACAAGCACTGTTCCTTTCTCGGGCCGAGGCCGTACCTTGGCTTCCTCAACCGCAGGTTTATTCATCGGGGCAGCCGGCAGGAAAACGTGGAAGGTACTTCCTACACCCAGATCGGATTCAACGGTGACGAACCCGTCGTGATTTCTTAATATAGAATAGCAACTTGCAAGTCCCAATCCGCTACCCTTCTGTTTAGTCGTGAAATAAGGGTCAAATACTTTGGAAAGATGTTCCGGGGCTATACCTATCCCTTCATCTTGGACCGAGACTTTGACATATTTGAGGTCGTTAGAGAACGCATCCGAGTGATGCGGAGGGTACTGTCGCCGAATTCTCGGCATACACTCTGATTGTGCCCCCTTCAGGCATGGCCTGATCGGCATTGATGACCAAATTGTGGATGACTTGACTTATCTGTCCTTCATCGACCTCGACCATCCAGAGATCGTCGGGGACGGAAAGGTCGCAGCGCACATTGGATCCACTCAGGGCAAACCAAACAGAATCTCTCAGCAGTTGAGCAATGGAAACCGTCTTCTTAAGGGGCGCGCCACCTTTAGAAAACGTCAACAATTGATGAGTCAAATTCTTGGCCCGCAACGATGCTTTTTCCGCTTCCTCCAATCGCTCGAAAATATTATCGCCGGCGGTGGAACTGATTTTTGCCAGAGTGACATTCCCCAAGATGGCGGTGAGTAAGTTATTGAAATCATGGGCAATGCCTCCAGCCAGGATGCCTACGGATTCAAGTTTTTGAGCCTTGGTGCGTTCTTCTTCCATCTTTCTTCTCTCGGTTATGTCGCGAAAGACCAAGACCGCACCTATGATTCTGCTCATGAGGTCACAAATCGGGGTTCCGCTTACCGCAACTGTTCGTTCCAAGCCATTCCTCGAGCGCAGGATGATTTCATCGTCAAGACTCAGCAGGGCTCCGTTCTTAAGAATGTTTTCTACCACGGTTTCTCCGCCGGCAAAGGCCTTTGTCCCGGTAAGATCGAAAACCTTCGTCAGAGACCTGCCGACGGTTTCCTCCTGGGTCCAGCCGGTGAGATCTTCCGCCGCCCGGTTCAGCAACACGACTTTCCCCTCGGTATCGGTAGTAATCACTCCATCACCGATGGACCGGAGGGTGACTGAGAGTCGTTCCTTCTCCGAGGCCAAGTCTTGTTCGGTGCGCTTGCGTTCAGCAATTTCCTTCCGAAGCGAGGCAGTTCTTTCTGCGACTAAAGTCTCGAGCCTTTCGTTCAGTATTACCAATTTGGTTCGCATTTCCCGTAGAATTCGATTTTGCTCGACAGCGTCCTGGTAAGTGGAAAGGAGCAGATTCAATATTTGGTGACGGCTGGAAGTTATGACGTAACGCTTTTCCCCGACTACAATTTCCAATTCTTCCAGTTCCTTACCGGTCTTGATGTGGACGGATGCCGCCAGGACCGATTCAATTCTGGCTAGCAAAGACTCGGCTTGGAAAGGCTTGCTCACGTAGCTGTCCGCTCCCGATTCCAGCCCAAGAAAAACGTCTTGCGGGTTTGACAGCGATGTTAGTAGAACAATTGGGGTGTGCTTGAGGTCTTCATCACGTTTCAAAATGCGACACATTTCATAGCCGTCCATGACGGGCATAATGATGTCGCTCACGATGAGAGAGGGCCTGTAATCGCGCGTCGCCTGGAGCCCTTCTCTGCCGTTGTAAGCTATCATCACTTTGTAGTCGTGCTGCTCTAACAAAAGCTTCAGCCGCTTGGCCTGCAGGGGGCTGTCTTCGACGATGAGAATTTCCACCGGATTCTTCATGGCCCTCGTTGGCACCGGATACAAGTTAGAAACATCTGGTTTTAACCTACAAAAGAAGACGGATCATCGCAAGCAGAAAGATCAGATGTTTTAATACTTTTGCCCCAAAGAGAGTGATGCGTACGGGAGCCCCCAATTTGCAGAGATTCACAAACCTTTCCGTCTTGCTAATCATCTCAAACTCGTGCCGGCGGTCACCACTCTGTCGACCCCTTGCCATTTCGCTTTGCGTCTGTCGACAAAGGTGACATATTATTGCCCGGGCTGTAACCAGTCGCGAATCATATTGGGTCAGGAATGCGGCGTTGCAAGAAAATCATCAAACCCTCACGGTGGACGCATCGGTATACGTGGAGCCTCAATTCCGACCGGCCGGTATAGGAACGAGGTCAATAGCATATCTCATCGATATACTGATCCAGATCGGCGTAGTTTTGGATCTACTTTTTATAACAGGTCTCGTATTCATCTTCACCGGGAAACCTGCATCGATTTTGGACTTCTTCCCTGAACTTGAGAATTCCTTCGGCTGGTGGCCGATCGTTTCCGTAATTATCGGAATTGAGATAATAACTACGGGTTATTTTGTCGCGTTCGAATATCTGTGGAACGGTGCAACGCCCGGGAAGATATCTCAACGGATCCGGGTCGTGAGACAAGACGGTGGCCCCATTTCTTTTGTTCATGCCCTGATTCGCAACGTCTTCCGATCAATTGACATTTTGGGTCAGATATATCCCTTGGGACTCGTGATTATGTTCATAGATTCACGCAACCGACGCCTGGGCGATCTTGCAGCACGGACCACTGTAATTATGGAACCGGAGTTCGAAGAGCCCTCCGCCTATAAATTTTCTGCCGAATCACGCCCAGCCGGCAGTGAAGCTGTCTATGAAAAATCGGAATCGCCCGCCCAACGAATGAGACGAAAGGAGATCTGATGGCCGCGGAAGCTTCCGAACCTCTTCATACTCTGGTGCTGGTAAGCGTCAAGGATGACGAAAGTAAAAGAAAGGTGGCCCTGACGCTCTCTCGCATCACAACGAACCTCCCAGTGGAGAAAGCCGTTAAACGGATGGAATCGCTGCCGTGGACTTTGACACGGCGAGCCAGCGCCAAGAACGCGGGACGGTTGGTTCGGCTCATGGAAAAGCTGGGAGCTACTCTCGAAGTATCTCCACCGCTTCCCGAGGCTGCTCCGATAGACCTTGCCGAAACCCAAGTTTTACCTGGGACCAAGCTTCTCGAAGAAGAACGGTCATCAGAGCCGGATGAGCCTGGCAGAAGTTCTTACGACGTAATCGCTCCCCCGGTCATGCCGGCGCGATCAGAAGGCGAACAGCTTTCTCATCGCCAGGCTCAGGGTGGAACTGGCGGTGCAGGCCCTCCCGGCGAGGAAGGGATCTCGATTCAACCTTTATCGCTCGGCGGCATCATTGATCGAACGTTTCAGATTTGTCGGTCCCATTTTTGGAAGTTGTTGGCAATAGTCGGCATCCCGTACCTCGCTATGGCAAGTCTCTGTCTAACTATAGCTATAATCGTGGCGGTTGCGGGTCTAACCTGGGGAACCTTCAGCAGCATACCTTCGTGGGTCTTGATCACGACTGGAATCACGGTAATCCCGTCGGTGGTCGTGGTGGTGGTAGCGGTGTTCTTCCTTTCCCAGGGCGCGCTGATTCATGCGGTTTCATCGGTTCACAACGGTCGGGAGTTTCGTGTGGGGGACGCTTATCGTTTTGCACTGGCGAGGCTGGGTAGGTACATTCTAACTTCTATTCTTTTCGCTGTCGTGACCTGCGCGGCACTACTGCTGGCTATGCTGTTGGGCGCGGCCCTGTTCTTCATTTTCCGTCAATTCACCCATTCCGGCTGGTGGTCCGCGATAACTTGGCCCATGCTGGCGGGGCTGTGGCTGTACGTCATTGCGAAGTTGTTACTCTCCGACATAGTCGTCATCATCGAGGATACAGCTTATATAAGTGCACTGGAAAGAAGCTGGCATCTGTTAACGGGAAAAGCAGCCGCAGCATGGCCTCGAAGATACCTGTCAAGACTGGCGCTTCTGCTGATTCTGTTTGTGCTCATAAGCGCTGCCGTTACCCTCATTTTCCAAGTGCCGGCTGCAATAATTGCGTCGCTGATGCCTGAATCTCGGATTGTCGGAAACGTACTGCAGCAGTTGTTGAGCAGTATCGGGGGACTCATCGGGGGGCTCTTCGGCGCGGCGTCTCTGGTGGTATTTTACCACGACATTCGAAGCCGAAAAGAAGGCGTTGATCCGAAGGAGATCGCTTAGCTCCATGAATAGCTGGACAGTGCTGAGTTCTCTCCGGCCCGACCTGGACAATCGACTACATGACCGATTCTGCCCCCGGCCGTAGACATATCAGCATTCCCGTGCTAGAAAAAGCGGTTGAATTTCTGCATGTTCTCGATCATAATTCGTCTCGCTAGACAAACGACTTGCGCGGACAGGAGGATAAATGGCTGGAAAGAAAAAGGAACAGAAAGAGAAGAAAGAAAAGCCATTGGAACGATGGACTATTAAGGAATTGCGTGAAGAGGCATTGAAAGTCCCTGATGTTCAAGGCGTTCATGGTATGAATAAAGAAGAGTTGCTCTCAGTCTTGAGAAAGGCAAAGGGCATCGAAGAGCCACCGCAGAAAAAAGCCACAGGCGTGCGCGACATAAAGGCCAAGATATCCGAACTCAAAAAGGTGAAGGGTGAGGAAAGGGCCCAGGGGGCAGCGAGTTCTCGCTTGGATATACTTAGAAGGAAAATATCACGGCTCAAGAAACAAACCCGCCGCGAGAAGTGAGGCTGGAGCCTCCTTGATTCGCGTTTAAGGGATCCGGAAAGCTCACTTCAATAGGTGTTTCCTCATCATTCTCGTGGAAACACAAATCGAGATTGAAGGAGCGACCTATGGTGGCCCGGCGTCGGGACAAAGGCTTCTTTTGACGTATGGAGTGCCCCGACGAGGCCCTGGGACGTTCCCGCAAATGGGATCAAGGATTCGGCAATAGGTGTATTAGAATGAGGAAGAGCGTGTCGGATGCGTGATTGCCTATTCTTGTTCCATTGTCTTCTCCCCAAATTGCCGAAAACTTGACACCGGCTAACCGGACTGACCCCGTGCATTCTTCAATGGGCGAAAACCTCTCCTCAACTGTTGCGACTCGGCCGACCTTGCGAAGGCGTATCATGGCAGCACTTCTGTTGCTTGTCATGGGCTTCGTCTTCCTATGCGCAGGAATCTTGGTTTTCATCAGGGTGGGACTTTCGGGCGATGCCGTTGCAAGCATAGCCGTTCACCGGCTGGGGCGCTCAATTGACAAAAGTATTTCATTTTCCTCAGCAAAGTTGTCCTGGCTGTCTCTGGAACGAGCAAGGATTTCGTTGAACGACCTCAAGGTCCGTGAGATGCCTGGCGCTCCGCTGCTGCTTAATGTTCCGAAAGTAGTGATTGAAATTAGTGCACTCCCTTTTCTCTCCGGATCCCTGCAAATTAACAGACTGGAGCTTTTCCAGTCGACGATCTTTCTTCCTGAGATCAGGCAAGGCGCGTCTGCGCTTACCATTTCGGATTGGCACGCCCCGGCCTTCCGGCTCTATCCGGTTATACGCCGACTTGAGTTGCTTCAAGGCCGCGTGGTTCTGGGAAATTCTCTGGGCAATCGGTATGTCGAGAAGGTCTTGTTCTCGAAAATTCAACTGAGTGTTCGGAATCTTACTATTAGAGGCGCTGAGGACTTAGCTATTAAGGGGATCGCCACTTCAGGTGAAAGGGCCGGCCTCTTTGACGTCTCGGGCCGCGTAGACTCGACGCCATTTAAGGGGGGGGAGTGGCGCGGCCATGTTCGGGTGCGGATGTCGGCTTGTCCTATACTTCCTTTCTGCGCGCTCGCGGCATATACCCGGTACGATCTTCCATTTTCGGCGGGCATCCTGAGCGGAACTGCCGAGATTACGGGTCGAACACCGGCCTTCAAGGTCAAAGGTAACTTGGCGCTGTATCAGGCTGTTTTGCTCCCGGGACGCACCTTTCGGGGCAAAGCGCCGGTTGCTAAAGCCGCTCTCAAGTTCAGTTTGAAGCGGCTTAACGACAATCTGCATATTGACGTCTCTGAAGCGATGCTTCCCGGCCTCAGCTTATCCGGCCGAGCTACGATAGGCGGATTATCCACAACCGATCCAGCCCTCGGTATAGCCCTGAGAAAGGCTGACTTGGACCTGCAGAAATTCTTTCCGTTTATTCCTTTAAACCTGATGCGCAAGGAAGATCGGGAACGGCTTGTCGCAGCCGGTCTCAAAGGGCATCTGCTGGTAACCGGGGGTGCTTGGACCGGCAGGGTGTCGGATCTCTTCAGAGAGCGAAACTGGGGGGGTTCGCTCACGGTTGACGCTTATTTGGACAACATATCCGGCTTCGTACCCGTAATTGGCGTACCCGTGTGGGGCGCCACGGGCCGAATGAGGCTTAACGCGAATGAAATGCTGTTCAAAGGAGTCAGCCTGACCGTCGGTAGTTCCCCCATCGGTACTGAACGGCTGGATAACGAATTTGAGGACCTCGCCTACGAGCGATTTGTTCATCACATTATCGGCCCGCGCTGAGGATTTGAGACCGATTATCGAAAATAAATTGATTTCCCGCCACCTTGAGCCGTGGTCAGAATGGATTACCGAACCGCAGGGAGGTGTGGCGGTCACTCTGGATCTAAAAGGCAATCTGAGTCATCCGAATATGAAGGGACGCGTGGTGCTGGACGATTTTCAGTGCCGGTTTTCCGGACTCCCGCTCCCGATTAAGAAAATCAACGGCACTTTGCGATTTCGCACGTCGGGTGTGACCTTTTCGGCTGTCAAAGGCACGATCGGCGAGAGCGCAACCGAAGTGAGCGGAGAGATCTTTCCCGGGAAAATGGATGTTTCAGGCCAACTGAAGATGGCTCCCAACGACCTGAAGAAACTGAATTTGATGCCCACCGGTTGGGTGGTATCCAACCATATACCGCTATCCATGAAACTAACCGGCAGCCCTTCGGCGATGAATTTTTCCACGCGCTTGGATTTTAAGGGCAATGGTTTGCGTATTGCCCCGATCATCAAGAAAAAGCCTGGAGTCCCTCTCCTTGTGGAGGCTTCGGGCTTCAGAGATAAGGCAGGAGTCAAGATAGAAGAAGCTTATTTGATCCTCCCGGCAAGCCGGATTTCAGCCAAGGCCACCTTTGATAATCAGGGAAAGATTGTCGCGTCGATAAATCTGCCCCCAAAGGGGGTACCGACCGGCACTCTTGTCCCGATTCTGGATCCAACTCTCGAATTTCAGCCAGGGGGGCGAATAGATGGGGATGCGGTCATTCGGCTTGGACCGAAGAGGTGCCGAGACCTGTCCGTTGACGCAAACTTGGCGCTGAATCATGTATCGCTTCGTCTCATGGGAATGCATAAGCGCTTGGAGGGTCTAACCGGCACCGTTCGCTGGCGAGGAAAATCCGTTGACCTCAATATGGAAAGAGCAAGGGTCGGCAGCTCACTAGCGTCCGGCACGGCCTCGATCTCGGACATTTATAATCCCAAGCTCGAGATCGTCCTGGATTTCTCCTTCATGGATACAACTGATTTTACAGAGCCTCCCGCTTATGTCAGCAATGTCACTTGGAGTGAATGGATTCGCACCAACCTCCTAATCAGGTTTCTAGCTCGAAGCAGAGGAATCGGAACTCTCAAAATAGCTAAAGGGAAGACGGAGTGGAGGACTTTTTCGGATTTCAAGACCAATCTTGTAGGGAGGGGAGGATTGATAAGGGCCCCGGCATGGCAAATGAATTTTGCCGATGGGACCCTCCGAGGCAGCGCTTTGTTTGACGTCAGGGCAAACACATCGAAGCCTCTTACTCTGGATTTTCAGGGAGATCACCTGAAAATGGAGAGAATGATGCTCTTCGACCCCGACAAAGCCCAATTAGAAGGCAAAGTCCTGACAGAAGGCCACTTAGAGTGGAAGACGGGTCCGAAAAGGGAAAATGGAGGAGTGTACAAAGTCGGGAATGTTGAGGTACGCGTTCATGACGGAGTCATACACCGCTTCGAAATTCTTTCGAAGCTATTTTCAGTAGTTAACCTCGGTTCCATTGTGCGGGGAAGGTTTCCCGACATAATGTCGGAAGGGCTCCCTTTTTATCGCCTGACCTGGACAATGGCGGTCTTTGACGACAAATGGAGGGTCAAAGACCTAAAGTTGGCATCTGATGCCGCGAGAATAAATGCTTCCGGAATGTATTTCGGCAACCAGAAACGCGTAGATTTCAAAGTCCATGTATCCCCTCTGGTCGGCTTGGACACAATTGTTTCCGGACTATTCGGCAATCTCCTGACCAAGGACGGAAAGATACTTACAACCACATTCAGAGTGCGAGGATTTTATGGATCTCCTGATATCCGCCTGGAACCATTTGAGAACATTAGGTCAGAACAATAGCAATTAGTTCTGATTCACTCCCGGGATTTGATGAGGAACCCACCCGAGCAGCCTGAAAACCTTTAGCGCACGAGGATTTTCCTGGTCTTAGAAACCTGTGCTGGTGTAATTTTTTCCGGCCGCACTGATTGCGGAAAGGATCAAAGGGTGAAACAGGTAATCATTGAAAATCCCGTAATCAACTCTCCTTACAAGGAACCCGCTCGTCATTTCCGCTTCTCCGAGGAAGGGATTACTGACGACATCGCCTGCTGGTTCATCGACACGAACTACAACGGTGAGAGCTTCTTTGTGCGCCATGCTTATTTTACCGGCGCTGACCGACCATACGAAAAACTCTCTAAAGCACTCAAAGCAGAAATCAACGAAGACGCCTGGGATCAGCTCTACCGAACCAAGAGCCGCCCCTTCAAGCGACCGCAGACAGGCAAGATTGCTGTGAAAGTGATCAACCATTATGGGGATGAGATGCTGAGAGTGTATCACATCTCTCCAGACCGCTGACACAGAACTTCGGGCATGCGCATGATCAAGAACCCGAATGATTGAGCCTCCGCTTACGCAGGAGTTCGCTACCTGAGGTTCATCTTCCCTTCGGGGACCCGAACCGACCATGTGGTGTGATATATGCCTACGCCGAGATTCCACATGCTTTTCAGCGACAAGGCTGCGACACATCCTGAATCCCGGGATCGTTTCGGATATGCTCCGTTCGCAAAGTCTGTTGCAGAAGCCATTTACCGAATGACCCCTACAGAGGGTCTAGTTCTGGGCATTCATGGTCCATGGGGTACCGGCAAGACGACCTTGATCAATTTTATCACTCACTACCTATACTACATGCCCGTGATGGATCAGCCGACTGTCGTTCGGTTCAATCCCTGGTGGTTCTCTGGTCATGAAGACTTGCTCAGACAATTCTTCGATCAACTAGAAGCTGTGCTGGGCACTGATCAACGACTCTGGAAAGGCCTGAAGAAACCTCTCGCCGACTTAGCAGGAATCCTTTCGGACAGCCCTATCCCCTATGCCAAGTCATTGAGGGGGGGAAGAGACTGGCTACAGAAGAAGAAGGATCTTGTGAAGCTGAAGGTCTCCTTGACCGCCTGTCCTACAGCATGGAACTGGTGATATCCTGCGAGCTTCTTGACCAGTCCTCTCCCTTTTTCTTCTTCAAAGACAATGAAATGGCGAAGGAAATTCAGTAGTCGCTTCTTCTCAAAGACTCCTCTGAGAAGCACCTCCAATTGTGGCATTGAAGCGGGAGCCGATTCTTCGCCCTCAATGGTACACCAAGGCAGGAACCACTCCTGGCCTGCTGTCACTGACCCGATACGAGCCTCCAACCCGTCAGAAACAACCAGCAGTTCATTGAAGGAGAATAGCGATTGGATTTGTTACTTGTAGGTCTCGAGTTGGTTGAACGCCGTCCAGATAGTAGCATTCTCATCGGCCGGATTCTTGAGTTCGATGACAGCCAGAGGCAGACCGTTGAGAAAGACGACGATGTCTGCTCGGCGGCTGTGCTGGCCTTCAACAACCGTGAACTGGTTGACCGCCAGCCAGTCGTTGTTATCCGGCTCCTCGAAGTCCACCATACGGGCCTTGTCATAGATGATGCGTCTCTGGTGCGAACTTGTAAGTAATCTTTACAAGTTGCTGTCTCATCCTGTTCTCGGTCCGCATAAATGCTCTTAATATGAATAGTTATGTTTTGCGGCGAGGTCTGAAACAACTCGGCCATGCCAGCCTGAGTAAGCCACACCGTCTGAGCATCGAGTCGGACCTGAAGCTTGAGGGCTCCGTCGCGGTAGATGATTACCTGGCCCTCGTGTGGCTCAATCATGGTTTGCCCTCCGCCTTACTGAAGCTCTTTCAAGTTTGTCTGTATCGCTTTGCAGCGGTCGCTGTTGGGCTCAGGGCGTGGCGGTTTTCAGAAACGGGTTCAAAACGGCAACTCCTGCATTTGCAAGGCCGGCCCGGCGAGCGGACCAAAACCTAGGCAATGACAATGACGGTCATCGGCCCGGTCACACAATTCCCAGGCGTTCGACCTTTTCCACCCCCTTGACGGTTCGCAGCGCGTTCATGATACGTGTTAAGTGCTCCAAATTCCGGACGGAAACCATGAAGATCCCCTGCGCATGATGGTCACTAAGCGTCTTAACATTGGCCTGGACAATATCCGAATCGTTCGACGAAAATACACCACTTATGGTAGCGAGCATGCCGGTCCTGTTTTCAGTTTCGATGCCCAGCCTCACGATCCGGCTGAAGGATTGATTTTCGTCCCAGCTCACATCAACAATCCTCTTCGAATCGGTAGTCTGAAGGTTTATACAGTCTTCTTTATGTATGGTCACCCCTCGGCCTCGGGTAATGAATCCCAAGATAGAGTCGCCCGGCAGCGGATTGCAGCACTTCGCAAAGTTGACCATCACATCGGCCAATCCCTGGACCCTCACGCCGCTTTTTGTCGCGCCGCGTTTCCCTTTTGACCTGTTTTTCTTCGGTGAGGGCAGCTTTGGCCTTTTCCCGCTCCTGGGGCGGCACTAACTTTGTAATGACCACCTTGGGGGAGAGTCGGCCGTACCCAATGGCAGCATAGAGATCCTCGTCGCCCTTGAAGCTGAACTCATGTGCGACCTCAAGGATTTGGCCTTCTTTTTCGGCCCGATTCAAGTCGATGCGCCACTTGCGGAGTTCGCGATCCACGCTGTCTTTCCCCATCTCGATCGCGCGCTCCCGTTCCTCCGCGAGAACAAAATGGCGGATCTTGGTTCTGGCCCGCCCCGTCTTCACATACTTGAGCCAGTCTTTGCTGGGCTTCTGGTGCACCGACGTGACTATCTCGACGCTGTCTCCGGTGTTCAATTGATACTTCAGCGAGACCATCTTCCCGTTGACACGGGCCCCCACACACCTATGCCCCACTTCAGTGTGGATGGAGTAAGCAAAATCCAAGGGGGTGGCCCCTTTGGGGAATTCTTTCACTTCTCCTTTAGGGGTAAAGACGTAGACCTCATCCGGATAAAGATCCACCCGCACGTTCTCGAAGAACTCTCTGGGATCGTCCAGGTCCTGCTGCCACTCCATCATCTGGCGCAACCAAGTAATAACCTTGGCATCTTCAGCATCAACAACCTTTCCCTCTTTGTACGACCAGTGGGCTGCAATCCCTTCTTCAGCGATAAGATCCATCTCATAGGTCCGTATCTGTATTTCTATACGTGCCCCTTGCGGCCCAATGACCGTAGTATGGAGAGATTGGTAGCCATTGCTCTTGGGCATGGCTACGTAGTCTTTGAACCGGCCGGCCACAGGTCGCCACAAAGAATGAATTAGGCCCAGAACGGCATAGCACTCGCTGACATTGGTCAAGATGATACGGAACACGGTAAGGTCGTGAACCTGATCGAATTCGAGATTCTGGGACTGCATCTTATGATGGACGCTATAAATCTCTTTGTAGCGACCTTTTGTCTCGGCCTTTATGTTATATTGCGCCAATTTCTCACGAATGATTCTCAGAACATTGTTAACGTATTCTTCGGTTTGCTTTATTGTTTCGTCAAGGCGAGTCTTTATATAGTTGTACCGCTCGGGTTCAAGGTATCTAAATGCGAGGTCCTCGAGTTCCGTCCGCATCCAATATATGCCCAGCCTCGCGGCCAAAGGAGCGTAGATCTCCATTGTTTCCCCGCGATTCTCTTCCGAGCCTCGATTGGCATGGGATCAAGCGTACGCATATTATGAAGCCGATCAGCCAGTTTGACTAAAAGCACCCTGATGTCGCGGCTCATAGCAAGAATCATTTTGCGGAAATTTTCGGCCTGCCGCTCTTCCTTTGACTGAAACTCGATCTTGCTTATTTTTGTCACGCCATCGACCAGGGTAGCGATCTCTTTGCCGAAGAAGCGCTCCAGGTCCTCAATGGTGGTAAGTGTGTCCTCCACTGTATCGTGCAAAAGACCGGTTGCAACCGAGGCTTCGTCCAGCTTCATTTGAGCAAGGATGCTTGCCACGGCCACAGGGTGCACAAGGTAGGGCTCGCCGGATATTCGCTTTTGGCCGACGTGAACTTGCGCGGAATAGACGTAGGCCGCTCGAATCAGGTCCAGATCGGCATCCGGGTAATAAGATTTGACGAGGTCCTGAATCTCGCCGAATCGCACTATCGGCTTGCCGCCCGGACCCACAAGCGGCTGTGACATGCTTTTTACTTTCTGTTCATGTTGCACGGTTATTTGTCCCAAAATGTTCCGGCCTGCGAATCGATGACGCAACTGGCGGTAATCGTACTCCTGAATGCTCACATCAAATATTTCGGCATTCTCTCCAGAATTCGCAAGTCAGCCGGCTTGAACTGTATTCCGTTCCAAGCGGGTTACCCCGAAGCCCTCTTATGGGCCCGGGCTTGATCCAACGATTTTCCCAGTCGTTTCTTGAACACCAGACGCAGTGGCGAGCCGTCAAAGTCGAAAGTCTCTCGCAAACGGTTTTCCAGGAATCGCTTATAAGAAAAATGAATGGACTCGGGATAATTACAAAAGAGAGTAAACGTCGGAGGCGCGACCCGCACCTGCGTCATATAGTAGATTTTGATCCGTTTGCCTTTGCGGTGCATTCCGGGAGGGTGAGAGGGCAATGTTACTTCCAGAAATTTGTTCAACTCCGCGGTGTTTATCCTCGTGCGGAACTTTGTCTCAATATCGTTAATCAAGTTGAAGAGTTTGACCGCCCTGGTCCCCTCTAATGCCGAGATGGTAATTATAGGCGCATATTGCAGATACTTCAGAGAATCCCTAACATGAGCGATGAATTTGTCGACGGTAGTACTGTCTTTCGGAATAAGATCCCATTTGTTGAGCACCAGTATTACCCCTCTCCCTTTCTCGAAGGCATATCCGGCAATTCGGGCATCTTGTTCGGTTACTCCTTCTCTCGAATCCAGCATTACGAGAACAATTTCAGCTCGATCTATGCTTCTGAATGCCTTGATGACGCTGTACTTTTCAACACGATCCACGATGCGGGAACGTCTCCTTATGCCGGCGGTGTCGATGAAAAGATATTCCTTGCCGTAATGGCGCACTGTAGTGTCGATTGCATCTCTTGTGGTGCCCGGCTCCGGGTTTGCCACCAATCTTTCTTCCCCCAGCAAGAGATTTATCAAGGTAGATTTGCCGACGTTGGGCCTGCCCACCACCGCTACTTTAACAGTCGGTTCCGTTGTAGATTCCGCATCCCCCGAGGATGTCTCTTTCTCGGGGATCTCTTCCAAGAGACTGTCAACGAAATCGCTCATTCCATATCCGGTCGAGGCACTGACAGGAAAGATTTCTTTTACCCCTAGTGTATAAAAGTCCACAGCGAAATCTTCCTGCTTCTCCGAATCAATCTTGTTGACCGCGTATAAAACCTTCTTGTCGGTCCGTTGAAGGGCACGGACTATTTCGTGATCCGAGGGCGTGACCCCGACCTTTCCATCGCCAAGGTAAATTATCACGTCTGCCTGTTCGATGGCCACGACAGTTTGAGTCCTCATCTGTGAGAGCACAATATCGGTGCTTGTCGGTTCGAACCCGCCGGTATCCACAATGATAAATGGTTTGTTTGCGAGCGTCACTTCGGCATAGTTGCGGTCCCGGGTCAGCCCGGGCACATCCTCCACCAGAGCTTTCCTACTCTTCAACAGCCTATTGAACATCGTGGATTTCCCAACGTTGGGTCGTCCTACCAACGCCACGACTTTTCTTGGATTACCTTTTGCCATGGTTGAATTTTATAACATATCTCAGTCGGATTCTTCAGAGAGAAGTGTAAACTCACTTACGAGGGGAATCTTATGGTTTCCGTCTGCGCCAGGAGTAAAATGACGGAGCAATATAAACGGTTAAAGGAAAAGATTGCTTCGTCCCTCGTCCCGCGGGGCCGGCGATGACAATTCTGCCGCCCATAATTGAGGGATTACGGAGAGAATCTATCCGATCGGATGCTTCGTATATCAGGGGCTCTAAGGCAGAACCTACCCCCAGGGTTTTAAATGATTTCGACAACATGTTGCCTGTATGACCTTGTAATATCGACCGGTTGATGATATTGTGCGCAGTGTAGGCTTACTAGGTGTCCAAAAACGGAATGAATTCATGAAAGCCGCTTTAAGCCTTCTGGCCGCAACTCTCATTTTAGCTGCATTACTCTTGCTGGGATGCGTGCCTGGTCTTGAATCAGTTAAAGGCCCCGCTGAACCGCAAAATCCACCCGCCCCCAAGCGCATGACGGGACAGGCAAAAACCGCGCCGGCACCAAAATCGGCCGGCAAAGAGGCGGGCCAGACCCCTTCAAATTCCGCTCCGGCCTATACTCCTCCTGCTCCCCCGGGTCGAGAAAAGATTTCTGAGGCCGAAACAGACCTACGTTTGAAAGATGAAGTGAATGAATCGGCGCGTAAGTTCGCTAAAGAGATACCTAATGTCATACACTTCAAGACATGCTACTCCAAACTGGATAGAGGCTGGTGGCTCAATATCTACCGTCAAACAAAGAAAAAAATCTCTTCGCAACAGTATATGTGGAATGAGAAGTCGAAAGAATGGGAGATCGTGGGTCCGCCGCTTGACGTGCCCCCCAAGGAGCTTGAGTTCCGCCTTAAGGGTGAAGTTCCAGGTGAGAAATGCTTTCGCCTGAAATGAATTTAGGAACTCCGTTTATTCAAGTACTCTGATGCCTAAATCCAGTCTTGTATTCTTGCACCATTGCCGCCATTGCCGTGCACGCGGTCCCGCGAACGGGGGAAGGACCGGACCCCGTGCATGAGTCTGGGGTGACGGCGTCGGATAGGACTGCACGCACTCACAACATTGCCCGGAAATGAGGCGCCGTATTTAGGAAATCGAGTAACAGTCACGCGTCACCATATTCCGAATAGATCGCTATGACCAAGTTTGCCCGCTTTACGGAGGATGGCTATAATCCTACGCTTCATGAAGTCGTTCAGATCTTTTCGGAACCTCACGGGGCGCTCCTTTCCATTCAAGTCCCAGGGGTAGGTCAGTGCAAAGGAGGTTCCTACGGGCCAGACGCAGTAAGTCGCCCCAACAAGGATTAGTTCTTCCGCCTTTTCGGCGCTGTCCGAACTGAGGTAGCTCCCCACAGCGCCGAGAAATATTTGGTCTTTCTTCGTCCTGCGTTCAACAGCCATTTCCGGGTATTTTTTCTCGAATTCACGAAGAGTCCGCTGTAGCGCCAGTTCAGCTTTTTTACCCTGATAGTAGTGAGGAGAGAAAGCAAAATGACCGATTTCGGTATTAGGATCCGGACTTAGCAGGCTTCGTGCCACAGCCAAATCTACTACTCTACTGTAGAAGATCCGACATCTCTCCCCCCTGGAGAGGACGTCTGCAGGATGGACCGGACCGTAAGGGTCACCTTTTTCGGGGGGTACGAGCATAACTTCTGTTTTCCACAGGGTCGATTTTGTCGAGCAGCGGGGACACAACCGGGCATGTGATGGGGCTCAATATCGCAAGAGGAATGTCCAGTGTGTAAGCTAGCGCATTTTCGATCCTTTCCAAGAAAGGTGTTGGACCCTTGCAAATTACCTGGCACCTTTCTCTGGAATTGTACGTCGTCACTATGCGGCCTTTTTTTGTTAAGCTGGAAACCCCATCCGCTAAGGCAAAGGAAGTGATTAAAAATATGAGCGCCACGACCATGACAGTTGCCGTGCTGGCTTTCATCGAAAATACCTCCACCAAATTTTACTAGATGCCAATATTATAGCAATAATCGCACTCAGAGGCAAATCCAACCGCAGCAGTCGCTACAGGTCGGCACTTGTAAGGGGAGGTGACGATTCCTCGAGGGAAAAGAAGCCTCTTGTCAAGCGGGCTTTCAGGGTATAGATCTGAATAAGTTCCAAAATAGAGGAGATATCACAACTTGTTCAATTACAACTTTGAGGCCGCGCTACGAAGACTAATCAAATTCAATTTGACTCTTAACAGCATTTTAATAGAAACTGATCGGGGGGAGTTCCGCTTCCTCCGTAAAGAATAACACTTTCACGAAGGGAACCGCCTATGAGAAGAACCGGGTCAAACATCATCCTTTCGGCTGCTATGGTGTCACTTCTCTGGCTGGCCTCCGTTTCTGCTGCGACAGCCCAGCCCAAAAGGGCAGTGAGAGTTTGTGGGGCAGGCGCGCTTGCCAACATAGCGCAAACCTATGCTGAGTCGTACGCCGAGAAAGGGCCAAACTGCTCCATTACCGTAATCGGGGCAACCACCGGCCAAGGCTTCAAAATGCTATTTAACGGGGAGGCGGACTTAGTCGTGGCCTCTAGAGAGATAACGGCCGATGAAGCCAAGCAGGCCTTGCAGAAAGGATTGGTTATCGTTTCCAAATACATGGGGCAGGTGGAACTAGCTATCATTACAAACGACAAGAATAGCGTCAAGGAGCTGACACTCGAGCAACTAGCAAAGGTATTCAAAGGGGAATACAAAAACTGGAGACAGGTGGGCGGACCAAATGAACCCATAAAAGTTACGAGGAGGGCGGTT
Organism: uncultured delta proteobacterium; assembly: GCA_963789265.1. Taxonomy (GTDB): domain Bacteria; phylum Desulfobacterota; class Desulfomonilia; order Desulfomonilales; family Desulfomonilaceae; genus CAWBBA01. The sequence goes on along the minus strand of CAWBKB010000003.1, from coordinate 860,704 downwards.
CCCGAGTCGGGCGTGGGAGTGCTTTTCCAGGAGAAGGTGCTGAAAGGAGCCCCTTACGCAAGAGACAGTGTGGTGATGAGCAACTACAACATGACTCTCAGGGTCTGCGGCAAATCCTTTGCTATAGGATATATTCCGACGTCAACTACTTTCTTTGATAAAATGGGAGAAGGCGGGGTAAAGATGGTGAGCTTGAAGAAAGACGAACATTCAGTGCCGTATCCAATGTCAGGCGGGGTTACCAAGGAGTCGCTATACCCCATATCCACGAGGTTTCTTTATTACTGGAATCGGAAAGCCGACAATCCATGCGTCGAGGAATTTGTGAACTTCTCGGAAAAACAGACTCAGTAACACTTTTTGGTAGTGTCCCAGTTAGGGACACTACCAAACATGTCGTATTCTTACGATTTCTTCAGGGCATTTAAAACATTCGCCGAGCTAAGAGGTAGACGCCTTATACGAACACCGGTGGCCTTGAAGAAGGCATTGGCCACGGCAGGTGCCGTTGCAGGAACGCCCAACTCTCCTACGCCTCCAATCTTCTCGCTGCTCTTGACGATGTGGACCTCTATCTCAGGCACTTCGCTCATCCGAATTACATCATAGTCGTCGAAGTTGGCCGATTTCACCCCGCCGTTTGCAAACTGTATCTCCTCTTTCAGAACTGTGCTCAGGGCCATATTAATGCCACCTGCCATTTGTTCGACGATAGGCCCCGGATTCACCGTGGGACCGCAATCAATAGCGGTAACAATCCTATGTACCTTGATCTTGCCATCTTTGTTGTCAACCGAGATGTCCGCCACCGTGGCGGTGTAGCTCCCAAAACACGCATATTGAGCAATGCCACGGGCTTGACCTTTGGGGATTGGTTTACCCCAACCTGCCTTTTCAGCCACCGTCTGCAACACCCTGCTGGCTCGCATATTGTTCTTTAGGATTTGAAGGCGAAACTCCAGAGGGTCTTTTCCTGCCGCATGTGCCAATTCATCAACGAAAGATTCAATGATAAAGCCATTGGGACCGTTCTGGACCGAACGCCAAGGAGCAACGGGCATAGGCAAATTGGAGATAAGAAGCTCCACGTCGAAATTGGGTATTTCATACTGGATTTTGTTATTCCACATGGGAGAGCCCGGGGCATCTGCAAGGCCCCACAGGCAAAAGAAATCGATCCCGTTCTTTATTGCCTTTGGTTCGATGTCTTTCAAAAGAGATGGACACACGACCTTGTGAGACCATCCGACCAACCGGCCTTGGGCATCGAGGCCGGCCTCGATCCGGTGAGACGTCGGGGGACGAAAGGCATCGTACTTGATGTCTTCTTCTCTCGTCCATAGGACTTTGACCGGTTTCCCAAGTGCTTTTGAAAGGATGACTGCTTCAACGACAAAATCCGGTTTGCCCCGTCTCCCCAAACCGCCTCCCAAGAAGGTAGTGTTCACGCGGATCTTCTCCATGGGAAGTCCGCTGATTTGTGACCCAACCGCCAAAGCAGCCACTTGGGCCTGAATAGGCGCCCATATCTCACACAGGTCCTTAGTTACGGAAGCTGTGCAATTCATCGGCTCCATGGTGGCATGGGCGATACACGGGACGTAATAAGTGGCCTGGATCTTCTTATCGGCTCCACTGATTGCCTTCTTCGCGTCGCCTGTCTTCACAGCCGAAGCCCCCGGTTTGTTCAGATCCTCCAAAAGCGATTTTTCAACATAATTGTTGTCCATCTGCGGAAGAGCGCCTTTGTCCCATTTCACATTAAGGGCATCCCGTCCTTTGAGGGCCGCTCCCATCGAATCTGCACAGACAGCGATCCCCATAGGGATCGGCATGACTTTTAGCACCCCTTTGATCTTCTGCGCCGCTTTCTCATCATAGGAAATCGGTTTGGCACCATAGGCGGGAGGCCGCGCGATAACCGCATAGTGCAAATCCTTGACCGTCACATCAATGCCATAGGTTGCTTTCCCGTTGACCTTGTCCGTCACATCCACCCTGGGCATTGGTTTGCCAATATACGTAAATTCGCTTTCATTCTTGAGCGGCGGATCCTTGGGAACCTGCAGTTTCGCCGCTTCCAGACAAAGTTGCCCATAGGTCAAGGACCGGCCGCTCTTCTGGTGCTTCACTGTGCCCGACGCTGCATGGCATTCCTTTTCGGGGACTTTCCAGGTCGAGGCTGCAGCTTTAATGAGCATACTCCGGCCCGCTGCGCCCGCCTTTCTCAAAGGTTCATAAAATCCCCTCACGCTGGCGCTTGCCACTGTAATCTGGGCACCCAGAATGGGGCTCTTGTATGCATCTTGGGCTGGAGCCTGATGCACCTGAACCTGTTTCCAGTCCGCCCCAAGCTCATCCGCAACCAGCATGGGAAGAGAAGTCAGCACGCCCTGCCCCATCTCGGAATTGCCGACGAAAATGGCGACCTTGTTATCCGGGGTAATAGTGAACCAGGCATTGGGGCTGAACCCAGGGATCTCTCCCGGTTTGTTTTCTGAGGCATTGAGGAGTTTGTACCCGAAGGGGCTGACGGAAACAGCGACCGTCAAGCCGGCAACGGCCAGGGAACCCTTCAAAAAACCACGTCTGGAAATGGAGGTATTTTTCATGTCTTGCCCTCCTTTTTCATGATCTGAATGGCCGTCTTGATGCCTTGTTTGATGTAGGGATAGGTTCCGCACCGGCAGATGACATCATCCATCTTACTGATGACTTGATCGGCGTCAGGAGTCGGCTTGCCGGATAGATGAGCCGCGACCTGCATAATCATCCCCGGTTGGCAGTAACCGCATTGGGGGACTTGCTCCTTAATCCACGCCTGTTTCACAGGATGATTTTCCGGAAGCCCTTCAATCGTTGTGATCTTCTTGCGCTGGACCTCGTCAACGGTGACCTGGCACGAGCGCAGAGCTTCGCCGTCGACATGAACCGTACAATTGCCGCATTCTCCAATGCCGCAGCCGTACTTTGTACCCTTGAGATTCAGATGATCCCGGAGTGCCCAAAGCAAAGGCATGTCACCGGGAACATCCAATTCATGAACCTTACCGTTCACATTGAGAGAGATCATAGGCCCCTCCTTTCCTTCGATCGTGAATCGCTGAAACCTTCTCGTGCCGAATCATCGTCTCTCCTTTCGTCATGGGTTGAAGATTGAGGTTCCAGTTTTCCTGAAGTGCGTTACAACAGCGCACCTGAAACTCCTAATGATTTCATCCGGGATCGACAACTCGTTCATCGTGGTCGGGGTCAGGTTTTCACACCCCTTAGGCCAGAATGTAGCCAGGAGGCCGGAGACATTCTCTGCCTCCGCAACGGGCTCTCCTACTTGATGTGGGTCCGGCAGCAGAATGCTTTGAGAACGGCGAAAGACGCTGCCGGCTCTCATGCCCTCCATAATAAACCTACTCGGTCAAGATGTGTTAAGTTTTTTTTAGAAATTCTTCGACATAGTCTGCCGGCCTTGTTTCCTGATCCCGTATTTCTTCCATGGGATCATCCGGCCGAGCGTTTTCTCGAGAGAGGCAATGGACCTGTGGCGATCAAGTAGATTTAGGTCGCCACGTTAGGCACTAAGGCTCCTGCCGGCCTTCAAGTATACGCTCCACGCACGTTTTGAGCACCGGCAGGTCATTGATTACTGTCATCCACACACGTTTCAAACTTACGCCAAAGTATTCGTGTATCAGCAAATTCCTCATACCAACTCCCATAGCTATAAAGCTACAGCGAAACATGAAAACGTCAGTAGGACCGGCATCTTGCCGGTCGGTAACAGGACGTTTTCATAGGAACGATGTCTTGCCGCGGGATGTCGGGGTACCGGCCGCCAATCATGTCGGAAAGGCGAGCGGTAGCTTCCCCGATTCTCTGCCGATGGAGGATCATCCATAACTCGGTGAGCTTGTTCTGAACTTAGGCATCGTGCCCCGAGGCTACATATTCCTCAATTTCTTCTATTGCCTGCAATATGTCGAGTAATCTCGCGCCGGCATCTTATAAGGGAGCTGCCTCGTCCAACACTCGGTCACTCATGCTCGGACGAAGTCCATCGTCATCAACAACATCCACGAAACAACCGAGGAAGTCGCGCAGCTCTCGAATCAAGACAGCGTGCTGCAGTAGGCTAGCTTCTGGATCGAAGCTGACAAGCAGGTCAATGTCACTGGCCTCGTCGGCTTCTCCGCGGGCTACCCACCCAAAACGCGGACGTTTCGAGCACCGTGACGTACTGCTATTCTAATAATCTCTTCCTTCTTTTCTCTTAACATAACAATAGCATCCATTTCATTATCTCTCAGCGGTGAACCATCAGTCCCTAAAAGCCTGCTGACATTCGTACGCCACACTTTATGGTCTGAAGAATCAGAAACGGAAGGTATGCACGAGAACGTTGACGTCCGGAACTATTATGTCTTGTTCATGAGCTACTCCAACTCTCACGACCTGTTGAGGTCAACTCCCGGCATCACTCCTCCGGATGCCTTAGATACCGGCAACTGCACCGGTTTCTTAGGGCCCTTCTTAGATTCAGCCAGGATCGAGTGCCAAGCCGTCTTCAACCAGAGACGTCAAGGTTCGCCCTTCATCGGCCACGCGGTTCTTCGCCTGCTTGAGAAGCTCGTCGTTTATTCTTAGTGTCGTTCTCATACATCAAAACATATCAATCACGCATGAATGTGTCAAAACACGAACCTTAGCTACATCGTCTGAGATCATGCTGCCGCTCACCTGGAACAGTCGGTTCCACAGGCAAGGCAGAGGAGTGAAGGCTCCACCGCCTGAAGGCGGTGGCTTCGGCGGTATTTTCGCTCCCCCGGATGAATCCGGCGGGCGCTGCCGCCGAGAAACCGGAGTCGATATCGGCGTAGGATGCTGGTGAGCCCGCCTTCTCCGCGGGGGAACCGCATCAATCGAGAAAAAAGCGCGAGCGATGCAGTTCGCTGCGCTCACCAGCATCCTACTGCCATCTTTGTATCTTGTGCCACACATGTACAATGGGTACGCACTGAAGTCTTCGTCTGAAGGCGAGGGTTTTTCTCCCATTCTCCCAGGGGGACAAAAACGTCGCATGTTCTTGACGAAACCTTTCTCCTCACTTACGGTGCAGGATAGTGTGCCAGTCAAAGAGTGGAGCGCCAGGCCGCACCTGCCGTGGCCGCTGTTTCGATTTGACGACTGTACGAATGGCGGAGAAAGCCAATGGACGCACCCACTATCACCGAAATTTACCAAGCTGCCGACCGTATCCGGCCACATTCCCACCGTACACCGGTGCTGACCTGCCGCGAGTCTCGATCGACAGGTTGGGGCCCAAGTCTTTCTGAAATGTGAAAATCTGCAAAAAGTGGGCACGTTTAAGTTTCGCGGTGCGTACAACGCGGTTCTTTCACTTCGGGAAACCGACGCTGCCCAGGGAGTAGTCACGCACTCGTCGGGTAACCATGCCCAGGCTCTGGCACTCGCGGCACAGCTGCGCGGGATTCCGGCCCACATTGTGATGCCGAACAATGCGGCGGCAGTGAAAAAGGCAGGGGTAGCAGGTTACGGCGGTAAAATCATTTTCTGCGAGCCAACGCTCAAAGCGCGTGAATCCACTTTGGCTCAAGTGGCCGACGAAACGGGTGCGACAATCGTGCATCCGTACAACAATTGTGATGTGATTGCAGGTCAGGGCACCTCGGCTCTGGAGTTGTTGCAGGACGTCCGGGACTTGGACGTTATCCTCGCCCCGGTAGGTGGCGGCGGCCTGCTGAGCGGCACCGGCATCGCGGCGAAGGAACTTTTTCCCGCCATACGAGTCATCGGTGCTGAACCCGAACGCGCTGACGATGCCTTCCGTTCGCTTGCCGCGGGGGAAATCATCCCATCGATCAATCCACAGACCATCGCGGACGGACTGCGGGCCTCGCTTGGAGATTTGACTTTTGCCATTATCCGGAAGCGTGTGGAGCAAATTGTCACCGTGAGCGAGGGTGGCATAATCGCGGCCATGCGATTTGTGTGGGAACGGATGAAAATCATCATAGAGCCTTCGGCAGCGGTGGCCGTATGCGCTTTGTGGGAGCACAAAATTGACTTGGCCGGACTGCGCGTGGGCTTAATACTTTCAGGCGGAAATGTGGATTTGGACAGGCTGCCGTGGCAGAGCGGGTAGATGGATCTATGGGAGGGCTTTGCCTGCGTCCTTGCACCCGCAGGTCGCGAGGGCCGAACCCGCTCATGAGCTACGCATCACTTCATCATCCTGCACCTTCACCCCTCAACTTTTTTCACTATGACGAACATATCTGAATGACGGCCGTGATTTCGCTGCCGGGGTAAGCATCAAATGAGCCTGTTCAGGGACTGTTATAAAGCCCTGGAGTATGTTTGATTTATTTGCGACATTACGGTATCATGAATTTGGTTTATTCAGCCGTGAGGTTTTTCCAGTCTTAAACCCATCGCAAACATTTAGAATGCCTTTTGACACCATTAACCAAGAGTAAGGGTTTCTGTCCCAGGAGGACACTGACATGGGGTTTATCGAGAACTTGAGCGCCATAGTGGGGGCGGACAATATAACTGTTTCGCCGGTGGATTGTTTGGCCTACTCCAGAGACATGTCCATCCATTCGGGCGTGCCTCAAGCCGTCGTGTTCGCCAGCGAAACCGAACGGGTGAGCCAAATTCTGGCTCTGGCAAACTCGGAGGGGATCCCCGTCGTAGCTAGAGGCACCGGCTCCTCGGTTACCGGAGCTGTACTTGCGGTGAAAGGTGGAGTTGTACTGGATCTTTCTCGTATGAACTCAGTAAAGGAGATCAACAAGCCCGACGGTTACGTGATAGTTGAACCGGGTGTAATCTGTAATGCCCTAAATGCAAAGTTGGCACCTACCCATTTCTTCCCACCTGATCCGGGGAGCGCTCCTGTGGCTACGATTGGCGGGATGATATCAACTAACGCCAGCGGAGTCCGGGCGGCCAAGTACGGAACAACCAAAGATTACGTGAAGGGCCTCACTGTCGTGCTGGCAGACGGAAAAGTCATCCAAACCGGGGATGTAGCTCCGAAAAGTTCCGCAGGCTATGACCTCACTCACCTCTTTGCCAGTTCGGAAGGGACCCTTGGGATCATCACTCAGGCCGTCTTGAAGATTCTTCCAGTGCCTGAGTACGAGGCCTTTGCAAAAGCCTCCTTCCCGGACGTGGACACTGCGGGCAGAGCAGTTGAAAAAATCTTCACTTCGGGTTTGGAATTGGCCACTTGCGAGGTGCTTGATAACATTTGCCTCGATGTGGCGCGCGACGCTCTCAAAATGGACATCCCCAAGGAAGTCAATTGCCAGTTATTCATGGGTATCGACGGCCCCAAGAGCACTGTTCTGGAACAGATCAAGAAAATCGACGAGATGTGCGAATCAGTTGGTGGTTTGGGAAACATCTGGTCCGATGATCCGGTTGAGAAAGCCAAACTCTTCGCTGCAAGGGGAGGGCTGGTCCCGGCCATGAGCCGACTTCAGCCGGGTTATCGCCTTGTCCCCCTCGTGGAAGATTTCGGAGTGCCGATCAGCAGAATCCCTGAAACCATCGCGGAAATTCAGCGGATTGGCCGGAAGCATGGCTTTCCGGTGGCTACATTCGGTCACATTGGGGACGGGAACCTCCACGCTACATTCATCATGAACCCTACAGAGCCCGAACAATGGGCAAAGGTGAAGGGAATCGCCCTGGAATTAATCGAGATGACGCTTCGTTACGGGGGCACGGTATCGGCGGAGCACGGCGTGGGAATGGCCAAGTCCCCGTACATCGGGTACCAACTGGGCGAAGCGCTGCAGGTGATGAAAGACATTAAGAGAACCCTCGACCCGAACAATATCCTGAATCCGGGCAAGATGGGTTTCGAGGGCGCCATCAAGGACATTCTGGATGAAAACGCTTTCACACGGTATCTGAGCGAGCCCGAAAAAATAGAGCATTTTCCCGAAGACGTTGACAATGAGATTATAGCATGCATCCAATGCGGCTTTTGCAGGGCCGGCTGCCCCACTTTTGGAGAGACCACCCTAGAATCATTGAACGCGAAAGGCCGCGTCACACTTGCGTACAACATGTTGATCGGCAACCTTCAGCCATCTGTGGATCTTGCCAAACGTCTTTACCAATGCATGCTCTGCCTCAATTGCAAAGCGGTATGTCCCGCGCAGATAAAGGTCTCCAGCATAATTCGCGCGGCCCGCGAAAGACTGGTGGAACAGGGGTACCTGCCTGACGCGTTCAAGCCTGCGTTGGCTGCAATGATCGACGCTGCCAATCCATTGCTTGCTCCCAAAGAGAAGCGAGCCGACAGCTACCCGGCCGAGTACAAGAAAGCGGTTCCGGGAGAAACCGACACGGTTCTGCACATGGGCTGCGTCACAAGTTTCCAGGACGTCAAGATTATCCCCGCGTTCATGCAAATACTGGACAAGGCCGGTGTTGATTACGGCGCGTTGGGAGAAGAAGAAACGTGCTGTGGTTACCTTGCCTATCTCGTGGGCGATATGCAGACCTTCAAGAGAGCAATGCAGATTCACGACGAGCAGACCAAGAGGTACAAGCCGAAGCAGTTGATCACGTCCTGCGCGGGTTGCCTCAAGACGTTCCGTGATCTTTATCCTCATTATGGAGGCGGGAACGGTTATACCGTCTTGCACGCGGTGGAGTTCATCGAACAACTGATTAACGAAGGCAGGTTGAAATTCAAGGACGACGCAAAGCCCCTCAGGGCGGTCTATCACGATCCGTGCGACATGGGACGGCACATGGGGGTGTACGAACCGCCGCGGAACGTGCTCAAAGCGCTGCCTGGCGTCGAGCTTGTCGAGTTCCCGCTGAACAGAGACAAGGCCAAATGCTGCGGCGGCGGAGGCGGCATGAAGGGCTTTGATAATGAGATGGCGGGAGAAATCGGTTACAAGCGACTCTTATCTGCCATCGACCTCGGGGCCGACGTGATCGTTTCCGCATGCCCTTCATGCAAAGGCTCATTTAATCAGGCCGCGGCAAGAGCCAGGAAAGAGAAGAAGGCCAAGATTAAAGTGATGGACATAACAGAATTGGTGGCAAGCCGGCTGGAATGATTTCTCGGCGGTAGGTCCTCACGGGTTCACTATCAATCCGTGAGAATCGGCCAAGGAAAAGACTGCACTGACATGGGCCAATCTGGGCACCAGGTCAGTGGCACCCAGCACTTAATTGACATTAATTCTTGGGCGCCATCCCGCGGGAGGCTTTGTCAGATGCGAGCCGGAACTCGTATACCGATTCGCTTTCAAACAAGTGACATCGTGTTTCCGGTAGGGGCGGGTTTCAAACCCGCCTTACATGTCGTCATGCAAGCGTACGAAGGCATCAACTGTAGGGGCACCTCTCGTGGGTGCCCGAAAGAGGGCAGACACAAGGTCGGCCCCTACATCCCCGGATCGAAGTCCGGGGTGATCCCGCGTTCCGGGCGGGATGCCCCACTATATCCTGTCTAAGATTGTCACTTATTTGATGGCGCATTGGTATTACTCCAGCAAGCCCAGTCTCTGCATCATCACTCGCCATATAAACAGGGGATTTCCCAGAATATATCGTCGCCACATGCGCTTTGGCTCAACCCAGAATCTGTGCAGCCATTCGAGGCCGAGATCCAGCATCCAGCGCGGCGCTCGGCGTTGCACGCCTGCAACAAAGTCGAAGAGAGCCCCCACAGCCCAGACAACCGGCACTTCCAGTTCACGGCGGTGCTCGAATATCCACCGCTCCTGAATGGGCGTGCCCATGCCGACAAACAAAATGTGAGGACGAGCTGTATTTACGGCGGTTATTGCGGCTGCGCTGACTGCCGGATCTTGTAGGTACCCGTGGTGAGTACCGACGATGCTTAGACCACCACATCGGGTCTGCAACACTTCCGCCGCCTTCTCGGCAACTCCTTGGCGGCTTCCCAAAAGATAAAGGCCGGCCTTTCGATCAGCACACACGGCGCACAAGTGCTCTATCCAGTCTGCTCCGGTCATACGAGGCGGGATACTATGGCCCAAAATGCGTGCCCCAAGCCTTACGCCCGATCCGTCGCAGTAAACTATGTCCGCGCCATTGAGGATTGGCCTGAGATCATGGACTCTTCGGCTTGTATTTAAAACATGAACGTTTGCGTACATCACGGTGATGGTTTTGTCCCTTGGATTCGTTGCAAGCACTTGCCGAATAAGAGTCTCCGGCGTGAGGCGGTCAACTGTGACGCCAAGGACGTTGACCGGCGGCATCGTTGCCCTGGAGTGCACGGTTTGATGGAGGATTTCATTCATTCCTGCCTATACCAATTCTCGGGAGAAGAAATGATCCCTAACCGCTTCATCATGCAGTTAGGCCGATCTCCTTCTCCCTGAAATGAGCACGGATTCGCTCCACATCCGCTTTGCCAATACCTGGAACAGCCGAAATATCTTCGTCAGCGGCCGAGAGCAACTCCTTTACGCTTCCAAATGCTCTCAGAAGCGCCTGGCGCTTTTTCGGGCCTATGCCGGGAATTTGGTCCAGGGCCGAGCCGATCACCGCCTTTTTTCGACTTTTCGTATGAAATGTGTGTGCGAATCTGTGAGCTTCGTCCCGAACTCTCATGAGAAGCAACAGGCCGGGGGCACCCTTGGGAAAAACGACTGGATTCTTTCTATTAGGCAGATAAAAGCGCTCCTCCTCGCCTTCGGCTCGAGCCTTGGCAATCGCCGCAAGAGCCGGCACCTCCTCACGTCCCGGATTCTCCCGAAGCGCCTGGGAAGCTGCATTGAGTTGGGACTTCCCTCCATCTATAAGTAACAGGTCAGGCAAAGGCTCCTGTTCCCTGTGTGATACGCGGCGGGTGATCGTCTGATGGATCATTCCCGGGTCATCCTGATCCGGAAATCCCCTGATCTTGTACTGGCGATACCCACTTTTGTCCGGCCTTCCATCCTTAAATGATACCTTTACTCCGACCGGTTGGCTGCCTCCTATGTTCGAAATGTCGTAACCTTCGATAAGTCGCGGGGGGGACGGTAGATGCAGCTTCGATGCAACTTGCTGCAAAGCATTTTCCACGGAATCCTTTTGGGTCTCGCGCAAAAGCGCGTCCTGGGCATTCTTGATAGCCAGCAGCATAAGGCGTTCTCCCTGGCCGCGCAGGGGAACCCTCACAATTACCTTATTGCCTCGCAATTCGGAAAGCCACGCCTCGACAAGTTGCGCCTGCTCTATGGGATGAGAAATTAGCACCTCTTTGGGAACAAACCCGCCCGCGCCGTAATATTGTTTGATGGATGAGGCCAAAACCTCTTCTGCATCGAGGGCCGGATTTCTGAAGAGAAAGGATTCGGCGGACAGGAGATTACCCTTGCGAAACGAAAGTACCGCCACCGCGAAGCGATGAGTCTCCCCCTCCGCCAACGCTATGACATCCTGATCCTTCAGGTGAAAAAATGAGACGTTCTGCGCTTCGAGAGTTCGTTCCACCGCGGCAAGCCGATCTCTGATCTTGGCAGCTTCTTCGAAACGTAGATCCTTGGCAGCGTTGTCCATTTCGTGCTTGAGCGTCTTGAACAGGTCTTCAGCCCTTCCTTGAAGCAAGAGTGTGACCTCCTGCACCATACGGCGATATTCTTCCCGTTCGACCTTTCCTGCACACGGGCAGAGGCAGCGCTTCATTTGGCAGTTCAAGCACGGTCTCGTGCAGGTTGCCAGATGCCGTTCAGTACATTGGCGCAGCGGAAAGAGCCGGCGAATGAAATTCAAGGTGATACGTGCGTCCCTAGCCGAAGAGTACGGGCCGAAGTAGCGTTCGCCATCCGGTTTGACTCTTTGAGTGCGTACTAATGTAAGCCTGGGATAAGGATGAGAGATGTTCAAGCGCAGGGAGAAGAACGACTTGTCGTCTCGTAGATTGACGTTGTACTTTGGCCTATGCTCTTTGATCAGATTGTTTTCCAGGATCAAAGCTTCCTTTTCGGTCTGAGTCAGGATGGTACGAATATTGTCCACCCGTTCCATAAGATAATGAATAGACGGCCTTTCATCGCCGCCTTTGACAAAGTAGTTGCGAATGCGGTTTCTGAGATTTCCGGCTTTGCCCACGTACAATACCTTGCCTCGGCGGTCGGACATAAGGTAAACGCCGGGGCTGGTGGGAAGCTTTTTCAGGAATTCGTCATTGACAGGCATGGCATAAGTCGCTCGAGCGCGTAGTTAGATTGCAGTTTATATCGGTGGCCCGGGAGAGGCTAGAGATCCGCTTCGTGGCGGTTGATAGCCCTTGATTGTAATGACCGGAATCTGCTAATAATAAATATTTCCGGTAATGGCCGGTTGTCAACCTCACGCATCAGCCGGCAGGAGATAATCTGATGAAGAAGAACGAACACCGTAAGATCGCTGAAGAGACATTTTTGAACGATCGCGGGCGCATCACCAACAAAGAATTGGCCAAAAGGCTCGGCGTTCACCCCGCGACTGTAGCCCGTTGGAAGAAGATTGACGAGTGGGACATGAAGCTGGTCCAATCTGTAACTTCACCAGGAGGTTCAGTTGGGCTGGAGGAGGATTTTTTCAAGGTAGACCTGCGTCATATTGCCTTGCTCAACGAGCGCATCGATGGATATTTGCAAAAAAAGGAACTCTTGCCTTCCGAGATCCTCCAATTGGCCGAAGCAAAATATCATCTCGTAAATTGCATGGAAATAATCAGCGAACAAATGAGATTTCCGGCTATGGATCAATTCCAAGATGATGATGAAGAGTTTGATTGACTCTCTCCGAAAGGGGCAGCCATGATTGAAATGAGGTTCCACGGCAGAGGTGGCCAGGGTGCAGTGACCTCAGCCGAACTTGTCGCTCGCGCGGCAATTGCTACGGGAAAATATGCCACCGCGTTTCCGAGCTTTGGGCCGGAAAGAAGGGGCGCTCCCGTCGTTGCGTTTGCAAGGGTTGACAATCAACCCATACGAATGAGATCGAAGATCTACAACCCCGACGCGGTAATCGTCCTCGATCCCTCACTACTGGACATTGCCAACCCCACCGAGGGATTGCGTGAGGGAGGGATTTTGATTCTCAATACTTCACAGAATCCTGAAGCGATCAGAAAACATCTTTCGTACACCGGAAAATTGGCAATAGTGGATGCAGGAAACATCGCGCGGGAAGTACTTGGATTGCCGATCACGAACACCACCATGGTAGGAGCGCTCTTAAAGGGAACGAACTTGCTCAATGTGGAAGCTCTTGTGGAACCGTTTAAACATCGGTTCGGGAAAATTGCGGAAAGGAATATCCAGGCGATGAAGAGAGCATACGAGGAGACCAGGGTAATTGCGTGAATAGATGGATTATCCTCGGAACTTGAAATCCTGCGATGCCTGGCGCCTTTTCAAAAGGGAGGACTACTGTGACCAAACCCATGGATGAGATCAAATGGCAAGAGGTGGAGCCTGGAGGGGTGATCACCGAACCGGGCAATGCCTCATGCTATCACACTGGAACCTGGCGTTCGGAGAAGCCGGTGTATCTCGAAGAAAAGTGCATCCGCTGCTGGAGATGCTACATAATGTGCCCCGATGCGGCCATTTCCCCTGACTTTGAGAACAACCGCATGGTCTGGAACTATGACTACTGTAAAGGTTGCGGCATCTGTGCGTATGAGTGCCCCGTGGACGCGATTGAAATTGTAGAGGAGGGGGAGTAATGGGAGACAGAGTAGGAATTGAGGTTTCCATTGCTGCGGCCGAAGCTGTAGGACTCTGCGATGCGGATGTTGTTGCCGCGTATCCTATCACGCCACAAACCCATGTTGTCGAGCACCTGTCGGAAATGGTCGCGGACGGGAGTCTGGACGCGGAGTTCATTCCTGTGGAATCGGAGCATTCGGCCATGAGCGTCTGTTGCGGATCTTCGGCCGCAGGAGCAAGGACTTTTACAGCGACAGCGTCTCAGGGATTGGCCTTGATGTCCGAGATCGTATACATAGCTGCATCCATGAGGCTCCCCATAGTCATGTTCCTGTCGAACCGGGCTTTGAGCAGCCCTTTATCTATCTGGAACGATCACTCGGATACTATGATGGTCCGTGATTCAGGCTGGATTCAGACTTTCTGCGAAAATGGCCAGGATGTGTACGACAATATTTTCCACTCGTTCAGGGTTGCTGAAGATCCGAAAGTGTCACTCCCTGTTATGATTAATGTTGATGGTTTCACCCTTACCCACGTGATCGAACCGATTGAATTCTGGACCAAGGACATGGTCGTAAAATACTTGCCGCAATTTCAACCTCTGAGCCGACTTCATCCGGACAAAGTGCTGACCATGGGCGCGTTTGGTATGCCGGAAATTTACGCGGAACAGAAGATGGCTCACGACCAGGCTTTGCTTAATTCCAGAGATGTAATCTTGAAAGCATGGGAAGAGTTGGGCCACATCACCGGGCGGCACTATGCGGCAGTTGAAACCTATAAGGTTGAAGAAGCCGACACCCTCATTTTCGGCATGGGATCCATCTGCGAGACTGCTTCAATAGCGGTGGATCGCATGAGGGAAAAAGGCAAGAAAGTGGGCTTAGTGAAACTGCGACTATGGCGGCCCCTCCCCGTAGAGGATCTCAGAAGAATCCTGGCCCCGGCCAAAGATGTCGTGGTCTTGGATCGATCCATGTCCCTTGGGGCCGCGAACGCTCCGGTGACAACAGAGCTACAAGCAGTCATGTATCACGAACCGCAAAGGCCGAAGATCCACTGCATGATCGCGGGCCTCGGAGGGAGAGATGTCACACCGGACGACGTCTCAAGCATGGTTGACACGGCCCTTTCTGAGCGCTCCTACGAATATCATCTGTACGGCGTTCGAGGTTAACCGATAGACATCGACAGGGAGACTCCCATGGCTGAAGCAAGCACAAAGAAGATTTTGAAACCACTGAAAAATTTTCCTACTGACGAGTATATAAACCCTGGCCATCGTGCCTGCCAGGGTTGCGCGGAAGTTTTGGCGGTCAGGCATGTGCTGAAAGCAATCGGGCCTGACGTTATTATGGCAATGGCAACAGGATGCATGGAGATCATCTCTTCACCGTACCCGTTGACTTCCTGGAATATTCCCTGGATTCACATTGCCTTCGAGAATGCCGCCGCGGTAGCCTCCGGAATAGAATCAGGCCTAAAGGTGCTGAGACGCAAAGGGCGGATCCCCGATCGGTATGTCACGGTTCTGGCCATGGGGGGCGACGGAGGGACTGCCGACATCGGATTCCAGGCCCTTTCGGGAATGATGGAGCGCGGGCACAAGGTAATATATGTGTGCGTCGATAATGAGGCATACATGAACACGGGAGTCCAACGTTCTTCTTCGACTCCATTCGGAGCCTCTACCACCACTTCCCCTGCAGGCAGAGTCACCCCGTCCGGTCAAACCACCTGGAAGAAAGATATGACTGCGATTGCGGCAGCCCACGGGATTCCGTACGCGGCAACGGCCTGCCCCAGCTACTACACAGACCTGATGAAGAAAGTTCAGAAAGCCAAAGAGGCCAACGGACCGGCTTACATTCATGTTTTGTCGGTATGCGCGACCGGTTGGAGGATTCCCCCGAAAAAGTCGATTGAGTATGGCAAATTGGCCGTGGATTCAGGGGTTTTCCCGCTCTACGAAGTGGAGAACGGCGTTTGGAAGCTGAACCGAAAACCGAAGCAGCTAGTGCCCGTCGCAGATTACTTTAAGGGCCAGGGTCGGTACCGTCACCTTGACGATAAGCTCATTGCCTACATCCAGGAACGAGTGAATGAAAAGTGGGAGCGGCTCGTGAAGCTGAGCGAAGCAACGGGTGACGGAGGCAGATCCGCTGCGGAAAAGGTCGAAGAATAGGCGCAACTTCCCGTGTTCCCGACAAGATTTGCTGTTAAACCATCCTCAAAAATAGGAGATATCACAAATGACCGACAACGGGCATCTTGCGGTGGTGACGGTCCCGTGAGGCGCGGGACTGCCCGTCCGTCAGCGACAGGCAGGATGCCTGTCCTACTGGACCACCTCGCCGTGATCGAGTCGGTCGGCAATCTCCCGAAGAGCCAGTGACTCAACCTTCTTGATGGCCTCCTCGCGCGTCTGTCCGTATACAGCAACGCCTGCCAATTCGGGTACTTCCGCGATCCACTGTCCATCCTCTTCACGTTCCGTCTCGATTTTCATCGCCGGGTCCTCTCACGCGAACTATGACCCATTGAGTTCCTGCGAGCAAAGTCATAGATGACCGTACTGAGCCATTTTATAATCACTTCGGGACCAGAGTGTACTTCTCCACCAGATGGTCCGGATAGTAGGATTTCTTGGCCTTCCGAAGGTTGTCCAGGCCGAGGTCCTGCTCTCGATTTATATATTTCATCCCTGACCATTCCCGAGCACAGAAAAGCTGGTTTATGGCGGAATAAAGACCCGGGATCTCGGGGTTGGCCTTCTCGACATGAATCACGGCCGTGTCCCGGTTGAGAGGCTCTCCAAGGGCGAACGCCTCTACTTTCGATTCGATTGAAATCGCACCCCCGCGAAAACCAAGCTCCTTGTAATTGGAAATCGCCTCGTAAATCGCACGATCTTCCTGGAGCAGTGCAGGATCTTCCACGCACTTCTTCAATTCACACCAGTTTTCTTGGAGTCCGAGGAATGATTCGGCCAAGTCTTCGTCGAGAGTCCTATATTCGAAATCATGATTTTTGCTGAATCTGTTCACATGGTTTTTCTTTCTATGATATTTGTTACCGGGCAAATTTATCAAGTTTTCGGAAAGATATACGTAATCGCTGTTGTCTCGATCACGGACTGTCCTGTATGAAATTGATTCTACATGCCTTTCTACGAAATATTTCGGCACTCGACAAATCCTGGGCTTCTGCGAAACTTTTTCAAGCTGATGTAACAAGTAAGAAAGCGCCTCGCCCTTGTTGCCGGGTCCTACCGGAGGCAGCCCGAAAGGTTCTTCATCGGCCGGTCTCAAGATTATCAACAGACAATCCTCCCGCGCCTGCCACAACGGTTCGTAACGGCCACGCCATATAAAGAGGTTTGTGAATGTCAATTCGGAAGTTAGGGGTGGGTCTGCAGTGAAAAAGTCGGTAAATACCTTCTTGTCTATTAATTCAATCGGTTTGAAATCATCCATCCGGAGACTCCGTTGTTACAAAATGGGTCTTCTCGGCCTCTTGCCCCGACCTCGCAACTTCGCTACGAATTTACCCCAGATCTTTCGTAAAAGCCAAACCGCATCCTCTCGAGTCCGAGGGAGATGAAAAATGAGAAAGTTCCAGTGATCACTCAAGGATTTAGGGGGGGCTACGTTAATGGATTTCGCATAACTAAGAGCTTCTAAAATAGATAACGCAGTCTCCCGAGGTCTTAGTATGGGATCAGAAAAGACGGTACCCGCACCCTCGGCGACCTTGTCGGGTAAAACTCGGACTTTCTGGATCCCCGAAGTTTCAGCGGAAAGGACCGCCGGGCATTCCTGACTATTGAGAGCATCAACCAGGTTTTCAGTACGCCTCGAATGATAGACCACTGGGGCCCACCAAGATCGGGAAAGACGAGACTCCGCGTCTCCAGTCAGGCGTGGAGGCTCATACCCGTGCCAACGGTATCCTACATGAAGGACGTTTGCACCGGGAGGGTTGGGTTGAGGAAGATTGCTTAACGTCGTGGCTTTCAATTGAAGATCCTGAGTGAGGTATTTCACGATCTGCCTGGTGAGTGGCAGCCGGTCGAGACATCCGTCCTTGAAAGGGTGCATCAATAGGCTGATATGATTAATCTGTTCTCTGATAGCAGTTTTCCACGCACTATCGACCATGCCCTTTATAATCCGATAATCGCCGGCATACGTTTCTGCTGAAATGGGAACCATAGTAAGGTCTCCAACCGAAGTCCTAAGCGTTCGGGGCAAACATGAAGCCTCCATGAATCGTGATCTGTACAAAACGTGTTGCCTGAAGAGCACGAAGTAATTGAGACCGGCCGCGACCATGGCACGGGGAGAAACTTCATCCATTCGGTAGATAAAGTTTGCACCGCTTACGGGGCCAAATGCCGTCAATGACCGGACGTTATCGGCAATTCGTGCGAGCTGATCTTCAAATGGTCGCCCCTGGAGGAACTCGTGCATGGATCCGTGGGCTGCTATCTCATGTCCTGCTGACGCGATTCGTTCCACGAGTTCAGGGTACAGCCACACCATAAAGCCTGTAATGAAAAAAGTCGCCTGAATTCCGGCCGATTCGAGGAAAGGCAGCAACCTTGAAAGGCCGAACCTCGCACCTCCTAATTGCTCAAAATCCAGAATTAAAGAGAAGGTGCCTTTTGTTTTAGCTTGGCCCGGGATGAATGGGGCTGATTCCTCGGGCGGCGCAATGTCGACGCGGCCTCCCCCAACCAGAAAATCGCGGATGCACTCCTTGGTCTGCTCCTTCGCCAGATTCCGGTCAATTCCCGACACACATGTGTATCCCATCCGGAGTTGTGCCAGCAGATCCCCGATGGCCGGACTGCCTGCCATTTCATCATTTCGCGTGAATACGACTGCCTGCGCGCCTATCCCCGTGATTTGCCTAACCAGTTCAGCGTTCCGGCCGATTTGCGGATATGGAACCTCCAACGTCTGGACTCCCATCGCGCGAAATGCGGAGGGATCCAAATCGAAATCCTCGGGATCCCGGGGGTCCCACAATAAGACTACTTGGTTTAAGTCACGGATCATAGTCGGTCCGTCCCCAGCGCGAGGCGCTGTGCTAAGTGCGCGGGAATCCAGACCCTTTAGTGGGACCGGCATCTTGCCGGTCGTTCATTGGTCACCGGCGGGGACGCCGGCGCTACTGCCCGGATCGGAGTCCGGGATGCCCCACCATATCCTCTCCAGGATTGTCACTCGTTTAACTGCGCATGGGTATTGGAATTCTGTTTTCCCCGAAACCTACCATAAGGAGCCGATTATTCCCATTTTGAATTTGATCGAGAGCTTTGAACGAGCTGTCCGTATGATCAACAGTTGCAGCCGAAAGATCTCATCATGAGACAGCAGAACCCCCATGTGTTCCATCCAAAGCCTTACGTGAGACAGCAGATAAACCCCGACTGCCAAGAAGCCGAATCGGCGAATCGCTCAACGAACAGGGGGTTAAGATGTAGCTGTGCGAACTAGGATATTTTAAGTGATTTTGGCCGACTTCAAAATTCTCCGGCCTTTTTGGCTTCTTTAAAGAGCGGCATCATAACATCCTGATGGGTCCTGTGCAGATGGAGCGTGATCCCTTTGTCATTGACCTGGGTGACGGTGGCCCCGCCGATCTGCATTCCTGTAGTGACGAAATAACCCCGACCATCAGGATCTTCGACCATGCCCTTAAATTCACCTTCACTCACCTGAATGACACCCACCAGCTTGAGTTGCGAACGGTCGAATCTGCATAACGGCATCGAAGGAGGGCACTCGCTAGGCAGGATCTCTGTAGGTGGTTTGAAGGGATTTCGCTCGACCTGGAAGAGCTCTGACGGCTTCTTTGCTACAGGCGGAGCGGCCTGTTGCATAGCGGGGGACGGCTGGCCGGGAGGCCGTCTCTTTCCCTGCTGAGTGGCGTACTCTGAAGGCTTGGTCTTCGCCGGAATAGCAGCGGGTTTTTGATCGGCAGACACAGCCGCTTCGATCCCTGTCGAAGCCTTTTCACCGGCTTCCCGCCTTTTCGCTAAAATAAATGACTGCGGGGACATTTCCGCGGATGCCGATAGAAACCGGTAGCTGCTTTCCAAAAATAACGTCAATGGCCATATTGGCCTCTTCGCAACCGGCTAACGGCATGAGCATGACGGTAACCACGCCCAAGTAGAACGCCATTTTCATGATATCGGAATGTCGACCATGTTTCATTCTTAAGCCTCTGGAAGCCCTTCTCCTCTGTTAGTGCCTCCGCATGGGTTTGCGAGGAGGACCCTTACGCCGTGCTTTGCGCTCCGTGATTGCCTTGATTTCCTCCTGAGACAAACGCCGGTAGGTTTCACCACCGATGTCGGCGTCCAGTGCAATTACGTCGAGTTTCTTTGCTAGATCGCTTTCTCTGCCGCTGAGCGCGCCGGCCTTGTTTAGTTTGAGGGTCGGAACGTTAACTATTCGAGGAAGATTATTGAGACTTGCCAAAAAGGCCCCAATATGTTGATAGTCCCCGCGGACGTTAAGGTTGAGAGGAATTGTTGCGTAATATAGCTCCTCGTTTATCTTCTCCTGACCAGGGACGAATCGTTTTGCTACGAGGTTGGTCTGGGAAAGCAGATCGGTGATCTTCTTCAAGAGCACTTCAATCTCTTGTTTTTCAGGAAGAGAAGCGACCATCGTCTTCAATTTCTTGTCCAGTGCCTGCAATCGGGCCTTGAGTTTGGGGCCTTCAGCAAGGATCTTTTCCTGGTTACCAATCTCCAGCTTGATCCTGCCGATCTGCGTTTCGAGACTGGTTACTTGGTCCTGCATGTCAGAGATTACCAGAAAATAGAAGGCCACCAAGAGCAAAATGCATATCGCCCCGATAATGAGGCTTCGCTGAAGCTTGGTGAGTTTAAAGAATATCTCTCGAGGTTCAACGGCCACTGTTCTGCCCTTAGCGAAGGTTTCCCACGATTTTGAAATTCATCGAGCCCAGAACCGCCGACTCCGGTTGCAGCGACGATCTGCAACAGTTTCACATTGATGAAGAAGCTCTTGTCAGTAGGTACGGCAAGATTCACCCACGGTTGTTTCGGAGTGAATCCTTGCTTGACGGTCTGAAGCCTTTGAACAAAATTAACCACCACCGTATTATCGACGCCTATCCCATCCAGTGCGAAACTTTTCCGACTTTTGCTAATCGTCGTCACCCACACTTCGTCGGGAATTGCCAGAGAAAGAGCTGCCATGAACGGCGCAGGTGTGTCTCTAACCTTGGTCAGCCTCTCTATCGTGTCAACCTGTCTCTGGCGCTGCGCTATCCTATTCTTAAGGTTCTCAATTTCCTTGTTTTTTTCCTTGAGCTTATCGAGCTTTGTCTGTTGCGCTCTCTGTTCCGATTGTAGAGCCGATATCTTCCAAGTAAAGAACACGTAAGTGCATATCATGAGACCGACGGCAGAGGCGACGATGATTGCTGACAGGAACAGGAATTGCTTAAGCTCCCGTTTGCGAAGAATCTCTCGTATGGGTAAAAGATTGATCCTTACCATCTTATACTTGCTTATCCCCTTCTTCCCTGAGGGCCAAGCCAACTGCTACAGCCATCTGTGGTCCCACGCTGTTCAGATACCCCAGATCAAAGGTCTTTTCGTTAACTTTGAGATGTCTAAAAGGATCTACCATCTCCACAGGAATATTCAACTCGGACTCCATAGTCGAGGCCAACCCATAAGTTGTCGCAGCCCCTCCCGAGAGAAATATCTTCTGTATCGGGTCGTATGACACATTGGCAGAAAAAAAATCCAGGATCTTTTGCAGTTCCGAGACAAAGTAGTCAATGGAACGCTGGAAAATCTTTCTCAGATTTCGAGCGTTCACTCTGTCGAGGTCGGCTCCGCGCTTGATATTCTCGGCACGCTCGAAATCTACGTCGAAAAATCTCATTATTTCGCGAGTAATCGCGTCTCCTCCCAGCGGCAAATCCCGCGTGTACCTGAGAAGCACCCGATTTGAGGATATTAATATTGATCGTGCTTGCGCCCACGTTGACTAGCGCCACTATCTCTTCCTGCACGTTGGGATAGCAAAACTCGTACATCACTTCGAGAGCGAACGGGTCTACGTCCACCACAACTGGAATCAGGCCCAATGACTGTATCAAATCCAGATACTCGGCCATGTAATCTTTCTTTGCGGCCACCAACACCACTTCCATAGACCCTTCTTTTTCCGGCCGATCGCCCATTATGAAGAAATCCAGGTTTACGTCCTTGATGTCAAAAGGTATATACGGCTCGGCCTCCATCTGTATCTGTTTTTCCAACTGACTATCCGTCATGGAAGTCATGGTCACTTGCTTGATAATCACTGCTTTGCCGGCAAACGAGGTGGCCACCTGCTTGTTTCGGCTCGACATGCTATGAAGGGTCCTGATGGCGCCTCCGACAAGATCGGCCTTCTTGATTGACTTGTCCACGATGGCACCGTCGGACAAAGGGGCAAGTCCTACATACTCCAGCTCGAACCCCTTCTTCGAGCGGTTGATTTCGACCATCTTCACGGCATTCGAACCGATGTCCAAGCCGATTATCTTCGGGAGTGGCATTTCGCTACCTTACACGGGCCCGATCATGTTCTCTTTCGGGCCGCAGATTGAGGATATAATATAAATAGATTTTTGTCAATAAAAAACTGATATTATGGGGTGTTAGCCTTGATTTTTAAAGCTGATTCTAGGTTGTGGGCTCTGAGAGCAGTCGGACTCTTCTGATCAAATATATACACCGTCTCGTCCGGCCGAGCCATGCCTAGTTTTCGCTTAACCACCATTTCAATCGTGTGCGGATCCGAGCGCATGAGTGTCACCTGGCGTTCCAGGTCTTTGATCTCAAGGGCCAGTTTTCGGTTTTCTTTTCGAATGGATGATTTCTTTTGTTCAAGCCCGGCCTTTAGAGTGAGGCTTTTTCCTCCGACCAACATTCCGACCATCACCAAGGCCACCAGAAGCATAACGATTCTTAGATATCTGACCGCGTGCCACACAATCGGTTTCCTCGGAATTCTCTCATGCCTCACGTTTCGATCGCGAACTTAACGGAATTTGAATCCGACGCCGCATATTCTTTATACTCCAGTTAGCCTTCATTCTCAAATGTTTTCTGAAGAAATCCCAGTCACTTCCCTATCATGGTCAGTAAGTAGGAAGAGAGTTCTGAATTATCACCACAATATGCGGAGACAAGTCTTTTGCTCACAAGAGCAGTCCTTAGACCGGCGATTCCCCCGTCCAGTGATACCCAGCGGTTTCCCTCCAGGCTCTCACAAAACTCTGAGGCCGTTCCGTCGAACATTATCCTTCCTTCCGAGAGGAACAGTATTCTGTCCGCCGCGAGTGCATCTTGGAGGCTGTGAGTAACTTCGATCACCGTGAGTCCAGGGCTTTCTCGTAGAGAACTCAGCAGAGACCTGATTGACAGTCGTATCGGCCGATCCATCATATTAAGACCTTCATCGACTACAACTACTCTACACCCCATTGCCAAAGTTGCAGCCAATGCCACCTTCTGTTGCTCACCTCCCGAAAGTGTGTGAATCAGACGCCTTTCCATTCCAACTAAACCTGTCCGCTCAAGCGCCTGTTTGAGCCTGGTCTCGATTTCGGACGATGAGAGCTGCATATTCTCAAGGCCAAACACTATATCCTCTTCAATGGAGATGCCTATCAGCGAATCATACGGATCACCGCCGAGATAACACGCGACTACAGATTTGGTGTTCCGGGGTGGATTGAATTCAACGGAACCGGAATTGGGCTTCAGCAGGCCAGTAATGATTTTTGCGAGGGTAGTCTTCCCTGAGCCGTCTGGGCCGGTTACGACTACCCATGAGCGATTCTCGATGGTTAGGGATAGCTCCTTAAGAACAAGCGGAGCTTGAGGAGAATAGGAAAAGGCCAAGTTTTTTAAAAGGATCATGCGTCCGCAACGCCGGTATCAAGCTAGGACGCCACCGGCCGGCGGATTTCGTAAGGAGTTGATTGAGGTGGCGGCATGGCCCAAAAACAAGCGGGAACACGCGCTCACTTGGATTTGAAGCTGTCCACGATCTTGTCCTTGAGGCCCTTGGATTTTCCTGAAGTCTTTTTTTCTCGGGCCTTTTCAGGATTTTTTTCGACTAGTTCTACGAGGGAGATAGCGGCGCGGTCCCCTACTCTGACACCTTTCTTCACCACTCGTACGTATCCGCCCTCCCGATTGGAAAAGCGAGGAGCGATCTCATCGAATAAAAGGCGAGTAACGCGCTTCGATCTTATAGTTTGCATGGCCTGCCGCCACGCGTGGAGATCACCTCGCTTGCCCAGAGTTATCATATTGTCGGCTAAACCTCTGACTGCTTTGGCCCGGGCATCGGTAGTGGTAATGCTCTCATGCTCCAGCAGAGAGGTGACCATGTTTCTGAGCATGGCTTCTCGGTGTGCGGTCCTCATGCCCAATTTGTATCTTGCTTTTCGGTGTCGCATGTATATCTCCCGGGCTTATTCAGCGATAAAGCTCTCGCGTTCTTGTCGCATGCGTTCGAGCTCTTCGCGACTGGGGAAGGCCGGTATCGCCATTCCTAGCTGCAGATCCATGTCTGCCAAAATCTCTTTGATTTCGTTCAGCGATTTTCGGCCGAAATTTTTCGTCTTAAGCATTTCCGCTTCAGTGCGCTGGACCAGTTCCCCGATGAACCTTATATCTGCGTTCTTAAGACAATTAGCGGAACGAACGCTCAATTCCAGCTCTCCCACGCTTCTGAAGAGGTTATCGTTGATTTCCGGCTCGCGCTGGGGTTTTTCCACGTGAACAGCTTTCTCTTCCTCTTCAAAATTCAGAAAGACCAAGAATTGTTCTCTCAGGATCTTTGCGGCATTCGCAAGGGCATCTTCAGGATAAACTGCTCCGTTCGTCCAGATCTCGATAGTGAGTTTATCGTAATCGGTCCTGCGCCCCACCCGGGCATTAGTAATCTTATAGCTCACTTTGCGCACCGGCGAGAACACGGAATCCAGTGCCAGAGTTCCGATGGGATCGTCTTCTGTCTTGTGAGCCTCCACGGGCACGTATCCCTTTCCCCATTCCGCAGACATGGTCATGGAAAGGCGCCCTTCCTTGGACAATGTCGCCACAATATGCTCAGGATTGATGATCTCCACTGTCTCATCCGAGATGATGTCACCTGCGCGGACTTCTCCCTCTCCGACTGCTTCGAGCTTGAGAGTTTTGGGATAATTGGTGTGAAGTTTCAACTGAACTTGTTTCAAATTGAGGATTATATCGGTAACATCTTCTTTCACGCCGGGTAAGGCAGAGAACTCGTGCAGCACCCCATCGATTTTAACCGACGTTATGGCTGCGCCCTGCAGCGTAGAAAGGAGCACACGCCGCAGAGAATTTCCCAGCGTGATGCCGTATCCCCTCTCTAACGGCTCGCACACAAATTTTCCGTAGAAAGGGGTATGCGTCTCTTCTTCCACCTCCATGCGGCGAGGTCGGATGAGCTCGGTCCAATTTCGACTCATCAAGGTCTGCCCCGTTTCACTCATGGCTTCCCTCTTGTTAACTGTGAATTCTGCAATGCGGAATTCTGATGCGGTTGTAAGGAATCGATTTCCCTTGTGGGTTCTCAAAGGCCACCACGGCCCCTTATGTCGGTCCTTTCATGAATCCGGGGAGTCGGTTGCTCCCCTCACGTCCTCCAGGCATTACTTGGAATAGAATTCCACGATCAACTGCTCTTTAATGGTGGGAGGCAGTTCCTCTCTTGTCGGTAATGCCTTAACAATGCCTTTAAAGGCTGCCACATCGACATCCAGCCACGGCGGAATCCCGCGCCGGGTAACAGTCTTCAAAGAATCGTCAATCGCATGAATTGATTGGCTTTTTTCCCGGACCTCTACGACCATGCCAGGTTTAGTCCTGAACGAAGGTATGTCCACTTTCCGTCCATTTACTATAATATGCCCGTGGTTTATCAATTGTCTGGCTTCAGCTCTGGATGGAGCGAATCCCATTCTGAAAACCATGTTATCCAGACGCGATTCCAACAAAAGAAGTAGAATCTCGCCGGTAACGCCCTTCCTTTGCTCCGCAAGATGAACGTATGTACGGAACTGCTTTTCCAGCACCCCGTAAATATGCCTCACCTTTTGCTTTTCCCTAAGCTGCACGCCGTAGTCCGTGTGTTTCGGACGGCTCTGACCGTGCTGACCGGGAGGATAGGTTCTCCGCTCCACAGAGCACTTGTCCGAGTAGCAGCGATCCCCTTTAAGGAACAACTTTGCCCCTTCCCGGCGACAGAAACCTACACACTGCTTCATGATAGCGAGCCAATACTATCTCCTTTGGTTCGGAAAACTAATGTATCCGTAAATGGTTAGACCCTTCTCCTCTTCGGAGGCCGGCACCCGTTGTGCGGGATAGGTGTAACATCCTTGATCATTGTGATCTGAAAACCCGTGGCCTGTAAGGACCGGAGGGCAGCTTCCCGGCCGGCCCCCGGTCCCTTTATCAAGACCTCGACACTCCTCATCCCTTGTTCCATGGCCTTACGGGCGGCATCTTCCGCGGCCAACTGGGCCGCGAAAGGGGTAGACTTTCTCGATCCTTTGAAGCCCTGTGTACCCGCTGACGACCAAGCCACGACGTTACCCTCGATGTCCGTAATTGTAACGATCGTGTTATTGAACGTGGATTGGATATGTGCTACTCCTCTGGGAATAATGCGTTTTTCTTTCTTTTTGCGAACGACTCGCCTTCTTGGCATTGGCCTCTCCGTTAGACCCCATTAGGGGGAACCTGGTTTCTCTCGTTTGCCGGCCCCACAAGGGGACCCGCCCATATTTGCACGCGGCGAAAGCTCTGTTCTGAACGTATCGATTGCTTTTCCGAGGAGTCTCGCCCGCGGTCCTCAGAAGCTACTTGCGTTTACCGATCTGCATCTTTCTCGGACCTTTGCGGGTCCTGGCATTGGTATGCGTGCGTTGTCCACGGGCAGGTAGACCACGGCGGTGACGCAGGCCTCGATAGCACCCTAGGTCCATGAGCCGCTTTATATTCATACCTATGTCACGGCGAAGATCTCCCTCCACCTTGTATGAACGATCAATGGCCTCACGGATCTTGGCGACATCGACCTCGCTGAGCTGATCTGTTTTCATGCTCAGATCCAGTCCGGCCTCTTCGAGAATCTTCCGGGCCGTGGTCGTTCCTATCCCGTAGATATAGGTGAGCGCGATTTCCATGCGCTTGTTTTTGGGAAGGTCAATCCCTGCGATGCGTGCCACGATCTTCCTCCTGGCGATGAAACAAATGCGTACCGGGTTTAACCCTGACGCTGTTTATGTTTGGGGTTCTCGCAAATCACCCGAACGGTTCCTTTTCGTTTGATGATCTTGCACTTATCGCAAATCTTTTTTACCGAAGCCCGTACTTTCATGGGCCCTCCTTCGCCATCTCAGGGACGGCTACCTATCCGAGAACTTTTTGTATGGAGGCAAAGATCTCGTCAATCGGACCCACTCCCTTCACGCGGCGAAGCAATCGCTTCTTTTCATAATAGTCAATGAGTGGGGCTGTTTGCTTATTGTAAACCGCGAGTCGTTCTCTAATGGTACTCTCGGTGTCGTCATCCCTCTGGTAGAGTTCTGATCCGCATGCATCACAGATCATGTCGCTTTTGGGCGGATTGAACATTACATGATACATCTTGCCGCAATCGGCATTTCGGCATGTGCGCCGGCCGGAGAGTCTGGCAACCAGTTCTTCATCCGGAACATCCACCAAGACGGCATGGTCGATCGATTGGGTCTGCGAAGCAAGTATCTGATCCAGAGCCTCCGCCTGGGCGAGTGTCCTCGGGAATCCGTCCAGCATGTAACCTTTGTCCAAGTCGGGCTTGGTCAACCGCTCCTCAACGACTCCTATGACAACACCGTCCGGTACCAGTTCTCCTTTATCCATGTACGTCTTGGCCTTCAGGCCCATCGGAGTCCCCTCTTTGAGTGCGGCTCGAAAGATGTCCCCAGTGGAAATCTGCGGGATGCCCAGCTTATCGACGAGTTTCTTGGCCTGAGTCCCTTTGCCCGACCCCGGTCCTCCCAATCAGAACGATTCTCATAATCCCTTCCTGTTTTAGAGGAGTCGCGGTCTTCTACCGCCTCCCCTTGATCCGGCCCGTTCGGATGAATCCCTCATAATGCCTTTGGATCATGTGGGACTCAATTTGAGTCAACGTGTCCAGAGCGACTCCCACGACGATGAGTAATGAGGTCCCCCCGAAATAAAAGGGCGCGTTAAAGCGTGAAATGAGGATCGAGGGGAGGACGCACACTGCCGAAACGTAGATGGCCCCCCCAAAGGTAATTCTCGTCAGCACCTTGTCTATGTACTGGGAGGTTTTTTTGCCCGGCCTGATTCCCGGGATGTAACCTCCGTACTTTTTCATGTTATCTGCCACGTCTACCGGGTTGAAGGTAACCGCGGTGTAAAAGTAACAGAAAAAGATGATCAACCCCACGTAAAGGAGCTCGTACACTCCGGTTCCCGGTCTCAGCCAGCCTGTTATGTAAGTTATGACCGGAACATTTAGGAACTGAGCGATTGTAGCCGGGAAAATTATGAGCGACGAGGCAAAGATGGGAGGAATAACCCCCGCAGTATTCACCTTCAGAGGTAAGTGAGTACTTTGGCCTCCGTAAATTCGTCTACCGACAACACGTTTTGCGTACCTGTACAGGGATCTTGCGCTGTCCTCTTTCAACGAACACAATGACGGCGATCACGACGATCATGACGGCTATTAGGACGAGCAGCACGAGAAAACCCATGTCCCCCGTCCTCACAAGCTGAACGGTGTGGCCGAGCGCGGCCGGCATTCGAGCGACGATGCCGGCGAATATGATCAGTGAGATGCCGTTGCCTATGCCCCTTTCGGTGATCTGCTCACCGAGCCACATTATAAAAGCGGTACCTGCCGTCAGGGTGATCATCGAGAGTATGACGAACGCCGGCCCGGGTATGTAAACCAAGTTCTGGGTTTTGGCCAGGCCTATGCTTATCCCCATCCCTTGAATAAGAGAAAGGAGAACAGTCCCGTACCTGGTATACTGCGTGATCTTCTTGCGACCGGCTTCACCTTCCTTGGAAAGCCTCTCCAGGTGAGGAATAACCACGGTAAGCAGTTGGAGTATGATGGAAGCACTGATGTAAGGCATGATCCCAAGTGAGAACACGGAGAAACGCTCCATCGCTCCTCCGGTAAACATATCAATTACACCGAACAAGGTCTGCTGGTACCTGGCAAAAAAATCTTTGAGAGCAACTTCATTTATGCCGGGGGTAGGAATGTGCACCCCGATCCTATAAACGAGAAGCATCAGAAGGGTGAAGATAATCCTGCGCTTGAGTTCCGGAATCTTGGCTATGTTGGTTATGGACCCTATCACGACGCCAGTCTCCCACGTGAAAAGCTTGATCGGATTTTAAGACCTGCTCGAGCGGAGCAATATCTCACTGCTCCTCCACTGTGCCACCCGCGGCCTCGATCTTTGCACGGGCCGCGGAACTTACCCTATCCAGCTTAACATTATATGCCCCGCCTACGTCGCCATCGGCCAAAAGCTTTATCGGCCCCTGCCGTTTTGTTATGCCCTGTTCCCGCAGCAGCGCCGGCGTTATCTCGGTACCTGCCTCAAATCCGGACAGGTCCTTGATATGAACAATATTGTAATGGATCTTGAAGGTATTGGTAAAACCCTTCTTGGGAAGGCGCCTCTGAAGAGGCATCTGCCCGCCCTCGAAGCCCGGCGACACTCCTCCTCCCGAGCGGGACCTCTGTCCTTTGTGCCCTTTTCCGCATGTCTTGCCAAGCCCGGACGATTCGCCCCGACCCACTCGCTTGCTCTTCTTGTTTCCAGGGCTCTGTAGGTTCGAAAGTTTCATCTACATCTCCACGAGGCACCTAGTCATTCGGCGACTTCTTCCAGTTCCACCAGATGGTTCACCTTGAGGACCATCCCCCGTACCTCGGGAGTATCCTGCAGAAGGCGAGTCTGATGAAGTTTCCTAAGCCCCAGACCACGCACGGTCTCTCGCTGCCGCTTGGTGGCCTTAATGGTGCTTTTCTTCAAGGTCACCTTAACCATTGGGGCCATTTTCCTCTCCCTTATCTTGCTCTTCTTCGGACAGGCCGGTCCTTCCGAGCTTCTTAGCGATCTGCTGCTGCGTCCGAAGACCTCTTAACCCCGCAAAGGTTGCCTTGACCACGTTATGAGGATTATTTGTACCGATACACTTGGTAAGAATGTCCCGGATTCCTACTGCTTCCATGACGGCACGCACAGCGCCTCCAGCGATAACCCCTGTTCCGGAGCCGGCCGGTTTCAGAAGCACCTTAGCTGCACCATATTCGCCGGTGATTTCATGCGGGACCGTGCCATTGACAATCGGGACCTCTAGTAACGAGGATTTAGCGCGATCCACTCCTTTGCGTATAGCCTCAGGAACCTCATTGGCTTTTCCAAGGCCGAATCCCACCCGGCCTTGCCCGTCGCCAACTACTACTACTGCGCTGAAGGAAAATCTCCTTCCGCCTTTGACCACTTTTGCGACGCGATTAAGGTGGACCACTCGGTCCTTCAATTCGGCTTCAGCCGACATATCGAATCTGGTGAGCAAGCGCTTCCTCCTTAGCTCCTTAAAAGTCCAGTCCCCCATCACGGGCCCCGTCAGCCAGGGCTTTAACCTTGCCGTGATATAGGTACGAACCCCTGTCGAAAACTATTTTGACTATGTTTTGTTCCTTGGCCCTGGCTGCGATCCGTTTACCCACCTGACGGGCCGTATCCGCATTGAAAGGATCTCCCGGTTTCTTGCGAAATTCCTTATCGAGCGTAGACGCTTGAACCAGAGTAACACCTTTGCGGTCATCAATTATCTGGGCGAAGATGTTTCTTGTTGGATCGAAACACTGTCAGGCGCGGGCGCTCTCTGTTACAACCGATTTTATAACGTACGCGTCGGGTCCGTTTCCCTCTGGATGACGATTTTTCCGTTTCACTGGCCATTCTGTATTTCCTCTCCAACGCCGGTCTTTCGTCCTCACGGCCCACGGGGACATTCAAAAGCGGGCGCAAAAACTATTTCGCTCCAGCTTTTCCTACCTTACGCCGAACCTGTTCGCCTAGATACCGTATCCCCTTACCTCTGTAGGGTTCGGGTTTGCGCACTCTTCGGATAATCGCCGCCATCTCACCGACCTGTTGTTTATCAATCCCGCGCACGTGAATAATAGTGTTTTTCTCTACTTCGACGGACAGGCCCTCGGGGACCGTGACCACGACGGGGTTGGAATAGCCAACGCTTAGAGTGAGCGATTGCTTGCCCGCTTCAGCTCGGTATCCGACTCCCTGTATCTCAAGTGACTTAGTGAAGCCCGAAGTCACCCCCGTCACCATATTCTGAATGAGCGTTCTGGTCAGGCCGTGCATTGCACGGCATTTTCTGTGATCCTGTACCGCGGATACCCGGACGTGAGTCTCGTCCGTTTCAACCTTGACAAGGTTCGAAATTGACATGCTCAGGGCCCCCTTGGGCCCTTCAACCGTTAGGTTTGGGGGCGTAAGGGTGACTTTGACTTTTTCAGGTATCGCTATAGGGGCCTTGCCTATTCTAGACATCAGTAAAGCTCCTGAAGTATTCCGTTACCAGATGCTGCAAAGCACCTCGCCTCCGATTCGGCGCCGTTTTGCTTCTTTGTCCGTCATGATCCCCTGTGAAGTCGAAAGGACAAGCATGCCCACGCCGCCGTGGCTCTTTAAATTGTGGTCATGACCGACGTAAACTCTCCGACCGGGCCGGGAAACCCTGGACAGTCCTTCAATTACACACAAGGTCTCATCATCGAACCGTAGAGTGAGTTTCAGGACACCCTGTTTGTTCTTCGCAGACCGAATGACCTTGTATTTCTTGACGTATCCCTCTTCCTTGAAGATCTGGGCGATACCGATCTTAAGATTCGAGGCAGGAATCGTTACCTGTTCCTTGCGCGCTTGCCTGGCATTGCGGATTCGAGTCAACATGTCCGCTATGGGGTCAGTCATGCTCATTTCAGCAGTCTCCTACCAACTCGATTTGACCATGCCCGGGACGTGGCCCTTTAGGGCCTCGTTCCTCAAGCATATCCGGCACAACTTGAACTTGCGATAATAGCCCCTCGGCCGTCCGCAGATCTGGCATCGATTGTATTGTCTAACTTCGAACTTCTGAGGCCTCTCGGCCTTAACTATCATCGAAATCTTGGCCACGTTCCCTCCTTGGAGGAGAAATAATCTATTTCCTGAACGGCATCCCCAGATTCGTCAACAATTCTCGGGCTTCCTCGTCAGTTGTCGCGGAAGTTACGACGGTAACATTCATCCCTCGGATCTTTTCAATCTTATCGTAGTTGATCTCGGGGAAAATGATCTGCTCCTTGATTCCCATGGAAAAGTTGCCTCGTCCGTCGAACCCGCGCGGATTGACTCCCCGGAAATCTCGGACTCTCGGAAGGGCGACGTTGATCAGCTTGTCTAAGAAATGGAACATGTTTTCTCGTCTCAAAGTGACTTTGCAGCCAATGGTCATCCCTTCCCGGAGCTTGAACGTAGCAATGGACTTTCTTGCTTTTCGAAGTACGGGCCACTGGCCGGTTATGACTGCCATCTCCTGTTGGGCGCTTTCCAGGATTTTTGCATTCTGAATAGCTTCACCCAGCCCCATGTTTAGTACGATCTTTTTGAGAACGGGCACCTGCATGGGATTCTTGTACTTGAACCGATCCATCAGAGTCGGCACGACAGATTTGAAGTAATATTCTTTCAGCCTCGACGCCATGAGATTGTTCCTTCTAACCGTCTAGTTGCTCTTCACACTTCTTGCAGTAACGAACTCTGTGGCCGTCATCGAGAATTCTAATACCAGTTCTTGTGGACTTAGAGCACTTGGGACAAACAAGCATCAGCTTTGAAAGTTTAATAGGGGCTTCCTTTTCGATGATGCCGCCTTGTCCGCCGATAGTTCCTCCCGGCCTTGTGTGGCGCTTAACAAAGTTCAGCCGCTCTACCAAGGCAGCGTCCTTGTCGTTGAATATCTTGAGAACCTTGCCCTGCCTACCTTTTTCTTTCCCCGTGAGGACCTTCACTCTGTCGTTTTTCTTGATGTGAGACATATTCAAAGAACCTCCGGAGCCAGGGACACAATCTTCATGAACTTTTTGGCTCTCAACTCCCGAGCCACCGGACCGAAAATACGAGTGCCGATGGGTTCCATCTGATTATTGATCAGGACTGCTGAATTATCGTCGAAGCGGATGTACGACCCGTCCGCACGTCGAACCGCACGTCGCGTGCGCACGACCACAGCTTTGTGAACCTCGCCCTTCTTAACCTTTGAATTTGGGATAGCCTCCTTCACGGAAACGACCACCACATCGCCGACGCTTGCGTATTTGCGCTTGGTCCCGCCGAGAACCTTAATGCAATATAGCTCTTTTGCTCCCGAATTGTCCGCGACGTACATGCGCGTCTGCTGCTGAATCATGAAGCACCTCCAGGTAGCGGTGCCTCTCTGACAACCTTGCTGACACGCCAATTCTTGTGCCGGCTCAGCGGCCGGGTTTCCACGATCATCACTTTGTCGCCAATATGGCAGCGGTTTCCTTCATCGTGGGCCATGAATCGTTTTCTGCGGCGGACAAACTTCTTGTAGACCGGATGGATCACTGTGCGGCTGACTTCGACAACAACAGTCTTGTCCATTTTGTTGCTGATTACCACACCAGTCCTGATCTTACGCTGCTTTTTGATTTCAGAGGAGTTCGTCATGCAGACGCCTCCTTTTCTCTGATGATGGTCTTCACCCGAGCTATATCCCTTCGGAGCTTCTTGAGACGTGCAGTTTTATCAAGCTGACCGGTGGCATGTTTGAAGCGAAGCTTGAATTCCTCTTCGCGAAAATCTTTCTCCTTGCCCGCCAGTTCTTCCGGGGACAGTTCCCTTAGTTCTTGCGGCTTCATGTCAACTCCTCACGAATCACGAATCGGGACTTAATAGGCAGTTTCCTCGCCGCAAGACGGAAGGCCTCTCTAGCTACTTCGGCAGGAACGCCCTCCATCTCGTACATGATCTTCCCGGGTTTGACCACCGCTACCCATTCTTCGGGGGCCCCCTTGCCTTTGCCCATGCGAGTTTCGGCGGGTTTCTTAGTTATAGGCTTGTCCGGAAACAGGCGAATCCAGATCTTGCCGCCCCTTTTCACATGGCGCGTCATGGCCACCCGGCCTGCTTCGATCTGCCGCGCCGTAATCCATCCAGGGGCCATGGCCATAAGACCGAATTCACCGAAGGAGACACGTGTCCCCTTGAGAGGTCGTCCGGTCGTTCGGCCTTTTTGCCTTTTCCTGTATTTAACTTTCTTGGGGGCAAGCATATTACTTCTCCGCTGCGGTGCTCTTGATCATCTCACCCTTGAAGATCCAAACCTTCACGCCGATCACGCCGTAAGTGGTGGAAGCCTGAGCGAATCCGTAATCAATATCGGCTCTCAGCGTGTGTAAAGGCACTCTGCCTTCCCGATACCACTCGCGTCTGGCCATTTCCGCCCCGCCCAGACGTCCTGCGGTTGCTATTCGGACGCCTTTCGCACCGGACTTCAAAGCGCTTGTGACGGACTTCTTCATAGCTCGGCGGAAAGCTATACGTCTCTCAAGTTGTTGAGCGACATTTTCTGCAACAAGCTGAGCGTCAATCTCCGGTTTGCGGATCTCTTTGATGTCTACTATGACATCCTTCCGGGTCATACGTAGAATTTCGCGACGAAGCTTTTCAATTTCGCTTCCCTTAGGACCTATGACAATTCCGGGACGCGCCGTGTGAATGATCAGACGGATCTTGCCCGCAGCTCGCTCGATTTCTATCTTAGAAATGCTGGCTTGCGAGAGCCGTTTTTTTACGAAATCCCGAAGCCTGAGATCCTCTATCAAAAAGTCGCCGTAATCCTTTTGAGAAAACCAGCGAGAATCCCACGTCCGAGTGACGCCGAGCCGAAATCCGAGCGGATGTACCTTCTGTCCCAAAATAACCCTCCTGCGGGTCGGTGGGGGATCCTATGCAAGCCAAATTCTCTGGCCGGATCCTCCGTGTTGGAAAAATCAATCCTCCGTCAATGCCACGCAGATATGACTCGTTCGTTTACGTATGCGCGTGGCTCGTCCCATAGCCCTCGGACTCCATCGTTTGGCCGTAGGGCCTTCATCCACCGTAATGCGGCTTATGTAAAGCCGATCTTCGTCAACCCCGCTGGACTGCGATGCGTTGCCGATCGCGGACTGGAGCACCTTCCTGATCATTCCGGCAGCTTTTTGCGGCGTGAACTGAAGTGTGGCAAGGGCCGCGTCCGCTTTCATTCCGCGTACCAAATCTGCCACCAGTCTTGCCTTGCGGGCAGAAATATGCGCGTGCCTCAGGGTTGACTCCCACTCCATTACTTTCTCCCCTTTTTGGCTTTTCTATCCCCGGCATGGCCGTGAAATGTACGAGTCGGAGAGAATTCGCCAAGCTTGTGGCCGACCATGTTTTCACTAATGAACACGGGGATGAATTTCTTGCCGTTGTGAACAGCGAAAGTGAGGCCGACCATATCGGGAATAATCGTCGACCTTCGGGACCAGGTCTGAATGACTTTTCGCGATCCAGTGTCCCGGGCCTGCACGACCTTCCTCAGTACGTTGTCGTCTACGAAAGGACCCTTATGTACCGAACGGGGCATTGCAATTACTTCCTTCGTTTAAGGATGAATCTGTCAGAGGCCTTGCCTCGCTTACGGGTCTTGTACCCTTTGGTCGGCACTCCCCATGGGGTGACCGGATGACGCCCGCCGGAAGTCCGACCTTCGCCGCCACCGTGGGGATGATCAACCGGATTCATGACAACACCGCGGACTTTAGGGCGACGGCCCAGAAGCCGAGTCCGGCCCGCTTTCCCCAACGAAACGTTTTCATGATCCAGGTTACCTACCTGACCTACGGTCGCGCGGCAGCGGTCCAAGACCATGCGGACCTCGCCCGAGGGGAGCTTTAGCTGGACGTAGCCTTTTTCCTTAGCCATCAACTGGCCGTAAGTCCCCGCGGAACGTATGATTTGGCCGCCCTTGCCGATTTTCATCTCGACGTTATGAACCATAGTTCCCAAGGGGATATTTTTCAGCGGCAGACAGTTACCGGGTTTGATATCCACCCGATCGCCTGCAATTACCGAGTCCCCAACCTTAACTCCCTGGGGCCACAGAATATAACGTTTGTCCCCGTCCGCGTAGTTGATCAGAGCCAGACGAGCGCTTCGATTGGGGTCGTATTGCACGTCGACCACCTTGCCGGGGACATCACTATTGTCTCTTTTGAAATCGATGACGCGGAACAGCCGCTTGTGTCCCCCGCCGCGATGCCTGACAGTTATTCTGCCGTTGTTGTTTCGGCCGCCTGTCTTGCCTGTTCCTTGCACCAGAGCCTTGAGGGGTTTGCGAGCGGTGATCTCCTCGAAAGTCAACCCCGTCTGAAACCTGATGCCTGGAGATGTCGGCTTGTATTTCTTTATGCCCATGAATCAGTCCTTGACGCTATTTATGTCCGGATCGGTCCATGCTGAGTTTGGAGCCTGCTCCAAAGGCCGATCAGACAGTGCGAGCCAAGATCTAAACTCCTTCAAAATAGTCCACACGGTCACCCTCTTTAAGTGTCACAAGCGCCTTCTTCCAATGCTTACGGCGGCCAACCGAGCGACCGAGTCTCTTACGTTTTCCCAGGCGGTTCTGAGTTCGGACAGACAAGACTGTTACTTTGAAAAGTTTCTCGACCGCCTTCTTGATCTCGGACTTATTGGCCCCGAGTGCCACCTCAAAAATGAGTTGATTGTTCTCATCCTTGAGCGTGGATCCCTTTTCAGTAACTACCGGTCGTCGGACTATTTGGTACTCTTCAAGCATCAGCCCAACCTCTCATGGATTCTTGGAACCGCAGCTTCGAGGACCACAAGCCGGTCGAAGCGAAGCAGGTCGTAGACGTTGAGCCCCTCTGTCGGGAGCACCAACACCCGATAGAGGTTCCGGGATGACCGCTGCAATGCCTCGTCTTTATGGGCGGTTACAAACAGAGTCTTTTCAGTTTCCAAGCCCATCGTCTTCATGGTTTCAACGAAGAGCCTTGTCTTGGGGGCTTCAAGTTCGATTTTGTCCACGATAGTGAGTCGGTCGTCTTTAAGCTTGGAGCTAAGGGCCGACCTGAGGGCAGCTTTTCGGACTTTCTTGGGTAGGGAGAAAGCGTAGGAGCGAGGCTTAGGGCCGAAGGTCGTTCCGCCTCCGGTCCAAATGGGGGACCGGTTTGTGCCTGCCCTTGCCCGCCCGGTACCCTTTTGCCGCCAAGGCTTTTTGCCGCCTCCCCTTATCTCTCCTCTGGTCTTCGTGGAGGCGGTGCCGCCCCGGCGTTTCGCCAATTGCCAAACCACCACCCTCTGAACCAGGGCGTCCCGGATGTCCGCGTTGAACACGGTCTCATCCAATTCGATGGAGTTGACCTTTTCCCCTTTTTGGTTGATCACATCTACCAAGGGCATCAGCTTTTCCTTATCACGATGATGGCCCCTCTGGCTCCAGGAACGGGACCTTTCAGAAAGATCAGATTTTCATCAGGCCGCACTTCCACAACTTTGACCTTAGGCGCAGTCACCTGGCCACCGCCCAATCTGCCAGGCATTTTCTTTCCTTTAAAAATCCGTGAGGGCCAAGCGCATTGTCCGACCGATCCGGGAATTCGATGTGACCGAGAACCGTGAGTTTCCCGTCCTCCTCCGAAATTCCACTTTTTGAGCACGCCGGCAAATCCTTTGCCTTTTCCGGTACCCGTAACCTTTACGGTATCCCCGGTGTTGAAGATATCCGCCCTGAATTGCTGCCCGATTTCTATGGAATCCGCATCATCCGCAGGGAATTCCTTCAATATTTTGAATGGGGTGGTGCCCGCCTTTCGGAATTGGCCGAGAAGAGGCTTGGAGACTTTATGTTCCTTTGCAGGGGAGTACCCCACTTGAAACTTGGAATCACCTCTCTTCTGGATCACCGTGCACGGACCTGCCTCCACCACAGTGACCCCCATGGCGTGGCCCTCTTCATCGAAGAGCTGGACCATCCCTAGTTTTTTGCCGATCATTCCCTGAATCATGTGCAGCCCCTTACCTATCCGGCGGTCCTTAAGCCTTTATCTCGACGTCTACACCCGGCGACAGGTCCAATTTCATCAAAGCGTCCAACGTTTGCTGAGTTGGTTCAAGAATATCCAGCAACCGCTTGTGAACCCTTATCTCGAACTGTTCACGGGATTTCTTGTCGATATGAGGAGATCGCAACACAGTGTACTTGTGAATCCTCGTGGGGAGAGGTATCGGTCCGGCAACCTTTGCCCCGGTTCGCCAGGCTGTGTCAACTATCTCCGCTGCCGATTGGTCCAGGAGCTTGTGATCGTAGGCTTTCAGCCTGATTCTAATTTTGAGAGTTTGCATGTCCATACTCAATGCCTCACGCTATGCTGCGACGAGTCCGGTATTGGTTATTCGATGATCTGCGAGACCACCCCTGCGCCCACGGTCCTGCCCCCTTCTCTGATGGCAAAGCGCAGGCCCTCTTCCATGGCAATGGGGGTGATCAGATGACCCTCCAGAGAGACATTGTCCCCCGGCATCACCATCTCCACTCCTTCCGGGAGCGTTATCACACCGGTCACGTCTGTGGTCCGGAAATAGAACTGGGGACGGTACCCGTTGAAGAACGGCGTGTGCCGACCGCCTTCCTCCTTGGCCAGGATGTACGTCTCGGCCTTGAACTTCGTATGAGGGGTAATCGAGCCGGGATGGGCCACTACCTGACCGCGCTCCACCTCGTCGCGCTTTATGCCGCGAAGCAGAAGCCCCACATTGTCTCCGGCCTCACCCGAATCCAGCACCTTGCGAAACATCTCCACTCCGGTACAGACCGTCTTGCGAGTCTCGCGTATCCCGACTATCTCCACCTCTTCATTCACCTTTATTCGACCCCGCTCCACTCTACCGGTCACCACTGTACCTCGACCCGATATGCTGAACACATCCTCCACCGGCATCAAGAAAGGCTTGTCCGTCTCCCGTACAGGGACCGGAACATAAGAATCCACCGCATCCATGAGCTCAAGTATGCACTTGGCATCGGGATGGGAAGGATCCCCGGCCTCCAAGGCCTTGAGCGCACTACCCTTTACAATGGGTATGTCGTCACCGGGAAATTCATAAGAGCTCAACAGCTCGCGAAGCTCAAGCTCCACCAACTCGATCAGCTCCGGATCGTCCACCATGTCCGTCTTGTTCAAAAAGACCACTATATACGGAACCCCTACCTGCCGAGCCAGGAGTATATGCTCTCTAGTCTGAGGCATCGGACCGTCATTGGCCCCCACCACCAGTATTGCCCCGTCCATCTGGGCCGCACCGGTTATCATATTCTTGATGTAATCGGCATGACCCGGACAGTCCACGTGCGCATAATGACGCTTGTCCGTCTGATATTCCACATGCGCCGTGGCTATGGTGATACCGCGCTCCTTCTCCTCGGGCGCCTTGTCTATCTCCTCAAACGGTACATACTCCGCCATTCCCTTCTTCGACAGTATCCGCGTGATCGCCGCAGTCAGCGTCGTCTTACCGTGATCTATGTGACCTATCGTCCCAACATTCACGTGAGGCTTGGTTCGCTCAAATTTCGCCTTGCCCATGGGCTCCTCCAGATTGCTTGAATCCGGCAACGACTTTTTCGGTAACAGATTGCGGTGCCGGTTCATAATGAGAAAATCGCATAGTAAAGGTAGCGCGGCCCTGTGTTAAGCTCCTCAAATCAGTGGCATATCCGAACATTCTCGCCAGAGGCACCCTGACTCCCACGGTTTGGGTCCCCAAGTGGCTTTCCATGCCGAGGATTTTTCCACGCCTTGCCGTCAGGTCGCCCAGTACGTCACCCAAGAATTCACCCGGGGCGACGACCTCGACGTCCATGATGGGCTCGAGAAGAATACTCCCACCTTTGCCGCAGGCCTGTTTGAAAGCCATAAATCCGGCCATCTTGAAGGCCATTTCTGATGAGTCAACCTCATGATACTTGCCGTCCGCCAGGGTCACCTTAATGTCGACGACAGGGTATCCCGACAACACGCCGGCCTCCATTGCACGCCGCACGCCGGCCTCTACAGGCTTTATGAATTCTTTGGGAATAGCTCCCCCGGTTATTTTATCAATGAACTCCAGACCGCTGCCACGTTCTGCCGGCTTCACTTCGAGGACCACCTCGGCAAACTGACCTTTTCCTCCGGTCTGTTTGACGTGGCGATAATGAATTTTTACAGGCCGGCTGAGAGTTTCACGGAAGGCCACCTGAGGTTCTCCAACCGAAGCTTCGACCTGAAACTCTCTGAGGAGCCGGTCCACCACTATTTCCAGGTGAAGCTCACCCATTCCGGACAATATTGTCTGGCCTGTTTCGCGGTCCACTTTGACCTTAAGCGAAGGGTCTTCCCGCAACAATCTGCCGAGAGCCCTGGACAACTTTTCCACTTCGTCAGGGGATTTGGGCTCAAGGGCCACAGAAATCACCGGTTCGGGGAATTCCATTGATTCGAGGAGCAGAGGGTGATTTTCGTCAGACAGTGTGTCGCCTGTTCGCGTATATTTGAGTCCCACCGCGGCAATTATGTCCCCGGCGCGGGCTTCTTTTACTTCTTCCCGCTGATTGGCATGCATTTTAAGCAAGCGACCGATTCGTTCTTTCTTATCGTTGTTGACGTTGAACACAGCCGATCCAGATGTGAGACTGCCGGAATAGACCCTGAAGAAGGTGAGGTTCCCTGTATAGGGGTCGTTCATCACTTTAAAAGCCAAGGCAGAGAACGGTCCGTCAACCGGTCTGGTCACAGTTTGTCCCTTCGCATCCTTTCCTTGGACAGGCGGGATATCGAGAGGGGAGGGGAGAAAATCGACCACAGCATCAAGAAGTTGCTGTATACCCTGGTTTTTGAATGCAGTACCCATGAGAACCGGAGTGACCCTCAGATTCAGCGTGCCCTCGCGAAGCGTCTGGTAAATCAGGTCGGAGGGAATGTCAGTGTCCCCTTCCAGATAACGTTCGAGAAGTTCGTCATCGAGTTCGCAGACGCTCTCGAGCATCTGTTGTCTTGCTTCAACAGCTTTCTCGTAGTGCTCAGGCGGTATATCCAGGACTTCGAAATTCATGCCCGCAGATTCATCGTCGAAGAGAATGCGCTTCATGGCGATGAGGTCGATAACCCCGCCAAACGTCTGTTCGGATCCGACCGGGATCTGAAGCAAAATGGGGTTGGTCATTAGTCTGGTTTTCATCATTTCGACGACTCTCAAATAATCCGCGCCCGAGCGGTCCATTTTATTGATAAAAGCGATCCTGGGGATGCGATACCGTTCAGCCTGCTTCCAGACCGTTTCCGATTGGGGTTCAACCCCGCCCACGGCACAAAAGAGGGCGACCGCGCCATCCAGCACCCGTAAAGACCGCTCCACTTCGATAGTGAAGTCTACGTGCCCGGGTGTGTCGATTATGTTGATCCTGTGTTTTTTCCACTGGCACGCGGTGGCAGCGGAAGTAATTGTAATTCCCCGTTCCTGCTCCTGTTCCATCCAATCCATGACTGCATTGCCGTCATGCACTTCGCCCATTCGATGGGAAACACCCGTATAATATAAAATACGCTCCGTTGTGGTCGTCTTTCCCGCATCAATATGGGCCATAATCCCGATATTTCGGGTCCTAGTTAGAGAGTCTCCTTTCATGGGGTTCGGTCTTCCCGGGATCACTACCACCTGTAATGGGCGAATGCTTTGTTGGCTTCGGCCATTTTGTGGGTGTCCTCCTTCTTTTTGACCGCGCTACCCTTGTTGGAGGCTGCGTCGAGAAGCTCTGCAGCGAGTTTCTCCTTCATGCTATGTTCACCACGTCCGCGGGAGTATTGTATAAGCCAGCGGATTGCCAGGGCTTGCCTTCTCTCCGGACGAATTTCCACAGGCACCTGATATGTGCTTCCGCCCACCCGCCTGGAACGGACCTCCAGCACGGGTTTGACATTCTCCACGGCTTTTTCGAACAACCTGAGGGGGTCTTCGTTCGTCCTTTTTCCCATGATTTCGAAACAATCGTAGAAAATACCTTCGGCAATAGACTTCTTGCCGTCCCACATGATGCCATGAATGAACTTCGCAACAAGCTTGCTGTGGTATTTCGGATCGGGCAATATGTCCCTCTTCGGGACTTTCCCTTTTCTCGGCATTGCACTTCGCTCCAGTTTGGGGCCTGCGCCGTCTAGTTTGTAGCAGTCTTCAGAACGTGCTGCACCGGGCAGCTTCCAGGTTGGAAAGGTCCAGAAGGCTTCAGCGAAATCTCCTCCGC
Organism: uncultured delta proteobacterium; assembly: GCA_963789265.1. Classification (GTDB taxonomy): domain Bacteria; phylum Desulfobacterota; class Desulfomonilia; order Desulfomonilales; family Desulfomonilaceae; genus CAWBBA01. The sequence continues at coordinate 818,437 of CAWBKB010000003.1, read as the reverse complement.
TGTTGAACCTTTGAATTGCCCCTTCTAAACCTACCCCGTCGTATTCGACGGTTTACCCGGACCCGTGAAGAATAGTCTCCTGATCGTTTAGCGATTCACCAGTCAGCGCGTTTCCTGCGGATCATTCACTCCATATTTTCGGGACGCCCCGAACCGCCGAATCAGGCAGAATTATTTGGGCCTTTTTGTTCCGTATTTTGATCTCCCCTGTTTTCGGTCTTGTACACCGAACGCGTCCTGAGCACCCCTGATAATATGGTAACGTACACCGGGCAAGTCCTTGACGCGCCCGCCTCGGATGAGGACAACCGAGTGCTCCTGCAGATTGTGACCGATACCGGGGATATAGGAGGTGACTTCGTACCCATTGGTGAGACGGACTCTGGCGACCTTCCTCAACGCGGAGTTCGGCTTCTTGGGCGTCGTAGTATAGACCCTCACACAGACTCCCCGGCGTTGGGGGCAGTTGGTCAGTGCAGGGGCCGAGGTTTTTTTCCTGGGCCGCGTTCGTCCTTTTCTGACCAGCTGGTTAATCGTCGGCATTCGCCTTAACCTCCAAATATGTATCCCGGTAATATGCTCAGATTGTCACGCGATTGTCAACCCCTTTTTCATCAAAAGGAAAGGCCGAAAAGAAGATTTCCGGCCCCTGACGGCAATAAATCCTTTTCTAAAGAATTCAGGCCCCTGCCTTACTCAACCGAAGAATGGATCATCTCTTCAAGTCCGCAAGGCCCCGGCATGCGGTCCTCACAGCAGGGGCGGTCAATCGCGAAGGCTCGTCTTAAATCGAATCACCTTCCCCTATTCAAGCAATATCTTGAATACTCTCCCCCGCTTGCCGTCGTTCCTGACGGCCGGGGCGGACTGCCTCCGGCGTTCCCTCGTGGTCCAGCCTGAGATTCTTGTACCTGGCCAAGCCGGTACCCGCGGGGATGAGTCTTCCCATTATCACGTTTCTCTTTCAAGCCCCGCAAATGGTCTATTTTTCCGCAAATAGACGCTTCAGTGAGGACCTTGGTCGTCTCCTGAAAACTCGCCGCGCTGATAAAGGAATCTGTCGAGAGGGACGCTTTGGTGATCCCGAGGAGCAGGGGTTCACCAACCGCGGGAGTACCACCGGCGTCCATTACGCGGTTATTCTCTTCTTGGAAGACGGATCGCTCGATCTGTTCGCCCACAAGGAAGTCCGTGTCCCCAACCTCCTTTACACGAACCCGTCGCAGCATCTGTCTGACAATTACTTCAATGTGTTTATCATTGATCTTGACTCCCTGGAGCCGATAGACCTCCTGCACTTCGTCCACGAGGTACTTTGCCAGATCTTTCTCGCCCTTGATTCCGAGCAGATCGTGGGGATTGGTGGAGCCCTCCATGAGAGCTTCCCCGGCCTGCACCCAATCACCCGAGTGCACTGAAATATGCTTGCCTTTGGGAATAAGATATTCCTTGGGCTCGCCCACTTCAGGGGTCACGATCACCTTACGTTTGCCTTTTGTGTCCTTGCCGAAGCTCACCAGCCCGTCAATTTCCGAGATGATGGCAAACTCTTTAGGTTTGCGCGCCTCGAACAGTTCGGCAACACGTGGGAGACCTCCGGTAATATCTTTGGTCTTGGTAGTCTCTCGAGGGATCTTGGCAATGACATCGCCCGCGTGAACGTCTTCGCCCTCTTTGATCATGATGTTCGCGCCCACAGGGAGGAGATACCGGGCTTCGGAGTCACCTACTTTGATGGTTTTACCGTGCTCGTCTTTAATCGACACCCTGGGTCTGATCTCAGTATCTTTGTCCTTGTATTCGACGATAACCTTTCGGGACAGACCAGTGACTTCGTCCACCTGTTCATTCATGGTGAGGCCTTCGATCACGTCCCCAAACTTCACCTTGCCCGAGACATCCGTGATAATAGGGATGGTGTAGGGATCCCATTCCGCAAGCAGTGTCTCCCGGTTCACGGTTTCCTTGTCCGACACTCTCAGACGGGCTCCATAAATAACCTTGTTACGCTCTCTTTCCCGTCCTTTCTCATCGGTGACGGCAATGGAGCCGTTTCGGTTCATCACCACCAGTTCGCCGTCCCTATTGGTGACGGTCTTAAGATCAATGAACCGGACGCGTCCTTCATTGCGTGAGAAGAGCTCCGAAGAGCCCGATCCCAACCATTCCAACAGGACCTGTCCTTCGGACTCGATTCGATCACCGTCCTGAACTTTCACATTCATGTAGTCCATTACGGGATATCGCTCGTACAGTCGGATGCGCGCAGTTTTACCTTTAGCGCCTCTCAGTTGGAAGATGCCGCCGCGTTTTTCTGCTTCGGTCATGCGGGGCGTACCTTGAGCCGTTTCATAGATGAAAGTGTAGGGCGACAGCCTCTCCCCATGCCTGACGACGAACCGGCCGTCCCCGGGGATTACGAACTGGTGCTTGATCCCTTCTTCGTCCTGGACAGTAAAAGATTTCCTGTCCAGAGAGATCTCGATCTTACCCCCCAGCCGTTCGGATTCGTGCACTTTGTGGTTCGGCCCTTCGTAGAGGAACGAGTTTTCACGCAGAGTTTGGCCGTTTTCAGTCAGCCATTTATCCACTTCGGACTCGTCGATGGAAAATTCCTCTGAGACTATGATGGCCTTGACCTTGTCCTTCTCTTTCTCAAAGGAGACTTTGCCACGCTTGCGTGCAGAGATAATGTTGCGTTTGAGAGACGCTGTCCCGCCGATATGGAATGTCCGCATGGTGAGCTGAGTTCCAGGTTCTCCAATAGATTGAGCTGCAATGATGCCTACAGCTTCGCCTATGTTGACCATCCGGCCGTGAGCGAGGTCGCGACCGTAGCAAAGGCCGCAGACTCCCCGACGAGACTGGCATGTGAGCACCGATCGGATCTTGACGCGGTCTATACCCGCGTCCTGTATTTTTTCTCTGTGATCTTCGGTGATCTCTTCATTGGCCCGAACGATAATCTCGCCCGTGAACGGATGTTCGATATCTTCGAGAACCACTCGGCCCAGGATTCGATCTGCAACATGCTCGATAATCTCGCCTCCCTCTTCGAGGGACGCCATTTCTATGCCGTCCAAAGTGCCACAGTCAACCTCCGAGATAATGGCGTCCTGAGCGACATCCACCAATCGTCGGGTAAGGTAACCGGAGTTCGCTGTCTTCAGAGCGGTATCCGCGAGACCTTTTCGAGCTCCGTGAGTGGAGATAAAGTACTGCAGCACCGTGAGGCCCTCACGGAAATTAGCCTCAATGGGTGTTTCAATTATTTCTCCGGTGGGTTTGGCCATGAGACCGCGCATGCCCGCCAACTGACGGATCTGCTGAGTGCTGCCTCGCGCGCCGGAGTCAGCCATCATATAGATTGGGTTGAAGCTTTCGACTTTCTTCTCCGCGCCGTCTTGCAACTTTATGGTCATGGTCCTCAGGCCGCTCATCATCCTTTCGGAAATGTCCTCGTTGGCCCTTGCCCAGATGTCGATCACTTTGTTGTAACGTTCGCCGTCCGTGATGAGGCCTTCCTTATATTGATTTTGAATTTCTAAGACCTCTTCTCGAGCCTTATTGAGTATCTCCTTTTTGGACTCGGGTACTACCATGTCATCCACGCAGATGGATAGCCCGGCCTTTGTGGCATATGCGTACCCGAGATCTTTGAGCTGGTCGGCGAGAATGACTGTTTTCTTGTCGCCGCACCTGCGATAAGCTTCGTCGATAAGATTGGCCAGTTCCTTCTTTTTCATCACCCTGTTGATGACGCCAAACGGAATTTCCGCCGGAACAATCTCACGAAGAAGGATTCGACCTACTGTGGTCGGGATCTTCTCTTCGTTATCGCGAAGAATAATTCTTTCGTGAAGGTCGACCACTCCTGCATCGTATGCGACACGCACTTCCGAAGTGTCGGCGAATACGCGGATCTTCCCTTCAAGTTCCGGATCAACAGACTCTCTCGTCAGATAATAGAGGCCCAGCACTATATCCTGGGTGGGAACGATAATCGGCTTGCCGTGGGCCGGTGATAAAATATTGTTGGTACTCATCATGAGCACTCGAGCTTCCACCTGTGCCTCGATGGAGAGAGGGATATGCACAGCCATTTGGTCTCCATCGAAGTCTGCGTTGAAAGCGGTGCAGACAAGAGGATGAAGTTGAATGGCTTTCCCTTCTATGAGCACCGGCTCGAAGGCTTGAATTCCCAGTCTGTGAAGAGTAGGAGCCCGGTTGAGAAGCACCGGGTATTCTTTCACCACGTCTTCCAAGATATCCCAGACTTCGGGGGTTTCCTTTTCCACGAGTTTCTTGGCACTCTTGATGGTAGTTACGTAGCCTCGCTCTTCCAATTTGCTGTAGATGAAGGGCTTGAATAGCTCAAGAGCCATTCTTTTAGGCAAACCGCATTGATGGAGGCGTAGATCAGGTCCAACGACGATCACCGAACGACCGGAATAATCTACCCTTTTTCCGAGCAGGTTCTGGCGGAACCGTCCTTGCTTGCCTTTCAGCATATCGGAAAGTGATTTGAGAGGACGCTTGTTAGGACCGGTGATGACACGCCCCCGCCTTCCGTTGTCAAAAAGGACGTCCACCGCTTCCTGAAGCATTCTCTTTTCATTGCGAAGAATGATCTCAGGTGCATTGAGTTCCTTAAGCCGCTTTAGCCTGTTATTCCTGTTTATCACTCGCCGGTACAAGTCATTAAGGTCCGATGTAGCAAACCGACCGCCGTCAAGCGGAACCAACGGCCGTAAGTCGGGCGGAATAACCGGCACGGTAGTCAGAATCATCCACGCCGGGTTCTGCCACTGCCGGAATTTGCCCAGGTCCGCCGGTCGAATTACACGAGACCTGATCAGGCGATCGACTATGTTGTTGATTTCTACGTACGCAAGCACCTTGCGTGCTTCCCATACGTCGGTCTCTTCCCATTTCACCTGAATTGTGCGGGCATTCTGGATCACTTCATCCAGGAAGCGACCCATTTCATCATCAGGATCCACTTCTTGATAGAGGGCCGTGAGATCATTCACCAGAGATTCCGGATCAATTCCCTTCAGCGATTCCAAAACCCTGAGTCGCTTTGCCAGCTTTTTGCGTTTAGCCTCGGAAGTGGAATCCTTCATATCCTCTCTGAGCTTGATGCTTTCCGTGACGAGGTCCAGTTTTTCGAGCATGTCACGAACAGCTTCGCCACCCATGCGCGCCTCGAAAGACCCGGGTCCGTACTCTTCCATCGTCTGCCGGTACTTTTCCTCGTTGATAAGCGTTCCGGGTTCCAAATTGGTCTTCCCAGGGGATATGACCAGAAAGGATTCAAAATATAGGACCCTTTCCACTTCCTTTAGGGTGAGATCCAGTAGAGTGCCTATCCGGCTGGGTAGGCTCTTCAGAAACCAGATATGGGCAACGGGAGTGGCCAGTTTCATATGGCCCATGCGTTCCCGACGGACTTTTGACTGAATTACTTCCACCCCACACTTTTCACAGATGGTCCCTCGGTGCTTCATGCGTTTGTATTTCCCGCAGTTGCACTCGTAATCTTTCACCGGGCCGAATATCTTCGCACAGAACAGTCCGTCCCTTTCAGGTTTGAACGTTCGATAATTAATTGTTTCAGGTTTCTTTACCTCTCCGTGCGACCAGGACCGGATCTTCTCCGGCGATGCCAAGGAGATTCTTACGGCGTTGAAGTTTAATGGATCCTTAGGTTTCTCAAAAAAGCTATAATAGATTTCTTCCAAGGTTTCCCCTCCTGAACAGGATAAGCCGGGTGGACCCCGTGCTTTGAGGGATCATCCCGATCTCTCTCGAAGAGAGACTCGGGACTGCGTTATGATCGACCGACTGCCGGTTCGCTCTCCAACAGTTCCATGTCAAGACCCAGAGATTTGATCTCCTTGACCAGGACGTTGAAAGATTCCGGTAGGCCGGGTTCGAGCGTGTTGGTTCCTTTTACGATGCTTTTGTACATCCGAGTACGACCCGTGACATCGTCTGATTTCACAGTAAGAAACTCCTGTAGTGAGTACGCTGCTCCATAAGACTCCATGGCCCATACTTCCATTTCGCCAAGCCTCTGGCCCCCGAATTGGGCTTTGCCGCCCAGCGGTTGCTGAGTCACCAGTGAGTAAGGCCCAATGGCCCGGGCATGAATCTTGTCGTCCACCAGGTGATGGAGTTTCATCATATAGATCACTCCGACAGTGACTTGCGTGTCGAACGGGTCTCCGGTTCGGCCATCGTAGAGTTGGGTTTGGCCCTTCGAGGGAAGATCGGCGCTTTCCAACATGGCCTTGATTTCCGTTTCCCGGGCGCCGTCAAAGACAGGAGTGGATATGGGAACTCCATCTGATAACGAAGCAACAAACCGTTTCACCTGATCGTCGTCCATTTCCTTGATGATTGCCCTGATCTTGGCTCTCCTTTCGGGTTCTTCCGGATTGAAAATCTCGATGAGCTTGTTCCGAAGCTTGTCCACTGAGAAGTTTCTCCTCCATCATCTTGTTGATGGCCTCGCCCAATCCGCGAGCCGCCCAACCGAGATGAGTTTCCAGGATCTGACCAACGTTCATTCGGGAAGGCACGCCAAGCGGGTTGAGAACTATCTCGACAGGGGTGCCGTCCTCGAAGTAAGGCATGTCCTCTTCAGGTAAGACACGGGAAAGAACGCCTTTGTTGCCGTGACGACCGGCCATTTTGTCGCCAACTGAGAGCTTGCGCTTTATGGCAATGTAGACTTTAACCAGTTTAATGACTCCAGGCGGCAGCTCGTCTCCTTTCTTTAGACGGCTGATCCTCTCGTCGTAGTGCATCTTCCAAAAATGCTTCTGGTCGCTCAAACGCTCAAGTATGCGTACCACTTCGTCCTCTGTGGTCGTGTCCCCTTTCAAGGAGAGCTCGCGAAGCAGTTCCAGCGGGACAATGTCCATGACCGCGTCACCAACGGCCTCGCCTTTCTTAAGGTAAGTGCGGCTCTTGGAGGGGTCGGTCAGAGCGGACGATGCGACTTTGCCGCGCAGCATGCTGCGAATTCGCTCTCTAGCCCCCTCCTCTACGATTCGCATTTCATCGTCCCGGTCTTTGGATAATTTCGCGATTTCCTCATTCTCAATAGAGATCGTCCTGCTGTCCTTATCAGTTCCTTTCCTGGAGAAGATCCTAGCTCCGATGATCGTCCCTTCCACTCCAGGGGGGACCCTGAGAGAGGAATCTCTCACGTCTCCGGCTTTCTCACCGAAAATCGCACGAAGGAGTTTCTCTTCCGGGGATAGTTGATTCTCCCCTTTAGGAGTGATCTTACCAACCAGGATATCACCAGGTTTTACTTCAGCCCCGATCCGAATCACGCCGGACTCGTCAAGGTTGCGCAGGGCCTCCTCTCCGACATTGGGAATATCCCTTGTAATCTCTTCCTTGCCTAGTTTAGTGTCGCGGGCCATCACCTCGAACTCTTCAATGTGAATGGACGTAAAAATGTCCTCCCGCACTACTTTCTCGCTCACGAGAATGGAGTCCTCGTAGTTGTAGCCACCCCAGGCCATGAATGCGACAAGGACATTCCGGCCTAAAGCAAGTTCGCCTTTTTCGGTAGCCGGCCCGTCCGCTATCACCTGGCCTTTAGGGACGCGATCCCCTTTCTTGACGATGGGGCGCTGGTTGATGCAAGTGTTCTGGTTGGACCGCTGGTATTTGATCAGATTGTAAATGTCAACTCCGGGATCCAGATCACCTTCAGTGAAGTCAGTGGCCTTTATCACCAGGCGCGTAGCATCAACTGAATCCACAATTCCATCACGCTTGGCTACCACGGTTACACCGGAATCAGTCGCTACCACCTCTTCCATACCGGTGCCCACTAATGGGGCTTCGGTGGTAAGGAGTGGAACCGCTTGACGCTGCATGTTGGATCCCATGAGGGCACGGTTGGCATCGTCATTTTCAAGAAACGGGATAAGCGATGCGGCCACCGAAACGAGCTGGTTAGGTGAAACGTCCATAAGATCCGCTTCGGAACCGCTCACCATCGCGAACTCGCCTTCCTTGTGTCGGACAGAAACCAGATCGGATGAAAGAAATCCGTCCTTATCCAATTGGGCGTTGGCTTGGACGATGACGTGATCTTCTTCGTCGAGCGCCGTCAGAAATCTGATTTCCTTGCCGACCTTTCGGTCGGCGACCGGGCGGTAGGGGGTTTCGATGAATCCGAAGTCGTTGACCCGGGCGTACGTTGAAAGCGATACTATGAGGCCGATATTCGGGCCCTCGGGTGTCTCAATGGGGCAAATCCGGCCGTAGTGAGTGGGATGAACGTCTCGGACCTCGAATCCGGCCCTTTCACGGGTCAGGCCGCCCGGTCCAAGAGCTGAAAGCCGCCTCTTGTGCGTGATCTCGCTGAGCGGATTGGTCTGATCCATGAACTGGGAAAGTTGAGACGAGCCGAAGAATTCCTTCACCACGGCCGTGACCGGCTTCGCATTGATCAGATCGTGAGGCATGAGTGTTTCCACGTCTTGGAGGCTCATCCTCTCTTTTATGGCTCGCTCCATGCGTACCAGGCCGATTCTGTACTGATTTTCGAGCAACTCACCGACAGATCGAACGCGTCGGTTCCCCATGTGGTCGATGTCGTCTATGTCGCGGCCGGGTCTACCTTCTTTGAGTTCAAGGAGATATTTGACCGCGAGCATGATGTCCTCGCGGCGCAACGTCCTAAGCAACAAGGGCGCTTCTTCCATTGAAATACCGAGTTTTCGGTTGATCTTTAGCCGCCCCACTCTGGACAGGTCGTAATATTCGGTTTCTGAAAAACAAGTTGTTGAAAAATGTATTGCTAATATCAACCGTCGCAGGATTGGAGGGTCTGAGCCTGCGGTAGATCTCTATCTCCGCGTTGAGGGTCTCATTGCTGGTAGGCTCGTCCGGATGCTGCTTGCGGTAATCTTCGATAACCCGGTTTGGTCGATCGTCAATTTTGTCTTCCAGCAGGGTGTCCCGCAATGAGGACGAAACAATTCTCTCTTCGATAAAAAGGGCATCGAATGCTTTGATGTTACGATTGGAGAGGTCTTCGATGAACTGGTCAACCTCGTCCAGCGCGATTTCTTTGTTGCACGGTGCCACAACTTCGCCGGTCGCCTCATCCACGATATCTCGGGCCACTACTTTACCGGCTAGCTCCTCCTTCTTCATCACCAGCGGGGCAATGTTTCTGTCGCCCAGACGCTTGAGAGCAGCCCGGGTGATCTTCTTATTCTTCCGGACGAGAATGTCGTCCGTGCCTTCTACGAAGATGTCGGCCGGGGCCGCGGTTCCTACCAAGAGTTTTAGGTCGAGCTTTCGACGCAAACCATCGGGGGAAATAATAATGGTCTGCCTGTCGTAGAAGTAATTGAGTATCTCCTCGCTGGAGTGCCCCAGCGCCTTCAGAAACACTGTAACAGGAAGCTTTCTCCTCCGGTCGATGCGTACGTAGAGGCGATCCTTGGGATCGAACTCAAAATCGATCCAAGAGCCGCGCAGCGGAATAATACGTGCGGAATAGAGAAGCTTGCCGCTCGCATGAGTCTTGCCTTTGTCATGATCGAAGAATATACCGGGGGATCGGTGAAGTTGAGAAACAATCACTCGCTCGGTACCATTTATGACGAAAGTCCCATTCTCTGTCATGACGGGGATTTCGCCGAAGTATACTTCCTGCTCTTTGACATCCCGTATCGTGCGTGAATTAGTTTCGGGGTCAACATCCCAGACAATGAGCTGGACTGTAATCTTCAATGGAACGGCATAGGTGACCCCTTTTTGGAGACACTCTTCGACGTTATACTTCTCTTCTCCCAGAGAATATTTGATGAATTCCAGGGAGGCGGTATCGGAGAAATCCCTGATGGGGAAAACCGACCGAAAAACCCCTTGCAATCCCATGTCTTCGCGCGCTTCGGGCGGGACGTCGGCTTGCAAGAACCGGTCGTACGATTGTTTCTGAATCTCGATCAGGTTCGGGATCCCCGCAATTTGCGGTATACGTGCAAAATTCTTCCTGAGCCTCTGAGAGTGCACGGAAAAAGGACTCATTTTCTCCCTCTGGTCTTTGGTGATCTTAAAAGGCGAGTTTGACGGGATGTGTTCCATAGAGCATCGGCCCGGGGGCGGTCTAAACGAACGACCGATCCCCGGGCTGGGGCCCGTTGATACAAGGCTGGGTGCTTAGACTATCTCCACCGTGGCGCCTACCTCTTCAAGAGCGGCTTTGGCTTTCTCAGCGTCTTCCTTGGAGATTGCTTCTTTCACCGGCTTGGGAACACCTTCCACCAGGTCTTTGGCTTCCTTCAAACCCAGATCGGTCAATGAACGCACGACCTTAATGACCTGGATTTTCTTGTCACCGAAATCTTTCAAGATCACGTCGAATTCGGTTTTTTCCTCAGCCGGGGCTGCTTCTCCACCAGCCGCCGCCGCGCCGACCGCGGCAACGGCAACGGGCGCCGCTGCAGAAACCCCGAACTCTTCTTCCAATTCCTTAACGAATTGGCTCAACTCCAGTACCGACATGTTACGAATAAAGTCTTTGACATTTTCCTTGGTAACTTCTGCCATGATATCCTCCTCGATTCGCTATTTTGGAAAAACGACAGGGACCCAGCGGCAAATCAACCTACGGGAGATTCACCGGGAGCACTTTTCTGTTCCTCAATGGCCTTAAGCACGTTGAGAAAAGATCTAGGCACCGCTGCAAGAGTGTTGACAAAGGCGCTGACAGGAGCCATCATCGTCCCGAGGACTCGTCCCAACAACACCTCCCTTGAAGGAAGCCTGGATAATGTCTCCATCTCGGACGGATCTACCAGTTTGCCGTCAAGGACTCCTCGGATCAGGCCCAGCTTCGGATGGGTCTTGGCAAAATCGACCAAGACTTTTGCCATCGCGGGAACATTGTCGCCGGTTTCGGTCCATGCCGCGGCACGCGGACCCGCAAGGTCCGGCCCGATGACCGCCACATTTGTGTCCTCATAAGCCAGCCGCACCAGGGTGTTTTTAAGCACCCTGAAAACGACCCCCCGATTTCTCAACTCGGCCCTTAGAGCATTGGTTTCTGCCACGCTAAGGCCCTGGAAATCGGTGAGGAACAACGCCTTGGCACTCTTAAAGTGTTCACGGAGCCAAGCAACCTGCCTCTCTTTTTCTTCTCTTTTCAACCTAAGGTTTCCCCCTTTCAGTCGGAGGAAAGCAGCGAATCGAGGGTATTCGGGTAGAAGTCGTCTCGTCACCCCTTTCCGGCCCGTCTAAGCCGGCCTAAATTAAGTGCCCACGGCACGCCTGCTGTCTCCGACTCGGCCTTCAAATGAAAGAATGTTGTGTTTTAGCTATTCCTACGTTTCCTCATGTAAGCTTGCAAAGCTAACTATTTGAGCAGGTTTCGCATCTCCTGAGCATCCAACTTCAGTCCCGGTCCCATAGTGGTGGAAATCGAGACACCTTTTAAATAGACTCCTTTGGACGCAGAGGGTTTCAAACGGATGATACTTTCCATAAGACTCTTGAAGTTTTCAGCCAGTTTCTCGGGGCCGAAGGAAACTCTCCCCACCGGCACGTGCACTATTCCTGCCTTTTCTACCCTGAATTCGACCTTGCCCCCCTTCAGTTCGGACACGGCCCTCCCCACATCAAACGTTACTGTGCCCACTTTGGGGTTAGGCATCATGCCGCGGGGGCCGAGAATCTTGCCCAGCTTGCCTACCACGCCCATCATGTCCGGAGTCGCAACCGCTTTGTCGAATTCGAGCCACCCTTCCTGGATCTTCTTGGCCAGGTCCTCTCCTCCGACGTGGTCCGCTCCTGCGTCCAGGGCTTCCTTCTCTTTCTCTCCTTTGGCGAAGACGAGAACTCGTACGGTTTTTCCGGTACCATGCGGCAAGATGCATGTTCCACGCACCATCTGATCCGCGTGGCGGGGGTCCACCCCAAGCTTAACCGCGACGTCCACCGACTCGTCAAACTTAGCGTAGGATGACGACAATACTGCTTGTAGTCCTTCTTCAAGGGTGTATTTCTTGGACCGGTCGATGGCTGCTCTAGCACCTATTTTTTTCTTGCTTAGGTCAGGCATGTAACCCCCTAAACGATCTCGATCCCAAGGCTTCGCGCGGAACCCATAATGATTTGGACGGCTCCCGGCAAATCTTTGGCATTGAGATCGGGCATCTTCATTTTTGCAATCTCTTCGATTTGGCTCATGGTTAGTTGGCCCACCTTATTACGATTCGGCTCCGGTGAACCTTTCTCGAGTCCTGCCGCCTTTTTTAGAAGATAGGACGCTGGTGGGGTTTTCAGCACGAAGCTGAATGAGCGATCTGCATACACGGTAATTAGCACGGGGATAATCACTCCGGGCTGGTTCTGTGTCTGTGCATTGAACGCCTTGCAAAATTCCATTATGTTCACGCCATGCTGTCCTAGTGCAGGACCTACCGGCGGAGATGGCTTTGCTTCGCCTCCTGGGATTTGAAGCTTCACGTTAGCCATGACTTTCTTCGCCATCTAAATTCTCCTGAGAGGAGACAAACATTCCCTGACCGCGAAAGCCGCCGGAAAGGATTGCTCATCTTCTGGTTGATCGCGTCCCAGCTAGTTCTTGGTAACTTGGATGAAATCCAGTTCAACAGGGGTCGGTCGGCCGAATATGCTGACCAGGACCCTGAGCTTGCCTTTGTCGGGCCTCACTTCTTCCACTGTCCCGTTGAAATTGATGAAAGGACCATCAACCACTCGAACGGAGTCCCCTTTTTCGAAAGAGTACTTCGGCTTAGGTTTCTCCTGGCCCTCGGCCATTTGAGATTTGATCTGATCAACATCCTCATCCGGGATCACCGCGGGTTCGGTACGGGACCCAATGAACCCTGTCACTTTCGGGGTGCTTTTCACCACGTGCCATGTCTGATCGTCGAGCTCCATGTGAACCAGAATATAACCAGGGTAGAACTTCCGGTTGGACGTCTTTCGTTCACCTTTAACCAATTCAACCACTGATTCCGAAGGGATGAGAACATCCGTGATTCTGGTCTCCAGCCCCATTCCGCGAACTTTTTCCTCCAGCGCGGCTTTAACTTTCCCCTCATATCCGGAATATGTGTGGACCACGTACCATCTTAAAGCCACCGGGTGCCTCCTTACGAACCTCAGGCCCAGGAAAACTAACCAACTTGCAGGAGCATTTTGACAATTTTGGCAAGGGCCCAATCGCTGAAACCAAGATAAACGGCTACAATCACAGTGAGTATCAAGACTATAATAGTGGACCCCACGGTCTCCTGCCTGGTGGGAAACGTCACCTTCTGGAGTTCGATTTTGACTTCCCGAAAGAACTGGGCTGCATCTTTTAGAAAAGCTCTTATTTTCTCCATTAGTCTCTAATCTTCCGGTCCGATCCGCAGAGAACCGATTACAAAAGTGAAGGTTGTGGCAGGCCAGAAGGGATTCGAACCCCCAACCCCCGGTTTTGGAGACCGGTGCTCTAGCCGTTGAGCTACTGGCCTACACCCGATGTTTCCCATACTTCTCCTTACTTGGTCTCCCTGTGAATTGTATGGGAACGGCAGAACCTGCAATACTTCTTGAACTGAAGCTTGTCAGGGGTGTTCTTCTTATTCTTGGTCGTCGAATAATTCCTTCTCTTACACTCCGTACAAGCCAACGTAATAATATCTCTCATTTATTCGCCTCCACGCCAATTCCGTCCCCGGCTGCGACGAGTCCGGTATTGGTTATTCGATGATCTGCGAGACCACCCCTGCGCCCACGGTCCTGCCCCCTTCTCTGATGGCAAAGCGCAGGCCCTCTTCCATGGCAATGGGGGTGATCAGATGACCCTCCAGAGAGACATTGTCCCCCGGCATCACCATCTCCACTCCTTCCGGGAGCGTTATCACACCGGTCACGTCTGTGGTCCGGAAATAGAACTGGGGACGGTACCCGTTGAAGAACGGCGTGTGCCGACCGCCTTCCTCCTTGGCCAGGATGTACGTCTCGGCCTTGAACTTCGTATGAGGGGTAATCGAGCCGGGATGGGCCACTACCTGACCGCGCTCCACCTCGTCGCGCTTTATGCCGCGTAAGCAGAAGCCCCACATTGTCTCCGGCCTCACCCGAATCCAGCACCTTGCGAAACATCTCCACTCCGGTACAGACCGTCTTGCGAGTCTCGCGTATCCCGACTATCTCCACCTCTTCATTCACCTTTATTCGACCCCGCTCCACTCTACCGGTCACCACTGTACCTCGACCCGATATGCTGAACACATCCTCCACCGGCATCAAGAAAGGCTTGTCCGTCTCCCGTACAGGGACCGGAACATAAGAATCCACCGCATCCATAAGCTCAAGTATGCACTTGGCGTCAGGATGGGCAGGATCCCCGGCCTCCAGGGCCTTGAGCGCACTACCCTTTACAATGGGTATGTCGTCACCGGGAAATTCATAAGAGCTCAACAGCTCGCGAAGCTCAAGCTCCACCAACTCGATCAGCTCCGGATCGTCCACCATGTCCGTCTTGTTCAAAAAGACCACTATATAACGGAACCCCTACCTGCCGAGCCAGGAGTATATGCTCCCTAGTCTGAGGCATCGGACCGTCATTGGCCCCCACCACCAGTATTGCCCCGTCCATCTGGGCCGCACCGGTTATCATATTCTTGATGTAATCGGCATGACCCGGACAGTCCACGTGCGCATAATGACGCTTGTCCGTCTGATATTCCACATGCGCCGTGGCTATGGTGATACCGCGCTCCTTCTCCTCGGGCGCCTTGTCTATCTCCTCAAACGGTACATACTCCGCCATTCCCTTCTTCGACAGTATCCGCGTGATCGCCGCAGTCAGCGTCGTCTTACCGTGATCTATGTGACCTATCGTCCCAACATTCACGTGAGGCTTGGTTCGCTCAAATTTCGCCTTGCCCATGGGCTCCTCCTTAATTAGAATGCCGGCAAAATATTCGCAGGGTCCAGATTCAGAACAAGCTTAACCTTAAATCTCCCCGCCTCTTAGTGCATGGCCTGGGAGTGAACTGTTTATTGGAGCCCACGACCGGGGTCGAACCGGTGAACCTCTTCCTTACCAAGGAAGTGCTCTACCTACTGAGCTACGTGGGCAAGGTGTCGCAGCGACTTTCCTCAAAGAATGCCGCGGGCATCTGGTAATCCCGTAGGGCTCAGACGCCGGTTCGTGCGTCGCGTTTGAGATCTTGGAGCGGGAAACGGGACTCGAACCCGCGACGTTCAGCTTGGAAGGCTGACGCTCTACCAACTGAGCTATTCCCGCGTATTTTGCCTCGGCCACCATTTGAGAACTACATGATGGTGGAGGGGGGAGGATTCGAACCTCCGAAGGCTGAGCCAACAGATTTACAGTCTGCCCCCTTTGGCCGCTCGGGAACCCCTCCCTCTTGGAGCTGGCGATGGGACTCGAACCCGCAACCTGCTGATTACAAATCAGCTGCTCTACCGGTTGAGCTACGCCAGCAAAAGGCTCCTTTATTAAACTATTTTGTTTAACACACTGGAACTTGTTTGTCAAGGAAATTTCACCTTCGCCTCACCAGCTTCCATAGAACATCGAAATAATTCCCGCAAGAAGAAAATTTCCGTCCACGATTCCTTCAAAAAAGAGGCGGTCCACAACATGGCGCTTCCGGAAGATCGCGAAAAAACATCCAAAGACCAGTGTATTCAGTACCAGCCAAAAGCCCAAAGGAGGTATTGTGCCTGAGGCTGACGACGCAGCAAGTAACAGCCCCAGGAAGACCAGCAACGCTCGCAGTAGTCTCCTCGTATTTTTGACACCTATTAGTATGGGAATGGTTTCGCGGCCTACCATGCGATCCCCTTGAATATCCAGCAAATCGGAAAGAGCCGTCCGCCAGAAGACCATCCCCGCGGCAAATACAAAGGCCACGGCGGTCACGGGCAAAGGCGGACTCTTGTCCGAGCCTATTACCGGCAGTATCACCGCGGATGCTGCCCATCCCAGTGCGACAAGAGGGGTCTTGGAGCCCGGTAGATCTTTAAGACTACGCCATCTCAGCAATGGGGGTCTAGGCGCGGCAACCAGGGGCACGGTGTACAGGCGACCCATGACGAGCATCGCGGTGACCAGTAGGCCGGCGTATAGCCCCATCCAGAAGCCTAGAGCAATCGCAGCAACCGAAGAAAGAGCGCCAAGCAAAGTAAGAAGACCCCGGTGTCGGGCATAAAACATGGCTATTTCCGGCGTGTTGAATCGCACAGCACCGGTCCTCTCATGGATTCTGTTGAGCAAGTGCATGGAAAACACGAAGAGCATAGTTACCGATAAAGGGAGCCATGTAACCTGTCGGCTCTGGAGCACCAAACAGGTTGCTGTAAGACCACCGCCGGCCACTGCTGCCCAAACGTAGGTCATGACCGCCACGTCGCTGATTCTTCGAATCTGTTTTACAAAGCTCGGGGTGCGAATCATTCCGATTTCTTTGAGTCGGTCGGTAACGCGCCGAATCTGCCAATTCGGTGTGCTTGCCCCCGCGGTTACGCCAACCGATCCCACTCCCACAAATGCCTGCGACGGGATGTCTTCGTCCGTTTCCACGTGTAGAGCCGGGATTCCCCGGCCCTGGGCCACTTTTACCAATCTTTGAGTGTTTCCCGATCCCTTTCCGCCCACCACCACCACGATGTCTACCTGCCGCGCAATCTGGCTTACTTCTGCCTGCCGATTCTTGGTTGAGTCGCAGATGGTGTTGCAAACGTGCAGGTTCCGGCAACGGCCTTTGATGAGGTTGACAACTCCGTCGAAGGTCTCAATGTTTTGAGTTGTCTGGGCCACGACACAAATCTCCCGGTCGGTGGGCAGGTTGTCGAGGAAGCCACTACCGTCGCACGACGCGACGGCTATGCCTCCCTCGGTAGCAAACCCCATGAGGCCCCTGACTTCGGGGTGATCTTCGTCTCCGACGATCACGCAGAAATGACCTCTTTCCGCGTGCTTGCGTATTACTGCTTGAACGCGGGCCACTCGTGGACAGGTTGCGTCAATTATGCCGACGCCCTTGTCTTCGAGGGCGCGCCGTTCTACCGGGGAAATTCCGTGAGCCCTGATGACTACGGTCCCGCCGGCAATCTGGTCGAGAGAATCTGCCTCCAAGATGCCTCTCGATCTCAGGAGTTCCAAGGTTTGAGGATTGTGAATCAGAGGGCCGTACGTCACTATGGGAAGGGCAGGGGAATCCCGCTGCAGATCGAGCACCATGTCCACGGCACGGCGAACACCCATGCAGAAACCCGCGGTTTTTGCCAGGCGGATTTTCATTACGTGATTCCCTTAGCCCCAAGTCTTGCTTCTGACCTTATCCAATATCCTGTAGGGCAGCCTCTGGCCCCCGTCGGTCACGGCCCGACCTATATCACTCTATCGTGTCATTGCGAGGAGTGAAACGACGAAGCAATTTCATCAGAGGGACCGGCATCTTGCCGGTCATTGGTCAGACCCAACTCCGATCCGAGCGCAGAGCGGCCGTCCTTGCCGCGCTTTCGAGCGACCGGCACGGAGGCCGGTCCTACTGAACCGCACGGGGACAACACCTCACCCGCGGGTTTGTGACGGGCAAGATGCCCGTCCTACCAAAGACGGGATTGCTTTGAGCCCGAGGCCTCAAAATGACATTAAAGTCTTTGCCGATTAATTGCGTCGCTCCCTGCTTCATACTAACCTTGGAACTTTTGTCTGGCTGTATCCAGGTCCTCCGGAGTGTCCAGATCCGTGTCGTCGTACTCCCGGCCCACTTCCAATTCGACAACTATGTCCACATGTCGTTTCAATACATTTCTTCCACCAATGTCTCCGGTCTCTCTCACCAATTCAGGGAGAAGGGTCGCGGGAAAAATCACCGGAGTGGTCTTGCGGCCAAAGACAACGGGTACAACTATCTTTGTCTGCTCTCTTAAAAATAACGCGAGCAATCTGTTTATAGTAGTCCCTGTTATGCCCGGCTGATCTCCAAGAAGAATCATGACTCCCGCGTCTCGGTTGTCAAGCGAATCGATCCCTTTCCGCATCGAGGAGGCCATCCCTGCCTGAGGACGGGGATTTACTACGCGATGCAAGCGGCCATCTTCCGCCAGAGAGCCTAAAGCTTCCGTCACGCTCGAATCCGGCGGACCTGTAACCAGAATAACACGACGAAGTTGAGACTCCAATGCAGCACACACCACGTGCCTGATCAGGGGAACACCCTCGATTTGAAGAGTCAACTTTGGCGTGCCCATTCTGGTGGAGAGACCTGCGGCCAGGATGATGCCTTCGATTTTGTCGTGGGCGATTATTCTTTGCATGTCCAGATCTAAAGAATCCGGATCAATCAGCAATAGCGATCTATGCTATTAGATTCTTATGCCTCTTGGGCAACCGGCTGTTGGGCGGATTTCTTTTCAACAAGCTCCATGAATTCCTCCCCCTCCAGAGTCTCCTTTTCGAGGAGTTTGCCGGCCACTAGATGAAGCAGATTCTCATGCTCGCGGAGCGTCTTTATGACGCCTTCTAACCGAGATTCTATAATAGTCCTTACTTCCTGGTCTATCAAGCGGGCCGTCTCCTCGCTGACCTCTCTCTGCTGGGGTATGCCTTGCTGTTGGAGAAAAGGATTCGGGGTTTGTTGATAAGCAACAGCCCCTAAATGATCGGTCATGCCGTAAAGTGTCACCATGCTACGGGCCACGTCCGTTGCTTTCTGCAAGTCATTTTGAGCGCCCGTAGTGATGTCGCCGAAAATTATTGTTTCAGCCGCACGACCTCCAAGAAGTACGTCGATCTTCTCCAGAAGCTCATTCCGGGACATAAGATAGCGGTCTTCCGTGGGCAACTGTAAGGTGAACCCCAGAGCCCCTATGCCTCTTGGCACGATGGTGATCTTATGTACCTTTTCCGCAGTGGGACGGAACACGGCCACAAGAGCATGACCTGTTTCGTGGTACGCCACCGTCTTTTTTTCCTTTTCATTTAGCACTCTATTCTTCTTTTCGAGTCCTGCAACGATTCGGTCTATTCCCTCTTCAAACTCCTGGGGACCGACATTCTCCTTTCCTTTTCGAGCTGCAAGTAAAGCCGCCTCGTTCACGAGATTCGCCAGATCCGCTCCCGTGAAGCCGGGGGGCCGGCGAGCAATGACTTCGAGATCCACGCTCAACGAAAGAATCACGGTGCGGGTATGAACCTTCAGGATCTCGACTCTGTCCACCAGATCCGGGCGGTCCACCAGAATGTGGCGATCGAATCTGCCGGGCCTAAGAAGTGCCGGGTCCAGTATTTCGGGCCTGTTGGTTGCCGCGATAATAACGACCCCCTGGTTGGGGGCAAATCCATCCATCTCAACCAGGAGTTGGTTAAGCGTCTGCTCGCGTTCATCGTGGCTGCCCATGTAGCCGGTACCGTGGGCCTTGCCCAACGCATCGAGTTCATCTATGAAAACCAGGCATGGAGCCAATTTTCCGGCCTGCTCGAAGAGATCCCTTACCCTGGCCGCGCCTAACCCCACAAACATCTCAATAAAATCGGAGCCGCTGATCGAGAAGAACGGCACACCGGCCTCGCCCGCCACCGCTTTAGCCAGGAGGGTTTTCCCTGTACCGGGTGGTCCTACCAATAGAACTCCTTTGGGTATCTTTGCTCCGAGCCGCGTAAATTTCGTCGGGTTTTGGAGAAACTCTAGAATCTCCCGTAGTTCCTGTTTGGCCTCATCCTGCCCGGCTACGTCATTAAAAGTAATGCCCACGTCGGTCTGGGCCACAATTTTGGCCTTGCTTTTGCCAAGAGTCATGATTCCTGTCCCTTGGCCCATCCTTCTCATGGCCCAAAGCCAAATGCCCACAAAGATAAGAGCGGGAAGGACCCAGGAAAGTACTGCCATGAGAAATGTGTTCTCATTCTCACCAATGATGTCGACCTTATGTTTTTCGAGAAAGTCCAAAAGATTTCGGTCTTGTACGCGGGGGGTCATATACATCAAATGCGGGAATAGGGGCTCTTTCTTCTCATGCTGGATCTTTTCGTATCCCTTGAGATAGGTTTTCGAGATCACAACGGAGTTGATTTTTCCTTGGTCTATCAGCTTCATGAACTGAGTGTAAGAGACATTCTTCACATTCGGCGCAAGCCATGTCTGAAGTAGCAAGAAGATAAGCAAAGCCAGCAAAATATAAATTATCGAAAAAGATGTTCTTTTGTTCAAGTCCTTAGGTTTTTTCATAGCTCGCCCACTCCGATAGGCCCCTCTTTTTCGATTTGGACATGCTCGAATGCCCTGTCAAGCAAGGAGTTCTTATAAAGCGCACGAACATGCTATGCGCGGCCGTTCAAGGGGCAGTAATGCTGATTCACTCCAACTTCAATTCCCGGATGTGACCATTACCATGAAGAAACGAGCATTAATCCGACCACAAAAAGCTGCTCGTTCATTAACTTCAATCCCCCCTTTCGGTCTCGAAAGCCGTCTCCAACACTACACCTCCTTTTCCAGGCCAATATCTTCGCCCATGCCAGTCTATATAGTTCCGGACAATGGAGCGCAGAAAAACGA
Organism: uncultured delta proteobacterium; assembly: GCA_963789265.1. Lineage (GTDB taxonomy): Bacteria > Desulfobacterota > Desulfomonilia > Desulfomonilales > Desulfomonilaceae > CAWBBA01. Next base: position 797,837 of record CAWBKB010000003.1, on the reverse strand, counting down.
ATGCGCTGAGGAAAATACAGGGAAAGAATGAAATCAGCCAGCGTTCGATTGAAATTGTGGATGGATTGATCCTCCAGAGGAGTAGAACGCCTGCAGCCACGACAATAAGTAACCCACACGACAACCATCCGCAAAGGGTATCTGCCTGTCCGGCCGGGAAAAGAGCGCCTATGAATACGGCAGCGACAACCGCAAGAGTCAAATTCAAATGGAACAGGAGCGTCCCCGCCCATATCCCGGGATTGGTGAACTTGGGAAATAGAATCTGTCGATCCAAATAGCTCAAAAACCCTGCTACGGACTGCATTTGCAGGGGCGATTCGAGTAGGTTGTACTGGTCCATTTTCACCTTAATGCCGGCACAATCCAGGGCATTGCCCAGAACCAAATCGTCTACTATTGTCCTAGACCACACTTCAGGTATGTTCAGTTCTTCAAAAGTCTCGCGCTTAATTGCCGTTGCGCCTCCCCACGGCTTGGGTTTGATGGCTGCAATGAGCCTGATGAACGAAGCATACATGGCCTGGCAAACTCCGCCTATCGTCGCGGGATCAAGATGAAAGGCTCTGAAGGTCGTGACTACAGCGCAATCGCCGTTACACAAGGGTCCGGTAAAACGCCGCAACCAACCAGGGTCGGCCAGGCTGGTACTATCGCAAAATACGAGGATTTCGGTATTCGGTCTAACACTTCTCAAGCCCGCCAGCAGGTTGTGATTTTTCTGAGCACAGGAAAAAGCAATGCCCCCAATGACCTTATGCGCGAAAGGATATTGGTCAAGGAGCTTGTCCACTACCGGATTGGCAGGGTCGAGTTCACTCTCCAGAACGAAAATCAGTCGATAGCCGGGATAGTCCTGTTCCAACAAGGATCTCAGCGCATACTCCTGGCCTGCGATAATTCCTTTGAGCGGAACAATGACTTCAAGAGGCTGGAGGCAAGTAGTGGTCGCCTCGCCAGGTGCCTTGAGCAATGTGCGTTGTATCTTCACCGAGACCAATCGCTATCACGAGACAAAAGGCCACAATAGTTGCGGAAAGCCAAACGGCGAGCATCAGTGCGAGCATAGTCATAACTTTGAAACCATTCAAATTGCATCAATGCAAACCTATAAACCAAGGTCGCGGGAAACGCTTTTCCCGTCCGGCGCGGGATTGATGGACTCGTAAAAAAATAATGCCGATGCGCTTTCAATCGAGTGATGCTTCCGCACAGTAGTTCCTGCTGTTTCAGGCGGACCTCTTACGCTACTAACGGCAAAACTGAACCACAGTCATGAGATCGGCGCGACACTGTGATCGTTCCCGCTTGCGGCTGTATCACATGCTAAACAGCTCATTGGCATAAGTCCACAACAAGGACAAGCGGTCCACACTGAAATAAACGACTTGTGGCGGAACCGAAGACAAGGCAGGTGAATTGCCCGAATTCATGGCCGGATTGCTTAAGTCATTTAGGGGGCGACAAAGTCAGGAAATCCCACGTGTCTCGGGGACCGGGCCGAACGTAAGGCGTCGGCAATCATTCTGCAACACTGATCCTCACATTGCCGGTCAGGCCGTCCTTGATCTTCCCGTCCGGATTCTCGAGTGTACATTCTATGTCGTAATCGGCAGGAACTTCCAAAGCCGGATTTATGCTAATCCATGGGATCCTGCTTACTGTGCAAGGATACTTCCTGTCCGGCATCGCGTCAAAGACAATAGTTCCTCGATCCCCTGGCTTCAACTTTACCAGGTCGAGCTCGTGGACCTTGCAGCGAACCACCATTGGGTTCATCGGAGCCAAAGTCATCGCATGAAAATCTTTTTCGGTTTCCGCCTTCACAGTGAGATCCGGAGATATCCATACAACGTGCCCCGAGATGGGGGCCTTCAGAAATGCCGTGTTCTGAGGAAGTTTCGGGTCCGGGTAAGAGCGTTTGGTTTGCCATTCCAGCAAGTCGAGGTCTCTTTTCTGCTTGTCCTGGTAGAATTGAAGGTCTTCCCGTGTCTTGGCAAGACTCGCCCGACTCTGTTTGATGGATTCCTCGATGTCCAGGATATCTTTCTTGGCTTGCTCAAGCTCGCGGTTCTTATTCCTGACCGCTTCTGTTCCGGCCATTCCTCTGGCTTGCAGTTCACGTAAATCCGAGAGTTCCTTTTCAATTCTTTCTACACCGAGTTTTTTTGTCGCGAGGCTCACTTTGTTCAGTTTTTCCAATTTAATCTGTTCATCGTACAGCGACTGCTTCAAGGAGATCACTTGCTCTGGATAAAGCACTTTATGGACATGTATCATTGCCTCACGGTCAAGTTCGTAGGTGGCCAGCTTATCTCCCTTCTTGACTTCTTGCCCATCCTTTACAGAAACGTCGACTACTTCGCCGGAGAAGTGAAAAATCAAGTTCCGCTTAACAATTGCGAAACTCTTTCCTCGAAAAACGATCTCTGTCTCGGATTTGGCATTCGCGATCTGCGGGACAATGGTGCCCTTTGCCGGACCAGGACTGGAAACTGCACTCTTTGGCTCGTGCGTAATCGCCACCAGGACCAGCGAGGCAATAGCCACAAAAGTCGCCAGAAGGACACCGAACGCTTTTGCCAGTCGTCGGGGTTTGTCAGTATCGAATTCCGGCATTGTACTTATTTAAACCTCCTGCAATAGTGGCGAGATCAATCAGGGACGTTACCCTTCCTTCAAGGCTTCCGATCGAATCGATATTCGCCTCCACCTTTTCAAGACGCTTCTCCACGTACTGATCGTATGGGATGTCTCCAGCCTTGTATTGGAGGAAGGCTTTCTCTTCGGTCATTTCGGCAAGTCGAGCTTGTTCGCGATAAAATACTTCCTTCTCTCCAGCCAAATCAAGCTTTTCCCTTAAGTTTCTGAACTTGTTATAGAGATCCTCCGAATATTGATTGCGGTCTATTTTCACCTGCTCTGCCTTCATTTTCTGTCTCTTGATGTCTCGCACTCGCTTGAATCCGTCCCAGAGCGTATAGTCCATCCCCAAGGCCAAGTTGAACCCGTTTGACCGGTCTATCGTATTTGATATATTCTCCAGGACCAGAACCGGCTTTGGTACAAGAGCAACGTACGCTCCGGTGACTAAGTTCGACTGGAGTTGTTCTTTTTTGGCCAAAATTTTCAAGCCGAGATTGGACCCCTGAATTTCGGGGAACGTAACCAATTGACCGTTAAACCCTGCAAGAATCTGATCGGCCGCGTCGCGAGTATCAAGGGGAAGGTAATAATCAGGATGATAGCCCATGAGCATCTTAAGCTGGCCCATTTTATCCAGCAGTTCGGTCTCTAAATCCTTGAGCTTAATATGTTCTTCCTTCATCTTGTTCGTCCATACCCTCAGCTCCAATTGATCCATGGCCCCTTGCACGTTTCGACTCTTGCCGTAACTCACCTTGTCCTGCTGAAGCGCGAGCAGTTGCTTGCGCGCTCGAATCGTCTTTTCCAGGATATGGATGCGATAAAAAATCGTGGCCATCTTGGAAATATTGTCTGCAATTTTATCGTAATGAGTAATCCTACCAATATCCACCAATATGCCGTTAGATTTTATTTTTAGCAGGGCGAGGAGCGGATTCCAGTCTTGCACGTAAAGGTCGATGCTCAGAGGATTGTCAAGTTGGTAGGCACTGGCGAGATAATATTGGGTTACAATTTCAAGCCTGGGGAGAAGTTGAGCATGGGCGTCTTTGAGGTCAGCGGACGCAATTTGTATATCGATGCGATTTCTCAAGAAAACTTCCGAGTGTTCAAGCGCATACCGCACGCAGGTGGGAAAATCAAAATAAGCATAGGCTTGCGCTCTTGCTTTTGCCCCCGAGGATGCCGACAAGGCCTGAGGCCACAGGAAGAAGCAGGCTGCAAGCATAACCAGGAGACGGCCCCCCCGGCTGAAGTTTAACCCCAGCTTCAGGACAGGCCCGTTCTTGGAACGCGGCGAATTCTTGACAGCCCATGGGATAAAAGTTGACACGTATTTCCCACACCTTAACGCCCACTCTAAGATTGAATAGAGGGACTCATTGCAACATGCAGCAAATAAACACCAAAAAAGAAACGCACTTCAGGCCTAAAATGGTGGAACTAAGTATAGCTAATCATCATATAAAAGTCAACGACGTTCGGGCTCACTATTGGAAAGGCTAATAACGAGACTTGGACCGTTGTAGTTACGGCAGGGGAGGGTAAATGTTGCAAATGCAAAATCTGCAGGTTCCCATCGATGTGCGCATATTATTGTTAATGTGCTCCCGCGATCACCTGTATTTCCACGATCTTGGTATGTTGAAGCAAGCTGAATGCAACATCTATCATGCCAGGACAGGTACGCGTCAAGCCCGGTGTCCGGGAAAATCAGGTGCGGTTGCGAAGGGTTATCCACTCATTAAAACTATGGCCTTTGAGACCCGCGCATTTTGCTTAATCTTCAGTCCTTCCAGCCCGATGTGAATCGGCACGCAGGTTTTTTGATCGAAGTTTTCGAGGATCAATGTGGAGTGCGATGCTCCGGCCGCCAACAGTCTCTGATGGGGCAAAACCATAATGAGTCCCCCGGGGGGGATCTTTATTTTCTCATTGTAGAATATCAAATAGACTCCCGCGTCCAGATCCCACCACCCGTAAGGCTCGTCAGGCGTCTTCTTTTCAGGCTCCACGAATGAGATCGATGCCTCCTGATATTCACTCCCTCCGAAATCCAGCGATCCACCCCGGTTCACTATGCTGATTGCATTCACCGTAAGGTCGAACGAAAACTCGCCTTGCTGCTTCTTGGCTGAAATCAGGCCCTCGGCCGAACTAACGATCTCCGTGCCTTTCAAGAGATTTCCCATGACAAAATACCGCCCGGCCGATAAATGGTTCTGATCGCAAGTTCCCCAAGTTGTTAAATTCGTCTTGAGCAAGAAGTCAGAAACGCAATCTTGGTTTCAAACAGCCCAAACACCTGCTGCGGCTTCACGTCGTGGCTTCGTCACGAACATCCACGATCTGTCTAGCCGCGTCCTCAGGGTCCTGAGCATTGAATATAGTTGAACCTACTATAGCAGCCGAAACAGGGCCAACGACCGCGGCCCATTGCCTGAACTGTTCGTTGAGGCTTCTACCTTCTCTATCTTGCCGGCCGAATCCGGGACACCATATACGGCGCTCAGTTATGGAACGAAAGCGTTGCAGATCCAGTGGTCGCGTTGCAGGCCCGATATAACCATCCGCATCTAACGCCTCACCCAGAAGCAATATCCCTTCGGTGATGTCGCGACATGGAAGATGATCAGGAATATGGACTTCCAGTCCGGCTTTTGAGACAGCGAGCGCCACAGAAGAATGGTCGACAGGCCGGGAAAAGGAACAGACCGGCCCCCTCGTGGCTCATGAGGGGTAGAAGAAGGGTCCTTATCCCGCATTCAGTGGCCGAACCTATTGCCTCGGCCACTGAAACAGGGCCCGGAAATCCCTGGACCGTGACATGCGTGGCCCCTGAATTCTCGAGCCCTTTGATGATCTTGGAATTGGTTCCCTGCCACGCGCCGTGCCCCATAAACCCAATGTCCGCTATCTTCAGGTCAACTAGTAGCGGATCGTCTTGAATCACATCACGAATTCTGCCGAGAATGCTCTTGCCGGCCTCGAGGAGCGTTGCCACTCCCACCTTTACTCCGTCTACGATCGCCCCCACCTTCTTCACCGTGGAAAGAACTTCGTCAGCAGTCGGAAGATCGGCGGCCAAAATGATAGCGTAATCCCGCATATCACCTTCCTTTCCAGGATCAGGAGAGGTTGTCATTCGGCGCTTTCGGCATTATCCATACCAAGCTTCAATAGACGGTAGCGCAGGGACCGAAATGAAATGCTCAGCAGTTTAGCAGCCTTGGACCTATTGCCGCCCGTGATATAGAGGGCTCGGCCAATCAACTTTCTTTCCATGTTTTCAACGGCACTGTTGAGATCTATTCCTTCGGGCGGTATATCCAGTTCGGTCGACATGCCGACTGAACTGCCTGACTCGAAAAGCTTGGGCGGAAGATTCTCCGCCGTGAGCTGGTCTGACTGCTCGAGGGTGACGCAGCGCTCAATGACATTCTGCAACTCTCTCACGTTGCCCGGGAAACTGTAATTGCAAAGGACCCGCATGGCGAGCGAGGATACCTTTACAATCTTCTTACCCTGTTCTTTGGCAAATTTCTTGCGAAAATGATCTATCAGCAACGGAATGTCTTCTTCACGCTCCCGCAACGGGGGCAGCCGTATGCGAATGACATTCAGGCGGTAATAGAGGTCTTCACGAAATTTGCCCGCTTCCATCTCCTTTTCCAATTCTTTGTTGGTCGCCGCGATCACCCTGACGTCTATTTTTTTGTCGTCGATGCCGCCGACTCGCCGGAATTCCCTTTCCTGAAGGAAGCGCAGAAGTTTGACTTGGATCGACTGGGGCATTTCGCCGACCTCATCCAGGAACAACGACCCTGTGTGGGCTGCTTCCACCAGGCCCACTTTGTTGGATACAGCTCCGGTGAACGAGCCTTTCTGATGGCCGAACATTTCCGACTCCAAGAGGTTCTCCACTATGGCCGTACAATTTACGGTTACAAAAGGTTTGCCGGCCCTGGGCGAATTGTAGTGGATGGCCTTTGCGATCAGTTCCTTTCCCGTTCCCGATTCCCCCATTATGAGAACGCCCGCCTTGGAAGGCGCCACCCGAGATACGAGATCGAAAATTTCAACCATCTGATGAGATTTTCCAACGATGTCGCCAAATCGGTATCGTCCCTCTATTGATTGCCTCAGCTCCAGATTCTCGCGGCGAAGCCGTTGAGCTTCCAGCGCATTGCGGATGATGATACGCAAATCTTCTATCTTGAACGGCTTGGACAGGTAGTCATAAGCTCCTTCTCGGACCGCACGTACCGCATCATCCGCGGATGCATAGGCCGTTATGGCGATGATCGGGGTCCCGGGATCCAAGGAGTGTATTTCTCTGATCAAATCCAAACCGCTCATACCGGGCATCTTCACGTCAGTAAGCACCAGGTCGGGCTCTTCCGTCCGGTATGTTTCAAATCCTTCCTCTCCGGTGGAAGCGCTTAGGACCTGATAGCCTTCTTGCGAAAGCATGATCTCGAGAAACTCCCTCATGCTCGGTTCGTCATCCACTATCAGGAGTCGCTCAACCATTATCGGGTCCTCCGTCTCCCGCAACGGCTTTTGGCGAGGCCAGCGGAAGCCTTATAATGAAACGGCTCCCCTTCCCTAAAGCGCTTTCCACTTCGACTGTACCGCTATGGGCTTCCACTATGCTCAGAACAAGCGACAAACCTAGTCCTGTCCCTTTCCCCTTCGTGGTAGTGAAGGGTTCGAAAATTCGGTCCCTAGCCTCTGGGGGTATTCCCTGACCCGAGTCCTCGACCTTGAGAATTGCCTGCCCCGATTCCGGCTCTGCCTCCAGGACAACTCTGATCACTCCGTAATCCGGCGTAGCATCCAGTGCATTTTCGAAGAGATTCCATACCGCCTGTTTGAGCTTGGCGGAATCCCCTTCTACTTCTACTCCCTTATGGATCAGAGTTTCCAAAGACAGGTTTAGTCTTACCCTAGATTGGCTTGAAAAAAGATCCACGGTTTCCTCAATTAGATCGGTGAGCATCACTCTTGCCTTCTGAGGTTGTTGAATACCCACGGTCAGAAGAAAGTCCCCCAGCAATGAGTTCAAACGGTCCGCTTCACGAAGGACGATTCCGAGGAGCTTCTTTTGGTCATTAGGACCGAAAGTGGTCTCCGAGAGAAGTTCCGTGGCTCCCCGTAATGACGCGAGGGGGTTGCGTATTTCGTGGGCCATGCCGGCAGCTATCCTAACGAATGCTGCCTGTTTTTCGCTAAGTTTCACCCGCTCCTCCATCTTACGGACCAGGGTCACGTCCTGGAAGACCACCAGCCTGCCGCTCGGAATATTGTCCTCGCTCCGGAGATCTGAAACCGTCAGTTCCATCTGCCTTTTGTCACCGTCAATCTCCTTGACGGTCAAATAACTCTCTCGCCTCACCCCGCTTGTTCTCAGTCCTTTGTCAACAACAGGAAAAATCTGCTTCAGACGGACGCCCACGAGATCTGCCGGGGATGCGGCCAATAACACAGTTCCCGCCGAATTCACGAAAGTGATTCGGTCCATCTCATTTGTAGTTATGATGCCGGTTGGAATTGATCGTACAATACTTGTATACAAATCTGAGAGCCTTTGATAATCGCTTTCTCGCCTGGTCAAAGAGATCTTAATTTTTTGGAGCTGCTCTGCACTGGTACTCGCAAGGATCGCCACCAGAAAAAAGAATGTAAAATGTATCACCAGGATCCAAAGCAGATGCCCGGCAGTCTCTTTGCCCCAAGGACTCACCCAGGGCCAGTCACTTTGCGGAATGAGACGGTAGTATTCGAAATTAATCAGAAGCCCGAACAGCACTGAAGTCACCGCAGCGGTGAGCAACGCCCCGCGGCGCATGTGCAAAATCCCCGACGTGATGATGGGAAAAATGTACAGCAGTGTAAAAATGCTGGAAGCGCCACCGGTAAAGTGGATTAAGACTGTGGCGTAAACCACATCCACCATCACCTGGAAATAGGAAAACATCCAGGTATCAGGGATTAAAGGAAGCGAAACGGCATATATGAGACTGAGTAAAAAAGTTGTCCCAATTAGAATGTACAGAGGCGTGGCCGGATTAACGACATAGTCGCCGCTTGTCCTAAGCTGAAAAACAATAGTGATTCCCAGTAATAGGGTGGTCACTATCAACCTGAGCAGCATCAGCCATTCCACTCGCCTTCGGAATTCCGGACCGTCCCACGGCGCGTCGGGTCGAATTAGCTCAACGATGCGGCGGCTGAGATTCACTCGAAAGCCCTCCTCCCGGGAGCACTCCCGTTAGATTCGTCATGATTTGAACCGGCCCGGGTGGGACAATTTCTGCCCACGCGAGAAAATCTTTCGCAAACTCCGGCAATTTATGCCTCAGGGAAATCCGAGCAAATAAGGTTAATGCAAGAATATGTTATTTTAGCGGGCGCTATAGCAATTGCCAAGTTTTTTTGAGGAAGTTGCGAGAACAGCTTTGCATTTGGCAAGATCACGCAGGACCCGGATCGCGGTCCGGCGCGGTCCCGCGCTTCGCAGTATGAGTTTCGGCTCTAGTTAGGAATAACAGAAGTATCTGCTCACGGTAAGCGTTTAGAATTTTCCGCATCGGATGGGTGACGGACATTATTCTTAGCTACTGCCCAAAAGGATTCTACAAAAGGTGCGCCGTATAATCTTTTCACCCTCCATCCAAAAGCTTCTAACTCCAGCGTACCGCCTTTCCGTTGGCGTCTCTAACTATTTCTTTGACAAGCAGAACCTTTCTGGGACACTTGTACCTTGAAAGATACTCCTTGCAGAACCGGATAATGTCTCTCTCTTCCGGTTTTACGCCTCGCTCAGGAACGACAAGGGCCTCTATCACCTGTCCCCGCATAAGATCGTCGATGCCTATCAGAGCGACGTCAGCCACGTGGGGATGTCGGATGAGAATCTCTTCAACCTCCTGGCAGTACACGTTGAACCCCGAAGTAATAATGAGGTCCTTTTTGAGCCCCGTAAGCGTGAGATAGCCATCGGCGTCCAGGTACCCGATGTCCCCCGTGTGCAACCATTCATTCCGGATCACCGTCGCAGTTTCGGTAGGTTTGCCCAAGTAACCCAGCATCACGTTGGGGCCCTTGACTATCACCTCCCCTTGGGTGCCCGGCGGTAGTGGCTTGCCGTCGTCGTCATGAACTTCGATTGTGACATTGGGGAGAGGCTTCCCTACCGTTGGCGGTTTGTTGAGAATCTTGATGTTGTTCCATGAGACCACCGGTGAGGCTTCAGTGAGGCCGTACCCCTGATAGATGTCTATCTTGTATCGTGCACAGAATTTCTCGTAGATTTCCATAGAGAGAGGCGCCCCCCCGCTTATACCTATCTCCAGACTCGAAAGATCCAGGTCCTTACAGGAGGGGTGATAGAGAAGGCCGTAATAGACCATAGGGACCAGGCCGGTGTATGTAACGCGAGCCTTCTGAAGCCAGGGTATCAGCTTCGGAAAATCTACACGTTCTACGAGATATACAGTCCCACCCACCTTCATTGTCCCCAGAAGGTTCACAGCGGCCCCGAATGCATGGAAAAGCGGGATCAGGGCCAGGCCGTGACTCTCAGAGCCGCGACCGCAATCATCTCTCAGCATATTGGAGTTCGTGTCCAAATTCTGGTGACTCAGAGTAGCTCCGAGGGCCCGGCCTAAGAGTCCGGCCGTGAATATCACCACCGCAGGATCATCAGGATCCAATGATAATGCCTTGAAACCGTCCGAGAAGTCTTTTTCAATCTCGTCGTAAAGCACCACGCCTTCTGCCGGCTCGGTACTTATGACCATTTTCAAGTAATCCGCGCGGTCTCTGATGGTTTCAATCTTGGCGATCTGATCCCCTTTACATAGGATCGCGGCAGGCTTACTCTCAGCGAGATAATGACTGAGTTCATAAGACGTGGACATAGGATTTAGCGTAACAGCAGCAGCCCCTATTCGCATTGATGCATAGTAGCCTACAACAAACTCGGGCCTGTTTCCCATCAAGATCGCAACGCGATCGCCTTTCTTAATACCGGCTTTCACAAGAGCATTGGACAACTTGTTTATTGATCGAAGTAGTTCCGCATAAGAGATGGTTCTGGTCCTCAAAAACCAAAGCCGGTTGGTTGGGCATATCCCCCGCGAAGCGATCTACGATCTCGCTAAGATTCATAAAGATCTCCATGCTGAAAGAGTTTGAGTTTAACCTAGCACGCATCCGCGCTTAATTCAACAGCGCGAAATTGTGTTGGTGAGGAATCTCAGCGACTAAGGGTTCTATCGAACCTTTGAGACCTTTCGGATAATTCTTGGCGTTTCGGTAACCGCGAACCACTGAGGAAGCATGACGGGACGCGTCACACATTTGGGGGTTAGGTCTATCCCCGGGACGCCGACAGGGACAACCATTGGTGTCACCACGGCCTTGGAGGCAGGCCTACAGGACGGCATCGGACGGCATCGAACACACGGGCCCGAGCCTTGGGCGCACCCAACAGGATTTTCAGTGATGTCTATCGGCTGCTGACGCATAGCAGGAACGGGAAGTGGGTACGTCTGAACCACCCTGTGCGGAACAAGAACGGTTTCTTGTGCTACACAGGGAACCATTCTCTGGTAGTAAGTAACATCCCAGCCCGGGACCGGCCTGATGAAAAAGGTATACTGGCCGGTTAGGCCGAGAATATCCTCTCCGAATGCAAAGACCTGGGATCCAATGGTAAGTGAACAAAACACCATCACCAAGATTCTCACAAAAAAATTCTTTGACATAATAAGCCTCCGATATGATAATTTATTATAACATGTTGTGAATAATTCATCAAGCAATTTGTAGAAAAATTGTCGCGCGTGCTCCGAGCTTCGTTGCATTGCTTGAATAAGCTGTGATAAACTTCGACTTCATTACGAAGAGCGGTGAACCTATGGCTCATTCGAAAATTAGAATCATCCTTGTGTTGGCCACTCTTTTGGCAGTGGGCACATTTTCGGCGGTATGGGGAGGGCAAGTCGGAATAAAGTGTCATATAACCTGCCGCTGTCTACAGGACAACTCGGTAGGAAATTTCGCTTTTATCATACCCGTGGATCAGACTCCCGATACCGGCTACGACGCCGACCTTGCGTGCTATGCTTACGGTTACCGAGTATGTTCGGACGGCTGCAACGGGCTCAAATTTTCCTATAGCTATCAAACCACCAGTCCGTAAGTACGGCGCGTAAACCTCTGAGCATGTCGAAGCATTCTATAATTTCCGCGAAGATTCTGCGGTCAGGGGGTGACGATCAAAAGTGTCGCCGCTATCAATTGCTCTAACCGGTAGTATGTGAATAGGGTTTGCCGAGTCTAGGGGATCGCGGGCAGGGACTCCGGCCCTATGATCCTGGTGGGACCGGTCCCGCGAGACGCGGGATACCGATTACAAAGTCCGGTGAACAGTTATCAATAGCCTATCTGTCACCGTCGCTTTTCTTTACGCCCATCAGAATGAGCACAAGGGCCAAAAATAGTAATGCGCCTCCCAAAACTGCTTCCGTGGTTCTCCCGCTTATATAGAGCACAACCAGGGAGCCGGCTGCTATGACTAGGATCAGAGCAGCAAACCAGTTGCTGGTGAGGAATCTGGTTATCATAAAAACCGGAACCGCTAATTGACAGTTGAGGCTTCGGAGTTCTTTGGATCTTCAAATCCTGACACGACCGGTGGAAGCGCCCTTGTATGCCGGTCTATTTAGTGACGAGATAGTCTCTTTGGCGCGTGCAGTTTTTGTAAAAGGTTGAGATAGCGCGAATAATCCAGCTTTCTGAAGCGTTCCAGGGCCTCATTATACGATTGCTCCGCCATACTCGTCTTTCCAATCTTTTCGTAGAGTCGCGCCTTATCAGCCAACATAGAAGCAGATGATCGCTCGTAATACTGAAGAGCCTCAAAAGGCTTGTCCGCCTCATCGTAAAGCTTGCCTATCAAATACAGCGCCTCGGTGTCCCCGTGGTTATTTCCTGCCAAGCGCGCTTTCCATAGGAGCCGAAATGCCCGGAGCGCCGCGTCCGAATCCAATCCGATCGAAGCAGCCAGCTTTTTAGCTCTGGCAGCCAGCGCTCTATCCGTCTTGGATGCGCCGTTCACGGCAGCCTGGGCCGCTGCGCGGGTAAGATCTTCCAAAGCTCCTGCTTTGTCCCCCAGTTTTTCCTTCACAAGGCCGCTTTGTCGCAGAATGTTTTCCATCCCCTTTTCCATCCCCAGTTTTTGCCGAAATGCAAGTGAAGCCGTCAGCGCAGCAAGAGCCTTTCTATAGTCTTTTCTCCCCGTATACTTATGGGCGAGCCGTTCGAGCACGACGATCATGTTCGCTTCATCATCCGTTTTCTTAAACTTTTTCAGTTCAGCCAGGTTTTGCCGGATGCTTCTTTCGCCTCGCGTCCTTCTTTCCGCAAGGGCAGGTTTTGCCACGGGAACGCGGCTCTCAGCGGCAAGGGCTTTTGGCGCGGGAACACCAGGAGTACTCTGTTCGCGACGCAAAGCCTTGTCCGGACCGGATTTGCTTTCCGGCTGCTTGAGCTTCTCAGGGACCGCGACATTCTCCCGCGAAAGTGCACTGACCTTCGATGAAGGTTTTGTTTCGGGGGGTAGTGCCGACTTCGATGCTCTGCCCTCTTTTTTCATAGTTATCACTGCGGTCGGCACCGGCCTGGGTTTGCTTCCGGATTCGACCCGAACCACGGACCTCTGGCCACTATTAGCCCGGCTTCCAATTTTGGGTACATTGTGGTTTTGGCTCGGTTTTTCTTTTTCCGGAACAGCTTCTTTCTTGGGGGCAACAATTTTTTGTTGAACAGCTCTCTGTTCTTTGGGAGGTGCGCCGGCTCGGGCAAGCCGCTGAGGCTTGCGGCCTCGGGCCAGGTCTGACACCGCCTTCGCGAGCTTATACTGACCTTTGCATGTAGCCTCTTCCGTGGCCTTTGAATATAAAGCCGCGGCTCTTTCCTTATTCCCCGCGATTTTTTGGTTGGACCCCAGCTCTACAAGGGTCAAAATTATTTCGTCTGTGGCCTTGAGTCGCCTGAAAAGCTTCAAGGCCTCTTCCAAGAAGCCCGCTCCTGTAGGGTAGTCCCCCAGCTTTGAGTATAATCGGCCTGTTTCCAGATTGCTCCAGGCCACGGCAGGAGCATTCTTGTTTCTTGTCTCAAGTTGCAGAACGTCCTCAAATCTAATCAAAGCCTTCCTGATTTCGGACTGCTCCAGAAACTGGATCCCCTGGCGATAGATTCCTATGGAGGCAGCCGAAAACTTTTTCAGGGCCCTGTCGCGGCAAAGACTATCGAGAGCACGGAGGCTGTCTATGCCGATGTCCTGCGCTGCAGCAGGTTTGACCATTGCTTTGTTCTCGGCCTGGTGTATAGGCCGTGCCAGGAGTATTTGCCGTGTTCCGTCAGGATGTTTCGCACTTGCCTGATTAGAGACAGGCTTTTTCCGGGGAGAATGGGCAGGGACTTGTCGACCTCGGACAGGAGTAGAAGCAGGAGCGGTTTTTGTCACGGACAAGCTTTTCTCAAGGGAGGCTATTCTTTTTTCTAACAAGTCCCTTGTAGCAGAATCCGTCGCAAGCCCCTGGGCCAACTCATACAATTTCAGGGCCTTATCCTTCTCTCCGACTTTCTCCAAGGATTCGGCCATGAAAAGGAATGATCTGTCATCCACCGGTCGAAACGAAACCGCTGATTCAAACTCTTTAATTGCGCTTTGATAATCTCCTTTGCGCGCAAGGGCTATGCCCAGATTAGTGTGTAATTTGCCTTTCAATCCCTCCTGCTTTAGAGCTGCACGAAAGTCCTGTATCGCCTTGTCATAATTACCTTGTTGAAGGTACAGTACGCCTCTGTTATTCAAAGCATGGGTGTAGTTAGGCTTAATCTTAAGGGCGTTTGCATAATCCGAAAGAGCTTTCTCGAAATCTCCTAACCTTTTATAGGCCACCCCCCTGTCATTGTAATAACGGTAATTGTCAGGTTCCGCCTTTATTGCCTGCGAAAGCAAGCTCACCGCGGTCTGGACATCGCCTCCTTGAAGAGCCCGAAGAGCTGAGGTATGAATATCCGGGCCTCCACGGACCGGGACCGCTTGAGAGGAGACCGGGCCGTATAACAGAAGCGATAAGACGAAAATCATCGGCATGAGTTTCATCGCGGCTTCCTTCACGTCTGTGGGATGTGTTGCATGGCCAAGCTCTAGCAATTTCCTGATGCAGCAGCATCATCCTAGAAATCAATGAATCGGACAGAAATCCGTAATCAAAGGTCACCGGGTCTTGTTCGCGGGCAGACCGAATTGGACAAGGACGTTCTTGATGAAGGCCGCCGCTTCATCGAGCAGTGCCGGGACCTTTTCCACGAAGGTAGCCTTCTTCAAGGCGGCACAGAAGTCGGTCCTGGAATTGTCGTAAGCATTGGCCTCCGACGCAGCCGGAGCTCCAAGATAATGACGTTCATAACCGACTGCCAGCACTCCCCCTGCGGCAGCAAACACAATCAATATGCCGATCGCAACGACCTTCGCACCATACCTCATAACTAATCCTCCAGTTGTTGGCCCTAAAATATCCAGTTTAATATTATTATTATATCATAACCTACTGAAAAAGAGAAGTCTTGCTGTTCAGAGGTAGCGAATCAGGTAGGATTTCATCGGCTTTTGAAAGGTATCACGTGATCTTCCATTGAAGGTGCTTGTAAAGTAATGACAGACCAAATGCTTCGGTGTCAGTATCTACATATTCGTTTCATTATTAGTCTGGCCAGACGGTCGGGCATCTTCCTGGCGACAATCCAGTTGAACTTCATGTAGGGTGTCACCAGCCAGTGGACCTTGCGGCCATGCGCGGCCTGCCATACGACCTGAGCCAGGTCTTCCGGCGATAACTTAATGCCAAGGGAATTTATAGCCCCTGAATTGTCGCCGTGCAGGAGGGGCGTGTCAACAAAAGGGGTTATAATGTCACACACGTGGATGCCATGACGTTCCCATTCGATGTTGAGGGCTTCCGTGAAGCCCCTAACCCAGAACTTTGTCGATGAATAGGTCGCATAATCAGGTGTTCCATAAAGGGCTGAAGCGGAAGCCATACTGATTACCATGGCCGGCCTCGAGCTCTGAAGGTGTGGAAACGCTTGGTACGTGCAATTCAGAACACCTTCTGCATTCACTCTGGTCATGGCTCGGTGAGCCTCGAAAGGTATCGATTCAAAGGGTCCGGTCTTCATAACTCCGGCGCAGTTGAAGAGCACGTGCAGCTTCCCCGCCGTACAAAGGGAAAATTGCTCCAAAGCAGCCTTGACCTGTTCCCAGTCCGTCACATCAAGTTTCTGAAAACACATCCGATCTGTTTCCAGCGCACCCGCAGCTTTTTCCAGCTCAGACTCGTTGATATCGTACAATCCCACAAACCAGCCCCTCCTGGAGAAATGGAGAGCTGTGGCCATACCTATCCCCGATCCTGCTCCAGTAATGAAAATGCACTTGGAATCCGGCATGGTATTTCCCTCCTCTGCGTGAGCTTTAGGATTTGCGATCCCGGCAACGTAGCATTTCACATTCATCCGGCCCCGAATCCCGGCCGCCTGTGGCTATTTCAGCAGGGACTCTATTGTCTCTACGACCTTCTCGGGTGCCGGAAGCATTGAGACCTCCAGGTTCTTGGCGTACGGGATAGGGCTGTCAATCGCGCAGATTTTCACCGGCGCCTTCTTGAGCAAACCAAAGCCGGCCAGGGCTACCCTGGAAACGACCTCGGAGCCCACGCTGCCACTAAAGAGGGCCTCTTCCAACACAACCAAGTGACCTGTTTTGAGTACGGACTGTAGGATTGTCTCAGTGTCCATGGGGTACAGAGTGGCAAGGTCGATGATCTCGGCGCGAATCCCTTTCTGTGCAAGAAGCTCCGACGCCTTGCTCGCGATACTGACTCCAAGCGAATAGGTCACGATCGTGACGTCCTCTCCTCCGAGGACAATTCGAGCCTTGCCTATGGGCAAAGTATATTCCTCGATGGGAACATTGCCTGACTCAGCGTAAAGGAGTTTGTGCTCAAATACGAGCACCGGATTTTCAGACCGGATTGCCGACTTCATTAGACCCTTGGCAGTAAAAGCGTCTGAAACGGCCAACACAATTAGTCCGGGAATGCCGAAAAAGAACCGCTCCATGGATTGCGAGTGTTGAGCCGCCATGCCGATTCCACTTCCAACAGGGGTACGTATGGTAAGCGGCACCGAGACCTGTCCGCCTGTCATGAAACGTATCTTGGCCGCCTGATTCATTATCGGGTCCATGCAACAGGTGAGGAAGTCTGCGAACAGGATCTCGCAGATAGGTCTGCTCCCTGTCATGGCCGCGCCCACTGCGCCTCCCACGATACCGTTTTCGCTTATAGGCGTGTCAACGACTCTCGAATGACCGAATCTATTGACAAGCCCGCTAGTGACGTTGAAGTATCCCCCGAGGGAAACATCTTCTCCCCATAGAAATACCTTCTGATCCCTGTCCATCTCTTCTGCAATAGCCTGATTGATTGCCTGGGAAACCGACATTTCGCGCACTGCCCGGTTACCCGGATCAAAGGAGCCTGAAAAGAGCCTCCCGTCCTCCGGCGCATAGATGTGCTCTGTCAAGGTGGATAGTTCAGGAGATGGCGAATTGACTGCGTATTGTTCGGCGTCCTTGATTTGCCGGGTCGCGGCCGCTCTGATCCAATCCAGATCTTTCTGCCGGACCGCGCCTTCAGCGAGGAGTGATTTCTCGAGGCCCACAATGGGGTCCAATTCCTTATACTTGGAGACTTCATCTTTGTTTCGGTACGCCTCCGGATCGCCTTCCATGTGCCCGTGCCAACGATACGTCATCAGTTCCAGGAGCCTTGGTTTGCGATCTTTGCGCATGTTGTGGACTATTTCTCGAACCTTTACCGAAACGCTCCTCACGTCATTCCCATCCACCCGATGGCTCTCAATCCGGTAGGCGTGCGCCCTTTTGAACAGCTCCGGTTCGCCTGAGTGCCTTTCAACCGACGTGAATTCGCCGTACAGGTTGTTCTCCACCACCACCAGTACGGGCAGCTCTAAGACCGAAATCATGTTCATGGCCTCATGGAACATTCCCTGATTTACAGACCCATCCCCGGCAATGACCACAGATATGGCGTCCGACGACCCAGCGTTCTTGATGGAAAAACCCGCACCCATAGCCAACAGATAACCCGCGGCCACAATGCCGTTTGCGCCTAACACGCCCTTCTTGCCGTCAGTCACGTGCATTGAACCGCCCAGTCCTCGGCAAAGACCGTTCGCCTTGCCGTAAAGTTCGGCCATCATCCCTTTGACGTCTGCGCCCTTTGCAATAATGTGTCCATGTCCTCTGTGAGTTGTGTTTAGATAGTCCGTATCCCTGAGATTCAGGCACACTCCGGCTGCAACAGCCTCCTGCCCTATTGAGAGGTGAATTGCCTCGGAAGGGATCTCACCCGCTTTGAAGGCTTGAGAGAGGTGATTCTCAAACTCCCTGATTCTGACCATGGTTTTGAACAAATCGACGTCCGACGGCTGAGGGTCAGTCTCTCGCGCCATGTCCCGCTCAATTGCTTCCGGTTTGCCATTGCTCAACGGAATGGACGAGTCCGGTATCAGGCTCAAATCATAGGTGTTGGATCTTCGCCTCGACGAGAATAAACGGGCCAGCCGGCTCCGTCTTCTGGTTCCTGCGGCGGTCTTCTTCAGAAGGTCGTCTCTGCCGAATTCTTTGAGAATCACGGGGTATAGCGAAAACGCCGGCTTCAGGGCCGGTATTAGCTTCAGTGCCTTTTGAACCGAACCTTTGGCAACGATCTTCCGTGTGCCAATGGCCAAAGGAATATTGAGTTCCTGCATCCAAAATTTGTGGCTGGTGTCTGACGCGAGGATCATCTCAACGTCGAAAGGCGTATGCTCGCCAGGGTTCCATCGTAGCCCGGGAGAGTCACCCGTGGAATCAATGAATAGCTCCTGCTGAAAGTCACTGAATCGAAACTTGACGATCAGCTTCTCCCCTCTAAAGCCCTCCATAATTTCAGAGGATGCGAATATCCTGGTCCAGAGGGCGGTGAGGATGTCTGCAAATTCCTGGGCATTCCTATAAGTCGGCATGGTTTTCTCCTTTTGGTTCAAGCGACCCTAAGCAGCCCCATTGGTTTTCGTCCGAGCTGGAACTATGCGGCGATCTTGCATCTTGCCGGTCCTGAGACCGGTTGCGAGTCCTGATCTCATTCTGCGAACCTAGAAAGATCACGCGCTGACCCACCATAGCTGACAGTGACAAAGCCGTCTTCACATTTTCGAAGAAATCCATTTTATCCCGTTTCCGAGCGTACATAACCCCGGGTCGATCCGTCAACCAATTTTCGAAACCTTTTGGCGAACTCTGCATCAAAAGAAGAAGGAATGGCGCATTGTAGTTCCTTCACATGTCGGCACGAAAGGAATACGTTTGTGAAAACCATAAGAGAAATCATGCAAAACAGGGACATTGCACGACTCATTGACTGGGATCTTCATCCTTTTGATGCCGTGGCCAGGTACTTGGAATGGGGGACAAACTGGTCTCGGGGTCTCGATCACGCGAAGGCGTGTAACGAGGAAAGCGCCTATTTCAAAATAAACGCTCTCAAAAAACCACCTCGGTTGGTCCTTGTACGGCAGAGTCACAACGACTACGCGGTAATCTCAGAGGTGGAAGCACCACAGGAGCTTATTGACGAGTCAGTTGAATTCTTTGCGTGCAAGAATGCTGCTTGCGGCATAACAGAAGAATTGAAATCCTGGCTGAAGTCCGAAGCAGACAAACGGACATGAAAGGCCTGTGCCGCTTTAGTGCCAAAGGTCGCCGGCGAATTTACGTGACGGGCACCAGACGGTGGTCGAAAAGTTGCGAAGCGTGTACGCCGCTCAGCATCTTGGCCCAGCGAGTTATTTAGCCCTGTAAGCGTATCTTTCTTTTGACCGGCATCTGTAGTAGGATATTATGGTTTACGCGTGAAAGTTAATGCGCAATTTCTCGAAAGGAGCACGATTATGAAAGAAGAGGTTCAGGCAGCCCTCGATACGGTTCGTCCCCAACTTCAGGCTGACGGGGGAGATGCCGAGATCGTCGAGGTTACTGACGACGGCGTGGTCAAGCTTCGCCTTAAAGGGGCCTGCGGCGGATGTCCCATGAGTCAGATGACTCTGAAGATGGGAATCGAGAGGATTCTAAAGGAAAGAGTTCCCGCGGTGAAAAGCGTCGAATCAGTAGCTTAAGAGCTGCACCATGTCACGAGATGTTCGTCCCTCGATTAGGCATGCCGTAAGAATATGACCTTGAGAACCATGTGATCGTTCGGCCGAGAAAGTTAGCGGAACAAGCGTCCTAATCGAAGGCGGCACGATATAATGATTTCCCCGTCAACGATCTACAGGAGTTCCATCCGGTTCCACCACCTGTCGAGCGGGGCATGAGGTTGGGCCTCATGCCCCGTTTCACGCGGAAGCGACTTTCGGCGTTTCTGCCGGCTAAGCCTTATGCCAACAACAAATACAGCACGGATCTGGCCAAGCCCTGATCCGTGGCACCCACGCCTTTGTAAACGAATGTTGGGTGCCACTGACCTGAGCACCGTCACGGTGCCAGGTCAGTGCCGTTTGCTATTTGCGGATTCTCACTTATTTGAGAGGGAACTTGTGCTAACCCGTTGTATCGCCTTATCCGCGAACGGTTACCAGTTGGTTAACATTCCCGCGCCAAGGCGACTGCTTCGCTCGAGCGTTGACAACTCTCAAAAGAAGGATGTATTCTGGAAACTATTACGCCCGGTTATCTATGAATCTCAATTCTCGGATCGTCTAATAGAGCGAAGGAGTGATCTAGATGCCTTACCGAATCATTGCGGAAGAATGTAAAGGATGTCAAACGTGCGCCAGGGCCTGCCCTACCCGCGCCCCCGGCGGAGAAAAAAAACAGCCACACAGCATCGATGCTACCCGATGTATTGAATGTGGAGTCTGCGGAAGAGGCTGCCCTTACGGAGCAATCAGAGATTCACAGGGAAACAAGCCCGAAAGAATCAAGCGAGCACAATGGCCCAAACCGTACATTTGGAGTGAAGATTGCGTCGGATGCGAAATTTGCGCCGCGGTTTGCCCTTTCCAGGCGATTGCTATGGGAGAAATGGACAACGAGACCATTGCAGGCCTGTACGAACCAAAAGCCTGTGTGGGATGCGGCCTGTGCGAACAGGCGTGTCCGGTTCACGCAGTCCAACTCGTATGGCCTGAGGCTGCCCGCAAATCAGCCTGAGCCAAGTTCTGTGGGGAGGAGGCTGTTTTCGATGAAGGGTTTCCTCCCACTCCCCTACCAAAACACCTCCGCGTTGACAAGAACTCGAAGGCCCATTATCATACACAATATATACCTGCGCCGAAATATGTGTCCTGATTGCGCATTACTTTTTGTTGCTACGACAATGAAGGGCTCGGGGATGGATGAATCCTCTGAAAAAATATATCGCGACGTGAAGTGACCGTAGGTGGAGTACAGTGGAAATTGGATCGAAATATTCAATTAGTTTGCTTTAATGTGAACCACAAGCTTCAGGGGAGGAATAATCATGTTTTGCGGTACAGTTCTGGTAACTCTGTACGTATTAGTTGTTATAAGCCCTTTGCTACTGTTAACAGTGCTACGTCTTCATAGTCCTAACCTCCTGATTTACGAAATAGCCAGAAGTTTCGGCCTGGCCGGCTTTGTCATTTTGGCCATGCAGCCGGTGCTTACCGCGAGGATTAAATGGATCGAAAGCTACTTTGGGAGGGCCGCGATTACCCGCTTTCATAAATCCATCGGCATCTTCGTTACCGTTATGATGGCATCCCACCCGATATTGATGGAATTTGGAGGCGGGCAGGTCCTCGCTTTCACGCAGCCTTGGTACATCTGGGTAGGTAGAACAGGTCTTGTGCTGCTAATTATTCTCACGCTACTAAGCGTGTATTGGAAGGAACTCGGGCTCACGTTCAGCCAATGGCACCAAACACATTACTTGCTGGCCCCTATCATTATACTGCTTGTGTTCGTTCATAGCCTGGAGACGGGAGACGATCTAAAGTTGCACTCCATGCAGGTCCTGTGGGTGATTCTCTTGGTTGCTGCGTGCGCGGCATACCTATATCGCAGGATTATAGTTGCAGGACGCGTTGGCGGCTCCACGGCGCAAGCAGAAACGTGACACTCGGGAAAGCACGCCTGAGGTGAGTACCTTTGAGCTCAATGATGTGAGACGAAAATGTTTTTCGTCCATCGCTGGGACAACATGCTGCTAAATATCAATTGCTTATACTAAAACCTCGTACCGGAACAGTAGGAGATGGTTATGCGACCTAGATTACAAAAAATTGTTACCACGTTGATCATAGTGATAGTTCTATGCGTTGCCATTAGCGTCGCGCTTCTGAGAGTATTCGTTTTTCCCCCCGCCAAGAAGGGCCACAGTTCGGTGTTTACCGATAAGGTATTGGTGAGGTTGCAAGCGCAGCCGAACGGCAAATGCACCGCGCAATTGACCGCGAATCACAGGTCCTCGAACAGGCTGCTCTCTGACATCGGAGAGGCGAGCGGTTTACGGGCCTCATCAGGAACGGAGGAAAGCTCAGCAGCGCGAATACAGGAGCCGGAAACGACGGCATCAAGCAGTCGTGCCTGTTCAGGATAGCCTTTGACGGTCGCCTCCATTACCCAGAGCAGTTCGAGTAATTCCGTAGTGAATCGGCCGGTCCAACGCTCAGGGCGGATGTCGTCGAGGGGCGATGATTTTTTCCCCGCGCCCTTCTTCATGCGGTATTTGAGCCAGGATTGAACCACCTTCAGGCCTGAGACTTCGAACTCGAAGACTTCGGCTCCAACGGGCTGGAACTCGCCGCTTCCCACGTGAAGAGTTTGCGTCCCCTGACTGTATTCGAATGAATCGGGGTAATGGTCCGGATCGCCTGGAACGGCCTTAATGCATCTCGCCTGATCGTGCGGGATCTGGCTGCGCTGCTTGCCTTCCGGGACGAAGCGTTCGCCGTACGTGTGCAGCCAAAGCAAATGTGCCCCGATATCGCGAACTTTTACAAACAGATCAACATTTTTTGTGATCGGCACTCGAACTTGGCGGGTCTCCAGTTCCTTCGCATATCGTGCCGTGAAAGCAGGTTGAGCCAGAATACCGTAAATGTACGCTATGAAATCCTCTGCAGAAACTGGGCTACCGTAGTGGTTTTCCATCAATTGAAGCAAGCCAGGGGCCACGTTGGGGTGCTTAGCTTCGCGGTCACGATAGAGCGGAAGAACATCTTTGCCGCCGTAGGAGCCTCTCAGGTGATGACGATCCGGGATATGCGCACTGGAAGTAAGAGCCGGGCCGAAGCCTAAAGGATGATTGAAGAGACTTGTCAGATAGAGCTGGTGTGACCCGTCAGCTCTCCAAAGATCGGGACGAGGACGAGAAATCAGTCGCGTGTCGGCGAGAATATGCTGCCTGTCGAAAGAGCGAAAGCCGCAAGGTCGAATTGGCGGGACAGGAGCATTCTTGGGAAGCAGCGCGATAGGCATAGCAGATCCGGCAGGACTTAACCGCACGGAGTAGCTTCCTCCAACCAATCTATCGCTGGTCTCGTGGAATGCCGTTGCCCGGTCTTTTGCGTCTAGGAGCCTTCGCCAGCGCTCGCGCAGCGTGTTGGCATCAGGGGCAATTGGCCATGTTCGCTTGCATTCAATCCCCGAATGTTGCCAGGGCATTAAGTCGGTGAAAAGCGGCCAAGCGAAGAATCGACCTTCCCCTGGCGGGAGGAAGGGAGCCTGCCATTTCTTCGGGCATTCTCGCCAAGTCACGCTAGTGAAGTCAGTAATATTATCTATTGATGCGAGCTTCCTGTCGCGCATGCCTTCGATGCGAGCGTAGTGGACGCTTGCCGGTTTTTTTGCCTTCGCCTTACCAGCGCGGACGGCTACGGCTATAGCAACCGGCGTCTGTATGGAAAAAACA
This sequence comes from uncultured delta proteobacterium, assembly GCA_963789265.1. Taxonomy (GTDB): domain Bacteria; phylum Desulfobacterota; class Desulfomonilia; order Desulfomonilales; family Desulfomonilaceae; genus CAWBBA01. The sequence continues at coordinate 774,108 of CAWBKB010000003.1, read as the reverse complement.
TTATCGCTCTTCCTTGTGCCGCGCCCCTCGCCGCCAAGGTCAAGGATCCAAATTTCGTCACAGAGCCGGCGCATGTGCTCACGCATGCCGCAGAACGCATCTCCGTCAAGGTAACTGGAGGCGCTGATGAAACTGACAATGCCCGGACCGCGTGAGGTGTCATGCTCGAAGACCTTCCATAACGCCCAACGCCAAAAATAGACATAGAGATTATACAAATTCTTGGCATGTACCGTGTGCCCGGCGGCGAGTACGGGATCGAGAAAGCTGCGGAAAATGGCATCCTTGCCTTTGCTGTCATCGCCCCAGCGGGCCCAGCCGCCTGTGCGAGCCTTGTTATTGTGGTTGGCGGCTTCGTGCCGATCGTATGGCGGATTCCCGAGGCAAACTATAACAGGGACATCGCTCTTGACCTTGAGTGCCCTGGCGTGCTGCTCGGCAATGGGCCACAGGAACAGCGGGAGCTGCGGCAACTCGGAGTAAGGGCTCTCAAGCGTATCGGTCAGGTAGATGTGGGAGCCGCCTGCCGGCAAGATCGCGCCGCGGTCTCGTAGCGCTCGGCTTACGCGCAGTTCAGCTACCGCGAAAGGCCCCACCATGAGTTCGAAGCCATACAAGTTGGCCGCGAGCGCGGAAGCCTGCCCCGGCACGGCGCCGGCTCCCTGTTCAGCTTCGACTCTGCCCAGGGTGTGCTCGATGACGCCGAGTAGATAGGTGCCCGTGCCTGCGGCAGGATCGAGTGTGACAACGTCAGGATCCGCGAAACCGAGAGGCTTGCCCAGACGGTTCACAAGAAGGTCGTCGATGAGGCGGACTTGAGCGCGCACGACTTCAACAGGCGTGTAGTACGCACCGGCATCCTTGCGCAACTTGGGATCGTAAGCAGCGAGGAAGTCTTCGTAGAAGTAAAGCCAGGGGTGCTCGGGGCCGCTCAGCGTGGCAGGCGGGACAACGGCCATGACGCGCAGGAGCAGGTCCAGCGATGCGGCCATTTCGGCCCGCGCGGCGGGATCGGTCAGCACCTGGAGGGCACGAGAAAGGAGCCCGTGCTGAATGGCCAAACCCTTTTCGGCATTTTCGAGAGTTAGAGGATCTGCACCTTCGCTGCGACCAAGGAGTAGGGCAAATGCCACCGTCTGGGCGTACGCATCGGCGAATTGTCTATCAGAGGCCTCCGGGAAAAGGAGTTGCCGCCAGTCTTTCGCAAGTTGGACGAGCGGGGAGTTCGTGTCACGCAGAGCGTCGGTCACGTCATCGCGCATCATCCGGCATAGCGGCGCGAGCAGTTCTGCGAATCTCTTAAGATCGACCTTGCCCTTGCGGTCAGTCGGGATAATGGGCTGCCAGGAAAGAAAATCTCTTAGCAACCGCTCGACATGATGCGCGTCGTCTGGGCTGACTGCCTTTTTGCCGTGAGCGACGAGATCGCCTGAGAGGCGAACTATCTTGTCGATCAGTTTGCCGTCGCGATAGAGCCCCCAGGCGTTGCCATCGCAGTAGATTAAATTCGGAATGAACTGAAAGCGTTTCCACTGTTCACGGTTGTGGCCTGTGAAGCGGTGCGGGTCCGCACCCAAGCCCGGGGCCTTCAGTTCGATGTAGCCTGCAAGTAGACCGTTGACATGGAATGCGTAGTCCGGCTTCCCAAGAGTGTCCGGCAGCCGAGATTCGCCTGTGCAGACCACGTTCCAACCAATCGTTCGGGCCACATCACCCATGAAGTTCTCGAAAGGACCGCACAACTGGTCTTCGGGCTCACCTAGCGTCAACGTCGACATTTTGGCGCGGACAGTCTCGGCAAATGTCGCAAGGGCATCTTGGATCGACATGCCCTTGTTCATATCATAATCCGGGCCGGAATCGACGCAAAAGTAAGGAACAAAGTGATCTCAAATGTATCCGGTCAGTCATGTGCGTGAAAATGGTTCTTGTCGGGCATGTCATTGCGAGTCCCGCGTCTCGCCCATTCGCGTTAAGTTAAGGCAATTTCGTTCCTTTTCAGGAGGTCCATGCAGGCGGAGGGCGTTCAAAGTCCCCCTTTTCTAAAGGGGGATTTAGGGGGATTTTCAAATAGTTATCCCAAAATCCCCCCTGGCCCCCCTTTACGAAAGGGGGGGAACCCCGCGTTTCGCGGGGCGTTAACTTAACGCCTATGCGCGTCTCGCGGGACGAAGCAATCTCGTGCAGTCAAAGACTGCCGAGGTCGCGAGATTGCTTTCCCGCGGAACGGGGGACTGCACTCCTCGCAATGACACTCTTCCTTTCTACGTGACTGGTACTACTCTCAAACTGACCCACCGCCCGACCGTGACAGCGCTGTCTTCATTTCTTTTACCCAATTCCCGATATCTTCAACCGAATCTCCCCTTTGAACGCGAGAGATTATTTCACTGCCCACTACAACCCCGTCCACGTGCGAGCGCAATTCGGAAGCCTGCCCCGGGCTGGAAATGCCGAATCCCACAGCCACCGGCAAGCGGCACAATTGCCTCACGTGATCGCATTTCTGTGCAAGACCCTCCGGCAACGACCCTCTAGCCCCTGTCACCCCCGCAATGGACACGTAGTAGAGGAATCCGGCACCGTCTTCGTCCATCTTCTTGATTCGGAAATCAGGAGTCGTAGGTGTCGCCAAGTAAATCCAGGCGAGGCCGAACTTGTCCGTGATCGGCTTCAGCCAGCGGACCTCATCCAGAGGAAGATCGACCACGAGCACGCCGTTGATGCCACATTCTTTTGCCCGGTCCACAAATCTTTGAGGCCCATAATTATGAATAGGATTGAAGTAGCTGAAGAAGATTATTGGGATGTCGCTTCGGCTACGAATCTCTCCTACCATATCCAAAGCCTTATCCATGGTTATTCCGCTTCGGATTGCCTCGGTTGCAGCATTCTGTATAACAGGACCATCCGCCACGGGATCCGAGAACGGGAAGCCAAATTCCAGCACGTCACCTTCGGCAAGTGCCAAGAAAATCTCCAAGGATTTCTCAATATTGGGATATCCGGCAACTGAGAAAGGGATGAAGGCCGTGTCACCATTTTCCTGTAATGATTTAAACTTTTGCGAAATTCGTTCCATATTTCAGCTCTCCATAAGTGCGTTTTCGATTATGGGCATGTCCTTGTCGCCTCGTCCCGAAAGGTTGACAATACAAATGTCGTCTTTGCCGAGCTGAGGAAGCTCCTTGATTGCCCATGCCAGGGCATGTGAGGACTCGAGTGCGGGGATTATGCCTTCTGTGCGGCAAAGCCTAGAAAACGCTTCGAGAGCCTCGTCATCCGTTATGAAAGCGTATCTGACTCGCTCGGTAATATGTAAAAGCGCGTGCTCCGGACCTACCCCCGGGTAGTCCAGTCCCGCGGAGATCGAGTGGGCCTCCCTCACCTGGCCCTCTTCATCCTGAAGCACAAAGGAGCGGGACCCATGAAACACACCTTCCCGGCCCGCACATAAAGTGGCTCCATGTTTTCCGGAATCAATCCCGAGCCCACCGGCTTCAACACCTATCAGTTCTACCTCTTCATCTTTGAGAAATCCGTGGAAAATACCCGCGGCGTTGCTGCCGCCCCCCACGCAGGCTATTACCTTCTTGGGGAGTTTTCCCTCGACTTCCAAAATTTGTCGCCGAGTTTCACGGCCGATCACGGATTGAAATTCCCTGACCATGAGGGGGTACGGATGCGGCCCGGCCACGGAACCGATCACGTAAAAGGTGTCATGCACGTGCGCGGCCCAGTATCTCATGGCTTCACCCATGGCATCCTTGAGAGTGGCTGTGCCCGCTTTCACGGGGACTACTTCGGTGCCCATAAGCTTCATGCGGAACACATTCGGGGCTTGTCGCCGCATGTCCTCTTCACCCATGAATACCCGGCATTCAAGCCCCAAAAGGGCAGCGACTGCGGCAGTTGCCACCCCGTGTTGTCCCGCCCCGGTCTCAGCGATGACCTTGGGTTTGCCCATGTATTTGGCCAGTAGCGCTTGTCCCAGAGTATTGTTTATCTTGTGTGCTCCGGTATGAAGGAGGTCCTCTCTCTTCAGGTAGAGCTTCGCGCCGCCGACAGTCTCGGAAAATTGCGAGGCAAAGAAGAGGGGGGTTTCCCTGCCCGCGTAGTCTCGCAACAGACTGTCCAGTTTCCGGGCAAAGTCATCGGATTGTCTGCTGGCGAAAAACGCTTCTTCCAGTTCCAACAAAGGGGTAACAAGGGTTTCGGGCACGAAGCGCCCGCCGAATTCCCCGAAGTACCCGTACCGATCAGGCCACGTGGTGTGCATTTCGTCTGTTGCGCACTGCATTCATGAACTCCTTGATTTTCTGGGGATCTTTAATTCCAGGCTCGATTTCCACTCCAGTGGACACATCGACGGCATACGGTTCGACTAGGTTAACGGCCCTTTCTACATTACGTGTCGTGAGGCCTCCGGCCAACACGAGTCTCCGGCGCACGGCTTCAGGTTCACTTGCCAAATGCTGCTTGAGCAGCTCCCAATCCAGGGGCACTCCCGTGCCTCCCCATTCGCCCGCTGCACTTGCATCCACGAGAACCGCAGAGACCTTGTATCGCGATAACGCCGGATGTTGCTTAAGAGGATCAAATCGAAACGCCTTGATGACTGGTCGGTCATACGCGGAGCATTCCTCGGCAGACTCATTCCCGTGAAGCTGAATCGCGTGCAGGCCGCATAAATCGACTATTGCTTGCACTTCCGGAACAGGCAGATTTACGAACACCCCGATTAACGACACGAAAGGCGGCAAGGCGCTGATTATGGCCTTGGCCTTCTCAGGGATTATGAAACGCCTGCTGGGCGGATGAAATACAAAGCCCAGCGCATGGGCCCCAGCGTTTATTGCAGCGTGAGCATCCGCGAGACGCGTGATGCCGCATATTTTGACTCGAACTGTATAATCAGGGGGTGTCATACAAAAAGCCTCTAAGTTTCGCGACAGGGTCGGCTGAGGTTACAAGGCTCTCGCCTATGAGAAACCCTCGAAAGCCTGCCTCCGAAAGCCGGACGACCTGGTCGCGCGACTTGATGCCGCTTTCGGAAATAGCAATGCATTCGGCAGGAATTTGCTCAATCAATTTCAGGGAAGTGCTCACATCGACCAGGAATGTGTTCAGATCGCGATTGTTGACCCCGATCACTACGGCTTCAGCTTTGAGGGCCATCTTCAGCTCACCGGCATCATGAACTTCAACTAATGGCTCCATTCCCCATTTGCGCCCCTCTTTCACTAAAAATCTAAGGGAACTCGCATCAAGAAGCGCGGCGATGAGAAGAAAGGAATCGGCACCTGCGGATCGCGTCTCTACTACCTGATAAGGATCGAGTATGAAATCCTTGCGGAGGACCGGCAACGAGGTGGCATTCTTTACCAGCGTCAATGCGGATAAGCTGCCCAAAAAATGATCGGCTTCAGTAAGAACCGAGATGGCCGAAGCACCCCCTTGCGCGTAAGTTCCGGCGAGCTGTTCGGAATCCAGGTTATTCTTGAGTACGCCGCGGGATGGAGAGGCCTTCTTAATTTCCGCAATTACGTGTATGCCCGGTTGAGCAAACACCTCCGCGAAGTTCTGCGCGGGCTGTCCATCGGAAGCCCTTTGTTCAAGGGTTTCCCGACTCACTGCTCGCATTTCTTGGGCCAGGCGATTGAGGCGCAGCCCGGCAATTTTGCGAAGTATGGCTGTCATTGTGTTACTCTGAATTGCAGAAACTCGTCCAGCTTCTGCCGTGCCTTGCCGGAATCGACAGCCTCGGTAGCAACCTGGAGACCTTCTTTCAAATCGTCTGCGACTTCTGCCACGACAAGAGCTGCCGCCGCGTTTATCAGCGCCACATCTCGCCGAGGGCCGGATTTCCCTTCAAGCACGTCCAGCAGGTGTCGAGCATTCTCCGCGGAGCTGCCGCCTTTGATCTTGTCAAGGCTGCACGCAGAAAGCCCGACCTCACTCGGCTCGAATTGGGTTGTGATCACGTTTTCATCCTTGAGCCGCGAGATCTTCGTCGGGCTCGAAAGAGATATTTCGTCAAGTCCTTCCATACCGTGCACCACCATGGCCGAACGCGTCCCCAGACCGTGAAGCGCCCACGCGATGGGTTCGGTGAGGTCAGGATGATATACGCCCAGGAGTTGATAGGCAGCACCCGCGGGATTTGTGAGAGGCCCGAGGATGTTGAACAAAGTCCGAATCCCCAGTTCCTGGCGAGGGCCAGCGGCATGTTTCATAGCGCGGTGAAACATGGGCGCGAAAAGGAATCCAAAACCGGTGCTGTTAATGCATTTCCCCACGCTTTCCGGTGCCTGATCCAAGTCTGCGCCGAGTTCCCGCAGAACATCCGCGCTTCCGCACGAACTGGAAACGGAACGATTGCCATGTTTGGCCACTCTCAACCCTGCGCCCGCAAGGATAAATGCCACGGTGGTGGATATATTGAAGGTCCCGGCTCCATCTCCACCGGTTCCACAAGTGTCGATCAGCGGAGTGCCGTCATTCTGGACCGGCAGCGGGACCGCCTTTCGTCTCATTACGGTTGCCGCCCCGGTGATTTCCGCGACGGTTTCCCCTTTCATTTTCAGAGCAGTGAGTAAAGAGCCTATCTGAGCTGGAGTGGCATTTCCGGTCATGATCTCATCCATTGCCGCTTCCATTTCTAGTTGGCTCAAATCCTTCCCGTCCGTTGTCTTCTTGATGGCTTGTTTGAGCATTTTGCGCCTCCTGTTGGGGACCGCTTAACCGCGGTCATTTCAACCGTTTATGACTGTGCGACCGGAAGAGAAAATCCTTTTCGCCGAGTTTTGACAGGCAGGTTCTAACCCGGCTCCCTCGCCCATGTAGAATTTGTCCGTCATATTGATAAAATTCTGGAGTATACGTTTTCCTTCCAGCGTGAGAATCGATTCGGGATGGAATTGAACGCCCTCAATTGGATGATGTTTGTGGCGAATTCCCATAATCTCGTGCCGGTCGGTCCAGGCGGTAATTTGTAAACAGTCGGGCAAGGTTTCTCTGTCCACAATCAAACTGTGGTAACGGCAGGCCTCAAAGGGGTTGCTCATCCCCGAAAAAAGCTGGCTGTCATTAGAAAATATCGGGGAAGTTTTGCCATGCATCAGTCGATCGGCCGAAACAACCTGCGCTCCAAAAGCCGCTCCAATGGCCTGATGCCCCAAGCAAACGCCGAGGATGGGCACCGTGCTGCCCAGATCGGTGATCAGTCGCATTGATATGCCCGCGTCCTGTGGGCCTCCGGGACCGGGAGAAATGACCACAGCTTGCGGCTTGAGGTCCACAACCTCATCGAGCGTGATTTGATCGTTCCGCCGAACGAGCACTCTTTGGCCAAGCTCTTGAAAATACTGGACCAGGTTGTAGGTGAACGAATCATAATTGTCGATGACAAGTAGCATTAGAACCCCCTTTCCAAGTTATGAGCCATACCCAGAGCAGTTCTCATGGCCTGGGCTTTGTTCATGGTTTCTTCGTATTCCAGCTCCGGGACGGAATCTGCGACGATGCCCGCCCCTGCCTGAAAGAATGTTTGAGATCCTTTCATCATGACCGTACGTATAGTGATCGCCATGTCCATTGCTCCCGTGTAAGAGAAATACCCGACGCAGCCTCCATACGGCCCGCGCCGTTGGGGTTCCAGGTCTTCGATGATCTCCATCGCTCGAATTTTTGGGGCGCCCGAGAGTGTCCCGGCAGGGAAAGTGGCTCTGAGCACTTCGAAGGAATCGCGACCGTTTGCGGGTTTAGCTCGAACGTTGCTCACCAGGTGCATGACGTGAGAATAGCGCTCCACAGTCTTGAACGCGTCCACATTCACGCTTCCGGGCTCAGCGATACGACCGAGGTCGTTACGAGCCAGGTCCACCAGCATCACATGCTCTGCTGATTCTTTGGGGTCTGCGAGGAGTTCGCGCTCCAGGTCCGCGTCCTGAGAGGATGTGGTCCCGCGGGGACGAGTTCCCGCGATGGGTCTCAGAACGGCCTCACCGTTTCTGAGCCGTACCATCACCTCCGGGGATGCTCCCGCGAGCACTTCGTCCCCCATGCGCAGGAAAAACATGTATGGAGACGGGTTGATCATCCTGAGCCCGCGGTAGACGCTCAGGGGGTCAGCCAGGCCTTCTCCCTGGAATCTCTGAGAAAGCACTACCTGTATGATATCGCCGGCCTTGATGTGTTTCTTAGCCTGTCGGACCATTTGTTCAAAGTCATTCCGAGACATGTTCGATGAGAAGGCAGGACAATCCGGCTGTGTCTTAGCGGCTGTGGCGTAGGTGCAGGGAGTACGAAGCAACTCCTGGAGGTTTTCCAGTCGGGCGCAGCCTTGGCTATAAGCGCTTTTCACAGACCGGGCCTCGTCGAGCGACACAGTGGTTATCAAAAGGATCTTGTGCAAAAGGTTGTCGAAGACGACGAGATCGCGGGTCACCATAAACCATGCGTCGTGGAATCCCGGGCCGGGCTTACCCAGATCGGGGAGCCGCTCAAATCCCCGCACGACATCATAAGATAGGAAGCCTACCGCTCCCCCAAAAAATTCCGGAAGTCCGGGGAGACGCACTGTATGGAACTTTTCCATGACTTGTTTCACCAGACAGGTAGGGTCCGACACCTGGCTGACGGATTGAACGCTGTCGCCGTATAGGATCTCCCCCGATCCCCCTCTCGCTCGAATGATCGCTCTGGGATTTGATCCTAGAAAGGAATACCTGGCCCATCGCTCGCCCCCTTCAACGCTCTCCAGGAGAAAGGAGCTTTGCACATCATCAATTTTCAGCAAGGCTGAAAGCGGAGTGTCGAGATCTCCCGGAATCTCGGTGGCTATGGGGATAAGGTTCCCTTGTCGACAAAGGCCTTTAAAGTCTTCATAGTTAGGTTTGATCATGATGCACAGCCTTTCAGGTCAAATATGAGGGTGTGGCAGGACATGTCGTCGCTGCCCATCGTCAAGCTCCTAAGTCCAGAACGCGAAAAGGCCATGGGGTGTCTGCCCATGGCCTTTATTTCCGTTTTAGATGCCTATTTTACACTTTATGACTTTGTATCGCGGCTCAGGCAGACCTCCCGTGTTTGATTTTCCAGCACCACCACCAGTTTCGGTTGCTTATGGATATCATGGAGTTGTTACCTGCCGTCAGCCAGAATAAAAGACTACTCGGCTGTTGTCAACTTTTTTTTCCCCACGTGCGTGACCGCAGCACCAGGAGGGGATTTGCATTGAGTTCTTGACGATCGTGGGATCAAGCCTTTTCCCGGTTTCGTTTTGCGTCTCTCAGGCCTGTAAGGCGAGATGGCACCCAAAACTTCACGGATCTGACGAAACCCAGATCCGTGGCACCCAAGATCTCACGAATGGAAATTGGGTGCCATCCCGTGTCTCGCGGGAAGCGCCGTCATAGTGCCAGGTCAGTGCTGTTTGCTAGTCACCGATTCTTACCTATTGAAAGCGAATGGTGTCAGGCCTTAGATCGTTTACGTGGGTCCTACTAACGCTTCGAGCCCCAGATAGTAAGAATTGGCTCCAAACCCCGAAATCTGACCCAAGCAGGCCCCCGCGATCACCGACTTGTGACGAAACTCCTCCCGAGCGTAAATGTTGGATAAGTGAACCTCCACGGCTGGTATGGCGGTTGCCGCAACAGCGTCGCGCAGGGCCAGACTTGTATGGGTAAAGGCACCGGGATTGATCAGGATTCCGTCTGCCCACCCAAGGGCCTCGTGAATGGCGTCAATCAACACTCCCTCATGATTGGATTGCAAGGTGCGAAGTTCCGCCCCAAGGCGTTTCGCACGGGTGGCCAGTTCTTTATCTATCTCGCTCAGACTGAGATGCCCGTAGACATCGGGCTCTCTAACGCCGAGAAGGTTGAGGTTGGGACCATGCAATACGAGAATTTTCATTGTCGAACCCTCTAGTGGTTGGAAGCCGGTTGATACGATTCGCCTTGCAGCCGGTTGTCTGAAGGCTGTTAATATAAGAAGCACCAAGGCGAGTCTAGCCAGGCCGGTCCGGGCAAGTCAACATGAATCGCGGCAAAAAAAAAGCCCGGCAAAGCCGGGCAACATAGGGTATGGTGTTTTATTTACTGGAGATGTTTATCTCATAAAAATAATGTATTGTCAAGATATTTGCTACTTAGGATTATATATAAGATATATTTAGGTGTTATTGTTACATAATATTCTCATAATACAAAATTCCCGTGGTTCTTTGAAGACGACTCCTTTTTACTCACCGGGGGGCAGAGAGCGGCTGGGAAACGATCCCAGCACTTTAACCATAGTTCTCTTGCCGGTGATTTCCTTCAAACAAGTTGCCACTTCCGGATCGTCTCTATGACCTTCCAGGTCCACGAAGAATGCATATTTCCAAGCAACCGCTCCACGGTCCGGGCGAGATTCTATCCTTGACAGGTTTATTCCATGCTGAGCGAATTTCTTGAGTATCTTGTGCAATGCCCCAGGCTTGTCTTCAGTCCAAAACACTATTGATGTCTTGTCATCTCCGGTCGGTGTCGGTTTGATGCGCCCCAGGGCGAAGAATCGTGTAATATTCTCGGGGCTGTCTTGAATGCCGCGTCGTATTATTTGCAAGCCCAATCTTACGCCAATTCTTTCACTCGCGATTGCCGCTGTTCCCACATCCTCTATTGCCAGTTCGGCCGCTCTGGCGGTGCTGGACGTATCTCGCAGCGGAACGTCCGGAAGTTTGTCGGCCAACCACCGACGGCACTGAGCTAGTGCCTGGGGGTGGGAGATTACTTGCCGGATATCTTCGATTTTTCCCGTGAGGTTCATGAGCGCGTGGCTCACCCTCAGAGAGACTTCTTTGCAAACGCCGATCGAGGAAGTCATCAACAGGTCCAAGGTCTCTCGGACAGACCCCTCAATACTATTCTCTATGGGGGCTACGGCATAGGTAACGCCTCCATGAACCACCTCTTCAAAGACATCCCGCACGGTCAGGCAGGGAATGAACGTAGCTGAATGCCCGAACATCTCTATAGCAGCCTCATGGGTGTACGTGCCGGCGGGCCCCAGGAAGGCTATGGTCACGGGGGCTTGCAAGGCCCTGGAGCCCGAGAAAATTTCGCGAAATACAGCGGACAGCGCCTGCTCGGAAAGAGGGCCGGAGTTCTCGGAGGCAAGTCGCTGAAGGATTTCCGCTTCTCGCTCCCGGTCGACAACGTTTCGAGCAGCCGCGGATTTTAACTGTCCTATCTTCTGACATAAGGCCATTCTGTGGTTCAGGAGTTTGACTATATCATTGTCAAGTTCGTCTATCCGGGCACGCAACTCTTCGAGGTTCTGTTTAGTCATGGTCCGCCTTGCTGAATCAAGTGGTATTGATGTAGGTGTCTGGATTATTCACAGAACGACCGATGAATTCAAGGTCTGGAGTAAACTAACAGACCATCTTTCCAAGAAAGGTATGCATTCAGTTACAGCCTGAATTTGCCAGTGGCTTCGTGGGGTGGGCTTTCCAGCCCGCCATCGAACCGGGGTTTCCTCCGGCAGGCAGTCCCGCGCCTCGCGGGACTGCCCCACAAAACTGAATGCTCACAAAAAAAGTCTTGACATAATTTTCATGGGATCGTATTTCTGTAAGATAAGAGGCATTTTGAAACTATGAGTCAGTTGCAGCACATGAGCGCGTCTTCTCGGTATTTTTGGTGGTACTATTTTGGGCCCCCCGGAGGTTGACGCGCGCTTCTGCTGTTAGATAATCCATACAACGGAACAAAAAGATGCGGAGCAAGCGCTCCGCATCTTTTTTTTGGAGGAAAAAAGATGGTGGTAGTCATGAAAAAGGAAGCAACTGAGGGCCAGGTGGCGCGGGTTTTGACCAAGGTGGAAGCCGTGGGAATGAAGGCCCATGTTTCCAGAGGGAAGATTCGCACCATCGTTGGGGTTGTCGGCGACAATAGTGGAGTGGAAGCGGACGCTTTCGAGTGCTTGGAGGGCGTCGAGCGTGTGGTTCCGCTTTTGGGGCCGTTTAAGCTTGCCAGTCGGGACTTCAAGAAAGAAGACACGGTCTTCTCCATCGACGGGTCCCATATTGGGAGCAAGAAAATCATTATCATGGCCGGCCCCTGCGCGGTCGAAAACAAAGATCAACTCATTCAGACGGCGCTCGCGGTGAAAAAGGCAGGAGCAACAGCCCTAAGAGGCGGCGCGTTCAAACCTCGGACCTCGCCATACAGCTTTCAAGGCCTCGGAGAGGAAGGTCTCAAGCTCCTGGCGCAAGCTAGGGACGTGGCGGGCCTCGCGGTCGTAACCGAGGTCACAACGCCGGAACAAGTGCCGCTGGTAGCTCAGTACGCGGATGTGCTGCAGGTGGGCGCGCGCAACATGCAGAATTTTGCTCTGCTCAACGCGGTGGGCGCATCCCATAAACCGGTGCTCCTTAAGCGCGGACTCATGAGCACAATAGAAGAGTTTCTCAACGCCGCGGAATACATACTGAGCCACAACAACCCGCGCGTAATTCTTTGTGAACGTGGAATACGCACTTTCGAGACTTCCACCCGGAACACCGTGGACATCAATGCTGTACCCGTGCTTAAATCCCTGAGCCACCTTCCGGTTATACTGGATCCGAGCCACGGCACCGGAAAGCGCGAATACGTACCCGCGGTGAGTCGCGCGGCCATCGCCGCGGGGGCCGACGGACTCATTATTGAAGTCCATCCGGACCCTGAGAATGCGCTGTCTGACGGCGCGCAAAGCCTCCGCCCCCATGAGTTTCAAGCGCTTATGGACGAGCTGCGTCCGGTTGCCGAGGCGGTGGGGAGAACCATTTGAGATCGAGACTGCTCGGCGAGCTGCATCCAACACTCAAATGGACGTGTAGGATTTCTATTGACAAGAACCAAAATGTCGTAACATTTCGTGCGGCAATGCTTGTCTGCATCTCCTTTGTCAGAGGATAATCGGTGACGCTTTCAGATTTGACGATTACGATTGTGGGCCTGGGGCTCATGGGGGGGAGCCTCGGCAAAGCGCTGGTACGAGGCGAAGTTTGCCGGGAAGTCAGGGGACTGGTAAGGCGTCAGGCTATCGCAGAGGAGGCTGTAGCCCTTGGAGCAGCTCACATCGCCGGTGTAGATCCGCAACAGCTTCTCGATGGTGCCGAAGTGGTGGTCTTTGCAACCCCGGTCTGCACCATTGAACAGCAAATCCTGCCGCTACACTCTTTCATGAAGGCCGGCGCCATCGTAACGGATATGGGCAGCGTCAAACGGAACATATTGAAGGTTATGGACCAATTGCCGCCGCACATCAGGGCGGTGGCCGGGCATCCGATGTGCGGAAAAGAGACACCCGGCCTTTATACATCAGACGCGGACTTGTTCCTGGGCAAGACATGGGTGCTCATTCGTACGGAGCGGACCGACCCTGAAGCGTTTAGTCTCATCGAACAGATGGTTAAGCTTGTGGGTGCACGGCCTATGCCGATGAACGCGGACGACCATGACCTGGTCGCAGCATGCGTCAGCCATCTCCCTTATCTTCTCGCCTCGACCCTAGTCGCGGTTGCCGAAGTAACCGCGTCGGAAGAACCCGATGTGTGGAACTTGGCCTCAAGCGGGTTCAGGGACACCTCAAGAGTTGCAGGCGCTGATTTGACCATGATGACGGACATTCTTGCAGTCAACCGGGACAACGTGCTTCAAATGCTTGAGTTGGCCCAACGAATGATGAAAAGATTTGCAAGTGCCATCAAGGATGAGGATAACGGAGCCTTGCGAAAAATCCTGAGCCAAATACGAGAACGCAGAACAGCAATGTTTCACCCACATATATCCTCTGAGGAAGGAACCCGTACGAATGGCTGATCCCAAGACCCTTCGAATTCGGCCCACCCGCCGTTTGCGCGGGGTCGTGTCATTGCCGGGGGACAAATCTTTATCGCACCGAGCCCTGTTGTTCGCTTCTCTCGGGAGCGGAGTCTCACGGATCCGGAATTGCGCGAAGGCTGGGGTCAGTCTTGCAATGATCGAATGCCTTCAGACGCTTGGAGTACAGGTGGTTGAAGAACTCAGGCCGACTATCCAGCCCGGGGCTGCCGATCTCCTGGTAACAGGTAAGGATCTGGTAGGTTTTGCGGTGCCTTCCGCGCCTCTCCACTGTCGAGGTTCGGCCACGACTATGCGATTAATGGCCGGAATCCTGGCGGGCCAGGCATTTCAGTCCACCCTTGACGGCAATGACCGCCTACGTGCACGGCCTATGGGTCGGGTCGTGGAACCACTTCGCACAAAAGGGGCTAAAATCGAGACAGACAACGGAAACGCACCTCTGACATTTTTCCCGTCTCGATTGCAGCCGTCGCAGCATCTCCTTCCAGTAGCCAGCGCGCAAGTAAAATCCGCGCTCCTGTTGGCAGGTCTTTTCACTGACGGTCCCACGACAGTGATCGAGCCCTTCACAAGTAGAGATCACACAGAACGTATGCTTAAGAGCCTGGGTGTGCCCGTTACAGAATATGAAGACCAAGAGGGCCGACACCACGTGACCGTTTCGGGACCCATCACCTCTCTTCCACCGCTGGACGTACACCTTCCTTCCGACCCGTCCTCTGCCGCGTTCCTTGTAACAGCGGGCTTACTGGTTCCCGATTCGAGCCTTCAGGTCACGAATCTCTGCCTTAATCCAGGACGGACAGGATTATTCGACGTGCTGCACTCGATGGGAGGAAACCTGCGTGTGAATGGAGCGACGGAATCCAATGGCGAACCGACGGGGACCATTACAGTGGAGTCGGGAGCGCTCCGGGGGACTACCGTACAAGGAGCAATCGTTGTCAGGATGATTGATGAGTTTCCAATACTTGCAGTCGCTGCCACTCAAGCAAGCGGCACAACCGTCGTGCGGGACGCAGAGGAACTTCGGGTCAAAGAAAGCGATAGGATCGACACGCTGGCTGAGGAATTGAATAAAATGGGGGCCGACATCCAAACCGCGGCCGACGGTTTTACTATCAACGGTCCGCGCAAACTTACCGGCGCTGTTGTGAACGCTCGCGGAGATCACAGATTGGGCATGAGTCTGGCAATTGCAGGTCTTGTGGCCGAGGGGGAAACGTTGATTCAAGGATGGGAAATCATCAACGATTCATTCCCGGAATTCCCCCGCATTCTAAAAGGGCTAGGGGCAGACGTTCAATGGTGACGGGCGCTACACAGCTGGTCGGCATCATAGGGAATCCTGTCGCGCATAGTCTGAGCCCTGCAATGCACAACGCGGCATTTCAGTTACTGGGCATGGATTGGCTTTACGTGCCGCTGCCTGTGGAGCCGCACTACTTGGCAGGGGCCATAAAAGGGTTGCCTGCGCTGGGATTCCGAGCGGTCAATGTGACGCTGCCGTACAAAGAGAGGGTCATCCCATTTCTCGATAGTGTTTCCGCGGATGCCTCAGAGATCGGAGCAGTCAACACAATTACGGTCGGGCCCGACGGAAGCCTGATAGGAGAAAACACGGATTGGACCGGTTTCCTCTGCCATCTTAAGGAAATGGGCTTTGACCCCGATGGATGTACTGCCGTAATACTAGGATCAGGCGGCTCGGCTCGGGCGGTAGCTTATGCTCTGGTTTCGAATGGGGCAAGGGTGGCTGTGTGCAGTCGGAATGACGAAACAGCCGGAGCCATTGTTGCGCGTTTGACAAAATCCGATTTGAAGGGCTTTGTCGAAACTTGGACGCTTCAAAGGCTTCAGGAACCGGACCGGGACGTAGATCTGATCGTAAATACCACTCCACTGGGCATGGCTCCCAAGACAGATTATTCTCCGTGGCCGGAGGGGACAAGTTTTCGCAAGTGCCGAATGGTCTATGACCTGGTGTACAATCCGCCTCGCACGCGTCTTATGGAACAGGCGCAAGATGCGGGGGTTAAGGCGACAAACGGACTTGGAATGTTGGTCCATCAGGCTGCGATTGCATTTTCACTCTGGACAGGCAAAGCGGCGCCATTAGCCGTAATGAAGCAGGCGGTAGCACTATGCTGAGATTTCTGACCGCGGGCGAATCCCACGGACCTGAACTCACAGTTATTCTCGAAGGCCTCCCTGCCGCGATCCCTATTTCTCGAACGGACATAGATTTCGAACTGGCCCGACGCCAGCGGAGCGAAGGGTCAGGCGGCCGAATGTCAATAGAAGATGACCGCGCGAGAATTACGGGAGGCATCATGGCCGGGCAGACCACCGGCGCCCCAGTCTCGCTCATAATTGCCAACAAAGACTTCAATTCCTGGCGCGACCGGGATATTCCTCCCATGACAATTCCCAGACCCGGCCACGCTGACCTGACTTCAGCAGTTAAATACGGTTACAGGGAACTTAGACTGGGATTGGAACGGGCTTCGGCAAGAGAGACTGCGGCGCGTGTCGCCATGGGGGCCATCTGTCGGAAATTTCTCGGATGCTTTGACATCAGAATAGGCTCTTATGTGCTTTCCATAGGCCCTGTTGAAGCTGAAGTCCCTGAAAGGCCCGATTATGGCCTATTGTTCCGCCAAGCGGAGACATCGCCTGTCCGATGTCCTGACAACGAGGCCAGTACCGCAATGGTCGCGGAGATCGGAAAAGCCAGAGAGGAAGGTGATACTCTGGGAGGGATTTTCCAGTGCGTTGCGCTTAATGTCCCGCCCGGACTTGGAAGCCACGTGGAGTGGGATCGAAGGCTCACCGGCAGGCTCATGGCCGCGGTGGGGTCTATTCCTGCCATCAAGGGTGTTCAGTTCGGCAACGCGTTTGTGGACGCCTGTGAGCGAGGCTCTAACGTTCACGACGAAATCGTTCGTGATCAAGATGAGATAGAAACTGCTTTGAAACGGGGATCGAACCGGGCTGCCGGCCTGGAAGGGGGCATAACTACAGGCGCCCCACTACTGATCCGAGCGGCCATGAAGCCTATCAGCACGACTCTCAAGGGCATTCACTCCGTTGATCTGGCCACAGGCGAACGCGTGAAGACGACGTACGAACGTAGCGATATATGCGCTGTCCCCCGGGCGTCTGTTGTGGCTGAAGCAATGGTTGCGTTTGTCCTTGCCGATGCCTTGATAGAAAAGCTCGGCGGAGACGGCCTGGATGAGATGACGTCAAGATTCCGGAGCCTGAGAAGTTCTAGAATCGCGGATCTTCCCATGGACAATATTCCCTGGAGATTCGGGTACGAGTGAAAATACCAACGGAACAGTGTCTATCCCGTGCACTCATACCATAGGCGCTGACTTAATGCGGCGTTTTGATTCCGCAAATCCCCCTCACCCTGCCCTCTCCCGCCAGGGGCGAGGGTTTTCTTGATCCCCTCCCTCGAAGGGAGGGGGAAGGGGGAGGGTGATAAGCTGTTGAAATTGCGAGACAGCATGACAATGAGTTAGTGATTATGAATACTCAGACAGGTTTTTGAACAACTATGACAGCATACGCAAATATAATCCTTACTGGTTTCATGGGCACAGGAAAGACTACTATAGGTCGCGCGCTCGCTTCGCGGCTTGGATTGAGATTTCTCGACACGGACGCGGAAATAGAGCGTCGTGCAGGAGCGTCCGTCTCTGAAATCTTCACCAGGCATGGTGAGGGGCACTTCCGTGATCTGGAAAGACAATTGTGCCGGGAACTCGTGACTCAGCGGGGCGCGGTGGTAGCCACCGGCGGGGGGATGCCATTGGATCCGGAAAATCGCAAGCTCCTGAATTCCGCGGGTATTGTAGTCTGCCTGCGGTGCTCGGCAGATGAGATTCTGACCCGGGTCTGCAGGAACGAAAAACGCCCCATGATAGAGGGTGAAGACCGCATCCAGCGTGTGAAAGCGCTTCTTCGTGAACGTGAAGCTGCGTACGTGTCATTTGCATACCACGTGGACACCACGGATTCACTTGTGGAAAGGGCGGTCAATCGCTTGCATCAAATCGTTAGCAACGGAAAAGACCCATCCATGTTTATTGCAGTGAATCTTCCCGGTGGTGGTTACACAATTGGCATAGGGCCTGGAGTCCTTGATCTGCTCGGGGAGCAACTCAGAGAAAGGGGCCTTACTTCCAGGATTGCCGTGGTCACAGACCTGAACGTCGCCAAATTGTACGCGCATCAGGTGGTCACAGCACTCGAGAGTGCAGGTTTCAAGCCCTTTGTATTCAAAGTTCCACCGGGAGAGGAGAGCAAAAACCTCGAGCAACTCAGCTTCCTCTATAACTCCTTTTTGGAAGGAGGACTGGATCGTCGCGGCGCTGTGATCGCACTGGGTGGCGGCGTGATCGGAGACTTGGCAGGATTCGCAGCGGCAACTTACATGCGAGGGATAACTCTGGTTCAATGCCCGACTACGCTGCTGGCCATGGTCGATTCCAGTGTGGGCGGTAAGACGGGGGTTGACCTGCCTCAGGGGAAAAATCTCGTGGGGGCCTTCAAACAGCCGGTGCTGGTTGCTGCGGACACGCAAACGCTCGCCACACTTCCGGAAAGAGAAATTCGGATGGGCATGGCAGAGCTTATCAAACATGCCGTGATCGGTGACCCCGAACTCTTTGAGGCTCTAGAGAGCGCCGATCGACCATCCAACTTGAGTCCCGCCCTGGTGGCTCGTTCAGCCAACGTCAAGGTTCGGGTTGTGGAAGCCGATCCTTTTGAATCCGGCCTGCGTGAAGTCTTGAATCTCGGGCACACGGTGGGCCACGCGCTGGAAAAGTGCAGTGGATACGCCTTGGGCCACGGAGAAGCCGTTGCCATCGGTCTTGTTGCCGCGGCAAGAATTTCCGAGAAAATGGGGCTGTGCTCCTCGGATGAACCGGACAGGCTGGAGTCTCTGCTGAGCCGAACCGGCCTGCCGATTTGTCACAGTGAGGATCCGACCGGGCTTGTCAAGGCAATGGCCGCTGACAAAAAGAACATCGGCGGCCGCGTACGCTTTGTCTTGATAAGAAAAATTGGTGCAGTGGAACCAGGCATGGAGGTAAAGCCGGACATACTCAGGCAGGTTCTGGAGGAACTTAAGGAGGGTTAATAGCCCGTTTCAACGGCGGGATGACAAAGTGTTCGCGAAAAGGTTTAGGAAGCGTCGATACAGCGGCCGGTGACAGACCTTGCAGCCGAAGCTATCCCAGTTGCCAAATAGTTACGAATCGGTCGGCGATTCATCCGCTTCTATTTCTTCCAGGCTGCGGCCACTCAAGACCGAGTCGGGCTCGGCCGTCAGCAGGGCGTTTCTTGAATCAGCCTGGTCGTCGTTCATTTTGACGAGCAGCCACTGGTTCGGTGATTCCCCCCTGAATCGGATAAGCGAGTAGCCGCCTTTGAGCTTATTGCCTTCAAGCCATACGCTGAGACCACCGCGCTCGATGGCTTTCTCAACAGGAACTGTTTGCCCCTTTTCCTCGGTGACGTTCCGATAAGTTCCACAATCCCAGACGAGCACTGCGCCGGCCCCGTACTCTCCTTTCCGGATAACGCCTTCGAATTCGGCGTATTCCAATGGATGGTCTTCAGTGGCCACTGCAAGCCGCTTAATCTTCGGGTCTGTAGAAGGACCTTTAGGAATTGCCCAAGATTTGAGAACACCTTGGTCCTCAAGACGAAAATCGTAATGTAGATTTCTGGCCCTGTGTTTGTGAATCACGAATATAGGTTGCTCGCTCTCGGCGCGCGGCGCATCACCTTTCGGTTCCGAGGTGTGCCCGAAATCCCTCTTGTCACGGTACGTTTTCAAAAGATCTTTTTTTGTCATAGCTTCAATGTGGGGGCATCAAACGGGCTGTGTATTTTTGACTGCGCTGAACAATCCGGGTGCGTATACATTCAGTAACAGCCGGAATTTGCGGATGGTTTCGTGGGGTGGGCTTTCTAGCCCGCCACTGAACAGGGGTTTCCCCGGCAGGCTGTCCCGCGCGTCGCGGGAGTGCCCCACAAGACTGAATGGTTGCCCGGTGCTGTACTTGAAGTTGAAATCTCATCCCCGAATATATATTCTGCGAAATTGACCGTCATAGGGCAAGCCAAATGATATTCCCATAAAAGAGACTCCAAATGCAAAATAAGACACGTGGAATCGACGATTCTCATCGAATCGTGGTCCAACAACTCGACATGCCCCCGCGACTGCTGCTGGGCCCGGGCCCCGCAAATATTCATCCTAGAGTACGGCAAGCTCTGAGCATGAATGAAGTGGGACACCTGGATCCGAAATTCATTGAACTGATGAATGAGTCTCAAGAACTCCTGCGATACGTCTGGCAAACAGACAACCCCTTCACAATTCCGGTCAGCGGTACCGGGAGTGCTGCCATGGAAGCCTCTCTCGCCAACTGCATCGAACCGGAGGATGTGGTTCTGATCGGAGTTAACGGCTACTTTGGCGAGAGGCTTTGCGACATGGCCTCCCGTTACGGTGCCGATGTACGCCGAATAGAAAAACCGTGGGGTGAAGTCTTTACCCTCGACGAGATCGGCTCGGCCCTGGAGACCCACAGACCGGTACTCTTGGGCCTGGTTCATGGGGAAACCTCTACCGGCGCGCTTCACCCCATGCAAGGGATCGGGAAGCTATGCCGTGAATTCGATTGCCTGTTCCTGCTGGATACGGTCACAAGTCTCGGCGGTGCGCCCGTCTTCCTCGACCGATGGCATGTGGACATCGCTTACAGCGGTTCCCAGAAATGCTTGGGCTGTCCGCCCGGCATCTCTCCGCTTACTCTTGGTGAACGGGCAATGGAGAAGCTCAACAGCCGAAAAACAAAGGTGGCCAACTGGTACCTGGACATGAAGCTTGTGGGCAAATACTGGGGGAGCGAACGTACTTACCATCACACCGCGCCTATTAACATGAATTACGCTTTAAGAGAGGCACTTCGCCTGATCGCGGAGGAGGGTCTCGAAGACCGATGGGAACGTCACCGGTCTAATGCAGAAATGCTCTGGGAAGGGCTTAAAGAGCTCGACATCGACTGCCACGTGGACAAGGATTTTCGTCTGCCGAGCCTGACCACCGCACTGGTTCCCCCCGGCATCGACGCCAAGGCCGTGAGCGACTATCTCCTCCAGAATTACAACATCGAGATCGCAGGAGGTTCTGGGCCAACTGGCGGGAAAGGTTTGGCGTATAGGGCTCATGGGCTTCAATAGTCGGGCTGAAAACGTGATACTTTTGCTGGAAGCCCTGAAAAAGGCACTGGAATTGATGAGCTAGAAGAAGATTTTCGAATTTTTGAGAATCCTGGACTCGTTACTCGGGACAATCCGCTCACTTCGGCATAATCGCCCCCCTCTTCTTTTCTATTTCAGACTCGTCAGTAACTCCACATGCTGGAGTTGCGTGCCCAAAAACTTGCCGGTTGGGTCAAAATCAAAAGAAAATTCTGCCTGCCCAACCGGTTCACAGGCGTGACAGCCATTGAGGAGCTTGTACTTTACAATGAATCGTTGTCCCTCAGTCGGCAACCGAATTACCTTGGGTGGAAGTGTCCGACTTCTGTCACCCGGAAAGAGCATGACTTTAGGAAACTTCTTCTTTAACAGAAGGTAGGAGGGGTCGCGTTCCAGTTGCCCTTTCCGTAAATTGGTCAAGGTATCCACGTCTATAAGTGGCGGATCACCGTTCACCAGGAGCCATCCATCATTTTCGTTCGCCCTGAATGGATAAACCACGTACGCAAGATCCACCGGACCGACCTTCGAAAAGTGGGCCAGGTAACCGGTATTCCCCGTAGATTTCGCAAAAGCCACGGCCTGAGCGGTTGCACCCAGTTTCGGCATTAGTGCCACGAAGCATTGTCCAAAATCGGGGGCGTGTAGCGATGCGCAAGATTGCCGGATCTTCTGCATGGTTTCCGTCGTGGGGTGCCATTCTGCATCCTTCGCTATAGCCGTAGATTGGGCCTCCGCCGCAACTTGAGGCAGGTTCACAACACAGGAGCCAGTGATAATGAGTGCCATTACTAACAGCCTTTTCATTCTTGCCTCCCCGGAAGCTGTCCCAGGCTACTTTAGGACATTCTTTCTTTAAACGTGCGTCTGACAGGCCGCGGAAGTCGATCGAATGTTCCCTCGCCGAAGATCCTGCGTAAGATAGGCCATAAGATCCGAGACGTTCTTTGCCCGAAAGCAAAGAGGGCAGGAGTTTTTGTGGCTCGTGCGTAAGCGCCCATGGCCGCCCGTTCAATTGGCGGAGTCAATCCCTCATTCACTCTGTGCTCGCGCAGCATTCTTAACAAATCAACCAGCGGTGTCCGCACAGGGCACGCTTCCGCGCATGCGCCGCAAAGAGTTGAGGCGTCCATCAGCGGGTGAGCTTTTTCGATTCCTTCAAGCAGGGCAGTCAGGACAATGCCCATCGGGCCGGCGTATGTTGAGCCGTACGCATGGCCGCCAATCACACGGTACACTGGGCAAACGTTCAAACAAGCGCTACACCGTATACATTTGAGTATCTCGCGGAAATCCCCGCGAAGAATGTTGGACCGGCCGTTGTCCAGGAGCACGATATGGAGTTCTTTGGCCCCTGTCGCTTCTCCCGATTTTCTGGTTCCTGTGATGACTGAGAGATAACTGGAGAGAGGTTGCCCTGTGGCGGCCCTGGAGAGCAGGCGGACGAACAGCGGCAGATCCTCAAGCGAAGGTAAAATCTTTTCGATAGTCAGGACTGCTATATGGAGCGGAGGCACGGTGGTTACCATCCGTCCGTTGCCTTCATTCGTGAATATGGCGATGCTACCTGATTGGGCAATGGCAAAGTTTGCCCCAGTGATTCCCGCGTCGGCGGAGAGAAATTCTTTTCTCAAGACGCTTCGGGCTATTCTTACCAAAACCGTTGGGTCATCGGAGTAATCGACACCGAGCTTTTGTACAAATAATTGTCCGACCTGCTGCCGAGACTTGTGAATGGCCGGCGCTAAAATGTGAGAAGGTGTCTCCCCTGCAATTTGTACAATGTATTCTCCCAGATCCGTCTCGACGACTTCTATGCCGTGAGCTTCCAAATACTGGTTCAGGTGGATTTCCTCGGTTACCATGGATTTGGATTTGACGATCTTCCTTGCACCGCGATCCCTGAGAATATTGAAGACAATTTCTCTCGCGATCTTGCTATCTTGCGCCTGATGCACCATAGCCCCTGCGCGGGTCGCGGCGGCAGAAAAACGGTCAAGATATTCCGGCAAATTATCCAAAACCTGCGTTCGGATCTTTGAGCCGCGATCACGAAGGGTCTCAATAGGTTCAGAAGCGAAACCTCGCTCTCTCAGGGCAGCAAATATATCCGTAGCATTGCGCAGTGCGTCCCTGAGAGGGCGATTTAGCACCGCTTTTGCCGCGTTCCGGCGGAAGCGCAGGCTTGTCAATCCTTGACTCATAGGGCCTCCGTCGGACCACTACCCCTGACGTGCCGACCGTAAGTTTTCTTCGTGAAACATCCAAAAGACTCCGAACAATTTAAGAAAACTGAGCCTTCCAGATTCGTCCCTGTACCTTATCTGCCGGGTTCCCTTCGGTCAAGGCCGTGGATTCCGTCCCGCCCTGTTTTCTTGACAGGCAACTAATGATGCCTTTACATTAAGTTCCATGTTTTCCGAATCTTGAGCAAGATTCCCTGAGTCTCACGCGCAATCTGATTGCTGTCGCGGCCACAGATCGCGCTCGATCATCGAGGACCTTTAAGGGAGTAACAGATGAAAAAGGCAGAGGAAAGATCTCTCAGTGAACGTGAACTGCGGACCTTGAAAGAATTCGTGGAAAATACTCTTCGCAAGGGAGGCAATCTGCTCCTCGAGATGTTTGGCACCGGGAATCCACATCTGAAATTTGATGAAGAACTGGTGACTAAGGCGGACAATGCGGCATGGGAGCTGATTTCCACGAAGATCAAAGGCAGCTTCGAGGGGCATGGGTTCCTACGCGAATTGTCCGGAGAAGAGATCCGCAGAAGCGATTGTCCTCGTTTTCTCTGGATCGTGGACCCATTGGATGGCGCTGCGTCATTTCAGGCCGGTATGCCTGTTTGGGGAATCAGCGCGGCGCTGTTTGAGAAATTTTGGCCGGTCCTTGCGTTTCTTTACCTTCCCGTCACCGGAGAGCTTTATTTTGCTTATGCGGGTCGAGAAGCACTGTTAAACGATAAGCCAATACAAGTTAGGGAAGATCCCACTATTGACAATGAGAGCCTGGCGCTGGTTTATTCCCGTTTTCATCAGGATTTTACGAGCACATTTCCGGGAAAGATTCGCAATTTCGGATCTTCTGCCGGTCATTTGGCTTACGTGGCTAGAGGGGCCGCGGACGCCTGTTTCATGAAGAACGTTGATGTTAGGGATCTCGCAGCAGGCAGTATCATCCTCGAAGCAGCAGGCGGAGAGATAAGGTACCTCGACGGTCGTCTTTTTCACGTGGGTGAACTTCTCGATGGAAAAAGAGTCGAGAGTCCCCTGATCGCCGCGCCGAAAGAATCCTTTAAATTCTTTGTAAACTACCTTGAGAGATTGTAGGCCTTCAATCTCCACTTTCGGTCTGGTGTCCTAATTTAGTGTGTTGATCGTCATGCCGCCGTACGCCGGGATCCAGTAGGACCGGCCTCCGTGCCGGTGGTTTATGAGCCGCCGGCTACCCCCGGATCGGGGTCTTGGGTGACGATTTGTGAAAACCGCGATGGTGTCCCAAATTAGGACACTACCGTTCTTCTTGACGTGTTCTGCTTTGGAGAATAATGTGTTTAATGTACCAGCAGGCCCATAATTCCGGCAAAGGAACATACATGCAAGTTCTGGAAAAACGTTCGGAACAAATTCTCAAGGCTATAATCTGGGAGTATATACTTACCGGCGAGCCGGTGGGATCACGCACGCTCTCCAAAAAGAGCTACATAGGCCTTTCGGCCGCGTCCATTCGAAATATTATGAGTGACCTCACTGAATCCGGCTACATCGTGCAGCCCCATGTGAGCGCGGGTCGTGTGCCCACGGATCGGGGATACCGCTTCTATGTGGATACCATCCCTCCGCCGCCGGAACTCGGCGGGGACGAGCAAGCAGTGATCGAGTCTCTAATTAGGGCAGCGGGTCTTGATATAAGGGACGTGCTTCGGCAATCCTCGTCAGTGCTGGCAGAGTTGTCCAAGCAGGCCGGGGTGGTGACCTCCACACCGCGAGTGGAACAGACATTCAAGACGATCGAATTCATAAAGATCGCGGATGACAGAATTCTCGTGGTCTTGGTGTCCGCGAGCGGTTTGGTCCAGAATAAGATTATCTACGATGAAGACGGCATTTCGCAAGAGACCCTTGAGAAGTACAGCCGTATGCTGAACGACATGCTCAAGGATCTTGACCTGAGACAGGCTCGTGAAAGGATAGATCGGGAATTGGCCGCGGAAAAGACCAAGGTTGACGCTATCCTGGCCAAAGTGCTCCGCTTGAGCCACATAATTCTGTCTCAGCAGGCAACGAGCGAAATTTTTATTGAGGGACAAACGAACATTCTCGACGAGCCTGAATTCGCGCAGGTCGAAACACTCAGGGCCATCCTCATCACTTTCGAGGAGAAAAGCAATCTACTTAAGATTCTGGATAAGACGCTCGAAGCCCGGGGCATTCAGATATTTATTGGATCGGAACACGGGCTGGACGAGATTGAGACCTGCTCGATTGTAACCTATCCGATACGAACGGAAGAGGCAGGACCTGGGCAGCATTGGCGTGATCGGGCCAAAACGTATGAACTATCAAAAAGTCGTTCCGCTGGTGGATACCACCGCCAGAATCCTTACGCGGCTTCTGAAGAGGCTGATAGAGAGTTCCATTTAATCTCAAACGCAGGACGCCGAACTCAGATCAGTGAATGACCGCATGCAGGGGCGGGTTTGAGAAAGTGTCTCATTAGTGCGGACCGGGTCGAGATCGTGCCACGAAATCCCCTCACCCTGTCACTTGTATGTTGGGTGAGGGGACTCTGAGAGTCGCTTTGGTACAGCTCCCTCTCCCTCTGGGAGAGGGTTGGGGTGAGGGCAACAACTATACGAATCAGACCCCATCGTGGAGAGATTTTTGAGACAGTCTCTTGAAACTTGCCCCTACGCCAACTCTTTAGAATTCTATATTTCAAAATTTTGGGCGCCTGCTCTAAAGGTTGCTCCCTCCCATTCCATTCATTTGTGTTTGGACGCACCGGGCGGGTAAATGAGACCCTCGCCCCCTTTAATAAGGTTCAGTGGATCCCACCACTTTTTTTTGTCATCCTGTTTATGTTCCGGCCCGGACCCCTTCTTTGGGCCCGTGTGTTGCCCACTATCTTGTTTGTTCTCAGCATGTGTTATACCGGCTGCCGTCAGGCCTGAAGTAGTGCCGGTCTCGGATTGTCTGCTCCTCTCCGCCTTTTTCTCTTTCTCGTCCGGCTTCTTGGGTGTGAAGACAACTCTGCCCCATTTGCGGGTCAGCTTCTCGTAGGAATAAATGACGATGTTAGATCCCTCGCGACATTTGACCCACCACTCGTCAAATTCGGGATGGTATTGAACATCCATGATGGTGCCGGAAGTGGGGACTTCGAAGACCGAACTCTTGCTTGGCTTCTTTTCGAACGGGGAAGCAGGCTGGCACAAGAGGAACACAGCTAAGGAAAAAATAACGATTCCAAACAGGTTCTTAATCTTTACGACCATCCGGACGCGCTCTCCTCAGCAATTGTCTCGGTTAAATATCTCATAACAAGATAACACAAATCAATTGTTGGACGAAAGACCGAGCGAATCTATGTTGCCGTGAATGCCTGGCGGGACTGCACCGGCTCTTTGACTTCTAGGACACAACCGACCGTCTATCCAACCCCTGTAATCAGTTCTAAGAAAAGTCCCGAGCCGGAGCACAGGGTAAATAGGAAACTTTCGCCTGTCTGCCTTGTGAGGCGGCCAAGGAGTGGAAATTTCTCCTGATCCGACAATCTATTATGGTATCATACAATCTTGACCGACAAGCACAAGCATTATGAGAAAGAGGCGGGCCAATGAAAAGGGTGTATTTTGTCGCAATTCTGATTTGCACCTTCTTTGCATGCTGTTGCTCGTCATGGGCTGAGACGGCCAAGGAATTGCATGCAAAAGGGGAAGAGGCATATAAGGCCCAAAAATATAAACAAGCAGTGGAATACTACACTGAAGCCCTGAAAATCGAACCTGAACGCCATGAAACGATTTACTGTAGAGGGGTGAATTACTACAACCTCGGTGAGTGGGACAAGGCCCTTACGGATTTTGAAAAGTTGACCGCTGTAAAGGGCATCGACCATCACGCATGGCACCACATTGGACTGATCCACTTGGGAGAATGGGAACTCAACGAGGCCAAAGGGAAACACAAGGAAGCGAGGGTGAATCTCAGGGAAACCATAGATGCCTTCAAGAAAGCTTATGAGCTGCAAACTAAAAATGTTGAATACAGTCTGTGCATTGCCCGGGCCGCAGCCAAATTGAAGGATTGGGATACCGCCGGGACGTTTTATGAACGAGCGCATAAATTAAATCCGAACAATGGTGAAGCAGGCAAAGGCATTCGCCAAACCAGACAGGCGGCGCAAGACACGCTGATATATTATCAGAGCGTGGGTTTTCCGCTCACGATAAAAAACGATTTCGCCGGCCTCAGCGGATTCTTCGGGTACTGCTCAAAGCGTAATATCGGTGCGGACAAAGTGATGGAATTCCTTTCATCCCACGGAATAGAATATTGGAAGGAATTTCCGGGCGCAGGAAAGGATCTAACGGTGGTCCTCTACAAAGTGTCGGACCGCCCGGATTTAGTGCTGGCTTTAGGCTTTGACGACAACAACAAGATTCGCCGTGTGACCGCCGCACCCCTCCACAAAAGGAAATTGAAATAAAGATCCATGGGAACCATTCACTTGGCCAATAATACTGCTGTCACTGCCAGGGTGTAAGCCCGCGGCAATCTTCCAACCAGGAAGAAAAGATAGCTTTTCCGCAGGACGCGGGATTCCTCTCCTCGCTATAACCGGGAACCGACAATTCCCCGCGAAACTGGATGGTTACTTACTCGCGCTTTGCTGAAAGCTTTGCAGACACAGGTGATAGCAACCTGAATCGTCTGTGTGCCAACCACCCGCTTGTGGCCAGCACGATGCAGACGGCTGCCACAATGCACGTTTGCAAACCGTGATGATGTGACACGGCAGCCCAACGGTCGCCGAGGATGTACCCTATCGAAATAAGAGTGATAGACCAAAGGAATGCCCCGGTGTAAGCGAACACTGCAAATACCCGCAGTCGAAGCTTCGTCATACCGGCAAAAAACGCGGTCAAATGTCGCACACCGCCGATGAAGTACCCGAAAAGTAGCCCCCACTTGCCGAAGCGTTCGTACCAGTTCTTAACGAGGCTCAATCTTTTGGCGGTGATACAAACGAAATGGCCGTATTTTTCGATAAGTGGAAAACCGACTGTGCGGCCCAGCCCATAACTCACACTGATGCCGCAAAGACTCCCCAGAAAAGCCGATGCCACAGTGCGACCCGGCTCTAGATAGCCTGCGGATACAAGATAACCTGCAAATGCGAGTATCAAATCTTCGGGAAATGGGGCTCCGACTATGCCTAGCATTAACAGGCAGAAAAGCGCCAGGTATCCATAGGTTACTATCCAATGCAGAACGATTTCCATTACAGGCTTTACTTTCCTCTCGAATTCCTAATTGAGCTCGGATATCCTAATCTTATTGAAGACCATCATGGCGATGTCGGGGATCGAAAACAGTTCCGTATGGGCTGCAAGCTGCTTCATTTCGGGATTTCCCAACCCCTTCGAACCCCATTCTATTGCAACGAAATTTCTCTGTCAAAGAAATGCCCGCCTTGCAGCTTTGGGTCAAGTTTGGCGTGTCATTTGTTTCATGCCTTCATCAAACGGCCCTTGCTCGAAGCCTCAAACCTGCTCCGGACGTGCCGAGCACATCATTGGCTCATAAGACAACTTATAAGTGGAAGATCTGCCTGGATTTACGTTGACCTCGCGGCCGGGAGCGAAGTGTGGTCAAATATTGTCAAAACTAACCAAAACGATGGTAAACCCCCGGTTTTGCCGGGGGGCATTTAACTTGGAGTGCGGTGCAAATCATCGGGCCTTTTATCCGGTTCTAATGTGGTGACAAGATTATAGAAACTGTGTCAAAACTACTTTGATGCCCGGAATCGCGCCGCGGTGGCAGCCCGATGCTGAAGCACCGGGCCACTTTCTATCGCCCCAATGGGGCTCAAAGGCAAGGGTCCCTGAGGGACGAGGGATAGTAGCCCGGTCCCGCGCGGAAAGCGGGTTTGCCGGAGCAACAGTCTATCGTGCCACGAATTTCGCTCATGCCTTGATTTTGAGACAGTATCTCCGTCCACGCCTTCGGTATCTGCTTCGAGCAAGCTGGTCCTTTCAGTCTCAGGGCTGAACCTATATACTGATCCTTGTCTCACTCGGCTTGGCATAGATTCTTGGGAGAACGGATATGACGAAGTGGAAATGTTGCACCTGCGGCTGGATTTATGATCCTGCCCGGAACAACCCTGAAAACAAAATCAGTCGAGGATTGGTCTTCGAGGAGCTGCCGGATTCCTGGGGCTGCCCCGTTTGTGGGTGTCGCAAGGAAGCCTTTGAACCGCAAGACTCAGCACCTAAATCGACCTATGACCAGGAAAGATTCAGAATGGGTGCGCACGTGCTACGGCGACTTGGCCGGGGAAGGAATATTTACAAAGAGCGCTTTGAAAATGTTTTTCGCGTGGCCCAGAAACTTACATCGTCATTGGACATTGGTGAAGTCCTGGAAATGATTCGAGACGAGGCGAGAGCAACCTTATCCCAATTGCAGGAAGTTTGCCTTTTGGTAGTGGACACGGAAGCCCAGTATTACACACGCCCTCTTCATTGTGCCGTGGAGAGAGAGAGGATCAATTGCCAGCTCTGCAAAAGAGGCAGAGGAACGGTAAATAGTGCGCTTGGTCAGACTTCTTCGGCCATGTGTTTTTTCCCCGGCAACCGGAGGAGCCGTTTACCGGGGGATGGCTTTCCTACGGAGGGATGCTCAGAAATCGTGTTTCCGATTTATGAAGGGGATCAACTACTGGCCGTGCTGGATGCAATCGCAAGGCCGGGTGCCGGCTTAGGCGAGATGGATTTCACGCTGTTGCAGGACCTGGTTCAACTAGCTAACAACGTAATCAAGAACGCCCGCAGCCACTGGAAGATGTCCCAGGAAAAGTTGACCGTGGACAGGATTCTCGACCATTTGCGGCCGTTTGTTCCTTCCACCGTACAAAAGATTGTCGAAAAAAACCCGGAAGCCCCTGACCTGGAAAAGAAGGATGTAGATGTCACAGTCCTGTTTCTCGACGTTGCGGGGTACACCAGCATAAGCGAGACGCAGGGCAGAGATAAAGTGACTTTCATCATTGAGAAGTATTTCTCTAGTTTCCTGGATGTCATCTACCATCACGGGGGAGATATAAACGAGACGGCCGGTGACGGGCTGATGGTCATATTTCAGGGCGAGCCCTTGAAAACTGCGTCCAGCGCTGTTAAGGCCGCTCTGGAGATTAGAGGCAAGACGCTGGAGATCAACGAAGAATTGAAGAATCGATTCCAGCCGGTGGAAGTAAACATGGGCATCAACTCCGGTTTGTGTGCCGTCGGAATGAGTCGTTTCAAGGGCACTTCAGGCACCAGAATGACCTTTACGGCCACCGGACCCGTGACCAATCTTGCGGCACGGATAGCTTCTGCCGCTAAACATGGGGATATTCTTGTTGGCCCGGAGACAGCTTCCCGAGTGAGTGGAGATGCTAGTCTGTTCCCCAGGGGATCGATGCATTTTAAGAACGTGAGCGAGCCGGTCCAAGTGTTCAGCCTGGTCCGAAACGAGGAAAACGAGGGTGGCGAGCGGAGGGCGCGTCACTCCTAGTGATGTGTTTCCTAAGTACAGGTTTTCATAAATACGGTCACGTATCTTGCTGTGAACTGTGCCCGAGGTCTGACGCGCACTCGGTAGGACCGGCCTCCGTGCCGGTCACTCACAGCAAAGACCGGCACGGAGGCCGGTCCTTTGCAAGTGGCACCGTATTTAAGAATCGCTGCACGAAGTTAGAGCGGTATTCATATCCGACAAATGCCTTTTATGTGCAAGTGACCACGAGAGTTTTTGCTGCTCTTATTTCAGGAACTTATACTCATTGCCAAAAGTAATGACCTGTTCACCACCCGTCACCCCGGCGAAGGCCGGGGTCCAGAACATATTGAAAAGACTGGATTCAGGCCTCCGCCAATTCGCGTACTCGGGAATGATGGCAAAAAATATCCTGCTGTCCCCTCAAAATTCTGTGCATCGGATAACCAAATGGACATTAATTGAGGTAACCGCTCTAAATGCTTCATGCATCCTCGATTACTGACACCGGGTCGGAAAGGGGCTGCTCTTTACTTCCTCTCGTATAGGATAGAATAAATGTCAGGGCAGCCAGCACAAGATACGATAGTCCGAACTGGTAGGGGATCTGCTTCGTCGGGCCCGCTAATAACCAGGGGAGGTACACGCCCGCGTCGGGCAATGCGGAGTGTACAAGACCAAAAAAGGTTAAGACCGCGAGAATCGCCAGATAGACCGAACAGATCCTTAGTCGTCGATTGATCATTTCTGCAAGAAGGGCTCCCCAGAGCATCCCGGTGAGAATGAAGCCATTGCCGATAGCTATTGTCACCAGGGCTTCCGGGAGAGTACTGCCTGCTTGGGCTATGAGATGCTGCAGATTAGCAGCCGGTACGATTTCGGGTCTTTCAAGCTGGATGGCTACGAGGCGAGCCACGGTCGGAAACATGGCTAGAACCACTGCGGGAACGTGGCGGGCAGGGGAATGAACAAACGCCTGGGTGACGATTTCCAGGCCAACAAAGACCAGGATGGGTGCCAATACGGCCCTTGGTATCAACTCCACGATGAATGAAACGTAACCCAATATTCCTCCCAGGCCGATAAAAACGCCTGTGAGCAGAGTGTACCCGGCACGAGAGCCCATACGCTTGTACGCGGGGTGGCCGATATACGGGCACGACTGGGCAACACCCCCGCAGACACCGGCCAAAAGTGTAGCCCACGCCTCGGTCAGCAGAATCTCGCGAGCATTGTAGTCGTCACCAGCCACGCGAGCGCTCTCGGTCACGTTGATCCCGCCTACCACGGTCAAGATGGCAAACGGAATTGCAATTGGCAGGTACTTGAGCGCAGGGACTATCCCTTTTACAAAATCCAGGGTTGGTACGGGCAGGCCGTAATGAAGCCGCCAAACAGGAGCGGTGTATGTTTCGGTGGAGAGACCGCCTAATCCCAAGCCGTGGAACAGATGGTAAAGGACCGTTCCCAGGATTACCGCTGCCAAGATGCCGGGAATGTTTTTGGGCAGTTGGAGCCTTGCTACCAATGTGTAAAGGATAAGGCCGAGCGAGAGCATCCCTACTATGGGCAAACTGAAGATGTCCACTAGCGGAATAAAGCCGATGAGCATGAGTCCCACACCGGCCAGGGACCCCAGCAATCCGGCCCTGGGGACTACCTTCTGGCACCAGGGGCCGCAGAAGGACATGGCGACCTTGAGAATCCCTATCATCACCATCGTGGCCATGCCGATGCACCACGTCATAAGTGCCGCGTTTTCCACGGTCTGACCTCCCTGCTTGAGAGCAACGAAGGCAGGTCCCAGGACGGCCACGGCAAGCCCGATGGTTGACGGTGTATCAAGACCCAGCGGCATGGCGGTGACTTCGCGGCTTCCGGTCTTCTTGGCCAGCCTCACTGCCATCCATGTGTAAACCAGATCGCCAAAGAAGACTCCCAAGGCGGTTCCGGGAAACATACGCGTGTAGACAATCTCCGGCGGGAAATTGAAGCCTATAATGAGGGTGCCGGCGAGAAACGAAAGAACAGCCATGTTGTCGAACATCAGGCCGAAAAAACCGTTGATGTCACCCAGGCCGATCCATTTGTAAGTCTGGTCCTGTTCTTTCATTCGTGATGATCGTAGAAAAAACTTAAATGCGAAAGGGTGGAGGAAATGAAATACGAAATCTTTTACGCCACTGTAAAGGATTTTCGTGCGCGAATCGAATCAGGGCCGCTCCAATCTTCGAAATTCCCAGGGCGGGACCGGATTTGGCACAGACCATAGGTCGATTTTGCTCCTTCTGGCTTCAGCCTCCAACCTCTGCAATTCGCGCTCGTCTTGCGCGTAATACTTGTACCACCAGGCCAATCCCGCTCGCAGAAGCTCCTTGTTGAGCGATTTTCCATCTACCGAGACCCAAGCCACTGTTCGGCCGTAGCTGTCTTCATCGACTTTCCTGACTTCAACGATCTTTCCGAAGACCATCCTAGCAGTGAAGCGGCGTGCCTTGCGGCCGAAAGCTTGACCGAGCTCGGGACAGTCAATGCCGAATAGCCGAATCTTGTTCGCTCTGCCCCGGTGCATGACCCTGATGGTATCACCATCGGAGACTCCGACCACTTTCCCCAACCAGGGAAAGCAGGGGACGGGGACGAGCAGAAAAAATGCTAGGACCAGCCCGACCGGTTTTCTCACAATGATCCCATCAGAGAAGCTTCTCGTAACCTAGCCTTTTCAACGTTTCCTGCAGTTCTCTGACATCCTGCGCCCTGTCTTTTCGGCACACCAGGATAGCGTCAGGGGTGTCCACAACAATGAGGTCATCAACGCCTATAAGAGTGGTGAGCTTGTGGGGCGAGCACACTACGCAGCCTGTCGCGTCAAGTCCTAAGAAGGCCCCGCTGACAGCATTCTTATTGCCGTCCTTCACCCAGACATCATGTAGGGATGCCCAACTGCCCACATCGTTCCATTCAACATCAATGGGAAGGACCAATACATTTGCGGCCTTCTCCATTATTGCGTGATCAATGGAAATGCTTTTCACGGACGCGTAGGCTTCTCTAATGGCCTCCGGTTCACGGGGGGTGTTCAAATGCGATGCAATGGCTTTAATGCTATGGTTGACGGACGGAGCGTACTTTTCGAAGGCTTCCATAATTGCAGAAATCTTCCAGACGAACATGCCGCTGTTCCACAAGTACTTACCCGTAGTCAAATACTTTTCTGCTGTGGCCCTGTCGGGTTTCTCCACAAAGGCCTGCACCTGAAATACGCTCGTGTGCGCCACCTTCTGAGCCTCGGGTCCGAGTTCTATATACCCGTACCCGGTCTCCGGACGATCGGGGACGACTCCGAAGGTAATCAGGAAGTCTCCGGTAGAGGCAGCTTCCGCGCCGGCGCGTATGGCTTTCCTAAATTCATCTTCTTTGCCTATCAGATGGTCGGCCGGGAGGACGACCATCACAGCATCCGGGTCTTCTCCGGCAATTTTATACGCGGCCAGCGCAATGCAGGGAGCAGTATTGCGCCCCTGTGGCTCAGCCACAATCATCTTCTCGTCCAATTCCGGAATTTCCGATTTGATTTCCTCCACGTGGGCCTCACCGGTAACCACCATAATGTGCTCAAATGAGATATCCGGTAGAACCCTTTCGACAGTTGCCCTTATCATGCTTTTGTCGCCGCTGATTTTTAACAATTGCTTCGGTCTACTTTTCCGGCTCTGCGGCCAGAAGCGGGTACCACTCCCACCTGCCATAATTACCGCATAGAGCATGTCTTTATCCTTTCCTCCTGACCCTCTGTTTGCCAAAAATTTGTTCTCAATTCCACCTGGCCGGCGGCAGAGTTTTGTGGGTAAATCCACGCAAGCATTCACTTACGAACGGGAAAAGACTTTTATGGGAATTCACTTTCAAGCAAGTGACACCGTGGTTTTGGTGGGACGGTCCTGCCTGTGGCAGGATTGCCTGTCGTCATGCTCGCGTACGCGGGCATCCAGACTGGACCCCGGATCGGAGTCCGGGGTGACGAATGGCAGGCACTATGCCTGCCCCACCACATCCTGTTTTAGGATTGTCACTTGCTTGATGGCGCATCGGTATTACTCCTTGCAATGATAAGGAGGAAAGATCCCCCGCGTAAGTGAATGCTTGCAATTCCATGGGTCGGTCGCGCTTATCGAAATCCGCTGGATGATAATATCAAAAATTGTCCCCCGCGTCCCGTTTCGGACAACTTTTCTCCATAAACACGTGGCCCCGCTTCCCTTGATCGGTTGGACTATAAAATGAATAAACATACCCGGATCCACAGGAATATTTGTACAGAAAATTGTTTCAAATCGTCCGGAGTTTTCAAACGACCGGCGCGCAACTCGATGCTCGTCCTATAATCATGATTTCGATGGCCGACACAATTCTCCCGGCAACGTGAATAGGTTGACAGTCACTGTCTGCACTGGTAAATTGAAGTAACTCCATCGCAATCATAAAATCACCAGAAAACTGGCGGAAGGTGTAGATACTATGGCCCAACCAAAGGACGTAGTGGGCGCGGCTCTTGTCGTAGGAGGCGGAATAGCCGGAGTCCAGGCTTCGTTGGATTTGGCGGAATCAGGTTACAAGGTTTACCTCGTTGAAAAGCAGACCGGCATCGGGGGGCGAATGGCACAGTTGGACAAGACCTTCCCCACCAACGACTGCTCCACTTGTATATTTTCCCCCAAATTGGTCACGGTCGGACAGAATCCGAACATTGAGCTTCTATCCTATAGTGAAGTGGACGACATCCAAGGTGAAGAGGGGCGTTTTCAAGTCAAAATCCGACAAAAGTCCCGCCATATCATAAAGGACAGGTGTAAGGCTTGCGGAGATTGCGCCACGGCCTGCCCGGTTCATGTACCGAACGAATTCGATCAAAAATTGAGCAACCGAGCCGCAACGTATAGGCTCTTCCCTCAGACGATTCCCCAGACCTTCGTAATTGAAAAATATGACCGCGCTCCCTGTGTAGTAGCATGTCCGGCCCATATCAACGTCCAAGGTTACGTCGCGCTCATTAGCCAGGGCAAATACAAAGAAGCTGTCGAGCTAATATATAGAAGTCTGCCCCTCCCAGGCGTATTGGGTCGCGTCTGCCCCCATCCTTGTGAAAAAGCATGTCGCAGAGGAGAAAAAGACCAACCGGTTTCCATCTGCAAATTAAAACGCTTCGCAGCAGATCAAGTGGACTATTCGACTCTGAGCGTCCCTGAAATAACACCCCGGGAAGAAAAGGTAGCAGTCATAGGTTCCGGACCCGCAGGTCTGTCCGCGGCCTATTATCTGGCCTTGGAAGGATACAGGGTCACTATCTTCGAAGCAGGCCCCGTGCTGGGCGGCTGGCTTCGCGTCGGAATTCCGGAATACAGGCTGCCCAGAAACGTGCTCGAGCAAGAGATACAGCACATACTTAACCTTGGGGTGGAAGCCAGGACTAACACGGTAGTCGGCATGGATGTCACTTTGCAGGATATCGAGCGCGAAGGCTACAAAGCAACGTATCTGGCGGTGGGTTGCCAGAACGGCGCCAAATTGGCAATCCCGGGCGAAGATACGGACGGAGTAATTCAGGGAGTCGATTTGCTGCGGCAGGCGGCCCTGGGCAAACCGGTGAACGGCATCAAGAAAGCCGTTGTGATAGGCGGCGGTAACGTTGCCATTGACGCCACGCGCACGCTGATCCGGTTGGGTGCCGATGTCACAATTCTTTACCGGCGGTCAAGAGATGAGATGCCCGCGTTTGAAGACGAAGTGACCGCGGCTGTTGACGAAGGTGCCAAAATCCAATTCCTGGCCGCGCCGGTAGAAGTTATGGGCAACGGCAAGGCTGCCGCACTTAAGTGCATCAAAATGGAACTCGGCCCTGCCGACCAGTCAGGCCGAAGGAGACCGATTCCCATTGCCGGCTCAGAATTTGTCGTGGAGGCTGATACGATAGTTCCCGCGATAGGCCAGATCATAGACCCCCAGATCTGGGACGGCATCTCAGGTCTGGAGAGAAGTCGCTGGAACACAATACAAGTGGATCCGGTCACGTACGCCACCTCCATCGCCGGCGTATTCTCGGGCGGTGACGCAGGAACAGGTCCGGCCACGGTAGTTGAAGCGGTTGCCGCAGGCAGAGAAGCGGCCGAATCTATCTCGCGGTATCTAAAAGGGGCTGATATGGCCGTGGGCAGACCCGTTAAGATGCCCGAGCATCGACAATATCCTCCGATCCCGGAAATGCGGGGTGAAGCACGAGCCAAAAACCCCGAACTTGATATGTCCGAACGCAAGAGCTTTCGAGAGGTGGAGCTTGCGTTCTCTGAAAACGAAGCTCTGCGGGAAGCCAATAGATGTCTAAACTGCGGGGTTTGTTCCGAATGTATGGAATGCGTCAAAGCCTGTCCCGCTCAGGCGATAGACCATACAATGCAGGACGAATTCCTCGATGTGGAAGTTGGGACGATCATCCTCTCACCGGGGTACGAGATGATCGAACCTGACAAGATCCGTGGAGAGTTTTCGTACGGCACTGCCCTCAATGTCCTTACCAACATGGAATTCGAGCGCATGCTGAGCGCTTCGGGCCCGAACGCGGGTGAAGTCAAACGTCCATCCGATGGTAGCCACCCCAGGAAGATCGCATGGATCCAGTGCGTTGGCTCACGAGACCCCCAGAGAGGAATGCCCCACTGCAGCTCCATTTGCTGCATGGCTTCCATCAAAGAGGCCGTGATAGCCAAGGAACATGATTCAAATATAGAGCCGACGATTTTCTATATGGATATCCGGGCTTATGGAAAGGATTTCGACGCTTATTACGAACGCGCAAAGAATGGGGGCGCGGTTCGCTTCATCCGTTCCATGATTAGCCGAGTGGTGGAAGATCCGCTAACCCATAATCTCAACATCACTTACTTGGACGAAAACCAGAAGCTTACAACAGAGACATTCGACATGGTGGTCCTGGCCGTGGGGCTCAAAACATCGGAAGAGTCCAGAGAGCTTGCCCGGAAGATAGGCGTTGATCTGAATGAGTCGGAGTTCTGTTCCACCACCACTTTCGAGCCGATTCAAACAAGCAGACCCGGCATCTTTGCGGCCGGCATGTTCCAAGGTCCCAAGGATATCCCACAGACGGTTATGGAAGCCTCGGCAGCCGCAGGTGCTTCTTCGAGACTGCTGGCCTCTGCACGCAACTCACTGACCACCAAGCAGGTATTTCCTCCGCAGCGCGATGTTTCGGGAGAAGAGCCGCGCATAGGCGTTTTCGTTTGCCGGTGCGGAATTAACATTGCCAACGTGGTAGACGTTCCAAGGGTGGTCGAACACGTGAAGACCCTTCCGAACGTGGTATTCGCCGAGGAACGGCTCTTCACATGCTCTCAGGATACCCAGGAACAATTCCTTGAAATTATAAAAGAACACAATCTGAATCGGGTTGTGGTCTCTGCGTGCAGTCCGAGAACGCACGAGCCGATGTTTCAGCTTACCATGGAGAAGGCCGGCCTGAACCCGTACCTCTTCACGATGACCAATATCCGTGATCAGTGCTCATGGGTCCACGCAACGCACAAACAGGAAGCCACTCATAAAGCTATGGACCTGGCCAGAATGGCTGTATCGAGAGCCCGGCTTTTGGCGCCGTTGCAAAAATCCAAGATGGATGTCGTCCCCAACGCTCTCGTCCTGGGCGGCGGCATTTCGGGCCTGAGTGCTGCTCTGAACTTGGGAGATCAGGGGTTCCAGGTTTATCTGGCCGAAAAGAGCGACCGGCTTGGCGGGAACGCCCTTTCTATTGAAAAGACCATCCACGGAGAAGAAGTCAAGCCGTTTCTGGCCGATCTTCTTACGAAGGTGGAGTCACATCCGAAAATCGAGGTATTCAAGAAGTCGACATTTTCTGATTTGTCAGGGCATGTAGGCCATTTCAAAGGGAAAATTAGCGGTGACAGCGAGTCTCCTCGCGACATTGAGTTCGGAGCGGCTATCATTGCCACGGGCGCAGTTGAATCCAAGCCCAAAGAGTATCTGTACGGAGAGCATCCAGCCGTTGAGACTCACCATTCACTTGAAGAGCGAATTATGGCCGGCGATCCCAAGCTCAAAGATGTCAAGACCGCGGTGTTCATCCAATGCGTGGGGTCACGTTGCGAGGAACGTCCTTACTGTTCCAAGATATGCTGCCAGGGGTCGGTACGTCTATCCGAGCGCCTCAGAGAGATCAGCCCTGGTGTAAAGACGTACATTCTCTATAGAGACTTGCGAACTTACGGACTTCTCGAAAAGTTCTATACAGATTCGCGGCGCGCGGGGACAATCTTCGTGCGATATGACCCCGAGGCAAAGCCTCAAGTGGAAGCTCAAGGGGATAAGGTCAGCGTTGTGGTCCATGATCCGGTGTTGGACGAGGACATCAAGATCCCCGCCGATCTACTTGTATTGGCTGCAGCCATCGATCCTGCGGAATCCAATAAGGAAATGGGGCAGCTATTCAAGGTGACGGTGAATTCACAGGGATATTTCATGGAAGCCCACATGAAGCTGCGTCCTGTGGACTTCACCACTGAAGGAGTATTCCTCGCGGGGCTGGCTCACTATCCCAAGCCGATTGATGAGTCTATAGCTCAGGCTACCGCGGCTGCCCAAAGAGCGTCGATCCTGCTCAGTCAGGAGCAGTTGACATTCCCGGGAGTTATTTCCAAGGTCGATCCCTCAAAATGCGCGGCATGTCTGACCTGCGTCAGGCTGTGCCCTTACGGCGCGCCCCGCATAACTGAGGAACATAAGGCGGAAATCTTAGCGGCTCTGTGCCAGGGTTGTGGGATCTGCTCTTCTGTGTGTCCCGGCAAGGCAATAGAGCTACAACATTTCAGAGACGATCAAGTGTTCCAGGAGATCGATTCACTCCTGGAAGCGGCTTCATAAACTGAGGATAAAACGCCGCAAGCTCGGCCGCGAAAATTATTGTCGCGATAAGCGATCCTCACAACAGGAGAAAACGATGCAGCAATCCGGTTTGAATGTGCCTCCCGGCAAGGTATCCCCACCTGTGGGAGAGTTGTCTTCGGTGATTCACCAGTGTTATCAGTGCGGCAAGTGTTCGGCGGGTTGCCCAGTGGCCCCTGAGATGGATCTTCTTCCGCATCAGATGGTACGCCTTGCGGTTCTGGGTGACGTGGATCGGATCGTGAGTTCCAGGAGCATCTGGCTCTGTTTGACCTGCCATACCTGCGGCGCGAGATGCCCCAACGGCATTGACGTACCCGCTCTCTTGGACCCGATCCGTCACCAGGCGCTCAAACAGAACATACCTACCGGTGGTGATCAGGAGGTTCCGACGTTTCATACCACTTTTCTCAAGAACGTCCGTACCTTCGGCCGCGTGCACGAGTTGTTTCTCGTCGGTATGTACAAGATGAAGACCAAGAGTTACTTTTCGGACATGGAGCTGGGTTGGAAGATGTTCCGTAAAGGAAGAATGCATCTCCTCCCCCACCGGTCTCGGAATATCGGTAAGGTGAAAGAAGTATTCGAGCAGTCCCAAATGAAATAAGAATTCTCCCGAACACTCTAAATGCAAGGATAGATCATGGAATACAGTTACTACCCCGGATGCACTCTGACAGGCAGCGCTCGCGAACTGGATGAATCGTTCAGGTTCTCTGCAGAGAAGCTTGATGTGACGCTACGCGAGATCCCTGACTGGACATGCTGCGGCGCTTCATCAGCGCATGTCGTGGATGCCTATCTGGAGGCAGCCCTTCCGGCACGCGACCTGATGACAGCGGAGAAGCTCGGCATGGATGTGGTTGCCCCCTGTGCGGGTTGCCATGTGAGGATGAAGGCCGCATCGAAGCGTATCATGGAGGAAGAAGAGCTTCATAAGAGGTTCCCGTTCAAGGGCGGGATCAAGGTGATCTCGGGCATGGACATGTTCCATTCCCCCGAGTTGCTTGTCCGGCTCAAGGAGCGCATAGCAAAACCGCTTTCCGGGTTGAAGGTAGTACCCGTACTATGGCTGCCTTGCCGTACGCCCGATAGAGGTTGTGGAGCCAGCCGATCCTGAGAATCCCATGCAGTTGGACCATGTACTCGAGGCCCTCGGTGCCGAGGTATTGAGCTGGCCCTACAAAACCGACTGCTGCGGTGGCTCGCTTGCCCTGACCCGTACCGACCTGGTGCTTAAACTTTCGCGCAAGCTTCTGGACATGGCGATTCTCGTGGAAGCGGACGCAATGGTAACCCTATGCCCCATGTGCCAGGCAAACCTGGATACTCGCCAGGCAGACATCTCGAAAGAGACGGGAAAGCTCTATGAGCTTCCCATACTCTATCTGACCGAGCTGATCGGTGTGGCCTTTGCCAGCCCGAACTCAGGCGCATGGTTTGAGAAACATATAGTCTCACCTAAGAATTTGCTCGCGGCAAAAGGGCTGCTTTAAGCGTATTGGGCAGGAATTGAGAGACATTTAGATTTCCTAGAATCATGTTGGAGCGACATCGTGACTGAAAAAATAGGCGCGATAATGACGGTCGGTGGGGGAATAGGTGGTGTTCAGGCCTCACTGGACCTGGCGGAGTCAGGCTTCAAGGTATACCTCGTTGAAGAGAAAGCCGGCATCGGAGGGGTCATGGCCCAACTGGACAAGACCTTTCCCACAAACGACTGCTCCGCCTGCATTTTTTCCCCTAAACTCGTGACCGTTGGGCAAAATCCTAATGTTGAAATTCTGGCCTATAGCCAGATCGAAGGCATAGAAGGCGAGCCCGGCGATTTCCGGGTGAAGGTCCGAAAAAAAACCCGGTACATCGATATCGATAAATGCAAGAACTGCGGTGATTGCGCCGTCGCCTGTCCGGTCACCCTTCCGGATGAATACAACGAGAAGCTGAGCGAGAGAAAAGCCGCGTATCGTCTGTTCCCTCAAACCATTCCGCAGGCGTTTGTAATTGATAAGGGGGACCGCGCTCCGTGTGTAGCCGAATGCCCGGCCGGGATCAATGTCCAAGGCTATGTGCAGCTTGTGAAGCAGGGCAAATACCAGCAAGCCATTGAGCTGATCATGGAGAATCTCCCGTTGCCCGGCGTGCTTGGGCGAGTATGTCCCCATCCTTGTGAGGGGGTCTGCCGCCGAGGTTTGAAAGATTCTCCGGTATCAATTCGAAATTTGAAACGAGTGGCCGCGGATAACGTAGATTATAAAGACCTTCCTAGACCCGAGATCAGCCCGAAAGAAGGGAAGGTCGCCATAGTCGGGTTGGGACCTGCCGGCCTGAGCGCAGCCTATTACCTGGCGCTTGAGGGCTACGCGTGCACCATTTTTGAATCGGCTTCCGTCTTGGGCGGTATGCTGAGATTGGGAATTCCCAAGTATCGGTTGCCCAGAGAAGTCTTGGATGCTGAAATACAGCACATTCTTAGTTATGGTATAGAGGTCCGCACTAATACCAGCCTGGGGAAAGACATTTCCCTCGACGAGCTTCGGGCCCAGTTCAACGCCGTTTACCTCGCGATCGGATGCCATAAGGGCTCTCGCATGGACATTGCCGGAGAGGACTCCGCAGGCGTCGTACAAGCGGTCTCTTTTCTCCGTGACGCTGAATTGAATCAAGAAGTGAAGGTGGGCCGGTCAGTGGCGGTAATCGGTGGTGGCAACGCCGCGCTGGACGCTGCCCGTACCAGCTTACGTTTAGGGGCTGAAGAAGTTTCGATTCTCTACCGCCGCACCCGTGCCGAGATGCCGGCCTGGGAAGAAGAAATCGAAGCTGCCTTGGAAGAGAATATCAAGATTAACTACTTGGTTGCTCCTGTAGAGGTCCTCCACGAAAACGGGAGTATTAAAGGGCTGAAGTGCATCAAGATGGATCTCGGTGAGCCCGACCGTTCCGGCCGCAGGAGACCTGTGCCCATTCAAGGTTCGGAGTTCGTGTTTCAGACCGACATGGTAATTTCGGCCATCGGGCAACAGATCGATCCCGAGTTCTGGGATCGGGTGACAGGTTTGAACAGCTCCGCCAGGAATACCATCCATACCGATCATCTTACTTTCCAGACCAATATCGAAGGAGTGTTCGCGGGAGGTGACGCTGCATCCGGGCCTGCAACTGTGGTCGAGGCAGTCGGAGCCGGGCAAGAGGCCGCCATATCGATTTCTCGCTTTTTAGAGGGCCGGGATGTGCGAGCAGGACGAACAACTCACAGGGAAAAGAAGCAACAGGCCAGGGATTTTGTCTATCCGCCCATCCCCAAAATGCCCGAACGAGCGCGGCTAGAGCCCGCTTACATGCAGGTCAAAGACAGAGTGGCGAATTTCAACGAAGTGGAAAGAGTTTTAAGCGCTGAGGCCGCCGCGAAAGAGGCTGAACGCTGTCTGAACTGCGGCTTGTGCTCTGAATGTATGGAATGCGTGAGAGCTTGCCCGGCTCAGGCGGTGGACCACTCGATCAAGGATGAGGTGCTGGAGGTAAGAGTGGGGGCGGTGATCCTCACTCCAGG
Organism: uncultured delta proteobacterium; assembly: GCA_963789265.1. Classification (GTDB taxonomy): domain Bacteria; phylum Desulfobacterota; class Desulfomonilia; order Desulfomonilales; family Desulfomonilaceae; genus CAWBBA01. Next base: position 730,645 of record CAWBKB010000003.1, on the reverse strand, counting down.
CTTCGAGGTCGTCAATCCTGAGAAACTGCGAGGCGAATTTTCGTATGGTAGAGCAGCCAACGTCGTAACAAACGTTCAATTCGAACGTATTTTGAGCGCATCCGGCCCGTTTGCAGGCGAGGTGAGGCGTCCTTCCGACAACAAACACCCGCGAAAGGTTGCTTGGATACAGTGTGTTGCATCGAGGGATCGCAGCAAAGGCATGCCTCATTGTAGCTCTGTCTGCTGCATGGCTTCGATCAAAGAGGCCGTTATTGCTAAAGAGCACGACTCTTCTATCGAGCCTACGATCTTTTTCATGGACATCCGTGCCTACGGTAAAGACTTTGATAAGTATTACGAACGTGCCAAGAACAATGGCGGAGTTCGTTTTATCAGATCTATGGTAAGCCGAGTCGTTGAAGATCCTGTCACAAAGGATCTTCAGCTAACCTACGTGTCGGAAAACAGCCAGTTGATCACTGAAACTTTCGACATGGTAGTGCTTGCCGTCGGCATCAAGCCTTCTGAATCCACGCTGGAAACAGCACGAATTCTCAACGTTAGTCTGGATGAAAACCATTTTTGCGCTACTAGCACGTTCGATCCGGTAGGGACTACCAGACCGGGAATCTTTGTTGCCGGCGCGTTTCAGGCCCCTAAGGACATTCCTCAGACCGTGATGGAAGCCTCGGCCGCGGCTGGAGTAGCCGTTCGTCAGCTCGCGGACCAACGCAATACGCTAACAACCAAGAAGCAGCTTCCTCCGGAAAAGAATTTTGCGGGCCAGGAACCGCGGATTGGAGTGTTCGTTTGCAGATGCGGCATCAACATAGCATCCACCGTGAGCGTATCCGAAGTGGTGGAGCGGGTCCGGACTCTGCCGGGAGTGGCGTATGCAGAAGAAAACATGTTCACCTGCTCCCTGGACACTCAAAACAACATCAAGAAACTCATTGAGGAGAACAATCTTAACCGCGTCATAGTGGCCTCTTGCACCCCACGCACGCATCTGCCGCTTTTCCAGGAAACCGCTCGTGAAGCAGGCTTGAACAAATACCTCGTGGAGATGGCGAATATTCGCGAGCATTGTTCCTGGGTTCACATGCAAGAAAAGGAAATGGCCACCGAGAAGGCCGTAGATCTCATTCGAATGGCCGTGGCCAGGTCACGACTACTGGAACAGGTCCAAGATCAACAGTTGGGGATGATTGAATCAGCTCTTGTGATCGGCGGTGGGGTCGCGGGAATGACCGCTGCTTTGAACCTGGCGGACCAGGGATTCCCCGTGCATCTCGTAGAAGCCTCGGACAAGCTTGGCGGCAATGCTCTGAGATTGCATCATACAACCAAAGGGGAAGAGGTACGGCCTTATCTGGATGAGTTGGTGCACAAGGTTACTTCAAGCGATAAGATCAGCACGTATTTTAATGCAGCCATCGGGGATGTTCAGGGCTTCATCGGGAGTTTCAAGACAAAGATAGCGTCTGGAGGAAGCCAGCCTGTCGAGGTCGAGCATGGCGTTGCAGTGGTGGCCACCGGCGCAAGTGAATGGAAGCCCGATATTTATGGGTACGGCTCCGATCCGCGCATCAGGACTCATCTTGAGATGAGCGAAGCGATGAAGGCCCAAGACCCTGCCGTGATGAAGGCCGGAACCACGGTCTTCATACAGTGTGTGGGCTCCCGCTGCCAGGAAAGGCCGTGGTGCAGCAAGGTGTGCTGCAATCACACCGTCAAGGATGCTATTGCCCTGAAGGAAGCCAATCCCAACGCCAACATATATGTGCTCTATCGTGATATCCGCACTTATGGTCTGAACGAGCCGTATTATGAGCAAGCCCGGAGGATGGGAGTGGTCTTCGTTCGATACGAGCCCGAGGCGCCTCCTGTTGTCGAACTCGGCCAAAAGATGGTGGTTCGGGTAGAGGATCTGGTCTTGGGCGGCACGATGACTCTGGAAGCTGACAGTCTTGTGTTGGCCGCCGCGGTAATCCCGAATCCGGTCAACAAAGAATTGGCCCGAATGTTCAAGATCTCTACGAACGAAGACGGTTACTTCCTGGAAGCCCACATGAAGTTGCGACCGGTTGATTTCGCGACGGATGGTGTTTTTCTTGCGGGCTTGGCTCATTATCCGAAGCCGTTGGACGAAACCATAGCTCAGGCAGAGGCAGCAGCTTCTCATGCCGCACAGGTTCTGGCCCGCGGGTATGTGGATGCCCCCGGCATGGTGTCCTTTGTTGACGAGTTCCTTTGTCGAGGTTGCGGGCGCTGTGTTGATGTGTGCCCATTCCACGCGCCGGAGCTTAAAGAAGTGGCCCCCGGCGTGATGAAGTCCGAAGTTAACCCTGCGTTGTGCAAGGGATGCGGAGCGTGCGGCGTCGCTTGCCCAACGGGAGCGGCTGCGGTTCGTCATTTCAAAGACGAGCAGGTCGGCGACATGATAGAAGCCGCCTTGAGCTGAATTCGGAGGCAACCAGCATTTGATAACCGGCATCCCGCGTCTCGCGGGACCGGTCCTACCGGGTTCATGGTAGGACCGGCGTCTCTGCCGGCCATGCTTCGATGACCAGTTGCGGCGCTAAATTGCCTCTTATCGATGTGCAAATCGAAACCTAAAACTCCTTCTCGTGGAGACAACATGACCGCAGAGTATAATCCTAAAATCATCGCCTTCGCATGCAACTGGTGTTCCTACGCCGGTGCAGATCTCGCAGGCGTTGGGAGAATGCAGTATCCGCCAAGCATTCGGCTGATCAAGCTCATGTGCTCGGGAATGCTCGTTCCGTCTTACGTACTCAAAGCATTTGAAAAAGGCGCGGACGGCGTCCTTGTCACCGGTTGACACCTCGGTGAATGCCATTACCTGGAAGGTAATGAGAAAGCACAAAAGGTCCTGGAAAAAACCCGCAAACTCATGAAACTGCTCGGTATCGAAGACGGCCGCCTTCGGCGGGAATGGATATCCGCGTCGGAAGGGACCCGGTTTGCAGAAGTGGTCCGGAGTTTTACCGAGGACGTCCGGAAGCTGGGAAAGAATCCCCTTGCCAAGACGGAGACCGCAGCATGAAACTACCGGAAATTGTTGAACAGACTCACGCTTACTACTGCCTGGACTGCGGGATCTGCACGGGGAGCTGCCCTGTCTCGCGTGTCACTCCCGATTTTTCGCCCCGTCTGATGGTCGAAAAGGTCCTTATGGACCAAGAAGAGAATCCTCTGGAAGATGTGAACATCTGGTCCTGCCTCGCGTGCGGCCAGTGCAGCTCTCGCTGCCCCTCCAAGATCGACTACCCGGAGTTCGTGAGGATGGTACGCGGAGAGGCCTTCAGGCAAGGGAAGGGAGGCGTTCCGGCTCACAGGGGTCTATTCCAGACCATCATGCGGTTACAGACACTAGACGTTAAGCAAAGCAAAACCGACTGGGCGAAAGAGGCAGGTCGGATATCCGAAACCGGTGACACCTACTACTTCGTTGGATGCGCGCCCTTTTTCGATGTGGAGTTTCATGACGACTGGAACTTGGACGTTATGGACGGCCCAAAAGGGGTGTTGAAACTTCTCAATTCCATCGGGATCGAGCCGGTCGTACACGATGACGAACGCTGTTGCGGTCACGATCTCTTATGGAACGGCGACCAAGAAAATTTCGCGAAGCTGGCACGTCGCAACGTGGACCTCATAAAGAGCCTGGGGTGTAAACGCGTAGTCTTCCAGTGCCCCGAAGGGTACCTAACTTTTAAGAAATACTATCCTGAAGTATTGGGGCAAATGGACCTCGAACTGGTCCACTTCTACGAGCTTCTCGCTGACAAAGTGGCCTCCGGAGCTTGCAGCTTCACTCCACTTGAAGGTGTTGTCACTTACCACGATCCGTGCCGTCTCGGTCGACAGGCCGGCATCATGGATGCTCCTCGCACCTTGATCCGTGCCATCCCGGGCATCACTTTTAACGAGATGGAGCACAATCGAGAAAACAGCCTTTGTTGCGGAACTAGTGGCTGGATGGGTTGTTCGAGCTGCTCCAAAGCAATACAGAAAAATCGGCTGAGCGAGGCTATAGCGGCAGGAGCAGAAACAATCGTAACAGCTTGCACGAAGTGCCGTGTGCATTTGAACTGTGCCCTGCGAGACACGGAACTGGACCTGAAGATCCGTGACATCAACGACCTTATGGCTCAGACACTCAAAACCTGACATTGGCAAACAGTTAAGCCGACATTTGAAGGTTATTGAACCGAAGGACGGTAAAGAATTATGGCTTCACAGGAAGTTCTTATCATTGGCGGTGGAATTGCCGGCATGCAAGCCGCCCTGGATCTCGGCGAAATGGGCGTCCGCGTGCATCTGGTGGAAAAGAATCCAAGCATTGGGGGCAAAATGGCCCAACTGGATAAAACGTTCCCCACCAATGACTGCACTATATGAATTCTCTCGCCTAAGTTGCTGGATGTCGGTCGGCATCCGAACATTGACCTGTTGGCTTACAGCGAGATAACAGAATTCTCGGGCCGAGTCGGTGACTTCAAAGTCAAGGTCCACAGGAAGGCCCGATACGTTGACAATACGAAATGCACAGCGTGTGGAGCTTGTGCGGAAAAGTGCCCCACAAAGGTACCTAACGAGTTCAATTTCGGTCTTGACCAGCGCAAGGCAATTTACAAGGATTACGCCCAGGGGATACCGTCCGTATTCACCATCGACCCTAATGCGTGCAGGGTCTTGCAAGGGCAGAAATGCGGCGTGTGTGCAAAAGTCTGCCAGGCCAAGGCCGTCGATTACGAGCAAAAAGATACCTACGTAGACCTGAATGTAGCATCGGTAATTGTCTCGACCGGTTACGAACTTTTTGACGCTACGCAGATTTCAGAATATGGCTACGGGAAATGGCCTAACGTCATTTCTTCCCTCGAAATGGAGCGTCTCCTCAGCGCGGGCGGCCCAACCAGGGGCCATCTGACACGGCCGTCAGCCGTCCATGGCGAGGCCAGACTCAAGGAGATTCCCAAGCTCATCAAGAAAGCGGAAAAATCCGAGGACTCATCCGAAGCAGCAAAACTGTTGAACGAGCAGAAATGGCTGGAAGATCACGTACAAAAATATCACACAGCCAAGAGACTCGGATTCGTGCAATGCGTCGGGTCCCGGGATTTTCGCTTCCACAAATATTGCTCAAGCTATTGCTGCATGCACTCCATAAAAGAAGCGATAATAGCAAAAGAACATGAGCCTGGTGTGCAGTCGTACATCTTTTACATGGATTTGCGAACTGTTGGAAAAGGCTTCGAAGAGTACAAAATCCGCGGAGCAAAAGTCTCGGAGATCAAGTACGTCCGGGGGCGAGTTGCGGAAATTCTTCAGGACGAGGAACTCAATCCGGTGGTCTATTACGAAGATACAGAGCAGCGTAAGGTTACGAGCATGACTCTGGATATGGTCATTTTGGCCAATGCCTGCTCCGCTCCCAAGGGGACCGTCAAACTGGCGCAGCTTCTCGGGCTGGAGTTGGATGAGAACAACTTTGTCAAGACTCATCCCCACAGGCCGCTGGATACGAACGTTCCTGGAATTTACACCTGCGGGTGCGCTCAGGGTCCTCTTGACATTCCGGAGTCCGTAGCTCAAGCCAGCAGTGCAGCGGCTCGTGCAGCGGAAGTCGTGATGACAGGCGGCCGGGCGCTGGCGATATGAGGGAGAGAGTAGATTGAAAGCAGAAACCAAATCTGACGGCGTTCGAGTGGGTGTTTTTATTTGCGACTGTGGTTCCAATATCGCGGGATACCTGCAAATGAAGGAACTGGTCGAATACGCCAAAACCCTCCCCAACGTAGTCTATGCTCAGGAAAATCTGTACACCTGTTCCGAGGGTGGCATAAATGAGATAAAAGAGGCGATTCCGAGGGAAAACCTTAACCGAGTTGTGGTTGCATCATGCACACCACGGACTCACGAGCCCCTTTTCATGAGTGCCTGCGAGGAAGCAGGGCTCAACCCGTATCTTTTCGAGATGGCCAATATTCGCGATCAGTGTTCATGGGTCCACATGAAGGAAGGGGATAAAGCGACAGCCAGGGCCAAAGCACAGATCGGGATGGCCGTGGCCAAAGCGGCTAGGCTCCGGGAATTGAGCCGGATCAAGCTTGACCTGTATCACAGCGCCGTCGTAATAGGTGGCGGGGTTTCGGGCATGTCCGCCACATTGGCCCTGGGTAACATGGGGTACGAGGTTGACCTTGTGGAAAAGCGGGACCGCCTTGGAGGTCTGCTCAACGATCTAAACCTCATCCTGCCCGCTAATGAGCCGCCGGCCAACCTCGTGAACGACTTGAAGACCAGACTTGAAACCAATCCCAAAGTGAGGATTCATACCCTGGCCCAAGTGAAAAAAGTGGAGGGTTTCGTCGGAAATTACACCGTGACTCTGTCGGACAACGGCGCTGAAAGCAAAATCAACGCTGGGGTCATCGTCGTGGCCGTGGGCGCGAGAGTGCTTAAGCCTGAAGGTCTCTTCAACTACGATGGCGAAAAGATCGTCACCCACCTTGAATTGGAAGCCATGCTCAAACAAGGTGCGCCCGGACGTAAGAACGTGGTTATGATCCAGTGCGTGGGCTCTCGCTGTGAAGAGCGTACATATTGCTCCCGCATTTGCTGCATGACAGCGGTCAAGAATGCAATTCTGCTCAAAGAGGCCGATCCCACTACTACCTTGACGATCCTCTATCGCGATATGCAGATGTACGGCGTCGAGAACGAAGACATGTTCCGGAAATCCAAGGAAATGGGCGTCCGCTACGTTACCTACGATCCGGACAGGCCGCCGGTGGTTGAGGCCGGCCAGGTTAGGGTCTATCACCTGCGTATGGGGAAGGAAATGGCCATCCCTGCGGACTTGGTGGTACTATCTACCCCGTTGATCGCTCAGGAGGACGTTGGGAACATATCGACAATGCTAAAAGTCCCTGTGAACGCGAACGGCTTTTTCCTAGAAGGCCATGTGAAGCTGAAGCCTCTGGATTTCGCCACAGATGGAGTGTATCTCTGCGGGAACGCTCGTTTCCCGTCTACAATAAGGGAGGCGGTTTCCCAAGGCCTTGGTGCGGCTTCCCGAGCCGCGGGAGTGCTTTCCAAGGAAGCGCTTTATACGAGCGGCGTTGCTGCTGATATCAACGCTGATACGTGCTGCGGTTGCCTGGGCTGTGTGGATGTTTGCCCGTACGGTGCAATCAGTTACTCGGAAGAAGAAGGCGTTTGCCGGGTAAATAAGGTGCTCTGCAAAGGATGCGGCGGTTGCGCTTCTACCTGCCCATCGGGGAGCGCTCGACTCGAGGGTTTTTCCAGCGACCAGATTTATGCACAGATTGAACAGGCCCTTGCGGGATGATCGGAAGAGGAAGGAAATGTCCAGCGAACAATTTGAACCGACGATAATCGGCTTTCTTTGCAATTGGTGCGCGTACGCAGGTGCGGATTTGGCGGGAGTGAGTCGCTTGCAATATCCGCCCAACATCCGGACCATTAGGACGCTATGTTCCGCCACCGTCGGGCCTCACCAGATACTGAAGGCCTTTCAGAAGGGGGCGGATGGCGTCTTTGTGGGGGGCTGACACGTCGGAGACTGCCATTACCTGTATGGTAATTATATGACGGTGAAAAGAACGGCTTTCATGAAAAGGCTTCTCGAATTCTCGGGAGTGGATCCGGAGAGACTTGTCCTCAAATGGGTCTCTTCGGCTGAAGGCCCGCGTTATGCTCAAGTAGTTACCGATTTTGTCGAGAAAATCCGTGCCCTGGGACCATCGCCCCTTAATGGAACCTCCAAAATAAAGATGGCCGGATAAGCTTGATCGCGTTTATGAAATAGAAATCGCGGCAAACAGCCGACTGCGAGATAAAATGATCGAACAAGTAAGAGACCACGTAAAGACACTCTTGAGCGAGGGGAAGATAGCAGGATTCTTGGGACTGAAGAACCAAGACGGAAACATCCTTCCGTACCTTTACGAAAAAGCGGATGACCTGGAAAACGGGCTTAGTCTGGGCGATTTGGAAGAACCGGGGGATGCCCGTTATCCCATCGCGCGCATTTTTATGACGGTGCTGAGCCGTGAGCCTGAAAAGGCTTTCGGCGTGTTGTTGCGGGGCTGCGACGAGAGGGCCTTGAATGAATTGTTGCGATGGAATCAGATCAGTTCTACGGAGAAAATTATCAGGGTTGGTATAGCCTGCCCGCAGGACTTGGCTAACGCTCATGAATGTCGCAAACCTTTTCCTGACACGTTTGTCGCGGGAGAAAAGGCGGAACCTGTTCCCAGCGCCCGTGTGGAGCAGGTCATGGCAAAAGATCTTTCCGAGCGATTGGCTTACTGGATGGGGGAATTCGATCGCTGCCTCAAGTGTTATGGCTGCCGGAACGTTTGCCCGGTGTGTTTTTGCAACGTTTGTTCGCTTGAAGATGACAAGCTGATCAGAACCGGAGATTTACCTCCCGAGAACCCTATGTTCCATATTATCCGTGCTGTTCACATGGCCGGAAGGTGCATAGATTGTAATTTGTGCACGGAGACATGCCCGTCAGACATTCCTTTAAGGACACTTTACAAAAAAGTTGCGGAAATCGTGAAGGATGAGTTCGGATATGTGACCGGAGAGGCGGAAGGGGGTAAGTCGCCTCTGAATATCCTGGGAACTGAGCCGGGCCATACTTCTGCAAACAAATAGCCTGATCTAACTCAGAAGGCGGTAGACGGTGCCGCTTAGAATCGTGTGAGCACATGTCGCCGAAGATCAGACGCGCAAAAATGCTATTTTATGAAACCCGGATCGTTATGGAATGCCCATTTTGCGGCATGACTTTAATCAAGACGAACTACGAGAAGATCCGGAAATTACTTAATGACGAAGCGATACCCAGGGCAAAAGTTTGCGCAAAATGTGGCAACGTGGCCGCGTTGAAACTCAGCGCAAAGGGTAAGCAAACAGTTTTGTCCAAAATCTCAGAAGGCGGGCAAGCCGGTGAAAAGACGGAGGGAAGCGAGTAGATGCTGATCCGGGAACAGGCCGTTCTGCTGGTGGTCGATCTTCAGGAAAAACTCGTGCAAGCCATGCACGAACAGCAAGTGCTAGTCGAAAACGCGGCTAAGATGGTTCAGGGGGCCAAAATTCTCGGTTTGCCGATTCTTTGGACAGAGCAAAACCCCCGCGGTCTCGGACCTACCGTGCCGGAAGTCGCTGAACTGCTCTCCGATACTAAGCCAATCAGTAAGTCGAGTTTCAGTTGCTGTGGCGAGCCGCGCTTCATGCAGCAACTACTGAAGCTAAATCGCAAACAAGCCCTGCTCTGCGGCATTGAGTCACACGTATGCGTCTATCAGACCGCCGCGGATCTGATCGACCTGGAGTGCGAGGTGCAAGTGGTAACGGATGCAGTCTCTTCGCGAACATTAGCCAACAGGAACATCGGCCTGGAGCGATGCAAAGAACTTGGCGCTTCGCTGACCAGCGCAGAAACCGCCTTATTCGAATTGTTGAAAGTGGCGGAAGGCGACAAATTCAAACAGATGCTGAAGGTTGTCAAATAAGTAGCGTTAAAAGAACAAGGGCAGGTAACCACCTGCCCGCATCCGTCGGAACGACCTCCACATCTCGAAACAGAGGTCCGGCTCGAAGAGAGCGAAAAGTCAATTGTCACGCGGCCAACTTGTGCATGCGACCAATGATGTCCATAATGACCGCCTTATCGTGTTTCAGATGGCTTCGGAAAGAAAACGTGTCCGTTTTGTGGATCTCCGCACCCAACTCTGAAACGTAACTTTCCAGGATCTCCCTTACCAGCGCTGCTTCCTCCTCGCTGAATTCAACTCGTACCATTTTCCGATCCTTTCTGTTGAAATACTTTTTCCACTCCGCTGCCGTGCCTGCTGCCTGCCTCTCGGTCGGCGAGCTTTAATACGCCTTCCTGTATAATTAGACAGCCGATTCGTCTAATCGTGCTCATAGATTAATAATGGTGATGAAACTCGGCAAGCGTGAGCAGGACCAGCACGCGGCGATGGGGGCCGGCGAAAAGCGGAGGGAAGGGAGCGCTATGTCCGTCAGTGCGCGAATATGCCGATCTCGTGGGCCGTGTGACCAGCCTGCGTTCATGTTGGGTCCAAGTGGAAGGACGATGGGCCAATGAACCATCTGTGGAGTGGCGGTGTCTTATGATAATATCTTTCACAGGAAGTTCTCATGCCTGTGCCTATATTGGATCCCAGAGGGACGGAAGAGCGCGAAATATTGAAGGACCCGGAGGTCCGGAAAGCGTTGGCCGAGTTGGACGACCCGAAAGATAGGGAAGACCTCATCGACGCATTAGTTGTTATGAAAAGGGGTCAGGACGGGAAGGAAAAGACTTACACTCTGGATGAAGTCAAGAAAAAATTGGGGCTCTGATGCACCAAGCAATCATATCCGGTAACGGTTCAGCGGGAAAAAAGATTCGGATTGTTCCGGCTATTGGCGATAACCATTTCAAACTATCCTGAACTATCTGTGAAACATACCTTCTCACGAATTGTGAGGTGCCTTCAGTCCTAACCTCAATCTCTCAGTTACGAGCGGCAAAAGATTGTCATTGCGAGCGAAGCGAAGCAATCCTTTCCGCTAAGACCTTAGATTGCTTCGTCGTTTCACTCCTCGCAATGACAGGGAACCGACAACTCCCCCGCGTAACTGAATGGCTGCTCCGAACCTCTCAATTTTCTTGACTTCTTTCGCCCCAGTAATCTAAACTTTGCCCGGAAAGTTCCTGTAATTTCTATTTGATGGGCCTTGAGATCATGCTCGGTTGGGGAGGCCTTTGCGGTGTAATCATTCAGTTATGAGCGGCGAAAGATTGTCATTGCGAGTCCCGCGTCTCGCGGGACGAAGCAACCTTTTCCTTTAAACGCCAATTAGATTGCTTCGTCGCTGCACTCCTCGCAATGACAAGGGACAAAAGGTGCCTCGCGTAAGTGAATGTGTACGTTGCGGTTTGCATTGAGAGGTCTCAAGAGCCCTTAGCACAGAGGAGGCATGGTATGGGGTCGCGTTCAATCGGACGGCTAATCCTCGTCCTGCATTTGGCCCTTCTTTTATCTTGCGCTCTCTCCTCCGTTGTGTACGCACAAGGTCTGCAACAATCGCCGTACAGCGCTCCCAATGCACTGAGAGGTGGCCCCCCTGGTGGAGGACTCGATGTGGCACCGTCTAATCCCTTGGGATTACCGGGTAGCCTCGGGGCTCCCAGTGGACCCCAATCGCTGTATATCTCCGACGGCATGCTCAGAGGTATCCTGCCTTTAATTCCCAATCTTCAGTTCGGGGACTCTGTACGATTTCGGCAACAATAGGGTCAACTCGGGCCGTTTCACCGCGGACTACCTGTTGCCGTTCACTTTAAGCGCGGATTCTGAGGTATTCGGGGAGGCTCACACGGAATTCCAGGATTTCTGGAATACATTGAGATCCGGATTCACAAGCGGAACCACGAACAGCAGCTTCAATAACCGGGTCGATATGTCTTTCGGCGGCGGGTTCCGTACGTTCCTGAGACGCGACACTCTCCTTGGCGTAAACGGTTTTTACGATACCTCCCGTTTGGGTGGAACCTGGTATTCATCCGGGGGGCTCGGGTTTGAAATGGCCGCGCTGATGGGTAGTGACGCGCTCGATTTCAATTTCAACTGGTACGGGCAGCTCTTCAACAGCAATGTGATTATCAACGCATTCAGGTACGGTCCATCAAACTTTGATTTTCAGGCAGGATATTCGCATGAGCTTTGGAATGGCGGTCCTGATCTCCGTCTGAGCGCCACCGGGTACAAGTTTGATATCGGGAACAGCGTGTACGGCTGGAACGGGGGTGCGGAACTCTGGTCACGGGACGCAATGTTCGTCCTCCGGTATAAGGTGGGGCACGACAAGGTGAATGACACGTACCAGGAAGTGGGAGGATTCGTCAATATAGGATTCCAATTTGAGAATATCTTCAGGGGTGAGAGCCCTTTTACCACACCAGAGCCCATTTTCAAGAGTCCCCGTAGTCTCCGTTATATGTTGGTCCAGCCGGTGAAGAGGGATTGGCACCAGCCTTCCTCAGCGGTGTTGGCCCGCGGTAGCCAGGGCTGCATCCTTCCCGGGTACACTGTGAAGCGGACCACCATCATTCCCTTCACGTTCAACTCAGTAGATAATCCCCCCGTGGTCATCACCTCGGCATCGTCCGTAACCATATACTGGTGTGGATACACCGGACCCCCCGTTGCCATCCCCGCTGTCCTTTTGACCACGCACGCGACCATCTTTTTCCGGTTTAGGCCCGTCGTTCCCCCTACCCCGACCATTTCCGGACAATCGGGGCACACTAGCGTCCTGTTCGGCAGTTCGGGTTCAGGCTCACCCGGCACCGCGGACACCGTTAGAGTTGACAGTGCGGAGGACCTTACTTTCGCTCCGGGGGGTGGAGTGTCTTTTGTGGTCAGTCCGTGATGAGACCACGGGTCCTTCTGACGCTCAGAGCCCACCCTGCCCACCTATGGCCTGTACTCTCCAAGCCGCTTCATCCTTCGATGGGGCGACTCTTGCTCATAAAGCCGGAGCGCTTTTTCGACGAAATTGTCGATGGTCTTCTGCGCGAGGGACAGTACTTGCGGACTGAAGTGATACCCGAGGAAATCGAATCTCTTCTCGATACGGCCCATTGCGGTCTTGTCGGGGTGATTCTCTAAGCTTAGTACAGAATTTCATAATTACGGTGCCAACTGCACGGTAGCGCTGGCGTCCCTGCCGGCGTTTCGCGAAAAACCGGCACGGAGGCCGGTCCTACTGGATTCCCGCGTACTCGGGAATGGCGGCTACGGTACCAGGATACGGTCTCGTTAAGAACCGGTTACGGAAGAAGATTGCTTCGCTGCGCTCGCAATGACAGATAGTAGAAATGTCATTGCGAGGAATGAAACGACGAAGCAATCTCCACCGTGAAGATACGTGACCGAATTTATGAAAACCTGTACTTAGCTCGCAGGATGTGGTGAACCCCGCTAGACGCGGGGGAACCGCATCCTGCGCGGAAAAGGGCTTTAAGGCCGGTGAGCGGGTGGTCGAATGCTGTCCTGCTCGCCTGCTCTGAGCCTTTTGTTTTCACAATGAATCAACTCACTTGTTTCGGCCGTTTCGGAGCGCGAGCGATGCGGTTCATTCCGCTGGAAGCGGGATTCACCACATCCCATGCGAGCTGACCAAGGGCCAGCCATTACATCATCTCCAAGAGATGCTTGGTTCTTTTCTCAAGGGAAGCCTTTGGTACTGATATTTTGGGTATCCCACCATCAAGGCGCCATAGCATTGGTGGTTCTCCGGAAGAGCCAATGCCTCTTGCATAGGAGGGTAAGACGTGGCGGCTGCATTGAAGTAGCCTGCCCAGCACGTCCCAAGACCGAAAGGGGGAGCCGCCAGATCCATATATGTTAGGGCGATGATACAGGCTGACTGCACTATCGGCATTGACTGAGGACCGTGCGCCACAATGAGGTGCGGAGCACCACGAAGAATCCTGTCTCGTCCCCGTTCCCATGCTTCAACTACTCTGTTGAAGTGCATGGGCTCCGCCACTTCAGGGTGTTCTCCTATCATCAGCCTCATCCAGTCAATTACAAGCCCACCAAGTCGTCTGACCTCTGTCTCGTCTTCGATCACAAGCCAGTTCACGGGCTGCAAGTTGTGGGCTGATGGCGCAAATCGCGCAATTTCAATCAGTCGAGTCAGAATGGCTCGATCTACGGGTTTGTTTTTATAGTTCCGAATGGACCGTCTCGCCCGCAAAAAATGCTCGGCATGCTCCGGGCCCAGGAAAAGTTGTCTTTGGACTGACGGGCAATCTTTCGGCGTCATGCTCCTGTGAGATAACGCGGCGGCGGGACAAACTGCCACACAATGGCCGCAGTCTATGCACAATTCCTGCGCTCCTGCGATGGGCGATGGGAAAGCCCCTTCTTCTTTGATTTCAATTAGTCCGCCGGGGCACTCTGCTACGCAGAAGCCATCTCGTTGGCATTTTTCCTCATCGACAACAAACAGATTCATTTTTACTCCAAATGTGTATGCTTCGGCTGGATCGCGGCAGACTGCACAAGATGCAGTCTCTTTAGTTCTCTCCGCAAAACTTTTCCTACGGGGGTCCGCGGAAGCTCGCTCAAGAATATCACGAATCGAGGAGTCTTGAGCGGGGGCAATTTTTTGCGGCAATAGTCAACGATTTCTTGAGGAGTGGCTTTTTCGCCTTTCTTCAATACCACAAAGGCCTTTATGACTTGGCCTCGGTCCGCGTCGGGGACTCCGATAGCACAGGCGTCGAGGACCTTCGGGTGCGAGTAGAGCACTTCATCCAGTTCTCGTGGAAAAATCTTCTGTCCGCCGGAAACAATCATCTCCACTTTGCGGTTAACCACGGTGAAGAAACCCTCTTCGTCAACGGTTACAATGTCACCTGTAAGAAGCCATCCATCTTTAATTGTAGCTTGAGTCGCTTCAGGGAGGTTAATGTACCCCTTCATGACTTGCGGCCCTCTTACACACAACTCGCCCGGCTCGCCGGGAGTGGCAATTTCTATAGTGTGGTCGTCCACATCCACGATTTTTGCATCGGTGTTTGGGAGCGGAAGACCTATTGTCCCCGGCTTTGTCTTTCCGCCAAATGGATTGATATGGCTGACCGGCGAGCATTCGGTGAGGCCGTATCCCTCACAAATCTGGGCTCCTGTCAGTTTCTCGAATGAGCGTATGATCTCGCGCGGCAGTGGAGACGCGCCGGAAAAGCACCCTTTAAGGGATCTGAGATCATATTTCTTTAAGCTGGGATCGTTTATCATGCCCGTGTACCAACTGGGAAGAGCAGGAACATAGGTTGCCTTGTAAGTGTGGATGGCTTCAAGAATGCTTTTCGGTTCGGGAAGCGGAACGAGAATCACTGCATAACCGTAGAAAATGCCAGTATTTAGTGCACAAGTAAGCCCGAAGACATGGAAGAAAGGCAGACACGCAACCACTGTCTCATGTCCGTCTACGAAGCCGGGAAACCAGCAACGGAGTTGCTGCACATTTATCGAAGCATTGCCATGGGTCAGCTCCACTCCCTTTGCCTTACCGGTGGTGGCGCTGGTGTAAAGAATAAAGGCCGTGTCATCCATCCGTGCGTGAGCCGGTTGGGAAGAAGGCTTATTACTGTCCATGAGTTTCTGTAAACTCGAAGACATCCCCCCCTGTCGGAGTCTTTAGATGTAGCTCTTTCTTCACCAAGGGAAAGAGCTTTTTTGCAAGAAATGGGAGATAGTCGCGAATATGGCAGGAAATGATCTTCTTAACACCAGTCCGTTTTCTAATGTTAATAATCCTAGGTACAAGAACGTCCAAGCATACAACCATCTCAGAACCAGCGTTGTTCATCTGGAATTCGAACTGCATGTCATCATTTCGAGGGTTGTGGGTCACCACAATGCCGCCGGCTCGAAGTGTGCCGTAAATGGCCACAACGGCCTGAATGAGGTTAGGCATAATGAGAGAAACTTTTCCGCCCCGCTTAAGACCCATGGCTGACAATGCCCCAGCGAATCGGGAGGCCATGTCTTCCAGTTCGCGATAGGTTACTGTCGTTCCACGGAAAATAAGTGCGGGGTTGTCCGGGAATCTGGAAGCGGTCCTGGTGAGTGCTTCCGGTAAGGTGGTCTCGTCGAACTGGATCGTCTTCGGCACTCTCTTAACGTACTGTTTTTGCCAGATCTTTTCCATGAAATCACCTCCCTGGCCCTGGTAGAGTTGTCTTAATACAATTCGATACCCCTTCGGTTAGGACAAACGGAATCATCTGCGGCTAGAGCACTGAACTCCATTCTGGCAGATATTATTATTCCACCTACTTTACTGAATCAAGAATAAACGGCATCGGAGACTGTGGAGCCATTTAAACTGGTTACTGTAGATTTCCAGCTCAGGTAGAATAAATGTTGTCACGACGACAAATCTCCAGTAAACAACATATAACAATTCCAGACAGTAAAAATTGAGATGAAACGCTGACATCCGGATTGAAAGGTGTGGGCTCCGTTGCGGGCATCAATGGGAGGTCTTGGTGAGTAAGTTCCGTTTTGTCTTCGTATCTCTGGTGGTGTGGTGGGGCCTGTGTGTGGGGCCGGTGGCACAAGGTTTCGTCGGCGACGGCACAGCCCTAGGACTTGGCCACTTTCCGTTGCTCTATCCCACCGGGACATCTTGCCGAGCCTGCACTGGGCCGGGTTTGCTGAGTATGCCGTCCATGTACTTTGGGTGGCTAGACCACCCCCGAGACAGTACCTGGGCACTTCAGCGTCGAACCTCTACAGGAACAGCGCCCTGGTCGCTCAAAGGCTTTTGGCTGGAGGCCACGGAAGAAGTCCCTCTCGATCAGGGTCTTGGTCTCCTTGTTTCGGGAGGTGTCTTCTTCCCTGGGCAGACCTCTGGAACCTGGTATACAACTCCTCTCTCTCGTTCGTTCGACTTTAACATACCGTCCTATGACTGGTGGTTTGTAGACGGCTTGGTAGAAGGCCGCGTCTCGGGTCCGATTGACTTTCTGGCCGGCGTGCGATGGGATCATACAAGTACAAGGGTCGACTACAGTGATCACACGAGTGACGACTACATCCTCAATTCATATATGGCACTTGTCGGAGCCCAGATTAAGCAGCCTTTCCTTGTAGGTTCGCTCCTCGTTCGATTATTGTACTCGCCGTTAGTGCGTGGCCAGCTAAGATATCATTTTTGGGATCGGCTCGGTTATGCTGAGTTCGGGGATTTCCGCGTCAATTCTAATAGTTCTTTTGTGGAGACCTTGGCAGACTATCGGATTAAGCTCAGAGGTGACGTCCAGATTGGTGGATTTGCAAAATGGAATTGGTTGAGAGTGAGAACCGACGATCAAAATCTTTCGGGTTCGACAACAGAGTCCGTCTCGTGGGCCGTTGATATCCGATCTTGGACAGTCGGTGGAGTCGTTTTGCTCGAGTTTTCCAGTTTTTTCTGATCAACTAATTTACCGATTAGGCTGATGCCCCCGTACCAATTGATGCGAAAAAGTTTTACCTCTGAACATGCCATGAGTGCTCTAGCTTCTTATATGAATACCGCTCAAGCATACTCTGCCTAGCGGAAGGGGCGCTTTTGATTCAGAGTATTTTGAGCGAGGTGAGATCTAGATTATCGCTTGGCCTTACCCAAATCGGTTCCGGTGAGATTAGTCCCGTTCAGATTGGCGCCGCGCAGGTTTGCTTCGGTGAGGTCTGTGCCGATCAAAATCGCTTCAGTGAGGTCCGCGCCCCCAAGATCCGCCCCCGCAAGAGTGGCACCCGACAGGTCAGCCATTGTCAGATTTGCCCTGGATAGATTTGCCACGGTCAAAACGGCCCTGTTGAGATTTGCCATAGTAAGATTTGAGCCCGCGAGATCGGCCCAAAACATGTCTGCTCCCGTGAGATTCGCCATTGTAAGATTGCTTTTTGCCAGGTTGGTCTGAGAAAGGTCCGCGCGGGTCAGATTGGCGCCGGTCAGGTTCGTCCAATAAAGATCCGCATTTACCAGCGAGGCTTCTACTAGGTCCGCTAAAATCAGTTCTGCACCGGTCAAATTGGCTTCGGTCAGGTCCGCCCCCGCCAAGATCGCACCCGTGAGGATAACGCGTGTCAAATTAGTGGAAGCCAGGCGAGCCTTAGAAAGATCGGCCTTGGTTAAATTCGCGCCGGAGAGATTGGAAGCGGAAAGATCGATCTTTGTAAATGTGGCCCCGACAAGGTTCGCGCCGGCGAAGTTGGCTCCGGAAAGGCTGGTTCCCGGCTTGAGGACGGCACGGAGAAGCGCGTTTAGAGAGTTTGCTTCGCCTTTCAGAATTATCTCATGACTAAAACGATTCCGTATCTCGATTGTCACGGCCGCCTTCTTACTCTGTTCATCCCTGTGAACCTAATTGTCGCCGGACGAGGTTGATGGTGGTTTTGGCGCGAGAGTCAAAGCAGGCTTCCCGCCCCAGTCTCCATAGGACGTTTCTCTCCGTGGGGCATCGACCGGTTACTCAGTCTTCGCGCGCGGTCTTCTCAAAAGAAACTTTCTTACATAATGAATAACCTTGTTCCTCTGGGCAATCGTCAGGCCGGGAAAGACGGGGAGAGCCAACACTTCCCGGGACGCTTTCTCACTTTCAGGCATGCTGCCCAATCCATACCCCAGCGCGGCGAAGCAATTCTGCAAATGCAGAGGGACAGGGTAGTAGATGCCAATATCTATAAAGTGCGACTTCAAGTAGTCCTTGAGCTCATCGCGGTGCGAAACTCTTATCACGAATTGGTTGAACACATGTCTTTGATCGTGGACTTCGTGAGGAAGACCGATCAATTCATTCTTTTCAAGGTCGGAAAAGGCTTCGGAATAGGCCCTGGCATTGTCCCTCCTCTGCTGATGCCATTCTTCAAGGCATGGGAGTTTCACTCTCAAGGCTGCGGCCTGAATTGCATCCAACCGAAAGTTACCGCCTGCAATTGAGTGGTAGTATCTCTGCTCTGCCCCATGGTCGCGGAGTCTGCGCAGTTTTTCTGCAAGATCTCGATCCTGAGTCAGGATGAGGCCGCCATCGCCAATGCCGCCCAGGTTCTTTGAGGGAAAGAAGGAGAAGCATCCGGTATCCCCCATCACGCCGGCCATCTTACCACGATATGTAGCCCCTATGGCTTGGGCCGCGTCCTCGATCACCTTGAGGCCGCAGCCGCGACAAATTTGCATAATTGCGTCCATGTTCGAACACAGACCAAAGAGATGAACAGGGACTACTGCCTTGGTCCGGGGTGTGATCAGCTCATCAAGTCTGTTTGGGTCGAGGTTAAACGTTTCAGGTTCAATGTCGCAGAAGACTATTCTCGCCCCCAGTCTGTGAACAGAGCCGGCTGTCGCGAAAAAGGTGAAACTCGGTACGATCACCTCGTCTCCGAAGCCGATGTCAAAAGCCATGAGAGACGCGAGGAGCGCGTCGGTTCCCGATGAGACGCCTACGGCATAATCTGCGCCGCAATAGGCTGCGATCTCATGCTCAAAATTTTCGACCTCAGGACCGCCTACAAAGCGATTGCTGTTTAGAACGCGGGTGATAGCCTCTCTTAGCTGCGTTTCGATAGGCCGGTGTATAGGATCGAGATCAAGCAAAGGGACGTGAAGCCCATCGTCGTTTTCATCATAAAAAGGCATTTGCTCCACTATTTGCTCCATCAAAAGTTTTCGCCTCCTGTCAGTCAGGATTGGCGACGCGGGACCTTGAAAATTCCTACTACAAAAAGGCAGTGCTTCTCAAGCCCCTTTCCATCCGAGAAGGAAATTCGTGCACCAGCCTATGGGCTTGAACGGTTAGTCAGGCTTGACACAAAAGGCCGTGTAAACAAAAATAGCATTGGATAACAGTCAATGGGCGGAGATAATGGAGCTCCTGAAGATTTTTTTGGGCCATCTTTATTTTTCAATCGTCTGTGTCGCGGTCGGGCTCATAGTCCTATATGTAATCCTGCGCGGCATGGGTGCAGAGTCGGCCATAAGCAACCATCTTCTGGCAATTGCGATAACTTGTGGACTGATATGCTCCGGGATGGCCGTTTTCTTCACACACCGAACTATAAAGAGTCGAGCGCGGCAACCCATAGTATACACGCGGCGCCAATACTGACATTGCTCGGTGCAGAATTTGGGTAGCCCCAATCGCCGTAAGCGAACACAGGCCCGGCCGAGGCCAATGAAGTAGCTCCTCCAAGGGCGACATTCCCCAACGTAAGGAAAGATTAAATCACCGGCACGATTTGTCTTGCATTGTACAGAGAATTGGTCTACCCATTACTCACGTGTGTAGGAGGAGTGGCTGCTAGTGAATCCTACGCCAACGCGGCGAACCTCGGCGTTTTTTCGCCGCCCATCCGCTTCCTCGCAATTTCGCTTGACAACCGCGAGAGAGGCGTGCTACGGTAGGCAATACCTTGGAATAGCAGGGTTTGCAGTAGAGAATGCTTGATTTTAGGAGGGTTTAGGATGAAGAAGTGGTTGATCTTGCTGTTAGTTTCTTGCATTTGCGCTGGCTGCCATGGGGACTGCTATGGCGGGGTGCTACAAGCCCGTGTGTAAGCCACCCGTATGTAAGCCTAAGCCACCGGCACCCATCACAGAAGTCATACCGAAAGTAATGGAGAAACCCAGGGTGATACCTTTTTGCACTGGAAAAGCCAAAGGAGCATGCCCAGTCAGTTGCTCTCCGTGCGCGCCCCTTGTAAGTTGGGAGGGTTCATGGACTTGCGGCGTACTTTCCAAGCAAAAGTATGTTCGTACCGAAAAAGTGACGTGGACACCGGTGCCTTCTAAGCCCAAACCCTGTCCACATTTCTGCTGGTGAGGTGACGGCTAGGGTTCTCTACTTGGGCTCTATTTGAGTCGAGCGCTGACCTGGTAATATAAAGGTAAAGTCTTCGCTTGAGAAAGACTGTTGAGAGACAAGCTGCAAAAAAGGCCCCCGGCCGTAGAGGTGGGGGTTTTTTTTGCGTCTGCACCTCGGCTCGCGATGCCGAGGCGAAATCGCGGTTCTGCGCTGAGAAAGACAACTGGCAGCCCGTGGCTCACCAATTTTACAAAACTTTAAACCAAAGGGTATGAGTGGATTTTAGACCCGCCCCCATCTTTCCGTGACGGCGGGCCGGTTTTCACTTGCAAGAATTGAGAAATTGCACTGGGAATTAGACCTCGAGGACGATGGTCTGAACAAGCGGTTTGCGGCCCAGAATTCTATTTATGTGTCTCCGAGCAGCAAGTCGGATCTGCTCTTTTGAATTTTTCCAGTCTTCGGGAGTGCTGGGATTCAACTCGGCTAACCTCACTTCGATCTCAATACGAACTCCTTCAAGCAATTCCGGTTCCACTTCATCGAAAGTAACACCGCGCGAATGAATCTCCGGGCCCGCAATCATCGCTCCAGTCTCTTTGTTGACTGCTAACACGACCGTAACGAGACCCACCTCGGAAAGAGTACGCCGATCCCGTAGAACATCGTGCCCTATATCCCCCACGCCTTTCCCATGCACAAAGACACGGCCCACTTCGAGCTGTTCAATCACCCGCGCACCTTCGAGTGTAATCTCTACGAGATCTCCGTCCTGCGCTACGAGGACCCGTTCGGCTGGTATACCTTCTTCAATTGCAATATGTGCGTGCCGCAACAGGTGCCTGTACTCGCCGTGAATCGGTATGAAACACTTTGGATGAACCAGGCGTATAAGATAACGTAATTCTTCTTCACTAGCATGCCCGGATACGTGGACGTCGGATACTTTCTCGTACATCACACGAGCGCCCCGCCTGGAAAATTCATTGATGATGTGCGTGATGGCTCTCTCATTCCCGGGAATGAACCTAGATGAAAGCACTACCACGTCGCCCGGTTTGACCTTCAGGTACTTGTGGCGGTCAAAGGCCATCAGGGCGAGGGCGGACATAGGTTCCCCCTGAGAGCCGGTGGAGAGAACAGTGACTTTCTCGTCCGGCAGGCTCTCCACATCCTTCATGTCCACCAGTATTCCGTTGGGAATATCAAGATACCCACGGTCCGCTGCAATCTTGGCGTTGGCTTCCATTGACCGTCCGACGAGAACTACCTTGCGACCGAATTCTTGCGCAAGCTGCAGCACCTGCTGAATACGGTGGATGTTTGAGGAGAAAGTCGCGATGAGTATCCGGCCCCCTGCCTCCCTGAAAATGGTCTCGAAGGCCGGACGGATCATGCTTTCCGACAGAGTGCTCCCCGTCCTTTCCACATTGGTGCTGTCCGAGAATAGTGCCAGCACGCCGTCGCGCGCATACTGTGCGATCTTCTCCAGATCGCACAGTCGTCCGTCTATCGGGGTGGGATCCAGTTTGAAGTCGCCGGAGTGAATGATCACACCCGCAGGTGTAGTAACGGCCAAGCCCACGCCATCCGCCACCGAGTGGCACATTGCGAAGAAACCTATCTTAAACGGCCCCAGATGTATGACGCTGTCCGCTGAGACTATGTGTCTAGGACCGCTACCCATGAGACCGAATTCGTCAAGTTTGCTCTCAATCAGTCCCATTGTTAGCCCTGTGGCATAAACAGGAGCAGGGATTTTTTTCAGAACGTAGGGGAGCGCGCCAATATGGTCCTCATGACCGTGGGTGAGAACAATCCCCCGGATGTTCCAATCTCGCCTGATCACGGCTTCCAGGTCGGGGATGACAATGTCCACGCCCGGCATGGATTCGTCGGGGAACATTAATCCCGTATCAATGATGAATGCCTCTTTGCCCAGAGCGACGACCATCATGTTCAGGCCGATTTCTCCCAGTCCCCCTAGAGGAAGCACTCTCAATTTCGGAATCAGATCGTCAGACATCGGGACCTTATCGGACACTGTCGCAAGACAGCACTAAGCAAGGTTACTTGAGAATCAATAATCTTTGAAAAGAAACGCCAAGGGACCCCGGAAGAAGTTCTCTGTCCTAATCCTGTAAGGCCAAGCTTCACTCCCATGAAGACAATATAACCATTTGGAGTGAAAGTTGCCTATACAACATGCATCACCGGTTTATAGGCCCCCCCAGATGGCGGACCACCATGTCTCCCACCTCAGAAGTCGAGTACCCCATGCCGCCTGCCGCCAAGCTCCTGAGATTCGGAAGGGTCTTCACGACCGCGTCTTCTACGGCTTTGGCCGCGGTGGCTCGACCCAAAGTCTGCAACATCAGAGCCCCGGCCAATATGCCGGCCAGGGGATTTATAACGTTTTGTCCGGTATATTTCGGGGCTGAGCCTCCGATAGGCTCGAACATGGAAACACCCTCAGGATTGATATTCCCCCCTGCGGATATGCCCATGCCACCCTGTATCATGGCACCAAGATCGCTAATGATGTCGCCAAACATGTTGTCCGTAGCGATCACATCAAACCATTCAGGGTTTCTTGACCATCCACATGCAGATAGCGTCTACGTGGGCGTAATCTGTCGAGATGTCGGGGTATTCTCCGGCCACTTCCTCAAAAATCCTTTGCCACAGGTCCCAGGCATAGGTAAGCACATTGGTTTTGCCACAAAGGGTGAGCTTTTTCCGTTTTCCCCTCGCACGCGTTGCCTCGAACGAATAACGGACCAAGCGCTCAATCCCTTTTCGAGTGTTTATGGACTCTTGTATCGCCAGTTCGTCTGGGGTCCCCTTCTTGAAGAATCCGCCGGAGCCCACGTAAAAGCCTTCGGTATTTTCTCGGACCACAACGAAGTCGATCTGGTTCGGCCCCTTGTCCTTGAGAGGGGAGTCCACGTATGGATACAGTTTCACGGGCCTGAGATTCACGTACTGGTCCAACTCAAATCGAAGCCTGAGCAAAATGCCCTTTTCCAGAATGCCCGGTGGCACGTCGGGGTGTCCTATTGCTCCTAGATAAATGGCATCCACTTTCTTCAGTTCCTCGAGGACCGAAGCTGGAAGAGTCTCGCCAGTCTCCAGGTAGCGCCGCCCGCCGAGATCGAATTCGACGAAGTTCAGCTTGAACCCGTAAAGAGATGAAGCTGTCGAGAGAACCTTCTTCCCTTCCCGCACTACTTCAGGACCGGTGCCGTCTCCAGGAATGACCCCTATTGAAAACGAATCCGCCATTACCAAACCCCTTTCTGGTCAGCCGGTGCACTTGTCAGAGCCGAAAACCGGAAAAAACATTCTTGTCGTACTGGAGGCCGCGGTGAGAGTCTGTTACTAACGCCGGACGCTCCCCGTTCAACCTCCCAAAATGGAGGACCAATTATGATACCTTAATGAATGGCGGATCACAACGAACATTTGAAGTTGCCGGCACGCATTCAGTTACAGCCGGAATTTGCCGGTGACTTCGTGGGGTGAGCTTTCTAGCCCGCCATTGAACAGGACTTTCCCAGGCAGGCTGGAAGAAAGTGTCTCAAAACTATTTTGATCCCCGGCATCGCGCCACGATGTCAGCCCGGCGCTGAAGCGCCGGTCTACTTTCTATCGCCCCGATGGGGCTTAGATGCAAGCGTCCCGGAGGGACCGCAGATAGTAGCCCGGTAATTCATTGCCGGGAAAAGGGAGCATCGTGCTACGAATTTCGTGCATCGAACGGTTTTGAGACAGTTTCGGAAGGCCTACCCCACGCAACTGAATGGTTAGTGCGCCGTCCGTCCTTCGGTTACCGGCGGCAAAATATTGTCATTGCAGAGTCCGGGTCTCGCGGAAGGAAGTAATGTCCGATAGGAGGCCGGTTCGGTGGTCATCCTACTTCCCGGCGGCACGCGGGACTCATAATGACAATTTTTCACTCCCATGACCATTAGATTTGCGCTACGAAGCAGGTAGTGTTCCACGGCCATGTCTGCGGTTCCGCGCGATTAGGTATTTTTACTACCCAAAAGATATCGAACTTTATAAGTTGACAACGCCTTATTATAATCTATCCTGTCTCCAACCGGCTATGGTATCGTGCGGCCCCGGGAGTCATCCAACACCCCTACGTCTTTTTCGGTTCGTAGGGGTTGACTTTTGTACGGACCAGAGATATTTTTAAGGACGAAAGGCCGTCTTCCATTTGTATCATGACTCCCCCCCCTTGATACCTTACCGGAGACGGTCTTCATTTTTTTGAGGC
The DNA here is from genome assembly GCA_963789265.1 of uncultured delta proteobacterium. Taxonomy (GTDB): domain Bacteria; phylum Desulfobacterota; class Desulfomonilia; order Desulfomonilales; family Desulfomonilaceae; genus CAWBBA01. Next base: position 705,932 of record CAWBKB010000003.1, on the reverse strand, counting down.
TCAAATAGAGGGGATCGGCGCTAATCGGCTAATTGTTGCTCAGATATATCCCACGGGTCTCCATCCGTTGCTTTTCTCGCAAATACGCGCCGGTTCATCCGGCACTTGTGCACCGAAATGAAACGTGACCTTTTGAGCGCAGCAGTGCGAAGTGACGCAACGGCGCGATGGATGGCCCGGTTGCGGTCCAAGAGCATCGACCCTTTGAGTCCGGTGTACAGGGGTGAGCTATTGCGCGCTTGAGGATACTTATGAAAATGCCTACGCGCCGATTTCCGCCTTGGATTAAAAGCTCGTTGCCCAGCGCGGCCGTGGTGGCCGGTATGCGCAGCAAAACGTACGGCAAAGGGCTTCATACCGTTTGTCGAGAAGCTCGCTGTCCCAATGAGGGCGAATGCGCCGCTAGAGGGGCCGCGACATTCCTTATACTCGGTGACAAATGCACTCGAAATTGCGGTTTTTGCGCGGTAACGCACGGAAAACCCGCCGCTCTGAGCGAAGGTGAACCGGAGCTTGTGGCCGGTTCAGTCGCATCCCTTGCTCTTCGTCACGTGGTGGTAACCTCAGTGACAAGGGATGACCTACCCGACGGCGGCTCTTCAGTATTCTCAGAAACCGTGCTCGCTATCCGGAAGTTCTCAAACCGCACTACGGTTGAAGTACTGATCCCGGACTTTATGGGTTCGGAGGAGGCTCTGCGGACTGTTATCGACTCCAGGCCGGACGTCATAGGGCACAACCTGGAGACGTGTACCGCGGCTCTACCCCATATTGCGGCAAGGATCATCATACGAGAGGTCCTTGGAATTGCTCAGGCGCGTTGGTCAGTGGGGAGAGAGCACAGTGACCAAATCGGGCATAATGGTTGGTGTAGGTGAAACCCGAGAAGAGATAATGGCCGTTGTGAGGGATTTGGTCGAAGTACGATGCGTGGTGTTGACGATCGGACAATATCTTCAGCCCACAGTTTACCATCATCCGGTCCGCCGATTTGTCCCGCCCGAAGAGTTTGAAGACCTAAAAGAGCTGGCAGTAGCTGCTGGAATGACGGAAGTTTTTGCCGGGCCTTTAGTAAGAAGTTCTTACAGGGCAGGCGAGGTTGTTGAGAAGCTCATGTCTTCAGGGGTCTTTCATTCAGATCAGGATTCAGAAGCGCGCAAGCCCCAGAGTTCCGGGTCCGAGGCGCATGTTGTCGAGTGTCGGTCGACTGGGACCCCGCAGGGCTAGCCGGCATTTCTGGCTCCTCGATTCGTCTGATGCGACCGATTCTGCATCTGTAGCGGTTCGAGCCGATGAGCGTTTCGGCAGGGCCTACTACTGGCCGGCATTCCGAAGTGCTTCTCTGATTTTCAGACCCAATTCCGTCGCCAGGTCTGAATCAGACTCTTTGAGCACTGCTGCGATTTCACTCCATTCATCCTCATCTCCCGAGAGGGTGATCTCAATTATTTCGTCACGGGTCCCACTTACCAGAGCTTCAGTAAGTTCCATTCTCGATCTCCTTGCCCCCTTGGTCCGGCCGCGTTCATGACTTCAGTTTTTCATTCGGCATGACGCTGCAACGAGCGATCGGAGCCAAACTGAACTCCAAACTTCCAGCCGGACTATGACAGCCCGCTTGCCAAGCCTCGGCAAAAATCCTATTAGAAGCATTTTGAAAACGCAACAATCTTGTGAAAACATTTTTGGAATGAGGCTGACTGTTCGGAGGCGGCTGCCCCATCTTTAAACCAAGGGTGGGATGGAACCGTGTAAGCCGCCCGGTGCGCGCATCCTGAGATATTTTGTTTGGGGAAAAGGCTCTTGCCCGCGCCTGGTAATGCTCGAACCTTGACCGCATTTATTTTTCGGAATGGGAGTGTTATAGGGTGAAACATTGAGATTGAAACAAACACACCTCGAAAGTCTACAGACAGGCGCACGGAATCTCGCGCCACCACGTGAAGTCATGGCCTTTGATACCATTCTGACTGAATATGTTCCTTGTGACCTCTGCGGGTCAAGCGATCAGGATCTGCTCTATTCGAAAATCGACCCGATCACTCGGCAGGAGTTTCACCTGGTGGAGTGCAAATGCGGCATGGCATTCGTTAATCCTATGCCCGTCGCAAAATCGATCCCATTGCTTTATCCAAGTGACTACCTCAGAGACAAAACGGATCTAACCAACCTGTACGACAAGATGATGACGTACCTCCCTTCCGGACACGGTCAAAAATTGCTCGACATCGGCTGCGGTCGAGGTGACTTCATCAATTATGCGTCAAAACAGGGGTGGCAGGTCGAGGGGGTGGATCTCTTGAACTGGGGGACCTCTTACTCAGTTCCGATCAGAGTCGGCGACTTTCTAACTATGGATCTTCAGAAAGGCCGTTATGATGCAATCACTGCATGGGCGCTGCTGGAACACGTGCGAACGCCTTCGGCCTTTTTCGAAAGGGTCTCGCAGCTCCTCGCTGTTGACGGGTTGTTTGTCTTCGTTGTGCCAAATTTCGGCGCGCCGGGCATGAGGCGCTGTTGCACCGAAGACGTCCCGAGGCACCTCTGGCTGTTCACACCACGAGCTGTGCAAACTTACCTGGAGCGATACCAGATGGAGCCACGAGCCGTGTTTCACAGTGACGCACTCTATACAGCTTATCCGTTTGGCCTGGTACGCTACGGACTTCAACGGCTTAGCAGAAGAGCAACTGATTGCAGCCGTTATCAAAACAAGTCGGTAGCGCTACTTAGAAACAGACAGATCCGGGGAAACGCGAGGGCGTGGCTGACGGAGATTCGCCGGTCGCTGACGCTGTCGGATGTGGCATTAGATGTCATCGATTTAGCTGTGGGTGTTCTTTTGGCCCAGTGGTCGAAGCTGGTGAGCAACTACGGAGTTTTAACTGTGGTAGCGCGGAAAATTGGCAAAAAAAAAAGCAATCCTAAGTAGGAGGATTGCTAAGAGGGTATGGTTAGGAGTCGTTGTTCGCTCTTTTATTCTGCAACCGGTATGCCAGCTTTATAAGTGCCTAATGTTACGACATAACCAAGACTTAGAGATACCGCAGGAGACCTCATGGGTGAGCAATTTCTTCGCACTCTCCTCTCCAATTTGAGTTTGTGCGAAATTTTTTCGCGAGTGCTGTCAACGGAGCCGGCTATTCTAGACTTCCTGTCAACGCGTGCGCGTTGCCAATCCGGTAGTTTTCGATGGAATCGAGGGCGGAAGAGGTCCCCACGGCGAGAGTGGCCACTCTCGCCGTCATACCGATTCGCTTCAAACAAGTGACACCGTGTTTTAGTGGGACAGTCTCGCCCCGGCGGGATTGCCTGTCGTCATGCTCGTGTACGCGAGCATCCAGACTGGACCCCGGATCGAAGTCCGGGGTGACGAATGGCAGGCAGGATGCCTGCCCCACTATATCCAGTCTAAGATTGTCACTTGTTTGATGGCGCATTGCTGTCAGATCGCCAATGGACATCATTTTCGGCAACCGCTCTGAGTGACATTACTGCCTCCAATTTCGATCCGCCGTGTCGCACCCGCTTAAATTTCCACAAGCTCTTATTGACGGCCAATGCGCGCTGCGAAAAAACCATCCACCATATTGTCGTCGGTAGGAGGGAAGGTGCTGAAGAATCCGCCGGGGTGCACAAATTTTGGGATAGCGGTCTCGGCCGGATTGATGCGAATAGCGGTGTAGCCCGTGTGGTTATCCAGAAAACTGCGCACCACATCCACGGTCTCTTCCGTAGTAACGGTGCAGACAGAGTAAACCAGGATGCCACCGTTTTTCAGGCATGCCGCCGTTGCGTCCAGCATTTTTCGCTGCCGTGCTGCAATTTTTTCGACATCCTCCGGCTCCACTCTGTATTTGACTTCCGGATTGTGGCGAAGCACCCCGAGATTGCTGCAAGGCGCGTCAAGTAATATCCGGTCAAAGAGGCCAAGACTCGAAACGAACTCCGGCTCGCTTGCGTCACCGCAGCGTAGTTCCACGGAATGAACGCCGAGACGTTGCAGATTCCAGCGCGTCTCCTCGACGCGGATCTCATCTATATCCACGGCCACGATAGGGCACCTTTTGCCTCCTAATCCGGCTAATTGAGCGGTCTTTCCCCCCGGTGCGGCACATGCATCCAGGATTCGATCTCCTGGTCTGATGCCCAACAGCCCGACAATCATCTGGGAAGCGCGCGCTTGGACGGTGAAAAAGCCTTCCTGGTACCCGGGCAAAGAGCGCACAGGCCCTCTCAATCCGGACACTCGCAGGCAGTCCGGCGCGTCCGGGAGGCTCTGCGGTGCAACGCCTGCTTGTCCGAGTAGATCCACGACCGTTTCGCGAGTGGCTTTCACCGTGTTGACGCGGAATTCGACCGGGGCTCTGGAGTTATTATGAATCAAGATCTTGCGCGTTACATCCGGACCGAATAGATCTATCCACCGTCGGACCAGCCACGGAGGGTGCGAGTAATACACGGCAAGGGAGTCAGGGTCGCCTTGAGGCAATGGGTCCACGTCTTCGCGCTTGCGCAGAGCGTTTCTCAGAACCGCGTTGACGAACGGAGCCGTATGGCTTCCGCAATGGTGCCGCGCCTGAGTGACCGCCTGATCGACGATCGCATGGTCCGGGACGCCATCCAGCATAAATATCTGATAGAACGCGATCCGGAAGATTTCCCGCAGAAGAAGATCCAATTTCTTGCCGGGCCGGTCCACGCAACGTTGCAACACCGCATCCAGTCGCTTTTTCCACCTCAGAACGCCATAAACGAGTTCCGTGGCAAATGCCCGCTCTTCCGGCGCGGGCGATTCGCTATCCAAACGGCTTGACAACGCATGTTCCGCGAAGTGGCCGGCCCCGGCATCCATGAGCACACGCAAAGCTATTTCACGAGCAAGGCTCGCGCGAGCAGCCGTGTACCGTCCGCCGGCGACTGAAGATTTTCCGCGTGTCCTGGTCAAAAGAAATCTCATTAGGGGAGCTGCCGCAGCACTGTCCCTCGGGTGGAGGACCTCTTTACAAACTGCACGGCGAATTTTCAGCATGGGAATGCCTTGTGCAGGGATTCCCTTACCCTCCGTTCAAGGAAGAAAGAGTCGCAGGTCAGAGCAGTCCCCCGGGAAATCCATTCACCGATTTCCTGCCATGTGCTCCAGTCGCTCGATTCGCTCCTCGATGGGCGGATGTGTGGAGAACAGGTTGGCAAGCCCTTCACCGGAAAAAGGTTTTACTATGAACATGTGAGCGGTTGCCTGCTCCGCGTTCATGGGAACCGCTGCCACGCCTCGTCTCAACTTGTCCAGCGCACCGGCCAGCCACATGGGGTGACCGCAAATGTGGGCCCCGGTTTCATCGGCTTCGTACTCTCGCGATCGGGATATAGCCATCTGAATGATCGCCGCAGCCAGAGGTGCAAGGATCATCATCAGGAGCATTCCGACAAACGAGCCACCGCCTTCCCGATCGTCCGACCTTCCCCCGAAAAAGAACCCGAACTGTGCCAAGTACGTGATGGCGGCCCCGATTGTGGCAGCGACAGTCTGAATAAGTATGTCCCTGTTCTTCACATGTCCCAATTCATGACCGATAACACCGGCGAGCTCGTCCCAGGAGAGAAGCCTCAGTATCCCCTCCGTGACAGCTACAGCAGCGTGAGATGGGTTCCTGCCCGTGGCAAAGGCATTAGGAGAAGCGTCCGGAATAATGTAGACCCGCGGCATAGGCAAACCGGCTTGCTGAGTCAACTGCCTTACGAGACGGAAAAGGTCCGGTGCATCCGCCTCGCTAACTTCCTGGGCGTTGTACATGCTCAAGACGATTTTGTCGCTGAACCAGTAGCTCCCAAAATTCATGACCAGGGCGATTACGAGGGCTATGGTAGCACCATTCCTTCCGCCTATGTATCCCCCGATGACCACAAGAAGGGCAGCCAAACAAGTTAGAAGTAAAACCGTTTTAAGCTGATTCATATTGTATCCCCTTTGATCTTCCTCAAAAGAGTTTCGGATGTTCGCGAGCTTCACCTAAGTTGATACGAGCAATTCGCTTCGCAGTATGCATTACTCTAGAAATCGTTGAGACCGTCGCCCGGTTGGAGATGCCGCCCGCGTGCAAACTCACCCCCGGTAACACGTTTTCTTCCAGGTGCCTGAACAAGGCTCAATAGAAGCATCCCCTTACCTGTCCCCACCAATATCCCTTCAGGCCTAACGGCAACAATAGACCCCGCCTTTTGGGTTCCCTCCAATGCCGCTGCTTCCCAGATTTTAATTGTTTCGCCCTCGAGTTCGAAGAAAGCTCCCGGCCAAGGATTCATAGCTCTGACCAGACGGGCGAGATAGACTGCGTCTCGGTCCCATTGTATCCGGCCGTCTTCTTTTGAAAGAAGACGCGTATAAGTTGCGTTCCCACCATTCTGCGGAGAGCCTTGAATACGGTGTTCGGCCATACGTTTCAGAGTCTCCACCACCAAATCGGCACCCGCGACCATTAATCTGTCATGCAGGGTTCCCGTTGTATCATCCTCGAGGATGACAATTTGCTTTTGGAGAAGAACATCTCCCGTGTCCATGCCATGATCCATGAGGATAGTACAAACCCCGGTGACCTTGTCACCAGCAAGTATGGCTGCGCTTATCGGTGAGGCCCCTCGATGACGGGGCAGAAGTGAGGCGTGCAGATTCACGCATCCCATCGGGGGGAGGGAAAGTATACGTGACGGGAGAATCTTTCCGTAGGCCGCAACCACTATCACGTCAGGTTTCCACTGTTCAAGGGCAGCCCGAAGTTCCGAAGAAGAAAAGTCGGTCGGCTGGACTACAGGCAACCCTAATTCCAGGGCCGTCAGTTTCACCGCGGCGGGGACGGTTCTCAGTCCCCGACCCTTGGGTTTATCGGGTTGAGTGACAACGCCGCTAACGCGAAAATGCCGATTCAGCTCATGCAAGGTGGGAACTGCGAATTCGGGAGATCCCATGAAGACCACCCTGAGATTCAATGATCCCTCCTGGCCTTCTTCTTGAGCCGTCTTCGATAAAGGTTCCGTTTTAGCGGGGAAGCATGATCTAAGAGAGTGGTTCCGTTAAGGTGGTCGATCTCATGTTGCAGCACTCGGGCGAGGAATCCTTCGGCCTCTATCTTCAACGGTTTCCCGTCCAAGTCTACTCCCTCCACCTTGACGCAAGCCGCTCGTGTAACCTCAAGGTCGAAGTCGGGAACGCTCAGACAGCCTTCTTCCCTCAATGCCTCGCCTTCGCAGGAGCTAATCGTTGGATTGATCACAAAAAGGGGTTCCTTCTTTCTTTCCTTGGGCTCCGAGTATGCATAGAGCGCGTCGATCACGATGAGCCGAAGCAACTCACCTACCTGGTTGGCGGCCAGCCCCACACCAGGGGCTTTGTACATAGTCTCGGCCATATCAAGAGCGAGCCTTCTAACTTGCTCGGTAATATTGGCCACCTCTGCTGCCTTGCTGCTCAAAGCCTCATGCGGGACGACCACAATGGATCGTACTGGCATGTGATAACCCTCACTTTTCTTTTCTAATAATATGTCCGCATTGACAGGGGCCTGTCAAGGTCGACATTAACTAAATTCTGAATGCCGACAGAATTGTGTAACGCAGTTGAGCGAGGATCGCGTAGTGGCCTATTGGATCCGCGAAGCTTTCTTTGAGGACAAATAGGGAGCTGTCTACCTGACAAGCTCCCTTTCTAAATCCAAAGGCTCTCAACTCACAGTAATCGGGATCTTACGCGGAACGGCTTTTTCAACCTTAGGCATCGTGAGCTTGAGTACACCGTCGGCCATGGCAGCAGTTATTTTGCTCTGATCAACGACTTCCGTGAGACGAAAGGTGCGAAAATAATTACCTACTCGGTACTCTGATAGAATCGGCTGCCCTTGACCGCCTTCATCATGAACCTTTCCCAAAATTGTCAGAATGTCGTCTTTGAGGTCAATCTCTACTCCCCCTGTCTCTACTCCCGGCATGTCGGCCAAAAGCACCAGTTCCGTGCTGTTGTCGTAAATATCCACTGCCGGGACAAAGGTACGTGCCTTCTCTGGTGAATTCTCCCTCAGGGGGTGCTACCTGCTGTTTTTGCGTGGCCTGAATCTCCTGGTCCGCCATGTGCTTTCCTCCTTACGCAAAGAGTCAATTGCTCATTCGGCTTTGACAGCGATCTGCCTCGGCATCGCGGCCTTTTCCTTTTGCAGCGTTACTGTAAGAATACCGTTCTTATAGGTTGCATCGACGTTCTCGGCATCAACTTTATTAGGAAGCGTCAAGCTTCTCTGAAAAACCCCGGTGGCCCTTTCGCGGCGGTGATAACTTGCCTCTTCGCTACTGTCGTGGGGCTTGCGTTCGCCTTTTAATGTGAGCGTATCGCCTTCGATCTTGATCTCGAGGTCTTCTGTCTTCATTCCCGGGATCTCCGCGGTCACAACGAACGAGTGGTCCAATTCTCTTACATTTAAGTGCGGGAAGATCTGGGTTTCGCGCCACAAGGGGTTCATTAATGGCCTCCTGGCCCCTGACACGGCATTGAATAATTCGTCCATGCTCCTTTGAAGCCGATCCAGTTCGCGCCAAGTGGGATCAGTGCCAATTCTCCATCGAAACATTCTATGTCCTCCTCTCTGATTGTCGGTCCTTTTCCGTTTCCAGAGTCGGTTTTCACTTATGCATCGCCTGAAAAATGTCAAGGTTGTGATTCGGCCGGCTTGCTTGGAAAAAGGGGTTCAAAGTGGAAATGAGGCGGGCGAAACTATCAAAATCCGTGATGGCTGAAAAAATGCGCACCAGCCGCAGTGTACTCGATAGGCTTCTAGACCCCGCTAACGTCTCTGTGACTCTACAGACCTTGGAGAAGGCGGCTCTTGCGCTGGGGAAAAGTTTGAAAATGGAGTTGACGTAGTTTGCTATTAAAAAGCCTGTCTCACGTAATCTTTCAGTCACGAGCGGTAAACGACTGTCATTGTGCCGTGGGGCGGACTTTCCAGTCCGCCAAATCTGAGATGAGAAACCGCAGACTGGAAAGTCGGCGCCACGAGCCAGATAGTAAGGAGTGCAATTTGATCCGTTGGATGGGCCTCTTTCCCAGTTGGGATGCCCCGCGCGGGACGCGGGTTTGCCCGTCATCCACAATGGACAGAGTGTCTCGCGCCCTCGCGGGACTGTCCCACCATTCACTCCTCGCGGCGACTAGGACCATGCAAGTCCCTGGCATAACTGAAAGATTACCGCCTCACTTGTCCAAGAGGACAAGATTGTCCGCATGAACGGCCTCGTCGTTGCGTCTGTATCCCAGGATCCAGTCGATTTCGGCGGTTTGGCGCCCCATGATCTTTTTCATTTCATCTGAGGCGTAATTGACCAGCCCTATTGCGACCTTATCTCCTTGCGGGTTGCAGACGGTTACTGCGGCTCCGTGCCTGAAGTGCCCTTTGACTTCCGTAACACCTATAGGGAGGAGGCTCTTGCCTAACAAAGTTATAGCCTTGGTTGCGCCGGCGTCTATGGTGAGAGCCCCTTCGGGTTCCAGATTGTAGCGAATCCAGTGCTTGCGGGCTGAAATTTTTTCCTTTGCAGGCATGATGAGAGTGCCGCACTTCTCGGCTTCCATTGTTCGTCGAATGACTTTGGGTATCTTTCCCCCAGCTATAATCATGGGGATGCCGGATACTCTTACTTTAGCGGCAGCATCCAACTTGGAGGCCATTCCGCCACGTCCTACCATTGATGCCGTGTCTCCCGCCAGTCTTCTAATCTCGGGAGTAATTTCTTCCACGAGCGGAATGATGCAAGCGTTCGGATTGAGGCGGGGATCGCAATCCATGAATCCTTCCATATCCGTCAGGGTCAACAGCAGATCCGCATCGGCGAGAGTTGCCACGAGAGCTGAAAGATTATCATTGTCACCGAATCGGATCTCTTCAACCATTACCGTATCGTTCTCATTTATGATAGGTACCGCTCCCCAGGAAAGAAGCGTCGTCAACGTGTTACGCGCGTTCAGATATCGCCGCCTGTGGGAAAGATCATCTCTTGTAAGGAGCATTTGGCCCACACGTATCCCGTGGCGCCCGAACGCGGCCTCATACGCGGCCATGAGCCGACTCTGTCCCACGGAAGCTGCAGCCTGTTTTTGGGGTATGGTCCGAGCCCCTTCGGGTAGTTTCAGGCGCCTTACACCCGCTGCTATAGCTCCTGAGGACACAATAATGAACTCTTTTCCAAGATTCTTGTAATGGCTGACGTCGTCGGCGATTCCCTTTATCGTCGCATGGTCAAGGCCCTGCGGTGTTGTGACCACACTGGAACCCAGCTTCAGGACCACGCGGTTAACAAAGGAAAATATTTCTTTTCTTGCCGCCGCCTCTTTCATGGCACTTCACCGGTCTGTTTCAACAATTGCGCGGCGTGTCGCAACAGGCGCTTCACGCCATGGCCGGTCACCGCTGAAATCTCATGTACGGGGAGACCTCTTTGCTCTAAAGTCGGCCTCAACTCCTTGGCCGCTACCTGATTTTCCGGCAGATCCATTTTGGTGATCACCGCGATCATGGGGGTTTGTAGCAGACCCTTGCTGTACGAAGCAAGCTCAGCCATGATGATCGAAAATCTCTCCTCCGCCGGAGGAGTCAACTCGGGGGAGGGATCGATGAGATGCAGCAGAATTCTTGTGCGTTCGATATGTCGCAGAAATTGATCACCCATTCCCGCGCCCTTGTGTGCGTCTCGAATAAGGCCGGGAATGTCTGCCATAACGAAATCAACGCCGTCCCCGATTCGGACCACTCCCAAGGCCGGAACTTTCGTTGTGAAAGGGTAGTCTGCTATTTTCGGTCGAGCGTTGCTGACGCTAGAAACGAGTGTCGATTTACCGCTGTTGGGCAATCCCACCAGCCCGACATCGGCAATGAGCTTCAATTCAAGCCGTAAGACCCTTTCTTCAGCGGGCCCTCCCTCCTCGAAGCGTCGGGGAGCGCGATTTCGGGATGATGCAAACCGCGCATTTCCTCTGCCTCCGCGTCCGCCTCGTGCAACCAGGACCTTGCTGCCCGCGCTATCGAGATCGGCTACACGTTCGTCTGTGTCTTCGTCCATAATAATGGTTCCGACAGGGACTTTAATGATTAGATCCGGCGCGGATCGACCGTGCCGGTTGTTCCCCATGCCGTGAGTCCCCTTGCGCGCTTTATAGAGCTGCTGGTATTGGCAATCCAATAGAGTATTGAGCGAAAGGGACGCCTGAACGAACACATCGCCGCCTTTTCCGCCGTCGCCTCCGTCCGGTCCACCCTTGGGTACAAACGCCTCCCGACGAAAACTGAGGCATCCATTACCCCCCTTTCCGGAAATTACGGTAATACGGGCTTGATCTACGAACTTCACGATGTTTCACGCGATGAGGTGAGAGCGGAAATGGAGCCGATAGGTGATGCTGAGTAACGGCCTGGGATCGAGTGCCACTGCTGTCTGTTTGCTGGAAATCTCGCGCTGCCCAAGATGTTGCAGATCCCAGAGGTAAATCTCACCCCTGACCGGACATAGTGGTCAGGGGATGAGCGTAGTCAGTCGGCGGGAAGTATGGTTACTTGCTTTCTGGTGCGATCTTTCCTCTCGGTACTTGACTACCCCGTCTATTTTGGCGAATAGCGTATAATCCCGCCCCATTCCGACGTTTTCACCCGGATGTATGCTTGTACCCTTCTGTCTCACGAGGATGCTTCCGGCCCGCACTTTTTGGCCCGCGAAACGCTTGACCCCGAGCCGCTGTCCCGGACTGTCTCGTCCGTTCCGAGAGCTTCCTCCTGCTTTCTTGTGGGCCATTGTTCCTCCTCCTGTTCAATGGGGTACGAGTCTTTATTGGTTTGCGCAGAGGCCGTTGATTTTGGTTGCCGACAGTAGGTTTCGACAACGCAGCCTCGATTTTGTCTCAATCCTTCCAGTCATCATGCTTCGGCAATCGGCTGGGCCGGCTCCTGCGCTACGGACGGGAGTTGGATTGCGTCGATCCGGAGAAGCGTGTACCATTGGCGATGCCCTTGTTTCTTATGATACCCATGGCGACGTTTCTTCTTGAAGACGACAATTTTCCGGTCACGAGCGGTCCGCACAATGGTAGCCTTCACGCGGGTGTCATCGAGTAGCGGTTTTCCAAGGCTGAAGCCCTCGGGTGTCGCGACAGCGAGCACCTTGTCCAATTCGATCTCCGAGCCGGGTTCGCCCACGAGTTTTTCGACTTTAACCTGTTCCCCGGTCTCGACCTTGTATTGCTTTCCGCCGGTTTGGACTATGGCGTACATTTTATGGCCTCCTGCACAATAACGCGTTATTAAAGCACTCCCTCCGAAAGCTGTCAAGTCAAAACCGACGGATGCGTAGCCATTCACATACGAAGGGGAAATTGTCATTGCGAGGAGCGAAGCGACGAAGCAATCTCGGTTCCGGACGCTCTCCAGAAATGAGATCGCTTTGCCGTGCTTCTCGGGACTGGCAATGACCCCGGATAACTGAAAGGGTACGCAGATACCACAGCCACCGAGTTCTGGACAGGAATAGAAGATCCTACTGAAGGAATCGTTGAAAATTTCCGATTTCCGGTAATATGTAATTGAATGTTTGCAATTCCCGTAAACATCTCTTCGTTTATCCGGTCAACGTGATATAATAACTCATTTGGGGGCCACCTTTAGACGGTGGATCGGGCACAATCCAGAAAACTCGGGAGAAAATAGATGGAAACAGGTACGGAAACCCTTAAACGTGGTCATGCCCAAATGCTCAAGGGCGGAGTCATAATGGATGTGGTCACTCCGGAACATGCGCGGATTGCGGAAAAGGCCGGGGCTTGTGCCGTCATGGCACTGGAGAGAGTGCCCGCTGATATTCGGGCTCACGGCGGTGTAGCCCGTATGAGCGATCCGGGTCTGATACTTGAGATCATGGATGCGGTTACCATACCTGTGATGGCAAAATGCCGAATAGGCCATTTCGTAGAAGCGCAAATACTGGAAGCTATAGGCGTGGATTACATAGACGAAAGCGAAGTCCTCACCCCTGCGGACGAGGAGCATCACATTGACAAGAAGCTCTTCAAAGTTCCCTTTGTTTGCGGATGCAGAAATCTCGGCGAGGCACTGAGGCGGATTGGTGAAGGAGCCGCAATGATTCGCACGAAAGGCGAAGCGGGCACCGGTGACGTCGTCGAAGCGGTTCGTCATGCCAGGACAGTCATGGGTGAGATTCGTCGCCTGCACGGCATGAGGAGCGACGAGCTTATGGCTTATTCAAAAGAAATCGGAGCCCCCTATGAATTGGTCAAAGTGACTGCCGAGCAGGGGCGATTGCCGGTGGTCAACTTCGCAGCAGGCGGCGTCGCGACGCCGGCAGACGCGGCAATGATGATGCAATTAGGGGTGGATGGTGTTTTCGTCGGATCGGGAATTTTCAAGAGCGGAAACCCTGCGCTCCGGGGCAAAGCAATTGTAGAGGCGGTAACCCATTTCAGCGATCCCAAGATCCTCGCGGAAGTGAGCAAAGGCCTGGGAGAGGCAATGGTGGGAATCGGAGTAACCGAATTGCCGGAAAACGCCCGCCTCGCCGCCAGAGGATGGTGAACGGACGATGAGGATAGGAGTACTCGCTCTTCAGGGAGATTTTGAGGAGCATTGCACGGTTTTGACAGATCTGGGCGTGAGCGTCCGGGAGGTCCGCTTGCCCCACGATTTGGAAAACTTAGACGGACTCATTGTGCCGGGGGGCGAAAGCACCACTATAGGTAAACTGGCCGACCGCTACGGATTGCTGAACCCTCTGAAACTTATGGCGGGATCCATGCCGATGTGGGGGACCTGCGCAGGGCTCGTGTTCATGGCGCGCGACGTGGGTATGCCTCAACCTATCTTGGGTATCATGGATATGGTGGTCCAGCGGAATGCATTCGGCCGCCAAGTGGACAGCTTCGAGGAAGATCTCGAAATACAGGGACTCGACGATGGGCCGTTCCGAGGGGTTTTTATACGGGCCCCTGTTATTAGTGAAGTAGGGTCCAAGGTGGAAGTGCTGTGTCGGCTTCGCGACGGCAGAATAGTAGCGGTTCGCGACGGCCTTCACATGGCCACCTCTTTTCATCCGGAGCTGACCGGTGACGATCGGCTTCATCGGTATTTCCTAAGGATTGCAGAAGTATTCGCGGAAAAGGTGGCATAGTATTAGAGATCTCCAGAAAGTGGCCTCCTAACAGCCGATTATTGTAATTCCCGGCTTGATTTCCCCTGGGTGGAAGATCTGCCGGAAGCAGAACATTAGGAGGCCTGAGTACAGCTTTTCATAATTACGGAGCCAATTGCACGGTAGCGCCGGCGTCCCGAAACTGTCTCAAAAACAATGAAGCGGTCGGAATCGTAGCACGAATCCCTCACCCTGTGTCCCTCTCCCAGAGGGCGAGGGAAGTGCAAAACTGCTCTGGATCTGCTCCCTCTCCCTCTGGGAGAGGGTTGGGGTGAGGGCGACGACTATACGAATGAGCCTGAATCGTGGCACGATTCTGGCCATCAAAATAGTTTTGAGACACTTTCTCCCTGCCGGCGTTTCGCGAACAACCGGCATCCCGCGTCTCTCGGGACCGCCTACGCGGGAATGACGGCTCTGGTACCAGAATACGAGACCGTACTTCTGAAAAGGAGTACTAAGCCCCACTGGGTTCGAAACTCATCTGTCTTGCACCAAACAAATGACAAAGTTCATGGCCGTTGTGGAATATGATGGAACCGCGTACCACGGCTGGCAGCTACAAAAGGCCATACCTACCGTTCAGGGGAGCATAGAAAGCGCGCTGGGGAGGATATTGGGGACCCCGACTCGTGTGCACGGCTCGGGACGTACCGACGCGGGTGTGCATGCCTTGGGTCAGGTAGCGCATTTTTCGGCAAATTGGTCGCGACCTGTGGAAGAGCTGAAAAAAGGCTGTAATGCCCTGCTGCCGCCGGATATTATCGTCCGCAGGCTGGGGCCGGTATCTGAAGACTTTCACGCGAGGCATTCGGCTCATTCCAAGACTTACCTGTACAAAATTCT
Source organism: uncultured delta proteobacterium (assembly GCA_963789265.1). GTDB lineage: Bacteria > Desulfobacterota > Desulfomonilia > Desulfomonilales > Desulfomonilaceae > CAWBBA01. The sequence goes on along the minus strand of CAWBKB010000003.1, from coordinate 690,860 downwards.
GAACTTCCCGCTTCGTAGCCCTTTGAGTAGACTCTATTCCTGGCATGTTCCGTACGAATTGGATCTCGCGGCCATGGATCGGGCATCTGAATACCTGATCGGGACTCACGACTTCTCGACTTTTGGATCTCTCACCGACGGCACACCCTCAACTGTTCGCCGCATGATGGAGGCCGGATGGTCGCGAGACGAGGCCCTGGGCTTAATATGCTTCACTATTTGCGGCACCGGATTTCTCAGATATATGGTCCGGTCTATTGTGGGCACGCTGGTGCAGGTAGGCGCAGGAAAGGTGAGCGTGCCTGAGTTCGAGGCTGTTTTAAGGTATTGCGACCGCTCACGCTCCGGTCCTGCCGCCCCTCCTCACGGCTTGTATCTACAGTCTGTGACCTATGAAAGAGAGTCATAGATACTGCTTTTGGATAGTTCTGTCCTGATCGCAAGAAGAAATTATCCTGTTGGAATAATCAAAAAGAGGACATATTTATGTCGGAACCGATATATCTCAGGACTCTAAAGGAAGGTCTTTTCGCGGAAAAGATCCAGCAAGCACAGGAGATGCTGCGTGAATGTCGCGTGTGCCCTCGAAAATGCCAAGTCAACAGGCTTGAGGGTCAGACGGGGTTCTGCGGTGTGGGCGCTGTGGCGATGATGTCATCTGCCGGTCCTCATTTTGGGGAAGAAGCGCCGCTGGTGGGATCGGGTGGATCGGGCACCATCTTCCTTACGTCGTGCAATTTGAAGTGCATATTCTGCCAGAATTACGAAATCAGCCACCTGATGGAAGGTCAGGTCATGGACAGCTTGACCCTGGCGAAGGTCATGCTCGGATTACAGCATTCCGGGTGCCACAACATAAATTTTGTCACACCTTCCCATCAGGTCCCTCAAATCTTAGAAGCCGTATATGCAGCCGCGCAAAACGGTTTGCACGTACCGCTGGTTTACAATACCGGCGGATACGACTCCCTGGAGACTCTACGGTTGCTGGATGGTGTGGTTGACATCTACATGCCCGACATCAAGTTCATGGATGCAGATACCAGCATGCGACTGATGGAGGCACCCGACTACCCCGATGTAGTGAAAAATGCCGTCAGAGAGATGCACAGGCAGGTCGGAGACCTTCTTGTCAGCGATCGGGGTTCTGGCCACAGGAGGGCTTCTCGTCCGTCATCTCGTCATGCCGAACGGTCTATCCGGGACTCGTGAGACGATGGAGTTTCTCGCCCGGCAAATCTCGACCAACACATATGTAAATGTGATGAACCAATACAGACCTTGCGGCAGAGCGTTTGAACAGCCTGATGTCAATCGCTCCGTGAGCCGCGAGGAATATGCATTAGCGCTTGAATCAGCCAGGAGCGCAGGAATAACAAGGCTTGATGAACGGGCGGTTTTAAGGCTCAAGTTGTATTGAGAGCCCAAACGCCGGGGGAATCGGTACCGTTATCATCACCTTTCATTAAATTGCGAATATGCGAGACAAGGAGATAGGATGCGTCAAATCAACCCAAAGTATGTGGAGGTCGTCACCGCTGCGGCAAACCAGAGCCCATATTTCGCTCTTCTTTCCATGGAACTCAAAGACTTTGACATGGGGCGGTCTCTTCTGGAGATCATAGTGGAAGAAAAACACCTTCAGCCGTTCGGTGTCGTTCATGGAGGGGTATTCTCTTCGATCATAGACGCGGCGGCATTTTGGGCAGTATATCCTGAAGTAGAAGAGAGTTCGGGAATGACGTCAGTGGACCTGAAACTAAACTACCTGGCCCCCGCGTCGGGAGGCAAGCTCATTGCCAGCGGGCGTCGCATCAAATTGGGCAAGACTCTGGGCCTTGGGGCCGCGGAGGTTAGGGACGAGGAAGGTCGAATCCTGGCCCACGGCACCTCTACCCTAATAATCTTGGACGATCTCCCTTTTCTGCACGAGGAGCCACTACCCCCAAAGTTCATTAACGGCACACAGGGCTAATCGAAATCTCGCCGGCAAGGCATGATTACGATTCGCTTTCAAACAAGTGAGAATGGGCCGATAGCAAACGGCACTGACCTGGCGCCATGATGGTGCTTCCCGCGTCCCGCGGGAGGCTTTGTCAGATCCGTGCTGCATTTCCTTGATTGTTCACCGTTTGATCGCGCACCGGCATGACGCGTTGGCGACGTCTTCAGGCTGTAGATGTTTTGAGAACAACGGCATCGGGAACTCACATGGAAGATTTAGTACTGGACGGGCATGCCCACTGCGGCATAACAGTGCCGTTCGAGGAAATTGCCGAGGAGTGGCAAGCGGGTGGAATCCATGGCGGCGTGCTCTTTTCCCCGGTGGAAGAGATTTACGACCGATATGACCCTGGGTTTGTGGACTCCCTGCCGTATCGAGGCAGCCGGACTCGCGTTCATAATTACCTCCTGGAGATCGCACTGCAGGAAAATATCTTCCCTTACTTCTTTGTTTGGAACGATTTCGCGCCCATTCCCGATAAATTTGTCGGGATAAAGTGGCATCGCCATCCAGGCGAACCACCCTATGCGTACGAGACCGCCCAATGTCGGAGAATCATAAACGACATCTGCAGAAGGCACTTACCCGTGGTATTGGAAGAAGAATTCCAACAGACCGTCCGGTTCATCAAAGAAATTGACGAGCGAACAGTGGTGATCATCCCGCACATGGGAGCATTAAACGGAGGGTATTCAAAGCTAAAGATGGCTGGAGTGTTCGAAAGTGAAAAGATTTGGGTGGACACTGCACTGGCCGGTATTCATGAAATCCGAGAGTTTGCAGACAAGTACGGGCTGGAACGCATCATTTTCGGATCGGATTACCCTTTTGGGATTCCCGGCAATGAAAAGCGGAAGCTTGTTCGGAGCTTTTCAGGGGACGACCTCCGCAGAATCCTTGCCGGTAACCTTCTGAGATTACTGGATCGAGCGCCACGGGGCGGACTGGCGGACTGAGAGAGGCGCCAGGCACGGAGCGCAAGAACAGGAAATCATTTACTTATGGGCGGAAAAGCTTGTCATTGCGAGCGGAGCCAAGCAATAATGCGGTCACCCCGGACTTGATCCGGGGTCCAGGCCGGATTCCGGCCTTCGCCGGGATGACGATTGCTGCGCCAAAGCTGAGATTGCTTTCTCCCGGGACGCGGGATTTCACTCTTCGCGGAGGCAGGAACCCGCATGTTCTCCCGTGCCTGAATTGTCGGACCGTAATTCCGTCCGTGCCTTGACGTGATCGGTAACAATTTGATATTGATGCACAGTGACATTCGACATCCCCGGTGTCTCCGCGGAGGCGGTCGTTGCCGGTGACCGGGAGAGGGCGACTTGGAGTTACTGACCCCGTCAGGTCCGGGAGGAAGCAGCGGAAGTAATCTCGGGAGTCGGCCCTTGCACCCGATCACCGGTCACGGCCGTTTCCATTTTAAAGGGATATCTCGAAGGCATGCCGTCTTATCTAGTTCTTGCACGAAAATATAGGCCCAAGACTTTCAGCGAGGTGATCGGTCAGGATCACGTGATCCGGACTCTCTCGAATTCCATTCGTTCGGGACGCGTGGCCCACGCGTTTCTATTCTGTGGAGTGCGTGGCGTGGGCAAGACAACGGTAGCCCGCATTCTGGCCAAGTCCCTTAACTGCGCCGGACGACAGGAAGGAGAGACAGATCCATGCAACGTCTGCTCGTCCTGCAAGGAGATTGGCAGCGGCATCAGCGTAGATGTTCATGAAATTGACGGAGCTTCCAACACCTCGGTGGATAACATCCGGGAAATCAACGAGAATATCAAGTATCCTCCAGTAAGTTCGCCCTACAAAATCATAATCATAGATGAAGTTCACATGATCTCCATCAACGCGTTCAACGCCCTGCTCAAGACTTTGGAAGAGCCTCCCCCCCATGCCAAATTCATTTTTGCCACCACTGAATCTCATAAGGTCCCTGCGACGATCAACTCCAGGTGTCAGAGATTCAATTTCCGAACAATCTCCGCGCGGGAAATTGCCGACGGCATGGACGCTATACTCAAGCAGGAAGGCCTTGCCGCTGATGAAGAGGCGCTCTCTCTCGTGGCCAGGGAGGCACAGGGGTCCTTCAGAGACGCTCTGAGTCTGCTGGATCAGGTAATCGCCTTCGGGTCAAAACGCATAGCCCCCGAGGATGTTATTGGGATATTGGGTATAGCCGGGCGGGACTCGTTCAGCCGCCTTGTGAAAGCGATCCTGGAGCGGGATGCGGCTTCGGCCCTGACCGTGGTTCATGAGGTGTTTCGGCATGGTTACGACCCTGAGCAGCTTGTGATGGATTTGATCCAATATTTACGCAACTTGATCGTCGTAAAAACCGTGCCGCCGGCCGCACGAGTCGAGGGGCTGATTGACGCTTCCGCGTCCGAGTTGGAGGAAATGGAATCCTTGACGGGTATGACAACGGCTCAGGAGCTTCAAAACTTTTTTAGTATGCTTGTGCGCAGCGAGGGGGAGATAAAGCGATCCGGTAATCCATGGGTCGCGCTTGAGATGACAGTGCTGAAGATGGCTTATGCCCCTGACATTGCGGACCTGTCGGAGATTCTACGGCACATCGACTCCGGATTGCCGCCTTCTCCGCACAATCCTGCCGGAGAGAGGCGATCTGGAGCGACGCCACCGGTAGCGGCCAAATCGGGAAGATCCGGCACAAAGGGGAAGCCTGCCTCTCCCCCGGGCAAAGGCGGTGCTCCGGAGCAAAATTCCGCTGACCGACAAGAAGAGATCCCACCTGAACGCTTCACAATCACCCAAGTTTTACCCGTTCCGGCGGGAACGCCCGATGAGATCTGGTCGAGCCTCAAACAGCGCATAAGTTTATCCGGGCAAGATCCGGCGATGTTGTCCCTCATGGACCACGGCACTCTCATATCGTTCGGGCCTACCGAAGTGGAGATCGGTTTCCACAAAGAAGTATACAAAGAGCAGTTCGAGAGCCGCCTGGAAAACAAGACCGATCTAAGGGCCGTCTTCGAGGAATTCTTCGGCGGAGCGAGACTCAAGATCCTAACTCTTGCTCGTGAAACCTCGCTTGCTACCAAAAATCCTTACTCCGCTTCATCTGATGGGCAAACCGATCTCGATAGAGCGCTAAAAAACGAAGCGATTGAAAACCCCATTACTAAGGCCGTACTAACTGAGTTCGAGGACAGCTCCATAGTTGAGGTAAAGATCCTGTCCAAACCGTAATGCGTTCGAAAATAAACGCCCTGAACTTGCGTCCTGGGGCCGAACTGTCACCTACTTGACAGATTCCCCACGAATCCTTAACGTGGATTTTACAAGAAACTAACGGTCAGGAGTTAGCAATGGGCGGATGCAGGAGTTGCACGGGTTGTTCCGCTGAACCAAATTTGAGTCCCACCAAAAAGGCCGACAAATTGGAGAAGGTTCGGTGGTCCGAGAATCCTCGGTACCCGCACGTATTGGTAGGAAAACAAGCGATATACACAGACCAAGATGTGCAAGCGATTGTGACTGTTGTTGCGGATGATTGTGATGAGTGCTGTGATTGCTTCACTTTGAATCCCTTACGGATACTAAAAGACTTGCACAAGAAGCTGTGCTTAGGTAATCCTTTTGACGTGTCTCAACCTGTGGGGGAGACGCAGTGGAAATTGCGCGCCCTTATTTGAGGGTCGAGGGCGGGGGGAGAAAATGGCGGACGCGGGTCCAATTAGGTAAAGAACGTGCGCCCTTATATTTCGAGCTTGTCATCGTTGTGGAATGTAGAGTAATGCATGGCCAAAGTCCCGGCAGGGCTTTGGTGTGATGTGCTCATGATCGGGCGTTGAGCCGCAAACGAGCATTCCCTGTAAAAAAAGTATTGCCCTAACGCGCGATCTCTTGATGACCTCTTGCGGTATGTAATTGAAGTTACATGGTGGTATGAAGGGGGTTGATGGTGAAGGCTTATACCGCTGAAGAGCTTGCCCAGGGAAATGGTGAAGGCGGGAAGAGTTGCCTAGTTGCTGTGCAAGGCAGAGTTTACGACATTTCCAGCAGCAAAAGATGGGTTCGCGGCGAGCACATGAAGCGGCACCGGGCCGGCATGGACCTCACCAATGATATCGAGGCCGCGCCTCATGGCACGGAAGTGCTTGAGCAGTTTGAAGCTGTAGGAACTTATGAGAAAGTTCCCGAAGTAAACGAAGCAGGGCTAAAGGGTCAAATTGAGCTTTGGCTGGACCGTCACCCGTTCTTCAGGAGGCATCCCCATCCCTCGGTTGTTCACGTGCCTATCGGGGTTTTGGCAGTAATGCCGCTATTCGAACTGGGGGCTTTAAGCACCGGTTCCACGTGTACCGAATGGGCAGCCTTCTGTAGTCTGGTCATAGGTGTACTTTCCATCCCTGTGGCGATGCTGACCGGCTATTTCACCTGGTGGATCAATTATGACTCTTCGGAGTCGCCCATAATTCTTATGAAACGTCGTCTGGCCTGGATCACTCTGGTTCTGGGAGCCTTCGCCATCTTCCTGAGATTATTCGCACTTGATAATCCCCTTGGCAGAGGCAACAATTATATTATCGTCTATGTTGTCAGTCTGGTTGCGCTTACGGTAATTGTGGCTCGAATCGGATATCTCGGCGGCAAATTGACCTTCCCCTACGAAATTAGGTAAGGGTGACACAATTTTAAAGGTGCTTCAGCATGGACTACACCGACGGACGTGTTGCGGAATTGCCGGGCATCAATGCGGCCATGAACTGGAAATTGTTTCTCGGACTATCTCGCACTCCTCATGGCATTCTGGACATGGCCACGCCGCCTATGGCTGCGCTGCTATGGCTGGGTCGTTTCCCACCGATTACGGTAGTCATTGTCGGGTTGCTCACGGCATTTGCCGGTTATACAGCCGTATACGCTCTCAATGATCTCGTCGATCATCGCGTAGACAGGGAAAGGCTGTCTTTGAGGGAGCGCGGGGCGGATCTATCCACTCTCGATGAAATTATGGTACGGCATCCTGTGGCCCAGGGGTTGCTGTCATTCAAGAATGGTTTATGGTGGTTTTTGTTTTGGGGAATAGTTGCCCTTGCAGGGGCATGGTGGCTCAACCCCCTATGTGCGGGTCTGTTTGTTGTATCGGGGTTGTTAGAAATGCTCTACTGTAAGCTGCTTAGGATTAGTCATCTCAAGATAATACCGTCGGCCCTTGTGAAGGCTATCGGCGGCCTTGCAGGCGTGTACGCTGTGGACCCGAACCCTTCGCTCGGGTTTGTTGCCTTACTGGTCCTGTGGTTGGCCGCCTGGGAAGTGGGGGCCCAGAACATAGCCAATGATATAGTGGACATGGAGGATGACGCGAGGGTGTCGGCGCAGACTACCGTCACCATCAAAGGGGTACCGGAGTCGGTATTTGTTATGTTGGCCGCGGTTTCTATGGCTACAGCAGCAGGAATCGCAGTGTATTGGATGGCTGGGCATGGAGTGGGGTGGCTGTATCCGATCGGCGCGGCTCTGCTTGCCTGGAAGCTCCTTCTGGAACCCTCGCGGCGGGTTTATTACCACCCCGGTCCTGAGGCAGCCGCATCGTTGTTTGACAAGGCAAGTTACATGCCACTGGCCTTTCTCTTGCTCGTGATAATATCAATCTGTTTGAGGTGATGTCTTCAAATCAGACCTATAGGGCGGTTCGCGACTGCCAATTTGCCTTGGGCCCGAACCGGCCTGCAAGTTTAACCGGACTCTGATACACCGTAACGCACCTCAACTATATGTTTTTGACTCAATCTCCTGATACGAAGAGGTACTCGCTATCCACGCATCGAGAAAAGAAGAGATGTTGATGAACTGGCCCGAGCGGGTCTGGATATACAGCCCTGTACGAGTCTTCTTTCAGAGGCGCGAAATTGCCGAGTGGCTCCGACTGGTGGGTCCCCGACGAGTAGATTGTGCGCTCGAGATCGGCTGCGGCCTGGGAAGAGGAGCACTGCTCCTGGTTGACCGAATGGGGTTTAATAGAGTCATTGCCTTCGACCTCGAACACCGCCTCATTCGGCGGGCGGTGAAAGCGCTTCCGTCACGCTATGACGAGAAGATTGCTTACCACGTTGGTAATGCAGAAGAAACTTCCGTTTCAAGATTCGACCTTTGACGCAGTTGTGAACTTCGGCATCATCCATCATGTGCTCGACTGGCGCAGTTGCATCCGAGAGATCGCAAGGGTGGTTAGACCTGGAGGGGTTTTTTATTTTGAAGAAATCTATCCCCCTCTGTACGCCAATTTTCTGCTGAGACGCATGCTTCGCCATCCCACAGAGGACCGCTTCTACGCACGAGAATTCCTGGAAGCGTTTAAAACCAATGGGTTGCGTCTCTTACAGGGTGTAAGGACGAATTCAAAGTTCGGCATAGTGGGCGCCGCGCAGAAATTGTAGGTGGATCTCAGGAACACTCGGACCGCTCGCATTCATCTATCCCGAACACCCAATAATTGTCGCAATGGAGGCAGTCTTCTCGGGATGAACCGCGGCACGTGGGACCTGTATCTCACATAATCCTCGCCGAACTTGTGTATGAGGCGCCTTTCTTCGATAAATGCTCCGGAGATCAGGTAGAGGGACAGAACGATGTTTATGACCAAACCGGTGCAGGTGAGGTCTCTAGCCCAGAGGAGCATAAGTACGACAAGGAACTGGGGATTGCGTATTTCACCGTAAATACCCCAGGTAATAAGCTTATCCGAAGTGCCTCTGGTCTTTCGGCCGATTCCGACCACTGTCAGGCCAAGGAAATCCCATGCATTGATGAATCGGAAGGAAAGGTAACCGATTGCCAGGGCAATTACCCAGATAACTGCTGGAACCGCGATAAAGACCCCGTGCCACTTTAATACAGGCAGGTCGTTGTCTCGTGGTGTGATCCAGTACACGAGCCCAAGAGTAATTGAGGAGAAAACAACATAGATAAGACGATAATAGGGTCGGATACGATTACCAGGGGGCAGTATCCAGGCGACGACGCCTTGACTGTTTAGCAGAGAATGCGTCACGCACCAGCAAATCCAGATGACTGCCGCAATTTCTAATCGTTGTATGTCCTCATAACAATTCATTCAGGCTTTCTTAAGGGAAAAGCCATTTCCAGCTATAAAATAATTACTGAAGTGCGATGTTCCGATATACGTCTTCTACCCGCTGCTACATTCTGCTGGTCCGACTTCTCCAGGAGGATCTGCGCAGTTTCGAGCAGTTTTGAACCCGTTTTTGGATGAGGTCAAGATCGGTAACCATCGAAGCGCCGATCTGAGCCAGCATGTTTTCGACTTCCGCGACGCACAAGATTACGTTATCGATAGCCTCTATCTTTTTTTGAAAAGGGCTTAATTCCGAATTCTGTTTCATCTTGTAGCAGTTCGTATACATTGAGAGTCATCCCACGACCGGTATAAAAAAGGCTATCGAGCATGGCTTAAGAGAAGATCCAGTGCCCGATTGCTCCTAAAGATAATCATAATCTCAAGTCCCGCCTTGTAGTCAGCTTGCCACGATATTTCATCATTGTCCAGCAATAAACCAGGCACACGGCATGGCGAAAGTCCACGGGAAGTCTCGCCGGTTTTACCGAGATTTTGCAGTTACCATCCCCCGATGGATTCATCTGCTCGGGAACTATCATCGTATAGCGGTTCTCAAAAGTAACCGCGGAAAAGGAGATGGCTTGGTGGCGATGGGCATCCTGCCCGTCATTCCCAATAGACAGCCTGTCCCGCACCTCGCGGGACTGTCCCACCAATCCAAATAAGTTGCCTACATGCATTGCGTATGACGACAACACTTTTGAGAACTACTATAGAGCCCCTCGAACGGCCTCCTGCAAATTCCATATTTCAGATTCGGAACGGAGGTGAACACGCACGATGGGTCTGCCCCTTTTCTTCAGAGCTTCGTAATCTCCCTGCGCCTGTGCGGATTTGAGGACACCGAATGAATAAGCTTCGCCTGGGATTGTCACATCTTCAGGGTCGTCGGCAGTTATCTGTATATACAAGCCCTTAGCCGGACCGCCTTTATGAATTTGGCCAGTGGAGTGGAGATAACGGGGGCCGAATCCCGCGACAGTTGCAATGTTAAACCTGTCTCGCGCTGCCACGCGCATGCTTCGCAAAATGTTCAGGTTGTCGGCGCTAGGGCAGATGAAAGCATTGAATGCAAGATAGTCACCCGGTCTCATGGAAAGCATAAAGTCCCTAAGCGTCGAAGCCAACCCCGGATCATCAGCTCTCAGGTACTCTGCACCCGGCGCGTCGGCGATCTTTCCCGTAAGCCTCAATGATTCCATTCGTGATATCTTTGGACTCTTGAACGTTGGGCTGATCGAATGGGTTGATCTTCAGAACTATGCCCGCCACGGCTGTGGCAAATTCCCATCGGAACATTTCTCTTCCCACATCGTACGGCGAGTGCATTCGCAGAGTTATCACCGGTTGTCCGGTTTGTTCGAGAGCCGACACATTACTATCGTCCGTCGAGTCTTCGTCCAGTCTGAGGTATACAAATATGCGATCTTTACCGTAGCATTCCGGACTGCCGACCGTCTCCCCCTCGATAGGGAGAATTCCTTTACCTGCCTTACCTGTGCTTTCCGCTATGAGTTGCTCCAACCAGTAGCCGAAGCTCTTGATTCTGTTGGAAATGACAAAAGTCAACTTGTCGCGACCGGCCAGAGAGGCTTGAGCCGTAATGGCCCCAAGCCAGGTTCCCGCGTTTTCCAGAGCAGGAACTTCCGGGCCGGAGGCTTCCACCGATTGAGACGCTCTCATCAATAAACGGTCAAGGTCGGCGCCTATGAGAGCCGCGGGTACTAGTCCGAAATATGAGATCGCGCTATAACGACCACCGATGACAGGCGGGTTAAGAAACACCTTTCTAAAGCCATGCTCCGACGCGAGTTTTCCCAGGCAGGTCCCTGGATCGGTAATGGCAATGAAACGGCTGCCTGTTTTGGTGCCAAAAAGGCGTTGCATACGTGCCCTGAAGGACTTGTACAGAGAAACAACCTCAATGGTACCACCGGACTTGCTCGAAACAATGAACAGAGTGTGCTCCAGATCCAGATTCCGTTCCAAGTCCAAAATCGATGCCGGTACCGTGGTATCAAGAACTCTTAAATCAAGGTATCCGTCCGCGCAGCCGAGGCACGAAACGAAGACATCCGACGCCAGGCCGCTTCCCCCCATCCCCAGCAAGACTGCGCTGGTAAACCCGGAGGACCTGATGTCAGCGGCAAAATCTCTGAGCCGTTTCTTTTTCACCTGTCATCGTTTCGACTGCTTGAAGCCACCCAAGTCTCTGGCCGATTACGCATCGCTCTCTCTCATCATCGGTCCAGAGCGATACGTCCCCGGCCCAGATGCCTTCAGTGACTTTGTCTTTGTCGAACTGAGCGAGAATTTCGTTAACCGGTTTCCGAAGGCTCCCCAACGACGCAGAGCGATGCCCCCAACCGCGAATCAGACAAGTGCGTTTTTTTCGTATCCCATCCATAAGCATATCAAAAGAGTCAGCAAATGATTTTACGCCGTCTTCCCAAAGCCGGTCCATGATCCCGTCAACGTGTATTCCCAGATTTTCCAGTTGCGGGAACAGGTCTCGCGCCGCATCCAAGCCTTGTTCAAGGCGAGGAATTGCCTGTCCGTGATCGCGGTACGCTTTCAAAGTCACCGGTGGCAAGGTGTTGACTGTTTCCGGTCCAAGAAGGTTATCCACATAATAAATATCGGGGTAATCGGGATTCTTGGTACTCGTGCTTGCCCAGAGTACCCTTTGAGGCATAGCGCCCTTTGCCTTAAGCTCCGCGAAGCGCTCCCCATGAAAGAGTTCTCCATAAAGCGAATATGCCAGCTTGGCGTTGGCGATCCCGGCTTTGCCCATCAGGTCTAGAACGGTGCTTTTTATATTGGGATTAGCGATTTCCTGGAGCCTCTCGTCAATCATGGTGTCGACTCGGCTCACGAAAAATGATGCCACAGATGCCACTTTTCTCGGGTCTCCCCCATCAGCGACCCAATTCTCCATCCCTTCTATGTATGCCATGGCAGCTTTGTGGTATTGCTCGAGAGAAAAAATCAGAGTTATGTTGATGTTGATCCCGGAGCTTATCAGCTCCTTTACTGCCATCAGCCCATCCCATGTTGCAGGAACCTTTATCATCACGTTCTCACGATTTACAGAGGCAAAGAGGCGCCTCACTTCCTTCTCGGTCTGGTCCGTGTCATAGGCAAGTTCCGGGGATACCTCCAGGCTCACGTATCCGTCCATCCCCGCGGATTTTTCATACGTGGGTCTCAAAAGGTCGGCTGCATCACAAATGTCCTGCACTACCAGGCCCTCGTAGATCGCCGGCACGTCTAGGCCGATGTCCACTAGAGCATGAAGGTCGCTATCGTAAACCCGCTCGTTACTGAGCGCTTTTTCGAAAATCGTAGGATTGGACGTCACACCCGAAACTCCGTCTTCTTCTATCATCCTCTTCAACTCGCCCGACCGGAGCAAATCTCGGTTCAAGTTGTCGTACCAGACCGATTGGCCCAGCGCCCTTATTGCTAGCAACGGATTGCCCATTTTTCCCAGCCTCCGGTTCGCTGATCCGCACCCGCACATTAAGCTTGACACGCGGCAAGCAGGTGCTATAGATAGTAAGCGGGCATAATACACGATTGGGAAGATATCGACAACGCAGATCCCTGGGTAGAGAGATGGACGTAAAAACATACCTGGAGATTCAGAGCCGGGAAATAGAGCGGCACAAATGGATAGAGTCGGAAAAGGCCGGTAAAGATCTGGGCATGGATGCGGTTATTGACTGGATCCTGAGGTACGCGGATCTGTTCAGCGATCAATTCGGCCAGGAAATACGCACGCAGGTCGAAGAGTCTTCTTGAGTCTCAACTGCTGAGGCGGTGACGACCAGTTCGGGTCCTCAAGATTCATAGGACGAAATTCGACATTACGAGCCCTCTTTTATCTCACCTGTAAGCGCTTTTTTCCCCCAAACATATCCCAAAATCATTAATCCGGTGTCATGCGCATCGGCGAAAAGTCTTGCGGGAAAGGCCGTGTCCGACGAATGGCCTTGCCCGCAATTCTCATGTCGGTTCGCCATAAAGCATTGACACTGGTTCGCTCTCGAATAAGTGAGAATCGGCAAATAGCAAACGGCATTGACCCGCCGCCATGACGGCGCTTCCCGCGTCTTATGGGAGGATTTGTCAGATCCGTGCTGGATTTAGCGGGTCTTTCCTTGATTAAGCTCAAAACCGATGTTAAGCGTCCGCGTGGAACTTTCGGGCTCACTTTACTCCAAGCAATTCAACATCAAATATTAGGGTAGCATTGGGTGGAATCACATTTCCCGCGCCTCCACTGCCGTATCCCAGTTGAGGAGGTATCGTCAGTCGGGCTCTACTTCCTACTTTCATTAAGGCGATCCCTTCGTCCCATCCACGAATGACCTGTCCCTGTCCAAGGACGAAGCTGAATGGCGTACCGCGATCCCTGGAGCTGTCGAATTTTTTGCCGTTTTGGAGTGTGCCGACGTAATGTACTATTACGGTTTGCCCTTTTTGGGGAAGCGGCCCGTTCCCCTCCTGAACGATTTCGATCTTCAGTCCTGACGCCGTCGTCAGGACCTTGGCCGCCTCGGTGAGCGCGGCACAAAGAAACACAGCGCTTACTGCAAATGTGGCAATAAAAAACAAGTGCTTTATCAAAATAGTCTCCTTATACTCGTAAATTTGACTTCATTCTTTTAGCAGAGCCTATCCTGAGTGTCCAGAGCGAAGTGAACCGCTTCTCGACCTTCCATAGGTGGTTTGTACCATGAGGTCGGCAATCCGGACTTTATTCCGTCACAATAATCCGTTAAGGTGCACATCAACGTGGAAGGCATGGCGAAGAGCTCAATGGTAGACTTGATCCTAGCATCCGCATCGCCCAGGAGGAGGGATTTATTGGCCGGGCTGAGGGCTCGCTTCCGCGTGGTTCCCTCCGGCATACGGGAAGAGTATCTGGAAAGTGAAACCCCACAAGCTCATGTCTCCAGGCTTGCCCTCGACAAGGCGGAAGACGTCTCGAGGCGTATTCCCAACCAGTGGATACTGGGCGCGGACACCATTGTCCTCATAGATGGGAAGATCCTCGGCAAGCCCTGCGATGAAAACGAAGCTCGGGCCATGTTGACCATGCTTGCAGGAAGGACCCATGAGGTATTCACCGGCTATGCGATTGTCCGTGCAAGTTTTCCCGAGCTTAAACGAGTGCGCTGCGTCAAATCCAAGGTTCATATTCGAGACCTGGTACCGCGGGAGATAACTGATTATGTCGATACGGGCGAGCCAATGGATAAAGCCGGCGCATACGCGATTCAAGGGATTGGTTCCGGAATTGTAGAGAGGATTTCGGGCTCATATACCAATGTAGTGGGACTTCCGATTTGCGAGTTGGCTCGCGATTTGAAAGAACTGGGCATTTTCGACTTCCTGGGGGCCAATCGAAAACCATGATCGCAGATAACCTCGCTTTCATTAGGAACAAGATTGCCGCAGCCGCGACACGCGTCGGCCGCAACCCTAAAGGAGTCCGAATCGTGGCTGCCGCGAAGGGGCAAGGTCGGGCAAAGATAGAAGAAGCCTTGGCTGCCGGCATCAAAATAATTGGGCACAATTATCTTCAGGAAGCCTACAAGGAGCTTCCGGAAAGGCTCCCGGCAGATGTCGCGTTTCACATGATCGGGCATCTCCAGAAAAACAAAGCCGGCAAGGCAGCGGAACTGTTCAACGTGATCGAGACCGTGGACGATGTGAAGGTGGCGGAAACCCTGAATCACCGGGCTGAGACCCTAAATCGTTCTCTAGGGGTGATGATCCAGGTAAATCTTTCTGGGGAGCCCCAAAAATCCGGGATCAGTGAAAACGAGGTTGAGAAGTTGGTCGAGTCGATTCGCGGCTTGCCGTTGGTAAATCTTATCGGATTCATGACCATGCCCCCGTTTTTCGATGATCCGGACCGGGCACGCCCCTATTTCGCCCGCCTGCGAGAGCTAAGCGAAAGGCTCACGCGTTCAGGTATACTGTCCCCTGAGATGAACGAGCTTTCGATGGGCATGTCGGGCGATTTCGAAGTGGCCGTGGAAGAGGGGGCGACTCTTGTGAGGATCGGCACGACGCTCTTTGGCCCCAGGCACTGAAGTTGCCAAAATTTGGTCGCTTAGGCGCCCGCTTACGGCAATGCTGAAAAGTCACCGAGTGCCAGATCTGATGCCGGTTCAGAGACTGGAAAGCCGCTTCAAGAGAGAGTAAGGCGGGATACCTTCAGTCAACCGGTAGGGTATCATAAATGGAAAAGAGGGGATACGCGATGCCCGGGGGTAGGTTGAGGCACAGTTGCGCGGGTTAAATCCGGGCGGAATGCTGCCTTATGTAGAGCGTGTTGAGGCATCCAAAATTGTCATTCCGACAAGCTCATCGCCCCTAAAGCGCAACAAAATCCCTTCCTCAGTCATCTCCGTGTCTATAGCTTTCTGGGGATGACGAAAGCTGATGTACAGGACATCTGCCTCCGAGTCATAATCCGCCCAGAACCTCCGTTCCGGAAATTTCAGCAACAACGGGACGGCCTTCGTGACCGATTGTACTGTCTGATACCATTTCGCTTTCATACAAGTAGTCCAGGGCATGGTCAAACGGTGAACAATCGAGGAAATGCAGCACGGATCTGACAGAGCCTAGATCCGTAGCACCCAGTACCCGATCTTGACTGGATGTTGGGTGCCACTGACCTGAGCACCATCATGGCGCCAGGTCAGTGTCGTTTCCAGATGACTTCTTCCTACTCGAAACACTTACGCTCGGGCGCTATCCCGCTGGACGCCGGAGGATATGTCAGATCCGTGCTTTACTTTACTTGATTGCTGATCGTCTGGCCGCGAACTCGGATCAGTCATCCTGTCTCTCTGCCATCAGCACAGCGATCGGATAGGAGAAGATCACTTTCCCATTCACACGTCGAATCTTGACGCCCATCCCGCCATGATCCAGCGATTCCATGATCATTTGTCGCACCTTTTCTCCATCCCCTTTATTTGGGAAAGAACCTCTGAGCAGCGTTTCCAGTTCCACCTCTACCGTGTAATAACCTACTCGCGGGCTGGAAAGCCCAACGCTTGCAGAGCGTTCCCGCAGTTCCTCAAGGGTCAAGGACCGCACATGCGAGGGATCGCGAAGGCGCTCCATACGATTCAGAGCCTCAGCCTCTTCCGGAATCGCGGACGCTACCTGATCTATCAGAAGAACTTTGCCACCCACCCGGCAGACACGCTTCATCTCGGACAACGCGGCCTGCGGCGCCTCCAGATGATGAAAAGCGTAGCGCGAGGTGACAATGGAAAAAGAGCAGTCGGGACAGGGCAGCGGCACTATATCACCCACTTGCCAGGTTATATTATCCAGTCCTTTTTCCGCTTGCAGAAGCCGCGCCCGCTCAATCATGGCCGGAGTCAGGTCAATTCCGGTAGCGTGCTCTACGACGTCAGCGAACGCGCAAACAACGATGCCGGGGCCGCAAGCCACATCAAGGACAGTGTCGTGTGACGAGGCGCCGGCGAAATCTATCAATAGCCTAAGGGCATCCTCGTTCTTCATTGCCGGCGCTGAGGAAAAAGGAACAGCCTGTCTCGTGAATTGATCCAGTATGCGTTTTCGATGCCCAGCCAAGTCTAATCCTCCTATTGGAAAATCAAATGCCACGCCGCGGCTAAAACGCGGAAGCTACGCAGCGTCCCCATCGAGCTGGTTGTTGAGCGACGTTGTGCATCCAGTTGACTACGTCATAGCGAAGGTACGGGCTGATTGAGATTCTCAAGCCGCTAAGTTTAAAGCTATGGCTTCCGCGACGATCTCCCAGGTCTTTGCGGAGATCGTTTGCCCTAGTAGGTAACAGTGGACGCACGGCCCGGTTCCATCCATCGCAGGCGGTGTCCCAGTCCCTCAAAGGCGAAAGTAGCCTCAATTTCCTCGCGAGACTCCGAGAAGTGCGCCCACCCTTCGTAATGCAGAGGAATAATGGTGGCACCTGCAAACACGCGAGAGGCTTCAACTGCCTCGTGTGCGGTGAAGGTGAGATGCGCGGGCCCAACCTCCGGAACGCGGGCTGCTCCCATGAACAAGACAGCAACCCCGACGGAGAAGCGTCGGCCAACCTCGGCTACACCTTCGCACCAGACCGTATCGCCGGAAATATAGATTGCGCTTTTCGTAGATTCTGCCAGGGCCAGCACAAAGCCGGTAACCGGGCCGCGATCTCCGTCAACCGGCCCATGCCGTGCCGGGGTCCCCGTGATCCGCACAACGCGACCCTCTGGGCTCGTCAGGTCCGCACTCGCCCAGGGAGCGAGACCAACAGCTTTGCCGCCCAGTCTTTCGGCTCCTGCCCGCGTAGTGAGTACAATCCCTGCGCGCTTGAGCAGATCGCGTCCGGCGCGATCAAGGTTATCAAAGTGATGGTCGTGGCTAAGCAGTACGGCATCAATGCGACCAAGAGATTCGGCACTAAGTGCGGGAGCGGCGATTTTCCGCAAGGTATAGGCGCCGGTCGGATACTGCGACCCGCCAGGGTCGAACGTCGGGTCGGTGAGCATCCGAAGTCCGCCGAATTCGAGCAGCGCGGTCGGTCCGCCGATGTAGGTAAACTTCAGTGAATCCTGCCCCATGATCTGGATTCCTTTCTTTGGAATGCTCCATGACTGGAAGCATAAATCACAACTCACAAGTAACACTATGGTCAAGAAAATAGAAGCAAGCATGAAGATGCTTTGGCTTTCAGGAGTGCCCAAGTGGAGGTTCCTAAATCATCCGCCATTTGTCTGAGTTGAGTAAATCTGTCTTGCAACTCTTGTAACTCAGCGTCGATATTTGTGTCTTCTTTTGCGTTATTAAGTCTTCGGAATTATCTGTTCACCTTCCTGGATCGCCGGGGCGTGGAACATACCAGCAACTCTGCTGAACGTGGGGTTTGCCTTTCAGGCCGGTCGCGGATACTCCGTATGGGGAATTGGTCCGAAAACGGCGAAACCGTGGGGACTCGACTCCTCGCCGCCGCCGAGACCTGATCATGGAGCAAAGAGAAACCTTTCGACTTTCTCGCACAATGAATAATACCAATTCGCATTCAAAATCCCCCTTTCCCCCCTTTAATATAGGGGAGTTAGAGGGGATTTCATTTCAACGTTGAACTCGAATTGGTATAAGAGCGCATCGGCGAGGGCTCAGTATTCTCCCACTGGTCGGCATGTTTTGCTTAACGGTTACGATGAGAATTCATGCTGCCGAGTCACACGTGCTGGAGTCCTCCGGGAGGTTGGCCAGAAGTTGCTTCACCAGATCTTTTCGACCGAACTTGATGGCCTCTGTCACAGCGGTGTTTCCAGCGTTATCCTTTTGATTGACGTCCGCGCCGTACCTTAAAAGCATTCGAACCACTTCCTGGTGATCCGATAGGGCTGCCAGCATCAGGGCGGTCTTGCCGTCATTATCCGCGGCTGTAGCCTTTGCCCCCCTGGCCAAAAGAATTTCAACTGTTTTCCAGCAGCCGCTCAGTGAAGCCTCCATGAGGGGCGTTTTCCCGTACTTGTTGCCGACATTAGCATCTGCCCCTCGGTCCAGCAGCAGCTCAACAAGTTGGGGTTGCCCCGTGATGGACGCTGCGATAAGCGCGGTCGTGCCATGCACGTTTCGGCAGTTTACATCCGCGCCCCGACTCAGAAGCATCTTAACTAATTCCGAATACCCTCCGAAAGCAGCCTCCAAAAGGGGCGTTCGTCTATCCTTGTCTCGGGCCTCTATCGCTGCGCCGTGATCCAGCAGTTCCTTTGCAATCTCCAGGTGTCCGGCCAAACAGGCGAACATCAACGGTGTGCCCCCCAGAAGCTCTTCCCGCGACTCAACGTCCGCACCGCTTTGCAAAAGTAATTTCACTATATTTTCATGCCCCCAAAGTGAAGCTTCAATCAGAGGAGTCGACCCATGCCTCGATGCATGGTTGAGATTTGCGCCGGCTCCGACCAGAATCTTCACCGCATCGGTCCTTCCTTCCGCACAGGCCCATAATAGTGCGGTTCTGTCCTCCTCATCTCTGGAATCAACAGAGACTCCGGAACTCAATAGAGAGCACAAATGCTCCAGATCGCCCGAGCGCGCGGCGTCAATCAGTCTATTAGCCTGATAACGGTCGCCATGACATCCTGTGATGCCGGATTGCCTAGAAACTCTCATGAGTATCATGCTCCACTTTCATTTACTTAATTTTCTCTTGTAAACATTTTGGCTACAAAAGATTAGGACAAAATTAATATTCAAAGAGAACTTTGTTAGATACTTAAAATAAAGAACAAAACGATGTACGATTGACCGATTATGCTATAGAGTTTTTACAAAAAACTTTCGCGATCTTAATTCGCTACTAATATAACTGGTGCTTAACGTGGTTAGATGAATTCAGGATCAATATGGGAGCGGCCGAGTGATGGTGGTTGGGCTTCGGTCTCAAAGGATAACGGCAGGAGAAGAGAGAAATCTTCCATCCATCGACAGAATCCGACAGATTTTGGGCATCCCCGGCCCGCGTCAAGCTGGGTTCATAGAGTCCATCCCCTTTTCGCTTGATGATGCTACGGCAGGTTCGGAAAACGAGCTTCAGGCGGCCGTATCCGGCTCCAAAGATTGCGTTGATCTGCCCTTAGTTATTGAGCGCTCGAACTATTTTGCAAACATTATAAAGAGATCCTCTGTGGGGGACACATCCCGTAGAGCCGTCACCGAACTTCAGGAATTTTTGGACGAAAATCCCGGGGGCCTGTGGGAAAATAGCTGGGTGAGGTTCCCGATTGCCCGGTTGAGCGCTTTTGCAAAAATCGTCCTCGATTCCGACCTGCTCGTGGACAAGAATAATCCGAATGGCCGGCCAAGAGGGGATGCCAACAAATTTTTGTACCGCGAACAGGATCAACAATTTCTCAGAGTACCAATAAGTTACATGTTGAAATTGTCTCTGGCGGACATCATTGGCTCGCAAGAGGGGATCCCTGAGATCATCCGTCGTACTGGTACGCGCCTGATGAACCATCTCTTAAATGATAATACATCGCCCGAAACATTTTCTTTTCATGTTGTACCGCTGCAGCTCGCGACGGGGTTCGGTCGAGCAATAGCCAAAGAAACATCGAAGCGATATGCATTGACACAACTGTTGATTATGTATGCCAATGAAAAATTCTCGCTAAAAGAAAGAGACCAGAAAAGCCTGCTATACTTTTCCCCACATCCACCCATTCGTCAGAAACGCCTAAATGAATGCATCTCCGACTCCTTTTACAGAGAACTTTTTATGAGCCCATGCCTCTCCGGGTGGGACAACGGAGAAGACAAACACGCTTACATGTGTTTGTGCCATCAAGTGTTGAGCCGTAGCCAATTAAACGCGGTCGCCAAGCTGAAAGAGGCAGGCATAATCACCCGAAATCTAGTTGTATTGCCAAATGTCTCCAACATCAGCCTTGCAAATAACGGAACCCACATCAGCCTCGGCAGCGCGAAGCTCACTGATGCTCTCGCAGACGAATCTTCCGGGTTTAGGGCCGCAGACGAAAAATTCCTGGGTGACCTGGTAATTAAAATAGTGGAGCACTTTCTGCCTCTCTTTGTCGGAACGTACAGCGCGGCCCCGTACAGGTTAGGCTTTTCGGATTTTCATCCTGAGAGGGTCCTGAGCTTCCTGCCACACGAGTTGGACTATACGCACTTGAGGATGATCTGGCGTCGCTGGAAAAAGAAGGCAAGCCTGAAAATATTCGGTCGGTCGATGACTCCTTTTGGCATTGAGCCCTTAGACGATGCGCTGAGCGTCGCGTTCCGGGCGAAAGGGGATGTTGTCCCTGATTTTAGGCTCATAGACTATCTGGTGGCAGTCATGAGCTCAAATGAGAGTCCCGCGCTCGACGGTACGCTCGGAAACTCGGACCGACTGAAAAAGGACCTTTCAGACCTCGGTGTATTTGATGAAAAAATGTCCCTCTATCTGCCTTATCGGTTGCGCGAATTCGCAACCGTCGGGTTTTCGGGCTTTGAAGGACGCCACTACAGCCTGTTTGAAAGCCTGGAAAGTGATATGGCACGCGCGGCCGACCTCCAGTGCCTCGTTACCGCCCTGGCGTTCAAATACGTGCTTCAGGGAACGGTCACACACACTCACATTCCTGACGATCCCTTCATAGAAAGCGAACGAAGGCAGATTTTCTTTGGGTCCGCGATAGGGCTTCCGACGTTCTTTGTATTCAACGGCACCGGAAACCTCTTCATGAGGACAATAATAGAGCGCACCAAGGCAGTTCGCTACAGCAGGCGTTACCCGGGATATTTGAGGATATACAACCGCCAGTACCGATTGGCTTTGGCGAGCCTCATTTTGAAAGACGGCTCCGACCTGATCGAGATGCTGAATTTGAAAGAAACGATGGAAGATCTGATAAGAAGGTTGGAGAAGCCTGACGAATTCTCGGTCTCAGGGAAGTTGACGGGCGAAATACTGCGGGTTTCGGGCACGAGGAGGCCTCTGTCCATGAGTGCCGATGCGTTCAACTTGGCTGCAGAGGAGTACTACCGTACTACAATGAAGAAACGCCATCTGTTAGAAGGCCTAAACTTTCTGCATGAAGATCTCCAACTGTTTGAGTCAGGACAGGCGGCTTCCGTTTCCGATTGCCGGGAGGCCATACACTATTCAATCGAGAATCGAGGAGGCTGTGAATTTCTCGATCAAGTCAGAGACGACGTGCTCAACGAGACGGCATCGCTGGATACTTTGACACGGCTTATTAACCTTACGATGATATCCTTTCACCGCGATATCTGTGCAGCCTATCAACAAATTTAGGAAGCTCGGCACGAATGACAATCATGCTACACCAATTTGTAGAGCGAGAAACCGGCCGTATCTGCACCGAGGAACTCGTAGGAGATAAACCGATTCGGCTCCTGTACTCTGTAGCCAGAGAGAGAATCCCAATCCTCTTCCGGGCGCTTACCGGTCCCCGAGTTTCCAGCCTGCTCGCCGCGGTCAACTACGACGGGTTCCTTGATCGTCGGACTATGATTTCGTTGCGAAAATCCGGTGTAGATCTTAGTGAATGCATTGCCCCGAAAGAAACTGACCACATCTAGAAAGATCTTCGAGCGTCAAATCCGTTACTGGGAACTCCGGCCGATGCCCGAATCCCCAGGCGCGGTAGTTTCTCCGGCTGATTCCAGGGTCATATTCGGTTCATTGAGCGAGATTTCGGGCTTGTTTCTCAAGGAGAAATTCTTCGAATTGGAAGAACTCCTAGGCAGAGACAAGCGCCGGTGGATCGATGCATTCTCTCACGGCGATTTTGCAATCTTCAGGCTGACTCCGGAAAAATATCATTACAACCACACCCCTGTTGCAGGGCAGGTAGTGGATGTGTACGAAATTCCCGGAGGTTATCACTCGTGCAATCCCGGTGCGGTAGTAACCGTGGTTACGCCGTTTTCAAAAAATAAGCGTGTGGTGACGATCATAGATACGGACGTTCCGGGTGGAACGGGCGCCGGTCTTGTTGCAATGATAGAAATCGTGGCCCTTATGATCGGCGAGATCGTTCAAGCCTACAGCGAAACGCGATATGAAAACCCGCGGCCGGCGGCTGTAGGACTGTTTTTGGGCAAAGGATTGCCCAAGAGCCTGTTTCGTCCCGGCAGCAGGTACTGATGTGCTCCTGTTTCAAAGTCGGCGAGTTGAATTCTCGGAGGACCTTGTCCGCAATCTTGGTCTGATGGGTGTCCAGAGTCGTTTCTCGAAAGGTTTCGGGCAATCGTTGGTGGAAACTGATTTAAAGGTGCGATCTGTTATCGGGACTACCTGTGCACGGTGACATGGGTCATTTAAGCCATTTCCCAATGGATTCCGCCGGTGATAAGCGGGCGGCTTCAATGATTATGAGGAACTGACGAAATGTATGATGAGTTCTTCGTCCTGGCGCTAGCCATATTTTTCGGCCTGTTACTCGGGTGGGCCTTCAGGGCTCTGCCCTCAGAACAATGGCAAATTTTGGCATCCATTCCTATTTCCAAGAACGGCATGGATAGCTGGAGAGGTGTTAACCTGACCTACTACGGCTTTTTCAGCGCATTGGCCGCTGTGGTGGCCGTGCTAATCATATTCGTGCTGTTGGCCGCAATCCGGGTCCCTCTGCAAGCCAGAATCATGATCGTGGGATTAGTCTTCGCACTTTGTTTGCCCGCGGCGAAAGTGGTGGCTCGCTTAGTCGAGAAGAAGCCTCACACTCTTACTATAGCAGGGGCTTCTTTTCTGGGTATACTTGTGGCTCCTGCCATAGTGTGGTTCGTGGACCGGGTCTTCGGAGCGCAGTCGAACCACGTGCCTTTGCTTCCAACGCTTGCCGCGATCTCCATAGCCTATGGCATGGGAGAAGGTCTGGGACGTCTAGCTTGCATAAGTTTTGGTTGCTGCTACGGAAAGCCGTTATCGCAGTGCCGGCCTTGGATACGGCGGACCTTCAATGGGTACCCTTTTGTTTTTTCGGGTAAGACCAAGAAGATTGCTTACGAAGGCGGTTTAGAGGGCGATAGCGTTGTTCCGATACAAGCTGTTACATCCACCATGTACCTTGCGGTGAGCCTTGTCGGGACTTTCCTTTATTTGAAGAGCTATTATTCTACGGCCCTTATCCTGGTCCTCGTGGTAACTCAAGCCTGGCGGGCCTCATCTGAAATTTTGCGAGCTGACTACAGGGGCGGCGGCAAAGTCACCACTTATCAAATCATGGCGGCCTTGGCCATTGTTTATGTTGTTCTTCTGGTAGCGATGCTTGCCCCGGAACCACTTCCCACTGCGGATGTCACGGCGGGAATGCTTTCACTGTGGGATCCTGCCGCAATTATCTTTCTGCAGTTGATCGGTCTGGCCAGCTTTTTGTACACGGGGCGGAGCATGGTTACCGCGGCCACGGTGTCATTTCACGTTATCAAGGACAGGATCTAACCTATTTTTGCACGCCGAGAGAGATGTCGTGGATCTTTGCCTGCGATACAAAGAGCGGTGGAAAATCGGGGACAGCGCGCCTTGCCACATAGAGCAGTTGCCATAAACGATGTCCTTTTATCAGCGGGACGTTGTAGGGGCGAATGGCAATAACCCAGGGCGGTCACGCGTCCAGCGGAATCGCCCCCACAATCCCCGGATTTTATCCTCCGAATCGGACAAAATTTTTGGCATTGCTATAAACCGGAATTTAAGAGCATTGCCGACAAGCAAGCTTACAGCCGATATCTATAACTCAATTTCGAGTCCTTCATAGGCTGCCACGGTCCGGGAAAATCTTGCTCGGGCTTTGGCCTCGATTTGTTCCACCACGCAATCGTCGTTGCCATGATGGAACAAGACTAATTGCCGTACATCCGCCGCCAAAGCGAATTCCACCGCGCCTTCCCAGGTGCTGTGGCCCCAAGACTCCCTGGAAAGGTCATCCCAGAGACCAAGGTATTGCTCTGGTGTGAACATGCTGTCACAGATCAGCACGTCGGCATCACGGGCCAGGTCCAACATCTCAGATACGACCCCCTGCACGCATTCCATATCGGAAGCGTACACAACGGTTTTCCCATTTGAGTCTTGGAGCCTGTAACCGAGCCCTCCTCCCGGGTGATTCAGCATTGCCGTCTGTATCTGCACGTTGTCGATGGCAAGCTGTTCTCCGGGACGCAGATTGTGGAAGCTTATGGACGCGGCCAGGTCGCTGAGGTCCACAGGGAAGTTCGGCCGGCACATTTGATCGCTCATGATCCGACGCACAGTGACATTAAGGCCGCGTGCCCCATAAAGGTGAAATTCATTGCCCGGCTTATAAACAGGATCGAAGAAAGGAAATCCCTGAACATGGTCCCAATGGAGGTGTGAAAAGAAGATGTGAGCACAAATACCGCAACCCGTGCCGGAACAGCACTTCTGGTGCCTTAGGAGATCCTCTCCCAGTTCGCGGATGCCTGTACCCGCGTCGAAAATAATCAGAGTGCCGGCGCAGCGAACCTCAACACACGCGGTGTTTCCGCCATATTTTATAGTCGAGGGGCCGGGCCTGGGGAGGCTTCCATGAACTCCCCAAAACTTAATGAACATCTTAGCTTCCACAATCCTACGGTAACATAGGATTGTTGTGGACCCAGAATATGATTGAGCTCCAATACTTTGAAACTACATTACTATTAGCACCAATTCGTGATCAAAGTCAACAAAGATAAGCTCGTGATCGTTTATTTACGCGAAGGAAGTTGGACTGACTCATTTGTGCGTGGTGATACATGGCTTCAGCCCAACTCTGCGTAGGAGCATGGTACACCGCGCTCATGCCGGCTTTTTGACCGTTTTGCCTGCCGCATCATACCTGCGCCTTCATTATGTGCACCCCGTCCCCGACCTTCAACTCGTCCGCGCGTCCGCTAAAGTATCGAGCATTGATTTCCGAAGGTCCGACGTCCTCGATCTGTCCGAAACCCATTGCCTTCAGAGTGATCTCAAGAGAAGACGGATCGAAATAAGTCCGGAAGGGCTCGCCAACCAAGTCCACGCGATGTGCCAACTCCTCAAAAGCCTGCCGAGAAACGGGACTAAGCAGAGACGGCGAAATCATATAATCGAAAACAATTACGCTTCCGACCGGCATGGAGGCAACAAATCGTAACGTGTCCGCGATCGCCTCATTCGTAAGATATGGGGTCACTCCAAGCCATGAGAAAAAGCCTGGCTCATTGGCCTTAAAACCTGCTCGTTGCAGCTCTCTCTCAAGGATTTGGGTTTCAAAGTCCACCGGCACAAAAGTGAGGCTGACGGGAGCTTGGATGCCACCTTCATCAAGTAGAGCGCGCTTCCAGACCTGGGTGGCCGAATGGTCTACTTCAAAGACAAGTAGAATATCCTCGGGATATGGATTGCGGTAGGCGAAGGTGTCAAGTCCCGCGCCGAGAATGACATATTGGCGGACGCCCCTTTTGACGGCAATGTCGAGCTGGTCCTCGGCATATCGACTTCGTGCCGCCACGGAGGCCCGGAGATAGCGCGACCATGGAGTCTGTTCCAATCCCTGTGGATCTGACTCCATGGCCGCCTCGGTATCCGCGGGGATTATTTTAAGCGCGATGGGATCGGAAAATACCGTAGGATCGTCAAAAATCTGATGCGCAGCGCGTCGCCTTGCAACGCTCTCGGCAGTCTTACTTGGGCAGTTTTCTTTCATTACGACATACTCCAAATTACCAGGAAATTGGCGCAAGTATCTACATTTCTGTGTTCCGTTGCCGAACATCCCGTGCTGTGGCCTTCAGCAACCCTATCTGCACCTGCTGGGTTTCCAGTAATCTGCTCCAATGTTTTGTCAATAACTGATCGATTTTAGCGTTCAAGTGGCGAATCTCAAGCTCCGCTTTCAGGTTTACCCGATGCTCTGTTACAAGAAGCTGAACTGTGCGATGCCGAATTTACAATCTTCTGCAATTCCTGCTCAGGTCATCCGGCGAATTGATCGTACCATTCGTTAAAGAATATAAGCAGCCAGATCTTATGGGCATTATCTGTTCGTCCGCGCTGATGGTCTTCCCAGATCTTTTCGAGGCTCTTTTCCTGAAAAAAGCCATGAGCGCGGTCAAACAGCCTCTGTTGCGCCCATGCCCGAAGTCCTTCCTTGAACCAGGTACCAAGAGGGATTTGAAAGCCGTATTTGGACCGCTTGAGAATGGGCTCCGGCACGTGGCCGCGCGCTGCGTCTCTGAGAATCCTTTTTGTAGTGGCCCCCTTTATCTTGAATGCCAAAGGCAAACGGCACGCAAACTCCACGACGCGGTAATCAAGGAGCGGAGCGCGAACTTCGAGAGAATGAGCCATGCTCATCCGGTCCACTTTCGTGAGAATATCCTCACCGAGATAGGTTTGAATATCGGTGAACAACATTCGACTGACCGGATCAAGGCCGATCCACTGCCGAGCGGCCGACAGTACCGGGTCGATATCGAGCTGGTAATTAGCCCCTGTGAGGTGGATCAGTTCCTCCCCGGAAAAAGTACGAGGGACCACTGCCAGTGGATTTTCGCGTATCCGCTTTGAGGCTTGAACGAATAACTTCAGCTTCTTGCTCAAACTAACGCCGTAGTAGTCCGTGCTTCCGGGAAGTCGGTTAATGAGAGGTTCCAGCAGATGCTCTCGGAAAGCGGATGGGAGCATATCGTACATCAACTGGAAGCGGCGGGCCAAATAGCGCTCGTACCCCCCGAACAACTCGTCGCCGCCGTCCCCCGAGAGGGCAACAGTCACGTGCTCTCTCGTCCGCAGGCACAGGTGCCAGGTAGGTATGGCGGAAGAGTCCCCGAACGGCTCTCCGAAGTGGCGAATAATCCGTGAGAACACTCCTTCGATGTCATATTCCACCGGGTACTGGTGGTGGTCGGTTCCGAGTTCCTTCGCTGCCAGTTGGGACCATTTAGATTCGTCATAGCTGGTTCCCGGAAATGAAATGCTAAAGGTCTTTATCCTGTCCGAGTCGTTGCGCCTCATCAAGGCCGTGACGAGAGTAGAATCGATTCCGCCGCTTAGGAATGATCCAAGGGGCACATCCGATACAAGGCGCATCTGGACTGCATCCGAGATCAATTCTTCGAGCAGTGTAGTGCGTGCCTGATAATCCGCGCAATTCTCAGGCCCGGGTAGTCCCCAATATTGCTCAACACGGAGACCTTGAGTATCAAAGGTGGCCGTACGCGTGGCCGGTAACTTGTGGACTCCTTGAAAAATCGAGTGCGGGCCCGGGATGAAATCGTAAAGAAGATACTCGGACAGCGCTTGCTCCGAGATGTCTCGCGGAACAGTCGTGTCTTGAATCAAAGAAAACAGTTCCGAGGAAAAAGTCAGTCGGCCGTCCTTGTGATGATAGTACAGAGGTTTTTTCCCAAGTCTATCCCTGGCCAGAAAAAGACTCTTCTTGCGTTCATCCCATATAGCGAGGGCGAACATGCCGTTGAGGTCTTCGACGAGAGCTTCTTGCTTTTCGAGATAGAGTTCAAGAATAACCTCGGTGTCGGAGCGGCTTCGGAAACGATGGCCGCTACTTTCGAGTCGGCTGCGGATTTCATGAAAGTTGTAGATCTCGCCGTTAAAGACTAGGGCAATCATCCCATCTCGTGACAGCATGGGCTGTTTCGCGCAATCAGAAAGGTCGAGTATCGACAGGCGCCGATGCCCAAGAACGCATGAACCGAACGAGCACACACCGCCAGTATCCGGACCTCGGTGACGAAGGGCAAGAGCCATTTGCTCGACCGTTTCAGCCGAAGGCCCATCGTAAAAGTCGACGATTCCAGAGATTCCGCACATCAGAGAGCGTTTTTTCCTTTGCGTTTCATTTCATTTCATATTCTTGGTTTCTGGTAATTATAACTGTTTTTCTTGACACTTGTATATTTTTGTGAAAGTTATCTCACGTCTTCAGCCGTAACGTGCTGCGGCCATGCCGGTTTAGTCGGTTTTTGGTGAGGAGCTTGCACATGATCCAGGTGAGATGCCCGGAATGCGGATACATTCAAACCTTGTCTGAGGAAAGATTCTTATCAATATCAGACGATTTTCTCAACTGTCCTCATTGCCACTCGAAAGTACCAAAACAGTGGACTCCTGGAGCAGGCGAGGCCGTTCCTGAAGAAGCTCGTCACAAAATGCTCGCGTTTTGTAGAAGAATTCTCAATGGAGGGGACGTCGGAAGGGATGTTGTTTATGCTTTGGAATCCCTGGTCCACCACTACGGTCCGATGGAGGACATCAACAAGGCACTGGGTGTAGGGTACGCAGGGCTCGGAGAGACAAAGAAAGCAGAAGATTTTCTTGTTCAGGCACGTAAAGAGTCCCCGGCCGACCCTGAAATTATGCGTGCGTTGTTGGCCTTGCTGATCGCTCAGCAGAAATTCCATGAGGCGGCCACAGTGGGGCGGGCGCTCGTGGAGTCTGCGGGCCGCATTCAAGACGACGACGTTGCTCAATTGGCGGTGGCGCTTGTTGGAATTGAGAAGGTGGAGGAGGCCAGGAGGTTGCTTGACTCGCATCCGAACATGGACCCTCGTAATCCCTTGGTCAAACAGGCTCGAAGGGAATTGAAGCGATCGGAAGGCCTGGGAATAAGAAGCCTTTTTCGAGGAAACGGGAAGATACATCGTTTACTCGGCGGTGCAGGAAGAGACGGGCTGAAGTCATTGACCGATCGGGCTCGAAGTTTCGTTGCGCCGCCGGAGCATCCAAAAAAAAGTGAGTGGCCCGAGCTGGACCTCATCGAGCGAAACAAAGAAGGCCAGGGCCTTGAACCGGGACGAGGCCCGACAAAAAAGATTCAAGCGCTGACGGAATATTGGATCTACGCGCCCAGTTCGGCAATTCCTCGATGGGAGGGCATCCAAGACCGGCTTGCTGAACAGCAACCCGCCAAAAGCGGCCGGAATGCGGCTTTCAACTTCCTGGAGTCCATGCTCGACAAGAACAATCTGACAATTGACTACGTGCTAAAGCAGGATGCCAAAGAGCTGTTCAACTACCCCGAAGAGTTGATCCCTCTCAACTCCAGGGATCTCGACGACAGTGACCGGAGAAAACTCACAGAGGCCAAAATCATAGTGAGACTCCGTCTTGCCGTTCCCGAGGCCCCCCATCCCAATTATCTGAGTTTTATGGTGATGTTCGTGGAAGCAGTGCGCGGTCTCACCGGCGGCATAGTCCAGGACGCGGTCTCGCACACACTATGGGGAACCAGCCAGTGGCAGAGGCACTTACACGAACCACCGGACAAGCTTGTTGAATCCCATGTTCAATTTGAGCTCCTGGACGAGGAGGGCATGGTTTGGATTCACAGCCACGGGATGCAGAAATTCGGGCTCCCTGAAATTGAGATTGAAGAAGTTCCGGCCGATTTGGCTCCATCTGCGCGTGCAATGCTGTCTCTCGTGGGAGAGACTCTCATTGATTGCAGACAGAAGAGGCAGAATTTTGGACAGCCGCTGAATATTCCAAATACGCCCTTCTTTTTTAGAATGGAAGTTAGACCCCGAGACGAGGAGAATCACTTCCCGGAGGGAAGTCTGAGAATTCTCCCGTACGTCTCGGACTATGATCCTCAAAGTCCGGCTGCCATCAAACACGCCTTGACGATGTTGCAATCAAAGGCGAGCCCGGATCGTAATTCTAGGCGAAAAGCCGAATCGCCCGCCGGGCCGATCAATCCCGACACTGCACCAAACACAAGCAATGAGGCGGTGAGGGAAAGGCTGTTGACAGCCCATAAAAAGGCCAGAGCCGGTCTGCCTATATTCAAGCAGAGTTTTCATAAGCAAGCCGAGCCCTCACACGGCCACGTACATGCGGTAAAGGTGGGCTTCCCCGCGCAAGGAGACGCTTACGAATGGATGTGGGTATCGCTGGTGGCGTGGCGAGGTCAGGCCCTGGTGGGGCACCTGGAAAACACACCGGTGTTGAGAAAAGATTTGCACAAAGGGAGCCGCGTTCAGATAAGCGAGGGTGAAGTTTTCGACTGGGTCATCACCGAAAGCGGAAAAGTGGTGGGAGGGGCCTACACCGAGCAGATTGTTTCGTGACGCGGATGGCTTCAGTGCCCGCGAACGGAACTCGGTGAACAATACCGGGCCGGAAACAGTTTTCATAGCAATTCGTTCTCGAAGAGTGGCACTCAGCTCAGTTCGTCCTTGAGCAGACCGATACGATCCCGGATCTCGTAGAATCGTCTCATCAGTGGGGCCGGCATCCTGCCGGTCATTCGTCACCCCCGGATACCGAATCGAGAGTAGTCCCGCCCTGGCGGAACGTCCCTCCGGGCCAATGACCTATTCAGTGTCGAATAGCGCCGTGTCGAACATCCATGAATCCTGAGGTATCCTCTCCCGCAAGGCTTTATCCAACGCAGGCATGAAGAAATCAGGATCAGTTAATCGTTCGCTCTCCACCCAATTCTGGATCTGCTCAGGGGCGATTTCTTTTGTCGCAGCACAGGCAGCCAAGAGCGATGCCGTTGATTTCGACAACTCGTCCTGCTTTGGATGGTCTTCATAACGGGTAACAATCAAATAGTGCAAGGCGGCTGCCAATAACAGAGCGGCCTCAGATTCCGGTTTCCATTCCATGAACACTGTTTGTCCCAATCCCAACAGATCGTCTGCGGGAATTAGGACGCGGAGCCCCAGCCACAGGGCCTGCAAGGCAAAGTGCCCTCCCATGTTGCCAAGCACGGTTACTAAATCAGGCCAGGCACGGATTCCGGCAAGGATCGCCGCGGCCTCTCCATACAGCTTCATCTCTTCATCCACCAGGTCCTGTTGGCCTGCGGCCCAGGCCATATTGTGCAGGGTAGCGGCCTTGCCCTTTAGGTTGCCGATCTGCTCTTCAATATCAATAGACTGCTGCCAGAGCCCCATGGCCTGCTCAATCTCTCCCTTTTGCGCAAGGACTCCCGCCATATTGTGCAGGGTAGCGGCCTTGCCCTCTACGTCGCCGATCTGCTCCGCAATCTCCAGAGACTGCTGCCAGAGCCCCATGGCCTGCTCAATCTCTCCCTGATTCGCAAGGACTCCCGCCATGTTGTTAAGGGTAGCGGCCTTGCCCTCTACGTTGCCGATCTGCTCCGCAATCTCCAGAGACTGCTGCCAAAGCTCCATGGCCCTCTTAATCTCCCCCTGGTCCGCAAAGACCCCAGCCATCTCGTGCAGGGTAGCGGCCTTGCCCTGTAGGTTGCCGATCTGGTCCTCGATCTCCAGAGACTGTTGCCAGAGGTCCATGGCCTTCTCAGGATTCCCAAGCGTCAGACGCAGTCCCGCGAGATTGTGGAGAAGTGCAGAGCGATCCGAAAGCTCAATATTCGGGCTATCGGGGCGGACAGGCGGACAAACCGCGAGTGCGAGCCTGTAGTGCTCTTCTGCTTCGGCCGTGTCGCCAAGTACCACTTCCGCCCGGGCCAATTCGTGTAGAACACGGTAGTCTTCCAGATATTTAAGGGTATCTTCACAGAGATCTTTAACTGACCGGTACGCGGCACGGTCGATCCAGCGCAGGCAGAGCCATTCAACAATCGCGGCAGCTATGTCGGTCTCCCCACCTGCCAGGGCTAGTTCACGTGTGACTAGAGCTATTGCATCGTTAAGTTGCCCGTCATCCTCCCAACGTGTCTTGTACAGCACCCGCGCGGCAAGGCCGCTGATTGTGTTCACTTCCTTCTTCTTAAGCGTTCCTTTCAGATACGGTGCCAGCAGCGGGGAAGCATAGTACCACTGCTGGTCTTCGATAAGGGTAAAATGTTCGAGCAGTCCGGTTGCTGTAGTCTGCTCAAGATATTCCTTGCGAAGTTCGGGGATGATTTCTGTAAGCTCTTTGGCATAAAGCGGGATGCCGATGAGCAGTGCGATTGCCAGCAGTCGGCGGGCCCCAGGGGTTTGAGCGGCCACCAATGTTTCAAGCAAGGCATCTTCTCGAAACTCCGCGTCAACCTTGGCTATTTCCTTCAGGATACCTGCGGGGTCAATTTTGCCGATTTTGAGCAGAGGATACAGCCGATCCAATAATCGGGGGTTTCCAGCGGCAACCTCGAGGGCTTCCGGCTCAAGCTCCTCCCGTATTTTCGGATGGAATTGTCGCAGCAGACGCAGCTTCTTTTGAAGCTCCACATCCCGCATGGTTAACAGTGGAACTTCACCGAGGCTGAACGGCCGCGCCAACTCGAAACGATAGCGGCAGGTAACGACTATTCTACAGGGTGAAGCAGTCTCCCGGATCGCACGAGCGAGCGCGTGGAGTATTGTGGAAGCAACAGGAGTCGGCCGGAAGCCGTCGAAGTCATCCTCTTGCCGGTTTTTCTCGAAATCGTCAAAAATGAACAGAATAGGCTTTTCAGCCGCATCCAGGATGTCTATAAGCCACAGGTCCAGTGGCTCTTCCATCTCCAGCGCCTCTCGCACTGCCTTATCGCGAAGCTGTCGCCTCAATTCAGCCTGCAACGCAGACTCATCCAGGGCGCCCACGATGACCACACGCTGGAAATCCAGCATTCGATCGGCCAGTCGAGCAGCTAAGCTGGATTTGCCCAGCCCGCCCATGCCGGTCAGCAATGCACCCTCTGCGTAGTTTTCCTGACCCTGGGTGGAACCCAAAATTCGCAAACCCCGTTGAATCAGTCTGCGCCGCCCGACGAAATTCTCTCTGGAGCAAACTTCCATCTTACTGCCGAAATCGAGGAATTCAGCTCGGGCAGCTTTTGATTTTATCCGCTCCCGAGCCGGCGTGTTCTTTGGGGTAACCAGAGCCGTCAACGGTGTGTCGTCCGCGTAAAGTCGTAAGAGGTGCCAGTCGGTCGAGCCTGTCTCCAGGAGCTTCTGCCGCGCGGCAGCTACTGCCCGGGCCAGCGGATCACCGACCGCGAGACGCTCGTACAACACGGATGCAATCTTACTCGCGTCTACATCGCCCACCGGCAGAGCCCAGCCGAGCACCGCGGGGAAGCCCGCCTTAATCAATTCCTCGGCCAGGGAGGGCTTATCGCCGGCCCGCGAGGGCCTGGCGGTTTCGCAGCCGGAAAGGAACAACAGTCGGGGATACCTGCCCTGGAAGGCATCGGCAATCTCCCTGGCATTGGCTTCGTACGGCCAGCCGAATTCGTCTTCGAGTACGAATCTCGGACCATCCGGGGTCTGGTGCGCATGGCCTGTAAAGTGGGCCACATCAAAATGGCCCTGGTAGTTGTCCGCGATCCGTTTGGCCAACCATTTCAAACAACCTGATTCTTCCACCACCAGATCTATTGGCTGGTCACGAGTAATCTCGAGGATCATTCTCTCCTCTTCCTCAAAGAGCAGTTCCGGCTCAACGCCTTCTGCCGAGGCTGCCATAAACAGGACGCGTAACGGCCGGTTCTGAGGAGCAGGGTCGGATTTTGGGGCGCGTGATGACGTTTGGTGTTTTAGACCCACCCGGTGCACGGGGGTGAACAGGTGGTAAGGATTCGCACAAAGGAACTGGGCCTCGCAGAGCAACTCCCAGGGGAGCAGGCGCAGCTTGGATTCAACATCAATGTGCAGGACCAGACTGTCGTCCTTGCGCAATCCGCCCAGCCACTGCTCTGTGCCGTCGAGCCAGCGATACAGCCGCCTGCCGTGCTCCACCAAACCGGTTACGTTGGCTTTCCGAGTCCCGTGGGTCAGCTTATAGTCCCGCTCGGCGTCGTGAAGCAAGCGGCTCAGTTCATCCGCGTCGATTGATCGCGAAGCAAGCTCTTTATAGGATTGGTCACGAAAACGGAGTGTGTCCCCGAGAAGTTGTAGAATCCTCACCTGCATGAACTTCCCTCCCTTGTCGAGCAGACCGTGATGGTTAAGCGTTTGATTGACCGGAGCCCTTGGCGATCTGTGCTGTATTCCCGGGCGCTTGTCAGCCCGTCCCGCGTTCGATGGGAACCAAAAGCGGCCCGGTTCAAGACCCTGGATGGAGCAATGAAACCCGGGTCCGAAGATGAAATGACTTCTGCACCGCTTAAACAGATACGCCGGATCAATGCAGATCGTCAAGAAAAATCGGGAACGGGCAAGTCCCTGACTTGAATTCGGGATGATTTCGGTCGATTCCGGATGCCGGGCATACCTGAATTGTCCCACGACCCTTTACATCGTCAGCGGCGGTGCGAAAATATTTCCCACAACCACACCTGATATACAAATTAGTGCGAAAATATTTAGCTTATTGTTCGTGGATTACAAAATACCTTCACCGTAATTAATTTTGTTTTATCGCGCATTAACACTATTTGGCACGACCATTGCTTGTCACAATAGAGAAACATGGTGGAACGCTACCAACAAGCTAGTACCCTCTTGGCACTAATGTTAAGGGAGAGGGATTTCAGTGAGACAAACCGCGACAAAATTTAGTAGGAACCGCTTGAACGCCTATTGAACGTCACAATGCCAGAATGAGTCGACCGGTTTGTATACTTTTATTGAAGTTTGCCCTTAACGGATTCCGGCCTTGTGTTCTTAGGGCCGAAGAGACTGGAGGGGCCATGACGTCTGTTAGGAAAATCGACAATTTGATCGAAGCAGCGTGGAACGTAATAGAAGAAGACTTAGACATCAGGGCCGTCTACCAATGGAAAAAGGAGGCATTCGAGTTTCTGGCCGACGAGTTCGGGCCCGATCATTATTATACGCAATACTTCAAGGACCACGTCACGGACCTGAAGCGACAAAATGTTCTGACCGGGGGGGGCATCCTTACGGCTGCTAAAGAAGTCATTTCACACAAGGAGGAAAACTGATAGTGTTATATTCCACCGCGGAGATCGCGGAGAACGGAGAGAAAGCCGTTCCCCCCAGTTCTTCGCTAGCACGCGATTCGGCGGATTCGAGAATATCCAGTTACCGATCTACGTGAGCCGGGCAAGGTGCCCGATTGCCAATCTGATCCTGCTTACGCTATTTTTTCTCTCCGCGTTCTCGACGTGCTCTGCGGTGGATAATGGAGGTCGCCGTGTTTGACTCCTTGCCCAAGGATGCGAAGAGAACTCATAGATTGGTCATGGGCTTACTTCGAACCATACTACGCCGATCTTATCCGGCGCCCGCTCTCCTCTGAATCCGTTGCCGAGTTTCTTGCCGACTGGACCCGTCTCAGCGAGGTAATCGACGAATGCTACAGCCGTCTGCACGTCGCGACGACAGTCAACACAGCCGACGAGAATGCTAAGCAACGGTATCACGCCTTCCTGGACGAAGTTTATCCTCGTTCCGAGGATGCCGAGCAAAAGCTGAAACATAAGCTCTTGACCCGGGACTCGGTACCAGCCGGCTTTGAAGTGCCTCTGCTCAAAATCCGCACCGAGGCTCAGATATACCTGGAAGAAAACCTCCCTCTACTGATCCGCGAACACAAGCTCTGTATGGAGTATGACAAGATCATCGGTGCCCAGACAGTGGAGTGGGAGGGCAGGGAAGTCACCGTCGTTCAATTGAGGCCGGTGTTCCAGAACATTGATCGGCCTCTCCGAGAATCCGCGTGGCGCCTTGCCGCGCAACGACAGTTGGAAGATCGTGAATCGATTGACGCCCTCTGGGAGGAGTTCATCAACCTCCGAGAAAAGCTCGCAACAAATGCCGGCTTCGATGACTATAGATCGTACCGATGGAAACAACTGCTCCGCTTCGATTATACCCCCGAGGATTGCAAAAGCTTCCATGATGCGATTGAGAAGGTCGTGGTTCCGGCAGCAACTCGCATTTGTGAGCGGCGACGGAAGCTTCTGAGACTTCCAAAACTTCGCCCCTGGGACCTGGAAGTGGACACGTTGGGGAGACCACCTTTGACTCCCTTCCATGATGTCGCGGAGCTTCAGACCGGAGTTGCGACGATTTTTCACCGCCTCGATCCGGAGTTGGGAGGCTACTTTGACACCATGGTTCAGGAGAGCCTACTGGACTTGGACAATCGGAAAAACAAGGCTCCCGGTGGTTATTGCACTGAATTTGCCATGTCCAAAAGGCCGTTCATATTCATGAATTCGGTGGGTATTCACGATGACGTCCAAACCTTGATGCATGAATCCGGCCACGCCTTTCACACGTTCGAAAGAAACGGGCTGCCCTATTATCAGCAGCGACAGGTAGGAATGGAATTTTCCGAGGTTGCATCCATGGCGATGGAACTGCTGGCCTCACCATACCTGGCTACTGAAGATGGCGGCTTCTATTCCAGTGCCGATGCAGCACGCGCGCGGGTGGAACAACTGGAACGGTCGATTCTGTTCTGGCCGTTCATGGCTGTGGTGGACGCCTTTCAGCACTGGGTCTATGAGAATCTCTCGGAGGCGCGGCGGCCTGGCAGTTGTGACGCTCAATGGAAGCATATATGCGAGCGTTTCATGCCCTGGTTGGATTGGACCGGCCTGGAGCAGGAACTAGCTTCCGGCTGGCACCGGAAACTTCACATCCATACTGTCCCATTTTATTACGTTGAATATGGGTTGGCGCAACTGGGTGCAGTTCAGGTCTGGAAAAATGCCTCGACGGATCGGAAGGGCGGAGTCGCGGCTTATCGTCGTGCCTTGGCTTTGGGAGGCACGGTCTCTCTACCGGCTCTGTTCGCGGCTGCGGGGGCAAAATTTGCCTTCGACGCAGCCACGTTGGATTCCGGGGTCTCTGTAATTGAAGAGACCATTCATGGTCTGGATTCCCGCTGAAGCCGTGAGCTTTCAGGCTCACAGGCCGCAGCAGCGAGACTTCATCCCCTTGAAAGAGCTGTGGGAACAGAAAACTCTAAACTGTTCTCGTTCGACCGGGTACGTTCGCAATCAGTCGCTATTTCATTTTCTTCATTTTCTTCATATGCGCTTTGGCTCTTTTTTTCCACACTTTGCCAGGGTGAGGTGGGCAACAGCCATACCCCCCGTAATAGGGAACTCCGTAGCCGTAACCATAGCCACCATAGCCATAACCACCATAACCATAGCCATGGCCATAGCCGCAATTGGACGTGGTCCCGCCCCAAAACGATCCAAATAGTCCGCCTAGTCCACCTAGTCCACCTAGTCCATTTCCGCCTAGTCCACCTAGTCCATTTCCGCCTAAGCAAAAGGCAGAAGCCGGTGGCGCAGAGATACCGCACACAATACCAAGCGATACCACCACAGCAATAACCAGAATAATTCTTTTCATCCTTTGCCTCCTTCGTCAATACAAGCCTTGGTCTTTCAAGGGGATGAAACGCTTCCGATCTCCTACCACAATATTCGGACCCTGTCCAGACGGGGCGGAACAAAGCCATTTTGCCGCTTCCGGAGCCGAGTCGGGCTAGTTGTGGCAAGCTTCAAAAAGTAGGTACTTTATTTTATTGAGTAATTGTTGACATTTTACGATATGCGAAATAAAATGTCGCCAAAATGGTCACTTGCGCCAACCTGAGGACTTTTATGCGCGGCAGACTTACCAGGAAAGACTTTCTTTACGCACTCTTCCACCGATATTTCACGAAGCGTGAGGGCTTCATACTAGTCAGGGCCGTCAGGCATCTGGACCACAAAATCAGCACCCGCTTCTTCCCTAACCTTGAATTACTATCGCGGGAACAGTATCAAGAAGAGCAGCACGTATACTTTGGGGTATGCCCCAGAGAAAGTATGAAGCCCGACTCAAGGCATATTCGCTACCTGGTTGCGCTCTGGGCCGGCATGGATCTCACCTCCGAAGGCTATTCGGGCAGGCATCGATTTTTTTTCGGGCACTCTCATGCGGCCAAGGCGATCAGAAGTTTTCCATTGCCTCCATCCATCATTGTGGAATCAGGTTGGGGGGTTCACTTATATTGGCTCCTCAAGGAAGTGACCCAAATAACCGATCCCGCATCCGTGGAAAACCTGCTTAGGAAAATTAACAGTTACTTCCAGTGCGAAACCGAAGTCGACATTGATTCGGTTCTGAGGCTCCCCGGGACGGTTAATTGCAAAATCCCGTCACATTGCGTCGAATGTCGTGTCAAGTACATCAACTCGGATTTCTGCTACGACTTAAAAGACTTTGAAAACCTGGACCTCCACGATGGCGGAATTTTATCGAAGAGCAGGGCCATTGCCAAATCGCTGCGTGAAGAATCGCTTCAGCGACCGATAAGGGCTAATGACCGTGCAGCAAGTGAAGTTCCCATGGGCCAAGCCAACCAGCCGGCACAGCCCAACCGGTTTGCCTCGTCACAGGAAGGGGGCACCCTGGAGAGCCCGGTAAGGGATGTGGTGGCAGATTTCAGCGGCGGTTCCACGGTGGTCGTGTGCACGGAAGATTCCAGCGAACCCATTGCCGATGAAATTGTGGACAAGGTAGTAGAAAAACTTTCCGGCAAGTTCATGGATACTCTCGCTGATAAAATTGTGGAGAGATTGGTCCAGAGACTCAAATTGCATCCTAGATGACAATTCAGGGTTATATGAGTGGCATATCCGGATGTTTGGGGTCACTTAGCGAACTTCAACGGGTTTTCGGGGATCGCCACGATTATTCCTTTTGAAAACTGTAGAGAGATCCCAAATCCAGAAGCTGAGTCAGCGCGTCCAGTGCGGTCTTGGTCTCCTTTACGAGGGCCGGATCGGTCAGATCCCCAGGTTCCAGCCGATCCCGATAATAGCGATTTGCCCAGGCTCTCAAATTATTATAAAGCGTCTCGGTCAGGTAGGTACCCGGGTTCACGAGCTCCTTTTCTCGTTCCGTGAGGACCACCCGGAGTCTCAAGCATGCCGGCCCCCCGCCATTCTTCATGCTTTGGCGAATATCAGCATAGTGAAGATGTTGGATGTGATTGCCGGTGTCCGCGACAATTTGCAGCAGCAGACTCTCCGTTTTCCTATTTTCGGCACATTCTAACGGTGCGATCAAGCACATTGTCTCGTCGGGTAGGGTCACCAACTGACTGTTGAAGAGGAACGACTCTACCGCGTCCTTTAGGGATACCTGGTCCGATGACACTTCTATTGCCGTCAATGCCGCGTTGCAACAGTCACGAAACTTGTTCTTCAGTTCTCTTATGATCGACCCGGGATCGGCAAATGCTTGTGCGTGGTAGAAAAAGACATTTTCGTTCCCAACCGATATGACATCGTTGTGAAATACGCCGGCATCGACTGCCGACGGATTTTGTCGAGCAAAGATCATCCTGGAGCGATCCAGTCGGTGCAGTCTCGCTATAGCGGATGAGGCCTCCAGCGTCTGCCGGGCCGGGAAAACTCGAGGCTGTCCGTCGGAGCTGTCAAAGGACTTCCTTCCATAAACGAACAGCTCGATGCCTGGCTCTCCGTAGTGACTGCAAAGACGAACATGATTGGCTGCCCCCTCGTCAGACAAGTGTGCAGCGAAAGGCAGGGGACGATGATGAACAAATGCCGTCTCATCACTGAAAATCCTTTTGAGCAGAGAAACCTGTGAATTCGGGCTCGAGGGACCGGTGGAATTGGCTCACTAGATTGGCCGGGGTGAAATGAACCAAGCCGTCGGCTGTATCGGTGCTAGGCGAAACAGTGGCAGCATTGGCCGCCCACATGCTTGAGGCGCTATAGCAGGCTGCCAGCAGGAACGGAGCGTTAATTGCCGCCGCGGACAAGATTTGATCGTCCGAGCCTTCAAAGCCCAAACGCCCGAGTGTTTTTATATCCGGTCGTTCATGAGGCGGCAGCACTCCCTGAATCAGGCCAAGATCCAGCAAAAGCTTCATCTTGTCAAGTCCTTGAATCACCGCTGCCTTTGGGTTGGAAACTGTCAGACCATGTTTCATGCTGGCAACATTCCCGTAGGAGAGACCGGCATAATTGTGGGTTGGACCGACCAGCCCGTCAAAATTTATTTCAAAGGCTTTGGTTGTCATAAATTATCGACCCGCGACCTGAATGCGGGAAAATTGCGATCTGCTTCCAGGCCTCGATTTGCCGGTCCTTTGAAGGCTTACAATTCAATCCCCGGCAAGGGCTGAGAAGGTAGCTCCAGCCGCTCCGATTCTATGGTGGCCACCGGATAGGAGCAGTAGTCCGACGCATAATAGCCGCTCGGACGATGGTTACCGCTGGCGCCCACTCCTCCGAACGGCATTCTACTGCTCGCCCCGGTTGTCTGCCGATTCCAGTTAACTACTCCTGCACGAATCTTTCGGTAGAAACGATCGTACAAGTCCCTGTCGTCACTTAGCAGCCCGGCCACTAGCCCGTAAGAGGTGTTGCCGGCCTCTCGGACCGCGGCATCGAAGTCGGAAACTCTAATAAGTTGAAGGAACGGACCAAATAGTTCCACATCCGGACGGTTTGATACGTTGGTCACGTCCATCAGTCCGGGTGACAGAAAGTTTCCGCCCGAACCTAGTCTTTTCATTTCCACCAGGGGCTCCCCGCCATTTTTCCCCAGACTGGCCTGTGCTGCCAGAAGACTCTCGGCGGCGCGGCCGGAAATCACCGGCCCCATGAAAGGCTCGGGCCTATCGGTATACGGTCCAATTCTGATGCTGCCCATCATGGCGATAAGAGTATCGACAAACCGCCTGCCCCTCGTTCCATCCTCCACGATCAGCCGACACGCGCAAGAGCACCTTTGGCCCGCGGTGATAAACGCGGACTGAATGGTCAAGTAGGCTGATGCGTTATGATCCGCCGCACCGTAGACCACCAGCGGATTGTTACCCCCCATTTCCAGCGCTAGTATCTTCTCCGGTCGGCCGCCGCAGAGGCTGTGCAAAGCTTTGCCGGCCTCGGCGCTCCCTGTGAAGAAAAGACCGTTGAGTTTGCTATTCGCGGCGAGACTCATGCCGGTCTTTCGTCCGCCCTGCACCATGTTCAGCACACCTTTGGGGAGCCCTGCGGCCTCCCAAATCTCCTGCATTATTTGACCGACAAGGGGGGCCTGTTCGCTCGGTTTGAAGACAACCGTGTTCCCCGCGAGAAGGGCCGGAACAATGTGGCCGTTGGGGAGATGGCCGGGGAGGTTAAACGGGCCAAAAACCGCTACGACACCCTGCGGCTTAAAACGAGTGGCCGCGGGCACACCCGAAACGTCGATCTTTACCGTGGCGCACCGCTCCTGATAGGCCGCAACGGATAGTTCTATCTTGCCAACTATTGCGTTAACTTCGGTAAGTGCCTCCCAGACGCGGCTTGCCGGTCTCCATGCAAATGATCTCTGCCAGTTCCGCTTTGCTGGATTGAACCTCTTTTCGAAATGCCTCCAGGTATCGGATTCGATCCTCTACAGTCATGTCCGCCCACGCTTCAAATGCTGACACCGCAGCGTTTACCGCGTCGATCACTTCTTGATCGCTTGCCGCGTTGCCCTCCCAAGTAACTTCATCTGTCGCAGCATTGAGAGACGAGAAGTTCTCGCCCTTGCCTTCTATCCACTTATTGTCGATGAAATGGGTCTTTCTCTCCATGTCAGTCATTCTCCGGTGCAGTGGTCGAAGGGCTCAGAGGGGACACACGGACCCTGTCACCAAGTTTCAAATGGAGGGCTTCGACCGCCTTACGTGCCAAACAGATCCCCCCCGAGGGGCTGTAGCGCACAGGCCCCATGCATGCCCTGAAGTCATGGCCGGTCCGGGCAATGATGAAATTCACCGAATCGATGCCTTCCGAGACGATCTCATCGACGCGGGAATTATGGCTTTCCTTGACTATGCGAATGTCAGCCAGCCGGCAATGGATGAGAGGTCCGGCCTCGAAGATGTCGACCATTCCGCTGAATCTGAATCCTTCGTCC
Organism: uncultured delta proteobacterium; assembly: GCA_963789265.1. Classification (GTDB taxonomy): domain Bacteria; phylum Desulfobacterota; class Desulfomonilia; order Desulfomonilales; family Desulfomonilaceae; genus CAWBBA01. The sequence goes on along the minus strand of CAWBKB010000003.1, from coordinate 648,450 downwards.
TCCAGCAGCTTGAGAGCGGGCTGTGTGTGCTCGTGAACTTTTCCTATTACTTCCTGTGCCGATTTAGGAAGCAGAGGAACATATATGGGACTGGTGGGCATCAGATCCCGCGATAAACTTCTTCTCCATGACGCTCAGGAGATCGGCCTTGCAATAGTCCATCTCGAAGAAATGGCGACCCAATGCCTCCCAGAATGGTGAACGACACTGATCGTCCACCACCCCGCGCATTTCAGCGACAATCAACGGCTCGAAGCGCTTGGGATGTTCAGCCATGAATAGGAAGCGGAATAACGAGAGCAGTCGCCCATTTCCATGCTTGCGGTCCTCGGGCACAACAAAGAGGCCCCCTATTTCGGTTGGCCCACTGTGTTCGGCAACTAGATGCAGAGTCTGAATCTCCTTGTTGAGCTTCAACGTCTCCGACCTGTGCACGGCAGTTTGGATTTTGTACGCGTAAAAAGGCTCAAAGCCGCCCACCTTGGAAACTATACAGCTTGTGCCGACTACTACCCCCACATCGATGTCTTCCAGGACGAAGAGGAACAGCTCCCCGGAAGGCTTGTCTGTCGCTTCCGAAAAGCTCCGAAGCGATTGAACGATTCTCTTATGCAAGAGATCTCTATCTCTGGGGAGGGAGGTTAGACCGAAGCTGGCAATATGAGCCAACTCTACGAGTCGATCCAGATCTTCCAACTTTACCGGGCGAACCACAACCATATCAGGCCTCCCAAGCACCCGTTCAAGTAGATCCAAGCTCACGTAACAGAGTTTCCTCAAGGATCTGAGCCACCGCGTCAATGTCCTCGAAAGTTACAGCACCCACCGGTATAAGAAAACGAACCCTGGTCGGGTTATGACCGGTATAGAAGCCTATTACTCCGGCATGGAAAAGCGCGTGAATAAATCGTTTGACCTTTTCGGGATCACCGTCAAACGGGGTGAAGGCTATCATAGCCCCGATCCCGTACGGACCGTTGATAAGCCCCGGGTGCCGCCGGGCTATGGCTTCCAGATCCTTTTGAAAATGTTCGTGCAAGCGAACGATCTTTCCGGATGGGCCCCAATAGCCGCCTTCCAGTAAGCCTCGAATAATGACCTTGGCTGCAAACAGAGACGAAGTGCTCGAGATGAAGGTCTGGCTCAAGAGGCCCGGCTTCGGGTTATAGTCTTCCCGGAAAAGCGTCGCACAGACCTGAGCGGATTTGCCCACAGTGACAACATCCACCAGGTCGTCCAGTCCAAAGTGCTGAAAGGCAAATAGTTCCGGCGTACGGCTGAAAGTCTGGATTTCGTCTGTCAGGACGGCGATATTGTGTTGCTTCAGGATGCGCATCAAAGCAGCAAAGAAATCTCTGCTCCCCGCGTAAAACCCGCCTTCTCCGAGGACCAATTCGAAAATCATGGCCGCGTGCTTGCCGGGATAACGCGCGAGATGGCTTTCCAGATGTTGGCACGATCTCTTGATGCTCTCGGTGGGCTCAGACGGATCGAAAAACGGAACATAATCCACAGACAGGACCGAGGGCAACCCGGCCCTATAGAGGGGATTGTCCGTCATTTGAAGCATCGCGAGGGTTCTCCCCGCAAAACAACCATCAAATGCCAGGATCCTGTTTGCAGGGCTTTTTTTCTGGAAAATAATTTTTAGCGCGTTTTCGTTCGCCATGGCCCCACTTGTGGAGAGGAAACAATGCCTAAAGAGTGCGCCCATACGATTCGCACCGTCCAGCAACAGGCGGGCCACTTCGGCGGCCTCTGCGTTTTGCTGAAGATTGCCTTGCATCACGGTGTCTTGCAGAGCCGCATCCAGTGAGGCTTCTATCACGGACGGATGGCTATGGCCCCAATGATGCACACCTATGCCGGAAATAAAGTCGTACTTAATGCTGCCATCGGCCAATTCTACAAACGGGCCTCTTCCAATGCCGCTCCCGATATACGGATAGAATAGCGGCGCTCCTCGGACATTTCTGAATTCGGCCATCAATTCGTCATAAGACTGTTTGAATTCAGCGTTGGGCGCGCGGACTCCCGTGATCTTTCGCTGGTGGTCGGCAATAGTATCCAGCAAGAGTTTCTTCGCCTGCGCAATTCGTGGGTCCGAGGCCAGATTAGCTGCGATGGTTTTTGTCATTTTCGGGGAACCAGTTTCATGTCAAGCCTCGTGCTCTTGGCATCCGGAACAAGACCACACGTTCATGTTTGGCAACAATTACCCCGGGCCACACAGGCCATGCCTTTAAAGATTGCAAAATAGTTCGCGCGGCGTTGCATCGTCTTTGCCCACCGTATTACAGGACAAAGATTTGACTTTCAGGTTCGACCCCGGGGCACTGCAAGTCCTACAGATTCAGCACTATATCTTTATCTCTCCTGCCGCCAGTTTCATTAGCAACAGGGCCGTCAGCTTCGCTCGTTCTGCCAGACTGTGGACCAGAACATACTCCTCGGGGCTGTGTATATTGCCTCCTGTGACTCCGAGGCTGTCAATTGTTGTGAGTCCCGCGGCTGCCAAATTGTTGCCGTCACATGCACCGCCGGTCGGCCGCCAATTCAGAGAAAAACCCAGGTCTCGGCCGCACTCGGCAACGTGCTGCAAGAGCTTGATTGTCCCGGTATCCAAGGGCTTAGGCGGCCTTGCAAAACCGCCACGAACTTCGATTGAAATGCCGTCCATACGGTTAATTTCGTCTTCAAGGCGGTTAAGGCCCTCTTCAAAGAGTCTTTGGTCGTCCCGCGTATTCACACGCACATTAAAGCGGCATAAAGCGAGATCAGGAACCACGTTTAAAGGTCCCCCTCCGTGGACATAGCCTACGTTCGTGGTTATCGCACCACCTGAATCGGCCGGCGACGTCAAACCCACAATGAACCGTGCCAACGCGTCAATAGCATTTCTTCCTAGCTGAGGCTCCCGTCCTGCATGAGCGGCCCTGCCCCTCGCAAACGCCGTGAAATTGCCGGAGCCTTTGCGTGCGCCTACGAGGTCTCCATCCGGAAACGAAGGCTCGAATATCAGCCCGAGATGATTTCTCCGAGCAGCCTGGAGTAACAGTGGCGCGGAACCTGGTGAGCCTATCTCTTCATCAGGATTGATGAGAATTTCCCAGCCCACTTTCTCTGCCCAAGAGCATCGCTCAAATGCTGCGAGGGCCGTGAGCATCACTACAATGCCGCCCTTGGCATCGGTAACCCCAGGTCCCTGGAGAATATCGTCCCCGATTCGAGCGCTCTTTTGAAAGGGATGGTCCTCCGAGTAAACCGTGTCCATGTGGCAACACAGTAAGCAATGCAAATTGGCGGTGGGGCGCTTGCGAATCAGAAGAGCTTTGCCCAGAGGTGCCCGCACAGCACTGTCGGGAGAATGCTCCAATTGTTGGGGCTCAAGTTCGAGTCTTTCAATTTGGCCGCCGAGCGCCTTGAACTCTTTCTCAAGAAGAATCAGCATCTCATGGAGTCCCTCAAGGTTGCGTGTGCCGGAATTGACATCTGCCCACCGGGTAAGAAGGTCGATCATTCGGCGTTCCTCGCCGTCGATCCAGTGAAGATGGGATGGGTAATCAATCATGATTGATCCCGTTCAGAGGCACTCCGTTTGCACAGCCCCCTGACACTGAACATGCTCCGGCCGAGCCTGTAGACTCCGTTATATTGTATACGAAACACTTGTACAAAGGGGAAGAAACTTCCGGAAAAATAGACACGAGAAAGATAGGATGGCTTTATTCGAACCGAGAATGCAAAATGGCCGAGGTGGGATAGGCGTATGAAGCCGTCTCGGATGCCTCTCCCACCATAGCCCGAAATGTGTCACCGCGCTCGCTTTGAAATCCTCTCAGTGGACAGGGCAATCTGCCACTGATAAACTTCACAGGAATCACATTGAAGCTCATCAGTTGCATCATCATTGCCCCCGAAGAGCAAATGCAGTTTCCCTTTGATCAACCAGCACGAGCGGCCAAAATGCGGGAAAGCCCGACATGTAGCCTTTTCTTGACATCCTTTGATTTCCCAGCACTTTTCCACTTCACCCTCCTCACATTTCAATGTGCAGCCACGAATATTGCGACAAGTTGCAGCCATAAGAGCCGCACTACAACCAGAGCAACTATCATGCCATGAAGGGGAACGGCTTTTGGGCCGTCGATTGCTGTGTGGCAAGAAAGCTGGGCCTGTAGAGACAGACTGAGGCCGACGAGTTTCTTTACACACTGTAAAGCAAAGACCTTTCGTTTAAGGCGTCGAGGTGGGAGTTGCACGAATTACGACCGATCGGCTCGCATTGTATTTGGCCTCATGCATTCAACTGGGTGTTTCCCTTGACAGAAAGCCTCGTGTGTGTTGGTTTAGATTCGGGGTTACGTTTAGCCGGGTGAAAGCCATCATGAACACCGAGCAACGAATCAACCTGAAAGAGATGGTAGAAGATATCCATGCTCAAATGATCGACTCGGAACTGATGGAGAAGTATCAGCTTTCCGCAGGCGAGTTGAAAGCTGTTTTCAAGCATCTGATCGAGACCAACGTTCTTAGTCTGGTTGAGCTTTATCGTCGGCCGGTATTGAGCGATGACATGATCGATGCCGAAATTAGGCGCAAGTTGCCCCGATACCGGCTGGCTTTCCTGGTGCCTGTTCATGAATCGGTCCGACCGGAGAGCAAAGGCTGGGTCGTCAACATCACTGAAAAGGGTATGCAGACGAGGGGAATTCAAGCACACGTCGGCGAGTACAAAGTCTTTGCAGTTACGCCGAGAAGAATGAAGGACGTCGGCGAAATCGTGTTTGCTGCTGAATGCCGCTGGAGACGTACGGAAGACCCCGATGAGGTCCCGATTGCCGGATTCCGCATTACGGAAATCTCCCAGGAACAATTGCGTAGACTACGGAACTTTATTCGGTCGATCATATTCGGAGACTATTAGGCATGAGTGGCCCTACTCGATTTCCCAAATACGGTGACGCATTCTGGTACCATGGCCGTCATTCCCGCGTACACGGTCCCACGTTCGCGGGACAGTAGGACCGGCTTCCGTGCCGGTTGTTCGCGAAACGCCGGCAGGGACGCCGGCGCTACCGTGCAATTGGCACCGAATTCATGAAACAGAGAACTCAGTTTTCATAGAGGGACTGCTCAAATGGCTCGCATAGATCCGGTGCTCAAGGTGGCAGTCCAGGCCAAGGCATCCGACCTTCACGTGGCTACCGGGATGCCTTATGTAATTCGGCAGTTCGGACGGCTGAAGAAGGGCGATTCCAAGGAGCTCAGTCCTGAGTCTTCCAGGAGTCTCATCTATGAGATTCTGTCGCCCAAACAGCGCCAGGTCCTGGAGGAGAATCTTCAACTGGACTTCAGTTATCAAATAGAAGGTCTTGCCAGGTTCAGGGGAAATGTCATTCTTCAGAGAAAAGGACTGGATGCCAACTTTCGTGTCATACCCCTCACGATACCGACATTGGAGGAACTCGGCCTGCCGCCGGTGGTCAGGAAGTTCTGCGACTTTCATCAGGGGCTAATTCTGGTGACCGGGGCCACCGGTCAGGGCAAGTCTACAACATTGGCTTCCATGATTGACCTTATAAACTCGACCCGCCCCCTCCATGTCTTAACCATAGAAGACCCCATTGAGTTCGTGCACCCCGTCAAGATAGGCCTTGTGAACCAACGTCAGGTCGGCTTACACACCCGATCGTTTTCAAACGCGCTCCGAGCCGCCCTCAGAGAGGATCCTGATGTAATCATGGTTGGAGAGTTGCGAGACCTCGATTCCGTAAGACTCGCTGTCACAGCTAGTGAGACCGGGCATCTGGTTATGGGGACCTTGGCGACCTCTTCCGGTCCCAAGACCGTTGACAGGTTGATCGATTCTTTTCCGTCGGACGAACAAAACCAGATTCGCACTCTTCTGGCGGAAGGCCTTCGGGCGGTCATAACTCAGAAGCTCCTACCTGCATCGGACGACAAGGGGCAGGTCCTGGCTGCCGAGATCCTTGTAGCCACAGTTCCCGTGGCCAATTTGATCCGATCGGAAAAGACCTATCAATTACCCTCAATAATGCAAACCGGCCGGGCTCAAGGGATGCAAGCCATGGACGACTCAATAATACAGCTTATGCATGCCGGTCGCATCACTGCTCAGACGGCGCAGGATCATGCAGAAAACAAGAAACGGTTCAGTTGATTGGGAACCGTATGATCCTCCAGAAGAGTTGTTCCCGCGGTGCGCACAGGCCTTGGGAGGCAGAGGACCAAGATGGGCTTTCTCTTTCAAGAAAGTTGGCTTTCATGGCTGAAATAGACGCTTTGCTCACGGAGATGGTGAATGCGGGAGCGTCGGATCTCCACATGGCACCGGGCCTCCCACCGATGATTCGCCTCAAAGGTGATTTGGTTCCTACCAAACGCAAACAGCTTTCTCACAAAGTGAACGAACAGCTCTTCTTTGAAATGATGAGCGCGGAACAGCAAAAGAGATTGCAAACCACCAGAGAATTGGACATCGCTTACGAGATAGAGGGACTGGCGCGCTTCAGGTGCAACTATTTCTATCAGTTGAGAGGGATTTCCGCTGTATTCCGACAGATTCCCACCGACATACAACCTCTCGACAAACTCGGGATGCCTGTGGGAGTCCAAAACATCCTGGCAATTCGAAAGGGGCTGGTACTCGTTACCGGTCCTACAGGTTCAGGCAAGTCCACCACACTTGCCGCTATAATCGACCATATCAACCGCAACTCCGAACAGCATATCATCACGATAGAGGACCCGGTAGAATTCGTTCACCGAAATAGGAAATCTCTAATCACTCAACGAGAGATCGGGGCTCACGCCAAAAGCTTCGCGGACGCTCTCAAAGTCGCATCACGAGAAGACCCTGATATTATCCTGGTTGGAGAAATGAGGGATCTGGAGACCATTTCGAACGCGTTGACATGTGCAGAACTGGGGATACTTGTCTTCGGTACACTCCATACGAATTCTGCCGTAAAGAGCATCGACCGCATAATCAACGCGTTTCCCGCCGGCCAGCAAAATCAGATCCGAAGCATGCTGAGTGAATCTTTAAAGGGGGTTCTGGCCCAACAACTTGTGAAGACCTCTGACGGCAAAGGCAGATGTGCCGCGGTGGAGATCCTCATCAGCAGCCCGGCGGTAGCGAACTTGATAAGAGAAGGAAGGCTGACACAAATCTCCTCTATCATCCAAACCGGCACATCCGAAGGAATGCAGACTATGGATCAGGCTCTGCAACAATTGGTGGATCAGAAACGCATACGTCCCGAAGAAGCATATTGGAAAGCCATCGACAAAAGCGCTTTTGCAGTACAGTGCTCGGAAGAGATACTTGAATAAAGAAGCGGCCTCACGCGCTTGAGCGAAGGCTCCACCGCCTGAAGGCGGTGGCTTCGGCGGCATTTTCGCTCCCCCGGATGAATCCGGTGGTCGCTGCCGCTAGAGGACCGGAGTCGGTATCATCGTAGGATGCTGGTGAGCCCGCGTTCTGCGCGGGAGAACCGCATCAATCGAGAAAAAACCGCGAACGATGCGGTTCGTTCCGCGTGCCGCGGGACTCACCAGCATCCTACCGGCATCTTTACATCTTGTGCCATGCCCGACGCAACTAACGCCCGTTACGTCCCTCGCAGGAAATAATGTTGCCCGATCCTGGAAAGTTGGCTTGCCCGGGGGGGACTCGGTCAAAGCTATCTGGCGGTACTCGATGAAGAATATGGTGTTACTCCAATGAACCGTGACGAAATCCTAACGAAATTGGAAGAGAATCGCGAAGCCATACGCGGCTTCGGTGTGCGGCGTCTAGGTATCTTCGGGTCGTACGCGCGCGGTGATCAGACAGAAAACAGCGATATGGACTTTCTCGTAGACTTTGGGAAAAAAAACCTTCGACAATTATATGGACCTGAAATTCTTCCTTGAAGACCTGTTCGGGCACCGTGTAGACCTAGTAATAGCCGATGCCGTCAAACCCAGACTGCGCAAAAATATCTTTGAGGGGACCATTTATGCCACGGGATTATAAGGTCTCTCTTGAGGACATGCTCGCCTCAGCGATGCGAATTCACAGCCTGACGTCAAGCTTAGTACTGGTTTTCGTAAGTACGGTCGCGGATTTTCACGGTAGAGATTGCTTCGTCGTTTCACTCCTCGCAATGACATTCCCACTACCGGTCATTGCGAGCGCAGCGAAGCAATCTTCTTCCGTGCCGTCTTCAGCCTCAGCGTATTTATGAAAACCTGTAATAAATTGCCGGACCTAGCCTTTGACATCGAAAAGATCCTCTCAGAGCCCTAATCCTTTCACCCGGATCTTTTGCTTCCTCGGCAGAGTTTTACTTGGCACGTCCATGCCCCTGCGGAACGCAGGCCTCCCACAGCATGGTATTGCTCTCCTTGTCCACAGAAGCTCTTATCCACGCATCACCCCTGAATCTGTTTGCCAACAATCCGCACATGATTGCCATGGAGATGGCCATCGACCACCAGACCCCTGATGCGCTCGTCTGAAGAATATAGATTGCGCCAAGGATGAGAGGAATTCTAAGCAGCCACATTCCCGTGAAGATAATCCTCATTGTGGCGAAGGTATCCCCCGCTCCCTGCAAAGCCCCGGACAGGGAAACCCCGATAGCCATAAATGGCTCGCCTATCATATTTATCCGCAGATAGCGCGTCATCTCTCGAAGCACCGCGGGGTCTCGGGTCAACAGGCGTGAGATTTCCGGCGCGAAAATGAATATAGCCAACGCAGGCAAAAGTATGAGTGCCAGACAGAGCATCGTTGTCACCTTGGCTCCAGAACCTGGCTCCAACCACATCACCCGCGCCGAGTCTGTTCCCGGTCAAAACTGCGGAGGCCATGTTAAGACCAAAGATAGGGAGAAAGATGATTGCCTCTATGCGCACGCCGGCAGACATGGCCGCAAGAGCGGTAACCTCTCCTCCCCGCAAGTGCGCCACCAAGAAGTACACCACAAGTGTCCCGGCATTCCATGCGGTCTGTTGAAGAGCGGTGGGGACGCCGAGTTTCACAAGGTTTTTGATGCAGCCAAATAGAGGCGTGGTCAGGGAGCCCAGTGTTACCCTGGAAGGGCCGGAGAGTACGTACATCAGATTCAGCGACATGCCCAAAGTGGTAGCGATCGCCGAAGCCCAAGCGATCCCAATGTACCCGAGCGCCGGGATTGGGCCACAGCCGAAGCTAAGAGCAAGCTCGCCCGTCACATTGACGCATGCGGCCACAAGACTGTTTACCATCGCAATGTGGATGCGGCCCGAGGAGCGCAGCACACCGCTGGTTATAATCGAGAAGGTACGTGGGAACCAGAACTAATGAAAAGACCCGTAAGAAAGATTCGGCTATGGTCTGAATTCCCTGCGGCATTCCGGCGAGACGCACAATTGATGCAGGATAGAGCTGAGCAACCACTGTCAAAACACCTGATACACAAAGAGCCACCAATAGTGAATTGGCAGTTATGCATCCCACCCCGTCACTGGATTTGGCGCCATAAGCCTGTGAAACCATGGCGACCGTCCCCATGCTGAGTCCATTGGCCATTATCATGAGAGTCCAATATAGCTGAGCCACGTAACCCACTGCAGCAAGCACATCTGTCCCCAAAAAGCCTGCCACATAGACATCAGTTAGAAGTATGGCGAACTGAAAGAACATGATTAGGATCATGGGCCAGCCCATTGCCCAGGATTCTTTCAGGAGATGCTGAATTTCGAGATATCGGCTTTTGCCAGGCGAGATCATTTTACCCACGTTTTCCATGTGCTATCCGATAAAGGAAACTTCCGTAGCAAGAGGACAATGATATAATATTACCGTTCGTACTCCGAAGTCTCCTACTTTAACATACTGAACCCAATTTGAAGCTCCGCCACCGTATGGTTCTTTGGCTTTGGAATCCCCCTTGAAATTTCGCGTTACCGATCCTATAGTTTCAGCCGGTCTCGATCTCTTCAAATGACAGACTCATCTGTGGAAAAGACAACAGTATGCCAAAACGTACAGACCTCAAATCAATACTTTTGATCGGGTCCGGTCCCATCATCATCGGTCAGGCCTGTGAATTCGACTATTCCGGAACCCAAGCTATTAAGGCGCTCAAAGAGGAGGGTTACCGGGTAATACTCGTGAACTCCAACCCGGCCACTATCATGACCGATCCGGAATTTGCCGATGCCACGTATATAGAACCCCTAAAAGTCGACATTCTTGCCAGGATCATCGAGAAGGAACGCCCGGACGCTCTTCTCCCGACTCTAGGCGGCCAAACGGCCCTTAACCGTGCTGTCGAGCTATACGAAGCGGGAATTCTCGAAAAATACCGCGTGGAACTGATTGGGGCCGGTATTGACGCGATTAACAAAGCGGAAGACAGGGACCTTTTCAAAACGGCCATGAGCAACATAGGCTTGGACCTGCCCCGCAGCGGATATGCTGAATCTCTTGACCAAGCCTGGGAAGTCGCCAGAGAATTGGGTTTTCCAAATGTTATCAGGCCGTCTTTCACGCTGGGCGGAACCGGTGGAAGTGTTGCGTTTTCAGAAGCCAAATTTGCAGAGCTTGCAAAATGGGGGCTTGATGTCTCTCCCGTCGGGCGCATCCTCGTTGAAGAATCAGCCCTGGGCTGGAAAGAATTCGAGTTGGAGGTCATGCGGGACAGCGGCGACAATGTGGTCATAATTTGCTCCATCGAAAACTTCGACCCAATGGGAGTACACACCGGCGATTCCATAACCGTGGCCCCGGCTCAAACCCTAACCGACAAGGAGTATCAAATCCTGCGAGATCAGGCCGTAGCCATTATCCGGGAAATCGGAGTGGACACCGGTGGATCGAACATTCAGTTCGCGGTACATCCCGTTACGGGCCGTGTTGTCGTCATAGAAATGAACCCGCGGGTAAGTCGGTCCAGTGCGCTGGCTTCAAAAGCCACGGGTTTTCCCATAGCCAAGATTGCCGCGAAGTTGGCCGTAGGGTACACACTCGACGAGATCGCCAACGACATCACGCTTAAGACTCCCGCGTCCTTCGAGCCCACCATAGACTACGTAGTCACGAAGATCCCTCGTTTCACCTTCGAGAAATTCCCCAGCGCGGACCGAACTCTAACCACACAGATGAAATCCGTGGGGGAGGTGATGGCAATCGGCCGCACTTTCAAGGAGTCTCTCCAAAAGGCCATCCGTTCATTGGAAATCGACGTCTATGGCCTCGAACAGCGGCTTGAAAAGGGTCTTTCCAAAGGCGAGATTCTCGAACGCGTGGGCCGACCAACGCCGGATAGGCTCTGGTATTTGGCGGATGCAATGAGAGCCGGTATCGGCATCGACGAAATAAATGCGCACTGCGCTATAGACCCATGGTTTCTCGGCCAGATCGCGCAAATCGTGGAGATGGAGAAGGAGATTTCGGCAGAGGGCTTTCCGGGCGGCGCGGAAACGAAAGAAAACCTTGCGAGAGCTAAATCGTTAGGCTTTTCAGACATACATCTTGGAATGCTTACCGGCAAATCGGAAGATGAAATACGAGAACTGAGGGTCCGCCACGACGTAAGACCCGTCTTCAAGAGAGTAGATACGTGCGCGGCTGAGTTCGAGGCTCATACTCCGTACCTGTACTCTTCTTACGAGGAAGAAGACGAGTCCGCGCCCACCAACAGAAAGAAGATCATGATACTCGGCAGTGGGCCGAACCGGATCGGACAGGGGATAGAGTTTGACTATTGTTGCGTTCACGGGGCCTTCGCTCTCAAAGAGGACGGTTACGAGACCATTATGGTCAACTGCAATCCCGAAACTGTAAGCACAGATTATGACACGTCCGATCGACTCTACTTCGAACCGCTCACCTTTGAGGACGTTCTGGAGATCGTGAACAGAGAAAAGCCGGACGGAGTCATCGTGCAATTCGGCGGACAGACCCCTCTAAAGCTTGCCGTGCCGCTCTGGAAGGCAGGAGTACCCATAATCGGCACCTCCCCGGACGCCATCGACCGCGCGGAGGACCGTAAACGATTTAAAGAAATGCTCATCGGTTTAGGACTAAACCAGCCCCCCAATGACATAGCCCATTCCTACAGCGAAGTCGTCGACGTGGCCCGACGAATAGGTTATCCGCTCGTGGTCCGACCCTCTTACGTTCTCGGCGGTCGGGCAATGGAAATAGTGCACAATGAGGATGACCTCAAAGTATACCTGACTCATGTCGTCCAAGCATCTCCGGAACACCCGATTCTTGTCGACGGGTACTTGACAGGCGCCGTTGAAATCGACGTGGATGCGGTGGCTGACGGCCGGGATGTCGTTATCGGCGGAATCATGGAGCATATAGAGGAAGCAGGCATTCATTCGGGAGATTCGTCTTGCTCCCTGCCGCCATACAGTCTGGGTCGGTACCACTTGGACGAGATCCGCCGTATTACTCGACTGCTGGCGGTGGAGTTGAAGGTCAAAGGGTTGATGAACCTCCAGCTTGCCCTTAAGGATGGGGAGATCTTCGTGCTGGAAGTCAATCCTAGAGCCTCCAGGACAGTTCCATTCGTTTCCAAGGCAATCGGTGTGCCATTGGCCAAAGTCGGTGCCCGAGTAATGGCCGGGAAAACGCTGCGAGAAATTGGCTTCACCCGAGAGGCGCAACCTGACCATGTGAGTGTCAAAGAAGCAGTGTTTCCATTCATAAAATTTCCCGGCGTGGATGTGCTGCTCGGGCCCGAGATGAAGTCCACCGGAGAGGTAATGGGGATAGACACGGAGTTTGGGCCGGCGTTCCTGAAATCGCAGTACAGCACGGAATTCCCCATACCCACCGGAGGAAAAGTCTTCTTGAGCGTGGCGGATCGAGACAAAGCGAGTGCGGTAATTGTCGGAAGGCGACTCAAAGAATGCGGCTTTTCGTTCGTTTGCACAGAGGGAACGGCCGCGGCTTTGCAAGCTGCAGGGATTGCTTGTACAAAAGTTGGGAAGATCCACGAAGACGGAGCCGTAGACGTGACCGATCTCATCCGGCGAGGTGAAATCGCTCTGGTTGTAAACACTTCTGCTGACAAGAAGTCCTTCAGGGATTCCTACCACATACGACTAGCCGCGTTGAACCATAATGTGCCTTATTTCACCACTCTCGCGGGGGCTAATGCGTTGTCCCTTGGGCTTCGAGCAATCCATAGGGGGGACACCTTTAGAGTGAAGTCATTGCAGGAATACCACGGTAAGAACCAGTGCGCCTGCCGTTCCGGAGAGGAAACTGCGTAGCGGCAGGCGCCATGCCTTCGGTCTCACCTCATTGAGCATGCACGGGTGGAACAATCCTGCTTTGAATGCGAATTCCTATAAAAGCAGAGTCATTCATCATTTCGCGGCCTCGGATCGCTTGTTCAAGTACTCGTTCAAAAAATCGAGTATGGCCCGATAGCCCTTAATTTCGTTCTCTTTCTTAATAAATCCATGTCCTTCGTCCTGAAACACAATGTACTCGACCGGAACACCTCGCTTCTTGGCCGCAGCTACAATTTCATCTGATTCAGCTTTAAGCACTCGTGGATCGTTTTTTCCTTGGAGCACCATCAGCGGCTTGACGATGTTATCCGCGTGAAAAAGTGGAGAGATGCTTCGTAGATACTTCTCTTCCGTGTCAGGATTCCCGATTTCTTTGTATAGCGCTTCTTTGTACGGATCCCACCACGATGGAAAACTCTTCAATGTGCGAAGCCAGTTCGATACGCCGAACATGTCTACGCCCAACGCAAAGTCATTTGGTCTGAAAGTGAGCGCTGCCAGAACCATGTATCCCCCGTAACTGCCCCCGATTATTCCCACTCGGTCATCGTCCACATATCCGGTTGATTCAAGGTATTTCTTGGCCTCAACGCAATCTACCAGATCGCCCTGTCCATGTTTGTGGGTGGCCGATCTATAGAAAGTCTTCCCGTATCCCGAGCTGCCACGATTGTTGACTGCTATCAGAGCATATCCGTGATTTACCAGATATTGAAACAGAGGACTGTAGCCAATTGTGGACTGGCCACCGGGCCCGCCGTGAACCCACACCATTGCGGGCACCTTGCTGGAAGCTTGCGCCTGGTGAGGTTTGTATAATAGTGCGGGTATCTCTAGCCCGTCAAAAGACTTGAAGCGTACTCTCCGGGCTTCCACAAGATCATCAGGATTGATTTCAGGGTTCAAAGTATCCGTAAGCCGCGAATACCGCCGAGTTTCGAAATCGTAGACGTACAGGTTGTTGGGCGATCTCGAGCCGTTGACATAGAAGCTCATCAATTTCTCGCTCTTTGAAATTCTAACTGACGTTATCTTGCCCTGCGGAGGTTTGGGCAGTTGGATCAAATGATTCGTGGAAGTATCATAGATTCTGATCTCAGTCCTTGCGTCATTGTTGATTCCCACCACCATGAATTTGCCGGTATACGAAAATTGGGCGAATTCTATATCCCAGTCTACTTTCAGAACCGTCTCCGACTTTCCGGACTCGAGATTGTACCGTTTGAGGTCAGCGAACTCGCGCCCGTTATCGGTTAAATAGTACAAGCTCTTGGAGTCAGGACTGAATGTCGCCGGAGAATAGTTCACGTCACCCTGGTGAGGAGTAAGGAGCTTGAACGTCCCGGTCTTAGTGTCATACAGATATATATCTGAATTATCTCGGGTTATCGTTTTGCTGAATGCGAGATAGCGTTTGTCTCTGGATACGGTTCCAAGATTGTATGGTCCCTGATTCTTAAAAATAAGGTGCGGTGTAAAGGTCTTAATGTCCATGTCATAAACATCCATGAACTTCGGGTCTCTTTTGTTCGAGCCAAAATAAAAGCTCTTCTCGTCGTGACTGATTCCATAAAAGACAGACTTAGCCTTTTCATCCGGCGTTAAGTCCCGGATTTTCCCGTCCTCATCTTGGAGATAGATGTGACTGATTTCGTTGCCGCCGCGGTCGCTTACGTAAAGGATGCGCTTGTCATGAGGCAAGAAAGTCAGAGCAAATATTGCATTTTGCTTTGAGTGAGTGACCTGAACGGGCTTACCGCCTGTGACAGGAATGGTGAAAGCGTTATAAATGCCTGTCTGATTGCTTGAAAACAAGATAGACTTTTCATCAAATGAAAAGGAACTTCCGCCGATAGATATTGTTTTCATGAACTGTTCGATGGAGTACTGCTTCACTTGGCGGCACTCACCAGGGACAGCCATACAGCACAGTGTAGATACGCAAATGGCACAACATATTAGTAGACTGAGCTTCATGGATCCTCCTTTGGTGTCACGCATGCGACGGGCCTGATATCGGCCAAATGATTGCTATCTCAAAAGAGATTCACTTTCAAGCGTTGCACTTCGAAGTAAGCAGAATTGGTAGTAGTACAGATCCCTGTTCTGAGCGTCATGATCCGTGCACCAGTGCTGGATTGTCCGGTGGGCCTTGTTTCATCAGGCCGCCGATGCTATGATCCGCTCCCTGAGAGGAACTCAGGAGAAACGTACCCTGTCAGCATCACAGGCACCATACCAAAAGACTGTTCCTCACGGTCACCACCGTGTGAGTCGGCCGAATTATTATCAGCACCAGGTCGAGGTCACCGAAACTCTCCCAGACCGCCCCACGGGCACGAGCCCTTCCAACGCTGAAACGGCCGCCATAATGGTGGAGGTGGTCATTCTCGCGTTCGCGCTGGTGGTGCTCGCTGTCGGAATGTTCACACGGGACCCACAGATCGGCGATCTCTTCATCAACTTCATAGCCATTTTGCTTGAAGCAATGCCCTTCATGTTGCTGGGGGCAGTGCTCGGCGGAATTATCGAGGTGTTCGTTTCTCAGGATTTTGTTCAGCGAGCGCTAACGGGGCACACAACCGCCACTGTCTTTATCGCCGCGGGACTTGGGATGATCTTTCCCGTTTGCGAATGCGCAATCATTCCCATAGTGCGGCGCCTGATAAACAAGGGAGTGCCTATGCCCGCAGCCATAGCGTTTCTCCTTGGTGCGCCCATAGTGAATCCGTTGGTGGCAGCCTCTACGTTGCTGGCCTACCGGGGAAATTTGGGCATGGTCTGCACCCGAATGGTGTGCGGATACGTGATAGCGGTCTGCGTAGCCCTGATTCTGGGTACGTTGTTCCGCCGCGACAGTGATGCCCTGGTGATAGGAACGGCTACGTGCGAGCACGGATGCTGCTGTCACTGTGGTGAGGACCATCACCACCATGAGCAAGTAGGTTTTCTTTCGAAGACCCTCGAGGCATTGGCCCATGCCAGAGATGATTTCTTCTCCATCGGCAAGTTCCTGATAATTGGTGCGTTCGTAGCATCCCTCGCCAGAGCCACTATTGATGTAGTCGCCTTTCGGGATTTGTTTGGGTCGCCGATTCTCTCCATTTTGGCAATGATGGGCCTTGCTGTAACTCTTAATCTGTGCAGCCAGACCGACGCATTTATAGCGGCCGGATTTCGGACGGTGTTTCCTGATACGGCTCAGATGGCTTTCATGGTTCTTGGTCCAATGCTCGATCTGAAGCTCCTGCTCACGTACTTTACGGTATTCAAAAGCCGTGTGATAGGAGCGCTCGCCTTGGTGACGCTCATAGCAGTTTTGCTGGCAATGATGACATTGCACTACGGTTTCGGAGGTGTGCCAGGTGCACGATGATCAGCAAGGGCTTCCCTGGCTGGGAATGCTGGAGGCAACTGTCCTTGTGGCGTGGATTGCCGGTTTTGGTTGGCTTGCTCGCGGCACTGAAGACGCCCCCCCTCTGTTGGGGAAGTTTATTCGCAGCGACTACTGGTGGCTGGTTTACGCTGCCATTGGAATTCTCATTGCTCTCGGAGCGTCTTTGGCCGTCAGCCGGCCCAATCAACACGGACTGGCTCGCCTGAAAAGCCTCGTCCAGATCGTAGTCCTTTTCTTCCCGCTCTTGTGTTTACACCTTGCTACCACTTCCGATTTGAGTATCGGCGCGGCGGAAAGGCGTTCCCTGTACACTCCGCGTGCAGTGGCATCGCGTCCGCAAGCGTCCAAACCGATCAAGGCGCGGCCAAAGCGTGAGACACCAGTCAGAAACGTGAAAGCTGTAAAGGCTGTGAAAACTCCACTTAAAGTTCGTCAGCCGACTTTGTTGGACCTGGTTTCAGATCCCGATCGCTTTCAGGGATCGCACACGGCGCTGGTCGGAATAGTGCACAGAGACAAAAGACTTCCTCGTGGCAGTTTCTTTTGTTATCGGCTCGTCATGGTATGCTGTGCTGCCGACGCCACGCCCGCCGGGGTAATTGTCAAGTGGCCGGAAAGCCGCAAACTCAAGACCGGCACATGGGTTAAAGTGGGAGGCAAGGTGACCACGACGCAATTCAAGGCCGCCGACTATCCTGCGATCTTGGCAGATAGGGTAGAAAAGACGAAGCCTCCTCGGAACAGATTCATTATCCCGAAATAGGCAATTTCATCGAGTTCTCCAAGTTCCGGGGCCGAATCCGCGAACGTGCAAATGTGAATACTTGCAAGATGTGGCCGGTTGGGGCGTAATGCCAGTGCGCGATCAAACGGCGAACAATCAAGGAAATACAACACGGATCCGACAAAGCCTCCCGCGGGAAGCACCATCATGGCGCCAGGTCAGTGCCGTTTGCTATCGGCCCATTCTCACTTGTTTGAAAACAAATCGGTATAAGGGATATTGCGGTATGCACTGCAATATGGCATTCTTATAAATGGTGCGGTTCCAAGACAAACGGCGACGCCCGGACTTACTATGCTCACAAAGATCAAGAAATTCTTAAGCGGCTCATCATCCTTGATCTACCTGATTTCCGAGGAAGAGGACAGGGTGGAGAGTATTATTGAATTCGTCGCTGAAAAGGCCGGCATCGAACCCACTCGGCTTTACAAGTGGTCTTGTGTTCACGGGCTAACTAACCACCGAGAGGTGGTGGTTCCAAGTCCTGACCCGGTGCTCGCATTGGACCACTTTCTGAAATTTGACGCGAAGTCTATTCTGATCTTTAAGGATCTGCATCTGTTGGTCAATGCTAATCCGCCCTTGATCAGGCAGTTAAAGGAAGCTTCCCGCGTTTTACGTCTGACGGGTAACAAGATTTTCTTTGTTTCTCCGCAATTGAATCTGCCGGAAGAACTTTTCGCGATTTTCAACATCGAGGATGTTCCTCTGCCCCGATTCGAAGAGCTGTCAAAGATTCTGGATACGTGCATTGACGGCAGCCCTGCGTGTCAATCGCTTCGTAAATCACTTACCGCGGACCTCCGGGACAAGATGGTTAGAGCTTCAATGGGATTCACCGCGGACATGGCTTCAGATGCTTTCCACTCAGCATTGATGAAAGAGACCTCATTGACGGGCAAGACAGTGGACTCTGTTGTCGCGGATAAGCAGTCTCTTGTACGGAAGAGCGGCGTGTTGGAATTCGTGAACGCGCAAGCCGGCGCATGGGAGATCGGCGGCCTGGTGAATTTAAAAAAATGGCTCACAGACAGGAGTAGAGCATTCTCTCCCGCTGCCGCTAAACACGGATTGACTCCTCCCAAAGGGATCCTTGTTATGGGAGTGAGCGGCTGTGGCAAAAGCCTCTGTATCAAGGCAATCGCCGCGTACTGGAAGCTCCCTCTTCTTAGACTCGACATGGGGAGAATATATGACGGTCTGGCGGGCCCGCCTGAAGAGGCCATGCGCAAGGCCATAAAGACGGCCGAAGCTGTGGCACCTTGCGTTTTATGGATAGATGAAATCGAAGCGGGTATAGCCAATCAAAAGCAGAAGCAGGCCGGAGGGAAGGAGGCCCGAGTCCTCGCCCTCTTCCTCACCTGGATGCAGGAAAAGACCGCACCGGTGTTTGTAGGAGCTACCGCAAATGAAGTGGAAGTCCTGCCTCCGGAGATCCTTCGTAAGGGCCGATTCGATGAACTCTTTTATATGGGCCTCCCCATGATGGAGGAACGGAAGCAGATCCTAACTATCCACATGCGCAAAAGGCGGGTGGACCCTGCTCGTTTTGATATGGATTATCTGGCATCTTCCACGGAAGGCCTCAACGGGGCCGAGATCGAACAAGGCGTTATCGCAGCGCTGTTCGAAAGCACGTCTCGCAAGGAGGAGCTTTCGGAGCACGTCCTGGCCAATTCCCTCAGAAATATAGTCCCTCTTTCCCGAACCATGCGCGAGCGGATTCAGAAGATTGAAGCTTGGGCTCGAGATCGCGCCATGAAAGCCTCGCTCGAAACTCTCTAGTATTTTGGGAACCATTGAAAGATAGCTGGACAGAATGAGCGTGTCTTGCTATGAGACAGGCCGCAAGAAGGAGCCGGGCCGAACCCGCGTCTTTTATTTGGCGTTGCCCTTATAGAGGAATTCAATGACACGGATCTATATCGGGTTGTCAACGATTCTGACCAGGCCTCAATTCAAGGCGCTGTTTTTGATCGCGATCGCAGGTATATGCTCAGTTTGTCTCCCTGCTTTCGGGCTCTGGCTCCCCTGGGCTACCGAACAGCAGAAGGTCAAAAAGGCATTGACCGGCATCTGGCAGGCGGTGATCGCAAACGATCAAAGGGCCCTTAAACCACTCATAGCCGGGAACAGTGCGCAACTTTTCATCGACAGGGAGAGGCGAAAGATAAAAGCGCTTAACATCAAGAGTTACGATTGCAAGATAAAAAGTGTCAAGGTTAATCCCGGGAACCGAAGCTGGGCCTTTGTCGAGTATGAGACGATTGCGAAGCTTGGCAACGGCAAGAAATTGGCCACCGGCACTATTTCAGTGTTTCAGAAAGTCGGCGGTGAGTGGAAGCTTTGGCCGGACTTCAAACGACGGAGCCTGTTCTCCGGAATCGAGCCGGAAAAGACCGGCCCTTCTGATCTTAACCAAATTGTCACGCCGGGGGCAGCGGGGCGGCCGGTCGTCGGGCACTGAGATTAGAGACGAGGCGCCAGTTCATGAGGGAATCCCAAACAGACTGCGTGTTTTGCAACATTGTTAATGGCAAGCTGCCGGCGGATAAAGTATACGAAGATGAGTTAGTGGTGGGGTTCTGGGATGCGAATCCTATTTCTGAGATCCACATCCTTATTGTGCCTCGGAAGCACATTCCGACCCTTAACGATGTGCAACCGGATGATCACGTCCTGAGTCACGTCGGCCAAGTAGCCCGGAGCATCGCTGAAGATTTCGGAGTAGCCCAAACGGGATACCGGTTCTTCATAAATGTAAATCGCGGCGGCGGGCAGGTTATTTTTCATCTGCATGCGCACCTGATAGCCAAGAAGCGCACCGGCTCCAAGTGATCCTTCTCCGATCGCGCTATGTCAATGAGGGGCTCTTCCGGATCACGACGTGCATTTATGATGATTCGCTTTCGTACCAGTTAGACGGCGTTTCTGATACGGGTGGGTTTGAAACCCGCCCCCACATGTTATCATGTCGGCATACGCGGGCATGCCTTGTAGGGGCACCTCTTGCGGGCACCCACGAGAGGGCGGACACAATCCCGCGTCGCGGGGGACTGCCCCTACGGACTCGAAGATTCCCCGTAAGTGAATGCTCGCCCGAACGGATGTTGTTTCTTTCCACCAAAATTAAAACCGAGTTGACGAGTCTTTCTATGAGCGATTGCGTCTTTTGCAAAATTATTGAGGGTAAACTGCCAGCTCGAAAAGTGTACGAGGATGCCCTGGCAGTGGCATTTTGGGATGCCCGGCCTGCTTCCCCCGTTCACATACTCATTGTCCCGCGGCAACATATTCCCACCCTCAACGACGTGGACGAAAACGACCAGATTGTAAATCACTTGTCCCGGGTGGCCAAAAAGATTGCCGAAGATCTGGGTATAGCCCAAACCGGGTACAGATTCTTTATCAATGTAAATAGAGGCGGAGGCCAGATGGTCTTTCACCTGCACGCACATCTGGTTGCCGGCAATGACATGGGTACTTTCTTTATCAAAATCGGCATTGCCTGCGCTGTATTGTGGAGGAAGCTCGTGCACCTTGTCCGGCCGGAACAAAAACGAAATGGGCTCAGAAACATTTGCGGTGCTGATTCCGGTGCGCGGTCAAACATGTGACAATCCTAGACAGGATATGGCGGGGCCGGCCCTATCGCCCTAAGTGGTTCCCGCACCCAGGAAGGCCTTCCGGACTTCGGGGTTGTTTGCAAGCGCACTGGACGAGTCCTGCATTATGATTTTCCCTGTCTCCAGGATGTATCCGCGTTCCGCAACCTGCAGCGCGGCCCGGGCATTCTGTTCGACCATCATGACGGAAATTCGGCTCTCTGTTCTCAGCGCGCTGATAGTCTCAAATATGAATTGCACTACCAATGGAGCAAGTCCAAGCGAAGGTTCGTCAAGCAGCAGCACTTTCGGCCTGCACATAAGCGCCCGGCCGATGGCCAGCATCTGTTGCTCTCCTCCAGAGAGGGTGCCCGCAAGTTGGCTCCGACGTTCCTGCAATCTGGGGAACATTTCCATCACGCGGTCCATGTCCTTGCCCACTTCCGCCTTAGTTCCTCCGGTGTATCTGCAGTAGGCTCCCAGCCGTAAATTGTCCATTACCGACATGTTCGCAAAGATCTGCCGACCTTCCGGCACTTGCGAAATGCCTAGGCGGACGATCTTGTAAGCCGGCGTACGGCTGATATCCATCCCCCCCAGGCTTACGGACCCGCCCGTGAGCGGTACCAGGCCGCATACGGTATTGATTAACGTAGATTTCCCGGCACCGTTTGCGCCGAGTAATGTTACGCATTCGCCCGCTTCCACGCGCAAGGAGAGATCCTTAATGACGTGGACTTTGCCGTAAAAGACATTGAGCTTGCGGATTTCAAGCATTCGCCTCATCCCAGTCGGGCACCCGATCACGCGGATCCATAAGAAGCGGATTTGCCCAGGTAAGCTTCTATGACAGCCTCATTATTCTGGATTTCTTTCGGGGTCCCTTCGGCTATTTTCTGACCGTAATTAAGCACAACGATATGGTCCGAAATGTTCATAATGAGGCTCATGTCGTGCTCGATAAGGACTACAGTGACATTCCTATCTCGAATCTTGCGGATCAGTCTTGCCAGACCCTCGGTTTCTCCCGGGTTCAATCCGCCCGCAGGTTCGTCCAGTAAGATGACCTTTGGCTCAAGTGCCAAAGCACGAGCGATCTCTAGATGGCGCTGAAGACCGAACGGCATCGAATGAGCATCTGCATGGGCTTTGTCGCTCAACCCGACAAAATCGAGAAATTCCATGGATTTTTCGCGAACAGTCCTCTCGTCTCGGCGGCTCGACGGAAGTTTGAGCGAGCATGTCAGAAAACCGGAAGAGGTCTTAATGTGGCGTGCAACCATCACGTTTTCCAATGCGGTCATGTGGCGGAAGAGCCGGAGATTCTGAAACGTTCTCGCTATCCCGATTTCCGCGACCTTGTGCTGGGGAAGGCCGGTAATCTCCTGCTCATTGAAATGAACTTTCCCTCTGGTGGGCGCTATAGCCCCGGATATCACATTGATCAGGGTAGTCTTACCCGCGCCGTTAGGCCCTATAACGGCTGTGATGGAATTAGCGGCCACGCCTGCAGAGACGTTCCCAACGGCCATGACTCCGCCGAATTTGACGAAGATTCCCTGGATTGAGAGGATCTCCTTCACTTTTCACCCGGTCTTTTCTGTTTTCCACTGCTTCAGAGAATCCTGAAGCAGGCCCACAATGCCCTCAGGCATGAACATCATAATGACCAGCAAAACCAAACCTTTCATAAGAATGTCATAGTCGGCGAAAACTCTTAGGCTTTCCGGCAGGATAGTCCAAATTATCGCGCCCACGAGCGCCCCCCAAACGTTCATCATCCCTCCAACAGCCACCATAACCAGGAACGTAATCGACTCGTTGATCGAGAATGTCGCAGGGGATATGAACGTCACATAGTGAGCGTACAAAGAGCCGGCGATTGAGGCCATACCGGCAGATATGATAAAGATCCCGAGCTTGAGAGCGGGGGTATCTATTCCCATAGCCCGTGCTGCTTCCTCGTTGCCGTGAATGGCCCTCAAGGCCCTGCCGATCCGGGAATGAATCAGATTGAGAGCGAGGATCATTGAGAGAAGCACAACCAACCAGATCAAATAGAACCATTCAGCCGGAGTAGATAATTGCCACGGACCTATGCCGAGGGAAGGTATCTGCCCGAATCCGGAGGGCCCCCCCGTCAAGGATCGAAAAGGGTCAAGGGCTTCGGCCACAACTCCGGGCGCGTAACCAACCTTTTCCCCTAAGAATTGAAGCAGCTTGGTAATCTCACCCGTATCCGCTACGGCAACTATATTTATGATTTCGCCAATACCTAAAGTGGCCATGGCCAGGTAATGACCCCGGAGTTTGAGCGTCGGAATCCCCACGAAGTATGCCACCAGGCTATTGATGCATATACCTACCAAAATGCCGACCAATGGGCTGTACCCGAACTGAGCCGTCAATATTCCTGAAGAATACGCCCCGATTGCAAAGAACCCTGCCTGGCCGATTGAGATCTGTCCCGCGTACCCGAGAAGAAGCGACAATCCGATACATATCAGAGTGAAAATTCCTGCAAAATTGATGACTCTGAGGTAGTAAGGACTGGTCACGACAACTGGAAAAACTACAATTAGGACTGCAAAGACGATCAAAGTGATAAGGTTGCCGCGGCCCATAAGCTGTTTGCTCCAAGCACAATTATTCCGGTGCGAATATCCCGAACCAGGATGCCGACCGTGGGTCGGGGAACTCAGAATTCTTTAAATTTTGCTGCTTCGGCACTACCGAAGAGCCCACTGGGTTTGTAAAAGAGCACCGCAAGCAGGATTATCAGTGAGATAGCGTCCTTGTATCCGGAAGAGATCAATCCCGTTCCCATCGCTTCGAGAATGCCCAATATGAAGCCGGCAGCTACTGCCCCGAAGCCGTTTCCCAGGCCTCCGAGGACTGCGGCTCCGAACCCTTTCAGCGCCAACATGGGACCGCGATCATAGTCCATGAGAGTAATGGGCGTAACAAAGTAACCAGCCACTGCCCCCACAAAGGCAGACATGGCAAAGGACAGCAGTATCATCGAGCGGTCGTTGATACCCATGAGCTTGGCAATGTCTCGGTTGAACGCACAAGCTTTCATGGCTTTGCCGGTCAGGGTAAAACCGAAAAACAGACCCACCAGAATTACCACCACTATGATGGCCGCAACCACCAACAATGTCTGCGGCAACACCGTCGCGCCGAAAATATAGATCGGTCGCTCCGACACGAAGTGCGCCATGAAGTAGGAGTCCTTACCGAAGACAAACATCGAAATTCCACGTACGAGGATGGACAGGGCAATAGTAATGATGATCAGTTGAAGCACCGAAGGATTTCTCATGGATTCGATGGTCCGGTGCCTCAACAGAAAATAAGCTGCCAAGGTCAGCACAAACGTCATAACCAGTGCCCAGCCCACGACAAGACCTGCGAAGATTCGGGCCAGAGCGAAGATCACCACTGCGATGCCCGCGTAGTGGAAAATCGTCAGTTTATCGGTCGGTTCTATGGCAATTTTCTCCATGAGCATCCCAACAAGGGTGGTGACTCCGGTTGCCAAGACAAAGCCGATGACAATCGCGTAGTGGGCAGGCAAACCATGACTCTTTGCCGCGCCTACAAACGTTACCCCCAAGAGTCCCCCCAGCATCACGAATTCCCCCTGGGCAAAATTTATGATGCTGGTGGAGTTGTAAATCATGGTGAAGCCAAGCCCCAGCATGGCATAAATAGCCCCAATCGTGATGCCTGAAAATACATACTGAAGTATGTCTGCGAACGAAACCATTCTCTCGGCTCCGAACAGA
Organism: uncultured delta proteobacterium; assembly: GCA_963789265.1. Lineage (GTDB taxonomy): Bacteria > Desulfobacterota > Desulfomonilia > Desulfomonilales > Desulfomonilaceae > CAWBBA01. Next base: position 623,562 of record CAWBKB010000003.1, on the reverse strand, counting down.
GGAAACCGGGACGGCCGTTGCATGGACGGCCGCCTCGGTCGATTAGCAGTTATTTATACTATCTCGGTTATTTCTTTTTCGCTTGTGAAAGAGGAATGATCTTGCCTCCCTTGGTGACAGTCAGCATCTCAAGGGAGTCGTCCTTGTCGAGTCCTGCGTGATCTTTCGGACTCATGTTGAAGTGGCCTGACATCCCGATCCAATTATGTGTTTCCTCGAGACCGTCCCGGATCAAATTTCTTGCCTTCGCAAGATTCATGTCAGGGGTGATCTTCTTGGCCTTCATCGCATTGACAACTATCCATAGGGCATCGTACGCGTGGCCTCCGAAGGTGCTCACCGGTGGGCCGTATTTCTTCTCATACTCGGTTTTATACTTCATAAGAACTTTCTTCTGCCAGTGATTCGCGGGGAGTGAATCCGCGACGAGAAGACGGCCGGCCGGGAAGATTATTCCTTCCGCCGCCGCCCCCGCTGCCTGGATATACTTGGGGTTGCCGAAACCATGGCTTTGGAACAGGGGGATCTTCATTCCAAGCTGTCTCATATTCTTTGCCACGAGAGACTGGGCCGGTTCAATAGACCAGTTCACCACCGCACCTGCGCCTGTGGACGCTATCTTCTTTAACTGCGCGGTCATGTCGGTATCCTTGGGGGCGTAGGTCTCATCCGCCACTATCTCTATCCCTATCTCTTTCGCATACTTGTGTAGTTGCAGCTTCCCCTGGTTTCCGAAGGCACTGGTAGAGGAGATTATCCCGATTTTGTCAATTCCCATTTTCTTGAGTTGTTCGAGGATACGGATGGCCACGTGGGAATCGAGCTGGGGGACTTTAAATATGTATTTGGAATCTGAGATGGGGGTGACAATTATTTCAGCCGCCGCGACGGAGACATTGGGAACCTTGTCCTTTTCGCAGATGGGCTTCACAGCCAAACTTGAACCGCTTATGGACGGGCCGATTATTGCCAGCACATTATCCTTGTCAATGAGCTTCTCAACCGCGTTAACCGCCTTGGCTTCTTGTGTCTCGTCGTCTTCTATCAACACTTGTAGAGGATAACCGTTGACCCCGCCGGCCTTGTTGATGTCTTCCACGAGCATCTGAACGGTTTTCTGCTCAGGGTCGCCGAGCCATGCGGCACCGCCGGTAACAGAAAAAATGGCTCCTATCTTTAGCGGCTTCTTGTTGGCTGCGTATGCGCAGACCAAACCCGACAAGCCGAAGATGAGAACCGTTAAAAGGACCAAGAAACGCCTTCCTTTCATCAGCTTTCTCCTTTCTTCTTGGTTTCCATCCCCCCATGATCTCACCAAGCCATTTTGATCGAAATAGATAGGCTTCGTCTACCCCCGGACACGATATGCCGGAATCAAGGACACGTGAGCAGCCGAAATACTTTAACTCACTCTTCGATTTAAGAAACACGGAACAGTGACCTTATGGAAGGATTGCCTGAGTGGTCCTATTACTGTTAGTCGGGCTGATAATAGACGCTCGGTATTGCAGTGTCAAGGAACTTATCAGCTTTGATGCGGCCAATTCATCGACTGGGCCCGTCAATGGATTCAGGCACCTGAATAACTGCCGCAGATAAGCCAAATATGAAGGTGGAATTCATTGCCGAAAGCCCTTGTCTAACACCACCATATAGGCTAAACGCGAATCAAGCGGACAAACCGGCAAACGACCAGCTTATGTATTGAACATGACTGGATAGGCCGCCCAATCAACAGTTTCCGAAGATGGAGGAACAGATGGCAGATGCGAAATGGACCTTTGAAAGGGTTCGTAGCGAAATCGACGAAGCGCGCACCAAGATGTTCGTCGTTTTCAAGGTCCTTGAAACCGGCAATTTAAAGTTTTCCGAACACCCGGAGTGGGCATTGGTAGTCAATCCCCTGCTGAAGGAAATTTCAGATTTTTCTTCCAAGATTGGAGAATTGGTGGGAAAGGAGATGGCTTAGCTTGAGAATACGGCGTGTAGAATGTTTACAGGTCCAATTCTTCAGGTCTTAATAGAAGGAATGAGAGACTGCGGGGCGGGGATCCAGAGGCGTTGGGTTCCCACCCCATCGTGAAATTTCAGACGCGTCGAGAATCTTTTTGCTACCGAGACAATTGGCAATCCGTCAGGCACGACCGGCAAAGAAGTGTCATTGCGCGACCCGCGAGATTAGAGTCTGGCAATCACTGTACCGGAGGATAGTTCACGCAATTGAATGCGCACTATACTTCAATTTTCTTAATTCTCTCCGAATCAAGCCCCTCAGTTGGTCTTGCCCCATTGGAATTTCTTTGCAGTTACCTTGGATTCCGTATGGGCCTGGGGATTGGACGTTGATTGGGCTTCGAGGAGGGGGCCCTGGGAAGAACCCGGTTCAGCACTGACGGCAGTGGGCTTGTCCTCTTTTCCCCATTTTATCTTTGACGCGGAAATTTTCTTTTCCTCTTTCCCCCACTTAACAGAACGATTAGCAGGCGGAGGAGAATTACGTGTTGCCGCTTGGCGCACTATATTTCGGCGCGTTCCTCGCGGGGCCTGTACCGCCGGAGAGTTGACAGAATTCCTTGACTCCCGGACCACAGGATGGGCAGCAGGCGGTTGAGTTGGTCGTTGAACTCCGGCAGTCGGCTCTTGGCCTGCCGCCGATTCTCGGCCGTCCCAGTAAACCTCACTATGAGTCCCTTGTTCCACGGCACCGGATATAGACGCGGTTCTTTGTCTGCTCCTGTTGACGGCCGGCGTGGTGTAAGAGGGTTGAGGCTGAAGCGTACGGGATGCAGCCGCTCGGCTTCGGTGGCGTGTCGATCGTCGTCGAGCAGAGCGCGCAGGTGCGGATCTTCCTCCAGATCTCAAATACTGTCCGTACTGGTTATTGGGATAAGCGCTATACCCGGGATAGTTCTGATAAGCAGCATAGGCCTGCGGAGAATACTGCTGCCCGTATGACGCCTGGGGCTGACCGTAGCTCTGCCCGTATTGTTGTCCGTAACTCTGCGGAGCCTGCTGCCCGTATTGTTGTCTGTAACTCTGCGGAGCCTGCTGCCCGTATCCTTGAGGGACCGTATACTGGCCGTTGCCGGCCTGCGCTCCAAGGTAGTCGCCATAGGATCCGTAAGACTGGTATTGGCCAGGATTTCCGTACCCGTAATAGCCCTGCCCGAAGGCCACCCCTGCCACGACAAGGAAAGCCCCCGACATTGCAAGTATAGTCGACAACCCTTTCATAACTCACTCCTTTGCCCACATTCCGTGGCGCTCACCGCCATGCGGACCACACTAGTGATTACCGCGTAAAAATCAAGCACAAAGATTTCAACTGGAATTTTAGAGAATTCTCTCTAAAAAATCAACCTACTTTTTCAAACACTCGCGGAGATTGACTTGGAGCGCCGGCCGAACTAAGGTCAGGTTACATGAAAGTCGCTCATCTTTCAGACCTGCACTTCGGCAGCCTTGTTTCCCGCGAGAAGCTGGACGCGCTGGAAAAAGACTTGGTTTCTCAGGCGTTTGAGCTGCTAGTTGTCACCGGCGATATTACCGACCGCGGCCGGGTTTCTCAATTTCGATGGGCACAAGGTTTCCTTCGATCAATCGATGTCCCATTTATCGTTGTTCCAGGAAACAGGGAAATCAGCTTTTCAGCAGTGTGGGAATGGATGTTGCCGCGTTTCGCTATGACGCGTCATAGTCATTTCTTCGGGGCCAGCGACCGGGTGGTCTACTGCTCCGAATCGAATAGAGCGGTCTTCATAGGTCTCAATTCCGTTCATTCTTTCCCTTCCTGGCCCGGGACAATCTTACGTGAGACACGTTACTGGCTCAGGCAACAAGCATCGAGTTTCGAGAATTATGTCAAGGTCTTGTTCTTGCACCATCCCGTGCTCCCAGTAATCCGAGGCTCATCATTCTGGGCACATTCCCTTTCCGACGCCGGTGAAATCCTTAACATCTGCACGCAAGTCGGCATAACTCTTATACTACAAGGGCACAAACACCGTTCCGCCGTCATGGAGATAAACTTCCCCGAGCGCGAGTCCAGGGTAGTTGTGTCATCGTGCGGTGCGCCTTTGATGTCACGCTGGGACAGCGTTTACCACATTATTGATCTGTCGCCGTCCTCAATTATTATACGTCCCAGGGAGTTTTTATCGGGAAAATTTGTAGAGAAAGGATCTTATGAATTCTTTCCCAATGGAAATGTCCCCAGCCGGCCCTAGGAAGATGGAGGTATTCGGCCTTTCTTATTTGCCAAGCCGAAAAAGGTTAGGAGGGCTCATTGCCGGTTTTGCTTTCAGTAGTTGCTATACTCGCGCTTCTCTTCTCCTCTGCGTCGGAACGTCTAATATACAGGGGAGTCAGCGCGTGAAGATCGTCAGCGTTGCCCAGTATAATGCGTTTGTATGCGAGCAGAGCGCAAGCACCGGCAGATGGGGAGCTTACAGGGCTCCTGACCAATTTCGAAGTCGATGACGCTAGATGATCCAGCACATGGTCTCCACAAATTAGAAGTCGACCGGAGACATGCTCTGTATATCGCAAAAATTTCTCCACTTCGATAAGCATGGGCCCGGAAACGAGGGTCAGATTTCCTCCAGATCTTTTGTAAAAGGCTGTATATATCTCCCCGCGTCGCGCATCGATTATAGGAGCGCACCATTCGCCGTCCCGCAGGGCCTGCCAGGCCAAAATATCGAGGCTGGAAATGCCTGCTATCGGCCTTCTCAGGACAAGGGCCATCCCCTTGATCGTTGCAAGGCCCACGCGCACTCCGGAAAAAGAGCCCGGCCCCAGAGCTACACCAAACCCATCGATAGACCCCACACTTAGACGCAGTTCCTCGGTCAGGTCCTTGATCACGCGAGCCAGATTCTCAAGATGTTTACGCGCGGGCGGAAGAACGGTCTCCCGCAGGACCTGAAAGTTCTCGGCGACGGCTACACTTAAATGCGCGCTTGTGGAATGTACGCCAAGGATGATCACGGGCCGAGGGACCAGCCTTTAGTGATAATCCTACTGATATCGTTATAGAAAACCAATGCGATCAGAAACACAATGAACAAAAGCCCGAATTGCACGGCGTATTCTTTGGCTTTCCCGCTAACGGGGCGCCGAGTAACTCCTTCGATCAGAAAGAACAGGAGGTGGCCTCCGTCGAGAATCGGCACCGGCAGGAGGTTTATGATAGCAAGGTTTATGCTGACATAGCTCATGAGAAAGATGAAGTTGAACATGCCGGCCTTCAGGCTTTCCCCCGAAGCCTGGACGATGGTAATCGGGCCGCTCAATGCCTTGGGGCTGATTTCCATCCTCACGAGCTTTACGAGCGTGACGACAACCAGCTTTGTCAGTGTCCATGAAAACCGCACGCCCTCATTCAAACCGGCCACGAGTCCTAGCTTGACACCGTTCCCAGAGGGGGCCACACCTATTCTACCCACTGGTTCCCCGAACATATTCTTCTGGTCGGCGATCTTGGGGGTCACGGCTAAGTCTATCCGGCTGCCGCCTCGCTCGACGGTCACTGTAAGCTTCTGATCGGCGCTCTTTTCAATGGTTGTCCGCATGTCGTCCCAGCGCCAAATGGGCTTGCCGTTAATGGCAACCACTTTGTCGCCAGTCTTGAACCCGGCCTCTATGGCAGGTGTTCCATCAAAGACCTTGCCGATCTGACTGATAAGAACAGGCCAGCCCGCCACATAGGCTGCGCAAATCAATACAACCGCGGTCAGATAATTGGAGAAAGGACCGGCCAGTATGACTGCCATACGTGCGGGCAACGATTTGCTGGTGAATGCTCTGGGGAGTTCTTCCGGCGGAACCTTCTCGTCAGAATCCGGATCTTCGCCCAGCAGTTTGACGTACCCGCCCAATGGTATCCAGCTCAGGATATACTCGGTTTCACCCCATTTCCGAGTCATCATGGCGGGAGGAAAGCCGAGAGAAAACTTGAGAACTTTAACGCCTACTAGTTTGGCAACTATAAAATGGCCGAATTCGTGCACAAAAATCAGCACACCCAAGAGGACGAGAAAACCTATTACATAATCCAATATGTTAGCCTCCAGCGGAGGAATAAAAGCCATCTATGACTCCTTGCGACAATTCCACTTTCAAATTGTTCGAATTAAATATAGAATCTTTCTCGGCAAAAACAAGCCCTTTGTTCAAAAGGCCGGCATGGTGAAAGTTGGAATCTTTGGTGGGACTTTTAACCCGCCGCATGTGGGGCATCTTCGTCTGGCGGAAGAGGTCGCATCCTTCCACGGGCTCTCTCGTGTAGTGTTTATCCCCTGCTTCATACCACCTCACAAGAGCGCTCAAGGGACGGCCTTGCCGGAGCATCGTCTGGAGATGATCCGCAGGTCCTGTGCGGACAATCCCGTCTTTGAAGTCTCAGACATGGAGATCTCCGTTCAGGGGCTCTCTTACACTGTAAATACACTTGACGTCTTTGCGAAAGAGCAGGATCTTGAGCCGCACTTCATTCTCGGGACCGATTCCCTCAAGGAAATTCATACATGGAAAGATTACAAGAGACTGTTCTCCCTGGCGCACTTCATTGTGGTGAGAAGACCGGGAGGGGATTTCCGGGCCGCTTGGGCCCGCGTTCCGGATATCCTTCGAAAGGAATTTCGAGACCGTGGAGATTATTTGCTCCATTCAAGCTCCAACCGACTCATCCCGTCCAACGTGGAAGGGCTCAACATTTCCTCTACAATGATCCGCAACCTTGTGGAAGCGGGCCGAAGCATACGATACCTTGTTAGGGAATCGGTTCGTCAGTATATTATGGAACGTAAGCTCTATCGGAATTAGCCTTGCATGAACAAAGCTAGCTCGCAGCCCAATTTAAATTCTAAAGAAAAGGCGGAAATTCTCCTCCGCGCCGCGATGTCCAAGAAAGCGGCGGATCCTGTACCATAAGGCTCGACGGACTGACAGTTTTGACAGACTACTTCCTGATCGTCTCCGCCCGTTCGGAGAGGCAAGCGACCGCGGTTGCCGAGGCTGTGATTGAAGAGGCCCGTAAACGCAAGATCGTCCGGTATTCCGTCGAAGGGGTTCATCAAGGACATTGGGCGCTGCTGGATTACGGAGATGTAATCGTACACGTTTTTCATCAGCCGGTACGGGAGTTTCTATGACCTCGAGGGACTTTGGGTGGAAGCCCCGCGAGAAAGGATTCCCGATGACATACTGGCGGAAATGGAATCCGTTACGGAAGAGCCGGAAGAAGAGGAAGAGTGGTGGGAACATTGAGGGCCCCGTGTCCGGCCGGCTTATCGTAATTTTTTGGTGAGGTGCCTCGAGATTCGCCCTTTTCGTCAATTTCGGAGCGAACACGGCCTCCAAGCTCTACCCGGGTGCGAAGCTCGAGTTTCAATACAGTTTTCTACAGCTACATTACTGTTTCTTGAAGAGGACCTCAAGCTTTCGGCGAGCCTGTGCAGCCTTTTCAGCAGCGCTGGAGGATGCAGCCCCCTCGCGCAACTTAAAATAATCACAAAAATTTCGACGGTCTTTCACTGACACCCTTTCGGCTTCAGGCTCCCTACACTGATTGGGAGCTGTTTCACTGTACTCCGAGCAGTTGAGGCAGCAGTGGACATCGGAACCGCAATTGGCGCACGTGTCGTTTCGGAATACCTTTTCTTCAAATTCCAATAAATGGCCGCAATGATGGCAGAACCCTTTCTTCATAATTGACCCCTTGCGCGCTCCCGCCTCGCGGGATATGGTATGACGAAACGTTCGCGGGTCCCAGAGTGTCTTGATGCACTTCCTCCGAATCCGGCGAAAGAGAATTTTCTTTGGTCTGCGCCGCGGGAGCCCGATCGAACTTGCCGGACCATATTATATCATAAGAAAATTCATTGAAATCGTCGTGAAAATATCCTTTCCAACTGAGCCGATGAGAGGACTTTCGAATGAAAGAACCGTTTCTCCTCCCTCTCCCCATGGGAGACGACTTGCTTGATGCCCTCACCCGGGCCTTCCGGGACAGGTCGATTCGCAAGGCAGCATTCAACGTGATTGGCGCTGTTTCCCATGCAGTGCTAGGCTATTATGATCCGAACATCAGGCAGTATGAGAAACAAGGATTTCAGGGGCGCGCGTGGAGATAGTTTCATGTATGGGGAATGTTTCGGAAAAAGATCACGAGATATTCGTACATGCCCATATTACTCTCGCAGACGAGAATTATCGCTGTGTGGGCGGCCATCTAATGCCCGGAACCGAGATCTTCGCCGCGGAACTCTACGCCACTCCCCTTGTTGGAAAGATTCCGGTGCGAGAGTTCGACCAGCCCACCGGCCTTACTCTTTGGGCTGATTTTTCAGACGAATGATAAGATCCCGAGGAGGAATGTCCGGGCCCTGTTGGTCACCTCATGCCCGCCATGCCGCAGGTATGGATGCTAAAAGCATTTCCCGTAGATCGACGCATGGGCAGGGAACATGAGCATAAACGACCTCATCCTGTTCGCGGTGATTTTCGGCTCCGCGGGTGCAGCAATATTTCTACCGGACGCGGGCGAAGTATTTCATCCTTATCTTCTCTATTTCTTGATGCTTCTCTTGTTTCTCAGTTTCCTCAAAATCGACTTCAATGCCCTATTGGATACATCACGGCACTCGGTGCTGCGTTTGGCCGTTATGGTGTTGGTTAAGTTGGTGGTGTTGCCCACGGCTCTTTACATCATCGCTCTGTTTGCCATACCCGATTATGCTCTACCCATACTGCTACTCTCCGGAATATCTACGGGAGTGGTAGCCCCTTTCCTGGGGGGGCTCGTTGCAGCAGACATTCCTACCGTCCTTCGGATGGTGATCGTAACATCGCTTGTGGTACCGTTTTCTTTACCTTGCCTCGTCACGCTCTTTGCCGGAGCAGAATTGTCCATACCCCTGGACTTGATGATCCGTCTGCTGGCACTTGTAATCTTTATCCCCATGGGGTTAGTTGTTGTCCTAAGAAAATTTGCCCCCCAGATCCTCGAAAAGACTGCTGAAAAGCAGTACCCTTTTTCTGTGCTTTTATTTGCTCTGGTAAATCTTGGGGTGTTCTCGAAGTACTCTTCTTTCGTGTTTCGTCATCCCGGACAACTGCTGGTTTCGGTGGTCGTTGCGTATGGGCTTTCGGCCATTTATTATTTAACCGGCTTTCTTCTTATTCCACGAGGGCAACTGAGCGAAAAGCTGGCCGCGGCCGTAAGTCTGGCGGTCATGAATAACGTTCTGGTTATAGTATTTTCGTCCCGATTTTTCGGACCGCTCGCTCCTACCCTTGCGGCGATGTACATGTTTCCTTTTTTCACAATGATTGTGCCCATCAAGCTCATTGCAGTCCGTCTTGGCCGGGCCGCGTCTCAAAAAAACTAAGAAAGCGTAAGGATGACATATTCCAGACATCTAACCTTGCTGGCTATAGCGACAACACTACTGATTGCATCTTGCAGCAGCAAGGAGTCGGCTCCTTTGTACAAATCCAGTCGACTCCTCATGGGCACACTTGTCGAAATAACGATCCCCGGCGCGGGGGAAGGCCCAAAGGCTGCGGCTGATGCCATCTTTTCGGAACTCAAACGAGTGGAAGATCTCGCCTCCTTCCACAAGCCGTCGGGATTAACAAAGATTAATGATCGGTCTGGTGCCGGGCCGATCAAAGCGGATCCGGAGTTGCTGGCACTAATTGGCCAAAGCTTGCGATTTGCGAAGGAAACTCACGGAGCCTTTGATCCTACGATAGGACCCTTAACACGGCTGTGGAATTTCAGCGGTAACGCCGACCCAAAACTCCCTTCCAAGTCTGAAATCGCAGCGGCTTTGGGAAAAGTCGGCTGGCAACGCGTAAAAATAGACCCTGCGGCCGGGACCATCGTTCTGCCGGAAAGAGGTATGGCCTTGGACTTGGGAGGAATCGCTAAAGGATACGCTTTGGAGCGGGCAGCCCGCGTTATCAAGGAGCGCGGAATACACGCAGCCCTGGTAAACGCGGGCGGCGACGTACTCGTCGTGGGTGAGAGAGGGTCTGGCAAGCCGTGGCGGATCGGAGTGCAGGATCCGCGAAATGAACGGGGGATCGTCGCCGTAGCAAACCTCAGAAATCGCGTGGTTCAGACTTCGGGAGACTACGAGCGCTTCTTCGTTCGAAATGGAAAACGTTATCACCACATAATTGACCCAGCCACGGGCTATCCGGCGCAAGGTGTGCAGTCAGTCACCATAGTGGCTCCTACGGCGATGACCACGGTGACAGCAGGCATCTTCGTCCTCGGGCCCGAGAAGGGCTTAAGATACATTGAGTCAATCCCCAATGTGGAGGGATTCTTAATCGATTCCGAGGGACGAATCCACAGCTCAGCGGGCGCAGCGGCCATTTTCCATTTCAACCAAAAATAAGGAGTTGAAGACTCGGGAGATGAGAGAAACCATTCACTTATGCTGGGGATCTTCTGCACTTTGTCATTGCGAGGAGTGCATGGTGGGGCAGGCTTCCAGCCTGTCTATTAGGGATGACGGGCAAGATGCCCGTCCCACCGGCAATCTAAGTGGCGTTTAAAGGAAGAGATTGCTTTCCCGCGGGACGCGGGACTCGCAATGACAATCCTTTACCGCTCGTAAGTGAATGATTACAAATGAAATGCTTTTTACCTTGATCGCGGTTTGCGAACGAGGTAAAATACGGTCACTTCAGATTCTGACGTGTGGTAGTATGACCCGTTATTGGAGGCATGTGATTCTAGGGCTGATTTTCGCCGCTGCATTGGCTGCGGGCGGTTGTATGAGCTGTTTGCCTCAGTATGTGGCACCGCCGTCGGGGCCAGTATCGGCGTGCTATCCTACCGGCCACGATCCATACATTCCCATGGATCACAATCCTTCCCCCTTTAACCCCTGGGACCTCATGAGTTCCGTGGTGTCACCTTTTCTCTACGGCCCTCCGCGGTAAGCCGACAGACTCTTAGTTCGATTTCCTAAATGCGGTATCCTATACCTGACAATGCGGTATGCGCTTGCAGTCTCGCCACGTCATCCGGCACTGCGATCCGGGGGGGTGGGGGCGACCGCGTGCGCGGGAATGACCACAATGGTACCTGAATACTTGATCGAATTTAGATAAGAGTACTTGGATCGATTCTGTCGAGGTCGGGGATATCTTAAGGCGGTGGGAAGGTGTTCGGAGAATCCGTCCGTGAGAGGTGTGAGGGAGATGGATTGGAAGCTATCATCTTCCCATCCTTCATGGCCTTGTGGAGTTCAATATATCGCTTTCGGATTCTCCGACGTGTACCGAGTACAGCACGGGCATAGCCGATAGCGGCCCAGGGGTGGTCGCTGTTGTATGCACTGAGAGCGGGTACGAGCCTCTTGTACTGATCCAAATAGTACTTGAACACTCGGACGCCGCAATCCGCGTTCGTCTGGAGATTCAGGAGATCCGCGTACCGAAGTCCGAACTTCCTGGCCCATGACGGCGCATGAACCTGAAACATCCCACGACAATTTTGACCGTTTATTATGTTGTTCCTGAAGCCGCTTTCAACGTGAACAATGGCCATATAGAGCCACATATCGCCGCAGGTAACACGTCCGAAGTACTTGTTTCCCGCCTGGGCAATGGCGAGAGAAATCTCCCTCGCCCTGTCGTTGCTTACCTTGCCTTCAGTCATCTCATTTATGATGACGGAACAGATTGTCAGCGCGTCGGATTGTACCACACCCGCCCCCAGTGCAGACCTACATCCGGCGAGCACCAGCCACAGCAAGGCAGCCGGTATGATTCCTCTCCTCATACACCCTCCCAGTCGGCAAATAGAGTCTCAAAGATGGAGAAGATATCTGTAAGTCTCTTCTTTGCCTATCCCCATTTCACCCCTTCAAAACTATTTCTTCGGAATTTCCGGTTTCTTCGGTTCAGGTATCCGTGGTGCGGCTCTCCTTGTTCGATAAGGCTTGAAGGCAGCCCTTTCGATGTAGTCCAAAGGCTTCTCTATCGGCATAAATGCGATCGTAGCGGCACCTTTTGCGAAATCAAGGCATGGGTTGAACAGGCTGAAGGTCCTTCTCAGACAGCCGGTGAGAAGACCTTCGGTGCGCTCCAGGGCTGTAGCACTGCCTCTGTAAATGGCCCGAGTGACTTTGGAGGAGGTGGTGCGCCTTGCACATGTACTCTTCGCGAAAGCCGGGACCGCCAGTGCTGCAACAAGTAGTGCACAAAGTAATATTTTGGCTATTTTACTCATCCGTGGAACCTCCAGTTAACGTCAAAGCGCATAATTATTTCATATTTCTATCTGTTTTGTCAAGCAATTAACATCTTTATCTTGCTCATTATTTGTGCTAATAATATATAATAATGATATCTACGCCGAGGTCGAATCATGAAAGCCGCTATTGTGATTGTGGCCGTGGTTTGTGCTGTTTGCTCGTGTCCGGTGTTCGGGCAGCAAAACTTCTCTATGTACGACCGTCATTACTCCGGGCCGGTGAACCGATACGGTCAGCCGGCCTTCAATCCAATTCCTAACTCTCGGCAGCAAGGTGGTCAGCAGCATCAAGCTCTTCCGGGAATGATCCCCAGTGCCGTGAACAGGATGGGAGATCTCGGAAGCTACATGTGGAGTTTCATGCCTGCACCGATCCGTGGGGCGGCGTCGCCTTACGCGGTTCCACCCGGATCAGGGCACGTCAATGTCAATTTCGTGCCCGGCACACCTTGAACTCAGGCATAGGATGAGGCCAACAGATCTTGGCGAACCGGCCTGAAAGTCCTTGTTGAAATCGATGTCTCGTTCTCCGTCCGACGCGGGGAATCCGGTTACTCACGGAGATAGATATTTCCGCGTTATTGCTGCCCTAGCTTTCGTCGGCGCATACTTGTCCCGATGAAAATCGGGAGCACGAATCCATCACGTGAAAGGCTTGGCCATTGCTGTAAATCTGACGAGGGCTTTGGAATTGTCACCAATGGCCCTCGGTCTTTCGCAGGGATTTCGGAGCCTTTGTTCGATTCTTCGAAACTCGGGATGGATTCCTCGAACATTGCTGCATTGAGAGAGGTGTAATCGTTGCTTTCAGATGAAGACCTGATGAAAGTTCAGGCTATCAGTTCGCAGATCTCGGTTCCGATTACAATTCGAGTCGGCCGTAGCGGCGGCGAACAGGACCGCTTCGAGGTCAACCTGATCAACATAGCGCGCCAGATCAGTGGCGTGTCCATGAATCGCATCGGAATTGAGGAAGAGACCGAGTATATCCTGCCTGGAAAGCCATCTCTCACTCCGATGGGTCGAGGAGTCGGCAATATCCATTACTTCGCCGCCCCGGAAGGAACTGAACTTGCCCCCTTTTTGGAGCTTCTCCTTTGGATGGGTGACGACAAGACACCTCCTCAGACCCGCGCGGCAGAATCTCTTACGAAATTAACCAGGCCCTGTCACCTGCTGGTCTTGATGGCAGCGGCATGTCCCCATTGCCCCCAGGTTGTTACGGCGGCTCTTACGCTGGCCGTTCTCAGTCCCTTGGTTACCGTCAGCATTGTGGATGCGGTCCAATTTGAGGACCTTGCTCGGCACTACAAGGTGAAGTCCACGCCCACCACTATCATCGATGACGGACTCACTTTAATAGGCCGTCTTACCGCAGAGGAGTTGGCAGATCAGGTACTGAGATCGGTCGAAATCAGCTACTTGCCTTCGATTTTGGACTCGATGATCAGGGCCGGCCGGGCCGAGGATGCTGCCGAGCTTCTATGTTCCGGAGATCGGCCCGAGGCGATACTTCCGGTGTATCTGTCGAAAGAATTTTCCGTGCGCATGGGTGCATTAGTAACGCTCGAAGAGGCGCTGAGAAAGAATCCGAGAGTCCTCGATCCAATCGTTGACGATCTCACCGCGCTTCTGTTTCAAGAAGAGGTTGCCTTACGGGGAGACACAGCCGAATTGCTGGGCAAAATCGGGAACTCTGCCGCGGTTCCCGCGCTTCGCAAGGCCGCGGAAGACTTGGATCCGGATGTCCGAGAAGCGGCTGAAGAAGCCCTTCAACTGCTTGAGCATTGAAGCGGTAAGGGCTCTCCATTCCTCCGAAATGCCAGGATATTTATCATGCCAAGTAAGCGTATGATTTCGGCCAAAGATGTCGTAAGTGATATTAAGGCTGGTTTGAGCAACCTAGCGCTCATGGAAAAGTACCAATTGTCGTCAAAAGGGTTGCTCAGCGCGTTCACCAAATTGATAGAATCAAACGCGGTGAGTGAGGATAATCTTCGCGGCCGCATGCCGATATTTGACGATACGGTGTGCATCAGTCATGAACGACACTTTCCCAGGTGTTATCCGGCACTTGGCCTTCCCATCTATGATAAAGAGAGTCCCGAAGTCGAGTACCATGTTTTGGACCTCACTGAAAACGGGGTTCAGGTCGTCGACATAAATGCCGAGGTAGGTGAGAAGAGGTCCTTTGTGATCAAGGCTGAAGGTCTTGATGAAAGCATCCGACCGTGCGCGTTCAATGCTGAATGTCGGTGGGTAAGAGAAGACACTGAAATAGGCCGCTCCGTAGCTGGTTTTGAGATAACCGACATGTCGGACCGAGATCTGGAGGCGGAACGGCACATTATCGCCTTGTTGACTTTTTGCGATGATTGAGAGAACCGCTGACAATCATCACGGATCTAGAAGCAAAGGCTCTTTAATCTCCGGGCCCTTTGCAAGGTTAACACAGGCAATCCTATCCACTAGCTGAAGTGAGACGATGACAAAGAGTCGATAAGACTGACTCGCGCAATGTCCCACTCTTTCGAGTGAAGACCACCGGCGAGCTTCCTCGTCGCGAGGGGCGAATGGTCTGGACAAAACGCTCAACTAGAGTAGCAGGCATTTGCCTTTCTTTGCTTGCCCTGACATTATTTGGTTGCGGAACCATTGGCGAAATTATAGTAGGAAGCATCGTTTCCAGCCAAGAACTCTCTGAGGTTGACAGCTTTTGCACCAAGCGCTGCGCTGACCTGAAAGGGGATGATAAGACTCGATGCTACAGGCTGTGCATGTCGGAGGAGCGTGAGAGGCGGTGGAAGATAAAGGCTGAAGGGAAAAGGGAACGAGAAAAGATAGAAAGGCGTCTCGCAGAAGACGCTCTGAGATCGCAACGGAAATGAACTGAAATGTTCGCCGATTCCCGATTCGAAGAGGCCTTGGGCTATTGCCCCCGCTTATGCCAAGGGCTCACCCGCTATGCCCGGCCTTTTCTATCTGTGAGGTGCAGAATTGCGATCGCTTTTGTGCCTGCGCCTCATCATTAGTGCCGCCCGGCTACTTTTCGGAGAACGCATACAATGTCAACCGAGGGTAATGTTGAAAGTCGAGTCAAAAAGTAAGGAAAAAGGGCAGCGCCATTGGTTCAGGCTGGTGTTATTTTTTGTACCGCGCCTGGTAACCGCGTACTTCAGACTCGTGGATCTGACGTCGAGAAAGATCTTTCTGAACCAGGAGTACGAAGAACAGATCTGTAAGAAGGGGCCGTTTAACTGCGCGTGCTTTCACGGCACCATGCTTTTCCCGGTCTATTATTGTGGCCGCTATCCCGGAGTGGTCATGGTGAGCCGATCTTGGGACGGGGAGCTTATCGATCGATGCCTCCGCCGGTGGGGGTACGATACTACGAGAGGATCGTCTTCACGCGGCGGCAAGGAAGCCCTGGCCGAGATGATCGCCATGATAAAGGAGAAAAATTACTGTTCGGGGCTTGCGGTGGATGCCCCTAGAGGCCCATCCAGGAAAGTGAAAATAGGGACTGTTATTGTCAGCCGTGAAGCTCAGATTCCGGTTGTCCCATTTGTAAGTTGGGCCACGCGCCAGATCCAGTTCGGCTCCTGGGACAGGATGATATTGCCTTTGCCCTTCAGCACTATTGTAATGGCTTTCGGAAAACCTACGCACATTCCACATGGCCTTAGCAGCGATGATTACGAAAAGATCCGCCAGGAAATTGAAGACAACATGGTGGCCGCTTCGAAGCAATGTGAGGACAAAGTCAGAGAATTAAAAGGGGAAGCACCAACCCCGTAGGCAAGTCCCAAGTTCGTGGCCCCCGGCACTTCTTGTCATAGTAATTCGTCATGAGTGACGAGTGTTGGACCCTGGTTTAGATTAGCGGGACAGGCTGTCGATGGGGGATGACGGGCAACCCCGCGTTCCGCGGGGCGTCGCCACTGCAAGATGCCGGTCGATAAAGGAAGTTTTCATAGGAGTGCGCGATGAAACGGTGAACAATCAAGGGAATACAGCACAGATCTGACAGAGCCTCCCGCGGGACGCTGGATGGCACCCAGGACCCCATGAGTGGATGTTGGGTGCCACTGACCTGGGCGCCGTCATGGCCCCAGGTCAGTGCCGTTTGCTATCGGCCCATTCTCACTTTTTGGAAAGCGAATCGGCATTAGTGCTCAACGGAGCAGTTTTGCTCGTGTTATCCACATCATCCTTCTCGATTAATTGCTCCTTCAACTTGTCCGGATAGACACTGAATTCATCCTTGTACATTGCTTCGTTCCATTTATATTCCGTTTCCTTCTGACTTCGAAGGTAGGACTTCACCCTGAATACAATCCAAAAGAGTCCCAGGACCATTACACCGACATAGATCGCGGTAATTCCGATCATTCTCATAAAAAACCCGGAATTAGGCTTCTCTTTCGGCCGAGGATTCAGTCCTTGAATGACGTCTCGCACTGACAGGCCTTGCGACCTTGCCCTTTACGGCCGAGTTCCTTGGCGAACTCTTCACTCCGGCGGTTCCGGCCTTTTTCCCGCCGATCCCAGGAGCATCTTTCAGGGCCAGCTTGAGAACTTCGTCCATGTGTTTGACAAACTTGAATTCAAGCCTTCGGCGTATATGCCGGGGTATTTCGTCAAGGTCCTTTTCGTTCTGTTCCGGGGCAATCACCGTATATATGCGGGCCCGCAGTGCGGCTAAAGATTTCTCCCGCAGTCCTCCCACAGGTAAGACTCTTCCTCTAAGAGTGATTTCTCCTGTCATGGCTACGTCCGATCGCACGGGGATGCCTGTGAGAGCGCTCACCAGGGCTGTGGCCATCGTGACACCGGCTGACGGTCCGTCTTTGGGGATTGCTCCGGCCGGAACATGCACGTGAATGTCTTTAGAGAAGTAGAATTTCTCCTTCATGCCGAACAGTGCGGCACACGAACGAAAGTACGAGAGAGCCGCCTGGCCTGACTCCTTCATCACATCGCCCAACTGTCCGGTTAAGAGAAGGCTGCCTTTCCCTTCCATAGGCGTGGCCTCTATGTGAAGAACATCGCCGCCATAAGGGGTCCATGCAAGTCCGGTGGCTACCCCCACCTCATCGGTTCTCTGTTCCTGGTCCGGGAGGAACCTCGGGACGCCCAGAAACTTGTTCAGATTCTTGGCGGTAATCCTTGGGACCTTCTTTTCGCCTTCCGCTATCTTGCGAGCGATTTTGCGGCAGAGATTTGCAATTTCCCGTTCGAGATTGCGCAGACCCGCCTCTCGAGTGTACTGATTGACAATACCGAGTATTGCTTCATCGGTTATGTGGAAATCGTCTTCCCTTATGCCGTTTTCTTTGATCTGCCTGGGGATCAGGTACTGCCGGGCGATCTTCAATTTTTCTTCATCGATATAACCGGACAGTTCGATGATTTCCATTCTGTCCTTCAGGGCGGGAAGAATGGTATCCGCGACGTTTGCTGTAGTTATAAACATGACCTTGGAAAGGTCAAAGGGCACATTGAGGTAGTGATCGCTGAAAGCATGATTCTGCTCCGGGTCCAGAACTTCCAGCAAAGCGGCCGACGGATCGCCGCGGAAATCAGCCCCCACCTTGTCGATCTCGTCGAGCATAAATACCGGGTTGTTAGACCCCGCATTCTTAAGCCCCTGAATTATGCGGCCCGGCAAGGCACCGATGTAGGTACGACGGTGGCCGCGAATTTCGGCCTCGTCTCTTACCCCGCCCAGGGAGATCCTCGTGAACTTGCGTCCCAAAGCTCGGGCTATAGATCGACCGAGGGAAGTCTTCCCTACACCCGGAGGGCCTACAAAGCACAGAATGGGGCCTTTCATCTGCTTGTTGAGTTTGCGGACCCCCAAATATTCGAGGATACGGTCTTTCACCTTTTCCAGATTGTAGTGGTCTTCATCAAGGATGGTCTTGGCATTCTTTATGTCGAGCCTATCCCGAGTCCCTTTGGACCAAGGGAGTTCAACGATCCAGTCCAAATAGGTCCGAATGATGGACGCTTCGGCCGCGTCCGGGTGCATTTGACCGAGCCTGCTGAGCTGCTTTTCGGCTTCTTTCTCGACATCTTTAGGTATCTTTGCTTTGGCGATCTTTTCTCGAAACTCCTCTATTTCTTTGGTTTTTTCGTCAATCTCGCCAAGTTCGCTCTGAATGGCTTTCAGTTGCTCTCTGAGGAAGTACTCCCGGTGGGTCTTACCCATTTCTTCCTTGGCCTGCGTCTGAATCTTAGCTTGCATGGCCGATAGCTCGAGTTCTTTGGAAAGCAGTTCATTGACCCTTTTGAGTCTCTCCACAGGGTCAGTGACTTCCAGTATGGCTTGGGACTCTTCCACATGGAGTTTCAGGTTCGATGCAACGAGGTCAGCAAGCCTGCCGGGATCCTCGATAGAATCCAGGATGGCCACGGCATCGGGGGATATTATTCCACGGAGTTGGAGTATCTTTTCCGAATTCTCCTTTATGGACCTCATCAAGGCTTCGACCTCAATAGTCACCGGAGCCGCCACAGGTTCCGGAATCTTTTGGATCTTCACCTTAAAGAATTCGCGCGACTCAAGAAAGGTTACAACGCGTGCCTTGGCTAGGCCTTGGACGAGGATCTTGACCCTGCCGTCCGGCAATTTGAGCTGCTTGACCACCATGGCCACTGTGCCCACGCTGTAAATGTTGTCCGGGGTGGGGTCCTCTTCGGTGGAAATCTTTTGCGCGGCGAGAAATATGAGCCGGTCTTGAGACAGGGCCTCGTCCACAGCCCTTATGGATCTCTCCCTGCCTACCATCAGAGGAAGAATCATGTAGGAGTATATTACCACGTCCCGCACGGGCAGAAGGGGCAGTACCTCGGGGATGTCGGCGAAGTTTATCTGCTGGGTCTTAGGGGGGTCGTCTTGATCGAAGTCATCCTTCTTTTCAATCTCATCGGCCATCATCGTTGTCCTTTATCTGACAAAAAAGATAATAGGGTTTCATGCTAAATCGTGGCAAAAGACGGCAAGCTGTCCATTCGCAACCTGACATTTCCACGAAATTACCCTCCAAAGATATAAATATATGCGATAAAGTCCCGGTGTCAAGCTCCAAAGTCGGAAAAAGCCGCGGTTACCGAGGGTCTCTCAAAAAATTAGGGACGTGCTGTCACGAATGATCGTACCGAATATGCCTACACTTGCAAAAGTGCAGTGGCTCTGTAAAGAAAGTTTCAGTACGAAGCCCATTGGCCCCAGGCTTTCGAAAACGCCTCGGCGGACAAAGGAAGCCCCGGCGGCAGGACGTCAGCGGCAAGCGACTAATTAGCCCGATTCGTGGTTCGGGTGAAAAAATCGCCGACTAAGGATAATGAGGGAAAGTGCGAGGGCACTCACTGCATTGATGTGGCGGAATGCCTGCTCCAATAATTCTGCTCGCAATTCCGTACCGAATTTATGAAATTGGGCGCTACTCCAACAACATCGGGGCTTACGCGCACCTCGGCAGGAATCAACGCGGTGGGAACTAGTAGGCTAGAATTGATCGAGATCGGAGCCGGAGTAATCCCACCTGGAACCCTTTATTAGTTTGGGGCCGGCGTCGGCAGGGCTGCTACCCACCTTAAACACTTCAGGAAACCCGTTGGCCGCGGAGGTCAGAAGGCCGGTTTCTGCGGTCAATGCGTCGAATTTCGACCGACTGCGGCATGGGAAATTCTTTCATCGGCTTGTTCTTCAGCGTTTCTCGCATAAAATACCCCCAAATGGGGGCCGCAGCTTTGCCTCCTGTTTCTCCATCACCGAGTGACACCTCCTTATCGAACCCCACCCAGACACCGCAGGTGTAGTCCGGGGAAAAGCCCATGAACCATGCATCTATATTGTCATTTGTGGTGCCGGTCTTGCCCCCTATGTCGGGCCGCCCGACGATCTTCTTCAAATTAGTCGCTGTGCCTTCTTGGATCACTCCCTGCAAAAGCGATGTCATGATGTAGGCGGTTCCATCATCGAGTGCTCTTCGGACAAGAGGCGCGCCCTTTTCGGAGACTTCGCCTTCTGACGTAATCTCGCCTTGCGGCGTTTCGCGGGAGACCTTCTGAATCTTGGGATCTTCACCGCTCACGGGGTCGTCCAGGAGAATCGGTGGATCATGTTCCTCGAGAATCTTTCCATTGCGGTCCACAATTTTCTTCACATAGACTCCAGGCACCAAATAGCCTTTGTTGGGGAAAACGGAGTACGCTGTGAGCTGTTCGTCGAGCGAGACGCCAGTGGAACCCAAAGCTAATGTAAGATTATCCACCAAAGGAGAGGTGTATCCCAGCTTCCGAGCATACGCCTTGGCCTGCTCGATTCCGATCTGTTGGAGGATTTTGATGGTGGGGATATTTCTCGATTTTACAATTGCATCCCTGAAGGTGACAGGCCCTTGATAGCCCCCTCTGTAATTTTTGGGCCTCCACACTTCCCCGGTTCCAGGAATTGCAAGTGCCAACGGAGAATCTAGAATGATATCCGCGCACGTAAAGCCTTTATTTAGCGCAGCGGAGTAAATCACCGGCTTGAACGAGGACCCCGCCTGACGCCTAGATTGGATAGCTCGGTTGAATTTGGACTCCGCGTAACTGTAACCACCCACGATGACCCTAATGTACCCGGACCTGTTTTCGCGCATCATGAGCGCTGACTGGGCTAGAGGCTCCTGTTCCGGCTCCAAGGGAAAATATGCCAGCATATCCTCTGTATATTGCTTGTAGTTCTTTAGTGTAGGATCCGTCTTGCCGTACTTTTTGAGATACAATTCACGCCGTTTAATGTTTGGGTCTTGGACACGAACCTCAATAAGATCACCTACCTGGTAGGGGAGGTCGCCCTGTGCAAAATTGCGGGTGCGCATCTCCGGTCTTATGTAGGGAGTGCGTACCCACCATTTAGGGTTCGGATCGATCTTGATCTGGCCTACATATTCCTTCTTGCTCTTGGCCCCGGAGTAGCCGCCCATGCGCATGTAAATATTTTCGTTATCTATATGAGTGACGACAGCCTCCGTGATTTGCCCGAATCGCGGAGGTCCTTGCCTGTTACGGGTTTGGTCTTCGAGAAATTCCGCCACCCCTTTTACATTCAAAGTCTTTACCGGCCCTCGATATCCCTGTCGCTTGTCCAATTCACGCAGGCCCCTGTCCATAGCTTCCCGGGCCGACTTCGTCAAGGCCAAATCTACAGTGGTGCAAACCTGGAGACCTCCTTTGTACAACACATCTGCGCCGTATCTTTTTTCCAAGCTCTTGCGAACGTACTCGACAAAGTCAGGAGCGGCTTTCAAATAAGGGTTATTGTGTGTGACGATCTTCGGCTCTTCCTGGCTCGCCTCTTCATACTGGGCCTCGGTAATATACCGATCCTCGAGCATCCTCTTGAGAACGTACGCACGGCGGTCCAACGCTCCTTCCAGGTTTTTTTTCGGGGACAACGATGAGGGCTTCTTGGGAAGACCTGCCAGCATGGCACATTCGGCAATCGTCAAGTCCTGGACGTGCTTATCGAAATATGTTCGTGCCGCAGCTTCAACGCCGTAAGCCCCGCTGCCCAGGAAAATTTGGTTGAGATACAGGTACAAAATTTGTTCTTTTGTAAGGGACCTTTCTATCTGTTTGGATAGAAGCGCTTCTTTGATTTTACGAACGAACGTCCTCTCAGGAGTGAGCAAAAAAGTCTTAGCCACTTGCTGAGTAATGGTACTGCCTCCAACCGTCACTCGGCCGTGAAGAATATTCGTCTTGATCGCTCTAACTATGGCCTCTTTATCCAAACCGCCGTGAGTCCAAAAATTCTTATCCTCCGCAGCCACAAATGCATTCTGAAGGACTTTGGGGATCTGCTCTATGGGGACTACGAAGCGGTACTGATAAAAGAATTCGCCGATCAACTCACCTTTGTCGGCATAAACCTGTGTGACTGTGGAAGGGGAGTATTTTTTGAGTTTTTGAATGCTGGGCAAATTATGAGTGAAGTACACGTAACCTTGGGCCGCGACCCCAGCCATGCCGGCCGTGCACCCGATAAAAACCAACAATACGAAGCGGGCGATCCCGGCGAAAAAAGATCCCCTGTTTTTCCCGGTTTGGGCGCGAGCATACAATTCTCGGAACGGGTCCTTGGGGAGTCTGTTTCCAGCCGACGGGTTCACCTTTTGCCTCCTTTCTCCGGCTCCGGTCCTCAACTCTAACACGGAACCGTCAACCTGTCTATGGTTATAAAGAAATACATGAAAATTTCAACGGAATTGTTTATAAACTTAAAGCTTTTCAGTGTTGTCCACAAACATTGGAGCGTCAAGTTTCTTGACGCTCCTTAGAATGGGAACCATAACTTCTGGCGTAGACTTTCGTCATCTCAGCGCCGAGAAAAAAGACTTGGGCAGAATAATACACCCACACGAGCAAAATAAACAGCGACGCGGCCGCTCCATAGACTGATGCTAAAACGCTGACGCGCAGGTACATTCCAAACGCCCACTTGCCCAGGAGAAACAAGACCGCTGTTATCAGGGCTCCCGGCACCACGTCCTTCCATTCAACGGTCGCATCAGGCACCAGTTTGTAAGTGAGTGCCAGTAAAAGCGGGAGGATCCCAAATTGGACGAGAATTTGCAGCCAGTGTACCAAGTTTTGCAAGAGCGGTAGTGTGCTCATGAGCAAGCTGTTTATCGCGGTCAGTACGGTGCTTGTGACCACCGATACCAGCAAGAGAATCCCTATCCCTACCACAAATACGAATGATATCACCCTGGAACGAATGATTCTCAAAAGTCCTTGACGCTTGGTTGACGATTCTCCCCAAATCACATTGAGAGAGGAATGGAGTTCGACAAACACGGCGGTAGCGGCCACTAAGGCGCCCAAAATGCCCATTACAGGCAAGTGTCTTCCTTTGAGTTCCGCGCTAAAACCTTCCACCAGAGCGAAAACGTAACTAGCCGCTTGAGGGTTAATAAGTTGCCCTATTCTTGCCGCTAGCTCCGATTCGGCTCGCGTGTTGCCGATGACGATGCCGGCAATGCTCAAACCGATTAGCAGCGCCGGTGTAATCGAGAATGTCATGTAGAAAGCCAATGCAGCCGCCATCCGCATAGCGTGGTCGTCAAAGAAAGAATGAACAGTTTCCCTCAGAAAGAGCCAAACTTCATTCGATGCTCGCAACAGACTTCTCTTAGGGTATTGTAAAAACATGGCATGAACCCTCGCAACTGTACTTCTCGCCAGTCAACATGAAAAGGTTAGATTTGGTAGTGCGTGACCTTGGTCGGTCTCTCTTGAAAGAACGATCGCTATTCCCAGTTCGCCATGTTGCGGTTAAAGAAGCTCCATATTATTCGGTTAATCGGTTTCGCCAACATTTGGCCAGGCAAGTCTTTGTCAGTGCAGGTCACCCACGCACGAGACGAGACAACGTAGCCATTGCTTATCTTGACATCTGATCTAACGCTGGCCTACAATCATCGTTCATTAAGGGGCGGCTTAGCCAAGTGGTAAGGCGACGGTCTGCAAAACCGTTATACGGCGGTTCGAATCCGCCAGCCGCCTCCAGATGCGCAACGTATCCATTGGGATCTCCCGGGTAGTCTTGTCAATAGCATCCACTTGCCCCCGACATACCACCGACTTTGCTGCGTGTCGGTTAATTGTAGTGTAAAGGGAATTCATCTATCAGGCCTCTTACTTGTCCCCCGAGGCCGACGTTTCGGCCGGCCTCGCGACACCAGAAGATAGCCTAATGACATTGTGCATTCAAGCGAGTTGCTTCATAGCACCGCTTACAACAATTGTCAGAAATTTTGTCTTATTTGGGGGGAATGAGACTGTCACCCCGGAATCCGGATTCAGACCGGGGCGGTCCTGCGTTTCGCGGCATTGGCCCAAGGCCCGGTCCCGAGGGATGGATTCCTGCGTTTACAGGAATAATGGGCAAACACCCGTCGTGCCGAATGCTTAAGAAGTCACGGTATTAGCCTGACCAAGCATATTATTTCGGGCAAATGAGAAAAGTATTGCTCAATCCGGCGACACCACCTTTGCGGCCGCGTTGAGCGATTCGATGATTTCGAACATATTCGTGACTTTTCCCACCCTCAATTTGTCTTCTATGCCATAGTGTTGCAGGCAGGTGCCGCAGGAGAGTACCTGTACGCCCTTTTCTTCCAAAAGTGATACTGCCTCGGCTGCCTCTTCATCTATGGTGGTCAATTTAACTCCTGAATTGATGAAGATCATGCGCCAGGGTTTCGGGCTGATGTCAATCCATGTGCGAAGGAATCCGCGGCATGAGTTTCTTTCCCAGTTCGTCGTCACCTCTTCCCATGCAGTTATTGCCGACATAAACCACTATTTTGGAGTCCTGAGACTGTTCGGGCACGGAGCAGGCCAAAATCTCCTCCTGGACCTTTTGAACGATTTCGCTCTCAATCCGCTTTAGCGCGATCTCGAATTCATCCCCGTCCTTTTCCTGCACCTCTACCTCATATCCCCGGTTGCGGGCAAACCTGCTCACGTTTTCCCGTGAAGCGTACCCCTGGACAAGAACCTTCAGGGCACTTGGAGCGGTTTCATCCAGAACCTTCTTTGTCTCGAGTACGGGCTGAGGACACGAGAGTCCACGTGCATCAACCGTCAAGATTTCCGACATGGTGCTTTCCTCCAGGAGTCACAATGCGCTCCTCTGTTCAATATTTATGTGCCGGGTTGGTTTTATCCATGATAGTATTCCTTTATCATATTCCAGCGGCAAAGTCATCGGGTTTGTCTATTAGAAGTATTTAATTTGCCGTTGACAAATGCAACGGCACAGGGGAAGCAGTTCATGAGGATAGGAATTATCGGTGCAGGAAACATGGGATCGGCTCTTGTACGTGGATTGATCGGATCGGGAAAAACAATTCCTGAAATGATTTCCATCTTCGACGTCGATCCGACCAAGGCACTCATGCTCCAGCAAGAATTAAAAATTCACTCGGCCAGGGAAATCGGAGGAACCATAGAATCCGACACCGAGATCCTTATCCTGGCGGTTAAACCTCAGATCGTCGGAGATGTCATCGATTCCATAGCCGGCGAGATCCACGACGCGCTGATAATCATCTCTATCGCCGCAGGCATTTCAACCGGTTTCATCCTTTCTCGCCTGAACTTCCCCGCCAGAGTCATCAGGGCCATGCCCAATGCTGCGGCTATGGTAGGCGAGAGTGCTACGGCAGTCTGTAAGGCCGGCATTGCCGACGATGGAGACTTACAGAAGGCACTCGATATCTTCTCCGCCATCGGGCTGGCGTTACCCGTAGAAGAAAAAATGATGAATGTCGTGACCGCGCTTTCGGGGAGCGGGCCCGGCTATCTTTTCCCCATCATGGAGGCGTTGACTGACGGGGCAGTGCTTATGGGCCTGGACAGACCCACTGCCAGAGCCCTAGCGGTTCAGACCTTTAAGGGAGCCTCCATCATGGCGCTTTCCGGAAGTGAGCCTTTCAGCGGCCTCAAGGATCGTATAACCTCCCCCGGTGGCACAACCATAGCGGGATTACAGATCATGGAACAGGCCGGTTTGCGAGGAATCCTCATGGATACGGTTCAAGCCGCAGTACTACGAGCCGAAGAGTTAGATGGGCAAAAGAAATAGTCCATCCTCAAAAAATCTCTTCTAAAGACCTGCACGAGTTCCAGATTTTTCCGCAAGGCCTTATTATACTAATTAGGTGAAAAATCTTTGCCCTTGGAGATAAGGCATGTCCCAATCAGAATTTAAGACCCGGAAGACCATTGCTGCTGCGTCTCAGATGAAGAAGCTCATGGCCGACCACTTCCTGGCGTTGAATCAAGCAAGGAAGGAAGGAAAGCCGAAGATCGCATGGTGCACCTCGGTAGGTCCCGCTGAGCTGCTGCATGCAATGGGTTTCCTGGTCTATTATCCTGAAAACCATGGAGCGCTGCTAGGCGCCACCAGAATGGCGACAGACTACATCCCGGTGGCCAATTCGATCGGATACTCACCGGATATATGCTCATACCTTACCTCCGATGTGGGAGCGTACCCTTAAGGGAGCCACCCCGCTGACCAAAGTCTACGGTATCGCATCAATACCAAAGGCCGACTTGCTGGTTTACAACACCAATCAGTGCCGTGACGTCCAGGACTGGTTTGCTTTTTATGCCAGAGAATGGAACGTGCCCTTGCTGGGCGTGCATACTCACCGTAACATCAAGGCTGTCGAGGATTACCACATCGCGGATCTGACAGCCCAGATGAAAGCCATGATACCTGTGCTGGAGGAGATCTCAGGCAACCGTTTCGATATTGACAAGCTTCGGGAAATCGTAGGCCTATCGCTGGAGTGCACCAACCTCTGGCGGCAAGTACTGGAATGCGGGGCTGTCAAGCCGGCGCCTCTCACTTTTTTCGACGCAACCATACACATGGCGCCTGCCGTGGTGCTCAGGGGATTACCCGCGGCTGTCGATTACTACAAGCTACTCCTGAAGGAACTCCGGGAACGCATTCAAGACAAGGTTGGGGCCGTGGAAGACGAACGCCATAGGATCTATTGGGACGGGATGCCCATTTGGGGGAAACTGCGGGACCTGAGCGATCAGTTTGCGTCGCTGAAAACCAGTATTGTGGCCTCTACATACTGTAACAGTTGGATCTTCGATTCATTCGATCCCGCGCGACCATTCGAGTCGATGGCACGGGCATACACCGAACTTTTCATCGTTCGCGACGAATCCTACAAAGAGGCCTACATGGATGAATGGATAAAGAATTTCTCGGTGGACGGCGTGATATTCCACGATTCCAGGACATGCCCCAACAACTCAAACAGTCGCTACTGCATGCCCCAGCGGATGAGCAACCGTCTGCATGTGCCGACTCTGGTGATAAACGGCGACCTCAACGATCTCAGATGCTATTCGGAGGAACAGACCAGGACGAATATCGAAGCTTTCATAGAGCAACTGGACGAAAGGTGCTGAAACGTAATCCTTCATGGGGTAAGCAAGATTCACCGCAGAGCGCGCGGAGAACGCTGAGAAAAATACGGTTTGCACATTGCAGCATCATCCACGTGGCCGCGCACTCAGCCCGGCATGATTTCATTGTCGCAGATCCGGATGCACCATGTTTTCATCGAGAGAATTTCATAGAAAAGAAGAATGCTCCGCGATCTCTGCGGTTTCTGCGGTGAGCCATGAATTCGAACCACAAATTTGCCGGCGGAGTTGACGTCGGCTCCTGCACAACCAAGGCAGTCATCATTGACCGTGAGCTCCGAGTGCTCGCGAGCAGCGTCATCTATTCCGGAACCGATTTTCAGGCCGCGTCGCAGCGGGCGTGGGAAGTGTGCCTAAGAGAAACGGGTCTCAGCAATGGACAAGTCACATCCATCGTGTCCACAGGTTATGGCAGAAAGAGCGTTTCGATCTCCACGGGGAATCTTACTGAGATCTCATGTCACGGCCGTGGCTGCCTCTATTTCTTTCCCGGTCCGATTACCGTGGTGGACATAGGGGGGCAAGACAACAAGATCATCAAATTGGATGTGCACGGACAGCGAGTCAGCTTCAAGATGAACAGAAAGTGCGCGGCAGGAACAGGAGCCTTTCTTGAAGAGATGGCCCTTCGTCTGCGGTTGCCCCTGGAACAATTGGACGATCTGGCACGAACCGCAGATGGCGAGGTGGCTCTTGGAAGCTATTGTACCTGTGTTTTCCGCGACCGAGGTCCTTGAGAAGATAAAAGCTGGGCACCCCGTGCCTAGAATAGTCCGCGGACTTTTTCGTTCCGTCGTCAAGCGAATACTGGAAATGGACACCCTCACCGACACAGTAGTCCTCACCGGAGGTGTGATACAGCACAACCCGTTCCTGGCGGAACTAATAAAAGAGGAGATCGGTAAGCCCGTGTTGGTCCCGCCGCATCCTCAGATAACAGGAGCTCTGGGGGCCGCGCTGTACGCGTTGGACGCATAGCGCCTTCAAGAGAACATATTCACCGCAGAGTGCGCCGAGAACGCGGAGAAAAAGATGGCTTATTCAGCTTCATGTGAGTCACAGCCGGGTATAACCAAGCGAGGATTGCTTTCGCTGTCATAGACCGGAATGTGCCGTGCTCCGTCGGATAAACGTGCACCGAAATCAGAATTCTCTGCGGTCTCTGCGTTCTCCGCGATGACTTTTAGCATTATATTTTTGATGAACGAAACCGTCGGACCGCGCGGACGAGTTCCGGCTTATGCCGATACCAGTCTACGAAGTGCTTCAGCCCGTCTTTCAAAGATGTTCCAGGAGAAAAGCCGAGTTTGGCTTTGGCCTTGCTGATATCTGCGTAGGTGGCCACCACGTCTCCAGGCTGAGGAGGCACCATTTCCTTTATGGCAATCGCTCCCGAAAGATCTTCCAGGGCCCCTATAAATTCCATCACCTGCACCGGATGGTTGTTTCCCAGGTTGATAATTTCGTACGCTCCAAGATTGTCATGATATAAAGCAGCCGTAACTCCCGGGATTATGTCGTCGATATAAGTGAAATCGCGGCTGTTCTTCCCGTAGTTATAGACTCTTATCGGCTCGGAGTTGACAATCGCCTCCAGGAAAGACCAATAGGCCATATCGGGCCGTCCCCAGGGGCCATAAACGGTAAAGAATCTCAACCCGACCGTTTGAAGTCCCCAAAGATGAGTATAAGTGTAGGCGATAAGTTCGTTCGCCCGTTTGGTGGCCGCGTAGAGGCTTATCGGTGTGTTGACGGGATCGTCTTCGGAATACGGCATTTTCGTGTTTCCACCGTATACGCTTGAGCTGGACGCGTACACAAACCGCTTTACGGGCAATAAACGCGCCTCTTCAATCAGGTTCACAAATCCTTCGAGATTGGATTGCTGATAAGAATAAGGGTTCCTAAGGGAATACCTCACGCCGGCCTGCGCGGCCAAGTGGCAAACCAATTCGGGCAAGAATTCCTTGAAGATCTGCTGAATAGCGTCACGGTCCGTCAAATCTCTCTCAACAGAGAAGAAATTCTTTTCCCGGGAAAGGACTTCGGTGCGTGCCCGTTTCAATTCCGGAGCATAATAAGAATTGAAATTGTCCAGACCTACCACGGTTTCACCGCCTGCCAGCAGGGCCTTTGCCACATGAAATCCGATGAAGCCCGCAGTCCCGGTAACAAGAATAACAGCCATATTTCTCCTGGAGTTAAAGAAAGTGTCTCAAAACTATTTTGATGCCCGAAATCGTGCCACGATTCAGGCTCATTCGTATAGTCGTCGCCCTCACCCCAACCCTCTCCCAGAGGGAGAGGGAGCAGATCCAGGGCAGTTTTGCACTTCCCTCGCCCTCTGGGAGAGGGACACAGGGTGAGGGATTCGTGCTACGATTCCGACCGCTTCATTGTTTTTAAGACACTTTCTGAAGCATCGGTCTACTTTCTATCGCCCCGACGGGGCCTAAATGCAAGCGTCCCGGAGGGACCGCAGATAGTAGCCCGGTCCCACGCGGAACGCGGGATTGCCGAGAATAGGGGAGCATCGTGCTACGAATTTCGTTCATGGTTTGATTTTGAGACAGTTTCCAAAACATCAATTGCAGTTGCACGTATCGCTTCAACCCGAGTACCCGTCCGGATGAACTGACACCCAATGCAAGACCTCTGTCACAATGTCATTGATGGCTGATCTCGTAGGACGCCAGTCCAGCAAACGACGCGCTTCGCTCGGGTCCGCGACCAGTTCAGGCGGGTCACCGGGCCGTCTCGGTCCGATGGCCGGTGTTAGTTCAACCCCTGCGGCACAGCCCACCGCGTTGACCAGTTCGAAATTCGAAAATCCGGCCCCTGTACCGAGGTTTAGCTGAAGGAAGGGCAGATCGTCGAGTTTCCGCAATGCTTTGATATGGGCCTCGGCAAGGTCCGTAACATGAATGTAATCTCGTATGCATGTCCCGTCTGAGGTGGGGTAATCGTTTCCAAAGATTACGAGTTCTTTGTCCAGCTTTAAGGCATATCGAACGATATTCGGGATCAGATGTGTTTCCGGTCGGTGACATTCTCCCAGCCCCTCACCGGGTTCGCAGCCGGCTGCATTGAAGTATCTGAGGCTTGCAAAGCGGATACCATAAGCCCTCTGATAATCTTCGAGCATCCATTCGATCGCCAGCTTCGTGCGGCCATAAGGCGAAATGGGGTTCTTTGGATGATCCTCCCTGAGCGGAAGTTTGGACGGTTCGCCGTATACCGCGCAGCTAGACGAAAAGATCAGCCGATCGTGACCCGTGGCCCGCATTGCTTCCAGCATGTTAAACGCGGCTACCACATTGTTTTGATAGTATTGCGCGGGATTGGAAACCGATTCGCCGACAAGGCAGCTTGCCGCAAAATGAAAAATAGCCGCGTACGAGTTTCGCGAAAGGCGCTCTCGGAGGAAGCCGCTTTCATTCAGATCACCTTTTACAAAGCCGGTTCCCCGCACCGCGGCCCGATGCCCGGTCGAGAGATTGTCCAGAACTGTAACCTCGAATCCGGATTTCACAGCGTACAGGGCGAAATGTGACCCGACGTATCCGGCTCCCCCTATGACGAGAATCCTCTTACCGGTCAAGCCTACACCTCCAGCGCATCAGACAAGCCGCCAATTCTTCGGCGCACCATAACATTCCAGCGTTGCCGCGGGCAATCAATCCCGCGGTCCGCGCGGGATTGCGGTTCGGCGAGACGCAGGATACGCTGAGACCGCAGAGAAATAAATGGTAGCAGTTATATAGCTTGCAAACCCTGGGGTATTTATAGCTTTGCCAAAAGTAATGTCCTTTTTGGCCGCCCAACCCCAATAATGCCGAACACGCGTCGCGACGGACGTCTTGCCGTCATTCTCGCGTACGCGGGAATCCAGTAGAACCTGCCTCCGCGCCGCTCTTGGCTGGACCCCGGATCGGAGTCCGGGGTGACGGTGTCAATCAGTCAACTTTTGGCAAAGACAGGAAGAAAAACAAAATTCTCCAGTATCTTCATCTGTGTCATCTGCGGTTGATGAAATTCTCTGGAATCTCTGCGGTGAATGACTTCTTCATTGTTGTTGCCGCCACCAGATTCGGACTCTCGTAGTCAAGAGCCAAACAACCCCAACAATAAACAACAGAGCCCCAAGACCTGACGACAGCATAATTAAAAAACCTACAGCAGCCACAATAGCGGCGAGAATCACGTGGGTTCTCAGATCGGCCGCTAACCTTTTCCTCTTTGGGAAGGCGTGGCCCGATCCCCCTACCGCTGAGCTTGGCAGCATGGGGCCGAATCCCTGCTCGTCCCGCCCACAATGAAGACACACTTTAGCTGCCGCGGGTTTATCACCAAAGCAATGTGGGCACTTTACGGTGTCTGCGGCCATAAATCCCCTCCTTGTAGGGAAAGTGACAACAAATGCATGACATACGAATTTCACGTCAGACAATTTTGTGTAAGGCTACAATGGAAAGCAGGAAGTTGCAATGGCGATTTTCAAGGAAATCTCGCTGTTCCGGGTTCACACCTGTGCCATGTGAAATGCCTCGAGCCAGCTTATACTAATGCGCTATCAAACAAGTAACCATCATGGACAAGGCATGGTGAGGCATCCCGCGCAAAACGCGGGATTGCCTGTCCCGCGTTCCGTGGGATCACCCCGGACTCCGATCCCGGGATGGTAGGGGCGACCGGCGGTCGCCTGGGGTGAATGCCATTCGCCCCTACAGCCGCGTCCGCGGGCATAACGACAGGCAGGATGCCTGTCCCACTGGAAAGACGTGTCACTTGTTCGAAAGCGAAATGGTATTAGATCTCTCCTGATCGGTGCCAACCAGGCTGCTCGCCGTTTACAAGGACTATATAAGGCTCTGAGACGTCACTTTTCCCGTTTGGGGTGATAGTCAAGAAGATGCGGCTTTTGGTACCACAGACATTTCCTTTCTCAAACTAACTAGCGTCCTGCATTGTTTGCGTCTGGCGCTCCAGCTTTGGAGGAACTTCTTGGTTCTCGAGGAGAGATCTCCGCAAGTAGAAGATAACCGGCGGGACGCAACGCCCGAACGCGGTACATGGCCAGAGGTCCCTTCTCCAGTTGTTTCCACAAAGACTGTGGAAACATCGCGAATACTCGTCGTCCCGCGTTCAGATGAAATGCAACCAGCTTTGGAACGTCTCTGAATCCGTCCTGGCCCGGAAAGGCAATACGAACTCGTTTGCTGTCAATGAGCCGCAACACCCCGTCTATGTAAGGATATGTAAAGAAGATTGAATCGCTGGGGATAATTTGTGCAACTTCCCCGCCGAATGTGAAATTTTGTATACGTTGTTGTCGATGATGCGGAAAATCATAAAAAAAGGCCATCAAGCCGGCCCACTCCAGGGCAATAAAGAAGACGACAACCGCCACCGCAGGTATCAATTTCCATGTTTCGCGTTTAGACACTACCCTTGTAGCAAGCAAAAGGGTCAACAGTCCGGCCAAGATCAGCGGAATGATCAAAATGGGGAATTCCTGTTGGTCAATTGTAATGAAAATTCGCCGGGTGAAAAGGAAGAAAATAAAGGCTGTGACCAAACCGATTAACTCAAAAGTAATAAAATGAAACTTCCTGTCAGTTTGACGAAATAAATCGCGTAAAGTGTACGCAGTCAGAATAGAGGTGAATGGCAATATAGGCAGCAGGTAACGCAAATTGAGGCACAGACCGCCATTATCGTTATAGTGGGTGAAGAAAACGACAAATGCAACAGGAACAATGGCAAGAATGCAGAGTCGAGAGAAATCGCTATCTCCGCGTACCATCTTTAGAAGTGGAATCAGCAAGATGACAAGGTATGGAAGGCTTTGCAACAGTGCTTTCTTTTGCCCTCCAATATAGACCACTCCACCCCCGGCGGAGCGGGTCAATGCCGGCTTAACGATGCTCAAGTCGAGAATTCGCAAATCAACGATCATCGTGTATGCCTGAGAAGCTTCCTTCAAAAGGATATTGCGCGTGTAAGGAATCGCAAGCGCCAATACTAGAAGGGACAGCAAACCTATTGCGAATTTCTTTTGATTGTTCCAATCGAATAAATCTACAGACGAACGGCTTACCAGCCAAACAATTACGAGCAATATTCCTAAAATGGTCGCTAAGGCTGCGGGAAAAGGGGCAACCTCCCCGAAAATCGATGGTCCTCCTACAGAAAGAGGTGCAAACATCCCAAATTTAGAATAATTGGTCAAACTCAACGCAGCCAATCCAGGGACGGAGGCCAGACAGACCGCTGCTGCCTCCATAAAACGGCAAGGTTTGGCAAAAAGCAGAATCATAAGAAGGCAGGGGAGGAAAATTATTGCGTCAAGTCGTATTCCGGGCGACAATCCTAGAAGTAAACCTGCGGCAAGGGAGTACAGGACAGCGTGCCTTCGGGTGTCAGCATAGAAGCCGCAAACTCCGAAATAGAATCCCGAAGTCGCAAATAGCATCGAAGTAATGTGGGGCCAGGCAGCCTGGGAGTATTCCCAGGCAAAAGTGCCGAAAATGAAGATGAGAGATGCATTGAGAGCCAAGTTTAGGTCATTCAGTATCTTTTTCGCCAAAGCAAAACATACTGCCACCAAAACTATGAAAGCGATGCTGTTTAAAACGAACAGGCCGAAAAAGCCCACGAGCCTGTACAGAGGAAGGTTCAAGAGGGGCCACAGATAGGGCGTTGCAGGAACTATATGATCCCCAAAAATGCGGAAATGATGGTGCACGAGTTCTACTGAAGGAAATTCCCGGTACCCGTTCCACAGCTCGAATGTCCGTGAGGCCGAGAAATCCCTTGCCATCCAATGGTATATTGCCTCATCAATTGAAAGATAGCCTGGAACAATAGTGAACAGAGAAATGAGGATGTGAATCCCTGCCAGTCCGACGAGCAGATAGGTCTTGATTTGTTCTTTAGAAAATTCTTTATTCATCATGCCGAATGACTTTCTACTTTTCTATTTATTACACCTTGATAAACCACAGTCTGCCGATGACCGAGTTCTCTGCGTGCTTCATGAAAAACTCCGGGCGGTGCTCGCCGCAAATTCTTTGTCGAAGTACAGTATTCACATTCTGTTTTCCGGCCCGGACTTTCAAGTTGCCGAAATTCTTATTCCGAAAACATAATCACGCTTGTCCCGGGATCTCTTGCTGGCGAATTAAAGAGAAGTCATCCGGCGTTCCACAGCCTCAGTTCCAGTGACAGCTCTAAGAGCGGAACTTATTTGCATGTTTCTGACCCATCTTCGACAGTGCCCCAAAATGGGGCACTGTCGAAGATGGGTATTAATGATGTTGAGAAGCCCATATCCATTCCGCTGAGGCAGTCAAGGTCGTACCCAAAAGGTGAAACAATGGTGCAAGGTAGGGAGACAGATCGAAGTGTGATTTTCAAACTGACTTTCAGGTCGTTGCCCCAGGACCGATGATTAAATGCCTATTCATCGGTTCCCCACAGCTTTCTGCCCAGTCTGAGGGCCTTCTCCAGAATTATGCCAAAGGCTACCCGTGGAACATCCGAAAGCCATGGTGACCTCGGCAGAGCTTTCAAGATGCGATAAACCCTCTGACGTCGGAACCTCATATAAAGCCTACGAATGTCCTCACGGCTCAGCCTCTCCGAGACTATGACCGCTTTTCGCCAACTATACTCGAAGTTTACGTTGAGGCGACTCCAGTCCATATCGTCCGACACGAGTCCCCGTTTCGCCGCCAAAGTCCAAATTGGGGTCCCCGGCAATGGAGTCAGCACGTATGTGTCAACGAAGTCGAGGCTGCTGTGCCGTATAAATCTGAAGGTATCCATGACTTCGGCTCCTGTCTCGTCGGGGGACCCGATCACGAAAGAAGCGTTGACCTGGATGCCAGCCTCCTTGAGTAGTCTCACCGCTTTGTCGTTATCCGCTACGGTCACATTCCCTTTCAGGAAGGAAAGTGTACGGTCCGAGCCGCTTTCTAGCCCCATACCTACGGATACGATATTGATTCGCTTGAGTAACTCAACCAAATCTCGGGTAACGACATTGGCTCTGAGGCTGCAGGTGAATCTCAGATTGCGATTTACGCCGGTGCTCGAAAGCAGATCTGCTAATCGTTCGAGCCTTTGTTTGTTTACGGCAAACAGGTCATCGTAGAAGCTGATTGTCCGTGCGCCCTTTTCTGCGAGTAGCTCGATTTCCTCCAAGATGTATTCTGCTGACGCAAAGCGTACTTTTTGCCAGAATCGAGATGACGCGCAGAATACGCACTTGTACGGACAACCGCGCGAAGTGAACA
Source organism: uncultured delta proteobacterium (assembly GCA_963789265.1). Lineage (GTDB taxonomy): Bacteria > Desulfobacterota > Desulfomonilia > Desulfomonilales > Desulfomonilaceae > CAWBBA01. Next base: position 587,961 of record CAWBKB010000003.1, on the reverse strand, counting down.
TGTAAGAGTGAGGTTGGAATGCCTTGACCAGCGACCGATCAGGGTGTGGAATAGCATCGATTTTTTCCAGAAGAGGTCGAGCGGGAGTCTTCGACAGCCTATCGCCTGCGCGGAACACTATTCCTCTCACACCCCTGAGAGCGTCGACCGGAAGCCCGCCGTGCTTCAAGACTATCTGCATCAATTCTAAGAAAGTTTGTTCGCCTTCCCCGATGCAGCCTACGTCCATGTGGTTAGACAGACACGATGGCAACGCGGATATGTGAGGGCCGCCGACAATAACCACGGCCCCGCGGGTCTTGCTCTCAGCCGCGCACCGAACCGCATGATGAAAATTCTGAGTGACTCCTCCTATCGCCACTACATCAGGCCCGTAAGTCTGGAGTTGCTCTTCGAGTTTTCCACTTAGGAACCGGAATTCAACCTGTCCCTTCGCGAGGAACCCGTTGCAGTAGGCTGCCAAATAAGCAGGCCATAGCGGTTTGAAACGATTCTCAACCTCTGACGCAGGATCGACCGCATTGACAAAAAGAACTTTCAAAAAATGTTACTCCAATCAGACTCGGTTTTCCGAGGCGCCGGGTCAGCCGGGCTATGCTATATTGGTTTAGAGTGTAAGAATAAGCGGTCTAGCGATTCCTTCATACAGGAATCCGTAGTAACGCTTATCCACCTGTCAAAAGCGTTTTTCTTGCAGCGACGAGACAGTGCAGGCAAATCGGCCAGAAGAGAAACGGAATTGATTTCGATCTGTAGACGTAGAAATTGGCCTTTGTCAAGAATTTTCGAGCCTCTCTTGGGGTCCACTGCTTTACGTGGCCTGGATCGTAAAAAGCCTCTGTGAACTTGAATGTCATGAGTCTCGCCAGCTTAAAGAAGCTATCGTTCGGAAAGAGGACCACAAGTTTTCCGCCTGGTTTCAGAATCCTGTGGATCTCCGCTATTGCCATTTCCGGCCGATCCAAGTGTTCCAGGACCTCCAAAAATAATACCGCATCTAGGCTATTGTCGGGCACATCAAGCGCATACACATCACCCTTCCTAACCGGCAGATCATTCTCATGACAAATCGCAACGTTCTCTTCGAACAGATCAATCCCCATGATCTCACTCAAGGGAAATCGGTGAATCAGTTTTTGTAGAGTGAGCCCTTCCCCGCATCCAAGATCGATGATTTTTCGATCATCCTCGTCGAGCAAAGTAAGAATTTCTGCATCTCTAAAGTCCCAGTACCAACGAGTCAGACCTCCTTTCGCGTACTGAGTTCTCTGAAACAACGCTTCTTGGGTGCTAGGTTTATTTGTTACCGGCATCTTCAACCTCTCACGATATCAGAGATGGAAAGACTGAAAGTAAACAGCAGCTTACACATGTCGCGGCCGCTGGTGCGACGCAAATTCGCGGCGGCTTTTCTCTTCCGCAACATCACGGGCATTCGGGACACCGCATCCAGATTGGCACGAACGACACTAGAAATAATCTTCAGTATGCCCGCGTCGTCCCTGAATGCCCGAAATTCTGCCGGGCCGAATTGAGCCATAAAAAATTGTACAAAATATCGCCACAAGGTTACCAGTGGGACGAGAGGAAGAAGCGCAAGTGGAAAGTTCTTGAGTGCAACCCACAGATGGTTTCTCTCGACCCAGTAAAGCTTTTGGAGCGAAAGTCTCCCGGTAGTCATCGAATAGTTATGATTCACAGAGCATTCCGGAGCGATTACCGCCTTCCATCCGGCCCATTGCAATCGTAACCCAAGATCCGTATCCTCACAGTAGGCGAAGAAGTCTTCATCAAAGAGGCCGACTTCTTGGAGGGCCTGTGTCCTAAAGAGACACGCACACCCGCTAACCAACAACACTTCTTTCGGGCCTTTCAATACCGGAGGGATTCGTCCCCTCATGGCCTGCCGAGACATCCCATCGAAAGCCACACCGACCCCGCACGAGTCAAGAAGCCCAGGCCGATTGCAGTCGAGGATAATTGATCCGACCACCCCTATGGACTTATCATTTTCTACGATGGTGAGCATGGCATTAAGCCAATTTGAACATGCCACGGCATCGTCATTCAAAATCGCCACGTACCGTCCAACGGCTGCCCGGATCCCAGCATTGTACCCTCCGGCAAACCCCACATTCTTTGGCAACCTGATCATCCTGGCATCAGGAACACAGGTCTTCACCACGGAGCGAACATCTCGACTTGCCCCATTGTCGACTACAATGACTTCAATAGGCTCATAGTTTCTGGCAGGAGATGCTTTCCAGACACTGAGCCAGTACCAATTGCTGCTGATTGTAAGTCGCCACGACCACAGAAACCAGTGGACCCCTCGGCATAAGAGTCGTTCCATTTTGCACTGTGAATGCATCCTTTCCGGCCCCAAGGACACCTCCCTTCTTGGAGAGATACCAAGGCCAACATTCTGCCTTGCGAATCATGCCATGGCGTCAGTCCCGGCAAAAGGTTCTCAGTCTATCCGATGATCACCGCTGTCTGCCAAGAGGATTAGAATTTGTCCCAATTAGGACTTAAGTTACTGATCGACGGATGCTCCTGAAAACCTTATCCTCCTACTCTCCACTTGGCAGGTCGTGTGCTGAGTTTTGATTTCTTGTCCGCGAGGCTTTTCCTAAAGAACGCCCTTTCACCAGAGCCAGGATGCTTCTCGGCAAAGCCAACATGAGCCTAGGCGTGCTAACTATTTGAAGCAGTTTAGAAAGTATGATTCGGGGGCGAAGATAAAATGATTTGATCATCCTGAATCTAGCTCGTGCCAGATCCTCCGCTGTGAGTCCAAACGGGACAAACACTGTGTTGAGTGCGTTCATTTTTTTCCAGTCCTTGTCGAATGTCCCAAATTCTTCCGCGCGTTGATACAAATCGCTTCCAGGAAACGGCGTCAATTGCATCACGGAGATGTCATGGAGAGGCAAGCGTTTAGCGATGTCCAAAGTCGCCTTCATGGAGCTGTGCGTTTCACCTGGGAATCCCACCATGAAGAACCCCTTCGTCATCAGACCCACGTTCTTACTCCACGCGACCGCTTGTTCTATTTGTTCTATTGTAAGCCTTTTGGCCACGGCCTTAAGAATTCCCTCATCGCCGCTCTCGATGCCGTAGGCTATGCTCCAGCACCCAGCCCTTTTCATGAGGCGCAACAACTCGGGGTTGACACGATCGGCACGGCCCAGGCAAGACCAGGTTATATCGACTTTCTCGTCGATAAGGAGCTGACAGAACTCTTCCACTCTTTTGCGGTCCACTATAAAGGTATCGTCTTCAATCAGGATTTCCTTCACGCCAAAGTTGTATCTGAGATCCTTAATTATGTTCAGTGCATAAGAGGGGCTGTAGGATCGACACCGATTCCCGAACACGGATCTGTCACAGAACAGACAGCGGTTGGGGCAACCTCTAGTAAGCACAACGGAAGCGCAGGGAAGGCGATTCATGCGAGCCAGCGTCGGTCGAAAGCCCCCTGGAAAGCTTCGCAGTAGTCGCCACGCTGGCAGCGGCAACTGATCGAGATCTGCAATGAATGGACGCCTCGGTTGCAGACTGATCCCACTTTCATCACGAACCACAGTTCCAAGAACTGGCCGGTCAACTTTTTTCGTTACGCTGAAAACTGACAGCAAATCTGCCAAGGTTTCCTCGCCCTCGCCAAGGATCCCGATGTCGAAACCTGGGAATTCTTGCAATGTTTCGACTGGCAAAGCACTCAGGTGGGGTCCGCCGACAATCGTCAACACATTCGGCAGACGCTTTTTTGCCGATAATGCCAACTCTCCGGCAACGACGATTCCAGCGGTAGTAGCGCTTATCCCAATGACTTGTGGAGAGAACCGCTCAGCTTCTTGGAGGGTTTGATAGACACTGAGATTTTCGGCCGCGGCATCAACAACTCTCACTTCGTGCCCCTGACTGAGGGCCATTGCAGCCAAGCATACTAGTCCAAATGACGGTTGGGTGCTTCCGGCAAATGCGAATCGACCATATCGATTCTCAAGGCTTGTTGGTGCAGTTGTTAAGAATACACGGCACGACATCAGGTGGAGTCCTTGCCCGTGCCGCCACAGTTATCTGAATAAGATTGGGATGCGACAGTCTCAGATTTTGCAGTTAACATCGCTATCTCTTGTGCCATCTTTCTGATTTGCCATTTGTGCTGGGAAGTCACAATGGAGAATTGGAGACACAAGAGCATAATGACTAAGATTGCGCACAAGAATAAGGTCGTGGTCGGTGTCACTGAACCGATCAGATCCGAAAGTGCGACCAGGCCCTTGTAAAAGACTACCACCATTACCATACCGATCCCGATGAAAAGCCACACCCAGGAATAGGCCACCTCAAGCTTCTTCTTCCTGATCAGGGTGACGATCAACACCAGAAGACTGATGCTGATTATAATGGATGCTTCAATCTGCCTGGGAGTCATGTCTTCTCCACCTTCCAAAATCAAGTATAACAAGAAACATCGAAAAGAGCATTTTAATGACATAATACAAGGGCTTGAGGCCCACGTGCATTGATTGTCCATCCGATCGAGGGTTCATCCTGACAGGAACCTCTTTTACTCTGAGCCCCGCGTAATGAGCCATTATAAGGACATCCGCGTCGGGATAGTCGTCCGGGTAGTCGTCTCCGCTAAAGAATTTGGTCGCTCTGATATTCATGCCTTGAAACCCGGAAGTCGGATCGGTGAAGCGCCTACTTGTCGCGCCCAAGGCGATCCATTCGAACATCCTCTGCCCGATGCGTCGTGCAATACCGCAGTCGTATCCGCATCCTCCATTGAGATAGCGGGAACCTATGACTAAGTCAGCATGGTCCGCCAATATCGGATCAAGCAATTTCGGTAATTCAGATGCCAAATGTTGCCCGTCGCCATCCATCTGGAGAAGGATGTCGAAGTTGTTTCGTAATGCGAAGATGAACCCTGTATGCAGCGCAGATCCATAGCCGAGATTTATAGGGTGGCGAAGCACGATCGAGCCCGCCTCACAGGCCTCTTTGCTGGTCGAGTCCACAGACGAATCATCGACCACAACAACAGTTGCGCCAGGTAGTACCTGATCTGGCACAACTCACTACCTTTCCAATTCTGCCAGCTTCGTTATAAGCCGGGATCACGATCATAATTCGCTGAGTTCCCGCTTTCAAACGGTGCTCCCTATCTCATAAGCTATTCAAAATAGTTGCGATTTATTCCGCGACGACGTGCCACGCTCAGTGATATTATACTAACTTTATACGATTGTGGGAATCGTTTCCACTGGAACGGCAGATTGATTTTCGCCCTGCATTATATTACTGGTCTCCACCAAGTAGACAGGAAGGCGCGAAGAACCTTAGTCATTTCATGTTGAGAAAGACTATGAAGCCGCACCCTCAAGTCCTAAATTCTACATCTCTCATCCACTCCTGGGGAAATTCCTGGTGACCTCACCCGAGTGGAAGCTAAAGGCGAAAGGCGTGCGATGGTCGGGCCATTACAGCAATCACTCCTGGCAACGGCAGACAAAAAAGAAGGGAAGAAACGGCATCCACAAATACAACAACGCGGATTGTTCCATGCTGACCGCAATGACCGCTGTAGACAATATCAAGGCAGGGATCAGCCAGAAAGAAAATATTTGGTCGATGAACACCGAAGAAGAATATCACGAAGAGACGTAAGTGATATTCCCATTGCCAAAAGTTCTGTGCGATTGGAGATAGCCTGACACCGTCATTCCGGCGGAGGCCGGAATCCAGTCTTTTCAATATGTTCTGGACCCCGGCTTTCGCCGGGGTGACGGGTGGTGAACAGGTCATTACTTTTGGCAATAGCTATAAGCCCGTTGCTTTTCAGCTCGTTTATGTCCGGATTGTGTCTTGTGGGCCGGACAATGACTCCTACGGCGCCTTCACACGATACAGCCTCCAGCGGCCCTTCGTAGTTACCGGAACAAGCCGAGATTGGGCTCTAGTGACCGAATGCATTTGGTCGGTTCCATTGATTAGCGCATAATCAAAATACTGGAGATCTGATTCCTTGACGAGCCTCGGGAACCATTCCAAACCCCCGGTCCAAGGCTTCGGGGAACTGTCCTTGAACACCACCAGACACGGCGAAAACTCGGCAAACGAAAAATTCAACATCCCGCCCTTTAGCACCTGAGAATAAGCAAAAATCTGGATAAACGGGACCCCCTTAATGAGATTGCTCCTATGAACCAGGGCCAGTCCCAGCACTTTCGGGGAGGCGGGCAGCGCGGCCAGGGCTTCCTTGAGACCGGAGAGTTCGTCCCTTTCGAATCTCTCCCACGTGGCGGTTGTAGCCAAACAAAACGCGGCCACGATCACCAGGGCTGCTACTTGCCTGAGTACCGGCCTGAGTACCGGCGCGGGCACAGCCAAGAGCAACATTATCATAGCCGGCGGCATCCATCGTTGGCTGAACCTGATCGTGTTCATGTACTTGTCAGGGAGGATCAAAGCGAACGCAAAGAAGAGACCCGCTGCAAGAAGCAGCTCTTTGTCGATTACTCCGTCAGCCCGGACTCGATCCGGCTGTATCGCCGGCGTCCCTGCCGGCGAATTTGCAACCGGCACGGAGGCCGGACCCTTATCGATTATTCCGTCACCCCGGACTTGATCCGGGGTCCAGTCTGGATTCCCGCGTTCGCGGGAATGACGAAAATCTGGGAGAGGGCTGGGGTGAGGGCGCAACCGGTATAGGCTCTTGCGGTGCTGCACCACTGACATAAGAACCCACACAAGGGCCGCTGCGAAGAATACAGGTATCGCAGGGCCCCGGATTCCCCCCAGAGCCGCGTCTGAAAGCCATGAGAAAGAGAGACGCCAGATCGGGTTGGACCCCCACAATGGCGGTGTTGCCATCGAAGAGCCCGAAAGCGACGGGTACCAGATCCCAACCACCACAACGAGAGGCGCAACATAAGCCAATCTGGTTAGTGTTTTTCTGACAGGCTTTCGGAAAACTATCCCCTGAGCCAGGGCCATGCCATGCCGGCAATGAACCAGAGCACATGACACATATAAAGGAGAATGGCGCAGGCGAGCCATAAGAAGGCATCTCGCGCTGAGAATCGTTCAGGCGGATCTTCAGTACCTGAGAGAAAACCAGACGAGAAAGGCAGGCAAGCCTATTACGAAGCTGTAAAAGCCCCAGTAGACCGTATGGTTCAAAACGAACAAACACGCCAGAGTCGCCGCAGCCGCAGATCGGTCCCGCCTGGCTGCCGTAATGTGGATTGACACTGCCCACAGCAGCGCAATGGCGAGCATAGCGATCCGGCCTGCGCTTTGCGGGCCGAACAGGGCCCACGAGACTCCCAACATCAGGTAGGATAGACTGTACGGGGTGAACCACTGTATCTTGTATGGACTTGCCGAAGGGTCGTGCAGTGTTTCGAGAAAGAGGCGAATCTGGGCCGACTGTTGCGGTAGATCTGTTATGGGAGGAAACGTGACGCACAAAAAAGGCGTTGCCAGGAGACAGCAGCACAAAAATGCGAGCCAAAACCTCGGTATGGTCGTCGGTCCGGTCATGAAGAGAACGCCAGTAGGACCATCCCACGCGGAACGCGGGACTGCCGGTCATTTGTCGATGGGTGCAAACTTAACTATTTATTCCCCCTTGGTAAAGGGGGGCCAGCATGTAGGATGTGCTGAACCCTGCCAAGGCGGGGGAAGCGCATCGTTCGCGTCCCCGCTCGGTCTTACGCAATTGTGATGCGCTTCGCTTCGCTCAGCGCATCCTACAAAACTGCGAAACGACCGGCACGGAGGCCGGTCCTACCGATTCCCGGGTACGCGCATCCTGCGGGATTCACCATATCGCTACGTGAGCTGCCCCTACAAATATGCTTCGCGCGCCGTTACCCTGCCTTTCCAAAGAGATCTTGTCAATGGTGACTGCCTCTGTTAGGTAGGGGTAGGTTTGAAACCTGCCCATTTGGAATAGTGGGGCAGGCATCTTGCCTGCCAATGACGGGCAGGATGCCCGTCCTACTATCCAGCATGTAGGATGTGCCGAACTCTGCGAAGGCAGGGAAAGTGTATCGTTCGCGTCCCCGCTCGGTCTTACGCAATTGATGCGCTTCGCTTCGCTCAGCACATGGTACAAAACTGCCTCTGTTAGGTAGGGGCAGGTTTGAAACCTGCCCCTACTTTCTCTTGGAAGATCTGATCTTGTCCTCCTGAAAGCGACTCGGCATGAACGACTCGGACAACCTCATAGACGTGGCCATTCCTCTTCCACTGGAAGGCCCTTTTACCTATAGGATCCCGACTGAGCTCGTGTCCCGCGCTGAGATAGGCCGCCGGGTCCTCGTTCCCTTCAGAAATAAGATACGGGCAGGTTTCATTGTCGGAATATGCGCTTCCGACCCAGGCAGCCAGGAAATCAAGTATGTTGTAGACATCCCTGAAGAAGAGCCATATCTGACTCCGGAGCTTTGGACCTTCATCCGGTGGATCGCAGAATACTATTTGATCTCGACAGGGTTGGTGCTCAAGACTGCTCTTCCTCCGGGTTCGGACAGGAAATCGCGACCCTGGGCGATTTTGACCCCTGAAGGACGTGCGTGGTTTGCGGATCGGGAAAACAGTCGAAACTGACCCTTCCGACAAAAGTTCTCAAGGCGGGAGTGATGGCCCAAAGCGAACTTGAAGCCCTCATCGGCAAAGACGGCTGCAAAGAAGCCCTGCAGAAAAAATGGATCCGAATTGAGGAACGAATCGCTCGCCCCAGAATTAGCTTGCGCAAAAAAAAGCTACCCGAGCTTCTCGATCCCGCGGGGACGCGTGTTTTGCCTGCCGAACAGCCTCCCGAACTGACGCCCGATCAGAATTCCGCAGTCACGCTAATTACAGAGGCTGTCCTGAAGGGAGGATTTCATCCCTTTCTCCTCTTTGGAGTTACCGGATCGGGAAAGACGGAAGTCTACCTCAGAGTAATCCATGAAATTCTGAAAAAAGGAAAACGGGCACTGGTACTGGTCCCGGAGATAGCGCTGACACCGCAACTTGCCCGCCGCTTCTTGAGACGCATTGGCGGAGGCGTGGGGATCTTTCACAGCGGGTTGACGCCTTCTCAGAGGCTCGACGAATGGCGCCGTGTGCAAGAGGGAAAGGTGAACGTAGCCATAGGGGCTCGATCGGGTATCTTCTTGCCGGTACGGGACCTCGGTCTGATTATCGTGGATGAAGAGCATGATTCATCTTACAAACAGGAGGACAGTTGTCCGTATAATGCTCGTGACATGGCGCTGGCCCGAGCAAAACTGGAAAATGCATGTGTCATCCTGGGAAGTGCAACGCCCTCTTTTGAGACGTTCGTCAACGCTCAGAGAGGCAAAATTGCTCGCGTGGACCTGCCGTGCCGCCATCATGGCGGCGCGCTCCCCGCGGTGGAATTAGTAGATCTCAAGTCGCCCGAGAATAAGTGCAGCAAAGGGGCGTTTCTTACGCCTAAACTGATTGACTCCATAAAAATAGCACTGGCACGACAAGAGCAGGTGGTCCTTTTTCTTAATCGCAGAGGATTTGATACATTTGCTCAGTGCCGATCGTGCGGCAACGTTTTCAAATGCCCGAATTGCGATATCAGCCTCACTCATCACAAGCGAGCGGGGATTTCCGGTGCCATCTGTGCGGTTTTTCTCAGGCTGCTCCCCCTTTGTGCCCGCAGTGCTCCGGAGGAAAGCTCTTCTTTGGAGGTGTGGGCACGCAGAAAGTGGAGGAGGAGTTGGCAGAGGTATTCCCGGAGGCACGCATCGAAAGACTCGATCGGGACACTACACGCCGGAGGGATCAGCTTGAGGGCATTTTGGACCGTTTCAGGAAACAGGAGATCGACATCCTTACAGGGACTCAGATGATTGTCAAAGGTCACGACTTTCCGGGTATTTCCCTCGTCGGGGTGCTCTGCGGCGATCTCTCCTTACACTTTCCGGATTTCAGAGCAGCGGAGAGAACCTTCCAGATGCTTACGCAGGTTGCAGGTCGCACCGGCAGGGAGACGGATTCGGGCCGAGTGATCCTTCAGACCTTTGATCCAAAACATGAGGCGATTCAGTGCGCGGCGTCCCACGCGTATGAACGTTTTTTCGAACTGGATTCAACGCTGCGCCGCGAACTGTTGTACCCTCCCTATGGGCACCTGATTCTGGTGCGTGTGGAGGGGAATAACGAAAAGCGGGTCGAAAAGAAAGCTATAATGATCAGTAGGGCCGCTAGGCTCTTGAAAGGTGAATCCAGGGACATAATGGTTATGGGCCCGGCCCCGTCGCCCAGAAAAAAGATTCTGGGGAGATTTCGCTGGCAAGTTCTCTTCAAAGCCGCCACACGAAGTCCTGTGCGGTCCCTTGTCAAGGGGCTAATTTCAGAAGGTTACCTGAAAGGTCATGGGCTAAAGATCGTTGTAGATGTCGATCCAATGGATCTCATGTGAAGAAAATGAAATAATGGTTCTCATTACATCCGAGGTGGAGTAAATTACATAAAAGAGGCGGTAGACTGCGGAGGCAGCATGAATAAGACAGGTATAATAATAATCACGTTGATAGCGTTCTGTTTAGCGGGAGGACTGATAATTTTGTGGTCGGTCCATGAGAAGAAAGGGGCTACCGAGCCTCTGGTTGCTTCTAACGTCCAGAGCTTCACCGATGAAAACTTTCAGTCCAACGTGGTGGAAGCGTCGAAGAAGCGCCCCATATTGGTGGACTTCTACGCCGAGTGGTGCTTTCCGTGCCGGATGCTCGATCCGGTACTCCGGGAAGTAGCTAAAGACCTCAAGGGCCGAGCTGTGATAGGCAGGGTCAACACCGATCAGAATCTGATCACGCGTCGGTTTGGAATCAACAAGATACCGGCTATCTTCATCATTCGGGATGGTGAGATAAAGAATGCATTTTATGGGGTCATCCCCAAAGAGACTATGATCAAGGCCCTAGAAGAGTTCGATAAGTAAGAAAGCGCGCTCCATAATGCCACCCTGTCTGGCCAAACTGAAAATCGTCATTCGTGGAGCCGGCGAAATGGCCACGGGAACAGCGTGTCGTATCTACAACGCAGGATTCCGCCGACTTCTTATGACCGAAATTGACCAGCCGCTGACTGTGCGGCGCATGGTTAGCTTCAGCGAAGCGCTGCACGAAGGAAATTGGGGTGTCGAGGGAATAGAGGCAGCCAGAGTCCAGACCCTGGACCAAGCGCAGGCACTATGGCAATCGGGGCAAATTCCGATTTTTGTTGATCCTGACGGTGCTTTCAAGACCGCTTTCCAGCCTGATGTGGTCGTGGACGCAATTCTGGCAAAAAAGAACCTTGGCACCTCGATAGACGATGCACCACTGGTGATAGCTTTGGGACCGGGGTTCTGCGCCGGGAAAGATGCTCACTGCGTCATAGAGACCAACAGGGGACACGATTTGGGTCGTCTGATCGTGCAGGGAGAGGCGGCTCCCGATACAGGAACCCCTGGTAACATCGGCGGGTACACTACTCTCAGAGTCCTTCGATCACCCGCAGACGGAATTTTTGAATCCGCCGAGCACATAGGAACTTTGGTGGAGAAAGGGCAACAAATAGGACAGGTGGCGGGCGAGCCTGTGAGGGCGGAAATCAACGGGATAATCCGCGGATTGATAAGGCCCGGCACTTTAGTGAGTCGGCGGCTGAAGATCGGAGACATTGACCCACGAGGGAATCCCTCTTACTGCAACACCATCTCGGAAAAGGCCCGCGCAATAGGTGGGTCTGTGCTGGAAGCCGTCCTTATGCGGTTCAACATTTCCGACCACACCAATCCTGCCTGAGCCTATCTACTCACTTTGTATAGCCACGCCGAAATTTGGAAGATGAAGTTGGTAGGGGCGGGTTTGAAACCGCCCCTACAGTAGTTCTCAGAACCTGCCACTTGTGGTATTCTTCCAAGGTTCTTTCCGAATTGCAAATTACAGTCATCCCGGCGAACCGCCCATCGAGCTTGCAGGGTGACGATTGCGTTATCAAGAATTGGTCGAATGGCCCGGCAATTGCCATAGTCACAACAGGCAGTTCGGTCCAAGGCTGAAAGAGAGAAAGGAGGCCGCCTTGAGAGTTCTGTCAGGTATTCAACCTAGTGGTTCTCTGCACATCGGCAACTACTTGGGTATGATGAAACCGATGCTTTCTTATATGAATCGCGAGGAGCTTTTTGTATTCATCGTCAATTACCACGCCTTAACCAGCGTAAGTGATAGAGAGAAGCTGGCTCGAGGCACATTGGAAGCTGCGGCGGACTTCCTTGCCCTGGGTCTGGACCCTGATCGATGTTTCTTTTGGGTCCAGTCGGACGTTCCCGAAGTGGTGGAGTTGGCATGGATCTTGACTTGCATCACTCCGATGGGCTTGTTGGAACGCTGCCATTCGTACAAGGACAAGATAGCCAAGGGAATTTCTCCTAATCATGGGCTGTTTGCCTATCCTGTGCTCATGGCTGCGGACATCCTGCTTTACCAGTCAAACCTTGTGCCGGTGGGAAAAGATCAAAAGCAGCACATTGAGGTCACTCGCGATGTCGCTCTGAAATTCAACCATATTTACGGCGAGACCTTTGTTATCCCGGAAGGCGAGATCAGCGATGACGTTGCTGTGATCCCGGGAATTGACGGACAAAAGATGTCCAAGTCGTACTACAACACCATCGAAATCTTCTTGGACGAAAAGACCCTGAAGAAGAAGGTCATGAGCATACTGACTGATTCCACCCCTGTCGATCAGCCGAAAAACCCCGAGACCTGCAACTTGTTCCAGATTTACCGCCATTTTGCCCCACCCGAGAGAATACGCGAGGTGGAGGTGCTTTACAGGCAGGGAGGAGCCTCCTATGGCGCCATAAAAAAAGAACTGGCCGCAATCCTATGGGATTTCTTTGGAGACGCGCGAGCGGAAAGGCAGAGACTTGTCTCAGATCCGGGTCATATTCGACAAATCCTGGCCGCGGGGGCGGAAAAGGCCCGGGCAATCGCGGTTGAGACTCTGGATTTAGTGAGGGAAAGAGTGGGAGTGAAGTATTGACATTGCAGCGTGACCAGCGAGTACCCGACATCCATAAGATAATTGCAATTCTTCGGAGAGAAATCCGCCGCATGGCTGTTCCGATAGTGACGGAAATCTCTCATCGAAGCCGAGACCCTTTCCACGTGCTCGTCTCCACGATTCTTTCTCTGCGCACAAAGGACGAGGTCACACGTCAGGCCGCGGCCAGGCTGCTCGCGAAAGGCGGGAGCCCTGAAGAAATACTGCGCCTGCCGGAAGAAGAGATAGCTCGGCTGATTTTTCCCGTGGGTTTCTACAAAACCAAAGCCCGAACACTAAGACATATCAGTAAGGAGCTGATCGGCAAGCATGGAGGGAAAGTCCCGGACGATCTGGAAGTGCTCTTGAAACTGAAGGGGGTGGGACGGAAGACCGCCAATCTTGTGTTAACACTCGGTTTTCAAAAGCCTGGCATTTGCGTGGACACTCATGTTCACAGGGTCAGCAACAGGCTTGGATATGTCAGTACGAAAACGCCGGAACTGACTGAGCTTGCTCTGAGGGCAAAACTGCCCAAAGAGTACCTGGATAGAATACAACGACCTTCTTGTAACCTGGGGCCAGAACATCTGTAGACCCATTTCGCCTTTCTGCTCTCGATGCGCTGTGCTGCCCTACTGCCGACAGGTGGGCGTGGTCCGAAACCGATGAATGCCACATATTATTTTTAGATTGGTCTATTGCGGGCGGGAGGTAATTGATGGCGGATGTACACTGGCCGAGAATTAAAGAGCTGTTGGATAGTGCATTGCAGCGGTGGGAGGCTGAGAACGGCCGCCAACCAAAAATGAAAGCTAGCCATGAAGGACAAATCGGATGGGAGACAAAGGAGGAGTTGGCGGCAAGCGAGCCTTATGGAAAGCGTCTCATAGACGCGGAGAAGGTGGGGAACGGACAGTCTCAGGAAACCAATCTGGTCAGAATTCTCAGAGGCCCCATTGGAGGCTATCGCAGAATGCCGTCAGGTGGCCCGTACCTGTCGAGCGACCAAATCGAGGAGATAGCTGAATGGATTGATGCAGGGATGCCGGATTAGGACTAGTACCAACCGGAAAATTCGGCAGCGGGCATTTCAGGGGCGGTCAAGATTCACCTCAGAGTCCGCCGAGAACCCAGAGGGAAAAGATGCTTATTCAGAGCCACGCGAGTCGTGGGTGCGTATAGTCAAGCCGGCATTGTCCTCACCATTGCATGCCGGAATTTAGAGTGCTCCGTCGAATAGACGTGCAGCGAAACTATAATTCTCTGCGGCCTCTGCGCTCTCCGCGGTGAACTCCTGCCCGCGGTTAACTATTGCATCGGGCGGGGATTATGAATTCAGTCTTGAGCTTCTCCATTTTTTTCCATCGGTTCTTCAAGCTTCGCGAGAAGCTTCTCGTATGTTAATCCAAGTTTTTTGGCCTTTGTTCTACACCGGCCCTCCCAAACCCGGAAGCTGGCTACATATCCGATGAGCGAACATATCGAGGCAACGATTAGGGCCGCGAGAAACCATCTAACTACTATGTCCCAACCCAGGTACACAAATGCCTCCACTGACTGCCAGAAATGATGGGCGTGTAAAACAGGACCCATCATGCTTCGAAAGTGTTCCGCGCTGACGACAGCATGCTTTTCAAGCATGAAAGAGCCCAAGCAGTAGTATCCATAATACATCGGGATAATGGAAATTGGATTGTTGACGCAAGTGCAGGCAAAAGCGATGATCGTATTGAACCTGAACAACAATCTGAGCACGCCGAGCACCACCGTCTGGATGCCGATGGGAAGGCCCAGTCCTATGAAAAGCCCTACGGCAACTCCGCGTGCATCGAACCACGGGGGACTATTGGAGCCTGTGAACGGCTCAATGAAATATCTTCCAAATATGCTACGACTCCCTCGACCGGGCTGACTCTGCGAAGTCTCTTTGGAAGAGCCGGCGGAATCATGATCATTTCTCAATGGCGCTGCACTGAAAGTCAACTTCGCCTCGTCTTTCCGGAAATCCGAGCCACACGTCACCTATACCAGATGTTGGACCGCTGTCCAAATCATCGGAAAAATCTGGCATTAGCGAAACGAATCGGATATAGGGAATGGCCGAATCATCAAACCATTAGTCCGCGTTGCGGACGTCGGAATTCGACAGAGACCTGAGTTTTTGCTTGGAGTAGCACCATGAAGCCAATTTTCATCGAGGCCACCACCATACCGGATGCTTGGTTCCAATGCTTGTACACACTTATCGAAGAGTCCCGCAAACCTGACGGTGCTGCCCGGCGGTATACTGTCCAGACAGGATCCAACCCGGGTGCAGACCGCATCGAATTCGACATGGCCACAATCCATATCAAACAACCCGGAGCTCGGCCTCTTCTGCCTCAAATCCCGGAGCATCTTAACCTCCCCCCCGTGGCGGACGAGAAGTATCTGGCTGAATACATGCCTTACCTCCTCTCATCGCAGAAAGCGCCCGGCGAGCATTATACTTATGGAGAACGATTACAGATCGCCTGGCAATATGTGATTGATTACTACAAGAAGCACGGACCCCGTACCAATCGTATGTGCATGGAAGTCGGTCGGCCGGAGGACATTTTTTTCTACGATCAATCCGACGGCTCCAGCCCGTGCATGAGATTGGTAGACACCCGCATCATGGAGAACAAGCTCCACTGGATCGTGTACTTCAGATCCTGGAATCTCTGGTCGGGCTTCCCGGTAAACCTGGCAGGGCTTCAACAAGCAAAGGAGATCATGGCTATGGAGGTCGGGGTTGAGGATGGCGAAATCGTCGCGATCTCCAAAGGGCTTAATATCCGGGACTATAATATAGAAGTGGCTCTTATGCGGCTCCAAAAAGACGGCCATATCAAGTTGGGTGCTAGAAGAGAATGATCCTCGTTTCGTTTCACCTGCGTAACAGTACGGCGAACATGAAATCCTAAGTACTCTATTTCCTAAATAGGGTTACACGAAATACCAGCTCGTGTGGGGATAATCGCCTTTGGTTGGGTGCCACTGCTGGCTTGCCCAGCAGTGTTCTTCGAGCAGGCACTGCTGGGCAAGCCAGCAGTGGCACCCAAATCCGCGTCCGTATTTATGAAAACCTGTACTAAGCGCCCGAAATGGCTGGACGACGAGGAATCCTTTTCTTTTGCCCCCCTCAGAGAAGCCAATTCGGCCGATTATCGTTCTCCCCACTTCAACTTGGTTTTAGGCTCCGCTGACTGCACGTCCAACTGTCCCCACTTCAGCTTCTTCTTGCCGGGTTTGGCCTCTTCTTCCACGGAAGCAGGCGCCGCCTTGTTGACATTGCTGGGCTGGACCTGAGTGGCAGGCGATTCCCTGTGGGGCTTAACAACGGATTGTTTCTTGCCCGGGGCGGTTTCAGTGGCCTGTGGGATAATCTCGGAGGGTTTCGGTGTGAAGCCCGGGGCACCTACAGACCCCTCTCTTGAACGACGAGTCACGCTGCGGGGTTGTTGTATGGGACCGCGAATCGCAGGCTCAGTCGGAGCAATCGGAGTTCCCGGTTCGGCAGCCGTAGTCGGGGTTGCCGAGGTGGCCGGCGTGGCCGATTCCTCATTCTCGAAAATGTCTTTCGGCTGATCGTAAATTTCCATGTCTCCAAAAGACTTGGCAGCCGGCGCCCCGAAATTCAGGTCGAAATCCTTGTTCGTGATCGTTGGTTCTTCGGGTGGGTTTCTGTCCCAGTAGACATCGTCTGCATAACTGACTATCAGAGGAGAGCAGACCACGAAAATCATAACTCCCAGTAACAACAATCGTTTCATGCTACACTCCTTATGTCTATTCGCTCGGAGTCGAAATTCACCGCTCCCCTCCCGTTGAGCTCAGAGCTTTACATAATAATTCTATCATGACTAATGATAATCGGTCAACATACTTCTAGTGGGACTTTCGTGATCCTTCGACCAGGGGGGCAGGCTTTGAAGCCTGCTTGGGTCTTAATTTGGCCGTTAGTGGCTGGAAATGGTCACCGGCGCTGAAGCACCGGCCTACTCTCGATCACCCCGATGGGGCTTAAATATCAAGCGTCCCGGAGGGACCGGCGATAGTAGCCCTCTAATTCATTGCCGGGAAAATGGCGCATTGTACTAGGAATTTCGTTCACGCCTCCATTTTGAAACAGTTTCATCCTGCCCGTCCTCTAGCGACAGGCTGTCCCGCGCCTCGCGAGACTGTCCCACCAATATATAGCGAAACACGATCAGGCACTAGCCCTTCACCACTCCAACTGGCCGGATTCTAGCAACCTTTCTTGCCAAGCCTACTCTGTGAACGACATCCACAACCATGCTTACATCTTTGTATGCTTCGGGGAACTCCTCTCGGAGCGTCCTTCTCCCGACCCACCTGGGATAAACGTTATTATCTTGTAGTTCGCGTTCGATCGATCGTCCTTTGGTTCGCCTCAGGGCTTCGTGTCTGGACAGGAGACGCCCCGCGCCGTGGCAAGCGGAGCCGAATGCCTCTATCATCGACCCTTCCTGCCCTGCCAGAATGTAGGAGGCGCGTCCCATGTCTCCCGGTATAAGCACGGGTTGCCCGCTGGTCCGATACACCTCGGGGAGCACTGGATGATGCGGGGGGAAGGCCCGAGTCGCGCCCTTGCGATGAACGCACAGCTTTTTCTTTTCACCATTGACTGTGTGAGACTCGATTTTGGCTATATTGTGGCAGACATCATAGAGCAATCGGAATTTCAGCTCACGCGGAGAAAGTCCCAGAGTCTCTTCCCAGGCGCCAAGGGCCAGGTGCGTGAGTATTTGGCGGTTGGCAAAGGCAAAATTCGCGGCCGACCGCATTGCCGCTAAGTATTCCCTGGCAAGACCCGTGTTCAAGCGGGTGCATGCGAGCTGCCTGTCGGGAAGCTCGATCCCCTCCAGCCTAACGCTCTTCACCATTCGAGCGAGGAAATCGTCGCAGACCTGGTATCCAAATCCTCTTGAGCCGGTATGGATCATCACCGTGGCCTGGTCTGTGAACAGGCCCCACTGGCCGGCAGTATCTTCATCGAAGATCTCCTCGATGAAACCGATCTCAAGAAAATGATTACCCGACCCGAGAGTGCCGAGCTGGTCCTTGCCCCGTTCAAAAGCTCGATCGCTTATCACGCCGGGGTCCGCGCCTTCAATAACGCCATGATCCTCAATATGATCCAGATCCGTCGCGTCTCCCATACCGTTTTCAACAGCCCAGGCCGCGCCTTTCTTGAGGACCTGCGACAGCTCCTTCCGATTCAATCGTATGCCGCCTCTTGACCCTAGCCCGCTGGGAACGTGTGCGAAGAGGAGATCGATCAACGGCCTGATCTTCGGCATGAGCGCTTCCCGATCCAAGCCCGTGGTTACGAGACGGACCCCGCAATTAATGTCGTACCCGACCCCGCCGGGAGATATCACCCCTTCATCCAGATCGAAGGCCGCGACACCACCTATGGGAAAACCGTACCCCCAGTGAACGTCCGGCATTGCCAGGGATCGGCCGACTATTCCCGGCAAGTGCGCAACGTTGTAAACTTGTTCGGCACTCTGGTCCTTCTCGATGTCCGGCAATATTTTGGAATCGGTAAAGATCAGACCGGGAACCCGCATTCCACCAGTCTTCGGAATTTCCCAACGAACCTCGTCAATCTGTATCAATTTGAATGGCCTTGCTGCGGACATGGTTCTCCCCCGGTCGATCTGATTTTGGCAGCCGCCAGCAGGGTGGGCATCCTGCCCGCCACCTAGCCCATCGTTGCTTGATGGCGAGCCGAATGTTCACCACCTTGATAAATCGGCGGGCGAGACGCCCACCCTACCGGTCTAAGATCTATGGTCCATCGGTACGGCGCACGAGAATCTCTCAACGATTTCGAGATTTGCTCCAAATATGAAAAAACAATCGACAGAAATTGATCCCGAGCGCTACCGCTCTCCGCGAGCCTAACGAACCCTTAAAGAAGGATAAGACAGAAAATGTCCGTTGAGAAGGAATGCGATAGAATGTTGAGGGGTAACCACTCACTTGCGTGCGGCAAGAATTGTCATTGCGAGTCCCGCTGGACGCGGGAAAGCAATCTCTTCCTTCATACGGCGCTTAGATTGCCGGTGGGACGGGCATCTTGCCCGTCATCCCTAATAGACAGGCTGGAAGCCTGTCCCACCAAGCACTCCTCGCAATGACAGGAGCCCGAAGATTCCCCGCGTAGGTGAAGGAAGACATACAGCCGACTCAAAAGATCCTCCCCCGCATAAGTGAATGCTTACGGGGATTGTAGTTTTGAACTTGACAAGAAGTGGGGTGTCTACGTACGATGAAACTACTGAATGGCAGGTCGCTCAAGCTCAGATGAACTGTGGCGGGTCCGGCTGTCCAGGAGAGAGTCCATGTCCGGGGACGCAAGCGCCCCAGGCTTTGCCGTTTGAGGGGTAACGTAAGACGAGGCGGAAGCCAACGCGGCCAACCCGAGAGTTTTTGACCACGGTATGAAGGGCATGGGCTTTTCTTTGTTCCAAACAGGGAAAAAGCTCTGTAAACAGCGCCCTGTCTTCTCAGGGCGAATGATGAGCTGAAACCTTTCACCCTGTGGCGTCATACCCTCCAGCATCAAGTTACCGTGTTCGGTTTGAGTTGGAACGTCTGTGGTGTTTTTTGAGCAACTCTTTCACACAGGGGAGAAGTCGATGTCTGCCTATCATATCCTTAAAGGGCCTGGATTCTAGGTGGTAATGAAAATCATCTATGAAAACGCGGCCCCTTCTTCCCATGAACCGCACTCTTACATACGGCCTGGAACCCCGTAATTCACCTCGCCACTGCCTGATCAGCCTGTGGGCTTCATTTATGACTCGTTTGGCCTTTCTGGAAGATATGGGTGAGGTTTTGCACTCATACACGGAGGGAGGTCAATCGCTCGAATTGTGGAAAGGCGGTGCATTCTTCGTGAGCTTCAATCTTCATAGCTGTGTTTCGGTGTCGGGTCTAGGACTGACTATGCATCAGACTCGTTATCAGGCACTCCAGCCACCAGAGAAAGAGAGCGCCACCTTGACCGCAAAATAAAGGCCCCGGGGAGGGAATTAGGTATGGCGTCTCCGGAATTCTCTGTCACAGGAATTTTCCCGGAATTCGACGGGCGGGAGGCCCATGCTCCCCGAGATTGCTTCGTCCGTCGGTACTCCCAATGAGAGTCTTCGCCTTCGTTAACGAACTACTGCGTGGCAAAGCGGAATGTTCTCCTCATTTGGTGATCTCTTGTGATATATTGCCAGCACACTCCTGCTCCGGGGGGCTTCCTATGGGCAACAAAACAATAAACGTAAAAGAGATCTTGGCAGACATCAAAGCCGGGATGGATGATGCCGCCCTGAAAGATAAGTACCAGCTTTCTGCCCAGCAATTGAAAACGGTATTTGAAGAGCTGGTCAAAAACGGCTCTTTGCAGGTAACCGAACTGTACAACCGGGAACCTGCTGGCGAGAAACCTCCCACAACCAAATGGGAATGTCCGGTCTGTCACGCGCCGCTCAATAACGAATTTGAAGTGTGCGCCAAGTGTTGTAACCGGATTCTTCCAGGGCACCAAGACTCCCCTGACTCCGTCATCGTGCTGGAGCACCGGCTATTTGTTTCTCTGGCAGCACAGCGAGATAGACTATGGTATTACACATTCATATCCAGAGAGGAATCAGATACAACAGCGCCATAATGAAGCACGCCATGATTATGGCTATTGATCTTCTTACAGATTCTTTCTCGTGAAAGCCAAAAATTCCTTGTTGTACGGCTCGAATCAACCAGAAAAGGCCGATGCTTACTAGGACCACCTTTCCGAAGGATGTTGATATTAGAGGGCCTCTATGAACAATCGACAGATATGCAAATACGGATAGTACATAAGCCATTGTAATGTTAAGGATATACATGATGGAGCGTTGTTGATGAGAAAGAGAACTTAAACTATTTTTCCAGTCGAAGATCTTCCAGAACAGGATATGAAATATCACCCATGCCACGCAGGCTACCCCACCGATTATAACAAGTGTTTCTTTCACTGAACCTCCTCCTTTCTATGTTCGACACCATTGTTCTAACATACAAGAATAGCCCGTCAGGGCTCAGGCTATAAGCAGCACTATTATCCATTATGTCTTGGTCTGTCGTTCCGTCGAAAAGGGCAGTGTCCGAAGCGACCATCGCGGAACCGTATGGCAGTAGTCCTCGTAGGATCCACCATATTTCGCTCTCAATGTAGGTTCCTCATAGAGCACTACAACCAAATGGAAAAACAGAAAGAGAACCACGCTGTAGAAAAACAGCATCCACAGGCCGGATAAAGTGGCGAGACCGAACACGAAGGATAAAATCGCCACGTACATGGGATTTCGTGTGAATGAATATACGCCTTGAACAACCAGTCGTTTCGGCGGATCAATCGGTGCCGGGGTGCCACTGCCACGGACTGCAAAACCCACGGCACACAAAACGTATAGGATTGTCCCTGAGCCTACGAATAGCCACCCTGACAAATGCCACCCGCGTGCCGAACTGATTAGACCAAGAAGGCCGCTCTTTGCCAGAAGGGAGGGAACCAGCACAGTTTCAACACCCGGCACGAGGATTGTAAATCCTGTGATCTTGGCTGCAAACCACATAATGGTAGATCTTTCATTTTTTTTGTCATGACACTCATTAGATTGACTCGCATAAGATGCGGACTGGCGCTTATTCTCTGGATAGTAGTCCTGCTCCCGAGCTGAGAGTCCGTCAACCGCCTCACGAACGCCGCGGTCGCGGCTGTTCAATGAACCGGTCTGAATCCAGGTCGTGCAGACCTCTTTGTGGCCGGAAGGTTCCCGGATCGTTCGGACGCCGTACCCTGATTGGCACAAGCATGTGGCGAAGGGACTTCGGGATGTGCGGCATCGGACATGCTTGATTATTACCCCACCTTGGGGACCGCACCGTTCCCAGCCCGCTGCACCATGACCTCATGGGCGTGATCGCAGCTTCATCTTAGCTTTCTTCGCATTCATTTAGACCCGCTCTTGCGGGAGGGTCCAGAAGCTTCAGTCTATCCGTGACAATACCGAGAAAGGCTGTTACGGTATTCCGTTTCCAGGATGTAACCCATAGATTCCGATTCCGCCCCTCAGCAGTAAAGTATAGGATCTAAACCATCGTCACAAAAAAAATTACTGAGGGTCTTTCAGATACGCGTCCGAAGTCTCTTCAAGTAGCTGCATGAACCGCTCCACTGCAACTATCCGCTCTTCAGGCATCCCTAGCAATGCCTCCAGCATCTGCTGATCGTGCTTCGCGTGGAAACGGCCATGCCCTACGAAAGCTAATGTTCCTCTTTCAGTCAGGATCAGAAGTATCGATTTCTCACTGTCGAGAGCTCGGCATTTCCTGACCAGCCCTTTGTTCCCCAGTTTCTTAACCACCTGGGAGACAGCGCCCTTGGTCACACGCTGTCTTCTGGCCAGCCCGGTCACCGTGATGCCCGGATTGCGTCCGATAAGGTCCAAGAGATGGATTTCGGCCGGAAATAGGATATCACCACTGCCATAGTCACGCGCCAGCGCATCGATTTGGATAAACTTTCTGACGATCCTGAGAAATATCTCCTTGAGTGCCAGAATCCTCTCTTTGCTCATAGCACGTATGGTATAGCCCATAAACTATACCTGTCAAGTAAAATCGTATCCCCTCTTCCCGTCCAAATAAAGGCGTCTTAACACTCGAACTCCTCTATTCCGGGCATAATTCCATCACGCGTTCCTCACGCCCGTCTCATGCTGTCCAAGAGAGAAGTGGAACAGGCTGAGACGGACGAAACTCTAATGTAGTTGTTCGCCGCGGAGAACGCAGAGGCCGCGGAGAATCCTGTTTTCTCCGAACGTCTATGCGAACCGGATGCGGTAGATTCCGAATATGTGATCCCGGGAGATGCGGGAAGAGCAATCTCGAACTGACTTTACGCGGCGGTGGTTCACGTGGAATTGTATAAGTTATCTTTTTTCTCTGCGTCCTCTGCGAGCTCTGCGGTTAATTGTACTGTTTCGACTTCCCGGTTGGACAAATACCGGAGGTGAAAACAACATGAAAATTCAGTACGACGGAGAAACCGATACGCTGACCATCACGTTCCGCGAGGCACGGATACGTGAACGCGACGAAGTTCGGCCGGGGACAATAGTGGATTTCGGTCATGACGGCGGGGTCGTTGGGATTGAGATACTGTCGGCCGCAAAATTTGTCCAAAAGACGCGAGAAATTCAGTTCGCAGTGGGGGAATAAGAAAATGGCCACTGGCGCGCCGGTAAAGACCCGCCTACGAGTACAATGTGCTGATATTGTCCTAAATCCTGGGCTCAGATGACCGCTTTCGAGAATCAATATAGAGGACTTTCGGGAAAGCATTGCGGACCTGGCGGCAGGGTAATAAAATCAACGAAAAGAATGCATCCAGAGGCTGTACTATGGCGAGATTGTCGGTCTGTCAGGGAAAGGCACACTACGATGAAATATTTTTCCTTCGAGATAGTAATTGAGAAAGAACCGGAAGATGACGGGTACTTCGCCTATAGTCCCACGCTTCCCGGCTGCTTCAGCAATGGAAAGACCATTGAGCAGGCCAAACGCAACATCCGGGACGCTATCTCGCAAGACATAGACTCTCTGCGAGCCCACAATGAAGTCATACCGCAAAAAGATCGCATCGTACACGTTGAAGAACTCACAGTCGGGGTACCCGAATGAGTCGCATGCCGCAAGTCAGCGCTCGCCATCTCATAAGATTTCTCGAAGCTCATGGATTTGTAGAAGATCGTCAGTCGAGAAGCCATCTCACCTTGAAGCACGAACAGAGCGAAGTGACGTTGACCGTTCCAGTTCACACGGGATGTGACATTGGTCGGGGTTTAGCTGTCCGCATCCTCAAAGATGCGGGGTTTACAGTGAATGATTATTTGAAGTGGCGGTAGGCACTATTGCTTCTAATTCCTCAGGTACTGGCAACGTGGTTCCAATTTTCCTACCGTGAATCCCAATGATCCGTGCATGCCTCGACATTTCTATTATCGTTCTCAGCTTAGGCCCGGAACGCCTATCCGAAGGCTCCACCTCACAGCCGGAAAACCTGCTTTACAGACATGTCACACGGATTCGCTTTCACACGAGTGGACACCGTGTTTTTAGTGGGACAGGCATCTTGCCTGTCGTCATGCCCGCGTACGCGGGCATCCAGACTGGACCCCGTATCGAAGTCCGGGATGACGAATGGCAGGCAGGATGCCTGCCCCACCATATACTCGCCGGGATTGTCACTTGTTTGATGGCGCATGGTATCAATCCCGCGGAAACGCAAGGTTTACCGGGCAGAGTCCGGAAGAACCGGTTACCAGGCAGAGCCTGGTAACCAGGAAATACACTTATTGACCGGACGGCGGCTCGCAGCCCACCAAGTCAGTGATATTCCGCTTCGACTCTACCCGACTCCTTTTCAACGCCGGCCGCCCGTCTCGCCCGATATTCGCCGGGAACCGACCGGAAGGCAATACTCAAGCGATTCCAGGTATTGATCATCCCGATGGCAACTGTGAGATTTACCAACTCCAACTCGCTGAACCACTTTCGCGCTACTTTGTACACATCATCGGGAACGTGCCCGTGGGTTAGCAATGTCACGGCTTCTGTCCAGGCTAAGGCCGCCATTTCCCGGTCGGTATAAAACGGGGTTTCTCTCCAGGCGTTCAACTCGTAGATACGTTGTTCGGTTTCACCTCGTGCGCGTGCATCTTTTGTGTGCATGTCAATGCAATAGGCGCATCCGTTGATCTGTGAAGCCCTGATCAACACAAGGTCGATCAAAGAGTCTTCCAGGCCGCATTTGCGCACGTAATTGTCCAACGGTTGAATGGCTTTCAACAGCTCGGGGGCTGCTTTAATGTATTCGATTCGAGAGCGCATTTGTCTACTCCTTCGTAGGGCGCTTGTATCTTTGAAATTTACCGCCCCACGTCTGACAATGTAATTGAGTGTAAGCGTCTTTCCTTCGTTATTTCGATCAGCCATAAGGAAGTTTCCGGTATGATTTGCTCCTCATAGTCCTCGACAATACTAAAAATAGTCTGTTCATTCATGTGATTGACTGCAAGATATTCGCCGATACCTGATCGCAAGGAAGACCAGGACCGCGAGAGCAACAAACATGCCGAATGAAGGGAGTTCCGCAAAGAGCGGTGCGTACACGAATAGCGCGAACAAGACCGTCAAAACTTCCAGACCAAGCAGTAATCGGAACCACCGCAGCGAAAGAGATGCGCGGTCAGGTATACGCGCTTCAAGGCCCGGCCAGGCCGTTAGCAGGAGGATAAGAAACACGCCCAAAGCGCACATCATCCCTCCCACCACGTCTGCCGGAAAGTGAGCGCCCACGAAGATCCTCGACAAACCGATGAGTAAGGCAATTGCTATCGCCACCGCACCGATCGTCCTGGACGAACCGAAGTGAGCTATTGTCAACCCCGCAGACATACCCGCCGCAGCGTGGCCGGACGGGAAAGAGCCGGCCCTGAGCAGCGGCCCGACCACGTGTACGGATTGCAAAAGCTCCATGGGTCGCAGGTGCGGATAAACGGCCTTCACGAGATTTATCACGATCGACGACAGTATCATTACCAACAGCCCCATAATTGTGATACGCGGGTTTACCAGGAGAAATGCACCGACAACGATCCCAAGGATCAGCCCGTCCCCAAGGGTCGTGAAAGCCAACCAAACCGGATCTGTTGCAGAGGAATACAGGCTGTTGATAGATAAGAAGAGCGAGCTATTGAACACAAAGGCTGGAACCAGAGCAAGAATTGAGATGATGAGCGCGACTGATAGGATGAATGGCGATTTTGTTGCCCGCGGGGATTCAGATGTCGAAAACAATCGTGACGGAATATCCGGCATCGTTTTTCTCGATAGACAGCGCGTGATAGGTAACGCCCTTTATTTCGATTTCCGGTTCTTCGTCGCGACCGCGTGTCCGGCCGGCTAATTTGGCCGTCAATGAAGTGTCGGAAAGCTCTTCAATATCCGCGGAGATAAGAATGAAACCTCTTGTCTGATGATAGAAGAGAAGCTCTCTAAGCCAGTCCACGAGAAGCTCTTCAGTGTCGTCGGCTTGCAGAGACAGCTCAAGTTCGGTTTGCGGGTGCCCCTGAGTTTCCGGCACCAGAAGACTAGTAAATCCTCGGGCCGCGTTGAGGAAAAGCTCCTTCAGAGTAGCCCCATAAACGGCCATGCGGACATCCGCCGTGTGTTCCAGGAGTCGCCACCCCGGATCAATCTCCGTTGTCTCCTTCGTCATGGTCCGACAGAGTCGCCTCGCTTTCTGAGCCGACTTGGGGCTCAACCGCATCGGAATCTTTGTCTTCATCCTCCGAGGTCTCGGCCCTGGCCACGTCCACCACGTATTCACCGGGTTCCATCCGAACCAGAGTCCGGCCCATCGTGTTGCGTCCTATAACGGAAATCTCCTCCATTCTCAGCCTGATGATCCTACCGCCCGAGGTCACTATCAGCAGATGGTCTGTGTCCTCAACCATCTGAATCCCGACAACGTCCCCTATCCTGGTGGTATTCTTGATTGTGATTACACCCTGGCCGCCGCGATGCTTCACAGGGTATTCCGCTAGAGCGGTTCGTTTTCCGTGCCCGCTATAGGTTATCGTGAGAAGCGTGCCGTTCCCGTTAGAAATTACCTCCATGCCGATAACCGCGTCGTCGGCCTTCATCCGGATGCCCGTAACGCCGCGGGCTTGCCGCCCCATCGGCCGCACTTGACTTTCATGAAATCTGATTGCCTTGCCTTTGGCAGTAGCTAGGAGAATATCGTTGTCACCTGCGGTAAAGTTCACACCTATGAGTTCATCATCGGGGTCGATGGTCAGAGCGATTAGCCCCGATGGTCTTGGCCTTGAAAATTCTCCTATGGCCGTTTTCTTGATTTTGCCCTTGGCCGAAACCATCACCACGTACCCTTCGGTGCTCAGTTCCTGAAGGGGGAGGATCTTTCTGATTTTTTCGCTCGGGTCGAGGCGCAACAGGTTGATTATTGCCCTGCCCTTGGCATAAGGTCCCTCTTCCGGGATTTCAAACACCCTGATCCAATAAATGCGTCCGCGATTGGAGAAGCACAGGAGCACGTCATGGGAGGACGCGTATAGCATCTGGTTGACTACATCTTCCGTCCCGACTTTGGTGCCGATTCTCCCTTTTCCGCCGGGTCGCTGGCTCTTGTAAAGATTCGCAGGAACCCTTTTGACATAGCCCTTGCTGGAAAACGTCACTACCATGTCTCCTCGAGGGATAAGATCTTCATCCAGCATGTCCGTTTGCGCGTCCAGAATTTGCGTACGCCGTGAGTCTCCGTGCTGTGCTTTCACCTCTTCGAGTTCCGCGATAATGATGTCCAGGATCTTCTGTTCCGAAGCGAGTATGCCTTCAAGTTCCGCGATTTTGGCCAGTACTTCCTTGAGTTCCTGGAGGATCTTATCCCTTTCCAAGCCCGTCAGCCGCTGAAGTCGCATGTCCAAAATTGCTTGAGCCTGCACCTGACTGAGTTGGAATGTGTCCATCAGATCTTGCCGGGCAACAGCAGGGTTCTCTGCTGCCTTGATGAGCGCGATCACCTCATCCAGATTATCCAGCGCAATTTTCAGGCCATCGAGAATGTGGGCTCTCTCGCGAGCGCGCGCAATCTCGAACCGTGTCCTGCGGATTACCACCTCTTTGCGGAAGTCGATGAACCGTTGCAGAATTTCTTTGACGTTCATCTGCTTTGGCCGTTGGTTGTCCACAGCGAGGAGTTGGATTCCGAAGGTGGATTGAAGCTGTGTGTGCCTGAAAAGCTGGTTGAGAACCACATCCGGGTTCTCGTCCCTCTTCAGCTCAAAGACCACTCGCATGCCGTGCCGGTCTGACTCGTCCCTCAGATCTCGAATACCGGGAATCTTCTTGTCTTTAACGAGCTCTGCAACGTTTTCAACCATCCTGGCCTTGTTCACCATGTAAGGGATTTCAGTGACGACAATCCGCTGGTAGCCCCTCTCAGCGTCTTCCACTTCGGCTCTGGCCCTCATACGCACCGATCCGCGCCCTGTGGTGTAAGCGTCCAGGATTCCCTGTTTTCCGTATATGAATCCCGCGGTCGGGAAATCAGGCCCGGGCATAAACCGCATGAGGTCAGCGATGGACGCGTCCGGATTTCTTACCAGGAATATTGTCGCGTCGATTGTCTCTCCCAGGTTATGGGGCGGTATGTTCGTGGCCATTCCGACAGCTATTCCTTGCGAGCCGTTTACTAGAAGGATCGGAAATCTAGCCGGCAAGACAACAGGCTCTTCAAGAGTGTTGTCATAATTGGCGATGAAATCCACGGTTTGTTTGTCCAGGTCCTCGAGAGCCGACTGGCAGATGCGATCCATGCGAACTTCCGTGTACCGCATAGCTGCCGGCGCGTCGCCGTCCACACTGCCGAAGTTCCCTTGCCCGTCGATGAAGGGATAACGCATGGAAAATGGCTGAGCCATTCGCACGACCGAGTCGTAAACAGCAGTATCGCCGTGGGGATGATATTGACCGATGACGTCGCCGACGACTCGAGCGGCTTTGCGGTAAGCCCTATTCCAAACGTTGCCGCTCCTGTGCATGGCATAGAGGATCCTGCGGTGAACCGGCTTCAAGCCATCCCGCAAATCGGGTAGAGCCCGGCCTATGATCACACTCATGGCATAGTCCAGATAAGATTTCTGGATTTCCTCTTCTATTCCGACGGTGGTCTTCTCGTGAAGCACTGCCAAATGCTTGTTCCTTCTCTAGTTCGTTAATGCGAGCACTTTGCGATTCGACGAACCGAGGGGGGTGCGTCTCCCCCTGTAAGGTTTATCTTGCTGAATTGGTTACTATTTTCTACAGCAATAAGGCCATGAATGTTACACGGTCATGGCGATATTTTCAAGGAAGCTGCGGCCACAGGGGGAAGTAGTTTTTGGAACAAATGGCAAAATTTTGGCGTTCTGGTTCCCAATCCCGCGTCTCGCGGGCTCTGCCCGCAAACCACCTTTATTTCACTATGATAGTTGAGGCAGAGCCTTAAGAACGAGAAAAATAATCTAATTACGAAGAACGAGCCTCAATGCGCTGATACCTTCTTTTGACTTGAGATGTTTCACCAGTTCGTCCGCCTTCTTTTCCGAAGAAAATTTCCCCAGGTACAGGCGATAAATGACGCCCGCGTTAGGTCTTGCCACGGGCCTCAATGTGACATCATACCCGCGGACTTTCCACCTGAGCGCCCACTGCTGTGCTATGGCAGGCTGTGTGAAAGCGCCGACCTGAACAGTGTAGGTCTTCCCTCCGGAACCAGCCTTTGGCAGAACATTCTGCCGAATCGGCGCGCACGCAGGTTTGGCCACGGTCGTTCTTGATTGCTTTCGATCTTGTTCTTCAGGCTTTCCGGGCGCTTTGGAAATTTCACCGGCCTTCGTGCTCGGCTGAGAAGGACTAGCTCCGGTTTCTTGGTTCGGATCGGATTTGCCTTTTCCATTCGCAGGGCTTTGATCGTCCTGCATGGTCAGTTGCCTATAGAAAGTCACTTCAGGGGGAACGTCTCCGCCACTCTTGTTGCCCACCACAGGAGCCCCGAATGTAGCAGGGCTAGGTTGAGCCGGAATTGCGGGGCCGACACTTACACCCTTGTTGGAACGGTGACGGATGAGCTTCACGTCCAGAATGCCCAAAACTATCATGATCATGACAGAGCCTGCCACGGCCAATGCCAACGGACCGTTCTTTAGGGGCCGATTGTCGTCGCCGGGGATCGGTCTGAGGGGCTTCCCTTCCGCCGGCCTGAAGATTTTTGTCAGGCGTTTTCTTAATTCCATCCCCATTCTCACATCCGATCCGGAGCGGACACCCCGAGGATGCTCAGGCCGTTGGCCACCACTTGGCGGACAGCCTCCACAAGGTAGAGCCGGGCCTTTTTCAGTCGTGTATCCTCTGTCAACACTCTGTTGTCATGGTAGTAGGGGTGAAAGAGCTCCGCCAGTTCCATGAGATAGAACGTTATTCTATGAGGTTCCAATGCTTCGGCTGCTTCGGAGAGCGTATCGGGGAAGTCGGCGAGATGTTTCATTATTTTCTGCTCTTCCGGCAGCGATAGCGCGGTAAGATCGGGGTCGGTCATTTCCGCGTCTATGTTCCTTTCCTGGGCAATTCGGAAAATACTGGCCACACGCGCATGAACGTACTGGACGTAGTAAACCGGGTTGTCACGAGTTTGCTTCTTGGCCAGGTCCAGGTCGAAGTCAAGGTGGCTATCGCAGCGCTTGGTTAAGAAGAAGAAACGGGCCGCATCTGGTCCTACCTCTTCCAAAACCTCCCGCAAGGTTATGAATTCCGCGGAGCGTGTTGACATCGAGATTTTTTGGCCTTCTCGAACGAGATTCACAAACTGAACCAAGAGCACTTTCAGCACATCAGGCGGGTAACCAAGGGCCTCGATTGCAGCGCGAACCCTGGGCACATATCCGTGGTGATCCGATCCCCATATATCGACCAAAAGGTCGAAACCTCTGCCCAGTTTGTTCTGATGATAAGCGGCATCCGCCGCGAAATAGGTGGGCTCGCCGGTGGCTCTGACCAGGACTCTGTCCTTTTCGTCCTGGTTTTCGTCCATACCGAACCAAATGGCGCCTTCATGCTCTTCCACTCTCCCTCGTCGGCGAAGTTCGTCCAGTGTGGCCGCGATAGCCCCGCTCTGATGCAGATCCTTTTCGCTGAAATATCGATCGTACCTGACTCCGAAAAGGCTAAGATCGTCCTTGATACCCCGTAGTATACGCTCGCATGCATATTGTGCCGCAAGATCTATCGCCTCATTTTCCGGAACTTCCAGCAGCCTCTTGCCTAGGGAAGTCTCGAGGAGCTGTGCGGCCATCTCTCGTATGTAATCTCCTCGATAATGATTCTCGGGAAACTCGATCTCTTCCCCCAACAATTCTCTGTAGCGGACCAGCAAGGACTTCCCCAGGATCTTCATCTGGTTACCCGAATCATTAACGTAGTATTCAGTTTCCAGCTTATACCCGCAAGTTTTGAGAAGTCGAGCCAAAGTGTCGCCGACTGCGGCTCCTCTGCCGTGTCCTACATGGAGAGGCCCCGTGGGGTTCGCGCTGACAAATTCGAGCAGCACTCGAGGTCCGTCCAGCTCTACGGCGCACCCATATCGCTCCTTCTCCCTGTGAATAGTATGGAGAACCTGATGCCATACATTAGGAGCGAGAAAGAAATTCATGAAGCCGGGTCCGGCTATCTCGCATCCTGCCAGAACCTCAGAGTCCTTTGTCAAATTGTCCTTGATCGTCGCGGCCAACTCGCGAGGCTTAAGACCCGCTGCATTTGCCAGCACAAGCGCGGCATTGGTGGCGTAATCGCCAAAACGAGGATCCTTGCTACGTGAGACTTCCACATTTATGGCTCCCGCATTCGGCAGAGATACTCCATTTTGCTTATCTGCTTTGGCTATAGCCTTTCGGACCAGGGTCCGTATGACTTCTTTCATTAAGAGCCTACCTCAACTATTTTTAACTATCATGGCATGATATCGTAATTTAATGCAATTTTCCCTAAATAAGGGCGCGTATCTTATCACGTTCGCTACTCCGGTTGTGGCTCCTTCTCCTCTCGCTTCTTTGTTTCTTCCTGTGAGGATGGAGGCTTCAGGGAAACATCCCGTGTATAATCGGGACACCGTGTTGTTGTGGAGCCGTCCATGGAGAATTTTTTGTTGCATGTCTGCCTCCACGCACACGTTACGCATATAGTATGTCCGCTATCCATGATTCTTCTCCTTTGCCTTGGATTTAATTATCAATTCTGAGGCTTATGGTCAAGGTCTTTCACTGGGCTTTAGCCATTCCCAAGTCGGGGTGGCAAAATCGAGCTGATCGTTCGGGCCTTGCACAGGCTCCCGAAAAAGTTGTCAGAACAGTGGAACTTTTTGCCGAAGCTCCATTTCTTAATGTACGCAAACTACGAGCAGAAGTTAAGATGAGTTTTCTGGAGTTCGACGGCCCCCGATACAAGGCGAAAATGAACTGGATGACTTTTCAGCTTTCTGGTAGAACGGAATCTGAAGGAGTGGATTATGGACTTTGTCAATCCGAATAAGATTCGCCTGGTTCCAGGCCAGAGCATCGAGGCCATGTTTACGCCGCGTCCGAACAATCCCGGCGAGGTAGGCTTTTTCATACGTTCATCATCCGGGCTCATACGACGAAACGGGGACCTGGAAATCGGGCAGCGTGCCGGTCTCATCAAGTTTGACGACGTATTCCTCGTGCTCACCATGCTCAGAATAGACGGCGATGAGGAAGAGCTTTTCGACATCTGGTGGAATTATTATGCCCGCGGAGGATTGGACCACTTTCGCCGCATGTCGGAACAGGAAGAAATAACGATACACTTCTACAATGAAGAAGCACAAGCCTTTTCAGTCAACCGAGAAAATGGCTTCCGAAAGTTCTTCGGTTCCGTTCCCGACGTCATCAAAAAGTCTACCCATTGGACGGACATTGAGTTTGATCGAGCTGTAAGGGGCTTCTGCGCGCAATCCTATCCAAAGGAGAATCTGTGGGACATGATCAAATTTCGGCCGGACGTTCCGGAAAGTGACCCCGACCGGATTCGCGATATAGAGGACTATCCTGAACCCATTCCCGACGGGCTGAAGCCGTTCTACACGTATCTTCCCGACAAGGGGCACTGCATCCGAATAATCCCTTCAATATTGGAGGAGCAGGCCGCGAAGCAGGATCCGGACAAATTACTATACCCTGCTCCGGTCAAAACCGTGCTGCGCTGCGGGATCAGATGGGTGCAGGGATATCCGGTGGCGCCGATTCCTTTCATTCCCGGTCACGGTCTGGCCGTTCCCCCCGACGACACCGAATACTGATCAACAGCGGACAACTGAGTAGTCGTTTTCATAAATACGGTCACGTATTCCGGTATGTAGCCGTCATTCTCGCGCACGTGGGAATCCAGCCTCCGTGCCGGTTTTCGCCAAACGCCGGCAGGGAGAAAGTGTCTCAAAACTATTTTGATGCTCGGAATCGTGGCACGATGGCAGCCTGGCGCTGAAGCACCAGGCTACTTTCTATCGCCCCGATGGGGCTTAAATGCAAGCGTCCCGTAGGGACGGCAGATAGTAGCCCGGCAATTCATTGCCGGGAAAAGGGAGCATCGTGCTACGAATTTCATTCACGGTTTAATTTTGAGACAGTTTCGGGACGTCGGCGCTACCGTGCAGTTGGTACCGTAATTATGAAATTCTGGTACTGAGCGAATCACTTCTGCCCGCTTTTTAACTCTCGCAGATTCTTGTTGCACCGGCGAAGATCCCTGTAAAGTTCATCCACTTTCTTCGTGTCCGCTTCACGGCCGGAAGTTGCGGTTTCCAAGGCATTGATTTTGCTTCTGAGCTTGTGACACTCCAGTTTCTTTATCACATCCGGCTTGCAAGCATCCTGGCAGCCTTTACCCTTGTCCTCCAACTCCATGAGTTTTTTTCTCAAGTTGGTGATGTCACTTCTTATTTCTGTGACCTTCTGAAAAGCCTTTTTCTTGAACTCGGTTTCCAGCGCCTTCTCTTTTTCTGTCAACTGCTGCTGAGCAACGGCCTTGTTCTTGTCAAGGTCTTGACATTCTTCGCATGTCACGGAGCGGGCCGAGCCGGCTCCCCATGCGAAGACAGCGGTGCTGATTATGCAGATGGCTGTCCAGCGAATCAAATCTCGTCTCCTCTGAGGCTCTACGTAATTTCCCAAGATTATCGCAGCATCCTAACCTAACAGGGATCGCGTATTCAAATATAATATTTGGACGGTCGGAAGAACGCCGGCCTGTGATCGGAACTGGAAGTTTCCTGCTTCGGGCCGCGGCTGGGCCGGAGATTGACTCTTGAGCGAAATCGACTATACTGAAAAGTCACGTATTCCTATCCGTGGAGATAAACTATGAAGTTCTGGCGGCTGCCGTTGGACGCTGAGGCCCATTCGATACCTCACGGCAGGGTTCATATTATACAGAATCGGTGCAAAGGCTGCGGGTTTTGCATCGAATTCTGCCCCAACGAGTGTTTAAAGCAGAGCAAAGGCTTTAACACAAAGGGATACCACCCGCCGGAATTGATCTTCCAGGCTGAAGATTGTGTGGAATGTGGACTATGTAGCCTCATCTGTCCTGAATTCGCGATCTGGACCGAACTGAAGGACGCCAAGAAGATCACGGAAGATGACATACAAAGAGTCACCACAAGATACTCCCGGAAGGATAGAAGATACGTTAAGCGATAGCTGTTCACCTCGCTTTCATTCACCTTCGCAAGCTTATCCCGCTTTGCGCAGGCCGAATAACTGATCACCGCGCGGGGCTGTGACTGTTCTCTTTCTGACAGAAGCAGAAGTGTGCCGGAGCCGATCGGTAAAGACATGAGCGGCCCACTGGAGGACTGTTCGCGGTTCGATGAATTTCCTCACTTCTGCTGGGCCCTGAAACACTAGGATTAATACATGGATGACAAAGACCTCCTCACAGGTGAGCATTTTCTCCACGGAGACGCGGCATGCGCCGAAGGGGGCCTGGCCGCAGGATGCCGATTCTTTGCAGGATATCCCATTACTCCAGCCACCGAGATAGCCGAACGCATGGCCCGCCGACTACCTGAGGTAGGTGGGGTCTACATACAAATGGAAGATGAGATGGGTTCGATGGCTGCGATTCTGGGCGCCTCGTGGGGTGGAATGAAGTCTATGACTTCCACATCGGGACCGGGATTTTCTCTTATGATGGAGAATATAGGCCTGGGAATGATGACCGAAACCCCCTGCGTGGTGGTCAATGTTCAGCGCGGAGGGCCTTCCACCGGTCTGCCCACACTTGTCGGTCAGGCAGATATCATGCAAGCAAGATGGGGGGCCCACGGAGATTACGGATGCATTGCTCTTGCCCCGGCATCTCCCCAGGATTGCTTTGATCTTACTGTGCAGGCGTTCAACCTCGCGGAGATTTATAGACAACCAGTCTTTGTCATGGCAGACGAAGTAATTGGACACATGACCGAAAAGGTGGTCATACCCCGACGGGAAGATCTTCAGGTGGTAGAGCGGCCAAAGCCCGTACAAAGACCGGCGGATTATCTGCCCTTTGACAGCTCGGGGCCGCTGCCGGCTCCGATGGCCGTGGCAGGCCAAGGATACCATGTTCACGTCACGGGCCTTACTCATGACGAACGTGGATACCCTGTGATAACTGATACGGTCCAGGAACGAAACATTCGTCATATCGTAGACAAGATTCGCAAGAACGCGCAAAAGATCATTCAGGTTGAATTAATCGGGCTGGATGACGCGCAGGTGGTCGTGGTGGCTTATGGGTGCACAGCCAGGGTTGCGCGCCAGGCTGTTGAGGATTTGAGATCGCGAGGCCACAAAGTGGGTCTGGTGCGGCTCATTACGGTGTGGCCTTTCCCGTCCAAACTCATTCGGGAACTTGCGGAGAGAGTGAGAGCGTTCATAGTCCCGGAAATCAATTACGGCCAAATGGCCTATGAAGTGGACCGTAGCGCCGGAGGGAACGCGGAAGTAGTTTTGATGGCCCTTATGGGCGGATCTATTCATACGCCTCGGGAGATTGCCGACGCTGCGGGCGAGTACTTGTAATAAATTTTACCGTTTAACTACAGTTTTCCTGGAGACCCCATGAAAATACGTCTCAGAGAGCTGCAACCGTTTGACAAAGCGGCTGAGGACGAGGCCATTCAGAGAGAACACGGCCTTCACCCTGACGACAAGTATTTAAAACCGGGCAGGATCCCGCATATCTGGTGTCCCGGATGCGGCCTTGGAGTCGTGCTGACCTGTTTTATCGAAGCCATCAGGCGCAAAGGTATTCCCGTGGATCAATGTGCGGTAGTGTCCGGCATCGGTTGTACGGGCAGAGTGGCCGGGTACCTTGACATGGATACGTACCATACCACACATGGTCGGGCCATACCTTTTGCCACCGGCTTAGCTCTGGCAAAGCCGGATCTCCATGTGACCGTTTTTTCGGGAGATGGCGATCTCTTCGCGATCGGCGGTAATCATCTGATCCATGCGGCCCGACGCAATATCAATCTGAAAGTCCTGTGCGTAAATAACTTCAATTTCGGTATGACAGGCGGTCAGGTTGCGCCTACTACTCCCCTCGAGGCGAGAACCTCTACTACCCCTACTGGAAACGCCGAACCCGGCTTCAATTTGCCTTATCTTGCCCACGCGGCCGGAGCAATCTACGTAGCACGGTGGACTACGTACCATCCGAGACAACTCGTTCATTCGATAAGCCAAACCTTTGACAAGAGAGGGTTAACCTTTATCGAGGCCATCGCACCGTGTCCCACCGGGTACGGGAGGCCAAACAAGCTCGGTTCCGGACTCGACGAGATGCGGTATTACCGGGAGATGTCGGAGGTCTGCAATGGAGCGGATCTCAGTGGAGCCGAGATCCGCCTGAAGGAAAAGATCCTGGTAGGAACATTCATCGATACGGAACGACCTGATTTTGCGGAGAATTATAAGAACAAGGTCGTGGCCAGGGTAAAGGCTAAAGGGAAAAGCAAGGAGAAGGGCAGAGCCGCATGACCGCGAAACAGGAAATAAGACTGGCTGGGTTCGGCGGACAAGGGATCATACTCTCAGGGCACATCCTGGGTAAGGCCGCGGCGCTCTTCGAGGAAAAAAATGCGGTCTTCACTCAAAGTTACGGTCCGGAAGCTCGCGGAGGATCTTGCAGCGCGGACGTTGTGATATCGGATGGAGCAATCCATTACCCTAAGGTAGAACAGCCGGTCGTACTGGTCCTGATGAGTCAGGGAGCTTGGGAAACCTACGGTGGTTCTATCCGTCCCGGTGGGACGCTGATTTTAGATGAAGACCTTGTCTTGTTGGATGAGGAACCAAAGGGCATAACCATTTACAGAGTTCCCTGTACCCGAATTGCCGAGCAATTGGGAAGGACCATTGTAGCGAACATCGTTATGCTCGGCGCGGTAGCAGCTCTGGGCGGAGTGGTGACTTACGAATCCATGAAAGAGTCCGTTCTGGCTTCGATCCCGCCCGGCACAGAAGATCTGAATACTTCCGCTTTTGACAAAGGCTTTGAGTACGGCCAAGGGCTGATAAATCAGGCCGGTGCAAAGACACAAAGCCTGGTGGCTTCCCGGAGGAAACGGTCCAATTGAAAGATATAACTGAAGCATCAGACAAAGGATTAAGTTCCGACGATCTGAGGATCGGTGTTTATGTTTGCCATTGCGGAAAAAACATCGGCGGCACGGTCAACTGCGAGGTAGTAGCCGAATATGCTAAAGATCTGGCCGGGGTTGTACTCGCAAAGGATTCTCTTTACACCTGCTCTGAGCCCGGGCAGGAGCAGATCAAAGCGGACATAAGGGAGCACAAGCTGAACAGGGTGGTCGTGGCCTCGTGCACGCCGAGACTTCACGAGCCGACCTTTCGGGCTGCGTGCGAGAGCGCAGGTCTCAATCCCTACCTTCTTGAAATGGCCAACATACGTGAGCATTGTTCCTGGGTGCATCTTCATGACAAAGAGGCCGCCACTGAAAAAGCCAAGGATCTTGTGGAAATGGCTGTCACCAAGGCTGCCAAGTTGAGCCCGCAATTCGAATTGACTGTGCCCGTGACTCGCAAGGCAATGGTGATCGGCGGGGGCGTCGCGGGTATCCAGGCTTCATTGGATATGGCCGACGCGGGATATCAGGTCTATCTGGTAGAGAGGAGCGGAAGCATCGGCGGCAGGATGGCTCAAATAGACAAGACTTTCCCTACCATGGACTGTTTCTATCTGCATACTCGCCCCCAAGATGAGCGAAGTGGGCCGCCATTCGAACATAGAACTGATGACTCTGTCCGAGGTTGCCGGTGTAGAAGGCCACATCGGCAATTTCAAGGTCAAGATTCTTAAGAAGGCCCGTTACGTAAAGAAAGAATGCACTGCCTGCGGAGACTGTATCCAGGTCTGCCCGCAATTGGCCCCTGATGAGTTCAACGCGGGTCTTTCGATTCGACATGCAATTCACATCCCTTTTGCTCAGGCGGTACCATCCAGCTTCCTTATAGACATGAACCATTGCCTGAACAGCCACGGAATTGTGGCATGCGACAGGTGCTTTCAGGCTTGCTCTCACCAGTGTATAGACTTTGCCGACAGAGACGAAATCATTGAAATAGAAGTCGGCACCATCGTCGTGGCCACAGGGGTGGACGTTTACGATCCCACTTCTCTGACCGAACTTGGATACGGCAAATTCCCCAACGTTATCACCACGCTGGAGTTCGAGCGTCTGATAAACGCAGGCGGGCCGTCATCTGGTGAATTGATCCGGCCTTCCGATCGCCGACGGCCAAAGAAGGTAGCTTTTCTCCAATGCATAGGCTCGCGCAGCAAGCGTAGCAATCCGTACTGTAGCAATGTCTGCTGTATGAACACCATCAAAGATGCTCTTCTCATTAGAGAGCACTGGCCTGACACCGAGATTTACGTTTTCTACATTGACATTCGAGCGTTTGGAAAGGGCTTCGAGGATCTTTTTCAGAGGGCTCGCCGCGAAGGTGTGACGTTCATTCGCGGAATTCCCGGTGAAATCATCGAGGACATCAATACCGGGGACCTTACTCTGCTGGGGGAGAACACCCTCCTTGGATCTCATTATCGGTATATGATGGACATGGTGATCCTTTCCGTCGGGATAAGGCCGCGCAGCGGTTCGGAAGTCCTCCAGCGCCTC
This sequence comes from uncultured delta proteobacterium, assembly GCA_963789265.1. GTDB lineage: Bacteria > Desulfobacterota > Desulfomonilia > Desulfomonilales > Desulfomonilaceae > CAWBBA01. Next base: position 548,963 of record CAWBKB010000003.1, on the reverse strand, counting down.
TTGAACCTCACCACGGACACAGATGGCTTCTACATGGAGGCCCATCCCAAGCTAAGACCGGTTGACACCACCACCGGCGGTGTATTTCTCGCGGGCGCGGCTGAAGGCCCCAAGGACATCAAAGACTCGGTCACGCAAGCGTCTGCCGCTGCGTCCCGAGCTAACATCCTCATGAGCAAAGGCGAGGTGAAGGTCCCGGCCATCACCGCCAGGATCAATCCCGACGCCTGCACGGCTTGCGGCCTTTGCGCAAGAGTTTGTCCGTATCACGCGATCGAAGGAAGCAAGGAACAGGGATACTATCGCGTTGTAGAGGCTGCATGCCAGGGGTGCGGCGCCTGCGTGCCGGAATGCAGGTTTGGCGCGATCGACCAGACACATTTTACCGAGAGCCAGATCGTGGGTCAGATAGACACTGCACTCGAGCGAGATCCGCATAACAAAATAGTAGCCTTCGCCTGCAATTGGTGCTCTTACGCCGGTGCGGACTTTGCCGGAGTCTCGCGGATACAATACCCCTCGAACGTCCGTATCATCCGCACGATGTGCTCGGCTCGAGTCTCACCTCGATGGATCGAGAGGGCTTTCATCAAAGGGGCAGGAGCGGTTCTGGTGTCCGGCTGCCATCCCTCGGATTGCCATTACAACAATGCCAACCAGCACACAGTTTCACGGGTTGATCGCTTCTGGAAGCGTATGGAAAAGCTCGGTGCCAACAAGGATCGCCTCCGGCTTGCGTGGGTTTCCGCGGCAGAAGGGGCGCAGTTCGCACGGGTAATTCAGGAGATGGAAACGGCGCTGAGAAAGTTGACGCCCAAGCAGATCCGGGACGATGCCGAGAGTTTCGCACAATCCCTGACCAAGAAGAGCGATATGACATGACCGCCATCAAAATCTGGAAGCATTTCCCCAGAGAAGATTTGTACGAATGCTATCAATGCGCTCGTTGCACCGGCTCTTGCCCTGCAAGGGAGGTGGCGCCCGCGTTCGGTCCTCGAGAGACTATCCTGAAATGCCTCAATCTGGGCCACGACAAAGTCGTAGAAGACGAAAGGTTGTGGCTCTGCTGCACCTGCAGCGTATGCGAGGATCGCTGTCCTCAGAAGATCCCTATTTCCGATCTTCTAGTCGCTCTGCGTAATTCAGCAGCGCGGCGCGGAAATATCCCAGACAGGCTCAGAATGGCCATAGAACTGTTGGCTAAGACAGGTCGCTCCATGATCGTTCACCAGCTTGACGAGATGAGGGCCCACCACGGCCTGGTTCCACTTCCGCCGGCGCCTGTGGACGAGGTACGTGAAATCCTCGCTAAGACGGGACTGACCGAGGTGCTGGAGATTTGACCTACCGTAGACCCTACTGAGTACCATGAAAAGGTTGCCATGAAGTATGCTCTCTTTCTCGGATGCGCAATTCCGATAAAATATCCCGGCTTTGAAGCGGCGACGCGCCTGGTGTGCGAACGTCTCGCCATAGACCTGGTGGATCTTCCTTTTTCCTGCTGCCCGCCCCCCACGAGCATGAAGATGGTGCATTACGATTCGTGGCTGGCCCTTGCAGCTCGCAATCTTTGCCTGGCTGAAGAAGCCGGGTTGGACCTGCTCACTCTGTGTTCGGGATGCGTAAACACTCTGAAAGAGGCCAATCACGTCCTGAAACAAAGTGATGCCAAGAGACGCAAAGTAAACAAGATCCTGGATGAACACGGTCATCACTTCAAAGGTACGGTGCAGGTAACACACATACTGGACGTTCTGTACCAGGACACTGTGGTGGAAAAGATCGTCAAGGAGAAGGTACGGGAAGTACCGCTGCGTGTTGGATGTCATTATGGTTGCCATTATTTCCGTCCCCCCAAGGTGATGTATCCCGAGGAGCTTTCAGAGGCAGAATCATACGTTCCTGTGAAGATGGACCATCTCCTCTCCATCATTGGCGTGGAACCGATGGAATATTCCCGGAAATTCCTCTGTTGCGGGTCGCCACTGAGTGCGAACATGGATCAGGACGCGGGTTATGCCATCACGAGCCAAAAACTCTCGTACATTCGAGAACGGGGGATACAAGCGCTTTCGGTTGTCTGCCCGTCTTGTTTTGAGCAGTTCGACATGGGGCAAATCGTGTTGGCGCGCAAGAACAAGGAAAAGCGGAAGATACCGACCTTTTATCTTACCCAATTGTTAGGGTTGGCTATGGGCTTCACCTCGAAAGAGGTCGGTCTCGATGTGCACCGCATCAAGTCGAGAAAGCTGCTGGAAGGCATAGACATAGCCTGAAGCAACAACAGCCGCATATGCGATACCAATTTGCGATCCGACGATGGGCACTGGCTAAATCCGGCACGGATCTGCCAAGGCCCAGATCCGTGGCACCCAGGTCGAGAAGATAAATATCCGCCACAGCGGGTCACTCTCAAATAAGTATCAGCAAAAAAACTGGAAATGGACTCGCAAATGACAGATCGAAGAAGTACCCCCCCCACGTTCCAAAGAAGAGATTCAGGAACTTCGTGAAGACCTTATGCTCGCGGACAGCCTTACCCGCATCGAAAATACCTTGATGATTTTATCCGGCAAAGGTGGTGTAGGGAAAAGCACTGTCGCGGTAAATCTTGCCGCGGCCCTTGCAGCCGCGGACCGGGAAGTCGGGCTGCTGGACATTGATATTCACGGTCCGAGCATTCCTACTCTTTTGAAGCTTGAAGGCGCATCGGCGTCCCAAGGGTCGGTCAGGGGTCTTCTCCCTGTCCGGTACAACGATCACCTCAAGGTAATGTCCATCGAATTCGTGGTTAAAGATCAGGCCCAGGAGGCCGTTATCTGGCGTGGCCCGATGAAGCACCAGATGATAAAGCAGTTCATAGCAGAAGTCGACTGGGGGCAGCTTGATTTTCTCATTGTGGATGCTCCGCCCGGAACCGGCGACGAGCCTCTTTCTATATGTCAGATGGCTCCTCCGCGTTCGCAAGCCATAATCGTGACGACTCCACAGAAGGTAGCCCTGAAGGATGTAAGGAAGTCGATTCGGTTTTGCAGAAGCCTCGAGATGCCGATATTCGGAATCGTAGAAAATATGAGCGGCTTCGTCTGCCCTGAATGCGGCGCGAAACACGACCTTTTCAAAAGTGGCGGGGGAGAGAAACTGGCACGAGAGACGGGCTTCCGTTTCTTGGGCAGGATTCCCATAGACCCTCGACTTGTTGCCGCATCGGATGAGGGAACCCCTTTTGTCCTTGAGTATCCGACGTCGCCAACGTCTTCGGCATTCGATGAGATTATAGCTCCAATACTTGCTCTGGCTCCGCTCAAGATGAAGAGACATTAGAATTTTGGGAATTGTTCGCTTCGGACAAATTGCTTTTTGGGAAGTGTCTTCTTGACAAAAATGGCTTTGGTTCGCGAAACCACTGTGCAAGAATTGAGACACGTTAATTTAGACAAGATTGTATATCTTCTATCAATAAGGATCCCCAGAGAGGAAATTGAAATTGGCTGAGGGCGATATGAGGCATGGCGGCCGAACGTAGCGCCCGTATGCACTAATTGGCCTACGCTAGAGGAGCCATTCTATGATTCCGCTGCGAGACAGCATTCCTTCCCGAACGTTGCCTCTTGTCACCATTGCGATAATTGCCATAAACGCCTTTGTCTGGTTTTACGAGGTCTCGTTGGGGGGGGAACGCCTCGACCGATTTATTGTGGAATACGGCCTCATCCCCTTGCGTTTTATGGAATTCTACAGATTTAAGGGCGGATTCCTCGACAACGCTGTTGTACCTATGGTCGCTTCGCTATTCATACACGGCGGATGGCTCCATATTATCGGCAATATGTGGTTTCTCTGGATTTTCGGAGACAATGTCGAAGAGCGCCTCGGTCACTTCACGTTCCTGCTGTTCTACTTGCTGTGCGGAATCGGGGCCGGCCTGGCCCAGGTCACATTCAGCGCCGGCTCAAGATTGCCCATGGTGGGGGCAAGTGGTGCAATCTCGGGTGTTTTGGGGGCTTATCTCGTGAGCTACCCCAACGCCCGGGTGACCACGCTCCTAATTATCTTCATCTTTATCAAAATCGTCGAGTTTCCCGCGTTCCTCTTCTTGATTGTATGGTTCGCTTTTCAATTTCTTAGCGGGACTTCCCAATTGACAGCGCACCACCAGGCGGGAGGCGTGGCCTATTGGGCCCATATGGGAGGATTTGTGCTAGGGATTCTGTTGCTGTGGATCTTTCCCCAAAAGCCGGTTTATAGAGCTTCCGTCTGGTATGATGACCGGGGCCGATTCTTGCGATGACTGTTTGCCGGTGGCGGCCAAGATTGGTATGGTGTGCTTCAGGGTATCAAGTCACCGAATGGTTGCTTCGTATGGCAAAATGTTACATTTTATCTATGTTAAATCAAACCAAACCAGCGTGAAGGCAATAGAGGGAGCGCCTCTAATATGATCGTAGAAGGTCTACTCACCACCTACCTGAAACGGCAGTATGCGAATGTCTTGCGTCTGACCGATTTTGAGCGCATCCGGCCTCCTCGCCCAAGGAAGGATACCAAGTACCTTCTCTACGTGCACGTACCCTTCTGCGAGGAACTGTGCCCGTACTGCTCGTTTAATCGCTTCCCCCTGGATAAGGATTTGGCTCGCAAATATTTCAATGCCCTTCTTAGAGAAATCGAAATGTACCATGAGATCGGTTTCGATTTTTCGTCTGTGTATGTCGGAGGAGGAACCCCCACCGTGTTGCCTCGGGAGGTCGGCGGCCTCCTTGAGGAACTACGGAAGAAATTCAGCATCAAAGAGATTTCTCTCGAGACCAACCCGAATCATTTGACCGACGAAATTGTGACAATACTAAAAGATGGAGGAGTAAACAGGCTTTCAGTGGGTGTTCAGAGCTTTCAGGACGATTTGCTCAAACAGATGGAGCGGTACCACAAATACGGCAGCGGAATCCAGATTCAAGAGAGACTGGTAAAATATGCGGGCACGTTCGACACTCTGAACGTGGACATGATCTTCAATTTTCCAACTCAGACAGAATCGATGCTGGAGAGGGACTTGGAGGTCATAAAGAACATCGAGGCCGATCAAGTGACTTTCTATCCGCTCATGGTATCGGACATTACGCGCGCCGAGCTGGCAAGGCGATTCGGTTCCATAAGCTATCGTCAGGAAAAGATCTTCTACAACAGAATCGTGGAGATGCTGGAAGTCGATTACACCTGGGGAACCGCCTGGTGTTTTTCCAGAAAGAAAAGCATGATTGACGAGTACATCGTTGATTACGGCGAATACGTGGGTGCCGGCAGCGGATCGTTCGGCTACGTCAATGGAGCCTGCTTTGCAAATACCTTTTCTGTGCCCCATTATTTGACGTTTGTGCAAAAAGGGGAATGGCCGATTCTCGCGAAGAGAGATTTCTCGAGAAAGGAGCGCGTACGCTACGATTTTATGATGAAGCTGTTCGGCACTTCCCTTGACATCGAAAAGGAGGAAGATAAATTCCACGGAGAGTTCATGAAGACCTTAGGGAAGGAGATATTCCTCTTCCGTCTTGCCGGAGCGCTCGTCAATGACCATGGGATTATCCGGCTCACACGGAAAGGCCGTTATCTGTGGGTAATCATGATGCGGGAATTCTTCACCGGCGTGAACAACTTTCGAGATATATGCCGAGCCGCGATCCAGGCATCGACCGACTGAATGGGGTGAACTCTCTCCGAATAGAGAGTGGAGGGCTATTTATGGCGAAGCCGACATACGAGGAATTGGAACGAAGAGTCAAGGAATTGGAGAAGATAGCCGGCGACCTGATCGACAACGCCATGGACATGGAGGACCACGAACTTTTCGACCTGTCCATCCTCTGCAACATTTCCCAGGCCCTTGCCTCCACAATGGATCTGGATAAGCTGTTGGCTATCGTCATCGATGAGGTGAACAAGGCGTTGCTTAGCGAAGGCGCGGGTGTGCTCCTCTATGACGAACGTCATGGGGATCTATACTGGCGGCAGATTCGCGATGCGAGGCATATTCTCGCACCTCAATCCGAAGACTTGAGGCTGCCGCTGGAGGGAAGCATCGCAGGCTGGGTGTTCCGGCATAACAAGCCGGCCAGAGTAAACGATACCTCCAAGGATCCCCGCTACTATCCGGAAATGACGCGAAAGAGCGGCTTTAATATTCGCAACGTCCTTCAAGTTCCCCTAAACACAAGAGAAATGTACTATCGCCTGCCGGGTTATACTGACGCCTCTAACCGCAAAACATTGCAGGTGCCTCTTGACGGCCGCGAGAAGACCATTGGTGTACTTATGGTCATGAATAAGATCGGCGGAGATTTTACGGAACAGGATGAGGCCCTTGCGAGTTCGATGGCGGGTAGCATTGCTTTGGCCATAGAAAACGCTACAGTTTACAAAAAGCTGCAAAAATCACGGGATGACCTGGAGATGCTGTACCGGTCCAGTATGGCTCTTACAACAACACTGGATCTGGACCATCTTCTTTCTGTCGTGGTAACCGAACTCAGGACCGCCTTAGGTACAGAAGCCGCGGGGCTTCTCTTGTACGACGAGAGCCGAGGAGACCTCTATTGGCGTGAAGTTCAAGATGATAAGGGCCTGATCCCTCCACACAGCTCAGACTTACGGTTGCCATTGGACAAGAGCATAAGCGGCCAGGTCTTCCAAACCGGCGAACCTGCCATGGTTAACAATCCGATACACAACCCGCAATTTTTTAAGCCGTTTGAGACCCGAACCGGTTTTGTTATCCGCAATGAGATCATTGTCCCGCTTAATACCCGCGAAAAAACAATCGGCGCTCTGGTAGTAATCAACAAGAAAGACAGCGATTTCACCGAAGAAGACGTTCAGGTGCTGTCGTCTTTGGCCGGAGTTGTGGCGTTGGCCCTTGAGAATGCCACGTTTTTCGACGAGTTGATGAATTCCTATCGGGAATTGGAGGACCTGAACCGTGTCAAATCCAAGATCTTGAACCATCTATCCCATGAGCTGAGAACTCCACTTGCAATTATAAGAGGCACGCTCGTCACGATGGAAAAGAGGCTCAACGGCATGGGTCTAACGGATTTCGATCGTGCGCTGGCACGAATGAACAGACATGTCCAGAGCCTCAACAGGCTGGAATCTCAGGTGGAAAGTATCCTGATGACCGGTTATTCATGGGAGCGACGCTATATTACAGGCTTCCTGCAGGCAGCCTTGGACCTGATGGAAGTCCAGACAGAATGGACGCCCGAGATTAAACAGGCCACGTCGGTGATTCACAAGTGGCTGGAGAAGACCTTTCCCACGAGGCAGGACGAGCCGGAACGCATCAACGTTAAGGCATTCGGTGCTAAGGTTTATGATTATATACTTTCGAAAACGGAACATGAGGGCCGAAAGGTTAATCTGAATTTTTACCTTGAAAATCATGCGGAATTGTTGATTCCCGGACACGTGCTGCACGCAATAATGGAGGGACTGATTCGCAATGCTGTCGAGGCCACTCCGGACCACGGAGTTGTCAGCGTAACAGGCCGCGTGAAGGGGGATAGGTATATCTTCACGGTCAAAGACACGGGCATAGGAATTCCGGAAAAGGATAAGGAATTGATCTTTGAAGGTTTCTATCCGGTTCAGGAGACCGATAGTTATTCCAGTAGGCGACCGTACTCCTTCAATGCGGGCGGCAAGGGGATCGACCTGTTGCGCATCAGGATGTTTTCCGAGCTTTACGGCTTCAAGCTGTCCTTCAAGAGTCAGCGGTGTCCGCTCCTCGACGATTTTGGGACGAGATCGCCTGGCGACGTGGAGTATTGCGAACACTGCAAATCCATTGCGGATTGTACCCACAATAGCGGTTCGGAATTTGTAGTGGACTTCCCCCTCGCTGATGGGAAAAAGCCCTCACAGCAGCTTAATTGATTACATAAGAAATTGTACCTATGCTAAAGTAGCAGACATTGGAACCAGCGGTTGGTTGCATCCAACACCAGTGAATCTCTTTCTATTGCTACGTCTCGTACTCCATGACCCACGTTCTGCTCCCTAAAAGGCAGGAAGATGTGGGCCAAACGACAATTAGTTTTGCGAACTTGACCTGCAAAACAAACCGTGACCAAGTAACAGATTACTTTCCCAACCACCGGTGCTGCCTAACCGATACTTCCATCTACTGCTCACTCGACCTCACATCCCATATCAGACAGATTGATCCTCCGATCAATAGAGGTCATCGCCGCATACCCATTGGTACCCATCCCAAACGCAGTCATTGTAATAACTGCTGTAATACGGTGCAGCAACCGAACCGAAGACGAATGGTCTAAAGAAACGACGGTGTCTGAAGCGGAACCGATGAAATCGATTGAACCGATTGAACCGATTGAATCGAGCAGCATGGAAAGATCGGAAACCGCCTGAGCGGAAGCCTCTCATGCGAGCGCCACCGAAGTGCATGCCACCTCCGCCGCGCATCGCACCCCTGACCTGTTGAGCCGGCACTGTGCTTTGAGTGCCGACAACTGTGTCCACGGCCGTCCCCAAATTGCTCACGGCTACCGTGGACTGTGCGGAGTAAGCGGGACCGGCATGGCCCATTACCACTACAAAAGCCGCGAAAGCGACTGCTGCAAGGACTGTTATACTTCTCATCGACCGTATTCCTTCTTCTTTCCGAAGTACGTGTCTTTTGACGGCTCATATTCTCACCGTCCAAGGTTTTGTACACCGAAAGTATCTAGGAGGACCGCTAGAGGGTCCGAATTTTCAAGTTGCCTCTTCGTCGACTTCCTGCTTAATTTGACGAAATTTGCCTGTCTTCGTTAAAAGTTTGCTGAAATTTCGGTCAAGGCACTCGTTTTAAGTGAAGTGATGGCGGCGTGCGAAGGAGTTCTTCGATCCTGACTTCCTGGCGGTGTCCGATAATCACCAGCTAGCTCGTTGCAAAGAAACTTTTCGCAAAAAATCTTGTCCGTATTAAGGGAACGGGGGAGGGGCCAACGCGATTGTTTTTGCATCGAAGTGCGGTGCACGAATTACAAAAACGTAGAAAGAATTCTTACCTAACAAGCTGGTTGCGGCTGGGGGCAATGATGGCGAACGGGCCGCGTGGAGGAATTCGGATGGAAAAGTCCATAGCAAACGAAAATCTGTTTATGAATTTTTGGACAATGCCACTCAAAGCATGGTCGGCAACTCTAAACGGCATGAGAATAGCTGCGTTTTACTGGACCGGTATGTTCCGGTACGGCAACGCTTTTCTCGAGCCCTTTTTCTTGGCCTCAAGGTCTTTCAGGGACGAAGAGACCAGAATATTTCGGGAAAGCACTTTTGAAAACGTCCGCGATTACGCGGAACTCTTGGCCTTTAATTTAATGCTTTCCGGTACCGCATGGCAAAGCTCTGTGAACAAGGCCCTCGGATACCACTTGCGTGAGTTCCAGCGATTCGCATTTGCCTTCATCAACACAGTGGAGGGCCGACACGGGGAAACCGTGGACGAGTACATGGCCAAAGAGGCCGAGGCGCTCGAGAGACTCCTCACGGACTATCCCGAGGCGATCGCGGACATCGAAAAAGAGTTTGGCTTCCATTTTGACAACGGAAGATACACGCTGGTCGATGAGACTGAAAGGATGAGCCTTTACCAGGTACTCCCGACGGAGCCGAACGTCAGGGTCCGTCCCGAGGTAAAGCCTATCCTTATTGCGCATCCCTACGTTTTGGGACCAAATATTCTTGCATTCCTTCCAGGCGAACGAAAGAGCTACGTGCACACGTTCGCCAACCAGGGCATCCCCACGTACGTCAGGATAATCAAAGAAATTGATACTTACCCTGGAGTGCAAGTGATGACCGGCGAAGACGATGTTTTGGACACACGGCGATTTAGTGAAGTCATAGTTGGGCGCCACGGCAAGAAAGTGACACTCAACGGTGCATGTCAGGGAGGCTTCAATTTGCTGACCGCTTTGCTGTCAGGTGAGCTTGAAGGCTTGGTGGACGCGCTGATCACCAGCAACTCACCGATAGACGGTACGAAAAGCGAAGGGCTGAAACATTACCTCGATGAAGTGGTCCCAAGATTCCGGAGCCTGGCCTACGCCACCAAGACACTGCCTAATGGAAATCGCGTGATAGATGGCAAAATCATGAGCTGGGTCTATAAATTGAAGAGCATCGAAAAGGAGGCTCCGCTATACACATATTACAGCGACATAGATGCATTCGAGGAAAATGTGCGGGATGGGGTTAAGGGTATCGGCAAAACCGCGGCAGCCATCAACCACTGGCTGGTGTACGATCGAACCGACTTGCCTATAGCCATTACCGAATTGAGTAGACTTTGGTACACAGTTCCCATTTCCGCCGATGGCGATTTGCCTTTCAAGTTGTTCGGACGGCGACTTAATTTAAAGTACATTAGGGAAAAAGGTATCAAGTTGCTGATTTGCTATGGTAGAGACGACAAACTTGTGGAACCGCCCTCCGCTTTGGCTCCGCTGGATTTCGTGGAAGCGGAGGTTACCGAGCTCCCGAAAGGACACGCGGCCATATTTACTACCTGGTCGGATCCGGATTCTGAGTATGCCCTGCACAAGAGATTACCCAACGGTCAACGAGGTCCGGTGCGGTTTCATCTGGACTTGGATGAAGCCATGTCCCGTGAAAAGGCTCTCCTGAACTTGGTGCTGCAACCGGGTCCTCCGACGCGCTGACCCGGTCTCCAGGGCCGCTTGGAACCCACTTGCACCCGAAACGCCCGGTGGGGATTTGGCGTTCAGATGACTGAAAGTGCGAATGGCCAGTGTTGACAATCATTGCCGGACTGGGATATATTTAATCCTCAGGGGTCCATAGAATTCTTGCTGGAAGAAAGAGCTATTACAGATTGGCTTAAAACTTTATTCGCCACAAACTCTTTCAATTGACTTAACTTTTGAACCAAGGAGAAGAAAATGAATCAATTACTTGATGCCTACGAGCAAATGACGAAGATGAACACGGAGATTATGGATTACTGGCGCAAGGCGGTCTCGGATATGCCTTGGCCGGGCCCTGGGTTTGCGATGGGTGAAAATGTTAATCCGTGGATGGAGATGATGCGGTCCGGTTACCAGATGAGTGTATCGAGTTGGAACCAGATGATGGATCAAAGCCTGGAGATGTTGTTGAAGTCTCTGAAGGAAACCAGAAGCTATCGCCAGGCAATGGAGAAGCAAATTCGACAAAACTGGGAAGAATTAAAGAGCGTTCAGCAGAATCAGGAACAGAAGACGCGAGAGTTTTTCGGCAACTTGGCAAATTTTCTTAAAGAAGGGGCCTCTCACCCCCAGGCCTGACCTTGGACATGAGCGCCGGGAAACAATTTTTCACCCCCGGCGCCTCCTGTTGCGACCCCCATAAACCGCCGGCAGCGATTTACAAATTGGAAATATTAGTCGGGCCGATCCTTGGCACCGGGCGACCCGGCGGATTCCTTTGAAATTTGATACCACGACACTTGCTTGGTTGATGCCGGTTTTCTTAATTGAAGTCGGGGAGAGAAGATATGATACCTAAAGAAGGCGACACGGCCACACTTGCAAAGACCGTGACCCAAAGCGACATAGAACAATTTGCAAAACTGGTCGGGGACATGAATCCGGTCCATGTGGACCCGGATTTCGCCAAAAAGACGCGCTTTGGGCGGCGGATCGCACACGGCATGTGGGGCCTGTCTCTCATTTCTGCGGTTTTGGGGACAAAGCTCCCTGGTCCCGGGACCATATATCTTAGCCAAACCGTGAAGTTTCGGGCCCCTGTGTTTCCCGGCGACACTTTGACGGCTAAGGTGAAGGTCCTCCAAGTACGGCAAGACAAGCCTATCATCACGCTGGAAACCAATTGCGAAAATCAAAAGGGTGAATTGATCCTCACCGGAGAATCCGTGGTTCTCGTCGAAAACGTGGATTGAGTCGCGGTAATTATTTTGCGACCAAATTGCAGTGTCTGCATATATCGAGAATCATCAGCATAACCTTTTCCAAGACAATTAAAAGTGGGGTAATGCAAATGCAAACAGCAAATGTTACAAAGATGCAGGAAGAATTTGTCAAGAATATGTCGGAATCTTCCGCTCGACTGGCAACGGCATGGAGTGAGGCTGTCAAAGGCGCGGGTGTACAAAATGTTTATAATAATTATCAGAAGCTCATGCTGAACTGGATCAACCCCTCAACATTTGCAAAAATTGTTGATTCAAGTTCCATCGCTCTGAAATTTCAAGAGTTGGTTAATCTGGCAGCACAGGACCTGCCCGAATTAGTGAAGCATGCCGCCGACCCGGGCACCCTGAAAGGAATGAAGGACAAATGGGCACAAGCCCACGAGAAATTGGTACGCGAGATGTTTGGAGTTCCTGCTGCCAGTGAAATTGAGCGCGCAATGCAACCGTGGCGTTCATTCATGGAAAATTTCGCGGGCTTACGAGACAGCCCGATGCCGCAATTCGGCGACATGGCTGCGTCTTTGGGATGGAGCTTTCCAGGCACCGCGGGGACAGGTAAAAATCTATTCTCTCTTTGGACTGAAACCTATGAAAAAACAGTGGGCAAGCTCTTTCGTTTGCCGGGACTGGGTTTGACTCGCGAATACGAGGAGCGGACAAAAAAGGCCCTAGACGCTCAAATCAGATTCTTGAATACACTGCCGGTTTTTCAAGAGCAGGTGCTCGCCGCCGCAAGAACCGCTATGGATAACGTGGTGGACCATATTGTTAAGATGGACATAAAAGAGGTCACTCCTGAAACCTATCAGCTATTCTATAAGATTTGGGTTTCCAATAACGAGGACGCGTTCATCGATCTCTTCAGATCCGAGACTTTCTGCCAAACATTAGCCAACACGGTCCACAGAGGCCTTGATGCCAAAAAGAAAATGGACACGGTCACAGCGGACGGGCTCTCTTTCTGGAATATTCCCAGCAAGAAGGACATGGACGAAGTGTACGAAGCGGTCTATCACATGAAGAAAAGGATCCGCACTCTCGAGCTGGAATTGAAAACTTTGAAGCAAAAAATTGTAGACAACCGCGCCAAGGAGATTGTGTCATGAAAACATTTGACGAGCAGCTTGCAGGAAGATTTGCCGCACGCTGGATTGAAACAACTGAGAAAATGGCACGAGGACTCAACAACTTGATCGCAACCGGAGAAATTAATGGCGAAGCTACCGAAAAGACCCCCGTGTTTCAAGAAGACAAGATGACGGTCTATCATTACGAACCCACGAGCGATACAGTCTGCCCCGTTCCTTTGCTGATCTGTTACGCACTGGTCAACCGCCAGTACATGATGGACTTGCAGCCCGATCGCAGCCTCATAAAAAATCTCCTGAATCTGGGCATGGACATCTACATGATTGATTGGGGATATGCCGGGAAAATGGACCGGTTCGTCGAATTTGACGACTACATTGACGTCTATTTGTCCGATGCTGTGGATTTCGTCAGGGAGCGGACTGGGGTGCCGGCCATCAATCTTCTGGGTGTCTGTCAAGGCGGGACACTGTCTGCCATTTTCACCGCGCTTTATCCTGAAAAGATCCGCAATCTCGTGCTCATGGTGGCCCCGATAGATTTTTCGGCGGACGACGGGCTTCTAAACCTTTGGGCCCGCTACCTCAATGCGGATCTTATGGCTGATACTCTCGGGAATATACCCGGTGATTTTCTCAATGTAGGATTCCTGATGCTGAAACCATTTTCACTTATGATGGATAAGTACGTTAACTTTTTGGAATCAATGGACAATCCAAAGAATGTGGAATCATTCCTGAGGATGGAAAGATGGATTTTTGACAGCCCGGATCAGGCTGGAGCAACATGGAAAAAGTTCGTGAAGGACCTTTATCAGGGGAACAAGTTGGTCAAAGGCGAACTCGAAATTAGTAATCGCAAAGTTGATCTCAAAAAGATCACGCAGCCTATCTTGAACATCTATGCAGAGCAGGATCATCTTGTCCCGCCGTCCTCTTCGAGGCCGTTAGAGAAGTACGTGGGCAGCAGGGACGTTACCACAACCGCTTTCCCTGTAGGGCACATCGGAATATATGTTTCGTCCAAGACGCAGAAGAACTTACCTCCCCTCGTCTCGGACTGGCTTTGGGAGAGATCTAAAAGTCGCAAGCCGGTTACCAAACTGCGTCAGGTAGCTGATTAGAGGATATGTACTTTCCAAAAATAGATGCGAGCAAATGCAAGAACCACGGTGACTGTTTCAGAATATGCCCTGAGGACGTGTTTGATATGGACGCTGAAGGAGTGCGAGTGGCCAAACCTGGGGACTGTACGAAATGCGATTCATGCGTGGTTGTATGCCCTGAACAGGCCATCAAAATTGAGGAGATGTGACTCGGTTGCCCATGATCAGCCCGCCTGTTGCGGCGGGAAGCCGCCGATCTCAACAGAAACGGTAAAATTACCGTGGGTGGACCGCTCAAGAATGAAAGCGTCACCGGCGGCAGAGAATTAGCTCACCCTCGCACAGGCAGAGGCACGGCCTGTTTTTCCAGCACAGTTATAAGTGGAATAGAGAGTTGGTGGGAAATGCTTTCAAGGACCTTTACCCATGCCTGGCTCTTCTCAGTCTCTTTTCGTAGTCTAGGCGAATCGAATATCACCATTGCGACATCCTTGTGCCGCTTAGCATAATTGAACAGCTTCTGGCTTGCGTCGCCAAGTCTTATGGTCACTTTGAACGGGATGTCATCCTCTTCCAATTGTCGGACAAGAGCCACAATATTACGAGAGCCTTCCATCATCTTGTGACTTAATAGCTCATAGTCTTCACCTTCCCGCGATTGTTCGATCACCTGAAGGACGTCCAGTTCCGCGTTTGTTCGCTTGCATAAATTCAACGCGTAGGCGAACGGCGCGGGATCCGGAGACTCGCCCTCGATAACGAGAAGGACGGTTTTGGATGGTTCCGAAGTCGCTGCGAGTTCTGTGGCTGTCTGAAACTCGCCAACCTCTGCGTAAGCAATTGCTGCCATCTGCTTCTGCAAACGTTCGCGAAAACTCTGGAGTCTCGATTTGGTCGGAACCGCTTGGTTTGCGGAGCCTGACTCACCGGACTGTCCGGATCCGGGTCTATCGCGAGTCGGTTCGTCGGGGCTCTCACCGCCCGTCGAGCCCGAAGATGTGATAGCATTCAGCATGGAGGTAATTTTTTTCTTGGTCTTTTTCATGGCAACCTCCTTCTTCTCTTAGGATGCAACTTAAATGCCAAAATTGATAATGACCGTCCGGCCCTGGAATAGAGCAAGCATTCGACAACCCATCCGCTGTATCTCCAGAATTGGGCAATGGTAAACGCTCCACAGGTTGTCGCAACAGGTCGACTCCATGATTCATTGTTGGAGGCTTGCAAAGGGTACATGATCTTGCACAGTCCGACTGAGCGTTGCATTGTGCAACAACGACCTCGGGAAACGTCAACCTTTCCGGTCGCCAAAGCTCGTCCAGCGTCATGGGCTCGCTCCGCCGCATATCTCTGAAGAGATCATTCGGAAAAAGTGTCAATTGATTGCGCCGTCTTCTGCGGGAGCGAACCGCTGAAGGCTTGCGTTATCTGCAGATTCTAGCTACGGCCGACGATTTTCTTTTCGATCTTACGCTGCGAGCCGAGAGAAAAGTGTTGCGTTACGCAACGTATTGCTTGACGCGCTGTCTTAAAGAAAATATACCCAAATTTACCGGATCAGTCCAGTAAGCAGCGATATTGTTGCATAATGCAACACGCCTTTGACGGTAAGGATGTGTCATCACATAACACGACGAAGTTTAACATTGATAATGCTAATATTAAAAGAATGTTAGCCTCGGGTGGTGAGCCTCACGAGATGGAACGGATATTGCCCTATACTTGGGGCATCTTAGTCCGGCCTGCACGGCAGGCCGGCCCGAGGATAATCAATGCCCATTAACATGCTTAGTAACAGGCTGAGCATCAGGCACAAAGTCATCATCGCTGTGGCGGCACTTTATCTGTTTATGTCCGTTGGCCTTCTCGGATCCTACTATTTTATGCATCAGCTTGAGGAAAAGATCGGCTATCTTGAAGATGTCAGCAAACTGGAAGAATCGGTGCTGGAGATTCGTCGCTTCGAAAAGAACTATTTTCTATATGGCGATCAACGATCTTTAAACACAGCCTTGTACCATCTCAGCCGGGTCCGGAAACTTCTGAACAAGAATGCCGCGAAGATACACGGCCTGTCCTCCTCGCAAAAGGAGGCGCGTTTTAAGGGGGATCTCCGAGAATATGAACAGTTGGCATCGGATTGTTTGAACCCTGCTTTAGCCGACAAGTGTCTTCCAGGCTCGCAGGGCAGGGCCGAATTTGAGACCAGGATACGAAAGGCAGGCTCCTCTATATCGGATTTTGCAAAAAAAGTGGCCCAACGCAAGCGAGAATCCATCAAACAGATCATGGGAACGACTGTCAGGCTGCAGCTACTGGTTTTTGCCCTCGTCGGGATCGGTCTGATCGCGGTCGGGAGCTTCGTGTTTGCTAAGGTCATGAAGCCCCTGAGGTTATTGGAGGAGAGCACGCATAACATAGCCCGGGGCCGATTCACACCCATTGAGAATTTACCACCTGAAAAGGAAATTCGGGATATTTTCAATTCTTTCAACCGAATGGCGGTTCAGTTGAAGACGAGAGAGGAGCAATTGGTTCAATCCAAGAAGCTTGCCTCTCTCGGCACAATGCTGGCGGGAGTAGCCCACGAGGTAAACAATCCCCTCTCGAACATTTCGTCTTCCTGCGAAATCCTTCTGGAAGAACTTGATGACGGCGACAAGGAGTTTCATAAGAAGGTACTAAGAAAGGTTGTGGAACAGGTCGATAAAGCCCGCGGCATTGTCCTAAATCTGCTGGAGTTTTCTCGAAATAAAGAATTCTTCAAAGAATCTCTAAACCTGAAGCAAATCGTTGAGAGTACCTTGGGACTTCTGCACGGGCAGATTCCAACCGGTGTAGAGGTGCTCTCCGAGATTCCTCCTCACGTGACGATTTTCGCTGACAAACAGAGGATCCAGCAAGCCTTTATGAACCTGATAGCCAATGCCATCGAGGCCTGTGGAACGGAAGGAGAAGTGAGGATCCGGGCGGACGAGTCACACGACGAGACGGTCACGATGGTCATACGGGACACGGGAGCAGGCATTCGTGAAGAGGATTTGCCGAAGATTTTCGACCCCTTTTTCACAACCAAGGATGTAGGAAAGGGCACGGGTTTAGGACTCTTCATCACCCACGACATTATCGTCAGGCACAACGGCCGGATCAAAGTCAAGAGCACCCCCGGCCTGGGAACCTCGTTTACCATAAAGTTGCCAGCCAAGGAGCCGCCGGAATGAACAATCCTCCACGACTACTCCTGATCGACGACGAAGAGATGGCGTTGATGAACCTCGAGCACATACTCAAAAAGCAGGGTTATGACATCGTTACCGCGGATACGGGCCCCAAGGGATTGGACCTGGCAAGGAGCGGCGGGTTTGATGTGGTGCTGACGGATCTTAGGATGGAAAAAGTTGACGGCATGAAGATCCTGGAAGAGAGCCGAAAGCTCAATCCCTCATGTGAGGTGATCATGATCACTGGGTACGCTACGGTCGATTCAGCCATTGAAGCTATGAAGAAGGGTGCGTACCATTATGTTTCCAAGCCTTATCGCATCGACGCTGTTCGCAAGGTCGTATCCGAAGCACTTGAGAAGATTAGATTGAGACAGGAAAACATTCAGCTTAAGGAAGATCTGAAGAAGTTTAAGGATGCAGGCATAGTAAGAATCATTACCAAAGACCCGGCAATGTTACGGATTCTGAATACTGCCCGCCAAGTTGCTCTCACGGACTGTAACGTTCTCATAAGTGGCGAATCCGGCACCGGCAAGGAGCTTCTGGCGAGGTTCATACACGAGCACAGCAAACGTGGTTCCGGGCCATGGATGGCCGTAAATTGCGGGGTGTTCGGCGAAGAGTTGCTCACAAACGAACTATTCGGCCACGAAAAGGGCGCATACACAGGGGCCGATTCGGGCAAGTCCGGCATCATAGAGTTGGCAAGCGGGGGGACTCTGTTCCTTGACGAGATCACCGAAATGTCCACGAACATGCAGGTGAAGCTCCTCAGGGTCATTCAGGAGAGACAGATGATGAGAGTAGGCGGGACTCGTACAATAACCGTGAATGTGCGATTTGTTGCCGCCACGAATAGGAACGTTCAGGAAGCGGTTCACACAAATGAATTTCGCAAGGATCTGTACTATCGGTTGAACGTGGTTTCGCTCGATCTGCCGCCGCTTGCCGCCCGAAAGAACGATATCCCATTGCTGGCCCAGCACTTTCTCGAAAAACATTCGAAGCTGATGGGGCGAAACACGCCTTCCATGTCACCTGAAGTGATGAATATCCTTAAAGATTACGATTTTCCGGGAAATGTCAGGGAACTGGAGAATATTATAGAACGCGGCATGGCGCTGGCAATGGATAGTGTAATCGAAATCGATCACTTGCCGGAAGACATCAGAGAATTCAAAATCAAGACTTTCCGAAGAAAGGATGGAAAGCTGCCAACGCTTGAGGAACAGGAAATCGATTATATCAAGAGGGTGTTGGCGGAAACGGGGGGAAACAAGACCTTGGCGGCTGAAATCTTGAGCATAGACCGAGTATCTCTGTGGCGCAAGATCAAGAGGCACGGGCTCGAATAGAATCTCACAATACAGCGGTTCACCGCGGAGAACGCAGAGACCGCGGAGAATTCTGTTTTCGGTGCACGCCTGTCCGATGGGGCACGGCAAATCCGGCCAGCGACAGTCAAGGCAATTTCGACCGAGCTATTCGCGCGGTAACTCACATGACGCTGAACCAGCTATTTCTTCCTCCGCGTTCTCGGCGCACTCTGCGGTAAATTTTGATTGCTCGGTGAATAGTCACCTCACAATTAATCTCAGTCGCAATTTGTTAGCGGAACGGATCACACCGTTCCGGCTGGTTTTATCATCCGGTACAGCATGCTTTGTTTGAGTTCGATAGCCTTTTCAGGACACATTTCGTGGCAGCAGTAGCATCGGATGCACGCATTGTCGTCGATTTGAGCATTTTTATTTTCAATCACGGCGATGGCCTGCATGGGACAGGCTTCGGCGCACACACCGCAGCCGATGCATTTCTTCTTCTGAACCTGAGGCTTCACCGACATCCCGTTGAACAATGGAGATAACAACCGAAGGTGCAGGGGTATCCTGCCCATACCCATTCCACCGTAATAGCTTGCCGGTGTCTTGAAGTTCGGGATTCGGAGCTGCTCTTTGTCCAGCCCGACTAATTCAACATCTTCTAACCTGTTAGGACCAAGCCCTCTTCGTTCCGCTTCCATTAAGACCGGATTGTCCTCCCTGGCCAGCCCGATGATTTCCCCGCCCACTGTATCCAGGGCCACCGCATTTGTAGAAGCCAGGATCAATCCCACCTGACGGGGATCGCCGGCATGGGGGCCGTCCCCTTCCATGGCCGTCACTGCATCCATAATGAATAGCCGCGCCGACACCAGGTCGGTTAGGTCGAGTAGCATAGCCGCGAAACGGCCGGTATCGCGGAGTTTCGCGTGATATCCCGGTTTGGCCAGACCGGGAATGACCCCGAAATGGTTTTTGACTGCCCCGGTCATGTAAGTGAACAAATGGGTCTTAAGTTTGCACAAATTGATCACACCGTCCGCATCCACTACCGGGCTGATGACTTCAAATCGCTTAATCAGCTTCCCGTTGGGAAAAGGGACCTCTCGGTGGGAACAGTCGAGATTCAGTTCAATGCCGGCCTCCCGGGCCGCATCTTCCATGCCGGTAGTCCTGTAGGTCTTCATCAGGACCTTCTCTTCGTAGCGGTAGCCGCTGCCCGGGCTGTCCACTATGAACGGGGCCGCTCCTTGGCTTTTGGCCGCAACCGCAACTGCTGAAACGATCGCGGGATGAGTAGTCACCGCTTGTTCAGGTCGGGCGGCCAACAAAAGATTTACCTTGAGAGCGATCTTCTCGCCTGTTGAGACAAAGGCCCCAATGCCGCCTACCATGCTCAAAAGCTCAGCCGTCTTTTCTGCGGCTTGAGAGTAATCAGCGCATTTAACGGCATAAACTTGGCTATCCATAAGCGCCTCCTTGAATTGGTTATTTCGGACCGGTTGTTGCTTTTTGGTTCTGCTACCGAATTACGTGGGTTCTTGTCATAAATGACTGGACTATGAAAGCACGCTGCAAGCCAAAAAGATTGTTTACGGGATCTCCATGCGAAAAGGGCAACTGGAATGAGCGTTCATTCCCAACGGTAGCAAAGAAAATTCTCCCCGCATCACCTCCGTACCGCTTCCCAGCAAATTTCCTCCGCCTGAGCGACTGTATCGGGGGTCAACTCGAACCAGCCGGCCCAATGTTCCTTCATGATTTCGATCATGATTCCTGCCACCACGGCCACCAACATTTCCGGCGCCACATCTTTAACGATTTGTTCCCGGCGTCCTCTCTCGAAGAATTCGATGTATCTTCTGTGCAGCTTGTTTGTGAGGGCACAGCTTTCTTCATCCAAGTAAGGAGCGTGGTGGTGGGCTTCCAAAAATGAATAGGCGGCTTGATGATCCAGAGCGAAATTCTTCCACCGATGCCATATCTCGTGAAAGAGCTGGCGCAAAGGTAAATCTTCAGGCAATCCCTCAATGGTGGCTTTTACCATCTCCAGCTTCCAGTGCCGGTATAACACGTTGACCAACTCCTCCTTGTCCCTGAAGTACCGGTACATGGTCCCGGTGCTCACGTTGGCCTTTTCCACGATCATAGGCACCGGCGTCCCGTGGAACCCCCTTTCTGAAAAGAGCTCCATCGCCGCTTGTAAAATGGCTTCTCGCTTATCGGTCAAAATTCCCTCGCCGCAATTCGGAATGAACGCTCATTCCTGAAAATAGCAAAGTTCAGAACAGCCTGTCAAATGAAAACGACGATCGTTTGTATTCCTTCACTTATGCGGGGAATCTTCGGGTACCGTCATTGCGAGGAGTGAATGGTGGGACAGGCTTCCAGCCTGTCTATTGGAAATGACGGGCAAGATGCCCGTCCCACTGGCAATCTACGGACTCATAGGAAAAGATTGCTTCGCTCCGCTCTCAATGACAATCCTTTGCCGCACGTAAGTGAATGATTACGACCGTTCTCCAAGCAATCAATCCCGCGAAGGAACGCGGGATCACCGTCCCGCAAAACGCGGAATGCGCGGACAAACCCAGGTAAGAAAGATAGATTGCTCGTTGCCATGTTAGTTGAGTCGGCCGTGCGTGCAGTCCGGTCGGAAATTCGCTCACTGTTACAGATCGGAATTGCCGCATCATTTGCATGAACGCCTACAAAAACACAATTCTCCGCGGTCCCTGCGTTCTCGGCGGTAAACGGTTACCATAAATATTCACGGAATTTCAGGAAAGTCGACGGCGTTTGTGAATGCAAAAACAAGAGGGGCTGCAATTGACTTGCAACCCCGAGCCTACCCATTTACCGGACCTCGACCGGATCAAACATGCTCATAGCCTTCTGAGACTATCGGAGCTGAATAGAGCTGCTCGGCTGCGGCCCGCTTGCTCTTCCACATGCTGCCAAGGATGATGATTGCTCCCACACCCAGCGCCATACACATTGAAACGAAACTGGCCACATCGAGAATACTTATCGTTGACTTTGACATTGATATCAGGCCGAGTTGCTCCAAATACTGCGGCACCGCGAGAGCTCGACTTACGGCAACCACCAGCATAATCGTGCCCATAACCACTTTGATCATGTGCTCTTTCACGTAAGTCGTGCCAATGGCCCCAAGTTGAACGCCCAGCAGAGAACCGGCAAGGATGATAAGCGTGAGCCTGATGTCCACCATTCCGTGAATGGCCCATTTTATCGAACCGCCAAGTCCCATAAGAAAAGCGATTACAAGCTCGGTTGCAGAAGAGATCAATCCGGTAGCGCCGATGACGTAAATCATTCCAGGAACGCCCACAAAGCCGCCCACGGCTATCGTCGCAGCCAACATGCCTGTGGCAAATCCCACCGGAACGGTGAACCACAACGAAATTCTTAGGTTTGCTGTCTTAAAATGAATCATAGGAGGAAGATTGATCCTCTGGAGCCATAGCGCCAAGGAGGAGACTTTATCGGCCCCGCCGGATCTTTGTGTTTTCCACGCATCATAGAAGACGTAACCTCCGACGACGATAAGCACGGTGACAAACGAAAGGCTGACGTAGAGGTCTGAGCCGGCCTCTCCCCATTTCGCCAGAATCATCTCTTGAATTTTTATTCCCGCCTGCACTCCCACTGTCGCTGAAGCAGCCATTACAATCCCGAGCTTCAAGTCCACCTGGCCATATTTGAACCTTCTGTACGCTCCGACCATGGCTTTAGGGAACTTGTGACACATATTGCTGGCCACCGCGACCGCGGCCGGGACCCCCAGGCTCATCATGCCCGGAGTAAGGACAAATGCTCCTCCGGATCCTATAAAACCGCTTACCAGGCCACCGATGAATCCCACCGTGAACAAAAAAGCTACGTTCATCCAAGTGAGATCTATGAATTTTATGCCTTCCAAGGCCAAGTCGTGCATTTGGCATGTCCTCCTGATTAGATAGCAACTACAAATTTGCGCGCAAACGAGGTCGCGGCCTTTGGGCCGGACGCGGTACGGGTCTGACTTCCGGACGTTTTGCAGGCTGTTTCGTTATGGCCTCGATTCCCAGCATTGACCAGAGATTGCTTGCAAACGTTCCGTGAATGAAGGAGAAGACAAAAACCGTGGCAATCGGAAGGGCCGCATAATATCCACCCTTCGTGAAAAGTTGCAGCATCGCGTCGGAATGCGTAAATGCCACGGCATAAAGTGTTGCAGTAATGACGCCAAAGACAATTGTCTTTAGCGCCAGCTTTTTCTTTGTAGGGCGATATGTTGCCGCCATAATGTTCCTCCAACTTCAAATCTATCACTCAACCGGCTCGAACAAATCATGGTGTGCCGCAAAAGCCGACGTCACCGGTGTCTGTCTTGCACGTTACAGTCTGAATAATCTCTTTTTAGGCCTGTTTTCCGTCCGCTTCCGGGTTTTCGCAGTCCTTCCCACTCGCGGTGCTCCCGTATCTTTCACGAGAGATCGGGCTGTATCCCATTCCCCTGCTTCCGCGAACGCGACGGCCATTGCCATGGCTTCAAATTTTTCTCTCCAGAATCCCATGTTGACCTCCGGGACAGTTCGGATTACCGTCTGTCTGTGGACCATCAAATACCGTGCCAAATCGATAACACGCCTTCGTGACCGGCTTTTGAAAAAAATGACTTGAAACGTGCAGGCCTCAAAAGAACCCCCGAATGTTGCGTTAAGTAACACTTTTGCAGAAGGCTGGCGCGATAGCCGTAATTTCGGGAGATTGACTCCCATTACGCGGGTTTTGCGAGCCGTTACATAATGCAACGGCCGGTCTTCGGCAGGGTGGGAATCAAAATTCATGCTGGGCCGCGAACTCGAAATCAATCCTGTTGTGGCGTTCCCGTTTTCCCTCTATAATTCGGTCATTAAGGCTGGGGTGCAGTGAGAGGTTCGTAATGGCCTTTTTCAGAAAAACCGAAGAGCAACAACCCCACGTGGCTCAAGACATTCTCGACCTCAAAAGCGAGATCGAAAAAGCACATTTGCCGGAAAATGTAGCCGAAGTGGCCAGGAAGGAACTGGAGAGGCTTGAGAAGACCGACCCGTCTGCAGCGGAATACTCTATCGGCACAACTTACCTCGATTACCTCGTATCTCTTCCTTGGAACCGTTATACGGAGGACAATTTAGACATCGAAAGGGCCGAGCGCGTTCTACAAAGCCGACACTACGGCTTGGCACTCGTAAAAGAGCGGATACTCGAGTACCTTGCTGTCAGAACGCTCCGCAATAAAAAGACATCTCGGATTCTCGTGGTGGATGATGAAGCGATCGCCCGTGAAAACATCGAGCATGTTCTGGTTAAGCAAGGTCATGAGATAGAAACCGTGTGCAACGGCATCGAAGCTTTGGAAAAGGTGGAATGTCAACCGTTCGATCTCGTTGTCACCGACCTCAAAATGGAGAAAATGAATGGTCTTCAACTCTTGGAGACCATAAAACGAACGACGCCCTTCACCGACATAATCATGATCACAGGGTATGCCACTGTGGATTCCGCGGTGGACGCGTTGACAAAGGGGGCTGCGTACTACCTGGCAAAACCTTTCAAGCTGGATGACTTGCGCTCCACCGTTAATCGGATACTTGAGAAGAAACGGCACGCACAAATAACGCGTGGGCCCATCCTCTGCTTCTCAGGCCCCCCCGGAACGGGAAAAACCTCTATCGGTCAGGCCATTGCCGACGCGATGGAACGGAAATTCGTACGATTTTCGCTGGCGGGGCTGCGCGATGAGGCCGAGTTAAGAGGCCATCGAAGAACGTACGTCGGGGCCATGCCCGGCCGCATCATGAGCGAAGTCAGGCGTTTGGCCCTCAAAAATCCCGTGTTTATGCTGGACGAGATCGACAAAATCGGACAGGATTTCAGAGGAGACCCTGCGTGCGTCCTGCTCGAAATTTTGGATCCCGAACAGAACCATCAATTTGTAGATCATTATCTGGATGTGCCTTTCGATCTATCGTCCGTTATGTTTATCGCCACTGCCAACGTAGTTGAAAACCTCCCCACGCCTCTCCTGGATCGGCTCGAAGTGATTAACTTTCCCGGCTATACTGAAAAAGAAAAGAGAGAAATTGCTAAAGATTATTTGATCCCTCGCCAGTTGAGGGACAACGGCCTGGTCGGTAAGGGTGTACACTTTACTGATTCGGCCATCGTGAAAATCATTCAGGACCATACCCGAGAGGCGGGGCTACGGAATCTCGAGCGTGAAATAGCCAATATCGCCCGGAAACTGGCCCGCATCTGCTTGAAGCAGAATGAAAGTCCCCTCCCCACCGTGGTGGATGAGAACCTCGTAGGGGAATTTTTGGGCCCGCGGAAATTTTCACATGAGGCACTTGAAGCAGAGGACCAGGTGGGCGTCTCCACCGGCCTTGTTTGGACCGAATTCGGTGGGGAGATCATCTTTGTGGAGGCTACCCGGATGAGAGGTAGCCGGCAGCTAATTCTGACTGGTTCGCTCGGCGCAATCCTCAAAGAGTCCGCCCAGACGGCATTGAGTTATGTTCGGAGCCATGCCGATCTCTACGGTATAGATCCTGAGTTTCTTTTTCGGAAATGACATTCACATCCACATCCCGGCCGGCGCGGTCCCCAAAGACGGGCCATCCGCGGGAGTTACAATTGCCGTGGCACTTATTTCTCTCCTCACGTCCCGACCCGCGAGACGCTGCGTGGGTATGAGCGGAGAAATCACCCTCAATGGCAAGATCCTGGGCGTCAGCGGTATTCGTGAAAAGGTTTTGGCGGCGCAAAGGGCAAACTTGAAGGCAGTCGTGTTTCCCAAGCGGAACGAAGTTGATGTCAACAGCTTGCCGAACGACGTGACGGACGGCCTGGAGGTGGTTTTGGCCGAGGACGTTGGAGAACTTATTGACCTAGTACTCCCCCATCGCATCTCGCGGGATAAGGGGCCTACCACTGATGCGTAGGACGTGGGTCTCGTCCGTCGTCATGGCCGCGAACGTGGGACTGTAGGACCGGCCACCCCGCGGAACGTGGGGTTCCCGCCCTTTCGTAAGGGGGGGGCAGGGGGGATTTTAGGATAACTACTTTAAAATACCCCTAAATCCCCCTTTAGAAAAGGGGGACTTTGATCGCCCTCGGCCTGCATGGACCTCCCGAAAAGGAACGAAATTGGCTTAACTTAACGCGAATGAGCGTCACAAAGTGAAAAGAGGGAAATTCTTTGCCGGCTCATCTTGTGAAAGAGCTGCGATCTCGCTATAATCAGCAA
This sequence comes from uncultured delta proteobacterium, assembly GCA_963789265.1. GTDB lineage: Bacteria > Desulfobacterota > Desulfomonilia > Desulfomonilales > Desulfomonilaceae > CAWBBA01. The sequence goes on along the minus strand of CAWBKB010000003.1, from coordinate 522,928 downwards.
TAGTTAGGTTGGAACTGTTCTGATTTCTTATTCTTATAGACAAGCACCTTTCTGCACCCTTTTAACATGCTGAAAATCCCCTACCCGTGTGAGATGGATCTGGAAGCACTGGAGCGCCTCCCGGAAGACGTTCGACTCATGGTCAAGGAAAAGGGTCTGCTGCTGGAATACAGTCCCGGAGACGTTTCAATGGCCCCGGGAGACAGCGGAGACCGGATTCGCGTGCTAATGGCCGGCGAGGCCGGCGTAATGCTCCGAGATGGTGACGACCAGGAGATGGCTGTCGAGGTTCTCCGACCCGGCGACATGTTCGGAGAAATCAGCTTCCTCACCGGACATCCGTCGCCCGCGAATACGGAGATAGTGGCCAACGAGCCTTGCAGTGTATTGGAGGTTCCTGCTCGCGATTTCGAAGAAATCGTCCACAACCATCCCGACGTCACAGTGGCCTTGATAAGGAATTTGGCCCGCAAAATAATGCGTCTGGACCGCAGTGTCCTTGCAAATAAGGCGAAGAGGCGGGCCTTACAGTCTTTGATAAGCCGGGAAGAGCATATATTCCCGGATTATGTGATCGGGGATTACGTTCGCCGTCACCTTTCCGCGAAGCTTGAAGTGTTTGCTAATTCAGATGGTCCCGTTCTTATAATTGGGGAGACCGGCGTGGGGAAGGAAGTTCTAGCTCATGCTCTATTCAGGATAAGTCCCCAATACAAGAGCGTTTTCCTGCTGCTCGACCTGATGAGGGCTCGCCAGGACCAAACTTTTGGTGGGGGAAATCCTAACGGAAACGAAGGCGATGCCAATCTCACCCAAGAGCAGATTCGTCTTTTCTTTGGCTCGGAAGAGAAGACCGAGAGTGATGGCTGGAAAACTACTCCAGGATATATAGAACTCACTGAAGACGGCACGCTGCTTGTTCGGGGGGTGGAGCATCTGACTGCAGAAGTGCAACAAGAACTTTTGGAGGCAGTAACAGGAGGCAACTTTCGAAGATGCAACGGTTCGACCGTGCAGCAGGCGCAGATAAGACTGATTGCAACCACTACCTTGCCGGTTGCGGAAATTTCGCAGGGCAGACATCCGCTATTACACGGCCTGAAGTATCGCTCGATGGTGATTCCGCCTTTGAGGAGCCGTCGGCGAGAAATACCGGGCCTGGTTCGACATTACCTGAATCAATATTGCCAGGAACTCCGAAAGGAGATCGCCAGGCTGCCAAAAGAAACTCTCAAAGCCCTGGTTAATTACTCATGGCCCGGCAACGATGTGGAACTTTCTACGACCCTCAAAAGGGCCGTCCTTGTATCCGAAGGGGGCGTCCTCAAGCCGCAAGATATCTATTTCGACCTCAAAAGAGTCGAGGGCGAAGGACGATTCAACCTTCTCAGATTGCAAGCAGTACGGCAAGCGGTGAGGAGTCCACTTTTCCCTGCGATTTTTCAGAGCGCGGTAACGCCCTTTTTCTTCATCCTACTTGTGCTGCTCTTCCTGGGTCCGGCCGATCCTATGAAGAATCCCGCGGCGCTGTTCAGTTGGGCTGTGGGGTGGCCGACTCTGATACTCGGGGCGTTTGTGTGGGCGCGCTTCTGGTGTTCACTTTGCCCCATCGGAACTCTAAGCAAACTGGCCAAAAAGATTATCGCACTGGAACGGCCTTTTCCCCAGTTCCTGAAGAGCCGCAGCGATCTGGTCATCGTGGGGGCTGTTCTGGTTATTATTTGGTTTGAAACGGCCACCGACATTCGGAGTTCCCCGTTTAATGTCGGATTGCTGCTCTTGACTATGCTGGTTTCGGCGCTTGTGGTAGGAGTCATTTTCGAGCGACAGTCATGGTGCCGCTATTTGTGCGGCCTCGGGGGGATGATCGGCATTCTTGCAAAGACTTCACCTTTGGAGCTTCGGGCGGATCGCAATGTCTGCATTTCCCAGTGCGTGTCAAACGAGTGCTACCTGGGCACCCCGACAGGAGAAGGATGTCCTTTCGGGCAAGTCGCTCCGAAACTTCACAGCAACAGGTATTGCAAGATTTGCGGTCAATGTGTGAAGAACTGTCCGCATGGGGCAATTAATTTGAATCTTCGCATTCCCGGCAAAGAAATATGGGAGATGCGCCATACCAACACTCGCACGGCGTTCCTCATCATCGGTATGGTGAGCGGGTTACTGAGCGACATGCTGAGCAAGATGCCGATTTACCATCAGGTTACCGGATTCTTGCCCCTTCCGGAAATTGCGAAATTCACGATATTCTTTCTCGCACTTATTTTGGGTTTTAACCTGATGCTGCTGCTCGCTACTGCTCTCTCGCACAAAATCTACCATGATTCCTTCGCAGAGAATTACTCGCGATACGGCTTGGCCCTCTTGCCGTTAGTTCTTACCGGTTTCTCCGCTTACCACCTTTATTACCTGATAAACCTTGGGGTTCACTTGCCGATGTTGGTCAGTCAGACCTTTCAGTTCGAGATATTCAGACAGCTCATCATTACAGTACCCCCGCGGCTAACCCATTTCCTTCAGGAGCTACTTATTTGGATCGGCCTGGTCTGGAGCCTTCTGATAATGTACAGGCTCGGCAGACGCGGATCGAGAAGGATTCTGGGGCTCTCTCTTCGGGATGCTTCCGCACGGACTATTGGCGGTCGCAGTTGCGTGGTGCTTTCTGGAGACGACCGCGGTGTTTTTCTACCAGATTTAGAGCACTTGTCAGAAACAGTGTCCGTTTGGCTATCTTGTGCATAGATTCTTGAAGAGTCGGCGTCCCTTGCCGGTCAAGCTGACAGCACTGCGACGACCGTCCTTGGGATCGGCGCGGTGCTGCCCCGGATTCGGTGAAGAACCGGGATTTGACTAACGCATCTCTCAATGGTAGGATCATGCGCCAATTGTGCTTCAAGGGAGTACCGCATGAAGGGCGTAGTATTAGCTGGAGGACTTGGAACAAGGCTGTACCCCTTGACCAAGATTACCAACAAGCACCTTCTCCCCGTTTACGACAGACCGATGATTACGTATCCCATAGAATGCCTTGTGAAAGCAGGGATCAAGGATATTCTGGTGGTTACCGGCGGCAACAACCCAGGTGACTTCCTGCGCCTCCTGGGCAACGGAAAAGAACTTGGTGTAGATCAAATCAACTACGCCTATCAAGAGGGTAACGGTGGAATAGCCGATGCTCTCGCTCTGGCCGAAAACCACGCGGCTCGCGGAAAAATCTGCGTGGTATTGGGGGACAACCTGATAGAGAAGAACATAATCTCGGCCGTAGAGGACTACAAGCGCCAACCGCAGGGGGCGAAGATCCTCTTCAAGGAGGTCGAAGACCCTCGAAGATTCGGTGTACCAGTGCTCAATGGCGACCGTGTGGTGAAAATCGAAGAAAAGCCTGCCAATCCTGCTTCGCAGTATGCTGTCACCGGGATCTACATGTATGATTCTCAGGTTTTTGAATTTATCAAAACTCTCTCGCCATCCGAACGAGGAGAGTTGGAAATTACAGATGTAAATAACATGTACATCGACCAGGGTACCATAACCTGGTCCCTGTTAGACGGTTGGTGGACAGACGCAGGCACGTTCGATTCCCTTCTCAAGGCATCCAACTGGGTGGCACAGGGCGGAGCCAACAAGGCTTGAATCGAACAATGCAGCGGCAGAAATTCAAACCACCCGATTCCGATTTAATACAGGGCGTCGTCGTACAGCCCCTGAAAGTCATACCCGACGAACGCGGGCGCCTCATGGAGATTATGAGGTGCGACGATCCTTTCTTCAGCGGTTTCGGCCAAGTCTATCTAAGCACCGTGTTTCCGGGCGTGGTCAAGGCATGGCACTACCACAAGGTTCAGGAAGATCGCTTCACGTGCGTCCGCGGTATGGTCAAGGCGGTCTTGTATGATGACCGTGAAGGTTCTCCCACCCGCGGCCTTTTGAATGAATTATATTCAGGCGATCATAAGCCCTGCTTGATTGTCATTCCTGCGGGTGTATACCATGGCTGGAAATGTATCGGTGAGCGCGAAGCTTATGTGATCAACATTCCGTCTCAACCTTACAATCGTCAAGAGCCCGACGAATACCGGACGGACCCACATGAGGGAGGCATTCCGTACGATTGGTCGAGAAAGGACGGCTGAGGTCATTCATGCGGATACTGGTAACAGGGGGCTGCGGTTTTATCGGCTCTAATTTCATTATGCACATGCTCGAATCATATCCTGACCTAAGCATTTGCAACCTGGATCTCCTCACGTACGCCGGAAACCTGGAGAATCTTCAAGATGCGGCGCCTTATGGTGAGCGCCACCGTTTCATCCGAGGGAACATTACAGACAAGAAAGCGGTGTCGTCGCTGGTTTGTGAAAAGCCGGACGCGATAATCAATTTTGCCGCTGAATCCCATGTGGATCGCTCCATAATGGACTGCTCGGCTTTCGTGGTCACAAACATTTGCGGGACGCAGGTGCTCTTGGATGCGTGTCGCGAGTATGGTGTCAGCCGCTTCGTTCAAATTTCTACAGATGAGGTTTACGGCTCGCTCGATTCCAAAGGCGCTTTCACCGAGACATGCCACCTGGTTCCGAACAGCCCTTATGCCGCGTCGAAGGCCGCCGCCGATTTGCTGGTTCGTTCCTATCACAAAACTTACGGTCTGGATGCAGTGATAACACGCTGCTCGAACAATTACGGTCCGTATCAGTTTCCCGAAAAGCTGATACCTCTCATGATCACCAATGCTCTGCAGAACAAAGAATTGCCGGTGTACGGGGACGGGATGAACGTGCGAGATTGGATACATGTTAAGGACCATTGTCGCGCAATAGATACTATCCTGCGCAAAGGGTTAGCAGGCGAGGTTTACAATATTGGCGGGAATTCCGAATTTCCCAACCTGGACATTGTCCGACTCATTCTTACAAGACTTGGCAAGCCCGAATCCTTGATACGCTTTGTCACTGACAGGCCGGGGCACGACCGAAGATACGCGATGGATGCTTCCAAATTGAGACGAGATCTGGGCTGGGGGCCCTCCATCGGTTTTGCGGAGGGGATGAACCAAACCTTGCAATGGTACTTGGAGCACGAAGCGTGGTGGCAGCGGATCAAAACAGGGGAGTACCTCACTTATTATGAGAAATGGTACGGCAACCGCTGAGTGCATTTCTTGAAAGGCAATACGAATTACCGCGTATGGAACCCCGCCAAACTCGGGACCGACCTAGGATTGGTGGGACAGGCTTCTAGCCCGTAGGCGTTAAAATAAGCTTCAAGTCCTCTTCGTCCCTCGGGGACGAAGATTGAATCATTGCTTATCGGCCACCCGGCAATGAATTGCCGGGCTACTATCATTGAGCCCCTACAGGGCTCACAGAGGGCAGGCTCGTTATTTTAACGCCTATGGGCTTCTAGCCTGTCGCTGATGGATGGGCAGTCCCGCGCCTCGCGGGACCGTCCCGCAAGATGCCCGCCCCATCAAGTCATTTGCCTGGGTGCCATCCCGAGTCCCGCGGGAGGCTTTGGCGGGTCCGTGTGGGATTTGGCGAATTCTTCATTGCATGACCGCGAACCAATATCATGAGCTTTTAGCGACCCTCATTCTTCCACAACAATGAATATTCATCGACGAAAGACACGAAGAGTCCTCATAGGCAACGTTCCCATAGGCGATGGGGCTCCCATTGCCGTGCAATCCATGACAAACACTGACACCCGGGACGCAAAAGCCACCATTCGCCAGATTCGGCGCCTTGAGGACGTGGGATGCGAGGTCATACGTCTCGGCGTGCCCGACATGGCTGCAGCGGTTGCCCTCGGGACGGTAAGAGAAAAGATAAGCATACCGCTGGTGGCGGATATTCATTTCGATTATCGGCTTGCCCTGGAGGCACTTCGACAGGGGGTTGACGGCCTCCGACTCAACCCAGGTAACATTGGAGAAAGCCACAAAGTCCGCGAGATCACCAAAGCCGCAGCGGAACGTGCCGTTCCCATTCGGATCGGAGTCAACGCAGGATCGCTGCAGAAGGAACTACTGAGGAAGCACTCAGGGGCTACCGCTGAAGCCATGGTTGAGAGCGCCCTGGAACACGTAGCAATCCTGGAAAAAGAGAACTTTTATCTAATCAAGATTTCTCTTAAAGCATCCGATGTCAGCCGAACCGTGGACACGTACAGAATTTTGTCCGAACGGGTGGACTACCCGCTCCACGTGGGCATTACCGAGGCCGGAACCCTGGTCCCCGGAGCCGTAAAATCGGCCGTAGGCATAGGGATTCTGCTGGCAGACGGAATCGGGGATACAATTCGGGTCTCCCTGACTGCTGCGCCTGTCGAGGAGATCCGGGTCGCATATTCAATCCTGAGAGCCCTGGGAATCCGCCGCAGGGGGGTTGAGGTGATCTCCTGCCCAACATGCTCCCGAACGGAAATAGACCTCATGGGACTGGCTCGAAAAGTCGAAAAGGCGCTCATCCGCGTCAGAACTCCGCTGAAGGTCGCAGTCATGGGCTGTGTGGTAAACGGGCCCGGCGAAGCACGAGAAGCTGACATCGGCATCGCGGGCGGGCGAGGCCGGGGCATACTGTTCAAGAAGGGTGAAAGCATGGGTACTTACGAAGAAGAGGAGTTGTTGCCTGCCTTATTAAATGAGGTCCGTAAGTTGACCGGGGAAAGCATTCCGGTCCTGGATGCAAAAAATCGGACTCGATAATCACGCTTTCCATAACAGCCGCTTTCAGACACGCTGCACTCCATTGTCGAATTTGCCGATCGGACCCTGGTGTTCCGACGCTATTTTTTCCGGGCGGATATGCAATTTGATGTGCAGGCTCGAATCAGTAATAATCTTCCGCGACTTTTCCAAGAAGCTCATCTAACGGATACCGTAATCCAATTGCCAAATGGGAATTCGTTTGTCCGAAGGCACCCGCTCGAGCTTGGAAAAAACTACCCCGCACCGGGGGCACGCGTCCGGTGAAGACGGGTGCGACGGACAACCGCATCGCGGGCAGATTTCGGGAGTAGTCTCCTTGGGCTCAGTGCCTACGCTCGTGGTAGAGACTCCCGATCGCCGGCCCGGAAGTACGCTTCCACGGGGGTTGTCCACGTGTATGTCATTTGTACACAGGACCGCTCGTCCGGTGGTTTCGTCGTCTCCCCAGACTCCCCACCCTCCATCACTTTTCAATAGAGTTACCTCTGTGGAAGCTTCAGAGACATTATTGACAAAATGCTCTTCCAGTTCGGGAGCTTTTCTATCTCTGCAATGATACTCGTATTCCGACAGCAATCCTGCTTGGATGAGCTTTTCGTACATCTTTCGCAGGGCTTTAGGAGTCAGTCGAAACGTATCCATCAAGTGAAAGTCGTCAGGTCGGCTTCGAAAAGAGACCAGAAATTCTTTGGCCGGAACTGTACTTTGCTCGGAACCCTCCGCTAAATTCAAGTGCCCGAGATCTCCCCGCGTGATCCATCCTTTTTCCTGGAGGCGGCCCAGCACCTTGAGCAAGTTACGATACGACAGGCCGTGTTTCTCCATGAGGCTTTTCAGGTCCAAACCCATTCTAATATCGTCAACGATTGCGTTTGCATTAACTCTTATCTTCTTCATCCGAGGTCCCCTTGACCGGGATTGCGCATTTTCGTGCCGACCTTGGCCTCCTTTAACATTACGAAATAAACGTCAGACGATATTTCCGACTAATTCAGTAGCAAATCATGTGCCAAGACAGAAACGAGGCGACAGGTCGGCTCATTGGCCTGTTGTTAGGGCCGTTCGGCCATCAAACGGGATATTCTAGGGCGGCAAGGGCCGACCCAATGCATCACGGGAGATGTGGAACCTACCCCACTGGACTGTGGAACAAGATCCGCACGGGGAGATGAACATGTAGCCTTTAGCAGCTCTCGAAAGTACCGGCGGATATCGCAAATGACTTTGTGGGCACGACATTCCCCCTCAACAGTAGGGTGGTCCCGCGAAGCGTGGGATTGCCCGCCAATTCAGTAGGGTGGGCATCTTGCCCGCCGATTGAGTAGTGTGGGCATCTGAAACTGTCCCAAAACAGTTTCAATGCCCAGAATCGTGCCACGATTTTCTTGCAAAACCGATTTTGAGACAGTTTCATCGTGCAAGCGCGCAGGCTGTCCTTTGAAATCGATAGTTCTGTGACTAAGAGAGTGTAAGACGGTTGAACCGATCAAGATTCGCCGCTTGTTCGAAGCAACAGATAAGTGGCTTCAGGGCATACACGAGGAGGTCTCCATGATGGATTGCAGGTACGTAACTGAACACATGCTCAGCCATCCGGTTATGGTGAGGGTGCATGACAAATTCTTGGACTTTCTGAACGCCAAGGCCCTAGCCGACCACAAGGCCCGAGAGCTGTCCTCAGATCCCATGTTGCTCGCATGGTTCGACAGAAAGAATGGGAAATTCTCGCCCGATGTAACGTGCTGCGGAACCGAAAAACCGACTTGGCTGGTATACGCGGAATCACGCGGCGCGGATATTTCGGTGGACATTAACAACGAAGAATACGTGTTCGTTTACAAAGGAGCTGAGGAATAGCCTCTCTGCGCTGCCACGCGATTTGGAAGAATCGAGCATCGGGAAAGCGGTGTTTCTGGACGTCCGCATCAAAAATATTGCGGTGAGGAATCAAATTTTGCGCATCCGCCGGACTTTTTGTGCATCAATATGTGTGGAGTGAATTTCTTGTTCGAGGAAAGGAGATCGGACAATGGCCGCGGAAGAAGAAGTTCGGAGAGAATTCTCAGGAACTCGTATATGCTTTGGCGAGGAGTTGGATGAAGCCCTGTGCATTAATTACCAGCCGGGAATGTTGGCTGAGATAGAAGACGCGTTGAATGAGGAGCGTGATAGGTCTGTTGCCGAGCAGTTTTTCTCTGAGGGCTGCGCAACCTGATGTGATGGCCGGGAGGCATCTTATTCTGGGTGAGTTTACCAGGGATCTGAAATCATTTTTTCGTTTTCAGCTTCAACTCTCATGGGCTTCGCGGCTCATGGTCGGCCGTATGCAGGCACGCTACATCATCGGATCATGCATCCGAGCCGATGACCACCTCTTCACCCGGGTTAAGTCCGGACAGAATTTCTACCTTGCCGCCACCCAGTTTGCGACCTGTCCTCACGTGTCGGATCTTTACGGTTCCGTTTTCGACGACTCTTACAGTCTCCAACTGACCGATTACCTTAACGGCTTCAGACGGAATCACAATAACTTCTGACGGGCGTGTGTTGAACGTGAGCGTTCCATAAAGTCCTGGAGCCAGGCCCGGCGTTTCCGTGAGCGGCGTCTTGACTGTAATCGTCCGAGTCTTCTCCTGCCGCTGAGGCACCACTTCCCGTATGGATGCAGTCTGTTTCAGTGAGATGGATGGCACTTCAAGCGTCACCGAGGTGCCAGCCTTGAGATAAGGGGCGTATTGCTCCCCCACGGGCGCCACCAGTTCGAGTGAGCCGGGGGTGTATATGGTTAAGAGTTGACGTCCCGGTGTGGCCAGGTCACCGAGGTTAACGTTCTTTTCCCCGACAACGCCGTCAAAGGGCGCGGTGACAATGGTGTACGAAAGGAGCGTCTTCGCTTCGTCGAGGGCCGCCTTGGCCCGTGCTTCAGCGGCCTGGGCTACATCATATTTGGCCAATGCGTCGTCGTAATCTTTCTTTGCTATCGATTGCTTTTCAAAGAGCACCTTGTAGCGCTCGAAATCGTTCCGAGCCTTCACCAGGTCGGCAGTCGCGCTTTCCTGAGCCGCTTTGGCCTGGGCTTCCCGCTCGACCATTTCCTTGGAGTCGAGACGCAGGAGCACCTGACCTTTCTTCACGTGATCGCCCGCATCCACATTCAGCTCAATCACGTAGCCTTGAACACGTGAAGCAACGCGAGCGCTCTCCCGCGCAGCCGCGGTGCCCGAGACCGTGACTTCGCCTTCCGTCCGACTGATTGATGCCTTTACAGTTTTCACCCGTAGTGCCTTTTCCGGAGGTGGTATCGTTCTACCTCCGGGCACCTTTGAGTGGAAGCCGCCTTGCACCCAAACCAGGATGAGAACCAGGGCGGCCAATGCGATCACCGCGGTGAGTATCTTCTTTTTGTTCATTGCCGCCTCGGTTACGGACTGCCGAAACCGGTCTTAGTTGTCGGTCAGGACATAATCGTCATATTCGATTTCAAATCGGAGTTTGTGCTTTGCTTCCTCTTGCGCGAGGGACATGAACACGGTCTGTAGATTGGCGTCGTCGGTAGCGCCGGCAAGATCGATGTACATTTTGAATGCTTTTTTCTCCTTTTTCATGGCTACGACCAGAGCCTGCTGGTAATCCATGCGATCGGTAGGCTCCACGTCAACAAGATAGTCGCCGATTTTCAAATCCAAAATCTTCTTTTCTGCGGGTAGCAGACGCTGACCGGATTTGATGTCCACCAGCTTGCTCTTGTGCCACATCTCTTCTTTAGCGAACTCCTTGAAAATTTGACTCATCCACGGCCTGTCCATGCGGCCCGCCAAGTCAGTGTAGAATTCGGCCGCTTCTTCTTCACGGCTGATTGCAAAGTCGAGAATCTCGTCTACTGATTTCCATTGCTGCATATTCAACCTCCGTTGATATTATGGTTGCGAGGCCAGTTTCTTCACCACTCCAAGTACGGCCTCGAAATCGGGTTCTTCTGCGATCTCCTTCACCAATTCGACGTACTGTACTATCCCGCCTCGGTCAATGACAAAGACTGCCCTGGCCAACAAACGCAGGTCCTTGATCAACACGCCGTATGCGGTTCCGAAGGAACCATCCCTATGGTCTGAAAGGGTATTCACCTCGCGTACTCCGGTTGCAGTGCACCAGCGCTTTTGGGCAAAAGGCAGATCCATGCTGATGATAAGGATTTCTACGCCCGGGTCAAGACGACTCGCTTCCTGGTTGAACCTCACGGTGGAGGCATGACAAACCGGCGTATCGAGTGACGGGACAGATGAAATTACACAAATTTTGCCCTGAAAAGAAGAAAATTGCACAGGCTTGAGATCATTTGCAAGAACAACAAAATCCGGGGCCGGGTTCCCTACTTTGATCTCTTCTCCTTGCAAGGTTACAGGATTTCCCCTCATCGTAACCAGACCGGCACGTTCTCTCATAACAGGTGTCCTTTCGTTAGGATAGAGGTGTCCACAACTGATTCCCGGGCACGATGTTAGCTGGCGTCCGGGCACCGGCCGCTGATCCGTCGTGTTTAGTAAGCTTCATCTGATGCAAGGTGCTCCTCAGAAACCTTATCCTTGAAGAGGTAGTAACTCCATCCCTGATAAAGGATGATTATCGGCACAAATATAAGCGCGACCACCAGCATGATTTTCAGCGTTAGAGGGCTGGATGACGAATTGAAAGCCGTAAGACTGAAAGTCGGATTCAAACTGGACGGGTAAAGATTCGGATAGAGCCCCACAATTCCGAACAAAGTGTCTCCTAGTATCGTGAGGCAGGATGCGAACCAGGCATACCACCACGCCCTTTTGGCCATGAATAACCTGGTGAGCAATAGTGCTGCAATCGCGACCGACGGCACGACGAGCAGGATCGGCCGACTCAGATAATTCTTGTATAGAGGTGTTGCAAACCATGTATATACCAGGAAGACAACCGCCACGATGAGCAGCACTGCCCAAAGCTTTGGCGCAAGCGCCTCCGCCTTGTCATACAGGGGTCCTTCGGCCTTTACAGCGAGCCACAAAGTACCATGCATCAGGAAAAGTGTGACAAATAAGATGCCACCTAAAATACCGTAAGGATTCAAAAGAGTAATAATGGTACCATGAAATACCCCTTTGTCATCAAATGGTATGCCATGAAATATGTTTGCAAAGGCTACGCCGAAAAGAACAGCAGGCAGAAAGCTTCCGACGAACAGGCATGTATCCCAGAGCTTTCGCCACTCGGGGTTGTCGATTTTGCCCCTGAACTCGAATGAGACCGCCCGAACGATCAGGCCGAACAGAATGAGGAGGAGAGGCGCATACAGTGTGCTGAACATGACCGCATAGGTCGTGGGGAAAGCCGCGAATGTGACTCCTCCGGCAATTATCAGCCATATCTCGTTGCCGTCCCAGAACGGACCCATCGCGTTGTATACGATTCGGCTCTCTTTGTCGTTAGCGGCTATGAACGGCCTTAAAATTCCCAAACCAAAATCATAGCCGTCCAGCATAAAGTATATGCCCCAGAGGAGGCCCCATAACAAAAACCATATCGTTTGCAGCATTGTTTCTTCAGCCTCCTTTCCTGACCTCTGCCACTCCCGCAGATCCGGCAGGAGGCCCCTGGCGAATAATTCTCACCATAAGAGCAAAAGCCGCAAACCCAAGCAGAGAGTAAAGCACAATGAAAGCTGCCAGCGACATCGCAACCTGGCTGGCGGCAATCGGTGATACCGCTTCAGATCTCCGCATCACGTCGTAGACTATCCAAGGCTGGCGTCCGACCTCCGTTACTATCCACCCCAACTCGGACGCAATATAGGGTAATGGGATTGCGTACATCATAATTCTCAGATAGCGGGTACTGTCTTCCAGCTTGTTTCTCTTGAACAAGCCGATCAGGGTCAAAATAACGAACAAAAAGCCGAGCCCCACCATGAATCTGAAAGCCCAGAATACTAACGTAACCGGAGGCCTATCCTTCTTGGGCCAATCCTTTAGCCCTTTGACCTCTGCGTTCCAATTGTCGTAAACAAGCCAACTCATGAACTTGGGCAACTGAAATGCCTCCACGAGGTTTCGCTCATTTGCCTCATCCGGAATCAGCAGGAGAGAAAAAGGGACCCCTCTGGCGGTGTTCCATTGCGATTCTGCCGCCGCGAGCTTTGTGAGCTGCAGTTTGCCGATAAGCTTACCGTTAGAGTCTCCGACGAACACTTCTCCAATGGAAAAAACCAGGGAAAAGACCAGAGCTATCCTGAAGGACTTGAAGAAGAATGAAAGGTCATTCTTACGCAGTATGTGGTAAGCACTTACCCCCATCACAAAGAAACCCGCGACCGTGTAACCCGCGAATGTCACGTGCAAATAGGTCAGGACAGCAAATTTTTGAGTTATCACCGCCCAGAAATCAACAAGCTCGGCTCTGCCTCCGCGGATGGCGTAACCCACGGGATGCTGCATCCACGAGTTTGCAACCAGAATCCAGTAAGCGGAGAGGCTCGCTGCGATTGCTACAAGCCATATACACATTGCATGAAGCTTGAGTGATACCCGGTTCCAACCGAAAAGCCATATCGCAACGAAGGTGGATTCCAGAGCAAAAGCAACGGTGGCCTCAATCGCGAGAGCAGACCCGAAGACATCCCCGACGTACTTTGAGTAGCCCGCCCAGTTCGTGCCGAACTGGAATTCCAATGTGATGCCGGTGACGACTCCTACTACAAAATTGATGATAAAGATCCTGCCCCAAAACTTGACCATCCGTTTGTATTCTTCGTCGCCTGTTTTCACATATATTGTCTCCATAATGGCCAGCAAGATCGACAGGCCCAGAGTCAAAGGGACAAACAGAAAGTGAAACAAGGTGGCGCACGCGAATTGTAGTCTTGAAAGCAAAACTACATCCATAAGGAACATCTCCTTTCAGAGGCCGATCATCCCCATAAGTGGGTATGACATTCGCTGCCTCCTTCTAACAGGACCAAAGCTTTTTCGGCCAGATCACGTACACCCATAGTCAAAAACTTGTTGTCAATGTAAAGTCGTAGTTGGGAATTGTCGGTCAACAGCAATCTCAGCTTTGGCCTCGCATTCTCGACTCTCAGTAATCCAGCGGCCCATGCAGCCAAAGCCTTAATGGTCGCGTCGTCCGATTCCAGATACTTATCAAGATGACTATCGGCTTTCGACAGCATCTGCGGCCTAACGTGGGCTAATCGCACCAAACCCCAGAGCAAACCGCGTTGCAGACCTTCGTATTCCAGGAAATTTCCATCGTAATCCATGTATGAAATCAGTATATGGGAGTACTCGCGGGCAAGCCCTTCATGCCGGGCCATAATTTCCCCCATAGCCTCGGGGGCGCCCCATCCGATACCGCCTGACTCCTCGTTGAGGCTCCACATGAGCCTGCGCATAATGACTCGGGCCGCTTCCATGTCATGTCGGGCAAGATTCTCGACTACAACGCCCATTGCAGCAATCGCCCGCCATCGAAGCTTCTCGTCTTTATGCGAGAGGAAAGAAAACAGCGGATTGATCACTTGGCGTGCGGGGAATTCACAGATGTCATGGAGGCTCGCATCAAAATCATCCGTCTCAAGCAACTTGAGAACGGTTTGCTTCAGGCAGCGGCCTCCCATAGACATCACGCCGTCAACGCCTTGGCTATATCACGCCCCATGTCCACGCATTGCCGTAGACCGTCATGCACGGGAACATATCGGAGGTTAACTCCCGGATGAACAATCTTGATCTTCATCTCCTCCAGTGCCTTGGTCATTAATCTGACCGCCTCGCCACTCCAGCCATAAGAGCCGAAAGCGGCCCCGATTTTGTTTAGTGGTCGCAACCCCTTCATATAGCAGAGCATGTCGGCCATCCTGGGCAGCATGCCGTTGTTAAGCGTAGACGAGCCGAGGATCACTGCTCCCGCGTCGAGCAATTCCGTTATGACATTGCTTCGATGATTCACTCCTAAATGCAGTAGCTTAGTAGAAACTCCGCCCTGCACCAGTCCGTCGGCAACGGCTTTTGCCATGGTTTCAGTGCTGTGCCACATGGTGTCGTAAACAACGATAGCCTTTCGCCTTGGGGCCTGACGGCTCCATTCAGCATAGGAGGCCACGATCTGCAAAGGATTGTGACGCCAGATCAGACCGTGGTCCGGTGCTATCATGTCAATTTTCAGGTCCATTTTCCGGACGTTGTCGATCAATTTCTGAATGAGGGCCGAATATGGCAAAAGTATATTGGCATAGTCCTTGGCTGCGTGCTTCATGAGTTCGGCGGAATCCACTTCATCGTTGAAGCGCTCGCTGGTCGCCCAGTGTTGCCCGAACGCATCGTTTGAAATGAGCAGCGCATCTTCCTTGATATAAGAAAACATGCTGTCCGGCCAATGAACCATCCTTGTCTCAACAAATTGGACTGTCCGTTTTCCAAGACTTGTCTCCTGCCCCGATCCTATTACTTCGTAGGGCCAGTCCTCCCGATGATAGTGTTCAAGCAGGGCCTTTTTACCTCTCGGAGAACAGAACAGTTTCTCAGGCTTAATCACCTCCATCATTTCAGCAAGAGAGCCGGAATGATCGGGTTCAACGTGGTTTACCACCAGGTAGTCGATCTTGGACGGTTCAATCACCTTGTAAATGCAATGAAGCAGATCGTTCTTGAAAGGTTTCTTAACCGTGTCAAAGAGCGTTACTTTGTTATCAATGACAAGATACGCGTTGTAAGTGGTCCCTTTTTCGGTTGAATATCCGTGAAAATCCCGAATGTTCCAGTCTACCGCGCCGACCCAATGAATATCTTTCTTTATTTCAACGTTGATTCGCAATCTTATCCTCCGTAGAAATTTCAAGTATGAATGGAATAGCTTCACACTCTATCTGTTAGCGACCAACAACACAATTAGCCGTTGCAATAGCAAGCCCTCACTGGAATAGTTGAAGCTTGAATTGTCACAACCGGTAACGTGAACGCTGTTTATTCGGGCGAAAAACTCTCCTTATCAGCTCCGCACACCGGGCAAACCCAATCAGCGGGCAAATCGTCAAACGCAGTGTTGGGACTCACGCCGTTATCCGGATCTCCGACAGCCGGGTCATAGACATAACCGCAAACTTGACACACATACTTCTGCATTTCTTCCTCCGATTATAGTTATGCATTGACCTCTAAACGAGGCCCAAGTCATTAGCAGTTCCACACAACTTCCTCATCCGCGTTGCGAGCCGCGCCGCTCATCAATCGCAGATAAGATCGTGCCCATAGAAATGGTGCTTTTTCGGGTGCTCATTTGCCGCCGACCTTCCTTCCGACGGCTCGGCCGTAGTCCTGGGCCATCTGTAACGCTCCTTGCAATGACGCTGATTTCAACTTCAGCGGCGAGCCCACCATGTCCATTCTAAACACATTCTGCATGGTATCGTAAATTCGATCCGCGGCTTCACCGCTCCAACCGTAAGCGCCGAACGATCCACCGGTTTTCCCCTCCACATTTATCTGGGCAGCCAAAAAAAGAAGAGTCTTCATAGCCTGCATCATTTCACCGTGATAGGTGGGCGAACCGAATATATACGCATCGTAATCGGCGAAGTCTTCCGGATGGATCAGGAATTTGGCGTCCAAGGCGTTGGCGTCGAAGACTTTGGCCTCCACTCCGGTGAACCTGACGCCTTCAGCTATAAGTTCGGCAATGTTTTTTGTTTGACCGGTCCGGCTGGCGTAGGCGATGAGGACTTTTGGCATTGTTGACGTTACCCTCCATAGGTGTCGTTTCATCGAATATTGATCGTCATTTTCTAATCTCGCAAGAAGGCAACCATTACCTCCCTGATTCCGAGCCCGCTCAGCCAAAGGCACGCTCTATGCGCCGAGGATGATCCTTTGCGAAAGCTTCATCCTCGGCCCGCTAGGCTACGGCATTTCGCAACCGCGTCTCGGCCCAGCTCCAGGGCCTGCTCGAGTGCCTCGGGATGTTTGACTATCTCCCCTTTGCGATCCACCGACTTCATGAATATGCCGCCGTCATAGCCCATGTCCAGTGCATCAAAGAAGTATTTGGCCACGAGTTGGGCACCCTCGAAAAGATTTGTCCCTCTTGTAGCGCCTACCGAGATAAGATATCCTTGGCCTCCATCGTAGGTCTTTCTCTCCGCCGGAGTCTTATCCAGCATCCTTCGGCACCACATTGCCTGGCAACGATCGATTACGGCCTTTGCCTGAGAGGTGATGCCGTAGAAAAACATAGGAGAGGCCAGGAATATGATTCTTGCCTCCAAAAGGCGCGGATAGACAAGCTGCATATCATCGTCAACCACGCACTCACCCGTGTCGTTGCAGCCTCCGCACTCCACACAGCCGGCCATGTTCAAGTCGCAGCAGCGTATGACCGAGACTTCGGCTCCTGCGGATCGAGCACCGTCGAGAACCTTGTCCAACAAGATGTCGGTGTTTCCCCCTTTGCGAGGGCTGCCGTAAATCCCCAGAACTTTCATTCCACTCATCCCAGGCGGGTGTCCTGTCCGGTCTTGCCGCAATCCGGAATGTAGCAGGTGACGTTAAGGAACTCACACTTTTCCTTGCAATCGGGGCAAGTTTCAGGCGGCGCCGCTTCCGTCTCAACCTCAAACGTATAGCCACACTTCTGACACTTCCACGTATTCTTTTCCATAAGTTCTCTTTATCCTTTTCAAGCGCCTATCATCGTTTGGACGGGGCTGAAAGCCCTTTGCCTTTTGTTCCAAGCAGGAACTTCAGGCGGTCCAGCATGTCCTGGATATTCTTGGTCATGTGCCATCGGCCGTTGGCAAATACCCCGTAGTCTGCCCCCATCATAGCAGAGGCAAAACGGGTCGAGTTGGCGTAGAAGAGCCATTGCTGAACCCACATTTTCTCTATGGCCTCATCAAACATATTACTCTTGTCAGCTACTTTGTCATCCCATGCCTTTTGCAGTACCTGTGTCGCGGTCAACGTCATCTTATTACTAGTTTTTATGGCATTTTCCAAATGCGCCCAGTGGCCGGCAACCCAGTCCGGGGTATGGCATGATCGGCAAACTTTCTGAAGTGTCTTCCGCCGCTTGGTCTGCTCCTCACGGCTAATCAGAAAATCTTTGGCAGGCTCTCCGTCCAGACTGGTCGGCAACGGCAAGCCGTCCTTATTCCTTATTATTGAAGTGTTAGGAGATTTCGGGTGAGGATGAGCGTAATACAAGCCAAAGAGTCTCCACGGAAGTCGGTCGTTCATCTGGTGGGTCCTTTTGGCCACGAGATCCCCCTCGGCGGTCACCACCCGGCTGACATGGCACGTGGCGCAGGTCGGGGCGGCAAAATCCTTGCCGACCGTCCAGGGGACGTGTTTAAAATTCCATTCCGCCCAGAGCCCCGCGAACACACCGTGGTGCTTACTGACCTCATAAACCTGGTCAGCCGGGACGTCGGGGCCCTTATGGCACTGGGAGCAGATGTACGGCTTGCGGGCTACGGTAATCGAAAATTGGTGCCGGGGATGGCACGCGGAACAAGACCCTTTGCTGCCATCCGGATTAAACCGCCCCACTCCGTCATTGGGCCACCCTGATAGCACCGGGAATTCCATTTTTCCCTGGTCCGTATCTCTGGTTTGTTTGCCTTTGACTTCCAGAGCGGTTCCGTGACACCAGTAACAAGAGCCGGAGGTCGTTGTTTCGTTAGGAGCAGCGATGGTGGATTTCATGCCTTGCAACGACTGGGTGCCGTCAATTGTTTTTTCTAGTGTCTGGAAGACCGGATTATCTACAAGGTTCACGCGCGTGTGTGACATCAGGTTTCTCTTGAATTGAGAGACTTCGATCGGGTGGCAGGTGGAGCAGTCTTTAGGGGTAACAGTAAGGTGCACCTTTTGGCCGTTGTGTTCAAAGGTGTCTTTGTGCGCTTCGGGGTTGAGCATGTGACATTCGGCACAACCGACTGTAACCCCGGCGAGTTTCTCGGGGATTTTCTTCGCGGAAACAAGCCTCTGGTCCTCAGGCTTCTTTAGAGCATCAGCCGGCGTGATCTGCGCATGGCGACTTCTTTTCCAATCCGCAATCATGGCCGGTGTCTCGGAGGAGTGACAATCAATACAGTTCTGGGTTTCATCGCTTACAGGGGCCTTCTGCACTTTCGCGGCGCCCAACAGGAGAGCGGCGCCCAACAGAGCGAGAAAAATCAGACAAGGCAATCGGAAATATCTGGGTGTTCTCATTAGTCCCTCCCCTCCGCTCTATGGGATCAGAAAACATAACTATTTAAGCTTTTCCAATGAGTTGTCCAGATCTTCAAGCTTCGGCATTGTATTAATGTCATGTACATCAATGTATCTAATGCGGCCCTGCTTGTCGATGACGAAAAGGGCCCTTTCCGAAGTGCCGCTGCTCCTTAGCACACCGTAGCTCTTGGCCACGGCCCCGTGCGGCCAGAAGTCGGAAACCACCGGAAACCATAGTTTCCCCATTTGTTTGGTCCATACATATAGCGTAGGGATATTATCCACGCTAATTCCTATCAGTTCAGCATCATTTTTGTCGAAGATGTCTTTTGCAATGTTGTAACCCGGCCACTGATGCGAACAAACAGGCGTCCAAGCTGCCGGAACAAAAGACAGGACCACGTTCTTCTTGCCGCGGGTATTCGCGGAGAGTGATCTTATTCCCTGAAATGGACGGTAGCACGAAATCCGGCGCTTGATCGCCGACCTTTAACGTGACATTGCTGTCAGTGGGTTTCAAATGCCCGGGATTATAGATCTCGGCACCAAATCCAACCGGCTCGGCACACACCTCGGAGTAACAACCCAACAGAGCAAGTGCACCAATCAAGGCCAATATCAAGCATTGTTTCCTATTAGCGACCATGAAGGTTTCCTCGCTGTCTCCGACTCTGTGCCGCCATTACCGTGCTAAGTAATTGCTTGGGCCCGATCTTGCCAACATGGGTGACATACACGTGAAGACTTTTCCTGCCGTCGGGTCTGACCGCAATAAATGTCGGGGTTTTGATCGGTCCGGAGATTGCCTTACCGATGGCAATCTTCCGGTCCGGCAAAAGAGGGAACGATACGTTGTATTTCTTCCTGAACACCTCGACCTCGAAAGGAGAATTGCCTACGCCAATGCCTATGAGTTTGACCTTACTCTTCAGCCGAGGGGTTCTTTCAATCAACCGATAGAGTGCATTAACAGATGGAGCTTCGGCTTGGCATACCGGGCAGTACATATTGAAAATCTCGATTATGACCGTGTCGGCCTTGATCTGAGGTATTGTGAACGTGGCCGCGCCGGCGAGACCGAGATACTTTTTTGCAGCAGCGGTCTTGGGTATGGCAAGTCGGATCTCTGCCAGAGCTCCAGCATCCAGGGTAATCGAATCCGGTGCAGCAGCAAGACCGGGAATCACAAAGACAAGACTCGCCGCGAGGGCCATTGAGTAGTTTAAGAGCTTCATTCTCCGCTCCGCGATGGCGTCCACAGGCCGGTGAGAGGCCGTACCACCGGTTCCACAGGTCACGCGTTCGAAACGAAAGGTCGTCCCCAATTCAGCGAGATGGCCGGCAGCATTTCAGGAACATGGATCCGGTTTGTCAATGCGTGCCGCGCTCGTTCCGGTTATCCGTTGATAAGCGCTAACTTACTTGCTGAACGCGGGGTTCGCCCCTTTAGAAAAGGGGGACTTTGATGACACATAGCCCATTAAAAAGCAGCAAAATTGCCTTAAATTGGCGCTTGTGCCCTCTCCACCGGCCAATCAGCCTTTTTTCCAATGTCAGTCCTTCCAGAGGCCGTGAATATTGCAATATTCCCGGGCAGTCCATTGTCCCTGCACCGGGAAAAAAGCCTCGGGAGCTTGACCAGGTTTGAGAAATTGACGATAGGCTTTGCCGTCAGCCACTATTTCAACCCACTCTATGTAGTGCTTCTCCTCCATTGGGTGAGGAATGCTCCCGACTTTGACAGCGAGCCCGGCTGCGGAGACTTCTTTCACGGGGACATGCTTCTCTTTGGCAGCATCCACTGTGTTTTCGACGAAAAGCTTCATCGGCTGGCCGCAACAAACCAACTCTCCAACCCCCTCATGGACCATCTCGACGATGTTGCCGCAAACTTCGCACTTAAATATCTGTAGTAGAGCGGTCATTTAGAAAAACCTCCTTAAATTTTGACCGAATTTAATTCAGTGGGGCCAAGGCCCCGGCTTCACGGCTTAGGCAGCTCGAAAGCTACCAGTTCGCACCCAGTACTTCATAGTATGCTTGAGGATGCGCGCAGGCCGGACATACTTTCGGAGCATACTCGCCCTCGTGGGTGTAACCGCAGTTCAGGCAACGCCATACTACCGGCTTATCCTTCTCGAAGACTTTGCCAGTGGCGACATTGGCAAGCAGGCCAAGATATCTATTTTCATGCTGTTGTTCCGCCACGCTAACGGCATCCCATATTTTCGCAGCGTCCTCGAAGCCTTCTTGTCTGGCGATTCGTGCAAATTCCGGATACATCTCGGACCATTCGTAATGTTCCCCTTCCGCGGCCGCCTGTAGATTCTCAGCGGTTTTTCCTATGATTCCCGCGGGGAACGCCACTTGGACAAGCACTTCTCCTCCCTTGAGTTGCTGAAAGAACCTCTTAGCATGTTCCTTCTCCTGGCCGGCCGTCTCCTCAAAAATTTGAGCGATCTGAATCAAACCTTCCGATCTTGCCCTAGATGCGAAATAGGTGTACCGATTCCTCGCCTGAGATTCACCGGCGAAAGCCGTAAGTAGGTTTTTTTCTGTTTGGGATCCCTTTAAGTCCGCCATAAAATTGTCTCCTTCCTTGTCTTAAATTCGTCTGCTTGTCTAATTTGAACCGGATTAATGTGGCTTAAGCCTGAGCACTCAATTAGAGCGGACTCGGATTTCTAAAGGTCCGCAGAGTCTTGATGCAGCGATAGGTTGCCTATCCAACGTTGCTCATCGGCCCGTCGGGAATCCCAATCCTGGGCGCTTCTCCCTCTCGAGCAGGTTCGCGTTCTTTCCGGCATTGCGGACACAGACCGTAAAACTCGATGCGATGCCCCAGGATTTCATAGTCGCTAATAGCGCCCAGAGCTTCATCAATCATAAGCCCCAGGTCCACGAGCAGTTTGTCTACACGGCCGCACCTAATGCAGCGTACATCATAATGATTTTTCATGGATTCGTCGAAACGCTTTTGAGTACCTGCGGTTCTCAGTTTTTGAATCATCCCAATTTCTGATATTGTCTCCAGGTTACGGTAAATTGTTCCAAGATTTATTCCGGAGAGGCGTTTTCCAGCAATTTCACAAATTCCACTCGGAGTTGCATGCGTACCAAGTTCTCTCAACTCCTCCTTCATAATACGACGTTGCGCTGTCATCCGCAATGGATCGTTCATCGCCTCATGGGCTCGTTGTGAGAATAATTACTATTTTAGGAAATGGATCATGCCTTTAGCTCCGTTTGAGGATACGAGGAGCCACGAATATGTCATTGCTTCGTCGTCTTACTCCTCGCAATGACAATAGTGGACGACTGCATCCTAAAATAAAGCTTGTACGCCACAATTTTCCAAAATCAGTAAAATCTTTGGAATACCTCTACGCGGTTTCTACCATTGTCCTTTGCCTTGTACAGCGCCTGATCCGCTTGTCGCAACAATGTGTCGAAGTCAACCGATCCTGGTGCGGCAACACAAAGCCCTACGCTTACGGTTATGTATATAGCGTTCCTCCCGGGCGTGATCGGAGTCTCGCCGAGAGTCTGCCGCAGACGCTCGGCAACTTTGAGCGCTTGGACCAAAGATGTTTCGGGGAGGGCAACCGCAAATTCTTCCCCGCCGTACCGAGCGAAGAAATCAACGCTTCTCAAAATTTTGCGGCCTATGTTGGCTACCATTTGAAGCGCTTCGTCACCGACAGCATGACCGTACGCATCGTTGATCTCTTTGAAGTGATCCAGGTCTATCATCATCAGAGCCAAATCGCCGCCGTATCGCTTTGCTCGCTCAAGCTCGCCTCTAACCAGAACCCCAAAGTGTCGTCGGTTCCCGATATCGGTCAGACTATCGGTGGTCGCCAGCTTGCGAAGCCGTTCTTCAAGGTCTTGCGTTCCGTTATGTCTCGAGCCACGTGCACGAACCTGTCCGGCTGAAATCCGTTCGTCTTCATGGGCGTGACCGACACGAGAAATGTCCCTTCCAGCTTGGGTTCGTTCACTTCCGCGGAATGCTCCTCACCGTCGGCGACGCTTTGCAAAAGCGGACAGCCGAGATACGGCCGGTCGGTTCCATGACAGAATTCATAGCACTTTCGGCCGATAGCCTCCCTTGGATGCAGCTCCAGTTTGGAGGCCATTGCTTTGTTCAGACGCTGGATAACATGGTTTCTGTCGATGATGGCAATGAGGTCGGGAACAGTGTCAAACGTTTCCTCCCATTCGCGCTTCGCCTTGGTAATGGCCTTTTCTCCGCGTTTTCGCTCGGCCATTTCGCGCTGAAGTTTCTCATTAGCCTCGACCAGCGCTGCTGAGCGCTCTGTGACTTTGTTTTCGAGGACATGTTGGAAATTTCGCTGCATGATTGAGTATCTGTCGGCCAAAGCCAAGGACAAGAACATCCCCTGCCACAGGTATCCGAATTTCACCCCGTACTCAGCCAACATGAAATAGAACGGCAGGATGCCCAACATCATACCGACGTGCGCCGCAGCAATGATCGGGAACTGGACATGTCCCATGAACAGGTACCGCACATGGGATTCTCCCTTATACCAAATCAACCCGGTTACTAGAGCCAAGGCACAAGCCAGTAGGGGGCCGTAAAGCAGCGCCATGAAGTTGCCCGCGTAATACAAGACGACAAACAGAATAGTATTGAAAACTGCAAGTACCAGAAAAACATCGAAGATTCTATAGAGGATCGGGTACTTCGTCCTGGCGTCCATGAAAGAAGATGCAAAAAGCGTGTTGAAAATAAACGTCAACCCTATCCCTGAATTAAAAAGATGCTGTATCAGTTCGGGTCTAGAGAAGATTGTTACTTCGGGAATCAAACCGTCATAGCTCAGTTCGCAAAGGGCCAGGCCAATGAGAAGCCAGATATAGTAAAAGTAAGCCCTTTGCTTTAGAATCGACCATCCGAAGATGTTGAATATGATCAGAAAACCCAGAACGCCGTAGAATAGTCCCAGGAGCATGTATCGTTTCAGTTCGTCGTCATGGTAACTCTTCTCCGTGGAAAGGCTTAAGGGAACTCGCAAACTGGTCCCGGACTTGACTCCGAGAAAAATTGTCTTCGTTTCCCCAGGCTTAAATAACAATTTAGAGACAGGTTCACGCCCCCTGATCAGCTTTTTGTCCATTGGTCGGCACGCGCCGGCACGATATCGATCTATAGTTGCATTGCGGTCAGACTTAACGAAGATATCAATGAAATCCAGATATGGGTTTGCTACTTGTAAAAGAAGCGTCTGCACCTTTGAGGTAGTATTCTCGACAGCCAATTTTATCCAATAAGCGGACCGGGTGAAGGCGTAGTTCGGGAC
Organism: uncultured delta proteobacterium; assembly: GCA_963789265.1. Classification (GTDB taxonomy): domain Bacteria; phylum Desulfobacterota; class Desulfomonilia; order Desulfomonilales; family Desulfomonilaceae; genus CAWBBA01. Next base: position 498,650 of record CAWBKB010000003.1, on the reverse strand, counting down.
GGCTTTGTCGGTTGGGCTGAATTTTTGATACTCGACGCTCTTAAAGCTTTCGGTGCCGACCTTGTCTTGGTAGACCTCAAGATGTCCTTGCAAGTTGTACCGGCTTGTTGTCCCGTCCAGCTTCAAAGGCTCACTGGCGGCTGCTGCAAAAGACGACTCGCCAAAATAGCTCAGCACAAGTATCAACGTTATGGGCAGTAAGACCCATTTACCCACAGCGCTGAACCGTGGGTGCCAAGCCCCGCAGAGAGTCGCGAAAGAGGTTACCGGTCGGGTCGCCAACTTCTGCCCAGAGTATCTTGCGACCGCGTATTCCCGAAATGATTTAATAGTGCCTGGTTTTGTCATCAGTCGGCAAATAAGGACACGAACTTAAAATTCAACGAGTCAAAAAGACCCTGGTCCGTCAATTTCAGCTCGGGTATGGGAGTTAAAGCCATGAACGAAAGGGTGGCAAAGGGATTTTCCAGCGAACAGCCCAGGTCGTGGGCTGCATGGACTACCTTTTTCAGTGAATCGCGCACCTCTTGAATCGGCTTGTCGGACATTAGCCCGGCAATGGGCAGAGGCACACCTGCCAGCGTCCTCCCTTCAGCCACGGTCGCGAGGCCCCCTCCCATTCTCGCCGCTTCTCGGGCCGCTGCCAGCATGTCGGAGTCGTTTGCTCCCACGACAATGATGTTATGAGAGTCGTGGGCCACCGTGCATGCGATGGCCCCCAGTTTCAATCCGAATCCGCGGATGAGTGCCAGAGCGAACGCTCCTGTGCCATGATGCCGTTCGACGACAGCGATCTTCAGAATGTCCCTCGCCGGCTCTGCTACAACAACTCCATCCTGGATCGGTGCTTGTTCAACCACTTTCTTAGTGACGATCTGACCCGGCACCACCTCAATGATGTTGACCGCAGTGCCTTCCGCCTTGATGGAAAAATCTTTCACCTTGTCCCAAGCTACGTTCACGCTGTACGGCAATTGTGCTGTCTCGGCTGATACTGAGGGAACAACCAGCCTGCCTGCCTCTGCCACGAGACGCCCCGACTGATAGACACGGTTGATCGAAACTTGGCTCAGATCGTCCAAAATTAGCAGGTCAGCCGAATATCCGGGCGCGACCCGGCCCAGCTCTTTGAGTCTGAAGTAAGCCGCCGGGTTTATTGTCGCCATCTGAATTGCTCGGATTGGATCCAGCCCTTTGCTGATAGCGGTACGAACGAGATTGTTTATGTGGCCCTTCTCAAGAATATCCTCCGGATCCAAATCGTCAGTGACAAAAAAACAATTTCGAGAGTTGTGCTCATTGACCAATGGGAGCAGCGCGTCGAGGTTCTTCGCCGCGGAGCCCTCCCGTATCATGATGCTCATGCCGTTCCGGAGTTTTTCGCGGGCTTCCTCCAAGGAGGTGCACTCGTGGTCCGATCCTATGCCCGCGACAACTGTACGCGCAGAGGTCCTTTCCCGTGAGACCGGGGGCATGCCCATCAAGGACCTTCCCCCGGAACACGTTGATTTTGGCAATTACTTCGGGATCTGCCATGAGCACGCCCGGATAGTTCATCATTTCAGCCAAGCCAAGGACGCGCCCGCTGTCCCTGAAACTGTTCATGTCCGTTGGGCCAAGTTTCGCGCCGGAGGTTTCAAACGGGGTGGCCGGCACGCAGCAGGGAAACATGACGAAAACTCGCAGCGGCAAGCTCTCGCTCGATTCCAAAATGTATTTGATTCCTTCCAGTCCCATTACATTGGCTATTTCATGGGGGTCCGCCACCACAGTGGTTGTTCCCAGAGGGACAACATTGCGAGCAAATTCCGGTATGCTGAGCATACTGGATTCGAGATGAAGGTGCCCGTCAATGAAGCCCGGCGAAACATAACGGCCTTCGAGATCAACGGTTTCAACCGATTCGTATTCACCGAAGCCCACTACAATACCTTCATGGACTGCAATTGAAACCGGGTGAATCTCGCCGGATACCACGTTAACCAATTCGCCCCTTTTGAGGAGCAGGTCCACTGGTTTCTTCCCCAGGGCCGTTGTGATGCGTTCAGCCAAATCCATGTACCGACACCTCCAGATTGATCGCTCCTGAAAAGGTTAATAACATACTACCTACCGGATTGGACGGTTCTGGTTTTTTGAGACTCTATGAGATAGATTCAGTTCCGGCCGGAGTCGAAACTGCACAGTTATAATGAACTGCATTGAAAACCGCGCTTCACACCCCGGTACGGTATCCTTCGATTCGCTTTCAAACTGGTGAGAATCGACCGATAGCCAACGGCACTGACCTGGCGCCATGATGGTGGTTCCCGCGTCCGGCGGGAGGCTTTGTCAGATCCGTACCGTATTGCCTAGATTGTTCATCGTTTGATCGCGCACTGGTATTAGGCATTACTTTAACGCCTAACGGGGGTCCAGGGGATTTTCGCACAATTTTGAACGCGAATTGGTGTCACACAGCAGCAGTCTCAATCGCCGTCCGGCAGGAACAATCTTCGTAGGTGATCTTAGGAAGGGCGCTGAAAAAGATGCTTTTTACGTTTTGGACGTTTCTTATTCATAGTATTTGCGATCATCTCCCAGGTTACAGGCTCCTCGCTGTGGTGCCAAGCGTCATAGTCGGTACTCATGGCGACGACCGCGTAACAAATACCGGCTTCGCGTGCCAACACCGCCTCCGGAACGGTGGACATGTTGATGATATCGCCTCCCCACATTCTGAACATCCTGCTTTCCGCTCGAGTAGAGAACCTCGGCCCCTCGATAGTAACCACCGTCCCGGTAGAGTGGTGGGCAATCCCCTCGTCTGCGGCCGTTCGTACTAGGATCTGCCTTAACTTCTCACAGAAGGGATCGGCCATTGAGATATGCACGACCTGATCTCCCTCGTAGAATGTGGCCTTGCGCGTTCGAGTTCGGTCTATAAACTGATCGGGGAATACGAGATGGCCCGGCTTAATCTCTTCTCTCAGTGATCCGCACGCGCTGGTAGCGATGATGTGAGTCACTCCTATTTCTTTCATCGCCCAGATGTTGGCCCTGAAATTAATGGCCGAAGGCATTATTCTGTGGCCTTCCCCGTGACGGAGAAGAATGACCACTTCGATGCCGTAGGCCTTACCAGTTATGAGGTCGTGAGAAAGAGAACCGAAGGGCGTTCCTTTCTTAACGGTTTTCATATCCGTCAGGAAATCAGGATCATCGAAGCCGGACCCACCTATCATACCGATCTTTGCCACGAAACTTGTCCTCCAAAGTGTGAATGCAAGACTTAAGGGCGTGATTGTAAGATCCGGGGCTCGGTTGTGTCAACACAAAGCGCGGGATGGACGCTCTTGATACGAAGAGCCGCTTGTGACAGTATAATTCGTCGATACGATCGGCCGGTGTGAAAAAGTGGTCCAGCCGGTAGACACGTGTGGAAGCCACCAAATTTGAAAGTGGCTACGATGGAATTGTAAGGGGGAATTTTTTATTGACATTCCAAAAGGTTGTCAACTAGATTTCCGACTACCGAAGGGTTCCGTCTGGATCAAGCTCCCAATGGAGGGAGGCCGCGTCTGCCCGAACAATTGTCCATACGTCTTTCCTTGAAAATAGCCCTGGCAGCGATTCTTATGCTTGTTGCCGGTACGGCGTATACTCAGCCCGTTCCCAGGGGCAAAGCCACGTTCCTTGGTGTGTTGAAATCCCACCGCGTGGGGCCGACCTCTGCTACTCCCACTAGCAGACCGGATGTCGCCTTCTCGTTGATTCTGAAGCCCCGCCCTTCCGAACCAGTGATCTCGGAAATTCAAATCAGGGCGGTCGCCGGATCCCCGGGATTCTGGAGCAGTTCAGGCAAAGCCTCGGGCGCAGGATATATGGGAGTTGCCCGCTCCAAGACTCCGTCCCGGATTGTTAACCCCCAGGGGGGTCCCTTGAATATCGACCCGCGAGCGGACAAGCATTTTCTTCTCTTTGTGGCTGATGACGGCACATTTTCCGAAAAGGGTCTGTACATACCAGATAAAGGTGATTGCCATCGACGGCACCTCTTGGACCGGCCCGGTGCAATCCCCGGCAGCACTTGCCTCACAAGCCCCTTCACCCCAATTAAGCTCGGCACCTGTGCGCATGTCGGCCGTACTCAAAGGCATTTCGAATTTTGACGCGGTGAACGCAGGCAAGACTATAGGACCCTCTGGCAAACCTAACGGCTTGTTTGTCTTAACCGTTGAAGCGCCGGACCGAGAGATCACAGCCATCGAGATCCGCAACGCAGACGGTACTCCATCCATCTGGGACACCGTGCCCAGCACTAATAACGGAGCTATCGGAGTCGCGTTGGAGTCCGCCCCGGTACGTTTGCTGAATAATAGGGACGGGACGGTTTCTATCAAGGTCAAAGACCGAGTAGATCTCAATCTTTACGTCGCAGATAATGGGAGTATTGCAGAAGGAAAGACAAATTATTGGGTGTCCGTTGCGTTCAAGGCCGGGGGGGTCTCCAGGTGTCTGGCCCAAAGAATTGCTCAGACAACTCAGGAAACTAAGGGAGAATCTCAGGTTTCTGCGTCCAAAGTGAATTTCCTTGCGACATGGCTTGGATTCGCGTCGACCGACGCTGTGGGGCCTTATCCGAGTCTGAAACCTGACGGAGTCGCAGACGCAGTGTTCGGTCTGGACATTGAAATTTCACCGAAGAACTCTATCACCGGCATTGAAATCAACAGCACTCAGGGCTTGCCTACCAGATGGAGCACGCATGGAGCAGAGTCCGGAAACTGGGGATTGGCCGTGGCTTATCAGAGCGCGCCCACAACCCTTCTGAATAATTCGGACGGCTCCGTGAAGATTCCCGTAAACAAAAGGACTCAATTCTACGTGTATGCCGCTGATCCCGGAGACCTGGCAACAACATACGATCGATTTCGCATGATTGTTCACCTGACGGACGGCCGATCTTACCAGCAGCCCATTCGCAAGCCTTTAGCTACAACTTCGACCGTTGTCCCGGGAACCGAGGAAGCCGGCACCACGGCAAAGGGCCTCATAACCTGTGAATTCAGAGGTTTCATCGCCGATTTAGTCAATCCGTCCACCAGGCCGGGAAAGAGCGGCTACCTTAACGGAACCTTCATTATGAAACTTCAAGTGGAGGACAAGAAACTCATGAAGGTAGAAATCAGGAGTGAGGATGGAACCAGCCGTTGGTCCACTGAGCCCAAAGCCCCTGAAATGTTGCTGGGGGTGACGGTCTACCCAAAGATTTATAAGCTGATAAATCAGAAACCGGGCCCATTGCACGTTCCTGTTTCCGGCCGAAGGACTTTCTACCTATACGCGTCGGATAACGGATTGTTGTCGGATCCTAAGTCCGTGCTGATTGTGACAGCAACGTTTTCCGACAAGACTAAACTTTCTACAGAAGCGATCAAGTAAGCCGTCAGCGCAACATATTGGTTTCGAACATGAAAGCCATGCTCCTCGAACAGACGGCGCTTATCGAGCAGAACCCCTTGAAAAGGGCCGATCTTCCTCTTCCCGAACCGGAAGCAGGCGAACTACTGATAAAAGTGCTGGCCTGCGGGGTATGCCATACGGACTTACACACAGCAGAAGGGGACCTGCTGTTGCCATTGCTGCCGCTAGTCCCGGGCCATCAGGTTGTGGGGCGAGTCGTGAAGGCGGGATCGGCTACTCATCGCATAAGAGAGCAGGATCGCGTGGGGGTGACCTGGTTCTTTTCCGGATGCGGTTCGTGCCGCTTTTGTCTGGAGGAGAGGGAAAACCTGTGCCCCAACGCCCTGTTCACCGGCTATCATGTGAATGGTGGGTACGCGGAATATATGGTAGTTCCTGAAGATTCGGCTTTTCCTATCCCGGAAGTGTTTTCCGATGTCGAAGCAACGCCTCTCCTCTGCGGTGGAGTCATAGGATACAGGGCCTTGCGATTGAGCGAAATTAAGCCCGGCCAAAGGCTTGGTCTATATGGCTTCGGTAACTCGGCCCACGTGGTTATTCAGGTGGCTGTGAAAATGGGGTGTAAAGTCCACGTGTTCACGCGAAGCCCGCGCCATCAAAAACTGGCCGAAGAATTGGGAGCCGAGTGGGTTGGGGCACCCGACGCGGCTTCTGCCGACCCCCTTGACGGCTCCATCATCTTTGCGCCCGCGGGCACGCTGGTACCCCAAGCTTTACAAGCCTTGAACAAAGGGGGCACTTTGGCCCTGGCAGGAATCACAATGACTCGCATCCCCGAACTTGACTATGACCTCATCTACGGGGAGAGGACAATGCGCAGTGTTGCAAATACCACTCGCCGGGACGCGGCCGAACTTCTCAAAGTAGCCGCTGAAATTCCGATCCGAACGGTGGTGGACTCATTTCCTCTTTACGAAGCCAATGCAGTTCTGAGAATGATGAAAGAAAGCGTTCTTAAAGCAGGCGCCGCACTCATTCCATGACAGTCGATACACCCCCTCCATCATGGGACAAATCCAGGATCAGACCCTGTTTCATAGTCTTCGAGGGAATCGACGGCTCAGGAAAAACCACTCAGGCGAAACTCTTGGCGCAACGACTCACTGCGCTGGGCCTCCCTGTCCTTCTGACTGCCGAACCCTCCGACGGCCCGACCGGGCGAACGATCAGGTCTTTAACCTCGCGGCCGGATCCGGAAGAAGAGGCGCGGCTGTTCACCGAGGACCGTCGCGATCACGTGCAGCGGGTCATAATGCCGGCTCTAACGCGAGGGCTCGCAGTTATATGTGACCGGTACGTATATTCGTCCGTGGCATATCAAGGGGCCCGCGGCCTCGATCCGACCGCTATCATTTCCGCTCAAAGATCGTTTGCACCTTCTCCGGACGTTACATTCCTCCTGGAGGTCTCCGTAGACACCGCACTTGCGAGAATAGGTTCCGCGGGGCGCGGCAGTTTTTCCCCATTCGAGGTCCGGGAGGACCTGGAGGCGGTAGATGCCGCTTATCGCAGCCTCATTGATCCCTCGATCCAGCGAATTGACGGAACTGCTTCTCCGGAAGTTATACACGCTAATATAATTGAATCTATACTTGAGTTGAAATGCTATCGCAAAAGTTGATATCATCCCGGATTATTCGGCGGGTAAACAAAGAAAAGCATGTTCTTCGGGTCAACCCATGACATGGTGGGGGAAATAGACCGCTATCGAGGGAAACCAGATGAGCGGGAGTGGTGAAGGGACAAGAGAGACAATTTGACCCGAATTCAATCCTGCGATCATGATAGATTTTCAGGAGGCCAAGAGTTCCTCTGGCACAGGTTTTCTTTTACTCAGAGAGAGATGAGCGTTTCGGCATCATGGACGGGCCCGTTGAAGAGTGAGTTGGAGGATGCGAGGTCTTGGCTGCACAGCAAACACTCTTAGCTTCAAATGGCTCGCCAGCAGGTGTATCAAATGGCGGAGGGGTATGAGGACTGCAATGACGCAGGTTTTGTGCGCATAGAACCTGCACTTCGGCTCGACATAGGCAAAGGTGAGGAAGCAGGGGCAGGCCGGCCAGTCGAGTCTATCGAGGCTTGACAATGAGGTCCTTGGCACCGAAAAGGGATTGAGGGCACTCGAAACTTTTTCAACGCTATCTCACCGGTATTACCCAATTCATTTCTAGCAAGAGATCGCGGCACCCATGTGAATTTCCTTTCACCCCCACTCGAATCATGGTATTCTGTCCTCAAACGATACTCAAAGCTGGCAATGACAGATCCGTGCCAATGCAGTGTTTAGTTCACGGCTTCCGTCAGGTAGGCCGATACTGTTCAACCGGGGCAGTCGCAAAAAATTGACTATGAATATGAGCGTAATGGTGTAGCTCGTTTGCTTGTGTTCTGATTCAAAATCTAGGGGGAAATGCTTCAATGCCGTCAGATCGCGAGCAAGAACAACGCCATGCAAGAGTGAGGGAAGAAGCCGATCTCTCCCTGGAAGTTGTCGTCTTACTCATCTTCGGAGTATTCTGGCTCCTCTTTGGCCTGCTGCTGTTTAAGATTTACACCGGAGATCTGCCATATAACCTAGACAGTACCTACGGCCTCTTTCTGGTCATTGTTTCCTTTCAGATGATCACCATGGGTAAGACCCCGTTTGGCGACCTTCGACGGTCATGGGCGCTCGTCGTCGTTGGAATAGGCACGGCTATTTTTGGAATCGCCACTTGCTTCATTCCCGGTTACTTTACAAACTTTGTCCGCATGTTGGTTGGAATAGTCCTTTTTGCCGGCGGTATTGCTCTTTTTCTGCAGCTCTGTATTTCTGAAAGAAAGGCGAGGATGTGGATAAAGATTGCGGGAATATTACGACAACTAACCATAGCGTGCGCCGTTGTCTATGCCTTAACAATCATTTCAGGCCTGATAACACTCTTTCCCGGCCTCAGAGCGGACCCACGGACGGCCATTGTTGTCATGTTCTATGGCATGAGTTTCTTCTATCTGGCGTGGTGTATCTGGAAGGTCGCCAGGACATATGGTCCCGAGAAGCCAGATGACTCGGCAACGACTATACGGAGTGCAGATCGGGCTGATTCACAAGGACGTTTTAGCTTATTCCGGGAGGCCTCTCTTCCTCTCTTGCCAGCAATCCTGATCCTTTCAGGATCTCTTAACATACTTCTTGGATTACTGCTCTTTCCGGTCAGCCTGGGCATGCTTCCGTTCTCACCAGATGGTCAGCTGGGTCTGCTTCTGACCATTATGGCCATCCAGATGATGACCTTGGGAGACACCCCGCTCGGCCAGTATACGCGCTCATGGTTCATGATAATCATAGGCATTGTCTTTGCTGGATTGGGAGCCGTTTCATGTATCGTTCCGGGTATGCTGACCGCAATGATTCAGATACTCCTAGGGCTTCTGACTATCACGACGGGAGCCGCATTTTTTATCAAACGATTTCTGGAGAAACTGCATGGAATGAGGACTCCCCCGGAGGCCCCTATTGCTGTTCCCCCCGTTGTTAGGAGACTGGAGGGGACCCAGATAGTGGTAAATTCGATGACCATAGCCTTCGGCATATTCATGCTCTTGCCGGGTCTCGTGTCTGGGCTCGTTGTAGCGGGCATCCTCCTCATAATTGGCCCCCTCCTTTTCATATTGGCCTCCCTCCTGCAGAAAGTAGCAGGAATGCAAGCGGCTGGAGAACAACAGGTTATTTAACATCAGGCTTGGGACGCGGCCATATATGGCCCCCTTTGGTCTTCATTGACAATGTGGGAGGTGACGAAGATGTTTCCCAATCTGTTCAGCCCGGTACGGATCGGCGGGTTGGAGATCAAGAACCGCGTGGCGATGACGGCTATGGGAGTGAGCCTCGCCGCGCCGGGGGGCGGCGTAAACGAAGACATCATCGCTTTCTACGAGGCGAGAGCAAGGGGCGGAGTCGGGCTCATCGTCAGTGGGGTATGCCGAGTAATGGACGGCGCGGGTGCATCTGAATCCTGCCAGCTCGCCTCGAGAAACCTTGCGGACGTGCCTGGGCTCGGGCGGCTCATGGACACCGTGCATAAGTACGGCGCCAGGATGTTCATCCAGTTGCAGCACCCCGGCCGCCAGGGCAGCGTCATGATCGGAGGCGAGCAGCCCGTCTCCGCCTCGGCAGTGGTAACCCCCCTTACGGGAGAGGTTCCGCGCGCGCTCACAGTTTCGGAGATCGGAGAGATTCGGGAGGCCTTCGTGAAAGGGGCGTTCATGGCGCAGATAGCGGGCGTTGACGGCGTCGAGCTGCACGGCGCGCATGGCTACCTGATCAACAGCTTCCTGTCTCCATATCTCAACCGGCGTGACGACGACTATGGCGGCAACTTCGAGAACCGCCTGCGGTTCCTGATGGAGATCCTCGCAGGCATCCGAGCGGCCTGCGGCAAGGGCTTCGTTCTCGGCGTCCGCCTCTCGGTCGAGGAATTCCTGGGAGACCGGGGGAACGACCTCGCCGCGAGCTGCGGGATCGCAGCCGAACTGGAGAAGGCTGGCACCGACTTCCTTGACATCAGCTCTACGATCCCGGACAGCCCCAAGTTCACCGCCTGCATCGAGCCGGCCACGATCGAGCAGGGATGGAAAAAATACATGGCCGCTGAGATTAAGAAGCACGTGAGGATACCGATCATCGCGGTAGCGAACATTAAGGAGCCGGCGGTTGCGGAAGCGATCCTGGCGGAGGGCTGCTGCGACCTGGTGGGCGTCGCGCGCGGGCATCTAGCGGATCCGGAGTGGTGCAAAAAGGCGAAAGCAGGCAAGTCGGAGACCATACGCAAATGCATCAGCTGCCTCGTGTGCTTCGACGAGCTCGAGCACTGCCGGCACGTCAAGTGCTCGGTGAACCCGACCATGGGCCGCGAACGCGAGTTCGCCAGTCCAGCCCGCGACGGCGCGGGGCGCACGGTGGCGGTTGTGGGCGGCGGCCCCGCGGGGGTTACGGCTGCCATGGTCCTGTGGGAACGCGGCTTCCGCGTCGTGCTGTTCGACCCGTCTCCGAGGCTCGGCGGAACGCTGAACGTGGCCGACAAGGGCTTCGCCAGGGAGAAGATCACTCGGTTCGTCGATTCCATGATCGCACAGGTGGAAGAAAGCGGTGTTGAGCTGCGCCTCGGGGAGGAGGCGACGGTGGAGAAAGTTGGGGCACTCTCCCCCTGCGGCGTGTTTATCGCGTGTGGCGCGCGGCCGTTCATACCGCCGGTCCCCGGGATCGACGGGGAAAACGTCGTCATCGCGGAAGACGTGCTTGCGGGGCGGGCGGAGGTCAAAGGCGACTGCGTGATCATCGGTTCGGGTATGACAGGCCTCGAGACGGCGGAGGTGGTGATGCTGGCCGGGCACAAGACGAGCCTCGTGGACATGCTGCCGGAGATCGGCGCTGGTGCGAATATCATCGTGATCATGGACATCAAGGAGCGCATGGCATGCTACGATCCAGTCTTGCTGCCGGGGCACCGGCTGCTGAAGGTCACTGCTGAGGGAGTAGAGCTCCAATGCATGGAAAGCGGTGAGTCCGTGTTCGTCGCGGCTGACACCGTGATCCTGGCGATGGGCGTCCGGCAGCATAAGGAGGTCGTCGACCGCTTCAAAGTAGCCTTCCCCGACGCGCGGGTCATGGGCGACACGGTGCGCGGCGGGCGGATAGTGGATGCGACCCAGGACGCCTACGGGCAGGCGTTCGTGTTCGAGCCGTAGGACATACCCGAAACCGTCGTTGAAGGGGCCTCCTTTCTTCCCATTGTGTGTAGGTCGGAAGCCGGTGCTGCCCCAACTTGAGAAGTCGAATGTTGCACAAGGGGAACGAACATGAGCGAAACGAATGAGTACTACCGGGATAAAGTTGCAGCCATAACGGGCGCCGCCTCGGGCATCGGATTGGCGCTGGCCGAAACCATGCTTTCCTACGGGGCGAAGCGGGTCGTCCTCGTGGATGTAAACGAGGCGAACCTTGTCAGGGAGACCGCACGGCTAAACGCGGCCCACTCCTGCCAGGCGCTCGGAATCCGGTGCGACGTCACGAATGAAGAGGAAGTCAAAGGAATGATCGAACAAGCGGCTGAATTCGGCGACGGCCGCATAAACCTCCTTTTTAACAACGCAGGCGCCGGTTTCAGCGGAGATTTCGAGAACCAGGCCGATCGAGACTGGGAGAAAGCGTTCGCTCTCAACTTCTACGGGGCGATGTACGGCATCCGTGCCGTCTTGCCGGTCATGCGGGCGCAGGGCGGCGGGCACATTGTCAATATCATATCCGGCATAGCCTTCTCCCCGATGGCCTACCAGACGATGTACTCCGCGACCAAGGCCGCCCTGAACTCGCTGACCCTGGCTCTCCGCTATGAGTTCTGGGACGAAAACATCCGCCTGACGTCGGCGACACCGGGTACAACTGCCACTGCCATCTGGTCCGCAGGCAGCGTGGGAGCACCTCCGGGCGCCCAGTCGCCCGAGCGGTCCGCGCGAACGATCCTCAGCGGTGTGGCGAAAAACGAGCGGCTGGTTCTAGGCGATGAGGCCGATGCCTTAGGCGCCAGGAACTGTTTCAATCCCGAGGCTTCCAAATATGTCGATGACTACCTACTGAATGTGGCTCGGAAGCGGCGCAGCGGCGAATGGGCCGTGTAATCTGCGTGGTGCAGCAAAAAGGAGGATATGGATCCATGAAAAACGGCAGTTATTTCATTCCTCGTGAACAGATCTACTCGTTCATGAACCCGGGAGACATGAACAATCAGGAGGGCCTTTACATTAGCTGGGAGACCGACCCCATCGCGGCGCGCCGTGTACTGCCGCCGCCGCTCGATCTCGCTGACCCCGCGCATCCCATCGCCATGGTGTACGTCGTCAATATCCGCGAGCCCACGTTCGCACCATGGTACATGGAAGGCGCCCTCAGCCTGCTCTGTCGCTACGGCGAAATCGTGGGCGTCTATTTCCTGAACCTCCAGCTCAGTGGCCCGGGCGCACACATGGGCCTGTGCAGCGGGCGTGAAGGGGCCGGACTGCCCAAGAAGATGTGCGAGCGGATCATCGTCGAGCGCAACGGCGACTGGGCGAGCGCTCTCATCGAGAGAAAGGGCCGGCGTATTTTCTCGGTCGAAGTGGAGATGGGGGGGTACAACGACCCCCTCATGGAAGTCATGCGCAAGGATTATGGGCCTGGATATCAAGAAAGGGGCGCGTGTCTGCTGTTCCGGTACGAGTTAGGACAGGGCCCGGAAGGCCGCTCTACGTTCGCGAACATGCGCCTTGACTGCTATAATAGCGTCACGGACTTCCAGACCTGGGAATCGGCCAGCATCAAATCGATCCACATGGAGCCGTCGCTCGATGACCCTTGGGCAGAACTGGAGGTCGTGAAGCCCCTCGGCGCCGGGTACGGCATCAGTTCCAACTCGGTCCCAGGCATATCGCCTCTCGCGCAGTTCGAGGACGACGAGGGGGACAGACTGATTTCATACCTGTTCTCGGGCCGCTGGGACCGATCCACCCTCGTCACGGGCCGCTTTCAACGCTACGGACAGTTCTAACGCTACCGGGGGGCTGATCATGAAAGTAGATGAGATCCGCAAGATCCTCGTGGTGGGTATGGGCACTATGGGGCAGAGGATTGCTCTGCAGTGCGCCCGCTTCGGCTACGAGGTGGTCGCCTACGACGCCTTCTCCAAGTCCCTGGAGAACGCGCGGGAACAAATACCCGCATTAGCCGCGGAACTGGTGGCCCAACAGAAAATGACGCCCGAAGAGGCCGAAGCCGCTTTGTCCCGCCTCCACTACACTTCCCGCCCGGAGGACGGGGCCGACGCGGACCTGCTGAGCGAATCGGTGCTTGAGGACCCCGACCTCAAGGCGAAAGTCTTTGCCCAGTTCCACCAGATTTGCCATCCTAAAACGGTCTTCACCACCAACACGTCCTCGCTTCTCCCGTCCATGTGGGCCGAGGCCACGGGACGGCCCTCCAGGTTCGCAGCGCTGCACTTCCTCGACGTGTTCGAACGCAACCTGGTCGATGTTATGCCGCACCCGGGGACGTCTCCGGAAATCGTGGAGCTCCTGGCGGCTTTCGCGAAACGAATCAAACAGGTTCCGCTGATTTTCAAGAAAGAGTTACCGGGCTACGTGTCGAACGCCATCTTCGAAGGCATGAACTCAGTGGCGATGAGAATAGCCCTGTGGGACAAAATCATGTCCGTGGAGGACGTGGACCGGGCGGTTATGATTCACCTAAAAATGCCCATCGGAATTTTCGGAATGTTGGACGGGATAGGACTGGATACCATCTGGCATGTTATGGAGAGTAACGCCAAGATATCAGGCGACACGGGCGCCCGGAAAGCCGCCGACGAATTCAAGCGGCTTTATATCGACAAGGGCCTGCTGGGGAAAAAATCGGGCCGGGGCTTTTACACGTACCCTGACCCCGCGTATGAACGTCCGGAATTCCTTGGCGGAGATCCCGAGTAACAAGCCCTAACCATTCGGCGGAAGAAACGTATGTTTTTCCGCCGACCATCTGACATAGCACAGCTAGGGGTGAAGGTATGAGACAGAGCAAACAGGTCGGTCTCATTCTGGCGCTGTTCTTCCTAGTCGTTTCACAGGCCGGCGCCTGGGAGTTCTCTATGACCGGAAATTTCACATGGGAGTATTATCAATTCTCACAACTGGGCGACAAAGGCTTTTTCGGGCCGTTCAATCAGGATAACAGCTCAGTGGCCGGCACTGTGAGGCTCGCCGCTCGCAACGGTTGGCTTGGTCACGAGGTTGCCAGTCGCGTGATTAATTTTGGTGATAATCTGGCTTCAGGTTCGGATGTGGCGGCGAACTACATGTACACAATTTTTTCCCCGAGCGTGAAAGTGAATCCGGCGCTTTCAATGCAAGGAATCTACAGAATTGGAAGCTGGTTAGCCCCTTCTGCAAACGCTTCCCAGGGATACCTCAATAGCTCCAGGTACTTGAATAGTGATGCTCCAGGGATCGGACAGTCAATTTCCCCCGGTTATTGGCAAACTTGGCAGGTTCAGGCTGATCTTCCCTGGGGAACGGTACTCATAGGGAAGCAGCCAAACACCATCGATTTTGGTTTGATTATCGACTCCTTGGAGAACTCGACTGAGTCGGTGACTCTAAGCATTCCCTTTGGCCCTTTCCTACTTGGTGCGCAATACTACTTTTGGGGCCCGGGTCGAGCCGGTAACTATCCCCTAAAAACAGACCGGAGTGGTTCAGCTCAACCTCATTTCGCTGCTTTGCTCTGGTATAGTGCCGGAAACATCAGTTCTCAGACATATATTGAATACACCAACGGTCACAAGGGGCCGGAATCGGAGCTTTTGATTAATCCGGAACTGGACGCAGCTCATCCAGGTTTGTTCCCAGTCTTCGCGACGGACGCCTCGGAAGTTTTCGGATTCACCAATATCAAATATTTCAACGGACGGTACTTCTTCAATGCTGAAGTCGGGTTTTATCAGGAATTCTACCGGCAGAACGGCCTGCCTGTGAATTCAGCTATATTGATCCGAACTTACCTACCCCAAACTCGTTACTGGGAATTCTGGGGTGGAGTGATCGAGTGCGGCGCGATGGCCGGTCCGGCAAAGATTAGCTTTCTCTGGGCCTACTATCCAGGTCCGGACAGACGTGGAGGCAAACTCATCGACAGACAGCCTACCATTGTTCCCGTATTTTCCCCCAACGGTGGTGTGAACCTGTATTTGCCCTACAGCCTGTTGCTGGGGTATGATTACGGATCGGGAAACGGTTCCATATCTCGCTCTTCCGATCACGGTTTCATTACCGATGCGAGTACGTACGGCGTGAGATTGGATTACGCTGTGGCAGCTAATCTAAACGCATATGCAACCTTCTTGTACGCTAGCAGGGTCTCCCAAGGATACGGCTGGGGGTGGATAAGGCCGGATCCTGGAAAGGACCTCAGTTTTCCTGGGCTGCAATTCGGGAATAACGGAACTCCAGTTAATCCTCCCTCCGTAAATGGCAACCTTCTGGACCTTTCATTCGCTGGGGCCGACAACCCGATCGGCTTGATTCCGGCTCCCAACATTTTGGAGAGAGACCTTGGGTACGAAATTGGCGGTGGGATCGATTGGAAACTTATCGAAGGATACACGTTAAGAGCCAGAGCGGCCTATTGGAAGCCCGGCGGCTGGTTCAAGTACGCATGTGTGGACAGGAGGCAACCCAATTGGGACAATGCGCCGACCGCGAGCAACATGTGGGGCATAAACCCCAATCGGGAAATTGACCCGATTTTCGGTACGCGTGTTGCAATTGAAGTGGATTTCTAAACCCTGCTAAAAGTGACGGGAAGAGAGAAAAAACGGTAACCGTTCAGCGGGAAAAAAGTTTCGGGATGTCATTGCCATCAGGGATAACCATTTTAAAATAGTTCTGAACTATCTGTGTATCTTACCCGGTCACGAATTGTGAGCTGCCTTCAGCCCGAACCCCCAAATTCTCTTGACTCCCTCTACCGCCTTCACGTAATATTCTGCTGAATTTCTTGTGATTTCTGTTTTATTAGCACTTGAGACTCCCTCCGATTGACGTTTGGGGGTGTGTGGCCGCGTCTTGTGCTTCAGGGGCTTTGGAGTCCAGGGGGTATGGTCATGGCGCTGTCTAGGCGGATTCTGCTCGTCCTGCCTTTCTTGCTTCTTTTCGCCTGTGCTCTCACCACCTTTGTGGACGCACAAGGTCTTCCGCAGCTTCCCGCTCCCGGCAATGCACCGAACGATTGTGGGTGTTCTCGGGGGGATGATGCGATACCCGTCTCCAGCGGAATGCTCAGCCCTTTTCTCCCCAGAATCCCTAATCTGGAGCTGGGGTTCCTGGACCATTTCGGTAACAGGGTGAATACCGGGCGATTCACTGCCGATTATGTCCTTCCGTTCCGTCTCGGTTGTGATTCCGTCCTGTTCGGAGAGGCCCATGCGGAAGGCTGGGATTTCTGGAAGAGATCGACTGTATCCGTTGCCGCGGCTCCAGGATTCACCACAACAACTTCCCCATCCAACAACAGGGTCGATCTGTCGTTCGGCGGCGGTTACCGCACGATGTTGGGCAGGAACACCTTTCTGGGAGTTAACGGCTTCTATGATTCCTCTCGTCTGTTCGACACATGGTATTCGTCCGGCGGTGTCGGCCTGGAAATGGCTGCGAATGTTGCCGGAGACGACGCGATTGATCTGAATTTCAACTGGTACGGGAACCTCTTCAACCGGGATGTCCTCATCAATGCCTTCAGGAACAAGGGGAACAGTTTCGATGTCGAGGCAGGATATTCCCATGCCCTGTTAAATCGCTCTCTGGACTTACGGCTCAAGGTCATCGGGTACCAGTTTGATATCGGGACCGCGGTGCAAGGCTGGCGGGGCGGCGCAGACCTCACAACCCGAGACGGTGTGTTCACCCTGAGATACGAACACGGACATGACAGGATCGATGGAGATTACAATACCATCGGGGGATTCGTCAACGTCGGGTTCCAGTTGGAGAACCTGCTGAGCTTCGAGAGCCCCTTCACTATGCCTGAGCCTGTTTTCAAGAGTCCCCGTGACTTGAGGAGATTGCTGGGCCTGAAGGTGAAGAGGGATTGGCATCAACCTGCCGCGGTGGTCCTGTCGAGGGCGTTCAGCAATACCCCGACCGCGCCGTGCAGCGGCAACCTACCAGGAATCACTCTCATTAGACGGTCGATCGCATTTAACACGTTGTACTCAAGCCCGCCTCTGTCGTCCTCGGTTCCCCCTTTGACGACCGAATCCGGAACATTCTACTGGTGCGGCCTCCTAGCCGAGCATCCGGGACAAGTGAGCCTGTTCATCTATGATGGCAACTCAAAGTGGTTCGACCTCGTGTCCTTCCACATGTCCGCTGGTTCAGGCTGGAGCCCGATGGTCATCGTAGGCCCAGAAAGCAACCCTGACCATCTGAACGGTATCATGCTGTTCGCAGAAGACCTTTCGCCTTTATCGTTCGAGCCGGGGGGAGGTGTTTCAATCCAAGTCAATCAGTGATAGTATTACCACGTCCATAGCAACACTCAGAGCCCACCCCACCCACCTATGGCTGTACTCTCCAAGCCGCTTCCGTGTCGTGAGGAGCGGCTCTTCCTCATAGAACCGAAGGGCTGTTTTTATGGTAACCGTTGGCCGGGAAGAGTGAGTCGTTCCCCCCTTTTGGTTTCTGTTGAGCGGTTTTGACCGCTGAGGATGAAATATGGTCGCGCCATATCGCGACATTTTTCAAATTGCCCTTGCCTTGGCGGTAATTCTTGATACTGGCTTTTCCCATGATTCGGGAAGAAGCCAGAGCCATCGCGTACGGCGATAGAGAGACGATCATCGAGGTCCTGTTGCATTTGAGCGCAAGGATCGACGAATTGGAGCGTAAAGTAACCCTGCTTACGAGAGATTCTTCCAATTCCTCTAAACCGCCCTCTTCGGACAGTCCGGCAAGCAAACCGGCAATTCGACGGCGCAAGAAATCCAGGCAACGCAAACCTGGAGGGCAACCGGGTCACAAGGGGGCAAACAGGGATTTGGTTCCCATTGAGAAGGTTGATTCGATCCGGGAGGTTCTGCCCAAGTCTTGCGAAATTTGTCATACACCTCTTCACCCCGGCGAGGACGGCAGCCGTATGCTCGGCAATTACCTTCGTTGCCAGGTGATAGAGATTTCCGACATCAGACCAGGGATCACCGAATACAGGCTGCATTGTGTGAATGTGCCTGCGGCGCTGTGACGTGGGCGAATGTCCCGCCCCAGGCACGATCTGGTTTCGGTCCCAGGTTTGCCGCTCTCTTGGCCTACCTCACCGCCATGCATCGGGTGACTCGACGAGGGTGCCAAGAGCTTGTTCGGACCCTGTTCGGGGTTGACATCTCCCTTGGCTCCGTGTGCAAACTTCATGAGGAAGTCTCCCTGGCCCTCGAAACACCCTGTGAGGAAATCAAACAAGCTCTGCCTAAACAAGACATCCTCAACGTGGACGAGACGGGCTGGAAGAGCATGGGCAAGGGAATCTGGCTTTGGGTTTTCGTGGCCCCTGCCATGAAGTTCTTCACGCTGGCAGCCTCCAGGGGTGCGAAGGTGCTCAAAGGGGTCCTTGGCGAGGTCTTTAACGGGATCATCTGTTCGGATATGTTCTCGGCCTACAACGCATACCACACGGGGGGCAGACAGATTTGCTGGGCGCACATCATCAGGACCCTTAGAGGTCTCAAACATGCCTGCCGCAGTCCCGACGGCGTACGGTTCGCACGATGGATGCTTTCGGAGATCGGGCGCATGTTCGCGTTCTGGCACGCCTTCAAAGACGGGCGTGTGGACAGGCAGACGCTTGTCAAGAAGTCAGTTCCCATTAGGGCGCGCATGAACCGATGCCTCCAAGCCTACGAATTGTCCACCGATCCCGATGTGGCACGTGCTGCCAGGGGGCTTCTCAAACATTGGCACCACCTGTTCACCTTCCTGGATCATCAGGGAGTGGAACCCACCAACAACTCCGCCGAGCGAGGAAACCGGCCTGCGGTCCAGTGGAGGAAAATCTGCTTCGGGAATCAGTTTGAAAAAGGCGAGCTGCTCACCGCTCGACTCCTGACCGTCACTCGGACCTGCATCGTGCAACGAAAGAATACGTTCGACTTCCTCGTTCAATCAATCAGAGCACATCGGGAAGGGCTCGATCATCCTTCACTCGTGAACCTCTCCCGGTGAACGATTACAAAAAACGAAAGGCACGCAAGAATCGAGTGATTATCTCAACTCCCAACTATATTACTTCCAACAATTTCACGATGGTGTAGATGAGATACTCGGATACTCGAAAACCAATGAGACTAAGCTCTCAAATCTTCCGGCGCTTCTCCTAGTATGAGGAGCCGGCCAGTGAAAGACCCATCTACTCTGTCATAGAGCGAAACAGGAAACGGAACGATTTGGACCGCGACTTTTCCTTCAGGGCAAGCAGTTTAGAAATGATGAGCCGTGGTCCCAAATTATTCGACATCATATCTAGAAATTTGTCGTTCATATCGTTTCCCATCGATCTTGAGCCGATTATATATGATCCCTGAATCCGCAATGTAATGTGAATGTAAAATGGCCCTGATCCACTTTTGAAGATACCTTATTTTATCATCCCAATTTATTGACAAAAGAGGGTTTTTTCTGATATTATCTTGCTGAACTTGTCTGAGTTGAATCAAAGGAGACATCATGCGCGCGCCCCGGTTACTACCCGCCCTGATTCTTGGAGCATTTTTGACTCTGTTAGCCTTTCCCGTCTGTCAGGCCGCGGATTACAATCATCGCTTTATCCGAAATTTCCCCCCGGGATTTAACGGAATGTGGTACTATGCGGACAGGTTCGTGGACAGAATTGCACCGGACAAGAAGGCCATAGAATACTATAGGTGGGATAGGTTCATGAGTCGGCGACTGGGCATACACTATCCCTTCCTTCCGATACCCTACGACTGGGATTATGGAACGGCGCGCACATTCAACCTTCCTGATTACAACGCAAATGATTGGCCATGATTGAATTCGCAGCGTGGTGCGGCAGTCGCAGGGAAGCATGGCAAGAGAATATCAGTGGTCTTCAAGCCGTCCCTAGCTTAGGAGCCCTGTACGAAAGGACTATCAACGACATCCGGCCTGCCACAGGGCATTGGTCCAAGATTTCGACAGGTTGAATTAGTCCTGATTAGAGATCCCCGGGGGTGGGCAATCGGATGAGAGCGGTCCTGAAAATGGCGGAGAGAGAGGGATTCGAACCCTCGGAACACCTTGTGGGCATTCACGCGATTTCCAGTCGCGCCCCTTCGGCCACTCGGGCATCTCTCCTGATATAATTACAATAGCATAAACCACAATTTGCGCTCCGGTCAAGGAGAATCAGTGATGACGTCCGAACCCTCGGGGAAGTACCGAAGCGGCTTCGTCGCGCTCGCAGGCCGCCCTAATGTGGGAAAATCAACCCTCGTGAACTCCATACTGGGTCGCGAGTTATCTATCGTCACTGCCAAACCCCAGACCACCAGGAACCGAATCACCGCGATCTATACTGTCACCGACGCCCAGTTCATACTGCTCGACACTCCGGGGATCCACGAAGCTACGACTCCGCTAAATCGATCATTGGTCGCCGCGGCAACGAAGACACTTGAGGAAACCGACATCGTCCTGTTCATAACTACACCTTCGGAGGAGATCGATCCTGATGACCTGCGCATAATAGAACTCATCAAATCCGCCGGGTCAGCCGCTGTGCTGGCCATTAACAAGATCGATACCGTCAAGCCGCCTGTATTGCTGCCGCTAATTGATCTCTATAGCAAAGCCCACCCTTTCGAAGAGATAGTGCCCATCAGCGCTCTTTACGGGTCGGGCGTTCAGGAGTTGATTGGTGCACTGATGAAACTGCTACCATTGGGCCCGCCGCTGTTTCCTGAGGAGGATGTGAGCGATTTGCCGACAAGGTTTTTTGTAGCAGAAATCATACGAGAACAAATCATCAACAAGACCGGTGAAGAGATCCCGTACAAGACGGCTGTGGTTGTCGAATCTTTCAAGGAAGAGAGAGGGCGCGTGACGATTCACGCTGATATCCACGTCGAGAAGGATAGTCAGAAGAAGATCCTTGTCGGAAAAGCAGGCAAGATGATCAAAGCCATAGGCACGGCTGCTAGAATCAAAATTGAAGAATTTCTCGAGTGCCGGGTGCGGCTCGACCTCTTTGTGAAGGTCACCCCGAATTGGAGCCGCGATCCCGTGAGATTAAAGGAATTTGGATATCATTGATATATCCTGAAAGACCCAGGAATTGACGGGCATTCGCATCTTAAATTCGTAGCTAAAGAATCAAATGGCCTAGGTCTTGCGACTTCTGAGCGACCCCGGCACCGCTTACAGAGTGGCGAATAAGATGCGGGTTTGTCTGTCGATTCAACTGGCTGCCATAATTCAATCCAGACGTGCTTCTTGCCCCGCTGCATTATTGGGCCATGATACGCTCTGTTTACCGCCACTTTGACGGGCATCTGTTAAGCGGTGGGGCTGGAAATCCTGAGGGAGCCATTTCAAGCGATGTTGAAGGACTGTCCACCAAAGCTTCTTTAGACTTGCTAGAGAAGTCACAGGGTATAATCATCGCCATTCGCCTCAAGCCAACTTTCGATCTCCAGATATTGGGGACAAGCTCGGCGAAGGAGCTCGTAGAATGCAGCGCTATGGTTGTGTTCGCTCAGATGGACCAGTTCGTGGAGAACAAGATAGCGGACAACATGCGACGGAAGCAAAATCACACGCCAGTGAAAATACAGGTCCCCCGCAGCATTACAGGAACCCCACCTGAATTTCAGGTCCCGAACCGCAATCATTCGTGGTGCAGCCACGACACGTTCCTTCAGCACCTCAACCGCATTGCTGATCCACACTTGCCCGCGGTTCATATACCACTTTATGAAATGAGTCCGTCCATCCTGTGCCGCTGGGCGGGGCATCAAGAAACGCCCATTCATAAGGCGAAGCGGTCGCGTGGTGATGGCAAGAGCCGCAGTATCAAGAACCTTCAGGCGATACTTCTTGCCGAGATAATAAAACCCTTCTCCTGTGACGTACTCTTTGCACCCGCTTGGACGGAGCACATTTTCCTTATGCCCAAGCTTTGTATAAATCCATTCCTGTTTACGTCGAACGATTGCCTCCAGATCCTGCCGCGGGAGTGATTCGGGGACATTGATGACCAAATCCCCAAATCGATCCACAATGAGATCAACAGTTCGTCGACGGGGACTCCGCCGAACTTCCACCTGAAGATCATCAATTAAGAGAACCTCACTCATATCGTTAAGAACCTATGTCTACTTTTTGCTAAGTCCACGAACCGAATTGCCAATTCTTGGACCTTGTTACTTGGAACCAGCCGGGAACGACGTAAAGAGCGATAGACCCAATTCTCAAGCCGTTGCCGACTGGGAGGATCACGCCAAAAACCCACGCGACGGATTTCCTTCTTTATATGATCAACGATCTCAATTGTTGTGGTCACACCCCTTCGGAATGGCTCGCCTTCCAGCGTTTGGTTGTTGGTTTCCTCAACCGCATCCTTCAGAAGACCGAAAAAAGGGGCCTGAATCTTGGGATCGAGACCCTCTACTTCCTGTTCCCGCCCCTGCTTCAGTTCCTCCTCGATGAATCGGTGAAGTTGCTGCTCCAATTCTGTCCAATTGTTTTGGAGATCCTGGAGAATCTGTTCCAGCTTTTCGCTCAGCTTCGCGAACAGTGACGGATCTTCATGCAGATGAATGCTAATATGATGACGCGCCGCGTGAAGCATCTGGGAGGCTCGCGCTTTGGCAGATTTACCAGCATTCACATGATCGGCGAAGCTCACATCCAGGATTTCAATAGGCGGGATCTTCGGGTCTATGCCGTTGGCGGCGATATACTCGTCGATCAGTTCCTTCACCTTGTGCTTCACGCCGTATAGATTCAATTGGTCGTCATAGTAGAGATTAGCCGCAACTTTGGCGATAAAACCGAGGATCTTGGCACCTTTGATGTAAGGCATTGCCTCGGGCCGCGGCATGACGATGCCGAGGCTCTCCAAGAAAAGGCGCAGTTTGTTGATGAACTCAGCTCGCATTTTGACATCCGCCAGGATATCTACACATGCTTCGATGTCTCGGATGCTTGAGACGCCGCGTGCGAGGAAAACGTCCACGGCACGCTTGTGCCGATCGCGTAGTTTGGGAATTTCGTCCCGAATGTCAATCATGGGATCATGGGTTTCATCCTCGTAGTCGCCCAGGGCATCATGCAAGTGTCTGGCCACGCCGATGTAGTCCACAATGTAGCCGCAATCCTTGCCGCGCACGCGGCGATTCACACGAGCAATCGTCTGAAGCAGTTCATGGGCCACGACTCTCCGGTCGAGGTAGAGTGCCTGCTCCACCGGCGCGTCAAACCCCGTGGTCAGCATACTTTTCACGCAAAGGAATGCTAGGCCGTCCTGCTTAGCGGGGTCCGCATGCACAAGAGGCTTCTTGAAGCGGGTAATGTGAGTATCCTGAGTGGTTTTGTCCATCCAATCACGCCAGGAAGGCGGGTCATTGTGGTTGTGAGACACAACAGTCGCGAAATTTAGTCGCTTGATAATCTCCAGATGCTTAGACGCACCGATCAGAAACTGGACATGTTCATCTTCCCGCTCGATATCATCATCCGAAAGACGCAGCTTGCCAGGATCGAGGCTTTCAATTTCCTGGACTAGACGGCTTTGAGCTTCTTTCAACGCATCGTGATACCGTATGGCCGCCAGTCGTGATACCGCCACAACCTGTGCCTTGAAGCCGTTAGGAAGAACGGCCTGCACATAGTGCCGCAGCATATCTTCTGCCTTTTCTGAGATAAGTTTAGGCGCTTCCAGCACGTCACCTTCTGCGGCATACTTGTTCTTAATAACTTGCTTCTCGCTCTCCGTGTATTCGCGGAACAGATCCTCAAAATTCTGATCGAGTCTTTCCGTGTGTTCTACCAACCCCCCCGCCGTGCGGCCCTCGTACACGATCTTGACGGTCGCCTCGTCGTTGACCGCTTCATCCAATCGGTACTTATCGATAAAGTCTCCGAAGATCTCTTGGGTCGTGGCCTTGTCGCAACGCATGATGGGCGTTCCGGTGAAGCCGATTTTGGCAGCATTCGGCAGCGCCTTCATGAGGTTCGCGTGGAAAGTTTCAGTGTGAGATCTGTGGGCTTCATCGATAAGAATGAGGACATTCGGGGATTCATTAAGGACGTCAAATTCCTGATCGTGTAACGAGAGTTTCAATACTTTCGTTGTTGTTTGGTATTCCGCCAGATCACCCGTGGCCTTCTGGACCTTCTTTTTCACGGGCACTTCGTACCGGTAAACTTCCATTTCGCCCGTCCGTACAAGGTACTTCTGGATCATGGCAAAGACGATGTCCGGGCTCTCCTCCCGAAGTATCGCTTTGAGTGTTTCCGTGGCCGAAATGCGCCGTCTGTTGTCCTTGTCGTCCGGCCGGATAATCTCATCGGTAAGCGTAGCTGTCTCCCGAAGCTGTTTTTCCAGATCTGAGCGGTCCGTAACGACCACTACCTTGAAAGAACGAAGGCTAGGATTCGTTCGCATTTTGCGGACGAGGTAGACCATGGTGATACTTTTCCCCGAACCTTGCGTATGCCAGATGATGCCACCGCGACGATCCTGATTCTTCTCGTCCTGTTGCCGCGTCTTGCCGGTAATCAGCCGATCAATGGCAGAGTGCACAGCGCGAAACTGCTGATAACGAGGGGCAATCTTAATGAGTTTTCCGTCAGCGGTCTTGAATAGGATGAAATTTCTCAGGATGTCCACCAGTCGCTCCGGACGCAGTACCCCGGCTGCCAACAACTCTTGGCTCTTGAGGTTGTCCGGGGATTTCCCGAGCTCATCCGCAAGTTGTTCACGAGTAAATGGAGCCGGATCTTTCCATTCCAGGTAGTGTTCGTGGTACGCACCGAGTGTTCCTGAACGAGCCTGATAAAACGAGGACACTACCATAAGCTGGTTGAAGAAAAAGAGGTCCTCGATTCCTTCGTCTTCGTCTATCCAATAACGGTTGTTCGAATATCGCAGCAGTTGATCCAGTCCTTCACCTATCGAGTCGGTGATACTGGGACTCTTACACTCCACTACCACTAATGGGAGACCATTGACGCAAAGCACCACATCGGGAATGACAAAGGTGCCTCGTCCAGGGAGATCCACGCGGAACTGATTTATGCACAGGAAATCGTTTTGATCCAGTTTGGCCGGGTCAAACTCAATAAACCGGATGAGACGCTGCCGCGTATCGTTTGGATCGGTAGATTCGACGTAAACACCCTTGATGAGCCGCTCGGTGATAAGCCGGTTCTTCTCCAAAAGCGCCTGACCGCCTACTGCCTCAAGCTGCCGGACGGCGCGATCCACAGTAAGGTCGTCTACCACACCGTCATTGGCATTGATACGCTTAATGGCTTCCCGAAGCCGTCCGTACAGCGCAACCTGGCGGAAGTTTTCTCGCTCAGTGAGTTCCGGTACATCGATGTCCCCAGGTACAAACTGCCAGCCCATACCTACCAGTTGCAACAACAGGGGACGTTCGACCTCCGACCATTCAGTCGGCGTGCTGGTTGGCGGCCTCAGCTCAGGAACGGACTTCATGCCCTGAGCCAACCTTCCTCCTGGAGTCGATCCCAGGCCACCCGAATGTGCTCAGGTTTGAACAGCTTGCTCTTTCGGTCGTTCCACCGGAGCATGGCGGCTATTGCGGTATCGGCATCGGTAGCCTCGCGATCATGTATCGCAAGCCAGTGCACTGAGGACAGTAATTCCATTCCGTAGGGCGTTTCGAACCCGTCTACGAGGTCCGCCACCACGTCCAGGTTTTCCATGGCCTCTGGATGATTCTGGAGGAACACATCTGCCTGTCGCGTTGCTCCTGGCAAAAGCTGTATCTCAACATCGGGTTTTTGGGTGTCGCCATATCCTCGGATGTAGTGTCCTTCGAGCACCTCCAGGACCTTGTTAAGATTGTGGGCGTACGGGCCGTAAAGGTGTTTGACGTAGCGTAACCGTAGTTCCAAGCCGGATTCTTGAAGAAAATAGGCAAGCTTCTGGATTTCCAATAGTGTGAGCCGGTATGCGTGACGGGCGTACTGCTGCATGAGCTTGACGAACAACGCCCGAGCAATGGTCATGCGTGGCTTGCCAGTGCCAACGGGCATGTCCTTTGCCGCAGGAGCCCCCTTGGGTTCATAGAGCATGACCCGCACATCTGGGAGTGTGGAAAAGGTCTCCTCAATGATGGCCCGTACACGGTGCCAGTTCAGGCCTCCCAATCCGCATCCTAGGGGCGGGATCGCGATCGAGCGGATATTCCGATTTCGCAGTTCTTCCACCAAGGCTCTTGTCCCTGCCGCTATGTCCTCATAGCGGCTACGGCCTCGCCAATGGCGTTTTGTAGGGAAATTGATGACGTACCGTGGGTTGAAAATCTGCCCGGTTTCAAAGACAAACATGCGCCCAGGCTGGACCTCTTTATGTCGGCAAGCGGCTTCGTAAGCTCTGAAGTTATCGGGGAAAGCCTTCTTGAACTGCAAGGCAATCCCCTTACCCATGACGCCGACGCAGTTGACGGTGTTGACCAGAGCCTCAGCGTCGGCTTTCAGGATGTTCCCTTGAGTTAGCTCGATCATTTTCGTCTCCTTTCTCTAATAATACCAATTCTCGCGGATCTCTGTCGGAGTCGCGACTCCATGATCGGCCAGGATATTGTCTACTCGACGTCGGACCGCACGGTTCAACACGCCGATCCTGGTCACCACATCCCACGGACAGAACCTGTGCACTAGAAACTCGGCTTGTTTGCGGCGTTGGCGGTCCATGTCATCCACGTTGTCCGCCCAGTAGTCGG
Source organism: uncultured delta proteobacterium (assembly GCA_963789265.1). GTDB lineage: Bacteria > Desulfobacterota > Desulfomonilia > Desulfomonilales > Desulfomonilaceae > CAWBBA01. The sequence continues at coordinate 471,657 of CAWBKB010000003.1, read as the reverse complement.
CATAGACCATATCCCAATCAACTTCAACCAGTTCTGACACATTATCAAACCATTTAGTGAAGAACGCAATCCCGTGTCCATCTGAGAACACAAAACCGAGGCGGGCGCTGATAATTGCCTGCACGGTGGATACGACATATATTAGAGGCGCCTGGCCTTCACGGTAACTCTCCACTCGGCCTGTATTCAACTGGAGAAGCATCGGGGAACGGGGTCCCAAATAGAAAGGAACGTAATCGTGTACCGTTCCGCAGGGACCGCAGGGAATGATTCGCTGGCGACGAACCTGCTGCAACTCAACATTGTGAATCGTCCGGTATACGCGTCCGTCGTTCGGTACGCGATTTGGAGCATGCATGCCGCCCCTTGCCAGACACACCGGCAGGTTGTCCAGGTGCATGAGGCGGTAGATCGGCGTAGGGCGGGGCATGGGCATCACAGTCTCTCACCTTCGGGGATTTCTTGCGGCACTCGCACGCGACCAGTCAATAGATCCCGCATTAGGCCTTTCTTTATGTGAGTCAGTTTGACGCAATGGGCTGTTTCTGCCCAGATGCACTGATCCATCGCACGAATAACCATACCGATTCGGATTTCCTCTGCCATCATGGGCCTGGCAATTAGCAGGCGTTCAACTGTGGGAAGGTTCATGCCGGCTTTAGTGCCCTGGTCATTCAGCACCTGGAATTGTCTCTGAGAAGGGCCCGAAGCCAGATAGTTTCCCGCCCACTGGGGGTTTACCTCGTCAGTTTTCAATTTGACCGAAGCAATGTGTTGGTTAACATAGGCATCACCGAGCCCCTCAGGGCAAACACCTATTACCCCTAAATCAGCAGTGATCGAAATGAGAATGTCTCCAGGACTGACCCTCGTCCGTCTCGCTTCTGTGATGCCAGAAGGCAGGTCAACGTGCTGAAGATCATCAAAACGCATGTGAATATGTTCTCGCGTTAAATTACTCATTCGAAGGAATAGCGCCCCCTGCTCCGAGTAGTAGTAGGCCCAGCCACGGCTCCCACTTGTTACAGATGAGGTAATTGATCCCAAGGGTACGACGTCCCAGGAACGTGGTACTGGTCCCAGGGCAGAATTCTTGAATTGCTCCGGATGACACTCAGGGTTACGCAGCTCACCGTTTTTGTCCAATCCGCGGGTCAAAACATCGTGCAGAAGGCCCTGCTTGATTGCCCTGAGTTTGGCGATCAGCGTCTCTGTCTTCGCAATGGCTTCATCGGCGGTGTTGAGTACCGCCACGACCGCTTCGCGATCTTCAGGCTTGATGTCGATGAACTCCAAGTTAGCCAAATCATTGCGTCCTACGGCCTCGAAGGTGGTCCCTTGAGCAACGCGCTGTAGATTGTGAGCCCAATAACTAAGCAAATGCCAACCAAAGTCCCCTGGATATTCTGCCGACAATCTGACGGCGGCTAACCCGCGACCTATACAATACTCTCGGTCAGCTTTGTTAATGGAACCCACGGGGGCACGAACGCTAATGAGGACATCGCCTCTTTTGCACATTTTGGGAGAAATCAAGCACGAGCAATGCGATTGCGGATATCGCGGGCCGAATTCGGCGCAGCCTTGGAGGAAAGGAACGCCACCATCCCCATCGACCACGACCGATGAGGGTGGAGATTGCCCCATTTCAAATGACGCTATATCCCCAAGCCTTCTCATGGGAGCATCAGGCATACCCGAGCCCTCCAATGAGCCTGCTAAGTTGCTTGGCTGCGTTGTCGCGATCCTTCTCAATCTGTTGCATCGGCGTGGCATATTTGTCCCACCAGTTTTCCACAATCGCAACTACGTACTGGCGGTGGGCCACCATGTAGCGCTCCAGGTGAGTGGCCATGCCTTCTCGGATGAGGTCAAGAACCACATCGCGGTCGTCGTCATCGTTCAATTTTGCCCTCGCCTCCTCTAGGCGCCTGACCAGTGCTGCCTTGAGCTTCTTGTGTTTCTTTCGAGAAGTTGTCAATTCCTTCTTGATGTTCTTGTAAGGCTCCACTAGCAGCTCAGCTTCCATCATCTCCTCGACGATGGGCTCTAATTCTTCAATGTTCTCCATTACATCTTTGGCGGCTGACTTGGTCTTACCTAGATTCTTGAGGAAATTCATAGGGGTTAAATCATCAGCGCTGTCAAGCGATGGAAAGCGCACGCGGCCAATGCGCTCGACCAGGCGTCCCTTAAGTTCTTTGATCCTATTCTCCAGTTCCTTGCCATAGTTGCGCTCCTTTCCATCATATTCTTCGTCACTGTCCTCCAGGTGCTCTCCTCGCTCGAAAGCTTCCTTTTCGGCTTTGAGTCGGTCGATTTCCGCCTCGACATTGGCAACTTGTTGGAGGTATTCAGGAATGAGCTTAATAACTATCTTATGCTCCAATGGCTTGAAATCATCATCCTGGCTATCGTCCTCGCCCTCTATGAAGTCTTTGATAGTCTGCACCCAGCCGTCAATGAGGCCTGTGAAACCCTGGGCCACTATGGTCTTGAGTTCATCATAGGCATGGTTCCACCAGGAGGCGACCACACCCGCGATCTTGAAACGGTCAAGCAGACCCACCGGCACAAGTGCTTCCTCGAATGAGATCAGATATTCCCCGCGAACCTTCATCACATTGTTGTTGCCGGGCAGACGCTCCAACTTATTTTTGTGTGCGTCCCACCATTGGGCAAAAGTCTCGCTGAGCTGTTTCTCCTTTCCCAACACTCCTGTATCTTCCTCAATCACTCGTTTTATGGTGGCCCTGTCGATAATCGTTGGAGCAAAGTCGCAATATTTATCATCTCGGTCCACAAATGGTCCCGCCGGCTCCAGGCCATGGGAGTTCATCAGCTCTTTCTTGGTCTCTATCTCTGCCTTGGGAATGCCGCCCACGAGGTGGGCCCGAACATCGTGCGGCTCAGGCGGTGGAGCACTGTCGGCATAACGACGTATGTTCAGGTTGTAGTCGTTGGCGACAACCTCCTCGAGATCCACCACACGTGAATAGCCAGGAATGGTCTCGTAGTTTTCAAAGGTGCGGACGATCTTCTCGGCGTGTTCGGGACGGAGATAATTCTGGGCGCGACCGGCCTCATAGTCCTGGTCTGCGTTGATGAAGAGAATTCTGCCCTGCCGTTCTTTGGGTTTCGCCATACCGTTCTGACGCATGACCAGGATACAAGCAGGAATCTGTGTGCCATAAAAGAGGTTGGAACCAAGTCCAATTACGGCCTCAATCAAATCTCCCGCGATGAAGCCTTTACGGATCTTGCCCTCTTTACCACCCCGGAAAAGTATGCCGTGCGGTGCAACCGTGGCCAGCATGCCGTTGGGTCGGAGAACCGCCAACATGTGCTGGATAAACATGAGCTCGGCCTTCTTGCCTGACTCTGGACAAAAGCCGTAGTGGAAGCGCTCCTTGAACTCCATACCCTCGCGACTGTAATTGATGCCGAACGGTGGATTGGTAATCACAAGGTCAAATCGACGGAGTTCGCCGTGGTCCAGGTGACGCGGATGAGCCAGGGTGTCCTCGTTCTGGATGTCGGCTTTCTGACTGATGCCGTGCAAGATCATGTTCATCTTGCAAACCACCCAGGCCGACCCGCTGGAATCCTGACCGTAAAGAAAGAGGTTGTTACCGTCCCCGCCATGCTCTTCGACGTAGCGCTTGGAGAAAATAAGCATGCCGCCAGACCCGCAACATGGGTCATAGATCTCCATCTTCTCTTTGGGCTGGATCAGGCGAACCATCATCCGTACGACGTCACGAGGAGTATAGAAGTCCCCTCCCTTACGACCACCAGATTCGGCGAACATATAAATAAGGTACTCATAGGCGGAGCCGAGCAGGTCCGTGTGCTCGAAATCGCTGTTGCGCAGCCGGTAATTATTGAAGTGCTTTATCAGGGCTCGAAGTTTGATGTCCGGCAGTGAGCTGTCTCCGACCTTTCGAGTAAAATCGATGTGATCCATAACCCCCGCGAGCACCATATTGGCCTCTGCAAGTGCTCCGAGCGCTTTGTTCAGTCCGTCGCCGACGTTTACATGGAGTTGGTCACGGATTTCTGCCCAGCGAGCCCGCATTGGAACGAAGAAAAGATCATAATTTCGGGGATCATCAGCAGCCTCTTCGGCCTCCGCCTCCGACGCTCCCGCTTTGAGTTCTTCCTGGATGAGCCGTTCTCGCTCTTCATCGAACATGTCAGAGCACCGTTTGAGGAAGAGCATCCCGAAGATGAAGTCGCGGAATTCGGCATGATCCATCTTGCCACGGAGAATGTCGGCCGCTCCGTAAAGGTGTCGTTCAAGTTTTGGCAGCGTAAACTTGGCCAATAAATTAATCCTCCAGTCCAGCAAAAACACCGCTGCACGCAGGCATTGTTGTGCGCTTCCCGCCAAATGGGAACCGTCCGTTTCCGTCACTAGGTCCTAGTTGCCCGTGCGGGAATTGCGGTTACCTCTTTGTCCTTCCCCGCGCAGTCGAACCATGTTGGCAAACCAATAACCAGGTGTTTAAATTAAGCAAAATTAAGGTCGATAGCTTCAAGCTCAACCATCGGCCGCGAAGAATGTCTCGTCAAAGTCGCTTCTGTCCTCGTATTTACTCATGAAAAAGCCTGGTGCCGTATTAGGATGCTTGAGGATCGCAGGACTTGCCGGGCCGCCCGCCCTGATGCAGCACTCTGACAACGCTCGAGCAGAGAAGGATGTCCTCCCAGCACGCGAGGAGTAGCGATCACCTTTGACTTGACAAACTCGCCTATCTCGGTCCAAAAGACAATATTTGGTTTGATACAGGCCCTGGAGCTTGGGGGCACATGCTGTAGACCACGACACAAGGTCTATTGTTTTCCGCCCGTATTTTGACGGCGTCTCATAAGGCATTACGGAGACCGTTGTTTTCCCCATATCGGGATTACTCCTATGGGGAGTCTATTGACAGTTGCCATCCCAATGCTTTAGCCACGGCGCAAACTCACTGCCAGCCGATCGGCAAGCTCGTGGAATAAAGACGGCAATCTCCTTTCTCCACCGGCTTCCGTATCCCTTACTAGCTGAAAGAAAAGAGTTTGAGCCTCTCGCAGCTCAACCGATAGGTCCATGTCACGTGCGAGATCCAGAAATCTGATGATCTGCACCGGAATATCGCTGTCATGCGGGTCCTTTCCGAGTTCTTGGACAAGGCCCGCGATGCGATTCGCGATCAGTTTTTCAGCCGCGCCGATATCGAGAGCAATATCCCAGAGCCGCGATTCTTCCACAACTGCCTGAAGGTCATCCGGGAAGACGCCCGTGGCGAGTTTCTTGAGTTTCTTTTGTCAAGGTTCGGTTGAGCACCAGGCCGGCCGCCGCAAGATACGTGTCAGGAACATGCGCCTCGTGAACCACTATGAATTTTGCCAGATCTTTGTTCTTTTCATAAAAAGTCCGTAGCATCCGTGCCTGCGGTTCAAACTTCTTCGTTGCTAGGATATTGATGACTTTGCGCCTTTGTTCGAAGAAGAGATCTTGAAGGCGGAAATAGCCACCGGGAAAATACCTATCCAGTTTCCGGAACAGCTCCGTGGAGGACTGCGGCGTGAAGCTGTCGAGGAGGTCCTTCTTTATGCCGTCGTACCGGGATTGGTCGGGGAACTCATCGACCGAGCAGCGCAGGTCCACTCCGCCCAGATGAATGACTGCAAAGGCAAATTCCCGAGCGCTTGTCGTGATGCGGCTTAACACATTCATCCTGCCTATCACGAGCATTCGGTCAGCCGATTCCTTCCTATTCAGATCCAGGAGTTTTATGTCATAGCAGTATAGCCGTCTTTTGGCAGGCACCCCTTCAAAAACCGACGAAATGGCTACATGGGCTGCCACGTTGGCCAAGTCCGCTACCTGTGGCCTGATTTTCTGATCGAACAGTTGGTCTCCGTGGAGGTTGGGCCTCACGTTACTCTTGGCTTCACTCAATTCTTTCAAAAAGTCATCTATGACAGTCGGATCGAACGGATAAGCGATTTGCACCACGCGGGCAGCGTACCTGAGAACTTGCAGTGCTTCTATGCCGGAAATGTCATCAAAGAACCAGCCGCAGCTCGTGTACATAAGCATCCGATTGCGCTGCATCTCTAGAAGTTTCAATACCAGTTCCCGCTGACTTTTGTTAATCCTCCGCCCATACACTTTAAGGAACGGCCCGATTCTCGGACGGTTCTCCAGGACAACGCTTATATATGCATTTCGCGCGGCCCACGGATCCTTCAGCAAGGGAGCAGCTTTCTCGACGAAGAGTTTGTCGGTTCTGTCACGCAGAAGGTCGAGTGACCTTCTCAAAGGAGCCCTCCACTTTTGATTCCAGTTTGGCCTGTGGGATAGGGCACATCCGCAATCTTTGGACCATCTACCTACACCATGGGCACAGCTCCATGAAGAATTTTCTATGAACTCCGCATGCGCGGAGGGAGGGTGCTTGTCGAGAAACTCGCCGTAATTGGTCAGCCGCACATGAGGTTGATGCAAGAGTTCCCGGAGAGCATAAGCCAGGGCCATTTCCCCGAACCTGTGGTGATGGCCGTATGACTCGCCGTCCGTCGCGGTGTGAACAAGTTGAGGCCAGGTCCTCGCAGCAGAAAATGCCCCCAGCAATCTGTTTTTCAGGTTTTCACCACTGCCCAAAAGTCCTTCGAATGCAACTGCCTGTGAGATGGGACCGTCATAAAAGAACAAAACAATGCTGCGTCCCCTGGAAAGCTCGCATATATACGGTCGTGAAGGGTCGATGGAGCCGGGACCGAGATCGATCCACTTGTCATCGGCCGCGACACGGAACCGCCGGGCCTGAGACGGGGCAAGAATCGTATAGCGCATCCCATGCTCGACCATGATCTCAAGAGTTTCGCTATCTACTGCCGTTTCGGGGAGCCACATGCCTTCCGGATCTCGACGGAACCGCTTGAGAAAATCTTCTATTCCCCACACAACTTGAGTAAGTTTGTCTCGGGAAGAGGCCAACGGCATGATTATATGATTGTAGGCCTGGGCCAGCGCGTTGCCGTGACCCGACCGCCGCCCCCGGCTTAGCGCATCTGCTTCAAGAATCGCTTGATATGTCTCGACCGCGTGTGTTTCCAGCCACGATAGAAGTGTGGGACCAAAGTCGAAGCTGATGTGCTCATAATTGTTAATAATGTCTGCAAGGCGTCCCCGGGGATCCAGTATCCGGGCGCGAACATTGGGCTTGTAACATTCCTCTGTGACCTTTTCATTCCAGTCATGGAACGGATGGGCCGACTCCTGGATTTCTATTTCTTCGAGCCAAGGATTTTCGCGAGGCGGCTGGTAAAAGTGCCCGTGGATGCAGATATATCGCGTTGAATCACTCATTATGCTCTCGAACTTTTGCTTGACAGGTTGCCTGTAACCTATATCAGCCCGTTTCCACTTGAGCCGCGGGTCACGGGGGCTCCCGCGCCGGAATGACGGCACCCCAAGCTAGGCCACGTTTCCAGTGGACAATATTTGAGAGATCATAACATCCTGCAATAACCGGTCAAGGTGCATTGGCTCGCTTCATTCGGAGCACGTGACGGGCCCTAAAAGCCTCAAGCAGGCAAGCTCTCGAAGGCTTTCAGTGCTGTCCGAGCAAAATCTCCAATCTTCTGGAAACTTCGAGTACCTCCGTCGTCTTCCAGGCCGGTATGCGCGTCGACTCCGTGTGGTCTAACCTTGTGGATTGCCTCAGCCACGTTACCGGGATTGAGGCCGCCGGCTAGGATCACAGGGACGGATGATATTCTCACGATCTTTGCGCTGATCGACCAGTCATGCGCGAGACCGGTAGCGCCTTTTCTTCCAGTGTACGGATCAAAGGAATCCAGGATGATTGCATCCCAGTTCGGCGATCGAAACGAGGCAGCCTCTTCTATCGACTCTTTCCCGAGAACCGTTATTCGTCCGATAGTTCTCACGCCGGGGCAAATGTTTCGGAAGAGAACCACCTCCTTGTCGGAAATACCCCCATGAAACTGCATTGCTGCCGGCTGCGTGATCGCGGCAAGCTGACAGGCCGTGTCGGCACGACTCAAGTATGTAATCACCACGGATAATAAGCGAGATGGCAGTGCGCTAATGATTGCGGCCGCCTTATCCGGTGTGAGGCCGTCGTGGAGGCCGTCGGGAAGGCACAGGGTGAACCCCACGGCGTCAATTCCGACCTGCTCGCAAAAAAGAGCCTCTTCCAGGGAGGAGACTCCCGCCACCTGTATCCTTGGAGGCCATGCCGAAGGTTTGTTCGCTTGCCGGGACATCGTGTCATCCTAAGCGAAAATCAGCGCAGGGGCAATTTGCATCATCCTGCGAAGCAATGGATTTCAGGCTTGAATGATAATTCAGCCCATATTTTCAACACGATCCGGAATTGACTTTATTGCCCGAGGTATGCTAAAGATATCAGGATGTTCCATGTGCAGGAGAAAGGATAGGGATACTGAACATCAGATCTCTTACACTGACAATTCTCGTTGGCATCTTTGCTCTAGCTCTTCTAAGTGGATGCGGAGGGAAGATCGCTAAGACCGGGTACGCTGCTGTTACGCAAGTCGCTCCCAACGGGGTGATGAGGTTGCAGTACGCTGACGGAAAAGGCGCTTGGAAACGCATCAATCGGGATAACATCGAAAAGGATTTCATTGTTGCAGGCAAGAACGTATTCAAGTGGGGACGATACGTAGAGACAAAACAGGGGAGCACTCTTACTTTCCCGGGCGGAGACACCATTATTTATCGTGATACAGATCGCAATTGATCTGTGGTGAACTCGTTTTCGCCCCGCAAAACCTTGCATCTTTTGCCCATCAGGCGCATCTTGATAATTAGACTATCCTAGCGAGGAGGAGAAAGGTTGTATGCCTATTTATGAATACCATTGTGGCAAGTGCGAAGACGATTTTGAAGTGCTGGTCTTCGGGAACGATCAGGTAGTCTGCCCGACGTGCGGAGGCAATGTGGAGAGGCTGATGTCTGCTTGCAGCTTCAAGAGCGCAGCCGGTGATTTCAAGACATCGGGCACCGGTAAATCGGGATGTAGTACCTGCTCGTCAACTTCCTGTGCCACATGTCACTAGCACCCGGATGAAACCTGACGAAAAGGAGGTCGTCCCATGTCGGACTCGGAAAGTCCCCACTTGAGGTTGCAGCAGCAGATGGATTGCCAATTGGAAATTGCCCCACGTATGGCTCTTGAATTGTGGGAGAGAGCGGGCTGGGCCGAAGAGCCCGGCACAGATGCTGACGAGGCCCCGTTAAAATATATGGCGCTGGTCCTATTGGATGCCATTGAGGAGCGGGCCGCGCGCTTTTCGATGGATAAGGACAAGGGCGTAACTGTTCATGGCGACTCGACGTACTCGCTTCCCAAAGCACCTGCCCACGTCATAGCACGAGGACTGGAGATCATGAGAGACATTACCGGCCTTGACGGAGCCAAAGGGCAAGGGCAGTTGGCCCTGGGAATAAGGAATGACACTGTCGATGTAACAATTCAAAAGGATGCAGGATTGCACGTGTTCAACATCTCCGGCCTGAGCTGAGCTGAACTGTAGTTGTCAAGCGCGGTCCAATTTGCTCGGTCCGCTGAGATTATGATGCTTCTCTCTGGACTTGGCTTCGTCCCACAGTTTGTCCATTTCTTGCAGATCGGCTTGGTCGAGGGAGAGGCCCCGCGTTGCCAGCCTTGCTTCTATGTGCCGAAATCTCCGCTCAAATTTGTCGGATGTCTCGTTCAGCGCTGTTTCACTGTTTACTTTCAGGTGGCGCGCGGCGTTGACTATCACAAAGAGCAGATCCCCGAGTTCTTCGTGAATGTTATCCGCAGATCCTTCATCCACCGCGTGTTTGAGTTCAGTCAACTCTTCATCTATCTTGGCGTATACTTCCTCCGGTTCTGACCAGTCAAAGCCGACTCTCGCGGCCCTTGTCGCAATCTTTTGAGCTCTGCTCAATGCAGGCAGGGATCGAGGTATGCCGTCCAACAGAGACTCACGCTTCCGAATATGCTCTTCAGACGCCTTGATCTTGCTCCAGTGCTCGATTACCTCCTCCGCGCTTTTCACCTGTGCATCGGCAAAAACATGAGGATGCCTGCGGATCATTTTGGAGATCACTGCTTCGACAATCTCTTCCAGAGTGGTCAAGCCTTCTTGTTCGAACATGTATGCAAGGAAGACAACCAGAAAGAGTAGATCTCCTAACTCATCAACTATCTCGCCCGTTTCCCCCCCATGAATTGCTTGAGCCAGCTCGTGGTATTCCTCAAGAAACGTACGGATGGAAAGTTCGAGGAGTTTGCTCCCTATCCCAGGGGCACCCATTTTCTGATCGAAGTGCACTGATAAGAGCTAGGAGCCGGCCGAGGGCCTTGGTGGTTTTTGCGGAGCTGTCCGAAAGATTCATACTTGATTTTTCCCTTGTCTCGTGAGATATGGACGTGGAAATTCTGACCAGGAGGTTCTCCGGCACTCCGAAATCAATTCCGGCATCAATGCAATAATCGGAGCATAGACTCTGCCAGTATTTCTGTCCAGCACCGCGCTTCATACGATGAGACCGAGCTTGAAGGTCTTCGGAGTCGATGGGCAAGAAGGTGGATTAATCTTGGGTAGTAGCCCTTCAAATCTACGACTTATGATGTTCACGTTGATTCCTTACTTGAAAAGGTGGTATCATCCGAATGAAATTTTGGATGATGAGCGCGTTCGAGCAAGAACCGTCAGTTCGGGAGACACTGACAAGCCCGGAACGATTTCAGATTGGATGACAGAAAAGTTGGGGGCTTGAATTAAGGAGCACTTGGAGGCTTCTTGAAGACGAATTCAGTCGAGCAGGGCGAGCCGATACCTCGTCGTGTAAGCTTCGCCGACATTGGGGCTTTTCAGGCACTTGTCGGCGAATTAAGCAAAAATATCAAGTACATTGAAAAATGTCTCGGAGTCAGTATCTCCGTCAAAGGGAATACTGTCAGCATTTACGGAGAGCCGCCGTCTGACGATGTTGCGGAAAAGTTGCTGAAGCAGATGTATCCACTGGTTCGGGAAGGCTACCCGATCCATCCGGCAGACATCGATCAGGGAGTCAGACTCCTGCTCCAGAACCCGCAGGCTAAACTCAGAGATCTGCTGCGCAACACGATTTTCATATCTGCCGGAAAGCGTCCCATCACGCCCAAAACGGTCCTGCAGAAACAGTATATAGAAGCTATCCAGACTCACGACATCGTGTTCGGTATTGGCCCGGCAGGGACCGGTAAGACATATTTGGCTATGGCTATGGCTATGGCTTCGTTTACCAAGAAGGAACTCAGAAGAATAATACTCACGCGGCCGGCGGTTGAAGCCGGGGAAAAGTTGGGTTTTTTACCGGGAGATCTATACGAAAAGGTGAACCCGTACTTACGTCCGCTCTACGATGCATTACATGACATGATTGATTTCGAGAAAGCGACGCGTATGATTGAAAGGGGCGACATCGAAGTAGCCCCTTTGGCCTTTATGAGAGGCCGAACTCTAAATGATTCTTTTGTCATCCTGGATGAAGCGCAAAACACAACCTCCGAGCAAATGAAGATGTTTCTTACGCGTCTTGGCTATTCTTCCAGGGCGGTCATAACCGGCGATATAACACAGATTGATCTTCCTGAGGGGACCGTATCCGGTCTGGTGGAAGCCCGAGAGATCCTCAACAACATAGAGGGCATAGCCGTGGTGATGTTTACCGACCAAGACGTTGTCCGCCATCCTCTGGTTCAAGAAATCATAAAAGCTTACGAGAGTAGAGTTCCCCACAGGGAAGGTAGGTTTCGGAGATAAAGGAAAATGCCGGAGTCATCCGACAAGAACAAATTATCAGAAAAGGCCAAGAAGCCCGAGACACTAAAAGGGAAGGCCGAGCACGCGCTTAGAGGCGTGGGACGAAGCGTTCCGCACTGGGTGCATAATTTTAACGAGCCCAAATGGCAGCGCTGGGCTCTTATTATCAGCACCTCCTTGATCGCTGCCTTCATGTTGGCGCCCAAGTCCTTCCGAGTTTACAACCTGACTGTTGGAGAGCCGGCTCCGGAGACCATCATATCTCCCATAACCTTTCGCGTGATCGACGAAGCAGCGACTAACAAGAACCGTGACGAAGTTTTGAAATCGGTTCGACCTGTGTACGATTTTGACGATCTTATGGTCCATGACGTTCAGGCGAGGATTGTGGCCGCGTTCAATTTTGGAAAGAAGTACCTGGCCGCCGAGGCGGAATATAATGCCAAGCAAGCCAACAAGCCGGTGGAGGCCGGGCCCAGGCCTGAAAAGAGCGGCATTGATACCAAATCTTTCCGGCCTTTGGACGAATCCACGCTCCGGACACGTTTCGAGAACCTTCTGGGCACCACTGTCTCCCCGTCGAGTTTCGCTCTCCTGAAGTCAGCGGGATTTGATGCCCGAATCCAAAGGGATCTCCTGTCCTTGGTAGTACCCGTGTTATTGAAAGGTGTCACACTGAGTCGCGATCTTCTTATGAGAGATGGACGGCAGGGCATCCTTTTGAAGACAAAATCCAAGGACAAGCTCGAGCTTCTCAAGGACCTATCATCCATCTTCGATCTCAAAGAAGCAATAAACTTTATTAATGTCGCAGAGAGCCATCCCTCCACGGATTCTGAGCTATCAAGGGCTATGAGGCGCATAGCGATGGATCTCGTGAATGTCAACATAACCTATAACAGGGAAAAGAGTGCCGCGCTCAAACAGGAGGCGCTGGCTTCGGAAAAGAAGGTTTATTTTCAGATCGCGAAGGGCGAGCCCATAGTCAAAGAAGGCGAGCCCGTGAATGAGGCGCACATTCGGAAGCTGGCCGGCCTGAACAAGGCCAACCCTGCATATAGCCGCTATATTATCCTGGCCGGCTTTTGTCTTATGCTGATGATACTGCTGAGACTTGGCTGCTATTTTTCAGAAAAGCATTTAGATCGCGGGCGTCATGCCACGGAAGACCTTCTTCTCTTCTGCCTTCTTTTGGTGGGGACCATCATTGTCGTTCGTTTTGTCTCTTCACTCTCCCCGTTAGTGGGGAATTCTAGCCAAGGAATAAATCAGAGATCGGTTCTTTTTGCCGCGCCTGTGGCGACAGGCGCAATGCTTACTGCCCTTATGGTGGACGGGAGGATTGCTTTCATCTTCGCCACTTTGGCAGCTCTGACGGCATCGCTGGGAGTCGAGGGCGACATATATCTCTTTGCCTTTTACTTTATTTCCGGGATCGTCGGACTACACGGGATGACGCGGATTACGGATCGCACCTCGGTGCTCAGGGCGGGCCTTGTGGTCGGCATGGCAAACATGATTTCGATCCTGGCAATTAAGATGGCGCTAGGAGAAATCACTGCTCTAAAAGATTTCTATGATATTGGCCTCGGATTCTCCGGGGGCGTTCTATCCGGCCTGCTCGTTTCAGGGTTGGCTCCCCTACTGGAGCCACTTGGATACACTACGAACGTGAAATTACTCGAGATAGCCAACCTGAATCATCCACTTCTCAAACAAATGTCTCTTGAAGCACCCGGTACTTACCATCACTGCATAATGGTGGGCAACCTCGCGGAGACCGCTGCAGAGTTGATTGGCGCGAATCCGTTACTGGCACGAGTAGGAGCCTACTATCACGACATCGGCAAGGTCGGTAAGAAGACCAAGCCCTATTACTTCATCGAAAACCAGCTTCGCGGAAGCAACATTCACGATCGGCTCGAGCCAAGTATGAGCGCCCTGATACTTGTGTCCCACGTAAAGCATGGCGTCGAAAAGGCTCGGGAATATCGACTCGGTTCGCCCATTGTGGAAATCATCCAGCAACACCACGGGACAAGCCTGATAAAATTCTTTTATAACAAGGCCCTGGAAAAAGCCGAAAAAACGCATCAAAACGTGAGTGAAGACAAGTACCGGTACTACGGACCGCGTCCGCAGAGTAAAGAGGCCGCACTGGTAATGCTGGCCGATGTGGTAGAGGCCGCGTGCAGGACTTTGCATGATCCCACTCCCGCTCGGATTCAGAAGCAGGTTCAGACGCTGATCATGGCATTGTTCAGCGAAGGCCAACTGGACCAATCAACCTTAACCCTAAAAGACATTCATGCAATCACCAAATCTTTTGTCCGATCGTTGCAGGGGATCCTGCACTCACGCATCGTGTACCCGGCTAATATGGGGACGCAGGAACGACCCAATGGAGATACTAATAGACAACAGCCAGAAAAGGATCGACATCGATCCGGAAGACCTGCGGAAGAAAACGGAACGAATATTAGAAGACTTGGGCTGTAAGGCGTCAGTAATACTCTCGCTCGCGCTTGTTGACGCTGCTGCAATGTCTGACCTCAATTACAAGTACCGTGGCAAGAAAGAACCTACGAAACGTACTGTCTTTTTCCCAAACCGAAGGAGAACCCACAGGCTTGCAACCCGATCTGATCGGCGATGTTGTCATCTGTACGGATAGGGCGGCGGATGATGCTGCTACACTGGGTTATACCGACACCGAGATGATCCTTTACCTGCTAATCCATGGAATACTGCATCTCGTCGGGTACGATCACTCCCGGTCGATAGAGGCCGAGGCAATGCAAGCGGAAGTGGATCGCATCTTCAGTGGCCTCACGGAGCCGGCCTGATCCTACCGATTCCCTCGCAACCTGTCTCGGCAACTTTGAATAAACCTTGACCTGAACGGGCTTTTGTGATTTAATCATAGACACAGAGAGAGGGTATTCTTTACGCGGAAGCGCGGTCATGAAATACCTTGTCTCTATTTTTATTTTTGCTTCTCTGTTTCTCTCCGGCTGCATCACCGGTCATCTTCCATTCGGCCATGACCTAACTGCACATATTTCCAAGACCACCGACCGGGCGACATCTGAGGCCACGAAGGTCAGCCAAAATTCTGCCTTAGAAAAGACCATTTCAGGAAGAACCCGCAACGTTGTTCCGGTAAGCGCTGCCTTCTCCGAGACGGCCTGCCCGGACAGGTTTTGACTTAAAAGAAGAAATGGCCAAAGAAAAGAAATACAAGAGTTCCCTGCGCGGAGAGCAGCTTCTGGCCCCGGGGGATGTGATCCAAGTTATGGACCGGGGATCACACGTGAAATGCCGCGTCTTGTCGTGTCTTGCGCTGGAGGGAGGAGGCTGCCTTGCCAGTCTGGAAATCCTCGAAGGAGAACGCAAAGGGGAGCGCATACAGGCAACTCTGAGAACCGGCAAGGAACAGCCGGCGGCCACCTCCAAACCGTAGGTCGGGCCGTGCCCGACAATATCCTGCTCAAAAAATCCCTCCAGCTCCTGTTTCCTCCAGCCGCTTCTTTGCTCCTGACAGCATTCGGATATGAAGCATCTCTGACTTTATGAGTTGGTCAATTTCGCCGCGGCCGCTGGGATCGGGGAATACCTCCTTCATTCCAAGGAAAAATGTCAGAGAATCTTTTTCAAACTGGAGTGCCATGTCAAGGGCTTCCATAGCCGATTTCACCGTCTTCAGCCTCTCGGTGGCGGCTTCTAGCGTGAACACATGGGAATCAGCCGTGGCTTCCAGATAGCTCTCGGCAAGCCCTTCGGGGTCCCAAACCGCTCCGCTCGCTGCTGCGTCGGGTAGTTTGCTCCTGAGAGTTCTGAAAATCTGTATGTGACTCGCCTCCATTAGAGCAAGGTCATCGAAGAGTTTCTTCACTTCGGGATTCGTCGTCATTTCGGCAGCCCCGGCATAAAATGCGTTGCCGTTCTCCTCGATACGAATGGCCATAGTAAAGACGTCGTCCGCGGTTCCGAAAACAAACATTAACAAAGCCTCCTTATTCTATTTTCCTGTAGACGTTCAGACCTATCTTTTCCGGTCTCCCGAAGACTAGTTGGTTTCCGCCTGTTGAAGCGATGATTATTGTTTTACCGGACTTTGACGGCCCAAGCTCTTTGGAAAGATCCACAGCAATAACTAGCCGGTCTTCCTGCAGAGCCATTTCAACATTCTTGAACGACTGATGCCGTCCTTTCTTCCCTTTCTTGTCCTGCTCCCTGTAAATATTTAAGCCGATTCTCTCGACACGTCCCGGAACCGTCTTGTTTCCTTCGGTCGAGGCAACAATTATGGTCTTTCCCGATTTGGAAGGGCCAAACTCTTTTGAAAGGTCAACGGTGACAGTCAGATTATCTCCCTGGACGGCCATATCAACATTCTTCAACCGAGCCATACGACCTTCGGCCGCGATTTTCCGGGGAGTTTTCTTGGCTGCCGGTCCCGATTGGGGAGGCGCTTGCCTTTTTGATTCAACCGCGCTGCCGGGCAGGTCCGGCAATGCAGGGAATTGAAGGACCGCACAATGTTCACTCATAAGGAGGGCCTTCGTGTCGCCGTTTACGCCTAGCAAACGGCTCCAGTGCCTATCCGTAAGGCCTTCAGTGGTCCAACCGAGTGTCTCAAGCTGCTGCTGTGCCTTTTTGAAATCGGGCTTCGGATCGTTCCCGAGGGCTCTCAAGGCCGCTCGCACAAATCCCCTTGACGTGTCAAAATCCTCAAATACCTCTTCGAAAGAGTGCAGGACTTTCATCACCTCGGCCACCTTGCCTGAATTCACCATCCCCTGGTCGAGGTCGGTGACCAGATGGGCCCAGCGCTGCGGGGTAGAGCTACCTTCTTTTCGGTAATAGTCCCTGAAATCGTCGGCACTTATGCAGAATTCAAATCCATCTTCGGTGCGTACTCGATACGGTGAGACGGAATCATCTATGAGTTCCACTATCATCCCGGGGTCAGTTCCCAGGAATTGCTGGTAACGGTCAGTCATCGCTTCTCCTTGCGAAAGGACAGGATATACCACATAAGAGTGCGTCGCGCACGCCTGGGTTCGTCCATCAATGCGCTGTAGGTCAACTTTTCCTGAAGGAGGAAATACGGGGAGTGGGCGCAACCAAAATAATGCTCATAGTTACTTACTCTTACCTTTACCCTCGACCGGATAACCCGCTTTTTTCCACGCACGAAAACCGGATGTCATAATCATCATCTTCTTGTACCCCAACTGAGCAAAAAAATCGGCGTCTTGTTCGGCCATATCGCATTCGGGGCCGTAGCAGTACAGGATGATATGAGCGCCCTCCGGAAGAAGCGGCTGCAACGAGCGAAACTGCTCTTCTTTCTCGTCTGGGTCGAGGAAAATTGCTCCTTGCACGTGGCTCTCGTAATAGTCTTCCTTCTTGCGCGCGTCCACGAACACGGTCCTATCGGCGCCGAAAAACCTGTGCGCTGCCTTCTCGTCGATCAAGGGGATCTTGACGCCGTGCACTTCGAGTTCCCTTGGAGCAATATATGTCCACGTCAAGGGCTTCGGGCGGATCAGATTTACGCCCAGCCCGACGAGAGAAGCGCAACCAAGGATTATCGCGGCCCTAAACAGAATCAGCAGATACTCTTTCATGGGTCGAATCCTAACATCCACAATTCATAGCTTCAACCTTAGTTGCCGGTTTCAATTCCATATCTGCACACTCTTTTCAAGTCATAACCTAAAACTCATGCGTAAAATCTTATTTCCTATTGACAATCCGGCTTCCGACTTCTACCAATAACCGAGTGATAGGACCAGCTAAAGGTGCTGACCGGTCACCGGCGAAAGCGTACTCGACAAACTTAAAGAGTTCGTCAAATCAAACGCTTGAGAAACTATGCCTTCACTGGCTGAAAAGATCATACGGGGCGACATGCGCGCGGCTGCTCGCTTGATCCGCCGAATAGACGATGGAGAACGCGAGGTGTTTGAGGATTTGGCCCTGCTCTATCGTCACGCGGGACACTCCTTTGTAATCGGATTTACCGGCTCGCCCGGCGTGGGGAAGTCCACGCTGGTAGATCGAGTAGTCTCAAAATTTCGTCAAGAAGGCAAGACAGTTGGGATACTAGCGGTCGATCCCACCAGTCCTTTCACAGGAGGGGCGATCTTAGGCGACCGGATCAGAATGCAGAAACATTTTCTGGACGAAGGCGTATTCATTCGATCTATGGCTACGCGCGGGAAATTCGGGGGGCTCACTCGGTCCACTGCGGACGCCATTGTCGTCCTTGATGCTATGGGCAAAGATGTCATTGTCGTGGAGACCGTTGGGGTAGGACAGGACGAAGTTGACATAGCGCACAGCGCACATACGACCGTTTTGGTTACGATTCCCGGTATGGGTGACGAAATACAGGCGATCAAGGCAGGACTTATGGAGATCGGAGACCTCTTTGTGGTCAACAAGGCCGACCGCGACGGCGCCAATAAGACAGTGCGGGAACTGAGATTCCTGCTACAAATGTCTTCCGATCGTTACCAGGCCAACGGGTGGACTCCTCCGATAATAGAGACTGTGGCCACATCCGAACTGGGATTGGACGAGCTTCACCGCGCAATTACGAATCACCGCGAGTACTTGCTCAAACACGGTAAAGAAAGGTTAATCGAGCGTGACAAAATCCGTACAAGAAACCAGGTGCTGGATCTCCTGAAGGAAGAACTCATGGAGAGAGCATTGAAAAAGCTGGGGGGGGTTGAAACCCTGGAAGGGGTGGTGGAAGACATAGTCGCCAAGAGAAGAGATCCTTATGGCGTAAGCTCTGATTTGGTGCAAACATTACTGGGAGGACCGGATAATTGATTTCGGCCAAATCCTTCCTGAAAAAGGAGATTGACCCCGCGTGGCTGATGCGAATCTTCACGGCCATCCCCGTGATTCTGATCCTGATAGCCGGCGCGGGAGCCTTATGGATTTACTTTTTTACCCTTTCACTCCTTCCCGACAGTGAGGCTTTCGTTCAGATTCCCGGCCTACTCGCCGACGTACGTGTTTTGCGCGATCAAAACGGCGTTCCTGGAATTATAGGGAAAAACGAAGACGATGTGGCCATGGTACTGGGGTACGTCATGGCCCAGGACCGCTTGTGGCAAATGGACTATCTGCGGAAAGCCGGCCAGGGTAGGCTGGCTGAAATCCTCGGAGCGGATTACCTGGAAGGCGACCACCTCATGAGAATGGTGAGGGGCAGGAGAGCTTCCGAAGATACACTGGCGCATCTCGGCGAAAGGGAGCGGCGGTGGCTCGAGAAGTTCGTTCAGGGAATCAATAAATACATATCTGCACATGCGGGAAAACTTCCCGTTGAGTTCTCCCTGTTGAACTACCGGCCTGCGCCTTTCTCGCCGGAGGATGTCTCCTCGATAGCGGCTGCCCTGGCATGGGAAAGTTCTGTAGCCACCCGCGTAGATCCAATGTTCATCAGAATGGTCGCTCGACTCGGTACGAAGAGAGCTTTGCAGCTCCTTCCTACCGATCCGGGGGCCCCGTCCCCTTTTGTTGCCGCTGACTTGGCACATTGGGACCCAACGGGGATTTTGTTCCCTAGATCGAGAAGCAGAGGTATTTTCGACCGTGTTCCCGGTTTCCGGGGCGGCTGCGCCTGGACGGTTGGACCAGGAATGAGCCAGAGCGGTAAACCCATGGCCGCGTCCGCGGTTTATCAGTCTTTAACAGCGCCGGGATTCTGGTACAGGGCGCGGTTGGCCGCGGGAAACTTTCATCTCTCCGGAACCTTTATTCCGGGCGTGCCCGCGGCGATCGCAGGCACAAACGACCGCCTTGGATGGGGGTGCGTCCCAGCACTAGTGGATGATGCGGATCTTTTTGTAGAGCGTGTGGACTCGGACACCCCCAAAAATTATTGGCGTTTGGACCGTTGGAAAAAGGTAAAGGAATTGACTGAGAAGTACCGGATTAAAGGCGGCTCCGTTGCTACCCGCGTCGTAATATTCACTGAAACAGGGCCTCTCGTGTCCGAAGTCGACAAGAATCGTGCCCTCTCTCTGAGATGGACGGGGCGGCATGGGCTTGGTTTTTTTGCAGCCTTGTACGGTTTGAACAGGGCGCGCAACCGTAAGGAAATTGATAAATCTCTCAGACTGCTCATCGCCCCATGTTTGAACGTGGCCTGGGCCGACCAGGAAGAATCCGGAATTCAGTTTGCCGGCCGAGTCCCGTTGCGTCCTTCAGGAAGTGATGGAATATTGCCCATGCCGGGATGGACCGGCATACATGACTGGCGAGGATTTATCCCGTTCGACGATCTTCCATCGTCAGTCAGCCTTCCTACAGGCTATTGCATCGCGGCTGACGATCGTCCCGGCGGAAAGAACTATCCATTCTTTGTCAGTTGCTACTGGTACGATGCGGACAAGACCTCCCGAATCAGGGAACTACTCGAAGAAAATCAAGTACATCAGCAAGAGAGTTTCCAGAAAATTCAGAGAGATTGCTTATCACCTCTGGCAAGGGACTTCACTCCGGTTTTACTCAAGGCTGTCGCAGGAACCGGCAAGAATCGCCCCGAGGAAGAAGCCGCTCGCATTTTGGGGACGTGGGACTTCAAAATGGCAAGAGAATCTCCCGGTGCTGCGATATTCGGTTTGTTCTATCAGGCATTGGTAGAGGACCTTTTCCTGGAGCCTCTTGCCGAGCCGCTTTACAAGGGATTCACGAGTTACTCTGCGCTGCCATTGCGGGCAGTACGAAGGATCTTTTTGAAAAATCAAACTGCCTGGCTTGGGAAAGCCGAGCCCCGAGAAATTCTTATAAGGGGCTTTCAGAAGGCCGTGAGGCGCGGACAGAGCCTCATGGGATCTGACCCCAAGAAGTGGAAGTGGGGGGAGATCCACACAACTGAATTTCGCCATCCTCTTGCAGCGCGATCCAAGTTTCTGGAAGCTCTGTACCAGGTAGGGCCAATCCCCCTTTCAGGCTCTGCGGATACGATCGGTTTTGCCGGCTGGTCACAGGCCCAGCCTTTTCATGTATCTGTCGGAATGTCCCTCCGGGAGGTGATTGACATGACCCAGCCGGTGCAACTTGCCGCCGCAAGCCCAATGGGCGTCTCTGCTCATTTCTTTTCCACGCATTACAAGGATCAGACGCGTGCATGGTTGAATGGCCGGTCATTTCGCGACCCGGTCCGGACCGCGGACATTCAGAAAAGCGGATTCAACGCTGTCCTCTTCAAGTCTGTTCCCACCAGATCCATCTCTCTGAAATGAAAGGACATTATCTTGCACAGGATGCCGGATAATATCCTGATAGCAACGACAAACCAGGGAAAGGTCGAGGAAATCCAAGACCTGGTGAAAGGTCTCCCGGTTAAGTTCCTGTCGCTGTCGGATATGTCGGGCATTCCGGAGGTGGTCGAAGACGGGGCAACATTCGAAGAGAACGCTTTGAAGAAGGCTCGAGTCATAGCTTTCTCAACCCAAATGGTAACCCTCGCGGACGACTCAGGACTATGCGTTGATGCTCTGGATGGCCGTCCGGGAGTTCTTCCACGCGGTACGCAGGTGAAAACGCGTCCGACGAAGAAAAATACACGCGAATCCTCGACGAGATGCAGGACGTTCCGGACGCTCGACGTTCGGCTAGATTTATCTGCGCCTTGGCTCTGGTGGCGCCCGATGGAGAAGAAAAACTCTTTCGGGGTGTATGCGAGGGACGAATAACGCGCGATTCGCGAGGGACATCGGGCTTCGGGTACGACCCGATTTTCTACTTTGAAAAAGCCGGACGAACCTTTGCCGAAATGGACATAGAATCAAAGAACCGTGTGAGTCATCGCGGCCTGGCGCTGAAGGAATTTGCCGAGTTTCTGCGAAAATTAGTCACATGAAATTCCTAGAAACCGAATCCTGAGGGAGGCTCCGGTGTCAAATCGGTCAAAGGATTGGCTTGCTCAGGCCGTTCGCGATTTGGAACAGGCCAGAGCGTCCGAACTTGAAGGCCGCCACGAATGGGCATGTTTTGCAGCTCAACAGTCTGCCGAAAAGTCGGTGAAAGCGCTGCACCTGGCGCTGGGCCAGGAAGCCTGGGGGCACGTTGTGGCACACCTGTTGACGGAACTTCCTTCATCGGTTCCAGAGGATCTGATCGAAAAAGCGAAGGTTTTGGACAACTTTTACATTCCCACCCGTTACGCGAATGGACACCCTGAAGGGGCACCCTTCGAGCACTATGGGCCCATTCAGAGCAAAGAGGCGATTCGATATGCCGGTGAGATCCTTGAATACGTCCGTGTTCAAATGGCCTGATCGAGGGCAGGTGGATCGCGCAGTTCGTGACTGGGCTGGAAAGGAAATGAGCAGCCGCGGCGAGATACTCCGACTGGGATACTTTGGATCGTATGCGCGTGGAGATTGGGGCGTGGGAAGCGACCTGGATCTCGTGGTGATAGTTGACCATACCACAGAGCCATTTGAGCGCCGTTCGCTCACCTGGGACCTCAGCCCTCTTCCTGTTCCCGCAGAGTTGCTTGTGTACACCGCGGCGGAATGGCAAGCACTCCTAGAGGAAGGGGGCCGATTTGCTCGGACGCTTGAGCGGGAAACCGTGTGGGTGTACGAGGCTTCGCCTCGCAAACCGGAGGCCTAGATATGGACGGAACGCAGCTCGAAGAGATCGCAGAACTCATTGTCAAAAATTTCGATCCGAAAAGAATCATTCTGTTTGGCAGCCATGCCCGAGGTGATCAAAGAGAAGACAGCGACGTGGACCTTTTTGTTGAAATGGAAAGCGAACGCCGGCCCCCGGAACGTGCTATAGAGGTGAGCGCGATATTTGGCCTGCGAAAATGGCCTCTTGATGTCGTGGTCTATACTCCGGGCGAAGTAGAGCGTTTGAGAACAGTGCGCGGGTACTCTGGTGTCGATTATTGAAGCTGAGGGCGAGGTCCTTTATGAACGGCCCTGAAACCAACTGTAATGCATCGATTGCCAAGGCGACAATGAATTCACCCACTACCCATAACCCTTTCCGCAGAAATGAGATTCTGCGAACCTGCCGGGTGATCTATGCAGCCTAAGTACTGGTTTTCGTAAGTACGGTCGCGGATTTTCAGGGGAGAGATTGCTTCGCTGCGCTCGCAATGACATGCCACTACCTGTCATTGCGAGCGCAGCGAAGCAATCTTCTTCCGGTCCCCGTTCCTAACATTACCGTATTTGCGAAAAAGAGTACCAAGTCATCTCCAAACCCATTCTTGACGGTCGGTGACCAGATTCTTCAACCATAGACTCTTGCGATTTGGGAGTCCGCGATCTATAAAAAGAGCCTGCGGGGTGTAGCGCAGCCTGGTTAGCGCGCGTGCCTTGGGAGCACGAGGCCGCCGGTTCAAATCCGGCCACCCCGACCATTCTTTTATTACATATCATTGCTATGCGCAGGACCTTCAGCCACCCCGAAAAAGGCGCATTCAATTCAAGGGGAAGCAATATGCTCGTCACATCCCGCGGCAGGCTCACCTTTTCTTTTGTCACTATCTTGCTTTTCTCATTCCTGCTGCTTGTGATCGCGTCACAAGCGGCAGAACCGCTTAAGCTCACGATTCTTTACATGAACGATCCCCATGCGCACTACCTGCCGTCAGCCGAGCCGGGGGCCGAGGGGCTCGTTGGCGGATTCGCAAGGGCCCAAACAGTTATCAAGGAAGTGCGCGCGCACGATCGGGCCGAAGGGCGTCACACCCTGATTCTGATGGCCGGGGACCTGCTTATGGGGACTCCGTTTTCAACGGCATTCAAAGGCAAGCTCGGCGTAACGCTGATGAACAAGATGAAATTCACCGCCATGACTGTCGGCAATCACGAGTTCGACTACGGACCGAATAACCTCTTGGACACGCTAAAGCCGCTTATGAAATTTCCGCTTCTCAGCGCGAACATTAAGACTGCTTCAGGCTCAAATCTCTTCCAGAGCACTCTGGAAAAGAAATACCCCGAATCCAACATAAAGATTGTAATTTTCGGCCTCACCACTGCCCAGACGCCCTTGATGACACATCCTGACAACGTAAAAGGGCTGGTTTTTGACGATCCTATTTCCACTTCAAAGGAAGTCCTCGAGCGGGTCAATAACAAGGACCTCGTAATTGCGATGACCCACATCGGAATAAATGAGGACAAGCAATTGGCCGAGGCCTGCCCCGGAATTGCCGTCATCGTCGGAGGACATTCTCACACTACCATCCCGAAGCCACTGAAGGTTGACAAAACCATCATCGTGCAAGCGGGCGCGTACGCACGCTATGTGGGGGAACTGGATCTGGATGTCATGGATGGGAAGATAACGGAGTATAAGGGAAAATTGATCAAGTTGACGTCAGCGATCAAAGAGGATCCGGAAATTTCGTCCATAATTTCGGAATACAAGGCCAAGATGGATTCTCATTTGAACGAAGTGATCGGCAAGACGGAAGTTTTCCTCAAGGGCACCCGCAGCGCTGTCAGATCGGACAAGGAGACGAATCTCGGTAAGCTCATAAGCTACAATATGGCGGAAGGTTCGCGGTCGGATATCGCGATAATCAATGGCGGTGCAATACGAGGGAGCATCAAGGAAGGGAACATTACGCTAAACGATGTGTACACAGTCCTCCCTTTCCCTGACACCATTGTGAAGATGAACCTTACAGGCGGGGACATCCTCGCTGTGCTCCAGAGAAGTGCGGAAATGGAGCCGGGTAGCGGCGGCAAGCTCCAGACTTACGGTCTCACATACACGATTGACGGTAACAAGGTTAGAATCGACGAGATTCGAGGAGAGCCCTTTAACCCGACCAAACTTTACTCGGCGGCAACCACCGATTTCTTGACGGCGGGCGGCGATGGGTACACCATTGTCAAAAATAACGGGAAAGAAATCCAAAAATCCGGACTCCGCGTCACGGATCTGCTTATCAATTACATACGTGAAAAGAAAGTCATTACACAGGAACTCATCGACAGCTTGAAATAGCCTGCACATGAGAGCTACTTGTCCGACTCTTCATTATTCATCCGCTCTCTAATTGTCTGTTCAAAGCCTCTGCCAGTGGGATGGTAAAAACGTTTTCCCCGTATGGGCTCAGGCAGATGTTTCTGTTCCACTTTCGCGCCGGGATAATCGTGGGCATAACGATATCCTTTGCCGTAGCCCAACTGCTTCATCAAGCGTGTGGGCGCGTTGCGGAGGTGCAAAGGAACCGGAAGATGGCCTGATTTGGCTATTTCCTCCTTTACCGCAATGTACGCGGCCTCCAGAGAGTTGGATTTCGGTGCGGTGGCGAGAAACACCACAGCCTGCGCAAGAGCGAGCACACACTCCGGGAGCCCGATAAAGCGGCACGCCTGAAACGCGGCCACGGCCTGTTCCAGAGCCCGGGGCGAGGCCAATCCCACGTCTTCGCTGGCAAAGCGCACCAGGCGCCGCGCGATGTACAGTGGATCTTCGCCTCCCTCGATCATCCGGCCCATCCAGTAAAGGCCCGCGTCCGGGTCGCTATCTCTCAGGGACTTGTGCAGTGCACTGATCAGATTGTAATGTTCTTCGCCGGCTTTGTCGTACAAGAGGCTACGTTTTTGAGCCGCTTCCTGGACTATGTCCGAGTCGATCCTTCGGCCGGGGTTCTTTTGCGCCTCCAGAGCAGCCAACTCCAGGATGTTGAGAGCAGATCTTGCGTCGCCACCCGCCAGCGAGACAATTAAATCAACAGCAGTCGATTCGCAATCCACTTCCAGCTTTCCCAGACCACGCTCAGGATCTTTCAAGGCACGGTCTAGTATTGCCGTTACAGCCTCGGGAGGAAGGGACTGGAGCACAAATACTCTCAGCCTCGACAAAAGCGCCGAATTGACTTCAAAGCTCGGGTTTTCGGTTGTGGCGCCAATAAGAATGAGAGTCCCATGTTCAACGTGAGGGAGCAAATAGTCCTGTTGCCCCTTGTTGAACCGGTGAATTTCATCGAGAAAAAGAATGGTCCTGACTCCGGAATGCTCAAGATCTTCCTTGGCTCTGGTCGCAACCTCCTTTATGTCCTTGACACCTGCCGTCACAGCAGAATAAGGAACGAAGCGGGATTGAGATTTACCGGCGATAATCTTGGCAAGTGTAGTCTTCCCGGACCCCGGTGGACCCCAGAAGAGCATAGAGAAGAGACGGTCTTCCTCTATTGCCCGTCTGAGTATCTTCCCCGATCCAAGTAAGGCATCTTGGCCCACGAAATCGGCAAGGTCGTCAGGACGCATTCTGTCCGCAAGCGGCCCCTCTGAAACGGTTGTAATTGCGTTCTTGAATAAATCCATAGGCTAAAAGTATCTCAATCCGAGCCCCCGAGCAAGGGACATTCGGTTCATTTTCGGCCTGCCGGCCCATTTCCCTGGATTTTCACCTGGGTTCGTGGTACTTAATGCGGCAATCTCACCCTGATCGAATTATCGAGGATTGAATGCAACGTATAGGGTTGGTTCTGAAGCGCTCGGAAGATAGGGCGCTCCTGCTTGGTGAAAAAATTGTCAGCTTCTTACAGAAGTCCGGAAAGGAAGTCCTGCTCGAACTCTCTTGTGGCGAGTTGGCTGATAAGTGGAATGCAAAAGCCAGCGACAGGCTTACAGACGAAGTAGACCTTCTGGTTGTCCTCGGAGGGGACGGCACTATTCTCAGGGCCGCTGCGCTGCTCAATTCCAAATCCATGCCTGTTCTCGGCATAAATCTGGGACGCGTAGGGTTTATGGCAGAAGTGTCTCCTGCAGAAGCGATTGCAGAACTAGAATCAGTAATGGCAGGCACGGCCGAGTTTGTGAAAAGAATGCTCCTGCAGATCACTCTCCCTGACGGAAAGACTAAGAGAGTCCTTAACGATGTGGTAATCCATTGGGGAGGGATCGCTCGCCTGATCGACCTGGGAGTCAGAATGGGCCACGCCCGGGAAATCGAGCTTCGAGCAGACGGCCTCATTGTATCCACTCCTGTCGGATCCAGCGCATACTCGTACGCGGCCAACGGTCCGCTGGTGCATCCCGAAATCGAGGGGATTCTACTTACCCCTATATGTCCGTACGCGGGCCTCAAGAGGCCCCTATTGATTCCTCCTCACCTTGAGACGGAACTAGTCATGAAGAAAGGAAAGGATTTGACTCTGACCCTCGACGGACACACGTCGGTGGCTCTGGAAGAGGGGCAATATATTCGAATAGCTCGGGCGCCCTTCCCATTTATTATGGTCAAATCCACGGCCAGGGACTATTTCGATGTTTTAAAGGAGAAGCTGGACTTGATATGACCGACTGCCCGGATTTTGGGCGTTTCACGCCGCGCTTGCCCGATTGGATTAATGCATCACGATTAACAGCGTGCTTCACTTGAAAATTCGGTCTGAGCGTCATATCCTAACGCTTGGTCGTGTACTAAGTTGCTATGCGACCTCGGTGGTCAAACGACTTCGATGCTGAAGTATCTCAAAATATCAGGCCTCGCAATAATTGACAAAGTCGAGGTTGAATTCCGCGAAGGATTCAATGTACTCACCGGCGAGACAGGCGCGGGCAAGTCGATTCTCATTGGCGCGCTGAATCTTCTTCTTGGGTCTCGCAGTTCATCCGACATCATCCGTACCGGCGAAGAAGAGGCTCAGGTTGAAGGGCTGTTTGAAATTCCCGAAGGGATGACATTGCCTATCGAGCTTGGAAGCGGCTTGTCTCAGTCGGAAGAGCTCATCCTTTCGAGAAGAGTTTCACGTACAGGCAAGTCCAGGTGTTTTATAAACGGCGATCTCGCAAGTGTGGCGATGCTCCAAAAAATAGGCCGGTCTCTCATAAGCATCTTCGGCCAACATGAGCACCAGGTTCTGCTTGACCCTGAAGAACATGTGGAGATCCTGGACCGATTCGGGGAATTAGAAGGGGCTAAGCGCGAGACGGCAGGAATCTTTGCCCGGTGGACAAAAACAATAAAGGAGATGTCCGAGACTGAGAAAAGGAGAGAAGGACTGGAACGTCGCGGACGCGAAAACGCTGCCGCAATCGAAGAACTGTCTGCCGCCTCTTTAAGGGAAGGAGAAGAGGACGAACTCGTTCAGGAGCGAGAAGTGCTGAAAAAGGCGGTCCAAATTCGTGAGAAGGCCTTTGAAGCGCACCAGGCCCTTTATTCAAGAAGTGGCAGTCTGATGGAAGGCTTTGCCGAAGTAAAGAGATCGCTGGAATTTCTTGCTTCAACCAATCCCAAGTTGGCCGAGCTGCGAGCAAGTTTTGAAGAGGCTGTTTACCGCATCGAAGACGTTGCTCTCGAACTGAGAAGTGTCGCTGAAATGAGCCACAGCGATCCCAAGCGCCTCGAACAGATCGAGGAACGGCTGGCTCTGGTGAGACGTCTCAAGAGAAAGTACGGTGAAGACCTATCGGGCCTGATTCATCTGCTTGATACTTTATCCGAGGAGTCGGGAGACATCCTGGAGGCACGGGCGGAGGCTAAGAAATTAACGGGCAGGGTCGCCGAATACCGGGAAAAGTACCTCCACGCTGCTCGGGATCTTTCGTTTGCCAGGAGGCGGGCAGCCGGAGAGCTTCAAGCAGCGATGAAAAAGGAACTAAAAGATCTGGCCATGCCCAACGCGCTTTTTGAGGTGTCTTTCCGGGAACTTCAAGAAGATAAAGGATCGCCCGGCGGCCTGGAAAAAGTGGAATTCTTCCTGGCATCCAATCCCGGTGAGGCGCCGCGGCCTTTAAGTCGCGTTGCTTCGGGAGGAGAACTCTCAAGAATTATGCTGGCAGTGAAAGCTCTTCAGGTTGACGGCCGCGGCTCCTCCACGGTGATCTTCGATGAGGTAGACTCGGGAATTGGCGGCCATACCGCCTTTGCAGTTGGGACAAGGTTAGCCCGAGTAGCCCAGCGTCAGCAGGTGCTTTGCGTCACCCATCTGCATCAGATCGCGGCTCTCGCCGACCATCATCTATCTGTTCATAAGTATGAGCAGGACGGCCGCACTCACGTAGGCGTAACCGCGCTGGATCGAGACGCCCGCATCGTGGAACTAGCCCGTATGTTGGGCGCCAGCCCGGATTCAGCATCGGTTAGAGAGCATGTTCAGCGTTTAATGGAAGTGGGCTCTGCGGAGGCTTCAGGGTGATCCGTAGGGCCACATTGCGCGATGTGAAACTCATGCACCGTCTTATAGCCGAACAGGCTCAATCGGGACATATCCTGGCCAGAGCCCTCAGCGAACTTTATTCCCAAGTGAAGGATTTCATGGTAAGCGAAGACCAGCGCTCAGGAGAGATAGTCGGCTGCGGCGCTCTTCAGATCGTGTGGGAGGACCTCGCGGAAATACGGTCACTGGCCGTGCAGTCCGAGCGGCAAGGACAGGGCATCGGCACTGCGCTTATCGAAGCGCTTCTGAACGAGTCCAGAGAGATGGGGGTGAAGAAGGTGTTTGTCCTTACCTACAGGCCGGAGCTGTTCCAGAGGCTGGGTTTTGCAGTGATGGACAAGGGCCTACTTCCGCACAAGATATGGGCCGATTGCATACGATGCACAAAATTTCCGGAATGCGACGAAATAGCTCTCGTGAGGGCTTCATGATTGGAATCCGGGATGTGGACGCCGGTGAAGTTCGGGAAATAGGAGTCGAGCCGAACGGTTGGCGGCTCATGTCGGTGAATCGACGGTTTCGTTTGCTGGCATTGGCGACCATTGCTCTCGTCTTCACAGGCTGTGGAATGTTCAATCTGGGAAGATGGAAGGGGATCGAAAGAGCTGCCGCGGATGAGCAATATTACCTTGTTAAAGATATGTTTTTGACAGCAGGTTCCGCATACCACCCCAAAGAATCTTTCGACCACAACATGAATGAAAGCATAAATCTTTTCTTTATCCCTAAAAATGAGCCCAATACGTACGTTGCTGAAAGTATATGGTACGACCCCGACGGGCAGGAATTTCGCAAGATAAGAACGACCTATGATTTGCAACGAGAGACCAAAAAAGGCGATGAAAGAAAAACCACCGGAACCACCAGAGTTCACACCATCTCCATTAAGGATCTTTACGACCACAAACCGGGACTCTGGAAGGTAGCACTTTACCTCGACCGTAAGTTGGTCCGACGATTGACTTTTTCTGTGAGGTGACCTTATTGGAGCATTCGGGCCAATTTCCTCAAAAACGCCCTCTTGCGCTTACTCGGAATACTTGGTATATACCTAAAATAAGTCTAAGTCCGGAGGCTTGGTGAAAATTACCCGAAATAATCTGAATACCCTGATCACGTGGCTCATCTGTTTGGCATTATTGAGCGCGGGGCCGGTAGCAGCGGACCAGATTTTTGCGCCGGAGTGTCTGTGGGATCGTGGTATTGCATCCAAGACCGACCCCATAGAAATAGCGAACACGCACCTGGGCATTAGTTATCGGGATGACGGAGTTCTCGACAGTCAAGGTCATTTCACCACTTTTAACCGGCCGGACCGGTTTTTTGAAACGCCTGGGCTTAACTGCAGCGGTTTAGTGGTTTCAGTCTGTCGTTTCTTATTCGACAAGAATTGGAGCCTGAAGGAAGTTACCCGGGATCGGTTAGGGAACAGCGGTCCGGATTCTCCACTAGGCAAGGACTGGGACTTCGGTTGGAATCTGATCTTGAACCTGACGGAAGGAAGGCCTCGTACGGTTATAATGCCGGAACCCGGCAATTATCCCATTGAAGGCGCCGATGGGACGAGTTTGCGGGGATTTGATCTTCACGATTCCGCGGCATGGCGAAAAATTTTGCCTCGGATGCAATTCGGCCGAATATATCTGGGGAGCATTAGTCGGCAAGCGCCCGAGCGCGGGTACCGTGTCCTCCACTATCACGTGGTGCTAATGCTACCGGACGGCAAAGGCGGAGTATGGCTTTACCATGCCACCCGCAGGAGCCATGTTCACCGGATCAATATTGCTACACCTCAAGGAATGCCTCGCTTCATGTCTGAATTCGGGGGTTCCAGGAGCAATCACAAAAAGATACTGATAGTCGAGACAGTGCTCCCTAAGTTAGGGCCGGCTCTGGAGACAGCCTCCAACAACGCGTTGCCCTCTGCGGAACAGCAGGCTGGAGGACAAAAGAGTGCTACGACCGCCAGTCAAGATAAAGTGCGATTGGATTCCCAGGGCGCACGTCAACCGCAGAACGCTGGTCCGGCGCCCGGGACTTCGTCGTCGGGGAAGCAGGTTGCGATTCAAAGCCCGCCAACCGTGACTGCAAGTCCCCAGAATGGCCCCGATCTGGTGATAAACCATTTGTCCGGTAGAGTTTTCAAGTCTTTCCCGGAACTGGTCACCCAGGTACCGCGCTTCGCAAATCAGACCAAGAATAGCCTCAAGTTTTGGTTTAGCAATGTGGGCAACCTTCCAAGGGAAATCCAAATCTCGCTGCGAACGCCTGACGGCAATATTCAGTACAAAGGACAAGTATCCGCGGATTCGGAGTTGTCGGTAATGTATCCGAGGGACTTCGGCCGGACCTCATCGCAGTCTGTCGAGACGGGAAAATACTTGGCAGATGTCAGGGTAGACGGGGCTAAGTGGTGCTCTGACCTCTTCGAAGTGTCCGTGCCGCGAGAGGCCAGGCCCAAGGTCATCACTGTGAGGGTTCCTTCAACAGTCGAGGCCGGTCAAGTTTTTACCGTCAGGGTGGAAGCCCAGAATCAAGGGGCCGAGTCGGATTATGGCGGCATCACAGTCTCGACCCCCGGATCTTCAGGATTAAGACTCGTGTCGGCAAAACCTGGCCGCGTTTACGGCCCGGGAAGCACGGTGCTGTCTGTCACTTCCGACAAAATTCGAACAAAAGTCCCTATGGCCGAACGTTGGATCGACCTGTGGCCTGAATCTCAGGTATATGACCTCAATGTTCAAGTCCGAGCCGGCCGTCCCGGGACTTACCCGCTCTACGTTCGATGCGCTCTACGTGGAGTGAATGTGAACAGCAGCGTAGTCCTGATGGATCCAGAGGCATCTAACGTCGCGGACCAGCAGGGCTTCCCGGTTCAGGTTTATGAGATAACCGTCAGATGACGTACTGTAACAGCCGAAGTTGAATTTGAAATCGTTCTCAATGAACGGCAAGGCAGTGCAGCTCGACGGTCTTGCTCTTAGGGCGCCAGGAGGACATCATGAACAAATTGATCTCACGATATACTCTGGCCGTCACAATTTTCCTGGTGGTCTTCGCAATCCCGGTTTTGGGAGCTGTCGAAGAACCATGGTCTCAGATCGAAGCGCGCACGAAATTCCTCCGCACTAAACACTACATTGAAGTGGTTCGTATTCATTCTGATATATATAAAAGCGCGAGGGCCAAGGGAGGAAAAGAGGTTGCAGGACCATTTCCGGTTCATGTGATGCTGCCCGAGAACTACGCGAAAGACACCCAACATCGGTATGGAGTGGTTTATATGCTGGGTGGAAAATCCGGCTGGGACAACGGCCCCGAACTGGGGGGGGCAACGTACTGGTCGGTCTGGTGCAAGACTCCCTTGACAATGGACGACCTCAAGTCGGGCCACCTCGCAAAAGCCAATTTCCAGGATAATATCTCGGACCGAGAACTTCGGGAATTTAACCAATGGCTCAAAGAAGACCCCTACGAGGAACTGATAGTAGTTTCCGTTTGGAATCCCGGAGGATCGAATACCGCCCAATACGAAAAATATCTAATCGGTGAGGTTATTCCGTATATAGATTCCCACTATCGAACAGTTCCCAATCGCCTTTTCAGAGGGATTGACGGGGCCTGCGCCGGCGCTGCCCAAGCTATAATGATTTCCGCAAGGCGACCCGATATTTTTGCTTATGCCGGAGGTCAGCAGACTGATTTGGGAAGCTATCCCATGGTAGACGAGGTGTGGCGGAGCAATGTGGCGAGAATACGAAGAGCAGGCGGGATCTCTTACAACCTCAACACTAATGTTAAAGAGGGTTGCAACTCTTACAGCAACGGGGGAAGAGTATATGAGTTGGTGCAGGACATGAAGGCTGCCGGCTTCCCCGTGGACGTACATGTTTTTCAAAGCTGCGGTCACGGGTACTGCGCATACCGATATCCGAACGGGCATCAATCGCTATACTGGTTCTCCGAGCAGTTCAAGCGGAATCTCCTTGCCCTGGGCATAAATAGATATCCACCACGAGAGCAAGTGGCAGGCGAACCGCCGAAGGCAGGTTCTGCGCGAGTCCTGGAGAATCCGACCACCGCTCGTAGGCATACGGGGTCTCTTCCGGGCCTCTGGTAAGAGTGAGGCACTTTTGCATGCCCGGCAGAGCGAGCTTTCCGTTGTCTCTTGCCAACATTGGGGAAACACCCACTATGTTCAACCAAATTACCGATAGAGTGCGTTTGACGCACCTCTTGTTGGTGCTCCTTACGACCTGCGCCCTCGTGGCATGCTCAAAGTCTCAAGACAACAAGTCGTTTCCTGTGGGGCCTATGCTAAACAAGACCAACGGAAGCAAAGGAGCAGGAATCAAAGAAAGTGGCGTGCAGACCCTTCGCGGTCCAACGAAGTACTCTCAGCAAAAACCCGAGACTCGTAATAACCGCGAAAACGAAGGCATGCGCGGGCCGGATTCGGGCCGCGCCGTCGCATCTCTTCCGCATCCAAAGCCAGCCCAGAAACTGATTTGCGAGAAACTGCCGGGGTATAAAATCCCCGCCGAATACATCACGGTCCCTTCCAAAAAATACCCTGAGGGCACTGTGGTTGTGAGTCTTCCTCTAGATTATGAAAAGAATACTGCAAGAAAATACCCCCTCGTAATCGCTTTCGGCGGCGCGGGCGAATGCGCCAGGTCGCCGCGAGAAGGGGCCCTCGCGTGGCTCTTTTATTACAAGACCGATGAAGCGGTTCAGGCCCTGGCCAATAACCGACTCACTCCCGCCGACTTTCGTGGACTTATCACACCTCGTCGTTTGAACGATTTTAACCGAAGGCTTAAGCAGCGCCCGTATGAGGGCATTATAGTCGCCTGTCCCTCTTCGCCTCTCTTATCTCCACAGGTTGGCCTTGAGTACCCCGACTATGAAGAATACATCATGAATGAACTGGTCCCGGTCCTCAAAAGCCGCTACCGCGTGGCCGGCAATCGGATCGGAGTTGATGGTGTCTCGATGGGGGGATCTCGATCCATGTATTACGGCCTCAAGTATCCTGAAGTCTTCTACAGCATCGGGGCAATTCAAGGTGCATTCGGGCCGTACTTCGATATCTACCGACACTTCGTCAAAAGGCATCATGAGATACTCAGAAAGCGATCCATTCAGTTGGTGACCAGCGATCACGATCCTATGGCTTCTTCAGTAGAGAAAATGCATGAACTTCTGAGCGAATTCTCGATACCACATCGATATCTCAAGCTTACCGGCCCCCACGACTACATTTTCAACCAGGGACCCGGCGCATTAGAACTTCTGGTATTCCACGACCGCGCCTTGCGATAAATTCACTTGATTACCGGCTACGACTTTTCCAAATCTTAGCCCCCGCCCCATAAGAGTTGCAGATGCGTTTTTCCAGTGCAGACATGAAGATGAGGCGGGCTCTACATGAAGAGATGTTCACGGCGGCGGTCCTGCTTGTGGCAAAGGGCTGGAACGTCCTTTTTCATCAAGCTTATGGGGTTCTGGGGCAGCAGGGAACATCCCCTACAGAGCCCGAAACTCTTTTTGACCTCGCCTCTCTGACCAAGGTTCTAGCGGTGACTCCGAGCTGGATTCTCATGGCCGCCGGAAACCCCGGCCTTCTAGATCTGGGTATCGGCAGATGGTTTCCTCATGTGCCCCCGGACAAGCGCTCGATTACGCCAAGGCATCTCTTGGCCCACGCATCGGGGCTGCCTGCCTGGAGGCCCTACTATCTGCTGCCTGCACACCGCCGCACCGCCGACCACACCGCGGCCAGGATCCTGACGGAACCCCTGGAATATTCTCCGGGTAGTGGCTGTCTCTATTCGGACCTCGGGTTCATGCTCTTGGGATTCATCGTTGAAAGGGAAACCGGCAAGAAATTGGAACAGTTTTCGAGAGAGAGGATATACGAACCGCTCGGTCTGGCCGAAGAACTGCTGTTTTGCCCTGAGAATAATGACAGAATTGCAATGACTCGTGTGGGAGAATCTCCGGGTCTTGTAAACGATCTTAACGCGAGGGCTCTCGGAGGGGTCTCCGGCCATGCCGGACTGTTTGGAACCGCCAAGGGGGTGGCCGCGCTCGCAGGCGAGATTCTTTCGAGTTTGAAGGGGAGCGGCAAACTCCTTGACAAAGAGACCTTGCAAGAATTCTGTTCGCGTGCAGAGTTTAGCCGGGAATCCTCACGTACGCTGGGCTTTGATACCCCTTCCGGTGAGGGATCGTCAAGCGGCCGCCTCTTTTCCGGAGATAGTGTGGGTCATACCGGCTTTACCGGCGTCTCACTCTGGATCGATGTACCGCGCGAATTGATACTAGTCCTTCTCACCAACCGCGTCTTCATGGGGGAGGCGGATTTCCGAATCAAGCAATTCAGGCCGGCGCTTCATGACGCGGTTATGGCGAACGTGATTTCGCATGAGTAAGCCAGCGGCTCGTTCTATAGACCCGTTAGGCTTAGAAAAAGAAGGAAACTTGTGAAGTGAAACAATTTAAGCAATATACTGAGAGAAGGGGGAAACTCCATTATGGGGTAGCCGATATGACAACAAAGAGTAAAACCGAGAGCATGAAACCTTCTCAGGAAGAAATAGATAGGATCGTGGAGGCACAAGCCGGCGACGATTCAGCTTGGGAAGAGCCCTTCAGGTTGAAAAGACCAAAGCAGCTTCTGTGCCCATTCCTGCCCATCTCGCCGCGAGAGCTTCTTTTCTGGCTAAGCTCCATAGAGAAAAGGGGCTCGAAGGATGGCTTACACGTATTATTCGTGAACGGATCGAACTTGAGGAAATTGCCCTTTTTGAAGTGAAACGCGAGCTCAGAGCGAATCAAAAAGTGCCTGACAAAGGAGTCAAGCGAACGAGCAACTCCCCATGACGTTTGTCGGAACTATGATAATCCTTTCAGCCTGATTGCTGGCCGCTATGAGAGATCCTTGCGATCGTTCGGCCCGACATTTCGCAGTAAGGTGTGGAGGGATTTCTGTAAGGAGGTTTTTCCGGCATAATGTTAGTCGATATGGAGAACGTAGGCACATGAAATCCGCAATCAACTTCAGCGATAAATTCGCCAAGTTCTCCGAGCACTGGTCCCCGAAGATCATTGCCCGGATGAACGACTATCACTTCAAGCTCGTCAAATTTCAGGGAGAGTTCGTTTGGCACGACCATCAAGACACCGATGAGGTGTTCATCGTGCTGGACGGAGCAATGATCATTCACTTCCGGGATGGCGATGTGTCCGTAAAGAATGGGGAGATGTTCGTCGTTCCGAAGGGAGTGGAACACAAGACCTCGGCAGGAAGTGAATGCCGTGCTATGCTCGTGGAGACAGCGGGGACAGTCAACACGGGTGGCGTCAGCGGCGACAAGACAGCCCCAACGGATGCATGGATATAGCTTGTCAGTTAATTGGGCTCTCAAGGGGAGGGGACATTCCAGAGAGACCTTACTCGTTTCTTGCTGGCGGGTGGCAAGCACTGCTGCATGGGGTAAAGCGGCGTCGGTAGTGAATATCGCTTTTCTGATCAAGCGCTCTAGTATGAATTAGCACTGCACGTGATCACCAGAGGAGTTCAGGCATGCGTCTTAAGGTAGTTTCGGAGCCAAGCGAAGAAAGTGGCTTTGCGGTCCATGTTCCTTCGCTGCCCGGTTGCATCAGCGAAGGCGAAACCGAGGAAGAAGCCCTCAGGCATATTCACGAGGCTATCGAGGTTTATCTTGAGCCGGTGTGAGATTATATTGTTATGATTCATGTTTTGCATTATGAATCATTGTTACGAAAGGAATTGGAGTCATGGCCTCGGATCAACTGAAGGTAACCGTTCAGCGGGCCTCAAGATTCACCGTCCCGCGAGACGCGGGATCCGCAGAGAACGCAGAGATAGAGGATAGTTTATTCAATTCGACGTCAATCACCGCTCGTACAGTCAGGTCGGCATTGTCCTTCCCGCGTCGCGGGATCACATACCGGAACCTGCTGTACACAATTCGCATAAGCGTTCGGAGAAAATAGAATTCTCCGCGGTCTCTGCGCTCTCCGCGGTGAACGATTACAGGCTCACCAAACGGACCATTATCTTGGCAAATGGAGATAGCTAGGAGGCCGGCCAGCAGTCAGAGCGCATCCAATCGCCAAAATCGCGCCGAAAAAGTTCCTTTTAGTGTAAGATTATGGCTAGCGGAACTGCCCCCGGGGGGCCGCTCGGCCCTGTTGATTGCTTTGTGTTTTGATTGTTTGGAGCGAGATGTCCGCGCAAAAGCTGGTTTAGACCTACAAAGGAGGTACGCGATGCGATTTGACATTACTGAAGTGAAAGCGCGCGAAATATTGGATTCACGAGGCAACCCCACTATCGAAGTGGACGTCATCCTGGAAGGCTACGCTATGGGACGAGCCGCTATCCCCTCGGGCGCATCCACCGGTGAGAACGAAGCTGTGGAGCTGCGGGACGGGGATACTCAGCGCTATGGGGGCAAAGGTGTGCTTCAGGCGGTGGAAAATGTCATGCAGGAAATCTGCCCCTCGATATTGGGAATGGATGCCTTTGACCAGCAAAGATTGGATCGTATGCTCATAGAGCTGGATGGGACACCGAACAAAGCTAGGCTCGGCGCCAACGCCATCCTGGGGGTCAGCCTGGCTGCTGCCAAGGCGTGTGCGGCTGAACTGGAGATGCCGCTGTATCGTTATCTGGGTGGGATCGGCGCTCGCAGACTGCCCGCGCCTATGATGAATATTCTCAACGGCGGGGCCCACGCTGACAATAACGTGGATATTCAAGAGTTTATGGTCATGCCCCTTGGCGCACCCAGCTTCAGGGAGGGCCTCCGCATGGGCGCGGAAGTATTCCATACACTGAAGAAGGTCCTCAAGGGCCGTGGGCTCAACACCGGGGTCGGTGACGAAGGAGGGTTCGCACCGAACCTTCAATCCAACGAAGAGGCATTGCAAGCAATAATGCAAGCAATACAAGAAGCCGGATATGTTCCCGGCCAGGATATATACATAGCTCTCGACCCTGCGGCCAGTTCCTTTTACGAGGACGGGCTGTACAATCTGGCCGCGGAGGGCTCAAAGAAGACCGCGGCTGAGATGGTGGATTTTTACGCGGATCTTGTCGACCGCTACCCCATATTCTCAATTGAAGACGGACTGGCAGAGGATGACTGGGACGGATGGCAACTTCTGACCGAAAAGCTTGCTTCACGGATACAGATTGTCGGCGACGACATCTTTGTGACGAACATAGAACTGCTAGCCAAGGGCATAGAGCTTGGTGTAGCCAATTCCATTCTGATAAAACTCAACCAGATCGGCACACTTACTGAGACTCTCCAGGCGGTAAACATGGCCACAAGTGCGCACTATACCTCGGTAGTATCTCATAGGAGTGGTGAAACTGAAGACACCACTATATCTGACCTGGTAGTGGCTTTGGGAACCGGT
Organism: uncultured delta proteobacterium; assembly: GCA_963789265.1. Taxonomy (GTDB): domain Bacteria; phylum Desulfobacterota; class Desulfomonilia; order Desulfomonilales; family Desulfomonilaceae; genus CAWBBA01. The sequence goes on along the minus strand of CAWBKB010000003.1, from coordinate 433,175 downwards.
CAGATCAAAACCGGATCGGCTTCGCGAACCGACAGAATCGCGAAGTATAATCAACTGCTCCGAATCGAAGAAGAATTGGGTGAAAACGCGCTCTATGGGCTTCCGTAATCGTGACACACGTTCACCGCTTCCAGTTCGAACTCATTGCTAAAATCGGGAGGCCCTTCAGATCGGAGAGGCCTCCCCCTTCTTGCGTGTTTAAAAGCAAAGCCGTATCCACGTCTTCGGGCTGCCCTCCTCCAATTCCGCCTATGCTCCGCCGTAGGACATGCACATGGTCTTACAGGAACGCGAGGCTTCTGCCTGTTCGGGGTCGTTCAGGCAAAGATCGTAACAGTCCTTGAATCCAACCTCGGACTCTATAATTCCCTTCCGCCTGTTCCTTACCAGGAGAAACCGTCCCGAAGAGTAATACGGCCAACACCAGCAGCACTATGGCAAAAATTGATTCTATCGCCATTTTGGTCTCCTTCATGAATCCCAATAAGTCGAGATTATTCTCTATAAACAGCGGATGCGCGATCGCTTAAAAAGATTCAAGAACATCCGTCCGATTTCATCAACCAAACGGAATAAATAACTTTTAGCCGGTCATCGTGGAGAAAACCGGCCGTCATGCGGGCGATTACCGATTCGCAGGGGCGGAAGGACTTCGCCCATGGCAACCGCTGATCGCCTGTACCGAGCTTCATGGAACTGAATTTTCTTCCACACCAAATTATTTCAAAACTAACGATCGTTTCATTCTTCCCGAATAGTGGAGCAGTAAGACAATGCTGCGCCATTCAAACTAATCCCGAGAGGGAAGAAAGGAGTCGAAAAATGAAAGCACGCGAAGTCAAACTGTTCATCCTGTTCGCCCTTGTCGCAATAGGCACTGTTCCGGTCCATGCGTTTGTATCGCACAGGCCCGCAGATTGCGTGGCAATGGTTGAAAAGGCCGACGCATTCATCCGGGAAAAGGGGGTTGATTATGCCCTCAAGGTATTCTCGGTATCAAAAGGGCCTTTCATTGATAAAGAGCTGTATGTTTTTGCGTGCTCGATGAAAAACGTGATGTTGGCTCATCCGTACAGACACGACCTTGTAGGTAGGAGCGTGGAGCATCTCCGGGATACCAAAGGAAGCCTCCTGTTCCAAGAGTTCCAGAAAATCGTAGAGGAACGGGGTTCCGGTTGGGTAGATTATTGGTGGGCAAAACCCGGGCAACAAGGCGAATTCCTGAAGCGGACTTATGTTAAGCGGATCCCGGGGTACAACATTTATGTGGGTGTAGGGTATTACAAGTAGGCAAATTGGCTAAAACCCGCGATATTAGGTGTCCTTGCTCTCATCGAGAATCTATCAACCATTCGTGCTGAAAGAAAGAGCCACGGCGTGCACCTGTGGCTCTATTCTTGCGCGGTCTTTCGACTCGTACAAGAGTCTGTCGAGCGGGCCTTAAAAACAAAATTTCTTTGCAGTGGGACCGCTCTCGTGACTCGTTGACAAACAGCCCTCTTTCTCAATGCTTAGCCTGTAGTTCGCTTTCTCCCGATAAAATCAGCCCATTATTTTAATGTTGGCAGAAGCTCAGCCACAACCTGGTTATTCTAGTCAACCCAAGTTTCCAGCCTGTTATCATTTATAAAAAAATCCTGGGGCTCATTCCTGCATCTAACGCTAATGAGGACGGACGCGAGAAAAAGGAGAAAATCATGGATTACAGCCTCATCATAGTTCTGGTATTACTCGTCGCCGGAGTGGGCGGCTTCACTGTTCTGGCATTCACTCTGCTGAACAGTTGGAAAGCTGGATCCAGAGGTCACGAGGAAGCCGATGCTCACCAGAGCAAACAAACTAGAGATTTTGAAAAATGCTTCAATGATTGTATGATTGTGGGACATTGGGACCCGGACAGAACAGACCTATGCAGGTCCCTGTGTCGATAAAGGCTCAATACTTGCCCGAGCCTGGAAGAGTACAATGGGGGACAAGTGCGCGAGTGGTTAAACTACTAGGCATTAGTGACATCGTATTAGGTAATATCCGTACAAAATAAGGAGAATTCCATGAGGTCAGTCAAGAAGATGGTCGGGGCGCTGGCGGTCAGCTTATTGCTCACCCTGCCTCTGTCCCTGAAAGCGGATCAGGTGCAGGAAGAAGCCGCGGTTGCTGCTTCAAAAGCATGGCTGGCATTGGTTGATTCCGGGAAGTATGGGGAGAGCTGGGATCAGGCTGCAGACTATTTCAGGAAGGCACTAAGCAAGGAGAAGTGGGAAAGCGCCCTAAAGGCAGTCAGGCAGCCTCTTGGCAAGGTCTTGTCAAGGGAATTGACCATGAAAAAGTTCACCACGAGTCTGCCGGGCGCACCGGACGGCCAGTACAGTTGTAATCCAATACAAAACATCCTTCGAAAACAAGAAAGATGCAGTAGAGACCGTTACGCCAATGTTGGATAAAGACGGGAAATGTAGAGTCGCAGGCTATTCCATCAAATGATCCCAGGTCCAGGTAGACGATTGACGAGTTAGCGAGAGCCTATTATTCTTAGGAAATTAGAGGGATAAAAGTCTCGCGATAAATGTTGCCATTGATTGCCACAGTCGGAATGTTGTCGGGATAATATTGGAATTTAATTGGCTTCCCCCGGTGATGAAATTCAGGAGGGGCAAAACTGGACTGTCATATAATTGTGGACAATGAGTAAGGATCGGTGATGAATCTAAGAGGAATAGTTATTTCTCAGGCAGATTCGAAAGATACTTCCGCATACACTCACCGAGTGGAGAACCTGGCGAAGTGTCTGGTGAAGCGATCCATCGACTGCGACTTCTTCTATATGAAAGACAACTTTCCTCTGCATAAACAGACTAGTGCGTCTTTTTTCATGCCTTTTTGGCTCAGAACCCTCCGCAAATACGATTTCATCTATACGGGAGCCGAAGGCGCGGGCCAGGCTTTGTTCTTTTGCAGGCCGTTCGTTAACGGACCTATTATACACGATATTCACGGCGATCCCGTTGCCCAGTCGGCTCTGGAAAGGCAGGTTCGTTCCTCGGGCCGCATCACAAGCGCGTCATTAAGGGTGAAAATTGTCTCACGTATGGCAATTGCTTGCGCCGATTATGTGATTACAGTGTGTCAACCTCACACCGAAGCACTTGTACGGGAAGGCTTGCTTCGGGATCAGGTGGGAATCATACGCAACGGAGTCGATTTGGACCTGTTTAGGCAACTGCCTTTTCCGGAACAACCCGAGTTCACCTTTGCTTATGCCGGCGCGTTTCAGACCTGGCAAAACATAGACAACCTCATCGAAGCATTCGAGAGGGTCAAAAATCCGAATAACCGCCTGCTCGTGGTGGGTTTCACCGAAAGCGATCTAGCTCTCAAACAACAGTTTGCAGAAAAGTTCGGAAGTAGGGTGAAACTGGTCGATCGACTGGACAGAGTGGCGCTCACAAATATGATGAGATCTGTTGCCGTCTTCATCATACCCAGGATCAACCATCCGGCTCTCCGTCACGCCTTTCCGACAAAGTTCGCCGAATATGCGGCACTGGGCAGGCCAATCATGGTCAACGACGTAGACGAAACCGCGAATTTCGTGCGGAAATACCAGTGTGGCTTTGTTTCGGATCCGTCGCCTGAAGCGATGGCGGCAACTATGGAAGAAGTGGCAAAGGTGTCTCACGGAACTCTCGCAGAGATGGGAAATCGGGCCAGACTTATGGCTGAGGAAAACTTCTCGTGGCAAAAGATCGGGGATGCGTACGCGGAACTGGTCCGGTCTCTGGTTGATCGTCGGCGCGGACGCGGCTCGATATAGTGGTTCTCGAAAGAATTGCCGTTATGCGTTATACATGTTAGTACCTAATATAGATCAGTGGGACAGGCTTCCAGCCTGTTAATTGGAAATGACGGGCAAGATGCCCGTCGCCACCAATTCATTTCCTTCTTCCGTTATTGCTTTCTAGAATCCCTATATGAGCCAGGATACGGCAAGTGCAATTAAGGATCGGGTGCGGTGATTACGGCAAATTACCAAGCGCGGATGTTGGGTGTAATTATCGTGGCCTTTGTTCTGCGCTTGGCCTTTCCTCTCATCGTGTTTGGCCTGAGCAAGGATATAAAGGTTTTTTATAACAATGATACGATGGAATATGTAGCGCCGGCCGAGAGCCTCATAGCGTCCGGCCGGTACGTGGCCAACGGGCAGCCTGAAATCGAGCGCACGCCCGGCTACTCGATATTATTCATACCTGGGATACTGTTCCGAAGTATTGGACCCGTCACCATCGCGATACAGATTATCTTGAGCTGTTTCAGTGTGTTTCTGGTCTACCGAATCGGGATTCTTTTGTTCGACAGACGCGAAATCGCGATTCTGTCTGCGGCCCTCTATGCGGTCGAACCGCTTTCGATTATGTATGCCAGCATGCTTTACAGTGAAACCTTGTACGCAACTCTTTTCTTGATCTTTCTCTATTTTCTGCTCAAGTATCTGAAGACCCACGCTCTATCCGATATAGTCCTGTCGGCCGCTGCAGTGGCCGCCACAACTTACGTACGACCTATTTCCTACTTTATTCCCTGCCTCATCGTCTTTGCACTTGTGTCCTGGACGTTTCTGAGACGAACAGTGGATCGGAAATTGCTCCTTCATACAGCCGCATTCTTCATAATTTCTATGGGTCTCATTATCGTATGGCAGGCACGCAATAAAATCGAGACAGGGTACTCCGGCTTTTCCGCCATCTCGGACCAAAACCTCTACTTCTACGTCGGCGGGGAAATTCTTGCCAAAAAGAACGGGATAGAGCCTCCCGAGCAGCGAAAGAATATGGGATACGGTGAGCCGGCAATCTATTTTACACTCCACCCCGAACAGCGGACTTGGAGTCGAAACGCAATATATCGTTATCGTGGCCGAGAGGGGATCAAGTTGGTCAAGGATAACCCCTGGACCTTCTTCAAGCTCTTTGCTCAAACTGCGATGACGACTTTGCGGGAAACAGGAGCCACCGAGCTGTTACAGATGGCCAAAATCGATCCGGATTCTTCGAAAGGGGCGAGGCTCAAATGGATTTTAAAGCTGCCTCTGTTTGTTGTGCTTTCGATGTACTGGCTACTGGCATTTATCGGGGTCTTATCCAGGCGATGGTCAAATGGGACGCAGTTCATGATTCTCCTCGTGGTGGCCGCTTACCTGATCTTGGTGGCCGCGGCAGGCGGAGTAGGATACAGCCGATTAAGGCACCCTGTGATGCCCATAGTAGCTCTCATGGCGGGGTGCGGTCTATTTTCATTCCTGGAGAGGCCCAAGCGGAGCGCAGATTAGGTAGGTTCTGCAATACACCGTTGTAGGCTGCGAACCCTGGACTATATGCTCATGTAAAGAGCCCTTATTTGTTCAATTCCCCTTGCAAACTCGAATTTCTCCTCAAATGTTGCCTTTGCGGCAGCCTCCAGCTTGACGCGAAGAGCTTTGTCACTTTTCAGCCGGAGGACAGCTTCGGCTATTTCCTCTGGCGAGCCGGGATTGATCAGCAATCCTGAAGCTCCATCCTCTATCATGTCCGGAATTCCGGCCACCCGCGTCGAAATTATGGGTAGCCCACTGCGCATGGCTTCGATTATGGTCACCGGCATACCTTCTTTGAAAGAAGGGAGTAGAAATACATCTGCAAGCCCTAAAAAGGATGGAACTTTTTCTCGCTCCAACTCACCGGTCAAGCGCACCCACGGCTCGAGTTTTTCGGCTTTGACTATGGCCGTAAGCTGTGCCATCTCGCCGGGCTCCTCTTCACCTCCCAGCAAAATGAATCTTATAGAATCATCTTTTGAAACGACCTTCGGTACCGCCTTCAGAATTTCAAAGCTCCCCTTTCTCCAACCCACGCTCCCCACTGTAATTACCGCGAAATTGTCCATCGTCAGGCCCAAGCTATGCCTCACACTCTCAATCTCATGCGGATCCGGAGGGCCCTGCGTATGGACGAGATTCCGGAGTATACGAACATCCGCGTCCGGACTCAGTTTCTTAACATTGTCAACCCACAACTGATAGAGCACGACGATCTTGGAGGGCAAGGCGAGCCCTATCCTTGTATAGAACTTCCTGAAAAGCGAAACCCGTGTGTAGAAACGATCCCAATCCGTCCCATGAACATGAAGCAGTATCTTTCCGCCGGCCAAACGGGAAAGCAACATGAAGATTGTGGTTCCCAAAAAGACAGGATCCGGGGAATGAATATGAACAAAGTGGTACTTACCGGTCTTCATCTTTTTGAAGAATCGGATAAACCGCTTCGCCCTGAAGAGGTTCTTCCGTATCAACCCATGCGCTTCCGGCGGGAACGTGGCGGATCTGTCAAAAACTTCGAAAACATAATCCTTCGCGAGATCCGAGTTGACTATATCTTCCAGCACTGAAGCTATACCTCCATAAGGGGGGGGAACTGGACCCACTACAAGAACGTCCTTCATGCCGATCCTCCCTCTACAAGTAATCTTCGATGCGGATACGAGATACGATAAAAGGTTTCTTGCAGCAACCCGTGCGAGGGATATCTCCCACTTCTTCGATAATTACCTTCATTGTGGAGGAAGGCAGGCAGTTCTCGACATTGCTTCTTAGCCGCTCCCTGGTATCCTCGGAGACTTGCTCCCAAGGGACTATTTTTATTCTAAGTGTCTGGATATCTTCCTGAACGATTTGACCTTCCTTGATCTCTTCAAGATGGTGAAACGGGTGATTCAGCAGCAGAGGCGAGACAACGTTTCTTTCAGGTGTGACTATGAAATCAGTTTCTCGGCCTATTATGCCCTGGATTGTGGGGTGGCTCCTTCCGCAGGAACAGGTGCCGTAGCCGTTCGGCGCCAGATCCCCAGTTTTGTACCTTATGAAGGGCATTGCCATATTGTGAAGCCCTGTTCCGACTATCTCAGACATCCCTTCTCTGTACGGAACGAGCTCAACTATACCTGTCTCCATCTGAATATGGTACCCCTGTGACACATTACACTGAATGGCGCTGGCAACCGATTCTTCCTGCCCGTAAAAGTCGGACACGGGCGCTTTGAAAACCGCCTCTATTCGGTCGGTAATATGAGGATACAGATTTTCCGAGCCGGTTACTAGGAATTTCGGAGGTGGAATGGTCCTTTTGTTTCTTTCCATCCACCGAGCCAGTATATATAGCGACGACGGCCACGCACTAATGAAGTCGGGTTTGAACTCTTCCAACAGGTCCACCATCTTCCTGATGCGCTCCTCATCCATATCTAGAAACGAAATCCTCAACTCGTCCCGCGCACGAAAATACCGATAGAACCTCTTCGGATCGGCCAGAGGGGCAACCTTGAAATTTGCTAATCTATCCCCTTCCTCATACCCCAGCCACGAGAGATGTCGATGGGCCAGGGCTCTTTCCATGGGCCTAGTGGTTTGGTCCATGCAAAAGGTGAGCGGGGCGCCGGTGCTCCCGCTGGTGTAGGCCTCCTCCCTGTTCAGAACCGAAATGTTTGTCGCGAGCAGGTCTTTTTTCCGCCTTCTTACAATTTCCTTGGTTAGAAAAGGCAACTTTTGCAGATCGTCTATTGTGCTGATGTCTTTTGGCGTGTAGCCATGTTGCTGAAAAACCTCACGGTAATAGGGGACATTGGCATAGCAATGGTCGATCAGAATGCGGAGGCGCTTCTCCTGATATGCGGCCAGGGCCTGCTTATCCCACGTCTCACTCCCGCTCAACAGAGAGACTGCATCCCTGTACGGCTGACCGTATCTTACGGACGGCGGCAGACTATCAGCAAAGAGCTGAATCCATTTGAGCACAGGTGCGGGGACTCGCCTCTGCAACAAAGCTTTCGCATATCCTCTCATCCGTCAACCCTTCTCGCTTTGCGCATTATTAACCTTTCCAAGAATTCGATTTCATCGCGGGAAACTACTTGCAATAAAACAATAAGCGACCCGTACACAATAGCCGATATGGCAATATTAAGGAAAATGTTCCACTCTCTCAAAGCATAGGTGAACGCTCCCATTATCAAAGAAGAAATAAGCACCTTTGTAACAATTTCCGTAAACTTTATTCTGAAAAGGTACCTTCGGATGTATAGATTCTGAAGTTGATTGAATATTATGACAGTGAAGAGTGTGGCAAAAACAGCTCCCAACTCAGCAAAATGAGGTATAAGGAGCAGATTCAGGATGAAATTTGTTATCGCTGCGACAATATTGATCATTAAATCCACCTTCTGATTGTCGGTTGCGATGAGCACCTGAGCCATTACATATACGGTGGTGAAAGGAATAAGAGACAAAATATGAAACCTCAACACCGTGCCTGCCAAGAAAAACTTCTGCCCATAGATCTGTGTAATTATGCTGTCAGCGAGGACAAACGTGCCCACCACCACCGGGAAGACACCCACGAACAGGTAACGCAATGAGTCCGACGCGAGCCGCATCAAATCCTTGGGACCGAGAGCGAAGTGCCTTGTGAAGAAAGGGAGAAGTGCGGAAGAAAAAGCCACCGGCACAGTCTTACATATAGCGAGAAGCCTGTCAGCCGCACTGAAAATCCCTACCGATTCCACTGACTGCAGTTTGGAAAGCAGTATCTGAGCTATGCTTAGGTGAATGGTTGAAAAAATGGCAATGCTGGTGAACGTGGGTGCTTCCCTCATCAATATGCGCCATACTTCCAAATTTAACTTACCGCGCGGCACACCCAACACCTTTACGTAGAAACACGACATCACCAGGAAGCCGAAAATGCGGCTGCAAGAATTGCACCAAATAGCGGCACGATTCCGTACCCGTGAAGCAAGAGCCACACACATGTACCCACTCTCAGAAGATTTTCCAGCACATAGGTGAAAGCCACATATTCCGCTTTTTCCACAGACCGAAAAATAGCCTCCATATAGGTCATGGTGGTTGAAGCCGCGAGAGAGAGAACATAGGAAAGCAGCGTAAACCACCTGCTTTTCGTATCCCATCACCGCCACCAGCACGTCCATTGCCACCAGCGCGAGCAGCGAAGAGATTGACCCGAAAATACCCGCGTTGAGAAAAAACATGTGCGCATCGTCAGGTCTTCTCGTCACCTCTCTTACGACGAGATCTTCCAAACCCAGCGCGGCAAGCGTATTGAAAATTCCTAAGTACGAAAGGACGAGTGAGTACTCCCCCAAACCTTTGACACCTATGTAATGTGATATCACCAGCACCAATATGAAGGATATGAAGGGATTAAGTACGTTGGGTACTGAGAGAGCCAGAGTATTTTTGAAAATGCTAAGCCTTGAATCCATACTATTAGCCGCCTCAAGTTCACAATTGACTGCATTACTCGAAAAGTCAATTACAATGCCGGGAATAGGGAAACCATTCAGTTTTGTGGGGCAGTCCCGCGAGGCGCGGGACTGCCTGCCGTGGAAACCCCTGTTCAATGGCGGGCTAGAAAGCCCACTCCACGAAGCCACCCGGAAATTCCGACTGTAACTGAATGCTTGCGGAATAAGAATGGCTAGGAGGCGCCGCGAACCGAGAAAGAATTGTGACCAGCTTTGACGTGTCGAGGGCCGGTCAGTTTCCTATATTATCTGTCATAGGGCTCCCACACCGGTCCTTTGTGGCTTTCTTTTGGAAGGCCGCGCCGAGAGCCCTCAGTTTCGCGACCGGTCGGCCGCCTACACAGCCTGTGCGAGCGCGCCCATACACCGTCATTTTGGCGGCTTAACTCCATAGGAGGGCTCAACCGGCGTAACCTCGACGCCCTCGGGAAATCGCTTTAGCGGGTCCAGTTCCAACTTATATGAGGGTCGGGTTATCGGTATGTTGCCGACATGATAGATCTCCAGCCACCCGCCAAGCTCTCCGAAGGGGTGTTCCGTCGTCACCGGTGTGCCACCTAGGTGGGCAATGAAAACGCCCTTATATCTATTGTCTTTGTCGTACCAAAGGTACTGTTTATAATGTGGAGGTCTTGTGGCTCCGAGAGTGGCTTGAATGAACCCGCCGTACTTTCCGGTGAGGGTAAAGAGCGTCCAGCGTCTACGGACCATGTCCCACGGAGCGTACCCGATGACATTATTGTTAGTTTGGTCAAAGATCCAATACGAGCGGACATAATTCAGCCTGGGGGCAATATAGAAGTTTGCCGTCTCCAAGGGCTCCCGCGGAAGAACCCCGAATTGACCGCTCGCCGGCAACGTGCCCGTTATGACCAGCGCCATTGCTCCCAAAATAACGGAAAATCTTGCCGCGCCCACTGATAGACCTCAGCCGCCCGCTTGCTGACTTACGTGATCAATTTAAACCAATCGCTGATAATGTCAATCACGTTTGCCTATCGAAGTTTGCCGTGGAACTCGTTTTCGTGCATAATTCATTTTCGAATTTCGGCAGGCGGATGAAGAATTATGTTTACTGTATTGTTGGTGTTCGGGACACGCCCCGAGGCAATTAAGCTTGCACCGGTCTACAAAGAGATTCGTAAACGCGCGGACCGCATTAGGCTGGTATGTTGCACAACCGGTCAGCACCGCCAGCTCTTGGACCAGGTGCTTGATGCCTTTGATATCCGTACTGATTACGACCTTAACATAATCAGAGAGGATCAAGGCCTCTTTCATATAGCGGTAAACGCATTGCAAGGAACCAGGGACATCCTTCTCACAGAGAAACCGGACATACTTATGGTGCAAGGAGACACCTCGTCTGCTTTTGCGGCTGCCCTTGCCGCGTTTTATCTGAAAATCCCGATAGCCCATGTGGAGGCCGGATTAAGATCTTACGATCGGTTCCAGCCCTTCCCGGAAGAAGTCAACAGAACGTTTATTTCCCACATCGCTGACCTGAACTTTTGCCCCACCAAGCGGGCTGCCCAAAACCTCCGCGCCGAACAGATATCTCCGGATTCAATTCATATCACCGGCAACACCGTTATTGACGCATTACTCCAGACTATAACGCTCTTGGGCGAACGGGGCGAGCTGCGCGAAGGTCTCGTAGATCTTGCTTTACCGCCCGGAAGAATGATTCTCGTTACCGGGCATAGGAGAGAGAATTTCGGCCCCGGGCTTGCGAATTTGTCTCACGCGCTGGTTGATTTGGTCCAAATGTTTCAGGATGTTGTTGTCGTGTATTCTGTGCACCCCAATCCAAACGTGCGAGAACCCGTCGAGAGCATACTTGGATCGCACGACAGGATCCGTGTTATTACGCCACCGGATTATTTCCGATTCGTAGCCCTTATGAGCCATGCGTACTTCATAATCACCGATTCGGGTGGCATTCAGGAGGAAGCGCCATCCTTGAAGAAACCGGTCCTCGTAGCAAGGAACCTCACTGAAAGACCTGAGGCGGTCGAATCCGGCGCTGCTATCCTCGTGGGAACGGATCGTCAGAAGATCGTCCGAGAGGCATCGCGTCTGCTGGAGGACCCTGAACATTACTCTTCCATGATCATTCAGGAAAGCCCTTTTGGAGACGGCCACGCGTCAAAGCGGATCGTAGATCTCATAGAAAGCTTTCTGCGCCGGCGCGCAGGCTGGACAGAGCACAAGGTGTAATCCAACTGGTGGATGGACAATGAAGCCAAAGAAAATAGTCAGCGTGGTCGGTGCCCGGCCCAACTTCATGAAAATAGCTCCGCTGGAGAAAGAGTTCAAAAAGTACGAACTCATTCGCCACGTCACGGTGCATACAGGCCAGCACTATGACAAGGAGATGAGCGACGTATTCTTTCAGCAACTCGGCTTGGCCCCGCCGGAACATCATCTCGGAGTTGGCTCCGGAAGCCACGGAGAGATGACCGGCAGAATCATGATCGAATTTGAGAAAGTCTGTCAGGAGGTCAAGCCCGATATGGTCGTTGTAGTGGGAGACGTCAATTCCACAATCGCGGCCGCGCTGGTGGCACGAAAAATCTTCATACCGGTGACTCACGTGGAAGCCGGCCTGAGATCCTTCGACGAATCTATGCCTGAAGAGCATAATCGCCGTCTGACCGATTGCCTGTCAAATCTTCTATTTGTCTCCGAGCCGTCCGGTGTGGAAAATCTGAGAAGAGAATGCATTGATATGAGCCGGGTGCATCTGGTGGGTGACATCATGCTCGAGACCCTCCAGATGTTTCTCCCCGGTATAAACGAAAAGAAGCTCTGGAAAGCCTTTGGATTAGAAACGGGATCGTACGCTTTGGTGACCATTCACCGTCCGTCAAACGTCGACGATCCGGAGTCGCTGAGCGATGTGATCGACATCCTGGAACTTCTGCCATACCCTGTAATCTTTCCAATCCACCCCAGGACCCAGAAACGTTTGGATGAATTCGGCTTTAGGAAGAGAATAGAAGGCGTTCGCAACCTAACTCTCGTTCCACCCCAGCCATATATAGATTTCTTGTCACTTATGGAAGGATGCGTGCTGATTCTATCCGATTCAGGGTCAGTTCAATCGGAGGCAAGTTTCTTTGATGTGCCCTGCCTGGTATGCCGCGACAACACCGAGCGACCAATTTACTTGGAGCAAGGGACATCCGCGCTTGTCGGAAGAGATAAACGGCGGGTCGTGTCATGCCTCCGGAGGATTGAAGCAGGGGATTACTTGAAGTCGAGTGCAGTCGTAAAGAAACTGGGGACGGACGTGGCTAACAAGACCGCCAAAATAATTGTCGATTATTTTCGTTGAGCCTGCTCCTGATAGCGATGCGCTTTCAAGTAAGTGATATTGGTAGGCTATCAAACGATAAATACAGCACGGATCTGACAAAGCCTCCCGCGGGACGCGGGATGGCACCTGGACCTCATGAATGGATGTTGGGTGCCACTGACCTGAGTGCCCTCATGGCGCCAGATCAGTGCAGTTTGATATTTGCCAATTCTCACTTATTTGAGAGCGAACTAGTATGATTCGCGGCCTCACTTCATTGGATAAGGCATGACTCGAGGTCGAGGGGGTCGTGGGGATCCTGCGTAGCTCGGAGGCAGTGCAGGCGGGCAGTAATAAGGAGCGCAAGCCACCGCCGGTGGTATTATAACAGGCGCAACGATCGGCGGCGGGGGAGGGAAGAGCGGTGAAGGTACGCAACAGGGTGCCATGGGGATGATCGGCTGGTCGCACACAGGCACCGTTGGCATGCCACAAGCCAGCGTGGGGCCGCACTGGAAAGCAAAACCCTGTGTGGCAGTCAACAAGGCGCCGCAAACTGAGACAAGCAGGCAGAAGAGAAATCGGGCCGACATGGCATGCTCCTATTAAGTAATTATTAAATCAATGCCATACAATATTTATGTGATGTATTATATCAAATACGGCGACAACCGTCAATAACTGCTTGTGCAACCGCTCATCGAGAACTTTGCAACCGGCATCCCGCGGGACCGATCCCATCGGGATCACAGTAGTGCCGGCCTCCCGAAACTGTCTCAAAAACAATGAAGCGGTCAGAATCGTAGCACGAATCCCTCACCCTGTGCCCCTCTCCCAGAGGGCGAGGGAAGTGCAAAACTGCCCTGGATCGGCTCCCTCTCCCTCTGGGAGAGGGTTGGGGTGAGGGCGACGACTATACGAATGAGACTGAATCGTAGCACGATTCCGGGCATCAAAATAGTTTTGAAACACTTTCTTCAGCGCCGGGCTGACTATGCGCTATAGGAACGAATGCCGTTAGCCCCTAATGGCGCTTGTAAGTGCCCATTAATTGACCTTCCGATAGAATGTGCCTTTGCATGGCTCTCAACAGTCGTTCCTTGGAGCTGCCGCTCTTAAGGTCGAGCTTTGAATCCAGCGCATACACCCTGAAGAAATATCTGTGAGTGCCGCTTGGAGGGCAAGGCCCCATGTAGCCGATTTTCTTGGAGGTACCCGCGCCATGTTTTGCCCCGTTTGCCAGAGTCTTTCCTACCGGCACGTTCTCCGGCAATCCCTTGGTTTCCGGCGGCAGATTGAACAATACCCAGTGCACAAATGTCCCCATTGGAGCATCCGGATCTTCCAATATAAGCGCAATGCTCCGTGTTTGCTCGGGGACCGCCCCCCATGACAGCGGAGGCGATATATTCTTGCCTTGACACGTATAGATTTTCGGTATCATTTGAGCGTCGCCGAACGCGGTACTCCTGATCTCAAGTTTCATGCGCTTTGCTCCCGTTGTTTCAGAAGAACACAGCGTCCCCCCGTAGCTGACACAAATAGCCAACATCCCTATGAGCAGCCAGGAAATCTTGTTCCACATCGGGTCCTCCCCCATTAGGCATAATTGAGATTTTTCTACGAGCTTCAAGCCCCATTCACATTATCGGTCATACCTTTTGCCGTTACAAGTCGATTCCTACTAATGCCCCTTGCCGCGTTTGGATTGACCATATTAGCCGGATGCGTATAATAGTATTTAAAATATTAACTAAAGGGGACTTTGATTACCCCGGGGAGGCAATTATGGCAAATAAAATTGAGTGGGAAAACGGCATGGACAAGGCACTTTCGCGGGCGAAGGCCGAAGGCAAACACGTGCTACTTGATTTCTTCAACCCGGGATGACTCGGCTGTCAACAGATGGATGCGGTTACGTATCCTGGGGAAGCCGTGGCGAAGTTTATCCAAGAAAATCTAATTCCTCTCAGGGTGGCCTACGATCACAAGCCCCTCTCGGCGGACTTCAAGGTCAAATGGACTCCCACCTTGGTCACCCTCGATCCTGACGGCACAGAACATCACCGCACAGTCGGTTTTCTTGGACCGGAGGAACTGATAGCCTCTCTGATGCTCGGGATTGCGAAGTCTCACTTCGATCGGGAAGAGTTTAACGAGGCTATTTCACGCTTGAATTCGCTTCTCGAATCGTATCCTAAGAGTGATGCCGCTCCCGAGGCGATCTTTTTGCGCGGTGTCTCTCTATACAAGAGCACGCATGACCCCAAGCCTCTGCGAGCATCGTACGACAAGCTGTCGGCTGAACATCCTGACAATCAGTGGACCAAGCGGGCATATCCGTACAGGCTGATACAATAATGTAAGGGGGTCGTTGGAATGCCCCCGCTTTTACAGAATCTGCGTTTACCGTGTCGGGATAGCCGGCCAAGCGCGGACCGTGTCCGGATAAAACGACAAGTTGGCTGAATCTTGCGCACTCATCCGGGGTGGCCCCGCGGTCACCCCGAGATGTGTGTGTTCGCAAAGCATCTTTTCTGATGTTCGGTGTTAGTGGACCCGCCGTTTGTCTCAGTTTGTTCAAATGAGTCCAGGATCCTGAATCCTTAAGTCCTTGACCACGGCTCTCGTATAATCACCCTTAACTGCGATCGAGTGACTCATGGCACAATCTTTAACAATTCCTGCCACGTCCGAGTGGGTGTCGGGTAATTATTGCACGCCGCGGGCCTCATGGGGAAAAACTACCCGCATCTATTCGGTAAGATGTTGATAAGACACTCATAGATGATTGTTGGGTGTTTTATGCGCATTTTGAGTGCAGTTCGTTTCGACGGTCCGCGAGTGGAAACGCTGGAGTTCAATTGATAACCACTTTGTTTTGCTAAATAAAGGAATGATTCCCATTGGGTTGTCCACGAATGGCATAAGAATTGCTGCCTCAAATATCAAAGCAGTGGAGTGCGCGGATCGGGAGAGAACGGCAGTCATACTTTATCCCGGGCCAACCAGAAAAGGCTAATAGGGGGTTACCCTCAAGCTCATACAGGTTACCGGTGGGGGAGCGAACTCATCGGTGGGTCTGTCTTCATCATTAAACGGAGACGGGGAAGCAGCATAACAATTGCGAGTACGACGTATAACCATGCCCGGGAGCAGCAATCCGATGAATGGGATTGCTCTCAGTTGTGAGAGAAGATGGAGAATAATTATTCAGGGGGGCGGGCGGAATTGATGCTGGGTGCTGCCGAACCTTATAAGGCCCGCTACGCAGACTCTCCGGGGTCATGGGGGCGATCTCGGAGAGTCCTCTGGGGCGCTGGGTCGTAGTCTTTTGCCGGCTGTGTTTTTTGTTGATTAGATACGGAGAGCGGGAAATGTTTGATCCAGTGGGTGTTGAGTTGGATTCCGCAGCCAAAGGTGGGCGCCTCCTAAAGGTGAGGGAGCTTTTAGCTCAGGGGGCCGATGTGAATTATCGAAACGAATGCGGCGCAACGCCTTTAATCGAGGCTTCCCTGAGAGGTTATGGCGCGGTGGTCAGACTACTGCTGGATCACGGTGCGGATGTCGAAATGGCTGATAGTGTCTTCGGCGCGACTGCCCTTAATTTCGCGGCCCTTACCGGCCAAAGAGTAGTGGTGGAGCTTCTCATCGAGTGGGGGGCGAACGTTAATGCTAAAGATTTCGACGGTAGGACAGCGCTCTTAGAGGCCGCTTTGAGCGGGCACGCCGGCGTCGTGACCATCCTTCTGGAAGGAGGGGCCGACATCCATGTGCGGGACATTGGCGGCCGGACTGCTTTGACGGAAGCCAATGTATGGCAAGAAGCAGAGGTGGCTAAATTGCTCGTGGAAAGGGGTGCTTATGATAATGTGGCCGCATGAGAATTGATTACACGAAGATTGAGTTCCTGATATATGCGACCGATTTGCTGCTTGACCGGCACCCAAGCGCAATTGTTTAAAGGCCGCTTATGCTTCACATAAGAGGGCGATCTTGTAGAGGTCGCCCTATGTTTTTGTGCTCACGAACAAATATGCTCACTGCCAAGCTAGTGGAGCGGCTTGCAAATGAACAGTGAAGAGGCTTTTGATCATATACTCGCAACCCTACGGACTGCAAAGGAGTCGGGCATTAGACCACTAATAAGAGTTTCCGGCAAAGATTGGGTTTGCACAATTGAAGACAAACAGACGAAATTTGTCATTATCGCCAAAGAAGAAGAACTAATGCTTGTAAGCATGAAATCGAAGAAGAGTACGCCCGAAGTTCAGAGGATTCACAATCCCGCATACATCCAACAAAATGCAATACAGCGGATCCAAGACATGATTAACCAAGTCTATGTGGGCATCTCCGCGAAATAGTCTCGGCCATAAGAACCGGCAATACTTCCCGTCCGGTGCATTAGCTATTGAAATATGCCATGAATTCGATTATAATTCACCAAGATAGAGTCAGACATTCTGACGTAACTTCGGTAATGAGTGAGGCGTGACGATATGTCCGAACAAGCGACCCAAAAACAAGATACGCCCGCGGACATCCGACTACATCTGCTGTCCAAAGAGCTTGAAGATGCCACCAATGAGTTTCTTCTCAAGATCTCCGAATTAGAGAAACTCCTCCCTCTCATTGACGAATAAACAGGCCGTAAGCACCCTGGCGAAATCCCCCGGCGTTCGGACTCTGCAAATACTCATTTCCGATTCTCTCCCAATCTTGTGCCATTTCTGATTTCGCATCTAATCCGCTTTCCCGAAAAGAGTCCGAAAAAAGAATTGCGCCGAAGCGATGCAGATTACCATTCAATCGTCGGGCCAACTTCATCCTGGTAGGCGCAGCAAATGGCGCCGTCCTGAGCGAGAAATTCCTGAAGAGACGCGCACGCGCAATCAAGGGCTAGTTCGGCGGTATTGTTCGTCTGAGACATGTGGGCAAGAATCACCGCTTGAAGCTCGTCGGTCACAACGCGTTGCAGCAACTCAGCGCTTTCTGAATTAGACAGGTGCCCTAGGCGGCTTCGGACCCGCTGTTTCAACTCCCAGGGATAAGGTCCGTCTCGAAGCATGACAGGATCGTGATTGCTCTCCAAAACAACCACCTGCAGGCCGGTCAACAGGCTTGCAATCAGTCCGGTAGGTGTGCCGAGGTCGGTTGCGATTCCGACGCCGGCCGTGCCTATGGAAATACGGAATCCCACTGGATCGGCACAGTCGTGCGGGACGGAAAAGGGATGGACGCGAAAATCGGCTACGACGAACACACGGCCCGTTTCAAAAATCTTTAATTCATGAACTTTACCCACCTGGCCCGCAACCGCTTCCCAGGTGCCTCGGTTCATCCATACCGGGAGCTTGAACTTCCTCGATAGCACCCCAACCCCTTTAATGTGATCGGAATGGCCGTGAGACACAAGTATCCCATCGAGTTCCTCAGGACTGAACTGCACCTTTTCCAGCCTCTCCACGATCTGCTTGCCGGAAAGTCCCGCGTCCACGAGCAGGGCCGCCGCGTTGCTTTGAATCAGAAACGAGTTTCCGGAACTGCCGCTGGCCAGAGGAGTGATTCGCATCTCGTCCTTCCCTTATGCTAGCCTCGGTGTTGCATCGGGCCGGGACCTTAACCCTGTGCGTCGCAGGAGTCAAGCTCTTTGTGTGGTTGTCAGATCATTGTCCGTAACCAAGAAGTTTGCCGGCCACTAGAGCAATGAAAACCAGACAAACCAGCCACGCTTGGACTACGGGCCCGAACTTGGAGGGAGAATCTGTGAGTAAGTCTCGAACCTGCGATGACACCTTCCCAGAGGGCACCACGTCCACCAGCGAGGAGACGAGGTCGGAAAACGGTCGTATCGTGTTCGTGATTATCACGGGCCCTCCTTCCTCGCGTTGAACGATGAGAAACAGCTTATTGCCCGATCGAATTGCATCCAAGGATTGGATCTCCGACCACTCTACGCCGACAGATCGGAAGAGCTTCGATACGGTGATGCCTGTCGTGTCCACAACTATCTTTCTTGCGAGGATCTCGGCTCCCAAATAAAAGAATGGTGAGAGCAGCAAAAGCAACAGGAACCCTCTCCTGGTTGTTCCCTCCATGATCAAGAGGCAGGCCCCCAATGCCATCGCCAAAGCGACAGGCGTGACCATGCGGGGATCAACTCTATAAGTCTTGCCATTCATTTTTGTTCCTCAGAAGTGGACGTCTTCACTTGTGACACCCGATAACGTATGATAGCATTCAACTCTTTCACAATGGAGGCTTTTCTTGGAAACCTTCGTAACACGCAGCGGATGAGGATTTCCCATGACAATCAACAAAACAATTAGATCTGCGCTTCTCATACTGGCTATTATTGGAGCCACTTTCTTGCCGGCACAAACGCTTCCGGCGGAGAGCGCTACCAAATCCCCGGACTATAAAGAGCTGAAGCTCTTCCGAGACGTCATGGGAATCGTTCAAAAACACTATGTCAAGGACGTTTCGGATAAAGACCTCATTCAGGGAGCCATCAACGGCATGCTCCAGTCTCTGGACCCCCACTCCCAGTATCTGAACGAAGAGATGTTTAAGGAACTCCAAGTCGAAACCAAAGGAGAATTCGGAGGGCTGGGGATCGAGATCACCCTTGAAAACGGCATCTTGACGATCGTTTCTCCGATCGAAGACACGCCCGCATACAAGGCCGGCCTAAAACCCGGGGATAAGATCCTCAAAATCGACGGTGAGACCACGAAGAACATTACTTTGCTCAAAGCAGTAAAGCAGATGAGGGGACGCCCGGGAACCAAGGTTACTCTGACGGTCATGCGAGAAGGGTTCAGAGAATTCAAGGATTACACCTTCGAGCGAGCCATCATCCACGTGCACTCAGTGAAGACCCAGATGCTCGAGCCCGGGTATCCCTATGTCAGGATCGCCAGCTTTCAGGAGAGCACCGACACGGATTTGGGCAACGCTCTTAAGGAGATGGGGGGAGACGCAAAGATCAAGGGAATGGTGTTGGATTTGCGGAACAACCCCGGCGGCCTTCTTGATCAAGCCTGGAAAGTTGCGAATCTCTTCTTGGAAAAGGGAGACTTAATCGTTTATACCGATGGCAGGTCGAAGGACCAGCAAATGGAATTCAAGGCCACTAGGACCGGAAAACATTATAAGTTTAGGATGGCGGTGCTGATAAATGAAGGTAGCGCCAGCGCCTCGGAGATCGTGGCCGGGGCCTTGCAAGATCACGACCGGGCAGCCATTTTCGGGACTAAATCGTTTGGCAAGGCGTCAGTTCAGACTATTATACCCCTGGACAGCAAAACGGGACTGAGACTTACGACCGCGTACTATTACACCCCTAAGGGGCGCCACATTCAGAAGACCGGCATTGTTCCCGACGTGGACATGAAACAGGAAGTAAAGAAGCAGCGGGAACAGGAAGCCGCAGAAGAGGCAAAGCCGGAAAATAAGAAGAAAGGCAAACATAACAAGTTCCTGCATGAGACACCGGATCCCAAAACCGATCCGGTCCTCAGGAAGGCTTTGCAATGGATTAAATCAGACGTTACAGTGAAACAGCTCAAAATGGAGAAACCGACCAAATTGCCTTCTACTGCTTCGTTGGCAAAATAGTCGGCCGGTGCTGTGGCGGGCTCAAGTCAAGACGGCGCGCCATCCCCATTGCAATGAAGGAGGAAACTCTTGGCAAAAGAGAGTTTCTTCCTCTTTGGTTTAAGAGGCATAAGTCGGGCCTACGGAAGTTCTCTCACGCTGACTGGTCAAGGTTTACGACAGCATTGCTAAAAGGGCACCATTTCGAGCAACCGTGCTGAACGGCTCGGCAACTCACACAAACCGCTGCTTAATCGCCTGGATATAGCTTAGCACACCGCCGCTGACTTCGCCGTCTATCTGTCGCATTGCTTCTTTCAGACGAGCCCGCATTACCGGCTCATCCAAATCGTCAAGATATCGGATTGCACCTCCTCGTCGCCCCAGTTGGAAGAGCAGCCTCTCTTCTTCCGGGAGAGAGAGATAGCGATCAATGATATCGAGTATGCGGCGCTTGTCCTCGGGCAAAACGCCTTCGACTTCCTCGAGAAGGTTGAGGACGTGATCGCTGACAAGCCGAGCGGATATGCCTTCCAGATTCTGGATCAGCATCCTGATTTCGCTTACCATCTGATCTTCATCGGGGGGCCGGAAGCTACCGTTTTTCACCATCTCCATTAAGGGCGTCCCTCGTCTGACATATAGGGAGCGGAACCTTACGAAGCCCGGATTGACGGCATTGATCACTCGGGCGGATTCCAGCGCATTCTCCTCAGATAATTCAACCCCGCCTATCCCGGGCATGACGTAAAAGCAGACCGACAAGCCACCTTCAACCGCTTGCTTTCCGCCCGCCACTATCTGTTCGGAACGGGCCCCTTTGTCGATCATTTTCAAGACTCGGTCGGACCCGGATTCCATCCCCACATGAAGTCTCGATAAGCCGGCTGCCCCGAGGCGTGCGAATTCAGCTACCGATTTTCCCTTTAAAGTCGCCGCGCGAGCGTACGAAGTCACTCGTTGAACTTGCGGAAAGGTTTGCCGAATGTGGTTTAGAATGGAGATAAGAGAGTCGGTTGAAAGCATGAGCGAATTGGCGTCTTGGAGAAAAACAGCCTCGCCTCCTGAAGCCATCCACAGTGCCACTGAACGAAACGAGTCAGGCAGATTCCCGTCTCTCAATATACTCGTCAAAGCACGCTGGGACAGTTTGCCTCCCTCTCCAATTCTCCAGGATAACTCCCCGATCTCATCCATAACGGCCTTAGCCCTGTCGACATCAGCCTTGACTTCCTCGAGGCTCCTGCGAGAAAATTTTTTGCCCTTGTAAGTGCTACAAAAGACGCATCGGTTCCATGGACAGTTCCGCGTAACTCGTATGAGCAGGCTCCCTGCTTCGCTTGGGGGCCTAATAGGCCCCTGCTCAAAATCCAATGCTGTATTCATAAGTTCTTCATCACTCCGAATTGAATTCAGCCACATGAAGTCTTGAGCTTTAAGTTTGCTCGTGGCAGTTCTTCATGTTAAACTATCAACACTTATGAAACAATCACCCTGTCGCCACCATTCCAACATGAGGGAATATCTTTGAAACGGTTTCTTACCAAGGTGAAGATCCTGGTCCTCCTCATCTGTTCCCTTTGCCTCCTCCCACATTTCCTGGCAACCGCACAAGAATTTCCGAACGCTGTGAAGATTGTAGCGCCTGACCGGCTCTCTGTTCAAGTCTACGCTCAACCGAGGTTTGGATCGGAGGTCCTGGCTATTGCGCTTCACGACGACGTCCTGGAGTCCACAGGCGCGCAAGACGGATTCGTCGGAGTCCGACTAGCTGACAAAAGGGTCGGTTACGTACCCAAAGAATACACTGTGCCGTGGCATCCGCCGGCCGAACATGTTTCAATGAACTGGATGCTGGGTCTCGTGGTCCTCGTTGTCGTAATTGGTGCCGTAATCGCCTTCTTTGTCATCAAGCAAAGGAGAATGAAGGATGCAGAGCAGCGCACAGCGTCCATTCCAGCCGCGATCAAACTTGGCGAGGAACTTTACCGATCGGGGGATTACGAGCAGGCAATCAAGGCCTTCAATCGTTACATCAACTTGCAAGGTGGAGCGGTCCGATCGCCGGACGTCTACCGCAGGCTGACTGTTTGTTACCAAAAGACGGACGAAATCCGCGAAGCGGCCGGAGCCTGGGAAACGATGCGGTCTCTAGGAGGGCTCAAGGGCTACAAGGACTATAGCATTGGCGCGGAACTGATGGTGGCCCTAGGAAGGGAGCCTGAAGCCGCGGAAATCTACGAGTTGTTATTGGAGACTCAGTCCGACGAGGACCAGCGGTATGAGATTCATCAAAAGCTCTTCGACATATATCGCAAGATCAGAGAGCCAAAAAAACTGATTAATCACGCTATTGAATTGGAGAAGTTCGGCACGGCGGGATCGGGAGTCATCCCTGAGGTTGTGAGTTTGCTGATAGCCGAGGGCCGGACCGATCTGGCGATTGAATCGAATCATAAGAACTTGATCGCCGGAGTATGCAGGGAATTTCTTGACGATCAGGTCAAGACTCCCGGGGCTGGACGGATTTACCTTAAGTCACTGGAATATGACCGGCGAGACCCGAGAATCCATCGAGTTCTTGCCGACATCTATAATCGGGACGGAGATTTTCGACGTGCAGTCAGCGAACTCACGATGCTGCACCAACTAGATAAAGGGCAATCGGAAGAATACATCGAAGAAGCAGCCAAGATTTACGTTGAGAATAAACGCGTGCAAGACGCCTTGACGGAAGGAAACCCGTTAATCATCAAGAAAATCGCGCAAATATTCTTGGCCAGGTCGGAGGTGACTCCGGACGCGGTGGCAGCCTATGAAAAAGTCCTGGAATTCCAGCCTAATGCAGTCGGAATCAACAGGATGCTTAGTACCGTGTATCTGACTAGGGGAGACCTCGACAAATACATAGGAAAGTTGCGACTTCTCCATGAGATTGACGGGGAAAATCAGGATTACTTGACGGACTTGGCCCAATGCATAATCGACAACAACCTGATAGAGCAGACGATCAAAGAAGGCAATCGCGCCCTGAATGCCAAGGTATTAAAACAATTAATCAAACGGGGGGTCCATAATGATGAGGCCGTGTGGTTGTTTGAGAAGCTCGTCAAATACGAACCTCACAATGCAATCATCCGCACTGCATTGGCCGCGGCCTATGAAAATCGCAAAGAATATGGAAAAAGTTTCCATCACTTACTCGTTCTGATCAAGCAAACGCCCGACGATCACGAACTGTGCGAACGAGTGGCATCGATGGCCACAGAGCATGGGCTCCTGCGGCAAATCCTCGAAAATGGCGGTGCCTCGCTTATCGTGAGGACGGCTCTCGAAATTGTGCAAAGGAAAATTGTGGGACCGGAGGCCAAAGAAATATTGGAGATAGCCGTCAAGGAAAGGCCGGATGAAGTTCGAATACTAACTTATCTGAGGACGCTGGGACAATCGGCCGCGTTGGGCTCCGCGAGAGAAGCGCGCAGCAAGGTCGTATCGCCGACAAGGTCCGATAACTCACCAAATTCGGATGTAAGAGCCGGAGCAACGTCGGCGGTGAAGAGAAGGGAAGACCAGAAATTAGATTACACTGTCAGCAGTGAAAAAGAAACTTGCACCTGGCGATGCCGGGGAGTTCACCGCTGCTCCTCCGGCAAAAGAATCATCCGCAAAGGGCATGGAGGAATCCGGATTGGGGCTCGACCGGCCGCCGAGAGACTCTTTAGGGCCCAGCGCTTCCATTCAGACAATTGATTTGGAAGATGCGGACACGTCCTTTGATGAAAAGGCTGTGACCACCTTTGTGTCCGGTTACTCCAAGAGACCCTTAATGGAATTCGCCCAAGAGGAATTATTCCGCCCAACATCGGGATCTCTCGCTTACCAGAAAATGGAACCTCTTATGAGTGACGGCTGGGGAGATCTGCATGTGGTCATTCAGATAAATACGGGTCGGCATTTTTTGATGAGGCTTTTCAGAAATGATTTGCTTGACCCACCAACTTTGAAGGAGTTCTTGAACGAAGTCACAAACATCGGTTTCAATATGGCCCACGAGAACATCCTGCCTATCCTGGAAGTCGTTACCGCCCCTAACGGGGTTAGCGGCTTAATTCACCCGTTCGCTGCCCTCACCCTGGAAAAGGTGATGCAGTCTGAAAAAAGGCCGGAACCGGCGCAGAGGATAGAACTTATTGCGAAAGTGATTGACGCTCTGGAGTATGCCCATAACTACAAAGGAATCGACGGTCAGTTGCGGAGAACCTTTCACCTGCATCTGCACCCGTCCAACATAGTTCTGAGCCGCGATCTTTCATGGTGCTACTTGGTGGGGATCGGGTATTCGCAAATATTCCGAAACCTGACTCGGGGTCGACAGCCCAGATGGCAAGATCCGGGAATGAATCCTGTCTCCATGCCTCCTGAGTTCTTCCGCTCGAAAGTGGGTACTATCAGGGAGAGATCCGCCGACATTTATTCGCTGGGGATTGTTATCTACTTTGCGGCTACGGGCGAGTTCCCCTTCGAGGGTCCTTCCTTCGAGGATTACAAATTCCAGCACACCAAAATATTTGCTGCTCCCCCAAGGTTGATCGACCCGACTGTTCCGGATTGGCTGGAACCTATAATCCTGGGATGCCTCGAAAAAGACCCCGCGAAGCGCTGGGACAGTATAATACAAGTTCGTCGCGCGCTGCAACAAGGCATGCAAAGGAAAATACCGTAACTGGACAGCAGTTGTTTCAAAACTGCCGCTTTCTCATCCTAAGAGGCCCACACTTCCTTGTAAGGACTTTCGTCAGTAGTGCTATAACGTTCCTGTTCCTCATGGAGGCTGCTTATGTAACGTGTTAGCACTTTGCACCGTTCACATGGGTTGTAGGCCGACTCATAACGCGTTACTTTTCCCTTAGCCCGCGACGACATGTGAATCTTGAGATCTTTTATATCGTTATACATCCTCATGCAATGCCGAATATTCCACCTTCCCTTAAATACTCTACAGTTCACCGCGTACTCGTCCAACCATACTTTATTGTCCGCTTTCATGGCGACCTTTCCCTTCCGGACGCCAGGGGCCGTCCGCTTCGCGGCTATGTGCCCATGAACCACAACGGCTGATAATTCCCGTAACCCTTGGTGATAGTACCCGACACTCCGATCTTTGAAATGTTCCTACAACAAGAAAAGTTTAGACGTCTTATTCATGAAATGCTATAATTAGGCGTTGATTGATATTTTGATAGGTGCTAGATTTTGCTGACTAGAGGTGTGGATAAGAGGCTGTGCGACTAAATCATCACTCTGCCAACTTGAATTATGGGCGCCAGCCGCGGTCCTCTGGAAGAACGGCATTGATTTTATTCGTTGTTCTGCTAGGGGTAGTTGCCGCAGGGGGATACTTTTGTCTTCCGCCAGACAGCCACGGAAACGCGCAGTTATCGTGCAATCTTCCCTCTGAACCAATTAGCATTGACAAGAAATCGTACCCGTACCCCATCAATAATGAAGCCTCGGATCAAACCAGAAGCGGTTGCCAGGAGATTGCAGAAATCACCGGCCGGGGTGATACCCTTTTCTCTCTATTGAACGACAATTTGACTGACGAATCGGAATGCAAGCGCGTAGTGGCAAGCATGGTCTCTGTCATTCGCTCAAACTCTGATTTGCCTTTTGACGGTTTCACAGTGCTCAGGCCCGGAAAGAGCTACGACATAATTGTTGACGGCCAGGGCCGCTTCCTAAAGGCCACTTTGGAATTGGCTCCAGACAAGGTTTTTCATGCCGTTCGGAAGGGCAATGAAATTCACTCCTGGAAAGAAGATGTTGTGCTCGACTTCAAGGTTGAGAGCGTAACTTTCCGGCTCAAAGGGGACCTCGAGAAAATCCCTTCGCAGCGTTGGTGAGGGAAAAGAATTAGCCACGAAATTGGCGACAATATTCCGTTGGGACATTAACTTTCAGTCTGACGCCGTATGGGGTGACACATGTAAGGTTCTCTTTGAGAGACGATATGCTGATGACCGCCCGTCAGGCTATGGCCGTATCCTCTGCGCTGTCTACGAAGGAAAGAAAACAAAGAGGAAGACGGCAATTCTCTTCAACGGCCAATATTATGATGAAGATGGCACGGAATTAAAGAAGGATTTCCTGAGATCACCCCTGGGCGGCTATCGTTTGCGGATCAGCTCCCCGTACGGCTTTCGTATGCACCCCATTCTGGGTCAATGGAAAAACCACAAAGGTGTAGACTTTGCCGCTCCTGTTGGAACGCCGGTCCGGTGCGTTGCTAACGGCGTGGTCACCGCCGCCGGTCGGCACTACCAGTTGGGGAACTACGTGTTTGTGAAGCACGATAATGGCCGTGAGAGCCGCTATGGGCACCTGAGCCGTATCAGTGTGCAAAAGGGGCAGCACGTGAAGCAGGACGAGAAGATAGGCCTCGTTGGCCAAACCGGCTTGGCAACCGGGCCTCATCTCCATTTTGAGTGGCTGGTGAAAGGGCATCACCGCCCTCCGCCTTCCCCAAACAAGCTGGTTAAGAGTCTTCGCAAGGTTCAAG
The DNA here is from genome assembly GCA_963789265.1 of uncultured delta proteobacterium. Lineage (GTDB taxonomy): Bacteria > Desulfobacterota > Desulfomonilia > Desulfomonilales > Desulfomonilaceae > CAWBBA01. Next base: position 406,365 of record CAWBKB010000003.1, on the reverse strand, counting down.
CCCCATTGCGAGGCCGTTTCATGACAGTTGCTCACGAGCGGATGCATTCGCTGGACGGAGTAATGTTGACCCGCCGACCAGTCCGAACCGAGCTGACGAGTTTCCAGTGACCTTTGCCCTTTTCATCCTTAAGTAGGTCGATCGACTCGTGGACTTTGTCTCCCCAATCGGGACTGCTTCGACGTAGCCGGTATCATTGCTGCATTTGCCTTCATTTGATCAAGTCTCTGGCAGTCGCACTTCTTTTCTTATCCCTACTTCAAAAATAGCCGATTACATTTGAGATCTTGACGGATTGTTCCAGCCGCGATATGATTGATCGGTAATTATTGGTTTAAATTGTTTAAAGGAAGGGCTTGTCATGAAAAAGTACGCACTGTTGGGGATGCTCCTTTTTCTGGTAGCTTCGACCGTCCCAAGTTATGGATTCCTTGATTATCTGTTTTCGGGCTCGGCTAGCAGAGACGCCATAGACAACTCTGTTCTCGGTGATTTCCGGGCTTGGTGGACAGGCAACCCCGGCTATACGTTCAACCCCTTCTGGTCGGGAAACCAGACTAATCAGCAGCAAGGCCGGCAGGCAAATCCGACGAACCCGGCGAGCACTCAGGGGTACAGCCCAATGGGTGCAGCCTCGCCCGGGATGTCGCCGACTCCACAGCCTACCGTCTCATATTATCCGCAGCAGGTTCCACAGGGGGCTTACGGCCAGAGCGTCACCCAGCCGGCTCAACCCGCTTACGGGGGAGCGCCTCAGCAATACCAAGCTAACCCTCAGCAATACCAAGCTAACCCTCAGCAATACCAAGCTAACCCTCAGCAATACCAAGCTAACCCTCAGCAATACCAAGCTAACCCTCAGCAATACCAAGCTAACCCTCAGCAATACCAAGCTAACCCTCAGCAATACCAAGCTAACCCTCAGCAATACCAGGGGGGAGCCCAATATTATCAGGCTTCTCCCCAACCCCAGCAATATCCGGCGCAGTCCGCTTATCAGCCAGCCCCTCAGTCCTATCAGGGCGTAGCGCAACAACCTGCTCTTCCACAGGCATATCCAACCGGCGCGCAGCAGTAACGGAGAGGCCCGTCAGGATATCCATCCGGCGTTCAATAGGCTCGACGCGAGTCCGACCTGCAACTGGGGCCTATAAGGCGGAAGTTTCGGACATATTTGGTCTTGGCATCCCGGTAAATGGGGGGGGGCGGACGTTCCTCGTCAGGCAACCGAACCGAGAGGCCAGGGGTCGTTCGTGAGAAACGGCAAGAATTCTTTGTCGTTGCAATGATCTGACACCATCACGCTTTCAAAATCCCCGTACACTCCCTTGAGTAAAGGGGAAAGGGGGATTTGTATTAATTACTTGAAATCGAAATGGTCTGCGTGACAGCCCGGTAAAGTTGGGTCTTGAATCTATTCCGCAGGCAGCGATTTGAGCCTACTGCCGGCTATACGGGCTTGCGCCGTGTGAGGATGGTCACTGATAAGTTTTCGAAAAATAATCCTTGCTGAACGAGCGTCTCCCAACTTTTCGAAAGCTTCACCTTGCCTGAGCAAGGCGCTGAGTTCCTTTTTGGAACCCGGAAAATTTTTAATCACCCGATCGAACTGAAGAACTGCTTCGTCAAACCGGCCCTGCGCGAAACGGGTCTCTCCGATCCAATACACTGCATCAGCACAAAACTGGCTTTTGGGATACTTCTTCAGAAAATCCTCGAATTGGAGCACCGCACTATCGAAAGAGTTCCCCTTGAACATGGTGTAGGCGTCTTTGTAGGCCTTCTCGTCCGGGGGAAGCGGGGGGTTGCTGATCTCAACAGGGACGGGTTGGGTCGATGGAGGAGTCGGGATTTGCTGGTTGGCCGGAACGCGTCCCGTTGTTCGCGGCTGCCCCTGGGTGGGGGGATTTGTAGGTGGAGGAGGCGCTGGAGCACTTGTAGCGGCCGCGTCCCTGGGAGGCTCTATTCCAAGTTGTCGCTCGATGATGCTGACCCTTTCCTGAAGATTCTTGATTGAGTTTTGGTTTCCCCCTGCCGCCTGGAGGCGCTCTATCATCTCCTTGAGTCGCTGCATTTCAACTTCCATATCTTGCAACCGGGAAGAGAGCCGAAGGGGAATAGCATCAACGGCAGGCACGGATTGGGCCGGTCTGATATATGGCATGGTAGGTCCGCCGGGCCTGGTCAGGCACCCTGAAAGAGAGATCAGCGAGACAACGAGCGCTCCGAAAAGGGCGATACGTCCACTTCCCAAGGGATTGTGCCAGTGTGCCTTCAGGCAAGTGACAACGGCACACAGGATAAAGTGGGGCATCCCGCGTTCCACGCGGGACCGCATTCTTGGGTATGGCGACAGACAATCCCGCCCGGGCGGGACTGTCCCATCAGAAATGCAGTGTGACCGGCTTGAAAGCGAATCCGTATTAGGCATGTCCGATAGCCGCATTCTAACTACACACTATCTGGAGACCCGAAGATAGACGCGCCGATTCTTCGCCCAGGCCTCTTCGTTGTGACCCGGATCGACAGGCAGTTCCGACCCGTAAGAAACAGTTGACAATCGATTGGGGGCAATTCCGAGAGTTGCGAGATATTCCACCGCGGATCTGGCACGACGGTCGCCCAGAGCCAGATTGTACTCGGCCGTTCCGCGCTCGTCGCAGTTCCCTTCAGCGACCACTGACACCTGGGGGGCCCTCTTGAGAATTTCGGCGTCATACTGAAGGTTGGCTTCCGCTTCCGGAGAAAGCATGTATTTGTCGTAATCAAAATATATGGGCTTGAGGGTTGTTTGCACCATTTGCACGTCCTGTTCCATCATTGGTCCACTAGCCTGCGGGCCAGTAAAGCCGGGTGCCGGCCCGGGATTGGGCCTGACGATCCTTGGTGCACAGCCCGATGCGAGAAAGAGGAGAACGAATGCTGCGGTCATTCCCTTTATCAGGCAGCGAGATGACATGAATGTGTTCTCCTTTCTAACCGCATCCCTCCCCTCATTATCGACCTGTCCGAGACCAAGCGGGCGCCCTCCCCGTGATGGGTGAGACCGGGACCTGGATCTCTCCACGGGCGTCCATGACGTAGATCAGCTTTCTTCCATCCCTGTTGGATTGAAAAGCTATCATCCTGCCGTCGGGCGACCAGGTCGGCGCTTGATTTGACCCGGCTCCGGTCAGCACCCGCAAGTCGGTGCCATCCGTTCTTATGGTGCATATCTGAAACCGTCCCTTGATACGGGCGGTGAAAGCCAATAAATCTCCTCGTGGCGACCACTTCGGATCAGTATTGTAGTTGCCTTGCAGGGTAAGGCGTCTCGGTTCACCGCCATTCACCGGAATAATATAGATCTGTGGAGTCCCTACTTGATCCGAAACATAGGCGATGGCCGATCCATCGGGCGACCATGTGGGAGAGATATCATTTCCTCTGCCAGACGTCAACTCTTTTATAATTTGTCCTTGCGGTGTTATGATAAATATCTTAGGTGTTCCTTTAAAACTCATAGATAATGCAATGAACTTACTATCGTATGAGTACCGCCCAGAAGCGTTGAGCCCAGGCCGAGCGGATATTACGTACGGCTTCAGAGTGGCTAAATCCACTCCCCATAGGTCAGGCTTACGATTCATATAAGAAGTGAATATCATACCTCGCCCGGTCGGCGACCATTCAGGGGAGAGATTTATGCTCCCCGTTCGAGTAATCTGCCACAAGTTATGGCCGTCGAAATCCATGCTGAAAATTTCTCGGGATCGGCCGGCCCCCACGAAAGCGATTTGAGTGGTGAAGCAGCCAGGAACGTTTGTAAGTTTTTCCATAACGCGATCCCCGAATTTGTGGATCATGGTGCGATAATAGTTCTTTCTACCGGTGTAGCGTTTGCCCAACTCAAGTCTCTTTAGGGCGACGTCATAGAGCTGGGCCTCTACGACCAATTCATCGCCTCTCACTTGGAAGCTTCCCAGTATCAGCGCTTGGGCGCCGATTTGGGACCAGCTATCAAAATCCGGGGGATCCGTGAGATTATGCGAACTCGATGGTAAACCCTCTACAATGTCGAAAAGTCCTGTAAGGTACAGATCGTTTTTGATTATTCTAGCCAGGTCGTGCCCATTGAGGGAGGCCGGTCCTTGGCCAACGAAGTCCGGTACTGCTATGGGCATCTTTGCCGAATTCGGATTTTCCAGATCCAGAAAGAGTTTGCAATGAGATTGAACCGGCCAGGCGACCATTGACACGAGCGAAATAAGGCAAAACAGCGTCTTCAGACGGCCCCCGATGGTAAGTTTGCCGATTTTTCTGCCGGGGCTTACGCTGCTCTCCGATATGGCCTTTGAAACATTCTGGGTTGAGTCCCTGGACAATCCTGGGCGACAATTGCCCTTGGGAGACTTACGCTTCATTGCATGCCTTTGGGTGTGAATCGGAAGGCGAGCCCGCCTGCTTTGCTGATCTTCTCCTTGACTTCTAAGGGAACAGGCGGAAATGGGGCCGCCTGAAAGACGGCTCTCATTGCAGACCGGTCAAATACACGGTCGCCGGAGCTTTCATCTACGGAGGCGTCCATGAGGCTACCGTTATCGGCTATTCTTACCCCGATAATGGTCACTCTTTCCAGTTGCCGATCGTCTACAAGAATGGACCAATGGGAATTTATGGTGGTCCGGACACTATTGAACCAGCGAACAGCCTTTGCGTCAATCGAGGAGCCGCTGTTTTTCTCGCCGGGCAGCCCGGGAGGTTGGGAGAATTGTGAGGGTCCAGCTTCGGCTTTTTTGCTGTCAACTTCCCGACGAATGGCTGCCAGACGCTTTTCCAGGAAAGACTGTGAGCTCTCTTTGGTCTTGGCGCTTTTGACTTCTGACTTCTTCTTGTCGGGCTCTTTGGCGGCTTCAACCCGGCGGAGAGGCCTTTTGCGTTTCTTCATAGCGATGACATTTCGAGTCTGAGAGCCTATGGTCCTGGCTTTTACAGTTGCGCGTGATTTCTCCGGACTCTTTTCATGCTGTTCCGCCTGGGTAAGGACTTCGGGCGAGTGAACGTTTGTAGCCTGGGCCGGGCCGGCCTGGATTTGCTCGGCAACCGGTGGACGTGTGTTGAACTCCACAAGCTTCACATGGCTGATGACTTCATCCACCGGTTTGTTCGCTTTAGAGAGGGGAAATGCCAGGATGATTACCGCCAGAAATGCCAAGCCGTGAAGACACACCGAGAGCAGGAGTCCCCACGGCGAGGCCGCAGCGGCGGATCTGGCATAAATGACTGTCATTTTACAGGCTTAGATTCTTCTTGGGGGGTCGTTATCATCCCGAGGTTAGCTATTCCTGCGCTCTTTAGCGCTCCCATAATGCGGACCACCGTACCATAAGGTACAGTTTTGTCTGCACGAAGATATACTTCTCTAGCTGGCTGGTCTTTGGTCACATCAACAATCTTCTGCGGGAGTTTGTCTTCCTGCACTGCCTGATCGTTGACAAAAATATTCCCTTGACCGGAAACAGATATAACGACATCTTTCGCCTGCTGCTCTTTACTAATGGGTGCCCCCTTCGCCTGAGGCAGTTCCACTGAAACACCTTCTTGCATCATAGGGGCAGTAACCATGAAGATGATGAGCAGGACCAGCATAACGTCAACGAGCGGAGTGACGTTGATCTCCGCCATTGCTGTTCTTCTCTGTGAACTCATGCTAAAAGCCATCAATTACTCCTTAGCGCACCTAAGCGCAGAAGTGGAGCGGGCAGATGCGCACGGTTATTTTCTCGCCCAGTAAATCCGCTCAATTATATTTATCAGTTCCGAAGAAAAGTTATCCATTTCGCCGGAGATCGTGTTGATGCGGCTCAGAAAATAGTTGTAAAAAATAACCGCAGGAATTGCCGCTGCCAAACCTGCAGCGGTAGCGATCAATGCCTCGGCTATTCCCGGTGCCACTACTGCCAGCGATGCACTCTTCATGACACCTATCCGGCGAAAGGACTCCATGATTCCCCAAACAGTCCCGAATAGACCGATGAAAGGAGCAGATGAGCCCGTGGTGGCCAGAAAGTTCACGCCTCGTTCGAGACGACTCCTCTCTGCGGTTACAGCCTGCTGGAGCGAACGCGTCACATTATCCATGCCCGTTCGTTCGTACTCCGGCTCTTGCGTGGAATCCGCGGAACTCTGAGCGGCCTGCTGTATCCGAGACAACCGATTTAGTTCGGCGTAACCCGCTTTGAAAACATGGGCAAGAGGGCTGAACGTGAATTGTTTAGCCTCTGCGTATAAAAGGGAGAATTTGCGCGATTCACGAAATGCGTCGAAAAAGAGTTGAGTATCCTTGCGAGCGTGGGACAACGTGATTGCTTTGGTTAAAATGATCCCCCAGCATATTATGGAAAACAAGAGGAGTACGAGCATCACACCTTTCACTACCCATCCGGCGCCCATAACGATTTCGAACATGCCTTGTTGATGAAACGTGTGTTGGGGCAATGCCGTGGCAAAGGCCTCGAGCATAGCGATTTCTCCTTTCTTCGAATCAAGTATTTTCTTAATCTATAACGAAGACCAAGTCAAGTTTTTACCTTGGTTACGGTTGCTTAACCTGCTAACATGAAGCCACTTTTTAGCTATCGCTCATGTGTGAGGCAAGAAGCTTCTTAGATAGTCTATCAAAAATTCTGGATATCAACACCGGCCGATCGAAATGGCAGGAAGATGATTCTTTCCGGCGGACGAATTTCAGCGGCTTGTTATCCGGATCTTGAAAACTTACGATTAAACTCAAAGACATTCTATCAAGGATAACGTTCCTCCGCCATAGATTTCCTTGCGAAAGAGACATAGTTGTAACCTTGAATTGACTTGACATTTAGGGTGAATTGGTTGTATTTTTTAGATAAAAAAAGGCGAGGTCGCCATGTCCTACCGGATCGTCGTGGCCGACAAAGACCCTAAAAGCCAGGAAGCGGTAAAGCGCTCTCTTGTGCAAGAAGATAATGAATTTATAAATGTTTCCAGTTCCGGAGAACTTAAGGAAGCTATTAAAACTCACAAGCCCGACCTGATTATCTTGAACTCACTACTCACGGATGTACCTGGGTGGCGTCTAGTCCAGCGCATAAAGGGTTCGAGAGACTTTTCTCATATTCCTATTCTGCTGATGACCGGTGATCCCGGCGGCCCGCCACCGGCCGAGGCCCGCACTTCAGGAGCGGACGGATATCTAAGCAAACCAATCGACGGAGTCACTCTGAACGACACGGTGGAGTCTCTTCTAGGCCTGCGAAGCGGCATAGCCGGTGAAAATGCTGACGAAGAGATCATGATCGACTTCACGGACGAGGATTCCGGCGAAATGACAGAGGAACTGCTGGCCATGTCCAATGCGGCGCTGGACTCGGAGGAACTTCCTACAGAAGTGGGCGACACCGTCGAAATCGACACGGGGACGCTCATCGCCGAATTGGACCACACAAAAGAGATGGCAAAGGATGAGACCTACGAAGACACGGTTCGGCTCAACCTCGAAGATATGGGGATTGATGATGATGAGGCTTACGAGCCGACCATTGAGTTGGTTTCCGATGTTCCGACCGATCTGGGTGCCACTCTTTCCTCCGAAGTGTTGGAAATCGATCTCGATTCTCATGTGACTCTCCCTGATTTTGGATCTGACACTGAGGACACGAGCGAGGCTGGAGCCAGTTCCAAAGATTCGGTAACGGTGGAGATGGATGTAGATGATTTGGGACTGGAACTCGAGTCTGAAGAGCCCATCGAAGAATTCGCGTCGAAGGAAATGAGCGAGATAGATGCTGATGTTACCGAGATCGGTAACATCTTGGACGTCCAGGAACCGTCAAAAGTCCTCACCTCAGAAGACCTGATGCTGGACGATGACTCTCTTATAAAAGATGCGTCCTCTTCTACGGAATTTGACGTTATCGACCTGGAGCAAGATTCTGAAATCAGAGAGATAGAAATGGAGGAATTGGAGGCATTCCACACCCCGGAGGAGAGCCTCGTCGGAACCGATCTCGACGACACTGTTCCCGTGGAAAATCAAGAAATGGAACACCTTGCCAACGAAGACCTTGAGGAAATCCAGATTGACGACTCCGGGGATATCACGCTTGGGCTGGAAACGCCGCAGATCGCAAGCTCTTCTTACGAGCCTACCGACGAACTGACCCTAGACGAAATAGGCGAAGAAGAGATAACAACCCAGGAGTTCTTTGGAGAAGAACTTCCTACCGAAGAATTTCCCACCGAGCGATTTCCTGAAGAGAAAACGGGCGACCTTAACCTGGAAGAGGTCTCTCTTGATCTTGACGAGACCCCCGAGGAAATCTCCTTGGATGAGACTCCAGCTATCGGAGAAACGCCGATTGAAGAAATTACTCTTGATGCCGCTTCCGCTGAGGATATCCTCTTTGCTGATACGCGAGAAGAAGAACCCATGCTGGAAGTGACTGAAGACATTTCGTTCGACGAAATTTCCTTGGAGGACGAGATCGAAGAGATTCCGAAGAAGCGACCGACGGTTGCCCCCGGCCCCACGATGGCTGAGACAATTGCGGGTGTCGCTGGAGGAACACTTGCGGCAGGAGCCGTGGCAGCAGCGGCCGGCAAGATTGCGGGCCTGGCGAGAGAGAGTGAAGAAGCTGCTCGTGCAAAGCCTTCCACAACTCCAGTACATGAACCGCTACGTGCTGCCTCGGCTTTACCGGAAACAATGCCCCCCTCTTTGGAGTTCACGCCTCAACCGGATAAAGCTGAATTTTCCGGAACTGTCTCACGAGCCCTGCAATCGTCTCTCCCAACGAAACAAGAGGTGTTGGACAGTATAGTTCGGAACCTTGCAGGCTCTCTACCAACTCGTGAGGATATCTTTTCGAGAGTTGACGAGATCCTCAGGCGATCTTTGCCGTCTGAACACGAAATCGCCGAGCGAGTGGATCGCGCTATACAGGCCGTGCTCCCCTCGCGCTCAATGGTCGGAGAGCGCCTGGAGAGAGGGCTTCTATCCTTGCTGCCTCGCGACGAATTGAGCAAGAGATTCCAGGAAACTGTTGCAAAATTCTTTTCTTACGACGAGTTGAAAAGGATAATGCAAGGAGCGTTCCAGGATGTGCCTTTGCGGGACTTTGTAAAAGAAGCCTTGGACACGGCGCTTGCAAAGGCAATATCGCCGGAGTTGGTCGCTGAACGTGTGGATACGGCCCTTCGTGGCATGCCGTCGCAAGAGTATATTCGCATACGCCTCGATAATGCTTTTGCTGCCCTGCCGTCTGCCGACATTGTGAATGAGCGGCTGAATTCCGCTTTACAGGCCATTCCAACGGCGGATCGGATCATGAGCAGGGTTGATGAATCGCTAGAGTTCCTGACGTCGCCTGACGGCGCGGTTGCGCGAATCGACGATCACCTTTCATCCCTCCTCCCCGGAAAAGAAGAACTTAGAGCTACGTTTCATTCAATGCTGGAGCAGAGAGTTGAACGTATCGTCACCGAAGTGGATCCAAGCGCACTGATCGACAAGCTCTTTCCCGGGACAGACCGGATTTTGGAGACCATCAAAAGTGCACTCCCTGAAAAGGAGCGATTCCAGGAAACTCTGGGACATGGCATTGCAGAGGCAATCCAGAATTCGTTGCCTGAACGGGTATGGCTTGAGAGCGTGTCACGGGGCCTTTTCGACGAGAGGACCAGAGGATTGCTTCCCAAGAGAGAAGAAATTGTGGATATTCTGCGCGAAGAAATCAATTTGAAGCTTTTGGGCGCTGTAGAGAAGATAGTAAGGGAACAAATCGAAACGATCACTTCCGACCCGTCTTAGTTCGTCGTCTCAGAAGTGCTCGTAATGTTTCACTCACAGAGGAATCTTTACCCGAGCGTAATACTAGTTCGCTCCCCAAATAAGTGAAAATCGGCACACGGCACTGACCCGGCCCCTTAACGGCGCTCAGGTCAGTGGCACCCGACATCTATTCATGAGGTTCCGGGTGCCATCCCGCGTCCCGCGGGAGGCTTTGTCAGATCCGTGCTGTTTTTAGCGTTTGATTGCAAACTAGTAAAAGTCTCTTTAAGAGTAGTTTTTGACACAGTTCACTACATGCGGGCGCTTGCTATAGCAGCCCACGAGCACCAAAGAGCGCTTCCTTCATCCATTTGTAATCACAGGGAATTGCTATTTTTCGAGCGCGGCGAGAATTGGGCAATTGGCACACGGCAGGGTCCTGGCTGCTGCCACATTCACCTGAGATTTCGCATTTCTAGGCACCTTGCGGACCCTCCTGGAGATTTCAAGGCAGGTCTCACGGGTCCAGCGACCCTTTAAAGGCTTGCACTCGATAAGCTCGTGAGCATCCAGCCAAGCTTGGGCATCCGTATACACCATTTCACACTCCCTACAAACTCCAAAACCACATGTGAGAGTTCGTGGCCCAAGAACCTCGAGCAAATTAAATAAAGATTCAGTTTCTATTATAGGGCGGGAGTGAGGGAAGTCAAGAATTTTCGCGGCTATCCCGTATTCCTTCACTTACGCGGGGAATCTTTGGGCTCCTGTCATTGCGAGGAGTGAAACGACGAAGCAATCTAAGCGCCGTTTGAAGGAAGAGATTGCTTCACTCCGCTCGCAATGACAATCCTTTGCCGCACGTAAGTGAATGGACGCGCTATCCCCGTGCACAGTATCTTCAGAGCTTCAGTTGAGTATTCCCAACTGCTCGAGCATCTCTTTGACGGCCTTGTACGAAGGCGCTTCCGGCGAAATCTTCAAAAGAGCCTGCCCCTGAAGATCAAGACTTACAAGCGTATCGTCGTAAGGGATCAGTCCCTCCGGGGGATAAGGTAAGGCCGCGATCTCCTTTCGCGTCATCTCGGGTAAATCTTCAGGTGACCCTTGTACCCGGCTCAAGACGAGATGCTTGTTGTGAATACGGCCTCCCAGTTCGTCAATCAGCTCGACAATACGACCGATCGTGCGGAGACTCCGGGGAACCGGATCCGAGATGATGAAAAGATGATCCACTTCTTCTTCAGTTCGACGGGAAAGGTGTTCCATGCCCGCCTCGTTGTCGATAATCACATACGAGTAGTTGGACGTCAGTTTAGAAATTATTTCACGCAAGATATTATTTGCCATGCAGTAGCAACCCGGACCTTCCGGGCGACCCATCGAGAGGAAATCAAGATTTTTGGTCTCTTCCAGGGATGCCTGGATTTGGTATTCCATAAAACGATCCTTGGTCATTCCGCCGGGAATATTTTCTCCCATTTTCCTGGTATCTTCGCGAACGCAGCCGACGCTTCGGGGATTCTTGATCCCAAGGACTTCATGCAGGTTCGAGTTGGAATCTCCATCTATGGCTAGAAGGGGATTCTTACCGGCTTCTATCAAGGCTTTAATAATCAGTGCAGTTATCGAAGTCTTGCCGACTCCTCCTTTTCCTGCAACCGCCAGTGTTGATCCCATTACAAACCCTTTCTTCGCTCAGTGGCCGAATATATTGTCAGCCGATTTCGCATTAAGTTCCGCCAGGATCTCGTATACCTTTTCCGATTGCCGGACGGTCATACCCGCGCAGCCACACGCTGGAGTCACGAGAATCTTTTCAGTCAAAACCGACCGATCGACTCCTGCGCTTTCCAGCAATTCGATTCCTCCAGCTATTCTTCTCAGCACACCGTCGGCTGTCTCATCCAGGACTTTCTCAGTGTTGGGTACCGCCCCCCATCCCAATACGCCACCACGTGCCAAAAAAGCAGATAGTTGCGGTCCGTACAGAGACATCGACTCCATGTAGTCAATGGCATCGAAATTAATGATGCGAGTTGAGGTCTCCATGAGCATCCCCCAGTCGGTATTTCCGCAGCAATGGACTCCGGGAATGCCGCCGCGCTCCTGTACCATTGAGATGACGTCCTGGAGGGACTCGATCACATCGTTCTTTGAAAGAGCAAGAAAAGCGGACGAGCCGTACGCGCTCAAACTCGGTTCATCGAAAAAGACCAGCACGTTGTCCGCAAATGGCTTGAATTGTTCCATCAGCCAGATTGCCTTTAATCCCATACCCTTAACAGCTATATCGCGAAAAACGGGGTGATAGAAAATGGCTCTTTTGTTCTCATCGGTCACTGTCAGCGCGAAGCTCAGAGGACCCGTGACCTGGACCTTTATGAATGGGCGCCGCTTCCTCTCCTGACGAATTCTCTCCAGAAAACAATGTATGCCTTTCCCGTACTCCGGCCCAATGGCAAAATGATCTGCCGGTGCCCCATCCATGATCTCTAGATACACGGTGTAGAACTGCTCCACTTCAGCGCCCGGGTCGCCGGATGTATCAAAATGATAGGACAGATTTTCTGAATCCAGCCGGAAGCGGGGCAAACCTTCGGTGCATTGTATCCACATCTGTTCCCGAAGATCCGCCTGGGAAAGCTGCGGCACGTGCGGCGCGGTTATCAGGCTTTCGAGGACAAGATCCACCGCTTGGTTCGGATCGCTATGAGGCAAGCTGCCGACAGCAGTCACCAGCAACGAGGGCAGGGACTCGACCACATCAGTATTTGCCATAATGGATTTCCCAACAATAGCTAAAAAGCGGAAACACTTTGGCTCTCTATCGGGTTGCATCCGAAAGCCTGGCTACAATCATTGACCATACCAATCAGCTTAGTTAATATCGGGAAGGTCTGTCAAGCGAGCCTGCCGTCCAACTGGTTGCAAGTGCGGAACGAGTCTGGTTTGACCACCGGACGGAGTCAAAGCGGCAAACTTCCTTGACGGTCGCAGTACCTGCAGACTTCACACGGGCCCATGAAAAGTCAACAGACGTTCTGGATCCACCCCGCGAGTTACACATGCCGACCGGATGCCCCTGACCAAATGCTGGAAACAATATGGGCGGAACGGCCCGGTTGGGGGTACCTGCGTAGAAGGGATCTCTGGATCCAAAGAGAATGCTCCCTCGAAGAGCTGGAGAACGAAGGGTATGTCCTCAGGAAACCCGCCGGGGAAGAGGACGTTGACGCATGCCCCTGTTGCGGGATGTACATCCAAGGTATCCCTGGATCTCTGGTCCGCAAGCATATTTCCTGGTGCTGCGGCGGCGATGAGGATTGGCAAAAAATCGAGGAGGCGCTTATAAGCGAACAGCGAATTAGGAGCTACGAGGCCAAGATTCGCTTCGAAAAGCTGAGAGCACAGGCCGAGTTGGAAGACATTGAAAGAAGAGAGCGGCATGACAAGATCAGAGAGGACATGATGGCTCGACAGACGAGGAAAGATCGGAAGAAACGCTTAAGGAATGAGACCAAAGAAGAATGGAAAAACCGCTGATTTTGAGCGGCCTGACACTATTTGACGGTCGATTAACCAACAGATGCACGCATTGGCCGATGTCCCGTCCCTGTCGGCCCTGGAAATGAAAGCGACGGGCATCAGTGCCCGCCGCATTACTTGTACGAAAACGAAATGACGTGAGAGCTAAAATTCAGGCTCCTCTATATTCCCGAATTGCCCGTCATGGATCGACCTTAATCAACGCTGCTCTTTCACAGGCACATCCGACTGCTCGCCAGAGATTTTATCGTCGCAATTTCCTTGTGTCTCTTCCCGGCACACAAAATGGACGCGTTCCGGCTCAATGGATCGGTCTACTGAGCCGGGGGCGTTTGAGGGCTTTCCTTCGGAGCGGCTTTATTTTCCGCTGGAGCGGCACTCTTTTCCGCTGGCTTGACGCTCTGCTTTGCTTTAGAAATTTCCTCCTGGAGTTTCGTCAATGTTGCCTTTAGCTGCGCCAAGGACTGCTCCTGATCTGCCTTGAAAGAGGTTTGCCCTTGTTCCAGCTTACTAACTGCCGTCTTTATTGATTGAGTCATCGTTTTTTCCATCTTACTGATGGACTCCTTGGCCTCGGTGACCTCCTGCTGGAGTTTGTTGACGGCTTCCTTTGATTGCGCAGTCTCTTGTTCAAGCTTTGTTACTGTTGCCGACAATTTAGAAACCTGTTTGTCCATCGACGAACCGCACCCCACGAGGGCAAAAGATACGGCCAAAACAACGGCGAATTTCTTAATAAATTCCATTACAACCCCCTTTTTCCATAATTTCATTGCAATTGATTATCTCCGGACATTGTTTTGAAATCAACCAGATTTTTCCGTGCTAACCTAAAGGAAATGGAATCTAGGCAGGTGGCGCTAAAGAAGGGCTGACAACTTCTCTTTGAAGCGAAAAGGAACTCACCGCTTAGGCTTTTCTTGTTGTTGACATGGCAGTAAAATTTCTGATTCATGTGAAGTGCGAGAATCTTACGGGCTCGCTGCACAAATTTTCCGCACGGTTTCATAATGGGAGATCCCCGTATCGAAACTTTGACAGCCGCGTTTTTCCACGATCCGTTGAGTGAATTCTTGTTGCCGGAAGCAGGATCCCGGACCAAGGGACTCTCCACAGGACTGGACTTCGTTTTGGGACTATCCGCAAAGACATGGACTGTCGCGACGGCCAATAAGGAGTGCGCGGGAGTGATCGGCGCGTCTCCGCCGGAAGAGTACCCTCCCCCGTTTTTTCAGATGATGGCCGTGTTAACCAAACTGATTCTGAAGTCACTGTCTTTTGCGCCCTATCGCGTGATGGAACAATGGGTTAAGATCTTTAATAAGTTTGATAAGATACGCCCTCGCCAGCCACACTGGTACATCCTGGTCCTGGGAGTGCATCCGGATCATCAGAGAAAAGGCTTGGGAGGTGTACTGCTCAGGCAGGTCCTTCGGAAAGCAGATGAGGACGGAATTGCTGTTTACCTGGAGAGTTCCAATCGCAGGAATTTAGACTTCTATTCGAAGCATGGATTTGAGGTGATTGAGCAAATCGTCCCGGTCGCCGCTTGCCCGCCCATCTGGGGACTGCTCAGGGGTCCGGCATCCAACGAGGAGACTCGGTAAGGTGCGCCAGTGTCATTCTACAACTTAGGAAGGATGAGCATACCCGGCGATGCAAGAATCGCGGTTCTCAATGCTTTCCTCAAAAAAAACGGGGACGTTGAGCGTCCCCGTGGATAAGGAGGAATTGGGGTTTAACAAAAAGAGGGGATCCCACTTCACCCCCTCGGCTGTGATCAGGGTTTTTCCCACCGAACCATCGGTAGACGCCCTGATCCGTTGAACTTCCCTAAGGTCTATTGGCCGGCTCCTCGTGTAACTGTCGGAGCCGCAACTTCGAATCTTGACGACTTTTGCTTGAAGCGAATCTCATCCTCGCTTTCAAAATCTCTCTACGCCCCCTTTGACACAGGGGGAAGGGAGTCGTATGCCGGCCTATGTTCTTGACATCGGTTTTTGTTCAAGTTTTCACGAGACGTCACACCGACATCAGCTTTGCACATTGGCCGCGTGCCACTCCGGAATCAGCACCAAGAGGCGACAGCCAGGACAAATCCTCAAGCAAGACTTTTACATCCAATTGTTCTTTTCGACTCTTGCCCCAATGGCGGGGACTCGGCACGGCCGTCAGCGATACCCTACCGGCCCGTAAGCATAACCCGGTCCGCAGGCTGTGGGTCGGCACTTGGTTATGGGCCGAGGACAAGGAGGAGGCGCGCACATGGGTGGTGCGCAGCACATTTGAGGCTGACATACCGGAGGCGGGCAGGCGGGTCGAGAGCACATCGGCGGAGCGCAGCCGGCGCCGGGCAGTCTCGGAGGCGCCAGAATGCCCCCCATGATCGCCGCGGGGATGCCGATAACTGCGCCGCAAATCCCGCTGCACGCGCCCAAGATACCACCACAAAAAGAAAAGGGAGTTGGAGCGCCACAGGTGGGCGGCGCGCAAGGCGGCGGGCCGCATGGTTGGGGGGCCTGAGCACAATAAGGCTCAGCGCAAGCCACCGGACCACCCGCGTGACAAAGGGAGATCATCACCGCACACAAGCATATCCCCACACAGAACAGTATTGTGGTCACTCTTGTCACCATACCGGATCCTCCTTTGGTAGATCTTTAAATATATACTTGAGGGCGTAGACTCAAGCTAAGGATACTGAATTTAGCCCGTTGTCGGGCTTCATTGAAAAGGCTCTTTAACATCGGCGCAGAACGCTGTCAAGCAAAAATAATAGATTGCAAATGTTATCCTAAAGTCTTGCATTTTTGCTGATCTGAACTGGTTATATGGTTAATAATATGATATATTGACTCAATACACTGAGAGGCGCGCGCGGCCCCCGCCTCTCCTATGGACCAAGGAATGATAACGGGACGTGGAAGTTTGTGCTAACGGGCGAAGGCGGAGCAAATTGTAGGAGACTCCAGGCACCATGAAAAAGCTACTGTTTTGTTTGAGTTTCTTCGTATTGTTCACACCAGTTGCGGCATTTTCCCAGCAAAATGCTGTAGATTTCTACAACCAGGGCGTAGACGCTCTCAGTCAAGGTCATCTGGACGACGCGATCTCCTTGTTTACGAAGTCCATACAGTTGGATCCTCAGGACCATCTCTCGTACAACAACAGAGGAGTGGCATACAAGCGCAAGGGATTGCTGGACAAGGCCATCGAGGACTACAACCGAGCCCTGGAAATCAAGCCTGATTACAACAATGCTTTGGCGAACAGGGGCAACGCGCGTTACAAAAAAGGTGATCTGGACGGCGCCTTGTCAGACCTCACCGGTGCTCTCAAACACGGGAAGAGAGACAGTGTAATTCACACAACACTGGGTCTGGTGCTTAAAGACAAAGGGGAGCTTGACAAGGCCGTCAAACAGTTGCGTCAGGGTGTCTCACTAAATAAGAAGAATGTGCGTGCATATCAGGGACTAGGGGAGATCTACGAGCAGAAAAAGGATTACGAGAAATCCCTGGAAGCGTACATTAAAGCTGTTGACGCGAGTGGAGGTCGCGAAAGCCTGCCGGGCGTAGAAAAGCGAATAACAAAGATTCGTAAGATGTATGCCGAGGAGCTGCACAAGGAGGGCCTGCAGGAATACCGGGAAGGGCAGGAAAAAAAGGCAATCAATCTTTGGACAAAAACTCTGAAAGTCTACCCCGGGTACGTTCCTGCTCTGCGCGATCGCGGTCTGACATATCATAAAGAGGGCAAGCACCAAAAGGCTATCGAGGATTTTGACGCCGCGCTCGAAAAGGATCCGTCAAATTCGGAGATTTATCGAGTAAGAGCGGACGCGTACTACAAGATGAAAGAAGCAGATAAAGCTCTCGCGGATTATAACAAGGCCCTGGAATTGAACCCCAAAGATGCGGTGGCGTACAACAACCTGGGGCTGGTTTATCACGAGCGCGGCGAATTCGACAAAGCGTTGGCTGCCTACTCCAAGGCAGTATCGCTCGATCCCCAAAACCCTACGTTCTATGAAAACCGCGCTTTGATTTGGATTATGAAGGGACTCGCGCCAAAGGCCGCCGAAGACTACCGACATGCAGTGAAGCTTACAACAGATGAGAAACACCGGGCCGCGTTGACGGAAAAGATTGCCGCACTTGTCGGCACCAACAACGAAGAATCCTCCAATATTTCAAGCGGCCTCCCGGACCTGAAAAGCGGGGCCAGCGCCCGTTCGGAAAATCCCGGGAAATAATAACCCTGGCGCTCTGCCATTGGAGAATCACAACGCATCCGCGCGTCCCTCGATGGCCTGCATCTGAATCTGTTGGATAAGCGTGATCCCTTTTTGTGCCAGTTGGACCAGAGAATTCAATCGTGCTAAGGAAAAGGGGGCCCCTTCCGCTGTAGCCTGAACCTCTACCAGCCGTCTCCGACCTGTCATGACCACGTTCATGTCAACTTCGGCCGCGGAATCTTCTTCGTAGTTCAGATCCAGCAACATCTCGTTCCCCACCAGGCCCACACTTACAGCGGCCACGGAGTCCCTGAGCGGGTTCGATGCCAGTTTGCCGGTCGTCACTAAAGTTGCGCAGGCACAATAAAGGGCCACCCATGCCGCGCTGATAGAGGCTACCCGCGTCCCTCCGTCGGCCTGGAGCACATCACAGTCCACCGTAATTGTGCGCTCTCCCAGCGCGGACAAATCGGTTACGCAACGCAGAGATCGCCCGATCAACCGCTGTATCTCCATAGTTCGGCCGCCTATCCGAGAACCACGTTCTCGAGACGAACGTGTAACAGTGGAGCGAGGCAGCATCGCGTATTCGGCGGTTACCCAACCACGCCCTTCGTTCTTCAAGAACGATGGCACCTTGTCTTCAATGCTCGCTGCGCACATGACACGTGTACGACCGGCCTCTATTAACGCGGACCCTTCCGCGTAGTCGAGCACGCCACTGGTAATTTTGCAATCTCTGAGTTGCTCCGGACCCCGACTTTCGCTCCGTATTCGTTTCATAGTCGCCTTCGCCTCAAAGGGATGTAGCAATAGCTTAACATCGTTGTGTACCGGGATGTCAACCAGGCATACCACCGAAGAACCTGTAAAAAAAATAAAGACGTTGCCGCCGCGTTTAACGCACAGGCGGTGGGTTAACTTTAACTTTTACATGGAACATTGTGATTTTTATTGACAAATAAGTGACTTAATAATACAAGAGAGCGGTCCGGGATCTGTGCAAACGGAAGTCCAATGCCCCCTGTAAAATCTATAAAAAAGATGCTAAGTGATAGGAATGAACCGGCAACGCTCTCTCCCATGGGAGATCTCACGCGTCCGAATTCCTTATTTTTCAACGATGCCTGCGCGTACAAGCACCTTTTCTGGGGCCGCATTATGAACCGCTCGCCGCGAAGAGTGAGTCGTAAGGGGCTATTCAACGGTTTTCTCAGCGGCTGCTGCAAGTTCAAGACGGAAATTGATGCTCAGCAAGGATTCGATGTCTCCACAGTGTTGTACCCCTTGGATATGGATTTGCCGGCATGGGGGATTGTCGTTGACAGGGTGGGAAGAGTTTTTGACCTGACCCTACAACACGAAGGGCTTCTGGAACTGTCGTACCAGGGAGGGTGCTGTCGGAACAAGCAGGACTGGGAAATCTCTGTCGGCTCTCGGGCGCTTTACGAAGAAGACAATGTGCGAAGCTTTTACAACAGGGTGAAGAGGCTTGCTCGCGGCCGCATTATCATCGCAGGTACAGTGGGCTTCGGCCTGTGGGACGCTCTTTGGATGAGCTTCGATTTTAAGAATGCCTGCCGAATGTTGACAAGCAATCCGGATTTTGTTCACGGGGTCTTTCGCTATTGGAAAAGATTTCATCTTGGCGCGGCCGGGGCGATGCTGGATGCGGGAGTAAAGATGATATTTTTTCGTGAACACGCCGGAGGATTTCCCCGTTCCCATGACATGGCCTCGATCATTGACCCATTTGTCAGGGAACATTTGCATGAGCTGTCCGCGCTGGTCAGATCCCGCGGAGGCTGTATTTTGCTTGATTGCGATGCGGATGAGATGATTGAAACCGATTATCCGGTGAGGTGGGGATTTGACGGTGTCGGTCCGATGCTGTTCAGGGACGGCGACGATTTGATTGGGGCGTGCAGGAGTCTGGATGAACAACTTATTCTCGTCGGATCAGTTACATATCCTTATTTTAGGGAACCTCTATTAAAGAAACGGAACCTGACGAAGAGGATTGTGATGGCCGGCAAGACGAGAGCCAAAGCGCTATATGCCATGGGAGCCGGGTTGGAACTTGGGGAATCTCAGTTTCCGTCATCAAGTTTCGAACTTGCTTCCTGAATCAAGGGAAGAATCCATGAACTTTCTTGAAGCCTACAATGCGATCGATCTTTTTATCATGGTCACGCTGCTCATAACGCTGATCCTGGGAATATGGAAAGGATTCGTTCGATCGCTTACCGCGTTGACCAGTTTAGTTGCCGGCGTCGCCCTTGCGATCAAGTATTACCCTGTTGCACAGGCATACCTGAGCAAGGTATCGGCACTGGATCCGCAAATTTCAGTGATCCTCTCGATGGTACTTATCTTTGTCGCTGTCCAGATGATCTTTGTGGTTATCCGACGGGTACTGGAGGCTCTGATAGATCTAACCCGTCTGAGTTGGCTGGATCGCGTATTCGGAGCCGCCATGGGAATTGCCGCCGGTCTGCTGGTGGTCGCTGCATCGGTGCAAGTGATGCTGATTGGAATACCCGACTGGCCTCTGGTCAAGACCTCCAAACTCATCAAACCGGTGGACCAACTCACAGGGAAGGCCCTCACTTACGCTCCCAAAGAAGTGAAAGATCAGTGGCTTTTATTAACCACAAAGTGGAAGGGCGCGCAGGAGCTTGCTCCGCTAATATCACGGCGTAGGCCGGCTGCTTCGCTGAAGGCGCCCGCTGCTTCCCCCGGATCTGTCAAATGAGGTCGGACGGCCGCGACGGCCGGGCCAGGAGGATCTTATGAAACGCCACATTGTTTTAGTGTTCATCATTCTGGGGTTGATTACGGGATGCGCCTATTTTCAAAAGAAAGACGAGCCTCCGCCCCTTCCTCCCATAGAAGAAGTCCCGCCCCCCCTCACCATGAAAGCAGAGTATTTCAAGGCCTTTCCATGGGCTGCTCTGCCAAAACCTAAAAAAGATGGGAACGATCCCAACACCAGCACCTACACATTCAAGGAAGGGGACACTCTAGAGAGCGTAGCGCAGAAACTGATGGGCGACGCAAATCTAGCCTCGGGTCTCGCTAAGTACAATGATATATCAACGACCGGGAAAGTTGCCGCAGGCGACAAGATCGTCATTCCAGATCCGATAATCGGCATGAGCAATCAGTTACTGGTCAAGGGCAAACGAGAAAAAGGGTTCGGTCCGCCGGAGAGCTTCGACACGCAGCTCAAGAAAGGGGACCAATATAAATTAAGGTTCGAGCCGAATGTGGATGGCTATTGCTACATCTTGCGGCAAGGGCCTAAGGCCGTCGAATTATTGTTTCCGGCAAAACTCAAGACTCGGCTGAACCCCAAGAAGGGCAAGAAGGGCAAAAAGCTAAAGGCGAAGGCGCCGCCGCCTCTAATGAGGGACACAGGTCAGGTTAAGGTTCACGAGCCGATTTTGATCCCGGTCGGGAAGAAGGGGTTTGTCTATGATGCCAAGCGAGTCGGAGACAGAATCTACGTCTTCCTTTCAGTCCAACAGATACCGGAACTGGAGGCCCTCAAAGAGAAGCCGAAGATTGCACCCGCGGATATTGAAGACGTGATGCATCGAGTCAAGGAAGGTGAGATCTATTCGGAAGGACAGTATCGCCTTCTAAGGATAAACAACCCGGCCGAGATACTGGGCTTCACATTGAACCTCAACGGTTAGTACGAAAGGATTGACATAAGTTCAGGCTCGGTCTTATAATTAAAAGTTGCTGGGGCTGTAGCTCAGTTGGGAGAGCGCTTGAATGGCATTCAAGAGGTCGTCGGTTCGATCCCGTCCAGCTCCACCATAAAGAAACAAGGACTTGGCAATTGCCAAGTCTTTTTTTGCCTGGATGCCCCCACGAAGCCGACGGCGAGACAATCTTGACGTCTTGCCACACATGATGGTTGGCTAGCCGTATGAAAACTACCATACAAATACCCGATAGCCTCCTCGAAGAAGCACGTAAATTAGCCGCCAAAGAGCACACGACTCTGAAGGCGCTCGTGGAAGAAGGCCTCCGCCTCATTGTCTCCAGGCGCAAAAAGCCTGGTGATTTTCGGCTCCGAAAGGCATCTTTCAAAGGCACGGGCCTGCAACCTCACCTCACCGGGGCTTCCTGGGAACAGATTCGAGAGGAAATTTATAAAGGACGAGGCGCGTGATAGCCCTTGACCCCAACATTCTCGTTTATGCACATCGCGAGGATTCGTCCTGGCACGTCCTTGCTTATGATCGGCTGGCCGTATTGGCAGAAAGCCGCGCGCCTTGGGTGATACCCTGGCCGTGCATTCATGAATTCCTCTCTATCGTTACGCATCCCCGGATCTACGCCCCTCCTACGCCCTGGAAATTGCCATTGACCAGGTGGAGGCCTGGCTGGAATCACCAAGCCTCGTTCTTCTATCTGAAGGGGAAGACTATTGGCTGCACCTACGATCTCTGCTTCAGACGGGGCAAGTAACTGGGCCGCAGGTACACGATTGCCGAGTAGCTGCACTGTGCCGGCTGCATGGTGTGACCGAGCTGTGGACGGCCGATCGTGATTTCGCCAGGTTTGCGGGTCTGCATGTACGCAACCCATTGATTCATTGACCCAAGTGAGCCCGCTTCCCGGTGACTTCTTCCTTAACTCCTCCACAAGCAGGAATCACAAACCCAGAGCGTCATAGGGTGATGCCTATGATTAAAAGACTAGGCAAAGGTGTCCGAATCCCTCGTGTCTGAAGAGGCAGGACCTCGGAGCAGATAGCAGGAGCGGATGGGAGGATGAAGAACTGAATTGTCGAGGCTAAAGGTACCGCTCCGAGCCGATGTGTAGATTGCGAGGAACCCCGGTATTCCAGCGGACTAGAATATCGGGGACAGGCATCTCCAACCGCGTCAGAGGATGTCTGTGGATCCAGATGCGTTTTTGCCAGTCGGTTGGCCTTCCTCATGATATACTTCCGGAATTGAAGGAATTTTGAGAGAGGAACTCCAATGATGCCAGGTGGAGCCAGCGACAAACTTGGAAATACTTATGAGGGGCTCTGGACAGTCTTTTGTTTGGTCGACGTCATGGACGAGCGATCTGATGGAATGCAGCCCGAATCCATATACTTGGAGCCGCCTGGTGACGCGGGAAAGGGCGTCGAGTTCTACATTAAGAAAGATAAGGTCAGAGAATTTCATCAAGTAAAGAGACAAATTACGGGTGAAGGACGCTGGACTATTGATGCCCTCTCCAAAATCCTACTCAATTTTGCTGAAAAACTTAAACAACCCGACACCAAATGCGTTTTCGTGTCCGGCCATTCTGCTTATCAAATGGACGAATTGGCTTCCAGAGCAACCAGCGCCATGTCATTCGAGAGTTTTCAATCTGAATTCTTGGCTGCGAAGAAACATAGTAAGGCTTTCGACACGCTGTGCAAAGTCTGGAAGGACTTATCTCCTCAAGGATGCTTTGAAGCCCTGCAAAGGACAGAGTTTCGGACTATCGATGAAAAAATTCTCAGGAATGCGCTTGGAGGAAGCATAGGGGCATTGGTTGAGGGAAATCCGAGAACTATCGTTGATGTGTTGTGCCAAATTATAATAAACAGCATCCATCGTCAATTGTCTGCTCACGATATTTGGAATCATCTCAAAAAACACGGGTTCGTAAGACGGGACTGGGGTAAAGACAAGCACGTGCTGGCTTTGCTGGGCGCGGCGAACATCCGGTACCAGAATCCTCTTCGGGCCGGCGCGATTCGCGGGAAGTTGATTGAGCGTCCTGAGGCACAGAATTTGGTTTCTGCTCTGGTTCTTGAGGACACGTGCCGTGGGGCTTTAGTTACCGGGCAGGCGGGTATTGGTAAGAGCGCCACGATTCTCGAAGTAGTTGATGCTTTGGCTGAGGCCGGGGTTCCTTATCTCGTTTTCCGCGTTGATCGCTTGAAGCCTACGACGCTGCCCGAGAAAGTAGGTGAGCAGATAGGCCTGCCGGGTTCACCTCTCCATGTCATAGCGTCAACGGCAAAGGGGAAAAAATGTGTTCTAATTATTGATCAATTAGATGCAGTCAGTCTGACCTCCGGACGGCACCCGGATTTTTTTGAGTGTGTAAATGAAATCATTGCCCAGGCCCAACTCTATTCCCATGTGCGGTTAATTCTGGGCTGTCGAAAGTTCGATTTGGAGAATGATCACCGACTCCGGCAACTTTCGACTTCATTGGCTTTCAGGTCTGAAGAAATCACCAATTTCTCCGACGAAATGGTGCTAGAAACGCTGTCTGCAGCCAATATTAGCGCGGACATTCTGACACAGAACGAGATGAGACTACTGTCGATACCGATACATCTTAAATTACTTACTGAGGCTCAGGAGACTTCTTTAGACTCGCCAAGTTTTGGCACAGTAAATAATCTTTACGATATTTTTTGGCGTCAAAAGCAGGTGGAGATAAGTCGGTGTCATCATTTTCGACTGGAGTGGACGAAAGTAATTGACACTTTATGTAAATATATGAGTCGCAACTGTGTCCTGAGCGCTGCCTGAAGAGACACTTGACGCGTTCCTCCTGGATGCCGAGCTTATGGTTTCGGAAAACATTCTCGTCCGTGAAGGAAGGCAATATGCTTTTTTTCATGAGACTTTCTTTGACTACGCTTACGCGTGTCGGTTTCATGCTGAAGAGCGCGATTTGCTGGAATTCTTAAGGGATGATGAGCAGCATCTCTTCCGACGTTCGCAGATCCGGCAAATTCTAGTTTATGAGAGAAACAGATCTAACAAAGGTTCGTATCTGAAGGATCTTAGCGCCGTAATAAATGATGCCGGAGTGCGATTTCATCTAAAGAGGGTGATATTTGACATATTGAAGAGCCTGAAAGACCCAATGGAAGAAGAATGGGAGGTTTTGGAGAATTATTGCTTGAGAAAACTGTCCGGTATGGAACACGTATTTCATGTCCTCCGTGGATCTGTTCCGTGGTTCGAATTGCTGGATAAGCTGGCAATAATTAGCAGTTGGCTGGCTTCCAGCGATGACCGTGTTGCTAACCTAGGAGTGTATCTCTTGTCCGGCGTTCAGAAGTACTTCCCGACCCGTGTGGCTGAACTGCTCAGCAGCTACATAGGTATTTCGAAAGAGTGGGATCAACGCCTGATGTACATTGTCCAGTATGCCGACATGGGTGCTGGCAGGGATTTTTTAGATCTTTCGTTGCAACTTTTGGATCGGGGGCTTTTCGATGATTTTAAAAGACCTAGGGGCGTGAATAGTGATTTTTGGAGTTTCTTCTATGGCTTGCCAGAGCAGCATCCCGAATGGGCCTGTGAGCTGATGAATCATTATTTAAACCGTCGGCTAAATTTGAGTCTGGAGGCGGGGAAGAACAATCCTTTTGTCACCCATATCCCTCACAGTCAATTCCTGGCTGAATTTGCATTAACTTGCGCAAAGCTGGCTTCGGTTTCATTCGTGGACAACTTGTTACCATTTGTCATCAAAGTTGTCGAACTCACCGCTATTAAGGAAGGTAGGCCCCCGTGGCCAGACCCCATTTTTTATCTGAGAGATGTCTCGGGTCATCACAGCCCAGACGCCCCCCTATTAGAACCGATGGAAAGGGCTTTGTCTGATCTCGCTTCCCATTACCCTGAGCGGTTTGCCGTGATTGCCGAGATACTTAAGGAGTCATGTTTTGATACCGTTCAGTTTCTCTTAGTTCGGTCGTATGCGGCCAATGGTCCCAGATTTGCCGATGAAGCTTGCGACTATTTGTGTGAGGAAACGTTTCGCCTCAGGACCGGATATGTAGGCGAACCGCAATGGGCCACAAGACAACTCTTGGAGGCCATCACCCCCTATTGCAGCCGAGATCGAATAGAGCGACTCGAGACCACCATACTTAATTATTATCCGCAATTTGAGAAAACGGCCCGAGGGAAGGGACAGCATGGCCACGCGCAATTCGTTTTATTGAAAGGCATCGAAGCGTCGCGATTGTCACCAGCCGTACAGAAACGGCTTCAAGAATTGCGGAGAAAGTTTGGACCGGTACGCCGACGTCCCTGAACCATTTGGCAGAAGCGTGCGACTTGCACCTCCCATTCCCGCAGCCGCGGCAGGAAAAATGACCGATGAGCAATGGGTGCGGGCTCTCAGAAAGTACGCGGCTGAAGATGGAGCATGGAGGTTCAACAATGGTGTGGGCGGCACTGAGGAGCTTTCACGATTGTTAGAAGGGCAGACCAGAAAAGACCCCCAGCGATATATCAAATTGATCGAGAGTCTTCCCAATGATATCAATCCTCGATATTTCAACGCGATCTTGAGCGGATTGGCCGGAATCGCGAAGGATGCAAAATTAATTTTCAGGGCTGTTGATCGTTGCCACAAATTGCCAGATCGACCTTGTGGTCGTCCAATTATTGCGGCAATCAAGGAAAATGCCTCTCTTTTGCTACCGCAAGAACTTTTGGATGTTTTAGCTTGGTATGCGACTCAAGATCCTGATCCAGACAAAGAACTTTGGAACAAGGAAGAAACGGGTGGGACCGAATATTTCGGGGAAAAATTTTAGAGGCCGGGTTCAATTCGGTTAGGGGAAGCGCTGCTGAGGCTATGGCTGTGATTCTTCAGCATCATCCTCAGGCCTTGCAATTACTGCTTCCGGCGATTGAGTTGATCGTCCGCGACATATCTCTTGCCGTGCGTGCATGCGCCACTGCTCCGCTAATTATAATGCTCAACCATGACAGGGACATTGCTGTTCACCTCTTCAAAGAACTAGTGTCAGCGGACGATAGGCTTCTGGGTACCTCCCATGCGGACGCCTTCCTCTATTATGCCCTAATGACTCATTTTGATTCATTAAAACCAATCTTAGGATGGATGCTGGCTTCAGATGTTGAGGGCGTCCGGAAGGTCGGTGCCACCAGATCGTGTCTGGCGTCGCTACGCATCACAGCGGCTCGTCCCTTAGCAACCCAGTGTTTGAATGGATCTGTCGTGGAACGAACTGCCGCCGCTGAGGTCTTCGCAGCCAATGCGAAATGGTACGACACATCCTCTTTCTGCCATAAGGCATTGGAACGACTCTTTCGTGATAAAGATGAAAATGTGGCAAAGATCGCCGCAAGATGTTTTGGAGGTTTCAAGGGGGACCAACTGGGGAACCACATCTCTCTTGTTGAAAAATTCGTCCAAAGCCCCGCCTTTAAGATCCACAGCTTGCCGTTAATAGAGGCTTTGGAAAAAACCACAGCGAGGCTCCCGGAGATAACCTGCCGAGTGTGTGAACTTTTTTTGGAGCAGGTCGGAACCGCCGCGAGTAGCCCCGCTGGGTCCGAAGGATGGGCTGCAACTATCATTGGAAAATTAGTAGTCCGAATTTACAGCCAAAATACGAATGCAGCGCTTCAAAGGCGATGCCTAGACATGATAGACCGCATGACTGAAATTCAAGCTTACGGCATTGACGAAGTGTTCCATCTGTTTGACCGGTGACCGCAGGGGTGCCAATGTTCGTCAAATGGCACCCGAATCTATTCGGAAAACACCGCACCACCGTAGTCCCAACGCGTCTGGATAAGCCTTGTATTCGCCATCATGCCCTATCCGCGCTTTCCAGATACAGTCGCTGCGTAGTCAACCTCATGTTTCCGATGCCGCAGCCTATTTACGCCACTGTCTTCAGGCGCCACGCCAAACCAATGATAATCCGCTCCACGCCCGCGTTCTAGGATGTTACAAACCTCGATCTCACCCTCATCCAGAAGGAACGAGTCAAGTCTTTCATTGGCCTTGGACCCCGCAAGCACCCTTCTGCGGTGAGATGCCTCCATTTCGGTGAGGTCTCTCATGTCGCCCCGAGGATTGTGCCATCACGCGTCTCTTTTTATCATGGTGCACTTCCTGGACCAGTTCGCTCACCGCTCTGTCAATTTTGCGTCATTCGGTTGTGGATCGTTACGGTTTGTGGTGTTCACCGCTCTAGACTCCAACCCATAACGGTGTGTCCCTACGGTGAAGCCCATTGACTCGTCGCATGTCGTTTCTCAGCGCGATTCTATGATGAAGATTGCGTTTGACATGTGACCGTGGAGAGAGTTACCTTCAAGGCCGGGAAACAACGGGCTTTTCTCTCAACATGATGACGGTTTTGCGTCCGTCGGTATTGCGGGAGGCGATACGGAGCTTTTTGCGGTCTGAAGGGCTATCGAGCGCCAGGTCGAGGCTCCGGTTGACCCCGAACCGGTCGGCGCTTCATAATAATCCCTGGAGATTCTTTGGTTAGGCGGAGAGTCATTCAACCTCAACTCTTACGAATGATGACTTGCAGGGGGTCGATCATGAAGAGGCTGTTGCTTGTTTCTTTGGGTTTGTGCCTGGCGATGTCACTCTTCAGTGCTTCGCAAGCGGCTGAAAAGCCCATCAAACTGGGAGCGATGTTCATAAGCTCCGGGCCGCTCGGCGGTTATGGAATAAATGCCAAGCGGGCCATAGATATGGCTGTGGAAGAGATCAACGCCGGAGGCGGTGTGCTCGGCCGGAAGCTGGTGGCGTTCTTCGGGGACACGAAATTGAAACCGGATGTTGCGGCGAAACTCGCGGAGAAATTCATTGGTGAGGACAAAGTGGACTTCCTCATGGGACCGACCTCCAGCGGCCTGGCTCTGTCTCTGTCGGAAATTGCTCGAAAGCACAAGAAGATCCTTATTGTGACGCAAGCAGCCACAGATGCCGTGACAGGAGCCAAGTTCAATCCTTACCTCTTCAGTACCTCTGAGCAACATAATGATGCATTCCCGGTCAGGCGCCTATTACATGGCCGCAAAGCCTTACAAGAGATGGATGTGCATCGGGCCGGACTACAACTATGGCCACGAATCCTGGCGCTTGTTCATGGAAAAACTCAAGGAACTAAAGCCCGAAGTAGAAATAGTGGGCGAAACGTTTCCCAAGCTTATGGCCAAGGACTACTCCGCGCAAATAGAGCAGATTCGTAAGGCCAAGCCGGATGCAGTGTGGTGCCCCTTGTGGGGACGAGATGCAGTGAACTTCATCAAGCAGGCCAAGGAAGCCAAGCTGTTTGACAAGATCAAGTTCGCGTTTCCCGTGGGCGCCGCTCTGGAGACTCTCGTCCCACTCGGCAAAGAGACTCCGGCTGGTCTATACATGGCCTCCCGGTATTTTTTCACCACTCCCGACTCTGCCGAAAACCGGGACTTCGTAAAGAAATACCACGAGAAATACAAAGAGTATCCGGATTACATGACTGAAGAGACCTACGCTGGTGTTTACTTTATCAAGGCGGCCGTGGAACGTGCCAGGACCACAGATCCCGAAGCAATAGTTAAGGCAGTGGAAAAAGAGCCGCTCGCCTGGCTGACCCCGGAAGGGTGGAAGGTCATGCGGCCGAGAGACCATCAGGTGGTGGAAGACGTTGTGTGGGGCGAGACGGCGTACAGCGAAAAATACGGCTTCTCAGTGCTCACGAACATCCAGTCGATTCAGGGTGAGCAGATATGCCGCACCCCAGAGGAACTCAAAAAGGTGAATAGGAGCCGGTGACCGAGTGCAGTTTGGCCCCAGAAGCCTCTTTCCGGGAAGTTAGTGGGAGTCTGGGGCATACGGACCTGAGAATCCGCCGCGTTGGGGCAAACAACAAGGCGGATTTTCCGTTCTGGCGTCGCGCCCCAACGGGATTCAAGATCCGCCCTCCACAATTGTCGGAATTTCTACTTCCAGCCCCATGTTTGAAATATCCGGTGCACTTCGCCACTTCTCAGGAATTTGATGAATTCCATGCCCAATTTCTTGTTCTTTGATCTGTTGAGCATGGCGATAGGGGTGATTCGTAAGACTCGGTTTTCCTCTGGAATCTGAATTATATCTGTGTCGTCTGCCAGAGCGCAGCCCCAAGATTCGTACGTGATCCATGCATCGAGTTCCGGCATCGTCTTCCAATTTCGTGCAGCCTCGCGGCCCGTCAACACGGGCTTCACAATGTTGTACTGGATTCCGGGGACGCGGCCGTATACCTCTTCCATCTTTTCCAGGGTGACAACCATGATCTTGGTCCCGGCTTTGGCCAAATCGTCGAGCGTTGCTATGTGCTTTGGGTTGCCATGTCTCACCAGGATTGCCGCAGCTCTCGCGTAGAGCCCGGTAATGGATGCCTCGTCCACAATGCCCGGATGTGATTGCATGAAGTCATTCAGCATGTACTCGGCACCCTCGAAGATCAGGTCACCGTTCTGCTCGGCCTGCTCGATCCACTGCGGCGGCGTGCCGGTGGTTATGCTTATCTCTGTCCCCGTCTTCTCGGAAAATTTGTCCGCACATTCTTTCATGGGACCAAGCGGACCTCCGGGGCCGTAAAGGCGCAAAGTATTCACGGATCTTTTCTCTTCTCCACCTGCATCTCGGGGCCCCGCGTGTACGACACTCGTTTCCAGGAGAGCAATAGCAGCGATCGCCATCGCGGCCGGCAACCACCGTTTCTTCATCCTTTTTCTCCCTGGGTAATCCCCGGGGGGGATTGCCTCCTTATTTCGTAGTAATTTACCGCGGAGAACGCAGAGACCGCGGAGAATTCTATTTTCTCCACACCTAATGCGAAAGGGTATAGCAAATTCCGGCATGCAATAGGGAGGACAATTCCAGCTTGACTGTACGCTGCGATGGCTCACGTGGCGTTGGACTAGCTATTGTTTTTCTCTGCATTTTCCGCGCATCTCGCGTCTCGCGGGACGGTGATCCCGCCCGGACCGCGGGCCTGATTGCCCGATGCACAGTTATCTCCCAATAACCCTGAAACATGTCTGCTAAGTTGCGAAATGGCTTGAACTCCTTTGGAATGCCATTAGTCGGCAGTTGGGTAGTGTCCTAATTTGGATTGCCGTGATAAGATATGGAGTATCAATTAGGGGACGTGTACCTCAGGGTTTCTTTTCTCGACTTTCCGCTACAACCTGGAAACTATTTGACTTGAATCGTTCAATCTATTAATTTTATCTTAGGAATGGTTTCGGCTGATCAATCATCGGAGGTTTCATCATGGCCGACTATCTCGATAAGGAAATTGAATGGTTTGACGAGCATTGGCGAGAATGGCTTGTCGATCATAAAGGGAAATGGGTAGTTATTCATCAGCAAAAACTTTTAGGATTCTTTGAGTCTTTCGCTGAGGCGTATGAACAGGGGGTTAAGGCCACACAGTCAGCTCAGATTCTAGTGAGGCAAATCACGGAAAAGCGTGAACCAATTGAGATATCTGTAAACTTGACTCTAGGATTATTTCATGCCCCAGTTTATTCCTAGGCGCTGCATCATCCCGGGTCCTTGGAATAAGTTGTTGGGCATGGGACCGGTGTTGAATGTCTCTCTCAAGGTCCCTATATCTGTTGCTCAGCTTACCGGAGGATCAACCGAAATTCAGACGATAGCGCTTATTGATACGGGCGCATCAATTACAGCCATATCAGCAGATTTGGCCGCACAACTTGGTTTGCAGGCGGCGGATAAAATCCCTATACAGGGAGCCCATAGCCTCGAACTTTGTAAAGTTTATTCCGTAGATTTCACCTTCGATGGCAGTAATTTTTGGATATCGAACAAATGGGTCTGCGAGATGGCCGATCCGCTTGTCGGACGTATAGGTATGCTAGTCGGAAGGGATGTACTGAGAAATACTTATTTCACCTATGACGGATTCACGGGAACATGTACAATCGACATCCCCAGCATATCGCATCCTGAACACCCTGAAAATCCCCAGAATCGCCCC
The DNA here is from genome assembly GCA_963789265.1 of uncultured delta proteobacterium. Lineage (GTDB taxonomy): Bacteria > Desulfobacterota > Desulfomonilia > Desulfomonilales > Desulfomonilaceae > CAWBBA01. Next base: position 375,003 of record CAWBKB010000003.1, on the reverse strand, counting down.
CAAATTATTCGTCAGCCCAGCTCTTCCGGGGCCGCCAGAGGGTTCGACAAATCGAAGCGTAAAAGTAAAGCTGCACTAACAAAGCTTTCAAGAAAGAAGAATCGGTAATCAGTCGCCTATCATCTCTACCATTTCCCGGATGCTCCACAGTCTGTTTGATATCCCTGCTTCCATCGCAGGTGTCACTCTCAGTGTCTTGTGAACCCGCACAAAGTTGTAATGGGCGAAATGCAGGGCCACGGCAGCTTTCAGGTTCTCAACCTTCTTGCTGAACGCATTGGTCAGCCGGGTAAACCGGCGCATCGCCATGCGCATCGTCAGATTTTGTCTTTCGATATAAGAGGTAGAGGCAATATTCAAGTCGGGATTCCCAGCGATATACGACTTTTCGACCTTCACGACCTTGGGAGGCGAGTATCTACCGGGTCCAATCGGTTCCGCTTCATAGAACTTTACAATTTGGGCATAGTCTACGTCTGCTCCAAAGGACCCTTCAATAGCATCCACATAGATGTTGAGACCATCTGAACTGATCTGAACTCGGTTAGCCAAGCGGTCAGCCAAGTCGTCAACAAAAGCCTGTCCTGTCTCAGCGTCCCGTTTCCCGACCCTGTAAGATGGAATCAGCTTCGTGGCAGAGTCGATAGCAACCCAGGTGTAGAAGTCCCCAACCGTAGAAGAATCGTCGGTGTCTTTCACGTGGCGCTGCTTCTTGCCGACATAACACCATATCTCGTCAAGTTGAAGATGCTTACAGGGAAGACTTCGCATCTTCTCGTCCATGAGCCGTTGACAACCGTCACCTACGCGTACCATCAATCGCATAATTGTGTCCCGGTGAACTCCAGTCATGCGCTCTATGGAGCGAATGGAGACACCTTCAACCAGCGCACTTATAACTGCCGTTTGCTTATCCAACCCCAACTTATTCATTGAATTCTCCCTGAGTATGTCTTATACTCAGATGTGGTGGAGCCTGGCGGATTCGAACCGCGCTTCCTCTGGGTGTAAAGTCCGGGAAGGCACCATGCAGGCCCCACTGTGAATCCGACGCGACCCTGTAGTCTGTATTCATTGGCGTGATCCAGGCTGCGGGGTCTTCGCATTATGGCCCCCTAATTCTGAGGCGTTTTAGCTAGATCGGTTGGAGAAGGCTGCCCTGTTAACCGCTTCCACTTTCTACGCAAAAGCTCTAAAGCGTCTTCTGTTGCGCCAATCGTTTCTTTGAGAAGATTAGGGTCCACCTTGTCAGGAACGTTCACTGTCATTTGTGCCCCCTCAATTCTCAAACTGACCATTTCAAAAGATTCTTGTGTTTCTTGAATGTTCATCGTCGGTGCATCTCCTTTAAGTTGAGGTAAAGGTGCACCAACAGGGTCGGGAAGACGAACAACATCATGTCCTTGTTCTGAAACGAGACAACCAGTGTGCCGCGCTGCTCCCATAAATTCCTTTATCCATTTGGCCACTTCCTCATTGGAAATTCCATAAGTGCTTGCCACCTGGTTATAAAAGAATTGATTAATTTCAGGTAGGGGATTCCCGTTATATTGGCTCAATAGCCTATCGAATAACGAAACCTCCCTGAAAGCCTGGAGCGCTATTTGGCTTTTCTCTTCTGCGCTTGTGGGCATCGCGTAAGTTTTGCCTAATGGGGTTAAGGCAATCATTTCTCCCCGTGTCTCTATGAGTCCATAGGACTTCAACGCGGCGACTTTTCGATCAAAGAGGCTGCTAGTTGGTTTGGACCCAAGTATATGCCCAAGCGAAGTTTTAGGAACGTCAGATCCCGCACCCTGTCGGTGAATTTGCTCCACCATCCTCAAGGCATCCACGAGACCTAGTGCGATTGCTCGACCTTTTCTTTCTTTCCTTTTCGCAGCCTCAACCATGATCATTCACTCCTTTCGTGTGAATCGCGCTTGGTTATTGTGAGAAAAATGTAACTCTTCTCACTGAGGTTGTCAAGCAGTTTCTCGCAATTTTAGCACGTCTGCCATGAGGCATCTCCCCATTTATAAGTTTCCTTATTCTACTTAGTTATGATGATATTGTCAAGAGATACCACTTTTTGGCTCATTCTTTTTTTATGGCAATTTACAAAAATATGATTTAGTTTAGAACCAAAGACCGTGGACGGGGGGATCAACTCAACCCGTTCTGGAGATTTAGTATCATGAATTCATCAAAATCTAACACCGAAGCCCCTATCAAGGCCCTCATCAAAGCCATTCGCGATCTCCACTGCTGCAAGGCTACGTGGGTCGAATCTGTGCCTGTAAGAGAGGTTTTTCAGGGTAAGACTGTCTGGGAAGGGGAAGTCCAGGTATTCGATGTTGAGGGGCACCCTACAGCTACCCGCTGTTATGCTTGGTCTTATGTCACAGACGAGAAGTCCAGCAAGCGCAAGTTCTTTGCTGTTCTGCATCAAGGCCCGGTGGACTCTCCTTTGAATGCGGTACGCGCTGCAATTGTAGCGGAACATCAAAGAAAGGAAGGATAATTCAATGAATGGAAAAGAATATGAATGGGAATTGATCAGTGAAGGAAGGCCAATTGGCGTAGGAAAAGTAAAAGCCAGGAAACCAACCGGAAGCGTACCAACAAGTCTTAACTGGTCTTGACCCCGAGCAGAAAAAGGCAGTCCTTAATGATGAAATCCAACTCAACGTTCAAGAATGGACCGGAGAAGAGTAAATTGGCTAAGTAGTTCAGGTACACGTACGCTCTCTCCCTCTAAATCCTGAAATTCAAATTAGGACACTACCGGCAGTTGTTACAACTAGGGATTTCGGTGTATTTTACGGACGGGACAATGTGGCGATTACGCGGCCACAGAAGTCCTCAAGGCATTCCCGATCTTGCGACGATTCGGTTTGGGATGTCAGCACTCCCATTGGATCACGCCCTGGGTTGGGCTTGCACGTGCACTTGGGGCGAAATTCCTGAAATCATCCGTCAAACGTGCTGAATTCAGACGACTCACAGGAGGTGCTCCGATCATGCGGCCAAAGAAGCAGATTCCGGCGCGGCCGATTGTTGCGGACATTAACGCAGGAATGACCAATGCTCAATTGATGGAAAAGTACCAGGTTTCAGCGATATCATTGGAGAAGGTCTTCAAAAAGCTGAAAGACGCTAATTTGATAACCGAAAGCGACCTTGACGGCCGTCTGCTTTGGCCGCAGCATGAAGTTGTGCACGGTTCCGTGCGACACGTGCCGAGATGCTATACGATAATGAAACTGCCCATCACTGACATGGACAATTTGAATGCGGACTGCCACGTGAGAGACCTTACTGAAAAAGGACTCCAAATCGTAAACTTGAAGACCGAAGTCGGCGAAAAAAAGGGTTTTCTTATTCAAGCCTCGCAATTTGCCGATGTTCAACCGTTTTCGTTTGAGGCACAATGCAGATGGACCAGAGCGGAAACTGACACCAAGCGCCAGGTGGCCGGGTTCGAGATAACCCATATATCAGTTAAAGATCTGGAACGACTCAGAGAGTTCGTTCAATTTGCCACATTTTGCGAGTAGTTTTCTGCCCATGTGCCGCGTAGCCGCTGCAACGGGGAGATGTCTTTTCGGAGACGAGCTAGTGGGCTAAAGATAGTTTTTTTGATGGAAGGGAGCTAAATACACAGTTTCATAAATTCGGTCACGTATTTTCACGATAGAGATTGCTTTCCCGAGGGACGCGGGATTTCACTCCTCGCAATGACATTCCCACTACCTGTCATTGCGAGCGCAGCTAAGCAATCTTCTTCTGGACCGGGTTCTTAACCTCACCGTATTTGCGAAAAGGAGTACTCATACCGATTCGCTTTCAAACAAGTGACATCGTGTTTTTAGTGGGACAGGCATCTTGCCTGTCGTCATGCCCGCGTACGCGAGCATCCAGACTGGACCCCGGATCGAAGTCCGGGGTGACCAATGGCAGGCAGGATGCCTGCCCCACCATATCCTCGCGGGGATTGTCACTTGTTTGATGGCGCACTGGTATCAGCACTCGATTTCCTGAACATGGTGTCTCGTTTCGAGCCGGGTGCCACTGCTGCCTTGCCCAGCAGTGGCACCCACCAATTAATCAGTGATCACTTTCGATAATTTCGATCGTATGAGGTTCCGCAATGCTGGTAAAACACTCTCGCACCCGAGGAATCGTGATCATCTTCAGTCTTCTGCTCCTGGGTGTCGCGAGTACTGCGATTTTGGACGCCACTGGATGGGATCTTGCCTGGGTGAGCCATTTCTACTCACGAAATGGGCCCTTAGGAGGATGGTTTCACGGCCGTGAACTACCCTGGGGCTTCCTGTACGATTACGGTGAGATTCCGCCGTTCATACTTGTTGCCGCGGCAATTGCGCTCTACGTGGCAGCGCGATTAGGAAAAGCTCGGCCTCAATATGCAAGAAGCTGTCTTGTGGTGATTCTCAGTGTTGCTCTGGGGCCGGGATTACTGGTAAACGGGATTCTTAAACCTTGCTGGGGTCGGCCACGCCCTGCCGACATCACAATAATGGGCGGAACTGAGAATTATCGGAAAGTGTGGATGCCTGGCGGGCCACTGGCGGGTAAATCTTTCCCCTGCGGTCACTGTTCTATGGGGTTTTCACTAGCTTCGGGCGCAGCTTTCTATCCTTTTCATCCGGCACTGTCCGTCTGTGCGTTGGCCGCGGGGATCGCGTACGGCATTCTTCTCGGCGTAACCAGAGTAATCCAAGGAGGTCACTTCCCAACAGATGTGCTGTGGGCCGGGATTTTGGTACTCATTCTCATAGCGACCCTTTACTATCTCGTGTTTCGAATCCCCGAACATACAGACCCCTTGTGCACAAACCGCAACTGCACACATACTCGACAATCCATCGACTAATGATAGCTCACGCTCAACCTGACTTTGGAGACTCCGTGGTTCAGTTCGCCTGCTTGCTTATGTAAGGCTCTTGCCACGTCATCTCTCACTGCGGAGAGAATCCGCAAGCCCTCTTCAAGGTCTTTGATGCTAGGTTGGACTACTTCTTTTGAGAAACGCTGATAATAAATGTCTTCGCAGCCTCCAAGACTGAAGAGCAGGTCATTGACTCTACGTCTCCACTGATCGAAGGCACAGGCATTGTACTCGTATTCAACGGCCACCCCATGAATTTGGTCCCGCTCGACGAATTCCCGAGCCATGTCGTGAAGAGCATCTATTTTTCCCAATAGTTCCGGCCCGATGTTCATGGTCTTCTTTCCTTTCCGCGGCCTCGCCGAAAATTTCTAACCCCCAGATTCTCGTCCGGAGAGTCGGTTTGATGATTGAATCTCTCCAGCCGCTTTGTCTGCTGCTAATTTGTCTATGAAACTCGGGTTGTCAATGCTACTTCTTTTATATCAACGCACATTCGAGCAAGTAATATTGCCGTCATCTACCGCCGTCAATGCCATTTCGCTATCAGCGGTGAGAATCGGCTGGCAATAAAACGCGCTGGCCCAGTGCCCAGGATGGCATCCAAGTCAGTAGCACGCGGAGTATTGGCAGCTAATTCGGATTGGTGGGACAGGCTTCCAGCCTGTCGCTGACGGACGGGCAGGATGCCCATCCCCACTGCAAGGTGCCCGGTGCCGCTAAGTCATGCTCTTTTTTCGTGATTAGTTTCGAGAATTCCGATAATCGGGTATTGTTTCAAAACAGGCCATCTCGCCGCCTGAAACAAAAACCCGATCGATTTGACCGGGTTTGTTCGTTCATATTGGTGCCGAAGAGGAGACTCGAACTCCTACAGGCTTACGCCCACCAAACCCTGAACCTGGCGCGTCTACCAGTTCCGCCACTTCGGCAATTCTACTATTTTTGCATTACCTGCCCAAGAGTGTCAATAAGAAAAGCTGGCCGCTCGTAACCATCCAATCTTGTGGGGCAGTCCCACGAGGCGCGGGACTGCCTGCCGGGGAACCCCCTGTTCAATGGCGGGCTAGAAAGCCCACCCCACGAAGCCATCCGCAAATTCGGGCTGTAACTGAATGCATACGGCCGCTCCTCATTACCTATGGTGTTGGCGGCTCAGGTCCACTCTTTCTACGGATTCGTGGAAGGTCGCCAACGAGTCCAATAGATCTCTCTCGTTGAACACTTCGAATGTGAGCACGCCTCGGAAGCGCCTGTGGAGCTTCTCCACCACCGGGTCCAGCGTAGCCGCCGGCATAAGAGAAAGTCGCATGTGGTCGCGCTCACCTACTCCATGAATGTGGACAACCCTGGCACGTGAAGACCATTTGTCGAGAAATGGGGTTGGCTCCAGCCCCTGTTTCCATAGATGGCCTACATCCACGCAGCAGGACACAGGCATCGTGTCCAAGATTGCATCGAGCATTGTCGGAGACCAGTCATCCAAATTTTCGACACAGATATGTTCGGGCCGACAGACTTCGTCACAGATGATCTTCAGGGATCGCACGGAGTTGTCTATCCATCGTCGGTTCTGTCCGGATGGGGATTCATCTTTACCTTCAAGATGCACAATGAAAGCTCGTGGCGAGAGCAGCTCCGTGCGTCTGATCACCTGAACGGCTTTAGCTATGGACGGATCCTCATCCGCCAGGCCGAGCCCCAGAGGCAGATGGACTGTGTAAGTCATATTATAATCCGCGCCCAGCAGCCTTAGCTCGTCAATCGTGTCCCCATCTGGAAGATCGTTTAAGCCTTCATCGACTTCAAATATGACGAGTTCGACATCTTGAACTCTGCCCGCCAGCTTGCGGACGTTGGTGATGATGTCCGCCGGATAAATGTAGGACGTGGTCCCGAGTCTCATGGCTTTCACCTGATACAGGCGATCAAGAGAAACAGGGTTTCCGAAAGTTCGCAGATTGCCCCCAACACATCGCCGTTAATGGTGGGAAGCCTCGAATCAGAGAAGTTCCTGAACCAAATAGCTCCAAGATAAGCGCCCGCGGCCGCCAGGATCCCCATCCACCCCGCGATTACCGCCGGGACCAGCCCGATCAGCGCTGCCCATCGAACTGTCTTCCGATCTAGTCCGGCAAGAAACATCGCGGCCATGCCTTCTCCTCTATGTCTGGATCCGTAAGCAGTCACCACCATGACACCTCGGCCCACGACCGGCGCAAGGAACAGCGCAACAACCCCCAAATCGTCGGATGCAAGGGCAGCCGTCTTCAGAGCGAGGAGGGCGATAAGAGCCACGGCACCGAAAGTCCCCACACGAGAATCTTTCAAGATGGCGAATCGCTGTTCAGGAGTCACCGATGCAGCCAATGCGTCCCAGCAGTCAGTCCATCCGTCCAGATGGAGCCCTCCGGTGAGGACGATCCACAACGTCACTGTCAAAATGGCAGCAATAAAGGATGGGAGGTGCGAGAAAAAAACGAGATGGGCGATCACGAGAATTAAGCCGATTATAGCGCCCACAACCGGAAAAGCCCATGCGGACCGGCCAATTTCAGCCAAATCCGTGATAGTGCGATCACGGCTCCCAAAAACAGTAAGAAATCCCAGCGCTGTTTGAAGGCTCCTTAGCATGCTACGATCACTCCGGATTTATTGTCGTTACGTATGTGAATTTGCCGCCTTTCACCTTGTCTATCACCATGGCTTTGATAGGATTTCCGTCGGGTTTCATCGTGATTTTCCCGGTCACCCCGTCGAAGTCCTTGGTTGCCGCGAGGGCCTCGCGAATTTTCACGGGCTCGGCCGAACCTGCTCCCTTAATCGCGTCGACAACGATCAAATATGCATCCGCGGCCATAGCTGTCAAAGCGTCCAACTCTTTGTTGGGATACTCGGCCTTGAAGAGGGCCAGGAATTTTTTCCCTAATTTACTGGTTATCATGTCTTTATGAAAATACGTCGTAAAATATATGCCTTCCACCGCGCTGCCCCCGAGTTTCAATAGTTCAGGTGCATGAAGTTCATTACCTCCGAGTATGGGGGCCGTCAGATCCAGAGCCTTAGCCTGCTTGGCCGCAAGTGCGCATTCGGTGTAATAAATTGGAGCACAAATTACATCAGGATTTGCTTCCTTGATGGAACTCAACTGGGGAGTAAAGTCTCGGTCACCGCTTTTGAATTCTGTTTCCGACACGATCCGCCCGCCTGCTTTTGCGAACTCCTTCTTAAAGGAGGCGGCAAGGCGCAAAGAATAATCTTGCGAAATATCACAGATCAGCGCTGCGGTTTTGGCTTTGAGCCGGTCGTGGGCGAACTTGGCGAGAACTCGGCCTTGGTCAGTATCAATGAAGCACAGACGAAAGATGTATTTCTTCTCTTGAGTCACAAGTGGATTGGTGGCTGTGGGGGACACCATCGGGATCCTGCTCCTTTCAGCCAAGTCCGCGCCTGCTATAGCATCGCTTGAATCCATCCCCCCGATTATGGCGCAGACCTTCTCGTTTTCGATAAGCCTCGAAACAGCATTGGCCGCTTCGAATTTGTCCGATTTGGTGTCCGCAAGTTTAACGTCAACCGGCCTTCCCAGGGCATTCGGTTCCATCTTCTTGGCGACAGAAATGCCTGTCCATCCCATATCGCCGCATGAGGCGCCATTTCCGGTCATGGAGAGGAACGCCCCCAGATCAATAGGTCCGGCCGCGCCTGCCGGGGACGCCAGCGCCGCCGACGCCACGATGAGCACGCACAATAATCTCGACGTCTGACACCTCCTGAGCGTGATTCAGGGTCTTGTTTACGTGAGAACAGCTACCAACCCGTGTCGCATTGTCTGTGAGCGAGACATAGAGCCATGAAAATAACAGGCCGCCACACTCTTCTCGTTCCAATGTAAGAATCGCCTGTTTCGCTCACACCGGCCAGTCGGATCTTTCCCTTTCCTCTTTACGGTTCCTCACCTTTTACCACGTGATGGCTCTTCAGGACACTCAGTGATTTTTTCTCCGCAGCGTGGTAATCCTTCTGTACTGAATCATGGGGGTGAAGCTCGACTATGGCTGAAAACGGCCGTGACGGAACAATACCGCAAAAAGATGCCCGTCCGCAGTACCAAAAACCGGAGATAATAGAATTTGACGAGACGCACGAAGCGCACGGCCCGTGCCATTACGGGAGTGCCGGCCAGGGGGGGACGTGTAGGTCCGGTGGTAGCGCTTCCCTGTCATGCAATAATGGGGCACTGAGGTGGGGCTAACGGAGTCGCGCATGCTTAGATTTCACATCGGCTGCCTCCCCGACCCACACCTCGCGATGCCTCATGCTTTCTTTAATCCCCTGCAATGCCTTGAACGAGCGGGGCGCGAAGGCAGAACCCAAAACCGAACAATTGCATCCAAACAAGATGAGAAGAATAATAAAGTGTCCGCAAGTGGGCGAAAACGCGACAGGCATGGTCTAGTATGAACGACAAAAGTGTCGCGGGCATCCAGTAGGACCGGCCACCCCGCGGGACGCGGGGTTGTTCGCGAATCGCCGCCGGGGGCAGTCCCGCCAATGGCGGGACTGCCCCCGGAATCTGCGTTGGGAATGACAAATGACATGCAGTCCCGGGATCGGCGCGGGACTCCCCCAGCACATCCTAATCTAAGATTATTAATCTATATGGCGGCGCAGTGGTATGAAATCTTGCTTTCAGCGCCTGCACGGGATTCCGTGCTCTTCAAGCCAAGCTACGGCAATCTTCTCAAGCTCAAGTTCGCGAAAACGATACCATTCCTTCTCGATCCCGATATGATGGATGGCATTTTTGAAGCGACGCCATGCTCCACGACCTGTTATGGCGTCCAGTAGCTTGTCGCTCACGTCCTCGTCCGCGATTGAGTGGCAGAACTCTTCCATTATACGGTACTCATGAATGTCGTACTGGCTTGGAAGCGTAAGGTACTCATCGGAACCGAGAACTTTCCTCGCCTGCTCGATGACTTCTATTTGCCAATCCGGATACTCATTAGTGTCGAGTTCCTCGTCTTCGGCCGCCGAAAGATCTTCTGAGGAAAAAGTGATGAGTTCGCCTGTATGCTTATTGAGGAATCCCACGGTCTCATCGCTTTGCATGTCCATTTCACCGACGACATCTTGGAGTGAAACTACGGCTGTCATGGGGAGATGCCTCCAGGTGGTTTTATGAAGGGTGGTTCACTCATGTTTTCACTTCGCAATCTCTACTGTGCTGACTTAAGTACTGATTTGCTCTGTTGTCCAGGCCCTTTTTGTTCGATTCGAATCCACCAAAGTCTGCCCTCAAGCTTTGGTAGTCGTAGTTCTTCACGAAGGTCATTGCGTAGCGATTCCAGCAACACATCAATCCTCGCCTCTTGCGATTCTGCAAGCTCTTTGACAAAGGACTGAATACGATGAACTTGAGCCGCACTGCCAAATAAATGGATATCGGCTACGGCGGACTAGACTTCTTCGGCAACTTCATGGAGACGAGGATGATGCACCGCCTTCGCAAAACGACGGAACGCCTCAATTAGAAACGCGATTCGTTGTTCTCGACGTTTGTTGGCTTGATCACGCCACGCTGTGAGTTGGTGGATGGCAAACCACCCAAGAATGGTTACACCCGCGGTGATAAGCAAAGGAACAAGCAACTTCAGATTCAATGCGTTCCCTCTGTAGTAGGATGTGGTGAGCGCAGCGAACCGCATCGATAGAGAAAAAAACTGCGGCTGATGCAGTTCATTTCCTTTCCCACATCCTGCCGGAACTGACGCCAAATATTTCTTGCCGTCAGGGCATACGTTATCGTGGTTGTACCGGTCAAGCGAAATCTTCACTCTTACTTATGCCTGGACCGGTTTCCTTCCAAGAAGGAAGGTACAAAGTCGATACACGGCAGGCAGCGGAGTTTACCATTGCCCCGGAAACCTGTGCTGAGGTATGCTCAGAAACGGTCAGGCCCTTGTGCCACCACCTGAGATTCGGAAAGGAAAAATCGTGGTCAAAGTGACATGTTGCGGAGCCGCAGGGACCGTAACCGGCTCGAATTATCTCGTTGAAACTTCCAGGGCCAAGAGCCTCATCGTGGATTGCGGCCTATTTCAGGGGTGCAAAGAGATGGATCGGCGCAACCGGGAAGATTGGGGTTACGATCCAAGAGAGATCAAGAACCTCGTCTTGACCCACGCTCATATCGACCACAGCGGCCGCATCCCGAAATTAGTGAAGGACGGCTTTCGCGGGAGGATAGTCACGTCACCGCCCACCGCCGAACTTTGTAAGATAATGCTTCTCGATTCTGCCCATGTGCAGGAGATGGACGCTGAATGGCGGACCAGAAAGAAACGCCGGCAGGCCAAGCGAGGAATAGAACCGCTCTACACGATGAAGGACGCGGAGGAGAGCCTACGGTATCTGGCTCCGGTAGAGCTTAATCAGACTATTGATCTTGAGCCGAGCACCAAGGTCCGACTCAGAAACGCAGGGCATGTGCTCGGTTCGGCCATTGCGGAAATGTGGATCGAGGATCAGGGGAAGGAGACAAAGATCGTCTTCACCGGCGATCTGGGAAAACATGACCAGTTGATTGTGGGAGATCCTTTTGAAATTGTTGAGGCGGATTTCTTATTCATTGAATCAACTTATGGTAACCGTCTGCACCGCACATTCGATGAGAGCAAGGCGGAACTACTGGACGCGATCAAGTATGCGGTTTCTCACAAAGAAAAGGTAATTATTCCCGCATTCGCTCTCGAAAGAACCCAGGAAATTCTCTATCTTCTTGGGGAGTTTTTCCGAGCCGGGCACCTTCCCGATATTCCCGTGTACCTTGATAGCCCTCTTGCTATCAAAGCAACGGAGATCTTCCGAAAAAACAAAAAGTATTACGACAGTGCTGCTCAGGCCATTGTAGGGCAGGGTTTTGACCCATTCGATATGCCGAATCTCAAACCCACATTGACAACAGCCCAGTCCATGCAGATCAACCAACTGCAAGGATCTGCGATTGTTATTGCCGGCAACGGCATGTGCACAGCGGGCCGGATCAAGCATCACCTGAAGCACAACCTGTGGCATCGCGGGGCAAGTATTGTGATCGTCGGATTCCAGGCCGAAGGAACCACGGGCCGGCAGATCGTGGACGGAGCCAAAATGGTCAGGATCTTCGGGGAGAAAATCGCGGTTCGGGCAAAAGTATTCACCATCGGGGGGTTGTCTTCTCACGCGGACCAGGCAGATCTTCTGAGATGGGTAGGACACTTTTCCGGCAGGTCCAAGCCTCGAGTCTTTGTAATTCATGGCGAACCGACTTCGAGTGAGGTGCTGGCAAAGGCCATAAGAGAACAGTTCGGCTTGGACGTTCACGTGCCTCGATGGCGTGAGGTCCTAACTCTCGCGTAGCTCCATAAACTACCAGATGCCCGGTATCAGCCGGTACTTCACCGTTTGCGTATAAGCCGCATAACCCTCCAGTTCCTCATGCAAAGTTTTGTCTTCCAGGTAGGTCCGCAGCACGATCAACGCGGCAAGAATTGTGGCGGGTATGAGTGTGATGAGAGAACCAAGAGCCAAGGGGGTAGAAATAAACCACAATATGGCGCCCACGTACATTGGGTGGCGGACGAATCGGTAGGGTCCCGTTGTGATTGGCTTGTGACCGCGTTCTCTTTGGACTTCGACGGCTGCCGAGGAATAAGGATTCGTCTTTAATACCCAAAAAATCAAACCGGATGAGACGAGCATTACGGCAAATCCAAGTATTTTGATTGGTAGCGGCACGTGCGACCACTGGTATCTTATAGCGTCCAAGCCGGGAAGGACAAACAGAGGTATGGAATCAGCAATAAAAAGTACCACGATGGCTTTGTCCCAGGGTTTTGCCATTCGTTTCCATAGCTCCATACGCACCTTTAGAAGTTCGGGGTTGTGTTTCCTGAGCCAAACGACCATGACTGCGGAGGACGAGGTCTGTATGAAGATGTAAAACCAGGCTTCAGGCCAGATGAAAGTCCCCGCACACCCAAACAGACAAACGAACATAAACCCGAACCAAATCACTGACTGGACTACGATTCGCCGCGTCGAAATCTCTGATGACATGTAATTCACCTTTCAGACTTGCTCTATAATAATAATTTCTCGGCGAGAGAGCCGCAACGGAAGCCAACCCAACCCGATGGTCCTCGCGGGGTAACCATTCAGTTACGCGGGGCAAAAGTCAGTTCCCTGTCATTGCGAGGAGTGAAACGACTAAGCAATCTAGGTAGTTAGAAGAAAAGATTGCTTCGCTCCGCTCGCAATGACATTCTTTTACCGCCCATAACTAAGGGATTACCTCGCGGGCGACTTTTTCCTTGACAGCCCGAACCGGCTTAATGCTAAATATGCAGCACAAAGTCTGGACGCTATCGGAACACGGTGTAAATCCGTGGCGGTCCCGCCGCTGTAATCGGTTACGAAGCCTGCATAGCCACTGTCCGGTCTAAACCGGATGGGAAGGGCAGGCGGAGGATAACCCGAAAGCCAGAAGACGGGCGTTTAGGCTAGGGTAAGTCGAATGGCAAAAGTAGAACCCTGCACCTTTTGGGTGTCAGGGTTTTTTTATTTCGCAGCGAAGAAAGGAGGTGATGAAGAAGTGAAGGACATCATAGCCTATCGCAAGACCTGCGCGGCCGATGGAACCGGGTTGTCTCACTACATTCTCACGGTGGCCAAGGCCAAGTAAACCTCTCAGCCCCGGCGGGGGTATGGAGCAATCCATCACCCCCGCCCATAGGAAGAGTAAACAATCTTTTTGTAGGAGACATGTTCATGGACATAAGCAAAGCGGAGGCCACATTGGCCTCATCCCGCGGTCATTATTTCAACTCAGGCAATGGGCCTACCATCCAACTCATCGACATCGAACACCCGAACTACGTTGCCCTCGTGGATCCCGACACCGCGTTTTGGTCTCTCCTGAAAAAGGAGAAGATCAGCGAAGCCCTTGACAGGTCCAGCTCTCTACTGCAGGAGTTTGGCAAGAAACGAGAGGACTTTACACGAGAAATGGAATTGCTTCGGTTCGGCCTAAAACCTTCCGCGGTTTATTTCAATCCCACGGAACGATGCAACCTCAACTGCTCATATTGCTATATCCCGGAAGACATGCGCCGAAACGGCGGTCAAATGTCTGAGGAAGAACTTATCACAGCACTAGGCATCCTCAAGGAATACTTCGGAACCACTTTGCCTGAAGGAAGGCTTCCCCAGGTGGTTTTCCACGGTTCAGAACCTATGCTTGCCCGCGATGCACTCTTTGCCGGTATCACGAAATACATAGATGATTTCAGTTTCGGCATCCAGAACCAACGGTACGCTCCTAGACGCCGAGTCTATCGAGTTCCTCGTCTCTCGGAATATAGGGATAGGGCTTTCGCTGGACGGTCATGAAGAGAGTATAGCAAACCGGACGAGGAAGAATTGGGCGGGTGAAGGATTCTTCAAGAAGGTAGTCGTCACGCTTGAGAGGTTGAAGGGCTACTCGAATTACAATGTGATCTGTACAGTCACGACCCAGAACATGGAATCCTTAACCGACATCGTAAACTTCCTTCACGAAATGGAAGTTCCAATGGGGATGCTCAACCCCGTGAGATGCACGAGACAAGGGGCTCGAGACATCAAGCCAAGGGACGCTGAATTAGCTACTACTTATTTCAAGGCCCTTGATCGAACCTATGAACTTTATCAACGGACCGGGCGGAAACTGGTGATAGCCAATTTCGCCAATGTTCTAATCAGCATAGTCGCGCCTCTGGCTCGGCGTCTGATGTGCGACATTTCGCCATGTGGCGGGGGAAGATGTTTCTTCGCAGTAGGAGCGAGAGGAGATCTGTTCCCGTGCAGTGAGTTCGTGGGATTACCGGGGTTCAAGGGAGGGAATCTTTTCCGAGACAATATATCCGAAGTTTTGGAAACAGACGCTTTCAGGGCTGTCACCGGCAGGAAAGTAGAAGAGATCACGCCGTGTTCTGCTTGCGCGGTACGGCATTTTTGCGGTTCCCCATGTCCTGCGGAAGCCTATGAAATGAATGGAGGGATGAACAAACCCGGGGCTTTTTGTGAATTGTACGAGGAGCAGGTCCGGTACGCTATGCGGCTCATTGCCGACGGGAGGGAAAACGCCTTTCTATGGGATGGATGGGACGCCGGGACTTCTACGACGCTGGAAATCTCTTCGTTGTGAGAAGCTCGGTCCCGGATGGACACTGTTGGCCGTGGAGACAGAGTCCGTCCCGGCATGATAACCCATTATTATCATGTGATAAATCCCGGTCGCCGGAGCAATTGCTACAAGAAACACCAAACCCGTCTTGTCCTTCCGATAAGGTTACTGTGTTCGCCTTGACAGGCCGCCGGTTAGGTATAACTATTAAAGTGGCCACAGGGGTGAGGCATGATTAGAGGTTATCTGAAAAAAATGCTGCGGATCATGCCCGCGCGTTGGGAAGATTTCTCCAAAGCCACGTATCGGCTGCTCCCGCCTTCAATGCGCTACGGCAGGGCCTACAGGGAGGCTTTAGCTCTATTTCGGTACAGCAATGAGTGGGATTTACAAAGTCTTGAAAGCTACCAAGAATGGCGGCTGAGGAAATTGATCCACCATTGCTATGAAAACGTACCGTATTATCGAGAGGTATTCCGAAAGGCTTCTCTCACTCCACAAGACATTGTGACGGTTCAGGACCTCCAAAAGCTCCCTTTTCTTACAAAGGAGATAGTGCGGGAAAGGAAACGAGACCTTTTGGCCGTTAATATCGGACAGGCGCGGAGAGAACTAGTGGAGACAAGCGGTTCGACGGGAGCGCCACTTGATTTCCTGATAAGCACCGAAGCACGTGCCTTTGAAAGGGCTCTTCTGAGACGCCATCTTTATTGGCTCGGCTACGAGCCCAAGGATGTAATCGCCCAATTCAAGTCGGACATTTTTGCCAACTCAGATCAAGATTACAGCTATTCCCCCACCTCGAGAATCCTAAAACTCAGTGCTCGAAGTGTCGCCCGCCAGGCACTTGAACGAATCGTGGTGACGCTTCAAAAATTCAAGCCCGCGTTTCTCCAAGCCTTTCCGTCCTCGCTCTACATCCTCACTCGATGGATGGAGGCCAACAACAAGAGCATCCCGCCGCTAAAATATGTCATAACTTCTTCCGAAGCGCTTTATCCCGACATCAAGGAATTAGCCGAGAAAGTGCTTGACGTTCCGGTGATCGCCCATTACGGGCAAAAAGAATTGGTCGCCGAGGCTTTTCAGTGCGCAAAGGCTCAAGGTTACCACATTCAAATGGAACAGAATGTGGTGGAACTGATACCCGCTGAACCGGGTGAATTTGAGATCGTGGGGACCTCTCTCCATAATTTCGCCATGCCGTTTATAAGGTACCGAACTGGAGACTTGGCAGCGGGCGAGGCGAAGTCGTCTTGTTGCGGCAGGAATCACCCTGTTCTATCGGGAATTGAAGGACGACAGGGTGACATCGTGGTCACACCTGAGAGGCGATTTGTATCGGTATCGTCAATGACTCACCCCTTTCGTCACATTGAGGGTTTAAATGCCGTACAGATCATTCAGGAAGATCTCAAGACTTTGGTCGTGAATATAGTGCCGTGGAAGCAGTTTCCCGTTGATAAGAAGAGATTCCTGGTCAACGAAATCCGCAAGTGCTTGCAATCTCCGGACATGAAAATTTTGATCGAAGAGGTGGAGGACGTGCCTGTGATCAACAGCGGTAAGCGACCCTTTATTGTTTCCCGCTTGCGGATTGACGACTATATATGTTCCGATTAGCCGCTAACCCCTTTCCTACATAGCCGCCTCAAGAGATTTCAGCATTTGCCGGTTCTCTTGCTCGGTCCTCACCGCAATGCGAAAGAAACGGTTGTCCAATCCATCAAAATTGGAACAGACCCGGATCGCTATGTTCTGGTGCAGCATTCGCCGCCAAAGTGTTTCTGCGTCAATATCCGAGCGATCGATGCGGATCAGAAGGAAGTTGGCCTCGCCGGGATACACAGTCAGGGATGGTACGGATCTGAGAAGCGAAACCATCTTCTCCCGCTGATTTTTCAGGTACACCCGGCTTCGTTCAGTCCAATCCTTGTCTTGCAACGCTGCCTCTCCCACGGCCTGGGCATGGCATTGACTGTCCAGGGGGGTTGTATTTTCTTGATCCGATCCGCCAATTGTCGGTCACCGATTCCACAACCCAGGCGCAGTCCTGGAATAGCGAAGTTCTTTGTCAAAGAGAGCAGGACGACGACATTATGAGGTCGATCCTTCGTGAAGGAGGGCATCCCCTCCACAAAGTCTCCGTAAGCTTCATCCACCATGAACATTGTAGTTGGATGCCTCGCGCCAACTGCTCTGAGGGCATCGGTATCAAACAGGAGACCCGTTGGATTGTTCGGTAGGCAAAGATAAACGAGTTCCCCCCCGTGAAGCGCAGATTCAAGCCTGGCAGGGTCGAGCATAAAAGAATCATCTTCCTCCAAGGTAATTGGCAGGACCTCAAGTCCCGCTGCCACGGCGCTCGTCTTGTAATCAACGTAGGCAGGAACTGGAATCAGCGCCCGTAGCGGATTCAACGCTCTCGGGAGGAGGTAGAGAATTTCCGTGGAGCCGTTTCCCACAACTACCTGATCTATTTCCACATTGTACCGGGTGGCGATGGCTGAGACTAACTTCGCGTACCGCGGATCGGGATAATGGAGTACAGATTTCAGGGCCGAATTCACCACATCGTCAAACCACTCCGGTGTGCCGAGCGGGTTTATGTTCGCCGAGAAATCCAGTATCTCCCCGCTTCGCATGCCGCTCATGCTTGCATAGTACTCGAGATCTCCTCCGTGCCGCCCTTTTTTCATGATGCCATCGACCTCATCTACTAGATGTTGACATTTCGTTGAAGACCTCCTTTTCGCAGGGCCATGCTAATGCTGCCTCGTTTTTCCAAGCGGTCTGAACTTATCCCATAGACGATTTCACTCCTTTCGAAATGATAACGAGAAAAACTCTCAGCCCCTTTTGCATCGGTCGGTTCACAAAATCCTATCCAGCCCGTGTCAGGATCCGACGACACGTGGGCTCGTCAATCCGTCCCGGTTGAACCAGGAACAGTAGTCACGGCCGTGTCCACTATCTTAACCGACCTAAACCCTGGTGTCACTGAGCTCCTTCGGGACTCGGGCGAAGAAGACGCGAGCCGGTCCACAAGGCTTCAAGGAGCCGACAGGTACACACTCATGGAAATATTCACTTTTGAAGGAGAGTTCTGTTATTTAATAGGAGACTTGGCCGAGGGCTCCCAGCCGAAATAGGGTCAGATGAGACATGATTGGCGTGGGACCTTGGTTGGCAGTGCGGTAATGAGAATGAGCCCGGTTTCACATTAAGATCGTCCTCGATCAAGAGTGGAGCCTAAA
The DNA here is from genome assembly GCA_963789265.1 of uncultured delta proteobacterium. Classification (GTDB taxonomy): domain Bacteria; phylum Desulfobacterota; class Desulfomonilia; order Desulfomonilales; family Desulfomonilaceae; genus CAWBBA01. The sequence continues at coordinate 356,642 of CAWBKB010000003.1, read as the reverse complement.
CAAACGCAAATCAAATGCGCATACAGGCCGGGACGGGCCAAAGGACACACAATGCTCGGTCTTCCCAAACGATTCATTTTCCTTATTTCCCTGTTGCTTGGACTAGGGCTCTGGGGGGTCTCCCAAGCTGACAGTGGCATGAGCCATTCCTTGCCGGCTTATTCCGTGAGCCGTGATCAGACCCACCTCGGGGGATTGCCGACCGTCTCGATATCCAGCCTGCCTCCTGAAGCCAGGCACACTCTCACTCTCATCAAACAAGGCGGCCCTTTCCCTTATCCCAGGGACGGTATTACTTTCAGCAATCGGGAGAGGCGGCTCCCTCCGCACAGGCGAGGATACTACCGGGAATACACCGTGAAAACTCCCGGTAGACGGGACAGGGGTGCTCGTCGGATCATTGCCGGATCAAGGGGCGAATTCTACTATACCGATGATCATTACAGGACATTCAAGCCGATCAAGGAGTAAGCATTGAACAAGCTTTGCGATATGCTCAAAGATCCCGCAACATCAGGAGTCTATCTGCTGCAAGAATCGCCATCGGTGACACACCTTGAAAAAATCAGCAGAGAACGAGGTTTGGCATTTTTCCACATTGAAGGCCAAGATGTTAGAGACAAGGATCAATTCTTGCAACAAACCGCGCTGGTTCTTCGCTTCCCTGAATACTTCGGGAACAACTGGGACGCGTTTGCAGACTGTCTCACCGACATGTCATGGCATGAAACAGGTGGATTCGTGATCCTTTACGATCATTTTGACTCCCTGGCGGAGGGTTCGCCACGTGAATTCGAAATCGCCCTTGATATCTTCAAGGAATCTAGCGAGTTCTGGCGCAATCAAGGAAAAGCTTTTTTCGTATTGTTGCATGGGAAGAGCATGCTGGAACGTTATGGGGTCCAGCCAACGACCTGATGAGCGGAACGCCGGAACAACTGACTGCAGGCTGTCCTCATCACATAACGGAACCCATCGGCGGCAGCAGACCTTCTTCTGCTTAACGCCGAGGGCTTCATCGGCCATAGCGATGTGATGCCGGGACGGCCGTTTCGTCGTCTCGCCCGCGTTCCGTGGCTTACCCATCAGGCGCGAGGCTATGTCGGTTAATCGTGCTCACCGTCGCGGGGCGGTGGGTGGTTCTCGAAGATGACCCGGTAAATGCGATCGGGTGCCAGGGGAAGATCACGAAAGCGGATACCGGTGGCGTCGGCCAGAGCATTAGCCAGCGCGGGGGCTACTGGATTAATCGGCGCTTCGCTCATGCTTTTTGCACCCAAGGGGCCGAAGACATCCGTTGTCCGGGCAAAATAGACCTCGCTGCGTGGGACGTCGGCATAAGCCGGTATGCGGTACTGCCTGAATGTCGGGTTTACGACTCGTCCCTCCTGGTCGAAAACCAGTTTTTCGTAAAGGGCCCATCCCAATCCTTGGGCAATACCGCCTTCGACTTGCCCTAGGAGCTGCCGCGGATTGATCACAACGCCGGCATCGACTGCTTGAACGCTCTGGAGGATCTTGATTTCCCCGGTAACTCGATGGACTGCTATCCGGAAACCATGCACGTTGAAACCCACGGTGCGCGGGGTTCCATAGGCTTTGCGCACGACTCGCAGATACTGCCCCGCCTGCCGTGCCGCGTTGTGAAGATCCACCAGCCCGATTCGGGTGCCATCGCAAACCACCGCGTCCGATTCCAGCCGGCATTTATCGCGGCTGGTACCGCAATGCCGGGCTGCGAAATCCAATATGCTGTCCCGGAGCGATTCTGCCGCCTGGTGCACCGCCTTTCCGGCCACGGTGGTTCCGGCGCTGCCGAACGGCCCGGTGTCATAGCCCGCGCGGTCGGTGTCCGACTGGATTGAAAACACGCTCTCCAGGGTAGTGCCGAGAACCGTGGCGACGATCTGGTGGCGGACCGTGGTTGAACCGTTGCCGAATTCCGGCGATCCGATTGTCAGGCGGTACTTGCCGTCCGCCTCAAGGCTGAGACGCGCCTCGGAACGATGCTCGAGGGGCGGCGTACAAGCAATCATTGCCAATGCGACACCCTTCCCTGCAAGCCACTCGTCTCCCTCGGGGTCGGATAGCTCACTACCTCTGGCGAGAGCGTCGCGTACGAGATCGAGGCACTGGTCCAGTCCATAGCTTCCGTAATCCAAGTCGTGTGGCTCCTCGCCCAGCGACGTCATCGGATCGCCAGGACGTATGACGTTGCGATGTCGGAACTCGATGGGATCCATGTTCAAGCCCTGGGCTAGTTCGTCCATCGCCGACTCGACCGCAAAAATGGTCTGCGACAGCCCGTACCCGCGGAATGCCCCGGCAGGGACTGTGTTTGTGTAAACAGCGTAGGCGTCGATCTTCTTGTTCGGGCAATGGTAAACCACCACCGATTCGCCCGTGGAATGGAAGAGCACGGAACCGCCGTGCGTGCCATAGGCGCCCGTGTTGGAAACGATTCGTAACTGGAGAGCGGTCAGCGTGCCGTCGCGTTTAGCTCCGACCTTCACTTGGATCTTCATCGGATGCCGAGTCGTGGCGCCGAAGAATTGCTCCTCCCTGGTATACTCCAACCGGACCGGCCTGCCTGTCTTGATCGTGGCGAGGGTGCAAATATCCTCTGTCACCATTTCCTGCTTCGCGCCAAAGGCTCCGCCCACTCGCTCGCAGAACACGCGTACGCTGTCCGGATAGAGGCCGAATAGATAGCAAAGTTTTGCCTTGGTAAGAAAAGGGGTCTGTGTGCTGGTTCGGACGTTCAGGCGCTGGTCTTCGTCGATCCACGTGGTTGTGCAGTGCGTTTCGAGATGAGCATGCTGAGCGCGGGGGTTGAATAGGTCGCTTCATGGACGACATCCGCCTGCGCGAAAGCGGCTTCGACATCGCCGACGCCGCCGTGGAGTTCGAGCAAGATATTTCGGCCCGGACGCTGGATACGGGACTCCGCACCCTTGTCGTGCAGAATAGGTGCACCGACGTTCATCGCTTCATCGGGATCGAAGACGGCCGGCAGCAATTGATATTCCACCTCCAGACGGCGGCACCCTTCTTCCGCAGCCCCCACGCTGTCCGCCACCACAGCCGCGACGCTCTGACCCACGTGACGGACCACGTTGTCGAGAATGTACGTGTCGTTGGGATCGGAGTGATAATCGTCGTGATTGGCCCGGGTAAACAGCCGCCGCGGGACATCTTCCCACGTGAAGACCGCTTGGACGCCGGGCACCGCCATGGAGCGCTCCTTGCGAATGGACAGAATTCGCGCGTGCGCGTGAGGTGACCGGAGAAGTTTCAGGTGCAGCAGTTCGTCCATGTGCACATCAAGGGTGTACCGCTCCTTTCCCATGACAATTGCTGCGGATGCCGGCGCAGCGACCCTGCTGCCGAAGGCCTCCCCCGGCTGCGGTTCCTCAATCGACTTGATCCCGCGGATTGCATCCTCGATCGAGTGGTATCCGGTACAGCGGCAGAGATTACCCTTGAGCATGCGAGGCAGGTCTTTGCGGTCTTCCTCGCTGAGGCTGGCCGCGGTCATGGTTAGTCCTGCCGTACAGAAACCACACTGGAAACCCTGTGCATCGATAAACGCCTGCTGCACGGGATGGAGTTCCCCATCGGCGGCCAATCCCTCGATTGTCGTCACCTGTCGGCCCGCGGCGCGAAATGCCGGCACCAGGCAACTGTGGACGGGAACGCCATCGAGCCAGACTGTGCACGCTCCGCAATCGCCCGCATCGCATCCCTTCTTGACTCCGAGCCACCCCAGGTCGCGCAGGAAGGTGCGCAGGCACTGCCCGGGCCGCGGTTCCTTGGAGAATGTCCTGCCGTTGATGTGATAAATCATGAGCCACCCCCGGCCGAGAGTTCACTGCGGATCTCTTCGGCGAAATAGAATGTCATATGTTTGCGGTAAGCAGGCGTCCCGTGAACGTCATCCAGGTACAAAGCATCCGGGATAGCTTCGCAAAGCTTGCTTCGAAGTTGATCTGCAGCGGGGATCCCGGGAAACTCGATCTGAACTGGTCTCACCGTAGCAGCGGTGATCGTCAGCGTCATATTGCCTTCGGCAGGGGCCGAGGTGGCGATCAGCAGCACCGAAGACCGGCCCAAGTGAGTCAGCGACATTCGGCGAAAGCTGGTTCGCTTCTGAAGGGCAGATGCCGGCAATTCGATGCTGCGAAGCAGATCGCCCGGCTCGAGTATATTCTCGTTAACGCCGGTAACGAAGTCGACGACCCCCACACGGCGCTCGCCGCCGCCGCGCTGCCAGATCGTGCAAACGCCTTCGAGAGCCGCGGTCAGGGAGATTAGCGCGCCGGCCGGCAGGGACATGCAGATGTTACCGCCCACAGTAGCAGTGTTCCAGATCTTGAACGATGCCAGCAGCGACTGGCAGCACTGCCGGATCAGAGGCGTCGCGCTCCATTCTGCGGGCACAGCCAGGCCGTAGAGCTGGGCGATTTTGCACGTGGCGGCAATTGTGAGACCTGTCTCATTGACTTGCAGCGGTTCCCAGCGAAGCCCATCCAAATCGACGAGTCGACGCACTTCAGGCTGCGGTTCAGAGAAAAGCCACGTTCCGCCCCCAAGCCAGGCGTCCCCGTCGCACCAGTTGGGTATTTCATCCCTGGTCAAGGGACGAGCTAGATCAGAAACCGTGTTGAGATCCATCTTCGGATACCTCCATCAAGGTAAAGCATTCCTGCCTTATTAGCAGGAGAGTGGCTGGCAGAAAGCGTTCGCGCCGTCATCCACGTGGATCGGTGCCCGTCATACGATGTCCTGTGGGATGACAAGCCGGGACGCTTTCCGCAAGTGCCCCGCTATATTTGTTTGGTTCGTCCGTTTGCCTGAGAGTGCATCACGCCTCAGGCCTTGGCAATCATCAGAGCATCATGACAGATGCATCACTCGTGGCCCTGCTAGCCCGTCACTCGACGGAACAGAAGAGCCAACCCCGCCAATAGGGCAAGGATCAGGAAAAGTCCGCCGATTGAGAATGCCCTCTGTTGCTCCGAGTTTGCCTTGAGCCAACTCGCGAGCAGGGAGTTCAGCACCGGCATCACCGCCCACTGGAGAATGCACACGCTCAGGACGTTGCTGATCAGCATGGCCCAGGCCAGTCCCAGGGGCTGCATGTACGGCCCCGGAAAGAGGGTGAGCACCATGACCGTGGGATAGAGGCTAAGAAGCACCGTGAGGGCCATCTTCCAGGACGGCGGAGGGGCTCCTTCTTCGCCGTGAGCGAGGCCCGCAAACCAGGGGCCGAAACCGCCCGGCAGCGCCTTGAGTTCAAAGTCCCCGACCTGCGCCCGCAGCTTCTCCACCCACTGCGCCCGGACTGACGAGCCCAGCCACTCCTGCAGCGACTTCTCATCGACGAAATGGATCACCACCACCCACTCGCCCCGCTGGCTGTCAGCCGGGGGGTAGATGTCGGTGTCGCGATAACCGGCAAAGCCCTCGGCAGCGCCGGTGACGCCCCGTTGCCATTCCATGAACCAATCCGCGAGGGCAACGGGAACCCGTTGCACCACAACCGCGGAAGCCCGAGAGACACGCACTTCCAAGCTTGACCTCCTTATGTTTAAGGCATTTGACCGTGCCTGTCACGCAAAGCGCCAGGGGCCTCGATCCGGCGGCCCTGGACTTACGCCTGCGCTGCCTCAACAGCTTTCTTGTAGGCGCGCTTTCCGGCGACCCACGTCTCGTCGATGTTGCGATCGTCGCCGACCGTCATGACACCGAACAGGAGTTGGGCCGCTTGCTCTACGGTCTCGGGGCTGGCGCCTTCCACGATGAGCGACTGGTGCCAGCTCATTGCCAACTGACCCGCGTTCCAGTCGATGGCTACGAAATCGGCCTCCTTGCCCTTGTCGAAGTTGCCCAGCATGTCGTCGAGGTAGAGGGCATGGGCGCCGCCCAAGGTGGCGAGGTAAAATGCCCGGTAGGGCGACAGCTTGTTGCGATCAGCCTCCGCGATGTCCTGCTCGCGAGGGTTAACGGAACCGTCCAGCATAGTGTTGTTGCACATGCCGACCTTGTAAGCCTCCTCGAGCACCCGAATGATGGTGAACGCGTTGCCCCCGCCAATATCGCTGCCCACGGTGATACGGACGGGGTGCTCGGGGTCTGTGGCCCGGCCCAGGCGGAAGAGACCGCTGCCGAGGAACAGGTTCGAAAGTGGACAAAACGCAACGGTCGCGCCCGCCTTTGAGAAGCGTCGCAATTCGTCATTGGAGAGCCAGATCCCGTGGCCCGCTGTGAATTTAGGTCCCAGCAACCCGTGTTTTTCGTGAACGCTCGTGTAGTCGTTGCAATCGGGATAGTATTGGCGCGAAGTGCGAAGCTCAGACGGGTTCTCGGAGATGTGCGTGTTGATCCAGCAGTCGTCGTGCTCCTCCTTCAACTGCCTACAGCGTTCCATCATTTCGTCCGTGCAACCCACCGCGAAGCGCGGGGTAATCGCGTAAAGGTTGCGGCCTTTTCGGTGGTAGCGCTCGATCAATCGCTGGGACTCTCGGTAGAAATAATCCGGCGTAATCACGGTGCCCTCGGGAGCGAAACGGTCGATGCCGGTCAGGCCCGCGATCACACGCATGTCGCGGCGGGCGGCCTCGTCGAAGAACTCCTCCGTCGATACCGGGCTGCTGGTGGTGAATGCCAGGCAGGTTGTCGTGCCCCCGGCGAGCAGGGCGTCGAAGAAATACCGTGCAGCGCCGCGCGCGTAGTCCCGATCCTTGTATTTCTCTTCTTCTGGGAAGATCCAGGTTTGCAGCCAATCCAGCAACTGGGCGCCGTAGGCCCCGAGGACGCGCAACTGCGGAAAGTGGATGTGCCCGTCGATGAGCCCTGGGAGAATCAGCCGGTTTTGAAGGTGGGTGACCGGCAGGTCTGGGTGTCGCCGCGAGACGTCGGCGAATGTGCCAAAATCCTCGATAATTCCATTCTTGACGACGAGCAGCCCATCGCGAGTAAAGCGGGCCGACTCCGGCTCGTGTCCAATGTGCTTCCACGGGTCATCGATAAAGTCGAAGAACGTTCCTCGGATCGCGCAGCTCGCACCGGCCATAACGATACCTCCTCTGAAAAGTTGGTCACGCTGTGAAGCGCTACTTTGTATGACTGAGGTGGTTCTCAGATGATCAGAAGCTTCCTGGATCCCTAACCCACCGTTACCACACACTCCGCCGCTGTAACTGACAGAAAAAATGGAAGAATATTCGGAATTAGTCCCGATCGAGGTGTCGACTCGGTCCTCCCTATCGGCGCAGCACTAATTGTGGAATTCTTATGTTGCTTCGGGACCCTGTTCATCAAATTAAACCGGATCCATAAAAAAATTTGGTAGACCATTCAAACAATTCCTGGTGCGCATACGTGCGCCACACATCAATTAAGGAGCCCGGTTGTTCTCAGCTCACCCCATTTGAATAATTGAAGAACACTCCATCTGGATCATATTTCTTTCGCAACTCTTCGAGGCGATTCCACTTGCTCTCGGTGTACGATGCCTTGACGTGGTCCGGATACTTTACCGTGTCCGTTTCGCCGATGTAATGCCCGGTGACAAACGGCTTAAGCAAATCCAGGCATTTCTCGTGCCATCGCGTGTTGGCTTCGTCATCCTCCGCTTTCGTCCACATGGTCCATGGTCCCCCATAATAATGGGCGCTCATTGAGAATGCAGCATCGGTAAGTGGAGCGGGAATGTTGGGCCCGGTAAAGATTGCAAACATGATGATAGTGGTCGGTGACGGCGTCCGCAAGAAATGATCGCTGAGCGCATCAAACATATCGGCAAGGTTGGACTCGGAGAACATCGCTTCGACATGGTTGCGGTGATCGGCAGGCCACAGACCTCCGGATGCATCAAACAGGGCCTCAAAGTCGTAAGGCTTTGCGTTTGTCTTGGAGAGGCATTTCGCAGCGACCGGACAATCGTCGAGAGGTTTGAGGGATGACTTAACTTCAGCCGTTGAATCAGCGAAAATCGTCGCCGCCACCATGCAAACCTTGCCAGCATCCGCCTTGCATTTTTCCGCAAGCTCAGCCGGCGCCGTTAGCAAGAATAAACTCAATTCGATATTGGGTGCCAATGTGCTTGCTATGGATTCAAGCCATTGGGCGACAGCGGCCACTTCGCCGATTGGATAATAATGATAGCTGCATGCAATAGCTCTCGGCAAATCATAGAGCTTAAGGTGGTATCGCGTTGCCACGCCAAAGAAGGCCGGTCCGGCTCCCCGCGCGGCCCAATAGTAATCGGTGTTTTGATCTTTGTTGGCAGTAATTAGCTCTCCATCGGGGGTTACTAATTCAACTGCTTCGACGCTGCCAATTCCAGGTCCCCATACACCCTGATTCCATGACATTCCTCCACTGAGCAGATAACCACTCAATTTAACAGGAGGACAATGCCCGCTGGGATAGGATAAATTTTGAGCATTCAGGTGAGACTGGATTTCCCGATTGCTGATGACCGGCTGAACCACAGCCTTATACGACTTTGCATCTATAGAAATGACCTTATTGAGATTGGTCAGGTCGATCATCACGCCGCTATTGCGCAGAGAAGAATTGCTCCAGTGGTGTCCACCTCCGCGCACTGTAACTTTCAGTTTTTTGGCTCTTGCGAACTTGACCGTCTCGACAACGTCTTCTTCGTTAAGTGCCCGAACAATCAATTGAGGCCGGCGTTTAATAGGTCCATATTTGTTCCAAATATCAAGGGCCACTTTCTCGAACTCAGTGTCGGATGCGGTCAAGACTTGACCTCTGACGTTCTTCCGGAGAGCGCTCACAGCTAGACCAGCGTGAGTCGGACAGTTGCTTTCTGTTTCCCCATTCACTACCGACTCCTCCGCGTACCCTACGCTTACTAATATGAATCATGCTGCCGTCTTACAATTCCGCGGGCACGTAGCTGATCACAGACTGATTGCTCTGACACCGAAACGGCCCGGTATGTTCCCCACACATATTCAACGGAGATAAAAGCTTTTGACTTTTCTGGTACCCCCGGCAAGGATCGAACTTGCGACCTGCGGATTAGGAATCCGTTTTTAACCACTTAGCCTCAAGATGACACAACTCTCCTGATAATGTCAAAAGTCCTTGACTTCAATGCCTTATCGCGATAACTTGCCTGACTCAAGTAGACGTAACGGCCCCCAAAATTCCAGACTCAGGTTATCCCTCAGTTAACCCTGGGGACCTACGGAATGGAAACAAGAAGTACTGCGAGAGGTGATGGTCATGGCCGCCAAGGTATCCGTCAAGAAATTTACCGGGGTTTACTATTCGGAAAGCACTATCAGAAAGTGGCGTCAGCGCCCGGACCGCTGCTATTGGGTGAACTTCAAGGATGGTAAGACAGGTAAGCTTCAATGGGAACGATGCGGCTGGGCTTCGGAAGGGTGGACCCCGGAAGCTGCACAGCGGCGGCGCTATGAACTCTTGGAGCAAGACCGGTCTGGCGAATACAAGCCAAAGTCTCAGCGGAAAGCCGACAAGCTCACCTTTGGCACCCTAATGGATAAGTATTATTTACCGTGGGCAGAAGAGAACAAGAGCCGCCTACGTGACGACAAGTCGCGGTACAAAAATTGGCTTGAATCGCGATTCGCCAACAAGGCCCTACAAGAGATTGCCCCTCTGGACATAGAGCGTGTAAAGAAAGATATGAGAGACAAGAACCGGCGTGAGGCAACCGTCCGGCAAGTGTTGTGCCTAGTTCGGCAAGCATACAACAAAGCCGTTCAATGGGGTTTGTGGAGCGGTCCAAATCCTTGTGATAGCGTTACCTTCCCGACCCCAAATAACCGACGTCAACGCTTCCTGACCCGCGCAGAAGCAGACCTATTGCTTACGGCGTTGAAAAAACGCAGCTCCCAGCTTGCACTAATAGCGAAATTATCACTGTATTCAGGGATGCGTTTAGGAGAAATCTTCGCTCTCAAATGGTCCAATGTGGATCAATCCCGTGGAATTCTGTATGTCATGGACGCTAAGAATAATGAATCACGGCCAGTTTTTATCACAGATCAAATCAGAGAAGTTCTGGACGAATTGCCTCCAGGTGAACCTGATGACGTGCTCTTCAAAACGCGAAAAGGCGAACCGGTCCAATGGTTAAGCAAGGTCTTCACTGATGTAGTTGCTGAGTCAGGTCTGAACAAAGGCATATCTGACCCCAGAGAAAAAATCTCTTTCCATAGTTTGCGCCACAGTTTCGCATCCTGGGCGGTTATGGAGGGCGTACCGCTTTACACCGTATCCAAATGCCTTGGACATAAAAGTATGAGTATGACAGAGCGATACAGCCACCTGTCACCAGACAGTCAGAAATCCGCATTTGAAGCCGTCAGCCGTGCTCAGGATGCCGCCAAAGCAAAAATGGAGGGACGACGCAAATGAACTCGATAGATTCCTTGGTGGCCCGCTTGCAATCTCCTCCCTCTGATCTTGCTCTCCTGTTCATGGACAACGGATCTATTCCTGAAGATCTCAAGAAATTTCAAGAGGTCTCAATTGAATTGTTGGCCCCTCTCGGGCTCCAATACGAAGTGTCCAGTGGAACTATTTGTCAACATGCCCTGCTCCTACAAGAGTATGATACCTCACATAATCCGGAAGAAGGATGGATATCCGGCGCTAAATTACTGGCAGTATGGAAGACCACTGCGAAAGATCTTGTGAGTATGTCATATAACGTGCCGGTCCACCTCTGGAGCAAACAAACCGGCTGTATGGAACCGATAAATGAAAAGATCTCTTCGTACTATGACCTTCAGCAATTCAACCAAGATCCGGACTGGTGGATTCGCTATCACTCCAAAGCTTACATTAACGATCTGCCAAACATCTGGTTTTCCATCCCTCAATGGTGGTGGTGCAAATTAGAGCATGTCCAATTTTACGAGAAACTGGAACACGTGAAGGCCATAAGGGGGAAGCAAGAATCGTCTATCATCAAGAATGCCGCTGAACTTCATGTGACCTCGGAGTGGATTTCTCCTGACGAGGTTATGGAAAAGTGGAAGATGGCCCTGGTTGATTTAGAATTACGCGTCCGAAAGATGAGATTACCCATCTATCATTTAGATAAGAAAGACGGAATACAACTTAGGTCTGAGGAAGCCTTGTCCCGGAGTGCTTCACTTTTTAATTACGGGCCGTTGCACGGTTGTCTGTTCAAGTCGATGGACGTAAAGAAACTAGAGCGGAAAGATCACGCGATTAAGCTCAAGACCAAGAGAACACCGAGAGACAGAGATATTGAACGCGTCACCAAGCTGATGGAGAAAATAAAGAAAAAGAAGCAGCCTCGAAATATCACCGATAAGAAACTGGCCGAAGTAATTCACTGGGCACTCAGTACGGACAAACCCTATTTCTTTGAGGCAGATAAATATGATTGGGTACGATATCTTGTACCGGATAATACGGGTCAATTTGAGATCCCTCATGCGGAAAGCTGGGTAAGGCAAAGGATCAGAGATATCCAAAAGAAAAAGCCGGGCCGCCCCCCAAACTCATAAGATCCCCTCCCCAAAAAAAACATCAGTCCTCCAAACTCTTATCTCCAAATTCTCAGATATAAGCAGCTATTTTTATTCTGAATACGCCTCAAAAACGTTAGTCCAGCTCTAACACGGATATTACGCCTTCCGTGCTCTGCCTAAAGTGCCCCCCAGGTTCATAGACCACTAATAGGAGGCACGATATGACTAACGACCAACACCTTACACGTGAGGATCTGGCGAAGCGGTGGAACGCCTCAACCCGGACCGTGGACAGATTGCGCCAACATGGATTGATCCCCTGGGTTGATCTGAGTGCTGGCAGAGGGGCTCGCCCGCTCGTACGTTTCCGACTTGCCGACGTGGAAGATTACGAAAAGGCAATGAGGCAGGCTCCAGGGGAGGCCAGCAAATGAGGGGAACGACCTGGAAAATCTTTCTAAATCACGCCCAATTGAAGGCTCAAATCGAGGCCCCAAATAACGAAAGCCCGAGGTCTGGTACACCCGCCGGGCGATTCAAGGAAATATGTTATGTCACGTGCAAGACTAGTGAACGCGGCCAAAAAAGTCAAGGCTGAACAAGTCAACCTTGCCGACGCATATACCTTTCTCGCAAAGCTCACCTGGGAAGATGATCCCGTGGTTACCTTGCAGACCTATGACGATCAGAAAAAAGGACGGGTAATCCCTCAGCACTTTTCGGGAACGCTTACCGAGTGCCAAAGCACACTGAAAGCCGAAAACCGAAAGGGGGCGGGCATTTTCGTGATGGTCAATGCCGGTGACCTGAATGGCCGAAGCGAGGAAAATGTAACGGCTGTTCGCGCCGTGTTTCTCGACCTGGACGGGAGCCCCCTCGAACCAGTTCTTGAATGGGGGGTCAAGCCACACCTGATTACGCAAACCTCACCAGGACCGGACGAAAAGCCAAGGTATCAATGCTTTTGGCTTGTCAAAGATTTCCCAGTGGACAAAAAGCTTTTTGGAGCGGCACAAACAGCGCTTTGTGAAAAGTTCAAGGGTGACCCTCATATCACGAAAGACTTAAACCGGGTCATGCGCGTACCAGGTTTTTACCACAACAAGCGTGACCCTTTCCTATGCGAGCTTGTAGACCGTACAACATCGCATCCGCCTTACTCGGCTCACGAGATTTTCGCGGCCTTGGGGGTAGATCCTGGCGAACCAAAAAACGCGGATGTCACCGAACTAAGCGAGATTAAAGAAAATCAAAGCACCGTCCTGGACGGAAGTCGCAATGCTTATTTGACATCCCAGGCCGGGAAACTGCGAAATATCGGCCTAGAGTTTGAAGAGTTTTTGCCAACCCTGACAGCTATTAACTCCCGCCGATGCAAGCCCCCTTTGCCGGACCGGGAAGTACAGAGCATCGCGCGAAGCGTCTCCAAATATCCCCCCGGCAAGACTCCGAAAGAATCAAAGGCCGTCATGCCGCTGGGGATAAGCTTTGCTGAACTGCTCGCAAAAGAGTTACCCCCTCCAAGGTGGATAATTAATGGGCTTTTACCCGAGGGGTTGACGATTCTCGCGGGCGCTCCTAAAGCCGGGAAAAGTTGGTTTGCGCAGAATATCGCACTGGCAAAGGCCCAAGGGAGTAAAGCACTGGGCCATTACCCTTGTGACCCTGGAACCGTCCTGCACGCGGCGCTAGAGGATAATCCAAGACGTTTTCAACACAGGTTGAAGCCCATGTGCAAAGGCAAAGCACCAGATAATGCCTTCTATTACGATAGGTGGCCGCGACTCAATGACGGCGGCTTGGATCTCCTTCACAGGAAACTGATAGATAGTCCTGACATTCGTCTAGTGATTTTTGACACGTTAGCAAAGGTGAGACCGACCCGTATCAAGACGTCGAATTCCTACCAGGCGGATTATGAGGACCTTTCACCTCTTCAGCAGTTGGCCGGACAATATGAAATCGCCATAGTCATGATTCATCACACGACCAAAGCCAAGGCCGAGAACGTCATGGATGAAATCAGCGGGACTCGTGGAATTTCGGGGTGTGCTGATTCGTGGTTTGTTTTGCAGAGGGAGTCTATGGAGAATCTTGACGCCGTTCTCTATTTCGAGGGGAGAGACCTGGAGAAAGGAAGCATCTCTTTGACATTCGATAAAGACTGCCGCTTATGGCTGTATGGCGGTAACGCAGACGATGTGAAACTGAGCAGGGAACGGCGGGAAATCAGAAACATTCTTAGGGAGGCGGGAGAAGCGTTAACGCCGACGAAAATAGCGGAACGCTCAGGCAAGGGCATTACGGCAGTACATAATCTCTTAACCAAGATGGTGGAGGCTGGGGAAGTAATCAAACAAGGGCACGGGAAGTATGCCTTGCCCCCAGACGACGATACTTACGGGGAACCTTGGAGGCAGGCCCGAGACACAGACCCTGCCCAAGGGGAGATTCCACTTAGGCAAATGTGAAAGGTGTAGACAGCGGTGGATATGGTGGATATGGCCTTAATAATAAATAATAATAATGTCTTATATATCCACTACCCCCGGTGGATATGGGATGGATGGAGTGGATATCGAAATTCGGTGCAAGCAATATCCACCGGTATCCACCAGCCCAGGTGGACGGAGATACTATGCAATACCAATACCTTATGGTGATATCCACCGCATCCACCGTATTCATGACACAGCGAGCTTTCGAGGTGCGAGATGACTTTACAACATGAATTTTTGGAAAAGAGGGTCGAAAACATGCACGCCCTACCAAAACCATTACCCCGATCTGAAAATGGAAATTTTGAGCAGATTTCAGAACAGATTCCGCGACAGGGAACCAAAATTCCCGGATGGTCTCACCTCTCAAAAGAGGAACTTCAGCGCCGACGAGCAGAGGGTAAGAGAAACGCTACGCCCAAGCCTGTTTACACCAGGGCAATTCTCCGCTTCTGCCACGAATGCTTTGGCAAACACCCCAGCCGCGAAGACTGCGGAGGGCATACCCTCGTGGACGGGACGGCCTGCAATCTCTACCCCCATAACACAGCCCGAAAATGCCGCAAATCAACCAAAACCGAGATAAAACGTGCTGTCGGCAGGGAGTGCAAATCTTGCGGTGGGGACGGAAAAGAATCATGTGGAAAATGCTCGCTTCGAGAATTGCGATGGTTTGGTGCATGCCCTGGAATGGTATCATGAGGTCATTTTTAATGACGAAATGATCTTGCGAATAGATTTGAAACGTGGGCGCTCTTAGAGAACTACTCCGAGAGAGGACGTGTTTTTTGCGAAGTCGTCGCGTGTGTGCACACGTAGATTTGATGTTTAACTTCCCTCGCGCCTCCCCATCCGTTTATTTGAAATTGGAGCCGGTCTCATTTTTCGGCCAATATATGGAGAACGTGCGCACGTGAGAGCAAAAGGGCAGAGAGACACGAACAGAATACAGGTTTTTATCCCAGGAGAATAATTATCTGCCGTCATCCCCCGGTCGCGCGCGTACACGCGCAGGCGTGCGAGCGGGGATGCTCAAGCACGTGCGTACGCGGGTCGGATATTTAAGCGTCGTGACACATGGTCCCCGTGTAATGGCGAATACAGCACGCCGGATTTTTGTGGCATCTAATGGATATTGTATGCACGCACGCGAGGACGCATGACCACAGACAAATGAACGCGGACCAGACTTCACACCGGAAATGAAAATCATTTTTTGACCAGTTAGATACCCCTACGAACCGCTAAAGGTCCGCATCAATGACCGGCGCTCTTTATATTTTGAGCACCCGTTTATTTGAAATCGAAGCGCATTTTATTTTGCGGCCCGTAAGGAATCCCGCGCGCGTGGGCGCGTATGCACACAGAGACACACACGCATGTCCGGTTTTTCCCTGACTCTGCCCCGAGTATTAATTGCCACAATAAATATTATCAGTCATAATTTCCAGTGATTATCTTAGGCATCCTTAGTCTGGGCAGGGGACGATCTTATTTCTTGCTTTCGAGCAAGTGCGCGCGTATGAAACGACGAGCCACTTAAGTGCATTGGAGTCCGCACGATCAAGCGGGCGTCCTTGACGCCTCAAAAAACACTCGGTATATATTGAAGCTGTGAGTTTCGGCAGAGTATATTGCGCGGGAAGAAATTTCTATGCGTCAGGTTCCCGACGAGAGACACCCTAACTCTCCGCTTGCGGAAGTGGTTTTCGAGTTCACATTTCCGGCAGAAACGGCCATTGAGTGTCGGCGCCATGAAATTCAGGACAAGTTGAGGGGCGAGTATCCTAACTTGATCGTGCCCGTCGTTCAACCAGGGATGCTACTGGCGTATGAACCATATCGCTTTGAAAAGGCCGATGGTAGCGCCGGGGTCATTCTATCCCTCAATAGATTTGGCCACTACTCGCGGGCTTACCCTGGCTTTGACGTTTTTAGAGCAGAATGCGTAAATTTGGTAGAGCTGTTCAGAAGCATCATCCCGGTCAAGACCCTTAACGGGGTTGGATTGCGGCACATCAATATTATTCCCTTTGTGAGAGAGGAAGGCTTGGTCCCACTTGAATATTTCTTTGCTCTAGGTGAAAATCTTTGGGGACTGCTGCCGGGCAAGTTTGAAAGCCTGTTTATGACCTTCGTTGTGCCAACAGAAGGTGCGAAAATGACCACTCATATAGAGTCAATTACTAACAACCAAACAGGCCAAGAGGCAATCTTGCTTGATTTTTACCACGCTAATGTGGGAGAACTCGACCTGTCGGGGGTCCAGGATTACCTAAATAAGGCTCATGACCAGTCTGCGGATCTCTTTAATGCACTTATTACTGAAAACTATCAGAACTATATTAAGGGTGACGAGGCGGAATAATGGCTAGTCCTGCGCTTGGAATAAGTCCGTATGATGAGGACATGAACGAAGAGGTGCGGAAACTTGGGTACCGCTCTGCACCCGAGTCATCGTCCTCCTGGAGCCCATCGCGGGAAGAACTTCAAAGTAGGCTCGACAAGGAATTCAACGTGCCTCAATCAGACTTTGTTGGCGAAGGAATTAGACTGCGAGCAGTGAGGCCCGTCGCCATAAGGATGAGCCGAGGCGAAGAACTCTGGTTTGCTGAAAATGATCGTTTGGACATTTACGCGATCGGCGAAAGTAAGGAAGCGGCCATACAGGAATTCAAATTGCTCCTAGTGCGCTTTTACAACCATTACAAATCGTTAGACACGACTCGGGCTTTGAAGCGAGCTAAGGAACTGAAACAACTCTTCGTGCAAAGATTTGTCGAGGTCTAGCAGTGAAAGTTGATCGCAAGGCCGCTGAGGTGAGTCTTTCTGCTAAGGGCTTTAGGCGTGATAAATCCAAGGATCACATATACTTCTACCATGAATATAAGGGACAAGAATCAGGGATCAAGACGTTTGTGTCTCATAGCGCCAAATACAAAGACATCGGCCCCGATAACTTGAAAAGCATGACAAGACAGCTCAAGCTTCAGTCGCTCAAAGAGACAAAGGATCTCTTGGAATGCCCGATGAGCGAGTCTGACTACAACAAGCATCTTCTAGAGACCGGACAATTGGAACGCTCATAAGCAGCATTCAGAAGTGCTTGAGCCTCGGAATTAGAGGTCGGCTGAAATTAAACCCGATCATCATCTTGAACTTAGAATCTATTAGCTTGGCAGTACTCTAAATCTGTCCTTCAAAATGAAAGGGGCGACCCCTGAGTCGCCCCTTTCCAAGCCTATTTCTCAATTACTAGAATAAGATACCGCCGGCTATGCCCGTCGTAAAACCTCCCGGATTGAATGACGTCCTTATCCCAATAAGTTCGTAGCTCTGCGCATTGGCCCACGTGTAGTCTACAGAACCATTCAGGTAATACCCGGTTCCGCCGATTGACAGGTCTCCACCCACAAACAACCCGTAATGAGGAAGCCAGTCATCGTAAGTGGCAGTTTCGGCGAAAAGAACCTGTCCTGCAGTCACCCCAAGTACGTCCGAAGTTTCGGCGGCAACGTAGGTCCTGGAGGCGGAAATATTGTAATGGACAGGGATAACAGCAGCCCCCATTGTAACGCCTATTCGGCCCATCCCATATAGCGGGAACCAGCTTCTGCCGCCGTATCTGTTTTCAATAACGCTTATTTCAGCCGAATTGGTGATGTTTTCCTGAATGTTTTCAGGAGCGCCCCCTGCGTTCGATTGAGTAGTGAATTGACGATTGGGGAATATGCCGACAAGAGGTCTATTGGTAGCGATGTGATAATTTTGGGTGGCAGATGACTTCAAGTTGATCGAATCCGACGATTGAAAAGCGCCCAACGACACTGGCCATGCGGCAGTATCATCCGAGACAAAGGGGTAGGTATCATGGATCACCACTTTCCCCGGCTGGCTTTGAATAGTATCGGACAGTGTTATTGAATTGGTTGTCCTGAACCAGAAGAAACCGAAGAAGAGATCAAAATAGTTTGACCACTGGTATCCGGCCTCTATGCTCGGTCCCCAAACTGGTGACTCAAACACCCGATTAATGTCAGGGTTGGAACCCAGCGTAAAGACCAAGCTGTCAATGGCCTTCGAGAAAGTCACCTGAGTCGTCAAGGACATATTGCTAAGATTGTTCACCTGAGTCGTAGGATCATCTATGATAAAGCTGCCTTCGGACTCTGGAACGTTTTGTCCGTCGCAGCACGTTCCTGTTCCGGATACAACTATTATGAATCGCCCCATAACCGGCCCAGTACCGAGACCGGTGTTAGGAAACGTTTGCACAGGAAAGTCGGTCCAGGAAAAATCTCTGTTGCAATAGCCCGAGGGGGGCGTGGGGGCTGTGGTACATGTGACGGCAATTGCTGGCGGTATGCTGTCGTTCGGAGGGTTAGGTGGTATCACATCTCCGCTTATTTGGCCGTTGTCGTAGGTAAAAGTGTTTGCAGGAGCGCCCACCACGCCCGTAAAGCCCGTAAAGCCTGGTACTCCTGTCCCTACCCCAAAATTGCCGGCTGTCGTCGGCCCGAAAGGGACGGTGCCTGGGTCCACGGTGATTGAGTTCGGTCCAGCTTGGACGTCAAACCTGACGGCATCAACGTTGCGATACTTGGCGCCGGCCTGGAGATAGAACCTGCCGTAGCACAGAGATGGCTGTGTGGGCGCCATGAACGGGGGTTGAAGCTCCTGGGCGAGGGAATAACTGCCGGTGAACAGCAAAGTGACAACTATCCCAAGTAAGACGACAAGGTGTATATGGTGGGAGAATTTCATGTATGATCCCTCGTACATTTATCGGGCCGCTTGCGACGAGAACTGCATGGAATCAGGTCTTACAGTGGCCACTAACCTGGTACGCTTATACCATAGCACGGGACCTTAAGTCAACAAGAATATTCCTTTATGTTAAGGGGTTGTTCATATTTCTTAATGTATTGGATTAGATTATGGCTTACGGAGCAGTTATTCTGGGTGCGGTGTGCTAAAGGTACAATGAAGGGGTAACCCTAGAGCTGAAAGAGAGCAGATTGTTTTCAGATGTCCAAGGCAGATCGAGGGGAGTTTTGGAAGAGTTGGGGACGGTGCAAAGATGATCCCATATCAAGGTCACACGGATTCCGTGCCAACTCTTGGCCGGAGGTGAGGGTTAGGGGATCATTCCACGTGCCTCTCCTCGAAGGTAACGGCCCTTCCAGTGACAATTCCTTCAATCTGAAGCAACTGCTCATTAGTCAAAGTGTCCCATCGCGTCAGAAGAGCCGTTGCAGTGTGAAATTGGATTTTTATGTCAGAATTAATTTGAAGTCTGATGAATTTATTGTCTATAATCACAAGCTTAATCAATTCCAGAGGGTCTACTCCTAAATGACGAGCATAGTCTTTGATCCTACTGATGTTGGGAGGATAGACGCGGCCCAGCTCCACATCCCTTTGGTAGACGTCAGACCATCCCATTTTTCTTGCCAATTGGCTACAAGACATGGGAACCTTCTGCCTTATTGCTCGTAATGCCTCTCCGAACTTAGCCATATCAGCCCTCTGATAGCCATCCCTTCATGTATTCACCGAAAAGGCGAACTTCCAGTGACAATTCTTTCAATCTCTTTCAACTGTTCATCAGTCAAAATGTCCCACCGGCTTACAATCGCCGTCGCGGTGTGAAGTTGGACTTTGCTTTCAGGATCAATTTCGAGCTTGATAAATTTTTTTTCTATAGTCTTTAACCTAATTAGTTCGGAAGGGTCTACTCCTAAATGCCGAGCATAGTCTTTGAGCCTAGTCATGTTGGGGGGGTGTCTGCGGCCCAGCTCTACGTCCCTTTGATAGACGGCAGACCATCCCATTTTCTTTGCCATTTGAGTAAGAGATATTCCGGACTTCTCCCTTAATGTCCGTAACCCGCTTCCGAATGTTGTCATATCTGGCCCCCGTAATCACCGCGCCTAATTTTTTTTGGCCGGGAGAATGAATAGGCTTGAACCCGTGGCTGACTGCCACGTATGGTCGGCCTTGCAGGGAACCCGTTTATATCAACAGGCGATTCACGTCAAGGAATCATGTCTTTGTGTCGGTCATTGAGAATGCTCAGGTTGACTCACAGCGTTACCCAGCAGTTCATAGAAGAAAGATCAGGGAGAAGTTCTGAAAAATTTGGGGACCATGTGAAAACGGCTTTAGGGTCCCCTTCACATAGTTATATAATCGGCTCCCCGTGGCCCCCCCCCCGGTGTCCCTGGCATCAGTCACGGGACTTGTCGAAAAACCCTATGCTGTCACAATACAATCCTCTCAAATTTCGATTTTCCTGGCGAGACAGAGGTGAGGTAAGGGTCCGGCCAAAGCGCGCGAATTTGACAGAGAGTGCCAAAGGGAGCGGGGTGTTTGCACCATGTCCGGCGAGAGACCAGGACCGAGGTCTTGAGAAAATCTCCGGCGATGTGAAAACGGGTCTGACGGATACACATATCAGGAGTGTTCGACAGCGGTGGACCCTACCCCTTGGGGTGAGATTATTTCCCCTTCTCCAAAATGAGCACAATCAATTCTCCGCGCGTTTCAGACTCGCAGGCTACCGACCTCTTGTCCCTTCCCGGAAAGGGCAATCACGCGTCTCTCATGGAACCTGGGCACGTCTCAATTCACAATCTTGATGTCTTCACAGGATTCGACAAACGCTCTAAGGATCTGACTATCTGATAACTGTTGACGATCTTGAAGCTCTATCTTGCTAATCAGCCCTGCGTCTACCAGGTAACCTAAGACTCGATCAAAGTCCGGGACTGTGAGGCAGTACTTGTCGCTCAACTCGAAATCGGTCATCCCAGAGCGAATGTCTTTGACGAATTCCTTGCCCTTGATGGTTCGCGCATTTGGGAGAGTTTTTGGCATAATTCCGGACTCCTTTCACACTGTAACAATTGCAGGCCGGTTGCCCCGTGAACACATTCATCAATGAGTTAGACATTTAAGACGACGAGTCAGTTCAAGCGTTAAAGTGGAATTTCTGAAAGCCCGCTCCTAAGCCGATAGCACGATTTACTTACCAATTTTGTCCGTTGACCGTTCGGTTGAAGGACAATTGACAAAGTTGACATCGTTTTCCTTGACATCGGGAACCTATGCGTGTCATAGTTGTCATATATGACAAATAACGGGAGGTATGGTCATGGAAAGAACAATCGGATACGTCAGAGTGAGCACCACGGGGCAGGCAGAAGAGGGGTATTCCCTGGAAGCACAGAGGCGCAAGATAGTGGCTTATTGTGAACTCCATGACCTGGAGCTTATGGAAATAATCGAAGATCGCGGCCTGTCTGCAAAGTCGGTAGCAGGCCGCCCCGGTATTCAGCGCGCTCTTGAGCTTGTGCGTACTAGTAAACTTGACAACCTTGTCATCTTTAAGCTAGATCGTATGGCAAGGAACCTGAAAGAAGCCTGCGAAATGGCGGAACTCCTGGAAAAGAAACGCTGTCATCTTCATTCGATCAGTGAAAAGATCGACACAGGGAGCGCCACAGGTCGCCTCTTCTATAACATCCTGAGTGCTATGGCCGCCTGGGAAAGGGAGATAATTTCGGAGCGTACCAAGACCGCGCTCGCCGTGAAACGAGAAAACGGTCAGAGGATATCCGGCCATGCTCCCTTCGGCTTTTCCTTCGTGGACGGCAAACTTGTCATAGATGACAATGAACAAGAGATAATCCGCAAAGTTTTGGAACTGCACTCCAGGGGGCTGTCAATCAGAGGGATAGTTGAATTTCTCAAAGGTCATGGATACAGAAATCGGAAGAACAAACCTTTCGGGAGGAATGAGGTATGGAACATCCTGAAAAAGGCCGCGTGAAAAAGATGACCCCAGCGGAAGAGCGCGAATTCTTAGAGCATGACCCCACGGCTAAAGAGCTTTTGGAGTTGCTCAAAAACCAGTCCCCCGAAAGAACCGATCAATTAATGTCAGAGTTGTCAACCTTGGTAGACGAAGAGGAAGCCGATGAGTGAAGCCCAACAGAGAGCACTTGCCCGCGCCTTTGAACTCAAGACAGAAGGCAATACATGGGCAGAAGTTAAGGAAGCCCTGGAACGTGAAGGATTCAAGGACAGTACAGGCAAGCCATATACCGACGGAAATCTTAGGGCTCGGTATTCCAAGCTAAAAGGCAAGGCCCCCGGTACAGAAGTGCCACCTATGCCGGCGTTTATTGACACAGTTGACAAGGTTGACGCAGAAACCCCAGAGAGGAAGACCGGACACCCTAACCCGGGAAGAAGTGACTGCCATGTTGGAGGCTATGGAGGCGCGGTTAAGAGAATTGATTGAAACTAAGCTGGGGGCTGCTAGACTAGAACATGGCATCTCTGCGGCCTTTCCCAAGGTGGAAGAGCCCCCTTTGCCCCCGAAGACGGGAAAGAAGTACGCGGGGACCAAGGCAGATCTCCGCGTGCGAGTAGATGAAAACCTTGGGAAGCTTTTTGAGACAGACGTTAACCAGCGCTTCGGGGGAAACGCCAGTCGCGCTATGGATGCTATTCTCTGGAATTTCTATGGCAAGCCCTCACTAAGTTTTGAGACACCAAAAGAGTCTGATAAAGAATCTGATGCCTGGTCAGTCCTGCACTCGACCCCGGAATGCGCCTATGATGAGTGACCGCTCACCGATGTACTCGAAAAAGACCTCTTTTCGCACTCAGGTTATCCCTGAGTTATCCCTCAAAAAAAGAAGTCAACCTGTGTCAGGTCAACCACTTGATTTTTCTGGTACCCCCGGCAAGGATCGAACTTGCGACCTGCGGATTAGGAATCCGTCGCTCTATCCACTGAGCTACGGGGGCACGGGCCATTGCGGCTGTCACATTATGTTGTGGAGAAAAAGTTTAGGTTACCCGCGCGTGGAAAGTCAACCCATTTCTCCGGATGTAAAGCCGGCCCGAAGATTGAAGCTTAAGCAGGGGCCCACATGGTCTTGATCGAAGCCGCCATTGAACCCTTCAAATTGGACGACCTCAAGGAAGCCCTCGAAGAACTCGGTGTCGGCGGAATGACGGTCACCGAAGTCTTGCAAAGCTCGACCCAATTCTTTATCCATCCTTGGCGATAGGTTCCACATTGCATTGATCTCCAAAGTGCTTTTCGAGATCGCTTCGGAGAGAGTCGAGGTCGGATTCACTCTCTAATTCCATAACAAGTTCGCCAGTTTCGAAACATTTCAGGCGGCCGTATGACTCGAGCACTTTCACAGCTTCTCCGGGATCCACCGTGATCCAACCTTTCATTCGCCTGACAAGCTCCGGACCGCTGAATTCCCGTTCAATGACGAGATCGACATTCCTAAGTTTCCCCTTCCATCCTATGACCGCGGGCCTGACCATGATGGGCATGACAGGATCATGCATGGCTGCGCACCGGAACCAGACTTTAGCTCTAATCATGGTTGCTTCTCTCCTCGTTTCAGGTTTGTTTACGACTACGCTGATTTAGTCGACTCCGCGCCTTTCTTTTGAGTTATCAACGCATAACAGAAATAACTTTCCAAGCTGATCTAAGTATGCTATAGAGTAGCATATTAAATGATGAATAAGACAAAAGAAAAAAATATGCTGCCATAAACAGGAGATAAAAGGAGCATGTCCGTACCCGCTCGCATCACACCGTCCAACCGCGTCCTCTTTTTTGCCGCCCTGACTCTGCTTTTGTTCGTCTGGGCTGCCGCGCCCGGCCTCGTCGAAGCCCGAGCAATCAATTCATCCGTAACGCATAAGAAGGCTGCCAAAATCAAGGCTACCAAGGCTAAAGCTGCCAAAATCAAGGCTACCAAGGCTAAAGCTGCCAAAATCAAGGCTACCAAGGCTAAAGCTACCAAGATCAAGGCTGCCAAGGCTAAAGCTACCAAAATCAAGGCTACCAGGGCTAAAGCTACCAAAATCAAGGCTACCAGGGCTAAAGCTACCAAAATCAAGGCTACCAAGGCTATGGCTGCCAAGGCTAAAGCTGCCAAGATCAAGGCTGCCAACAACAAGGTGGTTAAGAAGCATTGGCTGACCAAGAATAAAAAGGCCAAGCCGGCTGCACCGGGTGTCCAGGCAAAAGCTGTCTATTGCGTCAATTTGCGAAGCAATCAGACCCTATTGACCAGGAATGCGGATATGCAGCTCCCAATAGCAAGTCTCACGAAATTGGTTACAGCACTCGTTGCCCTGGACCAATTGCCGCTCGACCGAAAAGTAACTGTACCCGACAATATCAAAACCGTCCCAAAGTCGGTAGTGGGATTGAAAGCTGGGGACTCGGTCTCGGTTTTGGATCTTCTCCACGGATTGTTGATCGGCTCCGGCAACGACTGTGCGGAAACTCTGGCTTGCGCTATTCCCGGGGGAAGGAAGAGTTTTCTCGCCGCCATGAACAAAAAAGTCAGGTCCATGGGCGCCGAGCATACCTTTTTCTATACTCCAAGCGGGTTGGATCAAAAGGTTTCCAGTACCAAAGAAGGCATAAAAACGACTGATGTTGACAGCAATGTTTCTACCGCGCGTGAGATAGCTACGATAGCCGGCACGGCTTTCTCAAATCCCGTCATCCGGTCAATATGTCAAAAGAAGCGTCATCTAATGGCGAGCGCGTTAAAACCAAGGGGTTATCTTGTCAGAAGTACAAAACAAGCTGCTGCGCGACCATCTTCCCCTCATTGGCGGCAAGACCGGATACACGTCGCGCGCGGGTCATTGCCTGGCCACTGAATTCACCCCGGGACGAAATATCCTTCTGATTGTGGTGCTGGGCAGCCCTAACCACTTCCGGGACACTCGACTCGTGTATCACAAAGCCCTCAAAGAGACCAGCCGAATGAAGATTGTCCCTGCGGCGGCCAACCCGCGACTTGCGGCCTGGGACAAATTTCCCCACAGGCTATAGTGCATTCCTGGAAGCTTCTTGGAATGAGGTCGCACCGGGCAATCCAATCTCGCGTTGGCGGGACACCCACAAATAAATCCGTCACTATTTTCGATAAATGCGGAGCCGCATTTCGTTCAGAGAGCTATTATTCTTTTGGTATGACGAAAAGGAAGTTTATCCACTCACCCGGTTTTGTCTCACACCAGATACGGCCCCTATGGGCTTCAATTATTCTTCTTATGTTGTAAAGTCCCAGGCCGGTCCCGGGTTTTTCCAGGGTGTTATTGTTCTCGACTCGGTAAAATTTTTCAAAGATGGATTCAGCCTGATCAGGAGGCACTCCCGGCCCCTCATTCCAAACATTGAAGAGATAGCTGTCGCCACGATCGACCACACCGTATGCTATGTTGCCGTTAGGATGTCGGTATTTTAAGGCGTTACCAAAAAGGTTGCGGTAAACAACTTCCAGAAGCCCGGGATCTCCCATAAGCTGGATCGCTCCCACGCCTCCCATGCTCTCATCGTAACTCTGAAATGAGTCTGGATAGCGCTCCTTTAGACCGATCATCGCGGGAAGAACTACTTCCTCGTAGAAGTTCCTGATCAGCGTCTTCTTGACTTGAAATTCCCCATGTTCCAGATCGGCCATCACGAGAAAATCACGACTCATTGCCTCCAGAAACTGCGAATGATGGTAAACCACGGCCAACTGATCCCGTCTGGAGGGGTCTGCTTCGGTTTCCAAAAGACGTCGGACGAAGCCTGCTATGACTACAAGAGAGTTCTTGTTCTCATGATTGATGAAATGGATCGTCTCACGGTAGTTGTGATTAAGTAGTTCAAGTTCACGCTTGACTGCATTCTCTTGGCCGATGTCTTTGCTGACTCCTACGGTGCCGAGAATTCGGCCCTGCTCGTCCTTTAATAGGGACAGGGTCAAGGAAATCTCACGAAATTCTCCCGATTTCGTTTTCAAACGTGTTTGATGATTCCGAATTCCACCGGTGAGGTTTACCTCTTGCATGAGGCTTTCGCGCTCGGCCGCGTCAAACCATAGACCTGAAATCCGGCGCCCCTGCATCTCTTCTGCCGTGTAACCGAGGATCTTTTCCGCTCCCGGGTTAAACTCTACGATGCGACCTTCTAGATCAGTCGTGATAATCATGTCGTCAGAGCACCTGAGAATCCCCTCGAGATAGCCGGACTCCTTGGCCAGCGCCTCGGTTCGGCTCCACATCTCCTTTGCGAGGTTGCCGGCCAACTTCTTGTGACGTTCTTCCGACTGTCGGAGCCTAGTCCACAGATCGCCTATTTCCAATTGACGCCCTATGATATCGGCCACTTCCTCCAGAAAATACTCCTCTTCCGGGCTGAGATTCGGACATTTCGCACAGTTAGCGTGGAGAAATCCTCGAACTTTTGATTCCACCACTATCTGCTGTATATACTCTGTTTTTGTCCCCTCTTTCGGCAATGTGCCATAGTTCCGGTCATCCAAGTCCAGCCAGACCACGGCGCCGGCAGGCTCATCCAGGCATGCAGCCACTCGACTCAGGGCCCTGTCCATCTTCTCCTGCAGGGGAGCACTCCCCATGAAGTCCCGAGTGATTTCTAATAATCCGGTGAGTTTCTTCGAGAGATCCGGGTCCGGATCACGACGACGCCCGCCGGCATTGCTCAACTGCTCATGTTGCTTCATGCGCCGGATGGTCTCCAGGACTATCCCACTTTCCCCTAGGTCTGGGAGCAGACGAACATTGATCGAGCATGGTCTCTCTTGTCTGGACTGAAAAGCATCGACAACCGGGCCGGCCTTTCCTCTCACTAGATCATCAAAGGGGCAAAATGGGCACACGTCGGCGAGTCCCGCAAGAGCTTCATAGCATAAGCGTCCCGCCACGGGGCCCGCAATCTTTGTCAGGTGTGAATTGGCGTGGAGTATTTTGGAATTACTACCGATCAGACACGCGTCATCAGGGAAACTTTCTAGAAACTCCTCTGGTGAAAGCTGTATCATGGGCCCTCGGACGCGATTTGCCGAAATTCGTTGAGACGGTTTCAAGCGTGTAAACTCATGGTGACCGCCCCGCTTGTTGGCGAATGTGAAAAGTCCTTGGGTAGAACACTCTGTTAATAAGGTTGCGGAATTAGGACGCCTTACTCGATCGCGGAAAGTTGCCGGCATGAGAAAGTCATAATCCTCTGAGCCTGCATCCGGTATCCTGCCTATCTCAATTTGCACGAGAAGTCAATGAATTCCGGATACGGCCCGGCTAAGCCTCGGTTACGTGCGGCAAAAGATTGTGATTGCGGGTCCCGCGTCCCTCGGGAAACCAATTTTTTTATCTAAGGGCTTAAATTGCCGGTGGGACGAGCAGCCAGAACTATCTCAAAACACTTGAACCGGAAAAATCGTAATACGAAATCCCCTATCCCAAAGGGAGCGGGGACCATAATAGCTACTTTGGAACAGCTCCCTCTCCCTCTGGGAGAGGGCCGGAGTGAGGGCAACGAAATACGCACCCGGCTTCCGTCACGGCACGAACAAATGACCAAGCCTAGCAGCGTCTACTATCGGATGTTACTTTAAATAATTGTTGCAATTAGTTGGTTTTAATGATAAATAAATCAACAAACCAATGGGAGGTTCTCGCCGCATGGCAATATACATCACCGTCGCCGCCCTTCAGCTCACGGCTATGGCCGCGTTCCTTATATTGTGGTACTTCTGGTTAAAGAGAAGACTCCAGTCCTCATCTTGCGCGGACGAGGCCGAACAGGAGCTTTTGCCGTTCCGGCACTTTTGTCATCTCTTGCTCAGTTTGGTGTTTTTCACCTGTATGATTCAAATCTACTTTCTGTGGACTTCTTCAACTATCCGCGAAAGAATAGCCTGCGTAACGAGTATGTGCAAAAAGCAAGAGAAAGGTCTTCGGGCGATAGCCGAATTGACAGGGATGATTGAAAGCCTCAGGAAGGAGTCCGCTACCAACAGTCTTCTCTTGCAGACCCGGCTGCGCGGACAAGTCCCGAATGTGAAAGACCTCGAAGCTTTTAGCGGTGCAGGCAGTCCGCCTGAGGGGTTATTAGCGGGAAAACCACTAAATTCTCAAACCGGGAGGGCAAGCAGCGATAATGTGGGGTTTGGCAGAGAAGCAAAGGCATCATCAGCCGCGAGCATCCATAGGGCTTCGGGGAAGCGATTTCAAACCAGGAATTATGAAAGCGACCGAGGCTACTCGATGGATCTCAACCGCCAGGGCCACGTTGTGCCCGAAAGGTTACGTGTCCACAAACGGCCTCAACCGAACTCCGAGATTATTGAAAAACTTTCGGCAGGACAACGGGTGAAGGTCACGGAAAAGCGTCTTCTCAGGGATTCCATGTGGTTCAGAGTGATTACTCCATCGGGCCGCGCCGGGTGGGTTGACTTCCGATATTTGACGCTCGATGGAAGCGCATAGGGGAAGTCAACTGTCGGGTGCGACCCGCGGTTTGCTCACTCGCACAGGCATATATGTTACACTCCAATGTGAAGGTGTTCCCAAAATATCCCACGGGTCCACAAGACCGTATCCGTAGCGTACAAATGCCCAATCCGGACGGATGCCACTCCTTCTTCTTTCTTGCTATTCCGCCTTCCTGCGCCAAGTGATATAAAACTCTATAGCAAGACCATGCGGTTCGGAGGGCGAAGCTATGCCCAAAGCGAGGGTATTGGTAGTCGAGGAGGAAGGGATCATTGCTCGGGATATACTAAGCAGCCTCCAAGAGCTCGGATATGAGGTTTGCTCAACCGCCAAGACGGGCGAGGAAGCCATCAGGAAGGCTGAAGCCGAACAGCCGGACCTCGCACTGGTTGATGTCGTTCTGAAAGGCCCCATGAATGGCATCGACGCTGCTCGCCTTATTCACAGCCGCTTCAAGATTCCTATTATCTGTCTCACCGGCTACGCGGACGAAGAAATGCCGGATAGGGCAAGAGTGACTGAACCCTTCGGGTACTTGATCAAGCCCTTCCACGAAAAAGAACTGGACTCCACGATAGAGATGGCTCTTTTCAGACACGGGCTCAGGAGAAGCCCCGGAGAGCCTCAAGAGTGGCTTTCAGTAATGCTTGACAGCATCGCAGATGCTCTTATTGCCACGGATGAGAAAGGCTCAGTCAAGTTCATGAACCCCGTCGCGGAATCATTGTCGGGGTGGACCTCGGCCGAAGCAAAGGGAAGACCATTAGAAGCGGTCTTCAACATAGGACGGTGCCGAGGCAAGACCCAGCCGGTGAGCTTGGCGGACGAACTTGCCGCTGGAGCCGACAACACGGCCCGCTGCCACCATTCTCTGCTGAAATCGAAGGGTGCTTCGCCGGTGGACGTTGAATTCAAGGCTGCCCCGATCCGAGATTCCCAGGGCAACATCGCCGGGCTCGTCCTGGTTTTCCGCGATATCACCGAACAAAAGAAGGCTGAAGAGCGCCTCAGACTCCTTTCTCAAGCCATAGAGCAGAGTTCCGAGGGGCTTGCCGTGACAGATCTCAATGGCACTTTGATGTTTGTGAACAAGGCATTCGCGGCCATGCACGGCTGTGTACCCGAGCAAATGACCCGGAACGGCCTTGCAGGATTCCACTCTCCCAGCCAGGCCGGGTGTGTTTGCCAAGCTTTCCGACTCGTGCAGCGGCGGGGCAAACACAGTGCTGAAATCCAGCATACTCGCGCAGACGGGGTCGTAGTTCCTGTCCTCATGCACAGTTCAATTCTGCTGGATGGAGAGAACAATGCCAAGGGCATCATTGTAACGTTGCGGGACATCAGTGACACTAAAGCAGCGGAAGAGGCATCGCGATCGAGCCACGAAGCTTTGGAGCAGTACTCGACTTCCCTTGAAGCCAAAGTGGAAGAACGAACTAGGGACCTTAAAAACTCACGTACTGAACTGAAGCGATATTCTGCGAGCCTTGAAAAGACCAACGAGGCGCTTAAGGTAATTATACAAGGAATCGAGGAGCAGAAAAAAGAGGTCGAGAGAAGGATTTCTCATAACCTAAATCTTACAGTCCAGCCGATACTTGAGCAATTGAGGTCTCAGGATCTTCCGGACAAGGCAAATTTTCTTCTGAGGTCCCTCGAATTCAATCTAGCCAACATGCTCTCATCATTTGGTTCGGATCTAGCCTGTAACAGCCCGTCATTGACGCCGCGTGAGATCCGAATATGCGAGATGATCCGCTCGGGTTTGTCCTCGAAGCAGATTGCCAAGGTGATGGGCATATCGCCACAAACCGTTCTCGTGCATCGCAAAAACATAAGAAAAAAACTTGTTCTACCCAAATCGCGGCAGAACCTGGCGTCCTTTCTGAAGGCCACCCTTTGATACCGATTCGCTTTCAAACAAGAGACGTCGTGTTTTTAGTGGGACAGTCACGCCCGGGCGTGATTGCCTGTCGTCATGCCCGCGTACGCGGGCATCAATTGTAGGGGGACCTATGTGTCTGCCCCGGGCGGACACGCGGGTCCGCCCCTACATACCCCGGATCGAAGTCCGGGGTGATCCAGCGCGGAACGCGGGATGCCCCACCATACCTCCGGGGATTGTCGCTTGTTTGATGGCGCACTTGAACAAGTGCTCTATTATGCTCTGCCCACGCGGGAA
This sequence comes from uncultured delta proteobacterium, assembly GCA_963789265.1. GTDB lineage: Bacteria > Desulfobacterota > Desulfomonilia > Desulfomonilales > Desulfomonilaceae > CAWBBA01. The sequence goes on along the minus strand of CAWBKB010000003.1, from coordinate 326,103 downwards.
TACGCGCCAACTTAACCCCGTGCCTGGCGGGATTGAGCCAGGGCCTATGACTTGCTTACAGCCGTCGAGCCGATAAATGAAAAATCAGCGATCCTACCGAAGAAATCAGCTATTTTTCGCAGTAGGCCGAGCCTGTTGTTACGCAACCGTTCGTCATCCACCATCACCATCACCCCATCAAAGAATATGTCGATGGGCGACTTGAGTTCAGCAATTATTCCCAGAGCCTCGGTATATTCCCCCCGTTGGATGAGCGGGTCGGCACGCTCGGACACGTCCTGGAAGGCCCGGTACAGCTTTCTTTCTTCATCCTCCTGAAGTAATTTCTGTGACATTTGCTGCGGCTGGGTGTCCTTTAGGATGTTAACTACTCGCTTGAAGCCGATTATAATGGGATCGAAGTCCTCGCGGCTCTTCCATTGATTCAATGCTTCCACTCGCCTGCGAGCATCCACGACATCATCGAATCTAGCTCTTACGGCAGCTTCGACCACATCCAACGGGAAGTCTCTCAAGGTGTGGAAATTTACGAAACGGGTTCGAAAGAAATCAAGAACTTCAGCCTTAACCTCGTTCGTTTCGCGGGTCCGTTTCTCTGCCAACAGATCTATTGCCTGTGCCGCCAGCCAAGCGATATTGAGCGGGCGATGCAGGTACAAAAGAATTTGGATAATTCCAAGTGCGTGCCGCCTGAGAGCATAAGGATCGGCCGCGCCGGTTGGGATCAGGCCCACACTGAAGCAGCCGGCTATCGTGTCCATCCTGTCGGCTATAGAGACCAGGGAGCCAATGATACCTTTTGGGAGGCTATCTCCCGCACGTGCCGGCAGATAGTGCTCCCTCACGGCTGTAGCAATCTCGTCCGATTCTCCGTCCATTCTGGCGTAGTAGCTGCCGATGATACCCTGCAATTCCGGAAATTCGTAAACAATGCCTGTTTCCAAGTCACACTTGCACAACCATGCAGCCCGTTCAACTTCCGCGATCTTCTCAGGAGCAAAGAGTTCGGCCAGTTTTACTGCCAGATTAGCGAATCGCTCGACCTTTTCATAAGCAGTTCCCAACTTGGAATGAAAAACCACCCCTTTGAGCGCTTCAAGTCTGTCGAACAGAGGGATTCTTCTGTCTTCGCGGAAGTAGAACCGTGCGTCCTCGAGCCTGGCTTTCAGGACCCTTTGATGGCCGCGGACCGAGGCCAAAGGATCTTTAACAGGGGTATTATTGACTGCGATAAACCTGTTTGTGATGCGACCTTCTTTATCTTGAACGGAAAAGTACCGTTGATGCTTTTTCATGCAGGTTATCAGAATGGACGCGGGAAGCTCCAGGAAATCCTCCGAAAACTCTCCCATGATCGGGTACGGGCTCTCCACCAGAAAATTCACTTCATCCAGAAGCTCGGGGTCATCGAAGACCTGAAGATCCGCGAGTGCTGCCAGCTCTTTCACATTCGTCTTTATGCGGCTGCGTCGCTTGTCCTGATCCAGAACCACGTCCTGCTTTTCCAACGCTTCCCGAAGGTCCTTCAAGCTGCTCACCTGAAAGGCCACAGGATTCTTAAATCGGTGACCGCGGCTAGTATTGCCGCTGCGGATGTTTCCGAAGACAAACGGCACCACTTGTCCATTGAATAGCGCGACAATCCAATGTATGGGCCTCGCGAACCGCACGACCAGATCCATCCAACGCATTGTCTTCGGAAAGTTTATCCCTTCCATTAGCCCTGGCAGGATATCCGCCAGTACCTGGCCGGTGGGCCGTCCTTCTTCGATTTTACGGACCGCTAGCTGCTCCCCCCTAGAGGTCTTTGCTATGACCAGGTCCGCGACTTCAACCCCCTGGCTTCGTGCAAATCCTATAGCGGCTTTGGTGGGATTCCCTTGCTCGTCGAACGCCGATGCTACGGGCGGCCCGGTTCTTTCCACTTGTACGGACGGCTGGTGATCCGCCACATCTGACGCGCACAAGACCAGTCGTCTGGGCGTCGCGTAAGTTTCGATTGGGCCGTGCGCAATGCGGGCGCTACTCATAGCCTTTGCGAAGAGATCTGAAAGAGACTCGGTCGCCGGACCGATGAAGCCTGCCGGGATCTCCTCCGTACCGATTTCCAGGAGGAATTCGCCATTCATGATGCAGCCCTACCTTCACGGAATTTATCCAGGAGCGGAAATCCCATGGCCTCCCTCTGGGCCAAATATGCCGACGCAGCCTTACGGGCTAGATTTCGCACGCGATGAATATAGGCAGTGCGCTCCGCGACGCTAATCGCGCCCCTGGCATCGAGTATGTTGAACACGTGTGAGCACTTCAAACAATAGTCATATCCGGGAAGGACCAGGGGCTCGTCTGCATCCAGCAGCGCGTCTGCTTCAGCCTCGTACATGTCAAAGAGCTTGAAGAGCATGTCAGTGTTTGCCTTGTCGAAATTATAGATCGAGCCCTCCACTTCCGAGCGATGATGCACGTCTCCGTACGAAATGTCCCTTGTCCATTTCAGGTCGTAAACGCTTTCAACTCCTTGAAGATACATGCAGATGCGCTCGATGCCGTACGTAAGTTCTACGGAGACGGGCTTCATATCCAATCCCCCGGCCTGCTGAAAGTAAGTAAACTGGGTGATCTCCATCCCGTCAAGCCAGACCTCCCATCCAACTCCCCAGGCACCCAGCGTGGGTGATTCCCAGTCGTCTTCCACGAAGCGTATGTCATGGGCCAAGGGATCGATCCCAAACGCAGTCAAAGACTCAATGTATATGTCCTGGACATCGAGAGGGGAGGGCTTCAGAATAACCTGATATTGGTAGTAGTGTTGCAATCTGTTCGGGTTTTCGCCGTAACGGCCGTCAGTGGGTCTTCGGGAAGGCTCCACGTAAGCCACATTCCAGGGCTCCGGGCCTAGGACTCGCAGAAAGGTCGCGGGATTCATGGTGCCAGCGCCCTTCTCAATGTCGTACGGTTGCTGAAGCACGCATCCGCGATCCGACCAGAATTTCTCCAGGGAAAGGATCAACTCCTGAAATGTGAGCATACACCGGGCCTCATGTTGAGCTATTGTCCATCAAGACAAACGATGGAAAGAAACGAGGTAATCGGATTTGTGTAACATCGGAGAGCGCTTGAGTCAAGCGCAGGTCCTCGAAAAATCCGTTCATTGGCTTCTATGTATCCGCGGGGTTTCGACTTTTTGGGGAGGGAGAGAATCCGGGTTGTGACCGTCCCTCTCGGAGAATGGGAGAAAAAACTTCCATTGAGGCGCAGGCTTCAGTACGTTCCGCTGTGCATGCAAGCGGAGCAAAATCCGAAGATTCAAGTTAGGATGTGGAGAGCGTAGCGAACCGCATCAATCGAGAAAAGATCGCAAATCCCGCGTTCGCGGGACGGTTCTCTCTCGCATAGCGCAGGCTCACCGGCATCCTACGCCAACATTGTTTCCGGTCCCTTGGCAGCGGCGGATTCATCAGGTGGGGCTAAAATACCAACGAAGCCACGGTACTTGAGGCAACCGCGCCTTCACTCAGCAACTTCTCTCTTGTAATCTTTGTTGCGTTGCTCATCTTCCCACAGGGACTTGTCTGCCGTTATCGGGCAATGCTTTAGAAGGGATGTCCTCGTACCCGTACTCCGCCTTTTCGCGTTCCCAAATAGGATCCGACAGCGCTCTGAACCTGCGAGCATAATCGTCCAGATCGTCTTTAATCTTTGTCAGGACATCTTCGGCCCCATCGTGGGTCGGATAGGCATTGCAAGAGTGTACGACCTCTCGGTAAACGTTAGGGTTATCTATAATCATGCATGGCGTAAGGAGATTCTCAGAGTAAGGCTGTTTGGATCGAATCTTGCGGAAGAAATCGCTCTGAAGCACCTCCAACAAGCTCTTGTCGTGAATCTTGTCCACCGCGAAATGGGTAAAGACGCAAGGCTCCACGTCTCCGTTGGCATTAATGTGAATGTAATTGCGACCGCCTGCAATACAGCCCCCCACGTGCGGGGCATCGTTCCAAAAATCCGCGATGAATATTGGATATTTTTCGCGGAGTTGGCTACCGCGCTGCCTTAAGTACTCTCGTTGTTCAGGCGTGGGCATTAAGCTAACATCCGGGTCTTTCCCCACGGGCAAAAAGAGGAAGAGCCAGCACACCATTACTCCTTTGTTGTAGAGATGTTCGAAAAAGGCGTCGCTGGTCAACTGCTCGATATTACGCCGGGTGACAGTGAGCGAAGTACCGAAAGCGACACCTCGCTCCCTGAGACGATCCATCGCACTCATAACCTTCTTGAAGACCCCTTTTCCGCGGCGGGCATCCGTCGCCTCTTCAAATCCTTCGAGGCTCATAACCGCGCCCGCATTACCCAGACTGTAGAGTCTGTCGGCTACTGCATCATCAATGAGGGTGCCGTTTGAGTAGAACATGAAATACATGTCATTATATTTCTCGACGAGACGGAATAGATCTTCCCTGCGTGTCAGAGGTTCCCCTCCGCTTAAAACAATAAACATGGAACCGAAATCGCGAGCTTCACCCACGATGCGATCCATCAGTTCGTAGGATAATCCCTGGTACCGGGTATACTTCCCCGAATAACAGCCCTTGCACTGAAGATTGCACTGCATTGTCGGGCTAATCAGCACGGTAAAGGGAGGCGAAAAACCATGCTTCTTTGAAAACTCTTCGCGGAGCGCGGAGCTGCGCAGAAGCCCATTGACAAAGAGATTGCGGGACACACTCTTCAGGCAGTGCGGCGAAAGCTCAGTCATGACACGCCGGAACATTTTGGTGGCTTGTCCGTTTTCTCCCAGTCTCAAGCTGTCCATCACAGCTTCCACGGCTGCACCGGCATCTTCCCCGCTGATCAGGTAAGAAGCCATCAGGCTCAATCTCATGAAATTGTCAGGCGAAACATGGGTGACAAGGTCCACCATCCTGTTTGCAACCTGGTCCCGAGTCATAGTCTTGATCCATTCCATTACTTCCATAAGACCCCCTCCTTTGTTATGGACATTCAATAAATTCACCGGTGTTGCAACGCGGCAGTTGTTAAAATTGAATTACTCTGCCCTATCCTAAACAATTGTATGACTCACATAGGGAAAGGTTAACGCTTCATACAAATTTTATCAACAATTAATTGGCTAAAACGGCTATACCCATTGCCAAAAGTTTTGTCCGATTAGAGTTAGCCTGAGACCGTCACCCCGGCGAAGGCCGGGGTCCAGTCCCGCGAGGAACGCGGGATTGAAAAGACTGGATTCCGGCCTCCGCCGGAATGACGGGTGGTGAACAGGTTATTACTTTTGGCAACGGCTAAAAGCTCCCGTCTAGACCAATCCGTCGACCGCTCAGAGAATCGTCCCGTGAAACGCGCCCCGCATCATTCCTCACTCGAGGCCCCAACTGCCCGAGCGCGCCTCAAATGAACGGCAACAAACCATACAATGACCACAATGAGGCCGACGACCATCAACAGATCGAGTTCACGCGAATACTTTTCTACAAGCATCCAGTTCTTCCGCAATTTATAACCACACCATAGGAGGAAGGAATTCCACATTGTTGCACCGATGATTGTGTACACGCAAAAATCGAGTAGCCTCATCCGGCCCAAACCTGCGGGGACGGAGATGAGATGGCGCACGACTGGAATAAACCTGCTCACAAGAATCGTCCACGAACCGTGCCGGCCAAACCACCGTTCGGTCCATTCCAGGTGTTCCCGATTAAGCAAAAGATAGCGGCCCACCTTAAGAACGAGGGGTCTGCCGCCGAAGTAGCCCATGTAGTAAGAAATAAGGGAACCGACGACAGAGCCCAGTGATGCTGCAAGGATGGCACCGCCCAGCGAAAACTTTTCTTCCACTACCAGGAATCCGACAAAGGGCATCACGAGCTCGCTCGGCACTGGGGCCACCATGCTCTCCAACGCCATGAGAAATGCCGCTCCGAAGTATCCGGCCTGTTCAATCGCCTGCGTGAAATATCCTGCCAGATGTTCGACCATTCTTTCCGCCTTATTAATTGTGATAGCGGTTGCCACTACTAACCGGCCCGCATGTTGTAGCAACCGAAATCGGTCTATAACTTCTTTTTTTAACTCTTGCCGCAACCGCTGTCCACTCGAAAATTGCAAACCGCCTGATTAACCGTTCCCCGAGTGCGCTTTTCAGCCCGGCCCACACATGAATTCCGGGGATAAGGGCCGGAACTGTCCACCGGAGACTTTTGCACCAGTATTCAGAGGCTCGGCGGCAGAGGCTTTGATGCTCTTCTCCTCAATTCTCATTGAAATTCAGCGCATTTTAGAGTATAGAAATAAAGTGCCCCTACGAATTGTCTTGGGGATTTATACTGGGTAAGTTTTGTATGAGGGTGGCTGAATTGCGCGAACGAATATTGCCGGCCGTCACGGTGGCGGTCCTCTGTTTGTGGACGCCCTGGGTTTATGGAGGCCCGGCCCACAGAGAGTCAGGAACTCGCAGTACCAGGGCTTTTGAGCAAACGTTTTCAACTCGCCAAGAAATCGGTCATGGAGATCGCGGCGGCGTTCTCGTTGCTCGGGCCGGGAGACATGCTGAAAAAGTAACAGCCAATGCGGAGCATCGTCCCGAAGGTCAAGGTAACGGCAATTCAAGCGCCGAAACCGTGGTACTTCCTGTTGCAGCCGAGTTTGATCTACTCTCTCGCGATCCTTTGGACCAAATACGTCTGGACAATATTAAGCCGCTCTATACCTCTCCGGGACTCCCCGGTGAAGGAGTGTGGGAGTCGTCCGAGACCCCGCGGGATTCGCGCGGCAGGCCCATCATTTATAAGACGTTTTACAGGCCGAGTGTCGAATTCCCGAACGCCATCGTATACATGATGGTCGTCGACATGAGCAAAGCGTTCATGCAGTACTACGTGGGATCTCAGGAACCGGCCGCCCGCCTGGCTTCTTCAGAGATCGAGTCCCCCCTCCGATCCCGCATCGTGGCCATAACCAATGCCATGTGGATGGAACGCCATTCCAGCGGCGCGGGAGCTATTTTCCGGGGCAAGGTGCTCTATCCTATGGTGCCGGGCATGGCTACTCTCATCGTTTACAACGACGGTTCGGTCGACATTCAGGAATGGCATTCCGGCATACCTCTAAGCAAGGTGCGCGATGCTCGGCAACTCAAGCATCTCATAGTGAAGAATGGAATGGTCGTGCAGTCGGTCCTGAAGAACGGACGCCTGCAAGACTCCGAAATCGGCCTCGGCTTCCTGCTCGGCGGCGGCGGCAAGAATTACAGTGGCAAACATTTCTGGTTCGTGGCTCATCGGAGCGCATTTGGGATTAGGAAGGACGGCAACCTCGTATTTGCAATCGGACATCACATTGGCAGCAAGGATTTGGCCAAGGCGCTGGTTCTGGCGGGATGCGAACGGGGAATACACGGTGACGCCAACCCTGACAATATAGTTGGGAACCTTTTCATAAGGGATTCTTTCGGCAATCTTGTAAGGAAGGTGAGGCTTTCCCCGGAACAGTCCAAATACACGCTGAAACGATACGAGGACGGCTACTCGAAAGACTTCTTTGTTTTCTTTTCCAGAGAGCCACTGGATGCTGACGGCAAGACCGCGAGACGCAGCGACAACGATATCCTCTTTCAATCTACTCCGTGAAAGCATCAAAGGTTATGAAACCAAAAGGCTTCAGCATCATAAGCCCGTTTGCAATCGTTTGCCTACTTGCGGTGATGGGATCCCACCTGTGGGCTAAGGAATCGCACCCGCTCTCGAGCGAGCAGGCCCTGGAGTTGGCGCACCAGGGGATCCTTAAGGCTAACGCTGGAAATGTGAGTAAAGCCGTCGAACTGTTCGATGCGAGTCTGAAAGCATCCCACGGGAAAAATGTCAAAGCGCTGCTCAATCGCGGCAAGGTCTTCCTTCTGCAGGGTCACCTGGACCGTGCCCTTCGGGATCTGGACAAAGCAATCAAGCTCGATCCAGAGTGCGTGGACGCGTATGTCGTCCGAGGAACCATTCATAGATTACGGGGAGATTTTTCAAAGGCCATTAAGGATTTGAGCAAGGCGGTCAGTCTGAACCCGGACAATACCGACGCACTTACCAATAGGGCGGCAGTATTTTTTGACACAGGCGAGCACGAAAAGGCCTTAGTTGATCTCGGCAGAATCATCCAGCTCAAGCCTCGGGCGATAAGGGCCCTGGGCAATCGCGCTTACATCTTTGAGCAATTAGGCAGGTATGACGACGCTATCAAAGATCTGTCCGTGGTAATAGCTCAAGACCCGAACCATCTCACGGCCATCAAGCATTTAGGTTTCATTTACCGACAAAAGAAGGAGCCTGAGAAGGCGGTGAGGTGGTATCGCATGGCATTGAAACTCGAAGACGACCAAACAGCGCGCAGGCGTCTCAAAGAAGAAATCGTCGATCTGGAAAAGAGAATTCCGAAGCACTAAATTTGGGCGAACCATCCAGGTCCATTTCAATTCCCGCCCACACTTAATTGAGCTCATTTACAAGCACATACTCAAGTGCTGCTTACGCCCTCCCGCGAGCCACTATATTGTCATATACTTATAGCTTTTTCTTACTTGACAGCGCGCGAAGTTCGTGTTACCGAGCGGTCCACTGTTGGTTTTTGGTTTTTTGTTGTTCCGTGCCAAGGAGGATATGGTGGTTTCGCGCTGTCGCGTGGTTTTCGGCGTCATTGTTTCGGCGACGTTCATCATGTGGTACTCATCGGCCCTAAGCTGGGATGGCAACTTGCCGTACATGAGCTCCCTTGGACCTGCTCAAAACCCTACTCAACTCAACTGCATGCAAGCTTGTCTTCTCCCTCGGGCCCCAGACTGCCGGCCGCCCAAGGATTTCGGCTTAAAGTTTGCATACGGTCGCACTTACGGGACCTCCACCCAACTCGACTATGCCACCCTCGAATTCAGCAAGGATGTAAGCCGTTATCCTGCGGACACCATTTGGGGCCCTGCGATGGCCGAAGTCCAAGTAGCGCTGCTTGCGTCGTATGTCGTCTATTATGAGGGTGCTATCGAACGGGTAAAAAGACTCGATTTTCATGACGGATACGAATTGGCATGGCGCCCCAAGGGCCGCTTCACTTTTCCTATCTGCTCGCTCGGCGTGGTACCGTACCTTGAAAGCGGTGCGGGCCTCAGCTACGTGTCAGAGACTTTCCGCAATTCGGGTTCCCGATGGAACTGGTCTTTTCTCGGGGGATTCGGGTTTGAGCGGTGTTTGCCGGGTAACGGTGTCTTTTCTATGGGGGTGCAGTGGAGACACCTATGCAATGGGAATATGTGGGGTAAAGGGGACGAGCTTCACAATTCCAATTCGGGAACAGATATGATACAGGGCCTGGCCTCGGTCATTCATCGTTTTTGATCCTTTGGCGCAGGCAAACGGTCCTTTTCGCGTCCAAAGTTGACACCACATGATGCCTTTGTTACATTTTCGCTTCCCATTATTCAACAAAGAGGTAAACCAGCCATGGCGGATGTTGAAGGATTCTTGGATGCTCGAGATGTGAGAGCACCGGTCGCTGGAAGCTCGGTTGGGTTTCATTTGAAAGGTTGTTCCCACTTGGATTGGGGAATGAAAAACCGACTTTCCCGGATCATAAAGGCTGATACGGGCCGCACGGTCATGTTGGCAGTGGATCACGGATACTTTCAAGGCCCGACTTCGGGACTTGAAGTCATGGAGCAGACCCTGGCGCCGCTGATTCCGTACGCGGATTGTTTGATGCTCACACGGGGCATACTGCGCACCTCAGTTCCGCCCGGCAGCCAGGTCCCCATCGTGTTGCGGGTTTCAGGCGGAAACAGTGTGCTCAGCGAACTATCCAACGAGACATGCAATGTGTCCCTGGATGACTGCATCCGCCTGAATGTGTCCGGAATGGCCCTGTCAATTTACATCGGGGCCCCCCATGAGCACCAGACGCTCGTAGCGTTTTCCGATCTTATCGACGAAGGGTATTCTGCCGGGATCCCCGTTCTGGCCGTAACGGCTGTCGGTCGGGAAATGGCACGAGACGCACGCTATCTGTCTCTTGCTTCCAGAATGGCAGGGGAAATGGGGGCCAACATTGTAAAGACCTATTTTTGCGAGAATTTCGAGCGGGTCACAACCACCTGCCCGGTCCCCATTGTTATGGCAGGCGGCAAGAAACTTCCCGAGCTTGAAGCTCTCACCATGGCTCACAACGCAGTTTCTCAGGGCGCGGTCGGGGTGGACATGGGACGCAACATTTTTCAGTCCGATTGCCCTGTGGGAATGATAAAAGCGGTGCGCGCGATAGTCCACTACGATGAGAAGCCTGAGACGGCCTTGAAAATCTATGAGGATGAAAAGAAGGCGGCTCGATGCTGACGGGCCATAGGTGGATCTTCCGGTACACGATCTCGGCCTCTGCCCGGACCTGTAGAAGTGGGTTCTTCTCGTCGTGAAACATTTGCAACTTGTGGGGGCAAGCATTTTGGAGCGGCATGTATGCGCGTGGCCATGTACTACAACAACAGGGATGTCAGGATAGAAGAGATCACAGTCCCTCGCATCGGTCCGGATGAACTCCTTGTCAAGGTTTGGGCAAGTGGCGTTTGTGGTAGCGACGTGCTGGAGTGGTATCGTCTGCCCAAGGCACCTCTCGTACTCGGACACGAGATCTGCGGAGAAATAGCAGAAATCGGGTCTAATGTCCGCGCATGGAACAAAGGCGATCACGTCTTTGTTTCCCATCACGTCCCGTGCAATATGTGCAGGTACTGTCTGGCCGGTCATCATTCGGTTTGCGATACGCTTTCGGCGACCAATTTTGATCCGGGGGGATTTGCTGAGTACGTAAGGGTACCGGCAATAAATGTTCGTAACGGGATGTACCGTTTGCCCGATTCTATGTCTTACGATGAGGGGGTCTTTATCGAGCCCCTTGCCTGCGTGGTCAGGGGGCAAGAGCATGCCGGATGGATCCCGGGGAGAAGGGTCCTTGTGATCGGCAGCGGGATAGCCGGATTGTTGCACATCCAACTCGCCCGAACCGCAGGCGCTGCCCGGGTTATTGCTGTAGATATCAACACCTCCCGACTGGATGCTGCCCGAAAATTCGGAGCAGATGCAGTCCTGATGCCTGGCGAGAATTTCATGGACCGCCTAAAAGAGAGCAATGACGGTCGGCTTGCCGAGTTGGTCATAGTCTCGACCGGCGCCGTTTCGGCACTCAAGCAGGCGTTTCAGGCAGTAGATCGGGGAGGCAGCATACTCTTCTTTGCTCCTTCAGACCCTGGGGCCCAGGTTGAGATGCCGTTCAACGAACTCTGGCGAAAGGAGATCAGCATGACCTCCTCGTACGCCGGGAGCCCACGGAACATAAACATGGCGATCGAGCTTATCTCATCGGGCAGGCTGAATGTCACCGGAATGATCACCCATCGTTTGCCGCTGGAAAAGACGGGCGAGGGCTTCTCCCTGGTGGTGAAGGCCGCGGAATCCATGAAAGTCGTCATCGAACCTCAGAAATGAGGCCGATGGAATAGATACAGCATTTTTTTCCACAACCGAGACCGCGCAAAACCTCCTTGGAGAAATGTCAGCAAAGGCTCTCAAACGAATTTCGAGATTCATGATCTGTCTGCACAGCTTTGCATCCACCGACGACTACTACGTGGGACCGATCTCAAGAGTTCTGTTTTTTTTGGGCTGGAATTTAACAAAAAAAGGTTGTGTTTTGGGTGCCACTGCAGGGCAAGCCAGCAGTGGCACCCGCAAATCATTCCGTGATAACTTTCAAGACCTGTTATAATCGCTCATGCCCTCAACACCTTCAGAAGAAATCCAGCGGCGTATCACCGTGCTTCAGTCTGCAATGGCAGAGAACGGCTTTGACGCTGCCTTAATCGTTCAACGGGTGGACCTCTCCTATTTTTCCGGAACCGGCCAGGACGCTCATCTCTTCGTGCCGGTTGACGGCTCCCCTCTGCTTTTGGTGCGGAAGGATTTTGAAAGGGCCGTACAGGAATCACCTCTCGAATCCATATCGCCAGTGAAGAGCCTTTCAGACCTGAAGAAGGCCGTCGATTCTGCATGCGCTCGCGGTATGATCACTCTGGGGATGGAGTTGGACGTGCTGCCTGTCAACAATTATCGGCTCTATTCGGAACTCTTTCCTCATGCCGTCATCGCCGACATCTCACCTTTGATAAAAGAGACCCGCATGGTCAAATCCCAGTACGAGCTTCAAATCATGAAACAGGCCGCTAGCATGAATGACGCCATATATTCTCAGGTACGAGAAATCCTCGAGGAAGGGATATCGGAAGTTGAATTCGCCGGGCTCTTGGAAGCTCAGTATCGGAAGAGAGGTCATCAGGGGTTCGTAAGGATAAGGAGCTTCAATAACGAGGTCTTCTATGGGCATATCATGTCAGGGCATAATTTGGCAGTGCCGAGTTGTTCGATAGGGCCGACCGGCGGACCTGGACTCAACCCCACGATGCCGCAAGGGGCCGGCTCGAAGATTATCCGGAGAAACGAACCTATCCAGATAGACTACGTGGCGGTCGTGGATGGATATCTGGTAGATCAGGCGAGGACTTTCTTCATCGGAGAGGCTCCCAACAAGTATCTGAAGATACATTCAACCGCTCTGGCTATTCAAGATGCCCTTGTGGGACAAGGTAGTCCCGGAACCAGAGCGGAAGACCTCTACGAGACCGCCATGCACATGGCAGAGGAGGCGGGATTAAAGGAAGGCTTTATGGGATATCCACAAGCTGTGCCGTTTGTAGGGCACGGAATTGGACTTGAATTGGACGAACTGCCGGTGATCGGAAGGAAAGCACCCTATGTTCTGAAACAGGGGATGGTGATAGCCCTGGAGCCCAAATTTATTTTGCCTGGTGAAGGACTGGCCGGGATTGAAAATTCATTTGTCGTGACCGAAAAAGGCCTGGACAAGCTGACCAATTTTGCCGATGCCATCCAAATTATACAGTGAAATGGAGTCACTGGACTTGTTCAATCACAGACCCAGTTGATCGCTTATTCCGCACAATGCTTCAAGACTCAGGCCGATGAACTCATCCAGGGGGATCCCGATTTCTTCGCACAAGCGAATGTGATCGCGGTTCACCGATCTGGCGAACTCCTTGGCCTTCATTCTCTTCTTCACGGATTTGATTTTCACGACAGACAGTTGCTTTTCTGGTGTGACCAAACTGGCGGCAACCAGCATCCCGGTTATGGTCTCGGCCGCAGTGAGGGCAAAGTGAATGGGCTCACTTCTGATGAGGCCCAAGTTTTCCGCATTGTGGTACTTGATCGCCTCAACTATTGCGCTGTGCATACCTTTTTCGACGAGAATCTTTTCGGTCAAGAGAGTGTGCTGAGGCATGTTGTCGCGTGTTTCATTGTAATCGATGTCATGAAGCAGGCCAACCAGCCCCCACATGTCCGGGTCCGCGCCGAATCTTGGCGCCAGAGCCCTCATGATTGCTTCAGATGCCAGGCAATGCTTTCGCATGCTGTCCGTTTCCAAGTGCTGCTCCATTAGCGCCCGAGCTTCTTGCCTCGATATCCCCCAATTCTTGGTCGTCACATCAGATCCTTTCGCAATCTGAAAGCACATGCGCATAAGTTGCTTATCACAATTGTGGGGGTGGCTACAAGCCGCAAAGCAAGGCGCCGTCGTTGACATTTCAGTGCGCGATAGCTATGTTTATGTCAATAATTGTAAGGCTCCAACCCGTATCCTCCGGTATCTTCAGGGAGGCGACCCAATGCGAAGTATCAATATGGACCACGTTGCTGCGTCCCCTATACTATCCGAGGTGGTGGACGCGATGCTTCCGTTTCTAAAAGAGAAATACGGCAACCCTTCCAGCATGCACAGCCTCGGCGCCGACGTGACCGACTTTATCGACGAGGCAAGAGAGAAGGTAGCGGCGCTGATCAACGCAAAGCCGCAAGAGGTCTTTTTCACGTCCGGGGGGACTGAGGCCAACAACTGGGCGCTCAAAGGAGTGCTTCAAGCGAATCGTGCACGAGGTAACCATATTGTAACCTCTTCCATCGAGCATTTCTCGATCATGCACGCGGTAAAAGCACTTGAAAACCAGGGAGCTGAAGTGACGCGCCTACCCGTAGACAAATACGGAATGATTGACCCTGCGGATGTGGAAAAGGCAATTACACCGCGCACAGTGCTTGTTTCCGTTATGCACGCAAATAACGAGACGGGCACTATTCAGCCTGTAGCTGAGATTGGAAAAATTGCACGCGACCACAAGATTCCGTTCCATACCGATGCAGTGGCAACGGTAGGATCCATCCCCGTCGACGTGGAAGTGTTAAACGCGGACCTTCTATCTTTGGCGGCAAATCCTTTCTACGGTCCCCTTGGCATTGGAGCGCTCTACGTTCGTAAAGGGATCAAAATCGCACCTTTGATGGACGGGGGGATCCAAGAAGGGGGTTTTCGAGCGGGCACGGAGAATGTCCTCGGCATTGTAGGCATGGGAAAAGCAGCCGAAATCGCGACGCAAGAGCTAGAGACCAGGATGAATCATTTGATCCCCTTGAGAGACCGGCTGATTAAAGAGATTACCGAAACCATAGAAGAGGTGGACCTGGTGGGTCATCCGACCATGCGGCTCCCCGGCAATGCCAGCCTCACTGTGAAGTACGTTGAGGGAGAGTCCATGCTGCTCTTCCTGGATATGGAAGGCATAGAGATAGCCAGCGGCTCGGCCTGCATATCTCGATCTTTGAAGGTTTCGCATGTCATGCTCGCAATGGGAATTGATTCCGCTACTGCGCAGGGATCACTTCTGTTTACACTGGGACAGGACAATACGGATGACGATGTGGACACAGTAGTAGAAGTGTTGCCTCCTATCGTCCAAAAGCTGCGGGATATGTCGCCTCTTTACAAAAGAACGACCAAAACCAAATCCGGGGGTCAAGTGTAAAGGGGCGCAAGTAGATGGTGAGATGCCAAAGCACAATAAGCATTGCTACAGAGGGCACGAGTTTTTGAAATCGAGCCCGCTTTCGAGATCTTACAAACTGAGTGCGCGGGATGGGAAAAACTGTGAAGAGCCAATGGATTTGGTTCTTTTCGGCTCTGAAAGGTCTGTGGGGATAGAGTCGGCTCTGGTGCCGAACGATCGGCCCTTGTCTATAATCCCAGGGGGTGAATATGTACAGTGAGATAGTTATGGATCATTTCAAGAATCCCCGCAATGTGGGCGAAATCCCGGATGCCGATGGAGTCGGCGAAGTGGGCAATCCCGCATGCGGCGATATCATGGCATTTTACATCAAAGTCAAGGACAATGTCCTCGAGGATGTAAAGTTCAAGACCTTCGGATGCGGGGCTGCGATTGCGGTGTCCAGCATGGTAAGCGAGATGGCCAAAGGGAAAACTCTCGATGAGGCCATGAAGATCACTAACAAGTCCGTTATTTCTGCACTGGACGGACTGCCGAGCAAGAAGCACCATTGCTCCAATTTGGGCGCTGATGCTCTGCATAGGGCCATAGAGGACTACAGAGCAAAGAACAAAGGCGCCAAATACCAAAAACCTGCCGACGGGCCAGAGGTTTGCGAATGCCCGGTGTGCGACGTCAACGATCCTGAAGAAGCGCCCTATTGCCAAGCGGTATGCGAGCGCACCTCCAAATAGTTCTAAGAGGCGCCGCGACGGGGGGGGCAAATTGGGGGCCGGGTGATATCCGAGAGGAATTGAGCCAATGGGGACGCCGGGCGAGGCGTATTTTTTCGGAATTTGGAGCTAAAGTAATCACCACAAAAGCTTGTTATATCAACATGGTGTGTCGACATGCGGGATTGTGGTTAATATTTCATAATATTTTGATTTAAAAAAACTTGACAACTCCCTCATAAAGTGGTTGTTTCTCGTCCAGCGACAAACCAAACCTAATCCTTCCTTTTGCCCGTTTCCGAACGGGCTTTTTTTTCGCTTCATCGCGTCCTGTCCGAAATCCCGTTGACCCATGACACAGATGAAGTATAATTAAGACAACAGGCGAGCACGTTTTCTCCAGCATGTCCGGGTTCCTTGCACAAAGGCTCGGGCATGTGCGTTCTAAGGGCTTTTTCTCAGCTCGTTTCGCGCATGTCAGGCCGGCCCGCCACATCTCTGTATAGCCTTTTTCCCGATGTCCTTTCTGTAGTAAGCATTCTCCCAGCGGATCTTTCCAACAGCTTCATAAGCCCTTGCAATTGCCTTGGATATACCTGGGGCTTTGGCAGTCACTCCGAGAAACGCGTCCACCCGCGGTGATGAATCCATCGTCTGTCTTTCCGGTTCCGGCATGGAAGACCTTAATCCCCTCCATTGCATCAGCCTCTTCAATTCCTGTAATGAACTTTCCTTTTTCATACGATCCCGGGTAACCCCCCGAGGCCATTACCACGCAAATCGCGTCTTCTTGGGCCCACTCAATTCTCATTGAGCCAAGCCCACCCTCTAACGCGGCGATCATAAGGGGCACCGGGTCGGATTCCATCCTGAAGAGCAGCGGTTGAGCTTCCGGATCTCCCATACGCGCATTGAATTCCAGAACTTTGGCCACCCCGTCCTTGATCATCAGGCCCGCGTACAGGAAGCCGACGTAAGGAGCCCCTTCCTGCTCCATTGCGCGCACCACCGGAATCATAACTTTGGTCATAATTTGATCATAAATGTCAGGCGTGACCACCGGCGCAGGAGAATAGGCCCCCATTCCTCCGGTGTTGGGTCCCCTATCGCAATCGAAGATGGCCTTGTGGTCTTGGGAACTGGCCAAAGGGAGCACCTCTCGACCGTCCGTGAAGGCGATGAAAGATGCCTCCTCACCTTCGAGACACTCCTCTATGACTACTCTATTGCCCGCATCACCAAAGGCCCTTTCCTTCATGATAGTCGAAAGAGCCGATTGAGATTCGGGCCCATCGACGCAGACGAATACCCCTTTGCCCGCTGCCAGACCGTCTGCCTTGAGCACCACGCGATCGGAAAACCGTTTCAGGTAGGAGCGGGCCGCTTCGAAATTATCAAAGACCTCAAAATCCGCCGACGGGATTCCGTATTTCGCCAGAAGGCGTTTGGTAAAAACCTTGCTCCCCTCCAACTGAGCCGCTTGCCTGGAAGGTCCGAAAACCTTGAGCCCCGCGGAACGGAAGGCATCAGCCAGTCCCGCTACGAGAGGGGCTTCAGGCCCCACGACGGTGAGGTCCACTTTTTCTTGCCGAGCCAGCCGAAGGAGTCCGGGGACGTCTCCCGAAGACACTTCAGCCAGCCTGCATTTGGGTTCTCGTTCGATACCCCCGTTGCCTGGGGCTACGATGACTTCCTTGACCAGATCCGATTGGGCCACCTTCCAGGCGAGAGTATGTTCCCGCCCCCCGGATCCCACGATAAGGATCTTCATATCACCCAACTCCTGGAGTCTGCTGTCGCCACAGACCTCTATGCTCCCTTTTCGCCTCTTGCTCCAGTTCAATGTACGGTCTGATGTCGAACCCCTTCTCTTTTCGATCAATTCCGGCCAGTCCTTGTCGGATCATTCGCGCGCTTATATCCTCTCCCGATATAAACACGAACCCGTCCTTAACCCCTTTTGGCCCTTCCCGTAGAACCTTCACTCTAACCCACTGATTTTCAAGCGTCCTGGTGAGAAACTCCTGGGCCGCGTTCTGCTCACTCGGAGGAACCTGCAGTCCAGCGAGCCTCAGTCGGATGACACTCCCGGAACCCTTCAGCTCCAAGTCCTTCGCATCTACGATCTTGGTCACGTTCCAGAGATATACGTTTCCTTCCATCGGAGGGCGGCTGACCATATATAGGTAGAAGATAATGAGTGAAAGTATGGCAGCCAGCCCGATCCACATTTTCCATTCACTTTGCAAGCGAATTTTCGCCATACAACACTCTCCTAATCACAACGGCGCGAGAGAAGACTACGAATGCCCGGAACCGCGCAGCCGGACGTTGCCACCTAGGGTTGGTGGACCCTCACCCCGAGTCTGCCAACTTCAGCGTTAAAGATCTCTTCCGCCTTGAGCGGATCGGGCCCTATATACCGGTGGTGCAGCCTCACGTCCGCGGGAGCGCGCACGATGACCGCAAAATCATCCGGATCGAGCCGAATGAGTTTTACGAATGAGCCTCTGTCACCCTGGGCTTGTTTGGCTATCTGAAACATCGGGTTAATATAGCACAGGAGTGCCGCAAATTGTGAAAATCCGGATGTCGGCTTCGGCTGCATGGGCGTACGGCCTCTTATGGGGTATACTGGCACTTGTTCACGAAATTTGTTATATGCGAGACGGTGATAGGACATGAACGCCGAGCTTATTATTGAGACCAAGGATCTGGCCAAACACTACATAGACGGTGGGAACGTTATCCATGCCCTGAACAAGGCCAACATAAGGGTATACCGCGGAGAGATGGTAGCCATAATGGGCCCTTCGGGGTCCGGCAAGTCTACTCTCCTGTACATTTTGGGGCTTCTCCAGCCCCCCACTTCCGGCGAATACTTGTTCAAGGGCCAAAACATCCTGAATTATAATCGTGAGGAACAGGCCAACTTTCGAAACAGGGAACTGGGCTTCGTCTTCCAGAGCTGCGATCTGCTTGCGAACTCAACTGTCTTTGAAAATCTGGAATTACCTTTAATATACGCTGAAAGCGACCGGAACTCGCGTAGGAAGAAGATCCTCGAAGCGCTGGAGCGCGTGGGACTTTCTCATCGAGTGGACCACTGGTCTAACCGGTTGTCAGGAGGAGAGCGCCAACGCGCTGCCATCGCCAGGGCCCTGGTTAACAACCCTTCTCTTATTCTAGGGGATGAGCCCACGGGACAGCTTGATCAGAAAAATAGCGAAATTGTTATAGAACAACTGAGAGCTCTTACCAGCCAAGGATTCACTGTTGTCCTGGTAACCCACGAGGATGACATTGGAAATGCCTGCGACAGGATAATTCGTATTAGAGACGGTCAAGTGATCTCGGATGGGTTTGACCAAGTCCTCAATCGGATGACAAGGCCGGCTCCGGCTCGGTACATCGGTCCTGGATGAATCCAGCCGACGTAACAACTGCGCCAACTTTTCCGGTTATGCCACGACGGGCCGCTAGCCGCTTCTGCCGCGGGGAGCACGGTCTGCCATGAACGACTTGAATGCCTCATAACTCTCCGGCGTCCCTATGTCGAAGAACGGGCGTTCCTGAAGCAATCCGAACATCTTGCCGGATCCCGTCAAGGAAGGGAAAATTTCTCGTTCCATGGAAAAGGGCCCATCCGGCAGACCGCTGATAAGACGTTTCGACAGGACTGACAAGCCGGCATTGATCAGCCCGGGCTCGTTGATGTTTACGTCCTTTTCTCTGAAACCAACCACAGCACATTGTCCGTCAATCACCACCGAACCGTAGCGGCTCACGTCCTCCACCTTAAAGAGAGATAGAGTCACCTCCGCCCCGGTATCCGCATGGAAGCGCAGCAAACTTCCCAGGTCCGCATCAAAGAAGGTGTCTCCATTTACAAGCAGCGTAGGATCGGTGGCGAATGCCTCGGCATTCTTTACTGCTCCGCCTGTTCCCAAAGGAGAGCGTTCCCTGGAAAAAGCTATCGTCACGTCGTTTCCATGAACAGCACCGAAGTGTCTTTCAATCGCTTCCCCTTTGTATCCGGTGAGTAGAACGAATTTTCGCAGTCCTTTATCTGCCAGGGAGTTTATAAGTATCTCCAGGAACGGGATGCCCTGAACCGGGGCCATGGGCTTCGGCCTGTCGGAAACAACAGGCCGAAGCCTCTGACCCAGGCCTCCAACGAGTATCAGAGCAGAAAGTGGTAGGCCGGCAGACGGCATTACTATTTATCCTCTTGTCTGTTTACCCTTATTGTCAAAGTGCTGAGACGGCCAAACTCTAGCGGCTCTCATTGAGTTTGCTGCAAATGCATCCCGGGTCCCGCTCCAGAGGGGCTATGTGGAAATCATTCCGCCATACGTCGAAAACCAAAAGGCCGGAGAGTATATCCTGTTCACGGCCGGCCATGATCTTCAGCGCCTCGGTCACCTGAAAGGAGGCAACCGCGGTGGCCGCCGCCGAAAGCACTCCCACAGCCGAGGCCCTCGGATGGTTCTCAACTGCTCCGGGGTCCGGCCAAAGGCACCTGAGGCAGGGAGTTCTTCCCGGGATGATGGTCATGACATTTCCCACCGTTTGAATCGCCCCTCCGAATACATAAGGGATGCCTCGATTCAGGATCACGTCATTTATCAGGTATCGGGTCCGTATATTATCGAGCGCGTCTACCACGAGATCCACGCCCTCTGTAAGTTTCTTCGACATTGTCCCCATCTATTGCAGCTTCGACCGCTTGAACCTCCACATCAGAATTGCTTGCCCGGAGCCTGCGGGCCGCGGCCTGGGCCTTGGAGATGCAGCAGAGAGCGTCCTCTTCCTCATAAAGAATTTGTCTGTGGAGATTATGCAATTCGGGGCAATCCTGGTCGGCAATTCTCACAAAACCCACACCCACGCGAACGAGAAGTATCGAAATGAGGGACCCAAGAGCGCCCAGCCCGGCTATAAAGACACGGGATTCTCGTATCTTTTGTTGGCCTTCTTCTCCGATTACTTTAAGGAGTTGATGCCTACTGTATCGAGGAATTTGTGGCTCCATTGGTACACCGTTGGGACACCTGAACGTTAAATCGAATAAAGAAACAAATTATACTCCAATTTTCCGGCCGCATGGGATGGAATGCTAACGATTTGAAACCTTTTCTTCAGGAAGTTTTCACAATATGGTGCGTGTTGTTATAGTCGGATTTCGAATTTAGGGATGCAATTAGCTTCTGGGGAGCCTATCTCATGGCTGCGAACATACTGTGGGAATCGGATTTGGACTTGGCCCTATCAATGGCTAAAGTGCAAGAAAAACATGTACTACTGGATTTCTCCAACCCGGGTTGACCTGCGTGCAAACAGATGGATACAGTTACGTATCCGGATCCCCGTACGTCAGAATTCGTGCATCGTTACCTGATTCCTTTACACGCGTATACGAATTCTCCAGCCGCGTGGGCCGCTCGTTTTGTGATTCAATACACCCCTACCGTACTAACGCTTGACGATGACGGCAAAGAACATCACCGGACTGTGGGGTTTCTGCCTCCTGAGGAATTCATCCCGTCCCTGATGCTCGGCATAGGCAAGTCCCACTTTGATGCAAAGCAGTTCACGAAAGCGCGATTGATCCTGGAATGGCTGCTGACCGAATTCCCTAACAGCCAAGCAGCGGCTGCCGCGTCGGACCTGAAACGCAACATCTCTTGAAGCCCGGCACCTGATTTCATGGTCGGCTCGGAGAGAGCTAGTGGGAACAACTTAAGGAATACTTCCGAATTATGCGGCTGAACGTCCCATGATGCGATTCTTCGATTGGTTCCAACTTGCAGTGCTGGTTTGTCTAATGTGTCTTGGCTTCGGCACGGCGTTGATTTTCCGCGATCGTGGCATTCGAGTCCTCGTTGTCGATCTGTCAGCTTCAGCGACTCAGGCGCTCGGCGAGTTGTTTTTTCTCACCTGTGTCGTTTTGTGGGTTTATGAAACCCTTGCGTACGCATTGCCTCTGAGTTTTCATTTTATTCCAACTTCACTGAGTCCCGTTATGGTTGAAGACCTGGAATTCAAGGTCCTGGGCATGGTTTTGTCGATCCTTGGCCTGGTAATCTATGGGCTGGCATTGTGGGCTATGGGAGAATCCTGGCGGATAGGAATCGACAAGGAAAGTCTGGGGCAGCTTGTGACAGAGGGCCTCTTCGCGTGGACGCGCAATCCAATCTATGTCGCACTGGACCTTTTGGCTTTAAGTGCTTTCCTGTTGCTGGGCCGACTGGTCTTGCTGGTGCTCTCGTTGGCCATCGCGGCAATGTTTCATTATCAAATTCTGAGAGAAGAGAGTTTTCTTATAGATGTTTACGGAGACTTGTACCGCGATTATTGCAGCCGTGTCGGGCGGTATTTCAGATTTCTCCGATTTTAAGGCAAGGCGAACAAAACTGTCAGTCATCACCGTCAGGCAAGTCGCCGAAAAGCGGTAGGTCAGGCTCTTTCACTCCTCTGAAACATAACCGATGGACAGGGCAGGGGCCGTACCGTGCGAGCGCCTCTTTGTGAACTCTGGTTGCATATCCTTTGTGCAGAGCAAAGCCGTATTGCGGAAACTGCTCGTGCAGTTCCATCATGATCCTGTCGTGGGTCACCTTTGCAAGAATGCCCGCGGCAGCCACTGAAAAGCAGAGGCGGTCCCCCTTAATGATGGCGCGCTGCCGGATAGGAAGGTCAAGAGAAATTGGGCCGTCTATGAGCAAATAATCGGGAAGGGGATTGATCTCCATAACCGCTCTGCTCATTGCCAACCGTGTGGCCTGTAATATGTTGATCCGGTCGATGGTTTCCGGTGGGATGATGCCGACGCCTGCGGCAGAAGCGTTCTCTCGTATCTCATCGAACAACTTCAGCCGAGCCCCAGCAGGAAGAAGTTTGGAATCATTCAGGTGAGGAAGGCAGTCAGGATCGCACAACACCACCGCAGCGGCCACTACCGGACCTGCCAACGGTCCCCGGCCGGCTTCGTCAATTCCGGCTATTCTCAGAGCTCCGAGATCCGCGGCTTGTTTCTCAAATCTGGATGAAGGAGAGGTCTTGGCGTCGGGTTTGTGAACGGGCATCGAGCTACCTTCCGGGAGCGATTACGATGAGTCGGCCATCCATGACCCACTAAGACCGTATACACCACGCACACCAAACTGGACAGAGGGCTATTTCTCGATCCTGTGTACACGTGCTCTTTGATTCTGGCAGCTTTGCCCCTCAATTTTCGAATGTAATAAATTTTTGAGCGCCGCACCTGACCGCGGTTGACGACTTCCACCTTGTCAATCATGGGGGAATAGAGGGGGAAGACTCTCTCGACACCGACTCCATAGGAGATCTTCCGAACGGTGAATGCGCTTCCCGCGCCCTTTCGATTAATGCCTATAACCGCTCCCTCGAAGACCTGAATCCTTTCGCGAGTTCCTTCCACAATCCTAACGTGAACTTTGACGGTGTCTCCGCTCCGAAATGCCGGGAGGTCCAGTCTCTCCTGTTCTTTGTGAATCTGTTCCAAAATGTTCATCGTTCTTCTCCCTTTTGTTCAGAACTCTCAGACCGGATTTCGTCGAGGAGTTCGTATTCCTCAGCGTCCAACACCCGATCCTTTAAAAGATCCGGGCGCCTGGCAAGGGTGCGGGCCAATGCCCTTTTTTTCTCCATTGCCTTATGTTCTCGTGGTGCCCTTCCAGCAGAATTTTCGGAACTTCCATGCCTTCGAAGACACTGGGTCTCGTGTATTGAGGGTTACTCAAGCAACCCTGCGTAAAATGATTCTCCCTCTATGTGGCTGTCAGCTCCAAGGACACCCGGGATGAGCCTGCACACCGCGTCAATCACCGACATAGCTGCGGTGTCCCCGCCGGATAGGACGTAATCGCCTACCGAGATTTCATCGTCCACGAAGGCCCTGACTCTTTCGTCAAGCCCCTCATATCGGCCACAAACAAGGAGCATGCTCCGCAACCCGGTCAGCTCCTCTGCTACGGACTGCTTAAAGAGCCTTCCCTGCGGGGTCATGAGGATAACCCTTGTGTCTTCCATGAACCCACGAACATGCCGTATGGCCCGAACTAAAGGCTCGGGTTTCATCACCATGCCCGTTCCGCCGCCGTACGGGTAATCATCCGTGGTGTGGTGACGATCCCGGGTGAAATCTCTCAAATCCACGGTCTCGACGTTCAGTAGCCCTGCTTCTATGGCGCGCGCCGGGTTCCCATAGGCCAGGAACGAATCGAAGATCCTGGGGAATATAGTCAAGATCCTGATATCAAGCATCGGGGATCAGCCCTTCGAGGGGATCCACGGTCATTTCTTTGTTCTGAAGATCCACGGTCATTACGACGCTGTCGATCAGGGGAAGCAGGACTTCTCCGTATGCTCCCTCCACATGAAGGACGTCGTTTGCTCCGGTAGGTGTAATCTGGGTAATTTCACCGAGATAACCACGGTCCAATGTGTAGACCTTCATGCCGATCAATTCGATCCAGTAGTATTCGTCCTCCTCTTTTGCGGGCAAGTTGTGTTGGTCGGTTTTGACAAGGCTTCCCACAAGTTCATCGGCTTTTTCCCGTGTATCTACCCCTTCAAGGGCGACCACCGCATTCCTTTTGTGTATGCGAAGGCTTCGCACGTTATAAGGACACTCATCAAAGACCAAGATTGCGGATCGCTCAAACGATTCGAAAGATTCCGTGAAAGGGCTTATCTTTACTTCCCCCTTGATCCCAAAGGGCTTCACAACCTTTCCGATTACAACGAGTCTGTTTTGGGACATCCTTGATTCAGGATCTGGTGTGCGGCTCGCGGACCGCCTTCCCGGTCGAAGATCTACAACTATTCCAGGATTTCCATGACGGCGCGCTTCTTAAGTTTGGTCGAAGCAGCGCTGAGTATGGTTCTCATTGCCCTTGCCGTGCGGCCCTGTTTTCCGATGACTTTTCCGAGATCTGTTTTGGCGACTCTTAACTCTATCACAGAGGTGATTTCTCCTCGAGTTCCGAGACCGATACCTCATCAGGATTGTCCACAAGCGCTTTGGCAATGTACTCGATAAGCTCCCTCATCCGTCCCTCTCTTTCTTCAAAGGGAATTCTGGCGGACAGTGAACAACCGGATCAGCGAGGCCTTCAGTCTTTGGAGGCAGCCTGAGCGCTCGCATGCCTCATAATTTTAGCAACTGTGTCTGAGACTTCGGCTCCCCGTGAAATCCAGCCCTGCAGGCCGGTCAAGTCCAGGTTTAGACCGCCCGATTTGTTTCTGGGGTCATAAGTACCCAGGACTTCCAGGAAACGACCGTCTCTGGGAAATCTCGAGTCCGCTGCGACGACTCGGTAAAAGGGTTTCTTTTTGGCGCCGTAGCGTGCCAGACGGATTTTAACTGCCATGGATGGACGCACCTCCGCGTGAGCAATCCCTCTCTAATCATAATCGACCAATATTAATGAAGCCCGGCCGATGTGTCAAGCCAAAAGCCAAAAGTGCGGTAACCATTCAGTCTTGTGGGGCAGGCTTTCCGAAACTGTCTCAAAACCCTTGAACTGGACGAAATCGTACCACGAATGACCGTTTTCCCCGGCAATGAATTACCGGGCTACTGTCTCAGGTCCCTACGGGACGCCAGTATTTGAGCCCCATTGGGGCGATTGAGAGTAGACCGGTACTTTAGTGCCGGGCTGCCATCGTGCCACGATTCCGAGCATCAAAATGGTTTTGAGACACTTTCTTCCAGCCTGCCGAGGAAACCCCTGTTCAATGGCGGGCTAGAAAGCCCACCTCAGTGCGCCTGCGAGCGTACTTAATCAGAGAGGTGCAAGTCCTCTCCAGGTCCACGCTACAGCCTGTAGCCGCCTGCAACTGCGTCGCTGCGAGGCGGGGTGGAGAGCAGCAGGGGGCGAACGACCAGTCCGTAGGCTGACAAACCCGTTTCGGCCGGGTGTTTTCGGCGAGCCTGCTAGGGAAAGGTGAAGCCTGGACGTATCTCCTGAGGCCTGAGTCGCCGGAACGCGACAATACACGGTACAGAGGTACGAGATCTGTTGCGCTGACAAACAAAGTGGCGGAAGGAAAAGCGACAACAGAGGAACACAAGGTGGTTAGGGACGGAATGGTCAGGAAGGTTGAGTACGTGAAGCAGGGAGACCTGTACGCCGGGAAGAGGCGTACAGGAGTCAGAGCCCCCATAGTAGCGTCGAGGCGCCGTAATGGGCGCGGAGCCAAGGGGGGCAGGGAGGTGGATACGTGGGTATCAGACAAGAGGAGGAGAAACCGACTCCAGTGTGCCGCGCTGTGTGCGGAACTAAACCGGCCGGAGAGACCCGAGACCGATGGTCCTGGGTTGAACCTAGTGTCTGGACAAAACGTATGTTGACGGCCCTGGAAAACGGGGTGAAAGGCGGCAAATGGTACAGCCTGATGGACAAGGTCAGCTCTCCGACGAACCTTAAGAGCGCTTTTGCCACGGTGAAAGCGAACAAAGGGGGGCCGGGCGTCGACCATCAGACCATCGAGATGTTCGAGTCCCGACTCGAAGATAATCTTAGGCTTTTGGAAGAGAGTCTTCGGACGGGAACGTACCGGCCTCAGGCCATCAAAAGGGTTTGGATACCCAAACCCGGAACGGCGGAAAAACGACCGCTGGGCATACCCACGGTTCGTGACCGCGTGGTCCAGGCTGCGTTGCGCAATGTTTTGGAACCGATATTTGAAAAGGACTTTGCTGTCCACAGTTACGGGTTTCGTCCGGGCTGCGGCTGCAAGGACGCACTGCGACGAGTCGATGCCCTGCTTCGCCAGGGCCATGTCTTTGTCGTGGATGCGGATCTCAAGTCCTACTTTGATACGATTCCCCATGATCCTCTCATGGCCCGGCTTCGGGGAAAGCTTGCCGACAAGCCTCTCTTGGACCTCGTGGAGTCGTTCCTGCGTCAACGGGTAATGGATACGATGGAGTGCTGGACTCCCGAGACAGGTACCCCCCAAGGGGCTGTCCTGTCTCCACTGCTCTCCAACATCTATCTTGACCCCCTTGACCATCTGATGGCTGGACATGGTGTCCAGATGGTGCGGTATGCCGATGACTTTGTGATCCTGTGCCGGACGGAGGGGGAGGCGCATATTGCGCTGGCTCTTGTTCAGGACTGGACGACCACGGCCGGTCTGAGTTTGCACCCCACCAAGACCCGGATCGTCGATGCGACCGCCCGAGGCGGATTCGATTTTCTGGGTTATCACTTTGAGCGGGGTATGCGATGGCCTCGGCCCAAGAGTCTCCGGAAACTGAAAGACACTCTCCGAGCCAAGACCAAGCGCACCAACGGTCACAGTCTTTCGGCGATCGTCTTGGATGTGAACCGAACCCTCGGGGGCTGGTTTGAGTACTTCAAACACAGTCATTACACGACCTTTGCTCCACTGGACGGCTGGATACGCATGCGTCTGCGCAGTATCTTGCGCCGCCGGCGTGGCGGCTCCGGCCGTGGCCGAGGTGTCGATCATGTCCGCTGGCCCAATGCTTTCTTCGCCGAACATGGGTTGTTCTTCCTTGCCACAGCCTATCGTTTGGCCGGTCAATCCGCCCAGCGGTGAACCACCAACCGGAGAGCCGTATGCGGGAGATCCGCTCGTACGGTTCGGAGGGGGGAGCGCCGGGTAACCGGTCGTTCCTACCCCTATCGAATCCACTGGCAAATTCCGGCTGTAACTGAATGCATACAAAGTGCGGTAACCATTCACTTATGCGGGGGATCTTTTGCCCTTGTCATTGCGGGGAGTGCATGGTGGGGCAGTCCCGCGCCTCGCGGGACTGCCTGTCTATTAGGGATGACGGGGAATCCCGCGTTCCGCGCGGGACCTCCCACCGGCAATCTAAGCGGCGTTTAAAGGAAAAGATTGCTTCGTCCCGCGGGAGGCGGGACTCGCAATGACAACCTCTTCCCGCGCGTAAGTGAATGATTGCAATTTCAGGTAAAAAAAGGTTGACAGTTCGTTGGAGAAGATATATGACTTCGCGTCCGCGCAGAGGCCCCTTTTCTGTTACGACAGCGGGGTCGCAAGACGACACGTCGACACCGGTAGCAATGCTATCAACTGACGGATGGGGCCGATGTCGGTACAATTGGGAACTCAGACGATGACTGCTCAGGGCAGTCTGATTTTGGGGCCATTCAGAATAAAATGGAGGAGGCCCTTGCAAATACGCGTCCTAGTGATTATTTAACGCGGACGAAAGAAACTACCAAGGAGTCGCGATAATGTGGATGACCCGTGAAGAAATAGCGGCTGCTCTGGGCATCGTCCCTAACAGCGTTAGGGGAAAGGTTCAGAAGGGCCAGATTGAGAGGAAAGTGGAGGACGGAAAGAATTACTATCGAGTTGCGGATTCAGGCACGTCAGAACAGAAAGCGCCCCAGACGCTCGCTCCTGAACCTCCGCCTACGACCAGAAGACCGATTGAGGAGGTTAAGAAGTCCAGGCCTGACACTCCCGGGGCGTTCAACCCGAAGCAGGTCCTCATGGATCAACTGGTGTCCATTAAAGTTGGCCGAAGCATCGACGCCATCGAGAAAGGTGACGAAATAGACTTGGCCACCGGTGAAATCTCCAGAGAGCTTGATGCAAAAATATCCATGCGTCAGCACAAGCAGTTGAAAGAAATAGAAGATGCCTTGGAGCGGTTGAAGCATGGCGAATACGGTATTTGCGAGGAGTGCGGCGAACCCATCCCCGAACAGAGGCTTCGGCTGTTCCCTGCGGCCAGACTTTGCGTGCGGTGCCAGGAAGAGGCCGACCATTATGAAAAAATGAAGGATACCCAGGGAATTCGGGGTGGCGCCTGGCGAGAAGAAAGTTCCGATTCAGGTTATGTAAAGTCGTTTGAAGATTGAGGCTCTCGGTAGGCGTGCCGGCCGGTCTTGGCAGTTATATGATGACTCCCCCAACCGCCGCACCGATTTTGAATCTCCCCACGCAAATTCGCAGATCAGTGACAAAAGGGGCCCCAGATGAGACCCTACCTGTTTCGACGCTCGAAGCGACTTCCTCCCTGTTGCTTACACAACATCTTTATCACAGTAAGCTGCCACATTATGACTTTGTCCGGCACACACTCAATTCAATGGCACAGACGGTAGCCCTGCTCTTCCAGCTCATAAATAAGCTCAAGCCCCTCTTTTTCCGTTTCAACGGGGATCCACAATCCGAAACCGGTCACAAAGAGTTTTCCATCGTCCTCGTGAATCCGGAGGGGACCGCTGGATGTCCCGGTCGATTGTCCGGTCCTTTTGTCCTTGACTTTCATTCGTCACCCGAGTCCATGAAAGCATTGCTTACGCTTTACTTTTCTTGTATCAAAATATAACAGAATGAAAATTGACATGCACACAAATATTAGCATTGAATGAATATCTTGACACCTCTAAGATTTTATTGGTACGTTTTCGGTTAATTTGTTCCTGTTCTTTATGAACCAGGGGAGGAGAGCGAACCTGCGCTGACGTCCCTTCTGTATCGGTAGGGAGTTATAGCCATGAACAGACTATTTCGATGCAAGCTGCCGCTGATTCTTGTCTTATTTGCAATTCTCGCGGGGGTATCCGGCCTGGCCCTTGCCGACGATTTGACGGTACATGCTCGTCGGGATGCCTATTATCCACCAGAGACCCCGGGGAAGTGGAGTGTCACTCTGACCTTCAACAAGCCGGTATTTCCGTCGAATCTGGCCTCTCAGACCAAAGTCTTGACTGACGGCGCCGCGGGGAAATTCGAAATTCAGAGCGTCCGGGACCGTGAGAAAGCTACGGCTCCTGCACGTGAGTTCAGGCTCGTGCCTATCCTGATTTCCGAGCAACCCGCATCGGTCAAGATCGCGATCAACAAAGGGCTCTCCGACGTGACCGGGAGACAACTGCTTGTACACGATTTCACTTATCAGTTCATATCAATTGAAAAGATATCCGTGACCAACCTGAGTACCTTCTATCGGTCCAAGACCGACAAAGGGCTGACCCTGTCTCTATCGGGCGACATTCCTGAGAATGATCTCGTGACCGCGCTGAAAATCACACCCAGCGTGGCCGGCTTAAACATTGCGAAAACTGGCGGCTGGAGATTCCGCGTCACGGGGAACTTCGAGTACGGTCGTGATTACCTTCTGGAAATCTCTTCCGCCAGAGTGAATAACGGACTCGGTCTGCTCCAAGCCGGGGAATATCGTTTCAAGGGCCCTGGTATCAAGCCGGAAATTTATCTTAAGACGGAACGCTCCGTGGTGGAACTTCGCGGCCGACAACTGTTTCCCCTCAGTTTGGCCAATGTGACAAAGGTACGCTGCCAACTAATTAAAATTCCCCCTGTACTTGGCGCCCGAAACGGCTGAAGCTCTCTGGAACGGGCAAGACCTCAAGCAATTGAAACTCAAGGACAAAATAGCAGCACTGAAAAACCTGGTCCGCTCCGGCAGGATCAGCGGCGCGTTCGCAGGGGAATACACTGAGGACTCGGACGCGTTCTTTGCTCCCGAGGCCCTTGACCACGTCTACGGTTACTCAGTTCCTTTATCTTTCCGGGAGCACCCGGCCAAAGGTGGGCTTTGGGTGGCTGTATTTACAGACCCGGATGGACGTTTTCATGGGAGTGCCCAACGGCTTGTTCAGATTACGGACCTCTCAGTGGGTTACAAGAGGTCGGCGAAGAACCTGCTTCTTTGGGTTACCTCTATTCATACAGGAAGTCCTGTTTCAGGTGCAGAGATCTATCTGTCGGACGTAGACGATCACAAGTACATGGTAGGCAAGACGGATAAGAACGGTTTGCTGTTCGTCAAAGACGGACAAGAGTTCCCGACATTATCAGGGCTTCAGGCCACAGCAACTACCAAAGGAAATCTGGCCCTGTCCAAACTGAAATGGGCAGTAGCAGCAACTTCCTCGGACGCGTCCTGCATAGGAGTTGAATCGCTTGCCCTGAAACCTTTCTCTGTCAAGCAGACTAAACATTTGCAGGCTAATCCGGCATCTCAAACCGGATACATCTTCACCGAACGTGGGGTGTACCGCCCCGGAGACGTGGTACATTACAAGTTTATGTCGAGAGATTACAAAGGCAATCGCATCGTCTCCCCTTCCGGCGAATCGGTCAAAGTGGACATCGAGGGTCCGCGAGGAGATCTTCTCTACAGCAAAGAGTTGAAGTTGAGTGAGTTTGGAAGCTGTTACGACACTTTTCAACTTAGAAATTTTTTTCCTGTCGGGACTTACACGATAAAAGCGACAGCCGCCGGCGACAACAAACAAAACTTGTTCACGAGGACATTCCTTGTCCAAGAATTCAAAAGGCCTCGCCACTATGTTTCTCTTTCAGTTAAGAAAGGGAAACGGCTAAGCACGGAGTATATCGGCTTCAAGCATGAGGACGAGTTTGTCATGGTTGACGTGAAGAGCCGTTATTACACTGGAGGACCGGTCAAAAATGCACGCATGCGGTGGAAGGCGATGCTTGTGCCTGCTGTCCACAAGGTCGCGAATCTGGATGGTTATTTTTTCGGAAATGAGGACGATAAAACGCTATTTCTTGAATCGGGAGAATCCATGTTGGATCGGGATGGAAACCTCCGGTTGACAATCCCCTTGGATCCCCGTTTGCTTACCGGCATCTATGGCGTAAAGATTTCAGCTACAGTGCTGGATATTGACGGCGAGCCCGCCACAGAGGTGGAAACCTTCAACCCACAACCCCGTGTACTTTTGGGCATTTCCAATCACCCGCGCCGCGTTCAGTCCGGCTATGCTGCTCCGCTGAAGGTTATTGTGGTGGATCAGACAGGGAAGAAGATCCCTTCGGGCAAAATCGAAGCCCAAATAATGCAGAAGAAATATTTTTACACCCAAAAGCGGGATGAGGCAGGCAATATAAATCCTATGTGGGAAGAAGGATGGATGAAGAGCCTGACTTCCCGGCAGCCTATTGTAAATGGAGAAGCGGTTTTTCAATTGGAGCTGACCGATTCCGGCGATTACATGGTCCGCTTCACTTACGAGGACAAGTCGGGGCGATACACCAGTCAGACCCTCTTCAGTGTCGGTTGGGAAGATTACGACCAGTGGGTTAGAAGCCGAACCAAGAACGAGACCCGCACGAGTGACGAGGTCCTACTCTCCATGACGAAGAAAGAGTATCGCACCGGCGAGCCGGTTCAAATTCAATTCCACACTCCTCGGCCGGTCAAGAAATGTCTGGTGACAATCGAGAAGGGAGGAGAAATTCTTGACTACCGAGCAATAGACGTGAACGGGAATGACGGGAGTTACCAGTTCAAGGCCACTGAAAAGTTCCAACCAAACGTGTACGTGTCGGTAATGGCTGCAGCAGGGAGGGAAGGTTTCCCGATATATTCGACTCAGGTTGATACGGATATTCCCACCATCTATTACGGATATGCAAACGTCACTATTAGAGGCGACGTGCAAAAGCTGCGGCTCGATATCGCTCCGGAAACGTTGGAGCTGAAAGGGCGGCCCGGCGAGAAGAAGACTCTGACCTTTAAAGTAACCGATCAAAATGGCAAGGGAGTCTCATCGGAACTAGCTGTTTGTGTAGTCGACGAGGCGGTGCTCGCGCTAACTCGTTTTAAGACGCCGGACTTGTCCTCCCTTACCAACTTCAGCATCCCTCTTTCAGTATTTTCGGGAGATTTGCGCCAGGCCCTGGTGAGCCAGGATTTGCTTCGCATGTTTTCCACAAAACCTCTCACCGGGGGCGGGATGGGCACGGGAGCAATCGCAAGCACTGTTAAGTTTCGCAAGAATTTTAGCCCGGTGGCTTACTTCAATCCAGCGGTGATTACTGACGGCTCCGGCCACGCGACGGTTGAATTTCAGCTCCCCGACACCACGACGGCATATCGAGTTTATGCAGTGGCCGCGGATAAGGGCGCAGGCTTTGTGTCCGGGCAGCGGAACATGGTTGTCACCAAAGAGTTCTTCATCGAGCCGTCGATTCCCAGATTTCTTATCCCGGGGGACCGGGTAACTTTTCCCTTGGCGCTTCATAATAAGACCTCGGGAAGAGGTGATGTCCGACTCAACGTGGAGAGTTCCCCTAACTTGAGTGTGCGACTCCTGCGATCTGCTCTGGCATTGGAGCCTTTTGCCTCATCTTCCGTAAAGGTCAAGGCGAATGTTGTCGGAGGAGCTGAAAAAGGCATCTTTCGTTTCCAAGGCGCCTTCACCGGCCCTTCGGGGCAATATAGCGACGCTGTGGAACAAACGTTTCCCGTCCACTCCAGATACTTGCCCGTAACACGCACAGTCCTGGGAAGTTTTACCGGAGAGACCGAAATATCCTCGCCCTTTCCAAAGGCATTGAAGGTCCTGAAACCTGATGACATAAACCCTGGGGATTTCAAAGCCGTTTTGAGCTTTAGCACCACCAATTGGACCAGGATAGCGCCCGGTTTGAAATACCTGCTCAAATACCCGTACGGATGCATCGAGCAGACCAGTTCCGGGGTCATTCCTCTTGTCGGCATACGAGATCTTGCGCGTTCAAAAGTTATCCCGGGCGTCTCAGTGGGAGATGTGGATCGGTTCCTGAAAAAAGGGGTCGAACGACTATTGTCCATGCAACTGGCCGGAGGCGGTTTCTCTTACTGGCCCGGCCAGTTGAACCCTTCCTGGTGGGGAACGATGTATGCATCATTTGCCCTGATCACGGCAAGCGAGGCGGGGTACGAGGTTCCCAAGGAGAGTCTGAAGCGGGCGTTGAAGTTCCTCCACGACAACTTGTTCAAGAAGAGAGAAGCCGACCGGTATCATGGTGGGGCCTGGACGAGGGAGTTGGCGCTTTTCAACCTTGCCGTCGGTAAAGCGCTCAAGCGGCAAGACCTGGAGCCTTTCTTTCAGGAATACGATTCTCTGGGGGATGAGGGCAAAGCATGGCTTCTCCTGTCGGCCAAAGAAGTTGGTTATTTGTCGCATGATAAACTCAAAGAGATGGTCTCAAAGCTTCACCCTCACTTCGACCCGAGCCGAACCGATTACCGCAATTCGAGTTACCGAGAACTTGCAGTATGCCTCATGGCATCTGTTGAATTGGGGAGCACATCCAAGAAGGCGGATTCCTGGGCCGGGGATCTCTTGAGGGGCCTGAAACCTGATGGTCGATGGACGTCCACTGCCGACACGGGCTGGTGCCTGCTGGCACTCAGTGAATACTATCGAGGCAAAGAAACGAAGAAGATCCGCCCCGTTCGGGTGCGCATAGATTATGGCGGAGAAGGGCCTTCTGAGGTGACGGTGTCGGAGGCCGCCGCGTACGTCGAATTGGATCCGCGTAAGCTTCTCGAAAAAGGAGCTATTCGAGTGGAATCCCATTCGAAAGATCTGCTGAATTACGAACTCTCCGTCACCTATCCGGATGTAGTCACCGACCCGTCGCAATTGACCGCAGGGTTCACCCTTCATAAGAAGATGGAGAACCTGAATGGCAAGGATGAAATCCGGGTAGGGGATGTGGTTAGGGTCACTATCGAGATAGGAATTGACCGTTCTTCAAAAGAAGACCGATATAAGTCTTTGGAATATCTGGCTCTTGATGATCCTGTTGCCGCCGGCCTGGTTCCTATCAATTCAGAGTTGAAAACAGAGGGCGCGGTCACCGCAAAATTCGTCAAGAGAACAAGGTTCCTGGCGCAATGGCTTCTTTGATTTTCGCCCAACCTATTTCGAGTTTCGCGATGATGGCGTAAGGGTCTTCAAAAACCGGGCTTGGGGAGGGGCTTACCGGTACTCTTACCTTGCCAGGGCTGTTGCGGAAGGTGAATTCTGGATGAGAGGGTCCAGAATTTCGCTCATGTATAACCCCGATCGCTTTGGGAAAACTTTGGGTAAAAAAGTGGTGATACTCCCGGCAAAGAAATGACCGGTACCGATTCGCTTTC
Source organism: uncultured delta proteobacterium (assembly GCA_963789265.1). Classification (GTDB taxonomy): domain Bacteria; phylum Desulfobacterota; class Desulfomonilia; order Desulfomonilales; family Desulfomonilaceae; genus CAWBBA01. The sequence goes on along the minus strand of CAWBKB010000003.1, from coordinate 291,488 downwards.
AAGCAAGTGACATAGCGTTTCTGGTAGGGGCGGGTTTTAAACCCGCCCTTTGTATGTTTACATACCCGCGTACGCGGGAATCGAGTAGGGCGGCCCGTGGCCGCCGTCCCGCGCTTCGCAGTGTCGGGCACGGCCCGACCTACCTGATCGGAGTCCGGAGCGATCCCGCGGAACGCGGGACAGTCTGGCGTAAATGGGTGCAAAACCTTAATCCCCGGACGTTTGACTCAAGATGTTCTTGTGATTACAATAGAGTCCATAAACTGAGTCTAAAGATCGGCGCCACACGTGGGGTTTTGAGGAGCAAAAATGGAAATACCGTCACCAAGCGAACTAATCTTGATCCTTCTCATCGTTGTCTTTGTCTTTGGTGGCAAGAAGATCCCTGAGATCATGGGTAGCGTGGCCCAAGGAATGAAGAGTTTCAAGAAAGCCCTCGATAGCGATGACACTCAGCCCGCTACGGGGGGCAGCCCGGGGGCGATGCAGCCCGCCGCTCGCATAGAGGCAAAATCAGCAGAGACGGATACGGCCAAGATAGAGCCCAAATGAACCGGTGATGCCTCTGAAAGGAACGCCCTTCGTCAGAAGGGGGTTCACCGGCTTCAACCCCTTTACCAAGACGTGAAAGCTTCATCTTTGTCCACCCTACTGGCGGTCGGCCGGGAGTTTCCGGGTCCCGGTCACTGCACCAAGCAGTTATTTCTGGCCGAGCAAGGAATGAGCTTCAGGGTCATCTTTCATCTGCTTGAGCCCTTTTCTCCATTTCCGCCAGGTACCTTTCATATTGAATCCCCAACATTCGTGCCCGTTCCATGCACCGCTTGGTTTGGACTCTGAAAGCTATAATATAGCCCAAGACACCAAAGACCACCGCCAGAATCACTCCAGAGACCAGCCACCTGGAGAGGATTTCCGAACCAAGCTGGATGAAAGCTGCGTATACTTCCCAGAAGTATGCCTTACTCAGAACTGGATTCATGATTCCTTGGAAGATCTGGAAGTTCATCGTGACGGGCCGTCCGAGCACAACGGAACCTAACCGATAGTATCCGTAATAAAACGGCACTATATTAATCGGATTTATTACGCATGTGAAAGCAACGGCCAGCACGAAATTGAATCTGAACAACAGTCTGAGCAAACTTAAGGTCAGGACGTGCGCGCCAAAGGGGCAGCCGAATCCGATTACGAAACCCAAGGCCACTCCGGCTGCATCGAATGATGGAGAGTGCTGCGAGAAGATCAGGGGATCAAGGAAGTTCTTGCGAATTATTTCTCGTCCTCTCGCCCGCAATCCCGTTGCAGTCTCAGGTCTTCGGCTGTCGAGGGAACCAGGCTTTGCTTCGGCTTCCCTTGAGATGTCGGCTACACCAGAACGGGGCCGGACCGGCTTGTTCTTCTTGAGATTGTACCGCTTTTCCTGCGGATCGGCAGCATCACGGATCATGACCCGTGGGCCCTCCAGTTCCGGCCGGCCGGCGTTTTCTTGCTGTGAGCCCAAAGATCGCTCCTCAGATATACAGTAGTAAATTGTTGTAGTGGCGACTCATCGGAACTTGTCCCCACTACTTCTTCAGGGCGGCCAGCCGCTCGGCGAAGCTCCCCTGAGGTTCCTCGGTCTCTCCGGAAACCGCTTTTAAGGCTTCATCGATGTTTTTGTCTTGCGAAGATTTCTCAGGAGAGAGCAGCCCGGCCTTCATACTGGCTGCAGCGGCTTCAGTTCTAGCCTTTTCGGCCTGCCGATTCATGGCCGACAAAGCCACCCCCATATTAGAAGTCTCTTCTCGCAAACCTACCAGCCGTTCCGCGCGCTCGGCGCGTTCCTGGGCTCGCTGTTTTTCCAGCTCGGCTCGCTGCATGTCTCTTTTCCCGGTCTCAAGCTGAGCCCTGGCCTTTTTCACCTTTTCAGCAGCCACCCGGGCGAATTCCTCGAGTTCTTCCATTACGGATTTAGCTTCGTCCGCATCCCTAGCCTCCTGCTCTACCTCAGGCCGGAGAGTCTCAAGCTCTTTGAGTAACTTTTCCAGGCTTTCGCCCAGGCTTTTCACTTCGGCTTCGTTTCCGGCTGTCTTCGCTGTTTCCATTTTTTGATTGAGAAGCTCTGCCGCCTGGAGATGCCTGTCGTAGTTCGCCTTGGCAGCGTCCGCTTGTGCCTTGTCCTTCTGGAAGGTTTGGCGGGCATTGGCAGCTTCACGCGTAATCTTGTCCAGATCTTCGATCATGGTCTCAATCTCTGCTTGGGATGCGCCTTCCGGATCCCAGGATACGATAGCTTCCGTGAGACTTCGACCCGCGTCACCCAACTTTTGCTTGCCGAGGTTTTTCATGAAACCGAAAATTGTTCCCATCTTGTTATCCTCTCTTTGAAGCAACAATCGTTACCGGCGCTGAAGCACCGGCCTTTCGATCGCCCCGATGGGGCTTAAATAGATGGTGTCCCGGAGGATGTTCGATAGTAGCCCAGTCCCGCACAGAACGCGAGATCGCCGGGCAAACAAGCATCGAACCACGATTTTGTTGCATAATTGGCTTTTGAGACAGTTTCCATTCCGAGACCCTACATGACATGCAATCTGCCCGAATCAAAGTCAAGGCGCGTTGCACGCTACGCCCACTCCAAAATTAAGGAAGAGAGCAAATCTGGACGCAGTCCGCTATCGACCTGAACAATCGGATTTGCTTTTGCAACGCCGGACATTTCATGTATCCCCCGCTAGATTACATCAAGGGAAGCGGGATTTAGCTCCAAGCCGATCAGCAGATGGATAAAGGCGGTGTCGGGATATTCATCGAGGCCGACCAGCAGGTATTCATCCACTTTGTCATTCGCATGGCGACCGTAAAGCATGGCTGAATGTTTGACAATCTCCGTCTTTTCATCGTTGGACCCAAAATAGAGCGTCTCTGAAAACTCAACCGGCGGCACACGGGTTATCCGTTCCCCGCCCTCTCCTTCTTCCACCACCTTTTCGGCCCCGGGATCCCCCCACACCCGATAGTACCTTGTCTGATCAGGGGTGTCGAATATGCTGTAACCCATATAGCCATTATTCTCATTCATCCAGAAGTCCCAATCTTCCGGATACACCGTGTCAGCCGACCATAAGAGCTTGCATTCCTCAATATCTTGTTTCTCTCCGACAACTATCTGAAGCAGATAATCCTGGTCGTTCCCGAAATCCAGATAAAATTTATGGACCGTTGACTTAAATATCGCGGCGACACCATACGCTGCCACCGTGCCTCTGCCTTCGGGGTGCCGAATTTTGATATCATCACCCCCGAGAAGAAAGTCAACTTCCGACACCTCAACAAGGCCATTAATTCTCAAGTTGAGCGGCAGGTTCCTGTCAATTCTGTCCCCTTGCCCACCCCTTGAGAATGCCTCCCTCAGCTCCCCAGCTTTTCTTGAAGCCATCTTCTTTAACAATTGGAGCGTGCTTCCCATTCATTCCTCCTTGATTTGCCGCCTATTATTCCCCTTTCAGCCTCTTCTGCATATCGACCTTTGCCTCCATAACGCCCAGCGACAGGGCATCAAGGGCCTCTTGTCCGTACTTCTTAACCCAATCCGTCCGCAGCACCAAAACGGCCTGGACTGCCAGAGTCTCCACGTCATGGTGCCAAAACCAACCTTTTTGCAAAGCAGGATAGGCATTGCTCGGAATCGTCACAAATCGATAAACGACGTTCCCGTTCTCGTCTTTCTTGCGAATTAGGCTTCGGTCATCCACAGCGGCCAGTTTGAGCTTCCCCGTTCGCTCCGCGATCTGCTCGGCTTGTTTCAAGATGTCACTGTGAAGTCCACCCACGAACAACATTGCCAACTTGGGATTTCGCTGCACATCTTTCTCGCTGAGGTTGTAACTGGCTAATTTCACGGGGATCTTCTTATAGCGGTCTCGCTGTTGTCGCAGACCCTCCCACGTCATGGCTGTGCCGGAGCCTTCAGGCCCTATATACACAACTGATTTGCGAGGATTTATATCCTTTATAGAATCTATGCCGCTATTAGCATTTACGATCAGTTGCACCACTTCTTGATATAAAGTCGACTGCTCAGAAATCAATTTGCGACCCGGAAATTTCGTTCCGAGCATGGCCAAGACATCGCTCTGAACGATGGCCATGTCAATATCCCCCGACGAGATCAGCCGCAGATTTTCCATGGAACCGGCGGTAGTGCGGAGTTGAATGTCGACTTTGCCCTCCTTCCTTTTCAGGAGTTCGCCGAAATACTGATAATTCCCTTCCTTCGGCCCGGTAGCGAACCTTATTACCGGCTTCTCAGAGGCTTTGGCCGCAATCGCACCGGCTGCCACTGCAACCTCCGGGGGGACGCCTTTGGGCAGGTAATTGGGATCGACCGGTGTGCCCTTCATAGCTGCGACCTGTTTGTCCAACCCGTCAAGTTTGGCTTTGAGCGCTGAATTACTCTTTGCCAAATCCTCCGCGTCGCGCCGCCACGCCTGGTATCCCGGATCGTTGGCGTAATTGTAAGCCGTTGCTGCATAATTTCGATTGTGGAAGTGGTCAAGGATCATGAACCAGAACAGTGTGTCCCAAATTCCGTAAGACGGCGCCATTCCGTAAGCGTACCTGGGCGGACTCCATCCCATGCCCCGATAAAACGAGTCTCGGCGGTCATAATGGGCGCGATAATCGAAGCCCCCGTAGTTGTGGACCTTGTTGTAAACAGGGCTGGACTTGTAAGACTCCCACGGTGCGCCGGCAGTTTTTTGAAATTTGCCGGTTTCGGCCCGATAGCTGTCCAGAGAGGCTTTCGCCCTCTGCTGCTTCATCTGCTGGACCATTTTACGATCAAACTTGGATCCGCCGGTAAATGTCGAAGGCACAGTCGCACCCGGTGTACCGACCTTTGGTTTTGCGTAGCTGCCGGAAGTTTCTTTTCCCACCCCTGAAGACGGTTTAGAGTACTGGTTCGACGAACGCTGTTCTAGGGAAGGCTTTGAATAAGCACCGGATGCTCCCGGCCCAAACGAAGGCTTGCCATAGCTCTGGGAAGGTTTCACCGACGAGGGCTTCTTGTAGATCCCGCCTCCGCTGCGGCTGCCCCATACCGCCCTGCTCGCGCCGGACCACCAGCTCGACGTACCCTTGAAGTGGTACCCTCCCGTTCGAAATCCGGCCCCGCCCAGCCTGAAACTGCCGCCTCCGGCCCTGAAGCCACCTCCACCGAATCTCAAGGCATCTGCCGACGGCACAAACGACATCGTGGCAGCCAGGACGAACAGCATTGCGACTAACAAGGTGACAAGGCGTTTGGGTGAAGATTCCATCATTTGATCTCCTTTAGAGCGACAGCCTGCCCTTTTGGGTCATTCTTGTGACAATCATATCACGTAAATTGTCCGCATGTACATCGTGGCCGTACTTGCCGGCCGGCAACGGTTTCCGTATTCAAAGGCAAGCATTTACTTGGGAAGAGGAGTGGGGAAGAGGGGGACGGCTGCTTTGACCTTCGGGAAAATTGTGCCCGCGTTGGGTTGGAGAAGGTTGTATAGACATGACCAACTCGTGAGTGAATGATTAGAGCAAAAGGTAACCATTCTGTCTTGTGGGGCAGTTCCGCGAGGCGCGGGACTGCCTGCCGAGGAAACCCCGGTTCAATGGCGGGCTAGAAAGCCCACCCCACGAAGCCACCGGCAAATTCCGGCTGTAACTGAATGCATGCAGCAAAAGTCCCTTGATTGCGCATCAAAAAAAGTGAAAAACCTCGTTGTTCTTGAGGAATCAAGAGGATAGAATCCGGTTTGCAACAAGGATCTATCACCAACGAGGTGAAGTGATTATGGCACAAGGCATTTTCCCTTTCCAGTATGAGGTTGAGAAGAAGCCTGGGGGGATGACGGCGTTGGCCGGATTGCCGACATACCTGGAATTCGGGTATGTGATGGGGTTGAGCAGGGCCATAGAGAATCGGCTCAAGGTGCGATCAGGTGCCCAGGGGTGGTCTGACTCCGAGACAGTAATGGCTCTGATACTTCTGAATCTGGCGGACGGTCAAGGGATCAGCGACCTGGAGATACTGGAAGGAGACGAGGGATTTTGTCGGGTACTTCGGGAGTCAATGGGGTTTGGAAAACCGCGACAGGAGAGACGAGTCCTGAGCAAGAGGCTGCGCAAGGGGCAGAAGAGGTCGGTGCCGTCTCCTTCTTCGGCCAGCCGGTATCTGTATCAGTTTCACGATCCCGAGCAGGAGAAGCTCAGGGAGGCGGGCACTTCTTTCATACCGATGCCGACCCCCCGTTTGCGAGCGATGATGCAGGTGAACGAGGATTTTCTGGGCTCGGTGCAGAAGCGGTCTCCTCAGGAGGTAGCGACTCTGGATCTCGATGCGACGGTGGTGGAGACGAACAAGCGAGAGGCTCTCTACTGCTACAAGGGGCACAAGGCGTATCAGCCTTTGCAGGTGTACTGGGCGGAACAGGATCTCATTGTGCACTCGGAGTTCCGAGACGGCAACGTCTGGGCCGGTAAGGACAATCTTCGCGTCTTTGAAGAGGCCTTGGGGTTCCTGCCTGCGGGGGTGTCGAAGGTATATCTGCGGTCGGATACGGCAGGATATCAGCATGAGCTGATGAGGTTCTGTGCGGAGCCGAAGAAGCTGCGTTTCGGTGTCATCGAGTTTGCCATAGGGGCCAAGGTAACCGAATCGTTCAGGCAGGCTGTTCGCGAGGTTGAGGAGTCGGATTGGCATAGTTTGTATCGCAAGACTGAGAATGGCTTGGTTACAAGGGGTCAAGAGGTACGCGGAGGTCTGTTTCGTTCCCGATGAGCTCGCACGCAAGAAAGATGGTCCATGTTTCCGGTACCTGGCTATTCGCGAGGTTTTGGAGCAGCCGGAACTTCCGGAGATGGATGGGCAAGTTTCATTGCCGTTTCCTACCATGCATTTTGGGTCGATGAAGTACAAGGTGTTCGGGATTGTCACGAATCGTGACATTCCTGGGGACGAGCTGATTTGGTGGTACAGAGAGCGCTGCGGTAAATCTGAAGAGGCGCATTCGGTTATGAAGGAAGATCTTGCAGGGGGCAGACTTCCTTCAGGGTATTTCGGGGTAAACGCAGCATGGTGGCACATCATGATCTTGGCTTTGAACCTGAACTCGGCGATGAAGCGCCTGGTTCTGGGAGAAACATGGGTGGGCAAGCGCATGAAGGCCATAAGGTTCTGGTTGATCAAGCTGCCGGGACGCGTGCTCAAGCGTGCTCGGATGCTGCGTGTTCGACTGGTTGGGGGGCATGCGTCGAACGAGACACTATTTGAAATGAGGAGGAGAATTCTGAGCCTTTGCGAGTCAGGCTAGAGAGCGCCGCCGACGGGGGAAATGAGGCGCAGACGGGTGGAAATAGACTGACCGGGGGGGGTTAGTGTGCCGGAAATCCGCCCGAGCAGGGGGAATTCGGCATACGAATCGGTCCGACGTGCTACCTGGTCCGGTTCGCATGGGCGGGGGACATAACCAAGGGTAAATTTTCGGTCCAAGGGGACATCAAGAGATCCTCCGCCAAATGAGGTGGTGGATTATGGAGTCTAATTCACGTTGACATCAGCTCGCAGCAGCGATAGTATGTGAAATTTCACAGGATGCTCGTCACTCCCACGAAGGAAAGCTCAATGAGGGTAGGACTAAAGATCTTCACCGGGAATTCAAACCCTAATCTGGCGACGGCAATCACCAGATACATGGGAATACCGCTCGGGGCCGCCGTTGTCAGTTCCTTCAGCGACGGGGAGATACAGGTGGAATTCAGGGAGAACGTGAGAGGAATGGACGTATTCGTCATTCAGTCCACCTGCCGGCCCGTCAATGACAACATCATGGAACTTCTCGTGATGATTGATGCTCTCAAAAGGGCCTCTGCCAGCCGAGTAACTGCTGTAATGCCGTACTACGGGTATGCCCGGCAGGATCGGAAGGTGGCGAGCCGTGCGCCGATTACCGCCAAGCTCATCGCGGACATTATCACAGCGGCAGGCGCGGACCGGGTACTTACGCTGGATCTTCATGCCGGCCAAATTCAAGGTTTTTTTGATATCCCGGTAGATCATCTTTACTCGAGCCCCATCATGGTCGAAGCCATCAAGGCAGACCTTCCCATCGCTGAATGCACAATTGTTTCGCCGGATGCAGGAGGCGTCGAGAGAGCCAGAGCCTTTGCCAAACGTCTTGGAGCCAGTTTGGCCATAATTGACAAACGTCGCGCTGAAACCTAATGAATCCGAGGTGATGCACGTGATCGGCGACGTCACAGGAAGAGACGCGATCGTTTTGGATGACATGGTCGATACTGCCGGCACTCTCGTCAAGGCTGCCACTGCCCTGGCCCAGGCAGGCTCCCGCAACATTTATGCGTGCTGCACCCATCCGGTTCTATCCGGCCAGGCGGTTGATCGGATTGCGGAATCATCCATTAAGAAGCTGTATGTGACCGACACTATTCCCAGTGAGGAAAAATCCGAGAAGTGCTCCAAACTGAGAGTAGAATCCGTGGCTCCCCTTCTTGGGGAGGCCATCAGCAGAATCCACAGAGAGGTCTCAGTTTCCGAGTTGTTTGTTTGAAAATCTCAAACAGGAGACCGCCATCGGGGCCGAGACCTGCAAGCCCGTGGCTCTCCTGCCGGAGGAATGTATGAATAAAGTAGTTCTGTCAGTAGATCAACGAACCCAAAAGGGTAAGGGACCGGCGCGCCGGCTAAGGGCTGTCGGTAAAGCCCCGGCAGTGTTCTATGGGAAGAAAAGCGAGCCTATCAAGATCGCAATCGATGTTCACGAATTTAGAAAAGCTGTTGAGCAAGCAGGCAGCAATCCTCTATTCGATCTCCAGATCCGTGAGGGTGGCGGAATTACTACCAGGAGAGCTCTACTCAAGGAACGGCAAACCAACCCGTTGGATGGCAGCCTCATCCATTTGGACTTCCTCGAGGTCTTCATGGATGAATCCATTGAAGTGACGGTCCCGATTGAATTCGACGGCAAGCCCGTCGGCATCGATAAGGGAGGGATCTTTCAGCCGGCTACCAGGGAACTCCGGATTTCTTGCCTCCCTGACAACATTCCCAATGTGATCGTGGTTGACGTCTCGGGACTGGATGTGGGGCATTCAGTTCATATTGCTGAAATTGCCCTGCCGCCGGGTGTTTCGGCACTTCAAGACAAGACGGTAGCGCTGGCCACTGTGGCGGCCCCGAAGATGGCGGCAGAAGAGGCTGCTCCGGGAGAAGAGGCCGAAGCTGCGGCTGCATCTGAGAAGACGGAAAGCTGAGATCCGATATCGTCGAGCAAGAACCGCTGATACCGATTCGCCTTCAAGCAAGCGAATCCGCTCTGGTAGGGGCGGGTTTCAAACCCGCCGCTGCAACTCGTCATGCCTGAAGAGTACGCGAGAATTAATTGTAGGGGCGGACCCTGGATCGGAGTCCGAGGCAATCCCGCGTTCCGCACGGGACAGTCCTACTCGCGTTTTCGTGTTTCGTTGTAGCTTTCTAGCTATGGGAGCCGGCATGGCTGGTACTCCCTTGATAATGGGTCAAACCTGTCCGGAAACCTGAATGGACTCAAATCCGAATCGGTTACGGATCGTGTCCACGGCTCGGTCCCGTTGACTGCGCAGAGGCCGCGCAGGATCAAAGAGGTCCATCTGCAATACCGGGAGTCCTATCCCGGAGAGTTTTACCCCTACCTGACGCACTTTCGCGTTGCGTGCAACGGCCTTCCGCATCAACAGGTCAATGAGTCTGAGGATTTCACTGGTGAGATTTGTCGGTTCGTGCAGAGAAATGGACTGACTGTGGTCCGTGAAATCCGAAAATCTGACCTTGAATGTGATGGTGGAAGCGCCCTTACCATCTGCTCGTAGGCGCTCTGCGAGCTTTTCACCCAGTTTCCTGGCCAAGGATCGGATGAACCTGTAATCAGAGCTGTCTTTCTCTAAAGTGCGCTCTTTGGAGTACGATTTCTGTGAGTCAAGCCGTTCCGCCACCACGGGGCGGCAATCGTTTCCTGACGCTATCTCAATGAGTTGCTCACCCCAGCGCCCCAGCAGTCGCGACATTGACGCCCGCGAAGCACAGGCCAGGTCAGCGACGGTTAAAATCCCTGCACGTTTCAATATTTCTTCCGCCTTCTTGCCTACGCCCGGTACAGAAGAAGCGGGCAGACCTCCCAGGACGGCCGTGGCTCGGTCCGGCTCCAGGTAAAGTAGGCCGTTCGGTTTTGCGAGACCGGTGGCCATCTTGGCCCAGGTCCGAGTCCCTGCCAGACCGCCGGAAACCTTTATGTCCAGTGTTGAACGTATTTCGCACAGCAGCCGATGCGCCACTCCCCAGGAGGGCGCGTTGTGAAGTCGTAAGGTGCCGGTAAGATCTACGTAGCCTTCGTCTATGCTCGTTGTTTCCACAATAGGCGAATATGTCCTCATGATGTCGAACATACGCGCAGAAAACTCTCTGTAGGCACAGAAGTTTCCATCGAGAAACACCGCGTGAGGACACCACTTCCGAGCCTGAACCATCGGCATGGCGGAGTGCACCCCGAAGCGGCGAGCCTCATACGAGGCCGCAGAGACGACGCCGCGATCGCTTCCGCCGACTATTACCGCGCGGCCTTTCAGTTCGGGCCGTAACGCCTGCTCAACAGAAGCAAAGAAGGCGTCGGCGTCAACGTGGAGGATTAATCTATTGTTGGACATAGGACATAGGCTACGACCTGAGGTCGTACTTTCTCAACAGCCCGATCACTACTCCTTGGACCATGACTTCGCTTTCGTCAAAAATCATTGCCTCATAAGCAGGATTGGCAGGTTCCAACCTTATCTTGCGCCCAATCCGGTGGAACTTCTTGAGCGTGGCCTCGCCATTCCGTATGAGTGCCACCACCATCTCCCCATCCGAAGCGGTATCTCGTCTTTCCACGATCACATAATCGCCGTCGAGCACGTGATCTTCTCTCATAGAATCACCCTTCACCAGCAGCACGTATGTGTCGTGCCGGCCGACGAGATGTGCCGGCACCGCGATCGACTCTCGATCTTCAATGGCCTCTATAGGTGAGCCCGCAGCTATGCGCCCGACCAAGGGAAGCTCTTCGGTAGTGTGCGGCATATCTACTGGTTCCGACAGGTCTATGGAGCGATTGGCATTCCAACGCTTCTTGAGGTAGCCTTTTTGTCTGAGATTTTCCACATGCGCATGGATGGTGGATGGTGACGAAAGTCCGAGGCCGCGGGCTATCTCCTCGTAGCTCGGCGCATGACCCTGCTCTGAGAGGAACAGGCGTATATAATCGAGAACCATTCTTTGTTTCTTGGTCAATGACTGCACAGATTGAAGACTCCTATTCTCCTGCTCGTAGACCGGCAAGCAGAGCGTACAACTTCAATCTTCAAAATATACGAATATAAACAGAAAGTCAAGCGAAACTATAGCGAAAGTGTAACCATTAACCTACGGACGGGAAAATGTCGTTGCGAGGAGCAAAGCGACGTGGCAATCTCAGTTCTGGACGCTTTCCAGAAATAAGATTGCTTCGCTTCGCTCGCAATGACACCGATTGGAAGAGGTCGATGACCCCAGGTAACTGAAAGGATACGCGGAAGTGATAAGGGATTTGAAAACCGAGATGGGAATGATACCCGGCTAGCCGATATGTCTCAGGCCCTCAGCGATTCCCATTCGGCTCACCCTAATCGCGGGGGGCAAAGCGGCCAACAGCCCTACGAAAAAGGAGACTCCTACGATCAGACCCAGCGTGGATGGGGCAATTTCGAATACGTGCAGAAACGATCCCATTTGAGCCTTAAATAGCCGGCCTCCAGGAAAAGTCAACACGGCCCCGGCAATTCCGCCCAGCATCGCGATGGCCACCGACTCGCCTGAAATTAAAAGGAAAATGAACCAGGGACCAAATCCCAGGGTTTTGAAAACCGCATACTCTGAAGACCTCTCGCGTGCGGTCATAGCCATGGTATTTGCCAAGACCATTAGAATGATACCGATTACTACTATGGAGATAATACGCACAGCCCCTACGATGGCGCTGGTCATAGCCACGAAGCCAAGCTGGAAAGCCTTCTCAGTCTCGGTTATTGTCTCCGCGAGAGAACTCGCAAAGAGTGCATCTATTTCCTGGGCTATTTCTGCCGAGCGATCGGAGTCTTTCACTCGAATCACGTACCATCCGGTTTTGTCTGCTCTATCCGGGGATGTTTTCTTTAGAATCTCGTTCAGGTAGTCCCATCGGAAAAAGAACGCCGTCTCATCTACATTTTTTCGGGTGCCTTTGTAGATACCGCGAAGCACCAACTCAATGTTTCCGGGGAAGATGGTTCCCTGAAGAGGAATGATGTCCCCGACTTTCCAGCCGAACCGTTCAGCCAATGCGCGACCCGCAATGGCAGCGTTTCGCTCGTGCTCGAAAGCCTTTTTCGCGGAATCAGGCAAGATAAACTCTGGGTACAGGTCGAGATAATCCATGCCGCTTATTGCAAACTGAGCAAAGAAATTCTTTTTGTCTTTATAGATCCCGCCATACCATGCGCCGTAACCGATGCCGTTGACGCCTTTCACTTGAAGGATCTTGGACCGATATGCCACCGGCAGCGAATAAATCAGGGAGATTTTGTTTCGAGTCACCAGCCGGTTAGCCGACGAACCTTCCACTCCGGTGTACCACGCGGCCACCAAAGTCCTGAGTACGCCAAAAGCCAGCATTGCAACCGCAATGCCTACTATGGTCAACACGGTACGCAGCTTATGCCGAAAGACATTCCGTAGTATAAGTTTTGCCAATTCCATAACGGCTAACCGCGAGACTGACGGCCGCCGCGAAGGCGGTGCGATACCGCATCGACCAGAGTCGTCAGATGGTTGAAAGTTTGCTCTGATGGTTCTTCGGGACGTTGGACAACGATGACGCGACAGTTTTCCCGTTGCGCGGCCTCTATTTTGGCCGGGAAGCCACCTTCTACGCCGCTGTCCTTAGTTACCAGAGTTCGGATGCCAGATGTGTGTATCACTGCCCGGTTGTCTTCCACGGAAAACGGGCCGCGGCCTTTGACAATGTGCTCGTCCGGCACCCCGGCTTTTCGGCAGCCTTCGATCGACTTAGGATGCGGAAGCACCCTAACCACCAGCAGCACTCCGGTGCGGCCGGCCTCCAATGCATACGGAGTGATATTCCTCGATCCTGTGGTCAGGAGTACGGGCTCGCCAAATGAGCAGGCTTTCACTGCTGCAAGCTCATGAGTCCGGGCAAAGAAACAAGCTGTCATCGTCCTTTGCAGCAGGCGCGCGCATCCATCTGAAGTATGGGATATCGAGATCTACGGCTACCTTTCTTGCGTTGGCACGCGCGGCCGACGAATAAGGGTGTGAGGCGTCCACTATTGCCTGCACACGCCGTTCCGCCGCGAGTCTCGCCATAGCCTCTCCATCGAGTGGGCCGGAGCGGCTGGAGATGTGTGGATGCTTGCCCACATAAAGAGGCACTCGTGTCGCGGTGGAGACAAGTACCTTTAAATCCCGCTCGAGCCAGGGCCTCGGCCAGGGGAGCAGTTTCGCTCGTACCACCTATCAGCAGAATCATATTTTGTAACCGCGCGGAGTGATGAACCATCCATCTACGACTTTGGATGACTTATTCCCCACGACAACCACGCTCCTCATGTTGATGTTGAGGTCCAGGAAATGGTCGAGATCCGACAGGATTATCTCTTCATCTTCAGTGCCGACGGCCGTCCCGATTCCAACGGGAGTCGTGCCTTCCCGGTACTCTCCGAATATGGATGCCGCTTCTTCCAGGCGACGGGTGCGCCTTTTGCTCCTCGGGTTGTAAAGCGCGGCCACCAGATCCGCGGAAGCCACGGCTTCCAGTCTTTTCCGTATCATTTCCCAGGGAACTAGGATATCACTTAGACTAATGCATGCGAAGTCAAGCATCAAAGGAGCGCCAAGCTTGGCCGCCGCTGCGCCGGCCGCTGTAACGCCGGGAATTATTTCGATAGGGATAGGCTGACTCTCTCGGCCGGCCAGTTCCAAGGCCAAACCTGCCATACCGTAGATGCCCGCGTCGCCGGACGAAATCAGAGCCACAGTCGCGCCTTCTTCTGCCCGACGAATCGCAGCGAGGCACCGCTCCCGCTCCTTGGTCATACCTGATGAAATTAGATCTTTGCCGTTAGTCAGATCCGCAACGAGGTCCAAATAACGCTTGTACCCAACAACTACGTTGCTTTCGGCTATTGCTTGCTCGGCCCGCCGTGTCCTGTCAAGAGGCCCTCCGGGTCCGATCCCAACCACAATCAGCCTTCCTCGGCCACGGCTATCGTTATGCCGTTGTAGCTTCTCTTCGGCAGTACTAATCTTGTCCTCCTTCCCGCGAGAAGAGCGCAGGGCTCTGCCACAGCAGGCAAATCGACTTTTTCCTCTACAAAATGCGAACGGTCGAATTCGCGGACTGAGTTTCTGATTTCGTCCGCGTCTATGAATCTCAAAGGGATTACAAGCTCACGGGCCGCGGCCAACAATCCCTCTTCGTCGGCCTTTACGCTCGCGGAACTGAGCAGTCTCACTTGCGAGAGCTTAAAATCCGCTTCTTTCAGTCCTGCCTGGATCGCTGCCACTATTTTTTCCGGTTTAGTCCCTCGACGGCACCCGATACCGACGATTACTTTTTTCAGCGCCTCGGTGGTAGTGGATATCACCGGTTCGGCAGCGAGGATGTTCCCGATAGCAACAGCAAGCTCGTTGGCTCCGCCTTCATGACCGCTCAGCAGGCTGATTGCCCATCTAGCGCCCACGTCGACGACAACTACCGCAGGATCATGAGTTTTGCTCTTGAGGTTCGGGGACAAGGCCCGTACAACCACTCCGCATGGAGCCACGTACACAAGAGCCGTATATTTGTCGAAAATGCGCTCGGTAAGCTCCATAATGGAGCCAAAGCGTTCAGCGTCCCATTTTCCTTCCACGTTCTTGTGCAAATACATTTGTGAATCAGGAAAGGCGCGGCGCACGCCATCCGCAAGCATAGCCCCCTCATTGGAAAGACTCACCAGAGCCATCATCATGCTTTTTTCCCGATCCGGTATTCGTGTGAGAATGCGGGGTCATAAAGCTTGGACGCTTGAGACCCTCGCGAGAGGGCAGCACCCACGATAATCATGGCAGTCTTGTTGATCTTTGCGTATCGAGTCTTTTCTGCAATATCAGCCAGCGTACCGCAAAAGATTCGCTGGTCGGGCCACGATGCGCGATGTACCACGGCCACCGGACAATGCAGCCCGTAATGTTCGGCCAGTTTTTCCGCCACTTCGACGAGTTTGTGAGCCGACAGGAAAATACACAACGTGGCGTGGGCTTGGGCCAGCAAATCAAGCTCCTGCTCCGGGGGCAGGGCTGTGCGCCCGGAAGTCCGGGTCAGGATGATGGTCTGAGCCACTTCAGGCACGGTCAGTTCAACACGTAAGGCCGCTGCGGCAGCTTGAAACGAGCTTACTCCCGGTATGACCTCGTAGTCGATGCCCCACTGATCCAGCAGATTCATCTGTTCTCGTATGGCTCCGTATATCGATGGATCTCCGGAATGCAGCCTCACTAGGTCAATGCCTCTCTGGTGAGCATCCCGGAACAGACGGCCGATCTCCTCAAGGTTGAGGCCGGCGGAATCATGCTTTTCCGCGCTATCCGGAAGGAGAGCCAGAAACCTCGGTGCTTATCAGCGAACCCGCGTACACGCAGATGCGGCAGTTACGCAGCAATCGTTCGGCCTTAATTGTCATCAGTTCCGGGTCACCGGGACCGGCACCGACGAAGTAGACTTTCACTTGGTTTTCTCGCCTTTCCCTCGAACAAGTATGATCGACAAGTAGCCGGCTTCAGAATTCTCGCCGCGTAGATTGCGAAGATCGGTTTCAATGCGTTGAGATTCCATTCCCGCGTGAGAGACAAACACGCTGTGCTCCATAACTCCGGCGTCTTCGAGCAAATCTAGAATTTGGTTGAGGCGTTTGCCGATTTTCATCAACACCACGGTGCCTCCAAGGGACAGTGCGCGGTGCACGTCTTTGAGATCGTCCGCGGTGGGAATTATCGTGACCGGCTCCTTTGCCTCGCCTACCGGGAATTCGGCCAGGGATGCCGCGGCGCTGAACGCTGTAATTCCCGGCACCGTAGCGACTTCCACGCTGGGGATTCTCCGGCGAAGCGCCCGCAGCAGGTAGATGTACGTAGAATACAACAAAGTATCGCCAAGCGTGAGAAAACAGGCATCCACACCGGTTTCGAGCACTTCCGCAATAGCTCTGGCCGATTCTTCCCAGCGTTTCTCGAGTTCCGATCGATCCGTTGTCATGGGGAAAAGAATTTCGTGAATCTCGGCTCTCGGATTTATGTGCTTTTGCGCAATGCTCAGTGCTACACTCTCCGCGCCTTTGCGAGCTTTCGGGACAAACACGTGAGTGCACTCCCCGAGGATAGTCGCGCCCTTAACTGTGATGAGATCGGGATCACCTGGTCCCACTCCGATTCCGTAAAGCTTTCCTCGGCTCATCAAAACACGTTTCCTTTGACGATCAGAACAATGGAGCTGGGCGGCACAGTCAACACCTCAAGATCACAGGGGTTAACTTCTCGGACTTGCTCGTCATCCATAGTGAGATTTTGACAAATGAACACTCGACGGCTTGATCGTTTATCTTGCAAAAGATGGCCCGCAATCCATCTGGTTGAGCCTTCGCGACCGCAGAGAACTGCGATCTTGTCCGCGTCCGCCAGTTGGGGATCTATTGGCGGATACTGCTTGTGAATACTGACGATACGTGCATCAGCCCAATCAACTCCAATCCGTGCGAACGCGGTCTGTACCGAGCTGACCCCGGGAATCACTTTGCAACGACTGCGGCCAAAACGTTCGATTACCAGCTTCGCTAAACTGAACAGGCCCGGATCGCCGCTGACGAGCACGGCGATCCGCTGATGGTCTGCTTTGGAAGCCATAAAATCCAGAATCTCGTCAGTGTTGGTGCTCACGGCCACGCGTTCCGCGGCCGCGGACTGGAAAAGTTCCAGCAGTCTCCCGGCTCCGACCAACACCTCTGCCGCTTCAATGACTCTCAGCGCGGCAGGGGTGAGATAGTCCGGCGATCCCGGGCCGCAGCCCACGATATAAATAGACTTTTGCCCTATTGCCATGCGAGTAGGTCTCCGTCGGATCCCAGCAACTCACTCCGAATGTTCACCAAGACTACCGCGGTAGGGTATCGCCCTCGAATGCGAGCATCGATTGCTCGCCGAATCTTGACGGCTAATTCAGCCGCCAGCCGGCCGCGATCCGCGACGGGCAAGGCTGCAAAAATCCCTTCCACTGTTGGGCAATCAGGCGCTGTCTTTCCAAGAAGACGAATTGCCAAATCAGCCACTGCCGGAACGGCACTTGCCGATCGCGAGGAGTGAGTATCCCACTGACCCTCGGGCAGCTTTGCCAGCTTACCAGGATGGCCCAATACCAGCAATCGCCTGAAGTTGCGCGCTGCGACCTGATCGAGCATGAATCCCCATTCATTGCTCACTTCAATCAATTGCTCCGGTGAGATTCGAAAATAGCGTCGTGCGGCTTTCTCACCAATTCGACCAGGTACAAGGACCGGAGCCTTGACACGGCATGCCTCAGCGACGCTGAGAGTGCACTTGAGGGCGTCCCGCAGAGCAGTTCCGCTGAAGGGACGCACGATCCCCGATGTACCCAGAATCGAAAGGCCGCCTTCCACTCCAAGGCGCGGGTTGAAGGTCTTTGCTGCAAGCGCTTCCCCACCGGGGATAGAAATCGTAACCCGTACCGGGCGGTTCGTGACTTCCCGTATCGCGTCCCGAATCATACGCCTGGGAACAGGATTGATGGCCGGCTCACCTGGAAGCACGGAGAGCCCGGGCTTGGTGACCGTTCCCACGCCTTCTCCGGCGGCAATTGCCACATCCTTGCCTTCAGCCCACGCAACCGACGCAATAACCGTGCAGCCGTCCGTAACATCAGGATCGTCTCCCGCGTCCTTAAGCACCGCTGCTTCCGCAGAATGGAAATCTCCTTTGGTCCACGCCGTGGGCAATTTCACTCGCACGCCGCCGGGAAGGCCCACCTCTACTTCCGGAGAGACCAAATGCCCGCACAATGCCATTGTCGCAGCTTTGGCTGCGGCTGCTGCACAGGTTCCCGTTGTGAAACCGGTCCGGCCGGAAGCCATTAGTGAACTACCTCGGGAGGCTTGACGATCATGTCTTCGGGAATAAGTTCCAGTAAGCGCATGCGGGCCTCGCCAATGGTCAAAGGCAACCCGTTTATCGGAACGCCGTCATATTCCTTCATCTTGTGAAGTAGACCCGCGATGTAAGGAAGCCTTAGACAGGCATGGTCGATCATATCGTGATCGCAGAAGATCTCATCCGCGGGGCCTTGCTTGAGCACCCGGCCCCGGCGCAACACGTAAATCCGGTCGGCAAAAAGAGGCAACAGGTCTACGGAATGGGTGGCGAGAATCACCGTGATACCCTGCTCACGATTCAGCCGGTTCAAGAGCCGCATCATGAGGGCTTCGCCCGCGGGATCCAGGCCCGCGGTAGGCTCATCGAGTATCAACGTGGAAGGGCGCATAGCCAATACCCCTGCCATGGAAACTCGCTTCTGCTCGCCAAAACTCAAATGATGGATCGCCCTTGGACGCAACTCCGCGGCTGCGACGCATTCCAATGCCTCACCCACTCTTCGCTGGACCTCCGGCTCGGCCAGTCCGAGATTCCTGGGCCCGTAGGCGACGTCCTCCTCCACTGTTGCGGCAAAAAGTTGATCCGCAGGGTTTTGCAATACCAGCCCCACTCGCTGGTACAAGTTTTTCCGAGAAAACTTTCTGATATCGCAGCCCTCGATTCGAACGATTCCTTTTTCAGGTTTGAGCAGGCCGATCAACACCTTAATGAGGGTTGTTTTGCCGGAACCATTGGAAGCGAGCATCGCAACGAACTCACCGGTCTCGGCCCAGAAGTCCACATTGTCGAGGGCACGAGTCCCCTCCTGGTAGGTGAACGTCACGCCTGATGTCTGAACAGCCGGCGGTTTACTCATTTCGTCCACCATTCCGCAATCAGGTAAAGCACGAACGTAGCCGCAGGAACGGCCGACATGGAAAAGTAGTCCGCGGTCTTCAAATTCGGCAATACGCCCACCGGCAAACGCCCTTGATAACCTCGCAGAGTCATTGCCTCGTATGTCCTCATGGCCTGATCCATGGACCGAGCCACAACAGTCCCTGCCAGCACACCCGCTGACGACAATGAACGCCGGGGGCTCGAATACCCGAGGCGGACCCGCTGGGCTGTGGCTATGTCAGCGGTCTGATCGAGCAGCACAAAGGTGTAACGATAGATTAGCAGAGCAATCTCGACCCATCCCTCGGGAACGCGGAACCATTGCATCGCACCGAAGATCTTGTATACCGGCGTCACGGAGCTTAGCAGCAACATCACACTAACCGCGCCGAGGACACGAGAGCCCAGAAGCATGCCCCGCATCAGACCTTCCTCGGTTCCGGTGAAACGATATCCAGCAAAAGAGAATGATATAAGCGGGGTCGCTCCTGTGAGGAAAGTCTGCAAGACCACCAGAACCACAACGATTCCCATTGGCATCACAAGCCTCACCAGGACCAGCCTCGCGGGCATCTTCAGCCAAAGCATTCCGCCCGTGCACATTACAAACGTAAGGAGCGGAAAAAACGGCTGTTCTGAAAGGACAACAGCAATGATCAAGGTGAAAGCGATCACCATTTTCGGACGTGGGTCCATGCGCGTCAGTGCGTTGTCCCGGCAGGCAAAAATGTCGGAAAACAGTTCAAACATCTTACGGATTCTTTACTTTGCTCGCCCCGGGCGCGAACAGGTCCCGATAGTAGTACCCTGCGACAAATCCTCCCACAGCCCCCGCGATGAGAAAGAGAAAAAGCTGGACGTCTCCCTCGCCGAAGTTCAAGAAAGGCTCACGAGCAGGCCGCCCCGCGTCCTTGGCAAACTTCTCCACCACAGCCTCGTCAACACCCGGCCATTTGCCGTGTGTGCCCGTGAGGCCGATTGCCCCAGTTAGGGCCGGAGCAAATAGAAGCGCCATGATAACAACTGCTTTCTTCACAGTGCGCCTCCTCCGGCAAGTGCTCCAAGAAATTCCGGGCGGCGGTTGTGGATCAGACGATATGCCCCGGCAGTGATGAACCCTTCCAGTATCCCCAAGGGAAGCTGAGTAGGGACAAAAGCCAAGACTATGGTCAGAAACATCCGTACCATTGAACCGTCTCCGTGCAGAGCTGTAGCCAGGAAGAAGGACGTTCCCGCGTACACGACCCAGTCCGACAGTAAGCCGGCCATAAAAGCCGCCGCAATCCACGGAACTCCCAGCCGCTTGGCGAAAACAAAAATGCCGTACCCTGTGAAGGCTCCCATCACGCCCATAGACATTATGTTAGCGCCCAAGGTGGTGAGTCCTCCATGCCCGAGAAACAACGCCTGTAGTAACAGGGCGACGCTTGCCACAACTACGGTAAGTGAAGGCCCGATGAGAATCGCAGCCATACCGGTACCGCAGGGATGAGAGCACGTTCCTGCCGTAGGAACAGGGATGGGCATGCACGATATGACGAAAACCGCAGCCCCCACCAGCCCTACCATTGCTTTCAAGTGCGGCTCTTCCTTGCTCCGAACACGTAGAGTGCGAAGTCCCCAGAACACAAAAGGCGCGGCCATTACAAACCAAAGTAAACACCACTGCACCGGCAAGATGCCTTCTGAGATATGCATTGCGTAGGCCGGTCCCGAGGCCGCCTCAATGACGGCAAGTACCAACCCCACGGTAGCAATTGCCCGCACGCGGTTTGTCATGACAATTCTCCTCATTGGTGGTCACCATCTTTCCTCAGAAATTTTGCCGCCTCTTCGGGCTCCATTTGCACAAACTCATATTGGCCTGGAGGTACAGGATATTTTTGCCTGGGGGGGAGCATGAGATCTCTCACGTCACCCTGGTCCTTGGAATCCATGATCCTCCGTTCCACCAGATCCACAAGCGTTTCGTCAAATCCAAGGTTCTTGCCCAAAACAACCTTCACGTCCGGGTAGTCGTGAGCTAATTCCTGCATCATCTCTGGTATGTCCAGAACCAGGTGCAGCCCGTCGTGCAAGAAGTATGGGATAACCATGACGTGAGTTGCGCCGTGCTCCATGCACTTCATGAAAATTTCCGGCAAGTGCGGCCCAAGGCGAGACATGTAGCAGACTTCGACCATGTCATAGCCGTACTTTTCTTTGAGTCCCGCAGCTACTTTTTCCATGTGCTTACCCGCATCGGGTACTCGGCTGCCATGGCCTAAAAGTATAATGGCACTCTTGCCGTTGCAGTCGTTCGACATTCCACACCTCTCTTATCGGTCACGTCCGCTCACCGGCCAGGGAGCAGAGCGCATGCACCGTGCTGACCGCCAGGGGGCTGCCCCCTCTGCGACCGCTGATCGTAATGTGGGGCACTCCCAGAGACATCAGCTCCTGCTTGCTTTCGACCACGTGAACAAATCCCACAGGCATGGCTATGACTATAGCCGGTCTGACGCCCTCTTCTATTATGAGGCGATTCAGTTCCATCAGAGCCACGGGCGCGTTGCCGAAAACGGCGATTCCACGGTCCAGGGTGCCGGCAGCCTTACGCACGGCAAAAAGAGAACGAGGCAGTCCGCTCTCAGCAGCCTTTTTTGCGACGTCTTCGTCTGCCACATGACAAACGAGGTCGTCGGGCCCGTAGTTGGGACAAACTCGTTTGAGCCTTGCCAGGGAGAGCCCTGAGCGGATCATGTTCGAGTCCACAAAGATCGGACTCCCGGAACGTAACGCAGTGATAGCTGATTCGATAGCGTCGTCTGAGAATTTCACGTAGTCCACCAACCCAAAATCCGCAGTGGTATGCAATATGCGCCTCACGACCTTCCACTGGTCGGGAGAAAACGAATGGGTCTCAATCTCCTGTTCGATGATTTCAAAAGAGCGGGCTTCGATCGCTTCCGGGCTCATGGGATCTTCGTGCAGAGCGTAAATGAGGGGTCTATTCGAAGGTGTAAGGTTCATAGGTTTCTTAAGTGCTCCATTTTATAATTGTCATGGTGGGACAGGCATCTTGCCTGTCGATCCGGAATTGACAGGCAAGATGCCTGTCCCACCAATACATCGACTTCAAGGCCTCTCACATCAGTCTTCAGCTAAATCGCGGCTTCTGGTACACCACTCGCAGCGCAAACCGCCACAAAATGCTCCAGCGCTCTTGGTTGCGATGCGAAATGGGCGTGAACATAGCTTGCCACTGTGCTGCCACTCTGAAATCCTTCCAGTGTAGTTGCACCCGAACGTCGTCTGCTCACAAGGTAAGGGCGGCTCCATCCCTCCTGCACGACGGTGTCGTCAATCAGCTCAGAGTAATGGAACTCGTGACCTCTGAGTCTGTCGCCCTGTTTCCCCAAAAGCGAGTCCTGCGCCAAAGTGACTTCCACATAGGAAAGCGCTTTGAGTTGAGCCGACATCCTGGTCCACTGCGGTAGCTTGCCGACGAGATTATGGCGTCGGCCGTTGCTGCACTCAATGCCCTGGGCCAGATACATCAATCCCCCGCACTCGGCATAGACAGGTCTACCCGTCCGCGCGAATTGCCTGACCGATTCGAGCATGAGCGTGTTTCCGGCAAGGGCTTCAGCATGTTCTTCGGGGTATCCTCCTCCGAAATAAATGCAGTCCAGCTTTTCGGGTAGAAAATTGTCCCCGATCGGAGAGAAAAGAATCAATTCGAATCCGTGGTCTTCAAGGGCTTCAAGGTTGTCCTGATAGTAAAAGTGAAAAGCCGCGTCGTAGGCTAGTCCCAACCGCAATTGTTCGGCATTCATCGGGTCCTTTCGGGCAGTGATAGTATTCGGAATCGCAGGGGCGGATCGGGCGATTCTAAGGATTTCATCCACGCGGCCGTAGCGCTCCAGTGCTTCTCCAAGCGCTTCCGTGACTTCTTGCGACAGGTTACGGGAATTGGCGGTTACCAGCCCGAGATGGCGGCTCGAAAGGTCAGGAAAGGCGCCACGGGGGATGCCTGCCACAGCCTGGGGGAGTCCGAACGCGTTAAGCGATTCGGCCAGCCATTCTCCATGACGCTCAGATCCGCAATGGTTGACGACAACGCCGGCAATTCTCAGGCCGGGGTCAAATTCCGCGTACCCTTTCACCAGGGCTGCCAGGCTCCGCGCGACTCCATGAGCGTTTACAACCAACAAAACGGGCGCGTCCAGCCAGGCGGCAATCTCTGCGGTACTACCCGTGGAATTCACCGGGTCACTCCCGTCGAAGAGCCCCATGACCCCTTCGATTACTGCAACATCGGCATTTGATGCTTTTGCGAGAAAAAGATTCCGTACGTAAGGCTCACCGGTCATCCAGCCATCTAGGTTGTAGCACGGTCTCCCCGAAGCGAGGCTCAGGTACGTGGGGTCAAGATAATCAGGACCGACCTTAAAGGTCTGCACAGTTTGACCACGCCTCCTGAGCGCACTGACCAGTGCGAGCGTCACAGAGGTTTTGCCTACCCCACTGTTGGTACCGGCTATAACGATTCTGGGGCACGGAACGTTCACATGCATCTCCAACAAAATCTCGCGAAGAGCGCTTTCAAGAAGTCCAATCCTAGCCGACGATCAAAAGCCTGGCAGTCAACAAAAACGCCAGGGCCAGTCCAGAGGTCATGAGTAGCAGAGCATTTGCTCGCGCAACGTGCTCCGGCCCCACCGGTGCCAACGGATCTCCCAGTGGCGGCTTATTAGAAGGAATTCCGGAATAGTAACTCAAGCCCCCTAGCTGAATGCCGAGTGCTCCGGCCACTGCCGCTTCCGCCTGTCCCGCGTTGGGGCTCGGGTGCTTTAAACGATCACGCAGAAACACTTTAAACGAACGGGTGGGGTTTTGAAGTAATAAAAACGCGGCCGGCAGTACCAACAGGGCTGTCAGCCGCGCAGGAATGAAGTTTGCGATGTCGTCAAGCCTCGCCGAAGCCCATCCAAATTCCAGATATTTCTGATTCTTGTAACCGAAAGTCGAGTCGAGGGTGTTGACCGCCTTATAAGCCATTATGCCGACGGCCCCGCCGATCGCTGCATAGAAGAGCGGGGCAACAATCCCATCTACCATGTTTTCCGCCACACTCTCCACTGTTGCGCGAGCTACATCCGACTCATCCAATTTGTCAGTGTCGCGGCCGCAAATCATCGCAACCCGTTGCCTCGCATCGGTAAGTGAGCCTGAATTCAGAGCATCAACAACATCCGAACTGTGCCTGACCATGTCCTTTGCAGCGATGCCGGTCCAAAGCAAGAGGATGGATACCAAATCGCCCGCATAAGGGTCCACGTATCGGGCACCGCAAATAAGGCCATACGTGGCGAGAATCGTAGTGCCCACCACCAGGAAGACCGTGGCAATTCCGGCTATGCGGAGATTCTTGATCATTCTCCGGAGCAGCGTCTCCGCGAACGTGGCCAACCGGCCAATCAGCTTCACAGGGTGCGGCATCCATCTAGGATCTCCGACAATGAGATCTAACGTAACAGCCAGAAGAATCTGGTACTCAATCCTCATGATAGACCCATGAGCCGATAGATTTCGTCGATTCGCACACAGCGGCGGACCGACTCAGCCAGTTTGTCGAGAGCAGGCTCGATGTCGTACCGAGCGCAAACTTTTCCCTTGGGGGCAAGACCTCGGCGTATACGGAGCCGGTCGATGAACCACCGTCGGAATTCATCCGAGTCAAAGATCCCATGAAGGTAGGTCCCCCAAAACCGCCCATTCGGAGATCGTGCTCCATCAAACGTGCCGGCATCTTGCTTGAGCAGAGGCTCAGTGTCAGACGATCGGCTTTGACCGTGATGGATTTCATAACCTCGGACCGTAAAGCCCGATTCCAGATGGGTCGCGGTGGCACGAGTCAGAGTCTTCTCCAAAGCCAGGACAGTGGTTACATTCAGAAAACCCAGGCCGGGCAGGGTCTTGCGATCTGATTCCAGCCCGTGGGGATCGGCGATATCCGTGCCGATCATCTGAAATCCACCGCAAATTCCCACCAACTCCGTGCCGCAGTTCACAGTCAATTCTCTTATCTTGTCGTCCAGGCCATTTTGTCTCAAGTACTCCAAATCACCTATGACGTTCTTGCTTCCGGGCAGAATGACAGCGTCGGGTCGATTCAGGTCAGAGACGGTCCTGACCACCTTCAATCGTACGTCGGGCTCAACACGAAACGCGTCGAAATCCGTGAAATTCGAGATGTGCGGCAAATCGACGACGGCTATTTCGACACAATCTTCGTCCAGGCTAAAATCATCGAATTCTCCGCATTTGAAGCTCACAGAATCCTCTTCCGGCAAACCCAAATCTCGGAAGTACGGCACTATGCCAAGCACAGGCCGAGTTGTATGGCGACGGGTATATTCGATAGCATCTCGGAGTAGCCCTTCATTACCGCGGAAACGATTCACCACAAAACCGCACACCAGTGCTCTTTCCCACTCGGCGAGAACTTCCATAGTCCCGATGAACGATGCAAAAACACCTCCCCGGTCAATGTCGCCCACGATCAGGACCGGGGCTTCCGCGTGTCGGGCCATTTCCATATTCACAATGTCATGGCTCTTAAGGTTTACCTCCGCGGGACTTCCCGCTCCTTCAAGAACCATCACGTCGTTCTCCGCGGCCAGCGAGTCATAAGCCTGTTTAGCAGCCTCGAATGCCTGAGGTTTGTACCGGACGTATTCCATAACATCCATGTTTCCCACAGGCTTGCCCAGAACGATCACTTGGCTGCCGGTATCGCTGTTCGGTTTTAACAGGACGGGGTTCATTCTCACATCAGGATCCAGCTTGCAAGCCTGAGCCTGCACGACCTGGGCCCGCCCCATTTCTCCACCCGCCCTCGTTACGAAAGAGTTCAGAGACATATTCTGGGATTTGAACGCGGCAACTGTATATCCGTCCTGGAGGAGGATTCGTCCGAAAGCCGCAGTCAGCACACTTTTTCCCGCGTTCGAGCTGGTCCCTTGCAACATAAGCGCAGGTGTTTTGCGCTTTCGCGTAATTTTGCGCGGACAACCGAATGCTTTTCTGAGAGAATCGCACAAGCGACCGTTTTGCGCAGATGTCCGGACTGCTATCCTGAAGAAGCTTTTGTCCAAACCGTGGAAATTGTCGCAAACCCGGATGGCTATGCCATCTTGGAGAAGCCGCCGAGCCAGAAGCTTCGCATCCCATCCCTTGCGATCGATCCTGACCAATAAAAAGTTGGCGGTCCCTGGATAGACCGTCAGCCCCGGGATGGATTTCAGCTCTGCCTCAAGGCTTATCCTCTCTTCCTGCACGAACCTACGGCTCCGTTCAATGTAATCGGTGTCTAGAAGCGCGGCCTCTCCCACGGCCTGAGCAATGGTATTGACCGACCAAGGGGGCTGCAATTCGAGCACCCGCTGCACGATGGAGGCGTCGGCAAGAGCGCAGCCGAGGCGCAGACCGGGAATTGCGTAAATTTTGGTCAATGAAAGGAGGACAATCACATTTTCGGGGCGGTCAACTGACAGGCTGTCCATGCCCTCCACAAAGTCGCCGAAAGCCTCGTCCACCAAAAAGAGCGTGGAAGGGTTGTCCGAAGCGACGCTTCTGAGGGCCTTGGCGTCAAGCAGTACCCCGGTGGGGTTATTGGGCGTGCACAAGAAGACCAGGTCATTGCCTAGAAGATTGGCTTCAAGCTGCTGAAAATCCAGGGCGAAATCTTGGCCATCCTCCAGGCGAACGGTTTGGATTTGCATGCCGGCATGAACAGCGCTTGAGAGATAATCCGAATAGCAGGGAGTCGGAATGACCGCTCGGCTCAAACCCAGAACTCTCGGAATGAGATGAAGGATCTCCGTGGAACCGTTTCCCACTATAACGTTGCCGGGTTCCACGCGGTAACGACCCGCAACAGCAGCCACCAGTTTAGTACAAGCAGGGTCAGGGTAATGAACAACGGAATCCAGCGCGGCGCTCACGACAGAAACGCATCCATTCCGGCGGCCCCAGGGGATTGATATTGGCGGAGAAATCAAGAATACGCTCCGCTTCAAGGCCCGAAACGCTTGCCAGATAAGTCAGATTGCCGCCGTGTCCAATGTCCATGAGATTACTCTCGCGATCAGGAGGGCCGCTCAGGGCCTCAGACAACCCGGCGCTGAAGCACCGGTCTACTTTCTGTCGCCCCGATGGGGCTCAAAGGCAAGCCTCCCGGAGGGACGAGGGACGGTAGCCCCCGGTCCCGCGCAGAACGCGAGATTGCCTGGAAAAAGGGGCATCGTGCCACGAATCTCACTCATACCTCGATTTTGAGACAGTTTCGGGACGCCGGCGCTACCGAGCAAGTGGCATCGCACTTGTGAAACGCGGCACTTGGCCAATCAGGCGGCTTGTAAGCACGCCTCTTGACTGCAAATCGACTCATTTGTCCGCTTCAGATACAGATGCCTCGGCGAATGTCGCGACCTCGGTAAGTAGCCGAGCTGCGGCTTCCACCAGGGTCATCGCCAACGCCGCTCCGGTACCCTCACCCAATCTCAGGTCCAGGTCCAGCAGCGGCTTTTTGTTCATGTGATCCAGGGCGATTCTGTGCCCCTGTTCCATGCTCCGATGGGCGGCAATCATGTAATCCGCTGCATCAGGAGCCAGGCCAAAAGCTATCAAGGCCCCGGCCGAAGAGATAAAACCATCTATCAATATCGGCTTTTGAATAGACGCGGCCCCCAGAATCAAACCCGCAATCCCGCCGATCTCGAAGCCGCCCACCTTGGCCAATAGATTTAAAGGATCTTTAGGGTCGGGGCTGTTGACTTTCAGGATCTTCTCTATCACTGAAATCTTATGCCTGAATTGGTCGTCGTCGATTCCGGTTCCGCGACCGGTGACATTGGCTGGGGAAGCGCCGGTGACGGCCGCAACAATGGCACTGCTGGGCGTTGTATTGCCGATTCCCATATCGCCCGTGCCGAAAATGTCAAAAGAAGTTCCTAGTTGCAGGGCCAATTCAATCCCCGCCTCAATGGAACGTATCGCATCTTCGGGGCTCATTGCCGGCCCTGCACCGATGTTACTGGTACCGGCTCCAATGCGCTTGGAAAAGAAGCTGCCGTCTCGTGGCGCCTCGGCGATTTCCCCTGCCACGCCCATGTCCACCACTACCACTTTCGCATCGGCCACTCGCGCCATGGCGTTGATTCCAGCCCCACCTCGCAGAAAGTTATAAACCATCTGGACTGTGACTTCCTGAGGGTACTTGCTTACACCCTCTGCGACCACACCGTGATCCCCCGCCATTGTGACAATCACTCGCTTGCTCACCGGTGGAGCTATGGATCGAGTTATACCCGCCAGGTCAATTGCAAGATCCATCAGCCTACCCAGGGCCCAATGCGGCATGGTGAGCTGGTCGAGCCGTTCCCGAGCTTTGTCTCTCGCAGCTTTTTCCTGTGGCACAATCTGTTTAGTGGTTTTTTCAAGCAGCCTCATTCGTGTTTTCCTCTCTTAAGAATTAACGGCAGCCCACAGGCTACCAAGGTAACTTCATCTGCGCCCGAGGCCATGATTTGGTTGCACCGTCCTACCAAATCGCGATAGTGCCGGGACACATCATTTTCAGGCACAATTCCCGATCCCACCTCATTGGTGACAAATATTACGGTGCCCGGAATAGTTGAACAGGCTTGAAGCAGTTCGTTCGCTGTGGCGGCCATGTCTTCCTCGGACAAGGATCCCTCCTGTTGATAGGCTCGATACATAAGGTTGCTTATCCAGAGGGTGAGGCAATCCACGAGAAGACACATCGAAACCCCGCGTTTTTCGCAACGTGTCGGCAAGATCCAGGGGCTCTTCTATTGTGTGCCAATCGGCGTTTAGTCTCTCCTGTTGATGCCTCTTGATCCGCCGGGTCATCTCCTCATCGATGGGAAGACATGTTGCCACGAAGGCCCGTGCGCCGGGCAGAGTCTCTCCGCGCTTTGTCGCATATTCGCTCTTTCCGCTTCGTGTGCCGCCCGTTATAAGGATTACTCGAGCCACAAATCTCTTGCCCATGAAAGATCGGCCTGATTCAGGCTGCAGTCAAAGAAGGAAACCATGACCGAAACAAGGGATCAAAATCGACGGGGCCTGGCAGAACTTAGTGGCCGGGGAGAAGAAACGATCCAGCAAGGGCAAAAAGAAATCCCCGGGCAAAGAATTACCCGGGGATGCCGTTTTTCATCCCAGTTGCCAAGCTCCCGATCCACGAAGAGCGTGACACCCTTGTCTATAGACAGGCAGGTCTTCTGGCTTCCGGTTCGTCCTACTTGCCGCCCTTCCCATCAATACTGACAGTGGCTATACGGCTTTCGTCCCCGGTCACAGCGGCGGGTCCGCAACGGTTTTGCACCGTTTTCCCTTAAGTCCCCAAAGGGATTACCTATCCTCTTCAAAGCGTTCCAACTATTCAGACATCAACCTAGCAGTCGTTGAACGTGAAAGTCAACAGAAAAGCGTTAAAATGGGTAACCATTCAGTAACAGCCGGAATTTGCGGATGGCTTCGTGGGGTGGGCTTTCTAGCCCGCCATTGAACAGGGGTTTCCCCGGCAGGCTGGAAAGCCTGCCCCACAAGACTGCATGCTTACTGAAGTGGAAAGGCAATCTGGGAAAAGTGCCTTGTGTTCAGCTCTTTCTCGTTCCCAGTCCCGCGCCGGCTGCCATCGTGGCACGATTCTAGGCACATATTCTTGCTATGAAGTCCATCAATTTTGATATGTATGCAACATCCGCTTCCATGATTACCGAGAAAAGTATATTATACCCTTGAACACCGCGCCAGAAACAGTGCAGCAGGGAGGTGGTAGAGTCCTGGTGGGCTCCGCGGTCTTCAAAACCGTAAGCAGGGCGCTAGTACCGTCCTGGGTGGGTTCGATTCCCATGCACCTCCGCCAATGTTCATCGTGATGGCCTCGATTCTGAACATACGAACGGCAAAGCGAGTGATCGTTGACCCGGCCGAGATTCTGTATTGCAACTGTGGCAGTTCCCCTTTGTCTATATTATTGAAGCTTCTTTTTCGGGTCCAAGATATTCCGAACAGAATACGAAATGCCGCCTTTCGGCTTGCATGGCTCAGAGCATCCGCGATCACGAAACAATATCCTGCCAGGGTATGAATTTGGTACAAAGAGGTTGCGAGTTCGGCTGCGGAACAAGAATGAGATTATTCACGCGCACATACATGCTTGGAAGGCCGCGTGAATCGGCAACATGAAATGAAAATCTTCGAAGCGAATTTCCTGCTAGCCGCGCAGGACAAAAAGGGTTACCCCACAGGGGGATTAAAGGAGATCGCTTTTGCAGGGCGTTCCAACGTGGGCAAATCGTCCACGATCAATACCCTGCTAGGGCGGCATACCCTTGTGCGGATATCTAAGACTCCGGGCCATACACGAAAACTCAACTTCTTTCTGATCAATGACAGCTTTATTTTCGTGGATTTTCCCGGGTACGGGTTTGCGCGCGTTCCGCTGGAAGTGCAAAGACAATGGGCCCCAATGGTGGAACACTATCTCGAAGAAAGAAAAGAATTAGCCGGAGTAGTGGTCATTGTCGACGTGAGACGGCTTTCCACGGATGCCGATGTTCGTCTGATTACTTACCTGCACTCACGGAACATCCCCGTGATCATCGCAGCAACCAAAGCGGATAAACTTGCCCGCGGCGCTCTGTCGCTCCAGCAACGGGCTATCAAGGCTCAATTTAACGATCATGCCCCTGTGATTGCTTTTTCAGCTCACACCGGCCTGGGCAAAAATGAATTGTGGAAAGAGATTAAAAGTCTTATAGATTGACGAAGCTTCCACGAAGAGGAGGGCCCGTGGTGACGGTAAGCAGTGAACAAAGATTAGTTACAAGAAGCTCAACAAGGAACAGAATAGCAACATGGTAAAAAAAATGCTCATAAACGCCAGCCATCCCGAGGAATGCAGGGTAGCAGTAGTTTGGGACGGGGTGCTGGAGGAACTTGATGTCCAGGTTAAAGCGAGAGAGGCGACGCTGGGCAACATCTACAAGGCAGTCGTAAGCAGAATCGAGCCGTCCCTTCAAGCGGTATTCGTCGATTACGGCGGTACCAGAAACGGTTTTTTGTCTATTAACGACGTACACCCCTCGTATTTTCCCGAATCTTTCGAGGGTAGTCGACGACGCCCACGAATTCAAGACGTTTTCAAGAAGGACGATCGGGTGCTCGTCCAAGTAAACAAAGAAGAGCGTGAATCCAAGGGTGCCAGCCTGACGACCAACATTTCCTTGGCCGGCCGCTACCTGGTGCTGATGCCGGGAACGGATCTTTACGGAGTTTCCCGCAAGATTGAGGACGAAAAGGAGCGCCAGAAGCTAAAGGAGATTGGCACCCAGTTCAAGCTCCCAGAAAACATGGGGTTTATTATTCGAACGGCGGGGATGGGCCGAACAAAAGGGGAACTCTCGCGCGATCTGGATTACCTTCTAAAATTGTGGCAATCCATTGAAAAGAGTGTGAAGGACGAGCAGGCGCCGGCCCTCCTCTACAGAGAGCATGATATTGTCATCCGTGCAATACGGGAGCATTTCTCGGCCGATATCAATGAGATATTAGTGGATGATAGAGAGGTCAGCATAAAAGTCCGGGATTTTTTCCACGAGGTCATGCCCAGGTACAAGAATCTCGTAAAATTGTATCAGGAAAAGCGTCCCCTCTTCAACAAGTACCAGCTCGAAGAACAGTTGGAACAGGTCTACCGTAAGAAGATCAGGCTCAAATCCGGTGGGCATATCGTAATAGAGCCCACTGAAGCGCTGGTCACCGTGGATGTCAATTCAGGAAGCGCCACAAAAGAAAAGGGAATTGAAGAAACGGCCTTCCGGGTAAATATGGAGGCCGTGCCTGAAGTCGCTCGACAATTGCGATTGCGGGACCTGGGCGGAATCATCGTCGTTGACTTTATCGACATGTCCCTGAAAAAACACAAGCAAGAAGTCGAAAAGGCGATGAAAGCGGTGCTTAAAGGTGACAGAGCCAAGACTAAAATGCTCCGCATCTCCGCTCTGGGATTACTGGAACTTACGCGACAGCGGCTCAAATCGTCCCTTGGCACAGGTGAATATGAGGAATGCCCCCTTTGTGAGGGCCACGGTAAAATCCGCTCTCCCGAAACGTCTGCGGTTTCAGTGTACAGGAGAATCAAATCCTTGCTGATAAAGAGCGAAGTTTCGGAAGTGAGAGCTACGGTGCCCGCAAAAGTGGCGGAATACTTGTTGAACAACATGCGGGGTCAGCTTGTGGAGATGGAGCATCGGTCCAGGCTCCAGAGTTGTAATCCTGGTAAGACAAACTCTTCCCGACAAGGACATTTCTGTGGAGGGGGTCAAAGAAGAAATTCCTGAACTGCCGGCCTTAGAGGCACTGTCTGCCGCGCCTGCGGCCCCGGAAGCGGTTGAGGCCGGGGAGGAAGAAGCGCCTGCGGAGCTGGAAATGCAGAAAGCCCGAAAGCCGGGCCGACGCCGCCGCCGCCCCAGGAAAAGGGCTCCCTCGGGCGGGGAAGAGCAGTTCATTGCCCCGGAGACAGAGGAAGCGCCTTCTCCGAAAGAAGCTTTCGCTGAGGAGGCGGAAAAGATCGAGACCGTGTCGGCCGTGAGCGTACTCGAAGTGATGGAAGAAGTAAGAGAAACGCAGGAGCAGATAAAACCAGAGCAATCGGCTGAGCCTCAGGCGCCGGAAATTACTCAGGAGCAGACCGCTCCTACGGAGCCCGAGTCGATCCCGGCTCAGGAGGTTGAATCAGAAGAATCACAGACGACGAAGGAAGTTGAAAAAGAGGCCGAGCCGCGGCGCAAGTCCTGGCTGCAGGATTTTCTTCCGTTTTCCTGAGCCGGTCGCCGTTTAGTCGAACACATTACGGAACCACCGGGCAATTAGTCGCATTTCTATACATAAACATGCCGGTCGTCGCCCGGCAATTTCCAAACATAGCTTTGGAGCTTAAATTTGAGATGGTGAGGCGTGGGCCGGCAGAGACGCGGCTTGGTTGCGCCACAGAGAAAAAACTGTTAATCTAATTGCATAACCGCAACACGTATTCTTTCCGGAAAGGAGAAGAGAGGAATGGGT
This sequence comes from uncultured delta proteobacterium, assembly GCA_963789265.1. Classification (GTDB taxonomy): domain Bacteria; phylum Desulfobacterota; class Desulfomonilia; order Desulfomonilales; family Desulfomonilaceae; genus CAWBBA01. The sequence continues at coordinate 258,181 of CAWBKB010000003.1, read as the reverse complement.
AAGGACAAAGGCGTGGTCCACGTCGTCGGGACAGGTACCATCGGAGAGCCCCTTATCGGATTGCTCTGTTCTTTCAAAGATCAAGCCGGGTTTTCTGAAGTGACTTTTCATAAACGCTCCCCCCTGGTAAAGGACATGCCCAAGATGAAGGCGCTGATTGCCCGGGGAGCCAAACTGGTCGTTGACGAGGACAAAATAAGTGACTTTGAATCGTTAGGTCTGGAACCCGTCATGACCCACGAGGAGGCACTGGAAAAGGCAGATGTAGTTGTGGACTGCACACCTTCCGGAGTCGGCATATCCAACAAGAACGAATTCTATGAAAAATACCTGGCGAACACAAAAGGGTTCATTGCGCAGGGGAGCGAATTCGGATTCGGTAAGATGTATGCCCGTGGGATTAATGACGATGCCCTTGAGGTCGGTAATGACCGCTTTGTCCAGGTGGTGAGCTGCAACACTCACAACCTGTGTGCACTTATCAATACCGTGGCACTGACCGACGGGGACGACAACTTGGAGGAAGCCCGCTTCCTGTGCATTCGGCGGGCAAATGACATCAGCCAGGTCAAAGGCTTTGTTCCCTCGCCGGATGTCGGCAAACACGGGGACCCGGTTTTCGGGACTCACCATGCCAGAGACGCGTATCATCTCTTCCGTACAAAGGGGCTCGATCTTACTCTTTGGTCTTCCGCTCTGAAATTGAATACCCAGTACATGCACTGCATATATTTCCAGCTTAAGCTCAAGAGAGCCGTCACCCGCGAAGACGTGATCGCCCGTTTCAAAGCCGACGATCGAATCAGCCTTACGAAAAAGCAGTCGGCTTGCGAGGTGTTCTCTTTTGGCAGAGATCATGGATACTTCGGAAGAATTCTGAACCAAACGGTGGTCGTGGAACCTTGCATGGAGGTCCGAAAAGGGCACGAGGTCATAGGCTTCTGTTTCACCCCGCAAGACGGAAACTCCTTGCTGAGCTCATTCAGCGCGGCAACGTGGCTTCTTGACCCCGCGAACTATGTCGAGCGAACGAACTGCTTGAAACATTACTTCTTTTCGGAAGTTTGAGTCTGCTAGACCGCGACATACCCAGGGAATATCCGGCATCTCCCCTCGTGGGCGTTGGGGCTCTTATCACCGACCAGAGCCGCATTGTGCTGATTCGAAGAGGAATGCCTCCAGCGGCTGGTGAGTGGAGTATTCCGGGAGGACTGGTTCGGCTCGGGGAAACCCTTAGGGACGCAGTGGTACGTGAAGCTCGGGAAGAAACGGCGCTCTGTGTGGAGCCTTGGGCCCTGGTGGAACTGGTAGAGCGGATATTCACTGACGAACAAGGGCGAATCTCTTACCATTATGTGCTCGCCGATTACGCGTGCCGAGTGGTAGGAGGTACCTAATCGCGGGGTCGGATGCGACGGAAGCAACGTGGGTGGATCGAAAGGATCTCGAGAATTTCGCCCTCGCGCCGATTACCATGAACGTGATTCTTAAAGCCCTGGACCGGTGCGGTTGTCCTGAAAAATGCACTGGTCTTGAGTAGACGGGATTGCAAAGGCTTGTTGTATATGAGGATGGAGGAAGCCCCAGTCAAATTGGACGCCATCTCCGAAATGATGGCATTGTCCAGTTGCGGTAACACAAAGAACATCCTTATCACGGCGCTGGAGGTAAAAGGTCGCCTTGATGAGGAAGCCATGACATTGGCTGCACGACTGGCTACGAGGAAGTTCCCCAGACTCGTCAGCTGCGTGAAAGAAGTGTGGGAGCGAGGGCGCCATCATCTTGTCTGGGACCGGCGGCCGGATTCGGAATTGCCCGTGAGAATTTCGGAGGCCGAGCCGGCCAACGGATCATCGAATAGCTTAGACCGCTTTCTGGACCACATGACCCCGCATTTGGACAGGGACTGGGATCTGTTCACGGAGCCCGTCGCGGAATTCCACATGGTCCGGTTGGCGAAAGACCATCATATTATAGCCCCTGTGATCCATCACGTGGCATGCGATGCAGGGGTGGCGTCAGAATTTGGCAAAGAATTTCTAGTAAATTATCACGAAATATTGACCGGACAGAGGCCGGAGGCAATTTGTCAACCGCATGCCATTTCCACGGCCCGAAAGAGACTGGTACGCGTCAAGAAGCCGAAGCTGAGAGATTCTCTGGCGAATGTTCGAGATGTCCTGACGCGTCCGATGGAACGGCCCATCCTGCCTGCCGGCAACGGCCTACCCCATGATCCGCGCCAGCATCATATAAAAAAAGTATTGTCTGCGGAGGAGACCGAAGAGATCAACAGAGCAGCCTCTCGAAGCGGTGCTTCACTTGTAGATATGCTCGTGGCTTGCGCCAACAGAGTGGTGGACGAATGGAACCGGGCACGAAATGTTCCACCCGGGGTGTTGACCACCGCCATCTCAGTTAACATGAAAAGCAGGTATCGTGCTTTTGACGACGTGAACAATAGCGGGCTTCTCTTCTTCAAGTCCAGACCGCGCGACAGACAGGATATCTCTGCGTTCGCTCGCTCCATTGCCTTGGCTAGAATCAAGCAGCTCCGCAACCAGATGGATTATAGATTTTTTCAGGATATCTCTCGTATGACGTCAGTTGTCCGCGTTTTCCCCTTCCGCGTGAGGCGCAGGATTGTCAATTTCTTGGCAAACATGCATCAGTTGTCCCTTGCAGTCACGCTGTTGGGCGTAATTTGGCCTTCGTCAAGGAACGGTAAGCCCACCCCCGATTCGTGCCTGACCAGCGCCGGGGATCTCGCTATCCGAGAAATTCACGGGCTCGGTTACAAGTTGTTATCCAGCACACACCTTCTCCTGATCGTCTATGCTTACCGCAACCGGCTGAATTTTGTGCTGTCCTCGGCAGCGTCTCTCTTCACGCGAGAGGAGACCGAAGCTTTTTTGGACCTCTTGATGAAGCATCTACTCGAGAATGCAGGTGGGATCGGGCGGTCCTAACGGTAATCGCGGCTCGCGCAGGATGGAATAAGCACGTCGGGGTGGATAAGCATTCAGTTAGGCGGGGGAATCTCCGGTTCCCTGTCATTGAAGGGAGTGAAACGACCAAGTACTCCAATTCCTAAAATGTTGTGTCATATTTCGGGCCGGGTGCCACTGCTGGCTTGTCCAGCAGTGTTCTTCCATCAGTCACTGCTGGACAAGCCAGCAGTGGCACCCTTTTCCGCGGTACGCAGAACTCGCAATGACAAGAATTTCCGGTCGTGAACGAGCGTCTACCAAGTTAGTTTACTTTCCCTTCGGTGGAACGGAATCCATGCGGGAAAAGATGCAGGAATTACAAAATCTCACTCCTATGATGTGCCAATACCAAGAGAATAAGGCGCGGCATCCTGATGCTATCCTTCTTTTCAGAATGGGGGACTTCTACGAAATGTTCTTCGAGGATGCCAAAAAGGCATCCAGGATTCTCGACATTGCCCTCACCACCAGAGACAAGAACAAAGAAGAATCAGTGCCCATGTGCGGGTTTCCGCACCATTCCGTTTCGGCATATATATCTCGTCTCTTGGCAGCAGGTGAGAGAGTCGCCGTCTGTGACCAGATGGAAGATCCTCAACAGGCAAAAGGGATTGTTCGACGTGAAGTCACAAGAGTTCTCACCCCCGGCCTGACAGAAGAGCCCGGGACACTCAAACAGGATGAGAATCACTTCGTCGTTGCCCTTGCATCTCTGGCCAATGAAATCGGGTTGGCTGCGTTCGACCTGTCAACCGGCGATCTCATGGTTACTCAGACTTCGAAAATTGCACTGGCCGCAGAAGAGTTACGCCGCCTGGATCCCAAAGAAGTGCTCATTCCCGGCAACTTGCCTTCGGAAAACCATTTGAACCGAATGCTTGACGGGTCGTTCTACACCCACACTGTGGAGGAGTGGATGTCGGAACTGCAGGCATGTTCGGAGACGCTTCGCGATCATTACAGAGTGCAGAATCTTGAGGGCTTCGGCCTGTCCGATAACTCATCTCTCACTCTGGCTGCCGGAATCATTATCAACTACGTGCGGCAGACAAGGCCGGATGTGCCGGTACACCTTAAGCCTCCGCGTGTATATAACCTGGGCAATTATATGGTGCTGGACCGCTCGACCTTGCGGAACCTTGAAATATTCAAGAATATCAAGGATGGGACCACCGAAGGGACTCTATTGCGGCTCCTGGACAAAACCGCCACCTCCATGGGGGGCCGGTCATTGCGACACTGGATCTCTTATCCTCTGCTGGACGTAACAGAGATCCGGCGGCGCAGCGAGACCGTCCAAGGGCTGGTGGAAAATACCATACTGAGGTCGGAACTCCGAGACGTCTTAAAGGACATCGGAGATCTGGAACGCATAGCGGGAAAAATCTCCTTGAAAAGCGCTACCCCCCGAGATCTGGTTCAATTACGCACGTCAGCGGAAAAAATACCGCGGTTAATCAATCTGTTGCAATGTTTGGACACTTCAATGGCGCTCGAAATGCGGCAGATGGACGACCTCTCCTATGTGGCCCACGCCATCGCTGCTGTCCTAGTTGATTCCCCGCCTGCTACCCTCAAGGATGGAGGCGTTGTCCGAGAAGGGTACCACGAGGAGTTGGACGAACTCCGGTCGATCAGTTACCGCGGCAAAGAATGGATTGCGGGAATTGAAACTCGCGAGCGGCAGTTGACCGGCATTCCGAATCTCAGGGTCGGCTACAACAAGGTTTTCGGTTACTACATCGAAGTCACCAAGTCTCATCAGGAGAAAATACCCCCTCACTATACTCGCAAGCAGACATTGGTAAATGCTGAGCGATACATCACCGAGGATTTAAAAGAATATGAGCTCAAGGTGCTGAATGCGCAAGAAACTATTCTGAAACTGGAAGAAGAGATCTTCAACCTTCTGAGAAACAAGCTTGTGGAAGTCATCCCGAGAATTCAAGCCACCGCGGCTTCTATAGCTACATTGGATGTGTTGCTCTCGTTGGCCGAGGTTGCGGCGGCCAAGGAATACACGCTGCCCGAGGTGCACGACGGTGATGAAATCAGCATTGTAGAGGGACGTCACCCTGTGGTGGAAGCATTCGAGCAGCGGGAATCGTATGTGCCCAACGATACACTGCTGAACCGGACTTCGCAACAGATCCTCCTCATCACGGGGCCGAACATGGCAGGGAAGTCTACTTACATGCGCCAGACTGCCCTCATTGTCCTCATGGCGCAAATGGGGAGCTTCGTCCCTGCCCAAAAAGCCTCTGTGGGAGTAGTCGATCGAATATTCACCCGAATCGGCGCGGCTGATTATCTTGCCTTCGGCCAGTCCACGTTCATGGTGGAAATGAATGAAACCGCAGAGATACTTCACAGCGCATCCCGGCGTTCACTGGTCCTTCTCGATGAAATCGGCCGAGGGACGAGCACTTTTGATGGGCTTTCCATCGCATGGGCAGTCACGGAATACCTGCACGACCGATCCGACGGAGGTCCGAGAACCCTCTTTGCCACGCACTATCACGAACTGGTGGACATAGCTCTCATCAAGGAACGAGTCCACAATTATAACGTGGAAGTGAGAGAATGGGAGGATAGGATCGTTTTCCTGAGGAAAATAGTCCGTGGAGGCTCCAGCCGGTCTTACGGCATCCAGGTAGCAAGGCTGGCGGGAATTCCCGACGTGGTGATATCCAGGGCAAGAGAGATACTTTCAAATCTGGAAAAGGAAGAGATCGATCCGGGTGGCCGCCCCAGGATTTCACGTAAGCGCAACAGCAAGAAAGCGACCGGAGGCGGGGCATTGCAGGGTGACCTTTTCGGTTACCGAGGTGACGAGTTGATGAAGGAATTGGAGCAGCTCGATCCCGAAAAGCTGACTCCATTGGAAGCGCTTAATCGGCTTGCGGAATGGAAAAGGCGATATTCATGAGGCGGGACGCTTATATTTAACATTAAAATCAGTACTTAGCCTATTGAAATTAAATTGCTTTTATTAATATTATATGATATCCTCCTTGCGGTAGGAGATTCCTCGAACAAATGGGGAATCTGTCTTCTCAAGGAGGACCGTGGATGTCAACCCGAACTCTTTTCAGAATAGTGGTGATGGCTCTGCTAATTGTGACTGCGGCCGCGCCGGTGCAGGCGTACATCCCTTACGATACCCATGTCAGCTTCTTGTACATGGTGACAAAAGATATTCTGAGATTGCTGCCTCGGGCGATGGGCTCATACCTCTATCAGAATCGCTATGACTTTATGCGCGGTATGACTTTTATAACTCGTGATATTCGGATAAATCCGCAAAAATGCCTGGATATCGAGGAAATTCGTAGAGAAGCGTATGCGCGTTTGAGCCGCGATATTCCTTATTGCGTCGCGGCATTCAAAGGCGGAGAGATCAAGCTCGATACCCCAGCTTCCAATCTGTCCGGCAGGCTCGGGATGATCGCATACTCCATCATACTCCAGAAAATGCCGGCGTTTCCGGATCTCGAGTATCTGGAAAAGTTTTCGATGATTATGGATGAAACATTGGTCGATAGGGTTATTCCCATCTGGCTCTATAATGACGGATACGGAGATTTTCATTCGCTGGGCGAACTCATGGAACGGCTCAAGCCCGAGGATATGCCCACTTTCGAACATATCAAGAACGACCATTACGTCGCACAGATGAGAGAAGACACGTTTGCGCTGTTCCGCGCGCCGGACAAGTTCAACACAAACATGATCATGACCAATGTGGATATAAACGCCGTGTACAACAACATGATCAACAACATTCTTCAGACGTTTGTCTACATCTGGAAATGCTCGGGAATGGATCTTGCCCATCCTTCTTATGCGGCCCCCCCGGGAACGATCATAACGCGGGAGAGCATACGTGAGGCATTGTCCAGCCAGGGCATCGGTAGACCTGCGCATCACCCTGTCAGCGCAACGACAGAGGAGGAGACCGCCGCGACTCCTGAGGAAGGCGCGCCCCCCGCTCCCGGAACCCCAGTCCCGACCCCTGGTACACCGCCTCCAAATCGGACGGCGCCTCCGCCGGCTCCTAGGCCATAACGTCGCCCGGGCGGCCGGTAGCCCTTATACGGGTATAGTTCCGGTGCTCTTTCACACAAGTGACGCAGTGTTCTGATATGGGCAGGTTTCAAACCTGCCCCGACATGTCGTCATACACGACTGTGCGGGCAACCAGCAGCCAATTGGTCTCATGGCATTTCGCTTTCAAACTAACGAGAATGGGCCGATCGCAAACGGCACTGACCTGGCGCCATGATGGTGCTCAGGTCAGTGGCACCCAACATCCAGTCAAGATCGGGTCCTGGGTGCCACGGATCTGGGCTTTGTCAGATCCGTGCTGCATTTGTCGTTTGATGGCGAGTTGGTGTCATTAGGCTGGCGACCTATTAATCCCACGGGATCGCTACCTATCCTTCCGTATTCTCTGCCGGGCGACTATTGAGAAACATTCGTTGGTTACAAACTCTATCCTCGGGGGTGACAGGAGGCGTGGAGTTGTTTGAGGCGTTGCCGAGCCACATGGGTGTAAATCTCGGTGGTTGAAATGTCCGCATGGCCGAGCATTATCTGCACGGACCTCAGGTCAGCATCATTCTGAACCAAATGTGTTGCAAAGGAGTGGCGCAGCGTGTGAGGAGAGACCTGCTTGCGAATACCCGCACAATTAGCGGTCTTCTTTACGATTTTCCAGAATCCCTGGCGCGTCATCGACCGCCCGCGCCGTGTCACGAACAAGGCCGCACTGCGCATCCCACCCAGGATGCGTGGCCTCACGTCTTCCAAGTAGTTCATGATCGACCGAGAAGCAGGGATTCCCATGGGGACTACTCTCTCCTTCGAACCTTTCCCCATTACCGTGACGCATCCAATCTCAAGGTCCACACGATAGAGATCTAATTCCACCAGTTCGGAGACTCGCAGGCCGGTGGCGTACAGCAATTCCAACATGGCAGCGTCCCGCTTGCCTTCCAGCGTTGTCGGATCTGTGGCCGACAGGAGAAGTTCGACCTCTTCGGGTTCAAGGTACTGAGGGATCCGCTTGGGGAGGCGGGGAGAATCGATCTGATCGGAAGGGTCCTCTTGGATTTGGCCTGTCTCCATGAGAAATCGGAAAAAGGTTCTAATGCACGAGATTTTTCGGGCTCTTGTTCTTGCACTGAGTCGCCGACTGTCAAGCAGCGAGAGATATGTCAAGAGATCCTCACGGCGAATATTCGTAGCGGTTCGTCCACCCCTACTAGCCAGAAACCGCGAAAAGTCCTTCATGTCCGTACCGTACAGATTCGACCGTCAAACGGGCAAGGCCCCTGTCCACGATCAGGTGATCCAGGTACCCCGACACCACAAGATCCATTTCAGAAGGTTTCACTGTTTTCATGCAGCGTTCCGGCTCCTCTTAGCCTGATGCTTCTTTCGGCTCCGTGAACTGCGACTCCTCCATAGCCACTAGATGGTCGTGCAGACTGGTTCTAATCTCTTCCAGACGGTCGAAGTCAATAATTTTGAGTCCATTTTTATCCTGCACGTAGAAGATGTCCGCGGCTTGATCTACTTCGGTGGTAATTTTGGTCACGACTATATCGAGTCCTAGAGCCGTAAGTCGACGGGTGATGTCGTAAAGAAGGCCGGGACGGTCGTGAGCGTTGACCTCTATAATCGTTGCTCGGTCCGAAGCAGCATTGTCGATTTCCACTTTCAACGGGAACCGCGGTCTGAAGGCTGTGGGAAAAGGCTTTCTCATGGACCTTCTGGCTGCCATCAGCTCATCCACGTCGGCCTCACCACTTATCACACGCGCGAAATCGGCACAAAACTGCTCCCAGCGTTCAGGATCATCCAGGGCTCCCTCTGGAATGTCGTTGACGTGAAACGTTCCCACGGCTACATCACCTATGGTGTGACTCCAGGCTCCCAGGATATTAATCCGGTTCACCGAGAGAGTTCCCGAAATTCTGAAGAAAAGGCCGGGTCTGTCGTGGGTGATCAAAGTGATAGAGCTATAAGCCGGCCTTTGGTGGTCCACCTTTCTCGCCATCATGTCGCCTAGTCCAAGGCTGGTGAGACCGTGGGCTACTAAGTAATTTTGGAGATCGAGATAATGCTCCGCGATCACTCCGGGATAAAAATCCAGAAAGTAGCGAGAACCCGCTGAAGCCAGGTATTGTTCCAATGCCGGCCCCCTGTGTTCCGAGGGCACAAGGTCGCGGACAACCGCTTTTATTTGTTTGATCCAGTCTCCCAAATCTTCTCCACCGAGGCCTTCGCCTCCGATGACATCTAGGGTTCTGTAATATAACTCGTCCAGCAACATTTTCCGCCAGGAGCTGAGCGCCGTCGGGCCCACCGCTCTCAAGTCCGCATGTGTGAGCAGCATAAGCAAGTCGAGTCGCCGTTTATGCATAACGGTTTCGGCAAAGCGTCCCACGAGCGCTTCATCGTGGAGATCTTTCTTGAAAGCCAGGTGAGTCATAGCCAAATGATTGCGTATGAGGAAACAGACTTCATCTATGTGCTCTGCGGATAGGCCCAAGCGTACGAGAGCCGACCTTGCCGTCTCTTCACCCCGCACTTCGTGGCCCGGCCCCCTCCCTTTGCCAACGTCATGGAAAAGGCCGGCCAAGTAGAGAACTTCGCGGTCTTCCAGCTTGGAGAAAATGGTGTGAAGCAAGGCGTCTTCGGGATCGTCGCTGGGACGGTTGAACGAATCGATATTCTCGAGGACCGCGACGGTGTGAAGGTCCACCGTATATTGGTGGTACACATCATGTTGAGGCAGAAAGCGCACCCAAGCAAATTCTGGGACGAAGCGCTCCAGAAGTCCTATCTTCATCATGGCGTTCAAGGCCCGTGCAACCGAACCGCTTCTCCGAAACATGTCCAGAAAAAGATTGCTTGCCTCGCTATCAGAGGCCACTTCCTCTCCCAAAGATCGAAGTCGTTTGAGAATCAGATCCACAAGCCTGATATCCAGGTCGCACCCGGTTTCGGCGATCTTCTGAAATGCATGGATGAGTGTCTTGGGGTCGGCACCAAAGTTATTGGGGTGGAAATGATTTATACCGCCCGCCCCTATGTAAAATGAATCGTCCAGCTTCAAACGTTTCACACCTGTAGCGATTTTGGGCCTCAGAAACAGCCGAACTCGGGCCAGAACACGTCGGCCGAAAAAATCGAGGGTCGCTGCGTGTCGATAATATTCACGCATGAAACCCTCGACGTCGCGGTGCTCTGCCGTGTCTTCAAACCCCATTTCCGCGGCAAGAATGTCCTGCGCGTCGAACTTGAGGCGATCATCGCGCCTGCCTGCAAGGAAATGGAGTCTAGTCCGGACTTCGGCAAGGAAACACGTTCCTTCCTTGACCTCTTCAAGCGCTTTGCGACCGCAGATCCCGGCTATAGGCAAATCGTCGAGGCCCCGGCACCCGAAGATCATCCGGGCAAGCCAAGCGATCAACTGGATATATCGTAACGAGCCGGGGCCTTCCTTCAGATGAGGTTCCAAAAGGTAGAGGGTATGCCCGAACTTGTCGTAAGATTTGTGAATCTCTGCCTCTATCTTGAGATACAACTCCAGCGGGTCGGTATCCAGTATGAGCCTCTCTCTCGTTACGGCCAGTTTTCGATAGATACTTTCATTTCCCCAGACGTGGCGAGTATCCATGAGTGAGGTGAGAACGGCCAGGTCATTGTCTGCCTCCCGCTTACATTCCTCGACGGTCCGTACCGAGTGACCCAGCTCTATTCGTGCGTCCCACAGCAGGTACAGCAGGTTTCGTATTCCTCTATAGATGCCTTCGGGGGCATTTTCAGGGCGTAGAAAGAGAATGTCGATGTCCGAGTACGGACTCATTTCCTTGCGCCCGTACCCTCCGAGTCCCAGCAGGGCAATTTCGTTCTTCCAGTGGCCAAGAAAGTGGTCTGCCAGTTGTGCCAACAGATCGTCATAAGCTTGATGCATTTGAAAATGCCTGGGGTCGGACGCTCCTTGGGCGCGATAATCTCCGATTCCGTTGCGAATTTTCGCTATTTGGGTTGAGCGGTCGTGATTGGCAAATATGAATCTCATAAAGTATAGCCCCGTGTGAGAAAGCTTTTTGATAGAACTGGTTTCAAACTCGCCCCTACCTATTACTACAAAATCCTCTTGAGGAGGCATCCAACATTCATTGCCGAAAATTTTGTCCGATTTGCGGGAAAGAGACCGTCACCCCGGACTCGATCCGGGGTCCAGAATCTGGATTCCGGCTCTTGCTCCGGACGCCTGTCCGGAGTTGGCCGGAATGACGAGCGCGGTCTTGCCGAGGTTGCCTGGTTGGACATTATTTTTGGCAATTGCCATAAGTCTTGGACAATGGCGGGTCAACCTGTCGAAGTCTACAGCGGTTCTCGAAAGTTTTCACGTAATCCAATACCGGCATCGAGAAGAATCAGTAGTGCCGGCGTCCTTGCCGGCCACGCCTGCGGCGTGGTTGATTTTGGAGGGAATGGGCCACCGGCGCGGAGAAACTGTCTCAAAACTCTTGAACTGGATGCAATCGTACCACGAAATTCCCTCACCCTGACCCTCTCCCAAAGGGCGAGGGAACGTTAATAGAGACCTTGGATCAGCTCCCTCTCCCTCTGAGAGAGGGCTGGGGTGAGGGCACCGAAAATGCCCACCAGGCTGACATCGTAGCACGATTCCGGGCATCAAAATAGTTTTGAGACAGTCTCCGGAGGCCGGTGCTACTATTCACAGGAATCGCTCTTTACAATCCATGATTACTTTCGAGAATGGCTCTAATCCACTTGAAAAGTCACTTGAGCGGCCGCTCCATTTGGGGTAACTGCATAAACCGTGTGCCGGCCACGGACAAGCTTCCAAAAGTACTCATAGGGTGGGGGTGTGCTGGTGATTTCAACTCCATCCACGAGCCAAACGACATGATCCACGACAGGATGGGGAACGGCACGAAAAAGGACACGAGAAGAAGTATGAGGGGAGAGGATGAATCGGTCGGAGTTGTGTGGCGAAACGATCTCGATGCTCGAAGTCGTCTCAGCCGCGCCGCGCCACATAGCAAAAGCGTTTTCGTGTGCCGCGACCGATCCCGGGAGCTCCATTTCAGGGCTAACCAGACGGAACCTCCCTCGGCCTTGTCGTACCTCGCGACGCTGTATCCAGTCGGCATATTGCGACCCTAAGTAGTAATTCTCGGCCTGCTCGTGGGGAAGATCGCACAATTCTGGCGCTTTGTGTCCGGGCAAAAGCAACTCCTTGGTCACGTGGGGACATCTCGGGGATGCCAGCTTACCCGACGGCCAACAAATGGATACCACCCGCACTCCTGGGGGATTTACAAACGGTTCGGGTTCCCCCGCGGCATAAAGATGCTCCATGATTTCTTTAGCGATGGGGCCGAGCGCGGTAGCGCCGGCTCCGCCACTGGTCGGACGCCCGTCGAAGTTGCCGGCCCAGATGCCCACCACGTGCCTCGACGTATAAGCGATTATCCAACAATCGCGGTAGCTGCTGCTGGTGCCGGTCTTGACGCACACTGGAAAGCCGAAATCGAAGAACGCCGGGTTGCCGAAGGTCAACAGGCGAGCGGTCGGGTCTGCCAGAATGTTGTTGATTGCGTACACAGCCTCGGGGGAGAAGATCCTCGTTTCTGCGGTTTTTCGGTCAAGGGTCAGCCTCAAAGGTTTGAACATACCTTTCCGGGCTAACGTTGCGTACGCCTGAGCAAGGTCATACAAGTTCACATCCAAATTTCCGATGGCTAAACCAAGCCCGTAGCTTTCGGGCGGCATCGAAGGATTGTCAACTAAGTCCAGGCGCGCCAGCAGCTTGTAGAACTCATTGACGCCAAGAGATCTCAACAACTTCACAGCCGGCATATTCAGCGAATTGCCCAGAGCTAAACGTATCGTTACCGGCCCGTACCAGCGACGGTCTGCGTTATACGGAAGATAATCCCCGTGAGGAGTAGGATAGCTCCTGAATGTGTCGGGAATCTCGGAAAAGCCGTTGTAACCTTTTTCCAAAGCCAGGGCATACAGAAATGGCTTGAGCGTGGAACCCGCGCTGCGCCGTGCAAGAACGGCATTGTTGTACCCTTGCGCCCGGTTGGAGTAACTGAAGGAACCTACTATGCCGAGCACTTCGCCGCTTTGTGCTGCAATTACTATGGCCCCGGCCTGACGAATGCCCATTGCAGCTAAGCGATCCTTGTGGGATAGAAGTATGCGCTCGAGAGACCGTTGAATCTCCAGGTCCACAGTGGTCTTGATAGTATTTTGCCGGTCCGGCTCCCGCCTGACTAGCAGGTCAACCAAGTGTGGGGCCTCTAGAGGAATGGCCCTCCTTACCAAAAGAACAGCCGATCCGATCATTAGTTTCAGTTGTTCCGGAGACGTCCATCCAAGCGCAGCCATGCGTCTGAGGATGCGGTCTTTTGCGGCCAGCAGACGTTTCCTGCCCGCGGCTTTACGAGAGTCGTATCGCGACGGAGAGCGTGGGATTGCGGCAAGTATCGCTGCTTCGGCCGTACTTATCCGCTCAACATCCTTGCCGAAATAAAGTCTTGCCGCTGCGCCTACTCCGCGCAGATTTCCTCCCATGGGTGAGAGATTAAGAAGGAGTTCGAGAATTTCATCCTTGGAAAGCTGACTTTCCATTTTCACACTTTCCAGGAGTTCCAACATCTTGGTGAGATACGTTCTCGGCCTTGGATGGATCAAACGAACCACTTGCTCCGTTATAGTGGAAGCCCCGGACACCGTTCTCCACCGCCGCAGATTAGTGAACGCGGCTCGGAGTATAGCTATGGGATCAAATCCGCAATGGTAATAGAACCTCCGGTCCTCGGCCGCGATAAAGGCAAGTTTGAGAGACTGTGGGATCTGTTTTCTGCCGCACCAAAGACAGAAGCGGCCTTTCCCGTCAGGTAACAGCCTTAGGAGCCGGTTGTTACGGTCCGTCACGGTGACGCCCGTGCGGCTCCGCTGTTCGTTCACGGCGTCGCGATAATCGGGAAGCACGCTACAGAGAGTTACGACGGAAACCAGGGACATAAGCGCTGCGGCGAAAAGTCCGAGCCTAAGTGAAAACCTTTTCCGGATATCAACCATGATCGTCACTTTTTTTTGACTGTAGTGGGACAGGCATCTGAAACTGTCTCAAAACTATTTTGAGGCCCAGAATCGTGCCACGATTTGGTCTGATTCGTATAGTTGTTGCCCTCACCCCAACCCTCTCCCAGAGGGAGAGGGAGCTGTACCAAAGCGGCTCTTAGAGAGTCCCCTCGCCCTTTGGGAGAGGGAAAGGGTGAGGGTATTCCGTGGCGCGAATTCGTCCTGTTCAAGGGTTTTGAGACAGTATCCTACCGGAATTTTTGCATCTTGTGCCGCGCCAGTACACAGTTGTACGTAATGAAGGCTTCGCCTGAAGGCGAGGGTTTTTCTCCCATTCCTCGAGGGGGACAATCAAAGGGTGCATCACTCCAATTGGGAACAGGGGAACATTCAGCCATCGTTCAGCTTCGCTGCGGTTCTTCGCCTGGCTCATAAATCACCTTTCCTTCTGCCAGCGCGGTCTTGATGAACGGCCTAGTATCCATTCGGCGAAGTTCTTGAGGAGTGTAAAGAAAGAGATCAACGTCCAGCCCGGGCACGGCTCGCACAATCTCGGAAAGCAGATTATCGTACCTGTCAAGAAACCGTTTTTCCGTATTCTGAATAATTATGAGATCCAGGTCGCTCAGTCGCGAGATTTCACCGCGTGCCAACGAACCGAACACTATGGCACGCACCGCATGGTGCTTCTTGGAAATCGGCCGTAAACGGAATGCCAAATTCTCCAATATGTCCTCTGTGGCCACTTCACTACTCCCTGATTGTACCGTCTCATCGAGACAGGTAGAAATAAAGGGCGGCCGCAATGATTGCCAATCCCAGGGTCACTATGCTTACTGTCACATCCGTTTCCATGTACGGATGATACTCGAGGCAGGCCGGATTCCGAAGCGGAAAAATTCGGGCGCGGGTCGCGGCAGGAGCATCAAACTACTGAAGTCCCTACCGCGACCTACATAATAGTAATTAATTTCAACCAATTATTCAAAAGGACTAATGTGAGAGCCCCGATTTTGCATAAACTAATACTTTAAGTAAATCATATATCATAGTGTTTTTATGATTTTTTAATTGACATATGGTGTCGCGGTTTGTTATCATCCCTCTCAGCCTTAACACCCGGCAGAGGACTTGAACCCTCATGAAATTAATGAACGAGGAGCTCTTCAAGTCGATCACCCGGGTATCCTTGGCATCGGCATGATCTGGATCGCTTCCACACGGTCTTCGGGAGAGGATAACAATGAGGTCACCCGTAAGAAAATATAAGTCTCTCTGGCTTGGCTGCCTATTCCTTACATTAGCGTGCGGCCCGGCTCTTGCCGCTGGTTCCGGCGAAGTCACCGGAGTGCAACTCGAGCCGGATCAGAGACGGATTGTCATTTCGACCAAAGGAATCGTGGGCAAGAGTCTGGCGCACGTAATCGGCCGACCCAATAGACTTGTCATGGATTTTGAGAACATGACCGTGGGGAAGGTGCCGCGCAAGATAAGTGGCGACAAGAGAGAAATTTGCGAAATCCGTGTGGGTAACCACAGATCCAGGGCTAGGCTGGTCGTAGACTTTCATGACAACCCTGTCCCGGCATTCCAGATTAGACCGGTCAATAACCAGGTATTCGTTATCTTTGGCAATTCTTTAGCGGCATACATGCCCAAAACGCACCACAGGTCTTCGCGGACAATCTCGAAGAATTCAGTCCTCTCGGCACCTCTTGCACCCGATGTGGTCGCGGCCGATGCCAAGGTCGCGGGAAAAGGCAGGAAAGGTTCCCGTTTGGCAGCAAGAAGCACTATGGACGCTGCTCATAAGAGCCACTCCGCGTCCGGAGCTAATGCATTGAGGCAAAGAGGCAATAAAGTTGATGGGCCGTGGAACAAGAGCGCCGGCGAGTCAAAAGCAAGGGACCAGGCCCTCAAAGGGATTAAATTGGCTCAGAGCACAGAGCTCAGCAAGCCTCAGCCTCCGAGTCCTTCAGCACTACCGTCTTCGCCGCCTAATGGTGCAGGACGCCCTTCTATGCGAAGCATGCCGGGCCCGGCGCGTCGAGGCCCTGAACCGCGCATGGTACGAGAAGTCAGACCGCCTGTCACACCCCCGACGCCCGATCCCAGGCTGATAGTTCAACAGATAACAGAACTCAAGTTCATACAAGTCGGTCATAATGCCCGGCTGATTGTCAGAGGTGGAGATCACCTGGATTACCGGCTGAACAAGGTGTCCCCGACTAAAGCCAGGTTGGATCTTGTCAATGCAGAAATACCAAAGGCATATCAGAAGCCGCTGAGAACAGATCTCTTTTCAACATCCGTTGAAATGATCGTGCCGGGCTCCCAGACGATTTTCATGCAATTGAAGGATGCAGTCCCTTACCAGGTGGAGAAACAGAAGGGTGTGCTGATGATCGACTTTCCCCCTCCGCGTTTCTCAGCTTCCTCCGCTCGTAAAACACTTGGTATGGGGCCGGGAGCCGGCCCGGCGGGTAAGCGCGGTGCTGGGGAGAGCCGTGAAACTCGCTTGCAGGCTTATCGTATAATGAGGGAGGAAGAAGTCCGCAAGGAAAATGAAACGCGCAGGCGAAATATAAAATCTCTCCAAAAACAGCAGCAGGAGCTTCAAAAACAGCGTACAGAGATCATCAAGCGATACCAGGTGACGCCCGACCCCGAGGTATTCAACAAGCCTGTGACAATGGATTTTCAGGGCATTTCACTGAAAAACGCTTTCAGACTGCTGGCAGAGCAGGCCGGCATCAACATTATTGTCGGCAACGACGTAACCGGAACCACAACCGTACGGCTGTTCCAGGTACCATTGGGCCAGGTTATCGACACTATACTCAGTACTAACGGCCTCGACCGCGAGATGATCGGGAACGTGATGCGGATAGGTCGAAAAGAAGAAATGCAGAAGTATAAAGATCAGAGACGCAAAGAATACGAAATTCGCATAAAAGAGTTGGATAAGCGGCTGACCAGTCTCACTCAGGAGGTACAGAAGGAGGAGAATGCAAGCGAAAAGGCCTTGAAAGAACTTGAAAAGAAGGAGGCCCACCCGGAAGAACACATGGAGGACGCGAAAACGGAGGAATACGGCGAAGCCGGGTGCGTCCCTGTCAAGGATGAGAAAGAGAAGCAAATAGGAGAGGTTTGTTTCTACTACGCGACGGTAAAGCTGGTCTATGCTGATCCCACAAATGTGGTAAATACGCTGGACTGCATGTTCAACCTGCAGTGCGCAGGAGCGCGGCAAGCCGGCGCAGTTCCGGCGGGGCCAGCCGCTACGGTTGGAACAGCTCCACCTGGAGCATTGCCTGGAACTTCCGGAACAACCCTACCGACATCAACGCCCGGGCTCCCTGCGATCACTCTTGCCCAGCAGGCGCAGCGGGAGCGTGTTGTACAGGCCTCGGAGTCGTCGGCACGGGCTCAGCAACGCATGATCGGAGCCTTGCAAGCAGGTCGTGTCGCCGGACGGACCGCCCTGCCCACAGGTACAGATCCCATGCTGCAAACAATCATTGTTAATAACATGTTGTGGCCGGACAAACCCAATCGCATGATTTTCATCAAGGATACCGCCGAACGGATAGCCCAGATGAAGAAGGTTATCGCCACGTTGGACGTACCGACCCCGCAAGTCCTCATCGAGGGACGCATTGTGGAGGCCACGAGAGACTGGGCCCGCGGTCTTCGGGTACTCTGGGGTGGTAGGAACAATCAGGTCGGCCAGATTGTCGACGGTAAAACCACTTACTGGGGCATCGGCGGAAACCAGTTGGCGGGCATAGCGGCCAACACTGCGACCGGCCAGACTACCGCGGGCGATAATATTCCATCCAGTTTTGCTGTAAACCTGCCACCCACCGTAACCGGCCTTGCGCAACTTATGGGTCTGGGCATGCAATTCGGCTTGCTGGGCACCAACTACATCACAGAACTGGATGTGCGTCTCAATCTCGGCGAGCACAACGGACAGACCCATGTAATTGCCCGACCCAAGGTTCAAGTCCTCGACAATCAGAAAGCAAGCATCAAGAAAGGACTTAGCATCCCCTTTACAACCACATCCGCACTTGGAACGCAAACGCAACTAGTGGACGCGGACCTACTGCTGGAAGTAACACCGAGGATCTTCGCGGACGGCCGCATTAGTATGAATATAAAGATGACCGACAACTCGCCGGATCTCACGACCGTTCCGGGCTCCACTTCGATTTCCACTCAGGAAGCCGGGACTTATATGATCGTGAAGGACGGTGAGACCGCGGTAATAGGCGGAATTCTCAGGAATACCGACAACACCGTACGAGACGGGTGGCCTGGTCTGATGAACATTCCTCTTGTAAACTTACTGTTCAGTAACAAGCAGAGGGAAAAGCACCTTGTAGAACTCTTAGTCTTCGTGTCCCCCACGATCATCAAACGGCCGCCTCCTGCCTCATAAATCGCACTCTACCGTCCTGAATTCCCACCCACGACGCGCTTCCCTCGGACATACGAGGGAAGCGTATCTTTATGGGGTAATCGGAAACTATCACGGAGTGGATTGTTTCCTTTGCTCCGTAAATTTAGCTGATTTTGTGGAATTGTGGCACACAAGCTTCGTTTCAAGATGTCGTAGTCCGGTATTGTCATTGCGAGGAGTGAAACGACGAAGCAATCTCCATTGGTGGGACATGCTCCCTGCCTGTCTATTGGAACGACCGCCAAGATGCCGGTCCCGCTGAAGATGAGATTGCTTCGGGCCGGCGCGCTCGCAATGACATACCATTATCTGTTACTGCGAGGAGTGAAATCCCACGTCCCGCGGGACAGTAATCTCCGCCCCGAAAATACATGACCGAACTTATGAACTAAGTGTCACTCAGGAGTTCCTTCTTAAACTTCTTCAACTCCTGCTCGAAACCATGCTCTACGTCAGACCCCTTGGGGATCTTGGGAACAACCGCGCTCCCGGAAATTCCGAATGCGGCGAGTTTCTTCTTCTCTCGGGCGAGGGTCTTCTGTCGGTCTGTCCCCCTGGTCCTTAACCAGGACTTGAACGAGGAACACAGTTCGTGCAGTATCGCGTTCTTCGCCATACCCGCGGGAAGCATCTCCATTATGTGTAAATATTTGAGCACGGCATCGTCAGCGGGCAGGGCTTCGACCATCGCGTTCCAGAGGAGGGAGTGAAGAAGCTGCCGATCGTTTTCCGATTCATTGTTGAGCCTGGAGAGTATCTCTTCAGCCTTTGACGGATCATCAAGAAGTCTTACCCTGAACCCGTTGGCACGCTTCCGAAGCTCCTCTGCATGGAAGCTTTCCTTCTCCTCCCGGGATAGGGACATCCCCCGGGTTTTGTCCATAATCAGATCTAAAGTGCTGCGTATTTCACCCAATGACCTACTCCCTCACCTGTCCATCCCCCAGGACTATGAACTTTGTCGTAGTTAGGTCCTCCACTCCCATGGGGCCGTAAGCGTGCAGCTTGGTCGTGCTGATACCTACTTCAGCCCCTAGTCCAAAGACGTACCCATCGCTCATTCGCGTGGATGCATTTACTATTACAGAAGAAGAATTCACTTCTTTGAGGAATTTCTGTGAGGCCGCGTAATCCTTGGTCACAATCGACTCAGTGTGGAGGGAGCCGTATTTGGCAATATGTCGGATGGCTTCGTCAATGTCGTCTACTACCTTCACCGCCAGGATAAGATCAAGGTATTCAGCGTACCAGTCATCCTCGGTCGCGGGCACCATTGACGGCACAAGAAGCCGCGACCTTTCGCAGCCTCTCAGTTCCACTCCGGCTTCTGTGAGCTTCTCCGCCGCTACGGGCAGGAACCGGTCGGCTACGGCTTTGTCCACGAGAAGAGTCTCCAGAGCATTGCAGGTGCCTGGCCGCTGGACTTTGGAATTGAAAGTTAGTCTAACCGCCATGTCCACATCCGCCGCGGCATCCACGTAGAGATGGCAGACACCTTTGTAATGCTTGATTACAGGGATTCTTGAGTTTTCAGCCACAAAACGTATGAGGTCTTCGCCGCCCCGCGGAATTATGAGGTCGATCAATTCTTCGAGTTTGAGCATGTAAAGTATGGCCTCCCGCTCAGTGGTCGGAAGCAGGTTGACGACATGTTCGTTGACGTGGTTCTCCTTGAGGGTTTCCTTGAACAGGCCCACTATGGCTCTGTTGGAATTGAGAGCCTCCGATCCTCCACGCAGGATGACTGTATTGCCCGCTTTAAGACACAATGCTGCTGCATCCGCTGTCACGTTGGGACGGGATTCGTAAATTATGCCGATCACGCCAAGCGGTATGCGCATGCGTCCGACCCTCATGCCGTTCGGTCGGGTCCACATACGCACGATCTCACCAATCGGATCGGGAAACGCTGCAATCTCTTCGAGACCCGCCGCGGTCTGCTCTATTACCTGTTCAGAGAGAGTCAACCTGTCAAGCATAGCTTTGGAAAGGCCTTTGGCCTTAGCAGCCTCCAGGTCCTTGCGATTCTCGTCTTGCAGATGCCGCCGACCGTCCCGTAGCCTCCCCGCGGTTTCTATCAGGATTTTTTCCTTAATGGTTATCGGGAGAATGGCCGCTTCTCTGGTCGCTTCATGAGTGTCGGTGACTACTTGAAGAACTCTGTCCTGTAATGACATAAGGCCCTCCGTAAAGAGCAATGACAGTGAAGAAAAATCTTGGCCAAAAGTGTTCAACCTCTTATTTCCAGCAGAAAAACTATCATTGACGGTTCTTATCGTCAATGATCCAATGCCCTGAGGCAACGCCTGCGGTGGATAGGGACGCGAGTTGGCGCAGGGGCGGGTTTGAACCCAATGCTGTTGACTTAAGCCGCATGCCTCTTGTCCAGGAGCTTTTCCTTCGACGGGCCTTCACCTCGTCATTCCGGCGGAGGCCGGAATCCAGGTTTTCCTAATCTCCCCTGGACCCCGGCCTTCGCCGGGGTGACGGTGGGGTAGACGGAGGTCCCTTAAGTCAACAGCATTGGGGTTTGAAACCCGCCCCTACATGTCGTCATGCCCGCATGCGCGGGCAACCAGTAGGACCGGCCTCCGCGCCGGTTGTGCGCGACTCGCCGGCGGGGACGCCGGCGCTTCTGGAGTCCCGGGTGCCGGTTTCATCCTAGCAAATCCGACAAATTTTTCGGCGATTGCTACAAGCCACACGAGAAAAATGCTACAAGGCTTAGGGGCTGTAGCCACCACAAGTTGCTTCGAAAGGGCTTTGAATGACTCCTATTATTTCCATCGTAGGAAAGTCGGAATCAGGGAAAACCACTCTTCTGGAAAAAGTCGTCAGAGAATTGACGTCACGCGGTTTCCGGATCGCCACAATAAAACACGACGCGCACAGCTTTGAGATCGACTATCCAGGAAAGGATTCTTGGAGGCACAAACAGGCCGGCGCGAGAGTTACGGTCATTTCCTCTCCAGGCAAACTGGCTCTGGTGGCGGACACGGACCATGATCACAGCTTAGCCGAAATCAGGGACAAATTCATCGAAGGACAAGGGGTAGACCTGATAATAACGGAAGGTTACAAACGCGACATTCATCCCAAGATAGAAGTTTCCAGAAGTGAACTACATCAGGAACTGCTCTGCAAAGCCGGCGAAAACCTCGTTGCAATCGCTGGTAACCCTCCCGCCCCCCCAACGGAAGTACCGGTCTTCGATCTCAACAGACCCGAGCTTTTGTGCGACTTGATTGAAGAGCAGTTTCTCAAGGCCCGGGAGTAGGGCCCTAAGTACAGGTTTTCGTAATTACGGTCACGCATTTTCACCGTGGAGATTGCTTCGCTGCGCTCGCAATGACATTCCCTCTCCCTGTCATTGCGAGCGCAGCGAAGCAATCTACTTCCGAACCGGTTCTTGACGTCACCATATTTGCGAAAAGAAATACTAAGTAGTTGATGCTTATCCCGGAACGAGCACTTCAGCCGTTCGATAGGCCATCAAAGTCCCCCTTTTCTTGTAGGAGGGTGGGTTTGTGAAAGTTAATATCGCCCTAGGAAAAAGGGGAATTCCGCGTTCCGAGCGAAATGCTAATTTTTATGCCGATCATTCGTTCTTCTTACGTTTCTTGATTGCTTATTATCCGCGACAAGACTTCTCCTGTCGCGCGACCGAGATCCTCGGCCATTTTCATTCGATGCGCGCTGAGCTCCGAATCGAGGCCTACCACCCAGAAGGCTGCCACCATGCGCTTCCTGGCCTTTTTACCGTAGAAAATCGGAATCGCCACACACCACACATTCGGCAGGTACTCTCCTATGTCGAACGCCGCCCCCGCGGCGCGTACCTGAGCCAAATCGGCAAGGTACCTATCAGGATTCGTGACGGATTCGAGGGTGAATTTCGGTGGTGGGTCCGATAGAATTAGGCGTGACACCGCTTCCGGATCGTCGTTGGCCAGGAAAATCTTACCTGCCGCACCGGCGAAGCCGGAAATCCGCGTTCCCGGCCGAGCCCTTATCTTAATCTCCTTGGACGATTCAATCTGGTCCAAAATCAGTAACTGACGGCCCGTACTGATTCCCAGAAAGATATCTTCGTCCAGCTCCGCTCCCAGCTTCTCGAGGAACGGGCGCGCCTGCTCCACCAACGGTACCCGCACCGAGGCCTTTGCTGCAAGGTCCTTCCCCGCATGACCACACGTATATTTTCTGGTAATCGGATCGCGAAGCACCCATCCCGATTCCTCAAGGGCAGCAAGTATACCGTGAGTAGTGGACTTGGCCAACGAGAGTTTAGCGGCGATTTCACTAATCCCCGCGTTCCTGGGTGAGGTGAAGATCATCTTCAGCACCCGCATTGCCTTAGACACTATGGGTGCGGAGTATTTGGTATAAGCTGAGTTGTGTGCTCTGTTCACGGTAATCCACCCGCAACCGATTTGACGTCAAACAAAGCCCGTCTGACGTGTGCTGTGCTGTCGGCGGATCTCGGAGCCGCATGGGCATTGTTGTTGCCGGCAGCGAGACGCTACCGAGGCCTCCACCCACCCAAGTTCCCTCCGGAACAGCTACTTGGTGCGATCCGATCCGGAGGGCGGTCGCGTTCCGGGAGCTTGCCGGACAGTTCATCATAATGAACTAAAAAGAGTTGTAACCGTTTGGAAAATGATTGTCAAATGGTTTTCGTCACAAGCTATGTTATCACTTGACACTATCATGCTTGACGGTTATGGTGTGAACTAAGTTCCTGATACCGAAACTGAATTCAGGCCCCCCATGTTACGAATCAACATCAACGATATTGGCCGGGCGACTTTGCCTCTTCGTTCCGGAAACGAAGGGTGGATAGGGGTTTCTCCGAGGGGGGACAGCTACCATGTGGTTGTTCCCGTGGACGTGCAGATAGCTCGCGGCGTAATGGCCTGCAACAGGCCGACTGATGGAACGCCATTCGGAGGTTATGTTGACTGGCTGTACTTCAGGTGTCCACCGTACTCGGATGAAGGTGGTGACGAAAGTCTTTCCCAGGCGGAGCAGGTACGTTCCAGCAGCGAACAACTCATTAAATGGTTGGCTGCTCACGGGATAGAAGCCGTCATCGAATAGGACATCTCAATGTGAACGAACGCTGCCCGCAACGCGGCGGTCTCTTTGCCGGTGAATCAAGACGCCTATTTACGTGCGTGTTCTCCAGTCTGAACACCACCAACTTTTCTTTCCCATGCACAGGAGGAAAAAGATATGCTCCTGCCAAAGTTTGAGTATCACGAACCTTCGACGCTTGAAGAGGCCCTGCACTTGCTCTCAGAGTTCGGCGGCAACGCCAAAGTGCTGGCAGGCGGGACGGATCTTCTGGTTAGGATGAAACTGAAGATCGACAAGCCCGTTCACGTAATTTCCATCGCCCGTGTGCCTGGTATGGATGCCGTCATTCCTCGGAATAGCCACGGAGTGACCATTGGAGCGGCCGTGACCGCGGCGAGCCTGTCACGCCATGAGCTGATAGGGGACAGATTTACGCCGTTGGCCCTGGCTGCCGGGAAGCTGGGAGTTCCCATGATTCGGAACAGAGCGACCATCGGCGGCAACCTTGTCAACGGGCGTCCCGCCGCAGACCTTCCACCCGCGTGCATGGTTTTGAATGCGACCGTAAAGCTAAAGAGCGCCGCAGCGGAACGGGAGGTGCCGGTGAGCGATTTCTTCCGCGGGCCGGGGGAAACGTTGATAGAGCCCAATGAGTTGATGGTATCTGTCAACATGGAGACCCCTCCTCCGTGGAGCGGCGGCAGTTACTTAAAGCTGGGCGCTCGTAAGACTCTTGAGATCTCAATGGTGAACGTGGCCACCATGATCACTCTGCAGTCCCCCGATGGGCCCATTGCGGACGCGCGCATCGCCCTCGGAGCTGTTGCGCCAACGCCGGTCCGCGCTTTCTCTTCTGAAGAATTCCTGATTGGTCAGCAGCCGACGGAGGAGTTATTCAAGCAGGCAGGTGAAATAGGTGTCGGCATGTGCAGTCCGATCACCGATCATCGAGGGACCATGGAATATCGGTGCATGATGATTGAAGTGCTGACGAGAAAGTCACTTCAGGCGTCATTGGAGCTGGCGCGCTCCTGGAAGCCATGATTCGTTGGGCGCTTCGAACTTTAATTCCAGGGAGATAAACACGATGAAGACTATAATCCGGTTGACCGTCAACGGAGAGTTGGTTGAAGCAGCGGTAGAGCCTAACGAGACCCTCTTGCAGTTCTTGCGGGAAGGTTTGGGGCTGACAGGGACGAAGCACGGCTGCGGCCTTGGGGACTGCGGCGTCTGCACGGTCATCCTTGACGGCATGCCTGCAAATTCGTGTCTAGTGCTTGCAGTTCAGGCGGCAGGGCGAGAAGTGCTCACCATCGAGGGGTTGGCTCAGAACGGCCGGCTGCATCCCATTCAGCAGGCATTCGTGGACCAGGGAGCCATCCAATGCGGATTTTGCACGCCAGGAATGATCTTGTCAGCCAAGGCGCTCCTGGATGCCAATCCAAAGCCGACAGAACATGAGATCCGCACAGCGATCTCCGGAAATCTTTGCCGATGCACCGGCTATCAGAAGATTGTTGAAGCCGTGCAGGAAGCCGCGAAGACGATTGAGGGAATGGAGGTATCCTGAAATGACTGAATTCCAGGTTATCAATACTAAGGCACCCCGGTTGGATGCTCCTGCCAAAGCCACCGGTCGGGCTAAATACGCTGACGATCTCAGCATGCCTGGTGTGCTGTACGCGGCAATACTTCAGAGTCCTCTCCCGCACGCAAAAATCCTTCATATCGACACTTCCAAAGCCCGAAATCTGCCGGGTGTTAAAGCTGTGATCACTGCTAAGGAAGTCGGATTGGTGAAATATGGAGTCTCGCCCGCTCGGTACGATGAGACTCTATTTGCCCATGAAAAAGTTCGTTACGTCGGGGATGAAATAGCCGCTGTCGCGGCGGTAGATCAGGCCACCGCTCAGGAGGCTGTAAGCCTTATCAAAGTCGATTACGAAGAGCTGCCTGCCGTGTTTGATATGTTTGAGGCCATGAAAGAAGGGGCCCCTCAGATACACGCAGAATTCCCCGGCAATATCAATGCTGAAGTTCATCAGGAGTTTGGTGATACGGAAGCTGCCCTTGCGTCGTGCGATCTCGTGGTGAATCACACTTTTCTCAACAAGCGGCAAGACGCGGCGTTTATTGAGCCGCATTCCTGTCTGGCGGTCTTTGATCTTGACGGCAAGCTCACTCTGCAATCGTCCACACAGGTTCCGCATTACGTGATGAGGACCGTGGCTATGGTCCTTCAAATCCCGGTGGGGAATGTCAGAGTGGTCAAGCCCTACGTGGGGGGCGGATTCGGTCCCAAGTGTGAAGCGACCCCACTGGAGATGAGTTCGGCCTTCCTTGCCAAAATAACCGGCAAGCCGGTGAAGATGACCTATTCCAGAGAACAGGTCTTCCTGCACAGTCGGGCTCGGCACCAGTTCTATGCAGAAATGAGCCTGGGAGTGAAGAAGGACGGCACTATGGTTGCTCTCAAGAACAAGGCTGTCCTGGATGGGGGCGCGTACACGAGTTTCGGCATTGCGACGGTGTACTACTCAGGCTCACTCCTCGGAGGGCCATACAAGCTACAAGCGATGAAATACGACGGACATCGAGTTTATACCAACAGGCCGGCGTGCGGGGCACAGAGAGGCCATGGCGGAGTGACACACAGAGCAGCGTTCGAGCAACTTGTGGACATGACCGCGGAAAAGCTCGGCATAGATCCTGTTGAAATGCGTCTCAAGAACATCATGACCGCAGGAGACATGACGATCAACCAGTTGGACATGTCGAGCCTGGGCATGAAGGATTGCGTTGAGGCCGTGCGTGACAACTCGGATTGGACGAATAAGAAAGACAAGCTTCCGAAGGGCAAAGGAATCGGAATGGCATGCGGCTTCTTCGTCTCGGGGGCTGGTTATCCAATCTATCGGTCGGACACGTACCATTCAACGGTAGTCATAAAAGTCAGCGAAGATGGCGGGATCGTGAACGTGCTCAGCGGATCGGCAGAGATAGGTCAAGGCTCGGACACGGCCTTTGCAATGATCGCGGCCGAGACTCTCGGCATTCCCCTCGAAAATGTTAGGGTGGTCTCGGGAGACACTGACCTGAGTGTGGACCTGGGGGCGTATTCCAGTCGCCAAACTCTCATGACCGGTCACACGACCAAACAAGCCGCGGAGCACGTGCGCGCCCAAATTGCCGCTTACCTGGCTGAGGCAATGGAGTGCGATCCTGAGTCCATCAGCTTCCGCAACGGAACCGTACGCTTCAACGGAGGTCCGGGTGACTTCGAGAAGATACGCACGCAGTACATCAAGGAACACCGCGGCTGGAGCGATCCTCCGTCCGGGGAGTATCTAACCTTCCGGGAAGCGAGCGCGACTCGCATATCTAAAGGGCGGAACACTGGTAGGCACCGGAAAATACAAGCCTCCCAAGCTCGGGGGAGCGTACAAGGGGGCCGCGGTCGGCACTTCACCTGCGTACGGGTGTTCGGCCCAGGTTGTGGAGGTTACGGTGGATCTTGAGACTGGGCAAGTGACTGTAGACAACATGACCGATGCCCATGATTGCGGCCTGGCAATAAATCGGGCCTCGGTCGAGGGGCAGATGCAGGGATCGCTTTCCATGGGGCTTGGCGAATGTCTCTTTGAAGAGGTGAAGTTCGACTCTCGTGGCCGCATCGTGAACGCGTCCCTAGGCGAGTACCGCATCCCCACTGCTCTGGATATGCCCAATGTGAAGAGCATCATCGTGGAATCCCGTGAGCCCAACGGCCCGTACGGAGCAAAAGAGGTGGGGGAGGGGGCAATCATGCCGACCATCCCTGCGATACTCAATGCCATTTACGATGCCACGGGCGTCAGGGTCAACGAATTGCCCTGTACTTCGGAGCGGCTCTACATGGCCCTCAGAGCCCAGAAGGAGGGAAAATAGGAGTAAGTCGACAGAAAATGCGACCCATTATCGGGAACGCTTGGCGAGGCTGATGAATTGAGATTTATATTCAACGGCTTTCCAGAGGATTTCCAGGGGTATGAGTTGACCATCCAGGATCTGCTCGACAGGAGCAAAGAGGACGACCCCGCGGTTATCGTTGAGGTTAACGGCAGGTTCATCTACCGAAAGGACTTCAGTTCTCACACCATAAAGGATGGGGACAGGGTGGAGTTCATACACCCCTCCTTCGGAGGCTAGGCCCCCAACGTCAGAATGGCGACTTGCGCAGTATGCTTTGCTCCCTCGCCGGGCCGATCGAGACCAGCGTAACCGGAACACCGGTGAGGTGTTCAATAGTCCCAACGAAGTCCCTCGCTTTTTTGGGCAGGTCTTCGAAGGAGCGGCAAGAATCCAGCGGCTTGTCCCAGCCTTTCACTTCTCGGTACTGCGGCACCAGTCTTGCCAGGTCATTGATGTCCGCCGGCATCCTGTCTATTATCCGTCCGTCCAATTCGTACGCGGTGCAAATTTTCAAAGGAGATATGCCGGTAAGCACATCCATCTTTGTTAAAGCAAGGCCTGTCAGGCCGTTCAGGCGAACACTGTGATTCACCACAACCAGATCCAACCAGCCGCAGCGCCGAGGCCGACCTGTTGTCGCCCCGAATTCCGCCCCGATCTCACGGATTCTCTCTCCTAAATCGTCGTTTAACTCAGTAGGAAATCCGCCTTGCCCGACCCGTGTCGAGTAAGCTTTTACCACTCCCCATATTCTTTCCACCGAGGTGGGGCTGACGCCCGCGCCGCAGCAAACGTTTCCTGCCACCACATTTGAGGAGGTTACAAAGGGGTAGGTTCCGTGATCAATGTCTAGAAGCGTCCCTTGTGCGCCCTCAAATAGTACGCGAGTCCCTTCCGAGATCTTATTGTAAAGTACGAGACTCGTATCTGTTATGTGGGGTGCGAGTCTCTTGCCGTGATCGAGGTACTCTTCAACTACCTGATCGGGATTCAGCTTGGGGCGCTTAAATCGATGCTCTATCATGAAATTCTTTTCTTCCAGCGCAGCCGTCACCCGCTGTGGCAAAGTGTCGGGCTTCAGAAGGTCGCCCATCCGTATCCCCATTCTGGATGCCTTGTCCTCATAGGCCGGACCGATTCCCCAACCGGTGGTCCCGATCCTGGCTTTGCCAAGAATTTCTTCACGGCCCAGGTCGATAATCTTGTGATAGGGCATAATAACGTGAGCGCGTTCAGAAATGAGCAACTGCCGATCGTTGAGGAAATGGCCCTTCTTCCGTAACGAGTCCTTTTCCTGGAGCAGCACTCCCGGATCGACCACCATCCCGTTGGCAATGATGTTGAGAGTTTCGGGGTAGAGTATGCCTGACGGTATCAGGTGCACAATGATCTGTTCGCCGGCAACCTTTAAAGTGTGTCCCGCATTGCTGCCACCTTGGAACCGCACCACGACCTCAGCGCGGCTGGTAAGCAAATCCACGATTTTCCCTTTGCCTTCGTCACCCCACTGTGTTCCTACTATAACTAGAGTGCTCAAATCCTGATGCCTTTCTTGTTCGTTATTAAGCTGATAGCGCCCATGAGGGCGTCGCAGGGAAGCTGTGTCGCAGGCGGAATCGGTCCCTGCCGCAGCAATTGCTCCCGAATCCAGGATGACCTGCTTCACGCCAATGATTCCTTCGATACTTCGTATGCTATCGAGCGTAGACTCATCCGCGGGCTCGTCAATATTAATTATTGACATGGCCATGCCACCGATGCACTCCCGCGACAAGTTCATCTGCGCTATGTTGATTCCTCCGGCTGCTAACGCGCCCGACATGCCCGCGATCATCCCGGGAATGTCTCTATTGGTTACTATGAGCATAGGGCCTGCCGGCACCGCTTCGGTAACAAATCCGTCGATTCCGATAATGCGCGGTTCATAGCCGATGCGCCTGATAAGAGCGCCCTGAACGCTGCGGGAAATCCCTTTGGATGTTACCGTCCGCAGCAAAAGGGACGATCCGTGTAATTCGCTTTCTCTAAGCGTTGTTTCAAAAACGCAAATCCCCCTGCCCTGGGCGATCATTGAGGCGTTGACCTGGTTCACCTCAGTGCCCTCGAAGCCGGAGAGCAGCCCGACCAACCCGGAATTGGTTATGGGTTTCAGGTCCCAGGACGCAACTTCCCCGTGATACTCTATTTCCAGCTCTACTATGCCGTTGGGAGTGAGTCGGCCGAGGAACTGCCCCAAACGCCCGGCCAGGTCGAGGTACGGAATTGTTTTGGCAGCCTGAGCCGGGTCTATGCTCGGGAGGTTCACCGCGTTTCGGACAACCCCCTTTGCCAGATAGTCGATTATTTGCTTCGCGACAGCGACAGCAACATTGATCTGAGCCTCTCCCGTAGAAGCCCCCAGATGCGGCGTGGCCACAACCTTCGGATGCATAACCAGGGGATGCTCTCCAGGCGGACTGCTCGTATAAACGTCGAGGGCCGCCGCAGACACCTTGCCAGATTCCAGTGCGTCCCAGAGGGCATCTTCATCGATTATTCCCCCTCGAGCGCAATTAACGACAATGACCCCCTCTTTCATCTTTCCGAAAGCAGCAGAATCAATCATTCCGCAGGTCTCATTGTTAAGAGGCGTATGCACTGTAATTACATCCGAACAGCTCAAAATTTCTTGCAACGATGCGAGCTTAACTCCGATTTGAGAGGCAGCCTCAGCAGTCGTGAATGGGTCATATCCGAGCACATTCATCTTTAGTCCTCGGGAGGCTAGTTTGCCGACTATGCTGCCGACCTTTCCCAGACCTATGACTCCGAGGGTTTTGCCGGCCATGTCGCGACCCTGGAACTTTTTCTTCTCCCACTTTCCTTCCTTCATGGACGCTACTGCCTGGGGTATGTGACGTTGGGCGCACATGATGAGACTTATTGTGTGTTCCGCGGTGGCCACCGCGTTTCCTCCCGGAGTGTTCATGACGACTATGCCTCGCCGCGTTGCCGCGGCAAGGTCCACATTGTCCAGACCGGTCCCCGCTCGACCGATGACTTTGAGTTTTGGAGCAAACTTCAGGAGGTCTGCGGTCACCGCAGTATTACTGCGAATGACCAGACCATGGTATTTCCCGATAATCTCCTTCAGGACTTCTGCAGACAGCCCGGTCTTAACGTCCACGAGGAAGCCTTCCTGCTTTTGCAGAAGGTCTATTCCCTGCTGGTGAACATTGTCCGACACTAGGATATGGTAGGCCATTTCCTCGTCTCCAGGCTTTGAACGATGCACTTGCAAGCGAGTAATGCCGCGGCAGGCCGGATTCGTCACGACGGTTCGTGCCGTCGCGGACAGATCTTTGACGCCGCTATCGCCACACCTGCTGCGTGGCTGATTCTAGAAGCTGGTCGCCGAGGCAAGCGGAGAAATGCTCGTCTTAGTCAAGGTTATCAGCCATTCTTTTCAGCGAACATCTTCATAAAATCCACAAGACTGCGGACGGCGTCGATGCCTACGGCATTGTAAATAGACGCTCGACAACCTCCCACCGAGCGATGGCCCTTCAGGCCACCCAATCCGGACTTCAAAGCCTCCGCGACGAATTTCTTTTCCAGATTTTCATCCGGCAGTCTGAATGTCACATTCATATTGGAGCGGCTATCAGCATCCGCTGTACATCTGTAGAACCCGTTGCCCCCAATGAAATTGTATATCAAATCGGCTTTTTCCCGGTTGAGTCGCTCCATCACTCCCAAACCGCCAATGGTCTCCTCGATCCACTTCAGGACAAGCTGAACCATGTAAATGGCCACACAGGGCGGAGTGTTGTACAGGGAGTTCTTTTCAGAATGAGTCCTATAACGCAACATTGTCGGGAGGTCCGAGGGGACCTTCTCGAGCATGTCGTCGCGTACGATGACAACGGTAACGCCTGCGGGCCCAAGGTTCTTCTGCGCGCCCGCATATATGAGTCCGAAAGGAGCGGGGTCAAAAGGTTCTGGACAAGATGTCGGAAGACATGTCAGCGACCAACGGTACATTCCCCGCTTGGGGAAAGGACGCCCATTGGGTCCCTTCGATAGTATTGTTTGAGGTCAAATGAAGGTACGCGGCATCCTGATTGACCGAAAAGTCCTTCGGGATATAGCTGAAGTTCCGATCCTCACTGGAAGCGATCACTTTGTGAGCCTTTAGGAGAATCTGTGCTTCCTTTATAGCCTTTTTCGCCCAAGATCCGGTATTTATGTAGTCCGCGGAAGATCCGTCGGGAATAAGATTCATCGGGATCATGAAAAATTGCGAGCTTGCCCCACCTTGGAGAAAAAGGATCTTAAAAGTGTCCGACAGCTTCAAGAGACGTTTCAGGCGCTGCACCGCGTCGTTGAGAACGCCTTCGAAAAGAGCCGATCGGTGGCTGATCTCGGCGATGGACATCCCTGAACCTTTGAAGTCAAGGAACTCTTCCTTGACCTCTTCGAGGACCGGAAGCGGCAGCGCCGCAGGACCAGGATTAAAGTTGCGTATTCGAGCGGCCATTTCTCTCTACCTCCTACCCTGAACGAGACGTGGAAGCGGTTCAAACAAACGTCATAATGTAACGCAGGGTCCGGATCAATTCAACACAAATTGCCTCTTCAAAGTATTCCTTCAATTACGCGGGGCATCTTCGGGCTCTTGTCATTGCGAGGAGTGCAAGGTGAGACCGTCCCGCGCCTCGCGAGACAGCCTGTCTATTAGGGATGACGGGCAATCCCGCGTTCCGCGCGGGACGTCCCACTGGCAATCTAAGCGGCGTTTAGAGCAGTTGCCATAAACGATGGCCTTTTGTTAGCGAGACCTCGTAGGGGCGAATGGCATTCGCCTGGGGCGACCACCGGTCGCCCCTACAATCCCCGGATTTTATCCACCGAATCCGAATTTTTGGCAACTGTTATAAAGGAAAAGATTGCTTTCCCGTGTGACGCGGGTTTTCACTCCTCGCTGTAACGACAGACGGAAAATTGCCCGCGTAATTGAATGGGTACCTGAATTTCGCACGTTGTCGAATGCGCCCCTATGCGCAGAGTTTCGCAGAAAAAGATTGAAATCCTTAGCGCTTCGATCTAAGTGTCTCTGCCATACAAACCGTTGAGGAGAAAACCATGGCTATCAAGCGCGTACTAGGTGTCTCGATTTTGGTCCTGATGACGGTAGCTGTCGCGCAGGGCCAGAGTTGGCAAAGTCAGTCTCCGGTTTCTCGGCCTGGGGTGACGCCACTGCCACAAGGGGTTTACCCTTCAGCTCAATCCTACGGCGCAAACCCGGCCGGGTACGGCGGTTTGCCTCGGTCCTCCAACGGGAATCAAGCGCAGTCAATCCCTGCGCCCCCCCGTAACGGCAGCGAGACTTCGCCCCACTACCCTTACCCTCCTTATAATAACCCTTATTACAACGGAGCCTCCGCTGGAGCGTTTCTTTCCGGGACTGTGGACTGGCTCTTCAATCTACCCTCGAGTCTCATGGATCGCGTGGCTAATTTTATGGACGGTAATTTTTTCCCTGAAACTCCTGCAACCCAAGGAGGTCCGGCCCAGTCTCAAGTACAGGGGGAGCCTTCGTTGCAAAACGACCGCGTCCCGGCCACCCGAACCCGGCCGCTTCCCCCGGCCTCGTCCTACCAACCGGGTGTCCGATGAGCGCGGTAGGCCACAGGATGAGTGCAAACTGAATACTGCCGATGCACTAGGTTTTTCGCCGATAAAGAGAGTTGGGCTGAAATTGGGCGCTTCATGAGAGACTATGCAACTGCGAGAAGACTGATGGTTCAGCGGCAACTCGTTGCCCGAGGAATCAAGGATAACCGCGTACTCGAGGCGATGGGAGAGGTTCCGCGCCATCGCTTTGTAGATGAAGGCCTGCAAGATGAGGCGTACGATGACAGCCCTCTGCCTATCGGAGGAGGCCAGACCATCAGCCAGCCCTATATGGTGGCAGTAATGACGGAGCTTTTGAGGCTGCAAGAAGATTGGCTGGTGCTGGAGGTTGGCACAGGTTCAGGATACCAGGCGGCGGTGCTATCAAGGTTATGCAAGTGGGTGTACACAGTGGAAAGGATTGATAGCCTTGCCGAGCGGGCCAAGAAGGCTATCGAAAGATGTGGCTACACAAATATTACTTTCCTGGTGGGGGATGGTACTCAAGGCTGGCCGGAGCATGCCCCTTACCAAGGAATTGTTGTCACCGCGGGGGCGCCCAAAATCCCTGACACATTGGTCGATCAGCTCGCGGAAGGGGGCAGATTGATCATTCCGGTCGGCGATCGTTTTTCTCAGGTTCTAAAGCTGGTCACCAGAACAAGAGAAGGCATGCTCGTAGAAAGCCATACAGGATGCCGATTTGTGGATCTTGTGGGCAAGTTTGGATGGTCGAGGAATTGAAACCTTCAAGATGGGGACTGAAATATTCCAGTGTCTGATATCCCGGAACGCGCACCGCGTAGGATCGTCCCTACAGCAATCCTTCTTTTTGTGACTTTGAGTTCGGGCTGCCCCTATTACGGCGCCGCTGTTTCCACGACATTCAGACCGCCACACTCACGGCCGAACAATCCGGTCTCGGGGACGGGGATCTATCATGTCGTGGGACGTAATGAGAGCTTGTCCGATGTAGCCAAGGCTTACGGCGTTGACCTCCAAATGCTCGCTAAGGTAAATAATTTGACGCGCCCTTATACCGTTAAGGCCGGCGCAAGAATCTTCATTCCCTGTGCGCCGCGGAAAAGATTGATTGTTCCGAGTCAAGGGCCTTCAGCAAAGAGATCACGCATGCAAGATTTCGGAGGGAGCCTTGCATGGCCTGTAAATGGAAACGTCATTTCCGAATACGGAGCGAGAAACGGTGTCCAATACAATGGTATAACTATCCAGGCAAAAGAAGGAACACCTGTGGCGGCAGCGGCCGACGGCCTGGTGGGTTGCGTGAAAACTATTGGGGAATATGGCAAAGTAGTCTTGATTGAGCACCCCGGGCGGCTCGTCACTGTTTATGCCCATTTGAAAGAGGTGCGAGTGACCAACGGCCAGCCTGTCAAGAGAGGCCAAATCATAGGTACTGTCGGGACTTCAGGGAGAGGTACAGGCTCCATCTCTCTACTTCGAGGTCCGTTCCCGTTCCAAGCCTCGAAACCCGATTTTATTCCTCGGCCCGGGAGCGTGAGCCTCCCGAGGGAACACGGCGGCACGGATTCCGTGAGAGGTCATGACCTTGGCCAAGCCGGTTCCCGCGACGGACTACCGGTCAGCGGGGCTCAGGGCTCGAGAAGCCGCATGGATCTGCATTCCGTTTTTATCGTATCAGTCGCCTGAAACAGTTGTAAATGAGTTCATCACTGGCAGCCATGATAAAAGATCTTTCGAACACCAGCCTAGCCGGCTTGGCGGTGAAGTCGCCGTTCACTATACCGTCCGGCATTCTCACGACCATCCCTTCCGTCATTGCACGCATCGCCAGAGACATTCCTGCCATAGGGTTCTTGACGACAAAAACTCTCAGTGCCGAGCCCAGATCGGGCTACAGGGAACCGGTGCTCCATGAGTATTATCCGGGCTGTTTCGTCAACGCAGTAGGGTTGGCGAACCCCGGCGCTAAAGACTTTCTCAGGGCCATGCAGCCACTGCTGCCGCTCCATGATAATAAACCATTGATTGTTTCCATCATGGGCAAAGACGCGGAAGAGTTTCTGGAATGCGCTCTCATCTTGAATACGATCGCAGACGCTTTCGAGCTGAACCTTTCTTGCCCTCACGTGAAAGGAGCAGGCCAGAACGTAGGTTCCGATCCGGATGCGGTGCGTACGATCATAAGGCTCTTGAAGCAGCATTTCCGAAAGCCCATTATCCCCAAGCTCTCTCCGAATCTTGGAGACATCCCGGAAATGGCCTGCTTGTGCGAAGCGGAGGGCGCAGACGCATTGTGTCTGATCAACACCGTAGGTCCGGGTATCGCGACGGACGCGGAGGGTAATCCCGTTCTGACAAACGTGACCGGCGGAGTGTCCGGCGCGGGCATATTGCCCATTGGCCTGAAATCAGTGATGGAAGCAGCGTCGTCGGTGAACATCCCGATAATTGCCGCGGGAGGAATAACTTCAGCGGAAGACGTGAGAGCCTACAGGAAGGCCGGGGCGTCCTTTTTTTCAGTAGGATCGGCCCTGGCCGGACTGCCGACAGCCCAAGTGGCGGACTACTTTCAATGTCTGGTTGATTCTCTGACCGGAAAATCAGCGCCGGTCTCTTCTGTCTGTCGGCCTACCGGAAATGCCCGCACCACCTATTTCAAAACTCGTGTCGTCGAGAATACCTCTTTCGGGCCCGGGCTCTTTAGGCTCCGTTTCGAGGAAGGCCCCCCGTGTGCTCCCGGTCGGTTCTTTTTCCTTCGGCTACCCGGCGTTGGCGAGAAGCCCTTTTCTCCGGCCCTGGACAAGGAACCAATCTATTTAGTACGCAGTGTTGGGCCGTTCACCCGGGCACTGGAGCAGCTCGAGCCAGGGGATCCAATCTTCATGAGAGGTCCGTACGGCAAAGGATTCTCCACGCCCCAGCCGGGAAGCCCGGTAGTCTTGATTGGAGGGGGGACAGGCGCGGCGCCGATCATGCTGGCCGCGGCATATTGGCGCGGATCCGTATCGAAGGCTTTCTTCGGATTTTCGGACAAAGTGAGCGATAGTTTTCAAGATGAAATACTCGCGAAGATTCCTTCGGCCTGCATAGCAATCGATCCTCCAGGCCACATTGGCGAGATAGTGAAACTCTTGGCCCACGACACCGCCATGGAACCCGATCTTTACGAGGAGTGTCAAATTTTTATTTGCGGGCCGGAGCCCATGGTGGACGCAGCATTAGCCGTTCTGAGACAGAAAACTCCCCAGGAGCGAATCTTAGTAGCGCGTGAAGACATAATGAGATGTGGAATCGGCCTCTGCGGCAGTTGCGGAACAAAGAGCGGCCTGAGATCGTGCATAGACGGGCCTGTGATGCATCCCGAATGAAAAAAGACTTTTGGACGTCGAAATCGGGGGCTATCGGGATGCATTGATATCAGAGACTATTCTTATGGGGCCCTTATCCGACATGAAGATTAAGTTGGAACCGAGGGCCAAGTAATGACCTACGGACAGATCGTCCCTGCAAAGGGAAAAATATTCTTTACTCAGAAATCTCACCGTGCGAGCCGCCATTGAAGGGCGATACTCCGTGTCTACCCATAGCCCGTTGTCCGATCGAAATACCCTGCCTTCAACACTTCGGAATTGTTCTGATTCCACGTCCACGGCCACCGGGGACATCTTATAGCTCCACAGCAGCCCGCCTGTGTCTTTGTCGGTCGTAGCACCATGTTCAGTGGGCATTGTTGAAATTTTCGGCAGTCGGAATCCATATACCCCGGCCAGGGCCGTAATCTGATGTAGCCGTTCTGAGTCGAATCCTTTGAGAGATTCCTTTTCGAGCAGTCGCGCTAACGTGTCGCATGGCCCACAAGCGCGGTATATAAGAGTGGCCCTCATCAACCGCGGAGAATCTAAGATTCTGCACGACTGTGTTCACACGGCCTTGGACTCTGGCCTTGAGTACAACTTTTGCCTCGGTATCGCTCGCCCGGTCGTAACGCCCAAACACTGCGATACTCTCTTGCCCAAACAGGTCCGGGATGTCCTTCGGCTCAACATCTTCGGCAGAAATATTTTGGAATACCAGGGAAAGATCGGCAGCCTGAGGTGGAGAAATCCGGGCAAAAAAGTGATTCATGGCGGAAGGAAAATCATCGTTGTCCGTGAGATGAAAGGAGCCGCCTCGGTTCGACATTGCCACCTTGTCGAGCATGGCCACATCCGCGTCTCCCATAGTGAGGACGAAAATCCGCGCTCGTGTTTTGTTGTTGCGACGGACATCCTCATCGATCACTTCGCGATTCGTTACCCCAACCGTGGCACAGCCATCGCCGACGAAAATCACGATGCCGGCCCGCTTGCGAGAAGTGAACTGCTCCAAGGCGTTCATCAGACCGTTGTACATGTCTGTGCCGCCGCCCCCCCGGGTTGAATTCACAAATTGAGCGGCCTTCATGAGATTTTCCGAGCTTGCAGAGACAAGACTGTGCGTCAGCCTTCCGGTGCGGGTGCCGACAGTTAACACGTTGAACCTGTCCGTCGAGCGAAGTTTTTCCAGGCCGAAAAGAACTGCTTTCTTGGCAAGTTCGAAATCCGGCTTTCTCATGCTGCCGGAAGCATCTAACAGGAAGACAACGTCTTTGTCAGGCCCCGTTCCCTTGGAGCAGGCAACTGGTGGCGAAACAAGTGCCATGAACGTCCCCTTCCTTCCTGCGGGTCGGTTTTTGAACACCCTCAAATCCAGATCTTCACCGGAGAATGTGATGAGCAATCGGAAATCATGCCGAACCTTCTTTTCTTTTGCTTTTGCGATAACCATGCATCTGTGAGGGGCTTCCCTCACAATTGTAAGGTGATGGGATGGTGAAAATACTGCTCTCACAGATCGTGACATTTTCAGCCGCACACGAATATTCAGTTCGCCGACGGGCCCAAGGGAATACCGCTCACCGACGAGAGGCAACAGAATTTCCAGTTCTTCGTTTTTCAAGGTCAAAGGTTTCTTGAACATTATCCGGAATGACTTCTGTTGACGCACACCTATGTGGATCGGCTGAATTACCATCACTGACCCTCCGGAAAGCCCGAGAAGGGATGGGTCCTTCATAGACACGGTCAGGTTGCGCAATGTGGGGAAGAAATGTTTGGCGGTGGAGAGAGTAAAAGGGCAGGGGGAACCATCTACGTGTACATCGGCCTTGATTGAGGGCTCGCCGCATCCAATGGGCAGAATGAACAGCCCGTCCAAAGGATAGTCATTATCGTTGAAAAAAGTCTGGTCGATCCTATATTCGACGGAGGATTCTGAAACCGTAATGAGTGTCCTCGAAAGAAGGACGGAAAGTCGCGCCACGGCAACGGTTCCATCTTTCAAAGTCGGCGGGAAAACATGAAAGACTCCGCCGCCAAGGCACTGAACCGGGATCGCAAGGAGGAATAAAGTGATAAAATGTAAGCGAACAATAGTTGAGAAAACCGAATTGGTACTGCGCGACCTGACCCCACCACAGACGTCTCCTCCCTCGGACAGGTGCCGATGCGTCTTATGCAGGTTCGTCAGGAGGCCCTCCGAGTTCACGATCCCAATAAGAGTTGGCGGTCGCCATCAATTCTTCCGGAGTGCAAATGTCCTCAGCTACGGCCTTTAGGGTAGGAGCTGTGGCGTTTCCGAACCTCACCAATTCTTCCCCGGCCATCCTGACGGCATCGAGCACCCCGCGAACCCGCTCCGGATACTTTTTGGTGAGCAGGACCGAAAATACGGCCGGTCGTAGGAGGGCACCGCAAAATTCGGTGTGAAAGTTTCTGGCGAGTCGTTCCATGTGCAGAACCAGGGGATCAAAGTTGTGCAGGCCCGAATAGCCGCAGACAGAAACCAGGAACATTTTCCGGGGAAAATTCCACCTCAGCGGGTGTAACAGACCCATTTCATCCATGATGTAATGCGGCTCCAGAAAGACTACCAGTCTGTCGATAAAGATCTTTGCCAGAGAAGTCATCCCATCCAGATAGATGGGAGTGGCCAATATCATCATGTCGGCCGCTCGAATTCTCTCAATGAGGCCTTGCATATCGTCATTATGGACGCATACGCCCGGAGTCAGAGCGTAGCATGAGAAACATCCCATGCACGGGTTTATTTTCTTTCTGGCCAGAAGTGCCACATCCACTTTGGCTCCTACGTGTCGCGCACCAACCAGGAAGGGGTTAAGAATCATCTGAGTATTACCCGCTTCCATGCGCGGGGCCGCGTTTATCGCTATAATATGCATTTGATCTCACCTGGGATGCACAGTCGCAGGACTGTATCACAGTAGACGACAGCCAGGAAACCTTACGAACATCATGAGGATCACAATTTCAAAGTGAATTTTCCGCGGCCGACCAGGATGTTCAGGATGTTCTCCAGCTTTTGAGGATTCTTTACTTGCACAACTTCTTCATCGGCCTGAAGAACATTGAGGGCTTGCAATTTGGCCAAATACTTCTGCATCTCGCGGCTGTTTTCCAGGCGAAACAACTCAGTTAACTCCTTCAGGTTTATAGCCTTGCCGTTTTGCCCGAGTTCTCTTCGCTGGAAGAACAACAGTGCGTAAATCAGTCGTGACAGGGTGTCCTGCAACATGGCGCTTTCGAGCAGAGAGTTGGAGTCTCGGATACGTGCCACGAGACGTTTAATTACCGTACGTGCGGGATCGCTTCCGGCAAGCCTTAAGAAAGCTTCCTTGCCTATTGGAACAAGCTGGCAATTTTCCTCCGCCCGCGCTGTAACCGACCGGCCGTACCCGTCCAGGAGGGCGGTTTCTCCGAAGAAGTCACCTTCCCCGATTAGGGACACGGTCTCGGCGTGTCGATCCTACTTTTACGAAGAGCCTCACCGTACCCTTTTTGATTACAAAAATGTCGGATCCCGTGTCTCCCTGCCTAAAGATTGTCTTTCCAGCCTTAAGTTTCATAGTCTTCGGGATAAACTGAGTCTGCTCTTCCCATCCTTTTTCGTGATCCGTCAGCGGCGCTAAAACAGGATTCAGGATTGCCTCCAGCAGGTCGGTCCCGGTGCCGGCCGATGTCCCCTTGGTCCCCCCCCCGGTTCTTTCAACCGGAGGAACTTCCTCGGATACGAGCTTCCGCATTCTGCGCCTGTCAAGATGTATCTCCTGGCTAAAATGTTCTTTCATGTACGCCGATAGAGAGGCTGAATTGAGATCGAGCGAGAGTTTCTTTGAGACGGATCGGATATCTTCGATCATTTCTTCCATCCAGGAATA
Organism: uncultured delta proteobacterium; assembly: GCA_963789265.1. Taxonomy (GTDB): domain Bacteria; phylum Desulfobacterota; class Desulfomonilia; order Desulfomonilales; family Desulfomonilaceae; genus CAWBBA01. The sequence goes on along the minus strand of CAWBKB010000003.1, from coordinate 217,653 downwards.
TCTTGCCCCCGGATCGAAAGCCATGGCCTTGGTGAGTATCGGTTTCAGTTCATCGGGAATGCCGTTATCACCTCGAACCTTGTCCCTGATATCGACCTTCAAGATCATTTTAACGGTTTCTTCGATGGTCGGTCGGTGTTCCACGAGCCGTTTGCCGGTAAGGAGCTCGTAGAACAGCACGCCTGTTCCGTAAATATCGACCCTGCGGTCCAACGGTTTCTTCTGAAGTTGCTCAGGTGAAAAATACAAAAGCTTACCCGCCACCGGGAGCTTGTCCTGCCTCGCCTTGTCGAGAAAGATCCTTGCAATGCCGAAGTCGATGATCTTTACCTCGGCCTCGTAAGAAACCATCACATTGAACGAGTTCACGTCCTGGTGAACCAGCATTAAATTCTCGCCGCCCGTTCCCTGTTTCTTATGAACATAGCCTAGCCCTTTTGCGAGTTCCGCAATCACGTGCAAAGTAAATTCCAGAGGAGGCCGCGCCTGGCTGCGTGCGGATTTGGAGAGAACGTGGGCCACATTTCGCCCTTCGATATACTCCAACGCAATGTAGTATTCACCTGCAATCACGCCCATATCCAGGATTTGGACGATGTTGGCGTGGTTCAGGCGAGCTAACGTATTGGCTTCATTTATGAACCTTTTCACATGGCGTGGCTTTTCAGAGTATTGAGGAAGAAGTTTCTTGATGACCAATGGTTTCTGAAATCCCCCGAAACCTACGGCTTTCGCGAGATAGATGTCGGACATGCCGCCCTTGGAAATCTGGTCGATGAGGCAGTAACGGCCGAACGTCGTCGGTTTGAACATTGTTTGTTTAATCATCGCAGGTAGCCGGCCTTTGGAGGAAGAATCCACCAACCCTTAATGGCCTATGATGTCCGACGCAAAATCTTTCGGTCTATAAGCGTGTATCCGGTAGGACCGATCTTGATTTTTGTTTGGCCTGCTATGTCGACTCCTTCGGGAGTCTTGCGATAGCCGAGCACCTTGTCCGCCAGAAGGAAGTAATCGTTCCGATCCCAAGAAATATGAGTGAGCCAAGCGGACAGGGTTGTTGCCTCAGCCTGTGCCCCTTGAGGCTTTTTCAGGGGAATTCGTTGGACGGTACGACCTCCTATGACAATGGAGGATTTGTGTTGCAATTGCTGTGTCTGAGCCTTTGACAGAGGATAGAGAGCCGCTACGATAGAAGACGGGATCGCGAGATAAGCTCCTCCCCACGTGATCATTAGCAGCCCGTCGGGCCGGGCTTCGCCTCCCTGAGGATTGTGACCGGATTCAGCCGCTATGCTGCCCGTGGGTGTGCCGATATGAACCAGTTCTTTGTGGACGGCAGAGAGATGTTCCACACGTTCGGCAATGAGGTGTTCGAGTGCCCCAAGGCGCCGGCTGATTTCTTCGCCGGACATGCCTCCCCCCTGGCGCAGAACCCCAAGAATTCTTCCGAGCCGGTGATTAACCTCGTTGATGGAGCGGATAGACCCACCAAATTCCGAGATCAAAGATGCGTAGCGTTGTCTGTTGCCTTGCTCCGTGGTTCCACCCATTGACTTTGAAGCTGCGCCGGACACAGGAGGCGAAGAAACGATTTCTTTATAACTATTAGTGATGGAGGCTATCAATTTCTCTGAGGGACGCTGACGGCCCTGCGATAAATGTATGGCTTTTAAAGCCGTGATGCTGTCCTGGAGCAATCTCAGAAGGGATCGATGAGGCACCGCCCCCGGGTCTTTGAATCGCGGCAGCACTCGACGGTTCATGGCTAATATGTTTAGCGCCGATCGGTCTGCCGAAAAGAAACCTTCCAACTCCATAAATCTTTGAAATATCTCTCTGACCGACTCGGGATTCACCTCCCACTCAAGTTTCAGCATGAGAATTTCAATACGCTCAAGAATCTCCGCGCAGGTGTTGCCGGCCTTCTTTTGAGCGTTAGAGGCGGGGGAAGGCACGGCGGCTGCGACGGTACCCGGACGTGATCTTGCATCCCGGGGAGTACCTGTCAGGTGTGGGGGCCCGCGAAATAGGAGCCGTAGGAGCTTTTTCCGTTCGCTCTTTGACAATCGATTGATCCTCGGGCTCTTCCGGAGGAAGGTCGTGGACTATCGTGCCGAAGAGTTCCTCAATCTTTAATCCTACAGCTTCGCCAAGTTCATCAGGTGTCTTGTATTTTTTTCCATTCACAGGGAACTCTCCGGAATTTTTAGATCAGGGCCCCGACCCTGTCAGGCTCATTCCTTTATCCTTCAAGAGTCTTGTACTCACATCAACAACGGTCATCATGCAAATCTTCTTGAACGTTTCGCGCACGCCGTCTCCTTTTAAGGCACTGGCCGGAAACGACGGAAATCGAGATGCAGGGTTGAGATCTTTGTCCATTTCCTCCACGGGTAGCACGGCAACTCGACTGCCGGCCAAGTCCCGTTTATTGAACTGAAGCACAAGCGGAAGTGATGTACTGGTCTTGCCTTGATCTCTCAGATTGTCGTCAAGGTTCAATAGACTTTCGATGTTGTTGTTCCTGCGGGCCTCCAATGAATCCGCCACGAATACTATGCCGTCAACACCCTTTAAAACCAATTTACGCGTATCGTTATAACGCACTTGACCGGGAACGGTATAGAGGGAGATCTTGATGCGAAACTTCCCAATAGTTCCAAGGTCCATAGGAAGGAAATCGAAGAAAAGGGTACGATCTCCCGAGGTATCGATGGAGAGCAGTTCGCCGCGCACCTGGTGGCCTAAAGCTCTGTGGATCGCTATCAGATTAGTCGTCTTTCCACCTCTTCCAGGACCATAATAGACGATTTTGCAATGAATTTCGTCGGATCGGAAACTTATTATGGCCATGAAATTATCCTGTAAGACCGCTCACGTCCAGATTAGGCATTGAACCACTGGCGGAGATTCTCAGCAAACATGGCCTCAATCTGTTCCAAACTTTTGCGCACCTCCAGACGTACGAGGCCCAAGTGGGTATTGTTGTTGAAAATCGTTATCATAAGGTACTCTTCCCCCACATTGGAAAAGTGAATGTTCTCCTCCTTTCCCTTGTGGAAGAGAAGCGTAAACTCTTCTTCTCCGAACAGCCTTGCAATCGCCGTGGTGGCTCCGTAATTGGCCGCTGTCAAGGCCGCCAAAGAGGCAACCTTTTCCTGATCCATCGAACCCTGGAAGCTGATGAGCTGTCCGGCCTTGTCTATCAACAAGACCGTGTGGGCACCGCTGCGTGCCACGAGGGTCGCCAAAATCGAGTCTATACGGTCGAGGGATTGCTTCGTTAACACGAGATCTGCCATTTGTTTCACTCAACCGACTTGCCTTGGCCGGTTCTTCGGATTATACGGTCGAATCGCCTAAGAGAGGCCGCGCTCGGCGTCGAGTCGCCGCACACTCTCCATCAGCAAAAAATCCCAACTCTCTTGAATCGTTTCGGTCTTGGCCGATTCATTATCACACTCGAATACCCCTAGTTCCCAAGAGAGAATTGTGTAAAATGCTTCCTCGCCTTCCGTTCTGTTGGTTTGGGCGTGGACGATCTCGCCCCTTCGGAAATATATCAGACCGTTATTTGTTCCACTGCGCACGTGCATACGGCAGCTATTGCGACCTATGCAGATAAGTTGAATGATATCCGGCAGGCTCGTATTTGTTATGGTACCTCGGAAGCCGGTGGACTTCAACTGCTTGTTCCTTCTCGTGACATGCGCGTTTGCATCAGCGATGATCTGTCAAGTTTATGCCAGCCGTACTATAACAATATTCCAGCGTGAAATCAACAAATTCCGCATTGGTAATAGGAATTGGGTAGTATTCCATTTGTACTGATGCCAAGCAAGGTTCAATTTCCGTCCGGAGGAAATTCACTGTCCCGCCTCCAGACCGCTGTACTTGACGGCCTCTACCATTGCGTTAATATAGCGCGGAATCCCGAGCGGAATGAATGGAATGAGATCGCTCCGCTTTCAAGCGACCGACTATATTGACAGGAGCCCGTGCCGGTTCGAACCGGTCTCTCCTGTTCCGAGGATTATAATGGCAGGAAGGAAGTTCTTAAATCCCTCTCTGAAAGTAGCTGTCTGTCTCATTGGAATGTTTGTCATGGGATATGTTCTTTACCCCGCGATTCGCTCCGGATCCATTGAAGACTCCGTGACCATTTTCAGGGGGCTGGTTTTTCTCGGGTTCGCCTATTTCTTGGTGCACGGCATCAAACAGATGCTGGAGTCGCGCGAAAAATAGCCGTGGAACATGATTGCTCAGGGGGATCAGCTAGTTACGTATAGCAGCAGAGGTAGAATTTTTTTCTTGCCATAGGGGTTTAATGTGCTATGTAGGGGCTACATTCAATCACCATACCGCGTATGCGTAACGAGAGAAGCCTGACGGCTTCTGATGTCCTGTCGCCGGGCTTCTCGTTTGTACGGCTCCTGCCTACCCAATTTATCGTGAATTATCAAATTATTATCCTCTTTACTAATTTATTTATTGAGAAGTCCTCATCATTATGTTATAATTCGATCATTAAGCTGTCTGTATCACAGATTAATTGTCACTAACAAGTGAGGTCGATCATGGAAAGGGCTATGGTTTCGGTTGTAGGGGCTTTGTTACTCCTCGCAGCGTCCGTTGTCTCCGGTGAATGCATGAACTGCTACCCCGGGCCTGCGCAATGCGGATCCTGTGGCACGTTTGTAACAAGAATGGTTCCCTGTGTAAGGACTGAAATGGTCGCAGAAGTTCAGCCTTGTACGCGTGCGATCCCGGTTAAGAGAATCGGCTACAGGATTCAAAACTTCATGTTGAAGGGCATTCCCGTCGGTTCGCCTTGCGGACAGGATCCCTGCACGAAGTGCTGTCCACAACCGTTCTGCCAGGTGGTCCAGCGGCAAGTACCTTATGTCTATTATCAGCCCATGTGCGTGACGTGTTATAATGTGGTGTATAGGCCTGTTTGCCGGCAGGTGATGGTGCCTCAAACTTATCTGGTGCGAGAAACTCCTATGTGCGGGCATTAATGCCTTTTGGTTTGTTTGTGGAAGGTGTGGGAATAGATATTAATAGCTCATCGAAGTCAGCGTACCGGCACAAAGAGCGGTACAAAACAATCAAAACCTGACCCAAGAAAATTACTGCATCAATTGCCGGGGGGCAGCGCTCCCCCGGCATCCCACCTCTTACTATCGGGCTCAGCCTGTCCTGACTTCAGCTTCAATTCAGCCGCACGCCCGGCAAACTATCCGAGGCAACCACACAATGAAGCTGAACCGTTCTGTACGCGTACGGTGCAGCAGCCCGCGATAGCAGCCTGTCATGACGATTGACATAATCTCTCGTGTATCGGATACTGGGGCTCATTTGCAAGCACCTGGGAGCCAATCCTAATGAAAAATGTCGTTGTCACAGGTGGCGCGGGCTTTATCGGCAGCCATCTGGTTGAAGCGCTCCTCGCCCGAGGACACGCTGTAATGTGCTTGGATAATTTCTTCACGGGAAGCAAGAAAAACATTCTTCCGTTCATGGGCGAGCCAAACTTTGAGTACATTCGCCATGATGTCGTCACGCCCATTTTGCTCGAGGCCGATCAGATCTATCACTTAGCTTGTCCGGCATCCCCAGTCCATTACCAGGGTAACCCTATCAAGACCTTGAAGACCTCGGTCCTGGGGACACTGAACATGCTCGGCTTGGCGAAACGCATCAAGGCCAGAATCTTGCTTGCCTCGACTTCCGAGATATATGGTGACCCGGAGGTTCATCCTCAAGTGGAAACATACCACGGGAATGTAAACCCAGTGGGCCCCAGGGCGTGCTATGATGAAGGTAAGCGTGCTGCCGAGACCTTGATGGTGGGATACCGTGACTACAACAACGTCAATGTGGCCATAGCACGCATTTTCAATACGTACGGTCCCCGAATGCTTCCAAATGATGGCAGAGTGATAAGTAATTTTATTTGCCAGGTGCTCCGAGGCGACGATTTAACCGTGTATGGCAACGGCATGCAAACCCGATCTTTTTGCTATGTCTCCGACATGGTTGACGGCCTCATACGTCTTATGGAAAGCTCTGAGCCCGGCCCGATAAACTTGGGCAACCCTCACGAGGTGACCGTTAAGGATTTGGCAAGGATGATCTTAGAAATGATACCCGCCACAGGTTCCGAAATCGTCTACAAGCCTCTGCCTGAAGATGATCCGACAAGGCGCAGACCGGACATCACTCTTGCAAAAGGTAAATTGGGCTGGGTCCCCGAGGTGTCTTTGACAGAGGGCCTGAAGGCGACCATTGCTTACTTTCGCCGGGAACTGGGGAGTTCGCATGGCCAGCTATAGCTCAAGGAGCCGAAACGTCAAGCGCTTTTTGTTTGTGGCAGCCGGGACCGCTCTGGGAATGTTCTTTCTGTATCTGGCCTTCCGGGACATCTCATGGCAGGACTTCGTAAGCGGCCTGAGACAGATGAAGCCCCTTTATCTCCTGCCGTGCGCGCTTCTCGTGATTTTCGCCCAGCTCGCAAGAGCCCTTCGTTTCGGGCTGATCCTTCGTCCTATCTGTCGTCTATCCTTAAAAGATCTCTGGGATCTCCTCAACCTTTGGGCTGCGGCAAGCATGATCATGCCTGCGAGGCTAGGGGAGTTGGTCAGGCCGTACCTGCTGCGCACCAGAGGCGCCTCTTTTACCAGCGGTGTCGGAGCGGTAATGGTCGAGCGGTTTTTCGACCTTTCGGGGCTTTTGGTGCTGATGGGACTTGTGCTATGGACCACGCCCCAAGTACCCAGAATCTATTCCTTACTTGGGCAAACCCTGCTACTTATGCTTGCGGCGGGATACGTGCTGGTTCTACTGGCCTTGGCACAAAGGGAAAAGGCAGATCGGATCGTGCACAGGCTCTTATCGTGGTTGCCTGCAACGGCCGCCGGCTTCTTGGAGGGAATCTTTCAACGTCTTTTGGACGGCTTCGGGATTATGGCCAGCTTTAGACAGGCCATAATACTCTTCGCCTGTTCCGTGATGCTGTGGTTCGTTTTTTCACTCTTGACTTATCTCTTCTTGCTGGCCTTTTCGATTAAGGCTCCTTTTCTAGTGGCGGTTACGATACAGGTCTTCATCTGTCTGGGGGTAGCCCTCCCATCCGCGCCCGGCTTCATCGGAACATTTCATGCGGCATGTCGTTATGCTTTGACCCTTTTCGGAATAAGCGCTGTGGTGGCCGTATCTTTTGCAACAGTCTATCACTTGTTCAGCTTTGTGTTATGCTTGGCTCTCGGGCTTGTATCCTACCTTACAAGTGATTTTCGGTTCGACCAGGCAATGTTCGCCAATGAATCCGAGAAGTGTTCTGCGGACGGGCTGTCCGAAGCGGTAGAGGGCTTGAAAGAAATATCCACCGGACCGCTGTTGAGCAAAGACAAACCTCTTCAAGGCGCGGCCGCTCCCGATTGAGGGGAGCGGATCGGGGCGTACTCTGCTATCAATTGGAATCATCCGGCGGGCAGGACTGATTTCGCGGGGACAGTGCGGTTTGATCTGGGCGGCATGGATTCCCGCTTCTTGCCACACATTCCACGCGCGGAAAATGGCCTGCACCCGAGCTTTGAGGACTATTCAGTGAAGAACTGGCCTGAACTGGACAAGAAGTATATCTGGCACCCCTTTACCCAGATGGAAGAATGGCTTCAATCTCAACCTCTGGTAATAGAAAGGGCCGAAGGGAATTTCCTGATCGACACAGAAGGTCGAAGGTACCTGGATGGTGTTTCTTCGTTATGGGTGAATGTCCACGGGCATCGCAAGGAGGCTATAGACCTCGCTATCATCATGCAACTCGGCAAGTTGGCCCACTCGACCCTGCTTGGGCTGGCCGCGGTCCCGTCCATAGAGTTGGCGGAAAAGCTGGTGGCGATCACACCTGAGGGCTTGAACAGGGTTTTCTATTCAGATTCGGGCTCCACCGCTGTTGAAGTAGCGCTCAAGATAGCGTTCCAATACTGGCGAAACCTCGGATTCGAGAAAAAGAGGCTGTTTGCCACTCTGTCCCAGGCATATCACGGAGATACCATCGGCTCGGTGAGTCTCGGCGGCATAGATCTGTTCCACAGCATCTTTCATCCGCTTCTTTTCCAGAACCCTCACGATTCCAACTCCTTTCCCGTACCGCTGCCATGAGTCAACGCCGGAAGAATGCCGCGATAAGTCTCTCCGTAATTTTCGCGCAATGGCCGAACAAAGGGCCGACGAGATAGCCGCACTTGTGGTGGAGCCTCTAGTTCAAGGAGCCGCGGGTATGATTGTCCATCCGGCCGGCTTTCTAAAAGGACTTGAAGAGATTTGCCGCGAACACGGGATTCTTCTGATCTGTGACGAAGTTGCGACAGGGTTCGGGAGAACAGGGAAGATGTTTGCCTGCGAGCATGAGGAGGTTCATCCGGACATGATGGCTTTGGCCAAAGGCTTGTCAGGAGGATATCTGCCGTTGGCCGCCACATTGGTGACTGATGAGATATACCGCGCTTTTCTCGGACCGCATACGGAATACAAGACCTTCTTCCACGGCCACAGCTACACCGGTAATGCCCTGGCTTGCGCAGCAGCCTGTGCATGCCTGGATATATTCGAGTCGGAAAACACTTTGGAAGCGATTCAACCGAAGATAGGCTTACTGGGAGAGCGTCTTGCGGCCGAGATTGAACCCTTGCATCATGTTGGCGAGATCAGACAGCGCGGCTTCATGGTGGGCATAGAACTGATAGAGGACACCACGCTACGTACCGATTATCCCCCGGAGTTGAGGATGGGGGCACAAGTTGCCGAACATATTAGAAAATATGGGGTGATTCTCCGGCCCCTCGGTGATGTTGTGGTACTAATGCCCCCGCTATCGATCAGCGCGGAGGAAATAGAATTGCTAGTTTCGGCAACGGCACGATCCATAATTGAGACCTGCGGCGACAGGTAGGGAAAGCCGTCAAAGCATGACTTCCTCACACGCTTACCGAAAAAGAGGATTATTCATAACCGGCACCGACACTGGTGTGGGCAAGACTATCGTTGCGGCAGGCCTGGTAAGACTGGCGAGAAATGCAGGTATTCGTGCCATCGCGGTCAAACCGATGGAGACCGGCTGCCAGGTGCGCTCCGGGGTATTGTTCCCTGAAGATGGTGCATTTCTTGCCGAAGCCGCGGAAAATGATCTCTCTTTGGATGAATGTGTGCCTTTTCGATTCTCTTTGCCTGCCTCACCTGCTAGAGCCGCCGCGATGGAGGGATGTGGTCTTAATATGGCCGATGTGGAGGAGCATGTTCGTGCCCTGACCGAGGATGCAGATCTGACCGTGGTCGAAGGTGCGGGGGGACTGATGGTTCCGATTCAAGGCAGACTCATGATGATCGACCTCGCCCAAAGGCTTGGGTATTCCAGTCTGCTTGTGGGGCGAACGAGATTGGGGACTATTAATCACACCTTGCTAAGCCTGCACGCGCTCAAGGAACGCGGGATACCCATTGCAGGGGTGGTTCTCTCCTGTTCCGAATCCTCGCTTGCCGGCCCGGAAGAGGAATTTACCCTGGACGACTTGGCTTATCTCGCGGATGATGTGCCCGTAGTTGGGCTCCCTTTTCTGAGCCCAAAAATTCGGGGAGACGCCGGAAGAATCGCTTCGATCATGGCCGCAGCCTGGCCGGAAGTGCTTGTGAAGCGGTGGATAGGGCTGACCGACGGATCATAAATTTTTGCTGGACCAAGCGGAGGGGGATAAACAATGAAATCGAATACACTCAAGGTCATTTATCACGACGTGTACCTGACCGATTATCCGACAGCGTCAGTCGAGACCCCGGCGAGAGTGGTCTCCATCGTGAATGTCCTCAAAACGCATTATCCGGTTGTCCAGCCATCAGCCGCGTCTGAAGATGACATACTCATGGTGCACAGCCCGTCCATTCTGAATTCAGTGAAGACCCATCCGGAACTGTATCAGGCGGCCGCTATGGCAGCGGGAGGCGCGCTTATGGCCGGGGAATTGGCCTGTCACGGGCAGTCTGCCTTCGCGGCGGTTCGACCGCCGGGACACCATGCGAGTCCGGATAGCCACTGGGGATTTTGTTTTTTTAACAATGTTGCCATTGCACTGGAAAAGCTTATCAGAACCCGAAAAATCTCGCAGGCCCTTGTCCTGGATATTGACCTGCATTTCGGAGACGGCACGGACAACTTTTTCAGGGACAGAAAAGAAGTTGTCGTGGCCAATATCCAGGACGACAGCAGGCGGCCTTTTCTGGAAAATGTTGACAGGGCCTTGGTCTCCAACGAGTACGACATAATCGCCATAAGCGCGGGTTTCGACAGGCATGTGCAAGATTGGGGCGGCACCCTGACCACCGAAGACTACTTTACTATCGGGAGAAGTGTTCGGGACCACGCTGTGGCCCGATGTAACGGACAATACTTTGCCGTCCTGGAAGGCGGGTACAACATTCACGTCCTGGGAGAAAATGCTCTGGCACTCTGTAGGGGAATGGACAAGCCGGATTGGTAGGGCGGCCTGTGGCCGCCATATTGCGTCGGGCACGGCCCGAACCTACACCCGGATCGGAGTCCGGGGTGACCCCGCGTTTTGCAGGGAAAATTGGACAAAATTTTTGGCAGCTATAAATATTGGAAATTCTTATCCGTTATCGGGTATGGATTCCAAAGATCGTGCCATTACTTCCCTCGGGCGGCTGGTGCCATCTGAAGGACCAATAAGCCCTTCAGACTCCATGGCTTCGATAATCCGGGCCGCGCGATTGTAGCCAATGCGCATGTGGCGTTGGATCAGAGAGATGGACGCGTGGCCCAGCCTGGTGACCAATTCCACTGCCTCATCGTACTTCGCGTCGTCGATCAGATCGGAGCCCGCGGCCTTTGAATCATCTTCAGAGACGTGTTTCGTAATCTCCTGCAGATAAACTGGAGAGCGCTGAGCCTTAATGAAATCGACTATCTTGCGGATTTCTCTTTCTGACACGTATGCTCCGTGGAGGCGTCGCATCTTGGCCGTTCCCGGAGGAAGAAACAACATGTCGCCCATTCCCAAAAGGTTTTCCGCCCCAACTGTGTCCAGGATGGTTCTAGAATCAGGCTTGGCCGACACCTGAAACGAGAGCCGGGCGGGAAAATTAGCCTTGATGACACCGGTGATCACGTCAACGGACGGCCGCTGAGTGGCAAGGATAAGATGGATACCCGCGGCTCTGGCCATCTGGGCCAAGCGGGCGATGGAAATCTCAATGTCCTTGGCAGCCACCATCATGAGTTCCGCGAGCTCATCCACAATGATTACGATGTAAGGCAGCTTTTCAGCCGGAGGGCCTATCGGATCGTCAGGGACTTCCATGGAACGCACGAGTTGATTGTATCCTTCAATATTCTTTGCCCCTGCCTTGCTAAGCAGATCGTAACGCCGTTCCATCTCTCTGATGGCCCAACTCAGGACCTTGGGGACCTTTTCCGGCTCGGTTACCACCGGATGGAGCAAGTGCGGAATATCCTGATAGTAAGAAAGTTCAAGCTTTTTGGGATCCACCATGAGGAACTTCAGGTCATCGGGGTGGCAGGACATGAGCCACGAGCATATCAGGCAGTTCAAACCCACTGACTTGCCGGTACCCGTTGCGCCGGCTATGAGAAGATGCGGCATCTTGGCAAGACTCGTGGCGAAAGGTTCGCCGTCAATGCCTTTGCCCAAGGCGACTTTCAGCGGAGCGCTCGACTCCATGAACGCGGGCGATTCAATGATTTCCCTAAAATAGACAATCTCTCGATTCAGGTTGGGGACCTCGATACCCACTGTAGCTTTACCGGGGATCGGCGCCACGACGCGTGTGGACCCCGATTTGAGCGCCATGGCGAGGTCATCCGAGGTGCTGAGTACTTTCCGAAGCGGAATACCTGATGCCAGGCTCAGTTCGTACATGGTAATGACCGGACCGGGATGGATCTCCACAACTTTGCCTTGCACGCCAAGATCCGACAGCTTCTGTTCTAAGATCACAGCGTTCCGTTCCAGGAGTTTTTCGTCAATTGTGCGCCCGGAGGTCGCGGGCTTGTCCAGAAGATCAATCGACGGGAGCATGTAGTCGCCGTCCGCGGAGCCGCTGTCGCTTTTAGTCGCGGCCCGCGGGATATCTTCATCCGCTCGTTTGGTAACCCGTATGGGTCTTAAGCGCTGAGAGTCCGGTTTCCCGGTCGCCATTGCCGGGGCTCGGGCTTCTCTACGATCCCCGGCCGACAGTCGGTCTTTCAGATACTCTTCTATGGCTTGTTCCATGGCTCCAAAAGTCACAGGTCTTTCGACCCCCTGCAACGCTTGCCAGGGGAAAGGCCCGGGAGGAGCAGTTTCGGAATCCTGTCTTAGATTCTCTCGCTCAACATCGGAAACCTCGGCCGATGCCTTGGGGGCTGTGTAGGATCGAGTTGATTTTCCATTACCGCTGGATGCTGAGGATATCTCTGGCGACTGGGACCGATGCGCGACCTCCATGTCGGCCTCTTCGGCCTGACGCTTCACGCGCTGACCGATCTTCGGCAGAACGACATCTGAATAATCCAAGTCGTCGGCGAAGCCGGGACAAGTTTGCTCTTCCCAAGAATCCACGCTCCGGCGACTGGGCCCGGCCCAAAGGTGTTTGAGAGTTTTCCAGCCCCATATCAGCATCTTGGCCGATCCCCTAACGATTCTAGCTCCCAGCCGAACAGTCCTCTTTGGGGACATTTTGGAGAGATGCAAAACGCAGAGCAGGACAAGGGTTAAGCTTAGTACGATCTCTCCTCCGCTGCCAAGGAATTTTAGCGAGGTCCTGTGAAGAAGAGCTCCCACAGCCCCTCCGGCATCCTCAGTGGGGAATTTCAGAACAGGACCTATGCCGAAACGTTCCAGAAGCGTGGAAGTTCCAGAAATCAGGAGAATTATGCTGATTGATTCGGGTCCTCTCAGCGGGACGCGGGGTGGCACGAAAACTCGCAGGGCCAGCACCACCAAGCCAAGCGGGATCAGCAGGGCAGAAACTCCCAGTAGCTGTACCATGGCATCGGCCACGTAAGACCCGACCAACCCGCACAGGTTTGAGACGTGGGGCCTCGTGGTGGCCACATTCAGCGACGGATCTCGGGGGTCGTAGGAAATGAGGCACAACACCAGAAACAAGGCCAGGGCAAAAAAGATGATTGCGGCGAATTCGCTACCATGAGTACGCGAAGGGGGGCGCCCGGTCGAGGGGATGTCCCTTACAAGGGTATGTTTATGTGATGCTTTTACTCGCAACGCCCTGAGAGCCTCTTTTCAGAGTCAATCGTACCGTGTCCTGTGACACAGAGTATCATTACAAATAGTAGTGACAGCGGAACATTACGGTTAATAATAACATAATACTTGATATCTTTTCAATAACATTCGGAATAAAAGAGTAAACATCCGCCGAGATATCGCGACAACCTTGTGCCACTGCTCAGGATTTTTCGTTCACGGACTCTGCCTCGACTATGTCAGCCAAACAAAGGCAGTTGCGGGCATAGTCCCGCGTACCGCGGAATTTCCCCGCGATGCTTGGGAATCAGAACCCCATGGAGTAGTGATTTCGGCTAGATCGATTGCTGTGGGAAGTTGAGGCTCTATTCACTATAGGCGTCGGTACGGGCCCGTTAACGGGGATAACCGCAAACCGGGGGAGAGCAGGCAGGAGGCCCACACACCGGGGTACATGGGGGCGGGGGGCAAGGAGGACAAGGTGTTATTCTGTAAGCTGCAGGTGTGGGGCAGGAGCAATTGCAGACCACTACAGGGCAGGGGGGTGGCCCCACCAGTTTCGGGGGGTAACACCTATAAGGAGGGCATGAACCGCAATAATGCGGTGGCGGAGGCGCCGCGCAGGTCGGCGGTGAGGGTGGTCCGTAAGTCATCGGGACCAGTTCGCAGGGGTCCGGGGGAGGCATGTACGCCGCGACTTGTAGGGGGAAAGCCGCAATGGCTGCCACGACTGCAATAGCAGACACGGCGATGAGAAAGCCTCGACGCATGTCCATACTCTCCAAAGAAGCCCGCTACTGGGGCCCCCAAACGCACACTTCGTTGTCCGAAGATATCGGTGAAATAACAATACAGGATCGCCTGACAGGGGTCAAGCATTTTTAGTACGGTTTATTGAAATTCTTCACTAAGAGTTGAGCTTATTATTATAACTTATTGATATAGATTAACTATTATTCATAAGAATCCCTGGATGAGTCTTATGACGATTCGTTTTCAAGCAAGTGACACCTGGTTCCAGTAGGGGCAGGTTTCAAACCCGCCCCCGCGTGTCGTTCTGCCGCGTACGCGGGGCAATGTAGGGGCGACCGCCGGTCGCCCAGGGCGAATGTCATTCGCCCCTACCATGCCCAGATCCGAGTCCGGGGCGACGGATGGCGGGCAGTCCCGCGTTCCGCTCGGGATGCCCCCACATTTTGCCCAGGCTTGTCACCTCTATGACGACGCATTGATTTCCGTTCATAGAATATCCTAAAAATCTACCGATCCGCCGGCATAGGCCGCCACGAAATCTTCCACTGTTTGCCGCACGAAATTTTCTGCGCGATCCGTCCCGCGGTCTGCGCCGAACGTAAAGCTGATGGTACCAAGCAAACGGGCCAAATGCGCTTCACATCCGAGTCCTTCTGACAAGCACGATCCCTTGAAGTAGTACCGGCTGTCGCGCATTGAGGAAGATCCGGCGAACGGCCAAGTATTCTTCCATGAAAGCATTCGCTTGAAGATTTCCAGTGTAGGAACTGAAGACAACAACCGCGGCTGAACTGCTCGTCCCAGTCTTTTTTCTATAAGACCGAACAACGACCTCACAAAGTCCACATCAGTCATCACCAATCCATAAAGATGCCAGTCATCTATCGCGTCTACGAGAATGCTGCGGTGCTGCGGATCGAGTTCATCCCAAGCGGGGCAATAGAAGGTCTTGCAGGCCACGCTACCGTAGTGACACAGGCCCCTCAGATCTATTCCGCGATTTCCCGGTGCATTTGGATGAAGCATGCAGCCGACGACGTTGAAGGCCTCATCTAAAAAACCTGTAAATTCGCAAACATGTATGGCATCATCTATTGGCAGGACTTTCCCCGATTGCCGGATCAGAGCGGCATACTTCTCAATCGCGTCCGCAGACCGCTCCTTTTCACGGAAAAGAAGCGTACGTGTTTCGAGGTTTTTCCGGAGCGTTGGCCGCGTGGCATCACGTACGTTGTACAGGCCGCAACACGCGGCACATGACTTTTGATTGTCGGGACGGCAGAGATTCATGACAAGTCTACCCGCAGCCGAGGGGCTGCGGCAACGTGATCACATCTTTTAGCTTTCAAGCAAGTGACACCTGGTTTCTGGTAGGGGCGGGTTTCAAACCCGCCCCTACGCGACGTCGTGCCCGCGCACGCGGGGAACTGTAGGGGCGATCCCGCGGGACCGCCCCACCATATCCTGTCCTGGATTGTCACCGTCTCTGACGGCGCATTGGTATTAGTCGTTCCTATTTCTCGGAATAATCATAAAAGCCGCGGCCGCTTTTCCTGCCCAAATATCCCGCGTCGACTGTACTTTCTGAGGAGCGGGCACGGCCGATACTTGGAATCGCCGAACCCATCGTACAGAACATTCATGATGGCCAAACACGTATCCAAGCCTATAAAATCGGCCAAGGTCAAGGGACCCATGGGGCCATAATCCACCACCTCATTTGGCGGAGGATCTCTTGATGTCCCCTTGGACCGAAAATTTACCCTTGGTTATGTCCCCCGCCCATGCGAACCGGACCAGGTAGCACGTCGGACCGATTCGTATGCCGAATTCCCCCTGCTCGGGCGGATTTCCGGCACACTAACCCCCCCCGGTCAGTCTATTTCCACCCGTCTGCGCCTCATTTCCCCCGTCGGCGGCGCTCTCTAGCCTGACTCGCAAAGGCTCAGAATTCTCCTCCTCATTTCAAATAGTGTCTCGTTCGACGCATGCCCCCCAACCAGTCGAACACGCAGCATCCGAGCACGCTTGAGCACGCGTCCCGGCAGCTTGATCAACCAGAACCTTATGGCCTTCATGCGCTTGCCCACCCATGTTTCTCCCAGAACCAGGCGCTTCATCGCCGAGTTCAGGTTCAAAGCCAAGATCATGATGTGCCACCATGCTGCGTTTACCCCGAAATACCCTGAAGGAAGTCTGCCCCCTGCAAGATCTTCCTTCATAACCGAATGCGCCTCTTCAGATTTACCGCAGCGCTCTCTGTACCACCAAATCAGCTCGTCCCCAGGAATGTCACGATTCGTGACAATCCCGAACACCTTGTACTTCATCGACCCAAAATGCATGGTAGGAAACGGCAATGAAACTTGCCCATCCATCTCCGGAAGTTCCGGCTGCTCCAAAACCTCGCGAATAGCCAGGTACCGGAAACATGGACCATCTTTCTTGCGTGCGAGCTCATCGGGAACGAAACAGACCTCCGCGTACTCTTGACCCCTTGTAACCAAGCCATTCTCAGTCTTGCGATACAAACTATGCCAATCCGACTCCTCAACCTCGCGAACAGCCTGCCTGAACGATTCGGTTACCTTGGCCCCTATGGCAAACTCGATGACACCGAAACGCAGCTTCTTCGGCTCCGCACAGAACCTCATCAGCTCATGCTGATATCCTGCCGTATCCGACCGCAGATATACCTTCGACACCCCCGCAGGCAGGAACCCCAAGGCCTCTTCAAAGACGCGAAGATTGTCCTTACCGGCCCAGACGTTGCCGTCTCGGAACTCCGAGTGCACAATGAGATCCTGTTCCGCCCAGTACACCTGCAAAGGCTGATACGCCTTGTGCCCCTTGTAGCAGTAGAGAGCCTCTCGCTTGTTCGTCTCCACCACCGTCGCATCGAGATCCAGAGTCGCTACCTCCTGAGGAGACCGCTTCTGCACCGAGCCCAGAAAATCCTCGTTCACCTGCATCATCGCTCGCAAACGGGGGGTCGGCATCGGTATGAAAGAAGTGCCCGCCTCCCTGAGCTTCTCCTGCTCGGGATCGTGAAACTGATACAGATACCGGCTGGCCGAAGAAGGAGACGGCACCGACCTCTTCTGCCCCTTGCGCAGCCTCTTGCTCAGGACTCGTCTCTCCTGTCGCGGTTTTCCAAACCCCATTGACTCCCGAAGTACCCGACAAAATCCCTCGTCTCCTTCCAGTATCTCCAGGTCGCTGATCCCTTGACCGTCCGCCAGATTCAGAAGTATCAGAGCCATTACTGTCTCGGAGTCAGACCACCCCTGGGCACCTGATCGCACCTTGAGCCGATTCTCTATGGCCCTGCTCAACCCCATCACATACCCGAATTCCAGGTATGTCGGCAATCCGGCCAACGCCGTCATCCCCCCAGGCTTCTTCTCAACCTCATACTGGAAAGGGAAAATGCCTTGTGCCATAATCACTTCACCTCGTTGGTGATAGATCCTTGTTGCAAACCGGATTCTATCCTCTTGATTCCTCAAGAACAACGAGGTTTTTCACTTTTTTTGATGCGCAATCAAGGGGGGTGGTTCATGCCCAATTTCATGACTTCGTCAATGGCTTCAGGGGTCCCAACCCCCTCGAACAGAGCATACACAGCCTCGTTGATCATAGGCATCAGAACACGATTCGAGATGAATCCCGGGAAGTCCCGAGCTTCAACCGGGACCTTCCCAAATTTCTTGGCTAGTTCCACTGTGATCGCGGTAGCTCCCGGTTCCGTCGCGAGACCGTTAATGATTTCCACCAGTTTCATGACCGGAACCGGGTTCATGAAGTGCATGCCGATGAATTTTTCAGGTCTTCTTGTAGATGCTGCGAGCTTGGTGATGGAAATGGAAGAAGTATTGCTCGCCAGTATCCCTCTGGAGGGAACGATCTCGTCAAGGGTGTGGAAAACGCTCTTCTTCAGCTCGAAATCTTCGAGGACCGCTTCCACGACGAAATCCGCTTCCTTGAAGTCAGCCAGCTCTGTGCTACCACTTATTCGTTCCAGGATCAGGGCCTTCTCTTCCTGGGTCATTTTGCCCTTGGAAACTGCACGGCCTAGGTTATTTTCGATAGTCTGGAGGCCTTTATCCACGAACTCATCTTTGACATCATTCATTATGACTTTGAGGCCGGACGCCGCGGCTACGTGGGCGATTCCATTCCCCATTTGACCTGCTCCTACCACACCGAAAACCTTCACATCCATTTCGTTCCTCCGTTATGATTGATAGTAAAACCGGATCAAAGGCCCCAAGATTGCTACCGCCGAGTCGGATCTTGGCTTTTGATGTAAGATAATAGTTCACGACTTGTCTCTGGATGCAGCTTGATCTTGTCATAATCTATTTCAACGTTATTGAGACATTGCAATAGCAAAGCTTCCCCCACCGACGCTCCCGGCAGTATCCCGCCGACGAAAAAGCCGAGATTCTCGAATTCAGGGACTAAATCAAAGCTAAGGGGGTCTCGGAGATCTACATATAACGAAATAACGTCGTAATGTTTCAGGCGAAATTCCCTGAGAACAGTTCTTACCTCCGAAACGATGTTTTTCCCGTATCGCAATACCTCTATTGAGGCGTAGCCCGGCGGCATTGAACCACCCGTCCTGGCCCTCAAAATGGAATCTGATTGCCGGAATGGCGCAGCATGTGCATCGGAGGACTCAAACCGGGGCGAAGCGCCTAGACTACCGTAGAGCTTCTGAATCCACTCTTTGTGCTTAGAAGGAGGATAAAGTCTTATAGGGGCCGGAGTTTCGAGATACTTGTGTTGCACCACGAAAGTTTCACGCTGGGATAGGTCTTCTTCTATATCTCTAAAAATAATGGTTGCCGGAGCGTAACCCAATATTATTGCGCAAGCAGTAAAGCCGAGCCGTGTGGTCACTCGCTGAGAAAAGGTGTGACTGGTTACGGCCCGGACATACAGGCCGGTCAACCCGCGGGATTTCGCTTCGTTTATAAGGAATTCCGTGAGGCGCAACAGGCACCCTTGGCCTCGAAATTCGGGTTTCACTACGGCCTGGCCGATTTCAGCGCTTTGAGATCCGTAGTTTGAGTGAAAAATGGCACAGTGTCCTGCGAGTTCCCCATCCGGAGTCACTGCTGTCGCGGATATAATTTGTCCACTTTCGTTCAGCTCCACAATGCGTTCCGGATAGTAAATGTGCGCGTTGGAGTACGTGTACTCATAAGCCTTGTACGTGGCCCTGGAAACTTCAACAGCCTCCGAGGGTTTCAGCAGGTGGACGTCGAACTCTACAGGCCTTGCTACGCGGTCTCGCTTCTTCGGCGGCCTTTGAAATTGCTCCAGTTCACAGGCCTGGAAATAATCTTGAATACTTTTGTTCCTGAGGTACTTTACGAGATGAATTTCCTGTCCGTCCGGCCCAAGATTATGAACCGAGAACTCGTCTACAAGGTCTCTTAGCAAAGGGATTTCGGCCTTTCGTCCGGTCTTCCGGCCATCTTGCGTTTTGGGTTGGAACGCGGGTATGCGCGATGGATCAAATGGCATGCCCTTTTCTTTGATAATGAGCTGCAGACCGACCGGGATACGTTCACAGGAGATCTCAAAAGCCTGCCTATCACCAGGTTCGAATGCGTATTCCATCACACTGTTGATCACTTCGTCCACTGCCAAACCAATTTCCATTCGTTGGCTGTCTTCAAATCCCAGCTTTTTTGAAATTTCCGCTGCATACGCGACCGCTACGGGCACATATAAACGGTCGTTAGGCACGGAAAGTTTCGAGTATTCGCATCGGGCTTGCATGGATTTCTCCCGTCAATCGACCCGCAGGCGCCACTGAAGGAGCCTGCCATTCTTAACTTAAAAATACACCAGACGGGAATGTATTCAAGACATACTCTATAAGGCCCGTGTTGAGTTTCGAAACGCTCTGATTTAGATTTGAAGGATGAAATCAGCCCTTTTTTTGCAGTTACCGCCGCCTCGTTTCTGCTTCGAGGAACCACCTACAAACATTCCTTTGGCCGCGGGATTTATAGTGGCAGCGTTGGAGGCCATGGGCCCAAGTGACATCCGGGCACAAATCGTTGGCTCCGAAGTCGTGGACACATTCGCGGATCAGGGTCTCGCCAGGACCATTGCCGACATGCGCCCCGATGTGGTCGCCATGACGATTTACGTGTGGAACGCGGAAAGGAGTTTGTTTGTCGCGTCAAACGTGAAGAGGCATTTGCCGTCAACTCTGGTGGTCGTGGGCGGACCTGAGGTGACTCCTGACAATACGTGGGTCCTGGAACACCCGGCAATAGATGCGGGGGTTTTTGGTGAAGGAGAATCCAGGATCGGATTGTTGCTGGACGCGCTGACGTCAGAGCAAAGCCCCTTGGTCATTCCCGGGGTCTTTTTCAAGGATTCCGGCAAGATCTACATGAATCAACAAGCTGCGCCGCCCTGGGATCTCGCATCCTGTCCGTATCCTTATATTCATGGTCGAATCGGCCCTTCCCGGGACGGCACGATTTTTCTGGAAACAGTCAGAGGGTGTCCGTTTCGCTGTCGCTACTGTTATTACCACAAGGCGTTTCAGGGGATCAGGCGCCACCCCCCGGCATCCATAGAACAAGTGCTTGATCTCATATACGGCCCGGATTCCGGTGTAAGAGAGATTTATCTGATGGATCCCACCTTTAACGGACAGCCGGGATTTCGTGACCTGCTCAAGTCCATGGTCGGCCGCAGAAGCCGAAATGACTTGAGGCTCCACGCGGAATTGCGGGCGGATACATTGATTTCGGATGACGTTCGGCTCCTGAGAGAAGCCGGCCTTGTAAGTGCAGAGGTGGGGCTTCAGAGCGTCAACCCTGAAGCTCTGCGCGTAGCGGGGCGTGAGATGGACCTCCACAAGATTGAACGTGGCATAAAGTGGCTCAAGGAGGCGGAAATCGAGGTCACAACGGGGATTATCCTCGGTCTGCCCGGGGACACTCCAGCCGGATTTTCGCGCACGCAGGAATGGGTGCGACAAACTCAAGCTTATTCAGTAGTTCATCCGTTCATGCTTTCGGTCCTCCCGGGTACCGATTTCAGAGCCCGAGCGTCAAGCCTCGGCCTGATACACGATTCGCGTCCTCCTTACTACGTGCACTCCACGCCAAGTTTCCCGAAGGAAGAGTTTCGGCCGGCCTTGTTGAGCTGTGAGCAAGTTTTCGAGATGGAACTCGACTACATTGCCCCGCCGTCGCTCGTGGAATCCGGACCCGGCTTGCTCGGCACACTTGATCAGGCTACGTATGTGAGTAAGTGGATAGTCGATCCGTCGCACACAGTGTGGCAGCGGATTTTGACCAAGGTCATCCAAAAGGCCACGGATCCCTTTGTGATGTGGTTAAGAGGCGGCTACCGAGAGGAAGCCATGCTCACAATGCTTCATGAGTTCAGCGAGGCGAACCCGCACACGGTTCTCCATCTGGTGCTTGATTTCAAGACGGTTCCGCCATCAACGTTTTTTGAAAAAGCGATTGAGAGAGCGGCTCACCCCGGGCTCTTCTTGAACCGTTCGTATTATCCGCTCCATCAGGAGGGGGAAGTTGTCTCAATCAACTTCGTGGTTGTGCTCCCCGATCCGAGAGGGGGCAGGGAACGGGAACGAATTTCGGCCGAGTGTCTATCGGCGGCTTCAGTGGTGTGGGAGGTAGACTGGCTGCAGGAAGAAGAAGTGGACGATACCGAAGTGCCGCTGCTGATCTCAAGCCCGTTATGTGAAATCGGCGACACTTATGAAAGAACCTTGAAGGCCCTCCACAGGGTTCACCGTAATAGTCCTGAAGAGGTGCTCTTTCGCGACGGCCGGCTCCAGCAGATCTGGAATTCTCTGGCCCGCAACCTGGATCAATCCACGAGATTGCCTGAGAAGATATTAATCACCTGACCGTAACAAACGGATTGTCGATCCTAATGTTTTCTGGTTCACAGGCTCTGCCTGGGAACGAGAACAACGGATTGGGGATAGGTGTATAATACCAGTGCGCCGTCAAACAAGTGGCAATCCCCGCGAGGATATAGTGGGACATCCCGCGTGGAGTGCCGGACTGCCTGTCCCGCGTTCCGCGGGATCACCCCGAACTTCTGTCCGGGCTATGTA
Source organism: uncultured delta proteobacterium (assembly GCA_963789265.1). Lineage (GTDB taxonomy): Bacteria > Desulfobacterota > Desulfomonilia > Desulfomonilales > Desulfomonilaceae > CAWBBA01. The sequence goes on along the minus strand of CAWBKB010000003.1, from coordinate 195,477 downwards.
GGGGCGGACCCGCGTGTCCGCCCAGGGCAGACACATAGGTCTGCCCCTACAATTGATGCCCGCGTACGCGGGCATGACAACATGTAAGGGCGGGTTTGAAACTCGCCCCTACCGGAAACACGGTGTCATTTGTTTGAAAGCGAATCGGTATTAATTCGGTGGCGACGGGCATCCTGCCCGTCCATCAATGACAAGCTGTCCCGCGCCTCGCGGGATTGCCCCACCAACAAAGGCCCGCCAATCCGCTATCATACAGGTTCGGTCCGCAGAACGTTTGTGCCGTTTATCTTTTCCGGAATCCGGCGGGGGGCGTACCGCGACCCGTGGGACCGCTGCTCTAAAGCTTAAATGCTTTGACGCGAAACTAATTGGAAGAAGTTGATTTTGCTTTTCAAAATTATGTTGATTTTGTGAGGAGAAATTGTCGCGAAATATGGTTCCGCTTCACATTTTGCATCCAATCTTGACTTTTACGTGGAAATCAGGTATGTTAGCACGCAACAATCTGCGAAGAATAAACCTCTGTTCCATTATTCAGGGATGGGTGTGACGCTGCCATGAAATCATCCAAGTTGGTGGACGACTTTCCTACGGTTGTCCCTATTCTTCCGTTGAGGGATATGGTTGTTTTTCCCAACGTGATGATACCGCTCTTCCTAAAAGGATCACGAGTGGTGAAGTTGGCCGAATCCGTTGTGGGAGGAGACAATCTTGTAGGTCTCTTCTACCAGAAAGCCCGCAATCGCCTGAACTCGCCCGGTGAAGAGATCTCAATGGTCGGAACACTGGCTCGTATCCACCAGGTAGTTCGGCTGGAAAGCGGAGGTGTCAAAGCCATCGCGGACGGCATCTGCCGCGTACGTCTGGTGAGGCAGATCCAGTATGAACCGTATCTCATGGGCGAAATAAGCCCCGTCGAAGAAGAGTGCGAACCTCAAGAACTGATGGATACCCTTATCCACAGTGTAGCGGCGCTGTTCAAATTGACACTGAGCCTCGACAGACCCATTACCGACCACGCCATCTCAATGATTGAACGTGCGGATGATCCCGGAAAGCTCGCGGATCTCATAGCAGTCTATTTGCCGTTGAAGGCCGAGGCCAAACAAGGCCTCCTGGAGATCGATGACCCTCTGGCAAGGCTAAAGAAAGTTTTTGCACATCTACAAACTGATACTCAGGCCCTTCAACCCAAGCTTCAAGCATCAAACGAAGCTGTCCACGGGTCTTCTTCGACACGGCGCCAGAGAGAAATGGGCCTTCGCCAGCAAATGCGCGCCATGCAAAAGGACCTTGGGTCGGTTGATGACGCGCATGGCTCCGAAATCAAGGAGTTTCAAGAGAAGATACGCAACTCGGGGATGTCGGACGATGCCATGGAAGTGGCAACCAGGGAACTTCAACGTCTGGAGCGGATTCCGCCACATTCGCCGGAATACGTTGTATCAAGGACCTATCTTGAGGTTCTAACCGGCTTACCCTGGAATGTTGCAACGCAGGACAACCTGGATATCGGCAGAGCTCAGCGGATACTCAATGAAGACCACTATAGCCTCGTTGAGGTGAAAGATCGTATTTTAGAGTTCCTTGCAGTCCGAAAACTCAAAGAAAGCAATAAAGGCCCAATACTCTGTTTTGTGGGTCCACCGGGAGTCGGCAAAACCTCTCTGGGAAGATCCGTAGCTAGAGCACTCGGTAGAAAATTCATCCGGATCTCACTGGGTGGCATGCGCGACGAAGCCGAGATCAGAGGTCATCGAAGAACTTACATAGGCGCGATGCCCGGCAGGATCATCCAGGAAATCCGTAGGGCCGGAACTAATAATCCTGTCTTCATGCTGGATGAAGTGGACAAGATCGGCCAGGATTTCAGAGGCGACCCAGCTTGCGCCCTGCTTGAGGTCCTGGATCCCGAACAGAACAACGCGTTTGGAGATCATTATCTGGACCTCTCCTTTGATCTGAGCAGTGTCTTGTTCATTGCTACGGCGAACCAGCTCGATCCTATTCCGGCTCCTCTGCGTGACCGAATGGAAGTTATTCGCATTTCCGGTTACACAGATGAAGAAAAGGAAAAGATCTCGGAATTCTTCCTCATCAACAAGGCTATGGATGAAAACGGGATTCGGGGATACCCTATTCAATTCAACCCTGAAGCGATCCGTTTGATTGTGCGAGCTTTTACTCGTGAGGCAGGAGTGCGCAATCTTGAACGCGAGATAGGGTCTATATGCCGAAAAATCGCACGTGAGATCACCGAAGAAAAACCTTTGCGCGAAGAGATATTTCCAGAGACGGTGGAAGAATTGCTTGGGCCGGCGAAATACTTTTTCGACTTGGCCGAAGAGGAGGATCAGGTAGGGATTGCTACGGGCTTGGCATGGACGGAGACCGGCGGTGACATCATCTTCATCGAGGTGACCGGGTTCAAGGGTCAGAAGGAACTTACCATGACCGGCTGCCTGGGTGATGTGATGCAGGAATCTGCGCGAGCCGCTTTGAGCTATTTGCGAAGTACATGTTCAGTGTATGGATTAGACGAGCAACTGTTGTCACAGACAGATTTACACATACATGTGCCGGCCGGTGCCATTCCCAAAGACGGACCGTCCGCCGGGGTAACCATTGCCGTGGCATTGGCATCATTCTTCAGCGGAATCCCCGTGCGCAGAGATGTGGCTATGACCGGCGAGCTAACTCTCAGAGGGCGAGTCTTGCCCATCGGAGGAGTCAAAGAGAAATTGCTGGCTGCAAGACGTGCAGGAGTCCGCGAGGTAATCCTGCCGAAAAGGAATGAGGCCCACCTCAGAGACCTGCCTGATTATGTAAAGGACGGGATGACCTTGCACTTCGTGGGAGAAGTAGGGGATGCCATTAGAATTGCACTGTCAGGCGAACTCGGGAATCACTGCTCTGGAACGTTGTCCAAGCAGCCGATTCTACCTTTGTTCCAGGAGGCGCTGCCGGAATGTGCACTGAACGCGCTGGGCGGTGAGCCCGTCACTCGAGCAGCTTACCTCCGGTCTAGAAGGCATTAAAGAGGACATGTATTCCAATGAGCGAGAGTCCGTAAATAAAAATCTCCTTCAAAGTCTGGTTCTGGGATCCTGTCGGCAATCCGCGGTCCGATCTGTCCTCCTAACAACGCTCCCATAGCACCTAACAAGGCGGTCGGTCCGGAAAACAACCTTCCTGCCGCCATGTATAGTAAGAATGCGGCAATAGCATTTACCGTCATCACGATAAGGCAGGCTCCAATAGCTGCGTCCATTTTTAATTTGAGACGGCTTCTCAGGATCGGTACGAGAAAATCGCCTACACCCACCGAAAGGAGCCCAGTGAGCACCGAAAGAGTGGCCGGTGTCCATAAATACGGAACCACAGCACGCAGTGAGACTTCTCTCCCGGATAGCAATTGGTAATCCTCTCTCGCAAGCACGAAGGCCAAACCGCAGGCCATACAAGCCAGGCCCACCAGAAAGATCAGCGACTGGGAGTTCACCTCTCCTTGCAACCACACGCCGAAAGCAAGCCCGGGAAATGCCGCCGCCGCCAACATGAGCGCCAGTTTTAAATCGGTTTTTTGTTGCCGTATGGTAGAAACACCTCCTGACGCCATGCCGGCAATCTGAATCACCAGAGACGTCATTATGGCGACCGCAGGTTTGAGTCCAGCCACTAAAACCAGGTAAGGTACCCGAAAGTACTCCGCCTCCCAGGCCGACCATGGTGGCCAGAGTTGCTATCGTAACTCCTACGGGAAAGGTCAACAACTGCATTGTCATGATAGGCCCTCCTCCTGCGAATCGAGAGGACCGGGCAACATTTTCACGTGCCGCGCGATTTGCTTGAAACTGTCAAGGATTGCCTCAATATCACACAGTTTCTTTGTAGAGACCGGATCGGTCTTCCATCGTTGCCGAAGCTCCGCAAGAGGTATTCGCACCGATGCCTCGGTATGTGATCCGACGGCTGCCATTTCCTGGATGTTACTGGTCAGGGCGTTTATGGTCTGTCCGATGAGACCGATCTCATCTCTCGTACGAACAGGTATAATTCGGCTAAGATCGCCCTCGGAAATGATTTCAGCCTCGTTCACCATCTGTTGTAGGGGTGTGGTGATTTTTCTCACGAACATTACCAAAATGATAAGAGTCTCCACCGCTTGAACTACAAACATCAGTAGAGTCTTTTGTCGCAGGGACTCGATGCCTTGCCTCACGGCGTCAACTGCCTGAGAGGCTGGCAGGGAGCCTTGAGGCATGATTTTCCCTATGGCCCAGACAAACTCAAATGTTATCAACAAGGAAGCCACGGCTATCAATAGGAAATAATTCAACATCCTTCTTTCCAAGCTCGACCGCTTCTTCATAAAAAATCTCCTCACATGGACGGGGCTATTTAATGTTCTGCAGGTAGCAAGTTCCGGCAAAAAATGCGGCATGTCTGCTAAGTACTGGTTTTCGTAAGTAAGGTCGCGGATTTTCACGGCAGAGATTGCTTCGTCGTTTCACTCCTCGCAATGACATTCCCACTACCTGTCATTGCGAGCGCAGCGAAGCAATCTTCTTCTGGACCCGGTTCTTAACTTCACCGTACTTACGAAAAACTGTACCCAGCTTCCCGGGCAAATCTTCATCCGGCCGGCATCACAAGGCAAACGCCGGTTTTTTTACAGTTCATCAGCACTGAATACCCTAGAGGATGGCCGCAAACGGAGAAGGAATTCGATCCCGCTGCTTGACAATTTTGCAGGCTAAACAGTTCTTTCGGTTCGGCTTCATCTTACAGCCGTGGCATTCTTGAACCAGGACTATAGCTTTCGCCAACTCGTCTCTGAGCGCCTCGTATTCTTCGATCTTTTTCTTGACATCCTTTAGGCTTTTTTGAAGTCGCTTAAGAACTACCGGATACGCTTCATTGCCCGTCTGCTTTTCTCGCCTGATCCGATATAGGGCCTTGATTTCCTTAAGTGACATACCCAGGCTTTTAAGCTTCTGGATAAAACGGACTGTATCCACGGTGTATGTTTCAAAGAGGTAGAACCCACCAGGGCTTCTCCCTGCCGATTCTATTAAGCCCTCTTCCAAATAATAGCGTACAGTTCGGACAGTAGTTTTTGCTTCGACAGCGATTTTTCCAATTTGCAATAGTTGTCGCGAAGCGCCCATGACAGGTCTCCTGCAGGCCGGGCTAAACTTGGCTGTCGAAAAATTGTAACGCGGTTGAGGACTCCGAATAGCTCGAGTCGAAAACGCGACTACAATACAGCTACGTAACAGTACATCACGGCCCCACCCGGGTCAACGGAAAATTTTGCCTTTTCAAGCTGTGACAGCTTTGTTATACCCAAAGTGTGTTTCTCACGGGCCAGTGCCGCATTGATCATATCTTAACGATATCGGAGATCCTTGGCCTATGTCCATGGAACAATCTGAGAGCAGCAGATCATACCTATGGCTTTTAGCAGTGGGACTGGGCCTATATTGTATTGTGCTCACGGCGTTTACGGGGGACATCGGCTTCACCGGTGACGACTGGTGGGTGCTGGCGGTCCCGTACTGGAATAGCTTTCCCCATGCAATAGCTCGCTACGCGCGCCAGTTCTCGAGACCGGTGGAAGGACTTTATTGGATCACTCTGTTCAAGCTCTTCGGCTTCGAGAGGGCGGCGTTTCACCTCTGTTCATTGTTGTTGCTGGCAGGATCCGCGGTTCTCATGGGAGTGGCCCTGGATAAGGCTTTTCCGCGTCGGCAGACCTTCGTTTCCATAGCCGTATTGCTGGCTTTTTTCTTGCCGCCCGTTTCCTGCTTAACGTATGTAGTGTTCACCGATAATTCCCGTCTTACCACGTTGTTGTTTTGGACTTCGGTGATTGCGTTCCAACGGTGGGCCCAAAAGTCGTCATCGTGGCGCGGGCTGGCCCTGCCTATTGCTCTGTACGTGGTTTCATTCCTCACGTATGAGGGGCCCAGCTTCTTGATTTTCTTGACGCCATTGCTGGTGTTGCCCGTTTACCGGCGCTATTCCGACCAGAGTTCCGATCGGGCCTTCTTGGTAAAACTCTGCGTAGGGATTTTGTCTGCGTTTACCCTTGCAGTGGCGATCAGATTAGTAGTCCTCAGCGGAGGAGCAGTAGCGCGAACCGATCTTCTGTCGTCCCTCGAACTTGTGTGGTCATATCTCGCTTTGCTTCCGTTCTATCTGATGGCGCCGTTTACCTCAATGTCTGCCGATCGGTGGGCGCTTCTGGCAGGTGCGCTAATAGTGCTGTGGACGGCGGGGCTGTTCCTCTTTTCGAGTCGAAGCCATGTGGAAAAGGTTGCGGCGGAGGGTCGATTCGGGCCAGGATCGCAATGGTATCCGGTAGCTCTCGGCGTAGGCATTCTGATGCTGGGAATGCTGCCATACCAGCTCGCAGGATACGGAAGTTCCACCCCTAATATGTTCGAGACTGTGATGGTGAAGTGTCGGCTGCTGCCCGAGGGCGATCTCTCATGGTATAATTTCACTTGGGCGAGCAGGATCTATTCTTCAGCTTCTTTTGGAGTGGCCATTTTACTAGCCTGCCTGCTCAGTGGGTGGCGGCAGGCGGTGGCCAAATCGATCGGAAAGATAGTGGCCCTGGTTCTCATCGGTTTCATGGCGGTTTTTCACGCCGGATTGAGCCAGGATTGGAGAGAGGCAGCGGCAATCCGCAACGATCTCTTGCGAAGCTTGATAAGCCGAGTTCCTGCCGTGAAATCCGGCACCAATTTCGTATTTCTCGACCTCGCCTGCACCCACAAGCGTGCGGAGGTCATTCGCAGAGAGAACGGCTTGGCCGAACTGATCCAAATGCTCTATGGAGATCGCACTCTAGGTGCTTGGCGACTCTATCCTTATGCCTATGATCGTCTCTCTCATGTGAATCAACAATCGGTCGCCACGCCCGAGGGATTTCTCTGCGGCGACAGCCAGAGGCAGCGTGAACCATCCCCGCACAACAGTCTGTTGTTGTTCAAGAGGTCGGGGCGTGAACTGGTTTTGCTGGACAAGATTACAGCCCAAGACGGCTTAGTTCCAACAGGGATCGAATGGAGAGGGGTTCAGCAACTCGCAACCAACTTCGAGAGGATCGAGCCGTGGTCACTCCCGGTTTCCTCTGAGACAAGAATTGCCGGCAACGTGCCCGATCTGATTACTTCGCTCGGACACAAAGGGATCAAATCGACTCCGGCATCAGTGCGAGGCCGCAAATACGTTTTGCGTAACGAACTCCGGCGTAGGCTCTTCAACGTGAGCCCGCACCTATTCGGACCCCACCTCTGATTTGTTGCCCTTTGGAAACGAGACCTTGGCCGCAGGCGCCGGCGCGATTCCCATTCCACTTGGCTACTTCGTTGTGAATTGGCCTATTTAGCCTGCCTGCTTGTGAGACCCGGAACTTCGCACTGAATACCAGGGTGCTCCACGACCAGCAACCGATCTCCAGCCTGTAATACCGTGTCGGGCTGGGGTATCAGCACCGCTCCCGCGCGGACTATGGCAGCCACCTCAGCATCTTTGCCCGGGTCTACGAGCATAACCGATTGAGGAGGCATGCCGACGCAAGAGCTGTCCATTGTAACTTTCACGATGTCCAGGTTCCTGCCGTAAGAGAGATCCACAGGGATACCCGACTCCAGGAGATCGAGGAGATTCATACGATCCACCATTGTATCGGGAGGGACCTGTCTATCTCGCAGCAGCCTGCAAGCCACTTCCAACGTTTCCGCATGATGACTTGGCGAGTCAGCCCTCGTCGGTACCTGGGCCTCGTACATGCTTCCGGTACTTCAATGGCGAGGATAGCTGGTACTGCACAAAGTAGCTTACGGCAACGGCTGCCGCCGCAGGTACCAGCATCTCATAGCCGCCTGTCATTTCTACAACCATCAGCAGGGTTGCGAACGGAACTCTCGCTGCAGCTCCGAAGACCGCCACAATTCCCACGACAACGAATCCTGCGGGGGGCTGACCGAAGACTTGGGCCAGGAATCCTCCGAGCATTGCTCCGACGAAAAGGCATGGCGCGAAGATTCCCCCGGATCCCCCAGAGGAAACGGTGAAGCAAAAAGCCAGGGCCTTGGCGAATACCAACGTGAGCAGCAGTTCTCCTGTTAGACGTCCGTTAATGGCCTCTTGAATCCAACCGTAGCCTCCTCCAAGCACCTGGGGTACCACCAGCGCCATCAATCCAACTCCGAGCCCGCCGATGGCGGGCTTGACATGGGGAGGCAACGGGATCAGCTTGAATAAATCCCGAATGCCGTAGAACATCATCGGCAATAGGGTTGCAATGAGTCCGCTGGCGAGTCCGAGTGCCAGATAATAAAGAAAGTCTTCAGCGCTGTTGATGCCCAGATGCGGAGGTACCTTGAACAACGGGTGCCAGCCTACGAAAACTCCATTGAGAACATAGGCCACCACTGACGCGAACATGGCGTAGAATAAGGCGGAAGACTCGTAATCCATCTCACTGTAGAGCACCTCGACGGCCAAGACAGCGCACCCTATCGGCGAACGGAAGATCGCGGAGAGTCCTGCGGCCATGCCTATCAGAACCAGCAGACGCCTGTCCTCATCGGAACGCTTGAAAAGACCGGCGTAGATAGCTCCAATCCCGGCGCTCGTCAATGCCGTCGGCCCTTCTCGTCCAGCAGAGCCCCCTGAACCAATGGTGATTGCGGAAGCCAGCATCTTCAAGAACGGGACCCGAGCCCGGATGAACCCTCCCCGTTGATGATACGCTTTGACAGCGGCGTCCGTGCCGTGACCCTCAGCCTCAGGAGCCAGGCTGAACACCAAAATTCCGGAGATTAAGCCACCCAACGTTGTTATGATTGGGATATACCAAAGCCAATGGGCACCGATCTTTTCGATGAGCACGCCGCCCTCTTCAGGCAATCCAGGGGGAACATATCCTGCGATCCAGACGCTGAACAAATGAGTGCTAGCGTGCAAGAGAAACATGAAGACCTGGGCGCTTAGCGCTCCCACCACGCCCAGCAGAATCGAATCAATAAGCAGACGATGACTGCGCGATATCACTTTATTTTACCCGAGCCTACAGACAATGTACACCTCTATCAAGATCGGATTTTCACAACCCTTGAAATTACCCCTCACCATTTTCTCTGTCAACAAACTGTCCCATAACCCACCAGACCAGGATTTCTGCCAATTGTGCCGGTCCTAGCCAAGAGCTCATGCCAATTCGCGATCAAACGACAAATACGGCACGGATCTGACAAAGCCTCCCGCGGGACGCGGGATGGCACCCAGTACCTCATGAATGGACGTTGGGTGCCACTGACCTGAGCACCGTTATGGTGCCAGGTCGGTGCCGTTCGCTACTTGGCGATTCTCACTTATTTGAGAGCGAACCAGAATCAGAGTTGAAACGTGAAATAGCGGGTATTGCCTGCCGCGGCTGCTGGCTGGAGTTGAGTCGCCTGCCGGCACACTCAACCGGTTTCTCGCGGTCAACTTCTAAGAAACTTCTTTATTTCGTTTCGAGCGAGAGCGTCGGCCCTCTCGTTCTCGTTATGGTTGTTGTGCCCCTTCACCCACCTCCACTGGACTTCGTGGCGAGATGCAACCTCGTCCAAGCGCTTCCATAGGTCTGCGTTCTTGACCGGAGTTTTCTGTGACGTCATCCAATCCTGCTTCTTCCAGTTCTTGAGCCATTCAGTGATCCCCTTCATCAGGTATTGGGAATCAGTCGTGATTGTAACCTTGCACGGACGTTTGAGCGTCTCGAGGGCCATGAGGGCTGCCATTATTTCCATCCGGTTGTTCGTCGTATTGCGCTGGCCGCCGCTCATCGCCTTTTCGACCCCTTTATATCGCAGAAGCGCGGCCCAGCCACCGGGGCCTGGATTGCCCTTGCACGCTCCATCAGTGAAGATTTCCACCGTTTCAGTCACACTTCATCCTCAGATACCAATTCGCTTTCAAGCAAGTGATACCGTGTTTCTGGTAGGGGCGGGTTTCAAACCCGCCCCTACATCCCGTCATGCCCGCGTACCCGGGCCCGCGCGGAACGCGGGACTGCTTATCCCGCGTTCCGCGGGATCGCCCCAGACTCCGATCCGGGTCATGTAGGGGCGGACCTGCGTGTCCGCCCGGGGCAGACACATAGGTCTGCCCCTACAATTGATGCCCGCGTACGCGGGCATGACAACAGGCAATCCCGCCCCAGGCGGGACTGTCCCACCGGAAACACGGTGTCATTTGCGGCGATCCATAGCATCCGATGATCGTTTCTAATCAGCTTGAATCTTGACCAAAACCCTTCGTGTTTCTGGGACCGTCGAACTCGCAAAAGAATACACCCTGCCATGTTCCGAGAACCGTGGACCCGTCGGAAATGATCAAATGCACCGAACTCCCCACGAGAGTGGTCTTTATATGCGCGTCGGCATTCCCTTCCGTGTGCCGATAGGACTTGTCATGGGGAACCAATTGGGAGAGTTTTTCCCCTATGTCCTGAACGACAGCAGGATCCGCGGCCTCGTTGATAGTGACCGCCGCCGTAGTGTGGGGAACATATACTACAGCGACGCCTTCTTTGACTCCGCTCTTCGAGATTGCTTCCTTAACACGAGATGTGATGTCTACGAACTCAATTCGCGATTTTGTTTTCACCTGCATTGTTTCCATATTCTTTACTCCTATTCATATTGGCAGGTCCAACAGACGAAGAATTGAGAAGACTTTATCGGTCGAAACTCGCGGTGCACTCCATTCGGCCCTTAACTGCCACACAAGCTCCCACGATAATATCGCGTTGTACCAGTTGTTCGGCGCGTTTGACACCCTGCTTCAGAGCCCTGTGGATCTCGTTGCCTGTCAGTTCTCCCACCGAAGTGGTGATCTGTATTCCTAGCAGATCAGTGTTGGGATCGATCAAGTCGGCTCTGCACCTATGAACTGCAGGGCCATGAAAGTATGTGGCGTTGGCCACCGCCGTTGCAGCCGCGTCAGCCACTGAAGCTCGAGGGGCGAAGACGGTAGCCGCGGAAGCCACTCCGCGAGTAAAACTTCGACCCCCGAGCCCGCTCGTGCATATTCCGCCAATATTCATTTCAGCGGTAATTAGAACCCTGCGCGTAACCTGCGTGCCGTTCACATCAGGCCGGATTCCCACCACCACCTCTTCTCCGGGCGCCAAGCGCACCGCCACATCCCCACCATTGTTTACCACGATTTTGGTCAGATGGTGAATTGCAAGGAAATCCGCGGTTGCATCCGCAATAGTGCCCGCCACCGCTGCCATAGGAGTGAGATCCTCGTCCCCTATCTCACGCGCGGCTTTCCACATTTCATGAATCAAAAGATCTGTCGGCGGTGGAGGCAGCCATAGGGCAGGAGTCAGAATCTCCGCCCTATGCTCTGCCACTTGTTCCAGGAACTTGATTGCTTCCTGCGCACCTCTGAGACAAATTTGTGGTTGACTGGCCCCCTGCGAATATCCTTCAATAAACATGCGCATGGGTCCGCATTCGACGAGAACCGTGCCATCCCCCAGCGTAAAAATCCGGCTTTCCCAATGGTTCGGCACTCTATTCCTTTGGAACAAACGGCTTCATGGCTTCCAGATGGCCACCGATGGTGCGGAAGTCCTCGAGAGTCATGGTGTACTCAATCGGGCAAACTGTAGCGGGTGTTGGAACCCAGGTGAACGCTCCGCGCATGACTTTTTCAACATCTACCATGAAATTTATGCCGCCTCCGGGAAGCACGAATGTAGGGGCTCCGCCAACAGTCAAGCGCGCCCTCATGGAATGCACAGCACGTGTAAGCTTTATGGGATAACGCGTTACGCCTGCCCGAGCGCTTCCTCCCGAGCCGCCGCAATATATACCGGAAACTCTTGATTCCTGGCACGTGGCAGCCAGTTCTCCCACAGCCCTCTGAGCGTCTGGAGTAATGGCAATCTCTTTCAGACTTCCGTCCGCATTCAGCTCCAGGAAAGCCGCCTTGCGGCCGGTAGTTTCAGTGATGAGAATTCTCATTCCCGATCTAGCCAGGTTCATATCAATCGATTCTATGACCTCCCTGGGGTCAACTATCGAAGTGCCGCCCCAGCCTTTGCCGTGATCGCCGAAATACCTGCCTGGCGTGCTCTGTTTGAAGCGCAGCTTTATGCCGCTGGGTCGCGCACCCACATACAGCCCGGCCGCGTGTTCGCTCATCAAACCTGTGAGGTGGGAGTCCAGCACTATGACTTCGTCGGCTACGTCTTTGAAAATGTTAGCAAACAGCCCCAGAGTAGCACTCCCGCAACCGACGCGCATCACTTCGTCCACCTTTCCATCAATGACCGGGTGGTTTCCCACCTGAAGTTCGAGTCGGCTACCTTCTTCAATACGTAGTTTGACCATCTTGCGATTAGAGAGGTCGGATATCAGCCTCGCCACAGTGAGACCGTCGGCGCTGGTGAGTAGATTAGCCCCACCTATGGAGAGGATTTTCGATCCGTATTCCTCGGTGGTGAGATGTCCGACCTTTTTCTTCCTAAAGAATATGCCCGCTCCTTCTTGCCCGATGGTCGAATCGGTATCCACCTTCAACTTTATGCCGGAATAGCTCAGCGGGGCTTCGGTGACTACAGTGACGACGTCCACTCCATCAGCTTTTGACTGAACGATGTGAGGTGCCGGCTTGCAATCGGGGTATGTTGTTCCCGCGCCGATACCGGTGATTAGCGGCCGCCGAATCGCGGGCTCCCAATCGGGTCCTACCAGATGCTTGACCTCTTCGTAAGTCTGAAGAGAAATGGTCCGTTCAAGAGTGCCGCCGCGATTCATGAACCGCTGGCAGGCACCGGTGTACCCCTCTTTGATGCGGCATCGAATGGGGCAGGCTTCACAGGTTACGGCCCCCGGAGAGGGCGCGTCCTCAGAGAATATTGCTTCTTCGGGACAAACTTTGAGGCATGCGCCGCACTGAGAGCATGCATCCCCAATTACAGCTTTTCTTTTGGTTAAAGATATTGCTTGCTGCGGGCAATCCAGAACGCAGGCCCCGCACCCCTTGCACTTTTCAATGATTACCTGCATGTGTATACCCGATTCTCTTCGCTGACAAACAAGCTCTCATCAAGCCACCTTGGCTTTTCTCACTGCCGGTGGGGTATTTCGGCTGACTTTCACTTCTATCTTGCCGTCGATCATCACCATGGAAACTCCGGGCACGTCGCCGGCCTCGATGGCCTGTAACGCGTCCGCGCCGATCGAGCCCATAGGAGCATCCATTGCTACCAGGTCCGCGGCCAGAACCTTCACGCACGAAGCCGGTATTGAGGCCGAACACCCTGGCGGTGTTCCCTGTGGCCATACAGAGAGCCTGCTCGGCCCTGACGTCGGTCAGAGAAGCGGCCATACAGATCACCCTCAAAATACCAAGGGGCACAACCCCGGTCCCCGACGGTGCGTCGTTTCCGATGATGAATCGGGGCAGTGCGTTGTGCTTCAATCCCTGGTTCAGGGCCTCAAGCATCGCTTTCGGATTGCCGCAATGCACCAACTCGAGAAACGTACGAGGTCTCCTGAATTAGCTTACGGATTTCCTCGGGAGAAACCGCTGTCGGCCCTCCATTGACGTGGCAGGCGACGTGCGGGTCCGTTGCCATCACGTGAGCCGCTGTGACAGTGTCGCTGCCGGGGATGGAAGTGCCTCCGGTATGCATCAGCACCACCATCCCATGCTTCTTGGCCCACTTAACCATAGGAGCCGCATCTTCCGGGAATTTGACCGAGCCCAGGCCGATTTCGCCGACCACTTTCACGCCCTCACGTGCCATCTCTGCAAAATCCTCTTCGGTCAGCCCCTTTTCCAAGATCACCGAACCTCCGAGGATCTTTGCGCCACCGGGTCTGAAATTGGCAAACGACTTGGCGGCAAGGATTGCAAGTGCCTTGGTTCCAGCCGGGTCTTTGGGCCTGCCGGGCAAGTGAACTTCACCGGCTGATATTATCGTTGTGACGCCGCCGTGGACCTCGCTCTCCAGGAAACCAACCTGGTGCTGCCGCGGGGTATAGTCGCCAAAGACGACGTGGCAATGGGAATCGATTAGGCCGGGGGTTATGGTGCTTCCGGAAGCATCAATGACGGTTTCCGGCTCAAGCTTTTCAAGATCCACCGCTTTTCCGATCTTGTTGATCTTGCCTTTCGAAACAAATATCGAGTCTGCATTCAGGATGGGGTTATTGATGTCACCGCTTATGAGTGTCCCTATACCCTTAATGAGAGTGCCTGGCATGAGCCCTCCTTTGTGGCAAATATGTTCGGCCGCGCGCCACACGGTTTTAACCTGTTCGCTTTTCAGTAGGACGGGCATCTTGCCCGTCGCATGTCACCTCGGACCTGATTTGGGAGGTAGCGCCGGCCTCCGGAAACTGTCTCAAAAACAAACCATGAATGAAATTCGTAGCACGATGCTCGCTTTTCCCGGCAATGAATTGTCGGGCTACTATCTGCAGTCCCTGCGGGACGCTTGCATTTAAGCCCCATCGGGGCGACAGAAAGTAGCCTGGTGCTTCAGCGCCGGGCTGACATCGTAGCACGATTCCAGGCATCAAAATAGTTTTGAGACACTTTCTCCGTGCCGGCGGTTTGAGAGCAACGCTCAGGCAGCTCCTGGAAGCCCGCGAACGGGGGATGACGACGGGCAAGATGCCCGTCCTACTAACTTCTTTCCAAGATTGTTGCTTGTTCGAGAGCGCTCTGGTTATGGACCTGTTTCACGGTCGAAGCAGCTTTAAGGACCCGCTCCAAGTTAGCCGGCAGATCGTAGATTCGGACGCCCAGTGCATCCGCAATGGCGTTCAATATGGCAGGAGCCGTCGGGATAAGTGCAGGCTCTCCCACACCTTTCGCCCCGAAAGGACCGGTAGGTTCAGGGTCTTCGACAATAATGGAAACCACTTCCGGCATGTCGGCGCAGGAAGGTATGTGATAATCCTTCATGGATTCAGTCTTTCCGGGAATGAATTCCTCCATCAGGGCAAAACCGAGCCCCATTGCAATTCCACTGTGAATCTGGCCGTGCACGTTCCGCGGATTGATCGCCTTGCCGACGTCATGAGCTGCAACGATTCTCAAAACTCGCACTTCGCCCGACAGCATGTTCACTTCAACTTCTGCGACATGAGTGGCAAAAGCATAGGTCGCGTACGGGATTCCTTCAGCCGTCTCGGAGTCCAAAGAAGTCGTGATGGGATCGAAATATCCTTGCCATTTTAGGGGCAGCCCGGTGCGACGTGCGCGCCGGGCGATGCGCTCAAATGAGACAGCCTTTGCCGGCTCGGATTGTGAATAGACGCGACCGGCCTCTAGTGCCAGGTCTGCGCGGTCGATCCTGAGAATCATGGCCGCCTCGGTCAGTAGCACATCCTTCAGTTTTTTCGCAGCCTCCAAAACGGCGTTACCGGAAATATACGTTTGACGGCTGGCTGAGGAAGCCCCGGCCGAAGCAGTGAGCAGGGTGTCTGCCGCCACCAGTCGAATATCTTCAGGGCTTAGCCGCAATTCCTCCGCGGCGATTTGAGTAAGCACCGTGGAGCAACCTTGCCCCACGTCCGCAGCACCGGAAAATAAGGTTACGCGCCCGTCCTCGGTCAATTCTATGTGTGCGGTAGCCGGATTTTGTACGCCGGTGTTGCCGATGCCGAAAAACATGGACCCAAGGCCGACTCCCCTCCGCATGTGCGGCTCGGCAGCAGCCTTCCTATCTTCTATGCTCCTGTGATAGTAGGAGGCTACTGCATCCAGCGTGGCCCTTATACCGACACTTGCCGCAAGCTCATGTTTTGTGGCTGTAAGGGAACCGATCCGATAGCAATTCCTTAGCCGTATTTCCAGTGGATCTAGGCCGAGCTCTTCGGCGAGTATATCCATTTGCGATTCGTGCGCGAAGGCCACTTGAGGGACACCAAAGCCTCTCATGGCTCCAGCCATGGGATTGTTGGTGTACGCGAACAGCGATTCACAATAGAGATTCGGAATTTCGTACGGACCCGTGGAGTGAACCGCTGTACGTGTGACTACTGCCAACCCGTAAGACGCATAGGCCCCTGTGTCACCGATAATTCGTATGTTCGCGGCAATAAGCCTGCCGTCCCGGGTCGCGGCGCTCTTGTAGTAAATTTTAAGGGGATGGCGTTTTGAGGTACACAGATAGGCCTCTTCTCTCGTGTAAACCATGCGCGCGGGCCTGTTCAAAAGATACGCCGCCAACCCGACGAAGCCCTGCACGTTCAGGTCCAACTTCGAACCAAACCCGCCGCCGGTTGCTGTCTGTAGGACTCTTACCCTGCTCTCTTCTATCCCCAACAAGTCCGCGACATCTTTTTGGTCATAATGAGGATTCTGAGTGGACGCGTGGATTACAAGCGTTCCGTCCGGGGCCACGTAGGCGAGCCCTGCATCCGGTTCCAGGTATGAATGTTCGATGTATGGCGTGGTATAAATGCGTTCTATGACCACATCGGCCTTATTGAAAGCAGCATCGGGATTGCCGCGTTTTACCACTCGTCTGCCAAGCAAATTCCCGCCTTCGTGAATCAGTGGTGCTCCCGGCCTCAACGCTTCTTCCGGATCGAAAACGGGCGGCAAGTTCTCGTAAGAACTCGTACCGACTCAACCGCTCGTTGTGCAGCCTCTGGGGTTTCGGCAGCAACCAAGGCTATGGGTTCGCCGACGCATCTCACCTTGTGTTCAGCCAGCAGATGTTGATCTTTAGTGATGATACCGAGACGGTTGCGCCCGGGAATGTCACGCGCTGTGAAGATGCGCAGGCAACCGGGTACTTCCAAAGCCCGGGACAGGTCGATGCCGGCAATTCGGGCATGGGGCCGATCGCTTCGGACTGCCATAAGCGATAATGCGCCTTCGATATGCCGATCGGCGGCGAATGAAGCTTCACCTGTGACCCGCTCCAAGGCTCCCACTCTTTGAACGCTTGTACCAACAGTCTTCAAGATTTCCTTATGCATCGGAACCCTGCTTGATAAATAGCTCGGTTAGCGCCTTTATTACCAGTCCCTCTACGGCCGGACGTTTGTATTCAGTCGAAGAGCGCATTCCGCTCCTGTGGACCATCTCCTTCGATACCTTTTCGGCAGCCTCTTGTATGAGCAAGAGATTCGGGGCCTCTCCTTTCAAGTGTTCTTCCGCTGCGGTCATTCTCGAAGGCTCGGGGGTAATGGATCCAACCGAAAGCCGCAAGTCGTCTACCTTGCCTCTTGAGTCCAGCCGTCCTATTGCCGCCGCGTTGATTCTCGCCACAGACAGGGCCCTGCGCCTGGCGATCCTCTGAAAGTTCCAGTTGTACCCGTCTCCCAAGGGCTCCAGAGCAAATCCGGTTATGAGTTCATCGGGTCTCAGGCTGGTGCGGTACGGCCCGACGATAACGTTTTCTAAAGGCTCTTGTCGTTCCGACGAGACAGACTGAATATGCACACGAGCCCGATGGACCATCATAGGCGGCACGCTGTCCGCAGCCGGCGAGGCATTGGCAACATTTCCGCCAAGGGTTCCCACATTGCGGATCTGAACACTGCCTACATACCCGGCGGCATCGGCCAGTATCGGCGCGCATTGAGCTATCTGAGGGCTGCTAATGATTTCAGTGTAGGTTACAGCCGCTCCGACCCAAAGGACCCCGTCTGCCGTTTCGAGCTTCCGCAACTCGTCGAGTTGGGAAACATCCATCACGTATCCGGCTGCTATGTCCCCATTTCTGACGGCAATCATCAGATCGGTTCCACCGGCAAGTACAGAAGTTTGAGAGCCGCGTTCGGCGAGAAAGGCTAGAGCTTCCTTCAAGGAGCGAGGCTGCACGTATTCAAAGTGGGATCTCATGAATTCACTGTTCTTCGCTACGATGACGTCTTGGTTTCACGCAGCGTTTTCGCCGCCTCTTCAACTGCCTCCATGATTTGAACGTAGCCGGTACAGCGGCACAAATTGCCGGCAAGCGCCCCTACCAATTCCTTGCGATCCGGGCTCGTGTTTTGATCCAGAAGGGCCTTAGCGGACATAAGCATGCCGGGCGTGCAATACCCGCATTGAACCGCGCCCCGGGCCACAAAGGCTTCTTGGAGCGGGTGGAGAGTCTCGCCCTGGCGAAGCCCTTCAACCGTTTCCACTTTCTTGCCGTCCAACTTTGGAGCCAACATGAGACACGAGTCCACAGCGAGCCCATCCACCAGAATAGTGCAAGCGCCGCATTCACCGATACCGCAGCCTTCCTTGGTACCCTTCAGGCCCAATTGGTCTCTAAGCACCGCAAGAGCTGTGTCCCAAGGTCTCACATCAATCTCCACACGCTTTCCGTTCACGGTAAAGGTGATCGTAACGAAAGGTGTGACAATTTCCTGAGGATTTTCGTCCATGAAGAATGTCCTCTTATATAGCGAGATATGATTTTCGGATGTGCGCGTTACTCATAAGTCCCGAGCTGGGCCCTTCCATTATAACGCGGCCGTTTTCCAGCACGTACCCACGATCCGCCAGTTCCAACGAAGCGTGAACATTCTGCTCCACCAACAGCACAGTCAGACCAGTGGCTGCAATTTTCTTGACCGTCTCGAAAACCTTGGCCACCAGGATGGGTGCGAGCCCCAAGGAGGGTTCGTCGAGCAGCAACAATGACGGTCTGGACATCAGGGCCCGGCCGATTGCCAACATTTGTCGTTCGCCTCCACTCAAGGTCCCGGCTTTCTGGTGCATGCGTTCATGCAGCCTTGGAAAGAAGCTGAATACCTCTCCCAGAGTCTTCTCTCTTTCCACGCGCGCAGTTTTTACGTACGAACCCATTTTCAGATTGTCTATGACACTCATCTCTGAAAAGACTCGAGCCCCCTCGGGCACAATGGTGAGACCGAGCTGAACTACTTTTTCCGGCGGCTCACGCTGAATGGAGCGGCTGCCAAAGCTGATCGATCCCGTTCCCGGGTGCAAAAAGCCGACCACGGTATTCATGAGCGTGCTCTTTCCAGCTCCGTTGGGGCCGATGACGGTGACTATTTCTCCCCTACTTACTTCGAGGCTTACGTCATGCAATATCTGAACATCTTTGTAAGAAACGTTGATCCGGTTGATTTTCAAGAGCACCTGATTCATGCCGTTCGGGTCCTATGCCAGCGAGCCGGAAGAGGATTTGGCGCCCAAATAAGCTTGTATGACTTGCTCGTCGTTAACCACGTCGCGGGGCGTGCCTTCTGCTATCTTGGCTCCGTAGTTCAGCACGATGATCCGGTCCGATATACCCATAACCGCTCGCATGATGTGTTCGACAACTATAAGCGATTTTCCCGAATCGCGAATCTTGCGCAAGAGTACCAGGGCCTCGTCGATTTCGTGTGGGTTAAGCCCGCACATATTTTCGTCTAAAAGCAGCACCTGTGCACCGGTAACCAGAGCCCGCGCCAACTCCAAACGCCTTCGAGCAGGAACGGAGAGGGAAGTGGAAGGCCTGTTGCTGTGTTCGGATAGCCCAACCAGTTCCAGGACGCTTGCGGTTTCTCGCTTGGCTTGGGACATATTGAGCTGTCCGCCGTGAAGTCCGCCAACCAGGACGTTCTCGAACACCGTCATGGCCCGAAATGGTTCCATGATTTGAGATGTCTTGGCCATTCCCAGCCGACAGATTCGGTAGGGCCTCATCCCTACTGTGTCGAGATCATTGAAGCGGACTCGGCCGTGATCCGGACGGTAGACGCCGATTAGGCAATTGAACAGCGTAGTTTTTCCGGCTCCATTGGGGCCGATCATGCCCAGGATCTCCCCCCGGTTAAGGGAAAAGCTCACCATCTCAACGGCTGTCAGAGATCCGAAGCGCTTGGTGATATTGCTGCACTCAAGAATAACCATGAACCGACCCTGCATGGAACATTTTGTGATAACCGTTCAGCGGGAAAACGGTTTACCCAGTTTTTGGCTTGGCCGGCAAGGACGCCGGCTCTACTGTGAGCCCGGTAGGACCGGTCCCGCGAGACGTGGGATGCCGGTCACAAAGTTCGGGTAAACAGTAACATTTTGTGAAAAGCCGTCAGCACGTCCGTCAAATGAAGCGAATGCCGCTCCGATCCTTTATCGTTCCTATTATGCCCTTGGGCATAATGAGAATGATGATAATGATAATGGCTCCCACCAGGATCATGTAATCTTCCACAAACGTGGCACCCAAGTACTCCGACAGGAGAGTCAAAAAGGAAGCGCCCACGATGGGTCCTAGAAACGTACCCATGCCTCCGAGCAGGGTCATAATGACCATCTGCACTGTCTTGTGAACGTTGAAAACGTCTTCGGGTGTAATGTACGTGATCCAATAGGCTTCGATGCCGCCTAATAATCCGAGAAAGAACGCGCTGGTCACGTACGCCCTCAGTTTTAGCCATGTGGTGTTTACTCCGGCAATTTCTGCGGCTAGCTCAGCTTCGTGAATGGCCTTGAGCCCGTACCCGAATTTTGAATGCTCGATGCTGTAGTGGAGCAGCACAATCACGAATGTGACTGCCAGAATACAATAGAAGAAAAACAGGTTGGTATGACGGCTCAGAGGCAGGGTAATGCCATTACTCCCCTCGAAAAAAGTCACGCCGAATGTCCTATCGAATTCTAGGGCGACCTCCTTCATCGTCTCGGCGAATGCTAGGGTAGCGATGGCAAAATAGGCGCCTTTGAGACGCAAGGTCGGAATACCTATTGGGATGGCGATGATGGCAGCCGTTATTCCGGCAATGATGACCGACGGGATAAACGGGAGCGTCCACTTGGTCATTAGAATGGCTGTGGCGTATGAGCCCAGACCGAAATAGACCACAGGCCCGAAATCAATGTAGCCCGTGTAGCCGCTCATGAGATTCCAGCAGCCGGCCATACCGATCCAGAGGAGCACTATGGCCGCGACGCGCACAGCGTACTCAGAAGTGATTACCAGTGGAAACAGAGCCACTGCCGCAGAAAGAGAAATGAAGAATATCCAAAATTTTTTCATTGACCTATCGAGGCGAATCTGATTCAGGAAGCCACGGACCGATTTATCGCCGGCGGGGGCTTTATGTGACGAGACCTTTGCCCACAATGCCGGTGGGTCGAAAGATCAACATGAAAAATAGGATCAAAAAGGTAATAGCCACGGAGAGTCCGGCGGTCAGATAGGTCGCGGTCAGGGACTGGGCCACACCGAGGATCAACGCGCCCGCACAGCGCCCCGGGCATATAGCCCATGCCTCCCAGGACTACCACGCAGAACGCGATTATTGTGTACTGCAGGCCCATCTCCGGAAATATGATCACAAACGGACTCATCGAAGCGCCTGCCAACCCTGTGATGGCGGCTCCAATTCCGAAGGTAACGGCATAGATCTCTCGGATGTCGACCCCCATGAGCCGCGCAACGTCCTTGTCCATAGCGGTAGCGCGGATTGCGCGTCCGGTTTCAGTACGGGCCAAAAAAAACCACAATAACGTGACAACCAGAATTGCCAAGCAAAAAGTGATCAGCCTGGATAAGGGCACGTTAAGGCCCCAAAAGGCTGCGTTCAATCCTGAGTAGGAAGTGGTCACAGACCTGAAATCACGCGTCCAGAGTTTTACGGCCAGATTGGCCACCATAAGATGAATGCCGAAGGTCAGAATGTAGCTCATTATGTGCGGCTGCTCAATGACGCGATTTATTATGTATTTCTGCACCAGGTAACCGAATACGAACAAG
This sequence comes from uncultured delta proteobacterium, assembly GCA_963789265.1. GTDB lineage: Bacteria > Desulfobacterota > Desulfomonilia > Desulfomonilales > Desulfomonilaceae > CAWBBA01. The sequence goes on along the minus strand of CAWBKB010000003.1, from coordinate 173,726 downwards.
AAGGCCATGGCGAAGGGAATTGTCCAGTAGGGATCTATATGCAGGTATATGAACATCCAATAGGAAGTGAAGGCTCCCAGCATTACCAATTCGCCGTGGGCCAGATTCACCACGCCCATGACCCCGAAAATCAGGGAAAAGCCCGCTGAGTAGGCGGCATAAACTCCGCCCAGGAGCAGCCCGTTTATAATTGCTTGGAGTAAGACAGTGCTCATGTTTTATAACACGACGGAATCGGGTTCAGATTTTGTAACCGGCGCGGCGGCCGGTATACCGCGTTATAGTAGGGCCGACGTCCCTGCCGGCTACGCCGTACACAAGTTGAACCGTATTCCTTATGAAGGGTTGCGGGCCTACTTGCCGATTTGTACCCCTTTTTTGTGAAGAAGGGTAGTGAGTATTTTTGGATAACCCATTGGAAATCCCCCTTAATCCCCCTTTAGAAAAGGGGGACCTTGAGGGCGGCGAAATTGCCCTTAAATTAGCGCCTATGTCTCACCTGAGTGAAGGGTGAAGTCAAACCCACCCTCGCGGTCACCGTTTTTTCATCCAGAAAGAGCCTCATCGATGCCATCCTACTTTTGGCCCCTCCGAGAAAAGACTTCCGCTTCGAACCAAGCGGGAAGAAGGCGTACGGCTGAGGAACACCAACATTGACGCCCACATTGCCTACGTTGACTTCCCGCGCGAACTTCCGCGCCTGTCGCCCGCTTTCCGTCATGATGCAAGCGGAATGACCCAAATCGGTCTTGGTATTGATCCACTCGATCACCTGCTCGAGACTCTCTGCGCGAATAAGGCCGGCGACCGCGCCAAAGGCCTCCTCTTTCGCGACTTCCATATCTGGATGAATATTCTCGACGATAGTGGGCCCCATGAAAAAGCCACGAGACATTTCCGGCCCCAAAACTCGCCCATCATGAACTATGGCCGCACCCTCATTCAGGCCCCGTTGAATCCACGCGGCGACTTTGTCTCGACCTGCTGCCGTGCAGTACGGCCCCATTGCCGTTGATTCATCCAAACCATAACCCAGCTTCATGCTTTGAGCTTCGTCGGCGAATCGGCGTCTGAATTCGTTGTACACGTTTCCTACCACCACCACGTTATCAGAGCCGAGGCAGCGCTGACCCGTCATGCCGAAACATCCTTGGCGGACATAAGGAACGATGTTCTCTATATCGACGTCCGGCATGATTACCACGGTATTCTTCCCATTGCCGTTGATGGAGGAATTCTTGCCGAGTTCGCCGCAGAGCTTGAAAAGCTCCGAGCCGGCGTATGTCGAGCCGATAAAGCCCAGGCCCCGAATTTCCGGCTGCCGAAGGATATATTTGTTGATTTCTCGGCCTCCGTGAATCAAGTTGATCGCCCCTTTGGGCCAACCGGCTTCCAGAGCAACCCGGGCTATGTATTCAGCCGCGACCGGGTCTTGACGGCTGGGGCTGACCACCACCGAACAGCCTGCTGCCAAGGCATACGGGACAAAGGAGGACCATGCGTGCATGGGGATGTTTCCGGGAGTGACAATAAGGAAAGCTCCCACAGGTTCCCATGTTAACCACATGTCGATGCCGTTTGCCAGATCGTCAATATGTTCGTTACGGGCTGCCATACCATAAGCCGCGGAGCATGCTGATTCGATATTTTCAATCACCCGACGCACTGAGCCGGTGGACTCTTTTATGGTTCGTCCATGATCCTGAGTAAGGACTCTGGTCAGCTCGTCAAAATGCTCCTCGAATCTCTGACGCATGTCGAAAAGCATCCTGGCGCGCTCGCGCAGGGGGATTTTCTTCATGGCTTCGAAGCCACGTCCGGCGGCCTCTACTGCAGCTCTGGCTTCTTGTTCGGTGGCCGTGGGAAATTCGGCGATAACTTCTCCAGTGGCCGGGTTGACAGTTTCATGGACGTGGGTGGATTTGGAATCCACCCACTCTCCGTCGATCAGCAGTTTCAATTTCCCGTAATGCCGCCTGACTTCAGGTAGCAAAGCCATTTGTGTCTCCCGTTTGTACTCAGTCCTCAGCGCTTCTTCCAAGGTTTGAAGGGATACCAAATCTTGGATTCTGCGTAATTCAGAGGGAAAACGTTTTTCAGCTTTCCATTTTGGATCTGAACTGCCACAGGTGGGTGGGCCACGTTGGCACCGTCAGGCCCAAAGTGGATTTTCCCGTAAAATGTGTCAAAGGTGCCGGTGTGGAGCTTTTCCATGATCGCTTGCCGGTCTTTCTTGGTGAGGGGCGGTTTGAGAGCCAGTTCTTCAACGACCATCTGTTGTGCGACAGCCCCACCGGCGGAGGCAGCTTCCACATAATCCGGATGCCTCTTGAACTTTTCAAAGTAGAGCTTGTTGAAATCCGATGCAGATCCAAAGACTTTGCCCTTGAAGGGCATATTGGGAGTCCACTCGGAAGCTGCTATGACGTATTCGGCATCACCCTTCAGGTCCTCGATGAACTTCGGCACGGTTGGTCCGTAACTGAATGCCACTGCTTTCGGGCTGAAATCTATCTCTTTCATTGCCTTTATGGTTTTCATCGCAACAAGCAGATGAGAGCCCACCAGGAGTATGTCAGGATTCTTATTCTTCACTTTTGCAAGCAATGAATTGTAGTCCTCCAGGGCCATAGGAAAAAGCTCATAATGAATTACTTTGATTCCGTTTTCATTACAATATTTCTTGAATCCTTCGCAGGCCAGCGAAGTGAACAAAATATCGGCGCCTATGATAGCGGCCGTTTTGGGTTTAGGCTTCACGGTTCCAAGCATATCAACGCAGCCTCGAACTTCTTCGGTAGCCTTCCCCAAGGTTGAAAAATAATACTTGAAGCCTCGTTCGAACAGCTTGTTCGAGCTTGCGCCTCCGCTGATCAGTGGGTATTCATACTTCTCGGCTACGGGACTGTCGGCGAAAAGTGCGTTGCTTCCGAATCCTCCAAGAAGCAGATCCACCTTGTCGCTGACTATGAGCTGTTCCGTCAGCTTTGCTCCGGTGGCACTGTCGCTCTTGTCGTCGTAGAAAATAAGCTTAATCGGATGGCCGTTTATGCCCCCTTTCGCATTCACTGTATCCTTCCAGAGAGTATAGGCATCTTTTACCAGACTACCGTCCTTGCCAAACACTCCGGTCAATGAGACCGATACGCCGATGCGAAACGGTTGAGCATCTTTGGCTTGGACGGGTATACCGCACAACAGGCCGACCAACACTGCAATTCCCACTATTATGACAGCTCTACGATACATCTCACCCTCCTTTCTTGTGTGAAAACCTTTAGTCGACAGGACTTAACCCGGATTCACGCCAGTGGGGCCAACACAGAATCAAAACGTGGGAGGACTGATTACCCAAACCACCACGGTGTCCACTTGGCCCGGATCGGTCCAGCTATGAGGCTGGGACAAAATGTAATAAAAGCGTAACCATTCAGTCTTGTGGGGCAGTCCCGAGAGGCGCGGGACAGCCTGCCGAGGAAACTCCGGTTCAATGGCGGGCTAGAAAGCCCACCCCACGAAGCCATCCGCAAATTCCGGCTGTTACTGAATGTATACATAAAAGCTCTCATTTTTCTTGACCCGATGGAGCGCACCATTAAGGTCGATCTCCAGCTCCCTTTTTAAAACCAGGCCGAATTCTTCATCCAAGTGGGTGTAAAGGCCGTGGGAGCCTCCTCCAGGCCGAATGGTAGCGAGAAACGGGTGCATTCGTTTGTCCTTGGGGTTCACGACCAGCGACTGAATTTCTGCATACCATCTCTCCAGCGACAGCGTGATCCGCTGACCCGGCCCGAGAACTACGGTTCGTCTTTCCCGGCTCTCCACGAAAAAATCGGTAATCTTCGTTTGCAACTCGCCGGCGATTCTTTTCAAGCTTGCTTTAAAGGGAGAAACGCGGCCGTTTTCGACCTGAGAAAAATACGCGTCAGTGCGGCCGACCTTATTCGCGAGATGTTTCAGGGTCAAACGATTGCCCGGCCGATGTGGTCTGATCCTTGGTCCTATGTCAATTTCAAGCGCCATGGAATCTTGCTTGAGGTGGAGAATTAAGTATTTCTTAAGACCAGAAGCATTGCTTAGTCTTGGCGAACTGTCAATTGCAATGTTTATCAAGCCGTAATCACTTACTTATATCAATTCGCTTTCAAACAGGTGACATCGTGTTTTTAGTGAGACAGTCCCGCCCGCTCGGGATTGCCTGTCGTCATGCCCGCGTACACGGGCATCAATTGTAGGGGCAGACCTATGTGTCTGCCCTGGGCGGACACGCGGGTCCGCCCCTACATAGCCTGGATGGAAGTCCGGGGCGATCCCGCGGAACGCGGGACAGGCAGTCCGGCCCTCTGCGCGGGATGTTCCACCATATCCTCGCGGGGATTGTCATTTGTTTGATGGCGCACCGCTATTATTTATACCAATTCGCATTCAAAATCCCCTGTTCCCCTCTTTATTAAAGGGAGGTTAGAGGGGATTTCATTCTAACTTTGAACGCGAATTGGTATAATTTTGAAAAGAAACCTTAGGCTTGGCTACGGGCCCGGTTTACTGAAGGAACAATGTCTCTGTACTTGTGTGAGGTGAGGGAATAGCCATGAAAGACAAGATCGAGTTAGTTCGGGACGACATTACGACAATGGACGTGGACGCCATCGTCAACGCGGCCAATAAAAGTCTGCTGGGAGGGGGAGGGGTGGACGGCGCCATCCATCGGGCGGCGGGGCCGGAATTGCTGGCCGAATGCCGCACTCTGGGAGGCTGCGAAACCGGCGACGCGAAGATTACCCGAGGTTACCGTCTCAAGGCGCGTCATGTCATACATACCGTCGGACCTATCTACAGAGGTGGCAACTCGGGTGAGCCTAGGTTACTGGAAAGCTGTTACAGGAGGTGCTTTGAGGTGGCGCACGAAAACGGGCTCAACTCTTTAGCTTTTCCCTCGATAAGCACTGGGGCCTATGGATACCCTATAACGGAGGCTTCCAAAATAGCACTGAAAACCTCGTTGGCTCAGCTCAAACTATTTCCGGAGATGGAGCGAGTTATTTTCGTCCTGTTTTCCGATTCGGACCTGGAAGTTTACCGGAAGAACCTTGCGGGTTCTTGAGGAAGTTCCTCATAATTTTCAATTTGGGAAGCAGAGTCCGTTGTCACAAAATTTCCTCCGCGAGCCTTGCTTCGGTACATGAGTATGTCCGCCCGTTTTAACAGGGTACCCACGGTGTCTGCCGTATCGGCAAGAGTCGCTCCCACCGAAACCGTCACGCGACCGAAGGCATGGCCGAGATTTATCGCGGAGTGTTCCACAAGCGCACGCAGTTTGTTTCCGATGGCAAGTAATTGATCTGCGCGGATATTCATCGTTATGGCCAGGAATTCGTCCCCAGCCCATCGTCCCAGGAAATCGGAAGACCTCAGGCTGTTGGACATGGTTGTGGCTACCATCCTGAGCGTCCGGTCTCCAACATCGTGTCCGTAGAGATCGTTTATTTGTTTGAGGCGGTCTACGTCGATGAATAGTGTTCCGAACCGCCGGCTATATCGGTGCATCTCCGAAAGGCTGCTCTCTAAGTGCATTTCGAGGTGACGCCTGTTTCCAAGTTGCGTCAGTGGATCAAGCAGAGCGAGCTTCTCCAGGTCTTCAATTCGGCGCCGTGCTTCAACTGCCGCGTGGTTGTCAGTAAAAGAATGTGTGGCTCCCACGATTTTGCCATCGGCATTTTTCAGGGGAGCAACCCTTGTGGATACGGCAACCCTATGGCCCTCTTTGTGACGAAGATATAAGATCTGTTCAATCGGGGGCCCGATGGCCATGCCCCGTTCGGTTGGACACAGAGGGCTATCGCAAAGCGGCGTACCAAGCTCGTCAACATGACTGAGGAGGTTGTCTCGGCAAGAGGTTCCGATAACCTCATCCCTCGAGAATCCAGTGATTCTTTGTGCACCCCTGTTCCAGAATGTGATTCTTAGATCGCGGTCCACCAGATAAACACCCTCATACAGATTATCCAAAATATCCTTGTAGACCTGTTCGTACATATTCGTCATTGAACTCCACTTGTCGCTGCGGACCTTTTGCAGCGCGCTGTTGCAATGCCCGGTAAATCGGTCCCGGTTCAAGTTAGTTACACCAGAAGGCAAGGCTCAGGAGCACAATCAGGCCGAAGCCGGCAAGAATAGTGCCGGAAACTTGGTTCGCAAGTCTTAACATCCTGTTGTCGATCTTACCGTGAAGGTAACCCGCGGCTCCGCTTAAGATCAGCCACCAGAGCGTCGAGCCCAGCACCACCCCCACGACGAGCACCACGGTGTCCAGATAATTCCCTTTGGGATATCCGACACCTGCCGCGGCAAATACTGCTGCAAACGCAACAACCAACATAGGGTTTGTGAGGGTGAGGAGCAGCGCGGAAACGTAATCGTGAACGAGTCCATCCTCCTGGGTCGAGGAGGAATTTTCCCCGGGGATAGAGAGGAATATCTTGACGCCAATATAGCACAAAACCCCGCCCCCTACGACGCGTAGAATAATGTTGTGGCTGAAAAGGAAGTTGGCAATGAAGGTGATTCCGAAAGCTGCTATTAAACTATAGATTCCATCCGCCGTTGCTGCGCCGAGCCCGGAGGATATTCCGGACGCAGCCCCGCGGGTCAATGTTCGCCGTATGCACAACAAAGCAATCGGCCCCACCGGCACAGCAAGCGACAGCCCAATGACAAAGCCTTTCACAAGATAACTGAACAGCATGCAGTTTCCAATTACAGAACAACGTTAAGCGCTTTCCCGGTCATTAGTACCGAGACCCGTCCTGCGGAGAAACCACCCCTCGCGCATGGATTTACCATTAATGCCACTTCGACGCCGGAACATGTAAAAGAAGAGTGCAGAATCGTAAGAAATGCACACTATTGCGTTCAAGTCCACCGTCAGCGGCACTCAGTCGATCGGAATTCGGGAGGCCTCTCGTGCCTTAGCCGCCTCTTCGGCCGAAGGCGCCGGGGAACCAAGAAAAATGGTCGCAACTCCCTTTTGAAATTCATTCATCCCCTTCCGAAAATGAATCGCCCCGGCTATCAGGTCCGAAGGCCGGGGGGTCAATTTCTCCAGTACCAGCGTTATTCCTGCAACTGTAAGTAAAGCCATCCCCGCTGCTCTGGTGAAGAACCAAAGTGGACTCATCGTTGTTCTCCCGTTTCAATCGGTTTCGGAAAGTGGATTGCCAGCACATTATTGTCCAAGGATGCCCTTCCCGGCTGTCTGTGGGCGAGCATTCTGGGCAAGAATACGTGTCGCTTGAAAGAGCCTATACGGACGACCAGGTCCCCCTCTTCTTTGAATAGGTCCACGTAATCCTTTCTCACAAGGGGTAGTTTGATCTTGAGAACGAGGTCTCCATTGTAATTCTCGATTTCGTAGACCTTATCCCGGTGAAGCACCGCCGAGGGATCGGTCTCGCCGTAAATCGCTTTTCCCATCATGGACAACCTCTCCAACCCCACTACTTCATCGCTATGTATGTTGACTTTGTAGGTGGGAACCGGATGGAACGTAGAGTCTATCTGCTGGAGGCTCTTCTGTTGGGTTACGAGCCAGTCCTTGAAGTATTCGTCCTGCAAAGTTTCCGGGAAGAGCTTGTTGACGATTACCGCGTCGACTACCAGGCCGTAAAGACAGAAGTACATGAATGCTCGCTGGGTCTCCCTGACGACCATTCTTTCAGCATTGGTCACCAGTCGTATGGAAGTTATTTCGCGGTCCAGAAGCACATTGTCAACGCCGTCCAGTCTCAGAAAGAGTTCTTGTAAGCCTGCAAAATAAGTATCCTCCGGAAGAGGAATGTCAGTTAGCCGTTTAGCTATCGGCCGTGCCACCTTCATTAAACTGCGTTCCAGCTTGAAGACCTTCCTGATGTACCATTCCAAAGTGGTGGGCATACCTACAAATCTCAGAGATTCTCCTGTAGGTGCGCAGTCTATCACGATAACGTCGTAAGTGCTTTCCCGGTAGTATTGGTTGATATAAAGCAGACTCACAACATCTTCCATTCCGGGTATTATGGCAAGTTCCGCCGCCAGGACCTCGGTCACACCGCTCGATCCAAGAAGCGCGGCCAAATATTTTGATACTTCTCCCCAGTGGTGGTCGATCTCTTCTTGAATATCCACTTCTTGAATCCAGAGATTTTCCCGAATGCTGCGCGGCTTCCCGCGGTTGTGGTCATGGAGGTCGGTGTCCAGTTGAAAAGCGTCGGAAAGACTGTGAGCGATGTCTATGGAAATGACTATTGTCCTGAGACCCCGCTCGGCACACCGTAACCCGGTGGCCGCTGCCACCGTTGTCTTCCCGACTCCGCCTTTGCCTGAGAATATGATTATGCGCGGCCTGCCGTCTTTCAATTCTTCCTCCAATGCCTCGCCTATTTGCTTGTTATAGTATAGGTAGGAACGCCGTGGAAATAAAGGGGGGAGAGCAGCAGTGCCCTGGGCTCAGATCAGGGGACAAAGACCTTATACTGATTCGCTTTCAAGCAAGTAAGAATGGGCCGATGGCAAATGGCACCGACCTGGCGCCATGATGGTGCTCAGGTCAGTGGCACCCAACATCCAGTCAAGACGAGTCTTAGGTGCCACGGATCTGGGCTTTGTCAGATCCGTGCTGTATTTCCTTGATTGTTCACCGTTTGATCGCGCACCGGCATTAAGGCTTTGATGCGAATGCACGAAGGGCTTTGCACGCAGGCCCCTCAAATTTCAGGCAATTGCTCGAACAGGTGCGACAGACTTAGATGAAAGCGCCTAGTGTCCCTCTGATCGTCTCGAACATTCAGTACCCCACCAATCTACTTATTTTGGTCACTTTTCGTAAAAGGCGAAGAAATCCTTGGCATAACCCTGATCGTATCGTTTCAGGGTGTAGTTTAATTGGCCAGGGGAAAGTTTGTCCCTTCTTACGATCTTATCCTTGTCGTCCCTGAAATAGAAGTTACAGACAGCATTATGAATGTTGGCGTCGCCGTGAACGGCCCTCTGACACCCTGCAAGCACGAGGGCCTTGGCAAGATCTTTCGTGCTGATATGGTGTCCCATCGCGAAAACCATGTTGCCGTCGTCCCGTATTCCAAAAGCCGTCCGGGTGGCCAGAAACCAATACTTGTTGCTCATCGTGCTGCGACCCTGCTCGTCAATCAAAAAGCCGCCCAGACCGATTTCTCCATCCGTAATCTTGCCGTTCTTGACGATCTTTTCAACCGGCTTTCCGTCTTTCACGATGAGATGCCGTAACTGCCGGGCGTCCCTTACCAGAGAAACAGGTATCTCATCCGTCCACTCGATGACATCGACTGAATCGTCGAGGTAGGTAACCAATGTCGCCATCCCCGGGACCATGGGGTATATCACCTGTCCCCTGAATATTGCACCGGCCCCCCTCGCGTGCTGCTGCATCCACATAGCGTTGGTAATCGCAACGATTTTTGACAGCTCTTCTTCTTCCGGCCGATTGGCAATCTGATATATGCCGGGTTCCGTCTGTCCAATGAAAAGGCGGATCTTGAGCCGCTTCATATCAAATAGAGCCATGTACACAGTCGAATTCGGGAATTCCACACTGGGACGGTACACGGTTTTGTAGGCAAGAGGTAGACCATCGGCAGATCTGGGCATATCTTCTCCGGTCCAAACCCCTTCTCCTTCCAGCTTCGGGGATGTGTAAAGCGGCGGAATGTCGGGCGGCTGGTGAAAGAGGGGATTTGTCTCCCGGGGCACGGCAGCTTGAGTCGGGGGAGCCTCGGGCACTGGAGCTTGCCTCGCTGAAACAGTCGATTCGGCCCCCTTTGGGTCGATGTCGGTTCGAGAGCCTTCAGCGTGCGCGTCTTCCGTCACTTCTGTCGGAGCACGGGTCAGGAGATCTTCGAGCCAAGCGGGCGGCGAAGATTCTGAGGTGGAGCCGTTTGCATCATAATCCGTCTGTGTGTTCAGTCTTGCATGTCTTTCCCATGAGGATTTCGGTTCTTGCCCCATAGACTGTGCTGAAAAGACCGCGATGATGATTGCCGGAATAATCAGTGTCTTGAAAATGATATCCACCATGTCCCACCCAGAAGAACGCGTTCTTTGCTGCGAGACCTCAAGTGAGCCCAGCTCACAGCCTTCTCGTTCCGAACCCGGAGTATTCTGGGAAGATTTCTCTATCCCAACATGTCAATATAGGAGTGGATTGTCTAAAAATACTGAACCGGAGATGTTCTGTCCTTCCGGTAGTTGGGCTGCCCATCGGGCAAGAATAGACGGACAATCGCTCCACAACCTCCACTCGGAAACGCTGTTTAAAAGAGTTAACCAGCACCTAATATAAATAAACGATCAAAGTATATCAGATCATGTCACGAAATACAACCTCCTGCCTGGGCTGGCAGCGGTCACTCTTTCTTCACAGAATCTAAAACCTATTCTTAAGGATAGGTCAAGATTTTTGTGGGACATTCATGAAAAAGTTAAAACTCTCTGAATTCACGGTCCTTTTACATCCTTTGAAACGCCCTCGCCACGAGGGCGCCTGATTTCAGCAGAACTCGTCGGTGTTTCTTAGCGGAGAAGCGTTACAACGTCCTCAGGACCAAAATCCAGCAGAATGAAGATGGCTTCTTCCAATCGATGAGTGTCCTGCTTCATCATCACGAGTCTTTCAAGAGCCTTCGGGCTTTTTCCGTACGTTTCATTGAGGTATAGGAACCTCTCCTCCAGGCTTACCACCTCATCATGAACAACTCGCTTGTCAGCGTAATGTACGACGTGTTCTTCTTTGACAGGCCCATCAATCTCACTTCTCAGAATCACATGCTGGACAACGATATCCGCGATCGAAGACAGACCTTCAGCCTCCAGTATCTGTTTCCCCCTGATGTCGTGATATCTTGTGCCGTCTAGGATACAGGGATATTTGCCTATATCGTGGAGGAGACAGGAGGCTCTGATCAGCGGTAAATCCACCGGATGATTCCGGTGCAAGAGACCTTCGCCTAACAACTTGCCGACTTCCCAGACTTTTCGGGAATGAAGTATGATGTGGTGCGGAGTGCAGTATTTTTTGAGGAGCGCCAGACACTCCTGCTCACCTGGTGTATTCATGGTAGTTTCTTCGTGAGGGCCGGTTTTCTGCCCGCGTCTCAAATGCCGAGAAGGGTCCAGCCGGTTCACACAGTATACCAACTGGGCCGCTCGACGAAAAGCCCCTGTCCCGATTCTCTGTAATCTTTTGCGTCTTTTTCGGGAAAGGATTTCTTGCAGGCTCGGCAGGCTCCGCCACGCCCTTGCCGGGATTGAAATTTGTCCGTGTGTGGTGTAATATGCAACGGCTGTCCGGCGCACCTGCAGTCCAATACACAAATGACTCCGTTAATGCGCCGGCGCTGCTGAGGAACTTTTTTATTAAAGTTCGGACATTCATTTATGACGACCATGATACTTTGTGACACAGGACTTATTTCGCCATGTTGCGTGAACATATCAACGACATTATGACCCGTTGGAATCCGAAAGAGAGGCGCGGAAGCCTCTACGACCCCGTGCTTTTTCTCGAAACCCCGGAGCAGGCTCGAAAGTTGATTCGCCATCTGGAGCGCGAGCTGAAGAAGGCTCGCCAGGAAAGAAACAAGGAATTGGCATTGGAAATCGGGGAAATTCTCTCCCGAGTCGAGCACCTTTCCAAAAAGTTTTTCCACTGGGAAGAGACCATGCGCCGCTCTCTGAGAGAAGAGGATTTACGGGAAATAAAGAAACTGCCTCTAGGCTTTTAAGGCCCGCTAGTGGTCGCTCCGTAAAACCCCTTGACTGCGTGATCGCACAACTGGATTCCCGGCAGACGGGCAATGCATGCAAGTCGCGAAGATGCAATGGGGATAGCGACTTGGACGCGTTGCGCCGAGGTGTGATTCGGAGCAATTGAAATACAGATGCGGGGACAAGGGGACGCGCAATGGATTTCGATGGCATGAGTCGGGAAGAGTTGATTCAACACATAAAGGAAATGAATGACTATATGGACAACGTCATCGTTTTCTGGGGCGGAAAACGGGAATTTCGGGAAACGTTTCAAGAGGTCGCCAGCAATAATGACGGAGAATATACCGAAGAGGAATCTCGCAATGCCGCAACTATTCTGGAAGACGGGCGCGCTTTCGACGAATTCGTAAAACTAGTCAGAGATTCCTTTGAACGGGGCGGAATTAGCTACGTGCTGTCAGAAAAGATCTCTGCCATCATGGAAGAAGTGGCCTCCAAAGATCGACGAGCTTGATCGTCAAATACAAGTCACCGATCAAGAATTCACCCGGCGCGTCCTGACTTGTCGGATTCAAACGTCGTCGGCATGCATTCCTTGGCTGCCGATAATAAGCGCATTGCATGCGCGAAAAGAACGGTTACGCCCAAGGCGTCGCGATCCTTTTCCTTCCACTCCCACAGAGAAGACCACACAGACCTTTTTAGACGCTCGTCTCTCCAGTGTGTCCATCTAGAATCCTCTCTCACCGTATTGGATCGGAAAGTAGGTGGCCGACCTCAAGAAAGTGCGTGCGAGGTGGATTGCGGCTTGGCGAAAAAAATTCATCGATTACGTTACGAACCCTGAGTGCCGGAAGCTGAATAAGGTGGACCGATGAGGTCATTTTGTACGAGTCGGCCTCTCATCGTCCAATAACCATTATATAATGTGTTACATTATATTAATAATAAAACAGATTGAGATAATTGAATAAGTTTGTCTTGAATTCTCTGAAATATATGATATAAATAGCTCTTGCAGGCTAGACCTGCGCGTCTCAAATCAAAGAAACAGGAGTCCACACATGAAGAAAAGCCTAGTGCTGCTGACGATTCTTTCTCTTGCTATGCTCGGGCTGGGCCTCAGCGCCTATGCTAACGATAGCTCGGCGCAGATTTCGGCCTTGAAACAGAAGGCTGGGCAGCTCCAAAATCAGATCGATCAAGCCCAGCATCAGTGCGGTGCAAAGCTAAACCATCAACTGAAACCCCTTTCGGATTCAGTCGAAAGTCTGCTCAAGCAGCGCGTGCAGCTCGGGGCTCAAATTCAGCAAATGGAGTCCCAGATCCAGGACCTCAAGCAGAATGCAATGTCTACTTGCCAGCGGCAGGTGAAGAAGTACAAGACGAACTAGTTACGGTAAAGCAACAAATAGCGAACGAAACGGCTAAGAAGAGCGCTGCGGCTACGCACAAGCCTGTTGCGGCTACCCAGCCCGCTGTTCGCGGCAGCAAAACCGGCGGCCGTGAGTCCGGCACCTTCAGCCGTTACCGCTGGTGCTCCAGGCTTCCGAACCCGAAAGGTCCAATGACCATGCTCACGCAAATCTCATTCTCGCAGTGGATAACCGGTTGCGAGAACGAGATCTCGGGGCCGGGAGGTCTCCTGGTGATGGGACATGTCCGCTTTGGGCCGCACGACAGAGCGGCCCTTTATCATTTTCTCAATAGGTTCTGAAAAGACCCGACTTGAGGCGGGCCCGCGTTCATCAGAGGTCTGGCCGTATCGAGATAAACACGCTTGATGTAAGGAGGACAGTCGGGATACTTCAAGCTGAATTGGTACATGAAGCCGGTCCATGTGCCCGAGTAATACATCTTCTTGAACTTTGCAACGTCCTCGGCTGCCAGTTTGCTCGCTTCCAGGGGACTCTTGGGGCATGGGCGGGTCTTTTCCGGGTTATTAGACGACCAGAATTGCGCGGGCGCCCCGGCACTCGATAGAAATAGAAACCACCACGCTCAGAAACAGGGCCAACCTTGACATGCTTAAAATTCCGCTTCCCCGGAATATTCTCACGGTGTTTTGAGCATACCTCCCTGACGGACCCGCTGTCAATTTGCGATCAGGGCAGTTTACGGCCACCGGATGGTTTCGATCGGCCGGCACTCAAGGCAGTTCTTGGTCGAGTCGTCATCAACTCTGATGGGATACTTTCCGGTGAAACAAGCACTGCAGAAATGTTTTTCGGGGAAGGGCATCGCCCGGAACATTCCTTCCAGGCTCAGATAAGCCAGCGAATCTGCGCCAATGAAGTCGCATATCTGTTCGACTGTGTTAGAACAAGCTATCAATTCACCCTTACTTGAAAAATCTATTCCGTAAAAGCATGGGAAGCGGATGGGCGGGCAGCTAATCCTCATGTGTATTTCACGAGCTCCTGCCTCCCTAAGAGCCCTGGTTCTCAATTTGCTGGTCGTTCCTCTGACGATGGAGTCGTCCACCACCACGACCTTTTTATCTTGCAGTATCTCGCGCACAGGATTGAGCTTGAGCCTTACCCCAAGATTTCTGACGGAGGGAGATGGTTGTATGAAGGTGCGCCCCACGTAATGATTACGTATTACGCCGTATTCGTAGGGGAGCCCGCTACCCTGAGAATACCCGAGCGCGGCATAATTCCCTGAAGCAGGCATGGGAACCACCAGATCCGCTCCATCGACCGGACTTTCCAGAGCAGCCTGCAAACCGAGTTGTTTGCGGACTTTATACACTCCATGCTCAAAAATCATCGAATCAGGGCGTGCAAAATATATATATTCGAATACACACATGGCCGAGTGAGATTTCTTAGGGCCTTGAACGGACCGCAGGCCATTCTGATCCGCTATGACAATCTCCCCGGGCTGGACGTCCCGAACGTATTCGGCGTCGATAATATCCAGAGCGCAAGTTTCGGACGTGAAGATTATTGCATCGCCTTTGCGTCCGATGCACAATGGACGAAATCCATAAGGGTCTCGAGCGGCCAGCACTCCTTCGGGAGTGAGAAACACTACTGACCAGGCCCCTTTCAGCTCATCAAAAACTTTAACCAGGCGCTCCTCGAGCGCCCCTTTTCTTGTGTAGCACGAGGTGAGCGATCAGTTCCGAGTCCGTAGAAGTTTGAAAAATAGCTCCCTGAGCCTCTAGCTTTCGGCGGAGTTTGGCCACATTGACAATGTTGCCGTTGTGACCCAGAGCGAAGATGCGGTCGATCTGCTCGACGAGGAACGGCTGTGCATTGCGCAGCATCGAGCTGCCTGTTGTGGAATACCGGACATGCCCGATCCCCATTTTTCCTTGAAGGTCCTGGAGCATCCCTTCCTTGAATACATCCGGAACCGAACCCATTCCTTTATGTGACTTGATGGTGGTCCCATCACTGACCACAATTCCTGCGGACTCCTGTCCTCGATGCTGAAGAGCGTACAAGCCCAGGTAAATGAGGCGGGCCGGATCATCGGCTCCATATATTCCGAAGATCCCGCAAGCTTCTTTCTTGGAGGGGGAATCAAACATCACGGCCTCTACTTGTGAAATGTGAGACTCATTCCGATGGGAACTACTCTGAAAGTATCGCAGGGTACTCATGTCGTCAAGGGCTCAGGCCCAATGAGGGTTGGACCGGGCGAGAGGTGTTGCCGAAACGCGCAATCGGCATGCTCCTCGTTTGACGGGCGATCAACGGGATGTCTTTAGCGAATTTCAGTTCGGCCCGATCTTGTTAAGGGCACAATTATCCCTTATCAAGCAAACTTGTGGGCAAGGCGCGGTTTATCCGGACCAGTTCTATTGTGCCGGATCACCTCGTGGGCGTGGCAACCGGCCCTCGGTTAACTGCTGCACTCCAGCCGTAACGGGGATCCTGACCCTGCGGGATCGTTACGGGTTTCGGCATAGCTATGGAGGACCCTGGCTGAGACATGGCTACACCAGAGGTCCGCTCGCGGGGCTGGGAGCGCTGGGCGCTTTGGGCCCTCGCTCTGGCAGGTTTGGGTTTGAGGTGCCGAACCGGGCGTCGGACTGCACCCTGAGCGGGATTGGGTTCGCCGGGGGGCGGATAGTAATCTACCCTTGTTCCCTCAGGAGTAGTAGTAGTCATCCTTACGGCGCCGGCAGGAAGATCATCGCCTGTGAGTGACGGCTGACCCCCTGGTGCATACTCTCCCGGCCTGAAAGAAGGTCGAGCGGTGGCTGCCTGTGTAGGCCTTGCAGGAACATTCCGAGCCTGCGGAGCGTTATACCGCTGTCCACGGGAATATTGCTGTTGAGGCGGGAATCGAGGTTGAGTCTGGTACTGTTGCTGAGCGCCATACTGCTGAGGAGCAGTAGGTTGCTGGGGAGCAGTAGGCTGCTGGGGAGGATAATACTGTTGCGCACCGTTGCCGGTGGGAGCAGCCGGATAGTTTTGCCAGTCGGGGTAAACTCCCTGCTGCTGATAGCCATAGCCTTGAGCTTGCGGGTACCCATATCCTTGCTGCGGATAGCTCATCTGCTGCTGCCCGGGGGCAGCTTGCTGTTGGGGTTGTTGCATCTGTCCCTGGGCGTTTCCATTCCACGCTTGAGGGTTCTGGTATTGCGACGTTGTGTCGCCACTCCACAGGCCCAACCCGCCGGGTCCCATAATAGAGTCCAGAAGTCCCTGTCCGAAACAGAGGCCACTCAGGGTTACAATCATTACTATTGTCAGCAGTCCTGTTCGTAACATGTTTCATTCTCCTTGCAGCTCGACACGGAGAGCTGAGGTATGTGGAAGAAGAACAGGAATAGGCATTTCAACCTGATCCTGCAATATTTTATAATACCGTGCAACCTCTGTCAAGGCAGTGCTTCAAATTTTACGCGCAACTGGCCAAAGAATCTGAACAATACCCTAAACGGACTCCCTTCGTTGCGAGAGAGCCCTTCGGGCTCGCGTTGCACATTACAGATTGACCAGTGTGTAATCGCGCGTTCCCAAACCGATCTTTTCGGCGTAATGAAGCTGATGTTCCCAGTCAATCCGGGGAAAGAGCGCACGGAATTTGTCGTCCCCCGGTGCCAGGGCCTTGTTGAGAGAGGAAACGGGATTGCCGGGCGCCCCATTGACCAGATCGGCGGCAGCCTGGTCAATGGCCACCGGGTCGGAGGAAGACAATATACCGAGGCCCGGGACTATCGGCCGATCGGAAAACGGAGTGCAGTCGCAAAGCGGTGAAACATCGGTGACAAATGTCATGAACACGGCCTTATTCTGCTTTTGACTGAGCACGGCAGAAGAATACTCCACCATCTTCTCCATGAAGACGGGAATAGACTCATTCCACTGCACTTGAATTGCTTGTTGATTGCACGTGAGTATACACTCGGCACAACCCACACAGTTCTCGGGATTGATTTGGGCTTTCCGCGCCTTACCCTCACCTTCGACCGTTATGGCACGGCCTTTACACCAGACTACGCATTCGCCGCAGCCGATGCACTTTTTCTTATTTACTTTGGGAGAAATGTTTGAGTGCTGCTCCAACTTCCCCTCGCGTGAAGCGCACCCCATTCCCAGATTCTTCAAGGCTCCGCCAAATCCTGAGAGTTCATGTCCCTTGAAGTGGGTCAAAACAACTACTCCATCGGCATAATGAATGTCTGCGGCTATGTGGGCGTCCTTGACGTGACGTCCTTTAACGGGTACCCTTACAGAGTTGTTACCGCGCAACCCGTCTGCGATAATCGCAGGCGCTCCAGTTACTTCTCTTGTGAAGCCGTGGTCAAAAGCCGTCACAAGATGTGACCATGCCTCTGTTCTCGATCCCAGGTATAGGGTGTTCGTGTCGGTCACAAACGGTTTTGCGTGAAGCTCCTTGAGTCGATCGACCACCTTGCGGACATATTGAGGTCGAATGTGGGCGGTGTTGCCTGCCTCTCCAAAGTGGAGCTTCACGGCCACGAGGTCCTTGCGGCAAAAGATCTCGGCCGGCTTGGTCTGGTCGAAGAGATCAGCTACCTTATCGGTGAGGCTCTTCTTCCAGCCGGCAGACAAATCAGTCATGAAAACGGTGGAGGACAAGGGTTATGTACCTCAAGGTTTTTAGATGAGAATTTCAAAAATTATCCCGCAGCCTACTTGAAATCACAAGAAAAAACTTTTGAAAAAAGTCGGGGCACGCGGTAATATAAACAGTGGACTCAAATGCTCACTGCTCGCGAATTCAAGAATAATCCAAGGGATACATCAAGCTGACCATGAAAGATCGAATAGGCGAAATGCTCCTGAGAGCCGGGATCATAGATGAAGAGAAGCTTGAGAGCGCGATTGATCATCAGCGTAATCAGGGAGGGAAGGTCTACAGCGCCCTTCTCCAGTTGAAGTACCTCAATGAAGACGACTTGGTAGAACACCTCTCAAGACAGCTTGGATTGTCCACCGTTTCTTTGGATGAAATTGACGTAGACCCCGATGCAGTTAAGTTGATTACGGCACAAAAGGCCCAGAAGTACATGGCCATACCGTACAGCCAGGTGAACTCCTCCATCTATGTGGCCATGGCTGATCCAACTGACTACAGCGCCATAGACGATATCAAGTTCCTGACAGGCCTCTCCGTGGAAGTGAGTATAGCCGCGGAATCGCAAATCAGAAAAGCACTGGACATCTATTATGACACGGGTGCCAGCGTTAACGATATTCTCGAAGAATTCCAGGATGATGATCTGGAGTCTCTTGCTTCGGAGGTTTCCGATCTCGATGTAACTGACGCCGCGAAGCTAGCTGAAGAGGCACCCGTAGTTAAGCTGGTAAATCATATCTTGCGCGAGGCCATTTCCAGGAAGGCCAGCGACATCCACATAGAACCCTATGAAAAGATTCTGCGAATACGGCTTCGCGTTGATGGGGCGCTGTATGAGATCATGAAGCCGCCTCTAAAACTTAAAGCTCCTGTAGTCAGCCGTATCAAGATTATGTCAAGGCTGGATATTGCGGAGCGGCGCCTCCCTCAGGATGGTCGCATAAAACTTAAACTCGGGAAGGGTCGGGACATGGACTTCCGTGTCTCGATCTTGCCGACTCTGTATGGTGAAAAAGTGGTCATGCGTCTGCTGGACAAGTCAACATTGCAGCTCGACATGACGAAACTCGGTTTTGAAGAAAAGCCTTTGAAGGGGTTCAAGGATGCCATCCATAAGCCCTTCGGGATGGTGCTTGTCACCGGGCCAACCGGTTCAGGAAAAACTACCACGCTTTATAGCGCTCTTTCAGAGCTAAACTCTCCCGAGGTGAATTTATCGACTGCGGAAGACCCCATAGAGTTTAACCTCCACGGTATTAACCAGGTCCAGATGCATGAAGAGATTGGACTGACCTTCGCATCGGCTCTCAGATCGTTTCTCCGGCAGGACCCGGACATAATAATGGTTGGGGAAATACGCGATTTCGAGACTGCCGAGATAGCGGTCAAAGCAGCCCTCACCGGCCACCTCGTCCTCTCCACTCTTCACACTAATGATGCCCCGCAGACCATAAACAGACTCTTGAACATGGGCATAGAACCATTTCTGGTGGCAAGTTCGGTGAATGCAATCATTGCCCAGAGGCTGGCACGAAGAATATGTACCAACTGCAAAGTGGAAATCGATCCGTCGGCAGAGGCCCTACGCGATCTCGGCGTCAAGATGGAGGAGATAGGAACTTTTCCTGTATATCAGGGCACAGGATGCATGTCATGCAGCAATACCGGATTCAAGGGGCGTATTGCCCTCTACGAGGTGATGCCTATTACCGACGAGATTAAAGAGCTTGTCCTTGCAGGCGCATCTGCAATGGAAATAAAGAGAGAGGCTATTCGCTTGGGAATGGACACCCTGCGCACGGCCGGCGTCAACAAGTTGAAAGAAGGAATTACCACTATCAATGAGGTGGCGCGGTCGACCATGGCCGACTAAAACTGAGTGTCGCCTCCTTATACATCAGCCAGGTCATATTCCTGGATTTCCGGATCGACATCATCGGATATTTCCGTTCATGCCGGATTTTTTGCGGAAAGGAATCAAGTTTTGGCAAGCCTTCACGATTTTCTCAAAGAGATGGTGGAACGCGGCGCTTCGGACCTACATATTACTCCCGGAGTCCCTCCAATGATTCGGATCCGGGGCGAGCTTATCCCTCTGGAGTACCCGCCTCTAAAGCCCCAGGACACGAGGCAACTGTGTTACAGCGTCCTGACTGATTCCCAGAAGCATCGTTTTGAGGAGGACCAGGAACTGGACCTCTCATTTGGGGTCCGTGGGTTGAGTAGGTTCAGAGCCAATATTTTCATGCAACGGGGGGCCCTGGCTGGAGCGTTCCGGCTGATACCCTACCAGATCCGGTCCTTTCAGGAGTTGGGGCTTCCGCCGATAGTAAGTGAGCTGTGTTCCAGGCCTCGTGGCCTCATATTAGTGACCGGGCCGACCGGGTCTGGGAAATCAACCACGCTGGCCTCGATGATCGACAAAATCAATACCGACCGCCGCGAACACATTATAACTATCGAAGATCCAATCGAGTTCACGCATCAGCACAAGTCCTGCATAGTGAATCAGCGAGAGGTGCATCAGGATACGAAAGGGTTTCATTCGGCGCTTCGTACTATCCTGCGGCAGGACCCGGACGTTGTTCTGATAGGCGAAATGAGAGACTTGGAAACGATAGAAGCGGCGCTGACTGTGTCTGAGACAGGTCATCTTACCTTTGGAACGCTTCACACGAACTCGTGTGTTCAGACGATCAACCGGGTCATCGATGTATTTCCCGCGCACCAGCAACCGCAGGTTCGTGCTCAGCTAAGCTTCGTCTTGGAAGGTGTTTTGTGCCAGGGCCTTATTCCGACCATGGACGGTAGGGGGCGAGCGCTTTCGCTCGAGATCATGGTGCCTAATGCAGCCATAAGGAACCTTATCAGAGAAGACAAAGTTCACCAGATCTACTCACAGATTCAAGTAGGTCAGGCAAAATCCGGGATGCAAACGATGAACCAGTCTCTCTTGAGCCTCTATCAGAGGAGAGTTATCTCATTTGATGACGCCATGTCACGATCGCTGGATCCCGACGAGTTGAAACAGATGATGGGCGGCATGGGTAAATCTGTGAAGAAAGGAATAAGGCCCGGATGAGCACATTTTGGGGTAGCTTGAGCACGCTTTGGATCCAGAGGAGAATCCCTAATGCCTGAATACGTTTGGAAAGCTAGGTCCCCAGCAGGAAATATAGTTAATGACGAGATGGAGGAGGTAAATGAGTCGGTCGTAATCACAAAATTGCGCAAGATGAATTACACCGACATAAAGGTCAAAAAGAAGCCAAAGGACCTCCTTGCAAATATCGAGTTTTTCCAGCCAAAGGTCACTACCAAGGACGTCGTCATCTTCACTCGTCAATTCGCGACAATGATTGATGCCGGTCTCCCGCTGGTCCAATGTCTTGAAATTCTGGCCAGCCAGCAGGAGAATAAAACCTTCAAGAAGGTTCTCACATCGGTTAAGGCCAGTGTGGAAGGTGGAAGCACTTTCGCGGACGCCTTGAAGAATCACCCGAAGGTTTTTGACGACCTCTTTGTCAATCTCGTGCATGCAGGCGAGACAGGAGGTATTCTCGACACTATTCTCAGAAGGCTCGCAGTATTCCTTGAAAAATCGGAAGCATTAAAGCGGAAAGTAAAGGGAGCGATGATATACCCCGCTGTGGTCATTACCATTGCCGTAGGCGTTGTTGTCATCCTTCTCGTCTTCGTTATTCCGGTCTTCAAAGAAATGTTCGAAGGGGCAGGTCAAAAGTTACCGGGTCCAACGTTGCTGGTATTAGCAATGAGCAACTTTCTGCAAAGGTACATTATCCACATGATCGTGCTGGCGGGCATTGCCGTTTTCGCGTTCCGCAAGTTCTACCAAACCGAAAAGGGTAGGTTCATGGTGGACAGTGTGTCCCTCAGGGCCCCAGTCATTGGCCTACTACTGAAGAAGGTGGCTGTGGCCCGCTTCTGTTCTACACTTGGTACCATGATCTCAAGCGGCGTACCGATCTTGGATGCACTGGAAATTACTGCCAGGACAGCGGGGAATGTTGTCATTGAGACAGCCATCATGAACACCAGAACCGCTATTGCCGAGGGGCGAACAATCGCGGAACCTCTTATGGAAACACGTGTCTTTCCTGGAATGGTTGTCCGAATGATCGCCGTAGGAGAGGCCACGGGGGCTCTTGACGCCATGCTGGCCAAGATTTCGGAATTCTATGATGAAGAGGTGGATGCCGCGGTGGACGCCCTCACCCAATTGATGGAACCGATTATGATCGTGTTCCTCGGCGGGGTGTGCGGCGGAATGGTAATAGCGATGTACCTGCCCGTATTCTCAATGGCGGGCGTAATGGCCGGACACTGAGCTGGCGGTCAAATCGCTTTATAGAGGTCACTAGGGTTTAGACTCGGCGGAGGAGAGTGGAGAGGCTGAGAATGCCTCTTTTTTTTTGACATCTTTCGCGGGATTTTCAGAAAAATGTGCTCCCAAATAAGTAATCCCGCATGCCGGCAAGACTTGCTATTAAGTCGAAGGGTCCCCCGAGCACAGTCAACCTCGCGCCGGGCGTGGCGTTCGCATCGGGGAAGATCCATCGGACGCGGCAAATCCGGTGCGACAAGCCCGGGTTCGTTTCGAAGAGCGCTTCTATGAAAACGCCGGCAGGGCCGTCCCGCGAGGAACGCGGGATTTCCGGTCGCAATCAGTGTATTTTCATGTTTCGTTGTAGCACTCTTCGCCAAGAGAGTTGATTTCAGACGCCGCACACGGCTTGTCGGTATCTTAATGGAGGACGTGTTCCCGAGAGGGCGACAGGCTTGACTTTCATAGGGAAAAGGGATAAAACCCCGGTCTGATTTTGGAAAATTGCAAGGAGACCCCAAATTTTGTCCGAGCCTTCTTCAAAAACCAAATTGCCGCATGCTTCCGTCCTTACGGAGGCAAGGCTCCGCAAAATAAAGGAATTGGAAGAGTTGGGTGTGTCTCCATTCACCACGGGCTTTGTTCCCGATATCAATTCCGCCATGTTCAAACAAAGGTTTGAGCAAGTGGATGATCAGGAACTTCTGGCTGATCCGCTTAATATGGCTGGACGAATAATGGCATTGCGCATTCTCGGTAAGGCCTCGTTCCTCCAACTGAGGGACGAATCGGGCGATTTTCAGGCTTACCTGGCTCGCGATGCGCTGGGAGTGGAAACTTACAAGCTGGTGAAGAAGCTGGACATCGGAGACATCATCGGGATACGCGGACGGCCGTTCAGAACTCGCACGGGAGAGTTGAGCCTCCTGGCAGACTCCATTAGCATACTGACTAAGTCCTTGAGGCCCCTCCCGGAAAAATGGCACGGGTTATCTGACGTTGAAACCCGATACAGACAGCGGTACCTCGACCTGATAGTCAATCCGGCGGCCAGGGAACTGGTCAGGCAAAGATGCAACATCATAGGGTATCTCAGGAAGTATCTCAGCGCCCGCAACTTCCTGGAAGTCGAAACCCCGATGATGCAGACCATTCCCGGCGGCGCAACTGCCAAACCTTTCGAGACGTTTCATCACGCCCTAAATCGTGGACTGTATCTGAGAATAGCCCCTGAACTCTATCTCAAAAGACTCCTTGTCGGCGGTTTTGATAGGGTTTTCGAAATAAATAGGAATTTCAGGAACGAAGGGATTTCAACTCAACACAATCCGGAATTCACCATGCTGGAGTTCTACCAGGCCTTTCAGTACTTACAAAGACCTGATGTCCATGACCGAGGAGATGCTGTCTGAGCTTGCCAAGGACGTTACGGGCAGCTTCAAGCTTCAGTATGGTGGACGTGTTGTAGATATGACCCCGCCTTGGCCAAAGATGACGGTCAGAGAAGCCCTTCTGCGGTATTCCGGTTTGGACTCGGACCAGATCGACGATCGCAACGCGGTTTTTATCAAAGCAATAGAAATGGGTCTTGATGTGGATAAGAACGACTCGCTCGGAAAGCTTTGGACGGAGCTTTTCGACCTGGTCGTGGAAGAAAAACTCTGGGGTCCCATATTTATCCATAAATACCCTGTGGAGGTCTCTCCTTTGGCACGGCGCAATGACGAAGACCCCACTGTTACCGATCGATTCGAGCTTTACGTCTGCGGAAGGGAAATGGCCAATGCATTCACCGAACTCACCGATCCTTTGGACCAACGTAGGCGGTTTGAAGAGCAGGTGCAGGCCAGGGCATCGGGAGATGAAGAGGCCCATTTCTTGGATGAGGATTTTCTCAGGGCTCTGGAGTATGGAATGCCTCCGGCAGCAGGAGAGGGCATCGGAATAGACAGGCTCGTAATGCTCCTGACAGATTCCCAATCGATCAGAGAGGTGATTCTGTTCCCCCACATGAGGCCGGAAAAAGGGATCGGATGAATTTACCTTTCGAGATCAGCATTGGTCTGCGCTACATAAGAGCCAAACGCAAGCAGGCCTTTATTTCCGTGATAAGCGCCTTCAGCGTGTTGGGCGTTATGCTGGGAGTCATGACCCTCATAATCGTCCTCGGCGTTATGAACGGCTTCGAGAAAGACCTGACAGACAAGATCCTGGGAACCGTGTCACATCTTGTCGTCATGAGCCATTCGAACCGTATGCTTACAGGATGGCCTCGCATAATGGATCGGATCAAGCTTTTCGACGGAGTGGAGGCCACGACCCCTTACGTCTACGGCCAGGCTATGATCTCGACCCACGGCAGGGTGCGAGGAGTCATCGTTCGTGGTATAGATATCCGAACTGCTGGAAAGGTCATCTCACTGCCCAAATATCTCATTCAAGGTTCCCTCGATAGTCTGGCCTCGGCGACCAACGGGTTGGGCGGCCTAATTATAGGAAAGGAATTGGCGCTGCTCAATTCTTTGCGCGTTGGGGACGTGGTCCAGATGATCTCTCCTCTGGGCAAGAGAACGCCGATCGGAGCCGTGCCCCAGGTCCGCAATTTCAGGATTGTCGGAATCTTCGAGTCCGGCATGTACGAATTCGATTCGAACCTCGTATACATGGAACTGGGCCAGGCTCAGAAGTTCTTCGAGATGGGCCAGGGGGTTACCGGAATAGAGGTATATCTCAAGGATATCTACAGCGCTCCCAAGTTGGGAAACCGAATCGAGGCGTCGTTGGGGGCCGCATTTTGGACCAGGTCCTGGAAAGACATGTACCGAAACCTTTTCAGCGCCCTGAAGCTCGAGAAGATCGCTATGTTCATCATCCTGACCTTCATAGTCCTCGTTGCGGCCTTCAACATCATTATATCCCTCATCATGCTGGTGATGGAGAAGAGCCGCGATATAGCTGTTCTGAAGGCGCTCGGGGCGACGTCGGACCGGATAATGCGGATCTTCATCGTGCAGGGCATGGTCGTGGGTGTCGTAGGTACATTTCTCGGCGCAGTCGGCGGCATTGTTGGATCGGCCCTCTTGACGCGATATCCGATCATTGCGCTTCCGAAAGATATCTACACCATATCCACCCTTCCGGTGCATATTGAAGCTTCGGACGTGATCATAATATGTGTGGTGGCTCTTACCATTTGCTTTCTTGCCACGCTGTACCCGTCCCTGCGAGCAGCCCGCCTCGAGCCGGTGGAGGCGCTCCGATATGAGTAGTCCTTGGTTATATGAAGTAAGGGACCTTTGGATGAGCTACTCCAACGGGACGAAGAAAGTTGAGGTCCTGCGCGGGATAAACTTTTGCGTCCGATCCGGAGAAACCGTGGCTGTTACAGGTCCGTCCGGGGTCGGGAAAGAGTACATTTCTTCATATACTGGGTCTCCTGGACAGACCGGTTAGCGGCACTTTGCTTCTGGGCGGAGTTGATATTCTCCAGCTTGGCGATACTAATCGAGCCCTCATTAGAAACAAACGGATAGGCTACGTATTTCAGTTTTTTCAGCTTCTTCCGGAGTTTTCTGCACTGGAAAATGTCGCCATGCCGGGTTTGATAGCAGGTGAACCGAGAAGAGATCTTAGAAAGAGAGCTCTTCAACTGCTCGAGGACGTCGGGTTGGCCGATAGAGCCAGCCATCGACCGGGTGAACTATCCGGAGGCGAACAGCAGAGAGTGGCAATAGCTCGAGCGCTTGTCATGCGCCCGGAGGTCCTGCTGGCTGATGAACCCACGGGAAACCTTGATCCTGACACTGGAGAAGAGGTCGAGGTCCTCATGAAAGATCTGAACCGTTCACTAGAGACTACGCTGATCGTAGTCACGCACAAAGAATCGTTGTCCAAAACCATGGACAGGAGAGTGGCATTAGTGGGCGGCAAACTGGAGGAGCTTCGATGAAGAAGCTCTTGCCCATAATGGCCGTTCTGCTGGTAATTCCCTTGGTTTCGTCAGCGGAAGAGGCCAAATTCAAGAAGATCATGATCTTCCCATTCAAGATGGCTAGCAAAGAGGTGGGGGAAACGTTCAGCAATGAAGTGGCTAGTCAGCTCGGCGCGGAATTGGCGAGCGAAGGTGATGTGGAGATCGTCCCCGGCACAACTTTTGCCCCGATTATGCGGGCAAAGAAAGTCGATCCCACGCGTGTTGCCAGAGTGGCCGGTAGGCTCGATTGCTACGCGGCTTTGTGGGGGACGGTTTCCAAGCTGGAGGACGGCTACTCCCTCGAAGTGTGGACGGTACAAACGGACCAGCCGCAAAAGCCCCATCGTTTCTCGGCCGACGGAAAGGACGAACAAGGCCTTGTCGCGCGAATGAAAGATCTGGCTCTTGAAATCGGAAATGTCACCCTCAACAGGCCCAAAATCCATGAAATTCAGGTAGAGGGTAACAAGAGGGTGCAAAAAGAAGCGATTCTGAACAAATTGGACCTGAAGCCCGGGAGCCCCTTTCGCAAATCCGCTATAGGTGATGAAATCCGGGAGATTTACGGCATGGGCTATTTCGACGACGTCCAGATTCGGGCCGACGATGTTGCGCAGGGCGAGGTGGATCTCCACATCACCCTGAAGGAACGCCCCTCTATAAAGAAGATCAAGTTTCAGGGGAATAAGGTCTTCTCCCGAGACGAACTTATCGACGCGCTGACCACCAAGTCTTTTTCAGTGGCAAGTGTTGGGAAAATCCGTGACGACATTGCCAAGATGAAGAAGATGTACGAGAAACACGGATACTACCAGCCCAAGATCGCCTACGAAATTAAGGAGCTTTCCCCAAGTGAAGCCAATCTGATCTTCAAGATCGACGAAGGCCAGAAAGCCTTTCTCACGGATCTGGTCTTCGAGGGCAGAAAAAGCATTCCGGAAAAAGACCTTAAAAAGATAATAACCGTAAAGGAGAAGGGCTGGTTCTGGTTTTTGGATCAGTCGGGGTCCTTTACCAGAGAGAAGCTCGACGAAAATAGAATGCGGCTCATTGCGTACTACCTCGACCATGGGTTCATCAACGTTCAGGTCGGTGCCCCGCGCGTTGACATTCATGATGGGTCCGTCAAGGTCGCTTATCCCATTCGCGAAGGTGATCGTTATCAGGTCAGAAAAGTTAAAGTCGAAGGGGATCTCGTGGCGCCTCCTGAGAAGCTGATCGCGGCACTGAAAGTAAAACCCAAATCGTGGTTCAAAAGGTCCCTGGTGGCCGACGACATTAAGGA
Organism: uncultured delta proteobacterium; assembly: GCA_963789265.1. GTDB lineage: Bacteria > Desulfobacterota > Desulfomonilia > Desulfomonilales > Desulfomonilaceae > CAWBBA01. The sequence continues at coordinate 146,279 of CAWBKB010000003.1, read as the reverse complement.
CCTGACCAAACTCTACAACAATCTGGGTTACGCGTATGCAGACGTCGCGCCTGTCCAGCGCATGAACGACCGGTACAAATTCCTGGATCTGACCTACAAGATCAATAAAGGGCAGCGCGTATCTATCGAAAAGATCGACATTGTCGGGAATGACCGAACGCGCGACAAGATTATTCGGCGTTCCCTGGCAATAGGTGAAGGTGATCTCTACAACGCAGACAGGATCGAGGCCACTAAGAAAAGGCTCGAAGGAATGGATTTCTTCGAAGCTGTTCGACTCAAAACCTCTCCCGGCTCCAAACCCGACTTGATGAACCTGACTGTTGAGGTCATGGAAAAAAAGACCGGATCGCTCTCCGCAGGGCTCGGATATTCTTCTCAAGAGGGAGCTATGGGGAATATGGAGCTCAAGGAAAGAAATCTGTTCGGGATGGCTATTGTCACCAACGTCAAGGCAAACTTGTCGGGACGCCGCAACACCTATGAAGGATCCCTGACCTATCCTTGGATTTATGACCTACCGCTCAGCGGGACTATACGCGGCTACAGATCTCGTTCGAACGAAGGTAATTACATTAGGGACAGCGACGGTTTCAGCGTGCATTTGGCTTATCCGTTTTTCGGCCTGTGGAGCATGACGACAGGGTTGGGTCATGATTCCAGCAAACTCAGCGGGATGCAACGCGTCTTTGCCCGATCTGTTGTGGACTATTACAAGCACTATGGCACTAATGCTGAGAAGTTCACAAATCTCACTGAGAATGCCCTATCGGTAAACTTCAACAGGGATACGCGTAACAACACGGTGATACCCACCGCCGGGTCGAGGATTTCCCTGGGATCCCGCTATTCAGGTTTGGGCGGAGACGTGACATTTGCCAGCTATTTTACTGAAGCGACCTACTACCATCAGTTGTTCTGGCGGGCAATCCTGAAGATCCGTGGGACCGGAACATTGCTGCAAGAAGTAGGGAACAATCCCATACCGTTCGACCGCCGGCTTTTGTTGGGCGGCATCCAGAGTATAAGAGGGTACCATCCTAGCGAGATAGGTCCGAGGGACCGATACGGTAATCTGATGGGCGGAGATAGGTCTTTATGCTCTAATGTTGAATGCCTGTTCCCACTTGTTACTCAACTCAAGCTCAACGGGGTAGTCTTCTTTGACGCGGGGAATGCATGGAACTCCTCAGACAGCCCCCTGTTGACGAACGTCAAAGCAGGGGTAGGGGTGGGGATTCGGTGGGTGTCGCCAATGGGACCTCTCCGAATTGAGTACGGATGGAAGGTCAATCCATTGCCGGGCGAAGAACCCGGCGCTTTTGCCTTTGCGATGGGTCAACTCTTTTGATCCTGCTTGCAAGAGGGAAATCTCGGGTCTAGACTGAGCGAGCATTCCATTTCCTTATTTTCTGGTTTTACCGGCAAGTTCGGGGGCATGCCTCGCTTCATCAGGCAGATGTCGATTCTAACCGTGGCACGGTTTCAGGCCAAAGCTACGAAGAAATAAAGGAGTAATGTTATGAGGAAGCAGTTATTAGCGGTCGTTTGCGCCGTATCGGGGCTCGTATTTGTTTGGACCGGCATAGGGCAAACGCAAGATTTCAAAGTTGCATTCGTTGATCTGCAGAAGTTCGGCACCAAATCGGTAAAGGCAAGGGCAATGCAAAGGAAATTTATGGATCTCGTGAAGGCCAAGCAAAGAGCTTTGGAGGACAAGAAGAAGGAGCTGACAAATCTGCAGGAACAATTGCAAAAGCAGGGCCCCATGCTGCAAGAGGCTGTCCGGAACCAAAAGATAAAAGAAGCCGGGATAAAGGAAATGGAGCTCAAGCTGGCGCAAAAGGAGGCTGAGAATTCGGTAAAAAACGAACAGCGTGATATGATGGCAAACTTCCAGCGTGATTTGACAAAGATAATAGGTCGGATTCGCGCTCAAAAAGGCCTCAAGCTGGTTTTTAACCAGACCGCTCTTCTCTCGGCAGACGATTCCCTGGATATCACTGACGAAGTAGCCAAGGCCTATGACGCTGAAGCGACAACTGCGAGGCCACCGGCGGCTGCCAGGCCGCTTAAACCCAGGCCCAAGGTTCCTGCGGCCGCGGGCCCTGCAAGGAAAGCACCGCCGAGGTAGCGCGGGGGAAGGGCCGGGTTGGCTTAGAAAATGACTTACACCCTGGAAGAACTGGCCCGGTTTCTCGGTGCCACGTCTTCGGAGACACCGGGGCCGACGATCGCAGGTGCAAGACCTCTGGAGTACGCCTGCGGGGATGACATAACCTACGTGGCCGGGCCGCAGTTTCAGGAGAAATTGGCCAAGAGTTCCGCGGGATCTGTGATTCTTCCTCGTGACCTTGATCCGCGAGGGCGTCCGCATATTCGTCATGACAATCCGGAAGCGGCATTCGCGCGGCTGACGGGTCTATTTTATCCGCACCCCGCGGTGCCGGCCGGTATCTCCCCGAAGGCCGAGGTCCATCCTGAAGCGCATTTGGGACGCGATGTGTCAGTCGGCCCCTTCACGGTCATCGGGAGAGGTACGATTATTGGGGACCGGGTCATATTGGGGGGTCATGTCGATGTTGGGGAAGACGTGGAAATAGGTGAAGATACACGTATTTTCCCTCACGTTACTGTTTATCCTAAAGTCAAAATCGGAAAACGAGTAATCATACATTCCGGCGCAGTCATCGGTTCAGACGGCTTTGGCTATGCCAGAACCGTTGATGAGAGCGGACTGCCCGTGTACATCAAAAAGTACCACAGTGGAAGCGTTGAAATCGGCGACGACGTTGAGATAGGGGCCCTGGTTGCGGTTGACAGAGCATTGAGTGGAGTGACCCGCCTGGGCAGAGGAGTGAAGCTTGATAATCTTGTTCAGGTCGCTCATACCGTCGATATCGGTGACGGCACCGTTATCGCTTCCCAGGTGGGAATTGCCGGCAGTTCGACCATAGGTCGCTATGGCGTGATCGGAGGCCAGGCTGGAGTGAAGGATCACGTTACGGTCGGTAACGGAGTGGTCCTAGCCACAAGAGTAGGAATTTACAGGAACGTTCCGGACGGTTCGGTGATGGCCGGCTCCATTCCGGCCATGCCCCATAAAGTGTTTCTTCGTGTTCAGACCCTTTTCAAGAGGCTCCCGGAGATCCTGGATCGGATCAGAAAGCTGGAGCGCCTAGTTCAATCCGACCGCAAGGAAAACTTATGATCCATCCCACGGCAATCATTCATCCGAGAGCCATAATCGGCAACAACGTCTCCATAGGCCCCTATTCGTTGATAGGCGAGCATGTTATCGTGGGAGATGAGTGCGAAATCGGTCCCCACGTCACCGTCGAAGGGGATACTTCAATTGGCCCGCAGAGCCGCGTTTTCCAGTTCGCTGCCATCGGCGGGCCGCCCCAGGATTTTACCTACCGGGGAGAGGACACTCGCGTGGAGATCGGTGCACGCGTGACCGTCCGAGAATACGTGACGATCCATCGCGGAACGCTCAGAGGCAAAGGCGCAACGGTCGTCGGCGACGACTGTTACCTCATGTCGTACTGCCACGTGGCCCATGACTGCGTGCTGGGGCAGGGCGTCATTATGGCAAACTCCGCTCATCTCGGGGGACATATAGAGATCGGGACCCGCGCGATTCTGGGGGGGATTGTCGCGGTGCACCAGTTTGTCAGAGTAGGCGAATACGCCCTGGTGGGAGGAGTTTCGGGAGTAGCCAAAGACGTCCCTCCGTATACCCTGGCCTCGGGTTCACGAATCTATGTGTATGGCCTTAACGAAGTGGGCCTGAGACGCAACGGTTTTGCCAAGGAGACCATACGGCAACTCAAAAGAGCCTTTAAGATAGCGTTCAGGTCTTCTCTGAAAGTGGATCAGGCGGTCCAAAAAATTCGCGCGGAAATGATGCACACGCCGGAGGCGCTAAGATTTGCCGACTTTCTTGCCACCTCCAAGCGGGGCACGGCCCGAGTCTCCTTAAGTCGGCACACATTTCGGCGGGCTTGATCTTGGGAAGCGTAGGCATAATAGCAGGAACCGGTGATCTGCCGCTTTACGTGGCAGCCGAAGCTCTCGATCGAGGGTTCCAGGTTGTCGCCATCGCCTTTTCAGGATTCACCGATCCGGCAATGGCAAGTCGAGCAACAGAAACTTTCTGGTTGAAACTTGGCCAACTCGAAAAGGCGATCTCCATCCTAAAGACCCACGGAGTCAATCGTGTGGTAATGGCCGGGAAGATAGAAAAATCCAATCTGTTGCGTCCGTGGAATCTGAGACCGGACCGCCGCGTTCTGAGGATGGTCCGCTCCCTCGAGGACTGGCGCGACGATACGCTTCTCGCGGCCATAGCGGCCGAGTTACTCAAGGAAGGGATCGTCATCGAAGAGATCACCTCGTGGGCCGCGAAGCTTATGGCTCCTCTCGGTGTGCTCACAAAGAAACATCCGAATGACAAGCAGTGGAAGGATATTCTTTTCGGTAGAAAAATGGCTCGTGGTGTGGGCGGGCTGGATATCGGCCAAACCGTGGTGGTCAAGAATGCCGCGGTAATAGCAGTCGAGGCCATTGAAGGGACGGACAAGGCAATTCGACGCGCGGGTGAACTGGGCTTTCCCAACGGAGTAGTGGTCAAAATGGCCAAGCCCGAGCAGGACATGCGTTTCGACGTACCGGGTGTGGGGCCCTCCACAATCGACAGTATGGTAGCGGCAAAGGCCCGCGTGCTTGCCGTTGAGGCCGGGAAAACGATGATTACAAATTGCGAAGAGATGATTGGCAAAGCAGACAGGGCCAAGATTTCGGTTGTAGGCGTCCCGCCCGAAGGCCCGGCTGTAAAAGACTGTCCCCATCATGCCATCCGTCAGTAATTGATTTTAGCAGAGAGGCAAGCTGTGAACGCTTATAAGCGAATGCTGAAATACCTCAAGCCCTATTTGGGTAAGCTTGTCCTGGCCGGGATTTGCATGATCGGTGTCGCGGGTCTCACTTCGTCCCTGGCCTTTCTGGTGAAGCCCGCGCTTGACGACATATTCGTCGAAAAGAATTCGGCTATGCTCGCATGGATTCCTGTGTTGGTCGCCCTGGTCTATTTGCTGAAAGGCGCCTGTGATTTCGGCCAATACTATCTGATGTCGTATGTCGGACAGAGCATCATTCGTGATCTGCGGGAACAAATGTTCGCCAGGTTGGAAGAGATGTCCGTAGGGTTCTTTGTGCGCCATTCCACTGGTGAACTCCTTTCGAGAATGAGCAATGACGTGACCATGGTCCAAGGGGCCATGACGAGCGCAATTACGGGAATGATGCGAGACGCGCTGACTGTGGTGGGCCTCTTATTCGTGGTGTTCTACCGGGATTTCAAGTTGGCGTTGATTGCTATGGTAGTATTTCCCTTGGCGACTTACCCGCTCCTCTCCTTCGGCAAGAAGCTCAAACGCTATTCACGGCGAATGCTGGTCTCTCTGGAGGATATTACCGAGCGCCTGAACGAAACTATAACTGGGATCAGGATTGTCAAGGCCTTCGCCATGGAGCCTTACGAACGTGACAGATTCGCTGAGGTTAACAACAAGCTCTTCAGGGCATTTATGCGGCGGTTCAAGGTGAGGGCTCTGTCAAACCCGATGATGGAGACACTGGGCGGTTTCGGAGTATGCGCCATTGTGTATTACGGCGGAAGTCAGGTCATAAGCGGCCACTCCACTCCAGGCACTTTCTTTTCATTTATGACTGCGCTTTTTTTGCTCTATCAGCCCATAAGCAGAATTAATGAGGTCAATCTCACCATTCAGGAGGGAATAAGCGCGGGCGAAAGAATTTTTGCATTCATTGATGAACCTACTGAGATAAATGACAAGCTTGACGCAGGAACCCTGAAGACGGTCCAGCAGGATATTGAATACGAACACGTCAGCTTTTCTTATGACGACGAGCCCCTGCTGAAAGATATAACCATCCGAGTTCAAGCGGGCGAGGCCGTTGCAATAGTGGGTGAGAGCGGCGTGGGAAAGAGCACGCTTCTCGACCTTCTGCCGCGGTTTTACGACGTGACTGCGGGCCGCATCCTGATTGACGGGACAGACGTGCGGGACCTCACCCAAAGATCTTTCCGCGAACAGATTGGTATTGTCACTCAGCAAACCATACTGTTTGACGATACCGTCCGGAACAACATCGCGTACGGCAGACCCGATCTTCCCCTGGAGAAAGTCGTTGAAGCCGCGAAGGCAGCGCACGCTCACGATTTTATCACCGCCTTGCCATTGTCATACGACACGATGATCGGTGAGGATGGGATTAAACTGTCAGGCGGCGAACGCCAGAGAATGGCGATAGCCAGAGCATTATTGAAGAATCCTCCAGTTCTTATTCTCGATGAAGCCACCTCCAATCTTGACTCGGACTCGGAAAAGGCGGTTCAGAGTGCATTGGAAGAGCTCATGAAGGGCAGAACCACCCTCGTAGTAGCTCACAGGCTGTCCACCATACGAAATGTGGATCGTATCTACGTGATGATAGGCGGGCGAATAGCGGAAGAGGGAAGTCACGATGAGCTTCTTGCTCGGCCCGGGGAATTTGCACGCATGTACAACATGCAATTTGCTTCCCAGGTTACCACCTCGGACGAGCCGTCGGCCATTACCGTCGGACAATGATTACAGGCTGTTCACTGACCGATCCTCTATTGTCTCTCCCCGCGGTCGGATATTATGCAGTCCAAAAGATCAGAGAAAAGGCTTACGACTGGGGGATTCTGTCGCCGCATAGAGCGCCGGTCACGGTGATATCTGTGGGCAATCTGGTCCTCGGTGGGAGCGGCAAAACTCCATTTGCGATCTACCTGGCAGGAATGCTTGCAAAGTGCGGCCTAAAGCCGGCGGTGGTGAGCCGCGGATACCGTGGGGCAAGCCGAGCGCCCTATTTGGTGGTCGGAGACGGCTCGGCGAGCGAGCCTCTTGTCGGCCCTGATGCTTGCGGTGACGAACCTTATCTGATCGCAGAGCGTCTTCCGGATATTCCCGTCATCGTAGGGCGCAAAAGGATTTATCCGGTCCGAGCGGCTAAGCAGTTGTTCGGTTGTAACATAGTTGTGCTCGATGACGGGTTTCAGCATCTTCCATTGCGACGCGATGCCGATATCGTGTTGTTGAACGGCTCTGAAGACCACATGTTCCCGCGGGGACGGCTGCGGGAACCATTGTCGGCTTTGAAACGAGCCGATATAGTGGTCTTGGTGGCGGCAGATGCAATCCCTGCCTTCGCCAAGAAACACATACGAGCGCCGATTTTCCGATGTCGGCCGGTGGCCGCCGGCCTGCAAACAGATCTTGCCTCCCGGTCGTCGCCGGCTGAAGGTTACTCGGGTCGCGACGTAGTCCTGGTGTCAGGGATAGCTAATCCGGCCCGTTTTCGCAGTACGGCCGAACGCCTGAGATGGAGAGTAAAGGACCATCACGCTTTTCCGGATCACCACGCCTTCCGGGACAGGGAATTGAGATCCATTCTAGACCGAGCTGCCGGGTTGCCCGTCGTTTTCACCGAAAAGGACTGGGTGAAGCTTCCTCAATGGATCAAGGAAATGGATCATGTTGCAGCGCTGAGGATCGAGATGGTTCTTGAAGATGAGCCCGGGTTTTGGAATGCTCTTGGGGCTTTGATCCCGGCACTGACGTAGAGTAAATTCACTCACGACAATAAAAGATTCTCGTTCCAGGCTCTGCATGGGAATGCATGGCAGAAATAACTGCACTGACCTGGTGCCCAGGATGGCACCTAGGTCAGTGGCACCCGGCATGTCGCAAGAGTTCTTGTAATAGCCAGGTAGGGCGGGCCGTGCCCGGCGGCGGCCATGGGCCGCCCTACGTAAGATGCTCAAGCACGCGTAGGGTGCTGGTGAGCACGCCTGCGGCGTGGGAACCGCACCGGTCGCGGTTTTTCGTCACTCAAGTAATCACAGGGAATGCCTCGAATGATGCGGTTCCCCCGCGCCCAGCGGGGATCACCGCATCCTACGACATCTTCTTTGGTAGGGGCGGCCTAGGGATTCCGGGCAGAGCCGGGGAGGACAGCATTCTCAGGCAGAGCCCGGGAACGAGAAGAACCCGAAAAATGGACCTTTTCAGCAAGCGCATACTCATAGTGAAACCGAGCTCCCTGGGAGATGTTGTCCACACGCTGCCTCTGGTACACGCACTCAAGCGCAATTATCCCTCGTGTTCAATCGGATGGATCGTTCAGAAGGGCTTCCAAGCGATTATCGAGAGCGATCCCGCAATCGACGAAATAATTCCGATCTCCATACCATCCACCAGCGATCCTCAAGCTCCTCGGGGAGCATTCATAAGCGCAGCTTCGGCAACAATGGCGACTCTTCGCAACCTCAGAAAAAGATTCAAAGATCGCCCGTACGATCTTGTCCTCGACCTTCATGCCTCGTTCAGGAGCGGACTTTTGGCTCTCGCAAATCCTGGCGGGCTGAGGATAGGGTTCCGGGATGCTAAAGAATTGAACACGCTCTTTCAGCATCGCCTTGTCGGGAGCAACCCTGATAAAAGACACGCGGTGGACAAGAATTCATCCTTTGCGGATTACCTCGGATGTTCCACCCTACCGGAAGATTACCGAATTGTCGTCGCTCCAAAGGCTCGCGAGAGGATCAAAGAGTTTCTCCACGAATCCGGCGTGGCCGAAGGCGCCCGACTTGTATACGCAAATCCCGCGGCGCGCTGGGCCACCAAATTCTGGACTGTGGAAGGATGGGCCGAACTGGCCGATCTTCTAATCCAGCGTGCAGGTGCTGCCGTGGTCTTTGCGGGGAGCCCCGCGGACGCATCGTACATACGAACGATTTCGGAGCAGATGAAACAACGGCCCATAATCGCTGCCGGCAGGCTAGATTTGGCCGAAGCCGTAGCCTTGATCGAAGCGGCTGATGTATACGTAGGAGCAGATTCCGGCCCTATGCATATTGCCGCATTCGCCGGGACTCGGGTGGTAGCGCTCTTCGGGCCGACAGATCCCGCGAAAGTGGGGCCGTACGGGGAAGGACACATAGTAATCCGCCGCACTGAGCTTGATTGCCTGGCTTGCCGCAAGCGATCTTGTGCGGATCGCAAATGCCTTGAGGGAATTAGCGGTCCCAGAATCTTCGAGGCGACCGTCGCTCTTATGGGGTGGTGAAAAGGGCGAGGCGAAGTGGAGGCCCGCCATGTCAAGATGGGACGAACAAATAGTGGCGATGAGGGTCTTTGGCAACCTTTAGCGGCGGAGCCTTAGTAGTCCTACTCAAAAAGTATTTCTTCTCGTGCAAGGAAATCTTCTGTGCCTCCAAGAAAGCAACGTAAATATAGAAAATCCTGTAAGCATTCACTTACGCGCGGGAAGAGATTGTCATTACAAGTCCCGCCTCCCGCGGGACGAAGCAATCTTTTTCTTTAAACGCCGCTTAGATTGCCGGTGGGACGGGCATCTTGCCCGTCATCCCTAATAGACAGGCTGGAAGCCTGTCCCACCATGCACTCCTCGCAATGACAAGGTGCAGAAGATCCCCCGCCTAAGTGGATGGTTACGAAATCCTCCATCTTTTTGTCGTCCAAAATTAGGATAAGGGTTTCTATCCTGTTCGAAAGCGTCTCGTTGCGCTCACCCAGAATTTTGCCCCGAACGTCGGATAAATCTAATGCGCAGTCCGAAATTATTTTCGAGCATCGCTACATCTGAAATCTAGCCGAGACGATAGAAGAAATAGGGTGACAGAACGATCCAGACAAGCACCAGGACCCAACCGCGCCCCTCTAGTAAGTTGTAATCATGGAGCAGTTGCGACCACGAATGACCTGCAACAAAGTGACCGAACACACACTCGAATGCGGCGGTTAGCACTAACCAGATGAAGCCGATTGCAAGTGCATGAATTCCTGACGGCGGGGGCCATGCACGGATCACTGCCCAGATGAAAACTCCGAGCAGAACTATGCCCACCGCAGTTGATAGTTGATGAGCATGGAGTTCAGACATGTGCTTCCCGAAGGTCAGTTGGCGAACGGCACCGTTGCCAACCGCGATGAAAACCATCGCAACCCAAGCAATCAGGTAGCGTATCATCTCTTGCACTCCCCACCGTCTCCGGGATGAATAGTCCAATCAGCGGCTCAATGGCTGGTTATACACTCTTTGCTATCACGTTCCTCCCGCACGTCAACCACTTTCCACCCATGCGCAGGTACACGCGAAGGGAATAGTGGGGATTTTGGGATCTGCGCGTCTTATATTATTCGTAAGAACAAAGCGACAAACGGAGGCTACCTTCATGGACGAACCGGCATTGCAAATGTTGGAGCCGAAAGAGAAAGTCGGGCTGATTGTAGTGATCACCGGATACGGCAAAGGGAAGACCACATCCGCGCTGGGAATGGTCCTGCGCGCGGTGGGGCACGGATTGCGTGTTTGTCTGGTCCAGTTTATGAAAGGGGACATGTACACCGGGGAAATCGACGCGTTGAAGGCACTTGCCCCTCAAGTGGAACATCACCTTACGGGTAAAGGATTCTGCGGAATCCAGGGGAACCCGTACCCGTACGAGGAACATCGGGCAAATGCCCAGGACGCGATCGAACTTGCCAAGGAAAAGATGCTGTCGGGAAAATTCGACATTCTGGTCTGCGATGAAATTAATAACGCACTGAAACTTCGGCTGGTGGATCTTTCACAAGTCCTGGACCTGATCAACAGCAAGCCGCCGCTGATGCATCTGGTTCTGACGGGGCGAGACGCGCATCCGGAAGTGATAAAGAGAGCCCACACAGTCTCGGAAGTCAATGAAATCAAGCACGCGTATCGCGAGGGGATTGAGCCGCAAAAAGGCATAGATTATTGATGAACCGGTCCGGCCGGGCATTGACTTGCCAAGGCTCTTCTACTATAGGTGCATAAGAATGCTGACACGGAGTTGAAGATATGCGGGAAAACAAGGATCGCGGCACAGAAAGGAAAGGAAGATCCAGGGTTTATTCCGCGGTTCTGTCCCTGATATTTCCCGGTTTGGGCCAAATGGTTCGCGGCAGGATCTTCGCCGGACTTCTGTTTTTCGCCAACGTTGCGCTCTACCTTGTACCTCTGTTCGTAACGCATAATGTGGAGTACGATGTTCAGACCCCATCCTTGCTCATTGCAGTAGGAATATGGGCCTGTTCGGCGCTCGACGCTTTCCTCTATCGCAGTTCCTTCCTGGTGATGGCGCTTCTCGTGTCTCTGCTGTGTTTCGGAAGTGGTTTTTTCGGCGCTTTCTTCATTCTGCCCCACCTCGACATCTGAAGCCACTTCAAACCTTTGGCAAACTCGGGCCATACCCTTGAGATTTTCTCTTCGAGGGCGTAGTGATTTATACGCAATGTGCATTAGGCAAGGAATGCCACGTTATCGACAAATTGGCAGTTCACTAGTACGGGTTCGGCATGCGTGCCCGTACTTAACAGCGAACCGGCATCAAACATGACGAACCAGCTTCTCAAGATAAGCGGTCTGCGAACCGTCTTTACAACCGAGGATGGTACAGCCGCCGCGGTCGACGGCGTGGACCTGAGCGTGGGATACGGCGAAACAGTTGGACTCGTCGGGGAATCAGGCTGCGGCAAGAGCGTTACTGCCCTCTCGATCATGCGTCTTATTCCATCCCCGCCTGGAAAAATAGTTTCCGGCGGCATCCTCTTCGAAAGGGCCGACTTGCTGAAATTGAGCGAACCGCAAATGCGCAAGATCCGGGGAAACGATATATCTATGATTTTCCAGGAGCCCATGACCTCCCTGAACCCCGTCTTCAAGGTCCAGAACCAAATTGCTGAGGTCTTTCGCGTTCACCGCAACATGTCCAAGAGCGAGGCGGCTGACGCAGCCGTGGTCATGCTCAGAAAAGTGGGAATCCCATCCCCTGAAAAGAGGGCGAAGGATTATCCCCACCAGTTGAGCGGCGGCATGCGGCAACGGGTCATGATAGCCATGGCTTTGGCATGTGATCCGAAGCTGATATTGGCAGATGAACCGACGACCGCCCTGGATGTCACCATACAGGCCCAGATCTTGGAATTAATGAACGGGATCAAGACCGAAAAAGGCACGGGAATTATTCTAATCACTCATGACCTGGGAGTGGTCGCGGAGATGGCCGACCGAGTTGCGGTCATGTACACTGGGAAGATTGTTGAAGAAGCTCCTGTGGATAGCCTTTTTTCTTCGCCGCAGCACCCGTACACGATAGGACTGCTGGAGTCGATTCCCCATTTAGGTGAAGAGGCAAAAGGCAAATCCCGATTGCACGTAATCAAAGGAATGGTGCCGGACATGCGGAATCTTCCGCGGGGCTGCACCTTTCAGGATCGATGCCCGGAAGTTCAGGAAATATGCAAAGAAGCGCCGGCCCTCGAGAAGAAATCTTCAGGCCACCTTGTGAGATGCTGGATGCGATGACTATCTTGGGTTTGGAAGTAGTTGAGTTTTTCTCCAGGAGGAACGTTTCATGACCGAAAGCGGGGTACGCCGGGCGTGCAAAATTTCCGAACGAAGCTGCTATGTCAAAATAAGATACACGGTTCGAGTAGAGAACGGCCCGGTACTCAAGGGAGACGGAGAGCGCGAGGTTATGGACTTCGTGACCGGTTACGGACACGTGATCCCGGGCCTTGAACGACGCCTTGTCGGGCGCAGTACAGGCGAGAAACTCTCTTTCACCGTTCCACCTGAAGAGGCCTTTGGGCAGCGGCACGAGGAATTGGTCATCGAGAAGAGTAAGGCGGATTTTCATTTCCCGCCGGGCTACCAGCCTTATCCGGGGATGGAACTGCCGCTGATCGCAAACCCTACCGACGCACCGGACACTGTAATGATTCGAGAAGTGCGGGGAGATTCCTTATCATTGACCTGAATCATGCGCTTGCGGGTTTGGCTCTGCAATACGATCTCGAAATAATTGAGGCTCGGCCGGCCGGTCCCAATGATGTCTGCGCCGAATGGGAAGAAAAGGCCTCCGGCGGGACGTGCTGTTGCTCTGAAGCCGACTGTGCAGTTCCAGACGTGGGAAACAAGTACGAAAATTGATACAAAACACTTCGGCCTTGCCAATGGTGCCGGAGGAAAGGGGGGAACACAAACCATGAAGATCTTTATTACCGGCGCTAACGGTTTTGTCGGAAGCTATCTCGGCCGGTTTTTTCTCGACGAAGGCCATGAGGTTACCGGTTCTGGTTCGGAGCGAGGCAAAGGGGAAGCTTTTGCCGACAGGGGAATCGTACGTAGTGGGCGAGGGAACCAGAGCAGGCGCATGGCAGAATGCGATTGCAGGCCACGATGTGTTGATTAATCTAGCCGGAGTCCCGATTTTCAAGAGATGGACCGCGGCTTACAAAGAGCTTTTGCGGGACACGCGAATTATGACGACCGGAAATCTGGTTGATGCGATTCCGGCGGAAACCGGGAGTTCGGTCACCTTGGTGAGTACTTCGGCTGTGGGCTATTACGGCTTTACCGGAGATGAGGAACTGGATGAAACTGCCCCACCTGGTAATGATTTTCTCGCGGTCCTGGCCCGGGACTGGGAAGCTGAGGCATCGAGGGCACAAGAAAAAGGGGCCCGCGTGGTCTTGGCCCGTTTCGGCATTGTGCTTGGAAAAGATGGGGGCGCTCTACCGCAGATGATTCTTCCCTTCCGCCTGTTCATCGGGGGGCCCCTGGGAAGGGGAAGGCAGTGGTTCTCCTGGATTCATATACAGGATCTGTGCCGCGCTGCGGGCTTCGTTATAGCCGAGAATGAGATAAACGGGCCGACAAATTTTACGGCGCTGGTGCCCGCAAGAAACAAAGATCTTGCCGAGGCTGTCGGCAAAGTCCTCCGGCGGCCTTCCATAATGCCCGCTCCGTCATTCATGATCAGGTCGCTTATGGGTGAATTCGGGTCAGTGGTTCTAAAGGGGCAAAGAGTAGTCCCGCGCGCTCTTCAGACCCGGGGTTTTAAGTTCAAATTCTCCAATATTGAAGATGCGCTACGGGATTTGTTGATCGCCTGAACCGTTGGGCGGGAAAGAGATTCAGTCCAAGGCTCCGAGAGCCGGTTGCACGAAGCCGAAGGAGTTACGGCCTTCGGGTTGGTTGAGCGGTAGCCAAATGGTGAAGAGGGTTCCGCCTGTGTCTGATTTTACCGAGATAGAGCCATTGTGATCTTCTACAATCTTCTTCGTCACCGTTAATCCCAAACCAGTGCCCTGCGCCTTGGTGGTGAAAAAGGGATTGAATACTTTCTGCAAAGCCTCGGGCGGGATGCCCTGCCCGTTATTTCGGATCTTCAGTTCAAAATATCCAGCCGATGCCAATTCCCCCGTTCTGACCGCTTTCTCGCTCGGGATGGAAACGCCCGTCTCCAAATCGATTGCACCTCCCAGAGGAGAAGCCTCGATGGCATTTGACACTAGATTTAGCACCAACTGTTGAAAGCGGCCCGGGTCAAGAGGAATTTCTCCTATTTCAGGGCCCAGACTCAAGTTCAGCCTAATTTCTTTCTCACCCATCCGAGCTTCGGTTACTCCTAGAATGTACTCAATCAGTTCGTTCGGGTTTATTCGCTGGAGCTTCACGCTTTCGCGTTTGGTGAAATCGATAAGCCGGTCCAGTATCTTCTCCAGCCGTTGGATCTCATGTACAATTATCCTCGTATATTGTTTTTGCCGTTCCACGTCAGGTGGTTCCGAGGAATCAAACTGACGCGCCATTCTTCTGGCAAATCCGCCCACGATGGCCAACGGTTGTCGTAGTTCGTGCGCCACTTCAGCGGTATGTTCCTCAATGGCCTTGCACTTGCCGGACTGAACTATGTGCTCGTAAAGCTCATCTATAATCCTTATCTTCTCTACCAAAGCCTCTTTGGACGCCTTGAGCTCTTCTTCCAGTTTGCGCCGGACTGTCCTGTCTCGCATCACGCCCTCGAATCCCACAGGACGCCGGCCACCTTTGAACGACGCTTTGCATCGAATCCTGGCAACCTTTTTAGCCCCCCGGGAATCCAGGATCGCAATCTCCTCATCCCATATCGCTTCAGGCTCCAAGGTCAGGATGGTCTCCACTAGCTCCCTGTCTTCAGGAACCACATACTGCTTGAGAGGAGTTTCAAGAATCCGGTCAACCGGGTATCCGAGGAAATTTTCCACCTGGGTATTCACAAAAGTAAAGATTCCCCTGGGATCGAGTGAAAATATGACATCAGGAACCTGTTCTACCAGATTGCGATAAAGCCGGTCCGAGTCTTCCAGCCATTCTTCGGTTTGCTTGCGATGTGTAATATCGATGGTCAACTCATTTGCCCCGATTACTTCTCCGGCATCGTTCTTGATAGGCGTCGCAGTGTGTTCAAGCCAGGTGACCCGGCCGTCCTTATCACGTCGCTCGTGGTTTGACACTGCGCGATCCGCGCCATTGAAAACTTTCTGTACTGCACAGTCCACGCATGCGTCATCGCGGCCGGCCGTAAACTTATGGCAGATATGGCCATGCGGGTCTCCGAGCCTCTTTTTTAGAAGGTCATTAGCGAAGGTAACCGTGAAGCATTTGTCGATTTCCCGAAACATCAGACCGGCGCTATCGAGCAGTTCGCCAAATCTTCTTTTCACGGGCTCCTCCAGGAAATCCGCACTCCGCCAGTGGCCCCTTTGAGATCGTCAATTCACTAACGTCTCACTGAATTATTATCATGATTGGGGCTATTGTCCAGAAGAATCCTCGGAAGCCATACTGTCAATCACTCTGAGGAGGATGTTCAGTTTTTGCAGCGTACTTTGCTATGGTCTTCTCGAGCACCGGATCGTCCCTTAAAGTATATAACAGGTTCCTCTCATCCGAGGCATCTTTTTCGATCCGCGGGACGTACTTTTCGGGATTGGCCTTGAGCGCACTCTCCAGATATTTGAACCCTTTCTTCTCGTCATTCAGAGCCAAATAGCAATACGCCGCCAGATATGATCCCAGCCCTTTGTCTTCGCCACGTTCGTAATTTTCCAAGTTCTTGTGGATGTGTTCTGCTGCAGCGAGCACTTTCCTGGCCCGGTCGTAATCATTCAGGATTACAAAAGTCCTGGCAATGAGAACCAGATAGAGGGGATCCTTGGGAAACTCCGAGGCCGCTTCTTTGTAGTAGCCCAGTGCCACCTGCGGCTTGTTTGCCGAGAAATAGAGGTTCCCGATGTTGGCCAGTACCTTTGCTTTCTCCTCGCGCGAGTTGGTAAATTCGAGAGCTCGCTCAAAGTTTTTCATTGCATTGGCATGGTCACCCAGGTTCTTGTAGCAGACAGCGATTGCATTGAAGCCGAAAAAGCTTTCCGGCTCCTCAAGGACTTGTTGCATAAATGCTTCGATGGCTTGCGAATAATCCTTTTCTTTCGCCAGGCGGATGCCTTTTTCCTTCCACGACTCCTCCTTGGTGGACGGGGTTCCCGTGAACACGCTGTCCAGTTCAAACGGTATCCCGTGACGAACAACCTTCTTCGCGCAACCCACCATCGTGAGCGCAGCACAGACTCCGATAAGCAAGCACAGGATGGGCGATCGAGCAGGAGAAGTCCTTGACCCGTTCCAGTCCCTTCTTTTGTCGAGCCTTTTGCCTATGGCGACGGTGCACAGTACGGCATCTTCCAGCGGATCAACAGGATTGAGAGAGGAGTCGAACATGCGGCCCCGGACTATTAGACTTACCGATCCACGTTGAGGAGCGCATGATCCGCTGTAGGCTCGGAACCATGACCGGGTAATCATAGAGCGTGACCTTCAGGGGTTGATCAGTTCTCTTCCAAGAAGGACAGGGAGTGCGGGCAGCCGCTGGCCTGGCTTATTCGCTTATTAAAGCTGTGGGGCTTGATCCCGACCATCGCTTCCGGGAGCTTCGTGCAGCTCACGGGGTAACAATACTCAATGAGTCTCTTCGTGGCAAGCACCGGGATGCTGTGCAATGTTGACAAATTAGCTCCTCGCTCCTACTATCCGCGACAATACATGCCCTATCCGGCATATAGTTGAGGTCAAGAAACCTGATGCCCGACGGTGAAAAAAAAATAGTAGCCGTAGGATCGCGCTTGGCAAAATTCATAGGTGTCAAGGCAACCCGCGAAAAGAAGATGCAAGCCGCGGCCATGCAGGCCGAGTTCACTTTGCACGACACTCTGATAATCCTCTGCTACTTGTCCCGGGACTCTGATCCCGAAATATCGTCACAAGCCAGAAAAAATCTGATCCCGGCGGCCAGAAATTGGTTCAACAGGCCGGACAAGCCGGAACTTCCCGATCCTATCCGCGAAATTGTCCTGAAGGTAATAGAGAAGGTGGGTTCAGGGGCAAAGGCGGAGGCAGAAGCTCGTACAGACAGTGAATCGGTGAGAGGAAACATCGGACTGCTTGGGCTCGGGGAGCTGCTCCAGGCCATTGATCACAATAACCGCTCGGTTTGCATTACCCTGAGCAGGGGCGAAGAAATTGCAACAGTGTACACGGAAAGCGGCAGGGTGGTTGGCGCTGTGGCGGGAGAAAGCGAAGGACTTGAAGCCATTTACAAGGCTTTCGGATGGATCGACGCTGCCTTCGAGTATGTCCACGCTCCGCCGCAAAACATACGTAATAGGGTAAGCATCAACACTCTCAATTTGGTTATGGCCGCCCTTGAACATACGCCGGACGTGGATCCCTTCGAAAACGAAGCCAGCAGACACTGGAAGGTGGAAGGGCACTTCAGGGTCATGAACGTCTTTGAAATATCAGAGATATTCGAGATGAACTCAAAACAGGCCGTGTGCCGGCTGAAACGGGATGGCGAAGAAGGAGACTTGTATTTCAAGGGAGGCAGAATCGTGAATGCTTCTCTTGCAAGTCTCACGGGAGTCGATGCAGCCTATCAGATTTTGGCTTGGCCCAACGCCGATTTTTGCATCAGCCGGGGCGGCGAAGAAGTTCGGGAAGTCATTCATGCAGGAATGCAGAACTTGATTATCGAAGCTATGCGCTTGCTCGACGAAGGCGTAACCGCGACGGATCGAATCACTACCGAACTGGCCTTGATAAACGAACTCTTCGAGGGGCAGGACGTCGTTACCCTGCCTATACTCGAGAAAGTCCGTCTGGTTTTCGGCGACAATGAGCACGCCCGTGAGACCCTCGAATCCGACGTCAACCCGCTGGTCCGCAAAGCGATAAGAGTCAAAATCTCCAAAACGGTCCACAAATACCTCAATCCGGCTACTGATCACGATATCAGGCTCAAAGCGGCGCGGGGCAAGGCACCAGTATCCACAACTGAAAAGCTAGTTCTGCTCAGTTACCTTTCCCACGATGAATCTCAGGAGATCAGAGAAGAAGCCAGAAAGACTCTCGAGTCGCTTGATATGCGCACATACCGCAAGGGTTTCGGATCGGATCTCCACCCCTCGGTCATGGATTTCCTCATACGGGAAACAATTCGTGAAGAGTCCCTGATTGCAGTAGCTGCCTCGTGCCCAACTATACTGGAAGAAACTGCTCTATATATTTTGGATAACTGGCAGAGCCCCAGGGTTATCGAGAC
This sequence comes from uncultured delta proteobacterium, assembly GCA_963789265.1. GTDB lineage: Bacteria > Desulfobacterota > Desulfomonilia > Desulfomonilales > Desulfomonilaceae > CAWBBA01. The sequence continues at coordinate 127,696 of CAWBKB010000003.1, read as the reverse complement.
ACTCTTGGAAAACCGGAAGCTCCTGGAGAAGAGCTCCGCGGTGGTAGCGAAGCTAGCCGAGTTGGTGGCGGATGAACCGGAACTGAGGAAACGAATCGACGGTTTTGAAGAGTCGCTTCTTCAGGGGCAGGGAGAAATTAAGGTAGAAGGGCCGCTGAACATGTGCGGATTGGGCGGTCTTATCCGAGCATCCTCTCAGGGAGCCCGCTCCGGGACGATTGTGTTGGAAGCTGTGAAGCATTCCGGTCGAGTCTTTTTCAGACGGGGCAGAATGATTGGAGCCAGGTGGGGGGGCCTGGAAGGGCCTCAGGCTGTCGAGGCTATGTTGCAGACCACCGATCTTAAGTTTCGCTACACGCTACGCACGCATTTCCATACGGAAAACATCGACCAGCAAGCCGCCGAAGAGCTTGTCAACAGACCGGAGGCAGGACCGAGTACTCCGGATCAGGATCGGACGTGGCTACAGTTGATGTCCGGAAGTCCGGAAGCGATGGACGTTTCTGGAAGTGCTTTCAGCTCTGGAAGGTTCGCCGATTCCTATGGAGGTGTCGGTACTGTGCGAAGAAGGATCGGGGCAGATCGTTAGAGACCGTGCTCGAATTCTCCATGCTCATGTAGATGGAAAGGAAGGACCGCTTGAGGCCATGGCTGCCATGATAGCATGGAATAGCTCCAGGTTTCTTGTCCGTCCCGCGCATGAACAATTTCCGATAACAGCCGATAAGCCGCTATCTGAGTTTTTCACCGAGGCGATGAAATTGATTCCCCAGGAGATCACACGAGTTACTGTGCCTGGTGAACTTCCCGAATGGGAGTTGTCGGAAGCTCAGTACCGAGAGCCTTTACCATCAGATTTTGCGAATGGGGGTAGCGGAGAAGGTGAAGCTCGCCTTTATGGGGAACAAGGAGGCTCGAGAGATTCTCGTTCGCGATAGCAACAAAATGGTCGCGCTTGCTGTCGTCAAGTCTCCCAAAATTCAGGAGTCCGAGGTCGATGCCATCAGCAAATCCAGGCACGTCTGCGAAGAGGTGCTCCGTCAGATAGCCTCAACAAAGGAATGGTCGAAGCTGTACCATGTCAAGCTCAACCTGGCATTCAATTCCAAGACTCCAATCCCCATAGTCATACAATTTTTGCCCCATTTTAGAGAGTTGGATCTGAGAAAACTGGCCAAGAGCAAGAACATTTCTCAAGTTGTGGCTACGCATGCCCGGCGCATAGCCGAAGCCAAGGGTGTTCGATAGATTATGACATTCTCTTCTGCCGGAAGTTCGAATCTCGCAGGGTAGCTACGTATCTAATGAAGAGAAAATCATGGACATTTCCCGATTAACCCTCCAAAAAAAGCTTATAATGTGCTAATGTTTGATCCGGGTCGTACTGAGGGGCCTCTTGTGTAGAAGAGTTTTCTTTTGCCATGAAGAGCCGCCGCTCGAAGCAGCATTTTGTGCAAGGGATCAATCTGATATTTCCAGTCACTGATAGACTGCATACTATGCTTACCCATGTCCGATGCATCTTTCCAAATAGAGGACTGAAAGGCAATGACGTCACACGATCTAGGTTCTGACGACATCTTTAAAGGCTCTGCGGAAGTCGAGATCCTTGGGAAGCTGCCCGCCTTTCTGTGGGCATATATAGATAATGCCCGAAGTCTGATGCAGGACTTCCAGGCACAACCGGGTGATTATTCCAAATCTGTCCTAAAAGTGGAGAGGGTGCTCGGTCTTCTAATCTCGGCCGCAGACCACCTAGGAAACAAGGACCTGAAAGATCGACTGAGCCCTCACTCCGAAATGCTTCAAGCGCTCACCAAAGCAGGGCCACAGGACTCTATGCTGGTCGATTCTTTTGCATCCAGCCTAATGCGGCTGGAACAGCTTGCAGGACCAAGAGCTGTGGCCGCTCGAGACAGTTTTCTGGACAAAGCCGTCCTGGAACAGGAGTTGGACAAAGTCGAAAGAATCAAGACGGGACGCAGCGCGGATATTATTGTCAATGTGGAGATATTGAACGACGTAAGGGAATTCCTATCGCGCGAGATCATGACCGAAGGGATTTCGTCGCTTATGATCATCGACACGGCCGGCTCGTTGATCTTACAAATAGGCGACAAGGTTGAGTTAGACGCTGTCTCTCTGGCCGCCGTGGCCGCGGCTAACTTTGCAGCTACCGAACAGATCGCGCGCCTCATAGGGGAGAGGGATTTTGTCCTCCTATTTTATAAAGGGCATAACGAATCATTCCACTTCAGCCGAGTAGGATCAGAGTACATAATTGTCACCATCTTCAGTAACACATTGTCTCTCGGGCTATTGCGCCTGAAAATCGCCGAGGTGTCGCTGGTGCTCGAGAAAAAACTCCCGAAAAGGGAGGCATGACATGGCGTTTATCAATAAGAGCGCGAAGGAAATCCAGGTCAAAATCGTCTACTACGGGCCGGGGAGGTGCGGGAAGACCACAAACTTGCTTTACGTGAATCAAAAGATGAGCGCCCAGTTCATGGGCAAGATGATTTCGATAGACACCAGGGGTGACAAAACGCTTTTCTTCGACTTCCTTCCACTAACCTTGGGGAAAATTAGAGATTTCAGCATAAGAGTGCAGCTTTATACGGTCCCCGGGCAAGTCCTCTATAACGAAAGCAGGAGAATGGTTCTGAAGGGCGTAGACGGAGTCGTTTTTGTTGCGGATTCAATGGAGGTGCAACAGGCATCCAACAGAGAGAGCCTTCAGAATCTGCGTGAGAACCTGGCCGGGGACAATTTGGACCTGGATGAGCTGCCTCTTGTTCTTCAGTTTAACAAAAGGGATCTTGAAGGGAGCGTCATTCCGGTTTTGTCCAAAGAAACCATGGAGCAGGACTTGACCTCGATGCTCAAGCACTCCGCGCCCGTTATTATGGCCAGCGCTCTGCAAGGCACAGGTGTTTTTGAGACGTTGCGAGAAGTTAGCAAAATCACGATTAAATCAGTCCATTATAAACTCAGAGCTTAGGAGCCGTGGCTTACAAGTTCATGTCCAAGCAAGACGAATCGAATGATCTGGACCAGCTCATAGAAAGGGCCGTTGATACGTTTTTTGTAGAGGCGCCCACCCCGGCAGAGGAGAATCTCGCAACCAGCCCCGAAAGTCGCGGTCGGGCTCATTCGTCCTCGGTGCAAAATCCCTCGAAGCCGACGACCGATCTCCCCTCCTTTGAAGAAGCTGTCGATACGCTTTTCATGACGGCATACAAAGGGGCGGCCCCTCCTGCCACCTCGGGGGACCAAGAAACTGACTGGGCGATAGACTTGGCGGTGGATACGCTTTTTGTGGAGCAACCTGAAACTCCTCCCCCTGAAACCGCTCAGTTGGATGTAAGAGTGGCTGAATCGAGAACTGAAGAAGAACAGTTCACAGATTATCGAGAAGTCAGGGACATTGCTGATGCTCGCACAGATTCGGCGACCCGGAGAAGCCCGACTGTTCCGGATACCTCCACGGCGGCTTCCCCTCGGTTCGGGATTGCTTATGATGATGTTGTGGCCAAAGAGATCTCACGCCACATGCACACGCTCTTCAGGGAAACGGTCCAAGCCGATCAAACGGTCGAACAAGCACCGGTGAATGCTTCTGAGAGGATTACAAGTGCCCGAAGACCTTCGCTTCAGGTTGCCGACAAATTTCCCCTGCGGAAACTACAGGAGACCATTCTTACTTTGGAATGGGAAATCTCAAAGCGATCGGTGAGCGCGTTGGCTCATGAGCTTCAAAGGGTGCGCGCTCATTACCAGGACAATGTGACGGTCGATTTCGCAGCACTAGCGATGAAAGTAGTCCTGGAATACATCGTGAAGCGTATGTCTCGGGCACACCCCCAGTCTGTCCGCTTTTTGATGGAGGTTACCGACTATCTGGATAGGAAGTTGTCCTCTTCTGAGGATGATCCTTTGGTTGCTTTTCACCAGATCGTCACCCGGTATGAGAAATATAAGTCCGCGGTCAGGAAGGCCGAAGGGCTGGCTGATCGTAGACCTCCTATCCTAAGCGAGCTTGAAGTAAAAGACGCGGATGCTTTCTCACGGCTTGTTGAACGCCATGCTACTACAATAGCTAAGGCCGGCCGGTCTCTTGCGAAACGGCTGGGCAAATCGGGAGATCCTGAAAACCTGATCCGATCGTTCAGGTTTCTTGTCAGCCGTTCAGTTAACCGGATACTTCAGAATACCCTGAAAGAAAATGCTCGCAAACTTGCAGGGAAACAGGGAACAGCAAAACGCGGCTAGCGTTCAAGAGCGCAGGCCGTCAATGTGCGGTAAAGCTAGTGAAGCCAAGTGTTGTGCTACGTCACGGTCTAAGTCGGAAAAGCAGTACCTGGAAGCAATCATGGCCGGCTCTCGGTTGGAGTGCATAGCCCTGGGGAGAGAAATATGAGCGACGAGAATCCGACGGGGTCGGTGGTAGAAGATCGTCGAAAGTCCAAGAGAAAGTACGTGCTCTTCAAGATCCCCGCTTACGACGCAGAGACGAAGAGGTTCATAGGGCTTGTACAAGATATCAACGAAACAGGGATTCAGCTATTCGGCGTCAAGGTAGATGTAGACGCAACCAAGACTCTTATCATCCAGGCATCGGATTATGTTAAAGGAGCGCCTCTGATCTTCGAAGCCGTCTGTCGGTGGACCAGAAGAGAAAATCCGCAAGGCTATTATGTTTCGGGTTTTGAAATCGCGAGAATAAGTGATGAATCTAAGCAGAACTTGCTCAAGCTTATAGAAGCCGTTGCCTTTGGTTGATTTTGCTTCATTTCGGCAGATTATAATGTTCAATCTTGTGATCATCCGTCCCGACGGCAAAGAGGTCGAAGAGGGCTTTACGGGTCATCAGACACTCGTGGGCCGTCACGAGAGATGTGATCTGCGCCTGGTTGACAGCATGGTTTCCAGAAACCATTGCATGATCCTCAGCGAGGGGAAAAGGTTCATTGTAAAGGATCTTGAGAGCAGGAACGGGACCTGGGTTAACGGCCGCAAAATCAAGAACAGGCGGCATATAAAAGGAGGAGATGTTATTCAAATAGGTCCGTTCAGGCTCCTATTTCGTCCAATCGGGACGCCCGAGATTTCTCCGGGGCTAGCCCAAACTCAGATCTTGGACATGACCCGCCTCGGCAATGAACCTTTCGTCCACAAACAGGAGACAGAAAGAATACTCAAGCCGCTCGGCATGATCAGAAGCTATCTCTCCGAGGCTACGGAGAGCATCAGACGGGTTCCCACCAGGGTCAGGAGGGAACATCTGAACCGCAACCTCCTTACTCTTTACCGAATCACCGAAGAACTCGTGGCTACCAAAGACCTTGATGAAATCCTAGATTATGTAATGGATCAGATCTTCGATATCTTCTCACCTTCTCAGGCCACGATACTGCTAAGAGAAGAGGAAGGGGTGCCGGTGCCCAGGAAGGAACGATCCGCGGCGGAAGAAGGGAATATTAGACCGGTAAGCAACACGATTATAAACCGCATTTTGGATGATCGAGTGGCCATTCTCACCGACAATGCGCTGGAAGATCCACGATTCGAGATGGGAGACAGTGTAGTAATTGACGGGATTCGGTCGGTAATTGCAGCTCCAATCTGGGAAGACCGGACGATTCTAGGGGTCCTCTATGTCGACTGCCTTGATATTACCGCTGGTTATCAGCCTGAAGACCTGGATTTGCTGACCGCCATCGGGCATCAGGCGGCACTGGCGATACAGCGCTGGAAGCTCACCGAACAACTCAACGAGGAAGCGATAAAACGTGCGGTTATACGCCAGAATCTGAGTCGCTTCCATTCATCCCAGGTGGTCGACCTCATCCTCGAAGGCGAAGCCGACCTCCAAGTGAGAGAAACAGTCGCTACTATCTTCTTTTGCGACATAGTCGGATTTACCACCCTTTGTGAAACCTGTAGTCCACGACAGCTCCAGCAGATCCTCAATCTTTTCTGTATGGTGGTCAACGAGGTGGTGTTCCACGAGCAAGGGACCCTGGATAAGTTTATCGGAGATGCTGCAATGGCAATATTCGGCGCACCCTTTCCACAAGAAGATGCGCCTGCCAGGGCTGTCCGTTCGGCGTTGCGTATACGCGAGAGGCTGGTTCAGAAAGTAAAGAAATTGGACCCGGAGCTGCGTTTTCAGGTCCGTTATGGTATTAACACTGGCAATGCCATCGTCGGGAACTTCGGGTCTGACGAGCGCATGGATTACACAGTCCTGGGACACGCCGTGAATCTTGCCTCAAAGATTTGCCAGGCGGCTGACCCGGACCAGGTCCTCATAGGTCCGGAGACTTACGATCAGATTCGGGACCTGGACCTGTTTTCGCTGCAAAAAGTGGGATCCCGGGCATTGAAAGGCTTAAAAGGCAAGGTGAAGCTTGTCGAAGTCACGACCGTGCGCGTATCGTCACCAAATGAAACGGTTTCCGAATGAACATCCAACGCAATGCGAAACAACAACTGAAATTTAGTTTCTTTATTGATTACGCCACCTTTCTTCTGGTACGTCTCCTGGAAGAAGTTCTCAACCATCTTCCAGAATCCGCCGCTTTGGCATTCGGTCGATTCGTCGGGAGATTGGTATACGTCCTTTTCTCCGACCGCCGCGAAGCCGCCATTGAAAACCTTTCCATTGCGTTCGGCCGCGAGCACTCTCGCAAATGGATTGTGGAGACGGCTCGCAAGAGTTTCGAGCACGTGGGTCTGCTGGCAGTGGAGTTCCTCCGGATAAGGCGATGGACCCAAAAGGAGATGGCAGAACGCATAGTTATCGAGGGAAGGCTTCCGCATAATTTGGCCATGATGCCCGGAAAGGACGGCATCTGTCTTTTAAACTCGCACTTCGGCTGCTTCGAGGTCAGCGCGGCCACTATAAAATTCCTTGGAATCCGATTGAACCTCATCATGACTCCACTCAAGAATCCATTTCTCTCCCGCTACCTTTTCAGTCGAGGCGGAGAAGAAACTGCCATCAAAACGTTTCCTCACAAGGGCATTGTGAAAAATATGATCCAGTTTCTCCGTGATGGAGAAATGGTAGCTTTCTTGGCCGACCAAAGGGGCGATCCGGAGAGAGGGATATTTGTCGATTTCTTCGGGACTCAGGCGCCTGCCAATGAGGTGTTCGCCAGGCTTGCCATTGATGGGGAGGCTCGCATCCTGCCTCTGTGCACATACCGCCGGAACGATGGCCGATATCAGAGTATATTCGGTGAAGAGGTCCGCATCCAACTCAGCGGGGATCAGCGACTCGATCTCACGACCGTCAGCCAGCAGTTTCACGACCTGTTCGAGCAGTGGATACGCATCAGTCCCGAACAGGGCTTCTGGCTTCATAGAAAGTGGCGGCGTAAGCCCTCGCGGAGACGTTCGCGACGGCCTGCAACGGGAGCGGTCGCTGAGGCTCGGGGATTTTCAAGCCCGGAAAAGCCTTGACCCGATCACGGTTGAAAAGAGATCTGCTAACTCGGATGTCGTTATTGCAAGTTTTGTCTGATTATTAAAGCGTTTCATAAATGCGATGCCACTTGCAAAGTAGGACCGGCCTCCGTGCCGGTCACTGACACCCACGGCCGGCACGGAGGCCGGTCCTACCGGAAGCAGGTTAGGGCTTTGAACATCGTCCACATCAAAATACATGACCGGAGTTAGGAAAGAGTGCGCATAAAAGGAGTCCTCTCCTGAAATTAAAAGAGATAGGAGAATTCGGCTTCATCGACCGAATTGCTCCCCTGGGTATTTTCCGGACCGAGGGGGTGGTAAAGGGGATCGGGGATGACTGCGCGGTCATCTCAATCGGGGGACCTGAGCACCTGCTGATAACTACCGATCTCCTGATAGAAAGAGTACACTTTTTAATGCATTGGGCGCCTCCGGAGGTGATCGGTGCAAAAGCCCTCACGGCAAATCTCTCGGATATCGCTGCATGCGGAGGCATACCGCGAGACGCTTTTGTCAGCCTCGCCGTTCCCGAAAGAATTGACCTGGAATGGCTCGATGGTCTGTACCGGGGAATGGCGGAGCTTGCCCGAACCGTTGACGTCAATCTTCTCGGTGGAGACACCACCGGCTCCAAAGGCGACTTCGTGATAAATGTCGCAGTGACCGGCGTAGTCCCTCGCGACGAAGTTCTATTCCGCCACACTGCCCGTGCGGGTGACATCATAGTGCTCACCGGACCCACAGGGGGATCGGCAGCAGGCCTGGAGATTCTTTTGCGTTCGCCGGACGTTGATCCGGAAATAGCGCGGCCTCTGCTGGCGTCCCATCTCAAGCCTCGCGCACATATCAGGGAAGGCCGGTTGCTGGCAAGATCCCGCGCTTGCACGGCAGCTATCGACGTCTCTGATGGAATCTCCTCCGATCTGGGCCATATCTGCCGCGATTCGGGAGTGGGCGCGGTTGTGCATGAGGCTCAGCTTCCTATCGGGGAAGCAATGGCTCGTGCCGCGGCGATCATGGGAGCAGACCCCCTGGGTTGGGTGGTGAACGGCGGGGAAGATTACGTTCTCCTCGCTGCGATCAAGCCGGAATTGTTAGGGAAACTTGAGAAGGATTTTGAAGGGCAGGGGAGGAGGTTGTTCCCCATAGGAGAATTTGTTCCCGGCCGCGGAATCGAATTGGTACGAATTGATGGCAGCCGGGAAGATTTGAGCGCACGCGGTTGGGATCATTTCAGACAGCAATAATGCTATGCGGATTTGAGACGAAGGAATTGACGCGCTCGAAGGCAGAGTTCTCTCGGAAATTCGGGATCTCCCCATTGTGCTTTTATTTTAATTACCCAAAATCACGTCCTTTTGGTCATCCGTGGCACATAATTTCGAAGAGTTGGCGCAGGGGCGGATTTTACAGCAGTTGCCAAAGTCTTGCCCAATTTGCCCCGCGTTCCGCGGGGTCACCCCGGACTCCGATCCAGGGACCAGTCTGTCCCGCGTCGCGCGGGACCGTGTGCGCGGAAATGACGGTGAAACGCCCATCACGGTGCACCGTTAGAATTTTCCGCATCGTACAGCCAGAGAGACATTATTTTTGCCGAAGACTATGAACCCCTCTCTACTCGGGGCCCGGCGTCACTTGCTTGAGGCGAATTGGTCTAAAGGGCACACAAAAAGTGTAACATCGTCGCTACGTTGGCTCTGGCTGTATAGTACAGCACATTAAAGCAATTTAACCACGATGGTCAGCCTCCTCTAGCTTGATGGTCCCGATCATACATCAATCGGCTCTGATCTGCTTTTTGTGAGATGAGCGGCGCTGTTGTTCGGTTCTTGGCCGAAGTTTTTTTGTTTCCCGGCAGAGAAATTCCTTGACATAATATTGATATTCAAATATCCTCATATTTAAAGATTGCGTCCCAACGGAGGGAACATGGAAAAACGAGGCATGACCCGGAGAAAATTCCTTATTGGATCCGCTGTCGGCGGAGCTTCTCTCGCTGCAGGTTCCTACCTGAGCTTCGGCGCACGGGCATCGAAGCGGGAGATTGCCTCTGAAATTAAGATCACTCCCACTCTTTGTGACGGATGCGGCAACTGGTGTGCGATCAAGGTTTACACGCGTGGCGGCCGAATATGGAAGGCGGAAGGCAACCCCATCGCGGGTGGCAACAAGGGTCGCATGTGCGCCAAAGGGCACGGCATGTTGCACGAGGTCTACAACAAGGATCGCATCAAGTCGCCACTCAAGCGGGTAGGACCCAACAAGTTTGAAAAGATCTCCTGGGAACAAGCTTACAAGGAAATCGGGACAAGGGTAAAGCAAATCTCCGGACAACATGGTCCCGAGTCCCTCTTTTGGCTTCAACATCCGCAAGGGAATGCCGCTCTGGGGCATCTTTTTATGAGAGCGCTGGGTTCGCCTAACGTCTTTTCGCACGCTACCACCTGTTTTCTGCCGAGAAACATAGGATGGTGGCTTACCGTTGGATCGGCCAAACCTGAGCATGACTTCGCGAACGCACGGGTCATCATGTTGTTGGGGCGCAATCCTGCTGCGGGCTTGGATTTGAGACAGCTCAGGGAGATAACCTCAGGCCGCGATCACGGAGCCCGCATTGTGGCTGTGGACCCCCGTTACAGTGAATCAGCAGCAATGGCGGATCGGTGGATACGAATTCGACCGGGTACGGACCTCGCATTGATGCTCGCCTTGGGTCGTGTGATGATCAAAGAGAACCTCTATCAGCAAGCATTCGTAGAAAAGTTTACCGAGGGGTTCGATGAATTTGCCGCGCAGATGGAACCGTATACTCCCTTGTGGGCCGAAGAAAAAACCTCGGTGCCGCAGGGAGATATCGTGGAGCTTGCACGCGAGATGAGCGCGGCCGCGCCCAGGTCCATCATCCATGTCGGTTATCACGGCGCTACGGGCACTCAGTACAAGAACAGTTTGCAACTCGTCAGGGCTGTGGCTTGCCTTAACGGACTCATGGGTAATTACAATCAATCCGGTGGCCTGTTTGAATCTCCAAAGGTCAAGTTAGGGAAGCTGGATCCTGTGAAGTTCCTCATGCCGCCGAAGATTGAAAGCTCAATGGTAGACGGAAGCGCGGATCCGGAGCGTTATCCGCTAACTCCTCCGGGTCATGGCGTGTGTCATGCCATACCGGAGCTGGCTATTGAGGGTAAGCTGAGAGTTGGTTTTGTCTATCATACCAATCCCTTGCGCACGAATCCGAATCCTGCAAGAGTTATCGAGGGGTACAGGAAGTTGGACCTCCTGGTCAGTTTCGATTACGTGCTGTCCGAGACGGCTTCCGTTTCTCACTACATACTCCCTGAATCCCTTTATTTGGAACGCGATGACGTAGTCTACAAGAATCATTGCTACGACACTAAGCAGGTGGCTATAAGGCAGGCTGTTATTAAACCCTTGTACGATACCAAGCCTCTCATGGACATTCTTAGGGGAATGGCTCCAGATCTGGGTATAGGACAGTACTTCAAATTCACTCTGGAGGATTGGAACAATGCGGCGCTGGCTCCTTCAGGCGTAACGTTGAAGCAGTTGAAGAAAGAGGGCGTAATAGATCTGGGCGGGAAATGGAAGCCGGGCGATCCTAAATTCAAAACACCCAGCGGAAAACTGGAATTCGTTTCATCCACACTGCGTGACCTGAATCTTCCGGCAGTCCCGACGTGGGAAGAGCCGCTTGTGACGCCGGACATAAACGATCCGCACTCCTTCCGGCTCATTCACGGCAAGCAGGCGCATCTAACGCATGCACAGTCCATCAACCAATCGTACCTAAAAGAGATCACACTGCTCAATGATTGGGGAAGAATGTGGATTCACAAGGAAAGAGCCAAAGCGCTGGGCATAAAAGACGGTGACTGCATGACGATAACTTCGTCAGTAGGCAAGGGCAGGGCCAGGGCAAGAGTGACGGAAGGTATTCATCCGGAGTGCGTCTTTCTTCCCAGCGGCTACGGAGTTTTCTCCAGAAATCTGCACACCGGGTTCGGATACGGCATTTCTTACAATGACTTCCTGCCGACGTACTTTGAGCCGGTTCTCGGGCACAGCATGTCGAACGAAATCATTGTCAGAGTGAAAAAGACATAAGACGGTAGGGCTCCTGAGGTGGCTGCATCACAGAATCTTACGGGAGATAAACATGCCTCGATACGGAATTGCTGTAGACACAACGAAATGTATCGGCTGTCATTCGTGCCGGGTCGCTTGCCAGAACCAGCAGACTCTGGAATATGGGCAATCATTCAACTGGATCAAAGAAAAAGAGCGAGGAGCGAACCCGTCCTTCGGCAAAGAGTTCATTCCTCTGCAGTGCAATCAGTGCGAAGATCCCCCTTGCCAGAGAGTTTGCCCTACAGGTGCGATCTATACTTCCCCGGAAGGCGTGGTGCTGGTTCATCGAAACCGATGCGTTGGTTGCAAGTACTGCATAGAGGCCTGCCCTTACAAGGTGCGATCCCTGGACGAACGTGAAGGCATTGTCGTCAAATGCTGGTTCTGCATCGACCTCGTTCGGCAGGGGGGCGAGCCGGCATGTGTAACTACTTGCCCTAACCAGGTGAGGATCTTCGGGGACCTGAACGATCCCGGGAGCAAGATATCTCGATTCATAGCAAAGCACAGGGCCGAGCCGTTACGGCCCGACCTTAACACGCGTCCCAAAGTCTTCTACAAAAGGAGTTGACCATGCCTGAAAACGCATGGGGATGGCTGATCGTCTCGTATCTTTTTCTGGCCGGCGCCGGCGCCGGCGCATTTCTAGCGGCCGTGGCTTGCGACCTTCTCGCTCCAGACTGGTCCAAGTCATTGGCGCGTGCGGGCTCATTAGCTTCCGGGCCTCTGGTAGCGCTGGGGACCGCTTGTCTGGTATTTGACCTCGAAGCGGGATTTTGGCAGCCCTGGCGGCAATTATACCTGGTCAGCAATCTCACCAGCATGATTTCCTGGGGTGTTATAATCCTGTCGGTCTTCATTCCGGTGGCCTTTCTGTACGCCGCAGCGCTCAACGAAATATCATTTGTGGGCCGATTCGCGAAGAAATACGTACGTCACCTTGAAGTCGTGGGGAGTATCCTCGCGGTCGGAACCGCGGGATATACCGGCGTGCTCATTGCTGTGGTTAACGGAATTCCCTTTTGGAACACTCCGGTTATGCCGGTGCTCTTCATGGCTTCGGCCATGTCTACGGGCCTGGCTGTCGCTATGATCGGCGCGGCCATCATCGATATAAGCACTATTCGGACTTTGTCGAATTTCGCCCTTGGCCATGTCATATTCCTGTCCGTTGAAGCGGGTGTGCTCATGCTGTTTATCTTCATGTCATTGACACGCTCTGTTGAGGCAGCCGCTTCTGCCAACATTTTGCTTTCTGGATTCTTAAGTCCGTACTTCTGGGCGCTGGTTGTGACGGTGGGACTTCTTGTCCCCTTTGTGCTTAGCATTGTTGAATACTATGAATATGGCGAGATGTCTAAATATCTGGTTGTCGGCGCGGACCTGTGCGTTTTGATCGGTGGCATGAGCCTGAGAGCATTGATAATTTTTTCGGCTACGCCTCCGCAGATAATCTCATAGTTCAAAACCTGCGACAAATGCCCATGTTGGCCGAAAAGGATAAAGCAATGGCAGAAGAGGACAAGAAACAGTCGCTTAGAGGCTGAGGAAGTTCAAGCACCTGGACAAGACGGGCCTGAAGAGCAGCAAATCGTTGCTGAGAGCGGCGAAGAGAAAGAACAGATCCAGGCTGTTCGGTCGCCTAGTCAAAAGCGCGGCCGGATGATAGCAGCAGGCTTGATAACAGCCGTGATCCTCTCTGTCATTGCTGTTCTCGTGGCCGGCGTTTTCCAGTTCGGCTTGAGATGGCTAAGGTCATGTCCGAGGGATTTACCGGTGAATGATCCATCGCCGAAGTTCTGGCAGGAGATGGTTGCTGAAAAAGTTCCCGCGAAAACCCTTGGGGTTCCGGTTACGCTGGCACCAAAGGTGCGATTCAAAGAGTCCGCTCCCGTTTCAGAGGCATCCGGGGCGGACGCCCAAACGACGGAAAGGAAATGATTACCAGAAAGGGAGAAGCGACAATGATGGATTTGGAATACGCCAAGGGATTCTGGAACCCCTATGTGGCCGGAATAGCCTTGGGATTGGTTCTGCTGTTTACGTTTTATCTGATGGGCACAGGGCTTGGGGCCTCCGGCGCGGTTACCAGGACCGCAGCGGTGATAGCGCATGCAGCCGCCCCGACAGCCGTGGAACATCATCCCTATTACAAGTCGTTTTACAAACCTGGAGGCAAAAATCCTCTGGTGAATTGGATGGTCTTAGAGGTGGCGGGCGTCTTTATAGGAGGCTTGATCGCAGTAGTGACCGCTCGGAGGTTTAGGCCCGGAGTAGGAAGAGGCCCCACCGCAAGCGTCGGCCTAAGATTGGGCATGGCTTTCGGTGGAGGCGCGATCGGCGGGATCGGCACTCGTTTTGCTCTGGGGTGTACCAGCGGCCAAGCATTAAGTGGAGGAGCAACGATGGCGGTGGGTAGCTGGGTGTTCATGATGACCGTCTTCGCCACGGCGTTCGTTGCCGCGTACTTTGTCAGGAGGGAATGGTCATGAGCGGTCCACTTTATCTTACAGGAGCTTTCGGACCCGGGACCAGTCTATGGGTAGCACTGGGCGTGGGGATTCTCTTTGGCTTTGTTCTTGAGAGGGCAGGTTTCGGCGATGCCCGCAATCTAACCAATATCTTCTATTTCAGAGATATGCGGGTCCTTAAAGTGATGTTTTCGGCAATAGGCACGGCACTGGTCGGGCTGATTGTGTTAAGTTGGATAGGCCTGTTCGACTACTCGATGCTCGTGAACTATTCTTTGCTGCAAACGTATTTGTGGCCTCAGCTCGTAGGCGGAGTTTTGTTCGGCCTCGGCTTCGTGATTGGCGGATATTGCCCCGGCACCTCAGCGGTCGGGATCATGTCGGGTAAACTTGATGCACTCATCTTTATGCTCGGAATGATCGTCGGCATCTGGGTATTTGCCGCGGGATTTCCCGTGTGGGGCTCATTCTACAAGAGTTCCCCCCTCGGAAGGGTCACTCTCTGGCAAGTATTCGGCATGAGCAAGGAGCTGATTGCCGCTGCCGTCGTAGTGATGGCGCTGGCTTCCTTTTGGCTTGCCGGTCTGGCTGAAAAATGGGCTCCGTACGACAAAAAATAGGGGCAAGAAACCTTTTTCATGCTAAGAACTAGCTGTTAATTACTTTTTAGGAGGCCGCATGATGAGCAAGATCGTGAGATTGAGTGTGGTTCTGTTTGCTTTGATAGCTTTCGGCATGTCCACCGTGGCTGTTGCCGCAGATTTTTACGTGGTCAAGGGTGCTGCCGGGAAGGTCTCTGTCACGGACAAAAAGCCGGCTGATGTGAAGGCCATCGTTAAGGGCCCGTTCAAGACCAAAGCGGAGGCTGAAAACGCGATGAAGGCTGCGTCCGCGAAGAAGCCTGCTCTGCCCCCTGCTGAAGGCTGTTAACCTTGCCGGCCGGTTCCGTGCGGGAACTATACAGGTTTGCGCGGAGCCGGTCCGCCAACTCTCCGATCCTGCCGAAAGGCACCGCCTTGGATGAGCCGATTTCTACGACCAGGCGATTTTTCCTGCAATCCCTCTTGGTTTTCCTCCCTGCATCGGTAGCTCTACTGGGGGCATGGGGTATTGGGAGATTTGCCTTTTTCAAAATAGGGAAAAACGGGCGGCGGGAAATTCCCAAAGAAGTTCTCGACAGGCTTCGGCCTAATGTGCCGATGCATGTGCCCGAAGCCGGCTGCTGGCTCGTCAAACGCGCGGGAGACAAGCAGGTTATGGCGTTCGACGACCGTTGCACGCATCTCGGGTGCCGGCAGCGGTGGAATCCGGCTCTGGGACTTTTCGAATGCCCATGCCACGGGAGCGAGTTTGATGTGGAAGGGAACGTGAAGCGCGGCCCTGCAACCCGGCCGATGCCACAACTCTTCTTGGCCGGGAGTGATAATGACAAACTGCGCCTCCTGAAAAAGCCTCCGGCAAAATCGAGGGGCTCTTGAAATGCTTGGCAGGGATGCTTGCGACTGGAAAAACGAAGACACCGCGATGGTGGCTTGATGTCAAAAGGATCCTTTTCAGCATTTCTCGTCCATCTTCATCCTCGATTCATACCTGAAAGCTCGTCTAAAGTTCGGTTCACCTGGTGTATGGGAGGGCTTGCATTCTGGTTGTTCCTGCTGGAGGTATTCACCGGAGCGCTGCTTCTACTATACTATATTCCCACTTCCGGCCTGGCTTACACTTCCGTGCAGTCCATCACGTACGTAGTGACTTATGGCTTCTTCGTACGAAACCTGCACTATTGGTGCGGCCAAATGATGATTGTCGCGGTGGTTTTGCACCTGGTGCGGGTTTTTCTTACCGGATCATTTGCTCCGCCAAGGCATTTGAATTGGCTCATCGGGCTAATGCTGCTGGTCGCCAC
Organism: uncultured delta proteobacterium; assembly: GCA_963789265.1. Lineage (GTDB taxonomy): Bacteria > Desulfobacterota > Desulfomonilia > Desulfomonilales > Desulfomonilaceae > CAWBBA01. The sequence continues at coordinate 111,697 of CAWBKB010000003.1, read as the reverse complement.
ACTTTTGGTCGACTTCACCGGATACCTTCTCGTTTGGGACGATAGAGGCTTGTGCGCATGGACCATCGCGAGGAACCTTACTCAAACAGTGCCGCTAGCAGGATCAGTCATGGCAAATCTCATGTTCGGACCTCAGGAGGTCGGTAACCTCGTGCTTGTCCGCGTGTATGCATGGCACGTGATTCTTCTGCCCGGCTTCTTAGTTATCACAATGCTTTGGCATTTCTGGAGGATCCGCAGAGATGGCGGCATCTCTCAGTCCCTGTGAGTGCAGGCCGTTTGTTTGAGCCTTCAAAAGGTATTTCAACCCCTTCCGTCCTTGCCTTTTGAAAATCCCGGCGCAACGTGTACTTAACGGTGTCTAAGAAGCCATTGAAAGAGTGAGAAATTTGTAACGTTTTCCAGAGTAATGCCTTCTTGGCAGCCCAATCCTAATAATGCTGAACAGGCGTCGCGATGGGCATTTCTCCGTCATTCCCGCGTATGCGGGAATCTTGGTAGGACCGGCCTCCGTGCCGGTCATTCGTCGCCGGCAGGGACGCCGGCGACTCCTCGGATCGGAGTCCAGGGTGACGGGAATCGCAAACTGCCTGTCACAAATCAGGAGCGATGAGAATGGAAAAAGGCACCGACCCTCAGGACACTAATGCTTCTCCAAGAAGTGAATGCAGGCCGAATCGGCTGATACGCGAGAAAAGCCCCTATCTGCTCCAACACGCACACAATCCGGTGGATTGGTTCGCTTGGGGGGATGAAGCGTTCGAAAAGGCCCGCAAAGAAGATAAGCCCATATTTCTTTCAATAGGGTATTCAACCTGTCACTGGTGCCATGTCATGGAGCACGAGTCGTTCGAAGATCCCGATGTAGCTCGCTTGATGAATGAGGCTTTCGTTTCTATCAAAGTGGATAGGGAAGAGCGCCCGGACCTCGACCATGTGTACATGGCCGTATGTCAGATGATGACCGGCGGTGGCGGGTGGCCCCTGAACGTGATTTTGACTCCGGATAAAAAGCCGTTCTATGCGGGCACATACTTTCCCAAAGAGAGCCGTTTCGGCAGGCTCGGCATGACGGATCTGGCCCCGCGCATTAAGGAACTATGGCGAACGCAGCGGGAAGAACTTCTGCAATCGGCAAGCAAAGTTATGCTTGGGCTGCGCCAGTTGCCGGACACATCCCCCGGCCATCTGCCGGGAAAAGAAGTGCTTGACTCGGCTTACCGGCAATTGGCTCAACGATTTGACCCGGTCCGTGGCGGGTTCGGCGAAGCCCCTAAATTCCCTACCCCCCACAACCTCATGTTTCTTCTCAGATACTGGAAGCGGACCGGACAAACGCAGGCCCTGGAGATGGTCGAGAAGACTCTTCAGGCCATGCGTTCAGGTGGAATCTACGACCACTTGGGCTTCGGTTACCACCGATATTCCACCGATTCCCGGTGGCTCGTTCCCCATTTCGAAAAGATGCTCTACGATCAAGCCATGTTGGCTATGGCATATACCGAAGCTTATCAGGCAACCGGAAAATCTCAGTTCGCGCAAACAGCCCAGGAAATCTTCACTTATGTACTGCGTGACATGACCGCTCCGAATGGAGGCTTCTATTCAGCGGAAGACGCGGACAGTGAAGGTGTCGAGGGAAAGTTTTACGTCTGGAACGCCGAGGAAATCAATCACGTCCTGGAAGCAGACGAAGCCGATTTGATCAAGCGCGCTTTCAATATAAGGCTCTCGGGCAACTTCGAGGAAGAAGCCACCGGCAGGCTGACCGGCTCCAACATTTTGCACTTGAAAGAATCTCTTTCGGAAGTAGCATCCGAGCTTAACCTCAGCCAAGAGCAACTTGAACAGGTGCTGCAAAAGGCGCGCGCAAAACTGTTCGCTGCGAGAGAGAAGCGCATTCATCCGAGTAAAGATGACAAGATCCTGACCGACTGGAACGGCCTTATGATCGCGGCTCTATCAAAAGGGGCTCAAGCCTTTGATAGGCTGGAGTATGCGGACGCGGCCGGTAAAGCAGCCGACTTCATTCTCCAAACCATGCGCGATCCTGACGGCCGACTATTGCATCGATTTCGAGACGCTGAAGCGGCGCTGCCTGCCCATGCCGACGACTATTCGTTCCTGATCTGGGGACTGCTTGAATTGTATGAGGCGGGCTTCGACGTGCGTTACCTTGAAAGCGCGGTCAAACTCAATGATGACTTTATCTCTCACTTCTGGGACAGCGAAGGGGGAGGTTTCTATTTCACGGCAGACGACTCCGAGGAGTTGCTTATCCGCAACAAGGAGATCTATGACGGCGCTACCCCGTCCGGTAATTCAGTGGCTGCCTTGAATCTGTTGCGTCTGGCCCGTATGACGGCGAGCCCTGATCTGGACCAGAAGGCGGAAATTATTGCCCGCACATTCTCGGGGAACATAAGACAGTTTCCATCAGCCTACACGCAGATGCTGGTCGCTCTGGAGTTCGCTCTTGGGCCGTCTTACGAGGTAGTTATAGCGGGTCGGGCCGAAGCCGATGACACACAGGCCATGCTAAGGGAACTACGAAGCGTCTTTATCCCCGCCAAGGTTGTTTTGCTGCGGCCTATTGACGGCGATTCTCCGGCAATTACAAGGCTCGCGGGATATACAGCAGAACAAGTGAGCCTTGAGGGCAAAGCTACCGCATACGTTTGTGCCGATTATCAGTGCGAATTGCCGACTACGAATTCAGATAAGATGCTTGAATTGCTGGGCGCGATGAAGCAGTGAAAAATCCCGAGAAATTGGGTAATATGAGCGGTGCTCGCGTGTCACTATACTTCCGAGTCGGCTGCTAATGATTTGTGTTTTGGGGACGCACGGTCGTCTCTGACTTTTGGAGGATGCCTACATGAGCAATGATCGAAAAGATCTTCACCAAGTTTGTATCAACACACTACGAATCCTGGCCGCTGACGCCATCCAAGCGGCTGAGTCGGGTCATCCGGGGCTTCCGCTGGGCGCCGCGCCGATGGCTTATGTGCTCTGGACAAAGTTTCTGCGGTACAATCCGGCTAATCCGTGCTGGCCCAACCGCGATCGTTTTGTTCACTCGGCCGGACATGGTTCCGCGCTGCTCTACGCTCTGCTTCATCTTACCGGCTACGATATCTCCCTCGAGGACATGAAGCGGTTTCGCCAATGGGAGAGTAAGACGCCGGGCCATCCTGAATATTGTCTCGAATGCGGGATCGAAGCCACGACGGGTCCACTCGGGCAAGGCTTCGGCATGGGCGTAGGAATGGCCCTGGCTGAACGGTTCCTGGCAGCGCAATTTAATCGTGCTGGCTTTCCGTTGGTTGACCATTTCACGTATGCGATAGTTTCCGATGGGGATCTCATGGAGGGCGTTGCGTGCGAGGCGGCTTCAATTGCCGGCCACCTGAAGCTCGGCAAACTTATTTATCTGTATGACGATAATCATATTACGATTGAAGGTGATACGGCTCTGACTTTTACGGAGAATGTGCAGGGGCGTTTTGAGGCGTACGGCTGGCAAGTCCAAAAAGTGCCGGACGGCAATGACATTGACGACATCGAAGGTGCTATCCGAAAGGCCCGGCTGGAAACCGAACGGCCGTCTCTCATCATGATTCGCACGCATATCGGATTCGGCAGCCCCAAGCAGGACAGTGCTGGCGCTCACGGCGAGCCGCTGGGCGAAGAAGCTCTTAGGGCCACGAAGGAAGCGTTCAGTTGGCCGATCGAGCCGCCATTTCATATACCGGATGAGGCTGTTTCTCAGTTCTCGTTGGCCCTGGATCGCGGGCGTAAGCTTGAAACAGACTGGCAAGCCATGTTCAGCTCGTATCGGACGGAATTCCCCTTTGAGGCGGAATGCTTTGAACGGCAATTCCGCGGGGAACTTCCCCCTGATTGGCATGCGGACATTCCGCTGTACAAAGCGGAGGATGGAGCCATCGCGACGCGAGTTGCTTCGGGAAAAATCCTCAACGCCATTGCCAAGCGGGTCCCGAATGTTTTGGGAGGTTCCGCAGACCTTGCCCCATCTACTAAAACTCTCATTGCCGGGGCATCTGACCATGCCGTTGATAGTCCCGGGGGACGGAATGTCCATTTTGGCATAAGAGAACACGCAATGGCCGCTATGGTTAACGGCATGGCCTTGCACGCAGGAGTGATACCCTATGGATCTACGTTCCTGATATTCTCCGATTATCTACGGCCGTCTTTGAGGGTGGCGGCTTTGATGAACGTCCATTCCATCTTCGTTTTTACGCATGACAGTATTGCCGTGGGAGAAGACGGCCCCACACATCAGCCGGTGGAGCACCTTGCTTCCCTGCGTGCAATGCCGAACTTTGTCGTCATTCGGCCTGCCGATGCCAACGAGACCGCGGCGGCGTGGAGGGTAGCTTTGCAGCGCTCAGGACCGGTTGCGCTGATTTTGAGCCGACAAAACCTGCCGATCATCGATCAGGGCCGCTACGCCGGTGCATCGGGACTTGAAAAAGGGGCCTACATTGTATCGGATGCGAAAGGTACGCCGGACATTCTGATGATAGCCACCGGCTCCGAGGTGCATTTAGCACTTCAGGCACAGGAGAGGCTCTCCGCGGAAAAGGGGATCCAGGCCAGGATCATCTCCATGCCGTCCTGGGAACTATTTCTGGAGCAGCCGCAGGACTATCGGGACAACGTGCTTCCTCCTGATTGCAAGGCGCGGCTTGCAATTGAGGCGGGATCTACCATGGGCTGGGCTCAGTGGGTGGGTGATAGCGGAGCGATCATAGGTGTGGATTGCTTCGGCGCATCGGCACCGGGTTCGGAAGTGCTCAGGCGTTATGGTTTTAGCGTGGAAAATGTTGTGGCTCACGCTGAAGCTTTGGTCAACAAGTGACGAAGGCAGTCACGCCCTTGCAGGCACCTCACTCAAACGAGCCACAGGAAGGCATACCTTAAGTTAGGAAGTTTATCTGTGAAAAGGGATTACAAGGACGACCTGAATGATACCCTGGATGCAAATGCGCTCTCTGACGAGTGCTCCACATCTAGAGGAAAGTGGTCACTGAGCATGGTGGGGCTCCGAGGCAGTTCCGAGTGTTCTTACTACAAAGAATGTTGGAACAGATCAACAAGAGCAGGAATGGAATCCTCACATACGAGGAAGACACTCCACACCGCTTAAGCGCGGCGTGAATCTTCCCATTTTGGATGCCGTTAGTTCCTTGAGATTTGTACTAAAAACAGTTAGTTATCACTGATGCTTTAGCCGGCGAGAATTGGTGCAGATGTTGCAAAGGAAAAGTGCGGAAGGAAAACATGTAGTTTAGACGCCGCCTTCCCGGACCTCTGGGCCCTGGTGCCCCGTCAACCATAACGGCCATAACGGTTGTAGAGGATTGCACCGCTTGAAGGGCTTTTATGAATCGACCAACGGTCGCGGTTCCACAATCGAGGGAGCGGTCCCGAAGAGTGGTTGCTTATTTGAAAACGCATCAGCATGAGTCAGTTATTCTTTACTGAATCCCTGATTCGATCTTAAGAAAACGGTTTCCGCATTTTTTAGTTGATCCCTCAGAAATGATCGGATATTCTTTAGTAAAAGACTAAGAGAAGGCCATTTGCACGCAACGAGGCTCATAGAACGGGTATTGCGCTTCCTCAGTGACGGGAGGCTCACGGGGGACGATCAAGGCCCCCCTAATCAACGAAAAGGAGGACAAGAGCATGAGACACAAAGACACAGCAGAGGAAGGATTGAGTTCGCGAATCGGAGCGACTATGTTTGTCGCATGGCTTCTGTTCCTCGGGCCTGTGGGCCTCTTGTCACTGCTGGTCGTGGCCTACGCTATGGTCGTTCAGAATCTGGCTTTGGGCATCGTCGGTGGATTGCTGCTTGCCACCCCTGTCATACTAACGGCAGCGTGGATCCCGGTTGCCTTTTTCGCCCTTTTAAGGGAAAGGAACGCACCGTCGGTGGTACCGGCCGCAGAGACTGCGGCCGAAACAGTTGGTACGAATTGAACCTGTCCACCGACGGTGAGACCGCGAGTCAGCATATGAAGTCGCCATAAAAGGGAGAGTAACGACCTCTCCTTTTTTGTTTCTTTGGTAACGGCGACCAGGATGCTAGAAGACTGCTCTATGAACGCCCCAACAACTTTCCTCTTGAGGATCACGATCCTTTCGTTTGCCGTTATAATGGGTTTACATGGTGCTTCACAGGCGCACGTCCCATCAAATGATGAATGCCTTCAATGTCATGCGCACCAGGATATGCGATCCAGGAAAGGAAGTAGTCTATTTATCGATCCTGTCAAATTCAGGCGGTCTGCTCACGCGGGAAAAGGCATCGCCTGCACGTCCTGTCACGACACTATATCATCCATAGATAAAAATAAGGCGGTCCCGCATAGCATCGGGATCGAACCCAAGTGTGGCAAATGTCATGAAAAGGTGAACCAGCAATATTCAAGAAGCCTTCACGCTCAGATCTCCAAGAAAATATGCTATTCCTGCCACAATCCCCATTACAGCGTTCCGTTCCACCAGCTCAGCACCGAAGATAGAAAAATGAGATGTCTGAAATGTCACGACGCGTACCACGCGCACAGATGGCTGCCCCAGAAGCAACTTCACTTTAACTATCTGGAATGCGCCACGTGCCACGACCTCAACGCGGAGATCGGAGCGGTCTTTCATATTGTGGAAAAGGGCAAGCCCTCTGGAGAGAACATCCTGAATTATGGGAGGCTTGCTCCGTTCGTGAAATCGGGACAGGGAGGACTTGTCGGAACGTTGGACCAGGACGGCAATGGCAGGCTGTCGACCGCGGAGATCGGCTGGTTCCTTGGAAAACTTCGGAGAAACGGAATCCCCGAGGCCTCGCTAGACGTACAGCATCCTGGTTCTGAGACCGACCCATAACTTTACTGACAAAGGAGAGAAGACCAAGGATTGTTCGCTTTGTCATTCTGAAAATGCAAGGTTTTATTCCAAACTTGTTCTGGAAGTTCCCGAAAAAGGAGGAGATTTCAGAACCATACCTGTTGATCCTCAAATCTTGCTCCTGCGCGGCCCTGGAGAGCTGTCTGAAGATTTTTACCTGCTCGGTGAGTCCAAAATTCGTAGACAAGATCTAATAAATATACTCAAGATGGTACGGCAGGTCGGATTCAAGTGGATTGATTTATTAGGGATCGCACTTGTTCTATCAAGCCTGATGGCAGTGTCTTTTCATGCTCTTCTGATGTTTTTCACTCGCAAACTCAGAGGGGGGGGAACTATCGAGGCACTCGAACACCCTTTAGCGGAGACCGTAGGGCATACGGTACACGGGCTTTGCGTCACTTTGTTGCTGCTCACTGGCCTACAACTTAGGCTTCCGGACCTTCTGCCGATCTTCACCACTTTCCTGAATGCTGTTAACCTTCATAATATTTGTGGGGCCGTAGTGTTGGTAGACTATGTGTTCTGGATCTCATATGAGGTTTGGAGCGGAAGGTTGAAGTGCAGGTTTTTTGTTTTTCCCAAGGGGGTCTTTCGGAATTCTATAGAGATGTTACATTATTATGGCTATCTGATCTTTGTTCGCGAGAAACTGCACGAGGAATTTTGAATCTGCCTCCGGTACTGGAATCACTGGAAAAATTACTCTTTTTCTGGATGTTGTTCGTATTGGTTCCGGCCCAGATATTGACAGGCATTCTTCTATACGACCTATACAGGACCATGCCCATCATTGAGAAACTTGGCGGTTTGCGTGTCATCGACGGCTTGCACCTGGCCTGTGCTTATCTGCTGATGTCCGCGCTCGTAATTCACACGTACTTTCATACACTGAAAAAGTACAGTGCGAAACCTAGCTCCTAACTCGGCCTGGAGCGGAACCCTGCATCGCATGGTCTTTGCCGTACGGATGATCTCCGGTCTTTCAATCAGCTTCAGTACCACTCTATTCGGCTTCTGGAGCCAAATAGTTTCAAGTTCTGGAAACGATTCACACCAAGAAAATTCTTCATACCTATTCGCTTTCAAACAAGTGGCATCGTGTTTTTGGTGGGACAGTCACGCCCGGGCGTGACTGTCGTTATGCCCACGTACGCCGGCATTCAGTAGGGCCGGCCTCCATGCCGTTTGTTCGCAAGACGCTGGCGCTGCCCCCGGATCGAAGTCCCATAGGCGTTAACTTAAGGCAATTTCGTTCCTTTTCAAGAGGTGAATGCAGGCCGAGGGCGATCGAAGTCCCCCTTTTCTGAAGGGGGATTTAGGGGGATTTTCAATGAGTTATCCCAAAATCCCCCCTGGCCCCCCTTTACGAAAGGGGGGAATAAATCGTTAACTTAACGCCTATGGGATCGAAGTCCGGGGTGATCCCGCGGAACGCGGGATGCCCCGCCATATCGTCGCGGGGATTGTCACTTGTTTGATGGCGCACTAGTATCAGAATCTTAAAACAGAGCATCCGGACATTCCGTTTACAGAAATGGCCGGCATGCGTGACAAACCATTCCATCAATATTTCGCTGTCGAAATGAAAGTCCTGTGGAAAACTATCAAGGAAGACCTGCCATTGATTAATTCCGCTGTCGTGAGTCTCTTGTCCACTAGCGACTCCTAGATCAAGCCCCGGTCCTCACTTTCCTCCAACAGGATCTTCCCGATCTCCACTACTATTCTTTCCACCCAGTGCCGCGGGTAAGTTGCGGTGAGATGGCGCATACTGTAATGCCTCAGCCCCCATTTCCAGACCATGGCATCAGCGATGTACTCGAGCCTCTCTTTGTACCGTGCCCGGTCGCCGTGTGACCTGGGCCACTCGTCTTCTGGAGGTCTCTGAGCCACCACATGTCCCAATTCCCGCAGGAACGCACCCAGGAACAGGTCTTCCGGCCACTCCTGCTGTTCATCGTACATCATGATCCTGTATTCTCTGGCGCCCGGTGGGCCTTGGGTCTTTGTGCTCATGCCCAAAGGCAGGGGAACGTCCGGCATTATCACAATGGTCAAGTTTCTTGCCCCGGACAGGAACAGACCTAATACTTCTTCTGGAAGAAGCAAGAATGCCTTTTCAAAGCGCCCGGCAGTGGCCGCAACTACTTTCCTGTTTCCGCTCGAGCGGCCCGATTGCACATGGCCTTTGACGTACCGGGCCACAGCGTCACTTTCTTGACCCATTCAGAATCGCCCCTCAGTTTTTGAATCCTCACCACAGGGTAGGAAATGGCATTATCTTGGCTTCGGCTTCTTTACTAGGAGTCGGTGGCGAGCCAGGCATTGCCTCCCCCCACTTGGCCAACAAATCCTGGTATTCCTTGTTGCCGGGGTCCATAACCAGGGCCTTACGAAGAGTATCAAGGGCAGCGGCATGCCGGTTATTGGCGTACTGCACTTGGGCCAGCATCTCTACCATGTCCGGGCTTTTACCGTTCGTGAGTGCAACGGCCTTCTCAGCCAGACGCTCCGCTTCTGCAGGATTTCGGTACGGTGGTTCAGGGGCCAGGGCATGAAGGAGACCGAGCGCCGCGTACGCGGCTGCAAACTTCTTATTTAACTCGATGGCTTTCCGGAAGTCTTTCTCTGCCAGTTCGTATTCCCCCAGCTTCCTGTACGCAGTACCGCGATCCTTATATAAGACCGCGGAAGTCGGGTTCATTTCAATGACTTTGCCGAATTCTTCCACTGCTTTATCATCACGCCCTTTCCCACTCAGTGCCATGCCGCGGTTGTGATATGCCGAGGCAAATTTTGAGTCTATTTCGAGGGTCTTGTCGAAATCCTTCAGGGCCGGGTCGTACTCCTTCAACCTTAGATGAGCCACGCCCCGGTTGTTGTAGTACATGGCCTTGGACGGATCGAGTTTGATAGCTTTGTCAAAGTCATCAATGGCGCGTTTGTATTGGTATTTGCCATTCAGGGCGAACCCGCGATTGTTATAGTATCGTGCATCCCTTGGATTCAAACGGATTGCCCGGTCGAAATCCTTGATAGCGCGCCCGTAGTCGTTTTTGCCGTTGTAAGCAAAGCCTCTCGTGTTAAGGGCCTCGGAAGAGTTAGGGTCAAGTTTGACCGCGACGTTGAGCGCATCAAGAGCCCGGTCGTAGTCGTTAATGGCGTTGTAAGCGAAGCCGAGCCGGATAAACGCCGGAGCGTAGGCCGGGTCCAGCTTGATAGCCTGAGTTAGGTCTTTTATGGCAGATTGGGGATCGCCTTTCTTCAAGTAAATTTCTCCCCGCTTGGCCCAGCACTGGGCAGAACTGCCGTACATCTTAATAGCTTCAGAAAACTGATTTATAGCTTCATCAAAGTTCCCTGCGTCTTCCGCGTCCAATCCTGCTCTATACAAATCGACAAATTGTGCGGCACGAACCTCGTGATGTCCCCACAACAGAACAACGAGGGCGCATACGCTAAGGAAAACCGCTTTACGCATGAGCATACTCTCTCCTGTGGACGTGCATAGCTTCTTACCGAAGAAAAGCCGACACCCTTCAGACGCCGCTGAGCGATGCTTCAGCCATCATTCCGGCCGCGTAACATCGTGTAGGCCCTTCCAGTAACGCTCAAACTGATCTATAACTATTTTCCGACTTCATGACAAGTGATTGGGGGAGGTACCCCGTAGGCACCGGACTAAGTACAGCGTTTCATAAATGCGGTGCCGAGTGTACGGTAGCGCCGGCGTTTCGCGAACAACCCCGCGTCCCGCTGGGAGGCCGGTCTGACTGACAACCGGCAAGATGCCGGTCCTACTGTCCCCCGAACGTGGGACCGCGTACGTGGGAATGGCGCTATAGTACCAGAATACGAGACCGTATTTGCGAAAAGGAGGTACGAGGCGGCAAAAAAAGTGGACCGATTGCCACTAACCTGACCACTGTTGCAACTATGAGGGAGGTAAGCTCTTCATGGACGTTATCGACACCATTCGGAATCGGAGAAGCGCCAGGGCCTTCAGTGATGAACCCGTACCCAGGCACTTGCTCGAAAAAGTAGTACGCGACGCCTCTCGGGCTCCTTCGGCAATAAACATGCAGCCGTGGGAGGTGCATATTGTCCTCGGTGCGGAGGTAAGAATACTCTCACGAAGGCTTATGCGTTCGTTTCGGGAACGCGGCCTCACTTGCAGCCCCGGTTCGAGCCGCCCCCTCCCCGATCGTTTCATTCAGAGGGCAAGAGAATGCGCTGATGGCATGGCCCATTTGCTGGAGAAGATGGGCACGGATCTGGCGACTTTTGTCAACGAGGGGAGTCTAAATTTCTACGGCGCGCCGGCAGTGGCCCTTATATTCCTTGATGAAGCTTGTCCTTCCGAAAGGATGGCCGATATAGGCGCGTTCATGGCCTATCTGCTTCTGGCGTCGGCAGCTCATGGTTTGGCCTCTTGTCCGATAGGGTTGGTCAAATCGTATGAAGACGAGGTCAAAGACCATTTGAACATTCCGGAATCCAAGATCTTAGTAATTTCCGTGGCATTGGGAAAGCCGAAGCCGGCAGTGCCGATCAATGAATTCAGGTCTTCGAGGGCCGATCTGAACGAATTTGTGCGGTGGATAGAATAAAAAACGACGGCCTGGTGACAAATGTAATTAGTAGGACCGGCATCTTGCCGGTTGTCAGTAGGACCGGCATCTTGCCGGTTGTCAGTAGGACCGGCATCTTGCCGGTTGATCATACATCAGAGCCAAATCCCATCCACGGATATTTCGCCAAATATGGCCATCTTCTCATGGGATTATCATGAATGTATTGTGCCTTTTGCATCAGTTCTTCCTGATCCCTTACAATACGATCCAAGTACTCTCGCTGCCAAATAGGGCTTATCCTTCCCGAGGCCTTTGCTAACTCTTTGGCGGAAAACGATTTCCAAGAGTGAACAATTCGTTGAAGCGCAAAACCTTCGAGAGGGAGAACCAGAACGTGCACATGATCGTCCATTATCACGTAAGCCCTTAATCTATAACGCCGGCCTTCGAAATGTTTAATTGATGTCTCCACAATGGTTCTTTCTTGGGGGCCGAGAGGGAGCTGGTTCACGCCAAGACGCCAAGTAACGAAATACATTGCCCCGGCAAGTCGCCAATGGGGTAGTTTTCTCCGATAGATTGTGAGGGCGGATGTCTTCATGGTTTCGTTGCGGCTTCGCGAGACGCGCTGACCGGCAAGATGCCGGTCCCACCAACCGGCAAGATGCCGGTCCTACTGGAATATGCCGGCCCGACAACAATTCCCTTCTACTTCGGGGCTAACTTCTGCGTCGCTATCTGGACGGAAGTTTCGGAAGGGAGGTGTTTTCCCTCGCGCACCTCGGTGTTGTTTGCTGCTATACCTGCAGTGTCCTGCCGTCGCCCGCACCCTTGAGCAATCCAACATTCCAGCGTACGGCCATCTTCGACAAACCCCCAGCCGGGCATCTTCGTCGGGTCGGTTATCGGCCCCTGGAAAATCATGACGGGCCAATAGGTGCCTCTGTCCTTGAGCTGGCTTCCCGTGGGATTGCCGGCCGTCGTGGGAAATTGAGGATCTGAATAATGCGTGTTTAGCAATTGCGGCGCAGAGTGGCCGTCGTACGGCGGGGCGAAGGAGAAGGACACTGTGGTATAAGCCAGCGACGCGGCACCGTCGGCTAGATTGAATGCTGTGGCGTGGCTCTTGTAAGAGGTTGCGAACTTGAGGTCTATCCTGGACTGAGTCAGCATCCCCACTCCGACAAGGCTCACGACTGCCAGGACCAGCAGCACTATGGCCACTGCGTTCCCCCGGTCACTGTTCGTCGGTCTCAATCGCGTTTGTAACAACTTTTTCATGTCCTTTCACCTCTCCAGTCACGCGCTGTAGTTTCCGGACTCCACCCGGTTATTCAACGGCACAAGAGCCCCGTGGGAAAATAACCGGTTCAGCGACATCCGTAGGATGTGCTGAACCTGCGAACGCAGGGGAAGCGCATCGTTCGGTCATTGCGGAGCCGCTCGGCAAGTTTACGCGACCGATGCGCTTCGTTCCGCTCAGCACATTCTACGCGTCTGCGCAAATCCCAGGACAAGGCCTCGGAACGAAAAAAGCACTTAGGAACCTGCGTTCAGCACAAGGGTTCGAGGATCTGCCTCAAAAGTGATCCAAGCCTTATGCCACGTCTTCTTGCCCGGTCCGTGCGCGTTCAATTCTGCCTGTGAACCCGTGAGCTTGACCTGATAATCGATCCTGACGGTGAATCGCAGCGAATTTCCGGAACTTTGATCTTTCACCGTGAGACCATAGACTTCCATCTCAGGATCCCCACCCGCTATACGAATGCCGTTTCTTTGCAACTCATACGTTTCGCGTTTAGTATCTTTGGCGATTCGGTACACTATTGACGGCGCAACCGTGCCGTGGAGGTTCTTGCCGGTATTCAGCTTAAAGGTCCAACTCTTCGTGACGCTATCATTGGGCCTGCTCCCCGTCGCCACCCAGTCGACTTCCGCGCCTTTCGGCGCAGATCCGGTTCCGCAATCTTTACATATAAACCCGCCCAGAGGTTTGGTATTGGTCGAGACATCCATGCCGATGGGGAAGATGTCGTAGATAAAAGAATTTACGTCAGATGCACCTATGACCTTCGAAGCAGAATACTTGAAGACCGTATCAGTATCAGTGATTCCGTTAATATCGAAATTCATGTCCAAGAAATTGCCGTACTCGACAAAGATTTTGTCCGGTTTGAATGTAGTGCCTGTCGGCAAGTACGGATCGCTCGCCGGATCCGACACCAGGCGCGGGAGGTCAGTGACATTCCATTGCGTGCTATCGGTGGAGTTAAGCGTGTCACCTGTCACATTATCGACTCCGTAGTTCGAAATTAGCACCAGGGAAAGGGTCTTATCGCCTGCAACCCCGCATCCCGCCAGCGTTATGTCGCGCTTCATCAACGTGAGCGCCAGGGTCAGGTCTTGCCGCGCAGTTTTAAACTTGCTGGAATCCGCCCCAGTCCGGCTCTGATAAATGAAAAAAGACATTGCACCCGCAAGGGCCAGTGCCAGCAGCCCTGCCGCCACCATCATTTCAACCAGTGTGAAGCCTTTTGAATTCTTCATCCGCCGCTCCGCCTTCGGTCAGGGGCCGGGTAGAGGTTTGAAATAGGTTGTCACCGCTAATATGTTCTTGCAGTTCGACGGCGTTGAAGACGTGCATGGCCCGCCCACGGGCCAACCCACTGTGATATCAATCTGATTCAGACCCGAGTTCTGGCTGTTGTCCAACCACTGGTAGTTCGACACGTCCCATTTGTAAGCATACGTGTCATCCGCGGAGGAGCCGCTGGTCAACGTCCCTGCCTGAGTCTTGAGCTCTTCGAGCTTTTGAATGCATAACGATTCCGCACGCCTCGTCCGAGCCGCATGTCCATCGGAGGTCATGTGGATCATGAGCATAGATGCGACGCCCAGCGTGCCCACTGCGAGTATGAACATCGCAACTATCGTCTCAATTATCGTAAAACCCTTCTCAGATCTGAAGACCTTCATGTTCAATCCCTCAGATGATATCGTGTTTCACCCTGGAGCGAGTCACTCCTCCCAGGCCGTTGTATTTACCTTACCGGTCGGCGAGACCAGATACTGGACTGTCCGAGGGGTCCGGTGCTTTGATCCGGTCAACTTTTCAGCAATCAGGATAGTGGTATTGGTGGAAATAGGATTGGTAGTCATAGTGCCGGAAGAACTGTTATATGCAAGAGTTGATTTAGGAAATCCACGGTTGTCAAACCTGATTTCAGCAAAATTGTATGCCGTTGACGAGGGATCCAGCGTAGGGGTGTCGGAAGGAATAGGAGGGTTACCGGCGTAAAAGGTAATCTGGAATTGGTCTGTGTTGTACCTGAAAACTATCGTGGATGCCTCTTCTTTGATCGTAAACCCGGAAGACGAAAAGTTCTCCTGGTTGTCGTTCGTGGGGGTGGTCAATACAGCAGTCGCGGGCACTATCCTCAGCCTGCCGGGCGCAATCAGGTTCCGCACCGTACCCTTGGTATCGCCACTTGGAAGGTCTCCCAGGATCACGTTATAAGTGTGCTGCACAGCGAACTGAGTTGAAGAGGGAATGGTCAAGACCTCGAACTCGGCGCCATTCATTGATTTAGTGTGATCTAACCCGGAAAACATGACCGTATCACCCGGCGTCGGCGTGGTGGATGGGGGGCTGCCAAGGTCCTTGACACATTTACAATTAGAGACAGGCCAATAGCGTGGCGAGAGCGGCGGGGGAGCAGGACTGAGGGTAGTGGGATCTACGAGGTAGTTGGTCACGACCGGATTGGGCCCGGTGAGCCCGTGGTCTACATTTGTAGTAAATATGATACCCGGACAAGTCGCGGTGAAAGGGCTGTCGGTTGACGTCACACTTGTGGTTATCGTGATGACCGACCTATTCTCGATGCCGCGCATCCTGGCCATAAGAACCGCGTTGGATAAGGATCTGACTGCCTGCGTTAACCGATAATCGGTGAGCCAGTGCAACCCCGTCGGCAACGCGATTGCTGCAAAGATCGTTATAATAGTTACCACGACGAGCAATTCAATGAAGGTGAACCCGCGGGAGCGGTAGCAATTAGAGTTGAAGCATGCCCTATGCCTTGACCGCGGATCGCCCCTCAGTCTGTCTTCTCCACCTGGGACCACAGGCGCCAACCTGACCCCGCGTCTAAAAGGGTCCCCCCCCTTCATAAAGGGGGGCCAGGGGGGGTTTGGGGATAACCCATTGAAAATCCCTCTAAATCTCCCTTTAGAAATGGGGGACTTTGATGGCCTCCGGCCGTCTGGTCTCCTCAAATGCAATGAATCTGACATCAAGTTAGCGCCTATTCCACCTGGGAGCGAGAGGTAGGGGAGGGTTTCAGGCGCGCCTTCACAGGTTTCCCATCCTCTACGGGAGTGTTTGGAGGAGGGTGGCAAGAAAGCACCTATGCGGCAGACCGGGATCATTGGTTTCCTCTCTTTATGCCCACGTCGAATGAGAGAATTGCTTGGCCGCTCTTTTCGGTCTTTGCCTCGATCTTCACGGGAAATCTGCCTGCGATATCACTGCCTAAGGGCCAGGTAATGTTCCCCTTAGGATCCATCGTCATTCCCGGCGGTCCCTTTTCCAGGGTCAATGAAACGTGCCCACCTTGAGGGTCCTTGGCTTCCACGGTTGCCTTGTACACTCCCGCTTCGATCCGCTGATCGACAACTTTCAGTTCGGGTGGAGCGCTCGCGCAAACAATCCGCCGGACAACCTTAGCCCCGGCAACCCCGTTTGCATCGAACGGAGTTATGACAGCAATAACTTTGTCATCGGCCTTGAGCGTCTTGTTCAACTCCACGTACTTGAATGCTTCAATATAATCCGAAAGCTGGACCTCTTTGCCGTTTAAGGACCATTTTACTTCAGCACGCTCAGCCCCTCCCCCCAGGTTGAAATATATCTTAACCTTGTCTCCCGTCCGGGGCTGCGCGGGTTCAATTCTGACCTTGACCACGGTAGGTTTGACAGCCTTGTGCTCTTCCGGAGCCTCACCCCGGGCAAGTGCGGCAGGAATGCCGGCGCAGACCAAAACGATCGCCAAAACCAGAAACCAAGGTCGAACAGCAAGCATCGCAATCTCCTGCCTTAGTCCGGATTCAGAGACGAAGCTTGGGAATCCCGCGGAGCGTGGGACTCTTCCCGGAAAAATGGCTTATTTTACTACAAATGTGGAGGCAAACCCTCCAGGTTAAGGATTCTGGCACCCTCACCCCGGCCCTCTCCCAGAGGGAGAGGGAGTCAGGTGAGAACCGCCGTCTGGTCCCCTCTCCCTCTGGGAGAGGGCAAGGGTGAGGGCCTCTCTAATCGCTGCCAACACACTATCTATGTTATCATTAACCTCATGATTCCAAAAACGTATTACTGTAATCCCCATTGATAGCAACTCCCCCGACCGATTCTCGTCATAGTCGGCCTGGTCCGGGTCTTGGTGGCCGCTACCGTCCCGGGAGGGAAACGGAGTTTGTAGGGAGCTGCGTTCGTCTCTGCATCTGCCTTCTTTAAAGTAGATGCTTGGGATGAATGTGCACCCTACCTTTCCCGCCAACCCTCAGGCTGCATAACTTTTTGGGGCAACTTAACACTAAGACCTGGGCCACCACCATTATCCGTAGGGATTTGTCCCGTGCTCATTTGAATTATTACGTGAGTACCGGAGGAATCAAGGACAGGATTACTTGCCACGCCCGTGCCAAGATCAACCACCCAACCTCTCGGATCATACCCGTTGACATTGCCCGTCTTGAGCCCGATCGCTGTTATGCTGGAATCAAATATATCCTGCCCCCCGGGAATGGGTCCACAATCATAGCTCAGCACATAAAGTTTGCTCGTGCCTTGCGATTCACACTGAGTAGAAGGCGGCGATGTTGTAACGATAAAAACCAGGCCTCCTGCTATGAGTGCCTTTCGCACCACACGTTCCCCTGGCTTTGTCATGTCCGTTGGCGACATGAGATCGAAGATACAGTTCCAGCAGGGATCGGCACACGCGTCTGACGGGTTTGCCGGCTCGTGGCACGTATTTTCCCCGCAATCTTTGGTGCCGTCGTCCTTTACCCACACACACGCGGAATCGCCGCTTTTCGGCCAATCCCGAATTGTATGGCACGAGCCGTATGGCGACTGCGGGCACCTGGGATTTATCTCTATCTTGAAATTCCCGAGCGGCTGCGCGCGGGTACTGAAGAAGTTATCAGTCGGCGGAGTGACCAAGTCTTTGAGGTTGTAGATGGACGTCCTCGATATGTCAACCATGTCGTCGTTCTGGCTGTTCGGGACATCCTCGAATTTGCCTGCCCCGAAAATGACATGGAGAAAGTATCCGTTGGACATGTTACTGTCAAAACTGGCCACCGGGGGCACGGTGATCGGTTGCCGCAAGCCCCGATAATAATCCATATTGGTGTTTGTCGCCGGACTTCCCTCCCAGGTCGACTTGGTTTGCCACCAGTCGACCCTGATGCCAAAATTACTGTTGTTGGCCACAAGATTTCCTGTGGTGTGGTCTTGGACCTGTTCGGCGAAATTAAACTTGAGCCCGTAAAAGTTCCCCAACAAATCGCCAACATACACAGTATCAATATACCCGTCATCCCCCACACCGAGGCTGGTTGAGCCGGAAGTGTTCAGCACGTCGAGCGCCAGTGGGTCGGACATGGAGTAGGGAATGTAATTGGAGCCGTATTTTACCACCGGAAAGAGAGTGTAAAACTTCGTCGCACTCAGATTTTGGAATACGGTTTGATTTTGGATAAGCGGCCAGTAATACCTGAACAGGTTTGTGCCCGTCTCGATGTCTATGGCCAAAAAGTCCGGTCGGAATAGATCGAACCTCTGGGCTGCGGAGAGCTGCTCTGTCGTCACGGCCACCGAGGGATCCTTGTTGATTGTCGAGTCATCCTGAAAGATCCTGATTCCGCCCCCGATGAACGCAACGTCTCGGGACTGCTCGCCGTCGAAGTCGAAAGGTGTAACATCCGTGGGAGCGGTCCCCGTGGCCGCGGGATCCCCTGTATGAAGAGTCAGTAAGGTCGGTATCTTAAGTCGCCCCACGGCCGGCCGTGACCAGGTGCAGGGGAGGATCTTCAACTTCTCATATACCGTGGGGTCAGCGAGAAACGGGTAGGCTGTGCTCAAGTTAGCTGACTGGCAATTTCCATCGGTAGCACTGTTTGCGCAGTTGGTGAGAGAACGTGTGCCGCCCGTGTCATAAATTATCCTGTTCTTGAGCAATGAATATTCCCACAACACTACGGGATTGTAAGGGTCTGTGACGTCAATCGCAAAATAGACATCGCCTCCGCCCCTCTCGCCGCCGAGTATGACAGTACGCCAGCACCTTCCCCCGGGGCTACCTATGGGGCAGTTGGGTGACTTGATGTAAACCTCCCACGATTGGGGCGCCAGGTCGACCATTGTTCTGTGTACGCAACCACCCGACGAGGAGGTGTTGCCGTAGGTTTCGGGCGCAAGGTACTGAAGTTCGGTTAAGAGGTTGCTAGGTGTATAGGCCCACAATTCCGTGCCTATGCCGGGATATTGTCCTTTGGTAGGATCCCCGTTCACGCCCTTGGTAGGGTCATTGCCCGGTTCGGTCAGCCACTTTTGCCGCGTAGCGTCCCAGTGAGCCATGAGGAAGGCATGGATCATTCCGTCGTTAGCCCCGACGTAGATTACCTTATCTCTGTAGTACACGCAGTTCTGGCAGGATGCAGAAGTGGTATCAGTGGCGGAAGTGCAGGGGCACCCAGTGCTTTGGTTCCGGTAAGCATAAAACTCGTCCCGGTTGGGATCTTTCGTCGAAATCATGCCCACGCCGGGGGTCCCCACTACTACCGGTGTCGAATAGATTATGTCTCCCAGTCTCCAATTCGAACGGTCCCTAAAGGCGAAGGTGCTGTCGACAATGTTGTCATCCCCTCGGACCCAATCGATCAAATCCGGCGCAGTCAGAGAGCCGCTCAAACCCAGCGTGCCGGACCACGTCGCAGTCAGGGACGAACTCCAGGGCGGATTGGTTGGAGGGAACGGCGAACCCGTATCACGTGGCACTTGCGGAATAGTCACTGTTGTTTTTGTGGTGGGATCCCAACTATATATGGTCCTATTGTTTGTGTCTCGCTTCTGCAATATTTCAGCGGCATCCCAGCAGTTCTTGTTGGGGTCGGTGATTTCAAAACAGGGATTCTTCTCAAAATCATAATGCCATGTCATGGTGCTTTGATCGAGATAAGGCCAATATGCCTCCAAATGGCCGCGCCAAAGGTTCCTTCCTACTGTATCCGGGTCCGCGGCATGAAACAGGCCGCGGATGATAATATCCCCTTCTTGCGTTTGCTGGGCCACCGTGGCAACCGCGCTGGCCGTGGCATTCTTCACTATCGCTCCTGTGAGGACTTTCAGGAGGGCTGCCTGAAGATCCTGTCCCTGCGAACACTCGAAATAATTGTCCGGGATCCCCTTATCCAAATTATCCCCTGACGTATATTTGTCCCAGTTCGCATCCCACTCCTTGCAGCAGGTATCGTACGAGTGGCCTGAGGGCAGGGGCACGGTTGGATCACACTTCGGTTGGTACCGATTCATACATAGGCTTCCCTGAAGACATGAGCTACAATTGGGAGGACAACAACTACAAGCATCGCACTGCGAGCAAGTGATGCTGGTGTCTTCGCACGCAGATGGATAACTGGTATAAGGGTACGGCCATGTGTTGCTAGAGCCTCCGGTACCCCCGCAGTTGGATGTGTCGTCCGCGAATCCGCCGAACATCGCCACACCCTGCATACTGCGAGCCCCGCACACACTGGTGCTGAATGCGAAAATGCTGTACAGATTTACCGACTGATTACCGGTAAGATCGCTCCTCAGGTCAAAGGCGTGCATCCCCCGTGCGGGCTTGATGGGGTCGACATTTCCGTTCCATCCACCGTCCGAGATCAAAACAACATAACTCTGGCGGCACGGCACACTTGTGAGGTTGCCGCTTACATTCGGCTGGTAGTAAGGATCTACTGACTTCCCTAAGTTTATGTAATTGGAATTGCTCGAGTAGTCTCCTGAGTGGCTCGTCGACTGGGCGAAATAGTCCTCGGCCGCCTCCAGTGCTTCTCCCGTGGGCGTGCCGTTGTACGGATAAATTCCGGTAAACGCGGTCAGAAGAGTATCAAGATTTGTGTTATCGCAGCCGACCAGGATTTTGCCGACATTGCCTGAACTGGAATTGAAGTACATAAAGCCGTACCTGATCTGGCTGAAAGTCTGCTGGATAATGCCGGTTCGTGCGTTGACGTCTACCCTGATTTTTACCTGGGCCTGGGGAATGGACCCTAAGGGGACGGCAAAGCCGGTCGGAAGTAATCTTTGACCGCTAAAGGTCCCGGGCGAGACACTCGGATTGCTGGGGTTACGAGGATCATAACCCACCAGTTCCTGGCTGGAGGCCAGCGTGTAAGACCCTGTCTGGCCGTCACTGTTGGCTGCCACGACCACATAGTAGGTTGTGTTCGCAGCAAGGTTATACGATATATTGGCGGTAGAGCCCGTGTCCGACGCCAGGGAATTTCCTGAAAAGTTCGTATTGTTAAAGAGCGCCAGGTACGATTGCGTTGGGTTTTGCTGGGTCCCTCCTGTCCAAGTCCCGGTGAGCGCCAGATCTATGTGGGTGGCCGTGCTCCCGGTAGTGAATGTGTACGCTTCATAATAGTTCCCGCCGGACCACTGGTCGCAAGTGTAGGCGTCGCATTGCCACTGGTCGCACTGCCAGTTGTTGCATGCATCGCACGGTCCCCAGCGGTCGCACTGGTAGGTGTCGCAGTTGCGATGGCTGCACTTGTAGGAGCCTTGCTGGCATAAAGTGTCAGTACAATTCTTGCCGGTGCACGTCCAGTGAGTGCAGCTCTGATGAGTGCATGGATAGTCGGTGCAGTCCGCATCATCGCAGTACCGATGAGTGCAGTGCTGTGAAGTACAAGTCTGATGAGTACAGGCAGAGCCGAAAGCGGGATCCGCGGTAGTTACGTTCCCGGCATACCGGCCGCTTAGCGACAGGTAGGTCGTCTTCGTGGTATATGTACCGGTATTATAGTCGTCGGGGTAAGTCGCGGAAGAATCGGAAGACGCAGGACGGACGTAGAACTCCGCCTGAATGTTGGAGGATTCTCGCAGATAGCTCCTCTCTCCTTGCCCCCTGATGTAGCAATAATTGGAATCACACGAGCCAGGGCCGCCTATCAGGGCTTGCAGCGAACAATCAATTCTGCTGGCGGTGGCACAGTTGAGAATATTGCCGCTGAGGCCGGGTGTCTGCGCGGTTCCGCCGTAAGTTGTCAGAAGGGTCCCTGAAATACGCCTTTGCGCAGATCCGGTGGCAGAATCCGGGTTTCCGTTCCAGGGAAATGCCACCGTGAATGTGTCGCCTGAAACCGCAGTCACATAGTAGGCATTTCCATTCATTCCAGTGTGACTCGTCAGCCCCTGAAATTCAACGAGCTGCCCCACCTGGAAGTTATGGCCGGTTGCTGTGTACTGTATCAACTCGGTTCCCGATCCTACTAAGATCCAGTAAGTTGGCCAATTGGAGCCTGTTCCCGGTTCATTGGTTGAAGCAGATGTGTGGGCAGTAGTACACATATAAGATTTACCGCCATCGCCGACCAGGGCATTCACGGCATAAGCTTGACCCGACGACCACGCGGACACAGGACCGCCGTCCCGGCTGGGAGCTGTGAAACTATAAGCCGTCACCGGTTGGGTAGCCGCGGGAACCCAGTATTTGTTCGCCGCGTCGTACGTATAGTATACGTTAGATTGGAAAAGCCCGTAGTAGGTCTGCGTAGGATCGTACGGCTCGCCGTCTGTCTTGGTGCCTTCCGTGCCGTCGTAACCATAGGCGACATTGCTGTTAGAATAATAACCGTTCCAAAATTGCGATGCACTCTTATAGTGCGCCCGGAACTGCATGCTTCCGGAATAGTCCATCACTATCATCACATTCGGTTTGGTCGCCACACCGGCGACAGCGGGAAGGCTTCAAGCATTGTAAGGGGTAGCCCCGCAGGGGGATGCGAGCAACACGAGCCCCAACAAGGTGAGCAACGCAGTCAGGATGATTAGTGGACGCGGCATCATTTCTTTGCTCCTCCTTGTGTTGTGACGGCTGGAAGCACCATGACAACTACATTATTGGCCTTGCGGCATACGTACACCCTCGTGCCTTTTTGTACGGCACTCAGTGTAAGCGGTTTGGAAGCCTGATCTATCACAACAACATGCTTGCCTGTGAGATCGATGCCGAGGTCGTTCCGGCCCGTGGACAGAGTAATGGACTGTGATGTGACCGTTGATACGTAGCTCGGCCCTACTATGGAATATGCCTGGGCCACATAAGGGGCGATAGGCGAAGGAGGTGCCGGAGTCGAGACCCCCATCACCTTCTTCTGAGGAGCGGTAGTCGGAGTGGAGGCTGCCTGTAAGGGCAGGTCGGCGAGCAGAGAAATCGCGACGAATGCAATTAGCACGATCAAACCGATCAGTGCGTAGGATGTGGTGAACCCCGCGACCGCGGGGGAACCGCATCGGTCGCGAAAAACCTTGCCGAGATGTCTCTCGATGACCGATGCGCGACAGATGCGGTTCACCCCCCTGCTAGGGGGTTCACCACATCCTACGCAACTGTGGGACCTTGTCGTCATGGATCTCCTCCTTCACGCAACGAAAAGCACACTTCATAGGGGCGGCAGGTGGTTGTTCCGCAGAATAACCGATGCCCGGACACCCCTTTACGTTCATTAAGCCGGCCTGCGCGACGCGGCTAACCCCCCTTCTTTCAAGAGGCAAGAAGGGATTTGAGTATAAGCGCTTTAAAATACACCTAATACCAGTGCGCCATCAAACAAGTGACAATCCCCGCGAGGATATGGTGGGGCAGGCATCCTGCCTGCCATTCGTCACCCCGGACTTCGATCCGGGGTCCAGTCTGGATGCCCACGTACGCGGGCATGACGACAGGCAAGATGCCTGTCCCACTAAAAACACCGTGTCACTTGTTTGAAAGCGAATCGGTATAAATACCTCGTTAGAAAACAAGGACTTTGAACGCGTCACGGCCGTCCAAGTTCTCCGACTCTGTAAACAAATTCTCTTGATCTCCGGATCCCGGCGATTGTCGGAATGCCGAACGATGAGAATGCCTCCCCATAGTTTAGAATCTATGAGACAATGTCTGGGAACGACTCAAAGCAAAGGGGGGTGAGAACCCCGTTAATGTCAGCCCATGTTATTGTGAGCAATAAGACCCCGCGATCCGCGGGAAGGCGGTCTCCCCCGCCAGTCGGCTTACATGCCTCAAAATAGGCAATAATCGTGCCATTGTTAGGATATTCAGTACCAATGCATTGTCCCGCCGTCAGACCCATCTTCTTCGGTCGCGCCATCAGGGGAAATGTGACAAAATTGTGCACCTTTGTCGATCTGGAAAGATATGTATCCATAATAACTGTCATTATTACTGTCAACAAGATGGACGGGGTGTTAAATTTTTTTATACCTGCTAATCTAAAAGAATAGAGGAGATCTTCTCGTGCCGGGACCATTGTATCGAATAAAACTTTACGGTCATTCCGCCAGCGACACCGAATTGTTTTGCAGGAACTTGGCTACCGTCCTCGCTATTGATGTGGAAAAGGCGCGGGCTCTTTTACGCAATGCGCCCGTAGTCATAAAAGAGGGGATCGGAAGGGAACAAGCCGAAGAGTTCCGGAGGCTTATTGAAGCGATTCGTGCGCTCTGCATAATCGAACCGGTCGATTCGAAGATAAAGGAAGATGCTGCCGTTTCCGCCACTAACCGGACCGTTCCTCTGCAAAACGGAGTGGTGGATGAATTCGAGAAAGAAGCTTCTTTTCGCTCATGGATATGGATGGCAGTGCTTGTTGTCACTGCCGGTGTGTTCTTGCTTTTCGCGGGAGGCAGCTTCATCACGTCTATGTGGAGCATCTATCGTCAAGACCGATCGGCAGCTCCTTCGCCGGTGCGAAGCACCCCAGATGCTACCTCCGAGTCTGTGCACGAGGCCGCGGAACCCGGTCCGGCTTCCGCAAAGGACCTGTTCGCCCGGATTGATGCACTTAAGGCCGGGATAGAATCCGCGAGATTCGAGTTAGCTCAGGCTGAAGAAATCCGGGCCGGCTTGTACAAATCGCCTCGCTCCCGAGCCGAGGAATTCGCGGACCAGGCGCTAATCATAAGGAACTTGCGGGAAAAAATCCAAGCTGATTCGGCTCAACTCCAAGTCTTGAAACGAAAGTTGGAAGAAATTGAATGAAGTGGCGGATCGCTGTGTTCGCTCGGGCTGAGGGGGTAAAACTGTATGCATGCCTAAAATCGTGGCACGATGGGGACCCGGCACTAAAGTACCGGTCTACTATCAATCGCCCCGACGGGGCTCAAATACAAGCGTCCCGTAAGGACTAGGAGATAGTAGCCCGGTCCCGCGGAACGCGGGATTGCCGGGAAAAGGGAGCATCGTGCTACGAATTCGTCCATCACTCGATTTTGAGACAGTTTCGATCTGTTGACCATTCCCAGTCGAATGCTTACTAATGAAGATAGATTTTGCGCGGTCGTAATTCCGGAAGGAAGCATACACGGATTTCTCCGGTGAAATTGCCGACCCTATACCGGTGTCGACACACGGTACCGCAGGACTTTGAGGCTAAGCTCAAAATCTATGTCCCCGAATACATTTAGGATGTATTAATGAAAACGCCATGTTATCGTCATCCCGAAGCGGAAGGAAGATTCTATTGTCAGAAGGACGGAAACTACATGTGTACGGAGTGCGCATGCTGCCACTCTCCTCGCATCTATTGCCAATTTCGCACAGCCTGCGTGATTCATCTCTTAACCAAACAAGGAGAGCTTGGGCCTTGCGAAGGGCTGCAAGAGCGCGAGGCCGGCCGAGGACCTGGCCCGGCTACGAGCGGCTGATTTCAAGTCTGTAATTCCTGTTGCAAGTACATGGGACATGTGGTCTCCCGTTTGAGGCAGCAACCGATGCCGAAGAATCGCTGTGGGGGATGACAAAATGGATTGCAATGTTTATATTAATACGTCGATGGAGCGGGACTGACATTCCTCGCGGCCAATCATTTCAATATGTTGGATAGCTCCCATGACAAAACGTGATTACTACGAAGTACTCGGAGTGGCCCAAAACGCCGGTCCGGACGAGATCAAGAAATCATATCGCAAGCTGGCGCTCAGATACCATCCCGATCGGAATCGCGGAGATAAAGACGCCGAGGAAATGTTCAAGGAAGCCGCGGAGGCCTATGAGGTCCTGAGCGACCCGGAAAAGAAGCAGCTTTACGATCGCTTTGGTCATGCGGGGCTCCAACAGACAGGTTTTCAAGGGTTTCGGGATTTTGACGACATTTTTTCATCGTTCGGAGACATTTTCGAAGAGTTCTTCGGATTCGGCGCCAGGGGCGCTCGGCGGAGCCGTGCTCGGCGGGGCGCGGACCTGCGTGTTGATATTTCCATCGATTTCATGGAAGCCGCCACCGGGAAGGAAACCGAGATTGAGGTCTCTCGCCACGAACCATGTGATGAATGCCACGGGACAGGAACTAAAGGTGGGGCCCAACCGTCAGTTTGTCCTACGTGCGGAGGCCGCGGCCAAGTGACGCGGTCGCAGGGTTTCTTTTCCATCAGCACGACATGTCCGACCTGCCAGGGCAGCGGAACGGTCATAAAAGATCCATGTCTGAAATGCCGTGGAGTCGGGCGGGTCCTGATAAAGAAGAAGCTTTCTCTGAGGATTCCGGCGGGAGTTGACACCGGATCGCGGCTCAGGCTCCACGGTGAAGGCGAACATGGAGAACCTGGAGCACCGCAGGGCGATCTTTATGTTTTTATTCACGTTGAACCCCACGAAGTCTTCCGTCGCCAGGATGACGACGTGATAGTCGGCGTTCCTATACCGTACAGCCTGGCCGCTCTCGGGGGCGAAATAGAGATCCCCACACTCGATGGTTCGGAGCATTTTGAAGTTCCGGCGAGCACACAATCAGGACAGGATTTTCGGATTCACAGCAAAGGCATCCCCCATCTTCGCGGCCGGGGCTGCGGGGATCTTGTCGTGGTGGTATACATAGAGACACCCAAGAGAGTGAGCAAGGAGCACGAAGACATCCTCCGTAGGCTCGCCGAGCTTGAGGGAGCCAAAGTAACCCCGGAAAAGAGAGGATTCTTTTCAAGAAAGAGATAGTCGTCAACGAACTTCCTTCTGAATTTTCATGGAATACAGCTTATGCATACGGAAAGAATTGTGGTCCTTGGGGTCGGCAACATACTTTTGAGAGACGAAGGGGTCGGAGTAAGGGTCGTGGAGGAGTTGCAGCGTCGCTATGTATTGCCCGAGCAGGTTCAGGTCATAGATGGGGGCACACAGGGGCTCTGGCTCATGTCCACGATCCAGCAAGCCGATCGACTTATCGTCGTAGACGCAGTACTCGGTCGCGGCGAGCCTGGCACGCTGTACCGTCTGGAAGGCAAGGACCTCCCTAAAGGCCTAAGAGCGAAACAGTCTGCACACGACAGCGATTTGGTTGAGGCGCTCAACCTCTGTTCGCTCTTGGACGAGGAGCCGAAAAGCGTGGTGGTAGTCGGCGTGGAGCCCGAAAACATTCAGCCTTTTGGGCTCGAATTGACGGAAACGGTGGCTGCACGCGTGGATGAATTAGTTCTCAGGGTGGTGGATGAATTGAAAATGCTGGGAATTGAACCGCAAAAAAAAGTTTGAACGGGCAGGGGGGGTGTGATAATGTAAACCGCCCTTTAAGGAACATCTTGCCGAATTTCGCGGGATTTCCGGCTTGTATTTACTTAGTGAGGAGGTTTGAACATGAAGCACAAAGGGAGAGTTGTTCTTGGACTCATCCTGGGTGTTGCGGTCCTGGTCGCGTTCACTCTGGCTTATGCGGCCACAAAAGTACCTGACAAACCAATCAGCATCGAGAGCAAAGATGTTTTCAAGACATTCAAGCAGGGACCTGTAATCTTCACCCACGCCAAGCACAAAGCAGCCCCGTGCACAACCTGCCATCACGTGTATGAGAATGGCAAGAACGTCTGGAAGGAAGGTCAGGAAGTCAAGAAGTGTAACGTCTGCCACAAGCTACAGGCCAAAGACAAGGTGCCAGGCCTGCAGAAAGCCTTTCACACCAGGTGCCAGGGTTGTCACAAGAAAATGAAGAAGGAAAAGAAACCGACCGGTCCTACCGTTTGCAAGAAGTGCCATCAGAAGAAGGCTGCCGCGGCCGGCGAGAAGAAGTAAGTATACGATTCTCCGGCTATAGAGCACAACTGAGCCCTCTCCCATTGGGAGAGGGCTTTTTTGTGTCAGTAAGCATTCACTTACCTGGGGTACGCGAGACTCTGCCGGCAAACCGCCTTCGTTTCACGATTAAGGTCAAGGCAGATCCTCGTTGACAGGCAATCCAGGCAGACTCCGGGAACGAGAAAAAATCGATTCATAAACGAAATTCGTAGCACGATTCCTCCTTTCTCGGCAATCCTGCGTTCCGCGCGGGACCGGGCTACCATCATCGGTCCCTCCGGGCCGTTTGCATTTGAGCCCCAATAGGGGCGATTGAAAGTAGACCGGTCCTTCAGAAAGTGTCTCAAAACTATTTTGATGACCAGAATCGTGCCACGATTCAGGCTCATTCGTATAGTCGTCGCCCTCACCCCAACCCTCTCCCAGAGGGAGAGGGAGCAGATCCAGGACAGTTTTGCACTTCCCTCGCCCTCTGGGAGAAGGGCACAGGGTGAGGGATACGTGCTACGATTCCGACCGCTTCATTGCTTTTGAGACAGTTTCTTCAGCGCCGGGTTGCCTGAAAACTTAATGCTTACTTGTTGCCGAGAATTCTTCTTGACCTCATACCCGTGCCAAGGGTAATAAATGCTCCTACAGCATTTTTCAAAAGTCCTTGCTGAACGGCTCGTCCCTGTTGGACCGGCTGATTCCGGATCAGGTCCGGGCAAGGCGCTGGGGCCCGGCTGATTCCGGGATTTGGCTCACGCCGGAACGATGCGAATTCACAGTCGGGATTGTTTTTTGGAATCACTACAATCTCCCCCTCAAGTTGGAATTGTAAAGGTCTATTATATTTAATGTTTCAGTGTGCTTTTTGAGTGCAAGGAGGTTCCGATGAAGACAAGCGCTTCCGTTTCCACTCTGTGGAAGTCTGCTATTTTTTTGGTGATTGGGGCGGCGGCCCTCATTTTGGCGTTGCAGTACAATTGTGTTCCCACGTTGGCTCAGGAGCGGAGCACTTCATCCCCTCAACCGGTCGAAACACGGCCTAAACCGCCCGAACCAGCGAAGCAGCCTGCTGCGATTCCTCAGCCCACAAAGCCTACTTCGACGCAACCCGCCGAAACTTCCGGACCGAAGCCGCCGGCGTCGGCGCAACCTGCTGAAAAGCCGCAACCCGAGCAGCCGCCCGCCACCAAGCCCGAGGAAACTCCCGCCCCCGCGGCGCAATCTCCTTCAACCACCCCGCCACCCGCGGTTGCCCCCGCAGAAAAACCTGAAGCAAAACCCCAGCCGGCAGCGAAAGAAGCTGCTCCGGCACAGGCTGAAGAAGCAAAATCGGAAGAGGTTACCAATGAAACCTGTTTCGGCTGTCATAATCCCGACATTCTTACCATGTCTAGAGAAGACTTGGCAGATCAAGTGGTTGCGGAAAAGAAGCCTCTCCCAGCCAGAACCCAAGCCTCCATTTGTTTTTGGAAAATGGAGCCTCTCGATAAGCCAGAAGCAATTTGCCGCAGGTGTCCATGCGGATAACACTTGCGTCGCTTGCCATACGGACGTGAAAGAAGTTCCGCACAATGAGCGCCTAAAAGGCGTGGACTGCAAAGAGTGTCATGAAGATGCTGTAGAAAGCCTTGCGGTAGGGGTCCACGGCAATAATGCCGGGTCCAAAGCGCCGGGTTGCATCGGATGTCACGACGTGCATTACGGGAAAAGCATGGATGCCTATGCAAAGGACTTTGCCCGCGAAACCTGTGTGGAATGTCATAAAGCAAACGGCATGAACGTCGTCGCGCAGCATCAGAACCTTTATGAAAGCCGTCTGCACCTCGCCCTGAAGTGCATGATCTGCCACCAGGGCAAACAGCCTGGTGTTCACAATATACTCCCTGTAAAGACAAAAGTAGCCCGCTGCCAATCATGCCACACCAAAGCCACAATTCTCTCGAAAGAAAAAATGAAGCCCATTAGCCTGGGCCGGTACATAACTCAAACAGAGTTCATTAATGCCGAAAGCCTCAAGAAGTTCGGTTATGTCGTGGGCGCCAATCGCATTCCCGCTCTAGATGTGATAATCATTCTTGCCGTCATAGCCCCTCTTGGTCTCCCAATCGTGCATGGTGGGCTGAGATTTCTCACAAGACGCAAAGGGCCGCTGCATTCGCCCGAAGAAAAAATCCTGCTGCATCCGCTGATGGAACGGATCTGGCACTGGTTCCAGGCTCTTTGCATAGTCCTGTTAATTATCACCGGAGTCGTGCTTCATTGGCCCGAGAAATTCGGCGATGCGTTCCAATGGGCAGTCCGATGGCACAACAGATTCGGGATCGCGGCGGTAATCGCTTTCCTCTTCTGGTTGATTTACAATCTGGTGACCTGGCGGATTTCACAATATTTCCCGAAAAAGGGGGAGATTCCCGATGGAATAATAAAGCAGGCGAAATTCTACGGGTACGGGGTTTTCAAACATGAACCGCATCCGTACGCTCCTACAGAGGACAACAAATTCAACCCGCTACAGAAGATAGCTTACTTGCAGTTCCAAGTAATTTTGCTGCCTATCTTATTGATCAGCGGAATCCTTTACATGTATCCGAGCACCTTCATGGGTGTCATCAATGCTATCGGGGGCATGACAGTGCTTGGAATTGCACATTTCATTCTGGGAGCTCTCTTCGCCGCCTTCTTAGTGGCTCACCTCTATCTGGCAACCACTGGAGAGACGATCGGTGAGAACTTCAAGGCGATAATTTTCGGCTACGGCATCAAATCGGATCATGATGAACACAAGTGATGCGGGGCCGTAGGCGCCAAAACTGCACTGACCCGGGTGTCGAAGGTGGCACTCAACATCCGGTCAAGATCGGGTTCTGGGTGTCATCCCGCGTCTTGAGCATAGGCGTTAAGATAAGGGATATCCCTTGCAACCTTATGAGCCCCAGCGGGGCGCCGAGATAATAGCCCGGCAATTCATTGCCGGGTAAGCGACCAATCATGTACCGGTTGTGTCCTGTAGGGACGCTCGAAAGATTGATTTCTAGGATCACATTCGGACGTCCCTATGGGACGCAGAGGTTCTCTTTTGACTGTTTCCCCGGCGCTAAAGAGAGTGTCTCAAAACGGTTGTAGTGGCACGATGACGACTCTCGGGGTGGTAGGGTGCGGTTAATCTCGCACCTTGGCCTCCCTTGTCTCCGACGAGCCGGGGCCGGCTATGAGTATGCCTCAGGCAGCCATGAGTCACTCTCCGTCCTGATGTCTTAGGCCGCGGTTAGCACCAGACGCCCCGTCAGCCAATGGCTGTAGAGCTTCTTGAGATTCAAGGTGGCGCACATCAAAGACCATTGAGCCTTCGCATTGGATAATCCGGACACGGTCCACCGTCTAAAGTCCAAGTGGCTCTTTATCCATGCAAAGACCGGCTCAATGATCACCTTGCGGGCTCGGAGTAGCGTCTTGCTTTCCGGGACCTCCCGTTTCTTGCGGTGACGCTCAACTGCGTCACGATAGATGTTAATGTCTATGAGACGGCCATTCTTGCTCTTGCTGCACTTCCACCGTTCAGGACACGTCAAGTAGTCCCGGCATCGATACCGCCGGATCTCGTTTCCGTTTTTTCCTGTGACTTTCTTCTGAAGAAAGTTCAGCGATGCGCCTTGCGGACAAATACAGACGTCTCGCTCTTGGTCGTAGACGAACTGGGAAGCGTGATAAGGGTCCCATTGAGCGCCTTTTTCCGCAGCGGACTCTCCCGACGACTTGGCGACCAAGACCTCGTACTCCTTCTCTTCGGCCAACGCGATTTGAGCCGATGCGAAGTATCCTGCGTCCGCCACGGTTTCCTCTGCGGTTGCGCCCAAATTTTCCTGAACTCGATCCAGCATGGGAACAAGCTGCCCATTGTCATTGCCTTCGTCGACCACTTCCTCAGCCACAATCATGCCGCTTTGTTGGTCTGCCACCGCTTGAGCATTGTAAGAGGGCTCAGTAGACCGCCGGTTCTTCATGTACCGGGCATCCGGCTCGCAGGGATGGACGACCTTCTTGTCAGTCTTATCCAATTCCTGCAAGGCCTTCTGTATCCGCTCCTTGCGTTTCAACTCGTCCTGCAGGGCTTCGGGAAGACGCCATTCGCCACCCTCCTCTTGCTCGCACCTCTCTGTCTCCGTCATGACGTCGGCAACGCACTTGTCCAAATTCTCAAGCATCCGCTCCAACTGATCTTGGTTCTTGAACTTCTCCCGAGATGATCCGACAGGGATCTTGGTTCCATCCAATGCATGAACCGCCATACCTATCAACTCGGCTTTGACTGCCACTTGAACCGATTGTTTGAATATTCCCTTGAAAACCTTCTTGTTGTCCCTCCAGAATCGCCACAGGGTATTATGATCCGCTGCATTCATACCCGTCAGCCAAATCAATCCCATGTTCTCCATGCATGCCTTCTCAAGCTTGCGCGATGACCTGATTCTGCTGAAATAGCCGTAGAGCCATGCCTTCAACAAAAGATCGGGTACTATAGGGAGGACGGCCCGTTTCGCCATTCGGAACTCGAAAACCCAGCACCTCCAAATCCAAGGAATCCACAAAGTCTCCTATGAAGCGCGCTGGATGATCAGGCCCTATCCAGTCATCTATAGCGGGCGGAAGCAGAAACACCTGCTTGTAGTCGGCTCTGATTTGCGGCATAATCCTTTCCCTCTCCGATTCTCTTTTCACATCTCATTAGTAGAATCGGTTGAGAATCGCGAGCCCAAAATCGACTTTTGAGACAGTTTCTCAAGCGCCGGGCTACTATCAAAACGTCCTTACTGGGCAACCGCCCATAACCAACTGATTAACGGTATCTTAACGCCTATCCCGCGTCTTGCGGGATGAACCACATCAATGGTTGGGCCTTTACAGCTTTCTGCTGGATAAGCCCACCGGGGGGGCTTCGTGTCCAGCCGTCATCTTGCCCTTGATTCTGTTATCGTTTGGCGAATGATCCCGCAATGAGTTCGGTCCAGGAGTCGTCCCCGGGTTTGGGAGGGAAGGGGATCTGCGGGCTGGGCTTGAGTTCCGTCCAATGGCTGAGTCCGAAGAGGATGCTGAGTTCCCGCGTAATTGGAGTGTCACGCAGGTCCACGAATCGAAGCAGGTGCCCCAGGTTTTGATCCCACCAGTCGCTCTTGAGCGAGATGATCTCGGGAATCTTCAAATGAGATCCCTTGGCCAAATCCCATGTATATTCCGCGAACGGCCAGAACCTGTATCGTGAGAACACAAGGCAGCCTTTCCGGTACCGTTTTTGTATGGTGCTGATCATGAAAAACTTACGCTCTGTGAAGACTTCGTCATCCCCTACGGATATGAAACCATCGTTGAATCCCGATGTGATGCCTTTGTTTCGATCCTTCTTGTAAGAATAGAAGAATAGAATGCTCACCTCGTCTATCCCGCCTCCGGTCCCGTAAGTGAAGAGGGGTCTTAAGCTGTACCTAATGTGACCTGACGGGTAGTGATGATAATAAGTGAATATAGGCCACAACAGGTCTATCGTTGTGTCAACTCGTGTGTCCTGCCGCATGTACAAAGGAAAAGGGAGGGCCCTGTAGCTGGAAGCCTGCGCAGTGCCCGGGTACTTGTCCACTTTTTGGAAGAAGGGCCATAAGAAAAAACAGTTGTAGTAATCGTTTCGGATTCGGTCTTTTCCGAAAAGAGGCCAGACCTTGAAAGCCGTACGGCCGGGACTCCGGGCATAAGTAATCAAGGGCCAGAGCAGCCGGATAGTACGAACATCGTCGTCGGTGCTTTCGTAATAAAGGGGGAAAAGCAAAAAGAAGTTCTTGTCCATGCCGTAACGGCGGTAGGTAAATCCGTAAAACGGGAAGAAGCCCCAATATTTTTGCCCCAGATCCGAGCGCCCCTGATACAGTGTCAGGCAGCGGGACCAGCCATCAAAAGGGGGGATCTTCGACCAACGACTCTCGAAAAAAGGAGTGAACCTGAGCTTGCTCTCAAAAGTGGATTCTTCCCGGCAACCGAAAGGGAAAAGGAAATCTACTCTGTCGTAGATTCCCCCTACCTTCGTATGATACAGCAACGGCGGAAATCCCCAGCCTTCGCCCAAAGTCCACGCTTTGGAGGGTGCTGTGGGATCCATCCTTCTGATCGTCAGGTCGGGATCGACTGCAAATAGAGTTTTGGGGGCCATCAGACGGAGAAAGTCATAGGCTGAACCGAATAGAAGGTCGGGCTGAAACAGAGTGAAAGCCAGGACTAACGCAAGGGCCGAGCAAGTTCCTGCCGTGGCTTTGGCCCGGGCGAAGGAGCAAGGGCGATTCCAATCTTCCAGGGCCGCCTTTGCGAACTCTGACTCACAAGGATCGTGATCGACGCTGCTATTGTGCCCTGTTGCCGGTGTCATTCCGGCCACTCCTACTTGAACACCGATCCGAGAATAATGGCCAACGTGCTGATCGGGGTAGCTTCAGAAACGTCCTCGGCTGTTTTATTCATGTTTCGAATCGCCCGACGAGCTTCAAAGTAAAGCTCCGGATCGTTGACCAAGAGCCCCATTGTTCCACGACCGGATCGAATGCTGCTGGAAATGCCGCGCACGTCTCGCACGAGGCGGTGGGTATCGCGGTAGAGGGATTCGTCGTTGACAAGCTTGCCAAGCGTTCCTCTGCCCCCTCGGATATCTCTTGTAACGCTTTGCACGTCATCCACAGTTCTGTTGATTTTGCCCCTGTTTCGAGTAACGATCTTGTTCAGATTTTTTGCAGCGCTATTGGCGTTATCTACAGTGCGGTTAATTTTACACCTGTTTCGGGTAAGGATCTCGTTCAGGTTCTTCGTGGCGCTGTCCGAACTGTCCACTATTTTGCCTACTTTTTCCTTGTTCCTGGCCAGGATTTCCCTGATATCCTTGAATGACACATCCGCATTGGTGATGGTTCTCGCGATCTTGTGCGAGCCTTTTTTCTCTATGAGCTGCTTTCGTGCCTCCTTTGTGAGGACCTGCAGGTCCTGCGCCACAGCCCCTATTGTCTCGAAGACCTTTTCATTGTTTACGGGTTCTTCGACCACTCTGAGTGTTTGGCCGGGCTTCAGTTTGCGTGCATTGGGTCTTCCGGGTCTAATTTCGATATATTTGTCGCCCATAAGGCCCTTTGTCCGGATATAAACACGGGAGTCTTCCGGGATTGCATTGCGGTAGGCGTCGTTTATTTCCATTTCGACAAGTGCTTCGCTCTTCTCGGGTTCGAAGGCGATGTCCTTCACGCTCCCCACTCTGATACCTGCGATCTGCACTTGTGACCCCGGAACCAGGCCTTCCACCGTACGGAAGTATGCCTTGAGGATGAAACCTTTCTGAAAGCTGACCCCTAATACCCCAAACCAGACGTAGGCAGCGATGGCAAGACACGCCAAAAAGAATATCCCTACCTTCGCTTCCAGTGAGAACTTGTTCATTCAGCCGCTGCCTTTTTCTATCACTCGACCACTATGGGCCCGGTCGGCGAACCCGTAATGAACTGATAAATCAGTGGATCAGAGCTGCTCGATATCTCTTGCGGTGTTCCTTGTGCCGCTATCTTACCCTTGTAGAGAAGCATGATCTCATCGGAGATTTTCAAGACGCCTTGGATGTCATGGCTCACAAGCACATAGGTGGACGGATGATCGATGTGTGTTGAGATTATTAGCCTGAAGATCACCGCCTGCATGATCGGGTCAAGTCCGGTGGTGGGTTCGTCGAAGAAGACGATGTCCGGTTCCAAAGCTAGTGCCCGTGCTAAACCTACCCGCTTGCGCATGCCTCCCGAAAGTTCCGCTGGATACTTGTCTTCTTGGCCGCTCATCCCGACTTCGGCCAGTTTCTCGCGGACAATTTTGTCGATTTCCTTTTCGCCGAGCCGGAGATGTTCCCTGATAGGAAACGCCACGTTTTCCCTCACCGAAAGTGAGTCAAAGAGAGCCGCGTCCTGAAACAGCACTCCGAAGCGCCTGCGGATCTCATTGAGCTTCGCCGCTTTCATTCCCACGATGTTCTTTCCATCGATCAAAATCTCCCCACTGTCAGGCTCTTCAAGCCCGATCAGGAGCCTTATCAGAACCGATTTTCCGGCACCGGACCCGCCTATTATAGTCGTCACGGATCCTGATGTTATGTGGAAGCTTGTTCCGTCCAGGACCCTCTGACCGCCGTATGACTTGTGGACCTTCTCCACCCGGATCATTGAAATTCCCGAACCAAAGCTCTCACATAGTCTTAAACATTAGCGTCGTCATGACGTAATCCGAAATCAGAACCAGAACAGAAGAGGCCACAACCGCAGTGGTCGTGGCAACACCGATACCCCGGGCCCCTCCGGTGGCATAAAAGCCTTTGTAGCAGCACACCAGGGCCGTAATGAGCCCGAAGACCACAGACTTAATCAAGCCTTGAACGATGTCGTTCGATACGAGGTAGTACTGAACCTCGGATATGAACGAGCCACCGTCGACGCCCAGATACCGTGTGGCCAGGAAATAAGCACCCACCATACCGGAGAAGCTGAAAACAAGTGCCAGAAGCGGTGATGATACCGTTGAAGCAAAAACGCGTGGCACCACCAGGTACTGCACAGGATCGACCGCCATGCTACTCAGAGCGTCTATCTGCTGGGTATTCCTCATGCTCCCGAGTTCCGCGGTCATGGCGGAACCGACACGGCTAACCAGCATAAGAGCGCTGATAACAGGTCCGAGTTCTCTGGCAAGGGCCAAGGCTACGGTAGCTCCGACCAACCCTTCAGCTCCGTAGCGGTGCATCCCATTGTAACCTTGCAAAGCGCTCACCATGCCGGTGAACAGTCCCGTCAGGACGATCAGAAAAACCGACTGAGTCCCCACGAAATCAAGCTGCCTAACAAATTCCTGGAAACGAAAAGGGGGTTTCACCGACCAGACAAGGGTCCTGCCCAAGAGGATCAGGATTCGGCCGGCTTCATCCAGAAAGAGACGAGCCGCCTCCCATAAACCGACCAGCGGTGATCCAAGTAAAGCAAGAAAGCTCACCAGTTCCATACCTCAAAGGACTTCGACCTCTAAATGGGCCCAGTCCAAACAGTTACGAAATGATCATCCTATGACACGGCTTCTTCGTTAATGAAGGTCCTGTCATCCCAGCGCTGAACATTGACAAGAAGATCCTCAACGCAGGCACCTACGGGCAGGTTCTTAAAGTCATGTCGAGGTTTATAGCGGATCAACGCGATTGTGCAAAATATTTGATCTGTTATATGTCACGTCCATGTTGTGGCACACTCACTGCATCCGCGACTAATAGACCTTCAAAGCAGCCCGTAGATCCTTTATGTTTTTAGGTCTCCGGCCATTAGCCGTCCGGTTCGGCTATTCTAATCTAGATAATTAGAAAATGTCAATATCTTGATGATAAAAAAAATATATTCAGGACGCACATTTGAATTGCAGATCAACAAGTTGAGAACATTCCGGATAATGGTAGCGAAGACTTGAGGCCAAAACTGCACGGAAGATCTCCTCGGGAGCAGGCATCGGAGCCTCATGCGACGGGCTGTAAAATAAGTCCGGCGGCTGGTGAGGGTTTGACGAAGTGCAAAACTCAACGGGGCGCTTAAATGGAAAAATCCGCTGTGATTCTCCGTCATAATCGAATGGTTGCATATTCGGAAAAAGCCATTGCATAGGCGTCGGGGGAGTGATATCGTGGTCCTGGGGAATGATAATATCTAATCATGTCAAGTACATAATGGAGCAGCTATGCCTTCCGCAGATTTTGTCCACCTTCATGTGCATACTCAGTACTCTCTGTTGGATGGGGCAATCCGAATTCCGGACCTAATCGCCAGAGTTAAGGAATACAAAATGCCTGCTGTGGCCGTTACGGACCACGGGAATCTTTTTGGAGCAATGGAATTCTATTCACAGGTGCAGGCGAGTGGGATCAAGCCTATCATCGGCTGTGAGATATACGTGGCACCAGGTTCGCGCTTCGAACAATCAGCGAAAGTGGGCGAAACAACATCCTATCACCTAGTTCTTTTGTGCGAAAACGAAAAAGGCTACCGCAACCTGTGCAAGCTCGTCACGATGGCTTACATGGAGGGGTTTTACTACAAACCGCGTGTAGATCGTGATCTACTGGAACAATTCAACGAAGGGCTGGTTTGCCTGAGCGGGTGTCTTTCGGGCGAAGTTCCCGCCCGCATCTTGGCGGGAGATGAGAAAGGCGCAGCGAAATGCGCTTCCTGGTACCGCGACATTTTCACACCTGAACGTTATTATCTGGAATTACAAGAGAACGGCCTCGAAGGCCAAAAGAAAGCCAATCGAGCACTCATTGATCTTGCAAAAAAGCTCGACCTAAAGTTGGTTGCGACAAATGACTGTCATTACCTTGATCGAACAGATCATAAGGCCCACGAGATTCTCCTTTGCATTCAAACCGGCAAGAAACTCGCCGACAGCAAGCGATTGAGTTTCAGTTCCGACCAGTTCTTTTTCAAGTCACCGGAGAGAATGGCCGCGGACTTTAGGGATATTCCCGAAGCCTTGAAGACTACTCGACTGATCGCAGAGAGATGTTCTCTTCTGATTGAGTCCGGCCAGATCCACATGCCCCGATTCGATCTGGGAACGGGCCAGACGCTGAGGCAACGTTTCCAAGAGGATGCCCAACAAGGTCTCGAAAGACGCCTGGTCAAATTGCGCGAACTGAGCCGGATAGATAGCGTCACGGAGCAAAAATATAGAGACAGGCTTGACCATGAGATCCACCTCATTCAGGAGATGGGTTTTTCAGGATATTTTCTCATAGTTGCAGACTTTATAAACTTTGCTCGAAAGAACAGTATACCCGTCGGTCCCGGCCGCGGGTCCGCCGCAGGTTCACTTGCAGCATATTCGCTAGGAATAACGGACATCGATCCAATCCGTTACGATCTGTTGTTTGAACGGTTCTTGAATCCCGAACGTAAAAGCATGCCGGACATTGATGTCGATTTTTGTATGCAGGGCCGCGACCGGGTAATCGACTATGTGTCGCGGAAATACGGCAAAGATAAGGTCGCCCAGATCATCACGTTCGGCAGGATGCAGGCGAAAGCTGTTGTGAGAGACGTGGCCCGTGTTCTTGGATTTCCTTATGCAGAAGCCGACCAGATCGCGAAGCTGATCCCGGATGCACTGAAGATGACCCTCGACAAGGCCCTGAAAGAGGAACCGCGACTGCGAGAGATGATGAAACGGCCTGAGGTGGGTGAACTCATCGAAACTGCACTTTCCCTTGAAGGACTGACTCGACACGCCTCTACACACGCAGCCGGCATCGTGATCTCGGATAGGCCCCTTGTGGACCACCTTCCGCTTTATCTTGGGAACAACAAAGAGACCTTGACTCAGTTCGACATGACCTGGGTAGAAAAGATCGGCCTGGTGAAGTTTGATTTTCTCGGACTCAGAACCCTTACGGTGATAGATCAAGCCCTGCGTCTGATAGAGAACTCTCGAGGGGCTGCTTTAGACATCGGCATGATCCCTCTGGATGACTCAAAGACGTTCGATCTTCTGTCCAGGGGCGACACGCTGGCCGTATTTCAGCTCGAATCTTCCGGAATGAGGGAAGTTTTGACAAAGTTCAAGCCATCCGTCTTCGAGGACCTGATAGCAATTGAGGCATTGTATCGTCCCGGACCTTTGGAATCCGGAATGGTAGACGACTTCATTAACCGAAAGGACGGACGAACACCGATCGAGTACCCGCTGCCGGAGTTGGAGCCCATTCTACGCGAGACATACGGGGTAATCGTGTATCAGGAACAGGTCATGAGTATTGCCACCTTATTAGCGGACTATTCGCTGGGTGAAGCAGATCTGTTGCGCCGGGCTATGGGAAAGAAAAAGCCCGAAGAGATGGCCGAACAGAAGTCCCGTTTTCAAAAGGGTGCGGCCAAGAACAAGATCGACCCGGACAAGGCCACATATATCTTCGAACTTATGGAGAAATTCGCCGGATACGGCTTTAACAAGTCACATTCGGCGGCATACGCTATGGTTACTTACCAGACGGGCTATCTTAAGGCGCACTATCCTGCGGAATTTATGGCAGCCCAGCTTAGCTGCGATGCCGGCAATACGGATAAGGTCACGCTTTACGTGTCTGAATGCCGCAGCATGGGGATTGAGATTCTTCCACCCCACGTCAATGAGTCCTACCAGGATTTCCGCGTAGAGGGTGAAAAGATAATCTTCGGGCTGGCCGCGGTGAAGAATGTGGGTGAGGGCGCAATGAACTCTATTCTAGAGGCCCGCGTGGAAGGAGGGCCTTTCTGCGGTCTTCAGGACTTCGCCAGGCGTGTAGACCTGCGAAAAGTGAACAAGAAAGTGGTTGAAAGCCTTATAAAGTGTGGTGCCTTCGACGGAATGGGGTATTCCAGGCGAGCAATGGTCGAGGCGTTCGATGTCGTGTTGGAACAGGCGGCAAACTTTCAACGAGAAAAGAAGGAAGGTCAATTCAACCTTTTTGGAGCGGAATGCGTTCCAGGGTCTGAAGCAAATGCTCCCGATTCTGCGATCCCGGATGTCCCGGAGTGGGAGGACTCAACCAAGCTGAATTATGAAAAGCAAGCGATGGGTTTCTATCTTACCGGCCACCCTCTGGTCAACTACGAAAGCATCATTCAGAGGTTCATCAACGCCTTCGCGGACAAATTGGGCACATTGGCCGATTCATCCCAAGTAACGATGGCCGGCCTCGTGAAGAAGATTAAGGAGATCAACACCAAGAAAGGTGATCGCATGGCCTTTGTCGCGCTGGAGGACCTCACGGGAGTAACGGAAATAACCGTTTTTTCAGACCTGTACGGCAAGTGCCGGGATTTACTCCGATCGGGGGAACCGCTGGTAATTGCGGGAATTCGAGAAGGAGACAGAGATACACCGAAAGTATTGGCCCAGGAGATCTACCGGATCGAAGAGGCCCCTCGACGTTTCAGCAAACGCATGCAGATCAGGATATCTACATTGGGGGCTGATCCGCACCAGGTCAAAGATTTGAAAAGAATTCTGGCTCGTCACAAAGGCCGACTTCCGGTGAGCCTTCATGTGGTTATACCGAATCGCACTGAGACGGTTATCAGTCTCAATGCGGTTTCATGCGAACCTTCCG
This sequence comes from uncultured delta proteobacterium, assembly GCA_963789265.1. Taxonomy (GTDB): domain Bacteria; phylum Desulfobacterota; class Desulfomonilia; order Desulfomonilales; family Desulfomonilaceae; genus CAWBBA01. Next base: position 70,658 of record CAWBKB010000003.1, on the reverse strand, counting down.
AGTCTCTCCTGGCGGAGGTTCATGATACCCTGGGGTACGAGGCCGTACACTTCGAATAAAATTGGTAGGGCGGCCTGTGGCCGCCATGTTTCGTCGGGCACGGCCCAACCTACTTTGCTACAACAAAAAGGGGACGGGGACTATGATGCCAGTTGGTAATCAGCCCCAAGTTACCAGGCTCATCGAGAGAGGATTCAAGAGGTAAGGGTGGAATGGCAGCACTCGGATGCTGTACGCGTAAATCCCGGTCTCTTCACATGGGATGGTCCCTTCGAAACGCCAGACTCCGTCAGTTGGATTCTCGGCGCTCGCCATTGTGGTTACATTGCGGTTCATCATCCTTTCAGAATCTTGATCCACTCGTCCGTGGCAAAGGTCCACCGTAACCTCCTCGTCCCTGAGTGATCCGAGACGTATGGCTGCCGTAACGTGTAGGTCTTCGCCTAGTGCCACGTGATCTCCAGTAGGCAACGAAACATCGAGGATTTTCACCTCCTTCCACAGGCCTCGAATTCTCTGCTTCCAGTCCTTGAGTTCCCGAGCCCGGCTGAGGCGGCTTTCGCCGAGAATTTGATGCGCCAAGCCGGCTTCAGTGTAATATTCCTCCATGTACTGTTCAATCATCCTGTGTGAATTGAAGCGCGCACTAATCCCGGCCATGCTGTTCTTCATCATTTCAATCCAGCCATGCGGGAGGCCGTCCGGGCCCCGATCGAAAAACAGAGGAATGACCTCGTTTTCAAGAAGGTCATAGACAGCCTCCGCATCTATCCGATCCTGATATGCGGTATCCTCATATTCTTCTCCACGGCCTATGGCCCATCCGTTGGTCCCATTATAAGCTTCGGGCCACCAGCCATCGAGTATGCTCAGATTGAGTGCGCCGTTGGCCGCTGCCTTCATTCCTGAAGTGCCGCAGGCCTCGTTGGGCCTCCTAGGCGTGTTAAGCCACACGTCCACTCCTTGGACGAGGTACCGAGCTATGATGATGTCATAGTTCTCAAGGAAGACTAGTTTGCGGCGAAACCCTTCCGAACGGGCCTGATGCACCACTAGTTTGATCATCTCCTTACCCAAGCGGTCCTGAGGATGAGCCTTGCCCGCGAAGATGAACTGCACCGGCCGGCGCTTGTCGGAAATAATGCCTAACAATCGGTCGGGATCGCTGAAGAGAAGGCTCGCTCTTTTTGTACGGGGCAAACCTGCGGGCGAACCCGATTGTCAGCGCTTCCGGATTGAGGATTTCCTGGGCACGGCGTAAGTCCATGGCTGGTCCAATGCTGTAGCCCCCGACTGCTTTAATCTTGGCGAGGTACCTGCTCCGACAGAAGGCCACGAGACGTTCCCTCCTTGTCTCGTGCACGATCCATAACTCCTCATGCGGTATGTTATAGACTCTGGACCAAATCTTGGTGTTGTCCGGCTCCTCAATCCAGCCCTCGCCGAGGTAACGGCCAAAAAGATCCGCCATCTCCTTGGAAAGGTACGACGGTATGTGTACGCCGTTTGTAACGTAACCGATGGGAATGTCCTCCTCTTCCACATGCGGCCAAAGGCTGCGCCACATTTTCCTGGAGACCCTGCTGTGAAGTTCGCTCACGGCGTTCACGCCCCTGGACATGCGCAGAGCCACAACAGCCATTGACAAAGGCGAACTTCGGTCATCGGGGTTTTGACGGCCCAGATCCAACAGATCCTTTACGGTCATGCCGAGCGAGTCCATGTATCGTCTGAAGTACCGATCTACCAGATCGGGGGCGAAAAGATCTATGCCCGCGGGTACAGGGGTATGGGTGGTGAACACTGTGGAGGCCGCTACGGTCTCGAGAGCGACGTCGAAGGGGACTTTGTATGCGATCATGGATTGTCGGATCCGCTCCAGAGCCGCGAAAGCAGCGTGTCCCTCGTTGAGATGATAGACTGAAGGCCAAAGGCCGAGCAAATGCAGGGCCCGGGCTCCGCCCACGCCAAGGACAATCTCCTGTTGGATCCGCATTTCGGGCCCACCGCCGTATAGTTCTGCCGTGATTCGCCGACTGCTCTCCGAATTGGAAGGATGACTGGAGTCCAACAGGTATAACGGAATCCGGCCCACCTGAATCTTCCAGACGAGAATCTTTACGTTCGTTCTGTCCAGTTCAAGATCGAATGACACCTGATTGCCAGTGCCATCCAAGACACGCGAAATCGGGAGGTTATAGAAATCGTTGTCAGGGTAGGATTCTTGTTGCCAGCCATCAACGTTCAGATACTGTTTAAAATAGCCTTTTTGGTAAAGCAGTCCCATACCTATGAGAGGGAAACACAGATTTGAAGCGCTCTTTAAATGGTCGCCGGAGAGGATTCCCAGTCCGCCAGAATAGATGGGCAAACATTCACCCAGCCCAAATTCCATGCTGAAGTAAGCGATGCGGTAATCAATGGGTTTTTCCAGATTGAAGGAATAGACTCCTGGATTACTCATGTAATCTTCAAAATCTTTCCCGGCTTCCCGTATCGCATCCACGAGCGGCCCGTCTTGTAGGATTTCCTCTGTCCTTTCGGGAGAAAGGCTTGCGAGAAGCATGATCGGATTGTGGTCGCATTCAGCCCAGAGTTCGGGGTCCAGGGCCTGAAAGAGGCGTTGCACATCGGGATTCCACGTGAACCAGAGATTCATTCCAATGGTCTGCAAAATTTGCAGTTCGTTGGGAAGGTCCGGTTTTACAATCAGGTGACGGAGTTTCATGGGCACACCTCTGTTACAGAAAGCTCACACGAATCGTGAGCAACCCCCGCAAAACGTAGTCATACAAGGTGTGTCTAGCAGGTGAACAAGTGAGCTGTCAATCTCGGCAAGGAAATATGCAGCGCTCAAGGGCTTATCACAGAATGTTTGATTATTATTCCGCATTGATTTCTTTACAACTGCTCTACGACTTTCCGCAATTTGCCCTGGACTTCATCAGCCAAGTCTTTGAGATCCGGATTGTTAATTGCCTGCATTGACGCGATGGGATCTATAGCGGACACTTCAACCTTGCCGTCCGGAGTTTCCTGAACAATTAGGTTGCATGGCAACATCACGCCGATCTTGTCTTCTGCCTGCAATGCCTTGTACGCCAAGGGAGGATTGCAGGAGCCGAGGATCTTGTATCTTCGAAAATCAACATTCAGTTTCTTCTTGAGCGTCTGCTGAACATCTATTTCGGTTAGTATGCCGAAGCCCTCCTTCTTAAGTTCTTCCGTAATACGCGCAACTGCTTCGTCAAAGGAAAGTGTCACAGTTTTGCTAATGTAATAGCTCATTATAATTTCTCCTTCCTAAAATTAAACCACTACCGTTAGTCTTTTTGTGTTGAATCCGACATGTTTCCGCGAGCCGCCTGCCTGCGCCTTGGGCCAAGAAAGTAAATCCCGGCCCCAACACAAACAGCCGCGGCAAGTATGAGAGCAATTGTTTCAGCGTGGGTTGCAATGCTTGCCCATTGTTCGCCCAGAAAATATCCGAGCAAAATAAATGTGAGGGACCAGATCAGCGCGCCCGTATAAGCGTATAGAGCGAATGCATGGACCCGAAGCCTTGTGGTGCCTGCTACTATCGCTATAAGGTGTCGAAAACCGGTAATGAAATACCCGAATACCAGAGTCCATTTGCCGAAGCGCTCAAACCATGCGTCGATAGACCTCAGCCTGTCCGGAGTGATGTGGGCCAAATAGCCAAATCTGTCGATGAGCCTGGTTCCTGCCACCCTGCCAATTGTGTAGCTTAAGCTGATCCCGCACGCGCTGCCCGTAAAAGCGGCAACAAAAGTCGGCTCCGGCTGCAAGTAGCCCTTGAATATGAGGTACCCGGCGCAAGTCATTATGAGCTCATCAGGAAACGGCACTCCCAAAATTCCGAACATCAGCAAACAAAAAAGACCGATATATCCGTATTGAATAATCCAATTCATAACTGTTTGCGAGGTGATCTCCATTACTAACGCACCTACGGCGGTGGTCGGAGAGAATCCGGCACCCGAATCGTGCCCTAGCGGCACCGCGGCCATTGACGTGAGGCGGGCTCGATAAAACCGGTTTTTCGCTATAGTCACTTTGAGGATGATCTCATCCGCCTCAAAGCCGAAAGAATATTCAGGTCGAGCCGCGTAACGATTTTCTGACACATGAGCGGGAGTTCCCGGCCTTCAATTCCTGCAAGCCCGTACACATCCAAGACCAATTCGTCCGCGGGTCTCTCTCGATAGATCTTGCCGACCACTACCCCCAGAAGAGTGTCGTAGCAACCGATGACCCTCAATTTTGAATATCGTACTCTCAGTCGGAGTCGACCAAGCGGTTTCTTTTGATCGAGAGCGTTTACAACTTCTACATCCCCCAAGGCATGAAGTTGATCCCTCAGAAAATTCTCGATAAGTGTCTTGAGTCCTGAGTCTTCGGGGCCGTAGGCCGGTTCAACCCAAAGTTCAAGCCGATAAGGGGGCTCAATTGATTCTCCGACGCAGGCCTCTTTCAGTAAAGACGCAACACTCGGGGAGCCAGCTGAGGTGAAAGGAGAAGTGGATTGTGCGCAAGCGAAGGTGGGCAAAAGGAACAGCAATGCGGCTGCTATGGCCAATTGCATTGGAGACCGCGTCTGATGTCGGGGCATGGCATGCCGTCCCCCTACATGACATGTACTGCTCTCGGATAGAGATGTAGGGGCACAGAATGCGGCGCCCGCTCTAAAATCGTGGAGAAGAGAGAATCTCAGTGCAGCCCACGATAGTGCTGTCGGAAGTCTCACTGCCAATTCTGTCCCCCTTACCCCCTTTATGTATAGAGTGAAAAGCATTCCCCCTTCTTTCGAGGGGGGAATGCGTCCGCTGTGATAGTGGGCTCGAACGAGCTGTCACTTCTGCCGGGCCAACTCGAGCAAACCTGCAATTTGGCCTGGTAGCAGGATTAATCCATGGTGGTTGCCAGGAAGATGGTCGCTGAACCTCTATGTACCTTCAAACGAATCACCTTATTCTTCTTGGCCTTTGCAACCTGCTTATTAAAGGACGCGATATCGGAGACAGGCTTGCCGTCAATCTCCAGGATCACGTCTCCTTCTTGGAGTCCCATTCGGCTTCCTACACCGTCAGAGCTTACTTGCTTAATTGCAAGCCCCACGCCTCCTTTGAGGCCCAGCTTTTCCGCTGTGGCCGCGGGAACCTTTTCCACGGTGATTCCCAGATCGGACGAAGTCTCGCCCTCCCCTGTGGAAGGGTTAGGCAATGCCTCGGCGAGCGCTTTCGGCGTGCGTTCGCTCACGGTCGCCTCCACTTCAGACTTCTTCTTATCTCTGAAAATCGTCAATTTCACTTTGGCCCCGGGTTTTTCCTGTCCAACCATGTTTTTTAACTCTGCAGCACCCGTGACCTGCTTTCCATTATACTTCAAGATGACATCACCGGCCTTAATGCCGGCCTTTTCGGCAGGACTCCCCGGCACCACCTGTGCGACCAGCGCCCCATTAGTGTCCGACAAGCCGAAAGATTTCGCGAGCGAATCGTTAAGGTCCTGAATGTTCACGCCCAGCAGTCCCCGAGTCACCTTGCCTTGCTTAATCAATTGATCCATAACGATTTTTATGGAGTTGGACGGTATAGCAAAGCCGATTCCCTGATATCCACCGGTACGAGTCGCTATTGCGGTAGTGACTCCTATCACTTCACCCTCAATGTTCACCAGAGGCCCTCCGGAGTTGCCCGGATTAATAGGCGCATCGGTCTGAATGAAGTCTTCATAACTGACGATTCCAACGTTAGTTCGCCCCGTGGCGCTCACGATGCCCGCTGTTACGGTGCCGTTAAGCCCGAACGGATTACCGACGGCCAAGACTATCTGGCCGACATGTAACTTCGACGAATCCCCGAACTTGGCCACTGGAAGGCCGGTGGCAGGGATTTTGATCACTGCAATGTCGCTATCCGGGTCAATTCCGATCACCTTGGCCGTGTAAGTCCGCTTACCGGTGAGCGTGACTTTGATTTTGTCCATGCCCTTTACTACATGGGAGTTGGTTACAATCTTTCCATCAGGAGAGACAATAAACCCGGAACCCATTGCGACTTGCATGGACCCGCCGTGTCCTCGTGGCAGAGGTGGCCTGAAGTTCTTGCCCAAGTCGTCGCCAAAGAAATCATGAAAAGGGAAATTCTTGAAGAACGGCTCCATGCCATGACCCGGAGGAACAGATCCTCCTTTCTTCGTCGAACTGATGTTTACCACTTCGGGGGTCACTCTCCCCGCGACCTGAACGTAGGCGTCGTCGAGCTGTTTCAGAACCGAGGGCGCGGTCTGAGCATTCACGACGGTCGCGGTAGTTCCCACGAGAAACACAATTGCCAGCATCCCAATAGGAATGAATGGTCTCCTGCAACCAAGATCAATCATAGTCTTTTCTCCTTCTTTCAACCAATCTCATTCATTTGGTTACCCCAGTTGCTTTTGCACCGTAAAGTGTCAGCAGTCACTACAAATAATTACCGCCCGTCATACTCTCGCCAACGCAAAAATGCGCGATCCGGCAAAGCCTGTACGAGCCAAGCGGCAGGTGTCTTCAAACGAAACACATTCGTTTCAAAATATCAATAGGTGAAACGTAACCAGGAGGGAAGACGGATTTCGTTACGAGAATGGCCGGCGTGACAAGGCCGTGAATGTTAGGACGGGCATTGATACATCCGGCAAGAGGGCCCCCGGCCAATCAAAACCAGGGGCCAGGCAACTTTATCCGGATTAGGGGCCATCAAACCCCGGCGGGAGAAGATGAATGCGGTTAAATCCCTGACTTTGCCACCTGTTCTTTCGTGGCAACAAGAATGCCCGCACCAGCAAGGAGGCTGCCCTTTTCCGCCTCATCCACGAAATCTCTGAAATACTGCGTGTATGTATGGGCCGGTCCCATGAGGGCACCGATGCAATCCAGCGCTTGCCTTCGCCAGTTAGCGAATGCCCGCGTATCAAAATCGCTGTCAATTACATTCCAGCCAGCTTCAATTAAATTATCGACTAACTGTTCGACTGACACACTTTTTCTCCTTTCTTTTAGGACACGGCTCCCAAACTAACAATTGCTCTTCTCTCGGACCCCTGCGGGGAGGGTTGTCATTCCAGAGTCGGTTGCAAAACCAGCAAAGCCATCAAGTCCGTGTCACGGTGCACCCTATAGCAATTTGTGAACAGAGTACCATCAATTCACCGTGACAGTGCGACCAAAAAGTCAACATTGGACGGCACATAATTGCGAAGTCGCCCGGGTTACAGTTGCATGTAATTACCCGGGTTTTGCAACCGACTCTGGGAAGCAGCCCTCCTTCCGCGCTAAATGTCTTTGTTAGGATGTCCCCAACCTCGTAGCATATCGTAAGCATGATTCATGCCAACTGAGAAACGGTAAAAAATTGTGAGAAATTGTGTAGGATATCGCTGAGTTGTTACGTGGATGCCGGTCCGCTGGCCTCAGGTTTGCCGTGAGATGCATCGGGCGAAGAACGTCCGGCTTTTTGGGGGATTATTTGGAATACGTAATGGTGTTAAATAGTTACCAGAGGGCTTATCTTAAACGGCTGGGCCAAAAAAGCCCGGACATGTGCAAATTGCCCCCGCGGCTCAGGAAGCGTGTCGGATCCGGTCAAAGCTACCTTATCTCGATTTGAAGCCGATGTAAGGCCTGCAAGGGTGTTAAATGGCGGTTCTCAACAGTAAGGAACCACGCGGCATATAATCCAGTGGACACGGACATCCGGCAGAAATTACCGCAGCGCGGCAAGCGAGGCGAGGGATTGTCCACCCTCAACGATCGACGAGAAGAAACGGCCATCCTATCAGTCTAAGGCTGGTTGCCCAGGCGCTTAGCACGCGGTGGACACGGAAACATCTGGAAAATCGAAGCACGCGGCAGTCTAGGCAGCTTTGGTAAGCTGGGCGTCAGAAACTGACTCAAAACTCTTGAACCGGACGCAATCGTAACACGACATTCCCTCACCCTGACCTTCTCCCGAAGGACGAGGGGACGCTAATAGAGACCTTGGAACAGCTCCCTCTCCCTATGAGAGTGGGCTGGGCTGATGGCACCGAAAATGACCACCAGGATCAATCGTGGCACGATTCCGGGCATCAAATTAGTCTTGAGACAGTTTGGTCAAGATAGCTTTCGGACAATTTCAGCCGCGCCCAATGTCTTCGGATCCCATACAATAGCACAGTTGGGTGAAAAAAGCCCTCATCATGCTCAGCCCTTGTATGTCAGAACACGACCCCAGAGGCTTTTGGTTCCCCAGAGCCCGGATCGCAGGCATTCGAGCTGCACGATCTGGCTGTGATCTACAAAGAGATTGACCTCCGGCCCATAGTTTTTGATGTACCAGTCGAAGACTTCCGGGTCCGCGGCTTCAAACATCGGCATTTCCAGGCCGAGGGCATTAATGATCTTTGCCACAACATCCGTCCGCCACACTTTGACGTTTTCGGTGATCCCTTCCGATTCGATCATGATCATGTACGCGCCGGCATCTACAAAGCGCTTGGCCTGAATAATCGTCCACTCAGGATCTCGAGTCCCTTCGGCTTGCAGTTCGCTAACAGCGGTTGCGCCGCCGGCTCCAAACTGGATCCCCACCTCCGGCTTGGCCTTAAGGCCGGCCTTCTGAACTTTCTCCACCAGCCGCAACCAATCATCAACCGGTATGGTTATGAAGCCGCTGGAAATCTCGACAATGTCGAAGCCTAGTTCCTTGCATTCCTGAATATACCGAGTGACCGCATCAGGGCCTTGGGCCAGCACATGTTCAATGAAGCCTCCTGTGGAGACCAAAACGTTGTGCTCGTGGCAGATATCAAGGAGTTCTTTAATAACCGCTCTGGGCATGAGACTGAACGAACCGCCGGCGAACTTCAGCGAGTCCACGTACTGCCCCATGGTCTCCAAAATGTCTTGCAAGTACCGTTTTCCCATCGGAGTGTAATACGGACCGCGGATTTCAGTTATGCCTCGTGCGCGTGGCTTGGACTGGCGCTCATTGATTCTCAGAAATGCAAATGCACGCTCATCCCTCGGAGTTTCCTGTTCGACCATCGTTCATCCTCCTTCTACAAAATTATCATCAAAAGATCCGAAATAATTCCTGCGTCACTTTTCGCGAATTTTCTTCAGAAGTCTTGTTAAGTCCGACACCTGAATCGCATCAAGATCGGCCACTGCTTCCACAATTTCGTCCAATAAAGACTGATTACAATGCTTGGCAGCCAGTGCCACAAACTTCGCTATCGCACTTTCCCAGCTCATGGGCCGTGTATGAAATCCTTCGTAATCAGTTACTTCTCGCGATATTTCTGTGCCGTTCTGCAACGAAACCGTAATGCGGCATGGGACCTGGTCGGGAAAGCGTCGGCTGTATTCATCTGAAGGGGTGACCGAAATCTTTCTGAGCAGAGCCTGAATATCGGAGCTCTGGATGCGTTCGGGCCGGTATTGTTCCGGCATAACCCGGTCATCCAGAAGCGCGGCGGCAATCATATAGTGTAAACTATGATCGGCCTGCTCTTTGGTGCGTACAACGGTCTTGTCTCCTTCTTCGCCTCCCCCGATAATGTGATAAGCCACGTCGAAGATTACGATGCCTATCTTCTCAACATCAGAGGCGGTAAAACTGTGCTCATGCTTCAGTGCGAGCATACCTTCTATAGCCGCCTGAGAGTGGATCTCAGCGTTAAATTTCTTGACAATCGTTTGTCTCACACGTTCCAGATTTTCCGTGGACCAGTTTATCTCGAACCGACCCGCGATTGCATCCATGAACCCCTTGTTGCCCTCGAAGACCTCCGGAGGACCTGTGACGCCTCGCATTGCGAGAAAAGCAGCATGCGTCGCTCCGAAGGCGGTATTAGGATAAGCGAGGCCTTTCCAGTTGGACAACGTCCCGGTTCGGGTGACTCGCAGGGCATTGAATGCTGTTCCGCTAATTGCGATAGCATTGGCGGTCTTTGTCTCATCGAGTCTCAAGGCCCTGGCCACTCCCGCGGCAACAGCGTAAGCTCCCTGCGTGGTGTGATCGAAGCCTTTGGCTCGGACCGGAGCAACATCGCTGAGACGGCACTGGACCTGGTAGGCAACTGCCAATGCGGTGAGAAGCTCCCGACCGCTCGTGTCCGCGTACTCTGCGGCGGCCAGCACCGATCCCAGGTTGTCGCTGGGGTGGCAGGTTTCATGTCTGGCAAGATAACTGTCGTTGAAGTCCAGGTAGCGTACGAGTGTGCTGTTGAACAATGCCGCCCGATCCGGCGCGGTCTCCCCGCTCCCGATGAGCGTGCATAGAGGCGATCCGCCGAAATCTTCGACCTGATTCTTGATGAGATTCACGGGCCCTTCATCGAGAGCGCCAATTGCACACCCAAGCGAATCAAGGACTCTGATTTTGAGGTCCTGGCGGGCTCCCTCGGAGATGTCGTCGTAGGATGACCGCACGACGAAAGAGGCCATTTGTTCAACTAGTGTCATCGTAACCTCCCTCCCGTCACAATTAATCAAATGTTCGGATCAGATCCATCAATGTATACAGGCACATTCACCGTGAGGCACTGTTCGGTTTAATGAGGTGTACCCCTTTGTAAAGACATAAAAAATAACGGAACTATGCACTTAGCAAAGGTTCACACTCTACTACTCGGCGCCGATTCAGACTCTTTTTGTCCTATCTAATCTGATGAAAAATAAAGCGGCGGGATTTTTCATGACTCTCTTGAACTGCCAATGAGGCCACATGACTTTATGCGCTATGGATCTGCCTATATCCCAAACTATAGACCCCAAGACTTGAAGTGCCGCTTGCTGTGGATCAGCGGGGAGCAGTATCGAGCCCTTGATAATACCGTAGACAATGCCTAAGCCGAGGTCATTCAAAATTTCTGACTCGTCAGTTTTTAACTTTCCCCATCTTCCTTTGGAAAAATCAATCTCCAGGCTTTTTGATTGATTGATAGCGGTATCGTGGACTGATTTCAATTCTTTGGTCATGTCAGAAATGACATTCTCATTATGACTGCCGCCTGACTCAATCCAGGCTTGTCTCATAAAGTCTCTGACGGTTGATAGATAACCCTCGCTTCTTAACTCAAGGGCGATTTCATTGTCTACTTCATCAAAGAAGGGAAGGGAAAGATGTTGCAGAGTCCGCGTAAATGGAAGCCACTCATTTGCTATTATCTGAGATTCTTCTGTGACACTCAAAAGTCCGTTCCATTCAAATTCATAGAAGGTAGAAGGAAATGCTTTAAAGTAATGGGCCAGATTGACGTGCATCTCCGCAACCACTCCTGAACCCCATTCAGTCCAGCCCCTTTCAGGCATTTTTCCCCTGAACACCAGCGGGTCGGTTTGCCGAACTGTCTTCACGAAGTCCAAAAACTCTGCGGTCTTTCTTTCTGACGTTTCACCCCACTCCTGGGTGAATATCCGCTTTATATTATCGTCGCTATCAGGAGCCAGTTGCCGGGCCATATCGACGAGGACTGAAAAGTTTCCCTTCAATCCGTCCCAACCAATCCGGATCGGATTCCTGTCAACCCTTTCCCCTGCTAGTCTTTCCATGTCATCTCTAAACTTCAAGTTGAAATCGCCCGGATTCGGGAGCAAGATAACCGTGTCGTTGCGAATCCAAGGCTCCAAGAAAGTCATAAAGTACATCAATTTTAGAGCATTGGGTACCCATCTCTCAGGAAACTTCAGAGGACTATAATCTTCATTGTAATAAGATGGCTTATGAAACGGGTCTATGACTATGATCTTATCCACATAGATTGAAAGCCGTTTGATGTTGTTGACGAGACTATACGGTTGGGGATCAGTGGAAAATACCGTAGCCAGTTGATTTTCAGAGGCAATGCATACTTCACCACTTTGCATAATATCATCAAAAGACACATTCTGCCAAAGATCCAGGTTATCTTCATGTATCTTCTTGACGTATTCAGGATGATAAGAGAGAAAGGCACCAATTTCCTTCCAATTACCAGGGGCTCCGCTTTGGCACCGAATTCTTTCGATGCTTTTTGCAAATGCTAGATTCCTGCTCTTGATAGATGAATGCGCTTCTTGGCGGTCCTTCGATTTGCAGCAGTCCTTGTAGTGTTTCCCAGATCCACAGTGACACGGATTATTGTTAGACATCTTTTGTCCCGGCTTGAATTTCCAATTATCCATCTCTTTCACCCCAGTCTCACTGCCCCCTAACTATCGGCACCCTGATCAGTTAACTTATCAAGCCCTCTTTCTTCCTGTTGCAATTCCCTTAAACGCTTGGGACTAATTTGCATGTATGCTCTACTCACTTCCCTGGCGTCGTACCCATAAAATGAGATGGGCTTTAGCCGTTCCTTCTTGCGTTTCTTGCGTCCCATTTTACCCCCTCGTCTTCCAGAATTTCGTGGCTCCTATCTGCCTATTGCTTTGGGGTATTCTTGACAACACGAAAGTCTATGAGCCACTTCAATTTTGACTCATCGCCGTTGACATATGCTGACACTATCTCTGCTACTTTTGTGGAGGCTCGGATTGGGAGCACATAGTCGAAGACTCTCGCCATAACATCCAGGGTTGTTGCAGTCCAATTGCCGTCGATTACAAGAACCCCCAGCAAATCTTTATTATTTCCCTTCCAATTGATTGCTGAAAACATCTTATCTTTCGCATACAGGGATGCGTGACGACTCGATGATTTTCTTACCTCTACAAAAACTCTTGGCGTCTGGGCGTTTGGTACCACAAAATCAGCCCTAAAATTATAGACCACACCGGCTAACTTATCGTAATCCTTCTCCCTCTGAAATTGAACTCCAGCCACCTCAAAGGCACTGGCAACAACACTCTCAAGTAGTATCTTCCCTACTAAGTCTCGGACCATTCCTTCTAAAGTCCCGCTCATGCGCGCCAATATGCCTGCCTTTTCGACGGCTTCCGCATCTACTCGCTTCGAGAGTTGAGAAGCAAGCCTAACCGCAGCCTTTGGAGATATCTTGGAGTCCGACACTGATCCAACCAATTCTTTTAGCTTAGACTTACTAAAAATCCCGCCGATATGCTGCAGCAAAGGTAGATAACGAGGAAATGCCTGTATGAATTGTGGCTCGAACTTCGTGAATCCCTCAGTGGCAGAAATCAGTTGGTCATAATATGCAGCGCTCACTTCTCTAAGCCTGAGATACACTCCAGCGGTAATACTGGTCTCGATGTCAAAAGGCACAGCAATTCGTCGCTCCCATTCGTTCACCGCCTCCTTCTCCGTGGTTTTCACGGGGTCAGAGAGACTTCCAATACCGGCGAGTAGTATGGTTATCGCTTCTCTTGAAGACAAAGACTGGGTCGTAACCTCGCTGAAGTTGTGGGTATCCTCAACAAGACTAAGGTAGACCTTTGTAAGCCGTTCGATTTCCGCCTTCGCCACGTTGTACAGGGAGTCGTTAACTTCCGGCATCCCCTTACCTCTGTGTTTAAGATGCGCAACCTGAGATATGATATTCTCCAAGTCCTTTGTCAGACCCTTCTCTCTTTTCCAGTATCCAACGCGTTCCACGACTTCGGAGCTTGACGATTCTTACGTTTACGAAACCCAAAGTCTCCATAATTTTAGCCAAGATGACCTCACTTCTAATGTGAACACCGTATAAAGCGGCATCGGACACTATGAGATGAACTGGCGCATTCCTTTTAAGTACCCGAATTGTGCTTCTTAGGACATCGGTCATCTGAGCAAAGTAAGGATATATCAAATAGTCGTACTCCTTCTTTCCTGCCTTCACTCTTCGCTTCTCAATCAACTCAAGCATGTACCCGTCCAGGTCTTTTCTGACACACTCTGGCGTTCCGCTGCGATAGAAATCAATCTTGTCCTTATGTCCTTTAAGCGCAGTAGTAGTATTAACAATCAATTTCTTTCTTACCTTGTCCGTTATCTCTCCCCAATTAGCAGCTTCGAGCCAGAAGTAAAGATACATTCGCGTCATTTCTGCGTAATCAAAGTTGTTTAGATAAGGGGGCGAAGTCACGAGAAGATCGCAAGAATCTGTAGCTAGACAGGACATGTTCTGGGAAGATTGACACACAACTCTTGACTTATTCACCAGACCTCGGTGCTTAGCATATCTCAGGTCTTCGACAACAGTTTCGGCTACCGACTTCAACGCCTCAATAAAGCTCATTGCCTTCTTCTTTGACGTAGGGGCCTTGTAAATACCGTCTGTTTTTGAGTGAGAGCAGAGATCAAGCACTTTTGAAAGCATCATTTTGCCAATAGCCAATTTAGGCCCTTGGTAGGATTGAACTTGCTGCCGGGCTGCAACAAGAAATGAAAGGGACTCCTCTGGCACAAGCTTTTTCAGATAGATGAGAGCATCTGATGAGTAAGGTTCAAATGCAGCAACATCTATGTGTAATCCACTTATCTCCTCAAATATTTGTTCGACTATTCTCGGATCCGCATCCACCAAAAGTTTTGATTCACACATATGGCAAAGAAACAGGTGGGCTTCAAATCCAAAGGAAGAAATCCCCGCCAGATTGGCCTCGACAAGAGTGGTCCCACAACCTGAGAACGGGTCTAGCACTTGATCTCTGTGATTCAAACCAGCGCCTGATATACATTCAGCGACAAATTCTGGCGAGAATCCCGCGACGAAATTAAACCATCTATGAAAAGGGTGTCGCGTCGTGGTGAGGTTCGTAGGTAATATATGCGAAGGAGTTTCAACATGAAATAGCGACAACTGATCACGATTTGTGAAATTGGCCATAGATTTTCCCCAAGAATGTCACCTATCTCGGCTAAAACGAGCCGAATTGACCCGCTGGTCTTTAATAGACTCCAGTGTAACACATATTCGCAGAAATAACGTGCTTAAAGCGCATAAGGGGCGGCCTGGACAAAAGAGAGCAAAGATGTGATTCTGGCAGCGAATCGTGACGATTATGATGTATTTGCCGCTAGTTAGAGACACATCGGAACTTTTTTGAAACTCCTGTTCCGTTGCACTGTCTTGTTTGATAGTGATGCCGACACCACCGGCCCTCTGGTTCGGAATCGAAAGGTCTTTTGCCGAATAACGGGCAGAGGTCCGATTTTGATCACGGCTTATAGCAGAGGAGATCCATGCCGATCCGGGTGAAAAGGGTTTATGAAGCCCCTGAAAAGGAAGACGGTTACAGGGCGCTCGTGGATCATCTCTGGCCTCGTGGCATGAAGAAAGAAGATGCACACATAGACCGCTGGTTTAAGGAAATTGCCCCCACCGATGAGCTTCGGAAATGGTTTGGACACGAGCCGGAAAAATGGGAAGAGTTCAAACGCCAGTATTTTCAAGAGTTGGACGGTCGATCTGAGGCGCTCAGCCAGTTGGCCAAAATTGCGGCAAGGGGGACTGTGACTTTGCTCTTTGCAGCAAAAAACGAAAAGTTAAATAATGCCGTAGCCCTGAAGGAGTATATTGAGAGGAAGTTCAGCGTCTGATAGACCTTGGAGGGGTAGCCACATACCTCGTCCGGCTTTGATTGCAATTCACACGGGCTCTATTTTCCTCGTTCTCTTGTTGTTCGGATTTCTTAACACAACCAAATGACGGTTGACCGAGAGGGAAAAGAGAAGTATGCTCTGAACTTGGCTCAGAGACAGAATTTGCGCTAACCGAGGAAGCAATGATCCCTACAGTTCGGCACAGGCTTCACCGAAAAATCGAAAAATTGAAGACCCTTGTATTGGCGCTTGGCACCCGTGTGGAAGAAAATGTCATGCTCGCGGTCAAGGCTCTCGGTCAGCCGCGACACGGAACTCGCTCGCAAGGTGGTCGAGGGCGATCAAGAAATTGATAGGCTGGAGATCGACCTCGACGAGGAATGTCTGGAAGTTATTGCCCTACACCAACCAGTGGCCGCGGATCTGAGGTTCATTGTCGGTGTTCTGAAAATCAATCAGGACTTGGAGCGCATCGGTGACATGGCGGCGAATATTGCGAGAATCGCCATAGATCTTAATGCAGTCCGCCCCATAAATGTTCCGGATGATTACTTCGTAATGGCCGAAGAAACGGTGAGCATGTTGCGCAAGACGCTGGACGCGTTTGTGAACATGGACAGCAGCGAGGCTTTTGAGGTCCTTAGAGAGGACGATCGCATAGACCTCAAGAAGCACAAATTACATAGGGACTTCGAGGAAAGACTTAAAACCGACCAAGATAATCGCAGTGCTTTTACGCATCTGTTCCTCGTTTCTCGTCATCTGGAGCGCATTGCCGACCATGCAACCAATATTGCCGAGGACGTGGTGTACATGGTAACCGGGGAAATTATTCGACACCGACGAACGTGAAAATCAGCCTTCTATCGTTCGACAAATTCGTCCGCTGCATCAATCGCGTTCCCTCAGTACCAACCAAGATTGCTTCCGGCCCTCGCACACGGCAGCCGTTATGAACATTTTTCCTGCCGGCGACGGCAAGCATATTCCCTGATTGAACTCGCTTGAAGCCTATATAGACAGGGAGTCCAAACGGTTTGCTATCCGAAGAGCTTTTCAGGGACAAAATCCCACGGGCGGACCTCAACCATTGAAAGAGCCTCGGTAGGACAGGTGACCTGGCACAGCCCGCACCCCATGCATTTTTCAGGATTAACCTTTGCCGTCTCGTCATCCTCCTGGTTTATTGCTCCGAAATAGCATCTCTCCAAGCAGGTTCCGCATGAGCTGCACAGATCGGCGTCAACTTGCGCCGCAAAGCGGCTGGGTTCGATAACACTTATATTGTGTTCGATGAGAACCGGCATTGTTTGACAACAACAAGGGCAACAGTTGCAGATGAACTGGTCCACATCCTGTTTGTTCATCACTACGTGGATTAGACCATCCAGTTCGCACTGCCGCACCAAATCGAGCGCTTCTTGCTTTGTGAGCTGCTTGCCGGTTCCACGTGCCAGGTTATAGTCGGCTCCTCGATTGATCTGCAAGCACGCTTCCAGCTTTTTGTCGCATTTGTGCATGCTCAAACGGCACGTGCATTTGGTCACGGTGATGTTTCGGGAATTCTCAATTATTTCTTTTATGTCCTCAAAGGCCAGCACGTGGGTTTTAGCCTGAATAGAAATCCCAACGGGTATAACTCGTGTGAACGGCCGGGGAACGCTCTTGCTGACCGCTTTGGCCAGATCCGGCCATTCAGATTCCATATAGTCTCTCCACAAATCCAGAAACTCCTGAGGAGCAGCAGGCCACAGAATGGACGCGTCGTGGAATTGAACCAGATCCCTACACATCTTGTAAGTCGGAGGATCGGTCTTGGATGAAGGAAAAACTAAGCCCTTTACAAAAAGATTGTGGAGCATGCCGGCGACCTCATCTTCGGGTCGTCCCAGTTTTTGGGCCGCAACCGGTGTGTTCCCGGGCAATGCCAATAGTAAGTCCGCCTCGGCCGGGTCGGCAATGATCTGAAAGAGACCTGCAATTCTCTTTGATTGACCCAGTCCGATTCGCTTCGCTAACTCGACGTAGCGATCACTCATTATGTTGTCCCTTCGCTTGTTTTGAAAATGCTTTCTTCTTTAGAAGTCGCCTCTTAGTATTGGAACACACGGTAGAAGGTTCGTCAAGAGCGGGCACCATTGCACAAACATGACCTCAGGCTCCTCTCGATGAATACTTTGCAGTGGCGCTATTTTTCAATTTGCGATAGGTTCTTTTCAGCCGCCTAACTTTCCACTCTACTACCGTCGGGCAAGAATTCCCTGTCGTTCGCCTTGCCGGAGGAAAGAAGGTATGAGAGATTCTCCAGGCAAATCTCAATGCGTTTCAGTGGAGTCTAATGGGTGCCAAATTCGAACCGCCGATCCCGTTGATTCGTCCGACTTTGCCGGACATGAGCAAAATCCTGGAGATGTTCCGACAGGCTTCCGAAGCAGGTATCGTGACCTCCGGGCATATCGTTGCGGCCTTTGAGCAAGAAGCCTGCCGACTCACGGGCGCTAGCCATGCAGTCGCGGTTTCAAGTTGCACATCGGGTCTGATGTTGGCTTTCGCGGCCATGGACTTTCCGGACGGGGCCGAAGTCGTTGTGCCCTCTTTCACCTTTGCCGCGACGGTGGAGGCGATATTTTGGAACAGGCTTGTTCCGGTCTTTGTTGATTGCCTGCCCGGGACAATGACCATAGATCCGGATGAGGTTGTCAAGGCGGTAGGGCCGAGGACCGCGGCCGTGTGCCCTGTAAACATATTCGGCTTGCCGCCGGACATGGACCGTCTGCACGACATATCCGTCAAGTACTCTATTCCGCTACTGTTCGATTCAGCACAGGGACTCGGATCCAGATTTCGTGACAAGCCTTCGGGCGTATTTGGGCTTTGTGAGGTATTCTCTCTCAGCCCCACCAAAGTGGTCACGGCGATTGAAGGCGGTTTGGTTACCACGAACGACCGTATTTTGGCCGAGAAGCTCCGAAGCATGAGAGATTACGGCAAGGGGCCTGACGGCGAAAACATGGCATATAACGGACTTTCGGTCAGGATGAGTGAGCTTCATGGGGCTGTGGGACTTCTAAGTCTACGCGACGCAGAGCGTCTGATCAAGGCAAGACTAAGATTGATTGGGAGATATAGGGCCTGTGTGGCCACGTTTCCGGGCTGCCGGGTCCAGGAATTTCCGAACGATCGGACCTCCAGCGGGAACTATTTCACGGTGTTGATTGGCGACGAGGCCCGTTTAAAGCGGGACGCGGTCTACGAAAAGATGAAGTCCCACAACATACAAACTAAGAGATACTTCCACCCACCGGTTCACGCTCAAACTGCGTTCAAAAATCGACCGCATCGCATCGTTGGGGAGCTTCCCAACACTTACACTGCTTCGCGTGAGTCGCTTGCCCTTCCTCTCTATTCTCATTTGACCGATCAGCAGCAGGACAGGGTCTGTGAGGCGCTTAAGGCGTCTCTAACCGGGTGACAGCGAAGTTCCATCACTTCATGAAACAAAAGTCTTCCCGTTGCATCTAACTCTTGTAGTGGTGGATGAGGACTAGGAATGATTCAATGACAAGAGGAGGGCGCACAATGCGACGGTCACAATTTTTACCGGCAGGAACAGCAGTGGTGGGTGTTGCACTATTGTTAACGTTCGGCGGCTTTTCGCCTCAGGTCTTTGCGGCTTCGCCCACGCAATTCATCAATCCGGCATTTGCGGTCATTCTTCCGTGTTCGAGTGTGGGCCTTGCACAATACGGCAAATTGGTCGAGTTCGACCGCGAAGGATGTGAACAGTCATGCCGCGAGCGTTACGGCCTTTCTCCCTATTCAGATGAAGACTCTCCTCCTCAAGTGGAAGAGCAGGGCTGGGGAGGTGGCGGCGGTTATCAGCCCGGTTATTACCTGTATGCCAACTGCATTTCCGGCTGTAATAGAGCGTATTGGCGTGAGTTCGACCGAGAGATGAACAACCTTGAAAAGAGCCAGTGACAAGGTTGACGCTTGATCGGTAGGTGCTGCGGCTCGTGCGGGATGCGGTAGCTCCGATGGTACTGGCGGGGAAACCGCATCTTGCGATTTCAAGCGGCCTTGCTACCGCTTCTAATCCTCCGATTCTCCCCAGGCCTTGCGGCTACGCTCTGCTTTCTTTTTCACGACTTCCCATGTCGCAGTGGCGAGAAACGAATCGGACCATCGATCGACCATCCGCACAAACATCTCGTACGGAACCGTGAAGGTGATTTCGTCGGGCTTCAGAAACTTGCGGTCCGAAGGGTCCCAGCCCCCGAGAACCGCTTTAAGTTTTCCTTGCGCAAGATACCTGAGCGGCCAGGTCACGATGTTCGAGCACCCCGCTCCGAAAGGGGAAGAGACTGCTTCAAAGTCGTTGGTTACGAATGTGGCTAACTGATTGAGCCCCGCGACACTCTCAGGTCTCGAAAAGAAGATGACAAGTTCCGGACTCTCGTCTTCGCGGAACAGACTGATGGGCTTGAAAATGCAAAACTTCGCGGGCGCGGGGCGAGGGTCTACTGTTCGGAAGAAGTTCTTGGTGACCTCCGCGGATTCAAGGTAATGTTCGCCTTCCAATTGGCCCGGAATTCCTGTCGATACATAATAGGTGATCGTCTCCAGTTGTTGTTTCAAGAAACCAAGATAGAACGCACCGCCCAAACATCCAAAATGTTCCCTGTCGAAATACGCGGTGGTTCTTTTCTTGCGAGCGCGCCAGATCGCGCCGATTACGCAGCTCCAGTTTGCGTTTATTGAAGGCCAATCGACCTGTTGCGCAGCTTCCGCTTCTCTAGTCGGGAGCATCCCGGGCTTGGGCGAAATGCCTTCAGTAGGTTGATCGTTGGAGTAAAGCATGCCCAGGGGGTCTTCTTTCACTCCGAGGACTTCCAAGAATTCCTTGACCTTGGTCATGTTGATAGCAGTCATGTCATCTCCAGTATGCTGAGAAAGTCGCACTTGAGATAGTCAGCCTTACAATTCTGTGTTCGCCCGACCTCATTATAGCAGCGAAGAGAGATCAGGCAACATGCTATTGAAAAGGGGATGAATTTGTAGCAGTCCTCGAAAATATCGTCGGGTTGGGATCTGCTACTCGTAAAAACTCGAACGGCTGAACCGTGTCATTGCGAGGAGGAACGACGACGCAATCTCAGTTTTGCCCCAGTCGAGATTGCTTCGGGCCCTCGCCCTCGCAATGACAATCTTTGGCGTCTCGTCTGGTCAATCCGCGATTACTTTTGAGAATCCCTATAAAATCCTGGTTTCCAAGCGCCGCCTCCTGGAAAATAGCAGAAGGTGATCAAGCTCGGTTCTACGGGTGAAGTCCATTATTTTGAACACGCGTCGGGTCAAGTCGCTGGAGTCAAATTCTTCCCAAAGTATGGTGTCCGATGAGAAACGTTATAAATCTTAAAAGCTTACTTTTGCAGACAGGCGATAGAGAGCAGCAGATCACTTTTTTTACCTTGCTGTGTCTAGGTATCATCGAGTCACTCACGAGCGGATTGATAGGCGTAAAGGACTCGCGCAGTATTTTCTTTCACGCTGAGAACTGCCTGTTTGTTCGGAAAACCATGAAAAAAACTATCGCGGACCAAATCATGAGCCACGGAGTTCAATTGCCGGACCTCTTTGACTCGTTGCCCGCGGAAGAAGCTCAACGCGAATTTCAGCGTGAATTGACTAAGCTGCATTCTCTCTGTCTAAAGCTTCTCGACGGCAAGCGAGTAGCGGCCTAGATTTGCTCATTGCCGTGGCGGGGATTACATCAAAAACCACGCATTTCTGCCATCACCGGCTTTTATAGCGATCTGCGACAGGAGCTTGCCGAAGTCGTGGTCTTCTACTGGACCTGTTCTGATGAGTTTGCACATAAGGTGATCGTATATTCTGTCTTTGGGCGATCCCGGATGAGCTTTCAAATAATCTGTGATAATGAGGCGGGCTCTGACGTGAAAAGGGGTCGAGGTTGTTCTGACTGCCAAGGCATCGCGATCTGATTCCCCAGGCCGCGGCTTCCGAAAATTTATGACCAGATCGCGCCTCACCACCTTGTCGGTTACTCGCTGATTGTATGTATTGGAACCGGTATCAATGTACAGCGCGCGGTCGGATTGCTCCACAGTGAACCCCACTCCGGCCATGATGTTTTGCAGGTGGCGCCAGGTTGAGGCTGAGGCATCGTGCCAGCAGAGTGAGAGACACCGGCCGGGCTTCAGCACACGGTAGCATTCCCCTATCGCGAGGAACATCATTTCCGCCCAGTCCTGCAACGACTTCCCACGGGTACGATTCACAACGATCTCTTGATCGTGCCACTCCGTATTCAAGCCCAACCACGACTCCCAGATGAAGTTCAGTTCGCCATACTGAACCGTTCCACCGTACGGCGGATCGGTGAAAATATAATCCACCGAATCGGACGGGATCTGAGCCAATGAAGTTGCGGATTGAGTGGAAATGCACGCGTCTTGCGATTGTAATCGCGTGTTGAGGATTTTCTTGGCGGTCAAAATGCGAGCGAAGATTCTACTAAGGCTTTCCATACAGTTGCGCTGCTTGGACATGGGGGGCAAAGCCCAGTTACCCGGCACATATCCGCCGCCTTCATCAAGATGCTGGGCCTTTCGGCTCACTGCAAACATACCCGACGTGATTATCGCGCGAAGATCTTCATCTGAACCGGCTGCCTGCATGAACGCGGCAACTGCTCTGAGATTTCTGCAGGTGAAGAGATCCGCAACCCGTCTGAAGTTTCGACTGGGGCGCCATTCGTCACCCCAGGGAATGTTTGGGTCCGCGACGTTCATCATGAACCGGTTCGGATAAGGGTAAGTAACAGGAGCAGCCTCTATTTCTCGAATTCGAGGAACATCTATACCTTGAAATGCTTCGCGATCTTTTGCCGACCCCAAGATCGAGCGGGTCATCCGCTTCGGCTTACAGGAGCCGTGGCATGAAAAATTTACTGCCACAGGCTCATAGCCGTGAGTCCTGAGGAATGGAGAAATAGGTTGGAAGAGTCCGTGTTCGGAGAGGCACCACGGGCAGCACGGGGGATTGTGCCGGCCGGCTTCATATAGGGACACGCGCCTGGAGCACGACGGACATTCATACAGGTTTGAATAAATCGCATAATGGATGGTGGCCGAAGAGTTGCAGTGGTGACAGACGGTTCCGTAAAGGTATTTCATCTCTTCGCTCACCGCGGCGCACATTCGCTGAAAACGGTCGGCCAGGTCCGTCGGATCGGATCGCGAAATGTAGAAGCGAGTGATGAACGTAGCAGCCGGCGAGGCATCTATGGCTATCGCCTTTCTGCCTTGCACGAGTGCAGCCAAAGCTGTGCTGCCCGACCCGCAAAATGGGTCCAGCACGAGATCACCCGCTGACGTGTAATGCTTGATGTAAGCTTCCACCGCATCATGCGGCTTTTTCCCCAGGTGGTACGAATGCATGCTGTAAATGGGCGAGTTCTTCGTAGTTTTTATAGGAGAGGCAAACTCCTGTACCACATAACTGTCGCTGTTGGAATCAAAGGACCGGCTCCGGGCGTGGTCCATGACGAATGAATTAAGGTGCGGATTCGGTTTGTCACCCGAATAGAGCATGTTGTTCACCGTATTACGCGCGTCTCTTTCAGACTGGTCTGCCGGAGTCAGGCAAGGTGCCGGACTTGAGGGCCATGTACACAGGTTCGGTCACATGTTTTCAATGTGGAGATTGCCTCGTCGTTTCACTCCTCGCAATGACATTCCCACCACCTGTCATTGCGAGCGCAGCGAAGCAATCTCCTTCCGTACCGAATGCCTAACTTCAACGTGTTTGCGAAAAGAGTGACCTGTGGCCCTGTATAACCTGCGAATCCAGGCAAGGCAAGGGTGGCTGTAACCCCCTCAATCAAGCGCCCAGTCTAGGCTCTGGAGCTTGACAACATAGAATGATGGTGGTCCAATAATTTTCTTGACCGTCATAGCCGGGTCTGGAGAGTTCATGAAAATCCGGGAACTGGTGGAGATACTATCAGGGCGGATCCTCGTAGAAAATCATGGTCTGGATGAGGAGGTCCCGAGGGGCGGCGCAGCGGACCTCATGAGTGATGTTCTCGCGTTCGGCACTGAAGGCATGGTGCTCATGACAGGTCTGACCAACCCCCAAGTCGTTCGCACCGCAGAAATGGCGGGCATAAACGTGATCGTGTTCGTGCGGGACAAGACTCCGCCTCCCGAAACTGTGGAACTGGCGCGTGAGTCCAATATAACGATTATCAACACAGGTTATACGATGTACGAGGCCTGCGGCCGTCTCTTCAAAGCAGGGCTGCCGGGGCTCGGGCAGGTACAAATACAAAACGACTCGTGGTGACATGACTATCCAGGAAATCACCAAAGTTCAGGAGTTGATTTACACCACAAGAGTGGAAAGCGTCATGGCGCCGAACGTCATCGTGATCGACCCCTCCATGTCTATGGCCGATGTGAAGGAGTTGATGCGGGCCAAGCGCATTACCGGTGCGCCGGTGCTTGATGGAGACCGAATCGTCGGCATCCTGAGCATGACCGACGTGATCGACGCGATGGAAAAAGGGCTGCTGAGCACGCGGGCCGCGGATAACATGACGCGGGAGGTTAAGACCGTATCGAAGGACGCGTCCCTGACGGAGGCCCTGAGCAATCTCGGCGGACATGGATTCGCGAGATTGCCTGTGGTGGACGGAGACGGGAAACTGGTGGGCATCCTTACCACGGGCACAGTGATTAGGGCGCTTCTGCGTGAAATGGACGTGAGCTTTCAGAAGAAGGAAGCCGAGAAGCTGCAAACATACCGCGCAAGCCACATATTCGAGGACATCGAGTCCGACGATACAAGCGTCACTTTGCGTTACATAGTGAATGACAAAGATTTTGCCAATGCGGGCAAGGCATCCAGCATGATCAAGAAATCTCTTCAACGGCTCGGATTTTTACCGCCTCTGGTGAGAAGAGTCGCTGTGGCGGTATACGAGGCCGAGATGAATCTCGTTATACACACTGACGTGGGCGGGGAAATAACTGTAGAAATTCGTCAGGGTCGGCTAATGGTGTCCGCAGTTGACCACGGCCCCGGAATAGATAACCTGCAACAAGTTCTTCAGCCGGGCTTCTCCACCGCTCCGGAATGGATTCGAGACATGGGATTCGGTGCCGGCATGGGCTTGGCTAATATTAAAAGATGCTCGGACACGATGAGGCTCGTGTCTGAACCCGGAGCCGGAACCAGGCTTGACATAGCTTTTCTTTTCGGAGATACTCTCCCGGGGGCGACGAGAAGAGCGGGAAAAAAACCTTGACAACTTTGCCAGGCGGGCTGTAACAAGGGCATGTTACGGTTACGTAGGCCCTTCATCGGATGCCTCTCCGTATCAGCCATCATAGTCACTAATAAATATCGCGTCGGGGTTCCTGTTTTCAGGAAGCAGGCGCTTGGAGCCGGAGAAGAGGTATGACCAACAGCTACCTTCCCATCCTGGTGATTTTGCTGATATCCGCATTCATAGGCCTGGCTATTATTGTGCTTTCCACGCTTTTGGCCGGGAGAAACCCTACACCGATCAAGTTGATGCCGTATGAATGCGGTATGGATCCCATAGGAAGCGCGAGACGACGATTTTCAGTCCGATTCTTTGTAATGGGGATGCTCTTCATCGTCTTCGACATCGAACTGATCTTCCTATTTCCCTGGGCGACCATTTACGACCAGTTGAAGATGTTTGGCTTCGCGGAGATGTTCGTGTTCGTGGTGGTTCTCCTCTTGGGCCTCGTTTATGTTTGGAAAAAAGGTGCATTGGAATGGGAATAAAAGGACATCTCAACGACACCGTTCACGTCACCAACCTCGAATGGTTCGTCAACTGGGCGCGCAAGTCATCCATGTGGCCGCTGGGTTTCGGCTTAGCATGCTGCGCTCTCGAGATGATAGCCACGGTTGTCAGCCGGTACGATCTCTCCCGGTTCGGCATGGAAGTGTTCCGACCTTCTCCACGGCATGCGGATCTGATGATAGTTTCCGGTACTGCCTCCAAGAAGATGCTCCCCGCGGTACTCAGAATCTATGAGCAAATGGCAGAACCCCGCTGGGTGATTGCCATGGGGGCTTGCGCGTGTACCGGCGGTATCTACAAGAATTACGCCGTGGTGCAAGGCATCGACCGCCACCTCCCGGTGGATGTCTACATCCCTGGCTGCCCTCCCAAACCCGAGGCATTGGTGGACGGAATTTTACAGCTTCACGCCAAGGTCCTGAAGGAGCAGTCCATCCACAATCCCCGTGTAACAAGCATCAAGGCAGCCGCTAGATGAAACAGGAAGACATTAAAGAGAAGGTTCTGGCCCAGTTTGGACCGGATACAATACAGACCGCGGTCGAATTTCGCGATCAGATCAGCTTGACGGTAACGATGGAAAAGATCCTGGATGTCTGCCGTTATCTGAAAGAAGATCCCGAGCTGTCCTTCGACTTCCTCTCATTTGTAGGTGCAGTGGACAGGTATCCGAAGACCCCCCGTTTCGAGGTTGTTTACCAACTCCATTCCCTGAAACACAATCACCGATTTCGAATAAAGGCGCTGCTGGAAGATACGGCTGAAAGTGAACCATCGATTGATTCGGTGGTGCCCATCTGGCCTACGGCTAACTGGCACGAGAGAGAAACGGCCGAAATGTTCGGCATAACCTTTAAGAACCACCCCGATCCACGGAAGCTCCTCCTTCCGGAAGGATGGACCGTTCATCCTCTAAGGAAAGACTTCCCTCTGTACGGAACCGAAGAAGATACTCCCGACTTGCCCGCATAGGAGCGGACCCCGAGGAAAACAGCTCATGAGCGAACAAGTGAGCCCAAAACTCAATTTCAGTAGCGAACTCCTGGAACTAAATCTAGGACCTCATCATCCCAGCACTCACGGAGTGTTCCGAGCCGTAGTCGAGCTCGATGGCGAGCTAGTTGTAGATGTGGTGCCGCACCTGGGATATCTACACAGGGGTTATGAGAAGACCTGCGAGAACAAACACTACCACCAGGTGATCCCGCTGGCGGAGCGTTGCGATTATATGGGAGCATCCAGCAATTCTCTCGCTTATTGCCTGGCTGTGGAAAAACTCCTCGGCGTGGACGTCCCGGAAAGAGCTCAGGTCATACGGGTGATGATGGCCGAGTTGTCCCGCATTTTCAGCCATCTCTTTTGGCTGGGCACGCATGGGCACGACGTCGGCGCAATGACGCCGATGTTCTATATGCTCAGAGAACGCGAAGAGATTATGAATCTCTTCGAACTCACGGCAGGTGGCCGCCTCATGCCGAACTATCTGAGGATCGGCGGGCTCATACGAGATTTGGAAGAAGGATTTGTCGACCGGCTGCGCTCGTTCACCGAGCACTTCGATCGAAGGGTGGACGAGTACGAAACTCTGCTCACAAAGAACGTTATCTACATGGACCGGACAAAGGGCATCGGGATACTGCCTCTTGAAGAGGCCATCGCTCTGGGGGCAAGCGGCCCGATGGTCCGGGCTTCCGGGTTGGCCTGGGACATCAGGAAGCGGGAACCATACTGTGGGTACGAATATTACGACTTCGATGTACCGGTCGAGACCGGCTGCGACGTGTACTCACGATATCTGGTCCGGGTCGCGGAGATGAGGCAGAGCAATCGCATACTGCGCCAGACTTTGGACAGGCTGCCCTATGGCCCTGTGCGGGCGCAAAAGCCTGGAGTGATTTTTCCGCCTCAAGAAGATATTTACACCAAGATGGAATCACTCATCCATCATTTCATGCTCGTAGTGGAAGGGTTGAAGCCGCCTGTCGGCGAAGTTTACCAATGTATTGAATCTCCACGGGGTGAACTTGGCTGCTACATAGTCAGCGACGGCGGCCCCAGGCCGTATCGACTCAAATGGCGGGCACCTGCGTTCGTGAATCTTGAATCCCTCCCACGGATGGGCAAGGGATACTTTTTTTCCGATTTGATTGCGATACTCTCCAGTGTGGATATCGTTTTGGCGGAAGTCGACCGATAGCCGACGGGTTGGGGAGCCATTCATGACCCTGGGAGAAGTAGCGGATGCTTTGGGGCTGGAAATCAGGACAGGTCGCCTTGACATGGGCCGTATTGTGGAAGGCGGATATGTGAGCGACCTTCTCAGCGATGTGATCGCCGGTTCCAGAGAAGGTGATCTCTGGATCACACTACAGCTCCATCAGAACATCGTGGCGGTTGCGTTCCTGAACAACCTGGCAGGGATAGTTATTGTGGGCGGCCGCGAGCCGGAGCCCGACACCCTGAAGAAAGCCGAAGAGCAGGGTGTCCCGATTCTGGTAAGTTCCATGCCGACTTACGAGTTGGCAGGCAAACTATATGAGATGGGGGTTCGCCGCATATCCTGAGACGCAAGGATTGCTGTGGAATCAGGAATGCAAATCAATACTCGGCTTCCCCGCCCTTGTTTGATAAAGAGCCGGGAATTGCGGCCAAAGGCAAAAGAGGTTGGCAGGTCGATCTTAAGCTTTACAAGCTTGACCTACACATTCATACGGTATTGTCTCCCTGCACCGAAATAGCGGAGATGACACCGCGGGCTATTGTGCGGGCGGCTCTGGACAAAAGCCTCGACATGATCGCTGTTTGCGATCACAACTCTGCGAGGAATGCGGCCGCCACCAGGCGGGCAGCAGAAGGGACCGGGTTGACGGTTCTTCCGGGGATGGAAATTACCACCTCGGAAGAAGTTCACATTTTGGGCCTGTTTTCGTCCGATTCGGATGTCGAAGCCGTCCAGGAAGAGGTTTACGCCAGGCTTTTCGGGCAGAATGACGAAATCGTGTTCGGCTGCCAGGCGGTAGTAGATGAATATGACCAAGTAGAAGACCTTGACGAAAGGCTCCTCATAGGGGCCACGACTCTGAGCGCAGAAAAGGTCGTCCGCTTGGTCCACGATAATCGAGGTCTGGCTATCGCATCTCATGTGGATAGAGCGGGATTCGGGATCTTCGGCCAATTGGGATTTGTCCCGGAGGGGCTGCAACTCGACGCACTGGAAATCTCGAAAAGAGCCGGCATCGAGAAGCTCCGGGCAAGATACCCTCAGTGCGCTGATTACCCGATGATCGCTTCGTCCGATGCCCATTGCCTCGAAGATGTGGGTGCCGCGATGACCTTGGCGATGCTCGCCGAAGCCAGTTTTGACGAGTTCAGAAATGCCTTGGGCAATCGCGGGGGCAGAAGGATACTGGAACTGAAAACAATGGGCGACGGACCGTAACGCTTTCAGAAATTTCGATCCGTATACTGAACATTAGGCATGCAGGATCTCTCTCTGCACATTCTGGACGTGGCCGAAAACGGGGTGAGAGCCGGGGCCGATCTGATCAACATAACCATAGAGGAGAATCGGCGAGACGACAGGCTGACGATAATCATCGAAGATAACGGTCGTGGCATGGACCCGGAATTCTTGGCCAAAGTCCTTGATCCTTTCACCACGACGCGTACCACTCGCAAAGTGGGACTCGGGCTGTCATTGTTTCAACAGGCCGCACGAGAAGCCGAGGGCGATCTCAAGGTGGATTCCATCCCTGGACACGGAACGAAGGTGTCGGTTTTCATGAGTCATAAACATATCGACCGGAAGCCCATGGGCGACATGGTAGATACGCTTCTTGCCCTGATTGAGGGCAATCCGGCAGTTGATTTGGTTTACACACATAAGAAAGATGGCAAAGAGTACACCCTGGATACAAGGGAGATACGCTTGGAGCTGGAAGAGATCCCGATTAACAACCCCCAGATTATAGGACTCATCCGGGACAATATTCTTTCGGGACTCCGTGAGATCGCTTCCGAGTGAAGTTCGGGGGCCGAATATCTATGGAGCGAAAATAAAGTGCAAGAACGAGACTCGATACTAAAGAAGAAAGATGAACCGCAGGTTGAGATTCTGCCGCCTGAAGAGCTGGAGAAACTCGGTGGGATCATAGACAAGTACCGGAGGTCGGGCCGGATATCTTATCCCTGCTCTCAAAGAGGCTCAGGATTTGTACGGATATCTTCCCATGGAGGTCCAGCGAAAGTTAGCGGACGGCTTGCATATTCCTTCATCTCACATTTATGGTGTTGTGACCTTCTATTCGTTCTTTACTATCACCCCGAGAGGGAGGCATACCATCCGTCTGTGCCTGGGAACCGCCTGCTATGTCAAAGGCTCGAAAGAGATCCTGGAGAACATAGTAAAAGAGGTCGGCATTAATGTTGGCGAAACCTCCGAGGACGGCAGATTCACTCTTGAGGCAGTACGGTGTTTGGGGGCCTGCGGTCTGGCCCCGGTCATGCTGATAGGAGAGGATACCCACGGTAACATTAATCCGACAGACACGGTGAAGATACTTGAAGGCTATCAATAATCCGGAGACGTGAACGCGTCGCCGGATCGTGGATAAGCAGGTCGGTTGATCCTCCAGGAGGGAGAATCATGGCTAAAATTTCCATACAGGACCTCAAGAAGATCAAAGAGCAGCAACGAACCAAAATGGTGCTCCGCGAGGGAGAGTTCCGGGCAAAAATTACCGTACACATGGGGACGTGCGGAATTGCTGCCGGGGCCCGCGATATTTTGACGACCTTTCGGAACATCATGGCACAGAAAGAAATCACAAACGTTCTTCTGACCAATTCCGGTTGCGCCGGCCTGTGCGCCAAAGAGCCGATGATAACTGTCGAAGTTGCCGACCAGTCGCCGGTCAAATACATCCTCCTCACCAAAGAGAAGGCCGTTCGAATATTCAACGAGCATGTCATTGGAGGCAAGGCCGTTGAGGATTACGCCCTTGCTCGCGGGAGCGAGACACAGGCCACTTAAGGCGACAAGCATGAATCGGAGACGTTTTTCGGTTGCTGTATATGTTTCAGGCAACTCGGTGGAGAATCGGTAATGAGTGCCAGCCCTTTTTATAGAATGCAGTTCATGATGTGCGCAGGCACAGGATGCATGGCCAGTGGTTCTTTGGAAGTGAGAGAAGCGCTTGAAAAAGAATTGGCAAAAAGGAACCTCCAGGACGAAGTGCAGATAATCATGACCGGGTGCAACGGCTTTTGCGCAATGGGCCCTTTGGTCGTGGTTTATCCGGAAGGCATTTTCTACAACCAGGTTAAGCCGGAACACGCGCCTCTTATTGTCGAAGAGCACGTGCTCAAAGGTAGAATTGTAGAGCAACTCCTTTTCAAGGAAGAGATGGCCAAAGACCGCGTCCCTCTGATGAAGGACATAGGCTTCTTTGGCCTGCAAAGATTGACAGTGCTTCGCAACCGCGGCCTTATAGACGCTGAAAACATTGACGAATACATCGCTCGGGACGGATATGCGGCATTGGCCAAAGTCCTCGAAGAAATGACTCCCGAAGCGGTCATCGAGGAGGTCAAAAAGTCGGGACTAAGGGGTCGCGGGGGCGGAGGGTTCCCCACCGGGCTGAAATGGGAAGAGTGCCGCCGATACGAAAGTTTCCCGAAATTCACGATATGCAATGGCGACGAAGGAGACCCGGGAGCCTTTATGGACCGCTCTGTGATGGAAGGCGATCCCCATTCAGTGCTGGAAGGAATGGCTATTTCGGGATACGCCATCGGAGCGGAAAAAGGATACATCTACGTGCGGGCCGAGTATCCGCTTGCCATTCAGCGGCTCCAGAAGGCCATTAACGATGCTCGCGGTTACGGACTCCTGGGGACCGATATCCTCGACAAGGGCTTCAATTTCGACATTGAAATCTACCCCGGTGCGGGCGCGTTTGTCTGTGGCGAATCCACGGCCCTGATGTACTCCATTGAAGGCAAACGGGGCATGCCTCGCATCAAACCTCCACGCAGCGCGGAAGCGGGCCTGTGGAATCAGCCTACGAACCTTAACAATGTCGAAACCTTCGCCAACATCAACCCCATCATACTTCATGGTGCAGAATGGTTCGCGTCCATCGGCACCGAAGGAAGCAAAGGCACAAAGGTCTTTGCGCTCACCGGCGCGGTCAATAATGTTGGCCTGGTTGAAGTCCCCATGGGGACCTCATTGAAAAGCCTGATCTTCGATATCGGGGGAGGCATCCCCAAGAAACGGAAGTTCAAGGCAGCGCAGATAGGCGGACCATCCGGGGGCTGTATCCCCACGGGCATGGAGGACGTCGAAATTGATTACGAATCCTTGACCGGCGTGGGAGCTATGATGGGGTCCGGCGGGGTCGTGGTCATGGATGACCACACGTGCATGGTAGATACTGCACGGTTTTTTACCGATTTCTCGGTGGAAGAATCCTGCGGAAAGTGCGTTCCGTGCCGCGAAGGCCTGAAGGTGATGCTTGAAAAGCTGACAGATATAGTGGAGGGCAGAGGACAAGAAGGAGATGTGGAGTTTCTCATCGAGCTGGGCCACCATATCAACGGCACTTCGCATTGCGGACTCGGGAAGAGTGCGGCGAACCCGGTTCTCTCTACGATTCGCTATTTCAGGAACGAATACGACGCCCATATCCGTGACAAACACTGTCCCGCGCTGGTTTGCCCGAGCCTCATAGACTTCGTGGTCATAGAGGACAAATGTAAGATGTGCGGCCTCTGCTATCGAAACTGCCCATCCGAGGCCATTATATGGGAAAAGAAGAAGGTAGCCCGAATCGACACGGAAAAATGTACTAAATGCCGTACCTGCATCATGAATTGCAGGTTCGGAGCGATCAGATAACTCCCGGTTCAATGCAAACGAGGGTGCTTCGGCCCCGGCTGCTTTAAACCGTCCACAACCACTTTTGTGAGTAAGTTTCTATGGTTACCCTGACCATCGACGGCGTTGAAGTTACTGTCGAACGCGGTGCGTCCATTCTGGAGGCCGCTCAACAAGCCGGAATCCGTGTTCCGACCCTCTGCCACGATAAGCGACTCGTGCCGTACGGGGCATGTCGGTTGTGCATAGTTGAGGTTACTGCCCGGGGCCGCACCCGTACCATGCCCGCGTGTTTCAACCCGGCCCGTGACGGAATGGAAGTGGCCACCCACACCCCGAAACTCATCGAAAGTCGTCGCATGCAGCTCCAACTGCTCCTGCGGTCCCATCCTCTGCTCTGCCCCAGTTGTGACGCTGCGGGTAACTGCCGGCTTCAGGAGCTAGTCCATGAATACGAGATAGCAGAGCTTCCCTTTCCGCGGGAATCTCGCTACTTCCACGTTGACAATGAATCGCATTTCATCCGGTTCAACATGAACCTGTGCATAAAATGCGGAATGTGTGTGCGCATCTGCGACGAGATTCAGGGTGAAAACGAGTTGAGCTTCATTGAGAGAGGAATGTCGTGCGAAGTTTCCACTGATTTCGGCCGTCCCTTGAATTGCGAATTCTGCGGCCAGTGTGCATCTATCTGTCCTGTGGGAGCGATCTCTTCCAAGTGGCTTGTGGGGACCGGCCGTGAGTTTGAATTGAAGAAAACTTACACCACGTGTTCGTTCTGTAGCCTTGGTTGTATGTTAACTCTCGGAACCAAAGACAAAAACATTGTGTACGTCACTTCCCCAGCGACCAGTGCCAACGAAGGAAACCTTTGCGTGAAAGGCCGGTACGGTTGGCCTTACATCTATTCCGAAGAAAGGCTCACCAAGCCCTTGATCCGAAAGGACGGATCGTTGCGGGAGGTGGAGTGGAACGAGGCGCTGAGCTTTGTGGCGAATAGTCTGAACAGAATAAAGAGTGCTTCCGGCCCTTCGAGCCTAGCGGCGTTAGGATCCGAGCGACTTACAAACGAAGAGGCTTATGTCTTCAACCGGTTTGTCCGAACCGTCATGGAAACCCCGCACCTAGACCATGCCGGCGGATTTGGATACCGAGCGCTCGTGGATGCGCTGGGTCCGTCGCTGGGGTACCCGGCCGGCACCAACTCGATTCGCGAGATCGGAAAGGCTCAGGTGATTGTCCTTATCGGAGCCGATCTTTCAGAGACTCATCCCGTAGCGAAGAACGAGGTGGTCAGCGCTACTGCCCGCAACAGAGCGAGAGTAATTGTCATTGATTCCGTGAGGACCAAGCTTACAGATCGTCCGGGTCTCTATCTGCTGAGCAGGCCCGGATCGCAACACCTTGTGGCCAATGCCATGCTCAAGTGGATCATTGATCAAGGGCTTTATGACAGGACAGCCTTGGATCTTAAAACGGAAGGCTTGGATGATCTCATCGCCTCGCTTTCCGATTACACCCCGGAGAACGTGGCGAAACTAACCGGGCTGGATGCGGCCCTCATTCGGGAGGCAGCCGAGGAATATGCCAAAGCGGCAAGTGCAACAATCATCCTTACTCAGGGGATGAACCGGCTGGGCAACAACATTGAAACGGCTCAAGCAGCGGCGAACCTGGCGCTTGTAACCGGTCGCATCGGGAAAGAGGCATGCGGAGTACATGTCCTTGGTGAGAAGGCAAACTCTCAGGGCGCCATTGACATGGGTTTGGTCCCTGAACTTCTGCCCGGTTTCCACAGCATAACGGATGAAGCTGCCCGAACGAAGTTCGAAGCGGCATGGGATGCTAAATTGCCCAGGAAAGGGGCCTTAGCGCCGCAGAGATCCTTGCAAAGGCTGAGAGTGGTGAGATTAGAAGCCTTTATGTTGTGGGCGAGAACCCGCTTGATACCTACCCCGACAGAGCGCAGGTCGAAAGGGCCTTGGCCAAGCTGGAGTTCCTTGTCGTACAGGACCTATTCGTCACTTCTACTGCCAAAATGGCTCACGCGGTCCTGCCGGTGGCCTCCTTTGCCGAGAAGATCGGGACCTATACCAGCGCGGACAGGTTCGTACAACGTCTGCGCCCGGCGCTTAAGACGACCGGAGGCAAGTGCGATCTGGAAATCTTCACGGCCCTTGCCGCGCTCATGGGCAAACCCTCGATGACTTATGCCGGCCCGGAACAGGTGATGGAAGAGATCGCCGACCTTGTCAATGTCTATCGAGGAGTGTCCTACGACCGGATTGCCGATGGAGGCATTCATTGGCCCTGCGTAGATGCGGAAGATACCGGCAAGAAGCTTCTCTACGAGGGGGGCTTCCCTGCCGGCAAGGCACGATTTATGCCTGCGGCTGCGATTCAGGGACCACTTGCCGATGAGCCGACTATGTACTTGATTCCGGGAATACTCAAGTTCCATTCAGGCTCGATGTCGCAGTGGAGCGCTGCAATGAAGGAAGTCTGCCCGAACGGCGATGCGGAGATGAGCCCCAAAGATCTCAAGGCGCTGGGGTTGACGGCCGGGGACACCGTGAAGATTACCAATGCCGACGGGACCTCCATACAAGTGAAGGTGAAACCGTCCCGCCGAGCGTTGGAAGGTTCCATCATAGTCCCACAACATTTTCCCGAGTGGAAGCTGAACAGCATTACCCGTTGGGATCGGCCGGTGGTCAAAGTCAAAGTTGAAAAGATAGCAAGCTGAAGAGGTTGCGTACATGGAATCCGCCCTCCCTATCATCCTGGTTGTCGTGAAGGTACTGCTTGTCATCGGAGCAGTCTTGACCTTCGTGGCATACCTGACGCTGATTGAACGTAAAGTCCTCGGTTGGATCCAGGTTAGGATCGGTCCCAACCGAGTTGGCCCCTGGGGTCTCCTTCAGCCGCTGGCGGACGGGGTCAAGCTCTTCATGAAAGAGGAAATCACCGTATCCGGCGCCAACAGGATGATCTACCTCGCCGCTCCCTTGATCGTAGTTGTCTGCGCTTTGATACCCTTTGGAGTTATCCCCTTTGCCAAAGGCTTGGGCTTGGAAAGCATTCTAGGACCGCTAGCCTCCAAGTACGGCCTCAATCAAGGAGTAGTCTCCGACCTGAATGTAGGGATACTGTATATTTTTGCCATTTCATCGCTGGGCGTTTACGGCGTTGTGCTCGGCGGGTGGGCTTCAAACAGCAAATACTCACTGTTGGGTTCAATCCGTTCCAGTGCTCAGATGATAAGTTACGAACTAGGACTCAGCCTTTCCGTGGTGGGCGTGCTGCTGTTGGCGGGTTCACTCAGTCTGGTGCAAATCGTTCAGGCCCAGGACACGATCTTGAAGTGGTATGTCTTCCGTCAGCCGCTTGGTTTTATCTTGTTCATGATAGCCGGCAGCGCTGAAATCGCTCGGACCCCGTTTGACCTCATAGAGTGTGAAAATGAACTCGTAGCGGGTTATCAGACCGAGTATAGTTCCATGAAGTTCGGTTTATTTTACCTGGGCGAATACGCACACTTGCTCTTTTTGAGCGCACTTATGACCACCTTGTATTTCGGGGGATGGCAAGGTCCATTCCTGCCCCCCATTTTCTGGTTCATGGCTAAAATGTTTTTCTTTGTGTTCGTGTTCGTTTGGATTCGCGGCACTTATCCGAGACTTCGTTATGACAGGGTAATGACCTTTGGATGGAAGGTGCTGCTGCCTGCCGGGCTGTTCAATGTAATGGCAACTGCGTTCATTTACACTGTCTGGCTCCAGTATACACACTGAGAGTCCGCCTCTTTGTGCAGTGAGGCCGTGCTCCGGCACAAGTCGGTGGAAGAAGCGGATCCGAAAATGAGGCCCTGAAGTTGAATCCTTCAAGACCCGATAAATCGATGAGGTTGCACGAGATGATTCTCCCGTTGATTCAGGGATTGAAACTCACGCTGAGTTACTTTTTCTCCAAGAAGGTCACCCTGCAATATCCGGATGAGAAATGGAACGTGGCACCGAGGTGGAGAGGCCGCCATGTATTGACCAAACATCCCTCCGGAAAGATACGATGTGTGGCGTGCATGCTCTGTGCCACAGTCTGCCCGGCGGAGTGCATCACGATCGAGGCAGCGGCGGAGCCCGATAACAGAAAATATCCCGAGAGCTACGTCCTCGATCTGGGGCGGTGCATATTCTGTGGATTTTGTGTGGAAGTCTGCCCCAAAGAAGCCATAGAAATGACCACAGCTTACGAGCTGTCGGAATACAGCCGGGAGGATCTCATCTTTACCAAAGAAATGCTGCTCGAGCCTCCTGAACCGAGGTACGTCTCCAAGAAGAAGGCGGGCTGAAAAACAGGCGTGTCAGCCTAAACAGATGTGATTGCCGGTAGATCCAACTTCACCGGCGGAGGTTTTGGAACATCCATGGAAGCTCTGATTTTCTACATCTTAAGCGCCATCACAGTGGCATCAGCCTTCTTTGTGGTTTTCCTTCGGAGACCCATGCACAATGTTCTTTTCATGATCCTAACGATGATCGGCCTTGCAGGACTATTCATCCTGCTTCAGGCAGAGTTTGTGGCCATGGTGCAGCTCATCGTGTATGCCGGAGCTGTAATGGTGCTCTTCCTCTTTGTGATCATGTTGCTTAACCTGGACCAGGTGCGGCTGCCTATTGATCCAAGAGCTTTGCGTTCGTGGATAGGTGTTGCTTTGGCCGTGGTTGTGCTGGTGCTGCTGGTCCCGATTCTGAAAGTTTTTGTACCCTCGGGAAAGGCAGCCGCGGAAAAGGCCGTCCAAATGTCCAATACTCAGATCATTGCCAAGGCACTCTTCACCACGTACCTCCTCCCGTTCGAGATAGCCTCGATCTTGCTCCTGGCCGCAATTATCGGCACGGTGATCCTGGCACGGAAGAGGTCTTGAAGAGACTGAAAGAAGCTCGTCCTCGGGTACAGACTCTATATCTTTCTCAGGAATTCTCAAATGGTCACTTTACAACATTATCTGTTTTTGTCCGCGATTCTTTTCTGCCTGGGAGTCATTGGAGTGATGTTTCGTAGAAATCTGATTATCATTCTGATGTCTCTGGAACTGATGCTGAACTCTGTCAACCTGACGTTTGTGGCCTTCTCCCATTATCTGGGCTCAATCGAAGGGCAGATATTCGTCCTGTTTGTCATGGTTATCGCCGCGGCTGAGGTGGCCGTAGGACTGGCCGTTGCCGTTGCCATCTTCAGGATGAAAGGAACCGTCGACGTCAATGACATCAACTTGATGAAATGGTAACCGGTGCTGCGTTTCACAAGTACGGTGCCACTTACACAGTAGCGCCGGCGTCCCTGCCGGCGAATCATAAGCACCCCGCGGGACGCGGGGAGGCCGGTTCTACCGGAAGAGAGTTCCGGTACGGGCATTAGGCAAATCGGCATACGTGACCGAATTTGAGAAACTGAGTACTAAGGATTGATGTGTCAGATGCTTTACGTGAAAGCGGAACCTTCTATCGTCGAACGCGAATCGGGAGCTTGGAATGACTGATCTGGTCTGGCTAATACCCTCGTTTCCTCTGCTGGGATTCCTGATCAACGGGCTTATAGGAAAACGCTTTTCAGAGAAGGCCATAGGTTGGATTGGGGCCGTTTCGGTGGGCGCTTCCTTTGTTGTGGCTCTGCTGATATTTCTTGAGCTTCTCGGGACACCTCCTGCATCTCGATCGTTCCAGAAGATAATGTACACGTGGATGTTGTCGGGCAATTTGACCGTTCCCATAGGTTTTCTCGTTGACCCGCTCAGTATGGTGATGATGATGGTGGTAAGCGGCGTGGGGTGCATTATCCACATCTATTCAATTGGATATATGCACGGAGAGATAGGTTTCCGCCGCTTTTTCGCTTACCTGAATCTCTTTGTCTTCAATATGCTGATCCTTGTGACTGCCAACAACTTCCTCTTGATGTTCGTGGGCTGGGAAGGGGTCGGTCTCTGCTCGTATCTTTTGATCGGCTATTACTATGAGAAGCAGTCCGCTTCGGACGCGGGTAAGAAAGCGTTTGTCGTAAACCGGGTAGGAGATTTTGGGTTTCTCATTGGAATGTTCCTCATTTTTGTAACTTTCGGTACCTTCAACTTTACCCAAGTCTTTGCCGCTGCTCCGGAGAAACTCGCCGCGGGCGGGACTTTGGCAACACTCATCACATTATTGCTCTTCGTCGGAGCTACCGGAAAGTCCGCGCAAATACCTCTGTACACGTGGCTTCCCGACGCGATGGAAGGTCCGACACCGGTTAGTGCCTTAATCCATGCTGCAACCATGGTGACCGCGGGCGTCTATATGGTGGCTCGTTGCAGCGTGTTGTTCGCCCTGGCGCCAACCTCTATGACAGTAGTGGCGATCGTCGGAGGGGCTACGGCATTCTATGCAGCTACCATAGGCATGACTCAATTCGACATCAAGCGCGTGCTGGCCTATTCTACTATCAGCCAATTGGGATACATGTTCATGGCGTGCGGCGTGGGAGCATTTGCCTCGGGCATCTTTCATCTCATGACCCACGCATTCTTCAAAGCCCTCTTGTTTCTTGCCGCGGGCAGCGTCATGCATGCCATGTCCGGAGAATTGGATATGCGCAAGATGGGCGGCCTCCGAAGGCAATTGCCGCACACGCACTGGACTTATCTTTTCGGTACTCTGGCCATAGCCGGCATCGTTCCGTTCGCAGGTTTCTTCAGCAAAGACGAAATCCTTCTTTACTCGCTGCATCGGCATGTCGGCTTCTGGATTATTGGGGCTGTAGCTGCCCTGATGACCTCTTTCTATATGTTCCGGTCGATGTGCATGACTTTCTGGGGAAAATCGAGGGTGGATCCCGAGACCGCGCACCATTTGCATGAATCCCCGCCTATTATGACGATTCCTCTCATGATCCTGGCCTTTCTATCACTTGTGGGAGGATTCATAGGAGTTCCTGTCTGGGAAGGTGGGCAGCGTTTCGGGAATTTTCTGGCACCTGTATTTGCCCCGGCCCAGACAATCCTGAATAGGGCTCACCATCTGGAGCACTCCCCTGTAACCATGGAGTTAGTTCTTATGGGGGTGGCGCTCGCCATAGCCTTAGCCGGCCTTATTCTGGCACGTCGAATGTACCTCATCGAGCCTTCTCTTGCGGACAGAATGGTCAAACGCTTCAGCGGGTTGCACAGGCTTGTGTACAACAAGTATTGGATAGACGAGTTGTACGATTTCCTCTTCGTCAACTCTATCGTGAGCTTTTCACGGCTGCTTTGGAAAGGTTTTGACGATGCGGTCATTGACGGAATCGTTAACGGCGTGGCTCGCTTAGTTCGAGGTGGAGGCGCTTATCTACGGGAGATCGAGACCGGCCTTGTCAAGGATTACGCCCTTTCAATTCTCGTAGGAGCCGTGGTGGTAATAGGTTATCTCGTCCTGAGATAGGACACGGAGGAATGTCGTTCATGGAGCAAGTTTCCTTCCCCATCCTGACTTCGATCACATTCGTCCCATTTGTGGGTGTACTGGTCTTGCTATTTCTTAATAGGAAGTCCCACGAACTTCTCAGATCGGTCGCGTTGGTTTTCATGCTCGTCGATTTCGTGATGAGCCTTTTTGCGTACTCTTTGTTCGATCCGTCCATGGCTGGTATGCAACTCGTCGAGCAACATGTCTGGGTCCGCGACTGGGGCATTTCCTATAAGATCGGAATAGACGGAATCAGCCTTTTCTTGGTGCTGCTGACAACTCTGTTGGGTCCCCTAGTGGTCTTGGCGTCCTGGAAGGACATAAAGGTAAGAGTCAAAGAGTTTCTGATCAGTCTATTGTTCCTTCAGGTGGGGATGATAGGTGTGTTTGTCTCGCTGGACCTGTTTCTCTTTTATGTCTTTTGGGAAGTCATGCTGATCCCTATGTACCTCCTGATCGGTGTCTGGGGAAACCCCGCCCGAAGGCTCTATGCGGCTATCAAGTTTGTTCTATACACTATGGTGGGCAGCCTGCTGATGCTTGTCGCTATTCTGGCTCTTTATTTCATGGCGGGCAAGGCCACCGGTGTTTACACTTTCGATCTCCTGAAGCTCTACGACTTTCCCGTTCCGCTGCACGCACAATTTTGGATGTTTCTCGCCTTTTTCCTCGCTTTTGCCATCAAGGTCCCCATGTTCCCCTTCCACACATGGTTGCCCGATGCGCATACCGAAGCCCCGACCGTCGGCAGCGTGGTGCTGGCCGCGGTGCTCTTGAAAATGGGAACTTATGGCTTCATCAGATTTGCTATCCCCCTGTTCCCCAATGCTGCAATGGATGCTACGTGGTGGATATCCTTGCTTGCCGTGATCGGTATCATTTATGGGGCCTGGGTCGCAATGGTCCAGGTTGACGTAAAGAGGCTTGTGGCATTCTCCAGCGTGAGCCACCTCGGGTTCGTGATGCTCGGTATGTTTGCTTTGAGCGTCCAGGGCTTGGAGGGCAGCATTATCCAGATGATAAACCACGGGCTGAGCACAGGCGCCCTGTTCCTTATCGTCGGAATGATCTATGAAAGAAGGCATACTCGCATTATTTCGGAATTCGGCGGCCTGTCCAAGGTCATGCCCATATTTGCAGTCTTTTTCATGATCTTCACGCTTTCGTCCATCGGGTTGCCGGGGCTGAACGGGTTTGTAGGAGAATTCTTGATTCTTCTGGGAACGTTTAAGGTTCATCCGTGGTACGCTGTCATTGCAGCGTCCGGCGTTATATTTGCCGCTGTCTATATGCTCTGGATGTTCCAGAGAGTAATGTTCGGCCAGGTCACCAATCCCAAGAACCTTGGATTGAAGGACCTCAGCGCTCGAGAAGTTATCGTCCTGTTACCCATCCTTGTTTTCGTGGTGTGGATCGGTATTTACCCCAACACCTTTCTCCGGCCTATAGAGCCGTCGGTGAAGAACTTCATCCAACAGGTGGAGAACAAGAAAGCGGCGGTCATAGACATGGAGAAAGCAAAAATGGCATCGAGGAACCTCGGCACTGAAAACATGCTTACGTCTTCAGCGCAGGCGCGCGGCCTCGATCGTTGATTTAGAAGGACTAGGAGCAATCGGGATGATGTCAATACCCGACGTTAATCTTGGAGGCATCCTGCCGGCGGTTGTTTTGGGCCTTGCCGGCCTGGTTGTTATGATAGTGGGATTGTACCTTCGCAAAGGGGTGGTCGCAGTATCGGCAATCCTAAGCCTGGTTGGCATTCTGATAGCAATTGTGGCGAACTCTCCATTGAGAGCGTTGAACAAGCCCGCTTTTTCAGGATTGATCTCATTGGACCCATATTCCTGGTTCTTCAACCTCCTCATTCTTATTGCAGCGGGGCTGACGGTTCTGACTTCTGTACGCTATTTGACGGATGACGGCCTGGAGTTTTACGAGTACTTTGTGCTGCTCCTATTCGCAGCAATAGGCATGATGTTTATGGTATCGGGAAACCACATCCTCACCATATTCGTGGGTTTGGAGACCCTGTCCATCTCCATTTACATATTGTCCGGAATTTTGCCCGTGAATTTGAAGTCCAAAGAAGCGGCCCTCAAGTATATAGTATTGGGAGCATTTTCCAGTGCTATCTTCCTTTATGGCGCCGCCTTGATGTACGGCGCCGCAGGGTCTCTGAGTTTACCGGCTCTCATGAAGTATTTTCACTCCGGCCAGATCAGCCGGATGGCCGTTGTCGGCATGGGCCTTTTGCTGGTCGGTTTTGCCTTCAAGGTGGCTGCGGTCCCCTTCCACATGTGGACACCCGACGTGTATGAGGGCGCGCCCACTCCTTTCACGGGGTTCATGTCCGTGGGAGTCAAGGCTGCTGCGTTTGCAGCATTCGCGCGAGTATTCTTTGAATCGCTGAGCGCCTTGCAAGTCGACTGGACGCACATACTCTGGGCTCTTGCAGTGCTGACAATGATTCTTGGCAACGTAGCGGCACTTATGCAGGAAAACATCAAAAGGATGCTCGCTTATT
Organism: uncultured delta proteobacterium; assembly: GCA_963789265.1. GTDB lineage: Bacteria > Desulfobacterota > Desulfomonilia > Desulfomonilales > Desulfomonilaceae > CAWBBA01. Next base: position 28,393 of record CAWBKB010000003.1, on the reverse strand, counting down.
CGAGTATTGCCCACGCAGGCTATATCCTCGTCGGAATGGTGGCTGGAACAGTGGCCGGAACAGCAGGCATGCTCTATTACCTGTTGGTGTACACTTTCACCAACGTGGGAGCTTTCGGAGTAGTGGCTTTGGTCGGCAGAAAAGGCGAGGCCAATGTCATGATCGAGGATTACCGCGGGCTTGGCAAAAGTCCATCCACTGCTGGCGCTGGTCATGTCGATCTTTCTCTTTTCTTTGGCCGGTATCCCCCCCACGGCAGGATTTGTTGCGAAATTCACCATCTTCGGCGCCGCGATAAATTCCGGATATATATGGCTCGTTATCATAGGTGTGCTCACAAGTGCCGTGTCGGTGTTCTACTATTTTAGAGTGATCATGAAAATGTACATGGAATCCCCCGAGACCGCACCTACAAAGCTTCAGTTCGGCCCGGCCATGGTCCTTGCGCTAACCGTTGCGACGACTGTTGTGCTCTACATAGGGATCTTCCCGACAACTTATCTCAATTTAGCGACGGAATCGGTAAAGCCGCTTTTTTGAGAGCGCTATGCGCTGGGAAATTAATCGAACCGCCTGCTTCCGAGCAATGCGGAAGATCTGAAACGGCACGAACCGGCGGGCGTACGGCTGTAAGACAAGTTTTCGGCGGAAAGACAGGCTCACGAAGTGTCACCGCAGGATTTCATGCTTACGCGGCGACCGATCGGCGAGCGAGATAACTGACATGATATTAAGAGCGCTGGTTCCAACCGGTCACGGTATCAACTGCGAGAACGAAACTCGCCGTGCGCTGGAGCTGGCCAAATTTGACGTGGTAGACCTTGTCCATCTCAATCTTCTTGCCAAAGGGGAAGTCGATCCTCTCACGTATCAAATCATCGTTTTCCCGGGTGGTTTTTTGGATGGTGACGACCTTGGAGCCGCGCAGGCTTGTGCCAACCGTATCAGGAATTCTCTGGTCAAAGGTGAAAGGCTGATTGATCGACTGATCAAGTTCGTGGAAATTGGCGGACTCATTCTGGGCATCTGCAACGGCTTTCAGCTCTTGACGAAGTTGGGCATGCTTCCAGCAGCAAATGGTGACTATACCAGGCGGGATTTGAGCCTGACGGGCAACGACCGGGGCCGGTTTGAAGACCGCTGGGTTTATCTAATGGTCGATCAGGAATCCCCTTGTATCTTCACCCGAGGCATTCAGCGGCTGTACCTGCCTGTACGTCATGGGGAAGGGAAGATAGTGGGACGCCGTCCGGACCTTACTGCGACCCTCTTGGAATCGCATCAGGCTCCGGTGAGGTACGCGCTTGCGGACGCCAACGAGCCGACGATGATTTACCCGTACAATCCTAACGGTTCTGAAAATTCTATTGCAGGACTTTGCGATCCCACGGGTCGAGTATTTGGTCTGATGCCCCATCCGGAGTGTTTTCTGCACCGGACCAACCATCCTCGATGGACCCGAGAAGAGCTGCCGGAAGAAGGACAAGGCCTGGCAATATTCAAAAATGCAGCGACGTTTCTTCGAGGGGCCTGAGTCCTTAAACCTGTGGGGCAGGCTTTCCGAAAGTGTCTCAAAACTCTTGAACTGGACGCAATCGTAACACGAGATTCCCTCACCGTGACCCTCTCCCAAAGGGCGAGGGGACGCTAATAGAGACCTTGGATCAGCTCCCTCTCCCTCTGGGAGAGGGCTGGGGTGAGGGCACCGAAAATGCTGACCAGGCTTAATTGTGGCACGATTCTGGGCATCAAATTAGTTTTGAGACAGTCTCTTCCAGCCTGCCGTCGGCCAAGTTAAGAAAAAGCAGGCAGTCCCGCGCCTCGTGGGACTGCCCCACGAAAGGAATGGTTACTGAGTGTCAATCTTTTTTTTGTTGCAACATGCGGTAATTTGAACTAAAATTAAAAGTTGTACTCCCACCGGATGTCTGTGAACTCATCCACTCGAATGGCGGATCAAAGCAGGGAAACCTGCACGCGAATAGTTGCACAGGAGGTATAGATGGCTCTGGACCCGACTAAGATGGCCGATTGGCAGATAGCCGAAGAGGCCGAAAAGACCATGAAAACGGTCTATCAGTTGAGGGATGAATTAGGCTTGAAGGAAGAAGAACTTCTCCCTCACGGCCACTACGTGGCAAAAGTCGATTTCAAAAAAGTCCTCAAGCGCCTGGCCGACAGACCCAACGGAAAATACATTGATGTCACCGCGATAACCCCCACACCTCTGGGCGAAGGCAAATCCACAAGTAGCATGGGGTTGGTTGAAGGTTCTGGGAAAACGCGGCAAGAGTGTGAGCGCGGCTATCCGTCAGCCGTCCGGCGGCCCGACCATGAACATCAAAGGGTCTGCCGCAGGCGGCGGTCTATCCCAATGTGTCCCGCTTACTCCGTTTCTCCGGCCTCACCGGCGACATCAATGCAATCATGAATGCTCACAACCTGGCTATGGTGGCCCTTACTTCGCGGCATGCAGCACGAGTTTAATTACGATGATGAGGAGTGGGCAAAGCGGGGCCAACCGAGGCTCGACATCGACCCCCGCAATGTGGAATTCGGCTGGATAATCGATTTCTGCGCCCAGGCTCTGAGAAACATTATCATCGGCCTAGGGCGGGAAGATGGACGGCTTCATGATGCGCTCGTCCTTCGGAATCGCCGTCTCCTCCGAGATCATGGCAATACTGGCTATGGCAACCGATTTGAAGGACATGCGTGAACGTATGGGGCGCATAGTGGTTGCCTACAACAAAAAAGGTAAGCCGGTCACTACCGAAGACCTGGAGGTCGCGGGTGCGATGACTGCTTGGATGGTGGATGCCCAGAATCCCAATCTTCTGCAGAGCCTCGAAGGTCAGCCTGTTTTTGTGCATGCCGGCCCGTTTGCCAATATTGCCATCGGCCAGTCCTCCATCATTGCGGATAGAATCGGGCTCAAACTGTCAGACTATCACGTAACAGAATCGGGATTCGGCGCGGATATCGGTTTCGAGAAGTTCTGGAACCTCAAGTGCCGCTTTTCGGGCCTAGTACCAAACTGCGCGGTGGTGGTGGCCACAATCCGTGCTCTGAAGTGTCACGGAGGAGCCCCGGTGCCCAGACCCGGCTTGCCTATGCCAAAGGAATATGAAGGCGAAAACGTCGGCTGGGTCGAAGAAGGGTGCAAAAACCTCGTACACCATATCGAAACGGTGAAAAGGGCCGGAATCAACCCGGTTGTCTGCATAAACTCCTTTTACACCGACACCAAAGACGAGATCGCCGTGGTCAAGCGTTTGTCCGAGGCTGCGGGCGCCAGAGCTGCGATATCCCAGCACTGGCTCAAAGGTGGCGACGGAGCTCTAGAGTTCGCGGACGCGGTGGTTGAGGCCTGCGAGGAGAAGAACGAATTCAAGCTCCTCTATGACCTGAGCCTCCCGTTGCGGCAGAGGATCGAGCTGATAGCGAAAGTAGTCTACGGTGCCGACGGGGTCAGTTACACCGCCGAAGCAGAGGCCAAAGCCAAAAGGATGGAATCCGATCCGGAATTGACCAAGCTTGGTACCTGCATGGTTAAGACCCACCTGAGCCTTTCCCATGATCCCAACATCAAGGGTACGCCCAAGGGTTGGACCTTGCCCATACGGGACATTCTTACGTACAAAGGGGCAGGATTTGTTGTGCCGGTTGCCGGGGCAATATCATTGATGCCCGGAACAAGCTCGAACCCCGCATACCGTCGCGTTGACGTGGATGTTGATACCGGCAAGGTAAAGGGCGTATTCTAGTACCTCTGGCGGATTCGCTAAGTCACGTCTCATGCCGATGTTACGGTAGGGGCAGGTTCGAAACCTGCCCCTACTTTCTTCGAAACCTAATTTCGCAACAATCCCTTCTCAGCCCCTACGGCCGGAATTTGCCCCCAAGAACCAAAACCTCCGGGACCCCATCGCTTCATCCCGGAGGTTCGAGCCCCCTTCGCACCGGGGGGAGGAGCGTCAGGGGTTCTGCTTCTAGCTTAGTCATTCATTCGATAAGAGCAAGGGCAAGCCATTTCAAGCGGATTATGGGTGGGAGGCCGCCCGAGCAATCAAAATGTCCTCTTCCCTGCACATCCAGCCCGAGAGCGTCATTTCCCCACACTACTTATAGCCATCGCCGAATTTCTATTCACAATTTGCCCGGCGGAACGCGGGGTTGCCCCGGATTCCGATTCGGGCAGGGTAGGGGCGACCGGCGATCGCCCCAGGCGAATGCCATTCGCCCCTACGATTTCCACGTAAGCAGAGAACGACGGCAAGGACCGCCGGCGTTCTCAACTTTTCGAATTCTATGGATTAGGACAGCCGAATGGACCAATATCTTGCTCGGCTTCTTCAGCGGGATCGCAGCTTGCAGGGGGCTGTCAAGATTATGGTTACATTTCAGTGTGTGGCACGCCACCAACTTTCCAGCGCCGCATGTGCCGCTTGTCGAAAAGCGCCGCCGAAACCCGTCCGTGCGCCGGATGAATACTTTGATCTAAAAGGTAGTCTTAACCCGCTGTCACTTGCAGCGAACCTCTTCCCCTGAAAATTAGATTTTTCCGCGCCGGAACCGCACGCCCATGCTAAACCGCTAAGTTCGTGGCATGCCGTCACGGCTCTAATCCTTGCTAGTACCCGGCGACCTGCCCTGAAACCCCGGCCCCAGCCTCCTCTCCAACCTCGGCCATAGTATCCGCCCCAGTAGCCCGGGTAGCCATAGCCAGAGTACCCATAATACGCCGGGTACCCAGAGTAGCCCCATCCGCATCCACCGTATCCACCGTATCCACCGTATCCACCGTAGTAGCCTGCTCCATATCCGCCGAAGCACGCCGAGCTACTGGACGGCACAGCCGCGGTCAGGGCAACGACGGAAAGTACCAATGCACCGATAATCAACGCTTTTCTCATGACTCACCTCCATGTGCACAATTCAGTTGTTCGAGCCGCCTCTTCAGCCAGACCCTAATGGCCGTCCCCGACTGTTTCGGTGAGAAGACTACCAAGCGATCACGGGAAGAGCCCACCAAACAGCATCTACTTACTATTTACCGACCAATCTTAGGAATTCTCGCTCGGCAAACTCTTTTTACAGCTTCGACATTTGTCGTCACCAAAAGTTTCAATGTTCTCGGCAAGGGCTTGCCCTTCTTCAGATCAGGCCCTCTTAGGAGGCCGGTTTCCGCTGGTACAGGATGCGTAACCCTTCCATGGTCAAGTCATCATCAATCTCATCCACGAGGGTTGTCTCCGCACAGATGACCTTAGCGAGCCCCCCTGTCGCTATCACTTTCGGCCTTGATCCCAGTTCATTGAACATTCTCATCAAGATCCCATCCACCAGCGACGCGTAACCGAAGACAATTCCCGACTGAATGGCAGATGCCGTGTCTTTCGCTATTACCCGCGGTGGTGCCACAAGTTCGACTCGAAACAGCTTCGATGCCTGATGAAACAGTGCTTCCGCCGCGATTTTGACACCGGGCGCTATGGAGCCGCCCTCGTATTCTCCAGCCTTGTTAACATAATCGAACGTCGTGGCCGTCCCGAAATCCACTGCGATGAGATGGCCCCCGTACTTTTCATACGCGGCCACCGTGTTCACGATGCGGTCGGCCCCTACTTCCTTGGGATTGTCATATCTTATGGGCATACCGGACTTGATTCCCGGTCCCACAAAGAGGGGGGGCACTTTGAGAAAATCCCTGCACAATTCTTCGAGTGCCCCTATTAAAGGAGGAACAACGCATGAAATTATTATTCCGTTGAGTTGCAGCGATTTGAGTTCCTCGGTTGCCGCAAGGCTTTGCAGCATCATCCGAAATTCATCCGCGGTGGCATCTTCTACGGTGCGAATTCTCCAAAAAGCGATTCGCTTTGTTCCATCATAAATCCCGATAACCGTGTTCGTATTTCCCACATCTATGGCAAGGAGCATTGACATCCTCCTATTGTGACTGAAATTCCGGAATTGCCTGTCGGCCCCGGAAAGGGTCGCGGAGATTCTCCAATATGCCGAACATACGTCACGTTCAGCAACAAGAAAAGAATATTCGGATCTTGATTTTCGGTTATGCCGAAACCGCTCAAAGCCATTGACTGGGCACCAGCGGAATGCTAATTTTCAAAAGAAGCTTACACAGAGCGATTGTAAATTTTCGTCTTGATATACCTCAGGCAGAAGACAGCACAAAACATGAAACCGACCGGAATAGTCAGAGATCCTGCTTACCTCTTGCACGATATGGGTAGTTACCATCCTGAGAGCCCGGAGCGTCTTGAAGTCATTTATCAAATGATCGACGAAGTCGGCCCCGCTCTCAACCTGGTCGAAGTCCCCATCAGACCGGCTACGCTGGAGGAAATCGGCGCCGCCCACGACTCACGTTATGTTGGCAAGATCGCCGCCACGGCGGGCTGTGACAACACTTTTCTGGACCCCGACACTTCGGCCTGCGCCCATTCCTGGAACGCGGCGTCCCGTGCAGTGGGAGGGCTTTTTAATCTGGTGGATGCCGTTGTCCAGGGACAGCTTCGCAACGGCTTTGCGCTTGTGAGGCCTCCCGGCCATCACGCGGAAAGGCGTAGGGCCATGGGGTTCTGTCTCTTTAACAACATAGCGCTTGCGGCGCGTTATGCCATTGACAAATACGGCATGGAGAGAATCGCTATTGTTGATTGGGACCTCCATCATGGAAACGGGACGCAAGATTGTTTCTATGAAGAACCTCGGGTTCTGTTTGTATCAACCCATCAGTTCCCCCACTATCCGGGTACGGGAGGCATAAGAGACGTAGGGCACGGCAAGGGAGAGGGGTACACCGTGAATGTTCCCATGTCCGCCGGGGCCAATGATGCCGACTACTTAACAGTATTTCATGTCGTGATCACGCCGATTATCGAGGCTTACCAGCCTGAACTGATTCTGGTGTCGGCAGGTTTCGATGCTCATGAGAGCGATCCGCTGGGCGGCATGAACCTCACCGAACAAGGGTACCAAAATATGGTGAAGATACTCATGCACTTGGCGAAAAAATACTCGTCTGAGCGCGTGATTCTCACCCTGGAAGGCGGCTACAACCTCTCTGCCTTGCGCAATTCCGTAGAACTGGTCTTAGCTGCCCTGTCCTCCTACGATCCCGGCAAGGAAACCATGCCCGGGCAGCCTTCCATCGAGGAATTAAGTCCAACCTTCAAGGCCAGGTTGAGAGACGTATTGGCTATTCACCAAGGGTACTGGCCCGGCCTCCAATCTCTCTGAAAAATGTGCCGATCCGATGCACGGAATACTACTAGTCGACAAACCCGAAGGGATTACCTCCAATGAGGTGGTCAGAATTGTCAAGGGCCGTATCAGACCTGCCAAAGTAGGGCATACCGGCACGCTGGACCCTGCCGCCACCGGTCTCATGGTGATCCTCATCGGAGCAGGAACACGAGCCCTGGATTATCTGGACGAGAGCCGCAAGAGATATGAACTGACGGTCTTGCTGGGTGAAGAGACCGATACCGGCGACAGGGATGGAAACCTCGTCCGAGAGGCGGATGCTTCCGGCATAAGTCTAGCCAGAATAGAGGAAGTAGTTTCAGGATACCAGGGAGTGCTGGACCAGGTACCGCCACACTATTCGGCCATCAAGAAGGAAGGGGTACCGCTTTACAAGCTAGCCCGCAAGGGGATATTTCCCGATCTTTCTCCACGAGTCGTGGAGGTATTCAGCCTTGTGGTGACAGGCTGGGACCCGCCTTTGTTGGAACTTGACCTGATATGCTCAAAAGGGACTTATGCTCGCTCGCTGGCAAGAGACATCGGCAACGATATTGGTGTGGGAGGGAGACTGGAAAGACTTCGGAGAACGGCGAGCGGTCCTTTCAACGTGGGAGACGCCATGACACTTGACGAGTGTTCCACTGGAGGGGCCGATGCAATATCTCACCACATTATCAGCTTGCCGGATGCCTTGGCGCATATTCCGGATTTGCCGGCATTGCCGACCGAAATACGCAAGCTCATGCAAGGGGCCCCCGTTGCGGTTCCAAGAAGCCGCTTGGCCTTGGCAGGGGTGACTCCCGACAAACCGGTACGGCTTTTTAAGATTGTTTCCGGCAACGGGAGCATCCTGATTCTGGTTCGGCCGGAACCGGGAGGCCCCGACGTCTCCATACGGCCCGTCAAAGTCTTTCACGCCTGGAAGGAAGAATAACGTCTTCAGCACTCCGGCTCTGCGGCATGACCTGCAAGTGACGAAGTATTGCTTGCAGCCATAGCCGTAATGTGATTACGTATCGCCCGGGCACGATTGCTGACTTCGCCTCCTGGGCCTGTTTGTCGACTAAATGACATAATTTCTATATTCCGGCATGTTGATTGCTTATGATAAGATGATGTATCACTAGCTGTGCTAATCTTCGGATATTTAGTTCTTTACTTTTCGGCCGTTTTGTTGTCAAATACGAAGTGTGACATAGTTGTTTTTGAATTGTAAAGGGGTATTGGGAATGAGTTTGCGCTCGTGGTTCTACGTCTGTGCGGTCCTCGCCTTGTCAATGTGCATGATCGACCAGGGAGTGTGCAGGAGAAAAGGTTACGATAGAAATCCTCTCGGGGCACGGCCTGTTCAAGAGGCTTCACTGAAATCTTCCCAAGTGTGGGTTGTGGTGAACCTGTTCACCGGCCGCACATCCAAGCAGGCGGTCAGGATTCGAGACACCTTTGCCCGTCTTGGAGCGGAAGGGCAGGGGATTGTGTTGCCTTACCGCGAGGTCACGACGGAGAACATGGCAAAACTGCAGCCGGCTTTTCTCGCTTTGAGCCCCAATGGAATACCCTGGTGTCGTTACAAAGGCCGCAACGGCGTCGAGTTGGAAAACTTTTTGCGCGATTTGAAGATTATAGTGGAAGAGATGAACATCCCGGTCATCGGCATCTGCGGCGGTCATCAAGCCTTGGCTTTGGCGTTCGGGGGAAAGGTCGGCCCGATCCGTGGCGGAGAAGATGACTGTTTTCCGTACGGAAAGAACCCGACGGAAAGAGGACGTCACAACATGAATGTGACGGCGGATGATCCCCTTTTTCAGGGAATGGGAAAGACCCTGAATCTAGTGGAGAATCATTACGACGAGGTTAAGAGAATGCCGCCGGGCTTCATTAGATTAGCCGGAAACGAACTGTGCAAGTATCAGATCATAAGGCATCCTACAAAGCCGGCTTACGGGGTCCAAGCGCATACCGAATACTGGCTTAAGTCCCGGCCTGATGGAGGGCTGTTGCTCAAAAATTTTCTTCACATTGCCAAAACTTACGACAAGCTTGTGCGGAAACCCAGGGAAAATAAGGTGAACCCGCGCACTGCCGACAAGGAAATATCGCCGGTGGGCTCTAAACAGCCTCCTTGGTGAAACTAAATCGGTGTGGTCCTGCCCCAAGCATGGCTGCCATTTTGTTTGATATAGGCTTACACGATGGATCGCGCACATGATGCCGGCCATGTCCTCATTATCGAAGATGACCCGTACAATGGCCCTTTCACCCTGCAACTTCTAGAATCAGCGGGTTTCCAGGCCGATTTGGCAGTTTCCTCCGAGGAGGGGCTTGCCTTACTCGAGCAAAAAGACCGTGCCTGTCCCGACGTGATCCTGCTCGACGTCAACCTCCCGGGAATGGACGGTTTGGAATTGGCAAGTAAACTGAAGGCCCATCCTGAATACCAGTACATACCTGTCATCATCTTCACGGTTCATGACACGCTGGCGGCCAAGATTGAAGGCCTCGACAAGGGCGGCGACGATTATCTCACAAAACCGTACGAGCCGGACGAGTTAATCGCTCGGGTAAACGCCATGCTCAGGATACGATCGCTTTACCGCAGTTTGAGCCACGAGCGGCAAGTAAATCGAAAGCTGACCCGAACTCTGGACCGGCTGGAAAATCTTCGCAATCTTCTCGGCCGGTCTCCTGAGATGAGACGAATCTGCGAGCTGATCTTGGACATATCCACTTCTGATTCGCACGTCTTGATACAGGGTGAATCAGGAACAGGAAAAGAAGTTGTCGCCAGGACTATCCATCAAGAAAGCGCGAGGAGCGGCGGGCCTTTTGTGGTCATAAACTGCGCTGCGTACGCGGAAACGTTGCTGCATTCCGAGCTTTTCGGCCACGAAAAAGGAGCTTTTACAGGGGCCATCCGCAGAAAACCGGGACGTTTCGAGCAGGCGGACGGCGGAACCATATTTCTGGACGAAATCGGAGAAATAAGCCTTCCCACGCAAGTTATTCTGTTGCGGGTCATTCAGGAAAGAAAGTTTGAGCGAGTGGGCGGAGAGCAGACGCTTTCGACCGACGCAAGAATCATCGCGGCGACGAATAGGGATTTGAAAAAGGCTATGGTGCAGGGAGTCTTTCGGGAGGATCTGTACCTGGCGGCTCAACGTCATCGCTATCCAGGTTCCACCGCTCAGGGAAAGGAAAGAAGACATCCCTCAACTCATTGGAAACTTCATTGACCACTACAATGAGCGTCTGGGCAAGAATATCCGGTCGTTTTCTACCCATGCCATGGATCTTATGTTCGGTCATTACTGGCCGGGCAACGTGCGAGAATTGGAGAATGCTGTTGAGCGTTCCATGGTTTTGGCAAAAGAGGACGTGATCCGCTCGGAGGACTTGCCCACGGAATTGCGCATTGAAGGTCCTTCTTGTGATTCACCCAACCAGACGGCCAACTTGGACAGGTTGGAAAGGGATCATGTGCAGTCCGTCCTGGAGAGATGCGGCTGGAACAAGTTCAAGGCGGCCCAAATGATGGGGATAAGCAGAAGCACTCTTTATAGTAAGATAAAGAAGCATGGGCTGGCCCACGCCGTGCAATAGCCCTGAACCCGACCACCTGTGGCTCGATGCCTGCCCTGGCACGAGTAGGACCGGCATCCTGCCGGTTCAGAGAGAACACCAGGACCGGCATCTGAACCCGTCGCAAAACCGTTGAACCAGCCGAAATCGCAACACGAATTTCCCTCACCCTGCCCCTCTCCCGAAGGGCGAGGGCACTTTAATAGCGGCTCTGGTAACAGCTCCCTCTCCCTCTGGGAGAGGGCTGGGGTGAGGGTATCGAAAATCCGAATCAGGCTTAGTCGTGGCACGATTTGTCGCGTCAAATGAGTTTTGAGATAGTTTTATCTTGCCGGTCGTTTTGTGCCCAGTCCACAACAAATGACGATTCGTTTCTATAAAGGGATCGGACGAACGGAAACAGGGGACGAGGTTTCCGTGTCCTGGGCCGAGACGGATTTCGGGGTGACAGCGCTTGTTGCCGGAGCCGACGAACCGGTCCGTGAGCTGAACATGGATTGGATAACCGCAGCCGAGTTGGTTACCACGCTTGATCTCCCCGGCCTTGATCGCGAGGGGATTGAAGTGATTGTGGACAACATTCTGAAGGGCGGGCATTTGGATATGCCGGGTGTAAAAGGGAAGGGTGAGGCGGTGTTATTCATACTCGTAAATGAGGCGCTCCACCAGTTGGCCGAAATTGGTGAAGACGAGAAGGAAGATTGAGCATCAAGAGATATCTCACCGCGGAGATCGCAGAGATCGCTGAGAAAGATTACATAAACTCTTTTCCTACTCTTTGCGTCCTCCGCGTTCTCTGCGGTAAGGTAGATTTCTTAGCCTTTCAGCTTGATTTAACGGCTCACACACTGGTTTTTTGATTTCTCTTGACACCTCGGCATTCACTCGCTATTCTGAAAGGCTGGTGCTGCAAAGGATCTCTGTAAGCTGCTGAAACCTGATAGGGGCGGGTAGCTCAGCGGGAGAGCACCGGCCTTACAAGCCGGGGGTCACAGGTTCAAATCCTGTTCCGCCTACCAGACGCAGCAGATCCGCCAGCCATCTGCGGGGGCGTAGTTCAGTTGGTTAGAACGCCGGCCTGTCACGCCGGAGGTCGCGAGTTCGAGTCTCGTCGCTCCCGCCACTAAAGCATGTAATTGCAGGGCGTTATCTCTAATAGTTGATGCCCTGTTTTTCGTTCTCTTTGAGTTTGCCCCCGTTTTGCCCCCGTTTTCTTTTCAACGGGTTAATTTCACCGATTCTGGGGAGCTTTCTCCTCCCGAGGATCTTTATTTTGGGGTTGATACCCATATTTCTGTCTCCCCGTGATCAAAGGTCATCAGATTTATCGCCTTGATGAGTTCCTGATCGCTTATATGACCATATCTCTCGCTCACGCTTCTAGCCCTGTCTCCGTGGCCCATGATAGCTTCTCGTATGTCTGGGTCCATACCGGAGCGCCTCGCATTAGTTTTCCACGTATGCCGCAGGCCATGAAAGGTCGGCGCAGGGTCGAGACCGATTTTTGTTACTGCCTCGATCCAAGGCTTCCTTATCGAGTCTGGTGACACGGGCCGGCCGTCAAGCAAGAAAATCTTCGACGTGGCGAGGGATCGTACCTTGACCACTTCTTGGAGTATATAAACCAGGTCTCGATGAATGGGAACTCGCTTCCATTGACGTTCCTTGGTCATCGCAGCCTCTATGCGGATGATTCTCCGCGAGAGATCAACATCGCCTCCTTTAAGGTTCATAATCTCTCCGCGGCGCATCCCAGTGTAGTACGCTGTCTGAATGATCGGCCGTAACCATGTCGGTACCAGGTCAATAATCTGACAATAGTCCTTGTAGCTTATATAGATTTGGCGCTCGCTGGTCTTTTCTGAAAGGTCTCTCACCTGCCGCGCTGGATTGACATCAACATACTGAAGTTCGACCAGTACTTGGAACATCTTGGAGAGAGCGGCCTTCTCTTTGTTGATGGTGCTCGGTTTGGCTCCCTGGTCAAGCCGATGGATCTGGTATTCTTTGATCTGGGGAATCCAGATGTTCTTCACCGGATAGTTCTTCCCGAACTTGTCAACAATATTAGCGAACGCGGCTATATGACGTTCACGGTTCGGGCTCGCCTTGACTTCGGGATACTTGAGGCAGAGTTCGATGGCCTTCCAGAGCAGGAGTTCTTCCTTGATGACGGATCCGATCGAATGTCCCAGTCCGGTGTCGAGAAGGGCTTCCGGTATTCTCCAGTTCTGATTTTGGAATAGGCGGATGCAGACCACTCTAGATTCCATATCCAGGTTAGAGAAATCTCTTGGTCTGATCGCCCGCTTGACAGCCAGTTCAATGGTTTGGGCATCGCGCTTAAGCGTAGCCGAGGTTGTGACCCATATCTCCTTCTTTTCGTGGCGAAACCTGATGTGGTACTCTATCGCCCCTCCTCCTCACTGCCATTCTCGCATCTCCTTTCTGAGGGTCGCCTTGTCAACGGCCGGGTGTTTGGCTTTCGGCTTTGTCACCGGTTTTCGGGCCTTTTCTCGAACAGACTGAACAGCGCCACCTTTCACGTCCGAAGCCCTGGCCGGGATTGTCAGCAATTTGATGAGGTCCTCGATCTGCTCATGGGTGAAATGAAATCCTTTGCTGTGGACCTTCACGTAGCCCAACTTCTTCTCCTTGATATGCCGGTAAATGACCTTGATGTTTACGCCAAGCATTTCACAGACTTCTTGGGAGGAGGTACAGCAGCTTCATAGGATCTCTCCAGTTTTAGGAGAGAACGGTTTCAGGGCCGTAAGACCCTCCGAAAAATTTGAAGCTGGTACTGAAAAAATGAGATCGAGCGAGAAAGTGTTTAATCGGAGCTACTTTTCGTTATCTTCTGGATAGATTTCTGTGGGGTTTCTGGGCTGAGGTGGCGAAAGAATCATGCTTTCCCCTCCGTGATGTGATCCCAAAGGCCGGAGGTCCACTCACTCTCCCATGAAAACGTCTCGTCCGGAATGACAAGCTCATCAAACACTATTGCTGATCCCTCTCTGTGGAACGGCTGAAGCATGAGAACTCTGGTACCGGTCAAGGATGATCCTTCGACGAGAATCGCCTCCTTATGCCAGGGATAGTCAGCAAGAGATTTGGTGAAATCCGCGGGCACGTGTGGATGAGAAGCAAACCAGGTCTCCATCACGACGATTACCGCGACCCCTCCCTGTTTCATGACCTCAAATCCGAAGTTGGCCTGGATTTTCCGCTTTTGCTTGAGGCCTTTGAATTTGAACTCAACTGTCTTGGCCAGACCTGACGTGGTGAAAATCAAACCGCACGCGTCCAAGCGGCCATCTTTCTGCAAATTCTCCTTGGCTATGCGCATGACGGTCATTGCCACTGCCTTGAGTTGGTCACTGTCGTAAACCATTGATGCTCTCCTGGTACAGGAATTGAGAATGGTCAGGGTAGGGTAGGTCGGTAGAAGGTGTTGGCCTTCCACCGACACCGGATTACATTCTGGCCACGGGCCGGCCCAGGTCACGCTTGAGTTCTCGGTGCAGAGCATTTGAAACCAGGCGGAGATAATCGAAGAGGTCTTTTCTCCGGCCGAGTTTGGTCATATCTACATGGCCAATTCTGTGGAGGAACCAGGAGAGTGCGCCGGAGTCAGCGAAGTTCCTGGCCAGGACATCGTACACGCCGCCCGAGTCATGTTGGACCGCGCAGTCGGCGAGAATATAAGCAGTAACCCAAGTATTGAACTGCGGGCGACTCATGGGCGGTGGTACCGTCCCGGGTCGTGCGGCGGCCTCATTCGACTCTGAGGGCATTGATGAGTTTATGGTGGGTGTAGAGGCATCTGTTGCCGGATTTTCCGGAGTGGTTTCGATGTCATTTTCCCCACCAGGATGTTCGCGGAGAAGCTCTCGTATGGAGTCGGTTTTTGACGTAGAACCGCCTTTATGCTTATTCTTGGCCATGATATTTTCCTCCTGTGGTGTAGTTGTAGTGGTGTTGAGGGGGGATTGGATCGGGAGTGTTCGGCAGCGGGCAGCTACCCTGTCCGCGTAAATCACAGTGCGTGGGACTGAAATGCCTCGTTAAGCCACTTTTCTTTTCAGAATGTTGTAGATTTGGGTCCTTGCGAATGGCTTATTCTTGCGGTTAAGTTTCCCTTCCTTGGCCAAGACCTCGCCAATCGTGTCCAATGTGAGCCCTCGGGATCGTAGCTTACGGATACGTCCGATTGTCTTCTGCTCTTCCGGGCTGGGAATGACTCTATTGTCTACGATTTCATAACCGTATTCTGGATTTCCATTTAGTGGCTCACCCCGCTCTCGCTTGTGGCTGAAAGCGGTCAAGATGCGCTCGCGTGTCATTTGTCTCTCCATTTCCGCGAGAGCGCTCAGGAGCGTGAAAAAGAATTTTCCTACCGCACTGGCCGTATCGAGCTTCTCGCTGATGGAGTGCAACGAGACCTTGTGCCGGTCCATGAACTTGGCCATCTCCAGCATGTCGATGGTGGACCTGGAAAGTCTGTCCAGTTTGAAGACCACCACTGCATCGATCTGTTTGCTCTTGACCAGTTCAAGAACCCTCTGTATTCCTGGCCTCCCTTGGATGGAAGACCCGGAGCAACCGGGATCTGATATCACCTCAATAAGGTCCATTTCGGGCTCCAATTTAGCGTAGAGTTCGACTTTTGCTCGCTGAAATTGAAGGCTTACACCGCCTCTAACCTGCTCAATGGTGGAGACTCGAGTGTATCCGCAAAGCCTCATAAGTACCTCCTAATATTGGGGTTTAAGATCTTGGTCCTTGCAAGCGTTGAATGGGAGTGGTTTTTGGAGTGATCCTACATGTAGTCATCCATGCGCACATAAATGACGTCGTCGAAGACCCTGTGGATGAATCCGGAGTTTCCCGGCCTAGCCTTTGCCTTCAGTCGATCCCAGTGCGTTGAAACGGAGTGTCGCGGCCAGATACATATCGGCATGAACTCTGCCACGCACCACAATATCCGCCCGGAACGGTTCCTCCGGAACGGATCTTTGATGTCGAGCAGTTTGACCCCCAAATCGGGACGCTCAAGATCCAATCCTTTCGGAGAGATCGCGACCATAATCTGCCTTCCTTTCTTCTATAAACCCTGTTGGTTCTTGATATTACGCATCCAGGTATTGGCGAAGCGGGCGTGCTCCCTCTGTAGCATCGGGTAGTATCGAATCACCCCATCATTGTCGTAAACGACTGAACGCTCCTCAAAGGGAAGCCCATTCTGTCTAAAGTAGACAGGATAGTACTCTCCAGCCTGTCGGAGAAATATCATCTCCGGATCTCGCATCAGATCGCCGTACTGCTTGTAATAGTGTGCTACGCTGAAAAGAGGATCATGGCCGCACCATCCAATGTGCTCTACAGAGACAGCCATGAAAGAGCCGGAGGAGTTGTCGAGTCTTTTGTGATCCCCGGGATGGTTCAGTCCCTGTGTAAGTATTTCCAGGACCTTCTTTGCTGCTTTGTTCACTGCATTCATTGTATTGTCCTGCCTGATGAGAAAGGGAGCCGAACGGCTCCCATGTGTATCTGGCGAAGGTTGTATTTGGCTTGCATCGGCCAGGTTGCGTCTCCCTGACCTGTCCCCTTCTTCTCACCGGGTCGTGGGGATCATTGTCCCTCGTCGGCGTTTCGGGGTTGACGGAGTCTTACCGCCCGACTTCCTCGTTTGCTCGCCTGGCACACACTTTATTGTTTGATGTCAACATCCTTATTTAATTGGTGTTTGTAGCTAACCTTAGCTTCCCCCAAATTGGTCAAGAAAGCAAAAACTTTTCGTGGTTTTTTGTCAATAATTGCATAATATTACGGCAAGGTAGGTGAGTTACGTGTGATCAATCCGATGTAGCAGTGGTGATGACGCGTCGAAAGGTATCGCAAAGTGCCAATGTAGTGCAATTAGTGCGTAGCTTAGGGGCGGTGAATCATGATTTCTGGACAAGGAGGGGGGAGTTTGAAGAGTCTTTGCCGAGGTCATTGGTTTAAGCAGCCGGTAACGAGGGACTCGCGAAGAGGTGCTTTGTCAAAGTGACACCTATGCTATACGGGCTTTTAAGGGGCGTGAGAGAATGACCAAATCAAAACAGCCCATAGGAACCACGAGGGAATCTTCTTTCTCGTCAGATACGAGCTTTCCCGTCTCGGTCCGTACGCTTCACCTATTTACGTACCTCGATTCTGGACGGAGCGCGAGAGCTTATAGCTTCGACAGTATCGTGAAGGTCTCCGTGGTCACTGGCGGCGTTCCCTGCTACAGATTTGCCGGTCCGAAGAACGCGGCCTATCGACGTGGATTCAAGAAATTGAGCATGGCCTCAAGGGTTCCGCTAACGCCTGGCCCCGCCCAGTACGATAAACGTTCAGCTTGTGGCTTAGGCGTATATCCGCGGGCAGGGTGCAGCCGTAGGGGTCGCTAGTATGGCTTGACGTACGCGCATTCGGCGCTTAGGGCCTAGCGGTTAACATTCGACACCACCGCTCGTCTCAATGTTCCGCCGGCCGGACATCTCCCCAACCGACGATTTGTCCCCCATGCAAAACCACTCCGTTATTAATGATGTCGTCCATCATCTTTTCTTGACTATCCCCTTCGCTGTGGATATAGGGAAAACAAATCCCACGATTTTCGCGTGTTACAAATTTCATGAGTATCAAGGAGGGTATTGTCATGACCAAGGCTGAACTGGTTGACCAAATCACCAAGGAGTCCAACGTACCCAAGAAGGGGGTAGAGGCAGTGCTGAAGTCCCTGACAGGTTCCGTACAACAAGCTCTCAAGAAAGAGGGACAGGTGAGGCTGGCCGGGCTCGGCACCTTCAGGGTGGTGGAAAGGAAGGCGAGGACAGGTGTTAATCCTCAGACCCAGGCGAAGATCAAGATTCCCGCTACAAAAGCGCCTGCCTTCAGAGCGGCAAAGGAGCTCAAGGAGGCTGTGAAGGCGACTCCAAAGAAAGCTGGTGCGAAGAAGAAGTAAACCGGCATAGGACTTGATTCTATATGAACAAATCGGATCTCTCAAAGGCCCTGAGCAAAGAGATGGACCTCCCGATTCGGAAGGCCGAGGAGATAGTGGACAAGGTGTTTGATACCATGGCCCGTTCCCTCGTGGCCGGGGATCGGATAGAAATACGGGGTTTCGGCTCCTTTACCGTAAGGCGGTACGCCGGGTACGTGGGTCGGAACCCCAAAACGGGAGAAAAAACGGTCGTCGAGGCAAAGGTGGTGCCGTTTTTCAAGGTTGGGCAAGACCTTGAGGAAGGGCTGAATAAGAAGTAAAGGGGAAAATCGGCCTGAAAAAGAAGGAAAGGCCGCACAGGTTGAGAGTCCCAAGCTTATTTGGCAGAGGTGTTTAACCGTGAAAGGCATTTTACTTATGTAAGCCGGCTGCCCGGCGTCCCCGGCACTTGTTCACCATGTTTATACGCATCTGTTTGGTGGAAGGGCTTCCGCACAAGTTCCTGGAATAGATGACATTCAGGCTTGTTCCTGAATTGCGGGATCTGTTAATACAGCGGCAGACTTTCTCGTACTTGGCTAATGCGGCTTTCAATTCGGCAGATTTCATCTGCACGGTCATGCTTTGATAGTGTGCCTTCAGCAAAGCGAGCTTTGAGTCCAAAGCCGCATCGGTGGAGCTAGAGCAAATTGCGACCAATCGCTTAAGATACTCCTTCAACAGTCGGCAGGTATGGGGACTTTCGGATGAATTCCGAGTCTTCTCCCGATGCTTGTCTTTCCCACCTTTCTTGAGAGTCCGATTGCCGTACACTTCTACCAATTTGGTTTGGACAGTTTTGTTCTCAGGGTCCACCCTTGCGGCTTTTTTCAGAATTTCAATCGTCTTGTTGAACGAACCGCCTTTGGCTTCCTTCATGGCCTCCTGCATAGCCACGTTGCAATAGTTGCTCTTCGAGATCTCATTCGTGGGGTCCAGCTTGAGTGACATTTCCAGATCGGCCATTCGTTCAGCCGGGGTCATCTCAGGATTTTCAGCCATAGCATAGTTGTTGTAAGCGGCTGCGAGGTTTGTCTTCGTGACAGCATCTCCCGAAAACAGATCAAAAGATTCTTTGAGAAGAGAAATCTGCCCCGAGATGTCCCCCTCCTTCCCCTTTACTACAGCCAGATTCGATAGGGCTGCGGCCAAGCTTTTGATGACGGTTTGGTCTCTGGGGGATAATACCAGCGCTTTCCGGAGCAGATTCACTTGGTCATTAAAAGCACCCGCCTCGCGTTTGGTGAGCGCCAGATTGTAATAGGCATTGGCAAGGTTCTTTTTTATCTTCGTATTCTCTGGATCTATAGACGATGCCTGTGTCAGTTGAACTATTTCCTCTTCATGATCGCCTGTTCTCCCTTTCGCCACTCCCGAGTTGTTCAAGAAAATGGCTAAGGCCCTTTGAATGGCCGTATTTCCGGGTTCTACTTCGATCACCTGCTTCAGAAAAGCCACCTTATCCTCGACCGTGATCTTTTCTTCCGGCGCTGTCACCGCTTGACGAACGGCCTGAACGAAATTGGACCGTATCCCTTTGTCGTCGGGGACAACATTCAACGCTTTGGCCAGGAAAAGGATGCCGTTTCGGACGTTTCCTTGGCGAGTCAGCCTGAGGCCCAGGTTGTTATAGGCTACGGCCAGTACCTGACGGTATCTGCTATTTTCAGGGTCGGACTCGACTGCATTTTCCAGGTCTGGTATCGCTTGAGACACATTGCCCTGGGCAAGAAGATTACACCCCGAAAAGAAGGTATTTTCAGCTCGGACTCGTGTTGAGGATTCTTCCGCGCAAAGGACGCTCAAAGGCGCAGAGACGAACACTAAGAAGAGGAGCGCCAATGAGGCCAGCAAGCTGTTGAACCAGGACAAAGGCATGAATTGCCTCGCGGTCTTACATGTGTCGAGGCATTTCCAAGCAACCGCGAATGGATTGGAAAAGGGTCAACAAAAAACATAGCATGTTGTTCAGTGCCGGTCAACGCTGACCAATCAATTTAGGTAGTGATTTCCGGGCTATATCGCATTATGTGCTTCTGCGAATCCTACGGGCTGTACTTCATCAGTATGGGGCTTTCCGCTTCGGGAATCTGGTTCTGCACCCTTCAACGATAAAAAGGGACCATATCTCTGACATAACAAGTGGCACCTATTTCTCGAGTATGTAAAGCACGCAGCCAGCCGCTCTGGACCCAGGCTTAGGCAAAAGTGCAGCGCCCGTGGGCTTTAGGCCGAGGGAAACTCATGGATTCCAATACGTTACCTAATGCCCAGCGGCTCCTGGGCCCTGACTCCTGAGATGAAGAACACGTAGTGACGCAATCGATCCGGAAACAACATAGATCTGAGCTTAAGACCGGCGAAAGCCTTGTCCTCGCTCGGCGAGCTGACTCTACCGATCCACGAAACAGTCCGATGATGCAAATTGATTCGTTTTGGGCCATATCATTTTCGATCGACAATGATATTTGAAGCTCCGAAAATGCCTTCAAAGGATATCTCCTTATAATCCTCCGAAGCTGATTTCTTATGATACGCGGTGAGCTTCCAGATCCAACAAAAAGCTGATTTCGTTTTTTCACAGTACGCGTCAACTGCATCTCCGCGTACGAACAGCACCTGCCCAGTCTCCGGCGGTAAATTTCGATCTCGTACGTCTCGAAGTCCGGCCGCCCAATCTCTCCATTGCCCAAGGGTATATTGTCCGGCCACATAGTCTATCCCGTCGGGCAAAACTTCAATTCTGAGTTCGTCGCCCATGACGGTCAGGGCAGGAGCCCACACTTGACGCCAGTGTCGCCACCATTCCCACCCGGTCGCAATTGGCGTTTCGACTCTTGTGAAAGCAGGAGTTAGCTCCCAATCTTCCATTCGTTTGGCTTTCTTTTCGTGAGGCCAGCGTAAGAGGCGACCCGAAAATTTAACCAGAGATTCATAGACGATAGGATCGAATACTCGCCACCGACAGTCTTCTAGAATGGTCTTGAGGTCCGGAGCAACAGGGCCGAGGCAACGCTGGAAAACAGCGTAGATCTCAAGTTCGACGTGAACTCCCTTTCCCCTAATCAGCCCGTTGCATTGGGCAAGTTGCCAGTCCCTTGGAAGAGCGGCCTCTCGTTCTTGCCAGAGGTTGCCGAGATGAGCTATGACCAGTTCCACGCTCTGGTCAAAGGTTCCAGCCTGATCGGGCAGTCTTGGCCACCACTCGGGGGGGTGCCCCATCTTCACTTTCCACAGTCCCACATCTATGGGGCAACATTTTGCAGCATGAATCCGCGCCCAGTCTTTGTCCAAAAAACCTTCGGCCGCCGCCCATGCCAACGTCCGAAGATATGCAGATCGAAATATTTCACTAAGCTTGAAATCATAGGAGACATGTCGTCCAGAATTAGCGCCATCACGGAATTCCAGGACGCGTTTGTCCGGATGCAACTGCTCGGTGCGCAAGAGTATTTCCCACTCCCATCCCCATTGATCCAGAAAGGGGCAGCCTGTTTTGCGGGATATTTCATTGGCCGTGGTAATATAGATCTGAGGAATAAAGTATTTTCCCCGCTCCAGGAAGAAGTTTTCAGGTTTGAAGGTTTTCGCAAGTCCTGGGGAGAAAAAATCATTCCAATTCGGCTGCGGTAGTTCCGTACCGTATAGCTCTTCGATGAGAAGCCACGACAAGATCGAGTGACGAGGAAAAGCAGATATCAACTCTGTCGAATCGGGAATAATCGCTGAGGGATCTTCCGAACGGAGTCTAACCCATATCAACAGCACATGCGTGGCCACACTCTCCAAGGTTTGTGATTCCATCCAAGCCTTAAGATGGCACCACACGTCTTCATGGGCGTTTCCCTCCCCCAGAAGTCGGGCGATGGCCGTGCAGGTGCGCTCCCGAACCATACCTGAAGGATGGCTCAAACGCGCTAACAAGAACTCAAGGTTGGGCGAGCGGTCACACATGTTCCGGCACCCATTCGGGCAATT
Organism: uncultured delta proteobacterium; assembly: GCA_963789265.1. Lineage (GTDB taxonomy): Bacteria > Desulfobacterota > Desulfomonilia > Desulfomonilales > Desulfomonilaceae > CAWBBA01. The sequence goes on along the minus strand of CAWBKB010000003.1, from coordinate 6,543 downwards.
TCAAGTCTAGAGGCGACACAATCTCGGAGACAAATTGGGTCACAGTTTCCGTCAGTGCCTCTGCCAGGCCGACTTCTTCCATAAAAATGCAGAACTGCACCATCCGCTCAATCTTTTCCTTGCCGCACGGGGCGCGGCGGTCTCGATCCTCTAACTCAATGGACTTGATCATGAATTCGAGCCATCTTTCACGGTAACGATCTTTCACAATTTGCCAACGGGGTTTCACCCTCTCAACATCTTGCCAATAATGCTGCCATCCGTGCTCCTGGGCATGAGACCTCACGAGCCAGTCGAAAGCCTGTGGTTCGCCTACAGATGCAGCCGCGATCTCAAACAGGTCATCAGAAAAGCTGAACTTCTCACCTCGTTGAATTGATCGTTCCATAACTCTGAAAGCCGCTTCCGCTTCCCCTTGACCGACCCAAAATGTCAGCCACGGCTCAATTCGCAAGTGATGCCAATGGATTTGGCCTCTTTGATTCCATAGCTCTCTCAAATAATCCGTGAAAAGCTCTGGCGGATAGCCCTATGGATGTGGTCCTGGCTCCGCTGTCACGATGGTTGTCAGGCATAGGCGTGTGGGTTGGCGGAACGTCCTCGGGAAATCGAGGTAATTCACCCAGATAAGCTGCGATTTCAGCCAAGACAGTGGGCACATCGGGGTCGCCTTGTGTGTGGCGTTCCTGAAGTATCTTTATAGAATCGGTATCTAGGGCCGTGCCAGCCACTCTCTTACTCACGTCGGAACTCAAGTCGCAAACTTTCAGGTATGAGCCAAAAGCGTGGTCCGCGACCGAATATTGCTCTTCCCGAAGTAGCCACTTGTAGTATTTCATCAGCAGGTCACGGTCCATACGTGCCAAAGTGTCCGCCAGTTCGAACGGCAACCGATACGTCATAGCTCCATCTGTGAATTCCGTTACCTGAGCTATCGCCGGTGCGAGCCTGCAGACATGATCTTTCGCTCTTATGGCCCCAGCATTATGGCACGCGAGAACTGAATCAAGAGCAGCGAAGAGCAGGACGTCCTTTCGGTATCCATAGCCCAGCAGGTTTGACGCTGTCTGTTCTACATATCGAGCAGCATCTTGATCAAGTCCATGAGTAGCCGCCAGGATAGCCATCTCACTGAACATCTCGGCCCGATCTGGGAAGGTGTCTATGCGGTTCTTTAACAAAGGCTCGGTGCGGTCCAACAGAGCTTTGGCTGCTCTTTTGTTCATCCATGTCCGTCCGCGAGGAAGATACTCCTCTGTCCATATGCCCCAGTTGCAGAATCCGCCGTCGAATGCCAGATCAATCTCGTAGGCCGATATCTGAGGCCTTACTCCCTTCAGACCGCCCAGACAGAGAAGGTCCAGCGCTATTCTCGTCATAGCCCGCTTTATTCCTTCCACTACATCCCAAGATTCCGCGGCTGAATTCGGCGTAGGCTTTTCAAAGTCTCGGAGCCGCTCAAAGACAAACCCTATGCCTGGAACTATGCCGCTCTTGACTGTTCCAACCAATTCTCGGGCGATTTCGTCTAGTTCCCTGAGAAATCGTGCATCATATGCATATGTTCCTATACTTTTTAGCCAAGTTTCGTTTTTGTCGGAAACTCCCCAGAGATGATTGGCCCACAGACTGAAGAAAGTCGAGTGGAGGTCTTTGGCAATTCCTTTTCTGATGGCGCTACCGTAACCGTAGATGTCCCGCAAACGCTTGCCGTACATTACCAAATGCGGAAGATCGACCCCGTCACACGAGATTTCTTCACACGGAACCAAGGCAAAAAGTACGGCCATGACTGGTTCCTTTACAGAGCCGAGTTTCTGCAAGAGTGTAGTGTCTACTCCCAGTTCCATGGCCAAGAGCGCCGCTTCTCTTACCAGTAATTGATTTTCCTTTTCCTCAAAGTCTCCAGTGAGAATCTTCCGAAAAATATCCAGCCTTTTCGCCCGCCGTAGCTCCGATGCGTGAACCTCCAATAGGTTAAGGGAAAGTCCTGCCTCTTTATGGGCTGCGATGTACTCCATGACTTTCCTGGGATCCACAGCATCGCAGTTAGCCGCCACGGCAATCATTTCCTCCCGATAGCCGGTGGAGTGGCCACGGTGAGCGGATCGTCTCATCCTGTCACTGAGGTGGTCTAGGATTTCTTTCGACAGCCCGGAGTCGCCATCCAGGCGCGCTCTTCTTGCGAGAGTGACTAGCTCTCCTGCCTGGAAATACCACAGACTTTTGCGCATTCTAGGAAGTAATCGAGCCATCACTCTTCAATACAACGAGCTGTGCTTCCAAAACCTTGGTCCAGGCTTCCTCATGTCCTTCGTAGGTCCAGTCCACATAATCTCTCAGCAGAGCGGTTCGAAGGTAGTCACGTACCTTGCCGGCCTTTAGAGCTTCTTGACATGATCGCGACAACAATCTCAAGACATCATTAGCATTGTATCGTTTGATGATTGCGTCAATTGCCCAAGACCGGCAGGGTCCGTCAATTAATCCCGTGGAATCGCCGAGTTCCGCTCGGAGGTGCCACTCCTGTGACCAACGCAAGTATTCTGGTGAACCAGGGGTCTGCCAGCCACGCCAACGCCTGCTTTCGGCAGAGATCCGAATATAACGAATGGTCGGTTCCGTTGCGCACAAATTCCCTAAGGCTGGGATGAAAAGGCACAAGGCCTAGAGCGGTCTTCTTAGTTAGATGTTTGACCGTTCTCAGCGCTTGGACACACTCCGCTCGGTAATATCCTTGGGGGTCAAGGGAGGCGAGCAAGCCCGATTCAGGCCATTCAAAGGGACATGCTGTCATCAGGTGAAGTAATTGCCTGCCCCTTTCGTGGATTATACCGTCCCATAGACGACGATAGTAACTGTCGATGTCTTGACTCTGGCAGGCCTGAAGATCCCATATTAAGCTCGGGATTGGCGGCAAGTTGTTTTCGCAAATAGATCCAATCAGGTAACACAAGTGGAGCGGGTGACCATCCGATACCGCCCAGAAAGCGTAGGCGAGGTCATCCAGAGGGTCTGTCTGCTCGACCCCGTGAAGAAAGCCGCGTATGACGCGAAATTGCGGGACAAGACCGCTCCCGTAATCGTTATCGTCCCGCCACCCGCCCCAGAGCCGCTGTCGGTGGAAATCCAAACGCAACCCGTGCGGTCTATCCGACCGTCGCAACGAAAACCCTGGTGGCAGGACAAGCCAACCCAATTCTCACTTCTTGGGGCCGCCGCCTGCGCGATTGTTTTGTTGACCTTCTTTGTCGGGCAGGAGCTGAAACAACCAGAAAGCGGAACCGGACGAGAGCAACAGCCCGTGGGCGTCAAACCGCCGTCGGCAGCCAAACCGCTAGGCGTCGAGCCGAAAATAGAGGCGGCGAATGACGTTGCTCAACAGCCGTCGCCACCGGAAAAGAAAACGCCCGATCCGGCAACATCCTCCCCTCCCAAGCCCGAAAAAAACGATGGCGGCCCTCGGCAACCGCATTCCAAGGAACGGATTGCGGAGAATCCCGCAGCGGAGCCGGCAAAGCCCGTGGCAAAGATGGAAGCCAAGCCGGTCCAGTCCGACAAGCCGGCGCTGGGTCCGACGGGCCTTCCGTTGATCGACGGCAAATTCCCTCCGCCGAGCGAGTCCCGGCTGATGAAGCCGAATGTGATCGCGCGGCTGGACCCGCTTCAGATTCGCATCAACGGCCAGCCGCTGGCGGAAACGTCCTACAAGGACCGTGTCGTCGTCCGCTGGAGGATCGATGTTTTTGGTAACAATTCGGAGGTTCCACTCGAACGATTCGCCGCCCACGAAATATCGGCGAAGGATCTTCGCGGCAAATTGAAGATGGTCCGCATCCAGGCGATGTTTGCGATTCGACCCCGGAGGCTTGATGGGGACGACCGACCGATTGCCGAAACGGATTGGCTGGAGTTGCTGGTCAAGAAGGACTGCCAATACGACATCTACTTCGATCTGGGCCCGAAAGGCGTCCAGTTGCTCCAAAAGGAGGCCAAGGTGGACGCCGAATGACTGCGCATGAATTATTGATATTTGCATTGAAAATGAGCCATACGCTTGCAGTGTCCGAAGTAGTAGGCGGCGCGGCGGCCCCATCCGGCTTGCCCGGATTGACGGCCAGAGCGCTCGGCCACACCCACGCCAGGACCCCATCCGGCTTGCCCGGATGGTGAACCGGATTGACGGCCAGAGCGCTTGGCCACACCCACGCCAGGACCCCATCCGGCTTGCCCGGATGGTGAACCGGATTGACGGCCAGAGCGTCGGCCACACCCGCGCCAGGACTCCATCCGGCTTGCCCGGATGGTGAACCGGATTGACGGCCAGAGTGCTCGGCCACACCCGTGTCAGGACCCCATCCGGCTTGCCCGGATGGTGAACCGGATTGACGGCCAGAGTGCTCGGCCACACCCGTGCCAGGACCCCATCCAGCTTGCCCGGATGGTGAACCGGATTGACGGCCAGGTTGGAAGTACCAGACGGCGCGTGCAACCCCGTCCGGCCCCCAATCGTACTCACCATCCGGACAAGCCGGATGGAGTCGGTTTGGCGCCCGTGCCATTGTCTGGCCCCCAATCGTACTCACCATCCGGACAAGCCGGATGGAGTCGGTTTGGCGCCCGGCCATTGTCTGGCCCCCAATCGTACTCACCATCCGGACAAGCCGGATGGAGCCGGTTTGGCGCCTGCGCCGTTGTCTGGCCCCCAATCGTTCTCACCATCCGGACAAGCCGGATGGAGTCGGTTTGGTGCCGCGCCGTTGTCTGGCCCCCAATCGCTCTCATCATCCGGACAAGCCGGATGGAGTCGGTTTGGTGCCGTGCCATTGTCTGGCCCCCAATCGTTCTCACCATCCGGACAAGCCGGATGGAGTCGGTTTGGTGCCTGCGCCGTTGTCTGGCCCCCAATCGCTCTCATCATTCGGACAAGCCGGATGGAGTCGGTTTGGCGCTCTCGCCATTGCTCTGGCCTCCAATCGTTCTCACCATCCGGACAAGCCGGATGGAGCCGGTTTGTGCTCGCACCATTTTTCTGGCCCCCAATCGTTCTCATCATTCGGACAAGCCGGATGGAGCCGGTTTGTGCTCGCACCATTCTTGGCCCCCAATCGTTCTCATCATTCGGACAATAGCTTGATGTTTCCACCGCCGTTGTTACACCCTTTCAGGGCTCGTAAACTGCATTCGGCTTTGATTCCCAGGGCGTTGCCTTGGGCTGATTTCGTTCGAGCCTTTCAGGCTCCAAACACCGGCCTTTGGCCGCCGGAGGCTAAAGTTGGTTCGTATGGGGCCGAGCGCAGCGGGACCCGCCCACGAATCTGCGGAGAATCGTGAGCCTTTTCAACGATGAAATCCGTGCTGATCCTCATCCTGGCTTGCACGCCTCTGCTCGCATTGACGGTTTGGAGCTTCGTCGATCTGCGCTCGGCGGAGGAAGGGGCGATCGGCGGGCGGAACGGCCGACGATGCACCGGATATCTCCGCAACGGCAGAAAAGTGCCGTGCGATGATCCAAATGGAAAAGCCGCTGGCCGATCGCCTGATCGAGACGGATCTTCTTGCGGGCGAGAACTTGCCGGAACTGCAAAAGGCGCCGGCGGGAAGCGTCTTTCAACCGTTCAAGGAAAGCTGGCCGCGGTGGGTCACAACGCGTGCCGCGATCGAAGACACGCTGGCTGCCGAGCACCTGGCCGCCGGCGACGAGACCGAGAGCCTGGCCATGGCCGCCCGCCAGATGGAGCGGCTGCGGGAGAAAGTCGGCGCGGCGGGGCAGGAAAGCAACACGGCCTTGGCGGCCCTGCTGGACGAGCGGATCGCGGTCGCTGCGGGGCACGCTCGCCGAGCACCAGCGGAAATCGGAGGCTGTCGCCCGCATGCGTGAGATCGCCGCCGCGTTCCGCGCCGGGCAATACGAGCGTTGCGTTGCCGAATACCAGCAATGGTTGACGAACTACGGCCGCTCGGTTCGACGCCCAGGTCGTCGAGCGTGTGCGGAAGCTCGAGCTTCGCGCCACGTTCCATGCCGACCGAGAGAAGGCGTGGGGACGCTACAAGGCTGCTTCGACGGCCGCCGAGCAGGCCGCGGCACTGGCCGGTTTTCTGGAAAAATACCCGGATCCGGGCATCTGGGACGACGCAGAACGCGCGGTCCTGGCAAGGTGTGAACAAACGCTCCGTTCCCTCAAGGAGAAGGAACAAGCGAACGATCGGGACCGCGCGGCGGAGCAAGCCTCGGCCGCGTTGCGTGGCAAACTCCCCGCGCAGCTCGGTGATCGGCTGGCCGCGGCCGCGGCGATCCTCGATCGCTATCCGGGGGCGTCCGCCAAGCCGGCACTGGAGTCCGAGGCACGGCATTGGATCGAGGAGTGCCTGCCCGAAAAACAGATCGCCGAGGACGCGCTCTTGCAAGAGGCGGAGACGGCCGGCCACGAGATTCTTCGCGGCTTCTTTCGCAAGGTCTCCCTGGTCGGAGACGCGGTGGGCTACAAACGCTATGATACCTTGGAGCAGTTCGAGCACCCGACCGCCGACGTGGGAACATAC
>CAWBKB010000002.1:0-4137 GCA_963789265.1 uncultured delta proteobacterium | reverse complement strand
ACTTAACGGTTTGGAGACCTCGGCTTTTATTAGGTGACTGATGGCCCTTGGTATAGCATTCGTGTACTTTCGCAAAGTTTTTAAGCGGCTGTTCAAGGCTTTAGCCAAGGATATGTCCAGCTACCGTACGGTGGTTGTGGGCGTTCCGGCCCGACCTGTCAAGAGGTTGGCTCCGAACGGCCAAATGTAGGCCTGGGTTAGCTCGAGGTGTTCTTGCCGTATCTGTGGCGGAAAAAGGGGTTCTAAAAATGACGTGGGTCATGCTCGGCTCTAGTCTGGTTCTGAGTCTGCTAACCCTTCTACCGCTTGGAGCCAAGGCGGAGCTTCCCGAACGACTGACCGTCCCTTCCTCATGTGTGATTGGTCTGCTAGCCGGGCTTACGGTGCGCGGCATCATTGGGATTGCTACCGTGAGCTGGCCTGAGGTATTCGTGCTCGAGCTGTCGTGCGTGGGTGGCCTAGCTGTGGCATTCGGGCTTTGGAGGTTCTATAGGGATCCCGAAAGAGTCCCTCCAGGGGATGGCAGCGGAATCGTTTCTCCTGCCGATGGCAAGGTCATTTATGTAAAACGGGTCGAAAAAGGAAGCATCGCCTATTCCGAAAAGGAAGGGCGGACATTCTCGCTGACCGACTTCGTCGGGTCCGACATCCTGCCGCGCGAGGGAGTTCTAATCGGTCTCTCCATGAATTTCTTCGACGTGCATGTGAACCGCGCGCCGATTGATGGCAGAATCTGTCTGGTGCACCGAATCCCGGGAAGTTTCATCTCCTTGAAGAAACAAGAAGCTCTGATTCAGAACGAAAGAGCCTTGACAGTCATTGATAATGCGCTCTTCAAGGTAGGGGTGGTCCAGATAGCATCGCACCTGGTTCGCAAGATTGTTCCCTACGTCTCGGAGGGCAGCGAGATTCGGAGGGGGGATAGAATTGGCATGATTCGATTCGGCTCTCAGGTTGACCTGTTCCTCCCGAGCCTGTCGGGTCTTCAAGTCGTTGTCGGTTGCGGAGAAAGGGTGCAAGCGGGCACGTCTGTCATTGCCAGGCTAGTCATGGGTGAGGAGGTGGCGGCACTCGAACCGCGATAGGTGCCGCCCGGACGATCTGATACCGAGGACCGCGATGACACAGATCAGTGTCATCATCAGTTTTCCACGGGAGGCTGAGCGTGCTTTTCTCGGGAGGGCAAATGGCTGAAAAGATTAGAGTAGTAATACTAGCCACAAAATTGCCGGAGGATATCTGGCTAATCAACACGCTGGCGGATGTGTGCCAGATCGAAGGCATTGTCTTTCCCACCGGGACGCGATACCGCGAATATGGTATGGCCCACGTATTAAGAAAAAGAATCCCCCAATTGGGTCTTATTAAGGTGGCTAATCAAGCCCTGTTGGTTCTTTATCGGCGGCTCGTTGAAAAGCGAAGAGATAAGAAGGCTGCGAAGGAGTTCTTCAGCAGTAAGCCAAGCCAGTACATCGAAAGGAAAGGCATCGATATCCTTGAAGTATTGGATATCAACTCCGATCAGGTCAGAAATTTCATACGAGCAAAAGCCCCCCAGCTTGTTGTTGTGAGCGGAGCTCCTCTTCTGAAAGAATGCATTCTCGAAGCTGCCGAGGGGAGAATCATCAACCTGCACCCCGGCTATGCACCACAATATAGGGGAAGATACGGATCTTTCTGGCCGATATACAACAAGGAGCCAGAATTGGTCGGTACGACGATTCATTTCGTGGACAAGGGAGTTGATACCGGACGAATACTGCTCCAGGAAAAAGTGGAATTCAATCCGGATGACACTTTGGGAACCATAACATACAGGCAGCATAAGCTCGGAACCGAGTTGCTGGTCAGGTGTCTTCAAGATTTTGAGGTTTACGCAGGGAGTGCGTACCGCAAGACTGATTGCCCCGACAAAAACTACATTGCTCCAGGCTTTACTCACTACCTAAAGGGGAGAAGGTGGCTGAAGAAAACAAGCCGGGCCTGGAAGCTCCCATCGCCCTCATGAGGAGTCAAACGCAAAGGCTCATGATTATTGGGCAATCAGCGCGACGTATTCGACAGCTTGGAACAGATCAATTTGAAGTACCGCCAGGGTTCAACAGCAGCGGAGGTGAACAGCGTGAGATTCAGCAGAGTTCTTTTGATTAATCCGGAGCACAATGTCGAATGGCCTGGATTAACGGCTCCTATCGGAATGGGGTATCTGGCGGAATCGTTGCGAAATGAAGATATAGAGTTCGATATTATCGATATGAACCTGAGCCGCGGCCTAAAACGCCTTCACCGCAAGCTTGACCGCTTTCAACCCGATTTGGTCGGCATGACCATGATCACGAGAGACTATCGGAGATTTTACGGCACGCTCAAGGAAATAAGACGATACAACAGGCGCATTAAGATAGTCGTGGGCGGGCCGCATGTCACAATCCTGAGAGAAAAAGTGCTTGAGGAATGCTGTGCCATTGACTATGGCGTTGCTGGCGATGGGGAAAGAACCCTTGTGGAATTGTGCAAGGGGGGGCCTGGTCAAGAAGAAATAAAAGGGCTCATTTACCGGAATAACGGCCGCATCGTCTGCACTGCGGAAAGAGAGCCGGTTACTGATTTGGATAAAATTCCTTGGCCTCGGTTCGAAAAGTTTGAACTGAATCGATATTTCAGAGAAGTCAGCCTCTATACCAGCCGGGGCTGCCCTTATCGCTGCACATTTTGCGCCCGGCATGTCCTTTCACCCAAGTACAATGTCAGAAGCGCCGGCAATGTCGGAGACGAACTGGAATACTGGTATCAGAAGGGCTATACGAAGTTCAATATCGAAGATGATAATTTCAACCTGATTCAGGGACGCGTTTACGCAATTTGCGACGAAATCGAGCGACGTAAGCTCCGTGGGCTCACGCTGCGCTGCTCAAACGGTATTCGCGCTGATCGGGTTGACAGGGCAATGCTATCCAGGATGCGCGAGGTGGGTTTTACATATCTTGCCTTTGGTGTGGATGCGGGAAATGACCGTATGCTCAAAGTCGTCAAGAAGGGCGAAACCATGGCAGATATCGAGAGTGCAATCGCGAACGCCTGTCAGTTGGGATATACCCTCAAGCTGTTTTTTATCATCGGGAATCCGTCGGAAACATCTGAGGATGTGGAGGATATGGTAAAGTTAAGCCGGAAATATCCCGTTCAGGAGGTGCATTTCAACAACGTTGTTCCCTACCCGGGCACGGAGTTGTACAACTGGATTAAGGAGCATAATTATTTCCTTCGGCAACCGGATGAATATCTAAACAACGCATCATTTTGGGAAAAACGGCCGATATTCGAAACCCCCGAGTTGCCTGCAGCAGAGAGAATTCGGCTAACCGGATATCTCCATAAAATGCGCGAAGAAATACATCGGAAATCTATAGAGCGTATGTTCCGCAGATATGGCCTATTGGGCAAGCTGGCTGGCCGCATTTTATCAAATAAGTGGCTTGAACGATTCTATTACGGGAGTACATTTTGGAGAGGGCTGATAGAACGCTTCAGATATCGGTTGATGGCCGGCAATTGAATCATTTGGCGGCATGAAAACTGACCGCCAGCCATGTTCTCCCGGTAGGGTACAAATTCAGTAGCGAGCAGTGGGGCGGTCCAAAGAAAGAGCGAGCTGAAAAGTTGTTCTTTGGGAACCTGTGGTGCCGGCGTGTGTTCGAGAGAATCCGATACGCAATGCTCTTAGGACGCCGGGCCGAGAGTCCGCGCTGTAGCAACGGTCACGGTACCCTATACACTGGAGGCGAATCATAGCGATTTTGTCCGCGGGTTGCGGCCACTTCGGGTGACCAATAAAGGGAATAGAGGGGCTGGCAAACTCAGTTGAGACTTCAGCCGAGGCAGTCCCGGCCCTCTTCTGTCAGGTTACTGGTGCGGCCCCGCAAGTAGTCGTCGGCGTCCCTGCGCTTCAGTGGACTTTTCCATCAGAATTCGGCATCACGTCCACGCGAACACCTCAATCTACGTACGTAGACGATGTGCTGACATTCAAACTCGTTTTGGACGCAAAGCCCTCACCTTAACGTGCCCGATGTTTTGTCAAACAGTTAACTTCCCCACGCCTCCCTCAAGCTTGCCGAAGCGGCGTTTTTGGCGTAT
>CAWBKB010000001.1:0-2591715 GCA_963789265.1 uncultured delta proteobacterium | reverse complement strand
GGCGGGCAAATCACTCTCAATGACTTACCACCTTACATGCGCGATGCCGGCGATTCAAAGGATGAAGATTTTCCAGGACTTATCAATCGACTGCCAGGACGAGGAATTACCTTAAAGGAATTGGAACGAGAACTCATAACAAGAACATTGAATCTGTTTGATGGTCATCGCTCGCTCACGGCCAAAGCTTTGGGGATTTCCCGAAAGTCCCTTTATGAAAGAATGCGTCGGTTTCACTTGGGTTAGGAAACATTAGTTTTGGGAATATTGGTAACATCGAGAAATCCGGTGGGTCAAAAGGTGGCACAACCGTCATGAGGCGAGCCCGGGACGATGGTCGTGAATCAGTGAGAGCTTAGATCCATTTGAATCCTCGTCTTCCAGAATGCGGTTTCTAGGTCTCATGCCGATTCGCTTTCAGGCAAGTGATATCGTGCTTCTAGTGGGGCAGTCACGCCTAGGCGTGATTGCCTGTCGTGAAGCCCGCGTACGCGGGCTTCAATTGTAGTGGCAGACCTATGTGTCTGCCCCGGGCGGACACGCGGGTCCGCCACTACATAGCCCGGATCGAAGTCCGGGGTGATCCCGCGGAACGCGGGATGCCCACCATATCCTCGCGGGGATTGTCACTTGTTTGATGGCGCACTGGTATCACGCATCCGAACACATTCGGAGTACTTGGGTCTGGTTTTCGCAAATACGGTCGCGCATTCAGGACCCTCTATCGGTCGGACCGGCCTCCCCGCGGGACGCGGGGTCAACTACGGTCCGCCGGCAGCGATGGCGCTATCTTGCAATTGGCACCGGTCTTGTGAAACTCTGAACTAGACATTGGCACAAAAAGTAACAGGACTGCATGAACGGAAACACCATCCTCCCGCCCAATAACTTGAAATAACTTCACAATTCTGCAACTGTCCCCGGCATAGAAATTGCTTCCCCTATAAACTTCAGCAGACCGGAAAACTGCGATCCCCTACGATCTATATGAATCTGTAGTCAACTCAACATGCTGTTGACCATCAAAAATGTGAACAAATCGTTCGGTGGGCTCCGTGTGCTGACCAATTTCAGCGCTGAGATCGGCCGAAAAGAGGTAGTGGGACTGATCGGCCCCAACGGTGCGGGCAAGTCAACTCTGTTCAATCTCATTACGGGTATTTCTTCTCCGGGCAACGGCTCTATTCGGCTCGGTCAAAGCGAGCTGGTAGGATTGCCAGCACACCGAATATGTCATCTAGGAATTGCTCGAACCTTCCAGTTGGTGAAGGTTTTCGCGAGCCTGACTTGTCTTGAAAACGTTCGGCTAGGGGCCGAGTTCGGCCCCGGTCTCTGGCAGAAGCGGCCAGGTTTGGAACCTATCGAATGCTTGGATGCCGTGGGCTTGAGGAACAAGGCGAATACCTTAGTGGGGAGACTGACCTTTTCCGATCGTCGCCGATTGGAAGTGGCTCGAGCGCTGGCCACCAACCCTCATCTAATTCTCTTGGATGAGCCAATGGCCGGCCTCAGTGACACTGATACCCGGACTATGACCGGAGTGATTCGTAGAATCCGCGAAGAGACCGATATGGCGGTGTTTTGGGTTGAACACAATATAGAAGCGGTGTTTGGATTGTCCGATCGAATAATAGTTCTAGACTTCGGAATCAAAATAGCAGAGGGAAGCCCAACTGAGGTGGCCAAAAACGAGACGGTTATCGATGCCTATCTGGGAAGCGGGTGGCTTGCAGGCGCATGCTAGAACTGACCAATATACACGTCTTTTACGGCGATGCGCAAGCGTTGAAAGGCATATCCATTCACGTTGCGGAGGGCAGCATCGTGGCATTGGTTGGGGCCAACGGTGCGGGTAAGAGTACCACTTTAAAGGCTATCTCCGGTTTAATACGTCCTCGTAAGGGGCAAGTGAAGTTTATGGGTCAGACCCTGAATGGTCTATCAGCGGAAAGTATTGTGGAACTGGGCATTTCCCTGGTCCCCGAGGGTCGTCGGCTCTTTACCAAAATGACGGTTCTGGAGAACCTGGAAATGGGCGGATACTCTACGCGTGCTCGCCGAAAGACTGCCGACTCCATAGATCGAGTATTGACATTGTTCCCTGCCCTAAAGGGAAGACTGCGCCAACCGGCAATGGTGCTTTCGGGCGGCCAGCAGCAGATGTTGGCTATTGGGAGAGCCCTTATGAGCCTGCCTCGTCTTTTGATGTTGGATGAACCCAGTCTGGGGTTGGCTCCACTGGTAGTACAGGACATGTTCGAAGTGATCAAGTCTTTGCACAATCAGGGAATCACGGTTTTGCTGGTTGAACAAAAACCGCGACGGAGCCTGGAGATTTCTCAGGCAGGCTTCGTCATGCACGCCGGTGCAATCACCCTTTCCGGGCCTAGCCAAGCCCTGTTGGGCAACTCTGGCGTTCAAAAAGCATTTCTAGGAATCGGTGCCGACCAAAAATGAGCCACACGACTGTCTTCTTTCAGCTTCTGATCAATGGAATCCTTTTCGGCTCGATGTACGGGATTTCGGGTATCGGCCTTTCCCTGATTTTTGGCTCCATGGAGATCATCTTCATCGCACAAGGGTCGGTCATGATTCTAGCCGCATATTTCACTTATTTCCTCTCTCGATTGTATCAGATCGACCCCTTCGTTTCCCTTGTTCTGGTGTTGCCCGGGTTCATGGTGCTCGGATTGGCCGTTTACCACCTCTTATTCAGACGAGTGCCCAGCACAAACAAGAATTCGTCACTCCTCATCGCGTTTGGTTTAATGATTCTCCTGGAAAACCTCATGTCGGTGGTTTGGACGCCGGACACCAGAGCTGTCCGTACATCATACAGCAGCTTAGGGCTGTCGCTTTGGGGTTTGCAGATCTCGTTTACACGATTATCTGTATTCGCTTTGGCCGTCGCGTCGACGGCAATCGTCAGCCTGTGGCTGCGGATGACTCGGACAGGCAAGGCAGTGCGTGCAGCCACAGAAGACCAGGAGGCTGCGACTCTAATGGGCATAAGCCCACATAAGGTCAAGGCCATAACCTTTGGTCTAGGAACTGCACTGGCCGGCATGGCCGGCATGGCTACGGCTGCATCTTACTCTTTTAATCCCAATTTTGGATTCATCTTCAGCCTCAAGGCTCTAATAGCTGTGGTTATCGGTGGCAAAGGTTCCGTCGTCGGAACGTTTTTAGGAGGAATCTTCCTCGGAGTTATAGAGTCAGCGGGTTCCTACATTTTCCCCGGGATATGGAACAATGCCATATCCTACTTGGCCTTTTTGATAGTCCTGATGGTGAAGCCGGAAGGGCTCTTTTCCAGTCTTTCACGTCAAGCTTGAGGTGCACTGTAGTGCTTAGCGACAGAACGCTCTGGACAAAAGGCTTGTGGTTGCTCCTACTCATCGGGTTCATCGTATTTCCTTTGACGGTGGACGTCGAGGCGTCGTACGCCGTCACTTTCCTGTTTCAGACCTTTCTTTTTGTGACCATCTCTCAGGGCTGGAACCTGGTAGCAGGGTACACCGGCCAAGTTTCGCTCGCTCAGAATGCATTTCTGGGCGTGGGTGCTTATGCCACAGGAATAGCGTGGATGGCAGGCTGGGTCGGATTCCTTGATGTCAGGGCAATGACTATTTCCGCTCTGGCGCCGGCCGTTTTAGCTATCCTGGTAGGTATCCCGCTGCTTTCAAAACTCCGAGGGGATTACTTTGCACTGGGAACATTGGGGCTGGGAGAGATCTTGCGCGTAATCTTTACCCAAGGGGGTCAGACGACGGGCGGCGCAACTGGCTTATTACTGCCCTCTAGTTCCTATTCCTCGATGATGCCGTACTACTACATCGCCTTAGGACTGGCTGTGGGATCCACTCTTGTCAGTTGGGCCATCAGGCGGTCCCGCTTCGGAATAGCTTTGATAAGTGTCCGGGAGGATGAACAAGCTGCTGCAGCTTGCGGGGTAGCGGTGCTCTGGTACAAAATTTTTGCGTTTGCGGTGAGTGCCGCGTTGACCGGTCTAGCCGGGAGTATTTACGCATATAATACCTTTCAGGTTACGCCGGACGATGCTTTTGGACTCCAATGGGCACTCTTCCCGGTCCTCATGTGTATCGCCGGGGGGGTTGGCACTTTGTCGGGTCCAATCATCGGTTCCTTCCTGTTGTCAGGCTTGTTTTATTTTACGAGTCTCCACTTACCCCGGATACACCCACTGTTTTCAGGGGCGTTCATTATAATCTTAGCCTTGTGGCTGCCGGACGGGATAATGGGCCTCATCCCGCGTAGGCAGGTGGAAGTAAGCAGCGTTCCGGATTCGTAAGGTCGACTATTCGTTCTTAAGCATGGTCCACAATGTGGAAAGGAGACGGCATGAAAACATCGGTATGGAAAGTGTTGCTTGTTTTACTAATGACGGCAACGATGATGGATTATGGTTTGGGTCTTCCTGCCCAAGCTCAGGACAGGACTGAAATCCTGATCGGGACTAACCTGCCCATGACCGGTATTTTGTCCAGTGCCGGGAGAGAGCAGAAGTGGTCGTATGAACAGGCGGTTAACGATGTCAACGCCAAAGGCGGCATCTTGGTCAAGCAGTATGGGAAGAAACTCAAGGTGAAACTGATCGTAGCCGACGATGAGTCCAATGCAGGAAAGGCCGGTAAGGCGGTCGAAAGATTGATCAAGGTCGATAAGGTTGACATGCTCCTTGGCGGTTTTGCCGCTCCTTTCGGCGTCATCCCGGGGTGTATCGCGGCCGAGAAGTATCACAAGTACTACCATACGTCTATATGTCTGGTACCCCCATGGCTGGAGCACCATTTCAAGTGGTCTACCCTATATTTCTTTGATTTGCAGCAGGCCTGTTCGGTGCCCTTCCAAATCTGGGAAACCCTTCCGGCAGCTACCAGGCCTAAAAAGCCGGCTTTGTTGATGGAGGACACCTCCGACGGTCGGGCGTTCGCAGGTCTGTTTCGAAGTATTGCCAAAAAGCACGGTTACAGTTTTGCCTTGGACGAACCGCTGGCCGTGGACTCTCGAGACTACTCGGCGCAAATCATCAAGGCGAAGACGGCCGGAGTAGATGCGATTCTCATCTTTACTTCCGATTCAGACTGCATCACTTTTGTAAGACAAATGAAGGAAAATAATTTCAGCGTGCCGTACATGCACGGTTGGAAAGGCACCTGGGCTGGGGAGTTCTGGAAGGCATTGGACAAAGATGCCCAGTATGTCCTGTGTGACGGCTTCTGGACAATGGATTTCCCTTACCCCGGGGCCAAGGAACTCGGAGAAAAATATTTCAAAGAGTTCAAGAAATATTCGGTTTCCGTGGGAGCAACTTATGCGTTGTGTCAGACTCTCTTCAAGGCCATAGAGGCTTCAGGGACTTTAGACGGAGCCAAAGTGCGGAATGCGGTACTCTCCAACAAGTTTGATACGGTCATGGGACCGGTAAAATACGATAGCAATGGAGTGGCCATTTTCACGAGCACGGGTTCACAGTGGTGGGACGGTAAGCAGCAAATGGTTTACCCATTTGATTTGGCCAAGTGGAAGGTGAAGCTGGCACCTCCATGGGATAAACGCTAAACGGCCTAGGGCAACCAGGACTGTTGGAAAACCGGATAAGTGGGAGACGGTAAACGTAGACGGAATGCAATTGTAGTTCCAGTTTGCTGAAATCGAAGACGTTAAAGACAGACGGTTTGCGTAACAGATTAAAGACGTGTCGGCGCTCTCAAGGGCAGAACTTGGAAGGCTCGTCTGGAAGATGAGTTAGCGCCAAGATGTTGCTCCAGCGCCGATAAAGGAGAGCAAAATGGCAGAGGATTACAAGGTTCTCATCGGAGGTCAATGGGTATCCTCCGCAAGCGGTGAAACTTTCGAAGTCACCAACCCCGCGAATGGAGAGGTGGTTGGTACGGTCCCCAAATGTGGAGTTGCCGATGTGGACGCTGCCGTCCAGGCTGCAGAGGCAGCAGCGCCGGGCTGGGCAGCCCGCACGATGACGGATCGCTCTAAGATACTTTACAAAGCTTCCAAACTGATCATGGAACAGCAGGAGGCCCTTGCAATGCTCGAAACTGCAGAGCAGGGGTCCCCTATACGTAAAACGATGAATTTCGATGTGCCCATGTGCGCTGAACAATTGGAGTATTTCGCAGGTATTGCACGGTCATTGACCGGCGAGACTTTGCCTGTCGGTCCATGGTGTCTATCGATGACTGTGCGTGAGCCGCACGGAGTGGTCGGTTTGATAACTCCGTGGAACTTCCCTGCTCTGATGGTGGTTTGGAAACTGGGAGCCGCCCTCGTTACCGGCAACACGTGCATCGTAAAGCCTCCGTCCGTTGCACCCTTGACCACTCTCAAGCTTGCAGAGATCTTTGTAGAAGCTGGAGCGCCCGCGGGCACGGTAAACGTCCTTACCGGCGCCGGAGACATAGTCGGAGAAGCTCTCGTACGACACCCGAAAGTGGCCAAGATAGGTTTCACAGGCGATACGGCGACCGGCAAGCGCATAATGCGCATCGCAAGTGACAGCGTCAAACAGGTGGGACTTGAGCTGGGTGGAAAGAATTCCTTTGTGGTTCTGCCGGATGCAGATGTTGATTCTGCAGTGGAGGGGGCTGTTTTCGGAGCCTTCTTCAACAGCGGTCAAGTATGTGCTGCGGCAAGCCGGTTCTATATCCACGAATCTATCTATGACGAATTTGCAGAAAAACTAGCGAAAGCCGCTTCGACTCTACCTTATGGCGATCCGATGGACCCCGCTACAGTTTTGGGGCCGGTCGCGTCCCGGGCCCACAGGGACAAAATCGAGTCCTTCGTGGAATCTGCAAAGAAAAGTGGGGCAAAACTGCTTTGCGGAGGAGAGCGTCCGAATACACCGGAGACTCGGAATGGATATTTCGTTACGCCCACTGTTTTCGGCAACTGTACCAATGACATGGAATTCATGAGATCGGAAATATTTGGTCCTGTAGTTGGATTAGTGAAGATCAGTTCTTTGGAAGAAGCGGTTGCACTTACCAATGACACGCCCTATGGCTTGTGCGCTTCGGTATGGACCAAGAATATTCCGCAGGGGCTCGTGGCAGCTTCCCAGATCAAAGCCGGCACAGTGTGGGTAAACGAGCATCTCATATTATTCTGCGAGACGCCGTGGGGAGGTTGCAAGGAGTCCGGATGGGGCAAGGATCTGTCCACAATGGTTTTGGAAGAATACACAGTTACTAAACATATCTATCTGGATCTGACAGGCCAAGCTGTCAAACCCTGGTACCAGATCCTCAAGTGAAGGCTCGAGACAAGAGGTACTGGCCGCGCCTCTGTCAGAAAAGGAGTAATACGATGAACTTCGAACGCAAGCAATTCCCACTGCTTTATGTACACCAACACTCACGCGGGATTGTGGGCTGGGGTGCGCATACAATGGCAGGCGTAGAATGCCAGGCCTACGCCATTAAGCACGCCCTACTGGTCACCACCGGGCTGAGAGGGACAGGCATCGTTGAAGAGGTCGAAGGAGTACTCAAGGCGGCCGGCGTGGCTGTGACACTTTTCGACGGGGTTACCTCTAATCCCAAGGACTACGAATGCAAGGCCGGGGCCAAGGTCTACCAGGAGGCAGGGTGTGACGGCATTGTCTCAGTCGGGGGTGGGAGCGCCCACGACGCGGGCAAGGGCATTCGCATTATGATGACCAATGAAGGACCGGACACCGACCTCAGGCAGTTTTGCGCTTTCCTTGATCCGCATTACACTACCCGCATACCCACATACAAGATTGTGCAAATCCCCCACGTGGCAATCAATACGACCACGGGCACCGGGGCGGAGGGTACGGCCTTTGCAATCATCAATGACGTAGAGTGGGTCTACAAGCTAATCCTCGTGGTCCCTGGAGTGGGGCCCTCAGTGGGTATTAACGATCCCCTCTTCATGAGGCTACAGCCCCCGAACATGATTGCCTGGGCGGGCATGGATGCATTCTGTCACGCTATGGAGCCGACCATCGGCCGGTTCAATATGCCTCACGTGCATGCTGTCGGCCTCCGTGCCATCAAGCTCCTTAGCGAGAATATTCGCCAGGCCTACGCTAACCCGTTCAACGATGTGGCCATTGAAAACATGGCCTGGGCACAGTTCATTGCCTCCATGGCCTACAACATGGGTGGAGGCATGGGTATGGTTCACGGAACCGCACACATGTTGTCAGTAATCAAGGATCTTCATCATGGGTACACAAACGCGATCATGATGATTCCGGTGGAACGCTTCAACGTGGTGGCCGTCCCGGAACGTTTCAAGGAAATCGGTCAGGCCATGGGCCTGGATGTGGGGCACATGCACCCGGTCCACGCCGCGGAGAAAACCCTGGAAGAGATCGAACGGCTCCGCAATGATGTGGGCATTCCACAGGTCCCGCTGAGCACCTTTGATTTTTCCGAAGCCGACATCGAGCACACGGCTAAATGGGCGAGTAACGATCTCTCGCGGGAAGCCAATCCTCGCGACATCACCCCTGAACAGATCAAGGAGATTATGCGATCCTGTATCTGAGCTTCCAGCAGGTCCGGCGGTTCAGGGCAGCCGACGGAAACAGAGCTTTTTATCCGGGAATCCCAGGTGCTGAATGGCGTGGCGAGGCTGAAGGTGCTCCGGATAAACCTGGAAGCCGGTAAGCTTTACTTCAGGCCGGACATCTTGCGTAGCCTAAACTACACCGGAGGAATTGGTTCGTATCCTGCGTCCCCGCCATTTGTAGCAAGTTCAGAAGCTGGCGAACGGTCTTTCCCTCAAGAAGAGGGAAAGATTGTGGCCAGAGCCGGCTCCGAATAAAGGGCGGCTCATCTGATTAACTGATTAGTAAAGAGGTCCGCAATGGAACAAACCGAACAAACCATACCTGAGCATACGAATACAGATGAACGTGCCGATGGCCAGGCAGAAAAGGAGGATCTGACCTTCACCGAAATTGACATCGAAGAGGTAGCCATAGATGGAATTTGCGGTGTGTACTGAGTCGCTGGAGGGACCCGCACCGGCTTATGTGCTAGCCCCTAATGTGCGGGTGAGAAACGAGCGCTCGGGACTCCTTTTTTACGATCGCAATGGGCCGCGCCTCTATTTCCTATCATCGGGCGACTTGCTTACTCCGCAATTCTTTGCATCAAGACAAAGCCCGGCACGATGGTGTAAAATAAGAAACGTAAGCCGGGAGATTGTCAAGGCTCTGGAAAGGGCGCTGGAACGTTTGGAAAGAAAAGGAGTAGTGCATGCTTGCAAGGCTGGCACGTGAAGGACTCTCCGCGCCCGTCAACGTGACGTGGGAAGTTTCACTGCGGTGCAATCTGAAGTGCAGACACTGTCTGTCGAATGCGGGCGAGCCCTTGCGGAATGAGCTTTCCACGCAAGAAGCCCTCAATGTGTTGAGTGAACTTGCGAAACTCCAGGTCTTCCAAATTAATTTTGGAGGCGGCGAACCTTTTCTACGGCCCGACATCTTTCAAATCCTTCGTGCTGCGGAACGGCTTGGCATAGTTTCATGCGTCAGCTCCAACGGGACCTTCTTCGACAAGGAAACGTGCCGGGAGCTCGCAGAAATAGAAGGTCTCTACTTGCAGGTCAGCTTGGATGGGGCGGACGAGGCCACAAACGATCGGATCCGCGGAAGAGGGACGTACCGGCAGATACGTAAGGCCGTAGAAAACCTGGCTATGCAGGGGATCAAGTTCAGCATAAACACTGTCCTGACCAGATGGAGCTTTCCTCAAATAGACACGCTCAATGCTATGGCCCGAGACATGGGTACGAACTTGAGAATCAGCAGATTTCGTCCCTCCGGCAGAGGCAAAGATTGCCAGGAGGAGATGGCGCCTGACGCAGATCAGCTCGAGGGTTTTTCTCACTGGCTGAATCAACACTGCCAGGTGTTGACCGGCGACTCTTTCTTCAGCCTGACATCCGAAAAGAGGCGCAGAATGGGCCTTGATATCTGCGGAGCCGCAAAGCTGACCTGTTGCCTCTCTCCGGATGGTTCCGTCTATCCATGTGCGTTCTTGCAAGAGCCAGAATTCCTCGCCGGTAATGTACGCGATCTCAAGTTCCGCGAAATCTGGCTGCGTTCGAACATTTTTGCCACATTCCGCGGGATGAACGTCAAGTCATGCGAGACCTGCTTCCGGTTTGAGACATGCCGGGGCGGCTGTCCGGCCGTGGCTTACCATGGCCACGGCGAATTGGGGTTGGCCGATCCGGAATGCCTGGTGCAATGCCAAAGTTCACAAAATGTGCGGGGCGCAGAGCATGCGGTTTGAGACGCTGTTGTCGCCTTTGAATCTTGGACGTGCTCGCGTCCGCAACCGGGTTGCCTTTTGCGCCCATCGAACCAATCTCGCAGGAAAAGGAACAATTAGCGATGCGCTGATCGCCTATTATGCTGAAAGGGCCAAAGGCGGTTGCGGCCTCGTAATCGTCGGTGAATTCAGCATCCACCCGAACGATCGACCTTACGAGAAAATGATTCACCTGCATCGAGGTAGTGAGACACCGCGGCTCGAAAAGCTGGCAGAGCGGATTCATGAGCAGAATTCACTGGTCTTCGCACAGCTCACTCACCGCGGGTTTCAAAGTCAAGGCGTAATAAGCAGGATGCCTATCTGGGGGCCGGAGCCTACGGCCGACATAGCCCATGGCGAGATGTGCAAAGCCATGGAAAACAGCGATTTCGAGGAGCTCGTTGCGTCATTTTCACGAGCAGCAACCTCCCTCGAACAGGCAGGATTTGACGGGTTAGAGATAGACGTCGGCGAAGATAGTCTCCTGCGGCAGTTTCTCTCGCCGCTCACCAATCACCGGCAAGACCGCTACGGCGTCAATTTCCAGGGAAGAATGAAGCTCACTGAGGAAGTGCTCCAGGGTGTGAAACAAGCGGTAGGAACGGGCTTTCCCGTGGGAATCAGGCTTTGTCTGGACGAAATGTTCTGGAATGCGCTGACGCTCGAGGACTCTCTCAATGCTGCCCGGGAATTGGAATCTCTCGGCTTGGTTGATTTTTTCAACACGACTGTCGGAACCTATTACAACTTCCATCAGGCCAGGGCATCCATGCACCACCCTATGGCCCTGACTTTGGACATGGTGTCCACGCTGAAGCAGGCTGTTTCCGTGCCTGTTTTCGCCGGAAACAGGATGCCCATTCCGGAGCGGGTTGAGGAAGCGCTGAAGCAGGGCAAGGCGGATCTTGTAGGTTGGGTCAGACCCTTGATCTGCGATCCTTGGCTTCCGCGGAAATTGTATGAAGGCAAAATTGACGAGATCGTTTACTGCGTCTCGGACAATCAGAACTGTGTGGGCAAGGTCGCCCAAATCAAACCGATCTCCTGCATTCTGAATCCGCGAGCAGGAAGAGAGACTTTCGGTCTCGGCGAGCACAGCTCTACTGGAACTTCGAGCAAACGGGTCATTGTCGTCGGCGCCGGGCCCGCGGGCCTCGAGTCGGCCCTTACAGCAGCCAAACGAGGGCATCATGTTACCGTATACGAGAGCGAAAATGAGCCCGGTGGCCAACTGCGACTGGCAAGGATAGGTCCGGGCCGAAGTGAAATCTGGGGCGTAATCGAGAATCTGACCAGACAACTGGAGAAATGGCGGGTCACTGTTTTGACTCGATCTCCTCTCGACGCAGCTACGGTAATAGACTTGTCTCCTGACGTGGTTATTGTGGCGACCGGATCGTATCCTGATCCGCGCCCTGTCAGAGGAAAATACGGCCCACCAACGGTTTTGAATGTGTGGGATGTGCTCAAAGGCACCTATCAGATCGGCCAAAAAGTTCTTCTCGTGGATGAAGACGGGCATTACAGAGCTCTTTCCACCGCGGAGTTCCTGGCAGACAGGAATAGAAATGTGGACATCATGACCGGCGAACCTTTCGTGGGCATGGATCTGGCTCCGATCGGTGACCTGTTCTTGATCCGACAAAGATTGCTCAAGAAGGGCGTCCGGTTTATCCCTGATACAGTGGTCCTGGAGATTCGGGGTACTCGCGCCGTAGTGGCAGACAAGTTCACGGAACAGATTTCTGAAACAGCAGATTATGACACCATCGTCTTGGCTCTCGGCAATGTGTGCGAAGACAGGCTCTACCGAGAACTGAAAGGCAGAGTACCGGCCCTCTATAAAGTCGGTGACTGCGTTGCACCTCGAAAAATCGACACAGCCATTATGGATGGCTACACGATTGCACGTGCTATCTGAAACAGCCAAACCACGGAGACCATTAGATGGCTGAATTCAAGCTCTTGTTCTCGCCTCTCAGACTGGGCTCTGTGGTGGTCGCAAACAGAATCAGCTTTTCCGCTCATCTGACTAACTTTGGAGAGAACAACAAAATAAGCGAAAAGCACGTCTACTATTATCGCGAGAGGGCCAGAGGCGGGGCCGGTCTCATTGTAACCGAGGAGCTTTCGGTTCACCCCTCGGACCATCCTTACGAAGAATTGGTTTTCGCTTTTGCCCCTGATGTAATTCCCGGCTTTAAACGGCTTACACAAACTATCCACCGGTACGAAACCAAGATTTTTGCCCAGCTCAACCATAACGGCTCTCAGGGGGATGGGAGCTTCACTCGGAAGGCAGTATGGGGACCTTCACAGACATTCGATCCCATATTTCGTGAGTGGTGCAAAGAGATGGAACTGGAAGAGATCGAGGAGTGCGTACGCTCTTTCGCTGGAGCCGCTAAGCATTGTCGCGAAGGGGGATTTGACGGAATCGAGATTCAGATTGGGCATAGCTCGCTGATCAGGCAGTTTCTCTCACCACTCACCAATCGCAGAGAGGACGAATACGGCGGCAATCTCGACGGCAGATTTCGTTTCTGTCGCGAGGTGATTGAGGCAGTTAGAAGAGCAACAGGGAGCGATTTCACCGTGGGAGTGCGGCTGAATGCCGATGAAATGCATCCGCGCGGCGGGCTCACCGTCAAGGACGCGGCGGAGATAGCCAGAAGGCTGGAAGCCACCGGCCTCATAGACTTCGTGGATCTGAGCATTGCGACTTTTTACAATCTCTACCTCGTAGAAGGTTCCATGCACACACCTTTAGCTTACACGGTTCCTTTGGCCTCCACCATAAAGAGCGGCGTTACGCTCCCGGTTTTTGCCACGAATCGCATCAACGATCCTCATCTGGCTGAACGAATACTCGCGGACGGTCATGCAGATATGATCGGGATGGTAAGAGCTTTGATTTGCGATCCCGATTTGCCCAACAAGGCCAGAGAAGGCCGTACGGGTGACATAAGACATTGCGTAGCCGACAATCAGGGGTGCATCGGTCGCATGGGGCTTGGGCACGGTTTGAGCTGCATTCAGAACCCCGCAGTGGGACGAGAAGGAGAGCTCGGATCGGATACCCTCTCGCCCGCGGATCGCGCCAAAAAAGTTGTGGTCGTAGGGGCTGGTCCTGCCGGTCTGGAAGCGGCACGAGTGTTGGCCTTACGAGGCCACTCGGTGATCCTTTTCGAAAAGGGTGCAAAACCGGGGGGCCAAATCCTGATAGCAAGCAAGGCAACGGGCCGGTCGGAAATAGAAGGCGTCAGCCGATGGCTGATTGGCCAGGTTTCGAAGCTTGCCAACATCGAGTTGCGGCTTCTGACTGCTGCAACCGATCAAATGGTGCTGGATCAAAATCCCGACGCGGTTGTAGTTGCCGCCGGTTCGACCCCCCCAGAGAAGCCCTTTCCCGGCGAATACGGGCCGCCCACGGCGGTAAACCTATGGCAGGTGCTCAATGAAGAGGTGAATTTGGGTGAACGGGTGGTCATCGTGGACATGGACGGGCATCACGGTTGTAACGCTACCGCTGAATTCCTGGCCGATAGAGGAAAGAAAGTTCACATTCTCACGCCGTCCCTCTCTATCGGGAGCAACCTCGGCCCTCTGCAGGATTTCCACTTGTCTCGGCGGCGCCTGGCACTCAAGAACGTGACATTCACCAATGATGTGGCTGTCCTGGAAATACAGGGAACGGTCATCAAATGTGTGCAAGTTTATTCAGGCGAATTTCTGGAGTTTGCTGATCACGACAACATTGTGTTTGCAGCGAGAAATCAATCAGTGGACCACTTGTACTTTTCACTTAAAGGGAAAGTGAACGAGTTGTACAGAATCGGGGACTGCGTTGCGCCCCGCAAGCTTGATTCAGCCATATTGGAAGGCCGGATGATCGGAAGAATAATATAATGGCTGAGAACATGCCGGAGGCTACGTCGCCGGAAGCCAAAGGCGTTCTTGTCGTGTGCGAGACCCAAGCGGGACAGGTAACCCCTGCCTCGGTGGCATTAGTGGCGCACTCTCGAAATTACCCGTTATTTCCGCACGCTGCGGACGGGGTGAAGGCCCTGATATTTGGCCCCGAGAACAATGCCGCTTCGGTTTTGGGGCAATTCGGTGCAAGCGTTGTTTATCGTTGCCCCTCTGACCCAAGCTCCAGCCTGCCTGAATGTGTGGCAGAAACCGTGGCCGGACTGGCGCGGCAAGTCAATGTCGCGGTGGTCGCATTCGCAGGAAGTGGATGGGCAGCCGATCTCTCTCCTCGTGTAGCTGTAGAGCTCGATTCGCCTCTGGTCTCGAACTGCACCGACGCTCAATGGGATCCGACAGCCGGCATCCGGGCCGTGCAGTCAATTCAAGGAGGCAGACTGCACCAGCACGTATTTCTGTCCGGCCTAGGCGTCTCGGTGCTATGCTGGGACCCCGAGGCTCTAAGCCGCTTTCGACCGGAGCCCGATCGAAGCGCACAGTTGGTTCAGATTGATCCCTTATCTGCTCCGAAATCGGATCGAGTGAAATTGCTGCGAGTCATTCAGGAAGATCCCGAAGCTGTGACTCTTGGGGAGGCGGAAACAGTCATTGCATTCGGGCGGGGAATGGCCCCCGAGGACTTGCCACAACTGCACGAACTAAGAAACATCTTTCGCGGCGTTATGGCAGGGACCAGACCGGTGGTGGACTCGGGTCTGTTACCGTTTGAGCGACAAATCGGACAGACCGGCACAACGGTTTCCCCTAGACTTCTATTCGCATGGGGAATTTCCGGAGCAAACGAGTTCACAACCGGGATAGAAGAAGCGCAGACTATAGTGGCAATAAACAAAGATCCTCAGGCTAGGATATTCCGGTTTTCCGATTTGGGCCTGGTCGGATACGGAAGAGATGTTCTAGTTCAACTGCTAAGGCTGCTCGAACAGGACAAGCACGACGCCCAAGAATTTGAGAGGCAAGGCTCATGAACTGGAGATGCTTGTGCTTGGCGTGTGTCGTGATGGCCGTAGAGTTCTGTTGCCTGGTGTCCTATGCCGCCAGAAACGATCAAGAATGCCTCGCGTGTCATCTGGCCGGGAGCGGCAAGAGTAAGTTTGAAATTAACATCGACACCCTCCGGTCCTCGGTTCATGGCCGAAATGTTTCTTGCTTGTCGTGTCATCCGACTGCGGCCACTCAGGCGCATCAGAAGAGCCAAGCCGTTTCGGCCGCCGTCTGTGGTGACTGCCATTCCGAGGTCAGCTCTCACCCGAGGAGAATGGGCCAACCGGTTTCATGTGCAGTCTGTCACGGCGGGCACAACGTGCTCCCTCCGGAAAACCCCCTCTCGACGCTCAATCCTAAGCGGATCGCTGCAACGTGCGGCCGCTGCCACCCGGAACAGATAGGCGCCGGGTCCTTGTTGAAGTCTCTGTGGGTTTTTCGCATCACAGCCCACGGAAAGGCAGACGCCAGCAGACCGTATTCGAGATATCAGTGCCTTTCCTGTCACTTCAAGCACGTCGCTCATCGAGAATCGAGTCCGCCAGCCGGGGTTTTATGTACGAAATGTCACAATTCCAGCCCAGGCTCCCGCTTTCTCATAGGGGCCCCGCACCCCACCAGATGGCAGACTGCATCCGATTCCGCAACGATTTGGACGTTGGCATACCCGCTGTTTCTGGGATGCTGTATCGTGGTATTTTTTTGGGGGTGGGTGAATCGCCTCCTTTTCTGGATGTCAGGCAGATCCCTCAGACGGTGGGACAAACCCGGGCGGAGACTCGTTGCTCTGTGGTGGGCCACCATAGGCCAGCGAAGGGTCTTTCGCCGTCCTAGCGTTGGATTCAGTCATTATTTTATATTCTTGGGTGTACTGATACCGGGCTTGATCGTACTGGCTCTGCAATTCGATCCTCCTGTTCCCGCACTTGCCGCCGGGTTTGCATCTCTGTTCCTGGAGATTGTCGGGCTCGCTCTGCTGGGCGGGGTTGTCTATGCCCTACGGAGACGGTTTCAGCCTTTAGACGCATCTCCTTCAACAGGACTTGCTGGATTGACGGTGCTCGTCATACTGGTTCTCATAGTGCTCACGGGCTTCCTGACCGAAGGATTCCGAATCTCCATCGCTCCGGAATCAGATATCTGGCGCCATCCGGTCGGTTGGGCACTGGCTGCCGTCTTGCCCCCGTCCCCAGCGGCGATCGCCATAGCCTGGTATGTTCACTTCGGCCTGGTTTTTGCCCTGTTAGCCGCTATGCCGTTCAGTCCGCTGCGCCACATTTTTACTGCGCCGCTCAACTTGTTTTTTCACAGGCTGGGACCTGCCGGGAAACTGGTACCATGCTGTACGAATTCGGAGCAGCCGCTGGGCATAACGACCGCAAACGATCTGACCTGGAAAGACCTCCTGGACACGGAGGCATGTGTTAGTTGCGGCCAATGCCGCGACTCTTGCCCGGCGTACGCTTCTCAAAAGCCCCTGAACCCCATGAAGATAATTCAAGAGATCGGTAACTGTGCGCTGGAGACGAGGCGAAAAGGCAGCACATCGCGAAGTCAGGAGCTTGTGTCACAATATATCTCCGAAGAGGAAATATGGGCGTGTACAAGCTGTCACGCGTGTGAGAGTTCTTGCCCCGTGGGGGTAGAACATGTGAACAAGCTGATGAATTTACGCCGCGGATTGGTGCTGGAACAGGGCAAAGTCCCGCCCGAAGCGATAAAACTCCTGAGAAACATCGACGTTTACGGCGATCCTTTTGGATATGGTCGTGCTTCAAGGACAATATGGGCAAAAAGCCTAGAAAAGAATTTTGTGGAGGGCGGCGATAAAGAGGATTTTCTTTTCTGGGTGGGTTGTCAGGCTTCTTTTCATCCTCGGGCTCGCGAGGTGGCAAAGGCTTTCATCGCGCTTGCAAATAGGGCCGGACAACGGATGGAGATTCTCGGCGAACAAGAAAATTGCTGTGGCGACCCCGTTCGGCGACTCGGGCAGGAAGCTCTTTTTCAGGAATTGGTTCAGAGAAACATGGAGCGCTTCAAAGTTCAAGGAGTCAAGAGGATTGTCACTCTGTGCCCTCATTGCTTCAACACTCTTGCTCACGAATATCCCGATTTCGGGGCTGACTTCAGGGTAATCCACGCTGTTGAATGGACTGCATCGCTCCTGCAAAACGGTCTCTTGAGGCCCAAAAGGCAGTTCAGCAAGCAGTTGACATATCACGATCCGTGCTACCTTTCCCGCGTCAACAGGCTCGCGGATTTCCCAAGGGCAATACTCGGGCTTGTATGCGACTCTCGGCTGAAAGAAATGCCCAACACAGCGGACAGCACTTTTTGCTGCGGAGCAGGTGGCGGCCGAATGTGGCTTCATGAAACTGGTAGTAGAATCAACGTGCTCAGGGCGAAACAATGCGCTGAAACTGCCGCGGAGGTGGTCAGCACGTCCTGTCCTTATTGTGTGGCAATGATAGAGGATGGCCTAGGCGAGGTGAGTCCTGGACCGCAAACGGTTTTAGACGTGATCGAGATTGTGGAGATGGTCACCCGTTGATCGTGCAAGGAGGTTCTCGAAAAAGTTGTCATTGTGCATGATGCATCTCGGCACCAGATTTAGATTGGTGGGACAGGCTTCTAGCCTGTCTATTGGGAAGGACGGGCAAGATGCCCATCCCCACCAAGCAAAATTCCCGTCACCATCAAATCATTCATTCTTGTGATTACTTTCGAGAATCCCTGTAGCTTTCCGAGTGAGTATCAGAAATCTGACGTCTAAGGCGCTCCCATGCTGGAGTAAAGGGACGATTCATTGTTTGGAATCAAATTCGTGCGGGAGGCGTTGAGATCATTCCTATGAGGATCGCAGTTTGTTTGAAGCAGATCAGCTTTGTTTATGCCAGGAGTGGACTCTGTCCTGACAAAAACTTTGTTGCCGCCCATGACATTGTTCGCCTGAATAACCCGCTGGACGAGGTGGCCCTTGAAAGAGCCGTACAGTTGAAAGACGCCGTAGGAGGCGAAGTGTGGATCCTGTCGGCCGGTCCGGAATTCTTCGACAAAGAAGCTCGACGGGCCCTGGCCATTGGCGGAGACAAACTGGTTCACCTTTATGATTCCGAATGGAGTGTTATAGACGCCCGAACGACAGCTCTAGTGTTAAGCAAAGCCGTTCGGAAAATTTCGGCTGATTTGGTCTTATGCGGGGCCCGTTCTCTCGATCTGGCCCAAGGACAAGTGGGGTGCTATTTGGCCTCCAACCTTGATTACCCCTATCTGTCATCCACTGTGCGATTGAACCTGTCCTCAAATTCAAAAACAATGCTTGTCCGGCGTAGTTTAGGCAGAGGTCGGTTACAGGAACTGGAATGCGCATTGCCTGCTGTTGTCGGCGTGGAAAGGACCTTGTGCGAGCCCCGCTATCCGAGCCATCGGGACATGCTGAAAGCGGCCGATAAAGAGATTATTACTTGGAACGGCGAAGATCTGTCTCTTGAAAGCGCCGACCTCATCCCGGCGGTGAGACTAGGTCGGGTGACAGAGCCCAAGCCGCGGCCGAAATGGATTCCCGTTCCCGACAGCGAACTTCCCGCGGTGGAGCGCATCAGGCTTCTACTCTCCCGGGACGAGGCAAAAAAGGATGGGGCTCTGCTGGAAGCCGAACCTGGCGACCTTGCACGCAGCATGATTCAATTCCTGAAGGACAAAGGTCTGTTGTAATGTCACCGGAAAGTCTTGGCATGGAGGGCCATATCGACAGGTCGAAAATTGACACAATCAGTGCTCGATTGGGCACCCGAACCTACAAGCTCGCCACAGGTGTACGACTGGTACAAAGAGTCCCTCATTCATTCCTGCTGCGGAACTACCCGCTTAAGGCACTTCGATTAGGAGCAGGTCTCACTGAGATCTTCCGCCACCTAGAAGATTTGGGCCCTCGATCGGCCGAAAATCTGGTTAAGCTCACCCCTTCGCTCGCTGAGACTTCGTTGGACCACTTACTTTATCGATTTGAAAAGATGGGTTTTTTGGAGAGCTACGGCGCAACAGTGCATGAGCCACTGGCCACTGTTTCGGTTGTCATCCCGGTCCGCAACAGGGCCGCGGAAATCAAGCTATGTCTCGAGTCTCTTCTCGAGGTCGCGTACCCCAAAGAGAAGCTGCAGATCGTTGTGGTAGACGATGCTTCCGAGGATGAAACCGTCGACGTGGTCAGTCGTTTTCCCGTAAGGGTGGAACGCATGACTAAGAGGCAGGGAGCGTCAGCGTGCCGCAACCGTGGTGCAAGGCAAGCAGATGGCGAAACACTGCTCTTCGTGGATTCAGATTGTGTCGTGGACTCAATGTGGCTGTTGGAAATTACATCGGTCTTCGAGGATCCGCAAGTGGGAGCAGCGGGGGGATTGGTAGATTCATACGATGATACAGAGCCTCTAGATCGTTACGAAAAGGTTAAATCGCCGCTCCAGGTTGAAATCCGCTGCAACGATTCTACCCTTAAAAGCAAATTCTTTTACCTCCCCTCCTGCAATTTTGCGGTACGTCGAGAGCTTTTTCTCAAGGTGGGGGGATTCAACGAAGCCCTGGAAGTAGGCGAAGATGTGGACCTCTGTTGGCGAATAATGGACAGCAACCGCTCGATCGAATTTCGTCCCTCGGCAAGAGTATTGCATCGGCACAGAAACCGCTTGAGAGCTTTTTGCATGAGACGGTTTGAATACGGAACAAGCGAACCGCTCTTGCAGGCGCTTCATCCGGCAAGAAGAAAAACGTTCGCTCTCTTGCCTGCCGCGGTATGCTTTTGGTTACTGTTGATTACGGCACTTTTTGCAGAACCTGTGGCGGCCGCATTTGCCGCGGTGACGGCTCTGGGCGACGCCGTCATGAGAAGGCGAAGCGTGCGCGACATGGGAATCCCGGTTCCGTTGATGCAGGTATTGGTCGCGGTGTTTCGCAGCTATTTTAGCTTCATGTACCAGATTTGCTCGTTTGTCTCCCGATATTATCTTATTATCGCCACCTTGCTGGCACCTGCCTTTCCGGTGGCTGCCGCGGCAATATGGCTGGCACATTTAGGAGTGGGAACAATTGAGTTTTCCAGTCGAAAGCCACACATTAATATTCTGTATTTTTTGGGTATTTTTTCCTTGGAGCAGCTTTCGTATCAGTCAGGAGTGTGGTTCGGCTGTTTCAGGGAAAAGTTCTTCTCTCCCGTGTTTCCGGGGCTGTCGGTAAAACGTAAACATCAAAGATCTCTTGCTGCGGATTCCCCCCGGTGAGGTTCGCATGAGCAGCCTGCCACTTTTGCTGAGGCTGGCAAGAAACGGCCTCCGCTATCGTATTTCCCGGCTAACCGGTGGGAGCTGTCCAATTCAAGCGCTGTCCTTGGAAATCACTCACCGGTGCATCGCTCGATGCATGATGTGTAATATATGGAAGATTCCTGCCACTGTTAAAGACCTTCCCCTTTCCGAGTGGTTGAAACTCCTGGCGTCAAGCGAGCTGAAGCAACTCCGAGAAATTGACATCACCGGCGGCGAACCGTTCCTAAGTGATGATATCGTCAATCTCGTGGAGGCGATTTCACACAACAAACCAGATCTGTACGCCAAATTGCGAACCGTGGCTGTCACAACGAACGGTCTGTTGACGCGGCGCATACTGAATAAGGCCGGCGTCATGGCAGATCGCCTCAATAGTAGGCATATCGATTTGGTGTTTGCAGTTGCCGTCGATGCAATCGGTGAGGTCCATGAAAAAATCCGCGGCGTATCGGGTGCCTGGCCAAAGGTTCTCCAAACGATTGACGGCCTCCGCAGAATGCGACGTGCTTTTCCAAACCTTGTGGTCGGTCTCAAAACCACCGTCGTTCCCGCAAATGTCGACCACCTGACTTCCATCGCAATGTTTGCACAAGATCGAGAATTATTCACCATCATTTCTCCACGGATTCTCACGAAGGTCCGCTACGCCAACCTCGATCATAGTGAGGAACTACAATTCAGTGCCAAAGATTTGGACAAACTCGCTAGTTTCTATTCCACGGAGCTATTTCCTTGGAGCTATCACAGAAACGTCTTGCAGAATTATTTCCGAACAGGGAGTGTGGAGAAACCCTGTACTACTGGATTCAACTATTTCTTTATACGAAGCACCGGCGATGTGTATCCTTGCCCGCTTATCAACTATTCCATTGGCAACATTCAGGACAAGTCCTTTGAAAACCTGGTCCGATCGCATCAAGCCTCCCGGTTTCGTAGGACCGCCGGCACTCATCAAGAGTGCCTCATCTGCACGGAACCGGGACTTGAACGATATGCTCTACCCTTCGAGGGGTTAAGTTATGCAACCGTCATGTTTCGAATGAAAAGGACAAATTTTGAAAAATTACACAGCCTGATGGGGCTTGATAAATACTTCGAGTAAAGTTACACACGCAATAATAGCCGATTTTTGGGAATCGAAGGCTAGTGAGCAGCCACTTTCAACGGCATTGCGTGGTTACAACATTTTATCCAGCGAGGTCCAATCGGGCAATTCTCCTTCCCGGAGCTTCGAGCGGAACTTCCATTCCGTTATTCTCAAAACCCCTGCTCGAAGAGTCGCTTTCGCATTCATGTCTCCGTGCCTGCGCACTATCGGACTTCTTAAACAGCCGCCATTTGACGCAAGCTTGCAATATCTCGCAACGGCGGTGCGCCGAATAAGCGGCTGTATTCACGGCTGAATTGCGAAGGACTCTCGTAACCGACTTGGAAAGCTGCAGTCGCAGCATCCAGGTGATCCGTAAGCATCAGTCGTCTGGCTTCTTGCAAGCGTAGCTGTTTCAGGAACTGTAAGGGGCTTAAAGCGGTCATCGACCGGAAATGGTGATGAAAGGTTGAGGCGCTCATCCCCGCCTTGGCCGATAGATCGTCGACACGCAACGGCTGGGCGAAGTTCCCCTTCAACCATTCAATTGTCCGGGAGATCTGCTGACTCTGGCTTCCCGCCGACGCAATTTGACGCAGGCGTGAGCCTTGATCGCCCACAAGCAAGCGGTAAACGATTTCCCGCTGGATTGTTGGCGCAAGAATGGGGATGTCCTTTTCATCGGCAAGTAAAGCGACCAACCGCTGAAAAGCGTGAAGCAGAGGAAGTGTCACCTCGCCGGTCGCCATGCCGCGGCTTGATTGCTGCACGCGGGGCGCAGGAAGATTACTGTCCACCATCATTTGCGAAATCTCGCGCATATCGAGTTTCAACCTTAGACCCAGATAAGGCCTTTCCTCGCTCGCATCGATGATTTGCACAACCGTGGGCAGATGCACGGACGTAATCAAGTAGTGGTGACCGTCATACACATAGGTGTCGTCACCGAGAATCACACGCTTTGCACCTTGTGCGATTACGCAAATGCTCGGTTCATACATTCCGCTGATCGGGTCCGTCGGTTGGTTCCGTCGAAAAAGTGACAAACCGGGAACGGCGGTCGTCTGTAGCTCGCCCTGCTCGGTCCATCGGGCAATACTCTTTCCTAATTCATCAAGCGCATGTTCCATGGTGTCGTCCGTCTTCATGTGGTTACTGCCTTGCTACTGTCGTAGATAGAATCCAGATCTGAAAATATCACGCCCGACCTTCTTCCGGCAACCGTTTTCGACCATTCGGACGAATAGGCAATAATCCGACAGGATCGAGCTACCTAGTTCTATTCGATCAGGATTAGATTGTGATCATCAAGACGACATCAAGCAAGGAGACGATAATGGAATTCGAATTCCAAAATCCGACGAAGATCATCTTTGGAGCTGGGACGTTATCGCGCCTAGGCGAGGTGGCTCGTTCCTACGGCAATCGCGCCCTCGTCGTCACCGGCGGCGGCAGTATCAAGCGCAACGGCGTGTTTGATCGCGCTGTGGCGAGTCTGAAGGACGCTGGTGTTTCAGTGAAGGAATGCTCCGGTGTCGAGCCCAATCCTCGAATCACCTCCGTGGTCCGCGGCGCGGACATGGCTCGCAACGAAGGCTGCGACGTGGTTATCGCACTCGGCGGCGGCAGTACCATGGACGCGTCCAAGGTGATCGCGGCAGCGGCCCTATATGATGGTGACCCCTGGGATATGATCGGCCACGGACAGGATAACTGGGCAATCCCGACGCACGCCCTGCCTATCATCACCGTGCCCACTCTGGCCGCCACCGGTTCGGAAATGAACAAAGGCGCAGTCATAAGCAACGACGATTCGAAAGTGAAATCGTTCGTGGTCGCCGACTGCCTTTTTCCGAAAGTCGCACTGGTCGATCCAGAACTGACCCTGACCGTCCCGAAAGATCAGACCGCATACGGCATCTGCGACATTATCACCCATGTGACCGAGGGGTACTTTACCGGTGTCGACGGCACGCCAATCCAGGACCGTTTCGCCGAAGGCGTCATCATCAACGCCATAGAGTGGGGTCGGAAGGCAGTAGCCGACGGGCGTGACCCCGAAGCTCGCACTCAAGTGCAGTGGGCATCAATTGTGGCCCTTAACGGGTGGGTGCAAGTCGGCACGAACTACACACCCCCGGTGCACATGATCGAGCATGCGCTCTCCGCTCACCATGCCATCACGCATGGAGCCGGATTGGCTGTGCTCAATCCGGCCTGGATGCGTTTTGCCGCCAAGGCCCGTCCCGAACGCTTTGCGCAGTTCGCGCAGCGCATCTTCGGCTTATCGGTGACTGATAAAGACGACATCAGCCTGGCCATGGAAGGTATTGATAAGTTCGAAGACTTTTTACGTTCCATTGGGTGCCCCACACGTCTTTCGGAGCTTGGCATCGGTGATGAACTGTTTTCGCGCTACGCAGAGGATGCGGTGCTTGTCGTCCACGACGGGAATGGCAACCTGCCCGGACGTCCGCCCATGAGCAAAGAGGATATCGTAGAGGTTCTGAGGACGGCCTTGTAACTCCCATTAATTGAGCAATCCTATGGGAGGAACAAAGAGTGCAAAAGCGTGAATTAGGCGAAGCGCTTAGCTCGAGAAAGGAGAATACAATGACCAATGTTATCGTCGTCATCGGTGCCGGATCGATCGGTCAGGCAATCGCGCGGCGCATTAGCTCAGGAAAGCACATTCTGCTGGGTGATCTGCACCAGGAAAACGCCAATGCGGCCGCAAAAGTCCTTAGCGACGCCGGTTTTGAGGTGAGTACCGTGATCGTCGACGTCTCTTCACGCAAGTCAGTCCACGCACTCGTCGAGGCAGCCACAGCGATTGGTACCATTACCGGAGTCATTCATGCCGCCGGTGTTTCCCCCACGCAGGCATCGCCTGCCACGATCCTACAGGTCGATCTGTATGGTACCGCTCTCGTACTTGAGGAGTTCGGAAACCTCATTGCGCACGGCGGAGCGGGCGTCGTTATCGCCTCTCAGTCGGGGCACCGTCTCCCAGCGCTGACCCCCGAGCAAAACAAGGCGCTGGCGGCCACGCCCGCCGACGAGTTGCTCGCCCTTCCGATGCTCCAACCAGACCAAGTGACGGACCCGCTCTACGCCTACCAAATCTCCAAACGCGGGAACTCGCTACGGGTGATGGCCGAGGCGGTACGGTGGGGCAAGCGCGGTGCGCGAGTCAACACGATCAGCCCCGGCATCATTATCACTCCGCTTGCCAAGGACGAATTGAACGGTCCCCGAGGTGAAGGCTACAGGCGCATGCCTCGAGCTGTGCCCGGCTGGGCGTGCCGGCACCCCGGACGAGGTCGGAACCGTTGGTGCTCTTCTGATGGGGCCGGACGGAGCGTTCATCACGGGCAGCGACTTCCTTATGGACGGCGGAGTCACTGCCGCCTACTGGTACGGTGAACTTGGTCCGAAGTGATCGAACACTCTGAAACACGAGATAGAAGATGAACATGCAAAAACGTAAATTAGGAAACAGCGGGCTCGAGGTTTCAGCCATCGGCATGGGCTGTATGAATTTAAGCTTCGGAACAGGAAAGGCGGTGGACATCAACCAAGGAGTCAAGGTGATCCGCGCCGGATACGAAAAAGGCATCACCTTTTTCGACACAGCAGAGGCTTACGGCCCATTTACCAACGAGGAGCTGGTTGGCAAAGCGCTCGGGCCTTTTCGCAAGGAGGTCGTTGTTGCCACGAAGTTTGGAATGATTTCTGAAGAAGGCGGGCTCAACAGCCGTCCTGAACATATCAAGAAGGTAGCGGACGCTTCGCTGAAACGGCTGCAAACGGATTATATCGACTTGTTTTACCAACACAGAGTCGATCCCAACGTGCCGATTGAGGATGTTACCGGAGCGGTACAAGAGTTGATCCGGGAAGGAAAAGTAAAATACTTCGGCCTTTCCGAAGCAGGAGCAGGCACCATCCGCCGCGCCCACGTGGTTCAGCCGGTTGCAGCGGTTCAAAATCAGTATTCCATCTGGACAGAGAGAACCAGAGAAGGAAGTGCTCCCGGTGTGCGAAGAACTGGGGATCGGATTTGTTCCCTGGGGGCCTCTTGGCACCGGCTTTCTAACAGGAACCATCACCCCGGATACAACATTTGACAGCGAAACCGATCTTCGGGCCTCTTTCCCTCGCTTCACCCAGGAAGCAATGAAGGTCAATATGCCCGTTGTTGAAATGCTGAATGATATTGCCGGCAGAAAAGGCGTTTCCACAGTGCAGATTGCTCTCGCCTGGCTGCTCACGCAAAAACCGTTCATCGTTCCCATTCCCGGAATGGATAAACTCGAATACATCGAAGACAATATCAAGTCTGTTGATTTATCGCTTACTTCAGATGATTTGCTGGAAATTGAAAACCGGCTGTCGAACATCGCTGTTCAGGGAGACCGGCTTTCAAAAGACTTGTTATCCCTTTCGGAGGATTAGAGGAATCAGGCAAAGAGGTTCGGCTTACATTCTTTTGCCTCAAAAAAGAAGATGGCATGAATCCGCCATGCATCATCAGGAGGAAATCATGAGTACAGAAAAGCTCCGCGGAAGCGTCATCTTCCCCATCGGAGAAAAATTGGAAAGCGAGAATTTTAAAGGAACCGTATGGCTTAACATGTTGTCGCCTTTCGGTTCGGCTTGTCCCATCGGCAATGTGACCTTTGAACCGGGCTGCCGCAATAACTGGCACAAGCACGCTGGTGGCCAGATTCTCCTCGTGACAGGAGGACGAGGTTACTACCAGGAATGGGGAAAACCGCCCCGGGAGCTTCACGCCGGCGATGTTGTCAATATCCCAGCCGATGTAAAGCATTGGCACGGCGCGGCCAAAGATAGCTGGTTCGTCCACCTTGCCATCGAGGTCAGCCCGGAAAAAGGCCCGGCCACTTGGCTGGAACCTGTAGCGGACGAAGACTACAACGCCTTAAAGTAAACGGAGGTTTTCGTGGCTATCACTGAGACAGCACGTAAGAACCATGATGAGCTGTTCCCGGACCATCAATCAACACTCACCATCACCGATCCCGAATTGGTCGAAATGTTCGACAATTTCGCCTTTGACGAAGTGGCCTCCCATGGCGACCTGGAGACGAAAACCAGGCTGATGGTGATCCTGGCTTCACTCATCGCCCAACAGACATTGAGCGAATACAAAGTGATGCTTGGCGCAGCACTGAACGTAGGCGTCACCCCAGTTGAGGTGAAAGAGATCATTTACCAGGCCGTCCCCTATGTGGGCATCGCCAAGGTGTTTGATTTTCTGTACAGTACGAACGAAGTGGTCAAAGAACGTGGCATCGAGCTTCCCTTGCCCGCCCAATCCACCACTACGCCGGACACGCGCATGGAAAAAGGGCTCGAAGTGCAGAAGCAAGTTATCGGTGAGGCTATGGTTGCGCAACTGTATGAGTCTTCACCCGAAGATCTCATCCATATTCAGCATTACTTAAGCAGCAACTGTTTTGGAGACTATTACACCCGTCGAGGGATTGATATTCCGACCCGTGAACTGCTCACGCTCAGTATGCTGGTTTCCTTAGGCGGATGCGAACCACAGGTCAAGGGCCACATCCAGGCCAATCTTCGTGTGGGCAATGACCGCACCAGGCTTATTGATGTCATCACGCAATTACTGCCTTTTATTGGCTATCCGCGCACACTCAACGCGCTCAAGGCCATAAACGAAGTGACAGAAATGACAGAATAGGAGATCCGCATGACAGAACGAGCCTGGTTCATTTCATAACGTGTAGGTACTCAAAGTGTACGTAACAAGACACAGCTGGAAAACAGTTGGAGGCAAAATATGCACGAGGTTGTTTTGAATAATGGCGTGGAGATGCCGATTCTGGGGTTCGGGGTTTATCAAATCCCCGATCACGAAGAATGTGAACGATGCGTCTACGATGCTCTGCAAATAGGCTACCGCCTGCTTGATACGGCGGCGGCCTATATGAATGAAGCGGCAGTGGGCAATGCCATCAAAAAAAGCCGTGTGGCCAGGGAAGAGATCTTTGTGACCACCAAGCTTTGGATTCAGGATGCGGGCTACGAAAGCACCCGGAAGGCTTTTGAAAAATCGATGACCCGGCTTCAGTTGGAGTACCTGGATCTGTATCTGATTCATCAGCCCTTTGGCGATGTCTACGGCTCCTGGCGTGGCATGGAAGCATTGTATCGGGAAGGCCGGGTTAGGGCCATCGGTGTCGCCAACTTCCAGCCTGACAGGTTAATGGACCTCATCGTTCACAACGAGGTCATTC
This sequence comes from uncultured delta proteobacterium, assembly GCA_963789265.1. Lineage (GTDB taxonomy): Bacteria > Desulfobacterota > Desulfomonilia > Desulfomonilales > Desulfomonilaceae > CAWBBA01. The sequence goes on along the minus strand of CAWBKB010000001.1, from coordinate 2,563,715 downwards.
CCGCAGTAAATCAGATCGAAACTCATCCTTTCTGCCAGCAGATCGAAACCCACAAATTTCTGCAGGAAAACAACGTTCAGATTCAGTCCTGGGGTCCGTTTGCGGAAGGCAAGAACAATATTTTCGAAAATGAATTGCTGCTTTCTATCGCTGGAAAATACGGCAAATCTGTAGCCCAGGTCGTTCTGCGCTGGCTGACACAACGAGGTGTTATCGTTATTCCCAAATCGGTACATAAGGAAAGAATCTACGAAAACTTCCATATATTCGACTTTGAGCTGAGCGCTGAAGATACGGATGCCATTCTCGCTCTGGACACTAAGGTAAGCAGCTTTTTCGACCATCGCGATCCGGAAATCGTGAAATGGTTGGGCACGAGAAAACTGGACATCTGACATAAGATCAAGAAATGACATAAATCGAAAGGAAACAGCCATGTTGACTCGAAAACACGTTTCATTCCCGGTGGGAAGTATATTTTTGATAGTTGTCTTCTCATGCTTTGGAATTATTCAGAATTTGGAGGCCAAGAATATGGATGACAAAGTTCAGGGCGTCACTGTCGAAAAAGTTTCATTTCCGAATAATACGATTACCGTGGTCGGGAATCTGTTCAGGCCCCCAACTTCGACAAGAGCAAGAAGTATGCGGCCATTGTCGTCGTTCACCCTTTTGGTGGCGTCAAAGAGCAGACCTCCGGGTTGTACGCGAAGAAGCTCGCCGAACAGGGATTCATCACGTTGGCCTATGACGCTTCTCATCAGGGAGAAAGTGGCGGAGAACCTCGCTTGATAGAAAATCCTACCACCCGCATCGAAGATATCCACAGCGCGATCGATTATCTCAGTAATCTTTCCGACGTGGATGAAAACCGCATTGGAGCGTTGGGAATATGTGCAGGTGGGGGATATGCGATCAACGCGGCTCAGACCGAACTCCGTATCAAAGCGGTTGCAGGTGTCAGTGTCTTTGATTTGGGAAGAGCGCGCAGAGAAGGAGTCGGCGGTACAGTTTCCTATGCAGAACGCATGAAGCGCCTGGAAGAGGTCGGCAAACAACGAACACGTGAAGCCCGTGGCGAACCTGTCCCACTTGTCCCGGTTGTGGTCGATTCGGTAGACCAACTCACTGACGATATGCCAAGGCTCTATCGAGAGGGGTATGAGTATTACCGCACACCACGAGCGCAGCATCCCAACTCTCCCAATCGCTACATGTTCACAAGTCTCGGTATGCAGATGGCGTTTTTCGCCTTCCAGCAAATAGAAACCATCTCTCCTCGTCCCCTCCTTATGATTGCAGGTTCCGAGGCGGATACGCTCTATTTCAGTGAGGATGCGTACAGAAAAAAGCAAAAGAGCCGAAAGAGCTTTTTGTCATTCCTAGTGCGTCGCATATTGATTTGTATGACAAACCTGAATATGTGACTCCGGCAGTCGCAAAGTTGAAGGAATTCTTCGGCAAAGCACTCAGCGAGTAAGGGGAATGCCATGAACATAAGACTTGCGAAATTTCTGGTAGGCATTGTTGTCACTGTGCTGGGCATAATGACCATTTCGGATGCGCTGGCCACGGAAATGGGAGGGCTGAACGCCAAGCAGGAAAAGATAGTCACGATTGCTGCCTTCACAGCCAGCGGCGATCTGCAAAAACTGGGAAAAGCCCTGAACGAAGGGCTGGATGCTGGCTTGACCATCAATGAAATCAAGGAAGTACTCGTACAGATGTACGCTTATGCGGGATTCCCCCGCAGCCTGAACGCTATCGGTACTTTTATGAGCGTCCTGGATGATCGGGAACATAAAGGGATCAACGATGAGCTTGGCAAAGAAGCAAGTCTCATGCCTGCCAACAAAAGCACCATCGAACTCGGAACGGAAATTCAGACCCACCTGATAGGTAAACCGGCTTCCGGCAGGTATATCACCTTTACTCCAGCTATTGACCGTTTTCTGAAAAGCCACCTTTTCGGAGACATCTTCGGGCGAAACAACCTGGATTTCCAAAGCAGGGAGATCGCAACGATTTCCGCCCTGGCCAATATTGAGGGACTCAATCCCCAGATGAGATCTCATTTCAGAGTCGCTTTTAATACTGGGCTGACCGAGGCGCAATTAAGGAGTTTGATATCAGTCATCGAATCCAAGTTCGGCAAGAAACAGGCCGATATCGCCTCTGCCGTATTAGGTGATGTTCTCAGCGGTATGGGGAAGGTTTCCACCAACGGGCAGGCAGAGCAGAATCCGCAGAAAAGAGTCATTACGCGGAGTGGTTCACAGCCTTCCCGCAAAGGGCCAGCCGAATGGTTTACGGGTTTCGTACGTATCGATACCCCGTTCCAGGCTCGCGATCCGGCACACTTTAGGGGGGCGAGCGTCTCTTTCGAACCAGGCGCACGAACCGCATGGCATGCCCATCCGATGGGTCAACTCCTGATCGTGACGTCTGGCACCGGACGGGTACAGCGCTGGGGCGACCGAGCCGACGAGATTCGGGAAGGAGATGTTGTCTGGATTCTCCCTCTTCAAAAGCACTGGCACGGGGCCGCCCCGGATACTGCAATGACCCATATCGCCATCCTTGAGCCCCTCGATGGCAAATCTACTGAATGGATGGAAAAGGTCAACGACGAGCATTACGGCAATTGATTCACACTCAATCCTCAGCCTTTGCCAGAGATTTCTAACACAAGCGTGAAATCCGGACATCAAGAAAGGAGTTTTCTATGAGTTCAAAACATCAAAAACTCTTCACCATCTTCCTGGTTATCGCCAGCATTCTTATGTCCGCGTGTTTCACGACTGCGGCAAACAGCAAGCCAGGCCTGCTGAGTATCCAGGAACAAGGCAGTTTTGCCGTCGGTGGAACCGTCATAACGAATCCCGGTAATTTCGATTCTGTCAAAATGGTGCCCGAAGGACAAACGTTCCACGGAGATCACGCGTATGTGTTTTACCAGATACCGCCGAACGCTCGCAAATTACCACTCATTCTCTGGCATGGCTACGGGCAGTTCTCAAAAACTTGGGAAACCACCCCTGACGGACGCGAAGGTTATCAAAACATTTTCCTTCGACGAGGTTTCAGCGTTTACGTGATTGACCAGCCTCGTCGCGGCAATGCTGGGCGAAGCACCAAGCCGATCTCCATAACGCCTATGCCGGACGAGCAAAAATGGTTCAACATATTTCGCGTCGGGGTCTGGCCAAACTTCTTCCCTGGCGTGCAATTCTCTAAAGACCCTATGGCCTTGGAGCAATATTTCCGTCAGATGACGCCTGACACCGGCCCTATTGATATCGACGTTAACTCAGACGCCGTCGCGGCGCTCTTCGACAAAATCGGCCAGGGAATTCTTGTGACCCATTCGCATAGTGGCGGCATGGGCTGGCAAACTGTAATCAAAAGTCAGAATATCCGGGCTGTCGCTTCCTATGAACCGGGCAGTAATTTCGTTTTCCCGGAAGGTGAAGTGCCTCCTCCGAAGCCTAGCTCCGGCGGCACGCTTAAGGCGGTTGGCGTTCCTTTGTCAGATTTCATGAAGCTCACAAAGATACCGATTGTCATCTATTACGGCGACAATATCCCGGAGCAACCCTCCGCAAACCCGGGTCAAGACCAATGGCGTGTTCGGCTGAAGATGGCCAGGCTTTGGGCGGACGCCGTGAACCGCCACGGCGGTGATGTCACTGTAGTGCATCTGCCCGAAATAGGCATTCGTGGCAACACGCATTTCCCCTTCTCTGATCTAAATAATCTTGAAATTGCGGACTTATTGTCCAAATGGCTTGAGGACAAAGGATTGGATTGATGAACTGTTCCGACAGGTGAAAGAGCACTCTGTCAGCATTTCGACACAATTTTGCATCACAAACGTATGATTTGCAGTCGCACGGATTCAAACTCGCTTAAGGCAACGGTAAGAGGAGATAGCAATGCAAAAACGTAAGCTTGGAAACAGCAACCTGGAAGTCACGGCCATAGGGCTCGGGTGCATGGGCATGAGCTATGGCTATGGTCCGCCATCGGATAAGAACGAGATGATTGCGCTGATTCATGCTGCGGTTGATCGTGGTGTCACATTCTTTGATACGGCCGAGGTTTACGGTCCATACACCAACGAAGAACTGGTAGGTGAAGCGCTCGTCCCATTCAAGGGAAAGGTGGTCATTGCCACCAAATTCGGTATTTACATGAAAGACGGCAAGCAGGCGCTTGACAGCAAACCGGAGACTATCCGCAAATCGGTCGAAGGGTCGCTCAAGCGCCTTCAAATCGATGCGATTGATCTCTACTATCAGCATCGTGTCGATCCGGAGGTGCCGATTGAAGAGGTTGCCGGTATTGTCGGTGAGCTGATTCGGGACGGCAAGGTTAAACACTGGGGGCTCTCCGAAGCAGGCGTCCCGACGATCCGCCGCGCACACGCCGCTCAGCCGCTGACGGCCATTCAAAGCGAATACTCGATGATGTGGAGACAGCCCGAAGAAGAACTGCTACCCGTGCTTGAAGAACTCGGGATCGGATTCGTTCCCTTCAGTCCGTTGGGAAAGGGTTTCCTTACCGGAAGATTTGACAAGCATTCGACCTTTGACAGTTCCGATTTCCGCAGCATCGTTCCCCGCTTCACTCCGGAGAATCTCGATGCAAATCAGATCCTGGTCAATCTGGTCAAGGAAATCGCAGCAGGCAAGGACACAACGCCGGCCCAGATTGCACTGGCCTGGGTGCTGGCCCAAGAACAGTGGATCGTTCCCATTCCCGGTACACGAAAGCGGGCCCGTCTGGAAGAAAATTTGGGCGCAGCGGAAGTTGAACTGACAGCCAGAGAACTGCGTGATTTGAATGACGCCCTCTCGAAGATCGAGATTTCGGGGGATCGTTATCCGGCGGAATATGCAAAAAGAAACGGGCAACTGACGAGGGAAAACAGGTATTCGAAATGATTTGGAGACAAATGATGAATGAAACCAAACGCCTAATCGCCTATTTTTCTGTTTTTCCCGAGCGGGAAACAATTATGTCAACGGGAATATCGTAAATTTGCCTATCGGGAACACCGAAGTGGCAGCAACAATGATTCAGAAACTGACAGGAAGCGATATGTTCCGAATCGACACGATAAAGGCATATCCGGAAGACCGCCTATTGAACTTGCTCAGCACACATCGTGGAAGCCATCAGTTGATCACCTGTGTGGCTTGCCCCCAAATGGCCTGACCCCCAAAAACTGGTCCAAGTTCTAAGTTAGTATAGAGTAAGACCTGGGCTAAATATGGAGGTCAGAATGAAGCGGAATCGTTTTACAGTGGAGCAGATCATCAGGATGCTTCGGGAGGCGGAGGTCCATCTGTCACAGGGTAAAAGCGTCAAGCCGGTGAGCCGAGAGTTGGGGATTACCGAGCAGACCTATTACCGGTGGAGGAAAGAGTATGGCGGTATGGAGGTATCTCAGGCCAGGCGTCTGAAGGAGCTTGAACAGGAGAATGCTCGATTGAAGCGGGCAGTTGCCGACTTGACTCTGGACAAGCTTATCTTGAGGGAGGCGCTTGAGGGAAACTACTAAGCCCCGAGCGCCGCCGAAGATGTGTTTCGCACCTGCGTGAGGAACTGAGAGTGTCGGAGAGGCGTGCATGTCGGGCAGTGAGTCAGCCGAGATCTGCCCAAGGGCTCGTACCCGAACATCAAGATGCCGTACAGAGACTTCGACACGAGATTGTGGAGCTTGCTAAACGGTATGGGTGATATAGTTATGGCACGAATTAGCCACTGGTCAAACGGCAGGGTTGGCGACAATTACACAACATATTACCCAGCGACCTGAGAGGGAAAGGGGGGACATCGCCGGGTCATGAATTCATGGGGGCCCTCATGGGGGCCTTTTTTGGAAAAAATCTTCCCAAAAAGGGAAAAAAGATCTATAATTCATTCATGTCTAAAATCGGCAAGTCCTGAAATACTTAGCAGAAAAGGCGTTCATAATAACATATCGAAACTATGTAAGATTTCTTTGACGCCGGCGACAGGGGTTCAAATCCCCTTGGGGACGCCAAAATAAACAGGCCACATATCAACCACCTGGCTATCCAGAATTCTCAAGACCGGTCATCCGCATTTCAGCCTATTAGTTTACCGGAAATGTGCCGAGGGTCATTTCCGGTAAAGGGCTCCACTGAACTCGACACAATTCATTCACCCGGCAGGCGGCGTTCGGTGACGAACATCTTATAAAAGATTATTAATGGGAGGCCAATACAGCTATACGCACCTACTTGGGTTCCTCGTATGAAGAGTCTTTGGGTTCGGACCCTGGACCTCTTAGCCAATGCCGCAAATCCTTCGTCATTTCTTTATCTAATCGTCTTATTTCTAGCGCCTTGCGCGCACACTTCTCACATTCAGAGACGTGATCCATTACTTTTCTCATCCGTTCGTTACTCAGGGATCCGAGGACATAGTCGTGAAGCGTGTCCACGTCTGGATGAAAGAATAGAGCGACCTTCTGCTCGCTTTTTTTGGACTGAGCATCGCGCCGCAGCAGGTCCATAAAAGTTTTGTCGCTTTTCAAAGCTTCGGCAAATTGCGGAAAAAAGAAAAAAAACATGGTCCTTTGTCCTTTTTGACTATTGAAAGAGAGAACTCAAGTACATCCTGATCGCGGCAAGGTCTCGAAGTACAGTCTTCTGATTGACTCCTAGCTGTTGCGAAAGAATCCTGAATGCCTTCTTTTCTGAGTCCACTTCCCCTAGTAACCGGTGCAGATTCACGAACAAGTCATATTGGCGTGCGAATTTTGCTCGCCTCTTCGTGCCTTGCTTTTCCGCTTCCACTCTCTTAGCAAGTTCAAGCCTGAGGCTTTCCACATCCATTCTGCCGTCGATATATCTCTGGGTCTCTTCCGATTGTTCCGGCTCCGTTGAAAAGAAGTTGGCGTCACGCCTACATCTCAAAAAGAGGAGGCATGAAAGTTGAAAGCACAAGCAATTCAAGGGGAAAACTTGACCGTTCCTGTTCCGGAACGTCACCCAAATGGCCCAAAAACAGGAGCGGAAAACTCGTATACTGAGACCGAGGGAGATACGGCTCCTTCTCACATGTCTGCAACCCCCAATCCCGAATCCGAAATTAGGACGGATGGCTCCACAAGAGTTCCCTTGGATCAGATCGAAGTTGACGGCTCTATATTCCCTCGTGCCTCGTTGGACAAGTACACCGTGAAACAGTATGCAGCCGCTCTCATCCGTGGAGAACGGCCTCCGCCGATCACAATAGAGGCCATAGGGAAAGAGAAATACAGAGTCTTGAAACGCGTACACCGTTTCGAGGCGTACTACCTTCGCCGAGACGTGTACACTGGCAAACTCGTTGGGGACTTTTACGACGATCCTTTGCCACCTATCTCGGACACTGAATTGAACAGCTTGGTGTGCTCCATCGACCCCATCCCACCGGATATACATCCAATGATCTTCGCCATGAAAGACAACCTGAAGCACGGCAAGCCCCTCACATCCGAAGACTACAAGAAGATAGCTCGTCAGGTGTACCAGGACAATCCAGGCGCTCCGGTCCAAGAATTGGCGAAGCTCATCAAGATTAGCCGTAAGGTCTTCAAGGCTTATGTAAGCGATCTAGTTGAGGATTTTTAATAAGACAAGGAAGAGTTGATTGTGGAACTCCACGCGCAAGGGGCTTCTGAGGCAAAGATATCCCAGGAGCTCAAGGAGAAGCTTCCTAAAGCAAAGGGCCTTTCTCAATCGCAGATCTCCAAGGTTCTGTTGGAAATGGACCAGGCTGAAAACCGCGACGAAAATGAAGACGATCCCGACCCCAAAGGGACTGAAAGTTCTCAAGACAGAATGTCTGTGGTTGAATCCGAATCTTCAGAAAGCCCTGGAGGAAGATTGGCTCAACTTGCCGAAGGCAGCTTGAAATTGGCTTATCAAGGAGTGGGAAGCAAACATAGGTCGGGACGACTTTGAGAAGTTTGTCATCATAAAAAAATGGTTTGGCGCCGATTTGAAGCATGGCTTGCTAAGGCGCGTTAGAAATTCTCGCTAAAAGTGCAAGGGACTCTCATGACCCGTTCCCGCCACTCAGGCGAGAGCGGGTTTTTTATTCGGGGAAATGTTCACGCCCCGATGAATACGGTGAGGGAGGATATGGCATCCAACGTAATCCTAATGCCAAGGGTGATTCGACTCAGGCACGCAGCTACGTATCTGGGAATGTACAAGAATCGATTTGATCGAGAAGTCCGTCCCTCCCTGACCGAATTCCCCATCGGAGATCAGGGCGTTGGATTTGATCGGCTTGACTTGGACAACTTGTTTGAAGAGTATAAGGCTCGCAACGGTCGTCCCGGCAAGCAGAAAGGTGTAAATAAGCCATGGGACGAAAGAAAGTCGTCGGTCTTATCAACTGGAAGGGCATCTGGCATATCGACAAAATTGTCCGAGGAAGAAGAATTTGCGAGAGCACTGGGGAAAGCGAAATCGAGAAAGCGGAAGAGTATCTAGCTCGTCGTATAGATGAGGTCCGGCAGGCTGACATATTCGGCGTACGGCCCAAGCGCACGTGGCGTCAAGCTGCGACGAAATATCTCAACGAAGCGTCTAAAGCCACCCTGCGCGAAGACGCGCGTCACTTGGCACAGCTGGATCCATTCATAGGAGATTTGCAGTTGGAAGCGGTCCACATGGGGAGTCTGCAACCGTTCATTGACGCGCGGAAGCGGGCTCTAAAGGGCAAGAAAGAAGACAGGAAAAAGATAATTAAAGCGCGTACGATCAACTACGCGCTCCAGACTGTTCGCCATATACTTAACCTTGCCTCGCGGGAATGGATGGATGAGTTCGGTATGACGTGGCTGGCTCACGCTCCTAAAATCAAATTGCTGAGGGAAGACGATAAGAAGGAGCCTTACCCGTTGTCATGGCAGGAGCAGGTCCGTCTCTTCAATCAGCTACTCCCTTACCTGGCAAAAATGGCTCTATTTGCAGTCAATACGGTATGCCGTGATCAAGAGGTATGTAATCTCCGATGGGAGTGTGAGGTACGCGTACCCGAACTTGATACCAGCCTCTTCATTATTCCTGCCCACAGGGTTAAGAATCGAGAGGATAGACTAGTGGTCCTAAATCGAGTTGCGAAGGCAGTGATCGAAGAGATGCGAGGCCAGCATAAGGGATTCATCTTTGTAAACAGTAAAGGCAGGCCGGTCCGTAAAATGTGTCGAGAGGCATGGAGGTCGGCAAGGGAGAGGGCAGGATTACCTGATGTACGAGTTCACGACCTCAAACATACTTTTGGGCGAAGGTTGCGGGCTGCCGGCGTTTGCTTTGAAGACCGCCAAGATCTGTTGGGTCACAAGTCGGCCCGTATTACCACCCACTATTCTCAAGCGGAACTGGAGAACCTAACCCTCGCGGCGAACAAGATCTGTGGTGAGGAGTCCCGCAAAAGTCCCGCACTCATTATCCTAAAGAAAAACATCCGCCACAATTGTGTTACCAACATAGCGGAATGTTGAGTCTTTTTGGTGGGCCGTCGGGGGCTCGAACCCCAAACCTACTGATTAAGAGTCAGTTGCTCTACCAGTTGAGCTAACGGCCCTCCCGGAAGGTCTAAAAATACCTTCAACACGAGCCTTTGTCAAGATTCGTCGAGCCCTTTCAGAAGCCGGGCCCGAAACGTACGATCGCGTAGAATCGGCCAATCAGTCGAGGTCCGATATTGCGGTACGATGTCGTTTCCGGTAGCCCCACTACATGGTTGAATATCGAGTGCGTACGAGGGTATCATGTATCCGATGGTAGCGACACCTTGCGAGGTCCAGCGTGAGCCGAGACGAAAGCGGAAAAAGAGTAAACGTAAAGAGCTTCCTTGATGATTTCATTCGGGGCTGTTCGGAAGAGGAGTTGCAACAGAAGTTTTCCCTGGGTCACTCTCAGATGACCCGCGTTGTGGGAATCCTCAAGGGAAGAGGTGAGATTACACCGGAAACTCTCTCCAAACGGGAAGAAAACTTGAGAATCCGATTTGGCCGCACAGGAGGATCACATGATTCCGAATTGGAAAGAAAGGAGTCAGTGAGCCTTGACACTGGATTAGTTCTCCACTGCCCTTCGTGTGGGGCTTCGGTGGAACGCGGAGTCAAGGCTTGCGAGTACTGTGGGGCGCACCTGGACTTCTCACTCGGAGGAAAGACTATCCATTGCCCCCACTGCTTTGCCGCGACCCCGGCTGACGCCCGGTTTTGCATACGCTGCGCGCGGCCGTTGGAGGGAGTCGAACATGAGGGTGCGATCCTGGAGAATCGACTATGCCCTCGTTGCGAGGTCCCGATGCGGGAAGTGCAGATCGGGGACTTTTCAGTGGTCGGATGCCGTCAGTGTGGAGGTTTCTTCATTCCCGACGAAACGTTTGAAATGATGCAAGACAGATCGGATAGGGTAGTATTTCCCATAAGCCCGGCTCAAAAGGCGCAAGTGTCGCCTGCGGCCACGGTTCGGTACGTGAGATGCCCGGTCTGCCGAAATATGATGAACAGGACAAATTTCGCCAAAATTTCCGGCATCATCATAGATACTTGTCACGGGCACGGTATATGGTTTGATCCGGGTGAAATGGAAAAGATCATGGACTTCGTGGCCCACGGGGGTTTGCAAAAGGCCAAAGCCGCGGACATCGAGAGACTGAAAGACGAGGAAATACTCATGAAGCTCAAGGGAGCAGAGTCCAAAAGCGACGCCGCCGTGCTGTCAGGCTCCTTCGGCGATTTCGGCGAGTCCAATAAGGGCCTGCATATTCTGGGTGTCTTGGGACGAGTTTTCAAAGAGTCCCTAGATTGATTAGATCCAACAGAGGAGAAGATGAACGAAAAGCCGATAGTAGCCGTCAAGAGAACACAACCTGAAACCGTGCTGCAAGACGTTAGGGTCGCGATGGAGCAGGCTCGTTTTCGAGATTATCTCGATCCATCCGCGCCGGTAATTCTCAAGGACAACATCTCTTGGCACTTTCCCTTTCTAGGCGCAAACACCACGCCCTGGCAACTGGAAGGGGTGATACTTGCTCTAAAGGACGCGGGTTACGAAAAGATCGTTTGTGTGCAGAACGAAACAGTCGTGACCAACGCGTGGAAAGGTGAGCGGCTGAACAAGTATGTGCCGATCTTTGACAGGTACAAGATTCCGGTACTTTACAATTTCAAAGAAACTGATGTCCGCTGGACCGCATACACACCCAAGGCCCGGATGCGCGTTCTCAACGAAATTTTCCCTGACGGCATGCGGATTCCGGAGTACTTCATAGGAAAAAACATAGTACCATCTCCCCACTGTCAAGTGTCACATATATACGGGGACTACGGGATCCATGAAGAACGCCTTTGGTGGGCTGCTCACTTCAAGACGCCATTATACTCACTCGGTGATCCATGAGACCCTAAATGATCTGCTTGACATCCAAAAGGAGATTCACGCCGGGATCTTTACCGTCATGGACGGAACAGTCTGCGGTAGGGGACCCGGTCCCCGGACCATGTTCCCTGTGGAAAAGGATTTGATTCTCGCTGCCGGCGATAGCACGGCCATAGATGCTGTAGCAGCCAAGATGATGGGGTTTGACCCCATGACCCTGAAGTTCATTCGCATAGCCCATGAATCCGGCTTGGGTAAGGGGCTTCTGGAAGAGATTGAGGTTGTGGGCGAAGATATTTCACAAGAGGACTGGGGCTTCACTGTGGGAAACAACGCTGCTTCCGCAGTGGGAAACTTTATCTGGTTCGGGCCGCTGAGACCTCTTCAGAAGCTATTTTTCAGGACCCCTCTGGTTTATGCTTTCGTTTTCGGATCCTTTTTTTATCACGATTATGTATATTGGCCCCTAAAAGCAAAACCCCAAATGCAGGCCTTCAAGAAGACGAGCAAATGGGGAAAGCTTTTTGATCAGTACCCGGAATAGTCCGTCACTGGGAAGGCTTTGGTCGGTTCAAAGTCCGCGAAAAAACTCCCCTTTAAGGTGGTCGTTCAATTCCGCTTGGACCTGTGAGCGAACGGCATTCACGGCCAGCCGCCACTGTTCTGCCTTTTCCAGGGCCTCGTTCTCCCAGGGTAAACGTTGTTCGGGCGACTTCGCCAGGATGTCCCTTTCCAGTTCTCGGGGAACCGGAGACTGCAATAGTCTCTGATAGCGGGTTTTGATCCTCCTGATTGTGTGCAGGAGCTTGAGGAGATCTTCTCGGGAGAGCTTCCTGGGCGGAGAAGTGGAACAGTGTCTTGGGACCAGGTTAAGGTCCTCTATGGGAGTCCCCTCCTTAAGGGCCTGGTTAATAAGTTTTTTTAGATAACGGTAATTGCTGTTGAAGTCACCGGGAGGTTCGGAAACTCCAGCGGCCGGATTACAAAAAGAGAACAGCATAACCATACCTCCTACAGGAAAGGTGAAACACGAGAGGGGGTCCGACATGCCCGCCTCTCAGAAAACAATGCGCAGATAACACGTCCCAAACACTGAGTCAAGAAATAGTTTATAGTTTTTGGATATCACGCTGATGAAAAAGAAAAAAAATAGATAATGAATGTTCCGACGAGTTGGCCGGCATCGGGGAGGCGACTTCTTTCTGCATTTCTTGCACTGTTGCTGGTAGGCTCCGGGCTCACACTCGGAAGGTCATTTATTATAGTGCGTTCCGAAAGCCGAGGCGGCCTCTTCGGAACCTTGATGCACTCTCGGGTGGTCTTATGTAGCAAGGCCCGCGCGCTCGCCTAGAATAATTTCTGTGTCCCCATAGAGGTCAGGATCTAAAGTGGCAGCAAAAGAAATAGTCATCAGAGGGGCTCGAGAACATAATCTCAAGAATATTGACCTAAAGATTCCCCGGGACAAGCTGGTCGTTATCACCGGCTTGTCGGGATCCGGGAAGTCTACGCTGGCGTTTGATACCATCTATGCCGAAGGGCAGCGGCGATACGTCGAATCACTGTCAGCGTACGCGCGACAGTTTCTGGAGATGATGGACAAGCCGGATGTCGATCTGATTGAAGGTCTGTCTCCGGCTATTAGTATCGAGCAGAAGACCACATCGAAAAACCCGCGTTCCACAGTTGGTACGGTTACAGAAGTATATGATTATCTGCGATTACTGTACGCTCGAGTGGGAATTCCTCATTGCTGGGAGTGCGGGCGCCCTATAAGTTCCATGACCATTCAGCAAATGGTCGACCGGATAATGGAATTCCCCACGGGGACCAGGGTTCACTTAATGGCACCCGTGGTGAGCGGCCGCAAAGGGGAGTACCACAAGGAGTTGCAGCACCTGGCGCGGGAGGGGTTTGTCCGGGTGAAGGTCGACGGCGAGCCCCGGGACCTTTCTGAAGAGATTCGCCTGGACAAAAAGAAGAAACATTCCATCGAGGTGGTGGTGGATCGCCTGGTGGTTAAGCACGGAATAGAAAAGCGCCTCGCAGATTCCCTGGAGACGTCGGTGCGTCTGGGTCAAGGGACAGCCCTGGTGGAAGAGGAGGGCGGTCCGATCCACCTCTTCAGTGAGAATTTTGCTTGTCCCGAGCACGGGGTATCTTTAGGAGAAATATCTCCCAGATTATTCTCCTTCAACAACCCTTTCGGCGCGTGTGAAGCGTGCGGCGGGTTAGGCATTCAGGTACTATTCGATCCGGATCTTGTGGTCCCCGATCCCGGCCTGTCCCTTCGACGGGGAGCCATTGCTCCTTGGGCTCATCGCAGTTCGATCTTCTACTATCAGATGCTTGACGCCCTGGCGAAGCATTACAGCTTTGACATCGACACGCCGTTCGGAGAACTCCCCCAAAAAATACAGAACATGCTTCTCTTCGGCTCAGGCGAAGAAGAGATTGATTTCTATTATGAGCGGGATGGCCGAAGGCACTTCTTCCGGAAGACCTACGAGGGGGCTATCCCGAACCTGGACCGCAGATATCGCGAAGCAGAAAAGGACAACTTGGATGATGAATTAGGGCGGTACATGAGCATGGTCGCGTGCCCCTCATGCGGCGGAGCGCGGCTGAAAAAAGAGGCTCGGTTCGTGCTGATGGGGGACATGCCCATACACAAGTTGACCGCTCTTTCAGTTCGGCAGGCCTCGGACTTTATAGCGGATCTCAAGCTGGACGACCGGCGCATGGAAATCGCCCGACGAGTGCTCAAAGAGATACGCGATCGTCTTGGCTTCCTGGAAAAGGTCGGCCTGGGCTATCTCACTCTGGACAGGAGTTCGGCGACGCTTTCCGGGGGCGAATCTCAGAGGATCAGGCTGGCGACGCAGGTCGGCTCTTCTCTTGTAGGTGTCCTCTATATACTCGATGAGCCGAGCATCGGACTTCACCAGCGGGACAACCAGCGCCTTCTCTCGACACTTGTGAACCTCAGAGACCAAGGGAACTCAGTGCTCGTGGTCGAACACGATCCGGAGACGATTCTCAGCGCGGATCACGTGATTGACATGGGCCCGGGTGCAGGCCGGATGGGTGGGGAAGTCGTCTTTTCGGGAAGGCCGGAGGATATTCTGGAATCTGAGACATCGTTGACCGGAAAGTACTTGTCCGGTCGAGAGTTCATCCCCATACCGCAGCGTCGACGCACGCCCGGCAGAAAGAAGCTTGTCATACGGGGAGCCCGTGCCAATAATCTCAAAGGGATTGATGTGGCTATCCCTCTGGGACTGTTCACGTGCGTGACCGGAGTGTCCGGCTCCGGCAAGAGTACCCTCGTGGTGGACATTTTGCATCGAGTCCTGTCACAGCGGCTTTACCGCAGCCGACAGAAAGCGGGAGAAGTGGACGCGATCGAAGGCATTTCTTTCATCGACAAGGTTATTGACATCGACCAGAGCCCCATAGGGCGGACACCTCGGTCCAACCCTGCGACGTACACGGGTGTGTTCACGTTCGTTCGAGACCTATTCGCCAACATCCCCGAGTCTCGCGTTCGAGGCTACAAGCCGGGTCGTTACAGTTTCAACGTCAAAGGAGGGCGGTGCGAAGCCTGTCGTGGGGATGGGATCATAAAAATTGAAATGCACTTTCTGCCGGACGTTTACGTGAAGTGCGACGTTTGTCATGGAAAGCGTTACAATCGTGAAACCCTCGACATCAAATACAAGGGAAAAAACATATCGGATGTCCTGGACATGACCGTGAGCCAGGCGTACGAATTCATGGGGAACATTCCATCCATAGCCAACAAGCTCCAGACCGTTCAAGCGGTCGGGCTTGGCTACATCAAGCTGGGGCAGCCTGCAACGACCCTTTCCGGTGGCGAGGCGCAGCGGATCAAGCTTTCCAAGGAGCTTTCCAAACGCAGTACCGGCCGAACTCTCTACATCCTGGATGAGCCGACGACGGGCCTTCACTTCGCGGACGTGCGCAAGCTTCTTGACGTGCTGGTAAGCCTGGTGGACGCGGGTAACACGGTGGTTGTGATCGAGCATAACATGGACGTGATAAAGGTTGCCGACTATATCATCGATCTTGGCCCTGAAGGGGGGGAAGAAGGCGGCAAGCTGATCGGCACCGGATCTCCGGAGAAGATAGCGGTTACACCCGGTTCTTACACCGGCCTTTACCTTAGAGAGGTGCTCAAGAACGAAAAGGGATATCGCCCATTTTCAGTGGATCCCATTGCAGGAGAAGCTGAATCCGAAACCAAGCCCCTGGCTTTTGCGACCACTACGAAGAAAGTCCCTGCTCGGGCCAGCAACAGGAAGAAGCGGGCAGCGGGGTGAAACCGGAGCGAAGCCTCCTAGCCCCCCAAAAGTCGGTTGATCCCAAGACTCTCTATAAATCGGTTCACTTCATATCCGGGGAAGGTATTTCTAAGAATGGAAGTTGCGAGTGGATCGCTTATACCCATTGCCAAAAGTTCTGTCCGATTGGGGATAGCCTGACACCGTCATTCCGGCGGAGGCCGGAATCCAGTCTTTTCAATCCCGCGTTCCTCGCGGGACTGGACCCAGGCTTTCGCCGGGGTGACGGGTGGTGAACAGGTCATTACATTTGGCAATGGCTATAATGGCGGACATCGGAACTTTGACGGTGTAAGTTTGTCAAATTTATCACATTGATTAATTTGATGAGATCGATTATTTTTCGGGGGATGGAGAAGCGCAAACCACACTATGATCTGGAAGCGGTGAAGAAGATGGTAGCTGATCCATCTATTTACCCGTTCACAGCAAGGGCGAGGCGCGAAGGGACTGCATTGGGCCTGAAGCCACAGGAGATGAGAGAGGTTGTCCTGTCGCTCTCCTCAACAGATTTCTACAAATCCATGACAACCTACCAAGATAACAAGGTCTGGCAAGACGTGTATCATGGCATGACTCAAGATGGGAAGGCTGTGTATATCAAGATCACAGGCTATACAGACGGACGGCCCCCCATCATTTCGTTTAAGGAAAAATGAGGTGAAATTATGCAGTGTCCAGCATGTGGGCATCCGCAGATGGAAGAACAGATCCGAGATGAGACACTTTCCTACGGTGGCCGATCTGTGACTGTCGAGAACCTAAAAGGTCAATTCTGTCCGGATTGTGACGAGGGGATATGGGATACAGAAAGCAACAGGCGTCTTGATGAGGCGCAGACGGAATTGATAGATGCTGCAAGACTTCAAGCGAGTGCTGATATCAGGCGCATCCGAAAGGCGCTGAAACTTACTCAGGCAAAATTGGCAGAAAATCTCGGGCTGGGAAAATTGGCATTTTCTCGTTATGAGCAGGGTAAGACTCAGCCGTCGGTTGCTTTGGTCAAGCTGCTCAAACTGATAGAGAAGCATCCTGATTTGTTAAAAGAATTGAGAGAAATGGATGTACCTTACAAGCATGTGTCAACTTCGGGCAAGGGCGCAACGGCCCAGAAGCGCGCATCGGATTTGCACTCGTGAGATGTAGTGAATCCCGCATTTCACGAGATGAATCGGATGGGTCGCGAAAAGGTGATGTACACCATTTTGGAAGTGCGAGTGGCTCGAGTCCCGCAAGAAGCGCGGAGGTCTCGCACTCCACGGAAGCTGATAATTTCATCTTGAAAGCGTAGAGTTTATGTCCGCACCTGATTCCTCAATCCAATGCAAACAAATACTACAGCAACTTAAATCGCTGGGTAACGCCGCCGCAGCGGAAGGCATGGCGCGCTTCGGGATCAACACCGAAAAGGCGTTGGGAGTGTCAATCCTGAATCTCAGGAAAATCGCCCGCAAGATAGGGATGAACGGTCCCCTCGCGGAGGAACTCTGGTCATCTGGAATTCATGAAGCAAGAATACTGGCGGGAATGATCTACCCGTCTGCAGACATCACGGGCGAGCAAATGGAAGCATGGGCGTTCGAATTCAATTCGTGGGACCTATGCGATCAGTGTTGCAATAATCTATTTCGGAAATCCGTAGATGCCCACAGGAAGGCATTGGAATGGAGCTCACGCGAAGGGGAATTCGTGAAAAGGGCAGGTTTTGTGCTCGTGGCGTGCCTCGCGGTTCACGACAAGAAAGCTCGCGATGAGGAGTTTCTGGAATTCCTCTTGCTAATAAAGAGAGAATCTGTCGATAGCAGGAATTTCGTTAAAAAAGCGGTCAATTGGGCGTTGAGGCAGATCGGTAAGCGCAACCTGAATTTGAACCGGGCCGCGATTGCAACTGCCAACGAAATCAAGCAAATAGATTCGCCGGCTGCAAGATGGATTGCGGCCAATGCGATTCGCGAACTGACAAGTGAAGCAGTCCGCAAGAGGCTTCGGTCTTGAACGTGGGGAATGAAGCTCACATGCCGCCAGGGGGAGCGTCTGCAGGCTCCGTGCCTGGACTACATTAAAGGAAGCTCTATTTGCCCGCCGGCAGGAGGATGCTTTTCATCATTTTCTTTTAAACTTGTCCTTGGCGTTGAAAACATCGAATGAAATAACATCGGTTTTGTAGTGACCGGCATGGATGACGCCTTCCGGAATGTAATAGGTGTCTCCTTTTCTATACGTCATTGTCTCGCCATCTATTGTAATGTCGAACTCTCCTTCAATTATGATGCCCCATTGGGCTTCGTGGGAATGTTCAGGAAATACGACACCGCCCCCGACCGTGAAAAACAAGCCTTGGATGTCCTCGCCTTGCAAGAGGTGGCCATTGATTCCTTTGATAGGGCTTTGAATCATTGGCAGGTTAGTGATCAAATTGGGAAGAGATCGAGGCATCTGCAACTCCCTGTTGTCGGCTAATAGCAATTGCCGGACTCGTTTGTCCGATTAAGGAGCAGCGCTTGTGTCTCCGCTGGCTTCTCCGGATGGCCGAATCACGATTGCCCCGACAAAATTTCCACAGGATTCGGCAATCGGTTCCAGTCAGTTTGGAATCCAGCACTTGGTCGTAGCTATCGGTTTCTCATACGCATCATAAGTAATTCTCCGATCGAAAATGCCATCTCCGTCGGTATCAACAAGAGCTTCTTTCAGCAATCCGTGCTCATAAAACTCTCTTCGCTCGATGATGGCGGAATCATTGGGATACCAGTCCACTCTTTTCTTCAGACCAAAGGCGTAAAAGATCGTTACATCCGGCTTTCCGTCAAAATTGGTGTCCACCTTCTCCACGAAAGTGAATCGATCTTTGTGTGTAACCCATACGTCCGGCTTGCCATCAAAGTTGTTGTCATATTCACTTGTACGCAATGTCCCGGCTACATACCTGTGCCAGGCATCCGGTTTGCCGTCATAATTGCGGTCTTCTTCTAAGAGCGCAAGGTGGCCGTCCACGTAATGATAAACAGCACCGGGTTTGCCGCCTTTTCGATCACGCTCGATGATGCCGGTGTACGTGCTACGGTCTGTGAGCGCGGGTGACCAATAATATCCTACCGCAAAGCCCAGCAAGAACAAGCCGATTAATATGATGAGATTGGATTTCGTCTTTTTGCGGCCTTCTTGTGCTTCAGGTGCCGCAACTTCGTCCGCGTCTTCAGCCTCAATTGCGTGAAGAATCTTTTCAGCATCATCCAGGTCCTCGGGCTTGACCAGGAGCCGCACGCCTCTCGACATCTGCAGCGGCGGGTACGCACCTCCACAGTCATCCGATTGGATGTGCGTTTCTATGCCTTCAGATTCGAGGCGCGAAGCGGCAATGCTTGCGATCGCTTTCCCGGCATAGGTCCTTACGACTACAGCTTCGCCAAGATTCATCGTTTCTTCACCGTAAGCCAAGCCACGGATATGGTGAACGAGGCGAATCGCAATTGTCACTCAAAGAATGCAATTCAGCGGTTTCGCGCCACGATTTCATCTTATCGCCGCGTCGTACCAGAGCAGGCGTAGCACAGAGCTGCAAAGTGATTGGAATCCCGTGGATCGTGGGACAGCTCCCCCGGGCTTCTCGGGCCCACGCATGTCACGCGCGCTGTCTCTTCACTGAAAGAGCGCCTACTGTTTACCCTCTTTGTTTCTTGAAACCATCAGCCGGGAATGGGGAAAACAAGCTTTGACGTGGTCTTGATTTCCGGGTGCTGCTTGTTATAGCAGATGCCGAGGTCCCAGGGCCATTTTCCACCGGGTTCCCATTGCCCTACGACCAGTGGTGTCTCGCAACAGTGGTCCTTCCTGAATTTGATCGGACCTACAATGGTCGTCAGATCGGTCTGAGCGACGGCTTCTCTTATTTTGTTCTTGTCCAAGCTTCCCGCCCGCTTCAGGGCGTCGAGAGCGATCTCTATTCCTGCGTACGCATAACCCAGGGGCATTGTCCATTGGTTTTTCGTTTCCCTGGCCCACGCTTCGCTCAGTTCCATCGAGGTTTCTCCGGTGATGGACGATCTGAACGGATGGTTTGGACTCCACCACACCTCAGTCGTTAGTCCCTCGGGCAAATTGCCGGGCAGAGCATTCAGTGCCCCAGGGCAAAGTATGGCCTTGCAAACCGTGGCCACCTTGGGCAAAAGCCCGTCTTGCCTCGCCTGCCGCCAGAAGTTGGCCCAGTCGGGAGGAATGAGCACACCGCTCATTATTTCAACCTTTTCTCGTTTGAAGCGGCTGATCATGTCGGTAAAGTCCGGAATCCAATAGCGGAATCGCCCCGGATCCACGACTTTGTACCCTTTGGCGACGAGCTTCTTCGTGAAGGATTCCCCCCAGGCTTTGCCGTCGGGATCGTCGGGCCACAATCCGCCAAAGACCTTGGTAGTTTTGTCCGCGTACTCGTCCCACATTCCTACAAAAAGGTCGCTCAAAGAGTCCACTGACCAAAACGCGTGGTAACACCACTCGTACGGCCCTCCCGAAAGCCACGATTCCAGAGGGACTACCATCGAGACGCACGGCACATGAAATTTGTCGCATACTTTACTGACTGGGTTCACTGTGACCGGCGTGTGCAGAACGACCATCATGTCGATCTTTTCGTTGAGAATGAGATCCGTCGCAACCTTCGCGGCCCTATCCGGATCGCTCTGGGTGTCCACCAGCTTAACCTGCACCGGGAGCGATTTGTTCAATTCCTTGACGAATATGCCGCCCTTGCGGTTCACCGCAGCTACCGCGCGTTCATCGGCCCATGGAGAGACCGCTCCCAAATCGGACAACATACCCGTTGACGGGTTTGGGTGGCCGATTACAATGTGGCCGCGCATTTCGGCGGCCGCGGGATTCACGTCCACGAACGTCGCTGCCGCTCCCAGTGCAAGGCCGGCTGCCCCAACCCCCTTCATAAACTCCCGGCGAGTGAATATCTTTTCCGCTTTCCTATTACTCATAGTCATTGTAAGACCTCTCGTAAGAAGGCTTCCCGTGCGGGATGTTCAGAGACCGGCGCCTCGTTTTCACTGTCTTCAGGCCTGTACAGCGATCGGCAGGTGCCACCTCACCTCATGTTGCAGCCCTTTTCCACGTCAGGATCAGAGATTTCTTTGACTCGGAAAAGCATCATGGTTGCCAAACTTCTGAAACGGTACTTGCGGTTCGTCACTCCGATGCGAGCAGTCTTTCCTGCCATTGTGGGACACACGCTCTGATGATCGGCCGCGCGGATCAAGATGTTTCCGACCGGCATGTCTGCTACGAGTCCCTCCAAGGCCGTCACCACCGCCTTTTTGTCCGAAGACCCGGCTTTCTGCAAAGCTGCCGCGTAGATCTTAACTGCGGCGTACGCGGACTGGGCCTCCCAAGAAGGAGGTGCGCCAAATACAGCTTCGTACTTCTGAGCAAAGGACCTGTTCGCCGGGCTCCAGCTTGCCTGGTACCAGTACGGCGTGGACCACCATATACCCTCAGGCATTTCAAGCCCCAAGGCGAGCAATTGGGCCAGAGAGCCGTTAACCACAACGACCTCCCGCTTGCCGTCGAACAGCCCGCACGCATCCCCTTTTCTGATGAAATCCACGAAAAGGCCGCCTGGCAGCGAAATCAACATGCCTTCCACCTTGGACCGAATTACGGACTTGGCCACAGCGTCCAGGTCGGGGCTCTCGCCGCCAATGAAAGAAGCTGAGGCATCCGCAGCGAACGACGTACCCTTGTTCAGTTGACTAGTGTACTTCTTGAATAGTGCCCACAACTCGCGGTTACCTACATCGTCCGTAGCGATCGTGGTCCAAGTCCTCGCCTTTGTCCAACTCGCCAAGAGGGCGGCGGTTTTGGCATTATGAACGCTGCTGGGCGACAACCGAAAAGTGAAGCGGTTGCACTGGTCCCCTGTGAGTGCCGTGGACTGCGCGCCGATCACAATAAAGGGTATCTGAGAACGTTCCGCCATTGCTGCCAGCGCCGGGGCAATCGCATCGGGAACGTAACCCATCACCACGTCCGCCCTGTCTTTTTCCACGAGCTTCTTGAATGCCGCTTCGGCTGTTTTCGCATCTTTGCCGGCATCCTCAAAGAAAGGATTGAACTTGGTGCCACCAGCGGCGACCGCCTGGTTGAGCTCGTTGACAGCGGTTTCCGCCCCCTGCTTGGCCACTGCACCAAAGGTAGCCATGCGACCGGACGTCGCGGTGATGAAGCCTAGATTTACAGTCGTCTGTTGGGCCGACGCGATAGAAACCCACGAGGACCAAGCCCCATAGCCAAATAAACCAGGAACGATTCATACTCCTCTCCTGCATCGAGGTCTATGCTTAAACAAAGTGTGTTATGACAGTCCTACAGATCCGCAAGCTGCGTGATTACAGCGCGCAGCACCTCCATCTCCTTCCTGATGTTGCACAATTTGGAGTTTGAATTGCTCTTGTCGCGATAAGACTGCGCGTATTTTAAGAGCACTGAGCCTCAATTCGGCAGATTTGCACTCCAACAGGCAGATTTTCCGGTAAACCCTGCGGGGAAGAATCGTGCTCAAGAAAAGAGGCCGTCAACGCTTTGTGGTCATCGGACGTCGAAGTCAAGTATGATCGTATACAACGGATGGACTCGACTAGTCAAGTCACAAAAGCTAATGAAAATATAAGCTCAGCTTATAACCTACTTAAAGATTTCTAATGGGATCCAGACTGACTTCATCTTGTCGCTCTGATTTGCTTGAACTTACAATCTGAATTACTTATCTTGCTGGCGTAGAGTAAATCAGAGTGGAAATCAGCTTAATGCGAACCTGATCAGAGAATATTCAGAATGGGTTTTGTTTGTTGGCGTTCCTGTCCTTCAAGTCAACCTCGATTAGTAAGGAGAGCGTATGAAACGGTTATGGGTTATTGTTTTTGCTTTGTTCATCGTAATTGCCGCATCCGGCCTGCTTCACGCACAGTCAGTGGACCATTCTATTTACCAGGTATCCACACTTCAAGCTTTGAAGCTAGGCATGTACGATGGTGAAACGACTTTCGGGGAACTCAAGAAGTATGGCGACTTCGGCCTGGGGACATTAGACGGTTCTGGATGGAGAAATGGTCACCCTAGACGGCGAATTCTTTCAGATCAAGGCTGATGGCAAGGTGTATCCCATCGCCGATGACCAAAAGACTCCCTTTGCCGTAGTGACTTTTTTCAAGGTTGACAAGAAAATTTCCTTGCCTAGGATCAGGGACCTAAAGGAATTGCAGGAAATTCTGGATCGGATGCTCTCATCCGCAGAAAACCCTTGCGCCATAAGGATTGATGGAGACTTCAAATACGTGAAGGTCCGAAGTGTGCCTCGGCAGGAGAAGCCTTACCCGGGACTGGAGGATGCTATTAAACATCAAACCGAGTTTCAGTTGAAGAATGTTCGGGGCACTCTGGTAGGCTTCCGTTTTCCCCTCTACATGGATGGGCTTAACGTTCCGGGGTATCATTTTCACTTTATCACAGCGGACAAGAAGGCCGGAGGTCACACTTTGGATTGCAGCATCGAAAAATCGAACACCGCCGTGTCGCTCATTTCCTATCTTTCTTTGCGACTTCTCACAGACAGGGAGGACGCCAGGCCGTCCCGATGAACAACACACTTCTCATTCAAAGCAGTAAGATTGGGGACACCTTCTTCGTAGGACCGATTCCCACAACTCCAATCGGAAGACCTGTCCATTCGCTTCCGGTGAACGAGCTTGCCATGTCCATCATGACTGGTTCTCGCCTTCTCTTACCTCCAGAGGAGGCGGCAGCAGTTTAAAGCACTCGGCTATATCCTTGAAACCATCCAGTCGTGCTTCCATGAAATCGAGCTGTCTCGCGGATTCCGGATTTCCGTCAAGTAGCTGTCGAAGTTGGCCGAGGGGCGCGCGCATCGCCGCTTCGGTGGATAAGCCCAAGCTCACGATTTCCTGGATATTGCTGGTCAGACTGTTTATGGTCTCTCCGATAAGGCCGATCTCATCCTGGGAATGCACAGGAATCGTACGGCTCAAATCGCCTTCGGAAATATTCTTCGCCTCTTCCACCATTTCCTGCAGAGGACTCGTGATTCTTCTCATAAACATGATGAGAACGATGAGCGTCACCACCGCCTGGACCACAAACATGAGCAGGGCCTTATTCTGCAACGATTCCATAGAGCGCCTCGCGGCTTCCAGTGCGACAGCGGCCGAGAATGCGGATTGACCGGGCGAAACCAGCGGCGTTGCCGCTCTAATGGCCCACACAAATTCCACAGTTATCAAAAGGGACGCGGCGGCTATCAATCCGAAATAAGAGAGCATCTTTCTCTCAAGACTCGACTCTTTCTTCATAGAAGAATTTCCTTGGGACCTAACGACCTAGCCGATGACAGTTGCCGGGCGCGAAGGCAGTCTTGCCGGCAAATGCCATCCTATCTTAGCCTTGCCGGGTACCTCTTTCCAGTCTTTTCGGATATGTCAAAGGGACCGTTTCGAGAGATCCACACTCTAAAGTGTACTAACAATTGATACCAGGGAGGAGGCAATTATAAAGGCAATTAGAGTGCACGAATTTGGCGGTCCCGAGGTGATGCGACTGGAAGAAGTCGCTGATCTTCGACCCGGCCCCGGGCAAGTGGTGTTAAGCGTGAAGGCAGTAGGCGTTAATCCTGTCGATGCTTACATCCGTTCGGACGGGTACGTTGTCAGGCCCCCGCTTCCTTATACCCCCGGCGCGGATGCGGCAGGCACCGTGAAATCAGTGGGCGACGGAGTCAGCAGTGTGGCAGCAGGCGACAGAGTTTACACGTCCGGTACGCTCACCGGGGCTTATGCCGAAGAGGTTCTATGCAGTGAATCTCAGGTCCATCCCTTGCCTCAACACGTGACCTTTCAGCAGGGCGCGGCAATGGGCGTCCCCTACGGGATAGCATATCGCTCTCTGTTCAATCGCGCTTTTGCCAGGGCAGGGGAGACTGTCCTGGTGCATGGGGCAACCGGAGGCGTAGGGACCGCGGCAGTTCAGTTGGCCCGTGCGGCCGGCCTGAAAGTCATCGCGACCGGAGGAACCGAAATGGGTTTGGAACTGGTCCGCGAGCAGGGGGCTCATCATACAGTCAGTCATAGGGCTGCGGACCATTTCGAGCAAGTTCTGGCCTTGACCCACGATCGAGGGGTAGATGTCATTCTCGAAATGTTGTCGAATGTCAACCTGGGCAAGGACCTCAAGATTCTCAGCCGGAGAGGCCGCATCGTTGTTATTGGCTGTCGAGGGACCGTAGAGATTGACCCGTGTGACGCAATGAGTCGCGATGCCTCGATCCTGGGTATATCTTTGTTCAACGTGTCGGAACGCGAACTGGCGGCTATCCATGCAGGATTGGTCGCGGGCCTTGAAAACCGCACGCTTCGCCCGATTATAGGGCGAGAAATTCCATTGGCCGAGGCACCTCAGGCTCACGTTGCAGTCATGGAGACAGGAGCACAAGGTAAAATTATCTTGGTCACTTGAGTGAATCCTGACTCCTGCCATGAGAGGTTCCGGTTTATAGCAATTGTCATAAATTTTGTCCGATTTTCGAGGACGAAACCGTCACCCCGGACTCCGATCCGGGGTCCAGTCTGTCCCGCGTCGCGCGGGGACCGCGTACGCGGGAATGACGACTTTCCCCAGGCACCTTCCGTACAGTGGAAATTTGTTGCTATAATTCGCGGGAGCTGTTGCCTCAAGCTGATACTTTGATCTTGCATATTAATATGCGGAGAAGGGGGAAAGGCGAGAATGAAGATTCTTGTAACCGGGAGGCTTCCTGAAGCTGTCATAGCTATGCTAAGAGCCGACCATGAAGTCGTTGCCAACGAGTTGGACCAGCCCATGCCGCGGGAGGACATCCTGGCCAATATTACAGACAAACATGGACTAATTTCCATACTCACGGATAGGATAGATGCCGAATTGATGGACCGTGCCCCTAATTTAAGGATGATTGCCAATTACGCTGTGGGATACGACAATATTGACATTCATGCTGCCACAGCGCGGGGAATGCGGGTTTCCAATACCCCCGGTGTTCTGACCGATGCTACCGCGGATCTTACGTTCGCGCTGATTCTTGCTGTCTCACGACGGCTCATCGAAGGCGACGCGCGTGTGAGAAGGGGCAAATTCAAGTACCTCGCTCCATTCCTTTTCCTTGGCTCCGAGGTGAGTGGGAAGACGCTCGGTATAGTAGGATTGGGGCAAATCGGTAAGGCTGTGGCTCGCCGTGCAAGCGGCTTTGGCATGAACATCCTCTATCACAGTCGTCACAGAATCGCAGAAACTGAGGAGAAAGAACTCGGGATCACTTATGTTGACCTGGCAATCCTCCTTTCCGAGTCCGATTTTGTCTCCCTTCACGTGCCGTTGACCGAGCAGACTCGGCATTTGATAGGGCAGAATGAACTCGAACTCATGAAGCCGACCGCCTTCCTGATCAACGCTGCCCGAGGGCCGGTGGTCGATGAAGAGGCTCTTGTTGGGGCATTGAAGGCGAGCAAGATAGCCGGCGCCGGGTTAGATGTTTATGAAAGGGAACCTGAACTCAGCCCGGGGCTTACCGATCTGGACAACGTCGTGCTGCTTCCTCACATAGGCAGCGCTACAATTGAAACCAGAACCAAGATGGCCTGGTTGGCGGCTGAAAACCTCATCGCAGGATTGGCGGGAAAGATTCCTCCCAATTGCTTGAATTGCAACACATAGCTCTGTTCCAGAGGGGCTTACACGGGCTCGTCCGAAAATTGTGACACGTTTCTGTAGCGTTCTGATAGCATTGCACCGTCAAACAAGTGATAATCTTAGACAGGATAAAGTGGGGCAGGCATCTTGCCTGCCATTCGATACCTAGGGTTCCGATCCTGGGTCCAGTCTGGATGCCCGTGTACGTGGGCATGACGACAGGCAGGATGCCTGTCCCACTAGGAACACGGCACCACCTACTTGAGAGCAAGTCGGTAAAAAAAATAGTAAAGCGGAGCCAAGCGGCACACATGATACTATGCCGGTAGCCCGCTGAATAGTCAGCGGGCTGTACCGGACGCCTCTAGGAGTTTGTCTAAGCCCACGGAGGTCTTGATGCGTGTTCAACTATTCGGCACATGCCTGATCGATACAATGTTTCCCGAAACAGGCGAAGCCACAGTTCGTCTTCTGAACCACTTCGGTGTGGAAGTGACTTATCCCAAGGGCCAGACTTGCTGCGGAAAACCGGCGGACAGTGGGGGATATAGACGTGAGTCCAGGAAAAGCTGCAGAACATTTTATTTCCGTGTTTGAGGGTAGCAACGATCCTATTGTGATTCCATCAGGGTCGTGTGCTTCCATGGTGAAGAAT
Organism: uncultured delta proteobacterium; assembly: GCA_963789265.1. Lineage (GTDB taxonomy): Bacteria > Desulfobacterota > Desulfomonilia > Desulfomonilales > Desulfomonilaceae > CAWBBA01. The sequence goes on along the minus strand of CAWBKB010000001.1, from coordinate 2,536,542 downwards.
CATTATCCCGACCTGTTCCGGGATGATGCCCGGATGCGCTCAAAGGCGGAAGCCATAGCAGTCCGGACTTACGAACTGAGCCAATTCCTTGTCCACGTTTCTGAAAGTTCACGAAGCTAACCTCTCCGGAAAAGGGAAGATCACCTACCACGCCTCCTGTCAGCTCACCCGAGAGCTTGGTGTCAGGGAAGAACCGCTGCTACTTTTGCAATCGCTCAAGGGAGCGGAATTTGTTCATCTCCCCCACGCGGACCGTTGTTGCGGTTTCGGAGGGATCTTCATGGTCAAACTTCCTGAAGTCTCGATGGCTCTGGCGGACGAAAAGGTGGACACAATTCTGGCAACCGGCGCGGAAACGGTCACCGGCTGCGACCATGGTTGTCTCATGAGTATCGCCGATGCAATCAAGCGACGGGGCAGTGCCGTCAAGGTCAAACATATAGCGGCAGTGCTTGCGGAGGGTCTGACATGAGCCTCTCTACAACGAGCATACCTTTTCGAGCCAATGCGGCCCTGGCCCTGAAAAACGATGCTCTTCGAGGTGCGATGCGCAATGCAACGGAGACCTTCACAATAAAGAGAGCGGAAGCGATCTCCGGGGTGCCCCTCGAAGAATGGCGCGAGCAAGCTTCGGCTCTGCGTTTGAGAGTTCTCGACAACCTGTCGGATTATGTTGATCGCTTCGAAAAGAATGCCGCCAGAGCCGGGGCCAGGGTTCACAGAGCGAAAGACGCTCCGGAAGCCAGAGAGCTAATTGCCTCCATACTCAAAGACCATCGGATCGAAAAGGTAGTGAAGTCGAAATCCATGGTCAGCGAGGAAATCCACCTCAATGACTTCCTGGAGAAACAGGGAATCACAGCGGTGGAGACCGACCTGGGCGAATACATTATACAGATCGCCGGGGAAGGGCCGTCTCACATAATTGTCCCGGCAATTCACAAGGATCGCAGGCAAGTGGGGAAGCTTTTCGCCGAAAAGCTGGGATGCGAGTACTCGGACGATCCGGCGATTCTCACTGTAATTGCAAAAAAAATCCTCAGGGGGGAATTCCTGTCTGCTAAGGCAGGAATATCCGGCGCGAACTTCGCGGTAGCCGACTCAGGCAGCATCGTTCTGTTCACAAATGAAGGGAACGGGCGCATGTGCACCTCTCTACCGGCGCTCCATATTGCCGTATTGTCAATCGAAAAGATGATCCCGTCTCTTGCAGATTTGCCCAAATTCATCAGGCTGCTTCCTCGATCTGCCACAGGCCAAGTGCAGACCACGTACATGTCGGTGATTACCGGAACCAGAAAGCCCGGGGATTCGACGGGTGCAGCGGAGATGCACATCGTACTTGTGGATAATGGCAGATCCAAAATAGTCACAGGTAAATATCGCGAAATGCTCAAGTGTATCCGGTGCGGCGCCTGCTTGAACGCATGTCCTGTTTACCGCTTAGTCGGAGGGCATGCGTACGGCTCGACGTATCCGGGGCCCATGGGAATCGTGTTGACCAATCTGTTGGAAGGAATGCAGACGGCTCACCCGCTCCTGGACGCGACTACCCTTTGCGGAGCCTGCGGCGATGTTTGCCCGGTGAAGGTGCCGCTCCCCCAGCTCCTGCGCAAGTTGCGTGAACGAAGGGTAGAAGAAGGGTTTACCCCTAAGAGTGAGCAAACAGGCATGGCCGGTTTCGGCAAGGCCGTCGAATCTCCATTCCTTTTTCATCTGGGGCAGACCGCTGCACACTATATGTGGCCTGTAGCAAAAAAGTTAGGAGCGACGGATACGCTCGATCGCCTGCCTCGGCCCGTTGATACAACATTCAGGCGGAGGCTCTCATGACGCGGGACGAACTTATTGATCTCTTCATCAAGAATGCCGCCAAAGTGGCCGCGGAACCTATTCGCGTGAAAGATTACGAAGAACTGAACCATGCCCTCGAGACGATTCTCAATCAGGCGGAATCCATTTTCTGCCCGGTTGTCACAGAAAAGGAGAAGGCCGTTCAGTTGCCCCCGGACAAACGCACGGAGAACTATGCTTCAGCCGGTGTCTGTGTGGAAGAGGTTTCCGCCGCAATAGCAGAGACCGGCAGTCTGGTCTGTTCCAGTCAGGGGGGGAAAGTGGTTCAAGCAGGCCTTTTGCCGCCGCATCACGTTGCAATTGTATCTTCGGAAAACATATACGAGAATCTGGACGATTTCTTCTCCACCTTAGGCGATTCGCCTCCCACCAATGTTACATTGGAAACCGGGCCCAGCAGAACAGCAGACATTGAATTGACGCTCACCATCGGTGTGCACGGCCCGGCGCGGCTTACGGTGATCGTTTTTTGAAGAGCCAAGGTGGATTCTGTATGGTTATCAATTTTGTACTCATAGGCGTGCATGCCGGCGCCGAATATAGACTGGTGCGGCAGCTTCCAACATATTGGCGTTAAATTAGGGATGGTTGTTCCAGGTGGTACGCACATCAGATGGCCCATGGGCCGTCAAAGTCCCCCTTTTGTAAAGGGGGATATAGGGGGATTTCAATAGGTTAACCCAAAATCCCCCCTGCCCCTCTTTGAGAAAGGGGGGAAAATCCGCTGCCCGCGACGCTATTTTTGCGCCTATGGGCTTCCAGCACTCGCCAGTTAAAGATGTCCGTTGTTCCAAATCATGTTCTTTGCATGGGCCGCTACCTTTGAGAATCGCTGCAATCGACAAAAATGGCAGCCACCTTCGGAAACCTCGCTTTTCCGTTCTTCGAGACTGAACCGGGACGGCGCCAGATCAGTCGAGCGAGTGCCTACGCGTCACATTAATGCCGGGCTCCTCTTGTTTGCTTCCCATTTTCTCCACTTCCGGGGAGGGAGCGCCCGAGGCGGGTGTCGCGGAAGGAGAAGGCATGGGAGTGGTCGGCTGCGATGGAACGGAAACCTCGGTCGGCGCGGCAGGTGGCGCGGCAGGTGGCGCGGCTTTGGCACTACCCAGCCCCACGCTGGTGTAGAGTTTGAGGAGCAGATTGCCGAACCATTCGTGAGGCAAAATGTTTTCCGTGAGCCAGACCAGTACGAAAATTATTGCAGCAATTATGCCGGCTGCAACGAGAAAGAGGGCGAGTGCGATGAGCCCTAAAACGATTAGAATCAGATAAATCGGAAAGAAGAAGCCGTAGATGAAGCCTCGTCCGACCCGCAAGACTGCCTTCTCATCTTCCTCTTTTCCCAGGATATCGTTGAATACTCCCACATAGTAGTTTTTATTGTAATAACTAAGAGTTGCACTTATTAGACCTAAGACGATCATTCCAAACAGCTTCAGCAGCATCCTGACCTCCTTCGGCTTTTGGACTCGAATCGAGCCCTATGGTAAAATCAATAAAAATCACGCATTTCCAATTACCGCTTGTTGCAGCCACCGCACACGGTGCCTCCGGACACCCGCTGAAGCGGCTGTAATTTCGGGCTAAAGCTGTATCACTCAAAGTGCAGTGCATGGGTGTCGCTCAACGCTTCTTAGCCTTCTTTCTTGCCTGGCGTGCCAGTTTACTTTTTTTTCTTTTCTTTTCAATAGACTTTTTGGAGAACATTTTTCCTTTCTTGACTTCAGGCAGGCCGAATGGATTAGCAGGCCCGGACGCCGAGTCATCAAGTCCCATGCCTCCCGCAAACATTTTCTTGATTCCCTTGAGCCCTTTCCAGCGTCCCCGGATCTTGCCGCCACCGACAGCGACCATTAGGTCCCGCATGTCCTTAAACTTGGTCAAAAGGTCTTTGACTTCAGTCTCTTTGCGGCCGGCTCCCTTGGCAACACGGCGTATTCTGCTCTCGTTAAGGACGTCAGGTCTCTTTCGTTCCGCAAGGGTCATCGAATTGATTATCGATTCGATGCGTACCAACTCGTAGTCATCCACTTTGGCCGAATCAGGAAGCCCTCCCGAAAAGAAAGGCAACTTCTCGACAAGGTCCTGCAAAGGCCCCATCTGCTTGATAGCGCGAATCTGGCTGAGGAAATCGTCCAGACCGAAATGGCCCTGAAGCATACGCATCGCGTCTTCTTCGGCCTTTTTTTCGTCTACGACCTCCTCGAAATCCTTCACCAGGCCGACGACGTCTCCGAATCCCAAAATTCTGGAAGCCATCCCGTCAGGGCGAAACTCGTCGAGACGCTCAAGAGCTTCTCCCATGCCGACGAACTTGATGGGGACTCCAGTTGCCTCTTTGATGGATATCGCCGCCCCCCCACGGGCATCGCCGTCCATTTTGGTAAGAATGAATCCCGTAAGCCGGATCTTCTCATTGAACGCCTTGGCAATTTTCACCGATTCCTGGCCGATCATGGCGTCACAGACCAGCAAGACGTTGTCGGGAGATGTCAGCTCCTCAATCCGATGAAGTTCCTCCATAAGTGGTTCATCTACAGTCAACCGTCCTGCCGTGTCGAAGATCGCGACATCGCGCTCCTGCGTAGCAGCTTCTCGGACGGCCCGTTCGCAAATCTCGGGAGGATGGGCTCCTCCGTCAACGAAAACCGGAATGTCGAGATCCGACCCTAACTTAACGAGCTGATCCACCGCTGCGGGTCTGTACACGTCAGCGGCCACAAGCATGGGCTTCTTGCCCGCCTTGGTCAGGTACAGAGCCAGCTTAGCCGCTGTGGTAGTCTTGCCGGAGCCCTGTAAGCCGACCATCATCACCGAACTGACCGGTTTCGAGTGCAGGTTCAGAGCCGAATCGGCCGGCCCCATGAGGCGTACCAGTTCTTCATGACAAAGGTTTATGAAATGATCGCCGGGGGATACGCGAAGCTTCCTGTCTCTGTGTTTGACCTGGACCTGTACTATTTGCCCAAGGGCTTGTTCCTTGACCCGTTCCAGAAATGAGCGAGTGACCTGAAATTCAACGTCCGCTTCGAGAAGCGAGACGCGAATCATGCTCAGCGCTTCGCCAAGGTTTTCTTCGGTAAGTGTGCGCTGTCCTTGGAAGAATTGTCGAACATCTCGGAATCCCCGGGTAAGAACTTCCAGCACGCGGGATGCCTCCTGATCCACGTAATTTCTCTGAAACTTCTTTTCATATCATAGCCCGGGAGGAAATGTAAGCCCCGTTTCGGTGCTTGCTCGCACACAGGATTTCTGATATAACCTGAAAACTTTTTGGCGCACTATCACTTCGGCCGAGGTTTGAATGCCGGCGCAAATAAGAAATTTCCAAATCAAGACCAAAGTATTCTTTGGCAGAGGCGCAATCCTTAGTCTCGGGGAATTGGCCTGTGACATGGGCGCAAGGTCATTCCTCTTGGTCGCGGACCCGGCTTTGGAGAACGTCGGCACGTTGGAAACGGCTCGCAAGATTTTGACCGAATCGGGCCTGTACGGGAAGACTTTTCTGAAAGTTGAACCCGAACCTTACCTGGACAATGCTGATGATGCGGCGGCTATCGGGCGTGAGATTGAAGCAGACCTTGTAGTTGGAATGGGTGGCGGTTCTGCAATGGATACGGCTAAAGCCGCGGCGGCTCTTGTCACCAATGACGGAAAGGCTGAGGATTACATCGGCCTGGACAAGGTGGAGTTGCCGAGCACCGCGACGATCATGATTCCCACCACAGCAGGGACCGGATCGGAAGTCACTTTCACGGCCGTTTTCACCAATCGGGAGACCAAAGCGAAAGGTGGGATCAATAGTCCTTTCCTCTTTCCCGATGTAGCATTGCTCGATCCTGATCTTACGGTCTCGCTTCCGCCTGATGTCACAGCGGCAACCGGGATGGATGCCCTGACTCACGCGGTAGAATCTGTGACCAGTCGGTCTTCAACCATATTTACTGAGGCATTGGCCCTAACTGCCGTCCGACTCATCGGTGAAAATCTGAGACGGGCGGTCTTTAACGGTAGCGACATCCAGGCAAGGGAAAACATGCTGATGGGCAGTCTTCTTGGAGGGCTGGCCTTGGCCGATGCAGGCGTTGGAGCCGCACATGCTCTTGCGTACCCTCTTGGCGGAAACTACCGGATACCTCACGGGCTGGCAAACGCCATCTTGATTCCGCATGTCATGGAGTTCAACCTTCCGGCCGCTGAGCGGCAATTTGCGCTCATAGCACGGAGCATGGGAGAGCCGGTGGAAGGACTTCCAAGTCGATGGGCTGCTGCCGCCGCTGTCGAGGCCGTACGGACGCTTTCTTCCGATATTGGAATCCCCGCGTTCTTGTCTGAAATCGGTGTTCCTGAATCAGACATCCCGATCCTGGTAGAGGGAGCGCTGAAGGTAACCCGACCTGTTGAGAACAATCCGAGGAAACTGGGTAAAAAAGAAGCTGAGCGTATATACAGGCTCGCTTTCGCGTGAAGAGTCAATCATGCGTTTTGAGTAGTTACTTTTTTTCTCTGGGCGAAACAACCCGAGATCTTCCGTTGCACAAAGAAAAGTCAGTTTTCTAACGGCGGACTAGGGGCGCCGTGTGGCTAATAGCTGAGGAGGTTTCATGCCTGGATACGAATGGATGGGAGAATCGGAAAAAGAACAGATACAGGACGTCTTGGAAACAGGGATCCTCTTCCGCTACGAATTCAAGAATGAGCGCAAGGGTTTCTTTAAGGTCAAGGAATTCGAGGACAAGTTCGCACAATATACCGGATCTGTTTATGCCCACGCGGTTACTTCGGGGTCATCGGCCTTGCGGGTGGCCCTTGCAGCCCTGGGAGTTGGACCCGGTGACGAAGTGATAACCCAGGGCTTCACCTTTGTCGCCACTTACGAAGCGATAATCGAGTCGGGTGCCGTTCCTATTCCCACCGAGATCGACCGGACCCTGAACATGGACCCGTTGGACTTTGAGAAGAAAATCACGGACAAAACAAGAGCGGTCATCCCGGTCCACATGCTCGGGGCACCGGCTCGGATTCAAGAAATAATCCAGATCGCACGCAAACACGATCTCAAGGTCCTCGAAGATACGGCCCAAGCCCTGGGGGCAGCGGTCGGCGGCAAGAAATTGGGAACATGGGGAGATATGGGGACGTTTTCGTTCGATTTCTATAAGACCATCACCACTGGAGAGGGCGGCATGGTCATCACCAATGACCGCGAACTTTACCTGAGAGCATCCGAATATGCGGATCACGGTCACGACCACAATCCGGAAGTAGGAAGAGCGCTTGAAGGCAGGAGTTTTTTCGGCTTCAATTATCGCATGAATGAATTGCAGGGGGCCATCGGTGTAGCCCAATTGAGCAAACTGGACGATATGATTCAGCGACAGCAACAAAATCAGGAACTTATTCGAGAAGCTCTGGAGAGTTTTCCAGGCATAACCGTCAGGGACCTGCCGGAAAATGGAAAGGATAGTTATACTCACGTATGTTTTTTCTTACCCGATGGAGATATGGCGTCGGCTTTTCACAAAAGTATTACTGAAAAGGGTTTGAATGCGATCTATTTCAAGAACAACCTCTGGCATTTTGCGCCAAATTGGGAGCACTTGATCCGGCGCAAGACCGTTTGGCCGGGGCCTTACCCTTTTGCCGGCCCTATTTACGGAAAAGAGGCCAATTATTCAAAAGATATGCTGCCAAAGAGTTCAGCCATTTTGGAAAAATTAGTGGTCCTGCCGGTTTCTCTGCAAATGGACGAAGAGCGAATACGAAGAATGATCATGGAGCTGCAGGCAGCCGCGGAAGAGATTCTGTGAGCCACATAATTTCTGCAAATGCGCCAGTGCTGGACGGCTTTGTGTCGGGAGGTCGTGAACATCTGAAGTAATGCCTCAAAATTCCTGCAAAATAGTCGGATTTATTCCCGCGAGAGCCGAGTCCACACGTTTCCCGGGGAAGCCCCTGGCAGACATTCATGGCAAACCTATGATTATGCGGGTAGTCGAACGGGCACTCAAATCCGCACTTCTGGAAAGAGTATATGTTGCAACAGATTCGGAGGATATCCTGAAGGCCGTTCAAGAACACGGCGGGTCAGCTCTACTGACGTCCACGGAGCATCAGTCGGGCACCGACCGAATCGCCCAGGCAGCCCGCGACACAGGACTCGAAGCTCAAGACATTGCAGTCAATATCCAGGGCGATCAGCCGCTGTTCGATCCCGTTATGATTGAAGAAGTGGTGCAGCCATTGCTGGCGGATGATGCGATCCCCATGAGCACCCTGATATATGAGATAGTCAGGGAGGAAGAAATTACCCACCCCAATGCCGTTAAGACGGTGATGGATTGTGAAGGGTTTGCAATCTATTTTTCCAGATCCACCATACCTTTCTTCAGAGGGTCCGTAGTGCGTCCCATTTACTTCAAGCATCACGGCATATATGCCTATCGCAACGATTTTCTTCAGACATTTACAAAACTTCCGCAAGGCTTTCTCGAACGTGCCGAACATCTGGAGCAACTCCGAGCACTGGAGAATGGATTTCGCATTAAGGTCGTGATTACAGATAAAGATTCCATAGAGGTAGATACGCTGGAAGACCTGGAAAGAGTCCGTGAAACCTACGGAAAGATGATTTGACAAAAAAGAAAGATGGGTGATACTTCTCTTAAGGAACTTAGCGCGCCTTTCGGTGGCTCTCGTAAGAGTGATGATATCATTCACGAATAGGAGAATAAGTGATGTTGTGCACAACAGGAAGGGTATAACAAGTGAGTAGGGATGACAACGTTAAGGTTGAAGGAACAGTGGTGAAGGTCCATTCAGGGGGAATGTACCAGGTTGAGACGGACGATGGTCGAAGCATACGAACCAAGCTTTCGGGCAGAATGTCAAGGTTCAGGATCAAAGTGTTGTTGGGCGATCGAGTGACTGTAGCCCTTTCTCCGTACGATCTTACCCACGGCCTGATAGTCTATCGCGGCAAATGAAGCTGCGGCGGCGCAGACTCCCGCAATCGTCTCTTCGAATAAGCAATCCCTGAAAAAACCTGAAAGGTCGGCGAAGATCGATTCTCTTTGTGCCTCGGTTCCTGATATTATCAGTGATTGAAGACATTGTCGGAATTTCTTGTTTGCTTAACCCGATGCGAGGCGCCAGATGAACAATAATATTTTATCTTTTGAAAAACAAATAGTTACCGCAAAATATATTGCCCCCTCCGGTGAAGATGTTGAGAATCGCATCGAAGTCCGCATGAATCCTATTACAGGGCGAACCAGCAGAATAGCATTCGGACGAGGCGCGGAAAAAGAACCGGGAACGGAAAGCCTGCCGCAGCCTCCTCCAAATTCTGACGATACTGCAGGCTGTCCTTTTTGTAAGCCGCAGGTCATGACAAGGACTCCCAGAATCTTTTCCAATATTTGCCCTGACGGACGCTTGTGCCACAATGATTCGATTTTGTTTCCGAATCTATTTCCTTACGGAAGCTATTCCGCGGTAAGTCTTTTTGACAACAGGCACTTTGTGGAAATCGGGACGGCCTCCGTGAGCTCTTATGCCGACTGTTTCATCAACTGCCGCAATTATCTGAGCCACATACTTAACTATGACTCTGAAGCCGTTTATATGGCGATTACGCAAAATCATCTCCCTTCCGCCGGCGGCTCTATGATTCATCCCCACCTTCAAATCAATGCCCACAGAATTGCTCCCAATAATCATCGCTTTTTGAGCAAAAGGGCTGAAGAATATTTTCGGCAGGTCGGCTCATATCTCTTTTCGGATTATCTGTTACATGAAAAGCGAGACGGGAGCCGCTATATTGGAAAGACAGGTTCATGGGAGTGGATGACTGCCTTTGCACCCGAAGGTTTTTTTGAAATCTGGGGGATTTTACCCGGGATCACTTCCTTGCATCAGATAACGGATTCAGACTGGAAACATCTAGCACAAGGAGTTATCAACACTCAGAAGTTTTATCGAAGCCTTTGTCGAAACGGATACAATCTCGGCATGCTGTTTGTTGAAGACGGAAATGCTCATCTGGAAATGCGAATCGTTATCCTCGCTCGGTCGAATCATGCACCTTGGGTGCGAAATGACCATACTGGCTTCGAAATCATGCTCGGAGATATGACGACGTTCACGTCGCCTGAAAATATTGCAAAAAAAGCCCGGATATGCTGGACTTAATCTTAATCTGAGGAAGAACTGTGATGAAGAATGTGAAATAGGGAATTCTAATTTGACATCGTATTAGCCCTGATTACGCATCTTCTGAATTGACGCACCGGTAATCCGATAACCGGCAAGTCTCGGAATACGTATGAAACTGAGGGGCATTCTGGCTGCTCACCAATCCGTATGAAAGGATAAATCAAATGGAAATCCTTTTCTTGGGGACCGGGTCCGATTGTTGTAGCCTATGACGGAATGCGAAGGATATATCAGTAGTAGAGCGTCGCGGAATGAAGCTTGATGCTCTCGACCTTGACTTAGAATAAACGCTATCATAACATCACGGGTTTATCGAATAGGCACCCAGGAGAGGTGATGCATGCCATCCAAGACCCAGGAAACCAAGGACAGTCAAAAGGCCCGATATCTGAGGCAGGCTGAAGCCCGCAAAGCTGCCCTCGCAGAAAAGGGCCTACCCGAAAAGGCCATCGCAAAGGATCCTAAAATCAAGCACTTCTCCGCGAAGATTAAGCAAATTAACGCGGCAATCTCTCGAATTTCCGCCCTGGAAGAGCAGAAGAAGCGTTTGCTGGAGAAGAAGGAACAACGCCGCGCGGAGGCTGAAGCGGATCGGATTGCAGCTATAGCAGGCGAAAAAAAGGCGAAAGGGAAGAAGAAATCCGACGAAAAGCCCGCTCCCGCAAAAGGCAAGGGAGGGGCCGGCGGGAAAGCTCCGGCAAAAGGCAAACAAGAGACAAAGAAAAAGGCCAAGTGATTAGATTTCGCCTGGTTGAAGGGCCGTAGATGAGCTGGTTGAAGGTGGCCTAGGGGAACCGGCGCAAATCCGAGTTCACGGTAACGACAATCCCGGATTGCTCGCTTCAGCGGATGAACAGGTAGGAGCGGTGTTTTGACTGATGAGCATGCACCCGAATCGCACGACGTGACCACCCCTGATTCATCAAGTACCGTGACTGGCGAAGCCAAGGACGACAATCTGTCAGGGCGTTCCTGTTCCGGGTTCGAATGGAAAACCCGTTCCGCGCTTTTTGGGATTCCGCTTATCAGTATCGCTTACGGACGGGACGGTCGCGGAAAGTTGCGCATTGCCAAGGGTTTCTTGGCCGTAGGACAATGCGCTGTGGGGGGCATCGTCATTGCCCAATTCGGCGCGGGCATCGTGGCCATTGGCCAATTTGCGATCGGCTTATTCGCTTTAGGTCAGTTTGCTTTGGCCGTTGTGCTGGCCGTAGGTCAGATTGCCGGAGGACTGCTGGCAATCGGACAGGTGGTCGTCGGACTTTATGGGCTGGGCCAGATCGGCTGGGCCGAGTATTTGTGGTCCTCTGGAAGGACAGACATGGAAGCGGTAGCCGCGTTTTCTCAGATCAAGATGACCCTTCTGGGGCAAGGAGGCTGGACAGCCGGCGCGGCTCTCAGGAGGGTTCTGAACAATATGGTGGGCCGCGAAATTTGGCCTAGGCATTGAGCCTGGTAAATGAGTCGGGCTGAAAAAGGCGCAACTCTATGAAACCAGTGAAGATCTGTGGCGGGCCCGGAGGTGGGCACTGCGGTCCGCCTGGCTTGGACCGAGATGTCGGTCGTCAGGTGAGACAGGCTACAAACAAATCTGTGGGTGAAGCGTTCCCTATGGAATCCTTTATTATGGAGACGGGGGGCATCGTGAAGAAACATAAATTCTAGGTTTGGTGTGTTGGACGGCATCTTCTGTTATTCTTCGGGAGTGTCGATTCACGCGTCCAACTTCAGCCAATTATAGATACCTGCTTCCGCAGAAATGAGGAATGACCCAATAGGTCCGATCCTTTCGGGCTTCTTCTTTAGGTCATCTCGCTCCTCGCGGAGAGAGTCAGCAGCAAAGTTCTATGTTCAACTTCGATATTGCCACCATTATTCAGAAAATTGCCATCATTGCTCCAGGCTTCTTGTTGGCCATAACGGTGCATGAATATACGCACGGGTACGTGGCCTACAGGCTTGGAGATCCTACCGCCAAATTGGCGGGCAGACTAACCTTCAATCCCATAAGCCATCTTGACCCATTCGGGACACTGGTACTGGTCCTGACCCAGATGATAGGCTGGGCCAAACCCGTACCAGTGGATCCTCGTTATCTTCGTAACCCCAGGAAAGACATGCTGTGGATCAGTCTTGGGGGCCCCGCGGCCAACCTTGTAACCGCGGTGGTCCTTGCGCTTTCCCTCCATATGATGCAGTTCCTCTTTGCCGCGAGAGCGATCGGTCCCGCTTCAAATTACATTCTCGTACCGCTGGTTCGCATACTTTATTTCGGCGTCGAGATTAACGTGATTCTTGCGGTTTTCAATCTCATCCCAATCGCGCCTCTGGATGGAGCCAAGATCCTTGGGGGGATGCTGCCTCGGCAACAGGCCTACGAACTGGAGAAACTCGAACCGTACGGTTTCATCATCCTCATACTGCTTGTCTTTACCGGAGCGGTGGGCTACGTTATTTTCCCCCCCGTAAAATTCATATTATCACTACTTTTGTCCGGGCTAGGCTGATTCTCATGTCCTACGAGATAAAACTGGAGATTTTCGAGGGCCCGCTTGATCTCCTATTGCATCTCATCCATCGCAATGAAGTCAGCATAACCGATATTCCAATTGCGATGATAACTCAGCAGTATTTGGAAACTATCGAATTGATGAAGTCCCTTAACCTGGACGTGGCGGGTGAATACCTCGTCATGGCCGCGTACCTCACTCACATCAAGTCGCAGATGCTTCTGCCGGTGAATGAAAGAGGGGCCGCGGACGAATCGGGCCAGGACCTCAGAGATGAATTGGTGGCTCACCTACTGGAGTACAAACGATACAGAGAAGCGGCGGAGAATTTGAAGTCCCTACCAATGTTGGACAATGATGTGTTTGCAAGGGAAGCCTCGGAGGATGATTCAGATCTCCCTAAGCGGAGCCAACCCCTGGAAGTGGGTATCGCGGAGCTCTTCGAAGCCTTGAGAGGGCTACTACAACGGACTGCCCGCAAAGACCTTATTGAACTCGAGCCGGAACGCCTCCTCGTGAAAGACAAGATCCACCATATTCTTGAACGACTGAAAACTCAGCAATGGTTAACTTTCGGTTCGCTTTTCGAGGAAGACTTTTCGCGGCTCAACATTCTTACTACGTTTCTGGCCCTGCTGGAACTGATTAAGCTGCAACTGGTAAGGGCTTACCAGGATGTTCCGTTCGGAACAGTACTGATTTCCCAGAGGGGCTCTCAAGGCGCAAACGCAGACGTCCGGCCTTCAGCCGAGCCCGTTACCTGAAGATACTTCCGTGTGCTCGGGGATGTTAAAGGAATGCCCTTTGTCGCAAATAACTTGGCGGGAATGCGCCTCCCGTAGGGTGTCCCGCGAAGCGCGGGAATGCCCGCCATTCGTCAATCCGGACTCCGTTCCGGGGGTAGGTTGGGCCATGCCCGACGCAGTACTCGATGCCCGCGTACGCGGGCACGACGACATGTAGGGGCGGGTTTGAAACCGCTCCTACATGCTTGAAAGCGAATCTGTATTAGACCTCCTCTACTGTGATAGCTTCTTCCGGGCAAACCGAAACGCAGGATTCGCATCCCAGACAATCGGCAGGATTGGCTACTGTTGTCTGCTTGTCGTCTGCCTCGAGCACATCGGCAGGACACACGTCGATACATTCGCCACACTGCTTGCACTTCTCGTCATCTATCTTCGGCAGGTACATTTGAACACCTCTTTCATTAAGTTGTGAGAGCATCCACAATGAAGTGCTCTTTGTGAGATCATTGCCACTACGCTACCGGGCCATATCAAGTCGGCAGCCTGCTTGACGTCGCGGTCGATCTCCAGGCAATCCATGTAGAGCGGTATTGGTGCGCCGGAACCCTAAATCGCGGCTAGGTCGGCTCCGAATAATTTACACTATCAGCCCGAAAAGTCAATGACTGCGCGGTCTTCAGGCAATGTTCCAAGAGACCTGCCGACCGGGAGACAGCCGGGAGCCCTAGCCCGGTATTTCTGTTGCGAACAGGCCCGGAAAGAGGCACGCGGCCTTCTGAGGTGCACACATTGACAACCGAGGGGAGCGGATGTTAATTTAAGGTAAAATTTCGCAAGCGTTTTGCAAATCATGAGCCCTCTACTCTCCCGGTAAGGAATCAGAGGTTCACTATGAAGAGTGACAAGAAGTTCAAAGAAATGACCATCGTCGGAATCGCTTCCGACACCCGCAACATGCAGCCCGTCGTGATCCTGAAAGAGAAGAGCGGAGAGCGAGAATTATATATCTGGATCGGGCCGGTCGAGGCGATGGCACTCCAGCGTGCCATGAATAAGGAAGTGTTTCAGCGTCCGCTAACCCACGAGTTGTTACGGAATGTCATAGATAAGATCGACGCCAATATAGAACACATCGAGATCGATGATTTGAAAGATCATACCTATTATGCCACGATTTATTTAAAGAACTCGGATTCCAAGCTCGTGACCGTCGATGCGCGGCCCTCTGACTCTCTGGTCCTTGCGACTTGGATGGGCGTCCCGATCTTTGTAAGTGAAAAAGTAATTGAGGGCATGACACAGGGCGACCAGGACGAGGTGTCGCGGCAGAAGGTCATCTTCACCCAAGAAGACATAGAGCAGACTGACGAAGAGTTGACCAAGATTCTGGAACGGATGAACCCTGAGGATCTGGGAAACGCTTGAGAGTTCGGCTCGGAACATTTTGATAATTCGGACTATTTCAGAAGTTCAGCCCTCGTAATATCCCGGCGTTCAGTTTGTGACCCGGCCGCATGGCCGGTGAATCGTTTAAATCCGTAAAGAAGTCTGTTCGGGGTCCGGGGGGATTCACTTGAGAGTGAGGTGCGGCTTCCAACGCTTGGTCGGCCGCGGGACTTGCACTTTACCTTCGAGCTCCCCGGTGTTAAAGTGCCCCGCATGAAAGGGATCGCAAACGGATGGATTTCATGCGAAAAGGTATGTTCGGTCCCGTTTCCGGTGGCGGGCCGTTTAGGTTATTAAAATACTTCATTATTTCCGGCTTTGCAGTCATTGCTATTGTGACTTTTCTGCTCGGCGCGTTTCTCTATACGCGGAGTGTGGATACACTTTTGAGGAGCGCCGAGAACTACGCCCGATTGCTGGCGGAGAATTTGAATTACAATATATACATCGGCTTTTATGCTCCGCTCAAGACCCGCGGAACTCCCATGGATCTCCGAAAATGGGATCAGTTCGGAGCTTTGGATTCACTTATAAAGGATTTTACTTACGGCCTTAGAATTCAGCGGATCAAGGTAATCGACCTCCGGAGAAAAATTGTTTACAGCACCGAATATGATCTGATCGGCAAGTACGAGTCGAACAATGTGGCGGTAGATGAAGCTCTGGAAGGTAAAGACTCGACATTGATCCGCCATGAGAGAGGCTCAGCTAGCCGATGGCACGCCAATTGGTTAACGGACACGTACCTATCCGCTCCGGGAAAGTACTGGAAACTACTGGATGTTGGGAAATATATACGGCGTCATCCAGATCACTCAGGACGTTACCGATCAGTACGTGGCTCTTCAGAAATCCATTGTGGTCGTTATTCTCGTGGCCGCTGGTTTAATGGTCTTTCTCTTCGTGATGCTTACTCTCATCGTTCGACGCGGTGAAAGGATGCTGCTGGAACAGGGGCAGGAGCAAAAACGGCTGGAGGAACAACTTCAACAGTCCGAGAAGCTGGCATCCATAGGGCAAATGGTGGCCACGATCGCCCATGAGATCCGCAACCCGTTAGGCATAATCCGTTCCTCTGCGGAGGTGCTTGCCAAAAAAACAAATCCCGATCCCCCAAAGATACAGAAACTCACGGGCATCATTGTGGAAGAAGCGACCCGTTTGAGTACCATTCTGACTGACTTCCTGGACTTCGCGCGACCTCGGTCGCCGTATCTGAAAGCCACAGACGTGAGAGACATCATCGCCAGGGTGAGGAATAACCTGGACGAGGAAATACGGTCCCGGCGCATTCAATGGCAAGATCCAAGGCTAAACGGATTTAGTCCTGTAATAGCAGGTGATGCCGACCTCCTTTATCAAGCTTTTTTGAATATAGCTATAAACGCTTTCGAGGCGATCGCGGATGAAGGAACTCTCATGATAGATATATCCCGGGAAGGCTCTGAGGTTCGGGTGAATTTCGCGGATAACGGACATGGAATTCGAGAGGAGGATCTGTCCAAGATCTTCACTCCTTTCTTTACCACCCATGAAATGGGAACGGGCTTGGGATTGTCGGTCGTCCACAACATCATAACCTCCCACGGAGGAGAGATCTCAGTAAAGAGCAGGGAAGGGCACGGGGCCGAATTCACCGTATCTCTCCCGGCTCATGACTCATAAGTTTTTGATTTCCTGAATACGGTGTCTTATTTCGGGCAATGGCAGCAGAATACGCGACCGTAGTTACGCCATAGTGCATTAAGCTGCAAGGCGGATTCCGGTAAGTGAGGCTAATGGACGGTGAGAGCTTGACCAAGAGCACGGTCTTGTTGGTGGATGATGAAAAAAACTATCTCGTCGTGCTGGAAGACCTCCTGGAGGACGAAGGTTACAGTGTGCTGACGGCTTCTTCCGGGGCTGAGGCCCTGCAATTAATAGCTCAGGCACCCGTGGACACTGTTCTCTCGGATATCAAAATGCCCGGAATTTCGGGTATCGAACTCCTGGATAAGATTCTGGCACTTGATCCGGATCTCCCGGTCATTCTCATGACAGCTTATGCCGAGGTTGACCAAGCTGTGGAGGCGATGAAGAAAGGAGCTTTGGACCATATACAGAAGCCTTTTGACAACAGAGATGTGAAAAGAGCTGTAGCGAGGGGCGTGGAAAAGCGCTCTCTCATTAAGAATATCAGGTTGCTTGAAACCGAGTTGGGCAGTCTGTGGGGAAACATCATAGGCAAGTCCAAGGCTATGGAAAAGGTATTTGCAGTCATGAAGCGGGTTGCCGACACCCCAACCACTGTTCTGAGTCTCCGGAGAATCAGGCACAGGGAAGGAACTTGTCGCTCGGGCACTGCACAAAGCTTCCTCACGGAATAACGCCCCATTTGTTTCAATAAATTGCGGGGCGGTTCCGGAGAATCTCTTGGAATCCGAACTCTTCGGTTACGAGAAAGGGGCTTTCACAGGGGCAACCAGCGTCAAGCAAGGGAAATTCGAATTCGCCAGTGGTGGGACGCTCTTTTTGGACGAAGTGGGTGAAATGGCGTTGAATCTACAGGTGAAGTTGCTGCGAGTGTTGCAGGAGCACGAATTTCAGCGAGTGGGTGGAAATAAGGACATCCTTGTGGACGTTCGCATAATTGCCGCCACCAACAAGAATCTCAAGGAAGAGGTGGCTACAGGACGATTTCGGGGGGATCTTTTCTTTAGACTGAACGTGGTGCGTATTGAGGTTCCTCCTCTGAGGGACCGTCGCGATGACATCCCTTTCCTGGTGGCGCATTTTGTGAACCGGTTTGCGGAGAAATTGCGGTGTGGCATCGGAGAGGTGGACCCCGAGGTCATGAACGTCCTGTATGGATATTCTTGGCCGGGAAATGTGAGAGAACTGGAAAACGTGATCGAAAGGGCTCTTGTGCTTTGCAGGGGTAAGACAGTAGGGCTGGAGGATCTTCCGCCGGAAGTAAGGAAATCCTCCTCGACTGAGGACGGACTTGGCACTTTGTTCCTGGGGGAAAAGAATTTGTCCGACACACTTGACACAATCGAGGAAAAAATGATTCGCGAGGCCTTGAAAAAGGCCGGCCATGTACAGGCTCAAGCAGCCAAGGCTCTTGGGATCTCTCGAAGCAATCTACAATATAAAATGAAGAAATATGGGCTGCTTACATGAGATCGGTTTGAGAGCTGCTTTTCTTCGTGGAATCAATTCGGTAGTATGATATGGTGGAAAACCCTTTGGGATGGATAGGTTGACACCGCTATGGATTTACATTATAGATGGAAACGATTTCAGCGCAATGAAGGAGTTTTCGCAGTGATGCGGGAGAAGAGGGCTTTAATGGTGCGTAATATAATGACATGTCTGGGATTGCTCCTCGCCTTCGCCGTCAGCGGTACGACTGCCATTGCTCAGATGTACTTTCCCGGTGGCGACCAGAATCCTTCAGGATCCCCGCAACAGGATCCGGGCAGAGGGACGCGGCAATACTACCAAGAGCCCATGGCCAATCTTCAATACGATTCCCGAGATGCTGAGATGATCCTGAGAGATCAGTTGTCACGAACGGCACAACCCCAGGCTGAAGCCAATTCCGAGCCTCAACAGCAGATGTACGACAACTACTACGGCCACCGACTCCAGGATGAAGGGCAAATCCGGGCTGTTGTTGCGGACGCGAGGAACATCGCAAGCATGATGCGACACAGAAACGGCAAACCTTTCATTGTCATCGATAAACGGAATTTTCAATTTTACCTGTACAATACATACGGTAAGCTGCTCAGGATAGGACCGGTAGCCATCGGGAAGGGACGAACCAACCACGGGGCTTTTGAGACTCCAGTCGGAATATTTCCCATCAAATCCAAAGTCCCGGTCGCCGATTGGGTCAGACCTGACTGGTACTTCGTCGAGGAACATGAACCCATACCTCAGAGGTACGAAGACCGTCGGGTTCCGGGTTTCTTCAGGTACAAGTTGGCATTTTCAGGGAGCAGGTACATACACTATGCTGAAGCCACCGGAGGCAGACTGACTCACGGCTGCCTAGGCCTTGACTGGCAGGATGCGGAGGCCGTTTTTCATACGCTGAAGGTTGGCTCGTACTGCATCGTTGCCGACCAGAATTTTCTCACCAGACTTGCCAGAGGCGAATTTCCCATACAGAAGCCCGCCGCCAAGCCCGGCAAACCGGAAGAATTTCAGACAGCGGTTACCGCCAAGGCAGATGCCGAACAAAGCGGTACCAGGAGCAACGCAAGTCCTTCTCCCGACGAAAGAGTTTTCAATAGCCTCTGGTAACCATTTTCCGATTCCAACGACCACAGCGTCGTCGATTCGCCGAATGAGGCCTGATAACCTTTGAGGATATGGTCCATGTCCTTGTTTCTTAAGCGCACGGTCACGGTAGCGATTTTCCTCGTTGGCATGTTGTGCGCCTCGTGCATCACCACGACGCTGCCGAAGACCGCTCGCCTTGAACCTGGGCCGTCTGCGTCCCAACCATCCCCGACAGCCTCGGACAAGAAGCTCCTTGATACGTGGGAACTGCTTTACCAGGTCAACGAAAATGGTGCTGAAGAGCGCCCAAAGGACGGCACGCGCACGCTGATCGAGTTCACCGACAAGGGCCAGGTGATTTTTAACAGAATGGACAAAGATCATTCTGACAAAATGAAGAGCCGGACCGGGAAATACATTCTGGAGAAAAATCAGCTTACCATCACGGATGATGTTGGCAATACTGTAAAATGGCCTTACCAGGTAACGGGAGATACTCTTATGATAGCGATGCCCGAGGTCAAGAAGAAGTTCTACTGGCGTCGCTTTCGATGATGCTCGCTGGTCTTTCGGCAGGGGCCTGAGGCTTCCTTGCCGGACTGATCGAGTGGTGGAATGCTATGTTGGGCAAATGTTTGCGCCTCGAAAAGAGAATAGCTCTCGTTGTAGCGGTGACCGTCTGTTCATTCCTGGCGGGAGGGGCGAGAGAATGTCTTTGTGCGTCTCATTCGGAACTGCTTCGATATGAGGTGACGTGGAACGGCGCCAAGGCCGGCCACGGCGACATAGCGACCAAAACAGATTCAAAACACGTAAGTGTTATAGTTCAGGCCGTGACGGATGGGGTCGTGAAGACCCTCGTGGAACTCTGGAGTCGTGTGCAGGCCACGTTTTCGGCTAATACCTTCAGACCCGAATCCTATAACTTTCAAATGAAATCCAGTTGGAGCGACCCGGAATTGGTATCTCTGAGCTTCGATCACAGAACAAACCTGGTTCAAATCAACAAGCAGAAGGGCAAAGAACGGGACTGCCACTCTGAGAAATATGGCGGTCAATGCGATCCGATCACAGCGGCGTTCATGCTCCGGCATCAAAAGAACTTGAGCAAGCCGACGTTCGTGGACATCTATGACGGCAAAGACCGATCCCGACTCTTTGTCAACCCTGTAGGAGCGGGACACGTTACGATAAAGACCGGCTCCCATCCTGCTTATTGTCTGAATCTAAGACTTGTGAAGCTAAGCGGCGACTGCAAGGAGATCGCGAAAGGACAACTGTGGGTATCGAACGATGAACATCGTGTCCCCCTACTCCTGACATCGTCTCCGATCATAGGTACTATACGTTTCGAGTTGGTCCAGGCGCAGCTATGAGCACGCCATCAAGATGCGGCTTGCGGCGGCGCCTTAGCGCTCCCAACGCCTTGCTGCATCATCGACTTCTGCACATTCTACTACAATCCCTTCCTCACGCGACGTGACGCTAAGGCGCACGATCAGTTTGATTTCGTTATGCTCGATACGGATGCAAGACATGACCCACGAGTAAGGGCAATTCTCAATGCAATTGCGGACCTTGCCCCGGAATCGTACCTGGTTGGCGGCGTTGTCCGTGACTTTCTGATGGGGCGGAGAGACCGAAAAGACTTGGACGTGGCACTGCGGGGAGACGGCTTTGAAATAGCGCGGCAGGCGGCCACGCTTTTGGGAAAGGTTGCCACCTTTGTCGCCCTGGATTCGAAACACGGTACAGGCAGAGTTGTCCTTCGCGGACAACGACCGGCGACTCTGGACGTAACTTCTTTCCGAGCCTCGACTCTTTCTGAAGACCTCCACAAAAGAGATTTTACAATTAATGCAATGGCCTTGAGAATCCAAGATTTTCTCAGCGGTCTTATGGAGCCTGTATTAGACCCTACAGGGGGCAGGGCCGACTTGCTGTCGGGGACAATACGAGCCTGCTCGAAAGATTCTTTCCGAGATGATGCTGTACGCGTTTTGAGGGCGTTTCGGTTCATGGCAAGCCTGGGGTTCGGGATAAGCAAGGAAACTCTGGAAATGGTTCCGCCCGCTCTTGAGGAGCTTCCGTCAAAGGCTCCTGAAAGGATCAGGGACGAACTGATCGTCACCCTGTCCGTGGATTCATCCTTTCCGGCTCTAAAAGCGATGGCTTTGTCCGGCGTTCTGGAGACGATTTTTCCGGAATTGCGGCCCATGAAGGGATGCGGCCAAAATGCCTATCATCACCTTGATGTCTGGGACCATTCACTCGAAACAATCAGTCGAATGGAGAATTTGCTCGCGAACGCGGCCGAACATTTCGGCAGCCTTAGCGATCAAATTTACGCATATACCAGGCAGGAGCCGGTTCGGGATAGGCCGACACTGGCGCTCCTCAAACTGGCCGCGCTCTTCCACGATTCAGGAAAGCCTGCTTCCAGATTCGTGGATTCCAAGGGTAAGGTTCGGTTCTTTGGCCATGAAAAAGTTTCGCAGGAGATCTTCAACGAGGCGGGAAGGCGGCTTAAATTTGCATCCAGGGAGATTGCCCTTGTCAGTGGGCTGATAGCGGGTCACATGAGGCCGACGATCTTCACAGCGCAAAAGGTCTCCCTGAGGGCAATACATCGACTGCACTCAAAATATCAGAGGAACGTCACAGGGTTGTTCTTGCTATTCCTTGCGGATCTTGGGGCTTCACGAGGGCCCGCAAGACCGCCTGAAGCGTACGAACGGGCCGGAAATCAGGTGCTGCGGGCACTGTCAATTTGCCTGGAAGCCGAGGCGACCCCGCGGATGCCCCTTCTGAACGGTCGCGATCTGATGAGCCTTTTCTCAATCGGCCCTGGTCCGCATATTGGAAGTTTATTGAGGAAATTGACCGAACTCCAGGACTCCGGGAAAATCGGCACGCGCGAAGAGGCGCTCGAAGCCGCAGCAAAGATATTGGCAGAGGAAGCACCGGGTGGGTCTGAAACAGGTTTGATCGATAACGGGGGATAAAAGCTCAGTGTGGATAACCGACTCTTGAAAGCGCCGATTGCCTCCACACCGCTTGTGTCGGGGAAAAAAAGCAACCGAGCTTGCGCATTGCAAGCCGGGCCGCGAAGAGGACCTTTTCGGCCTACTCTTTTCCGAAGTTGGTTCCGAGATTCTCTTTGAGCAGATCTCCCAGATTGGACGCTACCACCTCTTGGCTGTGCATATAACCCTTTACCTGATCATAGTCGCCCAACCTTTCGAGGCTCTTGACGGAAAGGGCTATCTTCTTGTCCTTCTTGTTAACCTTGAGGACCATAGCGGTCAGTTCTTCACCTTCTCTGGTGAAGTCTGCCGGCGAATTCACCCTCTCTTTCGAGAGTTCGGAGACATGGATCATTCCCTCAATTCCTTCCTCAATTTCGAGGAAGACGCCGAAGTCGGTTACCGAGGTGACCCTTCCGTGAACTTTGGCACCGGGGGGATAGCGATCCGGAATCGTTTCCCACGGATCTTCGTGGATCTGTTTGATGCCCAGCGAGAACCTTTCATTTTCTTTGTCTATGTTAAGCACCACCGCTTGTACGGTCTGCCCTTTTTTGTAAAGTTCACCCGGATGCCTGATCCGCTGTGTCCAGGATATATCGGAAATGTGAACGAGCCCGTCGATACCTTCATCTATGCCGACGAAGATGCCGAAGTCAGTCACATTCCTTATCTTGCCTTCGATCTTTGTTCCTTCCGGGTATCGTTCGGCGATCACGTCCCAGGGATTCGGCTTTAGCTGCTTCATGCCCAACGATATTCTCTTCTGGTCCTTGTCCACATTGAGCACCATCACGTCAACTTCTTCGCCCACCTGCACCATTTTGGAGGGATGCCGGGGCTTTTTGGTCCACGCCATCTCAGATATGTGAACCAGTCCCTCAACGCCCTTATCAAGTTCTATGAATACACCATAATCGGTGATGCTCACGACTTTACCGGTCCACTTTGATCCGATAGGATAACTATCCTCCACATTCTCCCAGGGATCCGCTTGGGTCTGCTTCAGCCCGAGTGAAACTCGTTCCTTTTCTTGGTCGAATTTCAGTACCTTGACCTGGATTTGATCGCCCACCTTGAGTATGTCGGACGGATGGTTTATGCGGCCCCAGGACATGTCGGTGATGTGCAGAAGACCGTCGATTCCCCCAAGATCTACGAACGCTCCGTAATCGGTAATGTTTTTCACCGTGCCGGTGAAAATTCCGGATCCTTCCAACGCGCTGAGAATCAGGTCTTTCTTTTTCTGCTTGGATTTCTCGAGGAGGGGTCTTCGAGACAAGACAATGTTTCCGCGTTTGCGGTTATATTTAAGGACGTTGAACTCGAAAGTCTCGCCTATATATTTCTCGAAGTTTCGCACAGGCCTCAGATCAACCTGAGAACCGGGAAGAAACGCCGACACACCTATGTCGACCTGCAATCCCCCCTTAACACGAGCAATCACCTTGCCGGCGATTGTTTTCTCTGTGTCGCATACTTCGGCGATCTCATCCCAAATGCGAATCTTGTCCGCTTTGGTCTTCGAGATCCTGACCTGGCCGGAAGATTCTTCCGTGTCTTCAAGAAAGACCTGAACTTCGTTCCCGACGCTAACGGTAAGACGCCCCTTCTCATCAAGGAACTGCTCTAGCGGGATCTGGCCCTCAGATTTGGACCCCACGTCAATCATGACGTGTTCAGCAGTCACTTGAACGACCGTGCCGGTAACGACTTCGCCCTCTTGGACTTTGTGGAAGCTGCTCTCGACTAGTTCGGCAAAATCTTCTTCCTTCGTGATTTCTTGTTCGTTTTCTTCCATAAGAAGGTTGTTATTAGTTTGGGTTTCCAAGTTTTCCATCCAGTTGCCACCCCCAGGCTCTTTTGTCCAGCTTTTTGATGTTGATATGCCAGGACAACCAACTAAATATATCCATTTTGGCACCTTCTGACAAGAGAAACTTTGATTCGCATCAACATTTTTCCGTGTTTCAGGCGCTGTCCACTTATGATCGGTCGCCCCGCTCCAATTCACGCCTCTTGTTCCCTGGCAAAGGCTTTCTTCACGTAACAGTTCACCGCGGAGATCGCAGGGACCGCAGAGAATACCTCTTTTTTCTGCACGCATGTACGCCGGGCATGGCGAATTCCGGCCCGCGACAGTTCGGGCAATGTCTGCTTGATCGTGCGCGCTGGTGATTCACGTGGAACTGAATAAGCTGTCATTCTTCTCTGCGTTCTCGGCGTACACCGCGTCTCGCGAGACGGTGATCCCGCGCGGACCGCGAGACTCACTGCCCTCAGCACCGTTGTTTCTTCACCATCCGTTATATGCCTGCAAGTGCCGGCCTTTGTCGGATGCAGGACATCAATCTGTCTACAACCTCTCTCGGGCTGAGATTTGTTGTATCAATCAAAATCGCGTCCGGAGCCTTTAGCAGCGGAGACACCGCACGAGTCTCGTCACGATGGTCCCGAGCGCGCATTTCAGCCAAAACCTCAAGGGCTTCAACTTCTTCGCCTCTAGCCAGCAACTCCTGGTATCGCCTCTGTGAACGGATCTCCAAATCTGCGGTAACAAAGAATTTTATATCGGCCTCGGGAAACACTACCGTCCCCATGTCTCTTCCCTCGGCCACGAGGTCCCATCTCTGTCCGGCTAGTCGTTGTAAACCAAGCAAAGCTTGCCTTACACGAGGTTCCGCCGAAAACGCCGAAGCCGCCGTCCCTACGCGTTCCTCTCTGATTAGGCCGGTCACTTCTTCTCTACCCAAGAAGAGCCTCATCGATCCGGCGTCAGGCTCCATTCGAAGATCCAATGACGTGACTATACCGTCCGGGATACGTTCTGCTCCCGGCTCAATCCCGTTGCGCAACAGGTGTAATGCCATGACGCGATAAAGGGCTCCTGTGTCCAAGAGCCGGAAGCCGAGCAGCCGTGCCAGCAGGCGGGCAACCGTTGATTTTCCCGCACCCGCGGGCCCATCAATCGCTATGACCAGCTTGTGCTCTTTTCGGTCCGGGCTCTGTTCATTCGGCTTTGTGAGTCCCACAAGTTCTTTCCGTCCGACCGCTGAAGTGAGGTAAACACTATTTCGTCTTCGAGAGGCTCTTCTTCAGTGCGGCCACAAATCTCCGGTTTTCGATATGCTTTCCCAGTGTAACCCTGATGCACTTTTGCATCCCGAATGAGGCGAGATGCCTTACTATCACCCCCTCTTTGAGTAGCGCCTCGTAAACGGGCTTGGCATCTCTGTCCAAACAGAAAGTGACGAAGTTGGCCTCGGAAGGAATAGTCTCCAAACCCATATTATCTAATTCGTGAACTATATATGCCATACCCGAGCGCACCATATCTCGCGATCGCTCCAGGTGCTTGATATCATCCAACGCAGCCACAGCGGCGGCTTGTGCCGGAGCATTGACATTAAAGGGCGCTCTCACACGGTTCAACAACTCGATCAGCCACGGCTCACCGAGCCCATACCCGATTCTCAATCCTGCCAGTCCATAGATCTTCGAAAATGTTCGCAGAACCAGAATCGGCAATTCATTGCCTATGTAATCTCTCCCGATGGGGCAATCGGGATCTCGGACGTAGTCACTGTAGGCTTCATCAAGCACCAGCACTAGTTGGCCACGGGGAAGCTCTTTCAAAAAAGACTCGAACTCACCACGAGAGACAATGGTTCCGGTGGGGTTGTTGGGAACTGCTAGGAAAATCAGCCTTGTCCGTTCCGTGACCGCCTTGGCCATAGCACGGAGATCAGACTTGTAGTCTCGGAGAGGAACTCGCACAGATTTACCCCCGAACGCCTCCACGCAAATACGATACATGGAGAAAGCGTTTTCTGCCATCACAGCCTCGTCCTGCGGCTGCAGAAAGACATGGGCAACCATTTCCATGATTTCATCCGAGCCGTTTCCAAAGACTATCGATTCCGGGGGCAGGCTGAACCGCGACGCAAGAGCAGTTCGAAGTTCCGGGGCAGAAGATTCGGGGTAGACGTGCATTTGCGACAAAAAATTCTGCACAGCCTTGAGTGCGAAACGGGACGGTCCGAGCGGATTCTCGTTGGAAGCCATTTTTATAGCTTCAGTGATTCCCAGTTCTCTTGTCAGCTCGGCAACGGGCTTGCCCGGAACATAAGCCGGTATTGACAGTATATGACTGGAAATCAGCCGGTCAATCCAAGTAGGCCTTTTAGATGCCATAAGTTCTTTCCAGCGCGCGGAATTGGAGGGAGAGCTTCCTGTCCGGCGTTTGTCCAGATAAGGGGAACCACAGTCCCCTTTGGCAGGGAACCAACACCGACCGATCCATTTGACCCGCCAATAATAAGGCTCCCTGGAATAGCCGAGGTAGGATTTCGACCCAACACTTATACCTTGAAGTCGGATTGTGCGTCAATGGTGGCCTTCAGTCCACCGAGTACGCGGGGACACCGAGAGTAAGTCTCCAGAAACAATATCAGGGTGTGTTCGTGCGAGCCTCTTCGCGGTGCCTACAAGCGGGCCTCGCAATTAGCTTGACACGGACGGTCGAAAAATATATTGTCATAAATATACTTGATATTTAGGTTGTTACATTGAAAAATGTAAGTTATACATTATTAATTATCCTCTGGGCCGCAACCACAATGCTACTGCCTCTGCCGCTTCTGCCCGTACAGTTCCGCGGCAGCATTAGACCGTCCGCTCCCCCCCGGCAACTCACAAGATCAAAGACTCTTGCTGGATCTCGCAGCGGCTTCGGCAAGCACTAAGCAAAAAAAGGCCGCCAAACGCCCCGAAACATATATTGACCCGGCAGTCAAGTACGGCTTAAAGCTCGTTCTGCCTCGAACTATCCGCCGCGGCCTCAATTTCGATGCAGGTTACGATCGTTGGGAAGGTCTGCCGACCATTCACGCGGATTACTTTCTGCCCATCAAAGGATGGACGGACAAGAGTCTTTTCTTTTCGCCCAGAGTGTCATTGACCAGTCCCAAGGAAACCTTCTCAGTAGATGCCGGCTTTCGTCAACTGATCACGTCCGAAACCCTGCTGGGCTTTCATGCGTTCCACGATTGGGAGCGGCTCCGACGTCTCAAAGGGAAGTACCTGAAGGAAACGGGCATTGGGTTGGAATTTGCCGCCCTGCCGGGGCGTTACTCAGATCTCAGTCTGGACGTAAATGCTTATTTTCCAATAAATGAGCGGCGTATCATCACGAACAACGGCAATTCAATCGTGCGCGAAATGTTTCCGACCGGCTTTGACGCGCGATTGGGATTCTTGCTCCCTGCAATGGTAGATCACCTGGACATCCGCCTGGATGGCGAGCTGCATTCCTACCGGGGAGATCAAGCAGATTTTAGAGGATACAAGGCCGGCATTTTGGTAACATCGAGAGATGGCATGTGGTCAGCGGGCTTTGAGCAGGGGAGGGAGGCCGGCACGGGAGATCATTTTAAGGTGGAAGGAACCATCAGTCTGGCATTTGATTGGGTCGAGATGCTCAAATGGAGCAACCCGTTCTCAGCCCCTTATGCAATGTCCGTTACGCGATTCAACAGAAATATGAGGGACAGCCTTTGCGATCGCGTCCGACGCAAGTACGATCTCCCCACCGACAGAGTTGAAAGCCGTGTAACGCTGGCTACTTCTGTATCGAACGATACCTTGTCGTTTAGTGGCGCCTTCCCGGATCTCCCGAATTCCCGTATCACGCTTCAGACTTCCCGGAGCCCGTGGCAAGACCATGCGGAAGTGATCACCGATTCCGAGGGGCACTACTCCGGAAAGCTCAAACTACCGTCAGGCCTGTACAAGATAAGACTTATACACAAACCGACCGGCAGAGTATCCGTTATAAGAACAGTGGCCATTGGCCGGCCCGGGACACACGAAGCTTCAGCCAGGATCCGCTGAAAGCGGCTTGATCGCATATCGCCTCACATGTTGCGCCGATATTGTCCTCCAGCCTTGAAAAGCGTAGCCGAGATCTGCCCCAGGGAGCAGTGCTGTACAGAATCCATAAGTTGCTCGAATATGTTTCCACCGGATTGTGCTACTTGGTAGAGACGTTGGAGCGCAATATCGCACTTGTCTTTGTGACGCTCTTGGAACTCCTGCAACCTTCGAAGTTGTGACGCTTTTTCCTCTTCAGTGGCTCGAGCAAGTTCAATGGAGCACTTCTCCGTATAATCCCCGTAAGGATTTAAGAAACGTGTTTACACCGATGATGGGATATTCCCCGGACGCCTTGAGTGTCTCGTAATAAAGTGACTCGTCTTGAATCTTTGTCCGCTGGTATCCTGTCTCCATGGCACCCAGGACGCCGCCCCGCTTGGACAATCGGTCGAATTCCTGCAAAACCGCTTCTTCCACCAGATCGGTAAGCTCTTCAATTATAAAGCTCCCTTGATTGATGTTGTCTACCTTGCTGATTCCCCATTCCTTGTTGATGATCAATTGAATGGCAAGGGCTCTCCGGACGGATTCTTCGCTGGGCGTTGTGATTGCCTCATCGTAGGAGTTGGTGTGCAGGGAATTGCAGTTGTCGTAGATAGCGATCAGAGCCTGAAGTGTCGTCCTTATATCGTTGAACTGAATATCCTGCACGTGTAGGGACCGGCCGCTGGTCTGGATATGATATTTTAGCTTCTGGGATCGCTCGTTTCCGCCGTACCTGTTCTTGATAGCAATTGCCCAAATTCGCCTGGCAACCCGGCCGATCACACTGTATTCGGGTTCCAGGCCATTCGAGAAGAAGAAAGAAAGGTTGGGCGCAAAATCGTCTATACGCATTCCAGCGCGAGAGATAGTATTCCACGTAAGTGAAGCCGTTGGCCAGAGTGAACGCGAGTTGAGTGATCGGATTCGCTCCGGCTTCCGCAATGTGGTAGCCTGAAATGGAGACAGAGTAGAAATTCCTCACGTTGTTGTCGATGAAGAACTGTTGCACGTCACCCATCATCTTGAGAGCAAAATCAGTGGAAAATATGCAGGTATTCTGTCCCTGATCCTCCTTCAGGATGTCAGCTTGCACGGTCCCTCTGATGTTGCTTAAAACGTCCGCCCTTAGTCTGGCTGTTTCCTCCGGAGTGGGCTCGGAACCTTTCTCGTTCCGGAACTTATCCAGTTGTTGGTCGATGGCCGCATTGAAGAACATAGCCAGCATCATAGGCGCGGGACCGTTGATGGTCATGGATACCGACGTGTTGTGAGAACAGAGGTCGAATCCGGCGTACAACGCTTCGACATCGTCCAGGGTGCAGACAGACACGCCCGAGGTCCCGACTTTTCCGTAGACGTCCGGCCGTTCATCCGGGTCCATGCCGTAGAGAGTCACGGAGTCAAAGGCTGTTGACAGGCGCTTGGCCGAGCTGTTTTCAGAAAGATATTTGAAGCGCCGGTTAGTACGGAAAGGATCGCCTTCGCCTGCAAACATTCGGGTGGGGTCTTCGTCTTGCCTCCTGAAAGGGAAGACTCCGGCAGTGAACGGAAACATACCCGGCAGGTTTTCTTTCAGACGCCATCTGAGAAGTTCACCGCGATCTTTGAATTTCGGCAGAACGATTTTGGGGAGCATAAGGCCGCTTAAGGTTCGATTCCTGAGTTTGGTCACGATTTCATGGCCTCGCACGCTGAACACGAACTCGTCCCCCGAGTAGGCTTTCTTGATGTCTTCCCATTCTCCGACCAGGCGCAGGGCGCGAGGATCCAGCTTGGCCTCGATGTTTTCTTGGGCGTGCCTGATGGCCTGTAGTGCTTCGGAACTTCCCTCGGGATATTGGTCTCGGAGAGCTTTGGCGGCAGCATCGAGTTGCCAAATGCTGCGGACGAGGTCTTCTTGTTCTTCGCCCCATTCATGATATTTGCGAACGCTATTGGCGATTTCGGACAGATAGCGAGATCGCTCGGGAGGGATAATGATGGTGCGTGACGAAGGTTTCTTGTCCGGCCTGGCCTTCATCCGGGTTGACCAGTTTGCCCCTGTCTTCTCGTTGACAGCTTCGATGATGCCCACGTACAGGCTGGTTACGCCGTCATCATTGAAACGGGAGGCGACAGTGCCATAGACGGGAAATTCGTCCAGGTGCTTTGCGAACTCTACTCGATTGCGCTGGATCTGCTTCTGAACATCGTGGATTGCATCTTCCGAGCCTTTGCGATCAAACTTATTCACTGCCACGAGGTCCGCAAAATCCAACATGTCGATTTTCTCGAGTTGGCTTTGAGCCCCGAATTCCGAAGTCATAACATAGAGAGAGACGTCCACAAGAGGAACCACTGCGGCATCCCCCTGGCCGATGCCGGCAGTCTCGACAATTATCAGGTCAAATTCTGCGGCCTTAAGGACTTCAATCCCTTCTTCCATGTGCTCCGGAACTTCCGCTCCCCGGTTCCTTGTTGCGAGAGACCGATAATAGACTCTGTCGTTGTTGATGGCGTTCATTCTGATTCGGTCCCCCAGAAGCGCTCCACCAGTCTTACGGCGAGTAGGGTCGACGGAAATGATCCCCACAGTCTTTTCAGGTTGATCGTTAAGGAATCTTAGAACGATCTCGTCGGTCAAGGAAGACTTTCCAGCACCGCCGGTGCCTGTGATCCCGAGTACAGGAGCGCCCCTCCCTTTCATCTTCCCTTGAAGCATCGCACGAATGCCGGGAAGGTTGCCGTTCTCCGATTCTTTGGCCATTTCAACGGCCGTGATCGCCCGCGCGATCAGTTTCCAATTACTTGGCACCAGGGCGGAAAGATCCCCGTCCAAGTTGGCGTCCGTGGTGGTGAAATCCGATTCTTCGAGGAAGTAGTTGATCAATCCCTGGAGCCCCATCTTGCGGCCGTCCTCAGGGCTGAAGATCTTGGTCACCCCGTAAGCTTCCAGTTCTCTGATTTCCTCGGGAACAATTACACCTCCTCCTCCGCCGAAGATTTTGATGTGGGCGGCATCGTGTTCTCGAAGCAGATCGACGAGGTACTTGAAATAGTCCATGTGGCCGCCCTGGTAGGAGCTTACACCAACGGCCTGTGCATCTTCTTGGATGGCCGCGGCTGCTAGCTCCGCCACCGAGCGGTTATGCCCGAGATGAATCACCTCTGCGCCGGACGATTGCAGGATCCTTCGCATTATGTTGATGGCCGCATCGTGTCCGTCAAACAGAGATGCAGCGGTTACAACTCGAATATGATTTTTCGGTCGGTACGGTGACAGAGATTGAACCATGATCGCCCCCTGAGGAATCAGTCCGCTCTCTTTTTGAGTTGTTCCCTGATAAACGCGGCAGGAGTGTCTATGTCACAACCTCCGGGGAAGACCCCCGCGACTCCCATAGCCTTCAGCACGGGGATGTCGCGGCTCGGTATCACGCCTCCGACGAGCACCATGATGTCCCCGGCTTCTTTATCCTTCAACAGATTCAAGAGCTTTCGGCAAATGGGAACGTGTGCCCCGGACATTATGGACAGTCCGATCACATCTACATCCTCTTGAATTGCCGCCTGCACGATCATTTCCACGGTTTGATGGAGGCCGGTGTAAATGACCTCGAATCCGGCATCCTTCAAGGCATGGGCCACCACTTTGGCTCCGCGGTCGTGCCCGTCGAGCCCGGGTTTGGCAAGAAGGATGCGAGGTGTGCTGCTGAGAGCCACTTGCCCCTCCATTATCTGTACATAGGAATGGTGAGAGATCTAAATACCCTTTGCAGCATAATATATCCCCCAAACGGATTCAATATTATTGCAAGCATTCACTTACCGGGAGGAATAGCACGTTGTCTGTCATTGCGAGGCGTGCATGGTGGGACAGGCTTCCAGCCTGTCTATTAGGGATGACGGGCAATCCCGCGTTCGCGCGGGACGTCCCACCGGCAATCTAAGCGGCGTTTAAAGGAAAAGATTGCTTTCCCGCGCCTCGCGGGACCGCCCCACAAGACTGATTGCTTACGCATTCCGCGGGATTTGAGTTGACTTTGCAGCGTCCCCTGTTAAGGTAAAATGTTTACGAAGAAACGCGGGCCACCGCCGAATTGACCGAACGCTCGCGGCGGAAACCGCTGGTCCGGAGGCGCCAATGGATTATAAGGAGACCCTTAATTTACCGAAAACTCAGTTTCCCATGAAAGCCGGCCTGCCCAAGAGAGAGCCCGATATACTGAACAAATGGGAATCGCAGAATCTTTACAAGAACATCCTCGATGCAAGTTTCGGAAGGGAAAAATACATACTCCATGACGGCCCTCCGTATGCAAACGGCCATATTCATCTTGGAACGGCTCTAAACAAAATTCTCAAGGACATGATTGTCAAATCGAAATTTATGGCCGGTTTCGACTCGGATTACGTGCCGGGCTGGGACTGTCACGGCCTACCCATCGAGCATCAGGTAGACAAAGAGCTTGGCGCCAAAAAGCTCCGGATGAGTAGCGTTGAAATCCGCCGGCACTGCCGAATATATGCCGAAAAATTCATAAATGTGCAGCGAGAAGAGTTTAGAAGGCTTGGAGTGTTCGGCGAGTGGGAAGATCCTTACTTGACCATGAACTACAGGTACCAAGCCACCATTGTCAGAGAACTCGGCAAGTTCTTCGCCAATGGCTCGGTTTACCGCGGAAAGAAGCCTGTCTATTGGTGCGCATCATGCGTGACGGCTCTCGCTGAAGCGGAAGTTGAGTACGCGGATTCTTCCGCGCCGTCGATATACGTCAAGTTTCCGGCCATTGACGATTTCTCCACTCGAATCCCCGAACTAAAGGGCAAGAACGTATCTGTGGTCATCTGGACCACCACTCCGTGGACGATTCCCGCGAACCTGGCCGTAGCAGTACATCCTGACGAATCTTATGCTGCGGTGGAAGCCGGTGACGAAGTCCTCATTCTCGCTGAAAGACTAGTGCCGATCAATATGGAATCGTTCGGAATCGCAAACTATCGGGTTATTGCCACCTTCAGAGGAAGCGTGCTGGAGGGGCTTAAGTGCCAGCACCCGATTTACGATCGCGAGTCAGTCATCATATTGGCGCCTTTTGTCACGTTGGACACAGGCACAGGCTGCGTGCACATCGCCCCGGGCCATGGGCAGGAAGATTACGAAGTTGGACTGAAATACAATCTTGAAGTCTTTGCCCCGGTCGACGACCACGGTGTCTTCACGGACGAAGCAGAATTTTTTGCCGGCAAATTTGTCTTTGATGCAAATGAAGACGTAATCCGTAAGCTCAAAGAGGTGGGGGCTTTGCTGGCATCCGAGACCATGGAACACAGCTATCCTCATTGCTGGCGCTGCAAGCGGCCGGTAATATTCAGGGCGACGCATCAGTGGTTCATCTCCATGGAACGGACCGGCCTCCGCAACAACGCGTTGAAAGCCATAGATACTGTTGCGTGGATACCGAGATGGGGACGAGACAGGATTTATGGGATGATCCAGCATCGCCCCGACTGGTGCATATCCCGCCAGAGGAGTTGGGGGGTGCCTATCACGGCCATGAGATGCTCGGATTGCGATGAGATTATTGCTCCTCCGGACCTCTTCGAGACGGCCGCTCGCATGTTCGAGGAAAAAGGGGCTGATGTGTGGTTTGAGGCTGAAGTCGCCGACTTTGCCCCACAGGGGCTTACTTGCCCTTCATGCAAGGGTTCCTCTATCGTTAAAGAAACGGATATCCTCGATGTCTGGTTTGATTCGGGAGTAAGTTGGGCGGCTGTGTGCGAACAGCGCAAAGGATTGGTTTACCCTTGCCAGCTTTATCTGGAAGGGAGCGACCAGCACCGCGGCTGGTTCCACAGCGCACTATTGACGTCCGTGGGTACGAGACAGCGTGCGCCCTACGCGAGTGTGCTCACCCACGGTTTCGTGGTCGACGGTCAGGGGAAAAAGATGTCCAAGTCCCTTGGCAACGTGATTCAACCACAGGAAATGATAAATAAATACGGTGCCGACATCCTAAGGCTGTGGGTATCCGCTGAAGACTATCGGGACGACATCAGGATCTCCCGTGAAATATTGGAGCGTCTTTCCGAAGCTTATCGACGCATACGCAACACATGCCGATTCCTTCTTGGGAACCTGTCGGATTTCAGCCCCCAGGAGCATCTGATCGAACCCTCGCAAATGAGAGAGTTGGATCGATTTGCACTAGAAGTGCTCAACAGGATTATACGGAGGGTCCGCACTGCTTACGAGGACTTTGAATTCCACGTAGTGTTCCACACACTATATAATTACTGTACGGTGGATCTCTCTTCTCTTTACTTGGATATTCTAAAGGACCGTCTATATGTGGAAAAAACTGACGGGGCGTTGCGAAGATCTGCTCAGACGGCTCTCTACTACATTCTGTCGGCTTTGGTGAGGCTGATGGCTCCCATCTTGTCCTTCACGTCGGAGGAGGTCTGGTCGCTTTTCGGCGAAGAAAGCGGTGGGCCCTGGAGCGTGCACCTGTCGTCGTTTCCTGACCCGATCCCGGCTGTGGAAATGACCGATGCCGAGAAAGGCCGATGGGAAAAAATGCTTGCACTGCGGCAAGAAGTCTCAAAGGCTCTGGAAAATGCACGGGCTGAGAAGCTCATAGGTTCTTCGTTGGAAGCGAAAGTGCTCATTGAGGCCCCGCAGGAAGTGACCGCGGCAATCTCGGAAATGGAGGATGCCAAGGGCTTCTTTATCGTCTCTCAATTGGAAGTGAGAACTGTGGCCGGTTCCAACCCTGAAGCTGAGGCGGATGGGACTCTTCCCCAAGCCCGGATCACGGTTTCCCGCAGCGAGGGCGATAAGTGCCCAAGGTGTTGGACGTGGACCCCCGACGTTGGTTCGGCCAAGGATTATCCGGAGGTTTGTTCGAGGTGCGCAGGGGTCTTGAGGGAATCGGGCATCAAGACCGGGGAATAGAAAAGCATGGCGTGACCGTTCACCAGAGAGAAAGAACGCACCGCAGAGTTCGCAGAGAACGCAGAGAATTTCATTGTCCTTTTGGGAATGCAGAAGGTTACTCGCACGAGAGTCGGTGGGTCCAATATCTGCCCTGCCAAGGACTGAAGCCGATGCAGCGCATTTTGAAAGAAACCTCCAAAATCTCTCTGCGATCTCTGCGATCTCCGCGGTAAATTATTACAGTATGGAAAGGAGGCAGGCCATAGCCGGCGGAAAAAAACTTCTCGCGTTCGTTGTGATAGCGCTGGTCGTGCTAGTATCCGACCAGGTGACAAAGTGTCTGGTTGCAACGTCTATACCTTTACATAGGTGGGTGGAGATCATCCCCGGCTTTCTCGACCTGGTGCATACAAGAAATCCCGGAGCTGCGTTCGGAATTCTCGCGGACTCCTCAACGCATTTGAGTTCGCTATTTCTTGTGCTCGTTTCAGTGATCGCTCTGGTGGGCATAGTATGGATGGTCGGCGCATCCGAGCGCATTGACACCTACCTGCTCGTCGGATTGGCCCTTTTTTTCGGGGGGGCCGGAGGGAACCTTGTGGACAGAGTAAGGTTCGGTGAAGTTATTGACTTCATCGATGTTTACGTTGGGAATTTCCATTGGCCCACGTTCAATGTTGGCGACGCTTCCCTTTGCGTGGGCACCGCTCTTTTCTTTCTGCATTTTCTGCTGGAACGATCGGAATCTGACCGCTCTAATTAATGCATCATCGTGTTATCGGCCGCTCCAGATCCTTGCCGAACAGTCCTGTCCCCCACTCCGATTCCGTGATTTCTCTTATGAGAACAAGGTCATGGCTGACAAACAGGTTTCTAATCCCCTGCCACTGATCCAGAGGAACTCCCGAAACGATCAAGTAATGGCCCGTCAATGCGATCAGCTTGTCTCGGTTTGCAGTGAGAGTCATTGGATCCAGATTCGCTGCTACAATGTCGAATTGGCCGGTCAAGTCCTTCACAGGAGCACACTTGAGCTGAAGCTTGTCCTGCACTTTGTTGAGAAGAGCGTTCTTTTCCGCTGCCTCTACCGCCACAGGATCGTTATCCACCGCCACTACGTGACCGGCCCCCAGTCTTATTGCCGCTATCCCCAGAATGCCGGAACCGCAACCCACATCCAGAAGCGTGGGGGTCTCCCGAACGCTGTTCATCACGGCAAGTGCTTCTTCTAGCAAAATGAGGCAGCTTCGGGTGGTCTCATGGGTTCCAGTGCCGAAGGCCGCGGCTGGTTCGATTATGATGACTTCTCTATTCCTGCTCCTGGGCTTGAGCCACGGCGGGGTTATGATTAGGCGCTGGCCGACCTTCACGCTTTTGAAATGGGCCTTCCAGGTCAGAGCCCAGTTTTCGTTTTGTAGCGCTGTTGTTTCTACGGCAGGGGCCGGCAGGTCCGGGAAAATATCGCGCAACGCGGCCAGGTATCTCCTGAGTCGTTCGTATACAGTGTCCCATTCCTCTGCAGGAAAGTAAGTTGTTATGCGCGTCTGTTCGGGATCCGTGTCGTCCACGACCACACCTTTTGATCCGAGTTCGTGGAGGAAGTTCATTATCGCATCGGCCATTTCCATCGGTAGCGCAATGTTCAGTGTGACCCAGGATTGACTTTCGGCTTTCTCGTTCATGGCTTGTTCATACCATGTCGCGCAGAACGCGGCCAGCTTACTCACAATTTTCAGGCTCTGCGCGCAAGCGCGTACCTAACGAGACGCTTAATTGGCACCTGTATTCTAACTGCTCTCGGGGCTCACTCATACGAGTTGCCTCTCAAACAGTGAAAATCGGTATTATACCAAGACCGGCACTGACCTGGCGCGAAGAATGGCGCTCAGGTCAGTGGCACCCAGCTTCCGGTGAACCAAAGGTCCTGGGTGGCATACCGCGTCCCGTGGGAGGCTTTGTCGGATCCGTGCTTATTTAGATTGTTCATCATTTGATCGCGAACCCGTATCAGAACGGCTAGCGATCTCAATTCAATTCCTAACCTGTAGTCAGGTTTGCTTGAATCATTCGGATCTATTCTGCATCAAATTCTTCAAAAGGAATTGCTTGCGTTCAAACGGGGACATCCGCGGCAAGAGGAGAAAAGCTAATGCCTAAAACATCACTTGGAATTGCGTTAATGACAGCGGCAGCCCTTACCATTTTCATTTTGGCCACAGCAGGTCCCGCGTCGGCCAGGTGTGTGGACCAATATAACAGGTGTATGAATAGTTGTGCCTATAGACCTGATGGGCGTGACGGCAGCGCTCGTGCGGCATGCATAGGCAAGTGCGGTCTCAAGTTCGTGTCCTGCTGCGGCTCTGGGGCGACATCCGGAGCTACTAACGCGATGCCACCAATGTTCCCACCCGGCACTCCACCAAAAAAGTGGGGCGGCCAGCCTCCGGTAAATGTGGGTGTCAATCAACCCGGTGGTGGCAGTAGTTCTCCACCAAAGGGGCCAATCGGCCTCCAACCTCCAGTAAATGTGGGCGTCAATCAACCGGGCGGCGGCAGTGGGTCTGGCGTGACTATATACGACAAGAGCGGCACGGGGAAGTCGATTACCACAATCAGTGGGAATGGAACCACGATAGAAACGGTATATGAAGAAAATGGAAATCACAAGAGCACGGTGACTGGCGCGAAAGGCAATGTTTTAAGCAAGACGGTCTATAACAAGACCGGTAAAATCGTTTCCCACAGCAAGGGCAACAAGAAAGTCTTTTTGGAAGAGGGCACTCAGAAACACAAAGAGAAGGGTACCACCCAAGTTTTTCATGAAGAAAAGCACAATCTGAAGCAACTGGACTCGGGTTCTGCCTCAAGTCATCCCCATGGCAGGCATAAGTAGACGCAAATTGTTGGCTCTGCCTGTCTTAAGGGGCAATTGAAGTAAGCGGCGAAATGGTATGGCAGCGGAGCACGGCATCATTGGGGTGCTTAGTCTACTCGTTTGGTCGGTGCGAGCGCAGGAAGGCAGAAAGCGCATCTTCTTTGCTTTTCAATTCCGGTACGGTCTTACGCGAGAAGAGCCACAATTTGACGCGTTGCAAATAGTTTCGAGGAGTATGCGAAGTGAAGGTGGGTGGGGGAGCACATAACTCCCCCGGAAGGTCGCCGATCAAAATGCCTGCATCGCCTATCGGTTTGCTTAAATTCGTAGGCTCAACGCTCAGGTGACGGGCTGTCGCTTATGAGTCCAGGCCGGCCTATTGCCGATCATTGGGCCGATTTCATGCACTTGTTGGCTTCGTCTGACGCCTGGCGATAGAGATCCAGAAACTTGCGTTCCAACACCCGTTGCTCGTCTGTACTGAGTAAAAAGGTTATCCATTACCGCGCTTGTGTTCTGGTTAGTGGGCTGTTTGGCAAAGGACTGGATTTGTGCCATATATGCCTTGGCAGCTTGGTTGTGATACGTCGAACGTGCCTCGTAAGAACGAGCGGAGTTAACAAGCTCCTGGCAGACGGTGAGGGACAAGGTTCTTTCGCAATAGACCGGCGCAGTAGCTGACAAGAGCATGAAGGACACAGTCAAAAGGACTACGATAGCGAATTTGAGGTTCATCGTGGGCCCTCTCGTCATTTTTCGTATTCATATAGCAGCATCATGGAAAAATCTCAAGCGTTTTATTATAAATATTATACAATATCTTGATTATATATTATTAAATTATAATAATTAAGCTGCCTTTGGCCCCTGTCCGCGGTCTGAGGGATGCCCAAGGATTGACTATTTTCCAGCCGACCGCTAATTTACTTGTCCATAAAGGCGAAATACAAGTTTGCCTTCAAAGCGCTGAGTTCCGGAGGCGGACCATTGCAAGATCCTTTCAGAACCATCGAGTGGAAGAGCGACCACATAAGGCTTCTTGACCAGACTCTTCTTCCGCGGCAGGAGGAATACATACAGATTCGTTCTGTCGATCAGATGTGCGACGCGATACGGCGACTGGCGGTGCGCGGGGCCCCGGCCATAGGGGTTGCCGCCGCGATGGGAATTGCTCTAGGCATGCTCAAGGCGCCTGGTGGCAACAAGGAGTCCGTTGTCCGTCATTTCGAAGATGTCTGTCGCCAAATAGGATCTACGCGGCCCACGGCCGTCAATCTTTTCTGGGCCATAGCCAGGATGAAAAAGGTTTTTGGCTCATGTAAGGACGTGACGTCGCAGCAGCTCAAGGACCGCCTCGTGGAAGAAGCAGTCCTAATGGAACAAGAGGACCGACAGCTATGTGAGAGGATCGGCCGTGCAGGAAGTGGGCTCCTCAAGGACGGCGACACGGTTTTGACACACTGTAATGCCGGCGGGCTTGCCACCGCAGGTTACGGCACGGCGTTGGGTGTCATCAGAGCAGCCTTCGAAGAAGGAAAGAACATCAGAGTCATTTCGGATGAGACGAGGCCTCTCAATCAAGGCGCGCGGATTACCTCCTGGGAACTCCATAAACTGGGCATTCCTGTGACGCTGATTCCGGACAATACCGCGGGCGCGCTGATGCAGCGTGGTGAAGTAAATAAAGTAATCGTTGGAGCGGATCGCATAGCCTCAAACGGGGACGCGGCCAATAAGATAGGGACTTATTCCGTAGCCGTTTTGGCTGATTATCACAAAATCCCATTTTATGTTGCCGCTCCACTTTCCACCATAGATATGTCTCTCGCATCGGGTCGGGAAATCCCAATAGAGGAACGTGATCCGAGGGAAGTTACTCACCTTTGTGGTGTCTCAATAGCCCCGGAAGGCGTTCAAGCGCGCAATATTGCCTTTGATGTCACTCCGCATGAGCTGATAACCGGCATCGTAACCGAATGGGGGACAGCCTCTGACCCTTACCTCAAGGCTTTTGAAGAATATTTTGAAAGGCAGACGGAGGAAGGTACGACATGAAGCCCGTCCTGAAAGATCCATGCTCAGGCAAGCTGTTGGACACCGTGGAATTGGTTGATTGCGAAACAGGCTGCACAATTGGGGAGGTTGACGGGGAGTGTGCCATGGCCGGGCTCAGGTGCCGAAATCATACGCTGGACACCGATCTCTATGAACTCACCATGGCGGCGGGTTACAAGATGCTCGGCAAGGGAAACCAACTAGCCTGTTTCGACCTGTACTACCGCCAGAATCCCGATGACGGAGCATTTTGCGTTTTTGCAGGCCTTCAAAGCGTTATCAATTACGTGAACAAGCTCCGCGCGTTTCCCGATGACATTAAGTATCTGAGCAGCCTGGGGATCTTTTCTCCTCCGGCCCTTGAACAGCTTGCGGCC
Organism: uncultured delta proteobacterium; assembly: GCA_963789265.1. Lineage (GTDB taxonomy): Bacteria > Desulfobacterota > Desulfomonilia > Desulfomonilales > Desulfomonilaceae > CAWBBA01. The sequence goes on along the minus strand of CAWBKB010000001.1, from coordinate 2,496,320 downwards.
GGCATAAGTTTCTCAGGGGATATATGGGCGGTGCCTGAAGGTACGATCGTGTTCCCGCATGAACCGTTGATAAGAGTGGTCGGCCCTATTCCGGAGGCTCAAATATTAGAGACGACTTTGCTCGCCCTGGTAGGGCACCAAACACTAATTGCGACAAAGGCGGCCCGGATGTGCATAGCAACGAAAGGGGATCCGTTGGTGGATTTCGGGACCCGCCGTGCGCACGGGGTAGATGCAGCCTTGTACGGGGCTCGAGCCGCGTACATCGGCGGGTGCGCGGGGACATCCAATGTAAAGGCTGGGAAGTTGTTTGGAATTCCTGTGAAAGGGACTCATGCCCATAGTTGGGTTGAAAGCTTCGATAGCGAGATAGAGTCATTCAGAGGATTTGCCAGGATTTTTCCCGATAACTGCGTCTTGCTCACCGATACCTACGACACTCTCGAGGGCATTCGCCAGGCAATCGAGGTGGCCCAGGAAATGCGAGGAATGGGCAAGCAGCTTGCGGGAATAAGGATAGACAGCGGTGACTTGGCTTACTATTCCAAAGCAGCGCGGTTCATGTTGGACGCTGCGGGTCTTCCTGAGGTCAAAATCCTTGCAAGTAGCGATCTGGATGAGTGGATCATCGAGAGCCTCCAAGATCAGGGCGCTCGTATCGACATCTGGTGTGTGGGAACTCGTCTGATGACTTCATATCAGACGCCGGCTCTGGGGGTTGTCTACAAGCTCATGGCTGCCGATAAGGGTGATGGAGTTCTGGTGCCGAAGATCAAGATCTCCCAGAATCCAATGAAGGTTACCAACCCGGGAGTCAAAAAGATCGTACGGTTCTATAACGGGAACGATCGAATGATCGGCGACCTCCTGGCTCAAGTGGATGAGCCATTGCCCGACGGCAAACCTGTTAGAGCCCACCATCCCATGTACGATTATATGAAAAAGATTTATCGGGCCCCATACAGTGCTACGGAGCTTATGGTGCCGATCTTTCTCAATGGCAAGCAAGTTTATGAGTCCCCCGGACTGGAGAAGATTCGAGCGCGGGCCCAGTTTCAGATCAACAGTCTAGAGCCCGAATATAAGCGCTTCTCCAACCCGCACATTTACAAGGTCTCATTATCCGACCAGTCTTATCAGATAAAGAAGAGACTCCTCAGCTACTACGAGGAAAAAGGTCATAGCAACCGTAGGTGATCCTGAAACAAATCACCTTGCAAGCGGGCATCTCAAAATTGAAAGCTCCGACAGCGAGCAATTACAAGTCCCCAGGATAACGAAATAATTGATTGACAGGGGGTGCGCTGTCCATTAAACTAACATCGGATTACCAGGGGGTAGTGATAGTCATGATTCATTCCATCTTATTGCGTTTCCCCAGAGTTTAGAATTTCTGCCATCCTCTTCCCAATTGCATGGCGGGGGAAGCCATGAAGTGCCAGAAATGCCAGTTCGAGAACCCAGCGGGCATAAAATTCTGCGGCGAATGCGGCACTAAGCTTGAAGCTGTTTGCTCAAACTGCAAAGCCTCCAATCCTCCAGAATTCAAGTTCTGCGGTGAGTGTGGCCACAATCTAACCTCCCCTGCCGACACCGCTTTGCCGAAAAATCTCTCCTTCGATGAAAAGCTTGCCAAGATTCAGAAATATCTTCCCGGTGGCCTGACCGAGAAGATCTTGTCTCAAAGAGACAGGATAGAAGGGGAGCGGCGGCATGTGACCATCATGTTTGTGGACATGAAGGGCTTTACGCCATTGACGGAAAAGCTCGGCCCTGAGGAGACATTCTCCCTCATGGATCAGGTCTTCGAGCTGCTCATTCACAAGATCCACGATTACGAAGGCACTGTAAACGAACTAAGGGGCGACGGTGTCTTGGCGTTTTTCGGTGCGCCCATTGCTTTGGAGGATGCACCCCAGAGAGCTATCAGATCCTCCTTGGCTATTCACCGAGAACTGACCCGATTTAATGACAAGCTCAAGACTGAGAAGAACATTCCACCAGTGTTGGTTCGCATAGGCATCAACTCTGGTCCGGTCGTCGTGGGCACTGTCGGAAACGATCTTCGAGTCCAATTTACCGCTGTCGGCGACACCATCAATATGGCGGCCCGGATGGAGCAAATGGCGGAGCCGGGTACCACCTATGCCACAGAGGATACGTTCAAGCTGACTGAGGGATTCTTCCGGTTCGAGGCTTTGGGCGAAAAGCAGATTAAGGGTAAAGAAAAGCCCATGAGGGTCTATCAGGTGATTGCACCGAGCACCCGAAGGACCAGGTTCGACGTAAGTGCTGAGCGTGGCCTGAGTAAATTCGTTGGAAGGGAAAGAGAACTCGAACTCTTACTCGACAGCTTTGAGAGAGCCAAGGCAGGCAGAGGTCAGGCTGTCTCCATCATGGGAGAGGCTGGGGTCGGCAAGTCTCGGCTTTTGTATGAGTTCAGGAAGGCTATAGCCAACGAAGACATCCTGTTTCTGGAAGGGAAATGCATCTCTTATGGCCGAGGGACCGCCTATCATCCGATCATTGACGTGCTGAAGTCGAACTTCGGGGTGGATGATGGCGCCTCAGATTCGGATGTCACGGTCAAAGTTAAGAGAGGACTTACAATACTGGGAGTCGATGAAGCTTCCACCTTGCCATATCTGCTTGAACTTTTATCCGTGAAAGACAGTGGTATTGATAAGATTTTAATGAGCCCCGAGGCGAGGAAAGACAGGATTCAAAGGGCGCTGCAACGCATAATCCTGAAGGGCTCAGAAGGCAGGCCGCTGGTATTCGCTTTTGAAGACCTGCACTGGATGGATAAGAGTTCGGAAGACGCGGCCAAGTACCTTATGGAGAGTATCCCAGGCGCTCGGGTGCTGATGATATTCACATATCGGCCCGAATTCGTTCACACGTGGGGGGGCAAATCCTTTCACAGCCAGGTCACTTTAAATCGCCTTGCTAATCACGAAAGTCTGGCCATGATGGCCGACTTACTGGGCAGCGACAACATAGCGCCTGACCTGCAGGATCTAATCCTTGAAAAGACTGAGGGAGTGCCTTTCTTCATTGAGGAGTTTGTGCGGTCACTTAGAGACATGGGCATTATAGAGCTAACAAACTATACGTACCATTTGCCCAAAGATGTGGATCGGGTGGCCATTCCTTCCACGATCCAGGACGTGATCATGGCTAGGGTAGATTCGTTGCCCGATGCTGCGAAGGAGGTGCTTCAGGCTTGCGCTGTTGTTTTTCACATTAAATTGACTGATTTTTTCTGATTATTTGGGACAGAGCGCCTAGTTTTTCAGATTGTTTTGACTGGGCCGGGTGGTCCGGCCCGGTGATAGGTTGTTCAAAAGATTTCGGTAGCTGCGAGTCTGACGTGATCTGCGGTGACGATGGTGGATTGGTTGTTTGCCGCTGCGACGAGAGCGCCTCTTGCCAGATGGTTAGCCTTCCTGAATGTTCCTCCTGAGCCTTGATGGATTGCGGTGATCGCAGCGTCGTCAAAGAGGCTGGATTTGACGCCTGTGAGAGAGAGATGGTGAGAGAGGTACTGTTCCATCTCCTGCCTGCTGACCGGCTCCATATGGCTGCGTGCGACGATTCGTGACGCGAGCGGAGCGGAGGTTTGATACATGAGCTTGTCGATGAGGTTGCTCCGCCCGGTCAGGACAATAGGCAACCACGGTTTTGAGTCAGCCTCGAAGACGGTGATGGTGTGGATCTCGGCAAAGACCTCCAGACGCATCAACGATGCCTCATCGACCACCAGCACGATCTTCATCTTCTTTTCCAGGATCACTTCCCGTACTGCCTTCTTGATAAGGCGCACCATGATGGCTTTCTGTGATCCCGCCATGTGAATACCGAATTCAGCGAGGAAGAGCCGATAAAACTCCAGAATGGAGCCTGAGCAGGCAGTGATCCACACGGTCTTGTATTCGGATGGGTGGAGCTTTGAGATGACGTACCTGAGAGCCGTGGACTTTCCCGATCCCACCTCGCCGGTGAGGGTCGCAATAGCTCCCAACCTGACCGTATAGTCAAAGCGCTCTTTGATTGCTGCAATGTCTTGGGTTTCCAGAATGTCCTTGATGTTTATGTCGGTGGGGAACGCCTCCCGGCTCATGCCGAAGAAAGATCGATAGTTGGTGCTCATGTACGGTCCTTCTTTCCCCAAAGACTTCCACCTTGGTATTTTTCTGCCTCCTCGGAGGATTGAAGCTCTATATTTCGCCACTTGTCCCGTTTCACCCGGCTATTGACGTGGATATTTACTGGGGCAGCCATGCCGAAAGAGACTCCGCCGAGCATGATCTCGACCTGATCCGGCTCTTGTTCGTGATATAGAAGGGCGACTTGTTTGCCTATGAGGGGGACAGGCGCTTCAAAGATCCTTCCGTCCAAGCTTATGGTCCTGTCTTTTGCTACTCTTCGTCGCACGGTCTTGCGAAAATAGTCCCTGAGATTGCGGGGAGTTTCTCTCAGGCATTCCATACGTGACGTAAACCGGGCAAAGGGAGTCTGGCCGGTGGAAGAATGTACCCGCTGGTGGTAGATGTCACCCAGCCAGAAGAAGAGGGCTTGATTCAGATCGGCAAGCGTAGTGCCTTTGAAGCCGGACAGAAAATCGCCCCTCACTGTGCGGAAGAACCGCTCGATTTTCCCTTTGCCTTGTGGCTTGTACGGCCGTGCATGGATAAGGGCGATCCCGAGGCTCGCGGTGACATGCTCCAGGTGATGGGAACGAAAGGCGCTCCCATTGTCGGTATAGATTTTCCTGGGGAGTCCTCTGGTCAAGAGGGCTTCCTCAAGGGCTTTCAAATACGATGGAAGCGACTCGGTGAGATAAAACTCGGCATGAGGAACCAGGCGAGAGTGATCGTCGATGAATGCAAGGAGATAGGTTTTCCTCTTCTTCCCCTCGTGCTCCACGCTCGGGCCATGCATGCAGTCGGACTGCCACAGATCGTTCGGTAACTCAGCTTCGAATTTCCGTCGATCTTCGAGCCTGGCCTCATCTCCCTTCATCAGACCATTGGTTCTCAGGAAGCGGTGTACCGTTGTAGCGGTGAGAGTGATGCCAGGCGATACCAGTCGTCTCTTGTTCATCTCACGGATCAGCCGGGCGACCGTTGCCTTGGAAAGCTCCGCCCTCAAACGGATCAAAGCCAAACCGGTCTCTTCATCTATGGCGCGGCTCTTCCCATGATCTGATCTATCATGGTTAGCCAGCGCCTCCAGTTTGCCGCCAGAGTCTTTGTAGAGCTTCACCCAGCGCAGGATAGTGCTCCGGGTAATACGGGTCTTGTCCGAGAATGGAATCACCCATTTTCGGTCGCACTTGTCCCTTATGAGCCTCTCCTGCTCGCCAGGTTCGAGCGCCGCATGTCCTACGAGGTCATGAATCACCCCGAACCGAAACGTTGCAATCTGCTTTTTCTTATCTTCCTCCATCGATCTGCCTCCTTGGGTATGTTGTCTGGGGTGGTACTCCCAAGACAATCCCAGGACAACGACACTCTTCGGTAGGGTGTGTGAGCGTCGATGGACAGTGCAGATTAGATGCGACGGGAAACCGGGTTCTCATTTTTGAGTATCAGCTCATCGAATCCCTCCAGCAGGCGTTTGCTCCATTCCTGCCCAAACCGGGCACACACTCTCCGTGTAAGAGACCTCAGCCAATGGCCCTGCCGAGACCGTGAAATGCCTGCGGGCCATCTCCCATGCTCCAGCCTGAAAGCGATGGACGAACGGACCGTCTCGATAGACGCTTGTACCCGTTTGAAATAGCCCGATGGTCGCGCCCTCATCACGCACCTGCACTCCGGGCAGCGATACCGTCGCAAAAAGAGCTGTTCAGAAAAACCGTCAAAAAAGGCAGGGACAAAGCCATGATACCAGACCCGACGCCCCTCACACCGAGGGCACGCCTCCGGTCTCGGCCAAGGAAAATCCCGCCCCCTCGCAACTATCTCCTTGATGGAAACAAGAACAGGGAATATCATCAGAACATCCTTTTGTAGGGCCTTACGGCCCGTACATGTTTCGGGCGGTAGCTCCGTCAAGCCACCGCCCTCTTCATTCCGTCCATCTATTCTGATATTTTCCCCTGCCAGGTCAACCTATTCTGAAAATTTCACCCCTTTTCTGTCCATTCAATTCGAAATCCTACACTTGCTCGGCAATAGAGAGGGAATTCAATTATGAGCTGATCAAGGGAGTGACAGAATTGCCGGAGCAAGAATTGCTTTACCATGTCTCTGTTCTCAAGGATGCGGAGCTTCTCTACGAACGAGGGATCTTCCCGCAATCCACATACGTGTTCAGACATGCACTCACCCGAGAGGTGGTCTACGACTCGATATTGACGAAACGACGTAAGCTGCTTCACCAGAAGATCGGCAACATCATTGAGAACAGTTACAGGGACATTCTAACCGATCATTACGGAGCCCTAGTAGAGCATTTTCTTGCCGGTGACGCGCATGAGAAAGGTGCCCGGTATGGCAGACTCGCCAGCAAGAAGGCAGAGAAGACAGCTTCACTCAGTGATGCGATCCTGTACGCGGAGAAAGGCATAGCTTGTCTGGAGCGGTTACCAGCCAGTGAAGAAGTGCAGATAAAGATCATAGATGCCAGAACGGTTTTGGGCCTTTATCTGACGCAAATGAACTATTTTTGCAAAGCTAAAGAGATAATAGATCCGATAATGGAGTCGGCAGCACAAAGGGGTTACAACAGGCGACTAGCTCAGATTTACACAGTTATAGGAGCCTTCGATTACTCCGTTGAAGAGGATTTTCCCAGAGCTCTCGAACATCTCACGCGTGCTCTGGAGCTTGCCGAACAAACGGGCGACATGCTTTCCGCTGTCCTCGCAAGCTATTACCTGGCAGTTGTGTTAGCTTCTCATTGCCAATTCGAAGAGGCATTATCCCTTGTTGAGAAAGCAATCGAGATCAACATGGCAGCAAACAACCTCTGGGGTGTATCAGCCATCAAGAGCACCCACAGCTATTTCCAATTATTGCATGGGCAAGTTGAACTAAGCTATCAAACCAGTGGTGAGGCATTGAGGCTAGCTGAGCAGAGCGGCGACATATACTCACGATCAATAGGACACAGCATTCATGGTTATTCCTGTTATGGTGGAGGCTATCTCGAAGAAGCAAGAGACCACCTTTCAAAGGCTGTAGATCTTGGTAAAAGGTGCAATCCAATTTTTTTGGTACCTTGGCGTGGTTTGCTCTCGCAGAAACTTGCCTTGAGATCGGGGAATACGAAGTTGCCAAGATTTGCTGTCGAGACGCCACTGAGCTTCTTGACTCCGTGAGATTGCTCCCTTCTATGTCGAACTTGAGCAGGATGGCTTTGGAAAAGGCACAAGCCTTGAGTGGGGAGAAAAGTGTTGAACTGGAAGGGCTCCATCGCTATGTCCGAGATAATAAGATCAAGGCGCAGGAAGGCTGGATGCGCAGGTACCTCGCCGAAATCCTTTTGATTCTCGGTAATCAGCAAATCCCAGAAGCTCAGCATTGGATCGATGAGGCCATCGAAGCGGACAAACGAAACCAAACGATGTTCAGCTTGGGTAGGGACTATGCCGTTTACGCTGAACTATTCAAACGAAAAGGCGACAGAGAAAAAGCCAGAGAGCAACTGGGCAAAGCCATAGACATCTACAGGGAATGCGGCGCAGACGGCTGGGTGACGAGGGCTGAAGAGGAGTTGGCAAGGCTGTCTTAGCGATGAGTCTATGGCGGCCAAGGAGGGGAAACCATGGAGTGCCCCGCATGTCAAACTGAGCTTCCCGATGGAGCGAACTTCTGTCACAAATGCGGCCAAGCACTGAAGTCAGCCCCGCCTGAAGCGAAGCCCCATCTAACACCCGAGCCGGAACGCAAACACGTCACAGCCGTATTTTCAGACCTCACCGGCTACACGTCCATGACCAAGAAGCTCGATCCCGAGCAGATTCACCAAAACGTGGCTGCGTGCTTCCGTATCCTTAAGAATGAGATTCGCTTTCAATTTGGTGGCACACTGACTGGACGGCAAATCGGAAAGGGGGGAGAGTCATGCCAACTTACATCAGTGTGATGAACTTGACGGAGCAAGGAATCAAAAACATCAAAGACGCACCCAAGCGCCTTGAAGAGGCGGTAAAGGCCCTTGAAGCTATGGGGGGCAAATTGATCGCATTCTACCTCGTGATGGGGGAGTATGACTACATTGGCATTGCGGAGGCTCCGAGTGACGAGGTCGCTGCAACCTTCATGCTGGGATTAGGCGCAGGGGGAAGCGTCAGGACTACCACGATGCGTGCTTTCACTAAAGAACAGCTTGTGGGAATGATTGGTAAGCTCCCATAGCCACACGAGCAGACCGCGAATCGTATTTCCATGAAGAGGTCCCGATAACAAGACGGTGTGCCACCAGCCTCTCAACCAGGGTAGGTCGGCCCATGCCCGACACGGTTTTATGAGTCGACAAAGGATTGTCAATTATTGACGGCGGCCACGGGCCGCCCTACAGCGAAATAACGGAGAAACCTCCAGATAGGTTGGGCCGTGCCCGACACTGACGGGTGGGTAACGAAGGCTGAAGGAGAGCCGGCAAAACTTCGTTAGAACCAATTCATTAAGGTCAGGGAGGCGATCATGAAATGCCCAAAGTGCCAGACGGAAAATCCTGAGAGCAAGAAGTTTCTGCAGAAAGTGTCGAGGGAAACTCGCACTTACCTGCCCGCAATGCGCCTCCGAAATTCTTCCGGAAGATACTTTCTGCGGTGACTGCGGCCACGACCTCCGCAAGCCGAAAGAGGCCAAGCCTCTGGATTACGACCAGCCTCATTCATACACCCCCAAGCATCTTGCGGAAAAGATCCTCACCACGCGCAGCTCTATTGAGGGGGAACGCAAGCTGGTCACGATCCTCTTCGCGGACGTGGCCAATTCAACGTGCATGTTTGAAACCCTCGACCCTGAGTCAGTTCATGAGATCATGGACGGGTGTTTCCGCCTCCTGATGGACGAGATCCACAGGTACGAGGGGACAATCAATCAGTTCCGCGGTGACGGGGTGATGGCTCTTTTCGGCGCGCCCATCGCGCACGAGGACCATGCACAGAGAGCCTGCCATGCCGGTTCTGGCTATTCAGCAGGTCCTGATACCGTACAGCGAGACCTTAAAGAACCGTTATGGAATTGATTTCAAGATGCGTATCGGCCTCAACTCCGGCCCTGTGGTGGTCGGCTCCATCGGTGATGACCTGCGGATGGACTATACAGCCCAAGGAGATACGGCAAACTTAGCTTCTCGCATGGAAAGCAGCGCCCAGCCCGGCAGTGTGCTGGTATCAAACCACATATACAGACAGGCCAAAGAGTTCTTCGAGTTCGATCCCATTGGTGAGATTCATGTGAAGGGAAAAGAGGAGCCTGTCGAGGCATACCGACTCATAAAGCCCACAGAGGTTGAAACGAGAATTGCTGCTTCTGCCGCCAAGGGTCTTACCCGATTTGTGGGCCGCACCCATGAGATCGATACGCTGAAAGCAGCGTTCGACAAGGTTCAATCAGGAGAAGGCCAGGTAGTGGGCATCGTGGGCGAAGCTGGGGTAGGCAAGTCGAGGCTGCTACTGGAGTTCCGAAACACTCTTCCAAAGGGTGAGCACTGGTATTATGAGGGGCGATGTCTTCATTATGGTGGCTCTATGCCCTATTTGCCCATACTCGACATTACGAGGTCTTTCATCGGAGTCAAAGAAGGGGAGCAAGAGCACGTAATCAGGCAGAAGCTGAAAGAGAGAATCCTTGGGCTTGACGAGAGCCTTCTACACGTCATTGCACCATACCAGGAACTGTTGTCTCTGAAGGTCGATGATGAAGCCTTCGCCAAGCTGGAGCCAAAACAGAAGAGGGAAAAAACCTTTGAAGCCATCCGGGACCTGCTGATTCGGGGCAGCCAGGATCGGTTGCTTGTTCTGGTCGTTGAAGACCTCCACTGGATAGACAAGACCACCGAAGAGTTCCTCAACTACATGATCGGCTGGCTGCCAAAGACCCGCATTCTCCTGCTTTTTCTCTACCGCCCCGAATATACCCATCAGTGGGGGAGCAAGTCCTATTACAGCATGATTGGCGTGGGACATCTCTCCACGAGCACAAGCACGGAACTCGTCGCAGCAATCCTTGAGGGCGGAGACGTGGTCCCCGAGCTGAGGGAACTGATACTCAACCGGGCAGCAGGTAACCCGCTTTTCATGGAGGAGCTTACCCATAGCCTACTCCAGAATGGGTCCATCCAGAAAAAGAATCATCAGTTTATCCTGACGAGGGATATTTCCAGCGTGCAAGTTCCGGATACCATTCAGGGGATCATTGCGGCTCGCATGGACCGTTTGGAAGAAAGTCTCAAGCGAATCATGCAAGTGGCCGCTGTGATAGGGCGAGAATTTGCCTTTCGTATCCTCGAAACGATCACGGAGATGAAAGAGGAACTGAAATCAGGACTGGTGAACCTGCAAGGGCTGGAATTCATCTACGAGAAGAGCCTCTTCCCTGACCTTGAGTACATATTTAGGCACGCACTGGTTCAAGAGGTCGCTTACAACAGCCTGCTTATCAACCGGAGAAAGGAGATCCACGAGAAGATCGGCAGGGCCATTGAAAAGCTCTATCCGCAGCGGCTGGAAGAATTCTGCGAGATGTTGGCCTATCATTATTCGAAGAGCGGGAATCTGGAGAAGGCATATTTGTACCTGAAGGGGTCAGCGGAGAAGGCTGTGCGAAATGACGCAACGTTCGAAGCCGTCCGGTTTTACAAGGAAGGGATGGAGGTCCTCTCGCTATTGCCCCCAAAAGAAGAGAATAAGAGAGAGCAGATAGATCTGGTTCTGGGGATGAATGTGCCAGTGAGAAGGCTAGGCTGGTCTCAGGATGATTATCTTCCAATGCTTCAAGACGCGGAGGCGTTGGCTCAAGAGCTTGGGGATGACAAGAAGTTACTGCATGTACGCAGTATTTTGGGTGTTTATTATATTTTTGGGGGCGGCAATCCCGAACTCGGATGGAATTATATGGAGAGCTGTTTAGGAAATCCTGATTTGATACAGGATGTTGAACTCATGGTCACCCTAGGGGTTAACCTGTGCTCGTCTTGCATAGCTTCGGGAGATTACTACAGAATAATCAGTGTTGCTCCTGGCATCATCAGCCTGATTGAGACCTCCAGTATGCAAGCAGAATTATTTGGTCTACCTTTTAACCCCTATTCGTATGTTCGCGCGCTGTGGGGCACAAGTACCGGAGTGTGTGGGGATTTCTGTCAAGGCGAGAGGCTGCTTGAGCAAGCCCTGTCTTTCGCCCTCGAAATGGATCATCTGAGTACTCTAGGGCAAGTAGAACTTGTTTACGGATGTGTGCTTGCAATGAAGGGAGACGGGCAAAGGGCAGCAGCTCATCTTCAGGATGCTATCAGATACATGGAAGAATCCCAAACAGCATATGTACTGGGCGCTACATGGGCTTGGCTGGGATGGGCGCACAGCTTGATGGGGCAGTCCAAGACTGCCGTCGATCTGACCAAGAAAGGGCTTGAAATGCACACTGATCTTGGCTTGCCTTTTTGGAAAGGAGCGTGCCACTATTTCTGCAGCCATGCACATTTCGAACACGGCGACATTGAGGAAGCACGATCGCATGCAGAGTTGGCTCTTCAATTCTCTCTGGAAAACAACGAGAGACACGTTCAGTCGCTCGCGAAGGTTTGGCTCGGGAAGGTAGTTGCCAAAACCGAACCAAGCCAAATTGAGGCTGCGGAACAGCTCATGTTGCAAGGGATAAGCCTGGCTGACCAACTGCGACTCCCATATTATTCTAGTGGGGGCTATCTGTATCTCGGAGAGGCCTACGCTGAGGCGGGCCGAAGAGAAGAGGCCCTTCACAACCTGAAAAAGGCCGAAGGCATGTTCCGGGATATGGGAATGGACTACTGGCTGGGTAAGGCGCAGGAGGCGCTGGCGAGGCTGTGAAAAAAATCAAGGCTTTTCAGGAGCCATCAAGGCTAGGTTCAGGGATGAGAGTGGCCGGCTGCCTAAAATCGCAGGCTGGAAAGCCTGCACCACAAGCTGGGACTGTGAAGCTTACAAACTTGACCTGTGGGGCGGACTTTCCAGTCCGCCGAATCGGTACAAGAAGGGGAACCAAAAAGAAATTTGGGTTGAATATCTTAACCTTTAAATCACAGGCTGGAAAGCCTGCGCCACAGAATAGACTATTGGAATTGCAACTTGACCTGTGGGGCGGACTTTCCAGTCCGCCGAATCGAAAAAAAAGAGGGAACTGCAAGCGCACCTAGACAAATCACTGAATGCAGCTTGAGGGAAGCACCGGGGACAATATATGAAGGGGGGAACCATTATGAAAACTTATGTCGTGTTGTGCAACTTAACGCAGAAGGGGATTGAAAACATCAAGGAGGGGCCTGCTCGGCTCGATGCGGCCAAGAAGGCCTTTGAAGCGGTGGGAGCGCGGATCAAAGATTTCTACCTCGTGACGGGCCGGTACGACATGGTCATTGTCGTGGAGGGGCCGGACGATGAAACAGCAGCAAAGTTAGCTCTCTCCATCGGTTCGCGAGGTGCGCTTCGCTCGGAGACTCTTACCGCTTTTCCAGAGGATCAATACCGGAAAATCATTGCCGGTCTGCCCTGAGCTTTTTGTTTGAAGTGTGCCACCAAAACGCCCTGGTGCTCTTCCCTCGCACCTTCTCGTCTTTACCCAACTTGTGAAGTCATCCTTTGGGAGGCAAAAAGAGGCAATTTCCCAAAAAAGGCCGAAAACAAGATTTAGCTGCATCTTGCAATGAGGAATCCGGTTACCATACAATAAGCTTTTTTCAAGACTTAAATGGATCGAAGCGGATTGACATGGATCAACCTGGGGACTGTGAAAAGGTCCCCGGCACAGGAGGTGCTGCAATGATCTATGAGCAGAAGCCGTGGCTTAAGTCGTACGATCTCGGTGTGCAAGCGGAGATCGAGATTCCTAACGTCTCTCTCAAAGACCACTTTGTCCACACTTTCAAAGAGTTCTCAGAGCGGCCGGCGTTGCATTACATGGGAATGACGATGACGTTCGGAGAACTGCTGGAAAAAAGTGGCCGTTTTGCGAAAGCGCTAATCGAGAGAGGGCTGACCAAAGGCGATCTAGTGGCTATCCACATGCCTAACACCCCTCAATATCTAATCGCACTCGTTGGGTCGTTACGAGCCGGGTGCGCGATATCAGGCGTGTCTCCGTTGTTAAGTCCTGACGAGATGGCTTATCAGATCAACGATAGTGGTGCCAAGGCTATCCTCACGCTGGACCTGCTTTTCGCCGCAAGGATTGCTGCAATCGCAGACCGGTTGCCGAAACTCGAGCTGATTCTCGTGACCGGCGCTGCCGATATGCTGCCGATTACAACCCAGTATCCTGCCGGAACACCTCTTGCAGGAAAGGAAGTGATGTCGTTCGCGAGTTTTCTCGCCTCCGCTTCCACAGACGTTTCGGACATTACAGTGTCACCGGCAGACACATGCTTTGTGCAGTACACGGGAGGGACTACAGGCAGGCCCAAAGGAGCTGAACTCAGCCACTCAAACATGATGGCCAACATCATTCAGGGTGAGCATTGGAATCAATCCATCATCAGAGGACAAGAGATATACCTCTCCGCTTTTCCAATCTTCCACGTGGCGGGCCTGGGTACGGCGAACGGGGCGATGGCGCACGGTCATGCTCAGGTGCTCATACCGGACCCCAGGAACCTCCAGTATATCGTAAAAGCCATTGCGGCGCACAAACCAACGGTGATCTGTAATGTTCCCTCGCTTACACTCATGCTCCTTGCCGATCCAGAATTCAAGAAGCTCGACTTTTCGTCACTCAAAGCTTGGATCTCAGGCGCATCGCCTTTCCCGGTGGATGTCATACCCGTTCTGGAATCGGTCATAGGTGAGGCAAAGTTGATCGAAGTATGGGGCATGACGGAAACGAGTCCCGTGATTACCGCGAACCCGATCAAAGGCAAGAAAAAGGGTGGTTCGGTGGGGCTCCCTCTACCCAATACACTCTTGCGTGTTGTGGATCCCATTGACGGCGTGACCTCCGTACCAATGGGAAAAGAAGGCGAACTGGTGGCAAGCGGTCCGCAGGTAATGAAAGGATATTGGAACCAGCCGGAAGAGACACAAACAGCATTGCGGGCTCACAACGGATGTGCGTGGATGCACACTGGCGATATTGGCCGTATGGACGAAGATGGATACGTGTACATCGTGGATCGTGTAAAAGACATGATCATAGTGGGTGGATACAAGGTGTTTTCGATTGAAGTCGAGGATCACTTCTACAAGCACCCTGCCGTCGGTATGTGCGCTCTGATCGGCCTTCCAAACCCGGAGCGTCCGGACAGTGAAATCGTAAAGCTGTTCGTTCAAAAGAGCTCGGAATACAAGGACAAGCCCAACGATGAAATAGAAGGCGAACTCGTCGCGTACGCAAGAGATAAAATGGCGCCGTATAAGGTTCCAAAGGTGGTGGAATTCATCGATTCCATGCCGCTTACCTCGGTGGGAAAGGTCGACAAGAAGCTCTTGCGAAAACGCTAAGTACACCATGCAGCAAATGCGGTAACGTGAAGAATTTGGCACCGAAGAAAAGATTGCTTCGTCCCGCGTCCCGTGGACTCGCAATGAGAGGTAGCGGGAATGTCATTGCGAGGAGTGAAACGACGAAAAAGGGCAGGGGTGGGGCAGGAGCTGGACCTCGTGGGAACGCCGTACTACATGGCTCCCGAGCAAATAGACATGGATCCTGTTGATGAGAGAACGGACACCTACTCCCTGGGCATCACAGCATTCGAAATGTTCACAGGCCGAAAGCCGTTTCCCGGGCCGAATGTGGCTGACGTGTTGATGGCTCATCGAGAAATGCCGTTCCCTGACGCTGGTGCCGTGAATTCCGACCTGCCCGCAGAAGTAGCTGATTTCATAGGAAAGGCGACACAAAAGAACCCTGCCGACAGGTATCAGGGCATGGGCGAGGTGCTTGAGCATCTCAAGCACTTGGCGGAAAGGTACCAAGCGATTCAAACAGTGGGAGGTGATCCAAGCCCCGAAAAGGTCGTTCTGCTGATGTCCTATCATGACGTGGATCGACTCGAATTAACACGGCTGATCGAAGACTTCAGGGACAGGCTGCATCAATTGGGGGTTGAGCTTAGCACAGCCACCTTCCAACGCGATTAGACTGTGGATTGGCATTGATGGATTAGCTGTCACAGTCCGGATCCACAAGAACAACTTATTTGTCGGTCGCTGAGAAACAACTTGCCTAACGATCAGGAATCCAAATCATAGCGGCACCACTCTAAGCGCTTCGTTGGTCTTTCCCGTCTCGGAATGTTGACTCCGTTCATTAGGTCCTCTTGACAACGAACGGGGGTGTGCCCAAATGTATGTGTGAGCATGGCAAGGAACTAACATTTGGGTATAATTAGTTATTTTGCCGAGAGAGAGAATTGAGGGCCGTTTGTAAACCTAATCCCCTGGACGGCATATAACTGGAAACACCGAATCGCGCATCTTGCTGCCGGACCGGATGTTTGCCCGAATTATTTTCGCGGAGAGCGATCAGCAGTTTCAGTGGAGGTCAAGGTGACTGAACACGATAGCAGCGAACCGAAAGGCTCAGAGCCTATCGACTTACGAGAGATGCGTCGAAGAAAAGAAAAAGCCCTCGAAGAACATGCTCGCACCGATTTGACACCAGTGTCCGAGAACGAGGCCGAAGGCGAAAAAGCGCAAGAAGTGAGTCAGCCTGAGCCTGACCCATTGGAGAAAGCGTTAAAAGAGGCCGAAGAGAACCGCGACCGCTGGATTCGCGCCGTGGCGGAACTGGAGAATTACAAGAAACGGAGTTTGCAGGAAAAGAGCAAGTTCTTGAAATACAAAAATGAGGAGATTTTGCGGGACCTTCTTGCGGTGGTGGACAACCTGGAGCGGGCTCAGATGCACTGTGACGAAGCGGGCAGATCCGATGCGCTGGCGGACGGTGTCTGTATGATCGCCAAAATGTTCGGCGAGGTACTCGCGCGGTATGGCGTCAAGGAGATAAAAGCACTGGGAGAAACTTTTGACCCAAATCTGCATGAGGCGATAGCACGGGTACCGGCAGGGGACAAACCGGCGAATCAGGTCGTCGAGCAAATGGAAAAGGGATACATGTACCAAGACCGACTGTTGCGGCCTGCAAGGGTGGTGGTTGCCGTCGACGTAGAGAAATAGGGCGATTGTAAGCTCAAAATCAAGAAAAAAAGACCGTGATAATAAAAAGTGCGGTAGGAGGAGAAGATGGCCGGTAAAGTCATTGGAATAGATCTTGGAACCACGAACTCTTGCGTGGCGATAATGGAAGGCGGGGACCCTGTGGTTATCCCGAATTCGGAAGGGGGACGAACTACTCCGTCCATGGTTGCTTTCACCGATTCGGGGGAACGGCTTGTAGGACAAGTGGCGAAACGACAGGCAATCACTAATCCGGAAAATACCTTGTTCGCCATCAAAAGGCTTGTCGGCCGGAAGTTCAACTCCCCTGAAGTACAAGCCGATGTGAAAATTATCGCCTTCAAGATCGTGGAAGGGAAAGCCGGGGACGCTGCCGTATCGGTAAGAGGCAAGCAGTATAGCCCCGCAGAAATTTCGGCGATGATTCTGCAGAAGATGAAGCAAACCGCCGAAGACTATCTGGGAGAAGAAGTGAAGGACGCGGTGGTAACCGTCCCGGCGTACTTTAACGACTCTCAGCGTCAAGCCACAAAGGATGCAGGCCGGATCGCAGGCTTGAATGTGTTGCGGATCATTAACGAACCGACCGCCGCATCTCTGGCATACGGCCTGGACAAAAAGAAAGAAGAAAAGGTGGCCGTCTATGACCTGGGCGGTGGAACGTTCGACATATCCATCCTGGAGATTGGCGAAGGTGTCTTCGAGGTGAAGTCCACACACGGTGACACGCACCTGGGCGGCGAGGATTTCGATCAGCGAATAATTGATTACCTGGCTGATGAGTTCAGGAAAGACCAGGGCATAGATCTTCGGACCGATAGAATGGCTCTCCAACGTCTGAAGGAAGCCGCGGAAAAGGCGAAGTGCGAACTCAGCACCTCCATGGAGACAGACATCAATCTTCCGTTCATCACTGCTGACGCTTCAGGCCCCAAACACATGACGATGAAACTCTCACGGTCCAAACTGGAAGCCCTTGTGGGAGACCTCATCGAGAGGACGATAGGGCCGTGCCGTACTGCTCTCAAGGACGCCAATCTTACGGCAGCACAAATTGACGAAGTGATTCTGGTAGGCGGGATGACCCGAATGCCGGCAGTGCAAGCCAAAGTCAAGGAATTGTTTGGCAAGGAACCCCACAAGGGAGTCAACCCCGACGAGGTGGTGGCAATCGGTGCGGCCATTCAGGGCGCAGTGCTCAGGGGCGATGTGAAGGACGTGCTCCTGCTGGATGTGACCCCACTCTCTCTGGGCATTGAAACTCTCGGCGGTGTCTTTACTCGTCTCATCGAGAAAAACACCACTATCCCGACGAGAAAAAGCCAGATATTCTCGACTGCCTCTGACAATCAGCCTTCAGTTTCCATTCACGTGCTGCAGGGTGAACGGCAGATGGCGGGCGACAACAAGACCTTGGGCCGATTCGAGTTGGTCGGTATTCCGCCCGCGCCCAGGGGAATCCCGCAGATAGAGGTTACCTTCGATATAGATGCCAACGGCATCGTGCACGTTTCCGCCAAAGATCTCGGGACCGGCAAGGAGCAGTCCATCAAGATCACGGCTTCAAGCGGCTTGTCCGAAGAAGAGATCAAAAAGATGGTTCAGGACGCGGAGGCGCACGCGGAGGAAGACCGGAAGAAGCGCGACCTCATCGAGGCCCGCAACCAGGCGGATTCGCTGGTGTACATGACCGAAAAATCCTTGAAAGAGCACGGGGACAAAGTGGATTCGTCGGTAAAGAGCGCCATAGAAGCGGCTGTCAGCAAAACAAAGAGCGCTATGGAAGGATCCGATACCGACGCCATCAAGTCCGCGATGGAAGAGCTGCAAACTGCTTCTCACAAGCTCGCGGAAGCCATGTACCAGCAGGCTGCCGCCGGCGCCGGAGGCGGGGCAGAATCCGCAGGCGATGCCGGTGCCGCGCACGCGGGAACGGGAGGAACGTCGGCTAGGCCGGAAGAAGACGTGGTGGATGCAGACTTTGAAGAGGTGAAAGAAGAGGGAAAGAAGTAGAATCTCGTCGTATTTTCCGACCCCTGACTTCTACGTTTTGCAAACAGTTGCGTAGGATGTAGTTATCTCCCCAGCCGCAGGTGAACCGTATCCCCGGCGAGAAGAGAACGCCAATGATGCGGTTCCTGTTGGTTCCGGCGCAAGGAAGTGTCGATGTGGTTTCTGGATCCTGAAAAACCTCTGGCCACATGCGTGGCTGAGAGTTGCGCCGGCTGTCCGGCCGGAGAAGAGCTGCACTGCCATTTCAAATTGCGCGATTTGGGTCAATTCATGCTGTTATCCGCACCTTCGTTTCTTCTTGGAGGCGCCGGTATATATCATATCAGCGGGTGGATGTTGGCGCTGTGGTTGCTCTTGATCGTCGGGTATTTCGGGTTTCTCGAAATACGGGTCATGTGCTCTCATTGCCCTCACTATGCCGAGCCGGGCCGTACGTTGAAATGCTGGGCCAATTATGGAGCAATGAAACTGTGGCGCCCCCGGGCCGGCCCCATGTCCGCAGTCGAGAAGTTTTTGTTCCTGGCTGGACTGATTACAGTTTTTGTCTACCCACTGGTTTTCATTCTGCTGGGCGGCCAATGGTTCCTGTTGATCGTATATGTAGTCGTGTTGGCTGTATATTACATGACTGTCAGGATGTTTTTTTGCACTCAATGCATGAATTTCGCCTGCCCGCTGAACCTGGTTGCAGAAGGTACGAGAGCGCAGTTCAGGGAACGCAACCCCGTGTCCGAGGAGATTCAGTAGGACCGGCCTCCCCGCGGCAAGCGGGGTTGTCATCGAGTCGTCGGCAGGGCGGCGTCGGGCTTCGGTGGGACGGGCATCCTGCCCGTCATCAAGCGACCGGCATGATGCCCGTCCAAGCAAAAAAGACGGCTTCATCCTGCAGAATGGTGGACCCGCAATGATATCCGCGAACAGCGCCTAGATTGCGGTGGAACCGAATGCAATCTCCATTATAGTCACTTTGCCCTGCCTGCCCAACCTTTCGCGATGACATTTGCAATAATGCCCGTATGCGCGATGGCGCCCGACATCATCTGTGCTGCGGCCGCAGAACCTTCACGCATTCAGGACAGAGTGTATGGGTGAACATGAAGTTGAAATGGTCTCTGAAGTAATCCTCCGGCTGTATCCAGATGCCGCAGTCGTCCCGTATTTGTTTGCAGCACGAGCATATCGGAATTATCTGTTCTGACGAGCCACCGGTTTGGCAGCCATCGGTGGGTACCTCTGTAGGACCGCTCTTATCCCGAGGACTTATTCCTCTTAAGATTTTCTGTCGGTCCGGTCCGGACTCGTCCTGCCTTGCTGTTGCGTCCAGCCTATGATTGTAAAGGGCCAGTTGGATGGAGGCGTGCACCTGATCCAGTCGAAAAGGCTTGAGCAAGTATGCGTATGGGCGAGTGCAACTCGCACGTTGCAGAGTGTTGGCCCTGGAATCCGCGGTCAAATAAATGACCGGCACATTCACTAGGGCCCTGATTTCCTCCACGGCCTCGATCCCGTCATGCCTGCGCTGAAGATGTGTTCCGGTCAGGATGAGGTCCGGATTCATCGAGAGCGCGATTTCAACCGCCTCCTTTGTTGTAGAAACCACTACAGGAGCTTGGTATCCCATATCATGCAAGCTTTTCTGAAGATCCAGTGCCACAATTCCTTCGCCTTCACATATAAGAATTTTTGGTCCAGCCATGTCTCTTCCCTCCCCAATGGCTCTGAAATTGACGATTTGCCTTGCCGGAACAGTTCGTCGGGTGGTATGGTGCCTCAGTTCCATTCCATCAGATGATTGCTATTCATAATTCGCGGGCTCGGCGATAGGCGCTGACTTACCGATCTATTCTCCCCTTTCATAAAGGGAGGTTAGGGGGGATTTTGGTCGTGTAGGATGTGGTGAGCCTCTTAGCAGGGAGTGAACCGCATCTGTCGCGTCTCGGACGTTGAGGGTCGCCGTCTAGGTTTTTCGTAATCGATGCGGTTCAACCAGCTTTCGCTGGGTTCACCGCATCCTACGCGAGCTTGTCAGGAATTTACCCGGCTTTGGGTGCAGGGAATAGCGTTTACGGACATCTGGCAAGCCAAGGAGCTTATTGGAAGGGCTGTTTGGCAATCCTTAAGGCCACAGCAGTAAAGGAGGGCATTATGGGTATTTTGGAAAGCATCGATAAAAGGGATTTGCGAGAATTTCTGTGCATGGGCTGGATGACTCATGACGGTATGTGGTTTTACAATGTGTTTCAGAAATGTGGCGCGAAAACAGCCAGCGACCTGAATCGGGCGGCCATACAGTCCATGAGCGCGTTCGAAATTCCACGCTTGAAAAAGGTAATGGGTGTGGATGAAGTCACGACCTACGAGCAGTTGAAAGACTTCATCGAAGGGGCATTTGAAGTGATTGGAGCGGATTTTATGCAGTTTCGCCGCCAATATCCCGGCAACAATGTGGTGCGCTGGGACGTACCCGAAGGGCAGTGTTTCGCATACAAGGGTGTTGAGCGAATCGGGGCGCTGGACGATTATGATTGCGGCATCTTTTACCGGGTGGAAGCCTGGCTCAAGGCCTTGGGCATAGGGTTTCGGGTGACTCCCGAAGTGCATGGCTGCCTTATGCATCAGGGCAAGCATTGTTATCGGGAATACACCCTGGACATGTAATTACCTGGCAGGAAGGGGTTGTACGCAGTTGCAGCCGAGCGATTGAGCTCCTTGCTCGATGTTAGCCTGGTGCGTGAGGGCTGTCCGTCGTGATGATTTCAGTGAAGAGAGTGATGTCGACGTCCTCGTGGAGTTTGAGCCAGGCACCGCGGTGGGCCTGAATTTCTTTACCATCGAACATGAACTTTCTCTGCTCCTTGGAAGAAAAGTGGACCTCAACACACAGGGATTCTTGGGCAAATACCTTCGTGACCAGATTCTGAGCGAGGCAGAAATCCAGTATGAGTCGGCATGACGACCAATTAAGGGTGCATCCGAAACCTACTCAAAAATCGGGGCCAGCTTCGCTAATACTTCGTCCATGATGTCGTCGGGGACGTTTTCCAACCTTTTACCGTTGTGCGCGGCGACGTTCACAGCCCGAGGTTGGTCGCACCGCACAACACCCGTCGTCCTGGTTTCCGCACCCGTCAGAGGCACGGCAAAGCCCGCTGTTCGAGCGAAACTACCACCGGTGGTAATTGGAACAACTACTGGTACCTCGGTAACCTGGTTGAATGCCTCCGGTGACACAATCAGCACCGGCCGCCGGCCTTTTTGCTCATGTCCTGCCGCGGGATCAAGCCCGACCAGCCAGATTTCACCCCGCTTCATCAGATCAGCTCGTCGCCAACCGCTTTGTCATCGAGCCACTCACGCTCTTCTACGGTTCGGTGGGCCTTGGGGTCGCACTGTGCAAGGAGTTCCTCCAGGCTGTATCGAGGCCGTTTCTGAGGCTCCACTATCAACCGCTCGCTCTCTACAGCAATGCCAACCTTTGCTCCGGGCCGCAGGTGCAGCATGTCGAGCAGAGCGGGGGGGACGGCCAGCATCACAGAGCCGCCGACCTTTCGCAAATTGGTTGTATACATGGCGCCCTCCATTGTTATATTTTAATATAACATTTAGCTGGAGGATTCACAAGTGCCTTTTCTGACCGCGGCCGAAGGTTTTGGCGATCGCGCCGGTCAGGCTGCCTCTTGGAGATACGCCGTCAAATCAGGTTCTTTGCCCTTAACTCCGATTTAAGCCACGCGTACGCCACCGGGGCCACGATCAGGCCCGGCGCTCCGAACACCGCCTCCATAACCAGCATCGCGGAAACCAGTTCCCATGCGCTGGCCTGCACCTGCCCACCCACGATACGAGCGTTAAAGAAATACTCGAGTTTGTGGATCGCGACTAGAAAAGCAAGCGAAGACAGGGCCGCGACCA
Source organism: uncultured delta proteobacterium (assembly GCA_963789265.1). GTDB lineage: Bacteria > Desulfobacterota > Desulfomonilia > Desulfomonilales > Desulfomonilaceae > CAWBBA01. The sequence goes on along the minus strand of CAWBKB010000001.1, from coordinate 2,474,065 downwards.
GTGAAACGTGCAGGCTGATCAGCACAATAGCCGTGTTGGAAATCAGGTTGCCCACCACGAGAAGGAGACCGGTGACAAAGGTGAGCGGGATAAGAAACTTGCGCCATCGGCAAGTGAAAACCGCAAAGCGGCAAGACCACCAACAAATAGATCGCGGTCAAGGTCGTGTTCAGTGCAGAAATCTTTACCTGCGCGAATACCACCTTGTCGAACGCGTCCGCCAATGTTCCGGTCCGAGCGTAAAGTGCAGCAACCAGTGGTCCCTGGTTGGAAGGATCGAAATGATGTAGCGCGGTCATCCCCCCAATAACCATTCCGAAGATTACATATACCAGCGTTCGTATCCCTGCCATTCCTACCGCGGAGACGTTATGGGCATGCTCGCGCAGCACATTGGTGATCTGCTCACGGAGATCTTCTATCGTCGGAGGCATGGCTTGGGCTATTTCGGGCGGCAGGCTGCGTCTGACATTATCCAAAGTCTCGGCCGCGATGCCCAATAGTGCAGCCATGCCTTGGCTGCCGCGGAGAAACGACCAGAGCCCCACGCCGGCGCCGAGCAAAAGCAACACGACCACAACGGCTAACGCGGCTGACGCGAACTTGTGCCCCAGCCCCCGCCATTGCACGGGAAGCCGTCTAGCGAGCTTGACCGTGAGCACATGAACCGTAAGTCCAGCGAAAACCGTCGGCAGCAGATGAAAATGCAGAACCACCGGGATCGCCAACGCGCCTAGCACGTAGCTGGCAATTTCGGTACGAAGCCGTACAGATTCCTCAATCGTAGAAACCGCATTGACGAGTTCGTGGGGATCTATCACAGCCATTTGTGCTCTCGTCTGGACATGATTGCCAATTCAGCCTACAAGTATATGATAATCGCCGGAAATCCAAGAATAGAAATTGGACTCACTGCAGAGAACGCCTAGATTGCCAAGAATTTATGGCAATTCTCGAAAATATCGTCGGATATGGGTCTGGTCCTCAGAAAAACCGGCACGGCTGATTCGTGTCATTGCGAGGAGGAACGACGACGCAATCTCAGTTTTGGCCCAGTCGAGAGTGCTTCGGGATCTCGCCCTGCAATGACAATCTTTTGGCGATCTGTCTGGTCAATCCGCGATTACTTTTGAGAATCCCTATAGTTCTTTTTCCCAGGCTCTACTTGAGAACGGCACAAGAACAAAATTCTCCGCGGTCTCTGCGCTCTCCGCGGTAAACTACTACATTCAACGTTTTCTTTGATGCTTCGGATAAACATAACATGAAGAACCGCATCTTCACTAACATAACACGCCTTGTGGGCAGAGCCATAGGCGACTTCCGGTTGATCGACAACGGCGACCGCGTGCTTGTGGCGCTATCGGGAGGCAAGGATTCCTGGTCGCTCCTCTATGCGCTCAAGTATCTACAGGGCAAGGCTCCGATCAAATTTGAGGTGGCTGCAGTAACAATCCATCCCGGGAATTCGGTTTTCGATTGCTCCAGCCTGGCGGATCGCCTTGCCCACGACCATATCCCCCATAGCGTTATACCGGCTGACATCGTGACTGTGGTTAACGAGAATCTATCCGATGGGACCAATCCATGCTCTTTTTGCTCTCGGCTGCGCCGGGGTGTGCTCTACACGTACGCCTCGCGTGAGGGTTGGAATAAAATAGCACTTGGACATCATCTCGACGACTTTGTGGAAACTCTATTGCTCAATCTATTCTTCAACGGCTCAATTAAAGGTATGAGTCCGCACCTTCTCGCGGACGACGGGCGCAACACCGTGATTCGTCCTTTGGTCTACGTGAGGGAAGAGCTGACTCGTCAATGCGCCCAAAGTCTCGGCATTCCTATTTTGGGGTGCTCATGCGCGTACCAGGGAATGAGCGGATCGCGGCGGCAATGGGTCAAGAGTCTGCTGAACCAAATCGAAAGGGAAGTTCCCCACGTGCGATCCAACCTGCTTGCATCCATGGGCCGGGTTCGTTACAGGCATCTGCTCGCTGCCCGGAAAGATGCGATAGAGGATAAAGCTTTGTCACAGGGGAAAGAAGAATGTTTACAGGCATAATTGAAGCGCGAGGGGAGATAAAAGGAATTCAACCCAGAGGCGATTTCATAAGGATTCGCATCGCGTCAAATCTCGATTTGTCCGACCTGAAAGAAGGGGATTCCATTTCTGTTGACGGCGCATGCTTGACTGCAACCGTGGTCGATCCTTCTCGTCGTGAATTCAGCGCTGATGTCTCCCCGGAAACGCTTGGGATATCGACTCTTAGCTATTTCAAAGCCGGCGATCGGGTAAATCTGGAAAAGGCAATGCGGCTGGATTCACGCCTCGGGGGGCACATGGTGGCAGGCCACGTGGATTGTGTAGGGCGGCTGGTCGAAAAGCGCCCGGCGGGAGGCGGGTTTCTCATGGGATTCCTCGTGGATTCCGGGCGCTATCTGGTTGAGAAGGGGAGTGTGGCCGTGGACGGGGTGAGTCTGACGGTCAATCGAGTACAAGGTCAGCGCTTCTGGGTAATGATAATCCCGCATACTGCGCTGCTGACGGGGTTGACCGAAAAAAATATCAATGATAAAGTCAACGTGGAATTTGACGTCATTGGAAAGTATATTGAAAAGTTCATTTCCGGGCGGGCGGGAAAAACCGGGGTGGACGAACAGACTCTCATAGATCATGGATTTATCTGAAGGAGGGACAATTAATGAGTGCTGTGGTCGGAATTGAGGAAGCCATAGAAGAAATTAGACAAGGCCGAATGATTATTCTTGTGGATGATGAAGATCGTGAAAACGAAGGCGATCTTACTATGGCGGCCGAGAAGGTTACTCCGGAAGCTGTCAACTTCATGACAAAGTACGGCCGGGGATTGCTGTGCTTGTCGCTGACTCCTGAAAAGATTCAGTCATTGGAACTCCCCATGATGGTCAACAATAACAAGTCCCCGTATGGGACCGGGTTCACCGTCTCCATCGAGGCCGCCAAGGGGGTTACGACCGGCATTTCTGCCCACGACCGAGCAATAACAATTCTTACGGCCATAGATAGGGACGCCGGACCCAAGGACTTGATTTCACCCGGCCATGTCTTTCCTTTGCGGGCGCGTGGGGGCGGTGTTCTTGTGCGTGCCGGTCAGACCGAAGGGAGTGTCGATCTGGCACGACTTGCCGGCTTTACTCCGGCCGGTGTGATCTGCGAAGTGATGAACGACGACGGCACGATGGCACGGCTTCCGGACCTCAATGTTATGGCCAAGCAACACGGACTCAAGGTATGCACGATAAAGGATCTGATCAAATACCGAATGCGGACCGAGAGGCTGGTCAGACGAGGCGCGGAGACAACCCTTCCAACCGATTTCGGAGGGGATTTCAAGCTGATTGTGTACGAGAATGACGTAGACAACCATAACCACGTTGCCCTCGTAAAGGGTGAGGTCAACCCCGACGAACCAATTCTTGTCCGGGTCCATTCCGAGTGCTTGACCGGTGATGTTTTTGGCTCCAGGCGGTGTGATTGCGGGAGCCAGTTGGAAAAGGCGATGCGCATGGTCGAAGAGGCGGGGAAAGGTGTTATCCTGTACATGCAGCAGGAAGGCCGCGGCATCGGTTTGCTTAATAAAATAAGGGCTTACGCCCTTCAGGATCAGGGGTGCGACACTGTCGAGGCGAATCTCAGACTGGGGTTCAAACCCGACTTGAGAGATTACGGAATAGGTGCACAGATGCTTGCGGATCTGGGAGTCCACAAGATGCGCCTTATGACGAATAATCCTACGAAAATTGTGGGATTGGAGGGTTACGGTCTTGAGGTAGTAGAACAAATTCCCATCGTAATCGAGCCATGCTCCACAAACCTTCGTTATCTCAAGACCAAGAGAGATAAGATGGGCCATCTCTATGATTTAAAAGCCTGACTTGACGGGCGAAACCGGTGCAAATGGAGGCGCGCTGACGGGCCGCCTCCTTTGAATCAAATGTCGGAGGCTGTATGACCGTACAAATTGAAGGAGGCTTGGATGCTCGCGGCTTGAAGGCAGGCCTAGTGGCAAGTCGCTTCAATGACTTTATTGTGTCGAGGTTGATCGCGGGGGCTATAGACGCTCTCGTGCGACACGGGGCATCCGAAGAAGACATAACAATTGCCAGAGTCCCTGGGGCATTTGAGATACCTCAGGTAGTGTCGGCAATGGTTCGTACAGGAAAGCACGACATCGTGATAGCTCTTGGGGCGGTCATCAGAGGATCGACCCCCCATTTTGACTATCTTGCGGCCGAGGTTGCCAAAGGGGTGGCCTTAACCGCTTTGGAAGCCACAATTCCGGTCAGCTTCGGTGTGCTGACCACAGACACGATCGAACAGGCCATAGAGAGAGCGGGCTCCAAAGCTGGGAACAAAGGCGCCGAGGCAGCGATGTCCGCTATTGAAATGGCGAATCTTCTCAAGCAAATGTGATCGAATCCAGGTCTTCCGGGTCTGATATCATTTACATTTCTTTACGGGAACTCATCATTCTCCAGTGCCGTCCAGACGCAAGAGTCGTGAATTCGTACTTCAGGTTTTGTTCGCAGCCGACGCCAGAAAACAAGACCCGGCTGAGGTGTGGGAAACGCTCGAGAGACACTTCGAGTCCGACCCGGACGAAGTCATCAAGATGCATCGCGTTGTGAGAGTTTTTGCCCGCGACCTCGTACGGGCAGTGTCTCGCGATATGAAAATTATAGATCAGCTCATAGCTCATCTATCCCACCACTGGAAGCTGCACAGGATTAACCGTGTGGACCGAAACATCCTGCGAATGGCCATAGCTGAGATCACCAATTTTCCGGAGATTCCCACAAGAGTGGTTTTGAATGAGGCCGTCGATATAGGGAAGAAGTACGGCGCTGAAAATTCCTCCGCTTTCATCAATGGGATCTTGGACAGAATACACGCACTCGAGCCCCGCCCCACGTCTGCCGCCCAGTTGCAAGAGATTATCACAAAACTTGACGAATCCGGCACAACAGTCTAAAATTGTAATACAATATATTGGCGGCTTTGTCAGAGGTAGCAACCCATGAGGGCCCGCACCGCCCAGCGTTCGAAAATACCTTTTCGTTTCCGTAACGTGTGCGTTACCAGAGCGCTGGCAGTGGCCGTGCTCGTCGTAGGGTTTTGCCTCGGCCGGCCGTGTCTCTTCGAATCGGCAGCACAGCCCCTCAGCCGAGGAGAGGCGCAACCGCATAGTGCTCGCGAGGTGAAGCCCGGCCAAACCCTTGCGCCCATTGGAAACTCCGGGTACTTGGTTCCCATCCCGGAGATCAAGATGAAATCGATCATAGGGAACGAACCTTCTCGTACCGTCACAGTGCCACCACCGAAAGAGCAATCTTCTGCCATTCCGGCCCGACCAAAAGAGCAGCCTCCTTCAACCGAAGTGGAGAAGCCGGGAAGGGTTGAACCTCCTGCCGCCGCCAAAGTGCCGGCTGCCTCTAATGTTGACAGATTGCCTTTCGAGTCGGTGGAGCGAAGACCGATTTTGCAGAAGCCGTTGGAGCGGTCGCCGGTCCGACGCCCTTTGGAGAAAGAGTATCGCTCTCCTCTTATACGCCCCCCGAATACACCGGAGGACGTCATAGCGGCTCCTGCTCCAAAGAAACAAATACTTGGAAAAAAAACAAACCCGACAATACCGCCTCTGCTGGTCCTACAACCTCAAAAAGTGGCATTGAAGGCGACTTCTCTGGGATGGGCAAGAACTCAAGATGAGGCCGGTTCTCAGGATCAAATTCTTCTGGACCCGCGCCGGGAACCGGAAGTAATCCCGCCTATAGAGCCGCCACTCACAGCTCAGGCGGAACCCGAGAAGGAAGCCGAACCGGAGTTGCAGAAAGTCCCTGAGAAGGACGTTCGGAAGGAACCCCTTAAGGAAGCTGAACAGGAACTGCGCAAAGCGCCCGAGCAAGAAGTACGGAATGAGCCGCTGGAAAAAGCAGAAGCGGAACCGCAGAAGACACCTGAGAAAGCAGCTCCGGCAGAACTGCTGAAACAAGCCGAACAGGAACTGCGCAAAGCGCCCGAGCAAGAAGTACGGGATGAGCCGCTGAAAAAAGCAGAAGCGGAACCGCAGAAGACACCTGAGAAAGTAGCTCCGGCAGAACTGCTGAAACAAGCGCAACAGGAACTGCGCAAGGCGGCCGAGCAAGAAGTACGGAATGAGCCGCTGAAAAAAGCAGAACTGGAACTGCAGAAGGCCCCCGAGAAAGAGGTTCTGAAGGAACCCGCGAAGGAACCCCTGAAGGAGGCATTACTTTCGCCGCAGCCCGAGCCGTTCCCTTCAGCACTCACGCCTCCCGCCGCGGAGGAACCCGCACAACCGGAGCAGAGCCTGCGTCCTGTCGAGAAGCCCGTGCCTCCCGTCAAGGAGCTTCCGCCGTCGCCATTGGCTGCTAATGCTCTGGACAGCCCGCAAGTCAAGCGATACCTGAGAGCGACCGCTCCCGTATTGGAGGAACTCTCTCTCCTGATGACCAAAGCACCATCGCTAAACCTGGCTGATTACGACCCCTCCGACGCGAATGCTCCTATAGTTCCGAAGGAAGTTTACCTGAAGATGGATTCCTTGAAGCGAGAACTTCAGAATCTTGATTCGAAGACGTTTGCTATAATACCGCCGCCCAAGTATGCCCAGTATCATGCCGTGATCCGTCGATCAATAACAGAGACCTACGAAGCGTGTGACGCCATTATCAGCTACCTCAACGAAAGAAACGACGAAAACCTGCGAAAAATCCTGGAACACCTGAGCAAAGCCCGCGAGCTCATTAGAGAAACCCGGACTGTTCAGGGTTGAACGGAAGCGGCTCGTCTTCGTCCTCGAGCTGTAGGAGGAAAGGATGAGCCAGGACATCGCCCGGACGCCGCAAAAATGCGCCGGCTATCCAACTGATTGTTGTACAGCTACTTCCCTCTTGAAATCCTTTTGCATTTCGTCGAAGAATTTCGTCAATCCGACCCGGCCATGTCAGGATTCTTAACACAATGTTAAAAATCCTGACATGGCCGGGTCCCACTAAAGGCTGCAAGTTTCTGCAGGACCAAAGGTAGTTTCGCAACATATCGAGCAATTCCCCTTTTCCATCGCACTCCCCTCATTTGGCACGAAGATTGCTGCGATGTACTATTTCATCCTGCCCCGGCAAGCGGCAGCTTCTGCCAAGAATTGTGAAGCCGTGCCCTCGGGATGGTGCTGGACCTTACCAAACATAGGCTCCGGCAGATTCTTGGTGGATAACATGTATCTTAATCTATCCGAAAACGGCTGTGAGCCCGGGCGAAATTCCACCGAAGGAAATAGATGATGAAAAGGCTAACATTCTTGTTAACTCTCGCGGTTTTCGTGGTGTCGTCGGCAACTCTCGTAAATGCGGGACATGATGGAAACCGGAATTCGGTGAGGCGGGCCTGGAACGCGATACAAGCGCAGCAGAAGAAAGACGCCGCGGCGGAAAAGGTCCTGCTAGAGAAGGCCCAGGCCGTTTTGGCCTCCCCCGAGTCTAACAGAGGAAGATAACTCGAGCGAGTCCGGTCGAAATAGGCGAAACTATACCCAGTTGCCCTGGAGGTTGCTCTCTGCCTTCCTGTAACAAAACCACGCGTGGCCTCCGCCCCCCGACCTAGTTCGGCAAACCCGTGGTCTATGTGCAACTATTGCCGCGGTTACTTCTTGGGGCAGGTCTCAATGTATTTTTCCTTGTGCGCTCTCAAGGCTTTCAGAAAAGCCTCGTTTCCCTGGATGCTTGGACGAAGCTCTACGGCCACATAAGTATCCCAGGCGAGCCCTTCGTAAATTCGAAGAAGCTTGGAAACCCGGTGCGTTTTAGCATACTCTTCCAGTGCCGAGTTCATGTTTTGCAGAGCCTTCCTCATCCTTGTCTGTGCAGCGGAGGGGTTGCTTTCTCTCAAACTCGCCTCAGCTTCCGAGAAGAACTTCCCAACGGCGCGGCACGCTGTCCTTGTCACTTGCTCTTCGTTCACGGGTGGCGCGGACTTTGTAGCGGCCTCTTGTTTGGGAGGCGCTACCACAGGCGCTTGTCGAGCCGGAGCAATAGCACACTCTATGACTGCTTTTCGCAAATCGTAAACCAGGCTTCTGAGCTTGTTAACCTCATTTTTCAGATCGGACACCTGTTTCTTTATTTGATCCATCTCTCTGAAAACATCTTGCGATCGCACATCGCGGATGGAGCCTAAGAACACGACCAACAGCAATAGGGAAACACGCGACCACACCCTTAAATTTTTCATGTCTCCAACCCCCGCCGGAAGTTTGTAGGCAGCAATTTACACTAGATTATTCGGCGAAGCCAGCCGAAACAGTGCCTTATGGTAATCATTGATTTACGCGGAGATTGTTCGGGTTCATGTCATTGCGAGGGGGGAAATCCCGCGTTCCGTGGGAAAGCAGTCTAATACCTATTCGCTTTCAAGCGAGTGGCATCACCGCCGATTGGTAGGGGCCGATCCGTGTGTCGGCCCGGTTCTCAGGGCGGACATGCGCGTCCGCCCGTACAGGGCTCATGTTCCTCGTTTCGTTGCGCTCCCATGAAAGCATTTTATGGAGAAAAGATTGCTTCGTCCCACGAGACGTAAGACTCGCAATGACAAGCTCTAGCTCACCTTAAGCGAACGGTTATCCCTTTAGGCGGGTTGATTAACCGGAAAAACGTCTGTAAGATTTTTCGGAAAGGGGAAGGGCGCCTTGTTGCCGGGATCCCCAGGAATTAGCTTGTTCGTTGCCCATTCTCGGAAACAGGCTTCCCCAATTGAATGTCCGGAATTTGCGGAAGGATATGCTATGAGGAAACTTAGTTGGTTGTTGGCCCTTTTGTTCACGGTATCTATCTTTGCTTTCAGCTTTGCAACTGAACCACAGAACAAGCTCGGTACGGATATGGCGAAACAATCCATTCAGCAGATTAAGGAGCAGAAGAGGAAAGAGTTTCAGGAGTTTAAACAACAGCTCCTGCAGAAGGCTAAAAATGAACTGCAAGAGTTGAGAGACAAACTTAAATCCGTAATCCCTCACAACACGCTGAATGTTCGACTACAGTTGGCACAAAAGAGGGCTGAGCTCAGCAAACAGATCAAACAAGAATTGGAACAAAAGAAGAATCAATTGAAGGATGAGCTCAAGGAGTTGATGAAACAGAAGAACAAGGAATTGCAGGAGAAGACGAAGAAATAGTGCAGCGAGACACTTTTACGGGGAGGCGAAGAACACCGTATACAGCAAGCGCCAAGATCTTTATCCGATCGGTGAGAAAGAAACCGTCATGCCGGACTACGATCCTATATGCGCTAACTTAGCCCCAGAGGACGGGGGGTTCCCCTCTTTTGTAAAGGAGGGAAGGGGGGATTTTGAATGAGAATTGGCTTTAGTCAAGTGTCCTACGGTAGCGTTTCACACCGATAGCTAAAGCCACCACAGTAAAAAGCGCTATCGGCCAAATCTCCGGCGCGACATCTGCCAAGCCGTTGCCCTTGAGCAAGATGCCGCGGACGATTCGGAGAAAATGAGTCAGTGGTAGCAGTTCTCCGATCGTCTGTGCCCAGCCGGGCATGCCCCGAAAAGAGAAAGCGAACCCCGAAAGCAAGATGTTCGGCAAGAAAAAAAAGAACGCCATCTGTATAGCCTGGCGCTGGTTCTCGGCAATCGTCGAATAGGTAATGCCTATCGCTAAGTTAGCCAAAATGAACAGGATCATTAAGACGAGCAACAGAGTGACACTGCCCACCATCGGCACGTGAAAGAGAAAGTACGCTGCAAGGAGAATCAACGAGACCTGTACGTACCCTACGAGGATGTACGGTATGATCTTGCCGATAAGCACTTCCAGCGGACGAGCCGGCATGGACAGGAGATTTTCCATTGTGCCGCTTTCTCTCTCCCGGGTGATGGCCAGAGCAGTGATCATGACCATGGTCATTGTGAGAACCACACCGATCAGACCCGGCACTATGTTGTATTGCGTGATTACTTCCGGATTGTAGAGCGCGTGGACTCGCAGGTCTATGGGGCCGTCGGTTCCTGCCAGAAACGCGAGCGAGCCTTTGAGATCGTTTTCTAGAGCCGTGTTCAGCAGAAGGCTCAAGGAGCCTATAGCGTTGCTGGTGGTCCCGGGATCTGTGGCGTCCGCCTCGACGAGAACCGGGGGCCGGTCGCCTCGCAGGAGGTCCCGTGTGAAATTCTCCGGGATGTTCACCACAAACTGGACGTCACCTCGCGCGAGAGCTTTATGCCCCTCGGATTCCGTTTTGTATTGTCTAACGAATTTGAAGTAGCCACTATTCTGAATCGCATACAGTATAGTTCGCCCCTCTGGCCCGTTGTCCGCTAAAATGACTGCTGTGGGCAGGTGTTTCGGGTCTGAATTGATTGCATAACCGAAAAGGATAAGCTGCAACAAGGGGACGCCCACCATCATCGCGAAGGTAACGCGATCCCGGCGCATCTGCACGAATTCTTTTACAACCATTGCCCAAAATCGAGCAGGCGAGAATTCCCACTTTCTCATCAAGGACCACGCTCCTTCGATCGCTCCATAAGGTGAATGAAAATATCTTCAAGCCCCGAATCGATGCGGCGCCATTCGTACGGCTTCGAGCGGAACGGAGTAATTGCCTCTTCCAGAGCGTCTGTATCGTCTCCGCTCACGTGGAGCGTGTTTCCAAATGCCACTGCTTGCAAGTTTCCCGGGCGATCACGAATCTGTTCGGCAAGTTCGAGCAATTTCGGACCGCTAACCGACCAGGTCGTCAAGTGCGCCTGTTCAATGACTTCTAGGACCGTGCCCTGGGTGAGCAGGATGCCGTTGAGGATAAAAGCCAGCATGTGGCAGCGTTCCGCTTCGTCCATATAGTGGGTGGCGATGAGAAATGTGAGCCCTTGGGCCGCGAGCTGATGAATCTGTTCCCAGAAGTCGCGGCGTGCCTCGGGGTCCACACCCGCCGTAGGCTCGTCGAGCAGGAGCAGTTTCGGCTGATGAATCATGCACGCGGCCAGCGCCAGTCGTTGTTTCCAACCGCCGGAAAGCTCGCCTGCAAGTTGATTCCGGCGTTCTTTGAGTCCAAGTTGCTCTATGCTTTCACCAACCACATCACGCCGATTTTTCAGAGAATACATGCGCGCGACGAAGTCCAAATTTTCATAAATGCTCAAATCCTCGTAAAAACTGAATCGCTGAGTCATGTAGCCGACTTGCAGTTTGATCGCTTCACTTTCGGTGATGACGTCATAGCCCAGAACGGTACCGCTACCCTCATCTGCTCGGAGGAGGCCACACAACATACGAATGAAGGTCGTCTTTCCGCTTCCGTTCGGCCCGAGAAAGCCGCAAATCTCCCCAGTGGGGACCCTGAGGTCTATGTGATCCACGGCAGTGAGGTCACCGAACCGTTTGGTCATGCCAATGACATCTATCGCAAAATCATCAGCCATAGATCAGGACCCGAATTTCACATCCACCGGCTGGCCGGGATGCAATTTCTCAGCGATCTTAGGATCGAACACCGTTTCAATCATAAAGACAAGCTTCTCACGGCTCTCCCGGCTGTAAATAACGGGCGGCGTGTACTCCGCATGCGGTGAAATGAAACTTACCTTGCCGGGCAGCGGTTTAGACACACCATCCACAAACACACGCACAGGTTCGCCATACTTGATTGTGCCGATCCGCGTCTCCGGCACAAAAGCCCGGACTTTGATGTTCTGGGGCGGAAGCAGCACGATCGCCGGCCGGCCGGCCGCAACCCAATCCCCCTTACGATAAAGAGTATCGAAAATGAGTCCTGCTTGAGGCGCATTCTGGCTCTTTTGTGATAGGTCCCACTCAGCCTTTGCCAGCGCAGCATTCAACGCACGCACATTGGCCTCCGCTGCTTCGATCTGATCGGTGCGAGAGCCGAGATGCGCCGTTTGGAGATCTGCCTCAAGCTGCGCGACCCGGTTACGATCCTGATCTAGCGTGGAACGCGCGCGGTCCAAATCCTCCATTGCGCGAGCGCCCGTCTGAGCAAGCCTTTGCTGCCGCTGAAATTCCTTTTCGGAAAACACCAGTGCTGCCCGGGCCTGCTTGAGCTGGGCCTCCATGGATTCAATCTCTGAGGGCCGTCGCCCTTTCTTCGCATCTTCCAGATTTGACTGACCCTGCGCGAGACGCCGTTCCGCTTCGTCTCGCGCGGCTCTTTCCGGAGCGCTGTCCAGCGTGAAAAGAGGATCGCCTGCTTTCACCTGCTGCCCTCGTTGCACATACAGCGATTCAAGTTGACCTCCAAGCGGTGATGCAACGTACACAAATTCTCCTTCTACATAACCCTGCACCCGATTCGGGTCCTCGCGGCTGCAACTCACCAGAAGACTCAGCGCTGCAACTGCGAAGCTGAGACAAAAAAGGACTTTTCCGTGAGCCGTGTTGCAGCCGGTCATAGGCTGGTCCTGCCTGTTTCCGTGATCACGCCTTCAAGAATCACAGTTATAATGGCCGCAACGGCGATTTTAGGCATGATCTCCAACTCGGATAGCTTTTCCGGATTCATGATCGCATCCCTGGCGCCGAGCAAAATCTCGATCACCAGTTTTGTCGGAATGTCTTGACGGATAATTCCGGCCTTTTGCCCTTCATCAAGGAATTTGCCGAACTGGCGGTAAATCATTTGCCTGCCCTGGGCTTGAATCGACTTGATCTGCTCCCACGCCTCTCCCTCGATGTCACGTACAAAAGGCGGCTGGGCCTCGTCTGAATGCTTCTGTATGCAGGCTAGCAGTTGACGCAATGCCGTGGGGAAATCGGAAGCGCACGCGGACGTGATTTGCTCGAGGTCAGCCTCGATGTTGTGGAGCTTGTTAAGTAGCACTGCTTTCAGGAGAGCCATCTTGCTCGGAAAATGTGCATAGAGCGTCTTTTTGCTCATGCCGAGTTCCTTGGCGAGATCATCCATGGTAACGCCGCGTAGACCGTAAGCGAAAAAATGGCGTCGTGCCCCGGCGACGATACGGTCGCGGGCCGAATTCTCGACAGGAAATTCTTTGGACTGTGCTCGTTTACGATTGAAGGATGATCGAACAGTCATGGGGGCAACCTCTTGGGAGCGGATTACAGTACCCAGGAAACTAGTTGAGTATACCCAGTTTCCGTCCCGAGTGCAAGTTCCATTTCACGATTTGACCGAGATTCTCCTTAGCATGTTGCAATTGTCAAAAAAAATGTCCGATTTGCCCCACGTCTCGCGGGCAGGCCGGTTCTACCGGTGTCCGCGCTGCGGGCATGACAACTCCAATGACCGGCCAGATGCCGGTCCCAGTAAAGCGTCTGGATTCCCGGGTGCGCGAGAATGACGACAAGTAGGGGCAGGTTTGAAACCTGCACCTACCAGCAAAACACAGTGTCACTCGTTTGAAGGCGAATCGGCATCAGTGGCGAGCTGGACGGATCTGCCGATGACGAATCCGCAATGCTTAAATTAAATGTGAGGTCAGGGATTACACCGGAAGTTTGAAGTGAAAATGGAACTCGTCAACCAGTGGCTTGCTCAAATAGGAGTTGCTCCCCTTGTGGGAGCGGCCATAATCGCTGTAGCCACCGTGATAGCGGCAGGTCTGATAAGGATCCTCGGGGACCGAGTGGCATTGGCCTTATCCAAATGGTCCAGACTCGGAATCAGAGGACAACTATTCAAAATCATACGCCTTCCACTTTGGGTCAGCGTTCTCTTAATCGGAGTTTTACTCGAAGTCCAGTGGCTTACTCCGTGTCCACCGCTGGAACTCTTCATAGCAGGAGCGGCGAAAACCGCTCTGGCAATCGTATGGATGATAGTGCTCGGAAGAACTCTGAAACTTGTTTCCTCCAGACTAGGCGGGTATTACCCTGGAGCGGCCGAATTCCTCACGCTGACCGAAAATGTAGGCATAGCCTTTATTGCAGTCATGACAGGGCTTGCGATCCTTTCAATTTGGCAGATCAATCTAACCCCTCTTTTGGCTTCTGCCGGCATCGTAGGGATCATAGTCGGCCTGGCAGCCAAAGACACTCTAGGGAATTTCTTTGGCGGGATAAGCGTTTTCCTGGATCGGCCGTTCAGGCCGGGAGATTATCTTGTGCTGAATTCCGGCGAGAGGGGCAAGGTGATCCACGTAGGTCTTCGCAGTACCAGAATCCTCACCCGGGACGATGTCCTCATATCCGTCCCCAATTCCGTAATAGTCAATACCAAAATTATCAATGAAAGTGCTCCCGATCCCAGAATGAGAATCAGGATAAAGGTTTCGGTAGCCTATTCTTCGGACGTGGATCAAGTGGAGGCGATTCTACTCGAAGTGGCTGCTGCCAACTCACTGGTCTTGTCTGAACCGGAGCCGCGGGTAAGATTCAGGGCCTTCGGTAATTCGGGGCTCGATGTCGAATTGCTCTGCTGGACCGCGTATCCGAAAGATAAAGGTTTGCTTATCCACCAACTAAACTCGGCAGTATTTAAGGAATTTAATAAAGTCGGGATGGTCTTTGCAACGCCTCAGAGGATCATATACATGCATGAAGTATCCGATGAGCAAAATGATCGGTATATGCCCGGTATGTCCGATCAAGACAATAAGCAGCGTCCATCCGATTTGAGGCCACAATAGCTGGACCTTTTCCGACATTTTCTGTTCAATAGAGACATTGTTCTGGGCATCTGCTATCTGGCAGAAATGTCAGATGCGGTCCCGCCATTAGAACGCGGACATAAGTATCCACTCCAGTCCATATTTGTTGCCGCTCTGCGTCTTGCCAGGTTTCCGGTTGACGATCACAGAATCTTCAGGAAGTCATCCCACGGCATCGCAGATAATGTCTCGGTTTCACTTTTACCGTACGCTCGAATTATCATCGCGGCTCTTGCCACCTGTTTGGGATCCTCCGATTCTACGATGTCCACCACGTCGAATCGCCCCATAGTGGCGTAACTGTGCTTCCAGGTTACAGCCGGACATTCTTTTTTTATTTGCTCGGATACGGTTTGGGCCAACTTAACAAAATCTTTCGGGTGCGTGAATGCGTTGGGTGACACGCGGCTTAGAATAATGTAACTAGGCATTTCATTCCCTCCCAAAACAAGTTTTATACAATTGTGAGCATTTTTTCAGATGCAAGACTATTTGTCAACGACGCTTCCAGCAACCGTGTAATCATTCACTTTTGGACGGGAAATTGTCATTGCGAGGAGCAAAGCGACGAAGCAATCTCGGTTCTGGGCTCTCTCCAAAAACGAGATTGCTTCGCTTCGCTCGCAATGACACCGGTCGGAACAGATCGAAGACGCCGGATAACTGAAAGGATACGGAACTGTCAGACAACAACACTGTAAAGCATAAGCGGATGATCGATCCCCTTCAGTTCAACTCCCGACTTGCGGTCGGCCCTGAATATGTCCCTGACACTTGAGTACACCTCTTCGGTTACGAAGATCTCGCCGGCTCTTGCCTTATCTTCAAGCCGAAAGGCCAGATTGATGGGCGTGCCTACTGCACCATATTTCTTTCGCTTGTCGCAGCCTATGTTACCGACGATTAGACTACCTTTGCTAATTCCTATTCCCATGCCGAGGGAAGGGGGGGGCATCGCTACACTCTGAGGTTCCGCAACTACGAGTCCGTCCTCGCGGCAGTCCGCCACTGCCGGATTACCCTGCAATGTCCTGTTAAGTTCGGGCATTGCCCGTTGCATATCAACGGCGCACCGGACCGCCCTGGATGTGGCATCGGTCATCAGTCGGGGCGCACCGAAAAATGCGAGGATTCCATCTCCGGTGAACTCGTCTATGGTTCCGCCGTGCCTGATAATTATATCAACCATTTTCTCCAGAAACCGGTTTAAGATTCTTACCACGACTTCCGGCGGCAGTGACGCGGTCAGCGAGGTGAATCCCCGCAGATCCGACACCAGGATTGTGACTTCCCGCAACTCTCCGCCAAGATGGATCCCGGCCGGAGATTCAAGGATTTCCGACACAACTTCCGGGCTGAGGTAAGATCCGAAGGTATCTTTTATGAAATCCCGCTCCCTCAATCCCGCGGCCATGCGATTAAAACCTTCAGCCATCACGCCGATCTCGTCGTTGGACATCACGGGCATGGTGAGCTCAAGCTCTCCTTGTCGGATTCGCTCCATACCCGCGCTTATTTGACGTAGCGGCTCAGACAGGCTTTTGGCCAAATGTATTGACAGACCCACCGCAACAAGAACGGCCAAAGTGAGGAGGAAAGCAATGACGAGCGGAATATGTCGGAGAAAGCTTCCGATGTCTTGAGACCCCGCCTGGATCTGGTGGATCTGGCTTAGCACCACGTAACTAATTATTGTGACCGGCAGCGTGCCTATCACTAGCGAGACGATTATCACCTTTGACAACACATTTACGCGGATGGATCTTGGAACGGCGAGCAGCACATCAGAATGGAAGAACGATTGAAGTCGGCTTCTCACTATCCATTCCAATAGAAAATAAGTGAATAGCGCAGTGATAGGAGCGCCGACGAAAATGATTCCGAAAACGATATGGGACGAGTGATGCCAAATACCCCACTCAACTCCGGACCATACCCTGGGAATGAGAACATATAAGAGTGCGGCGGAAAGCCATCCCGCAAGGCTGAGCATCGCAGAGACAAACGGGACATCCAGAAACCTGCCTGCCAGAGCCTTGGCACGATCAGGTTTCAATTCGTCCAAGTTCTTTAAGAGGCTGTTCCACAGCGGCTTGTAATAGGTTATAGATAACGCACAGAGCGTCGCGAAGACTACGATCATTACACACAAAAAAAGCAAGGTTTCGGTTCTTGTGTTCAGTTCGGTCCGCTGCCGCCAGAGGCCTGATTCAATAAACGTGAAATAGAAAAAGGTTAGCCCTGCTCCAAGCGCGTTTGTCAAAAGATTGGCAGCTACAACACTCAACCTGAAGGTTCTCGGGGCCAATTGCTTCAAAGGAAGTCCCTTCGCAAGAGGTCTTTTTGTCTGTCCTAGAAATGTCGGGATGCCGAGTTTCGGGATTATGCGCCGACGGTTCGCCGCCACGGGCATGGGGACAATTTTAGCACTAACCTAGCATAACCGGTAATGAGGAAAAGGAGACGAACCTCTTTTCGGCCTTCAATCCGTCGGTGTGACCCGCACGGGATCGAGCGCCGGCAGCATAACACCGCTCGCCCAATGAATGAGCCCTTAATGCAGACCTCAGCCCACGGCCAGCCGCAGACGAATACAAAAAACTGGACATTCCTCTTTTCGCTCCAGGCACCATTTCATCAGCCCAATATTGCTCGCCTCACGAGGGCCTTCGCGATTTCCACCTTGTAAGCGTTCATTTTCAGAGGCTTCGCGCCCGAGAGGGCGGCCTGTGCTGCCTTCGCGGCAATTTTCTCATCGACGATCCGGCCTCTTAGCACCTCTTCCGCGTTTTGCGCCCTCAGCGGCTCAGGCGCTACTGCGCCGAGCACAATCCGCGCGTCTTTGCATATCCCATTTTCCACCGTTAAGACCGATGCCACGCTTACAACAGCGAAGTCGATCGGTTTTCGGAGTGTGAATTTGTCATATCTCTGTCTCACTCCGGCCGGCGGCTTTGGTATTTGAATCTCTGTTATCAGCTCATCCGCTGCCAGGACAGTAGAATTGGTCGCTGTGGCCGTGAAAAACCGTTCCGCAGAGAGACTCCGGGTTGTTGTGACTATGCGGGCATCCAGGGCCACGAGGGCAACTGCTATATCCGACGGCCCCACGGCATAGCACCCTTTTCTGACTTTTCCCGGGCCGGAGGATACGCCAGTGAGGCGGGCAGGGCCGAATATCGAATGGTACCGGTTGTCGCCGGCCAGGGCGCTGCAAACCTTGCCGCCTTTGCGCAGGCAGGCAATAGGTCCGCCGATGTTGCGAGGATACCTGTAAAACCAGCAGCGAACATCCTGGCCAAGGTTGCCCCCGATAGTGGCCATGTTACGAATATGGGGAGTACCGACAGAGTAGGCTGCGTCTGCAAGCAGCTTGTATTCTGCTTGCACTGCCGGGGATCTGGCGATATCCACTAATTTCGCAAGCGCGCCTATGGTGAGGCTTTTTTGATCGTTCCTGATATAATCGAGGTCCTTAACGGTCTTTATGTTGATCACCGCTTCCGGGTATTCAGAAAAAACCCCGTCCTTCAAAGCGCCCAAAAGATCGGTGCCTCCTGCAATGACCCTTGCTTTTCCTTCATAGTCGGTCAGGAGACCAACTGCTTCGTCGATCGACCGTGCATTATGGTGCTCAAACCACCTCATCTTGTGCCTCTCTTTTCGCATTGTCGATCTTGCCCATGGCCTGGAGCACCCTGTCAGGAGTGACCGGGTACTCATGAATCCAGCGACCCACGGCATTCGAAACAGCCATGAGCACCGCAGAAGGCCCCGGAGATGTTGCTATTTCCCCGACGCCAATCGCTTGAAAGCGATGGGTGGGCATCGGCGTCTCGAGCACTACATGCTCCATGACCGGAAGCTCCGCAAAGGTCCGCCACTTGTAGTCGATCAGGTTAGCATTGAGTATGTGTCCCGAGCGTGGATTGACTATTGTCTCTTCAAAGATGGCACTGTCGATGCCCGCGGAACCGATACATCCGTTAAGCTGGCCTTCGAGTCCCAGCGGGTCTATGATCCGGCCGACATCAGTGGCGAGCACCACGCGCAGCAAGGCCACCTTTCCGGTCTCTGTGTCCACCTCGACTTCGACAAAGCTCATCATGCAATTGCACAGGGTGAAATCCGGTTCAAAGCGCCCGTATCCAAGTACAGTCCGGTCGGTTCCCAATGTTCTCCATTTCACGCTCTTTTCCGGATGCCCTTTGACAAAAATGACCCCGTCCGCAGTCTCCAAATCTTGGGGGTCTGCTTCCAGTTTCGGGGCCGCGAACTCCAAGAGTCTTCTCTTCGCATCTTCTGCTGCGTTGATCACGGCACTCGCAATGGCATAAGTCCCTCTGGAGCCTACCGGTCCGAACTCAAAGGGTGTTACCAGCGAATCCGCAGGGCTCATGGCGATCCGATCCGGCGGTATCTGAAGCACTTCGGCTGCCATCCTGGCGTAGTTGCTCTTCTGACCGGTGCCGTGCTCTGCTGCACAGACAAAGATTGTGGCCGTGCCGTTATAGTCGAGCTGCACGTACGCCTCTGCCACGTCTTCGCCCACATCCGCGTTTCCGTGGACACCCACCCCAATCCCGGTCCGTTTGGTTCCTTTTACCGCGGTCGGTGTCAGCCAACCTTTCCATTTCTCTTTCCAGCCAAATCGTTCCGCGCCTTTGTCCATTGCCTTGGAATAGTCGATGCCCCGGTACCGATACCGGGCGCCATCCCGCCAGAAGTATTCCCCGCCAGGCTTGACAAAGTTCTTTTTGAGCACTTCGAATGGATCGAGATCTGCTTTTTCCATGGCAAGACTCAGGAGCGGGATAAACGAGCACTTCAATTCTTGGCCGCCGAAGCCCCTTGTGCTCCCTGAGGCGTTGCGGTTTGTGGCCACTATTACGTTCTTCAGGTCCCAGTTGGGGCACTGCGCCATGATCATGATCTCACCGGATCCCACAGCGACCTGGGCCTGGGTAGTAAACGAATAGTAGCCGGAGTCAACATACCATGTGCCCTGTATAGCAGTTAATGTGCCGTCCTTTTTCATACCTACCTTGCCATGAATCCTCGAGCCGACCCGCAGGGTGAAGGCGGCCATGTGCTCTTCTTTTGTGAACATGACCTTTACCGGCTTCCCTGTAGACCTGCTCAGAAGTATGGCGTAGGTCTGGACCTGCCAGCACATGAGCTTTGTCCCGAAACTGCCGCCCACGTGATTCCCGATAATTCTTACTTCTACTTGCCGGTTGAGAACATGGGAAAGGATCACCTTGTCCATGTAGGGCGCTTGGCTGGTGCCCCAAACGGTGACCTTGTTCGGCTCCTCCCATAGGGCCACTGCACCTACGGATTCAGGGGGGAGGGCGTTCGGAATGCTCTCGTAACCGAAGGTGCCGTCCGCAATGACGTCCGCGTCCGCGAATCCTTTTTCCACCTCCCCTGTCACGACACCTTTTAGGCAGTTGGGCCCGAAAAGCGGATTTCCGGCAGGTATGATATTGCCGGGGAATTCATGGTGAACAAGCGGAGCATCCGGTTTGAGGGCTGACTCTATGTCCAGGACCGCGGGCAGGACTTCATAGTCCACCTCGACAAGATCCAGGGCTTCTTCCGCGATTTCCTCGGTAGTTGCCGCGACGAGGGCCACAGCGTCACCCACGTACCTGACTTGTTTGTCCAGGATGCGTAGTTTGCGAGGAGTGCCGCCCCTCCAATCAGGAACATCTTCCCAGGTGAGCACGGCCTTCACGCCCGGCAGCGCCTCAGCCTTGCTCTTGTCGATCCTCTTAAGAAGTGCATGAGCGTGAGGGCTTCTCAGGACCTTACCGTGGAGGAGATTCTGAAATTTCAGATCGTCAAGGAACAGAGCGGTGCCAGTGACGATCTCCGCAGCATCCCTCCGGGGCAATGGTTTCCCAACGTATCTGTAATCATTGCCCATGATTGCTTCTCTTTTCTACCACGGCCATGACAGCCCTGATAACCTGGTAGTGGCTTATGCACCGGCAGAAGTTGCCTGAAAGTGCCTCTTTTATCTCTTCTTCCGTGGGGTGCCGGTTTTCTTGGAGAAATGCCTTCGCAGTCATGATCATCCCCGGCGTGCAGTAACCGCACTGAAACGCGTTGTGGTCGATAAACGCCTGCTGAAGCGGATCGAGTGCCCCTGTTTTTGCATCCCGGAGACCTTCGATTGTTGTTATTGTCTTTCCATCGCACTCGACCGTCAGGACCTTACAGGAAAGGACGGCCTTTCCGTCCATGATCACGGCACAAGCTCCGCATGCGCCGCTATCGCACGAAATTTTGGTCCCCGTAAGGCCGATGGTCTCCCTGAGCGTTCGGGCCAGTGTGTGAGCCGGGGAGATTTCGCCGGTGTCGCCTCCCACATTGAACTGGTAGGACTCCCCATTAACTGAAAAGCCTACGCGGCGGGTTATAGATGCACTTGTCGCGTCACGAGCTGCCTTGCCTGCTGCCATTCCTCTTCTCCCAATCAATGGTCGTTTATACTGATTCGCTTTCAAACGAGTGAGAATGCTCCAATAGCAAACGGCACTGACCTGGCGCCATGATGGCTCAGGTCAGTGGCACCCAACATCCTGTCAAGATCGGTCCTGGGTGCTATCCCGCGTCCCGCGGGAGGTTTTGTCAGATCCGTGCTGTACTTCCTTGATTGTTCACCCTTGGATCGCGCGCTGGTATTCAGAACGGTTCCCGAAAGTATCGTCATAATACGCAAGTCCGTAGGCCCCAAATTAAGACTGGTGAAACAGTCCCGCGAGGCCCGGGACAGCCTGTCGCTGATGGACGGGCAGCCCCGCGTTTCGCGGCGGATGTCGCCACCAAATCATTCCTTCTCAGTGATTACTTTTGAGAATCACTATATTTAGTGCTTCCTTTTGCAAATACACCGATAGTGAGATGGATATTTTGCCCAGCATTAAAATGACAAAAACCAGTGCGCAATTTAACCCAGTTGTCGCCCTCCCTCTTCCCCCTCCCATCAAGGGAGGAGAACCTGTAGGGGCGGGTTTCAAACCCAATGCTGTTGACTTAAGGGACCTCCGTCTACCCCACCGTCACCCCGGCGAAGGCCGGGGTCCAGGGGAGATTAGGAAAACCTGGATTCCGGCCTCCGCCGGAATGACGAGGTGAAGGCCCGTCGAAGGAAAAGCTCCTGGACAAGAGGCATGCGGCTTAAGTCAACAGCATTGGGTTTCAAACCCGCCCCTACCACCCATTAGCGGGAGAGGACAGGGTGAGGGGGATTCTTAGGCTAATGATGCACACTTCTCTTAACACCTATAGGCGAATCGCCTTCACCATGTCCCTCCTTCTTTATTCTTCCTGATATTTCTTCCGCAGTTCCCTTTTCAGGATCTTGCCGGCGGGGTTCTTGGGCAAGGATTCGACAAAATCTACGGACTTTGGTGCCTTGTACCGGGCGAGATTATCCTTGCAGAACGCTATGATTGCATCCGAGCTTGCCTTATGCCCGTCCTTCAACCTGATCACAGCGTGAACCCTTTCCACCCACTTGTCATCCGGCACGCCTATGACCGCTGCCTCCAAGACCGCGGGGTGGCAGTGTAAGATTTCCTCTACTTCCCGGGGGTA
Organism: uncultured delta proteobacterium; assembly: GCA_963789265.1. Taxonomy (GTDB): domain Bacteria; phylum Desulfobacterota; class Desulfomonilia; order Desulfomonilales; family Desulfomonilaceae; genus CAWBBA01. The sequence goes on along the minus strand of CAWBKB010000001.1, from coordinate 2,451,773 downwards.
GACATTCTCCCCTCCGGAGATGATCATGTCCTTCTTTCTGTCAACGATGTATATGAAGCCCTTTTCGTCGTAGTATCCCATGTCCCCGGTGTGCAGCCATCCATCGACTATGGTGTCGCGTGTTTCCCGGGGCATTTTCCAATATTCGATCATGGCCGATTCGCTCTGTACGACGATTTCCCCTACAGTGCCGGGCTCTACGTCATTGTCTCCCTCATCGACGACCCGGACGTGGACGCCGGTACAGGGTTGACCGCACGATGCCAACACCTTCTGCTCTTCAGGCGACTTATCCAGAACTCCGTGCGATTCCTTTGAAAGGATGGCGATATCCGGACCTGACTCAGACTGCCCGTACCCCTGGGCAAAGATATCGCCGAAGATGGCGATTCCTTTGCGGAGCAATTCGGTCGGCATGGGGGAGGCCGCATACCACATCCTCTCGAGGCTGGAGAGATCGTGGCGGCCTATGTCGGGAGTTGCCAGCATGCTCACAAGGTGGGTCGGCACGATATGAAGGTCTGTCGCTCGCTCGTCCGCAATTGTCTGAAGAGCGGCATGAGGATCGAAAGGTCCCTTGGGCATGATCACATTGCTCGCCGCTACATAGAAGAATGCCCAAAAATAGGACCAGCCCCCGATATGAAAGAGAGGCAGGATCATCACGTGCTTCTTTTGGGGCGTTAATCCCACTTGGAGCGCCTTGTTCTTTGCCTCTCGGAGTTTGCGGCCATGGGTATAGACCGCTCCACGGGGAGTTCCTGTGGTCCCGCTCGTGTAAAATATGATGAATTTATCGTCTTCTTTCACGTCCACGTCAGGCTCGTCCGAAGGAAACGACTCAATTAGATCGCCGAAAGAAGCCATGCCCGCAGCGGACCCTTCAAGAGACACATACTGTTGAACATTGGGAAGATGCGGCCGAAGTTTTTCCACCTCCTCCACAAGCTCGGGACCCACAAAAAGCAATCTCACTTCGGAGTAGTTGATTATGTGGTCCAATTCCCTCGTCTGCATCCTTGGATTAAAGGGGGAAACGACAAATCCGCCCTTCATGGCCGCGCCGTTAATATCTGTGCATTCCAGGCAATTCCAGGAAAGGATGCCGATTCCGTCACCCTTTGAGAACCCCATTGAGTAAAGCGCGTGGACGAGGCTATTTACTCGTTGATTGTACCGACCAAAGGTTATTCTTTCCCGTCCGCATACAAATGCCTCCCGATCTGCATTGAGGAGCGCATTCCGGTAAATGATGTCCGCATACGTATCTATCCGGTAGCGGCTCAGTTCCTTCAGTATCAGTCCCTTGGCCATGCCTCCTCCCTCTGTAAAACGCAGGCGTTCCCGGCCAGGGGCCGCCCACATTCTCCGCGGTCCGCGATCAACTCTTCATTCCTCTACCTCGGCACCCAACCGCCGTGACAGAGTTTGTCCCGCTTCTGCAACCAAAGGTCCGCTGTTTCGAGCAGCGTCTGGGGACAACAGCCCGATTACCGCCACATATCCGATAGGTCGTTCGTTGGGGCCTAGAACAGGGGCCGCCACAGCATTGAGTCCCGGTGTGGTTTCCTCCAAGTCCTCGGCGAACCAGTCCCGGCGGCATCTGACAATTTCCTCGTCGAGCTTATCCCTGTCAAACTGCGACGGATTTCCATGAAAATAGAGTTTTTCATCCTCCAGCAGTTCGGCGAGCTCCTTTTCTGAAAGGAAAGCCGCAATGGCTTTGCCGTGGCAGCCGTAGGTAAGGGGGAAACGATGACCGACTCGCATGGTGATACCAAGCACACGCGCACCTTCATTCTTAGCGGCCACAAAGACACTTTTATCTGCTATCAGCCCAAGAGCTGCGGTGGCCTCCGTCTTTGTCGCGAGTTCCGCCAGGAGCGGCTCGGCAAGCTTTGGGGCGCTGAGAGTATCCAAGAATCTCCGTGAAAGACCGATCAAGCCCGGACCAAGGGTGTAGCCTTTGCCCCTGCCGCCTGTTTGAACGAGTCCGTACTTCCGGAGCGTGTGAAGGATGCAGAACGCAGTGCTTTTGTGCATTCCCACTTTGTCGCAGATTTCAGTCAAGTTCATGTGGGCTGATTCGGCCTGGGCCATGCGGAACAGCACGCGTAGGGCCTGCTCCACAGCGGGTACCATGTATTTGTCATCTGATTCGGACTTAGGGTGGGTGGCCATGAGTTCTGTATGGTGAACTGGAGTTTGGTATATATGAACAGTACGTGTGATACCATTTCTCAAATTGCGGTGTCAAGAACAATGAGCTGGTGTAAGGAATCATTCAGTTACGAACGGTAAACGACTGTCATTGCGCCGTGGGGCGGACTTTCCCGTCCGCCAAGTCCAGTTCGAGAATCCGCAGACTGGAAAGTCTGCGCCACAGGCTGGAAGGAAGGGTCTCAAAGCTATTTTGATGACCAGAATCGCGCCACGATTAAGCCTGGTGGGCATTTTCGGTGCCCTCACCCCAACCCTCTCCCAGAGGGAGAGAGAGCTGATCCAAGGTCTCTATTAACGTCCCCTCGCCCTTTGGGAGAGGGGAAGGGTGAGGGAATTTCGTGTTACGATTGCGTCCGGTTCAAGAGTTTTGAGACAGTTTCGGAAAGCCTGCCCCACGTCAGCGCATGATTACAGGTCTGATTGCAGCCATTGCCCAGAGCCTGTAGAGGCGAATGGCATTCGCCCTGGGCGACCGCCGGTCGCCTCTACATTGCCCCGAATACGCGAGCATGAAGACAGGCAACCCCGCCCGCGCGCGACTGTCTCAGCGGAAATATGTCATATACTACCTGTAAGGGACCGTGCAAATGAATCAGAAAGACAAGCGGCCGCTTCGGCCCATTGTTCGCGCACTGCGCTATCGCAATTTCAGACTGTACTTTGTCGGACAGGGCGTTTCTCTCGTCGGCACCTGGATGCAACGCATTGCCGTGGGATGGCTGGTTTATCGACTCACGCATTCTGCTTTTCTTTTGGGAGTCGTTGGATTTGCGGGACAAATCCCCATTTTCGTTTTGGCTGCCTTTGCAGGTGTGCTGGCCGATCGTTGGAATCGCCACCAGTTGCTGATTTGGACGCAAGTGCTCGCAATGTTGCAGGCTTTCGTCTTATCCTATCTTGTTCTGACCGGAACTATAATGATCTGGCACATTGTGGCATTAAGCCTGGCCTTAGGAGTTGTCAGTGCATTTGACATGCCTGTGCGTCAATCTTTCATGATCCAGATGATTGAAGAAAAGACCGACTTGGGGAATGCCATTGCCTTGAATTCGTCTATGGTCAATTGCGCGCGCCTTTTGGGGCCGACCATAGCCGGGTTGCTCATTTCCGCTGTGGGAGAAGGAATGTGTTTTCTTATCAATGGATTGAGCTACTTGGCCGTAATAGTCTCTTTGCTTATGATGAGGATTGTGCGCCAGAATTTCAGAGCACAAAAGTCGAGAGCATGGCATGACTTAAAGGAGGGTTTTCGGTATGTATACGGTTTCGAGCCTATTCGGGATATTATCTTGCTGCTCGCCCTGGTTAGCCTGATGGGAATGCCTTACATCGTGCTCATGCCCGTCTTTGCCAAAGATGTCTTGCATGGAGGCCCCGATGCACTGGGATTCTTGATGGGAGGCTCCGGAGTAGGAGCTCTGGCAGGAGCTTTGTACCTGGCCTCTAGAAGAGGTGTTCTGGGGCTGGGCAAAATGATCCCCACCGGCGCGGCCATATTCGGCCTTGGGCTTGTGGGTTTCTCCCTGTCACACAACATGTTTTGGTCGTTGGCGTTGGTGGCCGGGGTGGGTTTCGGCCAGATGATCCAATTGGCAGCGAGCAACACACTGTTGCAGACTATGGTGGACGACGACCGGCGGGGACGGGTCATGAGCTTCTACACGGTCGCGTTTATAGGAATGGCCCCTGTTGGCAGTTTGCTGGCAGGCGCACTGGCCGGTGCGATTGGTGCCCCGTGGACCGTACTTATCGGGGGAGTTGCGTGCATGGTCGGCGCCGGAGTCTTTGCCCGCAGGCTTCCGCACTTGCGAGAGAAGGCCCGTCCAACCTACGTCACAAAGGGGATTCTACCCGAGGTCGCGTCCGGTATTGAGTCTGCGACCGACGCATCAGTGCCGAGGAAATGAGCGAATCATGTTCGGGAACCGCTGCTTCCGGGTTTCTATTGCCCGTTCGTCAGCCCAGTTCGTGCTCGTCCGATTTACTAAACCAGCTATCGCTGCCTCGTATGACCACCGCTCCTCGGTGCCTGTGGATCTCGCCTGTGATCAGATATATCACGTCTTCCGCAATGTTGGTGGCATGGTCGGCTATGCGTTCGAGATGACGTGAGACCAGGAACAAGTTGATCAGGGATGCAGGATCTCCCTTGGACTTGCACATCTCCTGCGCGAACTGGGCCTCGATCGCATTTTTCATGGCATCAACGTCGTCGTCTCGGCTCAATACCTCGTAAGCCAAGCGAAGATCGGTATTTATGAGGGAATCGAGGCTCTTCTTCAGCATTTCCTCGGCCTTCTGTCCCATGGTCAGATAGTCAAATGCTAAGACCTGTCGCTCGTCGCGAGCGATAGCTTCCGCTTGCTCGGCAATATTGACAGCTAAATCCCCTATTCGTTCCAAATCATTGTTCATCTTCAGTATCGCCACTATATACCGCAACTGGTCTGCAACGGGCTGGTGAAGGGCCAGAATCTTCAGGCAATCCTCCTCAACATCAATCTCCAGCCGATCAACCTCTATATCACCATCAATGACAGTCTTGGCCAACTGGGCATCCAGATTTTGGATGGCTTTGATCGCCACGCGAAAGTGCTCTTCCACCAGAGTCCCTAGTGAAACAATCCTCTCTTTCAACCTGTCAATGTCCTTCTGCAGTCTTATCCTCATTCATCGTTCCTTCCTCGCGGTTTTGCCAAGTGACGTTTCTTCTCAGCAACAGTTCACCGCAGAGAACGTTGAGATCGCGGAGAATTCTGTTCTTTCCGCCCGGCGATGCGGTGGGCCATCCTACTATCCGGTCTGTGCCGGTACGGCGCGCATGGTATTCGTTCACGGCAATCGCGCGTCTTGCAGGACCGTGAATCCCGATAATCCGCTGAACAAACACTACTCCTCTTTCACCCTATAGCCCACCCCTCTGACCGTCTCTATCGCGTCTCCAAACCTGCCGAGCTTCTTTCTCAGACTAACAATTTGTACGTCGACAGAGCGCTCCGTTACAGCATAATTCTCCCCCTTCACCGCGTTTATTATCTGGTCTCGGCTGAAGACTCGACCGGGGCGCCGCGCCAGAAAATGAAGGATCCTGAACTCCGTGGTGGTGAGAACGATGGGCATCCTCTCAAGGAGGACCTGGTGACGGTTAGGATCGATGGTGAGGCCGTGCAGGTTCACGACCGCGAGCTCTTCAGACTCTTGAGGCTTGTTCCGCCGTAGAACGGTTTTCAGGCGGGCCAAAAGGACTCGGGGGCTGAAAGGTTTGGTGATGTAATCGTCCGCACCCAATTCCAGGCCGCTGACTATGTCGGCATCCTCTCCTTTTGCGGTTACCATCAGAACGGGTATGTACCTGGTAGCAGGATCGTTCTTCAATTCCCGGCAGACATCCAGGCCATCTACCCCGGGCAGCATGAGGTCGAGCAGTATTGCGTCAGGGTGTTCCTCCTTTGCCTTCTTTAAAGCCTGTTCCCCGGAAAGAACTGAAGAAACGTGATACCCTTCCTTTGTCAGATTGTACGTTACCAGCTCTAAGATATCTTCGTCGTCATCGACGACTAGAACTTTTTCTTTGGCCATTCACACCCGCTTGTTCTCTGCCTTGCATTACACGTGTTTGGAAAGCCAGAAATGTTGGGAGGCCGGCAGTGGATTGGGAGGGGGCTCACCACCACTGGCTGACGGGATGGCGAGCCCGCCGACCTCCCTACCGTCATCACAAGCTAACCAACAGACGAATCTCTATCGATACGTCAAAGTCTGTACAGCGACGAACTTGTCGAATCTCCGTGGACTCCCCTAGTGCAATATCGCGATCTATTAGAGGCACAATGCCGAAATCTCGGCTAGAAGTATGGAGATTCAAGTTATATTTCCTCCTGGTCATTGCGAACAAAACAAATATCTCCCTCGCGCGCCGAGTATGCGTTTCCCCGGGGATACGAAGGCAGCGAGCCAAGGGGCAATGCAGTGCGGGGACCTTATGCCGCCGCTCTCGAAAAAATGCTCCGAGTCGAGGAGACCCCGGTGGCCGGAAGAGACACCGATCCCGCTCAGCCGTCGATTAACAGTTGTGGGGGGCCGTGCGGTAAATCGTCCTTTGTCCGCCGGGGAGAATTAATCCGCGAAGTCATTCTCAACAAAGATTGTTGAGCTACGATTAGACAAATGTTAAAAAGGTGTTAAATTCGGGGGAAGAATTTTGCATCCCTTTCGGATTCGCCGTTCCTCTTCAGCAAAGGGGTTGAGCGACTTTCAGCAGGTCCGGGGCCGTACAGGAAAATGAATTTCTAAAAATACTTCTCGAAGCCGTCATTTTTAACACAATGCTAATGATAAGCTAACAAAATAGACATAATCTGGGAAATGATTTACGCTATTATAGTAGGTTGATGACCTACCGAACGATCGGAAAGAAGGAGGCGTCAAATGGCCAGTTGGAATTTCACACCTAAAGGCAGTGTGTGGACTGGCGTCGCGATCGGGGTGGGCTTACTCGTAGCCCCCGTGGTAATTCCGATGATAGCCACCGCGGCAAGGCCGGTTGCAAAGGCGGGCATAAAGGGCAGCTTAATGCTCTACGAAAAATGCAGAGAAATGATTGCCGAGGTCGCAGAGGTAGTAGAAGATCTGGCTGCCGAAGCGAAGTCTGAAGTGCAGGCTGAGCTGACTCCGGCGAAGACAAAAGGAGCTTAGACGAACACGGGAACCAAAGAGAGGAGAAATGATTCCGAAGGCTCATGTGTCTCATCGGATGGCCCGCAGGCTAAGAATCAAGATTCCTTCTAAGAGAAGGGATGTCTCATATTTTTCTAATTTGATGGAGCGGCTTTCCGGCTGCCCCGGGGTAAAGGAAATCAGGGTGAATCCTAACATAGGAAGCGCCCTGATTTCCTACGAAGGCGAAAGAAAGACCATCGCTGACTTTGCGAGAGAAAACGAGCTGTTTGTTTTGGGACGCTCCGGACGGCCACAGAAGCCTCTTTTCACCAATGTAGCCGATACGTTTCAAGTGTATAATAGATATCTTAAGAATGCGACCGGCGGCGAAGTCGATATTCCCAGTCTCATTTTTCTCAGCCTGGTAATTTCCGGAGTCTGGCAGATTGCACGAGGAAATATTGTCATGCCTGCATGGTACACGGCATTTTATTACGCGTTGGGCGTATTCACGCGAGCACAGATTGAGGAGTGGGACGAAGGGGAAGACTTTGCATTGGAAGCGGACGATGCAAATGGAGATTGAAAGCATCGCGTTGGCGTCAATATATTGCTAAGTAGCTTAACTTAAGCGTTTCTCGTTCCCGGGCTCTGCCTGATAGGTGCTAACTTAAGAGCATCTCGATATCTCTGAAGAGGTCCAACGGGCTAAGGGCCATCAAAGTCCCTCCTTTCTAAAGAGGGATTAGGGGGGATTTTCAAGGAGTTAGACAAACATCCCCCCTAACCCCCCTTTACGAAGGGGGGGAAATCGTTAAGTTAGCCCCTATATGGCACAACCTGGGAACCAGAACTAGTAGAGGACTAAAGCAGGCGTCTCGCGTTTTCATGAGGTAGGGCGAGCCCGCCGAGACAAGGCTAATCAGTTGTTAGAAACAGTTCATAACCATATTCCGGGCAGAGTGCGATACAAAGTCGAAGGCCTCTATCGATGCGTGTCACTCAAATACCGCTTGGAAATGTTACTCCCGCAGGACGAAGACGTCAGGCGCGTTTCGGCCAACATTTTGACCGGAAACGTGCTGGTAATTTTCAATCCTGACTGTAATCCTCGCAAGATAGCCCTGAGCGTGGAGAGTGTTGTGATAGCCTATCTGCGAGAGACCAGGGATAACGAGGCCAAGGGCGGCCCCGGCTCTACTGAAGTCGGTGCACTCGCCGTTGTAACCGATCTCAGGGTTGTTCGCACCGGGAAAGATCGGCCGGAGTATGGCCTCTCCAAAGCTCATAAGTCTAAACCCTGGCACCTGCTCAATGTGAAATTCGTCCTTTCATCGCTGAAATCCTCCAGAAAACGAGGCTTGTCAGCCCAAGCCTCCCAGGAAAATCGCCGCGAATACGGCCTTAATGTTCTTCCCGAGCCTCTGTCTCGCTCCAAGCTGGGCATTTTCTTCGATCAATTCAACTCTTTCCCGGTCGCGCTCCTGGCTGCGGCTGCCGGTCTTTCCGTGGTTACTGGGGGGCTTGCGGATGCCGTCATAATTGTGGTTGTGGTGGGCATTAACGCGGCAATCGGCTTTGTTACGGAAAATGAAGCGGAAAAGACAATAAGCTCGTTGAAGAGGTTGATCCGCCCAACCGCACAGGTAATACGGGAAGGCAGTTTGCAGGAAATCCCCGCGGAACAGGTCCTCGTGGGGGATATCCTTTTGCTGAAACCAGGGACGTATGTGACAGGGGACGCGAGAATTATCGAGGCAACCCGTCTTACCGTGGACGAGTCGGTGCTCACCGGTGAAAGCATGCCGGTGTCCAAGAATTCATCTCCGCTTAAGGGCCCCAAGGTTCCCCTCGCGGACCGGACCAACATGGTTTATTCGGGCACGCTCATCACCGGGGGCCAGGGGTTGGCGGTTGTCGTAGCAATCGGCATGTTCTCGGAAGTAGGCAAGATCCAAAGTCTTCTTGCTGAAGCCGAAGCCCCGGAAACCCCCGTAGAGCGACAGTTGACGAAGATCGGCAACCAACTGGTATTGATCTCCGGGGCCGTCTGCGGGTTAGTTTTCTTTATGGGGCTCATCAGGGGGAACGGCTTTCTTCAGATGCTCAAGACAGCCATCTCTCTTGCCGTCGCGGCAGTTCCCGAAGGACTGCCGGCTGTTGCGACGACCACGCTTGCGCTTGGGATCAATAATATGAGGAAGCACAAAGTCCTCATAAGGAATCTCGATGCAATCTGTACGCTAGGCTCGGTCCAGACGATATGTTTCGATAAAACCGGCACAATTACCCATAACCGAATGACCGTGCTGACGATTTATTCCGGGATGGAGAAGATACGGATAAGTGAAAATAGCTTCTATAGCCGCGAAAAGCTATTTGACCCCTCCCAGTCCGACGAGGTCTTGAAACTCATTCATATATGCGTGCTCTGCAATGAGACTCAAATCGAGTTCAGAGATCGGCAGTACGTTTTGAATGGCTCCCCAACCGAAAACGCTCTGATCTACATGGCGATTAACGGCGGCATTGACGTTCGGGCACTAAGGGATCAACATCCGGTGTTGAATATTCAGTATCGGTCCGATGATCGCCAATTCATGGTTACTGAACACGTATACGCGGATAAGGAAGTATTGGTGGCTTTGAAGGGGAATCCCGTAGAAGTCCTCGCCAAGTGCAAATATCAGATCCGGAATGGGGCTGCCATCGCGCTTACCGATAAGGACAGAGACATTGTCGAAGCCGAAAATGACAATATGGCCGGCAATGCATTGCGGGTGCTGGGGGTCGCGTTCGCCGTCCGGAATTCCGATGAGCACTCGGAGACAGAGAATGGCTTCACTTGGTTGGGCCTGGTCGGCATGGCCGACCCTATCCGGAATCGAGTCAAAGAATCCATAGTGGTGTTTCATGAAGCGGGGCTGGAAACTGTGATGGTCACCGGAGACCAGAGCCCGACCGCGTATGCTGTGGGAAAGGAATTGGGGCTCAGCAACGGCAGGCCGCTGGAAATCCTGGATTCGACACACCTGACAACCACCGAGCCTGCGGTATTAAAAGCTCTGAGCAAGGAGGTCCACGTCTTTTCCAGGGTCAGCCCGTCGAATAAGCTCCAGATTGTTCAGGCCCTTCAGAGTTCCGGCAAGGTGGTGGCCATGACCGGCGACGGCATTAACGACGGGCCTGCACTCAAGGCCGCGGACATTGGTATAGCAATGGGGCGGGCTGGAACTGATGTGGCTCGAGACGTGGCTGATGTGGTGCTTGAAGAAGACGACCTGGAGACCTTGATCATCGCGATAAGTGATGGGCGAACAATTTACAATAATATCAGAAAGACGCTCCGATATCTTCTTGCCACCAACTTCAGCGAAATCCAAGTAATGTTTGTCGCAGGCGCTCTAGGACTGGGATACCCTCTTAATGCCATGCAACTGCTCTGGATCAACCTTGTATCGGACATATTCCCGGGACTTGCCTTGGCTTTGGAACCTGCGGAACCTGACGTAATGAGTCACCCGCCGCGGGATTCCACCGCGCCTATTGTGAAGACAAACGACTTCAAGAGAATTGGCTTCGAGGCTGCGACGATGACCGCGACTTCGCTTGCCGCGTACGGATACGGTGTTATGAAATACGGCATGGGCCCGGCCGCGGGTACGTTGGCATTTCAAAGCCTTACCACGTCTCAGATCCTGCACGCCGTGAGTTGTCGTTCAGAGACGCGCACCATCTTCGATCGCCGGAAATCCGCGCCGAATAAATATCTTAATGTGGCGGTCGTTGGCTCACTCGGGCTGCAACTGGCTTCTCAGCTTGTTCCCGGGCTGAGAACACTGCTGGGCACAACCCCGATAACACTTTTTGACGGGTTGGTAATCGGGGCTGCGTCAGTAGTTCCTCTGCTCATAAACGAAGTCACCAAAAAAACATCGGCGGACAACAAATGAAAAAGCACTTCATCCACACGTCCGAATCGGTCACCGAAGGACACCCGGACAAGCTGTGCGATCAGATAAGCGATGCCATCATAGACCGTTTTCTCGAGCATGACTTATGCGCCCGGGTTATCGCCGAGTGCGCAGTGTCACTGTCAGTGGTGTTCATTGCTGCAAGATTTGCATCCGGCGTGAAGGTCGATTTTCCTAATGTGGCCAGAAAGGTTATCCGGCGGATCGGGTACATTGACCATGAATTCAACTTCAAGACTTGCAGCATATTGACCAGCCTCAAAGAAATGACGCCGGAGCAGCACTGCCTGGTTGCCGAAGACGATGTGTCCGAAGAGGACATAGATAGAGTCGTGGCATACGACCAGGTAACGTTATTCGGTTTTGCTTGCAATCAATCACCGACGCTTATGCCGCTTCCGATATGGCTTGCCCACAAGCTTTCGAAGAGGCTCTCCGAGGTGAGGCTGCAAGGCGTATTGCCATACTTGGCGCCTGACGGCACCACCCAGGTCGGAGTCGAATACGACAATCGCATTCCGCACAGGATCCACAGTATCACGATCAATTCAAGCCAGATAGATCGGACCCATCCCAAACTGGACCGACTTCGAGACGATGTGATGGAAACGGTCATAAAAGAGGCATTTGAGGGTGAGCCTATAGTCCCTGACGGGAACACCAGTATCCTGATCAATCCGGGAGGCCCTTTGAAAATGGGCGGGCCGTCGGTGCACTCAGGACTGACAGGTCGAAAGAATGCCATCGACACTTACGGAGGTTATTCCAGAAACAGCGGATCGGCTCTGAGCGGAAAAGATGCGTTAAGAATTGACAGGGTCGGTGCGTATGCAGCTCGTTACGCGGCCAAGAATGTTGTCGCCGCAGGGCTTGCCGAACAGTGCGAGGTCCAGCTTAGCTATTCGATAGGACTTTCAGGGCCGGTCAGCATCCAGGTTGAGACTATGGGAACGGGCAAGCTTTCCGATGACAAAATCAGTGCCCTTGTGGAGAAGCATTTCGATTTCAGGCTAGGCGGGATTGTCAGACAATTCAATTTGACAAAGCTACCATCGATGTCCAGTGATGGCTTCTATCGCAAACTTGCCGCGTATGGGCATTTCGGACGGACAGATATGGATTTGCCGTGGGAGGCCACCGACAAAGCAGATCTACTAAGGTCGTAGTTGCTCGGCGCGTTTCATCAACGACCGCGGACCGCATCGAAATTCGTTTATAGTGGTTTTCGAGAGAGTTGGCACCGAATTTAGATTGGTGGGACAGGCTTCCAGCCTGTCCATTAGAAATGACGGGCAAGATGCCCGTCGCCACCAAGAGGCCAGTCACGTTACGAAGGTGGGGGCGCAGGATGCTGCGCCCGCTCGAGAATTGGGGACAAGGAGCGAATTTAGGTGCGGCCTATTTTAGCGGGAAACTCTAAATGAAGGCTGTGAGAATCGATAAGGGAGAACCCTCTAACGCTAGATCCAATGCGATACCTATGAGGGCTTTGGACGCTGCGCGGCCCGCCTTGGAAAGGCCAGCCTCGAGATGTTGACGGCTTGAGATTATTCTTGCGATGTCAATGTGCCTTTCCCTGGAAAGAAGTGTCAGAATGGTCGAAGAATGCACTACTTGCGGATCGTAAAGAACTATCACACTCCCTGTAACAGGGTTCACGGAGGTCGATTTGACGCCCGAGAGGCTGTCCAACAGCTCCTGAACATCTTGCGCCCGTTCGGAATTCCTCTTCAACGCCGGAATCTGGATTCTCATACGCCCCGGCACGTCGTGGAGATAATAGCTCATGCCTTTCTCCCTTTGGATTCTGACCAGCAGTACGACTATTTGGACGACGAGGAATTTCGTCGTATGAATCTGTTTAAACTAATGCCGACAAAATGTTAGGCTAGTATTAGCAACAAATTAATTCTTAATGTGGAAGTCTTCTTTGAGGATTTCATGTCTTTGCATGATCTTAGGCTTGCGACGCCGTGTTGGGGTCCGCAAAATGTCTACATGGGGCGAGGGACTGTGGCGACAATGGGGTAAGACCGGAAAGCAACTCTTCGTCGGGAAGGCTGCTCGTCCGGTTTTATACCGATTCGCTTTCAAGATTGTGAGAAAATCCCCTCTAACCCTCCTTTAGTAAAGGGGGGACGGGGGGATTCTGAATGCGAATCGGTATTAGACCTGGCCGGCAGGTACAGCATACCCGGCATATACGCGGTAGGACTGGCTCAGCGCGCCGCGTGGGGCTGGTAAATCGCTACGGCGCGGGCCTCTCACATCTCAGACCTTATGGGGAAACATCATGGAGTTTTGGATCGGATTGTCGGTGGGGATGCACCTGGGACGAGTAATCGCCGAATATCTGGAAAAGATCGTCGAGACCTACGGCCTCCTAAGCCCGACGACTTGCAAGGAGATAGAAGAAATAGAAGCCGCGGAGAGTAAAATCGGTTCTCTTATTGTTGACGAGTTGACTGAAGACTGAGTCTTTCATTTGGTGTCATGACAAACGCGATTGACAGAATCCTAACTTGACATTGTCAGCGGCTGACGACAGCCTTATGTCTGATAGCATACCTGATTGCGGTGTCGTGGCGCCCAAAACAGTCCGGTAGAGAGGGGCAGCACATGGCAATCTGGGATTTCAGACCGAAGAGTGGCGATATCTGGACCGGTGTCGCAGTCGGCGCCGGTTTACTCGCAGCGCCTGTGGTTGTGCCGTTGGCATGGTACACTGTGAGGCCGTTGCTAAAGGCGATTCTAAAGAGCGGGTTCCTGCTGTACGAAACGGGACGGCAAACTTGCGCGGAGGTTTGCGAAGGCCGAAGGGAAGGGCGGTCCGCGGCCGTAAGCAAAGAGAAGCGACCGTCGGCTCGGAAAGTGAGCGCGGTCAAGGAAAAGGAATCGGAGGCGACGGAAAAGGCACGTCCTGCGCAAGGGGCGGGCGCTGACGCACATCCGAAACCGAGATTAGTAGAGCATAAAGAGAGAAAAAGGGCCGACACAAAGAAGGACGAGACCGAAGACAGCGCGCCCGGCTAATCTCATTAGAGAGAAGAATGACCAATCTACATATCATTTCTATCTTTTTGCTTGCCCTGTCGAGCAACCTTGATAACGTGGGAGTTGGTACGTCCTACGGAGTCAGAAAGATAAATATCCCTTTCAACGCTAATTTGCTTATTGCTATCGTCACATCTTTCGGAACTTATCTTTCGATGGCCGCCGGCAACGAAATAGGCCGCCTCATAAATCAAAATGTGGCGACTGCCCTGGGCGCTCTCATGATTGGAGGCACAGGAGTTTGGGTCTTTGCTCAGGAGATTTCTCGACGGGATGAGTTACAAAGCGATGGGCCCCAGCAGTTTCAAGAGACGACGCTTTCCAATCAGTCGGGTCTCAGGAAGATGCTTGCGATTCTCGATCATCCATTTCTCGCTGACGCGGATTTTTCCGGGCACATCGACCTGAGGGAAGGATTCTTGCTGGCCCTGGCATTATCGTTGAATAATTTGAGCAATGGGATCGGCGCGGGCCTGTTGAGACTCGATGTGGCCTTGATGGTAGCATTCACAGCGGCACTTAGCATTCTCACGATTTGGTTTGGGATAGAGTTCGGGCAATATTCCGGCGTGCATTGGTTTGGAAAGTTTGCCGGCCGAATTTCCGGGTTGATTCTGATTACGCTGGGGATTTACGAGTACTTTCATTGAATTTGGAGCGATTCTCCAGCGCGAATTAACGATTTGCCCGCCTTGCTGAGTAAGTCTTGCCGGTCATGTGCGGCTCGTTTATACTAGTAGTTTAAGTTATTCCTATACAGAATCACCCGTAAGCAAAAAAGGGAGTGTTGCTCATGGAAGCTCTGGGTATTTGTTTGGGAGCCTCCACGCTCGGCATGGTGCGCCTGCGCAAGGATGACGATGTGATCGAGGTAATTGGTGCCTCGACGATCACCCATGAGGGGAACCCCAGGAAAACCCTGCTCGATGCACTTGAAGAGATCCCTCAAGCTCGTGACATCCCGATAGCAGTCACTGGACGAAAATTCATTAATTTTATCAGGTTGACTACCATATCCGAACCCGAGGCAGTCGAGAGAGCTGTGGCACATATACTCGGCAAGGATGATTCTTATCGAGTGGTCGTCAGCGCGGGAGGAGAGACATTTCTCGTGTACCACCTGGATGAAGACGGGCAAATCCAGGGAATACAAACCGGTAACAAATGCGCTTCCGGCACAGGTGAGTTCTTTCTCCAACAAATCCGGAGGATGAACATTACCCTTGAGGACGTGGCCAAGCTCGGAATATCCGACCACCCACACAAGGTCTCGGGCCGGTGTTCCGTCTTCTGCAAGAGTGACTGCACTCACGCTCTGAACAAGGGCATCCCGAAGGGGCAGGTGGTGGCCGGCCTCGCCAAGATGATGGCCGCCAAAGTGGTCGAGTTGCTGAAAAAGCTGCCGAAGAAGTCTGTACTTCTCGTCGGCGGTTCATCCCGTAATCAGACCATGATGCATTATCTCGCCAAGGAGATTGAAGACCTTCACATCCCCGAAGAGTCTCCCTATTTTGAAGCACTTGGGGCTGCTTTGTGGGCTCTGGATAATCCTACTGTCCCTTACACCGGCCCCGATGATGTCTATCAGAATAAAGGGTCTGCCTTCTCATACCTCAAGCCCTTGTCGGAATTTCGGCACATGGTCCGTTTCGAAGATCGGCCTCGGGGAAAAGCTGAAGCCGGCGACCGCACGGTGTTGGGTCTGGATGTGGGGTCCACTACAACCAAGGGGGTAATCATGCGCTGCCGCGATAAGGCTATACTGGCAGCCGACTACCTTCGAACCGACGGCGATCCGGTTGGAGCTTCCCGGAAAGTCTACAGCAGCCTCGCCCAACAGATTGATGTCCCCATAAGCATCATAGGATTGGGAGTTACCGGATCGGGTCGGCAGATTTCCGGACTTCACGCAATGACCGACGGCGTGCTCAACGAGATCATAGCGCATGCCGCCGCGGCAGTGCACTTTGACCCTCAGGTGGATACCATTTTCGAAATCGGGGGCCAGGATGCGAAATATACGTACATTACCAACGGGGTCCCCAGCGACTACGCAATGAATGAAGCGTGCAGCGCTGGGACGGGCTCATTCCTGGAGGAGTCGGCTAAAGAGAGTCTCGGGCTCAAAGTTACCGACATCGGCTCGGTGGCATATACGGGCCAAAATCCTCCAAACTTCAACGATCAGTGCGCCGCTTTCATAGGGTCTGACATAAAAAATGCAGCACAGGAGGGGATCCCCGTAAACGATATCGTAGCAGGCTTAGTGTATTCCATCTGCATGAATTACTCGAACCGAGTCAAAGGCAATAGGCCGGTTGGAAAAAAGGTCTTTATGCAGGGCGGGGTCTGCTACAACGAGGCAATTCCTGCGGCCATGTCCGCGCTCACCGGAAAAGAAATTGTTGTCCCACCCGAACCCGGACTCATGGGCGCATTCGGGGTGGCACTCGAAGTGGAAAGGCGAATTGCAGTCGGACTGCTGAACGAGGCTTCTTTTGACCTCAACCGACTGGCCGCTCGTGACGTGGTCTACAAGAACCCTTTTGTGTGCGGCGGCGGGAAAGAAAAATGTGACCGAAGGTGTGAAATTGCTCGGATTGAGATAGAGGGGAAAACGTACCCCTTTGGCGGTGCTTGTAACCGGTACGTAAATCTTATCCGTCACTTGGAATTCGACAAGAGCGCCCTCGACATGGTGGACCATCGCCAAAGAATCGTTTTTCGCGATCTCGATGCCGCCGGCGTGGTGGATAACCGGCCAACAATCGGCATGAACCGTTCGTTCCTCGTAAATACCTATTTCCCGTTCTTTAATGCCTTTTTCAAGACGCTGGGATACCGGTTGGTATTGCCCGACTCAGTAGAAGCGGCAGGGGTCGATCAGCAGGGTGCAGCTTTCTGTTTCCCTGTGGAAATAGCTCATGGGTTCATGGCGAACCTCCTGGACAAGGAACCTGAAATACTCTTTCTTCCGCACATAAGAGGCGTACCCACCGACAGCGAGAACGCCAACACCTGTACCTGCGTTTTCGTTCAAGGGGAAGCCTTTTACCTGAAGAGTACCTTTGAGCGCTTGCAGTCCAAGAAGGTGGTCACTCCTTATCTGGATCTTAGCCGAGGTTTCGAACCGAGAACCGATGAATTTATCAAGGTTGCTTTGGAGTTGGGTCGCTCGCGGGCCGATGGGTTGCGGGCATTCAGGGAAGCGCTGGAGGCTCAGGCCGCTTGCAGAGAAGAGATGCGCGCTTCGGGCGCAAAAATGCTGCAAGAGCTTGAAGAAGATCGCGACGCCCTTGCAATCGTACTTTTCGGCCGACCCTACAATGCCTTCGCAGGTGAGGCTAACAAAGGCATACCGGCTAAATTCGCGTCAAGGGGTTATCGGATAATACCGTTTGACATGCTGCCCTACGAAGACCAAACCTTCGACGACGAGGATACTATGTACTGGTCCATGGGCAGGATGATTCTGAAGGCTGCCCGGTTCGTCAAGAATCACCCGAGGCTGTTCGGGACTTATATCAGCAACTTTTCGTGCGGACCGGACTCCTTCGTGGTGGGATATTTCCGAGAAGAAATGGGGCGTAAGCCCTCGCTGACTCTGGAACTCGACAGTCACACCGCGGACGCCGGACTTGAAACACGTATAGAGGCTTTTCTCGATATTGTAAGGTACTACGTAGAGCTTGAAAGCAAGAAGCAACTTCCCGCGACCCGGAAAGAGTTTCGGGCCGCGGTCGCTGCAATCGTCGATGGAAAACCGGTCGTTGCTACCGCTGACGGGAGAAAGCTAGCCCTTACCGACCCCAATGTCCGAGTCGTCTTGCCCGCAATGGGCCGCTTCGCTCATCAGGCGCTCGTCCAAACCTTCAAGAAGGTCGGGATTAACGCTCATGGCCTGCCGCCTGCGGACGATGAAGTGCTCAAGATCGGTCGCGGGAACTCTACCTGCAAAGAGTGTTTACCTCTCCAAACCACTGTAGGGTCTATGCTCAACTATTTCTGGCGTGAAAGGCCGTCGGGTGAAGTGACCGCCTATTTCATGCCCGGAGCGGGTGGTCCGTGCCGGTTCGGCCAGTACAATGTGTTTTCTCGTCGCCTCATCGAAAGATACCAAATCCCCGACGCGGCTGTGCTCACGTTGAATTCGGCGAACGGGTATATGGGATTGGGAGATCGTTTCACTTTACCCGCATGGCGGGCCATTATCATCGGTGACGTGATGTATGAGATCTGGTCCACGCTAATGGCCGCGGCCGCGGATCGGGAATCGGCTCTGGAGATATTTTATCGTGAATGGGATTCTCTTGTGCAAGTCGTCCATCGTTCGTGGAAAGAGATCCGCGTTCAGATTCGATCCTCGGCTCAAACGTTGGCCGGTATCCCTCTGAAGATGCCGTACGAGGAGATCCCAAAGATCTCGCTCATCGGCGAGATATACGTGCGAAATGATCCCATCTCTTTGCAGAAGCTGGTTGAAAAGATGGCAGACCGTGGATTCATTGTGCGAACTTCTCAGACCAGCGAATGGATAAAATATGTCGATTGGCTCATAAAGAATCGCATAGAAGGCCAGCCGGACATTCCTTTCTGGATTCGGTATTTTGTGAAACGGCATTTTGACCGAAAGATTCGACATCTGTTTGCTCCGTCGGGCCTGTTCTTTCACGAGACCCTTTACGTTGAGGATCTTATCCACGCAGGGGAGAAATTCGTTTCACCGATGCTCACTGGCGAGGCGATTCTGACGGTGGGCGCGGCCCTTCACGAAATCCTTCATCCTGCATGCGGGATCATCTCTATCGGGCCGTTCGGTTGTATGCCCAGCAGAGTAGCTGAATCAATTCTCTCGGAAAAATTCACTTCCGGTGAGAAATTGGCCCTCCTTTCACAAACCAACGGCCATGACCGTGGCCGGAAGTCTTTGTTGAACAAGAATCAAAAACTCCCGTTTCTGGCTATTGAAACCGATGGGAATGCATTTCCTCAGATTATTGAAGCGAGATTGGAAGCATTCGCCTTGCAGTCTCGGCGGTTGCACGAACGAATGATGGAAGCGAAATTGTAAGAGGAGAGGCCCTCCAATTCTGAAAGATTTATTATCGCGAGCAAAAAGTGGCACGAACACCCGTGACAAAGGTAGTTTGGCCGAACAAATCGCGGCTGACGACCTCCAAGGCCGCGGCTATCGTATTGTCGAGAAGAACTTTGCATGCAAGCTCGGTGAAATAGATATTGTAGCGCAACACCAGGGAGAGCTCGTGTTTGTCGAGGTGCGGTCGCGAGGGTCGGCCTCAGCGCTAAACCCTGTGTTTTCCGTGGACCGGCAAAAGCAGAAGAGAATCATACGAGCAGCGCAAATCTATCTGGAAAAACGTTACCGTGAGGTTCCGCCGGCACGTTTTGATGTCGTAATTGTTACAATGGGTGAGCCCGCAGTCGTGGAAATCATCCAAGACGCATTCAACGCAGATTTCTTTTGAAGCGGTTTCACAGCCCGACACTCGGGATGTTGTTACTGTAGGGGCGACTGGCGGTCGCCCTAACTTTCCGAAGCAAGTACAGAAGGGCGACCGCCAGTCGCCCCTACATGAGTAACCGTGAAGATCTGGCGCCTGGTGGAGCCCCGTCACGAAGTCAAGAAATGAAACATGATCCGGAAAAACATTACAGGCGTTCAATTCGCCTGAAAGATTATGATTATTCTCAGGGAGGAGCATACTTCGTCACTATTTGCACGCACGAGCGGGAATGTTTGTTTGGAGCAACACACGACGGAGAGTCACAGTTGAGCGATTTCGGGACCATCGTGCAAACACAGTGGTTGGACTCTGCCAGGATGCGGCGTGAAATCCATTTGGACACGTTTGTGGTGATGCCCAATCATCTGCATGGAATCGTCTTCATCCGTAAGGACATCTCTGCTTCTGTAGGGGCGACTGGCGGTCGCCCTAACCTTCCGAAACAAGACCAGAAGGGCGACCGCCAGTCGCCCCTACGAGCGCGGGGTCCCGGGAGCCGGTCTCTTGCGGCATTCGTTGGCGGATTCAAGTCTGCGTGTACCAGATTAATTAATGAATTTCGCTGTACTCCTGGGCTCCCTGTCTGGCAACGCAATTATTACGACCACGTGATACGCAATGAGAAAGCACTGGAAGCTATCGGTAATTACATAGCCGCAAATCCCGAGCAGTGGGCAAATGATCCAGAAAATCCTGTTTTCGCAGGGAAGCAAGGGAGTTCAACTCTATAGCTTATCCCGCGTATTTAGAGCAGACCGGACAATTTGCCTAAATCGAACCGTTGTGCCTCGTGGCGGCTGGTCTCTGAAAACACTCGGGCTCAGGGGAAAAATCTTTTTCTATCATTGCATAGGCGCTGTGATTATGGATGGATTCAAAATTCTCCGCCTCTATTCGGTACCAGGGGAAGTTGTCCATTTCCCGCAGACGCGAAACGGCAGACCGCACCACATCCTCAACGAACATAGGGTTCTCGTGGGCTCGCTCCGTAACGAACTTTTCATCGGGTCGCTTAAGTAGCGAGTAAATTTCAGAGCTGACAGACGATTCAACAACCTCGATTATTTCCTCGATCCAGAAAAACTTCTTGAACCTAAGCTGAACTCTCACCATCCCGCGCTGGTTGTGCGCTCCGTGGTCCGAGATCTCTTTGGAGCACGGGCAGACGGTCATTACAGGCACTTCGACTCCTACGATGAGGTCAAAGGACTCCGCCAGCGCTCCACTCATGAAGCATGTGTAAGACATGAGGCCGGGAGTTGCCGTAATCGGTGCAGTCTTTTCGACGAAGTAGGGGAATTCCACATTCATGTGTGCGCTCTTGGCATGGAGTTTTCCCTTGATCTTTTCCAGGATCTCCTGAAACTTCTCCATCGAGATTTCGCCTCGAAACTCATTAAGGGCCTCTATGAATCGACTCATGTGGGTCCCTTTGAAATCATGCGGGAGATTGACGAAAAGGTCAAAAAGCCCTACAGTGTGCTGTAAACCTTTTCTTCGATCCTTGACGGAGATAGGATAGCGCAACCCTTTCACGCCGACCTTGTCGATCGCCAGGTTGCGTCCATCGGGGAGGCTCTGGACATCAGGCATTGAAAGAACTTTCACTGGAGTTCTCCGTATCCCAATAGTGACCGAAATCGGTCACAGAGGAGGCTCAATTGAAAATTCCCGCAGTGCTTGACACTGCTTGGCGTTGCTTGAACGCCTTTTCAATTGATCCCCTTGACAAAAGTGGCTCTGGAAGCATCCGATTCCCAAACCGAGACGCTGTGAAGCATCTCAGCCCTATCATTCAGTTGGCGACCGATTTCATCGAAAAGAAACGCGGCAATGTTCTCCGCGGAAGGTTCGACTCGGTCAAATGGCTCGATCTCGTTGAGATAGGAGTGATCGAACGGCTCGAGCGCCCGGTTCGTCGCTTTCTTCAAATCCCCGAAGTCGATGACCATTCCGTCTTCGCCGATGGACGAGGCCCGCGCGGTAACGTGGACCCTGTAATTGTGTCCATGAAGATGTTCGCACTTCCCGTGGTAATTTCTCAAACGATGAGCGGCGGAAAAGTTGGCTATGATTTCAACCTCGAACATAGACGCATCCCTGCTTTTGCAGCAAACGTTTATTAATCAAAAACATTAAAGAATACACAGAACATGGCGATTGTTTCGAATAAAATCCAAAAAACGATTGACAACTTGTCCAGTATAGGAATATATGCAAATCCATCACCCGGAAAACCGCATCAGCCCTGCGGTTTTTTTTGGGAACCGCGTAGAGGAGTCTGTGGATGACGTCTTTCCGATTCGGAATAGTGATTATTATATCACATTTTGTCGCGAGTTTGCTCCTTCTTTCCGGTGTGTCTTACGGCAGTGATGTCATGCTTCGTAAGGCCGCCACACCTTCGACTTCGAGTAGCCTCCGGAATTATAAATCAATTTTTTCTGAAGACCTTCGGCATCCTACGAAAAAGACCAGAATCGGGCTCTCTCCAATTCCTTTCAGGCCTAAACGGCATGAGGCAAGACCTTCGGAGCCGCTGGTTCGTCAAGGAAATTTTCCCGATATCAGGGCTATTGTCAAGAAAGTCAACAGATCTGTTGTGGCCATCCGTATGGTTGATCCGGCGTCGTCATTTTCTCTGGGCCACCTCGGTTTTTCCGGAGAATCGAGCGGCAAAGCAATGGGCTATGGTTCAGGATTCATTGTCTCGCCCAATGGACTGATTATCACCAATGAGCACGTTTTGCGCAGCGGGTCCCGAATTGAAGTGGAGCTTCTCAACGGCAAGAGATACCTGGCGAAGGCTCTGCATAAGGACAGCAAGAACGACCTTGCCCTCCTGAAGATAGAAGCGACTAACTTGCAACCGGTCCTTTTAGGCGACTCGGATGCTGTTGAACTCGGAGAATGGGTAGTCGGAATCGGCAACCCGTACGGAATCGGCCAGTCCCTCATGATAGGCATCGTCAGCGCTCAGAAGAGGACAATCCCGGGAGCCGGCTATCCTCCTCTCATCCAAATTGATGCCGCCATGAACCTGGGGAACTCGGGTGGCCCTCTCTTCAACCTGGACGGCAAGGTGATTGGGATAAACACAATTCTGTTATGGAAGAGCCAAGGCATAGGATTCGCGACCCCCATAAACATTGCGAGAGCGTTTCTCGAACGCAAGAATTACCCGCCCGTGAAAGCAGCGACAGCTTCTGCCCTGGGCCTCTTGGAGCAGCTTCGGACGATCCTCGATCCTCGCCGGAACAATTCAACCCTCTGGATCCCCCGTGGAAGTTCCGGCATTAGAATAATGCCATTGCAAAATGCCCCGTCCCGCGGGCTTTCCTCAATTCGCGGGTACGATGCCCCCGATCTACAAGCCCTATCCCAGGCCAGGCAAGAAAACTTAGTATGTCAGACTCATAGGAGTTCGGACGAAGCGTTGAGCCGGAACTTGGGCCTAACACGATGACCCCAAAGAATGTTATTGTGCGCAGGGTGCCGAGTACGTTTCCATTGAAATACATTTGAGGACAACATGCCTACGTCTAAAGCATCGAAGAAGACCCGCGACCTGCACCAGAAGCTCTTCCAGGAAGCGACCCGCGCGTGGGACCGGCTGGGAGAGCGGGAGAAAAAGCAGGTATTTTCCTATGCACAAGGGTATCGCGATTTCCTCAACCGCGCCCGCACCGAGAGATTGGTTGTGGAATCTTTCGTGGAAGTAGCCTCGAAGAATGGTTTCACGGATCTGGATGTCCGCGGTAAGAAGATCCCCCGGGTATTTCATGCGCTGAGAGGCAAGATCCTGGCCATGGCCGTCATAGGGCAAAGGCCGATGACCGACGGGCTTAGGATCATCACCTCTCACGTGGACTGCCCCAGGCTGGACTTGAAGCCCAATCCCCTGTACGAGGATACGGAGCTTGCGCTCCTAAAGACCCACTACTACGGCGGAATCAAGAAGTATCAATGGGTCGCGCGCTCTCTTGCCGTCTGCGGCACGATCATACGAGAGGACGGATCTACAGTACATGTGGAGATCGGTCTCGCCCCGGAGGACCCTGTATTCACCATACCGGACCTGCTGCCTCACCTTTCTAAAAAGCAGATGGAGCAAAAGGCTTCGGAATTCATGCCCGGTGAGAACCTTAATCTCATTGTGGGGGCTCTGCCTTATGAGGACAAGGAAGCCGAAGAGCGGGTCAAGCTGGCAGTACTGGCTCTGCTGGCAAAAAAATATAATATTACCGAGGAGG
The DNA here is from genome assembly GCA_963789265.1 of uncultured delta proteobacterium. Classification (GTDB taxonomy): domain Bacteria; phylum Desulfobacterota; class Desulfomonilia; order Desulfomonilales; family Desulfomonilaceae; genus CAWBBA01. The sequence goes on along the minus strand of CAWBKB010000001.1, from coordinate 2,428,085 downwards.
ATTTCACAAGCGCTGAACTTCAAATTGTGCCCGCTGAGCCGGCTCGAGACTCCGGATTAGATAGAAGCCTCATTGCCGGGTACGGTCAAGACGATAGAGTCTGCGCTTACACATGTTTCACGGCCCTTATGGAGACCGAAAAGCCCGAGCATACTGCGGTAGCCGTCTTCTACGACAAGGAAGAGATCGGCAGTGAGGGCAATACGAGCGCTAAGTCGCGTGTTCTGGAAATGTTCGTGATGGATCTCATGCACATGACAGGACTCGAACCCACCTCCAGAATGCTTCACAAGGTCCTTTTCAGCAGCAAAGCTCTCTCTGCGGATGTTAATGCGGCAATTGACCCGACCTATCCGGACGTGTACCAGAAACGGAACAGCGCGAAACTCGGCCACGGGATAAATATCACCAAGTACACCGGTAGCGGTGGTAAGTACATGGCATCGGACGCGAACGTGGAGTACGCGGCCTGGGTTCGCAAGCTGTTTAACGATAACAATATCATCTGGCAGGCTGCGGGCTTAGGAAAGATCGATGAAGGGGGCGGCGGCACAGTAGCCAAGTACCTGGCCAACGCCGGAGTGGATATCATCGATTGCGGCCCCGCGGTACTGGGTATGCATTCTCCCCTGGAAGTCAGCTCCAAAGACGACGTCTGGATGTGTCACAAGGCCTTTCAGGTCTTCTTCAGCAGTTGATCAAAGTTCATTGTCCTGAAACTCCATAGAGTCGATGGATTCCAAAAATCGCACCAAGGCGTGGCACGGTCGATGTACATTTTCCAGCACCTGCACAGTTGTTCCTCCACCCCGGATGCGTTGGCTCCACCGAAGCTTACAGCGGAAAAATTGATTGCGTTGCAAAGGCAAAATACTGTAAAGTGAAAACGAGTATGGGCTCTGTTGAGCTTGAGCCAAAGAAATAGCGTCGCTTCGTGCGGGACGCATGGCTGAGGTCGAGACACCCCGCGGTAACGGCTTTAATACGGACCGGCATCAAAAGCGGCAAAATCCGGGGCGCTTGCTCTGTGTGAGCGAGCTACCCAATACCCTTCCAACCACGCCTTTAGCGTGCTAACACTCGCCGGAGGTACTCACTTATGGATCGCAATGTGTGCGTAATTGCGGGCGGAATGTCCAAATGGGGGGTGAGAAACGGCAGTCAAAGGGACTTCTTCCAGGAGGCGGCAAAAGCGGCCTACGACGACAACCCCCACCTAAACCCCAAAGATATAGACGGCTTGCTGGTCGCATCCGCGTATACGGAGCGGACCTCGTACCAGACTCACCTTGCACCGCTTGTCGCTGAATACGCCGGTATCAAGCCGAAGAACATTTGTGCTCGGGTGGAACTCCTGTGCGCAAGCGGCAGTTCAGCCATCATATTGGCTTTTGGTCTCATCAAGGCAGGACAGGCCGACGTGGTCATGGTGGCAGGGGGAGAAAAGCTCTACACCCCTCAAAAGTGGGAGGTGTTTTACAGCGAGCTTGCGTCGGTGGACCACGACTGGGACGGAACTCAGGGGCTGGGCCTTCCGCCCCCTGTGTTCGCAATGGTCGCGAAGCAACACATGAAGCAGTATGGGACCGTAAAGGAGCATCTGGCAACGGTTTCCGTCAAGAACCGTCGGAATTCCGCAAAGAATCCCAAAGCCCAATTTCAGACTCCGGTCACCATGGAAGAGGTCATGAGCGGTCGAATGATCGTGCCGCCACTGACCCTTTATGACTGCTGCCCGATCACCGACGGAGCAGCGGCCGTTGTTTTGGCCACCGAGGAGAGGGCCAAGCAGATGACCGACAAGCCATTGGTATATGTCCGCGGGACCGCGCAGGCGTCGGTGAACAACATGTCCGCGAACATGCCCAATTGGACCACATGGGAAGCCCTGAAGATAGCAGCGGAGCAGGCGTATAATAAAGCCAAAGTGAAGCCCCAAGACGTGGATGTAGCCATGACTCATGACTGCTTCACCATTTCGGAAATCATAGAAATGGAAGACCTTGGGTTCTGCGAGAAGGGCGAGGGCGGCCCGTTTGTGGGAGACGGCCAGAACGATCTCGGCGGCCGGATCCCGACCAACACGGACGGAGGTCTCCTTGGCTGCGGCCATCCTTTCGGCGGTACGGGTATTCGACAGGCGATTGAGGTCATGCGGCAACTGCGGGGTGATGCAGTTCAGCAGGTCCCCGGAGCGGCAGTAGGCCTAACGCACAACCTCAGCGGATTCATAGCCGCGCATACCGTCCTTATCTACGGCAAGGAGGTCGCATGAGCACGCCGGGAATCTCCGTACTCAATGGAAAATACATGGCCACCATGGACCTGTTTCCGCAGGAGTCCAAAGAGTTCAACCAGGTCTTCCTCTTTTACGAGCACTTGAAGGAAGGGCGATTCACCACCACGAGATGTAAGGATTGTAACGCCGAACCATTTCCGCCGAGGCTGCTCTGCCCGGAATGCTACAGCACCAACATGGAATGGGTTGACTGGCCGACGACGGGCACGGTGCTTGAATTCACCGAAGAAGTTGTCGGCGTTCCTCTGGGTTTCGGCAAGCCTCCGCTGATCCATGCCCTGGTGGATTTGCAAGGGAAGCGAACTTTCTTCGTACGTATCATAAACTGCAAGGAAGGCGAGTTGAAGGTCGGCCATCAGGTCAAGTTGTCGGTATTTGATGTGGAATCCGTGCCTCAGGAATTCGGCCGGGAAACCGTCGAGATCCCACGAGTGTTTTATGCTTTCGAGCCGGTAAGGTAGCCTGATAGGGGGCGTCGTTAAGGCGATACGCTTTCGAGCAAGTGACACCGTGGCCTGGTAGGGGCGGGTTTTAAACCCGTTCTTACATGTCGTCATGCCCGCGTACGCGTCCCGCTAGGCGCCGGACAGACTGAGCCCCGGATCGGAGTCCCCCAGACGCGGACTTAAGACGAGTTTGTTGCCTTTGAAGTGTGGCCAACGGCCATCAAAGTCTCCCTTTTATAAAGGGGGATTTGGCGAGGTTTTCAAGCCGGAATCCCGAGTCTATCATTTCTACCGGTTATCGCGCCCCATTGCCTGCCGCGAAAGTGCAGGCCCCGTGGAGGTTGTGAGATCGCTTAATTCCTAAATAGGAGGTCAAGTATGACGTTGGAATGGTTGCCCAGAGACAACAGCAGCAAGGATCATATCCTCATGGGATCGGAACATTGGGGAACCGAGGCTCCTTGCACGGTTTATGAAAAGAAGCCGTTGACATCACCTGACGGCAAGCAAATCGAAGGACTTTTCGTCGCCTGGATACGCCTAAACAATCCCCAGCAGTACAATTCGTACACTACCGAGATGGTCAAGGGAGTGATTGCGGGATTTTCCGCTGCCAGTCAGGATCGCTCCGTGGTGGCTGTCATCTTCACTGGTACCGGAGACACGGCCTTCTGCACTGGAGGTAACACCAGAGAATATGCGGAATACTATTCCATGCGGCCCCACGAGTACGGGGAATACATGGACCTTTTCAATGGAATGGTGGACTCGATCCTGAATTGCAAGAAGCCCGTGATCTGCCGTGTGAACGGCATGAGAGTTGCCGGCGGCCAGGAAATCGGAATGGCGTGCGATCTGGCCATTTCCAGTGACCTGGCTATTTTCGGCCAGGCAGGCGCTCGGCACGGTTCCAGCCCCGATGGCGGCTCGACGGACTTCCTCCCCTGGTTCCTTTCCATGGAAGATGCCATGTGGAACTGCGTGAGTTGCGAGATGTGGAGCGCCTACAAGATGAGGGCGAAGAACCTAATTTCCAAAGCGGTACGCGTGCTCAAACAAGGCGACAAGTTCATCCGGAATCCTTTGGTGATTACCGACACGTACGTGGCGGATGGGGAAATCGTTTACGGCGAATTCAAGACCGGTGCCGCGGCAAAAGAAGCCAAAGACATGATGAAGGCACTTCCCAAGGACTTAAGTCTTTTAGACGCTGAAGTAAACAAGGTCGTGTGGACCTTTGCCAACCTGTTCCCGGGCTGTTTGATCAAGGCCATTGACGGCATTCGAGCCAAGAAGAAATTCTTCTGGGATCAGACCAAGCTGGCCAATCGACACTGGCTCATGGCCAACATGAATTACGAGGCGTATTTGGGCTTCAACTCCTTCAATACCAAGAAGATTACGGGCAAAGATGTCATAGACTTTATCCGGTGGCGCCAGCTTATCGCTGAGGGTGCCCCTGCCACACCGGAAACATTCGCGGAAGTCATGGGTAAGCCGCAGACATAACCGGTGTCCGAAGCAAGCTGTGCTCGGACCGGCCGCAATCAAAACGGACTGCGATATACGTTTGTTCATCCTGTACCTTCCCCCTTTCGGCGAAAGAAAAGGGATCTGTAGGGAGCGGGTTTCAAACCCGCCCCTGCTGCCGTTTATTGAGGGCAGAAGAGAGTAACGTAAGGGAGCCTCCGGCTGAGAATATTCGCACTTATTTTTGACACTCATTCTTCTGGCAGAGGAGAAGGATGCTACCGATTTGCTTTCCAAAAAAGTGAGAATGGGCCGATAGCAAACGGCACTGACCTGGCGCCACGATGGTGCCCCCCGCGGGAGGCTTTGTCGGATCCGTGCTGTATTTCCTTGATTGTTCACCGTTTGATCGCGCACTGGCATGAGAGGGCGCATACGTGGTTCATAGGGAGGAAAATTCGATGCAATACCGGCTGATACAATGCGAAGATCACTTCGATGGCGCTGTCTTCAAGATTGTTCTGAACTCTCCCAAAGCCAATATACTGGAAGCAGCTATGCTGGCCGAAATCTCCGCTGCGCTCGACGAAAAGTGCACGGCAAATCACATGAAGCTCCTAGTCTTTGAGGGGGCAGGCAAGCACTTCTCGTTTGGAGCGAGCGTTCAGGAGCATACCAAAGACAAAGCAGCTATGATGCTGAAAGCCTTCCACGGCGTGTTTTACCGATTGATAGCGCTGGCTGTTCCCACAATGGCGGTAGTACGCGGGCAGTGCCTGGGAGGCGGAATGGAATTGGCCTTGTTTTGCAACTTCATCGTGGCCGACAGGACGGCAATGTTCGGCCAGCCGGAAATTGTCCTGGGCGTGTTTCCACCGCCTGCCTCAGTGATGTTGCCGAGAAAAGTGGGGCAATCTCATGCTGACGATCTGGTGCTCACCGGACGATCCATCGACGCTTTAGAGGCCCATCGAATTGGCATGGTCAACATTTTGACTGACGAGGGGCAAGATGCCTGGGAGGTGGCCTCACAGTGGATTGAGCAACACATACTCCCCAAAAGCGCCTCATGTCTTCGGGTGGCGAACCGGGCAGTGCGTAACGACTTTTTCCGAAGAATCAGAGAAGACTTTCCTCACATGGAATCCCTCTATCTGAAAGACCTCATGGAAGGTTACGATGCGAATGAGGGGATAAGCGCGTTCCTGGAGAAGCGGAAGCCTGAATGGAAGGACGAGTAGACGCGAAGGAAATCCTGGTCATCTTATAACAATTCGACTTAAAGCAAACGATTCCGTGTTTCCGGTGTGGCAGTCCCGCTGTGGACACGAAAGCGACTGGGGCGAACGCTATTCGCCCCTACAGTTCCCCGCTTGCACCGGCCCTAGTCCGGGAGGTTGCACCCGCTTGAAACACCCCGATTTCCCACAGGCGGCCGACGGTTCTTATCGAAAATTCGCCTGCCTTGCCGGTACAAACATGTTTTGTACCGCGTCTTGTCCCCTCGGAGTCTGATCACCAGCCGTTGGTTCGGGCAGCGCCCGCGGTTTTCAACCTCGCAAGCCCTCCCTTTCCCCCGATCCGGGCAGGGTTCGACCACTTCTACGACCCGCCATAGTTCGCCCGGGTCGCAGAACCGGTCGTTCAAATCATCATTGTCTCCAAGGAATCTCAAACCCGAAAGGTTGGTTACAACCGCACCCGGAGTCACGCTCATGAATATATTGATGCGCGAATTGCACCTTGGACAGACGATGTACGACTTCCCCACGGGAACTTTGTCGTCCGGCAGGTTAAGCAGTATGTCACAGTTCGCACAGGTTACTTCCACGCTCTCTCCTCATTAACAGCTTAATGCACGCGGCGTAAACCTGCAATTACTTTTGTGAGAAGACCGTCGCTTTATGTGATGTTTAACTTCGGCAGTGCCCGGGCCTCTTCAAAACGACTCAATTTAGTTGCCCGCCGGGCAAGTTGTCATGCGGTCAAGGAGAAGCGGCATTCGCGGGAGTTGGTGTCGTGGCAGTCGAGGTACCGGATCGCAGATTGACTGTGGCAGTTAGCGTAATCGTCGGAGGCCGGGATTGCGAACCGGTCGTGGAGGAGCCGGCAGGGACCGGGGTCTGAAGGATGGAGGGTGCGGAAGGCATCGTGTGACCAGTATTAGGCGGGGTCAAGCCATTGGGGTCTACGTCAAATTTGTCCCGAAGGGATTCCATTCGGGCGATGAGATCGTTGGTTTGCTGAAGCTGATGATGGAGGTTTGAAGCCGCATCGGCAACGTATCGCGTCCAATCCTGCTGCATTTCAGATGCAACCTGACCGTTCCCGCTCCTTTGGTCGGTCAACTGCTCGCGATATCTTTCCAATCTCTCAATTTGTCCGGTCAAATCATCCTCGGAACGCCTGAGCTGCTCGGCAATGCGAAGTTTAGCCAGTGTCATCTTGGAATCAGCGGTGTCCCGCGCCCTTCTGATGCGTTCTAACTGGATTTGGAGATCCTCTTTCATTTGGCTTATCTTCGAATCCATGCACGTCGAGTCACAAAACTGAGCCGCCATGGAAGAAATTGCAGTGGCTGCCAGAATTGTTGCGATCCACAGAATGGTTTTCATTTCTCCAACTCCTGGAGAGGTTGGATGGCAATCCATCCTTTGGTTTAAATCTATACCATATATAACAACATATTACAACAATTAGTGAATGTGAGAGATCAAAGGATTATGATATTACTCTTAAATAAAGAATCATTTACTAGAGGGGACGCTAATCAGCTCCTCCACCACGGATCTGAATCTTGCAAATTCCGGGTAGAGCCCGATATTGCGCGACACGTACGCCGCGGTACGAGGAATCGACGATGCGTATCTGCCGCACCCACGTACGGATATCTGGTAGCCGAAGGTCCCCAGGGCCTTAATGTTTCGCTGCAGCGACATGACATCAAATATGTAGCGGAACTTGGCGGGCGAATTGTCGGCGGTTCCGTGGATCTCATCCGTATAGAGGGTCAGGAGTTCCTCGACCAACTCCTCCGGCAGGGTCACGTAGGAATCGCGAAGCAGAGAAGCGAGATCGTATTCCGCGGGCCCCATCCTGGCATCTTGAAAGTCTATCATTACGAGATGATTATCGTGGAGCATGAGGTTTCTCGAATGGAAGTCCCGGTGGGTGAAGACGCGAGGTTGCGCAGCCAGGAGCCTGCAAATCGTCATGAAGAAATCCTCGAGCGTGGAAGCTGCTGCGGCAGTAGGCTCTGTTTTGCATAGCCCCTTGACGAAATGTGTGATGAAGAAGTGCATCTCCTCCATCAGTTTCTTCTCGTCAAAAGCCAGGTCAAAGGCCCTGCAAGTCGAGGAAGGTTTGGAAGTGGCGCGGCGCATTCTGAGGAGAAGATTGACCGCTTCTCCGTAAATTTGCCTGAGCCTGTCACCGGACGCTCGCTCCACAACGGATTCGAGCAGATCGTCGCCCAGGTCTTCCAAGACCACGATCCCCCGTTCCTTGTCATGCGCGTAAATTCGTGGAACAGGAAGGTCCAGGGATTCCAGAAATCTCTGAATTTCAAGAAACGCGGCCTGCCCATCTGTCCCCGGATGAGGCTGGACCATGATGATTGCGCTGCCTCTTCGGGGGTAGAAAGCCCGGAAGTAGACCCGTGTTGAAGCGTCCCCGGCAAGCTTTTTTACTCCGGTGGGGAGGTCGGCCCCCCAAGCTACAGACATGAGCCGTTTTTCCAGATCCTGTTTGCGGTCAGACAATCGCGGCCTCACCGTTTCGCGTCAAGATTTTCCCGGTGCAATCACTCTCCACGGTCATGTCCGCGCCCACGATGCAATCTCGGATCGAGGCTCGGTTTCTCACACGGACTTTGTCCCAGAGAATGGAGTTTTCCAGAAACGAATCGCGTTCCAAGACGCATCCCGATCCCACAGATACATAAGGGCTGAATGCGACGTAGTCAGCCAGACTGGCGCCAGGTGAGATGTGTACGGGCGGTGTAGTTGCTTCGCGCTGGAATAGTGCCTTTTGAGCGTCCAGGTAGCGTCTCGGGGTTCCCAGATCGTTCCAATAACCATCAACAGGAAAACCGTATATTTTCTCTCCCCTCTCCAACCCATCTGTGTAAACTTGATCGTTAATCTCGTAGAACTCGCCCCTGGGGACAAGCCGAAAGATCTCGGGCTCCAATATGTGGACTCCTGTGAACACATACGTTCCCGGAAGAGGGGGCTTGCCCGGCCGGATCCCTTTGAAGTGCCGGAAGTGACCCTCATCGTCGACGCGAATAGGGGAATAGCGATAAGGCGCTTGCTGCGGATATAAAACCAGCGTAGCCAGCGCCCGTCGGTCCCTATGAAAGGCTATTGCGTCTTCCAGCGGAAATTCCAGCACGATGTCACCGTTGACCATAAGAAATGTCCCCTGATCGAAAAACGCTTCATTGGCCTTGAGCCCGCCGGCAGTACCCAGAATCCGGGGTTCGTGCGAAAAGGAGACAGGCAGGCTATCCCAGGGAGGCGTAAGGAAAAGATCTTCGATGGTGCAGGGCAGATGGTGTAGATTCAGACGAAAATCAGTGGCTCCGTGCTGCATCAATTTTTCAATCAGACTGATCACCAGCGGCTTGCCCAGAAGCGGAATTGCCGGTTTGGCGCGTTCCAAGGTCAAAGGCCGCAGACGTGTGCCCAGGCCGGCAGCAAGGATCATGGCCTTCATTATTACTGTCTGTCCGTCCGAATGCGTTGCTTGTCGCTGTGCCTCTCCAGCGCCAGATCTATCAACTTGTCGATGAGGTCTGTGTAAGGCAAACCCGTAGCCTCCCAGAGCTTGGGATACATGCTGGCTGACGTGAAGCCCGGTAGGGTATTGATCTCATTGACCACAATGCGGTTTTCCGGAGTCAGGAACATGTCAACTCTGGCCAGCCCGGACCCGTCAACCGCTCTGAATGCGGCCACCGCGGCCGACCGGGCTTCCTCTCTTTGCGATTCGGACATATTAGCAGGGATGATCAATTCCGCGGGTACCGCGAACATACTTCTCTTCATAGTCGTAAAAATCCGAGTGAGCGATCACCTCCCCGGGCAGGCTCGCCGCGGCCCGATCGTTCCCCAATACGCTGACCTCCAACTCCCGGCCGGGAATGCCGTCTTCCACCAGGATCTTTCGATCGTATGACGCTGCCAGGGCCACCGCGGCATCAAAGCCGGAAGCATCCGACACACGAGTTATTCCTACAGACGATCCAAGATTTGCGGGCTTCACGAAAAGCGGAAACTTGCTCTGTCTCATCCTCTCGATTATGGCAGGCCTGTTATCCTCCCATTCCGAACGCAGGAACCAGAAGAAAGGCCCGATCTGTAAGCCGCTATCTCGAAAAGCCGCCTTCATAAGGACCTTGTCCATTCCTACGGCTGATGCCAGGACTCCACAACCGACATAGGGCATGTTCGCAAGATCCAATAGCCCCTGAAGCGTGCCATCTTCTCCGAAGGTCCCGTGCAGAACAGGGAAAACTACGTCAAATGACCTGGGCTCGATTCGCCCATCAGCATTTATGCGGAGAAATCCCTTATGACGAGGATCGGGAGAAAACAGAAGTCTGTCGTTTTCCGACACACGCGACTTCCGGTCAAAGCACGCTATTTCGGCGGGTCGCCAATACCACGCACCTTCACGAGTTATCAGTACCGGAGCGACGTCGTACTTGTCTGTATCCATCGCCTCGAAGATGGAGCATGCCGAACGCAACGATACTTCATGTTCGGCAGACCGGCCGCCGAAAATCAATGCTACCTTTAGCCTACGCCTCTCCATGTGACCTCCTGCCCGGACTCATCGTGTTTCGGTCAATACACGATAATCCTTGTCTGTTCAAGCGCTCTGTTGATTCAACTATAGTCAAGCGATTACAATGGGGAGGTTCGATCGTAGGTGGTGTCCTAATTTGCGCCACCTGGGGCGGTTTTTGCAAACCGTCGCCCTCGACTTTGGTCCGGGGTCCATCCCGCGTGGCCTCGGGACTGGATTCCGGCGTTCACCGGGATGACGGCAGTATACTAAATTAGGACACTGCCCAGTCGTCATCGCCCTTGACATTAAGTTTTCACCTATGCTTTAATTTATAGCTTAGGCTACGGTGATGAGCTAAAGTAGGGTGCTTGGATCAAGTTTATGGGCACAGTCATCTAGTGCGCAAATTGGGGCCGTTAACTCAGGCGGTAGAGTATCTGCCTTTTAAGCAGAGAGTCGCTGGTTCGAGCCCAGCACGGCCCACCACCATACCGTCTGTGCTATTGGTTGCCGATTTTTTTGCAGGTTGAGTATCTCGCATAAATGAGTCGCAAACACGTCCCCATCGTCTAGCCTGGCCTAGGACACCGGCCTTTCACGCCGGCGACAGGGGTTCAAATCCCCTTGGGGACGCCAAATAAGACACCAATATCACAGGGGAGTTGAGAAGTCTCAGCTCCCCTGTTTTTGTTGACTATGGAATCCAGGGCCCTCAGAGGGCCCCAAGGGAAAATGAACCGCGTAAGGCCACATTGTGCCTCGACGGGGTCAACGGATGATGGATGGCGTGTCCTGCAAGCGAAGTTAGCTTCATAGGGAACACTAATGGCAATGTGCTTCGTAATTCAGCCCTTCGATTCGGGCAAGTTTGACAAGCGATTCGACGGCGTATATAAGCCTGCGATCAAGGCAGCCGGGCTGGAAGCGTATCGGGTTGATCGTGATCCGAAGGTCGAGATTCCAATCGAGGCAATCGAAGATGGGATTCGAAATGCCGCAATTTGCTTAGCCGACATTACTACCGATAACCCGAATGTCTGGTACGAACTAGGTTACGCGTTCGCGGCAGACCGTCCGGTGGTAATGGTTTGTTCTGAAGAACGGACAACGCGAAAATACCCATTCGACATACAACACAGGACAGTCATCAATTACAAATCCGAGGCTCCAAGCGATTTCAACAAGCTACGCAATGATGTCACGGACAGGATCAGGGCGCTCTTGAATAAGACAGAGGCTCTGCGTCGGATCGTCGAATCCGAACAAGTCGCACCGACTCAAGGTTTGAGCCAGCCAGAACTGATGGTACTAGCCGTATTGGCTGGCGAAACTGGACTTCCGGATTCGAACACAAGCGTTTGGTCACTCAAGAACGATGTTGAACGGTTGGGTCTGACACCAATTGGATTTTCTCTGGGTTTCAGACGACTTATCAGCAAGCGGCTGATCGAAACCATTAAAGAATACGACGAACAGGGAGGGCCGTATGACGCAGCACGTTTGACTTCTGACGGCTGGGATTGGGTGGAGCAGAATGAGTCGCTGTTCGTGCTCAGGAAAAAGGCTCGCTCTAAAGACGATGAGCCTGAAAACGATATACCGTTCTAAGGTGGCGCGTCGTCCGCATCGCTGCCCGCGTAGCGACTGTGTTGCTTGTCATTGCAAATGCCGTCCTCAGGGACCGACAACCTTGTCGAGAAGTTTTTGCTTGACAATCAACACAGTCGCTACGCGAGCTTGACCTCCTGCTCGGTCTTGGCATCCGCCCGTACGAATGTGACCGCGGCCAAGCTAACGATCAAAACCAGGAGCAAAGTTATCGAAAGATTTCTCTTCATCATTGCACTCTCTCAATGGCTGTGCATCAGTAAGCATTATCGTTATGTAACACATCCATCACATATCCCTCGGCAGATTGTGGTGAACACACTCTGCTTCTTCTCTGTCGTAGGCCTTCCAGGACCAACCTGAAACGGCGTTTAATCCCAGAAGATGCTATCTCATCAGATTCGGTTGATTAAACTAGCTCATCGGTGTCTTTCACCATGTCTTCCACCATGGCCAGCGGCTCTATGGAATCCACCTCGACGGTGATGCCCATCGAATCTCTTTGCACTATGCTGAGGTCTAGCGAATTTGTTTCCACCGTGTTTTCCACCATGGTGAGGTTTTTCAAAATGGCGTACAGCATGGTAAGCCGGATGGTGCCCAGCATGGGCAGATTTGTAGTGACCGTGATGTTTCCCAGGATGATGATGGGCGAAGAAATGGTATCGATTGTGTCTGTAATGCCACCACCAACGCCAGTACCAAGCACATCCAGGAGAACTCCACCAGTCAAAATAGTCCTCTGGATACAGGCTGGGATCTGGGCCATCATATGGAGCTACCCCGGCATATGACCCTAAATTACATATTCTTGGATTAGGATCTAAGAACAACCCATTGACCCAGCCAGATATGGGGGCAGATATCTGTACCCATGTGCCATTTGAATTACCTGTCAGGGTTGCTTTCCTACATCGCTGAAGACAGCCGACCACTCTTGAAGACTCACCAGCCTGGCTACGTACTAATAGACAGTTCCTATTTGCCGAAACCTTGGCCACGGAAGCCTTAGCACCTGCTGGAATCGCAGGTGCTTCCTCACTTCTAGCAACTCCTGAAATCATAAATAGAAGTAATACAAGGGGGATTGCGCCAATACCTACTTTACTTAAGTTTTTCATCTTGATGTCCTCCCCGAATTGCACCTATCTCCGAACGTTCCACTCCCGGAGTATTTGATGCACGACCAGAGACAAACGATTCATCCTCCATTAAGGGTCGCTTGTTGAAAATGAAGGGCTCAATTTTCTTGAATTCGCCCCTTCCAAAAATCCCGCCCGACGAGCTCTCCCCCCCTGACCATCATTTCTTCATCCAAATTTCCGTCTCGCCCGTATCGAACTGCATCATATCAATCGCCCGGACAAGATCATCATCCCTGATGGACAAGGAAATGACGGGGCCTTCTTTCTTGATTTCTCCTTTTCGCGCGTACCGCCCTGCCGACTGTGAAGTAACGCAGCCGAACCCGCGCGGCGACCTCTCTGATGCAAAAGGCAAGACCTACCCGATATCGTAAAGGATGCCCTCGCTGTCGCACGGAATCTGGATTCGAAAATCGAGAACTTTCTTCGAGAGTCGGCGGCTTGAATTCCCCAGGACGTGGAGATTTCGGAACTGCTTCATCTCGTTCTTGACAACGCGTATAAGTGTAATTACACTTAGCGCATGACTTAACCGCCAGCACCCGAGATCATTCGGAGATGAAAGTTGGACCGTGAAAAGAAACGAGAGGTATCAGCAAATCCGGAGACACTCCCGCTCAATTCCGCTCTAGACATAAGTAAGTCCTGTACCTGTTTTAATCTCCGGAAAGCCACCAGGCGAGTCACGAGCATTTACGATGCCGCGCTAAAGCCCTGCGGCTTAAGAGTAACCCAAATGACTCTTCTTACAGCTATCAGGATTCTCGAACCGGTAACCATCAAGCGGCTCGGCAAGGCTATTGTTATGGATCGAACAACCCTGAGCCGCAATGTTTCCTTATTGAACAAGAAAGGGATGATTGACGTAGAGCCGGGTGACGACCTTCGCACTCGAAAGCTGTCTCTTACCGAACAAGGACACACCGCACTAGTTGCGGCTTTCCCCCTTTGGCAAAAGGCGCAGGCTGAAGTAGTCGGAGAATTGGGAGAAGATCGCTGGACTTCTCTGTTGGAAGGATTTGCCGATCTGACAGCTCTCACGTAATTATTTGTCTATATAGGTGTATTTACACCTTAATCGAGAGGAGCACAACATGGGATCAGCAGCAAAGGGTGAGGAAATCATGGACCGCATCACGAAAACGATCACGGGAGGAGTGCTTATCGTTTGGCTAGCCGTAGTTTTTGTCCTTGGGGCGATCGGTGCAATTGCCAGACCGCCGGGGAGCGTTCCCGTTCCAATCATTATCGGGGTGACGGCCCCCATCATCGTGTTTCTCGCGGCGTACAGATTGTCGCGATCCTTTCATAGCTTCGTGTTGTCCGCGGATCTTCGCCTGATGGCGGGGATGCAAGCTTGGAGGTTTGCCGGTCTTGGATTTCTGGCTCTCTATGCCCAAGGGGTGCTGCCCGGTTTCTTTGCTTGGCCCGCGGGACTCGGCGACATGGCCATTGGGATCACCGCGCCTTGGGTCATACTTGCCCTCATTCAGTGTCCCGACTTCAAGGTCAGCCCGCTGTTTGTGGTGTGGAATCTCTTCGGGATACTGGACCTCATTGTTGCAGTCACGACTGGGGCGCTAAGTTCCGGTCTCGCGCCGGGCATCACCGGTGCAGTCACCACGGCTCCAATGGCTCATTTGCCTCTGATTCTAATCCCGGCATATCTGGCGCCCCTGTTCATCATGCTCCATCTGGCAACACTTTTTCAGATCACGGCCAAGACAAGTGGCAAATAGCGGTCGCGTTTGAAGAAGTCGGGTACTGACGGGCCTGAGCGGATTGCCCGGGATTGGCACGGTAATCAACCCTGTTTAGAAATGACGTGGTCAGGCCTTGTTTTTTGATTCCTCCTTTTCGCTCGAACAGTCCTACTGACCGTGAAGCAACGGAGCCGAACCCGCGCGGCGACCTCTGTGATGCAAAAAGCAAGACCCGACCTCTCATTTTCATCGATCCAACGCAAGCTGGACAGTCAAGCAGCACTCTTAGTCTTTTTCCTCTTCTCCAATGCCTTACGAACGGCATTTAGGTCTGTCGAAATAATTTGCAGTAACCTCACAGCAGGTCCTCGTGGGACCCGTCTCCGTTGTTCCCAATTCTGGAGGGTTTTGACGCTGATCCCGATTAGTGAAGCCAATTCAGTCTGAGATAGCTTTTGTTTTTTCCGTATGTCTTTCACATCCGGAACATCTACAACAAAAGTCCTGGAAGGCTTTTTGTCACCTTTCAGGATAGACACGCCCTCCTGTACGCTCTCGAATAGATCTTCAAATAGTTCTTTTTTCATATGATTCACCTTTACATCTTTTCATATTGACATTTTAATCTATATTTTCACCATGACATTCTTACAGAGTTTCGATCAGCCGTTTCAGTCGTTTTCGTTGTTCGCTCGTGAGATTGTCCTGCTCATCCTTACCATACAGATACATCATTGCGATCTGGTCGGTTTGGACGAGCCAGTAATAAATGACCCGGACGCCGCCGCTTTTACCCTTGCCTTTTGTAATGCTTCCCCAGCGTAATTTCCTGAGTCCCCCAGTGCCTACGATCTTATCCCCAAGTTCAGGGTTTGCCACCAGTGCAGACTGAAGTTCCGCATATTCGTCATCCGACAAGAAATTTGTAATCTGCTTCGTAAACTTGCTTGTTTCCACGAATACCATTATTCAAACCTCTAAATTAGACTCCGCCATAGGCGGA
Source organism: uncultured delta proteobacterium (assembly GCA_963789265.1). Taxonomy (GTDB): domain Bacteria; phylum Desulfobacterota; class Desulfomonilia; order Desulfomonilales; family Desulfomonilaceae; genus CAWBBA01. Next base: position 2,412,615 of record CAWBKB010000001.1, on the reverse strand, counting down.
TAATTGTCACTATACGCCATAGGCGGAGGTCCGTCAAGAGGAGACCGCATAGTGTCCCCACAAGAACTGAGTCCGCTCCTTAGGACGATTGAAGGATTTGAAATTGTATCGACTGAAATGGGGTGATTATCTCAGAATAGATGGACAGAATGAAGAGGGCGGCGGTCCGGGGCAGCAGACTTTCTTGGGCTTGACACCGCCGAGTTCGTCGGCCACTTTAAAGAAATGCTGGGCCGGGCTATCCGAAAAAAAGGAGGTCTAGTAGGACAAATGGAACAACTGATGTATGGTTTGTCCGGGACAAGGACAAATTCATGATGGACTTTGTGATTGCTGGGACGTAGCCTCAGAAATGGTCTGGAGAATCCATTTGTTCTACATGACAGGGGCTGTTGTCCCTCAGTGGATGCTTGTCGGTAACCGCGACGCCACCAACTTGGGGCTGAGGAGCCATCGGAGTTACCGGTGTGCCTTGCGAAAAAACTCCAAGAGGGCGTGACCGAGCCTGATAATTCAAATCTAAGGGGGTCTGCCATGAATGGAAAAGCAGCGAAGTTAGTCACGGTCGTAGTTCTTTCAGTCGGTATACTGTCCGTACCTCTTGCCTCAGCCATTAGCACAGGCCTGTACCGGCATAATGCTGCGAAATTCAGACGGTACCATCGTCCATGGCCGCACGCTAGAGTTCGGCATAGTTGTCGACACGATGATCGCAATTGTTCCGCGAAGCTATGAGTTTGTCGCCAAAGCGCCGGGCGGTCCGGGAATGAAATACAAGTCAAAATATGCTGCCGTCGGGGCAATCACGTTTAAGGATGTAGCAATTTCCGACGGCATCAACGAAAAGGGTCTGGCGGTTGGCGCATTTTATTTTCCGACTTTCGCCAAGTATGCGGAGATCACGAAGGACAATCGCTCCAAAGCTCTGTCACCGGTCGACTTTCCAAACTGGATACTGACGCAGTTTGCGACCGTCGGCGAAGTGCGGAGCGCCATCCAAAACGGTGAGGGCGTCGTCGTTCCGACTGTCCTGGAAGGTTGGGGGCCGGAAGCGCCGCCTTTCCACTATGTTGTTTACGATGCCACTGGAGCGAGTATCGTAATCGAACCAGTCGATGGAAAGCTCAAGGTTTACGACGATCGTATCGGCGTCCTGACAAACTCGCCTGCTTTTGACTGGCACATCACGAACCTGCGCAATTACATTGCCCTTAATCCCCGCAACGTGCCGCCGGTGGAGATCAACGGCTTGAAATTGCAGGCTTTGGGGCAAGGGAGCGGTATGCTGGGGCTCCCAGGTGACTTTTCGCCGCCTTCCCGATTTGTGCGTGCGTCAGTTTTCAGCGCAGCGGCCATCCCCTCACCGAATGCCTACCAGGGCATCCTACACGTCTTTCACATCCTCAACAATTTCGACATACCATTGGGAGTCGCGCGAGCAGTGGAGAAGGGGATTATTCATTCGGACTACACACAGTTCACTGTAGCCCGTGACCCGCAAAGCCTTCGCTATTATTACAAAACCTACAATGATCAGACCCTCAGGATGATAGACCTACGGAAATTTGATCTTAACGCTAAACAGGTGAAAAAAATTAACACGATGGACAGTAAGCAGACGATTGTAGACATGTCATCTGAAGCCAAGTGAACGAGACCTCGAGTTGCTCATGCGGAATTTCGGCCAGTTCCGAGTGCGCCATACTGATTTCTTGAGGCTGGAGGCCAGCACGAGCACGCAGCGGTGCATGGTCCAGGTTAGAAGCGTGATCCCGGCAGGCTCTCCTCGATCGCCCTACTCCAGGACGCAATCAGGCGGCAACGGGGCTTCTTCCGCTTGACACCGACCAGTTCGTCGGGCAACTCTGAGACAATGCTGGCGCACTTGGAGGAAGGAGGCCGAGGCTAAATCAGAAGGTCACGAATCTTGGAGCGTGGGCAACGCGAAACTCACAGCCGTCAAGGACTTTACTGAGGAGGTTTCATGATAAAATTCAACGGGGTAAATCATCTGGCTATGGCTACCGGAGACATGGACAAGACCATCCGGTTCTGGAGAGATCTCCTGGGCATGAGGCTCGTGGCCGGTTTAGGCAGTCCCGGATACCGGCACTACTTCTTTGAGATTTCGGAAAACGATTTGCTTGCCTTCTTTGAATGGCCCGGGGTTGAGCCTATTGCAGAAAAAGATCATGGAGCCCCGGTGTCAGGGCCGTTCGTGTTCGATCATGTCTCTTTCGGGGTGGAAACGGAAGAAGACCTGTGGGAACTCAAGGATAAGCTCGACGCTGCGGGATTTTGGGTTTCTGAAGTGGTAGACCACGGGTTCATTCACTCGATCTACTCATTCGATCCCAACAACATCCCCATTGAGTTCAGCCACAGTAGCAAGGGAGCCGAGATCAGAAAGAATCCGGCGATGCGAGATAAGAAACCCTCAGACGTAACGCGGGAAGGAGCGGAGCCTCAGCCCAACATCTGGCCTCCCGTAGAACGCTCCACCCCACAGAATGAACGTAGAGTATATCCGGGTGCAGGGAGCGAATTATTCCACGGGGTGAAAAAAGAAGAATAGAGCTTTGCGTGAAGTGAAGGGTGCTATCATCAGCAATGCCGGCGGCAGGGTTTGAAATCCCCTTGGGGACCTCAAAATAGTAAACTCCACCGTCAGGGGAGTTGAGAAGTATCGCTTCCCTGTTTTTGCTCACTCCCGTAGCTCAGGAACCTCAAAGGTCCCAAGGAACGGTGAACCTGACGCCGGGCCTAATCCTTGAACAGCCACACTAGTTATACGCTGCCGCCAGGATTGTTTGCACACGGTGTTAAAGGTCGCAGACGAGTGGCCGCTTTCCGTTGCGCCAAGATCGTAACAATCCTTAAACGCTACTCCGCCCGGACCGCCTGAAGCTTCTGCCCCTTTTGAGACCCGCCTCCTAACGAACAAGACAGTGCCAAAGAGTATGACGGCCAAGATGGCGATCACTATGGCAAAAACCAGATCCGTAGGCATGGTACCCCTCCTTTATGCCTCAAATTTCATTTTAGTACGATTAGACACCCGACGACCGGAAGCGTTTCACACATGACCCCATATTTTCATCTCAAATCACCCGCTTCAACGCTTCGCTGACTTCCTCTACTCCGAATGGTTTGACAATGACCCCCTTGAAGCCGTGATTCTCGTACTCCGCCATAACCGGATCGTTTGAATAGCCGCTCGACACAATTGCCTTCACATCGGGGTCAAACTCTCGGAGGAGCCCCATGGCCTGCGTGCCTCCCATACCGCCGGCCACCGTCAAATCCATAATGACCGCGGAGAACGGTTTGTCGGACTCTTTCGCGGCCTTGTAAAGCGCTACGGCCTCGAGGCCGTCTTTTGCCAGGACAACTTCATAGCCCAGCAGGGATAACATCTCGGCCGCCAGGCTCCTTACAGTCTCTTCGTCATCCATCAGTAGTATTTTGCCTTCACCTTGCACGGGCCTGTCACGATCGGGTCCGGCACGTGTGACGGCTCCAGGGCAGGCCGGTAGGAATATATGAAACGTGGTTCCTATCCCCAGTTCAGACTCGACTGTTATCAAACCCTCATGGTTCTTTATGATTGAGTAGGAGGTGGCGAGTCCCAATCCGCTTCCCCTTTGTTTGGTGGTGAAATAAGGATCGAATATCTTTGACAGATGTTGTTCGGGAATCCCCATTCCTCTGTCTTGAATGGATACTTGCACATATTTGCCGCTTGGAAGGGGGAGTCCGTCAGCGATAGTGATCTCGCTGTTTTCCCCGGCCACGTCGATAATTCCTCCGTGCGGCATGGCCTGTTCTGCATTGATGCCCAGATTGTTGAAGACCTGACTGATTTGTCCCTCATCCACCTGAGTTGCCCAAAGATCCGGGGGGAATGAAAACTCGCAGCGAACATTGGATCCGCCAACGGCAAACCGGCACGACTCGCGGGCCACCAGGGACAGGTTGCACACTTTCTTTATCGGTGCACCGCCCTTAGAGAACGTTAACAATTGTTGAGTTAAGCTCTGCGCTCGGAGGCAAGCTCTTTCCGCATCGGATAACCGATCGAAAATCTTATCCTTTGCCGTCAAATACATCTTGGCTATAGAAATGTTACCCAGGATGCCGGTAAGAATGTTGTTGAAATCGTGTGCTATGCCACCTGCCATGATGCCGATGGAACCGAGTTTCTCGATTTTTAGCAATTCCTCTTCGATTCTCCGCTTCGTTGTGATGTCGCTAAGAAAATTCAGGGTTGCAGGCGTGCCGTTCCAACTTATGAGGACCGATTTTGCCTCGACCCATATTGTCCTCCCATCTTTCGTGATCACCCTGAAGGGAAAAGCTTCCTGGAGGTAGGCACCCTGCAGTCTTTCGGCATAGCGCAGCGCGACCGTCTGCTTATCTTCGGGATGAACGAAGTCCAAGAATGGCTTCGATTTCAGGTCCTCATCCGAGTATCCGGCGATTTGTATTGCCCTGGGATTTATGAATTTAAAGATCCCATTTTGAAGCACTACAACGGCATCCCCGGCATTTTCCACCACCAACCGATATTTTTCTTCCGATTCTCTAAGGGCCTGCTCGGCACGCTTTCGTTCACTGATGTCCCGTAGACACACTTGGGCCGCTGATTCACCAGCGAATCCGACTATTCGCGCGGTGAGTTCCGTGTCAAATATCGAGCCGTCGTTACGCTGCAATCTCACCTCGTACTGAAACGGGACCGGTTCGCCTCTCATTCGAGAGAGACACCGCTCGTGGATGCGTTGCCGTTCGTCAGGCGGATATATGACCAGGTGAATTGCACCTTCCAGCTCTCCTACTTCGTAACCCAGCATTTCATGCAAACGCGAATTGGCAAATTCTATTTTACCGTCCTTGTGAATGAATATTCCGTCAAAACTCTCTTCAACCAACCTGCGGTATCGTTCCTCGCTTTGCCGGAGCGCCTCCTCAACCCGCTTCCTCTGAGAAATCTCTATCAACAGCTCTTCGTTGGTGTACAGTAGCTCGGCGGTTCTTTCATGTACTCTCAGTTCAAGCTCCTCCTGAGACTTGAGTAATTTTGCCTCAACTCGCCCGCGTGTAATCTCTACCGCAGCAAGATTGCCCAACAACGATAGAGTGTCGAAGTCTGACTTTGTAAACTTCGTCATTCTGCGATTGAAGACGTAGAGCACCCCGAGATTGGTCTGACCTATCTGTACAGGTACGGCTATTCCGGAAATCAGGCCTTCGGCGTGAACTGCATCATGAACGACAGGCTCGATTTCTTCAAAATAGTCTTCTACGACATACCCTTTGCCCGTCTTGGCTACCTTTCCTCCCAGGCCCGCTCCAAATGGTATTCGAATGCTCTTGAACGCTTCCGTTTTCATTCCCGAGACTGCATGCATATAGCTGTCACCAGTTATCTCGTCACGCAACGCTATGCATGCCATGTCCGCTGCCAGCAACTCTTTGCCTTTGTCCACGAGCGACGAGAGATTTTCGTCCAGACTGCGTTCTCCGGTCATAGCCACTGCGAGATCATAAAGAGCTTGGAATTTCGCCAACTCCACCGCGAGCTTTGTCTCAGCCCACATTCGTTCCACTGTTTCAGGCTCTAATGTCGGGTCAAGTCCGCGGGGTTGTGACAGTTGATTCCGAAGCGTGTCTTTGTCTGTCATCAGTAGGCTCCCCCCTTTTCCGGGCAATGCCGATGAGTTCGTTGGGGTAAGGTTTCCGTTATCCACAATACTGAAAAAATGGCTTGTCGGTCAAACAAAACAAACGGCAGAAGGAGGATCGCCCATCCAAAATGGCGCTTGATCTGCAATTTAAGATTTTCTAAAGAAGCGGGAAACGCCGCAAGCGAATCAGCGGCGTCGGACGTTTTGCGTGCGTTACAGTAGGGTGGGCATCCTGCCCGCCATCACGAACTAAACGTTGCCCTCCCGAATTACAAGCGGGAATCAATAAGGATTTCTGCGGATAGGAGAAATTGCAGGACGTGTGACCTGGTCTAACGAAAGCCAGTAGGATGCTGGTGAGCGCAGCGAACCGCATCGTTCGCAGCCTTTTCTCGATTGATGCGGTTCTCCCGCGGAGAACGCGGGCTCACCAGCATCCTACGCCGATTCCGACCCCGGTCCTTTGGCGGCGGTGACCGCCAGATTCATCCGGTGGAGGAAAAATGCCGCCGAAGCCACCACCTTCAAGTGGCGGAGCCTTCACTTCAATACCATAGTCAAGGCAGAGCCTCGTAGACAGGCATTTTCAGGCAGAGCCCGGGAACGCGAAGAAACTCACTTCCATCCCTGAGATTGGTCTCGGCAAAGCGAAAGTCCTCATCTGCTCTTTCCAGCCATTCCTTGACGACAGAGGGATCAGCCATAAAGCACTTCACCCTCTCTCACCACACCGCTTACAAAGGGATCGCCAAGCGACAGACGCTCAGCTACTTCTGCCGGACGGTACACTATGTAATCAACCGGCAAATCGGTATCCATCAGCCTGTAGAGTTGCCGACTTCGCTCAGCACCAAGATAAGGGACGTCATCCTTGATGATGAACAGATCCACATCGTTCACTTCAGCGTCGTCACGGATCGCGGAACCGAACAAGATGACTTTTTCGGGAGAATACTTGGCAACAAGTTGTTGTATCAAGCTTTCAATACGTGAAGACATCTCCGCTCGTGTCATGTCGAGTCCCCTGCGTTGAAACCGCGGCAAAAAATGCGCTAGGATACGGCATCGATTGCATTCTTAGCCTTCTTCGTCCTTGAGTGTCAAGGTCTGTCTAGAATTTCAGCAGTGACAAGCCTGATTTGCTCCTCAGGTCGGGAATAGACAGAGTAATGCGAGGTTTCACAGCCCTATCATCCGTCGGAATACTCAGGTCCCGGTCGGTTCACCAAATATATCCCCGCCGACACAAGCACAAAGCCGACCCACAGTTGAAATGTGAGCGTTTCCTTCAGGAATAGGCCGCTCATCACTACGCCGAACAGCGGTGCCAGGAACGTGAATGCCGCAAGTCGGCTCACCTGATAGCGATGAATCATCCAGAACCATAGCAAGTAACTGAAAAAGGCTACCACTATGGACTGATAGATAACGGCTGAAACAACAAGGGGGGGCAAATTCACCGTCTTGTTGCTTTCAAGAAGCAATGACCCGACGACAAGAACCGGGATTGAGAATAAGAGTTGAGCGAAAAGGGTTTGGAAATGGGTGATGGGTCTATCCCATATAAATCTTTTGATGTAGAGCGTCGTTGCAGCCCAAAGGAAGCCGGCCCCGACCTCCATCAAATCGCCGACAATATGAAAAGGGCCGAGCGTGGCCGACTTAGATGCAAAGACAGAAACTAACCCAAGGAAGGCCAGGCACAGACCAATGCTTTTAATCCTGTTGAGTTGCTCGTACGATAGTAGGAAGTGCGCGCCGAGTGCCACCCACAAGGGACTGGTATACAGAAAAATAATGGCCCTCGATGCATTAGTGAACTCAGTGCCCCAATAGAGCAAAAGAAACTCCGCGCCAAAGAGGAAGCCTATTGCAATCCCGTGTCCCAGGTCCTTCCAGGGAAAAAAGACCCGTTGCGATTGAGTTCTAGCGTACAGAGAGAGTAAAAGAGTTGCCACCACCGACCTTACGGCCGCGGCCAGAATAGGCGGAATGCCCTGATTGCTCACCTTGATGGTGACCACGTTTCCGCCCCAGAGAATACTCAGCAGGACCAGAACCAGCACACCGGTCAGAGGTATATGACGCGACGAATTCATCGCCCCTCCGCTACAGCGCGAATCTTCGGCTAAACGCTGTGACATGAACCTTATAGAAGAAGATATTATACCAATGCGCCATCAAGCAAGTAACAATCCTGGACAGGATATGGTGGTGCGTCCAGCGCGGATCGCAGGATTGCCTGTCCCGAGTTCCGCGGGCATGACGACATGTAGGGGCAGGTTTGAAACCCAATGCTGTTGACTTAAGCCGCATGCCTCTTGTCCAGGAGCTTTTCCTTCGACGGGCCTTCACCTCGTCATTCCGGCGGAGGCCGGAATCCAGGTTTTCCTAATCTCCCCTGGACCCCGGCCTTCGCCGGGGTGACGGTGGGGTAGACGGAGGTCCCTTAAGTCAACAGCATTGGGTTTGAAACCCGCCCCTACCGGGAACTGTCCCACTTAAACCACGGTATCACTTGCTGGAAATTGAATTGGTATTATGACTGCGCAAGAATTTTGCTATGCAAGAGAACGGCACAAGCAATATGATGATCGCGGAGATCGCAGAGACCGCTGAGTATCCTCTTGTCTGGAACTCTATGCTATGAAGCAGTGAAAATTCCGGCCTATGGTAGTGCGGGCACGCGCCGGTAATTCAAACGGCGCCGAACAAGCTTTTTTTTCTCCGAGTTCTCTGCGCACTCTGCGGTGCATCATTATCCTCTGAGGGGACTCTATGGCATTCTTGCTCGAAAAGATCTTGGACCTGTTAACAACACGATCGCCGGTTGGCTTGATTTCGTCCGGTTCTTTCGCCTTTATCAAATCTTTGGGGATGATTCTGCCTGACGGGATCACTCACGGTATAGGATTTGAGACCCGCCTGGCCGACCCGTCATCCCAAGCTGATTTTATCTTGAGACCTCTCGCTCCGAGAGGGTTGGAAATAATAGCCGCTCTAGACGCGCACTGGGGATTTCCCGCGCACATTGCTCAAAACAAGAACTGGTCAAGTCTTCGAGACTTGTGCCGAGAGTGGTCAACGCCTGCTTCGCCGCTACATGAAGCAACTTTTTGTCTATGGATTGAGTTTGACAGCGGGCAGTACGGCCAGGCTGTTCCCAGCCCGAGTCTTGTGTTTGTCCAAATTCAACGGCCCTATTCTCGTCCCGAGCTTTACGAACCTATCGCGCAGGCTGTTCACCTCGCGTTAAAGGGGTGTGTAATGGCGCCCGGCCTCACGAGGAATTTTCTTCGATGTATAAAGCTATTGCCTGCAAAAGGGTTGATGACGCTCTTTGGCCTGCCTTTGGCCCGGCCGACCGAAGCCTTCAGAGTTGTCGTCGGTGAGGTGGAACCTGACGAAATACCGGAATATGTCTCCTCTGTCGGTTGGAAGGGCCGCCCGAAAGACCTCGAAAGTATAATCTTTTCTCTGGCCGGATACGCGGATCGGCATTCGATCAATTTCGATTTGGATGAACATGGGGTTGGGAAGATCGGAATCGAATTCGGGATACCTCAAGAGAATGCGCTCAACAGTGATCCACGATGGGAGACGATTCTGGATTTCCTTGTAACGCAGGGTTCGTGCCGGCGTGAGAAGCGAAATGCCCTCCTGGCGTGGCCCAAGCCCTTGACGCTCATGCTCGATGATTCCAAGCCCATTCTTATGAGAAGATTCATCAGTCACATTAAACTGTCGCTCGAAACCGGACGTCGAGTGGAAGCAAAAGCGTATGTCGGGCTAGTTTGGTGAGCGTGTGTATTTGGTAAGTGTAATCCACTCAGTCAGGGGAGGGAAGATTGACATTGCGAGGCCCCGCGTGCTTGACGAAGCAATCCTTTCTTCGGTGGGACGGGCATCTTGCCCGTCATTAAGCGACAGGCAGGCTGCCTGTCCTACTGGGAATCCAGTCTGCTCCACAGGTTTAATGACAATTTCCCGCACGTAACTGATTGGCTGCATTGTTTGTGCATTTTTGACTTGTATTCCATCGAATCTTTATGGTATTGGTTACATTAATCATATTAAAGATTCTTTTGCAGTTTTATGTGTTGCTCGTCTGGAGGATATGGCTATGGGGGTGTTCCGTCCTGTGGCGTGCCGTCATCTCAAGGGTATTCGGCGGGGAATTCTTGTCATTCTCTTGGCAACGCTTATTTCCTTGGAGATACCTGATGTAAGTGTGGTTAGGGCCCAAGAGGTCCCGGCCTTATATGGCAATGCGCAGGTGGGAGCAGGCAACTCTTCCTGGGTGTCTCAATTGACCAATCCTTTCGCCTCCTTGTTCCCTGGGCAACAAAACGTCTTTCCGGCCGATCGACCTCAAGGGTTCTCATTCATTGCTGAGGGCCTTTACATGAACCTGAGGACCGATGCCCAGGTATTCAGTCAAAACGTCACCACCACAACTTATAACGGTGCTCCGCTGTCCGTTGTTGCCCCCGGAAACCTCCAGAGCGTCAAACCCAACAGAGTCCGAGGCCTGCGCGTAGGTTTGGGATATACTTTCGAAGACTGGGATGCTCGGGTCCTGTATGCGAGGTTTAGGGCGGAGCCAGAGTCGGAGCAAGCGGCGCCGAGTAAGGTCATCTCCAGAACAACCTTCACATTCGGAGGACTAACATACTTCGGGGGAACTGCGCAGAATCCGTATGCAGCTACTGCCCCTATTGTACCCCTCAACAATTATCAGGTTGACGCGGGTTTCTATGCCAATGTGTGGGATTTTCAAGCGGGGTACTCAATCAGACTGGGTCAGTCAAGCACCGCGAGACTTTTTGGCGGTATTGAATATGTGGAAACAGAGAATACACTCGAAGGGACGGGTGCTGGTTATTACGGCTCGTTGTCGGTAGATCGCAAGACTTGGTACCGAGCGTGGGGACCCAAAATAGGATTGGACCTCAATTGTCCTCTTGGCGGAAGCCGCTTTAGCTTGCGAGGAGAGGGTGCTGTGGGCGGCCTGTTCGGAACCCAAAAACTGACTGTAAACAATAAGGGCACCGGAGCCCCGATCGGAGCCCCGTCTGCTCAATTTGAAGATTCCAATCGCCAAAACATTACCTCTCTGGAAGGGGAAGCAGGAATAGGATATTCCTTCCCCGGCATGGAATTGACTTTGGGTTATCGGGTTGAGCGTTTCAGCACTAACAATCTCAGCTACGTTAACGCTGGAGCTAGCCTTCCACCCGGCTCAGTAGCCCGGACCGGTAACACCAATGCCCTCCAATACTTGGAAGGCGGATTCCTGAGACTGGAAATGAAGTTGTAAACTATTGTCAAGTCGCGCAAATAACCTGCATAACCTGTCGCCTGATCTTTTGCACCAGGGGTCCGACTAAGGTGAGACGGTCGGGGTTGTCATTGCGAGCGCAGCGAAGCAATCCCAGAGAGTTGTAGAATTAGCCCTGGAGATTGCTTCGTCGCTTCGCTCCTCGCAATGACATTGACTCCCGTGTTGGCCGAATCAGTCCTTTTGAAAGCTGATTGCGGGACAGGACACTATTCTTCGGAGGTTCTGAGGGAATAAGAAACGTATGGGCGGCATTGTTTGGCTCGCGTCGTATCCGAAATCAGGCAACACCTGGGTAAGAGCCTTCCTCCACAATCTGATAATCAAGACCAAAGAAAGCTACGATATCAATCAGATAAATCTGCTTAGCATGGGCGATTCGGCTAGGGCGTGGTACGAGGAGTTCCTCGGTAAAACCCGGGACTCGCGCCCGGAAGAAATCGCGGCTGCCCGGCCGAGAGTGCATGCAAAGATCGCGGGCCTTACTGACGGCCTCATCTTTGTGAAAACCCACAACGCGCTCGTAACACACGCGGGTACGCCCATGGTAACCCCTGAATTGACTGCGGGGGCCATCTACATAATTCGCAACCCCTTGGACACAGTGGTGTCCATGAGCCATTACTTCAACATGGACCTTGATTCGGCCATAGCAGTTATGAATCAATCCTTCGAGGCCAGGCCGGGCGATGAAAAGGTCGTGTACCAGTTGTGGGGCTCATGGTCGGAAAATGTTTCCACATGGACCAGAAAGCTCGACCCGTCGCTTTTTGTGATGCGATACGAGGATCTGTTATCCAACCCGATAATCCCTTTCTCGGCCCTGGTGGAATTTCTATATCTGCGTCCGACAAGGCGCGAACTGGAACGGGCTGTTGAAAACTCGTCATTTGAGAAACTTCAGGCTCAGGAACTGGAACACGGATTTGCGGAAATGCCTTACCCTTCAGGCCGTTTCTTTCGCAAGGGGGCTGCAGGGCAGTGGAAGGATGTACTGACCAAAGACCAAGTAAGAGCCATTGTGCATGCTCACTACGAGCAGATGGCGCGTTTCGGGTACCTGCCGGACGAGGCTTAGCGGCCCAATTCATATTTCAGGTGACGAATTCTGCAACCAAAGACAATAGGGGAGGGTTAAAGGCCAATGTATTGGTGGGACATCCCGCGCGGAACGCGGCACTGCCTGTCGTCATGCCCGCGTAGGCGGGCATCCATAGTAGGGGCAGACCTATGTGTCTGCCCGGGGCGGACACATAGGGCCGCCCCTACGTATGCCGGATCGGAGTCCGGGGTGACGAATGACAGGCAGGATGTCTGTCCCACCGTAGCCCGAGATGTGTAACTGAAATTGTGAAACGGAGCGCCCGGCCCTTCCCAAAACCCCGCGCTCCAATTGCGGAGGCTATTTCATCGCAGCAAGAGCCCGGAAACGTACCAACGCCTCCACACAGAAACCGGTGGTTAACTCTTCCGAGCCGAACCAGGAAGCGTGGGGGCTCGGAGGTGGAGGACCTACATCATACGCCCGCCGCTGCCAGGACCCGTCGCCTCGTTGTGTATTTACCAGACTTTCAGCGCCACGGCTTAGCACGTCGAGGTCGTCGCAAGAGTAATTAAGCAGACTGCTAACGGCAAGAGCGGTTAAGAGTTCACTTCCGAAGGAGCCGTCCCCACGCTGTCTGGCTAAGATTCGCGATATGACAGGTTTCTTGGTGGGTTCGAGGCTGATCACTTCGTTGAAGTAAGCTCGCGACAAAGCATAGTAGAGTGCAATGTCGTCCAAGTAGTAATAGTAGCTTTCCGCCTCTCGGCACTCCGCGATTACAGCATTCAAGTAGTCTGAAACGGTCCTGGTTTCTTCTCTGTCACCCAAGTACAACAGAACGTTGGCGTTAACGACTGAATCAATGTCGTTCTCCTCATCCTTTTTTCGCAGCCAAGTGAAAAACAGACCGTCCTGATTTCTATTGCCGAGGATGACGTCAATGTTTCGTCCTGCTCTGATGTCAGGATGGATGCCTCTAAGCACAAATGAGGCGCATGCGATGTCATCCAGGTCGGGATCTACGGGAGTCGGATTGCCGGATGAGAAGTACTTCCACACACCCGGCGGCCTCATCTCTTTGATCAAGAACTCTGCGGCGGTACGTTTCAGGGGCGTGAGTTCAGGGTTATTAAGGAAGCTCAGCGAATACAAGATGCAGCTTGTGTAGAATGTACAGCTATCGACAAGAGCGTTCCTCGCTTGCAATGCCTCGTTATTTGCCATGTAGCATCGAAACCCTCCGTTATAAATCTGGTTCTCATCAAGGAAATTTGCGGCTATGGCAATACAGTTCAACAAACTGGAAATCTTCATACGACCCGTCTTCCATCAATTATAGAATAATGGCCCGAAAGAACACCCGATGCGAAGTTGGAGGGGCAGGGTGGATCACTCAGGCCTGAGCCGCGATCTCCTTGTCAATCAGTTTTCTGATAGTGTTCCTGATCGTCGCGGATGACAGAATCAGAGACTGCATGAAAATCAGGTCCCCGAACATCCCCAACAAAATGGAAGAGCATCCTAGAATGCCGAAAAATACCACCGGCCGAAACGGCGAGACCGCCAGGGCCAGAAAGCCGAACAGCGTGACTGCCGACCATGATGCAATCTGTTTGGCAGTAAGCCGGTACGCCTTGCGGACGCACTCTTCCATTCCCTGGTCCGGGTTCAATTTTATCTCTCGCTTTAACTGGGTCAAATAATGAATTGTGTTGTCCACGGCAAGGCCGATGGCAAGAGTGGCAGCGAAAACTGTTATACTGTCCAGAGAAATCCCGAACCAACCCATGATTCCGAAAACCGCGGCCACCGGCGGAATATTGGGAAGCAGGCATATCAGACCCAGGAGAGGGGAATTCATCTGAATCATCATCAGCACCGCGATGATCACCGCCGCTAGAAGCATTGAACGGATCTGATCGCAAATGAGATTGGACGCCTGCTGGGCTACTACGGCAAGATCTCCGGTAACAGCGACTTTTGCAACACCTTTCATGACCGAATCCGCTGTGGCGCGAACTCTTTCGATAGTCTTCTCAATGGGAACCGATGGAGAATTCTTGATGCGGACAGAAATATGTAACCTGTCAAATTCGGAATTCAGGTACCTCCGGGTAATCCGTTGCCCATCGGAGCTGAGCGAAGTAAGGACGATCAATTGTGGTATTAGGCCGGGATCATTAAATAAATCCCTTCGAGGCTTGCTTGATCCTTCGACTACGTTGTTCAGATACTCCAGCAACGGGAGGAAGGAATCAGTGTCCACTACTTCGTGTATCCCACGGAGTCGTTCCTGTAATTCCCTTACTTTCTTCCATATCGCGGGCTTTTTGAACGTTCCCTGTTTGGCTTCCAGCATCAGCTCCACCGAATTTACCGGCGAGAGCTTTTTCTCTACGAAGTTTATATTCCGAACCACTGGGGTGGAATCGCTTAGCATGCGCAAGATTTGGGGATCGCTACGAATCATAGGAGTGCCGACAAACAGTGCGACAGTGACAACAATTCCTACGCCCACAAACATTCGGTGATAGCGAAAGATGGCTTTTTCGATCTTTTCGAGGACGGCGTCCGCCCAATCTCCCAACACGCCGGAAGGTTCCGGATTATCAAGAGATTTCATGATGCTGAAGAAGGCGGGTGTTAAGACCATGGCCAGGCAATAAGAAATCATTATTCCCAGGGACATAATGAATCCCAACTGCCGAACCATTGGAATTGAGCTGACCATCAAAGTCCCGAATCCCACGGCAGTGGTCGCCGAGCAGATAAGACAGGGTCGGGCCAACCAGCGTACGGCGAGTTTAATGGCAGGTATCTTCTCTTTGGCTGACTGGTGAAACTGGTGGTACCGAACCACCATGTGAATAACGATCTCCAAGGTAGTTATGGGAATGAAGCCGAAAGACAGGGCCGTGGTGGAATTCAGAGGGATCCGGAAAAGAGACATCAGCCCGAGCACCCAAACGATGCACACACCCAGGATCACATTAGTAATGGCAGTGACTTTGATGCTCTTGAAAACGTAGACGGAAACTACGGTGCCGATGAGCATACATAGAATTCCGAAAACAATCCCGGTCTGAATATTGTACCGGACAATGGCCTGGCGAATAAGAGGAGCTCCAATTATTCGGTACTCGAAACCTGCCGGGATATTGCTTCTCACCACCTCGCCAATGTCACTGACCACCTGCTTTATCGCTGCGGTGTCAAACTTCCATTTTTCCCCAACTCGGACCAGCACCCCCACCGTCTTAAGATCTGAGGACAAAAGAAGATCGGTTATCGGGAGGGCTCTTTTCATGGTCCGGAGTTGCGTAGGGTCCGGCAAATGAGGTTTGCCCGCACTGACCGGAACGACAGGGTAGTTGCCGAAGAGTTTGCCCCTGGCCTGAAAAAGCTTCAGGTTCGAGAGGCTTATGACCTCGGCGATCTGATCGTTATTTTCCAGCGTTCGCGTTATTGCTTGTAAGCCTGTTAGTAGGCGAGAATCTACGGTCTCCAGGTTGCCGTGAATCGCAACCAGAATGAACTCCTCATTTCCGAATATCTCAATAAACTTTGTGTACTGGCAATACGCGGGAGACGTGCAATCCACGCCGGACTTTAGCGTTGGATCAGTGTCCATTCGAGGAACAAACACTGACAATACGGCGGTGATCAGAATGATAAGGGCGACGAGCAGGCGGCGATGATCGACGAGTGCGTCTAAGAAGTTGCTACTCGAAAGATCCAGCTTATCCTTTGATGGCATACTTGCTTCCTAATAGTTGGCACAGCGTGGCTGTTGGGAATCCGACACACTTTCCTGGGGGGTGATGGCAGCCACTTATCAAATCAATTTACCACATGCTCACGCCGCTGGAAAGTCCGCCCCACAGACAGGAGCAATTCCAACAGTCCAAGCTAGTGGCGCAGACTTTCCAGTCTGCGGTATTTTGTCCCAGATTTGGCGGACTGGAAAGTCCGCCCCACTGTCCCCAACATATTGAGCTCTGATTACCATCCCGCCAAAGGAAAGAGCGCAGGCCCGCATACTGTGCGGAAATCATAGGTTGTCAGTCCGAGTCCAAAATCTCCCGGACGGACTGGAGCAATTGCGTAATATTATATGGTTTCCTGACGAAGCCCTTGGCACCCAGTTGGCCGGCATCACTGAGGGTTCCGCCGGAAGCATATCCGCTTGCAATAAGCACCTTTACCTGCGAATTGAGCTTCAGAAGCTCCTGGGCACACTCTTTTCCTCCCATTATCGGCATGACGAGATCAAGAATCACTAGAGAAATCTCGTCGCCCTTTTCCTGGTATACGTCCAGGGCATCTTTCCCATTGACTGCGCTGAACACAGTATAGCCGGAGCGTTCGAGAATCCTTTTTCCCAGGTCTCTTACCAACTCTTCGTCATCCACCATCAAAATGGTCTCGGTTCCCAGAGCCACCGGCGGCTTCTCCGATCGAATCTCTGATTCCGTTTCCATCGGAATAACAGGCAGGTAGATTTTGAACGTTGTCCCCACTCCGGGTTCACTATCGCACCTGATGTATCCATGATTCTGTTGAACGATGCCGTACACCATGGCCAGTCCTAGACCTGTTCCCCGGCCGGTCTCTTTGGTCGTGTAAAAGGGCTCGAATATGTGCTGCAATGTCTCCCGATCCATCCCGTGACCCGAATCCGAGACGGAAAGCAGCGCATAATCGCCCGGCTTTGCTCCGAGGTGCGTTGCACCATATTCGTCATCCAGGGTCGCATTGGCAGTCTCTATGGTCAATTTGCCGCCATCCGGCATGGCATCTTTAGCATTTACCGCCAAGTTCATCAGAACCTGCTCAACCTGGGTTGGGTCTGCATTGATCTTAGCTAAGTCGGGTGACAAAACTAATGAAATGTCTATCATCTTGGGAACCGTTCGACTCAACAGAGTCTTGACCGTCTCAATTTCATGATTCAGGTTGAGGGGGCGGGGACTGATCTCCGACTTCCTGCTGAATGTAAGTATGCTCCGAACCAGATCGGCTCCGCTCCTGGCTGCTCCGCGTATTTTCTGAAGGTCCGCAGAAGACGGGTCTCGTTCATCTCTTCCCACAAGCAGCAACTCGGCGAACCCTAGGATTACAGTAAGCAAGTTGTTAAAATCATGGGCGATGCCTCCGGCCAAAGTCCCAATTGCTTCCATCCTTTGAGATTGGGCGAGCTGGACCCTCAGATGTTCCCTCTCTTGCTCGTCAGACTTTCGTTTAGTAATGTCCAGGTTTGTTCCCATCATACGCAATGGCTTGCCGTCTGTATCGTACACCACCACCTTGCCTCGCGCTAAAATCCATCTCCATTCGCCTGACTTGGTCCGAACTCGATATTCCGCCTCGTAAGACGGTGATCCGCCTTGGATATGCCTGTTGAAAGCTTCTGAGATCCTTGGCCAATCCTCCGGGTGAACCTGCCGCTTCCAATATCCCAGGCTGGGTTCAACTTCTTCCTTCGTGTATCCCATCATCTCTATTGCGCGGTCGTCCCATATAGGCAGGCCGGTCTTCAAATTCCAGTCCCACATTCCCTGTTCCGCACCCTCTAACGCAAGGCTCAATTGTTGCTCGCTTCTCTTCAGAGCCTCCTCTGCCTTTCTGCGCTCGGTTTCATCGGTATAAACGGCAACAACTTCGCCCGAGGGGAGCCTGTAAACAAAATTCTGTCTCCATCCCTGAATTCTCTCATCTTTATACATGGACACAGGATGATGCTCCGGCTCCCCAGTTCGCCATACCCGTTGTAAAACTTCGAGTAAGCCCAACTCCTTTACCCCTGGAAACACCTCCAGGACGCTCTTGCCTATGACTGCTTCTCTCGACGTTTGCTCAATCTTGGCACCGGTCTTGTTGAAATCCGTTAAAATGAAATCTTGGCCATCATCGACTGCTCTGTATATTGCCACAGCGTCGCCCATATTTTCGAAGAGCATTCTGTATCGGACTTCGCTCTCCTTTAAAGCCCCCTCAGCCTTCTTTCGTTCAGCTATGTCTATACCCATTCCGGCGATGCACGGCTTGTCGTCGAGTATCACTCGCTTGCCGGTAAAGTAATACGGCATCTTGTTCCCATTTTTTGCAACAAAGGCGGCCTCTACACTACTTTCCCCCTTTGCGAATACATCTTCAATCGCCTTCCCGACGATCGCTTTTTCTTCACTCGGAAAGAAGTTCAGAGCATGCGTACCCAAAATATCTTGGACTGAGTAACCGGAAACTTTCTCCGCGTTATTATTCCACCTCACAAATCGACCTGTATCGTCGATCAGATAGAAGATGCCGGGTAGGCTGTCGATAATCGTATCGGAAAACGCTTTCTCCCTCTCCAGTTTTGCTTCAGCCTGTTTACGTTCGGTAATGTCCTGAGAAATCGCCAAGAGACACGAAGGTCGTTTCTCCTTGTCGTACACGGGTACCTTTCGCGTGTGGAGCATCCTGGTGCCCGAATTCTTGGTAAGGACCGGTTCCTCTGAGATATCTATGACCTCTCCCGACACAAAGCTTTCGCTATCCTTCTCACGAAAGAAATCAGCCTGTTCTTTGGGAAAGAAGTCATAATCGGTCTTGCCGATAACCTCTTCTTTCGTGAGGCCAAAGAGCGCCTCACTTGCTTCATTCCATAAAATGAACTGCCCATCTTGTGCGGATTTTGCGAAGACAGGGATGGGGATGTTGTCTATTATGGTATTCAGGAATTCTTCCGCTTGCTTGATCTGTTTCTCGGCTTCCTTGCGCTCGGTTATATCCACAAACATGGCACGGGTGCCAATCACATCTCCCGAGGGATCTATTTCAGTTGCGGTGTGCAGCAGAGTCGGGATAAGTCTCCCATCGCGGGTGAGCAGTTGTCGCTCTCCGATGAAGAATTCTCCCGCAAGAGCCCGCGCGTACCCGCCTCGTTGAAGCATTTCCTCACGAGACTCGGGAGAGTAAAAATCCGCCAAAGGTTTTCCGATTATCTCTTCTCGCTTGTAACCCAGAGAGCCCATGAACAACTCGTTGCAGTCGCTGATAAGAGGTACGCCCTGTTCATTGCGCGTGATGACGTACATTACGGGCGCATCTTCAAATAGGCGACGGTATCGGTTCTCTGCCTGCTGGAGCAATGACTCCGCATGTTTTCGCTCTGTTATGTCCTGATTTACTCCATAAGCCCCAACCGTGCGTCCAAGTTCATCCTTGACCACGAAAATTCGCACGGAAATATGGCCGACCTCTCCATCCTCGTAAATAATCCTGTGTTCCAATTGCCGGGTCAAATCGTGATCTGTGGCTTCAATGGATTTCCTAATTTCATTCCCGACCACAGCCCTGTCGTCAGGATGGAGAAAGCGTCGGGCATATTCGGCCGAAGACATAGTGTATCCACCGACTTTCTCCGCTGTCGTTCGAAAAATATCGTAAAAGTGATCGTTGAAAGTGAACAAGTCCTTTGCAACGTCATATTCCCAATGTCCAAGGCGGGCCATACTCAATGCACTTGATAATTTGGCCCGGCTCGCACGAACTTCGGCTTCCGCAGCCTTGCGCTCCGTTATGTCCCGATCTATGGCAAGGACATATTTATGGCCTGCGAGGTCAAGCAGACGGGCGTTGATCTCAATTGGGAAGACAGTTCCGTCCTTTCTGCGATGCGTGGCTTCCTCCCGCAATGCTTCGCCCTCTAACAAACGGTCGATCCTGGCCTGGTCCTTTGCGGCAGATTTTGGGGTACCTAGATCGGAAATGTTGAGAGATAGCAGTTCCTCTACGGTGTATCCGTGCATTGCAGCAGCCGCGGGATTGGCTGAAACGATTTGGCCCGGTCGGTCTCCGTCCATCTCCAGAATATAAATACAGTCCCCCGCGCTCTCGAACAGCGCGCGGTATCGGCTCTCGCTCTCTTGCAGTGTTCGGATTATTTTCGCTCTGTCCGCAAGCATGAGGGAAACATAGACGCCTGCTCCCCCAAGCACGATCATTTGAACTATGATTTCAACGTAATCGCCAAAATCGATGAAATGAGCGTGGCTGCTGAAGTAACGGTTAATGCCGATACAGAGGAGAGGGATGAGTACCATCGCGGGCAAAAGAACCCACTTTGTGGCGGAATCACTCTGAGCCAGCTTATCCAACTGACTGTCCATAGTTAGCTTCATTGCATGCCTCGCCGCAGTTCATGCACATACGGCAACGGGTTTTCGCTTCAGCGTCAATAGCAGAGCCGTTTCAGTATTCGGGAATTTTGCAGTTCGTCATAGATTATCGTAGCTCCAAAAGTGCGAAAAAGGAAGCCGAGGGTGAGCTGGATTAGAATTCACGATGGCGAATTCCGTTAGATCCGAGGAAAAGAGAACGCGGGTCTTGCGGCTTTGATCGAAGACGCGCATAAAATGCTTTGAAAAATGGATTGATGTTGCAGACGTTTTGTTGCAAGCTGTTCTCAATTGCAAATCGGTTCATTTTAGCGGTCGGCCTGGATAAGCGGACCAAGCCGTCTCTGAAGTTTCGGTTCCGCAGGCCATAAAATGTTGGAGGAGAAATGGCTGAACAGAATGCGGCCCCTGGTTCATTTGAAGTAAAAGACTGTACCCTGGTCGCCATAGCACTCGGACACAAAGTCCAGAATCTGAGGGAAATGAGGGACCACCTGCTCAAAATTCATCCCGGAAGCATCTACTACCATTTTTGGGGCGGATTGCTAAGGCCGCAATTCGCTTATCCCGAGTACTACAACGATTTCGCCGGGTGGGTCCATTATTCGCTCCATGATGACACGCTGGCCGAAAGACTGGCAATTTTGGATCCCACCAATTACCCGGATCTGGAATTCCTTCGTGGGGAATTGGTCGATCTGGTGGAAGAAAGACTGGACGAGGTCGAATGGCTTAGCTGGACTCGGGCAGACGACGAGTTCCATTTTGTTCGTTCCCAAATCCTGGTTTTTGACACTCAAAAGAGGATAGAGGAGCCATTGGAGTTGGCTTCGGCCGTAAGCCGTATGTCCGCTGGGAGCATATTTTATCATTTTATCGACGCCCGTAGGCGCAGTGCGGATTCTATGGACGATCTGCGCTCCTGGCTGATAGGTTTCGAGGAGAAGTATGCGGATCTTTGCAGGGAATTGGCCTCGGTGGATCCCTATTTCAGGAGCCTACCGGAGTTGCGTCATCAATTGACGCAACTTTTCGCTACCTTTTTCGAGGGGGCCGCCCAGTGACTTCTATTTCCGACTACGCACCTGTTGCCGGAGAACATGTCATCTCTCATTTGCGTCAGCTTGCAGAGCCCCTAAAAGGGATCAAGGTAGTGCATGTGAATTCCACCCGGGTCGGGGGTGGTGTGGCTGAAATGCTCAGCAAGCTTGTGCCTCTAATGGGAGAGCTTGGGATCGACGTGCACTGGGAAGTGATCCGCGGAGAAGAAGACTTTTTCCATAGCACCAAAAGCTTTCACAATGCGTTGCAGGGAAAGTCGGTTCCTCTTTCGGATTCCATTTTCAAGGCGTACGAAGCAACTAATGAGGCAAATGCAGAAGAACTTCGACCGCTGCTCGAAGAGGCGGATGTGGTCTTTATACACGATCCGCAGCCTTTGCAGCTCCTGCGGTTGTGTCCGGGCCGAAAGGGAAGGTGGCTGTGGCGATGCCATATAGATCTGAGCAGACCATACCGTCCGGTTTGGAGGTATCTGCGCCAGTTCGTGCTGGACTATGATGCCAGTATTTTTTCGCTTCCTGATTTCGCTCAACCCCTTCCTCACACGCAGTATCTCATACAACCTAGCATAGATCCGCTTAGCGACAAGAACATGGATCTTCAAGAAGATCAGGTGCTGGCAACTCAGAAACAGTTCGGCTTGGATCCGGAAAGGCCGATGATGCTGCAAGTGTCTCGCTTCGATCGGTTCAAGGATCCGGTCGGTGTGATCCGAGCTTATCGGTTGGCCAAGACCTTCGCTCCCACCTTGCAACTCGTCCTCGCTGGTGGTGGGGCCACGGACGATCCGGAAGGCGAGTCGATCCTGGCCGAAGTCCGCGCGGAAGGCGCTGAGGACAAGGATATTCACATCCTTCTCTTACCCCCTGATGCCCACATAATCATTAATGCTCTTCAGCGTGCCGCGGCCGTAGTGCTCCAGAAATCAGTAAAAGAAGGGTTCGGTTTGACCGTCACCGAAGCTATGTGGAAACAGAAACCGGTTATCGGGGGGAATGCCGGAGGGATTCGTCTGCAGTTGGCGAATCATCGTACCGGTTTTCTGGTGAGTACGCCTGAAGGGGCAGCGTTACGTATCCGTTACTTGCTGAGCCATCCGCACGAGGGAATCCAAATAGGTTTGAACGCCAGGGAATTCGTCAGAGCCAATTTCCTGCTGACCCGCAACCTCAGAGAGTATCTGAGCCTCATGCTAATGATGATGAACGGCGGCGGGGAAAGGATCGAACTGGGAGGAAATCTCTTCCGCAGCTTCTGAGCAGGGCCTTGATGTGAACGCTCTAGACGGCCGATTAGCCGTCATGGCCCGCCCTTGTGTAGGGGGATTTATGCCGATGCGCTTTCAAACAAGTGACACCGTGTTCCCAGTGGGACAGTCACGCCCGGGCGTGATTGCCTGTCGTCATGCCCGCGTGCGCGGGCATCCAGATTGGACCCCGGATCGGAGTCCGGGGTGACGTATGGCAGGCAGTCCCGCATTCCGCGCGGGATGCCCCACCATATCCGCCCCAGTATTGTCACCCCTTTGACTGCGCATTCGTATTAGAGGGATTTTCGATCGGATTGCAAGAGTGGATGGCATTGGCTCTTGGCTGCCGCGGGTCGTCCTTATGGAAGAATTCCTCCTGCCCCCCGGCAAGAAAAGGGGGAAACACACCGTTCCTCGGGGCTGTTTAGACGCCTGCGCGTCTTAACTTTATGGAGGGTTTTCGCGGCAGATGCCTCCTTGTCAACTTATTGGGGAAGGAAATTGAATAACTACACTGGCCTGGGGGCCTCCTACTTGGGGATAGGACGGTGCCGGTTCCGGGTGTGGGCGCCGTTTGCCGGCAAAGTCGAAGTTCATGTCCTGTCTCCTAACGAACAAATCGTGCCCATGAGCCCGGATGCCTGGGGCTACTACGAGGCGATCGTGAATGATTTGGAACCTGGTGCCCTGTACCGATTCCGTCTTGACGGCGAGAAGGAACGCCCCGATCCGACGTCTCGGTTTCAACCTGATGGGGTGCATGGACCGTCCCAAGTGATCGATCCGAATTTTACCTGGGGTGCGTCCCACTGGCCGGGTCTGCGTTTGAAAGATTACGTCCTCTACGAATTGCACGTGGGTGTTTACACACCGGAGGGGACCTTCGACGCGATTATCCCACACCTGGATGCGCTGAAAGACCTTGGAATCAGAGCACTGGAACTCATGCCTGTCGCACAATTCCCGGGAAGCCGTAACTGGGGTTATGACGGGGTTTATCCGTATGCGGTTCAGGCTTCTTACGGCGGACCCCATGCATTGAAGCGGTTGGTGGACAACTGTCATCAGCGTGGCTTAGCCGTGGTACTGGACGTCGTATACAATCATCTTGGGCCGGAAGGGAATTATCTCGCAGATTTCGGTCCCTATTTCACCGACCGTTATCGGACGCCGTGGGGGCCTGCCGTAAACTTTGACGGGCCGCATAGTGACCATGTACGCAGATTCTTCATTGAAAATGCCCTTTATTGGCTTACTGAATTCCGGATGGACGCTCTAAGAATCGATGCAGTCCACGGCATTTTTGATTTTTCCTCCCGCCCATTCCTTGAGGAACTTGCCGTGACCGTCCGCGAGCATACCGAACGTTTTAATCGCCGGACCTATTTAATTGCCGAAAGCGATCTTAACGACTCGCGTCTGGTTCGTTCGCGGGAACTCGGAGGTTATGGCTTGGACGCGCAATGGAACGACGATTTCCATCACGCGCTGCATACGCTGCTGACCAATGAACGAACAGGTTACTACGAAGATTTCGGTTTGTGTCGACACCTTGCCAAGGCTTTTCGAGACGGCTTCGTCTATTCGGGCGAGTATTCGCGCTATCGCAAACGCAGGCACGGAAACGATTCACGAGACATATCGGCTCATCGGTTTGTGGTGTTCGCTCAAAATCACGACCAGGTAGGCAATCGAATGCTGGGGGATAGACTCAGCGCTCTGCTTCCTTTCGAGGCGATCAAGTTGGCAGCCGGCGTTGCAATACTTTCCCCTTACATTCCGCTCCTTTTTATGGGCGAAGAGTATGGCGAGACTTCTCCCTTTCCCTATTTCATCAGCCATTCGGATCCTTATCTTATCGAGACTACCCGAGAAGGACGACGACAGGAATTTGCTGCATTTAGCTGGGAAGGAGAGCCGCTCGACCCCCAGGACGAGACGGTCTTTCTGAAGGCTAAACTGAATCACGAGTTGCGCAGCCAAGGGAAGCATCGCGTGCTCCTCGAATTCTACCGGCAACTGCTGGACCTCCGTGAGAATTTAAACTGCGTGGCTGAGATGACCGGGGACGACAGAGTGGATGCCATCGGATTCGAGCGACACAAAGCAGTGTATCTGCGGTGGCGGTCCGCTGATGGGCATGCTGCCTCGGTCTTTCATTTCGGTGATTCCTCGACTTCTGTCTCGGTTCCACTACCTTCCGGCAGGTGGACCAAGCGCTTGGATTCCGCGGCAGAGGCATGGGCAGGCCCCGGCAGGTACTATTCCCCAAACGGTGTCCTCGGATGGGGAGATTTCTCTAACGCTATCACCTCATTCCTTTGTGCTTTTCACCGGCCTAGGGGAAATTTGAGTCTATGAAACGGTATGTTTGTATTCACGGTCATTTCTATCAGCCTCCAAGGGAGAACCCGTGGCTGGAGGCAATTGAACTTCAGGATTCCGCCTATCCTTACCATGACTGGAATGAGAGGATATGTTCCGAGTGCTACGGCCCAAACGCGGCCTCTCGCATAATGGATGGTGAAGGTCGAATCAGCCGGCTTGTAAACAATTATTCCCGAATGAGCTTCGATTTCGGTCCCACTTTGCTGGTCTGGCTGGAAGAAAACGCAGGCGACGTGTACCAGGCGATTCTGGAGGCCGATCAAGAAAGTCAGAGGACGTTTTCTGGCCATGGATCCGCTATGGCTCAAGCTTACAATCATATAATTCTTCCTCTGGCCAATCGCTCCGATAAGTATACGCAGGTGCTCTGGGGCATAAAGGATTTTCAAAAGCGATTCTCACGTGACCCTGAGGGAATGTGGCTGCCGGAAACAGCAGTGGATCTGGAAAGCCTAGATATAATGGCCGAATGTGGCATTCGGTTCATCGTTCTGACACAGACGCAAGCGAATAGGGTTCGGCGGTTTGGGGAAAAACGGTGGCGCGACGTCAGCCGAGGAACTATTGACCCGACTATGCCTTACCAAATATCGCTTCCTTCCGGCCGGTCCATTTGCGTTTTCTTTTATGATGGTGCCATCTCGCACGCAGTGGCGTTCGGAGGGCTCCTAAACAATGGTGAAGCCTTCGCCAAGAGGCTCGTGGGAGCCTTTTCCGGAGGGGCCGCTCGACATCAAATTGTGCAGGTGGCCACTGACGGCGAGAGCTACGGTCACCACCACAGATTCGGGGATATGGCCCTGGCCTACGCTCTCGATTACATCGAGGCGAACAACCTGGCTGAACTCACTAATTATGGTGAGTATCTTGAGAAGCACCCGCCCACTCATGAAGTGGAAATCTTCAACAATAGCTCTTGGAGCTGTGTCCACGGAGTTGAGCGTTGGCGCGCAAACTGTGGATGCAACTCCGGAGGGCGCCCGGAATGGAATCAAGCCTGGCGGGCCCCTCTCAGGGAAGCGTTCGACTGGCTAAGAGACTCCATAGCGCCGGCTTATCACGAAATAGCCGGGAGTCTGCTGAAAAAGCCGTGGGAGGCGCGAAACGACTACATAGAAGTGATTCTAGATCGGTCGCCAGAAAATGTGGAAAGGTTTTTAGCTCAGCATGTTACTCGATATCTCACTCAGGCTGACAAAACAAAGGTTCTTGAGCTTCTGGAACTCCAGCGCCACACAATGCTCATGTACACCAGTTGCGGATGGTTCTTCGACGAGCTCTCCGGCATCGAAACCGTACAAGTGATTGAATACGCGGGCAGGGCGCTACAATTGGCCAACGAACTCATGGGCGGGGAATTGGAGCGGGAGTTCCTGAATCTGCTCGAAAAGGCCAAGAGCAATATTCCAGAGCACCAAGACGGACGAGTGATTTTCGAAAAGTGGATCAGACCTTCCATTCTGGATTTGACAAAGGTGGGAGGTCACTACGCAGTAAGTTCCCTGTTCGAGGAATACGAGGAGGAGAGTTCCATATATTCGTATTCTGCTACCCGAGAAGCCTATCAGAGTTCCCAAGCAGGCCGCGCCAAGCTCGCGGTGGGACGCTCCACTCTGACATCAAGAATAACTCTGGAATCCTCAACGCTTGTCTTTGGAGTTCTGCATCTGGGAGACCACAATATAAACTGCGGAATAACAGAATATCAGGGTGAAGAAAAATTCGAGGCGCTTGCGACAGACCTCAGTGAGGTCTTCGACCGCGCTCGAATTTTCTGAGATAATTCGGCTAATGGATCACCATTTCGGAATATCGTCTTACTCGCTGAGGTCACTTTTTCGAGACGAACAACGGCGGGTCTTGAGCCTTATCATGGAGCCTACGCTGGCCGAAGCCGAGGCCGGATACGGGCAGATCTACGAGCACCACGCCCCTCTGATACGTTTCCTGGGAGATTCTGGGGTCCCCATCCCCGTGCCGCTGCGTACCGCGGCAGAATATGTGTTGACTGTCAGGCTCAGCCGAGCGTTCGGAGAGTTACCACTCGATCTTCAGGTCATACAGCCCCTTCTGGACGAGGCAGGTCTTTCCGGCATATCTTTGGACTCAGATACCCTAGAGTTTGCGCTGAGGAAGAACATGGAGGCCCTGAGCGGCCAACTGATGAATGCCCCTGCTGACACGACGATTCTCCGCGCCCTGGATACTGCGGCCAAGCTGGCTACTTCATTGCCTTTTCAAGTCAACCTCAGGCAAGTGCAAAACATTTGTTACAAGGTCATGGAGGCCGTCTGCGGGGAGTTGCGGCAAAGAGCGGGCGAAGGTGATCCGGGCGCAGCGGGATCGATGGAGCTTTTCGAATCTCTGGCGGAAAATCTGAGGATGGTGGTTCCATGAGTCGGTAAGCCCGTGATTTGACGATCGACATCCGCTAGGTGTCCATTTCCTGAAGTACGGTATCACTTGTAATGTAGCGCCGGCGTCCCGAAACTGTCTCAAAATTCTTGAACTGGACGCAATCGTAACACGAAATTCCCTCACCCTGACCCTCTCCCAAAGGGCGAGGGCACCGAAAATGCTGACTAGGCTTAATCGTGCCACGATGCTGGGCATCAACATAGTTTTGAGACACTTTCTCTCTAACCGCGAATCTTGAGCGACCCCGCGTCCCGCGGGGAGGCCGGCCCTACTTTACGCATTGGGCACACGAGAATACGTTACCGAATTGAAGAAATTGGGCACCAAGGCATAACAAGGTCACCATACCGATGCACATTCCAATGGCCACCTACCGAATTCAGTTCAATCCTGCCTTCGGCTTCCAGTCGCTGAGAAGAATTCTACCTTATCTGGCGGATCTCGGCATATCGGACATCTACGCATCGCCTGTCTTCAAAGCCAGGAAAGGGAGCCCTCACGGGTACGATATTGTCGATCCCAGTCAACTTAATCCCGAACTGGGGACTGAGGACGATTTCTCTGACCTGACCGACGAAGTCAAAAGGAACGGCCTCGGGTGGATTCAAGACGTGGTTCCCAACCACATGGCCTTTGCTTTTGACAATAAGCTCCTCATGGATGTCTTGGAGAGCGGTCAGGGCTCCAAGTACTTCCAATTCTTCGACATCGATTGGGAGCACGACTATGAAAACCTCAAGGGTCGGGTTCTTGCCCCTTTTCTTGGACGCTTTTACGGGGAGGCTCTCGAAGACGCGGAGATAAGGCTCGAATACGGCGAAGAAGGTTTGATTGTTCGTTACTACGACAGGGCTTTTCCTGTGAGAATACAGACGTATCACAATGTATTCTCCAGGACTTTGGCGTCTCTCAGAAACAGGCTGGGAGAAGAACATCCCGACTTCATAAAGCTTCTGGGGGTTCTTTACATCCTAAAAACCTTGGCTTCTCAGGAAGATACCGTTGATCGCTACGTTGAGATAAGATTCATCAAGCGGATGCTGTGGGACATATATTCACGAAATCATGACGTTAACGAAGTGTTCGATGAAAACATACGAATTATCAACGGAGTTACCGGAAAGTCCGAGAGTTTCAGCTTTCTCGATGAACTGCTCTCCAGCCAGGTTTTCCGCCTTTCGTACTGGAAGGTCGCAACCAAAGAGATAAACTACCGCAGATTCTTTAATATCAACGGACTAATATCATTACGAATCGAAGACGAGGCAGTTTTGGACCAGACGCATGAGTTTATTCTGAGACTGGTTCAAGAGGGAACCGTCGATGGTTTGAGAATCGACCATGTGGACGGTCTGTACGATCCGGGCAGATATTTACAGCGGCTAAGAGACAAGGCGCCGGACACTTTCCTCGTCGTAGAGAAGATCCTCGGTTCAGAGGAGGAATTGTGTGATTCATGGCCTGTTGAGGGGACAACCGGCTACGATTTCTTGAATTATGCCAACGGATTATTCTGTGACACGCGAAACGACAGAATACTTAACTCTATCTATTTCAAACTAATTGGCTCCACAGCCGGTTTTGCAGAGTTGCTCCGAGACAAGAAGAGACTGATCATTGTCGAGCACATGGGTGGAGATGTTATCAACCTGGCACAAGAGGCAAAGACTATCTCCAGCCGTGATCGGCACGGTAGCGATCTAACAATGTTTGGGCTGCGCAGGGCTATCGTTGAAGTGCTGGCAGCATTCCCGGTTTACCGCACCTACATTAACGACCGTGTGGTTTCCGGAAATGACCGGAAGTATATTGAAGAAGCCGTGGCTAGAGCGACAGCCGGTAACCCTGCACTGGTACATGAATTCAAGTTCCTCAGGCGTTTTCTGTTACTGAATTTCCCTGAGTATTTGGATGAAGCAGAGAAGGACGAATGGTTGAGATTTGCCATGAGGTTTCAACAGTTCACAGGGCCGCTTATGGCAAAGGGATTGGAAGATACCGCATCATATGTCTACAACAAACTGATTTCACTAAATGAAGTGGGTGGGAGACCTGATCGGTTTGGGTGTTTAGTGAAGGAATTCCACAGCTTCAACAGGAAGAGGCAAAAACAGTGGCCGCACTCATTCAACACTACCTCCACCCACGATACCAAGCGAGGTGAAGATGTTAGAGCTAGAATAAACGTGCTCTCTGAGATTCCTCGGGAATGGGAAAGCAATGTTCGGAACTGGAGTAGGCTCAACAAATCCAAGAAGAGTCGGGTCCGTGACATGTATGTTCCCGACAAGAATGACGAATACTTTCTCTACCAGACCTTGATCGGCGCCTTTCCCTTTGTAGAGGCCGAGTATGCTGAATTCGTAGAGAGAATCAAACAATACATAACCAAAGCTGTACGAGAGGCCAAGGTACACACCGAATGGATAAAACCGGATGTTCCCTATGAATCTGCTTACATGGCTTTCCTAGAAGATATTCTCGACACTTCGGAAGAAAACGCTTTCCTGAAGGATTTCCTCCCCTTCCAAAGGAAGATCGCTCATTATGGGATGTTAAACTCCCTTTCGCAGGAACTTATCAAGATTACCTCTCCCGGCATCCCTGACCTCTACCAGGGAACGGAACTCTGGGATCTGAGCCTGGTTGATCCTGACAATCGCCGGCCGGTCAACTTTGAGCGCAGGATCGCGTTATCGCAATACATCTGCAATAAGGCCGCTACAGACCTGCCAGGACTCGTTTCCGAGCTTCTTTCTGACGTTCGGGACGGTAGAATCAAGCTCTTTCTGGTGTATAGGGCACTCAATACCCGGAAGAACGCTCCGCTGGTCTTCGAGAAAGGGGACTACATCGCGTTGAAGACCATTGGAAGATTTGAGCGCAACGTGATTGCGTTCGCGAGGAAGTTCGACGAAACCTGGGCAATTACGATAGCTCCAAGATTTTTGTGCGCCGTGGTGGGGGAGGGCGATTTCCCTCTCGGCACACGAGTCTGGGAAGACACCCGAGTGATCTTACCGGGCCGCTCGCCATCTATGTTTAGGAATGCCCTTACCGACGAGATAGCTTACGGAGGGGATTCACTGGCTGTGGGGGACGTGCTAAGGACCTTTCCCGTGGGCTTGTTGATCGGTTCAGCGGTGCGGCCGGTCATATAACTCGGAATACGTTCCAAAAAACTTTTCTAAAAGTCTTGACACCCTGGGTGCCTGCCAGTATACTTCCGCTTCGGAACTCGCCGTCATGATTGCTAATCTCCAGCAGTCGGCGTCCAATCATAGAAAAACTGTCAGTCGCCGGTCCCAGCGGTTAAGGGTTGCCCACGGGCGTACCCTCGATCCAAGTGTAGAAACCGATTCGACCAAGACGTTTCTCGCGCGACTGGGTAGTTGACAGAAATTGTCCACCGCAGAATTCGCGGGACGCTGACGTTAGTTGCCTCACCAAGATGACCCTGACGGTGGATGTTTTTGGAATCAAGCGTCCCGGCAAAAACTAAGGAAACATGAAACAGGAAATGTTGGAAGATCTGCTGGCTAAGAACCGAACCGTAATTTTGCGAAGATGGTTTGAACTTACCCTCGACACTTATCCCGCTGACTCAAGGAAGTTCTTGAAAAGACAGAACGATCGATTCGCCAATCCTGTTGGTATGTCTATTTCCGAGGGGATGGAAGAGATTTACGAGCGCCTGCTCAAATCCGGAGACGCCGGACCCCACGAGTTTGCCACATCTTTGGACAAGATTGTCCGAATAAGGGCGGTGCAGGATTTTTCCCCGGCCAATGCAGTTGGCTTTGTGTTCCTTCTGAAGACGGCTATTAGGGAGGCTGTTGCCAAAGAAATTCGAGAAAATCTGTTATTTGGGCAATTATTGAAGATCGAATCGAGAATAGATCGACTTGCTCTCCTCTCGTTCAACATTTATATGCACTGCCGAGAACAACTTTTTGAGATCAAAGCTACTGAGATCAGGAACAGGACCTCCAGAATACTGGAAAGGGCCTGTCAGAAATACGGGATGCCGCAAGATTGGCAGGCTCCCGAAAACGGCAGCAAGAATAGCGTAACATAAATCGAGGTGGTGGCAGATGAATTCATGGTCTTCCCTATTCTTAGCACTATTCGCAGTGATAGTCCTGGTTTTGCTCGCCCTGCTGGGAGTGGGGACGGTGGGACTGGCTACTCTGTTCGGGGTCGTCATCCCCTATGCCGCAGGCGTCATATTTGTCCTGGGCTTTATTTGGCGAGTGGTGCAATGGGCAAGGATACCGGTTCCCTTTCGAATTCCCTCGACCTGCGGACAGGGCCGATCTCTTCCTTGGATAAAGGCAAACAATCTTGAGAGCCCTTACAACACATGGGGCGTGATCGGGCGGATGTTGCTGGAAGTGCTTCTCTTCCGCTCGCTGTTCAGGAACACTAGGGCGGAATTGAGAGAGGGCCCCCGTCTAACCTATGCGTCAGCCAAGTGGTTGTGGCTTGCCGGCATCCTGTTCCACTATTCATTCCTTATCATTGTCTTGAGGCACTTCCGGTTCTTCATCGAACCTGTACCACAATTTGTTGACCTTCTCACCTCAGTTGACGGCTTTTTCCATTTACTCATACCTACCGTCTTCATTTCCGACGTCGCTTTTCTCGCCGCTGTGACGTACCTTTTCCTGAGAAGGGTGGCGCTTTCGGACATGCGGTACATTTCGCTTCCCGCGGATTACTTCCCGCTGTTTCTCATCCTGGGAATCGCCGGCTCCGGCCTTCTCATGCGTAACGTGTGGAAGGTGGATCTGCTGAGCGTCAAACAATTAACCATGAGTCTGGTGACGCTTCATCCTGCGGCTCCCCCTGCCAACATCGGAGTGATTTTTTACGTTCACGTTTTCTTGGTGAGCGTCCTTCTCGCTTACATCCCATTCAGCAAGATCATGCACTCGGCGGGGGTTTTTCTCAGCCCCACGAGGAATATGGCAAATAACAACCGGAGCGAGAG
Source organism: uncultured delta proteobacterium (assembly GCA_963789265.1). GTDB lineage: Bacteria > Desulfobacterota > Desulfomonilia > Desulfomonilales > Desulfomonilaceae > CAWBBA01. The sequence continues at coordinate 2,380,270 of CAWBKB010000001.1, read as the reverse complement.
ATACATCAATCCGTGGAACTACCCTGTAAAGCTACATTCGTACGAAGAGTACGAGGACGATTTCAGAGAAAAGATGAAAGAGGCCGGAATCCCGGTGGATAAGGAGTAAACATGTCACTAGACACGCTTCCCAAACCGGAAGAATTGATGCAGGTAGATTTGGATGGGCTGCCGGAGACGGCATGGATGGAGACTCCTGTTGATTTCAGGCACGGCACTTACAGTTATCCGGCCGCCCCGAAAAACCTCAAGTACGTGGGCTACCCCAATCCGAGGGAATGGTCTCCGGCCGACAAGGACTGGAAGCTACCGGACAACTGGAAAGAGATCATCCTAAAGGGGCTCAAGGAGCGTCTCGAAAAGTATCGGTCCTTCCGTCTGTTTCTGGATATCTGCGTGCGATGCGGCGCTTGTGCCGACAAATGCCAGTTCTTTCTCGGCTCCGCTGATCCAAAGAACATGCCTGTGCTTCGAGCAGAGCTTATCCGCTCCGTTTACCGGCATGATTTCACCACTGCGGGAAAGCTTTTCGGGAGGATGGTGGGCGCGAGAGATCTGACGGTAGAAGTGCTCAAAGAGTGGTTCTACTATTTTTACCAGTGCACAGAGTGTCGCCGTTGCTCGATCTTTTGTCCCTACGGAATCGATCAGGCTGAGATCACCATGATCGGTAGAGAACTCTTGAATCTGGTCGGCTGCAACATCAACTGGGTGCAAGAGCCCGTGGCAAACTGTTTCAGGACCGGAAACCACCTTGGAATCCCCCCGCATGGAGTCAAAGACATGTGGGAATTCATGGTGGACGACATAGAAGACATAACCGGGATCAAAGTCAATTTGCCGATAAACAAGAAAGGCGCGGAGATCCTGTTCGTAACCCCGTCCGGTGATTACTTTGCCGACCCGGGGACGTATACGTGCATGGGCTATTTGATGCTGTTCCATGAGCTTGGGCTCGATTACACCTGGAGCACTTATGCGTCCGAGGGTGGGAACTTCGGCCTGTTCACATCCCATGAAATGATTAAGAGGCTCAACGCGAAGATATATGCGGATGCCAAGCGGTTGGGCGTGAAGTGGATCCTGGGAGGCGAATGCGGCCACATGTGGCGGGTGATTCATCAGTACATGGATACAATGAACGGGCCGGCGGATTTTCTAGAGGAACCGGTCTCACCCATTACCGGGACCAAGTTCGAAAACGCCAAGTCAACCAAGATGGTTCATATCACCGAATTCACCGCGGACCTTATTAAAAACGGAAAACTGAAACTCGATCCGAGCATGAACGACAAGATAAGGGCTACGTTCCATGACTCGTGCAATCCGGCCCGGGCTGCCGGCCTCTTTGAGGAGCCGCGATACGTCATCAAGCATGTCTGCAACAACTTCCATGAGATGCCGGAGAACACGATCAGGGAGCAGACTTTTTGTTGTGGAGGCGGGGCCGGCTTGGGCAACGATGAAAATATCGAGATGAGGATGAGAGGCGGTTTTCCCAGGGCAAGCGCCGTTAGACATGTTCAAAAAAAGTATGACGTGAACCGGCTTCTTTGCATGTGCGCCATTGACAGAGCGACATTGACGGCTCTCATGCACTACTGGGCGCCGGACGTGACGGTCGGTGGCATACACGAACTGGTTGCCAATGCACTGGTCATGACCGGTCAGAAGGAGAGAACCACCGATCTGCGTGGCGAACCTCTGAAAGAGGAGGATGACGAGTGATGAACGGAGTGAAAATCGCCATAGGGCTAATCATCTTTGTTGTGCTGGTCACGTCCGCTTTCTGGTACAACAGGGGGAAAGCATCCGTGCCTCCCAAGCTCGAGGTTGGGACGACCGAGAAAGCGTGTGTGGAGCCGACGCCTTACATGAAATCTTCTCACATGCAGTTGCTGGCCACCTGGCGAGACCATGCAGTGCGGGAAAACCAGCGAGTCTATGTCAGTTCCACCGGCAAAAAGTACGACATCAGCCTTCAGAATACTTGTACCAAGTGCCACACTAAAAAGGCCGAGTTTTGCGATCGATGCCACAACTATATGGGGGCATCCCCCGATTGTTGGAATTGCCATATCGCGCCTAAAGAGACCAAAGAGGCCGGGAGGAGCAATAAGTGATGGATAGCACAAGAAGACGATTCTTACAGGTCGCCGGTCTCTCCGTGTTGGGGTTGGCGGCTAAGCCGCTGGTCGATGCCGTTGCCCAGGGTGGGCAGCCGGAATACGTAATCGGTCCTCAAGCCCTCAAGGGTAAGAGATGGGGCATGGTGGTGGACCAAAAGAAGTGCCTCAAGGCAAAAGAGGGTTGCAGACTCTGTGTGGATGCTTGCAACCGCACCCACAATGTCCCTACTATGCCCGATCCCAAGCACGAGGTCAAATGGATCTGGCAGACTCCATTTGATAATGCTTTTCCGGATGCCGAAAATGAATTCATGAGGGAATATGTCAAGGAAAACATGAAGGGTCTTCCCTTCATCATCCTTTGCAACCATTGCGACAATCCTCCTTGCGTACGTGTATGCCCAACCAAGGCCACGTTCAAGCGTGCGGACGGCGTTGTCATGATGGACTACCACAGGTGTATCGGATGCCGGTACTGCATGGCTGCTTGTCCCTATGGCGCGCGGAACTTGAACTGGAGGGATCCGCGTCCCTTTATCAAAACTGAGTTGAATCCCGAATATCCAACGCGGATGCGCGGCGTTGTGGAAAAGTGCACCTTCTGCGATGAAAGGCTGGCTAAAGGCCTTATCCCGGCTTGCGTGGATGCTTGCAAGGAATACAAGGCATTGAATTTCGGTGATCTTGCGGATCCCAACTCCGAAGTCAGCGAACTACTTCGCAAGAATCCGTCCATTCGGCGCAGACCCCAACTAGGAACACAACCATCGGTTTATTACATATTGTGAGGTGGCCATGCTCGAAAAAGCGTTAACCGGAAGTCGAAGCTACAAACTATGGGTACTGCTTCTGCTGATCATCCTGGGAATAGGTTTTCTTAACTATCTCAGGCAGTTGAGCTACGGATTGGGCATCACGGGGATGAGCCGAAACATTTCATGGGGTCTTTATATAGGCCAGTTTACGTTTCTCGTCGGCGTAGCGGCCTCCGCCGTTATGTTGGTCTTGCCTTATTATCTCCATAATTACAAGGTGTTCGGCAAGATCACCATTCTAGGGGAGTTTCTGGCCGTGGCTTCAGTCACCATGTGTGTCTCGTTCGTCATCATTGATTTAGGGCAACCCTGGAGAGCGTTCAACGTCCTGCTGTACCCCACGCCTAATTCGGTTCTATTTTGGGACTTGTTGGTATTGAACGGGTATCTCTTTCTCAACATCGTGATCGGCTGGGCGGTGCTGGGAGCCGAGCGGAGGGATGCACCCCCTCCCAAATGGGTGAAGCCACTCATATATATCTCCATTCCTTGGGCTATCAGCATTCACACGGTAACGGCGTTTCTCTATGCCGGTCTGCCCGGGAGAGGATTCTGGCTCACGGCTATTATGGCTCCGCGGTTCCTTGGCTCCGCGTTTGCCGCAGGTCCAGCGTTCCTAATTCTAATATGTGTCTTTCTGCGAAAGTACACCAAGTTTGATGCGGGTTGGGAAGCCATTCAGACTCTGTCAAAGATCGTCACTTACGCGATGGTCATCAGCGTATTTTTCGTCCTGTGCGAAATCTTCACGGTATTCTACAGCCGGATACCCGAACACATGGAGAATTTCGACTACCTCTTCTGGGGCCTGCGCGGACATTCGAACCTCACACCCTGGATGTGGACTTCAGCGGTGTTGGGCCTGCTTTCTGTGATTCTGCTGGTCAACCCCAGGACTCGAAACAGCGAAAAAGTCTTGCCCATAGCATGCGTGTTCGTCTTTGTCTCTCTGTGGATAGAGAAGGGCATCACACTGGTCCTTACGGGCTTCATCCCTTCGCCGTTTAACACTATAACTCAGTATGTGCCGACCCCGACTGAAATGTCGATAACCCTGGGTGTGTGGGCCTTGGGCTTCTTGATACTCACCATCCTGTACAAGGTGGCCCTTTCGGTCAAGGAGCAACTAGCCCAATAGGCGCAGAACTCATCAATTTTGCATCACAAGGGACGATTCGCCATGGCGCGAGTCGTCCTTTTTTATTGCCGGCCTATCGCCGGAGGGATTTTTATAGGAATTCGCTTTCAAGCAGGTGATACTGTGTTTCCGGTAGGGGCGGGTTTGAAACCCGCCCCTACATATCGTCATGTCCGCGTATGCGGGCATCAATTGTAGGGGTAGACCTATGTGTCTGCCTCGGGCGGACACGCGGGTCCGCCCCTACATACCCCGGATCGGAGTCTGGAGTGATCGCGCGGAACGCAGGACAGGCGATCCTGCCTGGGCGGGACCGCCCCCCCACGTCCTGTTTTAGGATTCTTACTTGCTCGACGGCGAATCGGTATCACAAACGACCTTCGGGACGGACGTCCCCCGGGATTAGAGTCAGTAGGGTGGGCATCTTGCCCGCCATCAACAATTGACGGCTAAGGTGTTTGTCTTACCATTAGAAGGCCACCCGGCCATAGGTCTTCCGTGCGCCGGCATCCATTAACGCTTTCGGGGCCCCCCAATGAAACCTCAATTATTATGTGCGTGTTCATAGGCCGCGGTTCCCACCTCCAGGTTCGTGCGGTCTAACTCGAGCGCCGATGCCTCAAAACACTGAAGTTGCCGCGGTCTGACACCAAAATAAAGAAGGATACCAGGACCAGCGCTGCGTCCCTCACAATGTGGGTGATTCCTATCCGACCGCCGGAAGTGACTGCCGATGAAAAGCAACCGCAGTCAATATCAAGCCCGATGTGGTATGCATATACTAAAGCGCCGAGGAAAGCTGCAAGCATTCCTGTCGTGATCAACGCAGACGGTCTTGTTTGTATCCCGAATATTAAGAATGTCCCGACAAGCACTTCGATCCAGGGCAGCGTCAGGGCAGCAACATTGCTCCAAGCAGCCGGAATTATCATGTAGTTCCGTATAGAAACCGCGAAGCTCGCCGGATCGATTATCTTGTAGACACTAGCATAGATGAACAGACCTCCGATGAACAGTCTGGCGGCAAGGACAGGATATTTCACATGTCACCTCCCGGGTTGCTCTGGAGTGCAATTTTTCGGGCCCGGCATTGAGGATAACCATCCGTGCGGGCCTTCATTCCATCCGATTCTACTGATACCTGGCATGTTCCACCTGAAAATCACAAAAATACCGATCGGGTTGTTTCTTGAACAAGAGCTCCACCACTTCTGCATGGCCCTGTTCAGATGCGAGACTCATTGCCGTGAAGCCTTTTCTGGACCTGACGTTCATATCCGCACCCCTGGCCAGAAGGGTTTCGACAACATGCACATGGCCTCTGAGGGACGCGCACATTAAAGCGGTTTGGCTGTACCGGTCTCTTGCGTTGATCTCGGCCCCGGCGTCCAAGAGCAGTTTTACCACTTCGTTGTGACCTGCTGCCGATGCCGGCATTAAGGCGCTTTTGCCGTATTTGCCTCTTGCATTGACCTGAGTCCCTTTCTGCAGCAAGAATTTTATCATCTCCTTGTGCCCGTTTCGGGAAGCACGCATCAGGGCCGTTTTCCCTTCCCGGTCACAGCCGTCAACAGAGGCGCCTCGATCTAGAATAGCCCCGACACTGGAGAGATCGCCCGATCCCGCGGCAAGGGTCAATGTATCCACCAAATTATGATTAGTGCCGGAGCTGAATGCCACCACCGCGGCCGCCAGACCCGTTGCTGCAATTGCCAATTTGTACTGAAGTTTCAAGCCGATACTCTCCTTCACAGAGTTCATGTCCCGCAGTACGAGTTCCGCGTATCAAGGCTTAAGGTCACTACCGGATTTTACGTACCCAGTCAACATTGCTGTGATCGCCTGGAAAGCTCGCAGGGCCGAAATCTCTGCAATCTCGGTCAGTAGCTTCCCCGTGTGCCGACAGAAATTGAGAGGAATGAGAGCCCGCGTTCCGCGCGGGACCGGCTACTATCGAATGTTCCTCCGGGAACGATCTGTGTTTGAGCCCCACAGGGGCGACTGAAAGCAACCCGGCGGCTTCAGCGCGTGTACCGAGATCGGACGATTCCGCGCTCAAAATCGTTTTGCGACAGTTGCTTCCGGCCGCAGCTTGGAATCGACCCAACGTCCCGCGGAAAGCGATCTTTTCTTCTAGGCACGATTTGGATTGCTTTTCGCAGGACATTGGATTTCGCCTCTCGGAATGATAAAAGGCCAACGATTCCATGCGTAAGCAAGAATGTTATCGCGGACCTGAAAAGAACTCTTGACGAGAGAAGATTCATCATTTACTATTTAACCAATTGGCGGAATGGAGAGATCAACATGGGAGTGAATGAAAGAGAAAACGAAAGGCTCCGCTTAAAAGCCGAGGTTTTCAAGGCATTGGGGCACCCTATTCGCCTGGGAATTGTCGAGTTCCTTGAAACAAGGGAAATGTGCGTCTGCGATATAGTGGCCCATGTAGGAACTGAGATCTCTAATGTTTCCAAGCATCTTTCTATCTTGAAAAAGGCCGGTCTCGTCGCGGATCGGCGGGACGGGCTCAAGATCATGTACAGACTTACCATGCCTTGCGCCATTGATTTTGCACGATGCGTGGAAGACGTTGTAATCAAAAGGCTTGAAGATCAGCGTTCGGTGCTTGTGGCATGATCCTCGTGGGGAGCCGATGACCGGGGAGCAAAGAGAGAGGCACAGAGGTTAAATTTTGGCATTTAGTATTTGAGGATTTCGACAAATACGAAATAGTCTCAGGAACGAAAGCTGATATCTGAATAAGAAATTGTCATTTGTTGTAGCGCAAGCTTTCGATGAACTGGCCACGATTCCCTTCAGATCGTTCACTGGAGTTCTGAAAGAATGCGGGCTGGTCATCCCACCGTAAGAGGAGTGGAAATCACTTGCCTTTAGAGACGGCAAACGTGAAAGAAAAAGCTATTTGCAGAGGAGAGCACGCCCATGGAAGGCAAACATCTCGTAACGGTGAAAATTCTCAATATGGCCGGCGGTGGCGGCTGCGCGACTTGTGGCAGCCCCGGAGCTAATCCTGAGTACGTGAAGATGCTCCAGCAAAAGGTAAAGGAGTTACAGGACGACCTGGAAGCAACCTATCCAGGTAAGACCAGCGTGGAATACATCGATCTGAGCCAATCGCCTGAAGAGAAAGCCAGCGAATCAGGGCAACTCTTGGTGACCGGCAAGTATCCTCCTCCTTTGGTCCTCGTTGACGGTGAGCCGAAGTATGCAGGGTATATCGCTGTCAACAAGATCGTGGAGGAAGTCGGCAATATTTTAGCGTAACGAAAGGAGAGAAACGTGCAAGAATTTTTGGAAACGACATACGACAAGTTTGTCTTCACGGTAAAGGTGGGTTACCTGTACAACGGGGATGACTTTTGGGCCGCCGTGGACGGCAACGTGGCCACAGTAGGGCTATCCGATTTCCTGCAGAAGAGTAAAGGCGATGTGGCTTTTCTGGAGACGATAGAGCCCGGCGCAGAGGTGAAACAGGGGCAGGAACTCGGAAAGATCGAGACGATTAAAGCCACTTTCGGCATGATCTCGCCGGTAACAGGCAAGATAGTCGAGGTAAACCCCGAAATGGAGGCCAGTCCATATCTAATCAATCAGGACCCGTACGGTGAAGGTTGGATATACAAGATTGAATTGACCGGCCTGGAAAAAGACCGCGGTCAACTTCTGGACGGGAATGGGTACCTCGAGCTCATGAAGGAAAAAATCCAAGAGGAGATGAAGAAAAAGACATGACAAACAAGAAGCAAGTTGTGGTCCTGCCTTGCAGCGGGATCGGAAAGGTATACGGTTCTGTCGGCAGGGAGGCGGCGTACGAACTCGTCGAAAGTCTGCGGCCCCGGGTGGCTGTAACCACTTGCCTCCCTCTCTTAATGATCGAAGATCCGGATGCCAAGAAACTTGTAACAGAGAACCCGGTAATCACCCTTGATGGGTGCCCGTTCGATTGTGCTCGAAAGAATGTGGAATCCCTTGGGGTGACAGTCTCCAAGGCCCACAGGGCGATTGACTTCTACAAAAATCACAAGGATCTCAAACCGGAGGGAATCGTTGAGTTAAACGACGCGGGTCAACAGCTTGCAGCGCTGGCTGCTCAGGAGATAGCAGAGGAAGTGGACAGACTTGCGGCAGAGAGGAATGAGTGATGGAAATCAAGGTGCTCAAAGTAGGGATCGTATCATGCAGTGGCGAGGAGTTACCTGGTGGAACAGTATCTCGAATCGCCTGCCGCAAAGTCCTGGATGAACTGAGGCCCGGCCTCACCGTGACTATCTGCCTCCCGTTGTTTATCGCAGGAGGAAAAGACGAACGGCAGTTTGCGAGCAAATTCCCAACAATCACAGTGGATGGTTGCGAGAAACTGTGTGCGGCTAAATCCACTGAAAGGCTTTCGGGAAAACCTAACAGGTCCCTGCTCATCCCCGATATCCTGGAGAAGCACGGAATTGACGGCCTCTCAAACCGACGCCATCCCGGCTCTCAGGAAAATGCCGCTGTACAAGCCGTGGCCGAGGAAATCGCCAAAGCTGTGGATGAGGTCTTGCAATAATAAGGTGAGGTTGTGTTCGTCTTTGCGAACTCTGTGGCCTGACACTGATGGCATGGCAATCAAATGAGCCTTCGACACTGATGTTTCAGTTGCCTGCTCGAAATACCGAATATAAGTAAGGCATGAAGGGACAGGCGAATTAGAATTTTCAGGAGATTCACATGAACAACGAACCTGGACCGTCGTGTAACGACTGCTCAGGATGTACTTCGAGGCATACCGATGAGCATGCGACCGAGGAAATCAAGGGGGCTCCTTATATCCTTTTCGCTGCCGCGGCTATTGTGCTGGCGAGCCTCGCAGCGAAGTGGTTGTTCTGAGGCAAGAGAAGCCTATGGACACAGAGTTTCTCACGAAGGTCCCTGGATTTACGGTAAAGAAATCTTGAAACACAAGAATAAGAGAATTCAAACGACTTAGAACGGAGATGAAGATAAATGCCTACCTATACCAATCGCGTAGAATGGCGCGGCGAACATAAGGGATACACGTGGTGCGGGAATGGTGTAGAGATGGAGTTTTCTGCGCCCCCTGCTCTGTACGGCTTGCCCAACATACTCACCCCGGAAGATGCTTTTATGGCAGCGAGCAATACCTGCTACCACGAGATGGTGGTTTGGGCCATGGAGCGCTTCAAGATCGATTTGATTTCCCTCGAATGTGAGGCTGTGGGCGAAGTCGAGGAGTTTATAGACCAGACTTCGGATTTTAAGAGAATAACATTGCGCCCCAAACTGGTCGTCCGGAGCAAGAAGCCGGGAGTAGTAGAGGTAGTGAAGCGTGCCTTGGATATGGCTCTCAAATACTCGACCATTAACCAGTCCCTCAAGTCAGAACTGGTCGTCCAACCGACCATTGTCGTCGAGTAAGAAGTACCCCATGGGAGAAAAGTTTGACATAGCGTTTCTCGGAGGAGGACCGGCCGGCTATGAAGGCGCAATCCGAGCAGCTCAACTGGGCGCTAGGGTTGCAGTGGTTGAAGCCAAGTTCGTGGGAGGCGTTTGCCTGAACTGGGGTTGCATTCCGACCAAAGCGGTGCGAGCCTCTGCTGAGGTAGCCAGGTCTGTTCGTCGGGCCCGCGAATATGGATTCCATCAACTTAGCCCCACCCCGGATATCAGAGCAATAATTTCCCGCAAAGCACGGATCGTGGCAGGATTGCGGAGCAGCATCGAACGTTTGTTTCAGGCCAACCGCATTGCTCTGGTAGAAGGCCAAGGGAGGCTGATTTCTCCGAACCGGATCGAGGTGGAAAAGAATGGGGAGGTCCACTCCGTGGAAGCAGCGAAAATAGTTATCGCAAGTGGTTCCAGTCCAGCGGGCCTGTCTGTAATTCCATCCGATCCGCGGGTTTTCTTAGCCGACGAGGTGCTGGACATCACCTATCTACCCAAGCACCTGATGGTCGTCGGGGGCGGAGCGGTAGGGGTGGAAATGGCGGCAATCTTCCGCGAGCTAAATTGTCAGGTAACTATAATTGAAGCTATGGAGAGACTCTTACCGGTCGAAGATTCCGAAATATCAACATATCTCCAAGGCATCCTGCAGCGGCGCAAAGTCAAGGTTTTCTGCGGGATACAAGTGGTTTCAGTGGATGTGACCGACGAGGGCTTCGTCGTAAGACTCTCAGACGGCTCGGAATTGACCCCCGACACCATTATCCAGGCGGTAGGCAGAAGATTCAATCCAGATCGAATCGGCGTGCATGAATTGGGCGTGGAGATGGATAAGGGCAGAATTGTGGTGGACGAGCATCTCAAAACCAATATTCCGGGCCTCTACGCTGCCGGAGACGTAATCGGGGGCTGGCTTTTGGCCCACGTCGCCTTCGCGGAAGGCATCTGCGCAGCAGAACACGCCTTGGGCCGAGCGAGCAAAATGGATTATCGTGTAATTCCTCGGTGTGTTTTCAGCCTGCCCGAATATGCAGCGGTAGGCCTGTCGGAAGAGGAGGCGGCATCGCATCACCCCATCAAAGTTGCTCGGTTCCCTTTCAAGTCCCTGGGGATGGCTCAGGCCATAGGAGAACTGGAAGGGTTGGTCAAGATTATTGTTGACTCCCGAACTGACGAGATATTGGGATGTCACGTCATCGGAGCCCATGCTGCCGATTTGGTAGCCGAGATTGCCGTGGCCATGCGAGGGAATTTGCCGAGCAAGGCCATCATGGACACAATCCATACGCATCCTACTCTATCTGAAGCCGTGCTGGAAACAGCCCAAGCGTTGCACTGCCAGGCTATCCACATCCCGCCCGAAGAGGTGAGACAATGAAGCAAGGCGCCCCTACGTGGTTGATCCGGCAAGTAACACAGGCCAAGCGGGGCTTGGGCGAGAAAAGGGTCCAAGAGACCGCGCAGCTCCTGGCCAAGTTCGGATTGCCCACCGTGTGTCAGGAAGCACAATGCCCCAATCGGGGGGTGTGCTTTTCCAACCATACAGCCACTTTCATGATTTTGGGGGATGTGTGTACCAGGGGCTGTGCATTCTGTGCTGTCAAACACGGCAAGTCCCCGACACCTCCCGAGAAGGATGAGCCGAAATGGTTGGCCCTAGCAGTCGCTGAAATGGGCATCAGTCACGCGGTAATTACTTCCGTAACGAGAGACGATTTGCCCGACGGGGGCGCCAGTCATTACGCTCAAACAGTCAAAGCATTGCGCCGGCACTCACCAGGGACAACGATTGAGCTGCTCATACCGGACTTCGGAGGATCACACGAAGCATTGGTTGAGGTAGTGCAGGAGGGGCCGAATATCTTGGCTCATAACCTTGATACGGTGCCGCGACTTCACAGGAAGATAAAACCAAGGGCGAAATACGAACGGTCCCTGGAGATTCTCAAGAACATCAAAGACATAGATCCAGACATGGTAACCAAGTCCGGCCTCATGCTGGGTTTGGGGGAGCAACCCTCCGAGGTGGAGAATGTTTTACGGGCTTTGAGAGAAGCGGGCTGCAGCATGCTAACATTAGGCCAGTACCTTGCTCCTTCCCTTAAGCACGCTCCTGTAGCCCGTTATGTTGAACTCGAAGAGTTCGCCACCTGGCGGCGATTCGCATTAGATCTGGGATTTCGGAGCGTAGCCTCGGGTCCACTGGTGCGCAGTTCCTATGATGCTTCGACGTTTTTCAAGGAGTTGTCGTGAGAACTTGGCGGTTACTTACCGGCATCTCGTCCGGAACAATGAACATGGCTGTCGATCAGGCTCTCCTAAAGCTCCACGCTGAGGGGAAGTCTCCACCGACATTACGCCTGTACCAATGGAATCCGCCGGCGGTTTCGCTTGGTTATTTTCAAAGGAGAAGAGGTCCTGACCCTATTGCATGTCGGCGCTGGGGCCTGGATGTGGTCCACCGGCCTACCGGGGGCCGCGCCGTTTTGCATCTGGGTGACTTGACCTACGCAGTAATCGGCGGCGTGCATGACGGCATCCCTTTCTCTGCCGACGGTGCGTACCAACTTATCAGCAAAGGACTGGTGATCGGTTTACGGTCCTTGGGAATTGAGGCAGACGCATACATAGGAAAAAGTAAGTCTTCCCTTCCAGCGGTGTGCTTTATGCGTCCTGCTGCTGGAGAAATCGTGTGCCGCGGGAAAAAGTTCGTAGGCAGTGCCCAGACCTGGATTGGCTCTTCTGTCCTCCAGCACGGTTCGCTGGCAATTGAACCTCAGATTGATTGTCTGGCCGAAATTTTTTTGTCTGACGGTCATTCTCTAGAAATGTTTCGTCTGGAACTTCGCAGGAAAGTCACCTCCATAGGGGAAATTTTGGGAGTACACGTAGGGCCTAACGAGGTAGGCGCAGCGATCAAAGAAGGGCTGAGCGAAGCGCTGGGAGCATCATTTGAACTAGGTGAGCTAAGTACGGAGGAGTTTGCGTTGGCCGAAGAAATTGCACAGGGAGCGGAGGGATATGTTTTACGTCGCGCCGGCACTCAGGGGTGAGCGGCCGTTATAGTTCTGTGCGGATCAGATCCGGTGTCTTGGCCTGTACAGAAAAAAAGATGAGCACGAATCGCGGGAATTGCGATCGCTCAAGGTATAATAAAACAAAACCGCTGTTGCGGTGTCACGAACGGAGGACTTAATGAAGAAGGTAGAAGTTTTAGGCGTGGGCTGAGCAAAATGCCACAAACTCTACGACCTGGTTCAGGACGTAGTCAAGCAGCATGGTTTGGATGCGGAAGTGTTTTATGTCCAGGATCTCAAGGTGATTGCCCAACACGGTGTTTTCATGACTCCTGGCTTGGTAGTAGATGGCGAAGTCAAGGTGGCCGGCAAAGTACCCAAGGAATCAGAAATCTTGAACTGGTTGTCTTCTTAAGCGGAACACAGAGCAGAGTTGAAAATGGTTGGTCTCTCGATGATTCGGACTTGACTGTGGTGGGGTGCTGTGGTAGGAATGCCTCCAGGATACGGTAACTTGCCACGGATCGTTGATCGGAGGACTCGGCAAAAACGGAAGGAGCCGGGGCGTACGACAACGAGGCTATATGCCGACTGTGAGATAGTTGGAGCATGAAGAATATCGGTGCACACAAAAGCTCAACAGGTCTCGTCATGGCTCTGGTGCTTGGTTGCCAACTCATGACGGGGACAGGGTTTCTTCTGCGCCCGCGAGATTCTTCGTCCGCTTCGTGTTATTGGAATTGACCCCCTTGCCCTCAGGGTCACTGCATCTCATGATCGTGGTGAAGTCTCCGGCATGCCTCTGGGTACTGCCGAGGGCCAAGGCGGGAATTCCAATTGTTGCTGCAAGAAGCATAAGTGCCCAACTATTCCCCGTGCCGCTATCACCTCAGATCCGACCGGTGGCCGGTTCAGCGAATTCCAACGCCAATCGAAATCTGCTCGCTGTGACACTCTCATTCCTCATCTCACGAGTCACTGTGTTGCAGCAAGAGGCACTCCGCTATTGATAGACTTGGGGAGTAGTGCGCGCTTTTATTCTCCTGCTCCCCTTGGGCTTACCTGCGTTCTTTTGATCTGATTCCTGATCAACAACCCTGACTGAGCTCCTTGAATCCGAGCGAAGAGCACGTGCCTTGAGTCCTGGGCCCGCATGCACGAGCTATCGCGTGACGTCGGAATTGAAGACAAACTGGCATTTCCAAATTTGGCGTTCCTCGATGCCGCGAGAGGGGTGTCAATAGATAATCTCAATCGAAGAATTTGAATAAGAAAAGCATGGAGGTTTTCGTGATGCAGAAAAAACTAGGTGTGGCAGTAGTGTTCGGCCTCATAATGGCTTCATTGATCGTTATTTCACCGGGTTACGCTGCTGAGGGAAGAATTGATCTAAAGACATTGATGTCGAAGCATGTGCCTATACTGTTGGAATTCGGACGAGGCTGGTGCATACCGTGCAAGTACATGAAACCGATTTTGAGGGACATGGCAAAAGCTTATGCAGGCAAGGCGTTCGTCATGCCGGTTGATATGGACGCCAATAAAGCTTTGGTAAGGGATTTCAGGATTCGTATGATGCCCACTCAAGTATTTCTGTTGCCCACCGGGAAAGAGTTCTTCAGAAACGAGGGCACACTCGAACGTGAACAAATAGCGCAGATTTTTGCCAAGATGGGCGTCCCTGGCCAAACGCAGGGGGCTACTCCGGCTCCGGTACCTCAGGCTAAGGCACCACAAGGGAGGCCGTGGTAGCGAGATGGACAAGCGATACCTTCGGAGACATCCCTGATCCGGGCTCGGACGGCCCGGCTCAGGGATTCTCAAGACACAGTAAACCTCAACAATCTTGAGTCCTTCATCAGAAAATTGGTCAAGGTTGTGAATTGAACCAAGGAGTCTAGACATGGAGTCATTATTCGCCGTCGTTCAACAGTGGGTTTCTTCGGGTAGCATTTGGTTGGCAGGGGGCGGTTCATTTGCGGGGGGAGCGCTCACAGCGATGAATCCCTGCGTAATAGTGATGGTCCCGCTTCTGATCGGCTTCATCGGCGGTATGGATGAAGAAGTGACCACATGGAAGTCATTTTTGTTTTCACTCGTGTTCATTCTGGGCTTCAGTGTAGAGCTGGCCGTTCTCTTCAGTGTGGGGTTGGCTGCCGCTCCGTTCCTGCAATCCGATTACATGGTGTACGTAGTGGCCGCGATTTGTGTTCTGCTTGGCCTACATTTCATGGACATTTTCCACATCCAACTGCCGATCTCACAGGACAAGCTGCCCAGGTACACGGGTTATCTCGGGGCCGCTCTGTTCGGTTTCATGTTCGGTCTCGTGTCGCTTCCGTGCACGGGTCCGGCCCTGCTCCTGATCGTAAGCGTTATTCCTCTCAAAGGACCGCTTTTCGGCGGTATTATGATGCTGTTCTACGGCATCGGCCATTGCTTGCTCATCCTCGCAGTCGGAACGTCCGCGGGAGCGGCCAAACATCTCATAACTTCTACGCGAATGCATGTCGCTAACCTAGTACTCAAGAAGGCTGCGGGAGCGCTTCTCGCTGCTGTGGGCATTTACATTGCCGCTGGGGCGCTGTTTCCAAGTATTGGATTCGCATTCTAGCTATGGTGCAGAGGTGCTCGGAAATGGCTGACGACGGAAGTCAAATTTGGGTTGGTGGCGACAAGATCGGTCTCAGGGGACTGAAAGAGGCAATCGAGGAAATTGCCCTGTCTCATGCGGAGAGGGCCGACGAGGAGATCCAGGATGCCCTGCTGCAGAGATTATCCGAGAAGAACTACATCGCGAGAGTGGGGCGATGCAAGAGTATCGTGAGGCATTCCTCAGGGAGTTCAGGAAATTCCTGGGCCAGCCGTACAAAGAAGCCCCGGTAACATCATTGCGCATTGTGGTTCTCGGTCCGGGGTGCTCCCAGTGCAATCGACTGGAGCAGACTGTAAAGCAAGTGTTAACTGAGATGGACGTTCCCGCATCCGTTGAACATGTGACTGATTTGAAGGAGATCGTAAAGTACGGCTTTGTCCGGACGCCCGCTCTTATGATCAATGAAAAGGTAGTTGCAATGGGCACGGTTCCACCCACGAAAAGAATCAAAGACTGGGTCACACAGGCACAAGCTCAAGTTGCAAATTAGTAATTTTGAAGAGCTTGGCTTATGTGCAATCCGTACCGCAGGCAACAGTGTCGCTGGATTTAAGGGAGCACGAGGATGTCAGAAATTTGGAAGACTGCAACTGAACAACTGGTTCAAGGCCGACCTTTGGCTCTGGCCACCATCCTCGCCGTAAACGGTTCCTGCCCCCGAGATGTTGGGACCCGCCTCTTGATTGATGAGGCAGGGAAAATGGTAGGAACCATCGGAGGGGGATCGTTTGAGGCAAGGGTGAGGGAGTTGGCACTCAGTGCTATCGAGACAAGGACCTCATATCGAGAGGTCTTCTCCTTTTGCGCCGGCGAAATGGTTTGCGGAGGAGAAGGGGATGTCCTGGTCGAGTACGTTGATGGCAACAACGTCCTGTTTCACGAAATCATCCGATGCCTCGCGGATATTACGCAAACCAAAGGTTCCGCCTATCTTGTCTCCGAGGTCCCCATGCCTGTCGGGGGCTCCAGTTCGTACCGACTCAACCATTCTCTGATGGATAGGACGGGCCTTCGGATAGGGGAACTCCCTGAGTGCCTCGATTTGATCGAGTCCATGCGCCGTAGACGCGCGCTGAAGGCAGCTCAATTAACTGAGCTTGCTGGATGGGAATGTCCTGTTCTTCTCGAGTGGATCAAACCTACTGGTACAGTCTATATGTTTGGCGCCGGACATGTAGGTGTTTGGGTCGCGCGTTTTGCCTCGTTCCTTGATTTCAAAGTGATTGTGCTTGATGACCGATCCGAATTCGCGTCGTCCGTAAAGATTCCCGAGGCCGACGAGATTATCGTCCTAGATTCGTACGGAGGCGCCTTGTCTGATCTGCCCATAGACGACGATAGCTACCTCATTATTGTCACGAGAGGACATGCCTATGACAAGGCCGTCCTGGAGCAAGCTTTGAGGACACCTGCACGCTATATCGGAATGATAGGCTCAAGGCGCAAGACAGCAGTGGTGTTCCAAACGCTGCTCAAGGAAGGGTTCAGCGAGGAAGATTTTCGGCGTGTGCATTCGCCGATTGGACTTCACATCGGGGGAGAGACTCCTCAGGAGTTAGCTGTTGCCATCATCGCCGAAATGATTCAGACGAGGAGCGGAATAGGCCGACGACGAGAACAGGCTGGGACTCGTCAACCTGATTTGGACCTGGCCTCAACTGTCTCCTCTGATGTTCACATAGCCATCGCAGCACAGGGCAGCGATTCCACGCGAAAAAAAGCAATGAGATAGCCGAGGTATTCGGCATTTTGGACCCCTCAGTTAACAATCCTATTCTATAGAAAGGCTTTACCAACTGGAGAGGGCTGTATGATGAAAAACTTGATCGTTATCTTTAGCATTTTCTCATTGGTGCTATGCGGAGTGCTGGCCGGCTCAGTCGGGGCTGCCGACGATTTGAACCCGGCTTTGACCCAAGCCGCACAGAAGGGCGACCTCAAAACGGTTCAGCATCTGCTTGAACAAGGAGCGAAGCCCAATACAATTGGTGAATCCGGCTTGTCTCCCCTCATCTTTGCTGCATTGAACGGAGACATGAAGATGGCGACGTTTCTGGTGGACCATGGCGCCGACGTCAATGGCAAAGACGCGGGGGGAAATTCCCCTTTGAAGGCGGCTTGCGTACTGGGCCGCACTGACGTGGTCCGGTATCTCCTAGATAAAGGAGCTGATGTCAACGAACAGAATAGCATTGGCATTACCCCGCTAATGGGCGCTTGCCTGTACAACAAGATAGAAGTGGTGAAGCTGCTACTGGACAAGGGAGCCGACATAAACGTCAAGGCTAAGGATGGGGTGACGGCTCTGATCATGGCGTCTAAGAGCTCCAAGGGCAATCCGGAACTCGTGGCCTTTCTGAAAGCGCACGGGGCTAAGGAATAGGGGAGAGCGGTAATACCGATTTGCTTTCAAGAAAGTGATATCGGTTGGATACCAAATCATGAATACGGCACGGATCTGACAAAGCTTCCCGCGGGACGCGGGACGGCACCCAGGACCTCAGGAACGGATGTTGGGTGCCACTGACCTGAGAACCGTCATGGTGCCAGGTCAGTGCGGTTCGCTGTTTGCGGGTTCTCACTCGTTTGAGAGCGAACTGTTATAAGTCGTCTCGACCTGAATCGACGGGCTGTATCATTCCATCGCGCAAGGAGACAATGCCATGTTGTTACAGGGATACACGAAGGAAATGTTCCTGCCGAAATGCAACCCGAGTTTTCAGTCAGTACATTGCGTGGCTCACCTGGACCAGGATATATCCGAGGCACTGCCATATCTAAACACGTCTATGGGAGGCGGCGATTATTGCAAATCCCCTGTCTCCCTGACTCTGAGGGTTTACGGTAAGCTAATCACCTTGCACGCTCGCGAGATATTTGTGAACGCGCTCAACGACGAAGAAGAGGCTGAAAAAATTCTGGGATGGCTCAAGAAAGAGATAAACGAGGCGTGGGAGAACCGGGAGAACATCGAGCCTAGTTTTGACGCACCACCCGTGCCCCAGATGATGGAGATTATGAGGGTCTTGCCCAAAACGAATTGCAGAAAATGCGGCGAGCCGACTTGCATGGTGTTTGCCCTCAGGGCGGTCGAAGGGCTGAAAGGACCGGAGGATTGTCCCGAACTCGGAGACGAGAACAAGGGTAAGCTGGAAGAATACCTGGGAAGGTTCCAGTTCGATACGTAGTAGGAGCCAGCCCCTTAGAAACCAACGCAACCCATCAACGGCCCGGAACGATGGGAAATTTCTTGGAAAGAGAAAGGACGCGATGCCATGCCGGACGCAGTCGTTCGAAGATTATCGTTTCTTGACCGGTTTCTTACTCTATGGATATTTCTTGCAATGGTGGCGGGAGTTGGCGCCGGTTACTTTTTCCCCAAAGTAGAAGGAATCATTCAATATTTCCAGGTGGGTACGACAAATATCCCAATTGCCATAGGGCTTATCCTGATGATGTATCCGCCTTTGGCCAAAGTTAAATATGAAGAGCTCGGCGACGTATTTCGTGATTGGAAGGTCCTGGGGCTATCCCTGGTCCAGAACTGGATTATCGGCCCCATCTTGATGTTCTTTCTCGCTATCCTGCTGTTACCAAGTTATCCGGAATACATGGTTGGGCTCATCATGATCGGCCTTGCACGATGTATAGCGATGGTCATCGTGTGGAATGAGCTGGCCAAAGGAGACACGGAATACGCTGCCGGGCTGGTTGCCTTCAACAGCATTTTTCAAGTGCTTTTCTACAGCGTTTACGCCTGGTTCTTTATTACTATTCTGCCTCCGCTTTTCGGCCTTAGTGGAAGTATAGTTATGATCACCATGGGTCAGATCGCCAAAAGCGTCTTCATCTACCTGGGTATCCCATTCCTCGCAGGAATCATCACCCGATTTACATTGATCAAGAGCATGGGGAAAGCCTGGTACGAAAAGAAGTTCATCCCCAAGATCAGTCCCATTACACTCATTGCACTGCTGTTCACCATCGTAGTCATGTTCAGCCTAAAGGGCAACCTCATCGTCACTATTCCTATGGACGTGGTGAGAATCGCCATCCCGCTCTGCATCTACTTCGTTGTGATGTTCATGGTGAGTTTCTGGATGGCGGCAAAGATCAGCGGTGATTACTGTAAAACAACCACCTTGTCTCTCACTGCTGCCAGCAACAACTTTGAGCTCGCAATTGCGGTGGCGGTGTCGGTTTTCGGCATTAATTCAGGTGCCGCCTTCGCGGCGGTAATCGGGCCGCTCGTCGAAGTGCCGGTGATGATTCTGTTGGTCGATGTTGCGTTGTATTTTCAGCGCCGTTACTTCGCTTGCGCAGTGGTTGAAAGCACTGACCTTACGCGGACTAAGGACCGTCTCGGGGCTTGACGATCGGATTGGGCCGGTCGCAAAGCAAAACGCTAGGCGGCCCCCAAGTGCCCTTTAGCTTCACTTCATACGCGACTATGCGTCGGCATGCTTCTCGTTCATGCTGCGGAGCAGCAACAACCTCAGCCTCAGCACAAGGGAAGGAAGGAGGTCAGTCCCTATGAATCCTCAAATGATGATGAAAAACATGATGGGGATGATGCAGCAAGGTGGTGTAGATCCAAGCATGATGCGGAGATGCATGGTTATGATGCGCACCCCGATCTTCCTGGACTCACCGTCGGCAATTCGCGGGCAGGCGGAGGCTCTCGGACTTTCCGACGAGCAAGTGAAGCAACTTCTGGATATTGATAATGAGGCTCGACAGAAGGCTAAGTCTGTCCTGACCGAGGATCAATTGAAGAAGATGGGCGAGGTCCCGGACAAGCCTGTGGCTATGATGGAAATGTGCCAGCAGATGATGAGCAACAAGATGATGCCCTTTTTCTAGACAGCAACTAATTACTGCTGCCAGAGATGAGGCGGCAAAGCGTGGGGTGTACCCCGAGTGTTCTTTAGCCCTCGACCGGTAATCTTGATTTTACAGCTAGCCCCTCAGGCTGTATTTGAGGTCCCTGGTTTGTCGAAGATCATCCTTACCGTTCAGGCAAGCATGTACAGAATCCGGAGGAACTCAATGAAAAGACTTATCGTCTCACTCGTGGTTGTGATGACAGTGTTGGTTTTTACTATGACGGCTTTCGCCTGCAACTGTGGCGGAAAAGGAAAGGGCAAAGGAGACGACAAAGGAGGCGGCAAGTACGCGCCTGACATTAAGTCTGAGGTTTCCGTAAAGACGTGATAGCGCCTGAAGAGGGCGAAAACTAAGCTTTATC
The DNA here is from genome assembly GCA_963789265.1 of uncultured delta proteobacterium. Classification (GTDB taxonomy): domain Bacteria; phylum Desulfobacterota; class Desulfomonilia; order Desulfomonilales; family Desulfomonilaceae; genus CAWBBA01. Next base: position 2,359,804 of record CAWBKB010000001.1, on the reverse strand, counting down.
GATGAGGTTTTATGGATCTGGGGACACTTACTCAATTCGCGGATAGTAGGCCCAATTAGGGAGGTGTCCCCATAGGCGCTAACTTAACGATTTTTCCCCCCTTTCGTAAAGAGGGGAGAGGGGGGGGTGGTCTAACTCCTTGAAAACCCCCCTAAATCCCCCTTTAGAAAAGGGGGACTTTGATGGCACATGGCCCTATTCAAAAGCAATAAAATTGCCTTAAGTTAGACTCTATGGGCGGGTGTCGCCTGATTTCCGAACGCTTACGGTCCGTATGAGATATTCCTTGACAGACATGGCCAGCCATGCGATACATCCACGTATGTCGATATATCAATCAGACAGACTGACGCGTTATGCCGAAGCGTTCACCGCTCTGTCCAACCCCAACAGATTGGCCATCTTTCTGCATTTGGTTTCCTGCTGCCCCCCCGGCACGTCCTGCGGTTTTGATGACGAGATGCGAAGGTGCGTCAGAGATCTCGGGAAAGGACTCGGGATCGCACAATCCACCATCTCTCACCACGTCAAGGAACTGAGGATCGCCGGACTGATTCACGTGGCAAAAAGGGGGCGTTACACCGAGTGTTGGGTTGATGGGGAGACTGTGATGCTGCTGGCTGATCTCTTAGTCGGCCGCCTCTCCATTGAGGGCCATTGCGAGAACTTACCGCCGGGAGCGGTTTGTGAAAAATGACCCTTGCCCGCTGTGTGATCCCTGATCATTCACTGTTGGAATCGCTGCTGCCGACCACCAAGAAAGCGGTGAGCGAGATTTGAATACCTTCCGGATGAACCATGAGGTGGCGTGACGCGTCGGGTCAGAGGAGGAATTCTATGCTTCAAAAGGCGTGGATCTTAATGTTGGTACTGGCCCTTGTGGGCTTAATGTCTTGGCTCCCTGTTTCAGAAGGGGCTACCGAGGCACCGCAAGTGGCACAGGATAAAGGTTCTGGCTGCCATGGATCGTGCTGCCAAGGCCCATCGGCACCTATTCATCTTTTTTTATCGCCAAAATGACGCGCAGACGCAAAGACTGACTGCAGTGTTCAACAACGCCGTCGCGACTTTAGGCGGGCAGGCGGATTCAATCGCTATACCCATCACCGATCCTTCCGAAGCCGGTTTTGTGGCTAAATTTGGAGTCAAAGAAGCACCAATGCCTCTCGCCATGGTGCTGGCCCCCAACGGCGCCATAAGTGCCGGTTTCCCCGGCAATTTCACCAAGGAACAGCTTCTCGGAAGTCTCGCCACACCGGCCATGGAAAAGCTTCTAGGAGAGCTGCAACATGGCAAACTGGTTTTCCTGTGCCTTCAAAATGGCCGCACTCGTGAGAACGCGGAGGCTATGAGTGGTATTCGGGCTTTCAGAGCCGATCAACGGTACGCAGCAGCCACAGAGGTGCTGATGCTTGATCCCAGCCTCCCTACGGAGCGCCCATTTCTTACCAGACTCGGCATAAGCGGCCCTGTGAATGAGGCTATGACTCTTCTCATAGCTCCCCCCGGATCGATCATAGGGAGCTTTAAGGGGGCAACCGACAAAAATCGGCTCGTCGCATCCGTCGCAAAAGCGTCCAAAGGTTGCTGCGGAGCGGCCTGTAAGCCCGGGCAGTGCTGTCCTGCCACGAAATAGGAGGCCGCGGAGTGAGACTGAGAAAGCTTGTGTGGAAGGAACTATTTGAGCGCAAGAACCAGGTCTTTACCGGTTTACTTGCTATTCTCCTGGGAATCACCGTGATTGTTGCCATCAAGAACATCACCTTTTACTCGGAAAAGGCTGTTGCCCAGGAGCTGGATGCATTGGGCGCCAACATTCTGGTGCTGCCCAAGTCCGTATCACTGGCAAATTACTACAGCGCGGATATGCAGGGCCAGGAGTTTCCCGAAGAATACGTGAATCGACTGACTCAGTCAAACTTGCAGGGCGTGGACAATCTCTCACCGAAATTGTCAGTTCCTGTAGAGGTGAACGGCCGCACGTTCACCCTTACAGGAATCTTGCCAAAGAACGAGTTTCAGGCGAAGGCCGCATGGCGAACCGCGGGGCTGTTTTCGCGGCCCAAGGGCTGCGGGACAGTTGTGGCTATACCCGGGCTGACCCCCGAACAACCTAAAGAAACATTAGTGCGGACCAGGGTCATCCAGAGCCTGAGTGCCAACGAATCGCTCGTCGGCGCAGATGTCGCGACCTCTCTGGGCCTGAAGCGAAACGAAACTGTGTCTCTGATGGGCAAGGCTTTTACGGTGGCGGCGATCCTCCCTCAAACCGGCACGGTGGACGATTCACGCATCTTTGCACATTTGCACACGGTGCAGCAGCTCGCCGGGAAAGGGCGAGTGATCAACGTGATTGAAATCGTGGGATGCTGCCACGAGATATCCAAAGGGCTGGTCCCAAAGATCAATCACTTACTTCCGGAAGCAAAAGTCGTAACCATCAGGCAGGTTGTGGACACCCAAATCAAGACGAATAGCATGATGTCGAATCTCTCCACCGTGTTTTTGGCTGTCATTGTCCTGGTGGGGGGAGCGAGCATCGCCAACTACATGTACGGTAATGTCTATGAGCGCAGGCGTGAAATCGGAACCTTGATGGCCTTGGGAGCCGGATCTAGGTTTGTGCTGAAGATGTTCCTCTTGAAAGCGTTGTTGTTGGGTCTTGCCGGCGGAGTGGCCGGGTATGTGCTGGGGACGGTTTCTGGCAGTCATTCTTGGGCCCAAGGTAGCCGGAATCATCGTGTTGCCGATGCCGACACTCGTATTGTGGGCAATAGTAATATCCGTTTTAATTTCCCTTGTTGCGAGCTATTTCCCGGCCCGCCATGCTGCCCGTCTTGACCCCTTCACTACGCTTCAGGAGGTTTGATCCATGTTGAAAATGGAAGCTGTAAGCAAAACTTATAATCATCGGGGACCAGCCGTGACGGTACTCTCAGACGTCAGTGTCGATATCCCCGAAGGCGATTTCGTATCCATAGTAGGCCCGAGCGGCAGCGGCAAAAGCACTTTGTTGCTCATGCTCGGAGGTATGCTTTCGCCATCCTCCGGTAAGGTCTTGATTGATGATCAGCCTGTCTACGATCTTCCGCCAGATGGCCGAGCTGCAGTTCGAAGAGAGAAGATCGGTTTTGTTTTTCAGACATTTAATTTAGTTCCATACCTTTCTGCTCTTGAAAATGTTCAGGTTCCGCTATTTCTGTCAGGCTTGGGGGAAGACGAACAAAAAACGCGGGCTGCGAACCTCCTTGAACGGTTTGGACTGGGTGACAGATTGGAGCACAAGCCATCCGAACTCAGTGTCGGGCAACAGCAACGTGTGGCTTTGGCTCGTGTGCTTGCCAATGATCCCTCGATCATCCTGGCGGATGAGCCCACAGGTAGCCTAGATCCTGAAACAAGCGCTCAAGTCATCAGGTTTCTGAAGAGATCAATCAAGAAGGGCGCACGGTTGTTATGGTAACCCACGATCCACAGGTTGCTCGAAAAGCGAACCGGACCTTGGCCCTCAAGCGAGGTACCATAGCGTCCCAAGAAGAGAAAAGGGCAATGCTTGAAGAATACGTGACCCGATTCCACTATCAGGTGCAATAGCCCTCAAGATTGACCGACTTCGCGGGTCCCCGACGCGACGCTTCGATGCACCTGACGGGCATGCGAATTACGGAATTTGCGCCATTCGCGCGAGTGCCGGATTATACAATGTGAAAGGAGAAAGTAATGCGCATCTTTAAACTTATCATTCCATTTGTAGCCTTTGGGGCACTGGCCTTGATGGCCATGCCTTCCGTATCCGAAGCCGGCTGCGCTTGCGGGGGCGCTTGCACAGGCATAGGGCAATCGAATGGATATTATGCGAACCCCTCTATTTATGGTGGATACGGTCTTGGCTATGGGTATCAGACTCAATATCGAGCCCAGCCCATGCGGTTCAAGCCGCCGAAGCGGTCATCAAAGACGAAACCCCAAGCGAAATAGACCGCTCACTCATTGGTTCGTTTTCGGCCAACCCTTTGTCGCCAAAACGGTCGTCTCAGGGCCAATCAGCCTGCCCGTTGTCCCTAGGAAGGTAGGCTGATCGGCCTTCGATAACTCCACATCCGCGAAAAGTCTTCTCTCACACAATTCAATTAACGAAAAACTAACCAAAATATTTTAGGATGATTTTGAGGCAATCCTTACAGGAATGCTGCGGCCTCGAAGCAAGCTTGTTTGTTCCGGAGCGGATGAATCAGGGAGAGCCGTAATGGCACATCTGGTCATCATTGGTGGAAGCGATGCAGGAATCAGCGCGGCTCTTAGGGCACGCGAGCTGGATTCCTCCGTTGAAACCACCCTCATAGTTGCGGACAGTTACCCGAATTTTAGCATTTGCGGCCTTCCTTTCTTTTTGAGCGGAGAAGTCTCTGATTGGAGATCTCTCGCCCACAGAACCAAGGCGGAAATCGAGCAGGCGGGCATTCGAATACTCCTGAACCACCGTGCCGAAGCAATTGACGTCCGGAGGAAGATCGTCCGGGTTGTCGGTCCGGAAGGTCGAACTAAAGAATTGCAATACGATCGACTGGTCATTGGGATCGGCGCGGAATCGATCAAACCTGAAATAAAGGGCATAGATCTGCCGGGGGTTTTTCTTCTGCGGTGGATGGATGACAGCTTCGCAGTGCACGAGTGGCTCACCGGACACAAGCCGCAATCAGCCCTTATCGTGGGCGGCGGCTACATTGGAATGGAAATGGCCGACGCCCTGTCTCTGCGCGGTCTCTCGGTGACCGTTGTAGAGTTTGCAGACACCGTTCTCACCACCGTTGACAAGCCTCTAAGTGAGAAGGTCGCGGAAGAGCTGGAACGACACGGGGTCAGCGTAGTTACCGGCGTAGGAATAGAGTCAATCCAAGCTGAAGAGAAAAGCCTTACCGTTAGAGGAGCCAAAGGATTCAGCTTTCAGGCTGACTTGGTGCTCGTTGCCGTAGGCTGCCGACCGTGTACGGCGCTGGTTGCAGATACGGGAATTCAAACAGGGATAAAGGGCGCCATAAAGGTGAATCGCCTCATGCAAAGCAGCGTGCCGGACATATATGCTGCCGGAGACTGTGTGGAAACATGGCACCACTTGCTGAATAAATTCACCTATCTACCGCTGGGAACCACGGCTCACAAACAGGGGCGTGTAGCCGGAGAAAATACGATCGGCGGCAATCGTGAATTTGCTGGTTCTCTCGGCACGCAGGCTGTTAAGATTTTCGATCTCGTGGCCGCTCGGACGGGCCTTCGCGATATTGAAGCTAAGGAAGCCGGATTTGATGCTTTCACCGATCAATTCGAAACATGGGATCACAAGGTGTATTACCCCGGCGCTGAAAGGATGATAATTCGAATTACGGGGGACCGAAAGTCTCAACGTCTCCTCGGCGCTCAGATGCTCGGACACCGCAAATCCGAGGTATCCAAGCGAATCGACATAATTGCCGCGGCTATTTTCAGTGACATGACGGTCGAACAATTGAGCGATCTTGATCTCAGTTATACGCCGCCTTTGAGCAGTCCTTGGGACCCTATTCAGATGGCGGCTCAAGCCTGGGTTAGGAGAGAGCACGACACGTCGGCCCCGTAAAATAGGCGGAGAGGTCGTTTTATACCGATTCGCTTTCAAAAAAGTGAGAATCGGCCGATCTAAAACGGCACTGACCTGGCGCCATGATGGTGCTCAGGTCAGTGGCACCCAACTTCCGTCAAGATCGGGTCCTGGGTGCCACGGATCTGGGCTTTGTCAGATCCGTGCTCTATTTCCTAGATTGTTCACCATTTGGTCGCGCACTGGTGTTAGAGAGTTGAATTAGTGAAACACATAATCGAGAGGTAAGAAAAATGAGCAAACCGAAAGTCATGTTTCTGTGCACGCACAATTCTGCGAGAAGCCAGATGGCTGAAGCCTTTTTGAGAAAGTATGCCGGAGATCGCTTCGAAGCCTACAGCGCCGGTTTTGAGGCTACAGAACTTAATCCTTTTGCCAGGCGGGTAATGGAAGAGATTGGGTTTGACATGAGCGGCCATCAGGCTAAAGGTTTGAAGCAGTTCCTTGGCAGAACTCATTTTGGATACGTGATAACGGTGTGCATGAAGGCAGAGGGGGAATGCCCGATTTTTCCTGGTTCGAACGTGAGGTTGGATTGGCCGTTCGAAGATCCGGCTGCTTTCAAAGGGTCCGAGGAGGAGAAGCTCAATAAGTTTAGGGATATCAGAGATAACATTAAAGAAAAGGTTAGATCTTGGATCCAGGCGATCCCTCCGGCCAACCATGCGTAGTTTCATTTCCGGGACGTGACACTAGCGTGTGGTGGTATAAGTCGAACACATTTCTAAAAGTGAGGTGCGCTTCTTCAGGCGTTGGTCGATAAGTTGGTCCAAGTTTGCATCCTTTGCATCTCCGCTGACCACGAGTTCGGTGTACAGCACGTACTGCGAGGCTTCGCTTAACATAGCAGATTTGCCGTACTTTGTCAGTACCGCAGCAAGCTGTTCTTGGGCCTGATTGTATTTCTTCTCACGGCTTGATTTCTCGGTGATCGAACGAGCTGAGTCTATTTGGGCTACAAATTGTTCTATTGCTTTGCACACTTCCGTAGGCAAGCCCTTGGAAGCGGATTTTGCCTTGCCCGTGCTTTGCTGAGCCCCGGCTAAAGACACTGTTGCGGTACAGAAAATTCCCAATATTAGGCATAATGCCAGTCTTTTCATGAACATCCTCTTTTCGGGTAAAAGTCTCGCAATTGTTTGCTTTCTAACGTACTGCATTGCGGAAATACGGTCGCGTGTTGGGGTGCCACTGCTGGCTTGCCCAGCAGTGTTCTTCCAGCAGTCACTGCTGGACAAGCCAGCAGTGGCACCCGGCCCGAAACAAGATGCCGTATTTGGGAAATGGAGTACTAAGCGACAAATCACGTGTCTATCCGCTGTTTGCTTCCGGACTCGGTTTCCTTTGTGCGTGTTCTTTTGAACTTCTGCATAAGCACGTACATCGGCGGCGTGAAGAAAACTCCAAGCATGGTTACTCCAAGCATCCCGAAGCAGACCGCCGTGCCGACAGCCTGTCGGCTCGCAGCCCCGGCCCCGGTGGCAATAACCAGCGGTGAAACTCCGACAATGAAGGCAAACGATGTCATGATAATGGCTCTGAAACGTAGCTTCGCGCCCTCTACAGCGGCTACCAGAGCTGACTTTCCTTCGGCCTCTCTCTCCCTGGCAAATTCCACCACTAGAATTGCGTTTTTGGCCGATAAACCAACCAGTAACACCAGACCGACCTGCGTGTAAAGATTGTTGTCCATTCCTCGTAGGGTCAGGCCGATGATTGCCCCCAGGACCGCTAACGGAACGATGGTCACCACTGCTATCGGGTCGATCCAGCTCTCGTACAGCGCTGCCAGGATCAATACTACGACCAGAACCGCCATCGCCAGGACCATAATCACCTGGCTGCCAACCTTCTTTTCCTGGTAGGCCATGCCGGTCCATTCATAGCCGGTGCCCGGGGGTAGAATCTCCGCTGCCAGATTCTCCATGGTCTGAAGCGCTTGGCCTGAACTTACCCCTGGGGCTCCCTCGCCCAACAACCGGACGGCAGGAAACATGTTATAGCGGTCTATACGCAGAGGGGTCAGCGAATGATCCACCTTGACCAGTGTGCCCAGTGGGACCATTTCCCCCTTCAGATTCCTCACTTGAAGCTGAGCTATGTCCTTCGGGTCCACGCGATATTTGGCATCTGCCTGGACCTTGACCTGCCATGTGCGGCCGAATTCGTTGAAGTCGTTGACATAAGTCGACCCAAGGTACGCTTGCAAGGTGTCGAAAACCGACTGTATCGGGATTTTGAGGCTGAGTGCTTTGACACGGTCAACGTCCGCGAAAATCGCGGGCACTCCGGCTCTGAACGTGGTATTCACCGTGCGCAACGCCTCGTTGGAATTGGCCTCTCTTATCAATTCGCCCGCGACTTTGCCCATCCTCTGGAGGCCGACCCCGCCCCTGTCCTCCAGCCATAGCTCGAACCCGCTGCTTTGGCCGACCCCCGTTATAGGGGGAAGGGAAAACGGGAACACGATAGCTTCCTGGATGTGCGAAAACTTCCGAGCCAACTCAGCCATAATAACTTGCTTGGTTCGCCCTTTTTTCAGACGCTCGTCCCACGGTTTCAGAGCAGCAAAGCCGCTTCCCAGACTCGGGGCAATGCCGTCAAGGATCGAAGAGCCCGGGAGAACGGCAAAGTGAGCAATGCCGTCAGTGGATTTGAGAATGTCCCCGACCCGCTTCATAACGGCATCTGTACGCTGGAGAGAGGCTCCATCGGGAAGCTGGGCATTGAGCAGAATGAGACCGTCATCCTCGGGCGGCAAGAATCCGGTGGGAACCTTGGTGAACGCGAAGTACGTTATGCCCATGGCAACGGCCCACAGGATCAACATGAGGGCAACGTGACGTACCAGGAAAGCCACTACTTTTGTGTAAGTGACGGTTATCCTATCGAAAACCGCGTCAAACCCGGCAAAGAACGCGGCCTTTTTCCCCTCGTTAGGACGGAGCCACAACGAGCACTGGACGGGTTTCAGCGTCAGGGCGTTGACAGCGCTGAGCAGTGTAGTAACCGCAATGGTCAATGAGAATTGGCGATATAGCTGACCGGTGATTCCGCCAAGAAATGCAGCCGGTAAGAACACGGCCATGAGAACCAAAGTAATGCCGATAATGGCGCCGGTGATTTCGTCCATGGCGCGAATGGAGGCTTCTTTGGGACTCAATCCATACTGCCTCATGTTGCGGTCCACGTTTTCTACCACTACTATAGCGTCGTCAACCACTATCCCAATGGCAAGGATCATGCCGAACAGCGTTATCATGTTGATGGAAAAGCCGAGCAGGTACATGAGGGAAAAAGCGCCTATAATTGACACGGGAATGGTCGTGGCAGGCACCAGGGTAGCTCGCCAGTCTCCCAGAAAAATGAACACTACGAGGAAAACGAGGATGAATGCCTCGATAAGGGTTATCACCACCTCTCGGATGGACGCTCTCACGAAATCCGAGGTTTCGTACACGATCTTGTAGTCCACGCCCTTGGGGAAATCCTTCTTAAGCTTCTCCATAGTCTGCTGGACCTCATCGGCCACCTGCAGAGCGTTGGAGCCGGGCGTCTGATAAGCGATCATTGTAACTGCCGGCACTCCGTTGTAGTACGAGAGGGTGTCGTAGCTTTTTGCGCCTAGATCCACCCGCGCTACGTCCTTGACGCGTACAACGCTATCGCCTTGTCCAGTCTTGACGATGATGTCTTTAAACTGTTGCACGTCGGTCAAACGACCGAGGGTGTTTACCGGAAGGTCCAGTACTTGGCCTTTAGGGGCAGGTTCCTGGCCGATGCGACCGGCTGCCACCTGAACGTTTTGATTCTTAAGGGCATTGACGACGTCGTTGGTTGTCAAACTGTTGTACTGAAGTTTGTTCGGGTTGAGCCAGATGCGCATGCTATAGTCTTTGGAAGGGAATATGGTTAGGTCCCCAACCCCGTGGAGGCGGCTCAATTGATCCTTTATGGTCGTGTTCACGTAATTCGTAAGGAACAAATCGTTGTACCTACCGTCAGGTGAATAAAGACACAGGACCGTGACAAAAGACGTGGAGGCTTTCTTGGTGGTTACGCCCTGTCGTTGAACTTCCGGGGGCAGTTGTGCCATGGCCCACGCTACGCGGTTTTGCACCAGTACGGTTGCCATGTCGACGTTGGTTCCCAGTTCAAATGTGATACGCAGGGTGTAAGATCCGTCTCGAGCGCACGTGCTGGACATATAGATCATGTTCTCGACGCCATTGACTTGTTGCTCGATAGGCGCCGCGACCGTGTCGGCAACCACTTTCGGATCCGCGCCGGGATAAGATGCCGTTACCTGGACCGTAGGGGGAGTTATTTCCGGAAATTGGGAAACAGGCAGAGCAAGAATTGCAACTCCGCCCGCGACCATGATCAGTATGGAGATCACGGAGGCAAGAACCGGCCGATCAATGAAAAAGCGGCTGAACATCCGTATTGCCCCCGTTTACTTTTCTCGTGACTTTCCCTGTACCGATGTGTCGTCCTGTGGAACCGCGGGATGACTTACAGTCGGATTGACCTTGGCGCCGAGTCGGGCCCGTTGCACGCCGGCAATAATCACCCTATCCTTGGGCGTGAGGCCATTCTCGACAACCCGCAGCCCTTCGGATATCCCACCAATCTTAATACGCTTTTGCTGAACTACGTTGTTGTCATCGGCAACCAGGACATATCTACCGCCCTGATCGAATTGCACTGCAACATCCGGTACGAGTAAGGCTTTCCGCTTCTCCAGCGGAACACGAACCCGAACGAACAATCCGGACATTAACAAGCCATCAGGATTGGGGAATATGCCCCTAACCTGGATGGTCCCTGTTTGAGCGGTTACTTTGGTGTCTGCAAAATCTACATATCCTTCATGAGGATAACCTGTCTCATCGGCCAGCCCCATATAAACCGGAACCCGCGGCGTCTGTGACCATTTCTCGCCTTTCTTGGCACGCTCTCGCAAGATCGGCAGAAGGTCCGCCTCGCTCACGTTGAAATAGGCGTATATGGACGCGTCGTCGACCACCGTGGTCAACAACGTCTTCTCTACGTCCCCAACAAGATTGCCTACATCCACAAGGTTGCGACTTACATGACCGTCAATGGGAGATGTGACGTAGCACCATTCCAGCTTCAGCTTTGCATCTTCCAATGCAGCTTCGGCAAGCTCCACGTCGGCCGCCGCAACGTCTCGCTCGGCAGCTTTCTTTTCGAGTTTCAGGCCGCTGATCGCCTCTCTACTCTCCAGTTGCCGGTTGATGGCGAGCTCAGTCTGGGCTAGCTTGTACCCGGCCTTTTGAGCTTTCAGTTTGGCCTCGGATTGTTTGACGGCTGCTGCATACTGCCTCGGATCAATAACAAACAGAGGGTCCCCCGCTTTCACCTTTGCTCTGGGCTTAAACTGAATTTTCTCCAAAAAGCCCGGAACCCTGGCCCTGATGTCAACAGATTCGAGTGCAGCGGTAGTCCCTGTGTATTCCAGGTACCTGGTCACCTCTCGCTGGATGGGCTGTGTTACCGTAACATCAGGCGGATGAGCCACCTTTTTGCGCGGCTCTTCCTTACAAGCCGAAACTACGCACAAAGACGAAACAGCCAAGGCGACGACTAGAGCCCTAGAAGACTTGGGCATTATGCACCCTCCAGAGATCGACAGGCATGGCATGACCAAATAACATAATACGAGCATTCCCGGACCACAACCAATTTCTTCAGTATTGAGTAACCATTCGCTCACGTGGGGCGGGCTTTCCGAAATTGTCTCAAAACTATTTTGATGCCCAAAATCGTGCCACGATTGGGCCTCATCCGTGTAATTGTTGCCCTCACCCCAACCCTCTCCCGCAAGGAGAGGGAGTTTTACCAAGGCGGCTATTGGAGTCCCCTCGCCCTTTGGGAGAGGGTCAGGGTGAGGGGATTTCGTGTTACGATTTCGTGCGGTTCAAATGTTTTTAGACAGTTTCTTCCAGCCTGCCGTCAGGCAAGTTAAGAAAAAGCATGCTGGAAAGCCTGCTCCACTCAAGTGAATGGCTGTTTGCGCCTCAGAGACCTGAAAATTCTTGCAATCCTTGGTCCCGAAGAGCATGTTCATTCTGAAATTGGACGATTTTTACCGGGGCCTGGAGCATTGATCAAGCTGCGCAAGAGCATCAGTCTGAAGATAACCGTGCTGGTGTTGTGCGGCGCCTCCGCAGTCTTTGCCCTGGCCCTTGCTTATAGCTATGCATACTCCCGTCGGATGATCCTCGCTCAAGCGGAAAAGAGCGCTACAAGCCTGACTTTGTCGGTTGCACGTAGGATAGAGCAGGAATTTCGCGCAGCGGGCGAGGTACCCAAGGCCCTGGCCGCTGTACCTGGAAACTAGCAATCCGGACAAGGAGACCTTATTGCGCCTCATCCGCCGCTTGGTCCGGGAGAGCAAGGTAGTGTACGGATCTACCGCGGCATTCGAGCCGTATGCGTTCGATCCGAAGCTTCGCTGGTTCGCACCTTATTACTACAAGGGAAAGGACGAGATCGAGTACGAGCAGCTCGGATCGGAATCGTACGACTATTTTACCAAGGACTGGTACCATCTCCCGAAAGTGCTCGGGGCTGCGGTCTGGACCGAGCCGTACTTCGATGAAGGCGGGGGAGGGGTGGTGATGACCACCTGCGCTCGGCCGTTTTTCGAACAGGGAAAAGACCGCGACTCCAAGGTGAGAGGCGTTGTCACGGCAGATGTTTCTCTCCAGTGGCTCACCGATCTGGTCTCCACCGTACATGGAGGCCGGACAGGATACTGTTTCATAATCTCCGACACCGCAGCGTTTGTAACTCATCCCGACCCGAAATTAATAATGTCCGAATCCATGTTCAGCCTGGCGGAAGAGCGGCACGCGAAAGTGTTGCGTACAGCGGGTTTGGACATGATACGGAAAAAATCGGGCTTTATGAACATCGGTTCCGCGCTGACCGGAGATGAGTCGTACCTGGCTTATGCCCGGATTCCGTCACCGGGCTGGTCTTTGGGAGTGGTCTTCCCGAAAAATGAGCTATTGGCTCAGATGAACAGCCTGCACCGGAGGACCGGGCTCCTGGCGGCAGGCGGCCTGATTCTACTCCTGGCGGTAAGCGGGCTGGTTGCCCGGTCCATTGCCCGGCCCCTGCGCAGGATGGCCGCGGCCACGGAACAGGTCGCGCGTGGTAATCTGGACATCGATCTGTCGGATATCCACAGCGAGGACGAGGTCGGGCAACTTGCCCGATCATTTATGCGTATGACCCACGGGCTGAAGGAAAGGGACAGGATAAGAGATACTTTCGGCCGATATCTGACCCGTGAAGTGGTAAACCGACTTCTCGAATCCAAAGACGGGTTGCGACTCGGAGGCGAGAACCGTGAGATCACAATGATAATGTCCGACCTCAGGGGGTTTACCGCACTTACCTCGAGTATGCCCCCGCAGCAGGTTCTGGCCTTTCTTAACCGCTACCTGGGCAAGATGGTGGAAATCCTGATCGACTACCAGGGTACAATAGACGAAATCATAGGCGACGGAATCCTGGCCTTTTTTGGCGCCCCCGAGTCGCTCGAGGACCATCCGGCCCGCGCTGTGGCCTGCGCTCTTACGATGCAAGCGGCCATGGACGAAGTGAATTCTCTCAATGAAGCTGACGGACTTCCGCGGCTCGACATGGGCGTCGCTGTGAATACCGGCACAGTTGTTGTGGGTAACATAGGGTCCGAGAAACGGGCAAAATATGGCGCGGTCGGTTCGCAAGTCAATTTCACCGGCAGGATGGAATCTTTCACGGTCGGCGGCCAAGTTTTGATCAGCAGCTCTACTTATGAAAGGCTTGCGGAATTCCTTGATATCAGAAACGTTCTTCAGGTCGAAATGAAGGGTGTTCCGGGCAAGATAACCTTGTATGATATTCGCGGTATCAAGGGTCCTTACGATGCGCATCTGCCGGACAGGGACGAGACGCCTGTTCCACTCGAGAGCCAAATCAATGTCAAAGTGTATCGACTGAATCATAAAATCCTGGCAGGGGCCGGTACAACTGCTATAATCACTCATATATCCCTGACGTCCGCGGTGATGATTTTCGAGTCTGCAATAGGCCAATGGGAGGACATCAGAATTATTATTCTCAGCGAGGAAATGGCAGAAGTGCCCGGGGCAGTATATGCCAAAGTGGTTTCCGCAGCCGCGGTGGAGGACGGTTGGGAGGCCACTGTTCGTTTCACGTCTGTTTCCCCCGATGCCTACAGGAGGTTTCGGAAAGTCGTGAAAGGAGCTTGAAGTGTAATGATACATGACATTGGGGCATACGCAATTTCGGCTTATTTGTTTTGCACGACCTGACGATTACAAGTCTGTGAAATTTAAACTTTCAAAGGGGTGGTATCATGATTCGGAAAATTCTGCTGTTGTCGATAACTGCAACCCTGTTGGTCTTCTGCGGGGTTGAATCCGGCCTTCAAGCGCAGCCTGCGGAATTCTTGCTCGGATTCGGTGCCGAATCCCTGGACAGAAGTGTTAGGCTTCTTGGCGAAGGCGCTGACCGTGAACTTTGCGAGCGAGATTGCCGGGAGACATACCCCGCGTGGGAGGCTCGTAGTCCAGAAGCCAATGCCTATGCGGCATGCATTGAGAATTGCGAACGGCAGTTCTGGAGTAGCTTCGATCGCAAAACAAAGAAGCTGGAAAAAGAGAAACGAGTAACATCCTGGGATCGGTTTTTTTTACGGCAGGCGATCGCGGCATCTGTGGGACTCCATTACTCCACCGTGAGCAGGATTGTGCAGGGCGAAAGGGAAACGGCAAGAAATAAGAGCTGACCCTTTCTTGCTTTGAAAGCTGAAGAGATGCGGCCAGACGCAACGGGTAGGAAAGGCGATGTGGCGAAGAGACACATTGAAATCGAGGTTCTTGCGATCCCTCATCCCCGAAAGAATACCCTGGTTTGCTGCTCGCCTGTACGACCAAATTGCCGCCGGCGCAATCGAGACTTACTACAAGGAAGTCGCCGAGAGTGTCACGGACCATACAAGTCATGGGTTGGTCTTGGATGTTGGTACCGGTCCGGGATATCTGCCCATTGAGATCGTCAAGCGGGCACCCCGGATCAAAGTAGTTGGAATCGATTCGTCCAAAGCACTGGTGCGGATAGCTCAACAAAATGCAGAGAGGCACGGCCTGTCGGATCGAGTCCGATTCGTGAAATGTGATGGCAACAGGCTCGACTTTGCAAATGATTCGTACGACCTGGTGATCAGCACCGGTTCTCTCCATGCCTGGAAAAATCCGGTGCTCGTAATCAACGAATGTTTCAGGGTCCTGAAACCTGGGTGCGAAGCCTGGCTGTTGGATCCGGCACAGGTCATCACCCCGGAGGCTCAACAGGTCATGGGGAGAGGGCTCAAGGGGGTGGACCAGCTTGCCAAATGGTGGGGCTCTTTCACTTCCAAGCTCACGCCACCTTACACTGTAGGGGAGATTGAGGAGATTATCCGCCGGACAAAATTTGAGAATGGGACCATCGCGGAAGGAAAATGGCTCACGGTCAAGCTGAGAAAACATGCCGGTCGAGCAACCGAAGCTCGTCAGAGCCCCCACGATGAAGTCAATTACTCCACCATGAGCAGGATTGTGCAGGGTGAAAGAAAAAAGGCAAGAAACAAGACCTGACCGCTTCTTTTGCCCCCTTCCTGTTGCGATATCTTATTGACTCATGCTCTTGGCTATGTGTCTCATCATCTGACGACACACACCTTCATAAATATCTAAGGTCAGGAAGTAGTCCGGATTCGCTTTTATGAAGGAGGAAGCCATTTCCCTCGCCGCTGCGTCTATATCGAACGAACGACGATAAATGTCTTCCAAACGGGCTCGCTCTTCTATTGCCAAAGCGAGGGAAGAGCTAATATAGCTCTTCGCCTCATCACCACAGATGTAACCAAAGTGATCTGCGCAAAAGTAATCTACCTGGAGCATCTCCATTTTCTTGAGACTCTCCAAGTATAAGGTAAAGTTGGAATTCGCCGAGGCAATGATAGTCCCTTTATAAGGGATTCCTCCCCCGTCCGACGGGAAAAGCGCCTTGATCTGAGGGACGTAAGCGGAGATCGAGCACGAAGAATGTCCAGGAGTCTCAAATATCCGTATTTTCCTATTCCCGAGGTCGATCACGTCTCCTCCGGAAATCATGTCCCCGGACAATCCTACGGGCCAGTCGAGCTGGTGCGCGGCGTATGGCACATGAATTTTCATGCGCTCAGTCAGTCGGCCACTGAATTGGTTAATGGTATCGATATTTTTCGATTCACTTAGGATTTGCCACGCTCTTGCCGAGCCATATATTTTGAGGTCCGGGTTTCGCCTACGAAAAAAGGGCACGATCCCTATGTGGTCGAAATGGGCGTGAAGGATTATTATGCCTTGGATGCTGTCTTCCTTGAGTCCAAACTCATCGAACTGATGCAGAATATCAGGCACGAGGTAACTCATGCCACCGCTGATGATAATTGACCCGTCCCGACCTTCCAGCAGATATACTCCGGATTCGGGACGTCCTAAATACCATAAGCCATCACAGACTTCGCCTGGATTTTGACACTTCATACTCTTGATCCGAAAGTCGCGCAGAATTGCTTTCAATACATTATACATGAAATGTGTCGGAGCGGCGGAGAGGTCTTTTTGCAATCGCAGCTTGGTACGATCACCTCTTCTGACGTCAGCCTTCCACTTGGTCGGATGCAGCCAAGCTGTGTGACGGTGAATTGCGACCGGAAAGATTTTACGGTTGACCACGGGTCGTGTGAAACGTCATGCTCAAAAAGTCACAAGAGATGCTTTTCCATTCACGTGACGACGGTTTTGTAACTGTCGGACTTCTTGGAGACACGCTCGAGCCTTTTCGAATCAGATGAACGACCAGTAACCAAGCACCGGCCCAAAAGCCCTAAATGCCAAGACCGCCCATAATTCCGCTCAAGAAGAGTTGACAAAATCACCGTCATTCCGGTAACTTTTTCAGGGTGAGGCACCCCATCCAGGGAGGAAGGTCTACATGTCTGAAGGAAGAGTCGCCCGAGTCACGGAAGTTATCGCAGGTTCTCCCACTGGCTTTGATGATGCGATCAAGAGAGCCTTTGACCGCGGAACGAAAACCTTAAGAAACATTACCGGCATGAGAGTCATCGAATTAAGGGTGAATTGCGAGAATGATGAGATCAAGGAATATCGTGTCAGGATGGAAGTAATCTTCATTCTCGAATAGTTGTCGCCATAACCTCATCACATTTTTTGTGTATATCGGGGTTGCCTCACCGACCGAAATCGCTCCTAGCCGGAAGATCATGTCGGCACAAGTCCATCTTTGCTTATTATTATGTAATGGCAACGAGTTGGAATTATCCGGCTATTTCTTCTGCCCTGAATCCTACCTCGGGTAACTTGCCAGGCCCCCGTAAATGGAGGAAATGTGCAAAATCTGACAGAACTTACATCACAACTTGACAACCTGTTTCACCCTAAATCGGTGGCTATCGTGGGGCTCCCTCGTGGAGCCAAGATGGGAAAGTTGTTTCTTGTCGCACTCCTGGACCAAGGTTTTAAAGGAAATATCTATCCCGTGCATCCCGACGCGGAGGAGATCGATGGGCTGAAGACCTATCCCAGCGTCTTGGCTATCCCGGAGGCAGTGGATCTTGCGATCATACTGGTCCCGCATACCAGCGCCTTGTCAGTGATCGAGCAATGCGCAACCAAGGGTGTCAAAGGCGCGGTGCTGTTCACGGCCGGATACCGGGAGACCGGAACCCACGAGGGTAAGGCCTTGGAAGACGAGCTTGTACGCATAGCCCGTTCATCCGGGATGCGACTTTTCGGCCCCAACTGCATGGGGCTCTATTGCCCAAAAGCAGGACTCTCTTTTTTCCCTGAGCTTTCGAGAGAACCGGGGCCGGTGGGGATCATTTCGCACAGTGGCTCGCTGGCGAACATCCTCGGCCGCATGGGCCCACAAATGGGAATACGATTCAGCAAGGTTGCAAGCCTGGGCAATGAATGCGACATCAACAGTGCAGACCTGCTCGCGTACCTTGGTAATGATCCGGAAACCGGCGTCATCGGGGCATACGTAGAGGGAATTAAGAGCGGCCACTATTTTTTCGAGGCCCTCCAAAGGACCGCCCGTCGGAAGCCCGTGATCCTCTGGAAAGTGGGCCTCACTGCGGAAGGCAGCAAGGCAGCATTGTCGCACACAGGGGCGTTGACGGGATCTGCGTCTACGTGGGGAGCGGTTGTCAGACAGGGGGGAGGCATCCCGGTAGTAGGTTTTGAACAGTTCGTGGATTCTCTCATGGGCTTCTCTTTGCTCTCTTCCTGCCAGGGAGATCGGATGGCGATTCTTTCAGGGCCGGGCGGCCTCGCAGTCGCTGCGGCTGAGGCCTGTGCCACCGTGGGCCTAAAGCTGGCCAAGTTTTCTCCGGAGACGCGGGTTCGCTTGGCTGAATTAGTTGCTCCTACCGGCACGAGTCTTTCCAACCCTGTGGACGTGGGACTTACAGCCTCACTGGTTATGGAAATCTACATCCAGACGGCGCGAAGTATTGCAGCCGACCCCGGGGTGGATGCCGTAGTGGTAATAGGGAGGGGACTCACAGCCGAGTCCAATCAACAGTATACGGAATCCATGATCCAAGCTCAGAAGGATTATCAGAAGCCGTTTCTTATCGTAAACATCCCGGGATTTGACCCTGCTTTTAGCCAAACTTTTTGCAAGGCCGGAGTGCCTTTTTTCCAAACGGTCGAGCGCGTGGTGGCCGTTTACGCCAGGGTCCGGCAATATCAGCTTTGGCAACAAGAATTATGAGCCCATACACTCAATGCTGAAAGGGGGACATTTTTTCATGAAAGTTTTGAGAACGCCGGACGAGCGATTCGAAAATCTGAAAGGTTTTCCGTTTGAACCTAAATACGCGGAAGTTCCCGATGGGGAAGGCGGCCGTCTGAGAATCCATTATGTTGATGAAGGCCCCCAAGATGCCGACCCGGTTCTGCTGATGCACGGAGAGCCGTCCTGGTCATTCCTATACCGTAAAATGATCCCAATTTTTCTTCGGGCCGGGTACCGGGCGGTAGCCCCGGACCTGGTCGGGTTCGGTCGTTCGGACAAACCGGCTCACCGGAGCAACTACACGTACAAAGGACACGTGGAGTGGATGACGGCCTGGCTAAAGCAGGTCAATCTGAGGCGCATCACCTTGGTTTGTCAGGATTGGGGCGGACTGATCGGGCTACGGCTCTTGGCGGCTCACTCTGAACTATTCGCCCGGGCCGTGGTAGCGAACACGGGCCTTCCTGCCGGGGATTTCCCCATGAGTGAGGCATTTCTCCGGTGGCGTAATTTCTCCATAGAGGTCCCTGAATTCAGCGTCGGTGATATCATGAATATGGGCACACTATCCGATCTGCCACAGGAGATATTGGAAGCCTACAATGCACCTTTTCCGGATGAAACCTACAAGGAAGGAGCTCGCATTTTCCCTTCCCTGGTGCCCATTTCCCCTGACGATCCGGCCGCCCGGGCGAATCGTCAGGCCTGGGAGAGCCTGTCCCGGTTCGAAAATCCGTTCCTTACTGCTTTCAGCGACGGAGATCCCATCACTCGAGGCGGCGACCAGATCTTTCAGAAAAGAGTGCCCGGCGCCAAAGGGCAGCCTCACACGGTCATCAAAGGCGGTGGTCACTTCCTCCAGGAAGACCGGGGCGAAGAGTTCGCTGGTGTAGTAATTGACTTCATCACCAAAACGGCATCTTGAGTAAATCTTGAGGGCACCCCAGGAACAGGTCCGTGCTGCACGGAGCTTAGCCCCCATTCCGTGGAATGCGGCTTGTACCCTGATTATTTTGCTTGACGTTGACCGACTCGGCTGGTAGTCTTAATCTGAATTTTTCTATTAGCTTTCTGCCTCCAACATCCAAGCTACAACGGGGAGGGTGGGGGATTCACGCAAAACTGGTGCCTACGAGGTCTCGTGTCGTTTTTTCGAAAGATACCGCGTTGACGCGTGGGCGCTCAAAGGGACTTGACGGGAATTCCCGGAGTGCAAAGGGGCGGCTTCTTGAGAACGCGATGAGGATTTGGTTCATCATGAAAGGGGGAAAGTGTGAACAGGATTGTTGTAGGGATGCTCTCAATCGCGTCAGTGGCCTTCATAGGCTACTATTCCTTTGTCGAATCCAAAGACCCGAATCGGCTTTATCGATTTGAAACAGATGTGCTCGTATACCGGGACGCGAAATCCAAGGCTGCTTTTGCTCGAGGAGCTTCGCCTGAGGAGATGGACGGCCTGAGACGCCTTGTTCTTGTGGAACGAAAAATAGATATTGCAAAACACGGGGACAGTGCGGTGTTTCTTCGTGAGGGGCCCGAGCAAGGGCTTGTTTGGGTGACCATCGCGGGCAAAGCGGGGGAATGGCTCACGACCAAGGCCGATTTGAAGCTCAAGAAATAGACGGCCACCTCAAATTCCCCGGAGGTGTGAGTCCCGTGGTTTTTGGGGTAAAATGCGCTGCAACCCATTGGTAACAAAAGTTTGAGCGAGTATAGAAGCAGCGTATAATTTAGAAGCAAAACCCGAAAGCGTGCTTATCCGGAAACCATCTAAAGAGAAGTTGGGATACGGGCGCTTAATAGCAGGCGGACTGAGCATCATAGAGGAGAACATAACAGTGAAATCCAAATGTGCAAGATGCAGGTTGCGGAACTATGCGGAGCGAAAGCCAAATTCATTACTTGCCCGGATTTGGAGGTGGCACACCGGGTGGTGTCCGGGCTGGAAAGCCTACCAAAGAGAATTGGCTGAGAAAGGTAACGCCGAGACATCCTAGCCACTCAATTCAGCAGATGCGGCAGGCCGCTCAACTGATTTCGGCCGTTAAATCCAAGGAGGGTTTGATGTTCGACCTTAGCGGAGCTCGCGTACTAGTCGCGGGTGGATCCTCGGGAGTCGGCTTGGCTGCGGCCAAATTGCTCGTCCGTTGCGGAGCAACGGTAGTGGTCAACGGACGGGATCGCTCAAAGCTTGCGGCAGTCCAAGAACAACTCGGCGACAAAGCCTCCATCGTCGCCTTCGACGCGACGCAGCCAAAAGATAGAGCACGGGCATTTGCGGAAATCGGCCCGTTCGATCATCTCGTGCTGGCCCTCAGTGGTGGAAAGGGGGCGGGGCCGTTTGCTCAGGTAGCACAGGCAGATTTGCGCTCTGGGTTTGAGGCGAAATTCTGGCCGCATTTCTCCCTTGCGCAGGAGTCGCTGCCTTACCTGAGCGAGTCGGGTTCGATCACATTCGTTTCTGCCATATCTCCGCGAGCAGCCAATCCAGGCACGGCGGGCTTGTCAGCAATCAACTCGGCAATCGAAGGACTGGTCAGGCCGCTCGCAGTCGAACTGAGACCACGCCGCGTAAACGCTGTCTCACCTGGAGTAGTTGATACGCCTTGGTGGAATTGGATGCCGGAAGATCAAAAGCGAGAAACATTCAACAAATTCGCGGCAGTGACACCAGTCGGGCGGGTCGGCAGACCGGAAGATATCGCGGAGTCGATAGTATTTTTGATTGGCAATTCCTTCATGACCGGCTGCGTACTGGAGTGTGATGGTGGATTACGCCTGGTGGGTCAATCGCTCTAATCCAAGGATCCGGCCTGCTTTTTTGCGGCAGCAGATCGCAGCATAATGGGTGACCACTTGTTTCTGATGCTTTGCTTTCAGGTAGAGCGTGGTTAACCAGAGCGATTCGTATTTTCTGATCTGTGGCAATCTGCGCAATCTGTGGATTAGAAGAAATCCGCCGATTTCACAGATGGCCGCAGATTGAGTAGACGGGCAAACGCATGCGATCATAAGGGCCGCGACGCATGCATTAAACCCTTTTTCTACAGTTGTCATAATCGTGGCGGCAGGTCTTGCTTTTTGGGGTGGAAGATCGCAGCATATATGGGACTCCATTACTCCACCGTGAGCAGGATTGTGCAGCGCGAAAGAAAAAAGGCAGGAAACAAGGACTGTCCCCGTCGTCTTGGTTCGTCCATTCCTCGTTAGACCTGTCATTTCCCCAGTTCCTCAACCAAATCCCTGTATTTCAGGTGAATCATATTCCTGTCGAATTCCCAAAACTCCTTGAGCATTCTTTCCTGCGCTTCCACAGTGAAGTATTGCATCATTCCAGGGAAGAATAGTTTGTCTTCTTTTTCAATATGTCGGGGATAGAAGCTGACTAAAAACTCAAATTTTTCTATCACCACGTCAACGGCTGATTCATCCCCGGCGAAATGGCGCTTCTTAGCGTCCACTAGGGCGGCAACCGTCTTGCGTCCCAGGACGTGCTCTTGAATGAGTTCGCCCATAATTTTCTGTTCCTCGCCGGTCATGTCCTTTTGGGCAAGATCTCGAAAAAGTATGTCTTCTTCTTTGCCGTGGTGAGTCTTGTCAGCATAAACTCGAATGAAATCAACTGCGTTGTCGATGAATACAGGATCGATCTCCTTGGTTTCTCGAATCCGCGTGGCCTCCTTGTTTATGAGTGCGAGCATTCTTTCAATGAGACGATGTTCGATCATCAGGGGCGCTCTCACTTGCATGGATAATGACTCCTTTTCTGTTGAATAACGGAAGGCTAAGCCTGGCCCTCACCATTACGATGCTCAATTGGGTTCCCTGGAAGTGGGTCACTGGGGTCACACGTGCACTGGGGTCTGGCCTTGCTTTTTGCGGCAGCAGATCGCAGCATATATGGGACTCCATTACTCCACCGTGAGCAGGATTGTGCAGGGCGAAGGGAAGAAGGTAAGAAACAAGGCCTGACCCCGTATCTCTTCACAAACTATCTGCGGGACGCAAGCTGATCCTTGTCTCCAAGACATTCCTGAATCGGTCCCGTGAATATTGCATCGAGTTGACATTCTGTCGCACGAGATGAACGCCAAGACCGCCCACAGAGATATCCTCGATTGATGCTTTCTTAGCCGGAGGGGGAACAGCAAGAGGGTCGAACTCCCGGCCGTCATCCACGAATCTGATCACCAGATCGGTGTCTCTGACTGCCAGCAGAACGCTTATTTCGTGCACGGAACCGTCCTCAAATGCGTATTTGACTATGTTTGTGAGGACTTCCTCCAGTACGAGATTCGCTCTATAAACAGTCGATCCGGGCAATGATTGAGATTCCAGGAACTCGCCTGCCTCGTCGATCAGACCCATCAGGTCCTCGAGGTTGTTTCGCATGGATAGGTTGAGCTGCTTCATTCGTCCGTCGATCCCGTCTGCGTCGTTCACAGAAGGCCCAGAGCCTCGTCCTCATCGTGGGCTATCGGGATCAGCTTGGCCGTGCCGGAAGTCATCAAGGTCTCCTCAACCATCGGTTGCGGATTGAGGACGACCAGCTTCTTCTTTTCCACGGCCAAGGTTTTTGCGGCGGCAAACAGCAACCGTATGCCGAGCGAAGCGAGATAGGACACCTGGCTCATATTAACCAGGAAGTGCGTGTTACGAGAATCGACAAGCCCCCTGAATTCATCCCCGATTTGTTCCTCTCCCGAGACGTCAAGCTTTCCGGAAAGAGTAACACGGGTCAACCCTGGATCGCTTCGATCGACTTTCAATTCCATTGCATGCCTCCTTCTCAGCCTCGAACCGGTTCCGGTCCCAACGATCAACCGTCCTATAGCGGTACAATACCATATCGGTTGATTTGTGGAAATTCATTGCTGCCCGGACGGCGCAACGCCTCATACCGATTCACGTTCAAGCAAGTAGAGGCGGGTTTCAAACCCAATGCTGTTGACTTAAGCCGCATGCCTCTTGTCCAGGAGCTTTTCCTTCGACGGGCCTTCACCTCGTCATTCCGGCGGAGGCCG
This sequence comes from uncultured delta proteobacterium, assembly GCA_963789265.1. Classification (GTDB taxonomy): domain Bacteria; phylum Desulfobacterota; class Desulfomonilia; order Desulfomonilales; family Desulfomonilaceae; genus CAWBBA01. Next base: position 2,336,251 of record CAWBKB010000001.1, on the reverse strand, counting down.
GAATCCAGGTTTTCCTAATCTCCCCTGGACCCCGGCCTTCGCCGGGGTGACGGTGGGGTAGACGGAGGTCCCTTAAGTCAACAGCATTGGGTTTCAAACCCGACCCCACCACCCGCTGGCGGGAGAGGGCAGGGTGAGGGAGAATTTTGAGCAAACCCTCCGGCTTATTTTAACGCCCATGAGGCGATGCATCGCGTTACGACCCCGGGGAGAGCTTCGCTCTGTCTTTCCTCTGAGAAAACCGACTTGCCCCCTGTTCGCTCTCACCACTCTGGATAACCTCCATCCCCAAGCGAAATTCAATGTCCATCGCTTGATCTAAAGGAAGGTCAAAACCCAGATAGACCGCTTCTCGATCACTCCTCATGCAGCGGCTTGGATACTGAGCGATGCTCTTGGCAATTTTTTCCGCTTCTTCACGGGAAGTCCCCGTCTCGACAACGTAATTTGCCAGTCCCATTGCCAAAGCTTCTTTTGCGGACACGGATCTGCCTGTAAGGATCATATCCAAGGCCCTGCTACGGCCTATGAGACGAGGAAGTCTCTGTGTACCGCCATCAATCAGAGGGACGCCATATCTCCTACAGTACACCCCGAATACGGCGTCCCTTTCCACGACGCGCAGATCGCACCAGCAGGCCAGTTCCAGACCACCGGCCACTGCGAAACCCGATACGGCTGCAATCACCGGTTTGGAAAGGTGCATGCGGCTCGGTCCCATAGGGCCGTTAGCGGACATGTCAGGATTCAGTGAATTTCCGCGGCCTGAAGCCAGGGCCTTAAGATCCGCTCCCGCGCAAAAACATCCCCCTGCTCCCCACAAAACTGCTACAAGTGACTCGCTATCAGTATCAAACGACCGAAAAGCATCTGCAAGCTGATCGGCCATGTCTTTGTCCACAGCGTTCTTGCGGTCCGGACGATTAAGTATGACCGTCCAAACAGGACCATCTTTTTCGATCAAAACGTCCATGAGATCTCCATGATATCCGGCTACACGCCATAGAGGTTAAAGTAAGAGCGGAGTATTTGCTCAAAAATCCCCCTCACGCTGCCCTCTTCCGCTGGGGGGTGGTAGGGGCGGGTTTGAAACCCGCCCCTACAAGCTCTCCTCCCTCGATGGGAGGGGGAAGGGGGAGGGTGACAGTCGATTGTAATTGCAGACGACCCTTTGCTATTTTAACCCTTGTGCGGCTACACGGTCTTTCTGTCATAGGTATCAGGGGTTGTCCCCTGCTCCCGGAGTTTAAACTTTTCCGTACCGACCGGTCGCGGTTGCGGGAAGCGCGGCCACGAGCCTGATATACCTGGGAACCCAGAAATGGGGCATATTCTCTTTTGCATACGAGATTATCGACTCCGGTGTGACACCAGCGTCGGGATTCGGCACAATCACCGCCATGACTTCTTCATCCCCAAATTCGGCCTTAACCGGGACCACGGCGGCCTGGGCGACCTTCGGATGTTTCAAAAGGATCTGTTCAACCTCGTAGGACGAGATATTTTCGCCTTTCCTGCGGATCGCGTCCTTTAACCGGTCCACGAAGAATAGGTAACCCTGCTCGTCAAAATAACCCAGATCTCCCGTGTGGAACCACAGTCCTCTGAAGGCGTTCACGGTGACTTCGGGCATTCCGTAGTACTCCATAAAGATAGCCCACGGGATCTTGGGTCGAACCACGATTTCTCCTGTGCGTCCGGTGGGCACCATCTCTCCGTGTTCATCCATGATTCCGACTTCCACATGAGGACCTACCATTCCGCAAGCTCCGGGGCAGTTTGCCTGTTGTCTGACGACATGGTTCGGCGCACTTATGGGGATGCCTACCTCCGTGCTCCCGTAACCGCCTGTGATATTCATGTTGAAGCGCTCACTGGCAAGAGTCCAAATTTCTTTCGAGCAATAGGCCAGTGCTGTAAGAGGTCGGTGGTTCTTCTCCAACGATGACGGGGGCAGTTTCACAAGCATCTCCAAAATGGGACCTACGGCTGCGAAGTGGGTAACCTCGTACTTGTTCACATGATCCCAAAAGACCGCGGGGTCGAATTTCTCCACCAGGACAATTTTGGCATTGGCAAGCATGGAAAGTAACATTGCCATGTCAAGGGCCATGATATGAAATAGGGGCAAGTAGGAGTAGTACACACTTTCGGAAGTCACGCCTCCCGCATCTATCAAGAATAATGCGGTCGTGATGAACTGCGCATTTGTGTCATAGACTACCTTGGACGGGCCGGTGGTCCCTGAAGTAAGAATCATGGCGCTCGGATCGGAGATCTTGCGTGCCACCCGGAGCCCCGGATCGGGCTTTACGGAAAGAAGGTCGTCTACAAAGGTGTAAGCTTTCTCGGGAGCGTTGGCAGCAATGAAATTGGTTCTTCCTATGATGAGGAGATGCTTTATAGCAGATAGCGAATCTTCGACTTCCTTGAATCGATCCAATAGTCTGGAATCGATAACCAAATACTCGGTTCTGGAAGCGGTCAAGTTATAGACAAGAGGATCTTTCATGAATCCGGTGTTCACGGTCACCGGCACTGCACCGAGTTTCAATATCCCGAAATAGGAAAAGACCCACATAGGTGAATTCAGAGCAAACAGGGCCACATGATCGCCGGATCTAACTCCCGCCTGATAGAAGCCGGTGGCCAAGCTGTTGCTCATCGCATCGGCATCCTCATAGCTGTATGTCGCCCCATCCTGAAATTCCATCCAAATCTTCTTACCGTTCTCCTTTGCTTTTGCCGCGACGAGATCTGCGACGGTAGGGTACCGAGATAAAGCGTCCTTGTACACGGATTCCGGATAGAATCCATTCCTGCTCTCGTTGGCTGGCGGAAAGCTGCGAATGCTCATGAGTTCCTCCTCTTTCACCTTGTAGATCCCTTGATTAAGAATGTGCCACGAACAAAGGATCTGGTTTATATTGACCGTTCATTATAAATAAATTTAAAAAAAGAGAGATCGGTCTTGAAGAAGCCTATTCAATGTGCCTTCGCACGAACTCCTTATAAGATTCGCCGAGGGCTTTATGGTTAAACTTTTCCGGCGCTAGTGTACACATGATCCCCAAGCCCATGCCCAAGGCAATGATCATTGTGTCGAGATTCTTGATTTTGTTCTCCGTGAACTCGTCATGGGAAACGCCTTCTCTCAGGTAACTGTGCACATAAGATGTCAGATTCGACAAGAATTTCGTCACGATTTTTCTGATCTCGGAGTCGTTCGGAGCCTGCCCCAGGTAATTCAACATAACGGTGTAAAACTCCGGGTTGTCGATCACCACAGCGTGAATACTTTCCAGGTGTTTGAACAACTTGGCCCTCTCAGAGGTCAGGGGTTCCACTTCTCGCATAACATTTTCGTGGGACTGCGCAAACGCCCGCTTGATCACATTCAGCAGGAGATCTTCTTTATTCTTGAAATAATGGTAAATGATACCGGTACTCAACCCTGCTTCATTGGCGATTGCCTTGACGGTGAGCCTCATGAAACCAGTCTTGACCAAGCAGCGTTTCGTGGCGGCTATCACCTCGTCTTTCCTTATTTGTTCCATTCCGATCTTGGGCATCTGGACGACCTTTTTTATTTCGAACGTTCAATATAACAAAGCATAGGGCGACGTCAAGTGCAGGAATGGGGTTAGGTCGATTTAGTTGACATTGCGGCTCGGGCACGCTGGAGATTATGTCCCGTGGCTGTTGGGATCAGAAAAATTTGTGAACTGGGTAAAAGCAAGCTTTCAAAACTTGCGATCTCATCGAGAAATTCCGGCTTCTCGGCTACTCGCGCCGGGACTGGAGAGGATACAATCGGCCGTATGCTCAGCCTACGGCGCAGATAGAAATGAGCTTTTGTCGAGCAGGAGAGGAACGAGCAATGATGCGAGAAACGTCGCCATTTATCTCGCCAGGCGGGTCTCCGGTCAGACTTTGGCGACCATAGGGAATGCCTTTGGGCTTGAGAACTACTGTAGCGTGAGCAGTGTGCTCTCTCGCATGAAGCAAAGGATTGCGAACGACGGGAGCTTGAGAAGGAAAGTGGAAGAGATCGAACGGGCTCTCTTGCGAGTGACGGACCTGACAACATAAAGCAGATCTAATCCTTCTAAAGCCTTAAATGAATCAAGAACAGGCTCGACACCTTTTCTTCTTTTCTTTTCTTTTTCGTTTTCTGCTTTGAGCAGGCTGAGATCATAGAATTCGCCCGGTGCTTCGATCCGCGGCCTCTCCACATAGATCCTGAGAGCATAAAATAAGCTGCCTTCGGTGGATTGATCGCAAGCGGTTGGCACCGGGCGAGCCTGCATAGCGTCAGCGCCCTTTGCTCAATGGATATGAAGCAGTCGGGAGTCTTGTCTGAGATTTTCGTGGCGGCACAGATTACGCGATGAGCTTCACAGCCGTTTCCTGGACCGGGATGTCCTTGGTCAATTCCTTGAAAAAGATCTCCTGATCGACGATGCCCTCAGGAGCGAAAACTCCTGGACCGCCGTTCAACTGACCGCGTATGGCCATGATGGCCCCCAAAACTGACGGAAGGGCTGTCAGTCGGTCTGCTGCCGCGCCACAACCGAAGGAAAAGCGGGCGGGACGACCTTCCTTCTCACCGCGAACCTCCACTTTCAGCACCACCCCTTCGATACCGAACTCGCCGTATGAATTCATGACGTCCGAAACCATGCTTACGATCAAGTCCGGGGCAATCTCCGGCAAAGCCAGCACGACATACGTGGCAACGGTTCTCGCCGGCACTGTGTGCCCTGCGATGGTAATCTCCTTTGTCTCAGCCAAGCCGAGTTGCTTCCAAGACATCGCTAGCTCCTCGAAGGTCTTGGGCCAGACTCCGCCGAAATTTGCCACGTTTTTGACGCTCGGGATATAGCGAGGCAGGGTGACAGGCTCGGGATGGCCGACCTCGGCTACCTCAAAGAGGCCGATCGGCGCAACGAATTCCATGTTCTTTCGGTTAGAGATCGCGGGTATCTTTACCCACTTTCCATCGCGAAAGGTTTCGATCTCGCCGGTTATTGCGTGGAAGTAATGTTCGATGATGGCCGGTCCGGTCATTTTGGGATCAATTGCAGTCCAGGCCCATGCTGTATCAATGTCGTCCACCCGATCTAGCTTATCTGCGCCACGTTTGGCCATGAGGTTGGTGATACCAGGCGTGGCGCCCAAACCGATCACCGCTGTCACACCCGCCTTCCTGGCCTCTTCGTGCAGGGAGAGCATTTTAACCGTCGGCTCGCCCTCGTCGCAGACGTCAACGAGATTCGTCTTGGCTTCGATGGCTCCCTTGAGAATCGTCTCACCGTAGAGATAGAACGGTCCAACGGTGTTGATGACCAATTCGGCCCCTTGCATGGTCCGAACAAGACCGGCGAAATCCGTGACGTCCGCAAGGACGGCCGACGTGCGCCCTCCCAACTCTGCACAAAGCCTTTCAGCGGCTACCAGGTTGTAGTCGGCTACGACCACTTCGATGTCAGGGGCTTTTCTCACCAGTTCTCTTACTCCGCACGAGCCTATGTGCCCGGCCCCACCCAAAGCGACAACTTTCGCCATGATACACCTCCGTTTTTCGATCGTTACTAAAAAGGGCCTCAGAGCAGACCCAAGGACCACCACCGCATATATTCAGGGGGCAGACATTCAGCCATGTCACATATTTGTCAGCGCATCGGTATGACCCCAGTTTCTTGATTCAGAGTTGCAAACCAAGGAGCCTCGATGCATTTTCGAAGTGGAGTAGCCGCTCCAGAGACTTTTGTCGCCTCTGCACGCCTCGGCAAGCGAGCGGAGGCTGGCCCTGCGGTCACCCCAGGGCCAGTCTGACGCGTACATGACACGCTCCGGACCGAACGCCTTAACAAGTTCTTTGATGTGCTTGGGAGACTGAAACGATGTGTCCACGTAAACATTCTCGAGACCGCTCAAGCTGTCGATAGTCTGCCTGTATTGGAACAGGCCCGCGTGGCCGGCTATAAACGAGACTTTGGGAAAGGCCGTGCAAATCTTCAACGCATCCCGGGGGTCGCCGCACTCTGGTCTTTGCATCGTTTTCTTTTCCCGACCCAGATAATAAGAGAAGATTCCGCTATGAAACAGCACAGGAAGGTTATGAACGGCAAAAGCTTCCACCGCGTTGAACGTCTTGACCCCGTAAAGAGGTTCTTTCTGGACGATAGGATGTAGCTTCAAGCCTTTGGCTCCGTCCATAACATCCTGATCCAGAACTGATTGCAGATCGCTATCCAGTGAAAAGTCCACACTGGTAAAGGGAACAACGCCTGAGTCTGCTTCCGCAGCTTTCTTGACTTCGGCAAATGTCACATACGGCGCGATGGGTAAACAGACTGACTTCTCGATGAGGTTTTCGTCCATGGATTTTTTGAAATTTTCCAGTGTGGCGGCCAAGCTGCGAGCTTGGCCGGCCCTGGCAATCTGGTTCGTGAACAAGGTCTTCACCACCCACTCGACCACGGGCACAGTCTTATACTTTCTCCACTCCGTCACGGTGATGAGGTCAAGGACCCGTTGCTTCTTGACCCCTTTCCGGAAGATCAGCTCGCCGCCGTTGGGGGTTTGGGCATCTCCAAGGTGCGCATGAAAGTCGATGATCATGAAAACCTCCTTCAAGAAACGAGATCCGGCAGACAAACATTTACCTCAGAATCATTCTGATAGATCGCATGATCACATTGACTGCTTCCTCTCCGGACATAGCAGCCACATCGTCGCCGAAATAGACCATAAACCGGGTTTCAAAATGCTTGGACACGAGGGAATAAGCCAACAAGCTCAAATGGTTGTCCAGGAAATAGGCTACGCCGACGTCCGCGAAGTCTTCTTTGATTTCGCCGTTGGCTTTGCCTCTCCTCACCAGTTCCAGCCAAAACCGCTTGGCTTCGCCTTCGATCTGCTTCGACAGGACAGGTGCCATCTTGTTCATGGAACAGGAACCTATGTTCACGTAGAGCATCAAGAGTTCAGGGTGTTTCTTAGCGAGAACGATCAGGCTTTCGAAAATTCGGCGAACGGTTTCATACACCGACCTTTGCTGGTCGAGGTTTTTCTGAAACAGCTCCGAGCGCATGATCTCCATTGCGTAATCGAAGACGCCCATGAAAAGCGCCTTCTTATTCTTGAAGTATTTGTACAGGGCGCCGTTGGAGATGTGCGCCTTGCGGCAGATCTCTGAGATGTTTGCCTGGAAAAAACCTCTTTGTGCAAAGACCTTGGCAGCGGCCTCTAGAATGGCTTTTTGTCTGGCATCCGATAGCTTTCCGAACGCGCTGAGCATTGATAATAAGGTCCTCATATAGAGAGTGAACGTTCACTCTCTAATATAGTCATCCCATATCTGTCAAGTGTTTTCTTTATGTCAGCGAATTGCTCGGACCAATGTGCGGTCAAATAGGTGGCAATGATGGGGGAAGCCTGCACTGCTAGTGCCACCGAACCCCATCCTGAAGAAGCTTTTTGATTCTCCGCTAGAAAAGTTGCAGGATCTGGGGTCAGGTCGATTTAGTTGACATTGCGGCTCGGGCGCGCTGGAGATTAGTCATGCCGCGAGCGATGCGGTTCATCTCGCGAGATGCGGAATTCGCCACATCCTTGTATGTTTCTACCAGGTATTTGTTCTTTTATGAACGTACCTTCGACAGTGGGGGGAAGATTGACTAGGAAGTACCTAGTTACTTGTGAAAAACGGTACTTCCGCGTAAGGGGGGGATGCACGCCCGCATGGTACCTGTCCAGCGTACCACGCGGAGGCACCGGCAGATCGTCACATCCTTAGCTATTGATGGCTGTCGCGTAGCTGGATCGCCGGAGGCCGACGTGCAAACATCCCCGGACAGTCGCCAGGACCATCTTGTGAGTCCGCATCCGCAAGGAAGGGAGATTACACTTGGCGGAAAAAGTTTTTGTTGGCATAGACGTTGCGAAAGAAACCTTGGACATTCATGTGTTGCCATCCAATGAAAAATGGCAATGCCACAACAATGCCAAAGATATTGGTCGGCTTGTAAAGCGCCTTCGACCCAAGGCGCCTGAGGTGATCATCCTCGAAGCCACCGGTGGTTATGAAGCCGTGGCCGCTGCTCTGCTGATCGAGGCTGAGTTGCCCGTGTCAATCGTCAATCCACGTCAGGTGCGGGACTTTGCCAAGGCCATGGGACAGTTGGCAAAGACCGATTGCATCGACGCCCTGGTTCTCGCCCGTTATGGCGAAGCCATCAAGCCACGCTTGACGCTTCTTCCCACAAAGGAAGAAAGGCTCATTAAAGAGTTCGTTAGCCGTCGTCGGCAGCTCGTCGACTTACGGTTTGGAGAAAAGAACCGTTTGCACCAGGCTCGGACAGAACGAATTCGACAGAGCATCAGGGCTGTCATCGACGCGTTGGATCGGGAGATACGGCAGATCGACGACGATCTAGACACCACCATCAAGCAATCCCCTCTTTGGCAAGAGGACGTAAAACTCCTGAAAACCATCAAAGGCATTGGGCCCGTGACCGCCAGAACCCTTCTGGCACATCTCCCCGAACTGGGGAAGGTCAGCCGCCAGGAAATCGCCAGCCTCGTCGGTGTGGCTCCTCTCAACCGGGACAGCGGGAAGAGGAGGGGAAAGCGATCCTGCATAGGCGGCAGGAAAGAAATACGAACCGTCCTCTATATGGCCGCCAAGACGGCCGCGAGGCACAACAAGACGATCAGGCCCTTCTACCAAAGACTGGAGAAAGAGGGAAAACTCTACAAAGTTGCCATAGTGGCCTGCATGCGAAAGTTGCTTGTCATTGCAAATGCCGTCCTCAGGGACCGACAACCTTGTCGAGAAGTTTTTGCTTGACAATCAACACAGTCGCTACGGGCTGAGGCAACTAGAGAAATGGCAATCTAATCCGAAAAAATAGACCTGACAGAGGACCTTTTAATGGGTGACCCTAGGATCATAACTGTGGGAGATCCGAATTCTGGTGCCTCTTGTCGTTGGATGGAGTATCATGGCTCATGAGCCGCGTCTCTTATATACTTCTCGCAATTATTGTACTGGGAGTGGTCTCGCGATCAATGGCGGAAGTTTACTCAATCAAGTCAATAGGCAAAGTGGCCAAAAGCTCTGAAGGAACAAAACTTGAGATCTTTCCACAATTCCGAGATGCACTGCTCGGGCTCGATGGATTTTCTCACGTGTGGGTCTTCTACTGGTTCGACCGGAATGATTCACCGGAAAAGCGGGCCACACTCAGGGTTCATCCTCGAGGGGACAAGGCAAATCCTCTCACCGGTGTATTTGGCACTCGTTCGCCATTTCGACCGAATCCTATTGGATTGTCAGTGTGCAGAGTCAAGTCCATAGATGATGCCGGAATCACCGTTGACGACATAGACGCGTTAGACGGTTCGCCGATAATTGATCTCAAGCCCTACATACCGGCTTCGGACAGTGTTCCTGATGCCTCGGTGCCGGAATGGGTAAAGAGGATAAAGACCGAGTAGAGCCGGTTTCAAAACTTCGAATTAGCTTTAGGCGCTGGATATCGACGGTCTCTGTAACCATTCACTTACGTGAGCCAAAGGATTATCATTGCGAGCGAAGCGAAGCAATCTCTTCCTCCAAACGGCGCTTAGATTCCCGGTGGGACGGGCATCTTGCCCGTCATCCCTAATAGACAGGCTGGAAGCCTGTCCCACCATGCACTCCTCGCAATGACATGAGCCCGGAGGTTCCCCGCGGAAGTGAAGGAATACCGGCCTCTATCAATTATTCTTGACTCGTGACGTCCCGGATTAGGCCCAGACGAGCGGCATCCGGACCGTATATGCAGCAAATTCCGGGCTGTTGCCTAAATCGCCCTTCTAATAAAGACGCGGCAAGAGTCGCCAGCGGGTTTGCTTGCAATAGGCGGCATATTCCGCACCAAACACTTCGTGAAGAAATCGCTCCTCCGCGTGGATACGTGCGATAAGGGGGACAAGCATTGCCAGCGTAAGCAACAGCCCGATGCCGCTGCGAAAAACAAGGCAGAATCCGACCGTAGAGATTAGCAACCCTGCGTAGCTAGGGTGACGCACGAACCTGTACATTCCATCAGTTTTGAGCTGGTGGCCCTCCTGAACGGCTACGAATGCGCTGAAACGATTCTTCAATTCAAATACAGGGATCAGTCGGACCACCCCGCCCAGAAGGTAAAAAGCGAGGCCCGTGTATCGTGCAGCGTCCCCGTCTATGGTCCACCAATTGTGGCTGTCCGCGTGAGGGGCAAGCCAACCGATGGCGAGCGATAAAACGATAAGCACAGCGATGACCCATCGGTTTGAGGTCATTTCCCGGCGACCGGAGCTGAAGCCGCTGCTTTTCGTAAAGCAGGCAGCCACAGCGAGCGCTATTGTCACAATGACGAGACCTACCCGCGCGGGATGAGAAAAGAATCCCTGAAAGTTCCCCCAGCCCCAAATCACAAGGAGCAGATAAAGGCAAGTTGCGCCCAGGGATGTAAGAAGAGTCTGAAGAGTCATTTGTTCCGCCAACACCTCTGACGTTTGATGGAGGAGTTACCGATCAACACGAACCGTGCCCATGTTGTGCTGATTCGGCGGTGCTTGTCCCGGAATCCGAACGTGGGACCCTGTCCTCTACACCGAAAAGACTGCCGGATGATCGCTCATGAGAGGCCGGGGCGGCAGGGCTATTACGTGGCTGAAAAGGCCTGTTTCTGAGCGTACCGCAGCACAACCGATTCGGTCAATAACTTTATCGTTTGTTGTATGGTCGCGGTAGGGGCATCAGGCAACTGAGTCCCTACCGCGACCCCCGGCATCGAAACCATTCACTTATGCGGGGGATCTTCTGCACCTTGTCAGTGCGAGGAGTGAAACGACGAAGCAATCTAAGTGGCGTTTAAAGGAAGAGATTGCTTCGCTTCGCTCGCAATGACAATCTTTTACCGCTCGTAAGTGAATGATTACCCGGCATCAGAGATTTTAGTTGCCTCAAGAGCCTTCACTGAGTTATGCTCAGTAACCTGCGAATAGTCCCGCGTCTCGCGGGACGGTTTCTCCTGGTGACCGCATCCTACGCCGGCTGAACTCAAACTTGGCCTCTCAGCAGGATATCCCACGGTGACCAACATGCCAATCAGTGTGCAGAAAGACCCAGCGGCACAAGAGGCGGCGACGCGAAAAGCCCAGTCGCTCCGTTTGAGACGTTTCGCAATGGCCGTGGCCACTTACGCGGTGGTGACTTTCGCTGCGTTTCTGGCCACTCGGCTTGGACTCGGCCGTATGTCGGCGCATGAGTGGGCGACGTTCATAGGCATTGGCCTGGCCGGCAACATAATCTTCTTCGCGTTGATCTATACAGGCGTCAATTTGCGTTTTTCTGATCCGTCCCTTACTAGAGAGCAGATCGTCTATTCCGCTGCTTGGGGTCTTGTGCCGATGTATGCCTTACCGGAAGTGCGGCCGATTATCTTGATGTTCTATGTCCCTGCTTTCAGCTTTGGAATGCTTCGTCTCACGCGGGGACAGTATCTGTCGGTGGCAGCCTGCGTTATGGGGCTTTATGCATCACTCCTCGTGGTGGAGTATCTTCAAGCCCGCCGCGGTTTTCGGATTCAATACCAACTCTTTCTATTCGTGCTGTTTGGCATTCTTCTTACGTGGTTTGCCTTTTTTGGAGGCTTTGTTTCGGATATGAGGCGTCGCTTGCGATTGCGGAATCTGGAAATCGAAGCCGCTCACGGAAAGATCAAGGCCGAGATGGACGAGCGGTTACGTGCGCAAGTTGCAAAGGATCGGTTGATAGTTGAACTCGAGCATGCGCTGAGTGAAGTGAAGAAGCTAACCGGGTTGCTCCCGATTTGCTCTGCGTGCAAAAGAATCAGGGACGACAAGGGATACTGGAATCAACTTGAGTCCTATATTCGAGACCATTCCGACGCGGAATTCACGCACAGTATTTGCCCTGACTGCCGAGCGAAGCTGTATCCCGATCTATTTCCATAGCTGAACAATTTACCCGGCTCAAAAGAGCGATGAACTACCACATATATATTTTTGGGGAGCAAACGGCTGTCGATAAGCACTAATAGCGGGTCGTAAATTGGTATTTCCCAACAATCCGGAAAACGTAAAGAAGGAAATGCCGCCCTACAGTCCCTGTCGGATCGTAACAACGGTTGAAACGCCAAACGACAAGCAAAGGAGGTAGCGCATGAAACTGAATGTGAAGGCATTTGCTCTGACGTGTGGGATCGGTTGGGCAGTGAGCCTTTTCCTCGCTACGTGGTGGCTGATTGCCCTGCACGGAGCCTCTGGAGACCCAACCTTGCTTGGACTCTTCTACCTTGGCTACAGAGTTAGTGCTATCGGAAGCATCTTTGGGCTAATTTGGGGATTTTTCGACGGTCTGATATGCGGAGCCATCTTCGCTTGGCTTTACAATCTCATAGCGGGTTGTTTCCTGACGGAGTGAGGGGAGAGTCATCCGGGGCTCTTTGAAGGGCAATAGACCCCTGATGCCCGTTAGAGCCCCGCCACTGACGGGACGTGTCTGCCGGCGGTTGCGGAGCGACATTGCGGCCCGAGGGGAGAAACTGTCTCAGAATTCTTCAACTGGACGCAATCGTAACACGAAATTCCCTCACCCTGACCCTCTCCCAAGGGGCGAGGGGACGCTAATAGAGACCTTGGATCAGCTCCCTCTCCCTCTGGGAGAGGGCTGGGGTGAGGGCACCGAAAATGCCCACCAGGTTTGATCGTGGCACGATTCTGGGCATCAAATTAGTTTTGAGACAGTTTGGGGCGAGCGATGTTACAAGTTTCCCCCGTAAACGGGAATGACGGCAATCCCGCCCCTCGCGGGGCCGTAACGCGGACCCTTCCAAATTCTATGTGTTCGTGCCAAAGAGACATTACCTCCTACAACTGCTATAACATTCCAGACCGAAGTAGAAGCGAAGAATAAGTTAATCGGCTAATGAGCCCCGGCAGCAAAGAAAAAATAGTTATAGTGGGCAATGGATGCGCGGGCGCGGAATGCACGATTGCTTTGCGCCAAAGTGGGTTCGACGGAAAGATTCACATAGTCACGAACAATAAATGGCCTGTAGCCAACCCGATGCTTACCACCTACTATCTGGCAGGTAAAATCGGCTTCGATGGGATGTTTCCCTATGGCACGAACCGGGAATTCTATCAAAAGTACGATGTGAACGTGCTTGCTGGATCGCCTGTTGCCACCCTGGACGCCGAGCAAAAGATAGTGACCTGTAAATCCGGGTTGGCGCTTAATTACGATCAGTGCCTCGTCAGTACCGGCGCTACTCCGTTTTTGCCTCCAGTTGAAGGCATGGATTCAGACAAAGTCTACACACTAAGGACAGTAGACGATGCAATTCGGCTAAGGGAGGCCATCGCCGCGAAGCCAAAGAAAGCACTTGTCGTTGGGGCTTCTATGGTGGGGATAAAATTGGTGGAACTCTTCTATGATGCCGGAGTGGAAGTGTGTCTTGCCGATCTTGCTCAGCACATCTTTCCAATGGCTGCCCATCCTCAATGTGCCCGGGTGATCGAAGAACGTTTGAGAAAAAAGGGGATAAAGCTTCGATTTGGAGCCGGTGTCGAGAAAGTGGAAGAAATCTCTCGAGCCGTACGAGTTCATTTCAACGACAGCTCTAAAACTGAAGTAGCGGACCTTTTGGTGATGTGCACAGGGATTCGTGCTAACGTGGAGTTCATGGATACAAAACAGGTTGCGACTGACAAAGGGATATTGGTAGACGATCACATGAGAACAAATTCGCCCGGGCTTTATGCCGCCGGGGATGTGGCTCAGGGGATGGATGCTCTCCAGAGGGTGCAGATTATCGGCTTGTGGGCGAACGCTCGTTACCAGGGGCGCACCGCAGGGAGAAACATGGCCGGCGGAGACGAGACTTTTCCGGGAGACATTCCCTGTGTGATTACTCGTTTCATGGGAATGGATTTTGTAGGCATCGGCTATGTGAATGGTATGGACAGCATCCAGCAAAAATATGACGGAAAAAGATTTGTGCAGCTCTTCTGGAAAGATGGGCGCCTTGTCGGAGCCAACCTTTTTGATAGCTACGCAGAATCCGGGGTCATCAAAAGTGCGCTGATAAAGGGGCTGAGGCAAACCGGCCCCTCGGCGTTTGGTGCCCTGCCCGTAATTCAAAATCATTTGATACAAAATGTCCTAATGGAGGTTCAGAGCTCATGACGGATCTTCATAGTCTGTTGCGAGGAAAAATCCCCGGCCCTGAAACGGGTATAGAGGTGAGGAAATCCATCTGCGGCATCTGCGATCCTCTGACCCAGTGCGGCCTGGACCTGTACGTGAAGGACGGGAAAATTATCAAGGTGGAAGGGAGTAAAGAAAACCCTTACAGCGTTGGTACACTATGTCCCAAAGGGGCTGCGCAAAGGCAATATGTGTACAGCGAAGATCGTCTGAAGACGCCGCTCAGAAGGATCGGTGCCAGAGGGTCCGGAAAATTCGAGCCCATATCCTGGGACGAAGCCTTGGACACCATTGCTCTCAAGTTCAATGAAATCAAGAGGGAAAGCGGCCCCGAGTCTGTAATCTTTTTCGCGGGCTATACAAAATACTTCAGACCGTATCTCAAGCGTTTAGCCCACTCTTTCGGCTCGCCTAACTATATGTCGGAATCCAGCACCTGCTTCCAGGCAATGGCCATGGCTCAGAAGCTCACCTTCGGCCTGCCGGGCGGACCGGATATAAGCAATACGAACTGTCTTCTAGTCTGGAGCGCCAACCCGTTTCACACAAATCCGGGCCACGCCAGAGCCATCCTGAAAGGCAAGAACAGAGGCATGATGCTCATAGTCGTGGACCCGAGGCAGACTCCAACTACGGCTCTTGCAGATATTCACTTGCCGGTCAGGCCCGGGACGGATGGAGCGTTGGCATTGGCAATGGCGAACGTGATCATAAACGAGAGCCTTTATGACCGGGATTTTGTAGCCGACTATTCTCATGGTTTTAACGATTATAAAGAGTATGTTCAAAAGTTTACCCCGGTCAGAGGCGAAGAACTCACCGGAGTGCCTGCCGACATGATTGTCAAGGCAGCCCGGATGTATGCTTCCTCAAAACCGGCCGCAATAATGCCCAGCGCTTCTCCCGTAGTGCACCATACCAACGGTGTGCAGAACTATCGGGCCGTTTTTTCGCTGGCCGGGCTTACCGGAAATTATGACGTCGTGGGGGGCAACTTCGTTATTCCTCCAAGTTTCATCCATGTTCCCGGCTTGATCCCGACACGAGAGCGCGAATTCACGCAAAGCAGACCGTGGAGCGAAATGCCCCCGAGAGTCGGGGCAGATCGGTTCCCGGTCTGGATGGAAATGGTCGATGAAGAAGCCCAGGCTATGCATATTCCCGACCAGATCCGCTCGGGTGAGCCTTACCCGCTCAAGGCGGTGATCGGCTTCGGGATGAACTTCAGGATGTGGCCGGACTCCAAAGGTGTGTTGGAAAGCCTGGAGAAACTCGATCTATTCGTAAACGTGGATATTTACAATACCGACACATGCAAATACGCAGACTTTGTGCTGCCGGCCTGCACTTCGGTGGAACGAAGTGAGCTCCGCTGTTACCCTATGGGTTACATTGTCTTTACCCAGCCCGCAGTCGCGCCACTTTATGATTCGCATTCCGACGTGGAGATTATCTATGAACTGGCAGCGAGACTCGGCTTGGACGATCCGCTCTTTAAGGCCGGTTATGAGCCCAGCGTGGACTGGATACTCGAGCCAAGCGGCATATCCGTCGCTGAATTGAAAAAGCATGCAGCCGGCATGTTTGTGCCAAACCCGACAAAACCGCCGGAGAAGAAATACATCAAGCTGGGCTTCAAGACTCCCTCCGGGAAGATGGAATTCAAATCCGGAATTCTTGAAAAATATGAAGGAAAGCTCGGTTTTGAATCGCTGCCGGTCTACACGCCCCCAAAATACAGCAGGGAGTCGACACCGGAGTTGGCGCTCGAATTTCCAATCATTCTCAACACGGGTTCCAGACTGCCCATGTTTGTCCACACCAGAACCTTCCGCCTCACCTGGACGAACAGTCTGAGGCCGAACCATCCCTCGGCGGACATAAACCCCGCCGACGCCGCTCGACTGGGCATCAAGCAGGACGAGTCTATACGCATCTCCACGCCCAAAGATTCCATCGTCGTCAAGGCCAATCTTACCCAAATGGTTCAGCCGGAAGTGATCCATATCTACCACGGGCATGAACAGGCCGACGTCAATCTTCTTTTGGAAGGCGACTACCTGGACCCACTTTCCGGCTTCCCGGGCTTCAAGTCTGCTCTGTGCAAGGTCGAGAAAGTTCGAGGAAAGGAGATTTAACGATGAATAAAGCGATTTATCTGGACGTAGATCTTTGCTCCGGATGTGGTGCCTGCACCGTGGCCTGTATGGATCAGAACGACATCTTTCCTGAAAAAGGTCAGCCCGCTCTCAGAAGGATTTACCGGATTGAAGGAGGAGAGTTCCCTGGTGCGACCATTCAGTACGTTTCAGCCTCCTGCATGCACTGTCAGGACAGTCCTTGTGTGATGGGCTGTCCAACCGGGGCCATCACCAGGGATGAGAGAGCCTGTGCCGTCACGGTCAACAAGGAACTGTGCATCGGGTGCCATAGCTGCGCCCTGGCATGTCCCTTTGGGGTCCCCAGATACGACCGAGACGAAAAAATGCAGAAATGCGGTCTGTGCAAAGAAAGGGTGGAAGCCGGCTTGGAACCTGCTTGTGTGCGCGTTTGTCCGGTAGGTGCTCTGAAATTCGATTCTGCCAACAAATTACAGGGACAAAAGGAACTGAAGTTTGTCGGCAATATCGTGAACGCCATCTCCAGAGTTGCACCCGGCAATTGAAGAGAAAAACAAAAACATGAGCGCATAGAACGCGGCTTTACTCTTTCCGCGCCGAAAACCATTTCGCTGAGATTTTTACAATCTGTCAAAGATACTGACATCCGCTCCACTTGCTGATTCGTATTGATTTTCCCGCCCTAATTCTGCTTGCCTGCAACCTGCTCATCGAGAATTCCTTCCTGTCGAATATTTGGCATGAGAAATGCAAATTAGTAAAACCGGTAATAGTGGAAATAAGCGGAATCGATCCGCTTGCTCCGGGGGAGGTCGTGCCATGGACGTACTAACCGTTTATCAGGCGAGTAAATATTGCAGCGTTTCGCCCAAGACGATTTGCAATTGGATAGACGAAGGCCACATCAAAGCGTTTCGAACGGTTGGTGGGCATCGACGGGTCAGAAAAGAGGATTTGGATGTCTTCCTTCGGCGTATGGGTATGCCTGTCTCCGCGGAAGCTGACCAAACGGACCGCAAGAAGATCCTAGTAATTGACGACGACAGATTGATAGTGGAGACAATAGTCCGTTCTATGGAGGAGGAGCCCAACGATTACGAGATCATATCAGCGGCTGACGGTTTCGAAGCCGGAATTCAGATGAGCCATTTCAAGCCTGATCTTCTCATCCTTGACATAATGATGCCTGACATTGACGGATACGAGGTGTGCAAAAGGGTGAAGCAGGACCCTGCCACGTGCCACATGAAAATCATTGTGCTGTCGGCCTACCTGGACGAGGAGAATCACGAGAAAATGAAAAAGTACGGCGCTGATGTTTGCTTTTCAAAGCCCTTGCCCCTTGAGAAGCTGAAGAAGGAAGTGGCGAGTCTCCTGGGCCTCGCCCAGTGATCATTTGCCACTTCAGAGGGGAGTGACGCCATGAGCTTGAAGCAAGTTTTGGAGGAAAACAAGTTTATCGTTACGTGTGAGATCCACCTTCCTCACGGGAAGACCCCTCACGATTACTTGGAGGAAATCTACAACCTTTGGGGGCGGGTCGATGGTGTTCGTTTCCATCCTTTCGCTACGGACGCGGCCATTAGCGATTCCTTGTCCCTTTGCCGACTACTCCGGGATAAGAAATTCGATCCTGTATTCCAGGTGGGAACTCGCGATCGCAATCGCCTGGAAATCCAGGAATCACTGATCCAAGCCTCGTCGGCGGGGGTGGAGAACCTTCTGGTCTTTACAGACGATTATCGCATAACGGGTGACTCGCTGCAGGAGATGATGTTCTTTCACGTGGATCTGGGCAAGTTCTTTTCCGTGATCGATTCTCTGAAGAAAGGGATCGATGTGCATGGCAAAGAGCTCGATGGTGAAAAGGGCTTCTTCATAGGGTCGGGGGTGGAAGCTTGTTTTGGCGGAAACTGTCCGGACCTGGAACTCCGCGAAATGGAGAGACTGGTGGAGCAGGGCACAAGATATTTTCTCACCACGCCAGTCTTCGATGTCGATCAATTTGCGGGATTCGTAAAACGGGTGGACCCCATGGGGGTTCCGATCATAGCCGAATTGCTTATGCTCCATTCCGGCATGGCTGCACGTATGTTGAAAAGAGTAGGGCGATTGAACATACCTGACCGCATAATAGAACGGATTGAAAGAGCACCCGTAAAATTCGACGAATCGGCCAAAATTATGCTCGAAACAGTAGAGCAACTCAGGGGAATTTGCGCAGGGGTTCATATCCTCCCCTTTGGATGGGAAGACAAAATCGGCACGGTCCTTCAAGAGATCAAGCGATCAAAGTTTAAGTGATGCTGCCGAAAGGTAACAACTAACAAGACTGGCTTTGCCTGTGGTCTTCAGGCAAGGACGTTTAGTCCATCCGGGTGGACGGACCTCGAAGGCTTGCAGCGGAAACCTCTTCCCAAGTTTCCGAAATACGGAGGGCCATTGTGGAGACCGTCACGATATCGCTTAACGGTCGAGTAGTTGCAGGAACGCCCGACACGCCTGTTTTGGATCTGGCAAAGCAAGTTGGGGTGGAAATACCGACTTTGTGCCACCATCCTCTCCTGCAAAACTCCGGAGCATGTAGGGTGTGTCTGGTTGAAGAGGCAAAAACCGGGAGGTTGTTTGCCTCCTGCGTCACTCCCATTGCCGACGGGATGGAGATCCTCACGCATTCCACCAACGCCGTAAATGCTAGGCGAGGCGTGCTGGAGCTCATTTTGTCGGATCATCCTTCTGCTTGCGTCATCTGCAACAAAGGTAATGAATGTGCTCTCCGATCCCTGGCAAAGGAGCATGGGATATGCGACCCCGATATGGAACCGGTCAGGCGCTGGCGATATATGGCCGAACTCAATCCTTTTGTAGTCCGGGATTTGACGAAATGTGTCCTGTGCGGCAGATGCATCCGGGTGTGCAGGGATTTCGAGGCAGTGGGTGCTTTAGACTACATCGACCGCGGTTACTCGGGCCATCCCGGCACGGCACACCGCTCGTCGCTGGACGAATCTGAGTGCAATTACTGCGGGTCATGTGTTGCAATCTGTCCTACCGACGCATTAGCGGAGAAAGGACGGCCTTCGTATAGCTCAGGAAAAGTCCGGACACCGGGAATATGTTCGTACCTGCGGGACCGGATGCCATCTCGAGTACGAGCTAATTGATCGTGTTGTGGTCGGGGCCAGGGCAGTGTCGGGCTCTCCTGTAAACAGTCTTTCTCTTTGTGTCAGGGGACATTACGGCCAGGATGCCCTGTCAGCCGCGGAGAGACTGGCAGAGCCGCTCGTCCGGGAGGGAACGAGGAGTTTCCGAGAAGTCTCGTGGAATGAGGCCCTCGGAGAAATAGCGGGCCGGTTGGGTCAAGTGATCGAGGACTTTGGCCCAGACAGCGTGGGAATCATAGTGAGTGCACAGTGCTCGAATGAGGAGATTTATCTCGTTGTCAAACTGGCCCGCGCTGTCCTGCAAACGCCGCATATTGATTCTATCGCCCGGTTTACATCCGGACCGGTGGTGGACGGTCTTGCGGCATCCATGTCCCGAATACGTCCTCTAGAGCCCCTACTGAAGCGGATTCAGGAGGCCGAGACCATAATACTGATGGGGGCCAGGCCTGATTATACCCATCCAGTAGTGGCTCGTAATGTTCGCCGAGCCGTAAGTCAACGTGGGGCGGCTCTCGTCCAGCTTGATCCTGTAACGACCTCGCTCAGTTCTTTTGCGAGAATCCGTTGGCGCGAACGCATGGACGAATTGCCTCTCGGCCTGGCTCAATTGATGACAGAAATCGTCTCCGCCAATCTTCACGACGAAACCTTTGTTCTCAATAATGTCTTCAATGCCGAAGAATTCATCTCTGACCTCAGGGGACAATTGAGAGGAGTCCCGGTGAGAAGTGAGATCAAACAGGTGGCGAGGCTCATTGGTAAAGGGCGGAAATCCATTTTCTTGTTTGGTTCGAGAGTGGCCAGAGCCACTCAGGGATATATTCTTAGCCGGTTTTTAGTCGATCTTGCCCTCCTATGTGGACAGCCGGACAATGTTCTTTTTCTGTTTGAAGGGTGCAACGAAGTTGGGGCCTGGGAACTGGGATGCGCACCGGATAGGCTCCCGGGGTCCCTCGTGTCAATGGACCGCGAGGCCCTGGAGTTTTTCCGAAACAGGTGGAGCCGGCCAGACATGACCTTGAAACGAGGACTGGACGCTATGGGCATGATCCGAGCCGCTGAAAGGGGCGAACTCAAGGCCCTTTTGTTTCTGGGAGTGGATCCTCTCGCTGTTTTTCCTGATTCGCAGAGGACGCAAAAGGCTCTTTCATTGCCTGATTTGGTCGTTCGCACCGGCATGTTTCGGGCGATAGGCGAAGAAACCGCCCACATAGTATTCCCCACCGCAGCAATTACCGAGACCGACGGAACCTACGTAAGCACCGAAGGTCGCGTTCAACGTGTCTCGAAGCTCTCTGACCCTCCGGGGACCGCCCGACCAACCGCTCGCTTCATTTTGGATCTCGCAGGCATGCTTGGATACCCCCTGGACTTCGTTTCTGCAAGCGATGTTTTTGAGGAAATCACCAGGACGTGTCTTGCCTGGAGCAGCTTGACCTGGGAGGCAGTTGGAAAAGTGGGAGGGGTCTTGCTTGGCCATCCCGAGAATGATGGCGGATACGCCAAAACCTGCAGCGGCCGAAAGTGGGTTGCATATCCACCGCCTGACTCATTCGCCGCTCCTCCGCAACCCCCGCCCGGCCGTCCTTGGAAAGTATATCCGGAAGCGCAAACCGCTCATCCAGGGGACGGAGTGGTCTCCGGCAGGTCTCCCAGGCTTGCCCGCATGGGGGAGATCGCATCGGTCAGAATGAATCCGAACGACATGCAAAGAGTCGGAGCAAAAAAAGGGAGTTGGATCCGGTTGGGCTCAGAGGTCGGTGAAGTTAAGGCTCGGGTAATTGAGGACGTCGAAGTTCCCGCGTCCGGATTGGTAATTCCTGCGGCCGGCCCACGGTACATCTTCCAGAGACTGCTACCGTGGCCGGAAGAATATTGTCCTGCTGGTTGGGACCGTATCTATGTTTCCGTTTCATTAGGGGAGGAAGGGTAATGGAACAGGAATTGGACATCGGGCTCTTAGACGAAATTCTAAAACAGTTCCAACCCGTGCGCGAAAATCTTATCCCCGTTCTTCAGGCGGTTCAGGAAAAGTTCGGATACATTCCGTCTGATACGGTGGAACCTATAGCGAAGTTCATAAAGATATTCCCATCGGAGATCACCGGAGTAATTAGCTTTTACAGCCAGTTTACCATCACGCCCCGGGGGAAAAACGTCATTAGGGTCTGTCGTGGAACGGCTTGCCACGTTCGAGCCGGGAGAACCGTGGACCCAACGGTCCAAAAGTTTACCGGGCTAGAAGACGGCGCAACCTCGGAAGACATGCGGTTCACCTTCGAGACTGTGGCATGCCTTGGGGCCTGCGCTTTGAGCCCTGTTATGGTCATAAACAAAGCCTATTACGGAAAGCTCAATGCCGGGAGGGTAGAAGCTGTCCTAAGGAACCTACCCTGACAGAGTGACGTCATGGAACGTCTGAATTCCCTTGCCGATCTGACGAAGTTTCGTCTGGCGCTCCAGCGCAACCTTGATCCTAATGTGACCGAGATAGCTGTGTGTTCCGGCACAGGATGCCAGGCGTGGGGAGCCGAGGACGTGATTACACAGCTAGAGGAAGAGCTGCACAAGCAAGGGCTGGCCGGAAAGGTGAAAGTAAAGCGAGTGGGATGTCGAGGCTTTTGCGAGCGAGGACCGTTGGTCACCATCGGGCCCCGACGTATTTTTTATCCCGGCCTTAAGCCGGAAGATGTGCGGGAAGTGGTCGAAGAGACGGTGGTCAGGTACAACATTCTTGGAAGGCTCCTGTACTCAGACCTCGAAAACGGGAAGAAATTTCTCTATGAGTCGGAGGTGCCCTTCTATGCTCAGCAGCAGAGGACGGTTCTCTCTCTTAACGGACGCATCGATCCCACTTCAATCGAAGATGCCATTTCTCATGATGGCTACAGCGCCGTCGAAGAGGTACTCGCCTCATGGGAGCCCACTCGAGTGATAGATTCGATAGAGCGCTCCGGATTAAGAGGCCGAGGCGGTGCGGGTTTTCCAACTGGATCTAAATGGCGCTACGCTCGGGCCTCGAAAGGCAACCGAAAATTCATTATCTGCAATGCCGACGAAGGAGATCCGGGCGCATTCATGGACCGGTCGATCTTGGAAGGCAATCCTCATCTGGTCATAGAAGGGATGATCATAGCGGCCTATGCCATCGGCGCGAGAGAAGGGTACATATACTGCCGAGCAGAATATCCTTTGGCCGTCGAGCGGTTGGAAACAGGACTCGGGCAAGCCCGCCAACTTGGGCTTTTGGGCGAGAACATTCTCGGCAGCGGATTCGATTTTAACATCCGCTTGTTTCAAGGAGCCGGAGCTTTTGTGTGTGGCGAAGAGACGGCGCTGATTGCCTCGATCGAGGGCCGCAGAGGAATGCCTCGCCCGCGTCCGCCATTCCCTGCGCAAAAGGGTCTCTTTGGCTGTCCCACTGTGATCAACAATGTCGAAACCCTGGCTAATGTCCCCTTGGCAATACGGATGGGGACAGAGGTCTATGCTTCTCTAGGAACTGAAAAATCAAAAGGAACCAAGATCTTCTCCTTGACCGGCAAGGTCATCAACACGGGCCTGGTCGAAGTTCCGATGGGAGCCACCATACGACATGTGATTTTCGATATAGGGGGAGGAATTCCAAAGAACAGGCAGTTCAAGGCAGTCCAGATGGGCGGCCCTTCAGGCGGATGCATACCTCACAAATTACTTGATTTGCCCATTGATTACGATTCGCTCCAGGCTGCGGGGTCCATCATGGGATCCGGCGGCATGGTGGTTATGGATGAAAACACCTGCATGGTGGAGGTAGCCCGTTATTTCGTCTCGTTTACTGCTGAGGAATCCTGCGGACAGTGCTCCCCTTGCCGCATTGGAACGAAGCAAATGCTGCAGATTCTCACAAGGATCACCAAAGGGGAGGCGACTATGAAGGATTTGGACAGGCTGGAAAGGATCGCACGTCTAGTAAAAAGCACCAGCCTGTGTGGACTCGGACAGACTTGTCCGAATCCTGTGTTATCTGCCCTCACGTACTTTCGCGACGAATTCGAAGCCCATATCTTGAGAAAAAGGTGCCCGGCCGGAGTATGCGAAGCTCTGGTCCTTTCTCCGTGCCAGCACACATGCCCCGCAGGAATCGACGTCCCCTCGTACGTAGCGTTTCTCAGCCAGGGTGATTACGAAAAGGCGATAGATGTTATCCGAGAACGAAATCCATTCCCCGCGGTGTGTGGGCGTATCTGCCATCATCCTTGCGAGGGGAAATGCCGCAGAGGAGAAGTGGACCAACCGGTGTCCATTCGGTATCTGAAGCGTTTTGCGGCCGACTGGGCGTATGCGAATCAAGCGCCCCCGGAGCCCTTTCCCGTCACCAGGAAACAGCGAGTGGCCATAGTTGGAGCCGGACCGGCCGGCCTCAGTTGCGCCTACTTCCTGGCGAATATGGGGTACAGAACAACTGTGTTTGAAGCGCTTTCCCACGGTGGAGGGATGCTAGACGTAGCTCTCCCGGAGTTCCGCTTGCCCAAAGACGTACTCGCCCGAGAAATTGAGTACATTCAGGCCAAGGGAGTGGAAATCCTCTACGATAGCGCCATTAACCAATTCCATACCCTGGAAGATCTCCGGGCGGAGGGGTATGACGCAGTCTTTGTCGCGGCGGGAGCACACCGAAGCCAGGAGTTACGCATTCCCGGTGAAGAAGGAGGCATCGAAGGACTCTCCTATGGGCTTCACCTTTTGCGTGATGTCAAAGCAGGAGAACATGTTCACGTCGGGAACCGCGTCCTCATAATCGGAGGCGGAAACACAGCAGTAGATGCAGCCCGCAGTGCACTCCGCAAAGGGGCTCGACACGTAACTGTCATGTACCGGCGGTCCAGTGAAGAGATGCCTGTTTCGCCGTACGAATTCCATCAGGCCCAGGAGGAGGGTATAGAGTTTCAGTTTCTGGTTTCGCCTACCAGAATCGAAAGGTCCAATGGCAGGGTTACAGGCGTGAGATTCATCCGTATGAAGCTTGCAGAACCTGACGAGTCCGGACGCCGGCAACCATTGCCAATTGAAGGGACGGACTTCTTCCTCGAGGCAGACATGGTGGTCCCGGCAGTGGGACAAGCCCCTGACTTGAGTTTCCTCCCCCCAGATTCTCGACTGGAACGGGTAAAATGGGGTGCCCTGAGAGTGGATCCTGATACGCTGTGTACCAACATTCCATGGATATTCGCCGGGGGAGACTTTGTAACCGGTCCGTCCATGGTCATCTATGCCATAGCTACAGGCCGACGAGCGGCATTGAGCATTGATCGCTATTTGGGAGGTATCAAAGCGCCTCTTGTCATCACAGATGAAAAATACCACCTGATTCCTGAGCCACCGTCGCGGCCTGAAGAACTGGATCAGCCCAGACCCAGAGTCGAAATGCCCTCTCTGCGTCCGGCAGAACGGGTATTGAGCTTCTGTGAGCTGGAGACTGGATTCAGCGAAGACCAGGCCCGAACAGAAGCTTCCCGGTGCCTCAGATGTGATTTGGAACGTATGAGAGAGATAGAGAATCGTTCCGACACTGACTTGTAAATGCACTGTTTCTTCATAGGGGCCGGCCATGAAGACTATTACCCGACAAAAAACTTTCGAGCAAATTCTGGAGAGCCTAACGGACGACGCCAGCATCTTCCTCATCGGCTGCGGCACATGTGCCACCTTATGCCGTACCGGCGGAATTGAAGAAGTAGCGGCGATGGCCGAGAAACTGACAGGTGCGGGAAAGATCGTTACCGGGACTGCTATCCCACCTACAGGATGCGACGAAGTGACTGCAGAGATGAGACACGCTTTCAAGGATTCCCTTGGTGCCGCAGACGCTGTTTTGGTCATGTCGTGCGCATTTGGCGTCCAGACTGCTGCTTCGCAGCTCAAGAAACCTGTGGTGCCGGCCCTCGACACACTATTCATGGGAAAGGAAGGACCGACCGGGCGCTATTCCGAGGTCTGCATGCAATGCGGGCAGTGCGTTCTGGCCGACACAGGGGGAATTTGCCCTGTGACGCTTTGCCACAAAGGGCTCCTCAATGGCCCATGCGGAGGACCAAACGAGGGGATGTGTGAGGTTGGCGACGGAAGGCAGTGCGCCTGGACGGTTATCTACAACAGGCTGCAGAGTCAGGGACGGCTTGACCGCATGAAAAGGTACCATCCTGCCAAGAATCACAACGCTGTCCTGAGACCCGGCATCATGGATCTGGTACTTTCGCCCGGGGAGGCTGATAGGCAGTAGATGGGCATTCAGTCGGTGTGTCGCGAGCAAGAAAGGGGGCCTCGCATGAGCCGGTTCAAGGAAGCTCTCGATTCAGGAAAATTCGTTGTGACTGCGGAGATAGGGCCTCCCAAGGGGGTCAACATCGAGCCTATGAAGCATCACATCGCATTACTCAAGGACCGTGTGGATGCGATGAACATTACCGACAATCAAAGCTCGGTACTGAGATACCCCTCTTTAGGAGGAGCCCTTCTGGTCAAGGAAATGGGAGGCGAGCCCATTCTCCAGATGACCTGCCGCGATCGCAACCGCTTGGCCCTGCAGGCCGATCTTTTCTTCGCCTACAGCCGAGGCATATACAACGTTCTGTGCCTCACCGGCGACGCTGTGGTCGTTGGTGATCACAAGGAGGCCAAAGGCGTTTTCGATCTCGATTCTGTGCAGTTGCTGGATGCTCTCCATACGTTGTCGGACGGAAAGGATTTGGCAGGCAACTCCTTGGATGGCGTTCCTCGTTTCGTCAAAGGGGCCATCGTTACGCCCGAGGCCCGGCCACTGGAACCGCAGTTAATAAAATTTGAAAAAAAGATCGACGCAGGGGCGGATTTTATACAAACCCAGGCGATTTACGATCTCAATAATTTTAGAAGCTTCATGGATTATGCCAGGAAATTTAAGGTCAAGATCCTTGCAGGCATCGTGCTCCTTACCAGCGCACCGATGGCCAAGTTCATGAACAAGAATGTGCCCGGTATATTCGTACCTGAGGCCCTTATCGACGAATTGGCCGGCGCACCGAAAGGCAAGGCCCTGGAAACGGGGATACAAATCGCGGCACGTATGATCAAAACCATCCGGAAGGAGAAGATCGCTGACGGAGTCCACATCATGGCCATAGGGAAGGAGGAGGTCGTTCCCCGCATTCTCGATCTGGCCCAGTAAATTAAGGATTTGTCCGATCATCGTCCGGGGGGTCTCGTTGACTTGAGGCAACCCCGTGAAACCTTTCCAAACCGTGGCGGACGAGCCTGGAGGCACCCATGTCTGATCGAAATGTTCTTTCGATCAACAAAATAGGCGATGAGGAGAACGTGCGACGACTTTTGGATATCGAGCGCAATAAAAAGGAATTCTTTGCGGAGGCAAGAGACGGATTTTACATTTCTACCCGGGAAGGACAGTTCATAGATTGTAACGACGCTTTGGTCAACATGCTCGGCTATTCGACTAAACAGGAAGTGCTCGCAATAGACCTTAACACTCAGTTGTGGGGCAATGACGAGGACAGACCCAAATTCCAAGCGATAATTGAGGAGCACGGGTTTGTCAGGGGATATGAGGGCACCTTCAGGCGCAAGGATGGAAGACCAATTTACGTGAGCCTATCCAGTTACGTGTGGAGAGACAAAGACGGAAATATTGGCGGATATCGCGGCTTCGTTGTGGACCGCACTCAAGAAAAGCTGATGCGAGACCAACTGGCGGAGTCTGAGACCAAATACAGAGACCTCTTCAATAGTATCCGGGATGGAGTCTTCATTGCCGATGCCAAGGGAACGGTAACCGATTGCAATCCGGCCCTCTTGAATATCATAGGCTATGCTCGGGAAGAGTTCTTGGGAATGAATTATTACCGCGATCTATGCGTGAACGCGGACGATGTAATCGTATTCCGCGGGAAAATCACCGGAGAAGGCGAGGTCAATGATTACGAGCTGCAAATAGCTCGAAAGGATGGGACCGTCCGAGATGTCTCCATGAGTGGTTATGCCACAAAGAACGATGAAGGAGAGGTTGTGAGTTATCAGGGACTCATGCGCGACATCACAGAAGCGAAGCGCCTGCGCCGGCAATTGATTCAGTCCGAAAGGCTCTCTGCTATGGGCAAAATGGCATCCCAACTGGCTCACGAGCTCAACAATCCAATTTTCGGTATCATGAACTGCCTGGAACTGACAAAGGACTCGCTGCCCGACACTCATGAACGTAAGAAATACCTTGACCTTGCCTATAACGAGTGCAAGCGGACCTCAGGTCTTCTAATAAAAATGCTGAAGTTTCTTCAAGCCGGACGACGAGAAGAAGAGTCTCACCGACATCAACAAGCTTATCGAAGAGACGTTGTTGTTCTATGAGAAACAGTTCCAGAACCTTAACATACGCGTGATAACGGATCTTGCCCGGGAACTTCCCTCGATTATGGCAGTGGGGAGCCATTTGAAACAGGTGTTTATCAACATGGTTATTAACGCAAATACTGCAATGCCGAATGGAGGAGAACTCCGGGTCTGCAGCCGATTTGATCCTGAACCTGCGAACGTTGTTGTTACAATCGGAGACACCGGTGTTGGGATACCACCGCACAACGTGGAAAGAATATTTGATGCCTTCTTCACCACGAAGAAGGAGGTGAAAGGAGTGGGGCTCGGGCTGAGCATTTGTTACGGGTTTATAAGGGAGCATAGTGGCAGAATCGATGTTGCAAGTGAAGTGGGGAAGGGGACCACGTTTACGATTTACTTGCCCCTGAACCCTCCGGAAGAATGATCTGAATATTTGTCACGAGGTACGAAGTTCTGCGCCATTCTATGCGCAACTCTCAATAAGAGCCGAATTCCGGTGGGTGAAACCCAAGAAAGGAGCATGTGTCATGAAAGCAGGCATTTTCTTTACCGGTTCAGGACCCATTCTCATCTTGACTTCGTATGAATCGCTTACGGATTCCCGCCTGGCTGAAAAGCTGGCGACGAAAGGAATCAAGAAATTCGTTGCTTTTGAAGTACCCCTGGACACGGCGAAACAAAAGTACGGACACCATTACAACGTTATTACCGGCGACCTTCATCAGGAGGATGACTTGCGCATCCTCGACTACGACGGTCATCACGTTTTGGACCTCTTTCGACTGGGGCAACTCGGAACCCCAATCTACTTTGAACCGTGAAGTAGCGATCAGGAGTTAAGGGATTTTGGTTGAAGCGAGCAGACCGTTATGAGCGAAACTGCGGCGTTATATCGACTTTTCGCTACTGTTTACCGGAAAGACTGAGGGTTTGGCCCAGAGAAAAGGAGAGGCTCACTCAGACTCCTCGGCCTTTCTCGCCCAATAATATTGGCTTAAGAACGCGGACGATCAATGGGTGGTCCGACAGGGGTGGCCGCAGCGGTTCACCAACTTAATTAGAACGAGGTATTCAGCATGGTTCCCAAGAAGATTCTTTTTTGTACTGATTTTTCGGAGAACAGTCGTCCCGCTTGGGAGATGGCGGTCGACTATGCGAAAGCTTTTGACGCACAACTTCTCATCCTGCACGTGATCGATTTTCCCAACTATGTCGCTTGGGCCGGCGATTGGGAAGGAAAGCTGCGTGACGTCCTTGACGCCACTGAAGATGCTGCCCACGAGCGCCTTAATTTGATGGCAAAAGAATGTGCTCATCTGGTGAAGGATGTGAAGACCTTCTGCCGAACCGGCATGGCCACAAGGCAGATAGTTACCTTGGCACAAGAAAAACATGTCGACCTGATCGTGTGCGGGAGCCATGGTCGAACCGGCGTGACGCACCTTGTAATGGGTAGCGTTGCCAGGAGCGTTTTGAAGATGGCCCATCGCCCCATGCTGATTGTGGAGGCCCCCGCTGAAAAAGGGGAATCGTTTGGGTGACGTGAATAGTCTCGCGTCCCCTTGCGCGGAAACTTGGAATTTGTGGACCGCAGCGCTTGGGTTTAGTGCGGGCATCATCTTTGAAAGCCCATGGCGGTTGCCAAAATTTCTGTCTGATTTCATTTGATGTCCAAAAAAGGAAGAGGATAGTTTGGGTGCCACTGCTGGGTAGGCCTGGAGTGGCACCCCTCTGTGAAGACATCTGCTGATGTTGGTCCGCTGCCCAGAAAAGCGGGGGATTCCTTCATGTGCCGATCGGACAAGAATTGCGGGACTTACCATGTAGCCCTTCATCAACCTTAATCAGAGGGAGGAATCCACCATGGTTCCAAAGAAGATTCTTTTTTGCACTGATTTTTCTGAGAACAACCGTCCCGCTTGGGAACTGGCAATCGACTATGCGAAGGCCTTTGGAGCACGACTTCTCATCATCCATGTGATCGATTTTCCCGGCTATGTCGATTGGGCCGAAAAACTTCATGAGATCCTTGAAGCCACCGAACGTTCCGCCCATGAGCGCCTTCAAATGATGGCAAACGAGTGTGCCCATTTGGTGAAGGATGTGGAAACCTATTGCCGAAGCGGTATAACGCCCAAAGTGATAATTTCCCTAGCACAAGAAGAATCAGTGGATTTGATCGTGTGCGGGACCCACGGCCGAACCGGCGTAAAGCACCTTGTGATGGGTAGCGTTGCCAGGAGCGTTTTGAAGACGGCCCATCGCCCCCTGCTGATTGTGGAGGCCCCCGCTGAAAAAGGGGAATCATTCGGGTGACCGAAAATATTTCCAGTCCCCTCAAATCCGGTCAATTCGGAATTTCTAGATCTCGGCTCTTGTGTTTTAGGAGGGCATCATCTTTAAGACCGATTCGCTTTCAAACAAGTGACACCGTGTTTCTGGTAAGGGCGGGTTTCAAACCCGCCCTTACATGTCGTCATGCCCGCGTACACGGGCATCGAGTAGGGCGGCCCGCGGCCGCTCCCGCGAAACGCGGGACGTCGGGCATGGCCCGACCTACCTGCGGATCGAAATCCAGGGTGATCCCGCGGAACGCGGCATTGCCCTGAGCGAATGCCATTCGCCCCTACAACGCCCCGCTAATAAAAGGACATCGTTTGTGGCAACTGCTCTAAACAGTTCTGTCCGTGCAATCTGAAATCCTATGCTTCTGTCAGGTAAAGTCTCAACTATTACACATGAGATGACGCTACTCCTTCAGCCCTTCGGCTCCTGTGAAGTTAGCGCCCTCGGTGTTCGCTCCCGCTAAGTTGGCGAACGTCATTCCAGCCTCCACAAACGTTGCACCGCTGAGGTTCGCGTTGCTGAGGTTCGCCGCCCTAAGATTTGAAATGTCCAAATTCGCGTGTGTTAGATCTGCCCCCATCAAATTTGCACCTGTTAGAGTAGCCCTACTGAGGTCCGCACCCGCAAGGTTCGCACCGGCAAGATTTGCCGAGCGAAGATTCGTCCTGCTAATATCGGCGTTCCTGGCATCCACATCCCTGAAATCAGACCTGGATAGGTCAGCGTTGTAACAATCAGCGTGCGTCAGCTTAGCTCCTCTGAGATTAGCTGCGGCCACTTCCGCTCCATTTAGATTAGCATCGCTGAGATTTGCGCCCGCGAGGTCGGCCCCATACAGGAAGGTGGCCTTAAGTTTGGCTTTTGTGAGATTCACATTCCTCAATTTAGCCTTTTGCAGATTTGCGTTGCCGAGATCCGCACCTGACATGTCGGCTTTACTCAGGTCCGCCAGACTCAGATCCGCAGCCCTCAATTTCGCACCACTCAGGTTGGCCCCGCTCAAGTCGGCCATGCTGAAGTCACCTCCGCTCAGCTTGGACCGAGTCATATCACAGCCCGCGAGCTTTGCGCCCTTTGCAAGGGCTCGCCTGAGGTTTGCCCCCACGAGTTTCGCGCCGCTTAGGTCAACGTCCACCAGCTTAGCGCCGCTAACATCTGCATCGCTGAGATCGGCGCCCGTGAGATCGGACGAGGAAAAATCGGCCCGTGTCGCTTCGACCATCCTGAGATTAGCTCCTTTGAATGTGCAAGCCCTTAGTCTGGCACCACTGAGGTCTGATTTGTTGAGGTTTGCGCCGCTCAGGTCCGCCATACTAAGTCTGGCTTCACTCAGGTCGGCTTCGCTTAAGTCAGCCTCGCACAAACTCGATCGAAGAAGCCTGGCCCCTCTAAGTCTTGCTTTACTAAAATTCGCCATATCCAGCTTCGCGTCGCAGATGTCGGCACCTCGAAGGTCTGCCTGGCTGAACACTGCTTTCCGGAGATCCTCTCCTCTGAGATTAACTCTCCTGAGATCCGCGCCTGTTAGGTCCGCCTGTTTGCCCTGGTCGCTGCCCTCCAACCATTCCTTGTGGAGGTTCAAGACCGCTCTGATCTCATCTGTAGTCATCTTTCACTCCTTCCTCGCGTCTTTTCAAATAGTGCTTTGGCTCGCCTTTACTGGTCGCTAAGGGCTGAGAAGCATTTTTCAGAGCTAAATCTCTCTCTCCAGGGTTCTCGAGAACCTTCCCTCTCCACATCGCGGTTGTTAAACCTATTTATGAAGAATTATTGCTCAGAGACTGCTCAGATACTCTTGCATGGATCTGGCAGCCTTACGTCCAGCTCCCATAGCGAGTATAACCGTTGCTGCGCCTGTAACCACGTCTCCTCCGGCCCATATTTTTTCTAGACTTGTCTTTCCGGTCTCTTCGTCAGCGACGATATTGCCTTTTTTCCCGATCGCGAGACCACACGTAGTAGCCGGAATCAGAGGATTTGGGCTATTTCCGATAGCGCATACAACCGAATCAACATTAATGGAAAATTCGGAACCCTCGATTGGAATTGGTGTCCTTCTGCCTGATGCGTCGGGCTCGCCCAGTTGCATCTTCAGGCACTGGACTTCCTTCACCCAGCCATTTTCATCGGCGTTATATCGAACAGGGAGGGTAAGAAGATTGAAGACGACGCCTTCTTCCTCGGCGTTTTCGACCTCTTCCAGACGTGCCGGCAACTCGTCCCTGGACCGCCTGTAAATGATCGTAGTTTCCGCACCAAGGCGCAGAGCTGTTCTTGCGCAGTCCATTGCAACGTTGCCGCCGCCGACGACAGCCACTTTCTTATGCTTTTTTATGGGGGTATTGAAAGTCGGGAAAAGAAAACCCTTCATGAGATTCATCCTGGTCAAGTACTCGTTGGCCGAATAGACGCCATTCAGATTTTCGCCGGGGATGTTCATGAACCAAGGAAGCCCTGCACCCGCGCCGATGAACACGGCGTCATGTTCCTCCATAATGCTCTCCATAGCTCTGGTCTTGCCCACCACAAAGTCTGTCAGCACTTCAACACCGAGGCGTTTCAGATATTCCACCTCTCTGCTCACTATGGCCTTGGGTAGCCTGAATTCCGGAATGCCGTAGATGAGCACTCCGCCCGGCTTGTGCAGGGCCTCGAATATAGTAATCTTGTGACCCATCCTCACCAGATCGCCTGCCACGGTGAGGCCCGCAGGCCCTCCTCCCACTATGGCAACCTTTTTGCCTGTGGAAGTCATTATTTCCGGAATCTCAGGCTCACCTTGCGCCACTTCCCAGTCAGCCAGGAAGCGCTCAAGGCGACCAATTGCGATCTGCCCCCCTCGCTTGCCCAAAACGCAGGCTCCCTCGCATTGCTCTTCCTGAGGGCATACCCTACCGCATACGGCTGGCAGCAGGTTCTTCTGCTTGATCGTCTTTATGCCGGCTTTGAAGTTATTCTCGGAAATGCATTTGATGAACCTGGGAATTTGAATCTCCACCGGGCACTTGGTCATGCATTTAGGCTTCTTGCATTGCAAGCAGCGGCGTGCCTCTTCGATCGCCGTATCAGGGGGATATCCAAGCGCAACTTCGTTGAAGTTCTGAGTCCGAGCTTTGGCGGACTGCTTTGGGATTTCCCTGCGCTTAAGGTCTAATTTCTTTGAATCGATGTCAGGCATGGCTTTGTTTACCGTCTTTCACAGTGCCTCTCGCAGCCGCTCGACCTGAGAGGGATGACTTCTTCGCTCAGGTATTGTTTGCGACGCTGAAACAATTCATCCCAGTCGACCTGATGGCCGTCGAAATCCGGTCCGTCCACGCAAGCGAACCTGGTGGTGGATCCGACTGTGACTCGGCACACGCCGCACATTCCGGTTCCGTCGATCATTATAGGGTTGAGGCTGACCACGGTTTTTATGCCCAGCGGCCTGCTTGCTTCCGAGCCTCGTCTCAGAAGGGACGTGCAGCCGTTTATTACCATTCGGTCCACCGGCTCTCCCAATGACCTTATGATCTCCGCGAGCCTACCCACGTGACCCCGGTAACCTTTCGAGCCATCGCGGGTTATGTGCAGTAGCTCATCAGAAACCGATCTCAGTTTGTCCTCCCAGTAAAACAGGTACGAACTCCTGCCTTCTATGACGGTAATGACACGGTTTTGCTTCTCCTTGAGAGCCCTTGCGATCGGGAAAATGCTTCCTATGCCGTAGCATCCCGCCAGGCAGATTACCGTGCCGAATTTCTCTATTTCCGTCGGATTGCCCAGAGGACCGACGACAGTGGGAATACCGCTGCCGTCCTGAAGTGAGGCCAGTAGGTCTGTAGTGTTTCCTACATTCATCAAGCATACAGAGATAGTCCCGTTTTCAGAGTCCCAATCAGCCACGGAAAGAGGGATTCTTTCGCCTTCGTCATTGACCCTCAAAATCACAAACTGGCCGGCGCGCACATTCTGCGCCACCGCGGGGGCCTCGAACGTGAGGAGGTGGATATTAGGAACAATCATGTGTGTTGATGCTAGCTTATACATGGCTTTTCACGATCCTCGCCGGATGTGGGCCGGCGCCGATGTATTCGCCGTGACCCGGTGAAATGTGCAGCCTTCCTTTTTCCTGACCGCTCAGTATGTTTGCTCTCAGGATTGTTTCAAAGGTACGCGAAATCACTAGGACTTCATTGCCTTGAGATATGCCGGCCTGCTCCGCATCGTCAGGACTTATTTCTACTGCGGCCTCGGCGAAAAGCACTTTTGCGCCCTCAACCCTGGCAGATATCGGAAAACCTCGATAAGTGTGCTCAGGAATTGATGAGGTAAGAATAAAGGGAAATTCTTTATCTACTACCTGGGAGACCGGCGCCACATTTTGAGAAGCCATCATTCGGCCGTCATATTTCAAGGGACGAGATACTCGATCGGGGGACTGGAAGTTGGTAAATCCTTCATTCAGCAACGATATCTCTTGGTGGATGTCCATCGCAGATCTGAAATCAAAGCCTTTGAAGCCCATCTTGCGAGCGATCCTGCAAAGTATGTCCCAATCGGGCAAAGCTTCTCCAGGTGCGTTCACAGCTTTTCGCACACGCTGAATCCTTCCCTCGACGTTGAACAACGTGCCGTCCACTTCTGAAAATGCTGCGGAAGGAAGGACCAGATCGGCTCGGTATGCCTCGGGAGGCGGATAAATGTTCTGGAATATCAAGAAATCTGCGGGCGGATCATGTTTGAAAGGGACCTCTCCTATGAGGTAAAGAGCTTTCATTCGCTGTCCGTCCAAGAGGCTTTCCGCTGTCCAATCAAGCGGCGAATCGGAAAGGCCCACACCCCATATCCTTCGCAGATCATTCAACTTGCTTTCATCATTCCAGGGAAATGCCCCAGGCAGAAGCTCAGGATAGACTCCAGTCAGAACCGACCCTAATAGATTGCCTTGCGCAGGCACCGGAAACAATCCGCTGCCGGTACTTTGAGCCAATTGAGCGATGGTTCCCAAAATTTGTGAGCTTTCTCGGTAGGTGAGATATTCCGAGCCCACCAGAATCACATTGCTCGAACTATCCCGGAACATATCGGCAAGTTCGGTCAAGTCATTCGTAATGCCTCCGAATTCTGCTTCTAGTCCCGGCGGTGGAGCGGCCGCCGGCTGTTTTCCGGTGAGGTGCACGAGAGAATTTAGGAGATCCAGTTCACGTCCCGGATTAGGGTGAAGCCATTTGTGAGCGATCCGCGCTAGATTGTGATCCCGTGGATGGATAGTGACGATCCTTGCCCCATGCTTGATAGCCTGTCGTATGGCAACACCGACGACCGAGCCTCCGAATCTTGTATCCAGCCCTATGCACAGGACTGTGGACGCCTCTCGCACTGCCGCAAGAGGCACGGACATTTTCATCAGACTCAAATAGGAGCCGAGGGCGGACCGATAGACCAGCCGTGCGCTGGTGTCGATATTGTTTGAGTGCATGACCACGCGAGCAAATTTTTGGGCAACTGTACAGATCCTCGTTACAGCTATCCGGTGAAATAAGAAGCGCGAACTGTTCCGGCGGGCAGACGGAAAGGGTTTCCGCTGCCAATTGAACAGCATCGTCCCACGAAATTTCCACCCGTGTGTCATTTTCAAGGCGTGAGGGCTTGCTCAAGCGTAGGAGGGAGCCTACCAGTTCGGTTACGCAGAATCTCCCCTTTACGCAGAGTTGACCGGCGTTGACCAGGGGGTCCTCCGCGGGCAAACTGCCGATTATCCTGTCTCCCTTTATCAAGAGTCGCATTCGGCAGCCAACGCCGCAAAGTGGGCACTGGGTAATCTGTTCGCCATCTGCTGGGCCATCCCATTTCCGGGCCTTTTCCGAGAGGGCTCCAGTAGGGCAAACGGACACGCAAGCACCGCAAAATTCGCAACCTGCTTCCAGGTGAGTTCGGTCGTAAGCAGGGCCGATCACCGTAGAGTGCCCTCTCTGTGTAAAAGCCAGGGTGTTGGCTGCGCGGACTTCTTGGCACATTCGGACGCATCTTCCACACAGTATGCAAAGATTGTAATCTCGATCGAAGAATGGATCGGCTTTCTTGACCTGGAGGTGTCGATAGTAAATCGGATAGTCGATTTCGGTCACTCCGATCTTTTTCACGACCTCCTGCAACTCGCACTGGCCGTCGTTACTACAGTAACGACACCCCGTGGTAACTCCGGCCTTGCGAATAGTTCCCACGTTTCTCTTGCACTCGTCCTGCTCATCGCAAATCAAACAACTGCAAGGATGCTCACTCAAAATCAATCCAAGGGTAACGCCTCTCACAGCCTGTAGTTGGGCGGTTCTGGGTTCTTATCACCATGCCGTCTTGAACCGGGGTCGTGCAGGAAGTGGGGAAGCCGCGCACACCGTCCACCTCAACTATGCATAGTCGGCAGCCGCCGAACGGGCTCAAATCCTTGTGAGCGCAGAGTGTGGGAATGTAAATGCCGACACTTTGTGCTGCTCGAAGAATAGTCAGCCCTTTCGGAACCTCTCTTAATTGGTGGTCTATAGTTATCGCAACCGTTTCACTTTGTGGATTCATCAGCAGTTCTCCGCCCGGACCTGATGACAATGGCGTCACCGGCTATGGCGTCATGACGACAAACCTCGTAACACGATCTGCACTTGATACATTTTGAAGGATCCAGGTTGTGCGGTTCTCGCCTCGGGCCGGTAATGGCGCCCGTAGGGCAGACGGCCACGCAGTTCCTGCATCCGGTGCATTTCTCCGGAATGACACGATACTCGATCAGGGCCCTGCACACGGTAGCGGGGCAATATTTGTCGGTCACATGTGCCAGGTATTCGGAACGGAAATAGCGAAGCGTGGTAAGAACCGGATTGGGCGCGGTCTGTCCCAAACCACAAAGAGAGGCTGCCTTGACGGTGTCGGCCAGAGTGCGGAGTTTTGCCAAATCGTTGGGCTCGCCATCTCCTTTTGTAATTTTCTTCAAAAGCTCGACCATGTGTCTGGTTCCAACTCGACAAGGGGCACATTTGCCGCACGATTCTTTCTGCACGAAGTCCAGAAAGTAACGGGCCAGATCTACCACGCAGGTGTCTTCATCCATAACGATGAGGCCGCCTGATCCCATTATCGAGCCGGCGGCCGTGAGTGACTCATAATCTACGGGAGTATCCAGGAACTCTTCGGACAGGCATCCTCCCGAAGGTCCACCGGTTTGAACGGCCTTGAAAGCTTTCCTTGGCCCGCCGCCTATGTCGAAAATGATCTTTCTCAGTGGAGTCCCCAGCGGCACCTCGATGAACCCTGAACGGCGAATTTTGCCGACGAGAGAGAATGTTTTGGTGCCGTAGTTGCCCTGGACCCCGAATTGTCTGTACCATTCGGCCCCATTCCTGACGATGTTGGGGAGCGTTCCGAGGGTTTCCACATTGTTGATGATGGTAGGCATGCCATGTAAGCCGGCAATTGCAGGAAACGGCGGCCGTGATTTCGGCATTCCCCGTTTCCCCTCGATCGACGCAATTAAAGCGGTCTCCTCGCCGCAAACAAACGCTCCGGCTCCTTCCTTTATGACAATATCGAAGTTAAAACCCGAGCCCAAGATGTCTTGGCCCAATAGTCCGTATTCGCGCGCCTGAGCAATGGCTTTCTTGAGCCGAACGATTGCCAAAGGATACTCGGCTCTAATGTAGATGTAGCCCTGGGTGGCGCCGATGGCGTAAGCGGCAATTACCAACCCTTCGATAACCGCATGCGGGTCACCCTCTATCAGGGATCGGTTCATGAAGGCGCCGGGGTCTCCTTCATCGGCATTGCAGATCATGAACTTTTCTTTTCCCGGGGAGCTTCTGCATATCTCCCATTTTTTGTAGGTAGGGAACCCGGCTCCTCCTCTTCCTCGGAGCCCCGCGTCGCGAACCACCCCTATGACTTCCTCGGGCGTTTTTTCAAGTGCCTTCATGAGCCCCACATACCCTTCGTTCGCCAGGTAATGGTCGATTTCCTCGGGGTCTATGAAGCCGCAATTTCTGAGAACCACCCTAACCTGCGGCTTGAGCATGGGGAGGTCAAAAAAACGAGGAAGTCCACTTTCAAACTGGTCGGGGTTTTCACCGAAATGTCCGACGGCAGATTTAAGCTGCGGATCTCCGTGAATGAGATACGATTCTACTATGGTTCGGGCTGATGCGGGCTTGACGTTGGCATAACTTATTCGAGGCAGCCCCCGGCCTTCTATGTCCATCAGGGGCTCCAAATAACAAGGGCCAATGCAGCCCACCTGGAGGACTTTTGCCTGCAATAGGTTCTCTTCCAATGTTGTGCAGACCGATTCCAGCACATCCATAGCGCCGGCAGCCCTGCCACATGAAGCCGTGCCCAAGTAGATGACCGGAATATCGCTGTTCTTGAGCTTGTCCCAGCTCTTTCGGGCATCTTCGATTTTACTGTTCAGCCTATTCATATTGCTGCACAATCTCTCTCAGACGAGTGACGGTCATTCGACTGAAAACATCCTTGTTGATCTGCACCACAGGCGCGAGAGCGCAACACCCCAGGCACGCCACCCGCTGGAAATCGAATCGTCGGTCGGGAGTAGTTTGTCCTGGAGAAATGCCGAGTTGCCGTTCTACGGTTTCGCCCAGTATTTGACCTCCTCGCACATGGCATGCAGTTCCGGAGCAGACTCTGACGGAGTTTCTGCCCGGAGGGATAAAACGAAATTGCGAATAGAAAGAGGCGACCCCAAAAATCTGGTTTTCAGATATCCTCAAGAACCGGGATATGCGTCCGACAGCTTCTTCGGAAATGTATCCCAGCCGTTCTTGAACACGTTGCAAAAGAGGGATCAACTCCCCTTCCTCGCCTTTGAACCCTGAAACCAGGTTTTCGCTTTCAATATTTTCCACAGAATATCCCCCGTTTAGTTTCGAGCATGCGTTGATCCTGGGCCGTAGCGCTCTCGCTGCCATTTCAGTTGTTGCATCTTTAGTGCCAAGGAATCACCGGAGCTACACTGATCCCCGAATGGTGGGCTGGTGCCTGCAAGGGATGAGTTGATGCGGATCGCGCTCCGATCAGACGTGCCGTGGTGCGTCAATTTTTTTTACGCGATGTAAAAGGCCGATAACGGTTCCCTTTGTTGCGTTACCAACGAAAACGGAAAACACGCCGCCCACGTTATTCGACCGGGAAAGGTGAGATTGATCCCATCTTCACCCTGTCGGGCATTGCTCCGAGTCAGCCGACTTCCGGAGTTCGAACTAGATCAAAACAAACTTGACATCAGGCGGTGAGTAATATTTACTTACTGTGCCAATAGCGTCTCTTGGCCTTCCCTGTTATTTGGTTATTGGTCCTAATCTCGAAAGGAATTCACGGCCGACCGATACGGTCCCGAAGAATGCCGTCAACTGGATAAGGAAAGCGTCTTGGC
Organism: uncultured delta proteobacterium; assembly: GCA_963789265.1. GTDB lineage: Bacteria > Desulfobacterota > Desulfomonilia > Desulfomonilales > Desulfomonilaceae > CAWBBA01. Next base: position 2,296,564 of record CAWBKB010000001.1, on the reverse strand, counting down.
GGGCAAGATGCCCACTGAAATCGGCGGGCAAGATGCCCACTGAAATCGGCGGGCAAGATGCCCACCCTACTAGAGACGCTGAAGTATGACATGAGGAGAAAACTTTCAGAACAGTGGGATGGGCATCCTGCCCGTCGCACTGACTACTGACATGAGGAGAAAAGACATGTCGGACGGTTTCGTTATCGTGGGCGCAAAAAGAACCCCCTTCGGCCGGTACCTTGGGGCCCTCTCAGCAATGGAACCCCTGGATCTGGCAGTGCATGCTGCCAAAGCTGCTTTGACGGCCCAAGGTCATGATTTGAGCAAGAAAATTGAACATCTCTGTGTGGGAAACTGTTTCCCTCCATCCTTTGAAACCGCTTCGGTAACCGGACGTCAAGTAGGGCTCAAATTGGGGATCGACAGGTTTGCCATCACCTTGGACACAGCCTGCTGTTCCTCACTCACAGCGCTCCGCATGGCAGTCTGGGGAATGATGCTCGGGGAGTTCTCTTCAGCCCTGATTGTGGGCGTGGAGGCCATGAGCAAGATACCCCATTTGAATCGCGCATTGAGGGGGGGGATTCGCATTGGTGACGTGAACTTGAAAGATCCGATCTATCCGATTACGTACACCGGATATAATTCCGTGGCAGTAGACGCGGCAGATGGAGCGGAGAAATACGATGTGCCCAAGAGGATGCTGGACACATGGGCTGTGGGTTCGCACAGAAAGGCTCTCAAAGCGCTGGCTGACGGCAAACTGACCGACGAGTTGGCGCCGATTCAGGTTCGAAAAGGCAGAGATTCATTCCTTTTTGCCGTCGATGAGGCCCCGCGGCCGGACAGCACCGTTGCCGCGGTGGAGCAGTTGCCGACCGTTTTCGGGGCCAGTACGACTACCGCCGGAAATGCTCCGGGTCTCAACGATGGAGCCTCCGCAATGGTTGTAATGACGGCAGAACGTGCACGGGAACTCGGTTTGGAGCCGCTAGGCTCCATCGTAGAGGCGGCTGGGGAAACCGACGCACCTTATGGGATATCCTGGATACCGGCGCTCACGATAAGGAAAGCTCTCGGCAGGTCGGGATTGACGATTGACGAGATCGATCTCATCGAAATCAACGAAGCGTTTGCAGCCATGCCGTTAGTCAGCACCAAGATCCTTGCGGACGGTGACCGAGAGCATTGGTTCGAGCTTCTGCAGAAGACCAATGTCAACGGAGGTGCTATCGCCATGGGACACCCGGTGGGGGCCTCGGGTCTGCGAATCGCCATGACGATGATGTACGAGCTTCGTCGCAGAGGTGGAGGTCTGGGAGCGGCTGCGATCTGCGGGGGGCTGACCCAGGGAGAAGCCGTCATCATCCGCGGATAAGAATGAGAAGGGGTTTGTCATGACTGAAGTTGCGTACACGTTGGATCGCTCGTCCAAGATTGCGACGTTGACTATAGATACTGCCGGACCGGTCAACAGCGTGGGACAGAACTTTGTGGCCGATCTGGAGCAAGCCACAGCTAGTGCCCTCGCGGACGAAGTCAGCGGTGCGGTGTTTGTATCGGGGAAGAAGAGAAGCTTTCTCGATGGGGCCAATCTGAAGGAATTCATGACCGCCACACCAGGGACGCTCCGCCACGCGGTATTGAGATACCAGGAAGCCTTGGCGGCTCTGGCGAAAGCGCCATTTCCGGTGGTGGCCGTCCTCGACGGTCAGACGGCCCTGGGCGGCGGTTTCGAACTGCTGCTCTGGGGTTGCGATCATGTTTTTGCGACCGCTTCCTCGAAGATGGGCCTTCCCGAAATCAACGTTGGTCTTTTCCCGGCGGGTGGAGGGACTCAGATTCTCCCGAGGGTCATAGGGTTCAAGCCAGCGGTGGACGCCGTCCTCACGGGGCGGATAAGCCCGGCAGAAGATTTTGCGTGGACGGGACTCGTTACCCTCTGTAAGTCGGCGGACCTCAGTCTTGAGGCGGTGAAGTGGGTCAAAGGGCATCAGGGAATCGTGAATCGGAATTACGATCCGGGTTATCGGTCGGCCGATCAGTCAACCGAAGGAGAGAAAGAGAACGTTCTTTCGAATGCACGAAATCGGTACAGCCTATCTCCGCACCGCCCGTACATCGCAGCGGCGCTGGACTCTCTGGGCGCATCTCTCATGATGCCGTTCGACGAGGCGGCCCGACGTGATGTCGAGTTGCTTGTGCCGTTGTTCGCAAACGCGAATTCCCGCAACAAGATCGATCTCTTTTTCCTTGCTTCCAGTGTCGGTCCGAAACTGGCCAAGGTTGACAACCGAAAGGCATTAGCCGTTGACAAGTTGGCAATCATCGGTTCCGGACTTATGGGGAGCGGCATTGCTCAGGTGGCGGCGGATAACGGGATCAAGACCACTCTCGTCGATGTGGATGCGGAAACCGCTCGGCGGGCTGTTGAGAAGATTCAGAAGACTCTGGACGATCTCGTTGCCCGAGGCCGCTGGCCACAGCGGCGCAGAGATGCCGCAATGGCCAACCTCAGCGTCAGTGCTGACTATTCGGTACTACAAGATGTCCCCGTGGTTATCGAGTGCGTATTCGAAGATCTTCAGCTCAAGCAAACGATCCTCGGGAAGGTCCAGGAGGCCAATCCTCGAGCGATCTTTGGGTCCAATACGTCAACCATCCCCATGGCCGAGATAAGCGGCGCATGCTCCCATCCGGAACAGGTTGTGGGTATGCACTTTTTCTCTCCCGTAGCTCTCATGCAGTTGTTGGAAGTCATAGAGGGCCCGCAGTCTAGCCCTGCCGCAGTGGCCACAGCCGTCACCCTGGGCCGGGCTATGGGCAAGACAGTTATCCTGGTTAACGATGGACCGGGTTTTTACACGAGCCGGACGTTTGCTTCATACGTAATTGGCGGGTTCAGGCTGGCGGAGTTGGGTCTCTCGCCGTGGGAGGTGGACAGGCTGGCATTGACAGCGGGATTCCCTCAGGGGCCGTTGCACGTGTACGGGACGGCAGGCGGCAATGTAGTCTATCATGCGTCCCGGTTCCTTGTTTCTCATCTTCAGGGTCGCCTCAACGTTCCTCCTTCTCTCGTGAAAATGTACGAGGCCGGCTTCGTCGGTGCGGGAAAGCCGAGTTTCTATCTCGACGATCGAAAATTGGTGCCTAACGAAGCTGCGGCGGAACTCATCGTTAGGGCGGAAGGCTTACCGATTCCTACACCGGAAGAAGCACAGGACATCTTGCTGCTCGGCATGGTTAACGAGGCATTTTGCTGTATGAGCGAAGGAGTCCTCAAAGATTACTACAGCATGGATCTGGGGGCTGCTCTGGGAATCGGCTTCCCCGATTGTTGGCACGGGCCCGCAAGATACGTGAGTCTCAAGGGAGTCAAGGCGGTCAAGCAAAGGCTAACGGAACTCTCGGATAAATTCGCAATGCCGGACCTCAGACCCGCACCCGAATTCGATTCGCTCGTCGCATGCGGTGTGGATTCGAGTCTGATCTAATGGAGGAGCTATGCAGGAAGCATTCATAGTCAGTGCCGTAAGAACGCCCATAGGAAAAAGGAATGGAAGTCTTGCGAACTTCCGAGCCGATGAGCTGCTGGGATTGGCCCTGAGGGAAGTAGTAGATCGAGTGGGAGTAGACTCCGCTCAGGTGGAGGACGTGGTTGGCGGCACCGTCACGCAGGTGGGCGAGCAGGGATTCACACTGGCTCGAATGGCGGTCCTTGCTGCGGGATTTCCTGACGACACCCCTGGAGTATCCATAAACAGACAGTGCGGGTCCAGTCTCACTGCTGTCAATTTCTGCGCAGCCCAGGTCATGGTTGGTTGGCGCGATTGCATGATCGCATGCGGCTGCGAGGTCATGAGCAAGTACGCTATTGCCGCGGAGTGGCTGAATCTGACTCTGGCGAACGGTCAGCCGGCTGGAATGCCGTTGGGACCGGCATATCTGAAGCGTACCGGCGGTAAGTTCGTCGATCAGGGACAAGCTGCTGAACTGATCGCCGAGAAATGGGGCATTCCCAAAGAGGAATTGGATTCATTTGCCCTGCGGAGTCACCAGCGAGCCCATCGAGCCCAGCTTGAGGGCAGGTTCGACCGGGAAATAGTGCCGGTAAGGATCAAGGGCACTGACGGCGAGGAACGATTGTTCACGCGGGACGAGACCGTTCGACCCGATACGTCGATGGAAGCGCTGTCTGGTCTTAAGACCGTGTTCGGCACCAAAGTCATTACGGCCGGCAATTCCAGTCCAATAACCGATGGATCATCGGCGATTCTGATCGTGTCCGGCCGCAAGGCAAAGGAACTTGGATTGAAGCCGCGGGCAAGGATAGTTGCATCGGCCGTTGCAGGAGCGGACCCGGTAATGATGCTCACCGGGCCTATTCCAGCCACCCGGAAGGTACTCAAGATGGCCGGCCTCCGTCTCGACGAGGTTAGCGAGGTAGAGATAAACGAAGCTTTTGCATCCGTTCCTCTGGCCTGGGGCCGCGAATACAAACCGGACTGGGAACGTGTCAATCCCAACGGCGGGGCAATAGCCCTGGGACATCCGGTGGGAAATTCAGGGTCCCGGCTCGTGGTTACGTGCCTGCACGAACTCGAGAGGACCCAAGGGAGGTACGGCCTCGTCACTCTCTGCACCGGCGGCGGAATGGCACCGGCTACGGTCATTGAGCGACTATGAGCAAAGGCGTGGCCATGACGGACCGCAATGAAGTCCCTGGTTCTTCGAAAAAGAAGCTTCCCCCGGGCAAGGTCAAAATCATGGAGGCCCTCAAAGTACTGCTGGAACTGAAAGGGTTCGCTTCGATCACCGTATCGGAACTCGCCGCCACCGCGGGGGTTACCGAAGGGCTTATCTACAAGTACTTCAAGGACAAACGGGATGTGCTGCACGCGGTTCTTTCCGACTACGTGGATTTCTACCTCATTCCATTGGAAAAGGAGCTATCCGATATCTCAGGAGCTTTGAATAAGCTTCGCAAACTGATACGGATGCATATCACTCTGTACGCTCATAGTAAGGTCCTCTCGCGGATACTTCTCTTGGAGGTCAGAAACCACCCGGATTACTTCAGCAGCGCCGCATACGAGACCGTGAAACGGTATACTAGTCTTCTTATGGGAATCATCGGGGAAGGGCAAGCGGAAGGTTCCATCCGCAGGGACATCCCCGCGACGCCTATTAGGCAGCTCATTCTGGGGGGAATTGAACATACGTGCCTCCCCAGCGTTCTTTTCCACCGCACACTAAATCCTGATGAGGCTTCTGATCGGCTCTGTGAACTTGTCTTCCGGGGAATAACGGAAGCATCGGAATAAGCAACCAGGGAAGGAGAAGCTGCAATGAGTCTTGTACACGGATTCCCGGCAACGTCTCAGGACGGTTATCAACTCAATGTGACCAACATCATCAGGCACGCGGCTCGAAACTTCGCTGACCAGGAGATAGCGAGCCGGAAACACGACGGGACAATTTTCCGATACACCTACCGCCAGGCTTACGATCGCGTTGGTCGATTGGCCAATGCCTTGGCTGGACTGGAGGTCAAGGTGGGGGACAGAGTGGGGGTTCTCGCTTGGAATACTCACGAGAACTACGAAATCTACTTCGGGGTTCCCGGGATGGGTGCGGTCATGCTCACGCTGAACCTCCGCCTGTCTCCCGCGGATTTGTCCTACGTGGTGAACCATGCAGGAGCTTCTCTCATTATCGTCGATGAGTTGCTCGTTCCTATTGCGAAGGCAATTGCTCCCCTGTGCCCGCAGGTCAAGGGGTACGTGGTAATCACGTCCAGGAAGATCGATGAGTTCAAAGAACAGCTTCCGAATGTATGGTCTTACGAGGAGATCCTTGCCCAGGCTTCGCCGTCCTATGACTGGCCCGACCTTGATGAGAAATCCGCGTACGCTGCGTGTTACACCACAGGTACCACCGGCAAGCCGAAAGGAGTCTACTACTCCCACCGGAATGTATATCTGCATAGCTGTGCCATCGCTTTGAACTGCGAAACAACCATGCGGGATTGCAGCCTCCAAATTGTGCCCATGTTCCACGCCCTGGGATGGGGCACGGCCCAGGCAGCTACCCTGGTCGGCTGCAGACAGGTTTTTTCAGGCATGTACACTCTGGACACGCTTGGCACTCTCGCAGAGCTTTTCGTGAAAGAAAAAGTCACCGTGAGCGCTGGGGCGCCGGCCATATTCATGCCTTTTCTGGAATACATTCGAACCCTCGACCCGAAGCCGGACCTGAGTGGAGTGAGACTCCTGTCAGGGGCTACCGAACCGCCGGTCGCAATGATGAAAGGCTTTGCCGATTTGACCGGTGCGGAGGTCATTCACGCGTACGGGGCAACGGAATCCACCCCGTTGGCGACCATAAACCGGATCAAGCCGTGGATGGAGAGCACCCTGACGGAAGAAGAACGGTGGGATCAAAAGCGAAAACAGGGATATTGCGTCGTGGGCCTGGACCTCACGGTGATTGACAGTTCAGGAAATCAAGTCCCACCGGACGGACAGACACAAGGCGAAGTTCTCATCCGAGGGCCTTGGATCACATCGTGTTATTACAACGCCCCCGGCTCGGAGACTCAATTTACCCAGGACGGATACTGGCGCAGCGGCGACGTGGGCACCATTGATGCCGAGGGGTATGTGAAAATCACGGATCGCGTCAAGGACGTCATAAAGAGCGGCGGAGAATGGATTTCCTCGGTGGACATGGAAAACGAGATCGTGTCTCATCCAGGCGTATTGGAGGCTGCCGTTGTGGGCGTGCCACATCCCAAATGGCAGGAGCGTCCTCTGGCCCTCGTAGTCCTGCGTCCGGAGAGCCGGGGCGGAGTCGATGCAGACGAGATCCGAAACCATCTGAGCAAGAAATTCGCCAAGTGGCAGCTTCCTGACATAGTTGAGTTCGTGGATTCCATACCGAAGACCAGCGTCGGAAAAATCAACAAGAAGGTGATTCGGGAAGAGCACAAGGGCGCTTACGGCGATTCTCCAAAGTGACCACGGAAAGAGAAATTGACCTGGTGGCAATGGGGATCTTAGTGGGGATGGGCATCTTGCCCGTCCTTCAGCGGTAGGCTGTCCCGCCAATCTAGAATGCGGTAGGGCGGCCCGTGGCCGCTCTTGCTAACGTGGGACGTCGGGCATGGCCCGACCTACCACCGGCTCAGAGTTCGGGCTGACGATTTGGTCCCGTTCGTGGCTTAGCTCCTGTACCGGCGGTCGCATGGTCGGAATTTATTGAATTGGGGTTTACCTCTTGAGGAGATGATCAATGGAGATTCTACCTTATACTGAAGATCACAGAATATTCAGGGATTCCGTGAAAAAATTCTTTGCCAGGGAAGTCACCCCGCATGTGGAGGAGTGGGAGGAAGCCGGCATCGTTCCCAGATCCGCTTGGAAGAAGATGGGGGAAAACGGATTCTTGTGCATGCAGGTCCCGGAGGAATACGGCGGCCTCGGGGCTGACTTCTTATATTCGGCGATCCTGATGGAGGAGTTGGCCAAGAGCAATCACTTCGGTCTGTTGGCCGCCTTACACAGCGACATAGTGGTTCCGTACATTTTGTCTTATGGCTCCGACGATCTCAAACGGAAGTATCTACCGGGCTGCATTTCCGGCGACACCATAACCGCTGTTGCCATGACAGAGCCCAATGCGGGAAGCGACCTCGCGTCCATGCGCACCGCTGCGGTGGATGACGGGGACTACGTCGTCATTAACGGCCAGAAGACCTTCATCAGCAATGGCATTATCTGCGACCTTGTCGTACTGGCCGCAAAGGACCCGTCTGTCGAGAATCCTCACAAAGCAGTAGATCTGTATGTCGTGGAGGCAGGCATGCCCGGGTTCGAGAAAGGTCGGAAACTGAAGAAGGTTGGTTGGCATAGCCAGGACACAGCGGAACTCTTTTTCAGCGACTGCCGGGTTCCCAAGAGCAACCGGCTCGGTGATAAGGGTTCAGGATTCCTAATGCTTATGGAGAAGCTCCAACAGGAGCGGCTCGTCTGCGCCATCGGTGCACAGGCCCTCGCAGAACGGGTTCTGAAATGACCATCACGTACTGTAAGGAGCGTAGCGCCTTCGGAAAACCAATCTCCAAGTTCCAGAACACTCAGTTCAGGATCGTGGAAATGGCTACAGATGTGAAACTGGGCCGCACCTTCTTGGACAAGCTCCTTGTGGAGCATATTGAAGGACGGAACGTGGTTCTCGACGTTTCCATGGCCAAGTTCTGGATCACAGACATGGCCAAAAGAGTTATCGATGGATGTCTCCAACTTCACGGGGGGTACGGGTACTGCGAGGAATACCCCGTGGCACGAGCATGGCGGGATGTGCGGGTCATGTCCATCTTCGCGGGAACAAACGAAATCATGAAGACTATTGCCGCGAAGTTCATGGGTCTGTAAGTCGGGTACTCACGTCCGAGGCTTTTACACCATTCGCATTCAAAATTATGCGAAAAATCCCCTCTAACCCCCCTTTAGTAAGGGGGGGGAAGGGGGGATTATGAATGCGAAATGGTGTCACACTGGTCGAATCGCATCAGAACGCCGGACAAAAGGAGGTTTAGCTATGCATCTCGGAGGACTCGTCGCACGGAACAAGCGTACAGTTCCTGACAAGGAAGGGATCGTCTATCAGGACAAACGCTATTCTTGGGCCGAGGTGGACGACCGGGTCAACACGGTTGCCAACTCTCTCATAAAGGCGGGGGTGAAACAAGGCGACAAGGTGGCCATGTGGATGTTCAACTCGGACCTGTTCGTTATCGCGTTCTACGGCATCGTCAAGACCGGCGCAGTTGCCGTACCGGTCAACTTCCGCTTGGCCCCGCCGGAAGCCGAATACATTTTGGATAATTGCGACGCCGTAGCCGTGATCTTCGACGATGTTTTCGAGCCAGCGGTCATGGCAATGAAAGCGCGGCTGAGCAAGATCAATTACTTCGTATCGGCAGGACCCGGCAGGTTCGACGGATGCGATCCGATTGAAGAAATTATGGCTTCGGGGAATTCATCGGACCCGGGTATCGAAGTGGACGAGTTTGCCGAGAGCGAGATCATCTACACTTCGGGAACAACAGGACGGCCCAAAGGGGCAGTACTGGTGCATCATAGCCAGATGGTCGGGACCACTACAGTGTGTTCCATCTATGCACTCAATCAGGATGATCGTATTCTGCATGTCGCCCCGATGTTCCACTCCGCGGAGCTCAACCTGTACCTCAATCCCGGCACCTACATGGGTTGTACCCACGTAATCATGAAGGACTTTATCCCGAACCAGGTGCTTGAGATGATCCAAAAGGAAAAGACTACGCAGTTTTTCGGCGCTCCGATCATGTATTTGATGCTGATGCAGGTCCCGAACTTCGACGAGTACGATTTGTCGTCAGTACGGTATTTCGGGTATGGCGCGGCACCGATGGCTCCAGAGTCGATCAGGCAAATGATCGATAAATTCAAGACCACGAACTTCTACTGTCTGTGCGGGTTGACCGAGGGCGGCCCTGGCGGAATAGCCCTATACCCCAAGGACCAGGTCCGTAAAGCGGGCGCAGGCGGCAAATACATAGTGAATATGGAGACGCGGCTCGTCGACGAACAGAAAAACACTATCACCAAACCGGAGGTGGTGGGTGAGTTGGTCATCAAGGGCGAGACTACCATGAAGGAATACTACAAGAACCCCCAGGCTACAGCCGAGACCATTCAGGATGGCTGGGTCTATACGGGCGATCTGGGAGTGCTGGATGACGAAGGATATATCACGCTAGTCGACCGGAAGAAGGACATGATCATCACAGGCGGGGAAAACGTGTACTCCAAGGAGGTGGAGGACGCTCTGTTCGAGCATCCGAAGATTGGCATGGCTGCCGTCATCGGAGTACCCCACCCGGGGTGGGGAGAAACGGTGATGGCAGTCGTCACACTGGCTCCGGAGCAACAGCTAACTTTCGAGGAACTAAGAGAGTTCCTCAAGACACGGCTGGCAGATTACAAGATTCCGAGGCTCATGGAGATTGTGGAGGCCCTACCAGTGAATGTCTCCGGCAAAGTGATGAAGTACCAGCTTCGGGACAGGTTCAAAGACCGAGGGGCGACGCTGGGTGCGTAGCTCAGTGTCTGCCCTCTTGCGGGCACCCACGAGAGGCGCCCCCACAATGGATTCACGTGTACGTGGGAATGGCGACGGGGCACGCTTCGAAGGGATTTTTTCGTTCACAGGCTCTGCCTGGGAATGCCTGCCCTCGAAGCTCTGCCTCGAATATGATACCGAACTAAAGGCAGTTTGCGGGCAGAGCCCGCGACATATGGATTCCCAGGCAGAGCTTGGGAACCAGAACACTATCAGGGCACCCACGAGAGGTGCCCCTACGACTGGATCGGAGATCTCACAAGGAGCAAGACATGGCGCTCTCTCCCGAAATCCTGAAGGAGCTTGTAGAGAAAAAAATTGCCTTCGTGGAACGCATGGGACTCAAGGTCCTGGAGTTGACCCCAGGATACGTCAAGCTGTGGGCTCCGCTCCGAGGGAACGAAAACCACATCGGCAGCATGTATGCAGGCGCCCTTTTCACGCTTGCCGAGATTCCGGGTGGTGCACTGATTCTGACCACCTTTGATCCCACGAAATGCTATCCGATAATTAAGGAACTAACGATCAAATTCATTCGTCCAGCCCAGTCCGATGTAACCACCGAAATCTCGCTTGCACAGGAGGAAGTCGATCGAATAGTCCGCGAAATCTCGGACAACGGCAAGGCGGAGTTTGTTCTGCGCGCGGAACTCAAGGATGGTTCGGGAACTGTCGTCGCTACCAGTCAGGGGCTGTACCAACTGAGGGCGAGCGACAAGCAATGGATTGATGTTAACTCATGAGAGGAGATGCAGAAAAGCAGCAATGGAAAGACTATTCTTTATTGCCTTTTGTTCCCCTGCCGGATCAACGAAGCACGTTGCTGATGTGATACAACAGGAGCTGACGAAACGCCGTGTCGGGACTCATACGCTGGATTTAGGAAGAGAACATGATTGGTCGCGTGTTTTGGATTTGATGCAAACAGCACGTCAGAACCTCTGCCTCTTCGTCGGCTCACCCGTTTACATGGGTCAGGCAGTGCCTCCGGTCATGCAGTTTGTCGAAGCGCTCCCAAAATTCGATGGGGGCTTCGCAGCCCCGTTTGTCACATGGGGAGGTGCATCCAGTGGCATTGCCCTATGGCAAATGGGGCGCAGCCTGGTGCAAAAAGGGCTCACCTTGGCCGGTGCGGCCAAAGTGCTGGGTGTGCATTCATTCATGTGGGGTGACAACCCATTGGGTCAAGGACATCCCGACGATGACGACGATATGGCGGTACACAAACTTGTAAGTGCGGTCTTCAGCCGAGTCATGGATGGCAATGTCGGCCTTCCGCTCAGTACGCTGGATTACCAGCCGGAACAAAGAGCTGTTGAGCTGAAAGAAGGCCTCACAGGTCCACGCGCCGCCACTCCCAGGTCATTGAATGAAACGAAGTGCAATCAGTGCCAAACGTGCATGGACGAATGCCCGGCTGAGGCCATCACCTTGGACCCGTATCCACAATTCGGTTCAGAGTGTTTCGATTGTTTTAACTGTATCCGCCTTTGTCCTGAACATGCCATTGAGCCAAAAATCACTCCGGCTCAGGTAGAAGAACGGATAAGAAAGCTGGCCGAAAAGATGAACGAACGTCCCTACACTCAGATTTTCATCTGATGCAGCGGTCGAGCACTCATTTCGGTACAGGAAGTCCCCAACCCGTTCTCATACGGATCGGCTTTCAAACGAGTGACAGCGTGTTTTTAGTGGGACAGTCACGCCCGGGCGTGATTGCCTGTCGTCATGCCCGCGTACGCGGGCATCCAGTAGGACCGGCCTCTGTGCCGGTTGTTCGCGAATCGCCGGCAGGGACGCCGGCGCTACCCCGGATCGAAGTCCGGTGTGAAGACTGGCAGGCAGGATGCCTGCCCTCCATATCCTCGCCGGGATTGTCACCTGTTTGATGGCGCATTGCTATCAAATGCGTTGGCTAGACTCCCATATATTGTAACCTCATGGGAATTCTCTTTGAATTGGAGGACATGGCCGGCTTACAATGCGCGTGTGGCGTGATAATATGCGCTTTGTCTTGACACGGCGGTACACCTCATTTTGCTGAAGCGAAACTCTGCGATAAGATGCATGTCATGACTGAACCCCGTAAGCTATTGACGTTCGAGTTTGTCGGCCTGTGCCTGGTAGCATTCCTGGCTGTCTGCAACGTTAGCGTCTTCTACAATCTTTTCAACTACCTGCAGACCCTCGGAATAGACGCTTCCCTGCGCGGACTGGTGATTGGCATCTATTCGCTGACCGCCATGATTCTCTATTTGGTGGGGAGCCCCTTTCTTAACACGACTAACGCACCGCGTATCATGCTGTTGGGTATGGTACTGATGGCAGCCTGCGGCTTCGGCTATTTTGTCGTTCACTCCTTCTGGGGGCTGATGGCATTGCGCACGCTCAACGGCGCCGGTCAGTTTTGCACGAGCGCGGGTGCGATGGCGTTCTTCGTGTACGTCATCCCTCCCGAAAAGAGCGGCCAAGCCTTCGGACTCTATTCTGTGGCCATACTGCTTGCTTACGCAGGAGTTCCCGCGGTGATGGACACGCTGGCGACGTTCATACCTAGCCCGCCCTATGGGTATGCTGCCGCAACGATTTCGCTGCTCCCTGCGGCATGGATCGTCTGGCGGATACGCATGCGCCACCGGGAGCGGCTGGGGGTCGCACTCACAGAGGGACGTTTGCCTGCCTGGGCCGACATCCGGGCCAATGTGACGCAGCTACAGATAGCATTGCTGCTCCTGCTGAACGTGAGCTACTTCGCCAACTGGAGCAGCCTTTTCTTCCTTTTCAAAGGGTTCGCGCAGCAGCAGGGGCTCGCAAATGTGGGGGCTTTTTTCACGGTACAGATGATGACAATGATAGTCATTCGCCTCGTAGTCGGACGGCTGTTCGACGTCATCGACAAAGCACGGATGGTGGGAATCTGCTTCATCATTATTGCCGTAGGACACCTGACGCTCGACCACCTTCCGGGTACGTGGGCCGTGCCGCTGGCGGGGATTATCTTCGGGCTCGGCATGGGCTTGGGTTATCCCGCGATCAACGGGTTGATGTTCCAGGTCTCGCCTGTCCGTTTCCGTTCCCTCAACGCAAACCTGATGCTTTTCGCCGTGCAAGCCGGATTTTTCCTAGGCCCGGTGGTTGGTGGCGTATTGGTGGCCCATTTGAACTATCACGGGTACTTCCTGGCAAGCGCTGGTTTGGCGTTCGTGGCCGCGATCCTCAGCGTGGTGCTGGCCACAAGTTCCCCATCCGGGCCGTTTCAGGGTGGAGATGCCTCACGATTGACAGAGGGGTAGGTGGGGGGCACGATGGGCTCCATTACTCCCGAGTGAGCAGCGTCGTACAGCAAAGATGCCGGTAGGATGCTGGTGACCTCGCCATACGCGGGGGAACCGCATCGTTCGCGGTCAATAAGACCGTCACCCAGCGAAGGCCGGGGTCCGTCCAGCGTAGCCACGCGACCGTGGTCCGTCCTTCGCCGGAATGACGGACATGGACTTTTCCCAAGTGAATAGTTCCTATTTCTGATTCGACTCAATGGCGCCGCCTTCCCTTTAGAAGGCAACCTTGTCCAACCCCTTGAGACCGAGAATCTGTCTGGCTTCGTCGGGGGACGCGGGCTCTAAACCAAGCTCACGTGCCATGCGTATTATCTTTTCAACTTGCTCGGCGTTGCTCTTAGCTTTAACCCCTCTTCCGAGGTAAAGATTGTCCTCCAGGCCGACTCGAACGTTGCCCCCCATAACCAAAGACAGGGTGCACATGTTGAACTGCTGTTTTCCTGCCGCGCAAACCGACCATGTGAAGTCGCCTATGAGTTTCTTTTGCCGATTTGTACATGAACATCAAATTGTCGGGAGTCGGTTGAATACCGCCGAGTATTCCCATCACAAATTGCATATAAACGGGTCTTTTCAATTGTCCTTTGCTTAACATGAAAGCCGCATTGTTGATCATGCCCACATCGTAGATCTCCAATTCAGGCAGAGTCCCGCTTTCCTGGAAGAGCGGCAAGGATTCTCTCAACATCTTAAATGTGTTGGAGAAAATGTGATCTTCGGACGCAGCCAAGAATTCTTTTTCCCATTGATATTCAAATTGGCTATACATATCGAGCACGGGGAACAACGCAAAGTTCACCGAACCGAAATTACAAGACGCCAATTCGGGCTTCAGCAAGGGAACGGTTCGCACCCTCTGTTCCACGGTCATTCCGTATCCGCCTCCCGTGGTAATGCACAGAATTATGTTGCACCTGCTTTTCACCTTGGATGCTATCTCCTGATATAGGTTCACATCTGCCGAAGGCATGCCGGTTTTCGGATCGCGAGCGTGAATATGAGCCACTGCCGCGCCCGCGTTGTAGGCCCGCACCGCCTCTTCGACAATTTGATCCGGAGTGATCGGCAAGTGTGGGGACATTGTCGGCGTGTGAATGCTTCCTGTAATGGCCGCTGTGACAATTCGTTTGTCCATGTTTTTCTTCTTCTCCTGATAAAATTTGTACTGCAATAGTTCACCGCGGAGAACGCAGAGATCGCGGAGAATTCTGTTTTCGCAGCGCGTCTACTCGATAGAGGACGTCAGACGTCGGCTGTTACAGCGAGGGCAATTCCGGCTCGACTGTAAGAGCCGGTGATTCACGTGGCGCTGGATAAGCTATCTTTTTCTCTGCGTGCTCGGCGCACTCTGCGGTAAATCTTGTTCGGCCTCTGAACGGCTCCGTCTAACTATCTAGCGTTTAGGCTGCAAGAAATCCGGCCGAAGGAACTCCGGGTCCGGGTATGTGTAAAAACCCTTCCCACTCTTCACCCCCAACTCGCCGCGTTTAATCATTTCCAAAAGGGCATCCGGGGGTTTGTCTTTCGGGTCTTTCGACTCGTTATAGTAAACCATCTCGATATCGTGGACTACATCCAGCCCCACTTTGTCCATCATCGCAAACGGACCCTCTTTCATTCTTGAAAAAACCATCCAGGCCCGATCTGTATCTCGAAAATCCACAAAACCGTTTGCCCACATATATAGTGCTTCTCTCTTTATGGCTCTCCAGACCCGGTTGAAGCAGAACCCTAGTACTTCCTTTTTCACGGTAAGCGGAACGCAGCCAAGGGACTCCACCCATCGAACCCCTTTGTGTAAGACTTCCGGAAGCGTTTTGGTCCCGCCCATGACATCCGCCATATTTGTTCCTTGCAACGGAGCATAGAAGTGTATGTTCAAGCATAGCTCCGGTCTTCCACTGCTTGCTTCCATTCTTGAGACGGGTATCGACGAACTGTTCGTGGCGAGAATCGCCTGCGGACCTGTTTTCTCTCCGAGTTCCCTGAATACCGCGTTCTTCAATTCAACATTTTCGGGGACGGACTCGATAACCAGATCTTCATCCTTCACAGCGTCATCGAGGCTTGCCACCTGGTGTATGGATTGTTTGCACTTCTCCCAATCTTCCCAGGGTATGAATGGGTTAACCCTTTTCATCCTCAAATCGATTTTGACTTTATTATAAGTTTCGATAAATGCGTCTTTTTTGGGATCATAGATCTTGACATTGTATCCCGCATTGGCGGCCAACATGGCTATCTGGGTACCCAAGATGCCCGAGCCTACTAGTGCAACTCTCTCAAATGGTTTCATTGGGCCTCCTCACGGCCAATCAATAAATTCCGCACCATTGCGCCGGATGCTCGGTGGCATCAGGCAGTTGTGTGTCTTCCTTTCCTATCTATGACGCTGCATGACTTTTAGAGAGGGATGGCAGGTCCATAGAATGCTGTCTCAAAACTGTTTCGATGCGCAAAATCGTGCTACGATGGCTGCCCGGCACTGAAGTACCGGTCTACTTTCAATCGCCCCGATGGGGCTCAAATGCAGGCGTCCCGTAGGGACCGAAGATAGTAGCCCGGTCCCGCGCGGAACACGGGATTGCCGGGACAAAGACGCAACGTGCTACGAATTTCGTGCATGCCCCGATTTTTGGACAGTTTCCTTAGACCCGCCATCCCTTTGAGATTGCTCGTTCGTTCACCGGTCACTTGCACCTGGGGTTTCCAGTCTTGGCAGGGGGCACCGTGATGTCCCCAGAGGGAATTATCGTCGGCTTGCCAATGTAAGGGAAATTGAAGTACTCACTCTTGGCAACAATAACAGCAGCCACCCCGGGAGTGATCATCTGGTGATCGCACTTCCGCATGGTGACTTTGCCCCAGGGCACGTCGTACTCCATTCCTTCCCACGCCGTAATAACTTTCTGCGCGTCCGTGCTGCCCGCCTTCTTGATCACGTCTGCCAACCATCGAATGCTCCAATAGCAGCGCCCCATAGAAATATCCGGATACCAGAACCCAATAGTCATGTTCTTGTGCGCAGCATGCCAATCCTTGACAAATTCTTTATTCTCGGGCGTGTCGATCGTGATCATGTAGCAGTCGGCTGTTACGCTCCCGATACCCGCATCCTTTATCACCTCCATGCGAAGTGGATCGTTGAGGAAATAGTTGCCGGTTACGCATTTCCATCCCAATGATGCTCCCGTCTTGATGAGATTGTCCAAGTCAGGTCCGTAGTTCGCAGTAAGGACCACTTCAGCTCCGGAAGCCATCACCTTGGTAATGTACGGAGCGAAATCCTTCTGCCCGATGGGGTGGAAATCTTCTCCCAGAAGTTTTGCACCTGGGATAGACTTCAGCTTCTTCTTGTATCCCTCCGCAGCTTCCCAACCAAAAACATAGTCCTGACAGAGGATATAGAATTTCTTGTATTTGGTGTGCTTGGCGAAGTACTCGATTACCGCGGCAGAGTGCTGGTCCGTGTTCAGACAAGCTCGGAAGGTGTACGGATTGAAATCGGCGCCTGTGGTGCTGGCGCTCTCTGTCCCGTATGTGAGGCAAATTTTCTTGTACTGCTCCGCCACCTTCATCAGAGCCTTGCAGATATGGGAACCAGTCCCGGTCATGACGAAATCTGCCTTGTCCTCGAGGATAAGCTTTGTGGCCTTGCGGGTCGCCACATCGGCCTTAAGCTGACTATCCTCGGCTACAACCTCCAACTTTTTTCCAAGAACTCCACCTTTGGCGTTGATCTCCTCCACTGCGAACTTTACCGCATCGACATACCGGTCACCCACATCCTTCATGACCCCGGATAGAGGCTCACAAAGTCCCAGCACGATCTTGCCGTCCGCGGCATAAGTTGGTGGGACTCCGAGGCACATGGCAAGAGACAAAAGGGTGACAAGCGTCGCCAACAGACCGCAACGGTTCCCTCTCAGCATTTGACTACCTCCTTCTTGGTTTGTGTGGGGCCAAGAGCGGTAATCGCCCCCGCCCACTCCAAATAACTTCTTTCAGACCTCAAGGTATTTCTTACGGATCTCTCGGGCCTCCTTGAGTTCTTCACCACTACCTTGGAAAACAATCTTGCCTTTGCTGATAACGTAGATCCTTTTCGCCAGCCTCATGACCACTCGCATATTCTGTTCCACCAGGAGTATGGCCACGCCATGGTTGTGAACGTCCGTAATGACTTGCTCCAGGGTTTTCACTACTAACGGGGCCAGGCCTTCCGTGGGTTCGTCCAGAAGAAGCACCTTGGGTTCTCCCATAAGCGCGCGACCGATGGTCAGCATCTGCTGCTCGCCGCCGGAAAGATAAGCCCCCTTCTGCTTGTCTCTCGCCTTCAGCGACGGAAAGTGGTTATAGATCTTATCCACGGACCAGCCGTTTGCCGTCTCCTTCTGGCCCGGTTTAATCCCCATCAGGAGGTTTTCCCTGACGGTAAGCCTGGGAAAGATTCTTCTGTCCTCCGGGACGTAACCCACGCCGAGGTTGGCAATCGTGTGAGGAGCCAATCCTGCGATGTTACGGTCCTCGAAGATCACTTGGCCTGAACGCGGAGCCTGTAGGCCAATAATGGATTTCAGCGTGGTGGTCTTGCCCACTCCGTTTCGTCCCAGCAGAGAGACAATCTCTCCATGGTCCACATCCAAGGAGATCCCCCGAAGGACGTGGCTTTCTTCGTAAAAGGCGTGAAGATCTTTGATCTCGAGAAGCATGGACTACTCTCTCTCTTCACCGAGATAAGCGTCTTTGACCTGCTGATTGTTCCGTATGGCGTCAGGGGGCCCAGAAGCAAGAACCCGTCCGTAGCATATCACCGTGATCCTGTTTGCCAGGCTAAAGACAACATCCATGTCGTGTTCGACAATGAGAAGGGTTTTCCCTTCGGTGACTTTCTCAATGAGCTTCACCGTCTCTCTGCTCTCCTTGGATGACATCCCCGCGGTCGGTTCGTCCAGCAGGATCAACGCCGGGTCCATGGCAATCGTCATACCGATTTCCAACGCCCGCTGATGGCCGTGTGCCAGTTCGCCCGCCACTTCATCCTTCCGGTCCAGCAGCCCGATCAGATCCAAGATTCGCTCGGTTTCTTCTGTAATGGTCCTCATCTTGGCCAGAATGGGAAATATGCTGTAGCGCCTGCCGTTTCGCGAAATGACCGCATTTCGGACGTTCTCAAAAACTGTCATGGCCCGAAAGATGTTGGTGACCTGAAAGGATCGGGCCAGGCCGAGCCGAGCGATTCTATGGGGAGGAAACCCGGTTATATCGTGGTCGTCGAACGTTATCCTTCCTCGACTAGGGGCATACTTTCCTGTTATAACATTGAAGAGCGTGGATTTTCCGGCACCGTTGGGACCGATGACCGCGTGTCTCTCGCCTTGCTCAAGTTTCAGGTCGATTCCAAAAAGGACTTTCAGCCCGCTAAAGTCCTTGAAAAGATTCGTTACTTGCAAAAGCGGCATGAACGCTTTCCTTTAATCACTCTTCACGGAGGCGAACAGAGATTTCAATCTGGTCTGGATCAGCCCCAGGAAACCCTGAGGAAAATAGAGGACGAGTACGATGAAAAGCACCCCCAGAATGAACTCCCAGCGTTCGGTCAGGCCGCTGATCCAGTCAGTGAAGTAAACGAAGATCCCCGCCCCCAGGACGGGCCCTAAAAACGAGCCTGTGCCTCCCAGGAACGCCATGAACAGCACCTCTGTCGACATACTCATGGAGATGACGCTCGGCGCCACGAAATCCTGGAACAGTGCGAAGAGGCTGCCGGCTATTCCCGCAAAGCACGCTGAGAGAATGAAGATCAGCAGTTTGGATCGGTTTACGTTGTATCCGAGAAAAGAGGCTCGTTCTTCGTTGCCTTTTACCGCCCTGACGGTATTCCCGAAAGGTGTGCGCATGAGGTACCAGCCTAGAGCGAGGCAGACAGCCACGATGAATAGCGTAAGATAGTACTTGCTACTTATATTTGTGAAATCGATGCTCAGAATTCCCAGCTGAACGGGCTTCCTCGGGACGACGCCACCTATGCCGTCATCACCTCCCGTCACTTCTCGCCATTTCCAGGCAATGGCCCAGAGAAACTGATTGAAGGCCAAAGTTAGCAGAGCAAAGTAGGCCCCTTTGCGCCGGACGCAGAAGAAGCCGATGACAGCCCCGCCAACCGCTCCCGCGAGTCCTCCCAACAAGATGGCCACAAAAAACGGCATACCTGTCAAATGCTTCAATGAGATGGCCGTGACATAAGCCCCGAGTCCGAAATAGGCTGCATGGCCGAAGGAAAGCAGGCCGGCGTCAGCAAAGAGGAGGTTGAAGCTGACTGCGAATAAGGAGAAGTAAACGACCTCAGTGAGCATCCTGGTATGCACGATCGTCAGTATCCGCGGAGCGGCCAGAAGAGCAGCGCCAAGCCCAATGACTAAGGCAACCTGCAATAGGGCGGAACGCCTCATGCCTTCTCCCCGAAGAGACCCGTCGGCCTGATAATAAGCACCACGGCCATAAGCAGGAATTGAGACACCAAGGCCAGGCGAGGAATAAAGAGAACCCCGAAAGATTGCAATTCCCCGATCATAAGGGCAGCTACAAAGGCTCCGGGAAGGCTCCCAAACCCTCCCACCACAACCACCACGAAGGTGTCCACAAGCATGTCGAGGCCCATACCGGGGTACGTGCTAAGGAATGGGGCGGCTACGACCCCGGCCAGGCCGGCCAAGGCTGTCCCTCCCGAGAAAACACCCACAAATAGCCTCGGAACATTCACGCCGAGGGCGTCAACCATCTGGCCGTCCGAAACTGCCGCTCGAATCCTGATGCCCACGCGCGTCTTCAGAAAGATATATAGGAGTCCGGCCAAAACAATGGACGATATTACCAGGATGAACAGACGATAAACTGGGTATTGAAAGCCAAGCAGATGCACCGACCCGGACAGAGCGGCAGGGGGGTCCACGGGCCGAGGAAAGTCGCCCCAGATCCACTTTACCGCCTCAGTAATCACAAAGAACAGACCGAAGGTTATTAGCAACTCAAATGCGTGACCGTAGCCATGCACCTTCCTCAGGAAGAACCGTTCCACCAGCGCCCCGATAACACCCACGCACACAGGGGCCACAATCAAGGCCAGCCAAAAGTCCCCCGTGGCGGTCAGGATCGTGTAGCCCAGGTATGCCCCCAACATATAGAACGCCGCATGAGCGATGTTAAGGATGTCCATCATTCCGAAGACCAGAGTCATGCCCGACGCTACCAGGAAGAGCAGCATCCCATACACCAGTCCGTGTAGCGCCTGGATGATTAGCATGGAAGCACTGGTTTCCATAAATACGGTCCTCGCATTCCAAATTACGGTTCGGGACAGCACAGGCTACAATGCCCGTCCTTACCGCACCATTGGTATTGCCGCAGTAAGAAGATTAAGACCTGTTTCTTGGCCTTCATAAACCCCGCGGCTTGCCGGCATATCCGACGCCAAGCCGATGTAGACGCCATCCCTTGCGGGGGAGTCGTCTACTCTCCCAATCCTCCGATCAGAATGAGCATGAGCGCCGTCAGAGTTCATACGACCGCCTGTTTCAACTTGTATCGCACGCTAGGTGATTGTGAGACTGCACAGGCTGCAATCATGCGGGATCCTTGTCATTTTGGAGCGTCTTGGTGCCAGTAGCGTCCTGAAGGATTGTTACCGGATAGCGAAAAGACCTTATATCTCCCCGTGAGAGCCAAGAGAGGCAAAACCGTCGTTAGATTGATGAAAAGGCGGTTTTATGGGCCTATTGAGGATACTCCTCCCAATTGCCTCCGGTCAACCAAAATCACGTGACGTAACCACCTGCGGCAAGCAGTCGGGCAATCGTTTCGCCACAAGCCCCGCGCCCACAACGCCGACTATTGTCTCTATACCGAATCCCATTACGTCTAAAATCTTAGCTCTCGCTGAAAATCACCATGAAGCATTTCACCGGCTTAGATCCTTCTGCAATCCCCAGATGCGGTATGCTCGAGTCGAAATAAACGCAGTCCCCTTCTTCTACAAGGAACTCTTTGTCTCCGTGCATGAAACGCGAAGTGCCTTCCAATACAAACAGGATTTCCTCTCCTTTGTGCTGAAAAAAGCGCCTGCGTCTCGACCGAACCGGAACAGTCAAGATGTAGGGATCCATGCGCCTTTGGGGGAATTTGAGAGCCAGTGGCTCGTATGAGTACCCGAACTCGGTCCCATTCCGGGTCATCGTTGTACGTTCGGACTTTTTGACTAGTGTAATAGTGGGCTTGTCATCCTCATCGGAAAAGATCGCGGAGATATTTGTCCCCAATGCTCTAGCGATGACGAGGAGTGTCGACACGGGAGGTGCCTTCTTGGAATTTTCAACCTTTGAGAGATAGCCCTTTGTGAAGCCGGTTGCATTTGCAACATCTTGGAGGTTCAGACCTCGGTCGAGTCGCAATTGCTTTATCTTGCGCCCAATTTCTGCCTCATCAATCATTGAAGCTACCGCACGCCACGGTCCCGAAATCCGGGAATAAGATAACTGTGGTTCTCTACGAGAAAAGTCGGTTCGACCTATTTCGTACTCATGAAGATTTGTTACGGGACTCTTGGAAATGCCGATGATGTTTCCTACCAGGAAACCTGATACTCCGTTTGGGAAACAGTGTCAAGCAATTTCTGCGACTTTGAGCGTTGGGGGGTGGGGCGAAACGGTTCGCTACTCGCTGCTAGAAGCTGTAAATTAGGACTCCATGACATTGACGAAAGGAGGGTGCCATTGTGTCAAAAGCAGCAGCAAAAACGGGCGAAGGTCCGATAGTGATGGTCGCTATCGAGCAACACTTCCCTAAAGACCAGCGCATCATAGAAGATGACCTGGCTTATCAAATCTTGCCGTTTGGCATGAGAGCCTTCGTGTGGATGATGCGGCTTAACGCGGCCGGAGATTGGATGGTCCGCGCGACCGAGAAGAGCTTTCCAGGTCTCTGGGGCGGCATGATGTGCCGGAAGCGCTATATAGACGAGGAGCTAACCGCTTCGGTCGGCCTGATCAACGCTGTGGTGAATCTGGGTGCGGGTTTCGACACGAGGGTATATCGACTACCAGCTCTAGTCGACACGCCGGCGTGGGAAGTCGATCAGCCGGATAACATGGAATTCAAGCGGATTCGGCTGAGGAAGTTGTTCGGCGAGGTTCCCGGCTGCGTCAAACTCGTACCGATCGACTTCGACCACGAAGAACTGGGAACTGTGCTGGCATCTCACGGGTACTCGCCGGAAAAGCGAACATTTTTCATTTTGGAGGCGGTCACGCAGTACTTGACCGAAAGCGGCATCAGGGCGACCTTCGACTTTCTGGCCAACGCCGCACGTGGCAGCCGGTTGGCGTTCACGTACGTCCGCAAGGACTTCCTCGACGGTCAAGTCATGTACGGCCAGGAGAGCCTCTACAAGAGGTACGTGGTAAAGAACAAGGTTCTGGATCTTCGGCATGGATCCCGAGGGAGTGGCTGACTTCCTTCGGCCGTACGGCTGGCGCCTGGTTGAGCATCTCGGATATGAGGAACTGGCCGAGCGATACGTCAGGCCGACAGGCCGAGAGCTTGCTTCTACGCCGATCGAGCGGATAGTCTATGCCCAAAAGGAGTAAACGACTGCGCATGTTCGCCTCACCAGCGGGTCAACCTGGCTCGGTGGGCCTACCGGCCGAATGAATGCGGTTTGTTCGGGCTAAGGAGAACGGATAGCCCAAACACTGGGTTCGCCGCCGGCCAGGAACCTTTTTGTTGCTCGTGCATCCAAACGGATAAATGACGAAGAGGCCAAATTGTAGAAAGGTTTAGGCCAAGTGACATTTAGAGTCGTCAATTAGTTCGCAATAAGAGAATTGCTACCAATCCTATTACCGGCATTGTTATGAGAACTACTCAGCAATACGACGCGATCATTATCGGTTCCGGGCAGGCCGGCACGCCTTTGTCCACGGCGCTTGCACAAGCGGACATGCGAACCGCTCTCATTGAGAGTGAGCACGTTGGCGGCACTTGCGTGAATGAAGGATGCACACCAACCAAGACCATGATAGCTAGCGGACGCGTCGCTTATCTCACGCGCCGGGCGGCGGATTATGGGGTTCATACGGGCGCTGTCACCATAGATTTACGAAGAGTCCGGGAACGCAAACGCAATATCGTGAACAGCTTCCGCGACGGCAACCAAGCACGTATCGAAAAGACCGCAAATCTGGATTTGATCTTCGGTAAGGCTAGATTCACCGGTCCAAAGTCCGTTGAAATACAATTGAAAGATGGCGCTCAGCAAACCATCTCCGCCGATTATCTTTTTATTAATACTGGCACTCGCGCCTCCCGTCCTAAGCTGGAGGGCCTGGACAGCGTTGCCTTCCTGGACAACGTCTCCATCATGGAACTGGACGCTGTTCCCGAACACCTCCTTGTTTTGGGCGGCGGCTATATCGGCGTGGAGTTTGGGCAGCTTTTCCGCCGCTTTGGCAGCCACGTGACAATAATTCATACGCGCGACCGATTGCTGACCCGCGAGGACCCGGACGTCGCCCAGGAACTCGAAAAAATCTTACGGCAGGATGGTGTCGAAATTATTTTAAACGCGAAAGCCAAGCGGGTGAGCCAGGCGAATGGAGATATTCGACTTGAAATCGAGCAGCAAGGGCTGGTCCAGACTGTTTCCGGATCGCACTTGCTCGCAGCAACGGGCAGAGTGCCGAATTCAGATGCCCTCAACTTGAGCGCGGCTGGAATTGAAACCGACGCTCGAGGTTTCATCAAAGTGAATGAGCGCCTGGAAACAACTACTAGCGCAGTTTTCGCTCTAGGGGATGTCAAGGGCGGCCCAGCCTTCACTCACATTTCGTATGACGACTTCCGCATCATACGAGCCAATCTGCTGGAAAAAAAAACGAGAACAACTGCGAATCGGCTGATACCGTATGTTCTTTTCAGTGACCCACAGCTTGGACGTGTCGGTTTGACGGAATCAGAAGCACGTCAACAACACCTGAATGTTCGAGTAGCAAAACTGCCAATGAGCTATGTTGCCCGTGCGCTTGAAGTGGACGAGACTAGCGGCTTCATCAAGGCCGTGGTGGATGTTAACACTGAGGAGATACTCGGCGCAGCCGTGCTGGGCATTGAGGGCGGTGAGATCATGGCGGTCTTCGAGGTTGCCATGATGGGCCGACTACCCTACACATCCTTGCGCGACGGCATTTTTGCCCATCCCACTTTGGCCGAAGCGCTGAATAATCTGTTTACAGCGATGGACACCGGATAAGGAGGTCAACTGAGTGTATCATGAAATTATGGTCCCTTGCTCTACTGCTGATGGGTTTCATTCCGCCGGCGCCCGCGGCAGATAACGGACTCGTCAATGTTCCAAGCAATTATTCTGTGCCCGAGACTCTGGACAGACTCGAGTCTATCGTCAAGAAACACGGTTTGACCGTCTTTGCGCGTGTCAACTTTAGCGGAGATGCCGAGAAGGTGGGGCTCAAGATGCACCTCGCTCAGCTATTGATCTTTGGCAACCCCAAGGCAGGGACTCCTTTGATGATTGCCTCGCCCACCGTAGCGATTGACTTCCCGTTGAAGGCCCTCGCGTGGGAAGACGCAAACGGAAAAGTCTGGTTGACGTATAACGCACCTGAATATCTCAAGGAGCGGCATGGCCTTCCAGAGCAATTGATGAAAAATATCTCCGGGATTGGGGATCTGGTAAAGAAAGCGGTTGAGTAAGGTCAACTCTAAGAGCGACATGGCTTCTGCGTCTCTGCGATGAACTATTCTTTTTTTGTGTATTGGTCGGATGGACCGAAATCTCACTGAGTCTCCGACGGCTGCGCCCGCTGGTGCAGATAAATGTCTCGTTGGGGCACCGAGAACATGATCCCGGCTCGGTTGAATTCTGTGAGAATCGCACGGTTGACTTCGTGCAGCGCCCTTCCTTTCTGTCTGGATTCGTGGATCCAGCACAGGAGGTCGAATTCAAGTCCCGATTCTCCAAATGCCCGGAATCGTACCCTCGGGCCTGGTTGATCGGTGACCAGGGGATTTTCTCGAGCCACCTTCAATAGAAGCGCTTCCACCTGGTCTGCGTCGGAACTGTACGACACGGAGACGCTTGTCCTTACCCGGAACTTCGGGTCAGGAGCGCTTTCGTTCACAATTTTCGAATTGGCCATGACTGCGTTCGGAATAGTAACGAGGATGTCATCCCTGGTGATGATTTTGGTGCTCCTAAGTCCGATGTGCACAACCTCCCCACGTTCACCTGAATTCAGCACTATGTAATCGCCCGTTCTGAAGGGTCTATCGAGAAACACGTTAATGCCGCCGAAGAAGTTGGCTAAAGTGTCCTTGGCGGCCAAGGCGACAATGACTCCCGCCAAACCGGCGGATGCGAGAAATGGTGTGAGATTGACCTGCCAAACCGACAGGACCGCGAGCACCCCCATGATGCAGATGAGTGCCATACCGATGTTCTCGGTGAGACGAAAGACCTCCGCCACGTGAGGATTTGATTGGCTGAATCGGCTGCAGAACAAGGAGAGAATGCGACCCAGAGCCACGGCCCACATGATGGCGAGACCTGTCTTTGCTGCCCCGGCTATCGCAAAATCTGCGGCCGGCGAGGGCTTAAGCCAGTGGATCTCTGTGAGGACGCCTAGCAGGACGATGGTTACCCACAGCGGTAGATGGATGATTTCGAGGAGCCGTCCCTCTATCTCATGCCCCGACCAGCGGCATACGGCTCGTACTGCTCGGTTTCCAAGAACCCGGATCAACCGGGCAGCGACGAGCGTTGCCAACGCAATGGCAATCGCACCCTGGACGAGGGCTCCTTCCATAGTAATTCCGATGCGGGCCAGCAATTCGTTAATGATTTCCATTTGTACCTCTTGTGGGTGGCACTCGGGCAGGTCCCCTGTATCCTCCTGCTTGAAACCGCAAAGAGAAATGTACGGCAAAGATCTATCACATCGACTCAGGCTGCGGAAGCACTCCAGCGACAAACAGCCTGACGCTCAATCGAGCTGGAATATTGTCGCTCCAAACCTTCGATGAAGGTGTAGCGCAAGGTCAACCACTTTAAATGCGCGAAATATTCTCATGAGGTTGACCAAGATCCCTTCACAACAAAGGAACGGGATAGCGGCGACAAGTAGTCAATTTCCGGTCTGAGAACCTTTTTCTCATTGGAGCATCTAAACGACTAAATGACGAATAGGCCAAGTTGTGGATAATTTTGGTCCCAGTGAATTCGAGAGCCGTCAATTAGTTCGGAACAAGAGAAAATTGCTACGATTTCAAGCAGCGTGAGAGAAACACTGTCTGGGCACTAATGGTTACGCGCGTCAGCCCTGCTCTCTTCCGAGATCGTCAAGGGCCCCACCCTGAAAATCTATCCGGGAGCGCCGCATGGACTGTGCTCGACCCACAAGGATCAGGTTAACACGGATCTGCTCGAGTTCTTCAGGGCGTAGGCGGGGGCAGATAAGGAGTAAGGAGGAACAGCAAATGGCAAGAATGAAAGCGGTGCAAGTACCCTGGGCCGGGAGCGGACTTCGAAGTCGTGGAACGCGAAATCCCGGAGCCCGGTTCGGGACATGTGAGGATCCGCGTTCAAGCATGTGGAGTCTGTCACAGTGATGTAATGACTAAAGAAGGCCTCTTTCCAGGCATTTCGTATCCGCGCGTGCCCGGACACGAAGTGGCTGGCGTGATCGACGAAGTCGGAGCCGGTGTGAAGGATTGGAAGAAGGGCGAACGCGTCGGCGTAGGCTGGCATGGCGGCCAGGACGGCACTTGTCCCGCGTGCAGGAGGGGGGATTTCGTGAACTGTGCGAATGCGAAGGTTTGCGGAATCAGCTACGACGGCGGTTATCAGGAATTCATGGTCGCGCCGGTCGACGCGTTGGCCCGCATGCCTGAATCGCTCGATGCCGCCGAAGCCGCGCCGCTGATGTGCGCCGGAATTACCACGTTCAATGCTCTCCGTCATAGTGGTGCGCTGCCAAGCGATCTTGTAGCCATCCAGGGCATTGGCGGGCTGGGCCACTTGGGAATTCAGTTCGCTAACAAATTTGGCTATCGAGTGGCGGCAATAAGCCATGGAGCGGACAACGCTGCGCTCGCAAAAAAGCTTGGAGCGGATCTCTATATCGACAGCGTCGCCACCGATGCCGCGGCCGAGCTGCAGAAACTCGGCGGCGCGCGCGTGATTCTTGCCACGGCACCCAGCGGGAAATCGATGTCGGCGCTGATCGGGGGCCTAGGCGCGAATGGCACACTGCTGGTTGTAGGAATCTCGATGGATCCGATCGAGGTGTCGCCCATTCAGTTGATTACGGGCAAGAAGCGAATTCTCGGCTGGGCGAGTGGGACCCCAACTGACTCTGAAGACACGCTGCGCTTCGCGGAAATGACCGGCGTGCGCCCGATGATCGAAAAGTACCCGCTCCTGAAAGCGGCAGAAGGCTACGCTCGCATGATGAGCGGGAAAGCAGAATTCCGCGTTGTCCTGACCATGTGAGGTATGGGACCATTCGCCGAGGCCTTGCTCGGGACGGAAGTCCCTGTCGGCATGAAAGAAGCGGTCATGAGAAGGGGTCACCCATTTCCAAGCTACATTTCGGCGCATTGCCTGCAGTGATGAGTCAAGAACAGACTTGACCCCTTTCTGACCCCTTTCCCCCTTCAATGCCACTCATGAGAGACCAGGCAACAAGCCTCGCAGAAGAAACCTGAGAACCTTCTTTGCCATCGGTGCATCTACAGACTAAAGGGCTAAATTGGGGAATGAGCCAAATTGGCGAACATTTTAGGCCGAGTGTTATTTGGAGCTATAAAGTAGGGCGGAAGAAAAGAGGTAAATTGCTTGTAATCCGTCTAACGCAAGAAAATCACCACGTAGGGGCGTACGCATAGGTGCCTGGCGCTCGGTGGTGACAGTGCCGGAGTTGCTCGAGTTCCCCGCCTAAGCGGAAGCATGCATAAGAAAGGGGTGCCGCGATTTCTTGTCATGAGTGGCTCAAGTAAAAACGAGTAGATAGCACGGAGAAAGGAGTGGTTTCCGGTCCTCTTATGGGGTACATGACGTTTGGCGAACGATGTATCCGCTGGGGAGGACCGGATATGGAACAAGGAATACCGAACATAATCTCGCTGGTCAATGAGATTCTCGCCTTTGTGCGAGAGTCAGCGCAAGGAATGGAAATCGGGGAAGTAGAAAGGCAGCTTCTTCCCATGGTGATGGCGGTCGGGAAAGCGGCTCTTGAAGAATTTGTGTCTGAAAAGGGGACCGGATATGCCGGCAAGGAGATCATCGAACCCCAGGGCCATCGATTGCCATATGTTCGTGACAGGGGATGTGCATATCGGTCCATCTTTGGAACGATATCCATCCGGAGAGCCTACTATCACGCAACCGGCTCACCGGGAGTCTTTCCTTTGGATGGAGAGATCAACTTGCCTGAGAGAGGCTATTCATACCTGGTTCAGGAGTTCTCTTCCCGGCTTGCGGTTTCGATGAGCTACGAGGATGCGGAGGAGATTTTTCGTTCCTTCTTTCCCGTAAGGATGCCAATTCGTTCACTGGAGAGCATTGTGGGAGACGTCTGCGACGAGGTGGATCGATACTACGCAGAGAAGGCCCCGCCGGATCTTTGTCCGGATGCTGTGGTAACGGTCGCTACCGTAGACAAGAAGGGGGTGGTTATTCGTAAGCCCCAGGAAGGCGGGGCCGGTCCCGAGAGGGTCTCCGTTGATCCCGACAAGCCCGGAAAGAAGAAGATGGCAACCGTGATCTCCACCTACGTCACTCCACGTTACGTCCGCACGGAGGACGACATTGTCCGTGAGGTATCGGACGAGGGTAGTTTCGATTCCAGGCCCAAACCCCAGGACAAGCTTACGTGGGGCAGCCTCACCGATGGTTCGGAAAAGACGGTGGCCCGCCTGAAGAAGGCTGTCGAACAGCGATTGCCGAAAGGTAACGAGCTGGTCTGTATCCTGGACGGAGAGCGTTCTCTCTGGGCACTGGTATGCGCATATTTTCCTGCAGCCTTTTTCGTGCTGGACATCTTTCACGTCCTGGAACACTTGGGGAAAGCCGCTCTTTGCTTTTATGACGAGGGCAGCCCGCAAGCCAGAGAATTCGTGACGGAGAGATTGAGAATGCTCCTGGGCGGCAGGGCCGGCAGGCTTATCGGCGGGCTCAAGCAGATGCTAACCAAGCAGGAACTCTCCGGCGCCAAGAAACATTGCATCGAACAAGTCATCGGGTATCTCCAACGAAACCGCAAGCACATGCGGTACGAAATCTGCTTGGCAAAAGGCTATCCCATCGGCAGCGGGGTCATTGAAGGAGCATGTCGCAACCTCATCAACGACAGATTGGAACTCACGGGGATGAGTTGGACGATCCATGGAGCGGAAAGCATGATCCACCTGAGGGCCGTTCACATCAACAACGACTGGGATCTCTTTTGGAATTATAGACGAAGATCGGAGAGGCGACGCCTCTACGGCATCGAAGATACAAACTCTCCCGAGATCCGGGATCAAGAACTACCGCGTGCCGCATAACTCCTGACAGAAAGTAGCGGCACCCATAAGAAAGAGTAAGGTATTGAAATGGAGAATAATAAGGTTGCAATTGTCACAGGAGCATCGGGAGGCATAGGGCGGGCTGTCGCGACACGGCTTGCACATGACGGCTTTGCGATTGTGGCGCACTATTCAGGCAACGCCGAGAAAGCTGAAAAAGCCGTAGCCGACATCAAGGCAGCCAGGGGACAGGCCATTGCCGTGCAGGCAGATGTTGCGGACGCTGCCGATGTAGAGCATCTCTTCAAGCAAACTCTAGATACCTTCGGCAGAATCGACGTTGTGGTGCACTGCGCAGCCATTATGCCCTTATTGCGCATCGACGAAGGCGACCTCGAAATCTTCGACCGGGTGATCGGCACCAACCTGCGCGGAACTTTCGTGGTCCTGAAACAGGCAGCCCTGCATGTTTCTGCTGGCGGGCGCGTTATAGCGTTTTCGAGTAGTGTCATCGCGAAGGCATTCCCGACTTACGGTCCCTATATTGCCTCGAAAGCGGGCGTTGAGGGACTTATTCACGTGCTCGCCAATGAACTGCGGGGGCGCAATATCTCCGTAAACGCAGTGGCACCAGGTCCAGTGGCAACGGACTTATTCACCAAAGGCAAAACCGATGCTCAAATCGAGGAACTCAGCAAAGTTCCTCCTCTCGAACGCCTCGGCCAACCTGAAGACATCGCCAACGTAGTTTCGTTTCTCGCTGGCCCCGACGGCGGCTGGGTCAATGGGCAGGTCCTGCGTGCCAACGGAGGCTTTGCGTGAGACCTCCGAGCACACCGCTTGTGAAATGAAATTTGTGATCCGTGTAAGAGACTAATTCGCCTATATAGGAGAGCGGCCATGAAGAGCATCATTGTCATCACCGGTTCATCCAGTGGTTTCGGTGCCCTCGCGGCGCGGGCGTTGGCCCGTGCGGGCCACACTGTGTATGCGAGCATGCGCGAAATAAAAGGCCACAATGCGTCAAAGGTCAAGGAAATACAGGAGTATGCAGCCGACAACCTCGTCGACCTGCGGACTATCGAACTCGATGTTTCCTCGCAGGAATCCTGTGACGGGGCGATTCAAGCGATCATCCGGGAAGAAGGGCGTCTAGATGTGGTAATTCACAATGCCGGACACATGGTTTTTGGACCGGCCGAAGCGTTCACACCGGATCAACTGGCCGAGCTTTATGACACCAATGTGCTCGGAACCCAGCGCGTCAACCGAGCTGCCCTTCCGCAGTTACGGAAGCAAGGTAGGGGGCTGGTCGTGTGGGTCTCCAGCAGCAGCGTGCGAGGGGGAACGCCGCCTTATCTTGGGCCTTATTTCGCCGCCAAAGCCGCGATGGATTCACTGGCGGTGAGCTACGCAAGCGAGTTGACCCGTTGGGGAATCGAGACTTCGATCATTGTGCCGGGCTCGTTCACAAGGGGTACGAATCACTACCAGCACGCTGGTTCCCCCCGTGACAAAACTCGCGCCTCGGAATACGATTCTGGTCCCTACCACGGGATTCCAGATCAGATCCTCAGGGGCATGGCTGCTCTTGAGCCCGCTGACGCAGACGCTGCTGCTGTCTCAGACGCTATTGTCAAAGTCGTTGACCTGCCATTTGGTAGACGCCCCTTTCGGACGCATATCGATCCATCTCAAGATGGCTGTGAGGTTGTTAACGCTGTCGCCGATCGCGTCCGAACGGAGCTTCTCCGCCGGATAGGCCTCGATGACCTCCTCACACCACGGACTGTCGCACGGGCCTAGTGAAGGCAATGAAAACGCAAGCCGTGCTATGTGCGCTGCTTCATAAGGAGGATCCCATGACAGCTCTTAAGGCTGGAGTTCAAGCCCCTGATTTTTCCCTTTCAACCACCCCCGATCAAAAAGTATCTCTCTCCGAATTTCGCGGACAGCCTGTAGTTCTGATCTTCTATCCGGCCGATTGGAGTCCCGTTTGCAGCGACCAGTTGGCGCTCTACAACGAGTTGAAGCCCGAGTTCTCTGAGTTTGAAGCTCAAATCATAGGCATCTCGGTAGACGGCGTCTGGTGCCATCTTGCGTTCAGCAAAGATCGCAAATTGCACTTTCCGCTCTTGGCGGATTTTGAGCCCAAAGGTGCAGTGGCCCGTAAGTACGGCGTCTACCGACAGAAAGACGGTGAGTCGGAGCGGGCGTTGTTCGTCATCGATGCCGAAGGCATCATCCGTTGGAGTTACGTCTCGCCGGTGGGCATCAATCCGGGCGCGGACGGCATTTTCAAAGCCTTGGAATCGATGGTCAAAGGCGAAAAAGCAGTCAGTGCTCGAAATTAGTTCGATGTCCAGTCAGGAGGAATCATGGACAAATCCGCCACGCTTACTCAGCCCATCTCAGCGCGTGACCACGCTGAAGGACCCGCCGACGCGCCTTTAACTTTGGTGGAATACGGCGATTATCAATGCCGTTACTGCGGAGCAGCCTATCCAGTCGTGAAGCGCTTGCAGAAGACATTGGGGCAGAAGTTGCGATTTGTGTTCAGGAATTTCCCTCTGACCCAGGCGCACCCTTATGCCCTGATCGCGGCCGAAGCGGCGGAAGCCGCGGTGCTCCAGGGTAAGTTTTGGGAGATGCACGATCTGCTCTTTGAAGAGCAGATATTCCTCGAGCCGCACATCATTCGCTCGTGGGCTAAAAGAATCGGGTTGGATCTGGAAAGATTCGGGAACGATATCAAGCAAGACGTTGTTCAGATCCGTATTAAGGAGGACCGCCAGAGCGGCATCCGCAGCGGCGTAAACGGCACCCCGACCTTCTTTATCAACGGAACGCGCTACGACGGCTTGCCGGATTATGATTCAATGCTTGCGGCTTTAGAGTCCGAATTGCCGTCACTCTCCGCCTGAGTACTTCAACGGCAAAAGGAGAATCGAAATGTTGGATAACCGCTATACCAAGGACCAGACGGCTCTACTGTTCGTCGACCCCTACAATGATTTCCTCTCTGAAGGCGGCAAGTTTTGGTCGAGGATCGAAGTCGTAGCTAAGGAGGTCGAGCTGCTGAACAATTTGCGAACCGTCATCGCTGCTGTCCGCAAAGCGGGCATCCAGGTATTCTATGTTCCGCATCGACAGTGGGAACCGGGCGACTATGAAGATTGGGACCATCCGACTCCCTATCAAATCTCGGCAGGTCAAGCGCAGGCCTTCGCGAGAGGCTCGTGGGGCGGCGAATGGCATCCTGATTTCGCCCCTCAACAGGGTGACATCCTCATCAAGCAACATTGGGGCGGAAGCGGCTTTGCAAACACGGATCTCGATTTCCTGTTGAAGCAGAAGGGAATTGTCCAGGTAATCGTGATTGGCCTGCTGGCTAACACGTGCATCGAAGCAACCAGTCGCTTTGCAGCCGAACTTGGCTATCACGTCACACTCGTGAAGGACGCAAGAGCGGCCTTTAGCCGGGACCGGATGTACGCCGCACACGAATTGAACGGGCCGACTTACGCCCATGCAATCCTGACCACCGAGAAGCTGTTGGCCCTGCTGGTGTACTGATTCAGATCACCAATATCGTGGTCGCGTAATTCGCTTTTATGAAAGGAAAGCAAACATGGCGATCAGAAAGTTCGAGGTCGAACGGCTCAGCGTGATATCTTCCAAGCCGTTTGAGGTGGTCGTGGGGGCTCTAAAAGCGGCCGTTGGGCATCCTGATATGGGCGAGTTCTTCGGAGTGACCAGGAATGCACGGACCTTCTCTGAACTGGAAAGTGCCGTTCATAGAGGTCTGGGCAGAACGGGCCTGATGATGTTCATGGAACTCGATCTTGGCGCGATTCTGCGTAAAGAGACCGGGCTCGACACGCCGAAAATCGTCCGCTTACTGATAGGCAATCCGTTAATCATGAAAGAAATGGCAAAGAATGTTCCCGACGCTGGATCTTACGCCCCGGTCACAATTCTGGTGGATGAGAGGCCGGACGGTGTGCATTTGACGTACGACAAGATGGCGAGCCTTCTGGCTCCCTACGGAAACCCGGACGCCCTTGCAGTCGCACGGGATCTGGATTCGAAAATCGAGAATCTTCTTCGAGAGTCTGCAGCCTGAATTCTCGGCCGTCGTGGAGATTTCGGAACTGCTCCATCTCATTCTTGACAACGCGTATAAGTGTATTTACACTTAGCACATAGCTTAACCGTCAGCACCCGAGATCGTTCGGAGTTGAATGTTGGACCCTGAAAAGAAACGAGAGGTATCAGCGAATCCGGAGATACTCCCGCTCAATACCGCTGTAGACATAAGTAAGTCCTGTACCTGTTTCAATCTCCGGAAAGCCACCAGGCGAGTCACGAGCTTTTACGATGCCGCACTAAAGCCCTGTGGCTTGAGGGTAACCCAAATGACTCTTCTTACGGCTATCAGGATTCTCGAACCGGTAACCATCAAGCGGCTCGCCAAGGCTATTGTTATGGATAGAACAACCCTGAGCCGCAATGTCTCCTTATTGAACAAGAAAGGGATGATTGACGTAGAGCAGGGTGACGACCTTCGCACCCGGAAGCTGTCTCTCACCGAGCAAGGACACACCGCACTAGTTGCGGCTTTCCCTCTTTGGCAAAAGGCGCAGGCTGAAGTAGTCGGAGAATTGGGAGAAGACCGCTGGACTTCTCTGTTGGAGGGAATTGCCGATCTGACAGCTCTCACGTAATTATTTGTCCATATAGGTGTATTTACACCCTAATCGAGAGGAGTACAACATGGAATCAGCAGCAAAGGATGAGCAAATGATGGACCGAATGCAGAAAATGATCTCAGGAGAATTGCCTGACCCGCCCATAGCGCAGTTGATAGGTCTCAGAGTGATCTCCGTCCAACCGGGCGAGTCCCACCTTGAACTCGACGCGGGACCTCAACACTTTAATCCAATGGGAACGTTACATGGCGGGGTCTTGTGCGACCTTGCCGACCTTGCGATGGGAGCAGCCTACGCTAGCACTTTGGGCAGTGGAGAAACCTTCACGACACTGGAATTAAAAATCAATTTCCTCAGGCCCGTTTGGAAAGAAAGATTGTTCGCAAAAGGGAAGATCGTGAATCGGGGTGGCACCATTGGCATGGTTGAATGCGATATCACAGATTCTCAGGGGCGTCTCGTGGCCAAAGCCACAAGCACTTGCATGACACTTCAAAAGGAAACGCACCGAAATCGTTAGGAGGCGATATGTATTCCAAAGATCACCCTACAGTAAAATGGTTTTACGATTCGTTAGGCTCGGAGGGATTCGCGGGAGTACCCACGACACTTGAGACTCAACGACTGCGAAATTTATGCCTGAAAGCGGGAGCAGCCGACGCTCGTTTCATCGAAGTCGATCGCCCCGCCGTAGCGAACCAAAAGAGCGCTATTCTTGAAGCGTTGCCGACAGCCAAGACCATCGCAAGCCTTGCTTTTCGCCTAAACAGAGAAGCCCTCCGGACGGTCTTTCACTCCCTGACCAGTTTGGAGTTTCATCACACCTGGGAACATGCAAATGGTTCTGCGAGTAATTTGGTTAGTAACCTCCAGGAAATGGGCATCTCTGCCCTGAATCTTTCTGCAGGCTTCCCGTACGAAGCTGAACGTTGGCCTGGTGTTATGCATTTCGTGTCGGACAAACCGATTGCCGTGGAAGCTGGCCTCGGTCAAATGGGATGGAACAGGATGGTCATCCACCCGCGCTTTGGGAATGGGATCGTCCTTGCCACGGTCTTGATCGGAGCGGAACTAACCGCTTATGATGGCCCGACGGAATTTAATCCTTGCATAGAGTGCAAACTCTGCGTTTCTGTTTGCCCTACCGGGGCCATCGGCGCAAACGGTAATTTTGACTTCTTCCCTTGCTACATCCATAATTACCGAGAGCGAGCCGGTAATTTTGTGAACTGGGTAAAACACCTCGTGGACAGCAAGAGTTTCGAAGAGTATCAAACTCACGTGAGCGATGCTGAAACCATATCGATGTGGCAAAATTTGTCCATTTGTCCGCAGACGAGGTGTGACCGATGCGTGGCTGTTTGTCCTGCCGGTGAGCAAAATATTGGGGAGTTCTTGCTCGACAGAAAAGGGTACGTGCAGCGTTTTGTGAAAAAGTTCAGAGACAAGCAGGAAATCGTCTACGTGCTTGAAGGATCTGATGCCCAAGCCCGTGTGAGGAACAAATTTCCAAACAAGACATCGAAGCGAGTTACGCTCGAACGTTAATAGGTGCTGACGCCACTTCGCTCTATCAGAGCCAACGCGAATCGACGGTGAGGAAGTGATCAAGTAGGAGAAAAGCCAATGCGTTCCAGCCTTCCCGATCGTATGCGAGTGGTTGAGATCTCGCACCCCGGAGGGCCCGAGGTGTTGAATACCGCGACGCGACCGGTGCCGCGACCCAAGCCGGGCGAAGTACTGATCCGTGTCGCGGCCGCGGGTGTCAATCGCCCTGATTGTTTTCAGCGCGCGGGAAACTATCCTCCACCGCCGGGCGATTCCGACCTGCCCGGGCTAGAGGTTGCCGGAACCGTGGTCGAGTGTGCGGAAGGGGTCAGTCAATGGAAGCCCGGCGAACAGGTTTGTGCGTTAACACCGGGAGGCGGTTACGCCCAGTATTGCACGACGCCTGCCGGCCAGTGTCTGCCGTTGCCCCACGGTTTGACGCCGATTGAGGCCGCTTCCCTGCCGGAGACAATGTTCACGGTCTGGATCAATGTCTTTGAGCGCGGACGACTGGCCCCGGGCGAGACGTTGCTGGTGCAAGGCGGCTCGAGCGGAATAGGAGTGACCGCGATTCAGATGGCTCGAGCGCTGGGCCATCGCGTCTTCGTGACCGCGGGCAGCGCCGAGAAGTGCTCGGCCTGCGAGGAACTCGGCGCCGAAAGAGCAATCAACCACCGCACAGAGGATTTTGAAAAGGTGGTGAAGCAGATCACCTCCGGCAAAGGTGTTGATGCGATTCTGGACATGGTTGCCGGTAACTATGTGCCGCGCGAGCTGAGGTGCCTGGCCGACGACGGACGCCTGGCGATCATTGCGTTCCTTGGCGGCAGCAAGGCCGAGGTGGATTGCGGCGAGATCCTGCGGAGACGCCTGACCGTGACCGGCTCGACCTTGCGCCCCCGGAGCGTGGAGTTCAAGAGCGCAGTGGCCGCGGCCCTGAGGCAGAATGTGTGGCTATTGATCGAGGCGAAGAAGTTCCGACCGGTTATCTTCAAGGTGTTTCCGCTCGCTGATGCTGCAAAAGCGCACGCACTGATGGAATCCGGTATGCACATCGGAAAGATCGTGCTGGAGGTAGGCAATGTCTGAAGTGAGAAAGATACGAAGGGTATGGAAGAGTAAACCCACAATTGAAGGAGCCGGGGTTCATCTCAAACGGGGTTTCGGATTCAACCAAGTTTCTATGTTTGATCCGTTTCTCTTGTTGGACGATTTTCGTTCGGACGATCCCGAGCACTATATCAAGGGATTTCCTTGGCACCCACACCGTGGGATCGAGACAATTACGTACGTCCTCCAGGGAACTGTCGAACACGGCGACAGCATGGGTAACAGCGGTGTCATTACTGCCGGCGACGTGCAATGGATGACCGCGGGCAACGGAATCATACATCAGGAAATGCCCCAAGGAGATCCAAACGGCCGGATGTACGGATTCCAACTCTGGGCCAATCTGCCCAAGTCTCACAAAATGATGGACCCGCGTTATCGGGACGTGAAAAGCCAGCAAGTTCCCGAAATCTCTTTTCAAAATGGCACAAAAGTAAAAGTAATCTGCGGAACGGTGAACAGAACGGAGGGGCCCGTCCGAGACATCGTGACCGATCCCGAGTACCTGGACGTCATGGTTCCTCCCGGAATGAGCTTCAACCACCAGGTGGATCGGGGGAAGAGCGTTTTTGCGTATGTGATCCGCGGGGAAGGCTATTTCGATCAAGACCGTGATGCGTATGCTCATGAGGTAATCGGGTCAAATTATTTTGACTTTAAGCGGAGTTGCCTCTGTGGAAATGGAAGCGTTGTTCTTTACGCCGATGGCGACGAGGTGTCCGTGAGCGCTGAAAAGAGTGAAGTTCGTTTTCTGCTTATCTCAGGCAGGCCCATAGGTGAGCCGGTTGCCTGGTACGGCCCTATCGTCATGAACACGCGGGATGAGCTAAAGCATGCCTTTCAAGAATACCAGAATGGGACGTTCCTCAAGCATGCTCGGAAGCAGACGGGACATGGCAGTATTCGAAATGAATGATGTAACCGCGATCACCAATCGGCCAACGAATTGAGTATAGTGATTCTCGGACAGATACGTGCTCGGTAACACACGACAACCATGCGACGAAGCACTTGTGCGATGCCAACCGGAGGTAACGGATTGCGGTCGGGAGGTGGGACAGTGGGTGCTTGCCGCGGCGATTCTCGGCTCCAGCATTACGTTCATTGATGGGACTGTGGTCAATGTCGCGCTGCCTGTGCTGCAAAGCCAACTGGGCGCAACCGTCGCCGAAGCCCAATGGATCGTCGAAGCTTACGCACTTATGCTCGCGTCATTGATTCTCGTTGGTGGGTCGCTGGGCGACGATCTGGGCCGCAAGCGTGTCTTCTCGGTGGGCGTTCTGCTTTTCGCCCTGGCTTCAATCTGGTGCGGCCTCGCGCCAAACATTAGTCAACTCATTGTCGCACGAGGCGCACAAGGTGTAGCCGCGGCGCTGCTCGTGCCTGAAAGCCTAGCGCTCATCAGTGCCAATTTCGGCAAAGAGAGGCGAGGGCAGGCCATCGGAACATGGGCGGGATTCACCGCGATTGCCGTCGGGATTGGCCCTGTCCTGGGCGGATGGCTCGTCGAGCATTTTTCGTGGCGCTGGATCTTCTTTATCAATGTCCCGCTCGCAGCAGTAGCGTTGCTGATTGCATGGCAACACGTCCCGGAGAGCCGCAACGAGCAAGCTAAGGGGCGTCTGGACTGGCTGGGTGCGATATTGGCGACAATCGGGCTGGGCGGCATTGTTTTCGGCCTGATCGAATCGAATTCGCGCGGCTTGGCCACCCCATTCTTGATTGGAAGTTTCGCTATTGGCGCTGCGGCGCTTTCCTGGTTCATCTTCGCTGAGGCCCGTAACGAAGAACCGATGATGCCCCTCGGATTCTTTGGCTCGCCAACATTCGCGGGCGCAAATCTTTTGACCCTGTTTCTTTATACAGCACTAAACGGGCTGCTCTTCTTCCTGCCGTTCAACCTTATCCAAGTGCAAGGCTACAGTCCGGCAGCCGCGGGTGCTGCTCTATTGCCATTCGTGTTCACAATGTTTCTACTTTCGCGTTGGGCAGGCGGCCTGGTTGCGCACTATGGCTCTAAACTGCCGTTGGTCATCGGTCCTGTCATCGCGGCCGCTGGATTTGCTCTGTTCGCGTTGCCCGGGGCAGAGGCGGGTAGTTATTGGACGAGCTTCTTCCCTGCGGTGATGGTGATGAGCATCGGATTGACCGCGAGTGTCGCTCCCCTGACGACCACGGTGATGAGCGCGGTTGAAGACCGCCACGCTGGAGTTGCTTCCGGCATCAACAATGCAGTCTCCCGTGTCGCTGCTCTGCTCGCAGTCGCGGTTTTCGGGGTCTTTATGCTGAACAATTTTGACAAAGGCTTGAGCGAACGCCTGCGAGAGATCCCGGTGTCTTCTGAAGTTCGAATGCAATTGGTCAAACAAAGCGCGAACTTTGTTAACACGAAAATTCCCGACAATGTGAGCGGTGAAGCCCGGAGGACAATCCGACACGCTATTCGGGAATCGTTCGTCAGCGGATTTCGCCTCATCGCTTTACTGGCCGCGGTACTCTCCGTGGTAAGCGCTCTCGTGTCGTGGTTGTCAATCAGGGGAGATTCGTAGTGGGGCATTAGGAGATGATTACGTCTTACTCATATCAATTCTCGAGAGAAATGATCGATATCGCAAATGACATTATGGCGACGGGCCTTCTTCAGTAGGGTGGGCATCCTGCCCGCCATTCGTCACCCCGGACTCCGATCCGGGGAGTAGCGCAGTGGGACGGGCATCTTGCCCGTCGACAGGCGGGACGCCTGTCCCACCACCCCGCCGGTGGCAAATGAATGACCGGCACGGAGGCCGGTCCTACCGGTGCCCGCATACGCTGGCATGACGACAACGGGACTTAGCTTTCGATGCTCAGCGGCCCGGGTGCCATCCCGCGTCCCGCGGGAGGCTCTGTCAGATCCGTGCTGTATTTCCCTGATTGTTCACCGTTTGATCGCTCACTGGTGTGAGGCGAATCGGTCTTATTGTTATCAGGCGAGCACAACATTCTCGAAAGGAGTATACGGTATGGCTACTGTAGTTTGGGAAACATGGTTGAAGCCTGGCTCTGAGGAAGAAGGGCTTGCGCTCACTCGCAGAATCTGGCCTGATATGACGGGCTTTCAGGGTTACGTATCTCATTTCATTCTCAGAGACGAAGATGAAAAGGGGCATCTGTTGGTCGTCAGTGAATGGGCCACCAGAGAGGCCGCAGACCGCACCCGTGATGAATATGCGAATGCCGAACCTGTACGTCTGCTTACTCCGCTGTTAGTCAAGCCGAGGAACCGCTGGGTCTTTTCGAAAGACTCGGGCGCCCAATAGGAGGCACTGGCGATGGATACAATTAATGCGGGACAAAGTGCAGAACTTTGGATTGCGTTGGCGGCCGAAGGCCGGTCGCCTGAGATCCCGGAATCAGAGGATCTGTACGGCAGGCTGATCGGAAGCTGGGCACTGGATGTTCGTCACTACTACGGCCTTGACGTTACTTCGCAATCCTTAGAAGGAGAGGCTCACTTCGGGTGGGTGCTCGAAGGACGGGCGGTGCAGGATGTCTTTATAGTGTCTCAAAATTCGGGACAAAGCGGAGATTCCGGCAAGGTAATTACTTATGGCTCGACGCTGCGTGTTTGGGACCCGACTATCCAAGCCTGGCGCATCACATGGACCAATCCCGCGAGAAATCACCGCGAGGAACAAATCGCGCGGTCGAGCGACGAGGATATCGTTCAGATCGGTCTTCGTTCCAACGGCACGGTGACTCGTTGGATGTTCACTGAAATCACCGCCGAGACATTCCACTGGCTTGGGGAAGCGCTGCAAGCGGATGGTAGGACCTGGAAGCTCGAAGCTGAGTTCCGTGCCAGGCGGATGAGCTGATTCGAGCAACTGGTGACGGTTTTTTTCCTTGACGCGGACCGTTTTGTCGACCAATTTTGTTCAAACGAACTAACACACCAAGAAGTGACTTATGAGCGAGTACCATTACTATGAGTTCCGAGCCATTGATCGCCCACTTACAGAGAGGCAGATGGACGAGCTGAGATCCTATTCATCGCGGGCCGACATCTCGCCCTACAGCTTCGTTAACGAATACAACTGGGGCGACTTGAAGGGCGATCCGAACGACTGGATGGAGAAATATTTTGATGCCCATCTCTATCTGGCAAACTGGGGTATCCGGATTCTCATGCTGCGTGTACCCGCAAATGTAATCGATCTTGATCTCGCCAAAGAATATTGCGGTTGTGACAGTTTCAACTATCGAAAGCATGCAGCTAATCTCATTTTTACCCTCTCCTCCGAGGAAGAGGAGAGCGAATGGATCGAAGGAGCGGGGTGGATGGCCTCGCTGGTGCAGTTGAGGGCGGATTTGATGGGTGGCGACTACCGTTGTTTGTACTTCGGGTGGCTGCTCGGTGTACAGGCAGGGGAATTCGATGATGACACTCTCGAGCCGCCTGTGCCGTCAGGGCTTCGCTCGCTAAATGCGCCGCTCAGAAGTCTAGCGGACTTCTTGCGCATCGACCCGGACTTGATCTCCGCAGCCGCTGAGAAAAGCGAGAGTTCTAACCCTTTGACTAGAAAAGAACTTTCAAAGTGGGTAGCAAAGTTGCAGCAAAAGGACAAGGATGCTGCACTAGTGAGATTGCTCGCAGAAGACAATTCGACGGTCGGCGCTGAACTTAAATGCCGTGCTCTGTCCGAGATACGTGGACAGGA
The DNA here is from genome assembly GCA_963789265.1 of uncultured delta proteobacterium. Classification (GTDB taxonomy): domain Bacteria; phylum Desulfobacterota; class Desulfomonilia; order Desulfomonilales; family Desulfomonilaceae; genus CAWBBA01. Next base: position 2,254,432 of record CAWBKB010000001.1, on the reverse strand, counting down.
CAAGCCTCGCGTAAAGTCGAAAACGAGCGATTGCCGAAGCGTGGGCCAGCTTATCGCACTTAGCAACGTGCGGGGAACAGATCGTTGAATCGGGTCGAATGTGACGATTCCGGGCAATAAGACTAACAGCGAGTGTGTGAGGAGCTCGAAGCATGAGACCAATGCGAGTTTATGTGGAAACTATCCAAAAACAAGTCAGAAAACGTAACGAGTGACAAACGAAAATGAAAGCAGCTTGGCTGGAAGCAATCGGGGTTCCGTTTGTAATTCGTGATGTTACTGCACCGGGTGCTTCGTTCATATGGCTGCAATCGGCACCACAAGTCCTTCTTCTGCTTGACACCGACACGTTCTTTCGCCACAGTTAGAATGGCAATGATCCATGTGAGTACAACGTTGGTCTCGACTTCTCTGTATGCATCGACTGAACGAGACTGAGGAGATGGGGAAATCGTCAAGAGACAGTCAAACATGGGCCACGGAAAGCTACCGGGGCCTGCCGCACAGGAGGGGAGTCACGGAAAATACAGCATGCTTCGGAGAAGTGCTGGAGGCAGTGGACAAGTTATCTGCGGACGAACAAGAGACCTTGGTCCTTATCGTCCGGCGCCGTCTGGCCGAGCAGGGCCGAAAGAGGTTGGCTCAAGATATTCTGGAGTCCCGTGAGGAGTTTGCGCAAGGTCAGTGTGATCCGACCACGGTCGAAGATCTCATGAAAGAGATACGGTCGTGAAGCGTACGCTGATACGCTCCAGTGCTTTTGTTCGCGCTGCCAAGCGCCTTCTCAAGAAACGTTCCGGCGTGGCCGAAGACCTCCAAGCCGCTTTGGAATTGTTATCAGAAGATCCGCTGCATCCCAAGTTGAAGACCCATAAGCGCAAGGGGGACCTCGAAGGGGCATGGGCCGCAAGTGTAGGCTACGATTTGAGAATTGTGTTTGAGATGGTAGATTACAAGGGCTCGGAGGCTATTCTCTTCCAGACGGTGGGCACCCACGATGAAGTCTACTGAAGGTACGGTGGCGCCGCCTGAAGGGCAAACGATGGAACAAAAGCAATTCCAGCCAGAGTGGAATGAACAGCGCAAAAAATCTGGGGACAGCTTACTCAATTGGCTGGTCGTCCCCAATCTGGTATGCTGTTCCCGGGTTTTACCGGCCTGTACATTACTTTGCGGTAGCACGCAGGAAGGTTTTCAGACCGGAAAAATGATGAACGAAGTGGCGTCTTTTCACATTCCTATGGAAGAGCTCGCAAGCGCCTGCCGTCAATACCAGGTGCGGGAGCTAGCGCTGTTCGGGTCCATGCTGCGCTCGGATAGCGATTCTGAGAGTGACGTAGATATGTTGGTAAGCTTCCAACCAGAAGCACGAGTCACTTTTGTGACTCTGGCCCGAATGCAGTGCGAACTGGAAGCCCTCCTGGGCCGCAAAGCTGATCTAGTCCCCAAAGACGGTCTGAAGCCGGTTATTCGTGACCACGATCTGGCCACGGCACGAGTACGATATGCGGCGTGTATACCTCTAGTTGAATGACATCCTTGACGCCTGCGACATGGTTCAGACGTCTCTTCTTGCGTGAACTGCCTGCCCAGCCGCACATCGAGCCTGCAACTATCTTGCGTGATGCGCATGCCGTCTCCATATTTCATAAAGAGTGTAGCGGGGCAGGGGAGCGATGGATTGCGTCCGGAATCAGACCACATCGTATCCATCCTCGTTATGGCCCATACGTTCCGAAGAATTAATCGCGGCGGTGAGCTCGCGCCAACAGGAGACAAAAATGAAGATTCCAGGTCCGGATCATCCGATAACGATTGAACGCAACCCCAACAGGATTCGGGTAACCTTTAACGGCCGCACCATTGCGGACAGCAAGCCGGTATTGACACTCCGGGAAGCGACATTACCCCCGGTTCAGTACATCCCGCGGGAAGACGTTGACCTCACCGCGCTTAAGCGTACCAACCACTCCACCCATTGCCCCTACAAGGGCGATGCAAGTTATTTCAGCATAAGTGCAGACGGCCGATCAGCGGAAAACGCTGTCTGGAGCTACGAGTCACCATATCCATCCGTGGCTGACATCAAGAATTACGTGGCCTTTTACTCCGACCGTGTGGACGTAATCGAGGAGACGCCTTCTTAGCTTGGAGTGCTCGCCGCGTCCTACAAATTCAACCATTTTTACAATCTGTCAAAAAATCCGAGGACGTAGTCAAACTTGTCTCTACAAAGCTCGCCGCGTGAGAGGGCAAGAGCATTGCCTGGCATTGGCATGAAAATTGCTTGTTAGATGACGGATGGCTGCTTTATAAGGTGAAAGTGAGTGGACTCAAGCCGGGGTTTTCCCGGTTAGGTCGCCGGAGCACGGGTAATTGTGTCGAAGATTCTATACGTAGATCATTTTATACATAGGGAAGCTGTCAACTTCTTAGCCGTCAGTCCTTATGCCAAGTTAGCGAGATCAGCCCCGAAGCGTGTAGAACTTCCTCTACAAAATGCCTCAATGAATAAGAAAATCCACAAACGGGGTTACAGCCAAGAAATAAGTAGGCAAACGCCCGGCATCCGACTCATCGGTCTATGTCCGAGCCTTTGGCACGATAGTTGCCCTGTTAAGTAGAAAATACTTGATATCAGGCGGACCTGTCAACTGAACCATGCTTGAACAGCCCGACATCGCGATCGTGGATCTATAAGGAACACACGGCTAAGACTCTAATTAGAGGAGAAGACTGATGACACATTTCAAGGTAAGTGAGCGGGATATCTACTTTATTCTTAATGAACAGCTTAACTACGGGGACCTTTGCAAACTCCCCAGGTTCCGCGAACTTGACGTGGAGACATTGGATATGTTGGTCGCAGAAGCGGTCAAGTTCGCCGGTGGCGTTGTTGGACCGCTCCAGGAGGTTGGTGACAAGCACGGCTGCACTCTCGGGGCAAGTAATGTTTGTTGTGCCCCCGGTTATCGGGATGCCTTTCGGCTTTATGGCGAAAATGGCTGGATCGCACCTACGAGCGATGCGGAGTACGGGGGGCAGGGCTTTCCCCATCTGATGGGGATCGTCATTAACGATCTTATGTACGGCGCCTGCATCTCATTTCACATGGCCCCGAGTCTCACCCATGGTGCCGGGCATCTGATTGAGTGTTTCGGCACGAAAGAACTTCGGGACCGGTACGTTGCCAACATGTATTCAGGCAAATGGTCAGGAACTATGTGCCTCACCGAACCGCAGGCCGGTTCAAATGTGGGCGCCATCAGAACAAAGGCGATTCCGGAGGGCGATCATTACCGGATCAAAGGAACCAAGATGTTTATAACGTGGGGGGATCACGATCTCACCGAAAACGTTATCCACTTGGCTTTGGCCCGACTAGAGGGCGCACCTGCCGGGACGAAAGGGATCTCGCTGTTTGTTGTTCCGAAAATAAGAGTGCGGGATGACGGTTCTTTGGGGGAACCGAATGACGTAGTTTGCGTCGGAGTGGAACAGAAGATGGGCCTGCACGCTTCCCCCACCTGCGTTCTCAACTTTGGGGACAATGACGGCTGCATTGGCTACTTGTGCGGGGAGGCCAACAAAGGTCTCGCTCACATGTTCCAAATGATGAATAGTGCTCGCATCAACGTGGGCGTGGGCGGAATCGGGATTGCGGCAACCGCGTACCTGAATGCCCTCGCTTATACAAAGGAAAGGATTCAGGGACATGATCTCGCTCGTAGGAAATCGGGAGAGGTTCCCATCATAGATCATCCGGACGTTCGCCGAATGCTCCTCTGGATGAAGGCTGCGGTGGACGGCATGCGATCGATGGCCTATACCGCGGGTTATTGGCTGGATCTATCCGAAGAATCGGAAGATGAGAGGGAGAGGTTGCGTTACAATGCCCTTGTGGAGTTCATAACGCCCATTATTAAGGCTTATGCCTCCGAAACCGGCTTCAAGGTTTGTGAATATGCAATCCAATGCCTAGGCGGATATGGCTTTACCAGGGATTATCCTCTGGAACAATACATGAGAGACGCCAAAATCCTATCCCTGTACGAGGGAACAAACGGCATTATGTCTATGGATCTCATGGGGCGAAAGTTGATCAAGGACGGGGGTGCGCCCATAAAGGCTTTCCTTGGCGAACTTCGAGCATTCTGCACCAGATACTCGGATCACCCGGTGCTTGGAGATCATGTCCGTTCTTTGGGGGATGCCACAGTAGGCTTGCAGGAGATGACGCTTGCAATGGCGAATATCATTCAAACCGACGTTCTCCAGTGGGGATCGAAGACGCATCCGGCGCTCTTGTGCTATGGCGACGCAATCATGATATGGCGTCTCCTGGACCTGGCCGTGGCTGCACAGAGAAAAATCGACGAAGGCGATAAGCAAGATTTCTACCTCGGCAAAGTTATGCAAGCGACGTACTTCGCAGAGATTACATTGCCTGGTACCTGAACGCTCGCTTGGAGACCTGCAACAAGCCGTCCCGCGAAGTCGTTGACTTGCCCGATGGTGCTTTCTGAGCAATTTGGCATGCGGTTGACTAAGTCTATGTGCCGAATGACTTTTCGCCGGATATCAGGTTCACCGCAGAGTCTGCCGAGAACGCAGAGATAAAAGATAGCTTGTTCAATTCCACGTCGCTCACCGGAGCGTGCGATAAGGTCCATAGGCGTTACCTTAAGGCAATTTCATTCCTTTAGAAGAGGTCCATGCAGGCCGAGGGCGATCAAAGTCCCCCTTTTCTAAGGCGATATTATACTTGCCAAACCCAGAGAGGGGGAGTAAGATGAATTTAACCTTTCGGCTATTAAGAGACAAGTCTTCTTTGAAAGACCCGTTTCACCCATTCCAGGTTGTGAGCTTGTGGGACATCTTGAGATTTTATGCAAGAAATTTCGTTAGGATTTGCTCTAATTTGGCGCATTGCGCTGGGATCATTAACGCCCTGATGCACCCGGATTACTCGGTTGATTTGGCCGAAATACTGTTAGAAATACAAGAGTTGGGATTTAGGGCGGCAACATCGGGCCTAACCAACTCCGCGAGTAATGCAGACGTTTTGGTGGAACATATCAACTATTTATGTAATCAAAACGTCGAAAAGCAGCACTATGATGAAATCCGGGGAAGGCTAGATTCATTAATTCAGGGCGTTTTGCACGAGATTGATAATAGAACCATGTTGATGCTTTACCCTACAGGTTCAGGCTTTTATGAAATGGAAGGTACGTTCCTCGGCGAAGAGGTTTTGAGCAAATTTCCCGAATTGAGGAAAGATGCCGAAGAAGCCGGGAATTGCTTTGCAGTTGGGAGGTATACGGCTTCCGTCTTTCACATGATGCGAATCCTAGAAGTAGTTCTACGTAAATTTGCTCGCAAACTAAAAGTAACTCCTAGGATTTTTGACAAAAAGGCATGGGGCATAATCTTGGGTGAAATTAATAAAAAACTTGAACACGAACAAATTGATCCGCCAAAAGTACGAGCCAAGAAAGACCGACGCAAAATTACTCATGGATTCTTGAATGGCGTAAGAATGGCATGGAGAGACGACACTATTCATGTCAGAGTTGATTACGATGACAAAGACGCTATCAAGGTACTTAACGCCGTAAAGCTTTTTGTCGAAGACTACGCGAAATTGCGCTAAGACAGGACGGTTATTATGAGGCACGCAACCATCTCTAAGCCACACTTCCAAACCGAAGAGGCTGCATACGCGTATATTGAAGCCCGGATATGGCCTAACGGTCCGGTGTGCCCCCATTGTGGTGCTACTGAGCGTATAAGTAAGATGAAGGGCAATAGCACCCGAATCGGGCTTTACAAGTGTTATGTGTGCCGAAAGCAGTTTTCTGTGAAGATCGGAACCATCTTTGAATCAAGCCATATTCCGCTTCGATTGTGGCTTCAGGCTATGACCCTCATTGCCGCATCAAAGAAGGGTATTTCCTCAAATCAACTCCACAGGATGTTGGGGATTACTCTCAAAAGTGCTTGGTTCATGAGTCATCGCATCCGAGAAGCCATGAGAAGCGGTGACCTGACCCCTTTTGGTGCAAATGGCGGGGCCGTGGAATCTGACGAAACTTTTCTTTGGAATGAGCCCGGTAAAGAAGTGAAGAAAGGGTACGTGCACAAGCGCAAAATCCTTTCTCTCATTGACCGTGAGTCTGGTTGTTCACGAAGTATGGTCGTGGACAGCGTTGACGCAAAGACCATCGTTCCGATTCTACAGGAGAATATAGACCGAGAAGCAAGAGTTATGACTGACGATGCCGGTCAGTATCGCCACATTGACGAAAACTTTGCCGAGCATGGCATGGTTCAACACAGTAACGGGGAATATGTGTCCAGGGAAGACCGCACCGTCCACGTCAATTGCGCTGAAGGCTTCTTTTCGATCTTTAAGCGAGGAATGAAGGGCATCTATCAGCATTGCAAAAAACAGCATCTCCATCGTTACCTTGCCGAATTCGATTTTCGGTATAATAACCGTTGTGGCAGGCCCAACAGCAAGAAGAGATCCGCCCGTAAAGGCTTTAGCGATACTGAGAGAGCCGATATACTGCTAAGGGGCGTAGTGGGAAAGCGTCTCACCTATCAAACGACTGATAGGCAAATCGGGGTTATGCGATAATGGGAAGAAAGAAAAAACCGAAGCCAGACGACGCGGAGCAATATGCGCGCTTCGTAAAGGTTGCTGAAGAACATTTGGGAGAAGACGCAGAAGAAAAACTTGACGAAGCCCTAAAGAAGATACTCCCAGCAAAAAAAACAAAAGAACCGACCGAGAATGCATAAACAGAAATTCATAAAGGTCAACGCACCGGTGGATGAAGGCGTTGCTGACTTGGTGACGGCTCTAAGTGCCTTTGCACGACTTCAAACAATTTCAAGCTGCCAAGGCAGTCAAGATCGACCAGCGCGAATATTATTCATATATGGCTGTTATGAGGGCCGACATTTCTGGAGAGAATTGGCAGAATTTGTTCTTGGCTTTTTTGGGCCAGCCTTAGTAAGAGAAGTTGGGGATAGGGCGACCGTTTATCTCCAAGTTTGTGAATCGGGTCTTATTCAAGCAGAGTTAACGGTTTGGCATGAAGCTTTCCCGCACGTTCTGCGCGCATTGAAGCGACTACACAAACGCTTTACCAGCGAGGCTGACCATAAGTTAGGGTATTCTGGTGACACTCTGGGCACATGGCAAGAAGATTGCCAAGGTCATCACCGCCCCATCTCGATCTATGGTGAGCATGCCAACCCCAACCAAGGGGCTTAGGGCATCTCATTCCACGCGGATGTTCAAAACAGGTAAGCATGGTACACTCGCAAAAACCGCCTGCTCTCAAGTACAGTTCGTTTCGTGTTGATTCAGGAATGGACATGATGTTATCCTCCATTGGTTGTTTAGGGGTCGCCCTGACCCAACATCGGGCCGAATAAAGGAATGATACCGCTAAGATAGTTCCTTTATTCGGCTTTTTCCGTTTCTGAATCGGGAAGACTACATGGTTCTGTTTCTCGTTTTCAAGAGGTAAGTTATTGGAACCGCGCGCGTTTTTAGATAGAAAGTATCAAGGCAAACAAAGAAGGGTTTGGCAAGTATAATATCGCCTTTTCTAAAGGGGGATTTAGGGGGATTTTCAAGGAGGTATCCAAAAAGTTTCCCCTGACCCCGCTTTACGAAAGGGAGGAATAATACCTATTCGCTTTCAAACAAGTGACACCGTGTTTTTAGTAGGACAGTCACGCCCGGGCGTGATTGCCTGTCGTCATGCCCGCGTACGCGGGCATCCAGACTGGACCCCGGATCGAAGTCCGGGGTGACGAATGGCAGGGAGTCCCGCGTTCCACGCGAGGCATCCCCACTGCAACCCCGCGTTCCGCGCGGGGCGTCGCCACCAAGCCTTCTTCTTGTTCCGTGATCAATTTCGAGAATCCCCATACAGGTTTGTAGAGAGCAGAATTCTCCGCGATCTCTGTGTTCTCAGCGGTGGACAATCAGGCAAATTCCTTTTTGATCCCCAACTTGGCCATTTTTTTCCAGAGAGCTTGCCTGGTAATCCCGAGCAGTCGGGCCGCCTCAAGTTTTTTGCCGCCAGCTTGCCTGATAGCTTCGACGATCCGGTTCCTTTCCCCTTCACCGTCTTTAGCCGAGGAAAGCGATGATTTTCCATTCTTGATAGCTTCGGGGAGGTGAGGCTCTTCTATGCGTGCCTGCCGACAGACCACAAAAGCATATTCAATAGCATTGAGCAACTCCCTGATATTGCCCGGCCAGGAGTAGGATATCAGCGAGTTCATGGCCCGGCTGCTGATCCCGATTATGTTTTTGCCGGTTTTCAAGCGATTTTCCTCGATGAAATGTTCGATCAGCAACGGAAGGTCCTCCCGCCTTTTTCTTAAAGGAGGCAAATGGATTGGGATAACATTGAGACGATAGAACAAATCCTCCCTGAACTCATTCCGAGCAATCATTTCGGACAGATCTCGATGAGTCGCCGAGATGATTCTGACATCCACTCTTATTGGTTTACTATCTCCAACTCGCTCGAATTCTTTTTCTTGCAAAACCCGCAATATTTTCACCTGCATGGAAAGCGGGATGTCTCCGATCTCATCGAGAAAAATATTCCCTCCGTCCGCCACTTCAAAACGCCCCTTTCTGTTTCTGTCAGCTCCAGTGTAAGCGCCCTTGACATGTCCGAATAGCTCGCTTTCCAAGAGTGATTCGGTTAAGGCCGCGCAATTCACTTTGACCGAAGGACCGGCCTTACGTCTGCCCAGTTTATGAATCGCGGACGCGACGAGTTCTTTGCCTGTGCCGCTTTCACCGTAGATGATAATGGGCGCATCCGATTGAGCCGCATCGGTGATCAAATCAAAGACATCTTGCATTGCTCGACATTTCCCAATGATCTCGTGAAAGCTGTCTTTGCCCTTCAATATTGAACTCAATCTGGCTATTTTCAGATCTCTGGTAACTATCTCACTGAGATCCGTGATGGTCTCTACGCCACCATTGACCTTTCCATCATTCCCGCTGAGGACTCTGGCATTCTTCACTACAGGCAGCACGGTGCCATCTTTTCTCGTGAGAGTACATCTGCGCTTCTCGATTTGTTTCGTCTCGAACAGATCGCATGTAAAGTCGCCTTCCGGCACACGGGCAGGGCATTGGTCGCAGTTTAGAATCGTGCAGGGGCTTCCGATGAGTTCCTCCCGCTCATAGCCGGTGATTTCTTCAGTGGCATGATTGACCGCGACTATCATCCCGTCTGCGTCAACCACTATCAGGCCGTTCATCATTGTATCGACGATGGTTTTCCAGAAGCCGACCATCTCTTGCTGATTCATCGAGGCACCTCAACTGCCGAGCTTAAACGTTAACGTAAACCCAGGTTTACAGGTTAACATTTGTCAACCAATTTCTCAAGAAAGATTGACATGGAACATGGTGCCGTGAAGAGCCATTGACCGGGATGCATCTTCTATCTGGCTAATTTTATTGGTTTCAGCTCAAGTCAACGGTCCGGTTCATGAGATGGCATGGCAATTGCTTATTCATCAGAAACCGAGCGCCAAGACGAAATGATCCAGGAGGAAATATCCATGAGTAACGTAGAATTGGCCAACCTGACCGCCGCCAAGGTGGTTGACGCGTGGGGTAGCGCATGTCCGGGACCGTTGCTCGAAGCAAAGAAGGGGATCGGGCAAGTCAAGGTGGGCGACGTTCTGGAAGTGCTTTCCAACGATCCGGCGACCAAGAGCGACATCCCTGCGTGGGCAAAGAAGGTCGGTCATGAGTTCATGGGAGTGCTTGAAGCCGAGGGGTACGATCGAATCTTTGTTACGAGAAAGAAATAGCGGGCAGAGACATGGCAACTTCATCAGACGCGGCCCAGGCGAAGATTCTCATCTTGGCGACAATAGCGTGCGCCTACCCCGGGGCCGATACGGTCGGACAGGCACACCTGTCCTATCCGCCCAATACTTACATACTTCGAATTCCGGCTCCTGTAATGCTTCCGGAAGATTTCTACTTTCGGACCCTGGATAAAGGAATAGGCGGCATCATCGTTATGTCGTGTGGTGAGGAATGTCCCTACCAAGGCGCGTATCGTCGTTTTGCCGCGCGAATGGACAGGGTCACCGGGAGGATGAAGCAGGAAGGATACGACCGTCGAAGGATCAAACTTACCGCTATATGCACCGTCTGTACCAAAGCGTTCCTTAAGGAAGTCAACCAGATGAACAGCCTTCTCAAAGAAATCGGCTCCCCCCGCAAAGGGGAGATAGAGCACTTAGCAAAATGAAAACGCTGGCCGAACACTATGACGCTCTTGTCGTCGGCGGAGGTATAGCCGGGCTCACCTCAGCCCTGGATCTGGCCGATCAGGGGTTCAGAGTAGCTGTCGTGGAAAAGGAGGCAAGCATAGGCGGGGTGATGATAGCCCTGAGCAAAGTCTTCCCTACTCTGGACTGCGCAAGCTGTATCACAACGCCACGGATGGCTGCCGCGGCTCATCACCCGAACATACAAATCTTTACCTACACGGAAGTCAGATCCATCACACGAGAGGGTCCACTCTTCCGAGCCAATCTCACACGAAAACCAAGATACGTGGACGAAAAGCTCTGCATAGGTTGTCGCCAGTGTGAGTACGTTTGCCCTGTGGGTTTGCCGCATGAGTTTGAAGGCGGAATGGGAGCCAGGAAAGCCATCTATGTGCCTTTCGCAACCGCTATCCCGCAGAAGGCACTGTTGGATGTGGATAATTGCATGCTCTGCGGGTCATGTGAAAAGGTCTGTCCCACCCATGCAGTGGACTATTACCAACAGCCCGAGGAAGTGATCGTTGAAGCCAAGAGCGTCATTCTTGCCACAGGATTCCAGCTCAGTCTGAAGGAAGCCAAGAGACAGTATCTCCCCGAGGAGAGCCATAACGTCTTGACCTCGCTCCAGATGGAGCGTCTGTTGTCGCCTAATGGCCCTTATGGGAGGGTAATCCGGCCCTCGGACGGCAAAATTCCTGACAGCATCGCCTACGTGCAGTGCGCCGGTTCACGCGATCGGAGCCTTGGCGTTCCTTACTGCTCCCGAGTCTGCTGCATGTACGCAATAAAGCAGGCGATGTTACTCTCGGGGGCTCTTCCGCTGGTGGATGTGACGATTTACTACATGGACATTCGCGCTTTCGGCAAGGGGTACGAAGAATTCTATCAAAACGCAAAGGCCATGGGCATAGAGTTCGTGAAAGCCAAGGTAGGGAAAATCACTGAAGGCGAGGACCACAATCTGAACGTTCGTGTAGAGCTTATGGAAGAGGACGGTCGTGTTGAGGAGCGAAATCACGACATGGTCGTTCTTTCGTTGGGCATGTTACCCGGGTGCAACCCGCTGGAATTCATCCGGGTGGGGCAAGCGGATGACGGCTTTGTCTTGTGTCCTAGACCCAAAATGGCACCGGCCCTTACCGATCAAGAGGGGGTCTTTGTGGCAGGGACTGCGGGCGGACCCAAGGACATTGTGGATACTATTGCAAAGGCTGGTGCGGCCGCTATGGAGACAGCAAATTATATTGCATCCCTGGGGCCGATCTCCACACTCATCGCCGGGGCAACTGACCAGAGTGAAGAAGTGCTTGCCGAACAAGCGGTGGGCTGAGCTTCCAAGCAGAGTGGTTCCTTATGCTCGATTTCTTAAGTACGGAGCCTTGTTTCGGGCAATGTGGTGGGTGGTTGCAATCCTGTTCGCTGCGGTCACCCCGGACTCCGATCCGGGGTCCTGACTGGATTCCCGTGTACGCGGGAATGACGGCGACGCTACCAGCATACCAGACCGCATTTATGAAATGCTGTACTTAGTCTGAATCAAGAGGTACGAAATGCCCGAGGAAGCGCAAGTGAAGAACCAATCGAAGACCATTCAGTCAAAAGAGCCTCGGATAGGTGTTTATATTTGCCACTGCGGCGGAAACATCTCGGATGTGGTGGACGTCAAGCAAGTTGCCGAAGAAGTGCAAAAGATACCACAGGTCAAAGTCGCCCGTACAAACATGTTCATGTGCTCGGATCCCGGGCAAGATCTGATCCTCGAAGACCTCCGCAACGAAGACCTTGATGCAGTCGTAGTGGCATCTTGTTCGCCAAAACTTCATGAGGTGACTTTCCGCAATGCCTTGACAAGGCAAGGACATAACCCGTTTCTATACGAACACGCAAATATCAGAGAGCAAGTAAGTTGGGCGCACAGTCATGATGCCGGCGAGGCCACCCAAAAGGCCCTCAGACTGGTGGCGGCCGCGGTTGCCAAAGCCGCGCTTCTTGAGCCGCTGGAGCCGATCCGAATAGAAGCTCATCCACACGCTGTCATCATAGGCGGTGGGATTAGCGGTCTCACCGCGGCTCGAACGCTGTCAAAACAAGGAATTGGCGTTACCGTCATTGAAAAATCTCCGTATCTGGGAGGGCAAACGGCGCAGCTTGATCGAGTCTATCCAACGGAAGAAAAGGCCGGGGATTTGCTCGCGGAACTAGTGGAAGAAGTGATCGATGACTCGAACATCACTGTCTACACTCAAGCCGAAGTCGCCTCCAGCAGCGGCACGATAGGGGATTTTCTGGTCCAAGTGCGAAGAAGAGCAGAAGCTCGCCCCAGCGAAATCGGTGCCGTCAACAAGAAGGTGATCTTTCGCCCATTCGAGGGTTGTGCAGTCCGGTCAGACTGGAATTTATCCCAGGATGACATCCTCGAGATCAAAGCCGGTGTCGTGGTGATGGCGACGGGCTTCAAGCATTACGAGCCCAGGAGCGGAGAGTACGGATACGGAGAATCCCCGCGAGTGATAACTTTGCCGGATCTCATTAAGATGCTCTCTCCCGACGGACCCACCGGTGGACGGCTGGAGTTCCAAGGGCGTCCGGTAAGAGATATTGCCTTGATCCATTGTGTGGGTAGCAGACAGGTAGACGGAATTCACGAACCGCAGCCCGACGGTAGAGTAAACAACTATTGTTCCAGAGTCTGCTGCACGGCGACACTTCAGGCGGCCAACGAGATCAAAGACCGATTTCCCGATGTGCACGTGTACCGAGTACTACCAGGACATCCGCTCGTACGGCCGCGGCCACGAAGATTACTATGAAAAGGCTTCCCAGAAGGGGGTTCTGTTCTTCAGGTTCACCCCCGACTTGCTTCCTGTGGTCGAAAAGGCAGGAGCAACCTCCAAGCGTCCTCTAAAGGTGAGGGTGAAAGACACTCTCACCTTTGGCGAGGACGTGGAAGCCCTCGTCGACCTGGTCGTCCTGTCCGTAGGTATGATGCCCAACGACATCTCGGATCTGGTCGACGTATTCAAGCTGCCGGTAGGTGCCGACCGGTTCCTGCAAGAAGTGCATCCCAAACTCAGGCCGGTGGAAATGTCGGTGAACGGCCTGCTGTTGGCCGGAACTTCCCAGGGCCCGCGAGACATCACAGAGAGTTGTGCTTCCGCAGCGGCTGCCGCTTCCAAGGCTGCCATAGCACTGGTCAAAGGATATGTCGAATTAGAACCCTTCGTTGCCCGAGTCGATCCCGCACTTTGCGATGGCTGTGGTCTTTGTCTGGCCGAGTGCAGTTATGGGGGCGCTTTGACGCTGACCGATCTGGAACTGGACGACAAGGTGGAGCAGAAGGCCTTGGTGAATCCGGCGCTTTGCAGGGGGTGCGGAGCTTGCGCCGCGGTATGTCCGCACCGGGCCATGAACGTCAATGGTTGGACCCTTGACCAGTTCGATGCCATGGTGGATGCCATTGCAGCCCGGTAACAGCATTGGAGAAAGAGGATGACGGACCAGGCTGAAAGAGAAAAACTCAAGGCGCTCAGAGAGGCTCGGAAGTCAATAATCGATGGTGTCACGCAGCGAGTCAAAGAGACCAGGGGATTGAGGAAGAAGCTCACCGAAGTACTTGGCACGGGCCCCAAAACGGTCCCGGAAATAGCCCTGGAAACCGGCATCCCTTCTCACCGAGTGCTGTGGCATCTAACGTCCATGAGGAAATATGGGAAGGTGGCTGAAGGCGAACAGAGCGGCGACCACTTCCTGTACGTGCTGCTGAAGGAGTAGACGATGTCCCACACGGTAGATCCTGGGTTCATGACTGAACTGGCCCGTTACGGGGCTTCAGATATAAATGCCTGCTTCAATTGCGGAAACTGCACTGCGGTATGTTCTCTTTCTGAAGGGAGGGCTGCGTTTCCACGAAAATTCATCAGGTACGCACAACTGGGTTTGAAGGATCGTTTGGCCGCCGGCAAAGAGATGTGGCTCTGCTATTATTGCGCAGATTGTTCGGCCACCTGTCCGAGGCAGGCCGAACCCGCCGAGTTCGTGGCAGCCGTCCGAAGGTACGTCATATCTCATTATGATCCCACAACGCTGGGTCGGCGTCTCTACACTTCCAAGACTTTTGCCGTGTGTTTTCTCATCTGTATCGCCGCGATACTCGCTCTGATCATGCTGACGGGGTACGGCTCTATGCCCGCGGAGGCACTGAAACTGGGGAGCTTCATCAATGTCCGTTACATCCATTATACCGGACAAACGGTGATTGCAATCGCGGGTTTAGTTGCCCTTCTAAGCGTGGTCACCATGGTCACACGTCTCAACAAGGCTCTTGGCGGATCGGCAAATGATGCTGTTCCGGTCCAAGATAGGGAAGGGGACAGGTCCAGTCTCTGGACAGCACTCAAATCGGCGGTTCTCGAAGCAGTCGGCCAAACTCGCTTCGATCGGTGCGACACTGAGCCCGGGCCATGGTATCTGCGCCGCCGCTTTGTTCATTTGTCGATTATGTGGGGGTTCCTCGGACTGCTGGCAGCGACCGGGCTTGATTTGCTTTTCAAGGAGCCCTTCTCACAGGTCCCCATATACTATCCAATGCGATTGTTGGGCACTGTAGCCGGTCTTCTAGTTCTCTACGGGACGAGTATAGCACTGTTCAACAGGATAACACGGCCCGACAAGTACGCCTCCCACTCTATGCTCTCAGACTGGCTGTTTCTCGGATTGTTATGGGGAGTGACTCTGACTGGATTCGTCGTGGAAATTTCCGTCTATCTGCCCTTGGGTTCGGTCGGGGAGTATGTTGTGTTCCTCGTCCACCTGGTAGGAGCAATGATGCTCGTGCTGCTACTGCCATTTACGAAATTCGCTCATGCAATTCTTCGGCCTGTGGCCCTGTTCACGCATGAGTTAAGGGCTCAACGTCAAGTGTAGCAGCAGGGAAAGCATTTGTATGGAGTGAATATTCCCTGTGAGCATTGTGCCAACTACTAGCGGACCGCGAAGCAAATGGCTCGAGCTATAAGGAGGTATGCATTCAGTTACAGCCGGAATTTGCCGGTGGCTTCGTGGGGTGGGCTTTCTAGCCCGCCATTGAACAGGGGTTTCCTCGGCAGGCCATCCCGCGCCTCGCGGGACTGCCCCACAAGACTGAATGATTACGTAAGGAGTGACAATGAGTTTAGACATATCCGAGTTCAACGATCTGAAGCAAAAAGTCGATGAATTGGGACCGCCCAGGGAAGACAAGATGTCGATGGTCATATTCTCCGGCGATCTCGACAAGGTGCTGGCCGCGATGATCATCGCTGTGGGCGCGGCTGCCATGGACATGAAGGTAGTGCTTTTCTTTACCTTTTGGGGCACCGCTGCACTGCGCAAGCCACAGGCCCAAGTTGGAGGAAAGAACTTGATGTCGAGGATGTTCGGCTGGATGCTGCCCACGGGTTACAACAAGTTGAAGCTGTCCAAGATGAATATGGGCGGCATGGGAACGGCAATGATGAAGGGTCTGATGAAGAAAAAGGGGCCCCGGACCTGGAGCAGCTCTTCGCCCAAGCGGCTGAGCTTGACGTGAAGATCTGCGTCTGCGAGATGTCCATGGACCTCATGGGCTTCAGACGAGAAGAGCTTATCGAGTATCCCGGCGTGGAATACGTTGGTGTCGCCAGCTTTTTGGCCCACGCTGCCAATTCGAGCAATCAGCTATTCATCTGAGTAAAATTACGCCGATGAACAGTCTCATAGACAACCTGGAGCGAGCCGAGGACGTGGCCGAAATCGTCAAGGCAGTTGCTCATCCTCTGCGCCTCCGCATTTTGGCAATTCTCAGTAAAGGCGGGGAGAACGTCACCGGCTTGGCTAACCGTCTGGGGGCCTCGCAGCCGGATGTCTCTCATCAACTCTCGATTATGCGGACGCATGGGATTTTGGTTTGCGAGCGCGAGGGAACGGTCGTTCGTTATGGCTTGGCCCGCCCGCGTCTCAAAGGGTTGATTGATTATTTGGATGGTTGCGAAGAGTGAACTAAAGCGCAGGCCTTGCGAGGCTGTCGCCGAACAAAATTTAGCACAAGAAAGGGCCTTATTCATGGAACAAAAAGAAGGCGTCGTAATCATTGCAACACATGCCGGAGATGACCCTGAGAGGGCCACCATCCCATTCGCCCTTGGCAACGCGGCTCTGGCAATGGACGAGCCGGGAATTATTGTTCTCCAGGGGTATGGAGTCTTATTGGCAAAGAAGGGGTACGCTGAAAGCGTGCATGCGGGTGGTTTCGATCCGTTGAAGAAATTGATGGATTCCTTTCTGGAGCTGGGAGGAAGAATCCTTGTCTGCTCTCCCTGTATCAAGGAGCGCAACATTGAGCCATTCGACCTGATTGATAAATCGGAAGTGGTCGCCGGCGCCACAATTTTGAGTGAGTGCCTTAACTCGCAGGCGGTTCTGAACTATTAACGGTGATTTCTTCATAGGCTGGTCGGAGGAGACCCCGTGAGGTCTGGAATCAGCTTCTCTACATCGCGTGTGGGCCTCCAGCGATCCGGAGGGAAACCGCGGACGGACGACACCTTCATTCGACACAGAGGCACAAGCCATGAATCAAACGATTGGTCTCGAACCTCCCATTCGCATTGGCGAGCTTGTTGCTCATGGAAAAAGAGGGGCAACAATCGTCTGTCTCCCGTCCTTTGAAATCAACGAAGTCGATTTCACTCATACAAGCTACGGATATCGAGCGATCCTCTTCTTCTGTCGTTTTTCCGGAACTGTAGACAGCAAAGAATTCAGCTTCAGAAAATGCTATGCTCGAGGCTGCCCGCACAATCTGTGTCCTCACGTATCCCAGGCTGTAATGATTGCCAACAGATATTTACAGAAGGATTATCGAGCGCTGAATGAAGCAGGGATTCTTATAGAAACCGAGCTCTTTTCCCTGAACGACATGGTGGTAAGATTTCAGGATTTCAAGGACACCCAAGGTCCGATCCTCACGTTGGAGGATTACATTCATATCGCAAGAGAGGGCAATAAGGTTTCTATGCAGGTCAACCTGGAGTTTCTCGCCGCAGTCGAAAACTTCGGAAATCGTAAAGAGCGCCGGACCTTCTTGGTCGGAAACTTTGACGTGATGAGTCTCGGGGCAACGCACCAGTGCCAATGGTGTCTTGCCTGTTATGCCACGGACCATGAAACGGAAGAAAAACCTCGGCAGGCACGTATTGCTAACGACAGGCTGACCAAACTGTATAAAGAGTTTGAAGAAGCCGGAATTAGCTGCGATGAGAGCTTCTTTCAATAACTTCTTACAGGTTACTCACATTGTGTCACGTCTTGAACGTGCTGCCGCCAATCATTCACTTACAGGCGACGGAAGCTTGTAATGGCGAGTCTCGCTTGCCGCGGGAAGGGAATCTTTTCCTCTAATGGCTCAGATTGCCGTGGGGCGGACTTTCCAGTCCGCCAAATCCAGTTCGAGAATCCGCAGACTGGAAAGTCTGCGCCACAGGCTGGATAGTAAGGGGTGCAATTTTATCCGTTGGACCGGCCCTTTGCAGTGGGGATGCCCCGCGCGGAACGCGGAGACGCCCATCCGTCAGCGACAGGCTGAAAGGCTATCCAACCATTCACTGCTCGCAATGCAAGGCCGCCATTTCTCTCCGCGCATGTGAAGGAATGCTGGAAGGGTGAGAAAACTCTTGACAAGAACATTCATGCTCCGTATGGTTACTTCTACCCAATATAACCAACTACCGACATGTAGGAATTGACCCGAATTTCTGTGTGAGGCTTTTGCAAGAGAGACCCCAGAGTCCAAGCCTTGTTTTCGGGTATCCCATGAGTCAAGCGAGTCAGGCGACTGACTGTGGCGTAAGATTCCGTGGAAGGGGATCGTACGAGGGTTGATGGTATCGGCATAGTCACACCGCGACTACCCATTTGATGACTCTTGACAATTCCACCCACGACCCCACTAGGGACACTAGCGGGTCGATACGGTGGTAATCGCGGAGGAACATCGGCCCTGGGAGGCGTCCACATAGGGTTTCGTAGCATATTGGTAGTCATTACGTGACTATTCGCGGTGTGAATTAGTTGCAGTGAATATAGTAGGGTGTGAAAGGAGGATTTATGTATAGATTCAGAGTGATGCTAGTCATTCTAGCAGGATTGTGGTTCGTCGCCTCACCAGGATACGCGTTCGAATTGAACCTCACAGGATCGTGGATATGGGGCTACGACTACTTCGACCAATACGGTCGAGCCGGTTTTTTCGGACAGTACGATCACGCCAGTGCTGCCGCCGACGCACCTGCAAACGCGAAATTCAACTCCATGAACTCGTTTGTCGGATTTCGCACCATAAACGGCGAGCCGTACGGCCTTGTCACGGGATCGGACGCGTCCCTCCAATGGTCGAGAATGGAGATTCTGCCTGAAATCATAATCAATCCGGCCATAATGCTCAGAGGCCTTTACCAGATTGGCTCGGGGACTTCCCAATACGGCCTGTACCCCAACAACACGGCCATCGGCGTGTACAACCCGATGGCCTCAGGGACCTGGACTTACTGGTGGTTGGAGGCGCAAGTTCCGTGGGGACAAATAGTAGCAGGGAAGCGCCCCCTGGCGCACGGACTGGGGCTATTGTTCGACCGGCACAATGCCACGACGGAGACGTTCGGGGTCTGGTCAAATTATGGTCCAATGAGAATTGGATTTGTCTTCCATCCCTGGCGAGGCCAGACTTGGACCAATTCCATGGCAGGCCGGAACGTTGTCAGCACCACTAACAATACCGGTCCTCAGGCCGCTGCGGTCAACGCCGCGCCCGCAGAGCCTATTTTGTATCGTTTATGGGACAACGATCGCAAGCGCAACCTTCATCCCGAATGGGTCTTTTTATATGACAATGGTCCATTCGAATTTGGCTTACTTGGGGAATATATTCCTATTCACAATGGGCCGGGTGGGGCAACTACAAACAGCAATGCCCTCACATCCAGAACCTACGATGCTGTGGTTGAAGACGGATCGTTTTACTTCAGGTACAACAACGGCAGGTTGTTTTTCAACAATGAACTGGCCTATTTTAGAGAACAGCTAACCGTGCAAAAGGCCGCCACAGATGTCGCTGATTTCGCGGACGGCGGCGGGAGCCTGTTTGCGCCGTACTATCTGGAAGCCTGGAAGTATATGGTGGAATTAGGAGCAATGTGCGGTCCCTCCAAACTGAGTCTGTTTTATTCGTGGCTTCCCGGCCCTGACCGCAGACATGGGATCTGGATTAAGAAACAATCGTGGGAGAATGTGGTCAATGGAGCAAATTTTGCTTGTACAAACATCTTCCTGCCTTACAGCCTTCTGATGGGTTATCAATATGGCGGAGGCCTGAATGCCGTCAACAGGAACGGTGAAGGCTTTATAACCGATGCCTCGTCTTTCGGAGCAAGAGTTGACTATGCAGTTGCTTGCAACTTGAACATCTATGGCACACTCTTCACTGCGAATAGGGTGTCAAAAGGCTGGGGCTGGGGCTGCCTGGTTCCGTCGTCTGATGGAACTAATGGAGGAGGCAAAGTCTTGCTGCTGGGCCAGCAACTCGGCACAGACGGAGTGATTCTGACTGCACCGCAGAACATTCTCGCAGCTCCCGCTCCGTCGATTCCCGACGATTCCTTGGGGTGGGAAGCTACTGCCGGCGTCGACTGGAAGCTGTTGGAAGGTCTGATTGTCCACTTGCGTGGCGCATATTGGCAGCCGGGCGGATGGTTCAAATATGCCTGCATTGACAAGCGATATGCCAACACTTTTACTACAGTGGCAGGAGTCGGAACATTTGTCAGTCCTACGGCCGCTGACGGCCCCTCTGGATGGGCGGTCAATCCTAACCGGGAAATTCAACCCATATTCGGTTTCCAGGGAGTAATGGAGGCCGATTTCTAGAAGGTTGTTACTGTGCCCCAGGTCGGACCGGAGGTGCGGGTCCTCACTCATGCCTAACGGAAAATTCCAAGAGGGCAGCGAATAAGAGTTCTGTATGGAGTGCCACTGCCGACTTGTTCAGCAGTGGCACCCGCAAACATTCCGTGACAATTTTCGAGAACTGCTTTAATGGCCTTCATGTCTGTGATGCGGGGGGGGCGGCACCGCTCAAAACACAAACAGGTCAAGACCGCCCATCATATTCATGATGGATCCCGTCATATATGCTGCGCTGTCCGAACACAGGTAAGCGATGGCGTCGGCGATTTCCTGGGGGTTTGCAGGTCTCCGGAAGGCAGTCTTTTTCTCAACGGCCTGACGAACCGGCTCGGGGAGCAGGTCATAACTATCAGTGGCACAGATGCCGATGAGTACGCTATTTGCCGTGATGTTGAACCTCGCACCCTCCAGGGCTGCCGACTTTGCGAGCGCGATGAGACCTGCCTTGGCAGCCCCGTAGCTCGTCTGGCCGGCGCCGCCCAAAACACCGGCCACTGACGTCATGTTCACAATGCGGCCCCATTTCTTGGCGCACATATCCGGCCATGCCTGCTTGATGCAATAGAACGCGGAATTGAGACAAAGCTTGACTTCATAATCCCATTCTTCCGTGGTGGTCCTGGCAATGCTTATGTTGTGCCCCATGAGGGCGGCGTTGTTCACAACGATATCGACCGATCCAAGCTCAGCTTTAATGGTTGCAAAGCCTTTGGCCACATCCGCAGCAACACTTGCGTCCATCTGCACGGCCACGGCTTTTCGGCCCATAGCTCTAATATCTTCTGCCAGAGCCGTCGGCCCTTCCATGTGATGAAAGCCTGTTACCACTACATTCGCCCCATGTCTCGCAAGCGTAAGCGCGGCGTGTCTCCCGATGCCTTTGGGCATGGAAGCGCCTGTTACCAATGCGAGTTTTCCTTCCAAGAACATGATTACCTCCTGTACGATGACCGCAATATTTCAGCACGGAGAACGCAGAGACCACGGAGAATTCTGTTGCGCTATGCACTTATCCACCAAAGACATGATAAGTCTCGGCCTGCGACAGTAAGGGCAATTCCGCCATGACTGTACGCGTGGGTGACTCGCGTGGCGCTGAATAGGCTATCCATTTTTGTCCGCGTTCTTTGCGTATCGCTCGTCTCGCGAAACGGTGATCCCCGCGCGGTCGCGGGATTGATTACCGGGTGAACAGTTACTGGAATTGAAATAGTCCCTTGCGTCAGACCAGTTCACGATAAATAGAGCGCCGTTCTTGTAAAATGCGTGGATGTCCTTGCCGTCTAATCCCTTTGTCGTTGCTCGAAATATGCCACAAACGGACTTGGATGTTCGGTACCTGCCATAAAGCCCCATGCTCATCCCAAAAAGTTCTTTCGTTTTCATCAGCCGGCGTTGTCTTCAATTTGATCTCCATCAATATTTCTCCTGGTTCCGACGAGGAAGAACGGGACGCCCCGTGGAGCCAACACGTCGGGTGCTCGGAATTGGCTCGAATTCCAAGGCTCGTGGGTTTTGAGGGTTATTATTTTGATGAGTATTCAATCTATGAATATGAATACCACGATGCCGCACCACAGGGCAACGAGAAAATTCGCTCATAGCGAGCTTTCATTCACGCGAGAGAATGTCATTTGAACAGCGGCCCGACCAGGGAATCTTGGTTCTCCGCGCTCTCAATGACAACCTTTTCCACGGTGTAAATGGATGCCTGCACATTTTTCCATGGATCTTCACCCGAATTGATGTATGGACGCTTTCCGAACTCCGGTCCGCTGGGCTATAATAATGGTCAATTCACGAATAGAAGGATACCGAAAGTGGAAACAGTGATTATAGCCTGCAACACCATTCGCAACGAACTCGAAAAAGCCGCCGTAGAAACAAACTGTGCGCATAGTTTCGTATGGGTCGAATCCGGGCTGCACCTGGTGACGGACTCCCTGCGTAGGCGATTGCAAGAGGAATTGGACCGGATAAATGGAGTAAAGAGAGTGCTCCTCGGATTTGGCTTCTGCGGCAATGCCGTGGCCGGACTGAAGTCCGGAGACTATCAGTTGGTCATTCCCAGAGTGGATGACTGCATAACCTTGCTCCTGGGGTCCAAAGAAACCAGGGATGGTTGTAATCGGCACGGTGGCGTCTATTTTCTGACGAAAGGCTGGCTGGAGGGAGAGGTAAATATCTGGAAGGAGTACCAAGCTGTTATGGCGCGGTTCGGTCCGGAACGAACGGAACGGATCTATCGAAGGATGCTGGCGCATTACAAATTCCTGGCTCTTATAGATACCGGCGCCTACGACCTGCCCGGCCTTATTCCGTACGCGCGCGATATCTCCGCGACCCTGAACTTGGAACTCCTCATTCTCCAGGGAACTGACCGTTATCTCAAGAATTTCCTCTTGGGTCCTTGGAATGATGATGATTTCGTGATCATCCCGCCGTTCACTACTATTGAATTGACCCATTTGGGCTTTGATTCGGCATTTCGTTCTTCCTCGATCCAGGCGGCGATCTGAAGGGAAAGCCTCTTGCCTACGGTATCATTCAGCGGAAACAAATTGACGATAGAAGCGGCGAAGGGTGAAACCCTGCTGTCATGCATTCGTCGTGCTGGAATGGGAGTGGAATCGACTTGTGACGGTAGAGCAATCTGTGGCAAATGCCGAGTAGTTGCGCACGGAAAATTGAGCTCTCCTGACGATGCAGAACGTGCGCATCTGGAAGGCCAATCTGCAGACATTCGCCTGGCATGCAAAGCAAAAGTGCTCGGGAATGTTTCCGTCACCATAAGCGATGCCTGGACTCAACTCCAGTCCGTGTTCGGTCCGAAATTTCGCGAGGTTGCTCTCAATAGTCCAGTGAAGCGCGTGGTTTTGCCGGAAAAGGGGCGAGGTTCAATCCCGTACGTGGAAACTCTTCCTTTCCGAGTTTCCGATCCCGGCATTCTTGACAAAGTAGCGACCTGGGATGGAAGTGTAGACCAACCGTACGGCATTGTATTCGGAAACGAGCTCCTGGATATTCGTTTCGACCAAAATCCTGTTCTCGGCGCCGCGGTTGACGTCGGCACAACAAGCCTTTCGTTGTATTTATTCGACCTGGACAGCGGAGAATTGCTCGGCAGGAGTTCGGCGTTGAATCCCCAGACCGCCTATGGCGGCGACGTGATCACCCGCATCAACTTCTGCCGACAGAATCCCGACGGCCTATCAATTCTGCGAACTGCGCTAATCGCACAACTGGGGTTGATGCTCGATGAGGCTCTGGGGGCCAGGCGAAGTCGGGATCAAGTCGTTCTGATGACTGCGGCAGGCAACACGACGATGCTCCATATCCTCGCAGGAGTCAACCCGTTCTCGCTCGCTCTGGCTCCTTTCCGCCCTACCTTTCTTAAACCCCTTGCGCTGGAGGGAGAACGTTGCGGCCTTCCCATTGCCCGGCAAGGGCGACTTATCCTTTTGCCGGGCGCAGCAGCCTATGTTGGCGCGGACATTGTCGGCGGTCTCACAGCAATCGATTATCGGTCCTGCCCCGCGTGCACCCTATTTGTTGACATCGGTACAAACGGAGAAATAGTGCTGATCGAAGGACCCGATCGATTGCTGGGCACATCTTGCGCGATGGGACCGGCACTGGAAGGCATGAATATTTCATGCGGCTGTCGAGCCGTGCCGGGTGCCATAAATTCCGTTACCCTTGGGAGCGACATGGTGCCTCGCTTCACCACCATAGGGGATGGGCCGCCCGTGGGCATTTGCGGAAGCGGCCTGGTCGATCTTGTGGCAGCGCTGATCACTTCAGGGATCATTGCTCCCAGTGGAGCGTTCAATCCCGAGGCTGACAAAAGACTGACTGATCGGTTGCAGGGCGACCGTTACTACTTGACGGAAAACATCTTTCTAAGCCAGAGGGACATCCGACAGGTGCAGTTGGCCAAGAGCGCGGCCATAACTGGGATTCTCACGTTATTGCGCGAAGCGGGTCGTTCTGTAAGCGACCTGGAGCAGATAATCGTGGGCGGCGCGTTCGGTTACCACTTGAATCCTGAAAACCTGAAACGCATAGGATTGTTGCCGACAGAGTACGCTGGGCAGATCACGTTTGCGGGAAATTCATCACTTTCCGGAGCCTCCCTTGCCCTGCTCAATCGGGATATCTTGAAGGATATGGAGGGATTGGCGTCTATAATCCAAGTGCTGGACCTTGGCTCCCATCCGGAATTTAGTAAGCTGTTCGTTTACCACCTGAATTTTGTGTCTGCCCATGGGCCGCAAAGCCGCAGCTTAGCCGGGATCAGTTCCGGATTGTAACAAACTGCTTCAGACTAGTTCGCTCTCAAATAAGTGAAAATCGGCAAACGGCACTGACCTGGCGCCATGACGGTGCTCAGGTCAGTGGCACCCAACATCCATTCATGTAGTCCCGGGTGCCATCCCGCGGGACGCGGGAGGCTTTGTCAGATCCGTGCAGTATTTATCGTTTGATAGCAATGCCCCATCAAACAAGTGACAATCCGGGTCAGGATACGGTGGGCAGGCATTCTACCTGTCCCGCGTCCCGCGGGATCACCCCCCGGACTTCGATCCGGGGTCCAGTCTGGATGCCCGCGTACGCGGGCATGACGACCGGCAAGATGCCTGTTCCACTAAGAACACGGTGTCACTTGCTTGAAAGCGAATGGAATCAGACTGCGGGCTTGCCGGCATCTTTCATGAGTCTCCTACAAATCTGAATCCCTGAAAAAGCGTCCTCTCCCCAATTGTCGGCTCCGCACATCCGAAAGACTCGTTCGTCGACTTGTCCTCCACCAATGAGTATAAAGGGTCGCCGGGCCGACCTGCGCCGAGCGCTATCCTCGAATAATTGAACAAGCTCCCGAAGATGAGGAAAGCTGTCCGTGATGAGAGCCGAAGCGGCAATCAGATGAGGCTTGAACTCGAATTCCGCTGCCACAAAGTCGGCAGGAGGCACATCAACTCCGAGGTCCAAGACGGTAAAGCCGTGACATTCCAGGAGGTCTCTGAAAAGGTTCTTTCCAATGTCATGGATATCGCCGGCAATGGTCCCCAGCAGCACCCGTCCGTAGGCCTTACCGCGCCACTCTTTAATCATGACCGGCCTGAGTAGTTCAACGGCCTCGCGCATTATCTCGCCGGCCATAATTAACCCTGCGATGTAATAATGCCCCTTCTCGTGCATCGAACCGACCAGACGCATCCCCCTCTGGCAGGCGTGAAGTAGTTCAGTGGGCGGCACCCCGGCAGCGATGTGCCGTTTGAGGGCCAGCAGGGCTTCTTCTTCCCTTAGGTCGGCTAACAGCGTTGCCAGTTCTCCCATCTCATGGGCTATAGTTCTGACAGTTCTCTTCGGCACGACGACCTCTCCGCGCTCTAAGATTCGTCCCACAACCCCAGTTTGGTCTTCAAAGACATGGTTTCGGGTGCAGCGGTGAACCACCCCCAACCGAACGGAGCGTCGTTGAAGTCATAAACCAGGTACTCTAAACGAAAGACGGGGGTGCCCTCGGACTGATTCAAAAGACCGGCTTCCTCGTGATTTAGGACGGTGGGCATAACGGTCAGTTCACCCTTCTTCGCTTGGCCGCCCCCGTGCCCGTTGAACAGATCGGAAAGAGGCCCAACGCTCAATTCGGCCTCCACGACGGGGCGAGTGGGATCACAGCGGATACGCCCTTCGTGGAACATTACGGGCCGGTTGTCACGCAGTAAGAGACGGCGGATGAGAATTATTCTTACCCCTTCGTGCAGATCCAGCATTTCAGCGGTTTTCGCGTCCGCCCTTGCGAGACTTATTTGTAGCACCTTGACACGTGTGCGTTCGGGATCCTCGAAAATCTCCTTGATGCTGTCCAGGTCAAATCTCGATCCGGTCAATGTGACCGGTTTGACGAATGATCCGGAGCCTCGAATGCGCTCGATCAGTCCTTGTTCTATCAGTACTCCGACGGCTTGACGAACTGTCATCACCGAAAGGCCATATTGTCTGCTAATGGAGGACTCTGACGGGATTTTCTCGCCGGGCGGATAGACTCCTCCAGCTATCTGGCGACGAAGAATGGCAGCCAACTGGGCGTAGGCTGGTTCGAAACGATCTTTATTGATCCGTTCGTGCATGGTCAGTTAGTTCTCTATTCCGGTGCTTCGAGGTTTACTACAGCCTTCAGAGTCGGTCACGCTCCATACTCTCTGGTAAAATCGTACATGGCTTGTACGTTTTCGGGCCTGGCGTCGGCAAGCGGCGTGGCCGCATCCATAATGAAGCCCCCGTCCGCAGCACAGACGTCTATAAGCTTCTTGCAATAAGACTTAATATCTGCAGGGCTCCCGACAGTGAGAATGCTGGCAGGGACGTTGCCGCGAAGACAGCAGCGATCGCGCATCGTTTCCTTGGCCTTAAAAATATCGGTTCCCTCAAAATGGTAAATCACTTTCCCCGGAGGCACGTCTCGAAATGCCTGAAGTCGGGAATTGCACACGCCTTCCGCAAGTACCCAGGGAGTGATGCCCTCTCGGATGAGCGCTTCCAAGAGGGCTTTCAGATGCGGCCAATAGAACCTGTCAAAATGTTGCGGAGACAAAAAACCGTCGAGCCCCTTGTGAAGAGGAATGAACACTCTAGGAACGCCGGTCCGCCGGGCCGAGGCAACCGCGGAATCAATCATGATGGGGAGCAGCTTTTCACAGGCGGCCATGACTTTGTCAGGGCGCCTGTACAAATCCATCATGATCCCTTTGGTGCCACGGAAGACATCACCCAACGTATCAAAAGGGACCTCCGCGAATCCTCCTGAAGAAGGAGGAAACCCCAACTCTACCATTTTCTTGCCAAAAGCTGCCGACCATTTTAGTACTTCCGCGGATGCCTTACCGGCCTCGATCATTGCCGTGCGAGCCGCTTCCATCTCGGGAGTCAAGAGGAACACGGCGTTGTAAAGGCCCCACGTGTAAGAAATAGCCTGATTCAAAGGCGGTATTTTTTCAAAAGGGGCAAAGGCCTTGTTAACCCGCGGCCAGAATCGTCGAACCATGAAATCGGAAGGATCGAATAGGAAATGGTCATATTCGTCCGCTTTCATGACTTCCAGTTCCACAAACTGGTAGGACATATTGTCGCCTACGCCGTGTCCGGCCCATTTAAGGTGTTGGAAATCCAATATTTCCATCAGCGGACCGAATCCTCGAAGAGGATAGGGATTGTCTCCCAAATCGGGTGCGAAATGCTCCATGCATTCCACCCAAAGGTCGAACATGAGTTGAAAATTGTACATGACCTCTTTTATGCTGACGCCTTTCCGCTTGGCCGGAAAGAAGTCCCACATGCAAGCGATTGGAACTTGATCCGGTTTTTTGAGAGCTATCGCATCCTGGATGCGCTGTTCCCTTTGACGCAGCAACTCTTGAGCATCGGTCATCTTAAAAGTCTCCTGGTGTTATTGTCTCCCGCGGGGAATGGGAGGAAAGCCCTCGCCTTCAGTACGTAGCAACCGTGTACTGGCGCGGCACAAGATGCAAAGATGCTGGTACGATGCTGGTAAGTCCCGCGGCACGCTGAACGAACCGTCCCGCCAACGCGGGATGCGCGGTTTTTTCTCGATTGATGCGGTTCTCCCGCGCAAAACGCGGGCTCACCAGCATCCTACGCTGATGCCGACTTCGAACCTGGTGGCACCGACCGCCGGATTAATCCGGTGGAGCCTTCATTTTGCGTCCAGTCTAGAGCATGCCTCATGCTTGTCACAGCCCGAGGCATGCAGGCGTATGTCGACGCATAACAAAAGGGATTTTCGATTCGTTCTCAAATAAGCGAGAATCGGCAAACAGCACTGACCTGGCACCAAAACGGTGCTCAGGTCAGTGCCACCCAACATCCGTTCATGAGGTTCCGGCTGCCATCCCGCGTCTCGCGGGTGGCTTTGTCACATCCCTGCTGAATTTATCGTTTTATCGCGAACTTATGTGACTTGCTTGAACGCGAATCGGTATGACTTCTTCCGGCTATCGTACAGGCGCGTGCCTCATTCATTCCTAATACTTGCCGTACTTCTTCCCGGCCTGAATAAACGCTTTGAGCGTGTCCTCCCTTGCCTGGTCCATGGCGCACCCGATGCTAAGGATATATCCGCCATCACCCGCGGCCACTTCCAACAGTTTCTTGGTCTCCTCTTCTACCTCTTTTGTATTGCCGGTAATAATCAGGGAAACCGGAAATCCTCCGCCGATGCACGACTTGCCTCCCAACATTTGTCTGGCTCGGGCCATGTCAGTTCTATCAAAGATAAATGCGCATTCTCCTTTGGGCAATTCGGCCAAGTATTCCAGCCTTTGGTTATAGCCGCCCTCCACAAAGCAACAGGGCATACACCCCTGTTCAGCCAAACCGAGGATCACCTTTTTGAGACTCGGCCAATAGAACTTCTCGAACTGCTCGTTGGACATGAAGCCGTCGGCGCCTTTGTGCAAGGGAATGAAAACGATCGGGTTGTTATTAGCCAAAGCTCCGCCTACACCCATGGTGA
The DNA here is from genome assembly GCA_963789265.1 of uncultured delta proteobacterium. Taxonomy (GTDB): domain Bacteria; phylum Desulfobacterota; class Desulfomonilia; order Desulfomonilales; family Desulfomonilaceae; genus CAWBBA01. The sequence continues at coordinate 2,225,571 of CAWBKB010000001.1, read as the reverse complement.
TCATGAGAGGTACAAGCCTGTCCACGGCCTCCAATACCTTATCCGGTCTTCGATAAAGATCCATCATCAATTCCGCGGTGCCCCGGAAGGAGTCACCCAGAACGTCAAAAGGGGCCTTGCAGGCGCTGCCCGCGTACATCGGATAACCTGAGCTTAATATCTGTCCAATATACTGCCCCAATGCCCCGATCCACTCAAAGCTGATCCTGGCGGCTTCCAGAAGGGCTTTATATGCTTCTTGGATCGGCGGAGCGCCCAACGCACAAAGCCACGGCCCGGCCATAGGCAGTTCCATGGTGCCGTACAACGGCGGCATTTGGGCCAAAGGCTTCAGGGCGCCGTGAGTCCGAGGAAACCAGACCCGGAACCAATAGTCACTGGGGTCTGCTATGAAGTGATCATAGTCCTCGGCTGCCATGTATGCTTTTTCAAGGAACTGATAACCTTGCTCTTCCTTAAGGCCGTGCCCCGGCCATTTGTACAGTTCGTAGTCCAGCACCTCCAGAGCCGGACCGTACATGACCATGGGCGCAACAACCGTCGCATCTACATCGTAGTCTCTCGTGTAATCCAGACAGACCTTACCGAGTATGTGAGGGTCGTACATGGCCTGTTTCCCAGTGTAACCGTAAAGCATGACGGGCGCGAAAGTCGCCAGCGGGACAATTGGCACTCTGTCAGGGGCTTTCTTGAGCTTGACCGCATCCGCAATAAGTCCGGCACGGTACTGGTAAGCAGCCTTTGCTTCATCGTTGGCGAACGTGATGCCTTCTCCGGAGGCCCATTTCGCCAAAAACGCCTCCTGCTTTTGGCTTGAGGACATATTCTCCCAACCTTCTGTCATGGCTTCCCCTCCTTCTGGATGACCTGGTTCGCAACACGCTATCTTAGTTCACCCATCCTTTGCAAATGTTGATTCCAGCTACGGCATCGGTAACAAAGGCATCCGCGCCTATGTAATTGCAAGCTTTTTCGTCCATTTGCCCGCCGCCGATGATCACCTTTACTTTGTCACGCACTCCCTTCTCTTTCAGTACATCGACCACCTTTTTCATGGACTCGAAAGACAAGGTAAGCAATCCGCTCAGTCCAATGATAGCGGGATGAAATTCTTCGTATTCGTCCCAGAACCGCTGAACCGGGACGTCAACGCCGAGATCCCTCACTTCAAATCCGTTAATATCCATGAGCATGCGGACCATGTCCTTGCCGATGTCGTGGATATCACCTTCAACCGTTCCCAGAAGGAACTTACCGAGTCTTTGTGTTTCCGCGTTCGATTCCCCGCCCGTCATCAGAGGCTTGACGATCTCGTAGGCCGCCTTCGTCATCTCACCGGCCAGAATCAGTTCCGGGACGAAGTAGGTACACTCCTCGAAACGCTTCCCGATGATGCCCAGTGCTTCCTTGTACGCGTCGACGATTTGAATGGCCGGCACGCCCTCTGCCACGTACTTCTTTGTAAGAGTCATGGCCTGGTCTTCCATCATCTCCGCCACTGCATTCACAAGATCTTGCATAGTGCTCCCTCCTTTATGAAGTGCGTCATTAGCGCTCTTCTTCGCAAAAACGATCTCGTATTCTGGTTCAATAGCCGTCATTCCCGCGTACACGGGAACCCAGTAGGACCGGCCTCAGTGCCGGTTGTTCGCGAAACGCCGGCAGAGACGCCGGCGCTACCGTGCAATTGGCACCGTATTTATGAAACGCTGTACTTAGTCAGTGACATATAACAACGCCTAATCACGAATCATTCTTTGGCCCGATTCTTCCGGACCTGAAGGCTCGATTGAAGTTGAGACAGTGCCGATCTTTTCCCAAAAGCGTCTCTGCTGCCATCATCATCCCCCTCAGTTCTCGCTCTTCCGGGTTGACTATCGCGCTGTCCATGCCGGCTTGCATCGCTAACACCAGGAAAGCCTGGTTGAGTATTGACCGCAGCGGCATCCCGAAGGAAATGTTGGACAACCCGCAGGTTAAATGAACTTTGGGGAATTCGTCTTTGATCTTCCGGCACGTCTCAAGTGTGATGTTCCCGTTCTCTGTGCCCGTAGCAATTGCCATCACAAGAGGGTCTACATAAAGCTTTTCGTCGGGCATCCCGCCGTTCCGAGTCATTTCCACGAGCCCTCGGACGATAGCGAGCCGTCCGTCGCTGGTTGCAGGGATTCCATTATCATCCAAAGCCAAGACTATCAGATCTGTCCCGAACTCGCAGGCAAGCGGCAACACCTCATCCACACGGAATTTCTCGCCGCTCAGAGAATTGAGCATAGGGGGCTTTACGGCCTTTTCGATGCCGATACGAAGGGCCTTATGATTGGGGCTGTCCAAACAGAGTGTTGCATCAGGCACTACTTCCTGGACGGTTTCCACCAACCATGCCATGTCATCCGGTTCGCGCTCGGGCAAACTACCCGCGTTTATATCTATGAAGGCCGCGCCGCTTTGAAACTGCCGCACCGCGAGGTCGCGTATGAAATCAGCATCGCGATCCTGAATCGCATTGCCCACCCGCTTTCTCGTACCATTGATCTTTTCACCAATGATGATCATGAGTGTCACCTTGTTAAGCCATAGCCTGGATGGAGGGAGTCACGAGATTGTTATAGTTATCTAGTTCTCTAGATCCGTTGTCAAGTGAAATGTGTCCGCGGCGACAAACTTTCTCTTACGTGGTGGGGCAGGCTTTCCAGCCTGCCGTCGGCCAGGTCAAGAAATAGGCAGGCTGGAAGAAACTGTCTCAAAATTCTTGAACTGGACGCGATCGTACCACGAATCTCTCACCCTGACCCTCTCCCAAAGGGCGAGGGGACGCCAATATAGACCTTGGATCAGCTCCCTCTCCCTCTGGGAGAGGGCTGGGGTGAGGGCACCGAAAATGCTGACCAGGCTTAATCGTGGCACGATTCTGGACATCAAATTAGTTTTGAAACTGTTTCGGAAAGCCTGCCCCACAGGTTTAATGACACTGTCCCGCTAAAATCTGAACGCTTACATCGCGACATCCTGCATACCCTCGTCGTACGCGCTCTTTAATGGTTTCAAAATGTTATAAAAGAGTGATAAAGTACACAGATTACCATTCCCAACCCTGTCATTTGCCGGGGGAGATGTTCGCAAAGCGAGGAACCCCAATGGCGTCCCTTGGTCTTCATCCGAAAACGGTAATTGGCACATATATTGAATGTTGGAATGGGTGTGAGAATCGTGAGGGAGGTAGGATGTCAAGGCAAGAGCAGATAAAGGCAGCTTGGATGTTGCTGCAAGAAGTTCAACTTGACCCCCGTTCTTATACGGCACGAGGGCGACAACAAGTGAGACAAACGGCAAGGATTAGCTGTAGCCTGCCTGCTGACGTAGTAAGGCGTTTGGACAGCTTAGGAAATGCCAGATCTCACCACGTGGAAAAGGCGCTCAAGTTATATTTATTCCTGATGGAACGCAATGGGGCTTTCCCTAGGCCAAGCCGCCGCAACCCGCAAGATTAATTCACTCTCCTCGTCCAGACCTTATTTCCGGTCACAAATCCTCAGTTTCATCCTATAGCGTCATACGGTGTCGGATAATTCAGCGCATCTTGGACGGCCTTTTTGCACTTTTTCAGTTAACCTAAACATGGTTTTGGTTTATCCTACACCGTAGGACAGGTGAAAAGCCAGATTCGCTAACGAAATCTCAGCCTCTGCCCTTGCCGCAGAGCCCCAGGATTGGGCCTAAGCCATGAAGAATTGCCCGACACATGGGGGGACCGAGACGATTCTGCTTGTAGAAGATGAAGACATGGTCAGCGATCTGACGAAAAGAATTTTGGAGCGATGCGGTTACACAGTAATTACCGCGACAAACGGGAAAGAGGCTCTGAATATATACCGGAAAGAGAGAGATAGAATTTCCCTGGTGGTTCTTGATCTCATCATGCCGGAAATGGGGGGTGAGCAGTGCCTCGAAGAATTTCATAAGATCGACCCCAATCTCAGTATTCTGGTAACTAGTGGTTACCCTCTGAATGATGCAGCGAAAGAGTCCATTGAATCGACGGCCCGGGGCTTTGTAGGCAAACCGTACAATATGAAGGAGATACTGGGAGCGATTCGAGATATCTTGGATTCCAACTGATTTAGAGTGATCCCGCGGAGGCGTGGCCGCGGCATATTGCAACCTGAAGACGCCCCAGACGGATTCCGAGCCCCTGAGACCGACGGTGAACCGCCATAATTATGGGACAGTGCATTGATTCAGCGAACATGAAATATGGGAACCGATATGTGGAGCGGCTTCCCCACATTTGAGGATTTGTAACCCGCTACATGTTACAGATTCACCTATAGGCTCTCCACTGCATTCCCTCAAGATAACAGTTCACCGCTCAGCGCGGAGAATTCTGTTTTCTCTGGGCAGCTATGGGAGCTGGTATAAGCTATCCTTTTTCTCCGCGTTCTCGGCCCTCTCCGCGGTGAATGCGGATTGCCAGATCCGCGGTTGCCCCGGTGCTACAGTTTAGCCCCTGAAGTAGCTCTCCCTAGACGCGTACCCTTCACCGTCTCTTTCGAAAAGCTGTTCGTAACGGCCGTACCCTTCCTTTTCCAAATCTTCCTTCGGAATAAAGCGGAGCGCCGCGGAATTCATGCAATAGCGCAGACCGGTCGGCTTGGGCCCGTCATTGAATACATGCCCGAGATGGGAATCAGCGTGCTTGCTTCGGACTTCCGTGCGCGTGGTGAAGAAACTTTTGTCTTGTTTTTCCACTATGTTTCCGAGTTCCAGAGGCTTGGTAAAGCTGGGCCATCCAGTGCCGGAATCGAATTTATCCAGTGAGCTGAACAGAGGTTCCCCGGAAACGATGTCAACATAGATCCCAGGCTTTTTGTTGTCCCAATGTTCATTGTTGAATGCCGGTTCGGTCCCGGGTTCTTGCGTCACCTCGTACTGTAACGGCGTTAGCTTTTTCTTAAGTTCTTTCCTGCCCATATCTATGTTCTCCGAAGTATTACTACTTGTCTTTTCTCGATTTCTGTCCGCACCCCATATTTTGGTCAAGTATCGATCACGGCCGGAATTGTACCTGTAGAACTTATATCGGATGGGGTTCTCTTTAGAATAGTCCTGATGATAATCCTCGGCCTCATAGAATGCCGAGGCTTTGATGATCTCGGTTACCAGAGGTTCATCAAATCTTCCGGACTTTGCGAGTGCCTCTTTCGATTTTTCGGCCAGCGTCTTCTGTTCTTCATCATGGTAAAAGATTGCAGACCGGTACTGCGGCCCCCTGTCGACGAACTGGCCACCGGCGTCCGTAGGGTCTATCTGCCTCCAGACTACGTCCAGAAGCTGTGAATAGGATATCTTTGATGGATCGAAGGTAATCTGTACCGCTTCAACGTGACCCTTTTGGGCATAGTCCTCGTAGGTTGGGTTATTACCGGTGCCGCCTATGTAACCAGCCACCACCTTCACAACCCCATCGAGTTTTTCAAATTCGGGTTGCATGCACCAGAAGCACCCCCCGGCAAAGGTCGCCTTTTGGGTCTCTGTGCGGGCATGTGCGATCGCCGAGAGGAATGCCGGCACAGACACTATTGCAACAGATATTTGTAGTAGAAGTGTCATCATGTCATAGCCTCATTTCTATATCTTCCGGATACAGGATTCTTCAGCCCGCCGGGACTGCCCGGTCTCATCCTGCGGCTCAAATCCACATCAGGGAGAAATCCGAGAAGGATGTTTGCCGATCTGCCGCAGTCCCGGGCGGCCTGTCTCCCTGAGTCATAATTTCGATAGCACAATGCAAGGAAGCAATAGAGGGATGATCGATCGTTAGCCATGTGAAAATTATGTGTCTGTCATGGTTACTTTTTAGACTGAATTTGCCCACATGTACGGCTATAATTCGATCCGTGAGGTCAGCGGCTTGGAATCGCTGGAGCCCTCAGAGGTATCTCGCTCTACAAGCGAAGTAAAGAGCTATGACCATCGCGGAGTGGAAGAATCCGCGACCGGGCTGAACGTCTTATGGGCAGTAGCAGGAGACAATACACAATGTTTAGTCGTTCAATTGATCATCCGAGTGCTATAGTTGCGATTGCTATCATCTGGCTGTCAATATTTTCCAGTACCGTTGCAACAGCAGCGGACGCGGATCATTTCACCCAAATTGAGAAAATTTTGAGCACGAAAGGAGAAATAAGGCGAGGCACTCTCATCGTACGATACCCGCGCAGTGACATACAGGTCATCGTCGATGGCGAACATGTGCCAATCGGTCTGGGACTTGATTCCTGGGTTGCGTGGGCGAACATCGGGGACAATGTGTTGGTGATCGGGAATCTGGTGTTACTCGATAAGGAAGTGCATTCCGTCATTTCCACACTGGAGGGGGCAAGAATCGACATAACCGCTCTGCACAATGATTTCTCGGGTGAAAGACCGGGCACTCTGTCCATGTATTTTAACGGGATCGGCAAGGCACAGGATCTCGCACGCGGAGTCAAGAATGCTTTGAGCAAAACGGCTACCCCCCAGCCAACCGGAGAGGGCTCGTCAGAACTCTCCGGATCGCCGTTGGACACCAGGCGCATAGAAAATATCGTCGGCCATACCGGGAAAAGCACCGGTGGCGCGTTCAAGGTCACAGTCGGCCGATCCGGCGTGCGAAGTCACGGGCTGGAGATGACTGCCGCCATGGGAATGAATTCCTGGGCAGGATTTGTGGGGACCAACGAACGAGCCCGCGTGGCCGGCGACATCGCGGTAACCGCTTCGGAAGTCAACCGAGTCGTCCGCACTTTGAGGAAGGGCGGCATTGCTATCGTAGCTGTGAATAATCACATGCTCGACGAAGAACCTCGAATGTTCTTTATCCGCTATTGGGGAAGCGGGCAGGCCGTAGACTTGGCGCAGATTGTGCGCGCAGCTTTTGACCAGGTCGAAAGACCGGTGCGCTGAAAGTCTCAGACAGGTACCATTTCGATGAGATGAGGCCCGGGTTCGTGAAGCGCGGCGGTCAATTCTTTAGCTAATTGCTCCGCGGTGTCAACGGACACAGCAGGCACCCCCATGCCTTGACCGATCTGCACCCAGTCGAGGGAGGGATTTCCCAGGTCAGTGAGAGCGAGCGTGTTCTTTCCGGGCGAAACAGTGCCGGCACGCATGAGCTCCAGCTTGAGAATGTCGTAACTCCGGTTCGAGCAGATGAGCGTGGTTATGTCCAGACCTTCTCGTGCCTGAGTCCACAGCGCCTGCACCGTGTACATAGCGCTCCCATCAGCCTGGAAACTGATTACAGGACGGTCCCGGCACGCGAGGGCCGCTCCGATCGCGCACGGCATTCCCATGCCAATGGAACCGCCCGGCAAACAGAGCAAACTGTGCGGCGGTGCGGTTGCCGTGAGAGGATAATAGGCCCCTGCCGTGGTTACTGCTTCATCCACTATTATGGCGTTCTCGGGCTGAAGGGCAGCCAAGGTGGCCGCGGCCTTGTCCCTGGTAAGTATGCCCTGAGGAAGTCCGTGGATCGAGTGTTTTGCGTTTGCGGCAGTATGGACCGAAGCCCCGGACGCGCCCAGTGCATCGGCCAGGTGTTCGAGAGCATCCTCCACGTTATCGCGAGGCCCGGCGATCAAGCGGCTTTGCTGATTGTCGTTCAGCAATCGACTTCTCATACCCTTGTACCCGAAAAATGCCACGGGCTCCTTGGCTCCAGCCAGTATTACCGCCTGATATATTGATAACGCCGCTGTCGCGTGCTCAGGAAAATAGGGAAGGCGGTCCACTGCGGGGATGCCCGCGCCTCGTTCCATACGTGCAGGCAGAATTTCCGAAAAGAGATCGCATCCTGTAGCTGCTCGTATACGGTCGGCTGCTTGCAGTCCACGTTTCCGTAACGCTCGGCCGCCGAGCATTATCAACGAGTTAGGACTCGCACGAAGGAGCCTAGCCGCCTCTTCTATCGCATCGTTGTCAATGGGATGAGGCGAGAAGAGGGGAGTAATTATCGTTTCATCCGTGCATTCGCTCCACTGATAGTCATGAGGCACAATGACTGTCGCAATCTGTCTCTGCATGGCAGCGGCAACCGCTTCTGCCGTATCTCGAGACAAGTCCGCAACTGACTCACAGGACCGTACCCAACCGGAGACTGTTCCGGCAAGAGCTTCGATGTCCATGTTAAGAGGCGGGTCCGCTGGCTGATGCCAGGAAGCGTGCTGGCCTATCACATTCAAGACCGGAGTGTGAGCACGGCGGGCATTGTGCAGGTTAGCGACTCCGTTGGCCAAACCTGGGCCTAGATGCAACAGAGTCATGGCCGGTTTGTCGAGCATGCGGCCATACCCGTCAGCAGCGCCGGTACACACTCCTTCGAACAGCCCTAGTACGGCTCGAATGCCGGGTACGGTGTCCAGCGCCTGCACCAGGGGCATTTCTGTGGTTCCGGGATTCGCAAAGCATATTTCCACCCCCGCTGCGGCAGCGGTCTTCATAACTAGTTCGGCCCCGTTCATGTGTCTTTCACTCCTCCTCTCGGACTTCCGTCCGCGTTCCAACCACCCGCCCCTAAGATAGTTTCAGTTGAGGCAATAAACGCCTAATGGTATTTTGATCGTACTCCGTTATCTGCGGTAAAGGACTCCGCACCTTCGCGGTTATAGGGTGACCTAGCTGGCGCAGTGTTTCCTTAATAACCGCGTGACGCGAACGGGTCTTATTCTTAAACGAGATGGGCAAGCGGCTCAAGATCTTGAAACCTAGTTTCTGGATTCCGGCTGGAATAGTGAAACTATTTAGAAACGGCAACAGATCCAGTATGCCGGCCTGTAACACCTTCGCTTTTTGCCTATCCCCGGTCTTCCATGCTTCGTAGCAATCCACGACCAAACGAGGCGCGAACGCTGGTATCTGGCAGATGGTGCCGGCTCCGCCCATATCGAGCACTCTCAAAAGTGAAAAACTATTTCCGGAGAATATTACAAAATCTTCTTTTGTAATAGCGGCCAAATGTCTTCGGACCTCAGGAAGACTCAGCGAACTCTCTTTGATCCCAACCAATCCATCGACGTCGAGTATGGGTGCCATCTGCCCGGGAGAATGAAAGAGCTCCGTCATTTGAGGATAATGATAATAGAAGATTGGTTTCTCTGAAATTGCACTTATGTGTTTATAGAATGCCTGAACGTCAGTGAAGGGTATAGGATAGTACGTGGGTAAAATTACTAGAAGTCCATCAATATCCAGGATGCCTGCCTCTTTAAGAAAACGCTCGGTTTCACCCAAACTGAAAAACCCGGTGCCTGCAAGAATACGAATTTTGCCCTGCGCGGCCTCAACCGCGGCCTTTATGATCTGAATTCGCTCGTCGAAAGAGAAATAGGGCAACTCTCCTCCGCTGCCCAGAATTACCGCTCCGTGACACCCGGATTCAACGTAAAAACTGACGAGATGCTCAAGTCCCCTGTAATCGATGTTTTCATCCTCTCGTAGAGGGGTAGGAACCACTGCATACACTCCTCCAAAATATTGCCTGTAGATCATTCCTCGCCTCCTCAGCGTTGTTGGTTCCAGGAGATGCTGTGTCATTGGGATCAAAACGGTGGATGGACGGTCATGAAGGTAAAAACATCCATGCCATTTGATTCCGCTTTGGTCATTTCGCCGTTGATCACGCGAATCATTAGATCAATCATCTCTGTGCTCAAAACGTTGAGTGACTCACCTTCCAGCAACCGGCCGGCGTTAACGTCCATATCATCCGGCATGGCCTCATAAGTGCGGGAATTGCTGGACACCTTGATAACCGGCATGATGGGAAATCCGGCCGGCGTGCCTCGCCCCGTGGAAAAGAACATAATCTGGGAACCGCTGGCAGCCAATCCAGCCATAGAGTCTCCATCGTACCCGGGTCCATCCTGCAAAATAAGACCCCTTTCCGTGGGGACCTCACCATAATCCACGACTTGATTGATTGTGGTGGAACCGCCCTTGAAAATACAACCCATAGATTTCTCGGCGATCGTGCTCATACCCCCGTCCATATTTCCCGGAGAGATCACCAAACCGGCCATGGGTCCCATTATTTCATGCGCCAAGCCTTCGGCTCGAGCGACCATCTGCTGGATTTGTCCGGCAATTTGCTCATTCTTTGCTCGCCTTTTCAGCACGTGGGCTGTACCAATCATCTCAGTGTTCTCACCGAAAATGACTGAGGCGTCGTTTTCCACCAACAGATCCGAAACAGCTCCCAAGGCCGCGTTGGCAGTAACTCCCGACATGGCATCGGAACCGCCGCATTCCATGGCAACCAGGAGTTTCTCCCAGGGCATCGGAACACGCTGCTGATTCCCGATTTCCTCCAGGATTTGTCGGGCCGCGTCGGCCGCTTTTTGCGCGGTTTTCAAAGAGCCGCCGTCTTCCTGGACATTAAAAATCTCAATGGGCTTACCCGCATCCTTGATAAATGGAGCAAGATTCTTTGTGTTGGAGACCTCACAGCCCAAACCGATGAGAACTATGCCCCCGACATTGGGATGGAGCACCATTCTGGAGAGGACCTGAAAAAGAATTTGCACGTCTTTTGGACCTCCCCGGCCGCAGCCATGAGCATGGGTGATCCCAACCGCATCGGGCACATCGCGGACAATGCGCTGAACCACTCCGTTGACACAGGAGACAGTCGGTAGAATCAGAACATGATTGCGGAGACCGAATTCTCCGTTTTTTCTGAGATATCCTTTTAGTTCGCTCATTTCTTGCACCGCTCGCTTTCCAGGTTATGTGTGTGTACCCACTGCCCCTTTTTGATTACCTTGCTACTGACTGCTATGATTTCGCCATACTTTACGATCTCTTCTCCCGCTGCGATGTCTCTTAAAGCGACCTTGTGGCTCGCGGGAATTTTCTCAAGAACAACAAATGGTTCCAGTCCTTTCGCCGCGGCTCTTTGACCTTCGGACAACGAGGTCAAGGCGACACCAACGTTATCGCTGGAATGAATCACGATGATATTGTCTATCACAGTGCCTCCTTGCTGAGATTTGAGTTGATTCGATTTTCATGCTTTCAACCTGCGCTCGCGATGGAGTTTTGCGAGATCAACAGCATGGGGCAATCTTAAGTCAAGCCTTTATAACTGCTCCTTTATCCGCCGGAGATACTGACCTGGCATAAATATCCAAGTAACCTCGGGGATATTCCTTGCGAAGATGGACCAAGTCCTTCCTCCTTCGCTCCAACTCTTCATCGGGCACTATCAGGTCAATCCTTCGATTTTCTATATCAATTTTAATCATGTCTCCATCTTGAACCAGGGCGATGGTTCCCCCATCGGCCGCTTCCGGAGAGAGATAACCAACGCAAGGGCCATCACTGTAACCGGAGAAACGGCCATCGGTCACAATATAGTTGGTCTCGCCCATGCCGAACAGTTTTACAACGACGCGCAAATAAGACATCTCTCGCATTCCCGGGCCGCCTTTTGGACCTTCATACCGGACCACAATGATGTCTCCCCTTTTTATCTGCCCGTTGCTCAGGCCGGTCACAGCTTCTTCCTCAGAGTCAAAGACCCTGGCCTCCCCGGTGAATTGCCAAAGGTTCCTCTTCACCGCCACCTGTTTGATAACTGCACCACGTTCGGCAAGGTTTCCCTTGAGCACGGCTATTCCACCATACGGATGGACCGGATTCGTAAGAGGTCTGATGACGTCATCAGAAAAAATGTTTGCCTTCTCTAAATTTTCGCCGAGAGTTTTGCCGGTCACGGTTAGAGCGTTTCCAGCGAGATGATTCCCCAGGACCTTCATCACCCCGGGAATGCCTCCTGCCTCATCCAGGTCGATGACTGAATAGGGGCCTGCTGGTTCTACGTTTGTCAAATGAGGAATCAGGCGTGAAAGCCGGTCAAAATCCGAATAACCGAGATCAATCCCCAGTTCCATAGCCAATGCCGGCAAATGCAAAACAGTATTCAGGGACCCCCCGATTGCTGCGTTCACCTTCAAGGCGTTTTCCAGGCTGTTTCTTGTGAGGATTTTGTCAGGGGTGATCCCTTCTGCCAGAAGTTGCACGATTTTTTCCCCGGCCTCCTCGGCAAACCGGGATTTTTTGGCCATTACGCCGGGAGCTGTCCCATCCCCTGGAAGGCTCATCCCCAGAGCCTCGCACAGGCAGGCCATAGTATTGGCGGTACCCATGCCCCAGCAGGCGCCGGCACAAGGATAAAACGAAGACAGGGCTTCTTCTCGCAGTTCCGGGCTTAGCTCACCCATGAACAGCTTTCCGGCCATCAGGTCCATATTGGAAACGGACGCTTTGACCCCTTCTCGAGGCCAACAACCAGCAGGCATCGGCCCTCCGGTTACAATGATGGCCGGAATGTTGACGTGTGCAGATGCAATCAACAAGGCAGGAATAATCTTGTCACATGAGCCTATGAGCACCGCAGCATCGTAACGATGCGCCCGTAGGCCCAACTCAATGGAATCGGCAATAATCTCCCGGCTGGGAAGGACGTATTTCATTCCTTCGTGGCCATTAGCTAACCCGTCGCAGAGGGAGAGGGTGTAAAATTCTGAAGGAAAACCTCCAGCTAGACGCACACCCGCCTTAACCCGCTCAGCCAACGTCTTGAGATGAGCATGTCCGGGATGCATCTCGTTATAGGTGTTCACTACGGCCACAAACGGTCGCTTGATTTCTTGGTATGTCCACCCGCACGCATAAAGAATGGAACGCCGTATCATGGAGAAAGGGTCGTCGTCGGAAAACACGCTGCTCTGTCTTTTCATTTTCATCTCGTCCTCTTTTATAAATGAACGGTTCATTCAATAACCGGTGCAAAAAAAAATCGGCTTTTCAAAGTTCATCTTCAGGCCCCGCGTTGTTCATACAAATGCTCCGGAAGGAACGCGTGCATCAACGCATCCACGACTGTTTCTTCCGCCATTTTTTCACTGAATGCGACCTGATGCATCGCCCGGTGTCTGTGCACGGCAAACCAGCCAATACTTTCCAGAATAAGTCTGGCTGACAAGGTTACACTCGGAACTTCCCTTATAAGCCCCTGACCTATCCTCTTGTCGAGATAAGCGGCCAGCAGTTCGAGAAGATCCTTGACTATACTGACATAAAAATCCGCAAGCTGTGGCCAATTGAGTGACGACTGCAAAAGAATTGTTATTCCATCCCGATATGTGGCCATGGTCGAAAAGAGATTGCGAACAATGTTTTCGAACTCCTTGCTCACATCCTCAATATTTTCTCTATGGACAGCCTCGTGAAGAAGAGCGGACAATTTCGACGACACAAAGGCATTTTTCTCAGAGGCGATCTCCGCATCCCATGAATAGGACTTTATGGGAAATGAAACCGCATCAAAGTCTTGTCTGCCGGAAAAAATATGTTTTAGCAGAAAATTAAATAACGACTCTTTACTTGCAAAATAAAGGTACAAGGTGCCGGGCGCTATGCCGGCTTCCAGCGCGATATGGGACATCTGTGCCTCTTTGTACCCTCGGGCGGAAAACACCCTAATGCCGCTTTCAATAATTTTTTCAAGCTGCTTCCTTTTCCTGGTGTCTTCCGCGAGATTATGCGGCGCTTCATATTGAGCAACAGGCGACAAATCTTAATCCTCTCACTTATTTGCCTTCAAAGAGACGACGGGGGTTGTCTTCAATGATGGTCTTAATGTGATCATCGCTTGCCCCTCCTTTTTTCAGGGCAGGGATGATGTTATTGAACAAATGGGTGGGGTGCCAGTTGGCGACAAATTCCAACACCCGCGCCGGCACATTAGGCGGCCGGCCCAACCACGTACATGTCGAGTCATGAGAAATCAGGAGTCGATCGTGATAACCCTTGGCAATCAGGTCGAGCATTGCGGCATACCGATCGGCATCTCTGGGGCAGCTCGCTAGTACCTCAAGACCCATGCGGTCCCATGCGACGTATACTCCGTGATTAAGCGTCCTGACTTGATATGCGATATCAAGGTTGTCGCTCATGTGACCAATTTGAATACCTTTGGGATTCGCGCCGGCCGCGATGAGAAACTCTGCCTGCTCGGGCCCCAGGCTGCCTTCTTCTGTATGAGTGATGATGGGTACGTTTGTTTCTTTCTGGACCCGAGCCGCCGTGCCCAGCATTAGCTTCTCGTAGTCAGTGATGTAGCTCTTGCTTGTCCCCACCTTGATAACGCCGGCCCTGATCCCCGAGCGCCGTATGCCTACCGTCACCTCCGTCACAAAGAGTTCGTAAAGCTCCTCTCTTACGTCTCCCATGCTGGCGCGGAATTTCCAATAAGTCGGAGATCCAAGTCCTTCGAAGTGATACCCAGTGGAACAAATGATGTTCATTTCGGATTTTTCCGAGATTTCTTTCAGTACTTCAACGTTCCTGCCGCAGTCGACGGGGGTCGCATCAACGTAAGTCCTCAGGCCAAGGCCCTTGAGATGTTGGAGAAGCGTCACACCGTTCTCAACCGCTGCCTGATGATTAAAGGGAGCTATGGTTCGGTCACCCTCCCAGCCTGGGAACCCCGTCATCATATGTTCGTGAACTAAGGTCACACCCAACTCCGCAGGAGAGATCTGCCCCAGCACGGTATTGATTTTGGCTGCACTCATCGATCTTCCTCCTTTACTCAAAGTTTCTCATACTTTGCCGGTTCCTGTTCCGGCAATAGGCGCCACTCAACGAACTCGATTAGCCCGAGGTAATTGTACGCCGAGATCTGCTCCTTCGACCACGACACCACAGTTTTCGCTTTTCAGGATGGAGCCGGACGTGTTCGTCTTGAATTGAAGCATCCGCGCCTTCGGCGGAAGAGCCATGCGCGTGGACTCCACCGAGCGACCCGCCAAAACTCATCGGCCGTGCAAAGTAGCGATACGGGAATACGGTCTCGCCCGTCATGGCGAATTCCCATGCAAACGCGGGCGCGGTGATACTGCGATGACCAGCACACCCAACAGGAGAGAAGGAAATCTCTTCATCTCTTCCGCCCGATCCAAAAAGAATCGAAAAAGATGCCCTAAGGCAGGTAAGCGCTGTACTGCCTTTTGGCAGCCTCAACCATGCTCGACCCTCTCGGCGCCGGGGGATCGGAAAAGTGCCAATTACGGCTTCTACTCTGGTGAATTTCAAGTTCACCGTCTCGTACAGAGCTTCTGGTTTGACATTCCCGTAATTCCTAATTCCTCTCGCTTATGACCCTCCGAGGATTCGGCGGTTGTAAGAAAACCTGGGTTTGTAATGAATGATTCATTCAGTCACTACCACTTTACCCGAACCGTTGTCAAGTTTTATAATCATGCGATTGTGCCCGTTCGCTTACGCGGGGAATCTTCTGCCCTCTACAATTGCGAGGAGTGAAATCCCGCGTGCCGCGGGGCTCGCAATCACGATCTTTTCGCGCGCGTAAGCGAATGCCCACACACTATTAACCAAGGGGTTTTTCCCACAAAGATCATGATCTGATGCCAGTGCGCGATCAAACGGTGAACAATCAAGGAAATACGGCACGGATCTGACAAAGCCCAGATCCGTGGCACCCAGGACCCGATCTCTTGACTGGATGTTGGGTGCCACTGACCTGAGCCCCATCATGGCGCCAGGTCAGTGCCCTTTGTTATCGCCCCATTCTCACTTGTTTGAAAGCAAATCGGTATGATGCCGATGGCAGCTTCGGCAACCGTTCACGGCCCGGGATTGAGCTCAAGGCATTTATGCGGAAGGGACTCGGCTTGGTAGGGTCAGAATCTTATCTCACTGTGCTGCTCTTTGCAGAGAAGCGCTGTATTTCTCGATCCGCAGATCGGGTTGCCAACAGGTTTTAAAAATTGTGCAACTCCTCCCCGTAGAGTTGAATCCAATCTCGGGTCAGGGCCTCATGCGCGGCTTCGAGATTATCAACACCAAGCAGGATTATCGTCCTGTCCCCCGGTCTCTGACAGCCAATGCAGGAATAGAGATATTCAATATTGACGCCTGCAAGCTTGAGAGGCTTCAACACGGCATTGAGACCTCCCGGATGGTGAGGAGCCTCGGCCGCTATAATCTCCTTGAGTTTCGGATCGTAGCCCGCGCTCGCCAGTATGTTCATCACTCGAGCGGGATCCGTGGCCACGAAATTGAGCTTGCCCATTTCTCCTTCGGCCCTCAAGGTCAAGGCCAAGATATTGATGCCGTTCGCTCCGAGCAGTTCACTAATATCCGATAGCACGCCAGATCTATTTTGAAGTCTAATTTCGATTTCCTTCACAGTCTTCATAAAGAACCTCCGGATTCTACTAAAAACAAAGCCGCTCCGACGCCTCCGCTGAATTAACTGTGCGGCATTCAGCGTGAGGACGAAATATATTGCGAGCCCCTTGCCAGTGCCTGCTGATTGATCTTCACCATTGATTGCTTCTTACCTTCCAGCACTGTCCCCACAGCTTGAGCAAGGGATTCTTCGGAGACAATCCCGACCGTCGACGTAACCACCCCAAGCATGATCATATTCAGGACGCGGTCATTGCCCATTTCGTGGGCCAGAGTATTCGCCGGGACTTGTACCACTTTGATGTCCTCCCTGGCTGACGGGTCCGTTATCAAGTCACTGTTAAGAAACAGTGTCCCGCCGGTCTTAACCATGTTCTGATACTTGATCATGGAAGGATAATTCATGGCAACGACAAACTCCGGCGAGGATGCAATGGGGGAAGCGATTTCCTCATCGGAGACCACCACTGTACAGTTGGCGGTTCCACCTCGCACTTCCGCACCATAAGCGGGCAGGAATGTGACGTGTTTGTCCTCGTTCATTCCCGCTACAGCCAGTACGTATCCCATCATGAGAACGCCCTGGCCGCCGAAGCCTGAAAATATTATCTTAAGCAACATCCTTTATCACCTTCAGCGGGAATGTTTTCGTCATGGTTTCATCCACCCAGCGGGCCGCCTCCACAGGCGTCATCTTCCAGTTTGTAGGACACGGCGAAAGGATTTCCACCAGGGAAAAACCTTTGTCTTCGATCTGAACTGTGAAAGCCTTCTTTATCGCTTTCCTGGTTTTCAGGATGTTTTTCGGGCTGGTAACGGAAGTTCTCTCGATATAGACACTTCCGACAGCCACCGCCAGCATCTCGCTGAGATCCAGAGGGTTGCCGTCCCTCAAAGGGATTCTCCCGCCAGGAGTGGTAGTTGTCACTTGTCCCGGCACGGTGGTGGGTGCCATTTGGCCGCCGGTCATCCCGTAAACAGCATTATTGACGAAAATGGAGGTGACTCGTTCACCGCGGTTCGCTGCATGAATCGTCTCAGCCGTCCCTATGGCGGCTATATCGCCATCGCCCTGATATGTGAACACTATGCGATCCGGAAGAACCCTCTTGATTCCGGTTGCCACTGCTGCGGCCCTGCCGTGAGGCGCTTCAGCCATGTCCACATCAAAGTAGTTGTAAGCCAGAACCGCACAACCTGCGGGGGGCACGCCTATTGTTTGCTCCCTGATTCCCATTTCATCTATTACCTCGGCCACCAGACGATGTATGATGCTGTGGCCGCATCCGGGACAGTAATGAAACGGAGTTTCCTTTAAAGAAACCGGCCTGGAGAACACCTTTTTCACTTGAATCACTCCCTCTCCGACTTCGCTCCGGACGACCTGCGAGGGTAAAAACCCCAGTGCCCGGCTCTGCCAACTTTCAACAGTCGGGGCTCATCTGCACCGGCAACCCCTGCCCGGGCGAGTCCCTAATACCTATCCGACGTAAAATGTTGTATGCTGGAAAGTGTTGCCGAGCAGGAAGACAATGAGCCAAGAGCAACGCTCCCTGCCGACTGGTTATGAATGCCTCGGGTCGGCTCTCATATCGAACCTACCCCAGAATCCTGAAGCCGCGACCTTGCCGTGACCGGAGGCCACTCTCTTCGCTCGACGCCCTTCCACGATATGCACCTGATAATACTCTGGCTATTTCCTCCGGGGTCGATACAATCCCGCCAGGCCTGCCGTAAAATGACACTTCACACCGTCCTTCTACAGCTAACCGTACGTCTTCCACCATCTGGCCGGTGCTCATCTCGAACACGACCATCTGACCGACTTGTCGGCTGAGTTCGGCGAGAGGATCCGAAGGAAATGGCCACAGAGTCTTGGGTCTATAGAGCCCCACTTTGAGCCCTTTTTCACGAACTCTCTGGACCCCTCCTTTGGCGATACGTGCAGCCGTGCCGTAGGCAACGACGATCAACTCCGCATCGTCGATCAGGTACATTTCCTGATCTGCAAGATCCCTGGTGATCATTTCATATTTTCTAACAAGCCGCCAATTCAACTCCTCTTCCAGTGCGGTGTCCAACCACAAAGAACGAATGATTCGACTGGGCCGTTCCTTGGCTCCATCAAGGATCCAATCTTTGCTGGGTAGCGAATCGATGGCGAGCGGTTCGGGAAATTCCACCGGCTCCATCATTTGCCCCATCATGCCGTCGCCCAGGATCATGACAGGTGTACGGTAATGGTCCGCCAGATCGAAGGCCTGCCGAGTCATGTCCGCAATTTCCTGACCGTAGGCGGGGGCGAGCACTATTATCCGGTAGTCACCATGTCCTCCCCCTTTGGTAGCCTGGAAATAATCGCCCTGCGACGGCGCGATGTTGCCTAGACCGGGGCCGCCCCGCATCATGTTCACTATCACCGCGGGAAGCTCCATAGCGGCTATGTATGAGATCCCCTCCTGCTTCAAGCTTATGCCGGGACTGGACGAGGAGGTCATGACTCGTGCGCCGGCAATGCTGGCACCCATGACCATATTGATGGAAGCCAACTCGCTTTCGGCCTGGACGAACACCGCGTCATCCATCTTGGCGAAAGCCGCTGACATATATTCCGGAAGCTCGTTTTGAGGAGTGATAGGATAACCGAAGTATGCTCGACAGCCTGCACGGATAGCGGCTTCCCCTAGAACATGGGTCCCCCGCTTCAGGACTTTGCGGCCCATCTCATTCTTCCTTTTCGTTGTCTTCTTCTTTTGTCAGGTCCTTGGTCTCACGATAGACTTCTATGGCGACATCCGGACAGGTGACAGCGCACAGAGCGCAGCCGGTACATTCGGTTCGGCTCTTATCGCGGACTTTGGCTTCTTGGAAGCAGGCCGGATAGTATCCCTTGGTGTTCAATCTGTCGGAGATTCCGATCTTCTTTTTCGGGCAAACAGTCACACACAGTCCGCAACCTTTGCACCGCTCCTCATCGATTTCAATACGGCCTTTCACTGCTGTTCTCCGTGGTTGTGCTAGGCAAAAAGCTAGGTTAACGCCCAATAATATTCATGTCAATAGAAAAGCCGAACGTCCGCGGTCGGTTCAGTGTTGCGCCGGCGAATGTATGGAGTTGATCCAGTAGTCGAAGTAACTCTTCAGAAGCGGGTTCCTGGTAAGGTCAACAGAGTTTCGATACAGTTCCAACGCCTTATCGGCTCGCCCCACATCCAAGTAAGTGACTGCCGTCATAAGCACAGAAGTCACGTGGTCAGGATCAAGTTCCAAGGGCATGGCGTAGTTCAACACCGCCGGGTCGCCAGAGGCTTCCGTTATAAAATCAGGACAATAGGCGGCATACGCAAATGCGGGAGAAAGTCCTTGGGCCTTGTGCCAGTCCAGAACGCCTCGCAGCACGTATCCGCTGCGCAAGTATGCACTTCCACGATCGACATAGGCCGCGTAACATTTGGGGTTCTTCCTGATCGCTCTTGACCATAAACGCACCGCACGATCCAGTCGTCCTGCCCGGGCCGCGGCCAGACCTCGCTGAAGTTCCGCGGACGCATGGCTGCATTCGGGCAGATATAGTAGGCCCAAGCCCGTAATCATAACAATTGCGGCGATGCTGGTCGTAGTGCGAAACATCAGAATCACTTACCGGCCGAAGTTGCCGGTCCGCAAGATTCACTATAGGCGGCTTCCTGCAAAATGGGGCCTTGGTTATGTTGTGAACTTTTGGAGTTAATAATTTATTCTAACACAGCAACTCCGGTTCGATCAAGAATAGGGCAAAACATTTGGAAAAAGCAGATATTACGTTGACATTTCGATTATCATTGTGTTAGGATTAAGAACCCTGAAACAACAGGGCTGATGCAAGGTCGAGAGCCCGGCAATTCACCTGGATGCAGATTTGAAAGCCGGGCTTTCGTTTGTACCCTTTGATGTCGGGAGGAGGCCAGACATGCCGGTATCCGAAAAAATGTCGGAATTCGGGAAGAAGTCGTCGTGGATCAGGAAGATGTTCGAAGAAGGGGCTCGGCTGAAGAAGGAGTACGGCCCGCAGAACGTCTTTGATTTTAGCCTTGGGAATCCTAACCTCGAGCCCTCCCAAAAGGTGAAGGACGCAATCATTGAAGCAGCGAAAGACGACACCCACGGCTTGCACGCATACATGCCCAATGCAGGATTGCCCGCCACCAGAGCCGCCGTTGCCCGGAAAATTCGAGAAGACGAAGGTACTGATGTTGGCGAAAACCACATTGTGATGACCGTGGGTGCCGGGGGAGCCTTGAATGTAATCTTCAAGACGATCTTGAATCCTGGGGACGAGGTAATAGTTCCCAAACCTTTCTTTGTGGAATACACCTTTTATGCGGACAACCATGGCGGGAAAGCGGTCCTGGTCCCTACGAGGGAAGATTTTTCGCTGGATCTCTCCGCCATTGAACAAGCAATCACAATAAAGACGGCAGCAGTGTTGATCAATTCACCTAACAACCCCACAGGGAAGGTTTATTCGGAGGACCAAATCCGGGCGCTAGGCGCTTTGCTCAAGAAGAAGAGCGTTGAGATGGGCCGCGACATTCTCCTCATCTCTGATGAACCCTACCGAGGCATAACCTACGATGGAGTGACGGTTCCCAGCATTTTGGGGTCTTATGCCAACAGCATCGTGGCGACATCCTTTTCAAAGGACCTTTCAATACCGGGAGAGCGTCTGGGATATGTAGCCCTAAACCCGAAATTGTCTGACGCTGCCGCAACCATGGACGGCCTTGTGCTTTCCAACCGCATCCTGGGTTTTGTCAATGCTCCTGCCTTGATGCAGCGAGCAGTAAGGGATGTGCTCAGAGATATCACGGACGTGTCTGTTTACAAGCGTCGGCGGGACCGACTTTACGACGCGTTGACCGGTTTCGGCTATGAATGCGTGAAACCCGAGGGAGCATTCTATCTCTTCCCCAAATCCCCCCTGGCCGATGACGTCGAATTTGTGGCCCGACTTCAAAAGAAGCTGGTGTTAACGGTTCCAGGAACCGGATTCGGCGGGCCGGGCTATTTCCGAATCGCATATTGCGTGTCAGACGAGACGATTGAGGGTTCGCTCAAAGGATTCGAGGAGGCAATCAAAGAGTTGTAGTCATCATTCACCGCGGAGACCGCAGAGTTCGCAGAGGATTCTGTTTTTTCAGGCCATTTCCTAAGCTTTGTCATAATCAATTGGGGGTTATGACAGTGACAACAAAGCCAGCCTGCGGATGCCCGCCCAAGTTGCTTATCCAGTGATGTAGGAGCCGTTTTGCCTCTGCGTTCTCGGCGCACTCTGCGGTAAATTTTGGGTAACCCTTTTTTGATCGGGGAAAAACGGCTCTTACTGTCTCGACAGAGCGGGTGGCGTTGCCGCAGATCCCATCCTTCTTAATTGCAATTCCAACTCATGGACTTTGGCCCCCATTTCGAGCAAATAAGACTTCTGGGAAGTCACCACATCTTCAAGTTCTTTTATTCGAGCTACGAGACTCTGAACTTGTTTGCCCGTGTCCGGGGGGGGTTGCGATTTGATGGCAGCTATCGCCTTGCGATCGCCTTCCATACCGGTCTTTAAATTAGTTAGAGCCTGTTCAAACGGAGCCATTTGGCCTTTTAGCTCCGCGACCGCGGCCTCTTTCACCCTCGGGAGAGTCTTCTTAACTGCGTTGAGCAGCTTCGTGTTGTTGTCAAGGACCTCCCTGCGGACATCGCTTAGATTCTTCGCAAGTTCATTCAGATTCTTGGAAAAGATCGCCACGGATCTCTTTCCGGCCGCCACATCTCTGCTCATGCGTGCGATTTCCTTGCCGGTCACGTCGGTTCTCTTTTGCAATTCCGCTGCTGACTGTTCGAGGGCCTTGAGCTTCTTGGTAACCACATCTCGATCCTTTTGAGATTCCTGAGCCCAATCACGAAATTCCTCCAGTTTAGCGTTGACCGGATCGACTTTCACTTTCAGGACTTGAGTAATTCGATCCTGCTGATCCTCGATACGTTGGATATCCGCGCTGAAATCTTTTGGCGGAGAGAACTTTCCTGTGAATTCTTGGAGGTCTTTTTGCTGCTGTTGAATCTTCTTCTCGAGATCGGCAATTTTCTGCTTCAGTTCCGCGGTTTCGTCAGAACAGCCGGCCAACAGCATGGTAACAGCCATCGCGATCAACAAAACCCAGCAAAATTGGCGGCTCATAGGGAAACCTCCGGTCCGGTTTGTGAATCGTATGATATCAAATCTCAAATGAAACGCAAGGATAAAGCATGGAATGGATGTTGAAGGTGAGGAAGTTGCAGGGTTTGGCCCCTTGCCCTTCCGTTGACACTCCCGGCTCCCTATGCTAGAGATCTCTCCGTCCGCTGAACGAGCGGGCGGATTTCTTCTCATCTTCAGAGATGATGACCGTCAGGTCCATCCGAGAAGAGGTGATATCCGAACAAGTTTCTACAATGCGGTGAACCTTATCGAATGAGTTTTGTCTCTTAAAAAGATGGAGAGCATTCCTTAAACTTATCGTATCGGCGTTTTCTTACAGTGAAATGAAAATCTTTGCAAGTCGATGATGCTGCTCCGCTAAACCTGAGAGGTCCGACATGCTGGGAGCAATAGCGAAAAAACTGTTTGGCAGCAAGAACGAGCGAGATTTGAGGAAGCTTGATCCGCTTGTTCAAGCCGTTAACGAACTTGAACCCGATATCAAGACCCTTTCCGACGAAGCCGTGAGAGCGAAAACAGAGGAGTTCAAGGACCGATTCTCCAAAGGAGAAACGTTGGACGAACTCTTGCCCGAAGCCTTCGCTCTTGTCCGAGAAGCCTCGATACGGACACTCGGGATGAGGCCCTTTGACGTTCAGCTAATCGGCGGGATTGTGCTACACCAGGGCAAAATTGCAGAAATGAAAACAGGTGAGGGAAAAACCCTCGCTGCCGCTTTGCCCGTGTACCTCAATGCGCTGACCGGCAAGGGCGTGCACGTGGTCACCGTTAACGACTACCTTGCGCATCGTGACTCCGAATGGATGGGAGCGATCTATAAATTTCTCGGCCTTTCCGTGGGGGTGATAGTTCACGACCTTGACGACGACGAGCGGCGGGAGGCTTACAATTGCGATGTGACATACGGGACCAACAACGAGTTCGGGTTCGATTATCTCAGGGACAACATGAAGTTTTCCTTGGAGGATTACGTCCAAAGGGAGCTTCATTACGCTATCGTGGACGAGGTGGACAGCATACTTATTGACGAGGCCAGAACCCCGTTGATCATTTCCGGGCCCACACATGAGAATACCGACCGGTACTACAAGATTAACAGAGTCATACCCGGCCTGCAAAAGGAAAAGCACTACACCATAGACGAGAAAGCCCGCAGCGTGGTTCTTACCGAAGAAGGGGTCTCCCGGGTCGAAAAGGCATTGAACGTATCCAATGTCTATGATCCTTCGCAGATGGAGACTCTTCATCATGTCACCCAAGCCCTCAAAGCCCACACTCTGTTCAAGAAAGATGTAGACTACATAGTCAAGGACGGCCAAGTAATTATTGTGGATGAATTTACCGGCAGGCTTATGCCGGGGCGACGCTACTCCGACGGATTGCACCAGGCCCTTGAAGCCAAAGAAGGCGTGCGGATCGAGAACGAAAACCAGAACCCTGGCTACCATTACGTTTCAGAATTACTTCCGTATGTACGACAAACTTGCAGGGATGACCGGCACCGCGGACACTGAAGCAGCCGAGTTCAAGAAGATTTACGAACTTGAAGTGGTGGTCATCCCGACTAACTTACCTATGGTTCGCAATGACAATTCCGATTTGATTTACAAGACTGAAAAAGAAAAGTTCGATGCAGTTGTTGAAGAAATAAAAGACCTTTACCAAAGGGGCCAGCCCGTACTGGTGGGCACAATCTCCATCGAAAAATCCGAATATCTCGCCCGAAGGCTAAAGAAACTCGGTATCCCCCACAACATCCTCAATGCAAAAAACCATGCGCTTGAGGCTGAAATCGTGGCCCAAGCCGGCCGTTACAAGGGCGTCACAATTTCCACGAACATGGCCGGACGAGGAACCGACATCATACTAGGCGGCAACCCCGTCTTCCTGGCTCGCTCCAAATCGAAGAAGGGTGAAGGGTCGGAAGAGTTCACCCAGCTTCTGGAGGAGCTCAAGCGGAAGTGCGAAGAGGAAAAGGAAAAGGTCATCCGGGCCAACGGTCTCCACATACTCGGGACGGAACGCCACGAGTCACGTCGGATTGACAACCAGTTGCGCGGCCGGTCGGGGCGGCAGGGAGACCCCGGCTCCAGCCGATTTTATCTCAGCCTGGAAGACGACCTGATGCGGATTTTCGGGGGAGAGAGAGTAAAAATGATAATGGAACGGGTCGGTATGGAAGATGGAGAGCCGATAGAGCACAAGTACACGACCCGAGCCATAGAAAACGCTCAAAAGAAAGTCGAAGGCCACAACTTCGACATTCGTAAACATCTAATCGAATTCGACGATGTCATGAACAAGCAGCGCGAGGTCATTTACTCCCAGCGTCGTTTTATCCTGGGCGGAGAGGATTTGAAAGGGACGATCCAGGACATGATTGAAGACATGGTGGAGGAAATGGTGGAGCGCTTTACCAACCAACAGCCTCATTACGACGACTGGGACGTCCCCGGACTCGTGGAGGCGCTGTGGGGCCAGTTCGGCGTCCGGTTCCAGTTCGATTCACTCCCTCCTGAGGAACAGACTCGCGAGGCGATCACAGAGTACATTCTCAAAGAGGCGCACTCAGCCTATGAACGGAAGGAGCAGGAGTTGACTCCGGACGTAATGGGGGAGTTGGAAAAATTCGTCATGCTCCAGGCCGTGGACACCCAGTGGAAAGACCATCTGCTAAGTATGGATCACCTGAAGGAAGGCATCGGACTGCGCGGCTACGGTCAGAGGGATCCTCTTCAAGAATACAAGAAGGAGGGTTACGAGATGTTCCTTGATATGAGCAATCGTATCAAGGAAGAGACTGTCAGAAATCTGTTCCTGGTCCGTGTAGCGTCCGCCGACGACATCGAGGAATTGGCTCCGTCCCGTGAACAGGATATGCTCCTTTCGCATGGGGACTCGGGGGGCGGTGATTCGCGGCCGAAGACAGTTCGACGCCAAACGGAAAAAATCGGCCGCAACGATCCGTGTCCGTGCGGCTCGGGGAAGAAATATAAGAAGTGCTGTGGAAAAGCCGCCTGATGACAATGGTAGTGTATAAGGCAGCGGCTCTCTTTTCGTGCCGCCGGAGGATAGTACCTATTATCTCGTACCAAAGAGATCGATTTGTAGAAACCTCGAAATTGGTTTTCCCGTTCTTGGACGACATCAGCGGGACGATCCGCGGCTATCGGATATTCACTGCATGCCGAACAGTGAGGGGGAAGATCTTCAGACTGGAAGATCATTTGGACCGTCTCTATTACTCCGCCGCCGGCATATACATGAAAGCGCCTGTCCCTAAAGAGCAACTCCGAGACCTTCTGACCGCAGTGGTTAAAAAGAACCGTGATGCCGGTATCAACAGCGACCTGCTTATCGATGTCATCTTTAGTGGCGGACTCGCCGGGAGCACGATGAACCAATCCGGTTCGGGCGCCCACCTCTACATAGCGGTTCAGGAACTTATTTCGCCCCCAGCGGAATGCTATGAGAAGGGCGTTAGTTTGGCCACATTCCCATATCAAAGAATGTTTCCGGACGTAAAGCTTCTGAACTATGTGGGTGCTATTCTGGCTCACCAGACGGTTGTTCCGTCTCATGACGCATACGAAGTCCTATTTGTTTTCCCGCCCGACGTTCGGACCGTCCTGGAAGGTTCGACCTTTACGATTTTCTTTGTTGATTCTCAGGGAGACATTCTTACCCCGCCTTTGGATGGGAGGATCCTGGATAGCGTCACGCGCCGAGTGGTTTTGGAAGTTGTGGCGCAAACCAAGGAAATGAGCATTCGGGAAGCCCCTGTGTATTTGGACCGACTGGCTTCGTTTCGGGAGGCATTCCTTGCTTCCACCACGCGAAATCTGCTGCCGGTGGTTCGAATAGACGATATGGTGATTGGAAACGGCAGACCGGGCCCGCGAACACGCATTCTGATGGATCTGTTCGGGCGGTATTTGGATGCGTACTGATCCCGTTGGACCCGGGTTATTCGAGAGAGACGAGTATAAGTTCGGCATAGTGAACAGAAGTTTTATGGGCATTAAATGCCCCGGCGCATGATTCACCTTTGAAACTAAATTACTAGCTTCAGCATGGATGCCGGTCGGCAGGTCCAAGTTTTCCCTTGACAGAAATGGCCTCGACACAATATTTTGGGGTTGATGCGTTCCGATTGCTGAACTCAACTTATTCTTGACCCATCGTCCATTCGTCGCATCATCAAAAACGGACCAATGCGTTCCCAGCCATCAACAGGAGGTGCAACGGTGAGTGTTCCCGACAAGATCCAAACTTGGCAAATGGTAAAGGGGCCGACATACGACAAGGAAGCCCGAAAAGTCACGGCTCCGGGAGAGCTGCAACAGGTTGAAATTCCCGTCCCGGAACTCGGCCGAGGCGAAGTTCTAGTCCAAATAGCGGGTTGCGGGGTATGTCACACTGATATGTCCTACTTTTACGACGGTGTTCCCACGGTGACCAAGCCGCCGCTTACTCTTGGCCACGAAATTGCGGGCACGGTGGTCGCGGCAGGTGCCGGGGCCGAATCGTGGATGGGGAAGAAAGCGATTGTGCCCGCGGTAATGCCCTGCAACAACTGCGATATATGCACTAAAGAGCGGAACAACCGCTGCTTAGCACAGAAAATGCCCGGGAATTCATTGGGGATTTATGGTGGCTTTTCCAGCCACATCCCTGTTCCCGCGGAGGACCTTTGTGTGATCGAGGATCTCAAAGGCCGACCTCTCGAGAATTATGCCGTCATAGCCGACGCTGTAACTACGCCATATCAGGCTGCCGTCCGGGCTGAGCTCAAGCCCGGGGACCCTGTCATCATAACGGGTATTACCGGCGGAGTCGGGGTCTACATGGCCCAGGTGGCGAGAGCCTTCGGTGCGAAGCCGGTTGTGGGGTTCGCCCGACATGAGGAGAAGCTCAAGAGGGCTCTTTCCATGGGCGCGGATTACGCGATCAATATCAAAGACAAAGATTTCAAGGCAGTTCAAGAAGAATTCAAGGGAGTGGCCAAACAGGCCGGCGTAAAGCACAACGTGGGCTGGAAGATTTTCGAGTGCACCGGAGCCGGGCCCGCTCAAGACCTCGCGCTCGGGCTGTTGGGATTCGTTGGAAAACTTATAGTAGTCGGCTTTGGCACTGCGAAGAATACTTACATGCTCTCACGCCTAATGGCCTTTGACGCCGAAATCATCGGCACGTGGGGCTGCCTTCCCAAGTACTACCCGAAGGTCCTCCAGATGGTTCAAGATGGCAAGATCCAGATAGACCCGCTCTTGGAAAAACGGCCGATGTCAACCATTCGAGAAGCCTTCGAACAGGCTCACAGTGGGGGCTTGATGAAGCGAATTGTCCTCACTCCTGATTTTTGAACGTACTCATCCCGCTTCCGACAATAAAGCCGTAAAACCAACGCCCCCCTGGCCCGATCTGGGCTGGGGGGCGTTTCATTCTTACTGAAACGGGGCCGACCTTTCGTGCGGAACTTAGTAATCCTTTTCACAAATACGGTCTCGTATTGTGGTGCCATAGCCGTCATTCCCGCGTACGCGGGAATCCAGGACCGGCCTCAGTGCCGGTTGTGTTCGAGAAACGCCGGCAGGGACGCCGGCGCAACCGTGCAATTGGCACCGTATTTATGAAACGCTGTACTTAGGTCAGAGGCCGGCGGGCAAGAGCAATCCGGTAAATGTCATAGACGTCGTATAGTACAATGTCTTCAAATCCGGCTCGAGTCAAATTCTCTTCAATTTCCTCGCGGGTTTCGTAAACGTCGCACACCTCTCCTCGGGATCCGAATAATCCCACCAAGCCCCCGGGGTTAAGAAAGCTATACATGCATGAATAGATTGCCGGGCGAAAGCCGGGTTTGACATGGGGGATCATAAAGGAGCTTATGACCTTGTCGAAAGGCATATCAGGCGAGTAGTCTTCGACCGAAGTTGCGGTCAAGGAGGTGTTTTCCAGACATTTCTTTTGGACTTTCTCTTCCGCCAACTCGATCATATCCGGAGAAAGATCGATGCCGACGACCTCCTGGGCCACGGCCGCCGCCAACACGGTGGCGGAACCCGTACCGCAGCCGACATCCAGAACCCGATCGTTCTCCTCGATGGTCAATTCCATGAGGCGTTTGAGGCCCTTCCTGTAGCCTGGATCCATGGACCATTGAAGGTCATAACTCTTACGACGATACTTATAGTAGAGTTGGATGGCTCTCTCCGACGGCATCAGCTTCACTACGGTGGTTCCCTGGATATAAGCTGTCCTCAGGGCTCTTATCACCGGGCGAAGGATTCGTCGGAATGGAGCATGATCCTCGCTCACCAGCGTTCCGTTCATTTAAATACCCCCTGACAAAGGTTCGCTCAAGAAAAAGACGTGCTACTTTATTATAACCCTGAGCCATGCGCAAGAGAAAAACCAATTTCAGGACTGCAACACCCTTGGTGGCTCTGCTATTCTTGCAGAATACAACATATTTTGGGCTCGTTCAACCCCGTGCATCACGACAAGGCGTACGGCCCGGCTTCCTACCTGAATCATGTCTCCCAGGAGGCCTTCCTCGTCACGGGAAAACGAGCTGAGGACAAATTCTTCCGCCGGAGTACCTTCAGGCGGCCTACCAATCCCCATTCTGACTCGAATGAAATCTCGAAATCGCAATGAATCCGCAATCGAACGTACGCCCTTGTGGCCTCCATCTCCGCCACCGACTTTGATACGCACCCTGCCCATCGGCAAATCCAAGTCGTCGTGGATAACGATCATTCGACCCGGGTCGGCATTGAGGCTTTTCAAAATAGGTCCCACAGCATGACCGCTGAGATTCATAAACGTTTGCGGCTTCGCGAGATACACCGTTGCCGCCTCAATTTTGACCTCGCAGACAAGGGCTTTCTTCCGATTGTCCCTCCAGGCGCTTACGGCTTCGTGGGCGAGTTCGTCAATCACCATGAAACCCACGTTATGGCGGTGGAGGGCATAATTCCTCCCCGGGTTTCCTAAGCCGACAATGACAACCTGCTTTCCCGTGGAGGTACCTCGCACCTTCCCATCGCTCCCATTTTTTGGTACATCTTATGCCTGTAGGCCGCTGCCGGTGTCAAGGGACCCATCAGCCCGGGGCTGAACCGAAACGGTCAACCCGGATGATGGCAATGTGTTTGCAAGCGAGCAATATCTCGTCGCCGGGGTTTGGGTCGCTTTCCGCAGATTCTCCAGGCCGTGACTGCCACAGCCTGACCGCGCTCCGGAGAGCCACTCGAAACGGCCATCAAGCCCAACTGTGGCAGGATCGCATTTTGATTGCGCATCAGTACGTCCGTGTACCGAATCAAGAACCGATTTCCCGAATGTTACTTGACGACCAGGACCGAATAACCGTGAATCCAGAGCTTTTTCGCAAGCATGTGGCCCAGGCACTGGAAGAGTTGCCTGACGAATTTCGCGCCAAGATGGAAAATGTCGAGATAATAGTGGAAGATTTCGCCGACAGTGAAACACTTGAGTCAGTAGGGGTGAAGTCCCCTTGGCATTTGCTTGGCTTGTACGTTGGAGCTCCGATTACGCAGAGAAGTTTCTTTGCAGTGGACGGTCTTCCGGAACGGATATACCTTTTCCGTCGACCTATCATTCGTGCGGCCGGGCGACTTGAAAACGTGGTTGACACGCTTCGCGACGTGTTAATACATGAGGTGGGTCACCATTTCGGGTTTGACGATAACAAACTGGCTGAGATGACAGGACAAGGCGAGTGAAATCTCCCGGTCCAGAGCTGAAAAAGAAAAAGAGGCGGCGCGAACTTGTTGTCGCTTTGGCGGCTTCGATTCTGATAGCCGCGATCTTCTTTGTGGAGTCGGAAATCGCCCGGTCCTCTGAAGACATACCCTTTGCCGGACACCTTCTTATTTTTGCTCTGTTGTCGATAGTAACTCTCCTGTTGATCCTGGTAATTTTTTTCCTTATTCGCAATTTCTTCAAGTTGGTCTTTGAACGGCGCAGACGAGTGCTCGGTTCGCGGCTCAAGACTCGACTGACGCTGGCCTTTGTGGCTTTGACGCTGGTGCCGACTGTGGTGCTCTTCATAACGAGTGCCGGTGTCCTCCATACAACCATCGAAAGCTGGTTCACAGCCCAGGTCGAAGAATCCCTTCAATCCGCACTGGTTGTGGCACAGGCCTATTATCAGAGCGCTTCGGAAAAAGTGCTCTCTGCGGCTGACAAACTGGCCGCCCGCGTGACATCCAGCTCGGAGCTTGCCGAATCGCAACGTGCAGCACTTGGATCGACCATCGAGACCTGGCGTGTCGCTGAGGGCCTTGGCTCGGTCCAGATTCACTATCGTGATGGGTCCGCACCAATCGTCAGAAAAGATCCGGCTCTGAAGCATATATCAATCCCGTCCCCTGAGCACAGTTTTCTGAAGATCGGTTTCCACGGCGACAAGACTTCAAAGATAATCCCCCTGGACGGGGGCAGCGATCTAATCCGCGGAATCGCTCCTATAAGAAATGATAAGACCGGGTCAGTTGAAGCGGCGCTGGTTGTGGATTATTACCTACCCACCTCGCTGGCGAGCCGGCTGTTCTCGATATCAAACGCGTTTGGCGATTACGAAGAGGCCAAAAGGATGAAAGGTCCGGTAAAGACCATCTATGTGCTCATTCTGCTCATGGTGGCGTTGCTCGTGATCTTTATCGGTTTCTGGTTCGGCATGACGATAGCAAGGGACATCACCGATCCGATCCTTGGTTTGGCACAAGGAACCGAGAAGATTGCGGCCGGCGACCTCGATGTCTATATCGAGCCCACGGCAGATGACGAACTTGGCGTTCTGGTCCGGTCTTTCAACAAGATGACGGCCGACTTGCGAAAAGGCCGCAGCGAACTCATCAGAGTCAACACAGATCTCGAGAGTCGCCGAAAGTACATGGAGACTGTCCTGAAAAATGTAGCCGCGGGAGTGTTATCTGTCGATGCAGAAGGAAAAGTGACCACCATAAATAATTCCGCAGTAAGACTCCTCGGCATCATAGAAATGAAACAACTCGGCCGACCGCTCCTGGAGGTGCTTCCCGCGGTTTCTGCGATTCCCGTGGTAGAAATTCTGGAACATGTTACTGCCTCAGAAGCTGGCACCATCGACCGCGAAATCACTATTTCTTTCCCTGAAAAGGCGTTATCGTTGATGTGTTTCGCAAATAGCCTGAAGGATGAAGATGGTCGGGGCCTGGGCGTAGTTCTAGTTTTCGAGGACATGACCTATCTGGTCAAAGCCCAGCGCATGGCAGCGTGGAGAGAGGTCGCCAGAAGGATCGCACACGAGATCAAGAACCCGTTGACACCGATTCAGCTAAACGCTCAGCGGATCAGACGAAAGTACATGGGCTTACTTGGAAACGACACAACTATCTTGGACCAGTGTACTCGGACCATTATCGATCAAGTCGAGCAACTGAAGAACATGGTAAACGAATTCTCGAAATTCGCACGGATGCCGTCGGCGAATCCGGTCCCCAATGACTTGAACTCTCTGATCCAGGAAGTGGTTAATCTATATAGACCTGCAAACGATAGTATAAAGTTCTGTTTCAGTCCCGATCCATTGATGCCGGTTTTCGACCTGGACGGGGAGCAGATCAAGAGAGCCATGATGAATCTGCTCGACAATGCAGCCGCGGCAGCGAGGGACAATGGAAGTGTATCGGTCGGCACGGCCTACGATGCGGATCTTTCAATAGCCTCCATCGAGGTGGATGACAACGGCGGCGGCATCGATCCCAGGGACCGAGACCGTGTCTTTGAGCCCTATTTCTCGAGAAAACTCGGGGGGACAGGACTGGGGTTGACCATAGTGAGCACCATTGTCTCAGACCACCACGGCTTTATAAGGGTTAAGGACAATGCTGAAGGCGGCGCGAAGTTTGTCATCGAGCTGCCTGTAAAAAAGCGGTAAAGGGATTATTTCTCAGCATTGAGGTGTCGTGGGACAGGCATCTTGCCTGTCATTCCCTATAGACAGGCAAGATGAAACTGTCTCAAAACTATGTTGATGCCGAGCATCGTGCCACGATGGCTGCCCGGCACTAAAGTACCGGTCTACTCTCAATCGCCCCAATGGGGCTCAAATGCCGGCGTCCCGTAGGGACCGGGGACAGTAGCCCGGTAATTCATTGCCGGGGAAAAGGGGCATTCGTGTTACGATGTCGTCGTGTTCAAGGGTTTTGAGACAGTTTCAGATGCCTGTCCCACCATTACGGCGATCTCGAACTCTCTCTCATTGTCTTGAATCAAAGAATACGGGGCCGAATTTATCAAACAGGGTAATTTGTCGAGCATCCATAGTGTAACCGTGGCATCCACCCGGCGCGTCAGGTTCAAGGACAAAATGTCTGAGTCAGAATCTCTCCATCGCCGAGCCGCCGAGATTATTCTCTCCGGTGGGCTGGTCATTCTGCCCACGGAAACGTTTTACGCCCTGGCAGCAAACCCCTTTGACGACCAGGCGGTACGAAGAATCTTTGACGTCAAACGCAGAGCCCTAGTAAAGCCGCTGCCACTTATTGCAAGCGACGAGGCCGCGGTAAACGATGTGATTTGCCCGATGTCATCTCTGACCCGTAAGCTCACAGATCGGTTCTGGCCCGGCAGTCTCACGGTACTTCTGGAGCCCTGCCGACAGATTTCCGAGCTATTGACAGGCTCTACCGGTAAGATCGGGGTCAGGGTCCCTCCCGAATGCTCAGCCCGAATCGTCGCAGCTATGGCAGGTGGATGGGTGACCGCCACCAGTGCGAACCTCTCGCATGAAATTGACCCGGATGAAGTTTCGAAGATTGCCGAAGAGGTCCGTGAGGCTGTCGATCTGGTCCTGGATTTGGGCCCCACGCCGGGGGGGAAACCATCCACGATCGTAGAACCTCTGGATGGCGATTTTAGGGTGCTTCGTGAAGGGGCGGTGCCCGAATCAGCCCTGAGGCGGCACTGCATGCATAAGTAGAGTCACGTAACCATGCACTCACGCGCGGGTCTTCTGCCCCTTGTCATTGCGAGGAGTGCATGGTGGGACAGGCTTCCAGCCTGTCTATTAGGGATGACGGGCAATCCCGCGTTCCGCGCGGGACGTCCCACCGGCAATCTAAGTGGCGTTTAAAGGAATGGATTGCTTTCCCGCGGGACTCGCAATGACAATCTTTCGCCGCTCGCAAGTGAATGGTTATAGAGTCACGCAGATTATCGTTGCTTTTTACCTGTATTTATGGTATTATACAGCCGTTTATTGATAGCCTCATTGATGACAGCCAGCAATTAATGAGTGCAGCCCGTCGGTTTCGCCGTGGGCTTTTTCTCGTTTGGGGATTACCGCTCAATATGGCGTTCGCGATTCGAGGTGAATTTCTTGCTGGAGTCGGCGTTCCTCGGGAATGACGTGAATGCACGATTGAAAATCGTATTCAGGAATCGTCTCACCAATCTCCTAGCTACTGCTATTTCCAGGTATCTTGCGTATGAAAAAGTGTGGATCCTTTTGTGAGGAGGCGCATCTATTTATGAGTAGAAGCGGTGACGCCACCGTGATAATTGCCATAAAAGGAGAATTTGACAATGACCAAACTCGGGTTAGCCCTTGTGGCGTTAATTGCAGTGACAGCAGTGGTTGCGCCGTCAGTCTACGCAGCTAGATACTGCGTGGTTCGAAATATGACCGGACAAGTCGGAGTCACTAACGGGATTCCGTCATATGGGTGGTACAAGATAGGTGCTAATAATTGCTTTAGCGCCGTGGACCAAGCAGAAAGGGCCGCTGGGACCGGCAAGAATACTCCGGACATCGCCCAGCTCAGCCCCTTCTTCCACCCTGTGCCTGTGGCAAATCCAAAAAGACCGCTTGAGACGGTCTTTTCCGAGGCTCTCCCATAATCGCCACCCAAAGCCGCCGCTCTTTGCCTTCGGTAGTCTAGGGGCAGAGCGGCGAAACTGTCTGTCCCGGCTCGTGGCATCCCACAGAAAGGGTGTCATAGTTGCCGGGATGGACCTTCCCCCCTCGCTTGGCCTCATTGCCGGACAAACTCTAATTTCTGCAAGATCCGTTGTGTTTTGTGAATGGGCTTGAAGTGTGAGCGCGGTCTATTGCGACGAACTTCCGGGAGCCTGCCTGGTCATGGGTTGCCCAATTAATTTCGGCTGAAATGAACAGGAGACCTTCTATATGAAAGGTCAAAGGACCTGCTATGACCGCTTGCTTTTCACTACACCGTCAGAGGGCAGAGCGGACACCTGCAAGAATTCCTTGACAGAGCCGGGGTTCCACAGTATAAAGGACATGTTACAGTATCTCGTTCTATTTTTAAGCTACGACGAAGTCGGTCGTCGAGCGTTCGGCTTGCCAGGAGGTAAGTTATGGGGAGGAGTATGGGTCGGGTGTGGGCTCTTGTGTTGGTTCTCTGTGTTCCGGCAATTTGTACGGCGCAGGGACTGCTTCCCTTTCAGGGCATGAGCGTTTCCAATGTGGGGGGTGTTCAGGTTGTGCCGTCACTCAGGGTCGGGTACCAACATATGGCCGTCAATATGACCCTGCCGGTTCCATTGGCACCTTTAGTGAGCTTATACCCCCTCGACTTCAAATTGCAGGACGCCAATGTCTGGGTCGGCGGCCTACGGGTCGATGCACGTCTAGGAGGGGTCTCTCTATTCCTCTCCGCGGAGGGAAACGCGAGTCAATCGGTTAGCGTCACCACACCATCCTTGCCGAGCCCGGCTCCTACCACCGTAAACTGGAAAGGAACTCGCTTTCAATGGTGGAGTGTCGGGGGCGGAGGCGCATTTGACATCAGTAGCAATTTTGCCGTTGTCGGGGGCGTCAAAGCGGAACAGTTGTCTATGGGACTCGCAGAGCCCGAGGATCAAAGTGGCGCGCTGAACCAGTTTCTTGTGATGAATCTTCCCTCCGGTTACTCCTCGGATGTGCTTACAAAGCTCTGGGTGCCGTACTTCGGGTTGCGCGTCGATGGCATGAATTTCACCAGCACCCTTATCTTCAGCCCGTACACGTGGGCCGACGTGCAGATTCCGTTCAGTTTATTTGCAACATTCACGCCACTGGTCGCCGAAGTCGCGGGTTGGCAGTACAGCTTTAAGCGCGGGGGTATCTCCTTTGAGGGCACTTGCGATTACCGGGTCCAAGCGTCCGCGAATGTGGCGTGCAATTTGTGGTTCAAGGGGAGCTGGTGTTCAATTCGTGGCAGTGGGAGTGAAAATTTTCAGGGGGCGCAAAGCAATCCTTTTGTTTCGTTTAACAACTCCGGGGAGGCCTCTGGGACCTTTACGTCATATGTTCTTGCCGGTGGTCTCTCTTTTCTCTACGCATTTTGAGTGGTCCAGAAGGAGGAGGTCACGTACTAGAATTAAAGACTTTTTTGACTTCACAGATCGCCAACGGCGTTTCCGTTTTAGGAAGCGCCTGAGACGATATAGCGACACGAAGACTTGTTTCGTAGCCATACTTGTAGCCCCCAACTATCTCCTAACTCGTTGGGGGTATTTTTTCCCGAGCGGCGGGGAACACGAAACAAAGTCAAGTAAGGAGCATTTTCCCCCATTAGCTTTATCAGTTAGACGAGAGGGAACCCGCCTGATTTTTCTATTATTCCGTGTGGATCGGTCTCCGTCTTCGCCGAAGCATAAGCATTACTTATACTTTCCCCAAATCTGTAAGACTTCATCATGCTGGCGGGAATAAGACATGGACAAGGATATTTTGGGCAGGATAATTCCTGGAACGAAGAACCCCCGAAAAAATTTGCGTACAAAATGCATACAACTTTTCAGGGGTTCACTTTCAATGATGACAATATGTTGTTGGCTGGGGCGGGAGGATTCGAACCTCCGAATGCGGGTTCCAAAGACCCGTGTCTTGCCACTTGACGACGCCCCAGTAGTCCCCTTGGATGGAGTTCGACTCTTGATGATGTCGACGGGCCGCTCAATGTAACACTATGCCGCGACGCACAGGTCGGGCCGCAAGTGTCTTAAGTTCCGGCGGCAGGCGTCGTTTGATGTAGTCCACCTCGGCTCGTTCGGCCAGCCCGAATAACGTGGGACCGCTTCCGCTCATCAGGATCGCCTTGAACCCGGCATTTTCCATTGACCGCCGTATTTCTGCAAGTTCCGGATGCCTCCCCTCAGTCACGGATTGCAAATCATTATGAAGCAAATCTTCAACTCTGGCGGCCTGTTGCAGGCTGGGCCACAATGTACCTTCCCTCCCTTCCTCTGTCAAGATCTTGGAGAATTCCTGAAAGATGACTCCTGTCGATACCTGAAAATCCGGACATACCAATACGACACCGTAATTCATGGGCAAGTTCACCGGAGTCAGACGTTCACCCACGCCTTCCCCCACAGCGGAACCTCCCATAAGAAAGAACGGCACGTCCGCGCCCAACCCCACGGCGCCTTGACGAAGATCCTCATCCTCAACGTCCAACCCGAAGAGGGACCGAACGCCCACCAGGGTTGCCGCGGCATCGGAACTGCCTCCACCGAGTCCGGCAGCCACCGGAATTCGCTTATCGAGTTTAATCCTTACGGGAAGCGCTTGACCGGTCTTCTGCTCGAGCCACCGTAAGGCACGCATTATCAGGTTCTCTTCGGACTCAAGCTCGGGCCGACCCGGAACCCGCAAACTGCCGGTGCCTGTGGTCTCTTCAATGACAAGCTCGTCGTACAGATCGATGGCCTGGAACAGGGTCTCGATGTCGTGGAATCCATCGGGCCGGCGAGCCAGGACTCTTAAGAAAAGATTTATCTTTGCCGGAGTGGTTACACGGAGACTCCGCATTAGTCTGTCTCTCCAGATTCGTAACGTAGCGTAGCTTATGCGGGCGAAGACTTCATTCTTCTCATGCGTTGAATCAACGCGGGCTATTATCATATCATAGAGAAATGCAAACTGATGTGTTCTCAAATTCCACTGTGGATGAACTTTCCATTCGTGTGGGGTGCCTCCGCGTGCGAATGTTTGCCCCGCAGCACCGGGAGGAACCAGGTTCGCGCATTTCATTCTGGTGGGGAATCACCTCCGCTGCAATCGCCCTTGCTCGATATCTGGAGGCCGGCCGGTCGCTCCAGGGGCAGCGTGTGGTAGAGCTGGGCTGCGGATTGGGACTTGCCGGCATAACCGCGGGCTTGCGTGGCGCTGAGGTTCTGTTCACGGATTATGTCCCCGAGGCATTGCAATTCGCATCCATGAATGCAAAAGCCAACGGACTAATCGAACAGGCGGCCGGATTCGCTCTCCTCGACTGGGAGGATCCTCGCAATACGGAACCTTTCGACATAGTATGCGGTTCTGAAATCCTCTACGACTACTTTTGTCACGGATCGCTTATCAAACTCTTCCCGCGGTTACTCAAATCCGGCGGCCGCATAATTCTTGCCGATAGAAAGAGGCTTGCGGTTAGTCGCTTCGTCGGGCGCATGATTGATGCGGGCTTCCGATGTGCTGAAAAGCGGTCCACGGTTGCCGTGGCCGGATTTCCGGAGCAGGAGATAAGCCTCTTTACGGTGCACCGTCGGTAGCATGAAGTAAGCATTCAGTTACAGCCGGAAGTTGCGGATGGCTTCGTGGGGTGGGCTTTCCAGCCGGCCACTGAACAGAGGTTTCCTCGGCAGGTTGGAAGAAACTGTCTCAAAACCCCCTGAACAGGACGAAATCGTAACACGAAATCCCCTCACCCTGACCCTCTCCCAAAGGGCGAGGGGACTCCAATAGCCTCTTTGGTACGGCTCCCTCTCCCTCTGGGAGAGGGTTGGGGTGAGGGCAACGACTGTACGAATGAGACCTAATCGGGGCACGATGTTGGGCATCAAGTTAGTTTTGAGACACTTTCGGAAAGCCTGCCCCACAAGACTGAATGGTTACAGCATGAACTTCTAAAGCATTGCGGACGAGCCGAAATCGTGCTAATATGCGCCACAATTTCCACAAGGGCTGAGTGCTCGATTTCTGATTGGGGAGTTGATGTATGCGGCAACTGGTTATAGCATTGGCCGGATTGCTTCTGGTCTTTTCAGGTGAAGCCCAGTGTTGGAATTGTTTCACTGGAACGTGCAAGCCCGCCACTGAATGTGCCGTCGTAGTGGCTCCCGCCAATATCTGTAGTTTGCCGGTAACTCCCGAGAGGATCTGTACCCAAGTCGTAGCACCGCGAAGGATATGCACTTCGCCTGTGGCTCCTCGGCGAATCTGCGGAGGTGTTGTAGTTCCTGAGAGAGTGTGTCGCCCTCCCGTTGCTCCACGAAGGCTGTGTGAGAAAGTTGTATCGCCCAGGTGCATCTTTCAATTGCCGGTTTCACCCGAACGATTCTGCACCAAGTGGATACAGGAAATCCCGCGTCATCCGCGGAAGTGCCGTTGAAAGGCCTAGCCCCACTCCTAAACTTTATGCAACTCACGGGGGATGACCAACGAAGTATATCGAAAGGGTCTAATCATGCTCCCGCGCGCAATTAGTCACCCTTGCAGATCCCAGCGCAATTCAAGCCCCCTTCGCAGTCACCGCTAATCTTTGGCCAGCATTACATTGGTTGCCTTCACCAGAACAGTGACATCATCTCCGACTTTTATTCCCAGGTCCTTGACCGCGTCCATGGTCACCACGGAAGTAATTGACTTCCCGTCACCAATATCCACCTTTACCGTAGCCACTGCCATGCCTTCTGTAACTGCCGCAATTTTACCCTTAATTGCGTTTCTTATACTAAGTTTCATAGTTCTTCTCCTTGTCTAGTTTGATGTTTGCCGTTACCATTCATTTATACGCGGGAGCATAATTACAACTCTTTGATATATTTGACCAAGTACTTTCGTCCCCCCGTAATTGAATTCTTTCCATCTACAGAAAACCTTATGGCCAGGTGTGGTTTCTGTCAAGATGGGGCACAGTTGGACTATAAAATTATACTTTTCTAATAGTTGGATGTCGTGGAGCATCGTTTGCGCAATTCCTCGACCAGGTAAAAAGGAGTTTCGGAACAGTCAATCTTCTCACCTTGCCGCGTTAGGGCCGCGTTTACTATTTGTCATTCGGCCCGTTTGCCCCCCCGCCGGAGATCGCCACGCTCTTTACCAGCGCGAACACTTGCTGCCCGGGAGTAAGTTTGAGATCGGCCCTTGCCGCCCGAGTAATCCTCGCAAACAGAGGGCACCCGATATTCATCCGCACATCCACGAATGATTCGCCAGTTTCTCCTACCGCTTCCACGGTTGCAGGGAGAATGTTCTGAATGCTTGTGCCGTAAGGGCGAGTCAGTGCGATGGCTACGTCTCGTGATCTGATGCGAAGCCGCACCTGGACGCCATAGGCTGACTTGAACAACGGAATCTTCAGAGTTCCTCCGGCAAAGCGCAAACTGGTTAGACCGGCCGGTCTGTCATGCCCCTCCACCACGGTCCTGATGACCACTCCGGCATCGAAAGTGCCGGCGAAGTGTTGCAGATCCAAACGGCTCATCAAGTCTTCCAGGCTGCCTTCGGCCACGACGGTTCCCGACTCAAGAAACACTACCGTTTCAGCAAGATTGAGGATTTCATCCATTGCGTGAGTCACATAAAGAATAGGGACGGAAAGCTCACGAGGAAGTCGAGCGACGAAAGGCAATACCTCGGCCTTGCGAGCGCTGTCCAAGGACGCCAAAGGCTCGTCCATGAGGAGAATGCTTGGGCTCGTCAGCAAGGCTCGTCCAATTGCAACCCTTTGCTTTTCGCCACCGGAAAGTTTTGCGGGCCTGCGAGACAGGAGATGGCCGATGCCGAGCAGGTCAACCACTTGATCGTATCTCACATAGCGCTCTGCACGCGGCACAAGCTTCATACCATAAACGAGGTTGGCCTTGACGGTCAGATGAGGAAACAAGCGACCGTCCTGGAAGACGTATCCACATCTACGCATTTCCGGAGGAAGGTTCACGGAATGCGCCGAATCGAACAACTTCCGACCACTAACCGCAATCAGTCCTTCGTCGGGAGGAAAAAGCCCTGCAACCATGTTTATTACAGAGCTCTTGCCTGCGCCGGAGCGTCCAAACAAAGCCGTAACCCCGGCCTTCCCCGTGGAAAAGGCCACATCCACAGTGAAATTGCCGAGTTTCTTCCTAACCTTGATCTCCAGCAAGGGTCAACCTTTCATCCTTGAAGCTACCCGCCGAGCCAGAACCTCCGAGGCCATAAGGGCTGACATAGCCACCACTACGGATATCGCGCACAATCTGAGAGCCGGTGCGTCGCCGCCTGGTACTTGAGTCAGTGCGTACAGGGCGAGAGGAAGGGTCCTTGTTTCCCCGGGAATGTTGGACACGAATGTAATGGTGGCGCCGAATTCACTGAGGCTTCGTGCAAAACCGAGGATCATGCCGGTAAGGATGCCCGGAACCGCCAGAGGAATGGTGATGGTAAAAAACACTCTGACAGGACCCGCGCCCAAAGTACGGGCAGCGTCCTCCAGTCCCTGATCGACCGCATCTATGGATAGGCGAATCGCGCGCACCAGAAGTGGAAAGGCGATCACGGCAGACGCGAGAGCCGCTCCTTTCCAGTTGAAGGCAAATGATACTCCGAAAGTATCGTAAAGTGCGGCCCCCAGCATTCCCTTTCTTCCCATCGTGACAAGCAGCAGATAGCCTACGACCACTGGCGGCAGCACGAGAGGCAAATGAATGATGCCATCCAGCAAAGCCTTGCCTGGAAAGTCCCCTCTGGCCAGCAGCCAAGCGGCCACGATCCCGAGGGGCAGGCTACAGGCTACGGCCCAGAGAGACACCCAGAGGCTCAGCCGCAGAGCCTCCACTTCGAGAGGGGTAAGATGAAATAGTTCCATTACTTCAACGTGATGAACCCGTACTTTTCAAAAATCGCCTTTGCTTCCGGTGACTTGAGAAACTCAAGAAACTTCTTTGCTGTCGACGAAGCTTTCCCCGCTATTAATGCAGCAGGATATACGATTTTGGGATGAGTATCCTCAGGGAAAACACCAACGATCTTGACCTTGGGCGTGATTGCCGCGTCAGTGGAATAGACGATCCCCAGAGGGGCTTCTCCTCTCTCCACCAGCGCAAGAGCCCCCCTGACATCTGCCGCGCGAGCGAGTTTACTCTCAACGCTATTCCACAGTCCAAGTTTTTGAAGGGCCGCCTTCGCGTACATGCCCGCGGGCACGTGATCGGGGTCTCCAGTAGCGAGCTTGCCATTCCCCAACAATTCAGCAAGATCTAATTTCGGGCCGATTTCCACTTTTTTGATTGCACTATCCGCCGGGGCTATGAGAACTAGCTTGTTGCTCAGCAGATCGAATCGGCTGCCGGGAACGATCAAGTTTCGTTTTTCCAAGTGATTCATCCACGGCTCGTCTGCGGAAATGAAAACATTGGCCGGTGCCCCGTATTCGATTTGTTTAGCGAGGGTTGAAGATGATGCGTAAACAGGGACAATTTTGCCAAAGCCTTTCTCCGCGAACATTTTGCCAATATCGTTCAATGCGTTCGTCGTGGACGCGGCAGCGAAAACAGTGACCGAGTTGGAATCGGCGGCGAGTACGGCCGATGGCAAACAAAAAGTCAGCAGCATTGCTATTATGCAGAGTACAGGCTGACCGCGAGTTTTTCGTCATGGTCCCATCCTCCTATTCGAACTTCAGCTTACGAAATGTGGCTCGTACGAAGCCTCCGCATCTCTCCCGACAGTTCTCTGAGATCGCGTCGTCGGTATCAGCCGTGAGTCGACTTTCCAGCCGGGAGGCGGAAGGGTGGCTAGTCTGCGGGATTGCTGGGTATCCTGTATTGCATTATGCCACAATATCGAATATTCATATCATGAATAATCAATAGCAGCCCTGGCACTCCGGTGTCAAGTGCTAAAGGGGCTGAATCGAAATCAATCACTTATGCGGGGGATCTTCTGCACCTTGTCATTGCGAGGAGTAAAACGCCGAAGCAATCTAAGTGGCGTTTAAAAGAAGAGATTGCTTCGCTTCGCTCGCAATGACTATGCTTTATCGCTCGTAAGTGAATGATTACGCTGAATCCCCTAGGCTCGTCGAATTTGATCGGGGTTTCCCGAAGAGTCGGGGCAGGCTCTTTGAATCCCCGCACGGCCGACCGCATCTACATGGGTGAGCGTGCAAGGAGTGTGGTACCGGTGCGCTGTCAAAATGACGT
Source organism: uncultured delta proteobacterium (assembly GCA_963789265.1). Taxonomy (GTDB): domain Bacteria; phylum Desulfobacterota; class Desulfomonilia; order Desulfomonilales; family Desulfomonilaceae; genus CAWBBA01. The sequence goes on along the minus strand of CAWBKB010000001.1, from coordinate 2,182,877 downwards.
GACAGATTCCACGCGCCTACAAGCCCACTTATGAGAGAAAAATCTTGTGGAGGATTGACATGGAAAAGAGTACAGGTCCTACGTACACCAGATATCGCTGCTGCGCCGAGAATTCCTGCGGTAAGTTCGAATCCTGGTGGGATGCCGGTGAATGTTACACTAACGGCGGCAAATTAGTGAAGAGCTGTGATGACTGCAAGTCGGAGGCAAGTCGAGGCTAAGCCGGCTTTCTTGCGACTCCAAAGACCGACAAGCCGAACGGCAAATGCAGCCCCGTCTTGATAAGCGAATTTTCCAGTGCAAGCACTCGGGTCAGAGCCGCGTTGATCGGGTGGGGGAGTGGTTTCAGGTCTGAGCGTAAAGTGTCGTGCCCTGGTGCAGAGCGGCGTTTCAGAAGGCGTACTATGGCGGCTACCGGAAACAGAAAAGTGTTGCGGTATGTGCACAAGTGCGGTTGGAAGCCCACTTCACTTAAAAGCGAACCAAGTTCATCGGCCCTGAAGCGGTGCAGTATGTGCTGTGCAAGGTCGTGCCGGCTGCGGAGTGAATTATAAGCAGGCAAGTTCAGAATCAGGTAGCCGCCCCGTCTGAGAACCCGGTGCATTTCACACAAAGTTCCGCGAATTTCGCCGGCTTCCAGGCAATCGGCCACGTCTAGAGATACGACAACGTCGAATTGAGCACTTAGGAACGGGATCTCGGAAATCGATCCCTGAACTAGAGTGCGGAGACCGCGGACCCGCGAGAATCGAAGCGCCTCCCGAGAAATGTCCAGGCCCATCGGTTCGAGTCCGACGGCTTGGCACAGTTTCATCAATTGGCCGGTTCCGCAACCTGCGTCCAGGATTTCCAGCCGGTCTTTCCCCGTATTCACCTGACCCAGAAAATACAGGACGAGCTGGTGGAGACCCACATACCACCAGTAGTCCGTCTCAATGTCAAACATAGTCCTATATTCGTGAATTTCCATGGCTGCGTTGCTCTGCCGATCGAATGGCTCCTGCTACAGCCACCATTTCGTCTTGACGCGTGAAAGGCGACAGCGGCAGTGACAAAACCTCGCGTGCGTTTCGTTCGGAGACGGGGAAGCTGCCCTGCTGATACCCGAGATGCGCGTACGCCTGCTGAAGGTGGACCGGCCGAGGGTAATGAATCGCCGTCTCAATACCATTCTCAGCCAGACGTTTGCGGAGAACGTCCCTGTTCTGCGTCCGAACAACGTACAAATGATACGCGTGCTGTGCGAAGTTCCTCTCAATCGGAAGCCGAACTTTGCATTCTTTCAACAATTCACTATAAAGCCTGGCCTGCCTTCGTCGAATGCCATTCCACCAATCAAGGTACGGGAGCTTGCATGCCAAAACAGCCGCTTGGATTGCATCCAGTCGGCTGTTGTACCCTTGGATTACATTTACATTTTTGGTCTTTTCTCCATAGTTGCGGAGCATACGGATCGTGTGGGCTGCTTCAGCGGATCTTGTCACGACCATACCCGCGTCACCGAACGCTCCGAGATTCTTGGTAGGGTAAAAACTGAAACACCCGAAGTCTCCCATTGTCCCGACCTTTTGCCCTTTGTACATTGCTCCCGTGGCCTGTGCTGCATCTTCGATCACGGTGAGGCCGAGAGCGCGAGCCACTTCCAAAATTGGATCCATATCCGCTGGATGACCATACAAGTGCACGGCTACAATAGCCTTGTAATTGGCCGAAGAAGATTGCTCCAGCACGCGGTTCAGTTCGTCGGGCGACAGGGTGTATGTTTCCGGATCGACATCTACAAATACCGGCCGCCCACCCGCAAAACTGATGGCCGATACCGTGGGGACCGCTGTGTTCGGCACCGTGAGCACTCGGTCACCGGGTTTGATCCCACTTGCGATAAGGGCCAGGTGAAGGGCCTCGGTCCCGGACCCCACGCCTACAGCATGCGGCACTCCCAGCCATTCAGCAAATTGGTGCTCGAAATCCTCCACACACCGGCCGAGTATATATGAGCCGCTTTCCAATACAGTTGAAATGGCAGATTGGATCTCCGATTTGATGGCTTCGTATTCTCTTTTCAGTTCCAGGAACGGGACCCGCATCGGTTTACCAGTAGTGCGATTTATGGAATCGGTAGTACTCGATTGTTCGGCGCAGGCCATCCTCCAATGTTACGCTGGGAACCCAACCGACGATCGAACGAATCTTGGTTATGTCTGAATAGTAATGGCCGGGCTCCTGGGCCGCACGCTCGGGTGTGAACGGCGCAAACTCCCAACGGCCCGCACCTGCAATTGACACTATCGCTTGGGCCAGTTCGAGGAAGTTGCTGGGCCTGTCAACGCCGACGTTGAAGATCTCTCCGCACGCCAGGTCATTGCAAGCGGACATCAGGATAGCGTCAACAGCATCGTCCACGTACAGGAAATCTCGCATGATTTTGCCGTCACCGAAGACCTGAATAATTCCGCCGTCGATGGCTTGACGAATGAACCAATTCGCCACTCCAAAACGATTGTGCTTCATTTGTGCACGAGGACCGTAAATGTTGGTCAACCTTAAAGTTGTGGATTTTACGCCGTGATTATTGCAAAAGATCTTGAAAAGTCTTTGGGCAGTCAAGCTGGACAGTTCATAAATTCCCTTTGGGTTAAGGGGCGCCTCTTCATTGACCGGCAACTTTACCGCGGGACCGTACTCTCCGCGTGTGCCCGTGTAAACCAGCCGCGCTTCGCAATTGTATCGCCGGCATGCTTCCAGGAGAGTCGCGGACCCCTTGATGTTAATGTCAATGTCGGGGAAGGGGTCCTTAAGACTCAGCACGTGGTCGTTTTGGCCGGCTAAATGAAAAATGTAATCCTTGTCCACAACAAGGTATCGCAGCGAATTAAGATCGCGGACATCCGAGAAGTTGACATGTACCTTGTCGCGGATGGGCTCGATATTGAATAAATTTCCGCCAAGCCCGTCGATCATGGCGTCGAGAAGCTCGACCTTGGCCCCCAGATCTGCCAATTTTATGGCCAGATTACTCCCTATAAATCCTAATCCGCCGGTTATCAGGACGGCCTTGTCCTTGAAAGCTTCATTGTAGTCCGGTGCTGTCATGAGGGTGGTCCGATCCGGAAATCGATCTGATCACGAACTGAGGAAGACGGTTACTGTTGAGCAGTGTACGACCCACATATTCTCCCATAAGGCCGAGGATGCACAGTTGGACGCCGGCAAAGAATAGGATCAGGAAGGCCAAGGAGGCCCAGCCCACTGCAATTCCTGGATTCAGAATCTTCTCCAAAACAACTTCCACGGCCATGCCCAGAGCAAGAATGCTGGCCAAAAATCCCATCAGCAGACTAAGCCTCAAAGGCATAACGGAGAAGTTGACGAACATGCTAAGCCAGAGACGTACCAGTTTTCGGAATGTGTACCCGGACTTCCCTTGATTACGTGCGTCGTGGCGCACACGCACCTTCCCGATATTATCCGTCAAACTCAAAATCAGTCCGTCTATATATGGAAAAGGAGCTTCGTATTTGACGATCTCCTTTGCAAGAAAGCGGTTCAGACATTTGAAACTCGAAAGGTACAGGTCCCTCGGTTTATGCAGCATGAAGCGAGCGACCCATCCATTAAACTTGCTGCCAAAATTTCTAAGCCAGTGGTGCTTCTTCTCATCGTAATAAGAGTAAACCACATCGAAATCGCCCCGTTGGGCCTCCTGCACCAGGAGAACCACTTCTTCGGGAGGATTTTGGAAGTCGTCATCCATGATCACCACGTAGTCGCCGGCGGCGTGACCTAGGCCCGCCATAACCGCGTTATGCTCTCCGAAATTGCGAGCGAGCCTCACGTACGTCACGACCTCAGGGTACTTGCAGAAGACCTCTTCGCAAACCAGATGGCTGTTGTCCTTGCTTCCGTCATTTACGAGCACGATCTGCAAATTATTTGGGGTCAGACCTGCGACAAGAGTATCGACCAAGGGTCCGATTGTGCTCGCACCGTTGTAGACCGGGATCACTACGCTAATCAATTTCCCTTGACAATTGCTTAGAACACCATTCAATTTCTGATACCAATGTGCGGTCATACAAAAGACATAGATAACAGTTGCACTAAGAAAATCTACGTTATTAATTCGTCTTTGTCAGAGAGTAACTCAATTCGAAACCGAGGCGACAATTCTGCGCGTCCGGATCTTGCGTCTCGGAACTCAACTCCAAGTTATCCTATTTCAGCGTAACCTGCCTCATCAAAGCCGTCAAGAAGTAATTTTGATTGGGCGCGATCATTTATTTGTACCAACCACCATAGCTAGAAAGCCACAGAGAAACATGAGGACGTTAGTAGGCCGTCCCGCGTGGAGCGCGGGATTGCCGGTCGGCAACGGGGCGTTTTCATAGGAATTCGCTTTCCAGCGAGTGATTTCGTGTTTCCAGTGGGACAGTTTGGTAGGGGCGGGTTTCAAACCCGCCCCTACATGTTGTCATGCCCGTGTACACGGGCACCGGTAGGGCCGGCCTCCCCGCGGGACGCGGGGTCGTTCATTGGCCACCGGCGGGGTGGTGGGACAGGCGTCCCGCCTGTCGACGGGCAAGATGCCCGTCCCACTGAACAGGGGATTGCTCCGTCCGGCGCGTGCCATGGGCATGGCCACGAAAGCCCGATTGGCAACTCTTCGCAACTCAGGGTGTCTTTTCTTTTTGGTCCGGTCTCAGTATCCACAATTCCAGCAGCCAATTGCCGTCAAAAAGCAATGGCATTTGCATGTATCCCAGGAGACGATAGTTTTTCTTTAAGACATTCCTGTCGATTGGCCAGCCTGCTCCGGTGTCTTGAATAATCAGGTCCAACTGCTTGTGTTGGGCCTTTTCCTCAATTTGCCGCCAGAACATCTCTGACTGCCAGGCGAACTGCTCGGCCGTTGCCGTGAAATTGTGCGGCACACCGGCCGCGTAGTATTCATCGTGTCCGGTATTGTATATCGGTTTCCCGTATTTGCTCATAAGATACGCCAGTCCTGCGCTGTGGTACATGTCGTGGTGGCTCGCCACAACCTGTTCCAACGCCTTCCATTCCTCCGTGTGATCCTCCAGGTCACCCGATACGTAGAAGAGGTTGAGCACCGTAAGGTTCGCGATCAACGGCAACAGCACCGCCCAGTGACGATTGACTTCCAGCCTGTCTATAAATGCCACCGCAAACCACAACGCAAAAGGGGTCATAAATTGATGATAGTAAAGTTGCCAATTACCGGTGTGAAGACCAAGTTTCCAGACCATTATGATCGTGCCGAACACGAGCATCATGAGTGGTAGATCACCCTTCACCTCAAAGAGCGGTTTATCGAAGTCTTTGAAATTGAAGAGCGATCCGATGGATCCCGCGAAAGTTCTCTCACCCGAACCCACAGAGAACCCGTATGCCCACACAAATGCCGCAATAAAACCCAAAATGGATTCAGCATGCACCCACATCTGGACCCGGAGATGCGACACGCTGGTATATTGTCCGCTCAGGTCATTGTTCAGGTGGTTGAAGATTGTGTTTGTAAGCCAACTATCGCAAAGTGCGTTCGTCACGAAGACAGTTGCGGTCAGGGCTACCCCAAAACCCAAAGCGTACCACAGCCCTTTGCTCTTGCTCTCGAATGCAAAGAGGTACGCTGCCATAAAAGGGGCTCCGAGCACAAAATAGGGCTTGGTCAAAAGACCCAGCAGGCACAACGCTATACTGATTGCAAGCGCGCGGACGCTGTATCTATACGCAAAGGGGACCACTATACCGGCAAGAAACAGGAACTGCCCCAGACTGTCGGGACGGGAAACTATGCTGAGCCCTGTGGCTAAAAAAGCGAACAGTGTGGCAACTGCGACCGTGGCCATGGACCAGGAGACCCGGCTCAGGCGAAGGCCCCAGAGAAGGCAGCCGCAAGTCATCACGATGAAGAAACAAGAGACCACTCGATGCACAAATGGAGTGGAGCCCCAAACCTGGGCAAAAGGCAGCACGAGCAGGTTGTATACGATCCCATAGGCGTTCATTGCTACGGGCTGAAGGGCGATGGAATAGGGGTTGTAGCCCTGGAGCAACAAGTCCGTACTGAAAATAACCGCGAATTCCCGGTATTCCAGGGGATAATCTCGCGATATGTACCAGCCCATGAACATCGCTGCTCTCACAGCGAGGAGTACAGCGCAGCACAGTAAAATGCCCAAGAGTAATATCTTGATTAGTTGGGAGAACTTTAACCGGTAAGACAAGGGTAATCTCTCCACCACAATCAATTGGCCTCGGGTCGCGCTAGCCGGAGCCGCTTATAGCGATTCGCTTTCATGCAAGTAACACCGTGTTTTTAGTGGGACAGTCGCGCCCGGGCGGGTTTGCCTGTTGTCGTGCCCGCGTACGCTGGCATCAATTGTAGGGGCAGACCCATGTGTCCGCCCCTACATAGCCCGGATCGAAGTTAGGGGTGATCCCGCGTTCCGCGCGGGATGCCCGACCAAATCCGGGCCGGCATTGCCATCATTCTCAAGACCAAATCTAAGTTAAGAGAGAGAGTAGGTCAAGGCGACCGGGAAAGCAGCGATTTGGGAAGTGAGGTCAATTTATACCGATTCGCTTTCAAACAAGTGACACCGTCTTTTTAGTGGGACAGTCACGCCTGGGCGTGATTGCCTGCCGTCATGCCCGCGTACACGGGCATCCAGTAGGACCGGTCCCGCGAGACGCGGGATGCCCCACCATATCCCGGGATTATAACTTGTTTGATGACGCACTGGTATTAGTTTTCGTCGGATGAGGTGAATCCCGCGTGCGGCGAGATTCACCACTTTTTGCGGACTATCTACGATTTGATTTCGCTTGTGGACCGGTTCTCCTTCAAAGACGGATGCGGCTCGAATTGATCGCAGCTTCGGTTGGCAGCAAGATACCGGTCATTCAACAGGCATATACCGTCTTCACACCTGACCGAGGCGTACCCGGAACTCAATGTGGTGAGCCCCTTGAACACGGATTCCAAATACTCCGGGGAATTCCGAAAATGCCTGCACTGAAGGCACTGCGGTTTTTGTTCAGAGCGTTGCATAAGGCCTCCTGGTTCAGTCTCTGCACTGTCTTCTGCCTGATGGCTGCGAACAGGAACTTACTGGAGCGAAACCCGGGCCCCTCTCAAATCCGAGGGGCCGGGTCCGAGACAAGATTTTAATGGGACAAACTGGTCCAGTAGGCCGCAAATACCATTGCCGACAGTATAAATCCGAGAACCACGTTGACTGCGACGCCACTGGTGAAGGCCCAGAAAGGTTTAGAGCCGGTGGCGGCGAGTTCTCGGAAGCGGGTAGTGAGTCCAATGCTGAAGAAGCAGAAAATGAAGGCCCAAGTCCGCAAAGTCGTGATGGGGTCAACCAGCAGAGGTTTAACGATTTTGTTGTAGTCGGCGAAGGAAAAATGGCTGGCTATTACGGTCATGATGATAGATGCCAGGGCAAAGCCCAGGACAAACTTGGGGAAGCGCCACCAGATCTCGGCGGCTCGAGGTTTCTCCCCTTCCTTGACTTCCCACCGGGTGGTGGCGATAAGCGCCAACACGAACGCCCAAATGCCGATCCAGATGTCGCGGCCTACAACCTTCATCAGGGTGAATCCCCATACCGCCGCATCCGGGGTCCCGGTTATACCATGAACGGCGCCGGCCAGGTTTCCATAAGCTTGAGCCGCAGCAAAACCGGCGGCGTCCGCGAATTCCGACGTTCCGATCCAGGCCCCGGCAACGCCGGTCGACAAGCGCAAGGCCCTGGAAACCAGGGGAAGGAAAAAGATCATGACAATGGCCCATAAGATCACCATTGTGATGGCTATGGGCGCATGCTCCTTCTTGGCTCCAACCGCCCCGGCGATGGCGATGGAGCCCGAGACGCCGCACACGGCTCCACCGGCCCCCAGAGTGGCGCACAACCGTCGATCCAGCCCAAACCTCTTGCCCACAAAATAGATGACCAAAAAGGTAGCGATTGAAACGATGGACGCCTGCACAATCGCCACCGGACCGGCCCAGACGATCAGGGTGAAGGGCAATGTCGCTCCCAACAAGACGATCCCGGTTTTGATGTAATATTCCACCCGGAAGCCGGAGTCCATCCACTTCGGCAAGCCGATCAAGTTAGAAATCAGCATGCCCAATATCAGAGCCACTAGCGGCGGCTCCAGGTTGTAATAGTGGGCCTGATCCCAGGCGCCGATCATAAAAATGATGATCGAGACCACGTAAATGAAGATGAAGGCCGGTAAGAATTCGGACAGCTTGAACCCCAGTGCCTTCAGACTGATGCTGAAGATCACCGTCCACAGGATGAACTGGGCCACGTATTGCAGGATGTGACTGGCAAAATGGCTCCCCAACTCGCCGAAATGTGACCATTTGCCGGGGGCTATGGCGATCCACCTGATAGAAGAACCGCCGGCGAAAAAGAAGAAGGCCACCAAGACGATGCCCAACCCCAGCCAAATGGCCCACCAATCCTCTTTCAGGTATAGCTCTTTCCACCCCATGCGAGTGGGCACCAGAGGGGCTTCATCAGCACAGACCTTGGTCTCGCAGTAGTCTGTCGTTGGTTTTTGATCCTCCGAATCCACTTTCTCCTCCTTTCCTGGTAGTAAAAGAAATGTTAGTTTTGTGTGAATTCTCTCGGGCGTAGCGAAACCCTAATTCCCTTATGCAGGCTTGCTGAGGATCACCATCTTGTAATCGTCCACAATTGATACCGTGGCCAAAAAAACTTTGTTTAGCCCCTCGGCGGAAACTCCCGTCAGATTGAACCGAAGGTTCTATACGCGGCCCAAGTTGTGGACTATAGGAGCGCGACCAAGGGTGCTCCTTTGCCGAAATTTGAGGCTCGTCTTATACCCCCAAACCAGGATAGCCTCCGTCTCAGACCGATAAAAGTTCACACGGCTGTTTTGAATGAATTGCGCATTTGAAACATTGTAGCCTGATCAACTCTATATTAAGGCAAACATTGTTTTGCAAGGAATTTCTATGCCTGCTAACGCAAAATTAACAAAAAATAGTGGGACAGGCATCCTGCCTGTCTCACCGGGCTGAGCAATGCGGTTCACCCGCGTTCCGTGAGGCTCACCACATGCCACAGAACGGTCACAAGCCGGAAACTGTCACGCTCCATCAGATAGACATCCGGCAAAAAACGGAATTCTCCGCGGTTTCTACGTGACCTGCGGTCAACTATTGCTGTTCAACTTCCATACTTTTCCAGCCAGCAGACTAGTCCCAGGATGGTCCAGATCTGTCTGTTGTTATCTTTTCTCCCCCGTATGTGGTCGTCCAGTAATTGCCGGCAGTAGTTTTCGTTCAACATACCGGTCGCCCTCAATCTGTCCGCGGCAAAGAATTCTTCAAGAAGTTGCTTGAGTTCGTCCCTGATCCAGAAGGGAAGGGGAGGTGTGAACCCCTTCTTCTTGCCTTTACGAATTTGAGGCGGCAATAGGTTTCGCACGGCTCTGCGTAAGAGTCGCTTTGTCTGGAGGCCTTTGGATTTGATTCGCGGAGGGATCAGGGCCACTCGTTCCACCAGCTCGTGGTCCAAGAGCGGCACTCGGGCCTCAAGAGAATTGGCCATTGTCATCCGATCGACCTTAGCCAGATTGTCATCGAGCAAAAAGGTCTTGGCGTCCACATACAGCAAACGATTAAGCGGATCCGCATGCCGTGTTTTGCGGAAATGTCGGTCGAATACTTCGAAACTATCTCTCAACCCCATTTGCAGCCAGTCGCGATTGCAAAGATCGTTCTTATCTTCTTCGCTGAAGATTACTTTCCACCAGAAATGGCCCCGCTCCAGCGGAAGATCGGCTCCGGAAACGAATCTCTTGGCCTTGTAATCGAAGCTTATTCTCTCCATGGAAGCGGGCAAGGCCATGACCAGCGGCTTGATCAGCTTTTCCCGGAACCATCGTGGGATCATGGTAAAAATTCGGCTGACTCGGTATGCCACGTGAGTTGGATACCCTGCGAACACCTCGTCCCCACCGTCACCGGTAAGCACCACCTTGACATAACGTGCGGCGATCTCCGCGACCAGGAAGGTCGGGATAGCCGAATAATCCGCGAACGGCTCATCGAACGAGTTGAGAAGATCCGGAATGGACTCGATCATCGCCGGAGTGACTTTTTCTTCCAGGTGATTTGTTCCAAGTGTTGTTGCAACCAGCCTGGCCTCGGTCGATTCGTCGTACGATCTTCGGTCGAAACCGATGGTAAATGTCCGGAAAGGAATCTGGAGCTTGCGAGCCATCACCGCAGCCACGGTTGTAGAATCCAGGCCACCGCTCAAGAGCGCCCCAAGGGGAACGTCAGATATCATCTGCCGGCGAATTGCGGTTTCGACAAGGTCGAGAATCTCTTCTTCATAATCATTTTTCGTCGATTCCTCTTCACCGATCCGCGGGAGTGGAATGTCCCAATATTCTCGGATCTCCAACCAGTCGGGCGAACATGACATAACACAGGCGGGAGGAAGCTTTCTGATCGCAGCGAAGGCGGTCGCAGGTGTGGGCACGTACATCAGCGAGAGATAGTCGTACAACGCCTGATAATCAGGCTGTCTGCTGACGGGTGTCGTTAAAATCGCCTTGATTTCGCTGGCGAAATAAAATGCCCGGCCTGGTTCGTACGAGTAGAACAGAGGTTTGATTCCAAGACGATCCCGGGCGAGGAAGAGGCGGGGGAAGCGCGAATCCCAGAGAGCAAAAGCAAACATGCCGTTCAGACGAGAAACACAATCCTCCCCCAATTCTTCATAAAGATGGACTATAACTTCCGTGTCCGAGCGAGTGCGAAAACGATGCCCTTTGGCGAGAAGTTCCGATCGCAATTCCGGGTAGTTGTAGATCTCCCCATTAAATACGATCGATATCGTCTCGTCTTCATTTGCCACCGGTTGGCGCCCACCATCGAGATCGATGATACTGAGTCTCCGCATTCCCAAACCGACGGGTCCCGACACGTAGTAACCCTCGTCATCAGGTCCCCGGTGATTCATGGTACGGTTCATGCGTTCGAGCAGCGGACGTGCCACCACATCGCCGGGATCGAGTAGAAATATGCCGCAAATTCCGCACATCTGGAGGACCCTGCCCGAGTTTCTAGTCGTGATCCTGAAGCCGGAGCAACGCGAACTGGTCCAAAATGAGGCCGAAAAAAATAATGTTCATACCCCCGGCCAGGAATAGAACCGTGCCTCCCGAGAATTGGGCAAAAAGGATGAGGTTTCGGATAGTAAGGACGATGCCGGCGAGTACCATGGCCAGGCCGGTAGGGAAGAAGATCTTATTGGGATTTGACATAGTTATAATTCGAAGGATGAACATGATGAACCTGAAGCCGTCCCGGAACGGATGGAGTTTGCTGTCTGTATGGGCCGGGCGCCGACGGGCTCTAATCGGCATGAAAGCCACATTATAACCGGCAGTTATAAAACTCAGTGTGCTAGTGGAGGGGAAAGAATAGCCATTCGGGTAGATATGCAGGAATTTCGCCGCGATATGGTGCCGAAAGGCGCGGAATCCGGAAGTCAGGTCCGGAATGTCCTGTTCCGCAAGAAACGAGGCAAGCTTGCGCAGTATGAAGTTGCCGCAATTCCTGAAAACGGATCCTTCATCCGAGGTGAAGGAGCGTGCCCCAACCACGAGATCGTAATTGTTCAGTCCATTCAGGAGAGCCGGTAAATCTTCAGGATCATGCTGGCCGTCGCCGTCAAGCACCGCGACCAGGCCGCCGTCAATGGTACGCAATGCGGTCTTGATGGCAGCCCCGTTCCCCTTGTTAAGAGGATGAGAGATCACCTCCGCGCCGGCTTCTCGAGCTATCGAGGCTGTTGAGTCAGAGGAGCCGTCGTCAATCACCAGGATACTGGCGTGCGGCAGACTTTTCCTGACTCCCAGCACCACCTCCCTTATGGTGTCTTCCTCATTAAAGGCGGGGATGACAACCGTGGTATGGTTCTCCAATCCGACCCCTCTCATGTTGACATCCATAGGATAAATGCAAGCAGAATCAGGGCAAGGACGGCCAGCGGAGGGCCTTCCATGGGGCCATGCGGATTGCTTTCGGCAAGCATGTTGTAGATCCGCGAAAAAAAGCCGTAGCCAAACGAGATGTTGACACGGTGACCTTCCCGGGTGGTTGGATTTTCTTCACTTGTCGCGTACGGTCCCTGTTCGGGTTCGCTGATGATTTCTGCCCAGGGTATGCGCTCCTCTTCCAGTTGCGAAAGAGAATCCTTCTGCACTTGGTCTTCTGTACTCAATCGATCGGGCTCCCCGGCCGCCTGCGCTTCCTTCGGATTTTTCCCGTCCATAGCGTTTTGTCCTGCCTGTTCCGTTGGCTAGATTGAAGGCAAACTGACTCGGCGTACGCATGACGTTGCAGAGAGGCAGACAAGACGCCGAGGTTTTGCCTTGGGAGTACTCCACGGGTTGTTACGATAGGCATATAATACCTCACGACGGGGCTTTCATGAAAGAACAATCCCGCGAACCGTGTTGACGACATCTTAATGAACTGTTACCGTACCAATATGGATGTCCATATCTTTGAGGCAAGAGTGGAGGGGACCATGGAGGAAAAAAGCAATATCAAGGATGCAATCACAGAGCTAATGGACAATCTTGGAACCGTCGGGATGTTCATGCTCGGCGAGGCCCGATCCCTACTTCGCAAGAGTTGGGGAGCGTCCAGGCAGGAGTTCATCGCAGCCGTGGACCAGGCCGCAAAGACCATGAAACAGTCCGGCAAAATGGCGTCTGATGACATTGAACGTGCCGCGGAAAGGCTAAAGCAATCTTGGGATCTTCTGCAGCAGGAAAAGAAACTGGAATGGGATAGCTTCTTCAGTGAACTCACGGCGAGGCTGAAGACTATTAGCAACGTGACTCAGGACACTTTCAATCTCTGCGTAAACCAGGCCAGGGAAGTGCTGGACAAACAGTGGGAGGCAACGGGTCGGCTAGGCGAGGAACAGGTCAAATTGTTCGAAGAGCAGACTGCAAGGATGGCCAAGGCCGTAAAGGACCAGTGGAGCGTTTTCCGGGATGTGATGGAAAAAACAGGCAAGAAGATCGACCGCGCCGTTGACGCTGCATGGGAGGAGCTGAAGAAAAAGGAATAGAGGCCAATGTTTTGGCCCTTCGATGTTCGTTTCGAAAAGAACATCAGTCTTCCATCTCACATCCGCGGGAGACGCGCGAAGGGATTCTTGTCGTTTCTCACCCTTTGTCCGAGAAGTTGGGGAAGGGTGGCCTTGGCACAAATTCTCCCGGGTTTTCAGTATATTTTGCCGCGACCGGCAATAAGCCGGTGGACATTAGCACGCAAGACGGTCATATTCCGCTTATTTCCAATTTACAGGTGAGCGCTTGAAATGCTGGTTGTTGGATTGACTGGAGGCATTGCGTCGGGTAAGAGTACGGTTAGCACGATGTTCAGGGAGGCCGGCATTCCTGTCATTTCCGCGGACGAACTGGCGAGAGAAGCTGTTGAACCGGGCTCCTCGGGCCTGGCTGAAATTCGTCGGGCCTTTGGGGAAGATCTCCTGGACGCCGAGGGCAAGCTTGACCGGGAGGCTATGGCTCGACAAGTCTTTTCTGACCGATCGAAACGAAAGATACTAGAATCCATTATCCATCCCAGAGTAGCAGAGGGACAGAACCGAAGATTGAGAGACCTGGAACGTCAAGGTCGCCCAATTGCGGTCGTAGACGTTCCTCTACTATACGAAAGCGGATGGGAGCGATTTTGCGATCTGGTTATAGTGGTGTATGCCCCGCGGCCTGTGCAGGAAGAGCGGCTGGTAAGTCGCGATGGAATGTCCCTTGAAGACGCCCGTGCCCGACTTGATGCTCAAATGCCCATCGAGGAGAAGAAGAAGCGTGCGGATCGGCTTGTGGATAACGGCAGCTCGTTGGAGGACACTCGTCGCCAGGTGGAGGGTCTTATAGCGGAGCTTAAGCTTCTCGCCGACTCGAAGGTTGCAACCGGCCGATGCTCAGGAACTAATTGAAATGGAGATCCTTATCGGCATCATGATCTGGGTAGTCATCTTTGCAGTATGGTACTGCAAGACCTATCCCGAGAAATTGAAAGGTTTTGTCCGCTCCCACACGATCAACGTTCAATGGCCGCGAAAAAAGCCTTCCGTTCGTGTAAGGTCAAAGGTGCGCGAAAGGTCTGCTCACGATTACAGGAAACTGGTAGGAACTATCGAGTCCACCTCCGCCCTGGACAGCTTCTCGGCTTCAGATGCGGCTGCAATGGTGGAGGCCGTAAAGAGACTTTTGGAAATCGAATCTTCCAGCGGGCAGATCTGGGAAGCGTACGTGCTGGATTCTCTTGAGAGCGCCGAAATCGTCTGCGATGATTGCCGCATCCCGGTGGAAAAAATCATCAAGAAGACCGGAGTGAAAATTCAGTGCAAGAAATGTGGGAAATGGCTCGCTTTACGAAATTCCAAAGTCACCATAATTGATCCAAGTCGTGTCGATCTGGAGGATTGGGAGAAATAGCCTGCAAGAGTAAGGAGTACCAGATTAGCTCCATCGCAAAAGGAGGGTAAATCATGCGTACATTTGTTGCCGTCATCGTTATCGTCCTGGCGATCATTCTTATTGGCGGGGTCGTCAATGTAGGTGGCGCTCCGATCTTCAGTCGTATCGATTCGTTGTTGGGCACCAACATTTTGATGAAGGCCCACAACACGGTCTTTTTCTTTTTACATCGAGTGAAGAGCACTGTAGACACGGAAGCTTCCAGTGTAGAGACAGGAGTGAAAGGTTTTCAAGCAAAGCCGCTGGGAATAGACAACAAAGGCCGATACAGACAACTGAACGATGCAGCCTCCAATTAGGCCGTTTTCCCCAGTTGTCAGGCTCTGCTCGGTAATCCATTTTCGGAGACTTTCCCCGCGAATGCACCGGGTGGAGTTCACCTAGCAGGTGAAGCTTCCGGGCATGCATTCCCGGAGCATGAGAACGCGGAGCAAACCGTACTGGGAGGGCCGAATCCATGAGTTACAAAGTTGACTTCGCGTCTATTCCCTGGGAAACGCCTATGAAAAGTGTTCGCCACAAGGTTATGAAGCATGGCGACAAGCAATTGCGTCTGGTTGAATACGCGAGAGATCTGGAACCTCACTGGTGCGAAAAAGGCCATATCGGCTATGTCCTTGAAGGCCAACTAGAAATAACATTCGAAAACGAACGGCTCGTATACAATCCGGGAGACGGGATCTTTATCCCTTCCGGGAAGGAGCATAAACATAGCGGGCGGGTGCTTTCTGAAGTGGTGAGGGTGATTTTTGTAGAAGACCTCTAGATATTTGCGAATGGACGCAAGGGAAAAACTGAGTTCTTAAGATGGCGAAAGATTGTGCTGAACCGTCAGGATGGGCGTATTTCTTCGGCGAATTCAGGCAAGGAACACTTTCGTGAGTGAGCATGAGAAGCTCCTTGGCAGCATGCTTCGTGGCTCCTTCGATGCAAATATACGTTTCGAAGGAATACGAGCATTACTCCGTGCTCTTGGGTTTCAGGAACGAATCCGCGGAAGTCATAACATTTTCACAAAAAAGAGGGGGTGAAGGAGATACTGAATCTGCAGCCCAAAAGTGGCGGAAGGGCCAAATCGTACCAGGTCAAGCAAGTGTGACATGCAATCATTAACTACCGCGTTAGAGGTCAAGAACACGATGGCCGCTAATTATCGCTACGAGGTTATCATATACTGGAGTGATGAGGATCAGGCTTTTGTTGCGGAAGTCCCGGAGTTGGAGGGCTGTGCTGCGGACGGGGCTACGTATCAAGAAGCAATATCCAACGTACAAACAATCATTGAGGAGTGGATAGAAACAGCCCAAGAATTAGGTCGCCCCATCCCGGAGCCCAAGGGTCGCTTGATGTACGCGTAGATGTTCCTGAACGTTTTTCGGAGTTCTGGTTACCAGGCACTGCCGGTGAATGCACCAGCTTTAGTTGGTTTCATCTCGCTCAAATGAAGCCCACTCCATGCTGTGTTACTTGCGTGCTGTACCTGCCACGACTATAATAAGTATACTTAACCCCGATTATTCGGCAACAACACGAAGAAACGCACATCCTTCCTATCAATCATCCGAAACGGTGGAGGACGTGAAGTGACGCCGAGGATTGTCAGATGGTCGGGATGAAGATTAAAGTGAGCCGATTAACCTTTGCACAGTACAAATAGGTGACTGGAGTGAAAATAAGAATCGAGAACAATCTCTGGCAAGTTGGTGGAAGGGGACTGACCGATCCCACGGACGCCGGCGCCTACCTCGTACGTTTCGGGGACAAAGCAGCCTTAATTGATGCCGGAAGTGGGCGAGATCACCAGCAATTGAGAAAAAACATTGCCGAATGCCTGGAACCAGATGTGCAACTCGAATACCTTCTGCTGACTCACTGTCACTTCGATCATGCCGGTGGGGCCAAGGCCGTGAGAGACGAATACGGCTGCCGAATCGTGGCTCATGAGTTGGATGCGATTTATCTCGAATCGGGCGACGACCGTGTTACTGGGGCCGCCCGGTGTGGAGCACACCTCGAACCGTTTGTCGTCGATATCAAGTTGCAGGGCCAAATATCGACCCTTACTGTCGGTAGCGGTACGGTGACAGCCATTCACTGCCCGGGTCATTCTCCAGGTTCGGTCGTGTATACTACAGACCTTGACGGTCAACTTGTCCTTTTCGGGCAAGACATCAGCGGTCCGATCCATTCGGAATTCCTGTCTGATGAAGAACAGTATCTGGCTTCGTTGGCAAGACTCCTCAACTTGAAGGCCGATCTTCTTCTCGAAGGCCATTTCGGCATCATCGAAACCAAAAAAGAGGTCCGAGAATTTATTGAATATTGGCAAGCCCCGTCTCCGCCGGCATGTCGGTGCTAGCAACAAACTAGATCGTCGTGAAACTCCAATTGCAGAACTTTTCCCGAGGATGCGGATCAAGGGGTGCCGAAGTCGATTGGCACTGTCCTTGCGCCAGATTTCCGAATCATGGGCAACATTCGAGGAGGATCTTATGAAGATTACGGCTTATGCCGAAGTTGAACCGACTGTCTTTGAAAGTGCCGAAGCAAAAGGCATAGCAGCTCGAGTTGTCATCGGCAAGAAAGACAAGGCGAATAATTTTTGCATGCGGGTCTTTGAAGTTGCTGCGGGAGGGAACACGCCGAAGCATTCACATGAATGGGAGCATGAGATGTTCATCCATTCGGGTGAGGGCGAGCTTTACGGCAACGGGCAATGGAACCCTGTCAAAGCCGGCAACGTCGTGTTTATACCCCGCAATGAAGAACATCAAATCCGAAATACCGGCAAGGAACGGTTAACTTTCGTTTGTCTTGTTCCATCCAGCGCTCCTGAATTGTAGAAGTTGAGAACCGAGGTCGGGTAGGTGGTGGGCAACTATCGGTACGAAGTTTTCATGTAAAGGAGCTAACGCATGAATTACATGATAAACTTCGTGTCTGTTCCGTGGCAGACGCCTATGGCCAACGGTCGCCACAAAGTAATAAAGCATGGCGACATGAGATTGCGTCTGCTTGAATGCAGAGGAGAACTGGAACCCCCGTGGTGCGAAAAAGGCTATATCGGGTATATCCTTGAGGGCCAACTCGAAATAACTTTTGAAAATGAACGACTTGTATATAACTCGAGAGACCGAGTCCTCATCCCTTCCTGGAGGGAGCACAAACATAGCGTGCGAGTTCTTTCGGAAGTTGTGAGAGTGGTTTTTGTGGAAGAAACTTAGCGTCGGTTCCCTGGTTTTACCGGCGTTCGCACGGCACCAACAATGTTTTCCAATAAAATCAAAAAGGTCCCTTGACGTTCCGTATGCAGGTGTATAATTATGCGCTTGTAGCCGACATGTTTGATCTCTTGGGGGCGTTATTGGGCTTTGCACACTGGCTGGACACAAAGTCCTATATCGAGAACTTCCGGTATCCTTTCGCGACGCTCTCCTGGAGCAACTCTCGACATCCGCACAGTTCAACTTATTTTTGGACATATGGAAATGAAGACGACGATTTCTGCACCAATAGCTGGACCGAACGGGAATAGGGAGCTAAGAGTCTGGTCCAGGAAGTTGGCGACGAAGCGAAGCAATGAATGCCTCTGCCTGGAATTCAAAAAAGGGGAGTCTCGTATGCAAAAAGGGCACGATGTGATCTGCAAGAGTCTTTTGCACAGCCTAGTCCGCCTCGAAAATAACCTAACAGCCCCCGAAGCGGAACATTCCTTCGATGTTTCGTCGAACGCGGAATGTCATGAGAGGCTCCTCGAATTACGTAGGCTAAAGCGCAGTCTGGAACAATACTCTACAAAGGATAGTGCTCTTACCTACGTTGGTTTGCTGGGGCACTTTTCCTCTGGAAAGTCTAGTACCATAAACTCCCTCCTAAACCAAAGTGGCTCTTCCGTTGCACGCCTGACAGGCCTGCATCCAACCGACAAAGCAGTAACTTTAATAACACACCCATGCAATTCTCAGAGCTTGATCGGAATGCACCGTCGAGGTGAACTTGAAGTTGGCTCGTCTTTAGTTGAAAGCGCCCTTCTTAAAGAAGTGGTCCTCGTTGATACTCCTGGATCAGGCGACCCTTTGGTCTTAGAAGAAATGGTCCGCGACTTCCTTCCTATATGTGATTGGATAATCTACGTGTTCTCGGCTGCCGTTACTCTCGATTCTACTGATCTGCCAACATTGCGTAAAGCCCATGCTGATCTCCCCTTCATCCAGATCAAGTTCCTGATAACACGGGCAGATGAATTTAAGAGGGACAGGAATGCGCCACTCGAAGAGGCCAATTTCGACCAGAAACGGGCTGATCAATTCATTGCAGAGTTCATATCCAGATTGGCCGCCTCGGTTCCAGGCAAATCAATTTTGCGGAACGAGGTCTTTCTTATCGACAATCTCCACGACTTTCGTGTGGATTCGTTGATGTCACTCATTGCTGATTCGAGGCTTAAGAACTCTCCGAATGACCTGCACATCCACAAGATAGCTTATTTTCTAAGGAGTGCCAAAAATATCAAGGAATTCTATGAGAGCTATTTGGAGAAGAAGATTCACTCTCTCAGGGGGCTACTATCCACCGCTCAAGAGAATCATCAAAATTATCAGGAGACTGTGCTGATTGCAAACAATAGGTTAACCGAGAGTTGGTTGGAGCAGCGCCACCGGCTGAACCAGGTCCGCAATAAACTTTCTGAATGGACAAGCAACATTTCCCCATTTGGAAACCTCCCGACTCAAGCCACGAGACTTGAGATCGTGACCAATTCTTTGACTTCGATTCAACAAGATCTGAAGTATTGGGCCGAAAGCAAAGCCGAAACTTTGTGCAGATCCCTAAAATCGCGATTTTCTAAGGCCCTATCAGAAAGGATCCACGGCATAGCGGATGAAATAAGCATGTCTAAGAACTGGGAACAAATAGAGATTAGTGGCTCGAATATGTCAATAGGCGGAGGCGCTCTCGTAGCAGACCTGGAAACACGTATTCCAGAGCGGGACCGGCTCTCTGCGGAAGAGACTACGAAAGCGGCAGCCGAAGAATTGCATAGGAAGGCATCTCATTTGATGGACTCGACGGGACTGCTCGCAGAAGCAGTTAATAATAGATCAATCCTAGGTCAAGCTCATGAGCTGATAGAGGAGTCGTCGGAGCAGATCTCGGAAATGCTTAATGGGTTCTTCAAATCGGTTCAAGTCTATAAAACCGCGATATTAGCCATTAATGCCAGGGAGTTAGCGCAACAAGTCGGCATTGTTCAAGCCATCGACAAACTTGA
Source organism: uncultured delta proteobacterium (assembly GCA_963789265.1). Lineage (GTDB taxonomy): Bacteria > Desulfobacterota > Desulfomonilia > Desulfomonilales > Desulfomonilaceae > CAWBBA01. The sequence goes on along the minus strand of CAWBKB010000001.1, from coordinate 2,162,998 downwards.
GCAGGTGCATCTAGCAGATGCAGCAATAAATAACTGGAAGAAACAAACCATATCGGCAATTTTCTTTGGATACAACGAAAAGCGGCAAGAATTAGAGGGGTTACTCAATGATCAATTCGAAAGATTGTCCACCTTACGCACACGAATAAAAGACCTGGCGGGCAAAGACCTACATGAACAGGTGCGTCTGCTCGTGCGCAACTGGAATGACGAGCTAGATTCAAAGGAAAAGTCTCGATTATACGAGAATGTTCAAAAGGCCATAGATGCCTTCGAAGAAGCCTCATCATCATTGTTACGCACTCTTGGAGATGCAAAAAATTTGTTGCTCTCCGACAGAAAGCAAAGGTTGGAAGCCAATATTCGCCTGATGAGACGATCGCGATTCCGGCGGCTAACGGGATACACAATTGCCGGTTTTGTTGTCGGATCTGTAGGCTATTTGTTGTATTACTATTCATCGACCAATCTTAATCAGACGCTGCCCGTAACGGTCGGACTGGGCGTAGCAATAAATTTGATCACGATGATTCTGACGTGGGGCATAGGAATGGCTACCGACAATACGAAGTCCAGGATTGAACAGAGCCGCAGCGAGTATGATGAGGATACGCGGAAAACACTCCATGAGTTGGTCAAGAGCAAAAAGATTGAGGACTGGAGCTTTATCGATCAATTTAAACCACTTTTCGAAGAAGCTTTTCTTGATATATGGTTTACAAATATCAAGAACAATGTGTTTCATGTCATATCATCTGCACTTAATTCTTTTTTCAACGAGTTGACAGTATGTGCCGACAAATTCACCGAGGAACGTTCGAAGTATTTGGCTGCTACGGACAGATTTCTTGAGGATCTTATAGTCTATTATACGGAGCGAGAAAGAAATTTGGAAATCCTCTCGAAAGTCTCTACGGATATCAAGGAGGAAGCCATCGTTCCGTCATTTAGCTTATTCGAGGACAGATCCAAGCAACTTGATTCACAAATGACGGAACTCGAGCAACTAGATTTGGCCGAAGCCTTTTACGAAATTTAGGCTCTAGGGCAGATCATCTCCTCGTGATTAAGTGGCTTAGGAGTTAACTTTAGTCCCTCCGCAGCCTCCACCAGACTCCTCGGTCTGACATCCGGAAGCAGAGTAATGAAAGGAAAGAAGCACAGTGTATTTAATGCCTTTCTTCTGGTGACCGGACTCCGCCTAGTAATCCCGGCACGCGCTATTTGCTCCACCGCTGCCATAAGGGCCCGGCTAGATGATGTGCAACCGCCCAACCCGCGTGCTGTTGTGCGGCCTGGCCTGGGAACGAGGACGATTTGGTGACAGTGATCTTCGTAGAAGATGAGCAGGGGCGAATCCAAATGGCCGACTCCAACAGGCTGTGGGCCTGTCGTTTCTGCAAGGGTTGCTATCGAACTCAACCAGTGGTAGGCCTGAAAAGACCGGAACGTAAATGACCTCGATTACGTCAGACATAATATGGCGCTTCAATTCCTAGACACATTGGATCACGTTCGCAAATCGTTGAATGACAGGACGTCGCGTCGTGCGCGATCGACTATCGGGCAGTTCTTGACGCCCGTTTCGATTGCGCGGTTCATGGCATCGTTATTCGAGCTTGTAGATGAAAAGGTTAGGATTCTAGATCCAGGGGCCGGAGCAGGGGTGCTTTTTGCCTCATGCGTCGACGCATTGGTGTCGAGACGCGGGAAATCCCTGGCGATCGAAGTAGTTGCTTACGAGAATGACAGACACATTCTGCCTGCCTTAAAGAGGACGATGGAACGATGCGAGAAAACTTGCAAAGACGCGGGTATTCCATTCCGGGGTGAGATACGAGTAGAGGATTACATAGCCGCGGCCATAGAGCAAACTGGCGGACACCTGTTCGCTCTCGATGAGGAACGTTTTACCCACGCCATTATGAATCCACCCTACAAAAAGATAAACGGGAAATCTGCTACGCGTAAATTGCTCAATTCGGCGGGGTTCGAAGTATCAAATCTTTATGCCGCGTTTGTTTGGTTAACGGCCCACATGTTGAAGCCTGGCGGAGAGTTAGTCGCAATTACGCCTCGAAGTTTTTGCAATGGCCCCTATTTTCGCAGGTTTCGTCTTGATCTGCTCGACATGATGCGTCTGAAGGCTATTCACGTCTTTGAGTCTCGCAAGAAAGCCTTTGGAGACGATGATGTGCTCCAGGAAAACATCATCTATCATGCGGTTCGGGACCCGCGGAAACCGGATCGTGTTAGAATATCATCATCAGAGGGCATTAATTTCGACACCGCAGCAGCTCGGTCCGTGCCCTACGAACACGTAGTGTTTCCAGGGGATCCTGATGCTTTCATCCACATTGTAGCGGATAGTGCCGACGACTTAGTGATCGACGAGATGCAGGCTTTTACGACATCTCTCGACGAGCTTCGGCTAGAGGTATCCACAGGACGTGTCGTGGATTTTCGAGCCCATGAATATTTACGCATCCTACCCGATGAAGGGACAGTACCGCTAATATACGCCCACCACTTTCTTCAAGGTTTTGTGCAATGGCCCTTGAAATCGGACAAGAAACTGAATGCGATTGTGCTGGCGGATCGGACGAATGACTTGATGGTGGTATCCGGGTATTATGTGCTTACAAAACGATTTTCGGCGAAAGAGGAACGGCGACACGTGGTAGCCGCGGTGTACAGATCCCCATAGGATTGCGAGCCCACTCGTCGGATTTGAAAACCATCTTAATTACTTCCATGCGCACGGAAAGGGGATATCAGAAAACTTGTCCAAGGGCTTGGCTTTATATCTCAATTCTTCGCTCTTCGATCGACTGTTCAGGCTGTTTAGTGGACATACCCAGGTCAATGCTACAGACCTCAGAAAGATGCGCTACCCTTCTCGCGAGCAACTCATGCGGCTTGGTGCCCATGTTAAACATCAAATGCCGGACCAGGACCTCATAGATACAATCATGGAAAAGGAATGCGGGAACGGTGGCTAAAAAACCAAACGCAGGAAAAGCCGAACTCAAAATTGAGCAAGCTCTGAAAATCTTGAAGGACCTCGGATTTCCGCGGCAGCAGCTAAATGAGCGCTCTGCCCTCACTCTTCTTTGGCTGATTGACCTCAAACCCGACGACAAGTGGGAGGACGCACGCAACCCATTGATGGGCATCACACCCATGATGGAGTTCTTCGACAAGCACTATGCAAAGCGATACGCACCAAACACGAGGGAAACTGTCCGTCGGCAGACAGTGCATCAATTCGTGCAGGCAGGATTGATTGTTCGTAATCCCGATAAACCTTCGAGACCTACCAACAGTGGAAAGACAGTCTACCAGATCGAGCCCTCCGCTTTGAAACTTTTGCACGAATTTGGAAAGCCGATATGGATTAAGTCCTTACGCGGGTATTTGCGCACAGTCGCAACTTTGAAAAGGCTCTATGCACGTGAGCGAGATATGCGCCGCATACCTGTACGCCTAATGAATGGCCATGAGATCAGGCTTTCGCCAGGGAGCCACAACGTTCTCGTCAAGAAAATCATAGATGATTTCAGCCCGTTATTCACACCTGGGGGTCAAGTAATTTACGTCGGTGACACAGAGGCGAAGTGGGCATATTTCGATTTTGATGCACTTGAAGCTCTGGGGGGCAAAATAGAAGAACATGGCAAGATGCCTGATATTGTGGTTTATTATGCGGAGAAAAAGTGGCTTGTACTGATTGAGGCTGTCACGAGTCATGGTCCTGTAAACCCAAAGCGCCGGCAGGAGGTGAAAGAGTTGTTCAAAGGATCGAACGTTGGCCTGGTCTACGTGACGGCTTTTCTTGATCGTCGAAGCATGATGAAATACCTCGACGACATCTCCTGGGAAACGGAAGTTTGGGTTGCCGAGTCCCCGACGCACCTCATTCATTTCAACGGGGAGAGATTTCTCGGTCCATACGCGGATTAATCCTGCCGTTTACTTAGATGAATGCATCGGAACTGGAGACCGAACCATGCAGACAATATCCTGGGAAAACGTGACTGAACAGCGAATCAACGAGAATACTACCCGGAAGATGTTCTGGGGTGAAAACATCATGGTTACACGGTGGGTGCTCGCGCCGAATGCCACTCTAACAGTTCACGATCATGTTTCCGAGCAGATCACCATGGTGCTGGACGGGTCCGTCACATTGTTGTTTCCCGGTGAGGAAAACGTCACACTGCAAAGCGGCGATATGCTGGTCATTCCGGGGTCAAAACCTCATGGAGTTCGGATAGGCACACAGGGGGCTACGGTTATAGACCTGTTCTCCCCATTGAGGCAAGATTTTATCGACGGAAGCTCAGCCTATTTGCAGGGAACAGCGAGCACGGGTGCAGGAGGCGCGGATCCGCACAAGCGGCTTCAGGGCTTTTTACAGTCTTCAGGGATAAGGGCTACGCTGGATGAATTGAAGGCGATCCCCCTGGACCTGCTCGCAAGATATACGTACGAACGCCAATGCATCACCATGGGCCAATTGCGCGATATCCTTGGAATAGACAAGAAGCAGGCCAAGGACCTTCTTCGTCAATGGAAGCACGGTGATGACCACAGCGAGTCCAGCTACCGGCGAAAAATGGAGAGAATGATCATGCTGCCGACTGACGTGATGCTTAAGGCACCGAAATCCGAGTAGGAAACGTAACGACAGACAAGGTGAGGGTCGCGCATGGACCAAGGGAAAATCACCAAGATAAAGAACGCTGTTCGAGGCAATTTCGAACAGAGCCCAGTGCACTATCAATCTTTTGAGGACAGGCACGGTTTTTTTCGGCGGCTGAACGAGGCGCTGCTGGCCGGCATGAACCTTCGAGCAGACGCGGATATACTCGATGTGGGTTGTGGAACCGGAGCGAGTTGCCTTCAGCTTTTGGAAGCCATGCCGGAATGTCGAGTGTGGGGCCTGGACCTTTCCCCAGCCATGCTCGACGCGGCCCGTTCAAGGATCGGTGATTGGGACCGGCTGAGTCTCATAGAAGGGGATGGCGCCAAGCTTTCAGACTATTTCACCTGCCGGTTCGATGCGATTATCTACAGTGCCTCGATATTCCTGATTCCTGATTTCCAGGAGAGTCTGCGGCACGCACACGACCTTCTCAAGAAGGACGGAAAAATTGGGCTCACGTTTATGGATGGGCTTTACGATCCCGCAGGGAACAACCTCCTGGAAATCGCGGAACGCCGGGCCAAAGAGGGTGTCAGCCTGCGAAGGCCGGTGAGTTTGCCCGAATTCCAGTCTTTTTTTGCGGAGATGTTCCCCCGACACAAGTTCTGGAAAGAAGATTTTCGACTTCCGAAAGATCTCCTGTGTGAATTCTTTTCAGTACCGGCAATGTCCGCGGGGCTCTTTCCGGGGATTGAATATTCGGCCCGTGTCGCCAAGGTGGCACGTTTATTCGAGCACCTTCCGGAAGGCGATATCCTCTTCCGTTGGGTTCTGATGGTGGGAGGGCGGTCGGAAAGCGTATGAACCTTTGCGAGAGTAACCGGGGAGGGACTTTTTGCAAAAAGTCCCTCCCCGGACCCCACCTCAAAAACTCTCAATTATTGTAAGGTCTCTTGGTCTATTTCTTGTCATTGTGGTTGTCGGCAGCCTTGGCATCCGATTCCTTTTTGGCCTGAAAATAGAGCTGCTCGATTTCGTCCAAACGATCCCGAGAGATGTGGTGCTTGCTACCGGTGGGCGGGGGTTGGTTCATCTGATGGCTGATCCACTGCTTCGATGAGGGGGTATCATGCGACTGGGCGTTTTGGGCGTAAACCGTGCTAACGAGCCAGATTGGAACCGCGGCCAACAGGCTGATAAGAGTCAAGACCAACTTCATTCCGGGTCTCCTGGAAGGGACGACAAGGCTCGGATGTCCTACGAAATGCCTTCACTGCGGCATTTTCTCTATCATAAACTCGGCTCGGCCGCAACCCCGGGGTGACCGCGGATGGCATCTATACGATTACAGCGGCGAACATTGTCATTGCGAGCGTAGCGAAGCAATCTGTTCTTTTGTGCGCTTGGATTGCTTCGTCATTTTACTCTTCGCAATGACCGGAACCGGAATATTGCCGGCGTAAGTGAATGTGTACTCGAATTACGGAACTGCCCTTGCAAACAAATTCTTCCCCATTCTTACTGCTTATCGCTCCATTTGCCGTATTTTTCCCTGAGCACACGGTGGAGGATTTTGCCTGTGCCAGTGCGGGGCATTTCATCATCTTCGATAAAATCAATGGTTTTGGGCACCTTGTAAGCGGCTATCTTGGTTTTTGCAAATCTCCTGATCTCATCTTTCAGCCCGTTAGTGGGCTCTTTTTCCTCCTTGAGGATGATCACGGCATGGACCGCTTCACCCCATTTCTCGTGCGGAATTCCTATCACCGCCACATCTTTCACGGACGAATGGGAACCCACCGCGTTTTCAACTTCGGACGGAAAGATATTTTCGCCTCCGGAGATTATCATGTTGGCCTTGCGGTCAACCAGCACATAGAATCCGTCAGGATCGCGGTAACACATGTCGCCGGCGGTGAACCATTCACCCTGGAAGACCTCTTTGGTCTTATCCGGCAAGTTCCAGTATTCCTTGAACATTATTGGGGTGCGGGCGTAAAGTTCGCCAACTTGACCGTCCGGCACTTCGTTCCCATCTTCATCCATCACTTTTATACGGTCTATTCCGAAGATCTCCTGGCCGATCGTTCCCATCTTGCGAAGCTGATCCTCCGGGCGGCACAGTGTTACAAGGCCGGCTTCGGTGGACCCGTACGCTTCCCAAAGTTCAGCGTTCCTGAAGAATTCCAGAAACGGCCACCTTGGTATCCCTGCGAGCCGGAGCAGATGAGATCAGCATTTGACGCATGCTCGATACGTCGTACTTCTTCTTGATTGGATCGGGCAGGGAAAGGATCATGATGTAATGGGTGGGTACCAGGGAGACGAAGGTGATGTGGAATTTTTCGACTGTATCGAGAAAATCTTCCGGTGAGAAACTCGATTCGTTGTACACACAGACCGGGGCAGTCAAAAGAGTATAAGGAAATGAATAATAGATCGAATTGACGTGACACATGGGCATAACCATGAGCGGTTTATCTGTCGGCCGCAAGCCCATATTGGCTATATCAAGATAGTACATTCCCAGATAACTCTCGTGAGTCCTCACGACACCTTTCGGCCTGCCGGTCGTCCCGGAGGTATACATAAAGGTCCAGGGATCTTCTGCACCGACAACAACTTCAGGCTCTTCCGACGATGCTGTCGCAAGCCACTCTTCGTATCCGATATAGCCCTCCGGTACGGGCTCTCCGGGCTCTCCCAGGCAAATGTAATTCCCGGCAGGTATGGACAGTTTGCTTTTGATACCCTCGATGGTGTCTACCAAAGGCTTCTCTACGATCAAGGCTTTGCAATTGGAATCGTTGACGATGTATTCAATTTCAGGTCCGGCCAGCCGGAACATGAGCGGTACACAGATCTGCCCCCCCTTAGCGCAACCGGCATAAATCTCCATCCACTCAACCCTGTTGAAAGCCAACACGGCAAAGCGCTCGCCGTGGCCGCATCCTATGTCGGTAAGGGCATTTCCGAGGCAGCAACTCCTTTCGTTCCATTCCTTGAAGGTGAAGCTCTTCTTCTTGTCCTGACACCCGAGCTTATCCGGATAATGGACTGCATGCTGGCTTAAAACCGTTCCCATGTGGATCCACTTGCTGACCGTCATGAAAACCTCCTCAAACAGCTAGTCCGCGAAAACTCCGCCAATTGGAGGTCTCGCAAAAATATTTCGTGGCCCTTGGTGCAGAATGGACCGTTCGGACTTGTCGTTTGAACACGCCGGAACAAAAGTAAGAATATCAGGATTCGAGAACTAAGGCCCGCGCTCCACTTCAACGGGTCTGGCAGGCTCGAATTCCCAAGCTGTGTGTATGCCGGGCTTCTTGTTCTCGATTGCGTCGAGGATTCGCTCGGGCGTCAACGGGTAATGGTTAAAATAGATCCCAAGGGCTTTGCTCACCGCGTTGCAGTATGCCTGGGCTGCTGACATAGCGATGGACATGCCGGCTTCTTTTGCCCCGTACGGCCCGGCAGGATCTATGGATTCCACGATGATCGGCTTGATATTGGGCATGTCCTTTATTATTGGGATCTTGTATTCGAGCATTGTGGGATTTAATAGGTGCCCCTGGCTCCAACGATGCTCCTCGGCGAGCATTCCACCCTGGCCTCCCATTGCCACTCCGCCCTCAAACTGCCCTTCTACCACCAGAGGGTTCAACGCGAAGCCGCAGTCCTGAGCGCACGTAACTTCAAGCGCCTTGACCTGGCCTGTTTCAGGGTCCACTTCAACCTCTGTAACTGTCGCACCGAACGAAAACGCCTGCGAGAGTTGACCTTTAGGATTCGTTATCCACTCTCGTCGCTGGTCCACCTTTGGTGAAAATGCACCTCGCCCCATTATCGGTCGGCCCATGATCAACGCCCTGCGCACGACCTTAGCAATGGAAAGACCTGCACCTGGAGCGCCCTTGACATATATTTTCCCGTCCTTGGCCACCAGATCCGCCGGATCGGCCTCCAGCATGTCCGAGGCTACCGCGAAGAGCTGAGTCCTGGCATCTGCTGCTGCCGTCTTTACCGCGTTCCCTCCGCCAAACGTGGAAATCATGGAATACGAGCCTGCATCAGTTGGGGTGACTTCCGTGTCCGCGGATATGAGCCGGATATCTTCAAGCGGAAGCCCAAGCTCCTCGGCAGCGATCTGAACCAGCATGTTGTCGTTTCCCTGACCGTTGTCCACGACCCCTGAAATCACAGTGGCCCCACCATCTTCATGAAACTTTATGAACGCCTGGGAACCGCCGCGAATCCCCAAGGGGAATCCGGTTTGCACCGAATTCAGACCCATGCCGATTCCGCGGTTAGGAGCAGGATTGCGGAATTTCTCAATGAATTTGCTCTCGGCCGCTGTCTTTTCTATGCACTCCACGAGACCGCAGCTCGCCACGTACGAACCGGTGGGAGTCGTTTCGCCCGGTCGCCGTGCATTACGGAGCCGGATCGTCACCGGGTCGATCTCCAATTGCTCGGCAATCATGTCCAGTTGCGTGTCAATCCCGCATGCAAACGATCTGCCGTGAATACGGATCATTCCTCTGACCGGCTTGTTCGTGTAGATGCGATACCCGCGGAATCGGACATTGTCCATACGGTACGTCTGCTCGTGGCATAGGAACGGGACCGAAGTTGCGATGGGACCGGTACTCGAATATGCCCCGCCATCCAGATATGAAACGATGTCTCTTGCCAGGACCTTCCCATCTTTGTCCACGCCGGTCTTGATGGTGGTAATCATTGCATGACCCATGCGGGTGGCAATGGAGTTCTCTTCACGGGAGTAAACCAGCTTGACCGGCCTTTGAGCCTTTATGCTGAGGAGGCAGGTAATGAATTCCGCAGGAAAAACGTCGGATCGACCCCCAAAAGCACCGCCGATTGTGATCTTACGAACGTTTACCTTTGAAAGGGGCAATTGTAGCGCATTCGATAATGCTTTGGCTTTGGTGTGCGGAGACGCGTTCGGCATCCAGACTTCAATCGAACCGTCTGCGTGATAACTTGCCACCACCGCGTAAGGTTCGATCATGAAGTACGAGTCTTCTTCCGCTACAAAGGTGTCCTCGCGAATCAATGCGCATCCTTTGAATGCCGCATCCACGTTACCGACATCAATGTTAACAGCGACGTTAACGTTATGCGCATATTCGTCGTGAAGCAAAGCCGCGTCCGGGGCTAACGCGGAATGACAGTCAAAAACTGCGGGCAATTCTTCGTAATCGACCTGGATAAGGCTGAGCGCCTCCAGGGCCGTATCCTCATCAACGGCGGCAACGGCCGCGACCTCGTCTCCAACGTATCGGACCTTGTCTACGCAGAGCAGTTGCTGGTCCCACGTGTACCTGAATACGCCCCACTTTTCCCCTGCGGTATCCTTGCCCGTTACCACCGCCTGAACCCCACGAAGCTGCCGAGCCTTTGACGTGTCAACGTCAAGGATTCGGGCATGGGGATAAGGGCTGCGCAGTATCTTACCCACTAGCATCTTGGGAAGGCTCAAGTCCGCCGTGAAAATCGCCTCGCCTGTAACCTTGGGCAGAGAGTCAACGCGGGGGATGCTTTTCCCGATGAGACTGTACTCAGGCAATGTCTTCGCCTCCGACTGGTTCAGATGGGACCAAGTAATTCACTTTTCAAACTCGGCGGCATTTTCCTGGTGATCGACGTGGCTCCATTGCCACAGTAGGACCGTTCCGCGCGGGACGGTCCTACTGACACTGTGTTGGTTAACCTTTCTCGCCCGTCTCTGTGGTATTTTGTCTCGCCACGGACCGAACTGCCTCAAGAGTCTTTTTGTACCCCGTGCATCGGCAAAAATTGCCGGCCAGAGCAGTCTTGATCTCTTCATCCGTGGGATGAGGGCTCCTATCCAGCAACGCTTTGGACGAGAGTATCATACCCGGAGTGCAGAATCCGCACTGGACAGCCCCGTGATCTATGAATGCCTGCTGAACAGGGTGGAGCCTCCCATCAGAAGCGAGTCCCTCAATAGTGGTGATGGACGTGCCTTCGGCTTCAAGGGCCAGTGTGAGGCACGACCTTACCGGCGCTCCGTCCAGGAGAACGGTACACGCTCCGCACACGCCTTCGGAACAACCTTCCTTGACGCCCGTGAAGCCAAGCTCGTCGCGAAGAACTTCCAGCAGCGTGCTGTTGGGGGTCACGGCAATCTCGATTTCATTGCCGTTGACGGTCATAGTAACGAGCTGTTTCTTCATTATTGACCCTCAATTACCGCGGACTGAGATGAACCAAGAGCTAGCGCCTCTTCTACGGCCCGCCTAGCCATAACCGCGGCCATCTTGACTCTGTAGGCTTTGGAAGTTACAGCATTCTCAACAACCACGCCTTCTGCGGTTCGCCGAGCGATCTCGCCTGCTTCATGGACCATTGCGTTATCCGGTTTTCTCCCTCTCACAATGGCTTCAGCTTCTTTGAGTACCCAGAGGTCCCGGGCCTAGAGCGGAAAGTACTAGCCGGAAGCTTTCAACTCTTCCCTTGTCAATTATCGCCGCTGCGGCCGCGTTGACGAGAGGAAAATCAACTGCGGACCTGAGACTAAGACGCTGATAGGACCAGGACATCGGCGCCCACGGGATGGGTATTCGTATCGCGGTTACAATCTCATCCGGAGCAAGATTAAAAGGACTTTCTCCCTTGTTCGTGAAGAAATCCGCCACCGGGTCCGTCCTTTGGCCGCCGCTCCCTGCGATAGAAAGTTGCGCGGACAAGGCCGCCAGCACCGGGACAGTGTCGCCCGAGCAGATGGAGTTGCACGATTCGGAGCCCTGAAGGGCAAGACACTCTTTGCCTCCTGTTCGGTGGCATTTTGTTTTGCCGGTCCGCCAGAAGAGCGACTGGTTATAGAGGATACAGCGAGGTTGCAGACAAAGATTTCCCCCTATCGTGCCTCGAAAACCCTGGATCCCCAGCGCACCTATGGATTCTACGGCCTTCACGAGGATAGGGAAGTGAGTGCGAACAGCCTCATTGCTTTTTATCTCTATCAGGGAGGTTGCCGCCTTTACGATCACGGCATCGGGTTTGACTTCGATCCCTTTGATCTCTTTGATATTCCGTAAACTGACGAGGGCTGAGGGGGAAGAAAGCCGATGTTTAAGATTCACTATAAGATCGGTGCCGCCGGCAAGAAACGCGGCCTGCGTGCCAAGTTCCCCCTTGATTTTCAATGCTTGATCCAGGCTGTGCGGCGCATGGTAGGCGAAAGAAGGCAGGCGCATTGGTGCTCCTCGAATGTCCGGTTTCAAGAGGGCATGGGATCGGTAACTGACGGCACGTAAAGCGTTCTCACGGAAGTTGTTCGAGACTCTGCAATGAGCTTGACACGACTGTTCTTATCGGATTAACTGGTTACAAAGGATTGCTGTCCTTTCAGCCAACCCATCATAGGCACTCGGAAAATCACTGTCAACATCATTGTCCCAACGGAAGGAGAGCAGGCAGATGGATCTCTTCGGGAACATCAGGATGCTATCCCTGGAACAAGCCACAGTCCTACCTTATCTCACCTACCGGCTGGCAATAGATGGTTGCCGCGTAATCCGGGTTGAGCACCCTATCTATGGCGACCCTAACAGGCTCGTCGGGGAGCCGTTCCTTGATGGAGAGGAGCGGATGAATAGTTATTTTATGGCCATAAACGCGGGAAAGGAAGCCATCACCCTTAATTTGGCCGAACCCAGAGGCAAGGAGATATTGGCACGGCTTATACGCGAATTGAAAGTCGACATCTTTGCCACGAATCAACTCCCGAGGAATTACACCAAACTGGGCATAGACTACGAAACGTTGAGGTCGGTCAAGGAAGACCTGATCTGGCTCGGAATCACGGGGTTCGGTCCTGATAGCAATGAGGTCGCGTACCGATCCGATCCTTCAAGCCCGTGGCGGACTCATGGAGTTGACGGGCGAGGCCGGAGGCACTCCGCAGGTGGTTGGAATCCCGCTGCCCGACATGGGAACGAGCGAGCATGCCTACGGCCTTATCATGAAGGCGCTTTTCGTCAAAGCCATGACAGGCAAAGGAAGTCGAGTCGACATCTCCATGTTCGAAAGTACCTACCTTCTTGGCTGACGGTGCCTATCACTATGACCTGTTCGTTTGGCAAAAAGATCTCCCGACGAGGGAACACCCACGAATTCTTTGCTCCTGTGTCGGTGTATCCCACTTCCGACGGCTATGTCTATATTGCGGTAGGTAATGACAAACAGTTCCAGGCGTTCTCGTCCCTGCCCGAGTTCTCGTCGCTTGCCAAGGATTCGTACAGGAAGAATGCGGGCCGAATCGCTGATGTGGACAAAATAAACAAGATGATCTCTGAAACCACCTGCAAAATGAACACAAACACCCTTTTGGGATTGATGAACAGTATCGGCGTCGCTGCCTCCAAAATCAACACAGTAACGGATGTGGCCCGGGACCCTCTGGTTTGCGGCAAGTTGATAAAGGCCAGAGATGAAAAGTCCGGCTTCGAACTCACTCTGGCCCCTCCACCTGTGTCCGGACCGTTCCTTGAGGCGAATCATCGGACGCTCACATTTCCCCCTCGCTTCGGCGAGCACAATGAAGCCGTTTATGGAACTGAGTTGGGCATGAGTGCAAATGAACTGGCTGCTATGAGGGCCGACGGCGTCATTTAGGCTCTCGGTTACTTTGGCGCCGGATCTGGAGCAGGTAGGGCGGCCCGTGGCCGCGGCTAATGTCGGGCGCGGGCGGGCATGGCCCGCCCTACCACGGGTCTAGAGAGAACTTGAAGATTGGCGACTCTACCACGTTGCGGCAGCCCGCAATAAGGCGGGTATCTTGCCGATCAATCGCTCTTGCTGCTAACCGGCAAGATGCCGGTCCTACTCTGCAAACGACGCTATGTTTGTGAAACGCAGCGCTCAGGGATCCAGCGAGCACATTTCCCACACAGGAAGGCAATCATGGGTGTAGCCAAATACATAAAGAATAACAAGGATGGCATTGAAGACGTGATCCTCCAGTCGGGGATCAAAGTGAAAACCAAATATTGCCCGGAAGATCTCGAAGAGATTGGCTTCGATTACGATCAAGATCTTGCGGACCCCGGGGAATACCCTTTTACCAGAGGAATTCACCCTGAAGGTTACCGCTCTCGCGCTTGGACAACCCGCCAATATTCAGGATTCGGCACCCCCAGCGAGACGAACGAGCGGTTCAAGCTCCTGATTTCGCACGGCCAGACCGGACTTAATGTGGCCTTTGATCTGCCCACCCAGATGGGATACGACTCGGACAATCCCATAGTAGACGGCGAAGTTGGGCGGGTAGGTATGGCTGTGGACACCCTGCGAGACTTCGAAGTCGCCTTCGCGGACATTCAACTGGACACAATCGGATCCGGGTTGACAATAAACGCGGTCGCTTGCGTCATGCTGGCAATGTATCAAGCAATGGCCGAGAAACGAGGATTCGATGTCACCCGCATCAGTGCAACCCCCCAAAATGACATCCTTAAGGAAATGATAGGCCGCGGCGCTTGGATCTACCCGGTTGAAGACGCGGTGCGTCTCATTGGTGACACTATAGAGTATTCCATTACCACTCTTCCGCGGTGCAATCCGGTCTCGGTTTGCGGTTATCATATTCGAGAATCCGGAGCCAATCCAGCCCAGGAGATCGGATTTGCCTTAGAGATAGCCGACACCTATATCGATGAAGCGCTGTCTCGCGGCCTCTCCGTGGACGACGTGGCACGAGGAATCACCTTTAATTTCAACATATTCGGCAACATCTGGGAGCAGGTGGCGAAGTTCAGAGCTGCGCGCAAGCTATGGGCCAAGAACCTAAAGGAGAAATACGGCGCGAAAAGGCCGCAATCCATGCATCTGAGAGGACTTTTCGGCGGAGGCGGATTCGGACTGACCAAAGCTCAGCCGGAAAACAACATCATACGCAGTTCGTATTATGCGCTCGCGGCCGCTCTGGCAGGAGCTCAGACCACGGCTCTCTGCTCTTTTGACGAGGCTTTCACGATTCCCACCCCGAGGGCCGCGCTCTTGTCGCTACGAACCTGCGAATTGCTCATGGATGAAATCGGGCTGCGCGACACCGTAGATCCTCTGGCCGGCTCCTATTTTGTCGAGACCCTCACCAAACAGATGGAAGACAAAATAGAACAGGAGCGGAGGAAAATTCAGGATGTCGGCGGGATGATAGAAGCGGTATCGAGCGGATTCGTGCAGAAACTGGTCTCGCAACAGGCGTACGATTGGGAACGGGGGATCAAGACAGGGGAGTACATAAAGATCGGGGTGAACAAATACGTTGATGAAGCCGAGCCGGACGTGGAACTCCATGAATACGACCCGCAAACCCAATTGAAGCAGATCGACAGCCTTAAGCGCATGAAGTCGGAACGCAGCAGCTCGGAGGTTTCACGGACGCTGAAGGCACTCGAGAGTGTTGCACGAGGAAAGGAGAACGTAATGCCCGCGCTCGTTGACTGTTGCGAAGCCTATTGCACGGTTGGCGAAATGGCGGACGTTTTCAGACAGGTCTTCGGAGAATTCAGGGAGCCGAGCATTTTTTGAAGTAAGGTGCGATTTAACCTTTTTATTTAGAGCGGGTAGGGCGGCCCATGACCGCCGCTGATTTCGAGCCCCTTCGGGCACGGCGCGCCCTGTCTGCCTCAGTACAGCGTTTCATAAATACGGTGTCTTGTTTCGGACCGGGTGCCACTGCTGGCTTGCCCAGCAGTGCCTGCTGGATGAACACTGCTGGGCAAGCCAGCAGTGGCACCCAATTACGCGACTATATTTCCACAACGCTTTACTTAAGGTTAAGCGTTTACTTACGCTGAGAATCGCAGGTCCTTTGTCATTGCGAGGAGTGAAGCGACGAAGCAATCTGAGCTCTGTCAGTGAAGAAGATTGCTTCGCTCCGCTCGCAATGACAATCTGTGGCTCCATGCAAGTGTGCGTGTTTCTCTGCTCAAGAAATCTTTATCGCAGTCTCCAACGAATCCAAGGAGGACGGCATGCGCCAAGTAGATAGGAATTCCGGGATACTAAATCCGCAGGAGAAGTTTTCTGCGGACGAGAGACGCTCTTATCAAGTAGAGTTTCTCCAGCAAGTGATTGCCCACGCTTACGCTGCGGGAACGCCTCTGAAAACTGCCATGGACGCCGAGGGGGTCAACCCCTCGGATATGAGAACCATCGATGATCTGCAGAAAATCCCCATCACCAGAAAGAGGGATCTTTCGAGTGCGCAGAAGGCGAAACCACCGTTTGGAGGATTCCTAACTGTTTCCGCTTCCAATTTAGTCAGGATACATCAATCGCCCGGGCCCATTTACGATCCAGTGGGAAAGGTTCCCGATTACTGGCGTTGGAAAAGCGCTTTATACGCCGCTGGGTTCAGACCCGGAGATCTGGTGGTCAACACCTTCGCGTACCACCTGACTCCCGCGGGACACATGTTTGAAGAAGGGGTGTCGGAACTCGGTGCCACAATCATCCCCACCGGTGTCGGGAATACAGAAGCACAGGTCGGAATTATGAAGGACCTCGGAGTGAACGGTTACATCGGTACGCCGAGCTTTCTTATGGCTATTTTTAAAAAGGCTGAAGAGATGGGCATCCGAGTGGCAGAGGAATTCAGCCTGGAAATCGGATTCCTCTTGGCGGAAATGTTGCCGGGATCGCTACGGAAGAGGTTGGTGGACGATTACCATCTGATTGGGCGGCAGGCTTACGGCACCGCAGACGTGGGATGTGTATCGTACGAGTGCCCTCAGGTAAACGGCATGCACATCCATCACGATGTGATAGTGGAGATCTGCGATCCGAACACAGGGCAAGTCGTCCCGGATGGAGAGGCAGGCGAAGTTGTGGTGACCTGCAACAACAGGATCTACCCTCTGGTGCGATTTGGGACGGGTGACCTTTCAAGCCTCGTGGATGACCCGTGCCCGTGCGGGCGGACCGGCCCGCGCCTGACCCGCATCATGGGCCGCGCCGATCAGCTCACCAAGGTGAAGGGGATGTTCGTGCATCCTTCACAGGTCCAGAAAGTCGTCGACACCCACCCGGAAATTGCACGAGCCAGGCTCTTGGTTGAGCGGCCGCAGGATTTGGACGTTATGACACTCGAGGTCGAGCTCAAGCAGCCGCCGCGAGAGGGACTTGTTCCTGCAATAGAGCAGACAATTCGAGAAGTTTTCAAGCTGAAGGGCGTTGTCAGAATTGTTGATCCCGGAAAGCTGCCGGACGATCAGAAGATGATCGTAGACGTTCGCAAGTGGGATTGATGTAGGTAAAGTTACAGAAGGTGGAACGACGGACGAATCTTCCCTTCTTTCCGGGGCTTATGATCAGGCCAACCCGAGTCTGAATGATCATTCAAGTTTTTTACCCGCCAGTCATTCCGCACACGTGGAAACGACAGGCAGGGAAACCATTTTTCTCGTTCTCGGGCTTTGCCTCATAGGCGTTAACTTAAGGCAATTTCGTTCCTTTTCAGGAAGTCCGTGAAGGCCGAGGGAGATCAAAGTCCCCCTTTTCTAAAGGGGGATTGAGGGGGATTTTCAAGTAGTTATCCCAAAATCCCCCCTGGCCCCCCTTTACGAAAGGGGGGAACTCCGCGTTTCACGGGGTTAAGTTAGCGCCTATGGGGCTCTGCCTGGGAATGCCTGCCCGAAAGGCTCTGCCTCGATTATGATAGTGAAATAAAGGCAGTTGCGGGCAGAGCCCGCGAGCTGCGGGACACCGGGCGGAACTCGGGAATCAGAACTCCAAACTTTGTCGGAGCCCTCGCGCTCATGTTATATTGCTAAACGATTCCACTTTTGACTACCGCGCACCGCGGTCCGTCGCTAACCTCACGAATGTCCGGGAGACGATGAGCTGCATCTAGCTCCAATACTCTTGCTCGATGACGAGCATGAAAATGCGGACAAAATCTTCTTCGTTTCACTGGAACCGCAGGCAGGGCAACGTACTTCTTCTTCGCCGGAGTGAAAAACCAGCGTCTCAAACTGGTTTCCGCAACGATTACAAGAGAATTCGTAGATCGGCATATCGACTCCCCTCACATCAGCAGCTACAGCCACCGGCTGCGCAACTCTCCAACTCCGCCATTGGTCCGAAGACGCTCGAGCGTATATTGATGCCGCCTGATTCTTTGATCACTTTGAGGGCAAAGGGGTCAACGATAACCGTAAGATCGTCAACCTCATAAGTCAAATCACCATCACGGGGCTCATCCAGAGCCAAGCCCATGCTGGGCCCTCCTCAACCGTAGCCGCCGAAGTATACACGGACAGCTTGCTTCTCGCCCAATTTCGACTTGAAATAGTTGCGAGCCTCGTCCTCTATTGTAAACATGCGTCACCTCTTACACAGAATTTCTCGGGCAACCGGTATGAACGCATAATATTCATATATCCTCATATAGTCAACCCCTTTGTGAGGAGAAAACTTCTATTCTAATTCCCGCTCCCTTTTTAATATGTCCACTACTCTCGCCGGAAAGAAGACCTGAACGTGCCAAGCCTCTATTTTTCACTTCCCTTGAACAGTGGACAAAACAGCGAACCAGGAGGACAGGGCGCAGGCGCGGCCGATGTTTGAGAGGGCGTCTGTTGACCGGGCACCCGCCGGCAAACGGAATTCATTCAGGCGCAGGAACCGGCTAAGCAAAGAGCGATAAGACAAATGATGATTGTTCGAATGGCTTGCACTGATGGACAATAGACCTCGTGTTTCTACTGAAAACGGCGTTTTGCGAATTGCAGGCGATTTTACACTCATGCAGTGAGCGCGGCCGAACAGGATGCGCCTGGAATTCCCTAAAATAGGTTCTCTATAAATTTCCGTAGATTACTCAACTCGTCGGTCACCTGGGGAGGCCCGCCCCCTCGGTCGCATTTACGGCGCGAAGAGACGGATTTCGGTTGTCGGTGCCTGGTTCGGGTCGACCCGAGGTATGGGAAAGGCGAGCCTCCGGAGCGGGCCAAGGCGCGTACCGTCTTCTCGAGCTTGGCGTTAATTTCATCCTCGCCCATGATTATGGATTCTCCCACCAAAATAACCGGCACCGACAATTTCTCGGCCGAGTGAATTGATTCAATACGCTTGAGAAGCTTGTAATCAGCCTCCTTCTCAACGTCGAATTTCTTAATCCGAAGTGGATATTTGATCTTCAGCACTTGCAACAGGTCCTCCACACTTTCGCAGTGAGGACAATCGTGTTCGGCAAAGAATACAATCCCAATCGTATTCCGAGCCGCTTTGCCTTTGGCAGCGGCAGTATCGACGAAGCCCCAATAAAGAAAAGTGACCGTGAGGATCACTATCCCCGTGAAGCGGACCATTGGGAACAAACAGGGGCGGCTCATGCCTTGAGGAGCTTCATTTTCAAGGGAATCGGATAGTGAGTGTGTACGTTTCGATGGGTCCTGAAACCGCAGGCCTCCCGTGTAATCAGAAGCCATCTGAGCGCATCCTCAGCCTTGTCCACGAGACCATTGTACTCGCGGATGGCATCATTAATAACCGCGGCGTCAAAACCCCGGAAACCGGGCACGGATTCTTGCTGACAGCGCAGCATTTCGCGCACGCGTTCACGGGCTTCGCCTGCTTTTTCCAGGAGATCTTCAAGCTTAAGGCCCTGACTTCCCAGGCCTTCGGCCATCTCCTTTATTATATCGATTTCCTGGGATCCCGAATCCCGGAACATTCCCATTTCAAATCTCCAGTTTCGGTTGATACCATATCGAGTGAAGGTTGACAAGGTTGGGTTTTTCAGGTAGTTTCCTATACAATGCTCTGTAGAATTAGGATCAAACATAATTTACTTTGTAATTTACTTGACTTTTTTCATGTAACCTACTATGTAAAGGCAACTTTAAGCTACCGGACTCTCGGAGCTATCCGAGGAGGCGTCCTGATTGAAAGCGAATCCCTTACCCCCCCAGTGAGGAGGTCCCCCATGTCTGGGAAGTATTTCGTTTCAGCCCGAGTCGTGCTAATCTCGGCTGCCCTTATCCTTTTATGCTTTGCTGTTCCACCGGTAAAAGCCTACCGAATTTGCACCTTCAAAGGTACCGTCATTGACAATGGCTGGCGCAGCATGACTGTCAAATCCGGCAGACAATGCGCGGAGGTCAACGTAGGCTGGCGGACGAAGTACATCCCGAACCATCGGCCTTGCATTGGCGAGCGCGTGGCCGTTGATTTCATTCTCGAGGATGGGTATATGAAGGCGACCAAGGTCGTCGGCCTGTCCCCGCATCCGGGTTCAGTCAGGTGCTATCCCCCGCCTCCTCCCAGCACATCGGTTTGCAGGACCGTGAGGGAAGGAACCAGCACAGTTACACCCTGTCCGTCACCCAAGGCCGTCTGTTCTACCAAGCCCCCTGCTTATGTCACTGAGAAAGCCTGGTCTCCCCGCAAACATGCCGTTGCTCCCCCGAAAGTCCCGAAGCCGGTTCCTGCTGCCAAGAAGCGCGCAGCCGTGCACAAAGAGGCAGTGAAGCCCCCGGTAACCAAGACCGCACCCGAAGGGAAAGGAGCGGCCAAAGAGCAACCGCCGACAGAAGAGCAAAAGTACAAGACTTTGAACGGAGAAGTCGTGGCCTCTTCTCCAAAGAGCCTCTCCATAAGGACCACAGGGGAAGGAGAGGCCGCTGAGGTTATAAATATCCGTGTCGGATTGAAGACCAAGTTCATACCTTTCCGGCGACCCGCTGTGGGCGAAAAGGTCAAGGTCGAATACCGTCAGGAGAATGGTGAGAAGTTCGGGTACACTGTTCAGGTAATCCAGTAAAAGACCCCCCCTCTCAAAATTATTGACGAGGCGCGCTCCATTAGAATGGGCCGCCTCTTTTTTCATTCATTGAGTTCCCGATCGACTCAGGAGAGGATCTCTCTGCCGGGTACACTCGTTCGCCCGGCAATGGCCCGGACGTCATCAAATTCGCGGCGTTTCTCGATTCGACCGCCGAATAGCCTCACCTCATATTATCCCCGTGATAGTCAAGATGTTTCCTCGTTGCCCTTCTGCAAGCCCAGATCGCGCCGAAGCTTGTTCAGGAACGATTTATACAAGGTTTCCAGCTCACCGGAGTATGCAGTAGAGGATCGTTCGTACCCCACAAGAACAAAGTAGATAGCACGGTCGAAAAACAGAGCGGTTCGGTTGTTCAACGCAATGATCGACCGTACATCAAATGGTTGGCCCGCAAAGTTACTCTCCTGGAAGAATAGCCAGATGTGTCTCTTCAACAGAATGAGTAGCCGCACTATTGCGGAGCAACTAAAGCCTTCCTCGCAACATCGGATTCCAAGCTGTACGTATCGGTCGGCAATAGTTTCCACTGCCGTTTTGCGGTCAATGTTATTCTTAAATTCCGAAACGATGCCCTCCGCGAGCTCTTCGACCATCTCTTTCCCAAGCAGTGTTTGCGACAGGATCTCACGCCGCTGGAACGCATCTTCAAGGAAAGCATCCTTGATCTGCTCATGGAACCTTTGTATGAACTTTGCGAATTCCAGCTCAAAAGTTCGTCCGTCCATTAATGCCTCCTAGTCTCGGAACAGACCGGGTGACGGTCATACGAGTAGGCTGTATCGATAATCATTTCGTTCTCTTGTGCCTGGGGCCTGTCAAGAGTAACTTCGGGGTTGACGCTTGTCAACTTGAGATGCGAGCAGGGAGTAATACCAATGCGCGCTCATACATGTGAGACGACGGGCACGGAGGCCCATCGCTACTGCTTGGTAGGGCCGGCGTCCCTGCCGGCCGCAACCGATAGTTGCGAATCATGCGTCCTGGTTATTCCCAGTTGAAGGGTTGACTAAGAGAAAAGTCCGGAATCCCTGATTGTCTCGAATCCATCTCCTGCACGAAGACGTTCTCGAAGCCCAATTCCCATGCAATATCTACAACCCTTTCGTATTCTTCGCCGGTTATCGTTCTATCGAGCGGAGGAAAGCGTGCACTATTGTGCACGGGAGAATATTGGGCCATTAGAGATAGAGTTACCGTCAGCGGAAGATTCTCGCGCACCCAGATCAAGGTTTCTTCTGTCCCGGAAAGGTTTCCCGGGAGGACGAGATGCCTCAAAATCAAGCCCCTCGTCGCCGTGCCTTGCAGGTCAACCACGAGGTTGCCCACCTGTCGGTGCATCGCCAGGTACCTGCAAGCCGGGCCGTTGTCACATAATCGGGCGCGTCCGAGTATTTCATCGCTTGTCTGTTGGAGGCGTATTTCAGATCGGGGAGATAAATGTCTACAATACCATCCAGTAACTCCAGAGTTTGGATCGACTCATACCCGTTCGTGTTATAAACCACCGGCAGGCTCATCCCTTGGTCTACGGATATGGCGAGAGCCTTGAGTAGACCGGGCAAGTGATGGGTCGGTGAAACAGGCTCTATCGTGGAGCAGCCCACATTTCCCAAGTTTAGAATTCGGAGCGCCAGTTCCTGCGGACTCATGATGCAGCCGAGTTCGGCCTGGCTGATCTGATGGTTTTGACAATAGACGCAGCGAAGATTGCACCGGCTAAAGAAGATCGTGCCCGCACCGCCTGACCCGGTAAGGGGCGGCTCTTCCCCGAAATGGGGTAGGACGGCAGCAACAGACGGATCTGGACCCGCGCCGCAATAACCTGTTTCGCCGGAAGTTCGATCTACTCCGCACGCGCGTGGACAAAGCCTGCACGGAGAGGACAGTTTTTCCGCTTCACGGACTCTCAAAAGGATCTCATCATGTTTCAACAAAGGGGACATGCTCTTATTGTCTGCCGGACCGGTTTTCCCATAAGGAGATTGGGAAGATTCTCTTATACATAGTATCCGAGAAGACGCGTGCATTGACAAGTAACTGAAACAAAAACAATCTTGATAGAGTAGCACCCCTTGGGTTACAGTCGTGAGCGCTTTACCTAAGTACAGCGTTTCATAAATACGGTGCCAATTGTACGGTCCCTGCCGGTGTTTCGCGAACAACCGGCACTGAGGCCGGTCCTGGATTCCCGCGTACGCGGGAATGACGTCGATTGAACAGAATACGAAACCGTATTTGCGAAAAAGCGTACCAAATTCTCGTCGGTTGAGGTGGAAAGTCGCATGATAATGTCCAAACTTTTGATTCCGACCTTGAAAGAGGACCCGTCAGATGCGGAAGTGGTGAGCCACAGGTTGATGGTGCGTGCCGGGATGATCAGAAAGCTTACTGCCGGAGTATACTCGTACTTGCCTCTTGGATATCGGTCTTTGAGGAAGTTGGAACAGATCGTACGAGAAGAGATGGATGCCGCGGGAGCCCAAGAGGTCTTCCTTCCCATGGTCCAACCAGCGGAACTTTGGAAGGAATCCGGCCGCTGGGATCTTTACGGAAGTGAGCTGCTCAGGTTCAAGGATAGACACGACCACGAATGTTGCCTCGGTCCCACTCACGAGGAGGTGATTACCGATCTCGTACGCCGCGATGTGCGATCTTATCGCGATCTTCCCCTGAATCTTTACCAGATCCAGACCAAATTCAGGGATGAAATACGGCCGCGGTTCGGACTCATGCGCGGTAGAGAATTTATGATGAAGGACGGATACTCATTCGACGCGACGGAACAGGGGGCGGAAGAATCTTACCGTCTCATGTGGGAAGCCTATCGGAAGATTTTCGAGCGATGCGGCCTGGGCTTTCGGGCTGTGGAGGCCGATTCCGGCCCCATCGGAGGAAGCTTTTCTCATGAGTTCATGGTCCTGGCAAACACCGGTGAAGACACCATTGTCTCGTGCGACTCCTGCGACTACGCGGCCAATATGGAAAAAGCGGAGATACGGCCGTGCGATGCGGTCGATGCAACAAGCGGCGCCACACCGAGAAAAGTGGATACACCCGGCATGAGTACGATCGAGGAGGTTTCTCGATTCCTCAGTGTGCAGCCTCAGACTCTGATCAAGACACTGATTCTGCGATCGGATAAAGGGCCTGTCGCAGTCCTTGTACGTGGAGATCATGATCTGAACGAGATCAAGGTGAAGAATTTTCTCAAGGCATCCGAACTGGATTTGGCGGATGAACGCACGATAGAGGCCGTAACCGGAGGGCCGCTTGGATTCTCCGGTCCGGTGGGATTGCGAAATGTGACTATTCTTGCGGACTATGCGATTCGCTGTATGAGTTCGGCGGTAGTCGGTGCCAACGCAAAGGATGCTCACCTTGTGGGTGTGAATCCTCAGTCCGACTTCCGTACGGACCATTACGGAGACTTCCGGGCTGCCGCGGCAGGCGACCCGTGTCCCCGATGTGATGGGAAGTTGCTCCTTTCCAAGGGGATAGAGGTCGGTCACGTGTTCAAGCTGGGGGTAAAGGTACTCGGAGGCAATGAACGCCCGGTTTCTTGATGCAGAAGGCCAGGAAAAGCCAATGATCATGGGTTGCTACGGAATTGGTGTGAGCAGGACAATTGCCGCGGCAATAGAGCAAAATAATGATGACGACGGGATCATTTTCCCCCCGGCACTGGCTCCCTTCACGGTGATAGTTACCCCGGTGGGCGCGAAAAGTCCTGAAATAGAGGAGGCCGCTGAACGTGTGTATAGCGACCTGTGGAATAATTCGATCGACGCTCTTTTGGATGACAGGGATGAGAGGCCGGGAGTCAAATTCAAAGATGCGGATCTTGTAGGGATACCCTTTAGGGTTACCATAGGGAAGAAGGCGCTTGCTCAGGGCAAGGCAGAACTGAGAGATCGAAAGACAAAGGAAGTGATACTGGTCGAGATCTCGGAAGTAGTTGAGGCAGTGAGGAAGGCACTGGAGGAGTGGTAAGCCTGACCTCTCGGTACAAGAAGTTCACGATAAGAATCAGGCCGAACTGGGCGACTTTTCAAATCCCAAAGCTGCTTTGGCATAACTGCCCGAACATGCTATCATAACAGCCGGAGGCATGATGAAATGAAACTAGACCGCATCACCGTGGATCCCGCTCGCATGAATGGTCAGCCCTGTATACGCGGCCTGCGTCTGACCGTGCGACCTGTCACAAAGCTGGGGGCTGTTTACGATGATCTTGACGAGTTGCGCCGGGAATATCCTGAACTTGAAGACGAGGATATCCGCCAAGCGCTTCTTTATGCGGCTACGTTGCCGTAATCACTGCCTGTAGTAGTAACTGTAAGGATTCCCGGTGTTGCCACTTTGCTGAGGCTGCTGATAAGTGCCTTGATAATATCCGGCGCCGTAATTGCCGCCGTACCCGTAATATGCGTTCGGGTTGCCGTACCCGTAGTTTGCATACGGATATTGATACCCGTACGGGTTGTAATATGTCGGCGGTGGAGCAGTCGGGGACCATGCATTAGGATATTGGTTCATGGGGGCTGACCATTTTATGGGGTCCCGCGCGAACGCCGACACGCAGACAAGAATAGCCGGAATCACGATCACGGCGACGATCATAAACCTCGTTTTCACAGAGGGCCTCCTCCTTCGATCAGATTTCCCCGGTTTCAAGCATACCTTCTTATAGGTGGAGAATTCAAGAAGAAACGAGGCGGGTGCCTTTATCGGCACTGGAATTCCTCTGGAAGTCGCCTTATAGTAGGGGGCATGTTCCCTTCACGCAAGCCCGCGAAGAATAACCGAAAGCCGAAGCGCTCCAAAGCATCAACTGAGAAGGTTCGTCCGGTTGCCGATGGAAAGGGCTCGGCCGGGCATTCCTTTATTCGCAACTTGACGATGGGACTAGTCGTCTGTTTTCTATTCTTTGCCGTCCTCGAAGGAGCCTTGCGCATTGCCGGCGTGCCGTCTGCCGCCAATCCCGCAGCAGATCCTTTTGTAGGGTTTTCGGGGCTTCACCCTCTATACGTGGTGAAGAACGGCATCGCGTCTACGGCCCCGGCCAAACTCAGATTCTTTAACAAAGCCTCATTCCCGGTCAAGAAAAGTCCCAACACAACCAGAATCTTCTGTTTTGGGGGCTCGACTACGTATGGACACCCGTTCGACGGAAGGACAGCGTTTCCGCGATGGCTTCAAGACCTGCTCAATGCATCGTGTCCAGGAAGGCATTTTGAGGTTATCAATGCTGGAGGGATATCTTATGCATCATATCGAATTGTGCCGCTCGTGCGCGAAGCGCTCCAATACAACCCCGATCTGATTATCCTCTCCGATGCCCACAATGAATTTCTGGAGCGAAGAACGTATACCACTCTCTTTCGTCAAGGAAAAAGATTGCTCACCGTACGGGCGTTGCTGGAGCGACTGCACATCTATCAAGGGCTGAAAAAAATTCTCGAACCTCTGCTCATTCGGGCTGGTGTCCAGCAAGGAAGCCACGCTGCTCAAAAGGCTTCTACCAGCGTCGGTCAACGGTCGTCTACGCAAACTTCACAGGTACGGCAGACGGGAAAGCCGATTCTGCATGACGAGGTAACAGCGATTCTGGACCGTAGCGCGGGGTTGGATCTGTACCACAGGGACGAAGCATTCTCCAAAGCTGTGGTGACGCATTTCACCTACAACCTGCGAGCCACGATTGCTCTGTGCCGAAACGCGGGCGTGCCGGTCATCATGGTTCAGCCGGTTTCCAATCTCAAGGATTTCTCGCCTTTCAAGTCAGAACATAGCCCTGATCTGACCGTTTCGGAGAAGGCCAAGTACAGAGGCTGGCTGGATCGCTCCATAAAACTTTTCCAGACTGCTCGGTACAAAGAATCCCTGACTATCCTGGAGAAGGCGATCAATCGCGACCCGCTGTATGCTGAAACATATTACTGGAAGGGAAAGGACCTGCTCGGACTTGGACGTAACGCGGACGCGCGAGAAAGTTTCATCAAGGCCAGAGATCTGGATGTCTGCCCACTCAGGGCCATTTCAGCTCTGGAGGACCGGTTTGACAAAGTTGCCCTGGAGGAAAAGGTAGTACTTGTTCCTTTCCGGACGAGGCTCGAGCGAAAACTCTCCGATACCGGAGACAAGTCCGGCATTCCAGGTAACGAGAGCTTGTGGGATCACGTTCATCTAACGATTGGCGTTCACCAATGGCTGGCCGAGATGCTCTTCGACAAGATAGTGGAAATGGGCCTGGCGCACCCTTCTCGGGAGCTGACCTCATCAGACCGACAAGCGCTCTACGACAAGGCTATGAGATCCCTTGATGCAGATTTCTTCGTCACCAAAGACATGAATCTTGCTAAGACTCTGAAATGGGCCGGTAAGAAGAAAGAGGCCCGGATAGCTCTGGAAAGGGCCGCCTCCAGGATGGAGGACAATCCGGAAGTTCACAAACTTCTCGGAGGTTACCTATTGGACGACGGATCTTATGACAAGGCGCTCAAGGAATACCGCCGCGCGGTTGAGCTTTCGGGGAATGATCCAAAGATGATGTTTTCCCTGGCTACAGCCTGTTACCAAGCCGGGTCCAAAGCTGAGGCTGTTTCAATCTACCGTAAGCTTGTGAACCAAAATGATAACATGCCGGAAGCCCGCGGCAATTTGGCCGGAATTTACCTTGAGGAAGGAAAAGTTCAAGACGCCCTGAAAGTGCTCAAGCTTGGCTTGCAAAAGAGCCCAGGCTCGTCATTCCTTATGGGCCAGTACGGATTGGCTTTGGCCATGTCCGGCCGGGCCTCCGAGGGAATCGCTTGGATGCTCAAAGCCATTCAGGCAGAGCCTGGAGATCCGAAGCTTTATTATAATCTTGCGGGAATGTATTCGCTTGCAGGCAATACGGCTGATTCTTTGCACTATCTCGATCTGGCGGTTCGAAAAGGATATCGTGATGCTGATAAAATGGCCAACGATGCCGTCTTCCAATCGATTAGGGATCTCCCCGGATTCAAGGAGATCCTCAACCGGCTGCGGTGACAGGGACGTTACTCGTATGCTTTCTCGAACCAAATGGTTTGCCTCGTAATGACCATCTTCTGCCGCCCATGATTGAGGGATTAGTGCCCTTCGTAAGCATTCAGTTACAGCCGGAAGTTGCGGATTGCTTCGTGGGGTGGGCTTTCTAGCCCGCCACTGAACTGGGGTTTCCCCGGCAGGCAGTCCCGCGCCTCGGGGGACTGCCCCACAAGACTGAAGGATTGCCGACCTTCAGCAAAAAGACTTGTGAACACTGGTAGCCCGTGATATTTTATAAGTTTCATTAAGGTTTTTGACGACAAAACGGCGAGAAATACTTCCGCAGCAAATGCCGACTAAAGATAACGCCGGGTAACTAGTATGGCAAAGAAAATTTTCGGCACAGACGGCGTAAGAGGAGTGGCCAATCTTGAACCAATGACAGCCGAGACCGCCCTCAGCCTGGGGCGGGCCTTGGCTTTTACCACACTGAATCAGCCTGGAAAAAGGCACAAAATACTGGTGGGTAAGGATACCCGGTTGTCGTGCTACATGTTGGAGACGGCACTTGCTTCGGGTATCTGCTCGATGGGCGTAGATGTTCTGCTCGTTGGCCCCATGCCGACACCGGGAATCGCGTTCCTCACCACTAACATGAGATGCGCGGCGGGCGCGGTAATTTCAGCTTCGCATAATCCTTTCCAGGACAACGGAATTAAATTCTTTTCAGGGGACGGGTTTAAACTGTCTGATGACCTTGAAGAGGAAATCGAGCGCTTGATCTGTTCTGACGACATCTACAAGATTCGCCCCACCGCCGAGAACATTGGAAAAGTTACGCGCATTGAGGGTGCCCTGGGACGATACGTGGTCTTTCTCAAGAATACCTTTCCACGAAGCTTGACCCTCGATGGTTTTCGCATAGTCTTGGATTGCGCAAACGGGGCTGCCTACAGAGCTGCTCCTTTGGTTTTCGAAGAACTGGGCGCCGACGTCACGGCACTTGGAATCCATCCTGACGGACATAACATCAATGATCGGTGCGGCTCTCTGCACCCTGAGACGGTTTGCCGGGAGGTGCGACGGACGGGGGCCCAATTAGGAGTGGCTCTGGACGGCGACGCTGACCGCGTAATCTTCGCCGACGAAAAGGGAAACGTGGTAAACGGCGATCAGATCATGGGCATTGTCGCTTGGGACATGATGAAAAGACGGAATCTGAAACGAAACACGGTTGCGGCCACAGTCATGAGCAATGTCGGGCTTGACGTCGCTTTGGAGGAATTGGGTGCGTCAGTCGTTCGGACCCCTGTGGGGGACCGTTACGTGGTCGAACGCATGAGGGCTGAGGGGTTTAATTTTGGAGGTGAACAGTCGGGACATCTCATATTTTTGGATCACAACACCTCCGGTGACGGAATCTTGTCGGCTCTTCAAGTGATGAGGGTCATGATTGAGACGGGCAAACCTTTGTCGGAGTTGGCGGCAAGGGTTAAGCTCTATCCTCAGATCTTGAAGAATGTTGAGGTCGGAGTTAAGAGAGATCTGGAGGGAATCCCCGAAATTCGCCGAGTTATGGAGGAAGCCGGTGAGCGGCTGAGAAAAAACCGGGGCCGGCTACTTGTGCGCTATTCCGGGACTCAGCTTCTGTGCCGGGTAATGGCGGAAGGGCAAGACGAAGAAGAAGTAAGGCTGGTAGTAGAAATGGTGGCCGATGCAATCTCCAGGAATTTGTGACCTCAAAGGCCGGGCTGTTGAGATTGCCCGCCAGGTCCTTGAGGTGGAAATTGAGGGCATCCGATCGGTAATGGGCCGATTAGATGAGAGATTCGATGACTGTGTGGATATGCTCTACTCACTGCGTGGCAGGATTATCATCACCGGAGTAGGCAAATCGGGCATAGTAGGGCGTAAGATATCCGCCACTCTAACCAGCACGGGATCACCTGCCATTTTTCTTCATCCGCTGGAAGGCCTTCATGGCGACGTCGGGATCGTGGGACGAGATGATGCCTTGCTGGCAATTTCCAACAGTGGCGAGACGGCTGAAATAACGTCCCTGGCGGCCACCATTAGAAAAAGAGGAACGCGAATTATCGCAATTACCGGCAGGACTTCGTCGACATTGGCCCGCATGGCGGACTTAGTGCTGGATTGTAGAGTACCGCGTGAGGCTTGCCCGCTGAACATGGCCCCCACCGCAAGCACCACCGCGACCCTGTCTCTCGGTGATGCTCTTGCCGTTGCACTGATGGTTCGGAAGGATTTTCGCAGAGAAGATTTCTTGAGACATCACCCTGCCGGAAGCCTCGGCGAGAGGTTGAGTCTCAAAGTCAGGGATATTATGCTGGATCGATTCGCGATTCCGGAGGTGAGTGAAGGGGCCTCCTTAAGTGAGATACTTTTAAGCATCAGTATGCAAAATTTGGGCTTTACTCTGGTGGCGGCGGGAGATCGTTTATTGGGCATTATCACAGATGGAGACCTGCGTCGAGCCCTTGAGAAGGGGGCAGGGATTTATGAATGCCGAGCACGCGATCTGATGACCTGCGATCCTCTGACAATACGACACGATAGAACAGCCGCGGAGGCATTGGAGATCATGGAGGAGAAATTGATTACCGGGCTCGCCGTCCTGGACGAAGAGAATCGACTGACAGGCATCATCCACCTGCACGACCTTCTCGGGCGAGGACAGGTTCGTTTTGCTCCTTAAGCGAGCCGCAAGGTGAGTGAGGCTGATGCGTAGAGAATAACCAATATGAATCGTCAAGACTTCCCGGCCGGGTTGGGGACGTTTAGAAGAATATAGGCTTATAGCAGATCGAGTATCGCCGCCTACCGTGATGGAAAGCGTTGATGGAGGACAGTCATGAAGTTGAAAAAAGAAGACCTGGAATACTTCCAGGGAATACTTCAGAAGCAATTGGACGAACTCGTGAAGGGAGCAGGAAGAACCGTAGATGAGATGACAGAGGCCGAAGGCAAGGAGTCTTTTCCTGATCCTACGGATCGAGCGTCCATGGAATCGGATAGGAATTTCGAGTTGCGTATCCGTGATAGGGAACGCAAGCTGATCAACAAGATAAGAAATACCCTGGAGAAAATCGAGGACGGCACGTTCGGGTTTTGCGAGGTTTGTGGAGAACCGATAGATTTCAAGCGGCTTGAAGCAAGGCCCGTCACTACCCATTGCATTGATTGCAAAACCTCCGAAGAAGAAGAGGAAAAGATCAGAAAAATTTAGGTAGAAGCAGTCGGGGGGCAGAGGCTCGCGCAACGCGGACCGCGCGATAATATTCTTTTTCATCTCGAAAAGACAAACCGATCTCGAATTACTTGGCTCACAAGCGAAGAAATGTATGTCCCTCCGGTCAACCGGCTAACATAGGGGGAAAACGAAGCGGCATTCTGATAAATTAGAATCTAGCTGCTAGCGGAGGCCCAACATACAATTCGACATTACTTCGTCGGTTGATCATAATGGCTTTGCAGGCCCCAAGGATCCGCATAATGCGTTCTGACAGCCGGACAGGTCAACTTCATATTGAAAGGCGTTTCCGCAAGAAAAACAAGAGAATTGCCCCTGCAATTGTTGAAAAAAAATATAGTATGCGTTATGATTAAATCGGAAGTAAAAAAATACGAACAAAAGGATGCAATAAATGAAAAGGGGCAAGGAGCGGGCAGAAATGCTCAGAGCAGGCATTGGACTGCCCCGAGAAAATCTTGGTGATCCCATTTCGGGAAAGAAGACATTCGGATACGAATCGCGAACGCCGTCGCTTATGCGAGAGGTTGGCCGCGAGTGGTATATTTCGCAGAACTCGGCCCCTCAAAGAGCCACAGAGAACGATGCGGCTCTGACCGAAGAGAGGCTTGAATCCGAAACATCCGAGAAGGTAACGCATGTGTGTTTTGACGCTCTTTCAAATCGCAAGATTCCCCGACTAGCCAACAAGAAAGTGAGACTTGAAGGAAGAGTACCCAAAATACTTGTTCTAAGGTCGCGCCAGATCGAAATCGTAGAAGAACCGGAGTCGGTCGAAGAGCCTGCACCTGTGGTGGTGACGGAAACCCGGGTAGAAGCCCCACCCGCCCAAGAGCCGCGTGCTGTGCCGGTTGTCAGAGTGGTCTCAACGCGGAAAATGCCGCGAGCGCGGACCCCTAAAGTTGATGCAGAAGCGGTAGCTCCGGCCCCTATACAGAAGCCGTTGAAGGTTATCCGGCGACGCCGGGAGCAGTCCCCCATAGTTTTTGAGACCATGCCCAAGTCCGTTCCAAAGGCAATGCTTGAGGGGATCGACTTCGAAGCGGGGGAGAATAACCACAAGCATGTTGATTGATATCGTCACAGCGGTCGTTTAGTGTGCCCACCAATTCGGCCCGGAGGCTTCATTGCTTCGCTTTACGGCCTCACGACTCGAACCGCGCATAAGCCCTAATTTGTTCAAGGATGTGCCTTGAGTCTACCCAGTATCCCTGAACCAGCCAGGGTCATCGTCAGCGTACTTTCTTCCGGACCGACAAGTGCTGGATGTTGCAAAATCGTTGCTCGTGCAGGAGTTAGGCCCCGTAGACGCGGAGATAGGACCTCTGGCGTTTAATTATACCTCTTACTACGACGATGAATTGGGGTCGGGCATCCTGAGATGGCTCTGGTCCTTCCTCGATCTCGCGGAGCGGGACGAACTGGTCAGAATCAAGTGCTTGACTAACAGTATAGAAGAAGCCTATACCATTGAGGGCAAGAGAAGGTTCAATCTCGATCCCGGGTTGTTGACGCTGGGGAATTTCGTCCTCGCAACCGGCAAGAATAATGCCCACAGAATCTACCTGGGGCAGGGGATTTTTGCAGACCTAACTCTGGTTTTCCGGGCAGGCTCGTATCGCCCACTCGAATGGACATATCCCGATTACGCGGATTCGGAATTAATAGCAATCCTCAACGGACTCAGAGAAAGTTACAAATGCAGGCTGGCGGAACAAGCGTCACAAACGGCTCGGTGAGGAGCATGACCGGCTTCGGTCGGGGCAGGGATGCTGCCGGCGAGGTGGAGATCGCTACCGAAGTTAGGTCCGTTAATCATCGCTTCTTGGACATCTCTTTGAGAGTCCCCAGAATCTATAATTGCTTTGAACCCGAGATCCGCAAGATTGTTGCTCAAAGTGTGGAACGGGGCAAGTTCGATGTCGTTATCAATAGGACAGGGGGCAAGGGCGGTCTGATGGACGTGATGGTGGATCAGCCCCTCGCGGAGGGCTATTATAAATGCCTGTTGCAGTTGAAAAAAAAGTTCGGGCTATCCGGTGAAATAAGCCTTTCAGAGATATTGACCCTCAAGGAAATAATCGTCCCGCTGGAAAGGGAAGAGGGGATCGAGCAGGAATGGCCGATGGTGGAGCGCAGCTTGCGCCAGGCGCTTTCCGCTTTGGACGAGATGAGGAAGGTAGAGGGGACTGCTCTTTGGAGAGATATCGAGGCCAGACTAATTGCTATTCGTGACATGGTCGGAAGCATCAGGCCGATGGTGAATCAGGTTACTTTGGCGGCGAAGGAAAAACTTGAGAAGAGGGTGCAGGAACTGATCGGCGGGCTGGAACTAGATCGAGATCGCATTTTGCAAGAGGTGGCCATCATAGCCGATCGCTCCGACGTTACCGAGGAACTTACTCGCCTGGAGAGCCACGTGCACCAGTTCCTTGTCTTTGGTGCCGAAGGATCGCCGCTCGGACGAAAATTGGATTTCCTCCTGCAAGAACTCCACAGGGAGGTTAACACTCTGGGCTCCAAGTCCGCTTCGACGAATGTGGCATCCTATGTGGTAAACATCAAGGCAGAGCTGGAAAAAATCAGAGAACAGACCCAAAACATTGAATGATGAGAGATATCAAAAATGGCACGAGTCACTGTTGAAGATTGTCTGGAAAAGGTGGAGAATCGATTCGCTTTGGTTATTCTTGCCTCCAAGCGAACTAAGGAGTTGAAGAGAGGCGCTCCACTGTTGGTTCATGAAAGAGACAACAGAGAAGTGGTCATGGCGCTCCGTGAGATTGCAAAAGGGAAAGTCGGGGGCCGACTACCCGCTCCGGATGAAATTGATGAGAAAGACAGTCTGGTCGTGGACAAGAAATCGGATTGAAGAGGAAGCAACCTGCTAGGCCGGGCCGTACGGTGATTTATGGCGTCCATCCTGTCGTAGAAACGCTGAAGGCTGGCCGAAGGCAAATTCAAGAGATATATCTGGCGAGGGATCCGTCTCCTCGGTGGAATCTGACCGCGCAACTTGAAGCTTCACAGATTCCCTTGGCAAGAGTCTCCGGCAACGAGTTGCTCTCCATAACCGGTTCCCCTAATCATCAGGGACTTGCCGCTCGGGTGGGCCCCTTTCCGTATGTCGAATTCTCGCACATCGTTTCAACGTTAGCCGGCGAGCAGCGCCCTATACTCGTTCTGGACGCAATCCAAGATCCCGCGAATCTGGGAAGCATCTTGCGCAGCGCCGAATGCCTTGGCGCTGCTGCGGTAATCCTGAGCAAAGATCGTTCCGTAGCGGTTACGCCCGCCGTGGAGAAAACATCTGCCGGAGCCGCCGCCCATGTGCCGGTGGCCAAGGTGGTCAACCTAGTACGAGCGATAGAACAGCTCAAAGAATCAGGATGTTGGGTATACGGAACGGATTCGGGAGCACAGGCGGTATGTTTCACAACCGACCTGACAGGAAGGCTTGCATTTGTGCTGGGCTCCGAGGGAAAAGGCACTCGGCGTCTCGTACGTGAGAAATGCGACGCTATGGTTTCCATTCCGATGACGGGCGCAATTAGCTCCCTTAACGTTTCACAAGCCACGGCTATTCTTTTGGCAGAAGCGCTTCGTCAGCGGATGAGGGTCGGCCGTTGAGTTGTTTTTCTCGATAAATCGGTGCTTAGTACTCGATTTCCTAAGTACAGTATCTTCTTTCCGGCAATGCGGTGTGCGCTTGCAAACTAATCCGACACCGTCACCCTGGACTTCCTTCGGGGACGCGTAGGGGCAGACCTTGTGTCTGCCCTCTTGCGGGCACCCACTAGAGGTGCCCCTACAAGGGATTCCCGTGTGCTCGGGAATGCATAATGGTACCAGAATACGAGACCGAATTTAGGCACCAGTGTGCCTAGTTTTTCGGAATCACGCTTAGTCTGGGCAAAGTCTCATGCGGATATTGATTGATCCGTTGCCTTCGCTGCCTCTTTTTTCACTGGACGCAGAACTGGCGATCCGGGTGGAAGAGAACCAACCTCCTGAAATATACCTCGATGAAGGACTGCCCAGGCCTGATCGGCACCTCTTGCTCGGAATTGCCCAGAGTGTCCTTTTGGCGCTGGAGGAACTGGATCCGGAATGCGTGGTCCTGATGAGCAAATGCACCATTAAGATCGAGCGGGCGAACGAGGGAAAAGAATTTACCGGGGGACTGTTTATTGTGAGGGTCAAAGACGGACGATTCGGTGCCTTAGTAGTGGGTGATTCACGTTTCGCGGTCCGCCTTGCGCGGCAATGTGTGCGGTGGTTCACCGGGACCATTCGGTTGGATGTCCCCTGAGGGAAAAACTTGCCGCAGAGTGCTTTTAGACAGGCTCACTTTCACCGGTGCCATCAATCAGGGAACAAAGAGTGGGCATAGGGAACCTATTGATTCATAATCTGAAAAATCCCTTTTGGTGCAATCCACCTGGCTCAGCAGGCTCCTTTGAGCCAGGTCCGGAGCGCTCATCTGTAGAGTTTACTGAAAGGAGATCAAATGGTTAGGCAGTTGGTTGCCTTAACTACGATACTAATCCTGTTATGTTTTTCGGCCGCGGTGGCGGGGGCGAACTTTTCGGGCAATTGGGAAGGCCGAGTCATGGGCTCCCTCATCCAGGCGACAATAAACCAAAATGGTAACCGCGTCACGGGCGTAGCGCGTGTATACAGTCCCTTGGGCCAGAAAGACACGTACCATTTTACGGGGACGGTCAACGGAGCCAAGGTCTTTGCAAGCCACGGTAGCGGTCATCGATTTTGGGGAAACCTTACACCTGCGGGACACCTTGTGGGGGTCTTGAGGACCAAAGACGGGTACCAAGTCATGGTCGATGCATCTCGACGTTGAGGGCCAGGAACATGGGACGAGCAAATCGACGAGCCCGTACGATAGCGAAGGCGAGAACGATCGGATTCCTTGTGGCAATGATTCCAGTCCTGAGCTTGACGGCACTTGTTGCCATCCTGTCTCTTATTGTTGCATCGCCTGTAATGATATATGTTGCAATCCGCCGAAAGTCCTCCCGCAACAGTCGGAGTCATGTCGGGATTGCCCCCGGTTGGGACGGGCCTTGAGGCCCATCGCAGGCTGCTCGTTTTCTTGCTAAGATAATGTCATAACGTGAATTTGGCATCAAAGCATTATGAGGAACGTCCGTGATCGCAAGCCGCTATTATACTGTCAACGGTATCAAATGGGAGGCCCGATTCTTCCGGAAGGGCGACGTTTTCCCTGAGGGAGATTTGAAGGTCCCCCGACAGGGGGTTTGGGCCCGCCCCGTCGATTTTGGATGGGAATTTGCGTGCTTTGCGGGTGAATCGTGGAGATTCGTACAAATGGAGACGGATCTGCTCTATTTTCCGGACAAGATACGCGTGAGTAGGAAGTAATATACTGCGATTCTCACGAGTTGTGACCGATGTGGCAAATGACCTGATGACGACGCCCTGCGCGGGAACGCGGGACTGCTGGTCGATAAAGGAAGTTTTCATAGGAATTCGCGTTCAAAGTTGAAATGAAATCCCTCTAACCCCACAGGCGTTAAAATAGGCTCCAAGTCCTCTTCGTCCCGGAGGGACGGCACCATAGTAGCCCGGCGATAAAGAGAGTGTCTCAAAACGGTTGTAGTGGCACGATGACGACTCTCGGGGTGGTAGGGTGCGGTTAATCTCGCACCTTGGCCTCCCTTGTCTCCGACGAGCCGGGGCCGGCTATGAGTATGCCTCAGGCAGCCATGAGTCACTCTCCGTCCTGATGTCTTAGGCCGCGGTTAGCACCAGACGCCCCGTCAGCCAATGGCTGTAGAGCTTCTTGAGATTCAAGGTGGCGCACATCAAAGACCATTGAGCCCTCGCATTGGATAATCCGGACACGGTCCACCGTCTAAAGTCCAAGTGGCTCTTTATCCATGCAAAGACCGGCTCAATGATCACCTTGCGGGCTCGGAGTAGCGTCTTGCTTTCCGGGACCTCCCGTTTCTTGCGGTGGCGCTCAACTGCGTCACGATAGATGTTAATGTCTATGAGACGGCCATTCTTGCTCTTGCTGCACTTCCACCGTTCAGGACACGTCAAGTAGTCCCGGCATCGATACCGCCGGATCTCGTTTCCGTTTTTTCCTGTGACTTTCTTCTGAAGAAAGTTCAGCGATGCGCCTTGCGGACAAATACAGACGTCTCGCTCTTGGTCGTAGACGAACTGGGAAGCGTGATAAGGGTCCCATTGAGCGCCTTTTTCCGCAGCGGACTCTCCCGACGACTTGGCGACCAAGACCTCGTACTCCTTCTCTTCGGCCAACGCGATTTGAGCCGATGCGAAGTATCCTGCGTCCGCCACGGTTTCCTCTGCGGTTGCGCCCAAATTTTCCTGAACTCGATCCAGCATGGGAACAAGCTGCCCATTGTCATTGCCTTCGTCGACCACTTCCTCAGCCACAATCATGCCGCTTTGTTGGTCTGCCACCGCTTGAGCATTGTAAGAGGGCTCAGTAGACCGCCGGTTCTTCATGTACCGGGCATCCGGCTCGCAGGGATGGACGACCTTCTTGTCAGTCTTATCCAATTCCTGCAAGGCCTTCTGTATCCGCTCCTTGCGTTTCAACTCGTCCTGCAGGGCTTCGGGAAGACGCCATTCGCCACCCTCCTCTTGCTCGCACCTCTCTGTCTCCGTCATGACGTCGGCAACGCACTTGTCCAAATTCTCAAGCATCCGCTCCAACTGATCTTGGTTCTTGAACTTCTCCCGAGATGATCCGACAGGGATCTTGGTTCCATCCAATGCATGAACCGCCATACCTATCAACTCGGCTTTGACTGCCACTTGAACCGATTGTTTGAATATTCCCTTGAAAACCTTCTTGTTGTCCCTCCAGAATCGCCACAGGGTATTATGATCCGCTGCATTCATACCCGTCAGCCAAATCAATCCCATGTTCTCCATGCATGCCTTCTCAAGCTTGCGCGATGACCTGATTCTGCTGAAATAGCCGTAGAGCCATGCCTTCAACAAAAGATCGGTACTATAGGGAGGACGGCCCGTTTCGCCATTCGGAACTCGAAAACCCAGCACCTCCAAATCCAAGGAATCCACAAAGTCTCCTATGAAGCGCGCTGGATGATCAGGCCCTATCCAGTCATCTATAGCGGGCGGAAGCAGAAACACCTGCTTGTAGTCGGCTCTGATTTGCGGCATAATCCTTTCCCTCTCCGATTCTCTTTTCACATCTCATTAGTAGAATCGGTTGAGAATCGCGAGCCCAAAATCGACTTTTGAGACAGTTTCTTTATCGCCGGGAATGAACGGCCGAGAGATCCTTCTTCGTCTCCGAAGGGCGCTCGAAGGATTCATCCTTCGAGCGCCCTTCGGAGACGAAGAACTGAATCATTGCTCATGGGTCACCCGGCAATGAATTGCCGGGCTACTGTCATTGAGCCCGTCTAGGGCTCACAAAATCGGAGTGCCTTCTTATTTTAACGCCTATGGGGGGAGGGGGGATTTTGAATGCGAATTAGTATCAGGCCTTTTGAAAGGGAGCCGCCAAATTGGCGCCGGCCCACCACACCTTGCTCTGTCACAAGCTTGAAAGTTACATCATTGGGAAGGGTTATTGTTTTGCAGTCCCGGCCTGACCGACCTGCGGTACGTCCTGATCTTTCATTTCAGCAAGTGCATTTCCCGCTCGGTCCTTGGGTCGAGTTTGGGCCGGTCGCGCGGCAATATCTTCCAGGCGCTTGTTAAGCTTAAGGATTTCGGGATCATCGCGCACCAGGAGGGCCCAGGACTGGAAAACGGTTTCATCTCGGTCGCCGTTCTTGAACAAAATAAACACCTTGTTCATCTCTCCAAAGTCCGAGAAACTCAGCCAGATGTCTTTTATCCGTTCAAAGTTACTATCGTTGTTCGGCTCGACATCGAGCACATTTGCATTGCCTTCGCGCAGGTTCTTCACTACAGCAAATCTTCGTAAGGCCCCTTCTCCGATCCCTTGCATGATCAGCACCAACGGATCGGCGAACTTGGACAAGTCGCGGTCGCCTTCCACGTGGTACACTTCCTTATCGGAGTGATCGTGTACCACGGCAATGACCTTCCCATCGGAAAGAATGTCAACGTTCACGTCTCCCGACATGGCCAGCCAAAATCTGTTGGGTTTCTGAAAAACAATGTCGCCTTTAACGCTAAGATCTCGGTTGAAGACGGCACTGTGGCGTGTCTTGACGAACTTGGCACGGAATTGGTTCACCACGTAGGCTTTTCTTTCAATCCCATTAATGAGACTGTCGAGATGAGCCGGCGCGGCGGGGGCCTTCATCGCGCAAGCTGCCAACAATGGCAACATAGAAACAGCGGGCGCACAAAACTTGCAAATCTTTTTGAACTTCAAGGTCACCATTCGACTCCATTCATACATCCGGGCACCCGGCACCGAAATGCGGCTGAATACCCGGCCCGCTCGTCCATCTCCTTGCAAAGGGGTCGAAAAGTATTAATCTTGCCTACCGTACCGCAAGGCTTTTCGATGAATTCGAGAGAACTACTTCTTCCACGGTTTGGCTCGACGAAAGACATTTTCATAACATAGCCGCTCCCGGCGTTCAAGAACCTTTGTACGCAATTTATGGCTCGACACGCCACCTGTGCAATAATTCAGAACCTCGCTGGTCTCTGAGACATCTAAAGTGTAGATAGGTTCAAAACCCTGATTCTTGCAGTGACAGGGGTGATTTGATATTTTTTTGGGGGGGGGGGCGGTTACGATTAGCGAGAAGGGAAGAGGTGTCCTATGTGGGAATATAGCGAAAAACTGAAAGATCATTTCTTCAACCCAAGAAACGTGGGAGTGCTGGAGGACGCGAGCGCCGTTGGAGAGGTGGGTTCCATTGCCTGCGGGGACGCGTTGAAACTTTTCCTGAAGATAGACCCGGAGACCGATAAGATAGTTGACGTACGATTCCAGACCTTCGGATGCGGGAGCGCAATCGCATCCAGCAGTGCGCTGACTGAAATGGTCAAAGGGAAAACTGTAGACGAGGCAATGAAAATAACGAACCAGGATATTGCAGACTATCTCGGCGGGTTGCCTCAGCAGAAGATGCACTGTTCAGTGATGGGGCGTGACGCGTTCCATGCCGCCGTGGCCTGTTATCGCAAAGAGCCGGCACTCGAAGGAGAAGTAGAAGGCGAACTGGTGTGCCAGTGCTTCGGCGTTACGGACGAGCAAATTAAGCGAGAGATCAGGGCAAATAATCTTTCTACGGTTGAAGAGGTGACAAATTACACCAAGGCCGGCGGCGGATGCGGGCAGTGCCAGGAGAGAATCGCCGAAATCATAGCAGAAGTGAGGGGAGAGCTCAAACAGGAAGAGACGACTGATGGCCGGCCTCGACAGCGAATGACGAACATTCAGAAGATCGCCAAAATTCAGGAAGTTATGGAAAAAGAGATTCGCCCTATGCTTCAACAGGATGGCGGCGACGTGGAGCTGATCGATCTGGAAGGGAATCGGGTTGTCGTGGCACTGAGGGGCATTTGTACATCTTGCCCCAGTTCAGCATTAACAAAAGGCGGCATCGAATCCAAACTGAAAGAACTGGTGCATCCTGATCTCTATGTTGAGGAGGTGGCGGGATGAAAACAGTCTACCTGGATAACAATGCTACTACCATGGTGGCTCCGGAAGTCTTCGAAGCTGTTCGTCTCTTCCTGACGGAACGCTACGGAAACCCGTCGAGCATGCACTCCTTCGGAGGAGATGTGGCTCGCGACGTGGTAAAGGCAAGGGAGGCACTCGCTGAATTGTTGGGTGCGTCCCCACAGGAGGTGATTTTCACTTCCGGAGGGACTGAGTCGGATTCTACTGCGATTCTGAGCGCCCTGGCAACAATGCCGGAACGCAGAGAAATTGTAACCACCAGGGTGGAGCATCCGGCGGTACTCAATCTTTGCAAGCATCTTGGTCGTACCAAAGGTTACACTATACGATGGCTGTCCGTAGATAAAAATGGAATACTGGACATGGATGAGGTCCGGGCAAAGATCACCGATCAAACCGCAGTGGTCTCCGTGATGTGGGCGAATAATGAAACCGGAGTAATTTTTCCGGTTCGCGAGATCGCGGAGATAGCGCACGAACATGGATCGTTGATGCACACCGATGCAGTACAGGCTGTAGGGAAGATTCCCATGCGGCTCGGATCGTCATATATTAATTTTTTGTCACTCTCCGGCCACAAGCTACATGCCCCCAAAGGAATAGGCGCTCTATACATCAAGAAAGGGACCCGTTTTTCGCCGTTCGTCATAGGAGGCCATCAGGAGTCGGACAGGCGTGGCGGGACGGAAAATGTGCCGGGAATAGTGGGCCTTGGAGAGGCCGCGCGACTTGCACTGAAGAATTTTGATGAAGAGAATTCCCGAGTAAAGAAACTAAGAGATCGTTTGCAGGAAGGTCTGTTGTCGGCCATCACGGCAGCCCGAGTTAACGGCGGCGTGGAATCCCGTCTCCCGAACACATTGAACGTAGGCTTCGAATTCGTCGAAGGGGAAGCCATCCTAATGAGGATGGACGATAAAGGGATCTGCGCTTCGTCCGGATCGGCCTGTACATCCGGGTCGCTTGAACCTTCCCACGTGTTGAGAGCAATGGGCGTTCCTTTCACGTCTGTGCACGGATCGATACGTTTTTCTCTCTCCAGGTACAACACTGAAGACGAAATAGAGTATGTCATTCAAGAACTTCCGGGAATAATCGAGTTTCTGAGGTCCATGTCTCCATTTGGCAGAGAATACTTGAGCACTGCTGTCTGCGCGACGCAATGAACCCGCCGACTCTTGGGTAGTGTCCTAATTCAGTGTGTTGATCATCATTCCGGTGTCCGCCGGAATCCAGTAGGACCGGCCTCCGTGCCGGTAGTTTATGAGCCACCGGCAGAGACGCCGGCGCTACTGCCCGCATTGGGGTCTTGGGTGATTAGTTGTGAAAATGGCTGATGGTGTCCAAAATTGGGACACTGCCGACTCTTGGATAACTACAAAAGATGATGTATAGTCTAGCCCAAGTCCGTCTGGCTTGATCTGGGAACCTTGGAGGTAGAGGGCACGGCGTGTAGCGGGATGCCCCCTTCGCGGTCGAGAACGGAGGCCCGCACTCGCGTTCTCATCAGGGCTTTCTCAATTCCAATGTTCCACCTACCTCGTTAAATGCTTGGCCTCAAGCGTCATCCTGCGTATTCATGGCTTGACAAAGATCGTGATGCCGGATTTGACAATTACAACAAGCGGCGGCTCAAGAAACGAAGAAGAGAACCATCCACAAGTTCCATTTCGTACTTCGACTCCCATATCTTTGCTCCGATGGCTCAAGAGAGAGACAGCCCCAATAATTGAAGAATGGGTAGACACTCTTTCGACGCTGTCCGTGTTCTATGCCGCGCGCCCCCGAGAAGAGCTTGTAGGGACAGTGACCGAAGCCTTCATGGCGGATTTAGAGTTCCTATCTTACGACCGACTCATCCGCATGCAGCGTTTCATAGACTACATTACTGACAAGCGCTTGGCAGCCGGATTTCCCCTGTCGGATGTTCAGAAGGCATTTGAGTTATTCAGAAGTATTGCCACAAGAAAGCTCTTGGCGGAAAGGCGTCGGAAGTTACTGGCACAGTCCATCGAAGCCATAAACGCCTGTCTTTCGTACACCATACATCGTTTTTCCGACCATTTTCAGCACATGCACGAGCTTTCGATTAGGCATTACGCTCAGAATCTTGAGCAGGAAGTAAGCAGCCGTACAGCAGAACTTGCCGAAAGTGAGCGAAGATATAAGACCCTGGTGGAAGAGATTAACGACGGATATTTCGTCATCCAAAACGGCCGGATAGTGTTTGCGAATCAGGCGTTTTGCCGTATGCACGGGACCACGCTGGTTGAAGCCGTGGGTCAGCCGTTTTTGCAATTTGTGGCCCCCGAATCGCGCAAACGTCTGGGCGGCACGTACGTCGATGCACCGGCCGGCAAGCTCACAGGAAGCACTATTGAATACACTCGTCTCGGATGCGATCCCGAAAGAGGGGCGACGGAAATCAGAGCGAAGACGGTTGATCTCGGCCAGGGGACGGTAACCATCGGCGTGTGCAGGGATATCAGCGAACGCGTGGCCATGGAGCGCAAAGTCCGCGAAAACGAGCGGTTAGCCTACGTGGGCCATCTGGCAGCGTCACTTTCCCACGAGATCAGAAATCCACTTTCTTCTATAAACATGAATCTGCAAATTTTGAGCGAAAAGCTACACCTGGACGGGTTTGATCGGCGGCGTCTGGACATTACCGTTCGGGAGGTGTCCAGAGTTGAAAATATCCTTAGACAACTGCTGGATCTTTCTCGACCGGTCGACATCGAACTAGGATTTGTGGATGTGCGTGAGCTTGTGCAGGGATGCGTAGATCTAGTGGAACCAAAGACCGCGGAGAAGCGTCTGAAAATAGTCCAGCGCTACGCCCGATCTCTGCCATCGTGCAAATTGGATGCGAAAAAGCTCCAGCAGGCTTTGCTGAATCTGATACTAAATGCGGTTGACGTCACCGAAGAGGGTAGTCGCATAATTGTGTTCGCAAAGACAATTCGTATCGGCGGAATCCAATATCTGGAACTCGGCGTAAGCGACAGCGGGCCAGGCGTCGATCCTGCCGGTATTTCACGTCTGTTCGATCCGTTCTACACGACCAAGGCTCAGGGCAGTGGTTTGGGGCTTAGCAATGTGAAGAGAATCGTGGATGCCCACGAAGGAAATGTTGAGGTGCTCGGTCGCGAAGGGCCGGGCGCGACTTTTGTCATGAGGTTGCCATGGAGGGTATGAACAGAGTGCTTGTCATAGACGATGACGCTTCTATCCAAGAGTCATTGGAAATGTACCTCCAAGAAAAAGGCTTGGCCGTGAGGACCGCCGACACAGGGAATGGCGGCTTTAAAGCTTGCCTGGACTATAATCCCCAAGTTGTCATTCTGGATATTCGATTACCTGACGTTTCAGGTCTCGAGATACTTCGACGCATTGTGGAGACCTGCCCGGATCAGAAAGTAATAATGATAACAGCGTATCATGATATGGAAGGCGCCATAGAAGCCATGCGATACGGTGCATACGATTATATCCAGAAACCGTTGAGTGTTAGCGAGTTGGATCGTTCGATAACCAAGAGTATGCGCATTTCCAAAGCCTCCCTCTCATGTCCGTCTCTGACGAATGAAGACCAGGGCCGGATTCTGAGGAAACGTATCGTAGGCAACACTAAGGCTATGCGTTCTATATTCAAATTCATTGGACTACTGTCGTG
The DNA here is from genome assembly GCA_963789265.1 of uncultured delta proteobacterium. Classification (GTDB taxonomy): domain Bacteria; phylum Desulfobacterota; class Desulfomonilia; order Desulfomonilales; family Desulfomonilaceae; genus CAWBBA01. The sequence continues at coordinate 2,118,884 of CAWBKB010000001.1, read as the reverse complement.
CAACCGTGCCACAGTCCTGATCGAAGGAGAAACAGGCACAGGCAAAGAACTCCTGGCACGGGTAGTACACGAATCTTCGTTGTGGAAGGACCTGCCTTTTGTTACGATAGATTGCACCACCCTTGTAGAAAGTCTCTTTGAATCCGAACTGTTCGGCTACAAGAAAGGAGCGTTCACAGGAGCTGTCGAATCAAAGAAGGGAAGGGTGGAATTGGCCAGTTCCGGTACCCTGTTTTTCGACGAAGTGGGGGAACTCCCTCTGCCTTTGCAGGCCAAGTTCCTGCGTTTTCTGGAGTATGGCGATTTTACGAGAGTGGGAGGGAACCGAACCCGTCAATGCGAAGCACGTATTATTGCTGCAACCAATAGGAACCTGAAAGATCTGGTGCAGCATGGACGGTTTCGCCAGGATCTTTTCTTCAGATTGAAAGTTATTACAATCCGTGTACCCGCGCTCCGGGAGAGAATGGATGATCTGCCTGAACTGGTGAAATTCTTTTTGGCCAAGATCAATCGGGACCTCTGCACGAAGGTGGCAAAAGTTGAAAAAGAGGCCATGGACACCCTCAAATCTTATTCCTGGCCCGGCAACGTGAGAGAACTTAAGAACGTTCTCACGAAAGCGGTCCTGGAATCGAGGGGAACACTTCTTTTCGCAGATGCCGTAGAGGCGGCTCTCGCCGGATCATCCACGGAATTGCCGGATATTTCCGAACTGCGTACCTTGGAACAAGTGCAAAGAGAACATATTCTGACGGCTTTTGCGAGGTACTGTGGAAATATTTCAGCCACCGCCAAGGCGCTGGGGATTTCGAGACCCACCTTGCGAAAACGGCTGAACCAATACCAAGTTCAGTCCTGATTCCGTCAACCTTGGAGCTGTGGTGGAAAGAACCTTTCCACTTACTGCAAAGAAAATTTGCAACGGTCTCGTTTTCGTAGTCCTCCGGCCTCACGTGAACCGGCGTGTTTGAGCGACTGTATCAGATCATGCTGCATTTGCCTTGAGCGTGGCACAAGACTTGCTTCTTCCAGTCCGGAGGTAGGCAAGGCGCTTATGATTGGGTTGGCACTTTTAGAAATACTGTGAGCTTCTGGAGTTCAGAGTATGTCGTTGTTGCCCCGGAGTGTTGTAATACACGTGAGACGGCCGCGATCGGTACGGGGCGATTGCGCGGCATTATGACCACGTCCTCATAACCTCATTCCTCCGTCAACTTTTTAGCATGATAAATCATCGAGCTGGCAGCTCATAAACATACGGCGAGTTTTAAACAAGCCGGCGTCAAATTCAAAGATTCTTTATTCCATAGCCTTTCAGCGAGAATTCGATCGGATACAACGTCCTCGAAGGGAGAGAAAAAAATGCATTTCAAGGCGCGAGTTCTGCTGGCAATGGTGTCTATTTGGGTAGCAATGAACTGTCTGTGTTCACCGGCGAGGGCGCAGAAGCCCATTGTTCTCGGCGCCCCCCTGGCTATGTCCTTCCTGTACGGTTGGGACGCGGACAAGGCCTTTAAGCTTGCAGTGGAAGAAATAAATGCTGCAGGCGGCGTAAAGGTAGGAAATGAAAAGCGGCCGTTTGCGCTGGAAGTCATCGACACTCGAGACCTGGAGCCGGGGGTGCCGGTGAGCGAGGCTCTCCTTGCTGTGGAGAAACTGATCCTTGAAAAGAAAGCTGACTTCATTGTTGGCGGCCCCGTTCGCTCGGAGGCGGCCTTGGCAGCCATGTCTACTCTTGTGAAGCATAAAAAGATCTCAATACTGACTACGGGCGCTCTCACACCCAAGTACAGCGCAATAATAGCGAGCAACCCCGAGAAGTATAAGTATCTGTTCCGGATTTCCGGAGAAGCCAAGTGGATGGTCTTGGGCGAGATGGTGCCTTGCCTCGAAGGGATAGGCAAGCAATACGGCCTGAACCGCCTGATGATTATGATTCAGGATGTGGCCCATGCGCGGATGGGCGGAGCCATCCTGAAGAAGGTGATGTCGAAAAAGGGATGGAAGGTTTCTAGGCGATCCTATTGTCTTCCCCACAGGAACCACCGATTATTCTATGGGGCTGCTGGAGGCAAAGAAACAGAAGGCCCAGGTGATCGTTATTTGGATGGATATGCCGGAATCCTCTATCCTTCTGAAGCAATGGTACGGCCTGAAAGTTCCGGCACTACCTTTCGGAACAATCCTTTCGGCCGCGGAACAGCCTGGATTCTGGAAAGCTACTGAAGGCAAGGGTGAGTACTGCATGGCGAGTGTGGTTAATGCCGGCAATGTCCCCTGTAAAGCTACGCCGTGGACCATGAAGTTCGTCAACGCCTACAAAAAGAAGTACGGATTGGAACCGGAAGGTTACGGAACATCCTCAAGTTATATGGCGGTCTACGCGCTCAAAGACGCTATCGAGCGAGCAGGAACCCTCGACTCTGACAAGGTCGTCGAAGCGCTCAGGAAGACCGATCTCATGGGAGTGTACGGGCGAATCGGTTTCGACCCCAAGACCAATCAGGTGATCCCCAGTCTTGACCCAAAAAAAGGCGCAGTAGGCACAATCTTCCAGTGGCAGGCCGGAAAGCGTGTTGTGGTATTTCCCGAGTCCATTGCCACGGGGAAAGTGCTGCTGCCCCCTTGGATGAAGAAGTGACCCGGCCTATCGGACGACAATCCGCTTCTGTGGAACGGGCTTCAGGCCTTTAGCCTGTTCCACAATCTAATTCACAGTTTGGTTCAGTCCGATGCCAATGGCGCTCTCGGACGGGCAGGTTGACGCAGAGGTGTCAGGGGCAATCTCGTGATATTCCTGTGATCTGCTGCCTTGAGGCTCTTTCATGGAAATAGTCATCTATGGGATTGTGAATAGCGTCTCACTAGCTCTGATGGCCCTTGGATTCAGTCTGGTCTACGGGGTGAGCCGGCTGCCTAATTTTGCTCACGGCGCCCTGTACGTGCTGACCGGCTATATCGCTTGGTTGCTTATACATCGAGCGCATTTGAGCTACCCGCTGTCGATTCTGCTATCCCTGCTTTTTGTAGGACTCATCGGTGCCGCCATGTACCAACTGATCCTGGTGCGCGTGCGTGGAATGCCGATTTCCGAGATCATAGCCTCGTATGCCATTGGTTCGGCAATTCTAGAAGGTTTGCGCTGGGGAGGCCTGAAAGGTGGGACCTTTATTCTTCGGCCCTTCATAGAGGGCAGTATCCAAATCTCCGGCATACCTGTTGATTTCCAACGTATCATCGTTGTGCTGGGCGGTGCGGTGCTGGTGGGGCTACTGTGGCTCTTTGTCAACAAGACCAAGCTTGGGCTTGCCCTCACGGGAATGGCTCAGGACGAGCGGGCAGCTCTTACCCTGGGGATCGACTCCGACCGTATGGCTGTGGTGGCAATGGGCCTCGGATCCGTACTGGCAGGAGCGGCTGCATTGATCTTGCTGCCGCTCGGGAACATAGTTGTGGAAGCCGGTTACAATGTGCTGGTCATGGCAGTGGCGGTTTGCATCGTCGGTGGGCTGGGGAGTTGGACCGGCGCGGTCTTGGCCGCTTTCCTGATCGGATTCGCCCAGATTCTTACCGTGTCATACTTCGGGACTAACTATCAAATAGTGGTCGCGCTCTGCGCCATTATCATATCCCTGATATTAAGACCCAGCGGACTTTTCGGTCGTCAAAAAGAGTTGGAGGAGAGAGTCTAAATGGTTGTGGACAAGACAAGCGGCCGCAAGGAGCGGATTGACCGCGGAATAAAGGTGCGGTGTGACGGGGTTTATGCTGTCTCCTCTTGGCGAGAGATGAGTTATTTGTTGGCACCTCGGCTGCTCTTCATCGTCGGCCTAGCCGCTGCCCCGCTTTTGCTGCACAATTTCCCCTACTGGCAAAGAGTGTTCTCCATAGTGTGCGTGGACCTCTCCTGGCCATCAGTTTCGATTTTCTTGCCAACTACGTCGGGTTGGTTTCGCTGGGTGGCGGATTTTATGTTGGGGTGGGAGCCTACATTGCAGCGCTTCTTAATGTGAATCTGGGTCTTTCACCGGTGTTCACCATACCTCTGGCAACCGTATGCGGTGCAGCCGTTTGCACCGTGCTGCTGTTGCCGTGTCTGCCGCTGCGGGGCGTCTATTTCGCGATCGTGAGTCTCATGTATCCGTTACTGGCGGCCCGGGTTATCGAAGCACTGGACATCTTCGGAGGCACTGACGGCATAATCGGGGTTGACGGCTTGCCGAATGCATGGGTTGAACGGTACCTTCTGATAGGGAGTGTCTTGATATTCGTCTTTGTTCTGCGGCGACTTGTGGAAGAGGATATCGGGCTGGTATTTCGGGGGGTCAAGGACAATGACCAGGCAGTAAAGGCATCTGGGATAGACATCATCACCTACAAGGCGATCGGTGTGTATATCGCATCAGCACTGGGCTGCTTCGGCGGAGCGTGTCTCGCGCACATTTATATGTGGGCCGGTATCTCCCAATTCGCTCTGGATTTTTCGATCATTCCGATTGCTGCAACAGTTGTTGGAGGAGGCGGGACGCTTATCGGCCCGGTGGTCGGTAGCCTCATTCTCGTTCCCATTTCTGAATTGTTGCGTGATTTCGGCACGTTGCGTATTGCGGTCTATGCCATCATTCTAACGCTGTTCATCGTATTCAAGAGTGAAGGGATCATGAACTACGCGACACGGAAATATGAACAGTTCGAGAGATGGGTTGAAGTGTAGCGGCAGGCGAAACGCTGAAAAAGGCAATAGCCTGCTGACGGGGCCTGGGCTTGGAACAGTTCTTGAGGGTAATCATGATTTGAGTTGCGAGTGCCACTGCTGGCTTGCCCAGCAGTGGCACCCAAACGGGAACCCATTGTGGGGACACCTCTCGTGGGTGCCCGCAAGAGGGCAGACTTTGTGTCTGCTGCTACGGACCTCGAATCGGCGTGAGGAGTATAGGCATGTCTGCTGGCGCGGACCAAGCGGCGAGAACAAAGCCGTTGCTTGTCGTTGATAACGTGAGCAAGAAATTCGGCGGTGTCCTGGCGCTTTCCGGAGTGAGCCTTGAAGTGAATAGAGGCGACATTGTGGGAATTATCGGCCCCAACGGCTCCGGCAAAACGACGCTGGTCAACACAATCACGGGCTTTATCCGAGCCGACACAGGCACAGTTCTATTCAAGGAAACCGACATAACCAACTGGCGTCCGAGCAAAATCGCCGACCTGGGGCTCACGCGAACTTTCCAGGTTATGCGGCCTTATTACACCTTACCTGCGTTCAAGAATCTCATAGTGCCTCTCTTTTCTCCACGCGCCCGCCGTACCGGTGGATGGAGGGGCGGAGGAAAAATGGGCAGCCGCGACACGGTGGCCGTAGACATTCTTGAAGAGATAGGCTTTGAAAGGGATTCCTACATCCCCTACAAGGTCGCATCTTCTTTGCCCACCGGGTACCTTAAACGGCTAGAGTTGGCCCGCTGCCTGGCGCTAAGACCTGAAGTCATCATCTGCGACGAGGCGCTCTCCGGTTTGAGCATGAGTGAGATGGCGAGCATGGTGCCACTCATAGAAAAGCTACAGATGGAAGGCATAACCCTGGTTATGGTGGAACACCGACTGCGCGAGCTGTTTCGATTGGCCAAACGAATCGTCGTTTTGAATTTCGGCTGCAAAATCGCGGACGGCACCTCCGAGGAAGTAATGGAATACAAGGAAGTCAAGGAGGCTTACTTCGGATCGGAGGAGGTGTTCAGTTATGTTTGAAGCCCAGGGGCTGATGGTCTTTTACGAGAATATGCTTGCGCTGAACAACGTCAGCCTGCGCTGCGAACAGAATCAGATAGTTGGAGTATTCGGGGCCAACAGTGCCGGCAAGTCTACGTTGATGTACACCCTTTCGGGCATCATGCAGGATATCCAGCGAAAGGAAGAGATGGCGGGTGGCGAAAGGATCACCATTCGCGGCCAAATTGTGTTCCAGGGTAAGTCGGTAATGTTCAGCAAGCCTTCGGCACGTGCTCGCGCGGGTATTATCCTTTGCCCCGAGCGACGCCGGATCTTTCCTGAGGCTACGGTCTTGGAAAATCTCAAAATAGGCGCCTACCTGGCAACCAGGCAACAGGCCAAAGAAACTCTCGACTATGTGTTCACCGTTTTTTCTCCACTCAAACGTTTGACGGGTCGTCTTGGCGGATTCCTCAGCGGAGGGGAACAGCAGATGCTCGCGATCGGTAGATCCCTGATGGCACAACCGAAGCTCTTGCTTCTCGATGAGCCTCTCCTGGGGCTAAGCCCTGCCATTCAATATTTGTTGGCCAAAGCCATTAAAGAAATCAGAGACCAACGCGGCACATCCATAATAGTCTCAGAGCAGTACGCAAGGCCCATTATGCCAATCATCGACTATGGGTACATCCTGGAAAACGGGGCTTCTGTAGTTGAAGGAACAAAAGAAGAATTGATGGGCAATCCTGACGTGAAATCGGCATACTTCGGGACATGACGAGGAGGAGTTCTTTGCAGGAAGAGTACACTTTCACTCGGTTCGAGGAGGCCTGCGCCAAGTACCCCGATCGCACGGCAATTATTTTCCTCGGCGACAAATTCTCGTACCGGGATCTTAAAGACAAGATCGATCGTTTTGCTACAGGACTGGCTGGACTGGAGATTGAAAAGGGGGACCGCATACTCATTTATCTATCCAACTCGGTGCAGTTTGTGATCGCATTCCTTGCCGCACAAAAGATCGGGGCCGTAGTCGTTCTGGTCTCTCCCATCTACACCTCCCATGAAGTCGCGTACATGGTCAAAGATTCCGGGGCTCGCACGATCATTTGTCATGATACCAATTACGGTTACGTCAGGGAGATATTGCCCACGACAGGCATAAAGCATGTCATAGTTACCAATCTCTTGGACTTGGTTTCGTGGCACAAGAGATCTGTGGCCCTGTTGTTTGACAAGGCCCCTCACGGCAAAGTGCAAGGCGGCTCGGAAACTATCACCTTCAAGAGCTTGCTCAAGAATGCCGCGCAGCCGCCAAGTGTAACAATCGATTCGACGGTAGATCTTTCCTATATGTTGTATACCGGTGGTACAACGGGTTTTCCCAAGGGGGTACCCGGCAACCACTGGGGGCACACTTCGTATGTGAACGACGTCAGCGACCATGTATTTGCCGGTCACCTGAGGCCGGGTGAAGATGTCTACATCGCGATAAACCCTTTATTTCACATCATGGCGCTGGGGTTGATGATGGCCGTCGGCCTCAATCAGGGGAACACAACCGTCCTGATGCCGGTGCCTCAGGTGGATGCCATCTTGTCTGCCATAGAAAGGTACCGTGTGCGCATAATGTTGGGGGTTCCCGCGCTCTACCGTATGATACTGGAAAACGACCGGCAGGAGACATACGAGCTGGGCTCGCTGCGATACTGCTATTGCGGTGGCGATGTCCTGCCCAGGGAAGTTTTGGCCAGATGGAAAAAACGTGTGGGTGTGCCGATATATCAGGTTTATGGCTCCACCGAAGCTGGACACGTCACCTATTCTCGACTGGATGCCGGGGAACCGGACCCCATGTCCATAGGGCTCCCCTTGCCGTCGAGAAAGGTAAAGGTGGTTGACCCTATCACTCTGGAAGATTTGCCTGCCGGTGAGGTGGGTGAGCTTCTGGTCACGTCCAAGTTCACCGTCAAGGAGTACGTCAATAAGCCCGCCGAAACAGAAGCGTCCTTCGTGGATATTAACGGGGAGATATATTATCGGACGGGTGATTTTGTGCGACTCGGAGACAACAGCGAGATCTTTTACGTTGAGCGGTCAGCGGATATTCTCAAGCACAAAGGATACAGAGTGTCCGCCTCGGAAGTCGAAGCTGTCCTGCAAGATCACCCGGTGGTGGTAGGGGCATGCGTAGTAGGCGTCCCGGATCCGAAGGTGGGCGAGCGCATCAAGGCCATTGTAGTGTTGAAGGATGACGCCAAGGGCGTGGGCGCGGCAGAACTCATCAATTTCTGTTCCGAGCGGCTGGCCTCTTACAAGGTGCCGTCGTACATCAGAATTCCGCGACATGCTGCCCAAGTCCAAAGTAGGCAAGCTGCTCCGCCGCGAGATACGCGACGAGGAGCGCCGGAAACTTGAAAAGGGGAAGAACGACTGAAGCCCAATAAAATGTCTGCTTCAAGCAGATCATATCGAGTCCTCGGTAGGGGCGGGTTTAAAACCCAATGCTGTTGACTTAAGGGACCTCCGTCTACCCCACCGTCACCCCGGCGAAGGCCGGGGTCCAGGGGAGATTAGGAAAACCTGGATTCCGGCCTCCGCCGGAATGACGAGGTGAAGGCCCGTCGAAGGAAAAGTTCCTGGACAAGGGGCATGCGGCTTAAGTCAACAGCATTGGGTTTTAAACCCGCCCCTACAATTGGTCCCCGCGTACGAGGGGATGACGGCAGGCATTCCAGGCGGGAGCCACTCAAGATCAGATGTTGGCGAGATATTGGGTGCCACTGACCAGAGTGCCATTCTGGCACCAGGTCAGTGCAGTTTTTTTCTGGTTCCCAGGCTCCGCCTCGTCACTTCTTTTCAGTCAATCGCTTGAGATCCGTACGCAGACCTGTAACGAAACCGCTATCTATGGAGAATATCGCGCCCTGCTCCAATGAAGGTTGAGTCAAGACGTTGACCTTCTCAGGGACCTTCGCGCTTGCGGGTAACTCCTTGACACCTTTTGCTTTGGCTGAAGTTTCGGCCTTCTTTTCTCCTGAAGGCTGAGATTTCTTTCCCTGTTCTTCTTTGACGGCAGGGACTTCCCAGCCCGCTTTCAAAATCAAAGGTTCCTTTGTCCCCTTCTTGAAAAGAGACACTGTGAGCTGCGGCTTGTCAAGGTGGACCGAAGCCAAGTCCGCCGGCGCGGGTTTTGTCTCGGTCTTCCACTGCAAGTCTTTAAGATCCCAGAGTATCCTGGTCACCGGCCAGGCGTCCATCTTCTCCTTCTTTACAGGTTTCTCCAAAAGCCACTTGTTATCCTTACCTTTGAACGCTAGCCAGGTCCTGCCACCCAGAGTCACTTCCAGCTTTTCGATGTCTCCGGGGTTGAAGGTGAGCAATGACCGGTCTCTAAGTTCCTCGATCCCCGTCTTCAGGCTCTTCAGTGACTGACCGTCGATGACGTAGACATCGTCACGGCCCTTTATGCGTGCGTATCGATTCGGTACGGTACCCTTGATGTCTTGTTTCTTTTCAGGGGCCCCTACTAGGAGGGTTTGTTCCCGCTTCTTGCCCGCCATAAGAATGGTCTCCTCAGGGTTGTCCAGGCCGTATGGGTCTCCTTCCTTGGTCGGATTGTCTATGATGCTCTTAGCCGTCAGGTTCGTGAGGGTCCTCAAGTCACCGGCTACAAGTGTAGCCTTCACTCGAATCCGTTCAGGCTTCACCATAGCCCACTTGTCCTTGGCTTCACGCTGAAGCTCTATTTCCTTACCCTTCGTACTTACGGCGATTCGATCCACCTGATCCGGGGATATACTTACAACCGTCTTGTCACGCAAATCAAAAGCCGATTTGTTAAGGCTTATCTTCAAGGTGTCAGGCACCAGCAGAAGCCTGGGCTGGTCGTCGACTCTGACATAGTAGGAAGTCTTGGCCGGATTAGCCGAACCGAAATGGACGTCCGCGGTCTTGTCTTTGGTGGCAAGGCTGACACTGAATTCAGGCTTATCAAGTCCGTACTCGGCCCATTTGGCACCTTTCTTCAGTACGACCTTCTCCGATTTGGCATCCGCAATGGACTGGAGAAGAGAAGCCACCGCGGCTTCATCGGCTTTTGTCTTTATCGGTGATGTCAAAACCCATGTCTTGGCAGGCTTTTTGAGCTCGATCTTTCCTTTGTCGTGTGATGCCAGCTCTATTCGTACTATCTTATCCTTTTCCATCTGAACTATTCTAGCGGCCTTTTCTTCACTCGCCTGCTTATTCCGCTTATGTCTTATCTCCACGAAATAGACGTACGCCACCAAGGCTACCAAAATTGATAGGTAGATCAGGATTTTATTCAGCTTCATTCCTGAAACCTCCCGGAAACAGTTTGGGCGTCAACCGACAATCCGCCGTGGTTAAATCTTTGCAATCCTCACGGCTCTTTCAGACCGCGATAGTCCTTCTGCGATACAAGAAAACCGCAACTCCCGCTATAATCCAGGCGAGGGGAACAAACACCACAGGCACCAGGAGCATTGTAAGAGACTCGTTTCCCGTCAGAAACAATAGGTTGGGATTTGGAAGATTTCGGGCGGATTGCAATGAGGTTCTCATCTTCGGCCAGCCATGACACCGTGTTCATGAATAAGTCTCCGTTGCCCTGTAATTTGAAGAACTTATTAGAGGCGAACAGAGCGCTTCCTGCTACAACGATGCGTGCTTTGACAGTCTTGGCCGGTTTTCTTTGGGATTTTGCGACCTTAGGCTGGGCAGAGGCCTTAGCGGATTGGGCTGTTGCGCTGGTTTTCTTGTCTGCCTCTTTCTTGTCCGGAGGGACGGAGTATGTCGATACGGCCATTACTGAAATAGGACCTTTCTTGCCCGTCTTTTCGTCGAAGTTGGCTTTTCCCGACTTGAGTTGCTCCTCGTTGATCGTCCATGAGACAGGGCTTGTGAGGGCAAGGCTCTGATCTGTCACATTGGGTACCGGTTTTTTGGCAGCTTGAACCGACCGGGCTTCAGGAAAGAAGGAGGCGAGATTGAAGTTCCTGGTAATGGGGAATTTTATATACGTGGTAATCACCGGCATCAGGTAGTCTCCGCCGAACACGCGACTCATGCGGTCAACCACTATGTCATTGGCGGTTTGGAATCCATAGGTCTTCAGGAAAGCGGCGAGCTTGGGTGTCTTGAACGGATCGAGCAACACAAAGACACTGCCGCCCCGCTTGATGTAATTGCGTATGAGTTCCAGTTCGTTATCCATCGGATCAGTTTTAGGACCTGCAATAACAAGCACCGTTGCATCGTCGGGTATTGACGCTGTCTGCATCAGCACTATCTGTTCGACCTTGTAGTTTTGCTTTTCAATTTGCTGTTTGGCGATGCTGAATCCGGCGGGATCGGTGGCGTCCGGTGCGGATTCTCCGTGACCTTTAACGAAATAAATCTTCTTGACGTTGTTCCTGAGAAGTTTAGCCAAAGCATTCGTAACGGACTCTTCGTCCGCTGTGGCGATCCGCTCGTCTTTCTTTCCTGCTTTTAAGACGATAGAGGGGTACGTATCAATCTTGTTCCGAATGGCAAGTGCTCGATTTTGATCCGGATCGATAAACGAATATGTGAATTCGCCGTACGTGTCCCTGTATCGGTCCAGCAAATCTCGAAGAGTGTCGCGGGCGCGGGTATCCTTGGCGTCGTAAAACGCCAGCACGTTAATGGGCAGCTTCTTCTGTCTGAAGGTGTCGAGCACCTTCTTGCTTTGAGGCGAGAGAGTATGCTTTCCTGCCCGAGTCAAGTCCCACCTCTCCGGGTGCTCCAGGACAATGTACTGAATTGCCACGATTATGGCTAAAAAGATCAGGATGCCGACAGCAGTGCCGCCTCCAAGAAGAATCTTTCTGTACGAATCGTTGATCTTCATTCTTTACCCTTTCCACCTGTTGGTTTCGAGAGAGCGCAGCGACAAGAATAGGAAGAACGCAGTGAACAGGAGAAAGAAGGACACATCGGCCAAAGCCAATATACCCTTGTTGAAAGATTCCAAATGCTCCAAGATCGACAACTGCCGAAGAACTGCACCTACCGTTTCCCCTGTAAGAGTGGAGCTCCAGCTCAAAACCCAAAACAAGAGTGCCGATCCGAACGAAACGGCAGCAGCGACAATCTGGTTTTCGGTAAGTGAAGATATAAAAATACCCAAAGCCATGAAAGCCGCTCCCATCGCAAGAAGGCCGAGATAGCAGCTCAACAACGTTCCGGGATCGGGACTGCCGACGCCGAAAAGCAGGGCCATGAACGGCAGAGTACTTGCCAGCATGATAAGAAGCACCAGGGTCGCAGAGAGAAACTTGCCGAAAAGCACGGCCCAATCGTTAATCGGGTAAGTGAGCAGAAGTTCGATAGTCCCGGTCTTCTTTTCCTCGGAGAAGAGCCGCATAGTCAGGAGGGGCATCACAAAAAGCATCACGATGCTCATGTTCTGCATCAGAGGCCGGATGACCACGTCTGTCAGGTTTATGCGCTGAGCTATCGTCGGGTTATTGGCCGCCTGAAGGCTGACGAGACTCATGAACGACACGTTTGCCCAAAAGAAAAATCCCGAAATAAGAAGGAAGCTCGCTATCACCGTATAAGCGATGGGTGAAATAAAGTAGTTCGCAGTCTCTTTGCGGAATATCGCCCAGAATCCTCTCATGAGGCCACCCCCTTCTCATCGACGGGCTCAACAGTAGCCTCATCCTCGTCGGTCTCTTCAGTGACCAAATCAATGAATACATCCTCCAGGCTGACATGAATAGGCCGCAACTCGAGGAGGTCCCATCCTTTGCTCAATATGGCTCTGGCCAATTCCGGGCGCATATCGGCGTCGGCCGCGGCCTCGACGACCAGCTCTGTTTCGCCGTCGGTGGCCGGCTCCGAAGGCAGAACCGACCGAACACCATTCAGCGCCGAAAGAAGCGCCTTTACTTGGTCCGCAGGCGCTCTCACCACGATTTGCGTCCGTGAAGATTTGTCATGGCCTCTAGTGAGATTTTGGGGAGAATCTTCGGCCACGATGGAGCCTTTGTTGATTATTATTACCCGGTCGCAAACCTCGCTCACCTCCGGTAGTATGTGCGTTGACAGAATCACGGTGCGGTTCTGAGAAAAGCTTTTAATCAGGTGGCGAATCTCTCGAATCTGTTTCGGGTCCAGACCGATTGTAGGCTCATCTAAGATGAGAATAGGCGGGTCGCCTATGAGAGCTTGAGCAAGTCCTACTCGCTGGCGGTAGCCCCTGGAGAGCCACCGAATAATCTTGTCCATGACGTGAGCGAGGCCGACCGATTCGGCGACTCTGTCGACCTCGGCGGTCCGGTTTGCCGCGGCAACCCCCTTGGCCCGGGCCACGAATTCCAAGTATGCCCTGACACGCATCCAGTCGTAAAGAGGAATGTTTTCCGGCAGATAGCCAACCTTTCCTCTGATCTTCAGCGATTCGTCCCGCACATCCATGCCCAGAATACGGGCCTCTCCCGCGGATGCGGGGCAAAAGCATGTAAGTATCCGCATGGTGGTGGTTTTTCCCGCGCCGTTGGGGCCCAGAAAGCCCACAATCTCGCCTGATTCCACGCGAAAGTTTACATCGTAGATAGCAGCCAGCCGACCGTAATACTTGGTCAGCCCTTCCACTTCTATCATCGGCTATCCTCCTTGGACCTTGTCTCAAGCACCTTTTTCATACTACTCGATGGAACTTTGTCAAGAGTGGCTTTTGGCCGGCAGCCTCACTTCGGTTCCGAGGCCCCCTGGGGCCTCAACCAAACGGGCTAACCCCTACATGACTCCAAATGACCCGCAGGGTTCCCAAGACTTCGGATTTTTTGGGATCGGGAATTGCGGAGCGACGCCTGGTATAATCGGAAGACACTGTTATGACACCTTAAACAGGACAGGCAACGGTGATGTGTTGACAAATCCCTGAGGTCGTTTTAGTTATGATATATGGCTATGCCATTCCAGACACAATGGAACACTACGGACGTTATTCTCAGCAAACTGTAAACCTGCGCATCTACCGTTGGCGGAAAAATGGGAAGGCAAAGTTTCTTCCACGAACTCTAGCCTCATACAGCGCCTCCCCGGACATGTCCTGAAGCCGGACGATACTTTTGCAACTTGTCACTTGGTTTCGGATATTACTATGGTAATGGCTTGAAGATTATGTTTCTTCATTCGCGTAGATTCGTGCAGACCAGGACATAAGCCCGGCAGCAACGTCCAGGATCGCATATTTACTTGAGGAGCCAGCGATGGACTATAGATTCGTAAAGACCACATGTCCCTTTTGCGGCTGCGGCTGCCAAATGCTTCTCGAAGTTCTTGATGGGAAGCTTATCGGCACCGTGCCGCTCAAGAAAGCGCCGATGAACGACGGCAAATTGTGCATTAAGGGCTGGAATGCCCACGAATTTGTTGACAGCCCTAACAGGCTGACCACTCCGCTGGTGCGTAAGAACGGCGCGCTGCAAGCAGCCTCCTGGGACGAGGCTCTGGACTTCACGGTCTCCCGGCTGAAAGAGATCAAAGACAAAAACGGCGGTGACAGCCTCGCGTTCCTCTCATCAGGCCGATGCACCAATGAAGAGAACTACCTTCTCCAGAAATTCTGCCGGGCAGGCTTTGGAACCAACAACGTAGATGCCTGCGCCCGTCTCTGACACGCGCCGACGGTGGCAGGTCTTGCCGCCGCATTCGGAAGCGGAGCGATGACAAATTCTATCCCCGAGATCGAGGATGCATCGGTTGTCCTGGTAGTCGGATCGAATACCACCGAGGCTCATCCTCTCATCGCGCACAGAGTGTTCAGGGCCAAGCAGAAAGGCGCGACCCTGATCGTGGTAGATCCTCGCAAGATCCAACTCACATCGATCTCCGACATTCATATAACTTTGAACTTCGGTTCGGATGTGGCCTTCATCAACGGAATGATGCATGCGATTCTGAAGAACAACTGGCACAATTCGGATTTCATCTCTGAAAGGGTAGAAGGTTTTGCTGAGCTTCAGGCGCATCTGGAAAAGTTTCCACCTGAGAAAGCTTCGGAAATATGTGGGGTACCCCCGGAGGAAATCGAGCGCGTGGCGCGGATCTATGCCACTTCGCCGTGCTCGACCATCCTTTATACCCTTGGCATCACCGAGCACTCTCATGGCGTTGACAATGTGAAGTCCTTGGCGAACCTTGCCATGCTTACGGGGCACATTGGTCGCCGTTCGTCGGGGGTCAATCCTCTCAGAGGTCAGAACAACGTCCAGGGGCATTGCGACATGGGAGGTTTGCCGAATGTTTATCCCGGGTACCAGGTGGTGACCGATCAAAATGTTCGTGCCAAATTTCAGAAGGCTTGGCAAGCGGAACTGTCGGACCGGGTGGGTTACACCATTCCCGACATGGTGTACGGGCTCATTGACGGTTCGGTCAAGGGGATGTTCGTCTTGGGAGAAAATCCCGCGCAGAGTGATCCGGACACGAACCACATTATCCACGCCTTGAAGTCAGCGGAATTCCTGGCGGTGCAAGACATATTCCTGACCGAGACCGCCAAGCTTGCGCACGTAGTTCTCCCAGGAACTTCCTGGGCCGAAAAGGACGGTACTTTCGTCAACACCGAACGAAAAGTGCAACGCGTACGCAAGGCTGTTGAGCCTCTAGAAGGAACTCGACCGGACTGGGAAATCCTTTGCCAACTCGGCTCCAGAATGGGGCTCTCCATGAATTACGATTCGCCGAAAGAGATTTGGGACGAATTGGCAAGTCTTTCCCCAATATTTGGTGGCATCAACTATGATCGCATCGAAGGCGAGGGAATCCAGTGGCCTTGCCCGTCTACGGATCATCCCGGTACTGTCTTTCTTCACGAAGGCAGGTTTACACGAGGCAAGGGCCTTTTCCACGTCATCGATTACCGTCCCTCGGAGGAAATGCCCGACGATGAGTATCCTTACCTGCTGACGACTGGACGACGATGGATGCACTATCATACCCGTACCCAGACCGGGAACTGTCCATCATTGCACAAGGAAATGCCGGAGCCGTTTGCGCAGATTAATTATGTCGATGCCGAAAAGTTGGGCTTGAAAGACGGTGACCTGGCCAGGGTGATATCCAGGCGCGGAGAACTGGTCATAGCCGTCCGACCTGGCGATATCGTCCCGCCGGGCGCCATATTCATGGATTTCCACTTTGAAGAGGCGAATTCCAATGTTTTGCTGGGTACGTCTCTAGATCCGGTGTGCAAGACACCTGATTATAAGGTGAGCGCGGTGCGCATAGAGTCCTTAACCGCCTCGACCAGCGCAGAAATTGAGATATCCGAAAGTGTTGCAACTGCGTGATACCGGTGATCGAATAGCCCTATATCCTCCTGGACATAGGGCCGATCATCGCCGCAACCTCCCCGGGGCCGCTCTTGCAGAAGAGCGGCTGCATTGCCACGCTATGGCCTCATTAAATTGACCCCCTGAAATTCTCATGGTATGTGTCCACTTATCGGGGAGAGCTTCTCTTTCCGTAAATGGTGACTGCGAGGGGCGATGCATGGCCACGCGATCTAGAGGAACGGTGTGTACGTTATCTCAGACCCTTTTAGTAGTAGTTTTGTGTCTCACGTCCCTGCCTTCACTTGCCGTCGAACCTTCCGACGCCGTTCAGGCTGAGAATGCGTTTTTCCGCGGCAGCAATCTACTATCTCGTAACAACATATCTGCAGCTATAGCGGCACTTGAGAAGGCAGCAAAACTTGCCCCACAAAACCTCAAGTATAAGAATGTGCTTGCAGTTGCGTATAACAATCTCGGACTTAAGCTCGTTCGAGAAGGAAATTCGACGGAGGGCGTACGCTTTTTGGGAAAAGCGGTACGCCTTACGCCGGAGGACAAGGATATTCGGTTCAATTTCATAAACGCTGCATTGCAAGCTGCATCATTGCCCGAAGAAAAGGTACACCTCGCGGACAAGATTGCCTTTCTCGGTCAAGTAACGGAGATCGACCCTGAGAATGCTTCCGGCCGCAAAATGTTGGCCGCTCTACTGAACAACTTCGGCGTGGTCAAAGGCCGTGCCGGTACGCACGACCAGGAGGTGGCTGCGCTCGAAAAGGCCGCGGCATTAGATCCGGGGAATCCCAAAATTAAGAAGAATCTTGGTACAGCTTATTACAACCTGGCATTGGCAAAAGGTAAAGCGGGCGCGGATGAGAAGGAGATCGAACTCCTTCGGACTGCTCTGAAGTTAGCCCCGAAAGACCCGCTGATTAAGGAGAATTTGGGAAGGGCCTTATCAAATTCGGCAGTCATCAAAGGAAAGGACGGTGATTTGACCGGGCAGATCGCTGTATTGAAAGAAGCTCTGCAAATCTTTCCCAACGACTCTGTAACGAAAAAGAAACCTTGCCGCTGCATACAACAACCTGGCGGTAGACGAAAGTCGAAATATGCAATTCGCCGAAAGAATATCCGACCTGGAGACCTCGCTGAAACTGGATCCGAAGAATCAGGCTACCGTCGGAAATCTTAGCAATCTTTTAGCCAAGGAGGCTGTACGGCAGTTTAAGACCGGGGCTTCTGCCAAGGCGATTGAGCTACTGGAGCGAGCAATCAAGATCGATCCGAAGAATCAATTAGCCCGGACAAATCTGGCAGCGGCATACCACAATGAAGCCCTCACGAAAGGGGACGCGGGCAAACAGCAAGAGGAGATTCGGCTCTTGGAAAAGGCGCTGAGCCTCGCCCCGTCCAGCGCCGAGATCAAGGTTGATCTTGCCAAAGCATACAACGATCGAGCGGTTGCACTCGGCAAGAAGGGTGATAGCAAGCAAGAGATCCGCATGTTGGCCAAGGCCGCCAAACTCGCGCCGGGCAACAAAGTCATCCAGGAGAACCTGGCCAGGGCGAGGCAGAAGAGCAACGCAAAAGGAGAGAAACGTGAGGGAATTACTCCCAAGAAAAAGAAGAGCAAGCAGGGCTGATCTCGCCAGTTTCTCGTGTCAGGAGAAGATTCCTGGGGCCTCGTCCTACCCCGGTCTCCTGGCGTAGAATCCACCCTTTTCCGGGCGAAGTAGCGTCTCACCCCAATAACCCCGAATTAATTGGACCCGCGCACAGCGAGACCGTCATTGACATTCAAGAGACCCGCGAATAGAATAACCGGGAAAAATTTACCCTAAATTCAAGCGGCTTAGGTTTTTCAATGGTCCCCAAGTTTACACGCAAAGATTTTCTCGAGGCAATCTTTGCCCAATATTATAAAGAGTACCGGGGATTCATTCTTGTAAAGAGTTTTAAGCGGGGCGACCCAAAGCAGAGCACTCGTTATTTCCCAAACATCGAAATTCTTGCCAAAGAACACTACGGAGAAGAAAGAGACGTCTACTTCGGGATTTGCCCGCGAGAGCGGATGAAAGCCGAGAAAGAGCACATACATTTCTTGGTGGCATTGTGGGCTGATCTGGACATCGGGTCAGAAGGCCATGAGGAGAAGAAGGTTTACTATGAAGGTCCCCAGCAGGCGGCGAAGGCCATCAGGAGCTTTCCAAGGGCTCCTTCCATCATAGTGGAATCAGGGCGAGGGGCTCACCTTTACTGGCTCCTGAAGGAAGTGAACGAAGTTAAGGACCCGGAGCAATTAAAACGGGTCATCAGGACCATCAGCGACCACCTTCAATGTGATACGGACGTAAGCCTGGATACTGTTCTCAGGCTTCCGGAGACTTTTAACACGAAAATCGCCGGAAAGACGGTGGCCTGCGACGTAAAATTTATCAACCCCAACTTTCGCTATACCCTCCAAGACTTCGAAAACCTCGGCCAGCGAATTGTGGTCCCGCAACCATCCGTGCCTGCGGCAGGCCCCATTCGCTCTGCCGGTCTCTCCACTTCCACTGCAATTCCGCGAGACAAGCCCGCGCAGACCCAATACCAATCTTCAATGGCTCAGAGTCAGTCAATCGACGATTCCCTGGTTCTCGATGAGACCATAATTGATGAGTTGATAGATGATATTTCTATGACTGCCAGCGTAGCCCTGGAAGCGCCCATATCGTCAACCGAACCCGGTCGGTATGGATCGCAGACTCAGGAAATGTCTCACTCAGCCCATCAAGTGGAGCTGTCGGTAGGCGCAACTCGGGGCGTTCCGGCAGCTTCAACCACCAGCAGTGTACTGGCAAGACTATCTTCTGCCCGGGCCGAAGTGGAGATATCACTGGTGGGTTCAAACGAGCATATCAATGGAATTCTCATCTGGAATGAGAACGGCCTTATCGGCGTTGAATCTGGGCAGCACCTTTATACTATTCCAGTCTCCAGCATCTCCTTCATAAAAAGCCAGGCATGATCAGTGGATGGCTCGCAAGGCGCGTCCAAGGCCCACTGATTCAAGATGCCCTTCGTGATGGACAGGGGGTCATGTAGCGATGTTGAACATCATCTGGCTCGTCCTCTTGGTTGGTTCCACCGTAATAGCAGTGTTGACGGGTCACACGAGAGAGACAGTGGTAGCGGCCACTGAGAGCGCTGGGACTGCTTTCAGGTTGGCCCTCGGGTTCACGGGGATCATGGCCTTGTGGCTCGGTATCATGAGAATAGCAGAAGACAGCGGCCTGATAAGCGCCTTCACCTTCTTGATTGCCCCCGTCATGCGATTCCTTTTCCCGGGAGTGCCTGACGGCCACCCTGCCATGGGTAGTATGGCCATGAACATAGTGGCCAATATGTTCGGACTCAGCAATGCCGCAACACCTTTGGGAATTCGGGCCATGAAGGATTTGGACTCTCTGAACCCTAGCAAAGGGACAGCTACGGATGAGATGTGTATGTTTCTGGCCGTTAACACTTCCAGCGTTCAACTCATCCCGGCAAGTGCGATAGCGTTGCTCGCCGCCGGCGGATCTTCTGATCCTACCGTGGTGGTCTTACCCGCGTTGATCGCAACGTGCGCTTCAACTTTGGCCGGTATTCTTGCAGCGCGATGGCTTGCGAGACTCAGGCGATTTCGTGAGGAGCCCGAAGAAAGGACCGCGCCATGAAAGGAATGCAAGATCTTTCGGCCATAGTTTCAAATGTGATTTTCCTCTCATTTCTCGTGGGAATTCCATTGTACGGCTTCATCAAAGGAGTCAAGGTGTATGAATCGTTCGTGGACGGGGCCAAGGAAGGATTCGAAGTCGCCGTACGAATTATTCCTTATCTTGTGGCCATACTTGTAGTTGTGGGCATGTTCCGTGCGTCGGGCGCCATGAACCTCATTACGCAAGCCATTCCGGGAGTTCTGAACAGACTCGGCTTGACACCGGATGTCTTGAGCCTGATCTTGATACGGCCCCTCTCGGGGGCCGCATCGCTCGGGCTACTGGGACAGATCGTCACTGCTCACGGAGCTGATTCTTATCAAGCGAGGCTCGGTTCCGTAATTATCGGGAGCACCGAGACTACGCTGTACGTCGTGGCAGTGTATTTTGGGGCTGTGTTGGTGACAAGAGTTCGGTATGCAATTCATGCGGGCCTGATAGCCGATGCAGTGGGGATCATAGCTGCGATTGCGGTCTGCTGGTTGTTCTTCGGATGATCAGGCAAGGAGAAGACGCGAATGGCTTTAGGAGCCGAAAGAGCTGCCATCAAACGGGGCATACATATATTGCGGTACTTGTCGGTCGCTGTTTGCCTGCATTTCGGGACGGCCAAAATGTTATGGCGGAGAGAGAGGGATTCGAACCCTCGGTAAGGCTCAACACCCTACACTCGCTTAGCAGGCGAGCACCTTCGGCCTCTCGGTCATCTCTCCGCGGCGGCTCGACAATAACAGCTTATTGGCGAGCAGGGCTAATGTCAAGGCTTTTTGGTCCCAATCTGTCAAACCGAATAAGTGCGGAAGTATTCCGGTGGGATCTCCTCGAAGAATCGTGAAAGTCGCACCGGGACCTGTCCGAGGCGACGGTCCAATAGGGTCAAAGGAGCCACTACGACCAGATTGTGTTTGGCGCGCGTCGTTGCCACGTAGAGGAGTCTTCGCTCTTCCTCCAAGTCGCTTGGTGAATCAAGGGCCATGGGGGAGGGGATTCGCCCTTCCGCGGCCCAAATGATGATTACAGTGTGCCATTCAAGCCCCTTGGCCGAATGAATCGTGGACAACACCAGGTTTTCATTCGGCGTGGCGACGCTGGATCGTTCCTCATCCGGCGGCTCCAAGGCCATGTCGTTCAGAAAACGATTCAAGCTTTTGTAAGAGACCGTAAGATCGGCCAAGTGCTCCAGATCCCGCATCCTTTTGGGATAGTTGTCGTACCTCTCCTTCAGGAACGGGAAATAATAAAGGTTTATCCGTTCCACCTTTTCGGAAATCGGACCTTTGTGCTGCTCAAGGTCTGCGATGAGACCCAACAAGGCTTCAAAGTCCTTCTTGTATTTTGGGTCCCCGGTTAGCAGATCGGTTGGTCTCTTTGGAATCCCTTCGTCGGCGATTCTGCTCGCGATCTTCATTGCGGTCTTAATTCCCACCCCCGGAAGGAGCCTGAGAATTCTCATCCAACTCAAACGATCTTTCGGATTATTGAAGACCTTGAGATGGGCCAGCACATCTTTGATGTGCATGCTCTCCAAGAACTTGAATCCGCCGTATTTCACGAAGGGTATATTATTGCGAGTCAGCTCTCCCTCGAGATCGAAGGAGTGGAAGCCCACGCGGAACAGGACAGCGACTTCGCTCAAGGGAACTCCGTGATCGCGTAGCTCCCTGACGCACTGAACTACGAATCGACTCTGTTCTCGTTCACTGGAAGAACGGGCGGCCAACGGCAGAGGCCCGCCTGCTTTGCGCGTAAAGAGTCTCTTAGGATAGCCGTTTACGGCCCGTTCTATGATGGAATTGGTCACTGACAGGATAGGCGCCGTGCTCCTGTAGTTCTCCTCCAGTCTGATGATCTTGGTATCCTTGAAGATCTTGGGGAATTCCATGATGTTGGTGAAGTCAGCCCCCCTGAAAGAGTAGATACTCTGGGAATCGTCTCCTACCACCATCACATTGTCGTGAACATAAGCGAGCAGTTGCACGATGCGGGCCTGAAGCCTGTTGGTGTCCTGGTACTCGTCCACAAGAATGTGTTGCCATTGGGTGGAAACATCTCTCCTGACATGCTCGTGCTCTTCAAGAAGCTTTATGGGGTTGACGAGGAGATCGTCATAATCCGTCAGATTGTTGGAGCGCTTGTGCTCCTCGTATAACCTCTGAATTTTATCCAGGTCCGCAGCGTATTCGCCGAAATGAGGATATCGCTGCTCCAGTACTTCCCGAATAGTCCTGCCACTGCCGACGCTTCTGCTCACAACTTCCGCAATGGTTCTTGCCTTTGGGAAGCCCTTTAGATCTTCAGGCGCGATCACACTCTTCCTGAAATGTTCAAATACTTCTACGGAATCTCCCTGATCCATAATGGAAAACGAGGAGTCAAATCCGAGTAAGCTCGCGTATCTCCGCATGAGCAAGTTTCCGGTCGAATGAAACGTCCCTCCCGCGACTCTTGAAACGCTACGGTCCAAGAGCTGAGCCGCGCGGCCGAGCATTTCTTCCGCAGCCTTCCTCGTGAAGGTCAACAGCAGGATGGAACCGGGGTCTACACCGTGCTCTACAAGCCATGCAACCCGGTAAACGATGGTTCGGGTCTTCCCTGATCCTGCGCCTGCGATAACCAACACCGGTCCCGAAGGAACGGTAACGGCTTCGAGTTGCGCAGGATTCAACTCCCTTTCGTAATCAATGCAGTCAGACACAGAATGTTTCATTGTACGCTCGCCAGTTAAGTTAATCATTCTGGAATGTTTTTGTGAAGAGAAAAAGCCTGTCTTGAAGAAAAGCGTGGTCAAAAGCGGTCATTTATGATATGGTATGTCCGTCGCGGGTTCTTAGGGGAGTGACATTCGGGTCAAAGAGTTTTGAAGGAGGATTGTGTGAACAATTCAGCAACGGTTCTTGCTTGCCCTCTCTGTTTTCATCATTTTTCCCATTGCCGGGAAGCCGACGGCGTGAGCGCGTCGGTCTTCGGCTATGGGTTGGATTTTCGTGCTGTTCCGAGGGACTGCAATCGCTCGTCCGACGTTGCAACTTGTCCCGCATGCCTGTTTACTGCGCGTGCGCAAGATTATAATCGCCGAGTGCCCGGACACGTCAAGGATACGGTCGGTTCACAAAAATATATCAAACTATTTCAAGCTGGTCCCCAGGAAGATTCTGCAGCGAGAAGTTGGCTTGCGCTGGTTTCTCTCCTGGATACGAGGGGCCTCAATCCCAGGGACCTCGGAGTCATGAGCCTACGCGGTTCGTGGGGGGCCCGGGAGCTTGGTAGTCTAGCCACGGAGACGGAATTGCTCCAGATGGCCGACCGCTATCTTGATGACGCTCTCCGTCGGGGCCTGACCAAAGGCGATCCCGGCATGGTGATATACCTGCTTGGGGAAATCAACAGGCGCAGAGGCGAATTCCTGCGCGCCCGGGAAGTGCTCACTTTTTTGGGCAACAACCCTCGTTACCGATATCCTGCTCTATTGCTTACTGTGCTGATAGAAGAAGAAGACTCCACTCCATACTGGTCACATCATGCTCCGGATCAAATGGAACAGCATTCTCCGCGGTTCAAGGGCCTTTTCCCCGCTTTGAGGAGCATCCCCCCCAAGAAAATCGAGTTCTCGCCTGACGAACTGAGAGAGTCATCCGAACAATCGGATGAGGACGATCGCCGACGATTCTAAGTCCGCATTCAGCTTGCCCTATCAGCGCCCCGCGGATTAGGGCAAGCTGTTTTCACTTCGCGCCTTCCCCCCAATCCTGCATTCTCTTTCTTGAAAACGTTGAGGCAAGTTGTTATTGTTAATGCTTTGAACGTTTACGCCTTTATGAAAATACACGGAGGAAATGGGATGAGACCGTACTTCGAGAAGATGACCCAGATAGGCAAATCTCTTAGCCAATCCAAGATCAAACAAGGCGAAGACAATATAGCCAAGATCAAGGAAGTCGAGAAACAACTCTCCGAAGCGTTGGACAAAGTTAAGTCTGCCGGCCTTCCCTCGGAGAAGATTAACCAGAGGGGACAACTGACCGTCTGGCAACGACTCGAGTATCTGGTGGATCGCGGGACATGGTGTCCACTTCATTCCATTTTCGATCCCGCGAACAATGAAGAGGGAACAACCGGGGTCATAGACGGACTGGGGAGAATAAACGGAAAGTGGGCTGTAATAATAGGATTTGACAACAAGGTTGTTGCCGGAGCCTGGATCGTGGGACAATCGGAAAACATTCTCCGCGCCACAGATATGGCTAAGCTTCTGAGGGTGCCTCTGGTGTGGCTGGTGAACTGTTCGGGAGTGAAGCTCACCGAGCAGGAAGAGGTTTATCCGGACAGAAGAGGAGGCGGAACGACCTTTTTCCGACACGCGGGAGCTCGAGAAGCTGGGTATCCCAGTTTTGGCCGCCATTTACGGCACGAATCCAGCCGGGGGAGGTTATCAGGGGATAAGCCCTACACTCCTCCTGGCGCACAAAAACGCGAACATTGCCGTGGGCGGAGGGGGAATTGTGAGCGGAATGAGCCCCAAAGGGTTTTTCGACGAAGAAGGGGCCGAACAACTTATCGAAGCCACGAGACATTTCAAGGAAGTGCCACCTGGTAGCGTGAAGATTCACTATGATTCTACAGGCTTTTTCAGAGCAGTCTTTGATACGGAAGAAGCCACGCTGGACGCCCTGAAAGATTATATGAAAACTCTCCCCTCCTATGATCCTAAATTCTTCAGGGTGGCGGAGCCCGCGGAGCCGCGATTCAGCGGAGACGACCTGAACGTCATAGTTCCTATGAATCAAAAAGTGGTTTACAGCTTCGAAGAGGTGCTCGCCCGGTTGACAGACAACAGCGAGCACTTGGAATTTCGTCCTGAATACGGTCCGGAGGTGTACACGGGTCTGGTCAAGATCGACGGTTTCTACTCGGGGTCATAGGAAACAAACAAGGTTTTTTAGGTCAAGGCTATCCGGAATACGCGCCTTATCCGGGCATTGGTGGGAAACTTTACAGACAAGGGCTCATCAAAATGAATGAGTTTGTCACTCTGTGCGGCAGAGACCGCATCCCAATTGTCTGGTTTCAGGACACTTCCGGCATAGATGTGGGCGACATAGCGGAAAAAGCGGAACTGCTGGGTTTGGGCCAATCTCTAATATATTCCATCGAACAGACCACGGTGCCGATGATGCTCTTCGTTCTCCGCAAAGGGACCGCCGCGGCGCATTACATCATGGGCGGTCCCACCGCCAACAACCATACGGTCTTCACTTTGGGCACACCGTCTACCGAGATATACGTGATGCACGGCGAGACAGCCGCAGCCGCTTCCTTTGCCAGGCGGCTGGTCAAAGAAAAAGATGCGGAGCGACCGCTTCAACCCGTTATTGACAAGATGAATGCCTTGGCCCAACAGTATTATGACAATTCCAGACCCGTATATTGTGCCAAAAGAGGATTTGTGGACGAAGTCGTTCCCTTTCCCGAGATGCGCAAGTACATGGTGGCATTTGTCCACTGCGCATACCAAAACCCCGCGTCCATTTGTCCTCACCATCACATGATAACGCCCAGGGTCAGTAGAGGTTGAGTACATACCTATATCAGAGGAGCCACGGGCCCGCCTGTAATATAGGCAAGCCAGCGGCATAGAAATGATGCTATGATAAAATGGAAAATGAGGCTAAACTGTTTTGTAATAAAAGTGTCGTAAATTTTGTTACCGTTCGAGGTGAATCCGGGTCCTCCGGGCTTCGGTAAGATCCGGTAGTAATTGGTGGTAATTTCATACTCCGTCAAAGAAGGGAGGAATTTATGAGCGAGACTGAAAAGAATTTGAGAGATGCCTTTGCAGGGGAGTCGCAGGCCAACCGGAAGTACCTTGCCTTTGCCAAGAAGGCCGAGGCAGACGGCCTCAAGGGAGTCGCTAAACTCTTTCGCGCAGCCGCAGCCGCGGAGACGATTCACGCCCATAACCATCTGGAAGTGCTCAAGGGAGTTAATTCTACACTGGAAAATTTAAAGGAAGCATACGGCGGGGAACATTACGAGTTCACAAAGATGTATCCCGTGTTCATTGCAAAAGCCAAAGAAGAAAAGATCGGGGCTGCTACAAAGAGTTTTCACTGGGCGAATGAGGTGGAAAAGGGCCACGGCGCTCTTTACGATGATGCAATTAAAGTATTGGAAGCCGGAGGGACGGTACCGGAAAAGGACTATTACATTTGCGAGAAATGCGGCTACACAATTGCGGGCTCGCCGCCGGAAGTATGTCCCGTCTGCGCGGCGAAGAAAGAAGCCTTTTTCAAGGCCAACTGACGTAGTTTGATTTTGAAGGACTCTAACTGACGTGTCCGCGATTACGGGGAGGAGTGGACCGCCTGGAGCCGGAACCGCTCCTTCAAGTAATCGGGCACGCACACCAATTGCCAATTCTTTTGGCCGAGTTGCCCCGCGAAACGCGGGGTCACGCCGGACTTGATCCGGGGTCCATCCCGCGAAGCCGCGGGACTGAATTCCTGCTTTCGCAGGAATGACGGGAAAAGGTCCGCCACGGTAATCCTCCCAAAATTCGCACGGTCGATTACGACACGGTCATCATTCTTGGCAATTGGTCTATCCGCTCCCGGCGGAGGAAGAGGGGAACATGACAGAAACAGTCTCTGTGAAAAATATCGGTCTGCGGGGCGTTAAAGTTGCTGACACTAAAATCAGCTTCATCGACGGCCAGAAGGGGATCCTCATTTATCGGGGCTATCGCATCGAAGAGTTGGCCGAAAGATCGTCATTCATGGAAACCGCATACCTGGTTCTGAATGGGAACCTGCCGGATTTGAGGCAGCTCGAGGATTTTGATAATCAGGTGAAAGCGGCCAGAGAAGTCCCGGATTACCTATATGCTTGCCTTGAGAAGCTACCTAAGAACGCAAGTCCGATGGACGTGCTTCAGGCCTCGGTACCTGTGCTGGCCATGGCCGACCCCGATCTGAACGGGGAGACCAGAGATGCGAATGTTCGTATGGCGACAAAACTTATTGCTCGCATTCCGGCTGTTACTGCCGCTTGGGAAAGAATTCGTAACAATCTGGAGCCCGTTCCGGCCGATAAGGAACTTCCACACGCGGCTAATTTCCTGTGGCAGTTGACAGGTAAGAAACCCAATCAAGAGGTTGCACATGACCTCGATGTCTGCCTGATTCTTCATACAGACCACACCTTCAACGTGTCAACATTTGCTTGCCGTGAGGTGTGCTCCACCAGAGCTCACATGTATGCAGCCGCAGCGGCCGGAGTCGGCGCTCTCTCTGGAAGCCTTCACGGAGGAGCGAACACTCGCGTCATGGAGATGCTCATGGAGCTGGAATCCGAAAAAGACGTCGCTCAGTGGGTGAAAGACCGCATTGACCGGGGCGAAAGAATCATGGGCATGGGGCATGCCGTTTACAAGACCATGGATCCTCGGGGGAGAATTCTCAGCGAGATGGCTACTCAAATCGCTAAAATCACTGACCTGGAAAAATGGGATCGGTTGTCAAAGACGGTCGAAGACGTTGCCATAAAGGAATTCGACAGCCGCGGTAAGACTGAAATTAGGCCCAATGTCGATTTTTACAGCGCTCCGATTTACCACATGATGGGGATTCCCCGAGACTTGTTCACGCCTATTTTTGCGATGTCCAGGATTGCCGGTTGGTGTAGTCACATAATTGAGGAAAAGTTTGCGGAGGCTCAAGAGAAACCTGCACTTTACCGTCCCCAGGCCGAGTACGTGGGCCAATATTGCGGTCTGATGGGATGCGTGTATGAACCGGTTGAGGCAAGGGCATAAAAGCGGTCTGTAATTCCAGTTCCGGCATTTTGCTCGCTCGCGGTAATTACGAACTCGGACCCGGCGGACGTTCAATATCCGGGCAAGGTTTGGAAGATTATGACAAGAATAGTACAGGACACAGCAAATGACCTTAAAACATGACGTCGTAATAGTAGGTACGGGTTTGGCCGGATTGAGGGCTGCGCTTGAGGTGGCCGGCGACCTGGATGTTGCGGTAATCAGCAAAGTTTACCCCACAAGGTCGCATTCCGGGGCCGCACAGGGAGGCATTGGCGCTTCTCTGGGAAATGAAGAACCGGATTCATGGGAATGGCACATGTACGATACCGTGAAGGGGGGCGATTACCTCACCGATCAAGATGCTGCCGAAGTGCTCGCCAAAGACGCGGTGCGTGCCGTTTACGAGTTGGAACACATGGGGGTACCCTTCAACAGAACTCCGGAAGGAACTATTGCTCAGAGAGCGTTTGGGGGGCACACCAGAAATTTCGGTGAAGCTGCAATAAAAAGAGCCTGCTACGCGGCGGATCGGACCGGTTGGGTGATTTTGGACACCTTAGCCGGTGCCGCCCTAATGAAAGGCATCAAGGTTTACTCCGAGTTCTGTCTCGTGGACTTGATCAAGGAAGGATCCAGCGTGAACGGCCTGATCGCTTATGAGCTTGCAACGGGCAAACTACATGTTTTTCAGGCTCGTGCAGTCTTGTTGGCCACCGGAGGATTCGGCAAGCTTTACCAAACAACCTCCAACTGTTTTGCCAACACGGGCGATGGCGTCTATTTCGCATATCGCGCCGGAATTCCATTACAGGACATGGAATTCGTCCAGTTTCACCCAACAGGCATCTACGGGTTGGGAGTGACTTATCAGTGAGGCCGCGCGAGGGGAGGGCGGTATTCTTCGTAACAATGATGGTAGGCGATTTATGGAAGAGTATGCCCCCGTGATAAAAGATCTCGCTGCAAGGGATGTGGTCTCCAGGGCAATGATGACGGAAATACGTGAAGGAAGAGGCATCGACGGACGCGATTATCTCCATCTGGATCTCACTTCCATAGGCAAGGAACAGTTGGCCGAGAAGCTATCTGACATTTCATCGTTCGTTCGCATTTATCTCGGGCTGGACACGGCCACCGATCCGATCCCTGTGAAGCCGACGTGCCACTACATGATGGGCGGCATCCCCACGGATGTTGACGGCGCTGTGCTCGACGAGAAAGGGGAGCCTGTTCGAGGTCTGTACGCTGCGGGCGAATGCGCGTGCATCTCAGTTCACGGCGCCAACCGGCTCGGCTGCAATTCCCTGGTCGACCTTGTGGTGTTCGGGCGTCGCGCGGGCAAACTCATTGCTCGAGACCTTGAACAATTGGATTGGAAGGAACTGCCCGATCACCCGGAGAGCAGATTTTCTCAGAAGTTGGAGAAACTCAAGCAAAAGAGCAAAGGTGAGAAGGTCGCTCACATAAGAAAATCTCTGCAAGAACTTATGTCGGAGTGGTGTTCGGTCTTCAGAAATGAGAGAGACCTGCAAAAGGCATTGTCCGAACTTGGTTCGCTGAAGGAGCGTTACCGGGAGATTTCAATAGACGACCGCGGGAATTTGTTCAACACGGACATCATGGAGGCTTGCGAGCTGGAATCCTTACTGGGTTTGGCGGAAACCATGCTCTTGTCGGCCATAGCGCGGACGGAAAGTAGAGGTGCGCATTTCAGAGAAGATTATCCCAAACGAGATGACGCTAATTGGTTGAAACACACCCTGATTCAAAGAACCGACGACAGCCCGCGAATCTCGGTACAAGCCGGTGAGGATCACTCGTTTTCAGCCAAAGGAACGAACTTATTGATTTTCGTGTATTGGAGAATGCAAGACGATAGAAAGTAGGCAATCCTTCAGTCAGGGGCGCCAAGAGCTTGTCATTGCGAGCGGAGCGAAGCAATCTCATGCACGACCAACCCCTGGAGTTCCGATGGAAAACGGGCATCTTGCAGTGGGGATGGGCATCTTGCCCGTCCGCCAGCGACGGCTGGAAGCCTGTCCCACTATTCACTCCTCACAACGACACATAATCGCGGTTATTCCGCGTAACTGAGCGGTTGCAAAGCCAGTTACAGAGTCAAATGGGTCAATTAGCCCAGGGGAATACTACAATGGATATGAAATTCAAAATATTGCGTTTTGATCCGCAAAAGGACCGCGAACCGTATTTTAAAAGCTACAGCATTCAGGCCGAACCCTGGGAGCGGCTCCTCGATTGCTTGAACAGAATCAAATGGGAACAGGACGGTACTCTG
This sequence comes from uncultured delta proteobacterium, assembly GCA_963789265.1. Classification (GTDB taxonomy): domain Bacteria; phylum Desulfobacterota; class Desulfomonilia; order Desulfomonilales; family Desulfomonilaceae; genus CAWBBA01. The sequence continues at coordinate 2,088,986 of CAWBKB010000001.1, read as the reverse complement.
GCCTATCGCATGTCTTGCGCGCACGGAGTCTGCGGTTCGGATGCTATGAGGATAAACGGCCGATGCGCCCTGGCATGCCAAAAATTGGTGAAGGACTACCAGGGCTCTGAAGTAGTGCTGGAACCGCTGCCTACCTTTAAGGTCCTCAAGGATCTCGTCGTGGATTTAGATCCATTCTTCGAGAGAGTTGAATGGGTTCGCCCCTATCTGGTCGCCTCCAACCCGCCGGAGAAAGAGCGGAAGCAATCGGACGAGGAGAGAGGCAGAATGGGCGAATCCATCCGTTGCATATTGTGCGCGTGCTGTGTGGGCGCCTGTCCTGTTTCCAATGAAAATGAGAAATATCTCGGCCCCGCGCCCCTAGTGCAAGCTTTCCGGCACATCTTTGATTCCAGAGACGAAGAGCGTGAAGAGAGGCTGAAGCAGTTGGATTATCCCGATGGGGTCTGGGGTTGCGTCAACCACCTTGAATGCACCAGGGTTTGTCCCAAGGAGATTCCCGTAACCAAGGAGATCAACCTGATAAAGCGGCAAATTAAGAAAGGCGAGTGAGCTTTGTCAAGAAAGCTGGGGGAAGGGTCGCGTACATGTTTTCCGGTTCCCAGGCGGAGGCTCAGCCTGGGAATCCCGCGGAACGCCCGACTATGCCCGCAGGCTACCCGTATCTCGCTATCATAGTCGAGGCAGAGCCTCCAATGCAGGCATTTCCAGGTGGTCTCGCGATTCGCGGGACTGGGAGCGAGAAAAAACGGAACTGTTCTCTAGGCGAATAGTACGATTGGCATTGCGAGAGCGTAAGTCCTTGGCAATCTCCCAACCGGCAAGAGAAGATTGCTTTCCCGCTGGACGAACCGTCCCGTGAAATACGGGACCCGCGTCTCGACCGTCCGGGAACTTTTCGGCTGAGTTCTTCGCGATCGCGACGGTGCTTCCGCGTCCTGCGGGGGCATCACATCCTGCAAAACAGTCCATTCGTTCAAGTATCAATGCAAAACTTGCGGGGCGTAAATGCGGTACAGGTGAATATGGCCGGCCCAAGGGTGAATTTCGCCTGCGCGATAATATATGGCATTTACAAGATTTTTTCGGTGAGGCTGCAAATGCGTCGGTGATTTTCACTTATTGGGGTAAGGCAGTCTGCAGGTGAGCGGTAAGTCTGTTCAACAACTCTCCCATCTCTCATCATATTGAGTTCACTCTAGATACTTGTCAGCTCGTATCTGCCGATCCTGTTTGGTACAGAGCGTGCAAACAGGTACGGCCAACCCCGTTGCTTGGAGGGGCCGCTATGACGGGATCTCACTGACGGAGAAAATTTATAGCAGTCAGGCTGGTAGGTGAACCGATAGAGGGACGGGATAACGGTCCCCCCCAAATCATTAAGGAGAGAAATGATGGAAAGTGAAGCAGACTTTAGAAGAAGTATTGTCCAGTCAATGGGAACAACCATGATGGTCACGTGGATGCTGATTCTCGGGCCTGTCGGCGCTCTGTTGCTAGGCGCAGTGGCTTATGCCATGTTGGCGAAAAACCCCTTGCAGGGCGCGTTTTGCGGCGTCCTGCTCTTTTTGCCCCTTTGCCTGACCATAACCTGGGGAATTGGGAGGTGGCTCCAAACTCGCAGCAAGACGAGTCTCCCAAGACCGGCTATTCGTCTCACTACCGAGCCGATTGGCTCCCCGCTTGTCGATTGAGCGCCGGAGAAGGGGTGCGGACGTACTCGGGCATCAACACGGTCTTAATTTTCTGCTCTTGACCACGATCATATACGAGTTCCTGAATTAAAAGCATTTGTAAGTGAATCCCCGCGCGACAGGTACGGGGCTACTCACATACAAATGCTTCTCCTTTACGAGCGCCTCCGGAAACTGATTGGACCGTTTCTTACGCATCTGCAATTCTACCTCTATGACAATTCCGAATCCATATTTACCGGTATGTAGACCAGGTCGCGATCAAACGACATATACAGCACGGACCTTCCAGAGCCTCCTACGGCACGCGGGATGGCACCCAGCCCGTCGTCGCGCCGACGTACGCGCGCATCGAGTAGGGCGGCCCGTGGCCGCCGTCCCGCGCTTCACGGGATCAGGCATGGCCCGGCCTACCCCTCAGATGCTTCATGGCAGCCAATTGCAAGTCTTATGGGTGCGTTGAAACAAAAAAGGACACCTACCGAGATGCGGAGAAACTATTTGGTTGATTTTTATTGACAAAAATGGTTCTCGTTCATTACAATGTTAATTGAAAATCTGTGCGCATGCTCCCTGAGTTTCAATCATTTTCGCCACGACTTCGTGCAGAAGTACCTGATGCCTGGTTTCGCGGCCCGTTGAAAATGGAGAACTCGCCCATGAACCCACGAAGCTACAGCGTCATGATAATCCTGGGATTAGCCCTCGTCCTCCAAGGATGCGGCGGATCCAAATCTGAAAACAGCATCACCCAAAAACAGCAGCTCGAGAAATCGCTGGCGAATCTTCAAACACAGCTTGATGAGGCCCGACAAGCACTGTCCACATGTGAAGACCGAAACAAGCCGTTGGTTGAAAAACTGCGATCCCTGCGTGAGCAAGAGACGATGGCAAATAAAGGGGCCGCGGAGAAGCTCGGCCAAGAGCGGTCCGAGACAAGAGCGTCTGAAGCTAAAGGCAGCCGCAACGAAGATCGAATCGCTCTCATGGGGGCCAAAGCGGTTGCAGAGTACAAGGCACAGCGTTTGCGCAAGCGCATTGATGAGCTCAGCAAGGATCTGGAGTTGAAGGAGCAAGAATTGGCGGCCATCAAACGGGATGGTAAGGCCAAGGACAACCAGGTAGCCGACCTAAGTCGCCAAATTGAATCGCTTCAGGCCACCGATAAGACTCGCACTTCAGAACTTCAGGCGAAACTGGAGAAGATCGGCAAGGACTTGGAAGAGCGGTCTTCAGCCGCGGATCGGCTAAATCGGCAATTGGCAGAGAACACCGAGTTGGTCAAGACGCTAAAGAACTCGGTGGCTGATGCAAGGAAACTTAAATCTAATGCGGAAAATGAGGTTAACCGACTCCAGTCGGAACTTGCGGAGGCTACCCGCCAAGCCGAAGCCGCCGTCAAACAAGCAGACCAATTGCGTAATAATGTTGGAGAGCTACAAAATCAGGCCGTTCGGTCCCAGGAAGAATTACATCACTGCCGGCAGCAATCGGAGGCGCTGGCCGCGGACGCAAAACATTCCAAGCAGAAGAGTCGAAATCTGCAAGCCAAACTGACTAAGCTCAGCCGGCGCTTGAAGGCGGGGAAAAATGCCTCCTCGGCCGGAGAAGAGGAGAATCCTTCCCCGATTGAAAGCATTCTCCAAGGCTCAAAAGCTTCCGGCAAATCGAGTCAGATGCCCGGTCTTTTCTAGGGCTAAGTACGGGATTTCATAATTACGGTGCCAATTGCACGGTAGCGCCGGCGTCCCGAAACTGTCTCAAAACCCCCTGAACAGGACGAAATCGTAACACGAAATCCCCTCACCCTGACCCTCTCCCAAAGGGCGAGGGGACTCCAATAGCCTCTTTGGTACAGCTCCCTCTCCCTCTGGGAGAGGGTTGGGGTGAGTGTAACAACTATACGAATGAGACCTAATCGTGGCACGATGTTGGGCATCAAGATAGTTTTGAGACAGTTTCTCCCTGCCGGCGTTTCGCGAAAACCGGCACGGAGGCCGGTCCTACTGGATTCCCGCGTGCGCGGTAATGACGGCTACTGTACCAGAATACGAGACCGTATTTGCGAAATGGAGTACCAAGGCATTCTCCCCCCTCTAGAAGCCCATGTGTTCCAGGAAGAGAAGGGAATTCATTTCCTCTCCCCGTTGATACCGGACAAAAGCGGAAAGGGCCTGTCTGAGTTCGTGAAGTCCTGGTCTGTTGAGCCTCAACCGGCCGACAACCTCGGTCCCAACCTCGAGACCCCTTCGCACTATTGCCAATGTGTTTGGTGACAATGGAACAGTGCCCGTCTCTTTAGGTCCCGCGCATGTCGGATGACACGCGCCCCCCAAGCGCGGCACGAACAAGACACCCTCCCCGCGAGCGAACGATTTGCCGCAGGCCGGACAGAGGTCGAATCGTGGAGCGTATCCGAGGATTGCCAGTAGCCGGATTTCGTCCAAGAGCAGCCGTACGGGGTTCGGAAGGGCGGTTTCAAGACGTTTGAGAAAGTCCACAATGAAGTCAAACAATGCCGGATCCGGATGATCCTCAGGAAGGAAGACCGAACAAAGCTCAAGGAAGTATTGCGCACGGGCGACTTTCGCAATGTCGGATCTAATCGGCAAAAAGCCATGAACCACCTGAGATTCGTCTATCCAAATCAGGTCGTCCCTCTTGCGGGGCCTCAGACTGAGATCGACGAGAGAAAGTGGTTCGAGATGGCCGCCGAAACGCACACGGCTCCTCTTCGCATTTTTTGCGATTCCCCGCAACCATCCGAGTTCACGACTCAGGAAAACAACCAGTTCATCGGCTTCTCCGAAGTCGTATTTCTTTAGAATGATTGATTTCGCCATAAGCCCCGCCGCTGATGCTCATCAGCTACCGTTCAGCGGGCAATCAGACCCACGAGACGCTGGATGCGGCGAGACCGCAGAGCGAGAATCCGGCTTATCCGGCTCCACGTCAGTCACAGGCGCGTATGGTCAGGCAGGCATTGCCCGAACGGTCACAGACCGGAATTTGCAGTGCTCCATCACATAGACGAGCAAAAAAAGAATTCTCCGCGGTGATCGATTGGCTCAACGGAAAGCCCGGACCGATCCATAAACCCGATGGCTGCGGACCCAGTCCTTTTGATATTTTATGAATGATGTCACGGTTCCCGATCGTTCCGACACGAGTTCATCCAGGGATTCCAAAGCCTTCTTTTCCATGACGGAGTTCTTAACCAACACCATGCTTCTCGCTGCATTCATGGCCTGTCGACAGGCCGGCGCGCCTTTAAGGGCTAATATGGCCAACGTATTAATTCCCCAAGGTCCGAATGTCGGGTCTCCTGTTCGATGTGCGGCAAGTACCGCAGCCTTCAGAGATTTGTAGTCAGCCATATCGTCCAGAGATTTCAAAGCGGTCTGAAGCAGGTCGAGCCTACGGGACTCCAGGTTCACAAAGGCTGATAATTGTTTTTTTTCTGCACTTCGACTTGAGGTAAGCAATCGAGCTAGTGCCTCTGCTCCCTGTTTCTGAAAAGTTATGCCCCAGGTCACAAATTGGTACCCGCCCGGCTCATCCAGGAATTGCCGCCCAAGAGAAATGACACGGCGATAAATCCTCTCTGCCTCTCGTGGCTTCGATTGACTCTCGAAGGTGTGTCCGAGTTTGATCGCGGCCTCGGCGTAGTCCCTGAACGCGCCCCAAGGAACAGGTCGCCGCTTGTCTTTCGGACCGCTGGGGAAATCCCCGTGGTACAGTTGGAGAAGACCGCTGCGGCTCCGGCTCGCTCCTTTCAACAGCACCCGGACTCCTGAGGACTTTGGATCTACGCCCTTGGGGCCACGTTCTTGCACATACAGCCTATCCAATTCCTTGTATTCTGCTATCGCCTCACCGTTGAATGGGTAATCCACCCAAGCCAAATCCTCCTTGCCGGGGATGCCGAGCTTGTCCAGAATCGCGACGGATGTTTCAAAGCGTGTGGCCATTTCGTTTTGGGCTTCGGTCGGATATGCGTCGAGGGACTTGACCAAGTACATTATTGACAGAGGCCGTTCGAGCCACCACTTTCCGTCTTGCATGACCCAAAGCAGGGTCATGTCCAGGGTTGAGGGATCCGGGTATTTGGCAGCGAGCACTGGCCCGCGGAATGAGACAGTCGCTTGGAATCTTTCAGTTTTGCCGTCTTCGGACTTCAGTCTCTTGTCAATGGTTGAACGCTTGAGGCTCAAGGAATTACCTCGGAATCTCTTCAGAAAACGTTCAACATCTTTCGTACTGACGTCCGCATCGGTTATTATCTCCGGTTGGATGATCTTTGTTAGTCCTGCGACGTCCTGCGCTGTGAAGACCTTGACGAAGCGTGAGAGGGCTGCGCTCGGATCTTCCACACTCTTGAAGAAAGGGAGAATGCCCAAAACACCTGCTATTGCGATGCAAGGAAGTCGGCCTTTGGAGAGTGTCAATAACTTCATATCTTTCTATGCGTCCTCGGCTGCGTGCCGAATCATTTGGCGCGTCGGTCGACGCACTGGTATTCGGTCGGCGACCGAACCGTTCCAGGACCTGTTTATCGTGTTCCTGAACGTAGTTCAAGCTGATTCTGTTTTGCCGGCTGGAAGTGAAAACGCCGGCGGAAGATCGACCCTGGGCATGAGCCGATGTTAAAACAGACCGTAAACATTCAGTTACGAGCGGTGAAAGATTGTCATTGCGAGCGAAGCGAAGCAATCTCTTTCTCTAAGGATTTAGATTGATTCGTCGTTTGACTCCTCGCAATGGCAGGAGTTCGCCAATCCCGCCGCGTAAGTGAATCATTACAGCAAACCTTCTCTTTCCAGGGACTTAACAAGGGGGATGGTAATCCGTCTCTTGAGTTCGAGAGAGGCCCTGTCCAGGAGGTAGAGCAGTCTTTCCAGCTCCTTGATATTTCGTGACTTCCTGCTCACAAGGTACTGACAGACCTCGGGTGAAATCCGCACGTTTTTGTCTTTAGCCATCTTGTCCACAATCAGCAGGCGAATGAGATCGTCGGGCGGCTCAAGGCTTAGAACGAGTCCTGAAAGAATACGTGAGTGCAGATGAGCGTTGGTCGGAAAAACTTCTTCGGGTGGCGTGCGTCCGGCCATAATTAGAGGGGCCCCGGAACGGGTCAGTTTATTGGACAAGCTCCACAGGTGCGCTGAATCTTCTTCACTCACGAGGTGAGTATCATCCAAAATTACCGCTAACAACCCCTGTACAGGACTTTGAGGGTCGGAGACCAGGGCCCGCAGCTCAGGAAACCCGGGGGGCTCGTCCGACCTCAATATGAATTTGACGCCGGCGTCTTCTGAAGCGAATCGGGTTGCCAACAGGGATGCCACGGCATGAAGTATATGAGTCTTGCCGGTCCCCGGTGGCCCGTGCAAGAAAAGAGGAGGCAGGGGAAGTGCCCCTGTTCCGTATGCGGACCTAATAGTTTGCACCGCGGTTTGGTTTCCCTCGTGGATGACCAGGGACTCGAAGGTGTAACGCGGTGGAGTCGTAAGCGGGAGAAGAAGTTGCGTCATGGGTGACATAATAGGACGCGACCGTGAGGCAATCAACCATGAACTGCAAAACAAAAGACTTGACAGATTGGCAGGGGTTGATTAAAAAAGTAATAGCCTCGATTGAGAACTTCCTCCCAGGAGCACGCTTCCAGCCGCAGGAACAATTTTTTTGAAGAGGGTAGGGGCCGTTTACAATATGTCCGCCTCCGTACGCTGATTGGCCTATCTCGAAAAAAGCTTCGAACGGAACCTCAAAAGATCGTCTTTGTCCCCATTGACAATAGAGATTCAGGAGACCTCATGGACGTCGCAGAACTGAAAGAAAAGAAGGTCAGTGAACTTTTGGCTATTGCCAATTCCCTCGAGGTCGAGGGTGCAAGTAGCATGCGCAAACAAGAGTTGATCTTCGCAATCCTCCAGGCCCACCAACAGACCGAAAAGGAAGCCCCGATCAGAGGCGAAGGTGTGCTGGAGACTCTCCCGGACGGATTTGGATTCCTCAGGGCACCCGACTACAACTATCTGCCCGGGCCTGATGACATTTATGTATCCCCCAGCCAAATTAGAAGATTCAACATGCGGACCGGGGATACGATCTCGGGGTATATTCGGCCTCCCAAAGACACGGAGCGCTATTTCGCCCTGCTCAAAGTGGAGAACATAAACGCAGAAGATCCCGAGAAAGTCCGGGACAAAGTTCTCTTTGACAACCTCACGCCTCTCTATCCGGAAGAGAGAATGAAACTTGAAATTGGGCCGACGCAGTATTCCATGAGAGTAATGGATTTGCTCACCCCAATAGGAAAAGGACAGCGTGCCCTCATTGTCTCGCCGCCAAAGGCAGGCAAGACAGTCTTGCTCCAGCAGATAGCCAACAGCCTTACCCGCAACCATCCGGAAATCTATCTAATCGTCCTGCTGATTGATGAGCGTCCTGAGGAAGTGACTGACATGCAACGGTCCGTGCATGGTGAGGTGATCTCCTCAACCTTTGACGAACCGGCTCAGCGGCACGTCCAAGTAGCGGACATGGTCATTGAGAAGGCTAAAAGGCTCGTCGAGCACAAGAGAGATGTCGTCATCCTGTTGGACTCCATTACCCGCCTCGCCCGGGCACACAATACCGTGGTTCCGCCCAGCGGCAAGATTTTGTCCGGCGGTGTAGATTCTAACGCCTTGCATCGTCCCAAACGTTTCTTCGGAGCGGCCCGTAACATTGAGGAAGGTGGAAGCCTGACCATAATTGCTACTGCTCTTATAGATACGGGTAGTAAGATGGACGAGGTTATCTACGAGGAGTTCAAAGGAACCGGCAATTTGGAGATACACTTAGACCGGCGACTTTTAGAACGCCGGATCTTCCCGTGCATAGACATCAACCGTTCCGGAACACGCAAAGAGGAACTCCTGTTAAGCCAGCAAGATCTCCAGAGGATCTGGCTGCTGAGAAAGTTGCTCGCGGACATGAACTCGGTGGATGCCATGGAATTCCTGCTGGACAAGATAATGCAGACCGATTCCAACCGGGAATTTCTGGAGATAATGAACAAATAGGCGTAAGGCCGGGCTTAGATGATTACATTTGCCGCGGCCGCAACTTGAGGGATCGCCTCGTAGCACTTTTATGTTTCTCGCGAGGCGATTCTATGTTAACCTTGAGTACTTAAACTGATCGACGGAGAAAAGGGAATGAAAAAAGGAATACATCCCGAATTCCAGGATTCGGTTTTCAGATGCGCTTGTGGCGCGGAGATTGTGACGCGGTCTAGTAAGCCTGAATACAAGCTGGAAATATGCTCCTCGTGCCACCCTTTCTTCACCGGCAAACAAAAACTGGTGGACAGCGCCGGACGTGTCGAGCGCTTCATGAAGAAATACGGAGACAAACCGATCGCCACCGGCCAGAAGCCCGCTAAGGTACGCAAGAAAGCGGAGACTGCGGCCAAGGCTACCATCGCGGCGAAATCAAAGCCAAAGGCAAAAGAAAAGACCAAGGAAAAAGCCGCATCTGCTAAGAAGTAAACGCCTGGGAGCGGACCGGACAGTCGGCCGTCGCGGGTGGGGAAATGGATTTATAGGTTCCGCCTGACAAGCATAATCCACAGTCCCAACCTATGGAATAGGCACAATGGAGCTTCATGTTAATCAGCAATAATTCAGGAACTGACAGCAATCAGATCAAAGTTGGCGGCCAAGCTGTAATCGAAGGCATCATGATGCGGGCCCCCAAGACCTTCACAGTTGTGGTGCGGAGACCGGACGGAGAACTGGCGGTTCGCGAAGATCGATGGCACTCCCCTATGGAGAGATGGCCCATTCTTAAGAAACCATTCTTGCGCGGATGCATCGTACTCTACGAGGCCCTCTTTAACGGGATTCAGGCACTGACTTACTCCGCCCAAGAGGCATTGGGAGAGGAAGAAGAGAAGCTCGGACCATGGGCGCTGGGCGGGACCATTGCATTTGCCCTTGGCTCGGCCGTCATCCTGTTCGTGGTGATACCGCATCTCGCGACCCTGGGAATAGGCGCTCTTGCGGGAACCGATATCGGGGTGCGGAGCGTATGGTTTCACATAATCGACGGTGTCATAAAGGTCAGCATCTTTGTCGGGTATATAGTGCTGATCTCATTGCTCAAAGAAATTCGGCGAGTTTTCGAATATCACGGTGCTGAGCACAAGTCGATTCACACGTATGAAAAAGGTGAAGAATTGACCGTGGAAAACGCGTGGAAGTATCCTACGCTTCATGCCCGTTGTGGCACTGCGTTTCTTTTGCTGGTACTGGTTTTTAGCATTTTTCTGTTCTCAGCAGTATTTCCCCTGCTGCCGAAAGACATTATGGGGAACAAGATCTCAACCAACATTTTCTTTATACTTGTTAAAATAGTTCTCCTGCTCCCTATAGCCGGGTGTTCTTATGAGATCATACGTCTAGGAGAACGGCTGAACAATCCGTTGTTGAACTTATTGCTTCTGCCGGGACTATGGCTACAAAAACTTACAACGCGGGAGCCCGACGACGATCAGATTGAAGTGGCGCTGATAGCGCTGAAGACTACTTTGGAAAAAGAGGAGCTACGGGCCAGGGGTGAGTTCCCTGCCTGATTCCAGTGAATGCAGGTAATATATAAACTAGAAGAATTGAGCCGGCGGTACGAAGAGCTCAGCAGCGAGTTGTCGCGTCCGGAAACCATCTCGGATCCCAATAAGCTTAAGAAGGCCGCAAAAGAGCAGGCCGACCTTGATGATATTATCAAGGCCTATCGGGGACTGACAGGGGTAGTGCGCGAAATTGAGGAGCTGGAGGGGATTATATCAGCGCAAGAAGATCCTGAACTCGTGGAGATGGCACGCGAAGACCTTCCGGCCCTAAAAGAGCGGCAAGCCGAGATCGAGAAGCAACTCAGTGTGCTTCTTCTACCAAAGGATCCCAATGATTCCAGAAACACGTTCCTCGAAATAAGGGCCGGAACAGGGGGCGAAGAGGCGGCTCTGTTTGCAGGGGATCTCTTCAGAGCATATTGCCGGTATGCGGAGCTGAGAGGATGGAAAGTTGAAATGATGTCCTTGTCCTCAGCCGCTGCCGGAGGAATTAAAGAGGTGATAGCGCTGGTGCATGGACATGGGGCCTATTCCCGTCTCAAGTACGAAAGTGGTGTGCACAGAGTACAACGGGTGCCCACAACCGAGTCCCAGGGCAGGATACACACGTCTGCCGTAACAGTAGCCGTGCTCCCCGAGGCCGATGACCTCGAAGTGGAAATAGACCCCAAGGACCTCAAGATAGATGTGTACAGATCTTCCGGTCCCGGCGGTCAGAGTGTCAACACCACCGACTCCGCTGTGCGCGTGACCCATTTGCCGACCAATCTCGTGGTCACCTGCCAGGACGAGAAATCTCAGCATAAGAACAAGGCCAAGGCTTTGAAGATTCTCAAGGCACGTCTGCTCGACAGGATGGAAGCCGAACGCCGATCCGAGATCAGTAAGGAGCGCAAAAGCCAAGTAGGCTCCGGAGATCGCTCGGAGAGGATACGGACGTACAACTTTCCTCAAAATCGCGTGACGGACCACCGCGTCGGTTTGACTCTTTACAAATTGGAAAGCATAATGGCAGGAAAACTTGACGAACTCATCGATCCTCTTGCTATTCATTTTCAAACTGAAGCAATTAAAGAGAACTTTGATAACTAAGATTGCGGTTCCATGAAAAGCGCGCTGATTCTCGTTCCTCCCAATATCCCCAGCATGGATTCCTGCGCAGGCGGTCGGTACCAAGCTACGTACAATGCTGAAGGAAGCATGGCCAGTCATTGGATTCCATTGTGGATCTGTTACGCAGCGGGTGCCGTCCCAACCGCTCGTGCCTTGGATTGCAATGTCGAAGGTCTGACGCGGGATGAGTTTCTACGCACAGTCCCCGAATACGATATATATGTCTTTTACGGTAATCAAGAAACCATCGGCTATGACCAGGAGACTGCCCGGCTTCTTTCTGAAGCTCGAAGGCATTCGCTCGTAATGTTCGCCGGTCCTTATGCCACAGTAGTCCCTGAAAAGGTTGTCTCCGCTCCGGGAATTGCCGCTGCCATACGGGGTGAAGTCGAAGAACCCCTTCGAGACCTGTGCTGCAATCGTCCCATTTCAGAGATCAAAGGGCTTACTTGGAAGGACGGCGAGGAGATCGTAACCAACCCTGACAGACCCAAGTTCGAAGATCTGGATTCGCTCCCGTGGGTCTCCCGAATAATACGACGCGATCTCCCGTTGCTGCGCTACTGGATCCCTTATCTGAACTATCCTTACATTTCCATCTTTTCGGGCCGAGGCTGTCCCAGCCACTGCACATATTGCTTGTGGCCTCAGGCGTTTACCGGCCACCGGTATCGAACCCGAAACATAAGTGACGTTGCCGACGAGATGATCTGGATTCATAATACCCTCCCGCAGATCAAAGAGATCCAGATTGAGGACGACACTTTCACGTGCGACCGGGAGAGAGTTTTGGAATTGTGCGATGCTCTGCGCGGCAAAGACATCACCTGGTCATGCTGTAGCCGCTACGAGTTGCCGGGGGAAATTCTCGCGAAGATGAAAGCAGCGGGGGTTCGCAACCTTGTGGTGGGTTTTGAGTCGGGAAGCGACGACATTCTAAGGACGGTACATAAAGGTGCGAACACAAGGCAGGCGTACGAATTCATGAAGGAATGCCGACGCCTTGGATTGCGGGTTCACGGATGCTTCGTGTTTGGCTTGCCTGGTGAAACCGCAGAGACCATGTCCGAGACACTGCACTATGCTTTAAAACTTAGTCCCGACACGGCCCAATTTGCCATAGCGTCAGCCTATGAGGGCACCAGGTTCAACTCGTACCTTCGCGAGGAGGGCTACCTCAGGGACGGAGTCGGCATTACTTCTTCAGGACATTTGACCGCGAGATATGACTATCCTGGCCTCTCCGGAGACGAGATAAACATTTTCGCTCACAAAGCGTGGAAATCTTACTATTTAAGGCCGTCGACAATTTTCCGGCAGATGCGTGCAGCTTTGACCGATCTCCAGGACGCGAAACGCTTCACGCGCGGTATCACCTATGTAGGCGAATATCTGTTTATGAAAGCCCCTCACCAGAAGTGAACATGCTGGCCTACCACCGTCTTCGGCGATGGTTCAAGGCAGAATCTTGACCGGCGTCCCGACTTCCACCATTTCGTACAGTTCTTTTGCATCTTTCGGGTACATGTGGATGCATCCGTAAGACTTGGCCATGATGCCATCTCTCGCCTTTTTGTTGGCATGGATATGGATGCAGTCGCCGGTGAAGCCTCTCTGTCTGTCTTTCACATTGGGATAATTAATGCTGATAACCGTGGCCTCGTCTCCCCCGTATGGATCTGTCCACAGTTTTTCAAGAGGAGGGCCCGTTGGCGCGTCACTAAAACAGTCTTCTTTGCACCAACTTCTACGGTCCATTATTTTGTGGCCTCCGGCACTGTCCCGAGAAGCCATCCACGAGATCTCATAATCTCCCACGGGGGTACGATGATCTCCGTTTCTGCGCTTTCCCGTCCCTCCTTTACCGATTTCGATAGGATATTCTATGACCAGTTGGTCATTACGCCACAGTTGTAAGACATTCAGCGCACAATGAATCGCGATCCGGTATTCGGCGTGCTTTGGGACAGGCAGTTGAACCGGTTCCGCGATTGATGAGATCGCGGGTGCGAGCAAAGCAAGGATCAAGAGCATGAAACAGCAACCACTATGCCTTCCCCGGTCGCTGTCAGGCACCATTACGGTCGGTTTTTTTGTCTCGTGAGTCTGTCTGTTCGGCATTGTGAGACCGATTCGCTTTCATGCAAGTGACACCGAGTAGGGGCGGGTTTCAAACCCGCCCCTACGTGCGTTGTCGTCACGTCCGCCTACGCGAGGAACCGTAGCCCCCAGGGGGTGGGCATCTTGCCCGCCATCGTCAAGTCCGCCTACGCGGGGAAATGTAGGGGTGATCCAGTACCGCGCGAAACGCAGGACTGCCCAACCGTATCCTGTCAGGATTGTCACATCTTTGACGGCGCATTCGTATGAGACCTCCGTACGCTCCGCACACGCGGCCGACCCGGCACAGCATTTAGATTCCTGCGGTTTCTGAAAACTGCTCTTCCGTTTCCGCACGATTGCTGATAAGAATCTCTGGTGCGAGCACGTACCGGAGCCACATCGAAGCCCTATCTATCACATATCGTTGAACGCGTCCATGAACAACGTTAGCCTGGAGCAAGCATTCGATTCAGGAGAGCAAATCAAGAATTATCCTTTAAAAGAAGTCTCCCGGCAATCCCGCATTCTGCGCAGGACCGGTCCACTATCTAAAATCCCTCCGGGACGCCGGCCGTTTGAGCCTCATCGGGGCGACAGAAAGTGGACCGGTGCTTCAGAGCCCAGTGACTGTCATGGCACCCCGGCAATAGATTCGTGGGCAAGCCTATGAGCGTATCTGTCCAAAATTCTTACCGGTGTCTTTGGAACATCTTTAGGCGTGTGCTCGCGGTTGTCCTTGTCGTGACTGCTTGCTCGCTTATTGCAAGCGCGGCAGACCGACTCATCCCTGAGTTGCCCTGGAGTCCGGTGTCTGTTGTTAGCCCGGCTGATCAAGCCTATAATCGGGGCAGTTACCGGGACGCCGTCAAATTGTATACCGAGGAAGCGAAGGACGCTTCCCGGCAAGTTCCGGCCTTGCAGGGAAGGGGAATGGCATACGAGATGATAAACCAGCCCGGCAAGGCTGTAGAAGACTATAAGAAAGTCCTCGAAATCGATCACGAGAATTATCGGGCATTAGAAAACCTGGCAGGAATCTACGAGCGCGGCGGGGAACATATCTCCGAGGCAATTGCGCTTTATCGCGATGCTCTGAAATCGGATCCGCGGCCCGAATGGAAAGAGAATCTGGCCGTTTGGATCGCCTTGCTCAAGACTCGCCTGCGGCCGTTGACCTCGTTTGCTGTGGGCTGCTGGCATCTTGCGAATCGTCGAGCAAGGACGGCTGACGTTCAAGGCGCCGAAGCCCTGTACTCACGAGCCATCAGCTTGGACCCCGCTATGTTTCAGGCTTATTACAGGAGAGGACTACTCCGCAGGAATAACGGGAACTTAAAAGGGGCCTTGACCGACTTCGAGGCAACGGTTCGTATTTCACCTTCGTTCAGGGGAGGTTTTGTTCAAAAGGGACTTACGAATGAACAAATGGGCAACAGAGAACAGGGCCGGGAAGATTTCGAACAGGCCGTAAAGTGCGACCCCGGCGATCCGGAAGCTCTTTACTATCTGGCTCTGGTGCTGGAAAATGCCAACGAGCTTGAACGAGCAATCCGGTTGTACCAGAGTGCGCTCGGTCATCACCCTCGACCTGAGTTGCGGGTACTTGTGGTAAATAGAATCAGGGGGCTGACCGTTAAGCTCAAGACGGCCGCGAAGGAAGGCTCAACCTTTCCCGGCAACCGCCGGTCGAGGTAGACCGGTGCGTTGGGATTCCGCTGCGCTGGTACCCGGGTCTATGGAGATGATAAGTTGACTTCGAGCATCGAAGCCTGTAATTTTAAGCTTTGTGGAGGGTGTAGCTCAGTTGGCAGAGCACAGGGTTGTGGCCCCTGAGGCCGTGGGTTCGAGTCCCACCACTCTCCCCACCAAGGATGAGAAGTTGCACAACGACTTCGAGGTGCTGCGGAAGTTTAATTCATTCCGCCGAATTTGTACAAATTTGTGGCGAGGCAACCGTCGCGGTCATGGCAATTTCGCCGTTTAACAATGCAGATTCCTTGCGCCCGTAGCTCAGTTGGATAGAGCGCCGGACTTCGAATCCGTAGGTCGCAGGTTCGAGCCCTGCCGGGCGCGCCACAAAAAACCAATCATGAAGGCCACTTGGAAAAAATGGGGATGGCCTTCTGTTTTACCGTGTTCTTTTTGGCCTTGTTTAAACCGATCCATGTAAGTACTTGATATTATGTCATCATGTGGCACAGAACTACACGCTGATGCACCTGAGCTAAAAACAAAAGGCCCATCGCGCGGCCTATCACAAAAATGCCATTTGTCCCCTTTGATGCGAGGTTTGAGAGTTCTCGTCCTGAAAAGGTGGCCCTGTCGCGCTGGTATTTTGATCCCCAAAAGCCCCCGGACAGTCGACATGACCGCGGCGACCGCTAGGGCAGCTCTCCGCATTTCGCCATCACTGTCCCCCCCGCCGATCATTTGATCAGACAGGCAATATTGTCTTACCCAAAGTTATGCGAAAGAATGGCCAAAAAGAACTAAATCTCACGCATATAGCTCTTGGTATGCTACACATAACGGAGAAACTTGTTATGGCACGGCCGTGTTTTGTTTTCGGAAGAGTTCTGGAGTGAAAAAAATGGATGCTTTGTCGCAAATTTTTTGGAAGGGCTTTGCCGGTGTAGTCGGCGGTAGCGTGGCGTACGTGATTATTACTTTAGCAAGATACTTTTTGGCCAGACCAAAACTTATTCGAACCTATTTGTGTGCAAACGAGGCCAACCAGGGTCAAGAGGATGAAGAAAAGGGGCAGTTAATGCACCATCATGGTCATCGTATTGCAGAAGAGGCAGCGTACAAAAATCTCGGAGCAAAGAATCCGATTTGGGAGTGGACTAAAGAAGAGGCAGGTATTAAAGTTGAACAGCCCATTAAGTCGGTTATCTACGGGCCTTATTCTACTGATTTCCCGATGCCAGGCTCTTATTTCGCAGTTTTCAAGATTAGGGCTATGGGAATCCCTAAACCGGAACATCTCCGGCAGCACTTGGTACTTCTCACATTAGATGTGAATCAAATAAAAGACGAGGGTTTAATAGACCTGCGACCAGTCCATCGCAGAGTAGCGATTCGCTATGTGCGTGCCAATGAGCTCGCCCAAGATAAATGGCAGAAATTTGAGGTCCCTTTCTACTCTGATGCCTCTGGTGTGTGGGAATATAGAGTTATTGCCAAGGATGGCAAAGGTGATCGTCCCAACAATATTGATAAATTCGGAGAAAATGTAAGGATTTTCTTTGATACTATTCACATCATGAAATGCCCCGAAAAAAAGCTGCCTTGACATAAATCCCGAAAATTCCAATGCAAGTGGAGAATCCCATGAGAGGATAGGTTTCAATGCTGTTGCACGGGGATTTCTATTGTCCTATCCCGTAGCGTTCGCAGTGGACAGTTGAGGCGTGATGTAGGAACGCTATAACTTGCGTTTTCACGAAATAAGTCGACCGCTCAAAGGGTTTTCTTTGTTTCTAGCCCCGACAGGATGGAATCAACAATCATGGGGTTACCCATTCGCACTCGGCCGGGGTGAGGAGCCATCTTGTCGGCCATTGACCGCACTGCAGAGGCGAGGTATGGTCGGAAAGACCGGACTTAGACCATTCTTTCGAGGTGTAGGCGTATGGTGGACGCGGTTACATGCGTAGGTTGTGGCAAAGTTTTGGAGGAACCCGCTCATCTGAACTCTGGCGAGCGAAATCCTTGTCCTCACTGCGGTTCCATATCCCGCATCGTCTTGAGCCCTGTAGTGATTGGTGGCAAGGCAGATCTGGATGTCCATTTGAAAGCAGTCGGCTCATTCTTGGAAAAACCGCCTCTTGAAATTCTTCTGCAACAAACGATCACTGTACATGGTGGACGGACGCGCGAGGGCGTGTTGATCCAAGCCGTTGCGATTCCGTGGTTTGAAATCATACGACACCTGGAAAGAGATCCGACCGCGGCATTCGAGATTCCACCGCGAATATGGGAGGAGATCATAGCTGGCAGCTACAAGAAGGCTGGGTATGATGAGGTAATCTTAACGCCCCACAGTGGCGATGGTGGAAGAGACGTGATTGCTGTAAAGAAAGGATTTTGCACTGTGCGTTTTATTGAGCAAGTAAAACGCTATAGTCCAGGCCATCTAGTCACAGCTCAGGAAGTTAGAGCATTAATGGGCGTGCTTGCGGCAGACATGGGTGCGTCCAAAGGTGTCGTCACAACTACTTCCGACTTTGCTCCCAAAATAACCGAAGACCCTGCAATCAAACCGTGGTTACCATATAGACTGGAACTGATTAACGGCAAAAAACTCCTTGAGCGCTTTACCGAGTGGGCCAAATGACAACTAGGTGGGCCCGGCCGTAAGTCCTCTCCTACTCCGCTGCATCGTTGCCTCGGGGCGAAAGTTGCCGAGAAGTGGTCTAATTCTGAGGCCGACTAACTGCGCATGCTGCTGGCAGCAAAAATCGTGATTGGCTGGTCCTGGGCTGGGGGAGTATCTTCAGCGACGGGCTAAAGCTGGCTTTCTTGCGAGCGAGCTGATCATTTTACCTCCATCAGCTCTTGTGGGCGGCCACACGGAGGCATCATGACATTCGTTGAAAGCTACGGCAAAGAACTTGTTTCGGTGATCGTTCCGCTCGTCACTTGGGCTCTGAACCACCTGTTCAAACCAAAGGCAAAGTTGTTCTTAGCAGCCCCGCACACCTTCACTTTTCTCGTTCAGCAGCCATTACTGGACCAACAAGGGAACCAACTCTCGCCTGCACAAACCGTTCACACGATGTCGTTGCTTCTAAGAAATGCCGGAACAGAAACGGCTAAGAATGTCGAGTTGGTCTTTAATTGGAAGCCACCCTGCCTGAACATCTGGCCACCACGCCACTTTGCTGAACACGTTGAGACAGATAACCGGTACGTACTCATATTTGAGAGTCTTGCGCCCAATGAAGTAGTAGGTTGCGAGTTGCT
This sequence comes from uncultured delta proteobacterium, assembly GCA_963789265.1. Classification (GTDB taxonomy): domain Bacteria; phylum Desulfobacterota; class Desulfomonilia; order Desulfomonilales; family Desulfomonilaceae; genus CAWBBA01. Next base: position 2,070,488 of record CAWBKB010000001.1, on the reverse strand, counting down.
GTCAATCAACATTGATCTCCCGACCCCGCTCATCGTACGGAGTGATCAATGCGTCGCGCAAAGCATCAACATGTATCCTCAGCCTATAGCTAAGCCGTGGAAAACAAAGGGCCTAATGGCCCTCAGTTTCGTTGGACTAGGTTTGGTGATCTACCTGGTACTCCTTCTGCTGCAATTCTTAGTGTTGAAGACTCCCCTTGGACACTAGTCTCCGGTACAGGAGGATGCTTCCTTCTGAGAACGACCCGCCTGCAGTAAGGGGACAGGTCTTGTTTCTTGACTTACCTCCTTGCGCCCTGCACAATCTTGCTCACGGTGGAGTAATGAAGTCCATACATGCTGCGACCTTCTGCAGCAAAATACAAGCCTGACCCCGGAGACTGAGAGATTGACCAAGGAAGGTGAGCGAAACATGAAGAAGTTACCGCCAATACATCCGGGTGAAATACTCTTGGAAGAATTTATGAAGCCTTTGGGATTGAGCCAAAATGCGCTCGCTCGCCATCTTGGCGTAGATCCGAGGACGGTGAATCAGATCGTAAACGGGAAACGTGCAATCACGGCGATAATGGCGTTACGCCTGGCGCGATATTTCAGGATGACTCCCGGCTTTTGGATGAATCTTCAGTCTCGCTACGATCTCGAGACGGCCAAGGATGTTGCAGAGGCGGAGATTCGCAAGACTGTCACCCCGCGTCCAATGAAATTGCCTGACGCGGCCGCGTGAAACTCCGCCGGTTGCCGCTTTCGGGGCAGAGGTCAGGTCTTGTTTCTTGGCTTTTTCCTTTCGCCCTGCACGGTCCCCCTCACGGTGTGGAGTCATGGAGTCCATATATGCTGCGATTTTCTGCTGCAAAATACAGGGTCTGACCCCGGGATTTTTGCCCGTCTACTCAATCTGCGGCTATCTGTGAAATCTGCGGATTTCTTCTAATCCACAGATTGCGCAGATGGCCACAGATGAAAAAATACGAATCGTTCTGGTTAACCACGCCGCACCTGAAGGCAAAGCATCAGAAACAAGTGGTCCGGTCTATTTTCTTTCTTCTCAAAATTCGCAAGGGATCTGCCTGTTCAGTGCTATTCGTTTGAGTGTTATATGCACGTCGTAAGCCAGTACTTCAACGCCGTTGCTCACCACACTGCGCAGTTCGCGACCGTAAGCCGGGTCGATATGGTCAGCCGAGCAGAAGGCTGTAGCATCCATGCGCTGAATGAGGAAGAAAATCACTCCCCGATTGCCCACTCGAACCTGTTCCTCAAGTTCCTTCAAATGCTTGAGCCCCCGCGCGGTTACTGCATCGGGAAAATAGGCTATGCCGTTTTCAATTAGAGTGCAGTTCTTCACTTCAACAAAACAGCGTCTCCCGTCAAAGCCATCGAGCGCCAGATCCAAACGCGAATGCGGACTGCACTTGACTTCGCCGGTCACTCTTTCGTATCCGGCCAGGGCCTTTATCTTGCCCTCAATTATCGCCTGTTTCACTAGTCGGTTGGGGACCAAGGTATTCACGCCCACCAGTGAAGACGGCATCTCGATCATTTCCCAGGTATACGCAAGGCGCCTTTTGGGATTGTTGCTGCGGGAAATGTATACCGGCCTCCCAGGCTCGGAACATCCCATCATGCTGCCCGAGTTCGGGCAGTGCGCTGTAACAACTCGGCCGTTGCGCAATCTGATGTCGGCCAGAAATCGCTTATACCGCTCGATTAAGGTTCCCTTGATGAGCCTCGGCCACACTAGACCTTCCGATCCATGGCCACCGGCGGTACCGATACATGATTCCGGATTCACGGAAGAGGGCATGATTACAACTTTTGCCAAAAGTAATGTCCTTTTGGCCGAGCAATCCCAATAATGCTGAACACGCGTCGCGATGGACATTTCGCCGTCATTCCCGCGTACGCGGGAACCCAGTCTGGACCCCGGATCGGAGTCCGGGGCGACGGTGTGATTTTGTCAATCGGACAAAACTTTTGGCAAAGACTATAGCACTCAATTTTGTAAGTTTGTTGACGTATTGGCTCAGATGGGTATCGGAGACGTCACATCTGTTTCACTGCATCTGGTTCGGCTACCCTCAGTAGGACCGGCATCTTGCCGGTTATTCGTTCTTTCCAACGACCGGCAAGATGCCGGTCCTACTGTGCAATTGAAACCGTATTTGTGAAACGCGAAACTTAGGGGACCTTATTCGCGGATGCTGAATCCAATTTCGCGAAGGCGTCACGTGCGGCTTTTTGTGCGGCTTCTCTCTTGTTTTTACCTATCCCCTGTCCGGCAATTTCCGATCCCAGATAGACTGCAACCGAAAAAGTCTTCCGATGCTCTTCGCCCCAGTGATCCACAACTTCGTAAGTGGGGGTAATCCCCAGTTCTGCCTGCGCCTTTTCCTGCAAGAGGCTCTTGAAGTCGTCCATCCCTTCCCGAGTGGAACATTTTTCTATAAGCGGATAGAAATGCTTTTCTATGAGCTTCTCGGCATGAGCAAAGCCTCCATCCAGGTAAACCGCCGCAATCAATGCCTCCAAAGTGTCAGCGAGAATGGAATCTCTCTCACGACAGCCGGACAACTCGTCTCCTCTGCCCATTCTCAAGAAACGAGCCAGGTTGAGGTGCCTCATGAGTTGTGCAAGTGCAGCCCGATTCACGAGGCTGGCCCTTTTCTTCTGAAGCTCTCCTTCCTCATCGTCGGGGAATTCGCGATACAGTATGTCCGCGATCACCAGGCCGAGTACCTGCGTCCCCAAGGAACTCGAGGCGCTCATTGTGCTCGCTGCACGTGTCTCTGTTTTCGTGCCAGAAGCTACGCCTGGTCAGAGCGCTGAGTAAATGGGAAGGATTCCTGAAGGAATGGCCGAGAATTGTTTCTATTTCTTTTATCTCGATGTTGTTCGTACCGTTGTTTAGAGCTTCTTCAGAGAACATGTCAATTCTTCCGTGTACGGATGAGCCGTGAGATCGTAGAAGAGGGGGGTTACGGATACATAACCGTCCTTCACTGCCGTGACGTCCACACCCTGATCCGTTTCTGCGGCAGTGGCTTCACCGGCAAGCCAGTAATAGCGGTTTCCTCTGGGGTCTTCGCGTTGCTCGAAAGACTCTCGAAATTTGGAGAGTCCCTGTCGGGTTAACTTGAACCCACGAATTTGGTCCGGCGGGATGGCCGGTATGTTGACATTCAGAGCGACTCCTTGCGGCAGGCCACATTTCAGAACCCATGCGCCTAATGTTTCGATATGAGCCAGGGCCCAGTCAAAAGGCGGGTCTTTCCGTTGAGCCAGCGACACCGCCATGGCCGGAACACCGAGTATGGCCGCCTCTGTAGCCGCTGAAACAGTCCCCGAATAGAGGACATTGATTCCAAGATTGGCGCCGTTGTTTATTCCGGAGATGACCAAATCGGGCAATCGCGGCAACAGCGAATGCACCGCCAGCTTTACCGAATCCGCAGGCGTGCCGCCTATTCCATATCCGTAGAAGTGACCGTCCTTGGTCACTTCGTGGGCTTTGATGGGATCATACAGTGTTATGGAGTGGCCTACAGCGCTCTGTTCGTTCTCCGGTGCCACAATACGGACCCGGCCCAGCTTTGCGGCCGCGGATGTCAGCTTACGTAGCCCCTCTGCATGGATTCCATCGTCGTTTGTAAGCAGGATGAGAGGACGATTATCGGTCATGTCAGCTCGTCGCAGGCCGTGCGAATACGTTCCAACCCCCTGAGCATCACTTCCTCGCCGGCTGCAAAGGAGAGGCGGATATGATCTTCAGATCCGAACGGCCCTCCCGGAACGCAAGCCACGTGGTGACGCTCCAGCAAATAACTTGCGATGTCCGCCGAGTTCGACATACCCCTCTTCCCGCACAGTTTCGAAACATTCACGAAAAAGTAGAATGCACCTTCCGGTTTGAAGGCGGAGAGCTGAGGAATCTTCTCTATTTCGTCCGCCATCATGTTTCTGCGCCGTTCGAAGATCCCGCGCATTCGTTCGACCTCGTCCTGCGGTCCGGTCAGCGCCTCCACGGCCGCAGCCTGTGCCGTATTGTTCGGGTTGGATGTGGACTGGCTCTGGATGCTGGTGGCCGCTTTGACCAGTTCGGCTCGCTTGGAAGCCAAATAGCCTATGCGCAATCCGGTCATGGCATAAGTTTTCGAGACTCCGTTCACCAGAATGGTGCGATCCTTCATTCCGGGTAACGAGGCGAAAGGTCTAAAAGCTCGGTCGTCGTAGACCAGTTTGTCGTAGATCTCGTCTGAAATGACGAGCAGATCGTGTTTTTCCGCAAGTTCTCCCACTTTTTCCAACAAATGTCCGGGATAGATTACCCCCGTGGGATTGGACGGAGAATTGATCAGTATTGCCTTGGTCGATGAAGTTATCCGAGATTCTATCTCCACGGCCTCAGGCACAAAGCCATTCTGCTCTTCAGTGGCAACGATCACAGGAGTGCCGCCGGCGAGGGCTATCATCTCGGGATAAGAAACCCAGTACGGCGCAAAGACCAGCACCTCGTCACCGGGCTGAATGACGGCTTGGAAGATGTTGTACAAGCTGTGCTTGGCTCCGCAGGAAACCACGATATTTTCCGGGGAATATTCCAGGTCGTAGTCTGCCGCAAACCTGCGGACCACTGCTTTTTTCAGTTCAACTATACCGCTGACGGGCGTGTAAAATGTCTCCCCGCGGTCCAACGATCTCTTGGCCGCTTCTCTGATATGCGAAGGGGTCGGAAAATCCGGTTCACCCGCTCCGAAACCTACAACATCCACTCCCTGGCTCTTAAGTTCCTTTGCCTTCGCGGAGATAGCCAAGGTGGCGGACGGCTTCAGTTGGGTTGCTCTTTCAGATAACATCGTCTTCATCTTTGCTCCGGAGGTCGGAATTCAATGGATCGTCGCCTTCTCCGATTGCCGGAAACTTCTTCTTCAAGACCTGGAAGACGTAATCGGGGACCAACCCTTCCGGCGAGCCACCGGCCATTACCGTCATTTTGATAATCCTCGAACTCACGTAGAGATAGCGATGTGCGGTCATAAGAAAGAACGTTTCGATGCGCCGGCTAAGTTTACGATTCATCAAGGCAAGCTGAAACTCATACTCAAAGTCAGAAACCGCCCTGAGTCCACGAATAATCGCGTGGGCGTTTTTCCTCTCGGCATATCGCACAAGAAGGCCGTCGAAGGCATCGCATTCTATTCTAGGGTCGCCGTCCACGCTGCATCGGATCATGTCCAAACGCTCCTCCAGCGTGAATATGGTTTCCTTCTCAGGATTAAGGCCGAGCGCGACGATTATGCGGTCAAACGTGCCCAGAGCGCGGCGGATGATTTCCAGATGCCCGTTATGAAACGGGTCAAAAGTTCCCGGATAAACAGCAATTTTTTCTCCCATACCCTCTATTCCCTACCTCAATGGAAAGGTTGAAACATCGCTCATGTTATACCGAAATATTTCGATAATCGTGCTACCGTATTTTCGATTGAACTCCTTCTCGAACCTTGTGGGCACAGCAAGTTCCGAAGCCCTCTCTTCTCTTTCAACGATCAGGAGGCCGTTGCGTTCGAACAGGCTCGCAAAGATCGGATTATAAACCATCTCTGGAATCAATTGCTCCCCGTACGGGGGATCGAGAAAAATGATTTCGAATCTTTCTTCGGACCCTGAGAGCCTTTTGACGGCCTGTTCGGCGGACATGGTCAGAATCCGGACTTGGTCTACCACTCCCAGACCGTGGCACGTCCTTGATAAGGTGCGGGCTACCTGGCGATCGCTGTCCACGAACACCACTGAAGCTGCGCCGCGGCTGAGGGCTTCAAAGCCAAAAGCGCCTGTCCCGGCGAAAAGGTCGAGCACGCGGGAATCTGTGACATCGGGGCCCAGGGTGCTGAACAATGCCTCCCGCACTCGGTCGGTAGTCGGGCGCACCCCCTTTTTCTTGGGCGAAGGCAGTCGCAATCCTTTGAAACGGCCCGCAATTATTCTCATGTCCCGAACATATTTTTATACGCTGTTTTGGATGATTGTTCAAGGGCCGGTTGCCTGGCGCTTTAGCCATCCCGCGCTTCTACTTGAAAATACCCGATGAGGTGTAATGCGGGCAGGACTGCAAGCGCACGCAACATCACCCGATATAAGACACTGCACTCAGGAATGGAATATTAGCGAAATTGCCTTGTACAGCCTTTGAACGATGCTTTGGGAGTGATCGGCGGTACACCGAAGATTCTTAGTGCACAAGGAATCCGCAATGGTAGTGCCAGGTTAGCTGGTGGCGGTGCAGGGACTTGAACCCCGGAAGCCTACCAAATAACCCTGTTATTACTACAACTTACTGACCACCATACCCGCCTGCACACAACCTGCACACAACCCCTTTTCTTATGCTTTTTTACTTTATGTTAGGAATAAAAAAACGGTCCACTCGGTGCACTCGGTCCATATATCCTGATTCCAGAGACTTATAAAAATGCAAAGTGGTCCACAAACGGTCCACTTTTATAAAAAACGGTCCACTAATTGATTTCATTGAAGAAGTAGGTTTATAGAAACTTTCAGAGTGTGGCGATTGCCGGTTCCTCACGTCCACGCCTCCGCGGAATCCCGCGGTTTTCTTGTCCGGTCCATGCGTCAATGCATACTTCCATTGCGATTCTTGCGAAACACGGAAAACTGACCGCTCGGGCCAGTTTGGGAACCTCTCTAACTCCTCACTGAGCCTGCTGTTACCGATGACCACCTGGTCAAAGCCTCTCCAGCATTGCCATGTCAGCGCTCTAATTTCGATGCAAATATGGTGTATATGCACCTAGTTTACTCGGAGTTTCAGATCAGCGATTGTGAGAAGCGGTGTGTTATCGTGGAATACATGCAGGAAGCGGGCCATTTAGAGGGAATTAGTCACAGAATTCTAGCCACGTGCCAAAATAGTCTCATGGCATACTACCTGCTAATAATGCAAGGCCCGGGCCACTCTTGCGGGTCCATGTCTTAGCAATTACCGTGCCATATAATAAGAAGCAATCTTCGTGCCAACATCTAGGGTTGCTCCGATCCTGGCAAAGTACGCGGTCTCGCCTTCCTGGGCCTCTCATGGAGCGGTTTTAAATACCCAAAGTGGCTGTTAATGGGCTTTTTATGCTCAAACACTGCCCCAAAAGTCGGGCGATCCCAATAAGCTACACTCTGCCTTACTTTTCGGACACTCACGGCATTATTTCCGCATTGTAGCAGGCCCGAGGAGATTTACCATACCATATCTGCGCGACGGGCCGCTTTGGAGGCTGTATATTGTGGCCTCGCGGGGCGAAGAGTGGCATGGAATGTGCAGTATAGAGGGGTAGACGAAAGAAAAGGGAGGATGGATTATGAAAGTCAACGGTTATGTTCGGGTGAGCAGCGCGAAGCAGGCCAAAGACGGCTTGTCCTTGAAAATGCAGGGCGAGCGAATCTCAGCCTATGCTCAGGCCAAGGGCCTCGAACTGAACTGCATCTATTACGACGACGGTGTATCCGCTAAGAGTATCCACCTACGCCACGGATTCAAAGCCTGCCTAGATGAGGTTTACAGTGGCAAAGTTGCCGGTCTGATCGTGTTCAAACTAGACCGAGCTTTCCGTTCGACTCAGGATTCTATTGCAACGGCTGAGAAGTTGAACAAGCTGGGCCGGGACTTCATCAGTGTCAGCGAGTCCATCGACACTACCAGTGCCGCAGGTAAGTTGTTTTTCAGTATGATGAGCGCCTTTGCTCAGTTCGAACGTGACGTGACGAGTGAGCGCACCCTGGCCATCATGAAAGACAAGCAAGAGCGGAACGAGAAGACAGGCGGTCATGTTCCTTTTGGATTCGGGGTTGAAGAAAAGGTTCAGGCCGGCAAAGATCGACCGCTCAAAGTATTGGTCCCGGAGCCTACCGAGCAGAAGATCATTGCACGTATTCACGAGCTCAAAGCAGATGGACATGGATTCAGGGCGATAGCGCGGGAATTGAACCAGGAAGGTTATCAGACCCGGACTGGCGCTGTATGGTCGGATGTCCTGGTTGCCAAGATTTACAGGAGGGCCGCATGAAAAATGCAAACGATGGAACCAACGTTCGCAAAAAGCCCGGAGACATCTCGAAGCACCCGGCAATGATCGAATTGAAAAAGCTGGTTGCTCAGTTACCCGCCAACCGCCAAAAGGCCCTTGATGGATATCTCGGGGAAGGCACCGACGATGCAATTTCCCTTCTCGTTGAAGCTCGGGAGGCTATAACCGAGGGAATAAACCTCATGATCATGGCGTGTTTGGACGGATACATGCCGCAAAGCTGGGAGCCGTTGATCAAAAGGATTGACGCGTTCGTAGCGAAGGCAGCGCTGGACGACGACGACGAGAGTTGATCTACAACAGACCAGAGCACGATAGAAGTTTCACCGCACAAGCTCACCCCGCACTGAAACACCAAGCGTGGCGCGATGGTACCACAAGTATACCCCCCCCTATGTCTGAAAAGGCCCCCCCCCGGGGTCGGCGATTTTAGGGCAATCTCTCCCCCGTATATGCCGTTTTTGATATTTTTTCTCTTAACTCATTAAACGTATTAAACTGGATTAACTTGCGCGGTTAATTTTCCTTGACATCGAGCGAGTCTTTGATAATGAGCAGTCAACCATTATTGGGTTTTTTCAGGAGGCTTTATGGCGCACGATTTGGGTTTGGTATTACGAGTTTCGGACGAAGATTACCGGAGGTTGGCGGCCACGGGCCACATTGTGGATGCGGCTGAGAAAGCGGTATCATTCTATGCGGCGCAGTTGCCGGAGCCGGTAGAGCCGCCTCGGGTGCCGGGTCTGACCAGGATTATGGTCGCGTACGAAAACAGCTATTTCGAGAAGTTCAGGGAACTAGACGATCCTCTGTCGGACCATTTCTGGGCCGCTGTGAGAGATTACCAGCCGAAGAGCCCCGAGTCGGTGTTCACTGAGGGTAAGCTGAACGTGCCTAATTTCCGGGCGTCTGAGCAGTGCACGAATTACATCTGGGTTGTCCCCAGCGACTTGGCAGACGAGTTTTTGCCGGTTCAGCCGGACGAGAGGGCATTTTTCATGAGGGCCGCTGTCAAAAAGTATGCCAAAGCTCATTGCGGCCACATTCGGCCGATGTTTTCCGGTCGCCGGGTCGGATTCCATCTTAATGTGTATATGAATGATTTGGAACGACTCCGCGACCTGGGCGGTTGTCTGGAAAAACATTTAGAGACGGCCGTGATGGGTTTTCTATCCAAACGTAAAGCCGGTGACACCTTACGGCCGCTCGGCGGTGAGCTTGACAGGAGCAAGGGGGAGATAACCCGTTACACATGGTCGATGCCATGGGGTCTGAGCACGCGGCTACCGAGTGGAGCGGATGAAGATGAGTGCATGGTCCGGGCCGCCATAAGAGCATACCTTCCGCGGGCTGAGGCGGCGCTGGCCAAAGCCGAGGTTGCCTGATGCTCAAAGCTGACAGCGTTAATGTTCAGTTGAAGCTCAGCCGTGAAGAGATTAAGGACCAGACGCCACATTGAGACCTGTCAGGACGTGGATCTGCTGGAAGAGCGCCGTACCTACTATCGGAACGTGGCCAAGGCGAGGAGAAACAACCGATGAATGCGACAATACCACATGCTGAAGTGATCGACGGCGAAACGGTGTTCAGCTTCGAGCACTGCACAGACGGAGCGGGCCCGCGGGATACGGAACTTGAGATGGCAAACCGAAAGAAGGATGCTGCTGATAGGCTCATGGAGGAAGACATTCGAGAGGCGGTGCAAAAGTTGGCTACAAAAGGATGGGTCAAGATCGGGGGGCAAAATGAATAAAGTCGCAGGTGAACCGCTGTCTGACATGTTCACATGCACGCCAGAGACTCAGGCAGGAGACATCGTTGAAATCATCGGCGACATGTCGGTGCAACCGATTTCTAGCCAGGGGAGTGCAAATGTTGTCGGTGAAGTGATTTCACGGCATTCAGCCAGCAATTACGGCTGCTTAGATCCCGAAACATGCGTGGTGGTATCAAGCTTCGTGTTGAGGCGCACGAGGGTTAGTGGCGCTGCCGTACCAGTCGGCCCCTTCTGTTTTGGCGCTGGGAATGCCGTTTTTCCGGTTGCCGATGGTCAGGTCAAACATGGCATGGCGATTACACACGCAACCGACGTAGGACAACCAGTCGAAACTTTGGAATTTTAACGTTTTACCCGCTCGTCAGGCGGATAGGCCCGCCTCCCGGAGTCTCAACCATTCCTATGGCCGTGGGGCGGGATTTTCTTCTAAGGAGTGCAATCCAATGACGGACCCCCGACAAAATAAAATCCCGATTCCGCGCGAGGCGCACCACATTCTCCAAGGTGCAAGTTGCCACGTGGGAGTCGTCAAGGACCTGAAAGACCCGTTACGAAAAGGTCGCGTCCGAGTTGAGATCCGAAGCCTGCTCGAAGACGGAGACTACAGGAATTGGTCGAACTGGTGCGAAATGTCCTGGTTGCCGATGGGCGGTTCGGCCGGTAATGGCGACATGGGAATGTGGTGGTGCCCTGTCCCGAAGGAACTCGTTACTGTGGCCTTCCCTGGCGGTGACTATTATGCGAGCCCGATTGTCTTCCCGTTCTCTGCGTGGAACGCTTCTAAGGATGACAAATCGGAGATGATTCCCGCGGAAGCTAAGGTCTACAGCGATAATGATGTGCGCCAGGGTACTCGCATAAGACTCCTGAAGAGCGAGGCCGGCCATACCCTCCTGATGGATGACAACGGCAAAGCAGAAACTCTAGCATTGCTGGATTGGACAGGGGCAGGACATTTTTCGGTGGCGCCCGGCCAAACGGAAGACCAGCAGGAGCAAAAGAACGACGAGAGCAAGTACCGCAAAGGCGAGGTTCGAGGCGTTAAATCCGTTATGGCAGGAACCTCCTGGAAGCCCTCTGAACTGATCGCCGGCGGAGTCGCGATCACTGGCGAGGTTGATCTCAACGGGCAAGGAATCTACAGATGGGCGCAAGATGACAAGGGACGGGTCATGATCCTGTCCGCAAAAGAGAATCAGGATATTGGCCCCTCGATCATCCTGGACGCTGATAACAACTGCATCATTTTGACAGCAGGCGAGACACAGTTTGTGGTGAATGGGGCAGCAGGACTCTTGCAAGGAACGCGGCACATAATCCAAGAAAAACCCAAGATCGACATCTCAGAATTTTTTCAAGCGGTTCGGGATCGACTCGCCAATTATTTTCTTCGTTATGCTGCCTACAACGCCCCCAAAATCGTCTCCACCAATGATCCCACGGAGGTTTCGTACTCATGATGCGTAATTTTTTCGCACCTCCTGCGGAGGCAGGGGCTGTTGATAACTTTTCCCTCCCGGAAGTAACCTGTGGATAACTTCTCGGTCCCCCGGAGGGTTGTGGATAACTCGATAGGCCGCCGTTTTCCAAGTAGTTTTCGGCGGCCTGGGCGCCCTGGTCAAACCCTTCCGAGCCAGGGCAAGAGCCCGGTCGTTTCTCGTTGCGGCTGGGCTCAAAACCCATAAGGACGAATTCGACAATGATTGCACCCAAATAAACATCCTGGCTGATACGGGCCGGATTCGACTATAATTCCACTCGAATAGGCGTATCGCCTACACATGATGTACATCGTCCTCCGACTCGCGAACGGTACTTCACCCTGGACGGTCTAATTCTTCTCTGCATGTTCAGTGAACAGAAGGTAGCCAAGAAGGTGCGCCACTGGCTCCGTGTAGTCAAATCTCAGCGAGGTTCAGGCTCTCCGGGCATCAATCCCTATCTCTCGCCTGAAATCGCAACCACGCGGGTCCTGTGAAGGCAGTTGAGGCGACACAGATTTCTCTTGATTGCGTTCGCGCGGAGTCGTAACTTTATTCAGGGGGGCTCAGATGGACGACAGCAGCTTATTGACTCTTCTCTTCTTACTCGGCATAGTACTCGTGGTCGCCTGGGGCGTTTGGAGGGGCGTGAAGCAACGGCGGAGGATAGAGCGAAGGATAAGGGCTCTGGACATTTCCAGGGTCGATCTCATGAGCGGGCGCGAGTTTGAGAATTACGTTGCACGTTTGCTCCAGCATCAGGGGAAGCGGGTACAATTTACGCCTGACAGCGGTGACCTTGGCGTTGACCTCATAGCAGTATCGAACGGCACCAGAACTGCGATTCAATGCAAGCGTCACGGTAAATCGGTGAGTCGAAGGGCAATATCGGACGCGGTAGCAGGAAAGACCTACTATAAATGCAGCGAGGCGCAGGTTGTGACGAACAGCCTTTTCACAAAGGGAGCCCGAACCCTGGCGCAATCGAACGGCTGCGAATTGGTAGACCGCTCAAAACTCACGGATTGGATTCTCGACTTCCAGGGGAAGCAAGCAAGCGAGACGCAACACGATAATTAACTGCCTATCGTACCATGGCAAAAGACCACCCAAACACATCACTAATTCGTCAGTGGAAGCTGGTCCGCTACCTGTCGGCAAATCCATCGGGTTGCCAGGTGGAAGAACTCTGTCGGGTACTCGAGGCAAAATACCGAACGATTTACCGGGACCTGGAAGCACTCCGGGCGGCCGGATTCCCCGTTTTCAACCGCAGAGAAGGGGTTACATCGTTCTGGCAGATCGGGCCGTGGTGGAATAAGGGGTGGTAGCCTGCCGATTGGATGTCTTTCATTTTTGAACTTGCATTGTCCCGCGTTGCGCAATATGATATATACATGATTAAGAGCGTTGCAGACAAGGAACTGGAGAAGCTGTCTAACCGGAAGCATTCAAGGAGTCCTGAGCACCTTCACAGGAGACTTAGGCTGTTGCTTGGAGCGATGCAAGATGCTGTGCGCCTGGAAGACTTGGCCGCTATTCCCGGTGGGGGGCTGGAGGCATTGAAGGGGCAGCGGAGGGGTCAGCATAGCTTACGGGTCAGTGGCAACTGGCGATTGTGCTTCGCTTGGAAGGATGGATACATTCACGATCTAGAACTGGTCGATTATCACTGAGTATGAAACAAATATATTATAGAATCTATAGGAAAAAACATTATGAAAACGAGAAAATTACCGCCTATTCACCCGGGCGAGACACTAAAGGAACTATTCATGGACCCTTTGGGCTTGACTCAGCACAAGCTTGCCGAAGCTCTGAGGATTAGTGTTTCAACCGTAAATCGTATTCTCAACGGCAAGTGCAGCGTCACGGCAGACACGGCCATGCGGCTGGGGCGGTATTTCAGGACCACTCCGCAGTTTTGGTTGAACGCACAGGCGCGGTACGACCTGGACATGGCAGAGGATCGAATGGAAGCGGAGATTAAGCGTACCGTGAAGCCCCGGCCCAAGAACAACGACCTCTGTGTGCTCTCTCTGTAGCCATTGGAGATCGTGTTACGCCCCACCTTCTCACTTCCCCGGCGCCGGCCGGATCGGGGATCGCCCGGAGGGTAATCGTAGCACTATTTGTCAAAATCGGGAATTTCGTATGCTGATCGGGTACGGGGGAGGGAGGGTCCCCGCCCCGAAGAGCGGGGATGTAAAGGTTACTGCACTGGCACGGGAACTTCCTCAGAATCGGTTTCGCGAGCTCTCCACAATCTCACCTCCTCCGCAGCGGGGCCGACCCACCACCAACTTGCCACGTCCCACGCCGGAGTACTGAGACGGACTAAGCCTTGGGTGACGCTCAACATGTCGGTTATCGTGAAGCCTTTTGTGCCCCCCAGAAACCCTTAAAAGCAAATTTTCGCTCACCCCCAGCGCTTGCGCCCAGTTCGGAACCGTCCTGCCAGGGAGTATCTCGTTCAGGAGTGCCCTCAATTTCTCTCCGCATTCGCGGAGTTCCTCTATAGAGTAATGGCTTATTCGGTAATCGGCGCTTTCGCGAAGAACAGTTTGTTTTGCTTCCTTGGAAACGATAGACTTTGACATGCTACACCTTCCTTTATGCATAGGCAGTGTGGACCCCGGCCCAGGCAGACCGGGGAGTTAAGAAATTATTGCAGGGATCGAACTTTTGAGGGTACGGCGGTTTGCGCCAGTTCAACGTGCGGCCATTTACCTCGCTCGCGCAGCGGGCCAAAATCCAACCCCAATTCGAGCCAGCCTGGATCGACCCCCAGGTTGTCGGCCAGTTTTGGATTTACACGCCTGTTTGAAGCAACTGAACTTGGATTTTGCCTCAAATGATAGAACGCTGACTTGCTATATCCAGTTCTCTTGCAAAACGCTCTGATGCTCTCTCCGGGCTTTTTACAGACTATCAATCGGAAGTAGAAACCTTTGTAGTCAAGTTTGCACCCAGAATCTTGCCGGCGAACAACCTCAACATCCGGATAGAAAAAGTCTGGCAAAATAACCCTTCGTACGGGCGAGTATTGCTCCCAAGGGGGAACGTATGGCGTTGTGGGCCGCGCTTCTTTTGAAATTGCTTCGCGGCTCGAGAAACGATAGATTATTGCCATGCTGCACCTTCCTTTGACGCATAGGTGTGGCATCAGCCCTCGACGGAGCTCCTGTCTCCAACGGGGGCTTTTGCGGTTTATAGTATAGGACCTGAGTACCAGTCTGATACAAGGGAGGGGATTGCGATTTTGGATGCAGATGGGGGGCATGATATCTTTCCGCGCGCGACGAGTCAAGCCCAAAATGGTAATGATTTCAAATAAATGATGCACTCCGCGGCCTTATAACCGCGCGAGATTATTGGACATCATGGACGCTGCGAAATGGCTGGTAGTTGTTTTCTTCATGCAGGGTGCCACTTATGGGCTTCCATGCAGGGGTTTGGAGAGGTGACTTGGTAGTTGTTTGCTAGCGCTCGAAACATTTCAAGGTATTACTGCCTAAAATCTGCGTTGACAGCCTTCAGCAACAAGTGTGCCAAACCACTGTCAGTGCGGGCTTCTATAGCTGGACGGCAAAAAAATAAAATAGACCCAAAACAAATCATAGAAAGTCGTTGACACTCAGAAAATTCTCCTATATGTCTCTTCCCGTCACACTGACTGTGAACACAACGAGGTTACTATGCAGACATTTTCGCCAAAGAACATTCAAAACTGCTTTCCTGAAGTGGGCCGCACAACGATCAAACATTGGGATGATGCAGGCGTCCTGCCTGTGGACAGGGATTCTCGCGGCTATATGATATTCCCTGAGCCAAAGGCCATTCTCACAGGAATCGTAGTCCAGGCTTCGCATTATGGAGTATACCGGGCGGACCATATTCAAATGCTGATCGGCCACGCGACGGACCGGCAACAACCTCAACTCTCGTTGGCCTGGGAGCCTATTCTAGTCATGGAGTACTGCCGGGCATGGGGCTATGACGTGAGTATCGCTTTATCCATATCAAGCGAAAAGCGCGAGAACCCGAAAGAACATCATACGACCGCTAAAAATGTGCGCACGTGCATGATGGTTGTGGAACCGCTGGATGTGGCGCGCGAGACGTTTAAGGCGTGGCTTGGCATGAATCCCTGGCAGGGCATGGTTATGATGAGCGCAACATTCATCTCCGTGAAAGCGATTGCTCGACATATCGAAAAAACTCTAGGGGTAACCCTGGATCGTACTGTCTCAAAATCCCTGCGACGCACTGACGGTTACCGAGGGGATGTTTTAATAAACCGGTGAGGGTAAGCCCCTTTTTTTGTCTACCAGGTCACAGTAAGTGTGACCAAACGATAGGAGGACCTTATGAATTACCTGCTTTTCATGCGGCTTCAACGACAAATCAGTCAGAGGGATTTGGCGATGAAGTTGGGAGTGCAGCAATCGGTTCTATCCAAACTGGAAAACGGTTGGCTCACGCGTGCTCCAGGCAACCTTGAGCGCAAGTTGAAACGATTCTTCGGCCCAGAATGGACATTTCAGCGGTTAATGGAGCGAGTACCTGACATCACCCAAAACTCAGGCCAGGGCGCGGCCTGACGAGGAAATGAGATGGATTCCGATCGACACATACCGCCTGAATGCTCCCAGCCATGTGTGGCCATATTGCTGGGCATCCATCGGTCAACGATAGAGCGGATGAGGCGCGGGGAATTCAAACATGTGCGTGACGAACTACGGGAATTCAGCCGCCACTGTGCTCATTATTTCGGAGCCGGGGCTGTAGGGGCCAAACTGAAAAATGATGACAAACGGGATTGATGTGCATGGTCTCGCTGATTTGTTGCACCTCACAGTGGAGCAACTTTTGATCCTCATGGACCAAGGAGCATTTCCGACTCCGTTTGTGAGCCCCCGCGGGCGATTTTACTGGCCAGAAGGCAGCATTCCGGAGTGGCTAGTACTGGCCAAACAGTTCAAGGCCGAGAAACGAAAACCAAATAAACAAAACCCCGGTTGGCGGCCGGGGCAGTATGAGGAACCATAAATGTCAGATCAGAGCCTACCTGACGCGAACTCCAAAGTCAATACCGACTATTACAATAAGTTGATTTCCCTGCCCGAGATATGCCGTCGCCTGGGGAAAGAGCCTAATGCGAGCGGATTTATAAAGAGCATCGAGAATCCATCAGAGAGCACTGAAAGCCTCAAAATCTACGAAGACCACGCTCATGATTTTTCCAGCAATACGCATTACCCCCCCATCGGATTCGTTATGGCGGCCAAAGAGTGCTCATTTCTGGACGCCTGCAATTGGATCGCTGAAGGGGCCGGGAAGCCCAAGCCGGATAAAGGAAAAACTTCCAAGAAAAAACGGAAGCAGTACGCCAGGATCATCGCGACCTACCCGTACCACGATGAGTCAGGAAAATTGCTCTATGAGGTATGCAGGACGGACCCAAAAGGAGATTTCCCCGTGCGGCGCCCGGACCCAAAGGGCAAGGACGGTTGGGCCTGGGATCTAAACGGCATCCCTCGCGTCCTATTCGGGCTGCCGGAGTTGTTGGCCGCGGATCCGGAAAAGCCGGTTCTCGTAGTCGAAGGAGAGAAAGATGTTTCTGGCGGCCCGGTCTCTCGGATTTGTGGCCACGACGCCTCCGCAGGGCGCTGACCGGCATGGCAGTAAATGGCCGGGCCTGGTCAAAAAATATGCGATTCACGAGCCTCTCAAAGATCGCGTAGTATGGATCATCCCCGATAATGACGAACCGGGTCAGAGTCACGCCCGAGCGGTAGCTGATACCCTCCACGGATTTGCGAAAAGCGTCAAAATCCTGAACCTGCCCAACCTGCCCGAAGGGGGGGACCTCTCTGATTTCCTCGAGAAGGAGGGTCGCGAGGGGACATATTACACGTTGCTTTATTTGGCGGAAGAGACCCCGGAGTACGAATTCGTATCGGCAATTCGTGCCGAGCGCCGGCGCCAGGCTCAAGAAAAGGGCAAGTCTGATTCCCACCACCTCAGCGACATGGGAAACGCTGAGCGCTTGGCCGCTGCTGTTCAAGGCAAAATCAAGTTCTGCGGACAGTTGGGAGGATGGTACCATTATGACGGAACTAGATGGGCGCAGGATCAACTTTCACGGGTTCAGGCCGCTGCCAAGGACGTAGTAAGGGGACTTCACGGCGAAGCGGCGAATCTGACGGACAAGGACCAGCAAGAAGCTCTGACTAAGTTCGCCCGGAAGTGCGAGAGCGTTTCCAAGATCAACGCCATGATTCAGCTACTCCCGTCTGAGCAGGAAATCAGTGTACTCCCAGACGTGTTTGATACTAACCCCTTGCTCTTGAACGTGAGGAACGGCACCGTTGACCTTGCCTCCGGCGAGTTACGACCACATTCGCCAAATGATCTCATTACGAGGGTAGCGCCTGTTGACTATGACGCAGCGGCCGTTTGCCCGCGGTGGGATCAATTCATCACAGAGATTACCGAAGGCGACGCCGAATTAACCGCTTATATGCAGCGGGTGTTGGGCTACGCCCTTACCGGGCTGACCACCGAACAATGTTGGTTTTTTCTCTGGGGAAAAGGCAGTAACGGCAAATCCGTGCTTGTAAACACCATCTCTGCGGTATTGGGGGACTACGCTATTGATACGCCCGCCGCCACATTCATGGAGCGCAGAAACGACGATTCGCCTCGCAATGACCTGGCCAGACTCCGGGGCGCTCGGTTCGTGTCTGCCTCTGAACCGAAGGGGAAACGATTCGACGCCGAAACTATCAAGAAAGTCTCTGGAGACGGTAAGGTTACTGCTCGCTTTTTGCGCAGGGAATTTTTCGAGTTTACTCCTGAAGCCAAAGTCTTCATTTGCGCGAACAATCGACCAGAAGTGCGGGACGCGTCTGAGGCGTTTTGGAGGCGCCCGCAACTTATTCCATTTACCCGGCAATTCGAGGGAGAGGATAAGGATGTCACTCTGGGTGACAAACTGAAGGCCGAAGCGCCTGGCATTTTAAACTGGATGCTGACTGGGCTTCGGCAGTGGCAACAGAGCGGCCTCAATCCTCCCGAGAAGGTCAAGTTGGCAGTTGCTGATTACCGGCAAGACGCCGATAAACTAGGCGATTTCCTGGACAAGCATTGTGTGGTCCACATCTCCGCGACTGTACCCGTTTCGGAGCTTTACAAGGCGTATCAGTCACATTGTGAGGATGTGCGAGAGCAGCCCTTGAAGCGTGCGCCGTTCAACGAAAATCTTCTAGGCAGAGCGGGCATTATAAAGGGCAAAGTAGGCCCCGCAAGCGCTCGGGTCAAGGTTTGGCGCGGCATAGGACTGAGGGCCGAAGGCCAAGCGGACAACGTGGTGCCTGGTAATTTCGGGAAGCAAAGTCTTGCGTGTAGCCAGTGTGATCTTGAGTGGTGTTGCCCCAAGCCAGTGGAGAGACGGGACGCTACCAGTTGCGCTCAATTTAAGTCGGCACAGGGGTGAGTAGCATGGCCAAGAGCGAACCTCTGCCGCTTTTCTTGATTGATACGCGGGAACCGGACCCCGCGCCATGGGAAAATTACTTTTCTCTGCCAACCGTCCGGACGTGCCTTCCGACTGGCGATTATTCGCTGGACGGCTTCCAAAGCTGGGTTTCAATCGAACGCAAAACCCTGGACGATTTGATCGGCTGTTTAACCGTCTCCCGCGAACGGTTCACGAGAGAATTGGAGCGGGCCGCGTCCATCCTGCATTTCTATGTGGTCGTGGAAGCCCGGTATTCAGATCTACTCCAAGGCAATTACCGCAGCCAAATGAACCCCAGGAGCGCCTGGGAATCCGTGGTGGCGCTACAGCACAGATATGCCATACCCTTCTTATTCGCTGGGAGCCAGGAAGTTGCGGCAACACTCTGCGAGAGCATTTTGTTGAGGTTTTGGCGAGATCATCAATCCCGATTGGAAGCGAGGTCAGCATGACTCCCGGGTATACGTGCGGAGAATTCCGAAAGATCATAGATAAGGTTCGGCAACTGCAAAGTGAAGCGGAATCTTTAATGCACGACGTTGAAAATTGGTACGCACCCGAAGCCGGCGCTAAGGCAGTTCGGGCCGCTGAAACGGTCGTCGTTGCCCTACGTGCACTCGAGAAAATACTAAGGGCGCATCCGGTTCCACGACCAATTACGCCGGCGCAACGGGAAGCTGCTGATTATATCATGCGCCGCATCTGCTATTCGGAAGAGAGGGAAAACCTATGAGAGACTGGCTGAAATTTGCATGGTCGTTGTTCAAATCATTTCTCACCGCGGTCGCGTGGGATGCGGCCCGGCTGTTGGGATACCCAGCCTATCTGTCCAGCGAATCGGGAGATCCAAACGGCTGGGCTGTTCACCACTGGCTTACCGTGCAGGTGGAAGCCCTCGCCAAGATATTGCGACTACCGGGCTGGTGTCCCGCTCAAGGCCCCTTGGCGTGGATCAAGGGAAGTGTCCGCCGAATACGCCAACACTACAGGTTTAAACGCCAGTTTAAGAGGCTCAGGAGCAATATCCACAAGGCAACCGGTCTGCGTTTGACGGATCAACAGCTCCCCGAGTATCTGGCTTGGTTAGAGCGCGAACTTTCCCGCGAGCAATCAAAAACGGAAAAATAGTTGCCCCCAAAGTCAAAAACAAAGTATGCTTTCCCCCAAACGCCGGAGGTGTGGACAATGCCTGCTCTGGGGAAGGTGTACAAGAATCGGGGCAACCGCTGGAAAATCCGTCTGTCAGGCGGAATTGAGATCTGGGCCGACAAGCAACACAGAAGTTTTCACAGTCGTGAGCACGCCGAATATACCCTGGCGCAAATAACAGGCGAGATACAAAGCGGGACATTCGACCCGGACTTCTATTCCAAGACGAAAAAATCACTCCACAGCTTCTCCGTCTACGCAGAAGAGTGGCTGAGCAATTGCCAGCGTCGCAAAGATCGGAATGAGTTGTCAATTACCTACTTGGGCTCGCTCAGGAACTACGTGCGCAACATATTCCTTCCCTACTTCAAGGAGAAGCCCATTACAGAGATCCGCGGGCGCGACCTGAAACAATTCTACCTGTCGCTTGATTACTCCCCCAAAAGCCTCTGGAATATCATGAGCGCCCTTCACAAGATCTTCAAGGATGCGTACGAGGAAGAGGTTATACAGGCAATCCCCAAGTTCCCGATGGAATTCAGGGCAAGTACTCTGCCGGACCCGGAGTGGAAGTGGGCGGACGTCGAGACACAGGACCTTATCTTTGCGAACCTGACCGCTGACGCGCACCTTATGATCCTCTTCTCAGCTACGCACGGAACGAGGCCCGGAGAGACCCGAGCCCTTCAGCATCACGATATCGACTTAAAAAATGATCTAGTGACTATACAGCGGGCCTTCGCTGATAACGACCTGCGGCCGTTTACCAAGTCAAAGCGAATTCGCATTGTTCCTCTCGACCCCAATTGGAAAGAACTCTATTTGACGAGACCGCGCCATGTGGATGCCGAGGGATTTGTCTTTTGCGATTCGACCGGTAAGCCTCATGGTCGGAATTGGTGCAGGAACCAATGGAACGCAGCCCGTGAAAAAGCTGGGGTTGCTCACATCACCTTATATCAGGGCACGCGCCACAGTATTGCCTCACAAGCAGTGAACGACGGCCAATCCCTTTACAAAGTCTCCAAGTTTTTGGGGCACAGCAATCTTGAGCAGACCAAGCGATATTCCCACCTGGAAGTTAACGCACTTCGATCAATTCAAAGAAAAGCAACTGTCACCCCCCTGAAAAAGTCAAATCAGTAATAAAATCAAGCAGTGGACCACTTTACCCCCCAAGTGGACCACTTGTGGACCGCTTTAAATTTCGGCAATCCCTCGAAATTACAACAAAAGTCCCGAATGGACCGAGTGGACCGATTTTTACGGGAACCACGTCCCATATATTTACGTGTTCCCCGTCTGATTTCCCATCACAGAGGATCTGCACACAATTTGCACACAACTATTCGGGGGTAGGGAGGAGTGATAGTCTCGTTATATTCTATGGTTAAGTGGTGGCGGTGCAGGGACTTGAACCCCGGACACTGCGGATATGAGCCGCATGCTCTAACCTGCTGAGCTACACCGCCATACGGATTGAAAATAGCATCCGCCACGCCATAATGTCAAGATTATGGGCGGCCCTACGGCGGCCGTTATAGGATGTCGGCATATTCGAAACGAGCGTGCTCCGATCCGTACCGATCCTATATCAAATTCATCTTACCTGCTTTCAAACTTCAAAGTCATTATAACGCATTCGAACGCACAGTTGCTTGCCCGCTTGCTTTGGGGATAGTATAATCGCTAACATAGTCACTAACTATGCACCACCTGAAGCTAACGAGTCGAGGCCGTTTAGATAGATCTTAGGACAACGGTTGGAATATCAGAGACTTAATAGCTTAGGACCAAAGCGGAGCTGTACGGAATTATCCAACCTCCAAGATGCTGACAACGTCCGCTGTTGCTATGGACTCAAATCAGTTTAGGGAGATTATAACGGAAATTGGGAGTTGCGAATAAAACAAGGGGACTCACTTGGTTGAGACAACGAGACCTGTCTGTGTAGCTATCATACCAGCTCGCAGTGGTTCGAAGGGAATACCCGGCAAGAACTTGAGGCCGGTGGCAGGCAAGCCTCTTGTTGCATGGACAATTGAAGCTGCACTTGCAGCCACCTTTCTCGATCGCGTGATCGTCTCCACAGATTCACATGAGATCATCGAGGTTGTGCTTCGATACGGCGCTGAGGCACCATTCATGCGCCCGGAGAATCTCGCGCAGGATGACACACCGGGCGTAGCGCCAGTTTTGCACGCAGCCCGGTGGCTGGAAGAAAATGAAGGTTATCGGCCCGATTTCATAATGCTTCTCCAAGCAACGTCACCACTACGAGTATCCGAAGACATTGATAACGCTATTACTTTGGCTGTCGAGAAAAACGCGGATGCCGTCGTGAGCGTCACACCGGCTGAGGCCCACCCTTACTGGATGAAGCGGATACATGATGACGGTCGCATGACGGATTTCATAAAGCTGGATCAGCCAATGGAGCGGCGTCAGGACTTGCCTCCACTGTATGTTCTAAACGGAGCCCTTTACTTGGCTCGTTACGAAATATTGATGCAACGAGAAACATTTGACACGGACAACACCTTTTCGTTTATCATGCCACCCGAACGGTCGCTGGATATCGACACTCCCTGGGACCTGTACCTGGCGGATTTGATCTTAAAGGATCGCTACCGAAATGAAGTCGGTTAATGTCGGAGCATTTCGAATAAGCCCGGATGAACGCTGTTTTATCGTTGCCGAAGCCGGGGTCAACCATAACGGGGATGTTGAGACCGCGAAAAAGCTAGTTGATGCGGCGCTGAATGTCGGCGCCGATGCGGTCAAATTTCAGACGTTCCGGGCCGATAAACTTGCCACGCCTGAAGCTGAGATGGCCGATTATCAACGCCGTAACGTCCCCGACCATTTAGGCCAGTACGAGATGCTTAAACAACTGGAATTGAGTCAGGGCGAGTTTACCGAATTGAAATGCTATGCTGACAGCAATGGCATTCTTTTCCTTTCAACTCCTCACGATGATGACAGCGCAGATTTCCTCGAAGATCTCGGCCTCCCGTGCTTCAAGATTGCGTCCGGAGATGTTGCGAACCTGGCTTTCCTCCGACGAGTGGCGCTTAAGGGCAAGTCGGTCATACTTTCCACGGGTATGGCCTATCTCGCCGAGGTGGAAGCAGCAGTCCGTACCATCGAGAGGACCGGCAACGCCGAATTGATCCTCTTACACTGCGTGTCGGATTACCCGGCTCAGCCTGCGTGGTGCAACCTCAGGGCTATGGATACTCTGGCGCAGACTTTCGGCTATCCGGTGGGATTTTCGGATCACACACCCCGCTTTGAAGTTACTCTGGCAGCCGTAGCCAGGGGCGCACGACTCATCGAGAAGCACCTGACCCTCGACCGGGCTATGTCGGGACCGGACCACAATGCCTCTTTAAATCCTGTTGAATTCGCTTCTATGGTTGAAGCGGTTCGTGTGGTAGAGAGCGCACTGGGGGATGGAGTCAAAGTGCCGACGCCTTCAGAACTCCGGATGAGACTCGTTGCGAGAAAATTTGTCGTGGCGGCCCGGCCGATTCCGGCGGGTCGGACCATCGTGGCTGAAGATCTGACCCTGCGCCGCAGCTCCGGAGGGCTGGCGCCCACTTATATGGCGAAGATAATAGGGCGCAAGACCCGCCTGGATCTTGGTGTGAACTCGGTCATCACTCTGGATCTCCTGGATTGAGACTTATCAAATGCCGGTACATTCAACGAATCTGTGCGTGATATTCGGGGGAGGCGGTCACGCAAAGGTCTTAATCGAAAGTTTGCGAACTAATAATTCCCGGTTATCTTTGGTTATTCTCGACCAGGATAGTTCCCGATGGGGCCAAAGGTTGCTGGATGTTCCAATTCTCGGCGACGATTCAATTTTGCCGGAAGTCATAGCAGACGGGGCGGGATTCTTTGTTGTAGGTGTCGGTGCAGTGGGTGACAATCGGCCCCGCAAGCGACTTTTTCAACATGGGATTTCTAAGGGCTTGCGTCCGCTGACGATTAAACACCCGACGTCACTTTGTTCCCCGTGGGCTGAAATCGGTGCAGGCTGCCAATTGCTTCCGGGATGCATTGTGAACACGGGTGCGAAACTCGGTCGCAATGTCATAGTCAACAGTGGTGCCGTGGTTGAGCATGATTGCGTGATCGGCGATCATGTCCATGTGGCCAGCGGCGCTGTACTGGCCAGCACAGTGCGGGTTGGCGCCGAAGCTCACATTGGGTGCGGAGCTGCTGTCAGACAGTTGATCTCCATAGGCGAGGCAGCAATTGTAGGTGCCGGCGCGGTGGTGGTGGAAGATGTCCCTCCTCGTACCATGGTCTTGGGCGTTCCAGCCAGGCCGACAGTAATCCCAGCGAAGATATCGGGCTCGTAGACAAAGCGATGCATCAGGTTCACCAGTGAACGTTCGCATTATACCTCGACTTGACATCAAAGGGCCCAATTTGGTGAAAGGCATCAATTTCGAGGGCCTTCGCGTGCTCGGTAAACCCGAATACTTCGCCAGGCACTATTATGAGACCGGCGCGGACGAATTGATTTACATCGATGCGGTTGCCAGCCTCTACGGCAGGAACAGTCTCAATCAAATTATACAACGAACCGCGAGAGAGATTTTTATACCCTTGGTTGTAGGCGGCGGGTTGAGGAACTTAGAGGACATACGTGAAGCATTGAGAGCAGGAGCAGACAAGGTTGCCATAAACACCGCCGCAGTACGACGGCCTGCTCTTATAGAAGAAGCGACCCGCACTTTTGGCTCGTCGACAATAGTAGTGTCGATTGAGGCAATCAGAAAATCAGATGGCACATACGAGCAGTACACGGACTACGGGCGAGAGCGGACAGGGCTGGACGCGTTCGAATGGGCTTTACGAGCAACCGAACTTGGCGCCGGAGAGCTCCTTGTGACCTCAATAAACATGGAAGGGACAGGCAAAGGTTTTGATCTGGAACTCACCAGGAAGATCGCGGAGTCGGTTTCTATACCGGTCATAGCCTCCGGAGGCGCAGGCGCTCCGAATCATGTTGCAGATGTGGTGATCGAAGGAAAAGCGGACGCAGTGAGTATAGCTTCAATGTTTCATTACAACTGTGCTAGACATCGTCCACCGAACGGCGATGACTTCCACGATGAGGGCAACATCGAGTTTCTTCGTAAGGGTGCCCCGGGACCCAAGATTCAGGATGCTTCTATACCGGAGCTCAAAGGCTATCTGACCGACCTCGGCCTGAACTGCCGCTTTCAGAAGTCGGACTGAACATGGACGATCGCGGACCTCAACTGGCCATAGTCGATCTCGGTCTCGGAAACCTTTTCAGCGTGCAACATGCCTGCGAGCATGTGGGCATACGCGCTTTGATCACTGCGGAGAAAAGGCATATTCTCTCCGCAGATGCAGTGATCTTGCCCGGGGTGGGAGCGTTCGGCGATGCAATGAATTCGCTTCACAGGCTGGACTTGGTCGAGCCCCTCAAAGATTTGGCCGCCTCCGCAAAACCCTTGATCGGTATATGCCTTGGACTACAGTTGTTGATGACCGAGAGTCAGGAATTCGGTCTGCATAAAGGGCTGAGTATCGTAGACGGCCCGGTAGTGCGCTTCGAGAAGCCCCACGGTCCGCGTGGCCCTTTGAAAGTTCCTCAGATCGGGTGGAACCGTATCTTCCGGCCCAATCCCCTCCAAGCTCAAGAAGGATCCTCAGCGGACCGACGAGACCCCTGGATTGGGACTCCTTTGCACGATTTAAGGGACGGGACGTACACATGTACCTTGTTCACTCGTTCTATGCAGTACCGCAGAATCCCGAGGTTACGCTCTCAACAAGTAAATACGGCGATCTGGAATTCTGTTCCAGCCTCAAACGCGGAAATGTATGCGCCTTTCAATTTCATCCCGAGCGAAGTGGTCCGGACGGATTGAGAATGTACGAACGGCTTAAGGTGTTGCTGGGAAATAGCGGGAACCAGGAGTAGGAGGAGAATGCCTGAAGATCTTGAAGCATATTACGGGCTTCCTAGTGAAGTGGTCTTTTGCAAACGGTGTGTGATGTCTAATCAGCGACCCAACTCGTACCCGGAGTTCAGGCACAAACCGGACAGAAGGGCGCCGACCTTGCGCATTGGTGAAGACGGGCTATGCGACGCTTGTCGTTACGCGGAAAAGAAAGAGCAAACGGATTGGGACGCGAGGGAACAAGAAACTTTTGAGACTGCTCGACAAACACCGACGGAACGACGGACAGTACGATTGCATCTTGCCCGGCAGCGGCGGCAAGGACAGCGCGTATGCCGCCCATTTGTTGAAATACAAGTACGGCATGCATCCCCTCACAGTCACGTGGTCGCCGCTGCTTTACACCGATTACGGACTGCAGAACTACCTCAACTGGATAGCCGTCGGAGGTTTCGACAACATAGCCTTCAAGCAAAATGGGAAGGTGGCCCGGCTTCTCACAAGGCTTGGAATCGAGAACCTGCTGCATCCTTTCCAGACTTTTATTCTTGGCCAAAAAGAACATCGGACCGAAAATCGCGGTGAAATGGAAAATTCCGCTAGTCTTTTACGGCGAGAATGAGGCGGAATACGGAAATCCCATTGCGGACAACCGGACTTCTTTGCGGGACAAATCGTTTTACACGATGCAGAACCTCGAGGGGATCTATCTTGGCGGTGTGTCGATACGGGAGCTGTTGGACACCTACGACTTGAATCTGGCCGATCTTATGGCCTACCTGCCGCTGGATGCCGAGGAGATGGAAGAAATCCCTGTAGAGGTCCATTACCTCGGGTATTATGTCAAATGGATTCCGCAGGAGGCTTATTATTACGCAGCGGAGCATACCGGTTTTCAGGCCCGGCCGTTTCGATCGCAGGGCACGTACAGCAAATACAATAGCATCGACGACAAGATCGACGACTTGCACTATTACACGACCTACATTAAGTTCGGTCTCGGCAGGGCTTCTTATGACGCTTCGCAGGAAATTCGCAACAAGCACCTCACCCGCGAAGAGGGCGTTACGTTGGTCCGTCGTTTTGATGGAGAGTTTCCCGATCTGTATTTCAACGAAGTAATGGACTACGTCGGCCTGAAACCGGACCGGTTCCATGAGTTATGCGACAAGTTCAGATCCCCGCATCTGTGGAAAAAAGTGAACGAAGAGTGGAAATTACGGCATCCGGTTTCGTGAAAACTTCTTCTACCCGACTGATTTGAGAAGAAAGGCGATCATGCGCCCTAACTTATCTGACTTATGTATTGCGCCCTCCGCTTCCATAAAAGAGGCGATGGCCTGCATCGACCGCAACGGAAAAGAAATCGTCCTCGTGGCGGATTCCCAAGGCCGACTCGTAGGAACAGTAACGGATGGGGACATCCGGCGGGCCATCCTGGCCTCGTTCGATCTTGATTCCCCGGTGAAGGATCTCCTGGAGAATCGAGCCTGCAAGCCCAATCCTGAACCTGTCACCGCCCCGGTAGGAACCCCCGATGCCGAACTATTACGCCTTATGAAGAAGGACTTCTTACGGCACATCCCTCTGCTTGACGACCGGCAGCGCCTCGTCGATCTGGTGCTGCTCCGGGACCTGGTTCAGGGCGGAGAGTCGCCTCTAAAGGCCGTGGTCATGGCGGGAGGATACGGCATTCGGTTGCGGCCTCTCACCGAAGTTGTTCCCAAACCCATGCTACCGGTCGGCGATAAACCTCTCCTGGAGAGGATAATAGGCCAGTTACGGGAATCGGGAATTAGGAGTGTCCACGTCACTACTCATTACAAGCGGGAAGTGATCGAACAATATTTCGGCGATGGACGGGGCTACGGGGTCCAAATGAATTACGTGGGTGAGGGCGAGCCTCTTGGAACAGCCGGCGCATTGTGCCATTTGGCCGCGTGTGAGGAACCGTTGCTGGTAATTAATGGAGACGTACTGACGT
This sequence comes from uncultured delta proteobacterium, assembly GCA_963789265.1. Taxonomy (GTDB): domain Bacteria; phylum Desulfobacterota; class Desulfomonilia; order Desulfomonilales; family Desulfomonilaceae; genus CAWBBA01. The sequence goes on along the minus strand of CAWBKB010000001.1, from coordinate 2,042,525 downwards.
CAGTGGATTTTCGTGCAATGATGAATTTCCATGAGGATCATGGCGCTCACATGACGATCGCTGTGAAGCAGTACGATATAGAGGTTCCGTATGGAGTGATCGAGACCAATGGGGTTGATATCACGGGAATCTCTGAGAAGCCGGTCATCCGCCAGTTTGTAAATGCCGGCATTTACCTCCTCAGTCCCGGAGTCTGTAGTTTGATTCCGGAAGGACAACGCTATGACATACCTGATCTGGTCAGACGTCTCCTTCAAGAAAACTACCGGGTGGTGAGTTTTCCTGTTCGAGAGTACTGGCAAGATATCGGAAAGTTGGAGGACTACGAGAGAGCGTTAAGCGACTACGCGAAAGGGGCATTGTGAACGCGGCCGCGGATTGGACCAGGAGAACTGTCCTGGTGACGGGAGCAGGGGGCTTTATAGGCAGTCACCTGGCCGAGCGGCTGGTTACATTGGGCGCCCGAACCAAGGCGCTGGTCCGATACAATTCGTCCAATTCGTGGGGATGGCTCGACAGTTCGGCTGCAAAAGACTCCGTCGAAATAATCCTCGGCGACGTGCGCGACCGTGACACTGTACGAGCTGCCATGCGGGGCGCAGACACCGTTTTCCATTTGGCAGCTCTGGTCGCCATACCCTATTCATACCGTGCTCCGCTCTCTTACGTGCAAACGAACGTGGAAGGGACGCTGAACGTACTTCACGAAGCGCTCGCCGGTGAAGTTCGGAAGATTGTGCACACTTCCACCAGCGAGGTTTACGGAACTGCTCAATACGTTCCGATTGATGAGAAACACATTCTGCAGGGACAATCTCCTTACTCCGCGAGTAAGATAGCAGCCGACATGATGGCCGAAGCCTTTCACCGATCGTACGGCCTGCCCGTCGCGATAGTTCGCCCTTTCAACTGTTACGGACCGAGACAATCAGCCAGAGCGATAATCCCCACCATCATAAGCCAGGCGCTCAAAGAGTCTTCCTTGCGCCTGGGGAATCTGGAACCCACACGAGATCTCAATTTTGTCGCGGACACAGTTGAAGGCTTCATCCTTGCGGCCGAGCGTAAAGAAGCGGTCGGTCAGGTGATGAACCTGGGGACCGGCCAAGAGATCTCCGTCAAAGAGTTGGCCGGCACAATCCTACGGGTGCTAGGCAAAGAATTGCCCATCGAATCGGAGATCCAGCGGCAACGGCCGGAAAAGAGCGAAGTTTATCGTCTGTGCGCGGACAGTCGTAAAGCCAGGCAAATCCTTGGTTGGCAGCCGCAACATACACTCGAGCAGGGTCTCAGAAAAACCATTGACTGGATGGAACGCAACATTGGCGTCTACAGGTCCAATGCATACGTTATCTGAGACCGGTACGCGGTTAAATCAATAGCGAACCAGACTTCTCCACGACTTCCGCGTTCTCAGCGGTAAACTATTTCCAAAAGCCGACCTGACAAACTAATCATGAACCCATACTACTTGCCTGACTCGCGGGGGCTTAGAAGATGCGGACCATAGGCGTGGTCACGGGCGCCCGGTCCGACTACGGCATCTATCGGCCCATACTTCGGCGCATACAACAGGATTCGGGCCTTAGGCTGCATCTCATCGTGACCGGCATGCATCTTGCCCCTCAATTCGGCTGTACCGTTAAGACGATAGAAGCAGATGGATTCGAAATCGGCGATCGCGTTGAGATGCTGCTCATGTCCGACACTTCCGAAAGCCTTGCAAAATCTTTGGGCCTTGGGATAATCGGATTCGCTCAGTCCTACTCTCAGTTTCGTCCTGATGTTCTCCTGGTCTTGGGGGATCGTTTGGAAATGCTGGCAGCCGTTGCAGCATCACTGACTTTCAACATTCCCGTGGCCCATATTCATGGCGGTGAGTCCACCGAAGGCGCTATAGACGAGTCGATCCGCCATGCAATAACGAAAATGAGTCACTTGCACTTTGCGTCCACCGATACCTACGCCCGGAGAATCATTCAGATGGGAGAAGAACCGTGGCGAGTGGTTGTAAGCGGGGCTCCCAGCCTAGATAACCTGTCTGAGATCCGTTTATTAAGCCCCCATGAGCTGAACGAACGGCACGGACTAAGCCTCCACGATTGCACGCTTATTGTAACGTATCACCCGGTAACTCTTGAGTTCCAGCATACAGAAACGCAGATGAGTGAGCTTCTGGCGGCACTGGAACGGATGGATTGCGAAGTCATATTCACTTATCCGAACTCGGACACACAAAACCATATCATCATCAGAATGATTCATGAGTTTGCCGGTCGGCACAAGGAGCGCAGTCAGGTAGTAGTGAATCTGGGGACAGAAATCTATTTCAGCCTTATGAACCAAGTAACGGCCATGGTCGGCAATTCTTCCTCCGGGATTCTTGAAGCTGCTTCTTTCAAACTCCCCGTCGTGAATATCGGCAATCGGCAGGCTGGACGTTTACACGGGAAGAATGTGATAAACGCGGGCTACAGTAGAGACGAGATCGTGCAAGCCATCAAACAGGCGATCTCCGGGGAGTTTAGAGCTGGTCTTGCCGACCTGATCAATCCGTACGGCGACGGCAGCGCTTCGCCTCGAATCGTGAACAAACTCAAGGAAGTTCCACTGGACGAGAAATTGTTGCACAAACGCTTTCATACTGGCGGCACGTAGCCGACGCGTTTGCTTGCGCTTACTGGAGAAGACGTGATTTGCTCCTCAGGTGAATGGCACCAACTCCCGTAGCTTTCTAGCTTTGGGAGTTGATATGAGTTGCCAGTTTCTGCATCAGTGCTCGGCATTGCCCACATCAGGTGTTCGGACGTGTTCGGGGCGAAATCCGATCCCAACCAGTCGAGCAGGGATCCTGCGCAAAATCGGCCATCTGTCTAATAGCCTTACGCCCCAAGGTGGAGCAAAGTGTTCATGGCTCTCCAGGACCGGTCGAATGAGTCGCTCCTGGGTTAAGACTTGGAGCCGTTGGACAATGCGGGTAGGCAGTTCGCGGCGTCGCTGCACGGCCTCGAGGTGCTCCGTCCCAATAGTGGACTGTTGTAGCGGCTTTGCCAGTATATTTGCTGTTGCAACAGCATCCTGGATGGCAAGGTTGATTCCGACTCCACCTACCGGGGACATGGCATGAGCTGCATCACCAATGCACAGGAGCCCCGGGCGAGACCACTGACGCAGCCGATCGACTCTGACGGTCAAAACATGAATGTCACTCCAGTCATGGATCTCGCCGACCCGATCTTTCATGAACGGTACTAACGTGGCAATTTCGTCGCGGAATGTGGCCAGCCCTCGCTGTTGAATTTCGTCGAAAGCGCCTTTACGGATGATGAAACCGCACTGAAAGTAGTCACCACGGTCGATCATGATAAGTATCTTGCCGTAGTCAAATGTGCCCACACCTAGCTCTGGATCGTTTTGACGTCTGGACAATCGCAGCCAGAGAACATCGATAGGTGCTCCGAGTTCCATGATTTCCAGGCCTGCCCTTTCACGCACCGCCGAATGTCGGCCGTCTGCTCCAATAACGAGGTCGCTGCGGACTTCGAGTCGGCCCGCCGGTGTCTCAGCAAGCACTCCAGCCATGAGGCCCCCAACCTTCACCAGTTCTGTGACCTTCGCCTCCATTCTGAGATGAAACGTGGGATAGCGTCGGGCCTGTCTGACGAGAAAATTCAAGAAGTCCCACTGAGGCATGAACGCAAGGAACTTACAGTGAGTGGGCAGGTGCGTGAAATCATGCGTAATTATGGCCTCGTCGCCAATCCGGACTCCAAGCTGCCGCAGTTCTTGATGAGGGAGTTTCAAGAAATCATCAAGAATTCCCAGTTCGTGCATGATTTCAAGAGTGGACGGATGAATCGTATCCCCGCGGAAATCTCGGAGGAAGTCGGAATGCTTTTCGAGCACAAGAAACTTCTACTCCGGCACGAGCGAGGAGAAATCCCAGCATCATACCGGCCGGACCGCCACCCACGACACAACAGCGGGAATTCAAAATTTCGGTAACAGCCGCTGGAGGACTCATTTCTATTACTCTACTCTTACGTCAGTTTGCTGGCTGCTTCCGATCCCTCTGGTTTGAATCAGGAGTCATGTTGCACTCGTGATGTTCCCATCAGAACTAGAGGGATGCCGTTTTTCGGTTACATGAAATGCAGAAAACCATTGGCGAAATAGACGATGCCAACCGCCCCTATAAGGGATCCAATAACCCACATATACTTCCTTCTTATGAGTGCTGCCATGGAACAGAGCAGGATGCCCATTTGCAGAAAAATGATGGCATGTCCGAAAGTCTCGCGACGTTCCTGAGCTTCATCCCTCTGTCTTTCGTGCTCCTTGGCTTGCTTCATGATCTCGACTTTTTGTTTGTCATAAGTCTTCGCCTTGCTCCCATAGGATGTAATAGCTTTTTCATATCGATCCTTAAGTTCGGGAGTGATGTTCTTCTCAATCGTGTTCAGCTCTAATTCCAGCTTGTCTTGTTGTAATCCGTACAGATATCTCTTAACGCCTTTGGACTGGTAATAAGCCCACTGGTCAGACGCCAACCCCTGTTCGAGCACCGATTCAACGGAATAATGCTCCAACTGAAAGCTGGCCAGGGTAGCACATACAGCCAGGACCACAGTGGTCAGCGCCAAATAATTGATCCATGCTTCTCTCGTGTGCTCAAGTCTTTCCTTCACTTCTTCTCTAATTTCCTGAGGCTCCATTATTTCTCTCCTACTCCGGGAGTAACTTGCCAATCTTCAAGAACCGCCCCAGGCGCTCGGAAGCGCTCTCAACCAGGGATGCTCCGGATTGCATGCATTCATCCACACTCATAGGGCGAGGCACCACGGACATGAGCGCATCAATACCGTGTTGCAATACATTTTCGGCGCCTGGTCCTAAGCTTCCCGACAAACAGATGACCGGCTTGCCGTTCTGTTTCGCAAGGCGGGCTACCCCCAATGGTGCCTTGCCGAACACTGTCTGAAAATCTGTGCAGCCCTCGCCGGTGATGACAAGATCTGCGTTTTTCGTGAGCGAATCCAGCCCTGTCGCCTCGATGACTACATCTATCCCGGGGCGCAAGACCGCATTGGTGAAAAACATCAGCCCCGCTCCAAGTCCGCCGGCAGCTCCGGCACCGGGGTTCTCGGCCGCGTCTCTGCCGGTGACTTTTCGGGCCAATTCAGCAAAATTCTTAAGTGCTGCATCCAGTTCGGTTACAATTTCCGGGGTGGCACCTTTTTGAGGCCCGTAAACCGCTGAAGCGCCACTAGCGCCGCACAGAGGATTATCGACGTCGCAAGCGACGATAATCTCCGTGTGCTGTAGTCGAATATCAATCTCACTGATATCTATTTCGGCCAGTTGAGCCAGCGGCGCCCCTCCTGGTGGAAGCTCCTCCCCGTTTGCGTCGAGAAACTTGACTCCCAGTGCCCGCGCCATCCCCGAACCTGCATCATTGGTCGCGCTGCCACCGATGCCAATGATCATTTTGCGTAGCCCGCGATCAAGTGCCGCTTTCATCAACTGTCCCGTCCCACGGGACGTAGCAATTCGCGGATCGCGCTTGTCTTGAGGGACCAGGGACAATCCCGATGCCGACGCCATTTCTATAACCGCAGTTTTCCCGTCACCCAGTATTCCCCAGTGAGCGTTTACCGGCTTTCCGAGAGGACCAGTCACCGATTCGTGAAGCACCTGTCCGCCGGTAGCTGCGACGAGCGCTTCCACGGTCCCCTCACCCCCGTCGGCAATGGGTACCACCGCTACCTCGGCGTCCGGGAAGACCCGCAAAATGCCTTTTCTGATTGCATCGGCAACGCGCGGGGCGGATACGCTACCTTTGTACGAGTCCGGGGCAACAACAATGCGCACTGATGTCATGACTCCTTGCCAAGAGTGCTGCCGGGCAACGCGAAACAAAAAGTGGAACCATGTCCCGCGCCTTCGGACTCGACCCAAATTCGTCCGCCGTGCACCTCGATGATTCGCTTGACCAAGGCTAGACCAATTCCGGTTCCTTCTTCTGTTGGATTAAGTTGGTCAAAGAGGCCGAATATCTTTTCATGGTACCGTGCATCTATTCCTATTCCGTTGTCACGTACATAAAAGACTAGTTCGTCATCTTGTTTCCTGCATCCTATCTCCACTTTGGGATGAGGTTGGTCGCCTCTAAACTTAACAGCATTGTGTATCAGGTTTTGAAACATCTCTACCAGGCGTGTACGGTCACCATACAGAAACGGAAGGTCCGAGGCCATCTGCACTTCCGCACCGCTTTGGGCTATCGCTCCACCCAGGAGTTCCAGGGCCTCCTTCACCAGTTCTTCCGCCGGCACGCTGGATGGTGGATTCGACAAACGTCCGATTCGCGACAACTCCAGAATCTCGTCCAAGAGTTCTCCCATCTTGTCCGCAGCTTTATCGATGCGAGACATGTCTGATTCCAGGCTGTCAGCAGTTCCCTTGGCCATCCCATCTCTGACGAATCCTAAAAAAGTCTTTATGGTAATAAGCGGGCTTCTGAGATCATGAGAGACGGAATAGATGAATCTTTCCAGTTCGGCGTTTCTTGACTTCAAGCTCGTCAATCAAACACTCCCGCTCCGACCGGAGCCGCATGCGGTCTGTCACGTCGCTCACAAAGGCCGCGATGCCCTCAACGACACCGTCAGGCCCGAGGATAGGGTAAAAGGTCGAATCGTAAGTCCTTCCATTTCTCACATCTTCGAATCGGACGGGTCTCCGAACCTTAATGACATCGTTAAGACGTGCCGTCCGGTATGCGGCCGCCTCAGATGGCAGAAAAGCGGAAAACGGCTTTCCTATCATTTCGTCTACGTCTTTCCCAAATCGCTGAGCAGTTGCGTCATTCAGAGCGATGAAGCGCCCTTCAATGGAGAGCAGGAAGGCCGAGTCGGTCGTACTGTTCAATATGGCTTCGATGTCTCTGTTCCTCTTACTCAGAGCTTCTTCCGCTTCTTTGTGCTCCTCAATCTCCTCTCTTAGCCGTTCATTCGCCTTTTCCAATTCTATGGTCAGAGAAATTAAACCACGGTTCGTTTCTGCGAGTTCCTCTTCCAGCCATCTAATGACTTCACGTGCTTGGTCAAGCTCCCGGACGGTGTCTTGATGTCGATCCCTTAGCGTTTGCACGTCTTTTTTCATAATCTTTCACTGATTGCCGGACTACGCACGAGGTGAGTCACGCGGGTACCTGTCTTGCAGTTCATTCCGCGCGTTTCACTACTACCACCGTGGCATCATCATTGTCCTTAGCGAGAGCATCAAGCAGTCGCGGGGCGATAACATTCGCAGGAGCTTCGGCAAGTTGGGGAAAATCGTTCCATCGCCAATGAGAACTCAAACCGTCCGAGTGCATGACCATAAGAAGATTCGGTTCCCACTGGTGCTCAGTGACCATGGGTTCCCTGGCGTTGACCCCGACAATGCCGCGATTGACCGCGAAATGCACGGGCAGAAGGCTTCCGAACACTCGCGTTTCAATGTTCCCGACACTGGCGAAACTCACGCGAGTGCTGACTCGTGCGCTCTTGGTATCCAATTCCCAGTCGAACCTGGCAAGGGCCATGACTACCCCTCTAGTGCCACGGCATGCTCTCCCCGCACCGCGAAAAATGGATGCAACAGATTCCTCGAAATGGCTTTCCACATACTGGCTCGCTGCCTGCGCGGCTCGATGAGCGAACTGGCCATGCCCGAGCCCATCTATTACCCCGATGAGAGCGCACCGATCCCGCTTTTCTATGACGAAAGTGTCCCCGTTCTCCTTCATGATAGGATGACAGCGCGTGGCTGCGCCGAAAGAGAGCGGGCAGGGCACGAGGCTCACTCCGCGTTTGCGGATCCACCTTTTGCAAATTATGTGCGTGCCGGCCTCGGGTCCCCGCCGCGAATTGATCTCCAATTCGTCCATAAATCGGTTGATTGTCCCCAGCCCGTAGCCCAAACCACCCGCGCTGGAAAATCCGTCCCCGAGCGCCTGATTCACATCCGCAATGCCGGGTCCCATGTCATGAGACTCGATCTGAACTCCATCGAGGCCACGTTCCCTGATCTTGGTGAACACCAACATGCCGTCGCGCGCATGCACTATAAGATTGGATGCAAGTTCACTTGCGACAATTACGATCTCTTCTGTTACTTTTTCATCGAATCCAACAACAATTGCTGTTTGTCTTGCCGTTCGCCGAGCCTCTTCCACCTCAGTGCCGTGGGAGACATGTATGACTAGCTGTTCAAGTTGTACCAAACGATTGCCTTCAGAAAGACCGCGGCCGGCAGCGAAGTGACGGCCGGTCCGGATCTTCAATTATTTCTTCCTGAACTTCCTGATGGTAACAGTTGTTCCTTTGCCCGCTTCGGAAACAACTTCCATTTGGTCCATCAATCGTTTCGAGCCGGGCAATCCCATTCCCAATCCGTCGCCGGTGGAGAACCCCTCTTGCATCGCCAGTTCCACATCCGTTATCCCTCGCCCGTGATCCTCAAATACCAACTCTATGCCCACATTGATCCCGGTGTCCAGTGATTTCCAGAGCATAAGGCCGGAACCTGCGTATGTGATAATATTGCGGGCCAGTTCAGAAGTTGCGGTAACTATACGCGTTGTGTCAGTTATACCAAACCCGCGATTAGTCGCCAAGGTTCGGGCGGTCTTTCGAGCCGTGACCAGATCGCCTTCGGAAGCAATGGACATCTGTCCTTCATTCTCATCGCTCATTGCCCTGCCTCCGGGGTCACTGGCTCAATATATCCAGAGCGCGGTCCACATTAACCGCGGACTTTACGCGCTTTAATTTCAAGGCCAAACCCAGTTGAGTCGCTGTTATTGCTACGCTGGGGCGCATCCCAACGATAACCGTGCGCCCTCCCATGAGGTGTATCATTTGAGCCGTTTCGATGGTCGTTCGAGCAAAGAAGGAATCCAGCGTTTCCACTCCCGAAACATCCAGGACCAGACCCTTGGCCCTTGTTGTGTCCATAGTTTCCAAAATCCGTTCCTGGAGCGATGTTACAGTTGCATCGTCCGGATCGGCCGGCATTGTCGCAATAAGAATGTCGCGCACTTTGATTATCGAAACCGTTTGATCCGCCATTATAGGTCTCCGTATCTACCGGTTCGGTTTAACGAGATTATCGCGATTCTCTTTTATTTACGATCTCAAGATCCAAAGATTCCAAGGCCGCTCGAAAACCGGTGGCCAAAGATGAGCGGGTAACGATTTCCGACAGATCAACCCCCAAGTGAACCAATGTCTGTGCAATTACCGGACGTATTCCGGTCAGAATAACTTGGCCGCCCAACAATTTCACAGCGGTTGCGGTCTCAATGAGGTGTCGAGCGGTCTGGGTGTCAACGGAGGGTACACCGGTGACATCGACAAGGGCAACGGATGCCCCGGTCTCCACGATACGCTGCAAAAGGAGCTCCATAAGCTGCTGAGTGCGCTGGCTATCAAGAGTGCCAATGAGGGGTGCACATACCACACCTTCCCACACCTGCATCACCGGAGTGGAGATATCCAAAATTGCTTGCGCGACCCGTTGCTTGGCTAAGGCCTCTTCAACCATAAGCCGCTGACTGATGTCGCGGGCAATCGTTGACGCGCCCACTATCTCTCCACTCTCGTCCCGGATTGGAGAAACAGTGAGAGAGACATGAAATTGCCGACCGGCCTTGTTCATCCTCATGGTTTCATAATGGTCTACGGTTTCCCCGCGGCTGATTTTGTAGAGAATGTTAGGTATTTCGTCTTCGCGATCGGACGGAACTACAATCATGATGGACCGGCCGATTGCTTCCTCAGCGGAATATCCATACATGCTGGTTGCCGAGGCATTCCAGCTAAGGATCGTACCGTCCAGCTTTTTTCCTATAATTGCATCATCTGAAGACTCCACTATGGCTGCCAAGAATGCTTGATCCGCTGCAAGGTCGCCCTGCGTCTGCGTCTTAGCTGTTTTTGCTCTTCTTGCCATATTCTATACCTCCAAAAGATTTTCGGGCGGTGGCCATGCCTTGGTTCCTGAAAATCAGACGAAAACAAGCGGCATGAACCACCGAACCCCATTGTGCATTGTCAGACTTGACTGGACCAGTTCCACCGGAAGCAGATGCACAATAGCTTACCCGAAGTTACCGGTCAAAGGAAAACCAGAACAATTTCAATGAACAAATTTTGGAAGATGTATCCGAATGTTTAACTGGAATCCTCTAGATGTGCAAACAGAGAATCCCTTCACGGGGCATCCATTCACCTACGCGCAGGGCCTTGTATCCCATGTTATTGTGAAGAGCGAATAGTCGCGTGGGATGCGCTGAACCCTGCGAATGCAGGGGGGAAGCGCATCGCTCGCGTCCCGGCCTACTCCCACCCACGGCCGACCCGCCACAGATGCGCTTCACTTCGCTCAGCACATCCTACAACACTGCTCTAACCCGAATTCATCAGGGTCATTGTCACAAACTTGATGCGCGATGTCACATCCCACAGAAATGCGAACAAAACAAAATCCTCTGCGGTCTCGGCGCCCTCCGCGGTGAACCGTCGCCCTAATCGGTTTTCGCGGGTCCCGAGAGCAACTTTTTGTAATAGGAACCATGCAGATAAACCGCAGCCAAAGGATTGTGGCCGGTCACACGATCTTTTACCGCCAAAACAGTTGTGTAGGCTTGCGCGTGCTTGAAAAAAAGTGAATCATGACCCACGCAAAGACCGAGCAAGACATTGAAATCAGTCTTCTCCTCATTGACTAATTTTGCCTGAAAAATGGGATTACACATGCTCTCGTCTGATCCCTGATGGACCTTGTCGTCATCTCCTATTCCGATGAGATCTTTCGAAGTTCTTCCCGCCTTACAACAGACGGACACGATGTCAAAGCCATTTTTTTTCAGTACGTTTTCGACAATTGCGGCCTCATTCTTGAGACCAACACAGAAGACAAGGCCCAAACGTTTGTAGTTCATCCGGTCGGCAAACTCACATATTTCCACAATTCGAGTCTTGGTGGGCTGCAATACGTATGGACGTTCGTGCCGGTTTGCATAACACGCCGCCTCCTGGGCTGAAGCCTGGTGCGCAAACAGTCGGGTTTCAGGATCTTCATATTCCCGATTTGCTCGAGCCAAGGTATCCTTACGGGTTAAAGTCGGGCATCCCTTATGGCCTGAGCCTTCGCTGTGCATACAGATCATATTCGATGTCTCGTTGGGGCAGGCGGCGCAGGTGGGGCGAAGTTTACTCTCGCGGTGGGGTCATTGGATTTCCTTTCCTGGGTTAGCAATTTATTCAGTCGCTCGGACCAGATTAAAACCAGTATGTCTTGAAAGCAACAGGTGGGAGTCGATTGAGTTCAATCGTGAGAATGCCATCGGGCTATATGTGCTGCGTGCGTTCTCAAGTACGCTCCCGGCTCGTAAAATTTGTCATAAAACTCCAAATCCAAATGGTGAGCTTGCAAGCAAGTAATAACTAGAATCGACGGCACGGTGCCCGGGAACTTCCCGAACGTGTCTAAAATATATTGAGCCTGAATAGCGACGCATTCGCGAAATTCGTCGCTGTGTACTTGGGCGGATGACCGCACTTTCTCGGAGTCTTTCCAGGGACCCGGGGTCTGAGAATGAAACGGGCCGCCGCGGCCGAATTTGCGCTCACAGACTGCCTCCACTGCCGCCCGCATGTTGGCGTAGTGCGGGGGACAGAAGCCTTCCATAACCCCCTCCAGACCCGTAGGGTTGGGATAAGGCCAGTGTTCGTTCAAATCGTACCTGAATCCCAAACCGGGGACACTTGGGTCGTTGCTAGCGCCGAGCACGCTGAACGGATCGATTCCGTTGAACATCCAGCCTCCCAGACCCATAGCCTGGAGAATGAGATTCCCTGCGTAGCAACTGGCGGAAAGTTCTACCGTAAGTTCCGCAAGGGACCATTGTTCCACGTAAGTGAGAGCCTGTGTGCTTTTGGGGTCTACAAGATGACTGAATCGTTTGATACCCGGCACAGGACGTCGGTTGATGTCGTCAGTGATGACAAAGCCGTTTTGCAACATGTAGCAAAGATTTAGCAGAACGTGCTGTGCCAGGTCTCCTACCGGAATCACCAGGAGAGTTCCAGGGTGATTGACGACCCATGTGTTATGCTCGGCCGTGTACGGGACTTCCGGCGGTACGCCTAGCCGCCCTTCTTGAATCTTCTTTACTCGATTCCTCAGAGCGCTCAAGACACGCTCCAGATCAAGAGAGCCCGTCTCATCCCTTTCGGCCAGAGCGGGGGCATCGTGGGCATCTAGCACGTAGACCCCTTCATCGTCGGTAAAGAAGGTCATGCTCGTATGAAAACCCGCGGAAGAAGGAAAAGTGCGACCTCCAGCGGCGGCAGCATAATTGGAGAGATACGGGGCATACCTCCGGCCGCGATAGATCATGTAGTGCCAGTTGGTGTTTCCACCGCATGCGGTCACCACCAGCAGTTTCTCCAGTTCAGAGAGGGGCAGTATGTCATGATGTGATTTGTAAGCAAATACGCCGTCAGGTATCTCCGCGCCCATAAAGAAGCGTCGGGAGCGCCGGTCCAACAGGGATTCAACAAGTCCGAAGGTTAGCATGTCTTGGAAGCCCGGCGGCAAGGTAAGTCTACCCATAGAGCCCTCCTTTGCTGTCAAGGGTTCATTTTGATTTCGCGCAACCGTTCCTCGAGCAATCAATCCCGCGTTCCGCGGTGGGATCACCGTCCCGCGAGACGTGGGATGCGCCGAGAACGCAGAGAAATGAAACGACTAATTCATTGCCACGTCAATCACGGGTGAGTACAGTCAAGTTGGAAAGGCATTAACTGTGACAGACCCCAATTAGCCGTGCTCCATCGTGTGGACAGGCAGCGCAAACAGAATTCTCCGCGATCTCTGCGTGCTCAGCGGTGAGTTATTGCCTTTCGCTTCAGAATCTCTTCTGCCAACTGGAGTCCCCCACCCCATGATCGGGCCCGTGGAGCACGAAGGCAGGCTTTTCCTGCAGAGCTTTCTTGTATTGGTCTTTGGAAATGCTTTTCATCTTCAGCATGGCAGCCAACACATATTTTCTGCGAGCTTCTGCCATGTTCGCATGGTTGGGTGCATATTTGGCCGGATTTTGAACGAGTCCGGCTAGGTACGCCGCTTCACCGATCGTGAGGTCAGCCGTTTTTTTTCCGAAATAAGCGTGAGCCGCGGCCTCGATTCCATAGGCGCCGCGGCCCAGATAGACCTCATTGAGGTAGGTCTCCAGGATCTGAGATTTGGAGTTGGATCGCTCTATGCGAAGGGCCAGTATAATTTCCCGAAGCTTGCGTGAGATGGTCTTTTCCCTAGTCAGCAACATGCTTCGGGCTAATTGCTGGGTAATGGTGCTGCCCCCCTGAGCGAAATCCCACGACAAAAGGTCTTTTACGAAAGCTCGTAAGATTCCTTCCGGATCCACACCGGGGTGACTGTAGAAGCGAGCATCCTCCGCTGCGATGAAAGCCGCTTGAACATGTTTGGGTACGGCGTCCAAAGTTACGGGGAATCGTCGCTCCGTATAAAACCGGCCCGAAGTAGACCCTTCATCCGAGTAAGACTTCGAAGAGCCTTTGGGTTGATATGATTTCAGATCGATGGTTTCGGGCAATCCCGCTGCAATTTTATGGTAGACAACCAGCGCTCCGCCAATTAGAGCAAACAAGACCAACACGCCTGCAACAAGAGCAGAGCCAGGGATAATCCGCGGACCTATCGGAGTCGGACCCATGAAGCCAAATATATCATCTCTCCTGCCGTTGGTCACTTCATCAACTCCGGCAAATAACAACCCATGTTTCGTAATGGAGACGCTAATTAGTTAGTATGAGCCGTTTGGTAAAGGTTCCTCAGGGGAAGCTCAGATCAAAATACGGGTTTTCATAAATACGGTCGTGGATTATCACCGTGGGGATTGCTTCGTCGTTTAACTCCTCGCAATGACATTCCCTCTCCCTGTCATTGCGAGCGCAGCGAAGCAATCTCCTTCCTTACGGCTCTTAACGTCCCGTATTGGCGAAAAAGAAGTACGAAGGTCCGAGGCACACCGTCTTGGCGTTCCCGCAGGAGGCGGACCAAAACGCGGACACACGTGCAATCAACGGCGCAATTCCATGACCGCCGATGATGCGCCAAGAGCTGCCGGAGATCAAGCAAAGCGGCCTGCCTCAAGTCAAGATCAAAGCGTTTCTTAGAACTTTTTATGTGTCGAAGTAAATCAACCTTTGACAATAGAATTCAAGCGTCCTACATTTTCGTAAGATTTGCTTGAACCCCTAACCATGAAGTGACATTGCGGAGAAACAATGGCAACTCGCCAGCAACAACCAAGAATTAAAAGAGAGGTTCGGGAACTTTTACTTCTCTTTGAAGTAAGTCAGAGCCTGGATCGCAGCATGGACCTCAGAGACGTGGTAGGGCCTGTGCTTGAATCCATGGCCGATAACATGGGCATGGTACGCGGCACCCTGACTCTCCTAAACCGGGAGACCGGGGAAATATTTATTGAAGCCGCTCACGGCCTGTCTGAGAGCCAGATGGAAAGAGGAAAATACAGGCCCGGAGAAGGCGTTACGGGGAAGGTGATAAAGACCGGCCGGCCCGCAGTGGTGCCTCAGATTTCCATAGAACCTTTATTCCTCGACCGCACCGGCGCTCGAAAAGGTCTCAGCAAGGCAGATATCTCCTTTATATGCGTTCCCATCAAACTCGAAAACGAGGTGATCGGGGCATTGAGCGCGGACCGATTATTCGAGGACGGGGTAGCTTTCGAAGAAGATGTGAGGCTTTTGTCCATCATAGCTTCCATGATTGCTCAGGCAGTCCGTCTCAGGCGATCTGCTCAGGAGGAACGGCATCGCCTGCTTGAGGAAAATCTGCGGCTCCAAGATCAGCTCAAGGAGCGCTTTCGTCCCTCCAATATCATCGGCAACTCGAAGGGCATGCAAACCGTTTACGACCTGATAGCTCAAGTGTCGAGGAGCGATACCACGGTCCTGATCAGGGGAGAGAGCGGCACAGGCAAAGAGCTTGTGGCTCACGCGATCCACTTCAACAGTTTGCGGGCCGCAAACCCTTTCATCAAGGTCAACTGTGGGGCTCTGCCGGAAAGCGTTGTGGAAAGCGAGCTTTTCGGGCATGAAAAAGGTGCTTTTACCGGCGCCATAGCGACGCGGCAAAGGGCGTTTTGAGCTTGCGCACGGGGGAACAATCTTTCTCGACGAAATCGGAGACTTGTCTCCAACCACCCAGATCAAGTTTCTCAGGGTATTGCAGGAAAGAGAATTCGAGCGAGTGGGCGGCACAGCGACCATTAAGACCAATGTCCGAATCATAACCGCCACAAATCGGAACTTGGAGCTGTTGATCGCGGAAGGACGATTCCGGCAGGATCTGGACCACCGGCTCGACGTTTTTCCAATTCATGTTCCGCCCTTGCGTGAACGCAAGACCGACATACCGCTCCTGGCCGACTTTTTTGTGGAGAAGGTACAGCAAGGCCAATAACAAGGTGATCCGACGCATTTCAACGCCTGCCATCGACATGCTCATGAGTTACCACTGGCCCGGAAACGTCCGAGAGTTGGAGAACTGCTTGGAAAGGGCCGTTCTCCTGAGTTCGGATCAGGTAATACGCGGGCACCATCTTCCGCCGACGCTCCAGACGGCCGAGGCCAGCGGAACAGCCCACTCGGGGACTCTGGAGGGGACGTTGGAGCGGGTAGAACGAGACTTGATAGTAGACGCGCTGAAGGCTTGCCGGGGGAACAGAGCAAAAGCCGCGTGGGCGCTCGGAATTTCCGAAAGAATCATGGGGTTACGCGTTCAGAGGTTCGGGATCGATGCCCGGCGTTTTCGTACCCGAACGTAATATATTGTGGCTGAAGATACCTTCACGTATGATGAATTAATCATGAGCACCGGAATGTGCCTCGTTGCCGGTGCACAATATCTCCCGTTATGTCAACAATATAAGCACACACAACTCCGCTCTTGCCTGTTCTGGCATTCCGATTGCACATCCCACCGTGAATTTTGGCCCACCTTCGGGAACCAACAAGTACGACCGCTTTACCGTATAGAGCTCTGACAGGCCAGCACCTGAGGGCCGGGCGACGGGCTCGAGTGAGCGCGGCCAGGGCGAGGTTTGAATAATGAATCCTTCTAAGCACGCTCGGGCACGGGCAGCAGCGAAACTGAGATGTTGATGGCTCGGGGTTCGGCAGAAGTGGAGAAGGATAAGCCGGAACTCCAGACATGAGAGCCGTGCTAGACGGGCCTTTCACAGAAAAGATCCGTTGCGGCACGCCCATTGTCACCGGCTTGGAAAAATCGCGGGCATCACAATGCGAAAACCCGGTCAAAGACCCCTGACTTTGGGTTCAGACGTTAGACCGTGTTTGAAAACCGAGATTTCGAGCCGAAGGCGACCAATACTTCCGGCTTGAGAAACGATGGAGTTTCATAGGAGGAGAAGCAGAGAATGGCTAAAAGAAAAACTATATGCGTACTTCTGACCGTTTCAATACTCGTCGCCTGGACGCTGATGACGAGTCCGGTTCTTGCTGAGGAAGCCACACCTCCAGCAGGAGCCCCTCAAGCGACGGCGACGCCTGCTCCGGTGCCGAAGCCCGATCCTGCGGGCATAGCCACCGGCGACAAGTCAAATGCCATTGATGGGGCCGGCAATTCTTTTGTCGTCACCGAACCCACTGATAAGACCGCGCCCGACTATGCGCAAAAGTTAAAGGAGTTCGAGGAGTACAAGGCCCAGGCAGCTAAAGAGCCGCTGGCTGTCAAGCTGGCGGATACGGTAGGTCACAACCGGATTGGGGCCAACTTTAGTTGGACTCTCATCACAGGATACCTGGTTCTCTTCATGCAAGCGGGCTTCGCCTTACTCACGTGCGGCTTGGTGCGCAGGAAGAACGCCGCGCATCTCATGATGCTCAACTTCGCTGCGTACGTTTTCGCGTTCTTGGCATACTATGTCTGTGGCTACGCCTTCCAGTACGGCGCCGTTGCAATCAATGCCGCACCGACAAATATCGGAGGGACCCCAACTCTGACCCACTTTCTCATAGGAGGCGGCCAGTGGGGATTTCTGGGAGGCAGCGGCTTCTTCCTGGGCGGTCCGGCCTACGACGCCGGGAGTAACTGTCTGACTCTATTCGAGGTCGTGTTCATGGAGACCGCAGGGTACATCATCGTGGGAGCCATCTGCGAGCGAATCACTTTTTGGGCATTCGTTTCTGACGGAAATCTTCATGGGCGGCATCCTTTATCCAATGTCCGGTTGCTGGGCCTGGGGTGGTGGCTGGCTCTCGCAATTGGGCGCCACCTTGGGATTGGCTCACGGGTACGTGGATTTCGCGGGCTCGACCGTTGTTCACGCGGTAGGCGGTTTCGCCGCGATGGCCCTCGCGGTCATCCTCGGCCCTCGCCTCGGCAAGTACGGCCCGGACGGCAAGCCACGGCCCTTTCCAGCTCACAACATTGCCTTCGTCGTGATCGGCACTTTCATTCTTCTATTCGGCTGGATGGGGTTTAACCCCGGTTCCACCCTTGGTGCGACGGACCTGCGCATCGCCGTGATAGCGGTGAACACAAATCTCGCCGCGGTCTCGGCTTCGGCTACGGCACTGATCTTCTGGTACTTCCTTTTCGGCAAACCGGATATCTCAATGGCGTGCAACGGCATGCTGGCCGGCCTCGTTGCAATCACTGCGCCCTGTGCGTTTGTTTCACCAAACTCCGCGGTCATCATCGGTATAGTTGCCGGCATCATCGTTTGCCTGGGGGTTTCTCTTTAATGAGCGGACAATCAAAGTTGATGACCCCTGCGGAGCCATCTCCGTGCACGGATATAACGGCTGGTGGGGCGCGGTTGCTCTTGGTATTTTTGCAGACGGCACCTACGGGTCCGGCTGGAACGGCGTGGGAGCGACGACTTACGTCGGTAAAGCCGGCCAAGGTGTTACCGGCCTACTTCATGGGGATGTGACCCAGTTCTTTACGCAGCTCGGCGGAGCCACGCTCATTGCTCTTTACGCGTTCGGTCTCACTTACGTGGTGTTCAAAATCGTAAATCGTATCGTCCCACTGCGCGTCCCGAAAGAGGTTGAGGTGGAAGGTCTCGACGTCCCCGAGTTCGGTATGCCTGCTTACCCCGAAGCCAAGGACGTGTTCGTTGGGTAGAACCGAGCATGGTAGGTGTGGATCGCCCGGGACAAAGTATCGCGATCATCGAGTTTCACGTGCTATCCCGATCCTGGTGCATGGCCGGGTCGAGGGAGCCAATCCGATACAGCTGTGGAAAGCACTGCGATCTGTACGTCTGGAAGCCACCGCCCGGGCAGGATCTAACAAACATGAATGAATCACCGTGCACTCCAAAAGGAGCATGAGAGTGAAAAAAGTTGAAGTAATAATTAAGCCTTTCAAATTGGACGATGTGAAGGAAGCGGTAAGCTCTCTGGGGGTCCATGGAATGACCGTTACAGAGGTTAAAGGCTTCGGCCGTCAGAAAGGTCACAAAGAGATCTATCGTGGAGCTGACTATATGGTGGATTTTCTTCCAAAAATCAAGATTGAGACAGTCGTTGCTGCGGAAATTGTGGATCAGGTAATCGAAAAGGTTATCTCAGCAGCGCGAACCGGCACCATCGGAGACGGAAAGATCTTCGTAACATCTGTCGAGACGGTGGTGCGAATAAGAACGGGCGAGAAGGACGCTGATGCACTATAGGCCGTACCCGCACAGGCGTTAAAATAACGAGCTGCGCTCTGTGAGCCCTGTAGGGACTCAATGATAGTAGCCCGGTCTCGCGCAGAACGCGGGATTGCCGGGTAGACGATAAGCAATGATTCAATCTTCGTCCCCGAGGGGCGCCCCTCGGGGACGAAGAAAAGTCTCTTGGCGGTTCATTCCCGGCGATAAATCGCCGGGCTATTATCAGGATGTCCCTCCGGGACGAAGAGGACCTGAAGCTTATTTTTACGCCTATGCCCGTATCGGGGTGTAGGCTCAGAATGATGTGCCCGCTCCAACAGAAACCTGGAAAAAGGGGAATGGCCAATGTAACCGACAACAAGTGAGACGAAGGGAACCAACCTCAAGGAGCCGTCCAATCAACGGAATACCAGGAGAGAGTTCCTACCGGGAAGTACCTTTTTATTTCAGAATCGTACAGCACTGTACTAATTCTATGCGTCAGCAACGTCAAGGGGCGTCACGCAGCATGGGAGCGAGTGTGCAAGCATTATGCGGGCAGGTTGGATGCGTTTTTGTCGGTGGCGATTAGTGCCGGCGCCCGGGTTGGTCTGACGGGACGCACTGTGACGCTTCAGCCGAAATGCTGCCGAGCTTGCGAACGCGCGCAGCTCTAAAGACCGGACCAAGACGGCGCAAAAGCTGGGAATCTTGGAAAGAATCAGTAGGTTACTGGTACAAGAATTCGTGGTCTACGCTAAGCGGCTTCGTACGGCCGGGTAACACATTAGAGCTAAAGGTACCTTGACGTACGATTAGTCACTTATAACACGAGAAACTGCGCTTTTCACACGTAAGGGATATCCGCTGTCAAGTCAGCGAGTTAGGCTTGTTAAAGATGACCCTGGCTCCTTCTGGCATCCCGATTGCATATCGCACGACGAATCGGTGCCGCCGTTTGTACGGTGGCTATGACTGCCATACGAGACAGGGTGCGCTCACTGGTTACGAGCTAAGAGCCGGCAAGCTACGGGCCCGAACAGACGCATCCTCGGAGAGGTTGCAAAAATGAATGCTGCGGACAACGCATGGGTTTTGGCTTCGTCGGCACTGGTCTTATTGATGACGCCGGGTCTAGCCATGTTCTATGGCGGGATGACCCGATCGAAGAACGTCCTTTCAACCATGATGCACAGCTTCTTCCTGATGGGGCTGGCATCCCTTATCTGGTTGTTCTACGGGTTCAGCCTCGCTTTCGGTCCCGACGCCTTGGTCGGCCTGATCGGGAATTTAAAGCACTTCGGTTTGGAAGGCGTTGGAGCGGCTGTGTGGCCCGGCCAGACCATTCCCGGGTCAACCTTCATGATTTTCCAGTGCATGTTTGCCGTCATAACTCCGGCACTCATCTCTGGAGCCTTTGCGGAACGGATGAAGTTCAGTGCGTTTATAATCTTCATGTTTCTGTGGATGACCTTCGTATATTGCCCGGTTGCTCACTGGGTTTGGGGTCCGGGTGGTTGGCTCTCTAAGATGGGCGCCTTGGATTTCGCTGGTGGAACCGTCGTTCACATCAACGCGGGTGTAGCCGCGTTGGCATGTGCTCTCGTGATCGGGAAACGGAAGGGCTACGGCACGGCTGCCATGATGCCCCACAACCTGACTCTCACGCTGTTAGGCGCGGGTCTGCTTTGGTTCGGTTGGTTCGGTTTCAACGCTGGAAGTGCCCTTAAGGCCGATGCCGGCGCTTCGATGGCCTTCGTGGCAACCCACATGGCTACTGCCGCTGCCGCTTTGTCCTGGGTTTTCGCCGAATGGATTATTAAAGGGAAACCGACAACACTGGGCATCGCTTCCGGCGCTGTGGCGGGTCTCGTGGCGATTACTCCTGCTTCGGGTTATGTCGGGCCGGTGTCCGCAGTCATTCTAGGTGCCGTGGCCGGAGTGGTGTGTTATCTGGCGGTGCTCGCCAAAGCAGGTCTTGGTTATGACGACTCTCTGGACGTTGTCGGCGTACATGGCGTAGGAGGGGCCTGGGGCGCCATCGCGACCGGCCTGTTTGCTTCTAAAGCCATAAATGCGGGCGGGGCCAACGGTCTATTCTTTGGTAATCCCGGTCAACTCTGGACGCAGATAGTCGCGGTGTTGGCTACAATCATATACTCCTTTGTAGTAAGCCTGATCATTCTTTACATCGTTAAAGCCATAGTGGGATTGCGCGTCACCGACGAGGAAGAGGTAGCCGGCGTAGACGTGGCAACTCACGGAGAGGCCGGCTATAACTTGTAACCAATCCTCCGAACGCGCCACCATTCAACGGATGCGCCTGTGTAGTGGATTGAGTTTGAGGATAGGGCAAAAGGGGACAATAATGAAAAAAGTTGAGGCTATAATAAAACCTTTCAAGTTGGATGACGTGAAAGAAGCACTGAGTTCGATCGGTGTGCAGGGAATGACCGTGACCGAAGTCAAAGGATTTGGACGGCAGAAAGGTCACAAGGAGATTTATCGGGGGGCTGAATACCTGGTCGATTTCCTCCCCAAAATCAAGATCGAGACAGTCGTTGCCGCAGCGATTGTGGAGCAGGTAATTGAAAAAGTTGTCTCCGCGGCTCGTACCGGCACCATCGGGGACGGCAAGATCTTTGTGCATCCCGTTGAGTCAGTAGTGAGAATAAGGACAGGCGAGAAGGACAGTGATGCCATTTAGGATATGATAGAGATTCTCACAAGAGTTCGTGCGGAATGGAGCCGCTCTGCCGGACTGGCCGGTTTCGCCTCGGCGGGACGTCCATGTCCAATTCGTCATTACTTTCGAGAATCCGCTATAGCGTCAATTGTGAGTGGCCCCGGCTTGTGCTTCAGAGGGCGCTATAGCGAATCGGATTAAAAGAGCGAAAGGACGTCGGATAGATTCTAGGAGGTGAATCAAACGATATGCGCGGAACCAATCACCGGCATTCCTGATCCGTGGAATGCCTTGGGATACATGGTTCCTACATAGAGGTAGTTTTTGATTACAAAATAGTACGTTAGGGTACTAATTCTTGGCTCCGGCAACAGAGGAAAGCCTCTGCCGTGCCCGGAAGAGTACTGTTATATCAGTACCCTATATTCATATTCCTCCCTGCTGTCAGTTGTGGCACGCTGATTGCTGCCATCGGCACGACCGTGGAGGTGCGTGCAGATGCCGGAATACCTCCGGGAGCACGCAGAAGCCACAGCCGGCCCGGCGGTACGCGGGACCACACCACACAGCTTTAGGGAGGGATTACAAAAATGAATGGTGCTGATACGGCCTTTGTTATGGTATGCTCGGCACTTGTGCTCGTCATGACACCGGGTCTTGCCATCTTCTATGGAGGGTTGACGAGTTCCAAGAATGTTCTTTCAACCATGATGCACAGCTACTTTTTGATGGGGTTGGCATCGATAATCTGGCTGGTGTACAGGTACAGCTTGGCTTTCGGGCCGGATATCGGCGGTTTTATAGGCAGTTTGAAGTATTTCATGGGCTTTGGCGTGGGGTCTGCCGTTAAAGAAGGATTGACTATCCCACACAGCGTCTTCCTGACCTTTCAGGGGATGTTCGCAATCATCACCCCGGCACTCATTTCCGGGGCTTATGCCGAAAGGATGAAATTCAGTTCGTTTGTCGTTTTCACAGTAATGTGGTTAACATTTGTTTACGCGCCCATTTGCCACTGGGTTTGGGGTGGCGGATGGCTGTATAAGCTGGGCTGTCTTGATTTTGCCGGTGGACTTGTGGTGCACCTAAACTGCGGTGTTGCTGCGCTGGTAGCTGCGATAGTCGTAGGCAAACGTAAAGGATACGGGACCAGGGCTTTCATTCCTCACAATCTTACACTTACACTTTTGGGTGTTGGATTGCTCTGGTTCGGATGGTTCGGATTCAATGCCGGCAGCCAGCTTCACGCGGATGGTGTGGCGGCCAGCGCGTTTCTGGCGACCAATACAGCCGCGGCTGCGGGCGCACTTACTTGGGTTTTCGCCGAATGGATTCTGAGAGAGAAGCCTACCACTCTGGGGATAGCTTCGGGTGCGGTGGCGGGACTGGGGACGATAACGCCCGCTTGCGGATTTGTCGAACCGTGGGCTGCGCTGATAATCGGAGGAGTAGCAGGGGTCGTCTGTTATGGGGCCGTTCTTGTCAAGGCTCGGCTGGGCTACGACGATTCATTGGACGTTGTCGGCATTCATGGGGTAGGTGGCGCCTTGGGAGTCATCGCGACCGGTCTCTTCGCGACGAAACTCATCAACGAGTCGGGAGCCAACGGGTTGTTCTATGGCAATGCTTCGCAACTCGGTACTCAGTTGATCGGAGTGCTTGCAACAATAGGCTATTGTTTTATCGTGACGCTGGTTATACTCTTGCTCGTTAAGGCTACAATGGGCCTGCGAGTCACTGAAGAGCAGGAAGAAGCCGGAGTGGATACCTCGGCCCACGGCGAGGTCGGATACAACTTCTGACAGGCCGCGATAGGCTAGTCCCCGGCTCCGGCCGGGAATTTCGACAGGGGGCACGGATGAAAAAAATAGAGGTCATTATAAAGCCCTTCAAACTTGACGATGTGAAGGAAGCTGTGAGTTCTCTGGGAGTTCAGGGTATGACCGTCACAGAAGTCAAAGGTTTTGGGCGCCAAAAGGGGCACAAAGAGATCTACCGAGGAGCAGAATACCTCGTGGATTTTCTCCCGAAAATAAAAGTCGAGATGGTCGTGCGGACCGAGCTTGTGGATCAGGTGATTGAGAAGGTGATCGCTGCCGCGCGCACGGGCAGTATCGGCGATGGCAAGATTTTTGTGATACCCGTTGAAACCGTCGTGCGTATCAGAACCGGCGAACGGGACGAGGACGCACTCTGAAGCATGATGGAGTCGGCGTGGCGGCAAAACGTTCTGTCCGGAACAGATGCTGGAAATTGTCACAGATATTCCCGCGAGTTCGACACAGGTCCCGATATGCGAGGACCGGGAAATAAAACGTTTATGCAAAAGGAGTAAGGCATGGAGCCAAGCAGGTAATCGAGTTCGCCAAAGAGAACAAAGCAGTGATGCTGGACCTCAAGTTTATGGATTTTCCCGGCATGTGGCAGCACTTCAGCGTGCCGATGCACGAGCTTGAGGAGGACTCATTCGAATCCGGATTCGGATTTGACGGGTCATCCATACGGGGATGGCAGCCCATTCACGCTTCCGACATGTTAGTTATTCCCGATCCAAATACGGCTGTGATGGATCCATTCATGCAGCATCCGACTCTTTCACTGATCTGCAACATCGTGGATCCGGTCACCAAAGAGCGTTACACGAGAGACCCGCGCAACATCGCTTACAAAGCCGAAGCGTACCTCAAATATACAAAGGTCGGCGACACGGCCTACTTCGGGCCGGAAGCGGAATTCTTTATTTTTGACGACGTGCGCTATAGCTATGGCTCTAATCACGGCTTCCACGAAGTCGATTCTGTTGAAGGCTGGTGGAATACGGGCCGAGATGAGAATCCGAACCTGGGGTATAAGCCTCGACATAAGGAAGGGTATTTTCCTGTCTCTCCCACTGATTCTCAACAGGACATCCGAACCGAGATGGTGCTGATTTTGGAAAGCCTGGGCATAAGCATCGAGGCCCAACATCATGAGGTTGCCACCGCGGGCCAAGGTGAAATTGACATGAGGTTTGCGCCGCTGGTGCAGATGGGCGACCAACTCATGTGGTTCAAGTACGTCCTCAAGAATGTGGCAAAACGCCATTGCAAGACTGTGACCTTCATGCCCAAGCCCCTGTTCGAAGACAACGGGTCGGGCATGCACACACATACGAGTATCTGGAAAGGTGGAACGAACCTGTTTGCAGGCGACAAGTATGCCGGAGTGTCTCAGGAATGCCTGTGGGCCATAGGCGGCATATTAAAGCATGCGCCTGCACTGTGCGGGATCTGCAACCCCACGACAAATTCATACAAGAGGCTGGTGCCCGGCTTCGAAGCGCCTGTGAACCTGGCGTATTCTTCACGAAACCGATCTGCGTGCTGCCGTATCCCGATGTACAGTCCATCTCCCAAGACTAAACGCATCGAGTACCGAACCCCTGACCCATCCTGCAACGGCTATTTGGCTTTCAGCGCCGTACTGATGGCTGCCCTTGACGGCATCGAAAACAAGATGGATCCTGGTGAGCCTTTGGACAAAGATATTTACGCTCTTTCTCCCGAAGAGTTGAAGAGTGTCCCTTCTACTCCCGGCAGTCTGGGGGAGGCGCTGAAGGCCCTTGAGACCGATCAGGAATTCTTGCTAAAGGGAGATGTCTTCACGCAGGATGCCATTGATATGTGGATTGATTACAAGACCAATGCCGAGTTGAACCCTATACGGATGAGACCTCATCCTTATGAGTTCGCTCTCTACTTTGATATTTGAGCCTCATACGGGGGCTTGAATGACGATCTAGTTAAATGACCTTCGGCTTTGCCGGGGGTCATTTAATTTTGAGAAACCTTTCTTACAGGGATAATGGTCTATACTTAAGGGGTAATTCTTGCGGAGTGAAGTGAGATGAACCTATTAAGGATAGCGCAGGCGCAGATAAACCCCACAGTGGGCGATTTCGAGGGTAACGTCGGCAAGATCGTGCAGTGGATCGAGCAAGCCGAAGAGGCGGCCGCGGACATTGTTACCTTTCCCGAGCTGGCTCTCTGCGGCTATCCACCCGAAGATCTGCTGATGAAACGGCGGTTTCTCGGCAGCAATCGGGAGGCGTTGGAACAGCTAAAGGAGCACTGCCGCGACACAGCCGTTCTGGTAGGCTTTGCGCACGCTCGAGATGGGAGAGTTTACAATGCCGCGGCTCTGCTGGGCAATTCGCGCGTCCTCGGAATCTACTGCAAGATCGAACTCCCTAATTACGGTGTTTTTGACGAGAAACGATACTTTTTCCCGGGATTGGGCTGCTTCGTCTTCGAGATACGCGGGTGCAGGATTTCCGTCACAATTTGTGAAGATATTTGGATTCCCGGCTCTGTGACGGAAATGTGCGCCATGAAGAATGGAGCCGACATTGTGCTGAATATATCCGGTTCCCCCTACTTCGCCGGCAAACTCGACGTGCGCCGCGAGATCGTGAGCCGCTTTGCAACGACTACCCAGAACCACGGTATTCTACAACAACATGGTCGGAGGCCAAGACGAGTTGATTTTTGACGGCGGAAGCATGGTTGTTGGTCCCACCGGCGAACTCATAGCCAGTGCCCGCCGTTTCGAAGAAGACCTGTTGGTAACGGATCTCAAGATTGATGGAATGTTCGGGCACCGGCGAGTTTGGAACCTTGTCGAACCGGTGGTGGCGCTGAAACAGGAGGAGAGCTCTCCGGACCGTGGATATGTGCCCCCGACTACTGTTCCGCCACTTGATAAGGTAAAAGAGATTTATGAGGCCCTTGTCCTGGGGACCAAAGACTACGTGCACAAGAACGATTTCGAGAAGGTGGTCATAGGGCTCAGCGGCGGCATCGATTCGGCCTTGACCGCGGCCATCGCAGTGCAAGCCCTGGGTAAGGAGCACGTGGTTGGGGTTACCATGCCCTCGCAATTCACCTCGGATGGAACCCTTTCTGACGCACAAGCATTGGCCGAAAACCTTGAAGTGGAACTAATTTCCGTCCCCATCAACGAAATATTTCAAGGATATTTGACTGCTCTGGAGCAGCCCTTTGGGAAAGGTGATCCTGGAGTTGAAATCGAGAATCTCCAGGCCCGTATCCGAGGGAACATTCTCATGGGGCTCTCAAACAGGTTCGGCTGGTTGGTCCTGACCACGGGAAACAAGAGTGAAACCGCCGTAGGCTATTGTACTCTCTACGGCGACATGGCCGGCGGTTTTGCTGTGCTGAAAGATGTTCCCAAGACGGTCGTGTACGAACTTAGCAACTATATAAACGAGAAATCCGGGAGAAACCTTATACCGCAGGGTATCATCGAGCGGGCGCCTTCAGCGGAGCTTAGGGCGGATCAGAAGGACGAGGATTCCCTTCCACCGTACGCTGTTCTCGATCCGATCCTCCGTGCCTACGTGGAAGAAGACAAGACCCCTGGTGAGATCGAGGGCTTTGATCCCGATACTGTGAAAGATGTGGTGCGCCTGGTGGATAGAAACGAATACAAGCGTCGCCAGGCTCCCCCCGGCATTAAGATTACTCCCAAAGCCTTTGGCAAGGACAGGCGCTTGCCCATCACTAATCGTTATATTAATTATCAGATTAAGGAATGACGGCAATGAAGATAATCGTGATCGTACACGTTGAATCAGAGGGTCCCGGGTCTCTTGGCGCTTTTTTGGAGTCGGCAGGAGCCGAAACTCGTACGGTCCGCCTTTATGCGGGGGATCGTCTTCATCAGGATCTCAGCGGATTTGATGCTGTAATTTCCATGGGCGGCCCCATGAATGTCTATGAGGAGGATCGGTACCCGTTCCTCAGTGAGGAGACGGCGTTTCTCCAGCAGACTGTCGAAGCGGACATTCCCACGCTGGGAATATGTCTTGGCGCCCAGATGATCGCAAAAGCTGCCCGCGCTCCTGTGACGAAGTCGCCCAAAAAGGAGGTAGGGTGGGGCCGTGTGACACTCACGGACCGCGGCAAGAAGGACCCCATGCTAAAAGGCCTTCCCGCCTCATTGGAAGTGCTGCAGTGGCATGGAGACATGTTCCACGTCCCCGCGGACGGGATCCTGCTTGCAGCCTCCACGGATTGCCCTCACCAGGCTTTCCGCTACAGAAACGCGCTCGGTCTCCAGTTCCATCTGGAGGTGACTGAACAGATCCTCTCGGACTGGTTCGGAGACTCTCGAGAGGTTAAAATATCGGATGTGATGGACCGTTTTCGTGAAATCCGGAACGACCTGGAACGCAATGCTCAAGCTGTTTATGTAAACTTCCTTGACCTCATCCGCACTGCTTCCGGCCGCAAGACATAACGGCCCGCCATGACCGAAGGGGAACGGCGATGGACGAAAAGACTCCTTGTCCGAACAATGCCGAAAAGGCCGGCCGGCTGACGGCAATAACCCAATTTATTAAAGCCGCCAGCTTGTTGATCTGGTCGTTTGTGGCTTTCATCATCATCGCAGGTCTGGGGTATCACTTTTTTTTGAGTGGGAAATCGGCAGGAGGTCTGACCCAGGCGAAGAATCCGACAAAGGAGGAATCCCGGCCTGTCCCACCCGTGTACAATAAACTGGACAAGGCGGTGGAAGAAGCGCTGGCCAACGCGCGAGCAGACGCCCGACAATACGCGCTCTCGCGGCTAGACAAGTGGGAAAAGGGGTTGAAGGAGCGCGTCGATAACGATTTCCTAGACTGGTATTTCAGCTATTGGAATACTCAGATACGGGGCGCAAAAGCTCTCTATTACGGTGCAATACACTGGGTGGCTTCCGACCAACCTACTGCCGCGGAAGAAAGTACCGAGGAATTTCAGTCACAGTTTGCCTCCCGGGTCCTTCAACCTCAGACATCTCAACTGCAACTCGAGCGGATTCAGGCTGCAACTCTAGAGCGTTACCTGCACAATCTGCGATCGCTCGTAGCCGAAATACCAAAACGATATAATGTAACCCCCGCTGATTGGCAAGACTACATTGCCGATATTTCACGACAGTCGTCCATGATAGAGAGCGGGAGAAATGTTCCTATCACGCTCAAGGCATTGTATGCCTCTACGGCTGCCGGCACAGTGGTCCTTGCAGGGAAAATCATAGGGACTTTTGAGGGCAAGGCGCTGGCAGGCGTTGGAGCCGGACTGGGGGAAAAAATAGCGGCCAAGACTATGGCCAAGCTTGCCGCCAAGACGGGTGGAAAGGTGGCTGCGAAAGTTGGGGGGAAGTTCTCTGGGGCCGATCGTCGGTGTTGGGATCATCATCTGGGATGTATGGGATCATGCCAGCACTGTTGCGGAAAACAAGCCCATTCTTAAAAAAAGTATTTATTCATATCTCGATGAGATGAAGCTGTCGCTTCTGGATGACCCGGAAACTGGGGTCATGTCGGCCGTCGATCAGATGGAACACCAGTTTCGAAAATCACTGGAAACCGCAAGCAAACAGAGAACGTCCCGGTTGAGCGTGCCGTCCCGTCCTTAGAATCTGAAATCCACTCTGATCTTGAAGATCCTCTTTGCCGGGAGTTCCAGGATCTCGACGCGTGTTGTTTGGATCAGTTCCTGAATGATGCGTTCCTTTTCGGTCCGGGACGATGCAATAAGTGTGAACCACACATTGTACGCATGCGTTCTTTGGTAATTGTGGGTAACCCCCGGGCATGAGTTAACGGTTTGCACAAACGATTCAAACTTTTCGTCAGGCACCTGAGCTGCTAGGAGCGTGCTCACGAAGCCGACTCGCCTGGAATTGATGGAAGCTCCGATTCGTCTGATTATTCCCTGCCTTTTCAGGTTGTCGATTCGGGCCAAAACCTCCTCTTGGTCCATCCCGAGCTTTTCGGCTATGACCATGTAAGGATGCGGCTCAACGGGGAACGCGGCCTGAATCAAATTGAGCAACTCTCGATCTCGTGAGTCCATAGCTGCCTTCTTCTTGTTCTGTCGAAACAACTAGTTAGGTTTTGGCCGATTTGATCTGGGTTTCGCTGGGTCCGGTCTTGCGTGAGCTAAAATGACCGAGAAAGGTCCGTTAATACTAGTTCGCTCTCAAATAGGTGAGAATCAGCAAACAGCAAATGGCACCGATCTGGCGCCATGACCGCGCCCGGGTCAGCGGTACCCGGCTTCCATTCATGAGGTCCCGGGTGCCATCTCCGGTCTTATGGTAGGCATTGTCAGATCCGTGCTGTATTTATCGCTGATTGCAAACTTCTGTCATCTGCTGGAAAGCGAATCGGTATCAGTCACGCCACAAAAGTTCCTTCCCAGCGCTTAAGGTCTTCTATTACCATTCCGCAGCCCCGTACAACTGATGTTAGGGGGTCATCCGCCAGATATGCAGGGATTCCAGTCATTTTACTTATGAGGCTGTCCAAGCCGGCCAAGAGGGCACCGCCGCCTGTCAAAGTCAGCCCCCGTTCCTCGACGTCCGAAAGGAGAGCAGGCGGGGCGTTCTCCAAAGCCCTGCGAATTGTGTCCAGAATGGCGTCCACTGTTTCTTCAAGAGCCTCGCTTATATTTGACGAGTTCAGGCTTACAGTTCGGGGGCCTCCACGGCCCAGTTCTTTGCCCGTCACTGTCATTATCGGTGTCCCATTGGTCCGAACCGCGCTGCCTATCCTTATCTTAATCCTTTCGGCGAGCGAGGGGGTTATTTCAAGGTGCATGTTGCGCTGAAGATAGCGCATGATAGCCTCATCCATTTCGTCTCCCGCCACCCGTATGGATTCACAATATGCTGTGGAGTACAGGGAGATGACAGCCACCTCCGTGGTGCCTCCCCCAATATCCACGACCAGGCTTCCACCGGGGAGATCCACATCCAGGCCCGCTCCGAGCGCTGCGGCCATGGGTTCCTCAAGAAGAAACACGCGGTTGGCTCCAACCTCGTATGCGGAGTCCTTTACAGCCCTTTTTTCTACCTGGGTGATTCCTGACGGCACGCCTATTACAATGCGCGGCCGTACCCAAAATCGCTGTGTGAATGCCTTGGCCAAGAAGCCCTTTATCATGGACATGGCTGCGTCGAAATCTGCGATGACCCCGTTTCGAAGAGGCCGTTCGGTCCTGATGTAGGCCGGGCCGCGTCCAATGTACTCTCGGGCCGGCCGCCCGATCGCAACGGTCTTGCCCGTGCGAGTGTCAATCGCTATCAGAGAAGGTTCATTTACGACTATGCCTTTCCCTCTCGCGTAAATGAGCGTGTTGGCGGTTCCCAGGTCCATTGCAAGGTCTGCTCTGAACGTCCGTCCCACAAAGTCGAGCAGGCCTGTGAGTTTACCCGGCCGGCCACTCATGAACAATCCTCAATCATGTGCCTGTTCGCTCCAATAAATTCAAGGCTTTTCCTCTGCAAGCTTAACAGTCACCTGAATGGGCTCGATCGAGTCGATTCTGAGGCCGTCCGGCTTCACCACTACGTGGGTAACGATTTTTTTCTTCGCGATCAATTCCGAGGCGTTTACGGGTTCGGTAGTCACTGAGGTCACTTTCTTTAGATCGCCTTGCGCTGCCCTTATGCGAACTGCCGGGGGGGTAACGGTGACTTTTGTGTTCTCCGGTAAAGCTCCGGCCAAGGTCGGAACCACGCCGATACTCTTCGTGGAGGCTGCTTCTATGTTGAGGTGGAGGTCGGAAGGCCGGATCTGCGATATGGCGATACCCGGGGGGACGAGCAGATTCTTGTTGGTTATCCTGAAATAGTTCAAGCCGGGGAGTACACCGCTCAGATCCACAACTGCTCTTACAGAACCAGGTGTCAAGCTGGCCAGCCCCGAACCGGAACCCCTTATCATGACGTCGATGCGATCCATCCAGGTACCTGTGATTTCCATCGTAGGCGGCAGATTAGTGTACTGAATCGGCACAGACATTCCGACTTCAGAGTGCCGGGGACCGACGACGATAAACCATAGAAAGACGGCGGTACCCAGAGCAAGGATTTTCAAGCCCCAGTTCGATGTGATCCAACTCCGCCTCGGGCCGGTGGCCGTATCTTTTGCCGACGCCTCTCCAGGCACTAACCGGCGTTCAAGTGCTTGCCGGAATTCCCCCTTTTTTTTGTAATTCGTGATTTCCTTTCCCTCGACCAGGGAAACTTCACCTCGTTCCTCAGACACCACCACACACACGGAGTCAGATTTCCCGGTAAGACCCAGGGCTGCCCGGTGCCGGGTGCCGTAATAGGAGCTTAGGTCCTCTTTTAACGACAACGGGAGCACGCAACTGGCAGCTTTGATCTTGTCGCCTGATATGAGCACTGCCCCATCGTGAAGTGGAGAAGCTTTCTGGAAAATCATTACCAGAGCTTCGGCCGAGAGAAGGCAATCGAGAAGTCTGCCTTTCAAAATGGTATTGTCGAGCCTGTCCAGCCTCTGAAATACTATCAGCGCCCCCATCTTCAAACGGGCCAACTCAGCCACGGCTCTAACCATCTCGTCAATTATGACAGGCTTAACATCGACAGGCTGCCGTCCGCTCAAATAGCGTATCGGCGATGCTTTATCAAGCATTTCCCTTATTTCAGGTTGGAAGACTATGACGAGAACAACGATAATTGCGGCCCACAAATATTGGAACAAAATGGAAGTAAGTATTAACCCGGAGGCGGAAGCTGCCAAGTAGGTCAGGCCAATTCCGAGAAGAGTGGCCAGGATTTGGAATGCGCGGGTACCCTGGAGCCAGGCTAAGACAAAATAGATAAGAGACGCGATGATCGCAATATCCAATATGTTGACTGCACTTACCGAATAGATCAATTCTTTGAAATCTTGCATCGATGTCCCAGTTCGACTCTTCGGGCGGGAAGAATGTTAGGAGCTTCCACGGCACTTGCCCAAAAGTGGATAGTAATTATCCAAACCATACTTCTCCCTCATTTGCAAGGCGTGAGCGCACACCCTGGTAACGATTCACTTACGGACGGGGAATTGTCATTGCGAGGAGCAAAGCGACGAAGCAATCTCGGTTTTGGACGCTCTCCAGAAATGAGATTGCTTCGCTTCGCTCGCAATGACACCGGTTGGAACAGATCGATGACTCCAGATACCTTAAAGGTTACACACTCCGCCGGTTTCCGCACCTGAGGGACACGTGCTGTTACTACATCCGCTGGCACCGGTCAACTCGAGCTTACGCGCTGTCCGTAGATCCGATGCTCCGTTTCAGAGTCTTCAGGAGCACCATGATAGCCAATCCCGCAGAAAAAGCCACAGCGGCGATCATTAGGAAGTATACGTCCTTGGGTATCTCTTCCCAGTAGCGGCCCAAAAAACCCGCTGCGAAGTTCCCAATAAACGCTGAAGAGAACCAGACTCCCATCAACATGGAGACCATACGAGGCGGCGACAGTTTGGTAACCAGCGAAAGCCCCACCGGCGAAAGGTACAACTCGCCGACCGTCACGAACAGATTGAAAAGAATCAGCCATAGCATACTGACGGGCTTCCCTGCCACGGCATACAGCCTGGCCGCCGGGACCATGAGTAGGAAGCCGGATGCAAGCAGGAAGCAGCCAAAGGCCATCTTTGCGACTGCTGACGGTTCCTTTTGTCTTCTTGACTGCCATGCCCAAAGAGACGTAATCAGCGGTGTCCCGAGAATTATCAGAGCCGGGTTGACAGACTGAAACCATGACGCGGGAATCACCCAACCAAAGAGATACCGGTTAGTGTCCGCGTCGGCCCAAAGCGCGACTGTATTGCCCTGTTGTTCATAAGCCGCCCAGAAGGCCACGCTGAACAGACATATCGCAATCAAACTCCAGACTCTGTTCTTTTCTTGTGCGGTGAGAGGCGCTGTCGCTTTTTCTCCTTCAAGTCCTATTTCAGTCAAGAGGTCGGGTGCAAGCCAGCGCTGACCGAGGAGATAAATTGTGAGTCCGACAACCATGCCTATGCCCGCCGCCATAAACCCATAATGCCATCCATAAAGTTCGCCTAATGTGCCGCAAACCAGCGGAGAAAAGAAAGCCCCAAGGTTAATGCCGGCATAGAATATGCTGAAGGCCCTGTCTCTACGTGGATCTCCGGGAGAGTAGAGGCTGCCCACTTGCGTGGATATGTTCGGCTTGAATGCGCCATTTCCAAGAATTAAAAACAAGAGAGCGGGGAAGAACATTGACTGGAATGCCATCAGGAAATGCCCGATTGCCATCAACACCCCGCCTATAATCACCGTCCTACGTTGTCCGAGGGCACGGTCGGCTAAAATGCCGCCGAAAAGAGGTGTCAGATAAACGAGACCCGTGTACAAGCCGTATATTTGGGAAGCTTCTGCTTGAGAGAACATAAGCTGCTTGATCATGTAATAAACGAGGAGAGCCCGCATGCCGTAGAAAGAAAATCGTTCCCACATCTCGGTCAAAAACAGTATGTAGAGTCCTTTCGGATGTCCAAATAGGATTCCCTCAGACGATCGAATCACCCCATACTCCTTGAACTCTTTCTTCAGTGGAAACACATTCACATGAAAGATCAGGTGGGAGCCTCAAGCCGGCGACCGGCACCCGTCGGAGGTTGTCAGCAAGTCACAGAACTAGGCTATACCACCGCTAAACTCCAATGTCTATCTCAGCGGTGAACTATTGCCATCACCACTTTCCGTTGACTTCAAGGTACTCTTAGTGTTTCTTGAGAGGCATGGCTCAAGTAATCATCTTTCCCGATCAGGTGTCGTTTGAAAAGGGCCGGCGGTTCATCGACTCTATGAAAGCAACCGTGTCGGTGGTTCAACCGCCTACGTTCTGCCTTGGGCTGGTAGCCCCTACAATTGTCGTCAGCGGCGGGCCAAAGTCATTGGCTGAAGAACTCAGAGAAGGGGACGTAGCTGTCAGCGGCATCATTCCCTACCGACCGGTGACGAGCGAGCTTACTAAAGCCCCTCCACCCGACAGCAAGTGGATTGAAGCCCTGGGAACTCTGACAGTGTCAACTGTTCGCCCGAGTCTCACCGATCCTCTGAAACTGAGAGTCGAGGCGGTTCCCAGGAACAGTTTGGCTGCGTTGATTCCGTTGATGGCCAGATTCATAAGGGGTGGATCTTACAGGTTTGAGGTCCCGGTCCTCGCTTTTGAAGAGGAGCACAGGCTGCTGGCCATTTCGCGGAATGGTTTCGTGATTTGCAGGGCAGACAATCTGCTGGACGTGTGGATAATGTTGCGTTCTTTGATCGATCTCGTAATTTCAGCCTGGGACTCGCGGGTACAGCTTGGAGCCTGACAAAGAACGTCGTCAGGGAATCGGAGCCATCGAAATCTTCAAGCGACTTCCATCCACCGACTGCAAGCGCTGCGGCAAACAAAATTGCATGGAATTCGCCATGGGGCTTTTCCTGGGGAAATTCAGGATTGAACAGTGTGCGCCCATCATGGAAGAAAAGTGGTGCCGGCTTCTGGAATCCCTCCAATGGCTGATGCAAATGATTGGCATGGATGGAGATACCGGTAATTCGTAGGGATTTGCGCGAG
Organism: uncultured delta proteobacterium; assembly: GCA_963789265.1. Lineage (GTDB taxonomy): Bacteria > Desulfobacterota > Desulfomonilia > Desulfomonilales > Desulfomonilaceae > CAWBBA01. The sequence goes on along the minus strand of CAWBKB010000001.1, from coordinate 2,007,621 downwards.
AGTGGCACAAAAATTCAATGAGTAGGCCGAATTGCCGGCGGCATCATGGCTTCAAGCTCATTTTCCGAGAAAGCCGGCGCTCGGACGTGGCAAGCTGCCGCGTGGCCAGCACCGACCTCGTGCAAAAGAGGTACCACCTCTGTGCACACCGGAATCCGTAACCAGCAACGGGGGTGGAAACGGCAGCCGGCCGGCGGATCAATGGGGCTCGGAACATCGCCCTCCAGAATTATTCTTTTTCGCCGTAACTTGGGATCGGGAATAGGGACAGCACTGAGTAGTGCTTCGGTATACGGGTGCAGCGGTCGAGCGTAAATATCCTCTTTCGATCCTATCTCGACAATTTTTCCCAAGTACATTACCGCGACCCGGTCCGAGATATGCTCCACCACAGAGAGGTCGTGCGAAATAAAGAGGTAGGTTAATCCGTACTTTTCCTGCAAGTCCTCCATTAGATTCAACACCTGCGAACGGATTGACACATCCAAGGCAGATACAGGCTCGTCCGCAATAATCAGGCTGGGATTCAGTGCCAGCGCCCTCGCGATACCTATTCGCTGCCTCTGTCCTCCCGAGAATTCGTGAGGGTAGCGTTTCAAATACTCCGCCCTCAAACCGACCTCGTTCATTAGGGACCGGACCTTCTCTCGTCGCTGAGAAGGGGTTCCTATCCGATGAATGATCAAGGGCTCCATGATAATATTTTCGACTGTTCTCCGCGGGTTAAGCGACGAATACGGGTCTTGAAAGATGACCTGCAGCTTGCGCCGCACCTGTCTCATCGCAGATCTTCCGGCGAAGCTTATATCCTCGCCTTCGAATAGAACACGCCCGGACGTCGGCTTTTCCAGCCTTAGAATCAGCCTTCCCAGAGTTGTCTTGCCGCAACCGGTTTCACCGACCAAGCCCAGAGTTTCTGCTTTGCAAATCTCGAGGTCAACGCCATCCACAGCATGAACCTGCAGGTCTTCTCGCTGAAAGAAGCTTCCTTTAACGGGAAAATACTTTACCAGGCCCTCCAATCTAACCAATTGGTCGCCTGGAGAGCACGTAGATTGAAATTGGACTGCAGATACGGTCATACTGAATTTCTGAAGTTGTGGGCCGGTAGAGTGCGCAGTAGCCGGCTCCACTACGGTGTCGGCGACCCGCTTTTCACACTATGGCCATAAAAGCTCTGAAAAGGTCTTCGCAACTTACTTACCGATCGCAATTCTCCGAAGACTTGGCTCTTTCCTGGCACTGTGTTATACGGTCCGGGGTCAAGAATGTCAATTCCGAGGTAATGATATTGTGACGGCTCTTCCGATTCTCGGGCTAACGCCCGGATTGATATGGTTGTGGTATTTTCATCGGAAGGCGCATAACAATTTGAGGTCCTTCGAGAATATCATTCGCGTGTTCTTGTGCGGGTGCGCGTGCACCATTCCAACATTTGTGGTTGAAAATCTAACAGGTGCCGGACTTCGTCAGCCAACGCTTTTACGGTCTGCAGAAGTAAGTTTTTTGCTGATCGGCCCGATCGAAGAGTTTTTCAAGCTGGCCGCAGTCTGGATTTCCATTTACAGGAGCAGCGATTTCCGGGAGCCGATTGACGGACTGGTCTATTCCGCAACTGCTGCTCTCGGCTTTGCATCGGTGGAGAACACGATATACATGGGTATGCTCGGGCCGGCAATTGTTGTGCCCAGGGCGGTTTTTGCCACCCCTGCTCATGTGATGTTTGCCGCCATGTGGGGCTATTCGATGGGCTTAGCACGTTTTCAGCGAGAGGGAGAGCTCTTGACCATAACCAAAGGGTTCCTGGTCGCTGCCTGCCTGCATGGATTCTACAATTTCCTCGTCGCGGCCTATCCCGGCACGGCCATGCTCTACTTAATACCCCTTATGGCGTTTATGGGCTGGCTCATGAACTATAGGATTCAAGAATTTCGGAAGAACCATTCCTTCACGCGGTTGGGGGAGGGCCCGTTGATCTCTTGCCCCAATTGCGGCGCTTACACACCGGAAGTTTCTGAAAAATGCGGTCGGTGCGGGTTCCCCGTGCCCCTCCTGGAAACCGATGCTCCCAGATTTTGCGGGCGCTGCCGGGCGCGCCTTGACCCGTGCCGAGAAACCTGCCACAGATGCGGTGAACCGGCCCGTCTCGCTAGGCTTTGTCCCCCGGCTACATGATGATCAGGCGCCACCGGCCACAGTTTTGTGAATGCGTGACAAGCATATTGTCAGATAGTGAAACTTGAGTTATTATGACTTCGGCAAAAAGATTTTGATCAAGCACTCCATTAAGGGCGCTGAAGAGGTCGTCTGCGCGTGCGTTTCGGCCTGAGGCGTCTTTTTTTCCTGGTCTATCCCTTGGCCCGAAGCTAAAGAGAAGACGGTATTTTACCGAGGTTAAATGAGGGCGCGAAAGGGATCTTTTTTGCTTGACAAGTGACAAGAAAAAAAGACAGATAGGTACGTTTTACTCATCAAAAGGGCTTACCGCCCTGGGGCAGGCAGATGAACCGGAAAAAGATTCACATCCTTTCCTTGCAGCTTCTTTGCGGGGAATATTGCCCCTCCGGTTGGGATGCTTGTACCTCTTTTCTCGCTTTCGCTCATACAAAATCTGTGACTGGAGGGTTTGACCTGAGCGGGGAAACCAGTGGTTTCCTCCTCGTAAGATTGAGACCCTGACCTGCACTGGTGAGGAAGTCGGCTTCCTCAATTTTTTTTACCGTGTGCCCAGGGAAGGGGAGTATCCCTGAAGGCTATTTGCATAGCGGTCGAATCTAAGGGCATCGGAGGCAGGCCATGTTCCCCAGTCAGCGATTTGCGAAGACGGGTTGCTGGCCGTAAATTTTTGGTAACAATTTCTTCGAGAGGCAAACAGCCGACTCGGTACGGGGGATGACGATGAAAGCCTTAGGTATTCATCTTCTGATCGAGCTTTGGTCCTGTAACAGGCAAAAAATCGACAACCTTGATTACCTGGAAAAAATCATGTCTCAAGCGGCAGAAGTCGCGGGAGCTACTGTTCTGAAAACTGCATTTCAGGATTTCAACCCTCAGGGTGTATCCGGCGTTGTGGTTATCGCCGAGTCTCACCTGACAATTCATACATGGCCCGAACACGGATACGCGGCAGTCGATATCTTCACGTGCGGTTCGAAAGTGAATCCGTGGAAGGCTGCCGGATTCCTTAAACAGGCACTGGAATCGGGCGATATGCAGGTACGCCACTTCGAGCGGGGCATTCCCCGGACAGAGGGATACGGCGAGAGCGATACAGGGTTCGCCAAACATGTTGCGTGCGGCAATCTTAACGGTTAGTGACCGGTCCGCCCAAGGGTTGCGAAGCGATGCCTCGGGGCCCCAACTGATTGGAATGCTTCAATCGGCCGGTATTGATGTGCCTTGGAGCGCTGTCGTTCCGGATGAGAAAGAAGCAATCAGCAGCAAGTTGATTTCTTGGGCTGACGAGAACGGCGCGGATCTCATATTGACCACCGGCGGTACCGGTCTCTCACCGCGAGATGTTACACCTGAAGCGACCATGGCCGTGGTGGAGAGGCTTGTACCCGGGATGGCGGAGGCCATGCGGCTGGCCGGGCTGCCAAAGACGCCGCACGCGATGATTTCCAGAGCCGTGGCCGGTGTCCGCGGGCGGACCTTGATAATCAACCTGCCGGGAAGCCCCAAAGGGGCCCTTGAGAACCTGCAAGCTGTTCTGCCGGCCTTGGAGCACGCAATTTCCAAGATCCAAGGAGATCCATCCGAATGCGCGTGATCGTTCGGACAATTTCACGAGCTGACGGACGCCGCCCCAGGGCCGCTTCCACCCATTTGCCATGAAATATCGCATTCACAGCAAGCCGGTAGCAGCAGGAGCAGCCCTTCGGAAAGTTCTTAACAGTCTTGGACTGCAATCTGCTCTTTCCCGCCACAATGTGATTCAGTTGTGGCCCAAGATTGTCGAAGCCCCCGTGTCAACCCACGCTCAGGCGGAGAAGCTTGTTGGCTCGACACTCTACGTGGCCGTGGACTCTTCCGTCTGGATGAACGAAATTGCCGCGATAAAGAACGTGCTTCTCGAAAAGATCAACTCCTGCCTCCCGAAACGTGTTGCGGCAATCACCGACATCCGATTTCACCAGCGTTCCTGGGCGCGAGCAAAACCTCCCGAGCCTCAAGCGGACGCCCCGTCGCCCCCTACCGAGAAGGATACCAGAATGGTGCGCCAGGTGCTGGAGCCGATTAAAGACGAGGATTTGAGAGCAGCCCTGATGAGAATCTTGGAAAAAGATCGGCAGCTTAAATGTCGTCGTGGGTTAGGTTCAAAATCGTCCCCCAAGTCTACTAACAACTCATTCCCATAACAGGGCTCGGACCACGTTCGTGGATTGCCCACGGTCAGGCTCCTAGGTCTTGGGCCCGTCGCTGGGCGTGGTCGGGGTTTCAGGCTTTTCTCTGACGGGAACACGGCCGCGATACAAATTCTTCGTGCGTTTCTTCTGATCCGTGACTACGTGCGTGTCGGCGGAGGGCATCTCCCCATCAGGTACCCGGACCATACCGATTCCCGTGGCTCCTCCCGCGAAGGGAAGCAGGAGCCAAATCCTATCCTTATCCCGTTTCTTCACAGGTAATAGCTGGGACCCGCGTTCGAAATGCCGGGGATCGAAGATTACTACCCCATCAGGTGAAATGTCCCATCGCCCTTCGGACGGCCTGAAGAGATTAATCATGCGCATGGCACCGTCCTTATGCAGCGCCATAAACGCGTGCCCCCTGAAAGACCTTACTTTCGCCTTTTCCTTGTCGGTCACGCCCCATCGAAAAAATTCATCGGAGGACTTCCAGGTCCCGGCCATGAAGTCGGATGTAATGCGGTTTTCAATTCCCAACAGTTCCAGAGGGGAAACCATTTCGCCGCCATGGGGAACAACGCCGGATAAGAGCGGCATCAGCGCAAGAACAAGCACCTGCATGTGAAGCACGATACAAACTCCGAAATGAATTGGAGGAACCCTCTTTATACCAAAACGGTTGTGTCGAGTCCATTTTGATCGAAGGTGGGTAGTGTCCTAATTTAATTTACTGGCCGTCATTCCGGCGAACGCCGGAATCCATCCCGAGTTCCGCGGGACTGGACCACAGATCGATGTCCGGGGTAACGGTTTGTAGAGACCGCCCAATGTGTCCCAAATTAGGACACTGTCTGAAGGCGTCCTAAGTTGACAGTCGAATTCAGAGCCGGTAATTATTGTAAACTACCCGATTACATCCACAAGCAAGGCAAAGTGTTACGGTATGAAGCAGGTTGCTCTGCGAACCTACCAGGATAGGCCGCCCATAAAGAAGGCCGCCACTCGAACTCTCTTGATGCAAATGTACCGAGCACTGCGCGAACGTTTCGGCCCCCGAAACTGGTGGCCCGCAAACTCTCCATTCGAAGTGTGCGTCGGAGCAGTGCTGACTCAAAATACATCATGGAATAATGTGGCAAAGGCCATCGGCAATCTCAAAGCCGCAGGTGTGCTCGATCCGTTCACGATATATCGTACCGCTCACGAGGAGCTTTCGGAAATCATCAGACCCGCAGGTTATTACAATGTGAAAGCGCTACGACTGCGGAATTTTGTAAATCATCTCGTGGAAAAACATGGCGGGGATTTGGAATCGCTCTTTTCCAAACTGATTGTTCTGTTGCGAGCGGAATTGCTTTCCATAAAGGGCATCGGAAAAGAGACCGCGGACAGCATCATTCTCTATGCCGCCGGCAAGCCAATCTTTGTCGTGGACGCCTACACCAAAAGAATCTTCTACCGTCACGGTCTCGTGACCGAAAATGCCGATTACGACACCATTAGGCAGCTATTCGAGACGAACTTGCCCTCGGATGTGACACTATTCAATGACTTTCATGCGCAACTGGTGGATGCGGGGCATCACTACTGTAAGAAAAAACCTCTTTGTGAACAGTGTCCGCTTCTGCCCTTATTGTGAAGCCCGGCCTATTTCAACTTCTCTCCGCACTCCTGACAGAATCGTGCGTCCGAGGTATTGGTCTTTCCGCACTTAGGGCAATTGGCACTCTGTGGAGCCCCACATTCAGGGCAGAACTTCGCATCCGCACCTACCGGCTTTCCGCACTGGCCACAAAATTTCCCCTGGGCCTGAGGCTGAGGAGTGGACGGAGACTCCGCTTTTGACTGTGAGAGGCCTGCTGCCATCGCGCCGGCCATCTGTTGACCCATTGCCACGCCGACCCCCATTCCGGTAAATCCTCCCGCTCCGCCTGAACGCGCCGCTTCAGGGATTGCCTGGGCCGTCTGGAATTGCGTGAAACGACCCATGTCCCCCGCAATGCCCATCTGAGAGCGAGTGTCCAGCATCTTCTCGACCTCGGGAGGGAGAGAGATATTTTCGATTACAAATCGGCTCAGAGAAATCCCGTAATTTTGAAAATTCGGCTGCATGGAGGTCTTGGCCTGGTCTCCCATGCTTCCATAATTTGCGGCCAGATCCAGAGCAGCGATCTTGGATGAGCCGAGCATACCGCTGAAAGCCGATACCAGCATACTTCGAAGTTGTCCTTCGATTTCCTCAGTGGTATAGCACCCGTCAGTTCCTACTACCTGTTTGATGAATGTACCGGGCTGCGTTACGCGGATGTTGTAAGTGCCGAAAGCCCTTAGTCGAACTACACCCATGTCAGCATCCCGCATCATGATGGGGTTCTGGGTTCCCCACTTCAGATCGAGGAAATTGCGAGTGCTCACAAAATATACGTCTACTTTGAATGGTGACTCAAACCCGTACTTCCAGGATCGCAGTCTGGTCAGCACAGGCATGTTCTGCGTGGTCAAAGTGTAAAGCCCGGGAGTGAAGACGTCCGCAAGCTGCCCTTCATTGACTAGGACCGCGGCCTGAGCCTCTCTCACGGTAAGCCTGGCACCCATCTTTATCTCGCGACCCTCGTGCGGAAAACGCCACACGAGGGTATCTTCCGTGTCATCCAGCCAGGAGATTACCTCTATGAGTTCCTCTTTTACAAAATCCCATATACCCATGACATTCTCCTTTGAAAATGCTCCGAAAGTTTGAGACCTTACCCAAGGCGCGGCCAACATTCTTGACGTGAAATGCTATAACTCGAAATGAGAGATCTTTGCAGCAAAACGTGACATAGTGCAGGTTATCATCTTGATCGAATATTGACAAGCGGGTTATTTTTCGAAGAAGAGTGGTAGAGGAAGTGCGAAGCCGGTGAACCGAAAACCGGGTGGTGAATCATTTTTCCGGCGAAATAATCGCAATTTTGTTTCTCCCGCTACCCTTTCTCTCTGCTCGGGCCTCCTCGAATTATGATGCCACCTAGCAGCATCTCTTGTGAAAAGAGGTCTCAGTGCATTATTATATGAAGGAACGTAAGGCGCAAGTGCTCGCGAACACTGCGGAGCGTTCCCCGAGATGGTTTCATCACACGGTGCTCGCCGGGTCCATTGGAAGGAGGGCCCTTTCCGGAGCGGCTTCACAAGCTCGTCGGCTGTGGACCGTCGTTTGACTGCTGACGCCGGGCAGGGGAAGGGGAATTGCGTCCTTTGTCAAAAATTTCTTTTGGCTGGTAAGGAGGGGGATTACATTTGGAGTTCCCTGATCGTCGCACAGTATAGTTGGCTATTTCATCGAAGATTGTCAGGATGAAGATGATGGCCTCTGAGCGCCGGTTGCACATTCCGGGAGAGGTTCCCGAAGACTTCGCGAACGCTGTGGTGACGGTTCTGCTTTTCGGGATTGCCGGAGGAAAAGCATGGGATAGGATTTACAGCCACACTCCGGATGAATCTCTGGCGTGGATAGATGATATCCTAAAGTCAAATGATACGTCAGGTCTTGTTCATTCGGATATCCAATGGTGGGAGCATCAGCTTCGCGGGCACTAGAGATGCCGGCGGTTGAAATCCCAAGGACCAGGTTCTCCTCGCGTGGTTAGGGCTCCGACACGCTGCAGGTGCGAAGGATGAGTGTCAAGGTTGATATTCGGGAATTTGTTGCGGACTACTGTCGCGGAGTGAAGGACCGAGATTTGCTCGCGAAGCACCAGCTTAAACCCAATCAAATGGTTGTCATCATTAAGAAACTCATGAACGAAGGAGTCATAACCAAGGAGCAATATTTCACCCGAAACAGGATCGTTGAAGAAGCAGAAATCCATGAAGAAAAACGGTTCTTAAAGTCGTTGTACCATTGCCCGGTTTGCAGCCACATGCACCCGCATCCTTTCCATCGCTGCCCCGCATGTGGGACTGAAGTCGCCAGATCCCGCGCAACCAGCACCAGAGGCGAATCTCCGCCAGGCAACTCCCCTGTTCCAGCACAAGAGATCATAGGCGAAGGTCTTGGTTCAGCCGCGAGCGCGTTTTCACCAAAAGCAGTCGAGCTGCCAAACGGCCCGCTTCAGACCCCATCTGAGGACGCTGTGCCGACGCACTCCCGCGTGTCCGCAGACTGGCTCAAGCTGGTGGGAATGCGTGTTGAACAATTTTCATTGTTGCCCGGGACCCTCACGGGTGTTGACGGAGAGAATTACGAACTTAACCGCATCATTGCAGCAGCCCCACATGCTGCCCTATATGAGATCGGATCCGCGGATGATAAAGGCCCTAACTTGTCCCTTAGAGTGTTTGACTCTTGTGTGGCCGAGGGTGCGGATCTCGGTCTAATGCTCCAGAGAATAATCCAATATCAATCAACAATGGTTGATCCAAACGTCATAAAGGTTTACGGATCGGCGAGCTTGCAAGGGCATCAGGCACTCGTTCACGAATATGGTTCCATGAGCCTGGAGACACTTGTTCGGCAGGAGCCGGAGGGCTTGTCCCTCGATATGATCATGGAATTGCTACCCCAGATCCTGAACAGTGTCGGCTATTCTCACCTGCATCGCGGAACAGACGGTGTTGTGCGACGGCTGCCACACCTCAGCCTCCAGCTTTCCTCATTCCTCTTTGATGACCGGAAGAAAGTGGTGAAGCTTATGGATTGCGGGGTCCTGCAATCTTTGATTGACCTTCGCGGCCACAGGCGCCGACTTTCGGAAGAACCTGCGGTTGACCCTTCGTGCCTCGCTCCTGAAGCTTTTCTACTGGAGCCCAAATCACTTAACGCCTTTTCCGTGGACATCTATGGAGTGGGTGTTTTGCTTTACAGGTTATTGACGGGCAAATCGCCTTTCTCGGCCTCAAATACGGACGAATATGGTTTTGCTCATCTGAAGACATTTCCGGTTCCGCCAAGAGTGCACAAGTTCACAATTCCAGCCTGGTTGGACGCCATGATTCTCAAATGCCTGGAAAAAGAACCTGCAAAAAGATGGAGAAGCGCGACCCAGATGGAGTTGTCTATCTCGAAAGCGCTCTACAATTGAGCAATCACGGCATACTGATGTAAGATCCGACCACCGCGGGTCGGGGTTGCTTCGTTAGTCTGTCATAGGAAAACCGAGTTAATGGTCAAAGAAACGGTAAAAGCCAGGTATCCGGAAGATCGGCCTCTGGATGAAGATTTAGGCGCGTGGTGGGTAATGCACGTCAAGCCCAATTGTGAAAGGCAGGTAGCCACATATCTCTTGAATCGTAATATCAGCTATTACCTGCCCCTGTATCAGCGCAAGAAGAAGGTGGGATACTGGCGCAGGATTCGAACAATTCAAGCACCCCTATTCAGTGGCTATCTCTGTTTTGCTCTTGATCGGGAAAAGCACAACTTGCTCTATGACAGTAAGAAGCTGGTGCGGATCATCAAGGTTGAAGACCAGGAGAGGTTCGTAAGCGAACTGCATGCTATCGCACGAGCAATCGAGACGGGCGAGGATCTGCTGGTGAAGCCCGGACTGGTTCCCGGGAGGCGAGTATTGATTCTTTCCGGCCCGCTGGAGGGAACCGAAGGCGTGGTTGTCCAGCGCCGAGCAGAGCGGCAACTAGCCCTGTCGGTTCGGATGTTCAATCAGAGCGTGATTGTAAGAATGGACCCATTCACCAAGATCGAGCCTCTGTAGGCCAAGACGCCAACTTCAAGGCGGCCTCAAATGTGCGATTAGTACCAAAGGCAGGAACGACCGTTGTTTCCGGCGGATCTAAGGGCAGTCGTTCCGTGGTGCCGGCCCTATCCTCGGCAGTCACGAAACATAAAATGGTTCTGCAACACCACGCTAAAGAGGCTGTCTCAAAACGATTTTGATGCGCAGAATCGTGGCACGATAGGCGTGGTGTGAATTTCGTTGCCCTCACCCCAACCCTCTCCCAGAGGGAGAGGGTTGGGGCACCAAAGCGGCTCTTTGAGTCCCCTCGCCCTTTGGGAGAGGGAAAGGGTGAGGGGATTTCGTGTTACGATTTAGCTCGGTTCAAGGGTTTTGAGACAGTTTCTCAAGATCCAGCCCCAAAGTCCCGCCTGGATTCATGATATTGTTCGGGTCAAAGTGTCGTTTGAGTGCCCGGAGGACCTCCATCTGCTCCGATCCTATATGCTGCTCCATCCACGGGGCCATCATTTTGCCCACGCCGTGATGATGGCTCAGCGAGCCACCGTGCCGTTCAATCTGATCGATGACGCCGCGGTGAAATTTTCGGTAATCGGAGAGATCCGCAGTCCTTGTGATGAAAATGAAGTAGAGATTCGTGCCTTGTGGATAAAAATGGGATGCGTGCGTCATACAGATAGTATGCGGCCTGCTTTTCACATACGCGGCCACCCCGCGCCATACCCTGTTGATCGTATCCCAACTCACCGAGGTTTCGAGAGTGTCGATTACAATTCCGTAATCGTTCAGATCCTCGCGCATATACGGATCGGTATACCTCCCGTGCTCCCACCGTGTTACAGGATAGCCCGTCAAATACATGGCGCCGAGTTGACGACATATCTTGCGAGCATTGCGTTTCACGTTTTTCGCAAACCTTCGTTCACCCACGCTGCGCCCGATGCCTAGACACCTCGAGGCAGGTTCAAGGCCGCGCAGGCGCAAAAATCTATCCACGATCGACCCGTCTATCCCGTACAGCTTCAAGGCCACATCGGTCTCTTCAGGGTCTGAGACTCTGAACATGGCTGGCAGGCCGAATTGCCCCTGGCTGATCTCCCTGGCCGCATCCAGTGCGGCATCCCAGTTGGGAAACATGAATCCGAAATCCTGATGGTTCTCGGGCAACTGCCGAAACACCCTGAGAGTGGCGCCTACAAGCACGCCAAACGCCCCTTCGCTCCCCTTCATGATGTCGTTCACTTTGGGTCCGGTGGCTGCTGCCGGGTAATCAGCGGTCTTGAACGAGCCCTTCGGCGTCACATATTCCTGGCTTACCACGAGATCGCATGCGTCGCCGTAATAGGATGATTCCTGGCCGGAGCCAAGCGTCACGATCCAGCCCCCGACTGTCGAATATTCGAACGATTGAGGAAAATGGCCGCAGGTATATCTACGGCGAGCCTCGAACAACTCTGGTGCGTTGTTGAGCGCCTTCTCGTAATCGGGCCCCATGATACCCGCTTCCACAGCGACAGTTTGATTGGTCTCGTTGAATTCGACCACCCGGTTCATGTGGGTGCTCATTACTAAAGTGACTCCCCCCCTGACAGGCTGAAGTCCGAGCGTAACCGAAGAGCCGCCGCCGAATACGTATAAGGGAATCTTTTCCTGGTTACAGTAAGTTACCACGGCAGAGACATCGTGTTTATCACGGGGATGAATCACCAGATCAGCGACCGGGCCGATTGCTTCATCCCTGAGCATCATGGCTTCTTCTGTTGTCTTGCCGGTGCCAAACCGGGCGCGTGCGAAATCGTCCTGCTCGACATTTTCTTTGCCTACCAACTGTCGAAACACATCTATTTGTTCCTGTGAAAGGCGCACCGCCTGACTGACACGAACGTTTTCATCGCCAGTATGTTTCTTGACCGCGAAGTCTTCATCAGTCATGTCGAGCTTTTCTTTCAAAAGCCGATACAGTCTGGGGTTGGGGTGCTTGAAACCTTTAGGATCGCCCCACTTAAAAATAGAGCGGTAAGTTCTCTCCCTTGGAGGCTCGCTGGTCCAATCGGGATAGAATTCGTCGCCGTGCTTCACCTATGCTCCTCTCCTGCTGGTTCCGATCTTTTCGGGATATCCCGTGATTTCTCGGATTTGTTCGTACAGTGGTTGTAGCGCAGGGTAGATCTTGCGGTAAACTCGGTGATACAGTTCTCTGTAGATTGCGGCATTTTGAGGGTTCGGCTCGAATGTCCTCCGGTACTTCACCATGCTTTGGATGGCTGAATCAAACGACGGGTACATACCGAGCCCCACGGCCGTAACGATGGCTGCGCCCAATCCCGCTGTTTCATGCGTTGCCCCCTTTAACAGGGGCAGATTGAAGATGTCCGCAGTAATGCCGCAGACTTCATTGCTCTGAGAAGCGCCGCCGGAGACCGCGATTCTTTCGGGTCGGAATTTGCCGGCTCGCTCCATCTGGTCCAATCCGTCCAGCAGGGCGTACCCCAGTCCTTCTATGACGGCGCGGTACACATGAGGTCTTCTGTGGACATCACCGAAACCGATCATCGACCCCTTTGCCTCAGAGTGTTTCAGACCCGGGCCCCAGTAGGGCTGCACAAGCAACCCCGATGAGCCCGCGGGGATCTCGCGGAGAAGGTCATCGAGCATCTGTTCGGGCAACACGCCTCGGTCATGCGCTTCCATGACCTCCTTGTGCGCGAACTCGTTCTTGAACCAGGTGATCATCCAGTAACCCCTGAAGATTTCTACTTCCGGGTTGTAGTGGCCCGGAATCAGAGCGGGGTAAGCCGGCATGAAGCGAATGGGCTCAAAATATTTCCTCGTGGTGGTTTGGACTGTTGCAGTAGTGCCGAAACTCAAGCTCGCGGAACTTTCGTTCAGCACGCCCACGCCGATAGTCTCGCAACCCTTGTCCGACCCGCACGCAATCACCGGTAGGCCCTCCGGGATGCCCGTTTCCGAGGCAGATTCCCCGGAAACCACGCCGATCAACTCCCCGGGTTTGACCACTGTCGGTAGCTTACTCGGCTCCACGGGAAAGAGCTTGCTAGCCAACTCATGTTTTGAGGCCCATTGGAATTTCTTGTAGTTGAAAGGGATGTGGCCGATCTGAGAGGCAACCGAATCCCTGAATTCGCCCGTCAATTTGAAGTTCAGGAAGCCTGAAACTTGAAGGTATTTGTGCGTCCGCTCCCATATTTCGGGCTGGTGTTGCCTGATCCAGTTGCACTTGCCGTCTGCCTGAAGTTTGCTGACCGCCTCTGCCATTCCGACCACGCGGTAAGCCAATCTCATGGGCGCAGACGGAAAGTAAACGCCGTCCGCCTTGCGCTGATCCAACCAGGTGATAACTGGGCGCAACGGGGCGCCTTTCTCGTCCAGGTTCACCATGCTATCTCGCTGGCTGGTCACCCCGATTCCGGCGATTCGCTCGAAAATTTGAGGAGAACGTGCCTTTAAGGTTTGGCACGTCTCACAAACGCTACGCCAGAAGAGGTTAGGGTCTTGCTCGGCCCAGCCCGGTTTGGTTCTAAAGTGCGGCTCGTACTGAACCGCGGCCCTGTCCAGAAGCTCTCCTTGAGCCGTGAACAGAAGAGACCGCAAGCTCTGGGTGCCGCAATCAATGGCTAGCAAAACGTCGGCCATGGCTTTGGCCTTTCATCCTTAGTAATGCGTACTGAAATTGTGATCTTATAGGGAGTCTCAAAAGTAATCACGGAAAAAGAAAATGATTTGGTGGGGACGGACATCCCGCACAGTGGGGATGGGCATCTTGGAGTGGGACGGGCATCTTGCCCGTCGTCCACAATAAACAGGCTGTCCCGCGCCTCGCGGGACTGTCCCACCAATCTAAATTAGGTGCCGACCCGCACCACGAGTGACGACAGTTCTTTCGGGAACCACTTTTTGCTGTATGGTCCTATGCTCATGCGAGGCACGGCATGCCGGGCCTCATCCGTTTTGTCAAGACTTCCCCGAAGGGCTCACATCATCGGATACGCAAGTTGTTAGCGGGACGCGACACTATGCTCGCCTTTTCCTTCCGGTACGCCGTAAGCGGTCTTCCAGTGACGCAGGTAAGTCCCTATCTCGTCGTCCCATCGGTTGGCGTCCCAAGGGAGCGACGGTTCGCAAAGAGACCTGATCCGCCCCATCAAATCCTCTCCACCTAGCGGGGTCAAAAGGCCGATGCGAACTCGCCTGAGCAACAGGTCGGAAAGGTGTCGCACCTGCTCAAACTTCGCGGCAAAGGGCAACTCGGCCCATAAAGTTCGGGAATGCGGTATGGCTTCCAAGTCTTCCGGATGGGCCATGCTCAGCAAATCCAGCGCATCCAGCCCATATCGTCCGAAGAGGCGAGTTGCCAAGTGTTCGGGAATCGCCTTCGCGGGCTCGGTCAATTCAGTGGGCCGAGCGAAGAGAGGACGACTCTGTGGTTTGCCGGCAGCTCCTGACAGAAAAGGCTTGGCAGCGGCTAGAGCGTCCGCGGCCAGCCGGTAAAAAGTGGTAAGTTTGCCTCCTGTGACAGTTACCAATCCGTTGTCCACCCAGACGACGTGCTCTCGCGATTCCTTGGAAGGGTCGAGCTTCCCTGCGCTAAGCACGGGTCTTATCCCACAAAAAGTGGACAGGCAGTCAGCCTGCGAAATTCCCAAGGATGGGAAAAAGTCTCTGAGGCATTCCATAAGATATGATGCTTCCTCAATGGTGATGGAAGGCTCCACAGACAGGTCCTCTGTATGGTCCAGGTCCGTGGTGCCGAACAGGACCGCTCCTTCCCACGGCAGAACATATACCGGGCGACGGTCCGTCGGATGTATCAAGGCAATAGCCTGATCGACAGGCAATACAGATCGGGGAAAGACTAGGTGGCTTCCACGCAACGGTCGAAGATGCTTACCCGGTTCGGGGGAGCGGTGCAACCGTTCGGCCCAGACACCGGTAGCATTGATCACCGCTCGCGCTTGAATTTCCCTTGTACTGCGTGTTTCAGTGTCTTCCAGAACCGCTCCGACAACGCGGCCGCGTGCATCGCGGCTCAATTCCACCACGGACGTGTAGTTCGTTGCAGATGCACCGGCTCGGATCGCCTCCCGAACGATCCGCAGTACGAGCCGCGCGTCATCCACCTGGGCATCCATGAAGCGAAACCCGCCTCTCAGGCCCTCTCGTTTGATACCAGGAATCAAAGAGGCGATTTCCGCGGCCGGCACGAATCCATGTCGCGTCGTGCCGGCCATCAGGTCGTACACCATTAGACCGGCCTTCATGGCAAGCCTTCCGGGCCCTGCTCCTTCATATAGCGGCATGAGGAACTCAAGAGGCTCGACGAGTCCCGGCGCCTCCTTCAGCAACCTTTCACGGTCTCTAACCGACTCCCAGGTTAACCAGAATTTCCCTTCCTTGAGGTATCGGAGGCCACCGTGAACCAATTTGGCGGATCGGCTGGATGTTCCCCACGCGAAATCCTTCTGCTCGACAAGCAAAGTCCTCAGGCCGAGTCGCGTCGCCTCCCATAGAATCCCCGCGCCGGTGATTCCGCCGCCGATCACGATTAGATCCCAATCTCGGTCTATGTCTTCCAGTTGCACAGAAATTCCTTTGGATGCATCGGATAGCGGTCCGATACCGATTCACTTTTAAACAAGTGACACCGCGTTTTCAGTGGGACAGTCCCGCCCAGGAGGCGGGATTGCCTGTCGTCATGCCCGCGCACGCGGGCATCAATTGTAGGGGCAGACCCATGTGTCTGCCCTGGGCGGACACGCAGGTCCGCCCCTACATAGGCCGGATCGGAGTCCGGGGTGATCCCGCGGGACGCGGGACAGGCAGAATGCCTGTCCCACCATATCCTTTCCAGGATTGTCACTCGTTTGGCCACCATTGGTCTGAGATTACTTCAAGAAATTCGATAACCGCTCTAAGGCGTATAATGGATTGCTTTCAAATCATTGTCTGGGCGTAATCCTGGTTACCGAGTCCTTGATCCCCGACGCCAAGTCTTGAACATCTTTGCCTATTTGTCCGAATATTGACGAGGCGGGTTGATCCACAGCTCGAGGCGGCCCGCTTCGCGTAACTTGCCGAGCAGTTCTTCCGAATGAATCCAGGATAAATCCACCGAACGGGTTACTGGGGCTTAGGGGCTGCGCCGGCGGGAGGGTGGCTGATCTTCCGGTCGTGCCAAAATGATCGAACCCGGGATAGGGACCATTGGCGGGAATTCTGGCTGTCACGGTGCCGTTCTTGTCCGGGACCACATTCGTTCCTGCACGTAGCGGTGATGGACTCGAAGTATCATAAGGTCTTGCGGGAGGCAGATACGGCATTTGGCTGGAGCCCGGGGCTGTAGAAGGAACGGTCGAGCCGAAGGGCCGGGGTGCAACGGCAGCCGAATGATTTGTCACAGCGAGAGGTCTTCGCGAGCCGACGGCCCCGATTGTCGGCGGCTTGATTGATGACCGGGATACGTTTGCCGAGGGATTGTAGGCTCTCGGAGTCCTTTGCTTAGCTCTGACGGAACGCGTTGGTTCGTGCTTCTTATGAGTGCGTAGAGCCGATTGCGGCGGCTGATATGCTTGCGGCAGAGTAGGGGCTTGAACGGAGCTTGGGCCGCGCGAGCCCTGAGACACGGCCGGCGTGTTGGTCACCGGCCTCCGGGGGGCTTTCGAAGGTTGGAAGGGAAGCGCTGCCTCTTTCTGGCTGCCTGCCTGCGGAGATGCTTGTACTCGGACCTCCGGAGAGACCCGCGGTCCTTGCTCTCTCCCTCGGCTCGAGCCCGCTGTCCGCGGTGCCTGAACCGGCCCCTGCTGTGCTGCCCCGGAATACGAGCCGGAATTCTGTGCGGCTATCACAGGAGTCCGACCCAGCAGCGATTCCAGCAAGTTCGTCAGCGGCTGCTCTTCCCAGTTGGTAAGCCCGATGGCGTTTCCTACCACTTCACCTTGCCGATTGATCAAATAAGTGGTCGGCACGCCCGGAACCTCGTATATAGCCTCGGAATTTGAATTCACCACGAAAGTGGCCGGCACCCCGGATCTCAGAGCCTGTTGTCTGATTGAAAACCGCTGGGTTGGATCAAACGCGAAAGTGAAGCTGTATCCGCCTCTTTGAACGTAGTTGAGTATTCGATCTCTGCTGTCAACAAGATTCACTGCCACGATTTCGAGGCCGCGAGGCGCATTTTTGCGGTAAATTCTCTCCAAAATGGGCTTTTCCATGGAACAAGGATGACAATCGACTTTCCAAAAATTTAGGATAACCACTTTTCCTCGGAGCCCTGCCAGACTAATTTCACGTCCCTTGAGGTCGCGCAGAATCATATTATTGGCTCGGCAAGGAATGGGGTACAAATTGAAATTATAGTACTTCAGTTGATCCGCTAAACCGACCGCACCATAGGCATTGGAAAAAGTGAGGATCACGAAGAGGAGGAAAATTGCAACAGATTGATATCGGAGCATAACCTGCTTCCTTTGACAAGAAGCTCATAAACCGCTTAGATCCTACAATACAATTGTTAGTATTTCAAGGATTTTCGGTTGGTTGATAGCTTGCTTTTTTTCGCCGCATGTCATATAAGGCGCAGTGTCTGGGGCAGCAAGGCGATCGCCGGCGCGATTAAGCGCGGGAGGAAAGTCCGAACTCCGAAGGGCAGGATGCCGGGTAACGCCCGGTGAGGGTAACCTCAAGGAAAGTGCCACAGAAAGCAGACCGCCTCCGGTGATTCCGGAGGTAAGGGTGAAAGGGTGAGGTAAGAGCTCACCGGTTCCCGTGGTAACACGAGAAGCCAGGTAAACCCCATCCGGAGCAAGACCGAATAGGGAAGCGCTCGAGGGCGGCCCGTCCGATGCTTCCGGGTAGGTCGCTTGAGGCGGCGGGTAACCGTCGTCCTAGATGAATGATCGCCACCCGGCTTGCCGGGAACAGGATTCGGCTTACTGCTCGCCCCGGACCTCAAAAGGGGGCTATCATGGCGGATCAACCCCTCGACGACAAGCAAAGAAAAGCCCAGAAAGCAGGGTCGTCTACGGTTTCCAATAAGAAAAGCGCCAAGGACCTGCCCTTGAAGGCCATAGGTGTAGCGGCTGCATTGGCGGTCGCGTTGGTAGTGGGGTACGTTCTGGGTATCCTCGTCCCGGTGATTCGCCACAAAAGTCCCTCCGTTGAGAGCCGGCAACTTGCGCCTGTATTTAGTCGGGTTCCGGAGAACAATCTGTTCTCCCCGACCAACCTCTTCGAAGGCGTGGGCGCGAGTCCGGTGAACGCCTCTAAAGTTCTACTACCGTCGCTTGAAAAATCACATTCGGCCGGTTCAGAAAATGCACCGAAGACCGCGCCCTCCGAACAGCCTCCTCCCCCTGCGCCGAAGCCGGGACAAGAGGTGCCTAAATCAAACAAAGCGAGGGTGACACCGCCCTCAAAGGCCGAAACTAATACAGGCTCCGGTCCCAAAACCGTTGAAACTCCTGTAATTGTTACGAGGGAGCCTGGTGCGACCGCAACCGAGAAACGAGGGAAGTCTGCGAAAAAGGCTAAACGCGTTCCCGGCAAGCCTTCGGTTCCCGGACTTTCAAGTTGGGACACGGTACCGTCGCCCCACCATGAGAAGACAGCCAAGTTAGCGGAAGCACGAGCGCTGAAAAAGAGTGTTACCGAATCGGCTGCGAAGAGCAAAAATCGTTCATCCCAGGAAGCCGGTAAGCCGGAACAGTTTCAGTTGCCCGGATCGCTGCTTGTTAGGATCCACAAGTATTCCGGAACACCCACCAAATGGGGGTTGATGGTGATCCTGGACGACTCGGTTGTGATGGCTCGTAAAGTCAAGCCCTGGACTCCGTCAAGGAGGCAGTCGGCTGAAAATTTTGTGGCGAAGTTAGCCGGACACCTGACCCCGGGATCAAAGATTGCGGTAAGAGACTTTCTGTGCACGCAGCCGAATGGGAGTAAGAAGCGGCGGGGAGAGATGTGCCTGAGCCATATACTTTACGATTGGACTACTTCACCCTTTTCGCACCTGAAGGACAAGTTGGACCGCGCGGACTTTGGAGGCCGTAACAATCCGTGCGCTGCGGCTGCATATTCGTTGAAGAAGGATTTCGGGGGTATCGAGACCCTGAGGCCAAGGATAGTAATTGTGACGGCAGGCACGACGAGGTGTGCTTCCAAGCAGGTCGCCAGGGCGGCTAAGCAATACACAGGCAAGGACAAGATCGGAGTCGATGTGGTCGGTCTTGGGATGAGGAAAAAGACTCAGGCAGGCTACTCGCACGTTGTCGACAAGACCAACGGCCTTTTACTGACGGTGGACAGACCGGCCGATGTGGATTCGGCCATCTCCAGGTATGCGAAACTCCTGAAGACTCGGACTGTGGAGAAGATTGAAGTCCGTGGCGATCATGGGGGCGTGTTCAGCGTCAACCCCGGAGAGGAGATCACTCTTCCACCAGGTATCTATACTGCTGTGCTCCCGGTAGTTGCGGGATTAAACCCTTCTAAGAGATCTGTGCCGAATATTCGCATAGTTTCGAGTGAACCCAAGGTACTCGATGTCAGGATAAGGAAGGGGAAGCCTATAGTCAGATCCATGAAGAAATAGCCCACGAATCAGAAATATGTAAAGGTCATAAGTGAGCGAAACTTTTCAGCGGATTGTCCATCTAATACCGCCCGCTATCAAGCAAGTGACACCGAGTAGGGGCGCGTTTTAAACCCGCCCCTACGTGTCGTCGTGTCCGACTACGCGGGGAACTGTAGGGGCGACCGGCGGGGGTCGCCCAAGGCGAATGCCATTCGCCCCTACCATACCGGAATAAGGGGCCAGGATGACGAATGGCGGTCAGTCCCGCGAGACGCGGGACAGCCTGTCGCTGACGGACGGGCAGGATGCCCGTCGCCACCAAGTCATTTTGTTATCCCGCGATTACTATCGTATTCTAGTTCCGCGTCTCAGCCTCATAGGCGCTATCTTAAGAGCATCTCGTTACCTCTGAGAAGGTCCAACGGGCTAAGGGCCATCAAAGTCCCCCTTTTCTAAAGGGGGATTTAGGGGGATTTTCAATAGGTTATCCTAAAATCCCCCCTGGCCCCCCTTTACGAAAGGGGGGAATAAATCGTTAAGTTAGCGCCTATGGGGCAGAGCGCGGGAACGAGAAACAAAATCCGCGTTCCGCAGCTCCGCCAAATCCTACCGGCTCTGGATTGGCAATTGGTGTTCTGGCAGAGCCGGTTGCGGCTTCCGCCGGACAAGTCGATTCTTGTATTGCCCTTGAATGCCCCGGACATGTTCATAGTACTTGTGAGGGTCGTCCTGGCACTCCGCTTCGATCTCGTGCCGAATCCTCCGGACTTCGTCTATTATAGGATCTCTCGACATGTCAGGCCTCCATGAGTTCTTCCGGAGTGCAGATTATCGGAGTTCTTATCCCATACACGGAGTTAATCTGCTCGATAATCTTCTTTACTCTACCACTTACGATGTGGGTACAATTCCAAGAAACCAAGAAATCCATGCCATGCCAGGAGGCTAAACTGAGATGATACGAATCTGCTCTTGCTTTCTCAGGGATTTCTGTTGCGGAAAAGTATGACTCTGCAAGATCGCGTACCTCCGGCAAGACCTCCAAAAGAGTAAGATCGGAGATACTCTCGAATCTCAAAGCTATCGCATTCGTATCTCCTCTTGATATCTCTTCCAATACAATGGGGGAAATGAAGGGCTCGAAATTGGGTAGTGCGGTGTTCCACCACTCATGTGCGATTTGCTGGTGGGCCGCGATGATCAAATCACGACTCGGTCTTGCAGTGAGATAGCTGATCACCGTGGTCTCAATGTATACCGTAGGCTTCATTGTTCGATTGAGTTCCTTGGCTTTGGCTTCGGACAGAAAGGAACATTTGCAATATCAGCATCTCATAAGACATGTCAGCATGACCGCTCATTGTCCTGCCATTAAGCTCCCACCTGCAACTGTACCTGTCAAGTAGAAAAGCCGGCACAGTAAGCATTCACTTACGCGCGGCAAGAGATTGTCATTGCGAGCAAAGCGAAGCAATCTCATTGCCGGAGAGCGCCCAGAACCGAGATTGCTTCGTCGCTTTGCTCCTCGCAACGACAATTTTCCGTCCATTCTCCTGGTTCCCAGGCTCAGCCTGGGAACTCATATCTCGCGGGCTCTGCCCGCAAACTGCCTTTATTTCACTACCATAGTCGAGGCAGAGCCTCCAACGCAGGCATTCCCGGGCAGAGCCCGGGAACGCGAAACAATTCCGTATGATGCGGAATGAACCACGCCAAAGGCGTGGTATGACTCGAATGATGCGGTTCTCCCGCGCTTCACCTGAAAATACCCGGTGGTGTGTACTGCGGGAATCAATTGTAGGGGCGGCCCCGCGTGTCCGCCCCTACATGCCGCGGATCGATGCGGGCCCCGGCCCGAGATCCTGCACTTCTTGTTGACTTTCCAAGCCCTTTTGTTGTAATCTCGACTTCCGTATCGAACAATTTGTTTCCTGGTTCCCAGGCTCCGCCTCATAGGCGTTAACTTATTGTAACCGTGCATAGAAATTCCAATAGGCTGTCACCCTCCCCCTGGCCCCTCCCATCGAGGGAGGAGATTCTGAAAACCCTCTCCCCTGGCGGGAGAGGGCAGGGTGAGGGGATCTTACGGGTCCAAAGCATGCCGTTAAGTTAGCGCCTATGGGAGGTAGGTCGGGCCATGCCCGACGCAATACCGGATGCCCGCGTCCGCGTGCATGACGACGTGTAAGGGCGGGTTTGAAACCCGCCCCCACCGGAAACACGGTGTCACTTACTCGGATGCGAATCGGTATCAGAAGGTACTTGTCCCACAAATAGAGTCACAATTCCGCCGGTCATTTGCGTGTGCCGGGTACCGACAAAACCGGTCTCGGCCATGAGGTTGAGAAATGTTTCAGCTCGGGGGAAATGAGCCATCGAATCCGACAGATACCGATACGCGGAGACCGAAGACATTACCTTTGTAACAATGGGCATGATCACGTTGGCGTAGATTCTAAATAGAGGCTTCATCACAGGACCGGAAGGCTCGGTAAGCTCCAGGATGACCAGCAGGCCGCCCGGATGGACAACTCTG
The DNA here is from genome assembly GCA_963789265.1 of uncultured delta proteobacterium. GTDB lineage: Bacteria > Desulfobacterota > Desulfomonilia > Desulfomonilales > Desulfomonilaceae > CAWBBA01. Next base: position 1,985,469 of record CAWBKB010000001.1, on the reverse strand, counting down.
CAAATCTCCGCGAGGCCCCGCGTTCGATCCGTCACATTCCTTATGCAAAAGGAAGTTATTGCCCCATCAAAGCAATTGTCGGGGAAATCGAGATCGAGGACGTCGCCGATGCCCAGCGAGATCGCGTCCTGAAGGCCGGCGCCATTGACCTTGTCCCGGCCTATTTCAACCATTTTGTCAGAAGGGTCAATGCCGACTACAGTGCTTCCGGGCGCTTGCTTGAGGATCTCAATAGAGACATCGCCTGTGCCGCATCCCACATCGAGGTATTTCCCGCCGGCGTGAGGGGAAAGAGATCGGACCGCACGACGACGCCAGAAGCCGTCCAATCCCAGGGAAAGGATCTTATTGGTCCCGTCGTAGTAGCCCGCGATCCTGTCGAACATCGCGCGGTTTTCTTCTGCTGAAATCAATGAATCCTGCCGTTTTCTATGCTCGGTATTTTCGGGCATGTAATTGAGGGCTGAAGAGGGGCACATTCCTTATGCGATTGACCCCGATATCTCCTTTATAGCAAAAGACGCAAGAATTCTTATCCGGTTTGGAGAATGGAACCGTCACCTCGGACTTCGATCCAGCATGGTAGGGGCGCCCGGCGGTCGCCCTGGGCGAATGCCATTCGCCCCTACAGGTTCTCGCTTACGAGAGGGTGACGTTATTCAGCTATCTGCAAGAACGTCGTGCTGACACCTTAAAATACTAGGCAGCGAACCGCGGGGACATCATTGCTTGGAAATTGCTCTAAACCGCAGCTCGTGCCGCTTTCGCGTCCCAGACCGAATCGTCAGTATCGGGGATTTGTGTCAACACTGCCAGAGGAACCGCTTCCACCTTGCGATAGACCTCCTGAGGAGTCCGCCGTACGCCGTCCACAGTGAGGAGCTGGTCCACTCTGATGCCGAAATGCTTTTCATTCTCGACAAGATATGGATGGATCAGGTCCCAGTCCGCTTCGGAAAGTTCGGAGTAGCGCCCGCCGTTCAACTGCTCCTCAACCGTGGTCCGATGCGGGTCACGTATGTACAGCGCACCACCTGATGCGAGGGAGAAGAGGTTCGAGCCGGGGTAGGGACGTTCCAAGAAGATAATGCGGCCGTCTTCGTCCATGGTGAGGCCGTTTACGATGACAAATCCGCCGCCATTGAGCGGATCTCCTGCCATGAAGCTTTCCGCAAGGAAATCCAGAGCGGTGCCGTTGATCACCACACGAGGATGTCCGGCAGCATTTATGAGGGGCCGTCCGGCTGCATTTCCCAGGACAAAGGTGGCTCCGCCTTTGGCGCCGTACATGAAGCACTGGCCGACGTCCCCATGAATTACCAGCAGCCCTCGCTTCATTATCTGGCCTAACTGATCCTGAGCATTGCCGTGAATGTGCAGCTCCATTCCATCTATGCCGCTGGCTGCGTAATCGCCAGAGGAGCCGTACAAGTCGACCTTAACATCCGCAGTCAATGGACCGAAGCCGCAACCCTCAAAACGTTGCCCCCGGAGGTCGAAGACGATGAATTTCCTCCAGCCGAGACGATACGCATCCGCGATAAGGACTGCATCGCAATAGTCACCTTCGGGTTCAAAATCCTTCGCGTCCACCACCAGCGTACGCTCTATGGCGATAGGCGGCCGTAGGTCCTTGCGCGTCTCAAAATCCAAGAGACTGAAGTAGCCTATGTTGATCGGATCGCTAATTCTGGGCAACGCTTTAAAAACCGAGTAGAGTTCATCTGTTACAATGCGGATCACTGCGGAGCGCTTCTTTTCCGCTATGGGAAAGCGTCTGTCCAAAATCAGGGTTAAAGCGTCGATGATCAGGCCAAGAAATTCTTTGTCATGGCGTGCCTTACGGCCGAGTCGGCGGACAACCCACCTTAAGCTGTTGTAATCCCAGGAAGCGGCGTGCGCTCGAAACACACCGAGGATCTTCCCTGCATCTTTGTATTTGAGGGCCGCGGTCAGAAGAGGCTCGATTTCGGCCTCGTAGCCATCCGGCTGAACGACAGGCAGGGTGATGTCCAGAGGCTTACGAGGTTCTACCTCAACTTGTTTCCCAAATTTATCGAAGCAGGCCAGCGAGTGCGAACCATTGTCACCCGGAGTCACGTCGAACATGAACGCACCGCCATCCGAGGAAGAACCGCCGCGCGCATTCCAGTACTTGTCAGCGACCGGGCTGAAGCGCGGGTCTTCGGAGGCAAGAGATCGGAGGGTCGCATCTATGGCTTGTTTTTCCGAACAGACAAGGCCGATCTGGACTTCTCCGTCGTACAAGGAAAACACCTGAGGCCGCAACATGGATGTGTCGGTAATCCCGAGGAGCTGATACGTATTGGTTTCCGGAATGTTGCGAGCGATAATGAAGAACCACGGGCCGTCAGGCGACGCATGGATGTGCGTGGACTGGACCCTCTCGTAAAGAACCTGTTTCTCGGCCGGAAGCAGGTCAAAGTCGAGTTCACCGGTGGGAGCTAATGCCTCGATAATCACTTCAAGCGGGTACCCGTAGACGCGGCTCCAGAGGTCGAACAGCATGACGCTGACCTCGGTATCCGTCATGAACTGAGGTACGAGTCCCCTCTGCTTGAGATACTCGGTGGTCGCGTGGTAATTGGCAAAGTCCCCATTGTGGACTAGGGCTTCGTTGAGACCCGTGAAAGGGTGAGCCCCGCCCGGATGCCACACTCGTCCGCGTGTGGGATAGCGCTGATGGGCGATCCAGACATAAGCTTGGAAGTCTTCGAGCTTATAATATCTGACCACGTTTTCGGCATAACCCACGATCTTCAAGATCATGACGTTTCGCCCGTGGGAAAGCACAAAGGCTGCTTTCTCTCCAAGAGAACTGTAAAACTTCTTGTTGAGGCGAGCGCTGTTACGGCTCACAAACTCGTCTTCGGCATATCTCTCCGGCATGCCCTGCAAGCCGTTCTCTTCGATGAATTGCTTCAGTGGCCCGGGCTTCACCCTCACGAAGGCCCTCCAAATGTCGGGGGGCTTCACTTCGAGACCTTCGATTGAACGATAATCGGGCACGTGGCCGATTATCTCTTCTTTGGCTACCTGAAAGAAAGGAGTGATCAGGGTCTCTTTCAGAGATTCGAGGCATTCCGGGTCCAGCAGGGCCACATTAAGAATGTAATGTGAATCAAGGACTTCGCGGGTGACTCCCAGCATATCGGGATTCATACCCACAGCCGCTATGCCGCCGCCTTTGCCGTTTCCGCGGTTGTGCATCCGAACCGACGGTTCGAAGATATGCCTGCCGGCCAGAGGCACGTTGGACGCGAACCCTGTAACACCGCAGCCACCCTCGTCTGAGGGTTTGACGTTGCGATCAAAGTCGACGGGTCCGAATTCTCTGAGGCGACCGGCCAATATTTTTTCAGCAAAGGAGCCGCTGTGATTCATCTTCCACCTCATCCAACCTGCCGGCGAATATCGTCATCCGGCACGTCGGAGTTGTAGTCCAGATGAGCAAGGACGTCTGTCCTGCCGGTTAGCTCTCTGATGCTGGACATGCCGAATCGGAACAGGATTTCTCTCAATTGATCGCCCCAGCACTTGAGCATGTTGATAATGCGTTGGCTGCCCCAGGCAAGATCCATCAGCCCTACAAGCTCCAGGTCGGTGGTGGCCAAACCGTGGGCGCAACCACGGCCGCTTTCACAGTTATGACAACGGATGCACTCAAGAGCGACCAGCTCGGATGTCCCGGTGACAACACCATCCGCGCCGAGAGCTATAGCTTTCGCGATATCGTAGGCTGTCCGGATTCCTCCTGAAGCTATGAGCGTGATGTGATCGTGTACTCCCTCATTCACGAGAAAGTTGTGGACCTTAGGAATCGCATACTCCACCGGCATGGCGATATTCTTCTTCGCTACCTCCGGCGCGGCTCCGGTTCCGCCGTACGATCCGTCAATGTGAATGATGTGTGCCCCAGCGTAGTAAGAGCCCACCGCGACCATATCGACATCCGACGGAGTTGATACTTTCACCGAAACCAACGCTCCGGAGTTGACTGCCTTGATCCAGTCGATATGCTTCTTGTGGTCTTCAACGGAGTACACCGAGTGAAACGGAAAAGGGCTGAAAAGTGACGAACCGGGAATCGTTTCCCTTATCCTCGCCACAGCTTCGGTGACTTTTGGGCCGAGAAGGTGTCCTCCCAGGCCGGGCTTCGCGCCCTGAGCATACTTGAATTCAACGATCTTCACTCGCTGAATGGTCTCTTCCCTTACTCCGAAGAGTCCTGTGGCTACCTGAGTGATGATGTGATCGTCGAACGGGTATAGGACCTCGGGATAACCGCCTTCGCCGGTACAAGTGAATGAACCCCATGCGGCGAACGCTCTGATCCGGCTCAGCATGGTGATCTGACTGATGGACCCGAATGACATGCCGCCGCCGTAAATCGGAATGGGAATCGTGATTTTCGGTCTGCCGTCACCTCTCTTGTTAAGGCAGACGGACGTGTCGATCTTGGCCTTGTCCAAACCTGGTTTCGGCAATTTCTTGGGAAAAACAAAGCGCAACTTGTCAAATCCGCCTTTGGACGCGCCAATCCGATATTCAATGCCATTTTTGGGAAGCGAGCCGGTTTCCGGCCATGTACCAAGTGCTCATGAGAAGATCGGACGTCCATCTTTTGTCACCCAGGGCGCGGGAACTGGGGTTCAGTCCCACCCTAATTGCGCCCGCCGGGCAGTTGCGCACGCAGCGGTTCGATTTTGCGGAACAATCAACGCCAAGGCAGAGATGGTCCCTGGGAGGATTGAGCTTCCCTCCTTGAGCGGCGAACACGCTTTCCGGACAGACAGCCACGCACTTCAAGCAGTCGTTGCAGGCGTCCGAGACAACTACCGTATACTTTCCCAGGGCGTGGCCGAACCTCGACGGCGTATTTACAACTTCCGCGCGAGGGACCTCGCTCCATACGTTCTTATAATCCATTGAGGACCGTCCCTTATAATGAATCGCGATGGGCAAAAAGCTGAGCGAACGTGTCGTTCTCAAGATCTTCCATAAACATGACGCGGCCCCGCTCACCTCTTAATCTTCTCGCCTCACGAATACCCATAGCTCCCATCATCTCCAGCATCTGATTGTGCCATGCTCCCATAAGATTGACTATTCGTTGGGAACCCCACCGGGAGTTGCTTTCTGCTATGCGAACCGGGCATTCCGCCTCTTCACGGCAGTTGCGACATACGCGGCATTCAAGGGCGATTAAGAGTGGGACATCGACCGCCACTAGGTTCGCACCGCAGAGCATTGATTTGATGACATGCTCGGCCATTGCGATACCACCGGATGCCATGAAGGTGATCTCATCTCTCAATCCTTCCTGGAGAAGGGCGGTGTGAACCTCTTTTATGATGTCCTTGAGGTGGAGACCGTTTGTGACTCCTGGCTCGTATCCTCTCTCGTCTGCAACGTAGTGTATGAGATCAACCCCGGCTCGGGCGAACTCGATTACGCGACGGAGATTCTCCTGAGAAGAAATCGCAGGCATACGAATCGACACCAGCAACTCAGGCTTGGCACTCTTCAGAGAGGCCATCGTTGCGAGGGAACCGGGCATGTCCGGGATTTCCACCATCTGGAATCCCTTCACCCACTCGTAATCGATCCGGTCACTTTCCAGGAAAGGAACAAAGGAGTGTGCATGATGCGACAATTCTTTTGCCTGAAGCTCGGGAACTACCATGAGCGTCTGGATTCGGGCAGCGGCCGCAGCCATTGCCTCCCAGACTTCCGAGGAGAGATCGCCAAAAGGGAGAATGTCAAAAAGAATGGGTATTGGAACCTTGATGGAAGGAAGCGGTTCGGAGAGGAGTTTTCCATCCCGGTCGAACTGAAGCACGGATTGCCTACGACCGATGTCGATGACAGTGGAAATGTACTCCCGACCGTGTATGCCGTCTCTGGTGGGCCGGACGATCTCGCTCATATCCGTCCACATGGAGTCGAAACCGGGGCCGGAAAAAGAGCCGCCGTAACCCGCACCCGAAACGGGAATCTTGCCGGATTTGGCTTGTTCCCAGGTGATAGCGATGATATCCGGTGTATAAACGTCGTCTCCGAGTTTCTCATACTCCGGATTAATTGTCTTGTGGATCAAGCGCTTCGGACAGCCCTGTACGCAACGGAAGCATCCCTTGCAGAGCTCGTCGATGGTATCGCTCATTATATCCGCTGAAAAGTATCTTTGACGATACACATCGTATACGCATTCAAGTTTGACACATTTTGCACACTTCAGACAACCTTCACCCCAGTCCACAATACCGGATCGACCTATCACGGGATATCGGTTCGGAGTGTTATGAACATCGATGTGGTATTTTTTAGGCATCGTCCGACTCTTTTACACGAGAACGTCTCAGCCGTTTATGGGACGGCTAGTCTTTCCAATACTGTTGAACTAGCGAAGAGTCCTTCAGGCCGCTGTGTGATCCTGGACTCGAAGCAGGAGACGCTATTTATCCTCCGCAATTGGTGCGGTTTCTCCGCATGCCATGCGGCGTCACCAGCACCCTACGTCACTCGATGCCGTCACCCCGGACTTCGATCCGGGGTCCAGCCGTGCGTCTTGCGGGACTGGATTCCTGCATGCGCAGGAATGACGGATAGGGTGCCCCATCCAGGGTCGGCACCTTAATTCAACAGCATTAGGCAGGCCTTTCGGCCAGCCCTGCTGCTTCGAGGATCTCCGGCACTTTCTGCTCCCACTCTATGGCCATGAGATGGACTCCGGCCACTCCTTTGATTTCGCGGACCTGTTGGATCGTCTCCACTGCGATCTTGATCCCTTCGTCAGCCTGCTTATCTTTGGGAACTCCGGCTATTCTCTTGATAGTATCTTCGGGCACATCCATTCCCGCGACTTTGGACGCCATGTAACGGGCCATGCCCACACCTTTCATGGGTGTAATTCCGGCCAGGATGCTCACTTGTTCGGTTAGCCCCATATCGCGAGCCTGATTCATGAATTCTGAAAAACGGTCCAAGTTGAACACGCATTGCGTTTGGATGAAATCCGCACCTGCCGCGACTTTCTTGGCAAGTCTGACCACCCGCCAGTTCGGCGGGTCCGCAAAGGGATTTGCAGCAGCGCCGATAAACAGTTTCGGAGGAACCTGAATGTCTTCGCCGCCGATTATTTTCCCCTGGTCCCGCATGTCTCGAACCGTCTTCAAGAGCTGAATGGAATCGAGATCAAAGACGCCCGCCGCCTCCTTCTGGTTGCCGAAGCAGTGGTGGTCTCCAGTGAGACACAGGACATTCCGGATTCCCAAAGCGTAAGCTCCGAAGAGATCGCTCTGGAGTGCAATCCTGTTCCGATCTCGGGTAACCATCTGAAGGATCGGCTCATGCCCGAGCCCTTTCAAGATCGTGCAAGCGGCCAGGGAAGACATTCTTACAATGGCTGTCTGATTGTCGGTAACATTGACCGCATCGACGCGATTCAGAAGAATTTTTCCCTTTATTTCGAGCGCCGCGACGTCGGCGCCTTTGGGCGGGCCGCACTCTGCGGTCACGGCAAAATGTCCTGCGCTAAGGACCTTTTCGAGACGGCTTTCGGTCTTCACGGTTTTTGATCCTCCCTGACAACGCGACGTGGTCCGCCCGAGTGAGATGTTGACCAGTTCACCGGCGGCACGTACTCTTTGAGTCTGTCCAACTCTCCCAAGGTCTCCAAGCGGCGCATTATCATCTCCCAGCCACAAGGAATGTCCGGGTGAACCTCGCACCGGCCGCCCTTGGACCCGCCGCAAGGTCCGTTCATAAGCTTTTTGGAACATCGTGTTACCGGGCATACCGCGCCGAAGTAGCCCAGTTTGCATTGACCGCAACCAAGACAATTCTCCTGCCAAATCCCCCTCATCTCGGTCTCGCCTATGAAGAGCGTGTCCAGAGCAGGGATAATGGGCTTGTCCGTGTAAACTCGGGCCAAGGCCTGGACGCCCGCGCCGCAACCCAAAGAGAGGATCACATCGTGTTCCGGGACCTGATGCGCAATCCCTTCGATGAAGTCATCTACACATTGGCGATCCAGACATGCGTCGGTTATCGTGGGGTTCTGGTTGTCATTCTTGTAGGAGAGCTTCAGAGCGGCTGCGAGAAGCATTGTTTCCTTGCGGCCGCCCGCCGCGCACTCTGCCACGCAGGAATCGCATCCAACCACGAGGATTGACGAATACCTGTCGATCATCTTCCTGATTTCACTTACTTGCTTAAGCTCCGCAACAATCACAGACTTCCTCCTTGGTTGGCCGGAACAGCCGGTACTAGCGGTCTCTCTTGCTGAGCCCTTTACCGGTTTAGTCAGGCGGGAGCCAATTCAGGGTTGAAGGGTCGTCAACTAGCCTTGGCATTCGCGATGGCGGGCTTGTGACTGAACGATTCCAATTTAGAAGCAAATTCCTTCAAAGTTCGATCCAATGTCTCCTCGTCCCCGCGGGGAAAGTTGACAAATTCCAGCCTTTCAGGTTCGATTTCGATTTGTTCCAGCCAGCGTTTGGCGTAACCAACCCGCTTGCGGGCACGCATAGACCCTTCCAGGTACTGGCAGGCCTTCTCCGCGCATGCAAGGATGAGAACTCCTTCAGCACCCGAGGCCATTGTCTTGAGCAGGTGGTGAGCTTCGACCTTCCCGGAGCAGGGGATGGCGACAAGGCTGAGGCCGGGCCGCGATCGGGCAAAGTCCTTCTGATCTCCGTTCTGAAAGAGCCCGAGATTATGGCAATAGTACACAACTATTTTTGTGGGCTTTGTTTCCATTTTCTGTTGGGTGGAACCTCTGTGTGTAGTGGCCGCAATTTTCTATTATGCCATTTTAGCGCACTGACTTTCAAGCTCTTTTTGTCTCGACTGATGAACATTCCGATGCCGGCGGAAATGCTGTTATGCCCATGTGCAGGCTTTCCAGCCTGTTTGCTCCTTAACCTGGCTCATGGCAGGCTGGAAAGCCTGCCCCACATGACCTAAGAGTCACCTCGGCCGTATGTAAGATCTCGACAACACACACTGCAACACAGGGACCTCCGAACCGGCTTGCATGGAAATCCCTGTATCTATTTTCAGGAGAACCTGCAAATGCACGTTGGTGTTGGTGAAGTGCACAGATGTACACCGAATTTATAATCAATCTTTGAGTGTCACATGTCAAGCGAGCGGGAGTTCAATTCTTTGGTGAGTACTTGGTTGACGACAGCAGGATTCGCCTTCCCTTTTGTGGCCTTCATCACTTGCCCTACGAAGAAACCCATGACCTTGGTCTTCCCTGCCAGGAATTTCGCGACCTCACCGGGATTATCATCCAGGATTTTGCTGATTATCGCTGTCAGCTCGGCAGTGTCGGAAACCTGCACCAGGCCCTTTTCTTCTATAATAGCTCGGGCATCTCTACCGGTCGCATACATCACTTCAAAAACTGTCTTGGCTATCTTTCCCGAGATGGTTCCGTCGTCAATCAATTTGAGCAGGTCGGCCATCTGGTTGGGCGAGACCGGGCAACTGCTTATGCGGGACTCTTCGCCTTTGAGTTCTCTCGATGAGTTCCGTCATGATCCAGTTGCTTACCATCTTTGGACTGGGGAACCGGCTCACCGTGTCCTCAAAGTATGCAGCCATTGCACGGGAAGCGGTGAGCACTCCCGCGTCATAAGGTGGTATCCCGAACTTCTTGATAAAACGATCTTTCTTTTGCGAGGGTAGTTCAGGGAGTTCGCTCTTAATACGTTCCACCAGTTCCGGGTCCACGTGCACCGGCAACAGGTCCGGATCGGGGAAGTACCTGTAATCGTGTGCTTGTTCCTTGCTCCTCATGGACACGGTCATCCCGGTGGCGGCATCAAAGAGCCGAGTTTCCTGGATGATTTTTTCCCCTTCCGTTGCCTGAACGATTTGCCGATCGATTTCGGTACTGGAGCCCTCGCTGAACGTTTCTGAAAGAGTTCATGTTCTTGAGTTCGGTCTTCACGCCCAGGTACGTTTCTCCCTTCGGGCGGATAGAAACGTTTGCGTCGCAGCGGAAACTCCCTTCCTCCATGTTGCCGTCACAGATTTCGAGGTATACGAGTATCGCCCGCAACGCACGCAAGTACGCCGCTGCTTCTTCCGGCGAGCGAATCTCGGGCTCGGAGACAATCTCGATCAGGGGGACGCCGGTTCTGTTAAGGTCCACATACGACACGGGCTTGTTTTCGTCATGGATTAGTTTTCCCGCATCCTCTTCCATGTGAATTCGGGTAAGTCTTATGCGTCTTATTCCCTCTTCTGTTTCGACTTCCACCCATCCGTGTTCAGCCACGGGAAGTTCATATTGTGAAATCTGGTAATTCTTGGGGAGATCCGGGTAGTAATAGTTTTTTCGAGCAAATCTGCTGACTTCTTTGATATCGCAGTTGCATGCCAAGGCCATGCGAATGGTAAATTCGAGGGCTTTTCGATTCAAAACCGGTAAAACGCCCGGCATCCCCAGGCATATAGGGCAGGTATTCGAATTGGGCTCCGATCCGAAGCGAGTCGTGCAGGAGCAGAACGCCTTGGAATCGGTAAGAAGTTGAGCGTGGATCTCCAGTCCTATTACAGCTTCGTATTCCATAGGTTGATCCTATAACGGGGGTCTTTTTAGATGATGATCGGTCTCTTTCTGGAAAGCCGCAGCCAGTTGGATCAGTCGAGCTTCCTCGAAGTGTGGAGCAATAAGTTGCAACCCTACGGGTAGTCCGTCCGTGGAAAAGCCGGCCGGAATGGCCATGCCGGGCAAGCCTGCCATGTTGACAGGGATGGTGAAAACGTCCGTAAGATACATTTGGATCGGGTCGTCTATCTTCTCGCCGATTGCAAAAGCCGGAGACGGCGCGGTTGGACATAGGATAGCGTCGCAACTCTCGAAAGCTTTCTTGAAGTCCAGCGTGATGAGCGTGCGCACCTTTGCGGCTTTCAAATAATAAGCGTCGTAGTACCCTGATGAAAGCGCGTAAGTTCCCAGCATGATGCGCCGTTTTACTTCCGGGCCGAAGCCCTCGGCGCGCGTCCTGCAATACATGTCGATCATGCTGTCGAACTTGGCGGCCCTGTGGCCGTACTTGACGCCGTCATATCGTGCCAGGTTTGACGAAGCCTCGCTGGGAGCTATGATGTAATAGGCGGCAATACCGTAATCAAGGTGCGGCAGTGACAGATCCACGAAGCTCACGCCAAGTCCGCGGAAAACCGATTGCGTCTCCGCGATAACTTTTTCCACGTCCGCGTTGGTCAGTTTGTTAAAGAATTCTTTGGGAAGACCCAGCGTCATACCTTTGACGGGTTTCTCGAGGAATTCTGCAAAGTCCGGGTACGCCCTGGGAACGGAGGTGGAATCCTTCGGGTCATGACCGCATAGCAAGTTCAGAAGCAGGGCCAAGTCATGAACATCGCGGCTGATTGGGCCAATCTGGTCGAGGCTCGATGCATACGCAACCAGCCCGTAGCGGGAGACTGCTCCATAAGTAGGCTTTATCCCTGTTACTCCACAAAAAGCCGCGGGCAGCCTGATGGAACCGCCGGTGTCCGACCCCAGCGACACAACTGCTTCTCCAGCCGCCACAGCCGCGGCCGAGCCCCCACTTGAACCACCCGGGATCATGTCCAGATTCCAGGGGTTATGGGTTGTTCCCCAATAGGAAGTCTCCGTGGAAGATCCCATTGCAAATTCATCGCAGTTTGCGGTTCCCAGGATGACCAAGCCTTCTTTGCGTAAACGACGCACCACCTCCGCGTCATAAGGGGGAAAAAAATTCTGAAGGATTTTCGATCCGCAGGTGGTTCTGAGCCCTTTAATGCACATGTTGTCCTTGACCGCGATAGGGATTCCGGTCAATGGCCGTCCCTGTCCGCCGGCCAACATGCGATCGGCTTCCTTGGCCATGTCCAGTGCGAGTTCCGGTGCAACAGTAATGAATGCGTGGACCTTTGCTTCAAGCGCTTCGATTCGACTCAGGAAAGCCTTGGTGATCTCGACGGAGCTCGCCTTCTTCTCTCGAAGAACTCGGGCGAGTTCGGTGGCAGTCATTTGATGAAGATTTGCCAACGTATCATTCCTCGTTCGAATGGTTCATCTATTCTATGACCTTGGGCACCCGAAAGGATGTGTCGTGCCGGTCCGGGGCATTCGCGAGGGCCTCCTGCACGCGAAGCGAGGGCTTGACTTCATCCTCTCTCAATGGCGTGTAAAGTTGGACCGGGCCAGCCATGGGTTCCACGTCGTCAGTGGGTACTTCGGCCAACATATCCATATATTTGAGAATATCGTCCAATTGACCCAGGTATTTTTCCTTTTCTTCAAGTTCAAGAGCCAATCTGCCAAGAAGGGCTACATAATCGACTTGTTCACGCGTGATTTTCATGTTTGACCTTCTGTGAAAGTACCGAGTAAAGACAACCACCCAGGCTTGAAAATCGAGTATTGTAGGATACCTTTGAGCCTGACCACTGTCAAGGTCGGCTGCTGCGGTTCCCGCTTAAATATCTGGACCACTCGGCCCGCTGACGAGGTGGAGGGTTGAGCAGCAGCTTGACCGTTTCAGCGTCCAAGGGGCCCGCGGACGGGTGGCTGCTCCACTGAAGCGGGTTGCCCTTCCCGTCCACAAGCGCATCCCAAAGGAACTTGCGCCCCGGGATCTGGGACTCGCGTCTCCATACCGATCTGAATCCCGGTTTCTCGATGCCCATGCGGCCCTCTCCAAGGCCCGCGGCTTTCGGACTGCCGTGGCAGTCCTGACAGGCCCTTCCTTTTGGTGCAATGGTGTGCGGAGAGTACGGATTGATTATCAATGAGGGGTGACCGGCGCCGGTAGTTGGAATTTCGCGGTCCAAAAGCAAATTGCTATCGGCATCCACGTGCGAAATCACGTACTGATACATTGGGCGCATTATGGAAACCTTGGCGCGGCGATCCAAGCCGAGAGGAGGATGGGACCATATTCTTTCGGTGAAACCTCTGAACCACGCGCCCGGCCGCGATTCGCCCGTGAGCCAATCCCTTGTAACCGGTGGGTCCCATTTATCAGTCGGTTTCGGAGGTATCCGCCCTCCTGAAGGAGGTATCAATTCCGCATAAGTGCCAATCTCGCGCTTCAGAAGCTTCTGCACCTGCGGATCATTTTGGGCCGCGGTGGTGGCCCATTTCCAGTAATCAGCTCTTTCCTCCAGCATGAGGTGGAAGCCGTAATCCTGAAACGACCAGGCAGCATGGCACGCGGAACATTTGAGCTTCTCCCGGTGAATTTTTATACTGTGCGGGATAGTCTGCGGATTCCAAGCGGGAACTTTTCGCTCTATTCCTCGGGCCAAGATCATTTCCCCGTTATTTTTTCTGTGAATGGCCGGATGATCTCCGCGAACGTGGCAACCCTTGCAGGAAATCTTTACGTGGTTGTACGGCGAGCGGGGGATTTCTCCAGTGCCATGTACCTCATCCAGCGTATGACAAACCATGCATGTCATGCCGGCGCGGAAATGAACGTCAGGCATCAGGCGGTGCTGCTCGGACCCATAAATTCTGTGGGCTTGATGTCCCTGTGTGACTGGGGATCTGAAGCCGCGGTCGAAATCTTTTTCGAACAGCCCGACATAATCTGCTCCGACGTGGTTGGAGTTATGGCATTTCAGGCACGCGGTAATCCCGGCATCCCGAACCACAGCGTGGGCACGCGGCTTCCCATCGCTGCTATTCGGGTAAGCAATGTGGCATGCCGAGCATCCCAAACCGCGATGTTCCCCCCAACGCTGCGAACCTTTTGTGTAAAGGTGGCATCTCAGACATGAGCGCCTCAATAAATCATCTCCGAGGTTTCTGAGAAACGGCCGGATCGGGGACTTGCTTCAGCTCGCCGATGTCGATGGTTGCGCATTTGGCTTCAGGGCTTTTTTGTGCGCCGAAAGCGAATCGAGTCTGGTTGATCATTCTCGGGGCCAGTGCCATAGCAGAATGCTTTACCCTGCGCGCCTTTTCCGGGTGACATTTTCCGCAAGTCTTGTTGACCTTCTTCAGATCGCCGGGATCTTTGATCAGGCCGGCATGAGCAGCGTCTTTGTCCTTAGCTTGAGCGTCTCCTCCGTGGCACCGGGTACATGCGACCGCGTGTTTCATGTCCATGCTTGAAGTCTTCTCATGGCACGTGACGCACTTCCCGGGGTCCTTGCAGGGAACTTGCTTCGGTATTGCCGGGGGGCTGCCCCACCAGGTGGGGTAGAGTGGGGCTGATTCGGTTGTATCCGCCGCCGGTGATGGAATCAATTGCGGTCGGTGAGAACTATCGGTCTTCGCAGGGGAGTTCGAGGCCGAAAGGTGCGGCACAGGCATAACTAGCAGGATAGCCGTTACCGCTGTCCAAATAGCTGTCGCTAGTCCGATTTGCAATGGAAGCTTCATCAATAACGGTCTTGTGTTCTCACGATGCGGGAGCCTGACCGGAGTGACAACAATATGCCTTCTCGCACTCCATTGCGGGGTCGTTTGCCGGGGACGCCCTTTGACTACCTCAATTGTCGCAGGATGTGTTCCAGTTGTGACGTCGGAAGCCTGCCGCCGGATGGATGGGCCCGCGCAAAGTTCATCAAGACATTGGTCACGCTCTGCAAAGCAGCCGCATAGCTGGGATTCTGAGGCGGAATTCCGTTGATGGCCAAAATCTGTGCCGCAGCTTCACGTTCTCGTCCAGGGACCAGATTCAGGGGATTGGGCCATCTGAACGCGGTTCCCTTATGCTCACGTCCGGGTCCTTGGGCCGAAGGCGGGCGTTGTGGTGGTCCTTGGGTCGAGGGCGGGCGTTGAGGTGGTCCTTGGGCCGAAGGGGGGCGTTGAGGCGGTCCTTGGGCCGAGGGCGGGCGTTGTGGTGGCGCTTGGACCGAGGGCGGGGGCTGTGGCGCGGGTGCTTGGACAGAAGGCTTAGCAGCGGGCGTTCGCATCGACTTTTGCCCAACGCAATGGTCGTGATTTCGAAAGCACTTCAGTTTACACTGTTCCGTGTAATATTCATCGAAGCCCTGGTGCTGGCAACATTTGTCGCATTCCTCTCTCGTCTGAAGACCGAGCGCGGCCGAACTGGAGAAGTGACCGGAAATAGATGCGACGAAGAAGCCAAAGAGCAGCAATTTCAGAGCGGTATTGCAGGGAACTCGCATTTGGTCGGGAAAATAACGATTATGAATTGCTGACACGAGTTGAACCTCCTTCATCAGCAGGAAGTTTGAGACTCAAATGTCACAACGACAAACTTTCAAGCCTCCGGTTTATTGAGTATACAACAATTGCAGAGATTTTTGTCCTATTCGCCTCGCGGTTTGCGGGTTTACCGTGAACTGATGTCAACGCTTCCTGCCCTTCAGGATCTGGCAATCTTTGCCCACGGCGGTGAATTCAAGATGATGTTTAAGGCCCGAAAGAGGACGTTTGTCCGACTCGAAAGATTTTTCCCATTTTTCATCTACTTCGTCCCATGAGTAGGCAACGAATCGATAAGTCTTAGCTTCAGAGCGGTAGATCCACAACGACCATTCATCGGTGGTGGAATCTCTGCAAAGTGTTGCATAAGTGCAGGTCCTTTCTTTGTTCACCTTGTCTTTGGCTTTGTTCCTAATCTTTTCAGTGTATTTTTCGTGATTGTGTCTCTTGAATCGGGGCGCTGCCTTCGAAAGTACATTTGAGCCGGCTTTGGCGAGAGAGGATGATTCCCCTGCAGGGCGCTTTTCCTCTTTGGAGCCGGTCTCTTGTTTTCCGGGATCGATCCGGACCGAGGCACCTTGTTCCGCCCAGAGCTTCGAACCTCGCGTCGTCTTGGCCGCGGCCTCAAAGGAATGCGTAGAACTTCCCGAACCGGCTCGCCGTACCCCGGCACCGGAATTTCCGGCCGCCAAACTGGGCTTCCGGTCAGTGGGGTGTGTAGACTTCGAGAGGTGTGATGGGCTGCTGTCAGGTCCATCGCCCGCTGCCTTCTGTTTCGTGCCAAAGATAGCCGGGATGCATGCCGCCAGCCATGTGGAACATATTATGACCGCGGCGGCCGCGAACCAAACCGATCTGGAAGGCAAGTCTCTTGTTTCCTTTGCACACGAAGACTGAGACCCGGATGACACCTGCGACCGGGCTCCGGGACAAAGAGGCCGCGACCGGTAAGCATCAGCTTCCAGGCTTTTACGACGGACAGCAACCATTGGTACCTGTTTTGTGCAAAAAAGGCAACAGTTGCCCAACAGATTTGAGGGGTTAGACTGCATCGGACCAAGGCAAGGTAGAACGCCTGCACTGGAAAAAGCATTTGCTCTAAAGCAAGGAAAAGGAATAAAATACCGACTTGCCCATTTTCAGGGCCGAACACGGAAAACAGGGGCGTCTTTGCAATGCAAGTCGTCGGGCCACGGGGGCATAGGCCATGACCGCGAATCCGTTGGGAGCGATAATGGGTCGTGCCGCGAAGCTGTATTGCGCGCCCGCATGAGGAGTCAGAATGATCAGGCACAAGAAGTTGGCAGAATGGGTCGAAGAGGTCGCTCAGATGTGTCGGCCGGAACGGATCCGCTGGTGTGAAGGTACGGAAGAGGAATATCAGCGAATGCTGCGAGTGATGATTCACACCGGCACCGCCATGCCAATGGATTCGTCCAGACGGCCGAACAGTGTCTATATCCGCTCGGACCCTGCCGACGTGGCTCGCGTTGAAGACCGGACCTTTATATGTTCGAGGCTGCAAGAAGACGCAGGGCCGACAAACAACTGGGCGGACCCCGCGGAAATGAAGGCCAAACTTTCCGGATTTTTTGCAGGCTCTATGAAGGGTCGACGGATGTACGTGATTCCTTACAGTATGGGGCCTACGGGCTCACCCATTGCCAAGATAGGAGTGGAGATCACGGATTCGCCGTATGTCGTGGCCAACATGCACATCATGACCCGCGTAGGGACCGACGTCCTGGACGTGCTCGGAGAGGACGGCGAGTTCGTGAAGGGGCTCCACTCGGTTGGAGCGCCACTCGAATCCGGGACTCCCGACGTTCCCTGGCCTTGCAATGCAAAAGAAAAGTATATATGCCACTTCCCGGAAACGCGAGAGATTTGGTCCTACGGGTCCGGGTATGGGGGCAACGCACTGTTGGGGAAGAAGTGCCATGCGCTTCGCATCGCCTGTGTCCAGGCTCGTGATGAGGGCTGGATGGCTGAGCACATGCTGATCCTCAAACTGGTCAGCCCTGAAGGTGAAGTACGCTACATAACCGGAGCGTTTCCGTCTGCTTGCGGCAAAACCAACCTTGCCATGCTGATCCCCACCATTCCGGGGTGGCGGGTGGAGCCCATCGGCGACGATATTGCATGGATGAAGTTCGGCTCGGATGGAAGGCTATATGCGATCAACCCCGAGGCGGGCTTCTTCGGCGTAGCCCCGGGCACCAGTATGAAAACAAATGCTAATGCGGTACTAACAGCTTGCAAAAATTCAATCTTCACCAATTGCGCTATTACGCCGGAAGGCGACGTGTGGTGGGAAGGGCTGACAGAGGAGGAACCAGCCGAGTTGACGGACTGGCTGCGACGGCGATGGATGCCCCAGTGCGGGCGAAACGCGGCGCATCCGAATGCTCGCTTCACGGCCCCGGCAAGGCAATGTCCTGCCATCGCTCCGGAGTGGGAAGATCCCAACGGCGTGCCCATAGACGCGATCCTCTTTGGTGGGCGCCGCGGCACAGTGATACCACTGGTTACCGAGGCATTGAGTTGGCAACACGGGACTTTTCTTGGATCGATCACGAGCAGCGAAACCACCGCTGCCGCGGCGGGGAAGGTGGGTCGGCTGCGGCGCGATCCGATGGCAATGCTTCCGTTCTGCGGCTATCACATGGCGGATTATTTCGCGCACTGGCTGAGAATCGGTGCGAGCGCTGAAGCGGACAAATTGCCAAGAATCTACTATGTCAATTGGTTCCGCAAGGACTCCGACGGAAGATTCCTGTGGCCGGGATATGGCGAGAACAGCCGGGTACTCAAGTGGGTTTTCGAACGCGTGAGCGGCAGAGGAAAGGCGATCGAGACACCAATCGGCCGTTTGCCCGCTCCTGACTCACTCGATCTTATGGGTCTTACCGTAGAGCCTTCTGCCATGGACGAACTGCTGAAAGTGGATATTGACGAGTGGTTGTCTGAGGTGCCTCTCATCCGGGAGCATTTCGAACAATTCGGCGACAGGCTTCCTGACGGGCTGCATCAAGAGTTGGCCCACCTCGAAGAGCGCTTGCAGCGAGCCGCAAGGTGAGGAAGGGCTGATGGACGCACGATGGCTGAAAGTCATTCTCTAGAGCCGGCCTTCTCGATTCCTGCGTACGCGAGAAAGACAGCGATGTTACCAGAATACGGAACCGGATTTAGGCTTTATAGTACTTAGTGCAGAGTTTCATGATTACGGTACCAATTGCACGGTAGCGCCGGCGTCCCTGCCGGCGTTTCGTGAACAACCCCGCGTCCCGCGGGGAGGCCGGTCTTACTGGGTTCCCGCGTCCGCCAATTCGCGTTAAGTTAAGCAGCAATTTCGTAGGATGTGCTGAGCGAAGCGAAGCGCATCGATTGTGTAAGACGGAGCGCTGACGCGGCCGATGCGCTTCCCCTGCCTTGGCAGGGTTCAGCACATCCTACATGCTGAACGGCAGTTTTTATTACGCATCACGCTTAACTTAACGCAAATGCGCGTCCGCGGGAATGACGGCTACGGTACCAGAATACGGTGACGTTAAGACCCCGGCCCTGAAGAAGATTGCTTCGCTTCGCTCGCAATGACAGGTAGTGGGAATGTCATTGCGAGGAGTGAAACGACGAAGCAATCTCTAACGTGAAAATACGTGACCGTATTTACGAAAACCATGACTTAGTACCTGCGTTTCGGAAATACGCTGGCACCAGGCTCGAAACAAGACACCATATTTGCGAAAAGAAGTAATTAGGTCATAATCTTTAGGAATCTCCGCATCTCATTAATCACACTCTTGCAGTTTTCCGTTCAGACACCATATTTATAAGAAAGAGGGGGAAGGGGCCATGCGAAATTGCGGCGCGGAGCAGCGGAGAGTTTGCCATGTCAGGAACAGGATTAGTATTGATCACTTTTTGCGTCATAATAGCGGCCGCTTTGACATTTACGCAATTCGCCGGCGCTGGTATTTACGATCAAGGACAGTGTCCGCAAAGTTGCCAACTTACCTATGATCGCTCGACGTACCCGGGGATTATTCGCGGTGCGTGTCAGTTTGCCGCCAGCCCAAGCTCATTGATAAGCTGGGACAGGGCCCGCCCGAGCCCGGCACTTTGAAGCCTAGCCGGATACACGGGCGCCCCTGACCGAATTTCGCGAGCTGTCGGATCTCCTTTATCATCGCGCTGAAAATTGTGGTAAGGTGAAACCGCGACAAAACGTTGTTTCTCAAGGTCCAAGATTCGGTCCCCTGAACAGGAGAATTTCATGGGCAACCCAACAGGCGACGCAAGAGATAACGCGGGTCATTCCTCCAAACCTCAATTGAAGAGCCCTCGCGACTCAGCGCAGCCGGGCTCCCGCACAGGCGAACCCTCCAAGACAACAGGCTCAGTGTCGGATGTCTCGCCTAAAAAGGACTCAAAACAACTTATGGTGCGTCTCCCGCTTGGTGTTGCCGTGCTCAGAGATCCGGCTTTCAATAAGGGCACTGCTTTCACCGAGGCGGAACGTGATGCATTAGGTATTCGAGGTCTCCTGCCCCCCCGCGTCCACACCATGGAAGAGCAGCTTGTGCGCGTCCTCGGAAACTGTAGAAGGAAGACCACCAATCTGGACAAGTACATCTTTCTGGCCGGTCTTCAGGATCGCAACATGACGTTGTTCTTCCGGATGATCATTGATAACATCGAAGAACTAATGCCTATCGTGTACACCCCCACGGTGGGGCAGGCATGCCTGGAGTACAGCGGTATCTTCCGCAGACCTCACGGCCTGTTTATTACAGCAAACGATAGGGGGCGAATTGCCCATGTCCTTCGCAACCCACGAATTCAGGACACTCGAGTCATCGTGGTTACCGACGGAGAGCGAATCCTCGGCCTCGGAGACGTCGGCGCCCACGGTATGGGAATTCCGTCGGGAAAACTTACGCTCTATACTGCGTGCGGCGGAATCCATCCGTATCAGGTGCTGCCGGTTACACTTGATGTGGGCACGGAAAACGAAGAGCTGCTCAATGGTCCCCTGTACATCGGCCTGAAGCAACGCCGCTTGCGAGGGAAGGCATACGACGACTTGATTGATGAGTTCGTCAACGCGGTGCAGGATGAATTCCCCGGAGCACTAATCCAGTTCGAAGATTTTGCCAATCAGAATGCGTTCCGTATCCTACAGAAATATCGGAACGAGATCTGCTGCTTCAATGACGACATTCAGGGTACGGCTTCAGTTACCGTAGCCGGGCTCTACTCATCCGTGCGAATAACCGGAGGCAAACTCAGTGACCACAAATTCCTCTTTCTTGGGGCAGGCGAAGCCGGACTCGGCACCGGGGACCTGCTGGTCTCTGCAATGATTGATGAGGGATTGACTGAAGATGAGGCCCGTCAGAGATGCTGGTTTGTCGATTCGAAAGGTCTTGTCGTAAAAAGCCGGACCGATCTCACGGAGCACAAGCTTCTATATGCGCACGATTATGAACCGATAGCGGACTTTCTTTATGCCATTAAGGCGCTTACGCCCACGGCGATTATCGGGGTGTCGGCAAAGCCACGTATGTTCACACGACCGGTTCTGGAGACCATGGCGGAGCTTAACGAGAGGCCCATTATTTTCTCCCTGTCCAATCCGACTTCCAAGACCGAATGCACTGCTGAGGAGGCATACACTTGGACTCAGGGTCGGGCGGTCTTTGCAAGCGGTAGCCCCTTTGATCCGGTCACGGTTCACGGAAAGACGTTCGTACCTACACAAGGCAATAACGTGTACATCTTTCCAGGTATCGGGCTAGGCGTATTGGCTTGTGGCGCGAAACACGTTACTGATGACATGTTCCTCGTTGCCGCTAGAACTCTGGCGCATCATGTGTCCGAAGCGGATCTCCGACAGGGAAGTGTTTATCCTCCGCTGCGCAACATCAGGGACGTTTCCTTGTCCATTGCTATCGAGGTGGCTGAACTGGCGTATCAGCGAGGTCTTGCCCGCAGTCCTAAGCCGGACGATTTGGCCGCCGCGATCAAATCTCTCATGTACTACCCCGAATACCAGCATTATGCGTGATTGGTAGTGCGGGCCGGGTTTGAGCCCGAGCGGTACGCCGATGCGCGATCAAACCGTGAAGATTCGACTAAATCCGGCACGGATCTGACAAAGCCCAGATCCGTGGCACCCAGACATGCCATGCGGTGTCACCAGCATCCTACGGCGCTTGATGCCGTCACCCCGGACTCTGATCCGGGGTCCAGTCTGCCCCGCGAGGCGCCGTACGCCGGGATGACAATTCCTGCACCAAGGCGCGGATTGCTTTCATGCAGGACGCGCGATTTCACTCTTAGCCATGACAGGGAATTGATAATTCCGCCGCGTAACTGAATAGTGATCCAATGGTGCCTAAACGGGAAAAAATCGACTTAAGGCTACAATCGACATAGAGCGGAGATTACCCACAGCGGGTCAAGATCTGCATTAGTTCTTGGCGTCGACGCGTTGTTCTGCTCTTTTCTGCGACATCCTCTGAGACACTTCACGCAGCATATCCGGATAGCTTGCTGCCACTTCCAGGAGGACCCGTGCCGGACCTTCGGGTACTCGGCGCTTCTGTTCCCAGTTCTGAATAGTCCGTACGCTGATACCAAGCATCGAGGCAAATTCGCCCTGAGACACCTTGAGTTTGCCGCGAATGCCCTTTACGTCGGGTATCTTGACGGATACCGCATGCTTTCGAGAGGGTTCTGCTAGGCCTTTTAGGTAATCCTCACCCCACTTGATGCCGTCCATCATTTTTTCAAAGCGCTCGGCTTTCATTGATAATTTCTCACGATTCCTTGGTGAAGAATTTCACAGCGGCTTTCTTTTTGGTCGCGGGAAGAGATCTGAACAGGCTGTTCAAGTCCTTTGACTGAAACTGAAGCTTGCCTTCCCGACTTTCCTTTTTGATTTCAACCTTCGGTCTGTGATCGCCCCCCGCAGCAAGGAGAAACTGACCGATTCGCGGGGCCGGGATGGTTTTCACTTCACGTTTGACAAAATTCGGGTCTAGTGACCACGCCAACTCGAAAATCCGTGGGAAGAAATCGGCTCGCATGCAAGAATGAAACAAGACCTGACGAACCGTATCCGACGCGTCCCTGAACTCTTCAAGGGCCCGCTTGGCATCATATTCGGCCGGGGGGACTGCCATTCGAAGCAGGGTCGCGGCCTCTGGATGGGGCAGGGTGGCCAGGATCTCCAAATCTTCAAGGCTGAAAGACGTTTCGCCCAGAAATTTCTCGAGAGCTGGGGTCAAATACTCGAAAACCTCATGGTCAACCGCTTCCACGAGCTCCAGCAATTCCACCGCACTGAAACCCCTCAAGAAGATGTTCTTCGCAAAGACTTCCTGATAGGAGTGTGCCTGGTGAAACATCCGTATGATTTGCTCCGGCGGCATCCGATCCCACGGCAGTTTTTCAATGAGTTTGAAGGCGTCTTTCTCCGGCAGGCTCAGAAGCTGATTGAGGAGCATCTCGAAATCGAATTCGTCCAACAGCTCATCCGAAGAGAGCAAGCGGTTGATTGGATCCGGCGCGTCCGCCAATATGACGAGACGGGACCATCTCTTAAAGAACACACTTTCCGACTTGGAATTCGCAGTATCCCATTCTTGAATTACAGTCTCCAGAAGGTTGTGAGCCGTCCCTATAATCTCCTTGGCCAAAAGAGAAGCTTCCTGCTCGTCAAGCCCTTCGCCCAATTCGTGTATAACATCCACGACCGCGTTCTCGAGTTCCTCGGGAAAAAGGTCGGTTGTTCCGGTAGGGTCCAGCGCTGCCAGAAAATAGCGCACGTCTTGCATCGTCACTGCAACCGGATCATCGGATTCAGCGTAATAGGATATGACTAGAGTGCTTATGAGAGCGCTTCTTATGGAATCGACTTCAGCCAGATTCTCTGCCCGAACGGAGGCTGACCGATTAAGCAAGTTGAAGGGCAGGATTGCTTTGAGTCTTAGTCCGAACTGATATTGCTCCAACTCGGTCTCATAGTATTCGACCAGTCCGAGAGTGGCAAAGAGTTCGTCATCCAAGGTCAGGGAGCGGATAGAATGGAGTTCCGATTCCGTGAAGATGCTCATTTCGGAAAGTCGCTGGCAGGTGATGTCGGCCAAGCATTGATACTCGCCTGGGCTGACGAGAATTTCGATACTGTGGTCGCGAAGAAGCAACCTCCAACTGTCACGCAACTTTTCCACCCGTGTGTACGCCAAACGGAACAGATCTACCGGTGACGCGTCCATGAGCAGGTCTACGCCGGTTTCTACCTCGCCTTTACTCCGGATCTCAAGGCCGACTCCTATTAACTTCAAGATAGTTTCCTGAACTTTGACCAACTCCTCTGTGGATCGAAAATCTACGCCTTTCTGAAGGACGTACTTGTTGGCCATGGCCACGGATATCCTAATGATCTCATCCGCTCTGTCACGGGTAAAGATCCCCCGTTCCGTGCCGCTGTTCACGACTTTGTTAAGAAAAGTCTGTTCGTCGTGAACTACAAGGCCCAAGGTATCCATTGGTCGTTCCTTCTTGAGCTGATCTGTTGGGTCTGCGTGAGACCCGCGACCTGTGCACGATCCCGATCATAGATACGAATGCAAGATCGGATTCAGTTCATGCAGGCCGCTATGGTGAGGCATGAACTTTACGCAGCCGCTTAGCGGGCAATCAGTAAACACAGAACGCAGAGAGGAAAAATACTTCATTCAGCTCCGCGTGTTACACTTTGCCTCGCAAAGTCAGGTTGCCATTGCTCTCACTGTATAGGCCCGAATGCGTCCTGCCCCTTTGCACAGACGCGCAGAAAAAATAGGTTTTTCGGCCGTCTCTGCGTTCTCCGCGGTGAACTGTTGCCTGCTGACTGTGTCCAAGAAATATGATCATCGCACCCTCTCGATATATTTCCCGGTGCGCGTGTCGATCTTCAATACATCGCCTTCGTTTACGAAAAGCGGGACCTGTATGGTCATCCCTGTTTCCAGCGTGGCCGGCTTCGTGGCTCCGCCCGCCGTGTCACCTTTGAGCCCGGGTTCAGTGGAAGCCACGGACAGTTCCACAAAAATCGGTACCTCGACGCCTATCGGTTTGCCGTTGTGAAACTGTACGGTAACTGTGACATTTTCTTGGAGATAATTCAGTGCGTCTCCCAATTGCCCTTCGGTGAGAAACAATTGCTCGTACGTTTCACTATCCATAAAGTGGAATTGGCCCTCGCTCTCATATAGATATTGCATTTCCTTTTCTTCGAGGTCGGGCTTATCGACTTTCTCACCCGATCGGAACGTCCGGTCTATGACGTTTCCGCTAATCAGGCTTTTTAACGTCGTCCTGATAAACGCACCACCCTTCCCCGGTTTTACATGGAGAAAATCTACGATAATAAAGGGCTCTCCATTCAACTCAATCTTGAGGCCCTTCCGAAAATCAGGAGTTGAATACATACGTCCTCCCCTGCTCAAAGAATGATCATGATTAGTTTACTTTGGATAGCTCCGAACTTTATGGATAGAGACAGCCGAATTCCTTGCAAGTTTCGGCCGGGTTGGACTGTCAGCCGCAAACAATAAGACCCTTGGACATCCGGGAAAGTAGTTCGGGCCCTGTTCGTTCAAGGAATACAAGGCTTTCCAGGCGAACTCCTCCTACGCCCTCAATATAAATCCCCGGCTCTATGGTGAAAACCATGCCTTCCTCGAGAACTCCCCGACCTCGCGGCGACAGGTAAGGGGGTTCGTGAACCTCCATCCCCACGCCATGTCCCAAACCGTGAAGGAAGTACCGCCCATAGCCGGCCTTCTCGATGGAGTCCCTTGCCACACCATCCAAAGCGCGTGCACGCACGCCGACTTTGGCCGAGTCGAGTGCCTTATTATGGGCATCATACACCGCCTGGTGAATCCTGGCCAGTTCCGACGAAGGGGATCCGGTGACGCACGTGACCGTCTCATCGCTGTTGTAGCCCTGGAAGCGGCACCCATAGTCAATAACGACCGGCTGATTCGGTCCGATAATACGCTCTGATGCCTTTCCATGAGGCAAGGCACTGCGCTCCCCGGAAGCAACTATTGTATCGAATGCTATAGCTTCGGCCCCTGCGCCCCGAAAAAGGGCCTCCAGCTCGCCGGCCACCTCTGTCTCTTTTTTGCCCACAAGCCCTCCGTCGATCACCTTTCGGCAGGCTGAAGAGGCAATCGCAGCGGCTTCTCTAATCTTCTGCCTTTCCTCGTCCGTCTTGTGCACCCGAAGACGTTCAATAAAACTGCGCCGCAACGGGATGACCTCGACTTGCGGCAGTCTGTCCCGCAAGTGAGCCACAAATTCGTAACTGACCCGAGATGATTCGATCCCAAGCTTGCGCAGTCGAGCCGTGGTAATCATGCGGGCCAACGATGCGAGTTTATTGCGACTCACGTGAACGCGAAAGCCTTGTGCTTCCTGTCCCACCTGCGTCTTATATCTTCCGTCCGTGAAGAGGTGGCGTTCGGTCCGAGTCAACAGCACGGTGGCGTCCGAACCGGTGAAACCGCTCAAGTACTGAAGGTTGGTGGAATACAATAATTCAGACGTATTAAATAGGAGTGCATCCACCCCTAGCCCTGGCAGGCGTTCGTGAAGTGAAAACAACTGAGGATTCATGCTTCTGAGGGCCGACTGGATTTCATTTGCTCAATCCTACCCAGCCAGCGTTGAAGCACTTCCAGGATTGCAGATTGACGGCTTTTCTTACGAGCCTTCTCCTTGGCTTCATTTAAGGATCGGTCTTCAGGGTTCCTCGCGGCAAGAACTGTGAATATTTCCAAAGCGCGATCAAAATGCCCTTGGCGCATAAATTCATGCCCCATTGCTGAAGTCAAGGGCACGAAATCACCGGACTCGACCACCTTTTCGGGGTCTCTGCAAGGGACACTGCCTCCTTTGCCAACATTGGAGCAAGACCTTTGCCGGATCGGCTGGGTCGGCGAGTCGGCGGCGCGGTCCGGATCTGCGATGCTTAGAGGTACGGCTCGCACACACGGCAGCCTCGTCAGTCGCTATTCTGAAGGTTCCCTTCAACACTTCATGAAGGGTCTTGTACCTTACCCCTTCTTCGATCCGGTCGCATCGGAGGAGTACGTCACCAAGCAAATCGAATAGCTTAGCCGCACGCACGTACCTCTTCTCCGCAACCGTGAGCAATTCCAGTGCCTCCTCCAAATCGGCCCTTTCAATAAGGGCTTCGGCCTTGCTCAAGACGTGTTCCAATTCCACGCCGGCTGAATACGGGCAGCTAAACTGGCTGGGATCGTCTTTGGTATCGGTCATGACCACCGTTTGAAGCTGAACATCAACTCTATGAATTCATTACTTAATCTATTTACCCCAAATAGTCAAGAAGCTTTTTGGATACTTCGTCAGTTGTGCCCGAATTCCAGTGCAACTGTGTCCTTGAGAGGAGTCATACCGATTCGTTTCCAAACAAGTGACACCGTGTTTAGGGTAGGGGGGCAGACTCGCCCTCGCATGTCGTCATACCCGCGTACGCTGGCATCAATTGTAGGGGCAGACCCATGTGTCCGCCCCTACATAGCCCGGATCGAAGTCCGGCCTAACGAATAGCAGGCAAGATGGAATTGTCTTAAAAAGATTTTGATGCCCGGAATCGTGGCACGATTAAGGCTGGTGGGCTTTTTCGGTGCCCTCACCCCAGCCCTCCCAGAGGAAGAGGGAGTTGTATCAAGGCAGCTATCAGAGTGCCCTCGCCCTTTGGGAGAGGGGCAGGGTGGGGGAATTTCGTGCTATGAATTTCGTTCATGCCTCGATTTTGAGACACTTTCAGATGTCTGCCCCCACAATGTGTCCAAAACAGAAGGCCCTGACCGGTAGATTCGGCAAGCCGAGCGGGCCAGGGCCTGATGTTCATCGCTACTGAAGAACCGGACTGACTCAGCCTCCGCTGCAAAGGGAAAGTTTGGCCCGGGCCACCTTCAGCTTACCGGTCAATCTTCGGTAACCTTCAGGATCCGCTGCTGGATCCAGTGCAACGAGCCTCTCTTCGAGCGACTGAATCTCCGAAGTAATCGCTGTGGCTTCGCATTCCTCAACCGCGTAAGCTTCATCAACCAGCACGGACACACGGTCAGCCAAGACTTCGCAAAAGCCTTCTCCCACAGCGAACCTTGTAAACTTGTCATTCTCGAGATAAGAGAGGGTGCCGGGTTTAATAAACGTCAGCATGGGTGTGTGGCCAATTAAGACCCCAAACTCACCCATGATCCCCGGTGCTATTACTTCTTCAACTTCCTGATCGAGCACAACCCTGGTGGGGGTCACAAGTTCGACTTTGAATTTTTCCGACATGGACTTCTCCCCATCAGGCCGCGGCACTTGCCAGCTTTTCAGCTTTGACCTTGACCTCACTCAGATCCCCGACCATGTAAAACGCCTGTTCGGGGAGGTCATCATGCTTTCCTTCGACGATCTCTTTAAAGCCGGCCACCGTATCCTGGATCTTCACATACTTTCCGGGAGTTCCAGTAAATTCCTGGGCCACGAAAAACGGCTGTGAGAGAAAACGCTGGATCTTACGTGCCCTGGCAACAACGAGCTTGTCGTCTTCCGACAATTCATCCATGCCGAGAATGGCGATGATGTCCTGGAGATCTTTATATCTTTGCAGCACTAGCTGAACTGACCTGGCTACTTTGTAGTGTTCTTCGCCCAGAACGCGAGGATCGAGAATTCTGGACGTCGAGTCGAGCGGGTCAACTGCGGGGTAAATGCCCAACTCGGCCACCTGCCTCGAAAGAACCACGGTTCCATCGAGGTGTGCAAAAGTGGTTGCCGGCGCTGGGTCAGTAAGGTCGTCCGCCGGAACGTAGATGCACTCCACTGCCGTAATGGATCCGTTCTTGGTGGAGCAAATTCGTTCCTGAAGTTCACCCATGTCAGTACCGAGAGTCGGCTGATAACCGACTGCGGAGGGCATACGGCCGAGAAGCGCGGAGACTTCGGAGCCTGCCTGGGTGAAACGGAAAATGTTGTCGATGAACAACATAACATCCAGGCCTTGTTCATCACGGAAGTATTCGGCCACCGTGAGGGCCGTCAGCCCGACACGAGCCCTGGCTCCGGGAGGTTCGTTCATTTGGCCGTAGATAAGAGCAGCACGGTCTATAACTCTCTCGCCTTCGGGCTTTTTCTGGCCTGGCAGGACGCCCCCCATTTCCAGGTACAAGTCGTTTCCTTCTCTGGAGCGCTCTCCGACACCGGCAAAAACGGAGGTTCCACCGAATTGCTTGGCGATGTTATTGATGATTTCCATCATGAAGACGGTCTTGCCCACTCCCGCGCCACCGAAAAAGCCGATCTTGCCGCCTCTCATGAACGGCGCGATAAGGTCCACGACCTTGATACCGGTTTCTTGGATGGCAATCTGAGTGACCTGCTCGTCGAACGAGGGAGCGGAGCGGTGAATCGGTCTCGTATCTTCCGTCTTAATAGCACCCATTTCGTCCACGGGGCGGCCCACCACGTTCATGATTCGGCCAAGGACTCCCTTACCCACAGGAACCTTGATTGACCCGCCAGTGTCCCTGACCTCCATGCCCCGAACCAGACCGTCGGTAGTGTCCATAGCAATGGTTCGCACGGTATTGTCACCTAAGTGCTGGGCCACTTCAACCACAAGATTGTCGGGTTCCTTGCTGATGGCAGGGTTCGATATCAACAGGCCGTTATAGATTGCCGGAAGCTGCTGTTCCGGGAATTCCACGTCAACAACGGGGCCGATTACCTGAACGATTTTTCCCACATTCATCTTAGGATATCCTCCTGGAACCGTCTTAGAACGGATTCTGTTAATGCTTCTATAAAGATGCTTCTCAGCCCTTCAGAGCCTCGGCTCCACCGACGATTTCCATCAATTCGGTGGTGATGGATTCCTGGCGCAAACGGTTGTGTTTCAGGGTTAGCTTGTAGATCATCTCTTCCGCGTTCGAGGTTGCCGCTTCCATAGCCGTCATTCGTGCCCCGTGCTCGCTCGCCACAGAGTCAAGAAGGCCCGTGTAGACCTGCACTTGTATATAGCGCGGAAGAATTCCTTCCAGTAACTCCTCTTCCGAGGGCTCATAAAGGTATTCTCTATCGCGAGGAGCGTCGTCTGCTTCGGGTTTGATCGGTAAAAGTCTCTTCAATGTAGAAATTTGCGTAACAGCAGAGCGAAAGCTGTTGTACAGAAGATAAACTTCCTGGTACTCCCCCGAAGTAAACTTTCCCGCGGCTGCATCGACAACTTGTCCCGCAAGCTCGAAACTCACCTTGTTCATCACGTTGATGAACTTTTCGACTATACTTACCTGACGCCTGCGAAAGTAGTCATTTCCCTTGCGGCCCACGTTGATGAGATCCATCTCGACGCCCTTAGCCTTCATTTCTTTGGCGAATGCTTCCGCGCGACGGTTCAGGCTGGCATTAAATGCGCCGCAAAGCCCGCGATCCGCGGTTATAAGGATCAAGAGGGCTTTCTGAGCCGGCCGGACTTCCAGCATAGGATGCGCGCTGGGATTCGCCCGTGAGGCCAAGGACATCAGGACTTCCCGCATCTTGTCGGCGAATGGACGGGCGGCCTTGATCGCCTCTTCCGCGCGCCGCAACTTCGCCGCTGAAACCATCTTCATGGCGTTAGTGATCTTCTGTGTATTCTTGACGCTCGCAATGCGTTTACGAATATCTCGGAGGCTTGCCATATCGACCTCTATATCAACGGCTGAGTCACGAAGATGTTTGTGCAGCCGTCATCTACAAAATGATCAAACTATCGACAACTCGGGCGGAGTAAAGATACCCTTAAAATTCTCCAGAATATTCTTCATCTTGGACTCGAGCTCCGGAGATATAACTTTCTTGTCTCTGATTTCGGTCAAGACCTCCGGGTGACTGGTTTCCAAGTGGTTCAAATATTGCTTTTCATATTCGGCCAGAGCACGTAGGTCGTATTGATCGGCAAAGCCGTTGGTCGCTGCAAAAATGATTGCCACCTGTTTTTGCGCAGGCATCGGCTCGTACCT
Organism: uncultured delta proteobacterium; assembly: GCA_963789265.1. Taxonomy (GTDB): domain Bacteria; phylum Desulfobacterota; class Desulfomonilia; order Desulfomonilales; family Desulfomonilaceae; genus CAWBBA01. The sequence goes on along the minus strand of CAWBKB010000001.1, from coordinate 1,955,169 downwards.
GGGGCTGCTTGAGGATTTCGACCAGGCGTGTCCCTCGGGCAAGCTGTGCCTGGGTTACTTTGTCCAGATCCGATCCGAACTGTGCGAACGCCTCAAGCTCGCGGAATTGGGCCAGATCGAGACGAAGCGAACCGGCAACCTGCTTCATAGCTTTCATCTGGGCGTTCCCGCCGACCCTGGAAACGCTCAGCCCAACATTAACCGCCGGTCTCACACCCGAATAGAATAGATCTGTGGAAAGGAAAATCTGACCGTCGGTGATGGAAATAACGTTGGTAGGAATGTATGCTGAAACGTCACCGGCCTGTGTTTCGATGACCGGCAAGGCTGTAAGGCTGCCGCCTCCGAGGGTTTCTCCCAGCTTTGCCGCACGCTCCAGAAGTCTGGAATGGAGGTAAAAGACGTCGCCGGGGAACGCTTCACGGCCGGGGGGCCGTCGGAGAAGCAGTGAAAGCTGACGGTACGCAGTGGCCTGCTTGCTCAAATCGTCGTAAATAATGAGAGCATGTTGGCCGTTGTCCCTGTAATATTCCCCCATGGTGACACCTGAATAAGGTGCAATATACTGCATGGGCGCCGGATCAGAAGCCGTGGCGGAGACAACTATGGTGTATTCCATTGCGCCGAAGCGCTCAAGTGTGGCAACCACCTGAGCCACGGTGGATCGTTTCTGGCCGATTGCTACGTAGATACACTTAACGTCCGTATCTTTTTGATTAATGATGGTATCTACGGCGATCGCGGTCTTGCCGGTCTGCCGGTCACCGATGATGAGTTCCCGCTGCCCGCGGCCGATAGGTATCATCGAGTCGATGGCCTTGATGCCGGTCTGCAGCGGCTCTTTGACAGGTTGCCTTTTGATGATGCCGGGAGCCACGACTTCGACCACGCGGAACTCTTTGGTATCAATTGGGCCTTTCCCATCCACCGGTTGACCAATGGAATCCACTACTCGTCCCAGCATGGCTGCGCCAACGGGAACCTGAACGATGCGGTTGGTCCTCTTGACCGTATCGCCCTCCTTGATGTGCACATCTTCACCAAGAATCGCAGCGCCTACGTTGTCCGCCTCAAGGTTGAGCACCATTGCCATGATGCCGCCGGGGAACTCCAAAAGCTCTCCGGCCATAGCTTTTTCCAGGCCGTGTAGCCGTGCAATTCCGTCTCCCACGCTGATGACGGTGCCCGTTTCGCTGACTTCGACTTTTTTGTCGTAGTCCTGAATTTGTTGCTTGATGATGTCACTTATCTCTTCTGCTCTGATCTGCATTGTCCCTATCCCTTCAAGCTTTCCTTAAGCTGGTTGAGCTGGGTGCGAAGTGTCCCGTCGAAAACCATGTCCCCGACACGGGCGACTAGGCCGCCAATAAGCCTGGGGTCCACAATTGTCGTTAGCAGCACTTGCTTGCCGCTTATCTTTGAAAGGGCGTCGGTCACACGGCCGAGTTCATCCTTGGCTAGCGGTTCCGCGCTTGTCACTTCCCCTCGGCTTATACCGCGAATGTCGTCCACTTTTCCGCGAAACGCAGTCTCTATCCCGGCCAACTGATCTATACGCTTGCGGTCTATCAGCAGGTTCACGAAATTGACCACCATCGGATCGGTGTCCATCTTGCTCAGGATTTGCCCTGCGATCCTCTTCTTGTCGTCTTTCGTGAACACAGGGTTGCTCAAAACTTCACGGAAATCTTTGGAGGCTTCAACTACGGAACACAGGTTGGTCAGGTCCTGAGCGTACTTGTCCAATGCGTTCCGCTCCTGCCCTATCTCGACTAATGCTTTCGCATAACGCTTTGCCAGAGTAGTATCGATCACTTTATACCCCCGACCTTAACGAGGTATTCTTCTACAATCCTCTTGCGGTCGTCTTCGTTTATCTTCTCTCGAATGAGCGACTCGGCCAATTTCACCGCAAGGTCCACCGACTCATTTCTTAGAGCAATCCTGGCTTTGCGGACTTCCTGCTCTGCGGCCAGTCTTGCGGCCTCGATCATGCTTGTAGCCATTCTATCGGCATTGGAGACAACCTTTACGCTCTCGGCATCCGCGGCTTTACGCAACTCTCCGCGCATCTTCTCGAGCTCTTGTTCCATTTGGCTTATCTTCTTTTCATACTCTCCGATTGTTCGCTCAGCCCGGTCGCGCTGCTCTCGGGCATCCTCCAGGTCTTTTCGAATCTGAGCCTGTCTTTCGGAAAAGAAGTTAGAAAGGGGTTTCTTGACAAAATATGCTATAAGCACGACGCATGCCAGGAAGTCGATCACTCTCCAGAGCATCATCCATGCGGTCCAGGACCCGCCAGACGGCTCTTCGGCGGCTAAGGCTGTACTTGCAAAGAGCACGAGAAACAGAAGCAATAAGAGCGGTGCCTTCTTAAAAACCTTCATGAGATCGCCCTCCCCAGGACCTTTTCGGTAATTGACAGAGCAAGAGGAGTCATTTGAGCCTTCAAGCTCTTCCGGACTTCCTCTGCGTCCGTCTGAATTGAAGCTTTCATGTCGTCGACGATGCGGGAAGCTTCAGTTCGGGCTTTCTCAAGGGCATGTGCTTCTTTCTTCTTAGCCTCCGCTAAAAGAGCCACTTTTTCTTCGGCTGCCGTCTGCCTAGCCTTGGCAAGTTCTTGCTGATGCCGGTTCTCTTGATCCAGAACCTTTTGCTCCAGTTCAGTAGCTTTTTCCTGGTCTTTGCGGATCTGGGCTTCTCTTTCCCGTATCTTAGCCATCACGGGCTTGTAAAGCAGGATATCCAAAAGGACTAAGAGAACAAGGAAATTGATCACCTGGATGAAAAGAGTGATATTTAGTTGTATCACTGACGTATTCTCCCGGATTAGCAAAGTTTTACAATAGTCCGGCTTCCTCCGGACGTCGGAACCCACCAGCCACTTGACTTACAACTATCTGATTTTGTTGAAAAAGGATGTTGTCTGAGACCCAAATTAAGAATGAATGCGCATAGTAACACCCCACCCCGGACGTGTCAAGATCTTTTTCTCCGGGGGGGAGAGCATCCGAGAGGCAGGAATAACTGCGGAAAGTAGCGGATTATCGGTCAAGTTTGTGCAGAGAACTATCATGGGAGACATCTTGGGTCAGACTGTCGCTTTCCCCGTAAGATGGCGGCCACGCCTGCGCGGAGATAGCCTCTAGCGGCTCTTCATCACTCGAGGACTCCTGAACGGTCTCAGAAATTGACGGCATTTCGGCCCTGGCGGAGGACATGCTGCACGTCCCTTCGAAAATAACGCCCTCCTCCACGACCAGACTGGGGGTGGAGATATTGCCGTAGACCTTGGCGGGCGGATATAATTCAATTTTTTCGGTAGCGGTGACGTCACCGCGAACTTCGCCCGATATTTTCAGAACATTGGAGTGAATTTGGGCATGTACTATCGAATCGCTCCCCACAACAAGCGTGCCTCTGCTGATAATTTCGCCGTTGAAGCTACCGTCAAGATGCACTATTCCGGAAAAAGCAAGTTTACCTGTAAACTCAGTTTGGGAACCCAGAAATCCGCTTACAGCATCAGTTTTCGGTTTTTTGAATCCGAGCATGTTACCTCCAAATTGCCGGGAACTGACCCCTTGTGGGTCCGAACCATGTCAGCCACTATATGCTTAACACAGACCGCCGATTGCTTCAAGCAATAATTCAATATCTCTTCGCAACCAACCGTGAAAACGAGATCTACCGCCCACGGTACTGACCATCTCCCACAATCAACACTGTCCGCGTGGCTCCCGGATCGGGCCCTAGCAAATCCCACACAAATGGGCTGGAAAAGAAGAATGATTTAGCGACGATGCACCCCGCTCGGAACGCTGGATTGCCCATCACGCTCTGCCAGACATGGCAACGCGTCTCAACGGCCCCCCGGCCTCGCGGTTTGGCCCGCGAGGCGGAGCTGATATGCTCGGAGGCGCTTCTCGTACACAGACCAGATTGCTCTATACGCTCCCGGGATGGCGCCCTTTTCTTGGAAGCCTTGCATTATCTTTGTCGAAAGCTCGGATCTTTCAGGCGAGGAAAGTTCTTCTCTAACCTCGTGAAAGTTTCTGACTTCAGGGTACATAACCATCGGGATACAACCGGTTGAAGGTCTTGGAAAGGCTTTGCAGGCCCGTGTGTAAATCTCGAGGAAATCTTCCTCCTGTATATTCCCAAAGGATATTTCCGTTGCTTCGCAAGGCTGGACCTCGCCGGTCGAGGTGACGAACAGATATTCAAAGCGACACTGGCATCCCAGTGCCGGATCCTTTTCAAGCCAAGTTGAGAGCCCGCTGAGGGGCGGGTGCGAGCGATATGCCGGATCTCTGTACAGGTCTTGCTGCAATTGCGCTAGGACTGGGCTATGAGATATCACTCCTCGGCAGGCTTCACGTCCGGAGGGCTTCACTTCCATGACTCGAATCTCTGCAACTCCAAGATCTCGCGCAAAGTCATAATATTCTCTAAAATTCTTCGGATCCTGCAGGTCCTCCGGGGGGACCAACGAGAGGCAGGTGTAAACGCCTGCCTTCTTGAAACTTTCCACGGCCTTGCACGCATTGTCAAAGGCTGCCGGATGGCCTCTGAGCCGATTGTGAACCTCAGGTTTATAGTGATCCAAGCTCACCCAGGCGCCGAACAGGCCGTTCGCTTTGAGTTCCAAAGCTCTTTCAGGGGTGACCCCATAGCCTGTGGTAAACATCCACAAACAGGTCTCGTTACTAACGCTCTTCACAAGCCTCAGAAAGCGGTCGTAGCGGAACATAGGCTCCCCGCCGTGCAGAATGACGGTGGGGACACCCAAATCCTCGACCTGGCGTATGGTCTTTTTCAGCAATTCCTCGTCCAGATCCGTCTCTGTGTTGTGGCGTGCGTTGGTGGAACAGAATGCGCATGAGTAGGGGCAGCAGTTCGTTGTGGAAATGGAGACGATCCCCGATGGAAGTTGCGTTAGGTCCAGATTATTAAGGTAATTTGAGATCCTTTTGTCAAATGCCCGGGAAGGGAAGGGCGGGAAGGTGCTGTCCAGCATGACGGCATCACCGAACCGTACCATGTGGCGATACTTCAAAACTGTGGTCTCAAGAAAGGACAACTTCACAAAGTTAAAAAGAGTGTCTCCTACACTGAGTCCCCTTCCTTTCCTGACGGCGCGATTGTTCGGATCGAGCATAAGGCTGAGGGCTCGCAGAAAGACTCGAACAAACATTGGATAAATCGCGAGGCCCGTGACATTGGAGGTTCCTGCAGAATTGAAATTCATCGCTGACTCCTTGCTCCAGCCAATTCGAATGTGCGCCTTGCCCGGCGCCTAAAGCACAATTTTTTACTATCCCGGCATGGCTTACTTTACCACTTTAGTTGCGAAACTGTCAAAACTAAGATCAACTGGCGTGAAAGTTCAGACTTGGTGCGTGCGGGCCGAGAAGCGACGTCAATCGGAAATCCCGGAGGCGTTGCGATTCTACTTCGGCGTGCTGAACAAATTTGCGCGGACATACGAAAAACGGTAGTATAAAGATTCAAACACGGTATTTGATGCGCGGCCACATAATTCTTTTCAGAACAAGAGACAGATGACTACGAAACCTGTGAAACCCGTAGCGATTATTGGAGGAGGAATAGGCGGCCTGGCTGTAGCCCAATCCCTTTTGGCCAACGGCATCGACTGCACTGTCGTAGAGAAGGAAACTCGCCTTGGCGGAAGAGTCCGAAACTGGGCATGCATGGCGACCGATTCCTGCCAGAGATGCTTTTGCTGCTCTTATGCCGACCTAGCCGAGGAAGTCAATTCCTCTCCCGGCGCGAATGTCATGCTGGGCTTTGAATTGGCTTCGGCGACGCTCACCGATAGGGGAGTTCAAGTCCGGGTTCGGTCCTTGGAGAGTGGGACTGAAAAGCTTGTGGAAACTGAGGCGCTAGTGATCGCGGTGGGGTTCGACCCGTACGACCCTTCTGAAAAGACATTCTGGGGGTACGGACGTCTTGAAGGTGTGGTCACGCTCAAGGACATGAACGCTTTCGTGCGTAACGACAATCTTGCCGCGTTTTCCGGTGGGATCCAGGGTTCTGCCAGGATAGCGTTCTTCCAATGTGTGGGTTCCCGAGACGCGACGATCGGCGCGAATTATTGCTCGCAATACTGCTGCAAGGCCGCTTTGAGGATGGCCTTGAAGCTGCACGAAGCTCATGAGGACTGGGAGATAACGATTTTCTACATCGACCTCCAGGTTACAGGGAAGTCTGCCGGATCATTACTGGCGGAAGCCCGAAGAAGTGGAATCCGCCTCGTTCAGGGTGTCCCGGGAGAAATCGTGCTGGGAAAGGACAATATGCTTCAAATCATCCGGGAGGATGCAGCGCGCAATGTTCGGGAGAGTTTTCACCGCATCGTCCTGTCAGCCGGCCAGAGGCCCGGTACAGACTCGGTGCGAATAGCTGCCATGTTGGGGCTGGAGACAAACGAGCACGGTTTTCTCTCGTCAAAGGATCTCTCGGGCGGAGGCCGCACGGACGTGCCAAGAGTTTACACAGCAGGGACTTGCAGCGGTCCAAAGGACATCGAAGAGACTCTTGCGGATGGAGGGCAAACTGCGGCCGCGATAATCACAGACCTTATTGGGGCAGGCTCATGATACGCGAAGGCTTCGGTCATTGGGAAACTGAAATGCTGCCGGTCCTCGTCGTCGGGCACAATCTTTCGGCAATGATAGCCGCCAAGGCCCTGACTGATCTCGGATTGTCCGTCACCTTGATAAAAGCCGGCCCCGAAAAGTCCCGGCTCTATTACCCGAATAACGTGTCAGATTTCCATGAGTACTCGGAGTGGTTGTCCAAACCATTGGATCGCGTAGAAGTGCATGAATTTCCTGTGCTACCAAAGATTCGAAGAGAAGGATGTTTCTTCCATGCGGATTTCGGTTCAGGCCACGGGAGTCTCTACGGCTGTCTGGTCTTGGCACCCGGAATCGAACTTTTGCCGCTCGCGACCGGTCTGCCGCAGGGCGTTGATTCCCTTTCAAACGAACGTCTGTCGAGCGCTGCTCGTAGAATCGGTTTTCTTCTCGATTACGGCGCGGGGTCGCCCCCCGCGGCTGGAATGGCTGCCATCGGACAAGCTATCGAAAATAAAGCGGCAGGAGGGGAATCGTTTGTAATCTTTCAGCATGCGCCGGTTGCTCATCTTTTCGGCGAATCGCTTTATGACCGGGCCAAGAGAGCCGGTGTTCAATTTTACAGGTTCGACGAGAAGCTTCCGCTTGTCAAAAGGATTTCGGGCGACTACGACACTGGAAAATTGGAAATAATCCTGAGCGACGTTATCGAAAGAGGAGAAGATGTAGTACTTCACTGTGACGAGATCTTTGCCGCTCAAGGGCCTGATCCGTCATCCGTCTCTGCCGCCTCGGCCGAAATCTGCGAAAACGATCTTGACGCGGAGGGCTTCCTCCTTTCTGAGAGCATTCACTGTCATTCAGGACGTTCTTTTATCAATGGGACATTCGCGGTGGGTGAGGTTACGGGAGAAACCGACCTCATTCGAGTAGTCGTGCAGGCGGCTTCAGCCGCAGTCAAGGCAAGAGCTTGGATGCTAAGGGCCTCGCAGCAAAAGAATGATGAAACAATTTCAGTAGCCGACGAGTGCGTGCGCTGCCTCACCTGTTGCAGGATATGCCCGCACTCGGCCATCGCGTTAGACGGGGGCGCTGCAAGATCCACTGTTCAGGTTTCCGCACCGATTTGTCAGGAGTGTGGAATATGCGCTTCTGAATGTCCTTGTTTGGCGCTGGATCTGAATTCATATCCTGAACAGAAGGTAGCCACATTTCTCGCTGATATAAACAATAGATCTTCAGACCCAGTAGTTGTCTATGGATGCCAACGATCCGCGGGTAGGGCGGTATCGGAGATTGATTTGCCGCCAAAAGTTCTTTTCTTCCCGGTTCCTTGTGCCGGCAGAATTTCGGAATCCATCCTGTGGGCGACTCTGGCCGCGGGGGCCGCAGGAGTGCTTGCCATAGGGTGTCACCATGGGAATTGTACTTCTCAAACCGGCACGGATTGGGCCTCGGCTCGTGTGCAAAGCGTCGTGAGCGGAACTGATGCGCTCAACGGATTTGCTCCCAAGGTGGGGTATGCGACCATAGCTGCCAACGAACCCGCGCGGCTTAACAGAATAATAAAGGAGTTCTGCTCATCCTTGGACACAGAGATTCCAGGGAAGCATTCCCGGACGCAGGTCACGAACGAGCTATTACGGAGTAAATCATGACCTCGGTATTTAGCGATGCAGCAACAGATATCTCTTCACAAATCGCCCTTGCCCACGGCGGGGAAAACCTGCAGGTCTGTTTGACATGCGGCGAGTGTGTTTCCAGATGTTTCTTGACCGACGGCTATCCCGATATGAACCCCCGAAGGCTCATCAGGAAGGTCCTGATGGGACGAGAGGCGGAGGCGGCAGACTCAGAGTTTATCTGGGCGTGTACCCTCTGCGGGCGCTGCACCACGGACTGCCCGAAAGACCTGAAGATGGACGTGATCATCCGGAAATTGCGCTCTCTGGCTCAGCTCAGAGGCAAAGCCCCTGCCAGAATAGTTGAAGGAATAGAGAAGGCCCTGGAATTAGGGAACAATACAGGGATTGCATCGGAGGAATTTGTTGACACGGCCGAGTGGATGGCTGAAGAAGCCGAGGAAGACATAGATGGCATAGAAGAGGGCGACCTGACACCCTCCTTTGACCGGCCCGGTGCGGAGATGCTCTACATCCCCAATCCACGGGAATATACCTCGAATCCTCAGATGTTTCAGACGTATCTAAAATTTTTCTACCACGCAAAAGTCGACTGGACGCTGTCCTCAAAATTCTTCGATATCACGAATTGGGCCTACTACCTTGGCGACGCGCAAGCCGCGACCACTCTGGTAAGAAACCTGGTTGAAGAGACGAGAAGGCTCGGGGCCAAAGTCCTTCTATCCACGGAGTGCGGCCACGGGTTCAAGATCCTCCGAAACGATGCCGAACGTTGGCTGGGGGAACCATTGGGCTTCGAGGTCATGTCCGTGGTGGAACTCGCCCACAAGTTGTACAAGACCGGGAAGCTGGCGATCGAATCCGGAGCCATCCAGGCCAAGGTCACGTATCACGACCCATGCAACGTCGGGCGCAAATTGGGGATTTACGAGCCCCCGCGTGAGTTAATCCGGGCTGTGGCGTCTGAGTTCGTTGAACTGTGGCCTAATCGCAAGTACAGCATCTGCTGCGGAGGAGGAGGCAGCGTAGGTCAGAACACGGACATGGGCAAGAAGCGGCTGGAGCACGCGCGCATGAAGCACGATCAGATCATGAACACAGGGGCCGACATTATTGCCACGTCCTGTCAGAATTGCTTGAGTCAGCTCGGAGATCTTCAGGCGAGATACAACATGCCTTTGCAAGTTAAGTCCGTGATTGAGCTATTGGTTGAAGCGATGGAGGCGTGAATGCAGATCAGGGGTCGGCTAAGTGAGATCTAATCTTCCATCCTATTTCGATAAACTAGAATCGGGCGAGTGGTCAGTCGAGCGAGATTGAGCGCTTCATCGCTGATAAGCTTCAGATATTTTGGGCGCTTATGGCCGTAAGCACCCAAGACGATCAAATCGTATCTGTGTACAGCCACATCCTTAAGGATTTCTTCCACAAATTCACCCTTTACCGACTTGGTGATCGGATCGTAATCGAATTCTCGAAGGATTTGCGCGCCTCGTTGAAGCGAGGCCCGAGCGAATTCGTCGGATTCCATCTGATCTGTTTCTTGTACGTGCAGCAGACTGATTTCAGCTTTCTTACTTGCCAGCACCGGGGCGACAAAGGACAGGGCTGCTTCATCGGTTTGCGAACCTCTGTGCACGACAAGAACATTCCGTATTTCGCGGAACTGGCGCACAATCAGCACCGGTTGCTGTGCATAATGGAGAATCTTAGCATGTACAGCGCCTAACAAGAGACCTTTCAGCGAGGACTGGTTATGAGAACCCAGCACGATCATGTCGTAGTCGCCTTGAGCGGCATTGAGAATTTCCTCAGCAGGGTCACCGTGCACCACACGCAGCTCACAGGGAATTCGGGCTTCCAGGCACGGTTCGCAAGCTTCCTTAAACAGTTCTTCCACTGCCTGCACATCAGCCTCCAGGGCGTGTTCCAGGCTATCCTTCGTCACAAATGGCGCATACCTGTCAGCCATCACGTCGGCCAGCTCCGGAGTAACGTGCAGAGCATCCACCACGGCGCCGATTTCACTTAACAGATGACATGCGTAACGAAGCCCGGTGTATGTTTCCGGGTTCTTGTCAACAGCGACTAAGACTTTCATTTCTTGGCTCCTCCTCGGACAAGGTCTGTGAAGCGCAGTCAACTTCCCGGTGATTCGTGCGGCGGAACTTCGAGGCTATCGCATTACCAAGACGGAGGTTTGGCACTTGCCGACGAATCTACCTACCCAATCACGTGGAAAGAAGCGACTCAGAAGAGACTTTTTCCCCGCCCAAAGAGCGAGAAGATCCTGCCCGACTTCTTGACTGACAAAACGTTCAAAATCGGCCACTTCGGTCAATCGAGTGTTGACTTCCACTTGTAGGTCGCTGTAATAATCCCCCACTTCGATCAAGCGGGTGTACACGGATTTGTTCATGTCCCCATTCTGGCTCAGGCCCACCAGCTCCAATCGTGCCCCGTGAATTGTGATCATCTGGTTGATAATTTCAAGAGATTCCTGGCTTATATACCCTTGATCCAGGCAGGCGAGTATCCGTTGCACAGGCTGTTCCTCTTTGACCAGCAGGACGGAACAGTCTGAATTGCTCACTACCTCCCGGGGCAGGGATCGAAATCCCGTCCATGCGCAACTTTCGCCCTTCGTACAACCGAGCACAATCAGATCAGTCCCTTCATCTACCGATTCTTCCAAAATCCCAGCCGCAGGCTTTCCGATTCGCATGTGGACTTTGAATTCTTTCTTCTGTCCTCGGATAACCTTCACCTCTTCCCACAAGCCGTCTTTCACGGGAACCCATTCGTATTTTCCTTGATGTTCCTCGTAAGGAGAGGCTTCTCTGTCCCAACTTTTCAGGAACGAGTCCCGATAATGTTGCAGTGCCTGACTGATGACCGCGCCGCCCGGCCACGGCCTTCCCCTGCCCGTGGGATGAATGCCGAGCAGGGTCACATCCGCCCAAGTGTTCATGGCCAGCTTGCTCAAGACCTTAAGGGCATATTCACTGTAGGGATGTTCATCTGCCGCAAAGAGAATTCTCATGACCATTTTCCTTTCTCATCCACAGTGATCGCCAGGGTCTGCCATACGGCAGAGTAATGCCCTCAGACTTGATGACGCTTCGTTTTTCCGAGCAGTGTACATGGCATCGCCGAACACTTTCGAACGATCTCAATAAAACCCCACAAGACACGATGTCTTTATCATTGCAAGCCACTGCAACCCCGGATGGTCTTTCTTGACGTCCCTGTCCAGGGCCACCGCCACCAGAGGAAAGTTCAGTGCTGTATCTTTTAGTTCTTCATGCGGCTGCGGAAAGTTTTCCTGCACTTCGACCTGGCAACCTGATTGCTGCAAAAGACCGCGTGCTTTCCCAACCGCTTCTTGCAAATTCTTTCCTTCTTCACCGCCGGCGGAAGGCACTGCCAACAGCAAGGGCACGGGGCAGTTTTTCCAGATTTGTTGAAAGACCCGGGCAAGGGCTTCAACTCCCGCACGGTCCAGGCACAAAAGCAAAACCTGATTGATTTTCCTGGATGTTCTTACCCAAACGACGGGAAAATCAAGGCCCTTGTATAACTTCGAGTGGATTTGCTTGTAGATTGAACCCGCGTTCCAAGGAAAGTGCGTGCCTTCCACATACAGGTCGAATTCTTCCATCTGTACAATCTTGAGCAACTCAGATTGGCGATCGCCGTAAATCACCCGGGGTTCGATTAGAGCAGGGCAGAAGTCCATTTCCGTCATGATCATCTCGGAGATTTCATCCTTGCCCTGTTTGATGATTTCGCGTTCCCATGTACGTCTGGCCCAACCAGCGCCGGTCCGTGAACCATCGGAAGGAAACTCTTTGACATATACAGGATGTACCTCCATAGAGACGAGCCCGCCTAGTTGGCAGGCGAAACGTATGGCCAGGCTGGAAGCCAGGTCAACTTCAATAGATACGAGCGTCTTGATCAACTTGCATACCTCCCGTTCCGGTCTGGAGTATCGATGCGAGCCCGGGGTTCAAAGAAATACCGTGCATCCTCATTTTCCCCGGCCTCTAATTTTGGCCTCCGCTTTCATGACCACCTCCTGGATTTCGCTTAACTTGAAAGGCTTGGCAATGAAATCAAAAACACCTTTGTGGAAGGATTCCTTAGCAGTCTCCATGGTGGCGAAACCCGTTATAACTATTACCTCCGTGTTCGGCGAGCGCCTTTTGGCCTCTTCAAGCAATTGCATGCCGTCAACGCCTTTCATCTTCAAGTCGGTAATGATGATGTCGTAGTCGATATGTTTGATTTGATCCATCGCGGCCGAACTCTGTGTAAAAGTGTCCACTTCGTACCCTTGTTTCTCCAGCGCAGGCTTCAAACGTTTGCACACGATCGGCTCATCATCCAACACCAGAATTCTGAGCTTGTTTCCGTTCATTTTCTACTCCTTCCATTCAGGCAACATCGGTGAGTCCGGCGTGTTGGGCGAAGAATGCAGCCACGGATTCGGCAATGTCACGATCGGTTCTCAGTTGAATGTCCAACTGCCTCGTGAATCCAATCAGGGTTCCAAGAGCCTGGAGACGGCGACCGATCTCTTCTTTGGGAAGATGGAGGATCCTGGCAACGACCAGATCGCCTTTGATCGTAACTTTGAAATGATAGCGAGACAAAATGTCGGCCAGAACCTGGGCTCTTCGAGACCGTCGAGTAATATCCGTCACCCCGCCAACAAATCTGAAATAGATATGATTGTGCTGAGCCTCATCATGCATGCTGGCGTCAATGAGATTAAAATGATAGCCAAGACGCAGGTGCAGGTTCATATAGATGTCACTGACAACCGCCAGATTGAACCCTTGGAACGCGGTGCCGTCCCCCGCATCCCAGTTTCTCGTAAGGCTCGACATGAGGCCCTTCATGTCCACGGCAACAGGGTCCGTATTCCAAGTTCCGGGCAGGGACACACCGGTCCACAATGCCTTTAAAGGTAACGATCGAATTTGATCCACCCGAACTGTCTTGCCTTCCGCCAGCGGATCAAGGCCGCCCCCCAGATCAAGGAGTTTCAATCCTAACGGCACCTTAGAGACTAGAGTCCACACTTTGGCGCCTTTGAACCGCTTCAGAAAAGTGGGGAAGTTCATCAATTCCTGCACTGCTTTTTCATGTATGAACCTGATCATATCGTGAACGGACTCACACCCTTCCGGTGCAAATTCGTGTGATTGCGGGTCGATCAGGTGGAGCGGCGCTATGCGTTTCAGCATTCGTCGCAGAAGCCGGAATTCAGGGGCTTCCTCGAAAACCGTGGGCTGGACGAGTTCGTATCGAATAAGCTCCTCGACACGCCCCAGATAAATAATGCGTCGATAAGTGTCCAGGGTGATCTCCATGCCATCAGTCAGGAAATCAGTGGCGTCTTCCACGCCTACGAGCGCCGGCACACGAAACTCCCTGGCCATGGTGGCGAGATGTCCTGCTGCGGAGCCTCGTTCGGCAATGATGGCAACAGCCTTCGGCACAATTTGCGCCAGCCAGGGGGCCGTATATCTGGTGACAAGAACAGCTCCGTCAGGGAATTCAGCCATATCTTCATTGGACTGCACGATCCGCACAGTGCCCGAGCCGACACCGCCATGAGCTACCGCACCCTTGTCACGCACAAGCACGGTGTACTGAGAACACGATTCACAAATATCCTCCTCGCCTTCCGGATTCTCGGCTGTGTTCAAGCGCCTGCATTGAATAAGACGACAGCGGCCTTGCGAGTCTACAGTCCACTCGATCTCTTGTGGACGTTTGAAGTACCTTTCCAGAGTAAGCCCCCACTTCACCAGGACTCGGAGCGTATCTTCGGAAACAGCCGGTTGTTGTTGCTCGTCAGGCGGAAGCTCTACTTCTTCTTCACCGCCATCTGCCGCAGGTCTTAGCAAAAATTCCTTTCTCGCAATTTTTGTAACTCGGATTTGATGAGGTGGGTCCTTTTCCACAATGTATTGGTCAGGGACGTCTCTTCCTTCCACTACTGTTCGTCCCAGGCCGAAGGATGCAAAAATAGCCATACAATTCAGCTTGGGTAATCCTATACAAACCGTCTGGAGGACTCCGCTTGATTGACTGTGGATCATCTCCTGGCAGAGCACAGCCATTGCCGCCTCTTCGCCCATCATTCCATTTTGTAGGCGATAATTCATAGCTTCAGGAGAATATAGGCTCGCCAACACAGTCTTGTACGTTTCAAGAACCTGGTCCGGCGGCACATTCAGCATGGTCTGGTGAAGCCCGGCAAACGATAATTCGCCGTCTTCCCCGTAGGCGCTGCTCCGAACCGCCCAGTTATGCGGGCAATTCTCCGAGTGTTGTTTGATAGCCCTTGCCAGGTCCTGGGGAATTACGCCGGCAAGAATGCTGTAACGAATTTGGCTTGATGCCTTATTCAGGTCCTCTTTGCCGGTGATCCACGATTCGATCCACGTGTGAATTCGGTCTTCCAGGTTGTTATGCTCCAGGAACCGATAATGAGCTCGACTTGTGATCACGAATCCATCAGGCACAGGCAGGTGAAGGCGATGAATTATTTCAGCCAGGGTATTTGCCTTACCGCCGGTCAGCTCAGGGTTGTCGATAGGTGCATCCGTCAGAGGAATAACATACGCCGCTGGGGACAATCTCAACCTGCCTCGAAGCTCCGCCTCTATGGGGAGGAAAATTCTATCCAGAGCTGAGTAGAGACCTAAATAGCGGTCGGATGCGATAAGGTTTAATCCTTTCACCATGCGCAGCAACAAAGTCTGGAGTTCACGGACTGAATCATGGAGATATTTTCGGTCAAATATGAAATCTCCTCCGGACTTTTCTCCGAGGTCCGCCATGAGTTCCATGGTTTTTTGATGGTCCTGGAGTACCCCCTGAAAATGATCAAAAATCTGGGTAAAGGAAGCAGGTTTCCTTTTGCGGGCAAACAACTTGCGAAAGTTTCGTTTTAGAACCGAAAACACCTTCAACTCCCAGAATCCGGTAATAGCTCATACAATTCAAAAAAGCTTGGCGGCCTGTCAATGCGCTCCCTTTCCCTTGAAGACGAATCCCATGACAAATCCGGTTACAAGGGCTATAAGCACTGCCAAAAGGCCGTACACAGTTGCGTGGCGATAGGCCAGGGAAGATAAAACTGCCGGAAGCCCCTCCATAGTTACCCGAAAACCAACACATTTCTTTTCCGTCAAACTTCCGTTATTGAGGACATACAAGCATATTTCATAGTTCCCTGGCAAAATTTTGCTTGGAAGCTGAATTTTGCCCTGGATGGCAGAATAGTCGCCGGAGGCCCCGTGCAACCTCTTTATCGACCCCGGGAACACACCGTAAAACCCCCCGCTCTCTTTCAGCTTTATGAATTGCGTAAAGATCTCATCCGATTTCCCTACGGGCATAGAACCGGAAAATTTCACTTCATGTCGCAGCGCGGGATAACCCCACTGAGCACTCGCATTACTCGGACCTGAGAGGATGTTTCGATCCGTGCTCATGAACATGTATAGAGAAGGCGCACCTTCAACCTCGATTTCACCCACGTTCATCCATAGCCCCCCACGGCGTCCTTTGCGCATTAACTGCTCTTTCAGGCCCGGCCCTTTGAATTCTATGATTGCGGCTGCCTCCTTGGGCACAGAAGCCGAAACTGTTATTCGCGCACCGTGGAAGAACTCGGAAATAGCCATTCGGCGAGGAGTGACCTTCAATTTTGCTGTCTCGGAGATCGCAGGCGACGGAAATCCGAGTCCCCAAGCTACCAAAGCGACTAAAATAACCAATTTCCACGAATCTCTTTTGAGTTGCAACTCAGTTTCCCCCCTTATAAGCCAACATTATGTCCGGCGAAAGAATCAAACCAAGGAATATTTGGATCATCACGACCAGAACCAGGGACGCGAGGAGAATTTTTAACTGGTCGCCTTTCAATCTCCGGCTCAAACGAGCCCCGAACTGGGCGCCTATGGTGGAGCCCAACAGAAGCAGAATAGCCAGCACCAGATCGACTGTGTGGTTTGTGACAGACTGCATTATCGTCACATCAACGCAGGTGAAAAGTATCTGAAACAAACTTGTTCCGACCACCACGTGCATGGGCATGCGTAACATGTAAACCATTACCGGAACCATTATGAATCCGCCGCCCACGCCCATGATGGCAGCCAGAATGCCCACAAAGGCTCCCAGGATCAGGGGGAGGAACAGCGACAAGGTGACCCCGGACTTGGCGAATTCCATTTGGAAGGGAAGGGCCCGAATTAACCGCAGATAGCGCGAAGGCCTTGCAGGTCGCGCTTCTTGGAACGCTGCGGTAGGTTTTCTCAGGCTCTGCAAGCTTTCCAAAAACATGTAAAAGCCCACCACTCCCAGCATCACCACGTACGTTATTTTGATGACAAAGTCTGCATTGCCCATACTTCGCAGGATCTTAATGAGTTGAACACCCAAAGTGCCGCCTACTACTCCGCCAATCAGGAGGAGAATTCCCATCTTGAAATCGACATTGCCCATTCTATAGTGAGCGTAAGTCGCGGAAGCGGATGCAGCTACTATCTGGTTGGAATCCGATGCAGCCGCGACCGTCGGCGGGATACCGATCATTATCAGTAATGGAGTCATGAGGAATCCACCCCCCACTCCAAAGAGCCCCGACAGAAAACCCACAGTCGCGCCTAAACCCAAAAGTATCAGGATGTTTACGGAGTTTCCGGCAATCGGCAGATAGATGCTCCAATGCATATCGCGATCTCCTTTATGGAGTATTAAAGATGAAGATCAGAAACCCGAATTATGCGCCCTCCCTTTTGTACCAGGAGTATCTCGCCCTCGAACAAGCTGTGAAGGTGCCTCAACGATGGCCCCTGGGGCGCTCCTTCTTTAGTCCCCGAATCCTGAGGCGACGACATGATGATGAACTGGATAGAAGGTTGAGACCGCACAAATGTGATCAATTCGTCAACCAAATCACCGGATGTGAGAAAAATCTCCAACTTCACTCCGGCTCGTTGACTCTCGTTGAGCACTTTGTCCAACCAGGGATAATGACTGTTGTCGAATTCCCCGGTCAAAACGTCCGATGGATTGGGTTCGCTCGAGCGTCCTTCGGATTCCACTATGATCAACGACAATGGAGAACCCATTCGAGCCGCCAACTGAATCCCGTACGAGATCGAGTGATAGGCAACGGAATCGGCATCGACTGCTACTAGGACTTTCTTGCCCATGTTCAACTCTCCGCTCTCCATCAAGCAAGAATGGTGCCAAATATTTATGTACCGTAAAAACAGATACATAGTTCGAGGCCGGATGCTTAGGCCGAGAAATTCTGTTTCAAATCGGAACGACCCGGATGCATCGGTCCGGAAAGAGCAGTTAGGACGCGGAAAGGTGATGTTTCATTGTGAAACTTGATTCTGAATCGAAAGATTGCAGTTGTTTCTTGAAAGTAGGGGCACCGCATGCGGTGCCCTGGGCGCAGCCTGGAGGCCGTCGCAAAAAAGTGGACCAGGTAGAGAGCGTTCCACAAAAATAGTTGGAGCTCTGGTTCCCAATCCCGCGTCTCGCGGGACTCTGCCCGCAAGCTGCCTTTATTTCACTATCGTGGTCGAGGCAGAGCCTCGTTGACAGGCATTCCCAGGCAGAGCCTGGGAACGAGAAAACCGTCTTTGCGAAACGGTTTAGGAAAAAAACCTTGAGTTTCATTTTGGTTTGGACAGCCCGTACTTCTTCATCTTTCGCCAGAGGGTCGTCCGAGGAAGATCCGCTATCCTGGACGATTGCCCAAGATTGTATTTCGTTGAGGCAAGAAGCTTCTCCAGATACTCACGCTCTTGCTCTTCCAATGTAGGCCATTTGCCGTAAGGGATTATTGAATATTCTCGAAGGTCCGAGGGGAGGTCATCCACGGTCACGGATTCATGTTCAGCCAGGGCCACGGCTCGCTCGATAATGTTCTCCAATTCTCTCACATTTCCCGGGAAAGTGTAGGAAAGGAGAATCTGTTGAGCGGCCGAATCAATCCCTCCAATTCTCTTGGAGAACTTTTGCGAGTATTTTTTCAGGAAGTAGCGAATCAAAATAGGAATATCGTCTTTGCGTTCCATGAGGCTTGGGAGCTTGATTTGAACCACGTTTAGACGGAAAAACAAGTCTTCACGGAATCTTCCTTCCTGAACGACTCGTTTAAGGTCCTTGTTTGTAGCCGCAATGAATCTGAGATCCAGTTGAATCGGTTTGTTGCCTCCGACCCTCATGATCTGTCTTTCCTGAATCACTCGTAGCAGCTTCCCTTGCATGGTCGGAGGCATGTCGCCGATTTCATCCATGAACGCTGTGCCCCCATGCGAGGTTTCGAGTATCCCTATCTTGGTGGCCGAGGCCCCTGTGAATGCTCCGCGCTCGTACCCGAAAAGCTCGCTGGCAATAAGCTCCTCAGCGAAACCTCCGCAATTGAATGCCACGAATGGCCGCTCACTACGCCGACTTTCTCGGTGGATCAACCGAGCTACTAATTCCTTCCCTGTTCCGCTTTCTCCCTGAATCAGGACGTTGCAATCAAGAGGGGCAACTTTTTTAACGAGGCGAAAGACTTCCTTCAGGATAGGGCTCCCGCCGATCATTTCCTCTCCGCTGCCGTCAGGCTCCAGCCATGCTTTTAGTTCTCGATTTTCCGCAAGCAACCTAGCGTGTTCCAATGCCTTGCGAGCGAGATTTCTGATTTCTTCCAACTTGAAGGGCTTGGAAACATAGTGAAAGGCTCCAAGTCTTATCGCCTCGATGGCTGAGTCAATTGATGAATAACCTGTGATCAAAATGACCTGCATCTCGGGAGAACTATATCTAATTTGCTTGAGGACCTCGATGCCGTTCGCTCCGGGAAGGCGGACGTCCAGAAACGTCAGGTCGTATTGTACCTCTTCAAGGGTCTCTAAGAACTCCTCGCCCGAACCAAAGGTCTGTACAATGTGACCCTCTTTGGCAAGTGCCGCTTGAAGTCGTGTTCTTACTATGAGTTCGTCGTCAACCACCGCTATACGCATGGCCTGCTCCGGACGGTTGTATTTTAGTGGACTCAGCAGGAAGAATGACGGTAAAAGTCGTTCCTCGTCCTTTCTCACTCCGGACTTCGATGGTGCCACCGTGCTTTTGCAATATACTGTAGGTGACCGAAAGTCCCAGACCGGTACCTTTTCCGACGTCTTTCGTAGTATAAAATGGATCAAAAATATGTGGAATGTGCTCAGGCTCAATGCCGATGCCAGTGTCGGATACCTCCACGCGGAGAAATCGGTCGCCATTGGACAGATAGCCTCGTATGCTCATTTTTCCCCCATAGGGCATTGCGTGGACGGCATTGATAAAGAGGTTTAAAAATACTTGTTGGAGACTTTTGTAGTCGCCATGTACAGAGGGAAAATTTGCGGGGATGTGCTTCTCTGCCTCTACATTGGAAACCAGCATCTGATTGCCGACCAGCTTGAGAGTCTCATCAATCACCGAGCAAATGGAGATTGTCACCATTTCGGGGCGTTCCGACCTGGAAAAGTCAAGCAGATTCCTCACTATCTTCGAAGCCCTGTCCGCCTGGGCCAGAATATCCTGAATCATTCCCAGGGCCTCATCGTGGTCAAGTTGGTCAAAATCCTCTTCGAACGCTTCGGCGGTAAGAACGATGTTATTGACCGGGTTGTTAAGTTCGTGGGCAATTCCTGAGGTAAAAGTCCCGATGGCCGAGATCTTCCTTGCTTGCACAAGCTGCTCCTGCCGTTCCTCCAATTCGTGTATCATTCTATTGAAAGCCCGAAATAACGGCAGGAATTCCTCGGAGCGGTGTTCATCTTGGCGGATAGGAGTGAAGTCACCTCCAGCGATCTTTTCCATGGCTTGCTGCATTTGGATCAATGGGCCGGTCATCAATCTTGAGATGTACAGAGCCACGAATATTCCGAGGAAACAGAAGAATAACATGGAGACGACGAATAGATAGAGGGTGCTGCGGAAGAGCCGGTCGATCTTTATTCGTTCTTGCTTGGTCCACTGTCCCGCTATATCCAGAAGCTTCTGGCCTGTCCCCCGTAAAGATTCCTCCAATCCGGAAATGTCGGAGCGTGGCGTTGTCCCGCTTGCAGATTTCAGGCCGGCTCGAATTTGTGAAAGGGTCTGCCTGTAATCGGCCAGTGTTGCTCGAAATTGAGATTCTGTACCTTTCTGGGTTAGCCTCAGAATGTCTTCTTCGTGTTCCTTGTAAAGCTTCGCTACTCTGTCCACATACGATGCCGCTTCCTCGAGGCTTTGGTGCTGCTTATACAGAAAGAAGTTCTTTTCAAATCGCCGTATTTCCAGGATGTTGTTTACCAAATCATCCGCGACTTCCACCAGGCGCAGTCTATGGCTGATCTCTCTATGATTTTGAAGACTGAGAATCGCGAAGACTAGAACGGACAAGAAACAAAAAAGAAACGCGAGAATAATCTTTCGGCGAATCTTGAAGGTCGCCTTGCTCATGGGTCAGAACCTTGCTGTCGGTCGTAATTCCGGGATGCCGATGTCATCGATTCGTCGGCCTTTGCAGGGACTTGATGCTAACAAAAACCCAAATATTAATCAATATCGCAAAGGTGGAGAAATACGTTCGGCGCTTGTGGCTCCCACATGATTCAAGAGCCTCTCAACGCTTCTTGGATCGTCGATTTCGGGACGAGCCCCACAAAGGATGCAGTGATTTCAGCGTTTCGCACCACGAAAATCGTCGGTATCCGGTGAATTCTAAATGCCTGAACCAACGGCCTATCCGTTATCATGATCAATCCTATCACCGCCCGGCCTTTGGTCTCTTCTGCGACTTGGTTAAGGACGGATGCCATCCGTCTGCACGGCATTCACCTGTCGCTGTAAAACTGGACCAGAACCGGGTAGGTGTGTGACGCTTCTACAACTTGCTTTTTGAAATCTCTGGAGGCAAAGTGCCTCAACACACCGGTTTGGTATTCGGCAGGCTTAAGGCTTGGCGGACGCCTTTTGGGAGGGGGTGCGTCTCTGTCGGCAGGAGGCTCCACCGGGATCTCAGCGTGTGGTTGCGTGGCCGCACTTGGGGTCAGGCTTTCTTCTTCTTTGATTCTGGCAGCGTCTATGCTCGTGCTTTCCAATTTGCTCGTGTTATTTTCAGGTTGATCTGCTTCGCCCCTATCTTCGGCAGAGGATTGAACTCTCAGGCCCAATGCCGCAACGTCAGGTTTCTCCCGGATTTGATGCGTGGACCAGATCAGCAAGACACCTCCTAAAAGCAAAAAAACCGCTATGCTCGAAATGACGGACATCCAGCCTTTCCCGCCGCCATAATCTGCATTCCGCGTGACATGCCGTGGGATGCCGGATACGTGATTTCCTTCTCCCTGACGAGCCAGATACTTCGCCACTACAACGCCGCATGCAGGGCACTCACTTACTTCTGCTTCCCGCGGAGCATTACAGGCCGGGCATCGCCATTTGGGCTCGGCAGGCAGTTGGTGTGACGCTTCGGACCGGTTGTCCAAGTGTTGCAAGCGAGGCATTTCACTTTCGGTCAATGCCCCCGCGGCAGTCAGTTGCTTATAAACGGATTGAAGTGCCTTCTCGGACAGCCTGTACTTGGATTTCAGTTCCGAGGGATCCATTCCCAAGCGAATGTCCGCGAGGATTTGCTTTGCGCTGAGTTTCCTTGTCGCGGGATTGGTCACGAGAGGCCTCGAGGTTAAAGGCCGAGAATCAACCGCCTTGGCGCTCTGATGCTAGGAACTCCGTACTATGATCCTGGCCCCACGGCGTTGAATGGATTGCTTTCCACGGTCAGCCGGGACTTGCGTTGATTATTCGGGATACCGTGGTTGCGAGAGCACATGCCCAAAGCGATGGGGAGTTGTCCTGTGCCCTCTATCACCCGAATAGACGATTTAAAAAACGAGCAGTTCGCATCTGCCAGTACGCCACGTTAACGGAAAGAAGGTTTCTCGGGTCAAAATTCGCGTTCTTGATCCTGCCTACAGACGACAGGTAGTTCACGTGAGCGCCTACCGATACGGGGCACCCCTTTGCACGAATGTATCTTGACGAACGATTCCTGAAGCAGTGAATGAGAGGCCCGAAAATCTTCAAAATCATGTCATTGGACTTGGTATTTTTCGCATCCACATCGGCGGTAGTCTTGTAGCAGCCCTCGATCTTGACCCGTTCGCCATTTATATTCCCGCTCCATTCGGTGCAATCCCCCGCGAAAATTACTTTTTCATCGGGGTCCAGATTTAACGGCCCTTCCACCTTTCCAACAACGTACCTTACCTTTTTCATCTCGTTATGCACATCGGGGTAGTACTTCTGAAATATGTGCATAGATTCTTGAAGCGCGCCCGGACAGCCTCCCCAGCAGTAGTCCTTGGAATGATCCTCGGGAAAGGTCCCCACTGTGCAAGTCAGGTTGCTCTCTTCACCGAAGTACTTATCAATATGCTGCATGCATAGTTCGAAGTTCCGAGTTCTGTCGCGAACCTCATTAAGCGGGAAATCCCCGCTCACCTCGATCTCATCGAGGCTTATCGGGCCGTAGCCCCTTTCTGCGGCAAGTTTGAGGTGAATCACATCCCGGGGTTCTACGTGGACCATGTGGGAGCCGACCGTGTCTACCGCGCATGAGTTCAGCCCCATGACTATCGCGCCCATTGAGAAAGGTGTGGGGGTCAGCATCATCTTCTGTCCCGCGATGATGGCATCAATAGCTATGAAACTCGGCTGAATAACTTCTTGAAGATCGGCGATCTTATGTTCGAGGAAACTGTTGTGATCGACCAACCGGTGTCGGTCATCCTGCAGGCCGATGAAGTTCTTGAGGCTCAAAGTCAGTCTGGTCCACGGATGGGCCTTGAATTTTGGCAAATTGATGAGGAAGTCGGACTCGATGATAGGCTTAGGAACGAATATCAGATCTCGTAGGCGTTTTGCATGAGACAATTTTACCGGAATTTGTCTCGCTTCATCGAAATAGTAGGTTTTGACTCCGTGTTTTTTGAGGATCTTAGTATATCCTGCCTTGCTGAAACAGAAGCGTGTAGGAATCGTGATGCCGGATCTCTCCCCGACGGAGAGTTCTGTTATGGCCGTCCCTTTCTCTTTGCAGGCCGCTATTGTCCCCTCGATGAATTCTTTGCGCGTAAAGGCATGCGGAAACAACTCGGGATCCGCGATGACGCAATTCGGCTTGAGCAGGACCTTTCCGCGCGGTTTTGCGCCGAGTTCCTCCATCCCTTCCTTGATTATGCCGGCAATCCTCGCGGGATCATAATCGTCACACTTCATGATCAGGACTCTGTGTTTCATGGCCATAGCATGTACCTTTCCATAGGTCTATGTTCTGCGGATTTGGCGGAAGGCGTCGAGAAAATGCCGCTAGTCCTGTAATGTTGTTATAGCCGTTGTCAATGGTCCGGAGGAACCTGGCGCCTCTGATGGAGTGAAAGTACCTTTAGGGCAAAGCGTAGCCGGGTACCCTCATTGAGTGTTACGTATATCGGCCGGAAAGTCAATGCCGAACTGGGGTCCAACGTTGAGGCACTTGCGAGCAGGGTTTGCAAAAGAGTCCCAACATGATGTAGGAGATACAATAGAGCACAGCACTATGTCCACCATGAAGATCGATTTCAAATCCCTCAAAGATAATTCTAGAGCCCGTACTGCGAGCTATGGACTACCCATGGACCCTCCGTTATTCCTCTTGGGAGGGGAAATTCGGCTGAACGGCTGGCGGATGGGTATCTCTTCGACCGGCACAGCACTGGCGGTTCTTCTAGCTTTTCGGCTTTTATTACCGATTCCCCACAGACCCTTGCCTTCGTTAAGCGTGTTGATGTTGGCGTCCCTGGGAGCAGCTTCTTTTTATTTCGCTGTCCGTCTCGCAGCGTACTGGGGTGTCTGGCTCAGAATATCCGGACGCTATCCCCAAAAAGGCGGGAGATATCTCGGAGCGAATGGTGAATTGCCAAAAAATGCGTTTCTCATGGTCTTTGTGGCACCCATCGCGCTATTTGTGTCTATTTGCTTGGTCTTGGTCATCGGCAACGGGCCGCTTGGTCCGGGGTGGTGGGTGGCGATTGCCGTGGCGGCAGGGGTGGCATTCCGCGATTTAAAAGCGATCCGGCACGTTTCTATTTCTCGATCCGAGGCGATGGGTTAAGGAGACACCTCGAGGTCTCGACATTCTCATGCCGACCGTCCACCAGTCCTGAGGCGCCGACCTCAATGTACGGAGCCCAACGGGCTAGTTTCTTCTTACCTATCCCCTGAATTCCCGTCAATTCTCTTATGCTGGAGAATCTCCCAAGCGCTTGCCTCCGGCTGATAATCTTCTCCGCGAATCGAGGCCCTATCCCGGGAACCGCCATAAGGTCTTTAAGGTCAGCCGAATTCACGTCGATCTTTTTCCCGGCTGAGACGAGATATGTGCCTCTAATCTTTTCTATTGATACCACTCTGAGATCTTCGCTCAGTTTAATGGTTCTATTGCACGGGATTTTCTCGGGGGAGAATCCTCGTTTCCCGGTCTCAGGCACTCCGATCTCCTGAAGTATGCGACAAATGTCGGCTGATTTCTCCAGAAAGAGCGTACCCAGGCATTTCTGGTCTTGAAACGCCAGATACATGCAGTTACCGCGGCCGCCTTCTCTGCTTGGCATAAGAGTTGTCGGACTATCCCATGACGCAAGGAACTCCAAGAGGACAGCCGCCAATCCCAGGATTATGAGCCCATAAAGCGGGGTGGGGCCTCGGTGGTTTGAATCCGGTATGGACACGTTCTATTGGACCAGGTCCTTCTGAAGTTTGTAGTCGATACTGTCCACAAGAGCGTCCCAGGACGCCTGTATGATGTTCTGATTGAAGCCTGCGGTCCACCAGACCTCTTCTCCGTCGGTAGATTCTATCAAGACCCTTACCGTTGCCCCCGTACCGGAGGTCCCTTCGAGCACACGTACCTTGAAATCCGTGAGTCTTACGTGTGTCACACTAGGATAGAAAGCTTGCAAAGCCTTTCGCAATGCCTCATCCAGTGCATTCACCGGGCCGTTCCCTTCCGCGGCCGAGAATTCCATTTTGTCTCCCACCACAATACGTACGATGGCATCCGAATAAGTCTTTGTGTCGCCCTCTCTCTTTACGTTGCTTACATGAAAGCCGTGCAGGCTAAAGAATTTCTTGTGCAGGCCCAGCATCCTCTTCATGAGAAGTTCGAAAGAACCGTCGGCAACCTCGTACTGTGCCCCGCGTGCCTCGAGGTCTTTAATCGTTCGCAAGATTTCAGACACCCGCGGATCTACGGGAGCGAGGTGGATGCCGTACTGAGCCGCCTTTTGGACGAGAGCGGCTCGGCCCGCCTGTTCCGACATGGGGAACATCCGAGCGTTGCCGACCATCGTGGGATCAATATGTTCGTAAGCCTTATTATTTTTCACTACTGCGCTTGTGTGCAAACCGCCTTTGTGCGCAAAGGCCGACGCCCCTACATACGGCTGTGATTTTACCGGGGTTCGGTTGGCCATTTCGTCCACAAATTCGGACACGCGTTTGAGCAATCGCAAACGTTCAGGCTGAGCCTCTATTAGGCCCATCTTGAGAGCCAAAGCCGGGATGATGGAGATGAGATTTGCGTTGCCGCATCGTTCACCTATTCCATTGATGGTTCCCTGGATATGGACCGCGCCGGCTTCCACCGCCATCAAACTATTGGATACGGCCGTGTCTGAATCGTTATGCGCATGAATACCTACAGGCTTTGAAACGCGCTCACCGACATGTTTGACGATAGCCGCGATTTCCGAGGAGAGAGTGCCTCCGTTGGTATCGCATAACACGAGAAGGTCCGCTCCGCCGGCTTCGGCTGCTCGCAGAGTTTGCAGCGCATACTCGGGATTGTTCTTGAATCCGTCAAAGAAGTGTTCCGCGTCGAAGATGACTCTGGCAAAGTGAGGCCGTAGAAATGCCAGCGAATCCGTTATCATCTCGATATTTCTTTTGAGAGGTATGGCGAGGATTTCCCTTACATGCAGGTCCCAACTCTTCCCGACTATTGTGACGACTTGGGTGCCGGATTCTACTAGAGCGCCGATCTGGGGATCTTTCTCCGGCGAAGCTTCGGACCGGCACGTGCTGCCGAAGGCCACTACTTGGGCATGTTTAAAAGAAATTTCTCTAGCCAAGCGGAAGAAGTTGCGATCTTTGGGATTTGAACCTGGATACCCCCCCTCGATGAGATCGATGCCGATCTCATCCAATCTGTGTGCTATTCTTAGCTTGTCTTCAAGCGAAAAAGTGATCCCCCAGGTCTGGGCGCCGTCCCTGAGGGTAGTGTCGTAAAGCTCGATCATATTCAAATATTTACTCCTGCAGATCGAAATTGGTTCGAGTGTTCGATCTGTCAAACCTGCACCTTCTCAACCTGACGATTACACGGCCTTTTCCAATTCAAAAGCATCATGGAGAGTTCTGACTGCGAGTTCGGCATACTTTTTCCGAATTACGCAAGAAATCTTGATCTCGGAACTGGAGATCATCTCTATATTTATACCTTCTTTAGCAAGAGCTGAAAACATGGTCGAAGCCACGCCGGAATATGAACGCATTCCAAGACCTATGATAGACACCTTGGCTATGTCCTCGGTCCCGGTTACATCCGTAGCTCCGAGAGCTTCCTTGATTCCACGGCAAATTTCCAAGCTTTTAGGCAGGTCAGCTTCCAGCACGGTAAAAGAGATGTCGGTAATCCCTTCGGCACTGGCATTTTGAATGATCATGTCCACTACGACGTGTGCGTCGGCGAGCTCTGAGAAGATTCTGGAAGCCACACCCGGTTTGTCCTGGACTCCCGATATCGTTATCTTCGCCTCTTTCATATTACAAGTAACGGCTCTGACGGACTCTCTTTCCATTTCAGAATTCTCCTCCGTGACCAAGGTGCCTTCTCGGTCGTTGAAACTGGAGCGGACAACCAGAGGAACTCGGTGGCGCATGGCAAATTCGACCGCCCGTATATAGAGCACTTTGGCCCCCAGGGAGGCCATTTCGAGCATCTCCTCATAGGCTACTACCTTGAGCTTACGGGCATTTGCGGCGATTCGGGGATCTGTTGTGTAAACGCCGTCCACGTCGGTGAATATCTCGCACAAATCGGCATTCAATGCCGCTGCGACTGCCACCGCTGAGGTGTCGGACCCGCCCCGTCCGAGAGTAGTGATGTTGCCTGCTTTATCTACTCCCTGAAAGCCTGCCACTATCACGATGTTTCCTGCGGCCAGATCGGCCATAAGAGATTCTTTCTGTACCGCGGCAATCCTGGCGGCGCCGTAAGCGTTATCTGTGATAAGTGGCATCTGCCAGCCGCAGTACCGATCGTGCCTTATAACCCATAGAATCAAGGGTAATTGCCAATAGAGCGATCGTAACCTGCTCGCCGGTTGAAATTAGAACGTCCAGTTCGCGTTCGTTCGGGGTCCCGATTATTTTCTTGGCAAGACCAATCAGTCGGTCTGTCTCTCCCGCCATCGCTGAAACGACCACGACAATTTGGTCACCTAATTCTTTCCGCGTGGCCACTCTCCGCGCCACGTTGGCTATCCTCTCCACATCACCTACCGACGTTCCGCCGAACTTTTGCACGATCAGGGGCATCGCATTTTCTCCGAATACACCCTTGAAAAGCTCCCTCAATGGGAAGACCCGGCACTTAGGCCGGCACTCGCAGGAGCAGCTTTCTAATGTTGAACGCGGTCAAGAATTCCCATAATTCTGTCTTGCCACGCCCCTTCCTTGGACCATTGGAGAACGATACTTCGGGTATGGTCCAGGTCTCCGAACTCAATAAAGACGATCAAGGAATCCTCATCGAATCCTCTGATCTTCTCAGCCCATTCTATAATGAGAGCGCCACCTTCTTCCAGATAGTCTTCCAGCCCGATGCCCTTTATTTGATCGGATTCTATTCTGTAAAGATCGGCATGGTACAGCGGAAATTTCCCTTCGAAGCGATTGATCAACGTGAAAGTGGGGCTCACCACCTCGTCTTTACATACTCCCGTAGCAGCGGATACGATTCCCTTGGCAAGTCTTGTCTTGCCGGATCCCAGCTTTCCGAACATCATGACCGCGTCCAAAGGCTTAAGAACCAAGCCTATGGCCTCTCCCACCCGAATTGTTTCTTGCTCGGAAGCGGCATGAATCTCCACGGTGTTAAGCATGGCGCGAATCCACTGGACCAGCCCGATGACTCGAGATACTGAAAGCGGCCTCGAGTTCGTGATAAATAGACCGTTCCGTCTGCTCCGGCAACCTCTGAACATATCCTCCATCTTTACTTCACGCAAGGTATTCGACGCGTTTTAGTGGATTTTGGTCCAGATGCCGTTATTTTCGATGAATCCAACAAGACGGGTTCAGCCTTCCTGGGGGTACCTCGTCCACGAATTATCTAACATCTACAACAATGACAGAGACGCGAAACCTGCCTCCGTGTAACTTAACGGTTGCTCTTCTTCACGGAAATCCTTGTCTCTTCCCATTCTTCGTGTTACACTTCCACGCGGAATTTGCAATGCGCTATGATTGCTCTGCTTTAAAGTCAGGGGCGGCAGTGACAATTTAATGTTGGAGCGATGGAATTTATAAAATCCTTTTTGACAGGGGCGCCGGCTCACCGTTGTAAGACGGGCCGACCATTTGTCACTCTAAGTTATGCTCAAAGCCTCGATGGTTGCATATCCGCACGTGCCGGAGAGGCGTTGCATTTGAGCGGCCATCAGTCTCTTACGCTCACCCATCAGCTCAGGGCCGGTCATGACGCGATATTAGTAGGCATAGGGACGGTCTTATCCGATGACCCGCGTCTTAATGTCAGGCTTGTAAACGGCAAGAGTCCTAAGCCAATCGTTGTGGACAGCCGTCTGAGGCTCCCCTTGGACTGCAAACTTCTCAATCAGAATTCCCACTTTCCCTGGATCGTGGCAAGGGAAAAGCCGGACAGCGCGCGTCGTGAAGCCATTGAAGCGTCAGGCGCCAAGGTTATTGTAGTTCCGTCCAATACCAGAGGACAGGTTAATCTTGCGGAGATGCTGCTAGAACTCGGCAAACGCGGGGTCAACAGCCTCATGGTGGAAGGCGGGTCGCGCATAATAACAAATTTCCTCTTAGACCAACTGGTCGATTACCTCGTCTTGACCGTGGCCCCGGTGCTCGTGGGTGGTCTGCGTGCGGTAAGCGATCTCGGCCAGTCCGACCCGGCTCGTTTTCCCCGCTTACGCGATGCGGGTCATCAGTGGCTCGGGGAAGATCTCATACTCTGGGGCGCTCTGGCCTGAGCATGAAGCGGCTGTCACTCGAATTCACGCAGCCCTATCAGGTGACTGTCATCAAGGAGTCGCTCCCGGAAACCGGCTCCGCACCAAGTACTGGTCCGCACCATTTGCACCGCAGTCAGTGCGGGCACCGAAATGCTCATCTACAGGGGACAATGGCCTGAGAACCTGCTTCTCGACGAAACCATTCCCGCTTTGGCACGTCCATTCTCGTACCCGTTGAAGTACGGCTATTGCGCTGTCGGACGCATAATTGAAATTGGATCCGACCTTGACCCTCAGTGGTTGCACGAGCGGGTATTTTCTTTTAATCCCCATGAAAGCCATTTCTTGGCTTCACCGGATCAGTTGATCCTTTTGCCTGAGTCCATGACTCCGGAGGAAGCCGCCTTTTTGCCCAACATGGAAACCGCGATAAGTTTTGTCATGGACGGGGCGCCGCTTATTGGCGAACAGGCGGCGGTTTTTGGCCAAGGTGTGGTAGGCTTGTTGACCACAGCATCACTGGCTCGATTCCCTTTGGCTCGTTTGCTGACTCTTGACCGGTATCCTTTTAGGAGGCAGCGCTCGCTGGAATTTGGCGCTCACGCGTCCCTGGATCCCGCCGAGCCCGACGTCATCGAGCAACTGCGGCGGTTGGCCGGGGCAGCGCTCCCAACCGATGGATTCGATCTGAGTTTTGAGTTGTCAGGTAATCCCTCAGCTCTCCAACAGGCAATTTCAGCCGCCGGTTTCAGCGGTCGTATTGTAATCGGCTCATGGTACGGCGGAAAGCGGGCTGATCTGGACCTGGGGGGGAGATTCCACAGGGGTCGGATCAAGTTGATAAGCAGTCAGGTTAGCCGCCTGGCGCCGAAATTTACCGGTCTTTGGACAAAATCGCGGCGTCTCGAGTGCGCTTTGAACATGCTTGAGCAGTTGAAACCCGCGAGCCTGGTTACCCATCGTTTCTCAATTCGCCAGGCCCCGGAAGCATATAATTTGCTTGATTGCGTTCCTGAAGAAGTGATTCAACTTATCTTTACTTATGAGGACGTCGCATGAGTTCGCTTTATGTCGTGGCGGTAAAGCGCGACTTTGTCGCTCAGCATTTTCTTTTCGGCGGGGACTGGGGGTCGGAAAATGAGCTCCATTCCCATCACTACCGAGTGGAACTGCAATTGGAAGGGAGCCGGCTCGATCAGGTACGGATATCTGGTGGACATAGTGGACATAGAGTCCGGGCTGGACCATCTGGTGTCCCGTTATCGTGATAAAACTCTGAACAACCTGCCTCAGTTCAAGGAACTCAACCCCAGTATTGAACATCTGTCCAGGATTTTTTGCGACCAACTTTCCGAGCGCATTCATGCTTCCAATATTACAGCCGTGACAGTGAAAATTTGGGAAAATGAGATTGCTTGGGCGGCATTTCGCAGAGAACGTTTTTGAAGATCGGGCTGGTCATTTACGGCGACTTGGAAACGCTTACCGGTGGTTATCTCTACGACCGCAAGCTGGTAGACTATCTGCGTTCGCAGGGAGATGCTGTGGAGATCTTTTCTCTGCCCTGGCGCAACTATGCGAGGCATCTTTTGGACAACTTTTCGCAGAGGTTGATTCGCTCTTTAGCAAAGGCGCAACTCGATGTCCTGCTCCAGGACGAACTGAACCATCCCTCTCTGCTTCGGCTGAATCGGAGCTTGAAGTCTAGTGTGGATTACGCGATCGTGTCCATAGTTCACCACCTTCGCTCCAGCGAATTGCGTCCTGGCTGGCAAAACAGCTTGTACAGCGTAATAGAAAAAGATTATCTCGCTAGGATGGACGGCTTCGTTTTCAATAGTGTCACCACTCGCGAAACGGTGGAGGCTTTGATCGGAAAGGGCGAACGAGGAGTCGTGGCCTTTCCCGGCCGCGACGGCGTGAACCCTGGAATCACATGGGAAGCAATGGAACGCCGTGCAGCAAAGGGCGGTCCTCTCCGAGTCCTGTTCGTGGGCAGTCTAATTCCTCGCAAGGAGTTGCACACACTGCTTGCTGCACTTGGTCGCTTGCCGAGTGATAGCTGGAGGCTCGACGTTGTTGGAAGCCCGGCGGCCGATCCAGCCTATGCCAAAAGTGTGCGGGCCCAAATCGGAAAACTTGGAATAGAGGAACAGGTTCGGTTGCTGGGTCCGTTGACGGGCCGAGAGCTTGAGGTCTGTTATGCGAGAAGCCATTTGCTCGCTGTCCCGTCTTCGTACGAGGGCTTCGGAATAGTCTACCTGGAAGCTATGGGGTTCGGGGTGCCTGCCCTGGCCTCGACCGCGGGGGCAGCTCACGAGATAATCACCCACGGGCGGAACGGATTTCTCGTACGGCCTGGACACGCTGAAGCCATTGCAACCCATATCGAGGAATTGATCGATGACCGAGAAAAACTGGGCCGGATGGGTTTAGCCGCGCTTGAACGCTATTCATCTCACCCGACATGGGCTGAAGCAGCGGCCGGCATCCGCAGCTTCATCGAGGAGATCGTGAATTAAATCTATGGCTGTTCCGTCGGTTTATAGCTTTACGCGATACCTCGCTGCAAAGAAGAGTGTAGACGACCGTGCGCTCAACAAGACAGTCTGGCAAAGCCTCGCCCGTTCCGTGGCAGCTTACCCTGCCGAAGATCCTATGAGAGTTCTTGAAATCGGGGCTGGAATAGGAACGATGGTTGAGCGGACTCTTGACTGGGGATTGCTAAGCCGCGCCACCTACCTCGCTCTGGATGCGGAGCCGGCCAACATCTCCGAAGCTGCATCCCGGCTGCCGTCCTGGGCCGCCGCGAAGGGGTACACTGTCGAAAGTCCAAACCGTCAGAGCGTTCGGCTGCGGGGCCAAGCGCAGGACGTGCAGGTCAGCTTGGAGAACGTGGATCTCTTCGAATTCCTGACTGGAGCATCCGGCCATTCAAAGTGGGATCTACTGATTGCGAATGCCTTCCTGGATCTGATAGACGTTCCCGCAACTTTGCCCAAACTATTCTCGCTACTGAAACCTGGCGGCTTCTTCTATTTTACCATCACCTTCGATGGGGCCACGATCATCCAGCCCGAGATCGACGCTGCGCTCGATGCTCAAATCGAGAAACTGTACCGCGAAACCATGGACCGCAGAGTAATTGGCGGGAAGCCTTCCGGGGACAGCCGGACCGGTCGCCATTTCTTCGAGCATGCCCGGACCGCCGGAGCGATGCTGCTGGAAGCGGGCGCTTCAGACTGGGTTGTCCATGCAGATCCAAGCGGCTACCGCGGCGATGAAGCGTACTTCTTGCACTTCATCATTAATACAATCGGATTTGCCTTGGACAATCATCCGAATCTCGATCAAGAGTGTCTCCGGGAATGGGTTTGCGAACGCCACGCTCAGATCGAACAAGGCCGCCTGGTCTACATAGCCCATCAAATGGACTTCTTTGGCCAAGTGGCCTCATGAGTGCATTGCGGCTATCCCGGGATTTTTGTAAAGGTCTGCGTCGGGCACGGCCCGAACCTACCGCTACCTGTCATGTAGGGGCACGGCATGCTGTGCCCGCCGTGACTCGAAAAAGAATCTCATTTGCTTAGTAGGACCGGCATCTTGCCGGTTATGCATTTTTTTCCCCGCTGGCCGGCAAGATGCCGGTCCTACTGGGTGTTGCTGACGCAGATGAGGCTCGCCATTCCCGCATTACAGCCTATATACGGTTATGTACTTGCGTTCCAGGTAGTCGATTAAGCAACCGGGATTTAAACCCTCTCCCGTTACCGTTCTTACCAGGTCTTTGGGCAGGTATCGCGACCCTTGTGAATGAATCTTGTCGCGCAACCATTCCCGAAGCTGCGCAAATTCTCCTCGCGCCATTTGATCGCTCAAATTGCCCAGATCTTGTTCAGCCCGTGCAAAAAATTGCGCCGAATACAGGTTTCCGAGAGTGTATGTCGGAAAGTAACCGATTGATCCCGAAGACCAGTGCACGTCCTGCATTACTCCCAGTGCGTAATCCGGAGGGGTTAGCCCTAGGTAGGCTTCCATCTTTTCATTCCACGCGGTCGGCAGATCTTCCACATCCAGATCCCCGCGTGATATCAACACTTCAAGCTCGAAGCGGAGCAGGATGTGTAGATTGTAAGTTACCTCGTCGGCCTCCGTTCGAATCAGACTCGGAACCACCTCATTAACGAGGAAGTAGAAATCCTTGACCTGCACGTTTTCCAGAGAAGTGAAACGAGCCTGAGCTTGAGGATAGAAGTGCTCCCAAAAAGGCAAGGACCGGGCAACCAGGTTTTCCCACATTCTGGATTGGGATTCATTGACGCCCAGAGAGATCGGCCGACAAAACGGTGTGCCCCAATGTTCGAGCGGCAGTCCCTGGTGGTATATGGCATGGCCTGCCTCGTGCATAGTTGAAAAGAATGCCTCACTAAGGTCATTTTCGCTGTATCTCGTAGTGATGCGCACATCGCCCGGCCCGATTCCGATCGTGAATGGATGTGCCGAAACATCTAGACGGCCTCCCCGGAAGTCGTAGCCGATCTGCTTCGCCACTTCGATCGCGAAAGCTCGCTGGTCGGCAATCGGAAAACTGCGCCCTTGCATTGCGCCGACCGGACCGGAAACGCCCTTAATTCGTTCGAGCAAACTTACCAGAGCCTGAGTAAGGCGGCTGAATATTGGACGAAGGTTCTCTGACCGTTTCGCCCTGTT
Source organism: uncultured delta proteobacterium (assembly GCA_963789265.1). Lineage (GTDB taxonomy): Bacteria > Desulfobacterota > Desulfomonilia > Desulfomonilales > Desulfomonilaceae > CAWBBA01. The sequence goes on along the minus strand of CAWBKB010000001.1, from coordinate 1,920,846 downwards.
CGTACCCCTCTAAAAGGGCATCATAAGGCTCGTCTTCGTAACCGAAAGCTTCGGCTGCTTCGCGTTCAAGTGAAACAATACGCTCCAGATGGGGCATAAATACAGGCCAATCATTTCGCGGTCGAGCCTTTTCCCAAACCGATTGCCCTTCCGCCGTGGCCCTGGCAATCTCGACTGCAAGTCTTTCCGGAATCTTGGTCGCGCGATCGTATGATCTTCGCCACTCACGTATGTTCACGGCCGACACAGACAACGAATCGTGGGCCAAGTCGGACCCTTCAAGAATCGCCAGCCATTCGCCGATGCGAGGATCGGTAATCATCCTGTGTCGCATCTTGGCAAAGTGGGACAAGACGTCCACGCGATGTGCATGGCCTTCGGCCGGAATCTGGGTGCGCTGGTCCCAGTGCAACACGGCGATCGCCGAGCCCAGGTAAGCGATTTCCTTGCTATGCCCCACTAGTTGTTCGTACGCATCAGAAGAGTTCATTGTCCATCCTCACATCCGGTTAGGGTTCTGCGGTTGAGGTTATCGGACTGTTAGTCGAGCTATTATCGCAAGGCAACAGAATTTAGGCGGATAATTATATTCAGTGCTATCGTTCCGATAAAAAATTAATGGCTATCATTACTCGAACAGCGCGGCCGGAAATGGCTTGGTGAATTTAGTAACCACTCGGTTGAGCCATTCATCGAGCAGGCGTTTGACCTCTCATCGCTATTACGAGCGTGGGCGTAATTGCTCGCCTGGCTGCCGGGGCATTTGGCCTAAAGCCACGCACCTATCCAAGGTATGGTGAAATCGAGGCTGAAGCTGCCGCCGAGAGTCCACGATTGCCTGTCAAACGCAAACTGGTACTCGCCGGTCAGGGGCGTCCCGCCAAACACATCGGTAATGTCAATTCGATTTGCACTTCCGTGCAGCAAGTTCCATCTGCCAAACACGCTCACGGTTGCGCCGCTAAAGACAGCTTGGCCGTATTCTGCAAAGGCTTCCAGAAAATAGCCCTTCCCAACTCCCTTTTCCAGTTCAATCCTATCCTGCGTTAATACAGTGAAGTTGCCGATTGAGTCATGGTATATCACGTCACCCCCCAACCAGGGGAATCCGATGACCCTGAACATGAGGCGGCTCCCACCCGGTGTTCCCTGGTCCGTTTGAACACCGACAAAGGGGATGTAACAATTGATGGTGACGTCACCCGTATTGGATGACGATCCAATCGGGCCAAAAAAATTGCCCGGGTCCTTAAAGCTTGTCTCGAAGCGATCATAGCGAAAACCAGCGAGCAACTCGCCGAGCCCACAGGTTTGGCAAGTCAAGGCTGCATCTGTAAACCACCAGGCGGTGTCCGTGCCCCACGTTTTGCCCCCTGACGGTGCATCGGTGAAGGAGAAAGTCTCGTCAGCCGGCTTGTTAGTGGGGACAAGGACCCAATAATCGCCAAAGAGCCCTATTCCCCCCCAAAGGTTCATTTGAGCCGCGTGGCCCAGCCAAAGCCCTCTAACCGGGTAAGAGTTCTTTATTGACAACAGGTCGTCCGCAAATGGGCCGGAGCTTGGGTGCCGAAGGTTAAAGGAAAGCGTGGTGGCTTTTGAGTCTGCTCCCCATCCGGCATAAAAAGTGAGCGGTGCGCTAATCGTTGTTCCCGGCTCTCCGCCGAACCGCTCGGCCGGTGCGCCACCCAAGAAGGGGAAGGCCGCCAAACGGCTTACGAACAGATCCTGCGCATTGGTCAGGTCAGGGAGGAGAAGAACAACAGCTACTAAAAGCACCCAAGATGTCAACCGCGGTCGAACTCGATGATCCATTTTCTCCCTTTAAAATCTAAGGTGCCTGGATTAGCAACAGTACCCCTAGATGGGCAAGTAGGGTCCCTAGGCTAGAAAGGCAACATTGCAATAAACTTAGGATAGGTCTCTTATATACGGAAATTGACAGTCGGTCAAGGTGATTCGGCGAATGGTCGGTGAGCATTGGCTTAAGTGGAGCAGACTTTTCAGTTTGCCTCTTTCATAACTGGCTGACGGCAAGCTGGAAGAGGCCGTCTCAAAATCGAAGCTTGGACCAAATTCGTAGCACGATGCTCCCTTTTCCCGGCAATTCCGCGTTCCGCGCGGGGCATCCCAACTGGGAAAGAGGCCCGTCCAACGGATCAAATTGCACTCCTTACTATTTGGCTCGTGGCGCAGACTTTCCAGTCTGCGGTTTCTCATCTCAGATTTGGCGGACTGGGAAGTCCGCCCCACGGCGCAATGACAGTCATTTACCGCTCGTAACTAAACGCTTGGGAATGATCGGTGCCCATTCAGTCATCCCGTGCCACGCCCGGACGTATGAGGGCCGTGGTTCCACGGCTCTGTCTGACAATTGTTAGCCGGCCGGACTGTAGATTGGAGTAAACGGCTCGGAAGTCGAAAACCAGGCTCTTCAGCAAGAGATGAAATCATACCTACAGGTAGGGACAGCACGTAATAGTACATGCAGGTAGGTTTGTTGTCCGGCCTCGGACTCTATTATAGCGGCCACCAGCCTATTGGTGACAATTATTCCACGTGGTTGTGTTTGTGGTTTGTGCAGCGGCACACTTATTGTATACTGTTTAACGTTCAACTAATAAAAGGCATTTTAAACTCTGTGAGCCCTCGCCATGTCAGGGTTCCGGTTTGGGGATCTCTCGCGAGATCTCTGGTGATTTGTTTATGAAATGAAATTAGACCGAGTGAGGTCGACTTGGAGGGATGGGGTTATGATTAGAGTCAGGCACGTGTTGGCAGTGTTCGCGGTTGTGCTTTTTGGTGCTGTTCCCGCTCTGGGGTGGGAATTCCAGATGACCGGCTCGTTGACGTGGACCCATGAGTTCTATAACCAGTCGGGTCCCAACGGCTTTTTCGGACCGTACAACGTCGACAGGGGAGCCGGTACGACAACAGCAAATCTCAATTACTGGTGGAATGGAGCAAGATTAGCGCAAAACCTCGTCACCGGTCAGGACGCAAGTAGATCTGTACATTTATGGCGTTTTCGACCCGGTGATAAATATCAATCCGGCTATAAAGCTTCAAGGTAGATTCCGCCTGGGGCAATGGAACGTTCCCCAGGCCGGCTATTATTTCACCCAAGACGCACTCGGCACCGACAACGCTTTCAGCGAAGCCCAATTTACCATGTTCTGGGCTACTGCTTCCCTGCCCTGGGGCACGTTCGGAATAGGTAAGAGGCGGTGGAAATTCGGAACGGGCCTACAGTATGACGGTTCCGACGGCCTTACGACGGAGTCCATAGTTTTGAATGCTCCCTACGGACCGCTCGACATCGGTGTCGCGTTTTATTCACACAGACCTGCACGCGTGGGGCAGACCATCATCATCGATCCGTACGATCTCATTGCAGCACCGTACTTCAATCACGCGGACAAGAGCGGTGTGATCACCAATGACGTACTGTCTTACGCGGTATATAACAACGGGCCGTTTCAGGCGGGTATTCTCGCAGCATACGGGGGGTACCACATTGGCCCGGAGGCCCAATTACGTGGCGCGCCAGTGCCGCCCCTGGTGCCAGCTCCTGATTTCGGTCAGGATTCGGGGTATTTTCACGGAACGGTTTACGAAAAGTACAACAACGGTCGGTTCTTTTTCAATTCAGAGGCTGCCTGGCTGTATTGGGAAGATCGGCTGTCCGGGGTCGGCGCTTTTAATCACCTTCCCAACCCGAGGGACACGGAGCAATGGCGTTATATGGCTGAGACGGGCGTGTTCTGCGGACCGGCAAAGCTTTCTTTCCTATATGCTTGGACCCCCGGGCCCGACCGGAGGAACTCGGCCTTGATCGGCAAGCAATCCGCGGCATTCGTATGGCACCCCACCTATGACACTCTCCTTGGGAATTTTGATGTGTTCAGACCGTACAGTTTCATCCTGAGCTACAACTATGGAGGAGGTTTCAATGCTTATAACCTCTCTCTGGACGGCTATTTGCGGGATGCCTGGGTGCTCGGGGCGAGACTGGATTATGCTGTGGCTGCAAACCTGAATGTGTTCGGGACCTTCCTCTGGGCGGAGCGGACCGCCAACGGGTACGGCTGGGCCTGCATAGCCCCCAATGACGCTTTGATGCCTGCCCAGTTTGTACCCACAGCAAACGACGGAAACATCCAGTTTGCAGTAAACGGGGCCGCGGGTTCGCCTAATATTCCGGATACCGCTCTGGGATGGGAGGTAAATGCCGGAGTGGACTGGGAGTGGTTGGAAGGATGGACTCTTGAATTTCTCGCGGGTTGCTGGCAACCCGGGAAATGGTTCAGCTATGCCTGTATAGATAGAGCCGTACCCGGCTGGAACTTCCCTGGTGCCGGCAACTACTGGGGCACCAATCCGGGCCGGAGCATTGATCCTATTTTCGCAGGCCAGTGCACAATGAGTTTCAGCTTCTGAAGAATTGAAGAATTTCGCGATCTCTGAGAGGAGTTCTTGCAAATGAAAAGGATTTTCTTGGCATTACTTATAACAGCTTTTGTCGCAATCATAGCGTACGGAACAGCCATCTTCTCTTCTCCTGAAGGCGTTAGTGCTTGGTATTGCGCGGACGCGGCGAGCGCAGTAATCCCCGGCCAACATCCCGCGGTTTTGTCGAAGCATTTGCAAGCCGAAGAATGGCTAACCGGGGTTGCCGGCTATGTTTCTCAAGTTCTCCGCGAGTCTCGCACATTCATAGCCGCGGGTGATGACGAGGAAAAAAAAGAGGAAGAGCCGCCGACGCCAGATCGCATCTGGGATGTTGTGCAGTACGGCTAACAGCCCATGGGGTTTCCATTTCGCTTGATGGAAATCCATTTTGCTTCCGATTATGAGAAGTGGCAAAATTCTTGTCCGATTTGCCCTGCTTTCCGGACTCCGATCCAGGGTAGTCCCGCCGCTGGCGGAACTACCCTGCGTTGACTTACGCCCACGAACACACACTTGAGATCGCAGTCCGCACGACCATGTTCGCTTTCCGCACGGGACTGAAGTCTACGGGCTTGCTTATACGTAGACTACCGCGCCGTCCTGAACCTCATACGCGAAGCTCTGCCATTGAGGTTAGTCTGATGACGACTTCACCGTCAGCACAGGACATTTGGCCGTACGTACCACGTTCTCTGCCGTGCTGCCGAGGACCAGGTGCTTGAACCCGGTCCAACCGTGTGTACCCATGACTATGAGGTCCACCGACTCTTCCTCGGCGAAGCGAACTATCTCGTTAGCCGGCACACCGACGCGTGAATGGGTGGTCACCCCGACATCGATTTTTTTGTACTCATCCACAAGTGTCCTAAACCCCTTTTCAACTGAATCAGTTACAACCTTAAGCACTTCCTCAACGTTAACCGCCGTCTCGAACGCAGGGAACCCCAGCCTTGAAGAGTTAATCACGTGCAAGATGGCAATCCGCGCTCCAAAGGCTTGAGCGTAGTCAGCCGCGGTCTCACGCGCCTGCCGTGAGTTTTCCGAGAAGTCAGTGCAGACAAGGATTTTCTTCGGAATCATTAGACTTATCTCCTTTTCTGATCAGCCCGAGCATTTCATCAAAGCGCTCCATCAGGACGGTAGACGTCCACAGCCCAAGAATTTCTCAAGACAAAGATTTGGTGTTTTGCGGCAGATGTTCCCAAACCTTCGCCTCTGGTGTTTTCCTGCCTCTTTCAAACTGCACCGCGTCAAGGCTCGATGCGTTCCACCTGGCACTGTCACGTCGAGGTCACGACCGGCCTCGCCGTATCGGGAATGTCCTCAGTGCCGGCTTGCAAGGACACTTCCTTCAAGAACAGGCCGAGAATACCAGAAACGATCAGAACGAATCCTGTCAAATACAATGTCGAAGACAGACCCATCCAGTCGGCGAGGCTCCCACCTATGATAGGGAAGATGCCACCACCTAGAAGTTCGCCTGCACCAGTGACGAGCCCTATGGCAGTAGCGGCCAAAGAAAAACCCACAGACTCCGCGGTCATGATCCAACTCGCCCCACCTGCCCCGGACGATGCAAAGGAATAGGCGAGTATAAACGCGAAGATAAGTACCAAGGGAGTACCGGGTTGGATAGATGCAAATATAATCCCGAGAAACCCTCCAGCGAACTGGCTAAGCACGATGGCTTTTCTTCTCCCCAGCCGGTCGGACACTGCGCCGAAGATAAACGTTCCCAGGCAGGCCCCGACGCCGAACCCGGTCATGGCCAGACCCACTGTCATAACTGGCAAGTGGTGAACCTTGGTCAGAAACATCACGCCGAAGGTAGTGAAGAGCCACATCCACACCATCTGTGCCGTCCAGATGAAAATCATCAAGATCACATTTCGATTCTTGAAGACGTCCATGTACGTGATCTCTGGCGCCCCGACCTCCAGTCTTTTCCGGTGGGCCTTCCCCTCTTTGCGGGCCTTTATCGTAGCCTGTACCGAAGCGGGTTCACGCATGACCAAGAAGAGGAGAATTCCCAAAAGTATAGCGGGTATAGCATAGATGAAGAACACGGGCCTCCAGCCGAAAGAGGCCATGAGCTTGGTGCTGAGCACCGGTCCAACAGCACCGCCCAGAAACACGAAGGACCCTGTCATTAACCCCAGGTTCCTTCCACGGTGCTGGGGCGGCGACTCTTCCGCCAAGGCAGCAGAAGCGGGGCCCGCTATTCCCCCTTCCGCAAACCCCATGATGGCGCGAATTGTTAGCAGCATCACGAAGGTGCCGGCGATCCCTGTGAGCCAACTGCAGACCCCTCCGAAGATCATGAGAACGACGATGACTAGCCGCCTTCCGATGTAATCGGACAGGCTGCCCATCGACCAGGTGCCCAGGGCCCAAGCGAATCCGAATGCTGAGATCAGTGCTCCCACTTCAGTGTAACTTAGCTTGAAGTCCTGCTGGATGGCGGGCATGACGAAGGCCATGACCATGCGTTCCAGTCCGATCATTCCCCAACTAAACATGAGTAGCAGAAGCAAGCGAGTCGAATACTTCATAATCACCCTCCTCCCCTGGGGCGCTCGTAGCCGGTTGATGGGCCACGGGCGCCTCTATTGGCAGCCTGTTACTCCGCGTCAACCCAGGAAGAGCCATCCGTTACCGGAATGAATGGGAGCAGCAGATGGGATTGATGGTCCTTGTCCCTAAAAATCTTGTGGGTTACCGTGTTGCTCTGGGGCAGATGGTAGAGACCCCAGAGGCCCAAGCGGTCCATCAGATCGTCCTGATTTCTGATAACCAGCTTCAACGAGTGGCCCGCTTTCATTACGACGGAGAGCGGCATGAGCTCGATGGCATATTCATATATTTTTCCCGGATCGACCGGCTCTGAGCCCGTGTGGGGGTGATAAGGTTTATATGGTTTCGACCTCGCTTCATCGAGGGCCCTATGGGACGCCTTGAGATAACCCCTGCTCAGGGGCATCTGTTCGCCTGATGGAGTCACATCGAAAAGGTCGACCATGAAATTGGTATCGGTATTGTCGATTTCGGCGTGAAGGTAAAGGGCCACGGGACCGGTGATTTCTGTGTCTTGAGGGAACGGGGAGGTGCTGTACTCTACGGCGTTGAGCTTTGCCGTCACCGAGGGCGGCGCCTGAGAGAATCCGTCAGGCTCGAAATCGCTTGCAAGTGTCTGCGGCACCAGACGGCCATACGGGTGGAGGTACATCTTCGTCCACTCTGTCCTCGCTAAGGGCCATTCGTTTTCGTATCGCCACCTATTTGCGCCAACCACGAACATTTTTATCGGCGGCTCGTCCATGATTCCCGTATCTATGCCTTTGAGATGGTAGTCGAACCACCTCACCAGTTCGTCATGGAATTCGTGGTGGGGTCTCTCCACATGACCCGGAGGCCAAAGGAAGAGCCTAATGGGAGACTTTATCTTCTCGTACATGTCAAAGATATTGAGGAGGAATATTTCGATACACCAGGGCGAGGCGGCATAGACTGGGACGTCGATCTTATCAAACTTCGTGTGGGGGGACATGTCCCACCAGAAAGGCCCGTCGAACGGATTGAGCAGGAAATCGAAGAATATCGGATCATTTTCCGGATACTTAAGCATCGCATAGAACTTGGTGTTGTATTTTATGTCCGGGTTTTTGACCGCCTCTTCGACGAGGGCATCTATCTCTTCTTTTGATCTCGTGCTCCTCATGATTGATGTGACTTTTCCCAGCGTCCACCCATCGTCGTTCTCGTGTTTTCCTTTGTAGACGGAGTGCTGCATGGCAAAGAGTATGCCCCCGTGGTAGGCAAGACCCCGGTAGACATCTCCCCAGACCTCAAAGGGGGCTATCACTTTCAGATGCGGTGGTCGAAGAGCAGCTACGAGTTCTTGGGCCGCCGAGAAGATGCATATTCCCGTCATGCCCACATCACAGTTGCACCACGATTGAGCGGCGATCCACTCCACGGTGTCATAGCCGTCTTGCCCCATCGACCCAAGAAGCCCCAGATACTCGCCTTCGGAGTGACCAATACCCCTCGGGTCGGCCACCACTAGCGCGTAGCCGCGAGACACCAAGTAGTCTATGTCGCCGACCTCCATGTTGCCGTCCCACATGGGGGACTCGTACCATTTCTGTGGCGGCAGCCAGCGCTGCATCTCTTGCACGTCCTTACCGAACGGCGACATGGCTAGAAGTGCAGGGAATTTTTGGGCTTCGCCCAGGTCGGGCTGGTATACATCGACGAGGATATGCACCCCATCGCGCATTTCCACCTTCACATTTTTTGTCACTTTCACCTTGTAGATTGGCTGTGACCACTTCTCGACATTTTTCGCGTACCGCTTGCTTATGTAACCCGACATACCAGAACCTCCGCTCTAGTGAATTTGTTCTAAGTACATACAGCTACGCAAAGCGGGTTGGAATACGATAAAGTTTGGACCACATCGGTATCAATGTGGTCCAATATAAGGATTACAGAGTGTAGGTGGCGTGTGGCTAAGGCGGATTTCGAGAGCGGATGCCTTGCGTTAAGGCGAGGCGCTATCGAGGGACATAAGGTAAGACCGGAGGTTGCTTCCTTTGCCGTCCAGGCCCAGTTTTTTCCTAATATGGTACCTGTGTCGGCTGACCGCGTCCATGCCGACGTGGAGAAGCTGGGCAATTTGCTTCGTTGTCGTGCCCTCTCTGATCAGGAGGATCACTTCCATTTCTTTCGGTGTAAACCCGACTGTATTCATCCTCGTGGGAAAGGTGGTAATAATGTCGCGGAGGTTTTGCTCGACGACATCGACAAGAAGGGTCTGGTTCGCATCTAACTTTGTCTCTTTTAACAACCTTATGAACCGGAGCACTCTCTCCTTCACTTGTGAGGCGACGTTTTCCTCCAGTTCCCGCTTGTCATTCTCCCGCTGCTTGAGCAGGACCTTGAGAGCGGTGTTCGCTTCTTCGAGATTGAGCGACTTGATCTCTAGGGCCTTCTCTGCCTCCACACGTTTCTGGATGTCTCGCCGAAGTTGCTCGTTGAGTCCAAGAAGCTGCTCGGTCCGCTCATCAACCAGTTCTTCGAGTTGCTCCCGGTACGTTCTCAGCTCCTCTTCGGTCTTTCTGCGCTCCGTAACGTCGATGGCGGTACCTACGATGGCGGCATGTCCTTGAGAGATCGTGAGGCGGCAATCGTAATTTTCAATGTAGACGGTTCCACCGTCTTTTGTGAGGCCCCGAAAGATGAATGCCTTCGGCGAACGCTCGCCGGAGAGTCTCTTGCGTACGTGCTCATCAAGCTGCGGCAGATCGTCAGGGTGGACCAGGTCCTTCTGTTTGATTGTGACCAACTGGTCGGCCGTGTAGCCGTGCATGGCGGCGAGCTTCGGGTTCACGTACTTGAGCTTGCCGTCTTGGAACAGGAAAACCCCAACCGGGCATTGTTCTGCCAAGTCGCGGAACATAGACTCCTCTTCACTGACACGCTTTCGGACCACTGGTTTTTCCTTTTCACACAGTATAATGTTACTTTACATAAATCCCTTTCCACTGGTCAAGAATGAATCTCCCTGAAGTTCGATTGAACTGACAGAAGAAGAAGCGGAATAACCCCGCCAGAGAGTTTTGTGATATTCAGCTCCGACGTCTCCGGCACCACCTACGATTGACATCATGCTGCGTGGGCGCTAGTTTTCATTTCAAACGCCATGATCCAGAGAGAAATCTTTTTGCGGCGAGCAAAGTATGGAAGCATCAAAAGTCTTGGTTGAACTCGATGACGTGTCGGTCAGAATCGGCAAGTCCACTATTTTGTCTCACTTGACGTGGCTCTGGCGTGCTGGTGAAAACTGGGCGGTGTTAGGCGGAAACGCTTCCGGTAAATCGACTTTTCTTAGCCTCGTTCGCGGCGATATCTGGCCCGTGCCGGGAGCGGGGCGACGCAGCTATCATACAAACGGTCAGGCCGCGGTGACTCCCATTGGGTTCCGCGAGAAAACCGGTCTCGGTTTCATCCGAGCTTCTCGACGTGTACAGGACTATGGGGTGGAATCTGTTGGGCCTGGAAGTAGTAAGTTCGGGTTTTCAGGATACTCCTATTCTTTCAGGGAATCAGGATGAGGCCGGACTTGAGGCCGCGAGCAATGTCATGGCAACCTTGGGGATAGAAGAATTGGCGAATCGGCGCCTCCTGACCATGTCGCAGGGGGAAACCAAGAAGATCCTGATCGCCCGAGCAATGGTTCAATCGCCGATTTTTCTTTTTCTGGACGAAATATTCACGGGCTTGGATGCTCGCTCCAAAGATATGATGATGGGGTTGCTCCAACGTGTGACAGATCAAGGAACGCAGATTCTATGCGCTGCATACGATGTCAACGAGATCCCCGCGAGCATTACGCACGCTCTGGTTCTTCAATCGGGGAAAATACTGGACCAGGGCAGAATTTCAGACGTGTCTACCGGCTCAATTACCAAATCGAAGAGCAAGCACAAAGTCGCAGTTGGGAGAACTTTAGAAACGAAACCGCAGAATATTTCGAGTGAATCTCTCATTCAAATGGAAGATGTGGATGTCTTTCAAGACGGCACGAAGATTCTTGAACGGATAAATTGGACAATAGACAGCGGTCAAAACTGGGCGCTATTAGGGAAGAACGGTTCAGGTAAAACTACTCTGCTTAAGCTCATCGCGGGAGAATTACGACCGGTATGGGGCGGAAACATACGCCGATTCGGACGCAATGACTGTCAGAGTCTCTGGGAAATTCGGAATGGGATAAGCCTCGTCACACCGGATTTCCAGGCAATGCACGCATCCGGTCAGACCGGCTTGGACATGGTTCTTTCTGGGTTATACGGAAGCATCGGCCTATTTGACGAGCCGGCGCAATCTCAAGTTGAGAGTGCTCGATCATGGTTCCAACTGTTAGGCGTTGAGAGGTTGGAGAATCGCGAAGTCCGCACCTTGTCGTATGGACAGATCAGGATGCTTTTGGTCATGAGAGCGGTAGTCAACAAACCGAGAATCCTCCTGCTGGATGAACCGCTGTCCGGGCTGGACTCCGACGCCAGGGACAAGATACTGTCAATCGTGGAGGAATTCGGTTGTGCAGACACATGTGTGATTTACGTGAGCCATCGTAAAGACGAATTGTTTTCCTGGCTTACCCATGTGGCTGCTCTGAATTACGGGCGAATGGTTTTTCAAGGCACCCGGAAGGAATGGCAGAGCATCTCAATGACCCGGCAGCGAGAATACCCCGATCCATCTCCGACACCGGGAACCGATTCCCCATGATCCGTGGACATAGTTTCAACCTGCTGATAAGATGGAAACGTCTACAAATTCCAGATGCTGCCGGTGGAAAGCCACGTGGAAGAATACAAGCCATCAGATCATAATCAATACGAACGGCCCACCACGCGGGAGAGACCTCTTGAGGAGGAAACTCCGCGGACGGTTACGACCGGCCGAGAAAGGCCTTTCAACACCAGAGAGATAATCCAAGAACACCTGAAAGAACGTGCTCAAAAAGCCTCGCGGCGAAAGTGGGGGGGCAGAGGGCTGGTGATTCTCGGCGCGGTCACCATTCTGGGCTCCTGTCCTTTGTACGCATTTTCGCTGATCGGGCCGCAGACAGTACTGACCGGGCTGGCAATGATCGGGTTGGGCAGCGCGCTCATGGCGTGGCGCCCCCGGCTGAAAGACACCAATGAAGCTCTTCTTGTGGCCATGAAATATGGGAATTCGCTCACTGCTGCAAGATTGGCTCTGGAATTGGACGTTTCATTCGATAAGGCCGACAAAATAATACAAGAGCTGGTTCGCAGAGGGATTGCCGAAATCGACTTGGATCAGAAGGACTTGGATCAGAATATCGTATACAGGATCAAGGGCCTTTGATTGCTGTCCCGTATTATCGCTACATTCCTATTTTCACATAACTTTGAACATGGATAAAATATAGGCCAACCTCACTCACCGATTGACCGGTAATCTGCTCCCATGCTTCCGAGTAACCGATCACCTGGGGACGATACAAATCGACAAGCTCGGGCATTCGTTCCTTGGCGACACGATCAGTCTTGTAATCAACGATCACCCAACCGCCTGCTTCTTCCAGGAAGGCAAGGTCTATGACACCTCTCAGAATCGTCCCACGATTCGTTTCTTTGTCCGGCATCAGCCTCTGGAAGGGCGTTTCCACCAGCCGACGTTGGCTGTCCAGGGCACGTTTCCACACTTCCGATCTCGTAACCGACGCGACCGTTTCGAGAGCATGTTCAGCCAGCGCCGGGTCGAGACCCTGCTCCGACAGTGCGGCCCGGGCTAATGCGTCCAACTTGGAGTCGGGTACGGTCATCGCGGTTTGCAGGAGCAGGTGTATCACGGAACCCCATTCGACGCCGTGCTCGCCGTGATGGTAGAGGATTCTCTCTTTTTCCAGGGCCTCCTTTTTCACTGAGGCGACTGAATAGGTGTTTGGGACCGCATTGATCCACTTTTGACCAATCGCAGCTACCCCCTTGGACACTTCTTGTTCGCTAACAGTAATTGGAGTGTCGATGTCGGCCTTTTGCGGACCCGGCTCAGAGAGCGAAGGCTGGTCGGTCAGGTGAGGTTCAAAGAATGCCCAAGGGTTCAGATTCTGAAAATTCTCCCGCTGTGAAACTATGAGCCGACATCCAGCCCTGGTGGCCGCAACGTAACGGAGGCGGAGAACTTCAGCTTGCTGAAATTGCTCTTCTTTGTCGGCAAAAGACTCCCATTGCTCCGGCAGAGCCAGGACCGCCTTTCTACCCCTCCCCAAGACATTGCCTTCGATGGCCATGTATCCGCAAACCCTGTCTCCTGAACGGTCTATGTGCAAATCCACCGGGTGGGTTTTGTTTCCTGTCGGATCCGCCAGAAAGACCACAGGAGCCTCAAGGCCCTTTACTTTGTGCAGATTCATGACTCTGACAACTGGTATTTCGGGAGGTCTCGCAGGTATCGCGTCATGAGTCTCGTCCTCTTGAATGAACTTGCCCAAACTCTCTACCAGTCCGGCCACCGTCCAGTGTTCGGTCTGAGCGTCACGCAACAATTCTATGGCCTTGGCCAGACTCCCAGCTTGAACATCGCCTCCGGGACCGGCACACGCTCGAGCCGCAAGCCCAAGGTCGTCCGATATCCTTTCGATGGCAGAGACAGCCGGAAACCGTAACAGCCAGAGCGCATATTTTCGCAGGCGGTCGAATGCGTCCGCAAAGGCGCGGCTTGCCTGCAAGTCGAGGGCATTCGGAATCGAGCTGTGAAAGGAAAATTGACCTCCGCACTGTTTGAAATCATACAGAGCCTGATCGCTCATGCCGAAGAGTTCACTTCTTAGGGCAGCGACCAGAGCCACGGGATTTTCGGGTTGGGTAGCAGCAACAAGGCAGGTGTGCAACAACATCAGTTCCTGAACTTGATTCATCGCACTTCCGCCGGTAACGAGATGAGGAATCCCCAACTCCTGAAGTTTCCTGCTGTAAACGCCCAGTTTACCTGTCGTCGGGGTCACGATAAGAAAATCTCCCGGGTGGACTCGTTTGGGCACTCCTGCCGCGGCTTCTTTCTCAGTCCGGGGTAGAGTGAGCCCCTTGTCCAGCGCATGTCGGATCGTGCCGGCGATCATACCGCCCTCGTATTCCCCTATTTGGTCGTTGTTCCGGTATGCCTTGGGTATCCACAGCGTCCGAACACTGACAATACCTGCCTTGGTCTCGGCACCTCGTACCGGTAAAAGGGGCACATATTCGGGGGAACACTCGGTCGGATATTCTCGGAACTTCTCCTCAAACGTTTCATTGACCCAATCAACAAGGGGCGGGAGCGTCCGGAAATTGGCCGAAAGATGCACCACTTGGCCTCCGTTGCGCCGGATGATCTCTTTGACCTGATTGTACGTTACGATGTCGGCCCGGCGAAACCGGTAGATAGACTGCTTCGGGTCTCCTACGACAAACAGAGAGCCGGGAATCGGCCGACACCTGCGCCAATCCTGCTCCAGTGGATCGTCGGATGTGAGGAACATCAAGACCTCAGCCTGGATTGGATCGGTGTCCTGGAATTCATCAACCAGGATACGAGTGAACCGTCGGCGAAAATATTCCCTGACCGATGGCTTGTCTCTAAGAAGTCGAGCCGCGTGCATGAGAAGGTCCTGATAATTGAGTCTTCCGGACTTCATTCTCAGCTCGTCATAAATTTCTGTCGCGGGCCGAATGGCTCTCATCAGCGGTTCATACTTGAACTCGAGCCACGACTTCATTATGGGTTCAGCTATTTCCTCTCGGAAATTGTCCCACCTTTGCAGCTCATCTAACGCTTGCCGACTCCCCTCCGGCCAGTTTCTTCTTCACAATTTTCACTTTGGTGACCTGAGAGAGGATCTCGACTATCTCGTGGGGCCTACGATGCTTGAGCTGTCGAAACATGAGGGGGATGATTCGATACTTGGGAATGAGCGTATCGTTTCCGGAGTCTTCTGGGAGGGACACGGCAAGCCGTCCAATATGACGGACGTACTCGGCCAGTTGCTCCAGCGCGGGCCCGAGGTCAGGCGCAGGAAGCACTCTGGCCGGCCATTCGTCCACATCGGGATAATCGGCAAATTTCATGAAAGCCTCTTGGAGCTGGCCCACCTCAACTCCAACGGCCTCTAACTCCGCCAGTATGGGAGAATCGGAAGCATAGAGATTTGACACATATTGGTCCCAGGCTAGCTGCCGTAGCTCCTGATCTGTTGCCTCATCAATCTCCTCGAAAGCCAAGTCCTCCCCGGCTTCCACAGGACGCTCGCGCAACATTCTGGCGCAAAAAGAATGGATCGTCCCTATGAAGCATCGTTCGATCCCTGATAGGGCTTCGGACAGAAGTTTCCTTGACAAAGTTTCCGCGCTTCTGTGTGCTCTTTCCAACTCAACTTGAAACCGGGCCCGCAACTCCGCGGAAGCCTTACGAGTGAAAGTCACCGCAGCTAGAGCATCTATCGAGCATTTACCTGATGCCAACAGTTTGACCATTCGGCCGATCATGCCGGTGGTCTTGCCGGTGCCGGCCGCCGCCTCGACCAGCAGAGTCTTGTCGAGTTCGTTAAGAACTGTGTCCCGTTGGTCCTGGTCCGGCGGCCTTTTCAGAGGATCATGCAACAAGGTTCCTCAACTCTCGGAAAGGTTGTAAACTCGCGTTGCGAAGATTCTTGAGCTTGCGCGTGCTTGCAGCGGCAAGAGCGGTGGTGTTTCCACATATAAAGAGATAATCGCAAAAAGGGCAATCCTCCTTGGAATCGTTTGTCGGGAGAAAAGAACCCGAGGCCACGATTCTGCAGAGCCTTTCGATAATGCCAGTGGCTTCCGTCATCTGATGAGGCCACCGCCGTATGCGGACACCGCGATAACCGCTTCCGGGGAAAAAATACCCAAAGTGAGACACTGCGGCTCCCGGCGATATCTTCTTTCTCAAGATAGCTCTCGCCATCTCAGTGTAGAGAGCGTGCTGAATTACTCGACCCTGCGAGAGCGTGTCGGGCTTCTCGTATCTTGTCGGTCTGCCGGTCTTGTAGTCCCAGATCGAGAACTCGGATTTGGAGTCATCATCAATGCCGTCCACGCGGTCGATTCGGCCGCGGCCTCTTATGGTTTTACCGCTGGGGAGCCTGATGATTGCAGGCTCCAGGACGTCGAGAGGGCTGGACCGTTCGTAAGGCGGCATTCCAATGGAGGCTTCGAGATACAGCGGCTTACTGTAACGACACAGTTCTTCCTCTTCGATGAGGAAGATTTGAGCACTTTGGATCAGTTGCAGCCACTGTTGGCGAAAAGCGCTCGGATTGGGCGGCGGGAACCGATTTTGATATTCATTGATTTGTTGGTCCAGTATTTTGAACAGCCTCGGCCTATCACGTTCATATAACGGTAGCCGCCGTTCCGCCAAAAGTTCGCTCATGAAACGGTAGAACACTTCGTGCAGCAGATTGCCGAAATCAACCGGGTCCAACCATCTCGACGGATCGACCACCAACTCTTCAGGAGGGGAAATGTCCAGGACGTATTTGAAGAAATATCGAAGCGGACAGGAACCTATAGTCTCAAGCCGACGAGCCGACATGACCGGGCCGCTAGGCGAAAACGGGTCCAGGTCCGGAGAAGGGGTGGACAGTAATCCATCATAAATTGTGAACTCGTCGCTGTTCCGCGCTGCGGCCGCTATGAACCCTTGGGCCAAATGAGGAAAACGTCGGCCCACAACCTCGCAGGCATCGGAAATGGCCTCAGGGCCGCACAAACGCCAAAGCCACCATTCCTGTTCGTTAAGGCACAGGTCGGCGGCGCGGGGAGCGAATGAGTCCGGGACAGAGAGCCAGGTCATCATGTCACCCTGATCGCCATCGCGATTGTTTGAAAGAATGCGATACGCGGACAAAACCACCGGGCTCGGGAACATTTCACGGTCTTCTTGAAGATTCAAACATGAAAAACCAAGTGTGACCGTGCCCCGCAGTCTCGCGTGCAACCCGGCGAGCTTCTCCAGCTTCAGGCCGAGCTGTGCCGAAGCCTTTGGTAGCTTGGGGGAGAGCTTTCCTCGTTCCTCGTCCAGAAGAAGCGGGTCGTTCAAGCCTGCACCAGGAAAGCGGCCATCATCCAAGCCGATAATGAATGTATGCTTCCGGCCCGAATGTCCGCCTGACAGAACATGGGCCACGTGCAATCGTCCCGGCCTGGGGCCGCTCCCGCCCACTCGAACAGTTTCCGGCAGTGACGCGAGCCATTCCCACAGATCGAGGCTGATGGGCTCCGCGGCCTCATCTGTCCAAAACGCCATCTCGTTTATTGGATCCAGGAGAGCAATCAAGGAGTAGTTGTCCAGTTCGGTCTCGCTGCGGGCAAATTCTTCCAAGAATCTGTTCGCGGCGGTCAGTAGCTCATCATGCGTACAGTTTGCTGCGGGGGAAACTCCCAGGAGCCTTTCGATCACTTCGAGCAATATCTTGAGCCTTTCGAGGGAAGCCTCGGTCGTGTGTCGGTCGCCGACACGGTTCGAGTCACTGCCCCGAAGGGACCCGTTATCGGGCACGCGCTCTAGTTGTTTGATCTTTTCGACCAGGGTGGGAATGTAGCGGTCTCTTCCGAGGCCGATACCGACCTCTCGGAATAGGGCCGCTAATTGGTAAAAACTCAGTTCATGGGCATCCGTGCCAGGTAGATTGAGAAGTCCGTCCTGAATCATTCGGGCGAGGACCGCCTGCACGTAACCGCCCCGTAACCAGTCCAGCCAGCCAGTCAGTGCACGCCCCGGTTTGGAGTACCGGGTGGGAATGCCTTCTGCAAATGTCACGGGCAAGCTCTCATGGTCAAATGAAGGTTCCGTATCCGGGGGTACGATAATTTCATAAATCAGTGGAACATAGGTTGCCGGGTCAGTGTGAAGGATCTCGACTTCGTCGAATCTGTGGCCTTCCGAGAGGCATCTGCGCAGAACTCCTCGCACTTCATTGACTTCGCCCACTGCGCTGAAAATGGTGGCGGTACCGTCGTTACTCGAAAGAGGAGCTGAATTGGGAGAAAGGATCCACCTCAACAGATTTGCGTCGCTGATGTCCCCGGAGATCTCATTCGGTGCTAGCTCGATTGGATCTACGGCCAAGTCAATTCGCCCTGCGGCAGGCAGGGCCTGTACAAGCGCCAGTTCCATGAATCCAACATCCAGATCTCCCGGTACCAGCACAATCACGTCAGCACCGAGACTTGTCGGGTTCTGCCAGCAATCGATCTTTTGCCATGCTCAGGGCGGTTGCATAATCAATGAGGCGCTTTTCACCCAGTATTTGGAGGTATTCAGTTAGAATGAAGGCCAGGTCCTTGCTCTTTTCAGGAGCTTCAAAACATTGCGGGTGCAAATCATTTGCATTGAGGTTGGCGAGCCTGATGGCATCGATGGCGGAGCAAACTGTCCGAGATAGAGTGGGGCTTGGAGGTAAGGATGAAAGATAGCCTGAATAGGAGCTTCGGAGCTGATTCAATATTCGATCAATCAGAATCAGCGAGCCGGTGGCAGTGATCAGTGAAAATCCCGACTCGGCCATTTTCGGCCCTGCCAGGTCCAGAGCGAGACCTTTCAGAGTCTTAATGCGCACATTCAAGACCGGCCCGGCCGCGAGCGTCACAATATCCAGCCACTGATGACCCACCCGAAGAGACGGCGCGATGAGCCATTTTTCCTCTAGAATATGCTCTTGACAGAGTCGGGACAATTCTCTTGCAAGGCGATTCATTATGGCAATTGCCTGACGATTGCGGTCGTCCAGGGCGAATGCCATTCGCCCCTACCTCCACCGGCTAAGCGGGCATGACAATATGTAGGGGCGGGTTTCAAACCCGTCCCTACCAGAAACACGATGTCACTTGTTTGAAAGCCGGTCGGTGTCAGACTATTTCCCCTTTTCTTGTTTTTCGGTAGCGCAGTAGATACCGTCTCCTTGCCCGCCCGAGCCGAAACACAAATTGTCCGATTTGCACAGCGCTCTGCCGCGATCGCCGGCTTTCCACCGATTGACCAGTGCAGGTTCTCTGATCAAGGGGCGGCTCATGGATACGTAATCTGCTACTCCGTCTTCAATCAAGCGCTCTGCCACTTCCAAGGATCGTATGCCACCAACCAGGATCAAGGGTATATTGATCTCATTTTTGAAAGCCTGTGCCTCTTCCCTGAAATAGGCTTCTTGTTCCTCCGATTTTATTCCGAACCGGCTGGGAGATAACTTTCCGCCGGTCAGTAATCCGCCGCTCAGCTCGATAGCGGCCAAACCCGCGTCGGCCAACATGCGTCCAACCTGGAGAGAGTCCTCCAAGGTTAACCCGTTGTCAGAGAAATCCTGGCAGTTCAACTTGATCAATATGGGAAATCCTTCGCCGACGACTTCTCGGATGGCCTGATAAATGTTCAGATGAATCCTAGCCCTATTTTCGATGCCTCCCCCGTAATCATCCTTCCGACGATTAAACGCAGGGGATAGGAATTGACTCAGAAGGTACCCGTGCGCCGAATGGATTTGAACTCCGTCAAATCCTGCGGCTTTGGCCCTTCGCGCGGCATCGGCAAACGCGGTCACAACATTGCCAATGTATTCGGTGCTCATCTCTTCGCGGGGTGACTTTGAAAGTCCCTCAAAGTTCGAGACAACCAGCGGGGGCCTTCCGATTAACTGCTTCAGAGCAAAGTTGCCACCGTGTGAGATCTGCATTACAATTTTGGCTCCCGAACCGTGAACAGCCGCGGTCAATTCCCGGAGACCTTCAATGTGCTCATCTTTGTATATGCCGAGTTGCCACGGCGCGGCCTGGCCTTCCGGCAGAATATAGGCGTGACTGGTCATGATCAGTCCCACGCCTCCCTTTGCAAGTGCCACCAAGGTTTCAGTCAATTTCGGAGTGACCGATCCGTCCTCCGCGGCCATTCCCTCCCATGTGGCGGACCGGACAAAACGATTCGACAACTCCATTCCGTTGATTGAACTACGTTCAAATAATTTGTTCATTTGCCTGACTTTCTCCTTTGAATGATTATGTCGCACTGACAACAGGGCAGGGCGCATGTAAAATCACGTGCCCGGCATTGGATCCGAAGAGTGTCTTGCCCACCGCGGAAGTCTTTCTTACACCCACGAGGATCTCGTAAATGCTCTGTTCCTGAGCAAATCTCGCGAGATCTCCCCCGGGGCTCACTCCTCGAATGAGAAGGTGAGTTTCGACGGAAATCCCGGCTTCCGAAAAGAACCCCAAGGAAGTCCTGTCCAAGACCGGCCAGTCGCGCTTCATAGAATCGAGCTGCCCCGGCCAGCTCGGCCTCGGCAGAAGGATGTATCCGGAACTCTCTCACAACAATCTGCGGCGCAAACGAGCAAGAGCCTCGTCAGCCGGGACAGGAACGACGCGGCCTTCTTGAACCTCCGCTGACCGAGCCAGGACCTCTTGCTCCCACGCGGCCTCGATATCTCCCTCGTCGGTGGGCTCAAGAGAGGCGATCAGGAAAGAATTTAATCGCGCCCTCTCCTCCGGAGTGAGCTGACTAACTTCCTGTTCGATTTCGGCAAGTGAGAGGGGCATAGTGTCTCCTGGATTTGGAGCATTTTGATGTGATAAAAATATGCGGCGTGGAACTTGAAGTCAAGACGTGTCCGGCGAGTTTCCCCGGCATCACACATTTGATAATCGTCGGAGCCCGGTTAGGCTATGATCAAGACAAAGCAGGATATTCTGGCTACACTCGAACAGAACCGATCTCGCTTGCGGGCGCTGGGCGTGAAGAAGATCGGATTGTTTGGCTCTTTTGTTCGCGGAGAGCAGCGGCCTGACAGTGACATCGATCTACTGGTCGAATTTGAGCCAGGACAAAAGACATTCGATGCTTTTATGGAATTGTGCTTCTTTGTGGACGACATTCTTCAGCACAGGACTGAAGTCGTCACTGTAGAATCTCTCAGCCCCTACATTGGTCCTCACATTCTCAGAGAGGTTGAGTATGCAGGTCTCGCCGCTTGAGTATCTTCGCCACATACTTGATGAAACGGAATATCTCATTCTTCAAAAACAGGGGCTGAGCAAAGAGCAGTTTCTGGAAGATGCGACGCTCAAACGAGCGTTCGTGTGAAGCATCGAAATCATAGGGGAAGCATCGAAGAAGATCCCATCTGAACTTAAGAATCGATATCCTGCCGTGAAGTGGAAATCCATAGCGGGAATGAGAGATCGTCTAATCCACGACTATTTTGGAGTTGACTATGACATCGTTTGGGACGTTGTGGAAAAAAGGATACCCTCGCTTCGCGAAGACGTACTGAAGATCTTGGAACAGGAAACGGCGACCTGATGGAAAAAGATCATGTCTCAGGCGGCCATATAACAGCAGCTTGCGAGATGCTTGAAGAACTCGATGATATCCGTGCCTACGATGAAGCCAAAAGCGGGCCTTCAGAGCCAGTGGGTTTCGAGCAGGCAGTATCGGAGATCCGAGAGGGGGTTTCCAATTGAGGTATGAGCCGTAATGGATAGGACTTCATCTGATAATTCTCGTCAATTTGTAGAAAAATCAGATGAAGTCCGGATTAATGCTCATTAGGCCTCGTTGCGGAACTGACAGTTACTAGAATGCCTTGTCAGGCTTCCAAATCTTCCACACCTGTCCTACCAACTCAGGGCCGGGTTTCAATGTCGGCCTCCCTGGTTGCCAACCGGATGGAGTGGCCTCCCCGGTTTGTCGCACATGTTGAAATGCCTTCACCTGCCGGATCAGTTCGGCGACATTGCGCCCGACCGATGGGGTCAAGATTTCCATAGCCTGGATTGTTCCGTCTGGGTCGATTATGAATCTTCCGCGAATATTGACCCCTGAAGTCTCGTCATAGACCCCGTAAACTTTCCCAATCATGCCTCCGGCGTCCGAAAGCATCGGATACGGCACGCCTCCGGGGATCATCTTGGTTAGTTCGGCTTCCTGCCATATCTTGTGAGAAAAGCGACTATCAGTGCTTAAAGCCAGTACTTCCACACCCAATGACTTCAGCTCATTATACTTCGCGGCAACTGCCGTGAGTACGGTCGGTCAAACAAAAGTGAAGTCGCCAGGATAGAAGCAGAGCGCTACCCATTGGCCTTTGTAGTCCGACAGTTTGACATTCTTGAACATCCCGTTAACAAAAGCATTGGCCTCGAAATCAGGGGCGGGTTTACCGACTTTCGCCAGAGGCTGGACCGGGGCCGCTGGAGACTGAGCCCGAGAGGCAGTCGATTCCTGAGCCATAGCCAGAATGGGGCCTCGTGCGGGCGCCACGCATGAACTCGATACGTCTTCCTTGCTCCCGGCAAGACAATTGCCGGAAGTACCGAGGACTAACAGGCCGATGACAACTGCTAGTAGACTGATTAAGCATCGTTTCATTGGATTAGACCTCCCCTTTGTGTGAGTTAATTTGGTGTTTTTAGCAATTTTCCAAAATGGACCTACATCTCATTACAAATCACAAGGAAAATTTGCCCCCCAGACTGAACAGCATAGCTTTACTGTATCCCCTTCAACGCCCTAATTCAATCACAATAATCGACGACAATTGTCGTGCCAAGATGTGAGCGGTTCGGGCCGCTTTGCGATGCACCGCACCCGTCTGAATCCGGAACCATATTCGTTGTCGCAACACTGTAAAATGTAGAGAAGCTATGAAGATGGTCCGAGCACACGATCTACTCGACCAGGTTGGGGGATTTGGAGGATTTTCGATCATGAAAACCAGTCTTACGGGCGAGCACAGAAAGAAGATTGAGGGTGGCATCCTGGGAAAATATGCCAAGGTTGCGGTCAATCCTCATGGTCTCTTCAATTACTCGACAGGACGTGCCGGGCTGGAGACCCTGAAATATGATCCGGATATTCTCCGCACCTTGCCTGAGACTGTGTTGGACTCATTCTGCGGAGTAGGCAATCCCTTCTCTCTTGGAGAAATACGGAAGGGCGAGAGCGTCCTTGATATTGGCTGCGGCGGCGGTGTGGACACGATGATTGCCGCTATAATGGCAGGGCCCGCGGGTAGGGCCGTGGGTATTGACATGACTCCCGAGATGGTGGAACGGGCAAGGCAAAATCTTGGCCTGACCGATCTCAAAAATGTCTCGTTCCAGAAGTCATCTGCTGAAGATTTGCCATTCCCGGATCAAGATTTCGATGTTGTCATTTCCAGCGGGGTTTTCAATCTCGTGCCTGACAAACCAAAGGCCCTGAGAGAGGTCTTCAGAGGTACTGAAGCCCGGCGGACGCCTCATGATGGCTGACGAGGTACTTACCGGTTATCTGCCGGAGGATATCAAGACGCGGATTGACAACTGGGCGGGGTGAATTGGCGGAGCCATACCAGGAAAGGATTTCCTGGCGATGTTGAAGCAGGTCGGCTTTGTCGAAGCCGAGATGGTCTCTCATACAGGGATTGACAGTTCTGCCGAGACCAAGGGAGTTTTGTTCAGGGCTACAAAGCCACTGTAAGTATCAAACACTCAGGAGAGTAGCGGCAGTACTGGCGATTTCATAGCTGTGGCTTAAAACGAGTGACAGTGTTTGCCGGGGTATGGCGGGGTAGCCCCGCTAGATTCTAGCGCTAGTAGGCATGACGAAGTGTAGGGGCGGGTTTGAAACCCGCCCCTACACTTCAAAGTGAATCAGTGTTAGAAACCAATCGTATTGCTATCCCATTCATCTTTTTCTACTCAACTCTCGCATAAGCGTGGCTCAGCACCACCCCGTGCTCCGTGTGGGAACGAATAAAGTAACCGCCATCCTTGTCCATCCATCCCTGAGTCACGAGCGTATCCCCGGGATAGACCACGCCGGCAAAACGAGCCCTAAACTCTTTGAAGCGTGACACATCTCCGTCACATACTCTCCGCAGAACGGCCCTCGCTGCATAACCGTAAGTGCAAAGACCGTGCAGAATAGGGCGAGGAAAACCTCCCATCTTAGCGAAATCAGGATCCACGTGCAGAGGATTGAGATCGCCGTTCAGGCGGTACAGGGCTGCCTGATTGCAGGGAATGTAATAGGATTCAGTGAAATTCGGGTCCGTTCCTTCGGGAGGTTCAAGCGCTTCTGCCTTCGGGCCGGCGTCTCCGCCAAAGCCTCCTGCGCCCACATAGAAAATGCCGTGCTCGGCCCTGGCAAGAGGTTCACCCACTTCGGTGGTGACGTCCATGCGCCATATAATCAGTGCGCCTTTACCTTTGTCGTACACATTTGTTATTCCCCCTTTAACGAGAGCCTTCCCTTCAGGCGGAATCGGCCGATAGAGCTTTATGGCCTCTTCTCCGTGAATGAACCTGGACATGTCAACTTCCACGTCACTGAAGAGTTCGGCAAACAGGCGACTGCCCATCACGGTCGCAAAGCTGGGAAAGACCTGCAACCCTGCCCGAGCGTTCTCGTATACGTACGAGAGTTCATCGGTCTGGGCCCCGATACTCAGGGCGTACAGGATCACATCTTTCCACGTGTATTCAAAGGGGATCGGGCCGTACTTTTTCCCGACCAGGTCCGAATCTATCATGCCGCACCCTCACTATCGCAGTTTATTCAAATCTCTTGGCCAATAGGAAAGCTCAAGATAAAGCATTTCGCCAAGACTTATCGAGCAATCACTGTTTCCGGCAACTTTCTGGTCAGTATGTCCACCGCTTCTTCCACCATTTCTTCGAGAACCTGCCCTGCGGGCTTAATTTCGTGTATGAGCCCCGAGACCTGTCCGGCAAGACCTCCTACAAAGTCAATCTTGTTGGCCTCAACAAAGCTCCAGAGAAGTGCAGAAGAAATCAAGACTTGAGTGGGGAAGGGGAGCGGTTCGAGACCCGAGGCGTCCCACAGCTTGTGAAACTCGTTCAGGCTTGCTCGCAAGGTCTTGCCGGTATAGGCCGTGCTGACGCGGGTATCCTCATCGGTAGAGTTGATAATTCGCTGTTTATTAGTATCGAGCGCCCCACCTTCCTTGGTCGCGAGAAAACGGGTTCCAATCCAAACGCCAATGCAGCCGATGGCCAGTGCAGCGGCCAGGCCCCTGCCATCGCCTATACCACCGGCACCCAAAACCGGCACGGGCGCGGCAGCGTCGATTGCTTGAGGCAGCAAAGCCATAGTCCCAATCCTTCCTGTATGACCTCCGCCTTCATATCCCTGGGCCACAATCAGATCCACGCCGGATTCGGCCATGCGCCGGGCGTTCTTCGAGTTGCCCGTAATGCCGAGCACCTTCATCCCGACCGCGTGCGCCTGCTCTACCATAAATCCTGGATTTCCGAGACCTGCGCAAAAAAGAGGTATCCGTTCCTCGATACAGACCTGGATGGACTCCTTTGGCCGCCTGGTGGTGGTATTCCGCTTTATCATGACCTCCACATCGGGGAGCCCCATGTCGGCCTTCACCTTTTCGATCCACTGCTGGTGAGGCTTGGGCAGGGTCTTGAGAATTTGACTGAGCGGCAACTCATCAGGGCCTTCTGATTCTTCAGCCGGTGTAGAAGCCACACTTTTGGGCAGAAGCAGATCGACACCGAATGGCTTATCAGTCCTGGCCTTGATCTCCCGGATAGCCGTACGAAGTTCCTCAACCGTAAATCCGCTTCCACCAAGTACCCCGAGCCCCCCAGCCTCCGACACGGCTATAACCAGTTCCACGGGCGCTCCGGTATTTTCCCCTATTAGTGTAGGCCCCATTCCCGCGCTCAGGATCGGATACTCGATTCCCAGCATGTCACAGAGGTTCGTTTTCAGTGTTCGCTTGGCCATGATCGTCTCCTTCCATTAGAATGATAAATATCTTATACCGATTCACTTTCAAACAAGTGATTCCGTGTTTTTAGTGGGACAGTATGGTAGGGGCGGGTTTCAAACCCGCCCCTACATGTTGTCATGCCCGCGCACGCGGTCCCGCGTCCCGCACGGGATGCCCCACCATATCCTCGCTGGGATGGTCGCTTGTTTGATGGCGCATTGGTTTTATGCCGCGTCCCGTCACCCTTTGTCTCCCTGGGTTCCACGTCCCTGTAGATCCCGAGTAGCGTTCGTGACCATGGCACGAAAATGCCATTCACAAATACCCTCTATCTGACAGTGCCTCTACCTTCGGCTCGTCGCTGCCCGGTCATCAGAGAGGCCGAGTAGTTGCCACGAGGAGCGTGGCCGGGAATTCCCGCGTCCTTTCACTTTCCGCAACGTCCGCAGAAGTGCGGCCACTCAGTGGAAATCTCTTTTAGAGCTGCGATCGGCAGGTATGCCGGGTCCGGGCTTCGGTACAAAAGGCCGGCCTAGCTCCAAAAGACCTAATCTGCCATGTATCGGTCTTTATTATATAAATCCGAGTTCGTTCAGGCGATTGGCAGAATAGCATTCGGAAAACTATTTTCCTTTACTTTCATTCCATTATCGTGCTAACATCTTTTTGTCAAGCGTGGGGGAATGTTTGCCGCAGGAGTTTATCTCCATTGAACAAGATTCGCCCATCAAGATTATTTTCGTAAAGTGTGATCCTGCGGAGCAGCACAGGGGTCGGCGTAAGAGTCGCGTCTTTCTCCGAACTTTCTTCTGTGCTCCCATCCTTTGGACAACATGGGGCTTCTCCCCTCCACGGAAGCGTAGAGGGAGAAAGTAGCGGCAACGAAAAGGGCGGCACAAGCTGACTCGCCTTTGTGAATCAAGACAATCCGTGGATTAACGGATTCATAATCATCAATACCGCTCTTGGATATACTTAATGCGATGCCAGGGCAAGTCTGAGTTTCATTCGAGTCGCACGTTCATCCAAAAACAGCTTTTCCCACGATAACAGGTCCGCAAGCACGACGGTGGACGGGCCTGGCGAAAGGAGCAAATAGAAGTGAAGACTGATTTCAGCAATTTAAGAGTTGAGATTCGGGACGGTGTGGCAGTTCTCTTCATGAGCAATCCTCCTGTGAACCAGCTTTCAGAGCATTTCGTGATGGAGTTGGTGGAGGGCATAACCGGCGGTTTCGAGGACCCTGAGATCAAAGCCGTAGTGCTTACCGGTACGGGGAGGAACTTCATAGCCGGTGCCGACCTCACGGAAGTCTACAAGGTGAAGGAAAAGGCCGCCATGCTTCCGAAAGTTAGAGCAATGTCCGCCTTTCTGAACCAGATCGAGATGGGGCCCAAACCCGTGATTGCGGCAATCAACGGCAATGCCTTGGGGGGCGGGCTTGAGATCGCGATGGCTTGTCATTACAGGATAGCGTCCAAGGGTGTTCAACTCGGGCAGCCGGAGGTTCAGGTGGGGCTTATCCCCGGTGCGGGAGGGACTCAACGTCTACCGCGGCTCATTGGGCTCCCAAATGCGCTCGAGATGATTACCGTAGGGAAGCCCATTGATGCGCATAGGGCCTTGTCCAGACGGCTCATTGACGAGGTGGCGGATCCGGAGAATTTGGTACAAGCGGCGCTAAGCGCGGCCGCGAAGTTTACCTCGACCCCTAAATTGCTCGATAATAAGCGGACCCGTTTCAGGTACAACCGTCTCCCCAGCGCGGCCGAACTCACGGCCATGGCCAACGGTGCCAGATTCATGGCCATGAGCAAGGCCAAAGGTTACATTGCACCGTTCAAAGCAATCGATGCAATAGAAAAGGGCCTTTCCTTCAACATCGAGGCTGACATTGATCGGGAGGCCGATCTGTTCTGCGATTGTGCGGTTTCAGACGTGGCCAAGAACCTAATTGGCATATTCTTAAACACCCGAAGCGCGGGCAGACTCTCGCGAATCGAGGGTATTGAGCCCGCCAAGATCCAAAAGGTGACCATGTTGGGCGGCGGAGTCATGGGTTCGGGTATCGTCAACCTGATGCTCTCAGCCGGCTTTGATACAACACTGTGGGACATCAACCAGGAGGCTCTGAACAAAGGCGTGGCATCCGTCCGGAAGACCTTTGAGTTTGCCGTCAAAAACAAGAAAATGAGCCAGGCCGACTTGGATGCTCTGATCGAAAAGAAGTTGAAGACCACCATTTCCCTCGAGGGTGCTAAAGACTCGGACCTGATCGTCGAGGCGGTACTGGAGGACATTAAGGTCAAGCAGGATGTATGGAAGAAGCTCGAGGGTATCTGCCGACCCGAAACCATATTTGCCACCAACACCTCAGCGCTCCCCATTACCGAAATGGCATCTGTATTGGATGATCCGGGGCGAATGATCGGGCTGCATTTCTTCAATCCGGCCCACCGCATGCAGCTTTTAGAGATTATCTGCGCCGAAAAGACCTCGGATCAGACTCTTGCTTCATCCGTGGCCTTTGCCCGCGCGATCAAGAAAATACCCATTGTTGTCAATGACGCACCCGGTTTTTACGTATCCAGGCAACTTGGGGGGCTGTTCGGCGGGAGCATACACCTGATTGCGGACGGTGTGGACGGGAATCAGATAGAAAGGGTGATGAAGGATTTCGGCATGCCCATGGGCCCCGCGGAGCTTTCCGATCTCACCGGCATCGACATCAACCACCACGTGAACAAGACTTTCGAGAAGAGGCTGGGGGAGAGGTACAAGATTCACCCTCTCACTGAGTTGATCTATCAGACCGGCTGCTACGGAAGAAAGACCGGCGCGGGTTACATGGACTACACCGGGCCGAAGCCGGTACCGAATCAAAAGGTTGTGGACATTATCCAAGGCTATTTGAAGGATAAAGGGACCACTCCTAAGAAGGTCTCGGATCAGGAGATCGTAGATACCATGCTTGCGCTGGGGATAAACGAGGCTGCGCTGATGATGGAGCAGGGAGTATGCGACCGGCCCCAGGACATGGATCTGGCAATGATCTACGGCACCGGGTTCCCTCCTTACCGGGGCGGCATATTCCGTTACGCGGACAAGTGGGGAATCGCCAACGTGTACAACAAACTTGTTGACCTTACCAATCAGTACGGGCAGCGGTTTCAGCCGGCAGCGCTCCTCAAAGAGATGGCCGAATCGAAAAGGACCTTTTACCCGGCATGAAGGAGGCCACATGGCGGAAAAGTTTGTCAGCAAGAGAAATCTGGATTTTCTGCTTTACGAAGTTCATAAAGTCGAACAGCTCTCGAAGCTACCATATTTTGAGGACCACAGCCGCGAGACCTTCGATCTTGTAATGGATACCGCTCTGAAGTTGGCTCGCAACTTGATGTATCCTTATTTGCGGGAAATGGATGAAAAGGCGCCGGTATTAGAAAATGGCCAGGTGAAGGTTCATCCTATAGTCAAGACCATGATGAAGGAATGGGGGGAGGGCGGATGGATCTCTTCGGCCATGCCGTACGACGTAGGCGGACAGCAACTGCCTGTCAGCGTACACATGGCCTGCAATTATGTCTTTGCAGCCGCTAATTTTGCGGCCACCGGCTTTTCAGGGTTGACCACGGGCGCTGCCCACCTGATCCTCTCTCACGGCTCTGACGAGATGAAAGAAACCTACGTCCCGAGGATGCTTGCGGGGGAGTGGCAGGGGACCATGGCTCTCACCGAGCCGC
This sequence comes from uncultured delta proteobacterium, assembly GCA_963789265.1. GTDB lineage: Bacteria > Desulfobacterota > Desulfomonilia > Desulfomonilales > Desulfomonilaceae > CAWBBA01. The sequence goes on along the minus strand of CAWBKB010000001.1, from coordinate 1,891,332 downwards.
AGGCGGGAAGCTCTCTTTCAGATATCATTACTCGAGCAGACCCTACAGATCAGGGGTACTACAAGATTCGAGGCCAGAAGATATTCATCTCTGCTGGTGACCATGACGGTGTGGACAATGTGATCCACATGATGCTGGCAAAGATCAAAGACGCTCCGCTCGGCGTCAGGGGCATTTCCCTCTTTCTGGTTCCCAAGAAAAGGCTCAAGAGCGACAGCACTCTGGAACCCAACGACGTCACCGTTGCCACGGTCTATCATAAATTGGGTTATCGAGGGTGCCCCATTACCCAGCTCAGTATGGGGGAAAACGACGATTGCAGAGGTTATCTGGTCGGTGAAGCCCACAAAGGCCTCTCATATATGTTCCAAATGATGAACGAAGCGCGCATAGGGGTGGGCATGCAGGCCACGGCCATTGCCTCCGCGGCCTACTACACCGCGCTGGATTATGCCAAAGAGAGGCCGCAAGGCCGCAGGTTGTCGAGCAAGGACCCGACACTTCCTCAGATCCCTATCATAGAGCATGCGGATGTGAGAAGAATGCTCCTCTTCCAGAGGGCTGTGACGGAAGGTTCTCTATCTCTGATTCTTCAATGCGCCTTATACACGGACCTGTGTATGACCGAAGATGCAGCGCAAAAAGCACGGTACGAGCTGTTGCTCGACCTGCTGACGCCCGTGGCAAAGAGCTACCCTTCTGAAAATGGAATAATATCGGTAAGCCAGGGACTCCAGATACTCGGTGGCTACGGATACTGCCAGGAATTCCCGATCGAGCAATACTACCGCGACATCAGGATACACCCTATTCACGAAGGAACTACCGGCATCCAGGCCCTGGATTTGCTCGGGCGCAAAGTAGTCATGAAGGATGGGAAGGCCCTGCGGCTCTATCTCGAGGCGGTGCAGGCCACTATCCAAGCTGCTATGGAGCACCAGGAACTCAGCACCTATGCCGAACGATTAACAGAAGCCCTGGGCGAGCTTCAGAAAGTCACGTTGCACCGAGCACAATTTGCTCTGCAGGGAGATGTGGAGAAGTTTCTCGCGGATGCCACGCTCTACCTTGAATTCTTCGGAATCATCGCGGTTGCGTGGCAGTGGCTGGCTCAAGGTGTATCGGCCAAGAGGGCGTTGGAAGCCGGTTGCTCTGCTCTGGACAGACAATTTTACGAGGGCAAGCTTCATACCATGCGGTACTACTTTCATTATGAAGTGCCCAAGACCTACGGTTTAGTCGGGAGGCTGATGGAGTCCGACGGCCTGACAGTGGATATGAGCAGCGCGGTCTTCGACGACTGACGGGGGCTCTGGATAAAGGCCGTGATTGGCGCTCGTTTATGTCTAACCGGCACCGACGGCCAAATAGCGTCATTTAGCACAGGATTTCCTAAATTTGGTTGCGTATTTCCGAAGCGGAGATTGCTTCGTCGTTTCACTCCTCGCAATGACATTGCCACCACCTGTCATTGCGAGCGTAGCGAAGCAATCTCATTCGTCAGCTTCGCGACCGAACTTATGAAACACAGCTCTTAGTTGAGACAGCAAATTCATAACTGATGAAGGAGAGACTCAGATGAGAGAAGTAGTAATAGCAGGATACTTGAGGACAGCTCAATCCCGCTCGCGGCCTAAAGATCCGGCCAGGGACGTATTCGGCAAGATGCGGGCCGATGAAATGTTGGCCAAGTTGCTCCCTGAAGTTGCCAAGAGAACAGGGATTAACCCCGAGGAAATCGACGATTTCATAGTAGGGTGCGCCACCGCGGTCGGTGAGCAATGGGCTTATGGCGGTCGTTTCCCGATCTTTTTGGCCAATTTCCCCAAGACGGTTGCGGCAAAGTTTGTGGACCAGCAGTGCGGTTCCTCAATGGCCGCGATACACGTGGGTTTTCTTGAGGTTGGCACGGGTAATGCCGATATCGTCATGGTGGGCGGGATGGAGCACATGACGAGGATTCCAATGGGGCAATCGACCACGGAAGGTGGGTTGATCGCCCCCAATTTGGCGTTATTCTCTGCTCCGGAGTACCTGCACTGGGACATGATGACCACTCTGAATATGGGGCTTACAGCCCAGAAGCTGCTCCTTCAGTCCGGCCTGACCAGGGAAGATATGGACAAATGGTCCCTGCGATCTCACCACCGCGCCGCTAAGGCACAGGCAGATGGTTTCTTTGATGGAGAGATACTACCCATAGACGCGCCCCAGGCGGACGGTACGACTCTTACCGTGAAGACGGATCAGGCTGTACCGAGCGGATACGACCCTCGAGGGCTTGGCAAAGCTCTCACCTGCGTACAAGAAGGACCATCAGATAACCGCGGGGAATTCATCTCCGCTCAATGCGGCCGCTTCATCCATGATCTTGATGTCAAAGGAAGCGGCTCAGGCAAAGGGGATCAAGCCCTTGGCTACTATAAAGTCCATCGGATTCGCGGGGGTAGATCCCACGATTATGGGCGCGGGGCCGGTGCCTGCCAGCCAAAAAGCACTTCAAAAGGCAGGGCTCCAGGCCAAGGACATTGATTACTGGGAGATAAACGAGGCATTTTCCGTTGTGGCTCTGAACTGCATCAAAGAGTTGGGGATAGATCCGGAAAAGGTTAACGTCAAGGGGGGAGGAGTCGCCATCGGGCATGCTCTGGGTGCGACGGGGATTCGGCTGGTAGGAACTCTGGCCCGCATACTGGAGCAGAACAATGGACGGTACGGCTGCGCCAACGCGTGTGTAGGCGGCGGCCAAGGTGTAGCGACAATCATCGAGCGGGCGGTCTGAGTGTTGGCTCGCTGCCGGGAGATCGGGACTTTGTAAACGAATCCGCAGATGACACAGATGCCGCAGATTGAAGTATTGTCTTTTTTGTCTGCGTGAATCTGCTCAATCTGTGGATTAGATCAAGAGTCCCGAGGCTCCCCGGCGAGGCAAGGAGGTTCCGAGATGCAGCACGTATGGATGAAAGACTGGCCCGATTATGTTGGAATTGAGGTGGATTATCCTCAAGGCAAAAAGCCTGTTTTCGAATATCTTCGGGACAATGCCAAAGTTTTCCCCGATAGGACAGCCATTGTCTTTTACGGCAAACACCTGACCTATCGGGAACTGGACCAAATGTCGGAACAGTTTGCCCGGTTCTTGATCGATACGGGCCTCAAGAAGGGGGACCGCATTGCGCTTTTTCTTCCTAGCTGCCCTCAGTATCATATTGCTCATTACGGCATTAATAAAATGGGCGGAGTGGTCGTTCCGTGCAGCCCCTTGTTCAAAGAGTGGGAGCTTGTCCATGAACTGAGCGACGCCGGCGCCCAGGCTATTGTCTCCCTCGATCTCCTGTATCCCGTGGCGGTCGGTGCGTGTGATGAATGCTCAATGGAAAGAATCGTCGTCACCAGTCTGCATGATTTTCTCCCCGAAGTGCCGACGATGAACCTGGCGCCCATGATGAACTTGCCGAAAGTGACCCATCCAAATACGACCGAGTTTATGGACATTCTGTGCCGCTACTCCTCGGAGCCCGTCGAGGTCGATGTCGGTCTCGATGACATTGTCCAACTCCAGTACACAGGTGGTACTACAGGGCTTCCCAAAGGTGCAATCCTGACCCACGAATCAAAACTGTTCAAGGTTTCGGTCCTGTCGAACATTATCAGCGCAAACATGGCTTTTCTCGGTCACAAAGGTGACAGCTTCTCCAGCCTTGCGACGCTTCCCACCTTCCATATCGCGGGAATGCTGGGCAGCGTGGATACGATGATTGCCCAAGGGGCCACACAAGTCCTTATGGTAATGTTTGATCCGGTGGCGGCCATGCAGGCCATCGATAGATACAAGCTTGAGTTTTTCCAGGCCACCGTGCCCATGAACATTGGGATTATGAATCACCCTGAAAGGAAGAATTACGATCTTTCTTCTCTCAAATTATGCCTGACAGTAAGCTTCGGGGTCCAGCTCACCGAGGAAATCGCGAACCGCTGGCAAGCGGACACCGGCGGCTGTGTCTTGGTGGAAGCCGCGTACGGCCTCACAGAAACGCACACGTTCGATACCTTCATGCCTCTCAACAAGCCGAAATATGTGCCCGGCTGCCAGGGCATTCCTATCCCCGGACAGGATATCAAGATTGTCGCCTTTGAAGACAAGACCCGTGAGGTCCCCATCGGAGAGATGGGTGAAATTGTATTAAATAACCCGTCGGTTCTGAAAGGTTATTGGAATAAGCCCGATGAAACGAAAAACTCCATTGTCGATGGGTGGGTATATACGGGAGACATGGGGAAGTTCGATGAAGACGGATACCTATATTATCTTGGAAGACGCAAGGAAATGATCAAAACCTCCGGCTTCAGCGTGTTCCCGGAAGAGGTTGAAACGTTCCTTGTCCGCCACGAAGCAGTGGAAAATGCCGCTGTGATTGGAATCCCGGATGAGAAGAAGGGCGAAGCAATCAAGGCATTTGTGGTTTTGAGACCGGAATTCCAAGGAAAGATCGAAGCCGAGGATATCACAGGCTGGGCCAAGGATAAAATCTCTTCTTACAAGGTTCCCCAATATATAGATTTTAGAGAGACCCTTCCCATGAGCGGCGTGGGAAAGGTGCTCCGAAGGGTCCTGCTCGACGAAGAACTCAATAAATAATACGAATTCGCTCTCAAGCAAGTGATACGGTTCGCGATCAAACGATAGATGCAGCGCAGATCTGACAAAGCCACCACGGGAGGCGGAATGGCACCCGGAATCTCAAGGATGGATGTTGGGTGCCACTGACCTGAGCACCCTCATAGTGCAAGGTCAGTGCCGTTTGCTAAATGCCGATTCCCATTCATTTGGGAGCGAACTAGTGTCCTGTCCCACAAATAACTCGCGAAAGCGAGGGACTTCTGCTACATTCGTGCCCACTCATCACTGAGGGAGGCACGAAAGCTTATGGGGCGTCCCAAGAAACAGGAAATCGTCCTTTCGGATTTGGAGCGTAAAGAGTTGCAGAATTTGACCAGATCTCGAACGTCGCGGCACGGGGTTGTCCGTAGGGCGCAAATCATTCTGGCCTCGTCCGAAGGAGAATCGAACACGTCTATTGCCCAGCGTTTGGGGATATCCGGTGGCACGGTAACCCATTGGCGAAGGCGTTTTCTCGAGCAGGGACTTGCGGGGCTGTATGGGGAGCAACGTCCGGGACGGCCCAGGGATCATGACGACGAGAAGGTAGCGCAATTGCTGCAAACAGTCCTGGAGACCGCTCCGACGCAAGGGAATCGATGGACTATGAGAAGTCTGGAGCGCTCGACCGGAATCTCCAAGAGTGCGGTGCAAAGGTGTATGGATCTTTTTGGTATTAAGCCGCATCTCACTAAATCGTTTAAGCTTTCTACGGACCCTCAGTTTGTAGAAAAAGTTCGGGATATTGTGGGACTGTACCTGAATCCACCGGACAAGGCCCTGGTACTGTCTGTGGACGAGAAGACCCAGATCCAGGCTCTGGAGCGTAGTCAACCTGTGTTGCCTTTGGGGCTCGGGTATGTGGACGGAGTCACCCATGACTACCTTCGCCATGGCACCACCACGCTCTTTACAGCTTTGGACGTGGCAACCGGGCAAGTGATCACAGAGTGTAAACAGCGACACAGGCATCAGGAGTTCCTTAGTTTCCTCAAACGGGTGGACAAAAACGTACCGGCTGACCTCAACGTGCACCTTATTGTAGACAACTACTGCACTCACAAGCACCACAAGGTCAAAAACTGGCTCGCCAGCCACCCTAGATTTTCCGTTCATTACACACCTACGTATGCATCCTGGCTTAATCAGGTCGAACGATGGTTTGGGGTAATCTCCCAGCGGGCCATAGTTCGAGGGTCCTTTACAGGTACCAAACAACTCGTTGAACGCATTGAAGACTTCGTGAAGAACTATAACCAAGACGCACGACCTTTCGTGTGGACGGCCACAGCGGATTCAATCCTTAGAAAGGTCGAGAAAATATGCAAACTTATTAATGGGACAGGACACTAGCTAAGATTCGGGTCAGAAGCGCACGACGAGCTTTCCGAAATGAGCCCCGCTTTCCATATAACGAAGGGCTTCCCTGACCGCTTCGAATGGGAAAACTCGGTCAATTACCGGCCGAATCCGATGTAGCGTCACAGCCCGGTTCATTGCCAGGAACATCTCCCTGGAACCGACGAAGATACCCTGAATCCGCGCACTCTTCCTGATCGCAGGCATTGGATCGGCCGCGCCGGATCGACCTGACAGTACCCCGATCAAGCTGATATGTCCTCCGCAACGAACGGCTTGCAGGGATTTTCCGAATGTTCCCGCGCCTCCAACTTCGACGACAATGTCAACGCCGATCCCCTGAGTGAGTTCGATCACACTTTTCTCCCAGTCCGGAAGGGTCTTGTAGTTAACCCCGTGACTCGCCCCCATATCTATCATTCGATGCATCTTTTGCTCGCTGCTGGAGGTGACAATGATCTGAGCGCCGGCTGCTTTGGCAAACAGTAGGGCAAAAGTCGATACACCGCCGCTGCCCAGAGTCAGAACGCTTTGGCCGCACGTAAGCCCTCCACTGGTGAGCGCGTGCCAGGCAGTGACAGCGGCGCAGGGGAGAGTGGCTCCTTCTTCATAGGACAGGTGGGGTGGTATCTCCACCAGGCCGTCTTCGCGAAACTCCACAAATTCAGCCAGGACACCGTCGATAGCTCCTCCAAGGGCGGACTTCGCCACGCTTTCGTCAATCTTGCCGGAAAGCCAGGTTTGGAAGAAAATCCCCGCAACCCTGTCGCCAGGTTTCCAGTGTTCCACGCCCTCGCCGACTTCCACTACTTCGCCCGCTCCATCGGAGAACGGAATAAGCGGAAGCGGCAGCCCGCGTGAATACTTACCGGTGATCACCATAAGATCGCGGTAATTGAGTGATGCCGCTTTCATTTGGACCAGAACGCGTCCGAAGCCGGGCTTCGGTACGTCGCGCTCCAGCATTTTCAACTTGTCAATGCCGAATTCGGATTCGATAGCGTAAGATTTCATGACGCCCCCTCGTCATCCCGCCCGTTCCAGGCTCTGTTCGCGCAACCGCAGCTCTTCTCCGGCAATTCTTGCGCCGGTCCGTGTTAACATCCAGTTCTCAAGGTTGTTCCTCAGGCGATCCAGGTACTGAGGAAAGGACATTTCGAATCGCTCCATAAGGACACTGATCCCATGCTGCGAGTATCGCCACAATTTATCGGAATCTTTGACGATCGCGTCGTTGACGGAGATCGATTCCTGCCTTGAGTCATGTCCCAAAACGATCTCTGTGATCTCTACCATCAGGTGCCTCGGGTAGTTGACCTTCTCGAGTATCTCTCCGGCTATTCTTGCGCCTTCCCGCTCGTGAACCCTGTTGAGGTCCCTGTCTTTATTGCCGGGACCGTAGGCCGTAATTTGAAGCTGCTCGGGAATGCTCTTCCAGCCCACATCGTGAAGGATTACCGCAGGGAAGATCACGTCAGCGTCGCCCGTCTCCTCGTCCAGCAATCGCGCCGCGAAATTGTATGCAATCTTAGCGTGTTCTTCGTTTTCTCGAGTGTCGAGGAACGGGCGGGCCAAATCAAATATTTTCAGAAAGGTTTCATGCATGCAAGCTAATCCGATTTTATTGGCAACGGGACTTTCAAAGCGGAGATAATTACGCCTTACCTGCGCCTTCAGCCGTCGATAGCGCTCTGAACAGTATAGGACTATTTAGGGGAATATTGAAATAGTTTGAGTAGGGAGCACATTTGCACATGAGCATGTAATAGATTGGGGTTGTAATGTTCTTTTGCTCATCGAGGCTGTCGAAGTTGCCCCCACCTTTGGAGATGACCAGATCGGCGTCGGTCCACAGTCTCTGCAATTGCTCCGAACATCTCGACAGGATTGTTCCGGGTAAAGGTCCGTCGATACCGTTTTCCATTACAGTGGCGGTGTCACTCATCCCGACGAACTTGGCATCTGCGAGAGTGGCGTCATTGAGAGTGGGGAGGCTCCGGACTACAAATGCCACATCAATCTCATGCTGCGCCTTGATGGTTTCTATGAGCAGTTTGTCAAAGACAATCTCACCACAGTTGTCCCCAAGGTAAATGGCCAGCCTACTCTGTTCCAATCGGTCTTTCAGGTCCATAAAATTACTTCGTGGGACAGGATTTCCAAGAATTCCTTGTATCTCCTTTTCCAAGTCCTGCCAACTCAGATATCCCATCGGATCGATCGAATTTCCCGAAATAGCGAGATTCACCGCCACAAAGAGTGGATCCTCGGAATCGTCCACGAGGCTTTTCAGCCGCGGGTACAACTCGAGACACCTCCGGTTCTGGTTCTCTTTCCGGCGCCGGAAAGGATCGCGGCTTCCAAAGACGGCAGTGATTCTATTGACCATCTCTTCGACCAATTGCGACCCTGTTATGCTCCAGTCAAGGCCTCTCATAGCAGGGATCTGCATAATTTCGGCTACGAGTTGCCTCTCCGCGCCTTCTTCGGTCGTCAGTTCACGAATCGCCATAACGGCGGCCTTCAGGTTACATACAATACAATCCGCGGTCAGCTTCATGGTACCGGCCCTAAAGAGTTTCGGAACTATGCACTTGGCAAAGGCGGTTCGTCAGACCGACTGAATCTTCCAAAACATATTGCCCCGCAACCTCGCTGTTTACGGTCATTTCAGAATCGTTTTGAAGACTCCTTTGACGATGACGGGCTCCGGTTTATCTTGACATTGAGGACACTCCGCCAAGCACTCAAAGTCAATCCTCCCCGTGATGACGTCCCGCATTCGGTACGTCTGCTTGTCCATAGTCAACTCTTGCCGTTTCACATGTGAACTCAGGTAGCGCCAGCAGCAGCTATTAAAATAAGAACACGTGAATCTTCCGTCCATAATTTTAACTGATAGCCTTTCAATACAGTCCTCCAGACAACTAGGCATCGTCGGGTCTGGCTCCTGTTTCACGATGTCGAAGCCGATATCATGCGCTCGTGTAGTTTTATTGATTAGCCATATCCTGAATCCACACGTGGCCGGAATCCCGGAAGAGGTGAAATAGCACTTGTCCGTTTGCCAAAACTCTTTCCACGAGGGTGGTACAATCGATTGTAATAAACGGAAAAAAATTGATGTATCCTCTGTAAGTTTCGGATCGTAGTGAACCTTAGACCATTCCGGAGTAGGCACTGGCGGCAATTCAGCACCAAAGCCATGACCGAGGAGGAGTAAGAGCAAAACCTCAGTCAGCGCCAGTATCCAGGATGTTTTAAGCATTCACGCACTTCCTTTTCTGCCCTATCCTAAGAATTGGTGAACCTTTGGCAAGTGAATAATTCCGAAGAGTTTTTTATTCCTTGTGCTTCAGCTTTTCTGCAAACTCCTTGAAGAATGCGTCTTTTTCCTTCCAGTCGGAGCCCAGCGCTCTGGAAAAGTAGGCATTTGTCCTATCAAAAGACTTTGCCCACCAGAAACGCTGTCCCTCGCCGCGAAGAATGTCTTCCAGCACCTCTCTCAGCTCTCCCATGTATTCTTTGGGAACAAAAGATGCAGCCCCAAGTTTAATCGATTTTCGTAATGCCTCGGTGGTTGCGGCGTGCGCCGTCAACATGACAGTCACAAAACCTCTGGCCGCGGAATGCTCGAGAAGTTCGAAGCCTCGTACCCCCATAATATCCAAGATAACCAGATCGTAGGTATTCTTTTGCAGCAGACTGAGGGCAGTGTCGAAATCGCCTGCCTTGTGAACCACGCACATGGTGAGCGTTTCTTCCACTGTGTCGAGAACATCGGGTTCGTCGTCAACTACGAGTACCACCTTACCTTTCAAAGGACTTTCCTCGCCCATGTTTGTGTCACCTCCGCAACACTATTCCCGAATTATATTTAACCTCACTCATGACTATTCGGTCAAGTTTAGAAGATGTCCGATCCCGATCAGGATCGGCTTTGATCAAGGGTAGTCTACTCCGCTCTGTACATCTTCCCGCACCTCTTCTTGCAAAAAAAAGAAGACCTTAGGCATTCTCCGCGTCAAGGCATGGGCTCGACATTTCTATAGACGACGTTTCTTATTGAAAATACCACCCAACGGCTTGCCATGAGGTCAGCCCTCATTCTTTCGCACAGATGAATTCCAAAAGATACTTGCTTTCACACCGACGGACCGGCGGCCGGGATGACTCACAGTCTTCTGATCATCATGTTGATGATCTGGTCTGTGGTTGATACGGGAGCTGCGGCCTTAACTTTTGCAGGCCGCGTCTGAAGCCAAAAGATGCTCTTGGGGAAGGGGAGATCGTTGTCGATGGCCCATTCCATGTCCTGCGGACGCCCTAATTTTGTCTCGACGGACCTCGCCACCCTGGCTATTTCGATGACTTCTTCATCGCTTATGCAGGAGATACTCTGCATTTTTTTAGGAACATCAGCCCATGCAGCGCCTTTCTCCCGATTCACTACGCACGTAGCTTTTCTGCCTATCTGAACGTTCGTAATTTGCAGCGATTCCTTGTCAACGACGAACCCATCAACGCTTTCGGCTCCACTGACCACGCCTTCTCCCAGTCCCCAGTTGGCTTCGAGAATGATCTTCGAGTGATCGCCTGTGACAGGGTTGGCCGTAAAACAAATTCCGGACGAGCGCGAATTGACCATCTTTGGAACCGCAACCCCCAGTTCGTCTCCCACAACCGGCAAGCCTTTGTTTATCCTGAATGCCACCGCTCTGGTCGTGTACGCACTGGCCCAAACTTTCTTCACCTTATCCAACACGTCGTCAATGCCCTTGACATTGAGATAGGTTTCGAAGAGGCCCGGTCTGCTTTCCGTGCCTGCCGATCTGACCGACACGGGCATATCGGGAATCCCCACTTTGTCGCAAAGCCTGTCGTAATAATCTATTATCGGCCCTTGCACCCCCTCGGGCATCTCTGTTTTCTCAATGATGCCTTGGATCGTTTGACTGATTTCCTCGAAAACGCCGATACCTTGCCCTTTCAATTCGCCCAGGGCCTCCACATATCGAGACATTTCCGCCGCAGCGCCCGTTTCACGAATGAATTTCAGATAAGCGTCGATGGATATCGCGAAGCCCGGCGGGACTTCCAATCCCAAGTGAATCATTTGACCGAGATTTGCGCACTTCTTCCCCACGAGGTCGTTGTGTGTGTCTCGCAGCTCCTCAAACCAAAAGAATAGTTTTTCTGAACTCATCTGCCCCTCCGCCTCAAACGGACATTACTTTTCGCAATCCCTGCAAACACAGCGAGGACTAATGCATGACCCTCCCTCCGTCCACCAACAGAGTTTGGCCGGTGATGAAATCGCTTTCATCAGAGGCAAGAAAGATAACTGCCCCAACGAGATCGTCGGGCTGCTGCAATCGACCCAAAGGTGTCCGAGTGACATCGTATTTGGAGATATCTGCGATGGATCGGCTAGATTCAGTATCTGTAAATCCGGGTGCAACAGCGTTGATGTTGATATTGTGGGGACCCAATTCAATGGCAAGGGCTCTCGTTAACCCGACTATTCCGCCCTTTGAGGCCACATAGTGGACCAAACCGTGAGACCCGGTGAAGAAAGTCTCCGAGGAAAGGTTGATTATCTTTCCTTTTCCCTGCTGCTTCATGTAGGGGAATACGGCCCTTGTACATAGCCAGGGGCCTTTGAGATTCACCAGCATCAGCCGGTCCCACTCGTTCGGTTCGATTTCATAGAAAGGTTTTCGAACCAACCCTTGAACGATAGCGGCATTGTTGATTAGTATGTCAATCCTTCCAAAGGCATTTACTGTTTCCCGTGCGATCTTGAGGGTCTCCTTTTCGATGGAAACGTCGGCCCGCAAACCTTTGGCCACACCTCCGCCTGATTCGATATCTGTTGTCACTTCCGCAGGGTCTGCGATATCAACAGCCATGATCTTTGCGCCCTCTCTCGCGAGAGCAATAGCGAAGGTTCTTCCAAGTCCCTTGGCAGCCCCCGTGACAATGGCCACCTTATCTTTGAGTCTCATCCACTTGTTTCCTCGCATTAGCCGGGAGCAAGGCCATGAAATGTATTGTCATACCAGCTTGTTCGCGAACCCGGCAGCGTCCCGTACAGCTTATGCAACTTCCAGAGGGAGCGAGCGAGGCACGCCTATTTAATCGGCAAGAATGGATTGCGGTTGATTTTCTCGGTGTAAACCATAACAATCTGTACCTGATTTATACGACCTCGCGGCGGTGGACATATCGCTATCGAGTCTCACTTCAAAGAAAAGTCCTCTCGGATCACCTGATAACAGTTGTAAGAAGAACCTCGCCCCGTACCGATTCCATTGTGGCAGGCGGAGGAACACAGATAGAAGTTCTTTATGGGCGTCCTGTAACCTGATAGTTCCGGAGTTGGACGAAATCGATCCATCTGAGAGACGATCATGTCTCCGCAGGCTATGGACCCTTCATGCATGTTCGGGTGGGTCAATTGAATATCGTAGGGGGTAACAATCTGACTGGCGATAACATTCTCCCTGGTCATGTTCGGAGCGTATTTCTGCCACTCTCTGATGATGGCGGCTTCAAACTGATTTCTCAGATCTTGCCACTTGGTTGGGGAAAAGAATCTTGCAGGCGCGGAGAATTCCTCAATCCCAATGATATGCTTGCCTTCAGGGGCCCTGGAGCTATCCCAGATGCTGTCAGGACCAACAAACATGAAGAGCCGGTCTGCGATACCTTTAACGAATATCTCGGAAAGGTATTGGTTCGCCATGTAATCTGCGTTTCGCGGTCCTATGTACATCCTGGGTTGCGATCCGCAGTCCGAGTTAAATGAAGCCGCCTTGTACTGCGGCAACTCGTGCATGGCGACCATAGCCCAAACAATAGTGTGCCGATCATATCTGATGTTTTTCACACGGTTGACAATCTTGGAATCAAGATGCTCTTCACCAATAAGGTGAACGGATTGAAGAGCGCTCAGGTCGCTGACCACGAGCTTCTCGGCTTTTATCTCCGTTCCATCTTTCAGTCGAATCCCTTTTGCCTTGTTATTCTCGATTACGAGTTTGACCACGTCGCTGCGGCAAAAGAACTCGCCGCCCATTTGCGTGAATGCCTCTTGCAGGGCATTCGATATGCTCTGGCTGCCTCCTTTGGCAATGGCCGCAGGCTCCCACGAAAGGACCAACCCGATGGCGTGGATGAAGCCATGTAGGCCGATAACATCATGAGGGGCGCCGCCAAAAGAGGTCATGGCTGCTCTGATAAACAGTGTCCTCAGTTCTTCGCTTTCGAAAACATCATAGGCCAGTTGCTGAGTAGTCATGAACTGATATATGGGGTCAATGCCGTCCTCGGGGTCGTCACACAGCTTTTCCAATTCATTCTTTTTTCCCCATGGAACCGGGGGCCGGAGCCGATAATCTCCCATCGCGGATTTCCATTTCTTCATGTACCTTCGAAAAAGCTCTACCGCGGTCTCAGCATCTTTCTGGGAAAACCGGCTGATTTCATTGAGAGTCTTCTGCAAATTCTCGTGAGATATCTCGGTCTTTCCGGTCAGAGGGTCAACGACTTTCAAGGCGGAGTAACCGATCAGGCAGGTATCGTTGTCGAAAATCATGGCCTCATTCCCCTCGGGGAAAATGTATTCCAGGCCTTTCTCTCGAAGATTGAAATCACTGTAGGCCGGGTGGCCGTAAAAGCGTGTCCAACTGGAACTGACGTTAAAAGTGAATCCCGGTGCCGGCCCTTCCGCGCTGGTCACCGATCCTCCCAAATGCGGCTTCAATTCGAATATTGCAGTTTTTATCCCCGCCATTTGCAGGTAACAAGCCGTTATCAAGCCATGATGACCTCCGCCTACGACCACTGCATCATAACTTTTGTCCGCCATGTAGACCCTCCTAGTTGCGTTGGTAACAATTCGACGGGCAAACAGTGCAGCGGTCCCCGCGGTCTCCGCGGTGAACTATTGCCTGTTGCGTATCAGACGAGGTCACGAATCGCCACCAAGCCCGAGCCGTCCGAGGATATGCGGGAATGCCCGCGTCAAGCTCTGTTCCATCTCGACGAGTATTTCCGAAACATAATCAGCATCTTCCTCGACATAGTTCCAGTACGTACCATCTGTCGGGAGTCCCGATAAATCCTCGAATCTAAGATACCCGGTCCATTGAGATATTTCTCTAATTGTGAGAATCTCGCCCTTCGCATTCGGATAAAGATTAAGGAGGTCTTCTTTTTGCTGGGGTAGGGCAGTGACAATGAGATTGGCCTCTTGCACCATTACTGAAGTGAGCGCTTTCGACCTCCAATCCGGTGAGACTACTATGCCTCTCTCGGACAAAAAAGTACGTGTCGTTTCAGGCATGGGACGGCTGTAAAAGGGCTCGGGAAAGCTTATACCCAGTTTTGCCACATGCCCTCTTAGGGCCCGAGGGATAAAGCCGGCGGACGACACATAGACCAGCTCAAGAAGCCTTCCATCTCGTTCGCCGATCATCTTTCTAAAAGCGAACTCAGCGAAAACGCTCCGACCGCGGTTGCTGACGCACACAAAGACCACCTGAACAGGAGGGTCGTTTTTCACAGGGAGTCTCCAATCGTCCTATCAAAACCCAGAAAAATGGTTTAAGAGACTTTAAAGACAAACATCCGTGTTTTTCATAAGAAGTCTCGGCCAAAGGTTAATTTTGCGCAATAGTAATGTGCTAATAAAGTCATAAGGTAAGCGTTCAATGGGGACTTTGTGACCGGCATCCCGAGAGTCCGGTCCTACCGAGATCGTAGTAGGGCCGGTGTCTCGAAACGGTCTCAAAACCCGTGAACTGGACGAAATCGTACCACGAATGACCCTTTTCCCCGGTAATGAATTACCGGGCTACTGTCTCAGGTCCCTACGGGACGCCAGTATTTGAGCCCCATTGGGGCGATTGAGAGTAGACCGGTACTTTAGAAACTGTCTCAAAAGTCGATTTTGGGCTCGCGATTCTCAACCGATTCTACTAATGAGATGTGAAAAGAGAATCGGAGAGGGAAAGGATTATGCCGCAAATCAGAGCCGACTACAAGCAGGTGTTTCTGCTTCCGCCCGCTATAGATGACTGGATAGGGCCTGATCATCCAGCGCGCTTCATAGGAGACTTTGTGGATTCCTTGGATTTGGAGGTGCTGGGTTTTCGAGTTCCGAATGGCGAAACGGGCCGTCCTCCCTATAGTACCGATCTTTTGTTGAAGGCATGGCTCTACGGCTATTTCAGCAGAATCAGGTCATCGCGCAAGCTTGAGAAGGCATGCATGGAGAACATGGGATTGATTTGGCTGACGGGTATGAATGCAGCGGATCATAATACCCTGTGGCGATTCTGGAGGGACAACAAGAAGGTTTTCAAGGGAATATTCAAACAATCGGTTCAAGTGGCAGTCAAAGCCGAGTTGATAGGTATGGCGGTTCATGCATTGGATGGAACCAAGATCCCTGTCGGATCATCTCGGGAGAAGTTCAAGAACCAAGATCAGTTGGAGCGGATGCTTGAGAATTTGGACAAGTGCGTTGCCGACGTCATGACGGAGACAGAGAGGTGCGAGCAAGAGGAGGGTGGCGAATGGCGTCTTCCCGAAGCCCTGCAGGACGAGTTGAAACGCAAGGAGCGGATACAGAAGGCCTTGCAGGAATTGGATAAGACTGACAAGAAGGTCGTCCATCCCTGCGAGCCGGATGCCCGGTACATGAAGAACCGGCGGTCTACTGAGCCCTCTTACAATGCTCAAGCGGTGGCAGACCAACAAAGCGGCATGATTGTGGCTGAGGAAGTGGTCGACGAAGGCAATGACAATGGGCAGCTTGTTCCCATGCTGGATCGAGTTCAGGAAAATTTGGGCGCAACCGCAGAGGAAACCGTGGCGGACGCAGGATACTTCGCATCGGCTCAAATCGCGTTGGCCGAAGAGAAGGAGTACGAGGTCTTGGTCGCCAAGTCGTCGGGAGAGTCCGCTGCGGAAAAAGGCGCTCAATGGGACCCTTATCACGCTTCCCAGTTCGTCTACGACCAAGAGCGAGACGTCTGTATTTGTCCGCAAGGCGCATCGCTGAACTTTCTTCAGAAGAAAGTCACAGGAAAAAACGGAAACGAGATCCGGCGGTATCGATGCCGGGACTACTTGACGTGTCCTGAACGGTGGAAGTGCAGCAAGAGCAAGAATGGCCGTCTCATAGACATTAACATCTATCGTGACGCAGTTGAGCGCCACCGCAAGAAACGGGAGGTCCCGGAAAGCAAGACGCTACTCCGAGCCCGCAAGGTGATCATTGAGCCGGTCTTTGCATGGATAAAGAGCCACTTGGACTTTAGACGGTGGACCGTGTCCGGATTATCCAATGCGAGGGCTCAATGGTCTTTGATGTGCGCCACCTTGAATCTCAAGAAGCTCTACAGCCATTGGCTGACGGGGCGTCTGGTGCTAACCGCGGCCTAAGACATCAGGACGGAGAGTGACTCATGGCTGCCTGAGGCATACTCATAGCCGGCCCCGGCTCGTCGGAGACAAGGGAGGCCAAGGTGCGAGATTAACCGCACCCTACCACCCCGAGAGTCGTCATCGTGCCACTACAACCGTTTTGAGACACTCTCTTTAGTGCCGGGCTGCCATCGTGCCACAATTCCGAGCATCAAAATAGTTTCGAGACACTTTCTCTCTGCCTGCTAAACCTGGAACCGGGTAAACCTTTTTCCCGCTGAACGCTCACGTCGTGAGCACAGCCCCAGAGCAGTTCCAGACCTAACCGCAAAATGATAAGCCCTGTTTTGCCGCATAGACGTTGACTTAACCTCGCGTCTGAAGGAGTTCCCCCCTTTTGTAAAGGGGACCGGGGAGATTTTGAAAACAAATTCGTATCAAAATGGGTCTTCCGCAGAAAAGTCGCCTCAGTTCAAGCCTATTTGAGACCGGCCAGAACCTTTTCCGGCAGTGCGGGCAGACTCCTGATCCGCACGCCCGTAGCATTGTAAATGGCGTTGACCACTGCGGCATGCGGCGACGTCAACGGCAACTCACCGACGCCCGCAGCCCCAAACGGCCCGTTTTCTCTGGGGTTTTCAACATAGATAATCTTGAAATCGTCAGGTATATCATTTGCAAACGGAAGGCCACACGCTATCAGACTTGTGTGCTTATTCAAGTCCTCGAAGTCTTCGGAAAGAGCCAGACCGATGCCCTGAGCGACTCCCCCGTAGATTTGGCCGTCCACGACAAGCTTGTTGTTGATTTTGCCGATGTCTGCAACAACCGTAAACTTCTCCACCTGTGTCTTTCCGGTCTTGGTGTCTACGGCCACTTCAGCCATAAACACACCGTACATGTAGACCGAGAAAGGACTTCCCTGGCCGTTCTCATCGCACGGAGTGCACATGGACGCAGTCCATTTCCCCGAATATTTCAACGGAATGTTTTCCGCGGTCATTTGTTCGTAGGTGCGGTACGTGCCGTCGGGTTTCTGCATTGCATTCAAGAGCATCTCGCAGCCGTTCTTGATTGCGTTTCCGGTCATCACCTGCTGACGACTTGCACCTGAAGGCCCACTGTTCGGGGTGATGGCCGTGTCGTTCATAATCAGCTTGATCTTGTCGGGAGTGATGCCCAGCGGACGCAGAGCCTCATGGCAGGTTCCCAGAGCCCCCATATCGGCTCCCTGACCGTGGTCCTCCCATGATACGTACAATACCACTCCGTCCGGAACAAGCTCCACCGTGGCTTCGGAGGTATCCGGCCCGTCGATACCGCACCCGTATATTCCGATGGAAACTCCCACGCCCTTTTTACTCTCGGACGTGGATTCTTTTTGCGCCCTTTTGAGGGCCTCCTGATAAAGAGGACGCAGCTTGTCTATCATCTCCGGAAAGCTGAGAACCTCTGGTACCTGCCCGGTCGGCGTGGTATCGCCGGGACGATACACATTGAGGTATCTCAGCTCCAACGGATCTTTGCCCATTTTTACTGCAAGCTCATCCATCAGACTTTCAGAGGCAAAAAAGCTTTGAGGAGAACCATAGGCCCGAAACGCAGCGCCCCATGCGTGGTTGGTGCATACGGTTCGGCCGAGACCCCTGATGTTGGGTATTCCGTAACCCGCACCAATGAACTGAGCCCCACGCACGGCCAGCGAGTCGCCGAACTCCGAATAGGGACCGTGATCCACTACCCAGTCGCCTTCCATGGCAATGATCTTACCGTCCTTGTCCGCCCCGTATTTGAGCTTGATAAAGAAAGGAGAGCGCTTGCCGGTGTAGGTTATGTGCTGATGGTAATCATATTTCAGAGCCACGGGCTTGCCGGTCGCCATTGCCGCGGCTCCGACAAGTGCCTCTAAAGTTGGGCTCAGCTTATACCCGAATGTACCACCCGCGGGATTCTGAACGAGCCGAAGTTTCTCCGGTTCAATCCCCAGCCCGGGGCAAATCATGGCATGGTGGAGATGAATGGCGATGCTCTTGGAATGAATTGTCAGGCGCCCTTCTTCGTCAAAATAGGCCAACCCGACGTCCGGTTCCATGGTCAAGTGAGGCTGCCTCTGCAAGTAGTAATCCCCTTCCACTACGTAAGCCGCTGAATCCATCAGAGGCTTGGTGTCTTGACCCTTGGCCCGCTTCTGCTCGTAATAGACATTGGGCGTTCCGGGATGGATCTCGATTGCATCCTCGGCCATCGCTGCCGGTGCGCTCATGTAAGCGGGAAGGTCCTCAACCGTTACCTCAACCTTGTCCGCAGCCGCTCTGGCATTGGCCTCAGTGTCGGCACATACGATAGCTATTGCGTCTCCAAACTGGAACACTTTCTCATCGCAGAGAATCGGTCGGTCCCAGCCATCTCCTTTGTTAGTCGGCAGAGTAACAAGGCCGGCGAATCTGTTCTTTCCCTTAACGTCCCTGTGCGTAACCACTTTTTCCACACCGGGCATCTTTTCGGCTTCAGACGTGTCAATGGAGAGAATCTTCGCGTGGGAAGTCTTGGACTGGACCAATGCCAGGTGCAACGTACCGGGAGGCATCTTGCAGATGAGGTCTGCGCCGTATTCAATGGTCCCTGTGACCTTGGCAACTGCAGACGGTCTCGGGTAGTTGGTCCCCCAGATTCTGCCGTCAGCCGGGAGTTTGTACGCTAATTCGGCTGGGGGCATTTCCCCTCGAACAACTTTCGCCGCGTCCATGACCGCGTCCACGAGAGGCTTGTACCCGGTGCACCGGCACGCGTTTCGATTCTTTTGAAACCAATCCTTTACTTGCTCTCTCGTGGGGCTCTTGTTCTCGTCCAGAAGTGCTTTTGCGGACACTATAAATCCCGGAGAGCAAAATCCACATTGAGCCCCGCCGTGAACGGTCCAAGACAACTGCAAAGCGTGCAAATTATCGGGTGTCCCGATTCCTTCTATAGTGACAACCTTGGCACCGTCCTGCACCCTCTTCATTTTGGTGATGCAGGACTTGATAAGCTTACCATTCATAATGACCGAACAAGACCCACACTGGCCACTTCCACATCCGACCTTCGTGCCGGTCAGACCCAATTGACCTCGCACGACATCCGCCAGCGAAGCCTCCGGGTCCGAGACCACTATTTTGTTTACGCCGTTGAGATTGATGTTCGTCTTAATCATTTCCGACTCCTATGATCGCGTGATTGACCGTTCGAATTGTAAAATACGCTTCTTTCACAAATTACAGTCGTAGTAACCGCGGCATACATCGAGGCGCCCCAACTGTGCGCCACCTTCCCATAACTGGATGATCTTGCAATCCCTCCAGTATTTCTCTACATCGTAATCTCTCACATAGCCGAAGGAACCCATCAGCTCCATGGCCCTGTTCGTGACCGATACGGCCACATCAGCTGCGTACACCTTGGCAATACTCGCCCTGGATAGCATGAAATTCGACGTGGGTGGGCCATACTTCTCAGGATGGTCGTACATCCAGCACGCCGAAAGGCAGGACCATCTGGCCGTCTCTATGCCGATGGCCATATCCGCCAGGATTCCGGCCGCGATGGAGTGCTGTCTGATCGGCTTGTCGGCAACAATCCTCTCACCCGTGTATTTTAGCACGGTTTCAAACGCTCCCTGGGCCTGCCCCACAGCCATGGCGGCGGTAACGAGACGCCCGATGACAAGGTTGTTATGCAACAAGTCGGCATCTGCTCCTGCCCCTGCCGCCCGCCATCCCTTTGGGACCCTTACGTTCTCCAAAAACATGGGATGGTTCTTGTCGCCTGCCATACCTGCTTTATGTTCATCTTTGCCGAAACTAATTCCCCTCGCGTCTTTCGGTACATCGACGAGAGCAACGCCGTCGTCTCCCAACTTGGGATCTGTAGTACAGACCATGCAGTAGAGGTCGGCGACGCCACTGTTGGATGCCCACATCTTCTGACCGTTGATCACCCATTCGTCGCCTTCGAGCTTAGCGATGGTTCTTAACTTCCGTCCTTGCAAGCTCGGGTTCTCAATGTCACAGCCCCCACCTCCATGAGGCCCGCCGGGCTCGGTCATGTTAAAGCATCCCATCCTGAGTTCCTTTGCTGTGAAATCACTCGCGAAACGGTCAAGCACTGCTTTGTTGTTCGCCGCAATGGCAGGAATCCATGCCCACGTGGTGACGTTGGCGGCCGTACATATACCACTGTCGCCGCGGCTCAGTTCTTCGTGCACTATGGCTGCCGTAACGGCCGAACTGGCGCCCATTCCACCGTATTCAGGGGGAAACGGCGATTTCTGCATCCCTAGGTCGGTCAGACCCTGCAGGATTCTCTTCACGATCACGTGGTCTTTGTCCTCGTCGATCTGCTGCCTGACAGGCATAATCTCTTTGTCGACGAAACTGCCGAGCATTTCCTGTAGCATGTAGTCCTCTTTCTTGAGGAAAACATCCAAGTACGAGTAGTTGGTCATGGATTCCCTCCTATTCCTAAATTTTGCAGTAGATTCGAAACAGGCCCGTGCTTCTTGAAATGTCGTGCTGTTCCGCTTGTATATTGCGCGTGTTACGTCTCGATGTGGAGAATTCCATAACTCAAGGTTCGTGTGGAAAATATCATGCCAGATAATTATGATAGACCTGATCACCCGTGTAAATTATACCAAAGTAGAATTCTTGAAGCCTGAACGTGTTAAGAATATTTAAACCACCTCACTCCGGATTCCTATGCAATGGTCTCAAACTGGTGCGTAGCACGCGAATCATGGTGAAGCTAGTCCCTGAATCGGATAACTTGTCGATCAAGGCATGGGAGAGGAGATTAACGAATGCAGAAATACCTGTAGCGTTCAGAGCGGGACTCCTTAGTACCCAAGGCTCTCAGACTTCGCACAGCTTCACTCTCTGATCCTCCAGCATCGCAGCACGTCGTCGGAATTAACAACTTCCCCGAAAAACATGTCAATGTTGGCCAGGGACCACTTCTTGGCCTCCGGACTCGTCCCCTCCGTCAGGTCTGAAGGGACCACAATGTAGTAATCCCGCATGAAGCCGTCTCGTACGGTTGACTCTACGCAGACATTTGTGGCAACGCCGGCGATGAGCATAGTCTTGATGCCATTGGACCGCAAAAACTGATCGAGGTAGGTTGAGACAAACGCCGAATAGTTATACTTGCCGATGACTGTCTCCCCGGCCAGCGGGAGAATCTTGTAAAATTCTCCGTAGGTCGGATCGTACTTTCTGTCGATGCCCAAACGTCTGTAGTGCTCTTCCCTCGGCGGTGAAAGGAGACCGGGGATCTTGGACATCTTCACATGAACAATGTGTTTAAGTGCCTTGCGGGCGTCGTTCAGAAATCGACTGAGCCGCACTGCCAGTTGCCGGCAAGGAGTGACATCGAACCCCCGTCTGTCGAAGATCCCCCCCTTACAGCAGTAATCCTTCTGCATGTCGATGATTATAAGAGCCGTCTGCGCCGGGAGGATTTTGGCCCTCAACGCTTCCATGTTCCTATGTTCACTACCCCTTTTTGCGGTATTCTCACATCTTCCCAGCAGTTATTTGGCCAGAATATACACTACTCCCTGATCGCCGTCGACTCGAATGCGGTCACCAGTCTTGATTTTTTGCGTGCCCTCCACGCAACCGGTCACACAGGGAAGCCCGAACTCGCGAGCCATAATAACGGGATGAGAAAGGACTCCACCGCCGTCGGTTACAAGTCCCGCGACAACGCTGAAAACCGCCGACCAGGAAGGAGAAGTACCGGGGGCCACCAGTATTTCTCCCGGCTTTATTTCCGACAGACGGTCATGACTCATGATCACACGGGCAATACCCTCGACCACTCCCGGAGATCCCGCCGCGCCGTATAGGTCTGCTTTGAGCTCCTCTCTCACCAACGGAACTTGCGTGGAAACCACAAGAGTGGGATCGCTTCGCAGTACCTCCTGCGCTTTGCTGATGTCACCCAAGAACGGCGCAGGCTCGATCTCAAGGTACTCTTCATGGAGTTTCTTCCGACGCTCCACGTAAGGGCGAAGATTTATCCTGCCCATAGGTATTGCAGCCTTTCGGATCTCGTTTGGATGCAGATAGTGCACGTCTTCGAGTTGATCGATGCACCCTGCTTCAACGAATCGTCTGCCGAATTCGGTGATAATCCACCTTCCCAGGGCTCCTATGTAAAAGTCACAGTAGAAGGTGTGATCTTCGCTCCAGTAGCCTGACTTCTGAGCCGCTCGCATGAGAAGAGAAAACGATTCTCGCTGCTCTTCGGGAACTTTGGCGAGAACCCCTTTCTCTGCTTGCTCCCTTTCTCGATTGACACGCTCACGTTCTGAGTCGAAGGGGAAGATTTCTTGCCCCATGAGCATTTTTATTCGGCTGATACCAAGACCCGGTTTTTCAATCCACGCAGGGGTGTCGTAAGCGTGCATCCGGTCACATCTCCACCCGTTTTCCAGGAGAAATTCGTGGTACGCTTCCACCCACTGCATCCCCTTGTCACTGGATTTCAGCTTGTCAATCACATCGTCATTATCGCTCGTCTGGAAAACCGCCTCAAGACCCATCTCATTGGCTTTCCTGCCAAGCCGCCACAGCTCCCGAACCACTTCGGTGTCTTTCGCCTCGAAGCCTGTCATCACATGGTGAAAATTTTGGTCAATAGATGCCTCAGTACCGAACAACGTGCGCCACCAATCCTGAAAGACGCCGCTAATATAGTATGAGGCCATCAACATGATGAAGTGGACCTCTCCTTCCTTCCTATTGAGGACAAAGGCGAAGTCCAGGAAGAAGGAAAGGAGTTCGTTGTTGTCCAGTTTCCTTATGTCGTTCCACTCTTTGAGGCCCCGAGATTCCTTCGCGGTCTTGTACATCCGGAGAAGGTCAGTCTTATACGCGTCCCAAACTGCGTCGAAATTCTCGAGAAGGGGCTTTATCTTCTCTCTGAAGATGGGCTCACGCTCTTTTGCCTCTTCAGGCGTCGTCTTTATAGCCGTAATATATGGGTAACCCTTGACGAACCTCGAATCCCACCCATGTGTGGTCGGTAGGCTCAGATGCGCGGCGCCGTAACGGACACCGTGGTAGTACCAGTACCAGCCGATTCCCATGTACGTGGGCTTCATAGGCGGTCTGCCGTGGACAACGTCGCAGAGTAGCACTCCGTACTCTTTCGGGTCTCTTTCATCGTCAAATTCGTAAAAGCTCAAATCATACGCATCGTGTAACATGGCCACCTCCCACTTCTCTTATGGATGTTCCTGCTCAGATCCCGAAGCATGTAGTCCTAACCTCGAAGACTTTCGCCGTTAGGCGCTCATCTCTGTGTAGAATCCCGACTTTTGGTCTTCTTCATCCTTATTTCAAGACACCGCCTCGCCTGAGTGCTCCCATGATAGAAGCCCCTACAACATCGACGATGGAAGTTCCGGCGTCGATAACCAGAGCGGCTCCTGTCATGAATGATGAGTCGTCACTCGCGAGGAACGTGCAAATACCGCCGAGTTCAGTGGGGATTCCGAAGCGATGCAAAGGAATCTCCGCTGATATCATGGCAAAGAAACCGTCCGTATCCATGCCGAGCATTTTCCCAAACTGTCCGAACTCTTTCTCGGTCATCTCCGTTTTGACGCCGCCGGGACACACCGCATTGCACCTGATTTTGTGCGGGCCGTAATCCAGTGCCGCCTGCTGAGTTAGCATGATAAGGCCCGCTTTTGATGCGCAGTATGCCGGCATACCGGGCAGGCAACGAAGTCCGCCGACGGAAGCGATATTTATGATGGAGCCTCCGCCGGACTTTATCATGTGCGGTATTGCCTCCTGCATGAGCATAAAGGGCCCGGTAAGGTTCACATCAATCACTTGTCGCCAAACGGCACGGTCCATGTCGCCAACCGGTCCTTGTGCACTTATCGCTGCATTATTGACCAGCACATCGAGTTTGCCACCAAATGAAACCGTCGTGGACACCATTCGGGCCACATCTTCATCCTTTGATGCATCTCCCGAACAGGTCGTCACAGCTCCTGCGGGGAGTGATTCAGCCACTTTGTCGAGCATTTCTTGGCGGCGGCCGGCGATACAAACCTTCGCGCCCTCGGCAACAAACCGCCTTGAGATTGCTGCTCCTATGCCGGTGCCTCCGCCGGTGACGAGTGCCACCTTTTCTTTCAGTCTCATATCGCTACCTCCGAACACAATTACTCCGACCGACCGCCGTGAAAGCGAATCACGTCTACTAGATTGTCTCCGTCCCGAAATAGTATCGTGACAGCTCGACAAGGCGAAGGATGGGGCCTCCCACCACAATCTGTGTGATTTTGAGGTCTCTGACCAGCTTTTCCATTTTCCCTTCTCTTGAGTAGCCGTAAGATCCCATCAACTCCAGGCAGCGGTTGACCACGGCCCAGCCGAGATCGGCTACCGTATTTTGAACTGCACTGGCTGCCGCCAGGATCTTCGGCTCCCACGGGAAACCATAGATCTCTGGGCGATCCATCCTGTCACCGACATAGTAAAGGAAAGCTTCGGCGGCCATGATGTCTTTGGCGATCTGTCCTAATTCGTGAACGATTGATCCGTGCTCCTTCATCGGCCGGCCGGCTATTTCCCTGTTGTTCACGTATGCTTTCAAGATCTCATAAGCCCGCTTCATTATTCCCATCGGGAAAGCGGCTGAAGTGAGGCGGCCTATGGTTACATTAGCGATAACTGATTTTAGCTCGTCTTCAGGATCTTCATGGGCACGGTTCTCTTTCGGGACCTTTACGTTGTCAAACCAAATGTCACCATTCGTATCGATACTGGTGCCCATTTTTCGATAGGGCTTGCTCGTTGCCACGCCGGGCGTATCAACCGGTACAAATATCTGGGCAAGGTTGGGGAACTCTTGTCCCTCCACAACACACAAGACCCGGAACAACTTCGCTTCCCTGTAGGCGGACGGCCACAATTTGTGACCGTTGATCACCCACTCATCTCCTTCTAAGCGCGCTCTGGTTCTGATCTGAGATCCCTTCAATCTCATGTCTTCTACCGATCCCCCTGCATGAGGCTCCGTAATGGCGCTGCAAATCACGTATTCTTTGTCTCCGCACAACATTGGGGCGAATTTCTTCAAAAGGACTTCATTCGGCTTGGGGATGGTGAGCGCCGCGATCGACCAGGGAGTTATGAAGCCCGTGGTGGCAGCGCCATAATCTCCTCTTGACAGTTCTTCGACCATTGTAAGCATGTCAACAGTTGAGGCTCCCCCGGATCCTCCGAACTCAGGCGGAACGAAAGATTTCTGCAAGCCTAAGTCAATGAACAGTTTCTTCCAGATGTCATGAACGAAGTTATGTTGCCGCTCCGACCAATCCCAGTACTCGTCAAGCTCGGCTTCGTGCGGCAGAATCTCTGTGTCCACGAACCTCCTCAAGGTCTGTACGAACATCTTGGTTTCCGGTGATATCAGATGATCCGGCTTGACAAAATCGTCGACTCCTCTCGCTTCTGCAGCATCAAGCTTAGTATTTGTCATTCGTCTCCCTCTATTTCATTATGCATGTCCCTTTGGTTGTTGGAGGTCCCGTACCATCTTATCTCGCTCACGTTTGTACAAGACACAATTGCGGCTGGGCATCCGGCCTCCATCGAAACTGCATCCCCTCCTCGTGGTGAACCAAGCAACGAGCAAGGGACATCGTTAGGGACACATCAGCCACTTGCTGTCTCGCCCTGAACGGCCTTAGAAGTGAAGGTCCGTCCGGATGAAACTAAACCTCGGGGAGGTCCGCAAACTCTTTCCCCCTGAACGGTTTCAGCAAATGATCTTCGCGGGTCGGCTTTACCGCCATTTTTGCAAGCTTCTTTGGAGCGGTTTCCACATAAGCGAGAGAGACGATCATAATCACTAACCCTGCTATAGCTGCCATCCACATGGGGGCATAGAGGCTGAACTTATCCGCCAGAGCGCCGGCGATGGTAGGCATAACGGCTGCTCCCAGAATCTCACCCACTGCGGTAGGGACACCAACGGCTGTTCCTGCAAATTCGGGAGGTACGGCCTCTGTCGGCAGGGTGCCAAGATAGAGCGGAAAGGAGGAACCGCCGAACATCCCCCAGAAGAAGTACAGCACGCAGAATACCGCTAAAGACCCACCAATCGGCATTGCGATTATGGCCAGACCGGACACGCAACAAAGGAGCCCGGCAAGAATCATTGCAGATTTGCGCCCTATGCCGTCCGAAAGGCGGCCCATCATTACCATGCCGATGAATCCACCCAGACCGGAGGCGGCCATCGCGAGACCGATCGACTGCATGCTGAGGTGATGAACCTTGGCAAGAAATAAAGCGGAAAAGCCGCTGTAAATCCAGAGCCAAGCCATGACGGGGATGCTGTTGATAGTCGATACGATCACGTTCTTGTACTTGAGCACGTCGGTCAGTTTCACCTTCTGGCCCTGTTGGGTCACGATCCTCTCCCGACCTTCCTTCCGCGCTTTGATGCCCTCTGCCACTGAAGGCGGTTCATGCATAAAGAAAGCGCAGATGATGGCCAGGATGACGCCAGGTGCGGATATGATGTAGAAGACCGGCCGCCAAGAGCCGAAGTGGCCCAAAAGCCAGACGGCGAGCATGGGACCCAAGCACACACCGATGAGCATGAAACTGCCCGGGATGAAACCTACCAGCATTCCTCTCCGGTCTTCAGGCGCTTCTTCTCCTACGGAGGCGACAGCCGGGCCCCAGGGGCCACCTTCAAAAAAACCCAGGGTACCCCGAATAGCCAGCATTTGGGCCAAGGTGTTTACCAATCCGGTGGCAAAGGAAAACACGGAAGCAAGAATGGCACAAAAGACGATCACAGGCCGGCGCCCGTATTTATCGCCGATGCTTGCCCAGATAATAGTTCCGAAAGCCCAGACGAGGCCGGTGATTGATATGATCATGCCGACGTCCGTGTAAGTGAACTTCATGTCTGCTTGAATTGCAGGCATGATGATGGCGATAACGACTCGTTGGATCGCGATGAAGCCCCAGATTAAGCCGAGCAGGATTGTGAGTTTTTGATAATATTTCATAAGTGCTCCTCCTTGTCCGTTTGGGAGTGGTTCAAGGAGCCTCTTCCGCGACTCGCAGAGTCTCTCCACGCCACCAAAGCCGGGCGTCCCTATGTTCCCGATTTTCATTTCACGCGGAGACTCCCCCTCTCACTCAGTCCCTAAAGAGTGCCCTTTGGCGGTCATCCGCCGCCGAAAAGGCTGGATCATCCGGGAAATCGCATTCAGTACCCGCAGTTATCCACCTCCTTTCAGCCCTTATCTCGTCATACCGGTTTACCATCGGGTCGAAGAGCTGATTCGTCGGATCTATTCTCATCGCCGAGATCCCAGGCATTGTCTCCAACGGTCCGACACTATTGGGAGCGGAAAATCGCCGCCGAGGGCTCATGACATATCAGACACAAGCCGTGGCACAGACCATATCTATGACATTGACACTGCTATCTCGGACCCAGAACAACAACAGGTGGAGAAATGATGGAAAAAGAGTTACTTGTCTATGACCCTGATACTGCTATCTCCGGTACGGAACAGCGCACGGCAGGGGAATCGGAAAGCTGTCCGCCGGCAGGCGTTCATCTCTTGATTTGACTTTTTTAGCACATGCAAAGACTTAGGCAAGAGCCATTTGCTTATGAAGTCATAAGCCAAGTTTAGTTCAAATTGCCTGTTGCCCTCTTCCCGGCACCTCTTGGAATCGAAAACCCCGGCCGGTATTCGCACACCGTCATCTTGAAACTTTCACCCCGGCCTTTTCCCTATCCCATGTGTTCGCCGTAACGCCTGCCTGTTTGAGTAAATATTTTTGCACCCGCTCCGTCGGGGTCTTCGGCAGACTCTCCATAAATTCCACATATCGCGGCACAGCGAAGTAAGGCATCCTGTCATTGGCATACGCCACCAACTCTTCGGGGGCGAGGGTCTCGCCCGGCTTCAGCACAACGCATATTTTCACCTCATCTTCGGCTAACTCGGATTGGACAGCAACGGCTGCTGATTCGAGAATTCCGGGATGCGTATTGATCGCCCTCTCCACCTCGAAAGAAGAAATGTTTTCCCCCCGTCTTCTGAGTGCATCTTTCTTTCTGTCAACAAAATAGAAGTAACCGTCTTCATCCTTCTTGGCCAAATCGCCGGTGTGAAACCACAGATTCCGGCAGGCTTCCACGGTCTTTTCAGGCATGTTGTAATATTCGGACATCATCACGAACGGTACCCGAGGCCGAAATACGATCTCGCCAATTTCTCCTGCCGGTACCTCTTTGTCATGATCGTCAAATAATTTTACCTCGTAGATATCCATCGGTTTTCCACAGGAACCGTGCCTCCTGTCGCCGGCGTCCACATGGATCGGAATACCTATCTCCGTCATGCCGAATCCTTCCAAGCACTTTATGCCGAATCTTTTTTCCACTTCTTCCATAACTGACGGAGGACACCCTGCGCCCAGGGCAATGCGGGCCGGGTTGTCCGCGTCGTCATTCCGCTCGGGCTGCTTGGCCAGAATCGGCATCACCGCTCCCAGATAGTTGAACTGAGTTGCTCCGTAATGACGTACCTCATCCCAGAAACGAGACGCACTGAAGCGGTCCAGGAGGACCATCTCCGCTTCCGCCACAAGAACTGTAACAGTGGTGAGGACTTGTGCATTGAAATGATATAGCGGCAAGAAGGTCAGGAAAATGTCTTCCTTTCCGCCTTCCCTGTACGCAAGCATTTTTTCAGCGCAGATTATCCAGAAATTATGGGATCCCAAGGCACCCTTTGAGACGCCGGTTGTCCCCGAAGTGTAGATTATGCTGAGCGAGTCGGAGGGATGGACCACTATATCGACCGGAGAGTCGCTGGTGTCGAAGAAGTCATCAAAGCCCATGATAGGGAACTTTAGTCCGTTACCTTCCCGTTTTGGCGGTCCTCCCAGGACTATCACCTTTTCGAGCTTCTTCAACCGATCCTGGATCAGCGTCAGGCGGTCCAGAAATTCATTAGCTATGACAAGGAACCTGGAATCCGACTGATCGACAATATGCCTCAGGAACTCCCCCTTATAGGATGTATTGGCCGGAACTTCCACTGCTCCGCACTTTGCCAGGCCGAACCAGACATATAGAAACTCGGGGCAGTTCGGGAGCATAATGCTCACCTTGTCCCCTTTGGCTATTCCCAACTCTTGAAATGCGTTAGCACAGCGGTTCGAGAAACGATCGATCTGTCCATAAGTAATATTCCGGTCCTTGAAACGTAGGAAGATTCTATCCTTGTTCGTCTTTGCCCTGTCCGCGATCAGTTCTCCCAGGACCCTTGGTACGGAAACTTCCATTACAAACCCCCTGACAGTTTATGACCTCGTGCCGAAGAGCAGTACAGCCGCGTTGAAGAACCCCACCATTCCTCCGACATTCTGAGTAAGTCCTATTGATGCATTCTTGATCTGTCGCTGGCCCGCCTTTCCTTGAAGCTGCTTGTACACCTCGTAAATCATACGCAAGCCGGTCGCGGAAAGCGGGTGGCCGAAGCATTTCAGACCGCCGTCGGGATTGACCGGCAGTTCTCCATTCAACGTAAAGGCCTCTGCTTCAACGTCTTGCGAAGCCTTCAATCGCGGGCTGAAACCAAGCTGCTCGTACAGGACTAACTCGTGGATGGTGAAGCAATCATGAATCTCGGCAAGGGAAATCTCCTTGCGCGGGTTCTTTATTCCGGCTTGCTCATACGCCCTTTTGGCAGCTATTGTGGTCTCAGGGATGTCGAGATAGTCATAGTCGTCGCAGAAGCGCGATTCACCGGATCCGGAAGCAAAGGATACAGCCTTGACCAGTACGTAGTCGTCGCGAAAGCTTTTGGCCATGTCGGCCCTACAGATGATTGCCGCGGCCGCTCCGTCACTGACACCACAGCAGTCATAAAGTCCAAAGGGGTAGACCACCATAGGAGCTCTCAGCACGTCGTCTTCCGTGATCTCGCGATGAAGATGGGCTTTAGGATTGAGCGTCCCGTTATGATGGTTCTTTACCGCGATCTTGGCCAGAATCCGCCTGCCTTCTTCACAGGTCCAACTCTTCTCTTCGAAGTACTTGACGGCAATATGAGCGAACATGTTTGCCGGGAGCAACTCGGATATGATTTTGCTTGAGTCGAACGGCTCGGGGTTCGGATAAGCGAAACCGCCGGGGCGGTCCTTTAATTTCTCCACCCCACAGGCAAGAGCGATATCGCATACACCTGCGGCAACAGCGTAGCACGCGTTTCCGAAAGCATGGCTGCCGCCTGAACAGAAGTTCTCGACCCGGGTAATAGGTATATACGGGAGCTTGAATGCGCTTGACAGGCGAGCCCCTGACGCGCCGGACACGAGACTGGCAAACCACGCATGCTGTATGTCGGTGGATTCGATCCCCGCATCCTCGAGCGCCTCGGAACAAGCATCGACGATAAGGTCGTGCGGACCTTTGTCCCACAACTCACCGAACTGCGTGCAGCCCATACCGATGACGGCAACTTTGTCTTTTATGCTTTCCATTGGCTGTTCCCTGTCGATCCGCATGTCCTCGGTGGCGCGCATTTCCAGAGATACTGATGGATTCCGTCCCTCACATAGAGTTTCCTGAAGGTCATCTCCAAGGTCATGCCGATCTTAATCTCCTCAAGAGTAGTCCAATCTGTCATGGAGCAGTCTATCCGGCCTCCGCCCTCGAAGTTGACGACGCAGAGGACTGCGGGCACGCCTGAATTGCCTTCCACGTAATCAACCGAGTAGGTGACCAATTCGCCCCTCTTGTCGGAAAGTCTCACGTATTCGAACTGGTCTTTGGCCCGACATTTGACGCAGACCCTCTGCGGAGGATGCTGGATGGCGCCGCATACCGTGCATCTGCCTGCATAGAGCCGCATATTCTGTTCACGCTCCCTCCATAGCGCAGGAGCAGATATCTCGCCGAGAGGATATGGCGGATTCTGCTCCGGCAATAGCCCTTTCCAGTGCAGGTATGCGGCATAGCTGGGAATTGTCTTCTTTGACAGCAGGTAGTCGTCTATGGTGCGCCTGTCCACTGGTGCGGCTGCCCGGTCTGTTACTTTGAACGTATAGGCGTCGCTCCCGTTTCCGTATGCGGACAGGAGGATCGTGTCGCCCGCGGCCGCCCGTTCCAGTGCGGAAGCGAGGAGCATGAGCGGATATGCAGTGCCGCAGTCCCCGACCGAATCCAGCAAAGAATCTTGCAAATGCCTCGCGGCATCAAATCCGAGTATTCCGGCAAGCTGAGCCTGCCTCCGCTTATCAGGCACTGCAATCACAATCTTGGTGAATTCGTCGGGGCTGAGACCGTACTTTGTCATCAAACCCGTCACTGCATCTCTTGTCACTCTGACGTACCCTTCGGCAGCCACGAACCGGTTCTCCCATGCCCGGACGAAACGATCTTCTTGCGACCGCCACACGTCGAGTATTTCATCACAGACCGAGAAGCAGTGCCCCGCCTCAGAAATCAGCCCCGATCCGCCTATCAGCACGGCCGCCGCACCGTCAGCACACTTCTGCTCCCATTCAGACCCAGGAGCACCCAGGCGACAATCCGCCGCAACTACCAGCACCTGACCCGCCGTGCCGGCCTTGACCGCATCAAGAGCCGCCCTGAGCGCTATCGTCCCGGCTCTCAAGGAATTGGCAAAATCAGCCACCAGCAAGTCCCGGCGCAGGTCCAGAGCTGTCGCCACAATGGTTGCCGCGAGTTTCTCTTTATACGGAGCCGTCGTCGAAGCGAAATACAAGCCGTCGACGGACTGCCTGTTCAATCCCTTGAGACACTCCAGACCGGCGGCAACGCCCATCGTGACGCTGTCCTCGTCATACCCGGCAACGACTTTCTCACCTTTTCCGCCAGGCTCGATCATTGTCCGGCTCAGTCGCCAAAGAGGGATATATGTTCCGTACGAAAGAATACCTGCCATCCATCATCTCCCTTGCCTTGACCCCGGCTGAATTTCTTTCGTGACGGTTTACCGGCATCCGGGAACCGGCACGGAGGGCGTTCCTACGGTTGCAGGTGGGGCCGGCGTCTCTGGCGGCCGAGTTCAAAGGCGGACAGGCCGCTTTCCCTGTGAACAGTCACCTTTTTCTTTGATCCTATTCTACCCCTGCGGCCTTCCGGCCACGGTCATCGGTGGTTTGTCCGTTGAAAATCTCGGTAAAGTTATCAACAAGCGCCCTGGCAAAGTCCATGTCTTCCAGGTTGTTTGGAACTTCCACGATCCGGATGCTCGGATTGAGCTTTTCCCTAAGCTTGTCAATGAATATCCGGTCCTTTTCCGGATTGTATAGAACGGTACCTTCCCTATCGATGGCAGACCAACCCTTCAAGGGCACCACGAAGCGCACCGGTCCCTTTGCTCTGTTCAGCTTATCAGCGTAAGCCCGCGCAGCCGCGGTGAGTTCTCCATCGTCAAAACGTGTCATGGCCCTTAATTCATCTATTTTTATATGGGGTCTGGAAGCATACTTCTCGCGATTGGTTCGAGTGGCTCCGCACCCGGTTAGATTAATGCAGCAGGGGGCGAGCACCATCGGAATACCTCTTTCGCAGACTGCATCAAGCCTTTCTTTTCCCGCAGCACGATTGCCGCCGAACATTTCCTCGATGACGCCGGCGGGCACGACGTCAATGACGCCGTCAAAAAAACCTTGGGAAATAAGACGATCCATTGCCCTGTCGCTGATACCCTGGGCATGAAAGGTGAACACGTTCCACTGGTTGGCCTCGAGCAGACTCTCGACTTGCCGTGTGCATTGAGGAGAAAACCCTATTTCGGTTATGGCGATTGAGGGGTAAGGCAGGCGAAGCGATGAAGGATGACGGCTTTCTTCTACGATGCCCGAAATAACCCCCGCCACTTGCCCGAGTGCGTGTGTGAGCAATTCATTCATCCCGGTGAATTCCATGATTATCTGCATGACGAGGATATCCATAGCCTCGAACCACTGACTGACATACACGGGCATGGCCGCGGACGTCGCAATCACCTTGGGGATTCCGAAGGGAAGCACTTGCATCGCGCGGGACCCAAGGAGCGTGATCGTGGCCCCTCCCAGCGCCACAGCTCCATCTACCTCGCCTTTTGCAAGGAGGTCGAGCATTTTCTGCCGAGCGCCAGCGGTCATGACATCTGTCTTGAAGAGTCTGTCATCGGATCCCACGATCTCGGCAATGTCTTTGCCCACAAGACTCGCGATCTCTCGAGGGGTAATATCTCCTTCGAATCCAGAGCTTGACCCCATGCTCACGTCCATGATGAGCGCCCGATGGCCTCTGGCTTGAACTCGATCTTTCAGAAACCGAATTTGCTCTCCCTTGGTATCCAGTGAACCAATTATTACGATTGTCTTCGCCATACCGGCTTGAACTCCTTCGCGACGGCTGCCGTGCCTATGACAGATGCAGCGAGGCCAGCGCACCGGAGGTGCTGAGAGGGATCAGGCCCGCTCTTGAAAAGGAATCCCCTGTGGCGTCCGAGATAAAGAAAGATCCCACGAATTTTCGCTCTCTGAGGTAGGTTTGCATCCTGCCAATTGCATCGTCCACGCCCGCCCAGCAGTAGACATTGAGCAGGCAGCCCTTGGCCCTGCGGAAGTCATCCTGCTCTGCCGAGAAATCACTCGCTATGAACACCGGCACCGCACCGAGGTAATGTCTCGGATAATCCGATTCTATGAACTCTTTAACTGTTTTCTCATTCGCAGGATTGATTCGGCCATTTCGGAAACTAACGACAAGGGCGCCAACACCGCGTTCGAGCAGGTACCTCACCTTGTCCCTGATCTCATCGCGATCTGGTGCGATGATCCTTTGCCCCGCATCGCTTACTTCCTCCCTTACAGTGACTATCATTTCCGGGGAAATGACAAAATTAAACTCTGGATCTGCCGTGGCTGTTTTCCATTGAGCGGTGGTCTCTTCCGCCCGGGTAACTATCAGCCCAATTCGAGTCCCGAGCCTCTTGGCGACGATCGTGTCTGCTACAGCGGGCACGGACACACGCACGACCGCAAGTTGCCTGACCATCTCTTCAGGCGTCTGCTCCAGGATGTTAGCCCCCTGTTCTATAGCTTGAACAAAGCAGTCGAAAGAAGGATCCTTGCCATTGACGCACTCCACCTGTATCGCTCGGCCTTCATCAGTTTCAAAGGTCGCGTCCGTTTGTGAAACGTTTATTCGTATTGCCGCGTTCAATTTCATGGTGTTTCCCTCAAAATCTCACTATACGTTTCGTTTGCTTGCCGTCCGGCCATGTGCCCCAGTGTTTCAGCGCCTGTTCGGGGGCCCGTTTCACCAGCCATTCCCGCTCAAATTCTCGATAGGGTTTTCCGCGTTCTATCCTAGTCTCGCGCTCCTTGCGGCGCTCTCTTTCGGTTGCCTCGACGTCGGGTACGAGAGTCTCTCGATCGTATGCCACTTTGTAGACATTCTGAGCGGTCCAGTGCGATATGATCTGATCTCGTAGATCTTCCATCACCTTCTCGGGCTCGCGGAACAGCACGTCTCCATAGCCGGCCCCTCCGGAATTAAGGTGGACGATCACATCGCCATTCTTTACAAGGTGGTATTCGCGAGTGTTATGGGTGACTTTGTACTGGCCGACAATTTTCCTGTCGGTAATAAGTTCTGCCGTTGACGTCGGGATATCTTTTTCCCCATTGGCCAGTTTTTTCCAAACATCTGTGTCGTGGATCTCAATTCCCGGTTTGGTACTCCCCGGATAACCGCCAAAGAGCCCCCTGGTCGTACGAATATGTGTCTCCCTTCCTCCACTGAACATGGCGACCTCAGGAACCTGGTGGATTACATACGCCGACTCGACCCCCGATCCTCCGCGGTACTTCCCGAATCCACAACTGTCGGTCCGGTGCCTCTGGTAAAGGTGTAATAGCGGCATTTCTTCTTCCGTCTCCTCGGCATCGTACCCGCGTGATACCGGTGTAAACAAAAAGGAATTGCTGTCGCAGCCGTCCAGTTCGTACCGCGCACCTTGCCCTTCGGTGTTAAATGGGTAGTTCAGCATGTCCGAAACACGCACACCCTTTTGAGTCACACCAGCAATGTTCATAGATGAGCCGACTCCAGTGGCAGCTGCAATCTGCGGGCGCAGATCCGTGTCGAACAACATCTTTGCAAATAGATCGTAGAAGGCATTGAACACGATGGCACAGAGCGAGGGTGCCCTGGAAGTGGGGGCCATCTCGTCGGCGTTGAAGATGCAGCCCTTGGGGAAATACCACCTGAACTGAGAATAGGCGGCGGTTCCGATGGGAAGATCGTAGAAAATATACTGCAAGACATAGATGGCTGTATGGGCCACCGCAATGTGTGGGAATGCAAGGTAGGAGCCCGCATCATGTTCGGGAGACGTTCCCGTGAAGTCGAACTCTATGCTGTCTCCCTTTTTCCTGGCCGTGACACTGCACCTCAAGAGTGCCTCCTCTGTGCCCACGTGATCGATGAAAGTAATGGCCCTGTAGGTTCCGTCATTAATGCTCGCGATCCGCTTTTGAGCGGCTTCTTCGCCAACCGCGATCATCTTTCGCATTAGTCCCTTGACAAACCGATTGCCTTTCTCACGAGCGAACTCGCCCATCCTCATTTCAAGCCGGCGACAGGCTGTGGCCCTTGCCTTTACATCGTTCATCGCCTCCCGTGAGGTCCTCATCATATAATCGGAGATCATCTCCATCATGTCATCCCGCAACTCGTAGTTCTCACCGATTCGTACCGGCGGGAGCCGCATGCCTTCGTAAAATCGGTTGAGCGCCCTAAGCGGCATCCCTCCGGGCGTAACGGCTCCCGTCTCCGGTGTGTGTGCTGCGGCCAGTGCCCAGCCGATTAGCTCTCCATCATTGAAGATCGGCATGATTGCGGTCTGGTCGGGAGAGTGCACGCCTCCGTAAAGGGGCTCATTCGAGTAGAAAATGTCTCCCGCCTTGACTTTTACGTTCGATTCCGGGTTCATCACATAATTCTCGATCAACCATTTCAACAGGAGTTCAGGCCATATTGCATGCATCAGCAAGCCCGTGGAGCAGTTGACCAGGTCGCCTTCCACGGTGTACAGCCCCACCACACAATCCCCTGAACGTATCATCATGCTGATGCCTGTCCTTTCGAAGACGATGTAGCCTTCCGAGAGGAACTGGTTCAGCTTTTCCGTATAGATCTCAAGATCTCCCGGCTTCAGAAGTTTCATCCCTTCGATCTCTTCCTCAGTGGCCGATTCAACCTTCATCCAGGCGAGTAGCTTGTCGAAATCCGGACGCATCGGAATCTCCTTCTCTCTCCTCTTTTGTTTCACTTCAGGTCAGGGTAGGCGTCGAGACCGGAGCGGATGCCGTCATCGCTCCATAAGGTTCTCTATGATCGAGTTCAGATACTTATCAACCTTCATTCGTGCACCGGGAGGCAGGACCAGTGTGGTATTTTTCGATTCAACAATCGCGGGGCCTTCAAGCATGTTGCCGGGCTTTAGTCCCGACTGGTCTATAATCGGCGTCTGGTGGAACCCGTTGTACTCCTCCCAGAATGCGTCCCTTTTCCCCTTGATCGCGCTCTTGGAGACCAATTCCCCCGCAAGGGGGTAAGATGGCAGATCGATCTTGTGGCGCGGCAGTATAGTGTGGAGAATGAAATGTTGGGTCTCGATACCTCCTTCGGGGTAAAGGGCTATCTTGTCGTAAACTTCGCTGAAGTTCAGTATGAACTGGTCGCACACCACCTTCACGTCGTCCTCGCTCCGAAGTTGGAGATGCGGAGATGTGATCCTGAGCGTGTGGACCTGGCCGCCAAACTTCATTTCAAGTTCCAGCCTGAATATTACGTCGTCGGCGTTAAACCCCTCGAGCTTTACGTCCGTGAGGGCCCTTTTCTGGAGGTCCTGCACGATCGCATTGTAATCTTCATAATCTTCGAGATACCCCTGACTCAAAGGCTTCATGAGCGTTAGGCTACGAGAGCGCTCGTAAATGTGGATAATGTCCATTCCCCCGGACCCAAGGGCGCAAAAGACAGGGGAAAACGGGAAGATGGCGATCCTGTTCAGCTTTCCGTAGAAACCGAAACCACAACAGTGAGTGGGACCGGCAGCCCCTGCAGCGAAGAGCACAAAGTCTCTTGGGTCGAAGCCCCTCAAATACGTCTCTTTGACGATCGTGTCGCCCATGTTCGCGTCGGCCACTTTTTTGATGCGCCAGGCCGCGTCGACGGGATCAATGCCCAGAGGCTCGGCTATCCTGGTTTTCAGGGCATCCCACGCGAGGTCTTTGCGAAGCTTCATTTTGCCGCCGTAGAAATTGTCGGGGTTAATGTACCCGAGTACGATGTCAGCATCCGTGACAGTCGGTTCGTGCCCGCCTCTATCGTAGGCCGCCGGACCGGGCGAAGCGCCGGCGCTTCGAGGTCCTACTTCAAGCTGGTTATTCAATGTCTTGTTGATCCAAGCAATCGAGCCACCGCCGGCCCCGATGGAGCGGAGCCACAGCATGGTCATGTCCACCCACCAATCTTCCACAACAGGCTTGATCTCGTAAAAGCGCGGGTTCCCCTGGATCACGAGCGACAAGTCGAAGCTTGTGCCTCCCATGTCGCCAACCACAACGTGGTCGAAGCCAAGCATTTTCCCGAAGTAGGAACCGGCCATGAGACCGGCAATGGGGCCGGCGCTGTAAGTCTGGAGAGGTGTTGAGCGGTATATCGGGGCCATTCCCCCGGTACAGTGGATGGCGAGGAGGCTCTTTGTGTACCCGTTGCTCCGGACATTTCCCGCAAGGTCCATCATGCCCCCCTGAATTGGCTTCTGGAGGTAGGCATTCAGTATTGTGGTAGTCGTCCGGGTGTATTCGCCTCGCTTTGGACAAACTTCGGAAGATAAGACTATCGGGAAAGCCGAGGCGAGGCAGTGTCCTCGAAACTCATCTTGAATAAGCTTCTTGATCCTCTGCTCGTGCTCGGGGTTCAGGTAGGAGTAGAGGAGGCTCACCACAAACCCTTCTGCGCCTTTGTCCACGAGAGACCTGACTTTCCCTAGGACGTCGTCCTCATCGAGGGGCCTGATGATTTCGCCTCGCGTGTCGATACGCTCCTTTACACCGACGGTCATATCGCGGGGGATGAGCTGCTTGGGTTTCTCGACTCGAGCGATATTGCGCATCTCCTTGACGGTCATTTTGTCCGACCAACTCGACCCCTTTCCTATAACCAGAAGATCTTCAAAGCCTTCAGTAGTGATTAACCCCAGCCTCGGACCAATTTTCTGAATCAGCGCGTTCGTGGCAAAGGTGGTGGAAAATATGAAACTCTCGGTATTCCGGAGCAATTCCTCGAGAGACATCCCCAAATCTTGCGCAGCAATTTCCACGCCTTTCATGCAGCCTTCTGCAAGCCTGTGAGGAGTTGTTGGGGCCTTGGCGTAGACTAGACGTCCGCCCACGGCGACCACGACGTCTGTGAACGTGCCACCTGTATCAATATCGATATGTGCCCCCATATCTCACGCTCTCTTTCTGCAAATATTTTTCTTTCAGCGCATCAACATCCAGCTCGATCTCGTAGGTCAAAGGATGGCCAAGGGGCAGGATTTCATTCTCGATCATGACCCCGCACTCGGGGCAATAGAACTCCACGATACGAACCCATTCAGGATTGGGCGAGAAGCTATATTCACCTTCAATTAGCGGGCGATATATATCCCTCGGATCTCGTGCATACACGAGGCAGCCTTCTTTAAAATTTTGCCTTGCGGAAATCAGATCCTTGCCGCAATAGTGGCAAGTCCACATTTCTCGTTCCAGATCCACGTCAAGATTTTCGGTGATTCTTCGTTTCATTCTTTTGTCCTCGTTTGAGCACATTATCGGGTGAGGTTCCTGGAAATTCCCGCTGGTACTTTCTGCGCTTTCAAAAAAGATTCTTAGAGATGGGCAAAATTAATGCAATAGCAATCTACTAATGATTTCATAAGGCAACACAGCACTTGACTGGTGTACAAACGTATATGACAATCAACTCATGGGACGTTTCCAGCTTAACCTTCACCATGTGATCTCATTTTATTTCCTGGCAAAGGAACAGAGCTTCAGCCGCGCCGCCGAGAAGCTCTCAATGACTCAGCCTGCGATAACTCAGCATGTACATGGTTTGGAGGTTCAGTTTGGAGTTAAGCTGGTAAACATGAAGAAGAAACGAGTCACCCTGACAAGGGCTGGTGAAAGGCTGTTCCTTTACGCGGAAGAACTGCTCAATCAGGCGGTAATGACAGAGAACTTCCTCAAAAGCTACCGGTTTAACAATCTTTCCGTAGGGATTTCCAGCCCGTTGATGCTGTATTTCACAGCGCTTATAGACAAATTCAAGGAGCTTCATCCGTCCATTCGGCTCTCCATACGTGAAGGTCCGTCCGGAGCAATGGTCGAAGACCTACTCGATTTCAAACAGGACATCTGCCTTATAGGCGTGCTGTATCCTTACAGCGAGCGACTTCGCCTGTACCGCATTCCCGTGGAAGAAAGGCTTTTTCTTGTCGCCAGCCCGGAATACCCCCTGCCCCTGGACAAGCCCGTAAAATGGGCCGAGTTAATTTCCCATCCCTTGATAATTCAGTCAGAGGGGTCAGCCTCTCGGGCAATCATTCTGCACCATTTTAAGAAAAGGGGGCTTCAACCTCTGATTGGGGCTGAGATAAACAATATCGAGCTAGGCAAGGAGCTGGCCCGCCAAAAGAAAGGGGTAGCTCTCATGTTTGAGCCGAATATCCGCGAAGAGGTTGCTCGAGGATGCCTGAGGGTTGTTCAGATTGAGGGCGGTGATATCAGGATGGGGGCCATCGACGTTCTGGTAAACCGGGAAGAACGGCTATCGCCGGCTGCAGAGGCATTCCTCCTGGTTATCAAGGAACATTTTAACGGCAATCTGCACGAAGTGCCCCCGCAATAAGCTCTGGTTCCCAAGCTCTGTAGCAAGGATGTGGTGAATCCGGCGGAATTCCGAGGAAACGCATCATTCGAGTCCTGTTATGAATATGTCTGGATAAGGAATGGCGGGGCAGGCAGGATGAAATAGATAGCAACCCGGCGCTAAAGCACCGGTCTACTATCTTTCGCCCCGATGGGGCTCAAACGCAAGCGTCCCGAAGGGACCGAGGATAGTAGCCCGGTCCCGCGCGGAACGCGGGATTGCCGGGAAAAGGGACGCATCGTGCTACGAATTTCGTTCATGCTTCGATTTTCAGACACTTTCGGATGCCCGTCCCGTCAATGCCATGCGGTTCATCCCGCGAGATGCCGGCTTCACCGCATCGGCTATTCCATTCTTTTCAGATAAGCATCCTTTGTCAGCCAAAGTTTCTTCTATCCTGTACATGTGCCAGTAATCATGCATCAGAGTATGCCTGGCCAGAATGTAAAAGGAATACATCTCATATTCCGGGTGTATTGCAGTCTTTTGCCATATCACGTCATCAGCGCATTCAAGGAGATCGAGTTGTTTGCCGCGGTAGAGTCCGAACTGTCCCAGGGCAGCGGTCATATTCATTCGTAGAGGAGTATCAGACGCCTCCTTATCATCTTCTGGAATGTACGGGACAAACTCAGGGCGATCCTCATTCATGAATCGCTGAAAACGCCCCAACAACATCGGCTGGACTTCAGCCAAGTGGCTGACATGTTCGGCGATGGTCCAAAAGCCCTGGCCTCTTCGCAAGTCGAGTCCGGCTTCCGGAATAGTCTTTACGAATTCAGATAATATCACGGGGGTTCGTCTAAGCCCTTCCAATAAGTCTCGTACGTCCTGCATTCTTCTCCTCCATGCCCTCACCGTACAACAATGATAAGATCAATCCACCGATCGTAATGATACATAGCCCCATTCCCAGTTGACGAGAATCAAGCGGAGCGGCCGTGGCCGCCTCATTGCGTCGGGCATGGCCCGACCTACCTTATGCCCCCTCAGTCGGAGTCAGGGATGACCTCGCGAAACGCGGGACAAATCGGGCAAAACTATTGGCAGACACTATACTTGAGTAAGGCAGCGCTTCTGCCTTCGACGATTTGGTTTGATCGGTTTCTTGCACGCGAAGTAGTCTAACTTTTGGGACGTCTCTCACCGTAGGATTTCCGGAGTTCTCCTTTGAGTATTTTCCCTGAGCCGGTCTTGGGGAGTTCCGGCACAAAGGCCACAAGGCGCGGCACCTTGAACGGTGCCAAACGCTCGCGGCAGTAGTTAATCAACTCTTGCTCGCTTAGCTCAGTACCGGGTTTCAGCGCGACAATCACTTTCGGGACCTCTCCCCATTTTTCGTCCGGAAAGGCAATCACTGCGCATTCCAAGACATTGGGATGGGTGTAGATCACATTTTCGATTTCTACCGAGGCAATGTTCTCGCCTCCGCTGATAATTATGTCTTTAGCCCGGTCTACAATGAGGATGTAGCCCTCGGCGTCCACGGTGGCAAGGTCGCCGGTATAAAGATACCCGCCGAGAAATGCCTTTTCTGTCTCTGCGGGGAGTTTCCAGTAGCCCTTTGTTACATTGTCTCCTCGGGCGATGATTTCACCTACGGTTCTGTTGTCCCACGGGACATCCTTCCCTGTGGTGTCAACCACCTTGAGGTCAACACCAACCGCTTCAAGGCCTGTCCGTGTCAGATAATTCACCTTCACTTCGTCGGATTCCGACGCAAGAGTGTCTTTAATGTTTCCGACCGTCAGGAGAGGGCTGGTTTCGGTAAGTCCGTAGCCCGATATGTATCGGCAGCCCAGCCGCTGCATCATCCTTTTGGCGTTAGCCGGAGACATC
The DNA here is from genome assembly GCA_963789265.1 of uncultured delta proteobacterium. GTDB lineage: Bacteria > Desulfobacterota > Desulfomonilia > Desulfomonilales > Desulfomonilaceae > CAWBBA01. The sequence goes on along the minus strand of CAWBKB010000001.1, from coordinate 1,848,974 downwards.
GGCGCACCGCCTACCATGATCCATTGGAGCGAAGAAAGATCGTACCGGTCAATATTCGGTTCGTTCAAGATAAAGTTGATCATAGTGGGAACCATCATACAGCAGCTAATCCGTTCTTTCTGGATGGTCTCCAAAACGGCCCTGGGATTGAACTGACGTTGCATAATGTGCTGTCCGCCCTGAAATGTAACCGACCAGGCAAAAAACGCATCCGCCAAATGGAATAGGGGGGCTATGTGATACCAGACAGTGGCGTCTTCAAGCTTGAAGGATATGATAGTGGTAAGGGCATTCGCATAAATATTTCTGTGGGTAAGGATCACTCCCTTGGGACGGCCCGTCGTACCGCTCGTGTAATACAGATTCAACATCTCGTTTTCGTCCGCGGGCTCATAATCGACAGCAACGCTCGACGCGTGGGCCAAAAAGTCCTCATACGTACCGTTTATCCACGGTTCATTCGCTACTCCGTCACAAATAATGTAATTCTTGACGGTCCTAGCATTGTGTCGAACCTTATCCATAACTGGTTTGAAATCGGCATGAAATACAATGGCTTCGGCTTCAGCATCGTTCAAGATGTAAGCATACTCGGCAACTGACAAGCGTGTGTTCAACGGAAGAAGCACCCTGCCTGACTGAGCTATACCGAAGTACAAGTCCATATAGCGATGAGTGTTGTAGTCCAGCATGGCGATTCGGCCTTGGGGAGGGATTCCCAGGTCCTTGACTGCGTTAGTGGCCCTGTTAACCCGTTCATGAAGTTCCAGATAGGTCAGTCGCAAGTCGCCATCCACCACAGCCGCCTTGTGGGGATAGAGCTTCACTGCCCGCCTAAGAATTCTAACCGGTGACATTGGCACATGCATGGGACACTCCATTAGAAAGGTTTTGGATCATCACGAGAGGAGCGTAACCGAGTGTAAGAACGGATTCTATCACAGAATTTCCGCAGTCCTCAATGCACATTATTGGTAGCCTGTAAGTATTCACAAACCTAGTACTTCAGCGGGGCAGGCTTTCCGAAAGTGTCTCAAAAGTGCGGACTGAGTGGAGATCGTGCCACGAAATTCGCCAGGCTTCCGGTTCCCAATCCCGCGTCTCGCGGGACTGGGAATCCATATCTCGCGGGCTCTGCCCGCAAACTGGCATTATTTCTCTATAATAGTCGAAGCGAGAGCCTCGCGACAGGCATTCCCAGGCGGAGCCTAGGAACGAGAAAGATTCTTACGGTAGGCATTTACCGAGGAAACGATTTGGCGGGATGGCACCCAGGACTTATGAGTGGATGTTGGGTGCCACTGACCTGAGCGCCGTCATGGCGCCAGGTCAGTGCCGTTTGCTGTATGTCGATTCTCGCTTATTTTATAGCGAACTTGGGTCAGACGAAGGTTTCTCGAATAATCGTCTGGGCACCAAATGCGCATCGACCCCATCACTAACCTGCGGGAACTGCAGCATTGGGCCAATTCTTCACGTAGGTATCTGAACCCACTCCTCAGATGCGTTGCTAGCCATCGCTAAAATTAATATCAGTCAATTCTGAACAAGGACTCGTCAAATTCCGGTTTACCCTCGTACCGTTTCATGTAGAGTGCCACAATCTTTTCCCTTCCAGCCAAAATTGCCGGGTCCACTTCAATCCCGGCCTGGTGCAGCGCATCCACTACCGCTTCAGGGGCCGGCGGGCACGTCTTGACCGCGATCATGTGTTTTATGTCCGGATTGTCCTTGTTTGCCTGATACATGCACTTACCTAAAAGAATCGTATGGTTACGGCCGGGTGTGGGTTTCATGATCTTGCCTGTGAGGATTTCCACATCGTCCCACGGTTTGCCTTTCCACGCGTAAGCTATGGCGGTTAAGACAACTCCTGTGAGCCCTGAACAATACGTGCATATAGTCAGATCGTAGGTCGGGTAAGAGAGACCCTTTATTCCCATTTTTTCCATGGGCAGAGGGAGAGTGCCGCTTTCATTGTAAGCGAACGCATGGGCCAGATTCAAGGCAACATCCTCGAGCTTTTCACCCACTATCTCGAGGTCGGAGAGGTCTGACGTTCTCCCCATATCATTAGCCGCGTGCACCAGGTGGGGGACTTGAGATGGCTCGTGTCCCAGGACTGCGGCCCCCACCTTGTCCGCGGAAAGCAGATCCGGAGAGGCCACAAGAATATTGCTTCGCCTGATCTTTCCGTCAAAAGAGGGCCCGCGCTCGTTAGTGTAAATGCCGTCGAGAATGGTGAACGAAGGAGGTATCTTGTTCGCCAACTTCGATATCATGTAATGTAGATCCTTTTCAGCATCCGCGGAGTGACATTTCTTCCGCGATGTAACGTCGATCATGCCCTTGAGGTTCTTGATTCCGAGGCTTACGATTGCTTGTGCGTGAGTTTTCATAACAGGGACGTTCACAACAAAATCGCTATGGAGAATGTCGGTGTTATAAGCAAGCTCCACTCCTCCGCCCAAATCTATCTTTTCAAAAGGTCGCTCGAATGCGCTCATGCATTTTACGCCGTAACGCTTTCGGAGATTGCCGTAGCCAAGGGTTTCAAAAGCGTGCACGGCTGTTTCACGATCTTTCGGGTCGTAAACAACGGTGCCTTCTCCGATGGTGATGTCATCGACTCCGCGCTCTTTGAGCCAATGAACCACATCATTTATCACGCGGGAAGTAGTTATCACGCCCCATTTGGGAAATGAAACCAGACGAGTCCAGAAGACAATATTAGGTTTGATAAAAACCTTGGCCCCACTGGGGAGCCGATCGAGGCCCTGGGAAAGATCGATGGCCTTCTTTACAGATTCAAGGGGCTTATCGTAACGAACAATCGCCACTTTGGGCATGCTCATCTGAGCAACCTCCGTCTAGAAATACAGTGTCACGGATTCCAAATGAATCGTGAGGGGAATCAGTCGCTTTTGCCGGCCGGGTGGTGAGGTAAACACGTTCTCCCGATCCTAATGCGGGCGCGTCCGGAAGGCCTTGGGCTTGACTCCAGCTCTGGTTGCCGTCGTTAAGATTCCCTAGGCGGCAAGCAGTACCTTAGTATTGCCTCAACCTTTCATTTTGTCCAGTTCCTCAGCTCTCAGGATCTTGCGTAGTATCTTCCCTACCGCGGATTTGGGGAGAGAGTCCCGAAATTCCACGAGCTTGGGCACTTTGTATGCTGCCAGCTTTTCTTTGCAAAAAGCGATGATGTCTTCACCGCTGGCTGTCTCTCCGGGCTTGAGCACGACATAGGCCTTGACAGTTTCCCCTCGGGTACTGGTCTGCAATGCCCACAGAGACGGCATCCATTACCTTGGGATGCTGAAAGAGCACCTCGTCGATCTCTCTCGGGTAGATGTTGAATCCGCCCGCTATAATCATATCTTTCTTGCGATCCACAATGAATAGATAGTCGTCCTCGTCGCGCACCACTATGTCGCCGGTACTCAGCCAGCCGTCTTTAAGCTGACCGGCCGTCTCCTCGGGGTCTCCCCAGTACTCCTTCATAATCAACGGGCTCCTGATGAGAAGCTCGCCCGGCTCGCCCGGCTTTACATCCTCTACTCCTTCCTCAACATCCACGATTCTAATGTCCGTGTCCGGAAACGGGACGCCGATGCTTCCAACCTTCTTGAGGCCCATGATGGGATTGGCGGTCCCCAGAGATGTCGTTTCGCTCATACCCCATCCCTCGCTGAAAAAGATACCCATGTCTTTGACTTGTTCAATGAGTTCCGCGGCCATGGGCGCGGCGCCCGAGTTAAGGAGGCCCAATCTTTTGCCCAAATCAAGCTCAGGAGCTTTGGGATGGTTGATGATCGCTGTGATCATGGTGGGCACAGCGGGAAAGAAAGTGATCTCATTGAAGTTGCCAAGGATTCCCATGAACTCGTCGATCTGAAACCTGGGAACCAAGATCTGAGTAGAGCACGTAAGTAAAGCCCAATTCATAACCACAATGTTCCCGTACACATGAAAAAATGGGAGAACTGCCAGCACGGAACGCCGCTCCGGGGGAGTCAGACTGGTTGTGGGAGTTCCCCACAGGGCACATTGAAAGGTAGCGGCCACAAGATTAGCGTGGGTGAGCACTGCGGCCTTGGGGGTACCCGTTGTTCCGCCGGTGAATTGAATCATGCATGGGTCCCCCGGGTTCACCTGAACTCGCGGGCGTTGACCTACCGGACAGCCATCCAACAACTCGGAGAAGTGGTGCCAATTCGGATCGAGTTCCAGGCTATCCTTGGTGCTCGGGCTCATCCCTTTAATGAAGTCCGTCACTTTGGTCACGATTACCCTGGGGATCTCCACCGCCTGGCACAAGGCGCGGATATTGGGCAAGACCATGTCGAAGGTGAAGAGCGTCGTCATTCCCGTCTTTTGAGAAATGAGCTTAAGTTCGTCGAAGGTGTACATCGGGTTCAAATTAACCACAACAGCCCCAAGGGAGAGGGCCGCGTAGTTGGCGATAACGTACTGGGGACAATTGGGAAGGTGCATACCGACTCGATCCCCTTTTTGTACTCCCAGTTTTGTCAGGACAGTCGCCATCCGCAATACGAGGTCGCGAAGTTCCCAGAAGGTGATCTCGGTACCGAAAAAATTCAGAGCCGCCTTATCCGGGAGCGAGCCGGCGGGGATACCCAGCAGATCGTGGAGTGGAATGCGAGGGTATCGGATTGTGACGGGGACGTTGTAGTCATAGTGCCGCTGCCATGGTTTGGATTCCATGCTTGCTACCTCCAGTCACTGCTGATTAGTGATAAGGCCCCCTTGACAGGCGCCGCGAACTTCATAACGATAAGTGTTACTATATACTTCATGAAAAAGTCACGCGAAAACATCAGCCTATATGTTATCTAGAATTTTTTTTGTTTGACAGACCGGGCCGAATGTCCTATAAACTGCGCTTATCATCATTTGACCCACACTCTCAGAGCGGGCACGAGCGTCTGAGCTGAAGTTCCCCTCTCCTGACGGACAAGAAGAGGGACCGTGCGACTCACGTCGAGGAATCCGGTGAAGATCAGCGAGTTGGTTAAGCAGACCCAGGTGTCCAAGGAGACGATCCACTATTATATCCGCGAGGGACTTCTGCCACGACCTCGAAAATTCGGGAAAAACGTTGCTGACTATAATGGGAATTATGTGGAACGGATACGACTCATCAAGGAATTCCAAGACCACTGTTTTCTCCCCCTGTCCGTCATCAAAAGGATTCTCAAATACGAGAAGGGCTCTCCGGAACGGGAGTGGCTCCTACAGCTTCATACTTACTACTTTCGCCCTGTGGACAAGCTTCTTCCCATGGAAATAGTCGGAGAGGAGGATTTCCGCAAGGCCACCGGCCTGAGTTGGCGATGGTTAGCCAAGTTCGAGGAATGGCGGATTATAACCCCGGAGACCCGCAACGGTCGCAAGGTCTACTCCCAGGACGATCTTGCATTGGGCAAGGTCATCGTAGACATGGACAGGATCGGATTGGGGCCTAAAGACGGCTTCGATCCCGAGGCCCTGAAACGCTACCGCGACCAATTCTGGGAGATTGTGATCATGACGCACAAGTATTACAGACAGGCAGGCTCGGGCGAGCTCTCTCCCCAGGAATACAGCCTGCGAAGTGTGCAGGCGAGGGAGATTACGGGAATGTTCTTTTACCACCTCTATCGGAAGCTCTCTCGTGAAGTTTACGAGATTATGTCGTCGCCGTTCTTGGAGCCTGAGACGAAGGCGCACGAGTAGGCTGAGTCGGATGGCGCCGTTTCACGCCGTTCGGAAAACGTCCTGGCGCAAAAACTGTCTTTGTGTTTTTATTTGAGGCCGGAATCCCAGGCCCCCCGAGCTTCAAGAAGGGGACGGGAACGGCACGGCCTCCAATTCAATGAGAGGAGGAAACAGAGATGAGGTATAGGGCGGGATTCGTCGGTCTTGCGTTCTTCCTTGCGGCGGCTCTCGGGTTGGCCTGGTATGCTGCCGATGCCTCTGCACAGACAGCAAAAGAAGTAGCGATAGGATTTACCGGACCTCTCAGCGGCGTGGCGGCAGAATACGGTCAGGATTGCGTGAACGGAGTGGAAATGGCGATCAATGCCATTAACACTACCGGAGGCATTACTGTCGGCGGGGAAAAGTACGATTTCAAACTAGTGAAGCTCGACGATCGCGCGGATCCCACCGAGGCAGTTAACAACGCTCGCAAGTTGCTGGATGAGTACAAGGCGCCGGCAGTGTTTAACCCGGTCTTCACCACCATTGCGCCGATCGCGAGAATCAACCAGGAGAAGGGGCACGAGTTTCTCGTCATGGCATATACCAGCACGCCGAAGGCAGTACAAATGGGCAACAAATTGCTGGCCGCAATTCCGCCCCCATTTACCGTGTACGTGAAGAGTTTTTCCGACCTGGCGTGGAAAAAGGGCTGGCGAAAGGCCGCGATGGTGGTAACCCTCGGAGCTTACGGAGACGAATGGCGTCAGGCATTCAAAAAATATTGGCAGGAAAAAGGCGGCAAGATTACCGCGGACAAACCGGCAAATTACTATACAGAGACGGATTTTTCCGCGCAACTAACAGCGGCTCTGGCAACCAAGCCGGATTTCTTGCTTATTGGTGGACCTTCCCCTACCACGGCGCTGGTAATCGAGCAGGCCAGAGGTCTGGGATTCAATGGGGGATTTGTTCTGATAGATCAGGCCAAGATGGATTACATTGCCCATATTCTTAAGGGTAACAAGTTGATGGGAAACACCATTGGAGTAGCGGCCGTTGCCTTGTCTCCTACGGCAGCGGCACCGGCCTTTGACAAAAAATACGTGGCGACGTACAAGCGCATGCAAACCTGGGAAGTAGCCCTCAATTACTGTGCTATGCGGGCCCTGGCCCGAGCTATGGTTAAGGCCGGAACCGTGAAGGACGCCGTTAAAATTCGGGCAGCCTTTCCCAAGGCCTTTCCTCTCACCGGTGATAAATTCCCTGTCGAATACTTCGGGATTACTCCAGGGGGCCGCATGGAGATCGCCGGATCTGTGCAGGCAATTAATGACAAGGGGAAATATGGCCCGATAGAAATGTGTGCCTGGTGGTTGAAGACCAAGGAGGAGTTCAACAAGTTTAAGTCAAGGACAACGCCGGTCGAGAACGCGAGGTGGCAGTTTTTCAAGTTCGAAAAGGAAGAGTAGGGCGCGGATCCGATCCAGGCTTCTCGCAAAGGTGAGAGGTCATGATTGTGGATTGATAGTCTATGTATGTCGTGACGACCGCTCGGCGTGCAGCCGTTTGCTGGTCCCAGGGGTGATAGGCGTATGGAACTTTTCCTGCAACAGATGTTCAATGGCATCATGCTGGGTAGCACCTATGCGATAGTGGCTTTGGGGCTGACTTTGGTGTTTGGGATCTTAAACGTACCCAATTTTGCTCACGGGCACCTTTACATGCTGGGCGCTTACATCAGTTTCTTTTTGATGACCCTCTACGGATTCGGTTATTGGACAGCCTTAATTGCTTCAATGGTGATCCTGGCCGCCGTTGGGATGGTGATGGAACGGTTGGTCTTTCGCCCCTTGCGGGGCAAGCCTCACATTAATTCCTTCATCTCGGCTATCGGGGCATTGATGATCCTGGAAACTGGAGTAATAGCATTTTGGGGTCCACAGGGGCAGCGAATGGACATTCCCTATCCGGGGAGCGTGGACGTCTTCGGGATCACCATGACCTACCAGCGGTTGCTCGTCATCGGGGCTGCGATCTTTTTAATCGTCCTGCTCCAGATCCTGATCAAGAAGACCACTACCGGGACAACCATCGAAGCGGTGGCCCAGAACCGCGAAGGGGCTATGCTCGTCGGAATCAACGTAAATCGGGTCTCTTCATTGACTTTTGCAATTTCGGCTGCTACGGCCGCCGCGGCGGCTTGTCTGGTGGCTCCCATCTTTATGATCTCCCCCACGATGGGAGCTCTTCTGGGAATGAAGGCCTTCATCATTGTCATATTGGGAGGGCTGGGCAGCATTCCTGGAGCAATCGTGGGAGGATACATGTTGGGACTGATCGAGACCCTCGGAGGCGGGTATTTTTCCGCCGCGTATAAAGATGTGTATGCCTTCGGCGCTCTGATACTGATACTGGCCATCAGACCCACCGGTTTATTCGGAAGGGAGATGAACTGATGCCGACCGGAACGTCCTCAAGTGTTAAGTGGTTTTATCTGCTTGTGCTGGTTTTGGCCCTGGCATTGCCATTATTGATCACCGACCGCTACGCGTTCCAGATCGTGATCATGGGCTGCCTCTTCTCGATTTGCACCCTTAGTCTGAACCTGATCTTGGGCTATACCGGCCAGGCTTCGTTGGCCCACGCAGGTTTTTTCGGCATCGGGTCTTATGGAGTGGCCCTAATGACGAACAGCGGCGTCTCTTTTTGGCTGGCGCTCCCGTTGTCAGCGCTACTTGCGGCGTTGGTCGGCTTTCTGATCGGGTTGCCGACCCTTCGCACCCGGGGTTCCTATTTTGCTATTTCCACGCTTTGTTTCGGGGTCATTGTTTCCATCGTGGCAGGAAACTGGATTGACCTCACAGGGGGATACACAGGCATAGTCGGGATCCCGTCGCCCACCCCGCTCCACATTCCTTGGATCGGGACAATCAGTTTTGAATCTATGACCGCCCAGTACTATTTGGTCCTGGCTTTCTTGCTCTTCACCCTGCTGGCTATGCACCGTCTTGTCTATTCGCTCTTGGGGCTCAGCTTCATGGCAATTCGAAACAATGAAATTCTGGCCGAGTCAGTGGGGATCAACACGTTTTCCGCAAAGGTTCTTTCTTTTGTAGTGGGCAACTTTTTTGCCGGAATAGCCGGTGGTATTTATGCGAGCCTGGTAGGAAGCATCAGCCCCAGCACTGCCTCCATCGACCTGACCTTCAACTGGCTTGTATATCTGCTACTGGGAGGAGCCGCAACCCTCGCGGGCCCCATTGTCGGTGCCTTTGCCATTCCTGTGCTAATGGAGCACCTTCAGTTTCTGGAAGGGTACCAAATGATTATTTTTGGTTTCCTGTTGATCGCGGTTATCATCTACTTTCCCCGTGGGATCATGGGCGCAATAAATGATTTGCAACAAAGAGTGTCGGTCTTTCAAGACCGAAAGAGGGGAGAGAAGAGTGCTGTTGCAGGTTGAGAATCTCACCAAACGATTTGCCGGCCTGGCCGCAGTGGAGAGCGTGTCTCTGAACGTTCGCGAGGGGGAGATACTGGGCATTGTCGGACCCAACGGAGCGGGAAAATCTGTTCTGTTCGGCCTGATCAGCGGTCTGCTTAAGCCCACTTCCGGGAAGATACGTCTTCAGGAGGAGGACATTACCAATCTGAAGCCCCATCTGATCGCGGCCAAAGGAATCGCCCGTACCTTTCAAACAACGGCTCTATTTGACCAGTTACGAGTCGCGGACAATCTCGCTCTGGGTTACAGATTGAACACGAAGAGCGGTTTCTGGTCCACTCTCTTTCATACCGGCCGCTGGAAGTGCGACGAGGCCGAAACCAACGCTCGCGTTGCAGAGACATTGAATTTCATCGGACTGGAAACGAAGGCGCTTCATTACGTCTCCACCCTCTCTCAGTTGGAGCAGAAGCGGCTGTCGATCGGGGTGGCGCTGATCCGTCAACCGAAGATGATCCTGCTTGACGAGCCTACCGGCGGCCTAATCGTAGAGGATACCGATGAAATCACCAGGTTGATCGAGAAGATCCATCGGGTCGCAGGGATCACAGTTTGCCTCGTGGAACACAAGATGCGAATGGTGATGGGCCTGGTCCACCGCATCATCGTTCTGAGCTTCGGTAGGGTGATCGCAGAGGGATCGCCTGAAGAAATCGGCAACAATCCTGAGGTGATCGAGGCCTATCTGGGAGAGAAATACGTTGCTTAGACTTACCAATGTTTCCACGGTCCTTGGCGGATTCGAGGCAGTCCGAGATATTTCTTTAGAAATACCACAGGGAGATTGCGTCACTCTCCTGGGAAGCAACGGCGCCGGCAAAACTACTTTATTCCGGACCATTGCCGGGGCTATCAAGCCGTCCAACGGGACGATTGAATTCAAGGGGCGGCGTATCGACGAAATGCCGGCCCACAGGATCGTGAGCTTGGGTCTTTCATTGTGTCCGGAAGGGCGCCAACTCTTTCCTCAGCTCTCGGTCCGAAAAAACTTGATGCTGGGTGCCTATGCACGTCGCAAGGATCGAAACGGCGTTCGGCAATCCCTGGAACAGGTCTATGCTCTGTTCCCCATCTTGAAGCAACGGACAAACCAACTGGCCGGGACCTTCAGTGGCGGGGAACAGCAGACGCTGGCCATCGCCCGTGCTCTGATGTCCAAGCCGGAAATGTTGCTGCTCGACGAACCTTCCATGGGGTTGGCCCCGATTGTGGTTCGGCAGATCATCGGGGAGGTTGTCAAAGCCATACATGAAGCGGGAACCACGATATTCTTGTCCGAGCAGAATGCGAACATGGCCTTGATGGTAGCGAGCAGCGGCTATGTCCTCGAGAGCGGAAGGATTGTGCTGCATGGACCAAGTTCCGAGTTGATGAATGACGACAAAGTTAAAAAGGCATATATCGGAACGTGAGCGGATTCCATGTCGCCCTGCTTAAACATGAATCGGAATGGCGTGGGCTATGGCAGAGGGCCCGTGCAAATGATTCATTGACTGCGCAGGGCAGGAGCCTCATCCCCGAAATTCGGGCAATTCCCGCAATTCTTTTGCGGCTTGGCCCCGAGAGGATTGCTACTAGGTAGCGGTGGACCTGACTCTCTTTTACAGCAAACTGAAATTCCATTCATAAGAGCTGTCATACTCGTCGGTTGTGAAATGTTTCCGGCCGGCAACTTCGGGAAACAGGCATTCAGTCAAATTCAACACACAAAAGGGGGTAAAGCGATGAGGAACTCTAAAGGATTCACAGGATTAGTGTTGCTCCTGGCAGTAGGTTTTGTCTCGGTCTGGCTCGCCGCCGGTGCATTGGCACAGGGGGCGAAAGAAGTGGTGATCGGGTTTTCCGGACCCTTGAGCGGTGTGGCTGCGGAATACGGCCAGGACTGCTCAAACGGGGTGGATATGGCCATCAAGGAAATCAACACTGCCGGAGGCATCACTGTTGGTGGAGAGAAGTGCGTTTTCAAGCTGGTCAAGCTTGACGATCGAATCGATCCCACCCAAGCAGTCAACAACTCGCGGAAGTTGCTGGATGAGTACAAGGCGCCCGCAGTGTTCAACCCTGTGTTCAATACCCTTGCAGCTATGGCCAGAATCAACCAGGAGAAGGGGCATGAGTTTCTAGTGATGGCTTACACCAGCACGCCGAAGGTGGTTGAGATGAAGAACAAATTGCTTTCTGCCATCCCGCCACCGTTCACTGTGTACGTGAGCAGCTTTAGTGAGCTCGCTTGGAAAAAGGGATGGCGCAAGGCAGCTATGGTGGTGACCCTTGGGGCGTACAGGAGACGAATGGCGGCAGGTTTTCAAGAAATATTGGTTGGCAAAAGGCGGTCAGATCACTGCGGACAAACCGGCGAACTACTATACTGAAACTGATTTTTCCGCGCAGTTGACCGCGGCCCTGGCAACGAAGCCGGATTTCCTGCTCATTGGTGGTCCATCCCCCACTACGGCGCTGGTCATCGAGCAGGCCAGGGGTCTGGGATACAAGGGTGGATTTGTTCTGATCGATCAAGCCAAGATGGATTACATTGCCCATGTTCTCAAGGGGACCAAGTTGATGGGCAACACCATTGGAGTAGCGGCCGTGGCGCAGTCTCCTACACCCGCAGCGGCGAACTTTAACAAAAAATACACGAGCGAGTACAAGCATATGCTGACCTGGGAAGTAGTGCTCAATTATTGTGCAATGAACGCCTTGGCGAGGGCCATGGTCGCTGCCGGCACTGTGAAGGATCCTGTTGCAATTCGGGCGGCATTGCCGAAAGCGTTTCCCCTTCGAGGGAGCGAGTTTCCATCGGAATTCTATGGGATCACACCGGCAGGGCGTATGGAAGTTCCCGGATCAGTGCAGACAATCGGAACCGCAGGCAAATATAGCCCGGTGCGCCTGGTGGCGTGGTGGCTGAAAACCCGGGGCGATTTCAACAAAACTATACAGCAGGCGCAAATCGCTGCACAGCAGCCGGTAGTGTGGATGTTTGACAAGTTCGAAAAAGACCAATAGAAGATATTCCACTGTTCATAAGGACAAGTCAAATCGTCGCCAATTACGATAGGGCAGGGGGAGGTGGAAGGGGAGACCGCCTCCCCCCAGTCTCGGGATGGATCCCTGAATTCCGACATTGAATTAGCGCGCAGGGCGACATATCCTATTTTCTTCCCGCCGGCATTTCCTGTATATTGACCGAAAGTACGCCCTTAAACTGCTAAAGGTTTCGTCGAATTTGCGTGGGTAAGGACCGCTACCGATCTTACTTCTTGGAGTATGGACCATGCATTCTATTGAAACACTGAACATCATTGGTCACCGCAATGAGGTCTTACGTTCCACTTTTTTTCGTCAAAAGGATGAGGCCGTCCACATTGCCGTCATATTCCCGGGGTTCGGTTATACCGCCCAGATGCCGCTCATGTATTATCCAGGACGATTACTTCTACAATCCGGAGCCGATGTTCTGTTAGTCGGATACAACTATTTCCAGCGTCCGGACTTCAGGTCCGCGCCTGATGAAGAACGCGATGTTTGGTTGCGTACGGACACGATGGCAGCGTATGAAGCTGCATTAGTCCAACGCGACTATGAACGGGTGACATTAGTCGGTAAGTCAATCGGTACACGAGGTATGGGGCATTTATTGACGGGCACAGAGCCGTTACCCTCCCCACAGTGCGTCTGGCTGACACCTATCTTACGCAATGACCAATTGTGTGCCCAGATAATACAGAGGCCATGCCCATCCTTATTCGTAGTGGGCACGGCTGATTCACATTACGACCCGGTAAAATTGGCCGAAGTGCAGCAAGCAACCGGTGGAGAGGCGATGGTAATTGAGGACGCCGATCACAGCCTGGAGATCCCGGGCGATATTGTTAAATCTATTCGCGCTCTCGAAGGGATAATCGCCGAGATACGGAAATTCCTTGGCTGATACCCAGTTTAGATTGGTGGGACAGGCTGTCGCTGATGGGCGGACGGATAGCCCGTCGCCACCAAGTCATTACCATAGCAGTTCTCGAAAGTCAGCACCGAATTGTTTGCGGGTGCCACTGCTGGCTTGCCCAGCAGTGCCGGCGCAGGAATCACTGCTGGGCAAGCCAGCAGTGGCACCCAAAAGGCAACCCTTATTAGCCGAATTTCAATCAAAAAAAGACAGAACTTTTGAGATCTCATAGATAGCCGGCATATCTGCCCTTGACATGTTCTATACCGGTAGGTATACTGACTCCAGTCTTGCGGAGAGGTCTGGGTGGAAGCTCTACATGGACAATCGCTCCAACATCTTGGCCCAAGCTCTGGAGTTATTCGCATCGCGCGGATATGACGCGGTCGGGGTGCAGGAAATCGTAGACGAGGCGGATGTCACCAAACCCACGCTTTATCATTATTTTGGCAGCAAGCGTGGGCTGTTGGATGCACTTTTGGCCGAGCATTTTGCGGTCTTCTACCAGTCAATAGAGCACGCGGCCGAATACCATCGCGATTTGCCTCTTACTCTTTACCGTACTGCTGCGGCTTACTTTCACTATGCAAAGGAACACAAACTCCTCTATCGAATGCAGTTGTCCGCGTGGTTTGCTCCTCCTGACAGCGACGCGTTCAAGGCAGTGGCTCGATTGGGTGAGAAACAGCAGAAGCTTCTGGAAAGCCTGTTTATCCAGGCCGCACGGGACCACGGCAATATGAAGGGACGCCATAAGGCTTATGCCGCCACCTTCCTGGGAATGATCAATACCTATATCGGCTTATGGCTTAACGGATATATCGAGCTGAATGACGAATTGACCTACAAGGCAGTTCATCAGTATATGCACGGAATTTATTCCTGATCGGCTTTTTTTTGTCTTCTCACTATACCTATCGGTATAGGGGTGCCGATCTCTTCCAAAAGCGTTAGAGAGGATTATCAATGAGACATTGGGCACGAGATTCCGTCTTTTACCACATTTATCCGCTTGGTTTGTGCGGCGCGCCGCAACGCAACGATTTTCACTCGCCTGCAACCCCGCGGTTGGAGCGGCTATACTCTTGGATCGGCCATCTACAAAATCTCGGGACAAATGCCCTGTGGTTGGGGCCTGTGTTTGAGTCAAGCGCTCACGGTTACGATACCGCAGACTACTACCTGGTTGACCGTCGCCTGGGACACAACCGCACTCTATCGGAGGTAATTTCCGCTCTGCACCAAAACGGAATCCGAGTAATACTCGATGCTGTATTCAACCACGTCGGTCGGGATTTCTGGACGTTTCGCGATGTCCGGGAGCATAATGAGCATTCAGCGTACCGTGATTGGTTTCATGACCTTCGCTTTGGAAAGCGCAGCCCTTTTGGCGATCCGTTTACTTACACAGGTTGGCACAGTAACTACGACCTTGTGAAACTCAATCTACGCAATCCAGCGGTTAAAGACCATCTTTTCCGAGCCGTTGAAATGTGGATTCAAGAATTTGATGTCGATGGCTTTCGGTTGGATGCAGCAGACTGCATTGACATTGATTTTCTGAAGGAACTTCGCAAGTTCTGCCGAAGCATGCGATCCGACTTTTGGTTAATGGGTGAGATTGTCGCCGGCGATTATCGGAAGTGGGCCAATGCGGAAACACTTGACTCGGTGACCAATTACGAGTGCTTCAAGGGCTTGTATTCGAGTCACGTGGACCGCAACTTTTTTGAAATTGCATATTCTCTGAAACGTCAGTTTGGTGACCGCGGACTGTATCGCGATATGCCGCTTTATAATTTTGCCGACAATCATGATGTCAATCGCGTGGCCAGCAACCTCACCAATCCGGCGCACCTTTACACATTATACTGTTTGCTTTTCACTATGCCGGGGATTCCTTCGATCTACTATGGGAGCGAATGGGGCATACAGGCAATCAGGCAAAACGGGGACGACAGTGCATTGCGGCCGGAACTTGATATCGCGATGCTTTCGCAAACCAGTCCGCATGGCGACCTGGTAAAAACCATTTCCCGGTTGGCGCGAATCCGCCGCGAGTCTCAGGCTCTAAGATATGGAGACTATCGTCAACTGGTAGTCCGTCACGAACAGCTTGCTTTTGCCAGGCATACGCCGGAAGAATGCGTGGTCGTGTTAGTCAATGCATCTGATAAGCCGGCTTCTTTTGACTTGGCCATTCCGGACTGTCACTGTAACAAATTGATTGACTTATTAAATCCGGGGGAAGAATTCGCGATGCGCAACGGACGCGCAAAAATTAATGTGGTGTGGCCGTGTTGGGCCCGCATTATGGTCGCGAACCGGGCCGCTGATTGACGGGAAGTTGGCTTCGTCGAAGATTTGGCGGCAATCGGGGCTAAGCGTTTTCGGTTCGCGGATGTTCACCACCTAGTGCCTCCCAAATTTTGCTCTTCTCCTCTTTTTTTAGTCCGATTTCGGTGAGAACAGCATCCAACCTCCCGGATTTTTCTTCAGTTTCCCAGAGCCGTTCCATGTCTAGTCTCAAACCTTGTCTAATGTAGACCTTGATGAGCGACTGATATCCGGGCAGATCTTTCGTTGGAGCTACACGTTTAAGATCCTCCAAGACATCCACAGGCATGCGAATCGTAATCGGCCTGGTCGGTCGATCTTTAGCAGGCATCATCTTCTTGTTCATAGCGAAGCCTCTCTTCTGCGGTGGAAAGAAGTTCCGGGTACACCATACTTAATTATTGACAAACAAATGCAAGATATCGTGAAAGGCGAGCTTGCCAGAGTATTGCATAGGCGGAAACCCTCGGACCAAAAGGAACCCCCAAAGGGAATTGAGTATGGTGTACCCAGAACACGGATTAGGCCCTGGAAGAGGGGAGCCGAAAAAAAACAGAAATTTCCTCAGATTGTAGCGACCGCTACTGAATCCACGCTTCGGCTTTGATAATCTATTGATCAAACTCGTGGGTATCCCAAATCCCTGAAGAAACGGAGGTGAGAAAGCCTGAGTTCATGTATGTGATCGGGATGTGCTTAAGTGCTCATCGGATCTTTTCAACTAAATGGGGGTAGGAGCGAACCTAGCCCCGTCACCCAACAAATTCAGGAGTTTTGTCATGTCTATCAAAGAGGATATCCGAAATCAAATTATTGGTGCTCTTGCCCGCGCCAATTTTCCAATCGGCTCGCCAGGGGCCCTTCTTGCGGCCTTCCCGCAAGGTGCCGACACCAAATGCAAGTCGAGGGAAATCGAAATGACAGCGGGCGAAGCGGGAAAGCTGCTCAAACCAGACGATTTTCCCTTTACCAGCGCGGAGCAGGTGGCCGAGACGATTCTAAAGCGGGCCGGGCTATGATTGCAAGATTGTAGAACAGATGCTGTTTCCAACGCCTGCCAGGTCTTGGAGAGCGCGCCAATGCCTAAACCGACTCCACGTGGAGCTGTTTTGCAACACGGGAAGGGACCGATGAAGAAAAAGAGAATCTTGGTTGCGTGCAAAATATTTGAGGAAGAAATCAACTACGTCCTGCAAAAGGAACGGGAATCCTTGGATGTTGAAATGGTTCTGGATGGACGTGGGGCTTCATTCAGACCCTGCTCTCCTTGAAAAAAAATTGACATCAGCCATCGACGAGTCGAAAGGCACGGCAGAAAGCCACGTTCGAGTCTTGTATGGTTGGGGTTGTCTACCAGGAATTGATTTACTGGCCCAGCAAAAGGGGGTGTCGATCCCTTCCGCAAATAACTGCCTGGGAGCATTTGTTGGAGATAAGGTGAAAGAATATGAACAGAATCACACTATGGTAATGACGCCTTCATGGGTGAGGCTCTGGCCCGAATCTATGAAAAGACTCCTCGGTTGGACCGAAGTCGATTTCCGCATAAACCTGGGGAGATATGAGCGGATTCTTGTGCTCGACCCTGGTCTCGTACCCCTTACAGACGAGGAAATATTGGAATTTTTCGACCTGGTACAAGTTCCCGTAGAGGTTGAATCCATAAGCCTGGAACCCTTTCACCGTATGTTGCTGCAATTATTGGAATAACATTTCATTATATCAAGAAAATACACTGAACGCTTCAAGAAAGACTTGTAATGTGAAACGCTTATTCAAAGAAATCCGATTGCCTGTTGGACTGGGAGTCTTCATAATAAAAGGAGGTGATCGTGAATGTCTAAGTGCGGAATCTGCGGAGGAGAGGCGCCCAAACAGCCGTGTATCACAGAGGAAGGTAATTGTGATCTCTGCGGCAAAAAGGTTAAATTGGCCGACGATCCGAAATCGGAAGAAAAGAAGAAGTGAGATCCTATTTTTGCATGTCCTTTAATATCGGGCGCTGAAGTAGTTCAGCGCCTGAAATTTGTCCGTCAAGGGACTAGCCGATGAGCGAGATTGTTCATAGTCCCGTCAGCCGTATTTATCGCGAACATGGCCCCACCAGGAGGGCCATGATAGAGGGATTTCCCCGGCAAAGTCAGATACGGGGTTCATGGAGGCATCAAGAATTTCTATAAGGTTATGAAAGTGATAGCAAATGGAATGTCTTTGTGAGCAACTGGCGGGCTCAGGTATAGAGCTAAATCCGACGTGTATTGGCAGCTTATGGATTTTCCAAAACCTTGTAGCCGAGGACATGACAGCCCTCGCAAAAGCTGCCTTACGCAAGAAACTCCGGCCTGGGGAAATCATGTTCTATCAGGGGGACAGAGCGGTCGAGATGTTCCTGATAAAGGCTGGACGGGTCAAATTGACGAAATTGATGGAGGACGGCTCCGAATTTACGCTTGATATTCGTAAAGGCGGCGACATTATAGGAGAAAGTGTCCTGAACGAAGATGCCGATTATTCGTTGACAGCCGTATGCATGGAAGACACTCTCACCTGCGGTTTCAGCAAAGCGGCTTTCGAAAAACTTGTTTTAGAACATCCGTCCATAGGGCTACAGGTAATCAAAAACTTGAGCCTCAGGATTGATTCGTTGACAAGCCGTGTTAGTAATATGTCGCTGACCCGCCTGGAAACCCGACTGTACAATGTGCTCGTCACTGTTGCCAAAGAGCACGGTGTGAGGAGTCGTAACGGGTTCAGAATCCAGTTTCCCCTAACACATGAGGAACTGAGTTTTCTTGTCGGGGCACACAGGGTTAGTATCACTAGGGCGCTGAAAGCGCTCAAAGAGTCGGGTCGGTTGGCGCAAGAAGGCAAGACATTGATTGTGTATCCTGAGGAAGCAGCGTGACATGCCGTAGTTCCGGGTACACCATACTTAATTACTGACCAACAAACGGCAGTACTGGGGTCACCCATTAAAAGGCCTTGTTTTTTGCGGCAGAAGATCCCAGCATATATGGACTCCATTACTTCACCGTGAGCACGACTGTGCAGGGCGAAAGGGAAAAAGCCAGAAACAAGGCCCTTTAATGTATTACCCCGTTCCCCGCTATGACCCCTCGTTCAAGACATTCCGAACGGCCTTGAGAAGCTCTTTTGCTTTGAGCGGCTTTCCAATGAATCCTTTGCCTGACTCTATTACCTCTCTGGGTGCTCGGTCAGAGAAATATCCGGATGCTATCAAGATTTTTGCCTCCGGATCTGCCTTCAGGATCTGCTCGCGACATTGCGCGCCATCCATAACCGGCATGTTGAGATCGAGAATAACCAGAGAGATTGCCGCCCCTTTCTTTTTGTAAGCTTCTATTGCTCCGCGGCCGTTCGAGGCTGTGATTACATTGTATCCTGCCTTTTCCAGCACTTTCTTCCCGAAGTCTCGGATAGATGCCTCGTCATCGACGAGAAGAATCGTGCCCGTTCCGAAAGCCGAGAATTCCCGGCTGGTTTCCAAATCCGCCTCAGTTTCGATCCTGCGCACCGGCAGATATATGCTAAAGGTGGTTCCCACACCAGGTTCACTGTCACAGCTTATGTGCCCGTCATGGGATCTTACTATACCGTAAACCGTGCTGAGACCAAGTCCTGTTCCTTGTCCCGATTCCTTTGTAGTGTAAAAGGGCTCGAAAATTCGGTCCATCGAGGCTTTATCAATCCCAATACCAGTATCCTTGACCTTCACAAGGACGTGCGGTCCCGGGGAAGATTCAACATGGGAGCGGCAATATTCTTCGCCCAGGTCCACGAGCTTGGTTTCAATGGTGAGATTTCCACCGTTAGGCATTGCGTCCCGTGCATTGACGGCAAGATTCATCAGAATCTGATCCATCTGTGCGTGATCTGCATTGACCGTGGGAAGATCCGGGTCTAGGTTGATTTGAACTTTTATGTTCCTAGGAATCAGCCTGGAAAGCATCTTTCGTAGCTGTTCCACCTGGCGATTCAGGTTGAGAGGGCTCAGTTTGACGTCGGTCTTGCGGCCGAATGCGAGCACTTGCCGAACGATGTTCCCCGCTGTTTGTGCCGCGTCCACTATTTTCTTGAGGTCTTCGTATTCTCGATCTTCTTTGTCTTTTTCCGAAAGGATGAGTTCCGAATAGCCCAGGATCACCGTCAGGAGGTTATTGAAATCGTGCGCGATCCCTCCAGCTAGAGTGCCAATGGCTTCCATCTTCTGGGAATGAAGGAGCTGCGCCCACAGATTCTTGGCTTCGGTTCTGTCCGTGACGAACGCCAGAGTGGTCGGCTGTCCGAGGTGACTGATTTCGCGTGGCCAGACGGCCAACTCGAGCACCTCGCCATTTTCCTTGACACCTCTTAACTCTAGAGGAACGGAGATCTGCCCACCGGCCAAACGGTCTTCTCTCAGTTTCTCGATTCGCTCTCGTTCCTCAGGTGCGAGGAAGTCTTCCGCGGTTCGGCCCAGGACTTCGGCCGCATCCTTATAACCTAACATGGCCAGAGCCACGGGGTTGGCGTAGGTGAGCTTTTTATCTTGTACGAGCACGATGCCGACCGGTGACTCTTCAATCAGGAGACGATTTCTCTGTTCTGATTCCTGTAGCGCATTTCCCCAGTGCTCGCGGTCAGTCACATCGCGAAAGCTCAATACTCGCCCAATCATTTGCTCTCCGATGCGTTGAGGCCGAGAATAGCACTCGAAGACTCGTCCGTCTCTGAATTCGAGCACATCTAAGCCGTCTGATTCGTCACAGTTGAGAAAACCACCAAGGTGGTCCTTGAACGTGTCAGAATTCTTCAAGTCTGCCAGTGCAAAGGATATTGCTTCACAAACATCGCGGTTCGCGACAATGTTTTCCGGCACCTGCCACATATCCAGGAGCCTCTGATTGTAAGCTACAATGTTCTTATCCTTGCCGACAACGAGAATGCCGTCGTTCGTAGCTTCAAGAGTGGAACGAAGGAGCGAAACAGACCTTTCGAGTCGTTGCTCCGCTCTTTTGCGATCCGTAACGTCTATCAAAGACAACAGAACCCTCAACGGTGCATTTTCTCGTCTCTCGGCCACTGACATTCTGAAAGCAAGGGTCTTCTTCTCGCCGGTGAGAGTCGAGATTGTACCCACTCCTTCAAATCGAGTTTTGCCTTCAGCTAATGCCACAAAGGCATCTTTCACGACGTTCCACGACTCTTCCTCCAAGTAAGGGGTCACGTAATGAGGGACGTCTTCTTTCCCGGGGGCCTGAAAGAGAGCAACAGTCTCCTGGTTTACCCCCAGGTTTTTCACCATAGATGCGCAGGATCTGACTTCCTCAGGGTGATTCTCAAAATAGGTCTTGAAATCCTCAACTCCCAAAGAGCGCAACCGATCAAAGCGGGCCTGTACTTCAGAGAAATCGTGTTCCAAGATTGAGATGGGAGCGGAATCAAAGAGGTCCCGGTATCGTTCTTCACTTTTCCGCAAAGCTTCCTCAGCCATCTTGCGGCCCGTAACATCGTTCACCAAGGTGAACACTAGCACCTTTCCACTAATAACCATTGGGCACGAGCATACCTCGACATCTCGGAACTCTCCGCTAGCCATGCGATGCCGGGATTCCAAATACCTGCACGGCTGAAGCCCTGTCATTCGCTTTCTTTCGAATATTGCCTGAGGAGGAAGGGTGGAGATGTCAAAGACATTCCGCTGCCTCAGATCATCCCTACTATAGCCGTAAAAACTGCAAGCTCCGAGGCTGCCGTCCTCAATTCTGCCTGTCTCCGGATCAATAATGAGCACCACGGTGTGGGGATTTTCAAGAATGGATCGAAAGCGCTGTTCACTCTCTCTCAATGCCTCCTGCATTCGCTTGCGCTCCGTAATGTCTTCTAGCATAACCAAACAGGAGATCGTGTTGTCCGAACCACGGATCGGAGTGCTTGCACCGCGATACCAGCGGCCGTCTTTGGGACTTTGAAGCTCCCGGCGCTCGATTTCCCCCAGTTGTAGCGTCCCTACGGCACACCAGGGACAAGTATCCCCCACCTCATGGATCACCTGATAGCATTTTTCCCCTATTGGATTGCGTCCTATTCGATGGATGAATCGCTGGTTGATGAATTCAATTTCATAGTTGGAAGAGCACACGTAAATGAAGCCGTCGAAAGCTTTCACCATAGCTTTGAATCTCTCTTCGGCCTGATGCCCGCTCGCGCTTTCGCGAGCCAGATCCAGCGATTGCTCTAACTTGGCAACTCTCTCTCGTAATGCGGTGATGAGCTCTTTGCCGGCCTCGTCTTCGTCGGTCATCAGTAGGCCCCCTTTGAAGACCCCAATCAAAAAATTCTCGCACTGAGTGGCCTTGTAATCTTGCACATCAAATTGAACGAGTCATTCCCATGGCTCTTGCACGCTCAGCGTCGCCGAGCCCACCAGATAACTTCACTGGCCACATGCGCGACAAGTTGGGTATGAGATTTGCCCGCGATGTGAAGCATATATTAAAAATAATTTGAGTACAATGGCTTATTTAACAGACAATATCAGTCTGTTATGCTCGCGTGCCGCTTTTGAAAGTGTACCGGCAAAAAATAGCGCGCGATTGGGTCCACACTAAACACGACTCTGCGGCCAATTGAGGTCCGTGCAACAATTGGATTTGGGTGACCGATCACTGCCTTCAGGGCTCCGAAAGCTGCGGACGCGTCAGAATTCCGGTAGTAACCATTCACTTACGAGGGGGAATTGTCGAACCCCTGTCATTGCGAGGAGTGAAACGACGAAGCAATCTAAGTCATTAGGGGAAGAGATTGCTTCGCTTCGCTCGCAATGACAATGTTTCGCCGCGCGTAAGTGAATGGATACTTCCGGTATATGTTTGCATAGGCGTTATTGTAGTTCTTGTGGGAAACGGTATGATTGATGGTCGCAGGGAATTGGGTAATCCGACGGAGTCTCATAATGATCGAATCTATAAGCCACATCACCTTCGTGGTCAGAGACCTGGACAGAACATCGCTGTTCCTTCGTGAAATCTTCGACGTTGAAGAAGTTTATGACAGCGCGGCCAAGAATTTCTCGCTCTCCCGTGAAAAATTCTTCATAGTCGCTGGGATGTGGACAGCACTTATGGAGGGCGAACCGGCGGCTGAGCGCTCATATAACCACTTAGCCTTCAAGGTCCCTGCCTCGGAATTACATGATTATAGCGATTCTCAAAAGTAATCACGGAAAGAGAAAATGGCTTGGTAGCGACGCCCCGCGCGGAACGCGGGGTTGCCCGTCATCCCAACAGACAGGCTGGAAGCCTGCCACACCATTCATTTCTCGAAAGGACTGCGCGCAGAAGATCCCCCGTGTACGTGAATGGGCCACCTGCCCAGCGGTTTCCTCTTAAGCCGGGTGAAAACCGCGATCGAAATCTTTCCATACAGGGTCGCAACCCGCGTTGCGAATAGCAGCGACAACCTCGGCGGGGCTTCGGTCATCCTCGATCTCGAACTGAGACAATGTTTGCCCACCACAAGATGAGTAACCGCCAGGACGTGTTGAAGAACCTGCGCTGATGTGAGTTGTTCCGAGCGGGATTAATCTGTCACGAAGATCGGCTCTTTCACGTGTGGAGAGATTGAAGCCCACCTCCGGCAGAAAGAGGCGCATTGCCAAAATCAATTGAACGAATTGGCTGTCTGAAGGAGAATCCTGAACTGAAAACCTAAAAGGAAATCAAACTTCTTCAGTACACTCCAAATTATAACACTTGTCTCAAGTTCTTTTCGAATGTGATGAAGGGATACCTTACTATTCTCAAACCGCAATTCCAGTTGGATTGGGTGCCCGCGGAATTCCCTGCGAATGCCGGGTAGGATGTTCAAGATATTGCCAGCTCTTTCGGGAAATTTGCAGCCTGATAATAAGCAGGATAAGTATACAAGGCGGGGATCAATAACGGGCTGGAAATCTTTGGCACGAGCGGAACCCAATGGCACA
The DNA here is from genome assembly GCA_963789265.1 of uncultured delta proteobacterium. Classification (GTDB taxonomy): domain Bacteria; phylum Desulfobacterota; class Desulfomonilia; order Desulfomonilales; family Desulfomonilaceae; genus CAWBBA01. The sequence goes on along the minus strand of CAWBKB010000001.1, from coordinate 1,825,499 downwards.
TTCTATATGGAATGACAATTAGATATTGAAGAGGCAATGTACCAATGCGTCAGTCATCTGACGAAGAACTTATTCGAGCCCTGGGAAACGGAGACGAAAACGCCTTACGAGCCTTGGTGGAAAGGCACACAGCATCCATTTATCGATTTTCCGTGCGCTACACGGGTGATGAGTCCCTTGCTCAGGACATCGCTCAGGAGGTGTTCCTGAAACTCTATCGCCATGCCCGGCGCTTTAAGGCGGGAATGTCCTTCAAAACCTGGTTGATCAGAATTGTCCGCAACACGAGCATCGACTTGGCTAGATCATACTCGTACCGCAAGGTCCATTCCCTTGATGCTTCAGATTCGACCGATTTTCTTGAAGGCGAAGGAAAGCCTCTGGTTTGGGTGGCCCAAAACCCCGAGGAAAGTTACTCGTTCAAACAAACTGCGGACAGGGTTGCATCTGCTGTCCGATCCCTTCCTGAGAAACAGCGAACCGCGGTAATACTGAAGTATTATGAAGAATTGCCCACTAAGGAAATCGCAGAGGTCATGGAAAGAACCCTTTCTTCGGTAGAATCTTTGCTCGTGAGAGCAAAACGCAACCTTATAAAATTACTTGATTTATAATTTTTTAGCGACAGGCCGCAGGCTTTTTGTCTCACCATCCGTATAAAAGACAGGAGACGGAATCATGAGCTGTCGGAAATGGCAAGTCCGAATACTCCGAATGCGAGGGGAGAAGCTGGGTCAAGAAGATGAGGCAGCTCTTGCCCGACATCTGGAGGGTTGTGCTCGTTGCCGGGGCGTGGCTGAGAAATTTTCACTCGTGGACAAAGCTCTGCTCCAGTCGCCTGAACCGCCCATGCCGCCATTTCTCAAAGAGAAGATTGTGTCTCACGTAATCGGAGTCATGGGTGAAGAGTCTTTGGGGAGAAGATTTCTGCCCTCTTTGGGCTTCCTTAATTACTTCAGGCCGATGGTGCCTGGCGTATTCTTGGTGTTTGGCATCGTACTTGGAATCTGGACCGGTCTGAACTTGTCCCGTTCGGTAATCTCGGATTTCACTGGTTCTTCTTATGACCTCCTCACTCAGGCCGGGATTGGGGCGAGAGAGCGAGGCTCATCCCTAGATTTTATTTGGACTGATGGTAATGGAGGCGAGCGATGAAAAGGACCTCCCTCATATACTTGCTCACGTTCTCGCTGGCTCTCAATGGGGCTGCTGCGGCCACTCTAGCCTTCTCATGGTGGACGAGTCAATCGCAAGCGACAGAGATGTCCCTGGCTCAGAAGCCGGTGAAGAAGTTTCTCCGAGAGGATTTGAGCCTGACTCGTGAGCAGACAAAGCCGATTCTTGAGCAGATTAACCGCTCGAAACCCGAGTTCGTTAAGCTGAGTCATCAGATTGATGCAAAGCGGTCGGAGATCATACATCTCATTTCCAGCGTACCCGTAAATGTAAACGGCGTGAAAACCAAGGTCGGTAAAATCACCCGTATTCAAAGTGAGTTACGATTGGTAGCAGTTGGAGCATTGATGAAGATTGCCGAGTCTCTGCCACCCGAAGCCAGAACCTAAGTTCGCGGCATATCTTGAGGAACAGGCTCGCAGTCACGGTGGCTGTCCTGCGAGAGGGGTCTTGGGGGATCGTTGAAGTGAATTATCCACCTCAGCTCGAAGCACCGTCTTGTTTCCTACCGAGCCCATTCAGTGAACAGCACCCGAGCCTTTTTCCTCCGTGGGATAGCGGTCTTCACGAGCTACCCGAGCCAACCTTCGTAATGTAAGGAAGGAAGCAGGTGAACATAGCAATTTCAAACTTGATGCGTAAAGGGTGGAAGTGGGCGATAATAATCGTGATTGTCGGGGCAGCAGTGTACGAAACCAAATTTAGTCCGGTGTCCGTCCGGACAGAACTGGTGAATACGGGCGAAGTCGTGGCAGAAGTCATGGGAACCGGGACGCTGGAAGCACACTACCAGGGCGCGGTTAGCGCTCAGATCCAGGCATCACTTGTCGAGTACCTGGTCGATCAAAATGATTGGGTCAAAAAAGGCCAGTTGTTGGCACGGCTTGACGATTCGGACATCAAGAGAGAAGTGACGAACCAGGAAGCCGTGGTGAAGGCCGCGGAGGCGACAGTCCAACGTACCATCGCCGACGAGAACAAAGCCAAGGCGAATGTCGCAAAAGCCCGTCTGGACTACGATCGTTATTCCGGGCTCTTGGTGACCAAAAGTATTTCACAGGACCAGATGGACAAGGTGGTGCAGAGCCTGGAGGTGGCTAAAGCAGAATTGGCCGCGGCCACGGCAGCCATTGCCGAGGCGCGTCGCCAGGAAGTTGCTACAAAAGAGCGTCTCAAATATCAGCAAGCAAGGCTTGCATACACTCGTATCACCGCCCCTTTTGACGGACTCATCGCCCGCCGGGACCGAGAAGTAGGAGACATTGTGGTCCCCGGCTCCTCTATCTTTCTGTTGGTGTCGAAGCGTGAGCTGTGGATTTCAGCCTGGGTCGACGAGTACCGGATGGCAGGGCTTGCGCCGGGACAGCCGGCAAGAGTGGTCTTCCGGTCCGAGCCGAAAAAGCAATTTCCCGGCAAGGTAACCCGCTTGGGAAATGAAGTGGACCGTGAGACCCGGGAATTTCGAGTCGACTGCGGCGTAGACGAACTGCCCACAAATTGGGGCGTTGGCCAAAGGGCGGAGGTCTATATAGAGACTGCGCGGAAACCTAATGTAATCAACGTCCCTCTTAAAGCGATCCTGTGGCACGATGGCAAGCCCGGCGCGTACGTCGTTGACAATGGCCGCGCCCGATGGAAAGAGCTCACACTGGGCTTGCAAGGGCCCGATAAGGTAGAGATCACGCGAGGGCTTTCCAAAAGTGACAAGGTGCTTATCGGTCCTCAAACTGCTCAATTAATTGACGGACAGAGGGTAGCCGCCCGATGAATCTCGCATATAAAGATATCCGTCACAATATTTCGCGCTTCTCGCTGACTACCGTCGGGATCGGGATGCTCCTCATGATTGTCATGGGGATGTCGGGGATTTATCGCGGATTAATCGAAGAGGCCACTCTGCTGGTCGACAGAATAGGGGCCGATCTCTGGGTCGTCCAGCATGGAACCAAAGGGCCTTTTGCAGAGATCTCCCGTGTGCCGAGGAACCTCGAAGATCGGTTGTTGGCCGTGCCCGGGGTTCGCAGCGCCCATGCTTTTGTGACCTACTCCCTTCAACGCGAGTTCCGCAATAAGCCTCTCCGAATGCAGGCTCAAGGGCTAGAATGGCCGGAGGACAGGGGTGAGTGGCTTCCCATTGTTGCGGGGCGCCGACTCGGGGCCGCACATTATGAAATGATTGCAGACCAAATTCTGGGACTTCAACTGGGGGACAAGTTACATCTCGGCAAGAACACTTACACGGTGGTGGGGCTCACTAAGGGAATGTTCAGCATAGGTGGCGACGGCCTCGCCTTTTTCACTCGCCTCGATTCCAACGACATCCAATACGACGAGTCAGGTGAGGCCATCCGCCTGGAACGCAATGCACGAAGTTTGAGAGTACTCAGCACAAATTTCGGAAATCTCAGCAAGATCGTGCCAATGTTAAAGGAGAGGGCTCAGCTCACATCGGACAATCTCCCCGCTATTGCCCCTCCACCTGTGAGCGCGGTAATAGTCCAATTGCAGCCTGGAGCGGACCTTGCCTCTGTTCGCTCAATACTTTCAGGTTGGCCTGATATCTCTGTGCTAACCAGGGATGAGCAAAAGGCATTGCTTCTCACAGGAGTGGTCGACCGCTCTCGTCGTCAGCTTCGTCTTTTTCGTACAATTCTAATCTGTGTGGCGGCAGTCATCATGGCCCTAATCATCTATACGCTGACTCTGGAGAAACTGCATGATATAGCGATGCTCAAACTCATCGGCGCCCGTAATTCGGTAATACTGGGGCTGGTCCTTCAGCAGGCTGTCATTCTCGGACTTCTGGGATACCTTATTGCGATCTTCTTTGGGCAGTGGCTCTACCCTTTGTTTCCCAGGAGAGTGGTGCTTATCCAAGATGACCAAATTTTTCTTGCTCTGATCGTGGCAGCCATTTCTCTGTTGTCCTCCGTACTAGGGATCTGGAAGGCCATGCGGGTAGAGCCGAACGAGGTCGTGTCATGACCGGCTCAGCCCACGCCATTGACGCGCAGGCTCTCACCAAGGTTTATGGCAGCGGAAACACCGAAGTTGTCGCGATGAAGGATGTGACGTTTTCCCTCGCGAGTGGAGAAATCGTAGCGCTTGTAGGACCGAGCGGCGCGGGCAAGTCCACGCTCCTCACGGCTGTCGGACTGATCAACACGGTGACAGCGGGACGGCTCATCATTGGAGACGATGTCGTGATGGACGGTCCCATCGCGAAAGTGGACTTCAGGTCATACCGACGAAAATATATCGGTTATGTTCTCCAAAAGGCCAATCTCATCCCATTTCTCACCGCACTTGAAAACGTGCAATTGTCTATGGAGATCAACGACGTTTCAGCAGCGACCGCTCGCAACCGGGCCCTGGAATTGCTGGAGCATTTGGGGGTCGAACATCGAGTAGATAATTTGCCCTATATGCTCTCCGGAGGTGAGCAGCAACGGGTGGCGATCGCCAGAGCCCTGGCGAACAAGCCGCGTCTGCTTCTCGCGGACGAGCCCACCGCAGCGCTGGACAGCGTCCGCGGTCGGCAGGTAATGGAACTCTTTCGCTCCGTGGCTCACGAGAATGGCACCACGGTTCTGGTGGCCACACACGACCACCGAGCCCTGGATGTGTTCGACCGAATTCTGGAAATGGAAGACGGGGCTTTGAGGTCCAATCACACGAAAACTTCACATCGAATTGGCATGTGAAGAATTTGGGGCACGATTGCCACATACAAAAAAAAGAACTTAGTGGCGACGGGCATCCTGCCCGTCATTCCCAATTGACAGGCTGAAAGCCTGTCCCACTAATCCAAATTGATGGCTACAGCCGCCGCGTGTGACGACAATTCTTTCGGGAGCCACTCCAATTTGCTCTAATCAACACGCAAGATCACCCCAAAGCTGTTGAACATCACCCACACATCATCCCCTTCTTTGAGATTAAGCCTGCGCCTGCTCTCTTCGGTCACTACCGAGCATAATTCGGTTCCGTCGGGAATACGAACAATGAATTCCGTGGTGAGTCTGCCGCGACGTATAGAGGCCACTTTCCCTTGAAACAGATTTTCCGCGGTGCATGACGGTCGGCTTTGAGATTTCTGTACTATGACCCACGGGGCCTTAACCTCAGCCGTAATCAGTGAGCCTGGTTTCAGTCCCAGCCTTTCGAAGCTGTTATTTGTAATCACGGTGGTCACCACATCTCCACCCATGGTGACCAGTTCGACCTGGGACTGAATATCACCTTTCCTTATCGTACTGATTTTTCCGAAAAATGTATTGCGTGCGCTTGTTTTCCTTGCACTCTCCTTTTCAATGAAATGTCGCTCTACCTGGTGAATGTCTTCATTGGAAAAAGTAACCATGGATGCAGTAAGATTAGGGGTGGAATGGCCGAGAACCCTTTGAACCACCGGCAACGGCATGTTGTTTTGCATGAGCTCCATTGCCCGCGCACGGCGAATAGCATTAGGGGAACCGAGATCCTTTGCAAAACCGCAGGCCGCGGCTCTCTCATAAAACTTTCGCCTGACATGTGCCGGATCTACTCTTAATAACCAGTCTCTTTTTGCCGTGACAGAGAGATCATTCATCGTTTGCCGAATTTCGGACGTCAATTCAGATGAAATCTGCACTTCGCGGAGGGACCTGCTTTCAATGGCTTCGACATCGCCGTACCGAACAATCCTGTTGATGATATCTATGTTCCGGCCGAGATCCAGAGTCAAGACTTCATTGAGTCGCGCGCCGGTGTAACGAATTAACAGAAAGATCAACAGAATACGTCTTCTGGATTCGCGTACGTCCAGCCGCGGCGAATCCTCTGCCCACGAGCGGAAGGACTGCTCCAACTTCGCCAATTCAGTAGGGTCGAGACATCGGGATTCCCGTGGGATTTCATAGATGCGGGCAGGGTTCAAGAGTTTGGACTCTGACTGAGTACCAGCGAGATTCGACGATTCAAAGATTTTACCCCTATCGTTTGGCATGGTTTCCTTATAGCCGCATCACGATTCACAGCATTCCACATTTGGGACAATTAGCACATCTGATTCCGGCGACCAAGCGTGTGCAAAAAAGCTTGACAAGAGTTGGAAAGCCCCTCATCATATTGACACGAGTTTATATAAAAACATGTCATAGGTCAATAGCCATGAATCATCCTCAGATGCTTTTAAGCAGCCATGATTCACAAGGAGGTTCGTGTCATGCTCCCAAAGAAGATCCTGTTTTGCACGGACTTTTCGGAGAATAGCGAGGCCGCTCACGAAATCGCCGTCGATTACGCGAAGGCCTTCGGAGCGGAGCTTCTTATCATCCACGTAGTTGATTCAAGTGGCTTCCCCAACGATGCGGACTGGATGATGCCCAGCATGCTAGAGAAATTCGACCGATTCCTGCTGCAGGCCAAGGAATCCGCGGAAGCTCGCCTGAAGTCTTTGGCCAGAGAATGCGATCAACGCGGAAAAGAAGTGAAAACCTTTTGCAGGATCGGTTTGCCTGCCAAAGAGATCGTGTCTCTTGCAATGAAAGAGTCGGCGGATTTGATCGTTGCCGGAACTCATGGCCGGACCGGTGTCAAGCATCTGGTCATGGGGAGTATAGCCCGGAGTGTTCTCAAAACAGCTCATCGCCCTGTGTTGATCGCGGAAGGGTCCATAGAAAAAGGGGAATTGTTCGAAGATCCAAAGCTCTAACCGGCCGGATCGCAGATAAGATGGGAGAGGGAACCGATGATTCGAGAGCATGTTTCCGGCAAGGCTGAAGATTCGATCACGGTCCGCGAAGGCCAGCGAGTTCCGCTGTGGGAAATCGCTCGTACATTTCTGGGCATCGGGCTGGCGTCCTTTAGCCTAGCCGCTCTCGGAGAAGCCAAGAAATGGATGACCGAAAAGAGGAGGTGGTTTACCGACGAGGAATACATGCAGGGACTAGGACTCGCACAATTGATGCCTGGTGCGCCTACTGTCAACCTGACGGCTTATCTGGGTTTTCGGTTGCGAGGCTTGCCAGGGGCGGCAACGGCCACGACGTTCTTTCTGATCCCATGCTTTCTGCTCATGTTACTGCTCTCCTATCTCTATCTCGAGTATGGAGAAATGCCCGTAATTTCCGGCCTTTTTCATGGGTTGGGAGCTCTTGTCGTCGGCTTGGTTTTCAACACTATCCTCAATCTGTGGAGATCGGGCGTCCGGGGCATTTTCAACTGGCTGATGGCTATTGTGGGCTTCCTGATGGTCTTCTGGTTTCAGATGGGAGTGATGCGAATCCTAATCGTAGCAGGCATCGCAAGCACAGTCGTAGTTCTGCTGTCCCGCCGCTTCGAAAATTTGTCCCGCTGGATGGGCAGTTGGGATGACGTGTGGGAAAGAGGCAAGGTGGCTCGTAACCTGCTTACGAGTTCTGCCGACGAGATGGAATCCGCAGACGGAGCTGCCGGCAAGTCCAATGTGCAGCGGGCCGTCTTAGCGAAGGTCAGAAAGTTGTGGGGTGTAAGTGATCGGGAGTGCGCGACGGTTCAAAATTCAGATTGCGTTTCTGCCTGTAGCCGTATGCCTTTACCACTGCGTTGGACGCAGATCTTCAGGCTCATTATCTGGCTGTCGGTGATTCTGTCCCTGGATCTGCTTTTGATCAGTTTCAGACCCGAGCTATTGCAGATGGGCCGTCAATTTCTTCGGATCGGTGCATTGGTCTTCGGCAGCGGGTACGCAATGCTTCCGTTTATACAGGAGGCCGTAGTCAGCCGGTTTGGCTGGCTTACCGATCAGCAGTTTGGCGTCGCTCTGGCCCTGAGCCTTATTACGCCAGGTCCAGTGACCATCATCGGCACGTTTATCGGGTACAAAGTGGCCGGTCTGACTGGTGCACTGGTTGGAATCGTGAACATGTATTTCCCGGCCTGGGCTATGACGACCATTGTGGCCGCCCCGTACGCAAAAGCCGGTCAGGTCGGCTACGTCAGGCAGGCGATTGGAGGCATTGTGGCCGCTTTCATTGGCACACTCATCATTGTGCTCATTAAACTGGCCGGGGCCACCTTGGTGGACATACCCACCATCTTCATGGCTTCAGCCGCTTTCCTTGTGCAACGATTCGTAAAGATCGACACCGTCTGGATTGTAATCGGCGGGGCCTTCTTGTCGCTCGCAATTTTCCGATAACTAAGGTGGTTCTCGAAAGTTTTGACGGATTCCAAGTTACGAAATGCCGTGAGGTGCGGAGCTACCCTTTGCTGGTGGGACAGGCTTCCAGCCTGTCTATTGGGAGTGACGGGCAACCCCGCGTTCCGGCCGGGGCGTCGCCACCAAGTCATTTTCTTTTTCCGTGATTACTTTTGAGAGTCGCTCTAAAATTAGCGTATTTCGGATCAGGGCCGATCCAAAACTTCACGTACTGCCCGAAGCATCTGCCTCATGTCGTATGGTTTCCTGATGAATCCTCCGGCACCTAGGTCAATGGCGTTCTTGAGCGTACCACCGGAGGTATAGCCGCTGGCTATAAGGATCTTCACTTTGGAATTGATCTTCAATAACTCCTGGAAACACTCTTTACCGCCCATTTTCGGCATAATTAAATCAAGAATCACCATAGACATCTCGTTACCATTTTGTCTGTAAAGGTCCAGCGCAGCTTTCCCATTGGCCGCGGTGAGCACAGTGTAGCCCGATAGCTCCAGTATCCTTTTGCCCAGATCTCTGACAAATTCTTCATCATCCACCAGCAAAATGGTCTCGGTTCCGCGATCTGCCTTTAGGCCCTGAGGCGGGGCCGCGGATTCAGTTCCGGGTTCTAATGCCGGCAGGTAGATTTTGAATGTAGTTCCCTCTCCAGGGATACTTTCGCACGTAATACGGCCGTGATGTTGCTGCACAATGCCATAGACCATAGCCAGTCCCAGACCTGTTCCCCTGCCCAGCTCCTTGGTCGTATAAAAGGGCTCGAATACATGCTTCAAAGTCTCCTCGTCCATGCCCCAACCTGTGTCCGCGACGGAAACCAGTACATAATCACCGGATTTGGCTCCAACATTCAACCTACAGTATTCCTCGTCCAGAGTAGCATTCCGTGTCGCAATAGTCAGTTTGCCGCCATCGGGCATGGCGTCCTTGGCATTTAGCGCAAGGTTCAGCAGGATCTGCTCCATTTGAGTGGGATCCGCACTGACGATAGACAAGGGATCGGACAAGACAAGTTCGATCTTGATCATTTTCGGAAGTGTGCGACTCAGCAGTATGTTAACCTCCTCAATTTGTCGGTTCAGGTTGACGGGCCGGGGATTGGTATCCGACTTTCTGCTGAAAGCGAGTATTTTCTTAACCAAGTCGGCCCCGTTGAGCGCTGCCTGATGTATTTTCTTGAGATCTTCATAGGACGGATCTCGTCCATCTTTGGCCGCGAGAAGCAAATCGGAATACCCTAGCACAATGGTAAGCAGGTTGTTGAAATCATGAGCAATACCTCCGGCCAAAGTGCCGACGGCTTCCATCTTCTGGGCTTGAAGAAGTTGAGCTGCCAAACGTTCTCTCTCTCGCTCCGCCGTCTTACGCTCATTAATGTCCAGGCTGGTCCCGGTCATGCGCAAGGGATTGCCGGCAGCGTCGTGTGACACGACCTTTCCCCTCCCCAAAATCCATTTCCATTCACCGGACTTGCATCGGACCCTATACTCAGCCTCATAAAAGGGAAGGCGTCCATCAAGATGTGCGTTTAGAGCTTCAGAGACTTTCGGCCAATCCTCCGGATGAACCTGATGCTTCCAGGCGCGAACTGTCGGTTTGAACTCGGCCGGTGAGTACCCGGACATCTCTGCGTGACGTTCGTTGAACACGGCTGTGCCGGTTTTGAGGTCCCAATCCCAAAAGCCGAGATCCGCTCCTTTCAGTGCAAGCTCCAGTCTCTCCTCGCCCGCCCTAAGGGCTTCTTCAGCCTTCTTGGCTTCGGTGATGTCGGCAATCACGGCCACCGCGGCCTTGAGCTTGCCATCCAAGTCCCGAATAGTGGAAACCGATAAATCCCCCCAGAGGACGCCGCCGTCTTTCCTGATATAACGCTTCTCCACTCTCCACGGGCCTGGCTCACCCCTCAAGTAGGCATGGATCGGTTGCTCGGAATCTTTCAGGTCGTCGGGATGGGTAACGTCCAGGGGACCGAGCCGCCGAAATTCTTCTTCGGAATAGCCTAGCATTTTCAGTAGAGCAGGATTCGCCTGCGTGAATTTCCCGTTTGGGTCAACTTCGTTGATGCCGACGCTTACGTTTTCGAATACGGCTCGGTATCTTTCCTCACTTTCCCTCAACGCTAGTTGCGCACGCTTTTGGTCGGTCACGTCTCGTATGGTTCCGCGGTGTCCAATAATTCTTGCATCATCTCCAAATTCCACAGAGGACGTGACCAGGCAGTCCATCTCTGTTCCATCTTTCTTCCGAAACTTTATTTCATAATCTTTCACGAAGCCCTTTTTCTCTATCTCATTTTGGAACTTTGGGTGTTCGGCAGGATCAACGCAGAGGTCACGAATGTTCTTGCCGATCATCTCATCTTTTGTATAGCCGAAAAGTTGCAAGAAAGATGGGTTAGCATCGGTCATCGCTCCCTCTCTTAAAACAGAGTACACGCCGTCTCTCGATTCTTCGAAGAGAGTCCGGTATTTTCTTTCGCTCTTGATGCAGGCTTCTTCCAGGTTTTCGAGCGCGACAAACGACGCTTCTACTTGGCTGGGGTCCAGCAATTCGTTGGTGGCGACTTCTTCGGTCTCCTCCCGGTCCTTCATGGGGTCTCCTGTGCTCAGTCGGTTAACGACTTGGAAAAAAGAGAGAGACTCATAATCAGAACATACCACATAGAATACATCGGCGTAAGAATCTGGTAGTGTCCCAATTTGTCCCGTCTTGGGCGCCCTTCCACGGCTGTACTCGCCTGCATTGATTTCAAGTCGGCTCCGCTATACAATTCGGATCGCGGAACTTATGGGATTCGGCAGGCGGGACATAAGAGTCAAAGGCATTCTCTCGGGACCCCGGGTGAAAGCGGCGCGATACGGAAACAGGAAAAGCAGCAATTCATCGTCAATGCAATTAATTGAGATTCACGGAGTAACATCGGAGGGGTGGAATGATTCCAATAGAAAGTAAGGCAGCCGTAATAAAGAGGGTGGATACAGCTATCGCCGGTAGATCTCGTTTCGAGCGCCTGCTGCTCGGATGTATTTACTGGCTTTTCCCATTAGTACTTGCTGGGATAGGGTATCTAATCGGGCAATTCATCCCGGCTTTCAATACGTCGGTATTCAGCCGATGGCCTATAGATCCCAGTGTCTGGCCGCCGCTGGTCATACTTATGACATTGTCAATCGTCTGGCTGCTGTGGGACCTGTTTTGGGTCTTTAACCGAGAGACGACGTCTCGAAACCTACAATTCAACAGTGCCGTCACTGATGCCTTAGCCATCACATTTAGTATAGCCTTTGGTTATTTAATCAACAGCAAAGCCGGCTTGCCGTGGTGGTTTGTCGTTCCTTTTTGTACGGCTGTGGTCGACGTATTTACTACCAGTTGGGCAGCGATCAATAATGCGACCCAAAAGCCGTTTATGACCGAAAGGGGCCGAGAGTAGATCGTAGTCATGCCCCCACTTCCCGAGTCTATTACTAAATAGAGTGCGAGCACGGACCGAGCCCGAAACGAGAGATCCCAGTCGGAAGAGACAGATCTGATGGGCTCTTGCCGCAGATGTCCGTCGAGATAAGACGGACAAAGCGGCGGACTGAGCGTCATTCCGGCGCGTGTATGTTCATTGTCAAAGAACCTCCCGTTATAGTATATTGCTTCCTTATTCTGTTGGACGCTTTTATTCGTATAGTTGCTGCTCGGCCTGGGCACTGGGGTTTGAGATAGATATACGAAGGCCCCTTTTTTTGACCCACGCGGCGGCTGAAATTCGTTTTCTCGGCATGTTTTGTATGTAGGAGGGTGGATTGTCCCACACCGATCATCATGTCTTCCGTCTAGTGCAACAAATTTAATTCAAAAATTCACTCTCCTGCCTTCCCCTTTGAGAATATGGGTTATTTCAAGCAATACCGGTCCGTCCTTATTGAGACTCCGGTGCTCCGGAGGCTCTGGATCGCATCGAGCATTCTCTTGCTAGGCATTTGCGCTTTTCTTGCCGGATGCGCTACATACAGGCCCCACCCTTTGCCCGTTACGCCGAATTTGACCATCCCATCCCGATTAACCGTGAATCCCAGCCGCTTCTCCTGTCCTCCTCTCACGCCGTACGCCTTTAACGCCGAGAACGGCTTGGACATGACTGACGTAGCGATATTGGCTGTGCTTAATAATCCTGACCTCAATGCACTGCGTCGGAAGGCGGGAGTAGCCAGAGCCCAACTGTTTGCTGCACGACTACTACCAGACCCCCAGGTCTCCCTAAGAGTGGACTATCCCACGGTAGACCGCCCGGATCTATTCACTGCGTACGAGGCCGGTGTCAGCTACGATCTCAATTCCTTAGTCACTCGGAAAGCGGGTATCAAGGCAGCCGACGCGGCAGTCCACAAAGTGGACCTGGACATCTTGTGGCAAGAATGGCAGGTGATTCAGAAAGCTCGCTCCCTTTTTGTCCAGTGCATTTATGAAGCAGATAAGCTCGCGATACTGAGGCAAATTCAAATGTTGTATTCGAGCCGTTATGCTCGGTCATCCAAAGCCCTACGGGAAGGAAACCTGACTCTGGAAGTCACCGGAACGGATCTGACCGCAAAGATCGATTCGGATACCCGGGTTAATGATATGGAACAACTCCTCAATAAGACCCGACACGAACTCAATGCTCTGCTGGGAATATTGCCGGAGGCTACAGTGAAACTCATCCCGCCTACCGCTCTGCCAAACATCCTTGACGAACGAGACCTCAAGCTAGCGATCGCAGGAATGGCAGATCGTCGCCCCGACTTGCTCGCATTGAGGGCAGGCTACGAAAGCCAGGAAGCAAAGGTTCATGAGGCCGTTCTAGGGCAATTCCCTGCCCTCAACGTAGGCGTAGTACTTTCCTCAGATAACACCGACGTCCATGCGATAGGCCACCAAACCACGCTTTCCCTCCCTTTTTTCAACCGTAACCGGGGAAAGATAGCCGTGGCGAAGGCATCCCGACAACAACTGCGTGAAGAATATCAGGCTCGAATCGATCAGGCATGCGGACAAGCCGATTTGATCTGGACTAAGCAGCGCATCTTGATGAAGGAGATCCATACATTACAGATGTACCTCCCCACTCTGGCAAAGATGGTTCAGAAGGCGCGGGTGGCGTACGCAAATCAAAATATGAATCCACTGACCTATCTGAACATGGAAAACACTTTGGCCAACAAAAGGCTGAAGTTCCTCGATCTGATTCAAGGCTTGCGGGACACGGCGATTGCACTTGATACACTGCTGTCTCGCCAGGTGACAACTGACACACAGTAAGGAACAGGAGGTTTGCCGATGGCGGTCTTCAGGTACATCGGCCGGTCCTTGAGCATAGCGACTATTCTCTTTTCATTCACCATTCCGTCGGTGGGAGCTGAACCAAGTGTACAGGTGGAGACGTCCCCAATTCAGTCGAGGACATTCACCAAGACGCTGACTGCCTACGGCAGCACCCGGCCCGATCCTGTTTCCGTGACAAGCATCAACTTGCCTCGCTCCGGGATCATCGCCAAAGTTTGGGTAAGATCCGGTCAGCTTATTGAGAGTGGTGCGCCACTGCTGGAGTTTTATACTTCGCCGACCGCCAGCGTGCAATTTCAGCAGACGCAAGCCGCATTGGATTACGCGCGTAGCAATCTGCGCCGCGAAGAGGATCTTTTCCGAAACCAGTTGACCACCAAGGACCAGGTAGCAATCGCACGCAAAAATCTTGCAGATGCAGATGCCCAGGTTCGAGAGCAACAGAAACTTGGAACCGGACAAGCAAGCGAGACGGTAAATGCACCTTTCGCCGGAGTCGTTACGAAGATAAGCGTAAGTCAGGGCGACCTGATCCAGGCGGGTTCCAACGTCGTATTGCTGGCTCGCCGGGATTCCTTGATAGTCCCGCTGGGAGTGGAACCTGAGGATGCCGTTAACGTACGGCCGGGAATGCCTGTTTCGATCAGCCCTGTTTTTCAGCCCGGAACCACTCTCAACAGTCAGGTGAGTGAGGTTCACGCAATGATTAATCCTGCCACCCGGTTGATTGACGTGTTGGTCCGGGTGAAATTGCCTGCAAATGCCGAATTCCCGTTGGGTTTAACGATGAAAGGGGTCATCACGCTCTCCCGAATTGAGTCCCTCGGGGTTCCCAGAAGCGCTGTGATGAGGGACGGGCATGGTTCCTGGGTTTTTATCGTCAGCGGGAACCGAGCCCATAAGGTGCCGGTGAAGACAGGCCGGCAAGAAGCAGGGATGATTGCTATAAGCGGTCCCCTTAAAGCGGGGGACCAAGTGGTGGTGCTGGGAAACTACGAATTAAGTGATGGTATGGCGGTGCGAAGGGAGACCCCATGAGCTTCGTAAATTGGGCTTCCGCACACCGCCGCTCGATCGTATTCTTGCTGCTGGTTCTTTCAGCAAGTGGGGCTGCGACCGCCTTGCTGCTGCCGGTATCGTTGTTTCCGCACGTCAATTTCCCCCGCATCGTTGTCACCATCGATTCCGGAGACCGTCCCGCCGACCAAATGGTTATATCCGTGACCATGCCCGTGGAGCAGGCTGTTCGATCGGTCATTGGCTTGCGAAGCATACGTTCCACTACCAGCCGAGGCAGCGCGGAGCTTTCCCTCAATTTTACCTGGGGATTAGACATGCCAGTTGCTCTTCTCCAGGTTGAATCAGCCATTAACCGGGTTTTGCCTAAGCTGCCCCCAGGGACCACATTTCTAGCAAAACGGATGGACCCCACAGTTTTCCTGTGGGTGCTTACAGCCTTATCTCCACCAACCATACTCTGGTCCAACTGCATGACTTTGCTCAATATCAATTACTCCCTCTGTTGTCAGCGATAAATGGTGTGGCTCGAGTCAGCGTGTTGGGCGGGCAACTGGCCGAATATCGAGTAACGGTAGATTTACCGCGATTGAAAGCTTATGGGCTTAAGGTTCAGGATGTAGTGCAGGCTTTGTCCGCAACCAACGTTTCTGCAAGCAGTCGGACGTCTGGAAGATCATTACAAGTTATTTCTAATTCTGTCCGATGCTCGTCTCAGGAACTTGGAACAAGTTCGGCGGACAATCTTGAGAAGTGGCGCTAACGGTTTGGTGCAATTGGAGGATGTCGCTACCGTCAAACTAGCTACCGTTCCCCAATGGCAAAGAGTGACCGCCAATGGGCGTGATGCAGTGTTACTGCAGGTGTACCAGCAGCCGACAGGCAATACGGTTCAGATCATGCGCGACGTAAAATCAAAGCTGGCCGCGTTTCAGCATAAAATCCCGGCAGGCGTTAAGATTAGCAACTGGTACGACCAGAGCCTGCTTATCACGGAGTCCGCGGCAAGCGTGCGGGACACGATTTTAATCGGCGTAGCTCTAGCCGCTCTCATCATTCTAATGATTCTTCGCAACTTGAAGGTAACCTTGCTGGCAATGGTGACGGTTCCTACAGTCCTGGCGATTACCATTTTGTTGCTCTACATGCTGGACATGAGCTTCAATATTATGACCTTGGGTGGCATGGCAGCGGCGGTAGGACTGATTTTGGACGATGCCATCGTCATGATCGAGCATATTGTCCGGTGCCTAAGGGGCGGGGATTCGGGCCACCCGGGGGTGGTTAGACAGGCGGCACGCGAGTTCACTTTTCCCCTGGTAGGCTCATCTTCTTCAACGGTCGTCATTTTCTTGCCGCTGGCCTTCCTGGGGGGTGTAACGGGAGCATTCTTCAAGCCGCTGTCGTTGACAATGGGGTGTGCTCTGGTCATCTCATTTTTTGTGGCTTGGTTCGGCATTCCGATTCTGGCCGCCCACATAATTAGCCAAAAAGACACAGAAATAGAGGACGTAGGACCGCTGACCCGCCTTTTTCAAAGGGGTTACCGGGCTGTACTCGCAGTGGTTTTGCGCCGTCCGTGGCTCCTGGTGATCGGTCTAATTCCTCTGATTGCAGGCGGTTACCTCGGATATCACGAGGTGGGATCCGGCTTTATGCCTGCTATGGATGAGGGAAGTTTTGTAATTGACTACCTGGCAGTTCCCGGTACGTCTCTAAAGGAAACGGATCGACTGTGTCGCCAGATAGAGGCTATCCTGAGTGCAAACCCCGAGGTGGCGTCATACTCTCGTCGAACCGGGACACAACTTGGCGGAGGATTGACCGAAGCGAATCAGGGTGACTTATTTGTGCGACTCAAACCTCCGCCTCGACGTACCGTGTACGAAATTATGGACGCCGTGCGACGACAAATCGAGCAGCGGGTTCCAGGACTGAAGATCGAAATGGCACAACTCATGGAAGACTTGATCGGCGATCTCACCGCCGTACCCCAGCCCATTGAGATCAAACTCTACGGAGACGACCCGAAAATGCTTATGAATACCGCTCCTAAAATTGCGCAGGCAATCGCCAATGTTCCGGGAGTTGTGGAAATAAAGAACGGCATCAAACTGGCGGGGGATGCGCTAGAGATTCAGATAGACCGTGATCGGGCTGCGCTGGAAGGCATCGATCCTGAAGCAATTACAAGACAGCTCCGCTCTTACTTCACCGGAGATGTGGCAACTCAGGTACAGCAGGGTGAGAAATTCATCGGTATCCGCGTGTGGATACCGAAAGACGTTAGAGCCACGACAGACAATATTCCCGAACTGTGGTTTCAATCACCTCACGGTCATTGGTTCCCGCTCAAGCGTGTCGCCAAAGTGCGAATGGTGACCGGGCAGCCGGAGATCACTCGAGACAACCTCAAACGAATGATTGCGGTAACCGCTCGCATCAGTGGGCGAGACATGGGGTCTACCGTGAGGGATGTGCAGCGAATACTGTCTAAAGCGGGTTCTGGTTCCTCCCGGCATGTACTACGAGCTTGGAGGGCTGTACAGGCAGCAGAGGATCGCCTTCAGAGGTTTGATTGCAGTGTTCGCCGGAGCGGTGGCTTTGGTCTTTTTGTTGTTGCTTTTTCTTTACGAACGGTTTCGTGTAGCAGTGGCGATTCTGGGAATGCCGCTGTTGGCTATTTCGGCAGTATTATTAGGGCTCTGGGTCACCGGTACGGAACTCAACATCACATCCATGATGGGCATGACCATGGTGGTAGGCATTGTAACCGAGGTGGCTATTTTCTACTTTTCGGAGTACCAGGATTTACGAATGACCGGAGTAGCTCCAGACCAGGCTCTGGTGGAAGCCGGCCTAAATCGCATGCGACCTATTGCCATGACAACCCTCGCAGCAATCATGGCTCTTCTTCCTTTGGCTCTGGGATTAGGTCAAGGTGCTGCAATGCAGCAACCTCTTGCCATTGCAATTATTTCCGGCTTGGTAATACAGATGCCGTTGGTTCTGATTGTCATGCCTGTATTCTTCCGCCGGATTTTGGATCGAGCCGGGACCAGTTTCGGAAGGCAGGACGAAGAACCGCTATAGCGCATTGCTTCAATGTAAAAAAGATACTAAGCGGAAATTGACTCCTACCCGTTGGTACTAGAATCTGCACACATTTATTCTAGCAATTCTTCATCGCTTGAGCACTGGCGGGGATTCGCCGTTTTGTCCGGCTCAACGGCCGCATTTACTGTTAGAACAATATTAGCAAAGCACTGGAAGCATCATTTAGTCTTGACCAAAGATTGCCGCATAAGGCATGGTTGAAGCTCAAATATTTTCCATTGTTCGGAAAGCAGTCGAGGGGCAGGGGGCAACATGAGCAAAATCGGGAAGTTGTCCGTGATATGGGTATGTCTCCTTGTCATCCCTCTGCTTGCAGCCCCGGCTTTCGCCTGGGAAATTGGGATGACCGGTGGAATGTACTGGACATTCCAGTTTGCCAACCAAACGGGAAATCAAGGTTTTTTCGGTCCTTACAATGTCGATAACGGCTTGAACACGTCGACGGCGAACCTCAACTACTGGTGGAGCGGTCCAGTGGTTGCGCAGAATACTGTCACCGGCCACGACGCGAATGCTTCATATTTCTACGTCACCATGGAACCCGTCATAAAGATTAACCCTGCGGTAAGACTCCAAGGAAGGCTTCGTCTGGGCTTTTGGAACGTCCCTGTGGCCAGCCTTTACTTTACTGAAAACGCCCCCGGCGCCGACAACGCTATGAGTGAAGCCCAGTGGACCTTGTTCTGGGCCACTGTAACATTGCCCTGGGGAACCATTGGTATTGGGAAGAGAGCCTGGAAATTCGGCACAGGCTTGCAGTACGACGGGTCTGACGGTCTCTCCACCGAGTCACTTATATTGAACGCTCCTTTCGGACCTTTCGACCTCGGGATCGCTTTCTATCCCCATCGGGCCGCCACGGCAGGGCAGACAATCACGGTCGATCCCTACGACCTCGTGGTAAAGGCGTATTACGACTCCGCGGACAAGAGCGGCGTGATCATGAGGGATGTGGAAACGTTCGTGGTCTATAATAACGGACCCATTCAGGTTGGGACTTTGGCAGCATACGGAGCGTATCGCATAGGTCCCGAAGGGCGGTTGGTCAACCCGACCGGTTTGCCGATCCCCCCATCGGTTCCGGTGTTGGCACAGGATTCTTTTTATTTTCACGGGACGACTTTCACGAAATACAACAACGGTAGATTCTTCTTCAATGGCGAAGCCGCGTGGCTCTATTGGAGCGATCGGTTGACCGGCCCCGCGCTACTCGGCGTAGGCGTGCCAACCGCTCCGCTGCCCACCCAAAGAGATACCGAACAGTGGCGCTATATGGCCGAAACGGGTGTTATGGCAGGCCCCGGTCGGCTCACAGTGCTTTCGGCGTGGTCGCCCGGGCCGGACAGGAGAAATAGTCAGTTAATAGGGCGGCAATCTGCCGCATTCGTGTGGCACCCCACTTTCGACACCTTTCTCGGCAACTATGATGTGTTTCGGCCGTACACCTTTCTTTTCACATACAATTATGGTGCAGGCTTCAATGCCTACAACCTCTCTCTAGACGGATATTTGCGAGATGCTTGGGTGCTTGCGAGCCGTCTCGACTACGCAGTCGCCGCCAACTTGAATTGGTACGGAACGTTTTTTTGGGCGGAGAGAACCTCTAACGGATATGGCTGGGCCTGCATAAGCCCCAATGACATCAATATGCCACCCCAGTTTACGAACCGGATCGGAAATGACGGAAATATCCAGTTTGCCCTCAATGGCGCAGCCGGTGCCCCGAATATTCCGGACCGGTCCCTGGGGTGGGAAGTCACCACGGGCGTAGATTGGCAGATCTTGGATGGATTTACCGTCGGTTTCCTCGCGGCCTATTGGCAGCCGGGCAGGTGGTTTAGTTATGCTTGCATTGATCGGTCGGTTCCTGAATGGAACGTTCCAAGTGCCGGGAACAATTGGGGTACGCGTCCCGCCAAAACCATAGACCCGATCTTCGGGGGCCAGTTCACCATGAATTTCACTTTCTAGTATCCATCGAAGATGGCGGCCCGGATTTCGTATGACATAAGGCTTGCGAGAACCAAAAACGATTCATTTTCAAACAAGTGAAACTGTGTTTCTGGCAGGGGCGGGTTTCAAACCCGCCCCTACATGTCGTCATGCCCGCGTACGCTGGCATCTGTAGGGGCGAATGGCATTCGCCCTGGGCGGTCCCGCGTTCCGCGCGGGATGCCCCACCTTGTCCTCGCGGGGATTGTCACTTGTTTGATGGCGCACTGGTTTGAGAGAGTTTCGATTGCCCGCCGGACGGGTGGGGTCTGACTCGTTTGAAAGTGCTGCGATTATTGCTTTTTTCGCCAACTGAATAGCGCCCACGTGTACCCGTCCGGATCCGCGACAAACGCTTCAGTGCCCCAATCATGTACTTCCGCTTCTTGCACGATCTTGTAACCAGCCTTCTTCAGCCGGTCCACAAGAGCCTTTACGTTGGCAACTTCGAAATGGGGGTAAATTCCTAACCCGAGATGTTCCCCTTTGCCTGGTTTCGGCTCCCAGGGCCTGTGAGAATTTATCAGGTAAATACCGAGGTTTTCCGCTTCGAGAATGGTGAAACTTGAGCCCAGAGATTTGGCCCGCAATCCAATCATATCGCGATAAAAGGCTACAGATGCCCTCATGTCCGACACGGTCAAAAGTATGTGATCCACGCGAGGCGGGGCACTCATCGTAGTTGGTACTTGGGTCTGGGACCGCGCACTGTGCGTGACCAAAAGAATAAGGCATGAAACCACTGCCATTGAGAAAACGAACACGCTGAAAAGAAGCGCCACCCAGCGTGTTCGGCTCTCATGCTGATTTCTCGAATGAGATGAACTTTTCATAGCAAGACATCCTCACTACAATGGCAATCTGTCGCCAGGGTTCCTTCCACCGGAAATCGCTCCAGCAGATCTTCGCCGTGTGGGGCATGGTCCAGCATGGAAGTCAGATCTGCGCCGGCAAAGCACATGGCGTGGTGACGTGGTACGCTTGCCAGCGATCAATTCTCCTCTACTTTTGCTTGCCTTCGGTGAGAATGGCATGAACCGCCTTCGCTGCGTAATGGGCCGGTGCCGTATCGTGCAACGTCACTGCCACACGGGCGATGGCAATGGCTTTCTCTGCCCTGACAAGGTCCGCCGAATGCTTGGGTAGAGTCTGTAACGCACCTTTGCCGCTACACGGATTGTCCGCGACATTCTTGTAGTCACGCCCTCTGGAGCCTTCCAGACAATTCAGCACGTGATGCAGGTGAAGATGAATTTGGGCCAGATCCTTTGCATCGACGGCCTTTTGGGCATGTTCCGCGGCGGTATTGAAGGGGTTCGGGGCCTGGGCATGAGCAGTAGCGCAAACTACGGCGACTGCGAGACAGCTTAAAGCAATTGCAATCAAGCACTTGCGAACAAGATTACCGGGGAGGAGAATATCCGTCTTGCAGAAGAATTCTCTAGGTTTGGCAGATTCGTCAACAATACAATTCATGATGATCCCCCTTTTCGGTCCTTACGATCAATTCCGATGCCGCAAGTTTAGCAACATGATTACGAACAATTTTGAACTCGCTATTCGGTTCAAGCCACTGAGTAGCCTGGACCGCCCCCCATTTCATCTCCTATATTTCAACCTAGGGCATTGGACCAGGATCGTCAAGGGCCGGAGTCCTCTTCTCTCGATCTGCCTCTGCCGGCTTGGTATCCATTCATTTACGCGCGGCGAAAGATTGTCATTGCGAGCGAAGCGAAGCAATCTCTTCCTTCAAACGGCGCTTAGATTGCCGGTGGGATGGGCATCTTGCCCGTCATCCCAATAGACAGGCTGGAAGCCTGTCCCACCATGCACTCCTCGCAATGACAGGGGTTCGACAATTCCCCCTCGTAAGTGAATGATTACCCGGCTTGGAATTTTCGGGTTGTCAAAAGCCTCCTTGGTATTCTAGAGTCTTCATCATTTTTTCGGTCGGACTGGGTCATTCGTAACAATTGCCGGTTAGCCGCCTGGAACTCGAAATCGGTAATCTGCGGGACCCCGATTCTTGTTCCGCCCCACGAGAGAGGAACTTTTCGGAGGGGCTTCGATGAGAATTGGGTTGGTTGTCATGGAGGGTGGATGCTTGCGGAAAATCTGGATCCGCTTTGCCCTTATCTCGTTGGGTGTCGGCATCCTTTTGACCGGATGCGCCAGGTACACACCGCGGCCTCTGTCCGCCACACCGAATTTGACTCCCCCATTCCGATTGTCCGTAGGTCCCGATCGGTTCGCATGCCCCCCCCTCAAGGCACACCCTTTCAACGCTGAAAACCCCTTGGATATGGCGGGAATCGCCGGATTCGCCGTGGTTAACAACCCTGACCTGAGGGCAACACGTCAAAAGGCCGGGGTGGCGAGAGCCCAACTGTTTGATGCACGGCTGTTACCAAACCCCGAAATTTCCGTGAGGGTAGACTATCCTACAGTAGATCGTCCCGATGTATTCACTGCTTATGAGTACGGCATCAACTACGATCTGGGTTTCTTTGTCACCCGTAGAGCAGCCATTGACGAAGCCGCAGCAACAGTGCGCAACGTCGATCTCGATATTCTGTGGCAAGAATGGCAGGTGGCCCAGCAAGCTCGCATACTTTTTATCAGAAGCATTTATTTGGAGCGTAAGCTGGCGTTGCTGAAACGAATTCGGCGCTTATATGCAAGGCGGTATGCCGATTCATCGGCCGCGCTACGAAAAGGTAATTTGACTTTGGACGTGACGGGCACCGACCTGACAGCAAAGATTGACTCGGCTACTCTGGTCAATGACATGGAACAGCAACTCAATCAAACACAGCACGAACTGAATGCGATACTAGGCGTATGGCCGGACGCGATGCTGCGACTACTGCCCCCGGGGCCTCCACAGGTTCTTGAAGAACAAGACATGAATAAGTCGTTAATTGGAATGCCGCAGCGCCGCCCCGACTTGATGGCTTTGAAAGCCGGCTACGAAAGCCAAGAAGCGAAGGTTCATAAGGCCGTACTCGGACAATTTCCTGCTCTCACCGTTGGCGTAATACCTTCCTCGGATAACACTGACGTTCACATGATAGGCCATCAAACGACACTTACTCTGCCCTTTTTCAACCGCAACCGAGGCAAAATAGCCGTGCAGGAGGCCACCCGGGAACAACTGCGTCAGGAATACCAGGCCCGCGTCGACAAGGCATATCAGGACGTGGGGTTGCTTTGGGCCAAGCAAAGGCTGTTGATTGTCCAGCTTCGTCAATTACAAGCATACATTCCTACTCTCGCAACTATGGTCAGGAAAGCGCGACGGGCATACTCAGACCATGACATGGACCCGGTGGTCTATCTGAACATGGAGAACACCTTGGCTAACAAGAGGCTGAAGGCCATCGATGCGATCCAGTCGTTGTGGGAGAGTGAAATAGCCTTTGACACGTTGCTGGCCCGGCCAGTGGGGCCAGACACGCGAGCCAACAGATGACTATCAAGCGATGGCTAAATATCGCATTGGTCATAATCGTCGTTGCAGGGGTTGCAGCCCTGCTCGTCCGGGCCTATATGCAGGGACGCAAAGAATTGTCACTGGAGAAAGAAGGTGAACGCCCTTTCAGATCCGCGGCCGTAGTGTCCGTAGTGGGCGGAGAGACTGTCCTGACAGTTCGTGAAGAGGAATAGAAGGCGACCGGAATTGAGTCCGCAGCCTTGGAATCTACAACTCGGCAAGAAAAATTCAAAGCATACGGCACAGCCCTTTCCTTCGACACTCTTTCCCGTTTGCGCAATCGATATGCCGCAGCAAAGGCACAACTGGAAAGTGCAGGTGCGAGCTACATCAAGTCCTCAAAGATTTATGAACGTCGCCGCCAACTCTTTGGGGAGCGAACCATTTCATGGGAGGCGCATTCCTGCCGGAGTTGCAAGAAGGACATTTCATACTTCACATGGCCGCTGCACCGGGGACTTCCATAGCCGAATCCATGCGACTCGGCAACGAAGTTACCCGGACGCTCCTTAAAATCTCCTCCGTGCGTTCCGTAGGCCAACGGGCGGGAAGGGCCGAAAGAGGGGATGATTGGTTGGGGGCTTATCAAAGCGAATTTGAGGTGGATCTTCGCCCACTTGCCGGTGACCAGGCCGAGGCGGCCCAAACCGATATCCGAAAGGCGCTTTCAAAGTTTGTCGGTGTAGACTTCTCTATGAATACGTTCTGGTCGGAACGGGTTGAGGAGACCATTTCCGGGTATACCGCGGCCTTTGTGGTCAATATTTTCGGAAACGATCTCAAAGCGCTGGATGCAGCGGCACAAACGGTGGCCGACGTGCTAAAGAAAGTCCACGGAGCAACCGATGTGATGATTCAATCGCGGCGTGGGACCCCTCAACTAGTTGTTCGCTTGCGAAAATCCGATCTCGTGAGATGGGGCTTTGATCCGGTAAGTGTTCTCGACGCGGTTCGCACAGCTTACAATGGGGACGTGGTCGGTCAGGTATATGAGGGAAACCGCATCTTTAACGTCTCGGTTATCTTGGACCCCGCGGAGAGGAGGACGCCATCCCAGCTTGGAACGCTTCCATTGCGCAACATGGCCGGGACGTACGTTCACCTTCGACAGTTGGCCGATATCTACGAAACATCGGGACGCTATGCAATTCTGCACCAGGGAGCCCGAAGGGTTCAGGTTGTGACCTGTAATGCGGCTGGACCCAACATCGGCTCGTTCGCGGCTGAAGCAAAAAGAAAGATCACCTCAGAGGTCTGTTTGTCCCCGGGAACTTATTTGGAATTCTCGGGTACCGCGGAAGCCCGGGCGAAGTCTGAAAGAGATCTTATTTTCCATTCGTTTTTAGCCGGCGCAGGGATCATTATCCTTCTGGCAATGATTATCCGGAATTTTCCGAACTTCATCCTGTTGCTCTTGAACCTGCCGTTCGCGCTGGTGGGAGGCGTGCTGGCGGTCTTCGCTTCCGGCGGGGTTCTTTCGATTGGCTCGGCTGTGGGCTTTATTACTCTTTTCGGTATCACGTTGCGCAACTCCATCATGCTGATATCTCACTGGGGATATCTGGTATCAATGGAGGGCATGGAGTGGGGTGCAGAAGCCAATGCCAGAGGTGCTTTGGAGAGGCTTGCTCCCATTCTCATGACCGCGCTCGTTACGGCCTTGGGGCTGCTCCCGATGGCAATCGGCAGCGGCGCTCCCGGACGTGAGATCGAAGGACCGATGGCGATAGTTATCCTCGGTGGGCTGGTTACCTCAACAGGTCTGAATCTCCTCGTGTTACCGAGCCTTGCACTCCGTTACGGTCGCTTCGAGAAATCCCCGGCCGAAATGTGAGGAAATAAGATGCTGATCGCCTCTGGTTCAAGTTCCGGGCGACGCTTAAAAGGAAAACTTGAAGTCTCCGCGGCAACTACCGCTAACGAGCATGAGGCAGCGGTCAGATCGTGGAGTGACGACATATTTTACCCCCAGGTGATCGAACCAGCACATCACTCTGAAAACAACCCCGCATTCATACTGTTCGATGACCCCAAGTCTTGTCATTCCAGCATGGGCGAAGCATTTGCTCATCTCCCAGTGCATATCATTTTCTGAAGGAAAACCGTAACTTAATCCCATGAAATCATCCGTAAGCACTCCGAACGCGGCATGAGACAGTGTCTTAAGTTCTTCAAAAGTTTCAATCTCTTTGAGACCAAAGGCCTTTCGGATCCTCTCCATTTCTATGCCCGCAAGCGACTTCATTGCGGCTTTGTTTATTTGATTGGCCTTTTCAATGCCCAGGTTCTGCATGGAATGATAGAACCACATCCCGTCGTGTGTCATCCAGCATTTGAGCAACAATTCCTTCAATTCATTCTTGCCGATATCTCTCATATTTGTGCTCCTTTCCTGGCTTCCGGGTTCATTATACAGTTTTCCAAGCTGTAGGAGAAGGCGGAAAGGAAGGGAAGGGCAGGCAGCGAATCTCAGGATTCGAGTGCGTATCCTAGTAAGAAATCGATCCGGGGAGACAGGGGCCGGGGATGCCGCCGCGACAACACGTTCTTGAGCAACCTTGAGCAGGCCTGATTAGCGTTCTACTGGCGCAGACGTTGCTGCACGACCCATGTATGAGAGGAAATTATTGCGGTGTGCCCAGAATTTCCCGGAAGCTTGAGACCAAGAAGAATAGGTATCAGGATATCCACAAATCCTGGGACCGTGCGGCAGCGATTAATCCGCGGTGTTCCCAGACGAGCTTTCCGCTTGTTCGTGCGACGTTGCACCTTGATGTTCGATAATGGCTTTTATGGCCGCTTTCTTGTCTTCTTCCAGTGCTTCAAATGATGGAGACTCGTAAATGGATCGGATTCGTGGCAGGATTTTGCTAATATCGAGTATTCCTTCCAGCGCTTTCAAGGTGAAGATTTTCTTAGTCGGTAAGTCGTTATCCGGGCGCGGATTGAAGCATGCCAAGAAGTCTATCAAATGGCCTTTGGATGTCAAAAGGCCAGTACATATATCGAAGTCTTCGGGCCTTGCCCACGGCTTCCATTCATAGAGTAAGTGAGGAAGTCCTTCTTCTGTAAGCAATCTGCCGTCACACGCTCGCTCAAGGATCATGGCTGATACCAGACGTTTTAACTCATCAAGCTGCGTGCCGTCGACCATCAAGCGTTCCAACTTATATTTAGGCAGCATGGTCCCAACAGGTAAATCTGCATGAACCTTATGCTCATCGTAAACGGCCCATACGATGGCAAATATACTTTTGCTAGCTTTAGCCGTGCGAATGGCCTCGGATATCACCTGAAATCGCTTTTCGAGGGAGTCTAAGCCGCGAGAGAATGCTGAAACTATCTCACTAATTTGTGACGCCACTAGCCACCCTAATTTGCCACTTTGTACGGTCCGGAAAATGTCATCGATATTGAGCAAAGCAGTCATAACAATTGAGATTTGCTGCTCTGACAAGTTGCCGCGATATTAAGAATTGCATGGTCTCGAGAAATTCAGAGAGACGATTTCCATGTCTCAGTCTTTCGAGTTCACCGAGGAACTGTGCCGTGTCCACCGCCGTGGATAAAATCGCATCGAGTTCTTTTTGGGAAAACTCATCGGCTGATAAGAGCAGCTTGAAATACCTGCTGAAATACTCCGGGCTACATATTCTTTTTTTTGTGCGCCATTCCGATTCCCCGTCCGATTCAGTCGTACTTGAGCTATAGATTGCATCAATTCTTGGAAACGTAATTTTCACAACCTCTCGCAATTCCTCAACGGGAATCTTAGTTGACAGCTTAAGTATCTTTTCGCACTCTTGTTTGAGATGCTCCTTGAGTTGGGACTCACTGCTATCGCTCATCATAGCCGAGATGGGGCTCCTGCGATATTCCCCGGCAAATAGGCCTTTATTCTTATGGATTTCACTATATATGGCCGGCTCGTGAACTTGAATAGCAGTGATGACGGCCAAATCCTCAAACCTGACGTCATGAGCGAGCAGCCCGTAGCTGAACAGAAATGTGTTGAGAAACCGTGTTACATCTCTAAGAGTTGAAAAGAAAGGGCGCAACCTATCCGCGTACAAACCTTCCCAGATTTTCTCCTCCCACGCGTCCGCGACGATTGCCTTAAGTCGATCATGTAATTCTTTTCTGATTCTTGACCGGTCAGGCGAAACAATGTCGAAGCAAACGGGTACAATCTTTTCCAAGTAGAGCTGCCCTGTCTTTTCCTGAACTTTATCTAATGCCTTTATGACCACTTTCTTGTCGAAGGCAAGCACGTAGTCAGTGTTCTTGAAGTCGGCCACGGACTTGACCAACTGGAATATTTGCCTAATCTCGGTGCTGTTTAATCGGTCAATGTCATCCATGATAATAACTATTTTGTTCTGAATTGTGCTCAATATGAGGTCGAGTTCCTTTTTCAACTGGATCAAATCGGGACCGTGGTCTCGGCGGAAGTGATTCGTAAATCTCTTGAACAGTTCTCCCAAAGTCTTAAGTGTGATAGCTGCGCCTATCGTCACAGGAGCAGCCTGAGGAATCGCCGCCAAGCAGAAAAAATATAAAGATAAAGAATCAAACAGCTCACTTATCCGCTTAGCCTTTTCGTCGCTTAGCTTGTTTCCAGTGTTTATTGATAAGTCCCTAAAAAACATGGCGATCAGTTGGTTTTGATCCGAATAGTGCCACGGATTAAAATGGACAATCACCGGTCTTCGTTGGGGAGAGATTTCCACAGATCTCAGATAAATGGCATGTTCCAGTAGGTTAAGCACGGACGTTTTGCCTGCCCCCCACGTTCCATAAAGGCCGATAGCAATGCTTTCCGTTTCCTGATAGCCCAATATGGCTTCCGCCAATGAAAGAGCAAAGGGCCACCGCCCTAGGCTGTCCTCATCACGGTCCTGAATGGGCTGGCCAGCTTTGAACATCCGAACCCCCTTTGCATTTGTCAGCGGTTTGCCAAATTGAGTCCACTTACGACATGGTGATAAACGAGAACTGCATCGACCCCTAAGGCGAACGATTCACCCGAATCAACTTGCCCTCGATCGATCCGCATGCATCCATAGACTCATGAATCCGACGTGCTTGCGAAATGAAATCAGGATCGACCGAACAAACGATTATGCCGTGATGATCTGGATTAGACGCATGCAGTCGAATAAAATGTTTCCGGTTGAGCGTGATTAATATCCGGTTTTGTGCCACAGCAAAGGCCAAGACTGCCTCATCAGGCAGCGCCTTTCCCGCATTACCGGCATCCGAGGTTGTAAGAACGTCGTGGCCAAGTCGCCGCAACTCTTCAACAACAGGGAGCGGGACGTTCTCATTGGAGTATATCCGAGCCATGCCTTCTATGCGGCCTCGTTGTCCCGGATCTGGCGGTCGATTTCATCCCGGTGCGAACGGTAAAAGGCCCAGGCATTGGCAAGATCCTGGGCACGCAGGGTAGGGTAGGACTGGAGAATGTCTGCCTCACTCATCCCCAGGTTTCTCGCTCGAGCCAGAACCCAGACCGGAATCCGTGTGCGGACGATACATGCCTCGCCACCGCTCACCAGGGGATTGCTCTCGATCCCGGGGAACGCATCGCCGAGATCACGGACTATCCATTGCAGCAGTTCCGCTTTTTCTGCACGGCTTAGTGACGCCAACAACTCCTCGATTTCACTTGGCGTTGTCATAGTATTGCCCCATCATGTAATCATGTTATATCACTAATCTGGATAACAGCACAGGTAGCACCAATTGATTTGTTATGAAGTCCTTGGATATCATCGCACAATGCCCCGGCTACGGGTGTGGCCGTTGTCTCTTTGGTGTGCCGGTCTTTATCCAAGCTCTTCTTTGATGCGCTTTGCCAGGTAGACCTTCAGCAATGATTGATACGGAACATCTCTTTTGTTTGTCAGCATCTTCAGGTCATCCAGCATCGACTGAGGAAGCCTGATAGAAATAGTCCTGGTAGACAGCTTCAGATTGGGGAATTTCACTCGTTTCGCTTTATCCCAGCCCACGTACTCGGTTGAGTCGTGGCTTGCCCAAAACTCGCGTTCCTGGTTTTCAGTCTCGAATTTCGGAATTTTCTTTTTCATCGTAAATCCGTCTCTCATTTCGATTCATGTCGCGGGCCGAAATCACGCGGATTGTGTCTCCTCGGACAGTGAACACCACGAACAGGCCTCGACTGGTCCTCTCTCATAGCGGCATGGCCCCACTCGTGATTCTGTCTTTCACACGCAGCCACCGGCCACGTCAAGCTTGCAACCCTGCAGTCCTTAACGTAAGTCGCCGCCAGTCCGCGGCCGAAAAGGAATAAGCATGGTGTCCCCCAAATTCCGGTGTTCGATTGTACCGTCGAAGGGCTATCAACAGGTTTAATTCCTCGGACTCCAGAGGATCACATATATCCCGACCAAGCAGATAGCGGCTCCTATACCGTCATATAAGTCCGGGGTTTTACGATCTACACCCCATCCCCACAATAGGGACAGGACAATGAAAACGCCGCCGTATGCAGCGTAAATCCTTCCGAAGTGAGGAAAACTCTGCATCGTGGGGATGATTCCATAGAGGAAGAGAATCACTCCGCCGATAATCCCGTACCAGTAAGGCTTGTCTTCCCGCAGCCAAAGCCATACCAGATAGCCCCCGCCAATTTCCGCCAGACCCGCAAATAGAAAGAGAACAGCCGCTCTTGCCATAAACACCGTGTGCCTCTTGTACAACTTTGGACTTTCCAGCCGCCGATAATCTTTCTCACTTTTTTCAGGTTCACGCCACTATTCAGACGCACTCCTCAAGGTTTCACTGTCTCTTCAGATTTCCGTTGCCCTCCCAAAACCTCATTTGAGCCAATTCCCATTGTCCTGCCGCAGTAAACCACGTTCAATACCGATTCGTTTTCAAGCAAGAGACAGCGTGTTTCTGGCAGGACAGTCCCGCCGGGGGCACATAGGCGTTAAGTTAACGATTTATTCCCCCCTTTCGTAAAGGGGGGCCAGGGGGGATTTTCGGATAACTCATTGAAAATCCCCCTAAATCCCCCTTTAAAAAAGGGGGACTTTGATCGCCCTCGGCCTGCATTCACCTCTTGAAAAGGAACGAAATTGCCTTAAATTAACGCCTATGCGCCCGGGCGTGATTGCCTGTCGTCATGCCTGCGTACGCGGGCATCCAGACTGGACCCCGGATCGGAGCCCGGGGTGACGAATGGCAGGCAGTCCCGCGTTCCGCGCGGGATGCCCCACCATATCCTCGCGGAGATTGTTACTTGTTTGATGGCGCACTGGTATCACGCCAGGCCAACTGAAAAAGGTAGGAATGTCGGTATCGTGGCACGACCGATTGGGAGCGTGCGGCAGGTCCTCCTGCGGAAAATCCACCGCCACAAAATGGAGCGCAGCCGGCAGCGAACAGCCCAGCGCGGTCAGGCGTTGGCGCTTAATGGCCTCAGTCGCGAGCTTATCGACCTTGATGGCTTGGATTTTGCCACGCGGGTCGGCCGTCGACAATGATATCCCAGATTCGTTCCAAAAAGGCGCTAAATTCTCTACGTGACATCAGTACGGGAGAACAAATGGCAACGCCGCGACTGCAACGCTCGCGGTCAGGAGCAAGAAGATATTAGAAACGAAATAAGGCAGTCCGCACAGGACAAACCCTGAAAGCAAGGCTATACCTCTTTTTTGTTTCCTTCCGTATACAATATATCCCATGCCTAATGAGCCAAAAATTACTCCAAACAACAGGGTTGTCGCGTCCATGGATCAGCTCCCTCATTTTCTGACGGACCATCAACACGACTCATGCGCCACACCGAAGCTCGGAATTCTATTGAATTCCGTGGAAACCATACTCAATTCACGCTATTGAGCCGCGTACCGATCAGGCGGTCTCGGGACGCCCCCGTACCAGCCGGCAACCGAATCCATCGTGTTCGGCATGTCCTTGAATGACTTGGACATCCACATTCTTTAGGATTTTCAGAGGCTCATCCGACGCCGGGGTCTGGTGCAACTCAAGCACCCTTAGCCGACAAAGCGATAAAGATGTACGACCAGCCGTGCACCATCAATTCTATTGAAACAAAGAGTCCTATTATCCATAGGCCCGACACCGGCCAATGGGCCATGATGATGCATCCCAGGATGATGGAGACCAGTCCGCCCAGAAACGGCCACACCCAGTTCCTGGCCGCGTGCATCTGAACGGCCATAATAGCCCTTGCCAGGCCGACAACAATGAGCGCTCCTGCGAGGGCCAGGGTGAGGATTACGGATGCGGCCAATGGGTTCTGAATCACTACGATGCCGGCAACTACATAGAGCAACGCTATGAGCACGTGCCAGATGATGCCCTTCCATCCTTTGCACTTAGCCGCGTCCACGAATTGAGCACCCGCGCCTATGAGCAAGAGGACGCCATACATAAGGACGCTCGCCACAGTTACCGCAAAGGTCATCCCCAATCCAATGAATCCCAGGATCACGAAGACGATCCCGAGAGCCAGAAGCCAGCCCCAGTTCGCCTGCACTTCTCCAAACACTTCTTGCACGGGATTGAACTCGGTTTTTTCCACGCTGGTTGTCATAACTCCCTCCTCTCTTTGCCGAGATTATGCGGCGGGCTTGCCAATTCTAAGACGTTTGCCCCCGGAATCCGGTCCTGGCAGTGTCTCCTTTACACCCAATAAGAGGCCGTACGGTCCCTCACAAAACAGCAGGTCGGCAAAACCGTCGCCATGTTGTTGACAGAGCCTGTTTGTCACTGTTTTTGACCGTACTTCAGCGTACACTCCTACGTCAACCAGAATTTCTTGACCCTCGCCAGATGGCAACCTGGTGGTACCGGGACGAGGACAAGATGAGGCCCCTTAGGCCGGCGACCTGCTAAGCAAAGCTGACTTATCGGCGCAGCGACATTCGGGTGTTTTTATCGTCATGGCGCAGGAACCAATGACTTGCGTTTTCACGAATTGATTCAACCTCGCAACGAGTCTTCTTTGGTCTGGCCTCAACAGGATAGAATCAATGATGATGGGGTCTCCCATTCGCACCGGGCACGGCCAAGAAGCCATCTTGTCGTCCATTGACCGCACTCACATGGCTGCCGTAGCGCCGACATCTTGGCGAAGTCCTCAGGCCGAAAAGAATCCAGTGCGCCACGGCTGGGGGGGGAGGTGATGAGGAGCCTTGGCGCACCGGATGAACCCGGATGCACAATAACTCTGACGTGAGGGGGCCACGAACGTTAAACCGTCAAATCGGAACTTGCAAATTTGCCGGAATATTACCACCGCATATTTTCACGGCCTCAAGAGCTCTGTCGCTCTGGGGAACACAACCGGAAAGGCAACAGAGGGTGAAAAATAGAAAACGGAACTGATCGCTCAGTTCCGTTTCATGAGTCTTAGTACCCATAGTTACAACAGGAATTTTTCCTGTTGCCTTCGTTGCCCTATATTAGGTTTTTGAACTCTTATCGGGTTCTTCCATCATGCTCCTTTCGTTAATCGGTTGAAAGCAGCATTCGACGCGTCGACCGAATTACTATTTATCATAATTACCGAGTCGACTCTTGGAGTCAATCTTTTTTTTGCCGATTCCTGCTTGCCGCAAGCTAATACAAGAGCGTCCTCTCTATATCGCCCTTGTCACCGGTGTCGGTCCACCTGCCCCGAGTCCGTTGAGGAAAGCTGCCCGATAGCCGACCAGTCGAGGGCTTCGCCTCCTTTAGCAAGAAGAGTCAACAACCGATCCCGTAACAGGCTCGCGAGCGGCATGGGCACGAGAAGGCTTTCCGCTGCGGCAAGAGTGAGGCGGATATCCTTGTGTCCTAACGGCGCGGCGAACCCGGCCGGCTCGAACTTCTCCTTTGCGATCAGCTCACCGTATGTCCTATGAATTGGTGCAGTGAAGAGCGTCGAGGTCAGAATATCGAGATAATGGCTTCGATCTATGCCCGCCTTGCCGACGAGCGCCATGGCCTCACCCAGGGCCTCGATGGTCGAAGCTATGAGGAAGTTGCCGCTGAGCTTAATCAAGTTAGCGTCCTGAGGCCGGTCGCCGGCCGCGAATGTTTTCTGTCCCAGGGCCTCGAAGAGAGGCCGGCAAGCCTCGACGGCATCCGGGGCTCCGCCGGCAATGATGAATAGTTTGCCCGCGGCCGCCATGTCCGGCCGTCCAAAAACCGGTGCCGCGACAAAACGCAGGCCGGAATTTTCGTGCGTGTCAGTGAGCCGTTCTGATAGCGCGACGCTGATCGTGCTCATGGATATGTGGATTCCACCCTTGCTCAAGCTGCCTATCACGCCATTGTTGCCGAAAACAACGCTTTCAACTGCCGCGTCGTCTGCCAGCATCGTGATGACGACCTCGCCCCGGCAGGTGTCCGCAACCTGGGCGGTCGCGTGCGCTCCTCGCTCGACCAGCGTTTGTGCTTTGCTCGGCGTCCGGTTGTAAACCGTGACCTCATGACCCGCCTTGAGCAGGTTGGCGGCCATGCCGGATCCCATACGCCCCAATCCGATAAACCCTACCTTCATAACTTAACCTCTTCATCTGCTTCGAGCGTTGTCCTCCAATTGACTTACGCCGATTATGCGATCGTGTCGACAATGCCGCCATCCACCCGCAATGCGGCGCCCGTGGTCGCGGACGCCTGAGGAGACACGACGTAGACCACCATGTTAGCCACTTCTTCCGGAGAGGTTGTCCTCTGAATGATGGAGGACGGCCTGTTCGCCTTTACGAAAGCGATGCCGGCCTGTTCGATGGACTGGCCTGTCTTCTCTGCCATGTCCTTCAACATCTTTTCAACAGTATCCGACCGAGTCGGTCCGGGCAGCACGGCATTCACCGTCACATCGGATCCGGCCGCGAGCTTGGCGAGACCACGCGCAATCGACAGCACCGCCGTCTTGGTAAAACCGTAGTGAATCATGTTCGGCGGAATATTCAGCGCGGACTCCGAAGACAGGAACACGACTCTACCCCAGTTGCGCTCCATCATTGCGGGCATGTATGCGCGGGACATGCGTACACCTGACATGACATTGATCTCGAAAAATCGCATCCACTCGCTGTCAGGAATCTCGAAGAAGTCTTGGTGGACATAAATACCCAGATTGTTAACAAGAATGTCACAGGTCGGTTCGGCATTCACCAGAGCGTCGCACCCGGCCGCGGTGGCAAGGTCCGCGGCGACTCCACGCACGCCTGTCGCGGATGCTGCGTCCTTCACAGCCGCTACGGCCCGACTCACCGCGGACTCCGTTCGACCGTTAATCACAACCGTCGCGCCGCTATCCGCGAGGCCGCGGGCAATTGCGAAGCCGATACCCTTTGTCGAGCCCGTGACGATGGCGGTTTTGCCGGAAAGTTGAATATTCATGAAAATACCTCGCTGTAAGTACAATGCCCGCCGACAGACGGGCAACCGACCTATTTTTCCTCTGCGTTTCGCGCCGGAGGCGCCATGAATTCGGGGCCGACCGGATCGGTGATCGTCTCATTCAGAATGCGGTCGATCTCCTCCTTATCAGCGGCTGTGAGGGTCCAACCCATCCGCGGGGCCGACTCCTTCCACCTGATGGGGATGACGAGAGCCCCAGAGGGCTATATCTACTCCCTGATCGAGAATCCACCGCACCGCCAACTGCATCACTCCCTGGCCGTGACGCTCCCGGGCAAGCTGATCGAGTCGGCTGACCGCAGCCAGATACTGACCGAAGCGAGGCTGTTGGAATTTGGGGTCGATTTTTCGCAAGTCATCGCCGCTGAACTGTGTGTCCGGTTTCATCTTGCCACTGAGCAGGCCGCGGCAAAGGGCTCCGTAGGTAAGCAGCGCAATACCGTTTTTCTTGCAGTAGGGGAGCACGTCCTGCTCAATCTGCCGCTCGAACAAGTTGTAAGGAGGCTGACAGGTCTGGATCGGTGCTGTCTGGCGAAAGACATCCATCTGCGCGGGAGAATAGTTGCTGACACCGATTGCGCGTATCTTTCCCGCCTGGTAAAGCTTAGCCATAGCCGTGGCGGTCTCTTCGAAAGGAACGAGAGGATCGGGCCAGTGGACCTGATATATGTCGATGTAGTCGGTTTGCAGCCTGCGAAGCGAGTCCTCCATTTCGGATGCGATCCGTGCAGCGGTTGCATTGCGGAAGACAGCCCCATCCTGCCACTCCAGGGCAACTTTTGTGGCGATAATAACCCGGTCTCTGCCGCCGCGGCGGGCAATGGCCTTGCCGACGATCTCCTCCGATCGGCCGAATCCGTACACCGGCGCGGTGTCGATCACCGTTATCCCATGGTCAAGAGCGGCATGGATCGTGCGGATCGATTCCTCTTCCTCGGTGCCGCCCCACATCCAGCCCCCGATGGCCCAAGTGCCAAGGGCAATCCGAGATGCCCCGATGGGTATACCTTGTAGTTGAGTCGTTTCCATGACTTCTCCTTCTTTTTATGGGGAGCGCAGAGGGCAACGGTAATCGCAAATTGGCGCGTACCCGTTCAAACGTGAAGCCTCGCCGACACCAGTTCGTGGCTTTGCGCCATTCCCGCGCCTCCAAGTCTCGTTAAGCTATTGAGAATTTCCAAGAGTCCGTTACTTGAACTTTCCAAAAGCAATTGATGGCAACACCCCTTATCGATTATTGGTGTTGATTATTGAACAACTATAATGCACTCAATTGTTTCTCGCCGGAGGGCTGTCGCCAAATCTGCCACTTCGGGAGCCGTTTGCGGCCGGCGAAATATAGCCTTCAAGGGACCATGTAGTAGCTTGCCACCGGCAAAATTTCCACTGCCCAAGTGGCTTGCCACGTCATGCGTACCATAAGCAAAGCTGCGTTTCGTTGACACACCGCATATCTCCGGCCACAACCATTCCAAATGCTCGGACACATAATTCTCGGACCGGTTCCTGATTAGTAATCGATCAGGTCGTGTCGTACCGACTTCGCATTCAAAGGTATAGAAAGAATCCCCTCTAACCCCCACAGGCGTTAAAATAGAGTTGGCTGCTTGGTATTGAGCACTCCAGATGACTGACAGGCATTCAAAGTCCCCCTTTTGTAAAGGGGGATTTTCAACTAGTTATCCCAAAATCCCCCCTGCCCCCCTTTAAGAAAGGGGGGAAAACCCTCGGCCCGCGGAGCTACTTTAACACCTATGCCCTCTAACCCAACTTTAGTAAAGTGGAGAAGAGGGGATTTTGAATGCGAAGTCGGCATCAATTGTCCGGAATTGCCGGGACTCATTTCCCCCGTGGCCGCGTTATCAGCCTACCGGGGCCGGACAAAGATGGCGCAGGCCGCAGTCCGGGCACGGCCCCCCCATCCATACGTAATCAAAGTATTCCATGTATGGTTCTGTTTCTTTTTGCTCTTCGAACAGGAAAGCAACCTCGAAGTTACGCTTTGCCTTGCCCTTCGCGCCGATTCCCGCGCCCGTCAAATTCGGGCTACCCACGAGGGCGATCCGGCCGTCGACAATAAATATCTTCGCATGCATTCGGATGCAGTGGAGGAACTCGACACCGGCACTGAGCTGTCCTCTGGAATCTATCTGCTCGTAACGCTCACGAAAGGGATTTGAAGGAAGTTCCGCGTGAATTACTCGGAATGACACCCCCTGGTTAACCAGCGAGGCCATGAAGTCCACGAAAGAAAAGAAACCTCCGCGGTACCGTAGGCCGGTCGCTTTTATGTTCGCGGTAGAGATCCACACGAAACGTCTTGCTTTAACCAAATGAGCTTCGGTGAACCCTTCGTAGATGTCGCGATCAAATAGAAGTTTCATGGTGTGGAGCGTCTCGTGACCGGCCGGACGATACGTCCCTCCCATCCGCGTCGGAGTCGGCCCAGAGTCTAGCGAGGTTTCGGGCTTCCGACCATATCAGGGCTTTTGCAAGGGGCCATAGGCGCCTCACTAGCCGACCGATAATCACGGTGTTTCTAATCCGATCTGCGGAGCGAGGCAGTATCAGAGCGTCGGCACGTACTTCTGGGCTCTGGCGGCCGCGCCTCTCTGCTCCAGGTCCTTATCCAGCTCAAAGCCAGGTTTGGCAGCAGCCAGCAGTTCAACCGGCTCATTTTCAAGCGCCAGACGCCACAGAGTAACCAGACCTTCTTCCGCGAGCCTCTTCATGGCCTCTTCGACCATGCGGTAATCCTCCTCCTCGGATTGCCCGGAAGCGCCCGGGAGTACCCCGCGAGTTGTGACCCAGCCGGGCCGGTTTATTCTCTCCATAATGGCTTCTTCAATATCTTTGTTCATGTCTCTCCTCGGCTCCCGTCCCTGACCGGTGCTTGTATGAGAAAGGAGGCCCGAGGGCAAGCCTTTTTATAGTATCTTGGGCAACCTTTGTAGTCAGTCTCGGAAGCCGAGTGTCATTTCATTCTGGGAGCAGGCTCCTTGGCGTCCCATCAACTGCCTGCTCGCTGCACGCGAGTATTAACTTACATTCAGCAAAACATCTACAGCAACGACAAAACCTCGAAGATTCCTCGCGTAAGTGAAAGGACGCTGGACAACCGAAGAATTTCTTGACAGAAGAGGCTCCTGATATTAACCTATTCGGCTGTGTTACATCTCCCGGAGGGGGAGAACGTACGGCTCTCCAGCATTATAAGGAAGAGCCTTAAAATACAATCATCTCGAGCTCATCTTTCCGACATGCGGCGACGTGTCAGGGACAGGAGACACGCGAGGAGTCGAGCCCGTTCCTTTTGGTGCAGTCGGGAAGTGCGAAGCAGCTATAAAGAGGAATCATGGCAGGATCGACTTTCCCCAAAGGCGGGGTGCATCCCGCAGAACATAAGGAACTAACGGAACATCTTGCGATCGAGGAGATGCCGCCTCCCGACCAGGTCGTTCTCCCCTTGTCCATGCATTTTGGCGCGATTGCCCAGCCGGTTGTCAAGAAGAAGCAAGAAGTGCAGGAGGGGGAGGTCATTGGCGTGGTTGAAAAAGCGCTTGGTGCCGCCATTCACAGCAGCGTCACCGGCGTGGTAAAGGCAATAGAGCCTCGTCCTCATCCTACAATGGTTCGATGTGATGCCGTAATCATCGAGCGAGACCCGGCCGCGCCGCCCAGGAAATACGAGGTGGAGGACTGGCGTAAATTAACTCCCGAGCAGCTTTTGGCCCGGGTCAAGGACGCCGGAATAGTGGGACTGGGAGGAGCCGGATTTCCCACCCATGTTAAGCTTTCACCTCCCCCTACCGCGAAGGTCGATGTTCTAGTGCTCAATGGTGCAGAATGTGAGCCCTACCTGACCACAGACCATCGGCTCATGCTGGAATACCCGGACAAGGTGGTGGCGGGGGCCAAGATCCTCCTCAGGATCCTTGGAATAAAACGCGGGATCATCGGGATAGAGCTGAACAAAGCTGATGCGATAAACGCAATGAGTAAGGCTGCCAAAGATGCTTCACGTTATGATGATTTAACTGTCGCGATTCAGGGCATGAGGGTAAAGTATCCCCAGGGATCGGAGAAACAGCTCATTTACTCGCTTACGAAGCGATCAGTTCCCGGTGGTGGCCTTCCGTTTGACGTGGGCGTGATAGTTCAGAATATTTCCACGACTCTCGCTGTATTTGAAGCCGCCGCTATGAATAAGCCCTTGTATGAGAAAGTTGCAACCATCTCGGGAAGAGCCATAAATCGACAGGCCAACCTGAAAGTGAAGGTCGGTACCCTGCTTTCCGATGTGGTGGCCTATCTGGGCGGTACCACCAAAGATCTTTTGAAGATAGTTTCAGGCGGCCCGATGATGGGATTCGCTATGTCTACGCTGGACGTTCCAATCACCAAGACAACGTCCGGGGTGTTGTTCTTGAATAAGAAAGAGACGGATGTTAGCGCCTATGGGCCGTGCATCCATTGTGGTTGGTGTTTGGAAGCTTGTCCGATGGGGCTTTTACCAAAAGAAGTAGCAATCTATGTGGAAGCAGGCAAGGGGCACCTGACTGAGAAATTCGGCGTATTTGATTGCTTTGAATGCGGGTGCTGTGCGTATGTATGTCCTGCGAAGCGTCCGTTGGTCCAGTTTGCCAGGCTGGCCAAAATACAAATAAAAAAGCACGGCTGATAGCTGCCGGTTTAGGGAACCTTTGCATCCACAGAGGGGTGTGGCTAAACGCACGGCCCCCCTTCTGAATCAATATATCCGAGGGAGGATGGGAAAATCGACACGCTAGAACAAAGGGACCCGAGTTTGGGCCCCCAATGGGCTGTTTCGGTTTCTCCTCACATACGAATGGGGAGAACCACTGCCGAAATCATGTGGACCGTGTCCGCGACCCTGATTCCGGTAATGCTGTTGTCCATTTACAACTTTGGCCTCAGAGCGCTGTTCATCACCCTTGTGAGCGTCATCTCGTGCGTGGTGGTCGAAGCGATCTCTTCGAAGGCACTCGGAAGAGCTGTGACCGTCAGTGACGGGAGTGCGGTTCTAACCGGCATTTTGATGGCCTTCGTGATACCGCCGGGAGTGCCGTATTGGCTACCGATAATCGGAGCTGTCGGCGCAATCTTCATCAACAAAGAATTGGTGGGGGGCCTGGGATTCAACGTTTGGAACCCCGCTCTTGTGGGACGCGCGCTTCTCACTGCCTCCTTTCCTGTGTATATGACCTCTGCCTGGATACCGCCGGTGAACTGGGCAAAAGCTCCTCTGGACATCTACGTGAAAGGGTTGGATGCGGTTTCAACCGCTACGCCGTTGTACGTATTGAGGCATTATGGTTTCCACGCACTCACGGAGCAGTTCGGAGGTCTCTCGACTATTTATCATAATTT
The DNA here is from genome assembly GCA_963789265.1 of uncultured delta proteobacterium. Lineage (GTDB taxonomy): Bacteria > Desulfobacterota > Desulfomonilia > Desulfomonilales > Desulfomonilaceae > CAWBBA01. The sequence goes on along the minus strand of CAWBKB010000001.1, from coordinate 1,785,408 downwards.
TTTCATCGGCTTGAGGCCGGGATGCATCGGGGAAACATCCGCTGTGCTGATCCTTCTTGGGGGCCTGTTTCTTTTGGCCCGGGGTATCATAACCTGGCATATTCCAGTTTCGACTATAGCTACTGTGGGTATTCTCAGTTGGATCTTCGGCGGAGAGACTTGGTTCACAGGCCATCCCCTCATTTATATGCTATCAGGTGGTCTCATGCTGGGCGCTTTCTTTATGTGCACCGACTATGTCACTTCTCCCACGCTCAAGAGCGCTCAGGTCGTCTTTGGTATCGGTGTAGGTGTCCTTACGGTGGTCATTCGCCTTAAAGGTGGCTATCCAGAAGGGGTTTGCTACGCCATTTTACTGATGAACTGCCTTACTCCGGCCCTTGATGAATGGTTCAAGCCGAAGAGATTCGCTCCGCCGAAGCAGGCGCCCGTCGCGGCCGTAAAATAGGGCTTCCGCTGTCGTAAGAGGGTTCAATGAAAGATATTCTCAAGATCACTGCTAGTTTGACCATAGTGTGCCTTGCCGCAGCCTCGATATTGGGCTTCGTGTACGCCAAGACGGAACGCTTGCGTAAGGAAAACGAGGCAAGACAGACAAAAGAGACGGTTCAGAGCCTCCTCGGCTACGGCGCCGGTACCAAGATACCGAATGACCTCAAAATCTTTGACGTTTACCGGTATGTAATCACAGATAGCAAAGGGACTACAGTCTTGGGCTACCTGCTTCCGCTTAAGGAAAAGGGATTTGGCCTGGTGGAAATCGACCTCTCGGGTGAGCCGGACAAGATAATCCCCATCTCGGCTAGTGCTGCGGAATTGGCTGAGAAGGGCACCAGGGACGCCGCGATCGAGAAAGCCCTGCCTAAAGGCTCCAAGGCCACCTACACGGAAACCCTGTCAATTGCGGACCTCGGGGGCAAACGCCTTGGATATGTGATCCCGGGGGTGACACAGGGTTTTAAGACGTTCATCAAGATGATGGTTTCCCTTGACCCGGAATTAGCGGTCACAGGTGTGGCTATTATCTCCTCCGAAGAGGATCCTGGGCTGGGAGCGGGAATAGAGCATCGCTACTTCAGAAATCAATTTGTGGGGAAGACCCTCGAGGTCTTGAAGACTCTCAAAGTTATAAAAGAGCCGTTGCCTGCCGACTATCTCAGCGTTCTTGAGCCCGAGAAAGCCAAGCAGGAGCATCTCACGCCGGATCAGATTCGCGACACAAAGAAAAAGTACGCAAAACAGAATATATATGCCTTGACCGGTGCGACCATATCAAGCCGCGCTGTGACTCGCGGAGTAAAGAGTACGGTCAGAAAGTTTGCGTATCGGATTGGCATATTAACCGACGCTCTCAAGCAAGAAAATGTGCGGGTTGCATTCTAGGGGAGGTTAAGGTGAACCGGAACGTAAGACTTGTGTGGAACGGATTAATTCCCGAAAATCCGATCTTCCGATTAGCTCTCAGTCTGTGCCCTGCCGTGGCGGTAACCACTTCCATCAAGAACGGCCTCCTCCTGGGGATCGCGGTCCTATTCGTCCAAGTGTTCTCGAGCTGCACGGTTTCGATATTCAAGTCCTGGATTCATCCCAGGATCAGAATACCCGCTTACGTCATCGTGATCGCCTTGTGGGTCACAGTGATCGATATGATACTACCGGTCATTTCCCCGGCGGTGTACAAACAGGTTGCCCTGTTTGTCAAATTGATAGTCGTCTTTGCGATCATTATTTCAAGGCTTGAGCTGTTTGCATCAAAAGAGCCGCTAGTTCCGTCTTTTTGGGATGGAGTCGGCATGGGCGCAGGCTTTTGCTTCGGCCTCGTTCTAATTGGGGCTATCAGAGAATTTTTCGGGGCCGGTCAGCTTTGGGGTTATGACGTGCTGGGATTCAGACCCCTCTTATTGTTGATTTTGCCTGCCGGTGGCTTTTTTGTGATCGGCTTCATCATGGCAACCTTCAACTGGTTTGAATACAAGATCACGGGCAAGCTGCCCAGGTCGGGAGGAGCGCACTGACATGCATATACGGAAGCATCTTCTCAAGCTAGTATTAGCTGCGGCTCTATCCCTCTGGATTTGCGGCCCCCTTCTGGCAGAATCTACTCAGACGGGCTCATTCAAGAATGATAAACAAATAAAAATTTCATTTGGCGTTCCCGTAGATGAGGCCTGGGCCAAGAATCCGTCGAACTACTCCACGTACGAGAAACCCAACCCTGACATTAAGATCCCGGTCGAATCAGTCACGCTCGGCCCTCGTAAGACAACCGCCATACTAAAATTCAAGGATCCGTTGAACCTCTCCAGCCAATACATAGTTGAGGCAAAGGATGTCACTTCCGGCGGCAAGATCCTGAAGAACCGGGTCGGTTTTTTGGTCAAGAAGAGCCAGACTCAGGTTCTGTTCGCGATCTTCCTTGGGGCGATGCTGATCAACAACTTTGTGTTTACTAAGTATCTGGGATTGTGCATCTTCTTCGGAGTTTCTCAGAAGAAGGAAACAGCCATAGGCATGGGAATCACCTTCACCATAGTGATTGGGTTAAGCTCAATCATGTGCTGGGCCCTTTTCTCTTATGTCCTGCAGACACTACATCTCGACTTTTTGAAAATCATTGTGTTTATCGGGACCGTGGCGATTTTTGTACAAGCAGCGGATACAGTTCTCAGAAAGGTCAACCCTTTTCTGTTTAAAAGGTTTGGTGTCTACCTTGTACTGATCGTTACCAACTGCATCATTCTTGCTGTCCCGCTGTTAAATGCGGATAGCGGCAACGGGCCATTTGCCAGCCTGACCCTTGGCGTAGGTGCGGGGCTTGGTTTTGCTCTCGCGCTGTTCCTCATGTCCTGTGTTCGAGAGAAACTCGAGGTAAGCCGGGTACCGCCAACTTTTCAGGGGCTTCCCATTGCCTTCATAGTGACCGGGTTGTTCGCGTTGGCCTTCCTGGGCTTCTCGGGCCTTTCAATATTTTAGAGCCCGTTGGAGGCCGGACACTTGATTCAGGTGGTTTAACTGATTATGATGATCCGATGCGGGCAATTTCTCGGTCCTGAGAATCATTCGCCTGAAATCCGCTCGTCACACAATGCCGCGGCACAAGCACGCGGTTTTTTCGAGGTGCCATAGCATGGATAATGTTTGGTTCATAGCGATAATCGGAACAATATTCTTTGCGGTATTCGGTGGGCTCACAGGCGCAGCTCTGGCCCTGTTGGCCAAGCAGTTTGCTGTAAAGGTCAATCCTAAAATCGAGGCAGTGAGGGCGTGTCTGCCTGGAGCTAATTGAGGCGCGTGCGGATTCGCCGGGTGCGAATCGTATGCAGAAGCCTGTGTCGTCGATCCCAATTGTCCCCCGGGTAAGTGTGCGCCGGGGAAGCAAGAAGTGGCGGAAAAGGTTGCCGCGATCACGGGCAAGGCTGCGGGTGCGGCGAGCAGCGTGATTTCCTTCCTTCGATGTGCTCGGAACGACGGTGAAGTCAAGAGGAAGCATTCCTACATCGGATTTGACAGTTGCCAGGCAGCTTCAATAGCGTTTGGCGGCCCGTACGAGTGCAATTTCGCGTGCGTCGGTTACGGCGACTGTGAAGCCGCGTGCCCCTTCAACGCTATCCACATGAAAGACAATATGCCGGTAATCGATCCTGAAGCCTGCACCGGTTGCGGTATATGCGTTAAGACTTGCCCGAAACAGGTATTGCAACTGCTTCCCAAGGATGCGACTGCGTATGTTCCTTGCAGCAACCATGATTCGGGCAAGGCGGTGAGCAATGTGTGCAAAGCCGGGTGCATTCACTGCATGGCCTGCACGAGAAAGGCCAAAGATGTGGTCAACATGGTCAAGGACCGCATCGAGATCGACTACGATAAATTCGACGAAGGAATGGCCAAAGCGTGTGTGTGGGCTTGTAACCGTCAGTTTATCTTCCGATACACCGATCCTGAGCGGCAAGCGCAGGCAGTCGCGGAAATAAAGGCGGACCAGGCCGCGAAAAAGGCTGCTGCCGCTGCCAAGAAGGCCGCGGAAGTCCCGGAAAAGGAAGCTGCAGAAGCGTAAGAGTGAAATAGTAGAGGAAGACTCTAACGACAGGGTCTTCCTCGTGCCCCATCTTTAAGATCTCCTGATTATTTCCTTCCTAGGTTATTTGACCACAGTTTTTTTTTGGCCTCCAAGAGAAGCGACGCGCAACATCAGGGTTTTCGGGGGTAGCGTAAGGGGCGCCTTTCGTCCGAGGTCCCGCTGCAGTTTGCCAATGCATCTGCGCCAAAAGTTTCGATGTGAAACTTAATGGCTGACTTGACGTCCGACAGGGCTTGTTCGTAGGTATCGCCTTGACCCACGACGACTCCCTTGATCCCGAGGGGGTAGGCCACGTAGCAATCGGAGTGCTTTTCAACTATTACCCTGTATCTTCGCATTTGCTTGCTTGCAAATAGCTTATAAACTATTGCGTGGAGACGCAACACTGCAATAAACTATTATCCGAATAATTGTAAGCGAAGTTTGGAGTAGGGGGTGCCACATGGTTGATAGAGCCGGCGTTAGAATTGGTAAACAAAGCCATACTTCTGCAGGCCGGATCGGCCTTTTCGCTGCCATGTCCATAGGCATCGGCGGAATGATCGGTGCCGGAATTTTTTCCATCCTGGGCGTTGTGGCTGAGGCTTCCGGAACGGCGATGTGGATGTCATTTATGATTGGCGGAGCCGTCGCACTTCTTTCTACCTACTCTTATGCGAAGCTGGGGGCTCGCTATCCTTCCGCAGGAGGCGCTGTGGAATTCCTCGTGAAGGGCTTCGGCGACGGTGTGCTCAGTGGGGGGATCAACCTTTATATGTGGATCGGCTATGTGATCGCATTGGCCCTTTATGCGCAAGGATTCTCCGGATACGCTATGACTTTCGTGCCATCAGGCTTGCCCTTTTGGTTGCCCAAAGCCATAGGTGTCGGAATCGTACTGGTATTTACCGGCGTTAATCTAATAGGCGCAAGAGTGGTGGGCGGATCCGAGACATTAATCGTTGCAGTGAAATTAATCATTCTCCTTCTGTTCGCTGGTGCGGGGCTGTTCTTTATTCATCCTGCATACCTGGCGCCGGCATTATGGCCCGCGGTCCCTGGAATCCTCTTTGGGGCAGGTGTTCTCTTCATCGGGTACGAAGGATTCGGATTGGTGGCAAATGCTGCGGAAGATATGAACGATCCCCGAAAATTGTTGCCAACGGCTCTGTACCTGAGCGTTATCATCGTCATCCTCATATACGTGGCAGTATCGGTGGCGGTGATTGGGAACCTTGATATTAAAACAATCTTGAGCGCAAAGGACTATGCTCTGGCTGAAGCCGCAAAGCCGTTCCTGGGAAATTTCGGTTTCAGACTGATTGCAGTAGGGGCCCTCTTTTCCACCGCCTCGGCAATCAATGCAACCCTTTTTGGCGCGGCCAATGTTAGTTACACGATCGCCCGCGACGGTGAATTGCCTGACGTGTTTTCATGGCAATTTCGGCAAAACCCCGGTGGAGGCCTTTTTGTCACCTCTGCTCTGGTGATTTTATTCATTCTGTTTTTCGATTTGTCCGGTATTGCGATGATGGGAAGTGGGGCTTTTCTTTTGATCTATGCCTGTGTGCATGTCGCTCATCTGAGAGTGGCCGCAGAGACCGGAGGAAATAAAGCGATTGTGGCTCTGGCCTTGGCCACATGCCTGGCCATGCTGGCAGTTCTCTGCGTCTACATTTACCAAAACTCCCGGGTGGCATTGATTACCATGGTAGTTCTGATTCCGATTTGTTTGTCGCGCGGAGTGGGCTTATCGGCGGTCAACCCACCGGTCTCTTAAGACGAGGACCAACTAGAAATCTTCTTTGCGCGCGTGACTTGGCAAAAGGCGGGCAGGGGGCCTGCTACCAGGTCCCCCTTTCTTCTGTAATCTAAATTCTGAAGAACACTTTCTGCAAGATTTTGGGGGTATAGCCCGTAACATCCAGGTACAAGGTTATCCCACCGTTGAAGAACGGCCACCCCGCGCCCATGATCATGGCCGTATCTATGTCCTTGGGGTCCGCAACAACCTTCTCTTTGAGAATCAGATCGATCTCCACCGTCAGGTTGGTGAGAAGCCGATCCAGAATTTCTTCTTTTACAAACTCCTTGTTGCCCTTGTCTTTCCAGATTTCAGCCACCTGAGGTAATACTTGCTTTCCAGGACCCATGCCTCGGTATATCCCCGGTATCTTCGCCTCGACGAGCTTCTTGAAGTGCTCGTTAATGGGGAAGCGATCCGGCCACGCCTTGTGGAGGGTTTCACCAACATGAAATCCCACTGCCGGTCCTACCAAGGCCAAAAGCTCAAAAGGCGCCATAGGAAGCCCCAACATGAGTGCGGCGTCGTCCACCTGAACGAAATCCGCTCCTTCGTCTACGATCTCGAAACAGTCACCTATGAATTTTGTGAGAATCCTGTTCACAAGGAAGCCGGGCGAATCTTTGACAAGTATCGCGGTCTTCCTGATCTTCTTGGCGCACTCGAACGCTGTGGCGAGTGTTGCATCGTCAGTCTTCTCTCCCTTGATGATCTCCAGGAGCGGCAGGACTGCAACAGGGTTGAAAAAGTGGAATCCCACCACACGTTCCGGGTTCTTCAACTGGGATGCCATCTCAGTGATGGATAAACTGGAAGTGTTAGTGGCCAGAATGCACGTAGGAGAGACCACAGCTTCTGCCTGCGCAAAGACATCCTGTTTCACGCGCATCTCTTCGAAGACCGCCTCTATTACGAAGTCGCAATCCGCGAACGCATCCCAGTCCAGAGTCCCGATAAGAAGCCGGAAGAGATAGTCCGCCCTGGCCTGAGTCATTTTTCCCCTGGCAACTTGACCTGCCAGCTCGCCTTTGACGTACCCGAGCCCTTTATCCAAAAACTCTTGCTTGATGTCCTTCATCACCACAGGAACGCCGTAACGTCTGAGGAAAAGCATGGCTAGCTGAGAAGCCATCAGTCCCGCGCCAATGACGCCTATCTTCTTGATAGGGCGAGGACTGACATCCGCAGGCCGACCGGCCGGCCTTTTCGCACGGCGTTGCACCAGATCGAAGCTGTAAACGCCGGCTTTGCATTGGCGGCTCTTGATAAGATCGCCCAAGGCTTTGTCTTCCTCTGCGAAGCACTCTTCCAAGCTTCTATCGAAGTCGCAGGCCCCTTGAATCAGTTCGATGGCCCGGTAAGGGGCAGGCGTGGCTCCATGTACCCTCATGTCCAGGAAGCTCCGGGCCGAGTCAACAAGGTTCTTGAGCTTTGACGTGTCGGGCTGATTTCGCTCGACTGTTTCTTTGCCTTCAATCAGATCCTCAAGAAACGCAAGGGATTCGTCGAAAAAATCTACGGAATCGTAGAGCCTGTCGGCAATTCCCATTTGGAAGGCTTTAGTGCCGTCTATCATTCGATTCTGGTTCATCGGGTTGTACACGATAAGTTCCAATGCCTTCTCCGGACCTATCAGCCGAGGCATGAGGGTGGATCCTCCCCAGCCAGGGATAAGTCCGAGGAAGCATTCGGGAAATGCTATCGCGGTAACAGCCTTGGATACGGTGCGGTAGTTGCAATACAAACCGATTTCAAGCCCTCCCCCGAGTGCAGCGCCGTTGATTGCAGCCAGAGTAGGTATCTTCAGGTCCATAATCCGCTTCATGGCCGCGTGGCCCGCCGCGCCGTTACGCCGGCCCTGCTCGAAGGTATTTACAAAGGGGATCTGCATCAGATCCGCTCCCACGGCGAAAATGTAATGTTTACCGCAGAGCATCATGCCTTTCAGATCCTTGTCAGCTTGGATCTTGTCTATAGTTTCGTGCAAGGACGCAAGCGCTTTTTCACCGAAGGTATTGGGCTTCTTGTAGTCTTCGCCATTATCCATGGTGACGATGGCGATCTTCCCCACGCGGGAATTGTAGTAATTCGTATAGAATAAAGTCGGTGCTTCAGCCATGATAGTTCCTTTCGTTCAAGCTCTCTCCAGAGGGAGCAGCGAAATTGATGGATTCCAAATGCCCGTTGGATTAGGCCGTAACGCCCCCTCTTATTCGGTTCGGCAACCGGTAATCCCGAGAAGTAGATGTCTATTCCTTTTTCTTCTTCTTTTCCTTGTCCTTGTGCTCTTCTTTCTCCGCCTTGTTGCCGTTGCGTTGAAGGTTCTTCCATACGACTGTTCCACCCTGACCCAGGCCCACGCACATAGTTGTCAGCCCATACTCGACGTCCGGCCTTTCTGCAAACCCGTGCATCAGATGGCAGGCAAGTCTGACGCCTGAGGAGGCGAGGGGATGCCCGAAAGCAATTGCTCCGCCGTAGATGTTCATCCGAGGATCATCCGGGAATTGTAGGCCGAATTCCTTCATGAAAGCCACGGCCTGGACTGCGAAAGCTTCGTTCAGCTCAACGAGCCCGATGTCGTCAATAGATAGTCCTGCTATGTTGAGAGCCTTATGGGTGGCCGGAATCGGGCCTATGCCCATGATTTCGGGCTTAACCCCGGCATACGCAAACGCCTGGAGTTGCATTCTAGGTACGATGCCAAGTTCTTCGGCTTTTTCCTTCGCCATCAAGAGAGCTCCGGCTGCACCGTCGTTTAAGCCCGATGAGTTTCCGGCGGTCACATTTCCCATGACCCGAAAGGGAGTTCGTAGTTTGGCCAGCCCTTCCAGGGTGGTTTCCGGCCGCGGCTGTTCGTCTTTGTCCGCGACAACCCAGCCACTTTTGGTGTACACGGTCATGGGGACGATCATCTCCCGAATCTTTCCGGATTCGGCGGCTCGGGCCGCCTTTTGCTGGCAAAGCAAGGAGTATTCATCCGCCATCTCCTTGGTTATTTCAGGGAACATATCGTGGAGATTTTCCGCGGTTTCCCCCATGGACATGGCACTGGAATCGACCAGCTTGTCCGTCAGAAATCGAGGGTTAGGATCGGCCGTTGCCCCCATGGGATGATGACCCATGTGTTCGACACCTCCCGCGATGGCTACATCGCACGCGCCAAGCGCTATCTCGGCTGCGGCCGTGGTAAGGGCGCTCATTCCTCCGGCACACATGCGATCTATAGAGAATCCCGCGGTAGTTTCAGGTAGGCCCGCAAGGATGACTGAAGTCCTTCCAAGCGTCAATCCCTGGTCTTTTTCTTGACAAAAGACTCCCCAGGCATTTTCACCGATCATCTCCGGCTTCACGAGAGGATTTCGCCTGAGAAGCTCACGGATAACCTTCACAACCATGTCATCGGCTCGGGTATTCCAGAAAATACCCTTTTCTCCGGCCTTGCCGAAAGCGGTCCGTATTGCATCAACCAAAACGACTTTTCTTGCTTTCATAATCGAGACTCCGATCGAGATTAGAATAGAGCGAACGATTCTTCCGGGAGGTCAATTGCCGAGCGATCGCCGCTCATGATCGCACGGGCCTTCCCCTTAGCCAGAGAAAGGATGGTGTTGGAGAAAAACTGCGCCGAAGCTATCTTGCCTCGGTAAAACGCGGCGCTTCTGTTAGCCTTGCAAAGTTCCGCTTTCTTCTCAGACGTATCCGCCTTTGCGTCGCTATAGAGCTCTTCCAGGCGACGATCAGCGATTACCGCCTGCCATAGGAGCATGAACCCGACTGCCACGTCGCCGAAAAGCTCCAGGTACGGGGTCAGCGTCCAGTATCGGCGTCATGAAATCCTCTGTAATACTCTTGAGGCCGAAATAACGTGTGACTTCTATCAACTGCTTTTGTGCAGCGTCAAAAGGTTCAACAATGTCCTTGAGGCGGTAGTTCTTCTGGGCGAGCTTGATAAGATCGCTGGTCTCCTTAACAATTCCGTTGAACAAGGCCCCTTGGCGGTATCCGAGTTTCCGGCCCACAAGGTCCAGGGCCTGAATGCCGTTTGTTCCCTCATAAATAGATGCTATCTTTGCATCACGCAGGAATTGCTCAACCGGATACTCTTTGCAATATCCGTAGCCGCCGTATATCTGGACGGCCAGCTCAGTTACCCGGAAGCCCATATCCGAGCTCCAGGCTTTGCAAACAGGGATCAATATGTCCAGGAATCCCTGGTACCTGTCAGCTTCTTCTTGACTCTTCGCAGTAACAAGCCTATCCGCACAATAGCCCGCGTAATAGAGCAATGCCCGGATGCCCTCTGTAACGCTCTTCATCCACATCAACATGCGCCGCACGTCGGGATGCTGGAAGATGGGGACTTTAGGTGAGTTGGGGTCCCGCATGGAACTGATCTCAGGCCCCTGATAGCGCTCCTTGGCATACTTCAAGGCATGCAGATAAGCGGCCGAGGCTTGGGCCAATCCTTGAAATCCAACAGCCAGCCGGGCCTCATTCATCATGTTGAACATGATCTTCATGCCCTGGTTCTCTTCCCCGAGCAGGTACCCGATGCAGTTGTCCTGTTCACCGAAGTTGAGCGCACAGGTCGCGGATGCATGAATACCCAGCTTTTTTTCCGCTGCCGCTGTCGTCACGTCGTTGTCCGCGAACCCCCCGTTTTCGATTCTCTTCTTGGGAACCACGAATATGCTGATCCCTTTGGTTCCCGGGGGCGCTCCTTCTATCCGAGCCAACACCATGTGAATGATATTTTCGGTAAGATCGTGGTCCCCGGCTGAAATGAATATCTTGCTGCCGGTTATGGAATAGCTCCCGTCTTGCCTCTTCACGGCCTTGGTCCGTAGCGCTCCGACGTCGCTGCCTGCCTGCGGTTCCGTCAAACACATGGTGCCGGCCCATTCGCCGGTGTACATTTTATCCATGTACGTTCGTTGCTGATCTTCGGTACCATACTTTTCCAGGAGGCGCGCAGCACCGATCGTAAGGCCTGGGTACATCATAAGGGCCTGATTTGCGGCAACAAAAAGCTCTGTGACGGCGCAATACAGGACATGCGGGAAGCCTTGCCCTCCCTTGTCCTGGTCGATGGGGAGCGCGGCCCAACCGCCTTCGCAGTAGTGGCCGTAAGCGGCGTGGAAGGATTCAGGGACTTTAACTTGTCCATTTTCGAGGACAACACCCTGGGTGTCGCCATCGCGATTGGTTGGGAAAAGCTCCTTTTCGGCCAGTTTTTGGGCCGCATCGAGGACCATGTCGAACATCTCTCGGGAAAACTCCGCATATCTTTCCGATTGGCACAGTTCTTCGATGTTGAGCTGTTCATAAAGCACGAACTTAGCATCGCGCTCATCAACGAGAAGGTTTGCCATAAGTTTCGCTCCTTCTTGGCTGCTGAGAGAGAGCCAGGGAATAGAGTTTGTTGTAGTTTAGAACGTTTGCTTCCAGCGATCGCTGGACAAAAAGCCTGAAAAATTCTCCCCTCCGACTTAGCGGTTAATCCTGTCCGTATAACCGATTACGACGTACTTTGTCTATATTTTTTCACTCCGAAGAAATTTTTGCAATGAAAAAATTGAACCGAAGGCAAGCATTCGATCTTGTGGGGCTGGCTGGAAGAAACTGTCTCAAAAACAATGAAACGGTCGGAATCGTAGCACGAATCCCTCACCCTGTGTCCCTCTCCCAGAGGGCGAGGGAAGTGCAAAACGGCCCTGGATCTGCTCCCTCTCTCTCTGGGAGAGGGTTGGGGTGAGGGGCGACGACTATACGAATGAGCCTCTATCGTGGCACGATTCTGGTCATCTGAATAGTTTTGAGACGCTTTCGGAAACCGTGCCCCACCAGACTGAATGGGTACAACTGAAGGCAGCCCACCGGAAGTCGCCACCGGTGTCGCCGGTTGGTGCCGGTCGAGTGGAATTCATGGGTAATCGCGTGTATCATACCAGAGACTCGCCGCGCCGATTCCAACTTAGAATCAAGAGGTGATCAATGGATGACGATCTCAAAACTAGGACCGCCAAGACGGCAAAGATCTACTTCGAAGGGTTCCCGGATGAAAGACCGTTTGACTTGTGGCGCTCCTTTGACAAAAGACTCGCAAGAGACCTTTCGCTATTCATAACCGGGCAAATGTACGCTCGAGAGAAGATACCACACACCACGCGCCAGCTCGTGGCCGTAGCCGCTTTGACGGTCCTGGAAAGGCCCGATGAGCTTAAACTCCACATCTACGCGGCATTAAACGTTGGATGCAATCCACGGGACGTCGCGGAAGTAATTTTTCAGTGCGGAATTTACGGCGGCATGCCGGTAGTGAATAGCGCTCTGAAGGTCCTGAAGGAAGTCCTGCAGGAAAAAGGTGATTGGCCCATTGAAGAGAGAGTCGATTAGTCGGACGCCCGCGAGTCGGCCTGCGTCGATCCAAGGATCGCCACCATGGTTGAAGGTAACGCTGCAATCAATCCCGCGTTCCGAGCGGGATAACCGTCTCGCGAGGCGCGGGATGCGCCGAGAACGCAGTGGAACAAGGATAGCCTATTCAATGCCACGTGAGACATCCATGCCTCCAGTCGGGCCGGAATTGCCCTCACTGTCGCGGACCGAGACTTTCAGTGCTCCAACGGTTAGAGGCGTGGGAAAACAGAATTCTCAGCGGTCTCCGCGTTCTCTGCGGTAAACCTGTTAAGATTGAAGATTATGGCTGGACCTCGGCAGGTTTTCTGGGCTGAATCACAATAGGAGTGATGTTATCGGTCATGACTGGTCTTAACGTTTCCAGTATGCCAGTAATTAATCATCGAGCGTGAACTCGAAATCTTCCTCTGAATCCAGGTCGAGTTCCGCTTCTTGGGTTGGGGGCAGTGTTCGGTAGGACGAAGAAGGCCCTGCAAAGAATTCGTCGAAAGTCTTCTCCGGGGTATCGTAAGTGACACCAAGCTTTCGACACGTCGCATTGAGATCCTTGTTGCATGATGGACACACAACGTTGTGATCGAAGCTTATGTAGCCGCATTTTTCACACTTCAAGGCGCACCTCTACGCATGGGGTACTTTATCTAATCATATAGAAAAATAACATGAACTACTTGATAAATCAAGTTTTATCGAGCAAGCCGACGCTTGATCGCCCGGTGATGGCGTTTCTCTGGAAGATCGTTGGCGTGCTACTACTCTTCATTGCCTGCGGCTGTGCCACCGTGCCCCATACGGGGCGCCATCAGTTCAACGTGCTCTCTGACCGGGAACTCGACAGTCTGGCCTTGAAGGCGTTCAACGAGGTAGTTGCAAAGGAAGCCCCATGCAAAGACCAACGCTTCACCCAGATCGTGCGAAGAGTTGCCGACCGCGTGAGCAAGGCCGCGTAGAAGATTGACAAGCCTAAGTTCGATTGGGAAGTGCGAGTCATCGACAAGGATGTGCCTAACGCTTTTTGTCTTCCGGGAGGGAAGATCGTCGTATATACGGGCATGATTCCCTACGCAAGAAATGAGGCGGGCCTGGCCGCGGTCATCGCTCATGAGACCGGACACGCCGTTGCCCGGCACAGCGGGGAGCGATTGAGTCAACAATTGGCGCTGAAAGGCGCGATTGCGACCGGAGGCGCGATCTTGAAAAAGGACGATGGAAGCCTTGACACTAAATCTCGAGTAATTCTGGGAGCATTAGGAATGGGCGGAACGCTCGGTATTTTGTTGCCGTACAGCCGCGTCCAGGAATTCGAAGCAGATCGCATAGGACAGATATACATGGCTGCTGCCGGCTACGACCCGGCTGAGGCGGTGAGGCTATGGACGAGGATGTCCAAGATCAAGAAACCTCCAATACCGATATGGCTCTCTACGCATCCTTCCGATGAAGATCGGCTCCGCAAGCTCAGAGAGTATCTGCCGCAAGCGCAAAAAAGTTACGCGCAAGCCCCTGTAAAGTATGGTGCCGGGGCTCTGCTTTGAAACTACCCGCGGCACTGTTTTGTCTCTTTAAAGTGAATAGCCGCTGAGCTGTCGGATTGTCGGAACCGTGAGCCGCGATCTTCGGCACCGAGAGGGGGTAACTTATGACAAACAGTGACGAAGTCAGAGTCTTTATCGCCATCGAATTGCCTGATACTGTAAAATCATTCCTCGAAAGCACTTCGGACGAACTGAAAAAATGCCGCGGTCCAGTGATGTGGGTACGACCCGAGGGTATCCATCTGACCCTCAAGTTCCTGGGTTCGACCCGTACGGACCTGCTGCCGCTAATTCAAGAGGCTGCTCAACCGCTGTTTAATGAACAGGGCTCCATACACTTGCAGGTGCTCGGATTGGGAGCCTTCCCGGATTTGAGGAGACCTAGAGTGGTTTGGGCTGGACTATCAGACTCCGCAGGAGTCCTTCCTCCTCTCGTCAATCGGCTGGAGAGCCTGCTGGAACCTCTCGGATTTGCAAAAGAAAAGAGACCCTTCAACCCGCACCTTACTCTTGGACGATTCAAATCCAGCGAGAGGAGTTCAAATCTCATCGAAGCCATCCGCCATAAAATGAATATTGCCGGCCCGTCTTTTGTAGCAGACCATGTGGTACTCTTTCAGAGTATTTTGAAGCCGTCCGGCGCAGAATATATACAACTATTTCGCTTTGACTTTGGATCAGCGTGATTTCACAATTTTGTGAACTCAAGGGGAGGCCTGTCAGTGAGGCCATGAGTGCGACGGTTGCCTCTTCCGGCGAAACGCCATGTTCGCGTTGGAGGACCGTGGGTCAAGTTGACGGAATGCAAATAATCGCTTACGAACCGTGAAAGATTGTCATTGCGAGCCAAGCGAAGCAATGACACCGTCACCCCGGACTTGATCCGGGGTCCAGACTGGATTCCGGCCTACGCCGGAATGACGATTACTGGATTAAGGTTTAGATTGCTTCGTCGTTTCACTCCTCGCAATGACAGGGAACCGACAATTCCCCGCGCACTTGAAAGGTTGCAGCAGAATTGATCTGGTCTCGGCCCAGGTATGGTCTGCTAAGCGGTTAGCTTCAATCATTTGAGGCCGGGCTCATCAGGTACCCGCTGCTAGTGCGCTCATTGACAGGACATGGAAGACCGGATACAATCAGCCCGTCATGAAGAAGGCTGCCGGAGCAGACAACCCTATGAACGCCCGTGTGCTTGCAATGGCACTCACATTGGGGCTGCTCCTCATCGTTGCCGTGTTGGTCATTCCGACTTACTCCGCAGTGCCAGCGCCCGATTCAGCGGCATCTACACAAAAACAACCTGCCGATGAGGCCTCACCTGCCCCAAGCGCGCCTTCTCCGACTGAGATCGGTACCCAGCCTGCAGCAGTGGAGCCTCCAACGGTCAAGCCGCCGGAAGCCGAACCTCCGGAAGCCAAACCTCCAGCAGTTGAACCTCCAGCGGCCAAGCCGCCGGAAGCCGAACTTCCGGAAGCCACACCTCCAGCAGCCGAAGTGCCGGCCGCGCCCCTCGAAGCTCCCGATGACCCCTGCCTCCCGCCGCTATACAAAGACTGGCAGGAAATGAGCCTCAACAACCAGGACGAAGCTCGGCGTCACGGATTCGCTGCGTTCAGAATACACATTGATCGATCCAACTTCGAGCTGACCTTCGAAGGGATTCACCCGGATGAGTCCGTGGAGGAGATCTACAGGACCTTCGTGGGTTTGGGAGACATTTCTTCTCCCACTCCTGAAGGGCGATTTCTCATCAATCACGTGTATTGCTACCCGGATGTGGTCCTTTTCGGAGTTTCGGGCGAACATATCCCGCATGTATACGGTGGATTCTTCGCTCCATTACTTCTCTGTAACGAGCAGGGCAAGTGCGAGAGGTATCACGAACTGGGTTTGCACGGCTTCACTCCGGGGAGGGACCCGGCGCCCCACGTAACTCTGGCGAATGCCTACGGGGCAATTTCGGCAGGCTGCATAAGGTTGCCGGACCCTTGCAAGTTCAAGTCAACTCTGATCAAACTGGTCGGCATAGGTCCACTGAAGCACAACGACAGAGGTTCATACCACTGGCTCGACAAACCGGTCGAGGTGGTCATAGACGGTGACTATCCGGACACGGGCGAGCAATTAGACTTAACGTCGATGATCCAGGATGGGCTGTCGCAAATTAGAGCGGGCCTCCAGAGTGTCCTGGACATCTTCAGATAGTGGAGAAACGCGGCCCTCTTGCCGGCAAACCAAAATCGTAACTGTTCACCGGGCAATCAATCCAGCGGGGAACGCGGGATCACCGTGTCGCAAGACGCGGGATGCACAGGGAACGCAGAGAAATAGGATAGCTTATTCAGTGCGGTGTGATACCGATTCGCTTTTAAACAAGTGACATCGTGTTACCGGTAGGGGCGGGTTCCAAACCCGCCCTTACATGTCGTCATGCCCGCGACCGCGGGCATCAATTGATAGGGGTAGGAACGACCGGTTACCCGGCGCTCCCCCCTCCGAACCGTACGAGCGGATCTCCCGCATACGGCTCTCCGGTTGGTGGTTCACCGCTGGGCGGATTGACCGGCCAAACGATAGGCTGTGGCAAGGAAGAACAACCCATGTTCGGCGAAGAAAGCATTGGGCCAGCGGACATGATCGACACCTCGGCCACGGCCGGAGCCGCCACGCCGGCGGCGCAAGATACTGCGCAGACGCATGCGTATCCAGCCGTCCAGTGGAGCAAAGGTCGTGTAATGACTGTGTTTGAAGTACTCAAACCAGCCCCCGAGGGTTCGGTTCACATCCAAGACGATCGCCGAAAGACTGTGACCGTTGGTGCGCTTGGTCTTGGCTCGGAGAGTGTCTTTCAGTTTCCGGAGACTCTTGGGCCGAGGCCATCGCATACCCCGCTCAAAGTGATAACCCAGAAAATCGAATCCGCCTCGGGCGGTCGCATCGACGATCCGGGTCTTGGTGGGGTGCAAACTCAGACCGGCCGTGGTCGTCCAGTCCTGAACAAGAGCCAGCGCAATATGCGCCTCCCCCTCCGTCCGGCACAGGATCACAAAGTCATCGGCATACCGCACCATCTGGACACCATGTCCAGCCATCAGATGGTCAAGGGGGTCAAGATAGATGTTGGAGAGCAGTGGAGACAGGACAGCCCCTTGGGGGGTACCTGTCTCGGGAGTCCAGCACTCCATCGTATCCATTACCCGTTGACGCAGGAACGACTCCACGAGGTCCAAGAGAGGCTTGTCGGCAAGCTTTCCCCGAAGCCGGGCCATGAGAGGATCATGGGGAATCGTATCAAAGTAGGACTTGAGATCCGCATCCACGACAAAGACATGGCCCTGGCGAAGCAGGGCATCGACTCGTCGCAGTGCGTCCTTGCAGCCGCAGCCCGGACGAAACCCGTAACTGTGGACAGCAAAGTCCTTTTCAAATATCGGTTCCAAAACATTGCGCAACGCGGCCTGGACCACGCGGTCACGAACCGTGGGTATGCCCAGCGGTCGTTTTTCCGCCGTTCCGGGTTTGGGTATCCAAACCCTTTTGATGGCCTGAGGCCGGTACGTTCCCGTCCGAAGACTCTCTTCCAAAAGCCTAAGATTATCTTCGAGTCGGGACTCGAACATCTCGATGGTCTGATGGTCGACGCCCGGCCCCCCTTTGTTCGCTTTCACCGTGGCAAAAGCGCTCTTAAGGTTCGTCGGAGAGCTGACCTTGTCCATCAGGCTGTACCATTTGCCGCCTTTCACCCCGTTTTCCAGGGCCGTCAACATACGTTTTGTCCAGACACTAGGTTCAACCCAGGACCATCGGTCTCGGGTCTCTCCGGCCGGTTTAGTTCCGCACACAGCGCGGCACACTGGAGTCGGTTTCTCCTCCTCTTGTCTGATACCCACGTATCCACCTCCCTGCCCCCCTTGGCTCCGCGCCCATTACGGCGCCTCGACGCTACTATGGGGGCTCTGACTCCTGTACGCCTCTTCCCGGCGTACAGGTCTCCCTGCTTCACGTACTCAACCTTCCTGACCATTCCGTCCCTAACCACCTTGTGTTCCTCTGTTGTCGCTTTTCCTTCCGCCACTTTGTTTGTCAGCGCAACAGATCTCGTACCTCTGTACCGTGTATTGTCGCGTTCCGGCGACTCAGGCCTCAGGAGATACGTCCAGGCTTCACCTTTCCCTAGCAGGCTCGCCGAAAACACCCGGCCGAAACGGGTTTGTCAGCCTACGGACTGGTCGTTCGCCCCCTGCTGCTCTCCACCCCGCCTCGCAGCGACGCAGTTGCAGGCGGCTACAGGCTGTAGCGTGGACCTGGAGAGGACTTGCACCTCTCTGATTAGGTACGCTCGCAGGCGCACTAGGGGCACCTCTCGTGGGTGCCCGAAAGAGGGCAGACACAAGGTCGGCCCCTACATCCCCGGATCGAAGTCCGGGGTGATCCCGCGGAACGCGGGATGCCCCACCATAGCCTCGCGGGGATTGTCACTTGCTTGATGGCGCACTGGTCCGAGTCATCAGAGCGTATCGCCAAGCCGGTGTAGCCTTGACTGTCGCAGAGCAGAATTTGGTGTGGTCCACCGGATAGACGTGCATCGAAAACAAAATTCTCAGCGGTGGAGTATTGCCCGAAATCACTCGGCCCCCGCAGCACTCTACGGATAGACCGAACCGATCCAGCGAAGAAACAAGACGCATGCAATAAGAAAAAGGGCCACTATCAACCGCGACAGAATATCTCGCATATCAGGCCCCCTCGAGTTGTTTCGTCAAGCTCGCAAACAAGAACTACGTATCACAGACTCTCCAATTCTGACAATACAACTTGGCAAGGCAGGCACACTTTCAGTCTGTCGTCATGCCAGCGTACGCTGGCACGGTGCCTGCCGCACCACATCCTGTCTTGGGATTGTCACTCGCTTGATGGAGCATTGGCAGAGTCTCTAATTAGCTGGAGATCGGGATTGGACCGATCCGTCGTCCCGACGCGCCGATGGCGGCCGCATCGGCGACCGCCACCCAGACACAAGAGTACGGGCTTGAAGAGAAGCCCAATGATTGAAATGACCTCTGGGCCCTGGATGGGGGGGTTATGGGGGAGGGAGGGTGTCCATCCAGGGTGAGAGGTCTAGTAAGACAGCCATCGGCTTTCACCAAACGGCCATCTCACAGTTCGGGACTATAGGAGAAGCAGGATTAAAAGTCAAGAAAATACTTTAAGAAATCAAAATATCTTATTGTTATGTTTTACTATTAATGCCTTATAATTCGCAAAGGTAGTTGTTGGATTGTGAGTCTTCTGCCCCCCGCACTAGGAAGAAAGAAGGAACGCCTCGCCGGCAATCAATCCAGCGGTCCGCGCGGGATAACCGTTCCGTGAAACGCGGTATGGGCCTAAAACGCAGATAATTCACCCCAGTAGGCCGGAATTGATCTCACTATCGCTGGCTACATTTGGCCGTGCCGACCGTGGAGGGGTGGAGAAAACTGAAAACTCAGCAATCTTTGCGTCCTCCGCGGTGCACTATCTTGTCATCCGAGCTTTGGCACATCCCAAAGTCGATCCCAGCCCCCTTCGTCCCCTGCGTCTTCGCCTTTCTTGTCCGCTTTCTCGCTGTCTTTCTTTATGTCGCCGTTTCCGTCGTTGGCTTCCGCGTCGCCACTGTTATCGCTAGCTGCGGTCAGAGTGGGGAAGGGGAGTGATGTTTCCGTGCGCGGTGCAGGCATTTCCTCAGTCAGGGCAGGAGTTCGATTCTCTGCAGACCATGCGATAGTCGGTTCGATTCCATAAAACTTGTCGTACGAATATCGGCTCGGATGCAAGTTGAATGGAGCCGGAATTACCAAACCGTACGCTGCTGTCATCGCGGCTATGCACACGACCAAAATTGTAGATGTTCTCATGCTGAATTTTCCGTCGATTGGCAGAGGGGGATTGACTAAAAGGAAATCATCAAGGTGAACTGTCCGCCAATTACCGGGTCAATGCTCCTTCCCGGCCTCGTACCAAAAAAATTCCCGGCCGTCCCAGCCTGCCAACCAGCGACCGATCTGTCGATGCACGCGTAGTTGAACCATTTCCCAGGCTGCCAGTACGCGAACATCATACCGGCATCGAACCCCTCAAGGAGTCTCCAGGCGAAACCCGTGTCGATCTCATAACCAAGGCCGCGGTCGGGAATGTTTGGCGACGCGGGATAGCGATTAAAGTTGAAGTTTATGTCGCCATCTAACGGAGCGGGAAAATTTCCGCCTCCGGCGTTGGGGCCGATACAGCCCCAGCTATAGCCATTGGATGTCCTTTCAGCCCAGGCAAATGTCCCAAAGACGTTGAGATTAGCGGCCACAGCATAATCGATTCGGGTAGCTAAGACCGAGGCATCTCTAATGTAACCATCGCGTGAGAGATTGTACGCATTCAGCCCGGATCCATAGTCGTAACCGATGAGATACGCGTAGGGCCGGAACACACTGAAATTGCCGAGGTAAGCATCAAAAGTGGGATGCCATACAAAAGCTGCGGGCTGCCTGTCAATGAAGGTACCATTCCTACGATCCGGACCGGGAGCCATGCCGTACAAAAAGCTGACCTTTGCAGGGCCTGCAAAGCATCCCAACTCAACCATGTACCGCCACTGCTCGATGTATCTTGTGGTGGCATGAATGCCGTTCGTGACAAAAAGTCCGGTTGGATCTGAATACCGGTCGGTCCAATATACCCAGGCTGCTTCAGCGTTGAAGAAGAATCGGCCGTTATTATATTTTGAAAAGATCGACCCGTGGCAATACTCCGAGTCTTGACCCACCGGTTGTGCTGCAGCCACCTCCAGCGGGGCTTCCGGACCTATATGGAAGGTGCCGTAGTTTCCGATAACTCCCGCTTGAAGAGGCCCGCTGGAGTAAGTTAAGAAAGCCAAAACGTCGGTTGATGTGCTCCCGCTTTTGTCTGCACGACTAAAATACTGTCTTCTGACCCCAGGTGTCACCGTTATCAAATCGAACGGATCTCCCAAGGGAGCTAACTCCGGAATACTTGAAGTTCCAACGAACCTGTATGGATAGTAGCCGATCCCGATGTCCAGAGGCCCATACGGAATCACAAGAACCATGGATTCAGTCGAAAGTCCATCCATGTCGTACTGGAGGCCGGTTCCGAATTCCCACGGCCTTTTCCCGATCCCAAAGATACCCCAGGGAGTTTGCGCGGTAACCCAGAACATGGTCCACTGCCCGTCGGTGAATGCCGTGTTCACCCCGGGCGCGTCCTGTGTATGGTAGAAGTTGTTTATCAGACTGCCCCAGGTGGCGAGCCGATATTTGCCCTCAAACTTGATTGCCGGGTTCACCCTAAATTTCGGCAGGAATTCCACGTAGAAGTAAGACCATCCTGCACTCGCGCCGGTGGTCGTGTTGGTGTCAAACTGCGCGCCGTTCCAAAAGTTAAGATTTGCCGTATTACCGGGGCCGTTGTCGACATTATATGGTCCGAAAAAACCGCTATGACCCTGCTGATCATACCATTCGTAAATCCAATTAAAGGATACGCCCAAGTCGAATTCCCATCCAAATGCGCACGGAGCAAAAAAGACCGTCCAGACTCCGCAAACAGCGAATAAAATCCAGCGCGTGAGCCTCCGCATGATCCATCCTCCCATTGCATTAGAACCAAAAACTGTCAAAAGGACGCACTATCGTAGCACGATTCGTGTGATCGTGGCAACTCAAACATACAACTTGTAGAAATAGCATCAAAGTCGAACCCAGTGCTCAATTTACTAAGTACGGTGCCACTTG
The DNA here is from genome assembly GCA_963789265.1 of uncultured delta proteobacterium. Lineage (GTDB taxonomy): Bacteria > Desulfobacterota > Desulfomonilia > Desulfomonilales > Desulfomonilaceae > CAWBBA01. The sequence continues at coordinate 1,763,802 of CAWBKB010000001.1, read as the reverse complement.
TCCGGTAGCGCCGGAGTCCGCAAACTGTCTCAAAACGAATATGATGCCCAGAATCGTGCCACGATTAGGCCTGGTCAGCATTTTCAGCGCCCTCACCCCAGCCCTCTCCCAGAAGGAGAGGGAGCTGATCCAAGGTCTCTGTTAGCGTCCTCTCGCCCATTGGGAGAGGGTCAGGGTGAGGGAATTTCGTGTTACGGTTGCGTCCAGTTCAAGAATTTTGAGACAGTTCCTCCCTGCAGGCGTTTCATAAACAACCGGCGTTGAGGCCGATCCTACCAGAAGAGGGTCCCGGCCACAGGCATCATGACGGACCCCTTCCTTGTTTACGACGATCAGACATTGACAGACAAGTCGCCTAGTAGTAGACGAGGCTAACAAAACGTGATGAATCTGTCAAGTCCATTTTCTGTGTGTGTGCGAGAAAGGCTGCCTTATGACTTCCCAAGCACTTACCCGCCCCCCCCGTGACAAATTTGGCTGCGATCGAGGCCAAGAGGGCCATTGAGTAGCACATTCGCTAATTCGGTCTCAAGCCGGCGAAAACCCGGAAAAGATCATGACAATGCTCAAAACCGCGAGCATGATCACCACGGACCATGACACAAGATTCAGAAAAAACCCGTTCGTGTGGTCCCCCATTATTGAAGAGTCGTTAATCAGCAGTAGCATAAAAACCAGGACCACAGGGAGCACGAGACCGTTAATGACCTGAGAAATAAACATGATCGGGACAAGGGGTAGGGTGGGGATCAGGATTACCAGACCCGAGAAAAAAATCGTGAAACAGTAGAGGCCATAAAATTGAGGAGCTTCCGAGAACTTCTTATCCAGACTGGACTCCCAGCCAAAAGCTTCGCAAACAGTGTATGCAGTCGACAATGGCAGAATCGCCGCCGAAAACATCGAGGCATTAAAAAGACCGAAGGCGAAAAGCCAAGTGCAGTAAGGTCCTGCTAACGGCCTTAAGGCGAGCGCAGCATCTTTCGCGGTCTCGATCTTAACGCCGGCTTTGAAGAGTGTGGCCGCACAGGCGAGAATGATGAAGAAAGCCACCACGTTCACGAGTATTGAGCCTGCGATGACATCTATACGAGCGACCCTTATGTCTTTTGCCATCAAGCCTTTGTCCACGATTGAGGCCTGAAGATAGAATTGCTGCCATGGGGCAATTGTGGTACCCACCAGCCCCACGAGCATGACCAGAAAAGCGGAATCGGTCCTGAAAGTCGGGACAGCCACAGCCCTGACTACGTGAAACCAGTCCGGTCGAACCAGAAAACCGGCGGCTATATACGATACATAAAAGACGCAGGCAGTGAGAAAGACCTTTTCAACCGACCTGTATGATCCTTTGACCGCGAGCCACATGAGGAAGAGGATACTCAGAGGAATAGTGATGTAACGGGAAAGGCCGAAGATCTCCAGGGAGGCGGCGATCCCTGCAAATTCTGCCAGAGTATTCGCCAGGTTCGTGAGGACCAGCAGAATCATCAGGTAGAAGGTATGTTTGGCCCCAAAACGTTCCCGAATCAAGTCCGATAGCCCCTTGCCGGAGACCACTCCCATCCTGGCGCCCATTTCTTGAACGATTAGAAGAATAATCGCGATCGGAATCAGCGACCAGAGCAGGGTCAGGCCAAATTGAGCGCCGGCAAGAGAATAAGTTGTAATTCCGCCGGCATCATTATCCACGTTGGACGTGATAATACCTGGTCCGAGCAGGATGAGCACACCCCACAAGGCTATCATTCGTCGCCCGAAGTATCCTTGTCCTTTGGCGTTACTCGAGTTGGCGATTTCGTTCGACACTGTTTACTCTCCAGAATCACTTGCCAAGATGCGGAGCGACGATGTCCATCAAGGCTTTAAATCGAATTACTCCTTGGATCCGGTTTTCGTCATCGACCACCGGAATCGCTCGGAAACCGTACTTGACGAACAGGTCCGCCAGGTCAGCGGCCTCATCATCGATTTTGGCCGTGATCAACCTGGTCGTCATTATTCTCTCAAGGGGGGTGAAGATCTCATGAGAAAGGAGTTCTCTCAGATTTATTACACCAAGGAGGCTGGAGCGCTGATCTACTACGTAGATGTAATAGATTACATCCGTCTTGTCTGCATTTTGTTTCACGGCGGCAAGCGCGTCCACAATAGTATTGTCAGGGGGGAGCGCGATAAATTGAGTGGTCATCAGACCGCCAGCCTCATCTTCCTCATGGGCCAGTAAGCCTTTGACAGTCTCCTGGTACTGGCCGTCCATCTCTTGGAAAATTCCCTTAACGGTATCGGTGGGGAGATCGGCGATAAGGTCCGCGGCGTCGTCCGGAGACATTTCTTCCAGAATATCCGCGGCCTTTTCGGGCTCAAGCCCTCTCATTATTGAGACTTGAACCTTTGGGTCCATTTCTTCCAACGCGTCGGCAAGGACCTCTTCATTGAGAGACTCGACCACAGCAGCCCGCTCGTGAACATCCATGTCTTCGATAATGTCGGCAAGATCGGCTGGATGAAGCTGAGGAAGACTGCCCTGAGGAATCTGCAACCTGAGGCGATCCCTATCGGCCAGTGGCTGCACGTAATTCCAGGCGATAAACTTTTCCTTGGGCGTGTAATCGAAAAACCATTCGGTAAACCGCATGACGGCGTTTTCAAATCCTAGACGGCGCAAGAGGCCCCTGAGGCCGACATCCACTTGCGTCAGCATAAGCTTTCCATTGGAGCCGACAAACTGAAGATCGTTCACCCGTTCGAGCTTAGCCCCATGAACGTCCACTATCTGTTTATCCAAAAGGAAATCCCTCAAAAGAATCTGGGAAGATGGGAATGACCCGTCGGCCAGGGGCTTTGGAATGGCACCGGCCTTCAGCCTGATCCCTCGAGGCTCTACCAATTCGACGTCAGTCCAGTTGCCGCACCAGCGTTCTCTGGACCAGGAATGGCGATAGACAAGCTTCACCACTTCGGGTTGCGGCCGATCCAAGTCTACCAGCAAATCCAGAGTCTTACCGAGGACTTTCCCTTCGGCGGAGAGGACTCTCGTAGCGAGCAAGCCGCTAAGATAATATGTGTGAAATTGAGCAGTTTCCAAGCCGTCACTCCGATAAAGGCTGCCAGTAGGACGGTCTCTTTAGGACTTCTGGAAGTCACAGATCGGCCAATCGGAAAGCGGACCTAGCCACATTCGACCGGCCGATCATGACTCTGAACCATCTCTAGCGAAAGTTTGTTGGTTTTACGCGTTTATTAGTTTCGCCTCTCAGGTGGGGACCGCAGTCCGATGCGGCTGGAGGCGAACGGGGATCACACTAAAGGACGGGTCACCTCAATTGCCGCCGGACTTTTCCGCGGGGTCCTTGGTTTTGTTTCTTGATGTCCAACATCCTTGGTCTCGTTGTCTTGCAACAACTAGGGCCGTCAGAATCGTTCATTTCCTTGACTTCCAATCTCCTTCAAAGCGAAATCGTTCCGCGCTTGGTCAGTTTAACTACGGATTTGGACAAGTCAAGGAAAAAGTCGGTTTCGATGTAACCATTCACTTACGCGCGGCAAGAGATTGTCATTGCGAGCAAAGCGAAGCAATCTTTTCCTTTGAACGCCGCTTAGATTGCTTCGTCGTTTCACTCCTCGCAATGACAAGGGGCAGAAAAATCCCCGCGTAAGTGAATGGTTCCGTTTAGATGTATGCATTCAGTTACAGCCGGAATTTGCGGATGGCTTCGTGGGGTGGGCTTTCTAGCCCGCCATTAAACAGGAGTTTCTCCGCCAAGCAGTCCCGCGCCTCGCGGGACCGCCCCACGAGATTGAATGGTTACAGATTTTCTTGCCCGTTTGTCGGGACTTGAGGCATAATCATGTACCGGTTGGGAAAAGCTATCGCGTGGAGAGAGCTATGCCTGTGAAACGACAGCTAGAAGTAATGCTCGCGGACGCGCCTGGAGAACTGGCCAAACTCACGGCCCTTCTCAAGGACGAACACGTCAATATCGAGGCCATGAGCATCCAGGATGCGAATGAGTACCTTCTGGCTCTCTACGATGTCCGGAGTCATACTGGACGACGGGTCGCGCCTCGGGATTACTACGAGGCAATACTGAAGGAATCAGCTAAGTACTCGATGATCCGCCTAATCACGGACAATCCGGACAAAGCCGTGGAGGTCTTGGCTAAGAGCGGGTATCAAGTTAAGATGCACGACGTCATAGGACTTGTTTTGGAAAATAAGCCAGGAATACTGAACAAGGTCTCACGGAAATTAGGCGATGCAGGGATAAATATTTCCTATACCTATGGATCGGGTTTTTCGGACAGCGAATCTGCTCTTTTTATCTTCAGGGTCTCGGACCTGGAAAGGGCTTTGGAACTCTTTCCCGGCGGCAGACTATGACAGCGGTTCGCTCTCAATCATGGAACCTCGATTGGTTGCTAAACCAGCACTGACCTGGCGGCAATCCTCGGGGCCAGGTCAGTGGCACCCAGCATACGGCCAACGTCAGATCTTGGGTCCCACGGATCTAGGCTTTGTCAGATCCGTGATCCATTTGAAGGAAGCACAGATGAATCTTAAGCTCAGACAAATCGGACCCAGAAAAATGGAAGTCATCTCCGAGAGATGGAGCTTTATCGTGGATCTGAAGGAAAAGTTCGGAGGTGAGGATTCAGGCCCTAATCCCTCGGAATTGACCGCGACTGCCTTGGCATCCTGCCAGGTGCTTACGGGTGTAGTCTGGGCCGCTCGACGCCACAAGATGGAGTTGCGTGACATCGAAGCGGAAGTGTCATGGGAGTACGAGGAGAAGCCTGATAGGATCTCGAGAATTGATGTGACCATCCGAAATGTGGTCAGCCAACTGGGAGAGAAGACCAAAGGTTTTACCGCAATTGCCAAAGGATGCACGATTTCCAAGACATTCAAGATCCAACCTGAGTTGAGCCTAAAAGTCGAATAGCATCCTTGCGGTCAATAATTCCTTACAATCATGGAGCATACGCGGCCAATGCATCGGCAGGACAGCGAGTTTTCTGCAGAGAGGATTTTCTTTTATGGGGATGCCTCGTTTCCTCTCCATTGTTATACCAGCCGACGTTTTCCTCTCATTAGAGTTGGGGGCCGACCTCGGGACGACGCGGACGGTGACTCTGAAGCTCTCTACGAAATCCGAATTATTGACAATGACTACAACACGTACCAAGAGGTCATGCAAATAACCATACAGGCCCTGGGCATCAGTGAGGAGCAGGCATTTGCCATAGCCTGGGAGGTGGATCATCTCGGTTCTCGTGTGGTTGGTCACGGACCCGAGCAGGACGCTGAGGAGGTTGCTGAGATCATTCGTACCATAGGCATTGAGGTTCGGGTGAATCCGTTGAATCAAATGGCACATTGAGATCATGAGCCGTCAGTTCCGTGCATGACGTCCGATAAGATATATTATGTTAACTCTGACATCCGCACCGGTTACCTGGGTGTACATCCGACCGCGCCAAAGATGAATTGACAATGGGCTCGACCGTTTCTATCATTTGTTGCCATGAGTAATCCTCCACGATCCAGCGAGGTCCTCCTCCTCAGTCTGGTTGTCATAACAAAGAACGAAGCAGACCGAATCGGCCGGCTGCTTTCCAGCGCCTCAATTGCCGATGAGGTCCTTGTCGTGGATTCGGGAAGCTCTGACGGCACAGTAGAGATATGCCAATCTCGCGGGGCTCGGGTCGTGCATAATGAGTGGAAGGGATACGCTGCGCAGAAGCAGTTTGCCTTGGAAACGGCTCAAGGCAGATGGATTCTCAATATGGATGGGGACGAGGCTTTATCCGAGGAGTCCGCTGACGAGATCCTGGCCGCGATTAAGAGCGCCGGGCCGGATATCGCCGGATTTTCCATGCCGCGCTTAAGCCGGTATCTTAACAGGTGGATCCGTCACGGTGGATGGTACCCTGACAGGAAGGTCCGGCTCGTCCGGAAAGGGCGCGGTCGCTGGGCGGGAGACGGCCTACACGAAAGGCTCGAAGTATTCGGCATAGTGAAGGAACTGGAGCATCCGCTGCTTCATTACGTGTACCGCGACATTTCCGACCAGATGAACACGATCAATCGTTTCTCTACAGTGAGTGCCGATCATCGTAAAGGTTCTGCGTCAGCGGCACACATTTTTCTGGGTCTCCTCCATGCCGCGGGCAAGTTTTTGGAATGTGCAGTATGGAAAAAGGGCTTCCTCGATGGCATACCGGGAATCGTAATTGCCGTCAATAGTGCGTTTTACGTCTTCCTCAAGCATGCCAAAGCTTGGGAAAAGAGTCTCATTATTGACGACAAGAAATAAGTTTCGAGCAACGACATTTGGTGGGACGGGCACCTGAAGGTGTCTCAAAACCCGTGAACAGAATGAAATCGTATCACGAAATTCCCTCAGCCTGACCCTCTCCCAAAGGGCGAAGGGGCTATGATAGCTGCTTTGTAAAGCTCCCTCTCCCTCTGGGAGAAGGTCGGGGTGAGGGCAACATCAAAATAGTTTTGAGAGGGTTTCATCTTCCCTGTCATTCAGACCCCTCGGTGACCCGATGAAAATTGCTATCGCAATGGAGAATTTCAGCCGTCATGGAGGCGGCGCTGAATCTTACGCAGTTTCGCTGGCAGAGACGCTGGTTTCACGAGGCTGGGAAGTCCATCTGTACGGCCACACGTGGGATGGTCTACCTGCCGGAGCTGTCTTCCACTCGATTCCGAAGCTCCCTCGCTGGATTCCCCCTTCCATAAGGATAATGGCATTTGCGCTCCGGCACCGGAGAATGATAGTCGGTGAAGAATTCGATGTGGTCTTGGGCTTCGGAAATACTTTGACGATGAATGTGTACCAGTCTCACGGAGGTGTCCATTTCATAAGCAATGTCAGGAAAGTTCAGGCCATACGGAACCCCGTGAAGCGGTGGTTGAAGCTAGTCGCTATGCTAGCGACACCAAAGTACCATGCCCGAGCATGGATAGAATCCGCGCCTTTCAGAATGACCAAGCATCCCGTTATTATTGCCATTTCAGACATGGTCAGGAACGATATGGCCGATTACTTTCGCGTCGATAAGAGAGATATAAGACTTGTGTACAACGGGATTGATCCGACCAGGTTCGCTTCGGGTAACCTGGACCGGCGACTGGAATGGCGAAAGAGACTTGGGTTTGATAATGAAGTTTTGTTCCTTTTTCTGGCCTATGATTTCAGAAAGAAAGGTCTCAGGTATCTGGTCGAGGCTGCCGGGAGACTTAGGGATCGAGTCGGTAAGGGTCGCTTTGGCGTGGTAGCGGTAGGGGCCCAACCCTCCCCTAGCCTTCAACGATTGCTCGACAAATTGCGATTAAGTCAAGTGGTTGTGTTCCCGGGCGCAACCAAAGAGCCGGAAGCCTTTTACAACGCGAGTGACGTCTTTGTCCTGCCGACCTTTTACGACGCGTGCTCTTTGGTGGTCTTCGAGGCCATGGCTGCGGGGTTGCCTGCGATCACTACGGCGTTCAACGGCGCCGCAGGAATAATCCACGACGGTGGAGACGGAGTGGTACTGCATCATCCCAGGAATATAGATGAAATGGCCCATGCCATGGAGCGTTTTCTTCAGCCGGGACAATTAAAATCAGCCTCTCAAGCGGCAAGGCAGACAGCTTCAGCTTATACCGCGCAGGCTAACCACCAGCTAATGCTTGGTATATTTAAGGAAGTTGCCGAACGTCAAAGACGATAAACCGGTTGTGCAGCCAGGCAAACGCGCTTTCAAACGAATAGTACTTCATCACAGTAGGGTGTCCCGCGAAACGCGGAGTTGCCCGTCATTCCCATTCGACAGGCTGTCCCGCGCCTCGCGGGACTGTCCCACCAATCTAAATCAGGTGTCACATTAGACCGGCTTGAAGTATTTCGCGAGGGCGCTAACTAACCCATCAATAGTGTACTCCGATGCCTCCACGTGGACCGGCAATCCGTTTTCTCTTAATGTTCGGGAGGTTATCGGCCCAATGGAAGCCACGACGGTTCCGTCCAGCAGGCTGGGCAAATCGGTTCCGATCATGTTGGTCAAGTGAGTGACCGTAGAAGAGGAAGTAAATGTGGCTGCATCGACCTGCTTTCGGATCAGCATTGTCCGGATCTTCTCGACGTCTCCTCTTTCGGGGAGCCCGGTTCGGTAAACGCTGACCACTTCTACCTCGCCACCAGCGCGAGAGATGCCCTCAGGAAGGACCTCCCGCGCAGACTCAGCCCTGGGTATGAGAAATTTCTTTCCCTTAACCTCGGCTTCTTCGAGCGCATCCAGGACCCCTTCCGCTACGAACTCCTTTGCCTGGAGATCTACCTTCAGGCCGTACCGGCGAATCGCTGCGGCAGTCATAGGCCCAATAGCTCCGATTTTGGGACCAGCCATGTCTCGTATGTCGTCTTTGAGCTCAAAGAATCTTTGCAAGAACTTCTCTACTCCATTTGCAGAAGTGAAAAGCACCCAGTGGAAGGTCTGAATTTTGCCAATTGCCTGATCGAGAGGGCCAGGATCTGATGGAGGCAATATGCTTATAGTGGGGAAGAGGATCGGCTCTCCGCCGTGCTCGAAAATCTTGTCGGCCATCCTTTTCGATTGCTCGCGGCTACGGGTTATGAGAATCTTTTTCCCGAAGAGCGGTTTGCTTTCGAACCATTCCAGCTTTTTACGGAGGTTGACCACCGACCCAACAATCAGAACTGCGGGTGGCTTCAGTTCCTTGTGTTCGGCTTCAAGCGGGATTTCGCCAAGGGTCGAAATAATGGAGATCTGCTGCGGAGTTGTTCCCCATCTGACCAGTGCAGCAGGCGTAAGCGCAGGCTTGCCGTATTTTATAAGCGATTCAGATATATTGCGAAGATTCTTAACGCCCATGAGAAAGACCAATGTCCCGGGGTTGCGTGCCAACACATCCCAATCTATGGCGGATTCGTCTTTGGAGGGATCTTCGTGACCCGTGATGAACGTAATCATTGACGCGTGATCCCGATGAGTTACCGGGATGCCTGCATAAGCGGGTGCGGCTACGGCAGAAGTTACTCCCGGAACGACCTCGAATGGGATTCCGGCTTCGACCAATTGTTCCGCTTCCTCGCCTCCTCGACCAAAAACGTAAGGATCTCCGCCTTTTAATCTAACGACGCTCTTGCCCTCATTTGCCTTACGGACTAAAAGATCATTGATGTCGGCTTGTTCCAGGGTGTGATCCTTACCCTTCTTCCCCACATAGATCAGTTCGGCATCCTCTCGGGCTTCTTCGAGCAGTTCCGATCCTGCCAAATAGTCATACACGATGACATCCGCGGCTCTGATCTTATCCAGACCTTTGACCGTTATCAAACCTGGGTCGCCCGGGCCCGCGCCCACAAGGCAAACCGTGCCTGGAGCGGAACGCGAATTCTCCATTTCCGGATTTTGTCTTTGCATGAAAGATTCCTAGTTCACCCTCGCGATATCTCTGAAAGTGCAAGGTGCAGCCACTGGAATGGCTCACGATTTCAATAAGGTCGCTCCGCTCCATTAGATGATATCGGTTGTCGGACCCGGTTCCCAGTCCTGGTCTAGGACGCTTCGAAGAATCTGATCCGCGCCTCGTTCTATGAGCATGTCGGCAAGCTTGGATCCTGTACTGGCTTCTCCTCTCGGGCCTGCTAGAAGGTCCCGAATCATGGGGTCTCCGTCCGGGTGAACAACTGCGGCGATCACCTTAAGGCGATCGCCATCCGTGACGCAGTGCGCGGCCATCGGCACCTGGCAGCCGCCTCCCATTCTTCTGAGGAAGGCTCGCTCAACGCCAACACATTGAGCTGTATCGTCGTGATTCAAGGCGGCCACTACATCCCAGGTGCGATTATCGTCCGTTCGAGTTTCGATTGCCAGAGCCCCCTGCCCTATAGCCGGAATCATCGAATCCTGCTCCATGAAAGCCGTCACACGATCGCCGTAACCCAATCTGAGAACTCCTGCCGCGGCGAGCATTACGCCGGCAAGGTTTTCGGTCTCAATCTTCTTCAGGCGAGTGTCGACATTTCCTCTGATTGAGATTACTTCCAAGTGAGGGAAGCGGTTCAGAAGAAATGCCTTCCGCCTCAAGCTCGACGTGCCGATTCTCGCACCACTCTCCAATTCGTTAAGGCCGCGGCCATCTTTTGAAATGAAAACATCTCTTGGGTCCTCGCGCTGCATAACTGCTGCGACTTCCAGACCCGCGGGCAGATCCGTGGGTAAATCCTTCATGGAATGGACGGCGAGATCCACTTTTCCCGCCAGGAGCGCATCTTCGATCTCCTTGGTGAAAAGCCCTTTATTGCCGATTTGGGCCAGAGGCGTGTCCAGGATCTTGTCTCCCTGGGTTTTCACTGTCATCAATTCGACTCTGATGTTTGAGTGCGCTTTCTCAACGGCAGCGGCGACGTGTCGAGCCTGCCATAGAGCGAGCGCACTACCCCTCGTTCCGATAGTAAGCTTCATCTTCCAACGATTCGTCTTTCTCGCAGGCGGGGTCAGCCGGTAGCACGTCCAACTTGAACAGTTTTTGCGTCATGTCCAGGTACAGATTTCGCTTGGACCGGGCTCCGGCCTTTTTCAAGTACGCAATGGGGTCATGGGCGATTTTGTTGATAATGGACCTAGTAACCATTTCCACGGCTTCTCGTTGAGAAGGGTCCAGCGCCGCCAGTTTTCCGTTCATACGCTCCATCTCACCGGCTCTGATGGCCTCAAGTTTCTCTTTGAGGGCCACAATCGTGGGTGTGGAATCCAAGCTCTTGGCCCAACTGAGATACTTCGCCACTTCTTCCTCGACGATCTGCTCTCCCCTGAGGGCCTCTTCGCGGCGTTCGCCGAGGTTCTCTTCCACGACTGCTTGCAGGTCGTCGATATTGTAAAGGTACACACCGTCGATGTTGTTTACGGCTGGTTCCACATCTCGCGGCATGGCAATATCTATAATGAAAATAGGGCTATACCTTCTCCTCCTCATGACACTCTTCAGCGGATCCATTCGGATCACCGGTTCGCAACTCCCGGTAGAAGTTATCACCACGTCGGCTTTGATAAGTCCGTCTTCAAGCATTTCCATGGAGAGCGCATCGCCTGACAGGCGCCGGGCGAGATCACAGGCGTTTTCCAGGGTCCGGTTTACTACTATGATTGGGCGTTCTACGTGGCCGGCCAGGTGCTTCGCGGCCAGTTCGGCCATTTCTCCTGCGCCGATCAACAGAACGGTCTTGTCTCGGAGTTCGCCCAGGATTTTCTTTGCCAGTTCTACGGCCACATAAGCTACCGAGACCGCCGCCATACCTATGCCGGTTTCGTTCCGAACTCTCTTGGCCGTGAAGAAGGCTCTGTGCATGAGGCGGTTGAGAATCGGGCCGGTTGCGTTGACATTTGCGGCCCTCCTGTAGCCCTCTTTGACCTGGCCCAGAATTTGCGGCTCTCCGACCACCATCGAATCGAGGCTGGCGGCCACCCGGAAGACGTGGCGTATCGCATCCTCCCCTGCTTTCGAATAGAGAAATGCTCGGAACGGTTCCGGATTCAGCCCGTGGATCGACCCTGTGAGCTCGATGAGTTTTTCGCTCAACTCGACCGGGTCCTCGGTTGTTACGATGATCTCCGCTCTGTTGCACGTGGACAAGATCATTGCCTCTTCAACGCCATCCACGTCAGCCAACGACCGAGTCACTTCACCCTTTTCGTCTCCGGGAAAAGTTATCTTCTCTCGGATTTGAACCGGTGCAGTGGAATGGTTGAGGCCAATGACCAGTATTTCAGCCTTCATGGTCGGCTTGCCCCCATACCCGTGGGCATCACGCTGAAGGCATGATGTCCGCCCATCAGGGCGCTGACTCCCAAGAAAGTGAATATAACAAGGGCAAATCCTACTAGAGCAAGTACGGCAGCCTTCTTGCCCCGCCATCCGAGTGCAAGTCGTTGGTGAACCATAGCCGCGTAAGCGAACCAGGTGATAAGACTCCAAGTTTCCTTGGGATCCCAGCTCCAATAGGAGCCCCAGGCGCTACCGGCCCACAATGCCCCGGAAATGATCCCCAGGGTCAGCAGAAAGAACCCCAAAGGAAGGCCGTGACGGTTGATAACATCAAGAACTTCCAATGACGGGAGCAGCCTGTGAAACCTCCCTATCTTTTTGGTTTTTATAAGGCGCTCCTGGACTATGTACATGAGGCCGCTAATGGCCATTAGTGCGAACACCCCATTGCCCGCAAGCGCAAAGATGACGTGGATGGGTAGCCACCAGCTTCTCATGACGGGAACGAGCGGCTCTTTGGCTTGATAGGAGAACGTTGATGCGAAGAGCATCAGCACCGCAGCCATAGGCGCGGCAATCGCGCCGAAGATGGGGCTGGGATCTCGGTACCGCATAACCAGAAACAGGCCCACTATGAGCCAGGCAAACAACGACAGCGCGTCAAAGGCCGTTGCCAGAGGAAAGAATCCTGAAAAGACCGCCCTGTCAAGAATTGATAGACTATGTGACGCGAATCCAATCAGGGCGCACCAGAAACCTAGTGTGCCACGGCTCCCCGATGACATCATCAAGAAGACAACGTAAGCCACGGAGGCCGCCAAGTACAACGCTATCGCAAGCTTAAAGAAGATCAGATCCACTACGGCATCCTAGCGTGACTCAATTCTTCGGCCTCTGCTCAACGGCCGGCTCGGGATCGACATTCTGAGGCAATATTGCCTTCAAGATTTCCAGAACGCGCTCGCGATCGTTTTCTCGAAGAGCCGCTAAAATCTCAGAACTCACTATCTCTCGAAAGATTTTCTTATTCGCGTCCGGCGAGCTGCCGGTTCGAAGAACAAGTTTTCTTAGCTCTCCAAGAACGCGTGTCATCTCACCGTACTCAGGCCCGTAGTGCTTTTCCAGATCTTCTCTGATTCGACGGGCCAAAGCGGGGGACGCTCCGCCCGTACTGACAGCTATCATAAGGTCTCCTTGGGTAATCACTGCCGGGACAATGAAGGAGCAAAGGTTGGGAACGTCCGCGATATTGCACAGGATCTGTCTGTCCATGCATGCTCTATAAATGGCCATGTTTACTTCGCGCCGATCCGTCGTGCCGAACACGAGGACGGCTTCGGGGTACCTATCGAGGAGAGTTTTGTCGAACCTTTCAGGCACCCATTCGATCTGGTCTTGCCGTACTAGATCTTGCAGTTCCGGTTCCAGGTCAGGGGCAATCACGGTTATGCTGGCTGCACTTTCGAGAAGGCCCATGATCTTGCGCATGCCCACCCGTCCGCCACCGACCACTATGACGCGCTTGCCGGCGAGGCTCATCATGATTGGGTAAGGCTTCACGTGGGTTCCTCCTGAAAAGCATATAATTTTACCCCACTTGGCTCTGGGGGTCAATGACCGGGGAGCCGGTACTGTATGCATTCTGGTACGAGGCAGAGTTCTCGGTTCTCTGTCATCGCGAGGAGTGAAAGGACGAAGCAATCTAAGCCATTAGAGGGTTAGCCGGTAATCGACGGCGCTCTCCCGGCGGCTTGAATGCGGATCGTTGCACGGCACTTTACAGAAATATGTGTTGTTCGAATCAACGATCTGATATGCTGAAACAGGTGAATTGATGGTGACCGCAAAATTGCGTTTGGAAATTTCAAAGGAGGGGATCGTTGTGACTCAGCGTACTGTAAGTATTATCATTTGGGCGGCCCTTATCATTTTGCTGCTCATAGGTTTAATCGCTCCACCTATTCCGAATTCCATGCCGAGTGCAGCGACTTCTTCGGGATGGTTATCCGGAGGTCTCTTTAGCACCGGAGTCCTGTCAGCCGGTCTTTTTTCCGTCGGAATATTTTCCGCAGGCCTATTTTCTGTCGGCATCTTCTCGGTCGGAGTTTTTTCGCTGGGAATATTTTCTTTCGGGACCTTTGCCGTAGGGATCTGGGCTGCGGGTCAGTTCATCTCATCTTGCCTAACCGTAAAGCAATGTCCTTTGCCGCGCGATTGAAGCGTTGCATGGGCATCCGCGGATACACCTAAATGTCGACCAGGCCGAGTTTTAGGGCCGCGGCCTGAGCAAAGGAGACGATATGCCCATTACGCAAGCTGGATCGCATAGTGTCTATTATGACGAATACGGTGAGGGTCGCCCGCTGCTGCTCATCCCCGGACTTAGCAACTCGCGATTGGTCTGGTGGAAGCAAATTGAGCCACTCGCCCAAAAGTATCGCGTGATCAACATGGACAACCGCGACGCGGGCGAGAGTGCGCCTGGCACTGGGCCGTACGGAATACCGGATATGGCTGACGACGCGGCGAGCTTGATTCGGAACCTCAATCTCGGACCGGCTTATGTGATGGGCTGGTCCATGGGTGGCTTCATTTCTCAGGAATTGATCCTGCGTCATCCCGACTTGGTGGAACGATTGATCCTAGTGGCCACGACCGCCGGCGGACCGAATTTTGTAAGAGCTGCCCCGGAAATAGAGACCCTGCTCATGCCCACCGAGAATGAAGATCTTGAAACGCGGCTTCGCCGTATTTATCCTTTTTTTACAGCGCAGGGATATATGGATTCCCATCCCGAAGACCTGAATCAGATCGTTTCTCGCGAGACGTCCAAACCTATGTCGATGGAATCCTATCAGCGACAACTCGCAGCGGTAATGACGTGGCAGGGTGTCGGGGATAGGCTCAAGGATATAAGTGTCCCCGTGCTGGTTGTTCATGGAGATGCTGATCCGCTTATTCCGTACGGCAACGGCCAATATCTGGGCCGACAGATCGGAACCGCTCAACTATTGACCTATCCAAATATCGGCCACTTGCCGCCGATTGAAGCCTCCGAGAGATTGAATGCAGACGTTCTGGACTTTTTGGAAAGGTGATAAACAAACTAAGTATCCATTAGAAGGATTCTCACCGGAAACGCGGCAGAACGTCTTCTCATACAGACATTCTATGCCGGCGGTGCCTAACGATTTCGAGGGACAAAGAAGTTTGGCTTGCACGGAAGCATTCAGTTCAGCACCGGAGGGAGCACCATGCGAAACATTGTGCCCATGCCGGGCTTGGACTCAACTTCAATCCTTCCCATGTGTTCGCGGACTATTCTCTCTACTATGGCCAGTCCCATTCCCGAACCATGAGCCCGTGTCGAGAAGAACGGGTCAAAGATATACTCACGGTCTAGGTCCGAGATGCCAACTCCTGAATCTTTTACCTCCAAAACGATTCCTTGATCGGCCGAATAGAGAGAGACCTCGATCAGGCCGCCGCCAGATGAAAACTCGATGGCATTGGCAAGCAGATGGCGTGCTGCCATCCTGATCAAGAAGGGATCGAAAGTCATCTCATGGTGAGCGGGAAGAGAGTCATGAAATTCGATCCTAACCTTTTTTTCAAGCCCGACTGGCCTCATTTGGGACACCACCTGCCCCACAACTACTGATATTTCCCCTGTAAGTGCTCTGATTTGAGGCAAGTTGCAGTATTGCTGAATTTCATCTACGACGATTTCAAGTCTTCTGGCTTCTTCGACAATATTCTGAGCGTATCGTCTGGTCTCTTCAGAATTTCGTTCATCTCGCGCGATTCGCGCTGCAAAGCCGCCGATACTGACCATGGGGTTTTCTGATCTCATGAGCTACTCCCATGGCCAGTTTGTGAAGGCTTCTTATTCTTTCTCGATCAATTCTTTGCTTTTCCTGAATCAGCTCCTGCTCTTTCCGTCGGAGTCTAAATACCTCGGTGATGTCTTTGAATAGGGCTACAAAACCTCTAAGTGTGCTTTCGCGATCGCCTTCAGTGACGAAGTAAGTAGTGGTGGCGGTCAGTCTTTTGATTGAGCCGTCCGGATGGCGATAGTCCACTTCTGAGTAATAGTTGACACTCTGATTCTGCACAGCGCTCCAAAGAATCTGATTAAAGTCAAAATTTTGCTCATCCGAGATCAGGGCTTCCAAGCCCCTGTCTTGCAGATCTTCGAACGAGTATCCCAAGATCTCGCGGGTAACGCGGTTGGCATAGAGGATCTCCCCTTCTCGGCCTATCACCAGAAGGCTGTCACTCATGCTTTCCAGAACGTCGCTGACGATCGAAGCGTCCATCATGCCGTTGTGTCCGGTAGAGCGGACCTTATCCTGCCGGTTGAGGGACTTCATCGCGAACACCTTGCGAGCCCCTGAGAGAGATAATGCCACAGGCTGTCAACTTTTGACGCGAACTTGATATGATTGCCCCAGCCCACAAATTTCGGAACTCAGTAGTCAGCGCCGAAAAAAGTGGTCCGGGTCAGCTAAAAATTGCTTGTAAAACAAGTAAGAAGCCGTCTCTCGGTACTCAATAGGCCGTATGGGCGGAGAGTCAAAACTGAAGATCTGTCCGCCCGGACAGCCTAAGATGATCGGGGAATGCGTGGCAATGATATACTGCCTGTTTCCCGAAATAGCGGACTCGTGAATGATGCGCACGAACTCTGCCTGGTTCTGCGGCGAAAGCGCCGCTTCCGGCTCATCGAGAAGATACAATCCATCCAGTTGAAAGCTGTAGCCCTTGAAAAAGGAGAGGAACGATTCTCCGTGGGAGAGCGCATTCAATGACCCACCGCCGTAATACTTATCGCGGGCGGGATCGTCAAGAATAATGTCATCGAGGGAGGAAGCGAAGTTGAAAAAGGCCTCGGCACGAAAATGGAACCCGTAACGATGCCTTGGCCCGAACATCAGCTCAATGTGGTTGGCGAGCTGCGTCTCGTAAGGGTTCTTATGAACTCGATGAATCTTGCTCCCGCCCCAGGGAAGAAAGCCGCTTCTGCGAGCTATCGCGTCCAGCAGAGCAGATTTGCCGGTTCCGTTTTCGCCCACAAAGAATGCCACCGGGGAGGAAATCTCAACTTCGCAGGTTTTCTGAAAGGCTGCGATGTCGAAAGGGAATCGATCGCGGATGGGAAATTCGGAGCCGTTTATTCGTATTTCTTTCAAGTACATGGAAGATTTTTCTTTCGGGCGGGTTTCCAAAGTTCGCTATTGCCGGCGTCACTTATACGAGAGGATTCTACAGCTTAAAGATCCCTGTGTCCAAAAGTGTGCCGAACATGTCTTCGGCCTTCGCGAATCCTTTGAATTCCTTGGAATATTCTTCTTCAGTTTTGAAACCCACTTCCACGAATTTGTTGATGTTAATGAAGAAAGCATACTGAATTGTGGGCGAAGTCTCACCCGCTGAATCTCGGTTCTTGTCCACGTGAAGATTGATGATATCTATCTGAGGAAGATCCGGAGCCTTCTTGTCTTTGTCTTTTAAACTGAGGCGGTCATGGAGATTCTTTGTTGCAACCCAATCCTTCGAAAGTATCATCGCCACATCCAGGTCGTATTCCAAGTCGCCGCCTCCGACGCAGTTGTGCATCGTTGGTCTGGCGAAGTAAGTGGTAGAGAATTCGTCATAAGAAGGGGGCTTCTCATCCAGCTTGCACCCTTCCTTATCCATTGCGGAGATGGCCAACACCGGGCAGTTCAGTTCGAGGCTAAGGTCGGCCAATTGAGCCGATGCCTCATTCACCTGGCTCCTTATATCTTCATATTGTCTGCCAAGCGGGATTTTTTGCAAGTAGTCGAAAAAAATGGCAATGTCATTCGACCGATATTCGTGCATGACATTGTAAGCCTGAGCCTTGATCCGCTCGATGGTGTCCTGTCGCCCGGCTTCGATCACAAACAAGTTGCTGCTGTATGAGGCAGACCGCTCAATCACCTTGGTTACCAGAGAGTGACGCTGTTTCTCTTCGGGAGAAACCTCGGTCAGGAGCTTCACCGGGTTTATGTAGCATTCCCGGCCGAGCAGTCGGGCCGCGAGAGTACGTCTTGTCTGTTCCCAGGTGTAGAACAACACGGGGAAGTCGTTTCTTTCCGCGAGCCGCGAAGCTATGTCCAGGGCCAGGGTTGTCTTGCCCCGGCGAGGGGGTCCCGCCAGCCCGTAGTAGAATCCCTTTCGAACGCCGGAAAGAACGTGCTCCAGTCTATCGAACGGGGCGATGGAAAATCCTAGAAGCCTGTTGGATTCCGTCTTGCTGCGGTCGGTTAGATTCTGAATCTCACGGATGGTTTCTTTCACCGGGCTGATGCGCTTTTTTACTTTTTGTTTTTGCAATTCGATAAGGGTCTGAATCGTGCGGCTGCTAAAATCGACGAAATCCTGGTCCTTGTACTGCCCCTTATGCATGCAATAGTCGGCCATCACCTGCGACAATTTCATCATTTTGTCACGAAGGTTGCGGTCTTTGAGAATATCGACATAGGCCATCAATTGATCGGCTTCAGGGGCTTCATCGCTTCTCAACTTGGCAATGGCTTGTGCCACCTCCGGCGTGTGCCACTCTTTTCGCTTGATAGTATTCTCTATGGTGATCCAATCAATAACTTGGCCGGGGATTTGAATCATCTCGTACACAGTCTTGAAGATGATTCGGAAACTGCTGTCTTTGAACACGTCGGGCACAAAACCGTCACTAAGGACCCGACTGAGAAGGTATCGGTCATCCAACAATGCGACCAGAACTTTGGCCTCAATTTCCTTGGACATGAGCTGTCACCGTCGTACGGAGGGTGGAATTAAGTCTGGGTCTGCATCCTTGACCGAGGGTTAGCTGAGAGCCTTTCCCCTAGCAAGGTACCATTCCGAAAAGATGCCTGTCAAGAATCCACGCTCATCCCGGCAAGAGCCTGGTGGTTTCCACTCTGCTTAAAGCTTGGAATGGTTCACGAGGTGGTGAACCTCCACCTACAAAATCTATCCGCCGGATGTGGATCAGGTGGTGCATGAACGCATTCCACTTTGATGTTCGGATCTATTTCCCGCGCAAAGCTTATGAATTCGCCGCGGTGCATCTCTTTGCAATGGTACTCGCCCTGGTCCCGACGCAGGCGGGCCATTTGAGTCGGGCACTCCGGCACGGTGACGATCACTTCCCGGGGTGTTTGTTCAATGTGGTAACCCACTAGCATCGTCCAGGGAAAGTATTTCAGAGCTTTCACAAAGCCGCCGAGACCCGGTTCGGTTATGTTGAACCTCTTGATAATATCCCTTGCCGAGAGACCAGCCACGCGGTCCCAAACCTTTTCATTGAAATGGTTGGCCGTATCCGAACCGTATGTTTGCTCTATATAAATGTACCAAAAAGCGTCTACCACACGATAATTCCACATAAGAAAATCAAGGTACTCTCGCAACTCATCTCCGCCCATGCCGTCGAAGGTCATAGTCATCTTCCACTTGGTTCGAAATTGGAGTCAGAACACAATCTTGAAGCAATCCGAATGCTCTGTCAATTGTTCCTTGAATGTCGCGAACAGGATGTTCCCGTACGGGTCTTGATTTCGGCGAACGGAATCCTATCTGCCATAGTGATCTTCGCAAGATTGTTTGGAACGATTTCAGGCGCACCGCAACCGACGACCTCCTTGCCAACTATTGCAATGACAATTACACCCGTTGAAAACTGGGTGCGTACAGTTAGCGGGTTGTCCGTGTTGTTCAAGGAATCGAAATCTGGTATAGACCCCATTTGAACACACATAAGAGGACTGGTAATCGTTCACCGCGGAGATCGCAGAGATCACTAAGGGTTCTGTTTTCTGTGCCATTCTCCCAGGTGAGACGCAGGGGATTCCGGTCTCTGGCACTGAAGGTGCTACCGGCCTGACTGAGTAGCCCCGCTACTTATGTGGGCTTGCGGAAGCCATTTTTTCTCTCTGCGTTCTCGGCGCACTCTGCGGTGAATCCTGATTGCCCGCTGAACGGTTACGAGGACTGAAAGGATCTGTATCTTATGGCGAGAATCTGTGCTATCCTTTGCGGAATTACTGCCTTCTTGTCTCTGGCTGTGTTGGCCTCTGCTCAGCAAGCGCCGCAAAAATATCGACTTCCCGACCTCAGATCGTTCAAACACCTGACCACAAGCAGCTCCAATCACGCGCCTGACATCCCGGGCAAGCAAACCACTATGGATTTTTATTCGGGTCCGGGCGGCCAAATGGTTACGGTCTATTCATATCGTGGAAGAAACGTAGCCTTTAGCATTTACAGCAACAGCAACATTCAGAATACATACCGTACTTTCATAGACTTGACGGGTGAGGGCTGGTTCCAGGAGATAAACAGATCGGTGCAGTGGCAGCTTCCTGCATGGGTAAGGCAGCCAAGCTGAAAACTGAAATACTCGGAACTAATCCTTAATGATAGCTTTCATAAATTGTTGAGGTACCGATTCATGCACGAAATGGCCATAGTACAAAACATCATAGATATACTGGAGCAGCAGGCCAAACTCCACAACGCGAAAAGGATTTTAAAAATAAACCTGGAATTCGGCGCGCTTACAGGTGTAATGCCCGCAGCCATAACTTTCGGGTTTGAAGTGCTTTCCAAGGGCGGTATCGCCGAAGGGGCTGAGGTGGACATAAGCATCGTCCCCATCAAGGTTTACTGCTTCGAGTGCGGCAAAGAGTTCGAACTGGAAGTTTATCAGCCCTTCTGCCCGGTCTGCTCTTCAGCATCTCTCCAGATTCTCCAAGGTCGTGATGAAATGCGGATAGCCTCGCTGGAGGTCGAAGACTCTCCCACCTAGAGTCAATGGAACAGGTCTCCGGAGAAATTCCCGGGGGAAGGTTGCTACCGATCCAATCAGAAACTAATTGTGCAAAAACCAAATAGGGGGAAAAGATAATGAAATTGAAAGGTAAAAAGGCCGCTTTGCTCGCTGAGGACAATTACAACGATTTCGAACTCTGGATACCTTACTACAGATTGAAGGAAGAAGGGGTGAACGTTACTGTTGTCGGCTCCGGATCTGCATCCGTCTATCACAGCAAGTACGGTATCCCTGTGCAGGTCGACAAATCGGCATCTGAAGTGACCGCGGATGATTTCGATGCGGTCGTGATCCCTCTGGCGGATACGCTCCGGACAGGATGCGCTTGCACGCGGCAATGGTGGGTCTTGTCCGGGACGCATTCAACAAAGGCAAAGTAGTGGCAGCGATCTGCCATGCAGGTTGGATGTTGGCCAGCGCGGGAATACTCAAAGGGAAGAAAGCCACTTCGTATGTTGCCATCAAGGATGACATGATCCATGCAGGGGCCAAATGGGAAGACTCCGAGATGGTCCGGGACGGCAACCTCATAACATCTCGGAAGCCTGATGACTTGCCCGCCTTCTGCCGGACAATCATCCAGGCTATGGAAGAGAAATCCTAAGTACTGTTTCCACGGGTCGCGGAAAAGCTTGCACAACCGCGGGAGAAGCATAATCTTGCCTGAGAAGGCTCAAGGTCTGAGCACGACGGATAAGTTCATGGAGTGGTTTGTATGATTCCCCGCATAAAGTCGGTTGAAATATTGAACTTCAAAAGTCTGTCCGACGTTAGAGTCGATCTTGAACCATTTACAGTCTTCGTTGGAACCAACGGGTCAGGAAAGAGCAACTTCATTGATGCGCTTGCTTTTGTCCAAGAATGCCTGGCCGATTCTGTGGAGGTGGCTCTGAATCGAAGGGGTGGTTGGGCGCACGTCATGAATCGCGCGAAAGACCTTACGTCCGGTGCGCCTTATCCTGGCATAAGATTCAGTCTTTCAATTGAGCTAGCATCCGATGTTACCGCCGAATATACGTTTGAAATAGATACTTGGGTCGAAGACATTTCACGACCTTTCTCCGTGGCGTACGAGTCTTGCATCATAGAAGGCCCCGGCGGGAGCAGATCCGAATTTCTGATGGACAGAGGCCAGTTCACGACATCTGTCCCAGGCATCAAACCTCATATTTCAGCAAACAATCTAGCCTTACGGCTGGTGGCCGGAGTGGAAGAGTTCCAACAGCTCTGGTTTTTCCTGGATTTTATGCGGGTTTACGCTATCGAGCCCAGGAGTTTGCGCGAATTTCAAATTCCCGATTCGGGGTTACTTCTTAAACGGGATGGGAGCAATGCAACATCGGTCTTGAAACAAATCAATGAAAGAGGGAGCCGGTTGTACCCTCCTGTAGTTCAGTTTTTGAACAAAATTCTTGCCGAAGCCTGTCCAGGGATCCATAGGGTAGCTACTAAGTCAGTTGACAATAAAGAGAAGCTGTTATTTTTCCAAGATATCGGTTTGACAGAGCCTGTGGAATTTGATGCCCTGGACATGTCAGACGGTACCTTGAGAGTATTGGGTTTAGCCCTCTCTGTGCTGCAGCCGTTGCCAAAGGTTGTGGGCATCGAGGAACCGGAGGCTACGGTCCACCCTGCCCTGCTTGAAATGATCATGGAGATCCTTATGGGAGCCTCCAATGAAAAACAGGTTTTGATAACTACCCATAGCCCCGAAATCCTTGACCAAAAGGAGTTAGAAGATTCTCAGATTCGCATGGTTTATTTGAAGAAAGGGCAGACCGTCATTGCCCCCCTTTCTGAATCGAGCCGCGACGTTATACGAGAGCGCTTGTACTCTCCCGGGGAACTCCTGAAAATGAATGAGATACGCCCTGACGACGAGGCACCGGAAATTTCACCTCATGGTCCTCGGTCATCCGATGAATCTCTTGTCGACAAAACGGTTTGATAACGATGAGCCGCTCGATTGTAGCAATTGTCGAGGGGCACGGCGAAGTGAAGTCTGTTCCGGTTCTGCTAAGTAGAATCTTACGGTTTATGAAGGTGTACACAGTGTACCCGGATCAAAAACCTATCAGACAAAAACGCCACAAGATTGTCAATGAGGGTGAGCTGGAAAAGGCCATCGAACTTGCGATGAGGACAAGAAAGAATGTGGGAGCTATTCTGGTCCTTCTCGATGCTGACAAAGATTGCCCGGCGAAATTGGAGCCGGAGCTGCTCAGGCGTGCGAAACAGGCCGCTCAGTTGCCCGTAGCGGTGGTCCTGGCCAAGAAGGAATTCGAGGCGTGGTTTCTGGGGTGCCTGGAGTCTTTCAGAGGATTCATGGGCATACCAGTCGACGCGGCAACGCCGGACAATCCCGAGAATTTGGGTGGGAAGGGAACGCTCAAGCGCTTTTGCCAGGGTATGAAATATACGCCGTCAGTGCACCAATCAGAGTTTGCGAGCCGCATGGATCTCTCGCTCTGCCGCGAGCGGTGTCCCTCTTTCGACAAATTCTTTCGTGACGTGGCAGCCCTCGTTAATGCCACAATTCCGGCAGCCGAAGGTCAATAAGCGGCCTAATGGTTTGTGCGTTCTCGTTTACGGCTAATCCGGGGCGTTGAGCCGGCCATGAACGGATGTGGAGACAATGGAATCTCTCATTTCAGGCCGAACAGTATTTGCCGATGGTGTCCGCTGGGCTGAAATTTCTCTCGACACTAAGGGCGGCTCTATACGGTCCGTAGAGGAATTGGACAAGGATGAAGAGATAGGCGATCTCATCTTTCCCGGTTTCATTGATATTCACGTTCACGCGAGAGAATATTCTCGACCAGATCCCTCCAACCCACAGGCTATGGCACAATGGGAAGTGGCCTGCCGAAAGGAAACATTCCGAAGCGCGGGTGAGGCTGCAATCAACGGCGGCGTGACTCTATTCGCGGCCATGCCGAATGACCCGATGCCGCCGGACAATGCCCAGGCGTACGCTCGGAAGAAAGAGCTCTCGGCTTCATCTATCTGTCCGGTCATCTTATTCGCGGCCGTAACCGAACGTTCCGAACCGTGGCAAGACATACCGTACAAGGTCTATCTTGATGCGGCCCCTTCCCCGGTGTCCTTCACGTCGTGGGGCGATCTGGAAAACGTCCTGGCCCGGTACAATAAGTGCCGGGTTTTTTTTCATGCTGAGGACCCGGAAATACTGAGACATGCCCCAGGGCCCGGGCCGAGATGGAAAACCAGACCCCCGGAGGCCGAAATAAGGGCGGTGGAAAAAATCCTTGAAATCACGGCCAAGTTCGGACTACACACCCATATCTGCCATGTCTCTACGGAAAGAGCCGTGTCTCTGATTCGAGACTATAACCGAACGTCCGAAGACCGCGTGACCTGCGAGGTTACGCCGCACCACCTGTTCTTCAGCGTCCAAGATGGGAAAATCTTTGCGGCGGGAGAACAAGATGTTTCCGCATCGGCGCTACTGGAATGTAATCCGCCCTTGCGTCCGGAAAGTGATCGACGCTTCCTTCTGGATGCTCTCAAACAAGGCGTGATTGATGTGCTGGCCTCGGATCATGCTCCGCACACAATGGACGACAAAAGGAATGGATCTCCCGGTATGCCGCACCTGGACACGCTGGGCCCGTTCGCTGGATGGCTTATGAACCAGCGCGGATTCTCGCCGGTGCGTGTGGCCGAGGTTCTTTCGACAGCCCCGGCCGGGCTATTTCATCAAGATCTGGACCTGCCACAAGGTAAGATAGGTGCGGGATACGCCGCGTCGCTAACCATTCTCGATATGAGAAACTCCACGCTGGTGGAAGGAAGTCAGATCAAAGGGAGAGGCGCGTTAAAGACCCTCTGCGGATGGTCTCCCTTCGATGGCGTGCCTCTTCCAGCGAGAGTCACTGGAACCGTAGTGCGAGGGAAACAGCATGTCTTCTGACCTGATCCGCGTACGGTCGAGTTGGGGCTGTTCCTAAAAGATTGGCGAAGAGATTAACTATGTCGGTCTTTAACAGACCGGAGAAGTCGGTGCCGTCGATTTTCGAGGTGAGCAAGGATGAACTTTGAAAACAGGGATATCATTTCGATGAATGATTTGACCCGTGAGGAAATAGACGAGATCCTCTCGAAAGTCGAAACAGTCCGAAATCATCCTAAAAAGAAGAGCTTATGTAAAGACAAGGTCTCGGCCATGCTGTTCTTCGAGCCGTCAACTCGGACCCGCACTTCTTTCGAGGTCGCCATGCGCAATCTTGGCGGAGAGGTCGGCGGGTTCTACGATGCCAACATCACCTCCGTTGTAAAAGAGGAATCACTGTGGGACACGGTGAAGATGCATGACGGGTACGGTTTTGACGTTATCGTGATTCGTCATCCGCTGAAGGGGGCAGCTCGCCTCGCGGCTGAGGCTGCCGACATTCCAGTGATCAATGCCGGCGACGGCCCGAATCAGCACCCCACCCAGACGCTGTTGGATCTGTATTCTATCAAGGAGACCCAAGGAAAGTTGGATGGGTTGACCGTCGCTATGGTCGGGGATTTGGTGAACGGCCGCACCGTCCACTCCCTGACCGAAGCCCTATTGAAATATGATAATTGCACGCTGTTTTTCATCTCTCCCCGCGATCTAGCCATGCCCAGATCCCTGATAGACAAATGCAAAGCGGCCTCGGATCGAGGCATAAGGGTCGATGAGGGGAGCCGAATAGAGGACTTTATCTCCGAGGTAGACATTCTGTACGTGACAAGAATACAGAAAGAGCGACTTGAGGAACGAAAAGCGCTCGCAGAGAAGTTCAGGAGCATCTATCGGCTTGAAGCGGGCATGTTGAAAGAGGCAAAGCCGCACATGAAAGTGATGCACCCGCTGCCTCGCGTGACCGAAATAGCTCTGGACGTTGATCACACCCCGCACGCCTACTACTTCCAGCAGGCGCGCAACGGGCTCTTCGTGCGGGAAACACTGCTTGCAATGATCCTGGGAGCCGTTCGATGAAAAAAAGGCCTATCACTATTGCAAAAATTGAAACAGGTATAGTCATTGACCACATACCCGCGGGCAAAGCTTACCTCATCGTACGGGTTCTGGCGCTGAACGCTCTCGCACGAGAAACCGGAGATATAATAGCCATAGGTACAAACTTTGAGTCCCCGTCAATGAAGAAGAAGGACATAATAAAGGTGGAAAATCTGAGCCTGTCGCGAGATATGCTCAATGTGGTAGCGCTTATAGCCCCTTTTGCTACAATAACTCGCATAGCAGATGGGCAAGTCATAGAAAAACACAAAGTCGAAATCCCCAATCAGATCGGAGACATCGTCGTTTGCCCCGACCGATTCTGCATAACCAACCACGAGGAAGTTCCAGGGAAATTTCTCGTAGTCAGCCAAGACCCCCTCACGCTGAGGTGCCACTATTGTGAGACGGAGTTTTTCGGGCCCCTGATAAGGTATAAAGAGAAGGGGTAAAAAAACGGCACGGCGAACATATGGCGCTTGAAGAACATAGATCTTCGCTGCGCACAAGTCGGAGAGGGGGCCAATTTTCCCCCTCTCCTGTTGCTGTGCGGGACAGAGTCTGGCCGGTCCCCCGGCAGCCGATTAATACATACCACCAGGCGGCATACCACCACCGGGCATAGGCGGCATCTCTTTATCCTTGGGCTTCTCTGCAACCATGACCTCGGTTGTCAGCATGAGCCCCGCCACTGAGGCGGCGTTCTGCAATGCCAATCTGGTCACCTTGGTAGGATCGATTATGCCGTTGTCCAGAAGGTCTTCGTAGCGTTCATTTTGAGCGTTGAAGCCCCACGCACCTTCGTTTGACTTGACTTTGTCAACGACGATGGAGCCGTCGTGACCGGCATTGGCTGCTATTTGGCGAAGAGGTTCTTCTAATGCACGGCGAACGATCTTGGCCCCGACAGCCTGATCCCCTTCCAGTTTCAGTTTTTCCACTTCTCCCAGGCATCGCAGATAAGCAACGCCACCACCCGGGACAATGCCTTCCTCCACCGCAGCGCGGGTAGCATTGAGTGCGTCCTCAACTCTGGCCTTCTTTTCCTTCATCTCGGTCTCGGTCGCGGCCCCAACGTTAATGACGGCCACTCCGCCGACCAACTTGGCCAGCCTTTCTTGAAGCTTTTCACGGTCATAGTCCGAGGTGGTCTCCTCAATCTGAGTCCGAATCTGCTTTACCCGACCTTCAATCTTTTCTTTTGCACCATAACCATCAACGATTGTGGTGTTGTCTTTGTCCACCGCCACCCGTTTGCACCGTCCGAGGTCATTGACTGATACCTTCTCAAGTTTCAGTCCCAAATCCTCGGAAATGACCTGGCCGCCGGTCAGCACGGCGATATCCTCGAGCATCGCCTTACGACGATCACCAAAGCCAGGGGCCTTGACCGCGGAAGCATTAAGGGTTCCTCTGAGCTTGTTTACCACAAGTGTAGCCAGTGCTTCGCCTTCGACATCTTCAGCAACGATGAGGAGCGGTCTGCCCATCTTTGCTACCTGTTCCAGTAGCGGCAGCATATCGCGCATGTTGGAAATCTTCTTCTCATGAATAAGGATATAAGGCTCTTCCAAGGAGACTTCCATTCGCTCCGCATCGGTGACGAAGTACGGAGACAGGTATCCACGGTCGAATTGCATTCCCTCGACCACTTCCAAGGTCGTCTCCATGGCCTTGGCCTCTTCGACGGTGATGACCCCTTCCTTTCCAACCTTTTCCATTGCTTCGGCAATAATGTTCCCGATAGTGGGGTCGTTGTTGGCGGAAATCGTGCCCACCTGGGCAATTTCTTTCTTGTCCTTGGTAGGTTTGGACAGACTCTTCAGGTTCTTTACGACTGCCTCCACCGCCGACTCGATCCCCCTCTTGAGGTCCATAGGGGACGAACCCGCGGCAACCATCTTGATGCCTTCGCGGTAAATGGCTTGAGCCAGGACAGTCGCTGTGGTGGTACCATCGCCGGCTACATCGGAAGTTTTGGAAGCAACCTCTTTGAGCATTTGGGCGCCGAGATTTTCGAACCTGTCTTCAAGTTCGATCTCCTTGGCCACAGTCACACCATCTTTGGTAACGTTGGGCGCGCCCCAGGATTTCTCGAGAATCGCGTTCCGGCCCCTGGGGCCCAGAGTAGACTTCACAGCATCGGCCATCATGTTGACCCCTTTCAGGATCTTGTCTCTGGCCTGTTGTTCGAACATGATAATCTTCGCGGCCATTTATTTGCTCCTCCCTGAATTGTTTCGTGGTTTGGATTTGAAACGTGAGTCGGGTTTCGAAAGCGCAGCGGTCGTCATTCGACTAGGCCCAATACGTCGTCTTCTTTCATTATCAGGTATTCTGTGCCTTCAATCTTAATTTCCGAACCTGAATATTTCCCGAAAAGAATGGTGTCGCCTGCCTTAAGCTCCAAAGGAATGACTTTCCCGTCTTCTGTGTGTTTGCCCGAACCGACCGCAATAATCTTACCTTGCTGAGGTTTTTCCTTCGCGGTGTCGGGGAGGATTATGCCTCCTTTGGTAACTTCCTCCGACTCTACCCTCTCGACGAGGATTCGATCATACAGAGGGCGAAATTTCATCGTTTTACCTCCTGGTGTTTAGTTAAAAGTATGGTGCTCGAGTTTGTTAGCACTCTACCTTAGTGAGTGCCAATATCCGTCCCAATTGTCAACCCCCTCGTCCAAAAAAAACACGGCCACACTCTTTTTTCAGGATAATCTGGCATCATTTCAATTTCCCGCGTATCCTCTCGCCATCACATCCATCAGGAGCAAATCCATGAAAGAAGGTGTTACCTGCCCCAACTGCGGCCGGCTTGTCACTGTGTATAGAAACCCTATACCCGCGGCTGATGTGATCATCCGGGTCGGCCGATTCGTTGTGCTCATAAAACGAAAGAATCCGCCGCACGGTTGGGCAATCCCCGGCGGTTTTATTGACTACGGCGAGCCCGCGGAGCACGCGGCGCTACGGGAAGCGAAGGAGGAGACCGGTTTGGATGTTGAGCGACTGGAGCTTTTTGGGGTCTACTCCGCGCCCGATCGAGACCCGCGCCAACATACGCTCAGCGTAGTTTTTACCGGCCAGGCAAACGGAGTCCCCAAGGCCGCGGATGACGCTGCGGACATTGGCCTATTTGACCGGCAGACCCTCCCTACCCCACTGGCTTTTGACCACGCGAAGATTCTCGAGGATTTCTTCAGCAGCTTGCAAGCAGGCCAATCCGGCTGAGAGTACCCACTGGATGCCTGGTTCCCGGGCCGAGCCCGGGACCGAGAAAGACAGACGCAAACTCAATGATGATTTCATTCATCATAGATGTCTGTAACCGATTTCCAAAAGCCTCTTCGTCAGATCCGGCACGGCAAACCTACCATCCGAATAAAGCGCTCTGAATTCGCGTATTCAAGTAAGCTATTTGTCGAGCCGTGAAGTACGAGCCCCGCACCCTGTGAGTCTCTCTACGGTATTCTCTAGCATGTTCTTCTGACCAGAAGAAAACGCTCTCCTTTCAAAACGAATCTATTATGCTTGGATCTTTCAGAGTTTGAAAATCCACTTCAGGAACGAAGATTATAGGGCTGCAATCCCCGTCCTGACACCTGCAATTCATATCACTGTCGATCTCCATACGCATGGTTCGCTTGCAATGGGCGCATTCAGATACCACGCCCACAGACACTGCGTCACCCCTGAGTCGCCCCTGCACGAAGGGCGTCGCGAACGCGTCTACCGCTCAAGCAGCGTATAACTCCTCTCCCGAATGGAAGGTTATGGAATGGGGCGTTTCTTCCACCGTCACGGGATAAGCCCAGGTCACTTTTCCCTCCTTGTCCCTGTACACGAAGGTCAGGTGCCTCTCTAAGTCCTCCAGTATCTCCACAGTGCGCGCCGGATCTAGGTTCAATCTCCGGGCCACCAAGTCCGGAGCCATGGGCTTACTGTAGCGCGGCAACTCTTTGACCACGTAGTGATGAACCAGCCTGTGCTCCGCGGTCATGAATCGAGTGGAACGTTCCACTTTGCGGACAGCTCTCTGAATTTGTTTTTCCCAGAGAAACGGCGGAACACCCAGGATGTAGCGCCACACCCCAGCCATCAGCTTGTTACGCATGCTCGCTCCTTTCATTGCTTTTTGAGGTTAAGTCCAGAAAACATGATAATGTTGGTTTTAGATGCTATAAACACAACGCAAAAAAAATTACTCTAACTCTGCGAGGAATTCTTCCATGTGCGAAAGGAAGCTGTCGATCAGTTTCATTTCCCCTTCGGAGAGACTGGAAAGGTAGTTAGAGAAAGACCTAACAGACGAGGCCCGTTCCTCCTCAAAACGCTGTATAGCCATCCTTCCGGGCTCGGTAAACATCGCAGTTACTCTGTTCTGAGGGAGGGATCTCGGGACTTCGTGATAACTCCTTTTCTTTCAAGTCGGGCCAAAGTTTGGGATACCGCGCCGTTGCTAACTGCGAGCTGTTGCGCCATCTCGCCGGCATTTAGCTCGGGACGTTCCTTAATGACCTGCATCAAATGGATTTCCGAGGGGTGGAGCCGCACCCCCTCTTGCTGAATAACGCTACGCTTTTCCAAGAAAATCAGCCGGTTGATAATGCGGCGAATCCGTTCAGCCAGGTTGCTCGATTCCACGGACATGGGATGGTTATAGTATCTAAAATCACAAGTGTCAAGTACTGATTCCATTCACTTGCTTTGGTTGCAAGTCATTATTGTACGCGTTATCCTTACTTATAAGTCTCCCACATGAGGTCCCGTATGATTGGAATTTCAAAACTTTATTGCGGCGCGGTAGAAGCCTCCGATCCTTTGCGCTACGCACGCCGGTCCGAAGATCTCCCCTCTCACCTGCTGCAGTTCTCCATCGATAAAAAGCCGGTCGTAGTATGGAACGTGACCCGTCGCTGCAACCTCCGATGCGTTCATTGCTATTCCCAGTCCGAGGACCGCGGGTACAGCGGTGAACTCTCGTTTGAAGAGGGGAAGAGCCTGATTGACGACCTCGCCCGATTCGGGTCTCCGGTGATTCTTTTTTCAGGCGGAGAGCCCCTAATCCGCCCTGACATCCTCGATTTGATCAGATACGCGGCGCAGCAAGGCAGGAGAGCGGTCCTTTCCACGAACGGCACTCTCATCACCCCTGCTCTGGCTGAAAAGCTCAAAGATATCGGTTTGTCGTATGTGGGAATTAGTCTGGACGGCCTTCAAGAAGTCCACGATGCATTTAGAGGCATTCCAGGCACATTTTCGCGAGTCATGGCGGCAATCAAGAACTGCCAGGCTGTAGGCTTGAAGGTGGGGTTGAGGTTCACCATCAACAAGCGCAATATCCAGGATATTCCAGGGATCTTCGATCTTGTGGAAGAAAAAGGGATCCCGAGGATCTGTTTCTATCATCTGGTGTATGCCGGCCGGGGCACGGAACTCGTCAACGAAGACCTCGATCACGAGCGGACCAGAGAAGTGGTGGATCTAATCCTGGATCGCACCAGAATGCTTCACGAAAAGGGGCAGCCGGTGGAAGTCCTTACTGTGGACAATCATGCAGACGGCCCGTACACGTACCTCCGTTTGACAAAAGAAGATCCGAAGCGAGCCGCGGAAGTATTGCAACTCCTTGAGATGAACGAGGGCAACAATTCCGGCCGAGGCATCGGCTGCGTGTCCTGGGACGGAGCTGTTCACGCGGACCAATTTTGGCGGCACCACTCGTTTGGAAATGTTCGCCAGCGCCCGTTCAGCAAGATTTGGACGGACCCATCCGACGAGCTGTTGATGAAACTCAAAGAAAAGAAAAGGCACGTGAAAGGGCGTTGTGCCCGGTGCCGCTGGTTGGACATCTGCGGAGGCAACTTCAGAGTTCGGGCGGAAGCTATCTTCGGAGATGTGTGGGCACCGGACCCGGCCTGTTATCTCACGGATCAAGAAATTGGGTTGGAATAAGACTCACCGCTGAGAGCGCAGAGAACGCAGAGACTTCTATTTTTTCCTGAATTTCCATAAGTTGTGGCACATCGCATTCATGTTCGTGCCGCAGCGAGATGGAGCGAAAACAACGCAGGCATGCAAGTTTGCTCTAATTACTGCGTTCCGGAAATATGATCGTGTATTTGGGTGCCACTGCTGGCTTGCCCAGCAGTGCCTGCTTCAAGATCACTGCTGGGCAAGCCAGCAGTGGCACCCGGCGCTCTCAGCGGTGAAGGATTCCATTCCGCCGCCTTTGTCGGAATACAAATTTTCGGGCAGGTATGGCTATGCTTTACGGGGGCCATGTTAAATTTCTGGATGATATCGAGTACCTTCGAGATCGAAAATTTGACCTGGGCGAGATTATCCTACGAAATGCCGAATCGCGCGCCTATTGGCTTGCCTCAGAGATCACTAATGAGTTTAACTCGGGCTACTTTCTAATTGCTCATGGTCCTCAGGAAGGGCCGCCTAACGATATCAATCACTTGTGGGAGATCTACTATCCCGCGCTCAAGAAGACTGTAGATGATGTACGTGAGCTGAAAATAGCGTTTCTCACTATCCATCTCTGGCTGGATCCTCGCTTTGTAAATTCGGAAGCACGCGGGGAGAAGCGACGTTTCTTGACGGCGATCTGCGCCTATGCCCGTGAGAACGGTGTGCTCATAGGTCTTGAAAACCTTTCCGAAACCGCAGCAGATCTAGGACGGATATTGGAAGCTGTCCCGGATCTCGGTCTGACCTTGGACGTCGGGCACGGACAACTCCTAAGCAGCACCAACACCTCGTTCGACATCATCGAGAGACTTTCTGCTTCCATAAAACACATTCACGTTCATGACAATAGGGGGGGGCGAGGTGTGAACGATGATCTGCATCTCCCGATCGGAGAGGGAATTATTGATTTTCAAAAGATATTCGGTGCGCTGATGAATAAAGGCTACAACGGAACCGTGACGCTGGAGCTGGAGAAAGAGGTCCTGGAGTCTTCGAGGAGACGAATACGGCAAATTGTTTGCGATCTAGCAGTCACCGATCTGGCTAAAGAGCGGCAGGACGAACCGCGCGAATCTTTGGATGCCGTTAAGAAGCGGCTGCGCCAAAAGGGCAAACTGACCCGGAACGGCTGATTATTCCATCACATTTGCGCGCTCTGCCCGTAAAGAACTGGAAGCACTGGAGCCGCCCGTAGTCTCATGAGGTCTGTGGCTCGTTGAAGTTGCAGCCGGTCTTGTGGTGGAGAAGGAGTGGCTAAGGGAGAGTTAATGACGTAACGGAGTACAATGGTGTGGAATTGGTCGGACGACATGATGCCTATACGGATCGTGATGCAGTTCGGGATGACCTAATGCCTCGCGTACAAACGAAGTCTGTGAGAGTGGAGATCTATTTCCGGTCATAGACGAAAACCATAAGGACCGGAGCATATTGGAACTGTTATGTCGGAATCAGGCAAAAGAGGAAGCTCCCGAAGAAAGGGAGATGACTATCAGGACCTTACTGCGCTACGCTTAGTCCTTGAAGCGTATGTCGATCGAAAGCCTTTCGAGATATATCTCGAGTACGAAAAGTCTGGCAACCTCGATGACATCGTTCTTTTCCAGGAATCAGATATCCTCGCCTACCAAGTCAAGTATGCCGTCAAACCCCTTTCGGTCTATGAGTTGGCTGACTTCCTTAACCCGGAGAGCCCTGTTAGCATCAGAAAATTCGCTGCCAGTTGGCAGAAATTGAGGGAACGGTTCCCCAATCACAAGCGTACTGCCTACCTTTGCTCCAACCGAGGTCTTGATGCACCTCTAGTAGACCTTGTGAACGCGAAAGGAACGGGATTTGCGTGTGAGGTCATCGAGGACCGAAGTCGGGGGGATGCTAAGGAAATCCGTTCGCAGCTAGCCACTGCCTCAGGACTCGACGCCGAACCTTTCACCACCTTCTTGGGTGAGTTCCGGTTTATGTTGCGACAACCAATGCTTCCGGACCTAGAGCAGCACATCAGAAACTTTCTGGACAAAGAGTTGGGGTTGTCGGAGGACTCGATCTTTTTTGACCTCAGGGATGCCATCAAGGAGAATGCACTTTATTCCCGAGACCCTATAACACCCTATTTGATAGACAGGCTTCTGGAGAGACTTCAGAGCAAACTGCTTATGCCCCAAGTGTTCCCAGTTAACTCTGCGCAATTCGTAGAGCAGCGGTCCCTTTCAGAGCAACTTGACCGGGTGCTGCCTGAGATCAGCGGCGGATACCTGATTGTCACCGGCCTTCCCGGAAGTGGTAAGTCCACCTCATTGACCACGTACTTCAACCGGTTTGACAGACGCGAATGCGAGATCTTTAGCTACTACTGTTTCGTTGGTGTAAACGATAACGCGCAAAAAATGCGGGTTCAGGCTGAAAGCCTTCGTGCGAATCTTCTGAGTGAGTTCCACCGGCGATATCCGAACGTCCTCAAAAGGCGTTTCGATTACAGTGAAAGTAACTTTCTGGAAAGCCTGGCAACCCTTGCCAAACATTTCACCCAGAAAAACAGAAGATTCATAATTTTTCTGGACGGATTGGATCATGCTGAACGACTGCAGCCCGAAATCAGAGACACGGTGATTTCAACTCTTCCGCCCGACGTTCCCTCAGGTGTTACCATTATTGTGGGGACCCAAGAGCTGCACAAATGGCCCCATTTCCTTAAACGCGCGAGAGAAAATCCAAGCAGCCATATCCAAATGCCCCTCTTTTCCGAAGCGGAGACAGAGGAATACTTATGCACCAAGAGAGGACTCTCAGAGCTGTCTCACGCCGACATTGTGAAGGTGCACAGGAAGTGCGAAGGCTTGCCTCTTTATCTGTGGTACGTGGCGGAGAAACTTATTGCGAGTGAGTCGCCAACAGAGACTTTGGATTCATTAGCCCCTGCGGCCGGAGGCGACATACGTCGCTACTACGAGCTTTTGTGGGAAGAATTTGAGCGTGTTGGCATGGGTGAGGCAAGGCATCTGTGTGCCGTCATGGCTTGCTTGCGTTTCAGTGTGCACAGGGATGAACTCTTTCGAATACAGGGGGCTCTGACACGGCCAGCGTTCGAGGACGCGTTCAAATGCATGAGCCACCTTCTGAGGCCCACCCAAGACAGGTTGACCGTTTTCCACAATAGCTTCCGCGAATTTATGATTGGTCAAATCTCTGATGATTGGTTACGTGAGATACGTGGTCAGATCGCATCCTTTCTCAAGGCCAACAAGGATTCGCCCCGTTGGTTCAGTCATGTTTTCGAGTACTCCCACGAGGCCGAGGATTACATATACGTCTTGGAGGAGGTGAACACTGAGTTCGTTGATCGTGCGTTAATGCACTGCAGGCCATCTCCGGAAATTCTGGATGCCATACACTGGGCCGTCGAGTCAGCCTTTAAGAGCCGCAATATCGTACGGCTCAGTCGACTCGGGCCGTTAGGATACCGAACGTGGGAGCGATTTGAACACAATCTCGATCACACTCTCCTCGCAAATGCACTGCTCGCACTAGGCCGCGAGCAGGAGGTTATGAGCTTCGCCTATTCAGCGGAAGCCAATCGCTGGCTTATAGAACCTCGCACAGCGCTTGATGTCATGTTCAGCCTCGCAGAGGAAGGAAAGAGGGAGCTTGGAAACCGTCTCTTCGAGGTATTCACGGATGAGTTCCGGGGCGTCGATACCCGAATCGGAAGTGACATCAAGTCCCAGGTCGTTAGAATCGCGAGATGTTTGGGAATTTACTTGGAGGCCTTGCCCAGAGCGCTTCGATGGCTATCACAGTTCAGACTGGCCCCCGGGACCCTGGAACAAAATGACCCATTCGCTCCCGGATATGCACCGCAGTTAGAGGCTTATATCGACGCTCTTGTCCACTTCGGACATGTGGAGAAGTGGTCTAAGCTCAAGAGAGTAAAGATACTCTTCCCACACAAGCTCGTGCGATACTTGTTGATTCGGGCTTTGGCTCAACACAACCGCATTGAGGAGCTGAGGGTAAATGTTTCCGAGTATTTGTCGCAGGAGCAGCCGGTCGGTAATGTGGAGCTTGCTTTCTACGCTGCTAAAGCAGGGATTCTGCCTTCCGGTGTAGCTACTGTTGCTGGGCCAATAGAAGCCCCAAAGACAGAAAGCCCCGATTATCTTTCCCGAAGTGATCCTACGCTCAGATGGTATGCGTACTCATTCATCACAATTGGGTATGAGGAAAACCCGATATTCCATGAGATTCGCAGCACCCTAGTTGGTAAGAACCATACTCTCTGGGCCTCTGCCCTCCATCATCTCCTCGAGGCAGGCCGATGCATAGGGAGGTCGCTACGCTCTGACGAGAATGACTGGTATCAAGAGGCTCGCCAGAGCATTGCCATACTCGTTAGAGCTGAGCAAGGCGACGGCGAAAGAATCCCTGAATCGATTGAACTCATAAGGGACGTACTGCTCTTAAGCGTTGGGCTGCTGACCGAATGCGTTGAAAGGCGCTATCCAGAACGACTGATACACTGGGTGACGGAACTCGAATCTCTGCGCAATTCACTGCTCTGGACTATGCACTTCGGTATAGACGAATCAATTCAAGATTATACCTTTGAATTAAGGCTATGGGAAATCCTTGCAAAGAGCCCTGGGGTGCGGCCCGGCTTGGTCCCGATCCTGAAGAGCTGTGCAATTACCTATGAGAGTTCAACCCTCTTGAAGGGGGGCAGTCGATCGGACCATTTTCTCCAGCTTGCGGCCCTTATGGCTAAGTGCGGAATGAGGGCAGATGCTAAGAAGTGGCTACGCTACGGCATCCGCTCTTCGCTGATTCACGGGTATCACAAAGACCTCACCCTCCTATACTTAATCGATGTCCTTAAGCTAGTAAATCGGCGGCAGCCGGAAACGGCCCTGGAACGGTGCGCCCGTGTATTGTCAATGGTGCGCTGGATGCCCCACTTGACTGATGGCAGGGAGACCAAATACTTGGTCAAGGAGGTTTTTGAAGCTGTTCTTGCCGTAAATCGGAGGGCAGCGTTTGACTTGCTCAGACATTTCTGCCGCACAACCGCAAGATGGCAGATGCAGGACTGCCTGGAGTCATACATTATGAGTGCAACGGAAGGAGATCCCGAGTGCCTTTGGTGCCTCGCGGAAATATTTTCCAATCATGACAGCCGTGACGGCCGACACTGCAAACAAATTATGGGGATCCGGCAGCATGTGGTTGACTTGGTGAAACAGTCAGATCGTGAAGATGTGTTCCAGGACTTCGAGAATCGCTTCAGGCATTTTGTGCTGTCGGATGTCTCTCCCCGACATTGGCCGCAGGACCTGAAACCGGAACTGGACAGACAAACTGAGCAGAATGGTGAAACGCCGAAAAGCAATGAGGCACAGGCAAAGAGGCGGCCCGGCTATGCGTTTGATGGGGAGACTATCACGAACGACGACGTGGTAAGCAAGTGCCGTGTCTCGTTTCCCGTGTTTCTGGAGACAATCGATAAGCTGAAGAAGCAAAATAAGGTTTTCTACGAGCCGCATCTCATCGACATTGTTTTGAGGCACCACATAGCAGCAGCGACGGCGGCGACAGACCTTCTCCCAATCAAAGAATACGCGGAATCCCAAGGACCATCGCAGAATGCCGACGTCATTGAAGCCTTGGCCGAGCGCTTCCTGGAATTAGGCGATAGTGACAATGCCATTGCCGGTTTCGGGGTCGCGTATGGATGTTCTAGAAGTTGGTTTCCCTGGCGAGATAGCAGGAAATACCTCGCAGTTGTAGCGTCAGCAAACAGACAGGCCGCTGAAACACTCTTACTGAAGCAATGTTATGACTCCGCGCGCAGATCCGGTGGAGGCCATGACACACCGCCTTTTGCGGCGACGGGGCTTGATGTGTTCGATGAATCGCTCATGCTTGAACATGTTTTTGACGATTTCCTTGAACATTGCGAGACCATGTTCGCACAACTCCCGCAAGACGAGGAATACTCATGGTTGAAGCAGTACGAAGAGCCATCGGAGGAAATGAATCAGCTAGTTCTGGACTTCATCATTGATCAACTTGAGACACCGGAGATCGATCTCGGCGAGAGGCTGGTCAGAGCATTAACACGGCTGGCGATTGAGCGCCGGGAAAGTACCATTTATCGTATAGTGAATAGAGCGTTAGATTCTTCAGGACGGACGAAGAGTAGATTACTAGTGGTGCTCAGTTGTCTCGCGCATGAAGTTCCTGCATCACTGGCCGCCTACCAACAATCTGTTGCCCGCCTCCTTGACCGAAATGACTTCTTCTGCCGCCAGGAAACTTTACGGATCCTAAGGCTCGTTGCCGAGTTCTCGACGCTGGATGAGTCGGTGCTCATCTCGATCGACCGAGTGGAAAAAGCATACTCGCACATCATTTCCTATCCGACTTACCGGCTTCCTCAAAATCCTTCAGTGGGATTCATGGCGTTTATGAAGCGCAACACATTGACTGGTTTCTTTCGACGGGTTCTAGCATTGGACAAGATTCTGCGTGTTCCTGTCGGAAGTCTTATCGCAGCCATTGAGGATAGGCTAAAAACTCAAGGTTGGTCAATTGATGAAGAACGAGATCGCGTCAAAGACGATTGGGACGGGCATGTCCATCCTCAGGGCTGGCCAGTTGTATGGATCACGACGCGTTTCCAAGAAACGAGCGTCCAAAGCTCTATGGTCCATTCTCGATGAGGCAACAGAGAAGCTCAGGCTGACTGAAAGCCAGATTGGTCAGCTTTGCCGTACTATTCAAACGGTTGACCCTGAATATATTACCCGTGGCGTGATACCTAGGCCCAAAGATATTCCCCCTCTTCGTGTAACAGATAAGGATGCATGGTTCAGCGAACTCGGTGAACTTGAATCCATGCATGTTGAGGACCGTACAACGCCAATAGATGGCGGTGATTGGATAACCATCTTCGAGAAACGCACACTGGCGCAGGAAGAGCAGTACAACGTGCCGTATAGACAAGAGATATCCCTGGAATCGTTCTTGATTCCATCGGGGGTCTACAATGAGGCAAACGTGTTGGACGAAATTGCTTTCGTATCAGAGCGGTTCGCAATTACTGATTTCGAAAGCGCAATTACCCTTGCGCAAGCACGCGAGACCTTGCTCAGAACGAGAACCGACAATCTGGATGTAGACAGACATGAAAGTATTCCGCTCATTGCGGAACACGAGAATCCCTTTACTTTCCTGGGGTATCGGAATATCTGTTCACTGGCCTCTTTCATCCTACGTGACTTGGAACTCTCATTCGAGGTTTTCGACCTTCTGAAGAATGGGCAAAGGGTTGCAGCCTATGAAGTGTGGCAGGAAGGTTACCAAGATGAGAGCTACACTCGTGAAAAGCTCTCATTCGGAGTTAGGCTACGGGTGCGGTGTGAATTACTTGCCGAAATATGTAATCGCTATAACAGAATAGTGTGCACCCACATTCATGAGAAGCGAGGTTATTTCAAGTCCATCCACGATCAAAAACCAGATGATTGGCGTGATTCAAGACGCTACATTCTTTTTCGATGATGATCATGATCTTGAGGCCGTGGCTCTGAGGATACCTTCGGTCAAGAAGATTGAAGCGGCATCAGGCAGGGTGAGCGAGAGTTTTTCCGCTTCCCTAAGAAATCGTCGCTGGACCAAGCTGTCCGCCGGCTAAGCGACAGAGAGGGTTCGCCCCCCGCAATACTTTTCGCAGCCGGCGATGTCGCAATCTCCAAAATAACATCAATAATGTCACCTCACTAAAGCATATCCGCCCCGCTGCCATCAGTTGTCGGTACCTACCGGCTGTGATACCTTATTGCAATGGCTGCCGAGGGAGTACATAACGAATCCGTTCAGGGCGCGGTTGTCCGCATTTCTCCTGAACCGAAGAAGGCCCCGCGCGGGGGTACCTCTTTCGAGGGCTTGAGCTTTCACACGACGGCAACTCTGCTCGTGTGTTTCTCATGTTCCCTGAATTTGCAGGCGCAGACCTCTATGAATTCCCCCTACTTTGCTGGGTCGGCGCCCGAATCGCTGCATTAAATCTTCAGCTTAACAATAGACTCGATGACGGCAGCGTCATTTATACAGTTACACCGGAAAGCCATCTCGTATTGGAGCCCTTTCGCCTCGTGAGCGTCACGGAAGCGGTTGAGGCCGCTACGTGTATTCGTTCGGCCGACTTGCGATATCGGGTCGGGCCGGAGGAGCCTTTCTGGATGGCCAAGGGGCGCCTGGTCCATACACTTTTCGACCATCTGTTGCACAATCAAGGGGCCCCCTGCAAGAGCATCTTTCGAGAGGCGTATCAGGAAGCTCTCCCGGCACTTATGGCGGTGCTCCCGGGCTCCAAAGTCTTTCCCGATGAAAAAGAGTTTGAGGAAGAGGCCAGGACCCACTTCAACAATCTGAAATCGTGGCTGAGAGCCGAGGGTAAAGGCTTCTCTCTCGTAGGAGTCGAGAAGGACCGGATGTCCACGAGGTGGGGGTTGAAGGGGCGGGCCGACGCTATCTTTTATAATGGTGACCGCACAGCGATTCTGGAGCTCAAGTCCGGGAAAATGCCGGCGAAGGACCATCGCGTTCAGCTCCAGGCTTATTCTCTTCTTTTCACTTCGGATGCAGACAATAGCGCACCGGATGGTTATCTACTCTATTCAGCCTCCGGCAGGGTCGAGGGACTGAACGGCCGGGATAATGGAATCGAACGGACACTTCTGCACGCGCGTAACCTGGTTGTTGCATTGAAATACTCGTACACACTCGAAGTCACGGACTCCGTAGAATACAACTGCCCCAGGAACGGGAGGTGTTTCTCCAGGTCGGCCTGTACCCGGCTTTTCGGCGATCTCGCACACGATGATGAGCCTTTTTTGAACGGAGCGAATCGGCAATACTACGATCGTTGGCTGCGTCTTTTGTCCCGTGATGCATGGGCCGAAGAAGGAGAGTTCGCCAGAGTTTTGGATGCGAGGACACTCAAAGAACGCGTGGAAGAAAGCATTACGTTCCCCGTCCTGGAAATCAGTCTTTTGGACGGCTCCAAAGAGCCCACAGCCAAAAGCAATCGTGGCAAAGAACCGCCCCGCGAGCCAGGGGCCGAAGGGCCGGCTGATGCTGTCCCATCCCGAGCTGGTAAGGCCACGCCAGGCCAAGTTGTCGCTGTATTGTCTTTCGAAGACTCGGCCGCGGATATCGGCCCGGGTGAGGAAGTCATCATTCACAGTGGTGACGCTTGCAGTTCCGATGCCATTCGCGGTCGCGTTATTGATTCCGAACTGAGGCAAACGCTTGTGAGGCTCAAGGTTCCGTTTGCTCCTTTTTCCGCAAGTCCACCGACTGCAAGCCAATATCCGGCATTCGAGACATCTCGCACCTGGTTTGTGGACCGGATTCCGTTCTCAAGGGGCCGTGAAGTATCTCGACAGGCTCTTTTCAGATTCTTCGAAAAGGCCGATCCCGCGGTTATCGAAGCAATAGTGTCCCCGCAGCAACAGGCACCTTCTGTTACAATGGCGGGACCTTGGTTAGAGATGTCAGACGCCACACGCAATGGCGGGGATAGACCGAAAGAATCGACAGCAATAGACCCATCGCAGCCACCTGACCAATCAGAGCTTCCGCAAAATGAATTGAATGAGGACCAGCAGGCTGCGACTAAATCCGCACTGGACTGCGAAACCTTCCATCTGATTCATGGTCCGCCCGGCACAGGCAAGACCAGGGTGCTCGCGCAACTCATTCGAATATGTTTGGATCGCGGAGAGAGCGTGCTCGTTGCATGTCCTACCAACGTGGCTCTCGACCGACTGCTTATTTCAGTTATGAACCTTGGGGTGCGCGATTTTCTTCGTATCGGGAGCGGCCCATCTCTTTCGAAGGAGTTTCTCGACGCGATGGAACTCGGCGGAAATCCCCCCTTCCTCCTGGGGACGCTTGCCGCCCGAGAGAGAGATTTCAAACGGTTCCGGCAACGAGTGGAAGAGACAAAGCTCATCGGTGCAACAGCGTATCAGTGTTTGGCACATCCGTTCTTTTTGCGCAGGCGGTTTGACCGTGTCGTAGTGGATGAAGCGGGTCAACTCGACGAGCCTGCAACGCTGGGGCCGCTGACGTTCGGCCGCAAATTCATTCTCGGCGGCGATCATTTGCAGCTTCCACCTGTTGTTAAGACGCCGAAGCAAAATCGGGATGCTAGCGAGGAGAATGGACTGGAGCAATCTCTCTTCGAGCGTCTTTTTCTATCCTCGCATCCGTCGCGGGTTTCGTGCCTGCGCATGCAATACAGGATGAATCGCGAGGTGCAAGCGATTTCTTCTCAGCTCTTTTATGGCGGCACCCTGTTTCCATCGCCTGAAACCGTAGGCAGGCGCCTGAAGATTGACCGTCAAGTGTCCGGAGACTCGAATATTGAGGAGATTGTGGCTCCGGAGCGGCCGGTGGTATTTGCAGACGTCCTTAGCTCGGACACAGGGAAAGCCAGTTCCGAAGAAGCGGCTGTGGTTTGCAAGATAGTAGAGAGACTCCTTGCCGGGGGCGTACCATCGCACGAAATAGGTGTCATCACCCCTTACAAGGCACAGCAAGCCCTGATTCGCAGACAACTCTTGGACGGACGCGGCAACTTGCATTCACTGTCAGTCGATACTGTGGATCGCTTCCAAGGAGGCGAGCGCGAAGTTATAATACTGTCGCTGGCTCGTTCAGATGCAGTGACCTCGTTTCTCGCCGATCCGAAACGGCTGAATGTCTCTCTGAGCAGGGCACGATCGAAACTTATTCTCCTGGGACATGGCCGCATGCTGGAGGAACACCCGCTCTTTTCGTCCATTCTCGACTGTGCGGAGAGAATTACTGTCACGGAGCCGCGATAGCGTATCGTTCGCCCGCTGCCGTGGCCCCGCTTCTTTTTGGCCCAAGTATTCCCATACGAGGCGCATAATGGCTAAGAAACAAGAAGAAATTTATCTCATTGACGGAAGTTCATATATCCACCGGGCTTATCATGCCATGGGTGGGCTTTCCAATTCCAAGGGCTTTCCAACCGGGGCGGTTTTCGGCTTCACAAATATGATCGTGAAGACCATGAAAGATAAGGCGCCTCAGCGAATCGCGATGGTATTCGACGCGAAGGGGCCCACCTTCAGGCACGAGATGTATTCGGATTACAAGGCAAATAGGCCGAAGATGCCGGAAGACTTTAGGCTTCAGATCCCGAAAATCGAGGAGATAGTAAACGCTTACCGACTGCCTTCCCTATCCGTACAGGGCTTCGAGGCGGATGACATTATAGCTACGCTCACTCACCAGGCCAGGGAAAAAGGATGGCAAGTAGTAATAGTATCCGGGGACAAGGATCTGATGCAGCTCGTCCAAGAAGGGGTCTCGATGTGGGACCCTCAAAGGGACATAATATATGATTCCGAAGCGGTCAAAAAGAAGTTCGGTGTGGCGCCGGATCATATTCTCGATTTTATGGCTCTTGTGGGGGACAGTTCGGACAACGTTCCCGGCGTTCCCGGTGTGGGGCAAAAGACCGCGGCTCAGTTGATCGAGCAGTTTGATACTTTGGAGAACCTTTATTCACACTTGGAAGAGGTGACCCAGAAAAAAGTCAGAGAAAAATTGGCCGGAAACAGGGATCTGGCATTTCTGAGCCGAAAGTTGATTCACCTGGACAGTGCGGTAAACCTGGCTTCGAGTCTGGAAGAGTTGAAGATCGTAGAACCGGATTTAGACCGACTCAGAGAGCTTTTCAAAGAACTGGAATTCAAGCGGCTCATGGGGGACCTGCCCGCACAAAGGACCCTGGATTTTTCGGGTTATTGCACAATTGTCACTATGGAAGACCTTC
This sequence comes from uncultured delta proteobacterium, assembly GCA_963789265.1. GTDB lineage: Bacteria > Desulfobacterota > Desulfomonilia > Desulfomonilales > Desulfomonilaceae > CAWBBA01. Next base: position 1,720,299 of record CAWBKB010000001.1, on the reverse strand, counting down.
GCAATTTCGCTAATGGGATCAAGAAAATAGGCAGGTTTGCGGTTGACCTTGAGACGACCTCCGAACAGCCCGTGCGGGCTGATCTGGTCGGCATTTCGATGTGTGCTGAGGACGGAAAAGCTTGCTACATCCCTGTGGCTCACAAACAAGGAAATCAGTTGAAGAAGGACGATGTATTGGAGGTGCTGCGGCCGCTTCTGGAGAATCACGAGATCCCCAAGGTGGGGCAGAACATCAAATACGATCTGATTGTTCTCAAGAAGGAGGGGGTCGAGATCCGCGGTATCGAGTGTGACACCATGCTCGCATCCTACCTGCTCGATCCATCTCGCCGGGGGCATTCGCTGGACGACCTGGCCGAAATCTTTCTGGAACACCGCATGATTCCGATAAAGGAACTCATCGGCACGGGCAAAAGCCAGGTTCTTTTCTCCGATGTAGATATTCCCAGGGCTTCCGAATATTCCTGTGAAGACGCGGAAGCAACGTTCAGGGTGGCCTCGATCTTGTGCCCCCGCATTGATAAAGAGGGCCTTGGAGACCTCTTCCGAGATATCGAATTGCCGCTCATCCCTGTGCTGGCGGACATGGAGCTTGCAGGAGTTCGCATCGACACGGCTTATCTGAATCAGCTCTCAAAAGAGTTCGGTGAAATCCTCCAGAAGACCGAAGCCGAGATCTATGAACTTGCGGGCGGGCAATTCAACATAAATTCACCGAAACAGTTGGGGCAGATTCTCTTTGAGCGCATGGGCATGAAAGCGTCCAAGAAAACAAAGAGCGGACCTTCAACTTCACTTGAAGTGCTGGAAGAACTTGCCCTTGACCATGAATTACCGCGCAAGATCCTGGACTATCGTTCGATCTTTAAACTCAAGTCAACTTATGTGGATTCTCTGACAAATTTGGTCAATCCCAGGACCGGCCGTATCCACACATCGTACAATCAGGCCGTAGCCGCAACTGGGCGGCTTTCGTCATCCGATCCTAATCTGCAAAACATACCGGCTCGGACTGAAGAAGGACGCAAGATCCGCAAGGCCTTTATTCCTGAGGACGGCTATGTCTTTGTGGCTGCCGACTATTCTCAGATAGAGTTGCGAATCATGGCTCACGTGTCTGGGGATGAGCGACTCACGACCGCTTTTGCCGCGGGCGAAGACATACACGCAATTACGGCAGCCAGCGTTTTCGAGTGTTCTCCCGCTCACGTCACTCCGGAAATGAGACGCAAGGCCAAGGCGATTAATTTTGGAATCATGTACGGGATGGGACCGTATAAGTTGGCGGGGCAAATCGGCGTGGGCATGAAGATGGCACGGCAGTATCTGGAGGATTATTACAAAACTTACGCGGGCGTAAGAAGATTCATGGAGGAATTGCCGAAAAAGGCTACGGAAGACGGCTTCGTAACTACCATCCTGGGCCGGAAACGCTTTCTGCCGGACCTGAAAAATCCGAACCGGATAGCCCAACAGGCGGCGCGGAGGGTCGCGATTAACACCGCTATGCAAGGCAGCGCTGCCGACTTGATGAAGTTGGCCATGATCAAGGTTCACAGAGCACTCAAAGAAAGCCGCATGCCTGCGAAAATGATCCTTCAGGTTCACGACGAGCTTATACTGGAAGTCGAGAAAGAATCAGCGAAAGACGCGACAGCCCTGCTGAAGAAGGAGATGGAAGGGGTGTACCCGCTTTCGGTACCCCTCGTGGTGGATTCAGCCATGGGGAATAATTGGGACGAGGCGCATTAAATGGACAACATCCTCGAAGCCTGGATCTTAACGATCGGAAACGAGATTATGAACGGTGTCATCACAGACACCAATCGGGAGACAATCTCTCGCGAGCTTAGTGCCGTCGGCATTGCCATAAAGGGGATGTCCTCTGTGGGCGATGATCCCCTTCTCATCGGGGACGCGCTGGGCCACGCGATGGAACGAGCACTGATCACGATCGTGTCTGGTGGCTTAGGCCCCACGGAAGACGATAAAACTGCCTCAGCGGTGGCGGATTTTCTAGGAGTTCCCCTCAAATCCGATCCCGAGCAGTTAGCGCGCATCGAGGATCGCTTTCGTCGTTGGGGTCGTCCGATGGCAGCGAGCAATGCCAAGCAGGCTCTTTTCCCCGAAAGAGCCATTCCCATCCCCAACGACTACGGTACCGCGCCGGGGTTCATCATCGAACAGGCGGGGCACATAGCATTGTTCTTCCCTGGGGTCCCGCGCGAATTGGTGAACATGCTTCGTTTGAAAGGGATTCCAGCCATATCGGAGCGTCTCGGTTCTTCAGGTCGAGTGTTCCGAAACCGTACCCTTCATGTGTACGGAATGACCGAGTCCAGGCTAGGGGAAATCCTTGCCGATGTCTCCCGTGATGAAGATGATTACCATCTAGCCTTTTTGCCCAGGTTTCCCATCATCAGGCTCCGAATGGACGTTCGTGCCTTGACCGAACAAGAGGCCGAACAAAGGCTGACTGCAAAAGAGCGGGTTCTGATGGAGCGGCTCAAGGAAAACGTACTTTCTAACGATGGACGGTCTATGGAAGAGGTTGTGCTTCAACTTATGCAGAACAGAGGATTGACTCTGGCTCTGGCTGAATCGTTGACCGGGGGAATGATGGGAGAAATGTTGACCCGCGTGTCGGGATCTTCGCAAACCTTCATGGGCTCTGTTGTCAGCTATTCCAACGATATGAAGATGGACATCCTCGGGGTGTCGGCCGAAACACTGAGAGAACATGGGGCCGTGTCTCATCGCTGCGCCAGGGAAATGGCTCTTGGAGCCCGCAGAGTAGGTAAAGCCGACATAGGTCTTTCGGCCACAGGCATCGCGGGCCCGGACGGCGGCACCCCGGACAAACCGGTGGGGACATTTTACCTCGGTCTGGCCACGCAAGATGCAGTTATAAGCAGGGGCTTTCTACTACCCGGAGTTCGCGAGTGGGTGAAGACACTCGCGGCAATGCAAGCACTGGATCTGCTGCGACGTCATCTCTTGGGCTATAGGATCTTTGGGACTGAAGAGGGTGGAAGCAAAGAGGTCGCCGGACCGGATTAGAAAACGGTCGCTGTGGGCTCCAATCCCAGAGTAGCGCCGGCGTCTCTGCCGGCGGCGATGGAGCGACCCCGCGTCCCGCGGGGGGCCGATCCTATGCTGTTGACTTAAGCCTCATGTCTCTTATTCAGGAGCTTTCCTTTCGGCTAGGCATTGGCCTCGTCGTCATTCCGGCGGAGGCCGGAATCCAGGTTTTCGTAATCTTCTCTGGACCCAAGCCTTCGCCGGGGTGACGGTGTTGGTATACGGCGTTCTCTTCAGCATGTAGCATCGGTCGCGTCACGGTCAAGCCACCCTCACGACCGACTCCGCGATAGATGCGCTTCGCTTCGCTCAGCACATCCTACGGGTCGCTCGGATGACACATTGCCTAGAAAAACAACCCCACCTGGACAAACGCCCCGTTCCAGCGGGCGTTCAAGCTCATAGACGTTGCTGGCCCTGCGTCTGTTTCCAGATTTGAATCAAGGCTCACAGATCGGAATCCAGCTTCGACGTCGAAGGAGAATGTCGCGTGCCCGTACAAGCTGGTCTCCCAGATCGCCGGACGCAGGCCCCCCGATATTTCCCAATCGGTGATCTTGGCTTCGGCTTGTCTGTTCAAGAAGGGCATCGGAAAGCGAAAACGCGCCTGGACCGTGAAAGGGATGTCGCGGAATCGGAAGGGAATCGCACGGCCGTGGATCCCCAACGTCATCGGCGTGACCGACCTATAAAGATCCTCAGTCCGGTCCCGAAATTGGACCTCGTTGACCTGGTAATCGTAATCGATTCCGAATCTTAGAAATGGAAAGCGGATGAGGTCAAGGTCCACGCCAAGACGGGACATGCCGAATTTTAAATCAGATGTCGGTCCACCTGTGCTCACGTTAGCGGCCGGCATACCCTGCCATTCGTTTTCCTCGACATGGAAGCGGAATCCCAGACGGTCGATGTAAAGTTCTCCCCAGAACTCCTTGAAAGGCTCAGGATCATCATCGAACCCGTAGTCCGACCCTTTCAAGTCGTAATCCACCCCTCCCTTGGTAATGGTGGCGGACGCCAACCTCGCTAGAAAGACTCTGCCTGCGAGGACTCCTCTAAAATCAGACCAGTCCCACCAGGCAGACGACCCCCACCATGACGCATCCCCCGCAGGAGATTCACCCGGCAAGAGGAGAGCCGTCATGAGCACGAAGAGAACAGAGGCTAGAACAGTCCATGGGAATTTGGTTTTCGACTTCAATCCATACCTCTTTCTCCGAGGCAATAAAACAAACACGCATAACGCTATATGATTACAAGTGAATATATATCACATAAACTCACTGTGTCAAGAAATTATCTCCGCTCGTAAAGCATACAGGAGATGACTGATGTTTCGGTTTTACCACAAAATCGCAGGCAGGCGATACAAGACTTTTGGCAAAATGTGATCGACGAATGGAAAATTATCGTATGATGATAGGGCGTCGTGGTTTTTTGAAGGTGAAAATCGGGAAATTTGTTAAGCCGGCTGTACAAACTGCAACCAAACTTTCAAGACTGTTTCTTCTCGGCGAAAAGGGGATTTTTCTCCACTAGGCTATAAAAGTCACAAGCTGCGATTTATAGAAGTAATCCGCGACCCCACAAAACAGTATCTTCACAGACGCCGTGCGAGCGGCCGCCGCGTTCATTGCAACCCGCTTCTGCAAGGAGTATATTGATTTTCGGCCCTCCGGCCCGTGTGGCCGCGATCAATCTGGCGCGCATAACCTACTGGAATTATGCATTTCTCATTTCGTGGCAAGACCAGGACTTGCGATGATTTTTTTGCAGAATCCGCCAGCCCCCTACTTATAGAGAGAGGACAAGGGCGGATTGCATGCGTAATGCCAGGCGTATACATTGACAAAATGCGTCGAGTAAGGCATTGCACCGGCTTCTTTGTTCTCATCCTCGTTCTTGTGCAAAGTTCTTGCGCTCTGCATTCTTTTTTGCCAAGCACCTCCGATCCTGTCATCCCCGCCAACGGCTATGTTACTTTGGGCAAATTGCCCTTTCACGAGGCATGGTACGGGATGTACTTTCAGACCCAGAAGGTGGGATACAGCCACTTCAAAATCGAACCTGCAAGTCACAATTTTAGCATAAACACCGACTCTTTCATGAGGCTCAAAGCATTAAGGAAGGTGAACGAAGTCAAGATGCGCGAGAGGGTCGTGGTACGGCCCGAACCTGACTTTGGTGTCGTTCCAGTCTGTAGTCCACATGAACGGTAAAGATATGTCCATGAATGGTAGGACGGAAGGGAAACGATTCCTTGTAGATATAACGGTCGAGGGAGAAAAGGAGAGCCGCCAGTACCCCATAGATGAAAAAATATATCCGTCAAGCGCGATTTCACTAATGCCCGCATTACGCGGACTCAAAAATAATCAAGCCTACACTTTCGAAGTCTTCAACGCAGAAAAGCTGGGGATGCAAAAAGTCAATCAGCAGATGTTCACAGTCAAAGGCCCGGCCGGGCCAAATGAGGCTGTCTGGAAGGTGAAGAACACTTGCGGGGAGTCTTTAGTTGACTCGTGGCTGGACAAGAAGGGGCTGACCGTGATCGAAAAGGCCTTGCAAGGATCTTTGATTACGATACTCGAAGACGAAAGCACCGCCGAAAAGTTCGTTAACGCAAAAGCCCAGGGAAAGGACCTTGTCCTTGACGTCAGCCTGATCCGTATTTCAAAGCCCTTGCCCCATCCGGAAAAGCTGCATTACCTGAAGTCGAGGCTGCAGGGGGTAGAGAAATCTGACATTCCTGAAGATCATCGACAAAAGGTTACCGTTCCTCCGGGCAACGCACCGAAAGGCTCATTCGATGTCACGGTCCGTGTTGAGGATCCCTTGCGCTTCAAGGCTTCGGCACACAATCCTGCTGAAGCGGTCTCCGACGCGTACCTGGCTCCCACCATATCAATTCAGTCTAATAACAAGGAAATTGTCGATCAGGCCAAGAAAATTGTTTCGCCTGATGATTCCCCGCTGGAAAAAGTGCTCAAGCTGACTCGTTGGACCGCTGATAACATCAAGAGCAAGATGACGGACAACTTTTCAGCCCTGTCGGTATTACATAGAAAAGAGGGCGAATGCCAATCGCACGCGTCCCTCTACACCGCTCTGGCCAGATCTCAGGGGATCCCGACTCGGATCGTCACCGGCATAGTATATTCCAATCAAGGAGGATTTCTGTATCATGCATGGTGCGAATCTTACCTCAATGGTTGGTTGGCCGTTGATCCGACGTTGAAGCAACTCCCTGCTGATGCCACTCATATCAAAATATCCTCCGGGGACTCGGCCGACAACACGCGTTCCCTTCTCAAAATGGTAGGCAAGGTGAAGCTGGAGGTGTTGGAGTACCAGTAACGCGGTCCGTGACCCAAGAATGCTAGAGAGAAGCATGAGGCATTGGCATTAGGGGCAAGAACCACCAAGGACTTGTAACCGCAAACCGGTCCGACTATAATTTCACGTGGAAGATAAACAGATTCGTGTGGAAGGAGGTCGCTGGACAACATGGATGTATGCAAGATCACTTACTGCGGACAATGAAATTACAAACCACGGGCCGCCGGTCTGGCGGAAGAATTGAAGAAGGAATTAGGCATTGAGCCGAAACTGATTGAATCCGCAGGCGGCGTGTTTGAGGTCGAGTTCGGCGAGAATCTCGTTTTCTCGAAAAAGAATCTCGGCCGCTTCCCCAACGAGGGAGAAGTCCTGGGGCTGATAAAAAAACCCACCTGAACCCCTTGAGTCGCGAGTTGCCCGGCCTGACGCCGGCATTGTTCGCGGGCCGTGCGGAGCGAGCGGCTCCACAGGCTTTATGTTGCGACCATCAATGGATACCTGCGGAGGGTTATCAGGCGGAATCCGGTTCGCGCCTTTGTACGTGATCAGAGGCGCGCTTTTTCTTCGGACCCATAAGGTGCTTTGGAAATATGCGGCGGCCCCTACTGCCATCGGCATATTGATCCTTGGGGGCTCGTACTGGCTCCTATATCACCTCTTATCCGGCGTCCTGTATACTTACTCGATCGGTGCCTGGTACCAGCAGGTCTTATATTTTTCGCTCCTGGTCGTCGATATCGCACTGCTATCGGTCCTCTTTTTCTTCGTGCTCACTCGGATCGCTTCCGCACTGGCTTGGCCGTTCAACGATCTCGTCTCCAACAAGACGGAGGAATTGGTCAGAGGGAATTTTCATGAAACGCCATTTTCCGTTGTGCAGCTCCTGAAAGATTCAGCACGATCGATCTGTCACTTGTTTAAGGTGCTTGGCATCTACCTAGCCCTTTTAATTGCAGCTTTGTTTTTACTTTTGATCCCGGGGGTCGGCGAAGTCTTGTATGCGGTTGCCGGAGTGCTCTTGTCTGCTTACATGTTTGCTTATGAATATCTTGGGTATCCCATGGACAGACGGCGATTCACGTGGAAGGAGAAACAGGCTTTCTTCCGCCGTCGATTCTGGTCGATAATGGGATTCGGATTGGGCAACGTCTTGATGGCTGCTGTTCCCGTATTAAATCTGCTGTTCATACCCGCAGCCGTGGTCGGCGGAACACTCCTCTTTCTTGACCTCAGCGGCGTGACGGAGAATCGACCCGGCCAAGCGGAGACGGTGGAGAGATAGGTCTGGTAGAGAGCACCAGTTCAGCGCGCAATCAGTCTCGCAGTCTACGCGGGATCACCGCGGAGGGCGCAGAGGAGACAGGATAGCCTGTTCAGCTCCACATGAGTTGCTGCCGCGTTCAGCCGGGCGGGCATTGCCCCGATTGTCACAGGCCGGAATTTGCAGCTCCCATTCACATGGCCGTGTAGAATAAACAGAAATCTCCGCGCGTTTCGCGTTCTGCGCTGTGAACTATTACCGTACAGCGATAGTTCTGGTAAGATGAGATAAATCTGCAAGAGGCGCGGAACTGCACCGAACACGGAACATCTCGCCGTGAAGTTCTCGGGTGACCTAAACGCTGATCCCGCAGTTCGCTCGACGGTTCCTTCTCTGTTGGCGGGCTCACCACATCCGGCGCCGGATGTGCATGGCAAATAGCTTCGAGACAGTTTCAGATGCCGCAACAACATACTCAGCTTGAAAGGTACCATCAGTCATGATTGTGAACTGTTCCCATTGCGGCGGCAAAATGAGAGTGGACGAGAGCCGCATTGCCCAGAGGCAAAAAGTGAAGATAAGATGTCCTCATTGCCAAGGAATTGGGTTCATTCAAGATCAAACTCCAGTGGAGCAAATTCCGGCATCCGGGCCTGCGCCCGGCGCGGAATTCCGTGGCGTTCAAGAAAGGACCTCACCTACTTCGCAAACCACTGCGGCTGAAGTTTCCGAACACACCCTACCGTCGGATGCTTTTGAGAGCTTTCGTTTTCCTTCGGAGCGAGAGGCGGCTTCGGTGGAACGACCATCCAGAGGAGCGAGCCTCAGCCTTCTAGTCTGGATACTTGTGTCGCTGGGGGTGGTAGGTGCCTTCGCAGTGTTGGTGAATATAGTTCTGCATGGGTCTGCCAACTGAGAAACCCTTGACGCGAACCCCTTGCTCCGAACCGGCGTCTTCACGAGTCAACGTGCGACCGCTCGATCGACAGGATAAGACAGCGTGATTATACAACGTCCAGTTCAAGAACAGAGAGAACGGTCATTCCTGGCTCCGTACGCTCTTCTTTCCGAGAACAGCCGCGGCCGGGTATATCAGGAGCAGGAATGTCCCTATAGGACTTCTTTTCAGAGAGACCGGGACCGAATAATCCATTCAAAGGCCTTTCGCAGACTCGAATACAAAACCCAAGTTTTCGCTTATTACGAAGGAGACCATTACCGAACCAGGCTGACACACACACTGGAAGTAGGCCAGATTGCACGCAGCATGGCCCAGTATCTTGGCGCCAATGAAGACTTGACCCATGCGGTGGCCTTGGCCCACGATCTGGGCCACACCCCTTTCGGGCATGCCGGAGAGCATTCCTTACAGGAATTGATGGCCGACAACGGGGGATTCGAACACAATAGCCAGTCTTTGAGGGTGGTAGATGTTCTTGAAGCACGCTATCCCGATTTTCCGGGCCTTAATCTGACTTATGAGACACGTGCCGGGATTATCCGGCACTCAACGGTATACGACCAAGCGCCGGAACACGTGATCAGCGAGTTCATGACGGAGCCCCAACCGACCCTGGAAGCCCAGATAGTTAATCTGGCAGATGAAATAGCCTATAATTGTCATGACATAGAAGACGGGCTTCGATCTGGATATTTCGATGAGGCCGAGCTTGGCGATCTGGATCTGTGGAACGAAGTCACCAGGATCATTCGAGATCGTCATCCAATGCTAGACCGCGATACCTTCCTGTACCAGTGCATCCGCGTGTTGATAGACACGTTCATCCGAGACCTCCTCGAGGGAACCGAGGAGCGACTCTCACGCGGCAATTTCAGCAGCCCGCAAGAGATAACCCGGTCGGACACTCCTGTGGTTGCGTTTTCCCCTCGCATGCAACAGTGGAAAGACCAGCTCAATCGATTCCTCCACTCACGGTTTTACACTCATCACAAAATCCTTCGAATGCAATACAAAGCAGATCGCCTGCTCCGAGACCTGTTCTACGAATATGTTCGGAGGCCGTCCCAGCTTCCTCCCGGCGTTCACCGGAAAATCTTGGATAACCGGGACCCTGCTGAACGAATCGTCTGCGATTACATTGCCGGGATGACGGATCGATTCGCTCTGGACGAACATAGGAAACTGTTCCTTCCTTATGAATATTGAGTGGCGGCAGTGCGTTAGGACAACAAAGGACAGCGTAGGGAGTACTCTAGATGACAGCCGGGTCTGAGACCGCAGAGCAACTCAAAACTGAAGTCAGGCAACTGCGCCAACGAGTTGCGGAATTGGAAACCTGGAAAAGCCGACACGAAGGCGCTGTGGTCGCTTCCAGCCAATCCGAGGCTCAGATTAGAAACTTTGCTGAGAATTTCGTGGCCGGTGTTTGCATAATTAAGGACAGCTATTTCAAGTATGCCAATGCCAAGGCCGCGGAAATATTCGGATATGCGGTTGATGAACTTGTGGACAATGTTCCCACCGAAGCCCTCGTTTTGCCGGAAGACTGGCCCGGAGTTCGGGAGAATATCTCACTGCGAACTTCAAGGCAGAAGAAACTAGTAGGGTACGAATTCAGAGGGATAAAGAAGGATGGTGAGATCGTGGAGGTGGAGGTGTACGGTTCCTCCATGGATTTCGAAGGTGGTTCGGCACTTTTGTGTACGATACTGGACATAACACGGCGTGTAAGGTCCGAAGCGGACCTGGAGAAGGAGGCAAACAAATTCCGGGCGTTGTATGACTTGGCGGTTGCGATGACAGCCGACAATGACCTTGATGAGAACCTGTCTATAGTAGTCGAACAGAGCCGGAAGCTGCTTGGGTTCGACGCATCGTACATTGCCTTGCGTGACGACACGGCAGGTGAACTATATATGCATACGCTGTCCGGCATCACCATCGAAGCCTTCAAGAGGGTCCGGCTGCCCGTCGGATCCGGCGTTGGAGGCAAAGTTGCCGCGACTCAAAAGGGCCTCGTGGTCAGGGACTATTTCAAAGAGGTGGAATCACCCTTCCACGATATAGTTCGTGCCGAGGGCTTAATATCGGGAATTGCAGTACCAATCCAAATGGGCCGGAAGAACCTGGGTGTACTTTATGGTTTTAACCGCACCAAGACTTCCTTTTCCGAGTCAGACCTGGATACCTTGTTTCTATTGGGGAATCTGGCAGCTATTGAAATCACGCGTGGTCGGCAATCGATTGACCTGCGTAAAGCCCGCGATGACCTTGAGCAAAAAGTTCACGACAGAACTGCCAAGTTATCTGCTGCCAACGAACATCTGAGACAGGAAATCATTGAACGCAAAAAAGCAGAAGACGGCTTGCGAGAAAGTGAGGCGATGCTAAGGAGCGTGCTGTCAACGTCTCCCGTTGCTATAGGTCTGGGTGAAAACAGGATCATGAAGTGGGCGAATGAAGCCTGGTTGGAAATGTTCGGCTTGGAAAATCAAGATGACGTTGTTGGCCTGCGTGCAGACAAAATCTATCCATCCGAAGCGGAGTATGAACGTGTCGGGCAAATCCTTTATGAAAGCTTACAAACTGGACGAGTCACCTCAATTGACGCAACTTTGCGGCGAAAAGACGGTTTCCTTTTTGACGCGCACATAAGAATGAAGGCTCTGAGCCTCAGTGACCTAAGTACAGGCACGATAGCGGCAATTACCGACATATCGGAAAGAAAGCGGATCGAACGGGCCCTAACAGAAAGTGAACAGCGGTACCGTGCTCTGGCCGAGAATTCACTTACCGGCATTTGCGTACACCAACAAGGGAGACACGTCTATGTGAATGAGCGGTACGCCAAAGACCTGGGTTATTCAGCCGACGAGCTGATCGGCAAATCGGTGGAGCAAGTTGTGGCTCCCCAGGACTGTGAAATGGTTAAGGAAATGCGGCTCGGTAGGCTTGCAGGAAAGGAGATTCCCAGCCAATACCAATTCAGAGCCCTAAGAAAGGACGGGAGCGTGAAATGGCGGGAAGTGCGGGCCTCAGTGATAGAGCATAACGGGAACCCTGCGATTCTTGCCAATGTTATTGACATCACCAAGCAAAAACAAGCCGAAGATTCTTTGAAAGCACTGCTGGATTTCCGTCGAACGTTGATCGATTCCATTCCCAGTCCCGTCTTCTATAAAGATATCAACCACAAATATCTGGGCTGCAATGAAGCGTTCGCTTCCCTGCTGGGGTTACCCAAGGATGAAGTGGTGGGAAAAACCGTTTACGATGTGGTTCCCAAGGAGGTGGCCGACGTATGGCGCAAAAAGGATCTCCAACTATTTGACCATCAGCAAGTGCAGATCTACGAATTTAGTGTGCCGCAAGCTGATGGGTCTGAGCGTGCATTCGTCAATCATAAAGCCCCGTTTTTCGATCCTGACGGCACCTTGGCCGGTTTGATCGGCGTCATGGTAGATATAACGGACCGACTGCTGGCAGAGGAAGCTGTTAGACAAAGCGAACAAAGGTACCGAACACTTGTAGAAAACAGTTTTAGTGGCCTGATGCTGCTGAAAGGCTTTCAGATCATATTTGCCAATTCCCGTCTGTGCGAAATGCTCGGATACTCGTTGACCGAACTGGAAGGTGTGGATGTCTTTGATATTTATGATCCGGATTACCATCAGATTGTTCGCGAGAGGGCCGCGGCTCGAATGCGAAGCGAAGAGGTCGTCTCACAGTATGAGGTCAAGTTGCGGCGCAAAGATGGATCGTCCTTCGACGGCGAAATCATCGCAAAAGCCGTGAAAGTCGAGAGTAAGCAAGGTGTGCAGGTGTGGGTGAGAGACGTGTCGCAACGAAAGCGGTCCGAGAAAGTGCAAAGGCGTTTGGCTACTGCCGTAGAACAGGCTGCAGAAGCAATTGTCGTCACTGATACTTCAGGAAACATCCAGTACATGAATCCCGCGTTCGAGAGGATTACCGGATATACGCGAAAAGAAGTCATCGGCCGGAATCCGAGATTTCTGAAGAGCGGCAAACACGACGAAGTGTTCTACAAGGATCTGTGGGAAACCGTTTCGCGAGGAGAGGTCTGGACAGGCCGCTTGATAAACAGGAAAAAGGACGGAAGTCTCTACCACGAGGAGTCCACGATTTCTCCAGTTCGAGACTCCGGAGGCAAGATCATAAACTTTGTTGCCGTGAAGCGTGACATAACCGAACATTTCCAACTTTCTCAGCAACTTCTCCATGCCCAGAAGATGGAGGCCGTTGGGACCCTCGCCGGGGGGATTGCACACGATTTCAACAATCTCCTTCAGGTCATCTTGGGTTTTTCAGAATGGCTATTGACCCAAAAGAGGGAAGTCGATGCGGAATATGCCGATCTCCAAAAAATATTCCATGCGGCCAGGAACGGAGCCGAACTGGTCCAGCGGTTGCTCACATTCAGCAGAAAAGTTGAGCCCCAGCCGATCTCCTTGAATCTTAACAGGCAAATAGTTCAAGTGGAGAAACTACTGCGGCGGACCATTCCCAAAATGATCGACATTGAAATGAATTTGGCAGATGACCTGGCAGAAGTGAATGCCGATCCGACTCAAATCGAACAGGTATTGATGAACTTGGCTGTTAATGCTCGTGACGCTATGCCGGACAGAGGCAGGCTCACGATAGCCACCGGAAACACTACTCTAGATGAGGAATACTGCAAAGTGCATGTTGGAGCCGATCCCGGTGAATACGTGGTACTCACGGTCTCCGACACGGGGCACGGAATAGACAAAGACATCATGGAACACGTATTTGAGCCTTTTTACACCACGAAGGAACTGGGAAGAGGAACCGGATTAGGGCTCGCCATGGTCTACGGCATTGTTAGGCAACACGGAGGGCACATCACCTGTGAAAGTCAGGCTCAGGCCGGCACGACCTTCAGCATCTATCTTCCGGCTCTCAGACCTGACCGGAACCCTTTATGATATGGCGTCCGGCATGAGTCGGCGAAGCCCGCATCAACCACGCGGCGTGATCTGCTCGGCCGGCCATTAATCCTCTCAGAGACGAGGTGCTTATCTTGTCTCCTCTTTTTATTAGCCAGGTGCAAAGTCCCGCAGCGCCTATGTTCCCGACCAACAAAGCTCCTAACAGGCGATCGTCCCTTAGCACGAACTTCCGATAGCAGTTGCCTTCCGTCACGGTAGACACGTGATAATCCTCAGAATCAGTCGGCTGAATCATACCCACCGATACGGTTGGCATACCGGCAAGTACAAAGGAATTCATGACCGCCAGAGTTCCTAGATACTGGTGGTCACCCCCGGTCATGTTGTGCCCTGCTACACGGCCCATCTCCGCTGCACTGGTCCAGGAGGCGGGGACTACATGTTTTCCCGTCACAAGATCCGTAGTCTGAGCGACGTCTCCAGCCGCATAGACGTCGGAAGCGCTTGTCTGCAAACGTTTGTCCACGACGATCCCGAGGTCGATAGCGATTCCCGCATTGCGTGCAGGTTGGGCATTGGGCTGTACGCCCACGGCAACCACCACGAAATCCGCTTGAACCGTTGAGCCGTTATTCAGGACGACACCTTCCAGGGTATCTTTCCGTCTTTCCAGATGAGAAACCGATTGGTTCAACAGGACCCGGATCCCCTGAGATTCCAGGGCCCTGGTCAGTATGACGGCAGCAGCTTGGTCGAACTGAAAGGGCACTATCCGGTCGCCTTGCTCGACCACGGTTAGCTGCACCCCGCGCCGACTCAGCGCCATAGCCGCCTTTGTGCCCACCCTGCCGCCGCCTATGATTACCGCGCGCCGCCCCTCCCCCGCGGCCTTCCTCAGTCCCACAGCGTCGGCCATGGATCTGAAGACGTAAGCCTCAGGACCTTCCATTCCAGGGACCGAAAGGCGAGCGGGTGACCCTCCGGTGGCAATTAGCAGCCGGTCGTAGGGCAACGTCTCACCATCGTTCGTAAACAGCAGCTTCTTTTCCGGAGAAATGCTCTCCACCCGTACGCCGAGCCGGATCTCTACTCCCTGGGGCACGGTTTCCGGTTCCCGGAAGAGCCCCGAGAACGCCACTCGGTTGTCAATAAAGAACGGAATAAGTGGTCTATAGTAGGACGCATACGGCTCATCCGACAAAATAAGCACTTTACCCGAAGGATCGTACCTCCGGATCGATGCCGCGGCTGCATGCCCCGCCGCGGAGTTTCCAATAATAACGTAGCGCACGTTTGCCCCCTTTCGTGAGAGAGGCTGTCCTCGTTCAGCCTTTGACAGCTCCGGCAACGACCCCGGCCTCGATCTTGCGCACTCCCGCTGCGAAATTGTCCGGTTCAGTGTACACTAACGCCCTTGTGGGGCACGCACTCACACATGCGGGTGCTTCACGGTCAGGGCAACGGTCGCATTTCAGTGCAACCTTTTGTTCCGGTTTTTGGGTGACGACCCCGTAAGGGCACATCATGAGGCACGTCCAACATCCTACGCAACGATCTTCCTGCTGGACCACCACTCCCCGACTGTCTCTCTTGATGGCCCCCGAAATACAAGCATCGAGGCATGGCGCCGGGTCGCAGTGCCTGCACGTGAGAGGTATGTTCAGAGATTCCGATCTCTCTACGAAGAGCCGGTATCGCGGACCAGGGGTTTCGGCCACGGCAGCAAAGAGACTCTTTCCGGTGGAGTGCTCTACCGCACAGGCGATCTGGCAACTGCGACACCCCAGACACCGGTCCAGATTGACAAAGATCTCTTTCATATCCCCAAACCCTCCCTTCTGGTCTTAATCGCTTCCATCAGTTTAGCGGCAGCGCTTATCGGATCGGTTTCCACAATGAAGTACCCGCCGAAGAGTCCTTTGACGTCCTCGGTCAAGGCTTTCACAACAGCAGCGCTGCCGAGCACCGGCGGAACCACCCCAAGATGTGTTGGCAAACCGGCTGCAACGGCCCACGTTCCGATGGATATCGCCTTTTCCGTAGTAGCTTCCGGGGCGCTCGCGACGACCGGCAACTTGTCGAGATCCACTCCCAATTTGTTGGCTACAGCCACGGCCACGTCTGCGGCACGACTGTTGTCCACACAGGATCCCATGTGCAGCACAGGAGGCAGCGGCCCACCCAAACCGGCAGCTTGCCCTACAGCCGTTAACACCGCCTTAAGGCCGTCACCCGCGATTTGGTTGGTCGCCTCAGAAGTCATCAGGCCGTGTCGAGCAAATGCGCCGGCCCCGCATCCTGTAGCCAGCAGGAGGACATTCTGCTTCGCCAGTTCTTTGGCCATGGTTATGAAATTCAGGTCCTGGGTGACGCGGACATTATTGCACCCGGCAAACAGGCACACTCCCTGTATATTGCCGTTAACGATATTGTCGATGAGGGGCTTGAGAGGATCCTCCTTGTCCAGCAGGGCCAACGCGTCGAGCACGGCTTCCGTAGAGAATCCGGCAATTGCAACAGATTCATATTGCGGGATGTTTACCTTCTTCGTTTGACGCGCTTTAAACGCTTCAATTGCATTTCGAACAATTTCTCGCGCGGTTTCCCCGGCATTGGACTCATTAAACTCGATATGCCGGGCACCGGGGATTTTGGCGATCGGCATTGTAGTAAAAAGCCGAGTGTGGTAGCACTCCGCTAATGGTCCCAGGCTCGGCATGATGCACTGATAATCCACCACCATCGCGTCTATTGCCCCAGTGAGTATGGCAGCTTCCTGAGAAACCGAGTGAGTGGCCGACGGAATGCCGTGTCTGGCAAGAATCTCGTTTCCGGTGCAGCAGACCCCCACCACGTTCAACCCGCCAGGGGCTCCGGCGGCCTTGGCCTCATCGTCCATTTGTTTCGTTACCTGGACGATAACATCTGACAGCACAGGGTTATGCCCATGCAGTGCGATGTTGACCGCATCCTCTCTCAGGACGCCGAGATTTGCACGGGATACCACCGGTTTGGGAGTTCCAAAGAGCACATCGGCCAAGTCCGTTCCCATGTGACAACCCGCAAAGTCCGCTAGAGAACATTTTATTCCGCCAAGGAGCAAGTTAAGAGGGTCCGCGTCAACCCCGTAGTGGGTACGATGCATGATCTCGGAAATTACGGAATCAATTCCTGTGGGAACAACTCCGTATTTCAGAAAGGTCTCTACGCGGCCCTGAGTAACATTGGCAGCAGCCCAAGCAACAGGGGTTTTCTTTTCCGAGAAATCTGCCAGAGCCGCCCGAGCAACCGCTCCGGCCAGCTCCTGAGTGCTCTTTGCTTCGCACTCAATTCCCAGTTTTGCCGCTACTGCTTTGAGTTTGGCTTCATCTCTCACCGGGTAATCAGGGGCATGGCCTTGAGACCATTCGAGTAGGGTGTAAGCCAGGTGCTTCGCGTGACCCGCGTGAGCCGCGGCACCGGCTGCGATAGAACGTGCAAGATTACGAGCCACGATTGTATCTGCCGTAGCTCCACAAGCGCCCTGCCTCGCTCCTTCTCCGAAGGGGTCAATTCTGCAAGGGCCCTGCATGCAGTTCCGGCAGCACACTCCGAGTTCACCGAATCCACACTGCGGAGCCTGCTTCTCAAAGCGTTCCCACACCGTGCTAACCGCGTTCTTGTCATTTTCGCGCAGAACCGCCTTGGTGGCCTGGTCAATGGTTCGCTCCATTTCCCACTCCTTTGCTTTTTGAGTTGTTGCTTGGGTTAGTTGGGTTAGGTGACCGGAATATATTGATTTAACAACGCGACAGTAACATACAGGGGAATGATTGTTCTTGTCAACGGGAATCTTGGGGCATTGACATCCATTCAGCCTTGTGGGGCAGTCCCACGAGGCGCGGGACAGCCTGCCGGGGATCCCCCCGTTCAATGGCGGGCTAGAAAGCCCACCCCACGAAGCTATCCGCAAATTCCGGCTGTAACTGAATGGCATACGGGCATTGTCTCGGGCGCAAAGCTGCTTTGCATCGCACCTTTCTACAATTTTTCCCAGAGAGTTGTCACCCTCGTTTTTCTCCGATCTTGGCGCACTCTGGCCATATATCAAAATAAGCTAAAGTGACAGATTGACATTCTGCATATTAATGCGGTATAATTAGACAAATTATAGCAATCTCTCCAGCAGGGAAATCGAGGAGGCCCCATGGTCCGCGAACTGACACTCACCGCTTTGTTGGCTGCAATCATACTCCTGAATTTCGAGCCAAGTGATATTTGTCGGGCCGACCAGCCCTTCCCTCAGGCACCTGCAAACGTTTCTTGGCTCCCCCACGGGTATGGCGGGAACATGACCGTTTACAATACGACTTGTGCCAACCAAAAAGGACTTCATGGTTTTCGACCGTCACCCGAATACATCGGTTGCTGGTCGCATCCCTTATGGGGCTGGGACGTAAATGGTTATTACCTCGGTCCCCAAGTTCCTTGCCCGGACCCTGGAATGTGCCAGTTGCCCATCGGGCTGATATACCCAGCAAACGGACCGATGTTGCCGCCGGACCCGCCGGTGAGAAAAGTGTCTCGCTGAGCCTGTTAGATTAGTTGCCCTCAATGATGTACTTTTGTTGATCCGATGCACACTGATTTGCAGAGTTGGCGCGGGAGCGGGTTTCGAACCCGCGCCTACATGTAGTAATTCCGGCATCCGTGGGAATACGCGTAATGCCGGACTGGAAAGTCCGCCCCACAGAAATCGTTCTAATTCCCGCGTCATCGGGAATCCGGGTTGGAACTGCCGTCACTGTCGCCGACCAAGACTTGGGTACTTCAACGGGCAACCGCGCGGCAAAACAAAATTTTTAACGTTCTCTTAGGTGAACTATTCCACAATTCCCCTCTGCTTTATCGCCCATGCTCTTTTAACCTCTAAGGACAAGATCGAAGCTCTGAGAAAAAGGGAGGTCCGGATGGGCCGGAGTAATCCGGACCACATAACCATAAAGGCCTGTATGGCTTAGGGGAATTGAACCCGTGAAGAGGACGTCCCCGTTCGTACCGAGGTTGGTTAGCGCTGGCGTTGAGCCGCATTATATGGCGGACTTTGAAGTTCTCCCATAGATCTATCGGACCGTGGAGCAACTCAACCTTCAATTCCTCATGACCGTGGCCCACTGTATCTACTGTCACTTCCACTGCCACAGTCTTTCCCTTGAGGGCTTCGCCGGCGTCGAGCACTTGCACATTCTTAACGGCTATCTTGTCCCAATCGCGGCTGATTCTTCTTTTCCAGGCCACCATTTCTCTAAGAAGAGCATAGTTGTCGGCTTGCAAGTGTGAAGATGAAGTGGCAGCCGGTACGTACGCGGACTCAATGTATTGAGATACCATCCGGTGAGAATTGAAAACCGGACAAATGGTCTGAATCGACCGCTTCATCATCCTGATCCACTCTCTTGGCAGCTCGTCCACGCCTCTCTCGTAGAAAAGCGGTTTGACGCTCTCTTCCAGTAGGTCGTATAGCAACCTGCTCTCGATGTCATCTTGATAAACGGGATTTTCGTACTCTTCCCCGGACCCGATGGCCCATCCGCTGTCTCCACGGAAACCTTCATCCCACCATCCGTCCAGGATGCTCAGGTTCAGTGCTCCGTTGGCAGAGGCCTTCATGCCCGAGGTCCCGCATGCCTCCATGGGACGGCGAGGGGTGTTCAACCAGACGTCCGCACCTTGAACCATATATCTCGCAATATTGATGTCATAATCTTCCAAGAATACTATCTTGCTGCGGAAGGGCTCTTCTCTGGACAGGTCTATAATCGTCCTGATCATTTCCTTGCCCTCATTATCCGCGGGATGAGCCTTCCCGGCAAAGATTAACTGTACGCCGGGCTCCGGATGTCCGAGAATTCGTGCGAGGCGATCAGGTTCCCTGAAAAGTAGAGTGGCCCTTTTGTATGTGGCAAAGCGCCTGGCGAAACATATAGTGAGCGCCTCCGGGTCAAGGGCCTTTTCAGCCGCGTCTAGCTGTCGGCCCGGGACGTTCCTTGTTTTGAGCTGTTCAAGGAGCCGCCTTCTGGCGGCGTACACCAGTCTTGTCCGGCAACGCTCGTGCGTCCGCCACAGTTCTGTGTCAGGGATTTTTTCCGCTCGTTGCCATATCTTTTCATTGTCGGGGTCTTCGGTCCACCCCGGGCCGAGGTACCGATCGTATAACCTTGCCACTTCACGAGAAATATATGACGGGATGTGTACCCCATTGGTAACGGGAGCGATAGGCACGTCTTCCGGGTCCGCGTTAGGCCAGACCTGGCGCCACATGTTCTTGGTAGTCCCTGCATGAAGCTTGCTGACCCCATTGGTCCTGGAGGTCATCCTAAGGCCCAGCACCGGCATCCAAAAACCTTCCGACCTGTCCACGGGCTGCCTCCTGCCAAGGCCGAGAAAGGTTTCGAAGTCCATACCCACCTGCCTGGCAAAATCTCCGAAATACTTTTCCATCAACCGCGGCTCAAACACGTCGTTTCCCGCAGCTACCGGAGTGTGGATGGTCAGGACGCTCTGGCTGGTGACAATTTCCATTGCCTCTTCGCGATTTAATCCCTCTTTTTCCACCAGGTATCGCATCCTCTCAACAAGTGTGAACGCGGCGTGTCCTTCATTGAGGTGGTATACCGCAGGTTTTATATTCAAGGCTTGCAACGCGCGGCATCCGCCTATGCCGAGAAGCATTTCCTGACGAATGCGCATTTCAATGTCGCCCCCATAAAGCCGTGCCGTGGTGTTCCTAAGTCGAGGCGCATTCTCAGGAATGTCCGCGTCCAAGAGATAAAGAGGAACTCGCCCCACATTCGCCCTTAGGACTCGGCACCAGACCATTTCTCCCGCCAAATCTACCGCTACAAGAAGTGGGTTGCCCGATTGGTCCATCTGTTTTTCAAGCGGGAGTACGTCCAATTCCGTTCGGGGATAATATTCCTGTTGCCATCCGGCATTAGTGAGTTGCTGATGAAAGTATCCCTCGCCATACATCAAACCGACACCGACGAGCGGTAAGTTGAGATCGCTCGCTGATTTCAGATGGTCTCCGGCCAAAAGCCCCAGCCCGCCTGAGTATATGGGGAGACACTCAGTCACGCCGAACTCCAAAGAGAAATATGCCGTCACGAAATCCACGGGTCGCTCAAGGCGATACTCATACGTGCGTGTCCGTTTCATGTACGAACGAAACCGCTGCCGTACTCGTTCAGCATGAGCCAGATATCCCTCGTCCTCGCGTATCTCATGAAGTCTGTGGCTTGATAAGCGGATCAGGGTCTGAAGCGGATTGTGATTTGTTTCTCTCCACAACTGCTCATCGAGATGATCGAAAAGCTCCACTGCTTCATGGTTCCATGAAAACCAGAAATTTTGAGCTATCTCTCTCAGGCTCTCGAGAGTACCCCCCATCGGGGGGACCACCACGTATTTTCTCAAAGGCATGGCGACCTCGTCATCTGATCGTGATTAACCGCGCGCCGCGGCTTGGGCCGGATTCGCGGACGGCCCACTGGAACTCAAAGCACAATACGGGGAAGAGCCTTGCTTCTCACCGGCTCTGTGCTCATGTCTCGCAAGGCTCACGCGAGCTGTTCGCGCTTCATTTTTCTAAAACGTATCCTACCAGAATTGTTAAGGTCAACAAGAACCTTCAGAATCCATATCGTTTTGGGTCTCTGAAATTGTTGACTTGTACCCCTCGGAAGAGTTAAGCATAATAGGGGTAACTAGCGGTTTATCCGAGTTTCTATGAAGCGGTCGCATCATGTCTGGCCGGCTGATAATGGGATCTTTACATCTCTGTCAGGCGTCCAATGTTTAGGAAAGGTGATTCTTGCTCTTTCATAGAAACTAATTACGAGGGATTTGGGATTCAGCAAATCCCAAAAGAAAAGGATTGCCGATGTCCAGTTCTGAAATCTTGCAAGACAAGCTGATTTTGGCGGTGGATGACGAAGAGGACGTCCTGGATATAATCGAGGAGGAACTCTCAGAGTCCGCTAATTGCACGTTGCACAGGGCTACCACTTTTGAGAAAGCCCAGCAGTACCTGGTTTCGTACACATACGACCTGGTCATTCTGGACATTATGGGTGTTCGAGGCTTCGATCTCTTGCAAATCGCGACAAATGCCAATTTTCCAGTGGTGATGCTCACCGCGCATGCCTTCACCCCGGAAGCGCTTAAGAAGTCCATCGAACTTGGAGCCAGGGCTTACTTGCCGAAAGAGAAGCTCGGTTCCCTCGTGCCATTCCTCGAGGACGTGCTGCGCCTCAATTATCAGTCCGCTTGGAAGAAGGCCCTTGACCAAGTGGGCACACTGTTCAACAAGAAATTCGGTTCGGATTGGCGAAAATCGCAGCAGGAATTCTGGAACGAGTTCGAAAAGAAGCTGACAGTGGATGAAGCGGCCATCATCAAGTGACGTTCCTATCATGAAAACCGGGATGAGTGGATCCGTTGCAGGATCCGTTCCTCCCGGTAAACTATCATGTATTGCTTCGCCGAATCCCTTCCGCCCGTGGGAAAACGGTCGGATTATAATCGCCATCTTTCCCCTTGAAACCGAAATAATGCGCGTAGTATCGGAAGGAGTGCCTGTATGACCGAAGCAGTGATCGTTTCAGCTTGCCGCACAGCAATTGGTTCGTTCGGGGGATCATTACGGGACATGCACGCGGCAACCATTTCCAGCGTGCCGATAAAGGCCGCTATTGAGCGAGCGGGTATCTCCCCCGCGATGATAGACGATGTTCGCTTTGGATGCTGCTTGAATCCAACTGACGCAATGAACGTTACTCGCATCGGCGCGCTTATGGCCGGAATCCCGGATAGTGTGCCTGCCGTGACAATCAACCGCGTCTGTATATCCGGAATGGAAGCGGTTCTATCCGGTGCCGCAATGATCAAGGCCGGGGTGGCCGAGGTCATTTTAGCAGGGGGCGTGGAACACATGTCCGGCGTTCCTTACACCCTTGAGAGGGCTCGCTGGGGCGTCCGAATGGGTAATGACACGGTTACGGATGCCATGACCATGGGATTGCATTGCGGGTCCCACATCTTGCCCTACCCTCAGAACGGTCCGGTAGAATTCTTCAGAGGTAAGCCGTACATAATGGGGCACACAGCAGAGTTCGTTGCGCTCAAATGTGGTATAACACGCCAAGAACAGGATGAAGTGGCCCTTCGCAGCCACAACAATGTCGAACGGGCTACGAACGACGGATCTTTTGCCGAAGAGATAGTCCCCATCAGCGTTCCCCAAAAGAAGAGTGACTCAAAGATCTTTGACAAGGACGAGCATTACAGGCCCGGTCTCACCATGGAAGCCCTGTCCAAACTTGCCCCCGCTTTCATCCCCAAGACAGGCACAGTTACGGCCGGAAACTCCAGCGGGATTAACGACGGAGCGGCCGGTCTGATCATCATGTCCGAGGAACGCGCCAAGGCCGGAGGCTTCTTGCCAATGGCCCGCATCAAGGCAGTGGGACTGGGTGGATGTGACCCCACCCTCATGGGGCTGAGTCCGGTTCCTGCGGTTCGTAATCTCCTGAGCCGGTCCGGTATGGACCTCAATGATTTTGACCTCATTGAAGTAAATGAAGCATTCGCGGCCCAGTACATCGGTTGTGAGAGGGAGCTGAATCTCAACCGCGACGTCACAAATGTTAATGGCTCCGGTATAGGGTTGGGACATCCTGTGGGATGCACCGGCGCCAGACTCATAGTCAGCCTTATCTATGCGATGAAGAAGCGGCAAAAGAGCATGGGACTGGCGACACTGTGCGGGGGCGGTGGGGTCTCCATGGCCTGCGCGCTGGAGATGGTTTAGCATCTGCCCCGGCGCAGAAGGCGGGGGCCGAGTCATGTGCCGGATTCCAAAGTCTGAGACCGCGTAATTGGCGGTCAACAAGCTTTTAAGCGCGGTTCTTGACGCATATCGCGGAGGACAATTGTCCCGGCAGTGGAAGGGGGGTGAAGTGTCGAAAAGCTCCGAGTGAGAAAAAGGTGTCTGACAAGAAAACCACGAAAAAGATAAGCGCAAAGGCTATTATGATCGACCTCAAGGCGGAGATGTCGGATACCCAACTTATGGAAAAGTATGAGATTTCCTTTCAGGGCTTGCAAGATCTCTTCGGGAAGCTCATCGAGGCCAAGCTTGCTACACGCGCGTACTTCGACAAGAGAGCCGGCAAACAGATCGGGCTTCTTAACAAGCCGGACACTGCGCGCACCTGCCCATACTGCGGTTTTTCCTCCGCCAACTCCTTCAAGAGATGCCCCCGTTGCCACAATGACGTTGACGATTGGCTCGATACGGTGGAGTTGACTAAGATTCTTACAGGGTCGTTTGAATAAATGCCTTGTTCCTGGGCAGTCACCGGCCTGTTCTCGATGAAACTGCGGCTGGTCCGTTCCTGAACCAAGAGATAACGAAGTGCAACTCAGAGGAACCCGAGGAGCCGCAGGAGGAACCTCAACACATAAATCAAAATGAGGAGCACCGCGAGAACGCCGACGGACCAGTGAAGGCGGCGGCCGAAGTCTTTTATCTTTTCCGTGAGAGTATTGAGCCCTTCCGCCCTCCGATCTTTTAGAAGGAAGGCGTCGAGCATCAGCCATACAGCCAGAAGTAACAAAAAAGTTAGAAAATATCGCATCGCTTCTCGAAAATGGGGACGGTCTGAAATTGTGCCGCATCTCGGCGCTCGGGCGTAGGTGTGATTATCCCACGCCCTAGACCGGAGTGGCAAGCGAGTGGTGGGCGCGGAGCAGCCTGCTTATGGACTGGAGGTTGTCCGGAGGTTGAAAATCGAATATTCTTCTCCTATGAGAATCAATTTCCAGAAAATGCACGGAACACTTAACGACTTTGTCCTGTTCCACGATCTTGAGGACTGTGTGACACTTTCTCCCGAGCAGGTCGCCCATGTCTGCGATCGCCGCGCCGGAGTGGGGGCCGATGGGATAATAATAGTCAGGAATTCCTCAGCAGCCGACTTCTTCATGGATTATATTAACGCGGATGGCTCTTTGGCAGAAATGTGCGGCAACGGAATTCGTTGTCTTGCCAAGTATGCATACGACAAGAGCCTGACCCACAAAACAACTCTCCAGGTGCAAACCAGGGCCGGTATAAAGACCCTTGAACTGATTCTCGGCCCCGACGGGAAAACGAATGCAGTGCGAGTTGACATGGGCGAACCGATTTTTGAGCCGGAAAGAGTTCCCGCCAAAATTCACTCGGCCGCTACCCCTGTCCTGAATTATCCAGTGGAAATTGAAGGCCGGACTTTCTCAGCTTCGGTTCTCTCTATGGGCAATCCTCACTGCGTTATTGTGGTCGAGGATGATCCGGGGCCCCTGCCCCAACGATACGGGCCGGCAATCGAAAATCACCCGCTATTCCCGGCTAAGACCAATGTCGAGTTCATCCGAGTGGTCGATCGTACCAGCATTGTGATGAGGGTCTGGGAACGGGGCAGCGGGGAAACATTCTCCTGCGGCACCGGCGCGTGCGCGGCCGCGGTCGCGGCAGGTCTCAAGGGGCTGGTAAATTCCACAGCCACGGTGCAGCTTCGAGGTGGCGAATTGATAATAGAGTGGAAAGGCCTTGGATTTACCGTTGTTATGACGGGAAATGCCGTATCTGTTTTTGAAGGCTCTATAACCATTTGAATCTACAGCTTATATATCTTGACAATCAGCTCAATATGAATTAGTAACCGTGTTCGAAGTAGACTGCCTGCCGGTTCCGCACCGGAGTCCATGGTGATGTGTGGCGAAATGACCGAGAGGCAGGTTACTTGGCCTGTTTGAGATTCGGGAAAAACGGCTGAGCGATGAGGAGATTTTCTGCAATGAACGTTTCAAGATCCGAGGCTGGATTTACGATTCTCGAGATGGTGTGTGCGATTGCAATTATTGCGGTATTGTCGGTAATCTATTTTTCTCTTATCGACTCCTACCGGGAGCGCAGGATGAGTGAGCAGGCCGCGCGGGTCCTGATGTTGGCAGCTAAGGCCGAAGAGGATTTCTTCGCCAAACAGCATCACTACTTTGATGCGGAATTGTCGGGTAATGGCGACGATGTCTTTCTCTCCACACCTGACGGGAAGCAAACTAAAGTCCAGATACCGCCGAAGGTAACCTTGAGCCTGAAGGCACGCGGAAAAGACAAGACAGCGTTTACCGGCCAGTCTTTTTACAGTGCGAGCAAGGTGTTGCACCGTTATGACTCTGAAGCGGGAAAGATGACCACGGTATCGCGAGTCCAGGACGGGACTGGATGAGAAAACGGTTACTGGCGACATTCAGGCGAAACGAGATATACCTTGTTGCTGCCGTAATCGGTGTGGTCTTTATGGCAGCAATGGGTATTGTCGCGTGGATGCTTCAAGGCTCCATTTCTACCCCTCCGTACGAAGCACTCGGCGAGTCCGATCTAAGTAAAGTCTTCGCAACCGGGTATCTCCGATTCCGCGAAGATGACGGGACTCCTTATTTGAAAGTCGAACTCCATAACGGGACTTTGTGGTGGATTAAGAACGCTGAGTTCAATTTTGACGGTACCCGGTACCTTCTGCGCGATTCCGACGCCTTCCGTCCCCTGCATTTTGGGGCGGTCAGATGCATCCTGAAGAAGGCACCATCGGGCCCTAGGCGGATCGACTACGACCTCAAGATACTTAATGCCTCCGGTTATCCCCCCGCCCAAATCCAGTGGGAGCGCAGCGCCAAGAAAGTTGCAGTCAAATCA
Organism: uncultured delta proteobacterium; assembly: GCA_963789265.1. GTDB lineage: Bacteria > Desulfobacterota > Desulfomonilia > Desulfomonilales > Desulfomonilaceae > CAWBBA01. The sequence continues at coordinate 1,693,943 of CAWBKB010000001.1, read as the reverse complement.
AGAAGCACTGGTACGAGGAATTAGTTGTCTTCCTGTTGCAGGCCGTGGTGGCTTGCATTGCGTCATAGCTGAAAAAGCGGCGATAGAACCGGACGCTTCTTTCCCCGGGTCGGCGGATCACGGCCCCTCTCCCCTCTCGCAAAGAGATAATCCACAGAAGTTATCTAAGTGTTGTGTGAGGAGCGCTCTGCTATTATACTCTAGACGCGGGGATGGCAACGATTACCGACCGATCGGAGGGCAGCCCTACACGTGGAAACTTAATTTCTCAATGCTGACAGATTACATTGTTGCGATATTTGATGTGATACCGTTGCGACCAGACGGAGGCTGAGTCTCGGATCGGTGAGCCGCGAGAAACAGTTGGCCGTCTTTTTTGAACCTTTGCAGCTCTGAAAAGAAAGTCAATGGAGGAAACCATGCAAGCACATACAGGCACTTCGACAAGCGACTTTAACAAGGCTTTGGAAATCGGGCGGCCGCCCAATGTAAAGAAATTGTTTCCGAATTCCAGGGCGCTCATTGTCAGTGGCAAGGTAATCGACCGAGCCATGATCGCCAAGGGGCATGCAATAGCCATTGCCGCGAGCGTACGGAGTTCCTTTGTCGCGCGCGGTGCATTGAGGGCCGCAGAGAAGGCTAATTCGGCCATCCTTATAGAAATCGCCAAGTCCGAAGGCGGAGCGGAAGCCTATTGTGACGTCAGCCTCTGGAATATGGCCAGACTGGTGGATGCCATCTGTAACGAATTGGGCATCACAGTCCCTGTCGCGATTCACGCAGACCATTACGGGATTAAGAGCTATAAAGACAAAGAAACCGCTAAGGTGGAGATTCCCAGCATGTTCGACGCAGGGATCACGTCCATCGCCATTGACGCCTCCCATCTTCCCGACGCGGACAACCTCCTTGCAAATATCGAATTGAACAAATATTTCCCTGCTTGGGCGGGCTACGAAACTGAAGTGGGGGAGATCAAGGGAAAAGAAGGGCTCTCTACTGCTGAGGAGGCGCTGTTTCTGATTCAGGGCTTGACCGCGCACGACATATTTCCTGACTGGATCGCACTTAACAACGGCACTACGCACGGGATTGAGGCCAGCGATGCGGGTATACAAGTGGAATTGACGGCCAATATTCACAGGGCTCTGGAGAAGTTCCACATCTCGGGAGCCCAGCACGGCACCTCCGGAAACAGTTTCGAGCGGCTGCGTGCAATCGCCCGTGAAACTCATACCACCAAAGCAAATGTTGCGACAGCGCTCCAGATGGTTTCATGGGGTCTCAAGGTAAATGAGTACGGCAACGCTTTACAGGATCAGGACGGAGACTTTATCAAAATGCCGGACACAGGGCCTTCTGTCCCCATGTGGGCGAAGATGACCTCATACGCCAAAGAGAAGGGCTGGAAGGGCGGTGACTTCAAGAAATTAAACCGTCCCTTTGAGAACAAGCTGCTAGGGCTCGCCCGTGAAGAGCGGGAAAGAATGGTCCAAGCGGTGGAAGACTTCGTTTATCGCCTTATCACCGCGGTTTTTAATGGGAATGATACGGCACCGTTGGCTGTTGAGGCCATACTGAAGGCAGGTTCGTACCATTTAGGGCCCAAAGCATCCCGGATGATAGAGGACTCAGCCCAATGGACTGAGGAGAAGATCAGGGAGAGAGGGGCATCGTTGGGCAGGGACAGAAGACCCGAGGGAAATTTCGAGGACTGAGAAGAAGAGGCTGACGTACCGATGAAGTAAGAGACAGGGGCAAAGCCGTTACAGATGCGGTTCTCCCGTCGTTGGCGGGTTCACCACATCCCACACCTGACAGTAGGGTGGGCATCTTACCCGCCGATTCAATGTTCGTCATTCCCTGCGCACACGCGAAGTGTAGCGGCAAGATTAAAGGAGCGCTTATTCCGATTCTCTCTGTTCTCCTTCCCTTCCCGCTTCCACTTGTGCCGCTTTCTCTTCTATGGATTCTCGTTGCTCTCGACGATATTGACGCAATTTCTCTTGCAAGGAACGATCTGACGCGGCCAGGATCTGGACGGCAAAGAGTCCGGCATTCTTAGCTCCCGCAGCCCCGAGGGCCATGGCTCCCACGGGCACACCGCTCGGCATTTGCACTGTAGACAGAAGGGCATCCAAGCCCCCCAGAGTTGACGACGCCAGGGGGACTCCGAGGATCGGCACAATGGTATGAGCCGCCAGAAAACCTGCAAGGTGCGCTGCCATGCCCGCGCCGGCTATAATGACCTTCCAGCCCTCTTTTTCCGCCCTTAGGGCAAGCGCGGCAACCTTTTCCGGAGTCCGATGTGCCGAGGCCACGGTCATGCAATGAGGAATATCGAATCGTTCGAGAATCTCCGCAGCCTTCCTCATCACGGGGAGATCCGAGTCGCTGCCCATTACTATACCGACTTGAATTGACATGATTTTCGCGAAAGCAGCCCGGCGCACTCAGTTTCCCGTGCCGGCCACTGTATCTAAATACCGCGTGATTGCAGCATCATACGCCTGCGTGTTGCGGAAAACCTTCTTGGCGAGTTTGAAGTTTGTCGCCTCCGACACGGACCCGCCGGATTGTCTCATTTCACTTGTTATCAGTGCATAGTCAGCGGGGTCGGTTATGACCGTCACAAACGGATAGTTCTTCGCAGCAGCGCGGAGCAGAGTCGGACCGCCTATGTCGATGTTTTCGATGGCTTGCGCAAGGGTGCAGTCAGGCCACGCGACAGCCTTCTCAAAAGCGTAAAGATTGACAGCCACCAGATCGATGGGCAGTATCTTATGCTCTTCCATCGCTCGGACATGTTCAGGCAAGGATCGAATGCCCAGTATGCCGCCGTGTATCCTGGGATGCAAAGTTTTGACTCTACCGTCGAGCATTTCCGGAAAGCCGGTGAAGTCTGAGACCTCTCGGATTTTGATTCCCGCATTAGACAGGGCGCGGGCCGTTCCGCCCGTGGAAAGGATTTCTACGCCGAATTCGACCAGGGCTTTCCCCAGATCATCAATGCCGGCCTTGTCAGTCACACTTATCAGCGCTCTCTCAATTTTCGGCATACGAAACTCCCTTTATGTGCCGGGGCCAAATCTCGGCCCTGCCCTCGCCCATCGCGGATCCTGTGAAGTGAGGTGGAGTTCAACCGCCGGAGCGTCTGGCAGAAAGCCGTTTGACATTCAAGTGGCCGATAATTTCTCTGGCCTTCTTACCGATGGCGCTTTCCGGCTCAGCCTTTGCCACCATCTGTAATTTTTTCAGCGCCTTGTCCACTTCACCGGTCTTGGCCAGTATACTACCGGCATGGAAATACGCAACCATATAGTCCGGGTCGGTCGCAGTGGCTTTATTTAATGACCTTAATGCCTTGGGGTAATCTTGTTGGTCTTCGTAGATCAGGCCCATCCTATAATACGCTTCTTTGAATGTAGGGTCCAGATTTGCCACCTTCTTGTAGCATTCCAATGCCTTGGCATAGTTTTTCTTTTCCTGGAGGCAGAATGCAAGATTGTAGAGGGCACTGGTATTATCTTCTTTTAATCTCACGGCCTTTTCGTAATTCTCGATGGCTTTGTCCAGATCCTTCTTCTTGAAATAAGCAACCCCTATATTGTAGGCCGCTTTGTCCGGAGTCGAATAAAGTGGGTCCTTCAAACACTCCTGAAACTTACTGATCGCCTCGTCGTATTGACCTTTAGCTAAATATGCCGTGCCAAGATTATTGCGCGCCTCGGTCAATTTCGGCTCGAGTTTAAGAGCTTTTTTGTATTGCTCTATAGCCTTGTCGTACAGCCCTTTCTGCTGATAAGCCAGGCCGAGCGCGTGTTCGATATCTCCATTTGAGTGCGCCAATGCCTCGGCTGCGAGCAGTTCCTTGACGGCTTGGGGAGTCTTCCCCTCGCTCAGATAGCTTATGCCCAGTTGATAGTGCAGTTGCACGTCCTTCTTCACGTCCCCCCTAGAGCTATTCATTAGAGGCACACAGCCCCACATCCCAACCGCAGTTGCAGCCACGCACCAGCACAGCGTCACCAGATTCTTCATTTGTCTCCGACTCCAGGAGAGATTGGATGACCGGCTCATCCATGTGCTCAGGTCTATATCAGAATTACATGGTAGTTACAATATTTCATTAAATTTACGCATTAATTAACCATATTAACATACTAATTTAATATGTCTTTTATTACATAATAGATTCATTAGGCTATTGTGAAGCACACAAGAGTTCCCGCACAAAGCTTCCAGGAAAATTGTTCTGATCCGTCGTAGAATCCCGCCGTCGGACGTGTGGGCGCTCGCTGTCTCTTAAATGTTCAAAGTCGGCCTCTTGGATTTTAAAGACCTCCCACCTTCCATCCGAAGGCTCGTCGGCCTTGATGCTTCGCTTTTCCAGCCTTTTCCTTGCTAACGTATCGGGGGCTGTGCATTCGATCAGTCTGAACCTCGCCCCGGTCCTGACGGCCAAATCGTGGGCGCTCTCTCGATAACGAAACCGGCTGAAAGACGCGTCGATTATGGCGGATTCTCCGCGCTCCAAAGCTTCGGCAGCTTTTTTCAAGAGAGATTCATAGGTTTGCTCTGTGGCCTGTGCCGAATAAATTCCAGTGCCATACTGCTCCCATCGACGTTCAAGCGGGGATAGCCCGTGAATCTCCTTTCGGATAACATCAGAGCGAAGCGGCTCGATGCCCAGCCTTTTTCCCAAGCGGTAAGCCAGCCAACTCTTGCCTGTTCCCATGAGCCCCACGGTGATCACCAGCACAGGGGGCGGAGGTGGATTCAGATAAGCCAAGGAGAGCTGAAAATAATCTTTGGCGACTTGTCTGGCAGCCTCCTTTTCAGTGTTTGAGATCTCTGGATCGTCCAGAATAAATCCTTCCACCTTCCCTCTAACAAAGGCGCGGTATGATTTGTAAAAGCCCAACAAACCGAGGATTTCTCCGTCTTCGGACGTGCCCGCGTATCGGAGGCCGATTTGATCCGCGTAAGCCGGATACCCTTGGAAATCAAGGTCCATAAGTAGAAATGCCAAATCCGCAGCCGTATCGCCGTAACGTAAACGATCGTTAAACTCGATACAGTCGTAGAGCATGATCCCATCCAGTATTACCACGTGCTCCAGATGAAGGTCGCCGTGGCAGTCGCGGATGAACCCGTCGGCGATCCGCTGCTGAAATAGACTTTGATGCTTCTCGAGGAACTCAAGGGAGCGGATCGCAATGGCCTCATGCGTCTGCGCGTCGATAGTGCGCCCGATGTAAGGCTGTGTCTGCTCGAAGTTCTCTGTCAGATTCTGATGGATGACCTGGGACGAGCCGAAGCTGGCGATCTGCGGTCCTTTGGCTGCGTGCGAATGAAAATAGGCAAGCCGGTCGGCAAGGCGCTCGAGTAGCTGCGGAGTAACCCGGTCATTCTCCAGCATACTGATCAATAGTCGATCGTGAGGTATTCTGCGCATCAGCACGGCAGATTCCACCTCGGCCCCCTCTCCTTTCAGGTTGATCCCTGACGTGCCCTCGTGGATTGCGGCAACACCGAGGTAGATTCCTTCAGAGAAGCGCGAATTGAGGCGCACTTCCTGCCGACAAAAGTACTTGCGTTTCTCCAAAGTGGTGAAGTCGAGAAACCCCAAATCCACAGGCTTCTTGATCTTGTAAACCAGGTCTCCGGCGATGAAGACGACTGAAATGTGGGTCTGAACAACTTGAACGGAATCAGGGTGGTGAGGATATATGGAAGGATCGGAAAGAGCCGGAATCAGGTCATCGAGCCTGCCGGTCACTGGGGGCTCCTCGTCTCGGAGGCAAGCTGACCGCACGCGGCAAGGATGTCCCTCCCCCGGGACTTTCGAACTATCGCCATTACAGACCGAGACATGAGAATTTCCTGAAACCGTTGGACACGTTGTGGTGTAGGCTGTTGAAGGTCAGGTGCCGCTTCGTCATTCAAAGGGATAAGATTGACCTTTGCCCGGATCGGATCGAGCAGCCGCACAAGCTGCCGCACGTCTGCATCGGAATCGTTGAACTTGCGTATCAGGACATACTCGATGGTAATGCGATCACGCCTGGCCAACGGATACGTCTTTAGTGCATCGAGTAGATCAGACAGCGGGTACGTCCGGCTAATGGGCATGATTGCACTTCTCTGATCGTCGGTCACCGCATTTAGACTTACAGCCAATTTTACCCTGACTTCGTTCCCAAGGTCGCGAATCCGGGGAACCAGTCCCGCTGTGGATACCGTCAGATGTCTCCACGAAATCTGCGGCCCGTTCGGATGAGTAAGGATGCGGATGGCCTTGACGGTCTCTGTGAAGTTTGCCAATGGCTCTCCCATGCCCATGAGAACCACATTGGTGACACGGCTTTCGGGCATAGCTTTGCGCACGGCCAACAACTGAGAGACGATTTCACCTGCCGTGAGATTACGTATCAGACCCATCTTGGCCGTCCGGCACATTCGACATCCCATTGCGCATCCCACCTGGGTGGAAAGACAAAGGGTGTCGTGATCGTCTCCCGGAATCAATACGGTCTCGATGCAGAGCCCGTCTTCAAGGCGCAGGAGGAATTTGCTAGTCCCGTCATCCGATTGGAAGGCTTTGATAATTTGCGGGCGACCGATGTGGGCCCTGAAGGAAAGTTCCTCGCGCAGAGCCTTGGAAAGGTTGGTCATCCCTTCAAAAGATTCCTCCAGCTCCTGGTGGATCCACTTCATGACTTGAGCCGCCCTGTACCGTTCCTTTCCTAGATCGGAGAGAAAAGTCTCCAGTTCAGGGCTAGACATCCCCACCAGATCGGGACTGTTTGATTGAAAATGCGTATTTGTATTGAAGGACATCAAAAGATTTCAATCCCACTGAAAAAATAACCAATCTCGAATCTTGCGCTCTCTTCCGAATCGGAGCCGTGGACTATATTATTTTGCTTGTTGTCTGCCCATTTGGCCCGAATGGTCCCGGGCTCGGCTTCGGCAGGATCAGTGGCGCCCATGATTTCTCGGTTCCGTTTTATTACATCGTCGCCTTCCAGGACCATGACGACAACCGGTCCGGATATCATAAATTCCACTAATTCTTGAAAAAACGCCCGTTCCTTATGCACGTAATAGAAACCTTCCGCCTCCGCGCGGCTCAACATCTTCATCTTTACAGCAGCTATCTTGAAGCCGGCGTTCTCAAAGATCTCGATAACCTCTCCGATGAGTTTCTTTGAGACGCCGTCGGGTTTTATTATGGACAAGGTCCTCTGCATATTTTCCTCCTTTAAGACCGGCCTGATCAAGTCCGGGCATTATCTGCAAGACGTATGCTTACCCTCAATTTTTATAGTAGGCAGCGAGCATTGTAAAGCCCTTTCCAGCCGTGACCGCAAGCATTCGGTCACACGGGGGAGTTCGCGGTTCTCCGTCATTGCGAGGAGTGAAACGACGAAGCAATCTACGCCATTAGAGGAAGAGATTGCTTTCCCGCGTCCCGCGCATAGGCGTTAAGTTAACGCCCCGCGAAACGCGGGGTTCCCCCCCTTTCGTAAGGGGGGCCAGGGGGGATTTTTGGATAACTATTTGAAAATCCCCCTAAATCCCCCTTTAGAAAAGGGGGACTTTGAACGCCCTCCGCCTGCATGGACCTCCTGAAAAGGAACGAAATTGCCTTAACTTAACGCGAATGCGCGTCCCGCGGGACTCGCAATGACAATCTCTTGCCGCCCATAACTGCGGGAACACCGGCCACCGTAGTCATAGTCCGCCAAGACATTCCAGTAGCCCGGTCTTTAGTCATCCATCTTCGTCGGCCTTCCAGATTCTCGGCAGATTGTTTATGTAGTTTCTGAGGGCCTTAGCCTTGGCCGGACAGGTTTTGTTCAGTGCACAGGCCAATTCCCTCTGCTGGAGCCGTTGTTCATGCCAAATCCGGTCCAGCTCTCCTCTTCCTTCCCCTCCGCGTGCCCAAGCAGCGGAAACTAAGACCAAAGACCCGACGAGAGTTAATGCCATAATGACGTTTCTCATGACAAAGCACCTCCGGATTGAACAATGGCCCACCCTTGCAGGCTAAGACCACTGTTCAGATCCGGTTCTAGATCACTTCGAATTGATCGGTTCCTGTTGGATTGAGCAAATCTTGCAAGTCTGGAAAGACTTCATTGCCTTCGCTACATCAGCTTTGATGCCTTTGATGGAGGGCAACTCTCGCTGTTCCTGAGCTTGCTCAAGCTGCCACTTCTTTTGCAACCTATACATGGTGTCACCATGCGCGAAGGCATACGCGGGTGTCAGCAAGGCCAGTACGGCGCATAGAGCGATAATCCTTTTCATTGTCTTTCTCCTCTTTTCTCGAACCATTCTCGCTCCGTCGACATGCGCATCGAGGATCCCATGCCAAGGTTCTTACGAGGTTTCACGGGATCTCATCACGTCTAATCACGCATACGCGGGGCTCTGTGAATATCCGCTACAACGGGCTCTGGATGAAGATGGTTTTCAGATCAGTAGTACGATTGTAAGGAGAGAATCAACAGTGGAGCTGAATTTCAGAAACGGGTAAGATGACAAAACAGGTAGGCTTGAAGAAGCAGCGAACGAAGATCCCGGCAGCGACAGAGCAGAAGTCTGAGACGACGTCGCCTCAGAGAAGTCCTGTTTGACATTGGAGTTATTCAGCCAAACGGGCCGCTGCGGACATGCTTCACAATCACAGCCGGCACAAGCGGCCTCCAAGATGAGCCCACGTGAGGAATGATAACCCCCAAGCGAACACCCGTAATTCTCGTGACCGATGTCACAGTAGCAATGCAATGGAATTGCAAGAGCCATCGAGCCACGGGAAGCCCAAGACCTAGTACCAGTAGTTGACGTATCCTGGGGAGCATTAGCCGCATCATTGCCCGGCTTCTCCTTTCCAAAGCCTCTACATAATTTATGTAAGCACGCACAATCGCTATGTCAATCAGCGGTAATGCAATTCCTTGACAAAGCCGATCGTTTGGGAGCAGGCAAGGGCAATGTAATAATAAGCCGTTTTCCCTAACCGTTCACCCGGTATTCAGGATTCACCGCGGAGTGCGCAGAGAACGCAGAGAAAAAAGGTAGCTTATTCAACGCCAGGTGAGTCACCCACGCGGACAGTCATGCCGGAATTGCCCTCGCTGTTGCACGCCAGAACTTGCAGTGTTTAAGCGGATAGACGTACACGCGAAACCGAATTCTCCGCGGTCTCTGTGTTCTCCACGGCGAACTATTGCCGTTTACTTATTGTCAACTCGGCTTAACAGCCGCCTTTCCTGGAGGCCGGCGGAATGGATTTTCGGCCTTGTGGTTGTGGGCGCACCGGGGGCGTTACAGGCTTCTCGGGAACGCGATGTTCCGGCTTGATCTGACCCGGCGATTGCCGCGGGAACCGGTGAGCTCTTTTCAGTCACACTCGGAGTCACGGAGGCTGGAGTTGGTCCGGACCTATCGGTTCCTTCTTGCGCTGCCTTGCATACTTCGTGGAGCTGCACAATCCACTTGCCATCATTCTCGGATGCGAATTTTGCTGCTTCCTCTTTGCTACTGAAGGGCACAAGATCGTAACCCATTGGACCCTTTACATTGCTGCCGAGAACAAGAAAAGCCTTGGCCAGATCAATCATCTTTTTGCTCGTGTAATCCGTGACATACTGGTGAGCGATATCCGCAACATTGACGTGGTACTTCTGGGGAACGGAATTGTAAATGAAGAGACAGCGAGCCCCTTCAAATCCCACCACTTGGCCATCCTTGAAGACTGCTGCCGCCACACCATGAAAACCCGTTACATGTCCGTCCTTGAAGGTGACGGTGACGGCCTGCCTGGCCGTTCCACCGATTACCATGCCACAAACCGGACACTTCTGGGCAAGGTCTATCTTCGACCCGTCCGGCAACTGCAAGAGATCCACGGCGCCAGAAGCCAACGGAACAAGCATCGCGACCGCGGCCGCAACCAATATACCTAGTGTTTTCGCTAAAGCACTTCTGTGCTTTGCCTGCATTTGTTTTTCTCCTTTTTGACAGCTATGGCGGTTCTCAAATATGATGACCGATTTGGCAAATGACCTGGTGGCGACGGGCATCTTGCCCGTCGATCATGAAATAGACAGGCAAGATGCCTGTCCCACTACAACCCGGAATATGTCGCCGAACTTGTTAAACGAGTGCTTAGGCCCTATTTCATAAATTCGATCACGCATTCTGATGTGCCTGATGCCTGTGGCCGGAACCCTATTTGGTAGCACCGGCCTCCGCGCCGGTCGCCTTGCCGATTCGGTACCTCATTTTCTGACCGCCTCCTGAAACTTTTCGATGCAATAGCGTACAAATTGCTCGGTCCATTTATTCGGCTCCTTTTTCTTCCAGAAAAGGAAGAGCGGAACGGTCAGCGGATATTGTCCCTTTATAGAAATCTCGGCAGAAGGACTGATCGCCGGCGACTCGCTATTTGCACGCATGCTGATGACCTGGACCTTCCGCAGGGGGTGACGCTTGACGATGCCCGTGAACTGGAGGTTGCCCAAATACGCTATTGCCCCATTGTGGACGCTCACATGCTGAACAAGGAAATCCGGCGTCTCGACCCAGATTATGCCTGAAGTGAACTCAGCTTTGCTGAGAACATTGTGCGCAAACCGAACCGCGATATCATCTTGCGGATAAGGCAGGCTGTGCAACATGATAGGCTGGTCTATTCCGCCCAAGTCCCTCCAGTTTTTGTACTCGCCCGTATAAATCTTCCGAAGTTGATCCACGGTTAGTTCGGTCACTCCAAGGCCGGGGTGGGAAATCACAGCCACCCTCTCCCAAGCCACGCGTGCTCCCGCCCACTGGATACCTTTTTGTTCGGCTAAACGTCTCTCCACTACCGTGGGCTTACGTGCGGCCATGACGAGATCCGTTTCTTTGTTCAATAATGATAAGAATCCAAATTCGGAAGTCTTGCCGAGGACTCCCACCCGAACAGCAGGGTGTTCTTTCATGAATCCCTTTCCAAGGATTCGCATCGGCTCGGCAAACGTGGTTGCTCCATAGACTCTGACGGCGTTCTCGTCTGCACCTACTTGCGATGTGACCGAGACGAGCATCAGAAGGATTCCCGCCACGAACAACACGGATCGACAACCTGTTTTCATCTCTTGCCTCCAAAGTTCCTTCGAATGGAAACTGAAAACTGTATGACACAAACCGAATTTCCAATTATTTTACGTTTCCTCTAACATTATCTCAGCTTGCCGATTCCTTTCGCCGCTTGAACAAGATTTCTTTCTCCAGGCAATAGATAGTAGGAACCACGAAGATAGTAATCGTGGCCACGAGCATACCTCCAAAAATCGGCAGAGCCATAGGCACCATGACGTCCGAGCCGCGTCCCGTCGACGTAAGCACTGGGATAAGGGCAAGGATGGCGGTAGAGGCGGTCATAAGAGCGGGCCTGATCCTCTTCATGCCGGCTTCGACGGTTGCTTGTCTGATTTCGGATGCGGAATGGAACGCGTGTTTCTCGAATACCTGATCCAAGTACGTAGAATAGATCACCCCATCATTCGTGGCGATACCGAATAAGGCGAGGAATCCTACCCACACAGCCACGCTGAGATTGTACGTCCTTACTTGAAACAGATGCCTCATATTGACGCCGAAAATGCTGAAATCAAGGAACCACGGTTGGGAATACAACCATATCAGCAAAAAGCCTCCAAACCATGCCACGAAAATTCCGGAAAAGACGTTCAGAGAAGTCGGCACCGACTGGAACTGAAAGTACAGGATCAGAAACACCACCAACAGGGTCGCCGGAATCACGATCATCATGGTCTTTTGCGACCGAACCGCATCTTCGTATGAGCCGGCGAACCAGTACGAGACATTCGGGGGCAGTTTCAGCTCTCCCATGCTGATCTTGTGTTTCAAAAACTTATCCGCGTTCTGAACCACGCTTACTTCGGCAAAACCGGGTTTCTTGTCGAAGAGCACGTAGCCGACCAGAAAAGTGTTCTCACTCTTGATGACCATTGGACCGCGAACATATTTTATGTCTGCCACCAGACGCATTGGAATGTGCGCACCGTTGGACGCGGGTACCAATATGTTCTTCAGTGCTTCAACCGAGTCGCGTAGTTCTCTCTCGTAGCGAACTCTCACCGGGTAGCGCTCCCGGCCTTCCACCGTAGTCGTGATTTGCTTGCCTCCGATCGCTATTTCGATAACATCATCAACATCCTGAATATTGACCCCATACCTGGCTATAGCTTGCCTATCGATATTGATTTCCAGGTATGGCGTTCCGATCAAGCGGTCCGCGATGACTGAGGTCGGCTCAATGCTCGGCACTTCCCTGAGATACTTTTCGATTTCAAGGCCGACCTTGTTGACATCCTCCAGGCTGTTCCCCCTGATTTTTACTCCCATGGCCGATCTCATGCCGGTTGAGAGCATCTCTACTCTGCCTGCTATGGGCTCCAACCTGGGGGCCACTGTTGTGCCCGGAACGTCGGCTGCTTTGACAATCTCATTCCAGACATCGTTCATAGATTTGATCTGCGGCCGCCAATACCGGATGGGAAGGCCCGTCTTCGGGTCGAGCACGTGCTCGCCCGTTTTGGGATCGGTCTTGTATTCCGGTTTCACGTTGATGATAGTCTCAATCATTGAAAGGGGTGCCGGATCGAGTGCGCTTTCAACGCGGCCGATCTTTCCTACCGCGGACTGCACTTCAGGAATCGCCTGGATTGCAAGGTTTTGCTGGCGAATGACATCAAGCGCAGTCCCGATCGATGCATGGGGCATGAGCGTAGGCATATAAAGGAATGTGCCCTCCTCCATAGGAGGCATAAACTCCTGGCCGAAGCCGGGAAAAACCTGCGCGAGTTTCCGCCAAACCCAGGTGGAGCGTATCGGGCCTTTTGGGATTTCTGCCTCGCCAGGCTTGCCCATACTCATGCCGGGCATGCTCATGCCGGGCATACTGGTTTGAGGAGCCTTGGTTTTAGGCGTTTCTTTCATTTGCTCCATTGACACGGGGCGCACCAGCCCTGTCCACTCAGCGGCCCCGGGGATAAATGAGAAAACGCGATCAAATCCGAGCCACATCGTAACTCCCAGAATCACGAGAGAAATCGGGATGGCCAAGAAAGTCGCCTTATGTCCCAAAGCCCAGGCCAAGGCACGAGGGTAGTAGATGGTGACGAGCTTGTTGAACCCCAAAAGCAGGAAAATGATTCCCGCGGCGAAAACCATGTTCCTGAACAGTCCTTTTTCCAAGCCGAGAGGCATCCAGTGTTCCGTGAGCAGGAACACGACCAAAACTAAGGCGATCAGGTTCATGGCCATCGAGACCCTGCTTCGTATCGCCGGCGGTAAAAAGAGCGAAACCAGCTTCACGACTCCCATGAGCATCACCGCGAAGCCAATGGGCCACGATACCCAGTACCCTATTACCAAACCCGCGATTGTCACCACTCCGTACGCGATGGTCAGCGTTTTCGCTCTCAGGTTCCTCTTGGTGAACAAGATGTGGGCCAGGGGAGGTATAACGGAAAGGGCCAGTACCGAGCGAAGCTGCTATGGCGAACGTCTTGGTGAACGCCACGGGTTTGAACAGTTTTCCTTCAGGACCGGTCAACGTGAATACCGGCAGAAAGGCTATGATCGTCGTGGAGGCGGAGGTGATCACAGCGCCTCCCACCTCGGTCGCTGCCTCATGAATAATCTGGAAACTACTCTTTCCCGGTGGATCATGTTCTATATGACGCAAGATATTCTCACAGAGAATAATTCCCATGTCCACCATGACTCCGATGGCAATAGCAATTCCGGAAAGCGCCATAAGGTTGGCGTCCACGCCGAATGCCTTCATTATTATGAAGGTCATGAGCACGGCCAAGGGCAGAACAAGTGAAATGAGGGCCGAACTGATCAGATTGTTGACCATCACGATCACGACGATGATCGCAACCAGGGTTTCATCAGACAGAGCGTTTTTTAATGTCCCAAGGGTTTCATGGATAAGTTGCGTGCGGTCATAGAACGGCACAATCTTGACCTGAGAAACCGTGCCGTCCGGCAGGGTCTTTTTGGGGAGGAAAGGAGCAATCTCTTTGATCTTGGCTTTGACATTCTTGATCACCTGCAACGGATTTTCCGCGAAACGAACGACTACCACGCCGCCAGCGGCTTCAGCTCCCCCCTTATTGAGCGCCCCTTCCCTGAATGCAGGCCCGAGCGATACTTTGGCCACATCCTTCACCCGGATTGGGATATTCCGAGTCATTTTTACGACGGCATTTTCAAGGTCCTTCGTAGAGCCGATCCATCCTAAACCTCGTATTATGTAGTCCACGTTGTTCAATTCGATCGTACGGGCCCCGACATCGAGATTGGACCGTTGTACTGCCGTGTAAACATCTTGCAGCACTACCCCGGCCGCTCTCATTGCATTGGGGTTCACGTCTACCTGGTATTCCTTGACGTATCCTCCCACGGAGGCAACTTCGCTTACGCCTTTGGCCGACTCCAAGTAGTATCGGACGTACCAATCCTGAATAGTTCTAAGTTCGTCCAGGCTAAAGCCTTTGCCTTCAACTGTGTACCAGAAGACCTGCCCCACCGCCGTAGCGTCCGGACCAAGCACAGGTTGAACTCCTGCCGGCAGTGTCCCGGGCTGGAGAGAACTGAGCCTTTCCAGGATACGGGTTCGGGACCAATAGAAATCGATCTTGTCTTCAAAAACGACGTATATGCTGGAGAATGAAAAGTATGAATAACTTCTGATGGCCTTCACTCCAGGGATTCCCAGGAGTGCTATGGTCAGAGGATACGTAATCTGGTCCTCCACATCCTTAGGAGATCGCCCTATCCAGTTGGTAAATACGATCTGCTGATTTTCGCCAATGTCGGGAATTGCATCCACGGGCACTGGGTCTCGCGGCAGAAGCGGTACATTCCAATCAAAAGGAGCGACTACCAAACCCACTGCGATAAGGCCGATCAAACCTATGAACACCAGCAGCTTCTGGGTCATCCAGAAGCGCATCATTTTCGAGAAAAGTGTGGGCGTTGCAACTTCTGTTTCACTATTATGAGTTGACATCATCGTCCCTCCTTCCCATGAGAGGGATGAGGACTCGGAGCCGTGTTCATAGGCATGTTCGACATTGAACCCGTCCCTTGCTCTTTCGTGCCTTGATGGGAATCCTTCTCGGGGGTCGTGTGAGAGCTTGGCATTTCCACTGTTGGCGGCGCCTGAGACTCAACCGGATTCATCATACTAGGCTCGCCGAGAATCTGGATCGAACTGTCGATCTGGAAATTGCCTTTGACAACTACCTGCTCGCCTTCTTTCAGGCCGTCGCGGACCACGTAATAGTTCCCAACCTCGGGCCCCAGGGTCACATCCCGTTGCTCGTAAGTGGGATCAGGCTGATTGGGGACTTCAACGTAAACAATGGATCGCTTGCCTGTGAACAGCACGGCTGTCTCGGGTATGACCAGAGGCGGGACTGGATTTGTCACGCCGGAATACCCATACGCAGTCGCGGGCTGCAAAGGCTGCTTGGTCTTTGAACATGTCCCGGGAGTCGAGCTTACTTCTCGAGGATCAAAGGGACAGATGTACTTTCCGACCCACTCCGGCTTCACGACACGGCCGTGATCGTCTACTTCGGCTTCCAGGTCCCCGTTGACGAACATGTGGGGTTTCAATTCGTAATTCGGGTTTGCCACATCGACTCTTACCTTCACGGTCCGAGTCGGCATGTCCAGGACAGGATCGATGAAGATGACCTTACCCTTGTAGGTCTTCCCGGGAAAAGACGGCGTCGTGAAAGTGACTTCCTGACCGTACCTGATCCAGGGCAGGTCAGGTTCGTAGGCATCGAGCTTGACCCATACATGGGACAAGTCGTTGATTACGAACATCTCTGTGCCTTCCTTCACGAACTGGCCGACAATAGCGTTCTTCTGCATGACAATTCCACTGATGGGGGCCTTGAGAGTTATGTACCTCGTCCGGCTTTCCGGTTTCCCGGATTTTTTTGATCTGCTCTTTGGTCATCCCGTACTGTTTGAGCTTTTCTTCTGCCCCGCGGATGATCCCTTTGGTATCGAGGTTGATATCGGGCTTTTTAATGCTCGTAAACAATTCGACTTCACTCGTGATCAGAGTCGGGCTCCAGATCATCACCATCGGATCTCCCACATTGACCTTCACCCCGGTATAATCTATGTAGACCGCGTCGAGACGCCCGGGAATTCTCGCTGTCAGGGTCGCGATCCTGGTCTCGGCATCGAAAACCATCCCAACCATTCGCAAGTGCTTTACCGCCCGCTCTCGTTTCACCTTTGCCGTCTGCACTTCCGCGAGCATCTTAGCTTCCGGCGACATAGTGTATCGGACAGGGCCTTTACCGGGCGCTTGCGACGTTGCAGCGGGCGCGCCTTGCGTGTGGCCCTTCATTGCCGGACTTGCCGGACTTTTCTCCTTTCCCATGGATGCCATTGGAGCAGGTTTAGAGTTCTGGGATTCAGCAGACGGTTGTTCCGTTTTTGAACCTCTGATCAGCAGGAGGCCCACCGCCAGTACGGCGAGGATCAGGGATCCCAAGAGAATTCTTTTCAACGTCTTCTTGGGTATAGAAACCGTGTCATTCATTGCTCTCTCCCATTTCTTGAGCGTAGCGACTGTTTTTTATACAGGTCGCAGCAGGCCGCAGTGATCCGAACGCTGTGGGCAAAAGGCACGGCATGAAAAATGTCTTCGGCTTCAGCCCGGCTACGATTCTTATCCGCGAGCACAATTTCGCTTCCCACACCCGTCATAACCAACGCGTCCGCTGACGTCGATCCCACAAAACCCGCTCCGACATCTCCGACCTTCATTTTCCGATGCCCCGGTCTAAAGGATCTTGACCAATAGGAAGCCACACGGTGAACGCCGTCCCCTCCTCATCGGATTTGACAGAAATGGAACCATTGTGGTCCTCCACAACTTTCTTGGTCACGGTTAAACCCAAGCCGTTTCCACCATCCTTCGTAGTAAAGAAGGGGCTGAAAATTTTCTGCAAATGTTCCGGGGAGATTACAGGACCGTAATTATGAACTCTCATTTCGAAATAGCTTTTTGACTCAAGCTCCCCGATCTCTCTTGCTTTATCTCCGGGAACTAATATTCTAGTTTGAATGGATATCGACTCGCCCGCAGGAGATGCGTCCATAGCATTGGACAGAAGGTTCCGGATGACCTGCTCAAAACGGTTCGGATCCAAGACGACCTCGCCGACCTCGCTGCCAAGATCAGTTTCTAGCTTTATGCCTCTCTCCGTCAACTTACCGGCATACGCTACTATAACATTTTGGATCACGTCATTGGGCTGGACCTTCTCCGCGCTAAGGCTTCGCCTTTTCGTGAAGTCGATAAGACCACCCAGGATTTTTTCCAGCCTCCGAATCTCCGAAATTATGATCCCGCAGGATTCCTTTTGCTCCGGCCCCCAAGTGCCCTGAGATTCGAAGTGCTGAGCCATTCTGTTGGCAAAGCCACCAATAATAGCCAGCGGCTGTCTCAACTCATGAGCCACCTCGGCTGTGTGTTCGGCAATGGCTTTGGATTTTTCAGACTGGACGATATGTTCGTAGAGATTGTCAATGATTTTCAGCTTTTCCCGAACTTGCTGCTCCAGTTCATCCGCGTGGATAACCATTTTTCCGGTTAGCGGACGAACCAGCAAGATCATGCCGAACGTGCCCACTAGTATGAGCATTCCAATGACCGCCGACGTCGAGATAATATGAGGATACACCGGGGCATACAGCGCCTTTTTGTCCGTCGTGACCGCGACGACCCAAGGGGTCCCGGGCACAGGTCCATACGCGACGACCTCATTTCCGGTATGATCTTTGCCCGGAAACAAGAGACCTGTCTGTTTCAAGGCTGCGCGCTTCAAAGCCAACCCGAGGGCGGAAGAAGTAGTCCGTATGTTTTCCGGGTCGTGGGGGGGAAAGATTGGTGTTATCCGGTTGCGGTCGGTGGCTGCCAAAACCGTCTTACTCATTCCCCGAAGATCGTCGGTGTTGTATCCCAGAGCTTGTTCCAGATCAGATGTCCTGAAGGTTACAAAGTCTGTCCCGATTCGGGCCCCTTCTCTGCCGTGTATCGCAATCATCAAGCCCCACAAGGTCGAAGTGGCCACGACTAAAGGGCCAGCGGAACGGGAGTCTCCTCGTGCCGGCAATTTCGCGAGACTCGCTAATTCGGGCAATTCCTGACCAACCTGCACCAGTAGTTGACCCTTCCTATCAAAGCGAGTGACGCCAGCTACGCCATTGGAATAGCGCATCGCATTGGACAGCGCCTTCCCCGTTGTCGCCGTCACCTTGTCGTGACCGATGAGGCTATTGTCGTAATCTTCAAGGCTTTCCGCAGCCTTAGCAATCCAGGCAATTCTCGAGGCTGCATTGACGGATCTTGCCAGGTACGTTTCGAGGCTTTGGATTTTGGTATTCAGTGCCCACCTGAGATGGCTCTCCTCCACCTTTTTCAGATGGTCATAAAGAGGCAGTATGCTGGCAGCAGCAACTATAACCCCCACCATCAGAATGCCGCAGGCCGAGCACAAAATAATGGACTTTTGCAACCGCATGGCACGATTTGCGGCGGGCATGTTTACCTCTCTCTCCGGACCCCACAGAGTCCATTACGAACAGAAGGCTTCAGATCTTCTATTCTATAAACCTCCGGCTGCTTCAGTAATCACCGCCATTGCAGCCGCACAGAGGCCGACTTGCGCTGTCGAGGAGAAACAGCGCAAATTCGACAAGCATCGGTTTCCCCCGAAGTGCAAGCAGATGTCCTTTTAGTCAGGAAAGGAAGGAACAAGTTTGTAGGAGAAGATTTGTGGTGTTCCAGTGGAAGGAATGAAATTGGCGCGATATCGACCGGGCGGAACGCAGGCCCGCCTCGACAATCACAATTGGCGCGGGCAACGCAAAAACTTGATGCTCAGCGCGTACGGAATAGGCTTGCGGCAGAGCCATTGCATCGAGTTCTCCGGCGCATTGCAGAGAAAGACAGCCGCCCTTACAGTGGCAACCAAATCCGTTGTGATTGCACGAATGGTCTTGCTCGGGTCCACAACCGTCGTCCGCGAACTTCATCAAGCGCCCACACGCTGTTGCGCAGCAACACGCACCGGGGAACCCGTAGGCAACACCGGCCCAAAAGAGCAGTAAACTGAGTATTATTGCGGATGCCCGTTTCATGATCGCTCTCTGTTGTCTATGATTATCCTAGTTCTTTGAAAAGTCAAGTCTCTCCTCATTGACTAGTTGCTTTATCAAGTAAAATAGTTCTGGTTCCCAATCCCGCGTCTCGTGGGCTCTGCCCTCAAACAGCCATTATTTCACTATGACAGTCGAGGCAGAGCCTCTGGGGCAGGTATTCCCAGGCAGTCCCCGCGAGACGCGGGACTATGAACGAGAAATAACAATATCTTCGACTGGACTTCTAATACCGATTCGCTTTCAAACGAGAGACACCGTGTTTTTAGTGGGACAGTTTGGTAGGGGCGGGTTTCAAACCCAATGCTGTTGACTTAAGCTGGATGTCTCTTGCCCAGGAGTCTTGCTTTCCACGAGGCCCTGGCCTCGTCATTCCGGCGGAGGCCGGAATCCAGGTTTTCCTAATCTTCTCTGGACCCCGGCCTTCGCCGGGGTGACGGTGCTGCTAGACGGAGATCTCTTGAGTCAACAGCATTGGGTTTCAAACCCGCCCTTACATGGCGTCATGCCCGCGTACGCGGGCATCAATTGTAGGGGCAGACCCATGTGTCTGCCCCGGGTGGACACGCGGGTCCGCCCCGACATAGCCGGGATCGGCGTCCGGGGTGACCCCGCGGATCGCCCCACCATATCCTCCGGGATTGTCACTTGTTTGATGGCGCATTGGTATAAGAGGTATTATTACTTGCCCGTTCAATCGAACATGCCTATATATGAATGAGCTTCTATCGAATCAGACTACAAAAAATAGTATCTAGGGGCACAATCTCCGAGGAGAGCACCTTGAAAGTCGGATGGCTTACAGATCCGGGAAAGCAGAGAGAAATCAACGAAGATAGCTTGTACGTTGACGAGAACCTGGGGCTATTCATCGTGGCCGACGGCATGGGAGGTCACAACGCTGGTGAAGTGGCGAGTCGAATGGCCGTCCAGGTCACTGCAAAATCGGTTCGGGAAGGCCTCGAAGCGGGAAAGGAGGCAGATCGGGTTGTTCGTGAGGCTATTGCACAGGCCAACAGATCAATCTTCGAAAACGCCTTGAACAATCCCGCGTGGGAGGAAATGGGTACTACGTTGCTGATTGCCCTCGCGGTTCCCCCACAGGTCATTATCGGCCATGTGGGAGACAGCCGGGCCTACTCCATACTAAAAGGCGAAATAAAGCAGCTCACCGACGATGATACGTTTGTATTTGAGTGGATGAAAGAAGGGCTCATCACCAAAGAGCAGGCCCGCTCCCACCGTGCGCGTCATGGGTTGACTGAGGCTTTGGGTGTGGCCGACGACGTGGAAACGGAAGTGGTGGTCCGGCCGTGGGAAAGGAGCGCCTGTCTACTTCTGTGCACAGACGGACTTACGGATATGCTTGAAGATGAGGAAATTCTTGCCATTGTGGGATCAGCACCCGAGCCCCAGCAGGCCTGCAACGATCTCGTGACCGCAGCTAACATCAAGGGCGGCGAAGACAACATAACAGTGATAATGATTTGCAACTAATTCTTAGTACCTTCAGATCAAGGGGCCGCACTGCGCAGGGTCTTGATGTCCGCGGCAATCACGCATCTGAAGCCCACATCCTGAAACGCATGCGAGGGGTCCTGTGGGACACCGGGGACAAGAGTGGAGTCTAGTACCAGATCCCCTCTCAACCCGCCCAAGACAACGTATTCATTTCTTGACCCGGCTTTCTTAGACCGGCCTATAGCTCGTAGGCCCCATTGGCTAACGTTTTCTTCCAACCCTCGGATTCCAAGTTTGTCAGGGCCAAACTTTGAAACAGGATACGGGATTTGTGACGCGGTCGATCTGGAGATATTTTCCGGTATCTGATCCTGTGAACCATAAGCTTCCACCCAAGACTTCATATCTTTCTCGAGTTGAGAAGTTTCCGGAGTAGAACCGGGTTTCGTACCGTGGCCGGAATCGTCTTTGCCCTGTATTATTGCCTGAAGCCACTGCGATTCTGTGGGCAGCACTTTGCTGTAGAACCGTGCGTAGGCCGCGGCCCCATATCCCGTTACTCGAACTACCGGGTAAGAAGCAAACGAATCATCTTTCAACGAAAATCTGCCGTCACGAAATATAATGGGTTCATATCCGCCGTAAACGTGACCGAGAAAGAACCAGATGTGGCCGTCGTTCGAAACCACGCCGTCTTTTACAGCGAGTTTCGGTAGAACCTGATTCAAAAACTCGACGAAATCGGCATTGGTAACCTTAGTTTCGTCCATATAAAACGGGCTCACTTTAAGGGGCGGCCCTTGCTTTCGCCCCTGAAGGTCTGAAACGGTCACCTCTCCTCCGGGGACGAGGCGCATCGTGGAGCCGTCTTTACCGAGTAGCACGGAACCAGAAGATTTCTGTTCGAGGGTTGAAGCTCCCTTGCCGCTGTTCTTCTTCATGGCGGGGCCGTGCACGGAAACCGTTGCCGAATGGTGCATTGAGGCTGCCTCTTCATGCAGCATGAAGTAGTGGTGAACTATATTGGAGAAGACGATGAGTCCCATTAAAATCGCAATCAGGACGACGATAAGCATCTTTTCTTTGCGAGAAAGACCTTTGAGCAGTGGACGGTCCGCAACATCAGCTTTGTACAGCAGCTTTTCCAAATCCTCCCGCATGGCTTTGACGGAAGGAATTCTTGCTTCCTTATCCTCCGCGGTGGCCTGTTGTATGATGAGGTCCAATTCTTTCAGGAAGGGGGTGGAGGGATTTGAGAGGCATACACCCCTAAGGGGACATGCGGTTTTGCTGTCCACCATCTTTCCCTCGACTGCCTCGTACAACATCTTGCCCAGGGCATATACATCGGCTCGGCCGTCAGCTTCACCCAAGTCCATGAATTGTTCCGGGGCCATATAGGTGATTGTGCCTTCAACATGGTGGCTTTTGGTAAGGTGCGACCACAGAGGCCCTCCTGCAATTCCAAAGTCGGTGATCTTCGGAGTGGCGCCATCCAAGAGAACGTTCTCGGGTTTCATGTCGCGATGGACTATGCCAAGGGCATGAACTGTCGCCAGTCCGTCAAACATGGGAAGAAAATAGGTTCTAATCCACTGCCTCAAATCTCTTTCCCTTGCCTTGAATCCCTCCAGCGGCATTGTCTGCCGCAGTGTCCGGTTGCCGGGAACGTATTCCATGACAACGTATTGGACCGTAATCTCTTCTCCGTTCTTTACGATAGTAGCCGCGTCCTGGTCGTAGACCTGAACCACGTATGGGTGCCGTATCTGGGCCATTGCCGAAGCCTCTCGATGGAAACGCTGAATTTCAGTCTCCACCTCCGCCAAGTCGTCTCCAAATTCCGCGAGATACTCGGTAGATACTGTCTTGACGACCACTTCTCGATTGAGATTCGTCTGGCGAGCGCAGTAAACTTCCCCTTTCCCTCCCGTAGCAATGTGTTCCAAAATCTCCCATTTGCCGTTGAGGATAGTCCCATTTTCCAGTAATGGCGTCTTGGTAGTTGGGCTCACCGCTATTTCCCTCTAACAACAGTATATATCAATATGATTAAGCCGCAAGGAAGGTCCAGACTTGTTTCTTTTACGAGCATTCCCGCCATCCCCCCTGTTTTACTGTGCCGCGCAATGAGAGAGAAGCCTTCATCTTCGTGCTCCATCGAGGTTCGCACCGTTCAAATCTGCGCCGTTCAAATCGGTTCCGGATAGATCGGCATCGGTCAGATCGGCTCCCATCATCTGCGCACCCGAAAGGTTCGCGCCCGATAAGTCGGCTCCGCGTAAATCAGCTCCGGTGAGATCGGCCCCTGACAAATCTGCTCCCATGAGTTGAGCTCCAGTGAAATCGGCATAAGACAGGTCTGCATTTACAAGATTGGTACCGTTCAATCTGGCCCCCGCCAAAACTGCTCCAGTCATGTCCGCACTCGCGAGATTGGCCCCTGATAGATCGGCTCGGGACAGCTCGACAGCGGCCAGCGCTGCCTTGTCGAGTTTCGTTCCCAAGAGGAAAGCACCTGCAATAGTGGCAAAGGAGAGTATCGCTTGGGAAAGATTTGCTCCTGACAGATTCGCCCTGGACAGATCAGCCTGCGACAAATCTGTTTTACACAGATTTGCGCCGCATAAATTCGCGCCGCACAAGACAGCCCCCTTGAGAGTGGCCTCGACGAGTTTGGCACCCGTCAGCGTGGTTCCGAGCAAACCGGCATTCGAGAGATCCGCGTTGGACAAGTCAGCCTTATCCAGCTTCGCGACGGAAAGACGGGCTCCATCTAATCTGGCTCCCGCAAGGATCGTCCCTGACAAATCCGCAGCGTTCAGCCTGGCGTGCGACAAGTCAGCAAAAGACAAATCTTCTCTTTCGAGTTTGGCCAAGGTCAGGTCAACCCCCTTCGCCACGGCGGCTTCGACCAATTCCTTAAGCCCTTCTGCATCTTGGGCAAACAGGCAGTCTTTGGCACCAACGCTCCCAATCCCGATTCTCTGGGGCATATTCGTATCTCCCTTCTTGCCGCGACCCCCGTTAAGCGGAAGCACGCGAACTTCTGAACAGAACTCCCGGGCTTCTAACTAGAAACCAAGGCGAGCGGATTCTGTGGCTATTCTTCCGAGACGGTCAAATGAGCAGAGAGACAGTCTGAAGGGATTCAGAGACAGGTTTGAAGTCAGAAAGTCGGGGTGGGTGACGACCTCCATTAGTGGCCTGCGAATCAAGCGTTAAGCCTGTCAAACATGGAGCATAAGCAGCACCATGAATACACCTGGAGAATTCCGCAGCCTCAAAGGGGTTTATGGAAGAGTTAACCGTACCCGTTGGCAGGATTAAGCAGTGGCATTGCCGGTCCATGGCTGCTGAGTACTTTGAGGTAGGATTGTGATCGTGAACTGCGCAATCACTACCATGCGCATGCAAACGGGCACATACGTCCGCGTGGTGCATCCCTTGACCGCAATGAAGATAACAGCATCTCCTAGCCATGGCCGCACCCGAGCCGACGACAAATAGATAGACCACAAGCGTGATTCGAATCGTCGGCCTCAATTTCCTCAGTCGTGTCATGAGCGAGACTCTACGCCAGGAGATAACTAGGTTGCCACTGGTTTCAGCCTAGGGGTTCCTACAAACCTTGTCAAGCTCTTTCTTTACTAGAGCCGTACAGTAATGTCTGTCGTCGGCAAACAGCCCCAGTGGCGCACACACGAATAGAAGTTCGTACTATGAGCGCGAACAGGGGTAATCCTTGAAATCTCTTCTACTCCACGGCAACTTCGCCGTCAGACGTCAGAAGATCAAGAGATTGAAATTCCCTGATCCTTGAGCTATAGCTTTGACGTGAAATTACAATACACGGGGGCACGGATGAGAATTTCTTGCCGAATGTCTCTTGCTGTCGGTGTGACGCTGCTGGCCTTGATGCCGTTGACCTCTGCGGCCGCGGGAAACGAAGTCAAGTTACCTAAGCCTACTTTTTCGGGGAAACTTTCGTTTGAAGCCGCTGTAGTGCGTAAACACTCGGTGCGTGACTTCAGCCGAACTCCATTGACTTTAGCCCAAGCCTCCCAGATGCTGTGGGCGGCCAACGGCAACCTGCCCGCGGATGCAGTCACAAGCGCCACGACGAAAGTGATTCCTTCGGCCGGCGGACTTTATCCGCTTGAGGTCTTTCTCGTGTGTGGTCAAAACACAGTGGGGAGACTTCCCGCGGGTGTGTACAGATACAATTCCCGGGGGAATTCCCTCCAATCCATTGCAGCAGGCGACAAGCGCAACTTGGTAGCTTACGCGGCCCACCACCAGCTCTTTCTTGCTCAAGCACCGGCGCTGATGGTGATCGGAGCGGTGTTTCAGAGAACCATGGTCAAGTACGGTGACCGCGGAGTGCAGTACGTATATATGGATGCCGGAGCGGCAAATCAAAACGTGTTCCTGCAGGCCGAATCGCTTGGCCTTCACGTGGCCGGCGTGGGGGCCTTCGTGGACGCTCAGGTGGCCGCAGCTTTGAAACTGCCGGCTGACATTAAGCCGATCATGATTTGCGCGATCGGGAAATAGCAGTGTCTCGGAAGGCCGGGACGACGAGTTCTCTTTTTCACTCGTATCTGAGTGGTTGCTCTCTGCTGTAACCATTCAGTCTTGTGGGGCCGTCCCGCGAGGCGCGGGACTGCCTGCCGGGAAAACCCCTGTTCAATGGCGGGCTAGAAAGCCCACCCCACGAAGCCACCCGCAAATTCCGGCTGTAACTGAATGCATACTCACTGCTCCTGATTGTCCTTGACATAATAGCGTAAATGTCGATAATCTGCGTTGATACCATCGTTTTTTCCCTTTAGAATGTGATCATTTTAGGTAAGGAGGTAGGTGCATGGAATGGGTTGTGTATGCGGCCCTCATCTGCGGGGCCCTGGGTGTGGCTTATAGCCTGATCACCGCCGGGTGGGTCTTTAAACAGGACGCCGGCAATCAGCGTATGCAGGACATCTCCAGCTACGTGGCGGAGGGTGCGATGGCGTACCTTACCCGCCAGTACAAAGTGGTGGCGATAATAGCCGTCATCCTTGTCATCATCCTGGCCTTGACCTTGGGGATTTGGCCGGCAATCGGGTTCGTTATCGGTCTCGTAGGCTCCGGTCTCGCCGGCTTCATTGGGATGAAGGTTTCCACCAAGGCCAATGTGCGGGTAGCTGCAGCAGCGGGTAAGAGCCTGCCCGATGCTATGGATGTTGCCTTCAAGGGCGGGTCGGTTACCGGCATTGTGGTTACCGGTTTGGCGCTATTCGGTGTGGCCGGATTCTATTGGGCTGCCAGCCGGCATATTTCGGATCCGCACCAACTCTTCAGCGCCCTAGTCGGTTTGGGGTTCGGCAGCTCCCTCATGAGCGTCTTTGCCCGCGTGGGTGGCGGTATTTATACCAAGGCAGCCGACGTAGGCGCGGACTTGGTTGGTAAAGTGGAAGCGGATCTCCCTGAAGACGATCCCCGTAATGCGGGAGTCATAGCGGACAACGTCGGCGACAACGTCGGCGACTGTGCGGGCATGGCCGCGGACTTGTACGAGACCTACACCGTCACAATCGTTGCAGCCATGCTCCTGGCCATGACGATTTACGGTAAATCCACAGCGTTCTTCATGCCCTTACTCATCGGTGGCGTGGCGATAATCGCATCCATTATCGGCACCTTTGCCGTAAGGTTAAGCAGGACCAAAGCCGAAAAAGATCTTTACATAATGGGTTCCCTGTATCGAGGATTGGCTTTGGCCGGGATTCTTGCAGCCATTTTCTTTTACGTGGTGGCCCGGATTTTGCCTCTCGGTGCACCACTTAAAGGAATGCCCTTTGTGATTCCCCCTCTCAATATCTTCTGGATGGCGGTCCTCGGTTTGGTTCTCACGGGACTGATCGTCATCATTACCGAGTGGTTCACCGGCATGTACGGCCCGGTCAAGTACGTGGCCCAAGCAAGTACCACCGGTCATGGGACAAACATCATCGCCGGGCTGGCCATCAGTATGATTTCAACAGTCCTGCCCGTCATCGCACTCGCTGTAGCGATCATGATCGGGTACGCGCTTGGCGGAGGCTTCTCGGGTAACCCCGGCACCGGCCTCTTTGGCATTGCGGTCACTGTCGTCTCTATGCTCTCGATGACAGGAATGGTCGTTGCCATTGACTCGTACGGCCCCATCACGGACAACGCCGGCGGTATTGCTGAAATGGCTGAGCTGTCGGAAGAGGTTCGCAATAGGACCGACCCGCTGGACGCAGTCGGCAACACCACCAAAGCGGTTACCAAGGGATACGCAATCGGTTCCGCGGCTCTGGCAGCCCTGGTGCTCTTTGCCGAGTATACTCGGGCTATTGAAGCACTAACCGGCAAGGCCATGCACTTTGACCTGTCCAACCCCAAGATCCTGATTGGCTTGCTGATCGGCGGGATCATCCCCTATTTCTTTGCTGCGCTTTGTATGCTTGCGGTTGGAAAGGCTGCCGGCGCGATCGTGGATGAGGTTCGACGCCAATTCCGTGAGATCAAGGGCCTTAAGGAAGGTCTTCCGGGCGTTAAGGCCGAATATGGCAAGTGCGTGGACCTCGTGACTGCGGCTGCACAGAGAGAGATGATTATACCGTCGCTGCTTCCCGTCGTGATACCTCTTATTGTGGCCTTCACGCCTGGTTTGGGTAAGGAAGCTCTGGGCGGCATGTTAATCGGGAGCATCGTAGTCGGTCTTTTCCTGGCCATTGCCATGACAACCGGTGGTGCGACCTGGGACAACGCCAAGAAGTACATCGAAGATGGAAACCTCGGCGGCAAAGGGAGCGAGGCCCACAAAGCTGCGGTAACCGGCGATACTGTGGGTGATCCTTACAAAGACACTGCGGGGCCCGCTTTGAACCCCGTTATCAAGGTCGTAAACATGGTAGCCCTGTTGATCGTGCCGTTTTTAGTGAGATAGCATTACCGTTCCGGTAACTCTGTTGCCGATGCACATACCCCGGTGACCCTGCGTGGCGCCGGGGTATTTTTGCATGGGAACGCACCCTACGGGATCAGATCGTATGCGAAAATGATACTGCGTGGGCCCGTTAATGCGGCGAACGGGTTCTGTTTGATGAGGACGAGAACTAGAGATCGAAGCCCTTCGTTCTTAAAATCGCCTATTCTGAAATCGGTGATGATCCCAGGGCTCCTGACGGTTTTCCATTTTTCCTTGAGGTCTTTTCCGTCCCATTCCAGAGCTTGAATCACACTGCCCCCTTCGACCTGCTTGGTGACCAGCAACTCATTTTCTCCGCCCGAAGCCCCGGTGGTACTGGCGATGAGAATCCTTCCGGGCAGACTGAGCTCCTTGGTCCCGCTCCTGGAAGGAATGCGAATTCGCCTATCCAGGCCGTATAGGCGGTCAGGTATCTGTGACAACAGCCTATTTTGCCGGTCGTAGACCATGAGACGCTGATCTTGATTCAAGATGACTCGCACAAATTCTCCATGTTTGCCCAACGAGCCCGAATCGTAGCTCAGCAGTAACGTCCCCGGAGGAAGCGTGAGCTTGCCCGCCGGGACAAACTCACCGTTTTGATACGTGAAGCGGATCATATCACCGCTGAACATGTCATCGCCATCGGTTCGCTGTCCTACCAGCAACGTCTTGTCGTCCTGTGCAGATTCTCTGACCGCCCTCAGGATCATATTCGGGAATTTTTCAAGTACCCTGATGTTTCTATTTTCGTATTTGATGATAGCGGATTCCATGCCGCTGGGTGTCCGGTAACAGAGTATAAGCTCGGCCACTCCGTCGCCGTCCAGATCCTTAGCTTCAGCGCTGATATAAGCGGCGGGCGGCTGGGAGAACTGAGTGAGCGGTACCAGGCTACCGTTTTCAAAACGGCTTATGGTGATGCGGCCCGGTTCCAGCAAAACTGTTTCGTTCTTCTTGTCTCCGTCCAGGTCTCCGATGTCCACGGCCCATAGTGCGGACTCGAGATCGGGGCTTCTCCACGGCGCGGTGTTTTTAGGCAGGTCCACCAGGGTATGGAGCCTATCCGAACGGGACATAGCGTCCGCACCCGCCGGCTCGCTTCTGTAAAAGGAGAGTTTCGGTCTGCCGTGAAGTCGTGTATTGACACTATTGACAAATATTTGCAAGACCCCTCGCAAAGCGTAAATATTTGCCACCTTCATTTCTATTCGGACCACAGCGTGGTTGCTCCGCGTGTCCCACATGTATCCTCTCATCTGATAGCGAGAATCATCTCGGGTCAGGAATCCACAAATGACCAGGTCCGCTCCCGATTTCGAAGCCAAAGAGCGGGCCTCTTCATCATTTGTCGGTGCCTGGCGCCCCTTGAGAAGCTCTGTCGTGGCTTTCTCCGATTCTATGCTGTAACTTGAATCGAGACCAGCGAGCATTGCCCGGATTCTCTCGTTGGCATATTCGCTGAAACTCTGAAGTTCTTTCTCACTCGACCCCGGCCCCACATAGAATGGTAGGACAAAAATCTTTCGGGATTCTGCAGCCGGCGCGGAAGCTTCTGCGACGAACGCGAGCAATAAAGAAAAGCCAATGACGGCAGTGAGAAAACTGGAGGCAATTCTGCCCGAGGAAAGAATCATGAAGAGGCCTTGCACAACTCGTCATCCTTCAAAAAAAAACCAACTGTCGTAATGCAGTTGGCGTAGGAGGAATAGATTCTTTTCTTGTCCGTCAATGATGCAACCTCTGTGCCAGATATGAAGAGCAACCATCTCTGTCACTATTTATCAAGTCATAGCAACACGTTACGCTACTTATCCCTTTCGAGATCTCGAATTACAGTCAGGCAAAGAAGTGCTTCTTTTTGTCAAAATTTTTGGACACCATGATGACGGCGAACTATCATGCCGATATGCCTAACGTTTTGATGTACAAAAATTCTACCTCCACCTGCCGAATTTTTGAACGTGTCTCAACGTACCCCGAGAAAAACCTTCTTTATATACTCGAAATTCTGCCGCACCCGATCAGCGCCTTGAAGCGCAGGGCCGTGTCCCGGAATCAGAAGCTCCACCGGCAACTTCTCCAGTCGTTCCACGCTTTGTTCCAAGGCTTTGGCATCTCCGCCCGGAAAGTCCACCCTTCCCACGCCCTGGGCGAAAACCACATCACCGGTCACAAGAACCTTGTACCTGGGCCAATAAATGGAAAGACCTCCTGGACTGTGCCCCGGAGTCAGAAGTATTTGAAACTGATGTCTTCCCAGAACCAGGTCTCCATCCTTCAGATGAAAGTCAACGTGGTAGTCAGGCATTGCAAGTCCTTGTTGAGTGTACGTGATGCGCCCGATCTCCTCGACATAGTCTTCCTCTTGCCGGGACATGGCCACTTTCACCGACTTATCTCTGAGAGCCTCTGCGCCCTCGAAGTGGTCCGGATGCGCGTGGGTGCAAATGATCAATTTGAGGCGCGCGGGATCCACGCCGTCTCCCCGAATACGGTCCACAAGGCTCTCAATTCGATGCCGATGTCCCGGATCAATCAGAAGAGGGACCTTCCCGTCTATGAATATGCTGTTGCAGTTATTTTCACGAGGATCCGCCCAAAGGTGCACGTAAAGGTGTTCTGCAATTTTCATCGGTGCCGGACTTTCATTGGAATTGAATTATGAACGATCTTCTAAAGGATACCCCACGCTGCATAGGAGGCGTCTGCACAGTCGCGGCACACAAGACGGCCGTCCATTTCCAACATGCGGGCGATCACGGTTGCCTCGCCGCAGAGTCCGCACGGCTGTGTGGCCACCACTTCTGCTTTTGGCGGGGCTTCAGCCCGCACTTCCCGAATCTCGAAGAAGTCGTGCGGGTCTGCCGATATGAGCTTTCTCACCGCGCGATGGCGCAACTCCTGCCACCTTGCCATATCAGCATCGGTGGCACTGCCGGAATCGATGTGGGCCTTCAGGGCACGGCGTTCGTCCCGTTCGGGCAGGGGCCCAGTGAACGCTACACGGACAGCGCGGCCCGATTTGCGGTCTATGAAAGTGAACACTTGTTTTCCCCAATCCCTGAAGATGAGATTTCCCTTGCCAAAAGTGCATCCCAACAGCACTTGAATCGCATCGACAGCGCAGGAATTGTTCTCCACTACAGCCACGACTTCTTCATCTTCGGCGGTGCCGATGCCAAGTAATTGAGAACCGACCTTGGCCGCGACGTATCCTATGGCAAGCCCGGGGCAAAGATGCCCGTGGAACCGCACGGACTCACGAAAGTCGTCGGGCAAATCATCAAGTGTATTCATGTCCGGTACCCTCAATCATTCATGAAGCCCTACGCGCGAGAGGCAAATTCCGGGCTGTATTTCTTTGATTGTTCACCGTTTGATCGCGCACCGGTACAAACAGTTTGAAGGAATAACCTACTCGGGGCAGCAGTTGTCTCCAAGGTGGCGATTGGACTGCCACTCCTCCACCAGTTCGGTGAAGTGTCTGAGAATCCGTGCTGTGGCGCCCCAGATGTTATGTCCATGCCAATCATAGAAAATCACCTGGTTAGGTTGTCCTTTCATTATCCACGTCTCCTCCCTCCTCCGAGTGGGGTCGAAGAATACTTCCAGGGGAACGTCCAGGAGCCCGGCAATCTCCCGGGCGCTTGGCCGGAACTCATACGGATACGGAATCAAGCCCACAAAGGGGACAACGAGGAAACCGGTTGCTACTGTGTAGAAATCGTCCAGTTCCCCTACGATCCGTACATCCTCAGGATCAACCCCCACCTCCTCTGCGGTCTCACGAAGAGCGCACGCAAGGAAATCCGGATCTGCGGGATCCAGCTTTCCGCCAGGGAACGAAATCTCTCCCTTGTGGTGTTCAACAAAGTCGGAACGTTGAGTCAAAAGAATGTGCGGTTGACCGTTCTTGGTAAATAGTGGAACGAGGACAGCGGCGGTGATCATCCCGTCAGGAGGAAGTGTCCTCTTCTTGCGGGACTTTAGCATTTTAGTCAGCTCCACCTCAAAACAGGGTAGAGTCCATAACGGATCTTTTTCGTCGGTCATTTCCATAGTGCCTGTCAATCCATCGGTGTTTTTCGGGAAAAACGAATCCTGGGCCGGTTCTTCAGCGCGGATTTCCGAGAATATATGGTCAAGAAGAGGGTTCCGACGTCTTCATTTCCTTCTTGTCATCGAACCGCCATTCCCAGTCCAGCTCCCAAATCATGACACTGCCGTCCATTGACGAGCTGATTACGAAACGCCCGTTAGACGAGAAGTCCAGAGTGGTAATTTCGCGTGTGTGCCCCTGAAATTCTCTCCGACATTCGCCAGTCCGCACATTCCATATCCTCAAAACAGTGTCGTTACCCCCGGTGGCCAGGAAGTTTTCGTCCGGTGAAAATGCGACCGCTCTAACGCCGCTCTTATCGACTTCCAGTGTCCTTATCAATGATCCTCGGCGGATGTCCCAAAGTCCGACAGTGCCGTCCATTGAGCCGCTGGCCAAGAAATTGCTCTTGGGCGATACGCTCAGACACATTATTCGCTGTTTATGCCCCTTGAGTTCCCGCAACACTCTACCTGAAGGGACCTCCCAGATCTTGACTGTGCCTTCGAATCCTGCTGAGGCTATCTGCTCACCATCACGGATAAAAGCCACGGACGTTATTTTGTCGTCATGGCCCTTAAGGGTCCTGATGAGCCCGCCGTCCGGTAGGCGCCACAGTTTGACGGTCCCGTCCCAGGATCCTGAAGCCAGCGCCGTGCCGTCGTAAGAATATGCCACAGAACTGACGCTTTCCGTGTGGCCTTTCAACACCAGGGACTCCTTGCCTGTATGCAGGTCCCAGAGTCGAACGGAGCGGTCGTCTCCTCCTGAAGCGACTTCGCGACCGTTCGGCGAAAAACAAAGTGCGGCTACCAGATTAGTATGGCCGTGCAAGGTCTTGATGCGGTCACCAGTCTTGGTATTCCACAGCCGTATGGTGTGATCCGCCTGGGCCGTCAGGAAATTGATTGCTGACGGAGAAAATGAAATGTCCATCACGCTGCATGAGGTCTCACATGTTCTTCGCATCCATCCGCCGCGAAGGCCGAGTCGCGTTCCATGCTCCTTCATGCGGACGATCAGGTCCAGAGTCACGTCCGAGCGTTCGTACCCGGGCAGAATCTGTGCTTCGCGGAGCATCGAGTAGGCGGTCGAAAACGCTCCTCTTTTCATGGCTTTTTTGGCCGCGTCTACCATAGCCTTGAATTTGCGGTCGGATTTCATCTGCTTCCTAATAGGTCGGATCTTCGCCAGAGCCATGTTAGGAAAAATTGGACGCCCACGAACATCCCAAATTCGCAAGCTCATGTCTTTGCCGCCCGCAAAAAGTCGTTCCCCATCCGATGAAAATTCGAGACAGTTCACCTCGCCATCACCTGCATGGAAATTCCTGTGTACGATACCGCTTTGGGAGTCCCAAACTTTGATCCCGCCTTTCGGATCGTAACTCGCAGACAAGTCACCTGTCGGAGACAGCGCCAATGCCGTGACCGGGTCCTGATGGGCCTGGAAAACGGTAATCACCTTGCCCGTACGAGCATCCCAGGTTATCGTCTGTTTGTCCTTCCCACAGGTCAAGACATGCTCGCCGAACCGGTCCACCTTCAGGGCCGTGACCAGTTCGCGATGCACCCGCTCGAAGGCCCTTGTTCCGGCATCCAGTGGGAGTATTCTCTTGACCGTTCGGTCCAAACCCGATATGAACACAACCGGTTTGGAATTTCCATCGAAGGTAATGGCTGCGGAGGTGTGTGCGGGAATCTTGAAGGTGGCTACGGCCTTGACGTGTTCCACTTCCCACGAACGCATCACGCCTGTCTGTTCTACCGTCACTATATGTTTGCCGTCAGGTGAGAAGCCTCCTGCGGTGACGACTCCGCCGTGAGCAATCAGGTGTCCCACGAATCGCCCGGATTGCAGATCCAATATCTTTACGGGAATGTCCCCCAGCGAGGCTGCGATAGCCAAAAGCTGCTCGTCAGGCGAAATCCACAGGGCCGCGGGCGGCTCGCCGACAACGCTAAGTGTCCTTAACTCCTCTCCCGTAACGGCATCCCATATCTTGATCGTTCTGTCCCGGGCCCCTGTTATCAAAAGATTCGATTTCGGTGATTGCACAAGGCAGGTTACCCAACCGCCGTGGCCTCGGAGGACCAAGGTCTCGGTCAAGCCTGAAAAGAAAAATCGCCGCGAGATCTCTTGAAGTTCCGTGTGACGAATCTCGGAAGGGTCCGGCAGAGATCCGATTTTATCGCGAGCTTCTTTCTCGCGTCCGCTTCGTACCATAGCGCCGATCAGCCAGCCCACCGCCTCTTCGTCCTCTGGAAAACTGATTAAATAGGTCTCAAGATGCTTAATTGCATCAATTTCTTTGCCCACGCCGATCAACGCTATCGCGTAATGCTTAAGCCATGCTTCAGTCGCATCTTCCGAGGAAAGTGAGAGCTCGCAGGCGGTAAGAGCCTTTCGCGCATCTCCCAGAGCGAGCAGGCACCGGCCCAACAGATTTGCACCTCGCCCCACATACTCGGGAGTTTTCACGACTTCTTCCATGCGAACGACCAATTCCCTATCAGGATTTTTTGTGCGCTGCCATTCCAAGAGCCCGAGATTATACACAGCTTCGGGGTGATGCGGATCGGATTCCACGGCCCTCATGAAAGCCCTCTCCGCCTCCTCCTCATGATTCAAGTCCATGAGGGAAACTGCGCGATTGTTCAACGCGTCTGAGAACAACTTGACTTCGTCGGGAGATTCGCGAGGAAATCGTGTCTTGCAAATATCCTCATATATGCCGGCCAGTTCTTGTCTTATCTGTCGAAACGAGCCATAGCGCTCTAAAGGGTCCTTTCTGAGACACTTGAGAATCATCTCCTCGATCGCGGGGGGAATATTGCTGCGGAATGTGGAAGGACGCGGCGGCGCTTGCTTCACATGAGCTAACCCCAGCTTCGCTCGTTTGTCCCCGGCCTGGATGACAAATGGCTTTCGCCCGCAGCAAATCTCAAAGAACATCACTCCGAAGGCATAGACGTCCGCCGGCGGCCCTACCTCGGAATGGGGAATCCACATTTCAGGAGCCATGTAGCTGGGCGTGCCCATTCCGGCCGCGGTTACCGATTCCCTCTCCAGCGTCATCGTCGCTCCCGAAATGGATGGGTCAAATGTTTGATCGCTCCCCTGTGACTGACCGCGTCTCTTGGTCAGGCCGAAGTCGGTGACCTTCAAGACGCCGTCTTTGGTCAACATGCAATTGCCCGGCTTTACGTCTCGATGAACCAGCCCTTTGGAATGAGCATGTTCCAGGCCGTCGCTGAACTGGACCATCAGATCGAGAATTAGGTCCCACCCCACCGGGCTATGCCGAGCCAACCATTCATTCAGGGCACCTCCGTCAACGTACTCAATGAAGATTCTAGGACTGTCCTGGATGTTCCTCACGTAGTAGCAGGAAGCAATATTGGGATGAAATCCTATGTCTATCCATGTCTCCGCCTCTTTTAGGAACAGAGCTCGATCCTCTTCAATTTCACGTAAGCGGCTAAGCAGCGACTTGACGGCCATCATGATGTCCCATCGGCGGTGGCGAACCAGATAGACAGCCCCCATTCCTCCGTATTTGATGTCCCGGACTTCATAGAGGTTTTCGATGACCTCACCAACCTTCCATTCGCTCTCTTCATGCACCTGCGCAGGCGAAGACGCGCGCGGAGAAGTGAGTAGGTCTTTGTGGTTTTCTACGGGTCCGGTGGTAACGGAAAAGCCGATCCGCCTGAGGAGTTGGGCTACCTCTTCCACCTTCGGGTGCATGCGCGTAATGATGGCGATCCCCTTGCCGGTCGAGATCCGCTGGTTGACCTTTTCCGGGGCCAGTCCGGTCATTCGCGACAGTCTGAGTAAATCCATCCGGGAGATATCTTGGACCGCAGGAGTAGGGGTGATCTTTATTATTACTTTTTCGTCCGCCATTACTTCACAATAGTTTTACCAGGGACAAGGTAAGTTTGTCGTCCCTGGGGTTGATTTTCTCAACGCGTATTATAACCCGATCATAAGAATTTAGCGAAACGTTGCTCGAGGTGATCAAAGCAGCATTAAAACCGTACTGAGTTATTTGAACGAGATAGAACCTCGGGAAACGTTGCAGCACCACAGCCTCGAATTCTTCGTGCCTCCTCTGCTCCAGGTACTTCAGGAGGAAATACCGCGTGCGTTCCCGCTCCAGGAGGGTGGCACGTTCGAGTGAATAGCCTATTTGGGCGAGGATGCTCTCCAACTCGTCTCGGCCCAGGAGCGAAGGCCGGTCCTGTAAGGCCGTTTTGAGCTGTCTCTGGACCAAAAGGTCCGGGTACCGACGTAGGGGCGAGGTAGCGGTTGTATAAATGGTCAGGCCCAAAGTGGAATGGGGCGCCGGTTCAGTGCCAAGGTCCCCGCGGGCCAGAAACCTTCTTGCTTCGATAGGACAAGACGGGGTCGTAGTCGGGCCCGAGGTCTATCTTCTCCAGAGGAGGAGGCTGGCTCCTAAACAGGCCGGGAAGGTTACGTTCCTTCATGAAACGGGCAAAGAGACTGTTCGCGAGGATCATCATTTCGGATACAAGGATTTGCGACGGACTCTCCCTGTCTCTGCAAGCCACCTCGATTTTTTTGTCGCGATCCACACGCACGGATAGTTCAGGATCCTTGAAGATGAGAGCTCCTGAGGCAATTCTATCCTCCCTAAGAGAATTAGCGATTGCGAAGATTTTCGCTTCCCTGGAACCTCGAATTGATATTCTCTTATCCGCCTCTTCGTAAGAGAGGCGCTCTTTCACGCAGATCTTAGAAGGGAGGATTGTAAAATCCTCGGGCTTCAAATCGGTGCTCAGCCTGACCATAAGGCTTATGGCCGGCCGGACCTCTCCCACCACTAGGCTCGCCGCTCCCTCGGAAAGAACCCGCGGGATCATGGGGATTGTAATATCCGGGAGATATATGGAGGTTCCTCGCTCGCGGATTTCCCGGTCGAGCATGGAATCATGATCCACCAAATAAGCAACATCGGTGATGTGAATGCCGATAACCGCTCCATCGCCCTCCAAACGAAGGGACAGTGCATCATCCACGTCTCGAGTAAAGACAGAGTCGATGGTTATGAGATCCTCGCCGGTAAGATCTTCGACCGAATCGGGCACAGGTCTATTTGCAACCTCGCGTGCCTCTGCCTCCGCTTCGGGAGAAAATTCCACAGGAATCTTTTCGGCCCGCAGGCTTACGTTCTCATCCTCCGGCCAGACACTCAGTTTGACAAGCACTCGGAAAGGATCCAGGTTTCTGAGACAAGCCCGCTTGCGCAAAAATGTCTTTTACGGCCTTGAGCGTAGGCCAATCCCGACCATATTGCGCTGCCTCCTCCAACAGAGGTATGAGTCCTTCCGGGGCCTCCTGAACATCTATTCTCTCGGTCTCCTTAAACCGGGCCAAGAATTCGGAGCAACGAGCTATAAAGGCTGTTCGATCCCTTTCCTTCTCTCTTTGGATCAGGGCTTGCTGGACATGCTCCGGTCTGGGCACTTCAATTTTGTCGGGGCGGATCTTAAAGTAGAGCCTGTCCTCGAAAATTGCCCTAAGAAGCGAAGGCGCATAGTTAGGATCGTGTGCGCTACCGAAAAAGAGCTCGGTCAGATCTTCAATATCGATTTCACCCGTTTCTAGGCCGACGACATCCCAGAGTTCCCGAAGGTCTATACGCGTCTTGATTTCCTCCCTCCGAGAGTTAATCTCCTTGAGCCTGTTTACCTGTTCGTCCCGGCTTCCCTCGAACGGGAAAGATGGGTCCTTTCCAGCGATTAGGGCGCGGCTGAACGATATCTTCGTTTCTTTGCCCTGGTCGTTGAGGATACGAAGCCGCCGATCATCTACCTCTATGACTAACCCGCATGAAATCCTGCGACTGTCATAGTAATCTACGATATCGTGTTTCGAAAAGGTCATACCCAAGCCAATTACTCTATACCCTGTGGAAGCTTCTCGATAATAGTAATTTAACAAAGGCAACGGGTTTAAGGCTAATATTTTTTTGTCTCGTCGAGCCTTCAAACGCCTTTATCGACATGTCCAATGAAATAATAAAAGAATATATTTGACATGTTGCAATAGAAAATTCATTGTCCGGGGCTTAATGATAATGTAAAACTGGGACACGTGGTCAGCGGCGCACCGAAATCTTGATAGGGTTGGACAAGATCTTGAGAAATCGCATCCTGGAGATTTTCGAAGAGAGTGTAAGACTTAAGGAAAGCTTCCTGCAGACAAACATGGAGACCCTTGAAGCCGTGACGCGGATACTGGCAAGCGTGCTGGGCCAAGGAAACAAGATCCTGCTTTTCGGCAATGGGGGATCTGCCGCGGACGCACAGCACATCGCAGCCGAGTTCGTGAACCGGTATATAATGGACAGGCCCCCACTCCCGGCCGTTGCCCTGACGACGGATAGCTCCGTCTTGACGGCAATCTCGAACGACTTTGACTACAGAGAGATCTTTGAAAAACAGATAAAGGCACTGGGCAAGAAGGGGGACGCGGCGATGGGAATCAGCACCTCCGGTAAATCTCCCAATGTGCTCAGAGGTCTCAAGGCAGCCGAGCAACTGGGACTCATTACTATAGGCATTGGCGGACCGGCGGATAGCCCTATGAAAGAGTTCTGCCGTTACTATCTTCATGTGGAGGGCGCAGCCACACCGCGCATTCAGGAGGTTCACATAACCATCGGACACGCCATCGTAGAAGTCGTGGACCGCATACTTTTCGGAACTGGAAAAGGGGGATGATTCGGGTGCGTCGCGTAGCAATTGACGTAGCCGGCAGCCAACTGGGAAAGTTGCGCGGAACCATATCCGTCGTTGGCGCTTGCAGTGAAGGAGGTCCGCCTGTAGCAGCATGCCCAGATTTGCTGAGGCCCTGCTCGCTTGAATTCGCACTGGTACGACGCATTCGACGTTCAAGTGTCCGTGAGAACTCGCCATCGACCAATTTCAGACAGGCCAATGGACTCGGAGCCCCTCGGAAAAGCAGAGAAATACATGGTTGACAAAACCAACATCCTAATTCATTCAACGATTGCAGCGGAAATCCAGGTTAGGTTCAAATACACGGTTATTCATGGAGAGAACCCGACACGGCGATCGCCGCAATACAAGGCATTGACACGGTCATTAAGCCTAAGTGGCCTTATATTTGAGACGCAGAAGATGGAGGCCGATGGATTCCACTTGTCTTTCTCGGGGGGGACTTTCGCTCGCAATTTTCTCGAGATTGTTTTGGATCTGGGAAGAAGGTTCAGCCCGATAGAGATGCTCGGTCAAGTGGAATGGTACGAGAGACGCTCAACCGTGACAGGCCACGCTTTCTCTGTGGGTGTCGGTTTCGTGGACATTCAGGTCGAGGCGCTTACGGTATTGCGTGATTTCTTGCAGCAAACACAGGCCCTTGCTCGGCGGAGTTCGCAGCGTCGCCGCGGAGAATAGAAATGAAAGAAGACAGTCGTGGCTTCAATCTGGAACAGGTCCTGGTAGAAACGATGAAGCTCCTGAAGAATAAGGGCGTGTTGGCGGAACAGGAAATACTAGACATATTGTGGGAGGCAAAAGACCCTCTTTTCCCATGGACGAAGAATGAAATCAAAGAGTTGATCAAATTGTAGGAGAAGTTATATCATGACAGGTTTGCGAGACAGGCTGGAGTTGTCGTTGGAGGAGTTGAGTTGGAGTGGGCCGGCGGAGGGGATCATAAAGAATACGACCGCCGACGTAGAGCCTCACGAGGAGATCGTTGGCCAGGACCGAGCTGTGAAGGCAATTCGGCGCGGTCTTGCAATGAAAGGTAGCGGCTACAACATTTTTGTAGCCGGAAGCAACGGCACCGGACGAACTGCCACGGTTCTCAAGCTCCTGGACGAATTCAATGTCGGAGGACCAATACCACCGGATCTCTGCTACGTAAACAATTTTAAGAATCCGGACCAGCCGAGACTTTTGGCTTTGGATGCAGGGCGAGGGATAGTTCTCAAACAGCAGATGAGCGATCTTATCGGCTCACTCAAGAAGAAGGTCCCCGCTATATTCGAAAGTGAAGAGTTTCAATCAGCTCGAAATGAAATCATTAACCGCCACATGGGATCTCAAAAGGCCCTTTTCAAGAACTTCGAGAATAAGGTCTCCGCTGAGAATTTCATGATGGTCCAGGTGCAGGTAGGGCCGTTTACTCGTCCCGATCTGGCTCCGGTAATCGTCGGCAATCCAATGAAGATCGAACAGCTCGAGGCTTTGGTGGAAGAAGGTAAGTTTTCTGCTGAGGAACTCGAAAGAATCAAGGCAAAATACAAAGAATTGTCCCAAGAGATGGAAAAGATTTTCAAAACAGCCAGAGACATAGACAAGACAATTCAAGAAGACCTGGAAGAACTCGCCAAGCATTGGATTCAACCTATGCTAAAGGACTTGATGGCGCCGATACATGAAAAGCATCCGGAGGAGTCCGTAAAAACATACCTCGAAGAGATAGAAGCTGACATCATGAATCATCTTGAGAGGTTTCGACCGCGAATAGTTCCAACCCCAACCGGAGGGGAA
Source organism: uncultured delta proteobacterium (assembly GCA_963789265.1). GTDB lineage: Bacteria > Desulfobacterota > Desulfomonilia > Desulfomonilales > Desulfomonilaceae > CAWBBA01. The sequence continues at coordinate 1,653,559 of CAWBKB010000001.1, read as the reverse complement.
ACCCCCGGCCCGCCCATGATCGTTCCTCCCAACCCTACCCAGTTCGCTGATTATGAGGTCAATCTTCTCGTGGACAATTCGGAGACTGCCAAGCCACGCGTAGTGATTGAAAACACCCCGACTTTTCGCAATCTTTTCGGCACGATTGAGCGAGTCATGGATCGCAGCGGGATGTGGTTATCCGACTACCGTCAAATCAAGGCAGGAAGTTTCTTGAAGGCAAATGGCGGGTACCTCGTGCTCAATGCCCGAGACTTCCTCATAGAAGTGGGAGTGTGGCCGACTCTCAAGAGGAGCCTTCGCGACCAGGTGCTTGAGATGCAGACCGATCCGTTCAGTTTTCTTTTCACCACGGCGTTGAAACCTGAAAAGATTCCGATCAAGGTGAGAGTGATTGTGGTCGGCGATCCGGAAATCTATGAGCTACTACATTGGTACGACGAAGATTTTCGCAAGACCTTCAAGATCAAAGCGGACTTCGACCTGACCATGCCAAACAACGAGACAAATATAGCCAAACTGGTCGGATTCGTTGCACGTATCTGCTCGGAGGAGGAACTGCTGGCGTGCGATCCTTCGGGAGTGGAAGAAATTGCCAGGCTAGCTACTCGTTGGGCTGGGAGAAAGAAGAAGCTCACAGCCAGGTTTGAGCTCATCGCGGATCTATTCCGCGAAGCGGACTTTAGAGCGCGTGAAGCTGATTCATCAGTAATCGCAGCCTCCCATGTGGAAGTAGCCAACGCGGATCGCATCGAGCGCCTCAATATGATGGAAGACAAGATTCAGGAGTATATAGAAGACGGCACCCTAATGATTGACACTAAGGGAGAACGCGTGGGGCAGATTAACGGGTTGAGCGTGTACAGCTTTCCTGAATTTTCATTTGGGCGCCCGTCTAGAATCACGGTAAAGACTAGTATGGGTAAATTGGGAATCATAAATATCGAGAGAGAAGCCGAGTTGTCAGGGCAGAGCTATAACAAGGGAGTCCTCATACTGTCGGGCTTTCTGCGGGCTCGCTTCGCCCAGGACAAACCTCTGAACCTGACGGCGAGCATAACATTCGAGCAATCTTACAGTGGAGTTGATGGTGATTCCGCCTCTTCCACGGAACTATACGGCCTCTTGAGCGAACTCTCTCAAAAGCCGATTGACCAGGGAATAGCGGTCACCGGCAGTGTGAACCAGCACGGAGAAGTGCAGCCCATAGGGGGGGTCAATCAAAAAATAGAAGGCTTCTTCAAGGTATGTCGCGCCCAGGGCCTCACCGGAACCCAGGGGGTCATGATTCCTCGACTGAACACGGGAGATCTAGTGCTCCATACTGACGTCCTGGAAGCGGTGAAAAACGGACAATTCCATATTTGGGCGGTGGATAACATTGATGAGGGTATCGAGATACTCACCGGTGTTCCTGCTGGTGCGAGGGATTCAGAAGGCAATTATCCCGAGGAGACGATCAATTATCTGGTGGATCAGCGCCTGGACGAGCTGGCGCGAGGAATAAAAGAATTCGAGGTGGCTGCCGAGGAGGCAGTCAAAGGAGGCGGCGACGGCAGTGACGACGACTCCGAATAAGGATTTGGTGCCTTCAGAGTAGGGTGTATCAAGACTTGAACTCTCTTTCCAATTGGGCGGGCGCAGCATGTCCTGTAAAGGTATCGCGTAGCGTACCGGGTGCTATGCGAGGTTTGGATGCAGCCCACTCCAGGCCCCTGTGTCAAATAAATAGCGAATTTGGTTACCCGTCGCAGCACATTGGCACAAGGGTGCAAGAGAGTGTAACTTTGTATTATGGATTTCTCAGCTTTAGGCAAATGGATTATTTTGCTCGGGTTGGGGCTTATCGCAGTCGGGCTCTTGGTTTGGCTGGCAGGAAAAATAGGCATTCCCTTCGGCAGCCTTCCCGGTGACATAAGAGTGGAACGACCGGGGTTCTCGTTCCGTTTTCCGTTGGCGACGAGTATCATCATCAGTATTGTCATTACCTTACTGCTGAATGCTCTACTCTGGTTTTTCCGGCATTAGTCAAGTCCTTCGCACGGCGGGATTCAATTCGACTCCAGGTCACTGGGCCGAGGTCCTCGGGAGTTAATAGCATGCCTGTAATCAATCCATCCGCTTATTCACCTCCAATGCTCTGTTCTAATGCTCACGTCCAGACAATAATGCCCAGCCTCCTGCGGAAAGTCGCGAATGTAAATTACCGGCGGGAACGAATCGACACGCCGGACAACGACTTCCTGGATCTTGACTGGTCAACACGCGGCACAGATCGACTGGCCGTCGTTCTGCACGGGATGGAAGGTGATTCAAGCCGTTCCTACGTTCAGGGGATGGTTAAGGCAGTCAACCATGCCGGCTGGGACGCGGTGGCAATGAATTTCAGAGGATGCAGCGGCCAGTGCAATAAAAAGCCGCGCTTTTATCACAGCGGCGACACACAGGACCTGCACACCGTGATTTTGCACATTATTGCCGCAAATAGGTACTCGAATCTGGCTCTCATCGGGTTCAGCTTGGGAGGCAATGTCGTGCTGAAATACTTGGGAGAGCAGGCCACGAGCCTTCACCCCTCCATCAAGAAAGCGGTTACGTTTTCCGTGCCATGCGATTTGACGGCGTGCGAAGAAAAAATCACGAAATCGGGAGGTGGAATCTATCTCAAACGATTTCTTCGACTTTTGCATGAGAAGATTAAGATGAAGAAACGGATCATGCCGGATCTGATTAATGACAAAGATTACAATAAAATCTTAACACTCAAGGAGTTCGACGATCATTACACGGCCCCTCTTCACGGCTTCAAAGACGCTCTGGATTACTATGAAAAGAGCTCTTGCAGACCATTTATACCCAGAATCTCCATCCCCACCCTGCTGGTCAATTCCGCAGACGATCCATTTTTGGCCGAAGCTGCCTATCCGGTGCAAGAAGCACGAGAGAGCAAGTCCTTCTTTCTCGAGCTTCCCGAATTCGGCGGTCATGTGGGATTCATTGCATTTAACCGATTAGGAGAGTATTGGTCGGAGTCGAGGGCGGTTGCCTTTCTCAACAATCAACACTAACGCCCTTTCAAGGGAGTATTGCCACGTCTTGACAGGGGCCGTCATAGAAACTGGATCATGCAAGCAGCCAAAGGCCACCCAACACAACCGGAAATTCCCCAAACAGTCACTTGCATAATGGTGGAGTTAGGACGACCGAGGGAATTTTCTCTACAAAATCAGTACCCTTGGCCTTAGATGAGAGAAAGAGCTCTTGCACACCCGCATCTTTGCCGGGGCACGGCCACCACATAAATAGATCCGGCTTTCCGTCTCTGTCCAGATCTCCGGCCCATGTCAGCACAGGAACCCGCTTAACATCCTCAGGGTGGCATCTCCCAGGAAGGTTCGTCACGTCCAGAATGCCGTATTGAGTCGGTCGATCCGGCTGTGCGTTCTCCGCGGCCTTGTAATATTCCAGCGTCTGGCTTTGGCCGCGGCGAGACATTTTCACAGCGTAATCGTAAATCAGGTCTCTGTCGGCATGATTTACTGCTCGGCCCAAAGCCGTCAGAACGTAACGGTCGCTCAGAGGAGGAGGGCATCCTCCTTCCTGCTCGTCATTCTTTAAGACGAAAGACTCACCGGGGAACAAGAATCTGCGTCCTGAAAACACGGTCTTAACTTTGCCGCTCTTCAGCGAGGACAATCCCGAGACAAGAAGGACAGGCTGCTTCTCGCCCTCAACTCGGACTTTCATATTTTTCCGGCACCGGTCGTCTACGCCGGATTCGACGACGATCTTTGAAGGGAGCAGCACATAACCAAGATCGGTGTTGTACAAGCCAAACATTGTCTCTCCGGACTTAACGTCTTGGCTCGGAATCAGAGTAACGTTCGGCACCAGCAATTTGATTTCCGATTTGTCCGATTGTGCGGCGCCGGAAACTCCGATCGTTGTGAAAACAAAACACACTGCGAAAAACGCAATTTTCTTCATAATAATTCCCCCTCTATTCGTAATTGGTAATTAGGATACCACAGGGAGCGCATGCCTACAAGCAAGCTTTCCGGTGAAATCCCGTTCTCGTGCCCAATTTGTTTGCCGCGATACCTCGACTTCCTTGCCAGTGGGATGTTCAATGCTTAGGATTATTGCAAGACTATAAATGAGAAATAGGTAAATGAGATAATGGACAATTGAACTGAATTGGAGGCTGAAATGAACGCAGGCGAGAAAATAGGATCCGGAGCCGAAGAGTTTGGGGAACGAGGCTATGTTGAAGCCGTAGCCAATTTGCCGGAGTGTGCGTGTGCAGAGGAACATCGTTTGCACATTGCCCTCGCGGAAACCAGGGCTCGGCCGGTAGTCTTCACCCCCGATCACGTTGGCATAGAAAACGCCCGATGCGCGACTTTTGGGCGCTGCAGAAAATAACAGGTCTGAGCCGCCTTTGACCTGAAATGGGGCTCAAACTCCCGTTCAAAGGGGGGGAGTTGATACAGCAGACTGGTCGTAAAGCCGTCAGCCGGAGTTCGGCAGCACGATGGTTTGTCCGTGTTTGAGAACCAGGAACTCATCTTCGGGAATGTTTTTTTCTCTTCTGGCCTTAGCAAGTTTCTCGGGGGGTTCGTCAAGAGGTTCGTCCGTGAGCTTAAAAGTTCCCCAGTGTATTCCAACCGATTTCTTGGACCCCACATCCAGGTGAACCTGAACAGCTTCTGCGGGATTCATGTGATGGGCACGCATGAACCAGCGTGGCTCGTACGCCCCAATCGGAGTGGCGCAAAGGTCGAAAGGTCCAAACTTGCGCCCTATCTCTTTGAAATGAGATGCATATCCGGAATCACCCGCGAAAAAGAAACGAAAACTGTTTGATCTGATTATCCAACCTGCCCACAGCGTCGTGTTGGCCGATTCCAGTAGTCTCTTGCTCCAGTGCTGAACGGGCACGGCTATTATTTCCAAGCCTCCGGCTTCATACCGGTCCCACCAATCCAGTTCGATCACTCGGCTGATTCCGAGATTTCTGAACCACCGGCCAAGGCCCAGCGGCACAAAGAATGTTGTGCTTGGGCCGTGGTCACGTTCATAGAGCCTGGTTATGCTGCCGGTATCCAGCGAGTCATAATGATTGTGAGAAATGACCACCATGTCTATTGCCGGGAGATCGCCGAGCGCCAACCCCGGCGGAACGACCCTGCGTGGGCCTGCCCATTGGACAGGCGAAGCACGTTGGGAAAAGTGCGGGTCCGTGAGTATGTTTTTTCCGTTGATCTGCAGAAGCAAAGTCGCATGGCCGATCCAGGTCAGTGTGATCTCGCTTTGATTAGATTTCAGAAACGTCGGATCGTTGCGGGCCATGGGGAAATCGCTGACTCCTTTCCTCGATGGACTCTTGCCAAGCCGGCTAAACCGCCATCTGAGAAAGTCTATGAAACTTGCTCCCTTGCAATCATTAACATTCTTGAACCGACCGTTCGAATGATGCATTTTCCCCTGATGGGCCTCGTGAGGGGCGCATTTTAACCATAATCGGGACGAAATTGCTCGCGGAACCACGTTGCACACCCACGAGTGGAAGGTCTCATTGGACAATGATCTCCCCTACTCTTTTCGCTTCTGCCAGGCTTCATTGTCCCGGCTCGGGAGGCATGTTCTATCACTGAAGTCACAGATGGGCATGGAAAATACCTCATACCCCGGTCGTCTCTCGGGGCTCGCATCTACAAGCTGAGATGCATGAATCCTTTGGAAAGTTTCAGCAAGGCACTTAAGCACCGGAATATCATTGGACATTCGAGAAGCTGTGAGCACGATTCAGGAGAATCCGGGCATGAAATTGACATACACCTTCGCTAATGTATAAGGGTACTGACATGCTAATTTGTACAGGAGGAAAAAATGAAAACAAGGACACTTATCTCGATCTTCGCATCTTTGATTTTCTGCGTCGGCTTTATGCTGCCAACCTTCGGAGATGAATTGAAACCGATCCAGTTGCCTGCGCCGAAACTCGATCATAGCAAGCCATTGATACAAGTATTAAAGGAGAGGAAGACCACGCGGGAGGTACGGCAGTGGGAATCTCTCGCCTCAAATTCTTTCAAACCTTCTCTGGGCCGCATGGGGAATAAACCGGCCCGATTCAGGCAAACGAACCGCGCCATCCGCGTACAATCGCCAGGACATTGACGTCTATGTGACGACCGACCAGGGAGTGTATCGCTATGATGCGAAGGGAAACACTTTGGTTCCGGTGGCTTCGGGGGATATCCGCGCACTGACGGGCACGCAGTCCTATGTAAAGAATGCTGCCATCAACCTTGTGTATGTCACGGATCTCGCGAAAGCCGGAAGCGGCCCTGAAGATGCCAAGATGTTCACAGCAGCACTGGAAACGGGCTTCATCGGGCAAAATGTCTATCTGTATTCTGCTTCTGCGGGATTGGCTACGGTGTTTCGACTCAGCATCGACAAACCAAAACTGCGAGAAGCACTGAAGTTGAAGCCCGACCAAAAGATCATAGGGGCCCAGACGGTGGGTTTACCCAAAAAGTAGAAAAGTCCGAGAAGACCGTCATCCGTGTCGTCCGGTGCAATTCCGCAGAGTACTTGTGTCAGCAGTCATTCAAACGCAGACGGAGTATCAAACATCTGCTATTGCGAGAAGCGGTAGGATGTGGTGAATCTAGCATCTCGCGGGATGAACCGCATCATTCGACCCCTGGCATGAATATGGCCGGACGAGGAATGGTGAGGCAGGCATCTTGCCTGTCTAGTTGACAGGCAGGATGCCTGTCCCACTTGTCTCGCGATGCGGTTCTCCCGCGTTCCTCGGGGATCACCACATCCGCTAGATATGCCTCCATGCCGTCACCCCGGACTCCGATCCGGGGTCCAGTCTGTCCCGCGAAACGCGAGACTGCGTACGCGGAGAACGACGTTCAGTGAGCCAACCTGAGGTCTACCCCAAATTCAAAAACGGCCCACTATGGAGAAATCAAAACCCACTCTTCCGTCAATCGGACAAATATTGCGCTCAAGATAGGCTGTCACAGGAAACAGGGGGCAGGTATTCCCGGGCACCAGGAACATCGGGAGCTTCGCATCGAGAAGGTCGGACTTGCATTCGCCGAACTGTCTGGCCAAAAGGGGTTCCCCTTTGACAGGCACGTTGGAGTTCACCGCTATTTTGACGCTGCGTATTTGATGTGTGCGCTCGCAGACGACAATTATGTTTTCTACGTTTCGTGACTCTTCTTCCGCGTTCGATCCTTGGACAAAGCGCTCGGAATAGCTGCACGAACGGCAGTGGAATTCCAGTATTTCACCTTGCGGCAAGGCACGCGTAGAAGTCGATAGCACCAGTGCAGCGGCCAACAGCAAGATCGCTTTGCTTGACTTCCCTGGGTTCATCTCCTTTCCTCCGGTGGATTCCATGCGTGGGGCACAATTGTTCGAGAATCAATAGTAGGCGGGCGAGCAAAAATCAAGGGCTTTGTCGAAGTCACTTTCAACAATAGGGCACTGACCTGCCGCCGGGGAGGCGCTCAGGTCAGTGGCACCCAGCGTCCGGTCAATATCAGGTCCTGGGTGTTTGGGTGCCACGGATCAGGGCTTTGTCAGATCCGTGCTGCATTCACCGATTTCGAACTGGTATGAGAAATCGGGCATTCTTCGTGGAACATTGCCGCGTATTCTCCCCTTACCATGCTGTTTGTTCTTGACCGGTTCACGACGGTGTTGTACGTCTAAACACAATGGGAAATAGGATTTATCGTCACCTCGAGATTTCATTCACTCTGTAAACCGCTGGTAGGAAAAGGTAAACACCAAATCCTAAAGAGAGTGTTGTCTGGAAGCAAGATCCAGCAATAGGCTGATCTGGAAACCATCCAAACATAAGTTGGATCGAGCCCCAAAGTGGGGCTGAACCGGCAGGGAGGGAAGCATGACTGAGACCATCTTTATGATTCACGGCATGTGGGGTGGGGCATGGCATTGGGAAAACTACAAGAGCATCCTGGAAAAAGAAGGCTACCAGTGTGTCACGACTACTTTGCGGTACCACGATATGGATCCCAAGGCTGCTCCCGATCCTCGGCTTGGGACGACCAGTATCTTGGATTATGCCGAAGATCTGGAAAAGGAAATCCAGCAACTCGGTGTTAAGCCCATTATCCTGGGGCACTCCATGGGGGGACTGCTGGCCCAGATCTTGGGCAGCCGAGGGTTGGCCAAAGCCCTGGTTCTGCTGACGCCTGCATCGCCTGCCGGGATTCTAGCTCTGAAGCCGTCCGTGATAAAAAGCTTCTGGAGCATGCAGACCACATGGGGATTCTGGAGAAAGCCGATGCGTCAGACCTTCAATGAGGCAGCTTATTCAATGATGCATTTGCTGTCACCCAGCGAGCAGAAAGAAGCCTACGCAAAGTTCGTTTATGAGTCGGGGCGGGCAGCGAGTGAAATCGGATACTGGCTCTTCGATGGCAAAAAGGCGTGCAGAGTCGACGAATCAAAGGTGACTTGCCCGGTTTTGGTCGTTGCGGGAGCCGAAGACAGGATTACGCCTGCTTCTGTTGTTCGGCAAGTAGCCAAGAAATACCAAGCGGTCTCAGTTTACAAAGAATTCGAGAATCACGCTCACTGGGTCCTTGGGGAGCCCGGCTGGCAAGATGTTGCAGGATATGTCAAGGATTGGCTTGGACAGGTCTTGCCTAGAACAACTTAGTAATGCGGGGAGCCGTCCTGTGCCTCGCTCATAGGCGTTAACTTAAGGCAATTTCGTTCCTTTTCAAGAGGTGAATGCAGGCCGAGAGAGATCGAAGTCCCCCTTTTCTAAGGCGATATTATAGTTTACAAACCCGCGACAAGGGGATGGAATTATGTTACCATCCCCCCCGTCTGAAACTAAGTTAGTATGGAGTTGCCCATGCAAAAGGATTTGCTGGTAACTGTTTGTTTAGTGGCGGATCATAAGCCTGAATCAAATGATGCTCGATCAGCATGCGCTGGAACTCCGAGTCAACCACTAGCGCATGGACGTGGGTGGCCCCCAGCGCCACCGCCAAGGCCCATTTTTCATGACCCGACATGCGCTCATGAAAATTCTTCGCTTTCCCAATATACAGAGGATACTTCCAGCTCCACAGACTAAGACCAGTAAAAAGATAAATGCCTCCAACGTTCTTCCATAATCCTTCGTAATCACAGACATGGAATAGATATCCCGACCATTCAACTGTATTGTTCATCTTTCATTCCTCGCGCACTTCTCCCGAAAAACTTGACAGGAATCCTGCCATGTTCTAAGAAGAAGCTAGACAGCGGGTGGGGCATGACATTGGATGAATGTTTCCCCATCCTACGTTTGAACGTAGCTAGGGGTTCATCCTAGCGCGGTAGGCGACATTATAGACTCCTTGTTTCCCCTTGATACCTGGCCGCAAAAGAGCGGCGAGAAGAACATTGCTCATCGGCTAAGTGTGAGCCTGGCAGCCTTCTTAGCCGATTTGTAGTTCTAAAGAGGGATGTATGCCAGGAGTAAACAAAAAAGTCAACAGGAACTCCGCTTCCCGCGCGAATTTTCACAACTAAGGATCTGAACCTTGCTTAGGGTTCTGGTTGTTTTGGTCGAAGTATTTTCTTGATTGCCTCTTCAAACTTTTCTTCTGCGTCTTCGTTGAATTGATCTTCGGCTGCTTCTACGAACCGCGGATACTGCTCTGGATCGTCCGGTATCGGCTTCTTCTTTTTTCTCATTACTGCATGATTCCGATCTGCCGATCAATTGTTTGATAGGTAAGCCGCTTGCCTACCACACCTTTTAGCAATATATCGGCTCTCTCAGCGTCGTCAAAACCGTCCCGAGCAGCCCTCTTCTTAGTTTCGGGTCTGCTACAACGGTTGGTGTATCGGAAGTCAAACTCGGCTAGGTAACGGTGAAGATGCCGTTTCTTGCAGTGCTGATAAATGCCCTTCATTCCACGCCTGAAGATCGAAAAGAAGCCCTCGGCGCAGTTGACGTGGATGGTGCGGTCCATTTTTGAGACATACTCACCGCTGCTGTGCTGAACCATGCCATGCTCTGCAAAGTTTTCATCAATGTGGCAGTATTGACCTGCATCGTCGGTCATGACCCGCGCTTCCCGGTTGATGTTTTCTTGGAGGATTGGAACGATAGTCTTTGCATCAACACTATCCACAACCATACTGCGTGACCGACCGGATTCGCGATCAATAAGAGACAGAATTTTGCGTTTGTGTGCGTACCCCTTTCTCACCTCTTTGCCGGGCTCGTTCCACAAGAAAGTCTCGTCTGATTCGACTGCGCCGCCGTTCGCGCCGAAAGGAGCAAAGTCACCGCTCCTCATAGCTTCCCGGATACGATGACTCATGAACCACGCACTTTTCAGAGTAATGCCTAACATCCTGTGAAGCTGATTAGAACTTATGCCTTTCTTGGATACGGCAATGAAGGAAATGGCCTGAAGCCATAGGCGAAGCGGAATATGGCTTGACTCGAAAACGGTTCCGATCTTCACGGTGAACTGTTTCCGGCACACGTAGCACTTGTAGACTCCGATCCGAGTTGCGCTGCCCCTCATTTTGCTTATACGCTCAGTAGCGCCGCAATGAGGACATACTGGACCATTAGGCCATATCCGGGCTTCGATATACGCGTAAGCAGCGTCTTCATTTTGGAAATGTGGCTTGGAAATGATTGGCCGGTTCATAAGTAACGTCCTTTCGTCATTGACACACGTTTGCAGCGAGTACGGCCTTCCACTCTATAATATCGTGGACCATTACGTCGATAGCGCTGATAGCGAACTGAAATGTGCTCACAGCCTCATCATCCGTAAGTGTCACTTCTGGATGAATCAAAGGATTCCGGTAAACATCTTTCAAATGGGTTAGCATCCCAGTAATTTTGTTATTAACTTTCAGGGCGCCTTCCCTGCATATTAAATTTTTCTGTGCATCTTTGTTCCCATACTGGTTTGCGCCTCTAAGTAGCAAAATGTAAGTCCCTAAATTCCGTCTCTTTTCATCTGGATAAGGGATGTACAAAACAGGAAAGTACATCAGAACGACCGTTTCTAACGCTCGGAATATGTGGAACCCGCAAGCAGTGGGAAGGTCAAACGCCAAACATCTACCAGCTTCCTTTATATCTTTAAGACAGGATTCAGATAGTTGTTCGATAGTTCGCCTACTTAAAGCTTGTTCCGCTGAATATATCAAAATACTCATGTTACGGTCTCGTTTTTGAGTAATCATGTACGATTCGGCCAAATTCAGGTCAAAAAAGAGAGAATTTGTGAAGTGTTGAATTGTCAAAATCAATCCTTCTTTTTGATCCAATTCCTTCGTTCCGTTTTCTTTGAGAAAATCGGAACCGGTTTTTTCCTTTAGTGTCGCCGCCAAACCAATTGCCTCGGCTTTGCTTGATATACCCGAAAAAATAGTATCAGCACCCCACTGTTCAAGGCTCTGAATTAACCAATGTGCATCCCGGGCCAGATCGTTATATGTATAGATGCCTTCACGGAAAAGTTGCGTCATTAAAGCCGCGAGGTTATTGCCCATTAAGACAAGCGGCACACAGGTGATGCGTTGCATGGGGCCTCCAGAAAAAGGGGAGTTGCAGAAGCAAGGTTGAAAAGCTAGTATCATCTTACTCCCCCTTTCTGGGTTTGGCAAGTATAATATCGCCTTTTCTAAAGGGGGATTTAGGGGGATTTTCAATGAGATATCCCATAATCCCCCCTGGCCCCCCTTTACGAAAGAGGGGAATAAATCGTTAACTTAACGCCTATGAGCGCCTCGCTGGCAGCTCGTCAGGTTTGTGCCGCATTCATCTGATTTTCATTGCTTGATTGCGAACTGGTGTTAGTGCGATTCCCATCGGCTGCGGACCCGACCGACCACCTCCTGGTGGAATTGCATGATCTCCTCGAGCGTTTCTACGTTCTGCGACGGTATAGTATCCAGCGACTCGAGTACTATCCTGGATATGTGGGTGAACGAGATTTTATCTGCCAGAAATAGTTCGACTGCGACCTCATCCGCGGCGTTGAGGATTATCGGCGCACTTGCTCCACCATCTTCCAACGCTTGATAGGCAGCCCTCAGGAGCGGAAACTTGTCCATGTCCGGTTCCTGGAATGTCAGCGAGCCGAGTCTGGGGAAGCTCACAGGCTGCGTACCGGAAGAAATGCGCTCCGGAAAGGCAAGAGCATAACTTATGGGGATCCTCATGTTCGTGGCGCCCAGTTGAGCCAGGATCGAGCCGTCCGCAAACTCCAACATGGAATGCACAATGCTTTGCGGATGGATTACCACTTCTATCTTAGACGCGGGCACATCAAAGAGCCACCGGGCTTCTATCACTTCCAACCCTTTATTCATAAGGGTCGCTGAATCGATAGTGACCTTGGGCCCCATCTTCCAGCGTGGGTGACGAAGCGCCTGTTCTCTCGTGACTCTGTCCATATCCGACGCGGGTAAATCCCGAAACGGGCCTCCGGACGCGGTTAGAATAATCCTTTTGATCTCTGCACCGGCATTTCCTCTGAGGCACTGATATATGGCCGATTGCTCCGAATCCACCGGCAGAAGATTCACTCCGCGCTTGCGAACCGTGTCCATGAAAAGCCTGCCCGCCATTACGAGCACTTCCTTGGTCGCGAGAGCCACGTCTTTGCCCGCGTCGACTGCGGCAAATGTGGGCTTCAAACCAATGCTGCCGGGAAGTCCGCCAACTACGAGATCGGCATCCGTCGCTGTGGCTGCTTTCTCAAGGCCGCCGAGAGAATGTCCGATCCAGAGCGAATAGGAGTAATCGTTCAACAGTTGCCTTAATTCTCGGGCCGCGGACTCGGTTCCACATGCCACGATAGATGGGCGAAACTCCCTCACCTGCTGTTGCAAGAGATCGACGTTGCCCCCACCGGCAAGCGCGGAAATCTTGAACAATTCAGGGTGGCGACGCACTACTTCAAGGGTTTGAATTCCAATGGAACCGGTGGAACCGAGGACGGATAAGCCTTTCATCGGAGTATTGCAAGACCGGAAAGAATGAGAAAGTAAAAAGCCGTGGGAAACGCAAAAATGAGGCTGTCCGCCCGGTCCATCACCCCGCCGTGTCCCGGCAGCAGTGCCCCGAAATCCTTGATAGCCAGCCGCCTCTTGATTGCGGAAGCGCAGAGGTCTCCGAGGGGGCCGGCAATAGCCAACAGCACGGTTAATTCGATCAGGACCCGAAAGGACTGTAAGTCGGGATTAATAAGCTTCATCAAGAGCATGCCGACGAAGTTTCCCGCAACGCCGCCTACGAGTCCCTCGATGGTCTTGGAGGGGCTCACCTTGGCCGAGAAACGGTGTTTTCCCAAATGCTTGCCCGTGAAATATGCTCCTGCATCCCCGAGACAAATTACCACGAGAACGAAGAATACCCACGAGATGCCCGTCTCCAAACGAGCCAAGAGAATGGCATGACCCAGAGGAATCGCGGCATACGCCGGAGCGAAAATCATCTGGCCTGTGGACTCCACGGTATTTTCAATCACATTGTATAAGAGCAAGTGCAGCACGATCACAACGAGCGGGAACCAGGCGAGGACCGCGGGCACTCCTTTGTAAGGCAAAAAGTAGAAGGCCGCCACAATCGCAAGCCCCAGCACCAAGGTCAGTTGTTGCCGCGGGAATCCCTTTATGCCGGGAAAGTTACGCGCAAGCTCCCACACTGCGACGCCGGAAAACAAAGCGACGAGCACGGCAACGCCTTCCACCCTACCCCATATCAGAACAGGCACAAGAACAGCAATTGCCACTGCGGCCGTTACGATGCGCGTCAGCAGCATCAGGAGACCTCTTGGGCCGTCTCGATTTGTTCGGAGATCATCCCGAATCTCCGTTGCCTCGATCGGAAGGCATCTACGGCTTGCATGAAAGCTTGATCGTCAAAATCCGGCCAAAGCACAGGTGTAAAGTATAATTCCGCGTAAGCCGCTTGCCACAGGAGAAAGTTACTAATGCGGACCTCGCCTCCGGTCCTTATGAGGAGATCCGGATCGGGGATATTTGCCGTATCCAGATGTCGTGCGAATTCCTGCTCGGTTACGTCTGCTTCCTGCAGGCTTCCGGACCGAATCGCACGTGCGACCTTGAGGGCCGCGTTCAGTATATCCTGCCTGCCGCCGTAAGAAAGCGCTATGGTGAGAACCATGGACTTATTGTTGATTGTCTTTGTCTTGGCCGCTTCGATTTTCGCGACCAAGGAAGCGGGGAGGCGGTTCAGTTGGCCTATGGTCTTAAATTGAATATCGTTGGCGAGGATTTCTTCCAGTTCGGAATCCACGAACTGTGAAAGGAGCCTCATTAGGCCGGAGACCTCGGTCCTGGGCCGCTGCCAGTTCTCAGTAGAGAACGCATAGAGCGTGAGATACTGTATACCGTTCCGCCGACAGAATTCGACCACTCGCCTGACAGACTTGGCCCCCTGCCGGTGACCTTCCAGGCGCGGCAACAAACGGCGTCGGGCCCATCTGCCGTTGCCGTCCATGACAATTGCAACGTGGCGGGGAAAGTTGGAGACTGGATCTACAGGTGGGGTCAAGAAGTTCTCCTGAGAAGAACGCAAGCTCGGATCCGTCGGATGCGCCGGATGAAGATTTTCGGTTGCGGCCAAAACCGGTGCAAGGGGCTAGGGCCAAATGGGCTAAATCTCCATGATCTCGCTTTCTTTTTCCGATACTATAACATCAAGCTTTGCTATGGCGTCGTCCGTGGTCTTCTGCACGCGTTCCTGGGCTTTGTGGAGATCGTCCTCCGAAATATCTTTCCCCTTCTTCATCTCTTTGAGCATTTCGTTAGCGTCACGTCGATGATTGCGAACCTGTACCTTGAATTCCTCTCCCATTTTCTTGACGATCTTGACCAAACCCTTGCGTCTCTCCGCAGTGAGAGGGGGCAACACAATGCGAACAACCTTGCCGTCGTTCATGGGCGTCAGGCCGAGTTCGGATTTAAGGATGGCTTTCTCGATGTCGGGAACGGCATTAGAATCCCACGGCTGTATCACTATCTGTCGTGCCTCGGGGATGGACAAGGTGGCTAATTGATCTATCGGAGTGGGGCTTCCGTAGTAATTCACCATAATGCCGTCCAGCAGGGCCAGTGATGCCCGTCCTGTACGAATCCGCCTGAGATCCCTCTGAAGGGCCTCTATCGACTTTTCCATGGCGGCTTTGGTTTCAGAGTGCAGATCGTCGATCATGGTTTCCTCTCGCAAGCCATATTGGCCGGCCTGGACGCGGCGCTACCAGGTCGCACAGGCGGGCCTCTGTGCCGGCCACATTAGTGTATGAAAGCGAAATGATCTGAATCCCTGCGTCTTTCATCTCAGACTATGATGGTTCCGACTTTTTCGCCGGAGAGGGCCTTAAGTATGTTCCCTTCCTCATGCAAGTTCAGGACGATTGCAGGAATGCCTCTCCTGGCCAGGATTTCAATGCAGGCTGCATCGATTACCGATAACCTTCTGTCCAGAACCTCCTGAGGAGTTATGGATTCAAGAAAGGCTGCATCAGGATGCTTCTTGGGGTCCTTGTCGAAAACCCCTCGAACCTGCGTCGCCTTGATCAACACTTTGGCGTCTATTTCCACGGCCCGGAGGGCCGCGGCCGAATCGGTCGTAAAGCACGGGTTGCCGGTGCCGCCGGCAAAAATCACAACCTCTCCACGCTGAATATATTCGGTGGCCCGCTCTTGCTGAAAGGGTTCAATGAAGGATCCCACCGGGAAGGCTGACATGGTCCTGGAGCGTACGCCTGTGGTCTCAAGCGCCCAGCGAAGTGCAATAGCGTTCAGGCATGTTGCGACCATTCCCATTTGATCGCCTACCAGTGACGGAACCCCTATAGAAGCGGCATCGGAACCCCGGAGAAAATTTCCGCCCCCGACTACCACTCCCAGTTCGTGTCCGTGCTGACGGGCTTGAGCAATCTGAACCGCGATCCAGGATACCTTCGTAGAATCAAGACCGTGGCCGCGCTCGCCACCGAGAGCTTCGCCCGATATCTTTAGCAACGCTCGGCCGTATGCTTTTGAGGCCCCCATGCAATTACCGGCCTAACTCAAAACGGCAGAAACGGCCGACAGTGATGTTTTCTCCCAGTTGCGCAACCTTTTCCTTAATCAGGTCTGCCACGGACTTGTCGGTGTCCTTGACGAAACTCTGTTCCAGCAAACAAACCTCTGAATAGAATTTCTTCAGCTTTCCGTCCGCGATTTTCTCGATCATCTTGTCCGGCTTGCCGGCTTCTTTGGCCTGGCTCATATAGATTTCCTTCTCTTTCGCGATCACTTCTTCCGGGACGTCGTCGGACGAAATCCAGCGCGGAGCGCTGGCCGCCACATGCATGCACAAATCTTTCACCAACTCGCCGAATTGGTCTGTCTTCGCCACGAAGTCACTCTCGCAATTCAGCTCCACAAGCACGCCGATTTTTCCATTCATGTGAATGTAAGAGCCTATACGCCCCTCGGAAGTGGCACGGCCTTCTCTCGTGGCAGCCTTCAAGGTCCCCTTCTTGCGGAGATATTCTACTGCCTTGTCCGGGTCTCCCTGTGATTCTACCAGGGCTTTCTTACAGTCCATCATGCCAAGGCCGGTCTTCTCTCTGAGATCTTTCACCATTTTCGCGCTTATTTCCATAAGGTTATCTCCTCGATCCATTCACTGATTCATGCTGAAACTTGTCCCCACCAGGGTGGGTGTGGGTGTCACGTTAGATTTGAACTTCCGTGGGGCGAGATGTCGGCAGCATTGTACCGACCTAAGAGCCGGGAACAACACCACGGGCATTCTTATGCCGGAAGTTCGGCGCGATCTTGTTCCGAACCTTCCTCCACTGACTCTCCGCTCTCCGCACTTTGTTCCTGAGGAGCCGTACCGGCAGTTTCGACCGCGTGGTCTTCAGTGGGCTCACCCGCCGCGATCTCTTCTTCAACTCCCTCTCCCGGCTCGGCTTTCTTCCAGGCTGCAACTTCGGCTTCTCCCAGATCTTCTTTGAGCGAGGCTTCGAACATGGATTTTCCTTCGAGACAGGCGTCGGCTATCTTCGCTGCGAACAACCGAATGGCCCGGATGGCGTCATCATTACCCGGGATCACGTAATCGATTTCGTCGGGATCGCAATTGGAGTCGACTATGGCCACAATGGGTATGCCCAGTTTCTTGGCTTCCTTAACCGCTATATTCTCTTTCTTGGGGTCCACGATGAAGAGGGTTGAGGGGGGTTTTTTCATGTCTCTGATTCCGGACAGGTTCTTGTTGAGCTTGTCGTACTGACGGCTCAGGTTGACCAGTTCCTTCTTCGTGAAATTGGTTTCTTCCGGTTTATCGAGTATGGCACCGATCTGATTGAGCCTTTCGATGCTCTGTTTTATCGTGCTGAAATTTGTGAGCATGCCGCCAAGCCACCGTTGGTTGACGTAATACTGGTCGCAGCGGGCCGCTTCTTCATAGACCGCGTCTTGAGCTTGTTTCTTGGTCCCCACAAAGAGAACTCCTCCGCCTGCTGCCACAGTGTCCTGCACAAATGTGTAGGCTCTTTTGAAGAGCCTGACGGTTTTCTGTAGATCTATGATATAGATTCCGTTGCGCGCTCCAAAAATGTAGGGTTTCATTTTGGGGTTCCAGCGCCGCGTCTGATGGCCGAAGTGCACCCCCGCTTCCAGCAATTGCTTCATGGTGATGAGCGACAATTGACGTCTCCTTTTCGGGTTTATCCTCCATCCCTGGTGACGTCACCCTTTCGGGGACGACCCGACTAGACGGGATGTGTGAGTTAACCGCTTATTTTGTTCATAATTGTTACAGAATGCAAGACTAAAGACAGCGGAACTTCAAAAAAATTGTCGCGGATAGCAATGAACTGCCAATTCCCCTGAGGGCCGATTCCA
Source organism: uncultured delta proteobacterium (assembly GCA_963789265.1). GTDB lineage: Bacteria > Desulfobacterota > Desulfomonilia > Desulfomonilales > Desulfomonilaceae > CAWBBA01. The sequence continues at coordinate 1,635,595 of CAWBKB010000001.1, read as the reverse complement.
ATGCGCCGTCAAACAAGTAACAATCCAAGACAGGATATGGTGGAGCGTTCCGCGGGGTCACCCCGGACGCCGACCCGGGTAGCGCCGGCGTCCCTGCCGGCGATTCGCGAACAACCGGCACAGAGGCCGGTCCTACTGGATGCCCGCGTACGCGGTCACAACGACCGGCAATCCCGCTGGGCGCATAGGTGTTAATTTAACCCTGCGAGACGCGGGGTTCCCCCCTTTCGTAAAGGGGGCCAGGGGGGATTTTAGGATAACTACTTGAAAATCCCCCTCAATCCCCCTTTAGAAAAGGGGGACTTTGATCGCCCTCGGCCTGCATGGACCTCCCGAAAAGGAACGAAATTGCCTTAACTTAACGCGAATGTGCGTGTGCGGGACTGTCCTTACAGAAACTCGGTGTCACTTGTTTGAAAACGAATTGGTGTTCGGCTCAGCAGTTCACATAATCTCGACGTGAGATTCAACCCCGTAAAGTCTCAGGACCAAGGCGTCGAGCAGGTGCCATAATGACCCCGTTTGATCTTGTCCCTCGGCCGGATTCGAGGCAAGTGCTTCTATGGCCTGCACAACTAATTCGATCATTCTGGAAACATAGAGACAGCCTTCATTCGCTCCCGGTGGATCGGACAGTCGCTCCAGTCTTACCAGCCAATCCGGTATGGAATCAGCCGGATCGATCAGCAACTGCGTGAACTTTTCTTCAGAGTATTTTGCGATAGCCGAAGAAACCTCGCCAGGAACTCGCGGTATCGGCAATGCCTCGATTTCCGCTGCTGACAGATAGTTATTGGTGCTTGTAAGCTTAATGCGCCGGTTCAAAACCCTCGAATTGAGGAGGCCCAGCAAATAGCGAATAGGCACGGACATCTCTGAAATAAAATTCGTCATGTCTCCAAGAAACACGCCGGCAGGTGCAATGGCAGCCTTGAGCCGTCGATCCGTGTCCATATTTACGACACGGCCGATTGCGATCCGGTCTTGCTCCCATGGGGTCCCTCTGAATCGGCAAGATCGTATCGTCATGCTTGAGGACTGGCCGCCCTCGGAAGACCTCTTTCGACCTGCGTACCACTCGAGAAAATCAGGGGAGACCCAATCGAGTCTGCGGCCGCCGGGGCATGGATGATTCACGCGTAACGGCACGATGTGTTCTCCTCGTATTAACGGATGCTCTGTCCGGGCGGCGGTTATAAATTCGCGATGGATAGTGAGGTTGATTTCGCCCTGATGCACTCGCCCCACAGGAGGAACGTCCATGTTTCCTCCAAACGGGGGGTGTCGTAATAGTGCCTTGAGGAACGACAACTCTTCATGACTCTTTATGGATGGAATCCTGAATCCTGTTTGCTCGATCAGGTCCCTTGTGACCTCTATTCGGCCCCTCGTTGGAATCGGCCCCCTCCCCTCCCAGAAAATGGGCTCAATCCAGCGAGTCCCGCCACCGTTACGGGTGACGAGGATGAGGAGTGCCTGCGTGACTCCTCCGAAGGCTCGCGCTCTCTCAGGGACAATCACGGTTCTGAGCACAGTGGTATTGTCCACGATCATGCGCCTGAGTTTGTCTGCGGTAGAGTCTGCCAGCAGAGTTGCAGGGATAATGAAGCCCAAAGCCCCTTTTTTTCTGAGAAGCGTTAGACCGCGCTCGAGCATGAGACGGTAGGTGTTGATTTTTCCTTGGCATGTGCGAAACGTTTTCCTGATATAAGCTTGGTCTTTGCGTCTTTCGTCTAAGCCGGACTCTCTTGCCGACAGAATCTCGTACGGCGGATTGCCAACCACTGCGTGGAAACCACCCCGTGGCTCATCGAAAACCTCCGGGAATTCAACGAACCAGTGAAATACTCTCTTCTCTTCGGACCATGCACGTGCACGCTCGCTACCGACCTGCTCATTCCCGTAATAGGCCGCAGCATGGCTCTGTTCCCAGGCATCCTTTGAGGAAAAAGGTAGACAACCGGTCACCTCTCCTATGAGGGCGTTTCCCACTCGGACACGCGGCTCGATTCCGAGCATGACATGTTTCCGTCCGAATGCTCGCGTCAACAGAACCGCTTGGGCAATGCTTACAGCAATTGGATCAAGATCCACGCCGTACAGACATTCGCTGACAATGTGAATTTTGATCGCCGCCTCCTCGTCGTGCACAATCCCGATGCCGTGCTCCTTCGCTTTCGCGCGCAATCGTTTACTTATGTCTTTGACCCTATAGTCAAGAAGCTTGTCTCCGCTGTCCATCGCCGCAAGGATGCGCACTGTGAGTTGGTCCAGAACTTCAGCCAGGAATACGCCGGTACCCACCGCCGGATCCAGAATCTTCAGGTCGAGAAAATGAGACGGTTCCTTGATGCCCAGTGCGTCTATCGTCTGATCCACAATGTACCTGACTATCGCTTTAGGCGTATAAAAAAGCCCCTGGTTCCTCCTATTCCGGACACTCGGCACCAGCCGGGACGAATTAGCGGCTGTTGTTTCGATTTTGAAGCCGCTCAGATGTTCATAAGCCGCGCCTATTTCTTCCGGGTCCAACGTCCCAATTCTTTTGGAAATTTCTTCTAGTACGGCTAGTACCCCGGTGGGACTCGCGGCGAACCGTGGATTCTTGCCTGGCCGAGTCTGTGGGAGGAGCGTTTCAACCACTAAACCGACTGCATGTCTATACAGTCGATCTGTACCGAGATGGACCTCGGTCTCAAGAAGTTCCCGCACCACGCGAGGCATGAATTCTTGAAGGACCTGCCTGACCCGGGCTGCTCCTGTGCGTGAATCAGTCATTTGGCTTAACGAAGCTCCTTAATCAGCCACCGGCTATGATCCGTTGACATCTTGAGCAATTTCATCAAAAACCCTTGCAACGAATCACAGGGGCGGTTATGCTGAATAGTGTGGCAGTTTACCAAGCCGGAGCAAACCTGCAACCCTTGAGTGGACTTCATCTCCAAGGATAGATCTTTCCCGCAACAACATCATCATTAAACTCCGAAGAGAGGAGACCGCCATGCCCAAATATCTCACCATACACAACGAAACCAACCTGGACAGAGTGCTCCTGGAATCGAGATGGACAGAGATTTCACAAGATCCCCGGGCCGATTGGCAAATGACGCTGTACAACCTGGAGCTCGGCCGCCGGTATTGCGAATGGGATGCTTCACACGCTGAGGTGATCGAAGCAATATTTCGAGAGCTTGGGATCAAATGGTCCGAAATATTGGAAGTGGATGTCACTTCCGCATCACAATGGCGGATGTGGGCGCTGGAATCCGGCAAGCGTATGCTAAATTGCTGGGAAGCAACTAATTGCGGCCGAGCCCCGGGAGGCTGGGCCACAGGAGACAAGAAAGTTTGCCCGGCAGCATTGGAAGGGCGCCACTGGGGCAAAAACAGGGGCCTTCACGCCGGCAGGTACTGTTGGAAAATACTTGGAACTTTTTGTGAGAACAAACCTCAAGAGTCCTTTGCAGAAAAGATGAGGGACTGTGCGATGTGTGAATTTTTCAGAAAGGTCAAAGCAGAAGAAGGCGATCGTTTTGAGCCGTAACGATTTTCTCGGAGTGGGCCTCCGAAGGAATGGAGTAGAAAGATGCCTCACTATTTGTCCACACATCGTGAGCCTGACGTCCCCAAAGACAAACTCGAATCCAAGTGGATTGAGCTGGCACGGGAACGGAGCGGACTGTGGGTGAAGACGTGGTTCAACTTGGAGTCCGGCAGGCGATTTTGCTGGTGGGACTCTCCGAGCAGAGATGTTCTGGAGAAAATCTTTAAAAAGCACGACATTTCCTGGGAAGAGATCATTCAGGTTGAACTCACCACCCCGAATGAATGGAGATGGCGCGAGGATTGACCAATTCGGCATTACTTCTCGGTCCGATTCCCCGCCTGACAGATTCAACTACAAATGGCCCTTGACGCGGCTCCCTCATGACTCGCATTATAGAAAGGACTTCTTAGAGAGCCGGTGAGGAATTTGAGCCACCCCGAAAGTCGATTTGAGGTTCCACAACTCAATGATGGAGTTGCCTGCGTGGACCTGGCGGCGCCCGAATGGAATCTGAAGACCTGGGCGCTGTGTTTGGGTATCGCGGTCGGTACTGCCTCTTTGGACCGGTGGCCGGGCCGCAGGCGACAATTCGAGCCGCTTGAACGAGAATTCGTCGCCTTTCTGCCTGGTGAGCCGGTCTGCTGATCAATCTGAGCCGAACATATCCAACTGCCCCTTGCTGCCCGGTTGTCCCGGCGGTCCATCTGTTCCTCTCCCTCCCAAGCTGAAGCCGGTTCCCAAACCCAGCGCTCCTACGCCGTCGGTTGACGCGAATAATCTAGTTGAGGGTGTTGGAAAGTACAGAGGTATGGTTCTCATCCCTGCCGGCCCTTTTGACATGGGGAGCCCCGAAGGCGAAGGAAGGCCCGACGAACGTCCGGCTCACAAGGTCTTCATAGAGGATTTCTACATTGCCAAGTACGAGGTCACAGCAAAGCAATACTGCGATTTTCTCAACGCGCGGGGAGAGAATTCCAAGGATGGATTCCCAAGGATCAAGCTGACCAGCCCCGATTGTCCTATAGTTAAGATCGGCAAAGTTTTCACGCCCAAAGAAGGCTGTGCGGACAAGCCCATGGTTTGTGTGTCCTGGTACGGGGCTGCCGAGTATGCCGAGTGGGCGGGAGGTCGCCTTCCTACTTCCGCGGAATGGGAAAAGGCCGCTCTGCTCTGCACTCCCGACACTGCCGGTAACTCTATGGCCATCCTGTCGAAGGAATGCAGCGTCCCTGTGACCATGGCCGTGCACGGGGCCAAAGGAGTGACCGGGATAACAGGTAGCGTATGGCAATGGTGCCTGGACTGGTATTCGCATGACTACTACCACGAGAGCCCCTCGAGCAACCCCGTGGGGCCTGCATTGGGCGAGGAAAAGAACATAAGAGGAGGCTCGTGGGCCTCTGTACAAGCCTCAAAGAGGATTCGGAACCGCCACAAGGCATCTCCCCGAGGTTACTATCGCACGGTAGGATTCCGTATTATAAAAGAGTAAATTTATTCAGTCGTAGCACACTCGCGTTTCAAGGGTTCGTAGGGGCCGACCTTGCGCCTGCCCCCTCGCGGGCACCCACTAGAGGTGCCCCTACAATGTATTCCCGCGAACATGGTAACGACGACCTGCGATAGTAGGGTGGGCATCTTGTCCGCCAATGTCTGGATTCCCGCATACGCGAGAATGACAGCTATTGTACCGGAACGCGAGACCACATTTGGGAAATGGAGTGTTCAGTGCAAAAAGAGACCGCGCGGCAAAATCCCAGAATACGAAGCGTTCCCGATCTTCTTCGCAAGGAAGGACTTGCAGCCTTGATTACTTTGGCCGCGGCCGCGTTGCTCTCGTCTCTGGTAGACGCTCCAATAAAGGCACCAGCAGATGCTGCGGGCCTCGCTGCCGAACACGTCAAGGCCCCTTGGATCTTCGTGGGAATCCAGCAAATGCTGCGTTACTTCCCTCCTATCATCGCGGGAATCATTATTCCCCTGGTTGTGCTCCTCGCCTTAGCCCTGGTACCCTACGCCTGTGACAAACGAACTCTTATACGTACTCTATTCTTTGTGATTGGCGGAGCTGTGATTTTCTTGACCGTCTGGGGCTACCTTGCATGAAGACATCAGGCTCCGGGTTCCGGCTCGCAACTGTGGCGGCAGGCATGGCTCTGTTGGCTGCGTTCGCTTACGTCGAATATCGTGGCCGCAATCCTGAATGGCAAAGCTATCAAAGAAAGGGGATAGCTCTAACAATAGCGCACCTGGAAAAGAATTTGGCAGATGAACCGCGGCTGGCCCAAAAGCGACAAATTCTCGCGCAGATAGAAATCTTGAGGAACAAACCGCCGAAGGTGATTGAGATCAGCCCCTTTGGCGGCAAGTTGCCTCCGGAACGCTGTATGTCCTGCCATTTCGGAATTGAAGACGTGTCCGAATCCCATCCCAACTCTGTTTTCGGTTGCGTCACCTGCCACGGCGGTAATGCCGCGGATCTTACAGTCCGAGGCGCACATCTCGGCTTAAGAGGTGGACGCAATCCCGCCAGGCTCGATCTGGCACCCGTGGGCTGCGGCAGCTCTGCTCCCGGTGCAGGAACCTGTCATTCCGGAAGGGTGAATCCGCTGCTTAATCGTGTTGAAAATGTTCCCAAGTCTTTGATGGCCACCAACGCGGGGATAATCAGCATATTGCGCTTCCAATGGGGGCTGGAGAAGGACAACAACCCCAGGTTCGCCATCCGATCTGTATCTGATGGCAAGACCAGCCTCGCGGCAGTCCCACCGGAAATCAACCGGAGAGGCGATCTCGACCTTGCATCAAGCCAGTTCCAAAAATTCTGTGCAGCATGCCATCTGTGGAATTCCCGGTACAGAAAAAAGATGGGACGTATGGAAGGCTGCCCTGCATGCCATGCGCCTTATGGCAAAGAGGGCCATTACGTGGGCTGCGATCCTACCGTCAAACGGGATGAAGTCGGCCATCCGGCTACCCATACCATAACCAACAAGATCCCGGACGACCGCTGCCGGGCATGCCACAATCGCAGCGCAAGGGTCGGCTTGAGCTATCACGGGCAAATGGAAAGCACACAGTATGGGACCCCCTTTGTCCACGGCGGTCTCAACGACGAAACGCTGAGCGACAATAGATTCATCTGGAATCTCGTTCCCGACATTCATCATGAAAAAGGAATGGCATGCATAGATTGCCACGCAGGTCAGGACACCATGGGGGACGGCAAAATCTATGCTCATATAGAGGATCAGGTAGAGATTCGGTGCGAAGATTGCCACGGCTCTTACTCAACCCCTCCCAGGACCATGACCGTGGACAACAACAATCCTCTGGTGCGTACTTTGATAAGGGCCTCCCCGCTTTTGAAGCTTGCCGACGGCGACGTTATACTTCAGACCTCGAAAGAGAGGCCGATGCCTCATGTCCGGCTCACTGAAAAAGGATGGAGACTCACGGACAAACTTACAGGCAAAGGACATTCGGTAAGTATAATAACAGGAAGGAAAAACGGACACACAATTTACGGCCACAAGCGGCTTGAGTGCGATACCTGCCACAGCGCCTGGAGCCCGCAGTGCTACGGGTGCCATCAAGTCCTGGATCTTGGTTCAAAGGGCTTGGATCACATATCCGGAAATATGACTAAAGGCCGATGGGCAGAGGGACGGGGCTTCTTCCGATTTGAACGGAACATCTACGGAATTAACTCCAGAGGCAAGGTGGGAATTCTCGTTCCCGGATGCCAGGTGTGGAATACGGTCATCGATGCCGGAGGCAAAGTCGTTCCTCCGTACGATTCCAAAATCATGAAGCTCAAGAACGGTCTATCATCCATAGCAATGGGCCCCACACATCCTCATACGGTTCGAAAAGAGGTGCCCCGTTGTGTTGACTGCCACTCGGACCCCAAAGCGCTGGGGCTGGGAGATGGTATCCTGACCTGGAACTCTAAAACCAAATCCATGGAATTGCTGTCTATTTACGATTCGAAGAGCTCGGGTTTACGAATACGCTTCCCGGTCGATGCAATAGTCGATAGTTCCGGGAGCGTCCAGCAAAGCACATCCCACAAGCTGTCGAGAGGATTCAATAAGGAAGAGATCCGAAGAATAGTTAGCATTGCTCCATGCCTCCCTTGCCACGATCGTTACGATGACCCTGTGTGGCAAAGGAGCGGTCCATACAAAGAGACCGCCGCGTGTCGAAAGGCATTGGGAAAAATGGGGAGATAAGCGGCACTCGTAGAGATTCTGGAAATTATACCCATTGCCAAAAGTTTTGTCCGATTCGGAGGATAAAATCCGGGGATTGTAGGGGCGATCCCGCGGGACGCGGGACCGCCCTGGGCGAATGCCATTCGCCCCTACAACGTCTCGCTAATAAAAAGACCTCATTTATGGCAACTGCCTTAGGCGCGTTTGAAGTCCAGGTGCAAGACAGTGTCATTTATGTATCGCTGCAACGTGAACTGATTGTCTAGCTGCTCCGGTGTGACTGAAAGCCCCACGTCGTTGAGTTCCTTCAGAATAAGCGTCGGTGCATGCCTGAAATTCATTCTCTGGAGAACCTGATGCATTGTGAAAACCGATGCGTTGCCGGGGGGAGGGATTATTCTTTCCGTTCGGGTGGAAACCTGTCTGAAGTCCAAACATACAGAGTAATCGCCCACTTGAGTTCGGATCGTGACCCGACGATCCGACGGGTCTTTATCTGGCTGACTTTCCGGGTCCTCGTACCGCTTAAAGATCGCACCGGAGAGGTTTTGCTGACAGAGGTACAACGTGGAGGAGAGGTCGTAGATATCCAGCGGCCGGTTCTCCACCATCTCGATATGGGTATTTTCGTGGCGAGCGGAAGCTCTTTTTGAGCGGTGTTCTTCTCTGTTCACGATCAAATCTATTATCGTGTCCCCCATTGAACATGACAAAGAGATGGGATTATCTCCAGTGTCAATCCCTTGCTGTCGTATCTTCCCCATAATGAGGTCATGGTCGTGGGATGCGATTATCCTTTGGATGACCTGTTGCATGAAGAAGGGGTTCGTGTTGAACTTTTCCGAAAGGATTATCCGCTGCATCTTTTGGACGTGCATTTCTATGAAATAGAGGTCGGCGGGCACGTACATGCTTATGGTGTCATTTCGAGAACTCTGGGGGCGGTATCGCTTCCAAATCTCTTGCCAATTGTATTCTTTCATAAGGCCCAAGACTGAAATCAGGTCAAATCCGTCCATTTCCCGATTTTCGCTTAGGCAGACCGGACAAGCTAAACTCATTGGTGCAATAATCCTCATACGTTTCTAATTTCAATGTCGGTTCCACGGGGTTTCAGTCGGATAGCGAAGCTGAAATTAGTGAATTTCAAGATTAACCTCTTTGCCGCTATCTCTGAGAAGGTTCGCAATGGCTTGCACGCTACGGCTCTTGAACCCCATTTCCTGAGGCAAGTTAGGATTCAGGTCGCGCGGGGTTGATGGCCTGGCCCAGCAAGATATTGATACTGTCCGCATAGAGGAACTCCCAAGCGAGGCGGCTTGCACCATCGCGCTTGGCAACGAGCTGTTCGATATCTTTCACCTTTTCCAGTATTTCCAGTGCATGGTTTACTGTGTGGACTCCTTCGGTCACGAGGTCGATCCCGTCCAACTTTCCGGTGGGCGGAATCTTGCTGGTCATGGTCGAGAGGTCAACTATCACGTCTTTTCCCAGCATTTTGCCAAGGATGCCCGCTGTCGTTCCACCACTGACTATTTTGCGGCCGGGTGTCTCCAGGAATCGCTTCACTACGATGTCGTCATCTTCACGTCTCACCGGTGGACCGATCATGAACGCACTGATGCGCTTGGGCCGTATCTTCAATACCCCAACCGTCGTGTCGTCACCCGGCTTCCCTTCATAGAGCTGGCGAGCCTGGTCCACCAGTATCTGAGCAACCTTTTGGGCGGAAATATCTTCATAGACCTGGGTCTCAAGGAACTTGGCGATCTTTTCCCAATCCCAGCCGAGATTCAGCAGCCCGCCAATTCCGGCATGAATCTCACCGTCACTGACTGTTATCAACCAGTCACCGGCATTCAGGTGGACGTGAGCCTCGCGGATTTTTCTCGCGCCGATAACTCGATCCTTGTACCTCAACTGGCTGACATAGCCTCGCTTGAGAAAGAACGTTGGCGGGTTGTCGAACTCCGCAAGATATGCCCGCCCGTCTTCCAACACCTTCAGCAAAGTGAAGGTGCTGTACGCAATCTTCCTAACTTTGCACTCGGGAAGCGTGTCGGTTAGTGTCGCTACAACTTCTTCGAGGGGAAGGCCCCGTTCCATCAACCGCATGGCTATCTTGGTCGTTAAGGTAGCCAGGATGTTTGCTTTGACTCCACTGCCAAGGCCGTCGGAGAGGACCATGAGCTTGCCACCACCCATCGGAGCAACAGATAATGAGTCTCCGCAAAGTATTTCCCCGTACCTGCAGATGTTAGCTCCGCCGGCTTCGATGAACAACGCATCGTTCATCGTGACTCTCCCTCACCTGCCAGCTTGATCAACTCAAAAAGGGCCGCTTTGGTCTCCACGGTGGTCTCTCCAAGCAATCCGGCTATCTCCTGGGCCACACGCATCTGCTGGTGTATGACCTGCTGAGCTTTCGTAATTGTCTCGGTTTTGAAAACGTCGGCCTGTTGGTCCTTCATAACGGTGTCGGTAATGTCCAGAAGCATCAAGACCCTGAGGTCCTCATCGGGCAGCTCGAAATTGTAAAGTTTTGCGGTGCGGCCGACTTTGTCGAGTTGCAACCATCTTGAGCCACCGGATTCTTCTTCACCCATGCCCTCATCCAGGGGATCGACCCCGAATAGTTCTCCGAAGGTCTTGCCCCGAACAGTGTCCTCCCCGTCCTGCGCGGCAAGTTCAGTGAGAGCTCTGTTGTGGTAGACCACGCGGTGAGCTTTATCGGCCAGAGCTATCGCCACGGGCAGGCGCTGGAAGATCGCCTCGGCCCTCTGTTCGGCATGTTGTCGCCGTGTCTTTTGGAGCATCTCTTTTGTCTGGAGCGCTGTATAGACCATTAGCAGGATCTGATGTGGACCAAAAGGCTTGGGTATATAATCGTAAGCGCCCATTTTCACCACCTCGACCGCTTCTTCGGTCGCTTTGAACGGCGCTGTCAATATTACGAGAACTTCAGGTTGTCGGTACTTCATCTCCTTGAGAAGATCCTGGCCGCTCATTTCCGGCATGTCGATGTCCGCTACGACTACATCGAAGAATTGTTTCTCAAGATCCGCCAGGGCTTCGTCGACCGTACGGGCCAGTTTCACCTCGAACCCTTCGCTCTCCAGGATACGCTCGCAGATTTCGAGGACTTTCTCGTCTGTATCCAGGATAAGTATTCTACTTGTGGTCCCGCTGCCGTCCCCGGGTGCGGCAAATCCGACCATTGGGTCCGAGATGTGCGCCATTATGTGGCTCATCCCGTCGGCCATTTTTTCAAGCGATGCGAGTTTCCTGACCCACGCGACCTGTTCTCGAGCTTGATCCAATTCGCCGGTTTGAGCTGCCACCTTGGACGCCAGTTGTTCGCCCCACGCTTCCAGTTTCTTACGCGATTCGGCTAAATTGCGGATCATCAGGTTGAATGTCGCAGCCAACTCGCCGACTTCATCCCTGGCCATGACAGGGACTTCATGGCTCAAGTCACCGTCAGCGGCTCTTCTCGCCGCGTGGAGCATCTGTTCGAGCGGCCGATTAATCCATTTGACAAGGAAATAAGAAATCGCGGCCATCAGCAGAACCCCGAAAAATGCGACCACCATAAAGGTTCCCACGAGTCTGTGGATGACTGAGGTAATGGGTTTTTCCAGGGTGCCCACCTGAAGAGCGCCTATGATCTTCCCCCCAGGGTCGCGAATTGGATCGGTCGCGGAAAGATACCTGGCCCCTAGCTGAGATTCCCAGGTGATTTCGGTCTGCCCCATGTCGAGAACCTTGTCGCGAATCTCCCCGCCCGCCGTGAAACCCAGGACAGGCAGACCATCTCGCCCCCTCAAAGTGGTGCTGACTGCCTGGTCTCCCTGAAATATAGCCACATACCCGACGTCCCGTTTATCGAAGACTTCTCCTCTGAAGAGCCTACGTGAGATCGTATCCACAATGATATTGTTGCCATTGAGAAGTATTCCACCGTAAAACGTAGCCGTCACCGTCGAGCCCGTGACAACGTGGTGCGCTGCTTCCAGTATCATGCCTTTCTTGTCAGGGCGTTCTCCTATGCGACGAAGGAGTGTCGGGTTCTCGTCTGAAAGCCTTTCCACGGAAACCAGCCTCACGCCGGACGAATCCTGTCCTTTCAGTGCAGCCGCGACCAGAGGATCGGCAGAGACGTCCTTGTTCTTGATTTCCGGAGTAAAAGCCCTGGCCAGGACTCGGCCCTTATCGTCGGTGAGAGAAAGGAAATCCAAATCGTTTTCAACTGCCAGTTTTGCCAGACTGTTACGAATTTCGTGGATTTCTCCTTTGGCCAGAAGATCTTTGAACTTCTCTGAATCCGCAGCCATGCGGACCTTGAGTTCCAAACCTTCCTGGGAGTTCTTCAAAATAAATCCAGCGGTAGCAAGATCGCTGAAGAGCCGGATCCTGGCCCGATCGATAATCGTTTCCCTGGCAAGCCGGGTGCCGATCAGGATCGTGGCCAATCCCACAAGCACGACCACACCCAGGAATCCCCCCAGCACCTTTTGCCGCAGAGAGAAATCCTGAGCCCATGCTGTGAAGTCACTCCAACTCTTCCAAGGTACTCTTTTAGGTCTAGCTGAGTCCATGATGCCGTCACCTTTTACTTTAGCTTCTGGAGTATCTCCGTTTGAAAAATTTGCCTGGCATCGTCGACTGAATTGGCATGGAAAATTTGTTCGTCGATAAGAAGATTGGCTCCATCAGTACACTGATCCATGCAAAAAGTTCCTTTAAGTTCTACTTCCTTTTCGACTCCGGCTTCTGCTATTGCTGTCTTGAAATAGTTTATTATCTCGTGGGAACCTTTGAGATGGCAGGCGCTCCCCACGCAGACGGTGATCACTCGCATCGACTGGTACTCCTTTCCCGAATGAACCGAAGGTGTAACACTGTTATACTGTCAGCATACAAAGGTGTCACAGAGAGGGGCAAGGGCAGACCTACGACCGCCCTGGTTTGTATTCGATCAAGCCTTCGGACGCCCACACTTATCCACGCCGTACAAGGACCCTAGCAGATTGTAAGTGGTTGTTCCTATGCAGGCAATTACAATTTACCATGAACTTGAGGTGTAGTGAAGTCGCCTGAAGCGAGCGGTCGAACTTTGCGAGGAGCTTGAAACATCGCAAAATGGGGGCTCCACTGCCTGAAGGTGGTGACTTCGGCGGCATTTTAGCTCTCCCGGATGAATCCGGCGGTCGCTACCGCCAGAGGATCGGAGTCACTATCAGCGTAGGACGCTGGTGAGCCCGCGTTCTGCGCGGGAGAACCGCATCAATCGAGATAAAACCGCGAACGATGCGGTTCGTTCCGCGTATCGCGGAACTCACCAGCATCCTACCGGCATCTCTGCATTTTGTGCCACGCCATTACACGGTTGTACGTACTGAGGTCTTCGCCTGAAAGCGAGGGCTTTTCTCCCATTCCCCGAGGGGGACCATAAACTGCCCAATTACTGCATCGCGGAAATAGGGTCGCGTGTTCGGGAAATCGAGTACTAACTGACGTCGTTCAGCCGGCGGATCGCTTCCCGTGGTGCTGCAACCTGGTATGAAAGCGGTCTCTAACCTGCTCCATGAACGCTTCCAGGCGAGTCTTTTCGTTGGTCTTCTTGAGTCCGTCAAAGACCAGCGTTAGCAGCGGGATACCGGGTCTTTTCTTTAATGCTCGCAGCAGCGCTGCTGTAACCACGGTGCCATAAGAGCAGTTCAGGGTTATAAGGTTGAGCAGGCCGTCTGCACCCTGATCCAGATAATTAAGCGCGGTCGCAAGCGGGGCGTTGATTCCCGGAGGAAGCCGGCTGTGGGAATGCTCGGAAGCCTTTCTCCACATATTCAACCCGGTCAGGTCGATGGATCGGTTTAGAGCCCTTCGAGCTCTCGGTAGTGCCTTGACCTTAAATTCGGATATCGTCATCAAAGTATAAAAGATTCCGTGTTCAGCAGCAGCCCGTGTTCGGCCGGTCATGACGCTCCACAAGAAATCCCTTAACGTCGCCAGTTTGTAACTATCCGAGAATGTCGGCGGTGACCAGAGCATGCCGCCGAGAGCCTCTATTTCACTGTACACGTCATTATTGGCGTACGGCACTATCCGAGTGTAATAGTCACCGGTAACAGCGACAACCGGTACAGGATCCGAGTCGTACAGCGCCACTGCATCAAGGTCATGAAGGACTTCGTCCATCCCAGCTCTGACCCTGCCCTCTGAAAGGGCTTTGTAGAGCTTGTCTCGACATCGAATGTAAACATGCTCGAGGAGCACCCGATCTTGCGCCCTGGGGCGAACTTGAAGAAACAGCCGGAGCAGCACGTCATACGCGTTCAATCCCTCCCAGGCCCTTAGCAACACCTGCTGCCTGCTCCGCGCGGAAACTGCGAAAGCATTGATCCCTTCATCTATGTCCCGAATCACATGGACGCCGAGCCCGAGCTCGCGGCGAACCTTCTCAATGTACGTCGGGAATTGTCCCAGCCGACATGCGTCAGGGCCTAGTATGTAAAATAGGGATCGTCGCGCGTCTTCGGTTGACAGCACCCGAGCAACCTTGAGGTAGTCTCCCAGGACCAGAGCGTACGGATGGCACTCACCACCAACCATGTGCGGGCGTCCCAGGCGCTCTGATTCTTCATCCGGAGGAGGAAGTACACGGGCATCAACTCCTACCGACCGGGCGGCTGCTGCAAATCCGAAAGCATGGTCACCTATAAAAGGTATATAGAGAACTTCGGCTCTCGATCCGTGCCCTTTGTGCTTGCCGGCAGGTTGAAGTGCTCCATGCTTCATGGAAAAGTGGTGCTGCTCGTTAGTCTCGGAGGCCGAGGGTCCGTGGGCCGAGACTATTGCCGGCTGAGCCGCAACTTCCGCGCTGCTCTCTCCGGGAGTGTCAACGGGCTTTGACGCGGAACGTGAATGTAATCCCGTCTTGCATCCGTTCCTGCTCAGGGTGATACGGTCAAGAAATGCTTCCAATCTGGTAATAATCCCCGCCCTTGAGCAGTGCTCGTCCATTTCCAAGATGAGCATGGGCTTGTCTGCGATACTTTCCTTAATATGGCGCAGAGTAAACGGATCGGGACCACAACCGAAGAAAGTGATAAGGACCGGGAAGAGCCTTGGATCTTCTGCTATTTCGCGGGCGACCTGGATCATATTTCCTTGATATTTCCAAGAAACCGGCTTCTCGGCAGCCGAACTTCTCAGCGGATACAGGTCGCCGGGGAGACCACGAATCCCCAGTCTATGAAGGAGGCTGCCCAGGTTCATGTTAAGAAAAGGATCGGAAGTGTGATATGGCTTGCCGAGCACGACAATTGCCGGCTCGGTTGGGCCCAGTGAGCTCACGAATTCTTCCCCTTCTCTTCGAAGGCGAGCTTGAAATTGCTCGAGATGCTGTTGCCCCTTTCCGAACGCGGACATTGCTTTATAGTGTGAAAACCCGAGACCGCGAGCAAACGAAACACACTCCCTACGGAGAGCATCCGCATCAATCTCGCAATTCACCACCGGCTCTTTCCATTCGACGTCAAAGGTTTCCCGAAAGAACTGAGAGGAAGCCTGAATAAACGGGCAATGGTCCAACGGTTTGTTTCCCCGGACCGAAGGCGATTCGCTCAGAATCGCCGGGTGAAACAGCATCTTTGCTCCTCGGTTTACCAGGTCTTCGATCTGCCCTGCCATGGCCTTCATGGGGAGGCATGTCTCAACACGCAGGAACCGCGAGCCGCTCTCGAATTGTTTCCGGGTTGGCGGAGAGGAGACCAGCAGCGAAATACCCAAGTCCTCGCAGAAGACCTTCCAAAACGGAAACCACTCGTAGAATTGCGGTGACTGAACCATCGCCCAGGATATGTCCGCATTGAGACTTGTGCTGGACAATTCCTTGAGAAGGCGGGCCCTGAATGAGAAGAGATCGGGCTCATCACCGCGCCCCCGCGGTCCGTCATCCATCTCCCATCGGTCACATAAGCCTCCGTGGAAGACTTGTCTTTCCCCGGATTTATATTTGTTGACACTGCACTGGTTCGAGCAACCTTTGCAGGTAAATTGCTCCTTTCGGATTTGTTCGGGATCCCAATGGATCGGTTTACGTTGTCCGGGAACAATAGTTTCGGCCTCAAGTCCTTCCAATGCCTTCAATGCGGCCCCGACGGCACCGGACACTCGAAAGAACGGCGGGGTCTCGAACCGGCGCCCAGTTTGCTGCTCAAACGCTGCTTTCACTGCCGGAGTAGCCGCTACCCCGCCCATGAAGAGGACTTTTTCTCCAAGAGGCTTGTGATTCGCAACTCGTTCGAGATAGTTGTGAACTATGCTGATACAGACACCCGCGGCCAAATCCTCGGACGACGCCCCGTTATTCTGGTGGTGAATCAGGTCCGATTCCATGAAGACCGTGCACCGATTTCCCAGGTCCGCGGGTCTGTATGATGCGAAAGCAGCCTCTGAAAAGGTATCGCCCATGGGGAGCTCCAGACGTTGAGCTTGCGCCATCAAGAAACTGCCAGTGCCTGCGGCACAAACTCGATTCATCTCGAAGTCCCCGACTTGCCCGTCTTCAAGAGAAATCCACTTGGAATCCTGTCCCCCAATTTCGACGACAGTGTCGGCACCGGAGTCGTAACTGAGTGCGGCGCACGCCTGCGCGGTAATTTCATTGACGATCAGGTCGGCACCTAAGAGCCCGCCTGCAAGATGGCGGCCGCTACCGGTTACCGCAATCGCTGCGATGCTGATATCATCATCGGTCAAGGAGCCTACCACCTGTGCTAACGCTTCCAGGGGAAGAGATCTGGAAAGGCGGTAATCTTCTCTGACAACGCGGCCTTTACCATCCAGGATCACCCCTTTCACGGAAACCGAACCAACATCGAGTCCCATGACAAGGCGACTTGTCGACAAGGCCCCGTTGCCGGCGATCTCTATGGTCGGCGGTTTCGAATTCAATGCCGGATTGAGTGGATTGAAGAACGAATGCGAAAAGGGATTTCGCGAAGCTTTGTCAGCCGCGGCTTTGATAGTTCCGAGGGAGAGTCCGTGCAAGGACTTGGAACCGGCGGTGAGCACAGCGCACCCTAAGGCGCCGATGACCTTATAATGGGGTGGAATCAGAACCTGTTCTTCTTCCAGATCGAGCAATTTCCGGAACGCGTGAACAACAGCCTGATTGCTCATCACGCCACCTTGGAGCGCAACCACAGGAACCAGCGAGTCTCCCCTTATCAAGGTGGCGATATAATTACGAACAAGAGCAAAGGCAAGTCCAAGCAAAATGTCCGGAAGGGGCGTTCCCTCTTGGGCCCGGTGAATCATGTCGGTCTTAGCGAATACCGCACAGCGCCCGGCAATCGGAGCGGGCTTGTCGCTCTGAAGCGCCAACGAACCGAATGATTCTATTCCGATCCCAAGTCTTTCTGCCTGCTCGTCCAGGAACGCTCCGGTTCCCGCAGCACAGATCTCATTCATCCGGAAGCTGTGAATGCGGGATTTGCCACTATTCAGGAGGGGTTGTATCCTGATGAATTTTGAATCCTGGCCTCCGATTTCAATGACAGTCTTCACGCTGGGATTCACGTGCTGGATTCCTGCAGCGTGGGCGCTGATCTCATTTACCGCCGGGATATTCAATGCCTTGGCTAGTAGTTCCCGAGCGCTCCCGGTTACCAGGGCTGAGGTAATGGACACGTCTGTGCCACAGATCGTGATCAGCTCGTCTGCGGCCTCTACCAACGTTTGCAGAGGGCGCCCTCGGGTTCGCAGATACACTGAGATGGGTTCATTAGTTCCATCGGTAAGCAGAGCCAAATTCAGACTAACCGACCCGCAATCTATGCCAAGGTACCTATGCACAGACACGACAACTCCTCCCCATAGCAATTTGCAAGCCCCCCGCCAAGTTTAGGTGAATCCAGAGCCGGCTATTACAGGGCGCGAAGGAATTCCGGCCTGAGTCTCCTCTCGTCACGCGATTCAAGCACGGTGTCGATAGCCTCCAGGATCCTTTTCTTATCCTCCGGAAGTGTAGCCTTCACCGGCAAATAGTTTGAAGCGTGGTTGGATCGGAACACGCAATGGCTAAAGGACGATTCAGCTATCATAATTCTCAATTCGTTGATAAGGCCGAAGGGATCGGGAAGCCGGAATCGGCCTTCGACAAATTCCTTGTGAAGCGGTGTTCCCGGTACGAGAATGACGCTCAGTGCCCCCACATAGTCCGGATCCATGTCAGTCAACACTCTCGCAGTCGCGCGGGCATGCCGCTCGCTGCCTTCAATCCCCCCGATCCCCAAGAGCACCGTTACAGAAAGAGTTATTCCGGCTTGTTTCACTTTCTTGCCTGCCTCTACCAACTGTTCGTAAGTGGATCCTTTGCAAATATTTTCGAGCAGGACACTATCTCCGGTCTCGACCCCCATGTAGATTATGCCCAGCTTCAATGATGCGAGCGCTTGGAGGTCTTCGAGTGACTTGCGCAGGATGTTCCTGGCGTTAGCATAAATGCCGACCCTTTCCACAGAGGGAATAAATTCCTCGACTGCCTGAAGGACCTCCACCAGGCGCTTCTGTGGCATACACAGGGCATCGCCGTCAGCGAGAAAGACACGTGGAATCGGCCCCATATCGCGGGCTTCCTTTAGGTCCTCTCGAATATCCTTGATCGACCTGATCGTGAAACGTTTATCACGGTAGCTTCCGCAAAAAGTGCACTTGTTGTGATTGCAACCCAGCGTTGCCTGAATTATCAGACTATGGGCCTCGCTTGGAGGCCGGTAAACAGATCCTATGTATCTCACTGTGTTTTCCCCTTGTCCGCAAATCAGGCAGACCGAGTAGTGGCTGCTTCCAACGGCTTCTTAGACCATTCCGCTTTCAAGAAACTAATCAACTTATCTTGGCCGGCAGGGACGCCGGCTCTACCAATTTGGTAGCGGCGGGCCTCCGTGCCCGCCATATTAGTTGTATGAACGTGAAATGGTATTACTCGTACTTAATGCCCTTGCGAACGAACTCCTCAAATTTTTTTCGAGCCGGTTCTATAGCGTCTCCGTCGGCCCTGAAGAAAATATAGTATATGAAAGGGCCGCCTTCAACAAGATATAGAATCTTCTGTCTCGGAATGACCGGCCCGTAAAGCACCGGGGTTAGCTTGCCGGTCGTGGGGTCTTCAATATTCGCGACTTTCCATCCCAGCGGGATCTTACCGGGATCGAGTTTCTTCTTGGGGTCAATTCGCTTCCTTCTCCTGATATAATTCGGTCTGAATATGACTTTGTACGCG
Source organism: uncultured delta proteobacterium (assembly GCA_963789265.1). Taxonomy (GTDB): domain Bacteria; phylum Desulfobacterota; class Desulfomonilia; order Desulfomonilales; family Desulfomonilaceae; genus CAWBBA01. The sequence goes on along the minus strand of CAWBKB010000001.1, from coordinate 1,616,541 downwards.
TTCCTGCCGTCTATCTTGACGTACTCTTCTGTGTCTCCGGGCCTGACAACCTCCCCCCCGGGAAATAGTGCCGCATAATGGATTGCCAAATTTTCCAGCGGGCGAGAAACTTTCTTTCGGCGGACCTCAACAAATGCAGCATCTTCGGAATCCGAGAATTTCTCAGTGGAATCGTCCTGGTAAATTAGAGGATATGGTTGCGACCCAACCTTTACTATGCCCCGTGCAGCGAAGCAACCTGTAAGAAGGACCGGGACCAAGAGCCAAATGATCGCGGTGGGATGGAAACGGGTCAACAGGGGACATTCAAGCATCGGCTTTCAGCTCGTACCGGTCTGCATCCAAAGCACTGCCACAGGTGGACGCCTGGTGGGACCCTGGCCTGCGACATACTCTACATGATCTATTTCCGGATGTACTTGGCCAAATTCAGTATCTTGTCGATCTTTCTGAGAGGAATAGACGAGATATCGACCTTCGAATCGTCACTCTTGCTCTCAGAGCGGACCAGGAGCTTCAACGCTTCGCTCCGACTCTTCCTTAGACCGTCATTCCGGGTGTCTAGATCGACAAGATCGGTGAAATCGTCAATTGCCGGTGTGAGGTTACGTTTGATGCCGCTCTTCACAAGGCCCTGAGCCCTGAGTTCACGTGCGACGACCATCTGCGGATTGATGTTCAGATCGGTATCGAGATCCTTCAGTGCTGCTTTATAACTCCTCGCCATGTAATTGACTGCTCCTCTGAGCAAGAGGGCTTCAGTGTCCCGACTATGTATCTTCAGCACGGCATTGAAATCTATGAGAGCCCTGTTAAGCTCGCCAAGGATAGGCCCTTCTGCGGCTTTCTTTGAAATGGCGATCCCCAGATGAGCAATGCCTCTGTTGAAATAGGCCTTTTGCATGTCTCCGGAAAACTGCCGCGAATCTTCGACAGTCTTTTTGAAGTCGTCCATGACCGAGTAAGCCTTTATAGCCTCATCGAGTTTTCCTTGCTCCTGCAACGACAGACCTTCAGCAAATTTCGTGGCGAAACATTTCGCCACGTTCATTCGTACTGGAGCCGACGCTTCGGCTGAAAAATGATTCCCGGCGTCGTCGTAAACTTTGACTCTGAGGCGATACGAACCTTTTGAGATCCCAAGTGTCGACCCTGCCGGCACCCGAACCTTCATCACTACGGGTGCGTTAGGGTCGTACTCCTTTGTCGCATCAGTCAAATCCGTCAAGTCTTCCAGCGGGATCAATCGCTCTTTGTCATCTTCCTGCTGCACCAGAAAAGGCTCCACTCGAGCAGGCTTATGCTTGAACTTTATGCGCAATTTTAGCCACGATTCCTGCTGAGGACAAATATTCCGGACATTCTCATCCCCTTTTTCCGATTCGATCAGCCGGATATCGGAAATTTCACCTTTGATCGCCTTGAACGGCGGCAGCGCCCCTTTCTTGCCAAACTTGACTATCTGGCTGACTGGGGAAAAGCTGAAGCCTTTTTTGCGCGGCATCAGTCTAAACGGTTCCTCCGAGGGAAATTCAATTGAGAAAACTCCGCCCCTTCCCGATTTAGTACTGAAAATAACTTCGTCTCCTTCGAGGTTCGTCAAATTGAGGTCGGTTCCGGGCAAACCGGCGCCATCAACCGCTATCACTTTACCAGACATGCTGCGTACCACGCGAAACTTCACAGTCTTGGCTACCGTTCGACCTCCCGCGGTCATTGTCACCTGAACGCGATAATTCCCAGGATCAAGCCGTTTTCTGATTGAAATCCCTTTTCCCAACGACACACCGGCATGGGCCTTTTCAGGAAACAGCTTCCAAACCAGATCCGGCCCGTGCTGCTTGGCATCACCGACTAACTTCGCCTTTCCCAGGAAAAGCATATCACTCCCCACCGGGTAAGCGCCGCCGTTCCTTGGAGCCGCGATCTCCACAGTGGATAGCTCAGGTTGCTTGGCCTTCAGGCTTACCCGAGAAGGGCCAAAAGTGAGCAACTCTTGCAGGGACTCAGGGACCTTGCTCTTTATCACGGTCTCAGGATCGCAGCTAATTAGGATCAGGAGGCCCACTGCAATCAAGACCATTCTTAGAGATCTCGAAAACATTTGATCCAGCTCCAAAGCTTCGAAGGTGGCCACATGGAGTTTGACCGCACTGCCACAATCTGTTCAGCCTACCCCATCGGAACTCTCTTCTACGCCAGATCGCCGACACCAGCGCGAGGCGCGCTCCGACTGCCTACTTCGGCCATGATTGCAAGCTCCGTGACGCGGAGTTGAAATCGTCCCTTAGTCGATCACACCTATATATCTTTCACAAATTCTTTGCTGCAGGGAAACGGTCCTGGGCCGCGGATTCGCGGCGATCTCACGGCGTTGAGATTACTATGCTTCTCAACTCAAGGTCAAGGAGTCTGTGACGCGGGTCCAGTATGGCGGCTCATCAGCCGGAACGCAGGCGATGCGCCCTCGACCTTTAGTAGGAACAGATCCAAACGCCGAGATCTTGACAGCCGATGGAATTGTGTGATATTTATCTCATTAATATTTAGCGCTTATGTTAGTACACAAGCCTCAGTGTAATGAAATTATTCCAACTCACTATTATGGCTTTATTTATGTCTGTCATAGCGGCCGGTTGCGCTTCCAGAATTGTCGCGGTAAAAGGGGGCTGTCCAAATTCCTATGCGGTAAGAGGTCGCACCTACCACCCTTTGCAGAAGGCTTGTCCGGGTTTTTTTCAGGATGGTGTGGCTTCATGGTACGGGCCCGGATTTGACGGCAAAAAAACATCGTCAGGAGAAGTATATAATATGCATGGCCTTACGGCTGCCCACAGTGTCTTGCCCTTGAACACACTTGTGAGGGTCACCAACCTGAAGAATAATAAGAACGTGGTTGTGAGGATCAATGATCGAGGACCTTTTGTGAAGGACAGGGTGATTGATCTTTCACTTGCGGCAGCGCAGAAAATCGGCATGGTGGCCCAGGGAACTTCGCCTGTGAGAGTGTCTGTTATCGGGCCCGCGAGTTCCATGTTGGCGTCTGCAATACCGGAAAGAAGGCCGAAAATTCTCAGGCGGGGCATTTCCAACCCATTCTTCTCAAGGAGAAGACAGAGATTCCTCGCGCTGAGAGACTCGTGGTACCGATTGGCGTCTAAACAGGTAGAATAAGTGAATCGCTGCGACTCTAGGGCACATGACCTAAAAACAAGGATCACAATCCTGGGGGGAGGTCTGGCCGGATCCGAGGCTGCATGGCAACTCGGCGAAAGAGGAGTGGCTGTGCGGCTGGTTGAAATGAAGCCCACACGTTACTCCCCAGCTCACAACTCTCCTGATCTAGGGGAATTGGTCTGTTCCAATTCGTTAAGGTCCGCGTCATTTCACTCAGCCGCGGGGTTGCTCAAAGAAGAGTTGCGTGTGCTGGATTCCCTTATTATGCGAGCTGCTGATGCCACGGCAGTCCCGGCCGGGAAAGCTCTCGCGGTACAACGAGATCTCTTTTCCCGATTCATTACAGAGAAAATCGAGGCAAATCCTCTGATCAGACTCCAGCGCGTGGAGATTACTCGAATTCCACCGCCGGAGGAAGGAATTGTCATAGTAGCGACAGGGCCTTTGACATCCGATGCTTTGGCATCGGACATAGCCGGCATCCTGGGGTCGGACGGACTGTCTTTCTATGATGCAATAGCTCCGATAGTAACTGCCGATTCTCTGGACATGAGCCGGCTCTTCCGTGCATCCCGATATGGCGATGGAGACGGCGACTATTTGAATGCCCCCATGAGTGAGGAGACCTATCGGTCGTTTGTCAACGAAATCCTGGCAGCAAAGAAGGTTGACCCGTTTCCGTTCGAGACAATCCCTCATTTTGAGGGTTGCCTCCCTGTGGAAGAATTGGCTCGCCGCGGACCGGACACTCTGGCGTTTGGCCCGATGAAGCCGGTGGGCCTTACGGACCCATCCACGGGAACGCGGCCCTTTGCAGTGGTCCAACTCCGGGCCGAGAACCGTGAAAAGACTCTTTACAACCTTGTGGGCTTTCAGACGAAAATGACTCATCCCGAGCAAGAGCGAGTTTTCCGCATGATCCCGGGTCTTGAAAATGCTGTTTTTGAACGCTTGGGCTCGATCCACCGCAACACCTATCTGGACACACCACGGCTTCTGGACCGATTTTCGCGGTCAAAGACACATCCTCATGTCTTTTTTGCCGGCCAAATAACGGGAGTAGAAGGGTACATAGAGTCCACAGCCTCCGGCCTCGCGGTGGGGCTCATGGCCGGACTGACGGCAGCGGGGATTACGCCCTGGCCACCGCCGGCCGTTACGGCCATGGGAGCCCTCTTGAAGCACACATACGATCAGCCGGTCAAAACTTACCAACCGATGAACGTCAACTTCGGCATTATGGAACCTGCGCCCGCGGGGACACCCAAGAAGCTCAGGAAAGAGGTACTGTCAGGTCGTGCTCTGGAAACAATCCGCGTTTGGAAGTCGGAAATGGACTCGCTGTGGGATCGGTGCGTACGATAAGAATAGTGGCGAGAGACTAATTTAATGTCATCTTCAGGAAAGCCAATTACTCCATTTTCGGAACCCGGTTCGCCTCCTCAGAAGAAGACCGTCACGTTTAATCCGACTGTAGCCATGCTTTGGTTCACAAACACAGTGTAGGGAGCCAATCCGACGTTGGTCGTGGTCCCCGTTCCTGACAACGAACCGTACAATTCCTGATATGCATACCGGCTGTAGAGCCCCACGAGGACATTCGCAGTGAGATTCGCGTTCCCTTCCATCTGAACCTCAACTAGGCCGCCCCTGTAAAGGTTACCGTCAAATTGAAGAGCAAAGCCGCTTTTCTGAATCGAATCAGAAACGTTCATGTTCATAAACGGGGAACCCAACACCTCAAAGCGCGCCTTCCACCACGGAAAGAACATTGCTGTTTGCATACCGATGAAAGGAATGCTCGCAGTAAAAGAGTCGTGCAAAGGCGAGTCGGGCCCACCGTTGGCCGGCGTTCCCCGGTAGTCCCATATCTCCCGTCGATAGCCTGCCGTAACGCTAAAACGATAACCACCCCCATGCCATAGGTGATAAAGCCCGGCGGCCTCCCATGAGCTATACTCGGGCTTCACATCCCAGTCTGTCCTTACCAAAAGTGGGTCTACACGGCGATTCGCCACGCCACTTTTCTCAAAGACGCTAATTGATCCGGCGAGGCGGCCGGACACGACTGGAAATGGTGTTATCTCAACTGTCCCTGCGAGAACGGGGAGACGAGGATCGAAATTGACTGAAAACCGATCCAGCACCTGACCCGCAAGAAGTGGCTGAGTGTCTGGAACTCTTGCGTCGAGCTGGCGGACCTCCTGATGTCCGAAAAGGAACTCGGCTCTGAACGATGAGTCCACCCGGATGTTCCAAGGTAGGGGGCCGGCCCCCGCAGACGAGGCCACGCCCGCCAAGATGAACAACACGGCTATAGCCCTGAGCGCGCGACGACTCAATATCCTAGCCCCATACCAAATTGAACATGAATTACGCGATACTATTATAACTCCGATTTTGTCGAAAAAGAAACGTTATTTTATTGATCCCGGCAAGCACTCAATTTTCAGCGGGAAAGTGTCATTAAGCCTGCGGAGCAAGCTTTTCGGCCTGTCGTCAGCCAAGGGAAGAAAAAGGCAGGCTGGAAGAAAGTATCTCAAAACTATTTTGATGCTCGGAATCGTGGCACGATGGCAGCCTGGCGCTGAAGACACTGTCTCAAAAGTCGATTTTGGGCTCGCGATTCTCAACCGATTCTACTAATGAGATGTGAAAAGAGAATCGGAGAGGGAAAGGATTATGCCGCAAATCAGAGCCGACTACAAGCAGGTGTTTCTGCTTCCGCCCGCTATAGATGACTGGATAGGGCCTGATCATCCAGCGCGCTTCATAGGAGACTTTGTGGATTCCTTGGATTTGGAGGTGCTGGGTTTTCGAGTTCCGAATGGCGAAACGGGCCGTCCTCCCTATAGTACCGATCTTTTGTTGAAGGCATGGCTCTACGGCTATTTCAGCAGAATCAGGTCATCGCGCAAGCTTGAGAAGGCATGCATGGAGAACATGGGATTGATTTGGCTGACGGGTATGAATGCAGCGGATCATAATACCCTGTGGCGATTCTGGAGGGACAACAAGAAGGTTTTCAAGGGAATATTCAAACAATCGGTTCAAGTGGCAGTCAAAGCCGAGTTGATAGGTATGGCGGTTCATGCATTGGATGGAACCAAGATCCCTGTCGGATCATCTCGGGAGAAGTTCAAGAACCAAGATCAGTTGGAGCGGATGCTTGAGAATTTGGACAAGTGCGTTGCCGACGTCATGACGGAGACAGAGAGGTGCGAGCAAGAGGAGGGTGGCGAATGGCGTCTTCCCGAAGCCCTGCAGGACGAGTTGAAACGCAAGGAGCGGATACAGAAGGCCTTGCAGGAATTGGATAAGACTGACAAGAAGGTCGTCCATCCCTGCGAGCCGGATGCCCGGTACATGAAGAACCGGCGGTCTACTGAGCCCTCTTACAATGCTCAAGCGGTGGCAGACCAACAAAGCGGCATGATTGTGGCTGAGGAAGTGGTCGACGAAGGCAATGACAATGGGCAGCTTGTTCCCATGCTGGATCGAGTTCAGGAAAATTTGGGCGCAACCGCAGAGGAAACCGTGGCGGACGCAGGATACTTCGCATCGGCTCAAATCGCGTTGGCCGAAGAGAAGGAGTACGAGGTCTTGGTCGCCAAGTCGTCGGGAGAGTCCGCTGCGGAAAAAGGCGCTCAATGGGACCCTTATCACGCTTCCCAGTTCGTCTACGACCAAGAGCGAGACGTCTGTATTTGTCCGCAAGGCGCATCGCTGAACTTTCTTCAGAAGAAAGTCACAGGAAAAAACGGAAACGAGATCCGGCGGTATCGATGCCGGGACTACTTGACGTGTCCTGAACGGTGGAAGTGCAGCAAGAGCAAGAATGGCCGTCTCATAGACATTAACATCTATCGTGACGCAGTTGAGCGCCACCGCAAGAAACGGGAGGTCCCGGAAAGCAAGACGCTACTCCGAGCCCGCAAGGTGATCATTGAGCCGGTCTTTGCATGGATAAAGAGCCACTTGGACTTTAGACGGTGGACCGTGTCCGGATTATCCAATGCGAGGGCTCAATGGTCTTTGATGTGCGCCACCTTGAATCTCAAGAAGCTCTACAGCCATTGGCTGACGGGGCGTCTGGTGCTAACCGCGGCCTAAGACATCAGGACGGAGAGTGACTCATGGCTGCCTGAGGCATACTCATAGCCGGCCCCGGCTCGTCGGAGACAAGGGAGGCCAAGGTGCGAGATTAACCGCACCCTACCACCCCGAGAGTCGTCATCGTGCCACTACAACCGTTTTGAGACACTCTCTTCATTGCCGGGAAAAGGGAGCATCGTGCTACGAATTTTATTCACGGTTTAGTTTTGAGACAGACTCGGAAAGTTTGCCCTTCAACAGAGACTCGACGTTTTTCAAATCACGATATCTTTCCGAAATATCCGATATCGCTTATAAATACGGGAGCCGAACTCCAATTCAAGGTTGATGATGTCATGATTGTCTTCAAGGTTCCAACCAATTTCAATAAAATCAAAGTTTTTCTTTTCCCACACTTTCAGCAGGTGATCGAACGTAATAATAGGCAAGCCCAAGCCTTGATGGGATTTCTTGAATCCCATGGCCAAAGCTCGCCGCGCTCCTGATTTCATGCTTGAACAACAGGACTTTGAAAATACCGAGGAGTCCAATCTTGCCGTTCAAGCGCTTTAGCAAAGGTCCGATGTCGGGAAGTACTATGGTCACCCCAACCGGCTCGTCTTCAAAGTAAGTGAAGAGTATCAAGTCAGTATCCGCGATCTGAAGCATCTCCTTGCCCACGTCGAGCATTTCTTCGTCTGTCATGGGAACAAAGCCCCAGTTTCGCGACCAGGCCGCATTATAGATTTCTCTGATCAGAGCCATTTCCGAGCTGAAATTCTTCTTCTCCGCTTTTCGGATGGTAACCTTTTTGTTCCGTGCAATTCTCCGGGCCAACCGTTGAACTCGATCACTTTTGGCTTGATTCTTTTCAAGGATCACGGCCACCAGATCTTTTTCTTTGGAAAGACCGCAGGACTCGATGAGCTGCGCGTAATAGGACGGGTTGTAAGGCATCATGATAGACGGGGGATACTGAAAACCTTCTATAAGTAGGCCGATGTCGTAATTGGTCGACGGATTGAACGGTCCTCGCATGAACGATAGACCTTTACTGCGCGTCCACTGCTCAACCGCGTCAAATAGAGCTTTAGCAGCACCCGGGTCGTCCTCGCATTCAAAGAATCCCCACGCGCCCATTTTTTCATCGTGAAAGGAATTGAAATTGTTGTCCAATATTCCGGCAATCCGCCCGACTGTGCGTGGCCCACGTTTGGCCAGAAAGAGGGCCCGTTCGGAGAATTTCCAGAACGGGTGCTTAGGGCTTGTCCATAACTAACTGTCTCATTTTAGGGGCTCCGCGGTGCGGTATAGTTCCATTCGCCATGAAAGTTGTTCTTTGAGATGTTTATGGTTGCGAATTCCTTATCCGATATCTTGGTCCCTTTAGGATAGGCGTTGGTGTCAAGCTCGCAGCGGACCTTGAGTCCTGTGGAGGTCGTTGTGTGCGCTATGAGACTGACGATGACTTCGTGGCTTACCAGAGGTTTTCCTCTCCAGTTTTGGGTAATGAATGCGAAGAGTCGGTGCTCGATCTTATTCCATTTGCTGGTGCCGGGAGGCAGGTGGCACACGGAAATCTCCATGCCGTGTTCGTCTGCAAGATTCTGCAGTTCCATTTTCCAGAGTCGAATTCTGGAGCCGTTGCTGCCGCCGGAATCAGCTGTTATCAGCAGTTTCTTCGCATTGGGATAGGACTCTTCTCCCATGTAACGCCACCACCGCCGTATGGATTCCGCTGCAAAGGATGCGGTGTCGTGGTCAATGCCCACGCTCACCCAAGCCTCGTTTTTGCCGGTATCGTACACCCCGTAGGGGACCCCCTTACCTAATTGCTTGTCCATGAAGTCGTAGACACAAACCTCTTGGGGGTTGCCTTTGGGACGATATTCACGTCCGCCATTCTTGAATCGGCCTATCAACTCCTTCTTCTTGGCGTCTACCGATAGAACCGGTTGCCCATCTTTGAGAAACTCCAAGGCTCTGGAACTGATGTGCTGAAATTGCGCGTCACGGTCCTCGTGGGATGAACCCTCCAGGGTCCTTCGGTTTGCCTGAAGGCTGTATCCCATTTTCCGAAGGATTCCAGCTAGGGCTGACTTCCCGATCTTATGTTCCATGGCCGTCAGCTCTCTTGCAAGTTTCCGCAAGCTTTTACTCGTCCACCTCAACGGTGATTCGGGATCGCCCCGAGTGCACGGGTCCAGCAAAAGTTCCAAATCCCGTTCCAGAGCGTCGTCTTTCTCGATGATTCTCTTGCGGCCTCCTCCCTTTCTGCGGGTCCGGCCTTTGTCCAGGCGTTCCTCCTGCCTCAACTCCTTGATCCCCTCGGCAATCCTACGCTGAGATACCCCGGTCGCTTCCGCGACCAGCGTTACCCCACCGCGGCCTATGCACTCTGCTTCAGCCGCGTCAAGCATTCTGACTTCGCGCTCACCCAATAAAGGTTCTAGCAATTCGAACCTCTTTATGATATGGGACACATCAATCATGCCCCCGCTCTATACAAAACGCGAAATCAAATTGCAAGACTTATTTGTGGACAATCCCTAAGTTGGAATTGTGGAGAAACAGGAATTGATGTTTGACGTATTTGAGAATCGGGAAAAAACGTCAATGAATCGAAGGCAGCCGAGGAACCATTCGGTCAGGAAATTGGCACTCACATTTCACGTTGGTTTATGCCAACGAAAGACGAACAGCGGAGTCAAAAGAATGGTTCTGAACGAATTGTATAAGACTCACCTGAAGCACCGGAAGAATATGAACTCTGTCAGTTATCGATGGCCGACAAACGTTGCCCCAATCTTGAAGGCTGGAGCCACAGTATCTTATCGTGCAAGGAGTTGGCATGTTGATGTGGCGTCGGCACTTTTTCTTGGCTCGACATTACTGCCCTGTCTTCGAGTGAGAGCTGACAGAAATTTGGTTGACAGTGGCGCGGACGACCGTGTATGTTCAAAAACTGGGAAAATGTGGCTTTCTCAGTGAGGTGACGACGGTTTTGCCTGGATCGGGAACTGTGGTACTTCTTGCGGACATATTTTCGGGTCTTCGAAACTGTAACTCGACTGCTCAACGGTTCCCAAACGCTCAAAATAGCAAGACCGCCGCATGATTCCTGTCAACAGCAACGTCGACACCAACTCGCGATTCGAGGAGAAGACGAAGTTTGAAAGCTCTGCTCATAAACCCAGCGACTCCGACAACATTCTGGTCATTTGGGCCAGTACTGAAACTACTCGGCAAAAAGGCTACCCTGCCGCCATTGGGTCTGCTTACGGTGGCAGCCCTGTTACCCTCGCAATGGCAACTCGAAGTAGTTGATCGCGAATTCGAACAAGTCAAAGAATCCCAATGGACAGAAGCCGACCTGGTGTTCATCACGGGCATGACCGTACAATACGAAGATATTATCAAGACTATACGTGAAGCCCATCAGCGAGGCAAAAAAGTTGTTATAGGCGGGGCATGGGTGTACCACTACCCTGAAGACGCTTTGAGGGAGGGGGCCGACATCGTCGTAGTCGGGGAGGCTGAAGCAACTATGCCTGAGATCCTCGAAGCGATTGCACAAGGGCTAACAGGTGTGATTATCCGGGCCCAGGCAATGGCTGACCTGGAGAAATCGCCGGTGCCTAGGTACGATCTGATTGATATTACAGCATATCTCAACGTGTCTATCCAATTCTCACGAGGATGCCCATTTGAATGCGAGTTTTGCGATGTTACTCACATGCTAGGGCACAAGGTGAGAACGAAATCACCCAAGCAGATTGTCGCGGAATTGCAATCGCTCTACGATCTCGGCTATCGGCACTACATCTTTCTTGCCGATGACAATTTTGTAGGTAGTTTCAGAAAGACTAAAGCTCTCTTGGAAGAAATGATTCCATGGCTCGGTGTTCACGGAAATCCCTATGGATTCTACACTCAAGCCTCAGTGAATCTCGCCACGGACGATGAACTGTTGGATCTCATGGTTGAGGCTGGGTTCTTCAAGGTATTTCTCGGCATAGAAACACTTGACGAAGAGACTTTGACGAGGACAAAGAAATCACAAAATACGAAAGTTGACCTGGTCGAAGTGTGTCGTAAAATTAATGAGGCGGGGCTTGGGATAATTGCCGGATGTATTCTAGGATTTGACGGTGAACCGAGCGACGCCGGGGATCGGCTCCAGAAATTTGCTCGTCTTACGGGTATCCCCGAAATGTTTGTAACGTTGTTACAAGCTGGACCGGGGACCGACCTGTGGAACAGGCTGGCTAAAGAAGACAGACTCCTTACAAGAGATTACCGCAACTTCAGTAACCAGACGAGTCCGATGAACTTCAATCCCACCAAACCCATGGAGAAGATCACGGAAGAGTTTACAAGTCTGTACAATAGCCTGTACGATCGAAGACATTATCTTGACAGAGTGGCCACCCACATCCTGAGGATGAAACCTCTGGCCCGACGCAGATCGTTTCAGTTCCCTAAGAAGTTCGAAATCAAAGGATTGTTTGCCGTGATCATAAGACATGGAATCCTATATTCATCGCGCTTCGTCTTTTGGCGGAACCTCTTGAAAATTTTCCTGAAAAATCCGACCCAATTGGTCCGATTTTTTGATTACTCTATTGGATGCGAGCATTACCATACTTATGCCAAAGTCATAGAAAAGGCACACAGAAGGTAGGCTTCTCGCTATCGTATGTGGGCAATGTTTGCGAGAAACCAGCCCAGCCGGAGGATAGTCAACGCCGGAGAGCGACCCGAGCGTGGGTGGGTAGAGGCATTCCCTTGCCCTTCCTCGAGTGCCTTATCACCACGGTTTTACGTTTCCTGCTTCCATGGCCTGATCAGCCGAAGAACGCCCGTCTCGGCCAATTCAATATGTTTGACGAATACACTCACCCTTCAAGACGCGCATGAACAGGCCTCCTTGAGGGCTAATTCAACTTGCTCGGTAAACAAGGTTATCGGATGCACAACCGATAGAGTAAGAATTTCAAATACCTTTGGCTAGGTTTATTTTCCTTTGAACACTGGAGGCATCTTCTCGAAAAGGCCCTCGGACCTTCCTTTGCAACTTCAGATTGAAAAACAGAATCTGTCAAGGATTGCTCCAGCCCCATTCCCTTAGAAAGGGGACGGTCCCATCCCCCGGTAAACTGCCTCTTTGGCAGCCTGTACGGCAAGGGGCGCATTCCGGCAGAACCGTTCAGCCAGGTTCGTGGCTTCGGGGAGCAATTGATCAGAAGGCACCACCTCGTTGACAAGCCCGATCCGATAAGCTTCCTGAGCATCGATCCTTTCTCCGGTGAGGATCACCTCCAGGCTCTTACCTGGGGATGCGCTTGGGAAGCCTTTGTGTCCCACCAGCCACCGGCATGATCCCACGATCCACATGGACAAGCCACCTCCTAATGTGGGCTGACTTGTCGGTGCAAAGCTTTCATCTGTTTTCATTGGCAAGATGCAAACAAATGCGCTTTTCCCTCAGCGGTGGCCACGGTGGCGGCTCAGTAAAATAAGATGGTTACGGTGCCAAGTCCCATCCTTAGCGTTTGCGATAGCCGGATTTTATTCTTTTCAGTCTCTTCGAGATCGGATCGGCAGAATTTTCGGTAGGTTTGGTGACTAATGTGGGAAGACACGGAGTCGAAATGCAAAAAAGTGGCTTTAGAATGACCATTTGGGAATCCAGCGGGATTTACCGCCGCCAGGCTGCGAATTCTTTTGTTTATCCAACTTTAGCGCCACATGGGAAATTCGACGAGAACCGGATGCTCGTGATAGGATCCTAAGGCGGGAAGGCATTTTCATCCTTTGTAATGAACAAAAGGTCACGTCCCTGTTTAAGCGCGGGCTCCCCTTTTTTCACATTGCGAGATCTTTCCGAAATATCCGATATCTCTTATAAATGCGGGCGCCGAACTCTAATTCAAGATTGACGATGTCGTAATTGTCCTCAAGGTTCCAGCCGAGTTCAACGAAGTCGTAGTTCTTCTTTTCCCACACTCTTAGAAGGTGATCGCATGTAATGATAGGCAAGCCTAAGCCCTGATGGGATTTCTTGAATCCCATGGCCAAAATTCTCGCGCTCCTGATTTCATGCTTGAACAACAGGACTTTGAAAATACCCAGGAGTCCAATTTTACCGTTCAAGCGCTTTAGCAAAGGACCAATATCGGGGAGGCCTATGGTCACTCCTACCGGTTCGTCATCATAGTAAGTAAAGAGTATCAGGTCCGTATCCGCGATCTGAACCATCTCCTTACCCACGTCGAGCATCTCCTCGTCCGTCATGGGAACAAAGCCCCAGTTTCGCGACCAGGCCGCATTATAGATTTCTCTGATCAGAGCCATTTCCGAGCTGAAATTCTTCTTCTCGGCTTTTCGGACGGTAACTTTTTTGTTCCGTGCAATTCTCCGGGCCAACCGTTGAATTCGATCGCTTTTTGTCTGGTTCTTTTCAAGGATCACAGCCACCAGATCTTTTTCTTTGGAGAAACCGCGGGACTCGATGAGCTGCGCGTAATAGGACGGGTTGTAAGGCATCATGATAGATGGGGGATACTGAAAACCTTCTATAAGTAGGCCGATGTCGTAATTGGTCGACGGATTGAACGGTCCTCGCATGAACGATAGACCTTTACTGCGCGTCCATTGCTCAACCGCGTCAAATAGAGCTTTAGCAGCACCCGGGTCGTCCTCGCATTCAAAGAATCCCCACGCGCCCATTTTTTCATCGTGAAAGGAATTGAAATTGTTGTCCAATATTCCGGCAATCCGCCCGACTGTGCGTGGCCCACGTTTGGCCAGAAAGAGGGCCCGTTCGGAGAATTTCCAGAACGGGTGCTTAGCTGGATCAAGCAGTCTACGAACTGCCTTCTTCAGCGGCGGGACCCAATTGGCATCATCAGCATAGATCCTCCAGGGTAAATCTATGAATTCATCTAATTCCGACTTCTTGGTTACTCGGCGGATTTCAACCTCAGACATCAAACATCCCCTCAATGCTCGCGCGTTCGAGTTGATAAGAGCAGATTCATATCCCATTTCCTCATCAGTTGTCCACTCGTTTGACCTTCAACTGGTTAAAAACCGCTGCTGCCATCTCCAATTAGCGGTGTGACAACCGTCACACAAAAAAATGCCGGGCAGGATGTCCCGGCATACCCAACTGGAACTAAAAGGCTCCGATTTTCTAAAGAAACTTGACTCCACATGCAGAAGCGCAGACCGATTCGCCTTTCATTTCCCACGGGTCATCCATACAGTGTCTATAGCAGTCGAATTTTGTTTGCTTGCGTCCGGACGCCGCTTTGATTTTGCGGGGCTCCCGAAGCTTTCTTGACTTATTTCTTCGTCCCAGATTAATTTCTTTCATAGCGATCACCTCGTAATTGAACTGAGCATGATTTCTCATTATTTTGAGCACGATTTCTACAAAGCAAAGGCCCGGCAGCAGAAAACTCGAAACTGTAGAGCGGGAAAACTGTCCCGCGATCCGGGGATGTAGGGGAAGTCCAGCGCGAAGCGGATTTGTGCCCGCTTGCCGGCACCCGCGAGACGTGCTCATACAAAGGATTCCCAGGGGCGCGGGAATGACGACAAAAAAACGCCCCTGGCCAAGTCTTCGAATGACTATGCTCCAGACGGACAAGAGGACGTCTATTTGGACAAATGCTATAAGAGTGCATTTCTATATAAGTCTCCAACATTGAAAGTCATCGCTTCACCCTATAGAATGCACTCCTGCATACGGACCGTGCCCCACGTAGGCCGACGATGGGATCGGTGCGGTAAACCGGCTTTTAGGACAAGCGGATGGAACTACCGGAACGCAAAATATATACCGTCTCCGAACTGACCGACCGGATCAGGGTGCTATTAGAACGTGAATTTCCGTCGGTTTGGATCCAAGGCGAAATCTCCAACTTTCACCCGGCTCCGTCGGGGCATGTTTATTTTACCTTGAAGGACGATACGGCCCAGATCCGATGCGTGATGTTCAAGTTGCAGCGTCGTTTTCTCAAGTTCAGGCCTGAAGACGGATTGAGCGTGATCGCTTGGGGCAGGATTTCCGTTTACAATATGCGAGGAGAATATCAGCTAATTCTGGATACGATGGAGCCGGCAGGGCTAGGGAGCCTCATGCTGGCCTTCGAACAATTGAAGAAGAAGCTCACGGCTGAAGGTCTCTTTGTCGAGGAAAACAAGAGACCCATTCCTCCTATGCCAAAAAGAATTGGATTGGTAACTTCCCCGAGGGGCGCGGCTGTCCGCGATATGATCCGTATTTGCAAACGACGGTTTCCGGGAACCCACATTCTCGTGAGCCCTGCTTCCGTGCAAGGCGATCGAGCGCCGGGGGAGATTGTGGCCGCTATCGACAGGCTGTGCAATGCGGGCGACGTAGATGTCATCATAGTGGGCCGAGGCGGCGGCTCCATTGAAGATCTTTGGGCTTTTAATGACGAGACGGTTGTGAGAGCCGTAGCTGGTTGCCGCATCCCGATAGTGAGCGCAGTCGGACACGAGACGGATGTCACGCTAACGGACTTCGCTGCCGACCTGCGAGCATCCACGCCTTCGGCCGCGGCTGAAATGATCGTTCCCGACAAACGTGATTTGCAGGAACACGTGCTGCATCTCTTGGCCAGGATGAAAACCTGCATAAGGAACTTCTTGGAAAGGCGTGTAGAGAGCCTGAGCGAATTCGTCAAGAGGCTTTACGATCCCCGACGCCAAATCGAGGAGCGTCGTATGAAGCTGGATGATCTCACAATTCGGTTGGCCCGCACCGTCCGCCGTCAGTTGGAAGTGCTGGGCAGAGAAACGGAAGCGGTCGCGACACGACTTAGGCCCCAGTATTTGGTCAGGGAAATGGGCGCTGGGAAGGATCAATGCTCCGCGCTGTCATCGGAACTCCTGAGGGCAATTCGAGATAAAATTAAAGCAAGCCTCAGCTCGGTTGAAAACCTTTCAGCCAGGTTGGACAATCTCAGCCCTCTGTCCGTGCTCGCCAGAGGTTACTCCATCACTCTCAGGCCCGAAACCGGCAAGGTGATCGGCGACGCTGCGGAAGTTCAAATCGGAGAAGTATTGCAGGTTCGTTTGCACCGCGGCGAACTTTCTTGTGAGGTAACAACTAAGAAACCGGTAGAAGGGAGCGCGTAGCCTGGGCTAAGGCCCTGCTATAATGAGCTAAATCAAAGAATAAGATTGGTACTGCGTAGCGACAACACGGTCGCGTATTTGGGTGCCACTGCTGGCTTGCCCAGCAGTGCCTACTGGAAGAACACTGCTGGGCAAGCCAGCAGTGGCACCCGATCAGAGATGTTTCCTCTCACACGCACCGGAATCTCGCATAAACGTATCTGGGAAATCGAGTGCTTAGCGTCAGGGGTGTGGCATACTGCTCCCATCTACAAATGCAAGAAACAACGGATCTTGATACGGCCCAATGAACCTCCCTCAGGAGAAATTGATATGGAAAAAGACTTTATTCCCAAGGATATAGTGCCATTTATTGAAGACGTGACTAATCGGGCGGGACTGGCGATCATGTCGTATTACGAGGGAAAATTTCAGATCGACCTCAAGGACTCCAGGCCCGGAGGAATCGATATAGTCACGGATGCGGATCGAGCTTCGGAGGACATTATACTCGAGGCCATCAGGGGCGAGTTCCCACATCATGACATCCTGACTGAAGAAAGGCGTACAGATAGCACCGGTTCACCATGGTTGTGGCTGGTGGACCCGCTGGATGGGACCGTCAATTTTGCACACGGGATTCCATTCTTTAGTGTATCCGTAGCTCTGATGCACAACGGTATTCTCATGGCAGGCATTGTTCACGATCCAATCAGAATGGAAAAATTTTGGGCTGTCAGAAATGGGGGAGCGTTCCTCAACGGCAGCTCGGTGCGCGTATCCCGAGCGGACCGATTGGACCACAGCTTAATTGCCACAGGGTTCCCGTATGATCGGAGTTATTCAGCGATTAATAATCTGGCGGAGTTTTCTCGGGTACTACTGCGCGTTCAAGGCATACGACGAGTAGGATCGGCGGCCATCGACTTGGCGTATGTTTCGTGCGGCCGACTGGACGGTTTTTGGGAGCTGAAACTAAAGCCCTGGGATATGGCCGCAGGGATGCTGTTAGTGCAAGAGGCCGGTGGATGGGTGACCGACAGGCTCGGAAAGCAGACCGATGTCTATACGGACAGTATTGTAGCGACCAACGGCCTTGTTCATGGAGACTTGCTGGATATCCTATCAGGCAAACCCTCTTCTGCTGAGAGTGCTACCCCAAGAGTGCATCATTCCGAAGAATTTTCGTAATCGGCCCATCATAGCGGGATCAAAGGCTTTTAGAATATGCCTGGTGAAAGCAATATAGCCATTCAGTCTTGTGGGGCAGGCTTTCCAGCCTGCCGAGGAATCCCCTGTTCAATGGCGGGCTAGAAAGCCCACCCCACGAAGCCACCTGCAAATTCCGGCTGTAACTGAATGCACACAAAGCAATTCAAGCTTTTCTTGACATACGGGCTTATTGTTTCTATATTGAAGAGATAACGATCGCGGGGTGGAGCAGCCAGGTAGCTCGTTGGGCTCATAACCCAAAGGTCGGAGGTTCAAATCCTCCCCCCGCTACCAGGAATTTCAGAGGGTTGCAAGTTCAGGCTTGCAGCCTTTTTTCGTTTGGTGTGCGTGTGAGTGCTTTGCGCTTTCATTGCAAGATGCGCAGGTCTTTCTCTTTAGATGGGTCGTAGTGCGTTTTTTCATGCCGGCAGCCGAAATTATGGAGTGCGACTTTCCCCCGCCGGCGATGCAAATTAACGGCACTCGTGATTTCTCAAGTGGGACAAATCCTGTCCGTTGGCAATGGTGACAAGATACTGGATCAGTCGGCTCGGATTCGATCTCCATATTCCTACAAGCTGCTTCCAAAACTGAATTCTGGTCGAACCCGCAATTCCGTACCTCCAGACGAGGAATAGAAGCACCTTAAGATGGCGAGCTGTTTCCTTGTTTGCTATCTTTTTGGCAAGCAGACCATGAGATCGCTCCGCTTCGGTCTCGGTACCCAGAGCTTTCCGAGTGGGTCTCATGGTGAGGAAGAATTTGTAGGCGCGGTGTAAGAAAGCTGAGGGTTCGTAAAGACGATCCGTAAGGTCCCTGTATTCTCCAATAATTTCGGCCTCCGGTCTCGTGGGAATAAAACCCAGCTCTCCCCCGGTAGGAACGCCGCTGCCTCTTTCATCCAGGAGACGATTCTCCTCCTTCAGGCGATGCCACAGGCGGGTACCGGGTAAAGGCTGCAAGGTGTTCAACATGACCACCGGTATGCCGCTTTGTTCCACAAAGGCTACGATCCGGTCTCCGGCGCCGGCCTTCTCGCCGTCCAGCCCGACGATGAAACTTCCCACAATCGAAAGGCCGTTCGCATTTATGTTATGCATCGACTCAGCCAAGGGATTCCTGACATTTTGGTGTTTGCCCGCGCCTTCAAGAACTTCCTCGTCCGGAGATTCAATCCCTACGAAAACGGTGTTGAAGTTCGCCTTGGTCATCAAGTCAATCAACTCGAGATCTTGCCCCAAGTTTGCCGAGGCTTGAGTCCAAAAACTGAAAGGTTCGCCATGAGCCTTATTCCACGGGATCAGCTTCTCAAGGATTAAACGGGCATGCTTCCTACTACCAATAAAATTGTCGTCGCATATAAACACATCCCCGTGCCCGCCCAGGGAGTGGAGCAGTTCCAACTCGGCTATAAGCTGGCCGGCTTGTTTGTACCGAGGCGCTCTTCCGTACATGCTGGTTACATTGCAGAAATCACAGTCATGGGGGCATCCCCGGGAAGTCTGAACTCCAATTGCAACGTATGCATCCAGACGTAGAAGATCGAAACGGGGTATAGGCGATATGCCCATGTCCGGCTTGGAAGGCCCTTCAATCACCGCGTTTTTTTTGCCGGAGGCCAAAGCATCGAGCAAAAGAGGAACAGCGATTTCGGCCTCTCCTTTGACCACAAAGTCAGCTCCCGCCTCTTTGGGTTCCTCAGGAAGCAAAGTCGGATAAGGCCCTCCAACCACCACTGTTTTCGCTCTTCGTTTTGCTTCCCTTGTTACCTTGAGAAAATCCTCGCTCTGCACTATCATCCCGGATATCATCACTATTTCCGACCAGTTCCACATCTCATCAGTGATCTGCTGGAAATTCCTATCAATCAGTCGCAAGTCCCATTCTTGTGGAAGCAGTGCAGCAACCGTGATGAGTCCAAGTGGCGATACCAGGGCCCTGTGGCCCGTGAGTTTCAGTACCTGATCAAAACTCCAAAAAGAGTAAGGAAGCTTCGGTTGTACCAGTAGAACGTTCATTCTTTGTCCCATAACCGCGTTAAATCAATGTTCAGGCACGTCTCCTTGACGTGCCGAGAAGTTGAAGGGGGTCGTGGAGCCGATAGTAGCTGATTCTTTTCCCCGTCGTCAACTGCGGGGCTGGCGCCGCCGCTTCCCTGTTGACGAATACTCGCGACTGAATTAATCTAAAGACGCCAAAAGAAGCGTGAGATCGAGAGGTCTATGGGAGCATCATACGAAATCGTGTGGCATGGCCGGGGCGGCCAGGGAGCCGTGACCGCTGCCAAAATATTGACTGAAGCAGCTTACTATCAAGGGTTCAAGGGGGTGAGCGCGAAGCCGACGTACTTCTCGGAGCGTCGCGGAGCGCCGGTAAGCGTACACACGCGTATTGCAGCCGAACCGATCCGCACCTATTCAAACGTGGTCAATCCCGACATCGCTGTTGTCCTGGACGATAATCTGTTGGAGATGGTAAACGTTACCGCAAACCTGAAAGAGGGTGGTCTTCTCGTCATCAATTCCGCCCGCGCCGCCCAAGAGTTTGGATTTCTCGGATCGTTTACCGTCGCAGCGTCGGATGCGTTCCGTTCATCCCAGGAGGCCGGGCTCATCGTCGAAGGGAACGTGCTGATTTCTACGTCCATTCTCGGCCCTTTTGCCTCGGCCTCGACCCTGGTTAGCCTGGAGAATATCAGACGAGCAGTGGGGCGGAAATTCAAAGGCGCTGCATTGGATCGGAATCTTGCCGCGCTGGAGCTGGCCTACCGGAATACAAGCATTTTTCGGCCCGATCTTCAGGCTGCTTCAGCAGGCGCATGACGGAGGGAGGCCGGAAAGAGACAGCCTCTTTATCTGTTCGTGTAACACGCTCAAGTTCCAGCTTGCCTATTATTCTGTATGCCGGGAATCTTGTCGTTATTTTTCCCAAAACTCGAGAGGTGTTATGGCCGATAAAATTAAGGACACCCTTGTGGCAGCTTCCAAGCCGGCGACAGGGGAAGCGGGCAAAACAGGGGACTGGAGGTCCCATACCCCGCAGATTGACCAGGAAAAGTGTACCAAGAAGGACACATGCCTCCTGTGCTGGTTATACTGCCCCGATGGAGTAATTTCTTCTGAGTTCCCTCTTCAGATCGATCTGGAATTCTGCAAAGGATGCGGCATCTGCGCGGAGGAATGTCCCCGCAAAGCCATCAAAATGGTGGAGGGCCGTACGCCCGGCCAAGTAGACTCGGCCGGCTCCAAAGGGAAACCCCAATGAGTGACGTCAGAATTATCACCGCCAACTCCGCCGCGGCACTTGCAGCTTCGCTTTGCAGAGTTCAGGTGATCGCGGCTTATCCAATAACCCCGCAAACTCCGGTCACTGAGGAACTAGCAGCCATGGTGGAACGCGGCGAGCTCAAGGCTGAGTATCTGACGGTGGAAAGTGAACATTCAGCGATGGCCTCGGTGGTGGCTGCGTCACAGGTGGGGGCGAGAGTGTTCACGGCTACCAGCGCCAACGGTCTCTTGTATATGCACGAGATGCTTCATTGGGCTGCCGGCGCCCGAGTGCCTGTGGTGATGGCTTGCGTGAACCGCGGCGTTGGGGCGCCCTGGACTATACTTAATGACCAGCAAGACTCCATAGCTCAGAGGGACACAGGCTGGATTCAGCTTTATTGCCGAAACAGCCAGGAAGTGCTGGACACAATCATCCAGGGATTCAGGATTGCAGAACAGGCTCTTGTCCCCATCATGGTTTGCTATGATGGGTTTGTGCTTTCACATGCCAGCACCCCTGTTGATGTCCCGGCCGCGTCCGAAGTTGATAGATTTCTGCCCACGTTTGCGCCTGACACCGGTCTCACCGAAGGGAACTATATGAACCTCAACCCGCTCATACTCAGCGAGCCGCGTGAAGATCCCCAGGGGGACCTCAGACCCGGATACATGGACCTCCGGTACCGGTTGCAGAAAGACCTCGTGGCATCGTTAAATTTGATATCCGACACCGACTGTGAATTTAAGTCGATATTCGGACGTGCATGGGGTGGGCTGGTTTGGGAGTACCGCATGGAGGATGCGACACACGCCCTGGTCAGTATGGGATCTCTGGCATCGGAGTGCACTTTGGCGGCTGACTCGATGAGAGAGCAGGGGTTGCGTACCGGGGTTGTGGGCGTTCGGGCCTACCGGCCCTTCCCTGCTCAAGCCCTCGCACGAGCGCTGACCCGAGTGGAGACTGTGGCGGTGTTCGAAAAGGACATCAGTTACGGATATGGCGGAGCACTCGCCATGGATTTGAAAGCTGCACTCTTCGACAGTAATCTGCGGCCCAAGTTTTCATCCTTTGTGGCGGGGCTCGGGGGACGCGATGTTCGACCGGAAGAGCTCGCGTGGGCCGCAGTGGAAACAGTGACCGGGGATGCCGCCTACGGATGGATCAATGTAAAGGGGTGAGGGCTCGAGACCGAGGCGTCCAATTCAAGATTGGAGCGTCGCAGTCTCGGTCCGAACTCAATGATAGAGGATTCGAGGCCACTGTGTTAGTTGGACAGGCAAGATGCCCATGGGCGTCAAATTAGAGCTGGTTACCTCGGTTGTGGGTACCTTAGACGGTCCGATAGGCCCTCAAAGTCCCCCTTTTCTAAAGGGGGGAAAATCTGAGTATCGCGAGCCTATTTTAAGGCTTATGGCAGGATGCCTCTCCCACCGCATTTATCCGGGATGCATTGCCGAATTTGTGAAATGCAGCAATCAGGATGCAGCTTATACATATAAACGCAGGAAGTAGATACCCAACATGATCACAAAAGCAGTGAGAGAGCTACCCAGGGAAGAATACATACTGCCCGGATCCAGATCGTGTGCGGCATGCGGCTTGATGCTGACCTACCGCCATACGTTAAAGGCATTGGCAGCCGATAAAACTATAGTTGCGGTGCCGGCAAGCTGCATGACAGTGCTTCATGGTGTCTATCCGATCACGCCCGTAAAAGTAATCTGCATCAACAACCCCTTTGCAGCCACAGGGGCGGCGGTTTCGGGCATTGTCGCCGGTCTCAAGGCAACCGGCAAGGAAGGTTATACGGTCGTAGGCTTCGCTGGTGACGGCGGCACTTATGACATCGGCATTCAGTCACTGTCGGGAGCTTTGGAAAGAGGCACGAACTTCATTTTCATCTGTTACGACAACGAGGGATACATGAATACCGGCACCCAGCGCTCCAGTGCCAGCCCTGCGGGCGCAATTACCACGACAACGCCGGTCCTGACAAAGCTCCAAAACAAAAAGGATATGATCCGCATCGTGGAAGCGCATCGCATACCGTACGTTGCGACAGCATCACCGGCTTTTCCCTTGGACCTCTATGACAAGGTCCGTACTGCCAAGGATATACAGGGATCCCGTTATATCGAAGTCCATGCCCCCTGCCCTCCCGGGTGGGGTTTCCCGAACAAGGATCTCGTCAAAATCGGAAGACTGGCGGTTGAAACTGGCATACATGTACTTTACGAGATCCGAGACGGCAAATTTCAGCTCACCTCGCGTTCCCTGGCTCTTTCAAAGAACCGCGGCAGAAAAGCCGTTGCCGATTATGTGAGGGGTCAGACTAGATTCAGAACCATCTCCAAAGACCAGGTCTCGAGGCTCCAGGAGTTTACCGACCAACGATGGGAAGAATTCATGGAACGCCATGCGAAGGATAACGGATAATGGTAGGTAGGCATGTCGCGCGAAACGACGGATTGATAGTCGATTGCACACGGGCTCCCGGCATCTCGACTGCCATCAAGAACCAACGGACTGGATGCCCATCGTTCTGTCCATGGCCAATCCGGGTTCCCAATTCATAGCTCCAAGGTCGAGCCTTCCTGAGCGGCCTCTGCAGAAATTTCAGAGTTGGCCGAGGCAAGCATATCTACACAGCGCTCCACCATAGAAGACACAGCAGCGTCCGTTCGCCACGGGTCGTGATGAAACAGGATGAGCCTTCGGACATCCGCCTCAAGGGCCAACTTAACTACTGAGCCCAGATCGGAGTGACCCCAGCCTTGCTTGATTTCCATTTCTTCGGGAAGATATTGGCAGTCGTGGACAAGTACGTCTGCATTGCGGCAGAATAGTACGAAATCCTTGAAGCTTGGTCCGAATGAGGGCTTTTCAAGCAGTTCATTGTCCGTCAGGAAAACGAATGTACGCTCCCCCTCAGTGAATTTGAACCCCATCCCACCTTGGGGGTGCTGAATGTGGTGGGATTCCACCACCATTCCGTCCAAGGACAACGGGCCCCGGCAAAGTTGCTGGGAAACTTCAATCCGGGCCTTCAGATCTTCGAACCTGATCGGCCAGGTCCCATCGACGTAGTCTCTGCTGAATACTCGTCTGAGGCCTTCCATACCTCTAGGCGAACCGTCTACTACAATTCGACTGTCGGTCTGGAAGAGAGGGCCGAAGAAGGCGAATCCCCACACGTGGTCCCAGTGGATATGAGTCATCAACAAATGTGCTGAAATAGGCTCACCGCGCGCCAAGAGGACATCCCCCAGACTTCGGATTCCTGTTCCCGCGTCAACAATGACGGTTCCGCTCGCATCAGTTTCGATTTCGAGGCACGTGGTATTGCCACCATGCACAATGGTATCAGGTCCCGGGGAGGCTATAGATCCTCTGGTCCCCCAAAAGGTGATTTTCATGGTATTCTCTCACTCAAAACGCGTCTCCGAAGGTCAGGTGAAACCGAGGCCGATCTCCTCGGATATACATTTATAATGAAACATTCGACTCACAATACACCCTGGGAATCTGAACTGGAAGGGCTTCGAAAAAGCAACCTATATAGAGTTATGCCGGTTGTTGAAGGTATGCCCGGCCGAACCATCACGGTCAACGGCAAATCCGCTATTAATTTCTCAAGCAACAACTATCTGGGATTGGCAGGTCATCCCGAAGTGATGAGGGCCTTTGCGAAGTGTATCGCCGATTGCGGAGCAGGTGCAACTGCTTCGCGGCTGATTGCCGGCAACACGGAGATTCACAGGGCCCTGGAGTCCTTCATAGCAGGCTGGAAAGGAACCGAGGCCGCGCTTCTTTTCGGGAGCGGTTATCAAGCGAACGTGGGTATTCTCTCCACCATCGCCGGCGAAGGGGATCTTATTATCTCCGACGAACTGAATCATGCCAGCATTGTCGACGGGTGCAGGCTTTCAAAAGCACGTGTGATGATCTACCCGCACCTGGATCTCTCGGCGCTCGAAGGTATTCTCCGTTTGTCGGGATTCCGCCGCAGGATAGTAGTTACCGAATCGATTTTCTCGATGGACGGCGATTGTGCTCAGTTAAGAGAGGTAGACTACCTTTGCCGACGTTGGGGCGCGATGCTTATGGTTGACGAAGCTCATGCCACCGGAGTGAGAGGACTTAAGGGAGAAGGATTCGCTTCCGAAGTTGGGGTCATTCCCGAGATTCAGATCGGGACACTGGGGAAGGCCGGGGGTACGAGCGGGGCTTATGTGGCAGGAAGCCGCTCTCTCATCGAGCTTCTTACCAACAAGTGCCGGTCGCTGGTTTACACCACGGCCGCGCCACCGGGAATTGCAGGTGCAGCTCTGGCTGCGCTGAAAATCATCGCCTCGCCGGAAGGGGCTCGCCGGAGAGCCCGGCTCAGGGAGAACACCTTGAAATTCCACAATGGGGTGAATGCCTGCACGCCGAGCCCTTCCGGACCGAGCCATATTATACCCATCAGGATCGGTGACTCCCGCAATACCCTGCGTGCCAGTGAAGCTTGTCTAGACCAAGGCATTTTTGCCCATGCAATACGATTTCCCAGTGTCCCTGAAGGGACTGCAAGGCTTCGCTTCACTCTAATGAGCGATCACACCGAAGAGGATATCTGCCGAGCGGCTTCGGTGCTGAAAAATGCTCTGAGCATGGCCGACTGCGCCGAAGCGATCGAAAAAGTATCCGTATAACGGCCGGTTCCGTGTTCCTCTGGTGGGCTCTCGAGCTGCTTACACGGAGGTCTGACGCGAATCCGTATTACTGGAAGGAAAAATGTTCCAATCAATTGAATCGGTTGAACAGGTGCTGCTCAGGGAAAACTATATTCCCGACCGATCCCTTGCAACAGTTCTCTATCTCGCCTGGTCTTTGAAGAAGCCGCTCTTCCTGGAAGGGGAACCCGGGGTCGGCAAAACAGAAACGGCGGTGGTGATAGCCCGGGCACTTCAAACAGACCTGATACGGCTCCAGTGCTACGAGGGTCTCGACGCAAACCATGCGCTGTATGAATGGAACT
This sequence comes from uncultured delta proteobacterium, assembly GCA_963789265.1. Lineage (GTDB taxonomy): Bacteria > Desulfobacterota > Desulfomonilia > Desulfomonilales > Desulfomonilaceae > CAWBBA01. Next base: position 1,590,614 of record CAWBKB010000001.1, on the reverse strand, counting down.
ATCCGCGGCAGATTCTCGCGATTAAACTTGGAGAGGAATGCGGCACAGACCGGGAGTTGCTTGGACGTACGATTTTCACCGAAGACTTTCTCATTAAGAGACCCCTCTTGGAAGCCATTCTTTCCTCTCGGGATAAGGAGCCGGTTTTGTTGATCGACGAGATCGACCGCTCTGATGAGGAATTTGAGGCGCTGCTGCTGGAAGTGCTTTCGGATTTTCAAATATCCGTCCCTGAAATTGGCACACTAAAGGCAGTGCGCCGGCCCCTGGTGATCCTGACTTCCAACCGCACTCGCGACATCCATGACGCACTGAAACGCCGATGCCTGTATCACTGGATAGACTACCCAAGCCCCGAAAAGGAGCGAGAAATAATCGCGGCGCGAGTTCACGGGATCTCCGAAGAATTGGCCCTGCAGGTGGCGCTCTTCATGAAACGTGTAAGGCAGGAAGATTTTGTCAAGAAACCGGGGGTGGCGGAAACATTGGACTGGGCGGCAGCCCTGTTGGCCCTGGAACGAACTGCCCTGGATGAAAAGACGGTCACTGAAACTCTCGGCTGCATTTTGAAATACCGGGAAGACATGCTGTACTTTCAAGATCTCTGGAGCCGCCCTGATTTCAGGGATTCATTTCCCGAGGAAGTACTTGCGACATTGTGTTGATGTGAGAGGTCAGCGAGAGGGCCGGATTAACCGTAGAGCCCGCGGAGAACACAGGGAGGAAAACCATTTGGACTGCGCCGGACAAATCAGATGGTGCACGGTTAGAGCAGTTGCCACCAACGATGTCCTTTCATTAGTGGGAGGTTGTAGAGGCGAATGGCATTCGCCCAGGGCGGTCCCGCGTCCCGCGGGGTCGCCCCTACAATCCCCGGATTTTATCCTCCGAATCGGACAAAATTTTTGACAACTGCTATAAACCGGCATCTTCTTCACCGCTCCAAGGCCCGAGGAATAGTTCCCCGGCAGATAAGAATGGAAAGAAAAGATAGTCCTTCGCGATCTCCGCGGTGATTCTTTGCATTCGGATTGAACCAAGATGCTTAGCCCTTCCATGCCAAAAGATTCTCTTGCCGGTGCAGTTGTGTCATTCGGCCGTCTCTTGAAGGAGAACGGCTTCGCTGTATCCATCCCGTCGGCTATGGATGCTCTCAGAGGTGTTTCATGCGTGGGCGTTGAAAATCTCCATGATTTTCAAACCGTTTTGAGAGCCACATTCACCGTGAGGCGAGAAGAGTGGGCCATGTTCGACCGGCTCTTCACAGCATTTTGGATGGCCGGGGAAATTCTCGAAGAGCCGCAGGAGGATCGAGGGAGAAAACCCGGACCTGGAAGTATGGAGCTGGATTCTTCCCTCGCATTCGATGGCATCGTGCTCTCTGAAGAGAACATGTCGGATTCTGAGGAGCAAAATTCCTGGAACGCAAAGCCCAAACCACACGAGATGTATTCGCCTGAAGAGATCCTTCGAGAGCAAGACTTCAAAGAGGTCCCGCAGGGCGAAGACTTTCGTATGGCACGACTAATCCGAGAAATCCTGGCGCCGTTAATGAGGCATGCGGGGGTGAGGAGAAGGCCGGTCTGGTCGGCAGCGCCCCTCGATTTCCGCCGGCTGCTCAGGAAAAATGTAAGGTACGGTGGCGAAGTCTATGAGCTTCCCCGGTTTAAACCGAAAAAGCGAATCAAGAAGCTGGTCTTCCTCTGCGATGTCAGTGGTTCAATGAACCCGTACCTTCGATTCATTCTCCGATTCATAAAGGAAATTCAGGCTGTCCCCACTAAAGTGGAAACTTTCGTCTTCGCCACACATTTGCACCGAATAACCCCATTGCTCCGGCGCTTGCCGTTTTCTAAGGCCCTGAAAGAATTAAGTTACACGATACGCGATTGGTCCGGCGGCACACGTATCGGGCAATGTTTGCAACAGTTTTCATCTTTTCGAGGAGGCGGAGTGTTGGGGTCTTCCACCGTGGTAATGATTCATTCCGACGGGTGGGATCGCGGGGACATCTCGCTCTTGGAAAAGGAAATGGCAAAGATCCATCGCAGGTCATATCGAGTTATCTGGATCAATCCCCTCCTGGGCGGACCGTCGTACGAACCGACGTGCAGAGGGATGAAAGCCGCCTTGCCACACGTGGACTCCTTCCTGCCAGGGCATAATCTCATCAGCCTGGAGCGACTGGCAGGCACGCTGAGAGGGTTACTATGAAAGGTTCAGCCAAGAAAAAGGACATCGAGATACCTCAATTCAAGAATGAGGACGAGGAGCGCGAGTTCTGGGCCACTCATTCTCCACTGGACTACTTTGATACCGGCAGCGCGAGGCGGGTTCTGTTCCCGAATCTGAAGCCTTCTCTGAAATCGATTTCGATTCGCCTTCCTGCGGATATGCTGGCGGAGCTGAAAATATTCGCCAACAAGAAAGATGTCCCTTACCAGAGCTTGGCAAAGATATACCTGGCCAGGCAGATCGCGTTAGAGCGAGGAACACTGTCACGATCTCCCGGAAAAAGGGCAACCGTAGGGTGCATACCCCGGAAGAAAAAACAGACGAAACAACAAATCGCGGGTAATATTGGGCCTCGGCGCGAGGAGCGCGGTTGCATCGGAGACCCACCCCTTTCTTGACCGTGGTATCCAGGGTGGCGTATGCTCGAAAATGACTTAAGATTCGGTCATTCAACCGAATATGTCCGGATTCGGGCACATAAGGGCATTTAGTGGAGGATAGGTTGCGGTGATCAGACATCTTTTCCGGCTGGGGGTAATTGTCCTTGTTTCCTTTTCTGTCTGTTACACTTGTGCGGCTGGAGACCCCGGAATAAAGGATCCGAAAACTTCTTTCTCGCGGAACGTCGCGCCGTCGGCTAATCTCTCACCGATTGACGCTCCAACGATCGCTTTGAAGAACATCGTCCCGCTATATAGCGAGCCCAAAATGCGGGGTGAAGGCATTTGGGTGAAGCAAGACATGTCCGGAGGTCACGATCAAGCCGCTCTCATCTATCGCACATTCTATCGCCCGAGTGTACGCTTTCCCACCGCCATAGTTTATATGATGGTTATCAATATGCACCATGTCTCCGCCAAAATGTATCTTGGTTCTGCTGAACCATACAAAGGAGATTCCCCTTCCAGCATTGAAAAGTCAATTCAATCCCAACTTGTGTGCGTCACCAATGCACTTTGGCCAACCAGGCACTCGGGGCCGGGTGGAATAATCTTCCGTGGTAAAGTTCTCAAGAAGATGGCGCCCGGAGTTGCAACCTTAGTTTTCTATAAGAATGAGAAGGCCGATGTAGTTGAATGGAGCGACAAGATACCGGTATCGGAAGTTCAGGACGCGCGCCAGCTACAGCATCTGATAGCAAAAGGCGGCAAGATAGTGACTACCAGGGTGAAAAGGGGTCACATTGTATCCGCGGAGATCGGGCTCGGTTCCCTGCTTGACGAGGATCGCCCGGTGATCGCTGTGCCGGCTAGTGCTCCCGGAGAGAAACCGACATATAAACTTAATTTTACATCAGGGGACCTTTGGTTTTTGGCCACACGCAGCGCGTTCGGAATACGGCCCGACGGCAACCTGGTTTTTGCCGTAGGCTATCATATCGACACAATCGATCTCGCTAAGGCCCTGGTCCTCGCCGGGTGCGTCCGGGCAATCCACGGAGATGCCAATCCCGGCAACGCTGTAGGTATTCTCTATTTCACCGACAGCAGCAGCAAAATCGTCAAGACAGACAGACTAGCTCCATTTCAGGACAAGAGCACAGTTAACCGATACTTGAAACGGAGTTATCCGAAAGATTTCGTGGCGTTTTTCAGACGCTGAAGAAAAGGAACAGATTGCCAATGAAACGTAAGCGTATCATCGACCTCAGCATTGCTATCGAATCAGGTATCCCAAGCGATCCGCCAATGATGATCCCCAAAATCGACTATCTGGACCACTCTCAGGGCGCGGAACAAATGAAGGCTTTTTTCCCAGGGGTCCGCACGGATCAATTGCCTGGAGGCCTCGGATGGGCGGTCGAGTACGTAACCCTCACAACGCACAGTGGCACACATTTAGATGCACCTTACCATTATCATCCGACTATGAATAAAGGACTACAAGCGCTGACCATAGATGAGGTTCCTTTGGAATGGTGTTTCGGGGACGGCGTCGTCCTGGATTTTCGCCACAAAGAGGACGGAGATCGAATCACTGTGAAAGATCTCGAAAGAGAGCTGGACAGAATTCAATATCAGATCAAACCATTGGATATAGTGCTCATCCAGACCGGCGCGGATGCCGCATGGGGAAGCGCGGAATATCTGCTTAAGGGTGCGGGGATGTGCAGAGAGAGCACTCTATATCTCACAGAACGCGGGGTCAGGGTTGTGGGGATCGACGCGTGGAGTTGGGACCGTCCCCTACCCTTTCAGGCCCAAGAATTTCAACAAAACGGTGATCCTAAAGTTATCTGGGAAGCTCATTTTGCCGGGATTGAAATCGGGTACTGCCACATGGAAAAGATGTCAAATCTTTCAGCCATCGGGGTTTCAAAAGGTTTCACGGTCTGTTGCTTTCCTGTGAAGATCAAGGGTGCCAGTGCGGGCTGGGTTCGTCCTGTGGCTATCGTGCAGGAGGACTGAACTCGGTTTTTCTGGATTTCTCTATAATCAACCGCCGGCGTACAAGCGACGAACTTGAGTTCCCCTTGGATGCGGTGACCCCGCAGGACGTCGGGGAAACCGCATCATTTGCAGTTCATTCGTGAGCAAGGCAGTCCGGTTCGCTTACCGCATGGTAGTCGGGCTGCCAAGAGCGCCCAGCCATTCCTTGATGGCCGTCTGAGTTCCAGGATTAACGACGACGCCCAAGTGTGTCACGCCCTTCAATAATTTGACCTTTACTTTGGTCTCTTGCGAAATTACCGGTTCATATCGCTCTGCCAAAAAGAGTTCATCCGATGTGCCGGCGACTACCAACAAAGGTTGGTGTATCGCCCCGAGATCTCTTTTGTAATCGCGGGGTGCGTACGACGTGTTGAGTCGATAAGAGTACGACAAGGTTTCGGTCCCGTTTCGGGCCTCTTTCGGCATGTCGAAATCGACGGTAGTCAAATAATTGAACCAGCGAATGCCGACGTTATTTAACATGGTCAACCCAATAATGCGTTTGATGTAGGGATGGGCAAAGTTTACAGGCTTCGGGCGAGCCGTAGGCGCGTCATATCGAAGGTACGGCGACAATAATAAGTAGGCATCCGCCTGCTTCCCGTACCGGCTTCCCGCAAAACGTATCGCCAGCCCGCCTCCCGAAGAGTGGCCGCCCACGATTAGCATTGCATGCGGATTATCCTTTCGAATCATGGAAATGAGGGCTGCCAGATCGTCTTCCAACTGGCCGATATAGTCTACATCGCCTCGTCTTTTCGGCGCCCTCCCGTGCCCGCGTAAATCCGGAGTATAGACTTTCGCCAAGCCTTCAGAGCTGATGAACTCTGCCAACGGCAGAAAATACTGGCTGTGCCAACAGGCACCATGTAACAGAATAAGCACCTTGTCTGATTGAGCCCCATAGTAACGATACTCCAGCAGTTGTCCATCTCTCGCGACAAAAGTTTTCAACGGAGGTATTCTTGAGTAATCAAGAAACATTTCTTTGTAAGCAAGACCACCCTGATCGGACGATTGCTTTTGAGGTGCGCCACACATAATGAGCGCTGCGGCAATTCCAAAATAAATCGCCGCCGATACCAGAACAAAGAGAAACGCGAACAGAATCACTTTATTCATTAGCCATCTCCTTACGCGGAGCGACGTGCTCCCCCCTGCTAAAGTTTGTTGCATCAAGATTCGCTATTTCTTCACTTTGGGAGCGGGTACAGCAGCATGCATTCACCTACCTGGGGAATCTTCTCACCCTTTTCATTGCAGTGAGCATGTAGTGGGACAGTCCAGCCTGTCGCTCATAGTCCGGCAAGATGAAACTGTCTCAAAACGATCTTGATGCTCAGAATCGCGCCACGATGTCAAGCCCGGCGCTGAAGAGAGTGTCTCAAAACGGTTGTAGTGGCACGATGACGACTCTCGGGGTGGTAGGGTGCGGTTAATCTCGCACCTTGGCCTCCCTTGTCTCCGACGAGCCGGGGCCGGCTATGAGTATGCCTCAGGCAGCCATGAGTCACTCTCCGTCCTGATGTCTTAGGCCGCGGTTAGCACCAGACGCCCCGTCAGCCAATGGCTGTAGAGCTTCTTGAGATTCAAGGTGGCGCACATCAAAGACCATTGAGCCCTCGCATTGGATAATCCGGACACGGTCCACCGTCTAAAGTCCAAGTGGCTCTTTATCCATGCAAAGACCGGCTCAATGATCACCTTGCGGGCTCGGAGTAGCGTCTTGCTTTCCGGGACCTCCCGTTTCTTGCGGTGGCGCTCAACTGCGTCACGATAGATGTTAATGTCTATGAGACGGCCATTCTTGCTCTTGCTGCACTTCCACCGTTCAGGACACGTCAAGTAGTCCCGGCATCGATACCGCCGGATCTCGTTTCCGTTTTTTCCTGTGACTTTCTTCTGAAGAAAGTTCAGCGATGCGCCTTGCGGACAAATACAGACGTCTCGCTCTTGGTCGTAGACGAACTGGGAAGCGTGATAAGGGTCCCATTGAGCGCCTTTTTCCGCAGCGGACTCTCCCGACGACTTGGCGACCAAGACCTCGTACTCCTTCTCTTCGGCCAACGCGATTTGAGCCGATGCGAAGTATCCTGCGTCCGCCACGGTTTCCTCTGCGGTTGCGCCCAAATTTTCCTGAACTCGATCCAGCATGGGAACAAGCTGCCCATTGTCATTGCCTTCGTCGACCACTTCCTCAGCCACAATCATGCCGCTTTGTTGGTCTGCCACCGCTTGAGCATTGTAAGAGGGCTCAGTAGACCGCCGGTTCTTCATGTACCGGGCATCCGGCTCGCAGGGATGGACGACCTTCTTGTCAGTCTTATCCAATTCCTGCAAGGCCTTCTGTATCCGCTCCTTGCGTTTCAACTCGTCCTGCAGGGCTTCGGGAAGACGCCATTCGCCACCCTCCTCTTGCTCGCACCTCTCTGTCTCCGTCATGACGTCGGCAACGCACTTGTCCAAATTCTCAAGCATCCGCTCCAACTGATCTTGGTTCTTGAACTTCTCCCGAGATGATCCGACAGGGATCTTGGTTCCATCCAATGCATGAACCGCCATACCTATCAACTCGGCTTTGACTGCCACTTGAACCGATTGTTTGAATATTCCCTTGAAAACCTTCTTGTTGTCCCTCCAGAATCGCCACAGGGTATTATGATCCGCTGCATTCATACCCGTCAGCCAAATCAATCCCATGTTCTCCATGCATGCCTTCTCAAGCTTGCGCGATGACCTGATTCTGCTGAAATAGCCGTAGAGCCATGCCTTCAACAAAAGATCGGTACTATAGGGAGGACGGCCCGTTTCGCCATTCGGAACTCGAAAACCCAGCACCTCCAAATCCAAGGAATCCACAAAGTCTCCTATGAAGCGCGCTGGATGATCAGGCCCTATCCAGTCATCTATAGCGGGCGGAAGCAGAAACACCTGCTTGTAGTCGGCTCTGATTTGCGGCATAATCCTTTCCCTCTCCGATTCTCTTTTCACATCTCATTAGTAGAATCGGTTGAGAATCGCGAGCCCAAAATCGACTTTTGAGACAGTTTCTGAAGCGCCGGGCTACTTTCTATCGCCCCGATGGGGCTAAATGCAAGCGTCCCTGAGGGACCGCAGATAGTAGCCCGGTCCCGCGCGGAACGCGGGATTGCCGGGAAAAGGGAGCATCGTGCTACGAATTTCGTTCATGGTTTGATTTTGAGACAGTCTCAGATGCCCGTCCCCGCCCAACGGATCAGATTACATTTCTTTCTATCTAGCTCGTGGCGCAGACTTTCCAGTCTGCGGTTTATAGTCTTAGATTCGGCGGACTGGAAAGTCCGCCCCACGGCAATCTAAGCTATCAGGGGAAAAGATTGCTTTTCCGCGTTCCCGCGGGACTCGCAATGCCGGTTCTCCACGTTAGTGAATGCTCACGATCGAACTGTTCCGCCGTGGATTCTCAGCGCACGGCGGAACTGATCGGCAAAAAGTGTTCAACTTTACCTTTACCGGTTGCTGAAGAGATCTTTCAGACGCATCAATAGAGACAGGTCACCGGAAGTCTTGTATTTTTGCTGCATGAACATCTGTTGGCCGTCGGCTTTCCCGGTTATGATGTCCATCCAAACTTCAAACGGCGAATCAACGGTCAAGTCCGGTTTTTCTGAATGTCCCTCTTTCGCTTCGAGCTTGCCCTTTTCTATTTTGAAATAGCACGAGCCGGTTACTTCTCCAGAAAAATTGAACTGAAGGATAGCCTTCATGTCACCCGCAGCATCAGGGTTAAACGCCATCGGCATGATTATCATGAAAGTGTCGAGAGAATCAGGGCGTGGGGTTAGATTCCTTTTTTGAAACTCGGCAGGCGTCAACTTCTCCGCGATGCAGGTCTTCCAAAACGCATTGGCCATCTTGGCTACAGTGTCGAAATCAACATTGACGGGCTGAGTGATCCGCTCCATCGTCTCCGGGGATATCTTCATGGACTGAACCAATTCCCGGCCGCCCTGCTCTGTTGCTTCAAGAACATCCTTCTTCACGTCAGCCATTTGCGGCAACGTCATCACCATTTCCGCCGCCGGTCGGTAAATCTCGGCCACAAGTCTATCACGGAACAGAAACTTCACGTACGAAGTGAGCTGAGCAAAGACGGATGCTTCCGGGAAGCCGGCGACAGACAAAAATACGGTCTTGGGAAAGGGTTGACGCAACGGGTGGGATGTCCACGATTCATGTCGTTCAAAAAAAGGCTGAACAATGGGGAGAGTCCGCTCGATGACAGTCTTCATAGCCGCGTTAACCGTAAAATGGTACAAAGGTGTGGCGTAAATAGCCAGGTCGGCCGCCAGCCACTTCGGAAACAATTCGTTGGTCATGTCGTCCTGCTGGACGCACACCCCCGGAGTCTTGGTCCAGCAAGTGTAGCAGCCAATGCAATTCTTGATCTTCTTGTCACGCAGATGAATAATCTCAACTTCTGCTCCCGCGTCTCGCATCCCTTTAACGAGCGGGTCAAGCAGCATCCTGGTCTTGCTGGTTCCTTCGCTTCTTGGACTGGAATTAATGGCTATGACTTTCATAATGCCCTCCTTTTGCGGTTGTGGCCGAACAGCCGGTTTTAGTTCCCCCGGGTGCGACTCCGGAGAGAAATTCGAACGAATCGGTTCAAGGGACGTAACGGCTGACCGCGGGATTGTGCTGCTATCCACCGTAGAGGCAATCTCACGTGTACCGGAAAGCCGTGATTTTTGCATTTCAGCCCGTGAGGGCAAGCCGAGCCGCTTGAGGTAATAGTCCGGAAAACGGATATTGAACGGTACGCCGATTACGAGGTTGAGGGCTATGGGGATTAACGCTTGTGTTGTGAATGACGGATAAAGGCTCAATAACGTGCAAATTGCGAAGATCCCGGCCCAGGCAAAGGTCATGATTCGATTGATGGTTATGAAAACGGGATTGGCCCACAGCTCCGGCGGGGTGGATTTCTTGGCGTAGTGGTAGGTGAAGGGCTCGAATCCAAGGATTGGGGGAACGAACGCGGCAGCGAATAGACAGATGTAGATGCCTGTTACCGCGTATTCGGTAGCTATAGACCCCACTGCTTTCGGCCAGAGGGCCAGGCAAATTGCAAGCACAAAGAAATAGCTGCAAATCGCCCAGTCGAAGTAGCTCGGTTTGTCCCATCGCCGCGCCACCGCCACGACAAAGACGCAATAGATAAGCATGGCGCACGCGACGGTGAACAATCCACCAGTGCCTCTTCCGGAGGAAGCCCAGACCTGGAAGAACACGAGAGCGGGAAAAGCGCCCATGTACAAAAAGATCTGTTGGGCTCTGGTAGGTTTCCGCATCCGATCCTTCTCTGAAATGTGTTCATCGCTCATTGATTTTCTCCCCGTCGTCCAGGGCGCCAATCACCTCGGAGAGATTGCGAGCCAGGTCCTGAAAAAAGCGCACGCCGAACTGAAAGCACAGGTACTGGAATCGGTCCGCTTTTGCCTCAATCTGCGGGCGGGCGAACTCCAACTGCTCGCAGGAACGCGTTATGGAATTGAGATACTCGGACGCAATGACCTTTCGTTCAGCAGGAGAGAGGTAGTCAAAGAAGAAGAGCTTCATTGCAAAAGAATTCTTCGGTTTTTCGGGGACGAATGCTAATTTCAGGGCCTCCAGAAACGCCTTCCTTCCCGCATCGGTAATAGTATAGACCTTACGATTTGGTGCGCCATCCTGGATCTCCATCTGTTTGGAAATTAACCCCTGATCCTCCATCTTCTTCAGAGCGGGGTAAATGGAGCCGTAACTTAGGCCGGAGAAAAAGGAGAACGAGATCGAGAATGTCTTCTTCAGGTCATAGCCGGTCATGCTGTATTTCATGAGGAATCCGAGGAGAATGGACTGGACGTTCATGGGGGCTCCTTTGGGCACTACGATATATCTCGCGACGATATATGTCAAGAGGAATATTCGCAGATCAGGCAACGCTTCGTCTGAAGCACTCCGCAAATGCTAAATTACCTTTGTTTCTAATGGCTTGCCGCAAGGAGCAAATCTTGGGACCGCCGCGACAGCAGGTTCATCGCATTTGGTGCCGGCCTGGCTAAGAGTAAGTCAGCATCTATCGCAGAGGGATCTGGGTTCACGAAAGTACAGCCGGACGAGGAAGCTGGCGACAAACAGGCATATTACCGCTAGGGGCTGTTTTCCGCACTTGCTCCTAGGCTCGATCCCCTCCCGTGATGAACGCACGGATTCGTGTGCGCAAGTGACCGCGCCACCTGCCCTCGGCGGTTCGACGATTCATCCCCATGCCTGAAGTTCAATGATATTTCCTTCGGGATCGGCAAGATAGACGAATGTGAGGATTCCGACTCCTTCGACACTGGCGCTTGTTACGTCACCGATCTTTCTTCCGCCGTGTTTCAAGACTTGCGCCGTAGCATCGGCAACATTTTCGACTTCGAACGCGATGTGCGAGAAGCCTTCGCGGTTTGCCATCGGCCGCGGCTTGGGCGTATTTTCCGAGTACTGGTATATCTCCAGGGTCGGTCCACTGCTGCCATGACCCGGCAAGCGCAGATGCACACCCGAGAATCGCGCGGCGGGAACTCCTGTCCCTTTTTCCAACCATTCACCGGACAAGCGGCGTTCCGGCGGAACACGAACGCATCCGAAGACCTTTTCATAGAAGGCTGCGAGTGCGTTCCAATCGCGCGCGATGATGTTTGTGTGTTTGTATTTCGCTTTCATCATTTCGGCTGGCGTTGCTCCTCATGGGCTGTGGGGGCAGTTCCTATAGCAGCACTTCCCTCCCCTCGCACCACCTTCATACACTGGCGAGCCATTATAAGCTCTTCGAAGGTTCGGATCACAAGGATGCGCACCTTAGAAGATGCAGCGGAGATCTCCACAACTGGATGCTCTTCGGTGGCTCTTTCCGGACCGCTGTTCTTCTCCTGGTCTATCACAAAGCCGAGACCGGCTGTTCCCGCGAGCGCCTTCGATCTGACCGTGGGGCTGTTAACGCCGATTCCGCCCGCGAAGATCAATACATCACACCCGCCGAGGACCATAAGCATCGCACCTATGGCACGTTTCACCTTATAGCAGAAAGCATTCACCGCGAGCGCGGCCCTGGGGTTCCCCGCGGCCGCCTGCTCGATTTCACGCATGTCACGGCTTATGCCGCTGATCCCAAGCAGCCCGGACTCGGTGTATAGCATCCTGACCATTTGATCCGGAGTTAGAGAATCCTCTTTCATGATCACAGGTATGAGCCCCGGATCTACGTCACCGGATCGCGTGCCCATGATGAGCCCCTCTACAGAGGTCATCCCGAGAGTAGTATCTATGGATCTGCCGCGCTCAATCGCACAGACGCTCGCGCCGTTACCCAAATGGCAAGATATGATCTTGAGTTCTTCCAACAGCCGGCCCACAAATTCCGCGCCCTTTTCCGAATTGTACGCGTGCGAATTCCCGTGAAATCCTGTTCGGCGGTACCCTTTCTCCGCGAAATACCGGTAGGGCAAACCATAGATTGCGGCTTCATCAGGGATCGACCAGTGAAACCAGGAGTCGAACACCGCAACATGCACCGCATGAGGCATGCGAGCCCGGCATTCTTCTATTTCTTTGATCATGGCGGGGTGGTGAATCGGGATCATGGGTGTCATGCGCCTGATCTCGGAGATCACGTGCGGGTCGATTCTCACCGCATCTCGATATTTTCCGCCGTGCCCCACGCGATGAGCTACCGCGGCAAGCTCCTCAAGGGAATTCAAGGGACCGGGGGCGAGGGTCGCGAGCATTTCATCCAGCGCCTGACCCTGATCGCCGATCGGGACCTCTTTAACTGTCTCCGGCTTGCTCTTGTCTCCCCAACTGAAGGAATGGCTGCTGCCTGGAAGCCCTACCCTGTCGACTATTCCTTCGAAAAGGACGCTCTCGTCAATCATGTCAAAAAGCGTGTATTTCAGAGATGAGCTGCCGCCGTTTATAACCAGTATTTTCACCACAAACCCCTCTTGAAAGAATTTGCGTACGAGCGCTGAAAAGGTTGTCATTACGAGCGAAGCGAAGCAATCTTTTTTTTATGAACCCGCTTAGATTGCCAGTGGGACGGGCATCCTGCCCGTCGTCCATAATAGACAGGCAGGATGCCTGTCCCACTATTTGCTCCTCGCAATGACAAGGGCCGAAAGGTTCCTCGTATAGGTGACGGGTACCGTGGTCTGTATTTTCAGACGAACTAGATCCATTGTCTGCTCGTTTATAGCAGTTGCCAATATTTTTGACCGTTTCACTACAGCAGTTTGGGGGTGTCTCCATTTGTGGCGCAGTCTTTCCAGTCTGCGCTTTCGCTCACAAATTCGGCGGACCAGAAAGTCCGCCCCACTAATGTGCCCTCCCCTGGACCGTCGTGCAATCGGTCATTATTTTTTGGCAACTGCTATATAATGTTATAGAGATTGAAGCCGGAACTTACGGAAGATCGGTAGAATACAATGAGAGAAGATAAGGGAATAAGCAAGAGCATCAAAGAGCTGCAACGGGCCATAGCAGAATCAGGTTACTTTCCGCCGGCCTTGTTTTGTGATTTGCGAGGTGACTCTTCTGAAGCGCCGCCGAGAGTTCACCGAATCCAAGCAGCACTTAGTGACGCAAAGAATGCGGCACAAGAATTGGAAAATATATCGGAATTCCTTCACGAGCGAGTAATCGCGGAAATCCTCGCACTCGAACACCGTATAAGGAACCCGGAGGACTTTTTCGAACTCAGGGTCCTGTTGGAGGGCATTCTGTCCGCTACCGACGATGTCAGGCATGAGAGGCAGTTTGCGAAAATTTATGGGGAACTTCTCTCAGTGTATGTGTTGATCCTGTACCGTTGCGGCAGCCCGGGTCGAGAAAGTCCCGTCGTTCACATGATTCTCAGTAACATAGCCCGTCGAAAAGCAATTGAAATCGACCATCCGCAGCTCGAACGCTCATTCAAACAACTGGAACGGACCATTACCGTGGCACTCATTGCCAAACGGTATGCGGTATACGTGCTGGCTGTACAAGGGTTTCGGGTGCTCTTTCGAAGTGAGATCGACTTCCGAACGTTCGGTACTTCTCCTGAAGAATTGGCCCTCCAGATCACCAATCTCCTTCTGAAGAGCGAAATCAAGCTCTCGGAAGTGACGGACGTGGTATGCGGCGGAGGCGACCTGGGGACCGTTCCGGACGGCATCTATGTGCTAACAGAAAAGGTTCGCGACGAATCGTGGAAGAGATTGCACAACAGCTCTCTGAATCGCGGAGCGCTTGTGGCGTGGGAGTTGCGTGATTTGCTGAAGCGTCAAGGTGACAGGGATGTTGTCAACGCATCGCTGTGCAGTCCGCTATCTTTTTCCACGTTAAGGTCGCAAGATGTCCGGAATCTTTTCAGGGCTGAATCGAGAGAACTGAGACAAAGCCTCAAGGGGTTCGTAAAGGTAACGCCTTTGAAATCGGTCGCGGCGCTCCTTTCAGAGATTCACAGGATCAATCCGGAGACATTGAATCTTCTTGTACTGACCCTGGACGAACTCTTTGCTTCAGTGGCAAGAAAGATCGGCCCCCGCATAGTTCGCGAAATCACCGCCCAGGAGGCCAACCGAGAATTGACGGAATTCGACTTCGACAAGATCGTAGAATGCCTGAAGCAAGAGAAACTTTACGATACCTCCTCACTTTCGGCTGGCCACTCCCGGAATAGGAACGGGAGTCAAAGAGATCTGCGAATTACTAATGATCGTCGAGTCCGGGAAGATATCCACCTCCTTGGCACGAAGCCTGATGCACGTGGTCAACTCATACGCGCGGCAGGTAGCTGTGGTGTTGGAGATGGCTTCTGCGGGCAAATCCTCTCAGCGTCCGGACTTCATTGTAATTACCAGCATGATGGCCCTTGATCGTCACTTCCATCAACTCTTCGGGCGCATTCGTGAGATGCTGGATAAGCCGTTTACTCCAATAATGTGCCTGGATTCCCTGGAACAGGAGTATCTCATAGCGAATCATCTTTTTGAAATGTACGTAAATCCGGCCAAGGGAGATCGACGCCTGCAATACACGGTTGAAGCAAAGAGCGTTCAACATGCCCTACAGGTGTTGGGTGCGGCAGAAGGCGCTGTTGAAACCTTCTCGTTCTCTTCGCTCCTTGATGAGGTCACAGGTTATATCACTGAGGGAAGGTTCCGTCCGGCCGACTTGGTCCTGGTTGGAGCCGACAATGAAGATGCACTGGTCGCGGTTTCCAACGCGAGGGATTACGGCTTGGTCGACAGGGTAGCGCTTATCGGGAACCCTCCGGAAATAGAGGATGCCGTCGAGCGGTCTAAAGTCCGGTTGTCTCCCAATCTGGATCCCGGAGTGGAGTTGGTCCCGATTGACCCCTTGGCTGTTGATTTCGACGCAAAGAAGAAATCCATGGCCGAGACATTCAGCGCCTTTCTCAAAGAAAACCGCGATTTTCTTGTGATGAAGGGGAGCGTGGATACGGCCGGGCTTCTGCGTGAAGCGCTGTCCATCTACAGGACCGATTCAAATGGCGGCGCTGGGGCCGCTCCGGCTCCCCGGCGGCTGGCATCGAACACCGCACTGTTTGTTCTCCCCGACGGCCGCTTCCTCGCTCTGTCCGACGCCGCGGTGAATCCCGGATTCCGAAATGCGGAAGCGCTGACAAAGGTGATAGAGAACCAGTTGGACGTGGTCAGAAAAGTCGTGGCTAAACGGCATATCCTCAAAGTGGCCTTGATAACCGCAGTTGAAAAGGAGACTGCGGCAATTCCCGCCACTCTTCTTGCCGCTGAGGCTGAAGAGCGAGCCAAAGCACTGGAAGACCGGTACGGCCCCCTGATCGTTGAAGGCCCGTTATCTTTTGATCTGGCCACAGTCCCTGAAGTGGCCAAGGAAAAGCATTATCAGGGGCGAATCATGGGGGACGCAAACTGCTTGGTCGCTACCGACATTAATACTGCAAATGTCCTCTACAAGATGCTCTCGAAAACCATGGGAACCCTGGGCCTTCTTGTCGACAACGGCGCCATCATCACAGCCGGTCCCGGTACAGTCCCCATAGTTCTGACGTCCCGCGGTGACACGGCCCAGACCAAGTTCAACTCCATTCTGCTGGCTCTGGCCTATTCGGCCGGAGGGCAAGAGGCCTAACAGGCTGTCGCGGCTCAACCGCACGCGGCTGAACACGGGTAAAGCCCATTTGTTTTGAGCTGTTGGTGCAAGTTTGTGTTCACAACATCCTGTCTCGGCCTGTGTCTTTGCGAGCGAAGCGAAGCCTCCTTCAGTGGGGTGGGCATCCTGCCCGCCACTAAGCATTGACCGGCAGGATGAAACTGTCTCAAAAGCAATGAAGCGGACGAAATCGTACCACGAATCCCTCACCATGTGTCCCTCTCCCAGAGGGCGAGGGAAGTGCAGAACTGCCCTGGACCTGCTCCCTCTCCCTCTGGGAGAGGGTTGGGGTGAGGGCGACGACTATACGAATGAGCCTCAATCGTGGCACGATTCTGGTCATCAAAATAGTTTTGTGACTCTTTCGGATGCCTGTCCCGCCGAGAACCCGGCGGAAGCGAATGATTACAAGCTAATATTTTTTAGTTCCATGATCTCAGGTTATGGCGTAGGATGACCACTCAAACCGCTGGTCCGGGAAAAGTTATGATTGTACGCAAAGTGCCTCTTAGGGAAGTCCTTCATGACATCCGATCGGGGATGGACGAGACCGCGATTCGACAAAAATACAACCTTTCCTTCAAGGGCTTGCAGAGACTTTATCAAAAGTTGATCGAAGCCCGTCTCCTGAAGCAGGATCAGACGCCTGTCCGACGTAAGCTCAACATCGGCGAAGTCCTGGCCGACATCAGAAAGGGGATGAATGACTCGGACCTCATGAGAAAGTACGAATTGTCGGAAGACATGCTTCGACAATTGAGCAAGAAGCTGCTCGACGCACGCGGGAAGAGATCCGTCGTCACGGATGGCCTGGACACAATCATCGAAGAAACGTACGGAATTCCTTGCAACCCGCGAATTTGTGAGACATGAAGTCGATTTCGAGGTGCTCATCTACGAGGCAAGCCGGCCGGAAATTCATGGTACAGTGCGTGATATTTCTGAAGAAGGCGTGGGCGTTGCAGGGATCGAGGCCAACCGAGGCGAAGTCAAGACTCTGGTCGTACTTGGAGACGAGTTAGGTGAATTTTCTTCCTTTGAATTCGAAGCGTACTGCCGGTGGCGTTTTGCCGAGGCCGAGATTGGAACCTACCTGACTGGATTCGCCATAAGCAAGATATCGGAAAACGATCTCCGGCAATTACGAAAGCTTCTGCGGCTTATTGCAGTTGGCGGATAAATGAGAGAGCCACGAACGACAATATGTTCAGACCTGCACTGCCGGCCGGCTGAAACATAGAGGAGGACTCCTTGCCACCAAAGGTGAGGGAGTTGACGGACAAGTTGCTTCAGGCCGGCTTCGTAGATCGTGGCGGAAAGGGAAGTCACCGAAACTTCGTGCACCCGAAGGTGTCCAAGCCAGTGACAATCTCCGGAAGACCGGGAGATGAAGCGAAAAAGTACCGGGTCCGCGCGGTGCGCCGGGCTATCGAGGAGTCTCAAAACTCTTGAACTGGACGCAATCGTAAGACGAAATTCCCTCACCCTGACCCTCTCCCAAAGGGCGAGGGGACGCTGATAGAGACCTTGGATCAGCTCCCTCTCCCTCTGGGAGAGGGCTGGGGTGAGAGCACCGAAAATGCCCATCAGGCTTAATCGTGGCACGATTCTGGGCATCAAATTAGTTTTGAGACAATTTGTCTCGAGGAGTCTCAACTATGAAAGAGAGCGCGAGATATGCCAAGATCGTGGAATGGTCCGAGGAGGATCAGTGTTATGTGGGAAGCGCACCTGGTTTGATCTTTGGGGGCTGTCACGGTCTTGACGAGAAAGAGGTATTTTCGGAACTGTGCGAGATCGTCGAGGAAGCCGTCGCCCTGTGCCGGGCCGACGGGAAGCCGCTTCCACCGCCGACTTCGGGCCGTGACTTCGCCAACAAGATGTAGGACGTCGCCTAGTAGGCTGTCAAGCAGGGCCGGGATCACCGAAGTAAATATCCACGTGCTCTGCCCGTGGATATTTACTGGAATTGTTTCAACACTATTTCAGAATTCCCATCCGCCTCTCTAGTATAGCTTTATTGATTATGTAGCCGATAAGGGATGTATAGTAACTCCCCTGAGATAAGGACAACTGTCTCTGGGCGTCCAATACTTCGATATACGTGGCATTCTGCACCTGATACTTTTGGAGGGTGATACGAAAATTCTCCCGCCTGTACGCGACGGCTGCTTTGTTGTTTTCGATGTCGCTTTCCGAATGCTTCATGTCCACGTACGCTGACTTGACCTCTTCCATCACTTGTTCGACAAGTTGCTCTCTGGCAACGAAGGCTCGGGCCTCAGTTGCCCTCCGTTCCTTGACTGTTTCCCGCGAACGGAACATGTCAAAAGCCCAGGTGAGCAGTCCTTGCACTTGCCAGTCATTTACTCCCTCCGGATCGAAAGGGTTCCAGTCGTCATTAATCCGGGTTGCCTGTATCTGGACTGAGATCGAAGGCAGTAGGTCGGCTTTGGCGGACTTTATCAGAGCGAGGGCCTGATCCACGGAGATGTTCGCCTGGCGTATTTCGAGCCTGTTTGCCGCTGCCGCGGCATAAATCTCGGGGATACGGTATCGGTTCGGACGATAGGCTATATCTTGGACGACTTTGATTGGGGCCTCCTGAGGATAGCGGAGGAGGAAACAGAGGGTAGCCTCGGCTTGTTCAATGTCAGCCAGAGCCTGACTTTTCTGGACGCGGGCTTGCGCCAACTGCCCCTCTGTGGAGAGGACGTCCACTTTGGCCACGTCGCCGGCATGGAAGAATTCGATAGTCTGCTTTCTCAAGGCTTCCAGGGCACGAATTGCCGATTCCGCGACCTCAAGTTCTTTTTCTCCCTGTATTAGCTGGTAATATGCCTCAGTGACGTCAAGAATCAGGTCCTGGCGGTCGACGTCGTACTGAATCGCCTGAAAATCAACATTTAACTGAGCGTATTTGTAATCATTCAACAATTTTCCGCCGGTAAACACAGGCTGGGTCATAGTCGCGGTGAGCGTAAAGTTTCGATATGGGTCTATTCTGTAAGGATAGTATGGTCGCCCCCCTCCGGAAAACGGATGCCCTCTTTCCCTCCACCGACTGTCATGTTGCCCCGTCAACTCCCCTATGAATCCCGAGTTCCTATACCTGTCCGCTGTGGCGGAGTATTGAAAATTAATGGAAGGAAGGAAGTCTGAGAAAGCCTCGCGACTCTGATACTCCCTTTCCCGAACCTCGAGACGGGCGTCGGCCATTCGCAGGTTTCTCGCCAAAGCTATTGAAATAACCTGTGACAATGACAACTGCCTGTCACCGGTTCGGGAGGCGCGGCTCACCTCTGCGGCCTCGGTCCACTTCGCCAGCGGAGGCGCCGTAACCAGGAATATTGACAGTACCAAAACAATGAACGAACCAACCGAGGGCTTATGTAAATGCATACCCCCGCATCCTTTAAAGCGAAAACATCACCCCCGGCAATCTACCAGGGCAATACAATAGCAAATGACGGCCCGAGATCGGTCCATCATCCTGGCAAATACCTTGACGTTAGCCACCAAATTGGCGATCGAAATCTTTCCGTTGGGCGTTGCGCCAAGTGCAGTGGGTTCTCCCATACGGCATCCGGGAGTCCCTCCTGAGAAGGCAGGTTGCAACCGTCTGTCCGTCGGGCAAGACGCGATGAAACCGAAATCCGTGCAAATTGCGCTTTTTCGGCGTGTTCCAGTCTGGTTAATTCTTCTTCGTTCATTGGAAGCTTCTCTTTACGATTTTGAGTGGAATTCTACCATATCCCGCACTTCCAAGTCGTCCCATTCGGCATCATAATCCATAATCCACCACCCATTTTGCTGGCAGGTAATTTGGACGTCTTCTCGGACCGTGAATGCCCCCTTGATGTTGTCCCTTGCCCATGCGGACTGGACTTCGTAGCACGTCAGCCTGATTCGTATACCGAATTCCGCCTGTTCGGCCGGATTTCAGGCACACTACTCCCCCGGTCAGTCTGTTTCCCTCTCTGCGCTTCATTTCCCCCCGTCTGCGGTGCTGTCTAACCCGATTCGCAAAGGCCCAGAATCCTCCTTCTCATCTCCAGAAGTGTCTCGTTCGACGCATGCCCCCCAACGAGTCGAACACGCAGCATCCGAGCTCGTTTGAGCACACGACCCCGCAGCTTGATCAACCAGAACCTGATGGCCTTCATGCGTTTGCCCACCCATGCTCCCCCCAGAACCAAACGTTTCATCGAGGAGTTCAGGTTCAAAGCCAGAATTATCATGTGCCACCATGCTGCGTTTACCCCGAAATCTCCTGAAGGAAGTCTCCCTCCCGCAAGATCTTCCTTCATAACCGAATGCGCCTCTTCAGATTTCCCGCAGCGCTCCCTGTACCACCAAATCAGATCATCTCCAGGGATGTCACGTTTCGTGACAATTCCAAACACCTTGTACTTTACCGAACCGAAATTCATGGTCGGAAACGGCAGAGTAATCTGTTGATCCATCTCCGACTGGGCAGGCTGCTCCAAAACCTCGCGAATTGCCAGGTACCGAAACTCAGGACCGTCTTTCTTGCGTGCGAGCTCCTCAGGAACGAAACAGACCTCCGCGTACTCCTGACCCGTAGCAATCAAGCCTTTATCAGTCTTGCGATACAAGCGGCGCCATTCTGATTCCTCCACCTCTGACACTGCTCGCTTGAACGATTCGGATACCTTGGCGCCACTGACGAAATCGATGAGTCCGAAGCGGCCCTTGTTCGGGTCCGCACAGAACTTCATCAGATCATGCTGATATCCTGCCGTATCCGAGCGCAGATATACCTTAGATACAGCCGCAGGCAGGAAGGACAATGCCTCTTCTCAGACGCGAAGATTGTCCTTACCGGCCCAGACGTTGCCGTCTCGGAACTCCGAGTGCACAATGAGGCCCTGTTCCGCCCAGTACACCTGCAACGGCTGATACGCTTTGTATTCCTTGTAACAGTCGAGCGCTTCTCGCTTGTTCGTCTCCACTACCGTCGCATCGAGATCCAGAGTCGCTACCTTTTGAGGAGAACGCCTTTGAACAGAGGCTATGAAATCTCCCCTTACCTCTATCAAGGCCCTCAGATAATCATTGGGAGCTGGAATAAATGCCTTCTCCGGCCTTCGAAGCTTCTCCTGCTCAGGGTCATGGAAATGATTCAAATAGCCGTTTGCCGAAGAAGGGGGAGGCACCGACCTCTTCTGCCCTTTGCGCCATAATGCATCCACCTCGTTGGTGATAGATCCTTAAAGCAAACCGGATTCTATCCTCTTGATTCCTCAAGAACAACGAGGTTTTTTACTTTTTTTGATGCGCAATCAAGGCTCGTCAAGCAAAATTCCGGGATCCATGCAATCCCTCAGTTACGCGCGGCGAAAGCCTGTCATTGCCGGTCTCGCGCCTAGCGTGCAGGTTGTTGTGTCAGGTCTTGTTTCTTGAGTACTGCCTTTCGACCTGGGCAGTTCTGCTCACCAGCGAACTATGGAGCCACATCTGCGCCGCGATATCGATGAGGCAAAAAGCAAGACTTAACCCCAGGCACATCAATTTCCAGCAACTTCGCCCTCAGGCCCGGTTCAAGACCGTCGTCAGAAGGCTAATTCAAGACTTCCGCCAACCGTCCAGAATTGTTGGCGTATGCTGAGGGTTTCAGGGGTATCCTGAGCGTAGTTACCGTTGGGAAAATAAATATCGCCCTCTGTCTGATATTCGACACACGAACCCGACATCGAAGCATACGAATAGCGAGTTTCCAACTGAAATGTGATCAAATTCCTCCATAAAGTCCGACAACGGAAGTCCACGTCAATTGCAAACCTGCGATCGCCCGTAAATACGGTTGATTGCGCACCGTGAATACTCGGCGTCGGGTCAAGGAAAGCGCCGCTCCATGTAAACGTATACTCTCCGAACAGCCACGGATAGAGGCGGGTGTCCAAAAACCAGTCAAAGCCGTAGCCGACATCATTTGACATGCGGACGCCAATAAACGGGCCGTGCCAAGTAATCTGCTGAAACATTTCAAACGCGGTAGCGGTTGGGGCTGTCTCCCTCCACGCAGGTCTCCAACCCGCCTGTCCAGGCAAGACAGGATATGTAGCAAACCCACCACCACCACCACCAGGAGCAACAGTAGCGCTTAATGGATCTATATTGCTTTTAATCCAGCTCCACTTGTAACCCAAAAGCAAGTCCCATGCCGGAAAAATCGGTACCCTGCCACATAAGTCAAATGCCCAATACTTGTTTCTGTTATCAAGAGTTATTAGTCCGGACTCCTCGTTCCCTAAAACCAAAACACCTAGAGCGCCCCGATACCATCTGGCCGGAGGTAAGCCGGCAACAGGGAAGTTCCCCGCCTCAGTGTATTGTTTAAAGCTTGTAAGAGAGCGAAAATTTGTTTCCATACCGAATGTGAGGAATTCCATGTTCGGCATGCCTATGCCGAAGACTCCCGAGAGATAGCCGTCCTTCAGATCCGCCTTTCTATAGTTGTGGAAGGCGGCAAAATCCGACTGGAGAGGGCCTTTGTGTTGACCAAAGCCGACGGAATCGTCGACTCTTATATTCCCCCATCCGTAAAAGATGCCGACGCGGGCGCTCGTCACCCCTAACTTTCCTAAAAAGTCCCAATAATTGTTATAAATTGCGCCCCACCAAGACCCCTGAGCGGTCCCGGGCAACACAAACGGATTAGAGGGAACAAGATTAAGCCCTCCTACAGGAACGTCCCCCGGCGCCACACCGGCAAAGCTCTGTGGGAATTGTTGAATACCTTGCGACGCCGCAACCGTAAACAGATTGCAGGCGAGAAACGATCCCATGATTACGACGAGCAGCATCCGCCCGACGGAACGTGATCCCATACCCAACCCCCTACGTACACCACCCTTCACGCCATCTACGGCCTGCAAGTTTGATCGTCAGTCGGCGTCAAGAGAGAAATGAAATATAAGACCTGAAACATATATCGTTAAGCCACAGAGCGGGTCAAATGTCAAGAAGAATTAAGCGCCGGGGAAGCGAAGCGGTCACGAAGGGCCAAGACTCGGACCTTGTTTCTTGACTTCTATCTTTCGTGCTGGGCAGTTCTGTTCACCAGCGAGTAATGGAGCCACATCTGCGCCGCGATCTCGATGAGACAAAAAGCAAGACTTGACCCCAGGCACGTGCAATATATGGCTAAGAACTAAAGTAATATTGTCTGCATGGAGCACGAGGCAACGCAAATAGACAGAAGCCCTTCCCCACTGGGTCTGCGCGAGACGGCTCTGCTCAAGCTAAAAAATCAAAAGGAAAACAGGACGCTAACCCCACCGGCAACAAAATATCTGCCTAAGGTGGCCGTGTCTGTGTCAGAAGAAGTGGTGCTCTGGACCCTGACTCCGGTGAAAGGGGGAGGAGGGCCGAAGGGGTGGCTATAGTAATCAGCAACTACTGTGCTTGCGTCCAAAATCCCGCGGCCCCTGTAGTGTAGCCAACTCCCCTTCACCCAGGGAGTAAATTTGATAGAGTCAGATCCAAACGGACTGGTGTCATACTCTAACGCGCATTCCAGAAAAAGGCTGGGATCGCTCACTTTATAGTCCCAGGTAACAGACCGATTCTGAGTGTAACCGGAAAATAATCCTCCGGAAATTACACCACTCCTAAAATTGGAAATCGCCGATAAGGGCAACCTAATTTCCGTGGCGACAAATGGACTTCCAATGATAGTGCACCGATAGCCCGGTCCGGCTATCTTAATGCCGAAGTATGGTATCCACGAATTCTCTTCGAAATCCCCAAAACTTTCGATTGCATTGAGTTGCAGGACTATCGGCGGAGGTACCGGTCCCAAGCTAATGGAAGACGGAGAAGGTTCCCTAAGCTGAACCGACACTTTCTCTCGCCTCAAACCGCATACCAGCGAGTACCCTGGTCTCCAGAATATACCAATTCCGCCTTCGATGGCCCAATATTGAAATTCTGGTGCATTCCATTGAACCGGAAAGGACAATCCCAAATTCTCCAGGCCCGGATATTCCGTGGTGACGGCGCCCACATTTCTTTTCAAACTCCCCTCGCCACTCAAAAACAAACTGAATGGGGAATTCGTGGTGAAGTCCAGCCCCACTGAGCCTACACCTACATTGGCATCTCGCAACTTGAGGTCCACACTACTATTACCGGATATCGGAACGCCTACAAGAAGGCTGCCCGGAAGCAGGCGGGCGGGTAAATTAAAATTCACTCCCATTGACTGGTATCCAACGTTCACCTCTGGGGTTACCCTCACCGCGCCCCAATCGAGCGCCCCAACCCAAGGCAACGCTGCGAGGCTTTGTGCTTGCAAACCACTTGCAGACAAACAAGTCAAAAGCCCGGCAACAACAGCCAGCCCCCATCTGAACGAACGACCGTGCCCAGCCATACCTCTACCCCCACACAGTACTTCCGACCTACGGATTCAAAACAAAATGGATACCGAGCACTCACACGCCGAGAGGTGTCCCGGCCCGGAAGTCGTCTTGCGAAAGCCGCTACAGCACATCGGGCTGCGAGCTGCACAAACCCCCATCATCCCAAAATCCGTGCTCCGGCAAAAACGTGGAAGCTCCGCTTCCGGAGCGATCTGGGGCCAAGCACGCGAAAGAGGGAACACCTACTATCGAGCTTTGCTCCGAACCGATAAATTACGACACATTTACTTAATCTAGATCTCACATAAACTGCATACACCTGTCAAGCAAAATTCCGGAATCCATGCAATCCCTCAGTTACGCGCGGCGAAAGCTTGTCATTGCCGGTCTCGCGCCTAGTGCGCAGGACGGTGTGTCAGGTCTTGTTTCTCGACTGCTGGCTTTCGCGCAGGGCAGTTCTGCCCGCCTCGAGTGACGGAACTCAACCTGCGCGACGATCTCCCTGCCCCAAAAAAGCAAGGCCCTACCCCATGCCCCACCTACTGAAGTTCCGCAACGATCGCGGTCTCGATTAAGCCGTCGGTTAGGCTATTTCTTTGGAGCTTTTCCTGTGGGGAGAGCCGTTTCAGATCTTGGATTCAACAGTCCTTCCAAGAACTCACTCAGCCTGGATGGAAGCCACCACAACGAGACGTTGGTAGGAAGCTTTCCATCCGTCTTGTTGCCGAAGGACCTCAGTGCTTCAGCCGCTGCCAGACTTTGTATGGTTGACGTGTACGGACTCAGTCGTTGCGCAATCGCCTCATCCTGCGTCGCTATATAGCGCCGGTTAATCGCATTTTGCACAGAAGCGTCAAACTCAAATGTGTCAGCCCAGCCGATGTAATCAAGTGTGATACCAACTGACTTCAGATATTTTTCGAGGTTTGTCTGGACACTCGCCATAATCTGTTCGGCTTGTGCGTTAGCCTCATCGAAAGCACGCTTGGTAAACTCATTGCCTAACAAAGCTTGAACCTTGTCTCTTACGACACCGTCCATCACTTCGGTAAGACTACGTCCGTAATACACAGAGGTAAAAATAACCTGAGGCTTGGTTCGATCGCCTACAGGAGGCTTCACACCAAAACGGAACAGAAACCTGGGTGAGTCATCTTCAGTCACCGAAGTAGCAATGGCTATTCCAACCGTGATATTGAGCCCTTCTTTGCTTTGGACCGGGAATCCTTGATTCCTGGCTGAAGTTCCTCGCGATATGGATTTAACCCACTCACGGTTGTATGGCGTGCGGTCGACTATAATCAACCGGCCGGTCGGTACGTAGAAGTCACTCCAGGCACCAGAGCCGGCAAGTTTGGCATGCGGGATGATGAACCTCTTGGCCGCAATCTTATTCTCCCTCAAATACTGCTCAGAACCGAATTGGCTCTGACTACTCTTGTTGGCTCCGACGTCCGGGATAAAGAAGGCTGACTCGTTTGGAAGAACAAAGTAAGCCTCGGTGTAGTCCGTCTTATCATAGTAGGCAAATAGCTGCGTGCTTGTTAACAGGACAAGAGCCATCATTGCAAGCGGTGCCCCATTCGATTTGAAAAAAGACTTAATGGGTTTCCACCAGATCCAAATGAGGACCAGCACGATTACTACGGTTGGAACACCCAAATTCTTAAAAAAATCCATTCCGAATAGTGATACTGCATATCCGATATCACTATTTTCAAACTGTTTGGAGGCAAACTTAGCTGTTCCCAAGGTTGCCACTGGGTTAAGCAGAAAAATTATCCAGCCATAGGCAAAGATAGCAAGGATTGTGACTAGGGCGCGGATGACGTAACCGCGAGGCCCATTATTCATAGCTGGGGTATCAGCACTCATCTCATCCTTCCCAATTGACCGACATCATGCGGCAGTTCTTTACCTTGGATGTCCTGAGACCGGTTAGATTCCCAACACCGGTTCCGCAAATCTAAATCGCTTATGCGACAAGCTCCCGCGAGACCGCGAAGAGACCAAACCATCGTGGTGGATTTGAGAAAGCTCTTTTTGCACTCCTATTGAGCATTGAGCATACTTCACCCAATGCCGCTCCGTCAATCAATTTTCGCACCCGCAATACTCGTGGTTAGGTCTATTTTCTTAGCATTAGTCCGTTTTTGCAATCCTCCCGCTGCATCCCGTTGGTCGCATCACTTTGGCGATGATACTCCGCGCGATGTGGTCAGGCCTTGCTTCTTGAGTACTGCCTTTCGCGCTGGGCAGTTCTGCTCACCAGGGAGCAATGGAGCCCCATCTGCGCCGCGATCTCGATGAGACAAAAAGCAAGATTTGACCCGAGACACCCGCTTCTCCTTTCAAAATCGTCCCTGAACTCGCGACAGCAGCAATGCGAACGTTGTCTGTGTAACGGAGTCAAGCGAACGATCCACTCTCTGTCGACAGAGTGGGTAACAGGCGCTCCATTCCCCGCATCTTTGCACTCTCAACAACAGGGCTGTTCCCAAAGAAGCGTTTGAATTCACGGCTGAACTGGGAGGCGCTTTCGTAGCCGACCCGCGCCGCAGCGGTGCCGGCATTGAGTCCTTCCTGGAGCATCAACAACCGCGCCTTGTGCAGTCGAATGCTTTTCAGATATTGCAGGGGTGAGGTGGCTGTGACCGCCTTGAAGGTCCGGTGGAATGTCGACACGCTCATGCTGGCATCTTCGGCTAATGTCTCAACGTCGAGCGCATTGGAGTATTCCGAATGGATTCGCCTTAGAACCCGAGCGATTTGGCCGAAAGAACTGTGCCGGGTCGCCAGTGCCCGCAAAGCCCCACCCTGTTCCCCGCACAACACTCGATACGTGATTTCCCGCACGATCTGTGGCCCCAAAATGCGACTGTCCATGGGGGAGCACAGGCATTCCAATAGGCGGACGGTTGCACTAATCGGCGCATCAGTTAACGGTGTTGAATAGATCCCCAGTGGGGCGGGTCGGTCGTCGTCGGCATCTCCATCCATGTCCACGAGCAACTCTCCCAGCCCGACTGAAGAGACTTGGATCGACACGGCGAGCAAGGGCTTTTCCGGGCTCGCTTCCGTCTCGCACTCGAATGGGAGTGACGCGGCGAGCACCAGGTAGTTGTAAGCACCATAAGTGTAGACCTGATCACCCAAGTAACCTTTCTTGCGCCCTTGTCCTACAATGACGATGCGCTGGTCGTATATCACCGGCGCACGGGGATAGGAATTGTTAGCACGCATGAACTGAACACCATTCAGGATGGATTGCGAGATGCCTTCCTGCGCAGCGAGTTTTCTCAGCAATTCGACCAGCCGTTCTTTTTCAGCCATTTTCACTGCTCTCGTCCTCCTTGCAGACTCGCCTTGTGAGTTTACGGCAATACGTTTCCGCGCGGAACACACAAGGTTTCTGCAACAGTCTCGCCGGGTTTGGCAGATCCGGCAGGAATAGGCAAGACTTTCGTAGAATCGTGTATGGAATGTTCCGGATGTTAACCCTATCATGAGGCAACAGTCGGCCGTGATTTTACCTCGAAAACTGAGCCATCACTACGGACGACGGACCACGATTGAAGAATAGGAGGAAACATGCCGTCACCTGTATATTTTTGCAACGCAAGGACAAGAAGCCATCTGGATAACAAAATTGCCAAAGTGAGGCGGCTGGCCGAGGCCGTAGGTTTGGATAAGATCGTAGCAAAGGAAGATCTGACCGCCATCAAACTCCACTTTGGAGAGCACGGAAACGATTCTCACCTGCGGCCCATGTATGTCAGGCAGATCGTGGACAAAGTGAAGACCGCCGGGGGCAAGCCATTCCTTACCGACACGAATACCCTCTACATGAGCACCCGAATGAACGCGGTAGATCATATCGTTACGGCGTTCGAACACGGATTTGCCTTTTCCGTGGTAGGTGCCCCGGTAATCATCGCGGATGGCATCCGCGGCCACAATGCGGTTCAGGTCGAAGTCAATCTCAAGCGGCTCAAGGAGGTTTCCATCGGACAGGACATTTACCGGGCGGACTCTATGGTGGTCCTTTCTCACTTCAAGGGGCACATGGTCGCGGGGTTCGCTGGAGCAATCAAGAATCTTGCCATGGGGTGCGCATCGAATGGGGGCAGGCGAGAACAGCATTCAGCCCGAGTCACTGTGGATCAGGCAAAATGCATTGGCTGCGGACTGTGTGAAGAAGCGTGTCCGGCAGGGGCAGTGCTCGTGGAGGACGGTAAGTCTGTCGTGAACCAGGAAAAGTGCATCGGGTGTTTCGAGTGCGTTACCGTGTGCCAGGAGACAGCCGTACAGCCCGACTGGTTTTCAGATATTCCGGAGTTCATGGAAAGATTGACCGAATACGCGTACGGAGCGGTTAAGAACAAGACAGGCAAAGTATGTTACATGAACTTCCTTCTCAACATCACCCCGGATTGCGACTGCGTGCCTTGGAGCGACTCGCCAATCGTTCCTGACATCGGCATCCTCGCTTCGACGGATCCCGTCGCACTGGACAAGGCGAGCTATGATCTGGTGACGGCTCAGGCGAGTATCGAGCGATCAATTCTAGATCGGCCAGTGGCTTCCGGACAAGACAAATTCGGCGCGGTCTGGCAACATACCCGTGGCCTCATGCAGATCACTTATGGAGAGGAGATAGGTCTAGGTACGTCAGAATACGAGATGATAGAGATCTAATAACAATGCGCCATCAAGCAAGTAACAATCCCAAAACAGGATGTGGTGGGGCATCCCGCGCGGGAACGCGGGACTGCCTGCTATTCGTCGCCCCGGACTCCGATCCGGGGTCCAGTCTGGATGCCCGCGTACGCGGGCATGACGACAGGCAATCACGCCCGGGCGTGACTGTCCCACCAAAATCACGGAATCACTTGCTCGAAAGGGAATCGGTATACTTATACACCAAGGAGGAAACAATGGCATCGAACCAGCCCACTCCGACCGTACGCGAGCTTATCGGCGAAGTCGCTCCGAAGCTCACTGAACTCACTGAGGATGTTCTCTTTGGAGACATTTGGGAACGGCCCGGCCTGTCAAAGCGCGACCGTAGTCTGATCACGGTCGCGACTCTCGTCGCGCTCAACCGCACCGAGCAGTTGCCCTTCCATCTCGCGCGGGCTCTTGAGAATGGCATCAGCAAGGATGAAATCGTCGAATTGATTACGCATCTCGCCTTTTACGCAGGGTGGCCCACAGCAATGTCGGCGATCCTTCTTGCGAAGGATATCTTCCAGCAAGAGGAGTAGCGGGTGGTGTGTTGAACCATTTCGCGTTCAAAAGAATGAGAACTCCTTGGCCGGCAGCGCCGGCCCAATGCTGTTGACTTAAGAGAACGCCGTCTACTAGCGCCGTCACCCCGGCGAAGGCCGGGGTCCAGAGAAGATTACGAAAACCTGGATTCCGGCCCCCGCCGGAATGACGACGAGGCCAAGGCCTCGCCGAAAGGAAAGCCCCTGTGAGTAGGGGTCAGGCAAGGGTCAGGCGGGTCTGTCCTTGGCTCAGGTCTTGATCCCTGCGTGAGTCAGATCGCAGCTTGTCCCTCTGTCCAACACGAGCAAAATGCGCAAGAAGCAAGACCTGACCCCAAATCAATCCCACATCACTTGTCAATTAATTGTGGTGTACCCAGAACTCGCATGATTCTCACTGCACCCAATTGCCGTCAACGTGCAGCGGCCTGATTGGCTTGTCTCTCACCCGAAACCTTTGCCGCTATCATTTCGCGAAGCATCTTCTTGCTGAGTTTTCCTACAGCAGTCACCGGGAAAGAATCCACCAGTTCGAGACGCTCCGGAAGCTTGAATTTTGCTATCTTGCGTTCGTTGACAAGAAATTCACAGAGTTCCGCCAAAGTCAGCGCCTCTCCAGGAGTTGGGATCACGTAAGCGCAGGTCCGTTCTCCGAGAATAGGGTCCGGCATGGCCACGCAGGCGCAGTTGGCCACTTTGGGGTGGGCCAGGAGATGATTTTCAATTTCTTCCGCGCTTATTTTCTCACCGCCCCGGTTGATGCAATCTTTGATGCGGCCTTCGTATATCACGTTCCCGCTTGGATGGAGCCGAACCAAATCTCCTGTTTTGTAGAATCCGTCGGGTGAGAACGCCACGGCATTACGTTCAGGGGCACGATAATATCCACGAATAGTGTGGGGGCCGCGGCCCCAGGCCTCTCCCATCTCACCCGGGGGAACGTCGGCTCCGGTAGCGGGGTCCACGATCCTGAGCTCGTCAGCAGGCGATTGCGGACGCCCCTGGGTATAGAGATTGATTTCGTCCGGTTCACCGAGTCGCGTCCAGAACAAAAAGCCTTCAGCCATTCCAAGAACTTGTTGGACTTCGCAGCCGAGTTCGGGCCGTATGCGTATGGCTATCTCTGGGTTCAATTTTGCCCCGCCGGTCAAAATGACCTTCAGGGAGCTTAGGTCATAGTCGGATAGTTTCGGGTGATCGAGCATACCCAGAATAATTGTTGGAACGGCAGAACAATGCGTAACTCCATATTTTTGTATCATTCCCATCATTCCACCCGCCGACGGGTCGCTTGACAGCACTTCGCAGCCGCCGCTAAAGAGCACCGACTGAAGACCCGGGGTGGCTAGAGCGAAATTGTGGCCTTGCGGAATCGCAATCAGCGTGATGGTGTCCCGGTCAAACTCACAAATTTCGGCATTGCGCCGAGAAATGTACACGTAATCGTTGTGGGTATGGGGAACCAGCTTCGGATCACCGGTTGTGCCGCCGGAAAGAATTATCGCCGCGGGTAGATCGGGATCCGGCCTGGGAAGCCCGGCAGTGCTTACTCTTTCCTCAATCGGATCCGCTAGAAAAGCATCAATGGAGTGATAACCCGTTCTTGGGTCGCCGCCGGCGACGAGTACATTCTCGAGCGTAGGATTTTTGGCCTGAACCGCCGCTGCCATTTGCTGATAGTCGAAACCCTTGAAAGAAGCAGTGATAGCCAGAGCCCGCGCCTCGGAGAGTTTGACAAAATATCCGATCTCCGTCTCCCGGTGGGCGGCCAGCGCCATGATGGGAATTACTCCTGCTTTGATAGCGGCCAAGTAAGTAATCACCAGTTCAGCCACGTTGGGCATGTGCAACACCAGCCGATCGTAAACCTTCAACCCCAGACTATTCAGGTGCAAGGCCAGTCGGTGTACCCGTTTTCCCAACTCCCCGTACGTAAACCTATGCCCGGTATCCACGACAAGAGCGGTTCGCGACTCGAAGCGAGCGAAACTCTCATCCATGACTTCGCTGATAGTTTTGTCGATCCAATAGCCGGCAGATCTGTATCTTTGAGCGAATTCCGGGGGCCAAGGCGTGAAACCTTCCATCTGTTCTGCTCCTTGGTTCTTGTCAGGAGAATTAGGTGCGTATAGTCACCATTCACGTATGCGGGGGATCTTCTTCATCTTGTCATTGCGAGGAGTGCATGGTGGGACAGTCCAGCGAGGCGCGGGACAGCCTGTTCATTAGGGATGACGGGCAATCCCGCGTTCCGCGCGGGACGTCCCACCGGCAATCTTAGCGGCGTTTAAAGGAAAAGATTGCTTCGTCCCGCGGGAGGCGGGACTCGCAATGACAAATTCTCCCCGCGCGTAAGTGAATGCTTACTGCGTATATGTGAGGACCTCTGAGAAGTTCTTCGGGGCGGTCAACTCTTCATCAGAGCATTGGCCCCGAAGGACATGTTTGAGCAAGCCCTATTTAGGGGGGCTCCAATTTTGATCGACATTGGGGATCACGCCTTTTACTACGTTCAGAATCTTGTTCCCAACTTTTTCGACACTTGTGATGTACACATTCTCGATCACGTTCTGATTGGCATCGTATTTGAACGGGCCGCGAGGTGCCGCGAATGACACTTTCCTCATAGCGGCAAGGAATGCGGGCTTATCTTCGACTTCGCCATGAATCGCGTTGAGTGTCTCAACGATGGCTTTCGCCCCTATGTATGCCGCTTCCGAGAACATGCTGGGATCTTGCTTGTATTTCTTCCGGTAGTCCGCGACAAACTTTTTGTTCTGCGGATTATCTATGGAAATGCAATAGTGCGTATAGGTCTTGGAACCCAAG
Source organism: uncultured delta proteobacterium (assembly GCA_963789265.1). Taxonomy (GTDB): domain Bacteria; phylum Desulfobacterota; class Desulfomonilia; order Desulfomonilales; family Desulfomonilaceae; genus CAWBBA01. Next base: position 1,558,256 of record CAWBKB010000001.1, on the reverse strand, counting down.
GCCGCGTCACCCATGGACGGGATGAAAGCGTCATCAATCGTGTCCCCCACGCAGAACAAAGGAGCGAGCTTCTTCAGGCCGAATTCTGCGTATTGGGTAACAAATCGAATCGAGTCGCTTCCTGATTCGAAACTCCAGGTTGCGTTAATGTCCTTGCCCACCTTCTTGGCCTCTATAAGATAAGGGCCGAAATCTTGCGTAGATAATGGATTATAAATCTCTTTGACGACCGTGCCCCCTGACTCTTTGAAATATTTCGCAAAGCCCTTGGCCTTGTCATGGCCCGCGGAATAGTCAGGCGCAACAAGCACCATTTTCTTGTAGCCCTCTTTGTTATATGCATACCAGCCACCCGCAAGGTCCTGTTGACCATTGGCGAATGACACACGGAATATGTAGGGGCTCTTTTTCGCTGCTGTCAGTGCCGGAGCGCCCGCGTTCGTAATGACAAGAGGAATCTTTTTTTCTGTGACGTAATCTCTGACGGACATTGCCACACCACTGTGCACGATGCCGGCTATAATGTCGACCTTATCCTTTTCAACGAGCTCTTTTGCCTTGGTAGGTCCCAGAGACGGCTTGGCCTCGGTATCCGACTTAATCATCTCTATCTTGCGGCCTCCGCCTTTCCACCCGACTTCATCCATGTACATCTTGAAGCCTTTGTCCATGTCCATGCCCAACTTCGCATAAACGCCTACATAAGGGGCCATGAAGCCTACCTTGACAGCGCCGGCCGACATTGCCGGCGGAGTCCAGCCAATCCAAGTCGCCAGAGTAACAAGGATCATTACAAACAGAATCTTCTTCAATGCATTCATGTCGCTCCCTCCTCATACGATAGGAAAGTTTAGAATGGATTTGCCAATCCTCCACCGCGGGGGTTGGCACTCATGGGCGTCCGGCGGTTCTTTTCGGCGATCACCTCCTGGAATGAGTTATAGGCCAACGTTGCGGCATCGGCTGAATCAACGTCATGGGATATTAAAGGCTGCAAAACAATTTTGGGGATGCCATCTCCGAACAATGGGAATGCTACCCGGCGCTTTCGTCCGTCGACGATCTGGAGTGTCTCGTCACCGGAGAATGAAATTACAACTGACGATTCTGAGGTCCTATCTAAGCCGTCGACCTTCTCGATATGTCTGAGTTCCGGTCTCACCTCATTCGCGAAATTGGTGTTTCAGACGCTTGCGGCGCCCCGGAAAAATTTCTTGAGAGACGAAGTATATATCATGGGGGGATACCTTGCCAAGAGTTTCGTTATAACGGCACATCCATTTGCTTGCGTGGAGAACCTTCCGGCCTCTGTGATTGCGAGGGGTGAAATCCGGCTACTTGCGGGGAGTAGTCTCGCGGTTAAAGGAGAAAGATCGCTCGTGGCGAGGGACACTGGAGCAAGCGATGACAAACTTATGCCGGTGCAATGAACTCCATTTAATGCTTTGCTTGGCACCCGGGCACGTCATGCCGTGCCACAATGCGACATGCAACATGCTCCACCGACTCCTAGAATAGGGAAGATGGCGAACCTACATATCATCCGCCGTACTAACCAAACCTTTACACTTCTTTAACAATTTTCTTGATCGGAATGCCCGGAAAGACTATCATAGGACTACTTATTGTCGGGCTTACGGGCCGCACGTGTTTCCAGTGGTGGTTCCATCAACCAATTGGTCGCATCTATTACTCGAGTAAGGTCTCTTTCATCGAATAAGCTTTGGTATCCGAGGCAAAATGTGGAGCGTCTTCGCAAGCCGAACAGTTGATGCGTTTGGTTTGTTTGATTGTCACAGCACCATTATCCGCAAGTGAACGCAAATTTTCGCGAGGGTTCCTTAACAAATTCAAGTTTGACCTCGCTCCGGCGTACAATGCATAACACGCAATTCATCATAGATCTGTTCCTGTTGGGCGCCGCCGGCACTGGCATTGTGCTTGCCGTATTCTACATCAAGCTCAGGGTGAAACGCTCGTTCGTAGGTTTTCGTATATTGAAGACCGAACAGGACTTGGCCCGGATTACCCACAGAACTAAGATTACCAAATCGCCGAGCAGATGGTGGACAACCCTGCCGAGGTCAAAGACGAAGACCCAACCCGTGCGAGAATTCCTGGGAGCATGCGAATCGGGCAGATTGGATGACGCAAGGCGCTTCATAGGGGCTGGAGGCAACGTCAATGCCAGGAGAACGAACCGTGGAAAGACAGCCTTAATGGTGGCCACCCAGAACGGACATGTTGAGATGGTAAGATATTTGCTGAAAATGGGCGCCCGAGTTAATGCCACTGGAGGGAGAAGTGGAAAAACAGCGTTGATAAGAGCATCTGAGAGAAGACACTACGAAATAGCCGGAATCCTGGTGAGTTGCGGGGCCAAGATAGATTTCAGGAGCCGAGCAAGCGGAAAGACTGCGTTGATGGGAGCTGTTGAAAGTGGAGACATGGAAATGGTCCTGTTGCTCATCAAGGCAGGAGCCGACGTCAATGCCGGAAACAGGTACGGGGAGACTCCCCTTGACATGGCCTTTAAGACGGGTTGGGATGATTTATTGGAACTTCTGAGAGCGTATGGAGCTGTGTTCAACAAATTTGCTCCTCGTGAGGAGAATGGCCCGGAAGCTGATAATGTCAACAAGTACTATGCCATTCTCAATTGTAAGAAGACCGATGGGGCTGAAGAAATTAAAGCAAAATATCGCAGCTTGGTGAAACAGTATCATCCCGACGTAATTCAAGGAAAGGGCTTACCGGCCGATTTTGTGGAATTTGCCAACAAGAAATTTCACCTCATCCGGGAAGCCTATCAACACATCATCAAAACAAACAGCACCTCTTAGACATGGCCGGCACCATTTCTTGTGGGATTCCATCGCCGGGAACAACTCGGCCCCTGCTATTTCCCTGCAAAATTCAGCAGTTGAGGCATCGGGGACCGCCGGCTCGCATCAAAAGATCCGCCACCAGCGCCGGGGATTCATGGGTTCCAGCGGTTCCGGAAAGGCTCGTCCTTCGAGCACTGCCTTAGGTATTTCATGAACCATTTTCAAGGCGTTTTCTCTTCCAATCAGGCTCGAAGCCACCTCCACCGCCTCTGACAAGCGTGGGGCTCTCTTGCTCGAAGAATGGGCGTCAGTCGCGATGATGTGGACAAGATTGTGTCTGAAAAGCGTCTTGGCTGTCATTGCCGCGCGAAGTCCATGCTCTCCGGTTAGAGCGTCCGCCGAGACCTGAATGAGAATGTCCCAAGGTTTGAACTCGTTCAACAAATGGAAGAGATATTCCGGATCGCGCTGAATTGCCGAGTTCTTTTCCGGATGACCGAGGATCAGGCCGAACCCTGATGAGGCAAGGTGGCGAGCCAAATTTTCAAAACCCGCGGGCAATTGAGAGGGGTGGAATTCGAGTAGAATGTACTTTCCTTCGTTCAAGGGGAGGATTTTTCCATCTGCTACTAGTTCAAGGAGGTCTGCCACAATTCGGACTTCCATTCCCGGCACAATTCTTAAGTCAAGACCGGCCGAAGTCAACGCTGCATTCAGCTCCCGGACGAGGAATTTTATTGGGTCCGCGTGATTACGAAACCTTCCGTCAAAAGAATGAGGGGTCGCAACAATGACTCTAATTCCGTCATCCAGGGCCACCTGGCACATTCTCAAAGTTTCCTCCATGTCTCGGGCGCCGTCATCAATGCCTGGGAGAAGGTGATTGTGCGTGTCTATCATTGCATTGATCTCAGTTTGGTCTAGTTAGACCGTATTAGCATTGCACTTTTTTGGAAAAGATCGCAATGGTCGGCACGCTCTTCTCGTTGGCGAGCGCCACAGAGATAGCCAAAACAGATCCTTGGATTTTGATCTTGACATGCTGTCACTCGAAATCTAAGATGATGAACTGCTTGGGGGATCGTCTAGCGGCAGGACGGCGGGTTCTGGCCCCGTTAACCGAGGTTCGAATCCTCGTCCCCCAGCCAATAACATATTGTAATCATTAGATATACTTCTTCAAAAACACGTCAGTAAATCCCAAAGCAAGCGACTTCAAGCAATCACATTTATTTTCCGTTAATATACCATTATGATGGAGGTTATATTCCGGAGACGCAACTTGTATGGGGGTATCGAAAGTATTCGCAAGCAGTTACAGACCCGAAAAATGTTCGAGATCGCATGGCTGCCGCGCAATTCCGTTCCTCGGCCTCTTCCCATTCTCAAGACGATGATTACATTTTGTTAAAATCTTGACCAATTGAAACGCAATCTGAATTGACGAGGAAAGAACAATGGCAAGTCAAGCAAAAGAAATCCCAGAAGGTTTTCACACTGTGACTCCGTATTTAGTTGTACGTGATGCTGCCGGAGCCATTGATTTCTATAAACAGGCTTTGGGGGCCGAGGAACTGTATCGCATTGAAGGTCCTCCCGGAAAAATCGGCCACGCTGAGATCAGGATCGGTGATTCCATTATCATGTTGTCCGACGAGATGGAAAGCGGCGACTGTCGTTCTCCTCAGGCTTTAGGTGGTACGGCGGTCAATATTTTCTTGTACGTAAAGGATGTTGACCAAGTATTCGACCAGGCTGTCTCGGCCGGCGCCAAGGTATCAATGCCGGTTGCGGACATGTTTTGGGGAGATCGCTTCGGACAAGTAACCGATCCCTTCGGCCATTCCTGGTCGCTCGCAACGCACAAAGAGGACGTACCTTTCGAGGAGTTGCGAAAGCGGCATGAAACGGCTATGGCAGAAATGCGGGGATAGGTAGGCTCCTCAGAGATTCTTCCCTTTTGTGGACTTCGCAGGAATGGCCCAGACGGCAATCTCTAGCAAATTTTAATAGCTTATTGCCTATGGGCCGCAAGGCAGCCGTGGAGGTCGGGAAGCGCGCAGGTCCCACTTCGATACGGAGAAATTCTGCTGTCCAAGTACGAGACCATTCTGCGTACGATGTGGTGGATTATTCTCTTTCCCCATTCCTCCGCGGTGCCTGCCTGCGACTCGCCATGATCCGTCCCGCCCCGGGCGCGAGGTCATCGCACAGCGCTGCGAGCAACTACGTTTTCGACTCCCAATTGGTAGTGGAGTGTCATCCTGGGGTCTCCCGCCTTACGAGACATGGCGTCTCTCACGAGATCGAATCCGCGATACGTCCCACTCTGTTCGCCGCGTAGTAAGCGACGCCGACGCTTGTGCAGTTCATCAGTTCCAATTTGGGCCGCAATCAAACGGCCTGGTATCGGAGGACTCATGAACACATCTATCGTACTATCACGTCAGGGCTGTCGTCTGCTCCAGTTCGGCATTGCCCTCTTCTTGTTCACGTCATTAGAAGGCTTCGCGATTCCACACCTGGCCTCGCCGCCCCTTGGACTGTCAGGTACATAGGCTTAGCGCGTTACAGGGCGTTATGCTGTTGGCTCTGGGGCTGTTGTGGCCCAAGCTCAATCTCGGCGTCGCAACTTCACGAATTGCGTTCTGGTTTCTGCTCTATTCGGCTTTCGCTATCTTGGCCGCATACGTGATGGCCGGCATCTGGGGAGTCGGCAACGAAACAATGCCGCTGGCGGCAGGAGCTGCACACGGAAGTGCCTTTCAAGAGGCTCTGATCAGAGGCGTGGCGTATTCGTCCGGGCCGACAGGTCTTATTTCCTTTGCGCTCATCCTCTGGGGCCTTCGCATCGTAAACCCTCCGTCAAAGAGCGCTTAAGCATTAGATTCACGAGAGTAGAAGCTCAAGTGCTTCCTCAGGTGCTCGTCGCTGTTTGTCCGTCACCGGATCCCCACTGAACTTGGTTGGTATTTGGATATTCGCGGATCACAATGCTCCTCCCGCTGTCTGCAAGTTGCCAGGAACACTACGGCGCCGTCAAAAATCTTCCCCTGTGCACCAAAAAGTCTGATAATATACTTCTCGACGGTGAGATTTATGCCGCCTGCTTCAAGAGAGAGGGAGAGTTATGTTGAAGGCTATTCTAAGAGGGTTGGTTTTAGTTGTAGGATTGAGCATAATGTCTTCTATGGCTCCAACAGGCACTGCCTGTGGACAAAGCTCGTACGGGCGCTCAGCTTGTGGGGAGTGAGCTATGGAGAGAGGATGCAGTGGCGGTCGCGCTATGGTGGCGAGGGGTCCTATGGTTGCGACTATCCTCCTCCGCCGTCCTATTGCTGTCCGGGTCAAATGCAGCCTGCTCCGGTTCTGGAACCACCCTACCCTTGCCGGATGCCTAAGCACGGAAGGCACAGAGGCAGGAAATGATCGGGACTCACTCTGCGGCACTTAGGGATGTTAAAGTCTTGGCTAGTCTCCCGCGTTGGCCTGAACTGAAAAGCAGCTAATACTATCGAGTTGGGGCATTCCGCCACGATTAGCGTTACGTCCGCTTGCCACCTACTGTATCCATGCCATCAACCGAAACTGCCATGAACACCTTTGATCCCGTATTTCCTCCGGCCCTCGGCCCCGTTGGAATATATATACACGTGCCGTTTTGTATATGCCGCTGTCATTACTGCGCATTTGTGACGAATCTCTATGAAGCCGGTCTAATAGATCCTTACGTCGATTCCGTCATCAAAGAAATCCGATTAAGGAGCGGGCAGTCGGCATCCGGCTCCGTCTCTGACGACACATTTGTGGACACCATCTACTTCGGAGGCGGCACCCCTTCCCTCTTGCCCCCAAGCAAAATAGCGAAATTGATCGAAGCTGTTCAGTCATCTTTTCGTGTCACCCAAACGCCCGAAATTACAATGGAGATCAACCCCGCGACGGCCACCCGATCCGCGGTCCGCGAATTCCGGCAGGCAGGAGTAAACCGGGTCAGCCTGGGGATGCAGTCCGCACACGACATCGAGCTGGACTCCATGGGGAGGCCGCATACCGCACGGCAAACCGTCGCAACCTATGAGGACCTGCGCAATGCAGGCTTTGAGGATGTTTCGGTGGATCTCATCGTGGGCTTTCCCGGGCAGTCCCGCGGGTCGCTTCGATACAGTCTGGAGAAGGTCATTGAACTAGGGCCGGAGCATCTTTCGATCTATCTTTTGGAACTGAAGCGCGGCACGAAACTCGAAGCGCTGATACGTGACGGGCGGATACCGCCTCTTGACGACGATTTATCCGCGGATCTTTATGAAGACATTTGCCTGTTCGCGAAGGAGGCCGGGTACGAGCATTACGAGCTGTCGAACTTTGCCCGAAAAGGTCTTTTCGCTCGACACAATCTCAAATACTGGCAGGACCAGATCTATATTGGATTGGGACCCGGTGCGCACGGAATGACTGGGCACCATCGGTACGCGAACATCGAGGATCTGGAACGATACGAACAGACCGTGCAGAACAACAGACTGCCTTTTGCTTCGCGGGCTGAGCTAACCCCGATGATCCGATTCAAAGACGCCCTCATCATGGGGCTACGACTGGTGAAAGGGATCGATCTGGAGTTTATAGGCAAACGTTACTCAATAGATGCTCGAACTTTCGTAGTGAACACGATCGGAGATCTGGAACCGGCCGGTCTTTTCATTCTTGACCGACACCACCTTGCTCTCACTCCTAAAGGTCGCCTGTTGTCCAATGTGGTTTTCTCCAGGTGGGTTTGAGTTCCAGTCTGGATCTGTATGCAGTGGCAAAGGACATACCTTACTGCCGTAATGACTTCATGGAAATGCCCGTACTACCTGCCCTTCAGAAACAGATTCATCCCTCGCCCTGCCCTTTGCCGTTCGGCTGTCGGTTGACAGCACGAGTTTCCTCGCCTACAATCAAGCCATAATGCTGAGGAATTCATAAACATTGGCGCACATAAGATGAAAATTGTCATTGCGAGCGAGACGAGCTGATCTCCTGCAATGCCAAGGCTGAGACAGCGGAACGCGAGTTTTCACTCCTTGATTCCCCAGCGCTGGCGAGCGATTACAGGCACTCCCCGGTACGACCTGTGGTCGCTTGAGCCGAAAACCGAGAAGACAGGATGAAAATGACCAAGAACTTGGACAAGATTACCTCGAAAGGCGTGGATATTTATCTGGTAGATCCACCTGAACTGGAGGTGGAATGGGTGGGGATGAAAGAGCCCCTCACGCAACTGCTGGCTGCATGGTCCGAGGACGACTTCGATCCACCTATGCAGCCCAGAATATTGGGGAAGCCCGGCGTTGGGAAGACCTCTCTGGCGATCACGGCCGCCAAGGAGATGAAACAGGATCTGTACATCACCCAGTGTACCGTTGACACCAAGCCCGAGGATCTCATCGTGTCACCAGTCATAGCAGACAACAATAAAATTCGGTACATGGCTTCGCCACTGGTCACGGCCATGGTACGCGGCGGAATCTGCCTCCTCGATGAAGGCAACAGAATGAGTGAAAAAAGTTGGGCATCAATCGCCCCTCTTCTGGACATGCGGCGCAGCGTGTACTCGATAGTCGCCGGAGTCGAGATCAAGGCACGACCCGAATTCAGGGTATGTGTTACAATGAACGAAGATGCTTCCACCTTCGAGGTCCCCGAATACATTCATTCTCGACTTCAGCCTGCCATACACATGGATTTCCCGACCCGAGACGAAGAATATCGCATCCTCAGGGGCAAGCTGGATGGGCCGTCCGATGATCTCATCCGCCAGGTGGTTGCCATACTTCAGCAATCGCACACAAGAGACGAGGATTTGAGCATCCGCGACGGACTGAACATCGCCAGGTACGCTCATAGATTGATAAAATCCGATTCGAAGTTCGATGAACGGAAGGCTCTTGACCAATCACTCCTACAAATCACCGGAGAAGACCGTGCCTCAATTGATGGGCCAAAACTGGTCTGATCTCGTCAGGTTCGGCAACATTACGCTCATTGGGGTCCTGCACTACCGGGTTGAATTCTCGGTCCTGGTGAATACTTATGTCCGAAACGAGAAGCCCGATTGTATCTGCGTTGAGCTACCCAATGCTTTGCGCAACGAAATTATCTCCGGTGTGCGACGACTTCCGTATCATTCTGTAATTCTCTATGAAACTGCCGAGAAGGAAAATGCGGTTCTCATAATGGAAGGGTCCGACGGTGTCCAGGAGGCGGCACGGTCGGCTTTGGAAAACAAAATCCCAGTCTGGTTCATAGATCCTCTTCCGCTGCGTTACCCGTTGTTTATGGACCGCATACCCGATGCTTACCTGATCGACAAGGTCGGCCAAAAGACTTTCATAGAGACTGTCTCGTCTCACGGCAAGGACCTCCTCTGGCAAGACGAGGGAAATGCTCAACGCGAGACATTCATGGTTTCACGCTTACAAGGCGCGGCCCGTGATTACAATAAGGTCCTGTTTGTCGGCGGCCTTGCTCACATTCCGGGGATACTGGAACGGCTCCAAGCACCTCAGCCGCTCCCGTTGATGAGAACAGGTGTGAATGCTGCGCTTGTGGCTCCAGTCCATCCGGATTCCCTAAAAAAAGGCTTTACTGAAATACCCAGAATCACCGAGGCCTTTGAGAAATGGCGTAAAGACCCTGGAGAGGATCCGCCGCAGAATCGCCATGATATGATCGTGTCGCTCATGGAGGCCGCAATTGGTTACTTCACTCGTCAGACGCGCCAGGAGGTACCCAATTATGTCCGGGTCACCTGGGCGAAATTTCTTAGGAAATGGCTTGCGTACAAGGGAGAGTTACTTCCGGATTTGTACCATCTTGTCTCTGCTGCACGTTCGGCCATGGATGAAGACTTCGGTTACTATGTGCACGAATTCCTCTCGGAGTATGCCTGGGCCAACGACCCTTTCGATCCTTCCGCGGTGCTCTTGAACGAGGACAACTTGATGTTCCACGGGCACAAGATAGTCCTGCACAAGAAGCTACGCACCTTCTTCCATGTTTCCAGGAAGTACAGAATGAAGGCCGTCAACACCGCGAAGTGGAGGGAACACCTCAAGCGCAATTGGGAGACTGCCGATCCGAATGAGCTGGATATCTGCTCATACCCGCCCGAGGATGTGCAAGTGGAACGTTGGGGCGATGCCCTCATGAAGCACGCGAATCACTTGCTGCAGACAGCTCAGACGGATGCGCAGCCGTTTGTTGCCGATTTCGGTGAAGGACCCGACATTCGACAGACGCTGAGAAGATTTTACGAGAATCGCATCTACGTCAAAACAGAGAATCAAGGCGGCCTGGAATTCGGCTCAATTGTAGTGATTTTCGATGAAGACGAGAAGTTTGTCAGCTATCCGTTTCAGATGACCTGGCTTGGTGAACACTCCCAGGAGTCGGACATGGCCTTTTATTCGACATTGCCTGGAGCGGAGGTCGTGGGACCGGGCATCAGTCGAATGGAACATGGCGGATTTGCGATGTCTTATCCCCCGCTGAGAATGTTCGATATTTGGACCGATCCCGCATTCGACTTTGTGCGTACTCGGCACGAACGGTTGTTGGTCGCGGGAATCGTTTATTCAGAGAAGCCGGGAGTGGTTTATGTCGCTCGTAAGGCGCCGGCTATGCGATGGAAGAAGTTGGCGAAGAGCATGGGGAAGAGAATAATTTACATCCCTCTGGGCTCGCTCAACCCTATACACGTGAAAAGGATGCGCACATTCCACATGTTACAGAATAAGGGCGTGCGCAACCTTGCCCGCGACTATCTTAAAAAGTGACGGCCGCGTGCAACCGCCCTCCGGACGTGTAACCATTCAGTCTTGTGGGGCAGGCTTTCCAGCCTGCCGGGGAAACCCCTGTTCAATGGCGGGCTAGAAAGCCCACCCCACGAAGCCACCCGCAAATTCCGGCTGTAACTGAATGCATACCCGGACGCTCCCGGAAATTCGTTGACAGATATGCCCTTCCATATATATGATGCTCTGCCATTGGAGCCGAGGTAGCTCAGCCGGTAGAGCAGAGGACTGAAAATCCTTGTGTCGGTGGTTCGATTCCGCCCCTCGGCACCACGAATCATTAAGAATCCCGCCTAGTTGTTGACGACGGCAAGGCGGGGTTTCTTTTTCAAGATAACCAGTGCGGGACTTTTGCGGGACTCGTTGTCACACACTCTGTTCGAGGCGGAGATGAGATTCGCCAGTTCGGCCCGAGAATAGTGGGTTGTGATCCTGCTGGACTTGTGGCCTAACAAATCCTGCCGATCCTCAAAAGACACTCCGATAGATCGGAGCCTGCGCCCGAAGGTATGTTTCAAGTCGTGAACCCGGATATGGGGGAGTCCGGCACGCTTACGCCCTTCCCTCCAGGCCCGGTTGTACATCCTTTGAAGGGGCTTACCTTTGTAGGAAAACACGTGTGTAGGATGGACTCCGCGCATTTCCTCAACCACTGCCTTAGCGGCCCGGTTTAACACCACCAGTCGATCCTGCCGATTCTTAACCAGGTGGGCAGGGATGATAAAGACAGAGGTGTTCAGTTCAGGCACGGGCACTTCCCATTCCCACAAGAGGTTGCAAACCTCTTGGTCCCGGCATCCCGTATTGACCTTGAATAGTGCCATCTTCGCCAAATAAGGCGGCAACTCGTCAAAGAGGCGTACCTGCTCCTGCCAGGACAGAGGGTACGGCTCCTTCTTGTCGTCTTCCTTGAGGAGCTTAACCTTTCGTGTATGAGACAACCAAGTCATACCGTACTCGTCTATCCATTCGTTCACAGCCAAGTTGAGGATGTGCCTGACCACCTGTAAGCCATAGTTGATAGTCCGTTTTTTCCACCCAGCAGCCTCACGGTTCACAATAAACGCCTGCAGCTTCCCCATGTGGATGGAGTCTAGGGGAAGGTCCCCGATGAATGGTTCCAATACTTTCAGTAGGTCTGCATCTCGACCTATACTGGCCTTCGTGGCCTCTTTCAAATACTTAGTTGCAGCCTGGCGAAAACTTCTCTTCGGCCTCACGCCGTAAATCTCTGCTTGCCTGATCGCCTCAATTCTACGTGCTAGATACTCTTCCGCTTTCTCGATGTTACTTTCGCCAGTACTTTCGCAAACTCTTCTTCCTCGGACAACTTTGTCGAGGTGCCATATCCCTTTACGGTTGATGAGACCGGCGACTTTCTTTCGTCCCATAGCTTATTTGCTCCTTTCTGCTTGCCGGGACGACCGTTGCGAGCCTTATACTCTTCATACCAGTTGTCCAAGTCAAGCCTATCGAATCCAACGCCCTGATCCCCAATAGGGAATTCGGTCAGGGAGGGTCGGACTTCTCGATCAAATCGATTCTTGTCCATGCCCAGATATGCTGCTGCATCCCTGCGTCGAATCACCCTTGGTAACAGGATTACGTTGGAACTCATCTTCTCCCTCACAGGTTGCCGCCTCCGTTCGGCGGCTCCCGAGCAACCCTTCAAAAACAAAAACCCGCCAAGCTCTGCGGCTGGACGGGTCCATGCACGCTTTAGCCTGTATTTCTTCTGCGCCCAGCAAGCTGTGTGCTTCAAATCGGCGCAAGGTCTATTTTTTTGTTACAGGGTGGATTCCAATCAGGTTCGGTAATCCAGCCTTTTCTCTTCAGTCCTTCTCTCTATTTGCCTCTCTTACGTCCCGATCCGGGTGCCTCTTCGGCCTTGCTGGTATCTATGATCGCCGCCTTCTGATCCTTATCCCAATCGAGAGGCAGCCTCACGGTTCCTCTGTCTTTTTTCCATCCAAGTTTGCTGAGGAGCATCCTGATCGAGAGGGTGCGCGTATTCTCACTTGGCGTATCCAACTTCCGGGCTCCCTCTACGTCGGCCTCGCAAGGCTGAATCCAAAACAGATGGGGACGTTCATCGTCCCAAAGGACCAGGACATGATCAATGTCCTTTCCATAGGCTTTCTTCATGTCCTCGTAGGCCCTTTTGTACAACAGGAGGCGGTTCAGCTTCGGATTTATGCTGACGTACGTGTCCCCTCTGTGTCGATGCTTATCATCTATTAGGACCTGAATTGCCATGTTCCATCTCCTTCAAAGTTCAACTTCTTACCTATTACCCAGTCTGTCAATTAACAGACCATACTTGTAGATCCAATGTCAAGTACTTTTTTACCCCTAGCACCTATTTACTGTCCGCATGACCTGTCCTGAGCGGCTTAACGCATTGGTTTAACATGCTTAAAGGTCTTTTTCTCGGTCAGAGAATTTTTCAAACTGGTCGTGCTCTACGAAAGAAGGCAAGGAACTCTTTTGATAAAGCTCTTTAGACGTGAAGTACAAGACGATCTACTCTTGATCGCCCCAGTGCAAAATCCCTTAAGTTGTCAACAGCACCTGTATTACCAAGATAGAAGATTTTTCGCTGCCACACCGTTATGAAGAGTCCTGCGACCATAGTCCGGGCGTGCCAATCTTGAGGTCATCCAACCTCTTAGCAATTTTCTGGAAACCGGGAAAACTGGTAACATAGGATCGAAGTCACCTGTCGATTAGGATGCCCGGATATTCCGTCAGCAAGCCTCGGTCCACTTCTCTTTGTAGGAAGATACGGTGATGACAGCGGTTTAGCGGATTACAGCCCTAGGTTTTGGTTTGCTGGTCGTGGGAGGAACCGGCTACGAGATGAGACACACCTGGAAGAGACCCACCCAATAGGTCGAGATATCCCGTCTAGCAGAGCCGAGCAAGGTCCAGCGAGTCCGTGGTCCCGTTTTAGAGCAAAAAAAAGCAATCCAAAAGGAGGATTGCTAAGAAGGGTATGGATTATATACGTTGTTGCCTCATTCTATAAGCAATTACAGTGCCAAGTACGAATATAGCCTGATATCCTGGCGGATTACTGATAATGGGGGTGATCTGTCGTGGCTTTAAGATGGTCAATTCCTTCACGGTTTTGAGCGGGTTTTCACGTGAAGTGCGAAAGTTTCGCACAATATGGCGAAGGACTCGGAAGATTAAGCTGTCAGCGTTACTCTAGCCATTTTCGCAGATGGAGCAGCGATAATTCTCGTCTTCTTTGAAGACGACTTCAGACTTCTCAACACGAAAGTCCTGAATGATACGAGCAATGGCCTCATCTTTATCCAGGATATGGCGATCAGCAACGACCTCGAATTTCTTCTTTTTCTCATTATAGCAGACTCTCCCACGGGGTAGAGAATAGCCGTCCAAATCGTAAAGATCGGGGTCCTTCTTTTGAAGGTCGGTCCACAGGTCGTAGTGCTGGCGAGGGTAGGCTCGGACAGCACCGGAGGTTTAAATCGAAGATACGGGGGCTTTTTCGGAGACGATACGTCCGTTGATCAAGTAGAAGATTCCGATGCAGTTCTTCGACAAGTTTGGATTCCCCTTTATTGCTATGAGGAGCCACAAATATCTGTCAGAAGGGATGAACCTGGGTCTAGTTTTCTAATCGGGTCAGGGAATAAAATGAGGCTCGTCCCGGACGACTTCGAGGCATTTTTGAATTGACAGGCACGGGTACATTTGGCACCACCTGCCGGTCTGCCCCTTGTAAGCCAGGCTAAACTTTCCATTACCTAAATAGCCCATTCTCGCAAAGCGGACTTCAGAGGTTGGGGAAACAGCGTCAGGAAAAGGAGCTACATACGTGGCGCAGAAATAGAGTTCCTCCCGATGCCATCTGGTGTAGATGTCAGAGATATAATTGCACTGCGGGTTTTCTGGCAGTTCCACATGCGCAGGCTTCAAGTGCTGCTCGACCAGTTTTTGCGCCTTGAGGGAGAGTTCAGATTTTACGTCCTCTGGAATTTGCGGTTTACGAGATTTGGATAGGGACTTCCTCGCGACCTTGGCAGATTTAACCATGTCTTATGTCTCATGATTGGGTTGCGTGCGGGGATGGACTGATTGGCACTATATCACGGGAGCCGACCAATGAGCAATATAGAAAGCCACGGAGAATTGGTCAGGCGGGACGGAGATGTTCTGTGGGGCGATTTAGGCGTGCTGCTGCACTTTGTGCAGAGAGTGCCAAGCAACGCACAGGAGTCTTTTTTAATGAAGAATGGTGAGAAGTCCTTCGTACCAGGGACAAGAGTCGTTGTTCTATTTTCAAATTGCTTTGACCCCAAATTCTTGTTACCTTTCTTGCGTACATCCAGTCTTCGGTGAATTGGAATAGGGCCACTTCATGTTCGTAACAACGTCACGTACGTTTCATGGGGCGGCCCGTCTTTTTTAGTTCAACCACCTATGATCTGACGGGGCTAATACCGTTATGAGAACAGGAGCGGCTGGTTAACTTTGCAACGGAAGGTCCCCGAAATGGCTTTTAGGAAACGAGGTGTCAAAGCAGGTATAAGCGCACGGCTTCAATTGTGTGGCTGTCAAAGCGACCGGTGAGATGCCGGATTTCATCGGAGAGATGATTCGGTATGGCGCACAGAAAAGTCATTACAGGACCCCTGCGCCATCCAGCGTCGTTTACTTGTGGGTACGACCCTGTTTCCTTTATTACACGCAAATAATGACGCAAGGCCATATCAATGTAACTCGGATGCGGTCCTCCAACAGCCTTGAGTCTTGCATAATCTTCCTTTGTAACCGTTATGGTAACAAGTTCGCGCTTTGGAGTATGTCTCTTCCGTGGCTCTGCGAGAGCAATCGTTACTCTTGGTTGAGGTGTTCTTTGGGGGTTGATACTCCAAGCCGAAACCTCAGGAGCAACGCAATTCTTGGGTGACAGAGCGGGCATAAAACCTCCACATCTATCATTCTACATATATCGCTTTGGACAGTCAAGAAGAATCGAGCAATGTTTAAGCCCCTCACTTAAAAACAATAATTCATGAACATTGGCAGGGACATCACCGAAAAGTTCCAACTAGGCGCTGTGTGGGGCATTTTGGACGGGGTGTAGTACGCCAATAGGACGGTAATCGGCTCACAGGAGATTTTTGTCAGGCCGTGGGATATAGGTAGAGTCCCCTGACACCTCTATGGCAGGTAATCATCTATGTCTAGGCCAATGGCGTCAGCGACGTTGTGTGGATTGCAAGCACGGCACTTATACTGAGGATCGCAACGGATCTTAGTCTTGTCTTGCGGGAGATGGAACTCACTCAATATGTTCACAATCATTACGTGGTCTTTACGGGTGGGCCGGTCAACGTAAACCCAGAACCGCTCATCGTTCGCGCTGAACAACACCCTACCCCTCGGATAAAAATCATAAGGAACACCTGACAGAACCGCTTTTTCTCGTCGTATTTCTTCCCAGAAGGCTCTATGGCTGCCAAGATGAATCCGGGAGTCGTCGGAAAGTTCAGCATCGCAGAGAGGGGTGGACTTTCTAAACAACTCGTCTCCGACAATGAAGAAAATACCGACTTCAGGCTCGGACATATCAGTCATTCGGGTCTCCGTACCCCTAAGTGTCCCAGGAAGAATCGGGGGTTTTTCACGGTTGATAATTATAGAGTTGACTATTGACCCTACTCAGCGGATTAGTTGTGTTCTTGGCGTATCGAAATGCTCCCCGTCCCAGGACTCGTACCCCTAGACCGCTATAGACCAAGCAAGATGAAGACACCAGCGACGATACCAAGTATCGACAGCAGAGTGCCGATTGATAGACTCGCACCACCGACCAGTTGCAATATGCCCCCAACGATGAGCCAAATCGCAAGCAGGATAAACCCTATGTTCTTGATCAAGTTCACCTTCATGTTGGTTACCTCTTTTCCTCATAGGACGCTGTCTCTACGCTGAGTAGAGTCAATAGCCAGATACTTAACAACAGTAATCCGCTCTCCACCACCGGCTGATGACCATTAAGATGGGTTCCTGTCGAGATCGCCTCCAACTCCGATCCTCTCTCCGTGCATCTCATAGATGCTTTGAATTTCTTCTTTCGTCAACCCAAATCTCTCAGGATGACGGATAATCCTGGCGATGTGACTGTCCGCGACCTGGATCAGGTCTCCCTCGTGGGAGAAGAAGAATGCTACGCTTGCCTTGATAGTCATCGTTGCTCCGGTATCTGACTCAAGATGCCCAGCACCTCCTCTATCCCCTCGGTCACTTCCTCCGGCATCTGATTCATGCTCGCGATATTTTGAATCAGGAGCAGAGCCTTTCTCATCCGGGACAGGTTGCGGACACTTTCCCAGCTCATCCCTTCATCTATATGGAACAGGAGCCTTTCGGATTCCGGGAATGGATGATTGTCGGCTACCGTTGCCCGTAAATTCTCCCAAGCCCCTTGTAGGTCTGAGATAATGGTTTTTTCGTAGTGGTGAGGCTCCTCGTAGAATTCCATGAACGTCTCCAGGTCGGAGCAAAACTCGATTGTGTTGTTCTACATGGGTCACTTAAAGGCTGTGAACTTGATGCTCTTCACTTTCCCCTGCACCACTGAGAGATCCTCTTTCGCGGGGGCAGGCGTGAATTCCTCTCCTGGACAACGAGCCATTGCCCCCAGTTCTTCCGCGGTAAGGGTATGGTCAACGACAATATGGACATCGTGGAACCCCGCCTCGCTCACCATCTGGAGGTAGTCCTCTTCAGGAATTGCCCCTCCCAAACATCCCGCCCAGGTTGACTGAAAACGCTCTCTAAGATTCGGATCAATATCTTGGGTAAGAACAATATCGGAGATGGCGATCCGACCACCGGGGGTCAAGATACGAAATGCTTCCTTGTACACAGCGTCCTTGTCAGGGCATAGGTTGATGACGCAGTTGGAAATGACAACATCAGCAAGACTTTCTGGAATCTGTGTCTTCTCCATATCCGCGACGTAAAGTTCAATGTTCCTGTCTTGTGATCCCGCCTTGGAAACCGCCTGCTTCGCTTGCTCGATCATTTGTTCGGCAAAATCTATCCCTACCACTTTCCCCTGTGAACCCACCTTGTGAGCAGCCAAGATAACGTCTATCCCGCCTCCGCAGCCAAAATCTACAACGGTCTCCCCAGGTTGAAGGTTTGCGAAACCGGTTGGGTTGCCGCATCCCCTGGACAAGTTGCGGGCCAGTTCCGGTATTGAGGAGAGTTCTGCCTCTCCATAGAATCCCTGATCCACTGCATAGCCCGAACCGGGCTTTTGTTTGCTGGCTCAACAGGACTCTTTGTTCCCTCCTGTTTCAGCGAACTTACCATAACGGCCCTTGACCACCTGCTTGACTTCTTCAGTTCTCATCTTGCTCGCCTCCCCGGACCTTTGAGTCTGTCTGTTCGACCGAACAGGGATATGGCAACGATTCGAGACGCTCCCACCATTTCTACGGCAAATTTCTTTAACCTATTATACTCTCGGTTAGGGCTGGCGGTCACGGATATTCCACGTCTGAAAAGGCTTGGAAGCCGCTCATGATGGTACGGTCATTGGAAAGAGAAGGAACTCGGTCAAGTGGTTCGAGAGGGAACGCTTCCCCCGGATTTCTGCTCTTGATAATATCGGATACGGACTCAAAAAAGCCGCGTTTGATAATGGGTTTTTACGTACCAGAAGGGGAGTTAAGGTACGTAAATCTGATTCCCACCCTGGTTCATATAAAGTGTCGATCAAGTCACTATACCAACACTATGTTGGATTGTGTCCAGAGGCGAACGGCTCCATCCAATACATTTTGTGCTTGGGTCAAGGCAGCAACAGCATAATCCAAGTCGAGACGCAGAGGGTCTCGTCCGCTTGCATTGCAACGGTAATCGCCAGGCATCTCAGCAACCGTCATGTATTCGCCGCTCCCAAATCTTGAAGGTCTTTGGATCTGTATGGTGATCCCCCCACTGTTTCTTAACTCTTGCCACGCTTCTAGAACAATGCCTGAGAGCCTGTCCCTGAACTGTCCGCGAAATTGAGGGTTTTCCACATATACTTTCAGGCACAATTTGCTTTCTTCAAGCTGTAGATATGCTGAAACTCCTTTTTGCGGTAGGTCGATCCTGTGCCACGCGAATCCAAAGAAACCACCCCTCGGATTTGGAACGTAAAACATGTTGTTGCCGGGAGCAAATATACCTGGTTGTTTATTTAAGGCATTATAGAAACCGAACCACTGGTCGCCGTCCCAACGGGGGAACAAGGGGCGTGATTTATATTTCTCATAAGACCGGTCCATCTTTTGGAGATGGCTCAAATAAACGACTGTCAAGTCACGGTCATCGTTGCTATAAAGTGGCTGCCCAAGGATCTTGTGCAATGCTGCTTGCATCATGGGTGAATCCACCATCATGAGGGAACTGCTTTTCAGATTAGGGTTGTTTGCTGTGGCGATGTTAGTTAATTTGTGAATATTCCAAACGAATTGAGCCGTTCCGACGAGAAAGTATGCGAGAATATCTTCTGGCGCAGTCATTTTTAGAGCGGCGACTTGCCGCTGGATCTGGTCCTCACCCAAATTGCTGTTGACCTTGAGTTCAGCATGAACTCGCTGCCCGGTATCGAGAGTGATGGTAAAATCGTAAAGTCGATGTTGGGTTTCGATTTCAAGATCGGTCGGCTTACCGGTAATTCCGACGTAGCTCAGTAGATCAGTCCTTCTTAATAGGCGAGCCAGAATAATCTGGTGCATGCGTTCGGAAGTTTTAGCCCATTTCAATAATTGATCAATGGCTGCCATTTAGTGTTTCCTCCCCTGCTCATTCAAATTTCTATCCAGCGACCAACTCCGCTATCTTACCCTGAACATCCTCCACAGAGTCAATATAAACCTGAAGCGTCTTCAAATCCTTGTGCCTTGAAAATTGGAGGACTTTCGTCACGTCCATTCCGACTGCCTGCACCTTCCGCACAGCTTCGCTGATGGCTGTGTGACGCAGCCCATGAGGACGCACCTTCTGTCCCGTTTGTGTTCCCAGGTCACGGATAATCCTGTACAGGCTTGTGGCTGAGAGACGGCTGCCTTGAATCTTCGGATTATGATGAAAGTTTATAAACAACGCCCCTTCACAATTTCCTCGGACTGCCATCCACTCCGAGAGAATCTTCCTTGTCCTTGTTGGGAGGGACAGGGTTTCCTTCTGGAGCCGCCCTTTACCAAGGATTCGCAGTGTTCCTCTCTCAAGGTCAACATCTTCAAGGTCAAGACCGACGACCTCAGATCGGCGGAGAGCGAGATCGTAAAGAAGATGGAGGACAGCCTTATCCCTCAATCCCTTGGGATCCGTTCGCTTAGAGACCTCTTCCTGAAGTTTTTGTACGCCGGACTTTCCAGGTCCTCTTGTGTCACGAGCGGCAGCAAAGACCTTTTGATTCTTAACGCGCACCTTCCAGTTAATCATGCCGAGGGTGTACGCCATATCCGTGAGGCTGCGCAGGGCCGCAAGTTTTCGGTTTACCGTTGTGGGTTGGAGCTTCTTGTCGTCTGCAAGGTGATTCTTGTATTTCAGAGCTGTGTGATTCGCTTTGTGGAGTCCTCCCGAAAGAAAGATACGAGCGGCTTGATCCCTGTCATCGGCTCCCAGGAACTGTCTGAAGTCTTCCAGGTCTCTTTTTGTACGCCTCTATGGTTTTGGGAGATTTGTCGGAAAGAAAGGCGGCGAGGAGTTCGTCTGTATCGACACTATTGAAGGTGGCGGGTGAGGATGCCGGAACCAGGTCTTGGCAGCGCGGTCGTCGTGGTATCCAAAGAACACCTCCCACAGAAAACGGTATTCCCAAGTTACCTCAACAACCATACCATGTCAAATCGATCTTGAATCAGCTTCCCACTTGCAGAGGATGCGCGCCACTATTTTTAAGAAGCACTCATTCATACTAGTTCGCCGCCTTAACACCGTCCAATGAGGATTGACTGACCAGGTTGTCTGACTAAATTATGAGTAGGATGTAGTACGGTTCGGTGGAGGTGTTGAAATGAAAAACCGGAAAGCATGCTGTTTCAGAGGAAGCTTTTGCAGAGAATTAAAAAAATCCGATTGCCTGAAGGCTGGTGGAAAACCTGTGAAGTCCTGTTCAAACTGCAAGTAGTTAATATGGACGATCAGCGATGCCAGGAATGCTCCTAGAACCCCTCTATCGGAACATTGGCATGGCTGATCTCCTCTGGGGGCAGGACCCGTATCACTCTTGGTCTACCCCTTTACCCATGACCGCTAAGTAGGCTTCCAAGGCATTGGAGAGATGCCCCGAAAACTGCCCTGGTAAACTCTTCACCCTATTAAATAAGCTTTCTTCCAGGCTGGCGGAGAACTTCTTGTGAGTTTTCCCTTTCCACCCGCGACCGGGACCGGCGTGTGGAGTCTGAACGACGGGTTCACCACCTGAAAAAAGACTTTTCAGTCTCTGGTCAATCAGGTGGGTAAGCTCCCTGGAAAAACTTCCCTCCTCGGAGAGCATGACTTTGAGTTCGGTATCCACTTTTTCCTCCACCTTCTCTTCCAGCAAGTGGAGGACTTCCTCCCGGGAGGGGTAATCCTTTCTTTCTTCTTCGATGTGCATCATTTGTAATCTCCCTGCGCCCAGTTCCCTTAGCAATTCAAGCAAATCTCTTGAGGTGATGGGCTGTTCGTCGGTATGTTGGGTATGGCTTGTTTTAGATTCCTGCTCTTCTAATCGTTTCTCCAACCGCTGCATCAGGCTGTTCGATTCCCGAACTTGTTCCAGCAGTTGATTATTCAGGGTTATGAGACCGGCAATGGCGTCCTCAACGGAACCACCAGGGGCTGATCCGCCTCTCCCGAATCCTTTGAGTGGAGAATCCATCCTGTTCTTCTGCAACCGCTCGAAATCAGATCTCTCGTGTTCCTGCTTTGATTCCGGCTCCGATGCGACGGGCGGCTTGTCTGATGTCTCAATCTTGCCCCACCTCGTATAACGTTTCCTGAGCGTGTTGGCGGTCAGAGCCTTTCCCTTTTCTGCGTACCCCTCCTCTTCCAGGATATGGGCAATCTCTTCCCAGCCCTTGCCTTCCTGAGAGCGGAGTTCTTGGAGTCTTGAGAAGAGTGGAGACTTTTCCGGTGCGGCCATATCGGGCTCCTTAGAAAAACGATAAACGGTATTCATTTAGCAATTAAGAGTATGCCATTAACCTCACTGTCGTCAATTCCAATTTGGGGTTAAGTCCGTTTTTTTGACCTAAGAAGCCGGATGAGGGTGTCTATACTTAAAGACACACCTAAGTTGTTTTCAGTATGGTCGGTTTTTAGCGCGGTACTTCAGTGCTGGACATTTGGACACGGTTAGGTCCGGCAGCGAACGATTGACAAGGCTGGCTACGAAACACCTGGGAAACAAAAGCCGGGACTTAACCCTTAACGACCTTACCGGTTTTGGTAAACGGAAGAATCGCTCCTGCATTTAGGTCGCAACACCTAAGAGGGACAAAGACTTGCTAAGTCTCTTGGGTGCCGCACTGGGTCCCTGAGGACCTACGGGGCATGGTGTGGAGGAAGACGGGGCTCACGGGTGTTACCGGAATGCGGTGGATACCGAGGGGAGCATGCGGTGTGGTTGGTTTTTGAGGAGTTCCTGATCGGGACCAGGTTAGGTCTCTTCGATTCCAGGCGCAAAAGTTTTGCCATTAAGGAATAAGCCGCTCCTTTTTGATAGCGAGGGAGTCTGCTAAAGACCTCTTTAGTAAAGAAGAGGACGCAGCCCCTATAAGGGTACACCGACTCCGATGGAATTGACGTGTGCAAGAAATCCTTATAATAGAGCCAAAGTCATTTCACAGCCATAGGCATTGTTTTGAGGGAGACCTGATATCATGAGACTCAGATGGTTTTTGATTGTTGTCCTGATAGTGTTTGTTCCCAGCCTTTCCTTTGCCGAGGAATCTCGCAGCCTCTACGATACTGTGAGATTGTTGCAATCCAAGCAGTTTGTTGATTTAACGCACGCGTTCGGACCTGGAATACCCCATTGGCCCGGATTCGATAACGAGGAACGTACGACAATCTATTACTATGACGAAGGAATAGGCACGAAGGGGTTTGGATTCCTTGCTCATCAATATAAGATTCCTGGTCAATGGGGCACTCACGTAGACCCGCCAGCGCACTTCGCGAAGGGAAAACGATTCCTTGACCAAATCCCGGTCAATGAAATGGTACTGCCCCTTGTTGTAATAGATGTCAGCAGGAAGGTTGAACTCAATCCCGATTATCAAATCCACATGGATGATGTCCAAGCGTGGGAATCGAAGTACGGAATAATTTCTGCAAAATCATTCGTGGCTATGAGGACGGATTGGTCAAAACGATGGCCTAGTCCGGAGAGGATGCGCAACTCCGACGCAAACGGAATTGCTCATTATCCCGGCTGGAGCAAAGAGGTCCTGACCTATTTGTACGAGACGAGAGGCATAACGGCTTCCGGTCATGAAACAACGGATACTGATCCGGGAATTTCCACCAGCAAAGACGACTATTCTCTGGAAGCGTACATTCTTTCCCAGGACAAGTACCAAATAGAACTCCTCGCCAATCTGGATCAAGTACCGGAATATGGCGCTATGGTTATCGTAAGTTTTGCGAAGCCCAAACGGGGGTTTGGTTTTCCCGCCCGCGTCTTTGCAATCCTTCCTTAACCGAGTCTTGACAGTTGTCGCATGAGATGTCTCAAGCGACTCAGTAGGCTCAATGTGGGAAAGAAATTCTCGACCCGAGTCAGAATTCAATCTCTTCGATGGTCCGAAAAAGCCTTCCCCCACTTTTTTCTATGAAGTGAAGCACTTGAAGATTCAAGGGAAGTCCGAACTCGCCTGAGTCACGCCAGTCCGTCCTTAGTCCGAAAACCGGTTTAGCAATACCTGCTGCGAACCCTACCTCAGCGGCGCATCCCGAATCAACCTCTGTGCCGTCAAGCACTGCCAAGAGTATATCCGATTCACTAATACCGTTTTCATTGGCGGCTCCAATATCTCTGGCGAGACGAGTGTTGGCTGCGAGTCGCTCATCGTGATCTGCAATTCCAGATGCCTCACGGATCGCTTTGGAGAATGGCTGCGCCCAGGGATCGAAAACTTCATAGCCGAGTTCAACTAGACGAGCCTTGATCCTTTCAAGATATGGCTTCTGCTCTCGCGAGAAACCGAGGGGTGAAGCGAGGTAGACTTTAGGCATCAAATTCTCAGAAGAAATCCGGGGACTACAGGAACCCTATGAACCTGTTTTATCATCTAGTCAAAAGATCTAGCTCATGACAGAAAAATTCCCGAAACCCAGATCAGCGGATTACCCGTAGGCAAACTTGATTGGTTTACGGTGTCAGATCTGCTCGTTGCTTCCAGGAGGCGAAATCGATCATGTAGTTATACCCGCAGACGACGTTTATGTCCCTATCCCGTATCAGCTCCATCATCTTGTTGAACCCTTCTTTCGTTTCCACGGGAGGTCCGAACGGATTGAGGCCCGCTCCGTCTCCCTTGAGAAAAACGTAATCGCAAATCAGCAGCGCATCCTCGAAGATGTAGAATGTGAATCCCGGTGTGTGTCCCGCAATGTGGAACGCCTCTATCTGACCAATCGAGAAGTTACCGGTAAACAGGTCATCAAAAGTGAAGGATTTGCTTATGTTATGAAGTGAGTCCAACCTGTTGATTCCCACCCGAGCTGGAAACAGGTCTCGGTACAAATTTGAAGCCCCAAGGAAATGATGATGGGTAAAGATCACGGCTTCAACCGGGTCGAGACTGGCGTCAAAACACGAAGGACAGTCGATCCAGTACGCACTTCCATTCGTTTCGATGCGGTAAGCCGCATGCTCTAACCCCAAGGAAGGCTCCGACCGGAGACTTGTGACCTTCTCGTTGACCCGCGTGCCTTGGACCTTGTACCGGGCTGAGCATTCTTCCGAAGTGATAAAGTTGCGCTGGTGAGCACCACAAAACGGGCAATACTCGGGGTAGTATCCGACCATATTGAATCCGCAGACGGTGCAGACGTGTTGATTTCCTTGCTTGGTTCTGATCGTGTCTAGGTCCACTCGTGGCATGCTTGGTTCCTCCCCTCGCAATTGATTTCTTACCGTTTGCTTGGGCATACGTCGCTTTTTGCAAACCGTACCCCCATCATCAATTCGGCAGTGCCAATTCCACAGCGAAATGCGAGTACGTGGCCTTTCTCGTCGTTCTTAGGCTGGGACAGTGGTAGGCCCTCAGTTTCCAAAACGGCTTAAAATAATCGTTATAAGACAGAGCAAAAGAAACTTTTTTCTAGGCCCCAGTTCCCTTAGACAAGCCTGTACCCCGCCCGCTTCCAGGCTTCGACGCCACCATTGAGGACTTTAGAATTCTTGTATCCGAGTTTGATGTGCTTTGCTGCCTGACCGACAGCCGCTCCGTCATCAGGTCAGGCACAATAAAAGATAATTTCCTGATCCTTAGATAATGAAGAACGTTTGGACCGAAATGCGCTCAGGGAAATGGCACCTTCCAGGGGCATCGTCTTGAATTTCTCATCGCTGTCATAGGCGCACACCAGAAGGGCAGTCCCGGCTTTCAATCTATCGTAAGTCCCTTCTGGACTGATTCGTTAGGGCTCTGACATGATAGACCTCCGT
Source organism: uncultured delta proteobacterium (assembly GCA_963789265.1). Taxonomy (GTDB): domain Bacteria; phylum Desulfobacterota; class Desulfomonilia; order Desulfomonilales; family Desulfomonilaceae; genus CAWBBA01. The sequence continues at coordinate 1,532,886 of CAWBKB010000001.1, read as the reverse complement.
TCCTGGCATTTTCTTGAGTTTTCCATTTCTGTGGTGGAGTTGTCAATCAGGAATAAAGCTATGTCCAGGAAAAGAGCCAGCAACTACGGGCTGATGGATTGTGTCTGACTGCTGGTCAACTGGAGCAGTACGCGGCAACGACAGCGTCTGAGAGGAAAATGAAGACTTGCCTGGTGCTGAACCGTCGGGAGAGTGTTCGGTTCGATGAGGAAGGGCGGCTGAGATTTCGGCAGAGGGCTACCGCTGATGACCCGATCCGCTGGCGGTGTATGATGATCTGACGGGGGCTGCTTGTGGTTGACATGCGGAGAGAGGAGGTCTATAGGGAAATCAATGGGTTAGGTCAGGCAAAAAATAGAGAGAGATTATGAACACGCGCGCTGAAAACTTTTTGCATGGGGAGGTCACCAAATATCTTATCCCCGATATAGAACGATTGATGAGACTGCGCCCCCAAGGCCCTGAGGGACTTGCAGGATGTACGATCCCCACTGCGATGCTACTTTTCGTGATTATCGACTTGTTTGGCTTTCTCGTCCGCACGGATTCTCGGAAGCCAAAGATTGATGACACAAAGGGTAACTTCAAGGCTATCTTTTCCCATCCGCTTGCCTCCTTCCCAAATGAGTACTTGACCCGTTTGGACACTCTCGTTTACTTGTTCCGAAATGGGCTAATGCATCAAATCTTCCCAAAGGCGTGCGGTATCCGCAAGGCCGGGGAGGAGTCTCCTCTTTTTGATTTTTTCGATGGACTAGATCATCTCAATGTGGATCGTCTCGCACAGGATGTCCTATCCATGATTTTCGACTTTTGCGACCACATTTCAGATGAGGATTCTGCATATCTGTGTAACCAGATGTCTCAGAGGCTAGACCTGATGAGCCAACGTGATTTTGTCGAACGAGATTACAAACGAAAGGCTGAACAGAAGGCTTGAGGCGGCGACCGTATAATGAGGAAGCCACACCAAACCCGTCTCATGAGAGGCACAGGCTATGAACGATGTTCCTGAATCCATAAAAGTCGTATTCGACCAACTGAAGAATGAAATCACGTCCCTGCACGCCCGGTGGAAAATCTACCGCCAGCTCTTTGCACACTCCGATGCGCGAGTGAGATTGTTAAATAGCTGTGCCTCTACGTTTTTTTTCTTTATTCATGGGGTACTGATAGATGAGATCCAGCTCTCGCTGGGGAAACTCATTGATCGTGCTACCATCGGCGGGAATGAGAACCTTTCACTCTTGCGATTGCAGGAACAAGTGGAGAAACTCGGCGACCAAGGGCTTTCCTCCAAACTCAGCGAGATATTGGTTGAGCTTTGTGGTGTCCCCAACAGCTCGGACAAGCCTGGTAAATGTGGGGCAATTCGGACTCATCGTAACAAGCGCATAGCGCATCTCGACAACGCCTCAATTCAGCCTGGGGCAGACCCCCTGCCCGGCGTATCGCGACAGATGATTGAAGATGTACTCGTCCTCATGCGCAAGTATATGAACACCATCGAAGGTTACTACTGCCAAAGCGAGTATCGTTATCATGACCCTATTATTGGCCCGTACGATGGAGAGGCTCTTGTGGCCCTCCTGGAGGATGGACTAGAATTCAGACGCTTAGAGATTGAATCAGTAAAAAAACGTTACGGGCTGAGCGACGAAGATTTGGGCGATGCCTAAAATGTCAGTCCGAGACCGGGATAATCGAGGATTCATAACCTGGGCTTCGAGGCTCCCTTTGAGCAAAAGAAAAACAATGTGAGAGCGTGAATTTATCTCCTGATCATCGACCAGCAATTTTCGATGTGGTTATGATTTCTATGAACTTCTCCCTCACGTCCGGTTCAAGATTGGCGGCAAAGTCTTCCCCCTTAGCCGGTTTCACGGTGATCGCGTCCACGATGAGTAACGATCTGAACCGTCGATCAGCCCTTGAACATACTTTCTGGAAAACACCAGGTCTTGATGCCCCACTTCAAGGGTGAATGTCCCGTCATAGCCCTGCCGAAGAATCTTAGTAACAATATTTCTTAAATCAATGATTCCCTTCCCCGGCGGGAGGTGAAGATCGTCAATCCCATCATTATCGTGGATATGGACATGGACTATGGATTGTCCAAGATTTTCTATGATTTCAAGAGATCGATTCCTTTCCGCGTGGATCTGTCCGTGTCCAATATCCAAGGTAATCCCTAGCCTTGGTGCGGCCCGGAATGCTTCCATAATCTCTACGGCGGATTCCGAGACATTCTCCAACGCAACGGTTATACCTGAAGCTTGTGCATATTGGACCAGCTCGGCGATTGCTCGCAGCTTCTCCTGTCTTAGAAATGTCGGAACAGGGCTGCTTATGTCCATGTGAATAGTAAGCAGATTGATTCCCATCCTGTGTGCTGTATCTACGGTAGATTTCAATGCTGGAAAGTAATGGTCCCAGAGACCCCTTGCGTCATCTGTCGGGTCTGTTATCGGTCCATGAGCAACAAGGAAGAAGTCCTCAAAATTGTTTTTGATGCCGGATTCCCACCAGAGCCGTCGTGAAGACGATAAGGAAAGCATAATCTCTGCGAAATCAAAATTAAGATCCTTCAATATCTCGATGTCTGCTGGCGTCTTAGCGCAGCCACCCCAACGCATTGGCTTTCTCCTGCTTTATCAAAAGGGTAGACGCACTGTCCACGCTCCATGCAGTTCTATGTCCAGTTAGGGAATCTGTCGTTTGCCGTGGTCACCCTCGCTTGAGCTTTTTTCTTTCAAGTCTTTAGGAAATCTCGGTCTGAGTCTGGAGACTAGGGTGCATCGGTCACAAAACAGCCTCCATTCGTAGAATCTGCCTGACCTGTACTTCTTTCTCAACGATCCGTAGGTTATCCCCCGACCGCAACGCCCACAGAAGTATGGAGGCTGATGTTCCGCATCGTACGAAGGATCTTCGCCAGGAGTCCACAGTGCCAGTAATTCCTATCATAGTCGGTGCCGTGCATGCCCGCGCATATACTCTTATCGTGAATCCTCTTGAGAACAAGCTTCGGTGTCATGGCATCCATCAGATCGGTCGAGTGTCAACTCAGATTGACACGGGACGCAGCGATCCGCGCCGTGCTTAGGAACCTTCTTTCCAGACATACCACATAACCATATGGTATAGTTAGTTTTAGGAGGCGAGAAATGAAGCAAAGGAAACTCACCGGTCTGCTTCAAACTGGTAGGCATATCAGACAGGTTCGCACCCAGCGCGGGATTCGCCTCAGCGAACTGGCTCATATTGTCGGGTACAGGAATGTCAACAGGGGAGTTCAGCGGCTCCATCTCTTTGAGTCAGAGGGGACAATTACTGACGAATTGCTGCAAAAAGTTGTACAAGCCCTGAGTGTCTCCGACGAAGACCTGAAAAGGCTAATAGAGCAGGACAGGCAAGACCTACACCGTCAATTCGAGGACTGGTGCAGCAAATCGGAACTGCCTCACCTTATCATCAGGCTTATTCCGGGTGTTTATCAACGTAGATGGGTTCCAGACTCCGTACCTGTTGATCAAGTGGAGCAGTACGCGGCAACGACAGCGGCAGACGAGGAAAAGAGGGTCTGCCTGGTACTGAACCGGCGTGAGAGCCTTTGGTTTGACGAAGAAGGGCGGTTCAGGTTCCGGCAGACGGCGACCCCGGATGCTTCAGCGCATTTCCCCTATATGACGGTGTGAGGCTTAGTAAAGGCAGGATCAGAGATCACGTTCAGGAGCTGATTTTCCATCATCCGGGATACGGAGAGCACAGATGTCCTTCTGGACGGTAAATCAACGTGGCAGACGCAGGGACAGCCAGCTTCTCAGGGCAAAATCAAAATCCCTCAGCCACATCAAATGGCACGAATGGGACACTGATAGGATATTTCAGGCTCTGAAAAGTAACAACCTGACTTCCTTTGAGTTGTTCGAAGTGATCCGACAAAAACTCCAGTACGCACGCGACCCTAAATTATCTGCCGTCCTTGACCGAGTGATAAGATACGAGAGCGGGAGACCATACCGTAAACCAAAGGGAGACCGACAACCAGTTCCCCTACGTTGGCTCGTTTTACGTGATCTTCACGAGAGCGATCTCTGTACCGATTCCAGATACGCCCACGATCACTTTGGACAGTCTTGGCACTATTGGCAGGTTGGCGGCGATTACGCCCCTGATCCCCCACAGTCTCAATACTACTGAGAAGGCTGCGGCGCAGAAGTGACTCATGGCTGGGCTCGAAGGCGTTGGGGGCCATGCGGTACGGGTTACTATTCGTTTCGAGTCTTTTGTGATCGTTGCACCTATTTCTCCCGCCACAGGCCGAGCTTCAGGGCAGACCTTACCTAATGTCGCTCGCTGAAAGAGTCCCAAAGCACGGGGGTTCCTTATTCATCTTTGGCAAGATGGCACTCTACATCGTCCGCAAATTCCAAATCGTCCCACGAAACATCGTAAAACACCGTCCCGTCCTCAGCCTCCACGTCGCAGGTTTGCGTGTTCCAGTGGATTTTTCTTTGCTTGAGCATTCTATCCTGGCTCTGACAACCGGTAAACGCGATTTCCACCGAACAACCAATTTCCGATGGCTTGCGTTAAGGCACTTGTACACCCCTCCTGCGCCTTCTTCCACGGCGAGACATAGGCCCAGGGCATCAAGAGGCACTCAGTTTTACCGATCCCTCGTACGCGGCAAGACCCGAACTGAGGGAAAACATCCACGAGTTCGAATTTTTGGTTCTCGCCTAAGCCCTGAACCGTGACGTAATCTCCCGGTAGCAGATTCTCCTGCCTCCGTCGAGCCATCGAACTGAACCAATAGGGTATGGTGAGATCCAAATATTGTCCTGAAAAGTCTGCCGTGGCTCTCTTGATCCCCGTCTCTCGATTTGTTTCAGTCATTTTACCCCTCGAAATCTTTGCTGTAATCATGCTTGATGATGTTCGTCTCTACCCGTCCGTCGGGATAGGTAATTTGGATCGCCTTCGTGTCCCCGGTTGAGGGATCAATGAATTCCCACATTTCCCTTCCGTCTTCGCGACGGGAGAGTAATTTTGATCTCCAATTATCGCCTCTGGCTGAAGCCAAGAGCAGTTTTCTTGCTTTGCTGGACATGTCGTTACCTCCGTGCATTTGATGCCTCGTGTGGGCTGAACCACCACACCGGTTTCACCCAAAGTGAGGCTCAAAAGAAAGACCTACAAGACACCCATATATTGGACGTGTCCCCTCAAAATCTCGCCCGACATCTTCTGAAGCAGAAATACGATCTCCTCGATGTGTCGGTGATCGGGACACGAGGGGAAATATGGCTCCGGTTCGCAGCAAGCAAGAAGGCTCTGACAGTCCTTTATCCATGCCTCGAACTCGTCCGGGTTCCATTCTCCGAAGTAAAGTCTATTGCTGAGGGCGTACCCCTGGGTCATGAGTTCCTGAAATCGTGCTGTAACCATCAGATTTCTCCTTATCAATTCGTTGTGCGCCGGTCTCTGAGTAATTGTCCCGGCTGTCTATCAATTAGTCTGGAAAGGGCAGAACTAAACCCTCTTTCGCGGGCTGACAACCGTAGCCCTTATAATTTCTACACTTGTTCGCACAAGGTTTTCGGGATCAGCCCCAAAGGTCTGGCGCAAAGCCTCGAACTGGTAGAGCCTCATTGCGTAGCACTGCAAGCCTGACCAACAGAGTAATTCGAAAACTCTGATAAATTCATAATCTCTCGATGAGAGCATCTTCTCCCCTTCACGCTGAGCGTATCGTAAAACCCGTCTGCAGTTGCGCTCGTCGGGGAGGTGATAGTTCTCTTCCTCATCTGAACACTCCGGCGTGTGTCCATCCTGGGGCTGACCCAAGGCAGGTAAGAAGATATCTCGACACATTACGAGAATCTTTTCCGCCTCAACAGAGGACGAGGCTATAACTTCTTTAAGACGACTGTGGAAATCTTCGTCGTGAGCGATGGCGGATAGGGCAAGAGCTGCCCAAATTGGGGGAAGTTGGGTCCAATTCTGCTGGATTACTTCGGCACATTTACTGATGACAAATTTCACAAGTAATTTCGGCTCCACTCGTGGGCCGGATCTGGGTACAGTGACTGTAATCTTCATAGCTTGGTCTCCTATTCATTTGTTGGTGTGCCACTCTTGAGCATGTTCGGTTGAAAAGAAGTGTTGTCTATCCTGCGTCTAAATGTTGCCGACTTAATAACCTCCAACCCCTGTTCGAGTTTCACTTCCTCAGGAGACTCTGAAAACCGGCATCTTTCCTCAAATGCTTTAATGTATTCGTCGGAGGTCAGTGCCAAGAAGGAGACCAATTCCCAAATGGAATAGTATTCGAAACAGTTCTCCTTCTTCATCCTCCTGCCTTCATGCCAAGCCCAAGATTGGAATTTTCTTTCAGTCCTCCTACTCAGGGGACGGCGTGCGACCCTTTTCTCCACGTAATCAGCAGCATCTGCCGTCGCCAGTCGGTCTATCTCTACCAAAAAGAAGTCTATGGAGCACGTGAGGACTTCTTCGACGGTATATGAGTCGGAGGAAATCAGGGTTTCGAAAGCATTTGCCAGTTCTTTATTCTGGTGCAGCGCGACCAAACCAAGCCCGGCCCAGACTGGAACAAGTCTCGGCTCCTTGAGTTGGAGCATTTCGGTGTAGCGGACGATCAGAAAATGCAAAAGCAACGTGTCTTCGATGTAATATTGGGAACTGTCATGGTCTGAGTCCATTTCTCTACTCCTCGTCAATCAGGTTTTAGACCGCTACGCATCACCTCGCGGCGTTGGAAATCTTAATTGCGTCCCCGATACACGGGACTGTCTCTCAGCACTGCCCTCCCAACTGCAATCGATCCATGATTGCCTCGGTTTTTCGCATTCTCTGCTCGGTAATCCAGTCGAAGAGTTTCTCTCGATATGAGACGAGAAATTCGAGGTCTGGAACAGAAGGCACCTCGACCCTCTGCCCCAGCACAGAGATTTCTATAAACTCCCACTGGGCGACGATCTCGCAGAGTTTCTCCCTCAGGCTGCTTTGCTTCTCGTGGGTGTAGAATTTCGCTCCGAAGTAGCTTCCACGGGTGAGTTTTTCGTCGAGCCAGGCATCCAAGGTAGCGGAGAGAGAAGAATCTATCCTGAGATCTGGACTGATGCCTCTCGCAAGGCAGGCGGTCTGGAAAGCCTGAATGAACCATTCGTGTTTCAACGAAGCCTGTTCTCCGGACGCTACTACATGTTCTACGATTGATAGATCTTCTTCGGTTTGTAGAACATCAGCGATACTCACAGCCCTGAGATTCTCTATCAGATTTCCATCTTGTCCCCCATACCCGTGCCGTGTTTCCAAAACTCCCATAGCCTTCAGTTCCTGAACGATCTCTTCACCCGTAAAGTCCTTCAGCAGTCGTTCCAGCCTACCCTTGAGAGGTCTAGGCTCCTCATGTTCACGAACATAGGCTCCCTGGTAATAGTCGTCCGGTCTGACGTTGTGAGGAAAATGACTACAACTCGGTAATTCGGCATCCTTGCCCCTCTTCTTACAGGTTCTTACCGGCGGGAGTCCCAACTTCTCTCCGATCTCGTTGCATTTGTCTCTGAAGAGAGGCCCATGCCCGTGATAGGCTGGCTCAAGGTCGCCCTGAACTTCGTCCTGCCAAAGATGAATCGTTTCATGCAGGGCTACGTCTGCTACGAAGAGGAACCTGCCTTTTTCATATTCATCACCGGGAAGAGTATGGGGATGTGTCCCCGACATCAGGGACGGTCTGATTCTTATCTGCGCTCTATTCCCGTAGGCTCCAACTGCCGAATAGTCTCCAAGTACCGAAGGTCTCGATGGCTCTGCTAGAAGCATTATGGGACAGGCTTTGAAGGCATTGTCAAAGAATTCCTTATTCCAGTAGTTCCAGAGGACGATTAGTTTGGATACGGTAGGATTTCCGTTTTCTAGGACGAATTTCTCGGTACTGCTTACGATGAGTGATGTCTGCTGTTCGTATTTCTTTAATTTCACTAGGCATTACGTATCCTTTCTTTGGATCGTCTCTACGGATAGATTGATCTTTTGCTTATTTCATGACTCTCAGGGGTGTCTCTTGTATAGGGGACTCAGAATCTGTACTTTCCCTTGCCCCTATATGTAAGGACTGCATGGGTACTGCATGGGTCTGGGGAAAATATAGACTTTCCATACCGTTATGCTCCTGAACCCGTAATAGCCCTTGTCTTTCCAACTGGCGAATACAGGTGAAGACCTGCCTCTTCTTCAAACCGACAGCAATCGCTATCTCTTCCTTGCTGAGCAAGCAGTTGCCCCTATGCAATGATCTTTCCACGAGGTAACGGAAAACTCTCTCGGAACCCGGAGACAATCGGCCTTTTCGACAGGGGCGTTTGGAATATCTGTATGCCTGACGAAGTATGGTCTCCACTTCCGTGTCTTTGAGAGGAGGCTGGCAATCACACCGATTGCGGAGGCGTGTATAATGCTCTACCCTTTCCCTGGATAAGCCCAGGTCTCTGAGATGGCATGCCTCTTTGAACAGGGTCTCGTTCCGCTCCCCGATGTGAAGGACTGGTTTGAAGGTACTGCCCCACCTCTGATTTGATTTCGATCTCTTCTTCGTACACGCGAGTCGAATCATCCATTCAGGAGCCTCCGCCATAGGAATATCTTCTGAATGACACGTACATTCCCATTCATAGCGGTTTCCAAAGTAATGCCGGGAAGGAGGCGCAACTACGTAGCCTCCCTCACAGCGGACGTCCAGTTTGGTTCCGATCAGGCTTCTTGAACTCTTTATGTATTTGTCGGTGGGTGATAGCAGATAGATATGGCGTCCACGTCCGGTGAGGCATTCCCAGGTCTCTGGAAGTTTTCCACACTTCTCTTCAAGGTCACGGAGAGAATCTTCGCCTTCGTCCTCATCCACGTCTAGGACGAAGAGACCCTTGCCGGTGCGGATACCTATGTTCGCATCAGGGAACTTCGTCCACCACTTGAGGATTTGGGTCTCGTCGGTGGTGGCTCCCTTGAGACCGTTCCAGTTCCGCGGGTGTTTGCCGGGGCTGCCGCAGTCTTGTTTTCCACAGGAGCAATGTCCCTGATCGTCAACTGAATGAAGGGGAAAGATTCGGAAGCCTTTGCGGGCGTAGTCCAAGGCAGCGGTTACGAGGTCTTGAGGGGGTAAATCTGGCTCTGTTTTGTGTCTTTCTGTTAGCATTTATATCGCTCCATCGTTACCCGGCGATGGACTTTTGCACTCTGTATGCCTATACTATACAAAAGCCCATCGGTAATGGCGGTCCCAAGCCGCTGTTGCTGACCACAGGTGCTTACATTCCAAAGCAAAGAAGGCACCAAAACTAACTTCTTGTGAAACCCGGACTTAGCCCATCCGGGTTTTTGTTTTTTCGATTACGCTTCGAGTTCGATGAAGTCATTGTCAGGAGCCATTTTCTGTTTCAGCCCCTCTGCTATAACTGACCTGACTATGCGAGAGATGGGCTTATCCTCCCTCAGAGACATGGATTCGAGCTGTGAGCGGATGTCATGTGGAACCCTTATTGTTATGGATGCTGGGTATTCCGGTATCATGTTGCACACCTCCATTGAGTGTTGATGTAAGAAAGACGTTTTCCGTGACAGAGATGTTTGGCAGGTTCGTCTTATCTGAGAGACAAGGTTGGTAGACTAGAATGTAAGTCAACATGTTTAGAATGCAACTTGCAGCGAGTCGAAATATACAAAATCCCCTTATGAAATAAGGTGAATATTTTTTCAGGATGGTTATTAAGCGGACCCGCATGACAAAGCGAAGGGAGATATTCTACCCGAAATGTCCCTCCGCCCACTTCCGGTAGCGACACGATGCCTCTCCAATACGCTCCTGAAGCGCGGCAGCCACGAGCCTCTCAGATGCGATTTGCGGGTCGTGCTTTTTCTCCCGACCCTTACCCTTCACCGACCCCAGATCGTGGCTCTACGTTGTTCTCAGGGCGTCCATCTTTTGAGAATATCCGCTGGGAGAGCTGAGAAACGAGATGATGAGTACGGAAGGACAAAGTGCCGAGAGTTGAGGCTAGGTGTCCCATCGAAGGACAGGTAGAAATCATTGGGTAAACCCGTGAGTCATGAAGGGCAAGTGAACTTGGGTATCCCTCAACAACCCCGCCGATTTTCGTCGGAGGCATTACTCTCGCGACTCTTTCGAGGTTCAGGCTTCGCGGAGGGGCCTTTTTTTTCCAAGGCTGTCGGAGATACCCTTGAGAGGCGATGTCAAGTCCCAGCCGGGGGTGGGTCCTTCGCAGTACCCGTGTACCCGGTCACGTTTGCACTCACCGTTGCCGGTTGCCTGAACTTGAGGGTTCCGTGATTTCCTTCCTGGGCAGAATCGCCTCCCTTTCGCTTCATCATATTGCGAAGTTTCTTTCCATGTCGTATCTATAGCTCCAATCCAACACAACGACCAAGACAGTACCGAGATGTTGAAGGTAGGAACATTGAAGCGGCAGCAAATTGAGCAAGAAACCTTTATGCTTTCGGCAGTAGTGGGGCCTGGCTCTTACACTACTGCAAAATATTCCTCGTTCAGATTCGCCGATTGGTGCGTCGATGACCGCTCCTTCTCCATGATTTTTAACCGACAAATTCGGCTCAACTTTCAAGACGCCGAGATTTACCGAGCAGTCCAGGATTTGGAAAACATTTTGCTTGCCTTGTTCGTGAATGATCGTCGTCCGCGGAAAATATTCTATTTCTCGTATCCTAAGAATCTGCCAAAAGATATTGAGCTGAAGCTGCTTTTCATGCTGGGCCAGCCAAAAAAAGAGGGCCAAGCCACTGACGAAGAGATTTTCACGGAATCATCTTCTCACAGCGGTTTCTCGCTTAATCGGCGACCCGATCAGCAGGACTGGATTCCTTCTAATTCCTCTGTTGAAGCCTGGTTTGATCTCTTTCACAGCAACGAATCCTTGGCGGGGAGCATCGTGCTCCTCCAGAAGTCTTTTTGGACTATAAACGGTTTTTCTGGGAAATATCGTTATTACGATTACTTGGACCTCTGCGAAGCCGTCGTTCTCATGATTGCCGGTCTTGAAAGTCTGTTTGTTCAAGGAGCCTCGGCAGAAATCTCTGTGCAGTTCAGACTGATTGGCTCAGCCTATTACACCAAATTCGTGAAGGATGCTGATCTGTGGGGTTTTGATCAGACGGCTCGAAAACTCAATTTCACGCAAATGACAACGCTCTTAGGACACCTTTATGACATCCGCTCAGCAGTTGCTCACGGGCAGGCTAGGAGCCTTTTCGCAGGTAAGAAGTCGAAGCGGCGAAGTAAATGGCAGCAAATCTTAGAGTGCATGAATGTGGCTGACAGGGAGCCCCAAGACAAGACGTGGTTCTTCAGCCATGTTCTGCTCGCTCTGGAGTTTGCTCAGAAACACATCTTTCCCATGATCTCGCATCTCAACGAACACCCGATCAAAGGGATTGCTATTCTTGACGATCTCATTGCCGAAGACACAGTGCCACGCCTCGAAGATTAGAAAGGCGTTTTGAACGAAGCGATAGCTCGGCTGCAGGATTGGGGATTTCGATGGTGATTATTCTATCGTCTTCGTATCCCCCGACAACCCCGCCGACTAGCGGAGGCGTTATCTTAGTGACATCAACCCACTGGCTTACAACTTCCCGGAAAGCTTGTTTGTTGGATCTCCTTCTTCGACCATAGCCTTCAAGATTGCTCTTTCCGGCACGCCCGGTATAATTCCTTTGACAGTGGCAGTGAGTACGACGATCTCGTCTTGATTTTGAAACACTACCTGTGCTTTGGCGCGACCTTTCTGGTCAATCTCAGTGAAGGTCCAACAGCAGGTCACAGTATCTCCAAAATAGACCGGCTTCTTGAACACGAAGTCCATATGAGAGGCGAGGACGCCTATCTGTCCACCGATTTCGGTAAGCATGCTCCCCACGAGAAGACCGTGACAGATCCTTCCACCGAACTTCTTTGCCTTGGCGAATCGATCCTCCAGATGGACGGGGTTGTAATCTCGGGACAAGTCCGCAAATTGCATCACGTCCTGTTCCGTGAAAGTGCGTGACACCGAAAATTCGTCCCCCGCTTTGATGCCTTGTATGGCTCTGTGTCTTATACTTGACGTTTTGAGCCTCCATTTCTAGGGATTCCAAGAATGTAAGCTGCTCTCCTCCCGCGGCGCTTCTCGGGAGGCACAATCCTGATACCCGGAATATCTATGGCACCGGCTTGATGCCTGCTGGAACAATTCGGACAGTATAAGGGACTGTGAAAACCGTCAAGCAGAAAGGGACCGGGTTCGGTCGAGCAGACGAGCCACTCAGATGCGATTTCCCGCAACCTCTGTTGCCCCCTGCCTTACCCCTTGCTCTGACCCAGATCGTCGCCCTACGTGGTTCTCAGGAGGTCAATTTTGTCGAGAATATCCGCTGGGGGAGCTGACAAACGAGATGACGAGTACGGAAGGACAACATGCGGTGACGCCTTGAGGCTAGGTGTCCCTTCGAAGGACAGGTAAGAATCATTGGTTAGCCTGTGACCGTGAGTGGACACGTTTACGTTTCCTGATCTTCCTGCACATGCTCCGGCAATTCTACTTGACGGGCGAAGAAGTCAAACGGCCATTAAAATGGCTCGTCAAGCGTCTGATCAAAGTCGGAGCGAAGGTCGCATATCACGGTAGGAGGTGGCAGGTCCATGTGGCTTCAGCCTTCGCTTTGGCTTGATACTACCGAACGGTGTTCGGGTGACGATGCGGTGGAAGAAATGGTTGACGCAGCAGCGGAGGGCTAGGTATATTTAGCAACAGCCTAAAATGGACTTTTTCATCAACGTCACGCCGGTTCTTGCCTGGGTCCGGTCACGGGGGACTGCTCACACTAAAACTGAGCAGGCAATGGGTTTTACGGGGGATACCCATGAGATTATTTGTACTTCTTTTGTGCCTGGCGAGCGGGGCATCTCTTTTCTTCACTAGTCTGGGAGAAACAAATGAGATGCCGATGGGATTAGTTGGGGGAGGTCCGTCGCCAAAAGGTCACCACCAATCGATTAGAATGGAATCCGAAGAAGTAACTATTAAGTTGCTGTACGATAGCTATATCGTCGATGCTGTCTTTCACTTCTTTAACGCTGGGGAAACCACCACGGAGTGGGTTGGTTTTCCGAAAGTTTTTGGTAAGACCTTTCAATTTATTAAATTTGAAACTTGGGTTAACGACCAAGAAGTAGAATTCACAGAAGTAAGTGAGAAAGGTAATCTTCCGGGGTTGTGGGATTCCGTCCACAAGTTTCTTTCAGACGAAGACGGCGAACCCACGGGGGTTCCGGGCGATCACTGGATGGCAAAGAAAGTGACGTTTTCAGGTCATTCTGCTACGGTGACGCGCGTGCGATACAAGGCGAAATACGAGGGTATTTGCGCGAGGTATATTTACGGAACAGGTTCGTTTTGGAACGGTACGATAGGAAAGGCTGTTTTTATTATAGATGGAAATCAGGCTAGCAAAATGAATTTTCGAGTACGTGGAGAACCGGCGACAAGCACTCAAACACTTATTTCCCCTAAACAAGTGAAATACGAGATAAGTGATTTCAAACCGAGTGATCCTCATGCTGAAATCGAAGTCTGTTTCTGTTCAGAGCATGAAGCCAAGCGTGATAGCTACTTTCTTTTAGATCAAGCTGTCAGAAGAGGCGACACCGCTGCTGTGGAAGGTCTCTTGGCTGAAGGTGGGGATGTCAATGCGATGACACCGAGTGAGTTGACATTACTGATGGAGGCTTCATTATCTGGTCGCGTGGAGACAGTGAAGGTTCTGTTGGACAAGGGAGCGGGTGTCAATGCCATCGGTTTCTTTGGCAGGACAGCACTGATGTATGCCTCGTGGTTTGGTCACGTTGAGGTGCTGAAGACCCTGTTGGACAAGGGAGCGGACGTCAATGCCAAGGATAGGGATGGTGGGACAGCACTGATGTGGGCCTCACGTAGTCGTAACGTGGAACCAGTGAAGGTTCTGTTGGACAAGGTGTTGTTTCCCACATTAGATTGACCGATTTTCTCTGATTATTTGGGATAATCCTCCTGTTTTTTTCAGATTGTCTGGACCGGGCCTGGTGGTCCGGCCCGGTTTTGGTTGCTTAAAAGATTTCCGTGGCAGCCAGCCTGACGTGGTCGGCGGTAACGAGGGTAGATTGGCTGTCGGCCGCTGCGATGAGAGCCCCTCTTGCCAGATGATTTGCCTTTCTGAATATTCCTCCTGAGCCTTGATGGATGGCTGTGATGGCCGGATCATCGAAGAGGTTGGATTTGACGCCGGTGAGAGCAAGGTGATGGAGTAGGTAATGCTCCATCTCTTGTCTTTCTACAGGTTCCATGTGGGTTCGTGCGACGCCCCTTGAAGCGAGCGGCAGGGATGTTTGATACATGAGTTTGTCGATGAGATTCGACCTCCCCGTAAGGATGATGGGGAGCCAGGGTTTTGAGTCAGCCTCGAATTGGGTGATGGTGTGGAGTTCGGCAAGGACCTCCAGGCGCAATAGGCCCGCCTCATCGACGACCAGCACGATTTTCATCTTCTTCTCAAGGATGATTTCCCGTATTGCCTTTTTTATGAGGCGTACCATCACCGCTTTTGACGAGCCTGCCATGTGTACGCCGAATTCAGCGAGAAAGAGCCGATAAAACTCCAGGATCGAGCCTGAACAGGCAGTAATCCAGAGGGTTTTGTATTCTGAGGGGTGAAGCTTCGAGATAACGTACCGGAGCGCTGTAGACTTTCCCGATCCCACCTCACCGGTGATGGTCGCAATGGCCCCCAGCCTGACCGTATAATCAAAGCGCTCTTTGATAGCCTTGATATCTTGAGTCTCCATGATGTCCTTGACGCTTATATCCGTTGGGAAAGCCTCACGAGTCATACCGAAAAATGAGCGGTAATTGGTACTCATTTACGGCCTCTCTTCCCCCAGAGGCCGCCACTCTGGTATTTTTCGGATTGTTCCGTGCCTTCCAGTCTAATGCTGCTGTACCTTATCCCGCTTCACCCGGCAATTGACGTGGAGGTTTACGGGGGTGGCCATACCGTAGGAGACCCCGCCGAGCATGATCTCTACTCGCTCCGGTTCCCCCTCGTGGTACAGAAGGGCCACCTGACGCCCGATGAGTGAGACAGGTGCTTCATAGATCCTTCCGTCCAGGCTTATGGTCCTGTCCTTTGCTACTCTGCGCCGCACGGTCTTGCGAAAATAGTCTTTGAGATTGTGAGGGGCTTCTCTCAGGCATTCCATTCTTGAAGTGAACCGAGCAAAGGGGGTTTGCCCTGTTGAGGAGTGTATTCTCTGATGATAGATGTCATTCAACCAGAAGAACAGGGCTTGATTCAGCTCGGCAAGCGTATTTCCTTTGAAGCAAGACAGAAAGTCCCCCCTCACGGTTCGGAAGAACCTCTCTATTTTTCCCTTTCCCTGTGGTTTGTACGGCCTTGCATGGATGAGAGCAATCCCAAGGCTTGCCGTGACGTGTTCCAGATGATGGGAGCGAAAGGCACTTCCATTGTCCGTATAGATTTTTCTGGGTAGCCCTCTGGTCAAGAGGGCTTCTTCAAGGGCTTTCAGAAACGACGGGAGTGACTCGGAGAGGTAAAACTCGGCATGAGGAACCAACCTGGAATGGTCGTCTATGAAAGCAATGAGATAGGTCTTTCGATTCTTCCCCTGATGATCCACTTTTGGCCCGTGCATGCAATCCGACTGCCACAGATCATTGGGCAGTTCAGCTTCAAACCGTCTGCGGTCTTCGGCCGTGATCTGATTCTGCTTCATGAGACCATTGCTGCTCAAGAAGCGGTGTACTGTTGATCTAGTAAGGACTAGCCCCGGAGAGACCAGTTGTCGCTTGTTCATCTCACGCAAGAGACGGGCTATGGTAGCCTTGGGAAGCTCATACCTCAAACGGATCAAAGCCAAACTGGTCTCTTCGTCTATGGCGCGACTCTTGCCGTTATCAGACCTCCCTCGGTTGGCCAACACCTCCAATTTGCCGCCGGACTCCTTGTAGAGCTTCACCCAGCGCAAAATTGTGCTGCGGGTAATACGAGTCTTCTGTGAAAAGGGTATCACCCATTTCCGGTCGCACTTCTCCCGTATCAGGCGCTCCTGCTCACCGGGTTCCAGCTCCACATTCCCCACCAGGTCGTGAATCACGCCAAACCTGAAGGCCGCAATCCGCTTTTTCTCATCTTCGTCCATCGGGTCTCCCTCCTTAGGTATGTTGCCTGGGGTGGTACCCCGAACACAATCCCAGCACAACGGCACTCTTCGGTAGGGTGCAACCGGATCGACGGGCTTCGCAGATTAGATGCGACGGCAAACCGGGGGCTCATTTTTGAGCATCAACTCATCGAAACCCTCCAGCAGACGTCTGCTCCATCTCTGGCCAAGCAAGGCATTCACTCTCCTTTTAAGAGATCTCAGCCAATGCCCTTGCCTGGACCGTGGAATATCTCCAGGCCATCTGTCATTTGCCAGCCTAAAGGCAATGGACGAACGAATAGTGTCAACAGAAGCCTGAAATCGAGGGAAATATCCGCTGGGCCGAATCCTCACCACGCAGCGGCATTCCGGACAACGCCAGCGTCGGAGCAAAACATGGGTAACAAAACCATCGAAAATGGCAGTGACAAATCCATGACCCCATAACCGAGTACCGCCGCACCGAGGGCAATTCTTGGGCCGGGGCCAGGGAAAATCCCGCCCCCTCTCCACAATCTCCTTGATGGAGACAGACAGGAAGACTATCATGACAATACCTTTGAGGGGCCTTATGGCCCGTACATGCTTCGGGCGGTAGCTCCGTCAAGCCACCGCCCTATTCATTCATCCCGTCCATCTATTCTGATATTTTTTCTCCCCAGGTCAATCTATTCTGAGAAAATCACCCCTTTTCAGTCCATACAATTTGAAAATCTACACAAGGGAGCGGATGTCAATGCCAAGGGTGAGACGGCGGTGGCGGAGGCTTCGAAAAGGGGTGAAGTCGAGATAGTACGACTCCTGAAGGCGCACGGAGCCAAGGAAAGCCCAGAAAAAGGCTATCAACCGTAAATAGGCTTATTGGCTGCCCCGAAACTGGCTGGCCGATGCTGAAGAGTTGAAAGGACTCCAAC
Source organism: uncultured delta proteobacterium (assembly GCA_963789265.1). GTDB lineage: Bacteria > Desulfobacterota > Desulfomonilia > Desulfomonilales > Desulfomonilaceae > CAWBBA01. Next base: position 1,515,681 of record CAWBKB010000001.1, on the reverse strand, counting down.
TATATATTCCCTTACGTCAGAAGTTCATCAAAGAGAATCCTGTAAACTCTGGTTGATGCCCAATAGCATCATTAGAAGTAGTTTTGGTATCCCCCGAACAACCCCGCCGGAATGAACCGGAGGCGTTACTCTCGCGACCCTCACTGGGAGAGGTCCAGGCTCCACGAGAGCTGCCTTCTTTTTCCAGGGCTGTCGAGGATACCCCAGAGAGCCAACGCACCTGCCGTAGCTCAGAGTGGTTACTGAGTGATGTTCTCACGGGACCCCTTTGGAGGGTCTGCCTGAACGCCGGGTTCCATCATTGCTTTCCTACGACTCATTGCCTCCCCGTCTGCAACCGTTGCAGAGATCCTTCAGGTCATCGGGAGCGTTATTCTTTAACCTCTACCTCTGCGTGACGAGACCCATTACACGCAGCCCTCAACAGCCTGTCAAACACCTTCTTTAAGCTTTCTTCCGGCAGTCCGTATTTTTTCATAAGTTCCGCGTCCGGGATCCCATTCTTGATATCCGCAGTGATCGTTTCTACTGGTATGGTTTTCTTCATCGGACTCAGCCCGCTCTGGGGACTATTTCTCCCTCCAAGCAGCTATTCTTTGAGGTATTCTTCAACGGACGCAAAAGCAAACTCGTAGGTTATGTTGCCGCCCTTAATCCCGTTGATGAGTCCATCGGATTCTTCGGGAGTCATTTTACCATTGCTCAGGAGCATCGTAAGGGATTGTACGAGCTTATCAAACTTGTCCTTATCCACCGTGGACTTCTCGGCTGCTTTCCTTCGTTGCTCGATCTCTCTCTTCAGTTCATCTATATTCCTCTTCCTCCGTTCGTCACCTTGTGCGCCACTTCTAACAAGCCTGCTAACTGAGAAGGACAGAATTGCTCCGACGATTGCACACCCTACGATCCATTTCCAAGGTGTACCTCCGTGAAAACTGAATCCCATCCATCTTGCCGCCGTGGTAACCCCCCAAATCCTTGTGGCCCCAAAGAAGGCTGCTACCGCTGTCGCGGCTATCCCGCCTCCTGCTGCGCCTATGCCAAGGATCCCTATGTCGCCTGCAATACCGAACATGTCCCTGCGGGCGCGCTGCATTATTATAATGGCTTTCTCGATCTCTTCCGCACTGACCTTACCGGATTGGGAAGCCTTTGTTACGGGTAGTGGTTGATTTGAAGTCCTCATTATCCGCCGTTTTTTCAGAATCCAGTCCACATAGAAGGCAAGGATTGCTCCGATGATTGCGCATGCTATGATCCATTTCCAAGATGTGCCTCCATGAGCTTTGCCCAGCCATTTTGTCCAAGTCTTTGCGGTTCCCCAGTATGAGGTCACTACTGCTGCACTGATTCCACCCAGGATTGCTCCTACTGCGACGATTTTCACATCGTGCAAGCCAAACGACATAAGGCTCGTAGTCGTAGTCTGTGATTGAGGAATCGCAACGGTTCCATTTTGTCGTATAGTGGAAGGAACAGGAATCGTCTGGTCTTTCACAACATTCCTTCGCCCACGTAGTTCCTCCTCCGTGATAAATTTCGCGGAGATCAACTTGCTAAATAAATTGTCGAGACCGCTCTGATCGAGTTGATACTTCTGCTCAAGAGATCTGTCGGACATGCCTGATTTAATATCCGCTACAATCTCTTTTGCCGACACCGTCTTCTTCTGTGGCTGAGCCACTACACCACTGGTAGGTTGATTGGTTTTACTGGATTCCACCCCACATACCTCCCTAAAATCCTCTCGGATTTCTTCAGGGAGCGGCTGTAAGAGCCGCCCCCCTGAGTGTAAAATCAAGCTGCAAAGTAGTCTTTGAGGGCTATCATTATTCCCGCGAAGAGTTTGAAAAATTCCTTAGCGAGACCAACCAGGTTTTCAGCTACGCCGATGGGTCCCCCTTTTATGACGTCACCACGATTAGCCCTGTCCTGTTCAAAGCCCCAGAGTCCACCCAGGACTGCCCCGATAGTCATACCGGCGGGTGCTAATAGAGGGCCGATGAACGGAATCAAACCCACCAACGCACCGATAGCCGCACCCACAGCCGCACCTATCAACATGTTGGGAGTGGCAGCAACGAATTCCCAGATTTTTTGGATCAGGATTTTCCCTATGTTTATGACCTCACCCGCAACGATTTTGGTTTTGTCCCACCATTCATCGAGCCTCACGACAATTTCTTGTGGAAGCCCTGCATTGGTAAACCGGACGATGAAATCCCGCTTTTCCAGATTCGCCGCTGATGAGTTTAACAAGGCCAGTTGAAGCTTAGCCTTTGCCGGTGACATAACTACAACTTCCTCAGACATCTTCGTACCCCTTCCCTCGAAGTTTCTTAGGGTTGTCAGGCACAACCCTGCGACTCAAAAAGTAGTTGATTCTCAACCCTTCGCCCCATACGCCCGCAAAAGCTCTGCTATCTCCGCGTGGTCCCCATAGATGGCAGCATCCAGAGCAGTTCTTCCATTTTTGGTTTTAAGATTTACCCTGGCTCCTTTTCGGAGCAGGCTTTCCACGACTTCATAATGACCATTCAAGGCTGCGAGTATCAGTGCCGTTGCGCCTTCATCGTTTTTGACGTTCACCTTGGCCTCAGCACCTAAAAGAAGTTTTACTGTCTCGACGTAGCCGTCCAAAGCTGCAAACATCAAAGCCGTGTAGCCAAGGTCTGTTTTAACGTCGGGATCCGCGCCTACATCAAGAAGAAGGCTCACCAGGTCGGAATGTCCGTTGCTTGCGGCAGCTATCAAAGCGGTGAAGCCGTGATCGTCTTCCGTTGTGTTAGGGTCCATGCCTTTGTCCAGGCTTTCGACCACAACGTCTAGTAGCCCCTCCGAAGCCGCATACACGAAGTCTTCAGGAGTCGTTGGAGACACACTTGAGTCCAGCCCCACTGATTCGGGGGACGGGACCCCTGATATGAGGGTTTCAAGTATGAGGGCAGGAACTCTTGGATCATCCATTTTGTAGAATCTGCCGCCGTATCTCCCTTCCCACAGTATCTGAATGGCGTCTGTGAACAGTTTCCAGTTGGTAATCCTGTCGAGTTGGGTGCTGTAATTGATCTTGGTTCCTGAGACGACAACCCGCCGGTTCGTGATGATAAGCCAGCCGTCACCCATCGGAGTCAGAGCTTCGTTGGAGACCTTCTTCGGCGCACTTCCTCCAAGGTAGATGGGGAGGCTTCCTATCTTCAAACGAGTCCCGGCATAGGCTCGATAAGTTGTTATATCGGTTTTCTGCTCGATCACGGCGACGGGGGATACGAAATGTGCCGTCTCGCCTCTTTTCAGGATCACCGGAGGATCGCTGATGATGGGAAGATTCCCAGTTGAGCAGGCTTCATAGAGGCAGGCAAGCTGCTCGTCCTTAGCAGCCTGAGAGCCGTCATCTGATTTCTTCCCGAATAACCTCCCCAATAAGCCCATTAAACCCCGCCCCTTTTACAGCCTAGTCTCGGATCGTCTGAGGAAGTCGCTCTATTGCCTTGTACCCCGAAATCCTGTTGCGCTTCGTTGACCGGATATTCTGATCACTTCTGCTGAACGTCTCTCTCAGCGGCAGGCTGTACCTCCCGCTGGGCTTGCTTCTGACGTTTCAGATATGCGGCAAAAACGTCTGATACCTGCCTGTTGTTGTGGGTCAAACCTGCTTGGATCGCAGATTTGCCAGTTCGGTCTTTCACGTTGGGATCGGCTCCTCTGTCCAGCAGGAGTTCGATAACTGAGACGGAGAGATTATCGGCAGAAGAGATTTTCAACACTTTTATTAAAGGGGTTTCTCCCAGGTTGTCCTGAGTATTCGGATTTGCGCCTCTTTCAAGGAGAATCCGTATCACCTTTGCTTTTTGCTCGTCTCCAACGGGGCTTCCCATGAGCTTGCAGACAGCCAGCAGCGGCGTCTCGCCCCCGCACTTCCCGTTCACGTCGCATCCGGCGTCCAGGAGCTTCTCGATCCGGTCTAGGTCGTTGTTGAAAATTGCTCGATTGATGTCACAAGCCCCTGGATCGCTCGTTTGAGCCAGGACAGTCGAAACGAGGGATATAGAAATAAAAAAAAACAAAGAGAATATCCGCCTCATAAAGATTCTCCTTTTCAACCTCTGTAGATGAATTCCGGTTATTTCGCCTTGTACAGAAGTTTCCCACTCGGAGACCTGACCTCGGTCTTACCGTTTCTTGTCCTGGACTTCGTGACCAATTTTCCCATCGGATCACGAGTCTCGGTCGTATTGCCTCTGGTATAGCTCTTGTAAAGCAGTTTCCCGGAACTATCCCTGATTTCGCCTTTGATGGTCTTGTCAGCAGCGAACCCGAAGACAGGGAAGCAGAGCAAGATCAGCACCGTCAGAATCGTCTTCATAAGATTTCCCTTTCATGACCTTGTGAGATACGATTCCTTCTTCAGGGGCGTCCCCCCCTAGTTTCTCACCCTTGTGTGTCAGATAGGGACAAAGTCCGAAAATTATTCTTGAGGATCGCTCTCTGATGCAGCAGCCCTGTCTATGACATCTTCGGGACACCCCAGAAACACCCACAACAGCAGCTCAATCAGTCCACTGAAGTTCCCGCCTCCCGTACCATCGGGATCCGCTTTAGCCCTTTCCAATGCTCTATTTCTTATCTCAGCGCGAATAGTGATACCGGTGTTGATCCTCGGTCCTTTGAATCGCGGACGCCTGGGCAAACTGGTGAAATCTACGCGATGGGCCTTGTACTCCTCCACCATCCGCTTCAAAGTGTCGAGATCATCCTCCCCCAGAGGAGACTTCTCTCCGCCTTTTTCGGCCTCGCAGGGGCTGTCTGGGTCGGTATCTTGTTCGGAAGGATCTTCAGGTGAGGATAGGGTGCTAGGGGGACAATCGAGGAGTGACCCTTCCTTTTCAGCCGTTTTGTGAATGGGCTGGCTTTCTGCTGACACCGCGGACACCCTCCCGGTTTTTATGTGGTAACTTAGTACCACACTCATCCCCACTATGTCAATCAGAAAGTGGTATCATGTTACCCGGTAGGGGTATTTTGTTTTGGCGGATGCGGATCTTCCACCACATCTTCCGGGCTGCCGATGTAAATCCATAAGAGCCATTCCATAAGCTGCGAGAGATTACCGCCCGTTTTCGCTCTTTCACGCTTAGATTTCTCTACGGCTCTCTCCAAGATCGTCTCATTGACTCTGATTCCAGTATTTTTGGTTTTCCCGACGAACAACGGTCTGCGACCGGCTGCATCCATACTGGCGGATTCTCTCGATTTCCACCACTCAATCATGTCTTTGAGCGTGTCGGACTCTTCTAACAGCCATTGTGGTAAAGATGTGGTAGCGGGCGCTTTGGGGTTGGTTTGCTGTTTCTTGGGCTTCATTCTCTCTCCTCCGTATGGCTTTGATTTGAGCGCAGAGGCTCTTATTCATAGCCAACGGAAGCCAGGATAGGGCCTAGAAGACAATTACTTTGTGGTAATGCTATACCACGCAGAGGTTGTGCTGGTCAAGAAATTAGTGGTATGGGATTACCATCGGATGGTATCAAGGCAATTTAGCGGTGATGGAGGAAGGGTTGGTCACGGTTGTAGAGACTGTCAGCGTACAGTCTTGAGTAGAATCTCGGAAAGCAATCCGCTCCAGCAGATCCTCTTTGACTCAGAGGCAACCAGAGGCGATCTGAGAGGGGGCCGGAGCGAATCCCACCAAACGTTGCCCAGGTCAAAATCGGCGCGCTACGTCATTCCTATGAAGCTGCCGTTGACTCGTTTTCAATTGTCAAAGGTGTAGATATACGTCACCAACTGAGGTCTTAACCAGGAATGAACTTCCTAGTCATTGATGACGTAGCCATTTTCATAAACATGGTAGCAGCGTGGCCATAATGTGCAATCAGCTCAGGCTGTTCTCGGGGACGGAATGCGAGCCTTCCGGTCGCGTTCTTAGTCAGAAAATGCGACGCATCCGAGGCGTGGATTGTGGAAGACCAGTGCCGATAGAGGAGAAGGTAATGGCCCATTTTGTGAAGATGGCGGGCGAGTTCGCGTATGTTACTAGGACCATTATCGAGCGACGAGTACCAGTCTTTGCCTTTCTTGTATTTCTTTTCCACCTCAGATAGCTCGTTGACCAACACTCTGTTGAGTTTCTCGACAACAGTGCCTGGTGCGGGATCAGGGTGAAAAGAGTCCAGTGTCCCCTCCTCCCCCAGCGTTTTCAATAGTTCCTTTCCTTTGGGTGTTGACGGGTCTATTAGCTCGTAACGTTCAATGCTCTTGTGGATGTAGGAGCAAAACCAGGAGAGAGACCGTTCCTCATAATTCCCTTCTAATATGTATTCCAAGAATAGGACCGCTTCGAACATGCTGCGCAGAAGGGGCACCATTGACCCCGCTGAACGATCCTGTGAGATCAAGACCGCAACACCATCTGCCATTGCAATGATGTGCTGGTATAAAACGAACGGAGCTATGTGTTCCCCACGTTTCCCAGCCTCCATCGCGGCCTGATCTCCACCAATGGAGAGCTGGCACTTGTAAATTGCTATCGTCGCATCATTCACGATCTTTGTCAGATCTTCGGACATCTTCTCTTCTCCCGGCCTGTAAGAGACAAAATTTGTGTCGTGAAAGAGTTCTTGATTCCTCTGCCTGGACTTGATCCAGTCCGACGGCTTTGTCCCTTTGGTCTTTTTCTTTTGGGATTTTCGCGACATCATCAGCTCTCGTTTCATTTATAGCAGGACTGTCTAAGACGTTTTCCCAGCCACATTCACCGCCTTCTTCAATACCGGCGAATAACTCCAGGTCACGACTCTACGGGCATCAAGCACCATCTCCTCGCCGGTTTGAGGGTTCCTGCCACGCCTGGCGTGCTTTGACTTGACGTTCCACTTTCCGAAGCCGGAGATCATTAAGTCCTCTCCGGCGATGAGGCTGGTCTTGATGATTGCCAGAAGTTTTTATTCTGAATCAGGCACCTTGCCTATCTACTTCACCATGTTGCCGAATCTGCCCAGCCGTGATCCCGGAGTGACGACTCAGTCCAACACTGATGGAGCATAGTTCGAAGAAACTAAGATGAATTCTTTATCTCTTCCGAAAGGGATGCCGCTGAAATCGGCTGAAGTCTCTTGGTCTCAGGCATCATCAAGCCGAAGATAGCCAAGGCCAATGCCGCAACAGAGGCGAGAAACAGAAAGCCTGTATTGAAGCCCCAAGCATGCACAATATAGCCTGACACCACGTTGCTGAGTGAGGCCCCGATGCTGTGAGCAGTGGCAATAGCTCCCAACACGAGATTGTATCGTCCTGTCCCCTGGGTGAGATCGGCTACCACAACGACTGACAACACTCCGAAAATACCGGCCCCAATCCCGTCAAGCAATTGTACAGAAACGATGAAGATCGGATTATCACTCAGGATATAGAGAAAGCCTCGGATAGGCAGAATTGCAAAACCTATCATAAAAATGGGTTTTCTGCCCCAGGTGTTGCCCCATTTGCCAGATAAAAAAGCCACGGGAATCATAATCAGTTGGGCGGCGACGATGCATGCCGACATATTAAGGGAAGCAAATCTCTCGTTATTCCGCGTGAGCAATTGTCCTGCCAAAGGGAGCATTGCCGCATTAGCGAAATGAAACAAAGTCACGGCAACGGCAAAGATCAAGATCTTTCGGTCAGCGAATAAAGCTCTTATACCCAAAGCAACCACCCCGTCGGGTGTTATCTTTAGAGCGCCCCCTCGCGATCGGAGGTAGTCAATGTCATCGTTTCTAATCAAAAGTACGGACACAGCACTGGCACCCGCAATAATCGCAACCAAGTAGAAAATCCACTCTTGTCCCAAGAGATGTCCCACTATACCGGCCAATAGAGCAGTAGCAACATTTCCCGCATGATTGAAGACTTCATTACGCCCGATCCGACTTGCGAACGTTGGTTGACTCACGATGCCCAACGTGATAGCGGCTAGAGCCGGAGCGAAAAGAGCCGATACGACCCCGTTGACGATCTGCGCCGCACTGATACAATAAAAGGTTGGGAAAATCGTTATAAAAGTGCAGCTAACGCCCATTAACAAGGCGGCGGCAACGATCAAGAGGCGCTTCCTTTTGACTGTATCGACCAATGCCCCACATGGGGTGTCTGCAAGGAGATTGGCAATTCCCATAACGGACATCACTACCCCAATTTCAGCAGGGTTCCAGTGGTGAACGGCTAGGAGATAAGTCACCAGAAATGGTCCGACGCCTGTACGAACATCAGCAAGAAAGAAATTGAGGCAATCCAGCGCGTATAGACTTTGCCTGCTTGGTCGTTTTTGTTCCCCGATATTTAGAGACATGCTCTTACGTTCTCGATCTCAATTGGGATACCCCTACTGCGGAACGGGTCCACCACCAGGCCGCCTGGAAGTCAAGGCCAGAGCAAAAGTTCATGATACCAGGGGCGTTTTGGGGACTCCCCCCAAAAAAAGAAGCCCGCTGCCAAACCAACGGGCAGCACTCATAGCTACTGGAGGTAAGCCAATGAGGCAGGAAATTGAATGCGGGCAGGCTACCAGATGATGTGCAGAATAGGCAACGAAAATGTGGTGACAGTACCGGTATCTCTTTCCTGGCCTGCTCAGCACGTTTATGTTGGATCCGCCAGCGTGCTAGCCCTCTCTTTTCAGTGCTAGGGGGGATAACCGGTAGCACCCGTCGAGGTTTTTTATGTGCCTCGCACAATCGAAAAGGGTTAGGACAGGCTGGCTAAACACGCTGAGGGACTTATTCACTCATGATCTACCTCTGCATTCTTCCATCCACGATGCCACATTTTCCTCAAATTCGCTTAAAGACGCCCATAGCTCTGACTTGTCGCGGTATTCTGCCTCAATGGTGATCCCAGTGCCTCGCTCGGCTTCTACCCGATTTGGAAATGAAACGAACATCGACTCCTCGGTATCTCCATGCACATACATGATCAGGCTCGTAAACTGACCCAGACCTCTCGGAGAATCGAGAGATTTATACAGATGAAAGCCCAGGGAAGCCATTATTCGATTAACCTCCCCAACCTTTTTGTCATCAATTCGGATGCTCTCTTCGTCCGTCATCTGCAATCTCCTTATCCCGGCAATCGTGAAGAATTTCCGGTGGGGGCCACAACCTCAAACGCTGCCATATCTTGAAGGTCGATTTCTTTCGCCCAGGATAAAAGAGGTTTAGGACTTGCCTGAGTTCTATCCGTATTTCGTCCACCGCAATTGGTCTCTCGATCAGGTTCCATCGGGGATACCTCAATCGTAGCAGGTCCCACAGCATCAATCTGGATTCCCTACTTTCCAACATAATTGTTTCTCTATCTTTTTTCAGAGAGTTGGCTCCCATCGGTTATTCCTCGTCCCGTCGCTCATGCCGCTATTTTGTTCTCCTAGGAATCTCTCTTCACGAGTGGAGCAGATTGTCAACCTTTCCCATGAGTTCCTGAAAGCATAGGAACTCTGCAAACTCCAATGCTATATGCCACCCGTGGACTCCAAGAATATCGAGATTCGGAGAGCAGTCCGTTAGAATTGCTGTTCGTTTGATGGAAAGAATCTCTTGCGGCTGCTTCCAACCTTTTAGAATCTTTAACTGGACAGTTGCTTTGCACGGACCCTGTTCAGGAGGTGTAGGACAGTTTAGGGATTCATCTTGGACACGATACCAAAGTTGAGTCTCCCTCTCCTCCTCATTCAGAAACCTTAGCATATCTCCAGGGGCGTAAACGCCATGGTTGTGAATCTCTTTATGCAGTTTCGTAGTACCTGGGAATTCGATACCGGGAAAGTACTCTTCATCAGGGTCAAACAGTCCTTTTTCTATTCCTTTCTTGACAGCCTCCTCTCCGAAGTGAAGGTCTATCATATATTCGAGAAAAGCCACCCCTTCTCGCTTGACTACATGATCATAGCTGACGCGAAGAAGGGGTAGTCTGAACCTTGTGTAGGATTTCGAATTGAATGGACAGAAAAGGGGTGAAATTTTCAGAATAGGTTGACCTGGCAGGGGAAAATATCAGAATAGATGGACGGAATGAAGAGGGCGGTGGCTTGACGGAGCTACCGCCCGAAACATGTACGGGCCGTAAGGCCCTACAAAAGGATGTTCTGATGATATTCCCTGTTCTTGTTTCCATCAAGGAGATAGTTGCGAGGGGGCGGGATTTTCCTTGGCCGAGACCGGAGGCGTGCCCTCGGTGTGAGGGGCGTCGGGTCTGGTATCATGGCTTTGTCCCTGCCTTTTTTGACGGTTTTTCTGAACAGCTCTTTTTGCGACGGTATCGCTGCCCGGAGTGCAGGTGCGTGATGAGGGCGCGACCATCGGGCTATTTCAAACGGGTACAAGCGTCTATCGAGACGGTCCGTTCGTCCATCGCTTTCAGGCTGGAGCATGGGAGATGGCCCGCAGGCATTTCACGGTCTCGGCAGGGCCATTGGCTGAGGTCTCTTACACGGAGAGTGTGTGCCCGGTTTGGGCAGGAATGGAGCAAACGCCTGCTGGAGGGATTCGATGAGCTGATACTCAAAAATGAGAACCCGGTTTCCCGTCGCATCTAATCTGCACTGTCCATCGACGCTCACACACCCTACCGAAGAGTGTCGTTGTCCTGGGATTGTCTTGGGAGTACCACCCCAGACAACATACCCAAGGAGGCAGATCGATGGAGGAAGATAAGAAAAAGCAGATTGCAACGTTTCGGTTCGGGGTGATTCATGACCTCGTAGGACATGCGGCGCTCGAACCTGGCGAGCAGGAGAGGCTCATAAGGGACAAGTGCGACCGAAAATGGGTGATTCCATTCTCGGACAAGACCCGTATTACCCGGAGCACTATCCTGCGCTGGGTGAAGCTCTACAAAGACTCTGGCGGCAAACTGGAGGCGCTGGCTAACCATGATAGATCAGATCATGGGAAGAGCCGCGCCATAGATGAAGAGACCGGTTTGGCTTTGATCCGTTTGAGGGCGGAGCTTTCCAAGGCAACGGTCGCCCGGCTGATCCGTGAGATGAACAAGAGACGACTGGTATCGCCTGGCATCACTCTCACCGCTACAACGGTACACCGCTTCCTGAGAACCAATGGTCTGATGAAGGGAGATGAGGCCAGGCTCGAAGATCGACGGAAATTCGAAGCTGAGTTACCGAACGATCTGTGGCAGTCCGACTGCATGCATGGCCCGAGCGTGGAGCACGAGGGGAAGAAGAGGAAAACCTATCTCCTTGCATTCATCGACGATCACTCTCGCCTGGTTCCTCATGCCGAGTTTTATCTCACCGAGTCGCTTCCATCGTATTTGAAAGCCCTTGAGGAAGCCCTCTTGACCAGAGGACTCCCCAGGAAAATCTATACCGACAATGGGAGCGCCTTTCGTTCCCATCACCTGGAGCATGTCACCGCGAGCCTCGGGATCGCCCTTATCCATGCACGGCCGTACAAGCCACAAGGCAAAGGGAAAATCGAGCGGTTCTTCCGCACAGTGAGGGGCGATTTTCTGTCCGGCTTCAAAGGCACTACGCTTGCCGATCTGAATCAAGCCCTCTTCTTCTGGCTGGGTGACATCTACCACCAGCGGGTACATTCTTCCACCGGCCAGACTCCCTTTGCCCGGTTTACGTCACGTATGGAATGCCTGAGAGAAACTCCCCGCAATCTCAGGGACTATTTTCGCAAGACCGTGCGACGAAGAGTAGCAAAAGACAGGACCATAAGCTTGGACGGAAGGATCTTTGAAGCGCCTGTCCCCCTCATAGGCAAACAAGTCGCCCTTCTATATCACGAACAAGAGCCGGATCAGGTCGAGATCATGCTCGGCGGAGTCTCTTTCGGCATGGCTGCCCCAGTAAATATCCACGTCAATAGCCGGGTGAAACGGGACAAGTGGCGAAATATAGAGCTTCAATCCTCCGAGGAGGCAGAAAAATACCAAGGTGGAAGTCTTTGGGGAAAGAAGGACCGTACATGAGCACCAACTATCGATCTTTCTTCGGCATGAGCCGGGAGGCGTTCCCCACCGACATAAACATCAAGGACATTCTGGAAACCCAAGACATTGCAGCAATCAAAGAGCGCTTTGACTATACGGTCAGGTTGGGAGCTATTGCGACCCTCACCGGCGAGGTGGGATCGGGAAAGTCCACGGCTCTCAGGTACGTCATCTCAAAGCTCCACCCATCCGAATACAAGACCGTGTGGATCACTGCCTGCTCAGGCTCCATTCTGGAGTTTTATCGGCTCTTCCTCGCTGAATTCGGTATTCACATGGCGGGATCACAGAAAGCCATCATGGTGCGCCTTATCAAGAAGGCAGTACGGGAAGTGATCCTGGAAAAGAAGATGAAGATCGTGCTGGTGGTCGATGAGGCATCGTTGATGCGTCTGGAGGTCTTTGCCGAGATCCACACCATCACCGTCTTCGAGGCTGACTCAAAACCGTGGTTGCCTATTGTCCTGACCGGGCGGAGCAACCTCATCGACAAGCTCATGTATCAAACCTCCGCTCCGCTCGCGTCACGAATCGTCGCACGCAGCCATATGGAGCCGGTCAGCAGGCAGGAGATGGAACAGTACCTCTCTCACCATCTCTCTCTCACAGGCGTCAAATCCAGCCTCTTTGACGACGCTGCGATCACCGCAATCCATCAAGGCTCAGGAGGAACATTCAGGAAGGCTAACCATCTGGCAAGAGGCGCTCTCGTCGCAGCGGCAAACAACCAATCCACCATCGTCACCGCAGATCACGTCAGACTCGCAGCTACCGAAATCTTTTGAACAACCTATCACCGGGCCGGACCACCCGGCCCAGTCAAAACAATCTGAAAAACTAGGCGCTCTGTCCCAAATAATCAGAAAAAATCAGTCAATTTAATGTGAAAAACAACACTGGGTAGTAAATCTGTCATGCTGTTAAGAGGTCTCCGATACTATGAGACGAACAAAGTTCAAAAAGATTTCTTTTAACAACATTAACCTCGCATCGTCCAATAGAATAATCAGCCTACGGAAAAATCACCTAACCAGGGGCAGCCAAATCTTCTTTTCGGGTGGCTGGGGCTTTGGGGACGATCCGAGAATCGGAGACGAAACAAACTTCGAGGGGCTGTTTCTATTTGCAATGAATGGGAGTGTGGGCATGAGCCGTTTAGTCATTGTCACCTTAGTTTTAGTAACCGGTACTCTATCCGTTGCCGGAACGCTCCGAGACTAACATTTACGAGCCTGTCAACAAGAAGACTTTTGTCTGGAGTACCTCTGCGCGTGTGTATAAGAGTCGGCTGGTACCCAACATAGAGGAGATCAAGATTATTGGGAAGCGATCTGAGAAGAAACAAAACTAGAGTATGAGCCCAAAGTAAGGAGGAGAGGAACGAACATGAAAAAACCGCCAGTCAATATTCTTATCGTGGTCGCACTGGTAGCTCTGTCTTGCGGAACCACATGGGCGATTGGCAAACGAGAGGGAGGACATCACACCGGTAGTGCAAAGGCTCATCATCAGGCAAAGAGCCACCCCAAAAAGCATCAGGCCGTTGCCCATCACGATCCCAACAAAAGCCCCTTGCATCATGCACAACATCCGAAAGCAGTGGAGCATCATCCTCACGTTACGCCACATGGACTAAAAGAAGTTCACAGGCATCCACAAGGAATCAACCCAGGGGGGCCTGTCCACGGATTGCATGGTCCTCACAACATTGTGAAGCCTACCAATCCCGCCAGACTGGCGCGGATGGCTCGGGGTGTTCGCACCCAATTCACGGCGAGTCACAGAATCGCCTTCACTCCACGATGGTGGCAAAATCACTCTGTCACGAACATAACCAATATTCGGTGGTATCCTCATTGGTGGGCGCATCACGGCCCCTATTACTGGTGGAGACGTTGTAATTGGGTGGCCTTAACGGGGTGGCTACCCGGCATAGCTTGGTCATCGCCCATTCCGTATGATTATGGGACTAATATCTATTACCAGGACGATGGTGTCTATTTTAACGGAAAACGACAGTATTCAGCGGACCAGTACTATCAATACGTCCGTACCCTTGCGTTGAACGAGCCGCCAGGAGTTTCTGAGAAATCAGAATGGATGCCCTTGGGAGTTTTCGCCCTCCAACGTCCGAATGCGGATTCTCCACACGCAATTCTGCAACTCGCTATAAGTAAAGAAGGCGCAATTGCTGGGACATTTTACAATGTAGTCACGAAGAATACCCGACCCGTTCATGGGAGCGTAGACAGGCAAACCCAACGAGCAGCATGGATGGTAGGTAGCGGGCCGGAAGAGAAGATGATTATGGAAACAGGAGTGTACAATCTTACCCAAGCTCAAACCCAAGTACTGGTTCATCTTGGACCGACTAATGCCCGGAAGTGGCTTCTGGTGAGAATGGACGCACCCAAATCAGAAACTGCGAAAAACCAACCGTGAGTCCGCATCCTTTATTTTGAAGGATGTCAGAGAGGTAGACTTTTCTCGCTATGACCGCAGTCAATCGTCTAGGAGTGGTTCGCGATGCGCAAGCTTGCAATTCTTCCGTTATATGCTGGGCTGCTTGCCATGCTGACGATGTTTTGTTCGGCAGTCTATGGGAAACAAGGCGAGGCGTTGGAACAAGCCGTCATTTGCAATGACTTGAAACAGGTGCAGAAACTTCTGGAAAAGGGAGCCGATGTAAATTCCCTGGACCCCGATGCATTGAGCCTTGCTTTGTCCGAGGGCCACCTTGCTATTCTAGAAATGCTCCTCTCCAGGGGAGCGGATGTCAACGCAAAGATGATGGATGGGAAGACGCCACTGATGTCGGCTTCTGAAAGTGGTCGTCTGGATGTAGTAAGACTGCTTCTGGACTACGGCGCTGACGTTAACGCAACGGATAGTGCAGGACGGACGGCATTGATGGCTACTGTGACGAATAGTGACCTGAATGAGCTTGCGGAGACAGTGACGGATAATGATCCGGTTGAGCTTCCTGAGAGAGTTAAACTCCCGGTAGCCAGACTGCTTCTAGAAAGGGGGGCTGAGGTCAATGCAAAGACCTCTTACGGCTCTACAGCCTTGATAATGGCGTGTGAGCATGGGTACTATGACATTTCAAAGCTACTTCTCAAATACGGATCTCAGGTCAATGTTCAAAATGATAATGGTTTGACAGCATTGGGAGCAGCTTCATTAAGGAGGGATGTCCGAATCGTGGAATTGCTCAAAGCGCATGGCGCTAATGCGCTTGGTTCCGGCTACAAGGACAAGGCATTGATAGAGGCTATCAGGAACGACGACCTGACATTGGCTAAAAGCCTCTTGGACAAAGGTGCTAATGTCAATGCACAGTATAGGAACAGAACTCAGGACGACCCGGGATGGACGGTCTTGATGCTGGCTTCCGAGAAGGGCAACATTCCAATGGTTCGATTCCTTCTGAACAAAGGAGCTAAGATCAATGAAAAGAGCTTCGGTTATCATTGGACGGCATTAATGGCGGCCTCTGAGAAGGGTCATCTCCAGGTAGTCAAGCTTCTCCTCGAAAAAGGGGCTGATATCAATGCGAAGTACTATATCCAAGACGATGGGGGGCTTACGGTCTTGATGTTGGCTTCCGAGAAGGGCAAGGCTCGAATGGTTCGATTCTTTCTGAACAAAGGGCTCAATATAAATGAAAAGAGCGAAAATGGTTGGACTGCATTAATGGCCGCGTCTGAGAAAGGTCATCTCGACGTCGTAAAATTGCTCCTGACAAAAGGGGCAGACTTCAATGCAGAGGCTGTAGGTGGAGGGAGGGCGATGTTCGAAGCTTCTGCAAATGGTCACCCGGATGTTGTGAGAGTGCTTCTGGAGAAAGGAGCAACTGAGGACCTTGAGGCAGCCTTGGTGGCGGCTGCCGGTGGCGGGCTTGAAGATCCCGAGGCCAGTCATCTTGAAGTCGTAAAAATGCTCTTGGAAAAAGGCGCCGATATTAACGCAAAGGACGACAACGGTTGGACGGCATTGATGGCGGCTGCGAGTGCGGGCTGGTTTGGAGACCCTAAGACCAGTCGTCCTGAAGTCGTAAAAATGCTTTTAGAAGAAGGTGCTGATATCAACGCCAGAGATGATGCTGGTGAGACACCTCTTGCAATCGCGGAGAAGCATGGTCATAAGGAGATCGCAGATCTACTGAAGGCATACGGAGGCAAGAAGTAGGGCTTGCAGGCTATTGAGACCATGAGTTCATTGAGGAAAATGTTTTCTCGGTGAATTGGATTCCACCCGGCAAGAAGTCGCCTCCTTCATGCCAACTAACACTTCTTGCGTGGCATTTTAGACATTTTGCGGAGCAGTTCATATCAGGGAGCATGTTTTGAGCACATTTTGTCCCAAGTGCAGAACTCCAATAGACGCTGACGTGACCTCATGTCCGGTCTGCCGGAAAATAGTTGTGATAAATGGGAAAGAAGTCAAGCTGCCGGCCGACTTTGGCGAGGTAATGCCCCCGGGAACAATTGTGGCAGGGGATTACAATATTGTCAGGTTGATAGGTAGAGGAGGCGCGGGGAAGGTCTACGAGGCGCGCCAAATAAGTCTTCGCAACATGCCGGTGGCTCTGAAAATGCTGCATCGCGACCTGAACAATTATGCAAACGCGGTCACGTTGATAAAAAAGGAAGTAATTATTTCTCGGGAGCTTACCCACGAAAACATCATAAAGATATACAATCTCGAAATAAACAAGGGCAGGCACTTCGTGGTCATGGAATATGTTCCTGGTACGAGTTTTCACACGATCCTCAAGAGAGACCACGAAGGCGGCATAGATTTGGTCGGCGCGGTTTTCCTCCAAGTTTGCGACGCGCTACAGTACGCTCATTCCCGAGGCGTAATCCATCTAGACATCAAGCCTGCCAACATTCTCGTACGGCCATCGGGAGACATCAAGGTATGTGATTTCGGCATCGCCAGGGCAGCCCTTGGTGATACCACCACTGCTACAAGGCGGTTGGTAATGGGATCCGTTGGCTTCATGCCCCCAGAGCAGTACGCTGGCAGGGGGGAAGTTTCTGAGACATCGGACATATACGCGCTGGGTGCCACCGTTTATTATGCCCTCACTGGCAAAGTTCCTGAAGACGAGACCGACCGCCCGGGTGTTCCTCCATGTGTATTTAAGGCTCTGAAGCACAATCCCGAAGATCGTTTCGAGTCGGTGAAAGAATTTCGAATTGCTTTCGTTCAGGAGACGGGATTGTGCCATGAACGAACACAAGCGGCTCGATCATTACTCGCATCGCTTGCTGGCGGACATACTTCTGGCGCGGCGGGTATTACCCAGCCTCTCGTTGATTCCGGTGTTGTCCACGTAAGCCCTCCGTCACCGGCTGAAGTGGAGCAGGAGGTATCCGAAAATGTATCGCAAAATACCGGGAGCCCAACTTGTGCAACCGCAACAAAAGCTCAGACCGTTACCTCAACTGACGTATTTGGAACCGTTCCATCAAAGACGTTGTACGCCAAGAGGCTAATCGTTGCGGGCATTTGTATTGCTTTGGTCGCTGCTACCATTGCACTCTTTTCCTCTTATCAAAGGGCGCGGCAAACGGGACCACCTGGATACGCAGTCGCTGTCCTGGAAGAGAATTGGTTGGATCAGAGCCGAAATAGAGCCTTACCAGTGAAGATATACTATCCGGAAGGCAGCAACGGACCCTTTCCGGCGATCATCTTTTCACACGGGCTGAGAGGAACCCGAGAGAGCGGTTCGCATTTAGGCAGGCATTGGGCAGCTAGTGGATACATCTCTGTACATCTCCAGCATAAAAGAACGGATGCTGGTTCGGTCAACCCGGCCTTAAAGGCTGCCGGCCCGCCGCTCAAAAAATGGAAGATGTTCTGGAATCGCACTCGCGATGTGAGCTTTGCCATTGATCAATTACAAAGGCTGAACGTTGACGACCGTCACTTAAAGGGGAGAATAGACCTGAACTGCATAGGCATGGCCGGGGTCGGACTGGGAGCTGTGACGGCTCTTGCCGTCATAGGTCAGGTTTTCTATACAGCCCAAGGCCATGAGAAGACGTTCATGGATACCAGGATCAAGGCTGCCGCGCTTCTGGACCCTGACGTGCCGCACCGTCAAAAAGCTCATGAGAACTCGGCTTTTGCAAAGATAGCAATACCCATTCTCCATATTGTACATGCGCAAGCTAATAGGGAGATAGCAGACAGGCAACTGGACGATCACCGCGCGCCTTATGACCACATTAACGGAGGCGATCAGGTACTTGATCATGCTGAGTGAGAGTGACCGGACAAATCTGCCCGATAAACCATCGGCTCCGGCAAACGTACACAACGGACCTGTCCATAAAATGGTGAGAATGATTACGACAAAGTTTTGGGATGCGTATCTAAAGAAAAATTCGGTAGCAAAAGCCTGGTTGAGCGATGGAGGACTAGATTTTGCCATCGGCACAAAAGGAAAACTTGAGATGAAAACGAACAAATGATCTTGACTTGATGGATAACCCGACGGACTGCCTTCTATACTTCGCAATGCTGGGTAGCACACAACAAGGGAAATGGACTTGAGAACGTCGTACCATTTGAAATGGCTCCAACCTTGGGTGAGCGTACTGATACTGCTCTGGCTCCTTGCAGCGGCTTCGGCGGAATCTGTCCAAGAAATCGACCCAGGTTCTACAGGGCGGGTTGCCGCAGAAGAAACAACATGCATTGCTAGGCAAATTCCCGGAAGATCAATCCCGGAAACTATTTCCTTCTATCGTCTGCGGATAAAATATTCCACCACGTCCGACAGGGCAGCGCTGATTGTCAAGAATCCAGCAAAGATCCTGACCGCAAGGGTGATATCTGTTAACGGCAATCCAAATCGAGTGCAAGCAAACTCCTGCCGACTCGCATTGCGTCAGCCACTCAACGCAGCAAAATCCAGGCAGCGAGTGGGTGTTACAGTTGATTACGCACTCACGCCGGCCGCGGTAAATGAGGCTTTTAAATTTATTCGGAATTATTCTCTTGACAAACCCACGCTGCCCTCTGAAATAATTTCCTATAAAATTTATATGAAATTCGCGAACCCTTTCTCCTTTCTGTATGTCTAACCCAGGTTAGGAAGCAGGGACGCTTGACAACTACTCTTTTTCAACAGGCACGTGCCGACAATACAACACGAGGAGGGATCATGACCGGACTAAGACAAGGACTTATCATTCTAGTAGCAGGACTATTTCTTGCCGTAGTTTCAATCGTCGGGGCTCAGGCAGGGACTACTGTTCGTAGCTCTAAGAGCAATTCGAGCGATGTTTCCAGCCCCTCTCCGAGCGACGCTACCACTATTGCTAGCTCTAAGAGCAATGCGAGCTTCAAGAAAAAACCTACTACTATTAATTCCACTAAGAGCAACACCTATAAAGGGAAAAACCCCACAACCAATTCCATCAATTTGAATTCCTCTAGGAGCAACTAAGAGCAACGTCCGAGGGCAAGACCCCTATAGATGGAATGATATAAAGACGCCTCTTTCCACATGTGTAGAGGACAAACAGGTCATTTTCGTATGTCCTTCACTTTCGCGTCTCGTCCTAGGTTTGAATGCTGCTCCTCTGTCTTCTCTTCCAGCAACTTGAGCTTTCTCGGGTCAACTGAAAGCATGGCGTGCAGGGCTTCTTTTAGGTCTAAGCCGTAGAGTGATAGAGGTTTGAGACGTTGTTTTTTGTTTTGCATGTTTAACTCCAAAAACCCGTTAAGGATTTGCGTGCAAAGAAACATCCCCAGAGATTACTGTAAGTTAGGTGTTTCTTTCACGAGAATTTGGATTTGCTTGCAAAGAGCACCTCAAGCCCATGATGGAATATATTTAGTGTATCGGGTTGAGGTCGTCCCCGTATCAGCCAATTTGATTCGTCCTTCTTGGACTGTTGCCGCAATAATTCGAGAGACTGCATGTGTCTGATTCTTATCTAGATCAAATCTTTTACGCAAACTCTGATTAGTCATACCTTTTGTCATGACATAGCGCAGGCAGCAGTGTTGGTAGCAGGCTCGAATGCGGTCAGAGCGGTCCATATCCTCAAACTCTTTGTGCGAGAACAGAATTACTTGGGTATCCTGCTGACCGTCTCGGAAAACAGGAGCAGGCAGTTGATATACTTCCACCCAACGAATGACTTTGTCTATTCCACTACCTCTTTCTTCGCAAATGCCCATACGCCGCATTAGGTCCGCTAACCGCTCATTACGTGCTTTGTACCCATCAATAAATCGTTCGGGCGGGATAGCCGGTGCCCCAGGATTTGAGATTTCCAGTCGGTCTGAGTAAAGTTCCACCATTACAAACATGCCTGTTTCTGTAAGATCTTGATGAATAAGGGCGTTTGCTATAACCTCGCGTATAGCAATCTCAGGAAACATTTTCTTTTCGTCGCGCAAGATTTTGAGAATAGTTGGATTTGTTGGAATCTGTCCATTGATAAAGTCTATGAGAGACTCAAAACCAGCGGCGTATCCTTTTTTCTTGAATTCATCAATACGAGCGGTATCCGTCTTATCAACTCCAGGATACACAATCACTCTCGGAGCTTTACGAGAAGTAGAAACGAAGTGCTCTAAATTCTTAGCAAAGAGGATAGCCCCCAAGTTGGTTATTGCCCAGAATTCTCCCTTTCGTAGAATCAAACTCTCCTGTTCAAATCGGTCCAGAATAGCATCGCGCGTTGTTGGAAGCGATGTTTTCGTTAAGTCAAAATAGCTCTGAACATCTAACAATTGTATTACATCATCTGATGAACATTCGTTCTTAGCCTCCTCAGAAAACCAGTCAGGTTTACCCTCATCCAATATTTGTCGGAGACGGTCCGAAGACATCGGAACTAGAGATTCACCCACGCGCATTAGAAATTTTCCGTCAAGCTCATAAGGAGTACCTATAGGTCGGGCAGGTATGTGAAATATCACTACACGTCCGTCTGGATGTGGCAATTCTTCCACATCTACCTGAAAGGGAAGCTTTGTAAAAAGCTGTTGAGTAATCTTACCTATGTTGCGAAACGCATTACTTCCAACCACCTGACGAGGAAGTGAATCACTCACACCAAGAATGAGTTTGCCCCCACCTTCATTCGCAATTGCCACACTATAACCATACACCTTTTCGCGGTCATACTGGTTCCTTGCCGCCTTGAACTCTAGAACACCCTCGCGGGGTACTCTCATCCATTCCTCAAGCTCAGCATTAGTTGTGCTCATGTATTAATCCCCTGCAATCAGCATATACAAGCCTCTTTCCACCTATACCCTGAATAATGCAAACTGTCCTCTCACCGTCGTCAATCTTTCTATGATTCCACCTGAAAGAAAATTCATCGCAGTATCTGTGTAAGTGTGTCTTAGACACGTGATGGAATGCTCCGTGGACGCCTCTCTTCAACAGTGCGAAGTAAGATTCTACCGTATTGGTGCTCGCATTTCCTCTGACAAACTCACCGTCATTGTGTTTCACTACTTCATGACCACCATTGAAATGCTCACCAATACCAGTGTAAGAAGACCATTCGTCGGTCATGATACAAGAATCTTTGTGAACCATTTCCTTGATAGCACCTTTGAGGGTAGAAGCATTAACTCTTTCTATGGGCTTAGAGACTACGTTACCGTTTCTCTCTACCAAAGCTAGCACAGGAGTCTTATCAGTCCCACGACCACGCTTAGACTTTTTCTTTGGCTTCTCTGAGCTGCCCTTGCTCTCTTTTCTCGGCTTGCCCCCAACATAAGTCTCATCTACTTCAACGGTTCCCTTCAAGGGGAAGACTCCTAAGCCCTCTGTCATTGCAAGCCTTATTCTATGAGCTAGATGCCAAGCATTCTTATAGTTAACAATTCCCAAGACTCTTTGAAGTTGTAGGGCAGAAATTCCCTTCTTAGAGGAAGACATAAGATGGAAAGCGATAACCCACGTACGAAGAGGGAGATGAGAGCGATGCATGACCGTCCCCACAGTCACAGTAAACTGCTTACGACAAGCCGAACACTTCCAAACACCGGGGCGCGTTGCGCTTCCACGGAGTTGATACGCGTCAGTCCCCCCGCAGTGAGGACAAGTAGGATTTCCGTGCCAGCGAACTTCCTCAAGAAATTCTCTAGCTTGTGCTTCCGTCATCTTTGTAAGTTCTGCTAGATTCATCTTGGCAACCCCTTTAATTCACCCTATGCCCCCTAATATAATAGTTTCTTGTGGGTTTGTCAAGAGAATACTTCCGAATTTATTTTGCGGAAAGGCAGCTCCAATCGGAGCAATTTGAAAGTGTACGATGTCTCCGCGAATGGACCGCAGTTTGTTCGAGAAATCGATCATTATGGCTCTGTACCGGGAGACCCATATCGAAATTCTCTGAGTGTCTCTGTTGACCTTACCGGCTTAAGGAACACCCAACCGCTTCGAAAGCGAATTCGCCATGTCCTTGACCGAAAGCTGCTTTGGGCATTTTATTATCCTTGGTACCATCTTCGAGATTGGTCAAATCCCAAGCTCAAAGATCACCCGGTCTCTCCCTACTCTTCATCCAACTCAGAATCCGTAGCTCGCCAGGTCGAGCAGGCTCAAAGTGCCGGTATTGATGGTTTCATTTCATCTTGGTGGGGGCCGGGGACATACAGTGATAAGAACCTGAAGATCCTGCTGCAAATCGCCAGGCACAGGAAATTCCTTGTTAGCATATACTTTGAGACTCTGAAGCACGGAAAACCAAGGACCGAAGACCAGATATTTCAGTGGCTCGCTTATGTAATTTCCACCTATCGCGACCATCCCTCCTTCATGAAAGTGGATGGGAAACCGCTGATTGTGATTTGGACATCCCAGAAGGTACCGCTCGATATGTGGAAACATATTTTTGGGGAACTCCGTGACAAAGGGCTAAATGCCGTGTATCTGGCATTGGGGCGGAACATAGCGGCTCTCGATGTGTTTGACGGTTTGCACGAGTACGGTGTGTTCACTATTCCAAATCCTGCAAAAGTTTTCCGTAGGGCTCGGCGAACGACGCTATATTACCCACTCTTGGCCGACATCTCCACGCCCAAGATTTGGGCGGCCACTGCTCAACCCGGTTATGACGAAAGCCGATTGCCAGGGCGAAAGGGACAATCTAAAGATCGAGATAATGGAGCATCGTATCGTGCCACTCTTGAGGCCGCGATCCAAAGCCATCCTGACTGGATTTTCATCAGTACATGGAATGAGTGGTGGGAAAACACCTATATCGAACGTAGCGAAATGTACGGGGACCAGTACTTAGGAATCACGCGAGAATTTGCGGAAAAGTGGAAGGGGGATAAGTCCCGAAAGCAGTATGAGCAGTAGAGGCAGGTCCTACTAATAGCTTCGGAAGTCAAGACCAGATATCCTGCCGGTTGGACATCTTTGTAGGCTTGAAATAGACCAGGCCCCGGCCGATTATGACTCCAAATTCTCCAATATTTCGCCAAACTTCGCTCAATAATACCTTTGCGAGGTGACGGAAAAAAATGAAAGATCATCGCTTGGCCTTTGTGAACACCTCCAGAATTATCGACGTGACGCACCTTTTCTTTCGAGTGTTTCTCGCTGAACTGATAATTGTTACAGCGACATTGGTATCGGCAACTGAGGCTTTCTCCAACGAAACAACCGCTCGTCTTGGCGCAGGCGGAATCACCTTCACCAAGAGTGCAGACATCCGATTGCTCGAAGAGATTTTGGAGATTTCCACAAAAGCAGTACGAGCTAAATTTCGCTTCCGAAACGAATCTCTCAAAGACATAAAAACAACGGTCGCATTTCCTGTAGCTCCCCGTCCCTGGCTTCCGGATGCTGATGGTTCTGCGTTTATTATGGCAACTTTTAAGGTTTGGGTAGATGGCCGTTCGGTAGCACCAGGAGTCGTTCGCAAGGCCGTAGTTGTTGATCACGATGTGACGGCTCAGCTAAGGAAACTCGGTTTGTTCGACAAACAAATCTTTGGTAAAGCTGATGAGGCTGATCTCACGAAAGATCAAGAAAATGCTGTATACAATCTCATTTGGGCTAAGGGAAAGCAAATAAGTGACTTAGAGGTCGCCGAAACGGCATTTTAGGAGCAGACCTTTCCTGCGGGAAAAGAAACCGTTGTAGAGATTTCTTACAACCCAGTCGTCGGAACTTACGGCGGCAATGCCTATAACAAGGAGTTCGGCTACTTATCTGAGGACTATCAAAAAGTTTATCGCCATGTACCGGTACCCACACCGCACTGGTTCGCTGATCACGGTAGACATGAGGCATGTCTGGACCAGCGAACAAGGCAGGCAATAGCTAAGAACCTCGAAGACCTCGCTGCCAAAGGTGCCGAGATAGTGGATTTTAACGTGAAGAATGTCGAGTATATCCTGGGCACCGGCCGGAACTGGAAAGGGCCTATAGGAACGTTTACCTTGCGGATCGAAAAAGAAACCCCCGATGAGATCATATCTCTTTGCTTTTCCGGCAAACCCAAGAAAATCAGCCCCACGGTCTATGAGTTTTACAAGAGAGATTTCGTGCCTCCCTACCGACTTGTCGTATTTTTCTACGGGGTCGGTCCGGGGGATTCATACGAACCGTCGGGGCAGATAAGGAAATAAATTGACGGTCAGGTAATGGGTCTGTGGAATTTGGGTATCCTTCATAACCTCGCCGACTTTCGCCGGAGACGCTACCTCTCACGACTCTTTCCGAGATTCACGCTTCGTGAGAGATGCCTTCTTTTTCTCAAGGTTACCGGGGGATACCCAAAAGAGGCAATGCACCTTACGGTGTCCCGGCCGGGGGTTGTGATTACCCGGTCACGTTTTTACTCACCGTTGCCGGTTGCCTGAACCTGAGGGTTCCGTGATTTCTGTCCTGGGCAGAATCGCCTCCCTTTTGTGCAACGGTTGCAAAGACCATTTCGGGTGTCGGGATCAGGCCCTTTATCAAGCAAAGAGGTTCGTAGACGATTGAATTTATCACGTCAGTAATCATATCTAGCCATTTTATGTAATTTCCTTTTCAGCAAGTCCAGAGGCTCTCGGTATTGAGGTTCCTTGACGGATTTGTCGTCCTCCTCTGACGTCGGTTCTTCGTCAATTTTCTTACGTTGCCATTCGATGCGGTCTTGAATATTTTTTCCCCATCTCTCCAACTGAGAGAGCAATTGTTTCTGATGCAACCACTTATAATTCTGGTGCATTTTGATTAACTCTTCTATGATTGTAGTTTCTTAATTCCGGATCTTCGCGTAAGTGTGTACCTTAGTTGAAAAGTGAAAAAGGACATGATTTCCTGCCTTCTTGGCTTTGTAACGAATCTGAGAAGGCGAGGAAGTCATGTCCACGGGCATAGTCTATCACTGTTTCGGGATCACAGGACGGGGAATGCATCACGTTCATACTCGTTTCGAGAAGGGACGGACGATCCTTCGATTGAGTCTTTGACAAGCGAGCGCAATTGTGCCAGATCCGAGGAACGAATCCACCACCAGGTCATCTCTATCGTCGGCTGCTCAGGACCAACCTAAAGCGCCGTTTAATCCCAGAAGATGCTATCCCATCAGATTCGGTTGATTAAACTAGCTCATCGGTGTCTTTCACCATGTCTTCCACCATGGCCAGCGGCTCTATGGAATCCACCACGATGGTGATGCACAGCGGATCTCTTGGCACCATGGTGAGGTCTAGCGAATTTGTTACCACCGTGTTTTCCCCCCTGGTGAGGTTTTTCAAGATGGCGTACAGCATGGTGAGCCGGATGGTGCCCAACATGGACATATTTGTAGTGACCGTGATGTTTCCGAGGATGATGATGGGCGAAGAAATGGTATCGATTGTGTCTGTAATGCCACCACCAAGGCCAGTACCAAGCCCATCTAGGAGAACTCCACCAGTCAAAATAGTCCTCTGGATACAGGCTGGGATCTGGGCCATCATATGGAGCTACCCCGGCATATGACCCTAAATTACATATTCTTGGATTAGGATCTAAGAACAACCCATTGACCCAGCCAGATATGGGGGCAGACATCTGTACCCATATATCGTTTGAATTACCTGTCAGTGTTACTTTCTTACATCGCGGAAGACAGCCGACCACTCTTGAAGACTCGCCAGCCTGGCTACGTACTAATAGACAGTTCCTATTTGCCGAAACCTTGGCTACGAAAGCCTTAGCACCTGCTGGAATCGCAGGCACCTCTTCACTTCTAGCAACTCCTGAAATCACAAATAGAAGTAATAGAAGGGGGATTGTGCCAATACCTACTTTGCTTAAGTTTTTCATTTCCATGTCCTCCGAGAAGTATGATCGAAGAGGATTGTCGTCTTACATTGGTTCTCATTGGTCCTTCCAGCGTCTTTATACAAATTTCTTATCTTTACCATGATTCAGGGCAGTATCGAATTCTCCTTAACCTAAGGCCAAAGCAGCATTCAACTTCAAATCTTCTGAATCATATGTATTAGAAACGAACGGTATTGAGAACTTACCTCCCCTAATCGTACACACCTCCGAACGTTCGGCTCTTGGAGTATTTGATGCACGACCAGAGACAAACGATTCATCCTCCATTAAGGGGCGCTTGTTGAAAATGAAGGGCTTAATTTTTTTCAATTCGCCCCGTCTGAAAACCCCGTCCGACGGAACTTTCCCGACGTCGGGAGAGTTAAATTGAGTACGCTCCCCGTCATCCGGAACGTGAAAGTGATCTAATCCAGCTCCGCTATGGCTTTCTCCGACTCGACAAATGCTCTGGTTATCTGACTATCGGAAAGAGACGTCCTTTCATAGAGTTGCATGTGGGTGATTAGATCTGCTTCGAGCTACACCGATAAAGTCCAGGTAGAATATGATTCACTGATAAAGGAACTCGCAATATTAGTCGAGGTACGTGAAAGTACTCGATCAGCGGCGTAGTTTTGGCGGCAGGGAATCGGTATGCAGGGGGGTGAGCAGGTCGGTCAAAACAACCGTGTCGGGAAATTCATACTCGTCGTCTTCCCACGAAGCCGGTGAAGGCTTAATTGGTACGGCAGCGATTTGCTCTTTCTTCAGGATTTTGAAGCGTAAGCCTCTGCGTTTCAAATCTTCTTCTCCTATCAGTTTCTTTTGGAAAAGCTGGCTCAACAGATCGCTGAATCCTTTGGGGCTGATCTTCAACCTGTGCAGCAGTTCCACGTTAGTCATCGAGCTGCGGATCAATGTCACGGCTTGCCTTGCATTCACATTGCGGCCGTCCTTTTCGATTGTCATTAGTCGCCTCCGGCGCCACCTTCATGCTCAGATGAGAATGATCTTTGCGGGAAGGCACATCTCATGTGATAATTAATCGCCGCCGCTTTAAGAACAATTATTATTATAGTCAATTGATTTGAAAATGCCTCCCTTTTTTCAATTACTGATCAAAAACTAGCATTATCGTTATTTAGACGGACCTCTTCGGATTGGTTCGGGGCAATGAAAGTCCGGCATCGGAGACTGAGGAATGATCAAGCTCAATAAATGAGGGCCGGACATGGCCGGAAAACTGGAAGTGCCAGTTGGAAGGGGAGATCAAGCAAACTTTCGCCGATGGCCTTACGTTTTGGCAGGTCCTTCTGTTTAGTTTTCAACTTTTGCCGAGCGAATAACTCAAAATTAGTAATGAGAGCCGTCTTGCAGAGGTGGACAGTTCATCGGTTGGGGAGACGTGGGGGCATGAAAACATTTAGAAGACCTGCGGAGTTGAATCCTACCGGGTCTTTCTCAAGGCTTTGCTTGGGCAGCTTCCATCCTGCCGGCAGCTATTCTGAGCAGAGCCTCGGTTTCCTGTCCTGATTCATTGATCCTTCTCAGGAGGCCACTCATTCTCATTGCTCTTGCCTTGAGCATATTCTGCGTCTCTTCCAAGAACCGCCGCAAGAAGCCGTTGTTGGGCGGCAAGACAGTAAGACTAAAGAGAAGGGTCTGCAAGCCTCCCTGGAGACACTTGTCACTTTTCACACATTCCTCCGTAAGACCCTTATAATTTTCCTAGACCCTAGGGAACATTCTATCCGCACCGCGGTCACTTCATGACAGTTGTGAAAAGGAGGCGGAGAAATGGAATCCCTCGACAAGCTCATCAGTGCTGCCGAGGCTATGCTGCACAATGGGTTTGATCTTCGAGCCTTCCTCAACTGGCAAATACTGGCGTTCGGTGCCCTTCTCACCCTATTAGGTCCTTCCAATTATTACACCCAGAACTTCAAACAGCTCACCTCAGAGAAGAGCCCGCGAGGGTTGCTCGCCGGAGAGGGCTTACTTATGGCGGTTAGAGAAAAGCTCGTGAATTCCGTGAGCAAGCATGAGTCCAACGGAGATGCCAATTGGGGCGGGCCAGCTTACTCTGTGCCAAAGACAAGTTTTGGCACGTTTTCAGGCTCGACAGTACGGCCTCTGCACTGCTAGGACATTTCACGGTAGAACGTGAGCTAAGCCCGGTATCCGAGGTTCTGTGGCCTATTCAGAAAACCTGCTCCCAAAGCTCGCGCAAACCGTATCTCTTCCAAATGTTCGAAAAACGACCATGCTCTAAGACATACCCCAATCTTTAACTTCTCTCAGAATCCATTCTAGACCCCTTATAGGACGAATCTCGCGGCCAATTACGCCCACAGGAAACAAGGTTCCTCCGCATGCCTTGCTTGTACTAAAGTGAGCGACAACTATTCAAGTGTCGAGCACCGGAATGAACTCAAAGGAAGATCCCAAAGAATCTAACGATCAAAGAGACGCCTTGCTCAAGCAATGGCACGAGTATGGGAAGACCTATAACGTTTTTGTACCCGATGAGCAGCCCGCGCCAAAGATTGGGGACCTCTCTTTTGTGGAACCTGGCGCAAAGGGAACATGGGACCCGCAGACGATCAAACACTGGCGCTTTTTTGAACTGACCCGAGACTTCTTAAGAACACGGTATGCCGAGCATGGAACTCTCTCCGGCCCCACCCTGATTTTTGATTGCCTGGTCCCGAAGTTTCAAAAGCCTTTGCGCTTATCCGCAGAAATAAGGAAGAAATACAAAATCCAGGGTGTAGGCGATCCTGACACTTGGTATGCGGAAGCCCTTGAGATGGCCATTACTTCACAGGGGGAGGTCGGCTTTGATTGCCACTCCACGGAGTGCCAGCGTACGAGATGCAAGCTGAACGGCCGTAATCCCAACCGCATCAGCCCTGTGGACATATACAGCCTAATTCAGATCTTTCATGGATTCCGCTCAGTAGCTTCCGCCATGACCATCGTGGCCGAAGAGTTCGGTAAGGTCGGCAAATTCGAGGCACACGGTGTGGAGAAAAAGCCTAAAATAGTCCGTTACGAAGTTCCTAAGGCCAAGCTTCTCGATCTCATTCAGCGTTACAGCAACATGCGCCGTCAGCACGTGCCCCAGCTTATAAAGGAAGCGGAAGAACTGATAAGTGGCTCTGAAAGGGTTGAACTGAAGCACACTCGCACTTTTTCCGACGAATTCGCTTATTTCTGGCCGCAGATCGTTGACGACCGAATCCTGAGCCGAATCAACAGTGCAGCCGTGCGCCTCTATCTATGGCTGCTGGTCAAGCAGGAAGAGGCTGCCCGCCGCAATGAATGGAAGCTCCATCTGACCGATGTGGCCATTGCCCGTGAGTTACAAGTCACTCCGAAGCAGATAGGAATTCATCGAAAGCACCTTCAGGGAGTGGGCTTGCTTGCCATACGAGACGGCATTTGGGTGGTGCGGTCCTCGCCCAAGTTCCAAGTATATACGTGACAGGTCTTTAACTAATGATATCAGCTTATTGTAGAAATCGGTACCACCCTTATAATGTTATATCCCCCCTGCACCTTGCCCCCTCTCCTTATTAATAATAGTACTAGTAGCTCTACGGTATTATAGTATTACAGAAGTTGAGTATTCATGGGTATACAGCTAAAAGTCTTTCATAGCCTTGAAGATCTCAACCAGAGCAATGATTTTGTCCAGCTTGAAACTCCTGTGGCTGTTACAGCTCCTTTCATATTTCACGATAGAGTAATAATCGGCTTGTACGGCCTATCAGTCCAACATGCGTGTGTAGATGTCAGTCTTGAAGAATTTCAGCTTATCAAGAAATTCTTGTATGAGCCGCAAAGGTGCCGGTTAGCAGTGCACGGCATCAGCCGTATATGGCGAGATTTGCGCCTCGGAGATGAGCACACTCGTACAGATCTTATCCTTGATACGGAGCTAATGGCTTACTTGCTGAATTCAGAGGGATATAAAAAAGATTACTCTGTGAGCCATTTGGTACACGAATACTTGTCCGAAGACTATCCGCTATGGCACAAAGTCCTTGCTGATAATCCCTACCCTGAATCAATCCGCGGTATGCTGGCTTACGATGCACACCTGATATACGATTTGGCTTATGAACTGCTCGAACTAATCCACGAAGCCGACCCGGATCTTAAATTCAATTATTTTTATATCCAGTTGGCCCTCGCCCTAATGCTTTTGCAGATGAGCCGTTACGGGATCGGGGTAGATCACGCTGCCGCCGCAGTGGCATACCGGGATGCTCTCAACAAAAGTAAAGCATTGGCCGATGAGATCACTGGCGGAAGAGAGATGAATCTATGGTCCGAACGGGATGTTTATGATTTGCTCCGGGGTCGGAAAATATGGCGTGGCGGTAACAAGGAAGTGGTAACACGAGCAGACTTGAAGCGCTTAGCCCCAAAACATCCTATAGCAGCCCAGATATTGGAATGGCAGGACAGGTCTATAGATTTGCGATTTCTTGAGGAAGCAGCGGGTGCCACTCGGGTGCACCCTGAATGGAAGGTCATGTCTCGCACGGGTCGCGTCTATGCATCAGATCCGCCAGTGCAAAACGTTAACAAGGAGATCTGCAGGCCGCTCTTAATTCCCGCTCCGGGCTGTGTCTTTTTGAAGGCGGACTACAAACAAATCCAGCTCCGCCTGTTGGCGAACTTTTCCAGAGACCCTGAACTGGTAAAGGCTTTCCGTGAAGGTAAAGACGTACATTGGTTGACCGCGGAGATGTGCGGTATTCAGGGCGCAACAGACAAAGTGAAAAGAGACCTGGCCAAAGAGGTGAATTTCGGCATACTCTTCCAAATGACCGCTTGGGGCCTCGGGCAGAAGCTGAACACGGGTACCCGTAAGGCCCAAGGTTATATTAACGCCTTCTGGTCTAAATATTCGGTGGCTAAGAGGTATTTGGATGGGATTATGGCTGATCTGAAGAAGAAAGAGCCCCAGGACCGTTATGTCGAATCCTATGTAGGGCGAAGACGACGATTTGACCAGGAATTCGGCGTGTCCGAGCAACGACGGGTGAAAGCCACAGGTACTGCAACAGGCTGAAGCTGATGTCCTGACGTTGGCCTTCGTAAGCCTCCAAGCTATATTTCAAAGGCGGAAGATGAAATGCCGTATTGTCATGATCATACACGATGCCGTTTGGGTTGAGGCACCAAAAGAAGAAGTTGAGCGGACTCGTACTCTGATGGAAGAGATCATGACAAATGCCGTGGAGTTTCCCTTGGTGCCCTTGGAAGTGGAATTTGAGTGACGGAAATGGGGCATGGTAGGTCTCAGTCCTGAGATCTCGGAGTCCTCGTGACTTTTTTGGGAGGGATTGAATATGCAATGCGTTATGGACCACATTGTTTTGAACATGAAAGATGATGAGAAGATGATCGCTTTCTATTCGACAGTACTTAAGTTTCCGACTGAGCGCCTGGAAGAATATCGAGCCGGGAAGGTACCCTTCCCGTCGGTACGCCTGAATGCGGACACAATCATCGACCTGTTCCCGAAAACGATGTGGGAGAAAAGCGCTCGGGCGGGGGAAGGCCGAGAAAACTTGAACCACTTCTGTATTGCGTTGAGTAAGGAGACTTGGCAGAACCTACTGGAAAGACTTAAGGCTAACGCCGTTCCGATAACAGAGGGACCTGTTCAGCGATGGGGCGCTCATGGTGAAGGGATGTCAATCTATTTTCGGGACCCAGAAGGCAACCTCATAGAGGCGAGATATTACGACGGACACAACAGTTCAGAGAAATGTCTCCTCGGATCATGAGTGGCATTTTACTAAGGCTGTCTTGTCTCACAAAGTCGCTTGATTCATGCTGGAAATTCCAAACGAAATAACGATCCCAAGCGAAGAGATTGACGTTCACGCTGTACGTGCTCAAGGATCTGGTGGCCAGAATGTGAACAAGGTTTCTACCGCCGTTCATCTGCGGTTTGATATCAAGGCTTCATCATTACCCGATGTTTACAAAGAAAGGCTATTGACGGTAAAGGATCATCGTATTTCGGAAGAAGGCGTCGTCATCATCAAGGCGCAACGGTATCGCACCCAACTGAAGAATAGAGAAGATGCACTTGATAGGCTCCGAGATCTCATCAGGCGCGTAATGGTTTCCCGTAAACGACGGCACGAGACGAAGCCAACGCAAGGGTCCCAGGAAAAGCGTTTGGAAAGCAAAGCCAAACGAGGACGAGTAAAAGCACTGAGAGGAAAGGTGGATGATGGGTAGTGGCGGCAGCATAACTAAAAGGATCACGCTGGGATCGGTCTCACTTTTAGGATCTGAAGTCGCTGTAACCATAACATCGAGTATTCCAGCTTGCTGACTCTTTTCTTATGCGGCGCTTAGGGTGCCTTTCTGAGAGAATTCGCTCTGTTTGAGCTTCACGTGCTCCTCCTATAAATATTCCAGTAGCGTAGCCTATTTGCAGTCTTGCTACCGATTCGAAACAGATCCATCTGCCGATGGGGAACCGAAAGGATGCGGCGAAGATCTTGCTATGACCTGCGTTCTCGCGCAACCAGAACGCCATAGACGCGCTGACGGAACTTCCGGATACTCGATATGCCCGAAAGTGGAAACTCGCGGAGAATGGTTCTCAGAGCTTTAACCCCGATGTGTGCCTGGGTGTGACCAGTAGCCCAGGAGGGCCTTCAGCGACCACGGGCACGTCAGGATCTTACAATCCCTGCACAACTGGAGGGCTCTACCGAACGGAACAGGCGTGGGTCTTTGATATAATGCAAGAATAAAAATGAATTGCAGGTTACGAATACAATCGCTTGACAACTAAAGCCTTAGCCCCTAGCCTCCGTATTGAACCTTAACTTGTGTTTCTCCAGTTGGCCTCGCAGTGACTACGGGCGTCATGCAAGGATTAGGATTCTGGACATAGGCCCCGTGTAGAGGATTTCAGACCGCAATTCCATCCGGTTGATCCCCGTTCACAAAGAGCCCGTGTTCGTATTTGCAAATGCACTCTCGCATAGCGTGTGGCGCGCCTTTTCTAAAGGAGCTAGAGAATGAGTATTAAAATCTATGTGGGAAACCTGTCCTTCGATACCAGTGAGGCAGACCTCAAGGGCCTGTTCGCAACCTACGGGGAAGTAGTATCCGCCAAGGTTATCGTTGACAAGTTTACCAACAAGTCTCGGGGATTCGGATTCATCGAAATGTCCGACCGCGAAGAAGGTCTCAAGGCGATCCAGGCTCTGGATTCCAAGGATCTCGGCGGCAGGAGCCTGACAGTGAACGAGGCTAAACCCAAGACCGACTCTCGGGGCGGCGGCGGTGGAAGGCGAGACGGCGGCGGCGGACGCGGCGGCGGAGGATCCCGCTGGTAATAGATTGTTTGTGAATTAGCATGAGGGCCGGTCGGGCAAGGGTTCGCAGACGCTATCTCCTCCCTTGCCCTCTGTACTCGTTATCTGCAAGGAGGTGCCCCTAGGCACATAGCTGAAGCGAGCCGACCGCGGATTCTCGCACTATCAAGTTCGCCCGCACCCATTCCATTCCCGTCTGCGCCCGAATACCCTGTCGATCCGATCTCGAAGAAACTGAGAAGAATGAAATCCGCATCTCGCAACGCTAAGGATGGGACTTAAAGCTGTAATCATCTCATATTGCTGACCCGCCGCCGTGACCACCGCTAAGACGAAAAGTGGATTTGTCCGCATCATGCCAAGAAAAACATGCAAGAACGGGAGCGCTGATAAGTCGGCTCACGTTAGGAAGTAGCATTCCCAAGAAGATACAGCCTTTCCTTTGGCTCAGTACTGCCATGCCGTCTTCGGGTTATGAGTAACGTCGAATATTGTCCTTGACCGAGGAACGTGAGGTGAGTTACGTTCAACAGCAAGAAACAACAGCCATTTTGAGCAACGTGACGACGGTTTTGCATCCAGCGGGTATCGTGGTGAGACATGCGGGGATCTTTTCGGGGCCAGAGAAACCAGCCTGCAACCGGCACCAGTCCGAAGACACCCGTAATGGCAAAACCGCCGCATGATTCCAGGGAGGATGGGATGAAACTGCCACAATACATTACGACCGAGGAAGTACAGAGGGTGTGCCGTGAACTCGGCATTCGGGACTGGACGTCGCTGACAGAGGCTGCCGTCGCCGTTGAAGAGGCACAAGTCATACAGACCGCCGTCGGGGCGGAGGCGACTCAAATAACTGCCGATGAGTTCCGTCGTGGTCTGGAAGTCGAGTTGGAGCACGGACTGCAATTCCCCGATGCGAACGTTACCAACAATCATCCTTTGCTGACAGGAAAGATCGTGTTGGCTCATCTCAAAGAAACTCTTGACTATTATTCGAGGCTGGAGGTAGCTGAGCTGGAGGGTGACATTCTGAATGCGCTCTCCAAAGGTGATCAAGCCAAGGTCGCGGAGAAGTACCGAAAACTGGTCCACGCTCGCGTAGCATTGAGCGCGAATGAGGCTAGCCGGCTGTAGTTTGCCCGTCGCTGAAGAAAATCAAGCGCCATGTACAGAGAAAGAGAAACAGGCCCCGGCCTGCATGGTAAAGCTTATAGATGGTGGGGTGCAGGTGCCACCCTCACCACAACCCCCAGAGCGCAATCGGAGGCAGCAGACCTTCGTCAGCCTGACGCCGACAAGTACATTGGCCACTTTAAGGAGATTCTGGCCAGGTCATCTAACGAAAAAAGTGGTGGCACAGGATAGAGAATAATGGGCGCAAACAAAAGTGACGTATCCGGAAGTCATGTGCCAAAAGGCACTGTGGGGAAGCTTCCTCCACGGTTCACGTTTATTTTGAATCCTCACAAGAATGCCCGCCTAAGTAGGTGCCCACTTTGCCAGCGACCGACCCACATGAGGAAATTCGCTCTATTGATTCATATCGAACATGGCGGGTTTTTGGCGCTCGGCAAGACCTGCCGATACTGCTCCCCTTGCGAACTCATCATCGCGCACCAGGACGAGCTGGAGGACGAACTTGTTCCAACGTTCGAGAAACGTGCACCTGAGATCATTGGTAATCAGTACACTGTGTTTGGCACTGTGGAGAAGCAAAAGTGGAAAGAATCGTTGGGCCGAGGGGGAGACGAACTGACTCGGGCACTGGAACACGCTGCTGATTTCAAGAGGGTGCTCGGGCTGAAAATGGAAGGCGGATGGCGGCCGTCGAAAGTTTCGCCAAGTAAAATGTAATGACGAAAGTACCTCCGATTGTGGCTCAGCACGGCTACCTGTGGCGGGATCGAGGGGACTCATGCTCAAGTGGTCACTTGAGCTCGGACTTGCCATCACTAAAATTCGCTTCAAATGTTCAAAGTCAGAGGAAATGGGAATTTTTTAGAGAAGAAATTAAGGATATAGAGTGTGGGAAGCTTTCGGCCTGAAAAGCTCCCCCACCAATGACAGGCACACCTAATCTGTTGTAACAGGGATCTTGCGCGGAATGGCTTTCTCAACCTTGGGCATTGTGAGTTTGAGCACCCCGTCAGACATGGCTGCAGTTATTTTGCTCTGGTCTATGACCTCCGTGAGGCAGAAGGTGCGAAAATAATTTCCTACCGGGTACTCGGCCAGTATCAGTTCCCCTTGGTCGTTTACATCATGAACCTTTCCCATAATTGTCAGGGTGTCATCTTTGAGGTCGATTTCCACGCCCTCCGTTTTGACTCCGGGCATATCGGCCAAGAGTACCAGCTCATAAGGCGTGTCGTAAATATCCACGGCTGGCTCAAAATACATACCTTCTTGAGTGAGCTCCCCTTTGGGGAGCTTTGCATGCTGTTTTGGCCTAGCCTCAAGCTCTTGGTCCGCCATGTGCGTCTCCTCCTTACTGGCAATCAATGATTACTTATTCCGCCTTGACCGTGATCTGTCGAGGCAACGCAGCTTTTTCCTTCTGCAACGTCACGGTAAGGATACCGTCTTTATATGTTGCGCTGACATTCTCGGCGTCCACTTTGACGGGAAGGGTCAAGCTTCTCTGGAAAGTCCTGGCTGCCCGTTCGCGACGGTGATAGCTAATCTCCTCACCGGCCCCCTGAGGCTTTCGTTCTCCCTTCAGCATGAGCGTGTCTCCTTCGATCTTAATTTCGAGATCGTCGGTCTTCATTCCCGGAATTTCCGCAGTAACAACATACGACTGGTCCAAATCCCTCACTCTTAGGAGCGGAAAGAGTCGCGCCCCTCGCCATGACTGATCCAGTGACGGTCTGCGCGTGCTGGTCACCGCATTGAATAGGTCGTCCATGCTCCTTTGAAGCTGCTCAAGTTCCTGCCAGGTCGGATCTGTGCCAAGTCTCCATCGAATCATTCTTCCGTCTCCTTTCTGAGTTTGCGTCTTCAGTCAGCACGTGCTGCGTGAGACCGATCACCAGACAAAAGGGCCATGGCGTCACTACGGAATCACCTTAGAAGCGAGTCTGCGCTTCCAGAAGGCCATTACCCCCTCCTTACCGAAATCAAGCTGAATAAGCTCCCATCCTTGTAAGCCGCGTTCATTCATAACATCCACGAGAATTTCTGATTGCTCGTCGCGCACTTCCTCCACCGAACACTCTCCCTCCTGCGAGCAAAAATATGCCAATTTGGTAAGCGCATTTCCCCTATGCGTGCTGATTTCGTATTCAAAGCGTTCCATAGTCACTCCCATGATGTTTGCCTTAGTTTCATCCGCCAAAATCGCCGGGGGATACGTTGTGCCAAACTTCTTCCCACTCTTTCTTCAAGTGAGTAACCTTGAGTTCCAACTCCTTTTTCTCAGGTTCCCATACTGTTGGGCACTCGGTCCTCAGTTTTGTGATTCTGCCGCCAAGCTCCTCGATGATCATGTGCAATTCGTTGACGTGCGGAACTACCTTTGTTTTGTCTCCCGAGGGAGTTTTGTCCAATTTCCTGTCCACGTCATAGACCTTGGCTTTCCACGCGGTCAGTTCGCTCGACATGCTGTCACAATAAGTCTGCAGATCCATGGTTCGGTCTCCTGATCCTTTGATGGTTAATTCGCGACGTTTTGGGCCTCCGTTTTTTCACGTTTGTATATTGAGATGCCGCTGATCCTCTTTGGATTCAAGCAATTATGCAAGCTATAAAAAAACAGGGGATAGAACTCGTGGTTCGAGTAAATCAAAAGGTGAATCGCCTAGCGGCATGAAAGGCATAGAGTCCTCGTGCTAAGAGGCGCCCACACAAAACAGCTAAGAATCCAAAGTTGTCGTCGGCACGGCGTCTATACCCGGTCCGGCACGAACCAGCCTCTCACGGCTTTTCCGGAGTTGTCTTTGCCCTCGAATCGAACAACACGCTTCAGAAAATCTGAGACTTCCTGGGCGTTCAGGCACTCTTCAATCTCGCAATCGCCTTCAGTCTGGCATTTCTCACACGCATGGGACCACGCCCAGTGAGCCATTTGTTCGGGGTTCATGAGGTTCCCTCCTCTTAGTAATTGGTTTTTCGGCGATCATCGCCGCAACTCTTGACTATCCGGACCCTATGGGGCTCTATAATCATCGCCCGAAAGGCTTAAACCACTCTCCGCGGTTATTCCCCGTCGTAACTAAGTGCCTTCATGTAATGCTTCAGAGAATAACGGGAAATCTTTAGCAAACGAGCAGCGCCTTGCCTACTGCCTCCAGATCGCCGCAATGCTGCCTCGATGAAAAATCGTTTTAGTTCCCTGGTAATCTCGTTCAGAGACTGATCACTGGGAAAACCCACCGAAAAGACCTCCCTATTACTGAGGAGCAACTCTTCACTCACTCTTTCCATACCATTAGGCTCCTTTTTTGGCCTCCCTCGCTCGTGGGCATCCCTGTTTGCTTCAGCCATTTTATTACCAGGCGTGTTCTTGTTCGCGGTCATATTAGATTCCCCCAGGTTAACAATTATGTTGTTAAGACACCTCCGTATAGCTTGGGGTTCTCATCAATCGTATACCCATTATACTAGGCGGCTTGATCCTGAGGAGAATATTGATGTACTGAAGAGAATGAAGCCATAGCCGATTGACTGCCCGCTGTTGTCTTTGCTGACCCGTCGCAGGACAGTAAACGGCCGCGGGAAGCAGCGTCTGCAAATGCAGGCCGCAGGTTTACGGTCTGGTAGAGAAAGAAACGAGGAGCTAATGATGGACCAGGTTGAAAACAACCTCACGAATTGAGAGCGTATAATAACGTGATTGCTTCGTCGTTTCGCTCCTTGCTAGAACAAGAATCAGCTTCTAAATGAATGTTTGCCTCAAAAGTCCGCCTGCCGTTGCATGTGGCAGCGGCAGATGATACAGAAGGTCTCTAATAGATCCAATCCTCCGATTCATTACCGCTTGCGGTGAAAGAAAAAGAGGGTTGCTCATGGCGGAGCGACGTATGGAAGAAGTGATCCGGACAGCAGATGCTCTGGTACAGGTGGAGAAGACGGTTGGAGAGTTTTATGGGAGTTGCTCAGAGATTTTTACCCATGACTCGGAATTCTGGTTGGGTCTTGCACACGACGAATTCTTGCACGCTGATGTGCTGGTAAAACTGCATGAAAATATAATTCGAGAGCCCCACAAGTTTAGGTCCGGGGAACGATTTCCGCTTGCACTCTCAGGGCTTTTGTTTCCCACGTGCACTCACAATCTGAGAAATTCATGGCAGGCAGGTTGACAATGCATGAGGCGCTAGCGGCCGCTTACGAAATCGAGCGCACCGTAATTGAGCAAAAATATCTGGGAGCTATAAGGACGGAGAAGCCGGAGTATCTTGAGGCGCTCGACAAATTGGCAGCGGAAACAGCAGGTCATCGGGAAAGAATTAAGACTAAGATGTGAGGAGTATAGAAAGAGCGGTCGCGATACCGGCAGGGATAAAGTATAAGCTTTGGAGGGCAGGCAGAACCGTTTTTATCTTGGCCGAACTTGTAATGTCATCCTCCGGGTGGTCGAAAGAGAGAATTCACAAAACAGCTACAGCGGCCTTCCTGAGACGCTGACATTGTCTTCTCTAGCTACTTTCCCGCATTTTCACTCCGTCCCTTCCCATTTCCTCCCCCGACGCCACCGAATATCCTCCCGATCCCACCTCGACGGAACCTGGAAGAATCAAAATCGCCTCTCGCAAAAGCTTAAGATTGGACTTGTTGCTGTAGCCATGTTACTTCACTGACCCGCCACCGTGGCGACCGCTAAGGTGAAAAGCGCATTTGTCTGCATCCTACCGATAAAAAGATAGGAGAGCAGGTGCGCCGAATGATGCCCCAGCCCGGCACGTTCCGATGTCCATTTTTCTGGTTGCTGTCCCGCACTGTCTGACTTGTCCCTCTTAACAAGTCCTCCAAATAACACCTTCGCGGGCTCCCGCGTGCATCTTCCCCTCTTCTCTATATTTGAGGGGCTAGAGGGAAAATCCCTGAGGGGATATCCGCGAAAAAAAGTGCCCTACATCCAGGAAAGGAGGGTTTGCCATGATGGATCAGGGAGAATACGCGGCAAAAGCCATCGAATGAATGACATCACTGCACGTTTGACACAGAAGCTGAGCCCAAGTCAAATTCTTCGGTCTCCGTCTGGTATGGTCGCAAAAGCCCAATTGTTCTTGCCTCGTCTCTTGGCCTCGTACATGAGATTATCTGCCTTTCTTATCATTTCATCTACGGAGGCAGGCGGAAATTTGAAGGTTACGGCTCCGCCGCTAAGAGTGACTGAGCAGCCCTGAAGTCGCATCTCCTGCGATAGGAGCTCATTGATGCGTTTCAAGACTACTTCGGCCGATTCAAACTCGGTCTGGGGAAAAAGAATGGCGAATTCATCGCCGCCCAGACGACCCAAGATGTCGGTCCTCCGAATCCCCTGTGAAGTCCGTTCCGCAATTCGGGTCAAAACTTCATCACCAATACTGTGGCCATATTTGTCGTTGATTTTTTTGAAATCGTCCACGTCGAAATACGCTACGGTGATTGCATGTCCGTATCTCAAAGCCCTTACGGTCTCCGTATGTGCTCTCTCGACGAATCCTCTCATATTCAATGCGCCCGTCATGGGATCCGTCCTGGACATGTCACTTAGGGATTCCATTGAAGATTTGATTGAAACAAGCAACAAATTCACCACGAGAAAGAAACTGAAGTGCATTAGTGCGTTCCAATACGGTATCCAGATCTGAGAGTAATTATGGCCACCTATCAGGTCAGTGGCCAGCCACGTAATTGCACAGATTAAGCAAATTAAAATTCCTTCACTTTTGCCCTTGGACACGCTAACCAGGAAAACGGGAATCAGGTAAAATATGGAGAAGGAAATCTCGTACCCAGTGAGATGGTCCAGCAGCCCAATCAGAACGTCCAGAAGGATTGCCGCGACAATCAAGAAGACTTTCGATCCATGCTCCAACCATTCGAGGCCGCGAGAGAGCCATGATCCTATAAAAATCTGCAAGCCCATCTCTTCCTCCACCTCCTTCACCTGATCCCCAAGCCATATTGTTTCGAGCCTATCTGTCCGGCAAAGAAGCCGTTCGAAAAGATCCAAGGTTATTGTTATACACCAGAGTCAAAGGAAAACTCTTTGAAGGACTAATCCGACCAAAAGAAACCCGCAGGAAGAGGTCTTTTTCGCGTACACGGTACAAAACTCAGGCCGGTAAGCATGTCTCGTCTCTCTTTGACTTCTTATCTTATCCTGTTTCCCCTTCTTATATTTTGAGGGGGGTGGAGGGGAATAGAAAACGTGTGTGCGGAAAGGAGGAGCCGACAATGAAGCGGGCAATGGTCAACTCCTTTTTCGCGTTGCTGGTAGCTGCGGCGATTTTCAGAAGAATGTCTCGGTGCGTGGCCGCTCCCGCCTGCATCTTCCCCTCTTCTCTATATTTGAGGGTCTAGTGGGAAAATCCTTGAGGGATATCCCTGATCAAAGAGAGGAGGTGTGTACACGAATACCGCAGAGCATCACTCGGGCCGCCGTCGAGATCCTAGACAGGGATTCGATTGAATCAAGGGCACTCCGGAATACGTCGAATATCTGTGCTATTCATCGTCTGGAAATGAAAACCGTATCTTGAGCTTCGTTTGATCTGCGGCCGTTATTTGACTCACCCGTGCATCGAGGACAGACCTATTTTCAAGGACCTTCCCCAGAAATCCGCTCGCATCTATTTTGGATTGTTCTCCTTCGACGAGGAGATCGAGTGTAATTATAGAGAGCGGGGAGGTCGGCGCCGGGGTAAGTTCGGCAGGCTCGGGGACGGGTTTAGCAGCCTTTGCCGTTGTTGCTGTTTTTCTCGGTCTTAGAGGTTCGGGGACTGCTGTTGGTTTTGGAGAGCGGGCCTTGCTCGAATAGACTCCTTTCTGCAGCCGCGCAATAAGACCTGCTTTAAAAAGCTTGCCCAAAGCTGCATTCGTTCCTTTGTTGTTCGAGCCTATGGCACGAGCAATTGCCGATACGGAAACGTGTCGCCGGGTTTATTGTCCAGTTCCTTCAGGATTTTCTCTCTTATGTCCATCATTTTCATTTCTCTTGCCTCGCCATTACCTCGTCACTAGTTTCTTGAAACGAGCGATACAATAAGGTGCTGCCACCCATAAATCAAGCATTATTGGCACATAGGGCCGTTGTGTGTGCCAGGAGAACGGTGAACCTCCTCACGGTAATAATCCGGTGTTCTACATTTCACGGTAAGTGGGTCTCTATTGAGGGGAATGGCCGGATCAAAAGAAATGCCTCATAAGCTTGAGCTTTGCCATGAAGCGCTCATATCATCAACCAGGCCGAGGAATAGAATTGATCGTCCTTTCCGCTTTCTTCTTCTGTTCTTTCCCCTTCTTAAAATTGAGGGGTTAGTGGGGCAATCATGAAGGGAATAGAAGACGCATGTGCGGAAAGGAGGAGCCGACAATGAAGCGAGCAGTGGTCAACTTCTTGTTCGCGTTGCTGGTGGCTGCGGCAGAGATATTTATAGAAACAACGAAGAAATCAAAAAAGGCGCGTAAGTGAACACCCGAGCGGCCCCGCAAGGGGTCGTGGGGTGAACCCTGCCGCCGCAATGAAGAGGAGTAAGACAAATGGGAATTTTCATGGACTGCATCGTGGTCACGCTGGAGGCGATGCGGTGGCTCTACGTTATCCTGGAGCTGCTAATTCGGTGCATGCTTGGCGTAGGGTGATAGGCGTGCCCAAGCGGGGGCGCTCTATATCTTAGGCACAAACAGAATACATCGAGAAAGGAGCACCTAAATGGCGCTTCCATAAGCCAACATGTCCTCGCCATCCTTACTCGAACACGGCTTGGCAGTACTTATAAGTGGAGGAAAGAGTATGGCCGTATCAAGGTATCGCCCACCCACTCCTGAGGCCATATTTACAACCTGGATCGCCGGCACTACACCCGGAAATCCTTTCCCTCTACCAGGAGATCAAGGCACTATACCTCTACCTTAACAAGTGGCACATAATCTGGTGGCTGTTCAGGACAACAGGAAGAAGCTGGACAAGACATTCATGCGCATAGTCCCTGGCCTTAACCGCAGATTAAGGGAATGGGATTTCTTCAGAATCATATCGTTCTTTAATCTTCTCGTTCAATTGGACCTTGGCTTTCAAATAATCCTCAGATTTTACCCACATTCTGATTTCAATCTTTATCCCCTTGTCCCCAAGCTCCTTTATAGTGATGGTTGGCGGCGGGTCCTTCAGGATCAGATCCTCTCCCTCAACGATTTTTTGCAGAGCATCTCTGATGGCCTTGAGATCAGCCTTATAGGTCACTCCGATTACTATTCTCAGTCGGCGGGTATCCCGACGGGAGTAGTTGATGACCTTGTCCGCTGTCAGCTTCGAATTGGGTATGATTACGGTAACGTTTTCTGGTGTGAGAACCTCGGTGGACATCAATTCGATCTTCTCGACTGTGCCCGCGGAGCCCCCACCGTCAATGTAATCTCCCACCCTGAATGGTCGGAAAATGATGATAAGCAGACCTGATGCAACGTTTGACATTTGTTGTCTCAGAGCAAACCCAATGGCAAGACCGGCAGCTCCAAGCATCGCCACTAGGGAGGTAGTTTCAACTCCCAATCTGTGGAGCGCTGCAATGAGAATCACACCATACAGGAGAACCTGAAGGCTGCTGTCCGAAAAATAGATAACCGTAGGGTCAAGTTTTCGAGTTGTGAGTGCCCGCATTAGAGTCTTCCTGATCAATTTTGCTAGCCAGAAGCCTACGAGGATGATGATTAGGGCTCCAACTAAACGCCAAGCGTAGTTGCCCAATGTTTTTAGCACTTGTGCCACAATGGCTTCCCACATAACTCACTCCGCTGACCAGCATTACGCCTTCCACATGGGGCTCGAAACCCCTGGGATCGGGA
Source organism: uncultured delta proteobacterium (assembly GCA_963789265.1). Taxonomy (GTDB): domain Bacteria; phylum Desulfobacterota; class Desulfomonilia; order Desulfomonilales; family Desulfomonilaceae; genus CAWBBA01. The sequence continues at coordinate 1,472,007 of CAWBKB010000001.1, read as the reverse complement.
GACCTGGAGCTTACCTGGTCCCACCCCCTCAGTCAATCGCAATCTCACGTGAGATGGTCATGACTGCAGGCACCGAATTTTGACAATTTCGCGCAATCAGAACGCGGTAGACGCGCGGACGGAATTTTTGAATACGTCAGCATACCCCGAATCAGATGATCGCGGAGAATCGTTCTCCGGTGCCTTATGAGCGATATCTTGTTTTGCTCGTTATCGAGGCTGTTCAGCAAAAATTAGTTTGACCGTGGCCTGAGCAGTAGGCTATGTTTAGACGTCAATATAAGATCCTTTTTCAGCAAAGTGACGGCGGTTTTACCTCTGTCGGGACTAGTGGGAGGAAATACGGCAACCTCTTCAGGCTTCCGGGTACCATCCCTCGCTCCGTTATCGTCCCGAAGACCTCAAAATGGCAAGATAGCCGCATAATTTCGGCTGACATCACACCTAAGAAACGGGAGACCCGACATGACAAGGAAAGAAGCCACCGAAAAAATCCGAGCAGCCAAGAAGGAAAAGGGATTGACCTGGGAGCAAATTGCCGAAAAGGTCGGTAGCCATACGGTCTGGGTGACCTCAGCCTTGCTCGGCCAAAACAGCATGCCCCCGGAGCTGGCTGAAAAGTCAGCAGCGGTTCTGGGCCTGGATAAGTCAGTGGCCGAGGTGCTCCAGGAGTGTCCGATGAAGGGGTCTCTTGACGCTACGGTTCCCGTTGATCCTCTCGTGTATCGCTTTCACGAGATCACCCAGGTGTATGGGACGACCATGAAGGAGATTATTCACGAGATGTTCGGTGACGGCATCATGAGTGCCATTGATTTCGAGATCGATATTCAGAAAAAGACAGATCCAAAGGGCGACCGGGTTGTCGTCACTTACAACGGAAAGTTCCTGTCGTACCGCAAATGGTAGACGCGTGCCATGCGACGCTAAACAATTTACAACGAGCCTTGTTCCTATCGGTAACGGGGAGTTTCCTGCAAGTAAACTGCCCTACATTGTATGAGCCGGAATGCCCAGAAATGGAGCTTTCCGGTGTCACTCTGGCTTGCGGAAGCCGTTGAAGTTCAACATTGGGCGTCATGACCGCCTGATTACTCAGTGTGCTCCCGGACTGACGCCCTGCATTTCCTCTAAGGAGTGGCTCACATGAGTGCTTTCGTTATCTCCGAGGTCGAAATCATCAACGAGGATGCTGCAAACCAATATCGTCAGCTTGCAGCGGCTTCCATTGCAACCTACGGTGGCCGTTATCTTGCGCGAGCAGCAGAGGCTATAGTAGTCGAGGGCGAGCCAATCCCACGCCGAGTCGTTATCGTAGAATTTTCCTCAATGGAGCAAATTCGCAAGTGGTACGAGTCTCCCGAATACGCGGAAGCGCTGAAGTTTCGCGACGCAGCCCTGGAAAGGCGACTTATGTTTGTGGAAGGAGCGAGTCCACAAGCCTGATTCGCGAATGCAATCCACGGCTCGTTTCGCGTCAGAACGGATTGGTGCTTGTGCAAATGCCGTCGCGCCCTGCCTATGTTGAAAACGCTCGGACGGACATCAACATTTTGCGACCCTGGTCTTCAGGTATACGACCGGCGGGCAGAAGCTATAAAGAATCCGACGACGAGGTTAGATTGCATCGTCGGTCAGCGGCAGAGAAGACTACAACACATTGAATGTTCCACATAATTCACGCCAAATGGGCCGAGGGATTTGGCATCTCCCGACAACCCCGCCGACTCTCGCCGGAGACGCTACCTCTCACGACTCCCTTTCGGGAGGTTCAGGCTCGCGGAGACACCTTCTTTTTCACAAGGCTGTCGGGGATACCTCAGAGAGGCAATGCACCGTTTAGGGTGTCCCAGCTCAGGGTGGTTACTGAGTCACGTTTGCGCTCACCGTTGCCGGTTGCCTGAACTTGAGGGTTCCGTGATGGCTGTCCTGGGCAGAATCGCCTCCCTTATAGAGCGCTATTCCTTGAACTCTATCTCTATTGTCGGGAGCCGTTTGACGCATCCGGCTCATTCTTCACCTCTTGCGACTGCTTCTGGAAACCCACAATCAAACAAGCAGAACTCCCTCTTTTCCATCGGAGTCCCTTGTTGCTTTCCCCGGCAAAAGGTTCCTGCTACTAGCCAACAGTCTCGCCCGTGGTCTGGATATGCCGGACACTTGGCTTTGGTTTCTGGGGGACAGTTCTTTGCCTCCCAATAATTTTTACCGCTCATTCCAACTCCCTCCCTAAAATGGCATCGTTGTCGATAAGTTTGCTCTGGAACATGAAGAATGTCAATTATCATTTTTGTAAGGAATGCCCTCCGAATTGGTGGAAGGCTCTTGTCGCCAACCCCATCAACCTTAAGCAGCCGCAGCGCAGTCTATGCAAAGACTTTCAGGGCCACAAAAAAATGACCAGGGTGTTCGGGAATAAATTCCGAAAGGGATTGTGGAGTCAGCGCAAATAGAGACGCAGAATAAGCCTTGCGAAAGAAAACGGACAAAACTCATGGGGATCTTTTTTGGGGAATATCTGCCGGGAGGATGAGCAGAATGGGTATCTTCTTCTCTGCCGAGAATCCTTCGCTCATTCCTGGTAAAGACACGATCTCTCTCTAATCCGATCCAGGACGGCGGTTGCCATCGGAGACGAGCCTGAGACAATTTGCGCGTTCTCTTTCCCTCCCCTTACTTGAGTCCCATTTGTTCTTGAATCTGGCTTGGGCGGCAGTTTCAAGCCCCCGGACAATCTGATCTTTGTGGGGAAAGAATATTGCTACGGAATCCCTTGAATCATCATCAAGGTAAATGATCAGTTTCGTCAACTGACCCGCACCCACCTGGCAACCGGCGAGCATGAGATTTACTCCATTTGTGAACTCAACTCGGCTAAAGTGTATCCCACCCGCACAACAGCCCCCACCGGAACGATTTGGGTTAAGAAGCCCTCGCCGTCGGAGACCACGTCGTAAGCGGCCTTTCGCGTTTCAACAACGCACAGTTGATCGCCGAGAGAGACCCACTCGCCTGAGTTCTTGTACCACTTGCGGACTATAGCCGGAAGATCCCTTGTCGAAAACATCGGCATCTTCACAAGGTGACGTTTGCTCATGGATTTCTCTCCCAGAGAGAAGGTGTTTGTCTCTTACTCTGGTCGAACGTCGATACTTCAAAAAGGCTCTTTTCGAGAACTATTTGATGGAGCCTGAGGTGTACCGTTCCTTAATGTAATCCAAATGGACCCACCTCGTCTTGGCTTAAGCGTCCAATTCGGCGGAGTTGACCCTCCGCCAGAGTGTCACGCGTGAACGCGGCATCTAGCAATTGTCGTGCCAAAAACTTTATTAACCGAGTAGGAATTTGGATAACGGCGGACAGGCATGTCGTTAGATGCTCTACGGGAAGGAGATGGACTCTCGGGCCTGTTGAGATCGTCCCTCGAAACGAGAAACAGTATCGCATCAGATTCAAACCGAATTGACGGAACCTTTGTTCAAAACCAGGGGATTTTCGTGATTCATGGATAGTGAGACCGTTGGGGTATTGTTCCCCACCCGTTGAAACAGTTCGGTGTGATGCCCCGCCACTCACCCCCCTATAGCCCGATTTCCCCGTCCGTGCGGTAGCATGCCGGGGCCGCGACCCCGACATCATCGTGAATGCTCGTCGCATCAACAGCGGCTTGATGCCTCGACTTCAGCCCAATGCCGAGGGAAGGAACGATTTCTATTTCATCGAGAAGACGGAGCCGGAAGTAGCGCTCCGAATAATTTTGGATTTCGTCGGCAGTAGAATCAGAAACGCGTTCGGATTCGATCCGATTGACGAGGTTCATATCCTGACTCCGATGAATCGGGGCTTGGTTGGAACAACCAACCTCAATGTCGAGCTTCAGAAGGCTCTCAATCCGAGAGAGGACGGGGTAACGAGGGGCGGCAGGAACTTCCGGTTCGATGACAAGGTGATGCAGATCAGGAACAACTACGACAAGGAGGTCTTCAACGGGGACATTGGGCGAATCATTCGGATTGAGACTGAAATGCAGGAGCTGACGATCACGTTCGATGGGCGATCCGTGGTCTATGATTACTCAGACCTGGACGAGTTGGTCCTGGCTTATGCTGTCTCGGTTCACAAGGCGCAGGGCTCCGAATACCCTTGCGTGGTGATTCCTCTCCTGACCCAGCACTACATCCTGCTGCAAAGAAACCTCTTGTACACTGCGATCACGAGGGGAAAGAGACTGGCGATCGTCGTGGGCAGTAAAAAAGCTTTGGCTATTGCCGTGAAGAACGACAAGACACAGAAGCGGTTCACTTGGCTGAGGGTTCGATTCGGGAGATAACAACGATGTTCCTCACTCGCACCCATCTGGATGCTCTTAGCCGCAGGTTATTCCAGTACAACACTTTGGAGAGCAGATTCTCTTGGCTTTCTCAGATGCAAATTCGCCTCACAAGATCTCATTCAGCCTCTCTGAAACGTAGAGAAGGGTCAGCCTTTGAGTCTCAGAGGCTTTTCGCAGCACGTCAGACACAAATTCGGTTCACAAGCCTGGGATCTTTCTCGTGAGCAGTCACATTCTTTTGCGATTTTGATTGCCAGCCCTCAGGCCCCTCGCAGAGCCAAACCCGATTCACTCTTGGATGAACGCAGCATGAGGACATCGGTAATCCCTCTTGGAGGGCTTAATTATGCCTGGCAATGGCGACCCTTGGCTCATGATTGCGCCGGGCATTCGAGATATAAAGCACACTGTATTCCGTTAATCGGTTCGGACGAGTCCTTGGAACGGGCGTACGTCCTAATCGTAGACCATTTCTTTCTTTTGTTGCTCTGCACTTCTTCCTGGGCCGGTAGTTACTTCTCTTTCAACGCATCCCGGACAGTTTTTAAGAGTTGCTTCACGTTATAGGGCTTTCTAACAAATCCTTTGGCTCCGCCTTCCAGTGTTTCTCTTACGATTCCGTCAGGAGAATATCCGCTCGCTATCAACACTCTTGCTCTCGGATCAAGCCTTAGGATTTCCGTAATGCATTGATTGCCGTCCATCACCGGCATGATGAGGTCAAGGATTACCAGCGAAATATGGTTCCCTTTATCCTTGTAAAGCTCAACAGCTTCTTGACCATTTGTCGCCGTAATAACAGTGTAACCAGCCTTTTCTAAGATCCTTTGTCCAAGTGCTCGTACAAATTCCTCGTCATCCACCAAAAGGATTGTTCCTGCACCTAATGCCGAAAACTGACTGGAAACCGTTACGTCTGCTTCTCCTTCAGCTTGGTGCGCCGGAAGATATATCTTGAAAGTGGTCCCGCTTCCAAGTTCACTCTCACAGATGATGTGCCCACCGTGGCTTTTCACTATCCCGTAAACCATTGCGAGCCCCAAGCCAGTTCCCTGACCCGGTTTCTTGGTCGTATAAAACGGCTCGAATATACGGTCCATCGTGGTTCTATCAATGCCGACACCCGTATCCGTGACAACGAGAAGAGCATGCCGTCCTTGGGAGGCTTCAAGATGGAGGCGGCAATACTTCTCGTCCAGCATGACTGTTTGGGTTTTGATGAGCAGCCGCCCGCCATTCGGCATTGAGTCTCTGGAATTCACCGTCAGATTCATCAGAATTTGCTCGATTTGTGCGGGATCGGCATTCACTGTTGGAAGACCGGAATCAAGGCTAATTTCAACTACAATGGTTTTGGGTATCAACCTGGAGAGCATCTTCTTTAGTTGCCCAACTTCCTTGTTGAGGTTGATTGGTCGGAGCTTGGTCTCCGTCTTGCGACTGAAGGCAAGGATTTGTTGAACCATATCCCCGGCAGTTCTAGCGGCATGGATTACCTTCGTAAGGTCTTCGTATTCCTGATCCCCTTTTTCTTTCTCTGATATAATGAGTTCCGAGAAACCCAAGATGACCGTAAGAAGGTTATTGAAATCGTGAGCAATACCTCCAGCAAGAGTGCCGATGGATTCCATCTTTTGTGACTGGATAAGCTGCTCTCTGAGATCTGCTTTTTCTAGCTCCGCACACTTGCGTTCGGTAATGTCCAGATTCGTCCCGATCATGCGCGAAGGCTTCCCATGCTCGTCATATTCCACAACCTTGCCCCGGCCCAAGATCCATTTCCACGCCCCGGACTTGCATCGCAGCCGATACTCAACCTCAAGAAGAGGAAGGCGTCCCGCGAGATGGCTGTTAAGAACTTCAGAAACGTGGGGCCAATCTTCCGGGTGGACAAGGCTTTTCCATGCACGAAGGTTGGGCTGAACCTCGCCGGGTAGATGTCCAAGCATCCGAGTAGCACGTTCGTTCCAGACAGCCCAGCCGGTCTTAAGATTCCAGTCCCATAAGCCAACATCCGCTGCTTGTAACGTAAGTTCTAACATTTCCTCGCTCTTACGGACGGCATCTTCAGCCTTTTTGCGCTCGGCGATGTCTGCTATCATGCCCACCGCAGCCCCTGGATTTCCTTCTGCGTCCCGAATGGTCGATACCGAAAGATGCCCCCAAATGATGCTCCCGTCCTTCTTGATGTACCGTTTCTCAAGGTCGAACGAATCCAACGCCCCTTCCATAACTCTGTCTACGTGTTGTTTAGTGATTTCTCTATCTTCAGGATGAGTTATGTCCAGATGGGTAAGTTGCCGGAGTTCTTCACCGCTATAACCCAACATCTTCACTAATGCAGGATTCGCCTGCGTAAGCTTCCTGCTATCCCGATCAACCACAGTGATCGCAATCCCAGCATTATCGAAAACAGCCCGGTATTTTTCCTCGCTTTCCCTCAATGCCTGGTCAGCTTGCTTGGCCTCGGTGATATCTATGGCAAGTTGAAATTTCACATCCCGCCCGTCAGGCCACCTTATCATTCTGTCTGTTGCAAGGAAATCTCTCTTCAGCACTGGATTGTGGTATTCCCATTGATATGGTTGGCCCTGTAATTCCATGAGCCTGTCATTGGCACAATGTTCACAAGGACTATCGAAGCCGTTCAATTTCTCATAACAATTCCCTCCTATAATATCTGTTCCGAATAAATTCTCAGTGAACTTGTTCGCATACAAGATTTCATAGGTTCGCGGGTCGATCACGAGGATAACCTCGTTTATGCTCCCAAAAATAGAGAGAAGCTGTTCTCTCTCGAATCGCAATGCCGCTTCGGCCTTCCGGCTCTCTGAAACATCGTTGACGACTAAGAGAAGATGAGGCTCACCTCCAGAGTTGAATCTGGTCAAACGAGTTTCTGCCCAAACCTCCTTTCCTAAGGTCGATACGACATGGATCTCTCGCTGCTTATCCACACCCGTGGAAAGAACCTGATCGGCATCATCCAAGAGCCCGACTGCTTCCCAGGTAGCCATATGGCGGAAATTCTGTGCGAAGAGCTGTTCTTTCGTTCCACCGATGGCACGCCCCATCGCATCGTTTACGAGGACACATTGCCCGTTTGCCTTGAATACCTCAATGCCAACAGGCGACGCTGCAAGAATTTTTTCTCTTAGCTCATTGGCCTCGGCCACACGCATCTCGGATGACTTCCTGTCAGTAATGTCCAGATAGGTCCCGGTCATTCTCAACGGTTTTCCGTCCTGATCACGTTCCGTGATCTTGCCGCGTGCAAGAATCCATTTCCAAGCACCGGATTTGTGTCTCACCCGGTACTCCTCTTCATAAGAGACTGTGAAGCTTGACAGGTGATTGAATACCTTCTCCAAAGCGCGGCGTTTATCGTCGGGATGCAGCAGGCTTTCCCAAAAACCAAAGCTCTGGTCAATTTCGTCAAGTGAATACCCGATCATCTCAGCAGACCGTTGATTCGCGACAGCTCGCCCCTGCTGGACATACCAGTCCCACAAACCCAAGTCTGCTCCCTGGAGTGCCAGTTCCAACCTTTCTTCACTTTTCTGCAGTTCTTCCTCTGATCGTTTCCGGTCTGATACGTCGGAAAGAGCCGAGATGGTTCCTTTCGCAGGGTCGGAGGGATCTAAGAAGTTGACCCGTATATGGACATCAATTGCGAAGCCATCTTTTCTCATCAGCCTTGCATCAGTTTCAGAAACCTTTCCAGGCTTGAGATTGCCATAAAGAATGGAACGGACACGCTGGTATTCTTCTTGCGAGGAATATAGTATTTCCGTCTGCTGATCTATATATTCTCCTTCATTTTCAAATCCGAACATTGTCACCCAAGCGTCATTTGCCCACTTGATTTTGCTGTGTTGTGTAAACAGTATACCGACGGGAGAAGCGGCCAAGAGACTCTTCAGCATCTGCTCACTGTCTTGCAAGGCTTGTTCTACCCGTTTTCGCTCAGTGATGTCCTGATTCACTCCATAGGTCTTAATCGTATGTCCGAGGTCGTCCTTGACCAGGAAAATTCGGACAGTGATATGGCCGATTTCTCCGTCCGCGTAGAGGACGCGGTGTTCTAACTGTTGGCTGAAGTGGGGATCGGTGGCTTCAATGGATTTTCGGATTTCATTACCGACTACAGATATATCGTCAGGATGGACGAAACGTCGAGCATAGTCGGCTGACGACATTGTGTATCCGCCAACCTGTTCAGCAGTTGTGCGAAAGATCTTGTAGAAGTCATCGTTGAAGGTAAACAGATCTTTAGCGACGTCGTATTCCCAATGGCCCAGATGAGCCATTTGCAATGCGTTGGACAATTGTGCTTCGCTCGTGCGAATTGCCTCTTCAGCCAGTTTGCGGTCGGTGATGTCCTGCGAGAATCCGATGACACCTATAATGTCCCCGTTCGCGTTCTGATATGGAATCTTGTCCGTGACGAACGCCCGAGGTCGCCCATCAATTTCTATCACTTCCAGAATATTCTGCTTGGGATGTCCTGTTGTGATAACTTCCAGATCGTCCCGGAACAATTCCGCTGCTTGTTCCGTTGGAAAGAACTCAGCCAGGCATTTGCCGATAACGTCATGTTCTGTATACCCAAACGTTTGAAGCCAGGTTTTGTTGGCATTGACCATGTTATTGTTGGTGTCTTTGTAGAAAATCAAAGCAGGTACAGAGTCTAGGATAATTTGTAACTCTTCTCTTTGCTGGCGCAGCTCTTCCTCGGCCCGTTTGCGTTCGGTGATGTCACGGATATTGCATTGGATAAAAGTCATTCCATCAACTGAATAAGTGTTGCTGACAAACTCCACGTCGATAGTTTGCCCGTCGCTAGTTTCAAGGGGCAAGTCTTCGTAACGGACACAGGCTCCTTGCCGCAGTCTTGCAAAAGCCTCCTTGTTCAGAGCGGTGTCCTTGAATGGACTAACCTCCCAAAGAAACGTGTCCAGGAACTCTTCGTGAGAATAGCCCAACATGTTTATCAGATGAGGGTTCACATCCAGGATCTGACCGGTGTCTAAATCGAGGATCAGAATTCCGTCTTGTGCATTTTCAAAGAGCCTTCTGTAACGCGATTCGGACGCCTTTAAGGCTTCTACTGATCGCTTGATCTCTGAAATGTCATGTAATATGCAGTGAGTTTGTCTGAAACGTCCCTGTTCGTCGCGTCCTATCTGCCCATCAAAGGCAACAGAGACTTGGGAACCGTCTTTCCTGAGCATCTCAAACTCGACCCAGTGAATCTCACCCGCGGCTTTGAATTTGGGGAAGTTGATCTTGAAGTGGTCCTGATAACCTGGAGCCAGAAAGTCGCCGAACCACCTTCCGATGACCTCCTCGCGGTCATATCCCAGGGTGTCGAGCCATGCTTGGTTCACTTCAAGAAAATGGCCGTTCTCGTCCAAGGATTGATAACCCAGAGGAGCGTTCTCATACAGAAGTCGAAACCGCTCCTCACTCTCTCGCAGTGCCTTTTCCGTTCCGAGGAGCCGGGCTTCTGTGGCCTCCATTGCGGAAAGCCTTTGGCGCATCGCTCTTAGTTCATCGATGAGCTGCTCTTGGGTTTTGTCCCGGTCTTGCATGGCAGGTCTCCTTCATGAGACGACTTTGGTCGTACGCCGGGCGGCTCGTTGCAGGATGCCTCCGTGGTCCTCATTATATATCAGTTTGGAAAACCACAAGTCAGAAAGATGAGGAAGGACGTCAAGAACAGGAGAGGAGGATCGCTCTGCTCGTGGCAGAAAAAATGGCCGAGCCGGATGCCGCTGATTCGTCAAGCAATGGTTGGCGTCATTTTGGCGTCGCTTTTGACGCCGTGATGCGTCACGAATGTGCCTGATAGTGACCGATGATGCTTCATTTCTTCAAAGAAATCGTGACGTAGCCGCTTGTGCTGGTTTGAGAAACGTGCCTTCACACGGCAGCAGTCCCTGCAGAGCGACGGTCGAGGGATGATTGATGCCGGGTCTCCGATGATGGCATGATCGAGCAGATTCTTGGGGACCCTCATGGGGACCTCTTATTTGCAAAATCGTGTTTCATCGGTGAAAAAGGTCCCCAAAAGGACCCCACGGAAAAACATCAAATTCAGGAACGGTGCGCCCAAGGAGGTTTTGAGATCCATCGGAAAAAGTGTGTCGGTATTCTCTCACGGCGGAGACACGACGCGCAGGTGGGATTTGGGGTGGGAATGGCGTGCGGGACTTTTGCGGGATACGGTCGTGACAAGTTGTGATTTGTAGTGAATCGGGCGCAACGGTCGTTCGACGTAACAGATTGATTTTGTTTGTTATGACTGCTTACATTCGGTCTGAAAATCCTTGTGTCGGTGGTTCGATTCCGCCCCTCGGCACCATGAATTTACAAGAATCCCGCCTCATTAGCCCACCACGGCAAGGCGGGGTTTCTTTTTCAGGATGACCATTGTGCCGGATTTGTGCCAGTCCTGACTGCAAACCCTCTCCGAAGCTTGCAGCAAATTGATCAACTCAGGTGCGGAATAATGAGTCGTCACCCTATTCGACTTGTGGCCAAGAAGGTCCTGTCTGTCCTCGAAACTCACCCCCATAGCTCGAAGCCGTCGGCCATAGGTGTGCTTTAGGTCATGCACACGAACCTGGGGAAGCCCTGCCCTCTCTCGTGCCTGTCTCCATGCCCGATTGTAAATCCTTTGGAGAGGCTTCCCTTTATAAGTGAACACATACTCTTCGTGGATACCCCTCACTTCCTCTACAACCGATCCAGCAATGGAGTTCAGTACTACAGGCCGGTCTTCCCGATTCTTGACCTTCTCTTTAGGAATTATGAATACAGTTGTCCGCAGCTCGGGAATGTTAACCTCCCAGTCCCATTTCAACTTGCAGATTTCTTGATCACGGCAACCCGTATTCACGGCAAAGAGCGTCATACGCCTTAGATAGGCTTTGGCTCTGATATTCTCGGTTAGTCCTTTGATTGCGGCTGCCGCGGAATCTGACAAACCTAAGCCTGAAAAATCCAAAGCTGGTTCGGGCATTCATGAGCCTTCCGTTCCTGGTAAAGACCAAAAGAAGGAATCAGTGGGTGTTGAACCCTCGGATGAAGTTCCGACCCTCAAAGCACGAATCGTTGACCTGCAAAACAAAGGTAAGCTCGAATTCCGAAAGATGCGGCAGCGCCGACGTAACTCCACCCATCTCCTGCCTCCCCCAAAAGTATGTGGGGGCGCTTATATCAAATTCTATACTGAATCGCGAACTGGTACTACTGGACAGCATCTCTTCCGTAATGGGTTTCGGCCTACCAGGTAGGACTCTTCAGGAAAAAGAAGATGGTGTAAACACTATTTTTGAGCTGTTCAACCGGATACTAATCGTTATTGACAATCTTGAAACAATCACAGACGAGCAGATCATCAACTTTATTTTGGACGCCCATAAGAATGCCAAAATGCTGATCACCAGTAGGAAGGGATTGGGCCAAGTTGAACGGCGCTATGAACTAAAGGAACTGAAAGAAAAGGAAGCTATTTTCTTGTTCAGACGCGTTGCGCAGGACAAGGGTTTGGTCGATTTAGCGCGACTCGATGATGGGATGATAGACCAGTACGTTAAGAGAGTGTTTTACTATCCTCTGGCCATCAAATGGGTGCTCGGTCGCGTAACTCTGAGTAAGCGGATGGAGGAAGTAATAGCACCCATATCAGAGACCACAAGCGATATCTCGTTATTTTGCTTTGATCAGATTTACCAAGACCTTTCAGGCGGCTCAAAGAGAATACTTTGTGCTCTCAGTAAAATTCTATGGAATCACAGGGCCCTCAAAGCGGCTCTCCCGCTAGACCACAGATCTCAATTGCAGTCCCTGGGTGAGCTCCGACAAGCCTTGCGTGCCTCAAGAAACATGGTATCATTTACGCCAATACTCAAAAGAAATCCGGGCTACCGGCTTTCCTTGACCAGGTCTATGCGGACACCTGCCAACACCCTTTCAGAAACTTCTCGAAGCCTTCGGTGCCATGATGGACATTGTGCCGGACGGGATCGTTGTCGTACTGCCCTCCGGCATTATAGCGTACGCAAACGGCGCTGCTGCCAGATTCCTGGCCCTGTCCAAGGAAGAACTGGTGGGCAGCCATGCGCGAGATATTCAACGTTCTGTCTGGGAAGATATTTCAACAGTCTTCCAGGACGGCATCCCGCAGCTTGGAGTTCGTGACTCCATTGGAGGGAAGCTCTACATCACCAATCGATTACCCCTGCGGTTCAAGAATAGAATTGAAGGAGTTTTTTCTTTTTTCCAGGCTGTCTTTGCGTACGACCAGTACGCACGGGAACTTGAATCGTACAAACAGATGGCGCAACTGTTGGATGCAATCATGGAGTCGTCCTACGACGGCCTGTGGATCACAGACAGGCACGGCAACGTCGTAAAGCTCAACAAGGCAGCCGAGCGGAACACCGGGTGCAACGCCCCGGATGTCCTGGGACGCAACGTGGCAGACCTGGTAGCTGAGGGGTACGTGGACGAATCGGTGACGGTGCAGGTGCTGAAACGCAAGACTACCGTGACTCTGGTTCAAACCACAAAAGCCAACAAGAAGTTGCTGGCCACCGGAAATCCGATACTGAATTCTCGGGGAGAAATCGACGTCATCATTATTAACGACCGTGACATAACGGAACTTGACCGCATACGTCGCGAACTGGAAGAGAGTAAAGCGCTCGTCGATCAGTACCGGAGCGAGTTGTCAGACTTCCACCTCCGGGAACTCGAGAGCAACTTTTTCGTTTGCCGCAGCAAGGAGATGGAATCCGTCTATGAACGGGCCCTCATGGTTGCTCGTTTCGATACTACTGTCTTGATTACCGGAGAATCCGGAGTAGGTAAAGGTCTGGTAGCAAAACTGATCCACCAGAAATCTGAACGATCCAGTGGGCCGTTTGTCAGGGTTGATTGCGCATCAATTGTCGAGACTTTGTTTGAGTCGGAGCTGTTCGGATATGAAAAAGGAGCGTTTACCGGCGCAGGCGCCAAAGGAAAGCCCGGACTGGTTGAAATGGCGGAAGGCGGCACCCTATTCTTGGACGAGATTTCCGAAGCCCCCTTGAGCCAGCAGGTCAAGCTCCTGCGCTTCTTGGATGAGAAGTGCGTTATGCGCGTCGGAGGTTCCACCGTTCGACCGGTTGATACGAGAGTCATTGCAGCCACCAACAGGGATCTGGCCGAACAAGTGCGAAAGAACACCTTCAGGGAAGACCTCTTCTATCGGTTGAACGTGGTTTCCCTAGCCATTCCGCCGCTCAGAGGCCGCACCCAGGATATGTTGGATCTGATCACCTTCTTCACGAGAAGGTTCAAGGCCAAGCACGATCTCAACAGATCCATCGACGGAGAGGTTCTTGATGCCCTGCTGCACTATGATTATCCCGGTAATGTGCGTGAGCTTCAAAATATTGTCGAATCCATGATGGTTCTGAGCAAGGCAGAAGTCGTTACATTGAGCGAGCTTCCGCCCCTTGTCTGTCAGTTCGTGGGTCCTGCCCAACTTAGGCGGGCTCTTGAACAGGGTTCTCTAAAGAGCGCAATCGGCCAACTAGAACTCGAGCAAATAGCGGGAGCTGTGCGGAAGTATGGTTCACAGCAACAGGCGGCCCGGCACCTGGGGATCAACCAGTCGACCATTTCGCGCAAGATGAAACGATACTCGGGTCATTGACTTTCCGAAGTGCGAACGGGAGGCACGCCGGTACCACAGTCGCTATGGGATTCTGATCCGAGGTCCAGTCTGATCCGCTTTCGCTGGACCGCGTGCGCGGGAATGACGATGTTCGGTAGGGGCACGGCATGCCGTGCCTCTACAGTCTGGATGACGATGCCTCAGATGAGCAAAAGGACATCTTTTTGGACAATTGCTATAGAGGCCGATGGCAATGATGCAAATCTGCATCTTTGATGCATTACTGCATAAGCGTCTTCTTATGAGGCCGCCAAGCACATGCTGTTGCTTTTTTATGCAATCGCGCATAATTTGTGCCTTCGCACAAACACGAACTTAAACCATATCCTCAGAGTGTGCAACCCACCATCGTGTAAAACATTCGTTATTAAATCACAAACTTAGACATATTCTTCGCCTCGTTGGTCTCCCACTTCCATGTTTGGCCCAAATATTGCTCATACGCGTCGGAACAAAGCAGCCTGTCCAGGTGATGAAAATGGGCTCGGAAGGTTTAGATCTCCAGTGCTTATCCGAGGGATTGTCACACATCCTTATTGAAATCCCCGAAGGTGGGCTGAAATTTGATCCACAGGCGTACCTGGAAGAGAAGGGAACGCCAGTTGAGAAGCAGGTTGTCTGCACCGATCACGAGGGCCACCGGTGGCTGATCGTCTCCCTCACGATGAGCGATATCAGCAAGCTCATCTTGGAACTCATCGAAAAAGGGCTCAGCGGAAACATCCGAGGAATAAATCTCAAGGCCTAGATAAGGCCACAGGAAAGGCCGCATGGTTCCACCGGACCGTCCGCCTCTCTAAGTCCGATTTGTTTCAACCCGAATCTCGGTGCATCCTCTCCGTCCCGGCGCGTCGGGATGGGGGATTTGCAATGGTGTAAGCCGTTGGTATCCGCGTGAAAACGCGTTCAGCACAAAGGAGGAAATGAAATGAGTATCGGAGGATCCGCATCTCTTAGAGGCCTCGTTCCTGCAACGGCGCTAGTGTGCGCTCTGTTTCTGTTCAGCAGCGCCGTTTGTTTTGGGGCAGAGAAACCTTGGTGGCCGGTTAAGGTCAATTCTTACTATGGCAAGTACGACGTGAAAGGGAAAAAATCAGGACGCCCTGCTGCGAGCTTACAGGGGCCAAAGCAGGAAGAATGGGCGCCTCCCGAAAAGGCCAACAAGCCATACGTTATTGGTGTTTCCTTCCCGCACTTGAAAGACCCGTATTGGCTTGCTGTGGATTACGGGATCATTTCAGAGGCCAAGCGGTTGGGAGTGGGAATTCACCTTGTTGCGGCCGGTGGTTACACCGAGGTGGAGCAACAGGTCGGACAGGTGGAGAACCTTGCTCAGGAGAAGGTAGACGGCATTATCCTGGCTTCGATCTCATACACCGCACTGGACCCTGTGGTGCAGGAGATAACCAAGAAAAAAATTCCTGTTATTGAAGTGATCAACGACATTCAAGCTCAAGACATAGCAGCCAAGGCACTCGTATCTTTTTTCGATATGGGACTTCACGCGGGAGATTTCGTTGTCTCAGACGCGAAAGCCCAGGGCAAGAAAGATATCAACGTGGTCTTCTTGCCTGGTCCTGCTGGTTCGGGCTGGGCGCCGGACACTCTGGACGGCTTCAAAGATGCGATCAAAAAGTTTGATGGCAAGGTAAACATCCTCGCAGTCAAGTGGGGTGACACGGGAAAAGACGTACAGCTAGGTCTGATTGAGAATTCGCTGAAAACCTTCCCTAAAATAGATTATCTGGTGGCCAATGCGGTTGCCGCCGATGCCGCGGTAGGACCCCTGGCTGAGTCAGGGCGGGCCAAATCCGTTAAGATTGTGTCTACCTACATCATCCCGCCTTTATACGAGAAGATCAAGAAAGGCAGTGTAGCCGCCGCGCCATCAGACCTCACTGTGACCCAGGGTCAGATGGCGGTAGACATGATGGTCCGGATTCTCAACGGCCAGAAACCCGGAAAAGACTTTCCGTTCAGATCCGGCCCCCTAATCCCGACCCTTACCAAAGCAAACATTGATAAGTACCCTTACGAACTCCTCTTTGGGCCCCGGACTTTCCGCCCGGTATTCAAGGTCGAACCCAAAAAGTGAAAGGGTGATTTGGTGCAAGTAACGGGGTAGGCTGCCGTGCCTACCCCCAAATGAGTATTCCGGAGGAAGTGGCAGGATCGAGCAAAGGAGAAAAAATAGTGACTGTCCCCGTCCTGAGTGTTCTCAATATCACGAAAAGATTCCCTGGTGTCCTCGCGGTGGACAGGATCTCTTTTGAGCTCATGCCCGGTGAGGTACATGTGCTGTTCGGCGAGAACGGAGCGGGAAAGTCGACACTGACAAAAATCATCGCGGGTTCGTACCTTCCGGATGACGGGGAGATCTTTGTCAACGGCGAAAAGGTTGAATTCCGAAGTTCCTACGATGCCAGAATGATGGGAATCTCTGCGGTCTACCAGGAATTCAGCCTAGTGCCCCAACTTACCGTGCTTGAGAATCTCTTCCTCGGCCGGGAAATGGTTAAGAGAGGCCTTCTCGACAAGGAGGCTATGCGTAAAAAGGCCGAGGAGACATTGAATCGCCTTGATTTCAAGCTCGATCTGCAGGCCAGGGTCGGCGGCCTGAAGCGGGCCGAACGCCAAATGGTGGAGATCGCCAAGGCATTTCAGCAGAAGATATCAGTGCTTATCCTGGACGAACCCACCGCTTCCCTCACGGACAAAGAAGTTGCCAAGCTTTTCGAGATCATCAGGAAACTCAAAGACGATGGGGTGGGGATCGTTTACATCTCCCATCGCCTGGAAGAATTAAAGAAGATAGGCGACCGGATCACGGTTTTGAGAGATGGTAAACATGTTGCTACGCTCAGCATGGGAGAGGCCGACGACAAGAAACTGATCTCTCTGATGACCGGCAGGGAGTACGCAGAAATTTTCCCTAGGATCACCCACGTCCCAGGCAAACCCGTGCTGACAGTGGAAGGACTCTCCACGGCCAGCGGACTCCGAGACATCAGCTTCACGGTGAGGGAAGGGGAGATTTTCGGTATCGCCGGACTGGTAGGAGCAGGCAAATCCCGGGTGGGACGTGCCATGTTCGGTTTGGAGAAGATTACAGCCGGTACCAAGCTTCTCTTTGACCAGCCATTGGAGAAAATCACTCCCGCGAAGGCTATCGAAAGCGGGATACTCTATTTCCCCGCGGACAGGCACAAAGAAGGTTTAGTATTGTGCCGTTCGATCAGGGAGAATCAGACCCTGGCCGCGATTCCCTTTTTTGAAAACAGACTGTTCATAGACGCGGGACGTGAAAAGTCCACTGTGAAGAATCTCATCGACAAGCTCAAGATTCGCCCGTCACGCATCGATCAAACTGTCAATGAACTCAGTGGGGGTAATCAGCAGAAAGTTATGCTGTCAAGGGGATTAATCAGAGACACAAAGGTGTTCATTTTCGATGAGGCCAGTTGCGGGATCGACGTTGGTGCCAAACGTGACGTTTACCGGTTGCTCAAAGACTACGCCGAAAAAGGTGCCGCTGTGATCCTTATTTCTTCAGAATTGCCGGAGATTCTGCATCTTTGTCACACTGTGATGGTGATGCACGGCGGATCGATATGCTCGATCATGCCTGGGTCCGAAGCCACCGAGGAGAAGATTCTCACAAGCTGCTTCGGCTACGATTATGACCGCTTCGTAACGAGTCACAACGTTCGAGGCGGTTCCCAGGCCTAATGAAGACAGCAGATGGTGTGCCACAATTCTATCAAGAAAAGGTAGACATTCAGTGGAGTTTCTAAAACGAACGTTTGTCAATGTCGGGGTGCTTCCATTTCTCCTGGTTGCGCTGCTTATCCTGTTCAGTGCTGCAGAAAGTCGGTTCATGACGTTTTCGAACATGGTGAACGTCAGCAGGCAAGCCACGTACCTCGCCATAATCACGGCGGGACAGATGCTTACCATATTGTGTGCCGGGTTCGATCTCTCCGTCGGATCTTCGGTGGCACTGACCAGCATCGTCACGGCTAGTACCGTTGTATGGTTTCCTAATCCTGCGGTTGCCATCATTGCCGCGCTGCTGGCTGGTGTGGCAACCGGCACTGCGGTAGGGACACTCAACGGTATCACGATTGCTGTATTCCGCGTTTCCCCGTTTGTGGTCACACTGGGAATGATGTCAGTGGCACAGGGCTTGGCTCTTCTCATTTCTGGAGGTGTGCCGATTTTCAATCTGCCTGCCGATTTCAACCGCTACATGGGTATCGGCAAAGTTTGGGGCGTTCCAGTTCCTTTGTTGGTGGCGATCCTCGTCGTGGCGATCATATACATCATGCTCACCAAAACCAGAATCGGTCGGTACTTCTATGCCCTTGGAGGCAACGAGGAAGCGGCCCGGTTGTCGGGCATTGCGGTGAAGAAATACAGTTGTCTCGCCTATATCCTGTGCGGCGCACTGGCGGGCCTTACCGGCGTGATGCTGACCGCTCGGGTTGCTTCAGGCGAACCAAATCTTGGAGCGGCTCTACCTTTGGAATCCATAGCAGCGGCAGTCATTGGCGGGGTCTCACTCAGAGGCGGTGAAGGGAGCGTCATTGGAGCAATTTTCGGGGCCATCCTGATCGTCCTGATGAGGAACGGGATGGATATTATGAACATCAGCTCCTACCTGCAAATGATGGTAATGGGCTGTCTCCTCATTTTTGCCGTAGTGATGGACCAATTCCGGCTGTCCATGAAAGGTCAATAAAGAGATCTAAGCGGAGCACTTCAATGAACATCGATCTGAACGCTGACATGGGTGAAAGCTTTGGCATTTTCAAAATGGGAAATGATGAAGAATTCATGCAATACATCAGCTCTGCAAATGTCGCCTGTGCTTTCCACTCAGGGGATCCAACGGTGATAAAGAAGACGGTTGGTTTTGCCATGAGGTACGGGGTGCAGGTCGGTGCGCATCCCGGATTGCCCGATCTTCAGGGATTCGGTCGCAGGGAAATGAACGTTACCCCTGATGAAGTCTACTGTGACGTATTGTACCAGATCGGTGCGCTGAAAGCGTTCGTTGAGGCAACCGGCCTCCGTCTCCACCATGTGAAGCCGCACGGGTCTCTTTACGGCATGGTGCACCGGCGGGAGGAAATCGCCAGCGCCGTATGCCAGGCGCTGAAAGATGTGGATCCAAATCTCTACCTGTACATTATGAGGAAGGGAGTGGCCGCTGACGTGGCTCACGAGATGGGGATACGCACGGTGTTTGAGCTCTACGCTGACCTTGGTTACGATGCCGAGGGTAATCTGGTGATCACACGCGAGCATGGAACCCACGATCCCACCCATGTGGCCGAGAGGGTGGCTAAGATGGTCAAAGAGCAGAAAGTTGTGGCCGAAGACGGCAAGGAAATCTCCATCGAGGGCAGTTCGGTCTGCGTTCACAGCGACACTCCCGGTGCGCTGAGCATAGTCAGGGCCGTCCGTCAGATCCTTCAGGACAACGGGGTGCTGGTGGCTGCACCTGTTCTCTAAGGCGTAGGGAGGAGTCTGGTGTTAGGGCGAACGTCATTGCCACTGGCGCCGATTCGGGCCTCATCCACAACCCCTTGACTTGACTAGCCGGATTGTTCGGCTGAGCGGATATAGTCCAGTACCGCAGGAAGTCATCATTGCAAATACACTTTATGATACCAAATCTTGCGAGAGGAGTTTCGATTTGACTGAGAAAACGAATGCGGCCCTCCTGGAAGAGCGATTCTCGAAAGTGCCGAGGGGCCCCTTTTATGTCACCCCCTATTTTGTTTCCCGGGCGAAAGGGGCTGAAATCTGGGACGTCGAAGGCAATAGATATCTGGATTTTGCCGGTGGAATCGGCGTCAATAACGTGGGGCATTGCAATGAAAAAGTCGTTGCAGCGATTAAGGATCAAGCGGACCGATTCCTACATACGTGTTTTCACATTGTCATGTACGAACCGTATCTGGAGCTGGCCTCTCGGCTGAACCAGCTAACTCCCGGCGATTTTGAGAAGAAGACCCTCCTCGTCAACAGTGGCGCGGAAGGCGTGGAAAATGCCGTCAAAGTGGCTCGTCGTCATACCGGCAGACCCGCTGTCATCGCGTTTGAAGACGCTTTTCACGGACGCACACTGTTGACCATGTCGATGACCAGTAAGGTGAAACCTTACAAGTTCGGTTTCGGCCCATTCGCTCCGGAAATCTATCGGATGCCTTACGCGTATTGCTACCGATGTGCGTTCGGGCTGACCTATCCCGATTGTGGCGTTTATTGTGCGCAGCACTTGGAGACTTTTTTTGCGATCCACGTAGCAGCCGAAGAAACCGCTGCTATGGTGGTGGAACCCGTCCTCGGTGAAGGTGGATTCGTCGTCCCTCCGCCGGAGTATTTTTCCATACTTAGCCGGATCTGCGAGAAGCACGGGATCGTGTTCGTTGCGGACGAAATACAGACCGGTATATGCCGAACCGGAAAGCTCTTCGCAATCGAGCACTATGAAGTAGCACCGGACGTCATTGTAATGGCCAAATCTCTAGGGGGAGGACTGCCTCTTGCGGCAGTTACCGGCAGGGCTGAAATGATGGAAGAGCCGCAGGTTGGGGGACTTGGCGGAACATATTCCGGCAATCCTCTTTCGTGTAAGGCCGCCTTGGCTGTTCTTGATTTTGTGACTGAAGCGGATTTGAGTACCAGGGCCGCAAGAATAGGTGAGATTATCAAACAACGCTTTGATGAAATGTACGAACGATTCCCGCTCATAGGCGATGTCCGCGGCCTTGGCGCCATGATTGGCCTGGAACTGGTGAGGGATCGGAAGACCAAGGAGCCGGCTGCGGAGGAAACAAAGAAAATCATCAACTATGCTTACGAACATGGCCTCATAGTTCTCACGTGCGGAAGATTCAATAATGTTATCCGTACCTTGATGCCTCTGGTCATCACCGATGATCAGTTGGAGGAAGGTCTGGACATATTGGAGAAGGCATTCACCGAGATTACCGGCACCTGATCGACATGGTTCCAGGAGACCGGCTGGTTGGGTTGCTCCTAATTCAGTCCATCAAGTCATCAAAAACCAAGGGAGAACGGAGACATGAGTCGAGAACGATTTGCGGTGATACTGGACACCATGCCAGAGACGGAATCCAGGCTTGAGGTTCTGTTCAGGCAAGCCGGCGACGGCTTTATCCAGGTGGAATATGGTCACGAGCAACGTGCGGCGTTGCAGGACTCGTTCCGTATGCTGGCCGTAAATGACATCATCCACTCCAAGAAGATCAGAGGCTTGGTAGAAACGGTTCCGGGGTTGAGAACGAACCTGTTCCACTTCGATCCCACCGTACTTAAGGTATTTGACCTCATTGACCGGATTAAAGAAGCGGAAAACTCCATGCCCACTATCGACGATGTTGTGCTGGAGTCGAGAATCATTCACTTGCCTCTTGCTTTTGAAGATTCTGAAACGAGAAAAGCAGTGGACAAATATTTACGGGAAGTCCGGCCTGACGCTCCCAATGTCATAAACGGACACAATCTGGAGTACATAGCTATGTGTAACGGGGTCTCCGTCGAGGAGGCGAAAAACATGTTCCTGGGCACTGAATGGTTCAATAGCGGCGGAGGCTTTTGGCCGGGTGGGGCCTTCCTGTGGCCGGTGGATCCACGCTGCGCATTGGTGGTGCCGAAGTACAATCCTCCCCGGACCTGGACTCCCGAAGGCGCCGCGGGCATAGGAGGGCCATGTGTCTTCACTTATACCACTCCCACCGGTGGAGGCTACCAACTTTTCGGCCGCACCATCCCAACATTCCAATTCAGCCAGAAGCACCCGATTTTTAAAGACGGGCCGTTTCTTTATAGGCCAGCAGACCGGGTGCGTTTTCACGAGGTTACCGAAGAAGAAATCCTGAACATCTTCGAACACGTCCACAACAAGACAGATTATGAATACAAGATCGAACAGGGCAAAATCGTCGTGAAGGATTACATGGCGTGGTACAACTCCGCTGAGGTGCAGCAAGGAATCAAGGAACTAAGCGCCAAGCGCGAACAGGGCCTGAAAATGGCGCCCCGCCTGTGACCTCACGAAAGGAGACAAAGAACATGCTTAAAGTGTTACACGGTGGACTTGAAACGCTCGTGGAGGATTGGCCTGGAAGGCTCGGATTTCTGGGAAAGGGAATGGCTCCTTCCGGCGCTTTTGATAACGTGGCCCTGGGATATGCCAATCTCCTGGTCGGCAATCCCGTGGGCGAGGCTGGTCTTGAAGTTACGGCCGGCTTTTTCCAGGCTGAATTCGGCGCCGACACGGTAATTGCCGTAGCCGGAACGCCTAATCCCCCATCCATAAACGATCAGGCCATATCCATGTGGGAAACGGTCGAGGTTCACAAAGGGGATGTAATCAAGTTTTCACATATCGGGAAGTATGGTTTTCGGTGGTACATCGGGATTGCTGGAGGCATCGACGTTCCACCCTATCTTGGGAGTAAGTCCACCTGCATATTCGGAAGTTACGGCGGATTTGAAGGTCGGAAGTTGCAGCCTGGAGATGTCGTGAAGTTCGGGAAGCCATTACGCGGCCTGAAAGAATTGTTAGGCAGAAAACTCAAGAAAGAAGTGATCCCGAAATATTCCAAGGAATGGACCTTGCGAGCCGTACCCGGACCGAACACTTGTCCCGATTATGCCACCGATGAGGGCATGGAATACCTGTTCAGTCACTCATTCAAAATTCAGCACACGTCCAACCGCTCCGCTTATAGACTTGAGGCCCTACCAGACAGCTTTTTCTCACGTCCTGACGGCGGAGTGGGCGGAAGCCACCCATCCAACATAATCGATCACGGCTACGCCATGCGTGGAGCCTTGAACATTTGTGGCAATACACCGGTACTGCTGATTGCCGACGGCCCTACTCTGGGCGGATATATGTGCGCGCTAAGTGTGATCAATGCTGACCTGTGGCAGATTGGTCAAGGGGCACCAGCTAGAGACTTCATCAAGTTTGCTGTGTGTACGCAGGAAGAGGCTACTCAGGCGCGTGTCGACCAGAATAAGCTTTTCGTGGAAGAAGCTATGGCCTGACGGCGACTAAAAGGTCACCACTTTCGAGTTGTAACGGTTTTTACGAAGCAATGGGCTTTAATCCAGGAGACGGGAGACGTTTTCTCGAGGAAGTGCACCGTCCTGACATCCAGAAAGGAACTCCGTTATGGAAAGAAGCGTGGATGCTGCTGTTCCAGGGCTCTGTGCCCGAGTTGTCGTCAGTGAAGGAGATAAGGTCACTAAAGGCCAAGAGGTTGCGGTTATCAATTGCATGAAAACGGAAATATCGGTTACGTCTGAATGGGATGGCACTGTCGCGAAGGTGCTGTCCAAAGAATGGGACGAACTGGATGTAGGAACGCCGATGGTCATCCTCGAAGTGGTTGACGGAGACTAGCCGATGATGAAGAAGCTGCTCATCGCCAATCGGGGGGAAATAGTCGCCAGAATTACTCGGACTTGTAGAGAGATGGGCATAGCCACCGTTGCGGTTTATTCCGAGGCTGACCGAGGCGCGGCCTACGTGCGGACTGCGGATGAGTCTGTTCCGATTGGTCCCTCTAATCCTTTGCACAGCTACCTCAACATCGATGCCATCATTGGGGCGGCGCGAACGACAGGCGCCGATGCCGTGCATCCTGGATATGGCTTTCTTTCGGAACGAGCCATATTCGCCCAAGCAGTGGTGGACGCTGGACTCGTCTGGGTAGGGCCCGGCCCGGCGGTCATGAAGTCTATAAGCTCCAAGTGTTATTGCAGGCATCTTGCTGACAGCGTCGGTGTTCCGTTTATCCCCGGTACCCTTGACCCTGTGCACGATCCGCAAGAGGTCATCGCGTTCGGCCGTGAGCATGGCTATCCGCTGTTCCTCAAACTGGACAAAGGCGGTGGCGGCAAAGGGATTGAGAGAGTCGATTCGGAAGATCAAGTAGAGACAATATTCCAACGGGCCTGCAGCATAGGAAACATGGCCTTCGGATCGTCGGCCTGTTACATAGAAGAGGTGGTTTCCAGGCCCAGGCATATCGAAATACAATTCGTTGCCGACAATTACGGCAACTGCGTCCTGCTCGGCGAACGCGAGTGTTCCATCCAACGCCGACACCAGAAAATCATCGAGGAAGCGCCCTCTAACGTTGTGACTGCTCAAGACCGGGAAATGCTTTTCGACTACTCAAGGCGATTGGTGAGTAGGATGAACTACCACGGCGCGGGCACATTAGAAGGGCTACGAGACGAGGACGGGCATTACTACTTCATGGAAGTCAATGCCAGGCTACAGGTGGAGCATGGTGTATCAGAGATGTTGACCGACATTGATATCGTGAAGTCTCAATTGGAAATCGCGTCGGGACAGAAACTTGCATTTAGGCAAGAGGACGTCCGATTGCGCGGCCATGCCATAGAGGCTCGGGTCTACGCTGAAGATCCCGAGACGTTTCTTCCATCGCCAGGCCGCATCACCCGCTTGATTTTGCCCGACGGGGGAGATCATGTGAGAATTGACCACGCACTGGAAGAAAACGGCTCGGTGCCGCCTTACTATGACCCGTTGTTGGCAAAGGTCATCGCATGGGGGACAGACAGAGATGAATCTAGAAAGCGCTTGACCAAAGCGTTGAACCAATTCCAGATAGAGGGGATCAAGACCACTATTGCGGCCAACGTCAAGATTCTCGACCACCCGAAGTTCGCTAAAGGTGAGTTCACCACGGCCTTCATAGCGGAATCTCTCGGCTGACAGAGGTGGAACCGCCGGCAGTGCGCGGGTATCTCTGCCGATGACTCTTGGGAGACAACATGATAGGCATTGGGACACCCTGTCAGGTCGGTTCGTTGTTAGTGACAAACAGGCTTCTCAGGTCCGCCACCATGGAATATATGGCAGATACCGATGGCCGCGTCACCGATGACCTCCTGAAGCTCTATTACAACATCGCGTGGGGAGGCGCGGGCTTGATCATAACCGGGTGTGCCTCGATAGAAGATCGAGGCAGGTCCTGGGAACACCAATTGGGGATCTGGGATGACTCTTTCGTAGAGGGCTTGAGCGCATTATCCGGAATCATGCACACGCACCGCGAAGGCTGCAAATGCGCAGTCCAGATCTCGCATCAAGGATCAGCCGGCCCCGGCTATTCTTACGGCGCGGCTTCCGGAGCCGAGTCGCTTGAAAGTCTTACAGACGACAGAATCCAAGATCTGATCCTGATGTACGGCGAAGCTGCTCGCAGGGTCAAAGAGGCCGGCTTTGATGCGGTCCAGGTGCATGGGGCCCACGGCTATCTTGTGAGCCAGTTCCTTTCTCCCGCAATCAACAAGCGGCACGACAGATGGGGAGGCAGCCCGGAAAACCGGGCCCGATTTGCGATCGAAGTGTACCATTCTATCCGCAGCAGAGTCGGAGAAGATTTCCCCATCTTGTGGAAGCTGAACACCGCAGACTACATCGAAGATGGCGCTGACACTGAGGAATACGCGCTTGTAGCGAAGAAACTAAGGGACGCCGGAGTGGATCTTATTGAGATGAGCGGAGGTATTAAGGAACAGATCTCACTTCGGGCTCGCCTCAAAAAGGAAGCTGGAGACCGCGAAGCCTATTTTGAAGGCGCTATCACCGCGTTCAGGACGGCAGCGGGCGATACGCCTCTGGCGCTCACCGGCGGGATTCGTACCCTGAGCGTCATGGAACACCTCTTGAAAAGCGGAATTGATCTGATAGGTGTGTGCAGACCTGTGATTTGCGAGCCCGACTTCCCCGAGCGCCTCTTACAGGGTCCTGACCGCCGGACCGCGAAGTGTACCTCATGCAACAAGTGTTTGCGCAGAATCGCCAAACAGGCTGTGAAATGCGTCGAATTCGATGACTTCCGAAAAATTGTCAGAGGAATGGAAATCCCTCTGTTGTGATACAAAATTTAGTTACGAACGTGGGATCGAGGAAATGTCTATGAGCACCATCAGGCTAACTGTCAACGGAATTTTGCGCAAAGTGGACGCAGATGACGGGCGTGTTCTCTTGGATCTACTCCGTCAAGACTTGTCCCTGACCGGCACCAAGCAATCCTGCGACCGCAAAGGCCAATGCGGTGCGTGTACAGTTCTTGTAAACGGCAAGGCGGTTCGTTCGTGTCTCACCAAGATTGCAGATTTGGAAGGAGCCGAAGTCATCTCGATTGAAGGTCTCGGGTACTCCCGAGAATCCGCACCTCATCCAAGAGGCATTCGTGTTGGCTGGCGCTGTGCAGTGCGGTTTTTGCACGCCTGGCATGATCATGGCGACCAAGGCGTTGCTGGACCGCAACCCTCACCCTGACACGAAGCTAATAATGGAAACCCTGCATCGCAACCTTTGTCGCTGCACGGGTTACAAGAAGATAATCGAGGCTGTGCATCTGGCTGCAGCCTTTTTGAGCGGTCAGAAGACGCCCGAAGCGGTTCGGCCGGATTCCAGCGCCGGCCTTATTGGGGTTCCTCTTCCCCGACCAAACGCTTTTGCGCTAGCCTGTGGAGAGGCGAAGTTTACAGCAGACATACGGATGGAAGGGGTCCTGGAATTGGCTGCGGTGAGAAGTCCCTGCTCCCACGGATTCATCAAATCAATAGATAGCTCCGTAGCCGAGAAGATGGCAGGGGTCGTGGGCGTGATGACCGCGGAGCACATCAAGGGTTCCAATCGCCTGCAAACCGATCAACCCCTACTTTGCGACAAGAAAGTCCATGTGATGGGAGATGCCGTAGCACTGGTAATTGCTGAAACCCGAGAGCAAGCTCGGGCCGCGGCTGAAGCAGTGGTCGTGGGTTACGAACCTTTACCTATCGTTGAAACAACTGACCAAGCGCTTGCCGAAGGTTGCATTCAACTCCATGAGCAGATACCTAACCTCTGTTTTGTTCATCCACAGATAAAAGGCGATGCTGACACGGCCCTCGCCGAGTCGGATGAGGTGGTGGAAGCGGAGTTCAACACGCAACTGATTCATCAGTCCCCCATGGAACCCGAAGCCGCCCTCGCTTATCTTGAAACCAGCGAAGAGGAAGACGAACCGAAACTTGTGGTGGTGGGCAGAAGCATAAACATCCATCATCATCTAATGGTTCTCCAAGAGGCGCTTGGATGGGAGAACATGCGGTACGAACAGGCCTTTATCGGCGGCCAGTTTGGTATCAAGATCGACATCACGGCAGAAGGCTTGGCTGCAGCAGCCGCGTTGCATTTCGAGAGGCCTGTGCGCTACGTCTGTAGCCTTACCGAATCTATGTGGATTACTACCAAACGTCATCCATTCAAGATGAAAGTGAAACTGGGGGCTAATCGGGAAGGGAAACTCACCGCTTACGCTATCGACTTCACTGTCGACAACGGGGCACACATGTCCATCGGCAAAACCATCGTGCTCAGGTCCTTGTACATGCTAAGTGGCTCTTACAACATCCCCAATGTAAAAGCCTTGGCTAGTCTAGTCTACACGAACGGGGCCTGGGGCGGAGCCGCTCGCGGGGCCGGACCCCCTCAGGTGAATTTCGCCCTGGAATCGGCAATGGAGCTTATGTCACGCAGGCTGGGAATGGATGCATTGGAGTTTCGCCTGATCAATTCGCTCAAACCTGGGGAATCCATCTCAACAGGGCAGGTAATAGAAGAATGGCCGTATCAAGGATGCCTTGAAGCCTTGAGACCGCGCTACGTGGAAGCCTGTCGAAAAGCCGCCGAGTTTAAACAGGGCAGATACAGGCATGGCGTGGGCATAGCCGGTGGCAGCTTTGGCATTGGCAGAGGCGGAGCCGACAGGTCCAATGTGGCAGTAGAGCTGATGCCGGACGGAGGTCTGACAGTTTACGGCTCCGTATCCGATCCAGGCGAGGGCAACGACGCCATGCTGACTCAAATTGCCGCTCACCTTATGGACTTACCGACCCATAAGATTCGGCTGGTCACTCGAGACACAGACACCACTCCAGACGCAAGTTCCGCTTCGGGCAGTCGGATCACTTACATGGCCGGGGGTGCGATGGTGAAAGCGATAGAAGCCCTGAAGGAGGCCATGGCCGAAATCGGTGCAAAAAGTTACGATGAAATGGTGGCAGCCGGCAAACCAACTCGTTATCTTGGAACAAGAGTGCAGGACGCCACCCTGATGGACCCCAAAACAGGTCAGGGGTCTCCTTTCGAGTCTCGAGTGCACGGAGCGCAAATGGCTGAAGTCGAGGTGGATACCCAGGGCGGAAAGGTGCGCATACTGAAGATGACCGCGGTTGTGGATGCAGGAACAGTTATTAATCCTCGTGTGGTGGAAGGCCAGGTAGAAGGCGGCCTGGACATGGGCGCTGGAATGGCCCTTCGTGAGGAGTATGTTCACGGCAGGACCAAAGACTGGATTACCAGTAAATTCCCCACGATGAAAACCTCTTTTGACAGTGAGGTCTTGTTGCTCCAAACGCCTCGCAAGAAGGGCACGCTAGGCGCTGTTGGAGTGGGGGAATTTGTATTGTTGCCCACTGCAGCAGCGATCATTACAGCGATACAGGATGCCACGGGCGGAGAACGCATTTGCGACCTTCCTGCCACGCCGGAAAGAGTGCTTCAGTCCATTACCAACGGAAAGGCGCCGAGCTGACGTCGATGGAGAGCAAAGCCTCCAAGCAGGCCCACAATCAAGCGATCAGGGTGATCGATGGCAAGGAAGTCCTTTTCGATGAAGAAGGATTTCTCATCAATCCGGAAAGCTGGACAGAGCCAATTGCTGAGGCTCTTGCCACGGAAACCGGACTTCAATCACTTACTGACAGCCAATGGGAAATGATTCATTTCCTGCGCAGCTTTTATTTTGCCAACGGCCGGGCCCCACTAAATCGAGACATCAGGAAACAGACCGGCTTGAGCTTACTCGAACTTGAGCGCCTATTTCCCGGAGGCATCCGGCATGGCGCACGGCGTCTGGCCGGATTGCCTAACCCCAAAAGTTGCTGATGATCGAATAATTTCTTGGCTCGTCAATGACTTACCTGGACAATGCAGCTACAACTTTCCCGAAGCCTTCCCTGGTCCTTCAGGAAATGTTTGAGACCTATGCTCGGTTGGGCGTTTCTCCGGGCCGCGGCAGCTACGACTTGGCTGTTCAGTGCGAGCGCTACGTGCAGGACGTTCGACACCAAATCGCCGACTTTTTCGGAGGTGACAGCGCCGACCGCGTGGTTTTCGCGTGCAACGCCACCGATGCTCTCAACACTATTATCCTCGGGCTGATCGAACCGGGATGCCACGTAGTGAGTTCGAGACTGGAGCATAATTCAGTCCTCAGGCCTCTCTATCACTTGCGCGAAATGGGATTGGTTACCTTTGACCTGATTCCTTTTGACAGGCACGGCTTTATAGACCCACAGGACGTGGCTAAGCTCATCAAACCCTCAACCAAGTTCGTAATTCTCAACCACGTGTCCAACGTCCTTGGAACGATCCAGCCTGTCCAGGAAGTCGGCCGAATGTGTACCGAGATGGAAATTCCGTTCATTCTCGATGTGTCCCAAAGTGCCGGCGTCGTGCCCATTAACATGCGAGATATGCATGTCAGCGTAGTTGCGTTCACAGGTCACAAGTCCTTGATGGGGCCCACAGGGATCGGCGGCCTCGTACTCCGGGACGAAATCGACATCCGAGCCACGAGATTCGGCGGAACCGGTTCCGATTCTTGGCAGACTGCACACCCTGAGGCTTATCCCGATCGGCTCGAAGCCGGTACCCTTAATGTCATGGGAATCATCGGGCTGTCCGCAGGATTGCGATACCTTGCTCAGCGCGGTATGGCTAGCATCTACAACCACGAGATGGCGCTCGTGCAAACCCTCCGAGACGGTCTCTCCGCTATGAAGAACGTGAAGATGTATTGCGCGGAGAGGCTGGACCGTCATATTGGGCTACTTACGTGCAATGTGAAAAATGTCGACCCGGAAGATTTCGCGGCCATCCTGGATGGCGACTTCAACATTGCCACGCGGAGCGGCCTTCATTGTGCTCCATTGGTGCATGAGGATCTTGGGATCAGCCCACGAGGAGCAGTGCGCTTTAGCTTTGGACCGTTGAACTCGGCTGAAGATGTCTCTGCCGCGCTTTCAGCAGTTCGTGCGATAGCGGCCAGCTAGTGTGCAGTTACCGGAACAAGTTTAGCCGATTTCCCACAATTTCTTGGCGTTTTTTTGCCAAGGCAATGCTCCAAGATTTAAGTCATCAGGTCGTACATCGCATTTAATGGTGCAGCGCAAGGCAACTTCTTTTCTCAAGCCAAGCACCTAAATCAAGGAACGTGCCTCCAGGTGGATAATTCTCCGTCTTTCGGTTTCATTGTGGTGGGAGGAGGACGCGACGGTTCCGTGGTAGCCAAGCGTTGCGCGGAAAGCGGCTTGAACACCTTGTTAATACAGAAGAAGAAACTGCCGCAAAAGGATGGCAGGCAGAAATCCGCCACATTCTCATAAATATTCATCAGCTACAGGGTAAAATACAGGTCAAGCGGCATGCTCCAGACCCGCCGTTTGCTATGGTCGTACAGAGCAAAATCCTATGAAATTACAGGGCCCCCGGCGGGCCCCTTTTCTTCATTTATCGTTCATTTTTGGGGTCAAATTGGACTTGAATCGGGTGTGATATCACGTCACATGTTGATATCATTACATGGACCTCCGGCGTGTCACGCCGCCGTTCTTCAGGAAAGCAGACAGCTAGCCTTTCTTTTCAAGGAGTTCACTTATAGCTGGTACGATTACTGGCCCTGTGCCAATTTTGTGCCATTGGGTTGTGTAACGTCCTGGTTTGTGGTGGAACATGGCAACGGGTGTCACAAAAGAAGCGCTTGATATTATTTAGTTTCGGTCTTTGTCACTTAATCTGAAAATCCTTGTGTCGGTGGTTCGATTCCGCCCCTCGGCACCATAAAATTCCGGAGGATCCGGCGCAAAGCAGGTCCTTTTCTTAATTCCTGGGTAAGATCCAGCCATCGTAATTCCTCTATTGACTCAGCATTATACCCATTGCCAAAAGTCTTGTCCGATTGAAGTTAATAAAATCCCTGAAAGGGTTGGTTGCGGAATAGTTCTCGTGTATTCTAAAAAGACGAGGTACCGATCAATGTCCGATAGTCCTTACATGAAGTTGCGCTCGTTCCTGGACAAGTTTCCGCTGGGGTTTCCGGAAACAAGTTCCGGGGTTGGACTGAAAATATTGAAGAGACTCTTTACGGAAGAAGAGGCTGAGCTTGTGGTTTCACTGATGCCCTTTCCGGAGGAGATAAGTCAAATCGCGAAGCGCACAGGGCTGGACGAAAAAGAACTTACGGAAAAATTGGAATCCATGTCACGCAGAGGACTGCTGTTCAGGATTCGGCGTGGCGGCAAGACGTCGTACAACGTTCCTCCCTTCATGATCGGCCTGTACGAGTATTCTGTGAAAAAGATCGACAAAGAGTTGGCTATGCTCTTCAAGGAGTATTACGACACCGCCTACATGGAGGAGATGGGTGCGAGCAATGTTCCAGGGTTCAAAGTCATCCCGATTGGTGAAGATATTCACTTTGGCACAGTCCTTTATCCATATCTGAAACTCAAGGAAGACATCAAGGCGGCACGGAAAATCGCGGTTGCCGATTGTATCTGCCGAAAAGAAGCGCATCTCACCGGCGAAGGTTGTAATCATCCCATCGAAACGTGTCTCAGTTTCGGGGTCGCTGCCGAGTACCTATATTGAAAACGGCATAGGGCGGGAGATCACGCCTGAGGAAGCTATAGAAATCCTCCATGAAGCCGACAGAGCCGGCCTGGTTCACGCCGGAGCAAACGTTAAGCACCTCTCGAATATCTGCAACTGTTGCCCCTGTTGCTGTGCTTCCTTGAAAGGGATAACAAAATGGGGGCTTGATAAACAAAAGTTTATGAATGCACTGTTTGAAGCCGTAATAGATAAAGAGGACTGTATAGGTTGCGAAGATTGTGTCGGCCGCTGCCCGGTTGGGGCCATAACAGTGCAAGATACAGCGGATGTGGACAGGGGCAAATGCCTGGGTTGCGGATTGTGTGCTACAAGCTGCCAGAGTCAAGCAATCACCATGCATCAAAGGGAGGACAAGGTAGAGCCCTTTGAAAAGGTGCTGGATTTGGGCATGGCAATCCTGAAAGGCAAGAAGGAAAGTGTCCGATAGAATCGAGGAATTCGGAAGTTCCGCTAAGTTCCGGGTACACCGCACTTAATCGTTGACAAACAAATGGAAGGTTTCATAACCCGACTGGAAAACGGGCTTGCCAGAGTATTGCATAGGCGGAAACCCGGACCAAGAGGAATCGTCAAGGGGAATTGAGGAGGGGGTACCCGGAATTCTGATAGACATTGTGAGTCCGTGTTTCTGCACCAGTCAAAGTGCGAGATTGTCTTTGACCAGGGGGCTGGGGTGAGGTACGGTCAAAGTCTGATAGAGTAGGCTTTTCGGCTATATTGGGACCGTTTTCCGGCATCAAGATCTTCTGGGGAATCCACTACGACCCTTTGAGGAGCAAAAGAGCCGTGGTTTCACAAGTGATCCAACGAAAATCTCCCAAAACTGGCACAGAATTGCCTTATAATTCAGTATGAGATTTCAAAATTGCGCGACTGGGGGCTATTGAGGCGGAGGTTCTACGAAAGGAATCAAGTAGGGATGGCCGGCACTGAATAGCGAGGATAATCGTCTTGTGGATCAATCATCAGATGCGGGAGGGTCAATGAACAGCGAATCAGTGGATATTCAATGCCAGCATATCCTAGATGGCGTGAAGGAACTTGAAAGGCTTTTAAACGAACCTCTCACGCAAAAAGCATTAGATTTGGAAAATAATGCCCACACGGCGAGAAATCTGGATTTGTTGCTGCGGATAAGACACAGCCTCAATGAATACACAGAAAGGGGGAAGGATCTGCTGTACGTTGGATTAATGGGACACTTTTCGGCTGGAAAGTCTAGCACCATAAACTCATTGATCAATTCGGAAAGACGTGTAGATCTGAATCCCACAGACAAGGACATTAGCTTAATTACACATCGAGCCAACAAAGACTCTGTTATAATTACTACAAGGGAAAACCTTGTTCCCATAAGGGCGGACACTTCTCAGGAAAGTCCATTTCTGAAGAACATCGTCCTGGCAGATACCCCGGGTACCGGAGATCCGCTACTGGTTCAGCAGATAGCAAGAGACTTTCTACCTATATGTGATTTGATACTCTATTTCTTTTCGGCAGCCAGCCCTCTGGACTCAGCAGACGTGCCACTACTTAAAGAGAAGTACGACCAGCTTCGTTTTATACCAATGAAATTCATTAGGGTGCCGCGATTTCTTGTCATGAGTGGCTCAAGTAAAAACGAGTAGATAGCACGGAGAAAGGAGTGGTTTCCGGTCCTCTTATGGGGTACATGACGTTTGGCGAACGATGTATCCGCTGGGGAGGACCGGATATGGAACAAGGAATACCGAACATAATCTCGCTGGTCAATGAGATTCTCGCCTTTGTGCGAGAGTCAGCGCAAGGAATGGAAATCGGGGAAGTAGAAAGGCAGCTTCTTCCCATGGTGATGGCGGTCGGGAAAGCGGCTCTTGAAGAATTTGTGTCTGAAAAGGGGACCGGATATGCCGGCAAGGAGATCATCGAACCCCAGGGCCATCGATTGCCATATGTTCGTGACAGGGGATGTGCATATCGGTCCATCTTTGGAACGATATCCATCCGGAGAGCCTACTATCACGCAACCGGCTCACCGGGAGTCTTTCCTTTGGATGGAGAGATCAACTTGCCTGAGAGAGGCTATTCATACCTGGTTCAGGAGTTCTCTTCCCGGCTTGCGGTTTCGATGAGCTACGAGGATGCGGAGGAGATTTTTCGTTCCTTCTTTCCCGTAAGGATGCCAATTCGTTCACTGGAGAGCATTGTGGGAGACGTCTGCGACGAGGTGGATCGATACTACGCAGAGAAGGCCCCGCCGGATCTTTGTCCGGATGCTGTGGTAACGGTCGCTACCGTAGACAAGAAGGGGGTGGTTATTCGTAAGCCCCAGGAAGGCGGGGCCGGTCCCGAGAGGGTCTCCGTTGATCCCGACAAGCCCGGAAAGAAGAAGATGGCAACCGTGATCTCCACCTACGTCACTCCACGTTACGTCCGCACGGAGGACGACATTGTCCGTGAGGTATCGGACGAGGGTAGTTTCGATTCCAGGCCCAAACCCCAGGACAAGCTTACGTGGGGCAGCCTCACCGATGGTTCGGAAAAGACGGTGGCCCGCCTGAAGAAGGCTGTCGAACAGCGATTGCCGAAAGGTAACGAGCTGGTCTGTATCCTGGACGGAGAGCGTTCTCTCTGGGCACTGGTATGCGCATATTTTCCTGCAGCCTTTTTCGTGCTGGACATCTTTCACGTCCTGGAACACTTGGGGAAAGCCGCTCTTTGCTTTTATGACGAGGGCAGCCCGCAAGCCAGAGAATTCGTGACGGAGAGATTGAGAATGCTCCTGGGCGGCAGGGCCGGCAGGCTTATCGGCGGGCTCAAGCAGATGCTAACCAAGCAGGAACTCTCCGGCGCCAAGAAACATTGCATCGAACAAGTCATCGGGTATCTCCAACGAAACCGCAAGCACATGCGGTACGAAATCTGCTTGGCAAAAGGCTATCCCATCGGCAGCGGGGTCATTGAAGGAGCATGTCGCAACCTCATCAACGACAGATTGGAACTCACGGGGATGAGTTGGACGATCCATGGAGCGGAAAGCATGATCCACCTGAGGGCCGTTCACATCAACAACGACTGGGATCTCTTTTGGAATTATAGACGAAGATCGGAGAGGCGACGCCTCTACGGCATCGAAGATACAAACTCTCCCGAGATCCGGGATCAAGAACTACCGTGTGCCGCATAACTCCTGACAGAAAGTAGCGGCACCCAATTCATTATTACTCGGGCAGATGAATTCAGAAAGAATGACAATGCCAAGCTGAGCAAAGAGAATTTTGACAAAGATATGGCCGGGCAATTCTTGACAGACCTAATAACTAGGATAAACAGCATCTTAACAGGATCATCTTTTAAGACCGAAGATTTTGTTCTCATTGATAACAAGACAGGGTTTAACATCGAAGAATTACGAGACTTGTTATTGAACATGTCGGATCAGACAAAGTTGGACAGTAGGCTCCAGATACACGCTCACAAAGTAATGTACTTCAAGGCGAGCGCACGGGCTATTAAGGACACGTTTAGCAGATTCCTCGATCAAAAGATCACAATGATTGGAGAGGTCGTTGTAACTTCAAAGGAAAACATCACCCGATATCAGGACAATATCAACGTCACTAACAACAAATTGACGGACAGGTGGGGAAAGCATTTGCAGTCAATAACAAAATTGTGGAACGCGACCAGAGCTGAACTAATAGACACTTACAGGCTACCTTCCAGCGTTCGTGAGATGGCAATGGCTGGGGAAGAAGTTGATGCATTGAGGTCAGGCATCAAGAACGCAGCTGCCGAATCCACATTAACTTTGCTCGAGCGATGTAAGAAAATAGCGCTGCTTCGTTTGGCTGACTACGCCCAGCACATGAAGGCACGGATTGATTCTGCGACAGCTGACAAGTTAGAAAAGCTCAGCGTTGAGACCACGCTTCTAAAAAGCGCCAAGTCTGCGGAGGATGTTGACATAAATCCCGCCCCGGCGCTTATCCTCAAGGCTTCAAGACATCTTGACGCCGCAAATGCAAGGCTCCTGTCCATGGAAAAGGGGATGGTGGAGCTTTCAAGAATTCTGGAAGGCCGTCTCAGACAGGGGATGCCACTGAAAGAATTGAACAAAATTGTCGAGAATGCCAGTAAAGAGCTGGCATCCGATTTTGACACCTATTTCGAAAAGATATCAGTTTATAGAAGCGGTGTTTTTTCGCGGCGGGTCAAAGATCGCATCTCGAAGCTCGGTATTGGTAAGGAACTGGATGATCTTGAGGTGGATGAATTTCAAGAGGAAGAGAAAGAACAGATTAAGAATTCCGCCGTGCAGACACTTTTTCCCGGCGCAAACGAGTTTACGGACACCTACAGCGGAAGGATTAGAGAACTTCATGGCGAGTGCGAGCGAATGTTGGATACATTGCAGGGGCGCAGCAGCGGCCACCCTAGAGTACCCGAGGAATTTCCGGTGCGAATTCTTGAAAGAGACAAGAAAGCTCTTCAGTCCACCTTGATGAAGCGAGTAGACTACAATGTAAACGAAGTCATTGGAAAGATCCATGAGAAAGCGGAGCCTGAGTTGAAAAGCTCAGTCTTGGCCTATGAGGGACGGCTGAAAACCCTAAAAAAAGCACGAACTAAACGATTTGCTCTGATTATAGTTTTGACTGGATTATGCGCGATGCTTTGTTACTTGGGGTATTCCCATTTCAACCAAAAGGTCGTACCAAATACGGCATTCTGGAACGTAACTCTAAGCTTGCTAGCCAATTTCATCGGCTGGTGCCCAGGCTATGTTATTGCGAAATTATGGGACAAGTATCCCAAGACTGTTATTGAGACAAAGAAACAGCACCTGCAAAAGATGCGATCTACGTACAAATCGATCATTGAAAGCGAACTGACCGATTACGAAGGACGGTCACTCAGCGATGACGAAGCCTCCCAACTCCTTTATGAGTTATGGGTAGCGAGCCTAGTTGATAAGCCCTATGAAATTTGGGAAGACGAGGGTGGAAAACTTCTTTCGGTATTAAAGGTAGCTGCGGTAGGTTACGTCAAGGTCAAACGGGAATACCTGAAACTCGTTGATGAGATGACGCACCGGTCGTCCGCGTTCTTTCGTGATATCGAGCACAATCTCCGCGCACTTCAGGAAGTTGCTCAGCCGATAAAGGAACGCGCCATTGAGCCGTCCTTTAAATTGCTTGAAGGGACACAACTGCGATTAGAGTCGGTAAGAAAGGAAATGGATGACATACAGTTTCTGTAGGGTCAGTGGAGTCAAGAATTACGGTCGCGTGAAAAGAATCTCTGCCCTCTAGTTGCGTGGAAAGCCTCCAAGGCAAGGATGAAGAGCAGGTGGTGAGATTTTCCGGGATTGTGAGCAGGGGGCGATGAAGCAGTCCCACCGGGGTCACAAAAGGGCTCAGGTCTTGTATTTTGTATTTTGCCTTTTCCCTCTCGTTCTGCACAATCCTGCTCACGGCGGAGTAATGGAGTCCATATATGCTGCGATCTTCTGCCGCAAAATACAAGACCTGTCCCCAGGATTATGAGAACTGTAGAAGATGGGTCTAATGCCTGCGTCGCAGCCCTTATGATAGTATGCGCTTGCTCGTCTACTCAATCTGCGGCCATCTGTGAAATCGGCGGATTTCTTCTAATCCACAGATTGCGCAGATGTCCACAGATGAGAAAATACGAATCGCTTTGGTTAACCACTCTCTACCTGAAGGCAAAACATCATATAGATTTTTCCCAGCCTTGACCAAAATCCGCCAGCGGTCTGATTTCTTCAATCTCAAAGGATATTGCCGCGTGAATCATTTTGGCCGCGTTCTCTCCGGCTGCCTCGGCGATATGACTTCTTACGGTGTCCAGTTTTTCACCCGAAGTCTGGCAGTCGGTCATCTTCAGGTATACCCTGACCCCTTTCCATTCAGGGAGCTTGCTGCCAGGCTCCATGATCAAGAAGCACGCATGAGGGTTTTCTTGAAGATTGGCAAGTGTCCGATTCTTGCCTAGTCCCATGAATATGGTCTTTTCATCCATCATCCGGGGTGACCCGAAATAGCCTGAATCGACCTTCCCATTCTTATCGGCCGTGCTCAAGATCCCCAACCGCGGCTGTTTGTTAAAATACTCCATCAATTGCTTGGACATTTAGCATCCTCCCTTCTTTTGTGCGCTGGCGGCACGAATTGGGCCAATGGCTTCTGTGGAGCGCTGGAGTACCGTCATCCGTTAAGTTCATTTCCGGGTCTCGCCCCCTTGACGATCCCGACTCAGTGTATCACATAGGAGTCCTTGCAGTAACATTGTTTCCTTTGCAGTTCCGGGTACACCTCACACTGAGCACGGCTCCGGTGTGTATTTCGCGCCCTGCTTCGGGATTACTCTGGGTAGTAATTACGCATCCTGGACTTCTCATCATTTCCCTTAATCATTAACATGCCGAAACCTCTTGTTGTTTAGATTTGGCACAGATGTTGTAATCTAATTTGGCAATCGATGGAAGGGTTAGAGTTATATGAGGCGGCACAATTGAAGTTGAAGGGCTGAGCAGGACCAGAATTTCTATCTTGCAAGTTATGCTCCGAGGTCCTACATCAGATAGGTATGGCCGAATTGATACAGTATCGTCTAAACAAGAATTGTTAGGTTGGTTGCATGCCGCCTCGACCGCTTTTTTTCCTCACATACCCTTTTCCTAAGGAATCGCCGAGGATCGAAAAAGTGTCCTCGGCGTTTTTTTTGGTCAAGTGATCCAGGGCTGAATGAATTCCGATGGGGGCGTTATGGGAATTTACACACAGCCCCGGACTGAGGGGGATATTCCAAACCCCGCTGCCCAATCTTGTCGATCCGTTACGGAGTCTCAAGCATTGCGGTGATTCTCCTGCGGTGCGTACCGCAGTCTGTCGATTTGAAGGTTGTTTGCCGGAAATGCTCGGAGGAGTAAGAGTACTAATGGGAGGCGGAGACTCCGGGGGAGGTCTCACCAGGGACTTATGGACTCTTTGCAATATACCGCGGGTAATGAGGCAGTTCTGCAAAAAATTCCCCCAGCCGGAGTCGTGGATACAGTGGAGAGGCATTGCAGACTCTCACAATCCAACCGTAATGTCCGTCGTGTGATGATTGTAAGTGAAATTCTGCACCGTTATCGCGCCAACATTATTTCCGTATAGTCTTGTTGTTCGTCGGGTGGGGATTTTGCCCCCACGCTTTATATGGTATCCTGTAAGAAGTTAAATGTCGCCCTTTATGAGCCCCGCATAGGAGCCTTTTGATGACCGATCAGGACAAGTCAAAAGAGGAACTTATCAATGAATTGGTGGCAATGAGGGAAAGAATTGCCGAATTGGAGGGCTCGCTGGTCATGCTCAAAGGGCAACACCGGGCAACCCCCGCTCTTAGTATGACTACCGATATCAGCGGCCGAAAAACGGCAGAGGCCGCGCTAGCGGACAGCGAAGAGAGATTGCAGCTCGCACTCAGAGGAGCCGATTTGGGCTTATTGGACTACAATCTGCAGACAGGAGAAGCCTTCATCAGCCAACGACGCGCCGACATGGTTGGATACTCAGTCGACGAGCTTAAACCACATATAAGTTCCTGGGGTAGCATGGTTCATCCCGACGACGTGGAGCGGGTTGTGGAGGCGTTTAACGACCATGCTAAAGGGGAGACTCCCTTTTACGAGTGCGAACACCGGCTACGCTGCAAGTCTGGTGAATATATATGGGTGCTGGCTCGCGCCAAGATAGTCGAACGCGATGCCACGGGGAGTCCAGTGCGGTTGATAGGCACCAGTCTTGACATCACCGACCGCAAGCGGGCCGAAGAGACTCTGAGGAAAGCCAATGATGAACTTGAACTAAAGGTGCAGGAGCGAACGGCTGAACTAATAAGAGTCAATGAAAAGCTCCTTCTGGAGATAGACGAGCGCAAGAGGGCGGAGGAATCTCTCAGGATTGAAAGACAACAGCTTCTCTCGATCTTCGACAGCATTAACGAGGTGATTTCCGTTGTAGACGCTGAGACCTATGAAATACTATACACAAACAAATTTGTGAAAGATCAATATGGAAAAGAATTGATAGGAACCCTATGCTTCAAGGAACTCCACGGTTCTGGACGGACCATGCACCCATTGGTACTGAGGCGATTGTCAAAAGTCTGCAAGGCGAGCCGTATAGGTGGGAATATCACAACCCGACGAACAACAGAGATTATCTCGCAACAGACAGAATTATCAAATGGACTAATGGACGTGATGCGAAATTCCACCTCGGCATAGATGTCACGGAACGCAAAAAGGCCGAAGAGGCGCTACGGGAGAGTGAAGAACGACATCGGGCACTCATAGAGAATCTCAATGAAGGCATATTCGTGGTCAAGGATGGATCCATTAAGTTTGTCAATTCAAGGGCTGTCGAGTTCATAGGTCATTCAGTGGATGAATTGACTTCCAGGCTCTTTTTGGAGTTCGTTCACCCTGAGGACCGCGAATTGGTTTTGCAGAAACACATAAGCCGAATGGCAGGCGATGATACGCCTTATGAGTACCCTTTCAGGATTGTTACCCGCGATGGAAGTGTAAAGTGGCTCTATATAATGAGTCGCCCAATTTCCTGGTACGGGGAAAGGGTCGCTCTCGTTTGCGCAACAGACATAACCGCGTGGAAGGCAGGAGAAGATGCTCTTCGGGAAAGTGAAGAGAAGATGAGAACCCTGATCAACGCGGTGCCGGACATTATATGCTTCAAGAATGGAGAGGGAAGATGGCTGGAGGCGAATGACTCCGATTTGAAGCTGTTCGAGATTGTGGGTGTTGAGTACCCGGGGAAAGAAGGATTCGGAATTAGCGAAATTCAGCGACTTCTATCGTGACGCATTTCTCGCATGTGAGGAGTCCGACGAGAAAGCTTGGGCAGCGGGTGGAGTTACTAGAGGAGACGAGGTTATTCCTCGGTCTGATGGCTCCAGCAAGGTTTTCGACGTGATCAAAGTGCCGCTTTTCCATCCTGACGGAAGCAGGAAAGGGCTGGTCGTGGTGGGGCGCGACATGACTGAACTGAGAGCGGCCCAAGAATCGCTGATACAATCTGAGAGGAAGTATCGAGATCTGTTTGAGCGGTCTAGAGACGGGATAGCCATCGTCGGTTTCGATGGCACCTTCGTTGACGTCAACAGCTCCTTCTCGGAACTCCTTGATTATACCAGGGAAGAGGTCCTGGCCACGAATGCCAAGCAGATCTGGGCGAATCCGGCTGATAGAGTGAAATGGCAGGAGGAGATGGCCAGAACGGGCTTTGTTATGGACTATGAGTGGAAAGCCCGCAAGAAGGACGGCACGGTCATCGATTGTGTACTTAGCTCTACTCAGCAGCGGGCAAAGGACGGAAGTATCCTGTATCAGACATTTTGGCATGACATTTCCAACCTCAAGAAAACTCAGGAGGAACGGAGACAATCCGAACGTTTCAGGGCCGCGGCCGACCTGGCTGGAGGCGTAGCCCACAATTTTAACAACCTGCTCCAGATCGTCATCGGCAACCTGGAATTGGCTCTTATGGATCTGGAGACGGGTGACTTTAACGG
This sequence comes from uncultured delta proteobacterium, assembly GCA_963789265.1. Lineage (GTDB taxonomy): Bacteria > Desulfobacterota > Desulfomonilia > Desulfomonilales > Desulfomonilaceae > CAWBBA01. The sequence goes on along the minus strand of CAWBKB010000001.1, from coordinate 1,430,553 downwards.
CGTCAAAGATTCTCTGGAAAAGGTTTTGCAAAGTTCCAGGTTCGGGGCTGAAACGGTACGGCGCCTCCAGAGTTTTGCCGGTATTCGTGACCACAGCCGGCGTCCGGAGAAGGGAGTCTTTGATTTAACCGATATCGTGAGGCAAGCCGTTGAAATGAGCAAGACCTGGTGGAAAACCATTCCTGAGAGACAAGGTAGAAAAGTGTCTCTGGACATGGAACTGCAAGATGGCTGTCTCGTCCGGGGTGAAAAGAACGAATTATTCGAGGTGGTGGTGAACCTTGTTAAGAATGCTACCGAGGCATTACTTCAAGACGGAGCAATAGCCGTAAAGACTCATGTTGAGGGTGACCGGGTAGTGCTGAAAATTCGAGACACGGGCGTCGGCATAAGCGAACAAAATCTCAATAGGATTTTCAATCCCTTCTTCACTACAAAAGCGAGTACCGGATCAGGTTTGGGGTTAGCGTCCAGCCGCAAGATAATTGAAGACTCCAGGGGAGAGATCCTCGTGGAAAGCACAGAGGGAAGAGCAACTACTTTTACGATTCTCTTGCCTCTCTCGAAACAGGCGGCTGAGCCAGCGAGCCCTCCAGCCCACATCTCTGGCCGTCGAATGACCATCCTCCTGATAGATGATATGGAAGCCGTTTTGGACGTTTCTGAAAGCAGGACTGACACTATCCGGTCACGTGGTTGTCACTGCGTCTTCGGGTGAACAGGGACTGGATATATTCAAGGAGAATCCGATTGACCTTGTGATCTGTGATCTGGGGATGCCGCAAATGAATGGATGGGAGGTGGGAAAGAGCATCAAATCAACATGTGAGGAACGGAGTCTCTCCAAAACCCCGTTCATACTCCTCACGGGGTGGGGAGGTCTGAGAACCGAAACAGAGAAAATAAGCGGAAGCGGTGTAGATGTCGTTGTCGAGAAGCCCGTCAATTTAGGAAACATATTGCAAATTATCCGAGAGATCGGTGAGAGAGAGCCGCCACAAGTTCTCAATGAGGAAAGCACTCAAGTCGGCTGAGAGCGGCATCCGATAAGTTTCCGGTCCGATGTATACCATCCCGGTCTCAGCGCCGGAGACGTCGGTGTGATGCCCCGCTGAGTAATTCCAAAGGTGGAAAGTATATGCAGTGAGACCTGCTCTGAATAGGGCGCCTTCCCTTACATGAGCAAGTTCTTCCCTTTGCGGGTTCATCCAGACATCAAAGGCATTGCCGTTCGTGTTGATAGAGCGCTTCTGCCTAACGGAATGCATCTTGCCGTGCTCCAGGACTTTGATGGGAGATGGGAGGAGAGGATGGAGGAAACTTGTGAGCACCTCGAAGCATGTATGGCCATGTTCACGAGATTTCGCGATCCTGGGTCCAAGAATTTCTGGGCTCAACATTATTGTTTTGTCCAGAGAGGGACTAAATGTGAGCGAAGGAAACTGATTGAAAGAGTGGCGGCCCCGCAGCCATTGCCTTCAAATCTCCTGCCCAATGGAGACAGGATCTGATGCGCCGCCAAGTGGCTTAGGGACATATCGAAGTCACATTTACCGTACGGCCCGGGTGCACAAAATGAACTCCTAACAAGTGCCTCCTTGGGTGACAGAATGAGAGAGGCATTGGCGTCCTCGCCAACTCTGTGGGCTTGGCGATGAGCGCTGCCCTCGCAACTTGTGCGGTGAAGGGTCAGCTTTTCCGGCGATCTTTCAAACTGACAGGAACGTTTTAGGAGTTGCCGCACAAAGAGATATTGTGGTATCTCGTTAGATGATGCCTAGCCTGCACAAAGCTAAGACCGCCACACCGGTAAGTCGTAACCCGGCTGAATATCCGGTCCTGGGCATTCTCTTGGGAGGCCCGCTTCACGGATACGACATGTGCCGCCGACTGGGCGAGGGGATAGGGTCGATCTGGCGGCTGGGCAAGAGTCAGGTGTACGCCCTCTTAGCCAAACTTGAACGCGAAGGGCTAGTCTTGCACGAACGAGTTGGGCAAGAAAACCTGCCCGCAAAGAACATCTTTTCCCTTACTCCGGAGGGTCATGAGGCGTTCGAGCAGTGGGCAAACACCCCGGTACGGCATACGAGAGATATGAGGCTGGAGTTCCTGACCAAACTTTGGTTTGCCCAAAAACTCGGTCCCGAATCGGAAAAGAATCTGATCAACGAACAATTGCACTTGTGCCGAGAAAAGGTCGGAAAGTTGAAAAGGTCCAAGAATTTGTGCAAGACACAGATAGAAGCTCGTTCTCTGGAGTTCAAATTGGTTACGATTGAAGCCGTCATATCATGGTTAGAGGACTTATCGGAAACGGTCGGCGGGAGTCTCCGTCAATAGTAATTATTGGACCACAGTAAGCATTCGGTTACGAGAGAGAGTTGTTGGCACCCTGTCATTGCGAGGAGTTCATGGTGGGACAGGCTTCCAGCCTGTCTATTAGGGATGACGGGCAAGATGCCCGTCCCACCGGCAATCTAAACGGCGTTAAAAGGAAAAGATTGCTTTCCCGCGTCCCGCGGGACTCGCAATGACAATCTTTTGCCGCTCGTAATTGAGGGATTACGGACCACAAACGTTCGCAAGATTCTAATTGACCACGAGTATTCAGTGAGATATGCTCAACATCTCGGAAAGTGTATTTCTGAGAAACGTGACGGTTTTCTTGCCGTCTTTTGGGCTATAGTGGGAGCGGCATTAGAATTGGAGATGCGAATCTCTCGCCCGTTTACCGGTCTCCAGGATGTCCAAGATACCAAGATTGCGGCATAATTCCGGCGTAAATGTGGACACATCCAGGCCACCGCGTATTAAAATGTGAGCGTTTATATGGGCCTGGTAAATCATCGGATCATTGAGTCTGACGTTCAAAGGAGAATGGCATGAAGAAAGCAGCATGTATTGGGGCAGCTATCATTGTGTTTGTTGCTGCGGGGTTGGCGGCAAGCGCGCAAGATCAGTCGAAGCAAGCGCTGGCCGGAGAATTGCTCGAATTGCTCAACGTGAAGGATACACAACAGAGAGCACTTACAATGTTTCAGCAGATGATCGTCTCACAAATCCAAAGAATGAATCCCGCGTCCAAAGATCCTGCTTTGCAGGCGAAAATGGCGAATTTCATGAAAAAGATCACGGACATTGTGAGAGACGGGATGAGTTGGGACAAAATGAAAGACCAGTACATTACTCTCTATGCGGAAACTTACACCGAACCAGAAATGAAGGACATCATTGCCTTTTACAAAACGCCCTCGGGACAGGCTTTCATAAAAAAGCAACCGGAGATTTTGAAACGGTCCTTCGAATTGAGCCAGAAAATAATGACTGGGCTAATGCCGAAAATCCAGACGATGACCAAGGAATTCGAGAAGGAGATTCATCCCCCCCAGGCACCTGCCAAGCCTGAGGCGAAGTGACGTGTACTGGTTTGGGGAAAGATCCCGCTTGTCTTGAGATTGGGCTACGTCTGAATTCCGGAGAAATGAGCAGGGGTCAAACCTGGCCGAGAAGCTTTCGCAACACGATGCGTCGGCCTTTTGAGGTCTTGGGAGTTAAATGGTTCCAAGTTAAATGACCCCCGGTTTTGCCGAGGGTCATTTAACTTGCGTCGTACGCAGAGCAATCCTATGTTGTCTCCTGGTCGGACTTACTTCGGCGAGCCATCACTGAATTCAGATTCGTGTGAGAAAGGACGGATAGGAGCGAGACGTGAATAACAGAATGAAGGCTTTAGTTGTTCTAATATTGGCGGTCACGATATTTGGTTGCTCCAAGAGCCAAGCTCCTTTGGCGGATCTCAAGAGTTTTCCTACAGACAACCTAAGCGAGATAATCACCCAAACGGATGTGACTATAGACAAGGACATTTCCACCACAAGGCAGGGCTCTGTGAAAATAACCGCTAATGAACCGAGAACCGTCAGACTATTTGAAACCGGACCTATGGACGTTGATAATGCTCGGTTAATCTATAAGGCGAAGCTTCGAACAGACAACGTCAAAGGTCAGGCGTATCTGGAGATGTGGTGTAGTTTTCCCGGCAAAGGAGAGTTCTTTTTCGTGTGGACTGCAAAACTCCCTCAGCGGCACCAACAAATGGACCACTGTAGAAACGCCTTTCTTCCTCAAAAGCGGCCAGAAACCGGACAATGTGAAGCTGAACGTGGTCGTCAACGGAACCGGCACAGTCTGGATCGATGATGTCAAGCTCTCGATGGGGCCGCTCAAGTGAAAAACTGCGGTGAAGATTCTGATTGACCGTGGGCGGCGATTGGATACACCCAACAATGGGATAGGGCAGGCATTCAATCAATACTCCGGGAATCTTTATCCGAATCTCTATATGAGGAAACCTTTATGAAAATCCTTAATCTCTATTTCTCAGCCACGGGAAACACCGAAAAAGTCGCAAGCCGCATTGAAAATACCTTGCTTGAGATTGGTCATGAGGTGGAGACTTGCAAGGTCACCAAGGATACGGAAGTTGAAATCCTGGGCTATGATTTCGTGTTCATGGGGTCAGGAGTTTACACGTGGATGCCTGGAAAGCCTTTAATCGAATTCATAGAAAAACAACGGGAGAAATACCGTTCAGGTGAGATAAAACCTGCGTCTCCTAGAAGAGCCGGGAAGAAAGCTATCATTTATTGCACATTCGGCGGAGGCCACACCGGCACGAACGAGGCGGTTCCTGCTGTAAAATATATGGGCCAATTGTTCGACCATCTTGGATACGAAATTCTGGGCGAATGGTTTATAGTAGGCGAATTTCACGGCAGGCTCGCATACCTTTCCGAGAGCGGTCGGCTGGGCAACATTAAAGGAAGGCCGAACGAATCCGATTTGCTGGAGATTGCCGAAAAGGTGAGAGGCATACTGCGAGTTTGATCGCCCGCTGAACGGTTGTAATCCATTTAACTCCGGATGAAAGGCACAGTACACTGTGAAGGTATTGGTCATTCTTGCTCATCCTCAAAAGGGGAGTTTCAATCACGCCATAGCGCAAGCCGCTATTGAGCAGCTTAAGCGGAATGCGCACGAAGTCCGTTTTCACGATTTGTACGAAGAAAAGTTCGATCCCATACTTCCCGCCGAGGAAATATCTAAGGATGCCAAGTTGCCGGAAGAAGTAGCGGTTCACTGCGGGGAAATTTCCGAAGCGGAAGGCATAGTAGTGGTACACCCGAACTGGTGGGGACAGCCTCCGGCAATACTGAAAGGCTGGATTGACAGAGTCATAAGGCCCGGTTGCGCCTACGAATTTCTGGAAGACGATGCAGGCGAAGGAATACCCAATGGCCTGATGAAAGCAAGAGTTGCGGCAATATTCAACACGTCGAATACCGAAACTGAGAGAGAAAAGAAAGTCTTTGGCGATCCGCTTGACATCCTGTGGAAGAATTGTATTTTCGATCTCTGCGGAGTCGCGAAGACTTACCGGACGATGTTCAATATTATCGTCACGAGCACTGAAGAACAACGCAAAGCCTGGTTGGAGGAAGTAAGGCAAAACATAGACAAACTTTTCCCGTAACACGCCTGTATCCCCCGCTCTCTCGGAGAACCTCGGTCTCACGAGAAATCCCTTAAAATATTCGGAAGGAGCCTAGCCGGTGACAGGAAATTATTCCAAGCTGCTGAAGTTCATACTTAATATAGTGATAATTTTCATCATTACTTTCTTTTTGGCGGAAATAGCCCTGAGAATTTGCCACCAAATTTACCCTACATATATTTTTTACGACAACTCCTACAACCGTTTTCGTGGCAAGCCGTTTGCAGAAGATTGGGATTTTCATCTGAATTCCAAAGGGTTTAAGGATGTAGAGCGCAAGAAGGAGAGAGAGCCCGACGTATACAGAATTCTTGGGCTTGGGGATTCATTCGCCTTTGGAGTTGTGCCGTACCGGTTCAACTTCCTGACCTTATTGCAAAAGCGACTCAATCAATGTACCAAGGCGGAGGTAATAAATATGGGTATTCCGTGGCTTGATCCGGAAGACTATCTCTCCGTTCTGGTGCATGAAGGGTTGGAGTATAATCCCGACCTGGTGATCGTATGTTTCTTTATCGGGAACGATTTTCTGCCAAATGACAGGCCCACCTATACATATTCGTACGTTGCTTCGTTTATAAAGTTTGTCTATGACCTGTTCAGCGGTTTCGAAGGTACAATTTACCACGGAAAAGCAGTTTATCCGGATGACAAACCGACCCTCACCAATGCCGTTTTTATGCACTGCGAAAACGGCAGAAGTAGGATTTTTGTCAAGAATTACGCCAAGTTTAATTCCCTATTCGACTGGGCTATTGCACAATTGCGCGAGATAAAGGAGACATGCAACGCCAGAGGAATAGATTTGCTGGTAGTCATGATCCCCGATGAGGTGCAAGTTAACTCTGCGCTTCAATCGGAAGTTGTGACCGAGTCCAATCGAGGGAAAGATCGGTTCGACTTTGCTCTGCCCAACAAGATGCTGGCCCGCTGGCTTGAAAAAATGAATGTCAAGCAACTTGACTTATTGGAGCCGTTCAAACGGGCTGCTGTAGATAAGCGTCTGTACAAACCCAGGGACACTCACTGGAACATCGCAGGAAACAAGTTGGCCGCAGACGAAATAGGGAATTATATAAGCAAGAATATCTTAACCAAGTGCCGCGGCCGCGATACGCCTTGAGTAGCCTCGGGACTCATACGACTGAATATTGCGAGTAGCTCATCACAGAGCTTCTATGATCGCTACTTTCGCCCTTTTGTACCGATTCGCTTTCGAGCAAGTGACACTGTGTTTCTGGTGGCACAGTCCCGCATGGACCGGATTTTATGTCGTCATGCCCGTGTACGTGGGCATCCAGTAGGACCGGCCTCTGTGCCGGTTCTTCGCGAGTCGCCGGCAGAGACGCCGGCGCTACCCGCGAATCGAAGGCCGGGCTACCGACTGGCAGACAGTGCCGCGTTCCGTGCGGGACTGTCCCACCACATACTGTCTAAAATTGTCACTTGTTTGACCGCGCATTAGTATCATTTCATACCGTCGCCTCTGAACACCACTACAACCGTCCTAAACAGAATTATCAGGTCTAGCCATAGGCTTTGATACTTCAGGTAGAACAAGTCGTACTCTATTCTCTTGGCTAAAGAAGGATCTCCACGGCTCATCACCTGCTGATAGCCGGTGATACCGGGTTTGGCCTTGAGCCGCCGACTATGGTAAGGGCTGTATTTCTCGACGAGTTCGGTTCGTTCCGGCCGAGGCCCAACAACGCTCATGGATCCCAGTAAGACGTTGATAAATTGAGGTATCTCGTCAAGGCTTGTTCGTCGGAGAAACTTTCCGATCAACGTTACCCGCGGATCTTTGCGTATATTGAAGACAGGTTCCTCGATATTGTCGAAGTCCACCATTTGTCGGAGTTTCTCGTCTGCATTATGCACCATGGAACGAAATTTGTACATGGTGAATGGTTTGCTGTGCAGGCCCACTCGCTCCTGAGAGTAGAGCACCGGTCCCTTGCTGGACAGTCTGATAATGATCGCAACGGCAATCCATACGGGCAAACCCAAAACAACGACTGCCAACGACATGATTATGTCCATCAGACGTTTCACGATCCGATACACAGGATGTATTGCCGCGTCACGCAGCATAAGCACAGGCATGCCGAAAAAGCTGCCGGCTTCTGCGCGAGACACAATTATTTCGGCACAAGAGGGGATTAGGTACACTCCTATGCCCTTCCCCTCACAAAAATTCAATACTGACACCAGCTTATTATTATTAGAATTCGGGGCACATTCAGCCGCGTTGATCAGATATTCAGACGCGATGACTAACCGATCGAATGGTGTCGCTGCATATATCTGTGGAATCTCGTCAGCAATCCCAAGACACCTGCACGCCGGGTCCCAATGATTTCCCAGGGTCTCGTCGCTGTGGCAATGGACGAATCCTACAACTTCACCAGGTTTCTTTGCGAACTTTTCCAAGCGGTCCAGGAAAGCTCTTGCATTGCCATCACTACCAACTATGAGTGTCCTCTGGATGCCAATCCCGAATTTTGCCAATTTCTTTTCAATAACACCAAGCCCGAACCGTAGGGCGGATAGCAGAAAAGCAGCCCCTGCAAAGGCGAAGCAATAGACCAATCGTGACAGCAGCAGCGGCCTATACGCGAAAGAGATCATCATTAACAGGCTGAGGGCTATCACCCCCGAGGAGAAGAGCCGACGAATTCCAAATGTAAAGGGTACGACCTGATGGAGACCGGTCGAGTAACCACCGCCGTGCCATGACAACACGCACCAAAACATCGTGAATAAAGCCGAAGCCTTGGCGTATTCAATCAGAGGAGGAACAATCTGAGTTTCAGCGGTAGCCCCCGGAGCCCACACGTGAAACCGTATCACGTAAGCAACCAGGAAAGTCCAAAAGATGATATTGGCGTCAAGGAAGAAAAGCGCTATCGCGCGATGATGCCAAAGCTTGCTGCCCCAAAGCCTCTCAGATGCGAGCCTAGGCTTCCCCTCCAATAGTTGGGTAACCGCAGGCTCCGGTTCTTCAATTGCCTTCACATACCCCAAAACCGGTCCCCTTCTTCATGAAAAGAAAAATGATAGACAATTCAAACGTCGAACTCAATTCTTGGTAGCTTACTCGACAAGGACTGAGCGTGTCAAATGATTTCTGGAAGTAACTGCTTATCTCTAACGTCCAAGAATTCTTGCAATAGTCGGTCACGACGAACGCAGAGAATTCTGTTTTCTTTCCGCGTCCGCACGATCCCGCGCCTCGCTGGATGCCTCTATTCGACCTGGACTGTTGAATGCACACAGCAATTCTGATACCACTGAAACGCCAGGCAACAAATGACTCGCCAAACCGGCCGCGGCCCGGACTGATTTCGGGGCCGCAGCGACCTTCGGCCCGCTTGCTGACGCCCCCGAGTTCCCCGGTGCTTGTGAAAGGCATGAAATTTTCAGGAGCCAAAATCTGAAATATGTCATCGGATGTCGCAACGACCACCTCGGATCCGCCTCGCACAAAGAAGTTCCATTGGATCTTTGCACTTGTCGCAGTAGTGCTCTCCACTTTCTTGGCGGTCCTGTTGGCTGAGGTTCTGTTCAGAGCATTGTTGTTCAGTGATGCCCCTTTTATGCGGACACTAAAGCGCCCTGAACTTTTTGCAAATGAGTGGCACAGCAACTATTTCAAACTACGGCATTTTCTTGGCCGGAAGTACCGGGAACCTTCCGATAAGCTTCTTGGATGGACAAACGCACGAATAAAGGCTTCGAGAGCTTATGCAAATATTGATGACGTAAACATAGGGAATAGAACCCCGGTCCTGCTCTACGGCGATTCTTTTGTGGAGTGCACCACCTGCCGGGGTGGGTGATTTCAGGACGTACTAAATCGAAATACTAAATTCAAGGACACACACTATTTGGTGAACTACGGAGTGGGAGGTTACGGAGTTGACCAGGTTTACTTGTTATACAAAAAGACAATCGCAAATTATAAGTCTCCGATCGTGGTAATAGGCGTTTTGAACTATGATTTGGACAGAAATATCACTCCCGTGACCTGGGAGCTTAAACCATTCTTTACCGTGAAAAAAGGCAAGCTCAAATGCCATAATGCTCACCTCAATTCTAACGTCGACGAATTCTTTAACCGTCATCCCCCAACGATTTTCTGCTATTTGTGGGAACTCGCAATACACGGAGGGCTGCTCCCGGAATGTCTCGCATCATGGTTCAAATCCAGGGAAGAACGTAGAACCAACATTAAAACGATTGGTAGAGCCATCCTTCTCGAAATGTCGAAAGATCTGAAGAGGCGCAAGATACCCCACGTCTTCGTGATATTTGAATGGAGTAAGAGAATGATTAGACCGCCGGACTGGCGGGTGCAATTTCTGATCGAGCTCTTTCGGAGGAATCATATTGATTACATTATGGCCCGAGACGCGGTCGTCAAACACGAGCAACTCGGAGGGTTTGATTGGCACAAATATGCGGTCAAGGACGGGCATCCAAACGAACTGTACAACAGGCTGGTATCACACCAAATTCTTCACTGAGTCAAGGGAGTAGAGCAGCGCCGCGGGGGATAAAAGTCAGGACATTTTTGCCATGACAACTCCGCTTTCTTCCGCCTTGAGACGATAATGCCCTTATCCCCATCAATTCAATGAGCTTGTTGATGTTAGTTGTCTTGAGGTTCGTCCCTCCGTCCGACACAGGCAATAATATAATCTTTCGGGTACTATTTTTCATGTCCGCAGCGGAATTCGAACACGGCGCAACGAATTGATTCGCGAGATGAGCGTGCGGCCTAGCAGCATCGAGGTCTGAAAAATTGGATGAAGGGCGGATGCTTATTTACTGTTCCGCTTCGTTACTCTTCTGTTGTTCCGTCCAGCATTAGCCTAACGCTTGCTATGAGTTTTCTTACTGCTTGAACAGCAGTTTCTCGGTTCAAACATTCATCATGAAGTTCAAGAGATTCATACCGAAATCTTACGGCATAAACGTTGTATTCCATGAGATCCCAGTATTGGGAGACGTTTTCTCCGCTTTCTCTCAAAAGATCTAGTAGTGCGCTAATGTCATGAGTCAACGGATATTCTTTGCCGAGAAGCGCGAGCCAGGCCTTGAGGGATTTTTCAATTGCTTGCTGAGCATGGAACCCAAAGATTTCTTCATCGAAAACTTCGGCGTTCATCATACCCTTTAATGCCTTGAATTCTTTATTGGCCATCTCGAGGAGGACGCCGGCTTGCCTAAGGTCTCTCATAGAGCACCTTGCCTTCTCTCAATGCTCTCGCGACCACATTGTTCAAGGAATGGCGCCAATACTCGACTTCATCGCGGCTATAGACCAGAATGTCCTTGGCAAAGGGAAAGGAGGATAGGGCCTTCCAAAGTCTGGTCATCTCTTTCTTGCGGCTTCTGTTATTGTCAAAGGGGTCAGATTCTATTATTAGCAGGTCCACGTCTGAGCCAGTGAGATAACCGCCTCGGGATCGAGACCCAAAAAGAATAACCTGCTCGGGATGCGCGGCATCAACGATGACTTGGACCATTTCTTCAAGTGCCTGGTTAGTAAGCTCAGCCATGTTCAGCTTCCGGTAAGGATAAAGAACAAACTCAGATGTGTATTGCTTTCCCAGGTCCGGGGGCCTACCCGGCATATCTTTTTTTCGACGAAGGGCCTTTGTTCAGTTATTTGCAATAGCTTTAGAAGCATGTGACATATCCGGATGAGATCATCTTTCCGCATACTGAACCTCTGCCTGTGCCACGACCTCATCGCGAAAATACCGGCTGAGATCCTGAGCGGTCCGCAAATCCACTTTTCTGCCCAGCATTTTGGAAAGTTCAAATTCCATGCCCGCAACCTGCAGCAAACCAGGTATGTGCTCCGGATCGAACTCTACTAGAAAGTCTATGTCGCTTTCCGGCCCGAAATCTTCTCGCAAATATGACCCAAAGATAGATAGCTTCCTAATATGATGCTTTCGGCAGAAGTCTTCGATTAAATCATTAGGAATGATGGGACGGTTTCGGTTCAAGGGATCTCTCCTGCTTTTTCCGGCTGCTGGCTTATAGCCACAAAAGTATTCTTTTTCTGAGGGGAAAGCAATTACGAAAGCGTCGGAGTTCTCGGGACACGTACTCGATTGCCCCCTCAATTCAAGAATCAAGCAAGGTGTCTACAGAAGTTTCTTGACATCGTTGGAAACACAGGCGGATACTGGTATCGTCATCCATCAATTGTGAGAATCCTGTAAGCAACCTCATTAGGCCGGCAGTCGTCGCGGGGAAGATTGATAATGCGGAGGTTTCGAATCGCCACAATCTCAGCAGTACCACTAGTCCTTTTGATCATTCTTTCCTCGACGGTTTTCGCGGATAAGGGCGAGACACTGATAGAGGCGGTCTCGAAAGGTGACTCGAAACAAGTGCAGACGCTTCTGGACAAAGGGGTTAACGTCAATTTAAAGGACGGTGAGGGCTATACGGCACTTATGCGGGCTGCTTCATCTGGCAATCTGGAAGCTGTGAGGCTCCTTTTAGAGAGAGGAGCTGACATCGACTCGAAGGATAAGCGGGGGGAGACGCCTTTGCTGGGCGCGTGCGTGGAAGGTCACCTGGAAGTGGCCAAATTACTTCTGGAAAAGGGCGCCGATGTCAACTCAATGGCCAAGAGTGGGTGGACCGCCCTCATGCCTGCTGCCGAGAAGGGTTACTTCAAAGTGGTCAAGCTGCTCCTGGAGAATGGTGCTGATGTCAATATAAAGGAGAGGAAGCATGGTGGTACAGCTCTCATGCAGTCTTCTGGGGAAGGTCACACGCGAATAGCAGAACTGCTCCTGGATAAGGGTGCCGATGTAAATACGGAAGACAATAAAGGCCAGACGGCGCTTATGTGGGCCGCCGACAAAGGCCGTCTTGAAGTCGCAAAACTCCTCCTGAAAAGGGGAGCGAACATCAACCTAAAGAGTAATGATGGGCATACGGCCCTCATGTGGCCTGCCGTGAAGGGTCACGTGAGGGTGGCAAGACTTCTTCTGGAGAAGGGCGCTGATGTCCGCGCAGAGACCAAGGGGGGCCAAACGGCTCTCACCAAAGCTGCCCTAGGCGGCCACGTCGAGGTGGTGGATTTGTTTCTAAGCAACGGAATTGACATCAACGCAAGAGATAGTCGTGACCTGACGCCGCTAATGAAAGCTTCCATGATTGGGAATATGGTTGCAGTCAGGCTGTTGCTGGAAAAGGGAGCGGATGTCAATGCAAAGACCTTTGCCGGTGGGACAGCCCTTATGACGGCCGCTTGGGGGGTCATTTAGAAGTGACGAAGCTGCTTCTGGACAAGGGCGCTGACGTCAATGCAAAGACCAGGAGTGGTGGTACAGCCCTGTGGAACGCTGCCCAAAAAGGTCATGTAGAGATCGTGAAATTGCTTCTAGACAAGGGAGCTGACGTAAATGCGAGGAATGAATTGGGCTGGACCGCGTTGTGGTGGGCTTTGGATAAGGGCCATCTCGACGTGGCGAAGGTACTCCTGGATAAAGGAGCTGACAGCAACGCAAGGGACAGCAACGACCTAACGGAGTTAATGAAAGCTTCCATGAATGGTCGCCTCGACGTCGTGAGGCTTCTCCTTGAAAAGGGAGCTGACATTAATGCAATAGACGGGCGTGGCCTGACGGCATTGTACTGGGCCTCGGCCAATGGACATTACAGGATCGTGGACTTCCTCAAAGCCCACGGCGCGAAATGATCTGGTTTGCAGTTCCGTAAAGGGACTTGTTAGCGAGTATCAGAAGTGGAGAAACCGGCCTTCGCTGCCGTCCAGGCATTGACTTATAAAGGAGATACAACCCAATGACTAATAAATACAGATGCGTTGTCACAGGCCGCGACAGGGAGGGGCAATCCGTAGTGGTGAAAGACGATCAGGTCGAGACCGGTCTTCTCGGGTCCGCGGATTTCTGGACAACGACCAAGTGTCCGGCTTCCTTGACGGACGAAGATGCGTCATCGAGCCACTTCAGTCTTGAGCCGCCTCCGGGAGGGACAATTTTTCGTTTCTTTGAAATCCCGCCTCAAGATCCTTCGATGTCACCCGTCGAGGCGGAACGAGCAGCGGCTGAAGCCTTTGCAGCAGTTGGAGCAAACCATTGTCGTGTGGACACACGGCGCAATCCCATGATGCACACCACCTCGACAATCGATTATGTCGTGGTGCTTAAAGGCCGGGTGACTCTTTTGCTGGACGCGGATCAGGTCGAGTTGAATCCTTTCGATGTGGGCGTGCAGCGCGGTACCAATCACTATTGGCTCAACTACGGCACTGAACCCGCGCTACTAATGGGAGTGCTCCTCGATGCGCGATAGGCGCGATTCAAGAGTCGGCATTCACTTGCGTGCGGCAAAAGATTGTCATTGCAAGTCCTGCGTCTCGCGGGACGAAGTAATCTTTTCCTTTTAACGCCGTTTAGATTGCCGGTGGGACGGGCATCTTGCCCGTCATCCCTAATAGACAGCCTGGAAGCCTGTCCCACCATGAACTCCTCGCAATGACAGGTGACAGAAATACCTCTCATAAGTGAATGATCACCGGGATTGGAGGCTCGCGGCTGAGTTCCTGGAAGCACGCAGAGTAAAAGTCATGACCTCTAGAACCGTGAAATTCCCGCTTGCTGCTTTGCTGCTCCTGATAGCACTTGCTCTGGTCCCTTTTGCGTGGGACTGGCGCTCCCCTTTTCTCGCGGAAGTCAGACCCTGGGCGCTCCTGGGACTAATCGTCGTACCTCTAGGTGTGATCCTTGCCGAATTGCGGCTTTTGATAACTTCCCGGCCGGAGCAACAGGTTCTCAGGGTGTTGACTGAGCTGGGACTGCTCGCGGCAGCTCTGGTTTTGACAGCTACTCTAGCTCTGGAAGCTCGCTTTCACTGGGATCGCTACCAGGTGCTCCACGCGAATCCCGTCCGACTGGAAAGATTGGGCCGGCATTTCATCGTCGGTTATCGGAGCCTCGCGGAAGTTGGGAAACTTGTCAGCCTTCGCGCCGTCGTGGGTGTTTTCATTTCGGGCAGCAATGCTCGCGGTAAGAGCATTGCCGAGATCGCCAGACAAATCAAAAGCCTGCAACAAATTCGACAAGAACAGAACCTCCCGCCTCTGTGGATCGCCACGGACCAGGAAGGCGGACCTGTCTCAAGATTGTCCCCGCCGCTGACTCGGCTTCCCGCACTTTCGGAACTGGTGGCCCGATATTCGGACAAGAACCGACTGCAACAAGCGGTTCGAGACTTGGCTGCTGAGCAGGCGCGAGAACTGGCCGAAGTCGGAGTTAACCTGAATTTCGCGCCAGTGGTTGACATCAATCATCACGTGAAGAATCCAGGCGATCGGTACACACGCATCTATGAGCGGGCTATCTCGGCTGACCCCGCGGTCGTGGCCCAGGTCGCGGCCTGGTATTGCGCCGCCCTGGAAGATGCGGGCGTGCATTGCACGCTCAAACATTTTCCCGGCTTGGGCCGAGTGTCAGGCGACACCCATCTCCATCCTGCAAACCTGGCGACTTCCCTGACTGAACTGACAAAAACTGACTGGGTGCCTTTCCGGGCGCTTATGCGTGATGGTAAAGCCTTCACCATGCTGGCTCACGTAAAATTGACTGCGATAGATAGTAAACGCCCTGCCTCCATGTCTCCTGCGGTGATCTCCGGCCTTTTGCGGGATGACTGGCAGTACGACGGCGTGTTGATCACCGACAACTTCAGCATGATGGCAGTTTACCGCAGCCGCGATGGTATGGACGACGGGAGCATCGAAGCATTAAACTCGGGAGTAGATTTGATTTTGGTCAGTTGGGACCCGGACCAGTATTACCGCATAATGTACGCTCTGCTGAAAGCTGACCAACAAGGCAGACTGGACCGACGGATGTTGCGGAAGAGCGATCGTCGGCTGAGTAGTGCCATAGAGTCGTTAATGCCCAGATGATCTAAAATGTCAAAGTGGAGGGAAAGGTCAGAAAGGGGTCAAGTCTGCTCTTGACTCATCAGTGCAGGCGATACGTCGAAACGTAGCTTGATATGAGTCAAGAGCAGACTTGATAATCACAAAAAGGCACCTCTGAGTCGGGAATGTGGTATCCCCGACTTGCCATTAACCGTAGGAGGTGCCCGATGGAAGTATATGCGGCGCTTGATCTTCATGCAAGCAACAGTTATCTGGCGGTGGTAGAGCGAGAAGGAAAGAGGGTGTTCAACAGGAGGCTTGTTAATGATTCGGCTGTTCTCTTGAATGCCCTTGAACCTTACAAGGAAGGTATGCAAGGCATAGCAGTGGAATCCACCTTCAACTGGTACTGGGTTGTGGATGCGATGATGGAAGCGGGATACCGAGTGCATTTGGCCAATCCTACCGCTATACAAAAATACAGTGGAATGAAACATTCCGATGACAATAGCGATGCATTTTGGTTGGCGGAAATGTTACGCTTAGGCATTCTACCTGAGGGATATATATATCCACGGGAAGAGCGCCCGGTGAGAGACCTGCTACGCAAACGGATGCATCTGGTCAAGCTGAGAACCTCACTTATTAACAGCCTGCAAAATATCCTCGCTCGTAGTATGGGCGTGAAGATTGGGGCCGCCAAGATAAAACAACTGACTAATGATCTTGTTTCACCGCTCTTGGAGCAGGACGAGAACCTGGCTCTGACCGGCCAGGTGAGCAAGCAGAGCATAGATTTCCTCACGCGACAAATCAAGAAGGTTGAAAAGAAGGTTCAAGGGAAAATCGAATTGAAGAAGGAATATGCTTGCCTGACGACCATCTCCGGCGTGGGGGTTATCCTGTCGCTCACCATCATGCTTGAAACAGGCCCCATAAGTCGTTTTCAGGCTGCGGGGAACTATGCGTCCTATTGCAGAAAGGTTCCGACTCGCTGGACCAGCAACGGGAAGAGCAAGGGAACAGGTAACAAGAAGAATGGCAACAAGTACTTGGCATGGGCCTTTTCCGAAGCTTCGGAACTCGCCCGGCGCTTTGATCCGGCAATCAGAGCCTGGTTCGATCGGAAGGTATCCAGGACCAACCGTATGTGCGCTCACGCCGCGCTGGGCCACAAACTGGCACGAGCGGCGTATTATATCATGAGGGACCAAGTTCCCTTTGACAACAAGAGGCTTATTGGTTAGACGACTGGCGTAGGCGGCGACCCTGAGTAGGGGTTGGAAAAACCACCAGATTTGATTGGGCAGCCGCCTACCCCACAGATCCGGGGAGCCGGACTCTTTGCCGCCCATGCTGTGAGCCACTAAAGGGTTGGTTCAAAACCATGAGATTTGTCCTATTCCTCTTGGACACAGCATGGAACCGAAGATTTTCTGGTCCGCAATAAGCGGAAGGGGCAGGACCTCTAAGGTTTGGGCCTTGATCCTGATGGGTGACTGGTGCGGTGAGGAAAACTACCGACACCACCTGAGCGAAATACCGGCAAAGGCGAAGAGCAGGCGCTGACGGACGCTGTGCGAAACACGGCCGTACCCTCAGCAAGGAAACGATTCTTTCCTTGCTACAGGAGAGTCTTTTCCCTTGACAGAGGGCCTTTTAATGGGTGACTCATCAGTGCAGGCGATACGTCGAAACGTAGCTTGATATGAGTCAAGAGCAGACTTGACCCCTTTTTCCTCCAAAGAAATCGAGAGTGCCTTCGCTATTTCCATCCGGCTTTCACGATTTCGTTTGCCTTTTCGTAAGGGAATTTCTTTAAGAGTTCCTCAGTCGACAATTTTCGGTCCTTTTCTCGCATGAAATGGATAAGGACCACCGATGCCCAATAATCGCCATAATAATGGGTCCCTTTGAGGATCGTCGGCACTCCTTTGCCATTTACTGCGTGACAGGCTGCGCACGTAACTGGCCCGGTGTAGACGCCATCCGGGCTGAACTGCAATGCTTGCTCGCGAGACGTTAGATCGACGGTTTTAACCGGACCATCATATCTGACGGGGTACAAGCCGTGCATTGACTGGTGGCACGTTTGGCACGCGAGCGCCCCGTGGGCTTTGGAGTACCGATATAACGAATACTTGCCAGGTTGGTCTATGGGGGAATATTTGCCTCCCTCGCTTTCCACGAATGGGGCAATGTGGCAGTTAGCACAATGAGGCTCTCCGGGTGAGAGCCACCAATCCTTGCCGGCTGCTGCGTCTGAATAGGTGATTACGTCCCCTTTGTGCCCGTTCCAGGGCAACAGTTCCACCTTGCCACCTGCTCCTTTTACCGTGCGGGCTAGCGGACCTGTCTTATGGCGGGCAAAGTACCGGTAGAGCGGCTCACCCTGGACCCCAACGATAGGATCGGCAAACAAGTTCTTGAACTTCTTTTCATCTCCCTGGGCAACCGCTTGGATGACCTCCGCTACCGGCTTGTTCCTGAGGGTCTTGCCCTTCTGAGCGGCTGCGTCTTTGAGATCGTCGTACCTGTAAAGCTCATCGGACAGGTTGTTGTGACAATTCGTGCAGTACAAACCTCTTATCTCATCGATCCTGCTGCCCGACGCGTCCCGCATGCTCACTTCATGCAGGTACCATTTGCCTATATCATTCAGAAAAAATGGCGGTTTCACGTGAGGGTTGGAGTGAGCATCCCTACGCAAATAGCAGCCTCCACCCGCTACCCTTAGGTCTACAGAAGAAAACCGAGGATTGCCCAGGCTATCGGCTATCTGATATGGGTTTGTCCGAAAATTGTTCATCTTCGGGTTCTGCCAGTGGCTTGGATGACACGCCTGGCAGCTCTGGGTTCGTCCGGCTTTGTCGGGCATACATATGAATCGAGCGTGCGCGGCATGGACTGCCTCAGTTAGAGGCTTGGCTCTCAGTCCCGGGTATCCGGTTGCACTGGGTCTCGGTGATTGCAAAACTCCTGACATGTTATCACCGTGACAGTCCGCGCAGTGGACAGGTCCCACCTTTCCGAGCCGGTTCGATGATGCGTTCGGGTCATAGTCTTTTAGGAAATGTGTTTTGTGGAGCTTGTCATGGAGTTCGAGAACAAGGATCGAAGCCGATGACTGGCGTGCGATGTACTCACTGGTGTCATGGTACTTCGTCTTCCAATAGAGATACTCCTTATCAAAGAGCGACATTCCCGCACCCCTTGCCAGATTGGCCGCAATTCCCTGGCCGGAGTGGCAGGTGGAACAGATCGAAATGTCTATGGGCTCGGTTCCGAAAAACTCCACGGGTTTGCCGTTTCCCAGCACGGATTGCTCCTTGTTGTCCACCAGTCGAACCAATGCATATTGAAATGGCTGGAAATCGACATCCGTTATGGTTTCTTATACTCCCTCGCCGCCTGCTGTCGTTGAACGCGGTCCGAGGAAGGCCCAAAGCATCCCAGAGGTAAGATGCGGTTAACACCAGCGGAACATTCTTTAGCTCGGGCAGCATGGAATCAGTGAAGACGATATTGCCTCCTTTTTCTCTTGCATAGTCCATGTACCCCCCGGCAACGCCCCTACCTGTTGGGCCCGAGTCGATATTGACCGGTATTTGCTTACCGACATAGCGCCGTTGGGCCTTCTGAGGGTTGTCAGGCAGGGTCCCTTGCAAATCCTTATAGATGAATAGATGGTTCCACACGTAATTGGCCATGTTGTCGTCGGGGTTAGCCATGGTTCCGGCTCCGCTGGCATCCTTGGGCACAGCCCAGTACTTCATTTTATTGCCTTCGCTATAGGAGTTGTCCTTGATGGCATAATGAAGTTGCACCTCATTGCCTGGCGACAGGAGAACCGGCTTCCCGTCGGAACCGGACGCGGACCGTACCGCCTGAGCCTGTACGCTGTTATAGGGAGGGATGATGCAGCAGTAGGATATGTCGAAACCAACGCAGTGCATGCCCAGTTCATAATTGATGAATATGTTGTATGGTTTTTTCGGGCCGTAGATAGTGGTCTCCCCTACCCCGGCATGTTCCGGCTTGAAGGTAATCGGTTGAAGTTTGCCCAGTCCGAACGGCGGGCTTCCGTCGTATGGTTTGGCATTGTTCGTCGCTCCGACACCGCACATGATCCCTGCCATCATCAGTGCCGACAAAACCGCCAGACTAGGACTTCTTCTCACGAACCACTCCTCCCTTCACATCGGGATTACTGGTGGGACAGGCATCCTGCCTGTCAATTTTTAGTGGCGGGCAAGATGCCCACCTCCACCGACTCAGGGATTGCTTCGCTCCGCTCGCAATGACAATCTTCCGCATTCTCTAGCTGAGAGATTGTGCTCCAACTTCGGACATGCCTGGCCCTTCTCAACCCATTCCGCGATCAGCTTCACGAATTCGTCATGAGTCAGCGGAGCGGCCGTCCGTCCTCCTCCCGGGTGCCAGCCCCAAATGACCAGAGGCGAGTCCCGCACGTGCTCGATAATTTCTTTCGGGCTTCTATGGCCGTTTTGCGCCGGGTCCAAGAGATGCTTGCACAACTGCCGAGGTGTTTTTCCCTGAAAAACCATGGGCATATCTGCCGTCGGTAGCTGCCATCCCGGAGCACCCGGCGGCATATCCTTTCCCGGCAGATTTGTGACCTGGTGGCATGTGCTGCACCACACTCCGTTCTTTCCCATTCCTTCCGGTCCGCGAACCACGTGCATGAGATGAACTCTTTCCCGGTCTCCCTGCAAAGGTCTGGCACCAGACGGGTGACAGTTGACGCAGCGAGGGCTTTGGAACACTTTGTAGGCAGCGAGAAATGCTTTTGCCGAAGCTTCCGGATCAGCATTCCCAGCCGCATGAGCAACCCCGATCTGAGAGAAAGGGGAAGTGAGCCAGGATACGATTTTCCCCTTGAAGAAATGACCGGCAAGTATTGCAAAACAGGTGAATAGGACCAATGCCCCCGCTACAAGCACGATTCTTGCGAGATATAGTTTGTGCAGCTTAAATTTCATGACAATCCCTCCTCTAACGGCCGGGTTTTCACGCATCACACCTTCTTTAATTGTTCCGTGTCGATGGGCAGGCGTCTGACCCTCTTGCCGGTAGCGGCAAAAATGGCGTTTGTAACCGCGGGCGCTATGGGAGGCACCCCCGGCTCTCCAACTCCGGTTGGATGTTCCGTGCTCTCAATGATATGAACCTCTATGACCGGCATACTATCCATACGCAGAACCGGGTAATCGTTGAAATTGGACTGCACCACTCGGCCATTCTTGATGGTGATCGCTCCGTAGAGGGCAGCGGAAAGACCATAGACAATTCCGCTCTGCATCTGTGCCTCGACAGTGGAAGGATTCACCGCTCTGCCGCAATCTACGGCGCAGACGACCTTGTGAACATTGACAGTTCCGGACGGTTCTACCGAGACTTCCGCTACCTGGGCGACAAAACTTTTGAATGACTGAGCCAGGGCGATGCCTTGAGCGTGGCCTGCGGGCAACGGGGTTCCCCAGAACCGCCTTTTTCGCAGCGAGATCAAGGACCGCTCGATAGCGCGGATGATTAGCGAGGTAATGCCGACGGAACTGATATGGATCGACGCGGGCCGCGTGCGCCAATTCGTCCATGAAGCCTTCCACGACAAAGGCGGTATGGGAATGACCGACGGACCGCCACCACTGAACCGGCACTCCGATTACGGGACTGTGTAGGCCGACAAAGATGTTCGGAATCTCGTAAGGCACTTGCTGTGCGCCTTCCACAGAGGAGGCATCTATGCCGTTCTTTATCATGCGTTGAGCATTAACCGTTCCTTGCATAATTGACTGCCCGACAATCGTGTGATGCCAGGCGACGAGTTTACCATTCTTGTCGAGACCGCCGCTTATTCGGTCGTACCAGAAGGGCCGATAATATCCCCCTTTCATGTCGTCTTCCCGCGTCCAGATCACTTTGATCGGCTTTCTGACCGCCTTCGCTATTTGTGCCGCTTCTGATACGAAGTCGGAATGCGGATTTCCACGGCGACCGAATCCGCCTCCAAGATAAGTCGTATGAATGGCGACTTGCTCCGGTTTTAATCCGACAATTTTGGCTGTGGACGCACGATCAAGTGTCTGTCCCTGCGTGCCGACCCGAATCTGACAACTATCCTCTCGGAGATCTACGACGCAATTGAGCGGCTCCATGCAAGCATGAGCTAAGTAAGGGACCTCGTACTCTGCCGTCAGCCGCGTTCCGGCCTTCTTCAATGCCTTACCGGCATCACCTTCTTTTCTTGCCGGGATACCAGGGCTCTTGGAGAGTTGAGCGTACTGGTTGCGCAAGCTCTCGGTTGACAGGGCCGCGCCCGGTCCTTCATCCCACTCGATGTCGAGCGCGTCCCTTCCTCTCTTCGCGGACCAGAAGCCGTCCGCTATCACCGCGATCCCGGATTCGACGGGAACGACCTCTTTTACGCCCGGCACAGCTTTGGCCTTTTCACTGTCAAAGCGTTTGGCCTTGCCTCCGAAAACCGGAGGACGGGCTACCAGGGCTACGAGCATCCCCGGGAGTGACACATCCGAACCGAAAATGGCTTTGCCGTCTACCTTCGCCGGTGTGTCGAGTCGCGGTGTGGGTTTGCCGATAATTGTAAAATTCGAGGGGTCTTTCAGTTTGACTTTACTGGGGACTGGCATGCTCGCTGCCTTTTCTGCGAGCTGTCCGTAAGCGAGAGCCTTTCCACTTTTGTTAACAACCCTACCCTTCTCGGCCCGGCAGCTTGCCGGATCCACCTTCCATTGATCGGCTGCCGCGGCAATGAGCATCTCACGTGCGGCTGCGCCTACTTGACGCATGCGCACCCACTCGGTCATGACGCTCATGCTGCCGCCGGTCATTTGCACACGCGTCTCCGGATTATTATAAATGGCAGCGACAGGCGCGGCTTTGACGTGCACGCTCCTCCAGTCGCACTCAAGCTCTTCGGCAACAAGCATGGGCAGCGACGTATACACCCCCTGACCCATTTCGGATTTGTTCACTATGATGGTTACCGAATTATCGGTCCCTATGTGGACGAAGGCATTGGGGTTAAAAGGAACGTTCTCGGCGGCCATGAGCCATGCACGACCTTTCAGGCCCGGCACATAAAACCCGAGCACCAATCCTCCGCCCACTGCTGCTGCCTTCAGGAAGGAGCGACGGCTTAAGTTTACGATCTCGTTCATGTTCGCCCTCCTTGGTCCATCATCCCCGCCGCGCGGTGGATAGCCTTGCGAATGCGCTGATACGTGCCGCAACGGCAGATATTTCCGGCCATGGCCTGGTCGATATCTTCGTCGGTAGGTTTCGGATTTGCCGACAGGAGCGCTACCGCAGACATGATCTGACCTGAGTGGCAGAAGCCGCACTGAGGCACGTCTTCAGCGATCCAGGCTTGTTGGACGGGATGGGTGCTATTTGGCGACAAGCCCTCTATTGTGACCACTTCCTTGCCCATGACGGATGAAACAGGAGCTACGCAGGAACGAACCGCCTCCCCATTCACGTGAACCGTGCATGCGCCGCACAGGGCCTTGCCGCAGCCGTACTTCGTGCCCGTCAGCCCCAGGTTTTCCCGAATTACCCACAAGAGCGGAGTGTCCACAGGCACGTCCAGCTCATACCTCTTTCCGTTTACTTTGAATGAGATCATTTAGTATCCCCCTACCTCGTTAGATAATTCAGTTGACACGGCATAGGCGGCGCAATTCAATAATCCGGAAGAGCGGTTCCTCCTGCTCGTTCACAATGCTACAAAATGTATCCGGCCGCCATTTTCGCGTGAACTCATGCTTTTGCCGATGAAATCATCGGGAAAATGTTATGTTTGCTTCATAAAATAACATTGCGATTCCAATTAGCATCAATTGTGACGCTTCAAACCAACATGGTCGACAGCACCCGACATTTCGATTCAGGTTTGGTCCTACAGTAGTTGCCAAGAGTTTTGTCCAATTTGCCCCGCGTCCCGCAGGGTCACCCCGGACTGCGATCCGGGGCCAGTCGGTCCGGCGGGAATGAGATTCATAAGCAGACTGGAAAGTCTGCTCCACAGAATGTCTGGATTCCCGCGTGCTCGGGAATGACGGTGAAAGGTCCGTCACCATGCACCGTGAGAATTTTCCGCATCTTACGACCAAAGACACATTAATTTTGGCCAAGACTACATACAATTCAAGTTTTACTGTAGCCGGGTGTGGGCTCGCATGTCAACTAATCAAAGTTATGGTCGGCATGGACGCCCCAACACTTAGAAGTAACCACGACATCCGGAGAGCGGCCATTTTAGCCTATTTCCAGTAAAAACGCTCTGTTAGCGACCGGCAAGATGCCGGTCCTACTGACCTCTTCCTGCTTCGTTTTTAGCTCTCTAGCTGTCTGACTCGGTTATTGTGCTGCGGGCTCTCGCTTGGGAAAGGTTGCCACGAAGGTGGTTCCCTGGCCGGGTCTGGACCGGAAGGTGATGTTGCCCCGGTGTTCGCGCATAATTTTCTGGGTCACCATCAGCCCCAACCCTGTGCCCTGATCGCCCTTGGAAGAAAAAAAATCCTCGAAGACATGGTTCTTCAGGTCTTTGTCAATGCCCACCCCGTTGTCCGCGACTTCGATCACTGTAGATCCATCCGAGCCTTTACGGCTTCTTATTTCCACCAAATGGGAATCTTTCCAGATGTCCAGTTTGCAGGCATCCAATGCATTGGAAACAAGGTTGGACAGCACGGTGTGCATCCCCGAGGGGTCGATCACGGCTTCCACCAGCGCATCGTCAAGGTCCAATTTCAGCTCGATATGGTATCTACTGGCGGTTTCTTGAAACAGGTCATGAACTTCGCGGGCAATGTCGTTGGGCTTGATAATCTGGAAGTTCGGGACGCGATCTTTCGAACAGTAGAGGATGTCTTTGACTATCTGGGAGATCTTGTCGAAGTTGAGCAGCACCATCTCCCATCCTTCTTGTATTTCATTTTGGTTCTTGGCCTCAATGCCCTTGTTGACTACGTATATTCCTCCCTCAAGACCCATCATGATGTTCTTGATGCTGTGAGCCATACCAGCGACAGTTTCGCCCAAGAGGATCAGTTGCTTTTGAATCTCCTTGATCGGGGTAATGTCCACACTGGTCGCCAGAACTGACTCTATTTTTCCATTGCCATCGAGTACAGGAGAAGACTGTTCCAGCACTGTGATTCTGGAGCCGTCGCGAGTGATGGCTGTCATCTCCTTGCCGTGAATCTGACCATCCTGGAGGGTTTTCAGAGCAGGGCAATCCGAGCATCGAGATTTATCAATTCCGTAGACCTTCCAGCACTTTCTTGCTTTTGCCGCTCGAAAGTCTCGGACGGTTCGACGACTTGCCCACAAGACGTTGCGGTTTGAATCAAGTAACAGTGCATAGCAGGGCAGATCGTCCAGCAACTTTTCGCGTTGCTCGTTCGTCAAAGTCAGCATGGTTACGTGCCGTCCACATTAAGATGGAGCAGTTCGCTACACCTGCAACTCTTCGCCCTTGAAAACACAGCGGGAGTCGAGGCATACGCGGCATCATTTCCGGGAAGAGGCATCGCGTCTGCAACTTACCCGATAGCTCCTTGGATAGCAACCAACAAAGCATCTCTGTCGATCGGTTTTTCAAATACTGCGATAGGTTTTGAAACCGCCAGGTGGCGGCCCGGGATTCCGCTGATTACGATCACCGGCACGTTCTTAAATTCTTTTGTCTTGGTCATATTCCTGTAAAAACGAGTCCCCGTTTCATTGGGCATCTGAAGGTCCAGCGTAACAAGATCGGGCCTTTCTTTCTTGAGCACCTCAAATGCCTCTTCACCGTTGCCCGCGGAACAGGTCTCGTAACCACAGTCCCCAAGGAAGGAGGTAAGATATTTCACGATATGCGGTTCATCATCTACGACCAGGATTTTCTTGGGCATTGTCTGCTCCTTTTGTAAGGCCCTCAGTGGTGCTCTGCCTCGAAACCCGGCTGTTCATGCAGAATAGGCATCCTATTTACAATGAAGCGAAATGTCATAAGACCGATTGCTATAATGGTCACGGTAATTGTCACTTCCATCCAACTCGGGACGTACCGGTACTTCCACGGCAGTTGCCAGTTGAAGGCCACAATAGCTAGGTCGACGCGATTGAGCAGCACACCGACGGCCGCGGCAATCGCCGCTCCCCTCACCATGGTGGCGCTACGGTTCTGAACCGCGTAAATCAACACGAGGGCCGGTATACCGACAAATCCCAGGACTTCTACTAGATACCAGTACCCGTACGGGGTCATTAAGTAACTCCATTTGTTTCCGTGCGCGAGATCAAGCATCTTGAGAAAGAAATATGCAAAAACAATTATAGCAGCGGCCTTACCGAGACCGAGAGTCAACTCGTCAAAATCCGCGGGATCTTCGCCGTGGATCTGATCGGCAAATACCCGATGTGATATCATGCTCTCTATGATCACCATGCTAATCCCACCATAAATCGCGGAGACAAAGAAGAGCAAGGAAATATATTCGGAATACCAGAGCGGATGGACCTTGCTGGGCATGAGAAGGAATAGAGATCCCAGCGCAGCTTGATGGCCGGTCGTCAGTATTAAGCCGAAAATCGTAAGGCCAAGCGTCCCCTTGACCCACCATTTGCGAAGCTTCCTCCAGTTAAGCCACTCGAATATCGCAGGACACCACTCGAAGAATTGGCAATGCAGGTACAGGGCAACCGACAACACGACAAGGAAGAGAATGGAGTTGGGGCCTGGTGACACGAAAAAAGGAAAGTAGATTCGATAGTAACGGCCAAGGTCGAACAGGAGCCCCACAAGGGCGAAAAAATAGCCGAGTGTCCCTCCCAGCAGAGCTGGGCGCACCATGGATTCGTACTCTTTCATGCCCAAGATGTGAACGGCCGTGGCTATACAGAAGCCACCGGATGCCACGGCAATTCCGGCCATCATGTCAAAACCGATCCAGATGCCCCAGGGTTGTAGTTCGACAGGTGGGTCGATGGCCCCAAGCCGAAGAAGATCCGGTACAGCATCACAGGGATACCGATGCAAAGGATGAAGGCCATAACTGCGTTGAACGAAGTGAGATTACTCTTTAAGTAATCTTGCCAGGACATCCCCAAAAGAAGCTTTTCCTGAATCCATGAAGGTTTCAGTGCATCGACTTGAGCGTCCATTATTTGCCCTCCTTTTTCTTGAGAGCTTCATCTATCTCTTTTTTGCCGAGTTGATCTCGACGTTTTGCAAGGCTGTATAGACCTACGGCCAAAGCGGGGAAGACGATGTACATCGGCGAGGCAACAGACAGGAAGGCTTTGGCCAGTGTTGGTGCGGGTTCGGTTCCAAGATCGGTCCTGAAGCCGATCTTGTCGAATGGTACGGCCGAAAGGTACATCCAGCATGTGCCTCCCACTTCATTCTGGCCGTAGATGTGATCGACGTACTTGCCGGAGCCGTCCCGTATTTTCTTTTGGGCCAGCTCAATCAGGTCGCTACGTTTGCCGAAGGTCATGGTTCCCAAAGGGCACATGGCTACACAAGCAGGCACACCACCCTCTTTAACGGTTCTGTCAAAGCAGAAGGTGCACTTGGTGACCTTGGGAGTCCACGGGTTGTAGTACTGATAAGCCGGTATGTAAAAGGGACACGCCGCCATACAGTAGCGGCATCCCACACACACATTCGGGTTGTACAATACCGCACCCTGGGGCTCTTTCGTAAAAGCTTGAACAAAACACGACGACGCGCAGGCGGGCTCGTTACAATGCATGCACTGCTTTTTCACGTATATTGGTTTTGACGCATCGAGAGGGTTTTCAAAACGGTTTACTACCATATAGGTGTCAGCGGTGGTTCTTCGTAAGCTGTTGAACACCGATCTGTCTTTTTCGTAATCTTTCAGAGACTTTTCGTTAGGTAACTTGTTCACCTCCTTGCACGCCCACTCGCATCTTCGGCAGCCTATGCACAGCGTTGTGTCCACCAGTACCCCGAATTGATCGGGATAACCTGACAAGGCCGGAACCGTTGCACCTGCCTGCTCTAGGAGGCCGAAGGCGAGCGTTGCTGCACCGCCACCGAGAACACTTTTCAAGAAGGCCCTTCTTTTCTCGTCCATGAGTATACCTCTCTGCCGACCCCTTTGACTCGAATATCTTGGCACGGGCCGGGGCTCAATCATCTCGTGCTGTGGAAGGTCATCCTTACTTCTTTTCCTTGTAGGTCAAGAACCTCCAAAAGGAGATAAACACGAGAAGATAAACCAGGATGGCCCAGTATTCGTTGCCTTTCGTCAGCGTCAAGAATTCGAGGATGGAATGCGGCATCTTGATCTCCTTTGCTCTCCGAAAAATCAGTTCCGTTGGCTCACTCCGGAATTCCGTGAAGAGGAATTTTTACCCCAACGGTTTTTGCAGCCTTTTTTTCAGGATGACACTTGTCGCAGTCAAGAGCTGTGGGCTTTTGATCCAAAACTCTATGGCATCCAGTACACTGCTGATGGAACGCGGCCATTGTTCCCGGTCTTCCCGGGTCTTTGGGGTCAAACGGTCGCGTGTGGCACGTGCCGCATTCAGGAAACTTGTTTGCCGCAGCCTGTTGGCCCTCGTGATGACAACCGTAGCAAAGGGTTCTGGTCCTGCGCGGCATGAAAAAACCGCGCGAGCGAACTCTGGTTTGAAATGAGCGTCAATTTCTTTATGATCTTTTGATGCGGCATCTCAGCGGGCTTAAACTCGTTTTCCAGACCTTTTATGACAACCTTTTCCGGGACTTTTTCCTTATCAAATTCGACTGGAAGGGGAGCCACTTCTATCGGCTTGCCTTCAGAAGGTCCGCGGTGACAGACCGTGCAGGACCCACGGGAGGACATTTGTGAAACCATCTGTCGTCGATGGCAACTTGCGCACTTTGCATCCTCTGTAGCGACGTGGTGGCATCCCAAGCAGGATTGTTGGGCTGAAATCTCATGGAAGGCTCGTTCGAAAGAGACTCCTCCTCCTTTTTTAAGATCTCCGCCTACGGTATGACAATTCTCGCATTTTTCCAGTGAGTGATGATGGCAACTGCTACAAAACTGTCCCGTCGCCTCATGCACTTTGTGGTCGAATGGGACAAGCTTCATCCTGATCAATTTCGGATCCTTGTTGGGATCTTTAAGGAGCGAAATATCTATCATGTCCTTCTGCCCTCGGACGAGCCGCGGAATTTTTTCTATTTCATCGGGCTTCAGGGTCTTGTGTTCGCCGTGGCATCCCTGACATTCAAACGGTCCGAATAGCTTCTTATCTTGTTTCGTCAGTTGAGTCCTTCCTTGCTCGGTAGCTTCCCTTTTCACCTTCTGTTCCAGCTTCATGTGGCAGCCGATGCAAGCGGCGTGAGCCACCTTCTCCATTGAGCGGGCATTATTTTCGTCTGTGGTTTTGTGACAAGCCCGGCAAGAGTTTTCGCTATCCTTCTTGAATATTAGCGCCTTTTGCTTCGCGTCGTAGATGTGGTGGCAGGTTTCACAGTTCTTATCGGTGGTCTTCCCGACGATCTCCACCTTTTGGGCTACGTTCAATTTGTCGGCGGGGCGGAACTTTTCGGCTGCCTGTACGTGCTCGGCGTGGCGACCATAGTTAAATATGGGATTCCACCCCCAAGTAACCGCTTTTACTTCAGGCTTTCTCACGTGACACTTGCCGCACTGACCGATGTCAGGGCCCGCGGTTTTGCCTTCAGATGCTCTCTTCCTATGGCAGCTCACGCATTCGTTGTGATATGCGTACATAATCGACGTCTTGTCCGTCTTATCTAACGAACCTTTTGGAAACTTGAATACTCCCACTTCAGGATTGAGCAAGTGTTTGTCAGTTTCCTTGAGCGCGTGACATAGGCCGCAATCCTGTATCTTGCTCACTTTCAACGCCTTGGTATGCCGGTCATGGTCGAACGCTACGGGCGGCCGTTCCAGCGTCGCAGCTCCACCTTTGTGCTCTATAAGAATGGGAAATGGGGCAACCCTGAAAGGAGCTTGGGTTCCCGACTTTTCACAGTAGACGGGCCCCATTTCCCCAAAGAAAGCAAGAGAAAGCGCGGATGCACAAATTATTGCGAGTAACTTAGTCACCGTTCCCATGATCCACCCCTATTCGGCAGAGACGCTTCAGATTCAAAGTGCCTATTCGGCTTTCAGCTCATCGGGAATTTCCATAACGTCCATCAGGATCTCACTAAAGAACTTCACGTGCTGGCCAAGCTTGTATGCGCCAATGATGTCCTCGATCCCGCTGTGACAGTTGTGGCAGGGGGTGATGACTATATGCGCCCCTGTCGCGGCCAACTGTTCGGCCTTTACTCGATTTCCCTTCACACGGGAACCTTTCCAGGATGGACCGCAGTTGATTACGCCCCCTCCTGCTCCGCAACAATAGTTGTGCTCGAGTTCCGGGTCCGGGGGTCTGAAGTCCGCGCAGGTGG
Source organism: uncultured delta proteobacterium (assembly GCA_963789265.1). GTDB lineage: Bacteria > Desulfobacterota > Desulfomonilia > Desulfomonilales > Desulfomonilaceae > CAWBBA01. The sequence continues at coordinate 1,400,592 of CAWBKB010000001.1, read as the reverse complement.
CTGCAATGATCTCCCTGAGTTTGCGGCCGAGCCCCCTGCCCCTGACAATATTGCAGGGTTCCTGAACGGTCACCGAATCTTGGAACTTCTTCGCTATCTTGATCTTTCCAGTAGTGATGAGCTCATGGTAGAAGTCCACCGCGTGAATTACCGGCAGAGGCGGATCTTTCCATCCCAGCCATTTCGGGCCGTCGTACACGGCACCGCGGAAAGCATGGCCGCACTCGCCCATGACTATCCTTCTCGCTTTGAGTCTCAGAGCGGCTTCGTGATGTGCTCGTTCCACCCTGCCCATGATCTCGTAATCGCCCGAAAACATGGCCATGTTGCTGTTGTCCCATCCATCAAAGGACGGCATGGTCCAGTCTATCTTGGCTACTGCCATGATCTGGGCAATGTTCCCGATCAGTTGTGCAAGGATTTTGGGTTCGGGAGCGATAATCGAGTAGAAGACGTCAGCGCCTTCCTTGTCGATGGGTATGCGTGCGGTTGTTACCTCGGATCTCGCATCCTCTTCCTGCCATTGAAGGGTGTCGATCCATTCGTCCTGTTTCACCCACATCTGGTTCAGCGTCACGGAGTGGCTGTTAACTGTGTCTTGCATGAACTGGGGAACCATGCCGCAATTATTGCAAATCCGCCTGACTACAAAGAGCAGATAGGCTATGTCGATGCCGAAAGGACAGTACATGCTGCACTTTCGGCACCCATTGCATTCCGTTTGTGCAATGCGAGAACATTCCTTGAGGAAGAAAGCGTCCACATTGCCCTTTCGGTTCAGCATCTCCCATAGCGTCTGCTTGACTTTGCCCACAGGTGAGAACCTGGGATCTCGATCGTTGGAGAGAAACCAATGGCAAGCGTCCGAACACAGTCCGCAATGAACGCACGTGTTGAGGTATGCTCGCAACCTGGCCGCAGTTTCCTTGTCGATGACACGGTCTATCTCCGCTTTTATGCGATCCCTTGTGAGAAGATCCGCGGCCCGATCCAGTCCGGGATCGGTTGCTATGGAAAGCGCAGGTAAACTCATGAGCCGCCTCCGTGAGGTGCTTTGGCGGAGGGCCTGATCGCAATCAAGCCGCTCCAATTGCAGTAAAATTTGTTCATGCCATCAGAACAACTCTGACAGCCTGATTCTGTTCAGCCGGTTTTGCGCCCTCACCAGTCTTTCACGTGTCGAACAGCGCCGAATTCTGATCCCATGTATGCCCTGGTGAAAGGGAAAAAGAGCATGTGGCTCAATCTCGTGAATGGTATGGCCATCAGCATAACCGCACCGGTGATTATATGGATCACAAGCATTGTTTCGTAATCGAACCACTGCATATTCGCCATGAATCCCGTAATAAAGGGGGCCACCGCGATTGCCAGCAGGATATAGTCGGAAGAGAAAGTGACGAATCGTACTTCGGGCATCATCAGGCGACGACCGAGAAAAAATATTGCAGCGAGAATGACCAAAATCGTCATAAAGGTAGTTGTGCTTCCCGGGAGAGTCGCCCATCTCGGACCCCAGGCGAACGCGAACATCACAATATGAGCAGTGAGAAATATGGGGAGCATAACCAGGCAGATATGAAAGGCGAAGCTCATGACCGTGACCTCATACCTGCTCCTCATATTCTTCGAGCCAAAGGGAACGATCCAATGAAACAGAGATCTCAGACTGTACTTCAAGCTCATGTACGGGTAGATCACCTTGTCTTTCTTGGCCAGGGTCAGAAGTCTCACGAACTGATATATCATTCCGCCAATGAAGACGATGAATGCGATCCACACCAACGGGCCGCTTGCAAAGCCGTACATGAGGACCTCCAACTACCGCAGTATTTCGCCCAAAGGAACAATCCTTCGGTAAAAGCTGTTGTTCTCGATTGCCCTGATCATGAGCTTCGATCCGTCCGGGCTGAAACGGGGCTGCCACAAATTTTGGTACTGATGACCGGCAATTCTGCCGTTGAGCACGATCATCGACTCGCTGCCTCTCGAAGCTTTTGCAGCGACGTTCGATCCGTCGGGGCTGAAGACAGGGTCCCAGACCATGTCGAACCTTTCGGACCAAGGAACCCCATCCACTGCAATCGTCCACTTGCCGTTATCCTTGACCACTGCCGCGACTCTTTTGCCGTCCGGACTAAACACCGGAGCGAGAACCACATCGCTGAAGGTGCTTTTCCACGGATCTCCATCCACAGCTACGGTCCAGCGCCCGAGAGCCGAACAAACCACGGCAGCCAACTTCCCACCATTCGGGCCGAATCTTTGGTTCCAGACCTGGTTGAAAGACTTTGGCCAAAGAGGTTTTGCATTAGACATTAACTTCCACCCCTGCGGGGTCAGGCAAGGGGCAATCACATCCCGGCTCCCCGGGGCGAAAATCGGCTGCCAAACAGCTTTGAAATCTTCCGACCAGGAGATTCCGTTGACAGCGACTGTCTGACGGCCTGACTGGAGTCTCACCTCCGCTGCCACTGAAGAGCCGTCATCGCTGAACGAGCATCCCCATACGTTCATAAAACTGGAACCCCAAGCCTCGCCGTTGACCGCTAAGCTCCACAGTCCTTTCTTGAACTCCCAAATATCCCCTTCCGACAATGGAGCCATTTGAACATTGGCCGCGGTATTTGCCCCGTCCAGGCTGATCTCGCAACTCCTGGCTTCGATGAATTTGTTTTCCCAGGGCTCACCGTTGAGGACCACGCCGTACCCATCCGAAGTCCTTATATTGGCGGCGATACCTTTGCCGTCCGAACTGAATTTAAGATTCCAAACATAATCAAAAGTCTCTTCCCAGGCCTCGCCCTCAACAATCACCGTCCATTCGTCATTATTCATCCCTATGCATATCAGGCGGTCGTCCGGGCCAAATCTGAGGGACCATGCCTTTTCAAAGGTGTTGCTCCACGTCTCTCCATTAACGCACGGAACGAAGGTATCGTCCTCCGTTTTCACTATTGCGGCAATTCTTTCGCCGTTCATGCTGGCAACAAACTCCTGCACTTCAGCGAACTCTCGCTTCCATTCATCAAGGCTTGCGACTTGCTTAGAGGAGGTCTGCCAATCACACTCTCTACTCGATTCCTGCTGCTTGCCTGATTCCATAGGTTCCTCCAATGCAGAAGCTAGCCTTCGATCTGTTGCCGGCCTCTTGTCGAATGCGTAACTGTACTCATTTATCCGCTCAAGTCTTTGACTTACCTGGTTTTTTCATTAACCACACGTCACTTTGTCACCGGCTATGCCGCGGTATTAGCCGGCAAGGAGGCAGTCATCGGCTCTTGAGGAACAGTGGCCCGGCCCGGCGGCAATTTGATAGTGAAGGTGGTTCCAATGCCGGCCGTGCTTTCAAAAAGAATCTGTCCCCCATGTTCCATAACTATCTTGCTCGTAACCAGGAGCCCAAGACCGGTGCCACGACTCCCTTTGGTTGAGAAAAAGCCGGAAAAAACCTTGTGCTTTGTTTCTTCATCCATGCCGGTGCCATTGTCCGATATTTCAAAGATAAGATTCCCTTCCGGGTCTTGTTTCGTGCAAACGCAGATGCGATGCTCTTTTTTCAACTTATCGATTTCACATGCGTCTATGGCATTGGTGAGGAGATTGGACAAACAAGTGTGAATGCCTCGTTGATCGAGGAAGACTTTAAACATTTTACCGGCCTGGGGATCGAATCGCCTCTCGATTACTATCGATTTTTCCTGGGCCTTTATGTCGAACAGAGCACATACCTCTTCAGCCAACACATTCGGATCGGTTTCCTCGTACTCGGGCGGCCTTTCTTTTGAATAGCTCAACAAGTCTTTCACGAGTTCCGAGACACGGGCGATGTTCTTTTGAACCACCTTCCAGCCACGTCCCAGCAGGGTCTGATCGTTGTCCTCGATAGCTGTCTGAACCACGAAGACCCCACCTTCAAGTCCCTGAAGAATATTCTTGATGCCATGCGCCAAACCGGCCACGGTTTGACCAACGACGGCGAGACGATCTGACGCCTGCTTCTCCCGCTCCAGCCTCTTGAATGTCCTGAGGTCCTGGTAAAAGCCGACGCTTCCCAAGATCTTCCCATTCTCGAAAAGGATTATTCCGGAGAAACGAACGGGAATCTGTTCTCCTGCTGCGGAACAAACCATGCTTTCTTGGGCGACAACCCTCTTTTTGGCAATAGGTTTTCCGCTATGGGCCGCTCGAACCAATTCAACAAACTGCTCGGGGAAATATTTTTCCAGATCGACCGCTCCGATAACTTCCGCGGCCTGGTATCCAAGAAGGCTTTCCGCAGCTCGATTGAATATCGCCACTCGGCCGTTGTCATCGGTAGCCACGATGCCGTGGATAGAGTTTTCGATGAGGTTCGTCTGAAAGTCTTTCGAGACCTGTAGTTCCTTCGCCAATCTCACGCGGTCTCTAATGTCTACGGCAACGATCATCGCGTAAAGCACCTGACCCTTTTCGTCCATGACAGGAGTCGTGTAGCTCACGTAGTCCACTTCCTCGCCGGCCGGGGTCAAACCGCAGTGCTCTGTTCGGGACATTTCCCCGCTCTTCAAAGTTTCTTCTGCATGGCAATCATCGCATTTTATTTGGGTCTTCTTGAAAACCTCATAGCAGTGCATGCCGACGCAACCCTTGAACATGTCGGTCATGAGAGTGTTTTGTTGGACTATCTCGAGATTTTTGTTTATTACGCAAATGAAGCAGGGAACTTGCTCGAAAAGGTTCTTGAACTCCCATCGGCTACGGATTAGCTCCTGGGTTCGCCTTCTTATCTGGTCGCGCATTATGTTGAATCCCAGGGCGCACTGGCCGATCTCGTCCTTGGAATCAACCGGGACTTTACACATGAAATCCCCTGCGGCGATTTTCTTGATAGCCCCCCGAAGGCGGTTGACCGGCTTATGCACTCGAAAGATCAGATATACGGCGATAGTAATAAGAACGGCGGCACATGTGCTGAAGCCCAGTACTACGATCTTGGTCACAAGGGTCCTGGAGTGGGCGTCGAACCCCTTCAATGACATGCCCACATCCAGCACGCCTAAGACCTTATGTTTCGCCGGATGCGCGTGACATTTGGCCTGGTAGCAGCCTGGTTCGTTATAGATGGGAGTGATCATTCCCAGCACTCTGTGGCCTTCGTGATAATGGATACGCGCTCGCGTGCCCGTGATTACTTCGCTGAAGGGTTTGTCCTCTGAATGGCATGCAAAACATGCCTCCGCTTTCTTGTCCAACCGAGCGCCTATCTCGGAAGGTTGCGCAGAAAATCTGGTTATCCCTTCGTGGTTGTAGATCCGGATATCCGAAATTCCTTCCTGCGTGCTCAGATCGGCAACAATCGTTTTTGTGGCGTTCGGATCGTTGCTCAGCATGCTGTGCCTTGTTGCTCTTATAACCGCTGCGCTGAACCTGTCCGCTTCGCGAATCATCCGATTGAAATAGAAATCCTGCTGGATATCGAGCAGGATAAAGATGAAGACAATATACGAAGTGAGCAAGATCAAGCCTACGCTCAAGCCGATTTTGAACCCCAAGCTTCGGAAAAGGACGGTCCATTTTTCCACAATGCGGCCCAAGTGGACCTCAACTTTCCGTTCGTGAAAGAGATTGCCCTAGAGGGAGGCAAGAACCCGAGTTCAACTGTCGAGGACTTCCTTCACGGCTTTCAGGAATTCTTCTTTATTGACAGGCTTCTCGATATAGCCTTCCGGCGCGGGAATCGACCTTTCATGAATGAACTTCTTGAAATCCATGTACCCGATCGCCGGAGTTGAAAAGCCTGTAACCATGATCACCGGCACCTTCTTGAGCTGATCGTCCTTCCTCATTTCGTGGTACACCTTGATGCCTGTCTTCTCCGGCATCAGGAGATCCAGGCAGACCAGGTCGGGCTTTTCTTCATTGACTTTCGTCAGCCCCTCTTGGCCGTTACACGCCTCGCACACCTCATAACCGTTCTTCCGGAGAAGCGTCCCCAGGAAGAGGAGGACATCCGGCTCATCATCAATAATCAAGATTTTCTTTGGCATGACCCGCGCTCCTTTCGTTTCTGAGGCTGGGGATCTGCACGCCGGGTGTTGGAGTCTGATTCTGTTTTTGGTCCGGCGCCATTGGCCGAGTGTCTTTCTGATCCTTAGTAAAGCAAGCGGCGTGCCAAAGCGCGGCCGACCAAACTAAACCTTTTCTCGTCAGATAATATCCCGCTCTGGTTCAGGATATCCTTCGATGGGTAGTCGGAAAGAAAGCAGAATCAAAATGCCGGCGATAACTGAGTCGAGGGATAAGGAAGCGTGAGGATAGGATCACTGATGAAACGATAATCAACTGGAAGTTTGTAAGTAGTCGGATAAACGGGGTTTTGCCGAATGTTCCAGCCATGAAACAGTGTTTCACAACTGGGACTATCGACTTATCCCGTATTTCTCCATCTTTCGCCAAAGAGTGGAGCGGCCCATACGAAGCCGTTTCGCCGCGACCGTCTTGTTCCACCCCGCGGCCTCGAGCTCTTTAACGATCATTTCCCGCTCAACATGATCCAGAGCCCTTTCCCTTTCATGAGCTTTATGTATGAGAGGAGTCTGAGGTGAATTCAGCAGGCTTTGTGGAAGATCTTGAGGGTAGATCAGCGCGCCTCGGGCATGGACAAAAGCATGTTCCAGGGCATTGGCCAGCTCCCGGATATTCCCCGGCCAGTAATATTTTTCCAGGATGTCCAGGACTCGATCTGTTATCCCTTGAATACTCCTGCCCATCTGTTTGTTGAATTTTTCAATAAAATGGCCGATCAGAACAGGAATGTCATCAATTCTCTCTCTCAACGGAGGCAAATGCACCGGGAACACACTGAGCCGATAGTACAGATCGTCACGGAAGGAGCCGTCGAGGACCTTCTTGTATAAGTCCCGGTTGGTGGCTGTGATGATTCTTGAGTCAATTCTTACGGTTCTGTTGTCGCCGACTCTTTGAAATTCTCGTTCCTCAAGGACTCTGAGGAGCTTCACTTGCAGGGATTGGCTAATCTCTCCTATTTCATCAAGAAACAGGGTTCCGCCGTTGGCCAATTCCAGTTTTCCCACGTGATCTCTAACCGCCCCGGTGAAAGCCCCTTTCACATGGCCGAAAAGCTCTGATTCAAGCACTCCTTCGGAGAGCGCGGAACAGTTAAGAGCCACGAAAGACCTGTCCCTGCGAGGCCCGTAAAAGTGAAGGGCCCTTGCAATCAATTCCTTACCCGTCCCTGATTCGCCTTGGATCAGAACAGTTGTATCTGTTTTTATGAGGTCAGCCATCAGTTCGAAGACCTTCTTAATCGCCCGGCTTCTGCCGACAATTGTGCGGTACCCGTACTGTTGCTGCAGCTCCTCCTGCATCCAATGGCTCTGAGACACGTCCCTAAAGGTCTCGAGCCCTCCGATGATGCTTCCATCAGCGTCGTACAAGGGTGTGGCATTGACCAGAAGATGTACAATCTGGTTGTTCTTGTTTCGAATTGCCACTGCGATATCATGGTAAGGATGGCCGCAGGAGAGCGCCTTATCCACCGGGCAATTCTCGCGACACAGAGATGTCCGGAATATCTTCGTGCACTCTTTTCCAAGGACTTCTTCTTTGTGAAATCCTGTAATTCTCTCCGCAGCGAGGTTCCAGGAGAATATCTTCCAGTCCCGATCCAGGGCCATGACCCCTTCGGAGACACTGTTCAGAATAGCCTGAAGCACCTGATTGTTTTCCATTTCCGCTCCCTTTGGTTCTGTCGACCGGAGCGTTGGGACGCTCCGGATCGAGGCAGTTCAGTCATGAAGGAGAGCAACATGAACAAACAGGAAGTTTGTAGCCACAGCGAGTTATTTTGCAACTCGATTGCAATGTTGCCGCAACGGTGATTCCGCCTTCCTGACGCTTCGTGTGATAATGAAGGAAATCAGTCGGCTCGAACCGCCGTCTGTCCGGTAATGTGCAATAATTATACCTTATCGCACTTCCGTGCGCAGCACAAATGGGTACGTTGAGGTAGAGGACCAAGCATTCAGTCTCTGGGGGCAGGCTTTCCGAAACTGTCTCTAAATCGAGGCGTGAAAAAAAGTCCTTGCATGATGCCCCCTTCCCCGGCAATCCCGCGTCTCGCGCGAGAAACCGGGCTATGCTATCACCGGTCCCTTGGGGACGCTTGCATTTGAGCCCAATCGGGGCGACAGTAAGTAGCCCGGTGCTTTACAAACTGTCTCCAAAACAATGAAGCGGTCGGAATCGTAGCACGAATCCCTCACCTTGTGTCCCTCTCCCAGAGGGCGAGGGAAGTGCAAAACTGCGCTGTATCTGCTCCCTCTCCCTCTGGGAGAGGGTTGGGGTGAGGGCGACGACTATACGAATGAGCCAGAATCGTGGCACGATTCTGGCTCATCAAATTAGTTTTGGGACAGTTTCTTTAGCGCCGGGTTGTCAACGTGCCACGATTCCAGGCACCAAAATGGCTTTGAGACAGTCTCTTCCACCTTGTCGATTCGGGAACTGCATTCACGGCGAGCTGGAAAGCCCTCTCCACAGTCATCGCTACATTTGACCCATCCAAGACTGAACGGTTACCCGGAGGAACTGGTGTACCTGGAAAGCAAGTGTCGTAGTAAGGGCTAACAGTGCCTGTCGTCCACAAGCCGAATGGTACGGAGGGACTTCTGCCTGAGAGATTTTTGCCATGAGAAGAATAATGAACCGGTCAATCGTCAAGCTCAGTCAGTGCCCCTGTGCCGGGAGTCTTTCGGCACCTCAGCTACTGTCCGGTCCGGGGTTGACGACGCCACGGCAGTTTCGAGAGGCTGCCCGTTGCTAAGGACTTCTTTGCCCTCGACCACCACTACATCGCCTGGCTTGAGGCCGACCAATACTTGTGCGTTTTTTTTGTCTGTTGCGCCTATTTTTATTCGGGCTATCTCGGCTTGTGACTGTTTGCCCACTCTTACAACAGCGTTTCTATCGTTATTGCGAACTTGCTCCAACAGTGCATCAATTGGTATCCTGACGACGTCGGGAATGCGTTTGATCAGGATCCGGCCACGGGCATACATCCCTTCAAGAAGTTGCATGTCCCGATTATCAATATAAATGCGCACTTCAAAGAGCCGATTCTGATTCATGACCGGCTGAATGTAGCCTACCTTCCCTTTGAAAGTTTTTCCGGGTATAGAGTCTACCGCCACTTCCACCGCTACACCTGTTCCTTCCCGAATGACTCGATCGAAGTTCAACTTTCCAACCTCTTTGTCGCTAAGAAAAGTCTGTAAATATGCGGTGGTGTACTCGCTGATCTGGAACAGTTTTCCTCCTGTCGACACCCAATCCCCTTTTTCGACGTAACGGCTCGAAAGTACCCCGTCTATGGGGGCAATTTCAACAGTGTGCTTCAGATCCTCTTTAGCCTTTGCCAGTGCCCCCTTGTCGGCCTCGACCTGGCCTTTGGCGTTCTGGTAGGCCGACACTTTTTGATCGTAGGTGGTCCGGCTTATGGCTCCACTTTTAAGCAGCGGGACATTCTTCTCCCAGTCGGTCTTGTTGAAGGCAAGTGTGGCTTCATCCTTCTGCAAATTACCCTGTGCCTGATCGGCCGCGTCTCGAATCATGGAATCATCGAAGGTAAGGAGGGTTTGCCCTCTTTTCACCAACTGACCGTCACGTACGTCAATGGACTTCACCTGGGCTGAAACCTCTGCCGAGACAGTGGTATTTGCGATGAAATGAAGGTTGCCCGTTACTTCAAGGTTCTGCCTCAAGTCGCCGTTTTCAACTCTGACAACACCCACTTTTATTTTCGGCGGGGGCAGCCCTTTGTCCTGTCGCGTCCCACAGCCGGCCAACAGCAGCAAAATCAACAACGAGAATGTGAGAAGTCGTGCAGTCATGGAAACTCCGTCAGTACAGTTAGTTCCTGAAGATAAGTATCGTTTGGGCCCGGGCTCTGCGCGTTGTCGGGCACTCACAAGCACACACAACATCCATGGTTTTACCTTGATTGCATCTGTGATCAGCCGATCTTGTCAACTGTTTCTCCGATCAGGTCGTCAATCGTGACGGGCTTGACCTTCCAGAACCGTGTCTTCAAGTCCTCGAGGATCGTATAGACCACGGGGATGAACACCAGGGTGAAAAGTGTCGCAACAGAAAGACCTCCCACGACCGCCATTGCAAGCCCGTTGTAGATCTCCGCGCCGGCGCCGTGCTTGAGAGCCAAGGGAAGCATTCCCAAAACCATTGCGATAGCCGTCATGAAGATCGGCCGCATCCTACGTTTGCTTGCAAGAATCAGGGCCTCCTCTCGATCAATGCCTTGCTCTGTCAGTTGAACTGTGTACGTGATCAATATGATGGCATTCTTTACAACTAGTCCCACCATCATGATGTATCCCAGCATGGTAAACGAGTCGAAGTGGACTCCCGTGAGGTTCACCAAAACGTTTGCCCCGATTATGGAAAGCGGAACGCTAAGGATGATCGCAAAGGGCCGCATGAACGACTGGAACTGCATGACAAGCAGAAGGTACACCACGACCACGGAAAGCGGGAAGACAAATTTTATCGCCTGCATGAGAGTTCGAAGTTCGTTGACCGCTCCAAACGGGACAACGTCATACCCGATAGGCAAAGGAACGCTTGACTTTATTTTGGACATAGCCTCCTGAAACACTTCGGACAGCGGCTTTCCCTGCACAGTGAACTGAATATCCGCCGCCCGTTTCGAGTTATAGTGACCAATCTCGAGCGGTCCGAAAGCGGTTTTCACGGATGCCACGCTTGTCAGGGGGACCTGAATGTCGGCATTAAGCGGTGAAGTCAGGACGATGCGGTCCACGTCACCGACCGTCTTAACGTCGCTTTCCCTGCCCATAACCATGACGTAGAAATATCGACCTCCTACGTCATACTGGGTCGTGGTCTGTTGACCCCCACCTGCTGCTTCCACAGCATCGGCAATGTCCTTGGACTGAAAGCCCAAATTGGCGGCCCTTTCCTCATCGACGCGGACCTGGACTTCCGGTTTGCGCAGCGCAAGGTCCGTGTGACGGAAGACAATTCCGTTTAGGCCATTTCCGATTTCCATAATTTGTTTGACCAGTGGTTCAATCACCTTGTAACTGTCTCCCGCAACACGTAGGTCCACGATGTTGGACCGGGTGTTGATATTTCCGAAAAGAGGAAATTGAATAGGGTTCACAGACTTGAAAGGAAGATCGCGGGATTTCTCATAAGCTTTACGAGCAATTTTCTCCATTGGGACACCGCTATCCTCTTCTCTCTCACAGATTAGGAAGATGACATTCCGGGTCACGTCTCTGTTCGGAGTCGCGACAATACTTTGGACTCCTTTGATGTGTTTCCACCGATCCTCGAGAATCTTCATCAGCCTGCTGTTTTCGTCCAAGCTGGTCCCCTCGGGAGCTTCGATCAATACTTTTATGAGATTTGTGCCTCCGGTCGGGAGGTAACCCATCCCGGGCAACGACCAACATGACAAACCGAAAAGCGTAAGGACCGTGCCGACCAATGCCGCTTTTCGCCATCCCGCGCCCAGGAAGAATCGCAGAGACTCTATGAGCAAGTTGGAAACCCGTGCACCGATTTGGTCAACGAGTTTTAGTGGGGACATCAGTCGCCTCAGTAGCCCCTCCGGCTCGCTCTCCTGTTTCATCCAGCGGGATGCGAGCATAGGAACCACAGTGAATGCGTCGAACAAAGACAAGAAAATTGCCACTGAAATAATGAACGCTACAGGGCCGAACAGAGTGCCTACCTCACCTGTGAGCATCAAAACCGGCATGAAAACTGCTGCGGTAGTTAAAGTGCTCATGAGCACCGCCATTCCCACTTCGCGAGTGCCGTCCACGCATGCCTTGACGATACTTTTTCCTTCTTCGTATCGATGCCGGTAGATGTTCTCCAGAACGACAATGGCGTCATCGACTATCATGCCGATGGATAAGGCAAGTCCTGCGAGGGAAAGAACATTAATTGAATAGCCCAGTAGATACATCCCGATGAATGTTCCGATTATGGAAACCGGGATTGAAGTGGCAACGATGAAAATGCTCCTCCAATTCTTCAAGAAAACAAACAGCACCAAAAGGACCAGCACAATGGCCTCAATTAAGGACCACTTTACCGTCTTGACGGCATCCCGGATGTAGTCGCTGGTATCGTAGATTTTTGTAAATTTTGCCCCACGCGGTCCATAGTCTTTCTGAAGTAGCTTCAGTTCATTATCAATCTCGCCTATGGTCTGCAGGACATTGGCACCCGCCTGACCCAACACGCTGAATACTATCCCGCGTTTTCCGTTGATGCGAGCATACGAATCCGGGCGATCGTACATGTCTTGAACATCAGCTACGTCCGAAAGATGCACAACGGGATCGCCAGGTTTGGAAATGATCACCTTGCGGAAGGAGTCGTCATCGAGAAGCTCTCCCACTGTCCGGGTAGTCCATTCACGGGTCCCTTGGACAAAATAACCGCCACTCTGGTTGAAATTCGTTTGGTCGATGAACTTTTTCACGTCATTGGCGGTCAGATGCCTGGATTTCAATCGTTGCGGATCGTAGGTGATTCTCATCTCCCGGGTGAGGTTGCCGTCATCCTTGCAGTCGCCTACACCCGGCAACCTTAGTATTCGCGGGATTATGAATTTGTCGGCCCACGTAGATGCGGTCACCGGATCCACATCCCCTGTCAAAGCGAACTGATAGATCGGAAGGCTCACCTGATCGCTGGCTTTGAAAATCTGCGGTTTCTGTACCGTCCGCGGCAAAGTCGTCACCCGATTGAGGTTCCGCTGAAGTTCCGAGGCGGCAAGGTCAAGATTGGTTCCGGGTTTATAGAATACTGTGAGCTGCGACTGACCATAAAATGAAAGGCTTTGGGTATATAGCATGTTCGACACGCCGCTTATGGCCTCCTCAAAGGGAGTGGTTATCTCACCTTCGACCTCTTCGGGCGCGGCGCCTGGGAAATTCGTGGTCACCCATAGTACCGGGGCTTCCGTATCGGGTTTTAACTCGACAGTAAGAAAAGTAAGGGAAACGTACCCGAAGACAATGACCAGGAGAACCCTGACAATGACGGTTATTGGAAATCGGACCGATGACTCGGCAACGTTCATCTGAGCCTCACAGATAATTCATCGTCTTTGTTCATGCCACTGGGATCTTTCGGGGACAAGCCGCGGACACTGTGGCGCGGGGCCTGGGTTCGGTATTCGCTCTGTCCAGCGCAGTGGGGTGGGCATCTTGTCCACCGTCAGGCCCATAAGCGCCGGCCGTGCACTTCTTGCCATCCTGTGCCGAGATCCGCCGCGTATGATCCCTCTTCTATTTGAGACGGCACTTGGTCCCGAAATGTTAAGTCTAAAAGCGATATCGTCATTCCCTAGGGCAATCCTGCAATCTGCCCACCGATACTGTGTCAGCTAGTTCTCGGAGGTGCGTCTGCGTCGACCTCATCCAAGTGAATCGGCCGAACTTTCCAAAAGCGAGCCTTCAGATCCTCGAGGATCGTAAGGACAACCGGGATGAACACCAACGTGAAGAGTGTTGCGACGGAAAGCCCGCCCACCACTGCCATTGCAAGACCGTTGTAAATCTCTGCACCTGCTCCATGCTTGACAGCCAGAGGAAGCATCCCGAGAAACCATTGCAATGGCGGTCATGAAGATCGGGCGCATCCTCCGCCTGCTCGCCAGGACAAGAGCCTCATTCCGATCCATACCCTCCCTTTCCATGAGCTGAACTGCGTATGTTATTAGAATGATGGCATTCTTTACCACCAATCCCACCATCAGAATATATCCGAGCATGGTGAACGAATCGAAGTGGACGCCGGTAACTTTCACCAGAAACATTCGCTCCTATGATGGAAAGCGGGACGCTGAAGATGATGGCCAAAGGCCGAATGAAAGATTGGAACTGCATGACCAGCAGCAGGTACACCACCACCACGGACAACGGCAGCACAAAACTAATTGCCGTCATGAGCGTTTTGAGATATCTGATAGCGCCGAAGGGCACCCATTTGTACCCAGGGGGAAAGGAACGTCCGATCGAATCTTGGAAACCACGTCCCGAAACACTGAGGATAGAGGCCGCCCCTGTATGGTAAACTGGACCCGGGCTGCACGTTGCGAATTGTAATGATTGATCTGCAGTGGCCCGAACGCAGTTTCCACGGTTGCTACGCTCGTCAGCGGAACCTGGATATCAGGATTTGCCGGTGAAGTAAGGATCATGCGCTCCACATCGCTCACGGTTTTCACATCGCTTTCCCGACCCATGACTTGAATATAGAAATATTTGCCGTTCACGTCATACTGCGTTACAGTCTGTTGCCCCCCTCCGGCTGCTTCTACCGCGTCGGCTATGTCTTTACCCTGAAATCCGAAATTTGCGGCCCGCTCAAGATCTACGCGAACCTGGACTTCCGGTTTCCGCAGAGAAAGATCTGTATAACGAAAAACAACCCCTTTAATATGGTTTCCCAAATCCATAATCTGGTCGGTCAGCCGTTGAATCACCGGATAGCCGTCACCTGCGATACGAACATCCACGATGTTGGATCGTGTATAGATATTTCCGAACAAGGGAAACTGAATGGGGTTTATAAACTTGAAGGGAAGGTCCCTGGTCAAGTCATTTGCTCGACGCGCTATTTTCTCCACAGAAACACCACTGTCCTCTTCCTTTTCACAGACTATGAAAATCGCGTTCCGAGAATCCTGACGGTTTGGAACAGCAATAATACTCTTGACTCCTTTGATCCTTTTCCAGCGCTCTTCGAGAATCTTCATCAGTCGGCTGTTCTCATCCAAGTTGGTTCCTTCGGCAGTTGCTATCTGGACTTTTATAAGGTTCGTGCCTCCCGTGGGAAGATAACCCATTCCCGGCAAGGCTCTATAGGACAAAACGACAAGCGCAAGGACCGATCCCACCAGAGCGGCTTTGCGCCAGCCGCTGTGCAGGAAAAACCTCAGCGCCCATATAAGCCCGTCCGAAACCTTCGCTCCGGCTTTGTCCAGCAGCGCCAGCGGAAACATTATCCGCTTCCAGAGCCCTTGGGGTTCACTTTGCTCCTTCATCCAGCGTGACGCGAGCATCGGCACTACGGTAAAGGCATCAAACAGGGACAAAAAAGTGGCCACGGATATGATGAAAGCTACAGGACCAAACAACGTTCCAATCTCACCCTTCAGCAACAGGACAGGCATGAAAACGGCTGCGGTGGTTAAAGTGCTCATGAAAACCGCTGTTGACACCTCATTGGTCCCATCGACACATGCCCGGACGATATTCTTTCCTTCTTCGTAACGATGGCGGTAGATATTCTCAAGGATGACAATCGCGTCATCCACTATCATCCCAATGGACAAGGCCAGCCCGGCCAGGGAGAGAACATTGATGGAATACTTGAACAGATACATCCCTATGAACGTGCCGATGATGGAAACCGGAATGGAGGTGGCGACGATGAACATGCTCCGCCAATTCTTCAGAAAGACGAACAGCACCAGAAGCACGAGTATGATTGCCTCAATCAACGAGATCTTGACCACCTGGATCGCGTCCCGGATGTAGTCGCTTGAGTCGTACATCTTTTGAAATTTTGCACTGCGCGGGCCGTAGTCTCTCTGGAGATGCTCGAGTTCCTTATCAACGGAGTTAATCGTGTCGAGAATATTCGCGCCGGCCTGGCCGAGAACGCTAAATATTATGCCCCGTTGACCGTTTATGCGGGAGTAAGAATTCGGGCGGTCATACGAGTCTTGGACATCGGCCACGTCAGAAAGATAGACAATAGGATCCCCGGGCTTCGAAACAATCAACTTTCGGAATTCTGCGGCACTGAGGAGTTCGCCTACGGTCCGAATTGTCCATTCACGGGTCCCTTGGACAAAATAACCGCCACTCTGGTTGAAATTCGCCATGTCAACGAACTTCTTGACGTCATTGGCGGTCAAATGCCTTGCTTTGAGGCGTTGCGGGTCATACGTGATGGTCATTTGCCGGGTCAAGTTGCCGTCATCTTGACAGTCCCCCACCCCCGGCAGCCTCAGTATTCGCGGTACAATGTCCCTGTCCGCCCAAGTGGATGCAGTCACGAGATCGACGTCGCCGGTAAGAGCGAACTGATAGATCGGGAGGCTGACTCTATCGGTGGCTTTCAGGATCTGTGGTTGCTGGACGGTACTCGGCAGAGTGGTAACCTTATCAAGGTTCCTTTCGACTTCGGAGGCGGCGAGGTCAAGATTCGTACCGGGTTTGTAAAACAAAACGACAAACGATTGACCGTAAGTAGAAAAGCTCTGGGTCCACAGCATATTAGAGACACCGGCGACAGCATCCTCAAATGGAGTGGTTATCTCACCCTCCACCTCTTCCGGCGCCGCGCCCGTCCATGTAGTAGATACGACCAGTGTCGGCTGCTGAGTGTCAGGTTTGAGTTCGACAGAGAGGAACGTGGAGCATACGTAGCCGAAAACAATGACCAGTAGAACTCTGACGATCACTGTTATCGGAAATCGGACCGATGACTCCGCAATATTCATCTCTCGCCTCAAAGATGGCTTGCCGCGACACGTTTTCCTGAAGGACACACTAATGACAGCCCCGTGATTTGTCGCCGTGGAGGGGTCAAGTTAGAAGTGGTTGGTTCCGTCCCCAAGGCTAACGCCGCGGTTGCACCGGATGCGTCAAATGAAGGCACAAAATCCGTTTGGGAAGTGGCCTTACAGGCGTTAAAGCAGCATGCATTATCGGCCGCAAGAGATCTCTAGTAATCTATCGCTCAGACATTGAGGCTCTGCGCTTACCGCCCGCGATGGGGGTAGGAAGTGGAAGAGTGAGCCGCGTATGAAACTGAAGACGCCATCTTAGTAGTTTGCCCCCTATAGGGGAAGTCGCGTATGCGCGACATCCCCTGGAGCTCCTGCCGGAGGGATCAATCTCCGGAGTCACCATTCACCGCATTAAAAACCATGGCGTTTCCCGCCCAAGCGGTGCATCATCTCCATTCTACGGTGGAACATCTTTCCTGCCTTCCAGTCCGCGATACGCCCTAGCTGCTCGGGCGTCAACTGAGCAAGAATATCTCTCCTCAGTTTGAGCTTCTCTTTCAATACGTCGCTCACGAGCTTGACAATTTGATCGTCCATCTGAGCGAGTTTTGTCTGATCGACTTTTCCGGAGAGCATCATAGTCTTTTTTTCGTCCCGGAGAGACAACAGTCCCATACGGGTCTTACGGGTTTGATCCCGAAATCCCACGTATAGAGCACGTATCTTCGACTTCTGCTCGTCGGTTATACCGAGTTTCTTCAGAATTGCCTTCAGAGAAAACTTATGATGCCACTTGGCCATCATGCATCCCATTCCAGGGTGGAACGAATCCGGGCCTGCGCCTCGCATGGCCGAAGAAGCAGGTGGCCCTACCGGCTTGTCTTGAGCACCGTAAATAACGGGTACGAGGCTCATCGACAACAGGGCGGCCATCGAGACCAGTAACAGTACGCGCTTGTTCATGGAAATTCCTCCGTTTTTAATTTCTTATCAATTTTGACGGAGGAACCCGCCTTTCGTTAAAGGGCCAAGAAGCTTTTCCGAAACTCGGGCACAGAACTCATGGGTTTCCGGCTTCAGTAGGGTGGGCATCCTGCCCGCACTGGTAGGATTGGCGTCCCCCCCAGATTCTCGACGGTCGGCAAGATGCCTACCCTATTGAACTCGGTGCGCCTCACGATATCCGGCGGGTAAGATGCCCGCTCGACTGGGCCCGGCAAGACCACCGACACCGCAGAGCCATTCGCTATTCAGGTCATTAAGTTCGAGAACCGTTGCATTTGAACTGCCCGGAGAAACGTCCCTAATCTCCGAGACTTCAGACATGCTGGTACAGACCGCGAGTTCCGGACTGCATGGCGATTCCTCTTGCCACATTCAGGAAGGCTTGCGAGACAGGCGACTCATCGTCTCTTCTCCAAGCCATGGCAAGCTCGGTTGTTTGGTGTACTCCAGTTAGAACCCTGTAAACAACACCGGGCATCTGAAGATTTTGGACTGATCCCGGAACGATTGCCACTCCTATGCCCACAGATACCAACCCCAGAACGGTTGGCATCTGAAGCGCTTCCTGGACCACCTTCGGACTGAAACCCGCCCGATGGCACAAGCTCATGATCTCTCCGTAGAAGGCTGTTCCCTGTTGCCGCGAGTACATGACAAAGGGCTCTTTCGCCAGCATTTCCAACTCAGCGCGTGGGGTGGAGGCCAAGGGATGATCCGCCGGGACGGCAAGTCTCAAAGGTTCTCGAAGAATAGTCTCAATAAATAACGCATCGTCATTGATTGGCTGACGAAGGAAGCCCACCTGGACAGCCCCTTCGCGGAAAGCCTCCAGTTGCTGGTCAGTCGGAAATTCCCGCAACACTAGTTCCACATCCGGAAAGAGTTCCCGAAAAGATCGTAAAGCCGACGGAACAAAGCTGTAAATCGCGGAACCCACAAAACTCACGACCAGCCGACCGATCTCCCCTTGCTTGGCCCTTTGTGCCAGACGGACGGCTCTTTCAGACAGATCAATGACTTTGCGGGCTTCTTCCAGGAATGTATTTCCCGCGTGTGTCAGACGCACGCTACGCCTGGTCCGATGGAATAGCTTGACGCCTATCTCTTCCTCCAACTGCTGTATTTGTCTGCTAAGTGGAGGCTGAGCAATATGTACCTTTTCCGCCGCGCGTCCGAAATGAAGTTCTTCGGCCACAGCTATAAAATAGCGCAGGTGGCGGAGTTCCATGTATTGATACCTTTAGAGTCTTAATACGGTACCAATAATATATTGGACATCAATATCTGTCCACCTATACTGATATGGTCTGCGCATGACTCGGAACTCACCGCGTGGCCCGCCAAATTACGGAAATTTGTCGATTCTCAGAATTAATGATCGATGTCCCGAATGACCGGTCTGAGGCCGGCCGCCCCTGAGTTCCCGGACGGAGTCCATCGACAATTTTGAGATCCGCGATCGCTTGATGGGCGAGAAAGAGGAGCATTTGTGAACGAAAACGACATGGACTATCGTGCACTGGTCCTTCTGGCGATCAGTCACATGTTCAATGATGTAAATCAAGGAGCTGTCCCGGCTTTGCTCCCCAGCCTCGTCGTAACCCGCGGTCTTTCATACACCGCTGCCGCGGGAGTGGTCCTCGCAGCGACTCTCATCTCTTCTCTGATTCAGCCGTTTCTGGGATTTTACTCCGATCGTCATCCTCTCCCGTGGTTGATGCCCGTCGGTGTGCTTACAGGAGGGCTTGGCATTGCCCTTGCCGGATTAGCTCCGTCATACTGGCTCATTGTGGCGAGCGTGCTCTTGAGCGGCGCTGGTGTTGCGGCTTTTCATCCCGAGGGGTCGCGTTTTGCCAATTATGTGTCCAGGCAACGAGCCACCGGGATGAGTTTCTTCACAGTCGGAGGAACAGTTGGGTTCGCACTTGGACCCATTTTGGTGACGCCTTTAATCCTAACCTTTGGCCTTCCGGGCACTATGTGGATGGCTTTGCCTACAACTGTTGCAGCGCTGTGGCTCATGCGGGAATTGCCTCACCTCATCAAGTTTCGGCCTCCAGTTCCGGGGCCGAAGTCCGAAGCATCCGAGAATCGGACTCCATGGGGCCCTTTCGCGCGACTCACCGCGGTGATCGTGCTGAGAACGTCCGTGTTTTTCGGGCTGATGAGCTTCATACCTCTTTACTACGTGAAAGTGCGCGGGGCATCCATCGCTGAAGCAAACGGCGCGTTGACGGTCATGTTAGTGTCGGGCGCAGTGGGAGCAGTCATAGGCGGATATATTGGGGACCGTATAGGGCTAAAATCCGTCCTGGTCGGTACCCTTGCGGCCATTCCTTTGCTTCTCTTGGGGTTTATGGCTGAGCCGGGAATTATAGGATTGGTCTGTCTTGGCCTGGTGGGTGTAAACACTACAGCAAGTTCCACGGTATCGGTGGTCATGGGACAGGGGTATTTGCGGTCCCGTATCGGAGTGGCATCGGGTGTGACTCTGGGGCTCGCAATCGGCCTCGGGGGAGTAGCTGTGCCTCTCTTCGGATTTATTGCAGACCATTGGAACCTCGGCACCGCGTTGTATAGTATGACCATTTTCCCGGTTTTGGCCCTGGGAGTCGCTCAGACTCTCCCTCCCGGCTATGAATAGTCGGGGCGGGTTTGAAACCCAATGCTGTTGAATTAAGGGACCTCCATCTACCCCACCTGGACCCCGGCGAAGGCCGGGGTCCAGGGGAGATTAGGAAAACCTGGATTCCGGCCTCCGCCGGAATGACGAGGTCAAGGCCTCGTCGAAGGAAAAGCTCCTGGGCAAGAGACGTCCGGCTTAAGTCAACAGCATTGGGTTTGAAACCCGCCCCTACATCTCGCCATACCCGCCTACATTTTCTCGTTCCCAGGCTCTGCCTCGACTATGATGGTGAAATGAAGCCGGTTTGCGGGCAGAGCCCGCGAGATATGGGTTCCCCGGCAGAGCTTGGGAACCAGAACTAACTGCTCAAGTAGGAATTTTCGATATCCGCGTGGAAAACTTTACGGTCTCGGGCGTATAATCCCGACCAATTTCCCCAGAATCCTCACCTTGGCCTGATCCGAGCCTTTAAAGATCAGCGGAGGATAAGCGTCATTCGCGGAATGAAGCTCCAGGCCTTCATTGGTCCGGCGAAGTGCCTTAAGAGTAGCCTCAGGTTCCACTCCTTCCACTAGGACCGCGACGATTTCCCCCTCTTCCGCTTCATTTTGCGGTCGAATAATTGCGAAGTCTCCGTCGCGAATCTGGGCGTCTATCATGGAATCTCCTTTGACCCACAGGGCAAAGACCTTTTCAGATCCGAACAGTTTTGGGTCAACAGGCAGATCGGTTTCTCTGTTCTCTTCGGCAAGGATAGGAGTGCCTGCGGCAATCCGGCCGATCAAGGGGACAGAAACTTGCGGGGGCCGGCCGGTCAGTTTCCAGGCTCGCTTCCTGCCTGGAGTCCCGCTAAGTAGTCCTTGCAGTTCCAATGCTCGCAAATGCTTGAGCAGACTTCCCGGCGATACAAGCCCCAATGCTTTACAGATCTCCCTCACGGATGGAGGAAAACCTTCGCGGGCTTGAAAATTGGCGATGAAGTGGAGAATTTCCGTTTGTCTCGTGGTGATTGCCATGTTCTCACTATAGGGAACATTTGATCTCTTTGCAACAAAAAAATCATCGTTGGTCATTCGAATCTGGATTTCAGACCCTGCCCGGAAAAGAACCCACAGAACCCAGACCGCCAAGCAAATTTGGGAATGTTGATGCACGCGGTTAAGGTAGATCTTAGACAATGAACGTGGCCGGCGACCGTGAAACGAGTCGCAAACCTTTTTTCTCTTGGCCTGTCTAAAACAACAATGTATATTATGACTAACTACAATTGATGAGGAGTACACATGGAAACAATTAAACTGATCGGAACATTTCTATTGATTCTGTTCTTTGCCGTAGCGGGATTGAGCTTTGCGGCGGAGAAAGGTGTCGCTCCTAAACCAGGAGTTAAACAGGGAACGTCGGAGCCCCAACAAAAAGCGGCGACGCCTAATGCGCAGGAAAAAGAGAATTATATCAATGTGATTCAAAGCAAGCTAGCTGATGCTTCCAAGATGATGGAGAAACTGAAAGAACAGGCAAAGACCGCCCAAGGCGAGGCCTATACGAAAATCCAATCGAGTATCGCTACTCTCAAGAAGCAGCAGGACGCGGCCGAGAAAAAATTGCAAGAACTGCGGGCCTCCTCGGGTACAGTGTGGGGTAAGCTCAAAACCGGAATGGGCAAGGCGGTTGATGATTTGCACAAGGCCTACTCGGATGCGACAAAGCGGTTCAAGTAGATAGAGGCTGTCGGGTTGCAGTCGGCTTCATTGCTAGCGTTCCGGCTTCAGGGGCGAAACCGGGAGCGAGGTTGTTTCCGAGCGCTTACCTCATCCTTGACCTGCCGCATTTTGTTTCACGAACAGGGGCCGATAATGACTGTGATCCCCCTGTTTCTTTTCTCACCTTTGCTCCATCAGCCGAGAAAAGAGCAGATCGAACTCTTCCGCGGTGGAATCCCAGCTCACGCCGGAACTGATCAGAAACTCGTGCCCTGCCCTCCCCATCCGGTTTCGCAACTCCCCGTCTGCGACCAAAGTCCGAATGTGCTCGCGCAGTTCCTCCACGTTGCCGGGATCGTATAGGAAGGCAGTTTCTCCTTCCTCCACCATATCGGGAATACCTCCAATTCGTGTCGCGATCACCGGCAAGGCCGATGCCATTGCCTCATTCACCACGTTGGGTCTTCCTTCCATGTAACTGGGCAGACAAAGGAGATCGGAAGAGCGCATGAGTCTGGCCACTTCAGCAGGGGAAACAGCGCCCTTCCACTCGGTACGGTTCCTCAGGCCGAAGCGATTGCAAAGAGCAGCATATCGGGACGCGAGAGGCCCGTCCCCGACTACGATAAGCCTGACGCGGTCCAGAGCGGGGTCGGAGAGCGCTTCGAGAAGGTCATGGAGCCCTTTCCTCAGGATAAGACTGCCGACGAAAAGAAGCCGCACATCTTCCCCAGGATCACGCGGGCTCGAGGTGGGGTGAAACATTTCCGTATCCACGCCGAAACGGGGAAGGTGACATTTCTCGGCAGGAAGGCCGAGGTCCAGCATGATTCGCAAAATTTCGCCACTCACAGGAGCTATAACAGAGGAACGCCGACTGACCCACTTTGTAAGCACTCTCCAGAAAAGCCGATCTCGAGCCAGGTACCCGTCGTCCCCCCTGAAAGAGACAATGAATGGCCGGCCGGTAAACAGATTCACCAAGGCCCCGATTATCCCCGCGCCCAGCCAGTTCGCGTATACGATCTCCGTGTCGCCGGCTTCGCGTAGAGCAATATACAGGAAAGCCGCCATCATAGGTAAGAGCTGCAACCGGGCCAGGAAGCTTCGCTCCATATTTTCGGGAATGCCGCCTGAGCCTCTCGTCAACTTCTCCAGGGATCGCGGTCGGAAATATCCGAACCGCACCGTGTCAATACCGTCCAGGGAACGCCGGCCGTAGAAGCTCCCGTTGGAAGGGGCCACGACCTTTACGGGATAACCTCTGTCTTTAATGGCCCGGAGAAGTTTAGCGATGAACACGCCGGAGGGGTCGTCCTCGTCGGATGGATAGGAAGTAGTGAGAGCCAATAATCTCGGTCTCTTCACATTACTTTTCTGTAGTCTGTCAAATGCGTGGCTCTTCATTTGAATACACTACGTGGCCGTATGCCCGATACTTGGCGATTCGCTACTAAGAATCTAGGCCCAGAGAACTCTTACTGGTTCGTCTTTTCCGATTCCGAGCATCTGTGAGGCATTACCTCGATTGACTGCTATTTCCAGCAGGCCGAAACTGTTGATCAACGCCAACGGCTCTCCTAGAGGAACTTCTCCGAAGAACCGGCTCAGCCTCTGAATGGCAACGTTACCGAGGCAAACGCTTCCCACAGTTCCGGTCAGCATACCGCTATTAATATTAGAGGTCAGGTTACCGAATCGGTCAACATAAATTATCGCACCTTCCAATCCTTGGGGATTCTTCTCGACCGAAGGGATGGAAATCCTCACCGGATGGTCAACGAGCGGCCCCACTTCATGAAAAGGTTTCCCGGCCGAAAGATGCGCCGCGGTCGGAGCGAATATATCTCGGCCGTGAAATGTTGGATGAGGTTCAGGTAGCATGAAAGCAGGGTTTTGGATCTCTCGGATTTCCCGGGACTTATCTCCGGGTACAATCAAAGAGAATAAGCCATTGTCCGGGCCCACGAACGTTTGGCCCTCAGCACGGAGCACAATTCCTTTCCGGTCGCTTCCCACTCCGGGATCCACGACGGCTACGTGTATAGTTCCCCTTGGGAAATACGGATACATGCCCTTTAGCACCAGCGCCCCTTGCAGAATAGAGAAGGGCTGAATGTCATGTGTCGCGTCGATCAGGCGGACCGCCGGATTTATTCCCAGGATGATTCCCTTCATCTGAGCGACGAAGCCGTCTTGAGTCCCGAAATCGGTAATCAGAGTTATGAGGTCCGTTTCCAGCATTCTCTTCCTTATTTCCCCATTCATCGCCGGAACGGGGCTATTCTATCTCAAATATACTTTCCGTTGCAAAAAAAGCAGGCCGCGGCCCCTGAATTGAATGTTATGATAAAAAGGATTCGGAATTATGTCGTTGCCAAAGAACCAGATTATAGGACAGTGTCATTGCGAGGAGTGAAATCCCGCGTTCCGCGCATTCGCGTTAAGTTAAGCAGCAATTTTGTAGGATGTGCTGAGCGAAGCGAAGCGCATCGATTGTGTAAGACGGAGCGCGTACGCGGCCGATGCGCTTCCCCTGCCTTGGCAGGGTTCAGCACATCCTACATGCTCATGCAAAATGACTGAGCCGAATTAACTTTGAAGCGGCGTACCAAACTGGCCCTTAGTTGTGCTTGACGGAGACTGGATTGATGCTAAGGAATGGCTTTCATTTGTTCAAAGACGCCCTGTCGGATCTTTTCTTCCCTCCGGTATGCAGCTTTTGTGAGTCCGCCTCTGTGGAGTCAGGGGCTTCCCTGTGCGAGGATTGCCGCGATTCCATTGACCGGGTCGGCGGACCGATATGCATTCAGTGCGGTCTCCCTATTCCCGGTCTTTCGCTCGCGCCCTCCGGCCGATGCGGTCGCTGCCTTACCGATCCACCGCGGTATGAGCGAGCCCGATACGGTGTATACTATCAAGGAACTGTCAGGGACGCGCTGTTGCGATTGAAGTTCGCAGGTGCCCTGCATATAGCCCCTGCACTCTCGCTTATCTTGACCGAGGCTTTTCGAAGGCATTTTGAGTCTGGAGACTTTGATCTCATCGTGCCTGTACCGATCCATAGGACAAGACTGATCCGACGCGGCTTCAACCAGGTCGTGGAACTCGGGAAAAGGCTGTCAAAGGACACCGGAATCCCCCTTGATCGCACCTCTTTCCAAAAAGTGAAGGATACGGCGCCGCAGGTGGGGCTCACCAGAGCCGCAAGAGTCAAAAATCTGCGGGGCTCGTTCGGAGTGAAGCGTCCCGACCGAATTCGGGGACGTAACATCTTGCTGGTGGATGACGTGAGTACTACGGGTTCAACCATTGCCGAAGCGTCCAAGACTATTATGCGCGCCGGCGCTGCACAAGTCGACGTGCTGGTCCTAGCTGTCAGGATGGAGGTTTCGACTCGGATGGAGAGGGATACGACCTTGACCCCGCCGGAAAATCTCATTTCGGACAAGTCATTGCCGGCGGAACAAAAGCAATAGGAGACAAGATATGGCCTTAATGACCCCGGAGGCTTTTGAAGCAAGCTTCAAGAAATGCAACCCCAGAGTATTTATGAACGGCAACCGCGTGGGCAATGTGCTCGAGAATCCAAATACCCGCACTGTGGTCGAGGCTAATAAGGCAAGCTATCAATGGGCTCTTGACCCAAGATACAAGGACATCATGACGTGCCGTTCTCCTCTGATCGGCGATACGGTCAACCGTTACACTCACGTGAGCGCAAGCATCGAAGACCTGGATTCCAAAGCCAAAGCCGGGACTTTCACCGCTGAAATGTTAGGTACCTGTATCTACAGGTGTGTCGGATACGATGCTTTTCATTCCTTGGCCGCGACCACGTGGGAGATGGATCGGAAGCTCGGCACCGAATATCATTCCCGCTTCATAGAATACTTGAAGGTGGTTCAAGAAAAGGACCTATCAGTGGCCGGGGCCCTGACAGAACCCAGAGGGAGCCGCAAGAAGAAAACCCTGGATTGGCCGGATCCATACCTGTCCTTAAAGATTGTCGAAAAGAGAAGCGACGGGATTGTGGTGCGAGGCGCCAAGATCAACATCAGCGGCGCGTATGCCAGCCACGAGCTGATAGTCCTCCCGCAGTCGTCGCACGGCGAAGGAGAAGAAGCTTATGCCGTGGCTTTTGCCGTGCCGGTCGACGCGGAGGGTATCACATATATATGCCAATACTCCCCCTACTCTGCGGAAAGAGAGTTGGCCGACGATATCTACGAGCTGGGTAATCCCCTGTTCGGGCAGCGTGAAACTTCGATGGTGGTTTTCGACAATGTGTTTGTTCCGTGGCACAGGGTCTTTCATTGCGGCGAGTACAAGTTTTCGGGCAAGTTTGTCTCGCGCTTCGCCAGAACGCATCGCATGACCTGTGGCGGGACCTGCAAGGTAGGCTTCATGAATCAGATCATCGGGGCCTGCAAGCTCGTTCAGGAATACAAGGGCCTGGACACGGTCGCTCACATCAACGAGCAGATAACGGAAATGGTGGTGCTTCGAGAGACAGGCCGTGCATGCGGGCTTGCTGCGGCCCAAATGGGCTCGGAAGATCCCGTCGGCTCCGGCGTCTTCCTGCCGGACGAAATCATGGGTAATGTAGCCAAACTCAATATATGCAACGCCTTCTGGAGGACAATGGCCCTTGCAGGAGATATCGGAGGGGGCCTTGTGGTTACCATGCCTTCCCTGAAAGAGCTAAAGAATCCCGAGACCAAGGCTTACGTGGAGGAATTCTTCAGCTTCGGTTCGGACGAACCTACCGAAAACATACTTAAGGTTCACAAGCTTCTGCAACACTGGACCGCGGGAATGCACGGCGTAGGAACCTGGCACGGGGCAGGGCCTGTCATGGCACAGAAGATCATGCTCCAGCGAATTGTAAGCTTTGACCGCGAAAAGCAACTGGTGAAAAACGCTTTGAATCTCAAAGAGAAGGGATCGACTGCTTCGTAAGGAGTGGAATGATGGCTCTTCAGAGGTATGTGGAACGTCTGGTTGAGGCCACCCGGAAAGAGCGGCCCCTCAGTCACAGGATAGCGATAGGGCTGGCCGGAGCAGTGGCCTTTGTCCTTGTTATCCCTGTATTTCTCTTCCTCGCGGGATATGCTCTGGACAAATTTGTCCTTGCGGAACGAACGAAGCTTCTGGAACTCGGCGTCAGTGCGGTGTGCGCAATCGTCGGCCTGTTCTTTATGGCATGGTCTGTTTTGACTTTCCTAACAGTGGGCAAAGGCACTGCGGTTCCAGTCGCACCACCCAAGAAACTCATCGTGTCGGGCCCGTACAAATTGTGCCGAAATCCCATGGCGTTTGGGGCTTTGCTATATTATCTTGGTACAGGGATCTACTACGGTTCAATAACGATCGGCATCGTCATGCTTCTGCTCGGCCTGGTTATAGGGAGTTGCTACATCAAATTGATCGAAGAAAAGGAGCTGCAACTCAGATACGGTTTAGAATACGAGGAATATAAGAAGAGTAGGCCGTTTCTGCTGCCGAAGTTCTGATACCGTCGGGCGATAGCGCGTGAAACAAAATCAAGCGGTTGCGGATCTTCTGTGATTGCACGATGAGATTTTGCGCGGCTATGCCCGGGTGACGGCCTGAATCATTAAATCATTGACAAAAGTAGGCGGCGCGCCTAAAATCGCCTAATTTATGAAATATTTCAATGAGATCGCTTCCAAGTCAGAGCGGGGGCGCTTGGCAATTGTGGCCGCGGGGTATGGGGCTGGGAACGTAACGCGCACCTAAGCCACGTGACTGCTAATCCGGTCGATGAGGAGGTCTCACAGGAGGATGCTATGTCTGCAAAGGTGAAAACAAAAGGAAAGGTTGCCAAAGCGCAATCTGAGGCCGAAATCTCGGACGTGATCGCGCCCGAAGCGGATGAAACGGAGGATCTTGAGGCGCCGGAGCTTGCTTCCGCGAGGAATATCCCGAGGCCTCGCACCTCGTTGACGAGCGCATTTCAGGGCGATATCAGTAAAGTGACCGTTTCACTTCTTGGGGATCTCGCGTCCGCTCCTTCACTTGCCGATGTGGAGAAACTCAACAAAAAAGGGGATGTCGAGATTCGAACTCCATTAATGACCGTGATTCAAGCAGTTCTGGCCAAAGCGGGCGGAAGCATGCAGCTCGCAGATCTGGCCGCTCAATCCCGCAAGTACTGGAACAGACCTTTTCCCACAGTCCCTTATACCGATGAAGAGTTTATATACATAATTCTGCGCAACTCGGACAGTGTTCGAGTCGGCTAGGAATCGTCTCATTTTATGAGGCCCGACATTGCTTTAGGAGTGGATGCGTCCGTCGCCCCCCGGTGTCACGCGACCGCGTCCGTTCGGATGTAGAAAACAGGGGGCCGGGCCTTTCAGTTTTTCGAGGGTTTATGCTTAATTTAGTAATATTATTAGTTTAAAAAATATAGGCCGCAATTTCGGATGTATACCCCTCGCGGACATCAGGTCACAATTTTTCTCCTTGACACACTAGATGTTGTGGCGATAAAGATGCACCCCACAAGATGATCCGCTGCGTTGGCGGCATCAAAGTGTCATTCAGCACTGAATTCCGGGTACTTTTGGAATAAGTATCCAGCAGTCCCGAAGCTCCCGGAAGAAAGCTTTATAATAAAGAACAAGGCAAGGGGGATGTGAGTTTGGTTTGGCCGCTAGTGCTAAGCGTGACCTGCGCGCCGAAGTCTTAACCGGAATACCGGTGCCGGTTGGGTTCGGGGCCTGGAATCCGGCAGGAAGAGTTGAGCCGAAAGGACATAAAGGCTAACTACAGATGGCATCAATAGAATGGGGGATTGCTATGGCTAGCGTAAGTGAGATCAAGGAGTACAGGAAAGAAAGTCCGCGTCATCTTGAAACTACCGATATGGCTCTATTCGTCAGGACCTCCAGTGAAGCCATGGATGGTTGGGATCGCAGCAGGATCGTGGATGCACTGCTCCGAGAAACGTTTATTGATGAAGGAACTGCAGAAGATATCAGCCTCGAAGTCGAAAATGACATAAAGCGAAGCGGTATCAAAGTTATCACTTCCCCTCTCATTAGAGAGATGGTTAACGCGAAGCTCCTGGAGAGAGGATTGGAAGCTGAGCGGCGCCTGCACACTCGGCTTGGGGTGCCGTTGTACGATGTGGATCAACTTATCACGCGTCCGAACAAAGAGAATGCTAATGTGCCTCATGGGCCTGAGGCCACAAACCTGACCTTGGCGGAAAATATAAAGAAGGAATACGCTCTGCTAAATGTTTTCGATCAGAGTGTCGGCGACGCCCACATGCGAGGCGACATTCATCTTCACGACTTGGGTTTTATCGACAGACCCTATTGCTCCGGCCAATCACTGGAATACATTAAGAAGTTCGGTCTGAACTTGCCCAATTCGCTTGCTATGGCCAATCCGGCCAAGCATCCTGAGGTGCTGCTGGCCCACATGGTAAAGTTTGCAGCGGCTTTGCAGAGCCATTTTGCGGGCGCTATAGGCTGGGATGCCGTGAATCTCTTTTTTGCGCCCTACCTCAGGGGGCTACCAAAAAGAGAAGTGCGCCAATTGGCACAGATGTTGATATTTGAATTCTCTCAACAGGCCGTGGCCAGAGGCGGCCAGGCTATCTTCACTGACATCAATTTGTATTGGGAAATCCCGAAGCACTTTGAAAATGTGCCGGCGATAGGACCGGGAGGGACCTTTACCGGCCACACGTACGCAGAATACCTCCCCGAGGCTCAGAATTTCGTCTGGACGCTTTTCGACATTTACCGCGAAGGTGACGGCGCAGGGCGTCCCTTTTTCTTCCCGAAGCCTCTGGTTCATATTACGGAAAAGTTCTTCAAAACTCCCGGGCATGAAGAGTTTCTGCACCACATTTGTGACATAGCCTCGGAAAAAGGAAACACTTACTTCGTGTTTGACAGAGGGGAGACCGCCAAGATATCGGAGTGTTGCCGCTTGTCCTTCAAGTTGGAGAAGAGCGATCTCGACGACGCGGTCCAGCCCTGGAAGATGCGATACTCTGCTTTGCAAAACGTCACCATCAATCTTCCCCGCATTTCCTACGAAGCGGCAGGCGATGACGCCAGGCTATACTCCCTTATCGCTGAGAGGATTTCTCTGGCGGCCGAAGCCCATCTGCAGAAAAAAGCGTTTATCGAGCGTCTGCTAGCTCTAGGAGAAACCGGCCCGCTGGCTCTTCTCACCATGGATCGGGATGGAGAGTCTTACCTGAGAATGCACCGGGTCACGTACTTGATCGGCATGGTGGGGCTCAACGAGTTGGTCCAGTACCACACAGGCGAAGAACTTCACGAAAGCAAAGAGGCCATCAAGTTCGGGCTGAAGGTGATAGCTCACATGAATCTGGTCGCGAACCGTCTGGGCAAGAAGTACAATATGCGATTTGTGTTGGAGCAGACACCTGCGGAGAGCACCGCGTATCGTTTTGCCAAGCTGGACATGAAGCTCTTTCCTGAAACCCAGAAAGTCGTAAAAGGGAATCTCGGCCTCGAAGAGATCTATTATACGAATTCCACGCTCTTTAACGTCGGGGCCGCTGTGGATCCCATCGAACGAGTCAAGAAAGAAGGCCTGTTCCATCCGTTGATCGAGGCCGGCTCCCTTACTCATGTGTGGCTTGGAGAGAGCCGCCCGAGCGCGGAGTCCCTGGCGAACTTTGTGGTTAAAACGTTCAGGCTGACACAGAACGATCAAGTTGCTTTTTCTCCTGAACTGACGACTTGCGTCTCATGCGGACGGACCAGCCGAGGGCTTCACGACTTGTGTCTATATTGCAAGTCTGACCGTGTAGAGCAAATCACGAGAATCACCGGCTACTTCACGAAGGTCTCGAGCTGGAACAAGGGCAAAAGAGGCGAACTGAAGGATAGATACAGAAACCTCAGTCTCAACGTCGGATTGGATGAGAGTTGAGATTGATTAGCATGCTGGCCTCCTCTGGTCGCAGATTAGGAGTCAACCATGAGCACATGGGATCCAACGACAATTCAAAAAGTATGGGAGAAAGCCAGGCCCGCATGGGGCGGAGACCCTGAGTACATTCGATACGATGATTATGGCAATCCGATTAGGAGAGATCGTTATGGGCATTGGTGGGATGCTCAGGGCTGGGAGATTGACCACATCTTACCTGTTGATCAATGGGGTTCTGATCACATTAGGAACCTTCGTCCCTTGCAGTGCAGCGCCAACCGGAGTCGCCAGGCAAGTCCAGACCTGGAGGAACTGCTGCGAATACTACTTCGTAACTGGGCTCCATCGGGCTCGAAATCAAGCGATCCAGGTCCCCCGTCCTCCTTCGGTTCGTCTTCTTATCGGCCCTTTGGACCTGGGGGAGCTGACCGAAATCGGCAATGAAGAACTGGAACCTTTGTATGTTTGCGGTGCCACAGACCAGGGGTAACCCATAAGAGATTTTGAATTGGAGGTTGGCTATGACTTATCTTTTTACGAAAGAGGGTTGCGGAAAGTGCGATTGGGTGAAAGCCAATGTGGATCTCGGCAGCATGAAAGATCTTACGGTGATGACTCTGAACCGGGAGGATCCGGAAGCCCTTGCCTTATTGGCATATTACGAATGCGTGTCGCTCTCGGAAAAGAAACTTCCTATCCTGGTATCCGATTCCGAAGACGTGATTACCGGCGCAGTAAACATCAGAAAGTATCTCACGAAGCACTGCAGTTGAGCAGTGAACCATAGCCCGATTATGCCGGGAGGGGGTCCGGGGTGGAACTTAATCAAATAAGTTCCACCCCCAAATCTTACTCTCCGAGAGTTCCGACAGGACGGCGATACTATGAACGATACATTCCACATCAAAGGGTTTATACCAACCTCTTTTCTTGACTGGCCCGGCACGATTTGCTCCGTGATTTTCCTCGGTGGATGCGGATTCCGATGTCCCGCGTGCCACAATCGCAACCTGGTATTGGAACCCCGATCGTTGCCCGATTATCCTGTCGAGGAGATCCTGCGGAGTCTGGACGCCCGGGGTAACTGGATCGACGGAATCACCGTTACCGGAGGAGAGCCGACGATCCACAAGTCTTTACCCAACCTGCTAAGGATCTTTCGTCACCGAAAACTGAAGATCAAGCTGGACACCAACGGCTCTAATCCTGAAATGCTGGAAGCTCTGATCGACTTGAGGCTCGTAGACGCTGTCTCTATGGACATCAAAGCTCCTCTAACCTCGGAGGAATACTCTCGGGCGGCCGGAATGCCGATCGATCTCGGTCTTATCACACGAAGCATAGACATTTTGAGATACTCAGACCTGCAAGTTACCTTTCGGACAACCGCAATTCCAGGGCTCGTGGAGGAACCTCAGTTGGAACGTATCAGACGTGCCTTGGGAAATGTGAAGCGCTACATTGTTCAGGGTTTCCGAAATATTGACACGCTGAACTACGATTTTGGCCGAATAGAAGAATTCGGACAGGGACGTATAGAACGTATGCGAGAACGCTTTGAAATTCCGTCCTCTATGCAGTTGAACGGCCAACATGCGTTCGCAGGATGAGCAAGAATTGTCCGAATGCTTAGTGGCCCAATTCATGATTCGAGTGACACATTTTCCAACCAAGGACAATGAGCGAGGCTTCGGGGCCACGGTATTGGTGGGACAGGCATCTTGCCTGTCGATCATGAAATGACAGGCAAGATGCCTGTCCCACTACTTGTACCCGAAATACGTTGCTGACTTTATGAGTCAAAGGCCTTAGTATTCTGCCACTCTTTTCAGACGATCCTCAAACTCCGCCACTTTCTCCTTAATCGCAAAGAGTTCCATTTCAAGATGCTCGGCTTCGGACACAATGTGTGAAGCCACATCCGACATAAAGCGGTCGCATTCTCGTTGAGGAATAACACCTCGCAAAATGTGATAGCCGAAATTTATGATACGATGCATAGGATCTCATCCGTCGTTTAGGAGTGAAGGGCACGGCCGGCATCCGGGTTCGTCTTGGCCGCGATTTCTTTGGCCGCTACGAGAAACTCCCGCTCCTGCCATGAGGTTGAGTTTTTCGCTCTGTCGTAGGCAATCGTTAAATTGTTGGACATACACATGTTCAGGACCAAGGAGATCGGTCAGGCATACGAGGGCCCGTTCCCGCCAGTTCTGAAATGCTGCTTCGCTAAAGTAAGTATCCAACACACACCATCCAGCTTCGATGAGATCGTCAATCAGTTTTTCTTTCAACATCCATCACCTCATATCAAATTCCATATTCTTTTTTCTTGATAGTTCGACCCCAAAGACCCCCTGTAACGTTTCCGTACCTCGTCTTCGTGCGAGACCGAGCAGTTCACCCGACTGGGGGGAGATAATTGCCGGATGAACTTAGAAAACCTCGCCCCGGGTCTTCCTTTTGGGAACTCCCCCCCCAAATTCAAATATATTTCCCACTCAATTACCGAACTTTGCCGGAGCCTGCCGCAGGTCGTACTAATTGGGGCGAGATTTATGAAGATTGAAGAGCACTTTCCATGCCAAAGCACGATTCCGTGGCAGAGTAAACGTAAAATCAAGTAGTTGTCATGCAAAGAGGAGATTGTCAGCGGAACCGGAGAGTTCCCTAATTCAATAATATGTGCGCGGCAAATCGGACACACTTCACTGATCTCAGTAATTTCAGGTCAATATGTGTCCGGAAAATCCAGCGGCGCTAAGGGGTGTCCGAAGTGTCGGACAGGTCTTCAATTATTGATCTTTCGCTCCATTCTTCATGTACCTGTAGAAAGTGTCGCGGGAAATCCCGAGCAGGCGCGCCGCATTCTTCCTGTTACCCCTGGATCTGCGCAAAGCCTCGTCAGCAAGTGCAATCCGGAGTTCGTACAGAATCTCGGTTACAGCCTTGTCGGAGGGGAAGGAAACCTGGAATGACCAGTCTTCGAGCGGCTTGTCCTCAGCAGATAGCAATCCCACAGAGGGCAGACTTATTTCTTTACCCGGGGACAGTATCGAAGCTCGCTCCAGAACGTTTCGAAGCTCTCTGACGTTGCCGGGCCAGTCATATTGTTTTAGCGCATTCATAGTTGACGCGCCGACGACAGGGATTTCGGGTAGTTGCAATTCGACGCGGATTTTGGATAGGATCTCCTGAACAAGAAGCGGGATGTCCTCGATCCTCTCTCGAAGGGCTGGAACTGTTATGGACATTACATTGAGTCGGTAGAGAAGATCTTTTCTAAATGTTCCATTTTCAACTTCTTTCTCAAGGTCTTTGTTGGTAGCGGCGATGAGTCTGGCATTTACCCGGATCTCTCTCTCACCGCCGACACGAGTGAATTTTCGCGTGTCCAGAAAAGAAAGGAGCTTAGACTGCAACGGGAGAGAAAGCTCTCCAATTTCATTCAGCAGTAGTGTGCCTGCGTCAGCCAACTCCAGAAGCCCCCTTTTTCGACCGACTGCTCCTGTAAAAGCTCCCCGCTCGTGGCCGAACAGCTCCGATTCGGCCAATGATGGCGTGATGGCCGCACAATTGATTGAGAAGAACGGGCCGTCAGCACGGCTGGAACGATTGTGAATGTATCTGGCCAGGTGATCCTTTCCGCTCCCGCTCTGGCCCAACAGCAATACAGTGGTATTCCTCTTCGCGGCCAGATTTGCGTTGTTGAGTATTGATTTCATGGCCCTTGACGGGTATTTCTCAATCGTCTCATGTGGAGGGAATTCCACTCTCTGCAAGTCGGTGACATCACGCGAAATCCCGCAGACGCTAACGATCTCCCCAGCCGCGTTGTGCATCGGAAGCAGGATAGTGTGAACTCTGAGGTTCGAACCCCTGATCGTTACAACATGTTCTGTTTGCACAACTTCGCCTGTCAGGACACGGGTGTCAGCTTCCGCCGGTACACGCCGCTTGTTCTCGAGTCATTAGGTCACAGGGAGTGCGCCCGATCAGTTCGGACGCCGGAAGGCCAAAGATTTTCTCCATAGCGGGATTTACATGGGTGTACTTCTGATTCCGGTCCCTGATGTAAATACAGTCACGAGCGCTTTCGAAAATCATTCTGAAACGTTCTTCGCTTTGACGGAGTTCGTCTTCCGTAAGCTTTTGTTCCGTGATGTCACGAGCGAATATTGCGAGTCTCTCCACGCTGGAGTCAGGCCCGAAGACAGGGTACACGTGCTGGTCAAGAATCATCTCTCCCTGCTTGTCCTCGAATCTTGACGGCCTCCGCGATTGAATTACCGTCTCGTATTCAGCCCTTCTATTTTCAGTGCCCGGGGCCAGCAGATCGTATATTGAGCGCCCGGTTAGTTTCTCCTCGGTCTCGCCAAGTCGTTCGGCAGCGGTTTTATTCATTGAAACGACAAGTCCATCTCTGTCCAACAGGATCAACGACTCCGTGATGGCATTGAAAATGGCTTCCAGTGTTTCCCTGGCTGCTCGAATCACTTGTTCATCGCGTTTGCGACGTGTAGTGTCCCAGAAAGTCGCCACCGCCCCAATCACCTGTGATCCTTCCTTGATAGGGCTGACAGCGAATTCAGCGGTAAGACTCGTTCCGTTCTTCTTCCACAAAACCTCGTCCGTGGAGTGATAGGCAATACCTGTTTTGAGGGCAGTGTAGATAGGACATTCCTCTTCAGGATACGGGCTGCCGTCCAGCTTGAAGTGATGCCAGATTGCATGGGTCTTTTTCCCAATGAGTTCTTCGACCTCGTACCCAAGGAGCCGCGCGGCAGCAAGGTTCACAAATATGTGGTTTCCTTCTCGATCC
Source organism: uncultured delta proteobacterium (assembly GCA_963789265.1). GTDB lineage: Bacteria > Desulfobacterota > Desulfomonilia > Desulfomonilales > Desulfomonilaceae > CAWBBA01. The sequence continues at coordinate 1,364,899 of CAWBKB010000001.1, read as the reverse complement.
AAACCGAGAATCCCCTCCCAGGCCGAACTCAGGATCAGTTCCAACTGGTGGCGTAGGCGTGAGACCTCTTCTTCTTTTCTTTTTCTTTCGCTTATATCGGTTATGACCGCGCAGCTCCCAATGAACTCGCCTTGGAAGTTGAAAAGCGGTCTGGGGGACATGATCGTGGCGACTCTGCCACCATTTTTTCCGGTCCAAGTGACCTCGTAAGAGGTATCATTAAGCATTTTCGGCAAATGATCCACTGTCTGATCGAAAGCGTCGAAGAAATCGTTGGCCGAACGTCCAATCAGCTCTTGCTGCGAACACTGGAGCATTTCGCAAAGCTTGTGGTTTGCGTATGTGATGATTCCCTTGACGTCTTGAATACCAAACCCTTCGTTCATGGTTTCAATAAGCGTCCTGTAGCGCTCTTCACTTTCGCGAAGCGCATTTTCAGCGCGCCTTTGGGCCGTAATATCGCGAACCACAGTCAAGCTGACCTTTCCCCAGACGGGGTCGTGCACAACCACTGAGTCAAGTAGCACGTCCATGACCGCGCCATGCTTTCTCACGTATTGGTAAAAAAGGTCGGAAACTTTTTCTTCACGCCATAATCTCGCGAGGGCTGCCCACAGACGCTGCCTGGATTCCGGGGTCATCAAAAAATCAATTTTCCGTCCTATGACCTCCTCCCGCTCGTAACCCATTTCCTTCAGCCACTTGGTGTTGACGTTCCGGATCACCGCATCCTCGTCGAGGGAGTGCATCATCACCGGGGCATGGTCGTAGATCTGGCGGAACCGGAACTCGCTCTCATGTAGGGCCTCATCTGCCCGCTTCCGTTCTCGACGGATTTGTGCCTCGCGTAATTCCCGCTGAACCGCAGGAACCAGCCTCGTCAAATTATCTTTCATCACGTAATCGTGAGCGCCCGCCTTCATGGCCTCCACTGCGGTCTCTTCGCCTATTTTGCCGGACACCAATATAAACGGCATATCCAAACCACGGTCTCTGACGAGCTTTAATGCCGCATTTCCGCTAAAACGAGGCATCTTGTAGTCCGCGACAACGAGGTCCCAGATATCCCCGGCCAGAGCATGGCTGGTTTGTTCCGCTGTTTGCACGCGTTTGTAAGCCACTTGAAAACCTGCACATTCCAACTCATTGACCATTAAAAGAGCGTCATCTTCCGAATCTTCGACAATCAGTACACGTAGGCAGTTAGGCATCGGAGTTCCTCAGTCACAGCGATTCCGCGAGGGCAATGACCGTTATCGCAAAATGAATTAGTGGGACAGGACATCCTCTCAGTCTTCGTTCCCGCATACGCAGGAATCCGCGGCGCCCCATGGCCGCCGTCCCGCGCGTTAGTCAATCGGCGGTGGTTCATTCCAAACTAACCAGTATAGACCCAAGTGCTTAACAGCTTCGACGAACTGGCTGAACTCCACGGGTTTACGCACGTAGGAGTTGGCGCCCAGGGCGTACGACTGAAGCCGGTCCTCCTCTTCTTTCGAGGAGGTGAGCACGACCACAGGAAGAAGCTTGGTACCGGTCATCCGCACGCATTCGGCGCAAAACCTCAAGGCCGCCCACCTTGGGTAGCTTGAGGTCCAGCAGCACTACCACAGGCATTTCCGGCATTGTATTACCGGTATAGCGACCGGCAGCGAAAAGATAATCCAGAGCTTCCGCTCCATCGCGTACCACAACCACAGGATTCCCTATGCGGTTTTCCTCCAACGCTATCTTGATCAACTCTTCGTCATCCGGATTGTCTTCAACTAAGAGTAGGCTCCTCTGGTTCAAAGCTAACCTCCATCAGGAAATTTGAAATAGAACGTTGCACCTTGTCCCACTGCTCCCTCAGCCCATACTCTTGCCCCGTGCCGATGAAACACACGCTGGACAATCGCCAGACCTATGCCGGTGCCTGGAAACTCGGACATGGAGTGTAGCCGCTGAAAGGCCCCGAATAGTTGGTCCTCATACGCCATGTCAAAGCCGGCACCGTTGTCACTCACAAAAAATACTGGGGGACTGTCAAGACATTTTACACCAAATTCGATCCGAGGATTAGGAGTAAGTGAGGTAAACTTCCATGCATTCCCCAAAAGGTTCTCCAGCGCGGAACGAAGAAGACGCTCATCCCCTATGACCGCCAAGTCTTTGGCAACTATAAACTCGACCGACCGATCAGGCTGGCTCTCTTTCAGGTCTACCTCAATTTCACGTGCGAGCTTGCTCAAATCCACCCTTTCGTGCCGCATGTCAGTGCGTGTGAAGCGCGACAACTTTAGAAGGTCGTCAATCAACTGTCCCATCCGCTGAGCCCCGGAGCGGACTCGTTGCAAGTAATCCTGCCCCGTCTCATCCAGCATAGTACTGTAGCGATCCAAAACAATACGGCTGAATCCATCCACTGCCCGCAAGGGTGCTCTGAGGTCGTGCGAAACCGAGTAAGCAAATGCTTCGAGTTCTTTGTTCGAAGCCTCGAGTTGTATGGTCCGTTTTTGAACTCTTTGTTCCAGTTCGGCATTTAGCCGCTGTATGGTTTGGACCAGACGCGCATTGGCCACTGAGATAGCAGCCCGGTCGGCTACGTATTGGAGGAAGGACTCATCGCGAGCCGTGTACGTGTTCCCATCGCGATCACGAATCAAAGCCAGGGTTCCGATAATCTGATCGTCTGCCCGCATTGCGACAATCATCATACTCTTGCCCCCAACCCGTTCCAAATACATCGAGGAAGTTGGTTCGCCGCTTGTTGTGGATAACAGTAATGGTCTGCGGGTGTCGACCACCTGTTGCAACAAGTTTTGCTCAGGAGTCTCCGAGGATGAAAACAGATCACGAACGAAATTCAGCCGCACCGGGTCGGAGTAACAGACGACCGGGGCTTGTAGCGATTCTCCCTCCGCGGCTAATAAGTTTATCAGGCAGATGTCACCGGACCAGTCCGTGATGTGTTTCGATATTGCGGACAAAGCAGTCTCGTGATCCAAACCCGCCTTGATGAATTCCTCGGAAATATCCGCCAGCAGGTGGGCGCGCGCGGCGTTCGCACGAATTTCTTCCTCAGCGAGTTGGCGCTCCTCTTCCCGGCGCTGCAACGCGTCCGCCATTTCATCGAACGCGCCAGACAGTTGGGCTATCTCACCACCACCAGGTGAAATTCCGGTCCTAGCGGACAGGTCACCGGATGCTAGTCGTTTTGTCGTGTTTACCAGGCTTGTTACGCCTCGCATTATGAATACATGACCGAAAAAGAGCGCCGCACCCAGGCCCAGCAACGTCGCGATCCCAAGTCCGATGAGATTGGCGGCCAACATACGGTTCGCAGGGCCGTACGCCAGTGACTGGAGAATACCCACGTAAACGAAACCGGCTTGCTGCCCCGGCATGAGGGGCTTGAAGCCATAGAGGCGCGGAATCCTTTCCATGCCCATACCTTCGAAAACGCCTTCCTTTCGAACAAGCACCTGCTTCATAATTTCGGCCTCCGGAACTTTACGGCCGACCCAATGCTCGGGATCCGGCCAGCGAGCTAGCACGGTGCCGTCCGCGTCGACAATGTTAAGCACGGAACCTGCAGGAAGTCTCGCGGTGGAGACGCCCTTGACGAGCCAAGACAGGTCTAGCGTCGCCACCACGACGGCCTTGATCTGACCTGTCCCGTCAATCGACGGATAGGCAAAACCTACGGACGGCCTGCCCGTCAGCCGGCCAATGAGAAAACCACTGATCGCCAACTCGCGCGTTTTGACGGCTCGCCGAAAATAGTCTCTGTCTGACAGGTTTATCAGGCTATGATCCGATTGGCTGGCACAAATCACTTCGCCGTTTGGCAGAGCTACGAGCACCGCTTGACAGAATGGGAGGATTTTTTTCAGACTCGCCAGCGTGCGGGAGCAGGTCTCGGGATCGCTATCCACGACGGAGGGGGACTGGCCGAGAGCGTCCACCAATTCACGCGTCATTTGAATCACTTGCCCCGTTTCCATTGAAACAAGGTCGGCAAGGTTCAGAGCCTGTTCCTGGGCGCGACCCCGGGCCAGGTGCCGCTGTTCGTACCCCGAATATAGAATGTGGCCAATAGATGGCACAACTGCGAGCATTACCAGGAAAACCAAGCGGTACCGCAGACTCTTGGGAAAGATCGACATGGTTTTTTCCCCCTACCACCAAATTGGAAAATTCTCAGGCCTCAGGGTCTTGTCGGGAATTCCTACAGGGCGCATATCTCGTCAGTAACTAATGACGGTTTCACCGGCCGAAGACCGCGGTTTCGTCGGCATTGTCGCCCCACCGGATGAACCCGGTGGTCGCTGCCGCCAGAGGACCGGAGTAGGTATCGGCGTAGGATGCTTGTGAGCCCGCGTTCTCGCGCGGGCGAACCGCATCACTGGGACCGGTGGGACAGGCATCCTGCCTGTCACTTAGGCAGGCAAGATGCCTGCCCCACCATTCTATATCCAGTCACATTCCTCGACCACGCCTGAGGCGTGGTTTCCCCGCGTTCGCTGCGCTCACCAGCAACCCACTGCCATCTTTGTATCTTGTGCCGCGCATGTACAATGGGTACGCACTGAAGTTTTCGCCCGAAGGCGAAGGTTTTTCTCCCATTCCCCGAAGGGGACAATCACCCTCACATTATCAAATCCGGTACACTCTCGCCAACCTAATGTCAGCACACGTCAGAGAGCCCACAGGTTCAAAGACTAAACACCACGGTGGCTGCAAAGATCAGATAAAACGGCGCGGCGAGGGACAATCTCCGGGGTGACAATTTGTCGCACCGCAACGTGTAACAGAGGAAACATATTGACATGGCCGTAACGACGGCGGCCACGGTTAAGTAAGTGTCGAAAATCCAGGGGGTGAAAAACAACCCAAAGGCAGTCGGTACGGTAGTCTGAATCATCATTGCTCCGCTGATATTTGAAAGAGCCAGCATCTCTTTTCCCTGCCGGACCCAAATAACAGTGTTCAGTATCTCAGGAAGTTCTGTTGCGACCGGACTCAACAGGAGGGCAATAATTTGTGGCCGAGCTCCCAGGGAAACGCTCAACGATTCAAGTTGATCGACGAAGACGTATGATCCAATGAAAACGAGAATCAGAGCCCCAAAAGTCTGAAGGAGAATGAATGCGGTTTCGGGCTCTTGCTTCTTTGGGCGCAACCGCAAGGGCGCAATGATGTCTTCCTCTTCAGGATGGGCACTCATCTCTCGGTAGCAGTACACACCATAGGCGGCCAGAAACAACAATGCCGTCCAGGGCTTCCACGAAAACACGATGAAGCCGAGCAATATTTTAAATGCGGAAATAACGAGAAACCAGATTTGGTCTATGGACAATTTATTACAATCGCAACAAACGACGCCCCCTTCCTCTCGTGACCTATGAAACGCCATGATGCTCAATCCGACAATCGCGTATGCGATAGTGCTCAAAACGAGAGGCCCGCCCAACGCGGCTCCCACACCGATACTCTTGTGAGCGGGCGTGGTACCGAAGGCAACGGCTACAAAGGTGACAATACTCTCGGGTAAAGCTGTTCCGAAGGCCGCCAAAATGGTCCCCACTGCGTTCTTGGCGATATTGAAGCGCTTTCCTACCCATTCTATGGCGTTGACGAAATACTCGCAGCTAACATAAATCACGAGAATGGAACCAACCAACGCTAATATCGTGGTTATCAAATTCTCCTCCCGTAATAAAAAAAACCTTTGGCTTGTCTGCCAAAGGTCTCGTTACGCAGGATGGCGGGCAATGCCAGGCCTTGCCGGCCAGGATGTTGACATTGCCAAACTAACTACTCCCCTTTGTCTTAAATAAGAATATCCAAGCCGGTCGGCCCTGTCAATCTCTATAATGATGTCTATGTCATCATTCACTTGCGCCGGGAACTTTCTGTCCCTTGCCATTGCGTAGGAATCTGCGGCGGGACAGCCTGTCTGTAAGGTATGACGAGCAGGATGCCCGTCCAACGGCAATCTTAGCCATAAGAGGAAAAGTTTGCCTTCCCGCGTCTCGCGAGACTCGCAATGACACTCTTTAACCGCCCGTAACCGAGGGTTTACCGGGCAACGATGATTATGATTATGAATAGACAAGAGGCGGCCTTTCATTTTAGTATAGCCGCAGCTATCAGCTAATGTGAGTGTGCACCGATGGGACATCCGCATAATCATATTCATACCCATGCTCAACCAGGAGATGGAAACAGTGGCACACGACTGATGATCGCTCTTTGCATCACGGCCGGCTACATGGTTGTCGAAGCAGTGGGCGGATATCTTTTCAACTCCCTGGCTCTGCTCGCGGACGCCGGCCACATGCTTTCCGATGTCATGGCGCTGGGGCTTTCCTGGTTGGCAATACAAATTGGGCGGCGATCCCCGACCGATAGGCACACCTTCGGATTCAAACGCTCAGAGATCCTGGCAGCGTTGGCAAATGGAGTGGCGCTTTGGGCCATAGTCGCGTTCATCTTTTATGAGGCGGTTCGACGCTTCTTCCAACCATCCGCAGTCGAAGGAACGGGAATGCTGATGGTAGCCTCGGTGGGGCTTGCATTAAACTTCCTGATTGCTGCACTGCTGTTCCGGGCCCGCGGCGAAAACCTCAACGTTAGAAGCGCGTTTGTTCACGTGGTTGCGGATGCGCTCGGCTCTGGGGGGGCGATTGTGGCAGCGCTGGTTATTCTAGCGACTGGAATCAACCGGGTAGACCCGTTGGTCAGCGTCCTTATTGGGTTCCTCATACTCTTTTCGTCATGGGAGCTATTGAAGGAGTCTGTGCACATCCTCATGGAAGGCGTCCCCACAGGACTGAACATACCGGATATCGAGCAGACACTCTTGGAACAAGCAGGAGTGTGCTGCGTATACGACCTCCATGTCTGGAGTATAACCAGCAACCGCCCTGCCCTGTCGGCTCACGTGGTGCTTTCCGATGTCGGGGAGGACTCGGACGAAGTCTTAAGGCGACTCAACAGTGTCCTTCATGAAAGATTCCACATCGACCACACGACTATCCAGATTGAAAGCTCACATAAAATGCGATCCGAAGTAGAAGGGATGATCTGCCGAGCCGGAACGTCTTGCAGTATATTGCAATAACGTACAGGAGGGTGGTTCCGCGGTACGCGGGATTGACCGCCAATGGCAATGACGGGCGTCCTGCCCGTCATTTCGTGACGGCGGGCAAGATGCCCACCCTACTGGGGCCAAGCGAGTCCCGTAATCATGAATCAGTGTATATTTTCGGGAACGGGATAAGCTATCGGTGAATTTGTTGTATAGTCACCGGATGAATTCCGCCCCCTCGCCGGCAACTCAAATCACTGCTGCCCCCAGGTACGGGCTGCTGACGATGTGGTTACTGGCGGGACTGGCCGCAGTATTTGTCTGGCGCGTCTTCTTTACAAGCTCGGTGAACCTGATCCCCGATGAGTGCAGCTACTGGTCCTGGTCCAGGAGCCTCGACTGGTCGTACTTCGATAATTCCGGGATGACCGCGTACCTGATCCGGATTTCTACGGCAATCTGGGGAGACCAAACTCCATTTTCAGTGCGGTTTCCTTTTCTTGTTCTCTCAGGTTTCACAACGTACCTTTTATACCGTGTAAGCCACCTACTGTTTCGGAGCCGCTCCAGGGCAATACTTATCGCAGCCCTTTTCAATTTCACCCCCATAGCTCTGCTGGGAGGGCCTGCTGCGATCCACGATAATGCTCTCTTGTTCTTCTGGGTGTTGGCTCTGTGGGCCGCGGCCGATTTCTTGCGGTCCGGAGATTTGAGGAAATTCTATGTGATGGGCGCGGCCACAGGGCTTGCCATTCAGAGCAAGTACACAGGCGTGCTGATTCTTCCAAGCGTCTTGTTTTTCCTGCTCTGGAGTAGATCTCACCGCGCGTTGCTGCTCAAGAAGGAGCCCTGGATTGGGGTGCTTATCGCCGCAGCGTTCACCGTGCCAATTCTGTGGTGGAATGCCACTCATCAATGGGCCTCCTTGCATCACATCTTCTACATCGGCGCCGGAGCGGCTTCGCTTGGCAAGCAAATTTTGGATGGGATCGGATATCACCTCGCCCAGTTCCTCTTGTTGTCTCCGCTGCTATACTTTGCCCTGCTGATCGGATCGTTCGCCGCGCTGGCAAGGAACCTTTTCAGACCGAATCCGGAACAAAGCCTGTTGCTTTGCTTCGGATTCCCCCTACTCCTTTTCGGACTGCTGGCATTCAAGGGACATGTGGAAGCCAACTGGGCTTTCATGGCCTATCCGTCGATCATGATCCTTGCCGTAGAAATCATCGCAACAACACGCCTGACTGAACCCAAGGCTCCATGGAATTGGTTCGGTGCGCGATTCCTCAAATGGGCGGTGATTCTCTCGGTTGGACCGGTACTGCTGGTGCTGGCACACGCTTGGCTAGGGTTACTCCCCGCGGGTCTCGAAAAGAGGCTTGGCAAGGATGACAGGATTATATGGGAAACAAGAGGTTGGGCAGGTTTGGGGAAACATGTCTCAGAATTGAAAAGCGATGGAGACGTCATCGCGGCCGACAGCTATCAGCTTTGCGCCCTGCTCGAGTTTAATATGCCGGGGAATCCACATGTCAGGTATTTGGCTCCGTGGAAGCGGCCCACTCAGTTCGATGTTTGGGATCCGTTGTTCGACAATCTCAAAGGTCGTAATATTCTTTATGTTTCGCCCAAGCCTCTCCGCCCGACTTCAGCGGTCCTCACCACAATTTACGAGAACTTCTCACGTGTGGAGCCTCTTGCTCCGTACAACGTAATGTATCACGGGATTGCCATCCGCCAAATTTACATCTATCGAGGCTATAAATTCGATCCGTTTTCTCCCCGCAGGCTCGGGCCAAGATCCCTGCTTTATAAAGATTATCAACTGTAACGATTCTGAAAAGGAATAGTTCACCGCGGAGAACGCAGAGACCGCTGAGGATTCTGTATTGCCGATCCGCCAACCTTGGTGCGAGACAGTGATGACAATTCCGGCTTGACTCGAGGCATGAATGACTCCCTTGGCTTTGAATAATCTATCCTTTATTGTCTGCGTTCTCGGCGCTCTCCGAGGTGAATCATGCCCTATTCCACAGGCTTGAGCAGAAAGGACCCGTCAGGCTCTTCCTCCAACACCAAGCCATATTGGGCTATAGCTTCTCGCAGTGAACTCCCCAAAAGAAAATCCATTGTTTCGGCGTCAAAGCCGAACCTCTCGGTGATGAACTCCCGCACATGATTGTCGAACCCGAGAACATCGATTACCTCGCCCACAGTTTGGCCTTTTGTGGCCCCCAACCGTGTCATTGCGCGTGTGAACTCGGAGTAAGAGCATCGCTCCTCATGACGTTGGACGATCTCCCACAAGGATGGAATCGCTTCCAGCAGATGTCTTCTGCCGATCGGCTTCACACACACAGTTTTCTCGGCCGCGGCCGTATTCCAGCACTCTTGATTGCGGCACTGCACGGGCCGGGAGTCGTAGATTGAGCAGGTGCTCCCCGATTTCTCGTAAAAGATGCAGGTCTTACTGCCAGGCACTTCACGAATCTTGATCAATTCGTCTCGGGTTGGGGCAACTTCCTCTGTCTCGCTAGAGTAAGTCGGTTCGCCGACCCTGATAGTGATCACTTGGCCCGGCTTCAGCACATCTCGTCTGAATAGCTCCATATCGTCTTCCAGCAGCGTGGGGCTTCCTTTTGTACAGCACGTTCCACAGCGGATACAGTACGGCCGTGTTGCGTACGCGGCTTTGAGGAGAAGTTCACGGACCAGAATCCATATCTCCTCATCCGATCTATTATCCTGCCCATCACTTTGCGGCGCGAGGGCCTCAAGCTCGCCGAGGATGCCTCGCACGAGGGTTTCAGAATCTGTGGTAGAACCCACTTCTCTTAAGACTGCGCGAGCCTCTTCTTTGAGCGCGGTCATGAAGAATTGCAATTCAGCTTTGTTGAAACGGTTGTCCATAAGGCTGCCTTGTACGGTTTATTCTGCTGATTTCTGTGAAAAGATCACCGGCCTCATAGTATCCGAAATAAGGGACTGAATAAAGGCAGCGTACCTTCCCGAGGTGTACTCATTCACTTACGCGGGGCATATTCTGTCCCTTGTCATTGCGAGGAGTGAATGGTGGGACAGTTCAGCGAGGCGAGCGACAGCCTGTCCAACATGGATGTCGGCAAGATGCCGGTCCAACGGATCAAATTACACTCCTTACAAGCCAGCCTGTGGCGCAGACTTTCCAGTCTGCGGTTTCTTCTCTAATTTGGCGGACGAAAAAGTCCGCGCCACGACGCAATGACAACCTTTCACCGATCGCAAGTGAACGATTGCGTCCCCGTAGCCTTTGCGGTCTGGCGTTCATCATCTGTTGACCTATTTTCGCGTTCCATGGCAGGATGGTAGCCTCGACACGCCCCAATAAGGCTGAGAAAAAGAAAAGAGCGGAATGTGAAGGTTAACTACTTCGAACTCGGCACGATGACCTGGGAAGAGCGCACGCAACTGTATCATCGCGATTCGGTTGATTTGAAGTCCTTGATAGCCCAAGTGGCACCAATCTTAGACGAGGTTCGTCGCCGCGGAGATGATGCGGTTCGGGAATTCACAATGCGGTTTGACGGGGCTGACATGGAGCCCTCACAATTCAGGGTCTCGCAGGAGGAGATGGACCGGGCGCTCGATGCGATTCCGGAAGACTTGCGAGAAGCCATCGAAGTCTCGATCTCCAACATCAGAAAGTTCCACGAGCGTCAGATAGAGCCGGGCTCATGGGAAATCGAAATCAGCCCCGGCATAGTTGCGGGCGAGAAAGTAATACCCATTGCGTCGGTTGGACTTTACATTCCGCGTGGAAAAGGGTCTTTCCCGTCGATGATTATGATGGCCGGAATCCCGGCCAAAGTCGCCGGGGTGGAGCGCATTGTCGTGGTCAGTCCACCGGATGCGCATGGTAGAGCGGATCTCGCCACAGTTGCAGCCGCCAGGATGATAGGGTTGGATGAATTGTACGCTATAGGTGGCGTTCAGGCGGTGGCTGCGCTCACGTTCGGCACGGCAACCATACCTCGGGTTGACAAGATAGTCGGTCCGGGCTCAGGTTATGTGCTTGCGGCAAAGCAAATCCTCTCGACGGAAGTGGATACAGGCATACCCGCCGGGCCGAGCGAATCGATCATCCTTGCCGACGACTCGGCCGATCCGCTCACAGCAGTCACCGACCTGCTCATAGAGGCGGAACACGGGCCGGACTCCTCTGCTTATCTCGTCACGACAGATAAGTCGTTAGCAAGGAAAGCTTTGGAGCTTATCCCCAGTCTCGTGTCCGCGCTGCCTGCCGAGCGAAGGGCATTTTGCCAAGCGGTCTTTCAATCTAACGGCGGGGTTGTCTTGGCTGAGAATCTTAACGATGCCATCGACTTTATCAATGGGTTCGCGCCTGAGCATCTACAGATCCTCACGCGAAATCTCCATAAAACTCTGGGCAAGGTAAAGTACGCTGGTGAAGTGCTTCTAGGCCCCTTTACGCCCGGCACTCTCGCCAACTATTCGATCGGGCCAAATGCGATTCTTCCCACTTCGGGATTCGCCAGAACAGCATCAGCATTATCGGTCCGGGATTTCACACGCCGCATGTCCTACTCAATGGTCAGCGATGAAGGGTTCCAACGCCTGGCTCCAAAGACACTCAGGCTGGCCCAATATGAGGGATTTGCAGCCCATGCAGCCGCACTCACGTATAGGCTAGGGAAAAGAAAAGATGACTGAACTGACCCACTTTGATGAAAAGGGGCAGGCTCACATGGTGGATGTGGGCGAAAAGCAGGTTACACTGAGGGAAGCCATTGCCCGCGGTGAAGTCCGAATGAACTCCCACACGTTGGACCTGATTCTTGAAGGCCGGGCAAAAAAGGGAGACGTTTTGGGCGTAGCACGTATTGCCGCGATCATGGCCGCGAAGAAGACCCCTGAGCTTATTCCCCTGGCTCACCCGCTTCCGCTTACCTCAGTGCAGGTGGAATTTTTCCCGAATAAGCAGCGGTCACTCATCGAAATCGAGGCTACAGTGCGGGTGTCGGCGCGAACGGGCGTCGAAATGGAAGCGCTTACCGCGGTAGCCTGCGCAGGGCTCACCATTTACGACATGTGCAAGGCAGTAGATCGGAGCATGGTCATTTCAGGAGTCCGCCTGATGGAAAAGAGCGGAGGCCGATCCGGGCATTTCAAGAGACCGGCCGACGAAACGCCATGAGATCCATTTGATCCTCGTGGGGACGTGCTCTAATCAGTAGGGTGGGCAAGATGCCCACCCTACTGAAACTGATCTTCAAACGCGCGCGAGTCAAACTTCCTCGATTCGCGACTTAACAATCTCTTCGCGAATCTCCTGGGCGCGGGATCGCAGGCTTTTTGCTTCAGGGGATCTGCCAATCCCATCGTAGAAGTCCGCGAGATTCTCCAGGCCCGTAGTCACGTAAGGATGGCGCAGTCCGTAAGTAGTCTCCACTATGGTTTGTGCTCGTATGAGGAGAGCCTCGGCTTCACTGTAATTGCCCACACCTACCAGCGTGCGCCCGAGATTGTTCAGGGAAGAAGCCACGTGAGGATGATTCGGGCCGAATGTTTTCTCCGCAATTTGCAGGGACCGTCGGTACAGAGGCTCCGCATCCTGATGCCGCTGCTGCGAATCGTAGAGTCCCGCCAAATTATTTAAGCATGTTCCTACTTCGGGATGGTCGGGCCCTAGCGACTTCTCCAGGATGGCGAGCGCGCGATCATAGAGAACTTTGGCCGCGGGATACTGTCCGACGGTCCTGAGCAGTGCTGCGAGATTGTTAAGGGAAGTGGCAATATCCGGATGCTCCGGCCCAAGAGATTTTTCCAATATTGTAATCGCTCTTCTGAAAAGGGGCTCGGCTTCCGCAAACTTGCCCTGCTCGAAATAAGCACCTGCCAGATTGTTCAGAGACATGGCAACGTCGGGGTGATCTTTTCCCAGGGCCTTTTCGCGTATATCGAGCGCCCGCTCCCACAAGGGCTCTGCATCGGCATACTGCACTTGAGCCCTGTACATTTCGGCAAGATTATTCAGCACTCGCGCCACATGAGGATCATCCGGTCCAAAAGTCTTTTCAGCTTCTTCCAAAGCTTTCTTGGCAATTTCCACGGCCTCTGCATATCGACCGCTTTGGAAGAGACCCACCGCTTTCTTGTTCAATTCTTCCCACATCTGCTTTGCTCCTGTTACCGGGCACTAATTGGGCGAAGAGTATTTCTTAAGATACGATTATCATGCCGATTCTGCCGGCGTTTTCATAATTTCGTCATGGCCCTCTGCGTGATGGAAGTTGGTACAGTCCCTGCTTTATCTCTTAGTCATTTAACAAGTTCGGGGATATTCTTGTAAAAATCCAGTGCTTCCGGGTTGGCCAAGGCATCCTTGTTCGTGACGGGTCTGCCCTCAATCACGTTCCTTACCGCGAGCTCCACCTTTTTTCCGTTCAACGTGCATGGGATGTCCTCTACCGCCAAGATCAGCGCGGGGACGTGTCTTGGTGTTGTATTATCGCGAATGGCTTTCTTGATTCGGTTCTTCAGGTCATCAGTAAGCTCCGCATTTTCGGCGGCCTTCACAAAGAGGATTACCCGAACGTCGTTGTCCCACTGTTGCCCCACCACGATACTGTCCGAGATCTCCGGGAAAGACTCGACTTGCCGGTAAATTTCAGCGGTGCCTATACGAACACCGGAAGGATTGAGAGTCGCGTCGGAACGTCCATAAATCTTAACGCCTCCGTGCTCGGTGATCTCTATAAAATCACCGTGATGCCATACGTTCGGATATGCTTCGAAATATGCGCTCTTGTACTTGGCGTTGTCCGGATCTTTCCAGAAATAGATCGGCTGGGACGGGAATGTCGCGGTGCAGACCAACTCTCCTTGCCGACCCCTGACCGGCTTCCCGTCTGCGTCGAATGCCTCGACTTTCATCCCCAGACCGCGGCATTGAAGTTCGCCCTCATAAACAGGGAGGATGGGGCAGCCGAGAGCGAAGCAGGAAATTATGTCTGTTCCCCCGGAAATGGAAGCAAGACAAATATCCTCTTTGATGTCTCGATAAACGAATCTGAAGCTTTCTTCCGAAAGCGGGGACCCTGTAGAGCACATTAGCTTGAGGCTGGAAAGATCGTATTTCTCTCTGGGTTTAAGTCCAGCCTTTTCCACAGCGGCTATATAGCGCGCACTGGTACCGAAAACGGTCATCTTTTCCTGTTCGGCCAACTCGAAGATCGCTCCCGGATCGGGATAGAAGGGGGACCCGTCATAAAGAATCACAGTGGCACCGCTGCCGAGACCACTCACGAGCCAATTCCACATCATCCAACCCAACGTGGTGAAGTAGTAAATCTTGTCTTCCCTTTTGACGTCACAGTGAAGCACGTGTTCCTTTAGATGCTGAATCAGAGTTCCACCCGCACCGTGAACCATGCACTTGGGCAGACCGGTGGTTCCGGACGAATACATAATGTAGAGCGGATGATCGAAGGGGAGTTGCTCGAACTCGATCTCGAGGCCGTCTTCCTTGGAAAGAAAATCATCGTAATGAACCGCTTTCGGAATAGAATTGATGTCTGCTCTGTCTTGCGTATAGGGAATTACCACCAGTTTCTCGATGCTGGGAATCTCTTTCACGATACCGGCTATTCGATCGAGGGAACTGTGCGTTTTCCCGTTATAAAAATAACCGTCAGCCGTAAACAGGATTTTGGGCTCTATCTGCCCAAACCTGTCGAGCACCCCCTTGATGCCGAAGTCAGGGGAGCATGAAGACCAGATGGCCCCGATACTTGCGGTTGCCAGCATGGCTACTATAGGCTGCATCATGTTGGGAACATATCCCGCCACCCGGTCTCCCGCGACCACACCGACTTCTCTGAAAGATTTAGCAAGGCGCGCCACTTCATCATAGAGCCGGGCATAGGTCATGCGGACGGTATGTTGGCCCTCACCTTTGAAGACCAAAGCCACCCGATCATCTCGAAAGCGCAGGAGGTTCTGGGCAAAATTGAGGCGCGAACCTATGAACCATTTGGCACCGATCATGGTGGGGGAGTCTTCCAGGACCTTCTCGTACGGTTTGGAAGCTATTATGCTACAAAACTCCCAGACTGCGGCCCAAAAGTCTTCCCTATCTTCGATGGACCAGTCATAAAGCTGATGAAAGCCCCGAAGGTTCGAGGAATGCTTTTTGTTAACGAAGTCAATAAACTTGGTGATATTGGCGTTTTTAACGCGATCTTGCGAGGGTTCCCAAAGAGGGCCCATACTCGTACCTCCTTGTTCGGGTGTTCAAAGACATGCAAAATTGCTTACGTGCCGAGGCACCGATCAGCGGGCATGACACCGATTCGCTTTCAAATAAGTGACATCGTGTTTCCGGTAGGGGCGGGTTTCAAACCCAATGCTGTTGACTTAAGCCGCATGCCTCTTGTCCAGGAGCTTTTCCTTCGACGGGCCTTCACCTCGTCATTCCGGCGGAGGCCGGAATCCAGGTTTTCCTCATCTCCCCTGGACCCCGGCCTTCGCCGGGGTGACGGTGGGGTAGACGGAGGTCCCTTAAGTCAACAGCATTGGGTTTCAAACCCGCCCCTACATGTCGTCATGCCCGCGTACGCGGGCATCTGTAGGGGCGAATGGCATTCGCCCTGGGCGACCCGCCGGTCGCCCCTACCATCCCCGGATCGAAGTCCGGGGTGATCCCGCGGAACGTGGGATGCCCCACCATCTCCTCGCGGGGATTGTCACTTGTTTGATGGCGCACTGGTATAAGTGCTATTCTCGGGCCAGTCCGCCGGGTATTTCTGGCCAGGCTGTTCTCCCAGTTTCTTCTTCAAATCGGCTAGTCCCTTGCGCTTGAATTCTTCCCTTGGATTTTTCGGAATGCGGCGGTTGAGGATTGATTCGGACCTCAGCCTTCGCCCGATGGTTTTTTCCATCATTGTGCCCAGATCCAGTAGTCGGTCCACGTCTATCCCGGTATATATGCCCATTTCATCCATCATGACCACCATATCTTCGATGCTTTGGAGACCGACCACATTAGGGTCACGATAGTAGTAGGCCCCTGTTCCTCCAACGGGAACACGGTCAAGGAAATTGGCCGGTTGGCCTCCAATGCCTCCCAGGGTACCCTCGAAGATCTCGATTCCCGCTAACATCGCCGCAAGACAGTTGGCCGTACCCCAGCCGCGGGTCACATGAAAATGAGCAATATGAAGCCTCTTGTCAGGGATTTGGTCAAGGACCATCGAAAAGTATTTGTAGACTTGATCCGGAGGAGCACTTCCGTCGTGGTCGGCATGTTCTATGTCGGCCGCGCCTATTTCAAGCCAGCGCTTGGTAAATTCTACCGCCTCTTCCAAACGGGTGGGTCCTGAGATGGGTGAGCCCCAAATCGTAGAAACCGTGCCGTTCAGTTTGATCCCTGCTTCTCTTGCTTTCTCAATGCAGCGCTTGGCCTCTGTCCAGTAATTGGGGAGCGTAGTCCCCGAATTCGCGAAGTGATGCTCTTCATCCGTGGAAACCATCATCAAGATGCGGTCCGGCCCCCATCCTTCCTTCTTGCCGATGATAGCGCGATCGACGGCCCGTTCCCTGATTGTTATGGCGGTGAGTGTAATGTCATCCCAGTTGATGCCCGCGCGGGAAAGCTTCTTCGAGTCCCTGAGCCTTTTGAGTAGCTCGTCGGCGTCCTTGAACTGCGGCATCAGCACCGGATTCCCCAGGTTGGTTACTTCAAGGTGCTTTATGCCGCACAGTATAAGCTCTTCCAGATAAAACAATTTGGCGTCCGTGGGTATCCATATCTCTTCATGCTGAAATCCGTCTCGCACAGTGATATCGTTGATCTGGACCTTTCTCGGATAGGCCAGTTCTTGGCAGGACATAAAAAACCTCCCTCTATTCTCCGGTATAAACGGGCTTTCTTTTTTCCCTGAACGCAGTGAGCCCTTCAATTCTGTCCTTCGTGGGGATGGTCACGGCATAGGCGTTGGATTCGATGGCCAGGCCGATCGGAAGACTTACTTCGATACCTTTGTTTACAGCGTACTTGGCCTGGGCGAGGGCCACCGGTCCGTTGGCCGAGATTTCCCGGGAGATCTCGAAAGCCCGCTCAATGAGGCGTTTCTGGCTCGACTATCTCGAGAAATAGTCCAATATCAAGCGATTCTGCGGCGGTGATGCGCCGTGCCCGGAAGATCATCTCCTTGGCGTGGGCCACGCCCACAACTCTCGGCAATCGCTGCGTACCGCCGGCACCGGGAATTATCGCTAAACTGGTCTCCGTCAATCCTACCACCGCATTGGTTGAGGCTAATCTTATGTCGCACGCCAAGGCCAGTTCCAATCCTCCACCGAAGGCATAGCCGTTGACGGCAGCAATTACAGGCTTGGGCAGGTCTTCCACAGCAGTGAACAGGTTCCTAATCGTGCGGACATAAAGGCGCACCTGATCCGGTGACATGCCCGCCCTCTCCTTCAGATCCGCCCCCGTGCTAAAGGCGTTCTTCCCTTCAGTGGAACCCGTGATTATCACCACCCTCGCCTCCCGGTCGAACGCGATCTCTGCTATAGTCCGCTCAAACCTCCCGAGAAGCGACATGTCGAAGCAGTTCAGTGCCTGTGGCCGGTTGATAGTCAGCAGCACTATCCCGTCCCGAGTGACTTTCAAAAGACTTGAGTCTTCGTCCATGCCTTCCTCTCCTCCAAATCCGTTCAAACCGACCGCAGAGGCCCAAAGCTCTCGCCAACCATGTCTAGGGAACAGGCTGGATTAGCCGCAAAAAAGCGAGCCTGCGCCCGACGAGCGACCGAGCCATTTTGGAAAGGGATTCTCGGTGCCGGCCCTGAGCCTTGACTGCCGGCTTCAGCCCCAAAGATGGCTATTGGGGGCTTTGAAGTGTGGCTGCTGCCGGGTGAATAATCTTTAATATGTAACCATTCAGTCTTGTGGGGCAGGCTTTCCAGCCTGCCGAGGCCCCCCCCGTTCAATGGCGGGCTAGAAAGCCCACCCCACGAGGCCAGCGGCAAATTCCGGCTGTAACTGAATGCTTACTTTAATATCATTTTTCGTCTTGACTTTTCAATATGAGTTTATCCATGATTACCCCGTCTTCAGTCAACTCGGTTCGGTCTTTCAAGGGCCCTGGCACGCATGAGAAAAGGAGTGCTTATCAAAGTGCCGCCAAGCTGCCAAGTTCAAACCACATGCTGCCCCACTGTGGCGCTGACAAGCCGGGGAGTCCTCAACGATCCGTCGAGTTATCGGCCCGCGATTTTGACATGCATATTTGCTCACATTACCAAGCTGCCATCAATTCCCCCGAAACTCTCGCTATGCGTCGCGCCGTATCTTTCGATCAAAGGAAACGCACCGAGACAGCCGCCGACAGTTCCGACAGCGATTTACAGTAAAGCTTGACCTGAAAGGCAGGTTTTGTTAGTTTAAGCGCCTTATCTCATCGGTTTAAGGAATCTCAATCAGGCTCCATAACGAGTGGAATCTTCCTTCACGCCGACTTGACTCATGATTACTGGCCACAAATGCCCGATGGCTCAGCTTCATTGGTGTGTTGTGCAAAGGGGATGCTGAATGTCGGAAGTCATGCTTGAGGCGAAAAACGTCTTTCTTTCGTTCCACGGGGTTGCGGCCCTATCAAATGTCAGCTTTGAAGTCAGGAGGGGGGAGATCTTCTCCATTATCGGACCGAACGGAGCGGGAAAGACCTGCATGATGAACTGTGTTAACGGGCTTTATCGCCCGAACCGCGGCCGCTTGTTTCTCAAGGGAGCCGACATAACGCGCTTTTCTCCACACCGACGTGCAGCTATGGGCTTATCCCGTACGTTTCAAAAAATAGAGTTGTTCGGCGGCATGACGGTCTTGGACAATATTCGCCTCGGCCGCCACTTGCACCTGCATTCAGGCATTTTCAATTCATTCATTTACTGGGGTAAGACCAGCAGAGAAGAGGTGAAGGCTCGGAAATTCATTGAAGAAGAAATTGTCGACCTTCTCGAGATAGAGGCCGTACGGAACGAAGTCACCGGCATGCTCTCCTATGGCATGCAAAAGCGGATAGAACTGGCTCGTGCACTGGCCCTTCAGCCGGAAATAATTCTGCTGGACGAGCCCTTGGCCGGGTTGAACCTGGAAGAAGTGGAGGACATGGCGCGCTTCATCATCGATATCAATGAAGACGAGCGCTGGAAAGTCACCTGTGTGCTGGTGGAACATGACATGGGCGTAGTAATGGACCTTTCGGATCGAGTCATGGCACTGAATTTCGGAGTGAAGATTGCCGACGGGACGCCGGCCGAAGTGCAGGAGAATCCGGAAGTCATCAAAGCTTACCTGGGTGAGGTGGAGGATTTATATGTCAGCCGCAGGTGAAGAGCATTACAAGGGAGAAATAGACATTACCAAAGACTTGACCTTGCCCAAGCTCCTTCTTCAGCAGTGCAGGAAATTCGGTTCGAGCAAAGTCGCTATGCGCGAGAAAGAATACGGGATCTGGCGGCCCGTCACATGGTCGCAGTATCTCGAAAACGTCAAACAGATCACTCTCGGTCTGATCGGCTTAGGACTTGTCCCCGGCGACAAGGTGATCATGATCGGTGACAATCGCCCGGAAGCCCTGTGGGCGGAAATGGCCGCCATGTGCGGGGGTGGAATTGGGGTGTGGCTCTTTCAGGACTGCCTTATGGACGAGGTGAAATACATTGTCGATCATTCCGATGCAAAATTCTACGTGGCAGAAGGACAGGAAGAAGTCGATAAGGCGCTGGCAATACGTGACCGCTGCCCCAAGCTCGAAAAGATTATTTGGGACGATCCGAAGGGGTTGCGCCATTACGACGACCAGATGCTCATCGGGCTCGACGAGTTGAAAAGACTCGGAGCGGACAAGGACAAGGAAGACCCGGGATTGTTCGACAGAATGGTCGCCAGTGGCAAAGGGGATGATATCTGTCTGCTTTTTTACACCTCCGGAACCACTGCCCTGCCGAAAGGTGCCCTTCTCACACATTACAACATGCTCACCATGGGGCGGAACCTGATGAGGGTCGATCCGTGCACGCCTGACGACGATTTTGTCTCTTACCTGCCGTTCGCATGGATCGGGGAACAGATGATGGCCATATCGTGCGGCCTTCAGATTGGTTTCACAATCAATTTCCCTGAGGAACCGGAAACCGCCCAGCAAAACGTTCGAGAAATAGGGCCTCATGTAATGTTTGCTCCGCCGCGTCTATACGAGCAGATGACCCGTACGGTCCAGGTTAAGCACCTGGATGCCACCTGGCTCAAGCGAAAGATTTTCGATATCTCCATGAAAGTGGGGTATCACACGGCGGAGTTGAAATTCGAAAAGAAACCTGTCCCGTTCTATTGGAAATTCCTCCGATTCCTTGCGGACCTGGCCACGTACCAGAAGATCCGGGACCACCTCGGACTGAGCGGGGTGCGTCATGCCTATACGGGTGGAGCGGCCATGGGGCCGGACCATTTCCGCTTCTTCCATGCAATTGGCGTGAACCTGAAGCAGATTTACGGACAAACGGAGATTGCCGGAATCTCTGTGGTGCATCGTGACGGAGACGTTAAGTTCGACACCGTGGGCACGCCAATTCCGGAGACCCAGGTCCGTATTACTGAAGACGACGAAATCATTTCCAAAAGCCCCTCTGTCTTCGCGGGTTATTACAAGATGCCCGAGGAGACGGCGAAAGCACTCAAGGACGGGTGGCTCTATTCGGGAGACACCGGATTTATTGACGAAGACGGGCACTTGGTAGTTTTCGATCGGTCAAAAGACATCATGATTTTGAGCGACGGCAGAAAGTTTTCCCCCCAGTTCCTCGAGGCCCGCCTCAAATTCAGCCCGTACTTGAAAGATGCGCTGATCGTAGGACATAAGAGACCCTACGTCAGTGCAATCCTATGCATAGACTACAATACTGTTGGCAAGTGGGCCGAGGACAACGGCATCAACTATACCAGCTATACGGAACTCTCACAGGACCCAGCGGTTTACGATCTGGTGGAACAACCCATTAGAGAGGTGAACCGAACCCTGCCCGATTCCGCCAAGATCGGGAGATTCGCCAACCTCTACAAAGAATTTGACGCGGACGACGATGAATTGACTCGAACTAGGAAGATCCGCCGGGCCTTTGTGGAGAATCGGTACAAAGATATCATAGATGCTCTCTATTCCGGTGTCGAAAAACTCCACATGGAAACCAACATCACCTACGAAGATGGCAGAGTAGTAGAGATCAAACAGGATATCAGATTACAGGATGTGTCTCGTCAGGGAGGAAAGAAATAGATGGACTGGACCAAATTGGCGCAATTGCTAACGACCGGTGTCATGCTGGGGTCCATTTTCGCCCTGGTGGCGCTTGGTTGGGTGCTTATCTACAAGTGCTCGGGCGTCCTTAATCTGGCCATGGGCGAGCTTACTATGATCGGCGGCTATGTCTGCCTCGGCCTGTACACGAGATTCGTCACTATTATGCCGATAACGTCTGCATTTATCCTGGCTCTTATAGGCACTATGATCATAGGTTTCATACTCGGCCTACTTACGGAACGCCTCGTCTTGCGGAAGATGATAGGTGAACCGATCTTGGCCGTCATCATGGTGACGGTAGGTCTTTCCTTCTTTTTCAAAGGTATGGTCTTCATCATCTGGGATACCGACACGCAGATCTTCATGCCAAGGGTCTTTTCGATGGAGTCAATACATGTGGCGGGCATTGCAGTTGGAGAAGCCGTTTATGTCTGGGGCTTCATTGCCGCCTTAGTTCTGATGGTGGTGTTCATCTGTTTTTTCAAGTACACCAGGTGGGGTCTCTCCATGCAAGCTTGTGCGGATGATGAAATGGCGGCCCTTTCTCTTGGAGTAAGTGCAAAATTCGTTTATGCCCTGGCCTGGGCCATTGCGTTTATGGCTGCCGGGGTGGGAGGCACGGTCCTCGGGAATATCAACGGCCTCAATATTTCCGTCAGCAGTCTTGGTCTAATTGTTCTTCCGGTCGTGGTCTTCGGCGGCCTCAACTCGGTCCCGGGAGCCATCGTGGGCGGGATCAGCATAGGAGTATTGCAAAATCTTGCAGGCGGCTATCTAGACGTGTTCTTTCCGGGGGGAATCAAGGAAGTCGCGCCCTTCATATTCATGGTAGTTTTCCTGCTGTTTAAACCTTATGGACTCTGGGGTTGGGAACGCATAGAAAGGGTCTAGTTCAATGAGTTACCTCCCGTGCGGCACATATCACGAATCCTACGAAGCAGATCAGAAGTGGTGGCGTACCCCCTTTATAAAGGGAAAAATGATTCTTATGGTGATCTTGCTGATCATTTTCCCCTATTGCGTGAGTGAGGAGTATCTGAGCGTCGCTTACACCATCAGCTATTACGTGTTGGCTGCTCTCGGCGTCCAACTGCTCATCGGGTACTGCGGCCAGATCACTTTGGGTCATGCGGCTTTTGTGGCGGTAGGCGGTTACTGTAGCGCCATGATGATGCTATTTGTGCCTTGGCCTAAATTCATAGTCAATGCAGGATTGGCATATCCTATCAGTATGATTTGCGCCGCGTTTCTCGCCGGATTCTGGTCGGTGCTCTTCGGCCTGCCTTCGGCACGTGTCAAAGGATTTTATCTGATCATGACCACCATGGCAGCTCAGTGGATAACAGTGCCGCTGGTGATCACCCAGTATGTAAGCCGGATAGGTGGCCGCGAACAGGCGTTCGCAATACCGGAGGGGACTCTGAAGATCGGACCCTGGGCACTTGATAACGACATCACCAGGTACTATTGGTCGATAATACTCGTGGCCCTATGTTTGCTGGCAATGGGGAATATATTGCGGTCCAAGCTAGGTCGAGCGTGGATCGCCATAAGGGACAACGATATTGCGGCCGAGACCATGGGCGTAAATATAGTAACTTACAAGCTCATGGCATTTTTTGTGGCGGGGTTCTTTGCCGGGATAGCGGGGTCATTTTACATCAGCGCTTTGTTCTTTGTCAGCCCTGAGCAATACGAATGGTTCTACTCCCTTCTCTGGGTGGGAGTCATTCTCATCGGGGGCGTAGGGAGCATTCAGGGAGTTGTTTTTGGCGCGGCATTCGTAGTGTTGGTCTTCAAGGCCCTGGAAACCGGCGTCCTATGGATAAGCAACTTTCTTATGACATCATATCCGCAGTGGGGTTGGATTACCACCAAGATTATCTTTTTTAAGGAGTCCGCGTTTGGGATGGCTATCATCTTCTTCCTCTTGTATGAACCTAACGGCCTGAGTTACCGATACTGGCAGTTGAAGAATTATTTTAACCTCTGGCCGTTCTCTTATACGGGAAAGTCTTAGGAATTTAGAGAGGCCTTTTTGGAGTAGTCCTCCATTAGAAAGGGGGTGATTACGAAAAGGACGGGCCTTACCACAAGAAACTGCATTTCAACTAAGAAGAGGGAGGTGCTAGATGAGTAAGAGAATCCTGCTGTTAGGGCTGGCTACCATGCTTCTCTGCTCCGTATCTTTTGCGGCGCAGGAGATTACGGTGGGGTCGATCAACGACTTGACCGGTGCGACCTCCGACGTGGGCAAAGACGCGGCCCTGGGTGTCCGGGAATGTGTGACCTATATCAATGACCACGGAGGAATAAACGGCAAGAAGATTAAACTCCTGCTCCAGGATTACGGTTACAGAGTCCCCGAAGCCATCACGATTTACAAGAGATTTAGGGACACCGACAAGATCGCGATGCTGCTGCAATGGGGCACCGGCGATACAGAGGCCCTTTCCCCGACGGTCAACAAAGACAAGATGGTGACCATTTCGGATTCCTTGTCGGGAGCCCTGTGCGATCCTAAGAAGACACCGTACAATTTTATTTATAGCACTGACTACTCAACCAATGCGAGAGCTGCGCTCACCTCTTGGTACGAGAAAGTCTGGAAGAAGAGCGACAAGTGGAAGAAAGCCCGAGAAGCCGGCAAGAAGCCCAAGCTGGTCTGCTTTTACATGTTCGCCGCGCCCTATTGCAACGCTCCGATCAAAGCAATCAAAGATCAGGCTAAATTGCTTGGAATCGATGTGGGAAAAGATCAGAACGTCTCCTTGTTCGCCCTGGACGCAAAGAGCCAGGTTCTCGAAGCCAAGAGTGAGAATCCCACTATCTGTTGGCACGGGAACACCACCATGTCGGTCGCAACCACCCTCAAGGATGCTCACGCTCTTGGGTTGAAAGCGGATCACATAATTAACAACTGGGGTTTTGACAAGAACCTCCTGCGGCTCACCGGAGCGGCGGGTGAAGGCGTGATAGGGGCGGCATCCTGTGCGTTCCTCGGCATGAATGTTCCGTACATGGATAAGGTTGTCGAATATGCCAAGAAGCTGAACCCTTATGTCCCAATGGAAAAAAGAAGTATTAGAACCGTTCAGGGGTGGGTCAAAGCGTCCCTCGCGGCCGCGGGGTTGCAGGCTGCGGACAAGAAGGGATCTCTTAAGGGGCCGGAACTTAAGGCGGCTCTGGAATCCCTGAAGGGTTGGTACCCCTTCAACACCAAAAATGCCCTCGGCGTTGGACCGTACACTATTACCGACAAGGATCATCGCCCCACGTCGATCGCGAGTCTTTACACCATTAAGAATGGCAAAATCGAACCGTTCGACAAGATCGATATGAAGAAGATGTTTCCGGACAAGTGGCAAAGCTGGCTCGGCTGGTAAGAAGTCTTGGGGGCGGCTGGATCCGCCCTCAGGCGACTTGCAATCCACTGCCTGGCTCCATCGGCGGAAAAAGGGAGAAAGGTTGTGACTCAGAGCAGCATCTTGAAGATCAACAACATCGAGGTCAGGTACCACGAGGTTATTCTTGTTCTCAAGGGGGTTTCCATTGAGGTTCCGGAGGGCGGGGTGGTAGCGCTCTTGGGTGCCAACGGCGCAGGAAAGAGCACTACCCTCAAGGCTATCTCCGGCCTGCTCAATCACGAAGACGGTCAAGTCACTGACGGTAGCATTGAGTTCATGGGTGAACGGATACATAAACTACCCGCGGAACAGATCTCTAAGAGAGGGATCTTCCAGATCATTGAGGGAAGACGCGTCTTTGAGCATCTCACCGTTGAAGAAAACCTCATGGTTGGGGGGCATCTACGGCCCGCCGGCCTCAAGGAACGCCTGGACATGGTGTACCATTACTTCCCTCGACTCAAGGAGCGCCGGAACGTGACGGCCGGGTTCGTCAGCGGCGGTGAGCAGCAGATGTGTGTTATCGGCCGAGCCATGATGGCTAAGCCCAAATTGATGCTCCTGGACGAACCTTCGATGGGACTTGCTCCACTGCTCATCAAGGAGATCTTCGAGATTATTCAACGGCTGAACAGGGAAGAACGGATCCCCATTCTCCTGGTGGAACAGAATGTTAAACTGGCATTGACCGTGGCGCCTCACGCCTACGTCATGGAAAACGGCCGCATCGTGATGGACGACACCTCGGAAAAGCTTAGAGACAATCCTGACATCAGGGATTTTTATCTCGGCCTCACCGATGTTGGGGGCAGGAAAAGCTTTCGAGACGTGAAACACTACAAGCGGCGCAAACGATGGTTAGCCTGAAAGACCTTAAAAGGCGAAGGAGGGAAGATGAATCGGGCACTAGCTATATTAGTATTTGTTGCGGCAGCATTCGCATTTGCTGTTCTCCCGGCCATGGCGCTTGAGGCGCCGATCATCAGTCTGGAGAGAGTGGAAGTAGCCAACATTCAGTTTTTCTACGACATAAAACCAAAAATTAAGACCGATAAAGAGCCCAAGGAAGTTGGAGCGGGCCCCATCCTGAACCTGGCGTACATCCTCGACATCAAGAATCCTAATAAAGAGCCGATCATGCTGGACGAACTGACCTTCACTACAGCCTTTGACGGCTTTGAGGTGAATACCGCCAACGAGTATGAACACTCATGGATTCCCGGCGGAAAGACCAATCAGTTGAAGGTTATAACCACAAACGAAACATTGGCGACTCTGGGAAACCTAATGGTAGGGGCAGGTAACGTGGAGCGTATGAAAGAGATGAAAACGACCGCGCCTGCCCTGATTAAGAAATGGTGGACAACCGTAGGAGATTTCTCCTTCCCGATAACAATAACGGACGGAACTGCCCTGTTCAAGGGCGAGAAAGGTAAAGAAGTTCGATCCAACTTTAAGGGCACCTGGCCCAAGAAGGGGAAGTAACGCATCAAATTGAGACGAATCCCCTGGGCATTTGATTATAAGCGTGCACCGTCAAACAAGTGACAATCCCCGCGAGGATATGGCCGTGCATCCCGCGTTCCACGGGATCACCCCGGACTTCGATCCGAGGGTAGCGTCGGCGCCCCTGCCGGCGTCTTGCGAACAATCGGCACGGAGGCCGGTCCTACTGGATGCCCGTGTACGCGGGCATGACGACATGTAGGGGCGGGTTTGAAACCCGCCCCTACCAGAAACACGGTATCACTTGTTTGAAAGCGAATCGGTCTAAAATTGCAAACCGCGCAAACGATGGCTCTCCTGAACCTGATTATTTGACAAAGACTTTCTTTAGTAAGTACACTCTATCAGAGGGCATTTTTAAGAAGCCCTGTAATTCAGAATGTGGGTTGGAATGCCATGGCGGAAACGGCCAAACCCGTCCCTCAACGAATAGCTCGTGAGATTGAAGAGCTTCGCGAACAAATCCGACACCACGATTATTTGTATTACGTTCTGGACAAGCCTGAGATCGCCGATTTTGAGTACGACCGGCTCTTTAGACGCCTTGAGGAGTTGGAACAGGATTATCCCGAACTTGTTACCGTCGACTCTCCTACGCAACGAGTGGGGGGCAAACCACTGCAGAAGTTTGGCGAAGTCAAGCATGCGGCCCCCATGCTGTCTTTGTCAAACGTATTTGAGGAGAGCGAATTGCTGGAATTTGACGCGAGGGTAAAGCGAACCCTCAATGTTGGAGAACAGGTGCCGTACGTAGTGGAACCGAAGCTGGACGGGGTTGCCATAGAACTCGTATATGAAGACGGCTTTCTTATCTCAGGTTCGACTCGCGGGGACGGGTATACCGGAGAAGAGGTAACCGCGAATGTTCGTACCATCAAGGCTATCCCCTTGAAACTTCACCGGTCCGGTTGGTTTTCCGACGCGAGTCTTATCGAGGTAAGGGGCGAGATCTTCATGAACAGGGCCGACTTTGACAAATTGAACAGCGGCCGCGATGAGGCCGGGCTTCCCGCCTTCGCCAACCCTCGGAATGCGGCCGCGGGTTCGATTCGACAACTTGATCCCAGAATAACGGCAAAGCGGCCACTGAACTTCTATGGGTACGGGATCGGTCGTCTCGTGGGGACGATACCCGACACTCATTGGGAGTTGCTCGATGGTTTGCGCAGGCTCGGTGTTCCAATCAACATCGAGAACAGCGCATTGTGCAACGACATACGCGAAGCCCTTCAGCATTATCGGAAGCTCCAAGAAATTCGCGAGCGCCTCCCTTATGAGATCGACGGCACCGTAGTGAAAGTGAACTCGATGGACCAGCAGTTGAAGCTCGGACTGAAGACGCGTTCGCCCCGCTGGGCTGTGGCCTTCAAATTCGCGCCGATTCAAGCCACCACCAAGATCTTGAAAATTGAAGTTGGCGTAGGCCGGACGGGAACCCTCACGCCCGTCGCGATCATGGAACCCGTTAATGTTGGTGGGGTGACGGTCAGTCGCGCCACGTTGCACAATCAGGATGAAATAGATCGAAAAGACATTCGAGAAGGCGACACGGTAGTAGTCCAGCGTGCCGGGGATGTGATTCCCGAAGTCGTTGGGGTCATTAAGGAATTGAGACCGGAGAAGAGCATCCCTTATTCCATACCAGACACATGCCCTGTGTGTAATTCTCACGCCGTTCGGCTGGAAGGCCAGGCTGCAAAGCGTTGCGTGAATGCTTCGTGTCCTGCTCGTCTGAAAGAAACAATTCGTCATTTTGCTTCCCGCAACGCAATGGATATCGAGGGGTTGGGCGTCAAACTCGTGGACCAACTGGTAGACCGCGGGCTGGTAACCAACCCCGCAGACCTTTACTACCTTGACATAGACGCCTTGGTCTCCTTGGAAAGAATGGCTGAAAAATCGGCTTCCAATATTCTCGAAGCGTTGGATCGATCCAGGACTGTGCCTGCGGACAGATTCCTGTATAGCATGGGGATACCTTTGGTGGGTGAGCATGTGGCACGCCTTCTTACGACCGAGTTTGGCGACATTGAATCACTTTCCGCGAAGACCGAAAGCGAACTACAGCAGGTCCACGGAATCGGCCCGGAAGTCGCCCAAAGTGTGGCTGCCTTTTTTCGAGAAACTCGAAACAGGCAAATGATTGATCGCTTTTTCGAGGCAGGCGTGAAACCCGTGCCGTTGGAGCGAACTGCCGACCGGCCTGAGACTCCCCTTGGGGGAAAGACGGTGGTCTTCACCGGGACGATCTCGATTCCTCGTGCAGAAGCCAAGAGGGCAGTTGAACAAGGTGGGGGCAAGGTAACCGAGTCTGTGAGTCGAAAGACCGATTATGTCGTTGCCGGAGGCCAACCGGGATCGAAGCTGGACAAAGCCCGAGAACTGGGGGTGACGATCCTGAGCGAGGAAGAATTTCAATCTCTGGCGGGCATTTCTCGAGATGATTAGAGTTCAGATTTCTCCATGCTTCACTGCCTTCGATGACAAAGACAACAAAGCCTGTCGAGACCGCCGAATGAGCACGGAGAGTTGACTAGGATCGCTTACCCCTTCTGCGGCAGCCTTTGGGAGATGGTTTTGTGCTCGAAAACGGTCACGGAGATTTCCTCATGCCAATAATACGCCGGCGAGTTCTCATTTCAGGAATGGTGCAAGGGGTCTCATTCAGAGCCTATACCAGGCAAGCAGCCAGACAGGCCGATGTGAGGGGCTGGGTCAAGAATCTCGTGGACGGGAGAGTAGAGGCAGTAATCGAAGGCGAAGCGGAAAAGGTCAATGCGGTGGTCGCGTGGTGCCGGAAAGGCCCATCCTTCGGTAGAGTCGAAGATGTCGAGGTGTTCGAAGAAACACCCACGGGCGAATTCAAAGATTTCGACATTGTTTTCTCTGGAGGGCGTTCTTGGTAATATTACGTCACGACCGAATTCGCTTAGTGCTGCTCCGAAGTCTGACGCTGGGCCTGGCCTTGCTGCTCTGTTCAAACATGACTGCTTCTGCCGATTGTAAGCCGTTCATCATTGACTTGTACATGGGCGAGCCTGTACCTCTGCGTGCTATGTTCGACGATCTTTGCACAGTTCGGATAGTGTATCTGGGAGAAATCCACACCATAGCCCGGCACCATGAGCTTGAGGCGGAGGTGCTTCGCGGCCTACTGGATCGCGGATTAAAGCTCGCCCTGGGCATGGAAATGTTCGCGCGGGAACAGCAGCCAATCCTGGACCGATGGCAACGAGCAAGCGCGAGTATTTCAGACCTTATTACCGAACTCGGCCACGACCACTGGACCAATTTGCAGGATTATGCAAATGTGCTTACCCTTGCACGTAAGCGGCACGTCCCGATAGTAGCTCTCAACGCCAATGACTTGTTGGTCCGCAAGGTTGCTCATGAGGGTCTCGCCCGCCTTACCGAGTCTGAAAGGCGCGAAATCCCCGAAGGGCTCGAAAAGATCAATCCGCTGCTGGATCGCCTCCTGCGCCTAAGGCTTCGAGTTCACAAGGCTTTTGAAAAAGAAAGCCTCGATCGCATTGTGCTTGCACAGGCTTTGCGGGATGCGACAATGGCTCAGACCGTTTCGCGCTTCCTTGATTCCCCCGCGGGAAAGGGCCGGCTCATGCTCGTTATCGCCGGTAGCGGACACGTCAACTACGGCTTCGGAATCCCGGAGCGGGTTCGGGCCCACAATCGACTAGCGTACAGAATCATTATGGCCACGGAGAGCGGCGAGCTGGTTCTTAGCAAAGAAGAAAGGCGTGAGTCCGTTCCGATTGAAATTACGCATGAAGAGCTGAGATTTATCCATACTCCAATTGCCGACTACCTTCAGGCCCTTCCTTTAAGAGAGAAGCCAAGCTCAGGTGAGCCGCGTGATAATTTACAAGTCCTTCACGGAACTAGTAACTAGACTGAATCAGAACCGTCAATGATGATCCGAGACACCATAGGTATTGTAATTATCGCTTTAATTTATCTGTGTTTATTGATTGTGATCTTCTCCCCGACCGTATATGCAGTATGGTTCTATCTGATGGGCCGCAAGGTGCAGCTCAAGAGCAAGGGTTTGTTGAGAATCGCCGTGATGACAGCCTGCGCCAATGCCGTTGTGGCCTATTTTCTAATGCATCTAGCCTTCGATCATCTCTTGACCTCCAAAGTCGCAGAGAGAGAAGCACTCGCGCGGCAGACCATGCGCAACGCTATTGTGTCCCAACAAAGATTTTTCGCTGCTCACGGCAGATATTACTCCGTAGGACCGGTGCGGGGGCCGTACCATGACAAAGCGGGTCTAACCGTAGAGAAGGACGTCATCTTGGAGGTGATACCGCAGTGGGACAAAGCCGGGGAACAAGAGACCTTCCAAGCGTACGCTTTGGACGTTTGGGGAAAGAGTCTTCTTTTGAACACCAAAGACGGCAAGGTGGAGAAAGCCCCGGCAGATTCCGAACTCTCGGCAACGGTCAAGTCCAAACTGTTGAATAGCGTCAAGTAAGGGCTATTGTCATTCGTCGAGGGCTACAGGGGGCACCCCTCACTCCGATTCGGGAGCCGGTGGTTGCGTGGCGCCCCCCCCCCCCGGGTCCGCGTGCGCGCGGAGGACGATGCCATAAACAGCAGACTGGAAAGTCTGCTCTACAGTCTGGATTCCGGCGCGGGAAGGACTATTACTGTGGGCCGGACTTTCCAGTCCTCCAGCCTGTCCGCATTCCCGCGCGGATGGCGATAGAAAGCTTCGCAGGCCGAATCTTCAAAATTCTATGCTTCCGATGAACAAACGGACATCTTTTTGGACAACGATCATAAGCCAACAGTGTTGAGAGGGCACCCTTTCCCGTGCTGACAAAGCGACCGAAGTCAGATGACCGTTGTGGACCCGTACGGGGCAACGGTGATCCCGGTCGCGGGCATCAGTTCGCGGTCAAATCATGAAATATCTCCTACGCAGGAACGATTTCCGAGCCATGAGACCATTGATCGTCATAACTGTGAAATCAAACTGTTGAAGGTTTCGATCCGATCTCTTATAATTCGCCCCTGTCCATAATTCCAACCGGCTTCTTTCTTGGACGGGGAGGGATATGAAGCGCCTTCTCGAAAAGTATCTAAAAATCTACGTCCACGAATCCCACAACTTCCTGTGGATCTCTTCGATCTTCTTCGTCATTTTCTTCGTTGCAGCAATTTTTCGCACTTACGTAGATGCATCCTTTATAAAGCGTTACGGCCCGCAATACATACCCATGATGTTGGTCATCAACGCTCTTTTGACTTTTGTGGTCATGTGGGTCGTAGACAAACTCGCCCGGCGGTTCATGGATTATCATCTTCTAGCGGGATTCCTGGCAATCTACGCGGGGGCCGTGACCGTTCTCTTCTTCATGGTCAAAGCGGATATTACCATCGCTTATCCCATTCTTTATCAAATGCTTCATCTGCTGGATTCCATACTGCTGGTGTTCTTGTGGAACATGGCCGGGGACCTGTTCAATGCACGACAGGGTAAGCGAATCTTCCCTCTTGTCACGGCGGCACAGGTTCTCGGATCCACTCTCGGGAGCTTTGTGACCGGGCCTCTCACGCTGACCGTGGGGCAAGACCCGACCCTTCTCATATTCGGCGCAGTATGCCTGGGAACGACTCTGTTCCTAGTCCGCACGGGCTATAATCTTCTGGGCAACACCAATCCGATGACCAAGAGGGACAAAGGCACGGTGCGAATCGTACCACTCACCGAAGTTCCAAGCCTGATACGTGATTATCCAATAGTTCGGTACCTCATAATCACAGGATTGATTCCAAACATCCTCCTCCCTATATTTTTCTACCAATTCAGTATTATTGCCAACAACACGTTTGCCTCGGAGCAATCGCTGATCGCCTTCCTTTCCGTATTCCGCGGCATGACCACCCTCACGACCTTTGCGCTGCTGTTCTTCATGGGGCGCCTCTATTCCTCAATAGGTCTGACGAATTCGGCTCTGGTCCAGCCGTTTAATTTCGCTCTTCTCTTTGGCTCCTTGATCAAATTCTTCAACATATATGTGGCCTGCTATGGGCAATTCACCACCCTTCTGATTCAGAGGGCCATAGCCGGTCCTGTAAACAAAATATTGTACAGCGTCATACCGGCGGACCTGATGGCATGGAGTCGTACATTTCTTCGCGGGACTGTCCTCAAAGTGGGTATGCTATTAGGCTCCCTAATGATGATTGGCCTCAAACCGGTTTTGAGCGCCCGGTATTTCTCTGTAATTGCATTGGCCCTTACGATATATTGGGTGGTCGAAAGCCTAATATTCAGAAAACACTATAAACGTGTCCTCAAACAGGTAATTGTTGAAAAGCAAATTGATTTCGACTTGATCGAATCAGTCCACACTTTTGACAGTGGCGCTGCTGCCATGGACCTCGGGCAGGTTGCACCCGGAGGTCATTTGGAGGCATTCCCGACCCATGACCAAAGCGAAATTCCGGTGCTTGACCCGGACGTAGCGCTCAAGCTCCTGGACGACGAAAACCCGGTGACACGTGCCGAAGCTGCCGCTTCCTTCGCACGGACGCAAGATATCAGGGCAGTATCCAAACTTATCCGGTGCCTGGAAGACAGTGATGATGATGTACGAACAGGGGCCATTGAAGCCCTTATGAGCTATCGAGAGACAATAGTGCCCTATCTTGAAGTTTCCCTCCTTGAGGTTCCGCCTAGGGCAAAGCAAGGAATTCTCGAGGTGCTGAGGCTGGCCGGAGTCAAGGATTTCGAGCTGGTCCCTTTTCTTGGAAAACAGTTGGGACAGGCATACGGTAACCTGATAGCCGTTCGACGACTTCAGGAAGAGGGTGCACAGAGTATCGGAATGCTGAATAAGCATCTGTTGGAAGTGAATGAAGAGATCCTCAGCCTTATCTTTTATGCATTGTGGGTCTATCATGCGGATATGAGGCTCATGTATCAAGCTCTCAGATCGGAAACCGCCTCCATTGCCGTTGAGTTGGTAGAGAATTCGATTCAAAAGGAATTAACACCGTACCTGATTCCCCTGATCGAAGATATCCCCCTGAACGAGAAAATCGAAAAAGGAAGGAAGCTCTTCCCGCTGATCCGCAACGATACGCCGGATCGTCTCTTAACATTCCTCGCGGACGCGGAAGATCCTATCACCAGAATGCTTGCCCTCTTCGTGATCGGGGATCAGATGCCCCGGCAATCCTTTATTCCTATCATTGAGGCCCGCCTTGGGGACAAGTTTCCCTATGTGCGGGAAATCGCCCAGTTTGCGCTGGCGCGCAGCATGAACGAGGTAGCCCCCATGCCTGACATTATCGAAAGAATCAACAAACTCAAGGAATTTAGCATCTTCGAAGGAATGGGAGTGCGCGAGCTCCACGCTATAGCCTCTGTTGTCAATATAGAGCATTTCAAACCGGGTGATATCATGATAAGAGAGGGCGAACAGAATTCCTCGATCTACCTTGTTGTCAGCGGAAAGGTCACTATATTCGGTGGATATGAGACACCAAACCAAATCGAAAAGGTGACGATCGGAGAAGGGGCATTTTTAGGAGAACTTAGCCTCTTTACACAAATGGCTCCCAATGCTACATGCGTTGCGGCTGACGACACGCTCGCCTACGTACTCCGCCATCATCAATTCCAGGAGATTATGAAAGTCTATCCCCAGATTGGGATCAATCTCTGCCGTTTCTTCACGATGAAACTCCGACAGGTCGCTTACTGATACAATTAGGTGCTCCTCGGCAAAGCCGGGGGTTTACCTGATTGATTATTAAGAGCTGCATCTCCATTTTGTGTTGTGTTCGTAAAAAGGCGAGCTTTCATTGTCGTCTACTCTGAGATAATTCTCTTAGAGAAGGACTTTAAAATGGCACGGACGGAACGTTCACCTCGATCTCTCCCCCACAAGGAAATGGAATCACATGACACCCAAACCGCCTACACACACAGAAACCCAGAAAGCAGTGGCCCATTTCGTATCACGGTATCGGTCTCCTCTCTGACATGGTGACTTGACTGGGCGGTTCATTTCTCCGTTAGGCCGCATTGTGGTTTTCACTCCTCTTCCAGTTCGCTCTCAAGGTCTTGGAGCCAATCCGTTGGTCGTGAAATCTACAATAAATGTCATGATATTCTCGAAGGTGTACTTATTGTCGATCATCATCCTCAATGACATGATCTCTATGATACCTGTTAGCGCATAGGCTAGCAGATCGGGGTCTACCATTCGGTATACGCCCGTGTCGATACCTCGCTGAATGTCCTTGATCACGGGCTTAGTCAGGTCGTGATAGGCTTTCTTAATCTTCTGTTTAGGCCATTCATCCTCACCGGCCATTTCGGCACGCAACTGATTGAGTATTTCATTGTATTTTGAGTAATTTTCGTAAAAGACCCGGCCTCGGAGAATCATCTTCTTCAAGATATCTTCTTCAGCAATTATGGCTTTAGCTGCCTCACCCAGAATGGTGTGAAATACGTGGTCAACAACTTCCACGAAGAGATCGCGCTTGTTGCCGAAGTAAATGTAAAAGGTTCCTGTCGAGATGCCTAGAGAACTTGTGATGTCCTGGACTTTCGTGCGGTGGTACCCTTTCTGTGAGAAGACCTGAATGGCAGCCTCTACGATCTTGCGCCGTTTGCTGTCTTTTGCTTTGGTGGTGGTCGCCACGTCCTTCATGGATTGCAAACCGCTGACCCGACCGTCTTTCCCCTCTCGAGCCAACTCCGCAATCTTTTCTTTGAGAAAAGGAAGCGGCATTCTAATGTTTCCTTTGATGTTCCGGATATCCTGAAGCCTCTGGAGATGGCTTTCGTCGTAATAGGCCATGGTGCGCCCGGTCTTGTTGGGCGGGTGCAACAGTCCTTGCCGCAAATAGAAGTGTATGGTGGTCCTGGGCACTCCCGATCTTTGTTCAAGTTCCTTTATTCGCATGAAAGTTTGGTCGCTCATGATCCCTCCAAACTGTAGAGTTGCTATCTGTAGACTGGTTAGATTCCTCACCCACCTCACGCCCACCCCGGGGTCATGAACCGAGTTCACTATCCAGTTATAAATAACCATATCAACGTGTTACTACTATTCACCCAATGTGGAGATCACGCCTCAATTCATATTGACAACCCTCTGGACTGTAGAGTAGCTTCAGAAATGAACCGTCAGTAAGGGCTCTCTAGATTATCCACGACCGACTGATTTGTCAACCCCAGAGTAGCGTCCAAAGGAGCCCACGACACCATGAAGGAAGCATCCACCATATCGGGGCATCCAAGTCAGGCAAGACAGAGGGGCGACCATGAGTAGAGGAAATCTGGCCATAGTAGGTATCGGAGAAGTTCCTACCGGGATCTATCCCCACAGGTCCCCTTGGGACATCATCTATGAAACTTGTATGGCGGCGGTGAGAGACTCCGGGCTGGACAAAAACGACATTGAGGCCGTCGTAACCGTGGCTCCTCAGGCCCAACCCAGGCTCACCGCCGAGATTTCTTTCGGCAAACTTCCCGAGGAACTGGGCCTGAAGGGCTGTAAGGATGTGTGCATCTGCAATGCAGGAGGAGCCTCAACATCCAACTGCCTTCGTCTGGCCGAGCAACTCATCAACAGCGCTACCGCGAAGACCGTCCTCATCCCGCATGTGACCGTACATTCCACCATTCCCGTGAACGAGCTTATCAACTTTTTCGCCCAGGCCGGAATGGATCTCCAGTGGGAATATCCCTTTGGAACAACGTACAACGGCATCATTGCCATGATGGTAAGGCGATACATGTATGAGTCCGGAGCGACCCCGGAGGAAATGGCATCCGTCGTCGTTTCCATGCGCAAGTGGGCCGCTTTGGACCCTAATTCGATGTTTTATCAAAAGGAAGTCCCTTCCATTGAGAAGGTCCTATCATCATCGTTCGTGGCCGATCCGCTCCACAAGCGAGAGTGCAACGTCCTGGCCGATGGCGGATCCGCTCTGGTGGTCACGTCCGCAGAGCTGGCACCACAGGTCACCGACACGCCCGTTTACAAGCTGGGAGAAGGCGCGGCCTTTTTCACCGCGTGTACCGTATTGAGAGACAGCGTTCAGACGCAGGAAGGCTTGCGCAGGTCCGGGAAACATGCTCTGGCAGAGGCCGGCTTGACTAAAGATGACATTGACATTTGGAACATATACCTGGCCTATCCCGTCGGTCATCCCATCATGATGGAGGCGATGGGACTGTGCGAGCCGCATCAGGGGTGCAAGGCATTCTTTGAAAAGCGCACGTGGCCCGGAGGTGACTTGCCCTGGTCGCCCATAGGCGATGCTCTCGGCAGAGGCCACACCGGTTCGGGCGTCAGCATGGCGACATACGTGGAAACAGCCCGCCAGCTCATGGGCAAGGCAGGCGATCGTCAGGTGCCAAATGCCAAATTCGTGTTTCAGAATACTTCCGGCGGTTCGGGAATGAACAATATCGCCACCGTATGGGGGAGGGAATTGTCATGAGTTCGGAATACCTGAAGCCGATCCCTACCGTGCAGCCGTGGACCGAGGAGTTTTGGAGGGCCACGAAGAAGCATAAGCTTCTGATCCAGAAATGCCGGGAATGCAACTCGCTTATATTCTATCCTCGAAAATACTGCCCACAATGCTGGTCTGAAAAACTTGGATGGCAGGATGCTTCCGGCAGAGCCAAAGTCTACACATTCGCGATCATGCGCGACATGGTTGAGCCCAAGTTCATGCCTGATCTTCCATACGTGCTGGCAATGGTTGACTTGCAGGAAGGCGTCAGGATGATGACGCAGATTGTGGAATGCGACCCCGCGGCGGTTGAGATTGGCATGGATGTGGAAGTAATTTTTAGGGATATCACAGATCAACATGCCCTTCCTCTTTTCCGTCCTTGTGACGAATCTCTGCGAGCCCTAGCTACTCATAATGATCCTGAGGATTTGGCGGAGGTTCGGGCATTCATGGATCCTGAGGATTATCAAGCGATTCGCTATGAGATCAGCGGCTCCAACAACTCTGTCTGTCGGATCACCCTCAACCGTCCTGAAAAAGGCAACGCGATTAACCGCCGGATGGCGCAGGAGCTTAGAGATGCATTTCGACGAGTTAGGGAGGAGAGATCGGTCGGGGTTGTGATACTTGCCGGTGCGGGCGGCAAAGCGTTCTGCACCGGCGGAGATTTGGACGTCTTTCCTTCACTTGCCGAGCATCAAGCATCATTGAACTGGCTGGCCCATGAGGGGCTCGATGTACAGCGTGCCATCACCGACTGCGAAAAGGTCGTGATCGCCAGGATAGACGGGCACTGCCTGGCAGGCGGGCTCGAACTGGCGCTCTGCTGTGATCTGCTCTATGCCAAGGAATCGGCGAAGGTCGGCCTAACTGAAGTTAACATGGGGATTCTCCCCGGTTGGGGTGGTACCGCTCGCATTGTCAGGAGCATGCCCGTCCACCGAGCCGCGTGAGCTAGTCTACAGCGGGAGCAAGAATTACACCCGCGCGAGGCCTACGAAATGGGCCTTCTGACCCGAGTCTTTCCCGACGACCGCTTCGAGGATGAATTCGAGCAGATTGTGGCTCAGATCGCCTCGAAGAAACCGATTGCCCTACGTATGGGCAAAGAGATCATGGCCCGTTCCGCCGAAGGAGGAAGCATCGACACGGCCTTGGCTGTGGAACGGAACGGCATTCAGTGGCTCGTCCATGCCCCTGACATTCAGAGCATGATGGAGAATTTCCGCAAAGGCGTGAAGAGCTGAGGAGAAGCGTAATGGATTTCAACCTGACAGAAGAGCAGGAAATGCTCCGCGAGACCATTCGCAAGTTCTGCAAGAAAGAATTGACTAAAGAAAAGGTCCGCTGGATGGACGAGAACTGTGACTTCATGCCGGAGGAGATCTGGCAAGGTTTGGCGAATCTTGGAGTGCTGGGCCTGGCCGTCCCTCAGGCGTATGGGGGCCTTGGACTCGGTCAGATAGAGGCCATGATTGTGATCGAGGAACTGGCAACAGCATCCGTCTCAGTGGCGCTGGGCGTTGGAGCAACTATGGGCTTTGGGGTGGCGCCGGTACTCCACATGGGAACTGAAGAACAAAAGGCCAAATACCTCCCGAAGGTTGCGGCCGGCGCAGAAAAATGGGCAATGGCCCTGACCGAGCCTGCGGGCGGCACCGATATCCTCGGCGCGATTTCCACCAAGGCCGAGGACAAAGGCGATCACTGGCTCATCAACGGGGTAAAGGTCTTTATCACAGCGGCCCACGTATCCGATTACATGATCGTCATCGCGATCACGAATCCCGAGGTCAAGCGGTCACATGGTTTGTCGGTCCTCATAGTCCCCCGGAATTCCGAAGGGCTTCAAACCAAGCTCATCCCCAAAGTGGGCTGTCACGCGTGCGGAGCCAATTACGTCTATCTCGACGATGTCCGCGTGCCAAAAGAGAACCTTCTCGGTGCGCTCGACAATGGCTGGTATCAGCTTCTGATGGTGTTGAACAACGAGCGTATCGGTAC
This sequence comes from uncultured delta proteobacterium, assembly GCA_963789265.1. Classification (GTDB taxonomy): domain Bacteria; phylum Desulfobacterota; class Desulfomonilia; order Desulfomonilales; family Desulfomonilaceae; genus CAWBBA01. The sequence continues at coordinate 1,326,029 of CAWBKB010000001.1, read as the reverse complement.
GTCGGCTCTAAGTCTGGGCGTGGCTCAGGCCGCGTTCAATGACGCGTTTCGGTATGCGCAGGAGAGAGAAGCATTCGGAGGATCTATCTCCCGATTCCAGATCATTCAGCACTACCTCGCCGACATCGCCATCGAAATCGAGAATGCTCGCAACCTCATCTACAAGTGCGCCTGGCTGGCCGACAACGGTAAACCTATGCACATCGAAGCTTGCATGGCAAAGGTCGTAGCATCTCGGGCCAGCGAGAAGGCGGCCACTTGGGGCATGGAGATACTCGGGGGCTACGGGTACACCATGGAGTACGACATGCAACGCTACTTCAGGGATTACAAACAGATGGTCTTTTCACCCATCACCGACGAAATGGCCAAGAACATGATGATGCAATTCATGGGCTATCCGAAGTCGTGGGCATAGAAAGGGGAAGAGATGTACACCTTGGGCGACATTCCGAGAAAATCGGCGATCCTCTTCCCGCACAATACTGCGACCGTATTCGAGGGCACTCGCCTCACCTATAAGCAACTCAACGAGCGAGTGAATCGGCTGGCACACGGGATGCTTGCATTGGGTGTCGGCAAGAGAGACCGGCTCACGGTACTTGCCGAAAACACCCACAAGTACCTTGAGATCTACTTTGCAGCCAGCAAGCTTGGAATAAGTGTCACCCCCCTCAACTTTCGGCTATCCGACCAAGAGCTTGTCCACATCGTCAACGATTCTGAAGCGACCTGCTTTTTCGCCGCCGACGGGTACGAAGATCAGGCTTGGAAGATGAAGGATAGGACCCCAGCCATCAGGATCTGGATCGCTATGGATAATGCGGTGGACGGCTATCTTTCGTACGAAGAGCTTTTGGCGAGCGCCGCACCCGAGGAACCGGGCCGGGATCCAGGCGAGGACGAGATGGCCATACTCATGTACACCGGAGGGACCACGGGCGCACCAAAGGGCGTCATGATGTCACACCGGGGACTCATGAGCGGTATCTTGGCAGCGGCTCTGGGGTTTTCTTTCAATCGAGACGACGCCACCTGCTTTGTTCTCCCCCTGTTCCATGTCTCCTTTTGGCCTGCTTTGGCCGTGCTGCTCACGGGTGGTAAGGTAGTGATCAACCGCAAACCCGATCTGAACGGCATCCTTCAGCTCATCCAGGACGAAAAGTGCACACACGTAAACGCGGTTCCCACCGTGTATGGATGGCTGCTCCAGTACGCCAATCTGGACGCATACGATCTGTCGAGTCTGCGTTGCATTTCGTATGCAGGCAGCCCTTTTCCTCCTTCGCTTCTTAAGCAGTGCATCCAAAAGTTCGGACCGAAATTTGAACAGGTATACGCCATGACAGAGTGTATCGGCGGAACCATTCTCGGCAGGGAAGACCACGTGTCGGATGGGGACAGATCCAGGCTGCTTGCCAGTGCGGGCAAGGCCGGCATTAGCGTCGATGTGCGGGTTGTTGGCGACAAGGACCTACCCGTTCCTCCTGGTATGGTGGGTGAAATCGCGCTTCGCGGTAAGTGCGTCATGATGGGGTATTGGAAAAACCCCGAGCTTACCGCTTCAACCCTCCGTGGCGGCTGGTACCACACCGGCGACATCGGCTACATGGATGAGGAAGGATACCTTTTCCTCGTGGATCGGAAGGCGGACATGATCGTGACTGGCGGGGAAAACGTCTACCCAAAGGAGACCGAGGATGTCCTTTACCGGCACCCGGCAGTGGCCATGGCAGCCGTGGTTTCAGCACCGGATGAAAAATGGGGTGAACGGGTTCAGGCTGTCGTGGTCCTCAGGCCGGGTGCACAAGCAACAGAAGAAGACCTTATAATTTACTGTAAAGAGCGCTTGGCCGGATACAAGTGCCCAAAGTCCCTGGAATTTTGGCCTCAGCTCCCCACAACTCCGGTTGGCAAGATCCTCCGCAAGGATGTCAAGAAGAAGTTCTGGGAAGGCCGTGACCGCAACATTGGTTAACGATCTCGTATGTATGGCGAATGGAGGTGAACCATGACGGAATTTAAGCAAGACAACTACTTCAAGGTCGATCCGGAACCGCACCTGATCGGCGACATGGAACGAATCAACCATTTCCCGGGCGTTCAAATGTGGTGGAAAGCCATCGACGCTATCCGCAGACCGCTCTTGACAGGGATACCTCCTGAGGCGTTCCAGGGGATGGAACCATGGGAAATGGAGAAGAGCGCGGATCCGGATCGCCTGCTCATGGCCATGGATAAGTACGGAGTGGACATTGCCTGCCTGCTGCCGGAATCGATGATGGATACCACAGGTTACACCAGCAGATGGTGCACGAACGGAGAAATGGGCAAGATCGTGGACTCGAATCCCGACCGTTTCATGTATCAACCGAACGTTTCACCGATCATTCACAAGGGATTGAAGAACACTCTTTGGGAGTTGGAATATTGGGTGAAAGAGAAGAGCGCGAAAATATTCAAATTCTATCCCCCTGAAGACACGTACATCAATGATCCTGACCTCTGGCCATTCTACGCAAAAGCGCAAGAACTCGGAATTGTTCTCGATATCCACACCGGCTTTTGCTGGGTACCTCCAGGAAAAAGCAAGTATGCGCTGCCTATCTACCTTGACGAGGTGGCAAGAGATTTCCCCGAACTGAAAATCAATGCGTTTCATATGGGGTATCCGTACTGCGACGATCTCAATATGGTCGCAATGGGACACCCGAATGTTTACGTCTGTTTGAGTCTCTTGGTCCCCTGGGCACTGGCCGCGCCGAGGAAGTTTGCCAAGATCATCGGAGAAGCGCTCCGCTGGGTGGGCCCGGAGAAGATAATTTGGGGAACCGATTATGCCGGGTTCGGGGTCCAGGTGAGAAGTGCTGTTATCGGATTGCAATCATTCCAGATTCCTGAAGATATGCAGAAGGATTACGGATATCCGGCCATCACTGATGACGACCGCCGCAAAATCTTCGGCGGCAATCTGGCGAGCCTCTTGGGCGTTGACACCACCACGAGGCGCGTAAAGTAACTACAAGAAAGGAGAAGAGCAGTGTCCGAGTCTAAGAGTTATGAACATCTTTTGAGCCCGATTGGGGTCGGCCCGATCGAACTGAAGAACCGAATTGTACTGGCCCCCATGAACGAAACCTTCTCGGGAGTTGATGGCGAAGCCACCGAGCAGATGCTCTCCTATTTTGCGGCACGCGCCAAGGGCGGAGCGGCAATGGTAAGCACCGGCGCCATTATGGGCACAAGACTCGCTTCAGAGTTCGTGTGGGGCCGCAACTTGTACTGCTTTCACCACGGACATCTCCAGGGACTCGCCATGTTGACCGATCGAATTCACTATTTTGGCGCCAGGGCCGCCGCCCAAATGACAATCGGATTTGGACGTCAAGGTCATTCGTACGATCACTCGAAACTCGCGCCCGCGGCCACCGGAGGACTGCCGTACGAGATCACTATGGACAAAGCTGCCAAAGGAATAGCCGAAGCATGGAAAATAGTGGAACACCCGCGCACATTCCTGGTCGGGCAGATGACACGGGAGATGTCAATTGAGGAAATACGCAGTGAGCAGAAAGAGTTCGCGGCAAGCTGCCAACTTGCCGTTATCGCTGGGTTTGATGTAATTGAAATCCACGCACCGCACGGATACCTGGAACATCAGTTCCTTTCACCGCTGAGCAACAAGCGGACCGATATGTACGGCGGCGAGTGGCGTAACCGAAAGCGATTCCTCAACGAGATCATAGAGCAGATTCGTTATGCCTGTCCCGGCGTTGCAGTTGGCGTTCGCATTAGCGCTGAAGAGCACATGGCAGGCGGACTGACCGAAGAGGAGATGATTGACGTTGCCAAAGATCTGGAGACCCGAGGCGCCGACTACATCAGTCTGTCCGACGGTGCGGGTTACGAAGAAGGTGGACATCTCATCACCGACGGAGATCGCGCCAAGCATATTCCCGAGCACGGCGAAGCCTTCAAGAAAGAGCTTAAGATTCCCATCATCGTTGCTTCTCAACACAATCCTGACAAAGCGAACCAAAACATTGCCGACGGCAAATTCGACGTTCAGGCGTTGGGACGACAGCTCTTTTGTGATCCGGACTACCCCAAAAAGTTGATGGAAGGGCGGGTGAAGGAAATACAGCGATGCAAACGCTGCAATACTTGCCTGATGCGCTGCCTTTCGGGACTGGGCCCCGCCTGTCCGGACAATCCTAACCTGGGCCGAGAATACACAATGGACGAATACCGGATTGGCCCCAGACAACCGCACGAATCCTTGATACCCGAGGGGATGATGAGAGCCCCTATGCCTGCGCTCGATCGGCCCTGGTGGAAAAAGGAACTTGGTGTCGTCGAGACATCCTGGAGACCGCTTCAGGGTCGCACGAAACGCTGATTGGTGGCCGCAGGCGGGAGTGGTGAACCTGTTGAGACCGTTATCAGTTCCGCTCCGTCGATTTAGTTCAAGGAGGCCCTGAAGGATTGTAGCTGAGATCAATGCCATAGGTTGCCACGGGCCCCTGTTTTGAGAGAAGCACGCGACCCCTGTGGAGGGGACACAGGCCCGAATCAAGCCTTTGATCCGTACTATGTCATCTCATGCCTGGAACAGACCTGGGACCGGTTTCCGGTGAGTGAGGATTTGTGTCTCGAGGCCGTGCAAGAAGGCTTCTTGATTCGAGTGATCATCGCCGAAGATGGGACACGCATAGATCTGCCTGAGAAACGATAGAGGGCTGTCACTATGATATCACTGACCGGCAAGACTGCATTGGTCACCGGAGCCTCCCGCGGACTTGGACAGGCCATTGCCCTGGCTTTTGGGCGAGCTGGGGCAAACGTCGTGGTGACTGATATTCTTATTGAGGACAATGATCGAGATCCCGCTCAATGGGCAGATTACAGCGTCCTTGCTAGTCACTTTAAAAAGGAAGGTGCAGTACATACACTGTCCACAGCCGAAGAGATACGACACCAGGGGACCAGGAGCCTCGCCTTGAGATTGGACGTTACAGACACGGGCGAAATCCAATCCGTCGTCGACCGTATCGCTGGAGAATTCGGTGCCGTGGATATCCTGGTCAATAACGCGGCCATTATGGAGAACCTGGGCAAGTTGGAGGATCAGAGACCTGATCGATGGGAACGAGATCTAACGGTGAACCTCACCGGTGCATTTCTCTGCGCCAAGGCTGTGTGGCCTGGGATGCTGGAGAAAGGCTGGGGAAGGATAATTAACATGTCGTCCATCGCCGGCCTCATGGGCGCTTGCGCTCATCCCAGCTACGGGGCTTCCAAGGCCGGTCTCACAGGTCTGACAAAATCCCTGGCTCTGGAAGGTGCCCGCCACGGGATCACGGTCAACTCCGTGGCTCCCGGTTTCATTGATACAGAAGCTATTAGGCTGGCAGGCCAGGAAAAGCTGGAACGCTACCGCAGCCGTTGTCCAATGAAACGCATGGGCCACCCCGATGAAGTAGCCGCATTGGTGATCTTCTTGGCCTCGGATGCCGCGGGTTACATCACCGGCGCTACAGTTCCCATCACTGGAGGTATAGACCTTCTCTACCTCTAATCATAGCATCGGTTGAGACACTACGGTGCCGGCGGCGGGCTGTATTCCCTGGGCCTTGTCTTGATCGTCCGTAGTTCATCGAGGTCTGATGCGAACCATCAAGGCGCTCAGAGCTGCCGGAGTAATTCCAGGGATTCGTGAAACCTGCCCTAGAGATTGGGGCCTCCGAGATTTGAGGCTTTCGCGCAACTCCCTGGATAGCCCCTCAACGCGCTCGTAGTCCAAATCCTCCGGGATATGCATCTTTTCCATTTTCTGTAATTGGTTCGCTTCACGCGTCTGCCGATCTATATAGCCCTCGTACTTTAACTGAATTTCGATTTGTCGATTAACGTAAGGATCCATACCGGGTTCTATGATTCCGAGGAAGACGAAATCGTCCATGCTCAGCTCCGGCCGCTTCAGCAACTTGGCGGCTGTGGTGGCTTCGCGTATCTCCGACCCGCCCCTGGCGCGTATCAGATCGTTTAATATCCGGTCCGGCTTGACTCGCGCGCTTTTGAGTAACTTTGTCTGCTCCTCCACCTCGAGCAGCTTTGCCTCAAGTTCGGCCACAAGAGCCCCTGAAATGAGTCCTAAAGTCCGACCTTTGTGCAAGAGTCTCTCGGCCGCGTTGTCCTCTCTCAATAACAGCCGATATTCGGCCCTGGAAGTGAAGAGACGATAAGGCTCATTGACTCCTCGTGTTACAAGATCGTCCACCATAACTCCCATGTAAGCTTCCGATCGGAACAGGACGAAAGGGTCTCTCTCTGAAACGGCGCATGCCGCGTTGATCCCCGCCCAAAGGCCCTGTGCTGCCGCTTCCTCATATCCCGAGGTGCCGTTGATTTGGCCGGCAAGGTACAGCCCACGAATTGCTTTCGATTCCAGGGTGAGGTTCAAGCAGGTGGGATCGATGAAATCGTACTCGATTGCGTACGCTGGTCGCACAATTTCAGCCTCTTCAAGGCCGGGAACCGAATGGACAAGATCTATCTGTATCTCGGGAGGGAGAGAATTGCCGAGTCCCTTTAAATACACTTCCGAAGTGTGAAGACCTTCAGGTTCCACCACTACGGGGTGCCTCGTCCGCTCGGGGAATCGAGCGACCTTGTCCTCGAGCGACGGGCAATACCTGGCCGGGATTCCCTTTATTATTCCTGAATATAGGGGAGATTTCATGAGATTGCGCCGAACGATCTCGTGAGTTCGTACCGAGGTGTATGTCCTGAAACAGGAGCGTCGGGGCCGTTTTATGGACGGCGTACGCAATGAAAAGGGGCGGATTAATGCGTCTCCCGCGTCCTCATTCATTGCGTCGAAATCTACGGTAGAGCCTTTGAGCCTGGGGGGCGTTCCGGTCTTGAAACGGCCCCAGGAAAAGCCAAGTTCTTTAAGTTGAGACGCGAGCGCTCTTGCCGGGAACTCACCGGCCCGACCGGCCCCGTACGAGGTTTGGCCGATATGAATGACCCCGTCGAGAAAAGTGCCGGTGGCTAAGACTACTGCCGACGCGCTCACCTCATATCCGCATCTCTCTAGAATGCCGACACACCGGCCGCTACTGATAATGAGACCGTCTACCATTTCCTGGCGAACAAGCAGATTCGGCTCCCTCTCCACCGCGGACTTCATGGCCGCAGAATATTGCAAGCGGTCACACTGCATTCTGGATCCCTGTACCGCAGGTCCTTTGCTCGTCCCCAGAGTTTTATACTGAATGCACGAAGCGTCCGCGGCCCGCCCCATTTCGCCGCCAAGTGCGTCGATTTCCTTAACCAGATGTCCCTTGCCCAAACCACCGATGGAGGGGTTGCAAGGCATAAGCCCAATGGTGTCCGCATTCAGAGTGTACATCCACACCGAGAGCCCCATTCTTGAGGACGCCAGAGCCGCTTCACACCCGGCATGGCCGGCTCCCACAACGATAATGTCGACATACGGTCGTTCCATAGTGCGATCCACAAGGTTCGGTTTCGAAAGATGAGGCCAGTGGCAGCATTTCTTGCCTTATGCGAACAAGTATAGGTGAATAGACTGAAAGATCAAGAGCAATGACGGGGCGCGCAGCCAGCGGTTCACGTTGGAAATTGTCCGGCAATGAGCATCGGATTCCCACAAAGATGGTCATTGGAGGCCAACCGACCGATCTTGCAGGATGTTGTTTCGTCGGCATAGAAGTCTCGTGAATTAAAGCTCAGCCGTTTCATCATTAAATTTTGGCATCACTCGATATCATTTGGATATTTTATTGACTACTTTGAACAGACATGATATTATACGTTTGCTAAATCTGGGAACACAAAGATTTCATTAATCTTTTCAGAAAAGGAGTACGGGTATGGTTGCGCGAATACTCTCTCTGTTTGCATGTTTGTTGTTCCTCTATGGCACCGTGGGTTTGGGCATGGCTCAAGCCAGACACCCTGGCCCCCCCAGCATGTATCCTCCTATAAAGGTTCAAATGCCTGGGCCTCCGCCTCCATGTGGGCCTGGAATCCCGGCTTGTCCCGGGCAGATGTGCGGGCCGCCCAGTTGTCCGCCTCCCTGCCCTCCGCCGTGTATGCCTTCGTGCATGCCTCCGGGATGTGGACAGCAAAATTGCGGATCTAGTAGCTGGCTCAACGGATTTAACCCTCTGTGTGGACTCCTGTCGATCGTGACGGCGCCCTTTCGGCTACTCGCGAATTGCGTTTCGTTGAACGGAGATTGCAAGCCGTTGCCGTGCTGTCCGTCAATTGCATGTGCACCCCCGTGCATGCCGCCATGCGGACCGCCGCCTTGTCCCCAGCGGATATCAAAGATATCAAAGTGCAAGCCAATGGGGATGCCGCCAGCCGAGGCGTACGGATATGGATACCCGCCAATGGGTCGGTAGCTGGTATGTTTGCGAAACAGCGCTCTGATAACCTTTAGTCCGACCCGATGTCGGATCGGGCTTGACTTGGAGTTTGTGAGATGTGGAGGAATTGGTCTTTATAACCGGTTAGACGTTTGGCCGCGAAGAATTAATACAGCCGGCCTGGACAATCAAATTGGATGAAGGGGCATGGCTCGCCATGCCCCAATTTTCTTCTGACGACCCCGCTGCGTCACCCAAGCTATTTCGTCTGTCCGGGAGAGCTGTTCGAGTGATCTCTCTGCCGGGACTTTCCTGCACCGCGCCAGGGGAGTCTTCATCTGTCGAACAGACGGAGCACACATCCAATCATCCTCGAATTGGAACATCTCTTTTGAAACTCTCTATACAATAACAATCCTCTTGATTGCGGCCACCGCTTCGGCCGGATCGTCTATGCACTGAAACATGTCCATGTCGTCAGGACATATCATGCCATGTTTCACCGACATGGTTTTCTTTATCCAGGAGAGCAAGTCCTTCCAGTACTCCTTTCCCAGGAGAATTACCGGAAAAGGCTTTATGCGGTCCGTCTGAATCAGGGTCATAGCCTCGAATAGCTCGTCCAGCGTGCCGAAGCCTCCCGGAAGGATGACGTATGCCACCGCGTACTTCACGAACATTACCTTGCGTATGAAGAAATAGCGGAAATCGAGGCGAATGTTTGCGTAGGGGTTGGCTGCCTGCTCCTTCGGGAGATGTATACACAGCCCCACAGACTTGCCTCCGGCTTCGGCTGCGCCTCGGTTGGCGGCCTCCATTGCACCCGGGCCGCCTCCGGTAACCACGGAGAACCCGGCCTGGGCAAGGAGGCGCCCAACCTCGCGGCCCAATTCATATACAGGATCGGTTTGCGCTACACGGGATGAACCAAAGACCGAGACCGCGGGATAGATCTCGGAAAGATGCTCGAAACCCTCCACGAATTCCGAAATAATCCTGAATATTCGCCAGCTTTCTTTCACACTCAAGTCATCGATCACATACTGCTTGTCACTCATTTACGCTGCCTCACTGTTGTCCACATGTAACAACAGCTTCCCGGTTTGACCGGATACGATTCAGAGGCAAAATTCTAGGCTTGCAGCGGATGCATGTCAAGAAAAACGGCCCGTCCGATGTGACCATTCACTTATGCGCGGGAAGAGGTTGTCATTGGGAGTCCCGCCTCCCGCGGGACGAAGCAATCTTTTCCTTTGAACGCCGCTTAGATTGCCGGTGGGACGGGCATCTTGTCCGTCATCTCTAATAGACAGGCTGGAAGCCTGTCCCACCATGCACTCCTCGCAATGACAATTTTCCGGCGCCCATCTGAATGCCTACGACAATGTCATTTTCAACCTTGCGTCAGGCTCGTGCCGCGAGTATACTGCCACTGCGTGGTGCGGTTTCGCATTTTGCGAATCTGCCATGCGGTGTTTGAACGTGCTCGGATGGCGGAATCGGTAGACGCAGTGGACTCAAAATCCACCGCCCTTACGGGTGTGCGAGTTCGACTCTCGCTCCGAGCACCAGAAAATTACAAGAGAATTCGGTCGATCCGGGTTCTCTTTTTTATTAACTTTTTCCCCCGGTGTCCGTAGTGAGTACCGGAAGCGTTCCACGTACACGAAACTTAATTGTTGACAAACAAATAGATGATTTCATGACTTGACTGGAAAGCGTGCTTACCAGAGTGTTGCATAGGCGGAAACCCGGACCGAAGGGAACTCCCAAAGGCGATTGAGGAGTGTGAGCCCGGAATTTCCCGGCATTTCCACGCTTAGGTAATTTCCTACAGTTGAGGGCAAGATAATTTTGCCCCTGTTCATGTTTTGACCAGCCTAATTTCATTAACCCTTGAGAGTTTGCCCCTCTCGAGGATTTCAATTTTGGGCTGGATAACTATATTTGCAAGAGCCTGAGACACCAAACTCTCAGGCGGCGCAAGGAAGTCAACCCGTCCGGCCTCGCGCCTCTCCTCTAATTATTCATCTTAATCCCAATAATCTCATTTTGGCTGCAGAAAAGTTTCATCGGTCACGCTGATTCGAGTCACTCGTCTCTCAGTTTTCGCTTCAACACTTTTCCGGTGGGCGACATAGGGAGTTCAGCCACAACAAAGATTCTTTTGGGAATCTTGTAGCCTGCCATCCTTTCCTTGCAAAAGAGGAGAATCTCTTCCGGTACGATGTCCTGTCCGTGCCTTGGCACGATGAATGCCGAGACAGCCTCCGACCAATATTCATCAGGCTGTCCGATTACCGCAACTTGGCCCACATGGGGGTGACCGATAATGACGGATTCCACTTCCTGTGAGGAAACATTCTCTCCTCCTGTTTTAATCATGTCCTTCTTACGATCGGTAAAGTGGAAGTATCCATCCTGATCCATGAATCCCATATCACCGGTATGGAGCCACCCATTGGCCAATGTCTTCTGTGTGAGTTCTTCTTTCTTCCAGTAGCCGTTCATCACAGCCGGCCCTCGAATTACCAACTCCCCAACATCGCCTGGGGGCAGTTCCTGATCTTTTTCATCAAAGACTTTTACGGTTACCCCAGTGTCTGAAATCCCGATGGAATTTATTTTTTCTTCAAAATCCTCCGGTGCCGATGTGGTACCCACCGGAGAGCTTTCAGTCTGTCCCCAGTAATTACGCCACTGAATATCCGATTTGATAGTTTTCCACTTTTCCAGAATGCCCGGAGCCATGACAGATCCAAATGAGATGCATTTCTTCAGTGAGGACAGGTCGAACCGTTCGAATCCTGGAATAGTGGGCAAAGCATGGTATAGGGTAGGAGGATAGATCCACATTGTAACTTTGTGCGCTTCAGTTGTCCGCAGAATGTTCATCGGATCAGGCGCGTAGGCGATGACGGCTCTTGAGCCGAACGTCATAGAAGCAAGCAGAACAGTTGTCCCGGCGACGTGAAAGAGCGGAATATCAATGAGCAAAACGTCTTCCCGCCTGAAATCGCAATCGCATGCCAGATGGAACATACTCATATAGTAATTGAGATGAGTGGTCACAACACCTTTTGGGAAGCTCTCGGTACCCGTAGTGTACATCAAGGTAGCCATGTCGTCGGAATCGATCACAACTTCCGGTTCTGTATCCGGATACTTATCCGACAGAAAATTCTTCATATTGGCGAAATCAGCCGGAATCGGTTTCCCTGAACCAAAATCGAACCACCCAAACTGCTGCACACTGGAAAGCCTTGGTTTGACAGGAATGACGGACTCCACAAGAGAATCCTCTACAAAAAAAGCCTTAGGCTCGGAATCTTGAATGATGTAGACTATTTCCTCCCCTTTGAGCATGAAATTAAGTGGTACCGGCGCTGCTCCGATTTTGCTCAGGCCGAGGCGGCAATAGATATAATCCAAACAGTTGTGAGTCATGAAGGCAACGCGGTCTCCTTTGGCTATCCCCATTTCCAGAAATGCGTTGGCGGCCCTGCAGCTCTTTTCATTGAGCGTCTTGAAATCAACCATCTCTTGTCCGGCAACCAAGGCAACTCGATTGCCAAACCTTAAAGCAGATCTCGTCACCAGATCTCCTAAGGTTGCTCGCCTCAACAAGTTCTCTTGCAATGGATTCAGAGCCATAATTCGACCTCCTTCTGTTTTTCACGTGTTCTATCGAGGCATTTCATTGCGCAACGTTTCTGTGGGAACATCGAATCCGATTTAGTCCACCCTGACCGACTCGTCGATTTCATCTGCGGGCAATGCCTTCGTTGGCGCAGCGGCATAGACTCCTTTTGCTGCCAAGCCCCGTATTGTTTCGACGATTTCTTTGGCCGAAGACGACGGCCCAAAGGACGCAGCAACCCCCATCTCCGCAAGTTTCACACGATCGCCGGGGGTTATTATCGATCCACCGACGACGACCGGTATTCCCGGATTCCGCTCTGCAAGTAGTTTTATGAGTTGAGGAACGAAATAGAGGTACTCCCACGAATGACAACTCAGGCCGATCAAGTCCACAGCTTCTTGAATGCTCGATTCAACGATCATTGCAGGCATGTTGAATCTTCCGGCATAAATGATCTCCATTCCCGCGTCCCTGAGCATTCTCGACACTGCGACTGCACCCACCTCGTGTTGATCTAAACCCAAAATACCGATCAGTACTCTGATCCTATGCATGACGAACGGCTCCTTAAAACGGTGATTCCATCAGACCGTGGGGATCGTAGGGAAAACCATAGGCTATGCGCAGCACCCCCGCAATTTCCCCCACGGTTGCCTCCGATTCCATAGCGGCCATGATTGGATATATCAGGTTCTCATCTTCCGTTTTGGCCTTGTCATAAACGTTTCGGAGTACACGCTCGATCCTTTTCCGCCTGCGTTTCCTTTTGAATTCCTTTATGTGCTCCACGTGTGCCCAGCATGGCTCGATCTTGAGCTCCGCTACATCGCGCAGGAGATTGTCTTCGTGATCGGGCACAACATCCGCGTTCACCCCAACCTTTGCCAGTTCACCGCTTCTGATCCGGCTGTAATATCTGTCCATGCGCTCCTCAAAGAATCTCCTAAACCACCCGCTGTCAGACAACTCCGCAGGATTCCCTTTCGCCTCGATTTCCATAATCATGTCCCAGATACGTTTTTCCGTCTCATCCGTAAGGGCTTCCACGAAGTAAGACCCACCTAGCGGGTCAGCCACTTTTGAAACGTTCGACTCAAGATGGATAACCTGTTGTGTCCTCAATGCCACGAGGTGAGATTCCGGGCTGGGCGTCCTGTACGCTTCGTCAAAGGCGGAAATCTCCAACGCGTCCACGCCCGCCAGCACCAGCGCCACAGCTTGAAGTGTCCCGCGGACAATGTTGTTGGCCGGCTGCTGTGCGGTGAGGGACAGGCCCGACGTATGACAGGTAATGGCTACTGCCCACGACCGGGGATCTTTGGCGCCAAACTCCTCCTTCATCATTCTCGCGAAAAGCCTTCTGGTGGCTCGTATTTTTGCAATTTCTTCAAAAAAATCCAGAACCACAGTTGACCAGGATAGCAATCCTGGGGGCGAAGCTGTCTATGTCCACACCCAAGTTGAGCACTTCACGCACCAAATGCCTGAGTTCGACAAACCCCAGGGCCATCTCTTCCACCACGTTCAGCCCGGTTTCGCTGAAAAAATAGGTGTCCTCCACGAATGAATGGAACTTCGGCGTCTCTCCGGCACAAAACGCTATGGAATCCGATGAGAGCCTCAGCCGCAGGCTAAAGGGCATGCCCATCGCATACCCGCAATCCTCAGCATAGAATGGTGCCTGAAGCACCGAGCCTCTCAATTTGTCCGGAGGAAAACCATTTTCCTTGGCCACGAGATACAACCCCGGCAGCGCAAATGCGGCGGGAACTGACGAAGAAATGGAAATGGCTCCCAAGGGAATGTCTCTGTACAGCTCCCTGTAGTCGTTTAGGCAACACAGAGATACGCCCTGCGTTCCCACGGTATTCACTGCAAGCGGGTGGTCAGGATCCATACAGGCCTGCGTGGGGCTGTCGCCGATCACGTCGATCCCCGTCTGTCCTTTTTCAAGGAGGTACTTGAGCTGCTTATTAGATCGTGAAGGGTCACCTTCGCCGGAAAGCTGCCGTTGAATCCATCCGCCTCTCCGCTCACGCAGCCTCCCGCGTGTGAATGGGAACTCACCGGGAGCGCCGAGTTGTCGCCGATAATCGAGATTGATAACGTCTTCGGGAGTATAGACCGGCTTTAGCGGTATTCCTGATCGACTATGTTGTGCCATTTCAGGTGGTCTCCATGGAGAGAAATTCAGTGAGGTCTCAAGCGCGAGTCATCCGGCGTGGGTACCCCCTGCGACTTCCTTGCGGCTTCCCAAGGTCGTCACGTTGAGTCTGAGTCCTCCGTCGATGCAAATCTCTTCTCCATTGATGTAGGCAGCACGATCAGATGCAAGGAATGTGATGAGATGGCCCACTTCCTCCATCGAACCCATTCTCTGAGTCGGTATCCTTGAGATTCCAGCGTTTCTGATTTCCTCGGGCATCTGCCGGACCATTTCCGTCTCGATCAGTCCTGGAAGGATGGCGTTGCAGGTGATTCCATCTCTGGCGTGTTCCAGAGCCACGGTCTTGGTGAGACCAAGCAGGCCGGCCTTGCTCGCTGCGTAGGCCACCTGCCTGTCGAGCCCCCTGATCGCGGCCAGGGAAGATATGTTGACAATCCTCCCCCATTTGCGTTCAACCATCTGCCCGATGACTTCTTTGATCATATTGAATGCCCCCGAGAGGTTGACCGATATCTCTCGACTCCACGCCTCATGAGTCATCTTGGTCATCCGTGCAATGTTGTTGACGATCCCCGCGTTGTTTACGAGGATGTTGACGTCGCCCAATTCCTGCACGATCTTCTCGACACCTTCGTGCACCTGAGAAGGATCTGCAATGTTGAAGACAGCCGCGGCTGAACGTGTTCCCCGTTGTTTCACTTCTTCCGCGGTGGCTTCAACCGCGGGCGAAATGTCTGCAACCGCCACGTCCGCGCCTTCATCCGCCATGACCAGCGCTGCCACTCGCCCTATGCCTCGGGCGGCCCCGGTTATCAAGACTACTTTGCCACGCAACAACATGCCTGATCTCCCTACCACATTGAGACCAACGGTTTGAGAGGGAAAAAACCCGGACAGCGAGCGCCCGTGCATGCTTCTCAATAGACCGGTGGTCGTATCAGCCGAGCCGTATCGTCTCCTTTTCTGTTAAGGTGCCTTTTCACGGCGGCAGTTCAAGGAACGCCATGCGGTTTCCGGGAAGCCGGGGCTTGACTGTAATCACCGAAAGGTCCGTCACGCTGCTCTATTGCCTCTCCGACACCTTTTTCCATCGCCGTCTTCACGAAGTCCAGGCCCTCCGGAGTGTTGCGCATATACCCATCCAAAATGCAGCCAAGAAGTTGCGTGCTGTGCAGGCCCATGTTTTCGAAAGCCTGGTTAATCGCCAGCTTCATTGCCGCAAGCTGTGAAGCCGGACATTGGGCCATTCTTTGCGCCCAATACATGACTTCCTCGTCAAGTTTCCGTGCCGGCACCGCCCGATTGATCAGCCCTATGGCTTCCGCTTCTTTTCCGTCTATGGAATCGCCCGTGAGTGCGAGCAATTTCACCCGCGTGAGCCCCAACCGGTAGATCCACATTCCGGTAAGATAACAACCCCACACCCTGGAATATGGCGTTCCGAATCGGGCGTCCTCGGAAGAGATTATGACGTCGGCCAGCAGCGCCATATCTGACCCCCCGCCCACGCACCAGCCGTGCACTCGGGCGATGACAGGCTTTGGACTTCGCCAGATGCTCATCAACTTCGGTACCGGGCCCCTGAAGGGGCTCGTAACAACCATCATGTCTTCACCAGGATCCCATTGCCCAGAGCCGGAAGGCAATCCCCATCCGGAGAAATGGTCCAGGTTTTCCGAGAAGTCGAACCCCGCGCAAAACGCTTTGCCCGCACCTTGCAATATGATGACACGCACTTCTCGATCGGCATTTGCCGCGGCCAACGCATGCTCAATTTCGTCGGGCATAGGCGGCCTGATAGTGTTGAATTTTTCCGGACGGTTTAGAGTTATCGTTCCGATCCGGTCTCGCTTTTCGTACAGAATCGTCTCGTAAGCCATCTCGTTTCCTCCTGCCCATTAGGGTCCTATCGGGCTTATGCGAGCGAAATTCTTTCGTCTGAGTGTTCGGGATCGAAAGTGACGCTCGTGCGTTCGTGAGCTTGTTCCCTGGTCATGTGCAGTGGCCAATGCCTCGAATCATGGGCGCTGTAATCTGCCGTTATCCACTTCCTCCAGCCCCCCTGGTCGGCGCCGTCCCGTCTAGAAGAATCCTTTGAGCCAGCCTCAATGCCGGCTTCAGGAATGTATTTGCATCCCTGTGCTGAGATTTGATAGCTTCAAGTTGAACGATTCCCACAAATGTGCCCCAAATCACATCCCCTAGCTGATAGACGTTCGACTTTCTTAACAGCCCTTGCTTGATGGCGGACCTGAGTATCCTCCTCATGGTTTCGAAGTTACGGCGACCCTTGTTATTCAGGGCCGACTGAATCTCGTCATTGAGTTCCCACACGAGTCCGGTTTGTTGGAAAAGCTGTACGATTCCAAAAGTTACCGGTTCTTTCTCATACGTTTGGAAGAGTTTCTCGAACAGATTACGGATCAAAGATCCGCCGCTTTTGTATCGGTTTTCTGCGAGAGCGCTTTCAATTTGTGCCAGTTGCGTTCCGATGTCTTCCACCACAGGGAGAATCAAGGAAAAAAAGAGGTCATCCTTGGTCTTGAAGTAAGTATATATGGTAGGCTTGCTGATCTCGGCTTCGAGGGCGATTTCATCCATCGTTGCCTTGATGTATCCTTTTGAAAAGAAGTTCTTTTTCGCCGCGTCAAGAATGCTCTGAATCCTCTGAGATCTCTCCCTTTCGCGCCTCCCTTGAATGAGCTTTTTGCGCCTGTCCTGTATTGATGGAATCTCTTTGCTCATGATTCGTTGAGACACACTAAGTACTCCTTTTCGCAAATACGGTCTCGTATTCTGGTGCCGTAGCCGTCATTCCCGCGCACGCGGGAATCCAGTAGGACCGGCCTCTATGCCAGTTTTCGCGAAACGCCGGCAGGGACGCCGGCGCTACCGTGCAATTGGCACCGTAATTATGAAATTCTGTACTAAGGTATGAGAAGGATAGACACTTCTCCCACTCGGGCCGGCAGCGGGTAGGACCACCTTGTCCGCATCCGGCGGTAGCCATGTCTTGAATTCGACACGTCATGGCCTGCCAGATCGTTTGTGCCGCGCCTATGAAGCGCCGACGGACATCGACGTACTACACGATTTCTTTACTCATGTTAAAGTGTATTGCCGATGAGTCAGAAAACTACCATCAGTTAACAACACAGTCAAGCAAATTCTCGGAGCGGCCGAAACCATTCACTTGTGCGGGGGATCTTCTGCACCTTGTCATTGCGAGGAGTGAAACGACGAAGCAATCTAAGTGGCGTTTAGAGGAAGAGATTGCTTCGCTTCGCTCGCAATGACAATCCTTTACCGCTCGTAAGTGAATGGTTACGAGCGACCTACCGCGGCCGAATTCTGAGTTAGTTTTGTGGCAGTATCCGGGGTCGATAGCAGGTCGGGATCAAGCGTAATCGTTTTACAGTTGCATGGATCGTCAGGGTGCTCTGGGAGGTTGGGATTAATCGCCGGAATCAAGAGCATGTCAGACCTTATCGCTTCGAAATCAGAGTTGAACCGAGCGCCTAACGGATGATCGACAATCGTCATGTGACGTCGTGGTTCGCGACACCGCCATGCCGGGTGATCGCGAGGATTATGCAATCATTGACTTTGGTTGAATAACCCTCTAATGTCGGCTGGAGGTATGTCCGCCGACTTTTTCCTTCGGAGCAAGTCAATGGAATGATACCTCGTGATTGGTCGGGGGAGGAACCGATTTGCCCGCCTAAACTGCACCCACCGTCTCTGAAGAATGGGTTCGTTTACTATGACTGAAGAGATCAAGCGGCTGAAAGAGGAAAATAACCGACTACTTAGCAGCAATGCGCAGTTATCTTCAGAAGCAAAGCTATGGAAAGATTTAGTTGCCCATGCAGTCCTGGGGGTCTTCCGAGTGACCCTGCAAGGCCAATTTCATTGGGTGAATCGAAAAATGGCCGAAATATTCGGTTACGAATCCGAAAAGGCTTTCCTGGCATCGGTGACCAACGCCCGCGAGCTGTGGGTCCATCCAGAGGATCGTCATCTCATGGTGGCGGAAATGAGCAGCCGCGGGTTTGTCGATTCAGTCGAAGCCCAAGCCAAGCGCATGGACGGGGAGACGATCTGGATCAGCATCAGCGCACACCCCGCAAAAACCGCCGATGGCCACATAGTCAGTGAAGGCTTTGTTCAGGATATCACGGCATCGAAAAAAGCCGAAGCTACCCTGCACGAAAGTGAAAGCCGATTTCGGACATTGGTAGAACAAGCCGGTGATGCCTTCTTTGTCCACGACTATGCCGGTCATATCTACGATGTCAATCAGGAGGCGTGTCGAAGCCTGGGATACGACCGGCACGAACTCTTGAAGATGAATATCGCTGACATCGATTTGGAAGTTTCTCAAAGTAGGCATCGCAACCGCTTTTGGGAACGGCTCGCTTCGGGAGAATATATCACCTTCGAGGGTACCCAACGGCGAAAAGATGGGCGCACCTTCCCGGTGGAAGTCCGCTTGAGCCGGCTTGATTTCCTTAACCAGTCCCTCCTGTTATCCTTGACGCGGGACGTGACCGAACGCAAGCGAGCGGAAAACAAGCTGAAAAGTGCCCTTGAAGAAATCCGGAAATTGAAAAATCAACTGGAGCAGGAGAATACCTTTTTACGGGAGGAGATTGAGGTCCGCTACCGGCATGAGGATATTGTAGGTGAAACCCTGCCCATAAAGAAGGTTCTGGCAGCCGCAGAAAAAGTTGCCGGAAAAGATACCTGCGTGCTCATTTTGGGAGAAACGGGCACCGGAAAGGAGATTTTGGCCCGGGCTATTCATAATATGAGCCCGCGCAAAGGTCGCTCAATGATCAAAGTCAATTGTGCCGCACTGCCCGCCACGTTAATCGAAGGTGAACTGTTCGGTCGCGAAAAAGGGGCTTTTACCGGTGCCACCGCCAAACAAATCGGACGTTTTGAGGCCGCCAACCAATCGACCCTCTTCTTGGACGAAATCGGGGACTTGCCTCTCGACCTTCAGGCCAAATTATTAAGCGTACTCCAAGACCATCGCTTTGAGCGCTTGGGCAGCGCACAAACCATCTCCGTGGATGTGCGAGTGATTGCCGCCACCAATTCCAATCTGGCAGATCAGGTTAAATTAAAGAAGTTTCGGCGAGATCTCTACTACCGCCTCAATGTCTTTCCCATCACCATGCCGACTTTAAGAGAGCGTCAGGAAGACATCCCCTTACTGGTGTGGGCCTTTGTGAAAGAATTTTCCCAAAGCATGGGTAAATCCATAAAATATATCCCCAACAAAACCATGGAATTACTCAAGGCTCAGGACTGGCCGGGAAATGTCCGTCAGTTGCGCAATGTGATCGAAAGAGCAATGATTCTTACCAGTGGTGACACATTGACCGTGGGACTGCTTGAGACCGAAGACTGTATCCAGACTGACGAACAGCTCCTGGACGATGTCATCCGCAATCATATTCTCCACACCCTAAGAAAGTCTCGAGGTCGTATTTCCGGCCCCGGAGGAGCTGCTCGGCTACTGGGCTTGAAGGTGTCCACCCTGCGATCTAAAATGCAAAAATTGAACATTGTCCGACTGGATTCATCCCCATCGACTTGGCGCTGACCCATCATGGGCCGGCACCTCTCTTTGTCGCTATTTCGTTAGCTTAGCGGAATGGCGTTAGTTTCTTTCTCCATCGTGCCCTCTGGCGAATACGAACAAATAGAGTTTAACTATTTCTTTTCACTATGTTACGATCGCAAGATACCTGTCGACCCAATATGGCACGCTTATTGTTACAAGATTGGTCACTGACCTTAATCAAATTAATGTCGAAATATCACAAACCAGCAGGCATTCTCATGAACATGATGATTCTGCGCATGCGCTTGATTCAGTCAAAGGTTCAAGAAGCCTTGCGCATCTTTGACACCATCCTTGGTCCGATTTCGGTGCAGCCCGGCTGTCGGCATTTCAAACTCTGGATCGATGTCAAATGCGACAACGAATTCATCCTTTTTGAGCAATGGGATTCCTTCGAACATCTAAAGCGTCACATTTGTTCGGCTGATTTCCGTGGCATCCTGGCCGTTATGGACATGGCCGTCGAAAGACCCAGCATGCGGTTTTACAGCGTCTCTGCCATCTCTGATTTTGATCTCGTGGTTAAACTCAGGGACGATGAGCAAGATCTCTCTAAAACACTAATTGAGGAGTAGGCCCCTCAACCAAACGACGACCCAAAATATGCGAAGCAAAGAGGAGGCGACAGCGATGAGCAAGAAGATTAGATTGGTCGATCTCAGTCAGCCCTTTGGGGACAAATGCCCGCTATGGCCCTATTTTCAGGATGTCAAGATCGAACGCATGCATTACCACGCCAAATCCGGGGTCCTTTCCCAGGTGATTACCACCACCATGCACTGCACCACTCATGCGGACTCCCCGGCCCATGTGTTCGAAGGGGGTCAGTATACCGATGAGATTCCTTTGGAAAAATACTACGGCACCGGTGTGGTTGTTGACATTCCGAAGGGTAAATGGGGCGTCATCACCGCTGAGGATCTGGAAAACGCACGTCCCAAGATCGAAAAGGACGATATCGTTATCGTTCATACCGGTTGGCACAAAAAGTGGGGCGACAGTACGGAATACTTCTGCTACTCACCGGGCCTGTATAAAGAAGCCGGAGAGTGGTTTGTTCAGAAGGGCGTCAAAGCAGTGGGCGTGGATCAGCAGGCCCTGGATCATCCACTGGGAACGGCTATCGGCCCCCATGGCCCTGGAGGACCCCTCAGGCCCGACATTTGCGAAGAGTACAAACGAGAGACCGGCCGGGAGGTGAAGGAAGATTTCCCGTATTGGGAACCGTGCCACAACTTGCTGTTGCGCAACGGCATCATGGGATGGGAAAACGTTGGCGGCGATTTGGAGCAGGTCGTCGGAAAACGAGTGACCATCTCGGGCTTTCCCATCCGCTGGCAGAAAGGGGACGGGTCCATCGTGCGCCTGGTGGCCATTTTGGAAGAAGAGGACTAACTTATTCGGGTGATCTTTTCAAGGGGCGGCGTTGTCAACGACCGCCCCGGTGCAGAATGCATTGTTTTTCCATTCGCTTGAGACGGCAAGGAAAGATGACCGGCGATGCTCCAGTGTTCTTCCGTTGATGCGCACATCTGGCTCGCGGATTTTCGCAACGGCGGACGGATCCTTACGTCTTGACGGTTCCGATTACGGCAAGATTGCCTGGTTTTTTTCAGCGAGGAGGAACTCCTTCCTCGGCATGACAGGCATGTTAGAGGAGACTCAGGTGCAAATTCCACTGCTTAGAGACGATCCTGCCCGCGCGTATAACCGCACTCGTGATGAGATTCGCACTCGAGGGGCTATCTTCAACATCAACGAGGGCCTGGACATCGAGAACGGAAAGGGTTGCATCACCCGGCTTATCGGCTGGCCCGCCGTAGGCACACGCATGGTCTCCTTCCACCTGCTTATTCACAAGCCTGGCGGTAAGTTCGACACACAGATTCGCGTCATATCCGAAGTGAGCATGACCTGCATCCGGGGGGCTGGGGAAGTCAATCTCGGTGAGGCGGGCTGGGAAAGAATCGAGGCCGGCAACGTCATTTTCGTGCCCATGGGAGTCCCGTTTGGTACCCGCTGCGCTCCAAATTCCAAAGAAGATTTTGTTGCCTTAGCTTACATCTGCCCTTCTCCTCTAGAGTTTTACCAGGAAATCGGCTTAATGCAGAACGGCGAATTCAAAGTCGAAGATGTTGACAAACTGATGCTCAACATGGTGCCTGACACCATTCCGCGGGAATGCGTGATGAGGGCCAACGAGCTGGGTGGGAGATACAGAGCGGAAGCGATCGGTTACAGCGAAGTTGCTCGGAAGGGCGGGGTCTTCAACATTTACCGCGGCGCTCCCTTCCATGGGTACGGCGGAGCCATGAAGTTCATCGTATGGCCCGGCGTGGGGGCCAAAAACTGTGGGCTACACAATGCCTGCCATTTGCCGGGGATTGCCTTTAAACCTCATGTTCATCCCATATCAGAGGACGCTATCATTTTCTGGGACGCCCCGGGTATGGCTTATTTGGAAAGCCGGTGGATCGAAGCGGAGATCGGCGACATTCTCTATGCTCCAGCGCTAGTCAAACACGGGACTGGAAACCACAAAGACGCTCTCGGTCCGATGAACGCTAGCGGTTGCGCCACCCCTCCGCAGTTCGACCTGTATGAGAAGGCAGGGTACCTGAAGAACGGCAAGTTTGTAGACTTCCCGGTGGAATGAGCAATGACATGCCTCTGCTTTCACGGCAGATAGCTGCGTGCCGGCCGCCTCGAGAATATACGGCAAGTCATCGCCCAAGATCGAAACTCGCGTGAATTCGCTCATCGAAGGAAAAAAGATGGAGGGACAAACGATGGCCGGGAACCTCAGGCTATTAAAAGCCGGCCCCCCATCGACATGCACAGTTTTGAACGTCAACAAATGGCTCGATGAGAGTAAGTTTTCCAGCTTTCATGCGTACCTGTTCTTGTTGTCAGTTTGCATCATCACCTTCGATGGTTATGACTTGGTCATTTACGGGGCGGCTGTTCCTGTACTTCTGAAGGAGTTTGGGATTAACCCGACCCAGGCCGGCGTCATCGGCAGTTATGCGTTGATCGGAGCCGCGGTAGGCGCACTGATATTCGGTTCGCTGGCGGATAAGATCGGCCGAAAGGTGGCCGTCATCATCTGCGTCGCTGTGCTCAGCCTGGCCACCGGGTTGACAGGTACGACCCATGGTCCCGGCACGTTTGGATTGTGCCGTTTTTGCGCAGGCTTAGGAATTGGAGGGGTCATGCCCAACATAGTCGCCTTGGCGTCGGAGTACGCTCCTCTCAGGAACCGGGCTCTGATGATTGCGGCGATCTTTTCGGGTATGCAAGTCGGCGGCATAGCTGCCGCCGGTTTCAGTATATGGCTCTTCCCCTTGTTCGGCTGGCGATCGGTATTTTACTTGGGTGCTCTTCCGCTGCTTCTGCTACCCGTATATGTGAAGATGCTGCCCGAATCTCCAACTCGTCTAATTGCTGAGGGCCGTGTTGCGGAATTGAAAGCAATCCTGAGGAGAGCACGGCCGGCAGAGCCCTTCCCGGACGATGTAACTTTTGACATTGATAAAGGCTCGGGCAGGGCGCCGATTATTGATCTTTTTCGTGAACACCGTGGGTTCAGCACGATCCTGTTTCTGGATCATGTTTTTCATGAATATGTACATGATCTTCGGGCTTGGCATTTGGTTGCCGAAACTGATGATGAATGCCGGCTTTGCTCTGGGATCAGGGCTATTGTTCTTGCTAATTCTTCAACTGGCCGCTTTATTTGGAAGCCAGATTGCCGGGGTAATTGCTGACCGTTGCGGCTCCAAGCCGACGCTGGCTGTTTGTTTTTTGACGGCCTTTGCCTCAATAGCTTTGTTGAGTCAAACTAGAGATTTCTATTTGTTGGCGACTCTGGTTGCCATGGCGGGTACCGGTTACTTTGCCGGGCAAAATCTGGCTAACAGCTATGTGTCCCTATTCTATCCGCCGGCCATGCGATCCACAGCGATGGGCTTCGCTTTCGGCATCGGTCGGCTGGGTGCCATCTTTGGCCCGACGCTGGCCGGCGTTTTGATCCATATAAAGGTGTCACTATTTGTCAACTTCATGGGTTTGGCCGTACCCGGTTCTGGTCGCTGCCCTCGCAATCCTGCTTGTTCAGGATGAGTACAGCTTTTCAAGGCAGTGATAAAGATCTAGAGAGCCACAGGCGGGGTAAACCTCGCCACGCCGAACCTCATCGGACCAATTTTAGCGAAAGGGGCGAAGAAAGCATGAAAAAGGTGGAACTTAAGGATGTTAAGCCGTATGGAGCTCCAAAGCATTTCAATATGACCGCGATGCGCTTGATCGGCAAGGAAGAGACCGGGGCGCAGAAATTCTGGATGGGTCTCTCCCATTTTTTGCCGGGCGGCGGTGCGGAGTGGGCTTACGAAGACAACCCCTTGGAGAAAATCTACTTTGTGCTGGAAGGGGAAATCACCGTCAAGAGCAGCACCGAAGAGCACGTTTTGAGGCAGTGGGATGCCCTTTATTTAGGCCCCAATGAGGGGCGTAGCGTGATAAATAAGACGCCCAGGCCGGCCAGCATGCTGGTAATCATCAATTATCCGGATTGATAGCAAAGATCACACAGCAAACCCTCACGAGGTTGAAGCATGAATAAGGACGAAATAAGCGCTCTGTTTGATGTGTCCGGCAAGGTTGCCCTGATTACCGGTGCCACGGGCGGATTCGGCAAAGCCGCCTGTCTGGGACTGGCAACCAGCGGTGTAAAAATAATGGCGACCGGCCGCAGTCCAGAGACCTTGAAATCCCTGATAGCCGAAATAGAAGCTGCCGGAGGTACGGCGGCTTTCTCGGCCGGGCCTCCCACAGACCCAGTTGCCGTAGCCAAAATCGTAGCCGATACTCTGAGCACCTTCGGAGGCATCGACATTCTTATCACTGCCGCCGGCGTCAACAAACCCGGCCCCATCGTCCAGCAGCCGCTTGAAGAATGGGAAATGATCATGGATGCCAATGTTAAGGGCACCTATCTCTTCTGCAAAGAGGTTGGCAAGGTCATGATCGCCCAGGGCCGCGGCGGCAAAGTGGTGCTGCTTGGTTCAGCGCGAGGCGAACTGGGCATGGCCAACTACTCGGCCTACAGTCCCTCCAAAGGGGCCATTCATCTTTTGGCCAAAACCTTGGGGTGCGAATGGGGACCGCACAAAATCAATGTCAACGCCATAGCTCCCACTGTCTTCCGCACCGCCTTGACCCAATGGATGTTCGACGACAAGGCATTCTATCTGAATTTCCTCAAAAGAATCCCCGTAGGCCGATTGGGCGAACCCGAAGACTTTCTTGGTACCCTGATCTATCTGTCGTCCAAGGCCTCAGATTTTATGACCGGAGCAATTCTCAACGTGGATGGTGGCTACTCCGCGGGCTAGAAGAGAAGGATTGGCATGGAACAAATTGTCGTTGTCGGCGCAGGGTTGATGGGACATGGCATTGCCATGATTTTTGCCGTTGAAGGGCATCCGGTCACCTTGGTGGATATTAGCGAACAAGTGCTGAACCACGCACGGGAACAGATTCAAGCCAATTTGACACTCCTGTTCGAAAACGGTGTGATATCGGCGCGAAAAAAGGAAACGGGACTCGATGGCATTTGTTTCACAACGAATCTGCGCGAGGGCGTTGCTAAGGCGGACGTAGTCTTCGAGGCGGTTCCGGAAGATCTGAAACTCAAGCAACGGCTATTCAAGCAATTGGATGAGTATTGCCCCGAGCAAGCAGTCCTGGCATCCAACACTTCAGTGATCAGCATTACAGAAATTGCAAGCCCTTCAAGATGTCGAAGGCGCATCGTCGGAACTCATTTTTGGAATCCGCCCTACTTGATTCCCTTGGTTGAAGTGGTGCCGGGCCGCGATACGGCGCCGGAGACTGTTGATCGAATCTTCGGCTTGCTCGCAGAGGCAGGCAAGCATCCTGTTAAGGTCAAGAAGGATGTGCCCGGCTTTGTAGCCAACAGAATGCAACACGCACTGTGGCGCGAAGCCATCTCCATCGTCGAAAACGGCATCGCCGATGCCGCCACAGTCGACGAGTGCGTGAAATACAGCTTCGGCCTGCGGTTACCGTTCCTGGGACCTTTGGAAAACGCAGACCTCGTGGGAACCGACTTGACACTTTCTATCCACGATTACGTCCTCAAGCACATTGAAAGTTCTCCGCGGCCGTCGCCCTATCTCCAAAAGCTCGTGAATGATGGACATTTCGGATTTAAGTCCGGGAAAGGATTTTCAAGTTGGGACCAAAAGAAGATGGCGGCAGTCCGGAAAGGACTTTTGCTCCATCTGATCGCTTCTCAAAAAAAACGACAACAGGATGATTGATATGTCCAAAGCTATTATTACCGCGGCCATTACCGGATCTATTCACACTCCCAGCATGTCGCCCCACCTGCCCGTGACTGCCCGTCAAATCACGGACGAAATCCTGGCCGTGCATTCGGCCGGCGGCACCGTAGCCCACGTGCATGTCCGCGACCAAGAAACCGGCCTACCCAACGCCGACCAGGATCTATATCTTGCCATTGCTTCCGAAGTGAAAAAGCACTGCGATATTATCCTGTGTACAACCACCGGCGGCCGTCTGGGGGAGCCGGTCTCCCGGCGCGTCAGGGTCGCTTCAACCTTAAAGCCCGAGCTGGCCTCCTTAAACGCCGGCTCCTTGAATTTTGCCCTCTTCCAGGTGGCGGACAAAATCAAGACGTATCAATACGACTGGGAAGAAGAATACCTCCTCAATACCGAGGACTTCATCTTCCCCAACACCTTCAAGACTATGCGTGAATTCTTGGGGATCTTCGCACAAACCGGGACGAAACCCGAATTTGAAATCTACGACACCGGCATGCTTAACAATCTCTCCTTTCTAATCGAAAAAGGAATCGTTAAGACCCCGGTTTATCTTCAGTTTGTCCTGGGTATCCTGGGAGGTATTCCGGCCACACCTGAAAACCTGGTTTTCTTACTGGAAACCGCCCGCAAGCTGATACCGGAATTTGAATTTTCCGTCTGTGCCGCCGGAAGCACACAGTTTCGCATGTGCACTCATTCGCTTTTGATGGGCGGTCACGCCCGGGTGGGCTTGGAGGACAACCTCTACCTGGAAAAGGGAATTCTGGCAAGAAGCAACGCAGAGCAAGTACAAAAAATCATTCGGATCGCCAAAGAATTCGGCATCGAGCCGGCCACACCCGAGGAGGGCCGCAAGATCCTCGGCCTCAAAGGTCTGGACAAGGTCGGCTACTAGACGGCGGTTCTTCCGCTTGAGTTGGAGAAGATGATGAAAAACAGCATAGAATCGGTCACCTCGGCCTGTCGGATGTGCCATGGTGTGTGCCAGGTTCAGGTCCATCTGAAAGGCCAAAAGGTCGTCAAGATCACCGGCGATCCCGAAAGCCCCACCAGTCGGGGATATCTGTGCACCAAGGGCGCCGCGTCTGTGGATTTGCTCTATCACCCGGACCGCCTGACCCGCCCGCTGCGTCGCCGCGGCCAGCGCGGGGCCAACGAATGGACCCCCATCTCGTGGGAAGAAGCCTTGACCGAGATGACGGAAAAATTCGACGCCTTGCGCAAGGCCGGAAAAAGTGAATATCTGGGAATGATGCAGGGTACGGGGCGCGCCTATTCGGGCTTTGTGGCACGCTTCGCCAACGCCTTCGGCACACCCAATATGACCGAACCCCTCCATTTTTGCTACCTTGCACGACAGATGGCTTCTCGCTACTCTTGCGGCCAACTGCCTGTGGCCGATGTCTACGGTTTCGGAGGGCAGCGGCCGGCCTGCGTGCTGATCTGGGGCTGTAACGTTACCGAAAGCGGCGCTGCTGACGGCATGTGCGGCGGCATGGTGAAGCGTGCCCTTAAAACGGCTGAAAAAGTTATCGTGGTGGACCCGATACGCAACGGCCCGGCCCGCAAGGCCACTCACTTTCTCCAAATCCGGCCGGGGACGGACGGGGCCCTGGCTCTTGCGATGATCCATTTGTTGATGGAAGAAGATTTGATTGACCATGAATTTGTACGCGAGCATACGCTGGGCTTTGACGCCCTGAAGGCCCATGTGCGTCAATTTAGTCCCGAATGGGCCTCAAGGATAACCGGCATTGAGACGGACCTGATCCGCCAGGCAACCCGAACTTATGCCAGTACTCGACCAGCCTGCATCCAGTGGGGCCATGCGCTGGATATGAACCGCTGGCAGTTTTCAGACCGCACGGGCCATTCTGACTCTGAGCGCCCTGACAGGCAATATTGACCGCCCCGGCGGGGACGCCCTGTGGATAGCGCCGGCACCGGTGTTTCGAAAATCACCGTGGCACGAACCCTCGCTGTCAGGTGCTGCCTTTCTTCCACCGCAAAAAAGGGAGCGTAGTATCGATGCCGACCGATTCCCCTTGAATCCTGGAATACAGGAACCCTCTTTTTGGCAGTCCATCATTTCGGCCCGGCCTTACCGGATGGAGGCTCTATGGATCGTAGGCTCCAATCCGATGATCACCGCCACTCATGTCCATGAAGTCAAGAAAGCTTTGGGTCTACTGAAGTTTGTCGTGGTGTCGGATCTTTTTATGACTCCCACCGCTCAAATGGCAGATCTGGTACTGCCCGCAGCCTCTTGGCTCGAAACCGAAGATGTGGCCTGCCTGCATAAAATCTGGTGCATCCTGGCACGGCCCAAGCTGGCCCAGATAGGAGAAACCCGTGCCGACCGTTCGGTGCTGCTTGAAATGGCCCAGCGTCTGGGACTTGCCGACGCATTTCCCTGGAGAGATTACCGGGACTACCTCAACTGGGTCCTAGCGCCCAGCGGAATGGATTTCGAAGAATTCTGCCGCAAAGGTATAGTCCAGGCGGAGCAACGTTACTACAAATATCGGGAATACGGTTTTGCCACTCCTTCGGGAAAATTCGAGTTTTATTCGGAAGCTTTGAAAACCATTAATGTGGAACCTTTGCCGATCTACAGGGAACCGGCGATCAGTCCCCTGTCAACACCGAAACTTCTTGCACAGTATCCATTGATATTAACAGCTTCGGGTCGCATTCAAGAATTTTTCCTCAGTGAGGGGCGTCAGATCCAACGCTTGCGTCGCCGCCACCCGGACCCGGTGGTGTACCTGCATCCTGACACAGCAGGGCACTACGGGATCTCAGACGATGATTGGATTTGGATCGAAACATCCGAGGGGAGAATGACTCAACGTGCCAAGCTGACCCGGGACATTCGCAGAGACGTTATCGGTGCCCAGCCCGGCTGGTGGTTCCCGGAGGAAGGACCGCCGGATTACGGATGGCAAAGATCAAATCTTAACGTGCTCTACGGGGACATGGACTATGACCCGGATATCGGAGCAGAGCCCCTCAGGGGTGTATTGTGTAAGATTTACAGGGCATCGAGCGCTGACAGCGAGAATAGGCAATGACGGAGCTACTGAAAACGGAAAACCTGGCAAAGGCCTTCGGAAAGGTTCAAGCACTCACCGGTCTCACGATGGACGTAAGGCAGGGGGAGATTCTGGGCATACTGGGGCCTAATGGTTCGGGCAAGACCACCCTTTTCAATGTCTTAACC
The DNA here is from genome assembly GCA_963789265.1 of uncultured delta proteobacterium. Taxonomy (GTDB): domain Bacteria; phylum Desulfobacterota; class Desulfomonilia; order Desulfomonilales; family Desulfomonilaceae; genus CAWBBA01. Next base: position 1,296,588 of record CAWBKB010000001.1, on the reverse strand, counting down.
GGTGTCTATCCACCGGACCGAGGCAAAATCTATTTTGAAGGTAGCGATATCACGAAGAGTTCGGCTGACCAGCGTTCCAGGAAGGGTATTGGCCGAACCTACCAGATTCCGCGGCCCTTCGGCAATATGACCGTTCTGGAAAATTTGTTGGTGGCCGCGACACACGGGGGCGGTCTTACCGAAAAAAGGGCCCGCATCGAAGCGGACCAAATCTTGGTCTTTACCGGCCTTAGCAACTGTCGTCACCATTTTGCCAGGACCTTGCGATTGTTGGATCGTAAGCGTCTGGAACTGGCCCGTGCAATGGCCACGAAGCCCTCTTTACTGCTTCTGGACGAGGTTGCCGCCGGGTTGACTGAAGCGGAATCACGACAAGTCCTCGAAATCGTCCATCAGATTCGAGACAACGGGGTGACTGTGGTGTGGATTGAACACATTCTCATGATGATGAGTGGAGTGGATCGAATCCTGGCCCTGGATCAAGGTGGAATGCTTATCTGCGGGGGTCCCCAGGAGGTCATGAACGCCAAAGAAGTATTACAGTGCTACCTAGGAATTCAGGAGGGCTGATGGGATCGGAATCTGTCCTGAGCGTCCATCAGTTGGATGTACACTACGGTGAATTTCAAGCCATTTGGGATGTCTCTCTGAATGTCGCCGCGGGCAGCACGGTTTCAATCATCGGCGCCAACGGCGCCGGCAAATCGACCCTGCTGAAAACTATCGCGGGCGCTTTGCAACCCAGCCGTGGCCAGGTGGTTTTCCGAGGAGAGATGATCACCTCTTTGACCCCGTACCAGACTTTGGCAAACGGCCTGGCCCTGGTACCGGAAGGGCGCCGCATCTTTCAGCGCCTGACCGTGCGGGAAAACCTGCTGATTGGGGCCTATGCGATGAGGGCCCGTAAAAATCGAAAGCAGAATCTTGAAAAGGTGTGCCAGTTGTTTCCTCGCCTGATGGAACGAATTAATCAATTGGGAACAAACTTGAGCGGTGGGGAACAGCAGATGCTTGCCATAGGACGCGCCTTGATGTCCGAGCCCCGTCTGATCCTATTCGATGAGATTTCCCTCGGCTTGGCTCCGGTGATCATTAATAATATCTACAGCAAACTCAAGGAGATCAACGGCGAGGGCGTCACTCTGATTCTGGTTGAGCAGGATATCCAGAGAAGCTTGAAGGCAGCGGATTGGGCCTTTGTCATGCAGGAAGGCAAGGTTGCTTTGCAGGGCGATCCGAAGAATTTGACCGAAGAGGCTGTTAAGAAAGCCTATTTTGGTCTTTAATTTGACGCGAGGTGTTACGTGGACCTCATTCAGCCTTTGATTAACGGCATTCTGCTTGGCATCATCTATGCCACCGTGGGGGTCGGCCTATCCATGATCTTCGGTATCATGCGTCTGGTCAATCTGGCCCACGGCGACTTGATGATCCTCGCAAGCTACCTTACCCTGGTTTTAGCAACGGAGTTTGGCATCTCCCCCTACCTAGCCCTGGTAATGGTTATCCCGGTAATGTTTGCTGTTGGAGTCCTGCTGCAAATATTCATCCTCAACCGGGTGCTGGACAAGGGCATGGAACCTCCTCTGATCGTTGCCTTTGGTGTGTCCATTATTCTTCAGAATGCCCTGCTGACGATCTTTTCCCCTGATGCCCGATCCCTATCGACTTCTCTTGCGGTCAAAAGCATCTATGTTTCGAAAAATTGCGGCATACCGGTCATCTACCTCGTGGGCTGTGTGATAGGCCTGATTGTCATCGGAGGGATACTTCTCTTTTTCCGCTACAACTACCTCGGTCTGGCCATTCGGGCAGCCTCCGACGATGCTGAAGCTGCACAATTCATGGGAGTCGACACCCACCGCGTCTTCGCCTACGCCATGGGCCTTTCCATGCTGACTGCGTCCGTGGCGGGCGTGATGGTGGGGACTACCTTTACCTTTTTCCCTCATACTGGCCCCCAATATCTCATTATCGCCTTCGGCGTGGTCATCATCGGCGGTGTGGGTTCCTTGGTCGGCACTCTTGTGGGCGGGGTGATCCTGGGACTGGCCCAGGTCTTGGGAGCACATTTCTTGGGACCCGGGTATCAGCTTCTATCCGGATATTTGATCTTGCTCACCGTGCTAACAATTCGGCCCCAGGGCTTATTCGGCAAGGCAGAGAGGGTGGCATGAAATGATGATGGCCCAATATTGGCGTTTTGTGGCGATTCTAGCGATTCTTGGAGCGTTGTTCACTTTGCCCCTCTGGAGTTCGCAATACTTTGTCCTCGTATTTATGATCTTTGGGCTCTATTTGGCTCTTGCCCAAATGTGGAACCTTTTGGCCGGATATTCCGGACTGATCTCATTGGGTCAGCAGATCTTTATCGGCCTGGGCGGCTACACCTTGGCGATTATGACCCTCAATTTCCACTGGCCGATTTGGCTGAGCATCATAACGGGCGGCCTGGTGAGCGTCCTCTTTGCCCTGATCATCTCTGTGCCCATCTTTCGCATGAGCGGCGTCTATTTTGCCATCGGCTCCTGGATTGTGGCCGAAGCTCTGATGATCTGGTTTTCCAACTGGGACCTTACCAAAAAAGGTTCGGGCGTTTTCATTAAGGCGGCCTATACCCTTTCCATCAACCAGATCTACTACATGGCGATCTGCATGGGCATCGGCTCGGTCGCGCTGGTCTATTTACTGCTGCGTTCCCGCCTGGGACTCAGTCTGATGGCCATGCGCGACGATGTAGGGGTTTGTCGGAGCATCGGTATCAATATCTTCCGCTCTAAGTTGCTTTGCTTCTTGATTGCCGCTTGCGTCACCGGAATCACTTCCGGCGTTCTATTCCTCAACCAAGTCTATATTCAACCTTACAAAGCGTTTGACATTGGATGGACCGTCAATCTGTGTTTCATCGTCATCATTGGCGGCATTGGAACCATTGAAGGGCCCATTATCGGTGCGCTGATCTTCGTCCTATTTCAGCAGTATTTAGCGGAGTACGCAAGCATCAGCATGATAATTTTAGGCACGGTTAGCGTAGTGATCATGCTGCTGATGCCCAAAGGTATCATGGGTACGGTTCAGGAAAAAATCGGGTTCGAGTTTCTATCGCCCCGAAGGATGTAGTTTGGCGGATCGTCCGTCCATAACCCCACACGCAGCGAAAGGAGTTGCAGATGAAAAGAGGCAGCGGTATCGATCGAAGAAGGTTTATCAAACAACTAGCCGCTGGTGCGGCCACCGCCGGTGTTGCAATGCTGTCGCCCCGATTAGTCGGAACAGCAGCGGCGGCCCAGCGCGATTATATTCTGATTGGTCAGCCAAGCCCCTTGACCGGTCCCCTGGCGCCATTCGGAGAACCCACGATGTGGCTGACCAAACGAGTGGTCGGGGAGATCAACCGCGACGGCGGCATCTTCATCAAAGCGGCTGGGAAAAAACTTCCGGTTAAGGTCAAGGTGGCGGATACACAGAGCGATCCCAACACTGCTGCCGAGATGGCCTCTAAGCTCATCCTCGGAGATAAAGTAGATTTGATGGTAGTGTTACATGCGCCTACCACCGTGGACCCGGTGACATCTGTTTGCGAACGCTATCAGATGCCGTGCATTGCGCTGGACTCTCCCCTGGATTCCTTTATCGAAAATGCCCCCCACAAGTGGGCATTTTTGAGCTTCTGGACAGTGGTGGATGATATTGTACCGATCTATACAGGAATGTGGGAGCAGGTGCCCACCAATAAAAAGGTCGGCTTGTTCTTCGCCTCTGACCCGGGCGGCATTCCCTGGTACAATACTTTCAAGCACCTGTTGGGGCCCAAAGGGTATACTGTGATCGATGAGGGAATGTTCCAACCCGGGGCCAAGGACTATAGCGCATATATTGACAAGTGGCGCAAAGAAAATGTCGACATCATCGTGGGAAATACCAGCCCACCCGACTGGATCTCCTGTTGGCGCCAATGCTTCCAGATGGGATACAAACCCAAGGTGGCCACCATTGGCAGAGCGTGCCTCTTTCCGTCGGCTATGGACGCCATGGGCGGGAACTTGGCCGAGGGTATCAGCACTGAGGTTTGGTGGAGTCCGGATCATCCGTATTCCTCCTCCCTGACAGGCTACAGCGCCAAGGAGTTGTGCGACGCCTATGAAAAGGGCGCGGGCAAATGTTGGACCCAACCCTTGGGATATGAGTACGCAGCCTACGAAATCGCAGCGGATGTACTCAAGCGCTCCGGAAGTCTGAACAAGGAAGTCTTGCGCAAGAACATCGCTGCGACCAACCTGAAGACCATGGTGGGGCATATCCAATTCAATAAAGACAATTACTGCCGCACACCGGTAGTCGGCGGCCAATGGCGCAAGGGTAAGAAATGGCCCTGGGAGGTTACCGTTGTTTACAATCGCGAGCATCCCGAGATTCCTGCTGCAGGAAGCTTAGTTCCCATTTCATAGGCGAGCTCAAGCTTTCCCGGGGTCCATCAGATGAGACATGAGGTCAATATGGTCCAGCTTACCACTTTCATGAAGAACTTGGATGAAGCCGCCGTGCTTTCCGAGGTGCGACGGCTCAACGAGCAGGGAGCCGATCCCATAAAGATTCTTGCCGCCCTCCAGGACGGCATGCGGCAGGTCGGCGAAGAGTATGAAGCGGAGAACTACTTTTTGTCCGAGCTCATCATGTCGGCGACTATCTTCAAGCAGGCGGTGGAAGGCGTGAAGAAGCGCATGAGTGCCGAGGATGAAAGTGATTCCAAGTACGGTACGTATGTGATTGGCACGGTGAAAGGAGACATCCACGACATTGGCAAGGACATTGTCGCTAATCTCTTGGGTTGCCAGGGATTTAAAGTAGTGGATCTCGGCGTGGATCAGCCGGCCGAAGCTTTCATGGAGGCAATCAAGACTCATCACCCCTCAGTGGTGGGCCTATCCTGTTTGCTGACCTCGGCATTCGAAAGCCTCAAGGGGACCGTGGATGCCATACAAAACGCGGGATTGCGTACAGACTTGTCCATCATGATCGGAGGTGCCGCCATCACAGCGGATGCCTGCAAGTATGTAGGAGCGGACGCTTTTTGCCCGGATGCCAACTCGGCCGTGATCACAGCTCAGAAATTGGCTGGAGGATCGACATGAACAAAGCTGACCTTCTGAAGGAGAGAATGGCTCGCATCCGAAAAGCTATTGCACTGGAGAAGCCTGACCGAACTCCTGTGGTTCTGCTTTACGCACTGTTTGCCGCCAAAACGGTGGGAATGCCATTCGGAGATTTCTGTGCATCCGTCGTCAATTCGGCCGAAGCGATGATCAAGACCTATGAGCTGTGCGGCGATGCCGACGGCACCGACTACCTGGGGTTTGCCACCTACGGGTTGAGCCAATTGTGGCTTTCGAAGGTCAAAATTCCCGGCAAGGAACTGGACCATGACGTGCCCTATCAGGTGGCTGAATCGGAATTGATGAAGATCGAAGACTATGACACGATCTTGGACAAAGGCTGGCCTGAGTTTTATGAAGATTATATGCACAACCGTGTCTTCAACGACGTGGCTCCAGAGCTTTTGCCTTTCAACCAACCACCCTTTGATGCAAAAACGGTCTGTGATCCCCTGGGGATTCCAGTGCTCACTGCCGGTGTTCCCCTGTCTTCACCCTTTGAAATGCTCTGCGGCGGACGCTCCATGACCAAATTCATCCACGACCTGTTTACAATCCCTGACAAAGTTCAAGCGGTCATGGATTTGATTGCACCCCATGTGTACGGCCCGTTTCTGGACATTAGCGTGAATGGCGGTTACACGGGTATATGGTTGGGCGGCTGGCGATCGGCCAGCCAGATGCTGTCGCCCAAACTGTGGGACCGTTTTGTTTGGCCATACTATAGCAAGATGGTCAATGATGTCATCGACCGCGGACTGGTGGCCATTTTACATCTGGATGCCAATTGGACCCGCGATCTGGCCCGCTTCAGAGAGCTGCCCAAAGGAAAATGCATCATGGCGACAGACGGTCAAACAGACCTTTTCAAGGCTAAGGAACTGCTCGGAGATCATATGTGTCTGATGGGCGATGTGCCGGCCACTATGCTGAGCATGGGTTCACCGGATGCCGTCCACGAATATTGCACCAAACTCATCGAAACATTGGGACCCGAGGGATTCATCTTACATTCGGGCTGCGATATTCCGGTCAATGCCAAATTGGATAATGTTCGGGCAATGGTCGCCGCGGCTACAGGAGAATAGCTGCCAAAGATGGTATCCATTTCTTCTTCAACGGTGATCGGGGCTGGTGGGGCATGGCGGTGCTCAGGCGCCGCCGCAACCTGCTCCTTTCGTTCTTTCGGATTCCATTCCAGTTCCGATCAACCCGGTTGAGAGCACTTGCCATGTTATAATTGTCAAAGACTATTCGGATGCCTGAATCCTGTGCTCAGCCAAGCCGGTCCGTGACTGCATTGATACCAATGCCCGGTCAACGTAGTGATTTCCGAGACAGGTTGGTATCCGAGGTCCTCCATTCTCTCTTTATGAAACGGGGCAATGTCTCGATGCTAAGCCGCTTCTAAGAAGCTGTCAATAGATGGGACGGTCGGTTGTTTATCGTTGGAAACTCCTCTGCAAGTCATTCTACACCAAGCTGTTTAAGGAATTCCGTGCTCACCGGGTACCCGAGACTCCTGGCTTGAAGCGCGTACTCACGAGCTTTCGTGGTTTCCCCTTTTTGAAAAAGAGCGGCCGCGAGATTGTTATGCGCGACTGCAAATCCCGAGTGTATCTCGATGGCTCGCTTGTTGTGTTCGATGCTTTGGTCGATTTCACCGAGTGACAGGTAGGCGATTCCCAAGTTCAAATGCGCGACTGCGGAGTCGGGATCTATCTTGAGCGCATTCTGGAAACTCTGAATCGCCTGCTCCAGCGCCCCCTTTTGCATGAATGCTATGCCGATATTGATACACCCTTGAATAAGGTCAGGTCTGTACTGGAGCGCCTTGAGGCTTTCTTCTATACACCCATCATAGTCGCCCTTCTGCAAAAGTATCCCGGCTAAATTGACCCGGGCCTCCAATAAGCCCGGTTTCAGCCTGAGGGCGGTCTGAAATTCTCGCAGCCCGCGATCCCATTCGCGCTCCCTGACAAAAGCCAGCCCTAAATTGTAATGAGCATTCGCGGAATCGGGCATTGAGGCGACGATCTGTTCCAACCTTTCACTTGAAAGGTCCTCTCCGGATTGTGTAAACGAGTCCTCTGACACTTTCTCTGCCATCTTTCCTCCACAAAATCAGTAAGTGCTTATAAAAATATATGTTTCCGTACGTAGAGTCAAGATCCGTAAAATATGGTACCATGAAGCGCGTTTGCAGGCCACATCATTTGCTCCACGGGAACCAAGGATCAGGCATGGAGGATCAGTCATACAAACTCGTTCTTGAGGGCAAAATACGGGAAGGCTTTGAACGGCCTATAGCAGTCAAGAAACTATCCGCGCTTTTCAGACGCGACGTCGAGGTAATTGCTGAACTTCTGTCGGGCAACCCTACCGTGATCGCACGTGGACTCGACCACAGCGTGGCCTTAAAACAACAGGTTCTGATTGAAGGGGCCGGCGCCGTATCACGTATTGAACCTGACGCAAAACAGCCTGTGCCGGCAAACCCGGCGGATCAAATGCCGGAGGATGAGCCCAAGGCCGCTTGGAACGACACCAATCTCTGTCCCAAATGCGGGTACACGGCGACCCGAGAGGACGACGTGCTCTTGATACGCGGGGATTGCCCTCGCTGCGGCTTGCAGGTCGTCACTCGTCCTGCCGAGCACCCCGATCGGGTCAGTGCAATCCTGAACAAAGACCCCTTGTCCGAATTCCCCCGCAATATTTACGGCAACAGGACACCCGCCTCGAGGAGGCGAAGGATTCTTGCGTCCATACATACCTTTTCGCTGTTTCTGGCGGTGTACTCTTGTCTCATCATGTTGTTCATCTTCTGTTTTGTACCTCTGGAATGGGTGCCCGCGCACTTCGGGGATGCATACCTGAACGCGGCATTCACTTCATTCCCGTTGTTTCTTACCCGCTCTGACCCTAGTTTTAGTTTCATTTGTCTTTCCAATCTTCAACCGCGGCCTCTCATGGGGTCAAAGGAGGGCTGGAATCGTGGTGTTCTATACAAAGGAAGCGCAGGCGGGCGGTCTCTATCTGTCTTTGGCTTTTCGTGTGGTGGCAATCGGGCTGGTGAGTTTTTCACCCGGTCTGATAGTCCTATGGGTCGGTTCCAAACTCGGGATGGTAGGGAGTGCCGCGGTAGTCGACGCTGTAATGGCTGCGATGGCAATCCTCGGCTGGGTTTCTTACTGGATCTATCTCGCCCGTAATCAGGAAACCCTGGGAATATTGGACCGCGCCGCCGGGACCATTCAAACGGAGCTGGGGCCCTTGCCCAAGGGGGCGGTGAAAGATGCTATTGTGCCGATCGGACTAGTGGCCGCTCTATCAGTTATCCTGGGCATCATCATCCCGTTGAGCCCGCGCCTCCTGAAGTGACGGACGGCTTGACTGCCTGTGACAAGTGATTAATTAAAGAGCGTAGGATCGTCGATCATATAAGGAGGTGAATAGTAAATGTCCGACATTGAGTATGAAGACTTCAGCGAAGGAGATGTTTTCAGGGTCCTAACCGAAAGCAACGATATACGAATCGAGGAAGAAATGACTCGGCCGCGAGTCGAAGTCTGGCCGGACGATCTTTGGCAACTCTGGGTGTCCTCACACGACGAATCCAGACGATCCCTGCTGTGTCATCTTCCGTCCATGCAGGCCAGTCCTTTTTGCGCAATGGGATACCATTGAGTTCAATCCCTTGCGACTTGGCTTACTGAGGTGTTCGCCCCGCGTCCCAAGTGGGGCTTTCCTTTGCTCGACAGACAAGTCGGGCATACTCTTCCGAGACGCCGAGCAACTCGGGAAAGTACTTTGGCAATTATTATGCGACCCGCGACCTTCGATCAGATCCCGAGCCATTTCTCCTTAATTTCCTTGTTTTCTACGAGGTCCGTGGGCTCGGATTCGTACACTATTCGGCCTTTGCTCATAATGTAGACGTGATCCGCGGCCGTCATCGCAAGTTTAAAATTCTGTTCCACAAGTAGAATGGAAAGCCCCTGAGCTTTTAGCTCAGCCACGAGGTCGGCAATTTCCTTCACTACAATGGGAGCGAGACCTTCCGAGGGCTCGTCCATAAGCATAAAAGCGGGATTTCCGGCCAGCGCGCGTCCTATTGCGAGCATCTGCTGCTCTCCGCCGCTGAGTTGGTCCCCACTATTGGACAATCTTACTTTCAGTCGAGGGAACAGCTCAAGGATCTTCTTCAGATTCCATCGGGCTTCCTTTTCCCGGCTCGCAGCTCGAGCGTTTATCTGAAGGTTTTCCAGCACCGTCAAAGAAGGAAAAATTTGCCTTCCCTGGGGAACGAGGCCCAGCCCTTTTCTAGCTCGGGTATATGGCTTGAGGTTCGTGACGTCTTCATCGCGGAAGACAATTCGTCCTTGCCTCGTCGGCACCAGTCCCATAATGGAACGTATCAAAGTGGTCTTTCCGACTCCATTCCTGCCGAGTACGGCAACGACCCTCCCCTCCTCGACTCTCAGAGAAGTACCTTGGATTACGTAACTTTTGCCCAGATAAGTATGGATATCTTCAACCAGTAACATGCTGCTCGGGTTCCTCTCCGAGATATGCCGCCATGACTTGGGGATTCCCTTTGATCTCCTGCACCGGCCCTTGCGCGACCACGTTCCCGTAATGCATCACTGTGATTTTCTCTGCCAGGGAAAAGACCACATCCATGTCGTGCTCTACCAGAAGTATGGTAATGGAGTCTTCCAGCTTGCTAAGAAACGTTGTCATACTCGCCGTCTCGGATGGGGACAATCCTGCGGTAGGCTCATCTAGAAGCAGCAACTTCGGCTTGTTGGCCATCGCCATAATAACTTCAAGCTGCCGTTGCTCTCCGTAGGAGAGGGTGCTCACCACCTGATCGTGTTTCTCCTCGATTCCCCACTGGCACAGGATATTCTCCACTTCCGACATAAGTCTTGGATAACGGGTCAGTGGCTTAAAAAAGGTAAAACGATAGGGCTCTAAGGACTGTCGTGCAAGCATTATGTTTTGGAATACCGTCAACGCACCGAACAGATTGGTAATCTGAAACGTCCTACCCAATCCCATGGATGCCCGGCGCTGAACCGGCATTCTTGATACATCCTCGCCAAACAGAAAGACTCGGCCGGAGCTAAGCCCATGAATCCCTGAGATGACGTTGAAGAGTGTTGTCTTGCCCGCGCCATTGGGCCCCAAGATAGCGTGTCTCTCCCCGGGTTCGAGTCCGAGAGAAACCCCCAGGAGGACCGCGACTTTGCCAAACATCTTGCCCACTTTTTCCACTCTCAATGGCTGCGTCAAGATGACCCCTCTCCCTGTCTGCCTCTGATCGCTCCCACTATTCCCTGGGGAAAAAACATGATGGAAATGACGTATATGATACCAAGAACCATGATCCAGCGATCAATGTAAGCGCTGATTATATTTTCCGACAAGGTGATGACTGCCGCACCGAGTGCCGCACCCCAGAGAGTCCCGGCCCCTCCGAGAATCACCATGAGCAACCCTTTCGCGGACAGCACCAATCCCAAGTCGCTGGGCCCGACAAAGCGATTTTGAAACACAAACAGCACGCCGGAAACCGATGCGAATCCACCGGCCAGAACGAAGCAGAGATACTTGTACAAGACGGGGTTGTACCCAAGCGATCTCATCCTGGACTCGCTCTCTCTTATGCCGGTGAGCGTGTTACCAAACGGGGACCTTACGATGATAGTCAGCATAAAGCTTGCAACACCGAAGACTACGAGAACCAGGTAATAGTACGTGTTTTGTGTGACAACCAACGGTAGACCGAGATGCGGAACGCCAATTCCCGAAAGGCCATCGTCACCACCGGTAAACGATCGCCACTTATAAGCTATTCCCCAGACGACCTGCGCAAGTGCCAAAGTAATCATAAGAAAAGAAGATCCGTAGGTGCGGACAGCCAAAAAACCGAACAAGGCTGCGGTTATGAGCCCTACGCCTGTTCCCGCCAAAAGACAAAACCAGAAATTCGCGGTGACTTTTAAAGCCAACAACCCCGCAGTATAGGCCGCTACTCCGAAATAAACAGCATGGCCCAAAGAAGGCAATCCCAAACTCCCAACCAGGAGATCGAGACTCATCGCAAAGAGGGCGAATATCAGCACCTGGGTCATCAGACTCATGTAATACGAGGAGAGAAACAAGGGGCAAGCCAGCAGGACCAGGGTGATAACGACCATCAATAGTAGTGAGATAGTGAGTTTCATTTTTTACCGAACAAACCCTGCGGCCTGACCGCCAGGATTATGGCCATAGGCGCAAAGACCATGAACAATGAGAGTTCCGGGAAGAGGGATCTACCGAAATTGTCCATCATGCCTACCAGGATGCTGCCGACGAACGCGCCCAGGAGGCTCCCCTCACCGCCGATGATAAGCGTTACCAGTGCTAATAGAAGGATATCAAGATCTGCTCCTGGATACACTCCTACGAATGCCCCACCCAGGACCCCCGCCAGTGCCGCTAGAAATGTCCCCAGAGCATACACCGCCATGAACAGCATCGGAACATTCACCCCCACCGCTGCTGCCATATCCGGATTGTCCACACTCGCTCTGATCATGGCTCCCGCTCTCGTCTTGTCCAGGAAGAGCCAAAGTGCCACTGCCACGACGAATCCCGTGACCATTATGAAGAGGCGGTAAGCGGGAAAAACAATGTCCCCAAAGAAGATTGCTCTGTTGAGAAAGGAAGGTTTGAGGATAGACCTTGGCAACCCGCCCCAGATCCAAAGACAAGCATCCCCTATAATGAAAATCAAACCAAACGTGACAAGCACCTGAGCGAGTTCGTTTCGTTCGAATCGGCGCAGGAAGACTCGCTGCACACAGATGCCGACGAGCGGCACCACCAGGCAGGCTACAACCAGACCCGACAGAAAGCTGCCGGTCCGACCGATCACGGTCAGTGCGACATAACCTGCCAGCAAGTAGAACGAAGCGTGGACCAGGTTTATGAGGCGCATCAATCCGAAAATCAGGGAGAGACCGGAAGTAACCAGGAAAAGCAGCATGGCGAACGCGAGGCCGTTAAGCACTTCAAGAATAACGAAATCCATTTCGCCCTTATTTCCGCCTTTCTGTCTTCAATCCCGCGTTGTAACTGACTAACAAGGACAGACGGTCATTATCGCCGCAATCAGGAAAAATTCAAATGAAAACCTTCTTAAGGCTTTCGTCGCGTTCTCCTGGGAGGGTGCAAGGGTTTTGGGTTCGAGTATTCACTGTCCTTTGTAAGATATGGCGCTTAGCGGGGCGCCGGTTTTTTTACAGACAGACGCTGGAAAATCTTTGCGGATGGAGGCGGCGCGGACAGGGTACTGATTCGCTAGTCAAGGTATTCAGGCCCACCTCGGGTTCGGGAACAATGTTTCCGGGAGTGAAAAAGCCAACCTGTCCAGCCTGGGAGAAAACTTGCAGCCCTCGCTCCATGATCCCCGACAAAAACACTAATCTTTCAATACCACAGACTCGTCATTTTTTCCAAGTTGATTCTCAATTTTTTTTTGCAAAAGGCGGCTGGGCTGCCTGTTCAGCGCTGCCTAAGTTCTGTTGGCTGAATTTATGAAAGACCACACTCGACCCAGGATAACCGAACAGCTACGAAAAGGGGTCTTTTGTTCTTGACACCGCCCCGGTCACGAAGCACGTTGAGAAGAGACCGATTTTCGTCTATCTATAAAGCCCGAACAGGAGGTATCCACGATGACTCTGCAACGGATTACCGTGAATCCCGAAATCTGCGGTGGGAAGCCTGTGATTCGCGGGTTACGGTTCCCGGTTTCACGATTGCTGGGACTGCTGGCAGCAGGAGAAACTAAGGAGTCTATCTTGAAGGCATACCCTTACCTGGAATCGGAGGACATCCAAGAAGCCCTCAATTACGCGGCTTTCCTGGCTGATGAACAAGTGGTCGAGTTCGCTTCATGAAATTCCTTTTTGATATGCCGGTCTCTTCTCTTCTGCTCAAAGTCCTTCACACGTACGGACATCAAGGAGTTCACGCCAATCAAATCGGCAAAGATCGTGCTCCGGATATCGAATTGTTGAATTTCGCCCGTAGCGACGGCCGTGTTATCATCACAGCGGATTTGGATTTTCCTCGTCTCTTGGCGCTCAGCTTGGCCGACGGGCCGGGCATAATCCTGTTTCGCGGCGGGAATTATTCCGATATAGAGATGTGTGATTTGTTGGAGACGGTGCTGAGGATAGTATCTGTGGAGATTTTGCAAAGCTCAATCTGCGTCGTGGACAAGAAACGCGTCCGTATCACACGACTACCGTTGCAGCCCGAGCGCTAATGGAGAGGAAGTTGAGAACATGGGAAAGTAACTCGATGAAATTATAACAGCGGCCCTCCAATTAAATATTGAGGAGCGGGTACAGTTGGCCGGCAGGCTCTTGCTTAGCTTAGATGAACCATCGGAATCTGAGACGGAGAGGCTATGGCTGGAAGAGGCAATTCGTCGTGATGAAGAGATTGAAGCGGGCAAAGTGGCGTTGCGAGACACGGAAGAAGTCTTCCGAGATGCTCGGGCGCGACTGTCGTGAATTACACCGTTCACTTCCACCCGGCCGCCGGCGTCGAGAGCTCGCCCCGCCATCCCCAATTATTGACGTGGAAGGCTGTCGGAAGCACATAGCCCGATTAGTTCTATGTTCTGGCAGATACCTAGACGATTAACCCCGCTTTCACACCTCCCGCGGCAGAACCACCTTTGTGCCCACGCTACTCAGTACAAATGCCCCGGGAAATTCATTCTGCAAGCGCTGTATCGCGTTCCAGCCGGTGCAGTGCATGGGCATGATCAGGCCCGGAGATAGCTGCTTCAGCTCGCGGATAGTAATCTCGACCGCGGGTGCCATATCCGGACCCGACAGGTGAAAGCCGCCTATTATCCCTGCAACACGGGACTCACCCGCCAGTTGCTTCGCATAGAGTATGGAATTTATAATTCCTGAATGAGCGCATCCCGAAATAACCACCAGACCCTGGCCGGCAAGTTCGACAACCACGGCTTGATCGTCCCTGATTGCATCTGGAACCATTTCTCCCTGCTCTTCCATGAATGCGCCGGGCATCCCCTTCTCGAAGTCAGTAATGCGAGGGACTTCGCCGCTCACCAGTATCATGTTCTCCGCCAAATAGACCGGACCGCTTGCATCAGTGAACGTTGCATTCAGGCTTCGAAGGTTTTCCATGTCCGCTAGAATCGGAAGGCTCAGCTTTCCCACCTGAGGTCGGACGAGGAATCGCTGCCGGAAAACGTCCGGGTGCGCCACCACACTAACACCGTTACCCAGCTTTTCCAGGAGTTGGTTCAGGCCGCCTGAATGGTCCATGTGGCCGTGGCTGAGCACCACAGCCTCGATGCCGGCCGGGCTGACATCGAGGTATTCCATGTTGTGAAGCATAGATGCGGAATTATACCCCGTGTCCAGGAGTACCGTGTGGCTCGTTCCGTTCCGATACACGGTAATCAGGAGCGACAGCCCGTGTTCGGCCACCAAGGTTTGTCGAGGAATTTCGGCCTCGCCCTTCCTCGCGTTCCCTGCTCTGATCACACCGGGTCCGTCTGCGAGCAGCACATCCACGTAATTGTCTATAAGGGTAAGTACCTCCACTCGATCGACCGCTTGGAGAGCCTTTGGTACGTCTTGCATGGTTCGTTCCCTTTCTTTGCATGGCCGGATAAATTGTCGGTACAAGGCTCTCCGAGAGCCTTTCTCCTTGTCCGAGCATACCGCTCGGCGCGACCCCGGGTCAACCACGATTTTAAAGAACTTGCCGCACTCGCACTTATCGAGGACCGCGTTGCCTTGCCATCAGATCCTTAATTCTGCATCTTCCGTAATTTTTCAAGAAAATCCCCATGCGGTGGCTTCTGTGCCTTAAGCCACCAGCGGCGAAAGACTATCATTGCGAGCGGGCTAACCCACCACCTTTTTTGAAATACCTTGAAAATTGCACGGATCTACGGCATCTTAATTCGTTACCCAGGTCTAGTTCGATATCCCGGGGCTAAATTCCACTCTTTCGGAATACCCGGCAATCCGGCCGTCTTTCCGTACGACCGTTCCGGGCTTGACTGACTCGGTTCACGCAGGTCTGCTGTCAAATGCAAAACTCCCAGGGGAGGTAGAGGCAATTAACGATAGGTTGTCCGGCATAGTTTCCGGAGGGCTCGCAGCATCATCCGTGGGCGAAAAAGTCGCGTGGATAGCGTTCTGCTTGACATCGCTGCAACTGGCGTTTCTCAACCCCTATCTGATTGTCATTCCAGGCGGCCGAGCCAATGTCTTTTCCGCTATCTTGTGCGCGGTCAGTCTCGTCTTTGCTCTGGCTTTCCGCAGGAAAGGCTCAGGCCGTGCCACGCCGGCGGAAATTATCGTGTCTCTCGTGCTCCTGCTCCTGGTGGTATTGAGCGGGCTATTTAGCCTTACACCGGAGTCCTCCTCGGTGCGAGGCTTTACTGTTCTTGCGTCCGGTCTCGGCGGTTTTTGGTGTTCCAGGATCCTCCTTGGCTCTCCTGATAGGCAACGCTATTTCCGAGATCTGTGCATATTGATGCTTTGCGGAATTCTCGTCCTGAGTGCGGCCAGTATCGCGATAAGGGGCAATATCTATCAATTCCTGGATTCGCATTGGCACCCTGTAGCCGACAGGCTCATTCTGCTTTCGTTTGCCCCGCTGACCTTGCTGAGCACTAGATCGCGCGGGGCAGTCACGGCCGGCGTGATCTTGTTGTGCGCAAGCTACATAATACTACTGTTTGGGGCCCGCACGGCTGCAATGGGGTCCGCGGTTGTTATTCCCATCGTTCTGTGCCTTCTTGCGGCGGTCCTCCGGGAATGGCGACTTAAGCAAATCGTCCCTCTACTTGTGGTGTTGTTTGCAATTTCACTGGCAGCCGGGAACGCCTTTTTCTATCAGGATGCCAACCATGTTAAGAAATGGGGGAAACAAGGTGAATCTGTGGCTTACAGGGCCGAGAGCATCTTTTTCTCGTTGAAGATTGCCTCTGACCATCCTCTGCTCGGAAATGGCCTTCTCGCCCCCCGCGGCAAGATCCTGGAAAACTACCAACCCGAGTATCCGTACATCTCCAAGGACACATTTGTTAAATGGACCAGCCGCTTGAGAACTTCTGAAAACATGTTCTTCACGTTTCTAGCGGATTTGGGATTTCCTTTTACGATAATCTATACTGCATCACTGATTTTCTTGATGTTGGTGCTCCTGAGGATGGTTTTCCGCCCGCCGGATGAATTCATTTTCCACCCCCTGGTGCTTTTCTTGCCACTTTCCGGAGCCATTCTTCACTATCAGGTACTGGATGGTCTCTTGCACCCACAACTGAGCTGGTTCTTCCACATCCTGCTGGGGCTGATACCGGTTTCGGCGAATCTCTCGCCAAGCCCTGCGATTGTCACCAGGAATGTTTTGCTGAGGATCGCGGCCTTTGGGGGAATTGCCGCTGTGGGCATTTTGCTGGGCCACTTGTTGCCGCCTTGGTTCGCACTCTCACTTTTCAAGTAGAATGCGGCACTAGAATTGCCAACGAAAGGGTTCGGTTGAAGCAAGGCTAGCGTTCGAAGCCGGGCTTGGAGTATTCCGCTGTAACCTCAATGGAGATCCCGCCTCTGGCATTCATCACACCCCGTACCCGGGCCCACCGGGGCCCGCAAGCAGCTACCAGATCGTCAAGGATTCGATTCGTGATCTCTTCGTGAAACATTCCTGTGTTTCTAAAGGAAAAGAGGTATAGTTTCAACGACTTGGATTCGATGCACTTGAGGTCCGGAATGTAAACGATGCTGATTTTTGCAAAATCAGGCTGCCCCGTTACAGGACAAAGGCTGGTGAACTCCGGACAATCGAACGTAATGGTGTAGTCACGAGACGAGTATATGTTAGGAAAGCTTCTCGAGTTTTGCCTTATCGGGACTGTCAGGACATGGCGTGCTCGATTTCTTGAGTACCGTCAGATTATCAAAGGCATCTTTGGGCATGGACTTAACAACTTGAATACTTGGTGGTAAAACCTTTGTGCTCTTTCGCGCAGCTTCCTCTCCTACCGTCAAATGTTTCCTGCATCTTGCAGTTGACGCCACTTCAAAGACTATCGCCTTAAACGATAATGGTCAAGCTGAAGCCCTCTCCGGGGTTTGTGGGGCAGTCCGGACGGCAGCTCCTGTGTAATGTGCGGCAGAGTTCAGGGTCAAGCTACAAGCTCCATCCAGTTGGTGTATAATCCACTGTAACCGTTCGCCCGGCAAACAATCCTGCTGTCCGCGGGGATCACCGTCCCGCAGGACGCACATTCGCGTTAAGTTAAGGCAATTTCGTTCCTTTTCAAGAGGTGAATGCAGGCCGAGAGCGATCAAAGTCCCCCTTTTCTAAAGGGGGATTTAGGGGGATTTTCAATGAGTTATCCCAAAATCCCTCCTGGCCCCCCTTTACGAAAGGGGGGAATAAATCGTTATCTTAACGCCCATGCGCAGGACGCGGGATGCTCTGCGATCTCTGCGTACTCCGCGGTGCCTATTACAATCGAGCTGACCTTACAGAGGTGTTACGTAGACTCAATATGGCGGGAATTCCAACATGAACAAATTGATGCAGGACGTGTTCATAGGCGGCTATATTCCAGGCGACTCGGTGTTGCACGGACTCGATCCCCGGACCAAGTTGGCCGGCTTGGCTGTGCTGCTCGTCTGGGTGTTTACCACCCGCACATGGAGCACCCTTCTTGCCACCTTTTGCCTTATGCCGGCGCTCATTCTTCTGTCCGGGATCGGATGGCGCGTCTGGTGGTGGGGCTTGCTTCGTTTCTCGTGGATGCTGATAATTGCCGCAGGAATGAACATTGCCTTCACCAGGGGCGGCCAACCTGTGGTTTTGGGCCGATGGACGCTGCCCATAACTCAGCAGGGGCTTCAAAGCGGTCTGATGTTTGCCGGTCAGATTATGCAGGCAATAATCCTATCTATGGTTTTGACTTTTACCACCATGCCGCAGGACCTTGCCAGGAGTTTCGAACGTCTGGCCCGCCCCTTGAAGCGTTTTCGCGTGCCGGTTGAAGAAATTGGAATGGTACTGTTGCTGGCGATGCGCTTTGTGCCGTTACTTCAACAGGAGTTGAGCGCTACAATTGACGCCCAGAAGTCCCGAGGAGTGGAATTCGGGCACGGAGGGATCGTCTCGAGGTGCAGAGACCTCATCGCTGTGCTTGTCCCTGCCCTGACAGGGACTCTGAGGCGCGGCGACCTGCTGGCCGTTGCGATGACCGCCAGGGGTTTTCAGCCCGGGCTACCCCGATCGGAATATAGACCACTGCGCTTTACCAAGCCCGATTACGAAGCATTTCTGTTTCTTGCGGTTTTTTCTCTTTGCCGTCTCTTCATCTTCGGATAAAGTTAATAGTTCCAGATCGAGCGCGTGCATACGGGAGGAAACATGGGGACGGGTGGTTCATTCTGGGACGAAGAGATCATCTGCAGCATGAAACCGGGATCGGTAACGTTCGCATGGGACGACGGCGAGATCCGAACCATACCAGTGCCCCCTCGGACACTCGATGATATGAAATCGGCCTGGCAATGGATCGACGTCCAAATGAAAGAATTGCAGGTAGAGAGAGGCCGCCCTCGAAGCATTTGTTTCCGGTTGTCAGACGGCCAATTCCGGGGATTGAAATTTCCGGACTGGAAGCCGGGAGAGACGGAATAGCCCGATATTCTTACACCGAGAAAAATGCGGACCTCTGCCCATAAGAAAAATGGCAACCGTTCAGCAGGCAATCAAGATGCACCACAGAGGCACAGAGTTCACAGAGAAAACCATTATTTTTCTTTCTCAGTGTCCTCCGTGTCTCTGTGGTTAATTCTTGTCTTCCTGTCAGTTCACTTCGCCCACCAAAATAAACGGGGCCCAATAAAACGGATGGTCATAGCCCGCCTTGCGTATCTCATCTCTCGCCAGCCTCAATGCCTCAAGTTTATTCTTTCCTTCTTTCAGATGCTTGAAGAAACTCTCCACCAGATTGACCGACGCCGTTTCACTCACAGACCAGAGACTCATCAACACACTTTTCGCGCCTGCGTACTGAAATGCCCGGCCCATTCCCATCGTGCCTTCGCCGGAGATGCGTCGCCCGAGACCTGTTTGACATGCGGTCAGTGCAGCTATGTCACAGTTGATCTTCAGGCCCATGACTTCACTGAGCCTCAAGAAACCATCCTGTCCCTTCGGTTCACCGACAAGGCTGAGCACCAGCACAGGCTCTTGTATTCCGGGCAGATCTTTCCCGAAATACCCATGTGTGCCGAACACGAGAGAGCGGTACGGAGTAAGGTCTTTCCCAAGAAGTAAGGACTTTTTGGCGGTCATTCCTTCGTACAGATCGGTCTTCGAAGGGTCGGATTTCTTCAAGGACTCACCGAGTTGAGCGGTGAGCGGAAGCCTACGAAAAGTAATCCCGCTCTCGGTCTCGATGGACATGGTGAGGTCTTTTGGAAGAGTAGCCAGCAATCTGTTCTTCTCCTGTTTGGCAAGTTTCACCAGACGAGGATCGTCACTAGAAAAAACAGGGTCCACCATTGCAAGTAGTTTTTCGCCCGGCTTCTGTTGTTTGCCCAGTGTACGAGCGAGGGTAAGGGCTGTGATTGACTGGTAATAGGATATCGGATTGCGATCTCCGAAGAATTCAGCACCTAAAGTCTGAGGTCTCTTGCCGTTCGTTACGACCTTTCCGCCATCGTTTAAGACCAACATCTCAAACGGCACGACTCCCAGGGAGCCATCGGGGACGATGATTACAGGAGTATCCTTGGGGAGATCTGAAAGGATGTCGCTGAGGAGAAGGTCAGAGAGTTTCTTACCGGATTTGAAGTCAAAGGACGCAAGCTTCTTTGCGAGAGAATCATCAGGACCCAGCTCCATCGGCTGACGGAACTTGTCCACCAGCTCCTTTAGCTGCCTATCGGACACCGGCTTGAATAAGCCCTTCACAAGTCGCTTTCCTCTGGTGAGGTATATCATGATGCCAGAATCGGTAACGTCATAAGTCAGGACCCACTCGTCATCCTTGAGAGCGGTCTGATCAATGTCCATAGGCTCAGGGTACTTTGTGGCTGCAAACAGGGGATATTGGTCCCTTAGCAATCGTATATGGGCCGCGAGCTCGTTTTCCAATTGCCTTATCTGAGGCTCCAAAGTGGTGATGGCTTGCTTATTGTCCTGCTCATAGGCTTTTTGCCTGGCCCTTTTCCGAGCTGCAACCTGATCATTTAGATCATTATCTTGCTTTAGGATTTCCGGTGGTACACCAAATCTCTTCTCCTGGTAAAATATCGAGATAGCGTCGGCAAACGTTCTTGCTTTGGTATATTCGGAATTTTTGAAAGCATCGAGAGCCTTATTCATGCGTAGCAGTACTCGAGCTAGTCCCTTGTAAGGCGCTGTCCTATAAAAACCGTTTATTCGTACATCAAAAAACCGTTCCCGTTCAGCACGGCTGAGGACGGCCCTGAGCTCTTCGGTCAGCTTCGTCGCCTTCACGTAACTATCCCTCGCTCCTGACACATCGCCCATCCTTTCAAAGACTGTCCCCAGCCCGGTATAGCCGGTAAACAGACCATCCACGTTACCCCTCTCTTCTGCATACTTGAGAACCTCTGCATAGCAATTCTTCGCAGCCTGGTAATCTGATTTGGAAAGGTAAAGTCTTCCCAATGACAAATTGGACCGGCTTTCTTTGAGAATAGGCTCAGCCTTTGCGGCGTCGCCCATATCGAGGTACAAGTCGCCTATGCGTGTCTCGGGTGTACTGGCCGGTATCCCAGCTTCCTTCCATTTGACCAGCGCAGCCTTGTAGTTTTCCAGGGCGTTCACATATTCTCCCTCTTGTGCATAAACATCGCCCAGTCCCCCTAGGACTCCGCCTTCAAACTTCGTGTCTTTGAGCT
Organism: uncultured delta proteobacterium; assembly: GCA_963789265.1. Classification (GTDB taxonomy): domain Bacteria; phylum Desulfobacterota; class Desulfomonilia; order Desulfomonilales; family Desulfomonilaceae; genus CAWBBA01. The sequence goes on along the minus strand of CAWBKB010000001.1, from coordinate 1,275,437 downwards.
TCTTGAATATTTTCAGTGACCTTTGATAACCTTCAATTGCCTTGGAATATTGACCCCGGATCGCATAAACATCGGCGAGGCTTGCACGGGCTGTGCCTTCATCCCTCAGGACACCGGTAGTCTTGAATGTTTCCAATGACTTTTTGTAATAATCCATCGCCTTGGAATACTGACCCCAGTCTTTATATACGTGCCCCAAGTTCATCAAGGCCTCTCCTGCATAGTTCGTATCTTTGACGTCCGTGAAAATCTTTAAGGATTCCCGATAATACTCGACAGCCTTTGAGTACCGGCCCCAGTCGTCCTTATGAATGACACCCAGATTCATGAGGGCCTCGGCCTGCCCTAGCGAGTAGCCCGTCTTTCTCCAAATCTCCAAGGCCTTCTCAAAATAATCTGCGGCCTTTGAGGGTTGATCCAAATCTTTATAAACGGTCCCCAGATTGTTGAAGCACCCTCCAATCGTCCCTTCGTCCCCGATGCTTCTCGCGATATCCAGCGCCTTCTTGTAATGTTCTACAGCCTTGTGATATTGACGCCAGTAGTAATAGACGTTTCCCAGGTTGGATCGTATTATCCCTTCACCCTCCCGGTCATGTAACTTGTTGGCCTTTTCCAACGCCTTTTCGTAATAATTGACAGCCGTGGAGTACTGACCCCAATCTTTGTAGATATTGCCCAATTGGTTGAAAATTTGCCCTTCAGCCAGCCTATCGCCAGCTTTTGTCTTTACCGCCAACGCTTTTTCATAACATTCTACGGCCGTCGAATATTGACGCCAGGCTTCATAAACAAACCCCAGGTTGAATAGAATTGTCCCTGTCCCCTCCCGGTCTCCGAGCTTTTCAGCAATTTTCAAAGCTTGTTGGTAATGCTCTACAGCCTTGGAGTATTCACCCCAGTGTTCATAGGCATTCCCCAAGTTTGTGAGGCTTTCTCGTTTAGCACTTAAGTTATTGTATTTTGTGGCGATGGCCAATGCTTTTTCGTAATGTTCTACCGCCTTGGCATATTGTCGGCAGCCTTTGTAGATGTTTCCCAACCCCGTAAGGGTATTGAATTCATTCTCCGTATCACCGAGCTTCCTGAAAATGGTCAACGCCCTCTCACAGTAATCCACAGCCTTAGAGTACTCCCCCAACTTGGCGTAGACCATGCCCAAGTTGTTGTCTACCGCCGCGGTCCCCTTGTCGAATTTAGCTTTCTCGAAGATTTTCCCAGCGAGCTGGTATTTCTCAGCGGCCTTTTTTAGATTGGCGATAGACTTGGTCTCATCCTGTAATGCCTTTCCTTCGTTGAAGATTTTGATCCCTTCTTCTTTTGACTGGCCCAGGGCCATTTCCCCTCCGACAAGAAAGTACGACAACAGTATTGTGAGAACTACTAGAATTGGCTTGGACATGACAATCTCCTGTGAGGTGGCATCTGCCGCAAAAATGACTCGGAATTCGTAGTGACGCTCCTTGATGGTTGCGTCACCACAGGGGCCGAACGTCAATGAACCTCCGATATGCACATCGTTGGATCAAAGCTCTTACAGCCGGGCGCGCGTCGGACGTGCTTTCAGAATCCCCGTACCCTATTTATAAATGGTGAATAGGAATACCTCCCGTTCCCCCCCTTTCTAAAGGGGCGCCAGGGGGGATTTTTCTGGCCGCCAAATAGTGGAGCCCTAGACTCTGTGCCGGGCACCTGCTCACCGTTTTTCAAGACGGTTTCAAATGCCTCAGGTCATTGTTTCTTGCTTTGAGCACCTTCGGGAAGCTCCAGAGTCATTTGGTGCAAATACGTCTTTGCTTTGTCATTACCCTGCGTGGTGGCTTTGGAAAACCATTTCACTGCTTCAGCATCGTCCTTTGGCATGCCCATACCCTTCAAATACATTTCTCCCAGAAATAATTGCCCGCCTACTTCACCCTGATCGGCAGCCTTGCGCAACCATTTCATAGCCTCCCGATAGTTTACGGGTAGTCCAACCCCGTTTCTGTACATAGATCCAAGCCAAGTCTGAGCCATGGGCTCGCCCCCCTGGGCCGATTTTCTAAACCATTTTATCGCTTCGTCGGTGTTTCTGACGAACACCACGTCCTTTTAGATACAAAAATCCGAGATTGTTCTGCGTGTACGCGAATCCCTGGTCCGCGGCCTTGCGAAACCACTTCGCAGCCTCCTCGGGGCTTTGCTTTAATCCTCCTTTGCCGATCAAATAAAGATCACCTATGTACGCTTGGGCTCGAAAATAGCCCTTATCTGCCGCCTTGCGGCACCACGACAGGGCCTCGTCAGGGCTACCGGTATTTGCTGCAATTAATGCAAGACGGTACTGAGCCGGGGCATATCCCTGTCTGGCCGCCAGAATGTAGCATTTGTGATTATACGCATAGCTCTTAACGGCATCCGCAACGTGGCCTGTATGCTTCTCTATGTTTCCCTGGGCCTCATAAAGAACTCCGAGATTATACTGGGCCTCGGCATCCTTTTTTTCAGCACGCGGACGAAACCGGTCCATCAGTTCTTTTATCTTTTCCTTCGATTTATCGAATCCGTTCGCCCCGGCCTTAGAAAACCAGATGGCCGCTTCAACCATATCTTTCTCAGTTCCCAAGCCGTCGAGATACATGAGTCCAATGCGGTAACGCGCCTCGTCAAGACCCTCGCCTGCGGCCCTCCTGAACCAGGTTAATGCCTCCTCGTAATTGCGCGGCCCTCCAAGGCCCTGCGCATACATCAATCCGAGATCAAGCTCACCATATTTCGACCCAGCTTCAGCAGCTTTTCGGAACCATTTGAGAGCCTCCTTTTCATCTTTGGGAATCCCTACCCCGTCCCTGTACATTCTTCCCAATCCATCTTCCGCCAGGGAGTGTCCCTGCTCAGCCGCTTTCAAATACCACTGCGCCGCTTCTTTTTCGTCTTTTGGTACGCCCTTGCCGTACTGATACATTCTGCCGATGTTGTATTGGGCCGCAGGATAATTCTGTTCAGCGGATCTGCGATACAACCTTAGTGCCTCGGCATAGTCTTCACCAACGCCCACCCCCTCCGAGTACAGGTTAGCCAGCTCGTTCTGGCCAAGGGGGTTTTCCTGTTCCGCGGATTTCTTGAACCACTGGCGAGCTTCTTCCAGATCCTTTGCAACCCCTAAGCCTCTTTTGTACATCAGGCCCAGAAGAGCTTGACCGTTGGCGTTCCCCTTCTCAGCCGCCATACGGTACCATTTTGCCGCCTTCTGGTAATCTTTAGGCACCCCCAAGGCCTTTTCGTATACATACCCAAGAGAGACTTGGCTTTCCAAATCACCCCTTTCAGCGGCCACACGGTATCTTTTCCTTGCCTCTTTGTAATCTTTGGATGCCTCAAGCTCCTGGTATTTCGGACGCCCCTTTCTCGTTATCTCTCTTTTTTGAGCCTCGGCGCTGACAATCGGCTGGCTCTGTGATTGAGCTGATGCTTCCGGCGACCGATTGGCCGCCTTATACGCGATGACCGAAGTTTCGGATTTCAACCATTGCAGAGCTTTTCTGATCGCAATATCATTACCCGGATTTTCCCTAATATTGGCTGCCGCTTTTTTGCCGCCCGCAGTGACTGACGTCCGGGCTACGATTTCCTTTTCTAGATCTACGTCCGGTAAGATGCCTTCTTTGTCAATATCCTTGCCATTTGGGGTGTAATAGTGTGCCGTCGTCAATCTCAGGGCGGACCCGTCACCGATAAGATGGATGGTCTGTATTGCAGCTCTACCAAAAGAATGGATGCCAAAGACCAAACCTCGATTATGGTCTTGCAAAGCTGCTGTGACAATTTCGGAAGCACCTGCCGATCCCTTGTTGATAAGAACCGCCATTTTGAACTCGTAATGTTCACCACCTTTTTGTGCTCGGAATTCCATTCGCTGCTCTTTCAATCGGCCGTTGGTGTAGCAGATTAAACCTTTGGTTATGAACAGATTGGCCACTTTGACTGCTTGATCAAGCAGCCCGCCGGGGTTGTCACGCAAATCCAGGATCAGGCCCCTGATTGGGTGTTTCTTTCGAAAGTCTTTAAAAGCTTTACTGAGTTCCTCGTCTGTTCCTTCCTGAAAGCTGACAAGCTTAATATATGGATAGCCCTCCTCGAGTAGGACCTTCTTGAGCGGGGAGACATGGATTTCGTCCCGAGTGATCACGAAATCCCTGGGCTTCTGAAATCCCTCCCTCATTATAGTAAGCGTTACGATGCTGCCTATAGTGCCCCTCATCGACTTAACCGCATTGGGCAAGGTGATGTTCTGGGTCGTTTCGCCATTTATGCTTACAATTCTATCTCCCGATTCGACACCTGCTTTGTCGGCAGGACATCCGCCTAAAGGGCTCACAACTGTTAGTGCGCCATCCTTCAGCGTGATTTCCACACCTATCCCCCCGAACCTACCCTTGTTTTCGCTTTGTAATACTTTTAAAGCTTCCGCATTGAAGTAGGAGCAATTAGGGTCCAATGATTGGAGCATCCCCCTGATGGCCCCGTCCAGTAGCTCTTCATCGTGGACTTCTCGCAAATAGTTCTTTTTGATGATTTCCATAACCTTCTGAAGACGTTGAATTTGCGCATGGTCTGAATCGGCGGCTGAAGCCCTTTGCTGAATGGGTCCAGAAAGGATAAGGATGAATCCAAAAACAATGAGCACAACGTGAATCGATCTGAAAACCCGGAATCTTAACATAAGTTACCCCCATCTCATGCACAGTACTGGCAAAGCCAGGTTGCTAATCTCTTGAAAACCTTAACAGCCGATACTACTCCACCTCTCCCACCAGAATAAATGGAGCCCAATAAAACGGATGGTCGTAACCTGCCTTGCGTATCTCTTCTCGGGCAAGTCTCAAAGCCTCCAGCTTGTTCTTTCCTTCCTTGAGATGCTTGAAGAAACTCTCCACCAGATTGACCGACGCCGTTTCACTCACAGACCAGAGACTCATCAACACGCTTTTGGCACCGGCGTACTGGAAAGCTCTTCCCATTCCCATCGTGCCTTCGCCTGAGATGCGTCGTCCCAGCCCGGTTTGGCATGCGGTAAGTGCAGCTATGTCACAGTTGATCTTCAGGCCCATAACCTCGCTCAATCTCAGAAAACCATCCTGACCCTTCGGTTCACCGACAAGGCTGAGCACCAGCACAGGCTCTTGTATTCCGGGAAGGTCTTTCCCGAAATACCCATGTGTGCCGAACACCACGGAGCGGTACGGAGTAAGGTCTTTTCCTAGAAGGACCGACTTTTTGGCGGTCATTCCTTCGTACAGATCGGTCTTAGAAGGGTCGGATTGCTTCAAGGACTCGCCGAGTTCAGCGGTGAGCGGAAGCCGGGGAAAAGTAAGCCCACTCTCACTCTCGATAGACATGGTGAGGTCTTTTGGAAGAGTAGCCAAAAGCCTGTCCTTCTCCTGTTTGGCAAGTTTGACCAGACGAGGATCGTCACTAGAAAAAACAGGGTCCACCATCACGAGCAGTTTTTCGCCGAGTTTATGTTGTTTTCCAAGGGTACGGGCGAGAGTCAGGGCCGTGATCGACTGGTAATACGAAATCGGGTTGCGATCGCCGAAGAATTCAGCACCTGAGGTCTGAGGTCTTTTATTGTCTGTTACGATCTTTCCACCATCGTTTAAGACGAGCATCTCGAACGGCACGACACCGAGAGAACCATCAGGGACAATGATAACCGGAGTATTCTTGGGCAGGACAGGAGGGATGTCGGAAAGAAGAATGTCCGATAGTTTCTTACCGGTTTTGAAGTCAAATTGACTGAGTTTCTTTGCGAGAGAATCATCCGGCCCAAGTTCCATCGGTTGGCGGAACTTCCGGACCAGTTCGTCAATCTCTTTTCTTGGAGTCGGTTTGTACAGCGCCTTTACGAGATTCTTCCCTTTAGTGAGGTAGATGATGATACCGGGGTCCGTAACATGGTACGCCAACACCCATTCGTTATCTTTCAGGCCAGTTTGATCCAAACCCATCGGTTCCGGGTACTTGGTTGCGGCAAAGAGAGGATACTGTTTGCGGAGCATGTCAATGTGCGCGGCAAGGTTTTCTTTGGCCGTTTTCACCTGGGGCTCAAGCGCGGCTATGACCTCTTTGTTCTGCTTCTCGTACGCTTTCTGGAGATTTTTGCTCAAAGCAGCGAGACTGTGATTGAGGTGAGAATCTTTTTCCCGCACGTCCTGTGGAATGTGCGGAGCAGACCCTTCTGCTCGCTTTGAGATGCGTTCGGCAAACATACGGGCTCTGGTGTATTCGGATTCCTTTAATGCATCCAGAGGCTTGTTGAGTTTCACCAGCACTCGGGCAAGGCCCTCGTACGGAGCGGTTCTGTAAAAGCCGCTGACCCTGACGTTGTAGAACTCCGCTTTCTCGGCAGGACTCAGACCGGCACGCAGCTCCTCCGTGTAATCGATAGCCTTGCGAAAATGCTCTGCTGCGCCTGGAAGGTCTCCAAGCCCTTCACATGCCATTCCGATGCCGGTATATGCTGTGAAGAGGCTGGATGCAGCTCGGTTCTTATCTGCGGATTGGCGGAGTTCCTCATAGTGACCCTTTGCTTTGGTGTAATCCGACCTCAGGAGAGCGAGTCGTCCCAGGGAATCGGCATCTCCTGACTCCCTGATAAACGGCTCGGCCCTTGCCAAGTCACCCTTGTCGAGGTAGAGATTGCCTATTGAATCCTTGAGCCGATTGGCGGGCACCTCGATCCTTTTCAACATCTCAAGTGCTTTTTGGAAATTAGTCAGGGCCTCCGAGTATTGACCTTGACTTGCATAGACGAGACCGAGGTGGTGCAGGGCTGTCGCTTCTGACTGAACATCCCCTAACTTTATGGCTATCAGCAGAGCCTTCTCATAATGCTCCACAGCTTTCGCATATTGACCGCACTCTCTATAGACTATACCGAGGTTGCCAAGCACATAGCTCTCTCCGGGTACGTCCCCAATCTTCTTGTCAATCTCCAGGGCCTTCTCGAAATACTCCACGGCTTTGGCATATTGACCCCAGTCTCCATAGACGGTACCGAGGGATACCAGTGCTATCCCTTCAGTCTCGACGTTTCCAATTTTCCTGGTTATATCCAGAGCCTTCTCGAAATACTCCACGGCTTTGGCATATTGACCCCAGTCACTATAGACGCTACCGAGGTTGTTCAGCTCTTGCCCTTCTCCCTTAACATCCCCAACCTTTCTGACTATCGCCAGAGCCTTCTCATGATACTCCACCGCCTTGGCATATTGACCCCAGCTCCCGTAGACATTACCGAGGTTGCCCAGGGCAACCCCTTCTCCGCTTACCTTCCCAACCTTCTTGTAAATCTGCAGAGCCTTCTCATAATACTCTACTGCCTTGGCGTACTGGCCCCAGTCATTATAGACCAAACCGAGGCCCACCAGGGCTTTCGCGTCAGTCTTAACATCCCCAACCTTTTTGGCTATCCTCAAAGACTTCTCAAAATACTCCACGGCCTTGGCATATTGACCCCAACGCATGAAGACCTCGCCCAAGTTGCCCAGGATGTTCCCTTCCACTCTTGCATCTCCAACTCTTTTCATAATCTCCAGAGATTTCTCATGGTACCGCACTGCCCTGGGATATTGACCCCATTGCATGTAGACAATACCAAGGTTCTCCAGGGTTTGCCCTTGGGTCCGGACGTCTCCGGTCTTCCTGCTTATCTCTAGAGCCTTCTCATAATACTGAACTGCCTTAGCGTACTGGCCCTGATCCAAATAGACGTTACCCAGGTTCATCAGGGTCATCCCTTGTCCCCGTACGTTACCAAGGTTTTGGTCAATCTGCAGAGCCTTCTCATAATACTCTACTGCCTTGGCGTACTGGTCCCTGTCATGGTAGACGACTCCGAGGTTGTTCAGGACTTGTCCTTCGCCTCGCGGATACCCGACCTTTCTGTATATGCGTGCCGCTTCTTCGAACTTCTGGACAGCCCTCTTCACGTCCTCATTGGATTGGGCTTTTTTGTACAATCGGACGGCTTCGTTGTGGAGACGAAAGGCATCGTTCCTGGACTGGGCCATCACGGTTGGGGATGACGAAAGAACGCAAAGCGCAGCCACTATTACCAGGACAATTACGATTCGCTTGAACATGGCAGCCTCCTGAAACATCCTTGAGTGGTTTCCCTCATAAACCAGCGTGAACCTTATCTTCGGATCAGATTATTCGGACATCAAAACTCTTTAGTCGTATTTGCGAATGAAACGTGACACCGGATAATGGCGGAAAGAATCCCCTATAGGCAAAAGATGAACGTTCGAGCCACCCTCATCAACTGAACCAGTGCCTACGTCCGTTCATGAATACCCCCTCTGGAAAATCGGAATCGTATTGGTTGTTATTCCTGGGAGAACCCTGCGGTGCGTAGTATGTCTTTAATAACTTGAATTGTAAAGGCTTATTTGCAGGATACAGCAAGCATTCAATTCCGCGGGGAGAATTCTGTCGACGGTGTCATTGCGAGGAGTGAAACGACGAAGCAATCCCCTCTTGGACAGGCTGGGAGATTGCTTCGCTGCGCTCGCAATGACATGGCCGGATGGAGCATCCGCCGCCTGTAACTGAAGGGTTACAGGATACGGGCGGAGCGTCGCGGAAGATCCCGAAGTACATCTATTTTTCTCCGTTGGCATACCTTGTGTCACCTGCCTTGGCCGATTACGACAAATGAGGACAACGACGAGACTTCGACGGGAGGGGAGTCGGCAAATGAACAAGCTGGTTACCATGATGAGATTTGCGGCAAGGATTTTAGCGGCGATCCTGGCCTCCCCAACCGATGGGGCATTTGTGGACCGAGACGGCTTTGGGCGGGCCTACAGGATACGTACAACACACGGTAGCCTGTACTTCTCGTGGAGAGAGGTTCTTTGACAAGTATCCGTTTGGCTGGCCTCAGGGCTTGTCAAGCGCATAATTCCGAAGGCTTATTCCTGAAATGAGTTCAAAAATGCTGTCTGCCGTGGGGAAATCCATCCCCTCAAAAAGAGGCGTCCCATTTTCAAAAGCATCTCTGGCTAACTCTGTCCCATCTACTATGATGGTTTCCAACCGGTGCCTTTGTTCAGGTGGCAGAGCCTTCAATAACCGATGAGTTCCATATTCAAGGCTCAGACATATAAGACCTTGGATTGCTGTGCCAAGATTAAAACCGGCTAGCCGGTCATCCCTGTTGTTTCGTATGGACTCCACAGCCCGAACGAGTTCCCACCAATGATTGAGGACCGCGTGGTTTATCATGTTTTCCGTGAAATCTCGCTTCACACTTTCTCTTTTCTTCATTTCTTCAAGCCCCTATTTACAGCGATCTTCGAGCAAGGAGAATAACTCCTCGTCACAACCCTCCGGGGATCAAGCACCATCTCCTCGCCGGTCTTGGAGTTCCTACCCCTCCGAGCGTGTTTGGATCTGACATTCCACTTACTGCAGCCAGAAATGATTACGTTTTCCCCAGCGATGAGACTCTTCTTCATGATTTCTAGCAATTTTTCAACCATTTCCATCGCTTGGTCTTTCATGAACCCGCAGTCATTGGCGACTTTTGGGGCTATGCCTGCCTTGGTCAGTGCCACAGTTACCTCCTCTAATTGTAAAACTCCTTTATAATGCATAATGTTATAGTCTGGAAATGGAATTCTTTGCTTGGGGAATCCAAAATGTGCGGGAGATTGGTACTGATGACGCTAGCCAAAGACCTGGCGGAACGTTTCGGGCTGGAAGAAGTCCCCGATCTGCAACCTCGCTACAACATCGCTCCCACGCAGATGGTAGTGATAATAAGACTAGACCGGGATACGCTTCAGAGACGCTTGGTACAGGTCAAATGGGGTCTCATCCCGTTTTGGGCTAAGGACACCTCAATTGGAAATAGACTCATAAACGCAAGGGGAGAAAGTGCCGCGGAGAAACCGGCGTTTAGGTCAGCTTTCAAGACCAGGAGATGCCTTGTACCTGCAGACGGTTTTTATGAATGGAAGAAGACAGAAGGAAAACAGAAACAACCCTATCTTGTCAGAAATGCTGAGGGAAGTCCCTTTGCTTTCGCGGGGCTTTGGGAAAGCTGGAAGGGACCGGAGGGTGAGACCATCGAATCGTGTACAATTCTCACTACCGATGCCAACGATTTGACTCGACCTATCCATGACCGGATGCCGGTGATACTCAAACCGGAGGACTATGACCTGTGGCTTGACACAGAGGTCAAGGAACCCAAGATATTGAATCCTCTCCTGCGCCCCTATCCATCGAACGAGATGGTAGCACTTCCGGCCAACCCCAAAGTGAACAAAGCCGGCTATGATGCTCCTGATTGTATCGAAGTGTCGTCGGAAGAAGAGTCTTGACAAGCCCCAAATCCCCTTGATTGATTCGGTGTCATGATTATCATAACGGATCGCCACAGGGGGATCAATGGGGGTGATTGGTGAGACCGTGGCGAAGGGAAATGAAAGTATCCAATGCGAAGAGTGCTTTTCACTATGCTGGTTTTGCTCTTGCCGGCGATCGTGAAGCCTGAAATTGCGGTCGCAAATGACTCGTCCCGGGACAATTCGCTCATCAATCATGAACTCAAGGTTTTTTTAGACCCCGAAGGCCGTCGTTTCACTGCTGAAGATACGATCACGGTTCCTGAAAGCCGGCCGCGGGTCCTTCACTTCTCGTTGCACAAGGGACTTGAACCGGTCTCTCTGACACCCAACGTGACCGCAGTTCGGGAGTCCGGAGGGCAACAAGAGGTTCCGATTGAGTCTTACCGTGTCACTCTGCCGGAGGGTACGAGGACATTCGTTCTCAAATTCGATGGAGAAATCTACCATCCGCTCTCTACTTCGGGACAGGAAATCGCAGGAGGTATGCGGGACACTCCAGGCATGATTTCAAAAGAAGGAGTATTTCTAGCCGGAGTTTCGCACTGGTATCCCCAATTCGGGGAGGGGTTGATAACATTCACCCTCGAAGTCAATTTGCCACGAGACTGGGACGTCGTGAGCCAGGGAAACGCACATCACACCAGGTGGAAGGCGATGTCAAATGCGTGACCTGGCGATGTGAACATCCCCAGGAAGAGATCTTCGCTGTTGCTGCAAGATTTTTTGAATACGCCCGGGCGGCTGGAGACATTGAATTGATGGTCTTTTTGCGCGAGGACGACCGAAAAATTGCCGACACGTATCTCGCTGCTGCCGCTCGATACCTCGACATGTACGAAAAGATGATCGGGCCGTATGCGTACAAGAAGTTTGCACTGGTGGAGAATTTCTGGGAGACAGGTTATGGAATGCCGTCCTTCACACTCATGGGGCCGAAAGTGATCCGCCTGCCATTCATTGTCTACACATCCTATCCTCATGAAATATTGCACAATTGGTGGGGGAACGGCGTCTTTCCCGACTCGAGAAATGGAAATTGGTCAGAGGGACTGACTGCATACCTTGCCGATCATCTCATGCAGGAACAGCGAGGCACCGCACGCCTGTATCGACGGGATGTCTTACAGAAGTTCGCGGACTACGTGTCCCAAGGGAAAGATTTTCCGCTGACCAAATTCAGATCTCGCCACAGTACCGCCACCGAAGCGATTGGCTATGGAAAGGCTCTCATGTTTTTCCACATGTTGCGGACGGAACTCGGAGACGACGCTTTTGTCAAGGGTTTGCGCGGGTTCTACCAAAACTACAAATTTAAATTTGCCTCGTTCGATGACATACGCAAGAGCCTTGAAACGGTTTCCGGGAAAGATCTTAGCAGAGTGTTCCACCAGTGGATTGATAGACCCGGCGCCCCGCAATTGAGGATAAGTAACGCCAGGGTGACGACTGAACGAAAGGGTTATCTTGCCAAAGTGCTTTTTGAACAGGTTCAGCCCGATGCACCTTACTGCTTGAATATTTCGGTGGCGATAACCATGAAGAGACAAGATCGTGCGTATCAGACCGTGGTGCGCATGACGAAGAGGCGGCACCAAGCGGAATTCAGGTTACCTCTCTTGCCTCTGCGGATAGATGTGGACCCAGAATTCGACCTTTTCCGCAGGCTTTCGCCGGAAGAAGTTCCCCCCGCGTTGTCGCAGGTTTTCGGGGCCAAGAGACTCACGATAGTGCTCCCGTCCACCGCCACGGATACCCTGATGAAGGCATTTCAAGGGCTCGCGCAAGCCTGGCGTGAGTCCGGCCCGGATGAGGTGAAGGTCGTTAGGGATTCGGAAATGCACACACTGCCATCGGATGCCTCAGTCGTAATTCTCGGATGGGAAAATCGTTTTCGCAGTCAAATGTTTCCACCATTGGCGAAATATGGCGTCGGACTCGAACACGACATCTTGGCGCTTGGAGAAAATCGAGTCCCGAAAACGGGGCACTCAGTGGCCATGACCGTCAGGGATCCGAAAAACAGCAAGCTTGCCTTGACATGGATTGGCAGTGACCGGGCCGATGCCATCCGCGAGCTGGCACGAAAACTCCCGCACTACCACAACTACAGCTATCTCGTATTCGAGGGCGATAAGGCGGTAAATGTTTTGAAGGGCAATTGGCCTGTCCTAAGATCCCCCATGTCGGTGTTCTTTCCTGGTACTAATGGCGCTATTGAGAAAGTACCAATGGGAAAATTGGTGCCCAGGAAGCCGTTGGCAAGATTACCTTATGCCAGTGGGCTATCACACAAGTAACAATCCCGGGAGGATATGGTGGAGCATCCCGCGCGGGACGCGTACGCGGGCATGACGACATGTAAGGGCGGGTTTGAAACCCGCCCCTACCAGAAACACGGTGTCACTTGTTTGAAAGCGAATCAGTATTAGTCCCGTTCAAAATGGCTCACGGAAAGCGGGAGGCCGGCTCCGGAACGCCCGCCCTACCCTCTCTGTAACTGTCAGCTTGACTTACTCTTTCACTTTACTCTCGGTAAGTAGTCTTTTCCTGAACAGTCTTTCTGGGAGTCTGGAACGGTTCGCCTGCCGGTTTGCCCACACAGATCAATGCTAAAGGATCTTTTTCCGGTTCTATGCTCAGTATCTCGCGGAGAGCGTCTTTCTCAAACAGCGTGAACCACAGGGTTCCAAGACCGAGGGAATGAGCCGTCAAGAGAATATTCTGGATGGCCGCGGCGCACGTGTGCTGGTAGGCCACGCCGCCATCCTTCAGGAACATGTCAGCCCCGGATTTCTTCGGATCTCCAATCACGGCCAGAATCACAGGCACTTCTTTGATAAAGCCCACTTCATAGCGGTTCAGCCATTTCCAGCCGCTCTTCTCATAGAGCATCCGTCGCCGGTTTTCCGCTTCTGCAAAGATTTTTGCCTTGAGCTCGGGGCTGGCAATGACCATGAATTCCCACGGCTGATTGTTGGCCGGAGAGGGTGCCCAGGTGGCGGCTTCAAGAAGCTGCTCAATGTTTTCCTTGCTCAGGGCATCCGGCAAGAAGTTGCGACAGCTCCGGCGTCCCGTTATGGCAGTGTGTAGATCCACAGGCTACTCCTTTCACAGGTTGAGAAGAAGTTCTTACGCTATCGTCATGCCGAAGAAGAAAATCTCGCTCCGTCCGGCTTCCAATAACAGATCTCTCGGTCTTCACGGCGTGTCATAAAGGTTTGGCTACGATTTGCCTGATCCGCACGTCAAGAAATCGGTCGGACGGATGAGCTTGGACTATAGCCACGGTGTCCGCGCCTTTTCCGGTCCCGGCAACCGCGATTATATCTTCCCCTTCCGGTATCATGCCAGCGTCGCAGGCTTCCACAACAATCTCAACGCAAACCTTTATGCCCTGGCCCAGCAGTCTCAGCGTTTGAGCGACAATGTAGCCCAAATAGACCCCCTGATGCCTTTTCATGAAGGAGGCTTCGATTCCACGACTGAGAATGGCTCCGGTGAAGATCTTGACACCGAGACGGGTCAACTCCTGCCTTGCTTGAGCAGGGCATTCATCCTGATTTGGCCCTGCATAGCCTACGTTGTGTGTAACCGCCACGATACTCAAGGCCCTCCCCTCGAATTTCTTGGCGAACAGCAACCCGGTTTCGCCCGCAGTCGTGGCCACAACGAGATGGGAGAAACCTTCATCTACAAGCCCGGAGACTATCTCCAAACACCGAGACGTGTTTTCCCTACCGGGCTTCTCAAAGTATTCAACCTGCCTGATCATAGTACCTCCTCAAACGAATATTCACGACGCTGACAACTCGGCTCTTTCGTGTCCAATATGACTAAATTATTATAGAGAATGCCCGCCGGTCGCAGCGACGAAGGGAAAAACGTGCGATGGGAAAACCTTGACGACTAACGAGGCATTCTCTTTTGTCCATTATATCTCATTCTTCAGCTACGTGTTCGTCCGGCTCTCCAATTAGTGAGAATCGGAGAATGAGAGACGGCGCTCAATGCCCTCCTTCATAGCTTCGGTCGCGTATTTTGATGCGGACGACGCTCGAAGACCTAACCCCCCCTCCGGTAGGACCGGCCACCTTGTCTGTCCCCTCCGTTTTGTTCCGCCGCATGCACTTATAGCAATTGCCAAAATTTTTGTCCGATTTGGGGTAGTGAGTCCGTCACCCCGGACTCCGATCCGGAGTCCAGATTCTGGATTCCGGCTCTTGCCCCGGACTCCGGTCCGGAGCTGGCCGGAATGACGAGGGGGGAGGCCCGTCGGCGGGCTTCCTGGGGTCTTCATCTCGTTTTTCCAATTGGACATTATTTTTGGCAACTGCTCTACCAGGAGTGTGAGATAGCGCCGGCCTTGCACGCCGCCATACATGGAAGCTCGGGTCTGTCCTTCGGGGGTTTGCACGGACCGCATTCGTACTTGAGCTTTTTCTTCTTGTCTTGCCTGACAACGGCAAGAGGCTCCTCGTTCATGGGATCGTTCGGGTCCTCGTCCACCACCTCGAAGATCTCGGCGGGGCAGGCAGTCACGCAATCACGGCAACCATTGCACTTGTCCGTGTCGATGGTGACGAAATAATTCCCTGAACCGTCACTATAACCGTAGTTAGCGAGCATGATTTCATTCCTGTCTCTTGAATGGGCCGGGGGTCACCATGGCCGCGAAGGGTGTCCCTGAGTCGCCACTTGTTGCTATTCAGTTACGCGCAGGAACTAGCTTGTGGCGCAGACTTTCCTGTCTGCGATTTGGCGGACTGGAAAGTCCGCCCCACTAGCAATCTAATGGTGGAGGAGGGGAACTGGAACTTGAGGCCACCCCTGTGGGCCCACTGGCCTACCGGATGCGTGCACAGGTCCTCTACTCACCGCGTGCTCTGCCCTTCTTGCAGAGAGCATGGCCGAATAGTGCTGCGCCGGCCGCGCCGGCCAATTGTGTGTCCCATTTGGTCTTCATGGGTTCCAGGCCCAACTTTTTCTTCAGCCTGTCGACAACTCCGCGATTCTTGGCCATGCCGCCGGTTATGGCGAATTCCGGCTCCACGCCGACGCGCTCCAGAAGAGAGTAGATTCTGTCAGCCATTGCCGAGCAGTACGCAGCCAGGACTTCATTGGTATCAAGTCCTTTCCGCAACAGGCTTGTCGCTTCGGACTTGGCGTAAACCACACATGTGCTCGAAACAGGTTTCGGTTCGTGGGCGATCTGAAAAGATCTGTCACCCACATCACCAATCGGCACGGAGAGGAGATCTGAAAGTACCTCCATCCCTCGGCCGGTTCCTGCCGCGCACTTGTCATTCATCAAGAAGTTGGTCACCTTCCCTTTATCATCACAGCGGATGGCTTTGATGTCCTGCCCTCCGACATCCAGCACGGTCCGTACAGCGGGACCGTAGATGAAGTTGGCCCCTCTTGCATGGCAAGCGATTTCGGTTACGGTTCTGTCGGCCATCGGGACGTTGACGCGCCCATAGCCGGTGCCGATGCAATAATGGATCTTGTCTTCGGTTAAAGTGGTATTCTCCAGGGCAAACTTGAGGGCGTTTCGAGCGCTGTTAGGGCTGTCGGAGCCGGTCCTCATGTTGCCATAAGCATAGAATTGACCGTCAGCCATCACTACCGCTTGAGAACTGACCGATCCCACATCAATCCCTACTGTGATGAACTCGGCATCCTCCCACTTTATATCGGGATCAACCCAGTTGGTTTCTGACCACCTCCAGAATTCCCGTTTTTGTTCCTCAGCCATGAGTATATCCTTCGATCTCGCTTTCTATACTTGCTATCGGCCGTCCCGCGCCGCGACCGCGGCCGCTCCCACTGCGGCCCCGAATTCAGGACAATCCGGGATATAGATCTTGTCCACAGCAAGTTCCTTCTGGAGAGCACTGACGAATCCCGGATTGTACGCCACTCCGCCGATCATAACGATGTCAGGGGTAACACCGATGCGACGAATCATCGAACCGATGCGGCTCGCCATGGCATCGTGAATAGCCTTGCTGATGTCCTTCTTTTCAGTATTGGCGTGAATGAGCCCTACTACTTCGGATTCGGCAAAAATAGTGCATTGTGCATTCATGGGGATGGGATTGTTCGAGGATAAGGCCAGAGGCCCCATCTCGTTGAGAGAAGTCTCAAGGGCCCGTCCCATGGCTTCGATAAACGCGCCGGCGCCTGCTGCACATTTGTCGTTGATGACGAAGTCCTCCACGTTCCCGTTTTCGTCACATTTTGCGACTCGACTTTCTTCCGCACCAATATCTGCAACGGTTCGAGCGTTGGGAAAAGAGAAATGTGCGGCCATGGCCATGGCCTTGATGTCATTAACCATTATATCGGCTTCAGTAATGGATTTCGCGCCGGAGCCTGTGCCGCCGATGTGTTCTATCTGATCCTTCGTTATCCCGGCATCCTTCAACGCGAGTTCGAAGGATTCCTTGACGGCTTGAGCTTGCTCGAATCCGGTTGGCACGGCAGCCTTTCCGATTATTTTCCCGTCCTTTAGAATGACTGTTTTCGTGCCTTTGGCGCCACAGTCTATTCCTGCGGTGATCATATAGGAAACCTCCTTATCTTGAGAGCCCGAACGCCCTTCGGCCCCTTCGCAGCGGTTATGTGTTGCCCGATGAGCGGGGTTTCTTCAATCCAAGGCTCTCCAGGAAGATGTCGATCCTGATCTCGGGTAACCATTCAGCCTTGTGGGGCAGTTCCGCGGGACAGCCTGCCGGGGAACCCCCCGTTCAATGGCGGGCTGGAAAGCCCACCCCACCACCCGCAAATTCCGGCAGTAACTGAATGCATACGATCTCGGTTGATTTTCTGTCGAAATCACCTCTATGATTAAAGTATACGATTGCTTGAGTCTCTGTCGAGGGAAGACGCGGCCGAGCCAACTGCTCTTGAAACCTTTCCAGGAATCGAGTTACAATAATTTTAAAGTGGCGGGAGGGACTGTATGCCTTTAGACGATGAGATCCCGGTAAGTCCGGAAATAAGCGAGGATTTCGCGAGCTTCGAAGAGTTTTGCTCTGAGAATACGGGCCGCGAATTGCAGTACCTGGAAGTGGTGTGCAAGAATCCCCTCGACATGGACGCGGTGACCCTGGCCTTCAGTATCCGGCACCTCGTTCGCCTGTCCAGAGGCTTGATGGACATGCTGCTCGGATCGTTGAACGATGATTCTATGCCGCCACTCGAAGACGTCCTTGCGGTAAAAGGACTACAACTGGACAAATCTCACGCCCCTACCTTGAGAGAGGTCATTTTCTCCTTTCGGGACGTCCCTGATAAAGAGATCAGCTCAAATCTGGTCAGGGCTTTCCAGTTGATGACAATCGGTAGGGAGCGCGGAAGAGTCGCCCTAAATCTCGGGGAATCCTATGCTCCACCCGAAGAGGGATGGACTCCGGAAGACTTCGGCGGCGACGACTCCATGCTGGAGACAGTGCGCTCCATCGAAGACCCACGTTGGACGACAGCAGAGGAGACATAACAGATATGCGGCAGGACACGTACCTTGCTCCGATTTCCGAGCGAGGAAGCCGCGTCCTGGATCTGATCAAGACAGATCCGCGCGAAGCGGCTCAACTCATGGAAGCGCTCACAGGCGAGGAGCAAATATCGCTGGTGAGCCACCAGGCTCTACGCGATCCCAAAGCCGCGCAGGAGCTGCTTTTCCTATTGGATGACAACAAAAGCCGGGAGATTGTCGATGGTTTGGGCGACAGGACCCTCTTTCGGATAATGAAATCTCAGAGCTCTACTCACATCGGGGTGCTTTCCCTGGTGAACCCCGAGCGAGTGCAGTCGGGTACTAGACCTCGATCAAGAGTTATTTTCCACGAAAGGCATCACTGATCCGCAGACCGCTTACCATTGGATGGTAAGTTTCCTGGAGGAGGGAGATGCAGACTTTGCCCGACTCTTGAAGAATCTCGATATTAAGGTGGTGGCCTCAGCGTTTCAGGACAAGGTGCTGAGACCGTGGGCGAAATCCAAGGATACGGCCGAAGACGAAGAAGATAGTTCCTTCCCTGCGGATTTCCTGGTCAAACTCGATCGCGGCGAGCTGAAGCCTGACGATCTCGAGGTTACAGACGAAGAGACGTTGGATATTCTTACCAAGATCCACCTGGCGGACGAGACGTACTTTAACGAGCTGGTTTCCATCATGTTGCGCGAGGAAGACCTTAAGACTCGTACCGCGGAAGATGCCTTCGACAGAATCCATGACCAGGTGGGAGACGTGAGCGCCTTGACGGAAGAGGCCGAGGACATGTTCGTGCCATTGGAAGAGTAGACTCTTGGGTCTCATTGACCCGTAATCTTGGGGCGATTATGACAATTCACAAAATCTTTGTGTACCTTGAGGGAATGAAACCGTCACCCCGGACACCGATCCCATAGGCGCTAACTTAGCCACGCGGGCGCTGGATTCCCCCCTTTCGTAAAGGGGGGTCAGGGGGGATTTTGAGCTAAGCCATTGAAAATCCCCCTAAATCCCCCTTTAAAAAAGAGGGACTTTGATGCGCATGGCCCGTTGGACCTCTCAAGAGGTAACGAAATGCCCTTAAGTTAGCGCCTGCGGGACGACGATCCAGGGTCCAGGCCAGGCCGTGTCTCGCGCGGAGTTCGCCGCATCCTGAGCAGATTCGGCCATTGCCGGCGAACTCTGATGACCCTTTAGCCGAGGATTTCTCTGTCCCGTCGCGAATTGATAAAAGCTCGAATGATTTGACTGGTCGTGAGTTGTTCTCTCTCTTCAAGTTCCCGCTCACCAAGCAACCCCGAGTCAACGAGGTGACTCAAGAGTCTTTCGAACCCGCGAGGACTGAGATCGTACTTTTCGGTCAATGCAAAGTCGGTCATACCGTCTCGAATATCGGCAACGACTTCTTTGGCCTTTATCACTCGCTTTACCAAACTCTTCCCCCGTCGATGTCAGGACAAGCAATTGACCTTAGCACAGCGGCCGTACTATCAGCGTCTTCTTACAGACGGAGGCGTAATCTCGATCTTGTCCGCCGATTTCATTTAAAATTTCAAAATGGCCTATGGCAAAGTATTTTCGCTGGTCCCGGAGCCACATAGGGAATCTCTATCGGAAACGTCATTGTTCATCGTCGCCGAGGCGGTTTTCTACTTCATCGAAAGCCCTCGCAAATTCGGCGTCTGTCAGTTTGTCCTGTTCCCAGAGCCTCCTCAGAACAAGCAAATCAGATCGCCTCAGCATACGGAAGATCTGCTCAAGCCCCTTGTCGGACAGATGGTACTTCAGCATTAGTTCCTGGGACAGCAGTCCGTTGCCATGGTCGATAAGAAAATCTCGTGTCGTGTGAGCGCTCATTGGTATTATCCTCCAGGCGGACCCGACAATGCGGTCGAGATACGGCCACCGGCTGATAGGCGTGCTAGTTGCAGAGCTCGTATATGAGCGTGCCGAGTAGCCAAAAAATAAGAACGCCTCCGTTCATAAGCGCACCTCCAACCCTTTCCCGCTCTTCAATTGAAGGATTTGGAGAGCCAATCGGCTCGGTTGCCAAAAGAAGGGCCGCTCTTTGGAGGTTCTGTTCTCGGCGGGCATGGAGCCACCTCTCAATCCCCCAAGCTATGGTTAGGAAAAGGGGAAGAAAGAGCAGAATGCCGCAAAGCACGCCCTGAATGGGATTTTTCGCCAGCATGGAATACGCCACGGCTCCGAGTAACACAGCGCCTATCGGCCCAAGGATCAGCATCCAAGTGACCATCATGATTGTTCCCATTGACCGGACAACTCTTTTTCCCAAGGTATCTTTGCTTTTCATCGTTCCTCTCCTTAATAATTTGGAGCAGACGGCATCCTGCCCGTCTATCAGTTGCCGCATCGGCCCAAGAGCGATTCCCGTAAGCTATGTCCTCACGAGGGAGTCAACCCGAAGGACTGCCCGCCGCCTTTTCCGGACGATACAGGCTGGGGGAGAGAAGGCGAAAGCTGCTCTCCCCCTTTTCCGCGCATCATCGGCGCGGTGTCTGTTCCCCCCCTTGCAACCTTGGTCGCGTTCAACTGAAGGAATGGATTGAACTCGGATCTGTCACGACCTCGGTCCGGAACTGACTTGCTTATCTGTTGTGCAGGAGATGTACCAAAAGGCAATGCGGTAAGATGTAGCTGTCATTAGGCAGGAAATCTAATGGCTTGCACTGCCCGGCGAATCACGGGGGCGGAAGCGGAGGCAATGCGTAGACGTTAGAAAATAAGTGGAAAGGACATATACTGCTCGCTATGTGAGAAAATGATAGGATATGCAAACCTTAGCATGAGTGATTTTCACATATAGTTCCCAATTCGGTACGTGAAAACTACTTGCGGATTCCAAGGGATCTCATGTGGTGGGTAAGCGAGTCGCGTGTAATCCCCAGGAACTGTGCCGCCTTTTTGATACTGCCTCCGGATCGCTTCAGGCTCTCCGTTACAAGATACCTCTTCGTTTCCGTCAGTATATCGTGCATTGAATCGTCCCGGCCCAGATGAAGCGTCAACGAGATGTCTCCTTTGCGTCCGGAGGAAGGTTCCGTCTCCGAATGCATGCACAAGTCCTTCGAGGTGATATATTTCTTGTCGCAGAGAATCAGCGCCCGTTCCAGCGTGTTGCGCAACTCTCTGACATTGCCGGGCCAGCTATAGTTTCTAAGGGCATCCCTGGCATCGGAATCGATCGCGGGGGCATCATGAAGCCCAATTTTTTCAGCCAAAGCCGGGAGTATCTCGTCAATCAATGTGGGCAAGTCCTCTATTCTCTCCCGCAACGGCGGGACTGTCACTTGGAAGACGTTGAGCCGAAAGAATAAGTCTTTTCGGAACCTTCCCGATTCAACATCCTTTTCAAGGTCACGGTTGGTGGCGGCCACGATTCTGGTATTCACCCGGATGTTGCTTTCACCGCCAACTCGCGTGAATGTATGCGTGTCCATGAACGTGAGGAGCTTCGCCTGCAACTCGGGACAGAGTTCGCCAACCTCGTTCAGCAGCAGGGTTCCCCCTTCTGCCAACTCAAGAAGTCCCCGCTTGCGCCCACGAGCGCCTGTGAAAGACCCCGTTTCGTGTCCGAAAAGTTCCGATTCTGCGACATTTGGGGCAATGGCCGCACAGTTTATCGCGAAATAAGGACCTGAAATCCGACCTGAATGTTGGTGCAGGTATTTAGCCAGATAATCCTTTCCGCTCCCGCTCTCGCCTGTGAAAAGGACCAAGCTGTCAGTCTTGGCCGCGCGGCGTACCAACTCCAGCGTGGTCTGCATAATATTGGAGCCCGGAGGACCAGAGCGAATTCTCATTTCAGATTCCCGCGCTCTGCGTTCGGTGACGTCACGAGCTATCCCGCACAGGCCTATTATTTTGCCCGAACCATCTCGCATGGGGAATCTGACAATGTTGAAAGTGGTAGGCCGGTCTTTACAAAGAAGGTTCAGTTCGGATTCTGCCGGCTGTCCTTGAAGGACCCGCTCGTCCACGCTTTTCATCCGGGCCGCCCATTCCACAGCGAACAGCTCCTCATCTGTTTTTCCGATGATTTCCGTGGGGTCCTTTTCCACAATGGCAAGCATGGCGGGATTGAGGTGAGAGTATCTCCGGTCCCCGTCTTTCACGAACATACAGTCCTGGCCGGCTTCGAAAATATATCTGAAGCGCTCTTCGCTTTCCTTCAACTCGGCAGTCCGTTTTTCAACTTCTGCCTCGAGCTCGGCCTTGTGGCGCTTGATTGCATCCTGCGCCTCCTTCATTCGCAACAGAGAGGCAACCCGTACCCGGAGTTCGAGTTTGTCAACGGGCTTGGTGATGAAATCGTTGGCTCCGGCGTCTACTGCTTCCAGGCGGTCCTTTTTTCCGCCGAGCACGGTAACCATGATGATGGGAATGTCTCCAACTTCCGGAAGGTTGCGAATTCTGCGGACTGCTTCGAAACCGTCCATTCCGGGCATCATGATGTCCATAAGCACTAAATCGATGTCCGCGTTCAGCTTGGCCAACGCGCTAATCCCGCTATCAGCCAGGTCGGACCTATACCCCAGAGACTCCAACATGGCTTCCAGCAACTCCCGATTCTGTTCGTCATCGTCGACTATCAAGATTCTTTTTCGCGGGTTCATGAAGCATCCTCCTGCCGAGGACGGCGTTAGGCGAGGTCCTCTCAGTTGGTGCCACCGACGGTGCTGATGTATGCCGCCACCGCCTTCGCAAATCCTCTCGTGTTTATGGGCTTGGCGATGTACCCTGTGCAGCCGGCTTCCAGGCATTTTCGCTCGTCCCCTCTCATGGTGGAGGCGGTCAGAGCAACCACAGGGATGTTGGTTGTCCGAGGGTCGTCCTTCAGTATGGCGGTCGCGGCCAAGCCATCGATGCCGGGAAGTCTAATGTCCATTAGAATAAGCGCAAGGTCTCCTGCTTTCGCTATCTCTATCCCTGCTTCTGCGGTCTCGGCCGGGAGCACCTCGAAACCTGCTACCTCCAGCAAGTCCGTGACCAGTTCCATGCTGAATGAGTCATCCTCGACCACTAGAACCTTCTTCTTTTTCATCTCGGCTACCCCAACTAATGCGGTATTTTGCCATCACTCATATCGAAAATTCGGCCGCAGGAAGTCCGCAGACTGGAAAGTCTGCTCCACAGCATTAATGGCGCCTCTCGGGACTGCCGCTACGGACCCGGTGTCAGAGCCCTATAAGCGCAAACTTAGCCCAGCGGGCTCTGCCCGCAAACTGCCTTTACTTCACTTTCACGGTTGAGGCATCGCCTGTGTGTGAAAGACACATTTCACAAACAAGCCCCAAATACTTTCTGCCCCCGACCGGTCAAACGGCCTGGCTTTGTTCCGAGATCCCTGAAGCAACTACGATCGGAACTGTGAAGGTAAACTTACTGCCTTTGCCTTCCCCTTCGCTTTCCGCCCAGATTCTGCCGCCATGCAGTTCCACGAGGCTCTGAGCCAATGTCAGCCCTAAACCTGTGCCCTGCTGCCTTCTTGCGTACGAGGAGTCCAATTGCTCGAATGCAACAAAGATGTGCTCCAAATCCTTAGGCCTGAGTCCAATGCCGTTGTCCGAAACGCTAACCATGAGTTCGCCCCCTTCCTTCCAGGCCGACAGTTCAATGCGGCCGCCGTCCGGAGTGAATTTGGCAGCGTTGGAGAGAAGGTTGAAGACTATCTGCCTGAGCTTCAACTCGTCAGCTTGGATCTCGGTCCTTGAGAGCTCGGACTCAATACGAAGAGCAATTTCGATCCCATGCTTTCTGGCCTTCTCCATGACCATAATGAAGCCGCTCTCCAAGAGTTGAGGTATGTTTACCGTTGAAACGTGAAGTTCCATTTTGCCGGCTTCAACTTTGGAGAGGTCCAAAATTTGATTTATGAGTTCGAGTAGGTGTCTCCCGCTGGCATGGACGTGGCTGATGTATCTCAACTGTCGTTCGTTCAATGGGCCAAAAGTCTGGTCTTCAAGAATTTCCGAAAAGCCGATAATCGCATTCAGCGGTGTGCGCAATTCATGGCTCATCTGTGCCAGGAAACTGCTCTTAGCAACGTCGGCGCTTTCTGCAGCTTGTCTGGCTTTGTGCAGTTCCAATTCGACCAGCGCCTGCTTCGTGATGTCTCGAGAAAAGACCGCCAGTCTGTCTACCTTGCCCGCTCCATGGAATACCGGAACCAGACTGTTGTCGATGAACTGTCCTCCGTTCGCATACACGTAGCGCACGGAGGCTCCTGATTTAGTGACCTCCGAGGCTCGCGCCCTAAACTCTTCGGCCATGTCATACGTCAACAACTCAAACAAGTTGCGGCCTACTAGTTCTTGAGCAGTTCCGCCGAGTTTTTGTGCGGCTACCTCGTTCAGGGCAAGCAGGGTACCATCGGGGTGCATGAGTAACGCTGCATCCGTAGTGGCATTCAGAAGGGTCCGAGAGGTTTCTTCACTTTGGCGAAGGGCCTCGACAGAGATATTTCGGCCTAATTTCCCGGCTGTCAGTTCGGCCACTCGTTCGCGTAATTCCTCCAACTCGTGGACAAGGTCCTTTCTCCTCCTGCCCTTGTAATTCATGTAGGTTTCCCCTCAAGAGTAATATCCCTATTCCAGAAGTTTCCGCATCTGAGGCGCTGAGATAGGCATTATTTTCGCACTCTTAATCCTCCCTTTCCGGTCTTTATTCTTTATGAGCCGGATAAAAGCGAACGGCTTTTTCGGTACCCGAAAAGCTGAGTTGGATCCTCATCCCCGGTTGGCACTAAAGATATACGCACATTTACGCGGCCCCTTCGATTAACCTCGGAACCGGCCGGTCTGTTAGCATTGCAGCCGAAGGCGGAAGCTTTTTCGAAGCGGACGCCGGATGTACCGCAGAACCTTGTTTCCCTGGTACTTCTAAATCCGCATTGAGAACATTTCATTCGTCGTCTCTGCAAAAGCCAGGGGAACGCAGTTAAGAGAACCCTTGGTCGTTCATTCCCGCTAACACTTGTTGATAGCGAGCTCGGCGTGCTTTAGTACGAATCATGCGGTGCCCAAGAAAGCTCGGTGGCGAGCCTCATTCCGGACAACTCCCGTGCACGACGCTTATAGCACAGCTTCCGACGCTTTTGGCCTCCCCATGCGCTGTCCCTCGGGGGAAATTAATTAGAAGTCTGGATTTGCGTTAGATGCCCGGAAACATGCCCATTCGCCCCCTCAGGCTGAGGTGGTACAAATCAGCTAATTATAAGGAGCTTACATGCTTATTGAGAATAAGCAATTCGACCATGAAGGTCAACAAAATTTCAAATCATAGCGGAACCATTCAGTCTTGTGGGGCAGTCCCGCGAGGCGCGGGACAGCCTGCCGGGAAAACCCCTGTTCAATGGCGGGCTAGAAAGCCCACCCCACGAAGCCACTCGCTAATTCCTGCTGTAACTGGGTGCATACGTCATACCAATTGTCAAAATATTTTCCGATTGTTTCTCGTGCCCGGGCTCTGCCTGGGAATGCGTGTCGCGAGGCTCTGCCTCGACTATGATAGTGAAATGAAGCCAGTTTGCGGGCAGAGCGCGGGAATGAGAAACAATCTGCATTCCCGCATGCGGGGGGATAACAACGTTCCGTAGATGCACGGCATGCCGTGCTCTACAATCCGGATTACCGGGCAGAATGCAGAGACCGCAGAAAATCATGTTTTCTCTGCGGCCCCCGAGCATCCCACTTCCCACACGACGGTGAATCCTGCTTTCCCGATGAACGTTTTTCTTTCTAATACACCCGGGCCGAGATCACTTAGGCCCCCGAGCTGGGCCGGTCTGCGCGGGTGCGTTGGTCGCCGGCTGTTTGGGGACGCTCGGACCCGCTGAGGCGGCAGGGTTAAACATCACCTGCACGCCTGCTTTCTTACGCAAGGATTCGGCCAGCTTTTCATATTCGTCCTGTTGCTTCTGAAACTTGAGCTGCTCGATAATGTAATCCTTCACCTGATCGAAAGAACTCTCCTGGGCCGGCCTCTTGCCCTGCTGAAGCAAAATGTGCCATCCAAACTTCGAATGTACAGGACCCTTGATTTCATCGGGCTTCATAGAGAAGGCAACATCTTCAATTTCCTTTACCAGCCTGCCCTTGGGGAGCCAGTCCAGGTCTCCCCCGTTAGTCCTGCTCGGGCATATTGAGACCTGCCTTGCGACATCTCCAAACTTTTCCCCCTTCTTGATCCTTCCAAGAGCCTCATTCGCCTCCTTTTCGGTTTTGAGAAGTATGTGGCTGAGGTGTACACTTTCCGGCACAACATACTGGCTCCGATGCTTTTCGTAATAGGCTTTTGCCTCTTGCTCAGTGGGAGCGGGAAGGTTTTTGGTCATTTTGTCTAGATAAATTCGTGCCATAAGATCATTTCGGGTGAGCTGCAGCAGCTTTTGAATATCCGGCGCCTTGTCCATACTTTGCCTTTGGGCTTCTGAGGCCATGAGCTGTATGTTGATAATGTAGTCAAGAGCCCTTTTCTTACCTCCAGGGGTTTGAACCTGCTGCCGAAATCTGTCCGGAACCGCATTCACCCATTCCTGCAAGTCCGCTCCAGTTATGGTCTGATTGCCGATTTTAGCCAGGACTTGACTTTCATCGCCGGCGAAAGAAGGGGCGATGCCTGAAAGCAGAAAGATCAGCAGGGCAGCCGCGCCCAGAAAGCCTTGGAAACGAATGTGGTTGATGACACGGGGGTCTCCTTTTGTCGTCTCTTAGGGTTAACCCTTAAATATCACAAGGGATTATCCTTGATGCTTGAAGCGTTATATCACAAGGCTCCAATCAAGTCAAATTGGTAAGCCGTTTGGCAGTGTCCTAATTTGGGACACATCGGCTATTTTCACCAATCGTCACCCAAGACCCCGATCCAGGGGGTAGCGCCGGCGTCTCGAAACTGTCTCAAAATTATTTTGATGTCCGGAATCGTGGCACGCTTGCGCCTGATTGGTATAGTTGCTGCCCTCATCCGCTCCCTCTCCCAGAGGGAGCGGGAGCTGTTCCAAGGGCTCTATTACCGTCCCCTCGCCCTTTGGGAGAGGGTCAGGGTGAGGGAATTTCGTGCTACGAATTTCGTTTATGCGCGATTTTGAGACACTTTCTCTCTGCCGGCGGCTCATAAGCTACCGGCACGGAAACCGGTCCCACTGGATTCCCGCGTACGGCGAAATGACGATCAACATCCTCAATTAGGACGCTACCACCCGTCTTATGGTAGAATACCCCGGCACATTCTCCTGTTGCCTCTCAGGATAAAAGCATCTATAATAAAAAAGTTGATTATTAGTTGAAGGGGTTGCTCTAGTGGTGGAGAGAATTGGTAAGTTAGCGGTCGCTGTATTAGCGCTGTCGCATCTCTTGCTTTTGTCGTGTTCGTCTTCGATCACTCCCGGGACGGTGCGGAATCCGCCTGCGGCACCCACACATGTGGGGCTGGTTATTGTACCTCAAGGACTTGAAATTACCTGGCAACCGGTGTCGGGTGCTACCCACTATACGGTCTTCTGGGGATCGAATCGCGAAGACTACAGGGGTTTGGTTAACTGTGACAGATCTGCATTAGTGCTTCGCGGTTTGAAAAATGAGAAGCTGTATTTCTTTGCCGTTACGGCCTGGAATCCGCGAGGAGAAAGCGGATTTTCAGGGGAACAGGCATTAGTCTACGACGATGGATCGGCACGCCCCGAAATCTATCTGGCTGAAGGCAAAGATTTGATGAACAAGGGGGAGTATATGGCCGCTAGCGCTTATTTCTCCGCTGCTATAAGGCTCGATCCCCGGAATCTTCGTGCATATCAAAATCGGGCCTTGCTCCAAGAGAAGATACACAGACCTGACTTGGCCCGGCAAGATCGCGCTACTGCAGAGAAACTCTTCAGAGAGCAGCGCATTACGCTCCGCTAGGCCGAGGGATTGGACCGCACTTGAGGGCCCGTTACGCCGTTATGCCACTTTCTACCGAGGCCGTAGGGAATCATGACGGCTGTGGAACCGGAGCGGTGTCGGTTTGAGCCCCTTGAGACGACGCACCCGCGTGTCCCGAGATTAGGCCCGAGAAAATACATCTTCTTCAGGCTTGTCCGGGACCGAAAAAGAGCTCCCGACAGCCAACTTTCCTGCGGACAAACATAGCTAACCGAATAGAGTGCGTCCACTTTTGGCAAGCTGCATCGAATACCGCTTTGCATTTGTGTGCAACATGCCGCGGCCGATCAAGAACGAAGGAAAAGAGCGAAATATGATGCGTCTCACTAGAGCTGGATCAGCATCTTCCGGCATCGTTTCTTTGCCGAGCGACGGTTGGTTCGGTGCTGCCTGGCCTTTAGAATCCTTGCGAATACTATGATTCCGATAATCGCGCCGCGATGATAGCCGCGCCGCAGCAGCGGCCCACTTTCAATGGCCCCGCTGAGCTCGAATGGCAGGAGCCCCGGGGGGACGGTCGATAGGTACCGTGGTCCCGCGTGGAACACGGTATTGCCGGGAAAGTAGGCAACGTGCTACTATTTTCGGGCAAGGCCTTGTTTTGACACCGCCTTGAGGAGCTCGTTCCCATAATCGCCCGGCTTCGTTTCTGACCGCCGGCTCACAGGGCCGAAGAAAGGGATTTGAATATTGACAATATGGATAGCGTGGGCGGGAATTGTTTTCGTCCTCTTAGTCTTACTTAAGTTGCTTTACATGAATCTTCTGTTGGTATGGGTGCTGAGGAAAGAGCCTAGCCTGACAGATGGAAAGACCGGGAGTACGCCTATCCTCCTTCCTTTGGTGACGGTGATCGTTGCTGCCAAGGATGAAGAACGTCACCTTGAAGAATCCGTTCGGTCCGTGCTGGCATCCAACCATCCTGCCATCCACTTGATACTTATAAACGATCGCAGTAAAGACCGGACCTTTGAAATCATGGAGCGTTTGGCCAGGGAAGATACTAGAATAACTGTTCTTTCCATCCGAGAGCTTCCCCAGGGCTGGACTGGAAAAACGCACGCTATTTTCCAGGCTGCAGGGCACGCGTCGGAGGGCGTGTTGCTTTTCAGCGATGCGGACGCAGTCTTTCGGCCGGATACTATATCGAAAGCTCTGGAGTTTTTCTTAGCTAATAATTTTGATATGATAAGTCTTTTGCCGGGCTTCACAAATAGGGGGCTTCTCGAGGATGCGATATATCCTCATTTGGCTCTGGGCCTATCCTATTTTTATCCATTGACGGAGGTGAACGACTCGACTAAACCGGCAGCCGTGGCTTCGGGTTGTTTTATCATGATCAGCCGGTCGGCCTACCACACGGTTGGTACGTGGGAAACATTCAAGGATCAACTGACTGAGGACGTGGCTTTGGCCAAGGCCGTCAAGGCAAACGGGTTGAAGATGGGCTTGATGCGCGGTGGCGACCTGATTCGAACCAGACCGTTTGAAAGCCTGTCTGAAGTGTGCAGCTTTTGGAGGAGAACCTTTTATGGGGCTCTGGAGCGGAGCATACCCAAGATTATGAGATTGATTGTTAATTATGTTTCGCTAGTTTCTTCTTACTGTGTTCTTTGTGTTCTCCGGGGCTCTGTTGCTCGTTGGAAACATCACCACACCTATTCCGGAGCTTTTCGTCATGTCGACCGTTGCCATGGCCGCAGTAATCATTCCATACAGTCTGTTTATAAAGCTGGAACATGGGAACTGGCTGTATGGCCTCCTGGCACCCGCAGGCATCCTCGTGGGGGCCTGGGTAGCGGCGAGCACGCTAGGGACCGTACTGATGGACAGAGAAATTCTGTGGCGAGGATCACGCTATCGGTGAAATCGCTCGACCACGTGTTGGTGCACGTGGCTCGAATAATTTGTCTCCTGGAATCTGCATTAGATATCGAGACATAGCGAGAGAAAAGCGTTGACCCTGTTGAGGTTTTCCTGATATTATGCGATCTTGATTATGCGAGGCCTGGCTCGAAAGGAGACGGTTAGATGCACTTTCCGAGGATAGGGTTCTCTTGGAGAATCCCCTTGTTTTTCGCTATGGTGATCCTTGTAATTCCGGCGATCTCTTCAGCCGAAGATTACAAAGTTTTTACCAGTGAAGAATATGGATTCACCATGAAATATCCCGCGTCGTGGGTCAAGCTGGACAGGCCAATAGGAAATTATTATGTGGTCTTTCAAGCTCCTGATCTGACTGATGGCTTCAGAGATCGTATTCAGATTGCCGCGCACAAACCTTCAAAAGATCCCTTGAGTTCTCTACTTGCAGGAACTACGCAACGGTATCAAAGACTTACAAAAGAGAACACGGACAAAGGACAAACAGGAAGTCCGGATTATCGACGAGGGAAAGTTCAAGTGTGATGTCCCGGACGCGTACTATTTCTATGTTCAGGCCCCTGAGAACAAGCCCAAGATCTGGATGGACGTCGTCATAGTGTATTATAAGCACGACCAGACTCTTCTCCGGATCGCTTGTCTGGCACCTTCCAAGGCTATGGAAAAATATCACGACATATTTAATAATGTCCTCGTATCGGTCAAGTTCACGGGAGCTGAAGCCGGGACTAAGCCCTCGACACCTCAAGCCGTTCCGGCACCCGCGCTGGAGGCCCCTCCCACCCGGGTTCAGCCGTCCCCGCCAACTACCGGGCCAATACAACCTCAGGTTCAGCCGTCCCTGCCAACTACCGGGCCAATACAACCTCAGGTTCAGCCGACTCAGCCGCCGGCGGTCTCGCCCCAGCCGCAAAGCCTTCCGGCTCCCCCTTCCGCGGCCCCACGATCAGGGCCCGCGGTTCAGCAAGAGCAGCCCGCGCGGCAATTGCAACCGCCTCCATCCCCTCGCCACGGTCCCAGGGCACCTGTGAGGGAACCCGAGAAGCCCGCGACCGGTATCGTGAACTGACTGAATCGGTTCTGCCATTGTGACAACCGCCTTGATGGGGTCAGGAAAAGATGTATCTCCGTCGCACACTAGAGCTCTTCGAGTCCCACGAGGGATTCAGACAATTCAAGAAGTCTCTGTCAGTGATCCCTCCCGTGGCTCTGGATCAGAGATTTTTACGCGAACGGGCCCTAAAGCTGGCGGAAACGTACGAGCCGAAAGGCGATCGCAGCGAGCTACAGCGAGCATTGTCGGAACTCGCAGTTTCATTCGATTTGAATGAGTTCCACAAGACTTGGGCTATGCTTGCATTTCTGGGCAAGACGCTGTTCAAGGATGTGTCCAGCCCGGTTCCCGTAGAGATCAGGCGCAGGATAGCGGAGTTTGACGGTCCGGTGTTCTTCTTCGTCGGCCACACGTCGTACTTTGATTATCTCCTGACCGCGCAACTGATCCATCACCTCTTCCTCCGCACTCCGATCGTTCACGTCACCGGAAGTCTTACCAAGGGCTGGATGTCCCATTGGCTTAAGGGCTTCCGCAGAGTCATCGTGCCAAAGAGCTTCGCCGGGGTTCAGCACCGCGGCTATTCCTGGTATTGTGCGGCTTTGGCGGAAGCGGGAGAAGTTCAGGCGCTATTTGCGAGAACCAGCAGATATGCCGTGCGCTCGAGAGACGGCATCCTTCGAGAGCCGTATGTTCCCCATGGAGTTTTGGCCTCAGTAAAGGCTGCGGGTCGGGCGCTGGTGGTTCCGGTAGCGATTTCTTATTCGGTCATTCCGGAAGACACCTATCTGACGGCGTCCGGGTTCTTCCCAATTATGTCAATGTTTCCCAGAGGTTGGACAGTGCTTCTTTCGATGCTGTTGGGACTGGGGAATCCGGACAAAATCTTTAAGGGGCTGGATCGGGCATTTGGCGACGTAAGTGACGAACGTGGGCGAGCCGTTTGAACTTACGAACGACAACTCTCTCACTCTTCAGAGAATTTCGCACCGGGCGATCGAGGAGATCGCGCGCAACAAGACTATTCACCCGACTCAGTTGGTAGCTAAAGCCATGCAGGGTTTGGAGCGACTCAACATGAAGGCGCTTCGTGAAAACGTCGATGAGGAGGTTTCGAATACCACGTCTTTTTTCCGAATGAGATATCGGAGAGAGCCGCCTTTTCACCCTTTGATTACGTCTGACTTGCCGGAAGCGATAAAGATCGGTCTCAAGCTATTAACAAGCCGCAGGGCCATCTCCAAGCCCCTGCTCAGGCGCGCATACGCCCCTCGGAATATTCCCCTATTGAGATTCTACGCGTATCATGCAGATAGGAGAATTTATCCCCTGAGTGGGCGCAACACCATGACCGTGGTGAATGCCGGGGCTTGGGGATACACTCTTGCGCTTCATATCGGCATGAATCTATTGAAGAAGGAGGAACTATCAGAGCATTCGCTGATCCTGTATGATTCGCGAGAGGACCTTATCGAGAAGCTCACGGTCGAAGGGAAGCACCCGTGGCACTACAGAGATATTTCTCTTCCGAGATCGGTTAGACCCGAGGCGGACCTTATCGCCGCGGTTGGTGACACTTCGCTTGTTCTGATCGTGACGCCGAGTAAATACTTCTATTCGACGCTCGTAAAAGTTTTGGAACTCGCTCCGGATGGAAGCGACTTTGTAATCGCCACCAAAGGTTTTATCCCTGAAACAGGGTTGCTCCCGTGTCAAACCACACACCAGGAGATGGAACGCCTGGGGAAAAGGATGAGGGTCTCTGTCCTTTCCGGGGCCAATCTTGCCCACGAGATAGTGTATGGAGGGGCTGGGGTTACGCAAATCGCATGCGAGCACTATGAGACCTTCGAACGCCTCAGGCCTCTTATAGAGACCTCCCGGTTTCGCGTCGTCTACTCCGGCGACGTGATCGGCACAACAATATCAGCGGCTTTGAAGAATGTGTACGCTATCGGATTCGGGATACTGGAAGGCTCAAAGCGCGCCCCTGAAAATTTCTTGGCCACTTATGCCACTCTGGTAACGGCCGAGATACGCCAATTCGGAATTCTCCTGGGAGCATCTCCCGACACCTTCGACGCGGAAAGCCAAGTGTGGATGGCCGACCTGCTCGCCACATGCCGAGGGGGCCGATCCGCCAGCTTTGGCCGGGACCTTGCCCAGATGGACGAAAAAAACCTCAAATCCATACCGGCCCGCGTTCTTCTCGAACAGTATCGCAAGAAAATGATAGCCATCGAAGGCTTTGAGGCGTCGCGCTTCGCTCAGCGAATAGCCTCACAGCGAGGCTTTTATCCCCCGATTCTAGGTGAGATCTACGCCATCCTGCACGGCGGCAAACGGGTAGACGTGGACGGATTTATCGAAAAATGCCTGGACGCTTTGACCGAAAAGTTCAACCATCCCTTACCTTCCACTATTAGATCCAGATCCCATCTATTTTGACAGAGCGGACTCGGTTTCGCTTGCACCCCAGGTACGAGGCGAAGACCGCTCGCGGCGAAAGAAGCCCACAAATGAATGGTGACGACACAAATAGCGTCCTAATTTGCGTCAAGGACCTCAAGGCCGGCGATAATTTACTCCAGTATTTCGAGTTGAGGTCGAAAGAGCCACGCAAAACACGCTCCGGCCAAGCTTACCTCGACCTTGTGGTGGGAGACGCCACTGGCGCGATTTCAGCGAAGATGTGGCCGGAGTCCATCCGCAAGTGGGGCCAAGATTTCAGCCCCGGCGACGTAGTGAAAATTGAGGGCGGCGTAGAGACCTACCGGGACCATCTTCAGCTTGTGGTCAGCAAAATCCGACGCTCGGACCCTTCGGATGTGCCGGATCTTTCTGCTTTGTTACGAATGAGTCCATACGACTCCGAATCTCTGTTCGAAGAGTTGAAGGTAACGGCCGGCAGTCTGGATCCACCTGAATTAGCAGAATTGGTGACCGAGATTCTGGATCGTCACGCGGATGCCGTCAAAACATTTCCCGCTGCCAGAATGGTTCATCACGCCTACCGGGGGGGGCTGATCGAACACATTGCCACAGTCACTAGGAAGATGGAGGCGATTCTCAAGCTGGAGAAAAACATAAACAGGGGTATTGCGCTGGCAGGCGCGATACTCCATGATATAGGAAAGGTATACGAACTCAGCCCTACCGGTGGAGGTCGAACCACCGAGGGCAGGCTGATTGGGCACCTGATTCTGGGCCTTAGTATGGTTCGAGACGCGGCCTCGGAAAAGGGCATTGTCGATCAACCCTGGCTTCGCGAAGTGGAACATGTTCTGCTGTCGCATCACGGAGAGACCCAATTCGGTTCACCGGTAAAGCCCTTGACGAGGGAGGCAATCCTGGTGCATTGCATCGACGACTTGGATGCCAAACTCAAAATAATCAATGAAGCACTTGAATCCGTGGAACTCGACGGCTTCACAGCTTACAATAAATGGTTGGAAGGACGGGCTTTCGCCGGAAGCCAGTCCATTACCGAGGAGGACAATGATGTTGGAGATTGAAGAAAGACTGGCCGAAATTCGGCAAAAATCCAGTGAACTTCGAGGTTATCTTTGACCTCGACGCCAAGATATCCCGCCTGACCGAACTGGAAAAGACCCAGGAAAACTCGGAATTCTGGAACGATCCCACCGCCGCCAAGACACTACTCAAGGAACAGAAGCAGATTTCAGTCTTGGTTGAGAATTTTTTAGGTCTTGACAAGGAACTCGACGAAACAGCCATTCTCCTACAACTTGCATTGGAGGAGGAGGACCATTCTGTTATCAAGGAAGTAGAAGAGAAACTGGACTCCCTGGAGGAGCATATTCGCGGCTTGCAGATCCAGAGGCTTTTCTCGAGACCGGAGGACATCGGCGACGCGATTGTGGAGATCCACGCGGGGGCTGGCGGCACGGAAGCTCAAGATTGGGCCGAGATGCTCCTCAGGATGTACCTCCGCTGGGCAGAGCGCGAAGGCTACAAATCGGAGATTCTGGACACCTTGCCCGGTGAAGAAGCAGGTGTAAAGTCTGCCACATTCTCCGTAGACGGCGAATATGCCTACGGCCGACTCAAGGCCGAAGTTGGCATACACAGGTTGGTCCGGATTTCCCCGTTTGACGCAAACGCGCGGCGGCATACCTCTTTTGCTGCCTTCTTCGTCTTCCCAAGCGCGGACGACTCGGTAGATATTCAAGTCAATGACGCGGACCTGAAAATAGACACCTATCGGTCTTCGGGCGCGGGCGGCCAGCATGTGAACAAGACCGATTCAGCCGTCAGGATCACACATCTGCCCACCGGCATAGTCGCGCAATGTCAAAACGAGAGATCCCAGCACAAGAACAAGGCTATGGCCATGAAGATTCTCAAGTCGAGGCTGTACGATCTTGAGTTAAAGAAGAAACAGGAAGAGAAGGACACTCTCCACAAAACACAGAAGGATATTGCATGGGGCTCACAGATCCGCTCGTATGTTCTGCAGCCCTATCAGATGGTTAAGGACCACCGCACCAACATTGAAATTGGCAACGTGAGTGCTGTCCTGGACGGTGACTTGAACAGGCTGATTCAGGAGTATCTGTTGATGGAGGCCCACGAAAACGAACCCACGACTTGTTGAACAGGGCCGGTGTCGGATCGGTACAATTTTGGTACTAAAGCTCTAATAGAGAATTTGACAATCGAGGAAGCGGTACGTACTTTGCGAATAACAGTAACTTGTTGATGGAAGATCAACCATGAAGGGAGTCTGGTATGTTCTCGCACTCGAGATTTCAAGCCATCGTCGCGCTAATTGCCGGCATATTGATCCTGATCTATCCCGGCTTATTAGCAACAATTGTAGCCGTGTACCTAATCGTGATAGGAATTTTGGGCCTATTGGGCAAGAGATTGTAGCTTTCGCGATTGATAGCCAATAAATCTAGGGCTGTGGAACGGGTGGCGAGGATAGTGACATGTTGGTGGTCTACTTACAGAATCCTCAGGGGTAATCGTCATAGACGTTTCACAGTTATTCCTGTGAAGGCAGGAATTTGTAGGGGCGAATGGCATTCGCCCAGGGCGACCACCGGTCGCCACTACCATCCCGGATCAAGTTTGGGGTGACCCCGTGTGTATTCCAAATTGGGCTGGACATCTTGGCAGCTCTTATGGCGCATTATAGGCCCAGAGCTTGCCTGAGTTCCGGTTCCCGGAACCCTACGATGACTTTCTCCCCGATAATGATGGTTGGGAATGCGCACCGGGAGGTAAGCCGTTTGATCTCGTCCATGACTTCGGCTTTGTCGGCTTCCGGCAGGAGATCGACATCCGTAAATTCATATTCAATTCCGCACTCACCGAGAAATCTTTTGCACGATTTGCAGTGACTGCAAGTGCTCAGCGTATAGAGTTTGCAAATTTCCATCATACTCTCCTTCAGCCTTTTGCCATCTCAGGGCCGCAACAAATTGTGATACCATTATCGTCATCACGAAATTTTCTGCAACATTCGCGATAAAGCAGAACTGAAAAATGCCAGACGGCGGACAGGAGCTGATTCGAGAACTAGGCGAGGTGTCCCGGGATTTCCAGATTTTTCTTGATTACTCCGACAAAGAGGTTCTCTCCTATCTTCCCTCCGGCTCAGAAAAGAAGTATGCTAAGAACCACGTAGAAGCTGGAGTGTTTGGCATGAGAAGACGCCGCGTAGTCGTAAGCGCGCATGATGTAGTTCAGGACATCAGATCGGGAATGGATGACGAAGCCTTGATGACCAAGTACAGGCTATCCTTCAGGCAATTACAACGTGTCTTCCGAAAAATCATAGTCGGCGGCTTCATCGGCCCCATGGAATTGGCCCAGAGGCTATGTGTGACCAAGAGCCAAGTGTCGGAAGCATTTGTGGAGATGAAAAAGCCCACTAAGGGATGGCACTGACCCCCTTCGTCGCCAACGAACCCGTCAATCTTCTTTGCTCTTCCCATTCAATAAAAACTTGCGAACCTTGCCAAGTGGAGTTCTCGGGAAGTCCCGGCAAAAAGTCACCTTTCGGGGCAGCTTGTAACCCGCCAGTCTTCCCTTACAGTACAGAATCACATCGTCCTCGGACAGCTCGGCCTGATCCTCGGCAATTATGAACGCATGCCCCACCTCGCCGTAGGTCTCGTCCGGTATACCTATCACCGCCACATCCGCAATGCCGGGATGTTCGCTCAAAACTCTTTCGATTTCCGCGGGGTAGACGTTCTCTCCTCCCGATATGTACATGTCCTTTGCTCTATCTACCAGATAGTAATAGCCATCCTCATCCATTCGAGCCAGGTCTCCGGTGCGCAGCCATCCCCCTTCGAGAACTTGCTCGGTCTGCACCGGATCTTGCCAATACTCCTTCATCATGATTGAGCCTCGGACCACTATTTCACCTATGTGCCCGGGTCTCACTCGACGCCCCTGCCGGTCGACAAGCTTTACCTCCGCATGGAAGACAGGCCGCCCCACTGTACCGGGCCTCTGGAGAGATTCCTCTTCGGAAGCCCACAGCAAGATCGAGGTCTCGGTCTGGCCCATGATCTGCCGCAACGGAAAGCCGTTTTGTCTGCATTCGGACAGAAGCTCGGCAGTCACCTTTTCTCCGCCGATGGCACAGACCGCGAGAGAAGCTACATCTCCGCGTCGTTCCGCCTCCACCTGAAGCAAAGAGCGAAAAACCGTCGGCACTCCCAGGAATTTTGTCACCTCGAATTCTTCGATATCCTGATATGCCTTTATTGCGTCGAAGCGGCGATGAATGATCAGAGTGGCCCCCTTGTAGAGACAGGGTGAAGCCTGAATGAAGAGCCCGCCGGAATGAAACAACGGCAACAAGATAAGCATCCGGTCGTCAAAGGACAATTGAAAGAAGACCTCGGCATTCAGACAGTTGAAGAAGGTTTTGCGATGGCTCAAAACCGCACCTTTTGGGCGACCGGTAGTCCCGGAAGTGTACATGATCACATGGGGTTCCTCCGGATCTGCTGGGCCGAGCGAAGGTGTTATGAACGGAGTTTGGCCGCTGAATAATTCTGTCTCTGTTCGATAGTCCAGAATACCCTCAGTCTTCCCGCTATTTCCGACAACCGCGGCAAGGAGTGGCGGCCTGTAGTGGCCCAGGTTCAAGGCGCGGACGGTCTTTTCAAAGAGCCGGCTAAAAACAAGCAACCTGGGGCGACAGTGCTTGATCAGGTAATCCACCTCGGGCGGGGCAAGCCTGAAGTTCAGAGGGACGAAGATAGCCCCGAGCCGCGAGCATGCGAGATACAGCTCTACAAATTCAGGACCGTTCTGCAAAAAAACAGCGGTACGGTCCCCCTTTTCGATCCCTAAAGATTGCAACCAGCAGGCCGTTCGGTTAGCCCGAGCATTCAGCTCCCTATATGATATGCGCCGGCCTTCGAAAACGATTGCCGTCTTTTCCGGCTGAAGCTCGCTCCAACGCTGCACCCACCACGAAGCATTGACTGATTTTACCATTGGTTCCTCGTGAAACTCCCAGGAAATAGCTTCTATCAACCGCTCATTACGCCAGAGGTTGCCCTGTTTTCCGCAATTATAGCGTCTGCCAAAAATAATGTCCGTTTGGCCGTACCAAGCATAGAATCCTCAAGGCGAACCGTGATGGGCGCTTCGCCGTCATTCCCGTGCACGCGGGAATCCAGGCTGGACCCCGGATCAAAGTCCGGGGTGACGGTGTAATTCCACAAATCGGAAAAAAATTTTTGCAATACGTAGAGCCCGCCCTATTTTACTCCATTTAGCAATTCTGAAGAAGTTTCATGGCGTCCGCTTTCCTGCGCTCAACCGCAGCCACTGCTTCAGCGCGTTCAAGCACGACTTTTGCCTGTTTGTAGATAGGTGTGTCCACCATCCGGTCGTCCAGAGTCATCGAAGCTCTGCCTCTTCTCAGCCCTTCTTCGAATACTTCGACCACCCTGCGTGCATATTCAATCTTTTCCGCGGAAGGAGAGAACACACGGTTCAGTATTTGCACCTGATGCGGATGAATGCAATAGGCTCCGGAACAGCCAAGTTGTCGCCCTGCTTCCGCGGCTTTCTGAAAAACTCCCAGATCGCGAAATTCCGCTACGCTGCCCAGTATCCCGATCGCTCCTATGCCCGCTGCCTTGCAAACCGTGACTATCATGCAGAGCGGGAAGAACAGTTCACTTCCCCCCGGGGATGGTTCAACGCTGAGGCTCAAACAGTAGTCATCCATGCCCAGGCTTATGGATTCGATGCGGGGACTCGCTGCCGCGATTTCTTCGAGTCTGAGAAGACCGGTCGGGCTCTCGATATGCAAAGATAACTTTATTCGGCCCGGCTCCATTCCTCGCGCAGATTCCAGCTTAAGTACGTGAGCCTCAAGACGACTCACATCCCTTTGTGATTCGACCTTGGGCATGAAGATCCCATGCAGACCCGGATGGACTGATGCTTCCACATCATCGTCGAGGAGCGACGGTTCATTATTGACCCGGACAAAGACATCAGCCCCGCCACGCCCCGCGAGTTCGATTGATTGCTTCACGAGCTTGCGGGATTCTGCTTTTGTTCCTGGGGGTATTGAGTCTTCCAGGTCGAGCACAATCGCGTCCGCTCCGCGCAGGTATGCCTTTTCAACGAAGCGAGGGACATTGACCGGCAATATCAACAGGGATCGTTGCAGACGAGTGTCCATGACGATTTCCTTCTATCCGGCGGATCTGAAAATTTCAGCGACAGTTTGGCCCATCCTATCACAAATCGACGGGCGGGACGCCCATCCTACTGATGGGTTCATCTTGCGAGACGCGGCCTCACAATGACAAGCTTTTGCTGCCTGTGAGAATGATTACCTCTGTTAAGGACAGCATTTTTCTTGACACCAGAACAAATGTTCTCCATATTGTGAATGAAAATATTTGTTCTGCGGTGTCTCATGAGCATCATCACAGCTTTCAAAGGCAAGGATCGAGCCAGGATCAGAATCCTTGGGAAACTGATCGGGGTGGTTCGCCTTAAACCGTGATCAAGAGGCTCTTAAATGGATAATTTCGTACATCTTGAAGTTCAAAGCGCCTTCTCTTTCCTCTGGGGAACTTTTACACCGGAAGCACTGGTTGAAGAGACGATTGCCCTCGGTCAAAGGGCAGTGGCCCTCACGGATGACGGCGTTCACGGGGCAATCAGGTTTTATAAGGCTGCCATCGCTGCCGGAATACAACCTATTGTTGGAGCTAAGATTTCGATATGGGACGGCTCCCCGGTGATTCTTCTGGCATCAGACTTCCAAGGGTATGGAAATCTCTGCCGTCTTCTCTCCCTTGCCCTGGAAGGCGGAACATCTCAGACAAACTTCATAACCAAACAGGACTTGTCCCACTGGAGCGAGGGATTGATATGCCTCGCCGGCGGCAGGGGCTCGATCATTAAAAACTTGTTGGAAAAAGGTAGGATTGATGCTGCAAGGCAGTCCTTAATTGAAATAAGGAAAGTTCTGCATGAGAAGCAGTCGCTGTTTCTGATTCTCCAAAACCACGCTCAGCCTGAAGAACCGGCGAAGGAAGCATATTCGGTCATGGAACAGGCCCTGGAAATATCCGGGAGCCTGGGTATCCCGACTGTCGCGACCAATGACGTGGCTTTTCTCAAGCCTGAAGATTACATAATTCATCAAACTCTTGTGGGAATTCAAAACCATCATCATCACCGCTTTATTGAACCACTACCCAACGATCGCTACTTTTTGGCTTCAGGTTCGGAGATGAAGCGACGTGTTCCATATACTGAGGCTCTTGAGAATACATCCCTTATCGCGGAACTCTGCCGCGGCTTCTCATTTCCTATAGGACGGCTCCATCCGCCGTCGTTTCGTCGTTCCGGTGAAGCATCAAAGGATCTCACAATTCTGACCTATAAAGAGGCGGCCAAACGTTATCGCCCCATTCCGACTCATTATCTACGGCAGATAGACCATGAATTAACCGTCATAAACCAGTTGAAGTTGGCCGACTTTTTCCTCTTGATCCGAAAAGTAGTTAAATTCGCTCGCAAACAAGGCATTCGCCACAGCGTTCGCGGATCCGCAGCCGGTAGTTTGGTGATTCATCTCCTGTTGGGCGGAGTGGACCCGATACGCCACAATCTTTTGTTTGAACGCTTTATCAACGAAGGCAGGCGCGATCTACCGGACATTGACGTGGACTTTGACTCCGATCGGCGGGACGAGGTTATCCGCCACCTCATGAATTTGTTCCCCAGGCAAACGGCAATGGTTTGTACCATTCATACGTTCAAGGTACGGAGCGCCGTGCGACTGGCGGCTCGTTCCCTCGGCTATTCCTTGACCGAAATAGATCGCCTTGCCACATGCCTTCCCTGGTCGCTCCGAGGCCACGATCTGAATGAAGCACTTGGAAATCTGCCTGAATTAAAGGACTCACCGCTCAAGAAAGAAGACCGACTCATTCAGATTGCCGCGAAACTGACCGGTCTCCCGTTCCAGTGCTCGACACATCTCGGCGGGGTAGTCATCGCACCGAGGGATGTGAAGGATTGGACTCCGGTGGGGCTGTCACCGCACGAACTCCCTGTTGGGCAATTGGATAAGGACGATGTTGATGTTCTGGGGTTGTTGAAATTGGACATCTTAGGTCTAAGGACGCACACAGCTATTCGGAAGGCATTGAAACTGCTTAAGAATAAGGGGATATTCTTGGACCTCGATCGAATGCCCCTGGATGACAAA
Organism: uncultured delta proteobacterium; assembly: GCA_963789265.1. Lineage (GTDB taxonomy): Bacteria > Desulfobacterota > Desulfomonilia > Desulfomonilales > Desulfomonilaceae > CAWBBA01. Next base: position 1,233,913 of record CAWBKB010000001.1, on the reverse strand, counting down.
AAGACCTATGCCCTTCTCCGCACTACTGAGACTCTCGGAGTTTTCCAGCTCGAATCACCGGGCCAGAGAAACTTGCTCGGTCACCTACAGCCGAGACGCTTCGGCGATCTGATAGATGAGATCAGCCTTTTCAGACCTGGGCCTGTTGAGGGGGACATGGTTCAGGTGTATGTGAAAAGAAGGAACAGGCAGGAACCTGTCAAAATCCCTCACAACGACCTCGTTCCCATTCTTTTCGATACGTATGGAGTGATTCTCTTCCAGGAGCAGGTGTTGCGTATCGTACATACCTTCGCTGGCTTGCCGTATAGCGACGCAGACTTGTTCCGTAGGGCTATGACGAAGGATCGCAAGTCGGGCGCGATGGAATCCCTAAAACACCAATTCATTGAGGGGGCTACTAAGGGGGGGTATAGTCGAAGACTTGCCGAACAGATCTTCAACAGAATCGCCGCGTTCGCCAGTTTTGGGTTCTGTAAAGCTCATGCCGCCAGCTTTGCCCACATCACGTACCAGAGCGCATACCTGAAGGCCCACCATCCCCAGGCATTCTACATAGGCTTGCTCAATGCGGGTCAGGTCGGCTCGTATCCACCGTATGTGATTTTGAATGAAGCGAGAAGAAAAGGGATCCCTGTGTATCCTCCCCATGTGAATTACAGCGGCTTGCAGTATGAGGCTGAAGGTCGGGGCATCAGAGTTCCTCTCCGAGTGATAAACGGAGTGGGCGAGGCAACAGCTCGGAGAATAATAGCCGAGCGCGAAAGAAGGGGACTGTTCAGCAGTCTGCAAGACTTTTTAGTTCGTTTCTCTCCGCCGAAAAGGATACTCGGTCCTCTTTCCGCGGCAGGTGCATTGGAACGGCTGGATGAAGAATGGACGCTGATTCGGGAGGTCTGCGATGCAGGATAAAATGTCGGATGCCGCTGCAGCTTTGAGAGAAGCCGGATCAATGAGCGTCTTTTGTCGTACGCATCCTCTGGCGGTGCTGAGACGCAAGCTAAGGGAGCAAGGGGTTGTTACGGCTCGCCAGCTACGTAAAATCCCTTCAGGACGAAGGGTGCGGGTTAGTGGTCTACTCGTAATCGCACATACTCCGCCCACTAAAAGTGGTAAGCGAGTGATATTCCTAACCTTAGAGGATGAGACAGGGTTGTGGGACGCCGCGGTATTTCCCAAAGCTCAGAAAGATTCTGCACGCGTCATTTATACGAGCGAATTGCTGACTCTGGAGGGAAAACTCCAACGTCAGGGACGAAACGGCCTGTCGATCTCCATTATCGTTGAAAAGGTTATTCTGCCCTGGAGCGGATTGCTTTCGGAATTATTGCCTCAAGAGGTAAAAAACAAAGGCTGAAGTGCGGGAGAGGACTTATAATTCAAAGTAAAAGTTCACCGCGGAGGACGCAGAGACCGCGGAGAATTCTGTCTTCTCCGTACGTCCACAGTGGGTCTCCGAAAGAATTGTCGTCGTGTTTGGATGCGTCTTGGCACTTAACTTATGCTGGTTGGGACACTCCCGCGAGGCGCGGGACAAACTGTCGCTGATGGACGGGCAGCCCCGCGTTCAGCGCGGGGCGTCACCACCCAATCATTTTCTTTTCCCGTGATTACTTTTGGGAATCTCTAAATCTTCTTTTCTCTGCGTTCTTGGCGCCCTCCGCGGTGAAGCGAGATCGCTGCTGAGGGGTTATATCCCAAGATGAATAACGTTGAATCAAAACCCTTTGTCGGATCATCGGACACGGCCCGCATGATCACGATTTTCCTCTGCGGTGATGTCATGACAGGCAGAGGCATTGATCAGGTGTTGCCTCACCCTAGCAAGCCTGTCCTTTATGAGCCTTACGTAAAAGATGCCGTAGACTACGTGCACCTGGCTGAAAGGGCGAACGGTCCCATTCCCAAACCTGTGAGTCATTCTTACATTTGGGGAGATGCACTTGACGTACTGGAAAGAATGGCGCCGGACCTCAGGATCATTAATCTTGAAACGAGTATAACCACCAGTGAGGACTACTGGAGAGGCAAGGGAATAAACTACAGAATGCATCCACAGAATGCGCCTTGCATAACCGCGGCCAAGACGGACCTTTGCGTTCTAGCCAACAATCATGTTCTGGACTGGGGATTCGCCGGTCTCATCGAGACATTGGAAACCCTAAAGACCGCGAAAGGTACAGAGCGCCGGAGCAGGCCGGAACCTGGAAGAGGCTACATCCCCGGCAGTATTGGAAGCCCGGGGTAAGGGGAGAGTGATAGTATTCTCCTTCGGGTCACCAACAAGTGGAATTCCCCCTTCCTGGGCAGCTTCGCCAAGTAGACCCGGGGTAAATCTCTTGAACGATCTTTCGGAGAAAGCGATAAGAGCTATTCAAACGAGGGTCAAAGAAGTCAAGCGGCCGGGAGACGCGGTCATTGCCTCAGTCCACTGGGGCGGCAATTGGGGTTATGGAATCGCTGGTGAGCAAGTCGATTTTGCTCACAATCTAATCGACCGCGCCGGGATTGACCTAATCCACGGGCATTCTTCACACCATGTGAAAGGGATAGAAGTCTACAAAAGCAAACTTGTCATCTACGGTTGTGGTGATTTCCTGGATGACTACGAGGGCATCGGCGGCCATGAGGGGTTTCGGGGAGACCTGGGTCTAATGTATTTTGTCAGCTTGAATCCCCCGACCGGGGAACTCGTCCTTCTACGGATGGTACCCACACAGATCAGACGCTTCAAGGTAGACTTGGCTTCGAGGGCCGATGCACTGTGGTTGAGCGCCATGTTGAATCGGGAAGGTGCTGCCTTTGGGACCCACGTCGAAGTGAGTGACGACTATATCCTGACGCTGCGATGGGAACAGAGTCCTTCTCTTTGACCCGCCATCGGAATACGAAGCACGCAGTTCCAACTACGGCGCTCCGGAGTGATGAGATCAGTCATGGACAGAGAGATCAAGCAATACTTATGCGGTCGCAGCATCGCAGATCAATCCTTCGGGTTCCACCCCTGCGTCTCCTTGAATGATTGCCCTTTTCCAGCTTTTTACCAAATCCTCTTGACATGCTGTTCTGAAGCAGCAAGCATGTTCCGCGCAGTCATTGTGCCCGCGGTTGAAACAATCAGAGTACCCGGCTTCTCGCTGGGCCCTATGAATCCTACTCGTGTACTGTTTTCGTATGCAGGTAGGGCAGTATCCGTGGGAGATGTCGGATTCCGACGCTCTTGGGTCGCCCCACTCGATTCCGCACAACAGGCATTTGTATTTCAGCATAACTACTCGACTCCTACCTCACTACTCACATAAGCATAAAATCCCCGGCAGCGAGGATCCAATGACAGGAGCCGTAGCACATTCGATTAGACAATGCAAAGGAGTTTTTGATCGACAACGTTACCATTCACTTACGGACGGGAAATTGTCATTGCGAGGAGTGCATGGTGGGACAGGCTTCCAGCCTGTCTATTAGGGATGACGGGCAAGATGCCCGTCCCACCGGCAATCTAAGCGGCGTTTAAAGGAAAAGATTGCTTTCCCGCGTTCCGCGGGACTCGCAATGATACCGGTTGGAACGGATCGCTGACCCCGGATAACTGGAAGGATACTCGACAAGTGTTTAGTCGCTTCAAAATTGGGATGGATCAATCCGTGCGATGTTGAGGATGAAAAGGCTGGGCTGCCGAAAGCTCAAGTCACGGATTCCTTGGAGCGCGGTATGGTAAAGAAGAAGGTCGAGCCCTTGCCGGGTTCGGATTCCACCCAAATTCGCCCACCGTGGCTCTCCACAATCCTTTTGCAACTAGCCAGGCCAATACCCGTTCCTGCGCGTTCCTGAGTCGCTTCAAGCCGTTGAAAGATTCTAAAGATCCTGTCGAAATATGGTGGTTCGATGCCAATTCCATTATCCTTCACATAGAACTTCCACTGGGATTCATCCGGCAGCGCGCCGATATGAATCTCAAGAGGTCTGTCTCCGGCAAACTTGATGGCATTGCTAACAAGATTCTGAAATAATTGGACCATTTGCGAAAGATTTCCCATCACGGTCGGGAGTGGCCCTCTGCTGACTTTGACGTGGATTTCCTCCAGCGCAGACCTCAAGTTAGATAGGGCTCGCTCCAGCGCCACCGTACAGTCAGTCGGCTGAAACGACTTTGTCCCAGTCCCCAAACGCGCATAAGACAGAAGGCTTTGCACCAGGGAGTCCATTCGGATAGTTATTTCCAGTGCACGGGAGACAAATTTGTGAGCCTCCGGGTCGAGTCTGGCTTTGAAGCGCTTCTCCAGGACCTTTAAATAAGCGGCGATTCCGACAAGTGGTTCCCTCAGGTCATGCGCTGCAACATAAGCAAACTCCTCCAAATCCTTGTTGCTGCGCACCAACGCGTCGGTCTTGGCTCGAAGCATTTCCTCGGTCCGCTTGAGATCGCTCAGGTTTTTGGCAATGCTTGCAATGCCCACCGGCTCACCTTTCTTGTTCGTCAAGAGAGAAAGGCTTACCAGGACAGGTATGACATCACCCGACTTATTTCGGTGGAGCGCTTCCACGTTTTCCACTTTATCTCCGCGCTTGCATCTCTCATGTAACTCGTCCACTACGTCGTGCCGAGTGGCGGATACGATTGTCTTGACAGACTTGCCGATCAACTCGTCCCGAGACCATCCGTAAGTATCTTCAGCCGCCTTGTTCAGATCGATTATGTTGCCTTCCAGGTCTCTAATGAAGATCGGGTCTATCGATTCCATGAAGACCTTGGACATTTGCAAAAGTTTTTCTTCCGCGAGCTTGCGATCCGAGATGTTATAGGCTGTTCCGGAGACTCGTAAAGGCTTGCCGTGCCTGTCTCGTTCTACAACCTTCCCCCGGGACAGGACCCAATTCCATTCTCCCGACTTGGCCTTTACCCTATGCTCCGCCTCGTAAAAAGGCTTACGGCCTTCCAGGTGGGCATTCCATGCTTCAATTACGGCGGGTCTATCTTCCGGATGAAGCAAGCTTCTCCACAAGTTTATGTCCGGCGGCAGGTCTTCGAGGGAGTAACCGAAAATATCCGCCCAGACTTGATCAACGAATCCCACATTCTTTTCTATGTCGTAGTCCCATAACCCAAGATCCGCTCCTTTCAGCGCCAACTCGAGCCTCTCCTGACTCTCGTACAATAGCCTCTGGGCACGCTCTCGTTCAGCGATTTCCTGCTCCATCTGGTCGTTTAGTTTCAGTAACTCCAATGTGCGTTGTTCTATCCGATCTTCCAGTTCCCGATTCGCTTGCTCAAGCGCCCGTTCCGCCTTCTTGCGCTCGACGACTTCCTTCTGCAATTCATCCTGGTATCTCTCACTTATAATGAGCTGTTTCTTCTCGGCGGTAAGATCTTCGACAACCAATAGTATCAGGCGCTCATCTTCACTCCTAATAGACCGGAAAGATAAGCGACCCCAGACGCCGATTCTTCCCGTCCGGAGCACGGCTTCACAAGTCTGCGGTTTTCTGGTGGAAAAAACTTCCTTTAAATGGGATCGGACGATCTTTATCGAGTGCGTATCGGAAGATATTACGTCGACGGGGCCGCTCACAAATCTTTCATATTCCGCGTTTATTTTGCCACATGCTCGGTTGGCAAAGATTATGCGAAAGGACCGGTCGATCAACAGGACGGGAACGGGCAAAGCTTGGAGCAATTTCCCGAAAGGAGTGGTGCCAAATTGCATTAAGTCGAAGCTGCCGGACGAGGTTACGTCTTCGATCAACAAATCGCCCACGTCGATTGATTCCGTGCTCTCAAAAGAATCTCCGCGTGGGGGCCGGCAATTTCCCATGAAAACCTCTGAACTAAGAAGCCTGTATCAGTTTGCCACTATATCACATTTTCAGATTAATCCTCCCGGGACACCCACCCAAGAACGTCGAAAGCCCATGCGCGCATTCTGCCTCGAAGGAATCTCGCCTAAAGACGAATGATAGTATATTCGGGGGATTCCTTCCGCAGCACCCGGAAACAGGCATGTAGATGCCTTTCGCACATGGGCTTGTTGGTTAGGACACTCAGCCTCGTCCAAGGTTCCGAAGAAAAATTAATTCTTGACATCCAATTTGCGCGGGGGGTCCACAGAGCCTGTGGATAACTTGATGGTAGAGTTGTGGATAATTTTGATAACTCAGCGGAGTTTCAAGATTCGGACCGATCTGCTCCAAACCGGGACAGTTAGGTTTAATCAGCAATATCAAACGATAAGCATAACTATTCGAAATCCGGAGAGCATGGTTCTGAGTAAGCTCAGAGCCAGTGAAGTTATAAACACCTGTGGATAGACTGCATTCTCATCGTGTTCGCAACCTCCGTGAATTGTTTGCTTTGGCAAGCAACACTTCGGTTACCCGGTACGGGGGCAACCTGGGAAAACTTTGCGCACTGCAGGAGAAACCTGCCTGTAAGGTGAGAAATAATTAACCATCCAGCAGACTCGCGGCAAGCCCTGATTTGCCGGCAGACCCAACAATAACAGCATGTTCTATGCCTTGGCACGGTAGTTGCTAACAACAATAGGCAACAACGACTCCTAAACCATACCCTTTAGCAATCCTCCTACTTGGATTGCTTTTTTTTTGCCGTAAGGCCCCCCTGAGCTTGGCTAGGCAACCCCTTCTCCTCCGTTTTCGGCGTCATCTTCCGATGCCTGGTCTTCCCGGCCTTTTGCCGCAAGAACTACGTAATCGTTTCGCGAGATCTGAACTGTCAAGAAGCTGGTCTTTGTTCGAGCGGCGTAATCGGGTAGAAGTGCAGCAATGCAATCAGGGCAGAAGTCAACCGTTTCTCCATCTGTCCCGGTATGCATCCTGATACCGCCTCGGGTGAGGATCTTCTCACAAGAATCGCAACATGTAACCTCTTTCTGCATGGTGACCACCTCCATACGGCCGAAGACGACACCGTCGCCTGAACTGCCCACCGGTGACTCAAACCAATTCGCATTCAAAATCCCCCCTTCCCTCCTTTACTAAAGGGGGGTTAGAGGGCATAGGTTCGTTATTTTAACGCCTATGGGTGGAATCCCTATTTTGCTCAATGCAAAGGCATTCCCGCGTTGATGTCAAATTTCCCGCACACTTTGCCGATTAGCAATGAACCACCTGTACGTGGCCCCCAGTCCTTCTCTCAATGGTATTGAGGGCTTCCAACCGAGTTCAGATATTCGGCTCACATTAAGAAGCTTTTGTGGAGTGCCGTCGGGCATATTTGAGTTGAACCGGATATCTCCCTTGTACCCAACTACGTCCTTAATAAGCAGAGCCAGATCGTGGATAGTAATGTCAATACCGGCTCCTATGTTGACAATTTCATGCGAATCATAATTTTCCATCATGAACACACAGGCATCTGCGAGATCATCCACATGCAGGAACTCCCGACGCGGCCTGCCGCTCCCCCAGATCTCCACGTATTCCGCTCCCGATTCGTGAGCCTCATGGGTCTTCCGAAGTAATGCGGGGATGACATGGGCGTTCTGCAGATCGAAATTGTCTCCCGGGCCGTACAAGTTGGTCGGCATTAGGGAAATGAAATTTGTTCCGTACTCCCTGTTATATGATTGGCACATGATGATGCCGGCTATCTTGGCAATCGAATACGCTTCGTTGGTGGGCTCCAGGTAACCGCTCAACAGATATTCTTCCTTGATGGGCTGCGGTGCCAGCTTGGGGTAGATGCACGAACTGCCGAGGAAAAGGAGCTTCTTGACCTTGTTCACGTATGCCGCATGAATGACATTGGTTTGAATGGTCAGGTTTTGATAGATGAATTGAGCCGGGTACGTATTGTTGGCATGAATGCCTCCGACCTTGGCCGCGGCCAAAAATATCCAGTCGGGCTTCAATTCGCCGAGCAACTTCTGAGTAGCCTGCTGATCGCACAGATCCACCCGGGAGGCAGGTTTCATGACCGAGTAGCCGGACCGGGCGAGGCGTCTGCAAATGGCGGATCCTACCATCCCCGTGTGACCGGCCACATAGATTCTAAGTGAAGGCTTGCTGAGTATCATTATTGGAAGCCCGCAGTTCGACAGAGCTGTTCCTTTTCGGCCTCTCGGAGATCAGCCACTACCATACGTCTGACAAGCTCGGAGAAAGTGACCCTTGGTTTCCAGCCAAGCACATCTCGGGCTTTTGTCGCGTCTCCGAGCAATTCATTCACCTCGGTGGGACGGAAGTATCGGGGATCTACAGCCACTAGTGTGCGGCCGGTTTCCCGCGTCAATGCCTTTTTCGTCTATCCCCTCCCCCTGCCAGGCAATCTTGATCCCGACTTCCTTGAAGGCACGTTCCACAAATTCCCTGACAGAATGGTTTTCTCCGGTAGCCACAACGAAATCGTCCGGTTCATGATGCTGTACGATAAGCCACATAGCCTCGACATAGTCCGCGGCATATCCCCAGTCGCGTCGAGCGTTCAGATTTCCGAGGTAGAGGCTGTCTTGCATTTCGAGCTTGATGCGAGCCACCGCACGGGTGATCTTTCGGGTTACAAAGGTCTCCCCGCGCATGGGAGATTCGTGATTGAAAAGTATTCCATTGCAGGTAAAGAAACCGTAAGCTTCTCTGTAGTTACGAGCTATCCAGTATCCGTACAGTTTCGCCACCGCGTATGGGCTTCTTGGATAAAATGGCGTGGTTTCTCGCTGAGGGCTCTCTTGCACGAGGCCGAAGAGTTCGCTCGTTGAGGCCTGGTAAAAGCGAACCCTCTTCCCGAGGTCCAGAATGCGGATAGCTTCCAAGAGACGCAATGTTCCTAACGCATCCGCATTTGCGGTATATTCGGCAGTCTCAAATGATACCTTCACATGACTCTGTGCGGCAAGATTGTAGATTTCGGTCGGCTGAAACTGTTGGATTATGCGAATAAGATTGGTGGAATCGGTCATATCGCCGTATTCGAGAATAAGATGCCGATCATCTACATGAGGATCCTGGTATAATCCATCAATCCGCTGGGTATTGATCAGAGATGCACGCCGTTTGACTCCACAGACCTGGTACCCCTTCTTGAGCAGGAACTCTAAGAGATAGGCACCGTCTTGACCAGTGACTCCTGTTACAAGTGCTCGTTTATCCGAAGCCAAATTCATCAGGAAACTTTCCAAATTGTATCAACGCGTTCTCGTCAGACGATAAGCAGCCTACAAATAACACGATGAGACAATCCAGTCAAGAATCGGCCCTTTTCCCGAGCCCCTGGGACTCGTCTCTTAAATGACTTTTGGAGGGGTTTGTGCTACGGTTAACTTTTTAAGGACTTAGTTCAGAGTTTCACAAGTACAGTGCCAATTGTACGGTAGCGCCCGCGTCCCGAAACTGTCTCAAAATTCTTGAACTGGACGCAATCGTAACACGAAATTCCCTCACCCTAACCCTCTCCCAAAGGGCGAGGGGACGCTAATAGAGCCCTTGGATCAGCTCCCTCTCCCTCTGGGAGAGGGCTGGGGTGAGGGCACCGAAAATGCTGACCAGGCTTAATCGTGGCACGATTCTGGGCATCAAATTAGTTTTGAGACACTTTCTCCCTGCCGGCGGACCGTAATTGTCCCCGCGTCCCGCGGGGGAGGCCGGTCCCACCGAAAGAGGGTTCTGAATACGCGACGGTGTTTGCGAAAACCAGTAATTGGTCCTGCGCCAATCGAATTTCCTTCGAAGTAGCGAGGCGGCCTTTCATGCTCTTGCAACCGCAAATTTCGACAATCGTGGCGGTATACAATCGGGAGGCTACGCTACAACGCTGTATTGACAGCGTTGCCAACCAGACATATCCACGCAAGGAACTCATCATTATCGACGGTGGCTCTACCGACGGCACTGTAGATATTCTGCAGACGAACGCTGGTCAACTATCTTACTGGGAATCCTGTCCCGATCGCGGAATTTACCACGCCTTTAACAAAGGGATCGCCCATGCCGGGGGCGAGTGGATCTACTTCCTGGGGGCGGACGACTATCTTATGGACCTCGAGGTCTTGAGCCGTGTAGCCGAGAATCTGATGACTTGTGAACCCGAGATAAGGATCGTCTACGGTAAAGTGGCAATAGTGTCGCGTACCGGTCAGGTGCTGGCCATTCAAGGTGAAAACTATGAGCTAACGAGGCGCAAGCTCCACAAAGTAATGCCGATCTGTCATCAGGGTATATTCCATAAGCGCTCTCTTTTCGAAAGTCGCGGCGGCTTCGACGAGTCCTTTCGCGTGTCGGGCGATTACGAGATGCTGCTTCGTGAGTTGAAAGATCGGCCCGCTAGGTTTATGGCAGATATAATCGTGGCTGCGATTCAGTTGGGTGGGGCCAGTTCGAAGCCGGCTGAAGCGCTTCATGTTCCAATGGAAGAAGCTCGCGCCAGAAAGCTGAACGGTTTCCCGGTTCATCCTCCAGCCTGGCTTTGGGTGTTTACGAAGGCATTGGCCAGATACTCAATCCAGCGATGCGTGGGACACGAGGCGTTCTGTCGAATCGGTGATTTCTACCGTCAACTAACCGGGCGACCACCCGTGTGGACCAGGATGTGAGGAGAAGACGAGGGTCGTAGGGGCTTCCCAAACCCTAGATCCCCGGTACATGCGTTATATGCCTAAGATTGCGTTTGTACACAGCAACAACGACGACGTGGGCGGATCGGATGTCGCCATGTGGCGCGTTGTGCGTGCTTGCAGGGACGAAGGTTACGATCCTGTGGTAGTGATTTCGCGAGACAATCTTATCAGTGAACGATATGAAAGAGAGAATGTCACGGTTCATCAGGTCCCCATGCCTCGCCTCTCTCGCTCTCTAAACCCGTTCTTTTATCCCAAATGGGTGCTGGCTCTCTTTGTAACTACGGTGCGCCTGGTACGACTGTTCTCCCGCGAGAGGGCCGATCTGGTGGTTGCCAACGATTTTAATGAATTGCCTGCTATGCTGGCAGGACGCTTTCTCGGCTTGCCACGATTCATGCGCATGCGCTTTGTTTTCAGGCTCCCCGCATGGATTCGACGTCAGTACATGACCTTGCTTGCCTGGGCCTCGGATAGGGTGCTATGCGTATCCGAAGCAGTTCGACGTGCAGATTTCAGTGATTTGCCACGTTTTCAAGATCGAGTTCTTACCGTGTACGACTGGCACGAGGACAACATAGGCCCCGGCACGCATAATGGCGGCGCCAATCCATTCAAACGTTTCGGCATTGATACATCTGCCCGGGTTGTGCTCATGCCGGCTCGTATGGAGCCCCTGAAAGGGCAGCACGTCCTGGTGGAGGCCGCCCCGAAGATCCTGAAGGAGCTTCCCGAGGCAACCATTCTTTTTGTGGGTGACGTAGTAAAGGGTAGGGGCCGGGAAAAATATCCCGAGCAACTCCGTGCTCGAATCCACAAGGCCGGCCTGTCAGAAAGAGTATTTTTCGCGGGGCACGCGGAAGACCTGGGCTCGCTTGTGCGGGCCGCCAGCACCGTTGTTTGCTGCTCTACCGTACCGGAAGCTTTTGGGTTTACCGTGCTTGAGGCGCTGTGGTACGGTACGCCTCTAGTTGCCCCGGCAATTGGCGGACCACTTGAAATTGTGGGAAACCCGCCGGCGGCATTACTCCATACGCCCGGCAATCCCAAGGAGCTTGGTGCGGCAGTCGTTCGTATTCTGAGGGACCAAGAACTTGCTAACGAATTGGTCAGACGAGGTAAAGAACGGGCCGCACGGTTCACTCGCGACCGACTGTGGCCTGAACACAAGAAAATCATAGAAGAGCTTTTGTCCTCTCGGAGGCCAGCCAAATAGAGTGATGACTAGAATCTCCGTTATTATAGTGAGTTATAACACTAGGAATATACTGATTAATTGCCTTCGCTCCGTATATTCTTCTACAGGAGATGTCGAAGTTGAAGGTTTCGTCGTGGACAACGCGTCCATCGACGGAACAGTTGATGCAATACGGCGAGAGTTCCCGCAATGCAGGGTCCTGGCGAATAAGACTAACGCCGGATTCAGCCGGGCCAATAATCAGGCGATCCGACTGTGCACCGGCAGGTACATTCTTCTCCTGAATCCGGATACCGTCGTTGAACCGGATGTATTGTCTAAAATGGTCAGCTTTATGAACCGGCAAAAAGATGTGGGCATGGTCTCTTGCAGGCTCGTCACCGGCGATGGATCGCTCGACCTCGCCTGTCGCCGTGCATTTCCATCATTGTGGGACGGCTTTTGCCGCGCGTCCGGCCTGAGCCACTGGTTTCCCAACAGCCGCCTGCTGGCTAGATACAATCTCACGTACTTGGACGACCATGAAACCTGTCCGGTGGATGCAATCAACGGAGCTTTTATGTTCGCGCGACGTGAAGCCGTTGAGGAAGTCGGCCTCCTAGATGAGGACTACTTCATGTACTGCGAAGACCTGGACTGGTGCTATCGTTTCGGGAAGGCCGGCTGGAAAATTGTTTACCACCCCGAAGCAACTACTGTTCACTTGAAAGGGCAGAGCGGGAACCAGAAAAGTTCCGCCATGATCCGGGAAATGTTCAAGTCAACAAAGCTGTTCTATCGAAAGATCCATTTTGCGGACATGGGGCCGATACACCGAGCCTCAATCCTGATCGGCCTGGATGTTTGGCAGTGGGTGACTATACTGAAGAATGCTCTTCGAGCCAATAAGCGAACCCGGCCTTAATATTCTGAGCTAAAGTGACTAGTTCGGCCGGTCCGATACCAAGAACCCCCGTCAAAGTAGCTGCCCATTTGCTGCTCACTTTTTCGGGGGTCGCTCTTAATGATATTAGTCAGTTAGTGGAGCGGGAAACGGGATTTGAACCCGCGACTTCAACCTTGGCAAGGTTGCACTCTACCACTGAGTTATTCCCGCATCATCGAAACATATACTACAAGGACGGCAAATGTGTCAACCCCGTTGTCCGGGCGGCAATTCGGGAAGATCTTCTTCGTCAGGCAAAACCGATAGAATCACCGCGCCTCACAGTCCCGCCGTTGATCACCTTGGCAAAAACCCCCTGCTCCGGCATGATGCATTCCCCTATTTTATTGTAGATCGCGCAGCGAGTGTGACATTCCTTTCCAATCTGCGTGACCTCTATCAGGGCCTCTTCACCTATTTTTAATCGATCCCCAACTTTGACTGACGCTAGGTCAAAGCCGCTCGTCGTGAAATTCTCCGCAAAGCTCCCGGGTTTGACGTCAAGCCCTTTGGCTTTCATGGTCTCGATCTGTTCAATGGAAAGCAAAGAAACCTGCCGGTGCCAGTCGCCGCCGTGAGCATCGCCTTTCAGCCCAAACCCCTCTTCCAGGAGGCCGGATCCCGCATCAGCTTTAGGCGTCCCCTTCTTCTTGCTCGTGCATACCGCTACTATAGTTCCTACAGACATTCAATACCTCGATTTCTAGGAAAGTTACCAGGGAACCCTTTTTTGTGTAATAGACTGTTTCCTTTGCTCCGCAGACTTTGCTGATTTTGTGGAATTGTGGCGCGCAAGCTTTGTTTCAGGATGCGGTCGTCCAGTATTGTCATTGCGAGGAGTGAAACGACGAAGCAATCTCCATTGGTGGGACAGGCTCCAGCCTGTCTATTAGAATGACCGGCAAGATGCCGGTCCTACCGAAGATGAGATTGCTTCGGGCTAGAGCCCTCGCAATGACATATTCGTCGCCCCTCGTATCCTCAAACGGAGCTAAAGGCATAATCTTTTGTGTAGAAAAGTGTTCCCCGGCTCTACTTGCTTCACGTCCCTCGGCCCTTACACTTTTCTCAGTCCTCTTCTTCCGCTGTCTTGCCGGAGGCTTCCACTATCTTCTCTGTGATGTGTGCGGGAACCTCTTCGTAATGCGAAAATTCCATCGAAAAGATGCCACGCCCCGAAGTCATGGACGTCAGATCCGAAGCGTACTTCAGAACTTCAGACATCGGCACCTGGGCCTTGATAACCTGGCTGCCTCCTCTCGCGTCCATGCCGCTGATTCGGCCCCGCCGCGGATTTAAGTCCCCCATCACGTCGCCCATGCAGTCTTCAGGCACGATGATCTCCATGTTCATGATGGGTTCCAACAGCACCGGAGTGGATTGAAGCACGCCCTTCTTGAATCCTTTGGATGCGGCAATCTTGAACGCTTGCTCCGAGGAATCCACATCATGGTACTTCCCGTCAAAGACCGTCACTCTGACATCAATGACAGGATACCCGGCCAATGCGCCCCCTTGCATGGCCTCGATCACCCCTTTTTCCACAGCCGGGATGTACTGGCGAGGAATGACGCCACCCACTATTTTGTCCACAAACTCAAAGCCCTGGCCGCGGCCGAGCGGTTCTAGCTCAAGCCAGGCCACGGCGAATTGACCCCGGCCACCGGTCTGCTTCTTGAGTTTGCCTTCGACCTTGGCCTTCCCCTTGATTGTCTCCTTATAAGGAATCTTCGGAGTATTGAGGTTTACATCCACACCGAATTTTCGCTTCAGTTTTTCTACAACTACCTCAATATGCACCTGCCCCATTCCTGAGATAAGAAACTCATTAGTCCGAGGATCTCTGCTTATGGTTAGAGTGGGGTCTTCCTCCACGAGCTTGGCAAGGCTCTGGGTGATCTTTTCTTCATCCCCTTTCGCTTTGGGCTCTATGGCAAAGGATATAACTGCTTGAGGAAGGGCGACAACCGGGATCTTTATCGGAGCTTTTTCGTCCGTCAGCGTGTCCCCGCTAAGTGTCTCTTTCAGTTTCGCCACCGCCACAATGTCTCCTGCTTGAGCCGATTCCAGCGGTTTCTGGTGCTTCCCCTGAACAGTTAGAAGTTGGCCGAATCTCTCTTTGACTCCTCGGCTTGCATTGAGGAAGTTCGAATCAGCAGTAAGTGTTCCGGAGAAAATACGAAAGAGGGAGAGCCTTCCGGCGTAGGGGTCGGCGAGAGTTTTGAACACGTACCCGCAGAAGGGTTCGTCAGGCGATGGAGCCCGCGACGCTTCCTCACCCGCTGGAGTGATTCCGACGACGGCCGGCATTTCCGCGGGCGAAGGGCACGCATCGGCTATAATGTCCAGAACCGGTTGGATGCCCTTGTTCAAAGACCCGGAACATGCGAGCACCGGCAAAAAGACTCTGCGGAGTATCCCCTCTCGAAGAGCCGCTGCAAGTTCTTCCGGCCCAAGTTCGTCCCCTTCCAGATAGCGTTCCATAAGCGCGTCATCAACCTCGGCGAGGTCTTCGATGAGGACTTCGCGCCTTGATCCGGCTTCATCTTTCAACTCGTCCGGGATATCGACTTTGGATGGGTTCCTGCCATCTCCATCGAACGTCACAGCTTTCATGGAAAGCAGGTCGATTACTCCTTGGAACGCGCTTTCCCTACCAATAGGAACCTGTAAAACTAGAGGCTTTACTTTGAAAGTCTCTTTGACGTTGTTGACCACATTATCGAAGTCAGCTCTGTCTCTGTCCATCTTAGTTATGACAAGGAGCCTGGGACAGCCGGCGGCCTCAATCCCTGCCCATACTTTTTCGGTCAGCGGTTTGACCGCATCCACTGCATCCACCGCCAGGATGGCTATGTCTGCTGCCTGCAGTGCAGCAGTTACCTCAGCGGCAAAATTCGGGTCACCGGGAGTGTCCAGGATGTTGATCTTTTTTTTCTTCCATTCAGCCGTGAACAGTGCAGTACTTATCGTGAGACCTCGCTTCACCTCTTCAGGTTCGAAATCGAAATTTGAAGACCCGTCGGTGACCTTGGCCAGACGATCAACTGCTCCGGCATCAAAGAGCATGGCTTCACACAGTGTCGTCTTCCCTGAACCGGCGTGGGAAACGACCGCAACATTACGCACGTCCTCGGTTTTGTACTGCTTCATTGGAACCCCTTGGGAAACGGGACACCGGACGACTTCCGACGTCCGAACTTGTGCTCATAAATTATTTACTAAATCATAATATCTCCCCGTGAGTCAAGCTTCAAAAGCGAGGAAAAGCATCCTTTCAGTTATTTGGGGGCATCGATCTGTTCCGACCGGTGTCATTGCGAGTCCAGCGGAACGCGGGAAAGCAATCTCTTTTCTGGAGAGCGTCCAAAACCGAGATTGCTTCGTCGCTTTGCTCCTCGCAATGACATTTTCCCGCCGGTAAATGAATGGTTACGAGGAAAAAACATTTTCTCGTTCCCAGTCCCGTGACACGCGAGATTGGGAACCAGAACTCTCGCCACTTTCGTGTCACGATCTCGACTCGGCCTGCACTTTAGAGACAGCCGCCATGCCGTGCCTCTACAGGCTGGATCCTCGCGTGGGCGAATGGATACTTAAATAGATACTTACTTTGTTAATAAAACGTTGACAATGTCAAGATATAATTGATATAATAAAGCTGTAGTTATTTTTTACAAGTATTTCGGTATATAAAGTAAGGATACGCTTATGAGGACAAGTAAAATCCTTTTACTATGCGTTTTCATGATAGTTTATGCGGTTCCTGCACAATCCGCGTCGTACCCGGAGCCAAGATTCGGGCCCTGGGTATACTTCGCACCTTACTATTTCCCGCCTGACGATTGCTGCTGCGGCTACTGTTTCGGCCCGATGGATTTCCTACCGCAGTATGAGTCGCCCAACCCACCTATTCCCAGCCATGATGTGGGGCCGTGCCTCAACTGCGGGCAGCCCGCACCCTATCCACACAAAATCCGACTGCGGCGTCGCGCAAGCAGGCCCGCGTCCTCGATGGCCCCGGTGCCACGGCTGAGAGAGAGCAGACCCGCCGCTTCGATAGCTCCGAAGCCTCGACTGAAGGAGAGCAGACCACAGGCTTCTGAACTCAGCGTTTCCCGGTCACCCAGTACTAACCGCACGGGGATTCCCGCGAGCATCACTTCCCCTCCCCCTGAAGCCGGTCAGTCGCTTTCTAACGCCAATAGCCTGAAGCCGCCACGGGCAATAAGTCGTCCGGCACCTCAGACAACCGATCATGGAACCGGCAATACATCACATCCGTTCAAGTGGGGTCAGGAGCGGGAAAGGTGATGACGCGATTGGTGGGACGGCCCCGCGAGGCGCGGGATAGCCTGTCATTTAATGACGGGCAAGATGCCCGTCGCCGCTGAAGAAGGTACTGCCTTGCCGCGCGGAATAGTGGATTCGCTGTCATTTCTTGACAGATGCGGTTCCCCCGCGCCCAGCGGGGTTCACCACATCCTACGCAACTACCTAAAGGATTCTCGTGTAGACAACTAATGATCTGGTGGGACAGGCATCCTGCCTGTCATTTAATGGCGGGCAAGATGCCCACCCTACTGTGATCCCAACATCTTGTCTGTCCCACCAAACTGCCACAACTCCGGGATCCCTCACAGCCGACCGAATACAGGCTTGCGCTTTTCCACGAACGCTGCCAGGCCTTCTTTCCCGCCGGGATGCGCCGCACACGATCGCAGCGCGCTCCTCTCCAACTCGAGGTGAGTCTCCAAAGAATTGCTGAATGAATCTGTTAGAAGCTGCTTGGAAGCCCCAAAAGACTGCAACGAGCCCCGGGCCAAGTCTTCGGCCATCTTTATGGCTTCTTGCCGAGCTTCCCCGTCTTCTACGATTCTGGTTATCAGGCCCCACTTCAGAGCTTGCTTTGCAGTGATGGGTTTGTCGAAAGCCGCTATTTCCATGGCACGGGCCAACCCGACGAGTCTTGGGAGAGTGAAAGTCCCTCCGCCGTCAATGGATAATCCGTTGGAGGTATATGCCTGCCTCATAACCGCAGACTTCGCCATGATACGGAAATCGCACGCGAGCGCCAACGAGAACCCTCCCCCGGCCGCGATTCCGTTGATTGCGGCAATCACCGGTTTTCGCATGCGGCGAATTTCCAGGACCGCCTGATGGTAGTATGCCGCAAGGTTGTGAAATGCTGAAGCATACCCATTCGGCCAGCCGGCAACCCATTTCAGATCGCCCCCGGCACAGAATGCCGTTCCTTCTCCTGTAACGACGACCCCGCGCACGGTATCGTCTCCTGACAGGTTGATGAGATGCTCCGCAAAGGTCACGATCGCGTCCAGATCAAAAGCGTTGAAAGCCTTTGGCCGATTGAACGATACCACGGCGATTTCACCGCATATACTAGCCTTTACCGATTCTGCCATTGCCTGACCTCCTCGCATATCCACTTAAGTGAGGCGCGGCCAAAGATTAGTGTCTGGCCGGCAAGGTGTCAATCGGAAAGAAGTTTTGGGACTAATCGTTCGTTTGCGCGGGGGAAGAGATTGTCATTGCGAGTCCCGCGTCTCGCGGGACGAAGCAATCTTTTCCTTTAAACGTCGCTTACATTGCCGGTGGGACGGGCATCTTGCCCGTCATCCCTAATAGACAGGCTGGAAGCCTGTCCCACCATTCACTCCTCGCAATGACAAGGAACACAATATTCCTCGCGTAAGTTCCTGTAAGATGCGGTGAACACCGCGACAGCGTGGAACCGCATGGATCACTGAAAATCTTGCCGAAGGGTCCCTCGATGACCGAGACGCGGCTATGCTCATAATATCACCCCTCATTTTTTCAACTCCTGTTTTCCCTATAAAATAATTTAATAGTCTTTGAAAATCTGTCCACTTTGTTGACGGCTTTATGTCGTGTGATATCACGCTCATAAGTCTGCCACCGCGAAAAGATGTCGCATTTTGTCACATTAGGGTGGCCGAATTGTATCCGCGTAACATGAGGCCCAGCGCTTCGAATCGTCTCAGAGCTTCTAAGTTTGGCGTTGGCACAATTGTTGCTGCGATCCACCCCAGAGCCCAAGGGCGTTTCCGCGTGAAAGCAGCCGGACGCGCGAAGCAACGGTGATGTCGTTGATTGGCAACTTTCGCAAATGGGATCACTGAGGACTCAACCGATGGAGTCGTTTATAAATTTTGTCATTGGAATTTCTCAGTACTCGGATGGCGGATTAGATTCGGAGCTATTCGGGCTGGATTTTGGTTTGTTCTGGGCATGGAGGCCAAGCTTCCTGGTGGACTTCACCTGCCTCCTGACCCTTTTCCATAGCTATTATCTGACTTTCGCTCCAATTGCGCATGTCAATCCGTTGCCGGCAATCACAGATCACCTGTCGTTGCTGTACTCCAACGTCGTGCATCTATTTCGCCCTTCTTCGATTCGCAAGTCCAGATTCGCAATCGGGTGCCGGTCCGTGGCGCCCTTACACCTATCCCATCGCATGAGTTTTTGAGAGTTTTCATTCGGGCATCTTTCAGTGGGGATGGGCATCCTGCAGTGGGACGGGCATCTTGCCCGTCATCAAGTGACAGGCAAGATGCCTGTCCCACCAGGAAGCAAGACGGGAGCCCGGTTCGGAGTCCAGGGTTACGAATCGCCGGCGAAATGGCCATTACGATGATCAATCGGCGGGCAGGATGCCCACCCCACTATAAATCGGCGGGCAGTCCCGCGCTTCGCGGGACACCCTACTGTGAGCAAGGAGGTTGTTTCTTGGGAACACTCAAAACATCACGTAGTTTGTGCCGCCTGGCACTGCCGGTTCTGGGGCTGTTGATTGCCCTGGTGCTCCCGTGCTGGGCTGCGGGCACGCAATCCAGCGCGATCCCGGGGCTGGGGCAATCGGTCCAGACATCCACCACTGTCCAGACGCAAATTGGTTACTACATTGCCGCGGGGTATTCAATTTTCGGGCCGGCCCAACTGGCTTCGGTAACCTCCTCAAGCCTTGTGTTCCCCGGAGAATTCGGCACCCCGGGTCTCACGGTAACTCTTTCCAATAAGACTGTCTCGGTGCTGAATGAAGCAGGCGCCAGTGTGCCGTTCAGTATACTTGGACCCGGGACTAACGTAATCGTCTGTTACAAGAACGACAGTGTTGTAATTTTTGCACTTCAGTCTGGTGGTACGGGGGTTGGCAATGTTCAGTCTGGTACAGGGGTTGGCCATGTCAGATAGAATCAGGAAGGCCGTTTTGCTATCAGTATTCGCGACAGCGATGCTCGTACTTCTTTGCCCTCAAGGGGCTTTCTCCCAGACTTACACTCCTCAATGCCAGGTGCCGCCGCAGATTGCCTTTTCCACCGACCCAAACCTCTTGCTCCTAATGGATTTTTCTGGAAGCATGCAGGAGCAGACCTATTACGGGCTCCCCGCCACCATGACTGCATGCACCAGCAATTGCAGCCGATGCTCGTGCGGCTGCTGCTGGACCTACGGCTCCAGTCAGGTCCTGGACGAAGATTCTACAGACAGCACGAGCGGGATGTCCGCAGTAAATGCCGCGGCCTACGATCCTACAAACCAAACCACATACAGTCCGTACTACTATGGCTTATTTGACAATACTCAGTATTACAAATACGACGACGGCTCTGACCCCACCAACCCATGCGGTATTCCCGGTGGCGGATATTTCTATCCAATTGGTTCCACAACGCCGACTGGAACAACGCCAAACATTGGTTCTGTACAAGCAGGCCTCAGCGGAGCGGTGCTGAATTGGGCGGTCACCTGCAGGATTGACGCCGCGTTGCAAGCGCTTATCGGTGGGAAGACTTATGATTCAACCGACACAAATGCCACCGGATTTGATTCCAACAACAATGAGCTGAATTGCACCGACGCCAGCGGCAGTTGCTATAAGACGGCACAGGGGGCAAGGCGAAGCGTTTACGAGACGAACAAGCTCTGGGCGCGATTTTACATCCGCCCTGCCACATGGACCCAGGCAGCGCCTGGTGGGGTGAATGTCGATTATCCGAACGACTACTCCAGCGCGACCGGCACCCAAACAGACCCGTCCTATTCCCAGAAAGACCTTGTCATAAGTATAAGGGGAATTTACAAGGGAGCACTGACCAAGGGCAAGTCCGGCATTTCGAACAATAACTACTACGATGCTTGGACCTTCACCCTGACCCAGACCACAAACGTAGACATAAGCTTGACCGGAACATGGACCCCCTCATCGAATGTGCAACTGCGAGTGTCAACATCTTCCAACCCCACTCAAACAACCTTGAAAACGGTGAGCGGGAGTCCCGCAAGGGCCCAGCTTCAGCTCCCCGGAGCCTCCGGCGGCACGACATATTACGTTTACGCTTTCGATATGAACAGCAAAGAGGCAACCGGTACGTATCAAATTACCTCCAATGTCAACTTGAGCCCGGCATCAAGCAATAACGCCGGTCAGACGAATAGCAGCATCGGGTCCATTCCTTATCCGCGGGTACGTATCAAGATCGCTCCCACCGATCTTGATAACCAAGGAGTGGTCAGAAAAAGTTGGACCCAGGGTAGATTCGGATTCATGTACTATAAGGGTGACACCGATGACCATAAAGGGAAACTCCTGGCTTACTGCGGCCAGTACACGGACATGCACCAATTTATCAGGACCATCCAAGGTGAAACTCCAGAGGACCAAGGCGATCCACCCGGGAGCCTTTACCAGCAGCCCTGGCCGTACTCCGGCACTCCGACCGGCGAGGCATTCGGGGAGGTAATAAATTATCTGGAGCAGAACGGGAATGGCATAAACTCAGGTCTCATGAACTACCAGCACGCCCCGAACGATCCATATTACGCGGTGGTAGGCGGCGTGCAGAAGGCTGTTTCCTGTCGGCAGACGTATGTAATCCACCTCACGGACGGCAACTGGTACGACAATTCGGGCAGTACTGTAGATCCGGTGCCGAATGTGTGGACACTACACGCGGGCGCCAATAACGGCAAGGGCCTCAGGACCGATGTCAGCGGTTCCGGGGGAACCCCCATTTTCGCTAACATATTCGCGATATTCTGCTTCGCCAGCACAAGTGACCCGGATTACAACTACGGGGTCAACTCGTTGCAATGGGAGGCCATGTTCGGGGGGTTCAATGCATTACCAAACTGCACGCCCTCGAATTATCCGTGGCCTATGACCGGCACGAGCTTTAACAGCGCTACAAAAACTTTCAGCATATCCCAGTGTCCAACTTCATCGTCCCCAAACAAACCGTGCTGTGAGGAATGGGACCTCGGCACTACGGTCTGTACCAGCAACTTTACTTCCGGTTGCAAAGGCGTACCGGACCACTTTTTTAATGCTTCAAACGGCGAGCTAATAGAGCAGGCATTGCAGAACATACTGACCAATATCACCCAGCAGACTGCGGCGTCCAGTGCTGTCGCGACGGTCGCGCAGCAAAGCGCTGAAGGTGACCTCATAATACGGGGAGCATTCGAAGCCCGGGCCCCAAGTACGGATACCGCCGATGCGTGCCGTTTTCTGTGGTTCGGCCATCTGGAATCTTATTGGCCGGACAAGAAACGGAAATTATGATTTCCTCAATTATCCCGGGGACACGCTCTGCGAGCAAATCATCAGCGGCCATCCCCCCGGAAACTGTTGGGACTCGGCTATGCAACCTCCGTTGCAGCCTCCGGCCCCCACGACGAGACTGGTCTATACCGAGAAGCTGGACTCAAACGGGAACCCTGTGCTGGACGCCAATGGGAACCCTCAGCTCATGTTATTCAACACTAACAATATCTCCCCCACTGTTCTTGGGGTGCCGGACACGACCACGCGAGATGCAATCGTGAACTGGGTCCTCGGACTAGATCAATCCGGGTACAGATCGAGGCAGGAAGGGGGGGCAGGCTCCTACTGGATACTGGGTGATGTCGTCTATTCCACGCCCGTGATAGTCGGGCCTCCTTCTCTGGGCGCAGTCCCGTCTCAGACCAAGGCACTTGTCCAAAGCAAAGAGGTGGGGGTGGTTCAATGCAACTCTGCTGCTGAATCGGTAGGATTTAATAAGTACTTCCTGAACTGGCGTCAATTGGATCCCAACAATACCAGCTCCAACTCCGGGAGTTGCAATCCCGCGCCACCGGCTCACAGCAGCACCGACCCACAAATTCGGTATAGGGACAAGATGGTGTATGTGGGCGCAAACGACGGCATGGTCCATGCGATTCTGGTGTCCGTTTATGACACTGTTAACCAGACGTGGGCAATAAAACCGACCGATGTGCAAAGCAGCACCAGTCCAGCAGATGCTCTGCGGATAGCACAAATCGGTCGGGAACAGTGGGCTTACATTCCGACCAATCTTCTGGATCAACTCCAGTACCTGGCTGCTTCGAGTTACGGTGCCACTACAGGTCCTGACTGTCCCAGCTCAAATGGTTGCCAACACCGCTTCATGGTGGACCTGGCGCCCACAGCATGGACCGTATTCTTTGACAATGAGTACACGGCCAACAGCTCTGCCGCGTCCTCCGTTTGGCCCTGGCACACCGTAATACTGGGGGGCGAGCGTGAGGGCGGGGACACGTATTTCTGCCTGGATGTCACGGACCCGCGACACAAGGATTCTTCGGGCAACTATACGCCCAAGCTTCAGTGGGAATACTCGGTGTTCAAGAACATGGTCGTCACGTTCGATTTGAACGCGGCAGCGAAATCCTTCGCGGCATCCTGCCAGACGGGTAACGCCACCAATCCCGGAGACATCTCAAAATGTGTGGCCCCCACATTTCCGCCCTCGTATTGGAACAAACAGGCACCAAGCAATTCGTGTAGCGGATGCTGCGCGGCGTGTGTAGGCACGACCCTTACCTCCGCGTGTGTGCAGAGCTGCCAGTCTGAGCTTAAGTCGGTCCTCGGTGGCGATGCTGTGCTAACTGCGCCGTGGGAGCCGTTCAGTGCTACCGATTACGCTTACAACATGGTGAAGAACGTACCAGTTTCGTGGTCGAGGCCTTATGTGGGCCGGGTGGGGCTCCCCAGCGGCCTCACGTTGTCTAATTGCCCTCTGGGCCTCGGAACAGGACAGACCCAAATCTGTGCGCCAAGCAATTGCAGCACGGCCAACCTTAATGTGAGCGGTGTCCGGAATCTGGCCTTCGTCGGAGGCGGCGCTCACATTTACGACCCCACTCTCATCCCCGAGATTTTTCCAACGACCTGGCCGCAGTTCTATGTTGACGGATTCAAGCATTCCCTGAACGGAACGTTTCTTCTGGCATTGGACATTGAAACGGGCATGAATGCGTTCAAATACGTATGGCCCAGCATATACAATATCAGTAAGACTTTGTTCCCGGTGCAGGACAGGGGTTGCGACAGTAACGGTCAGAATTGCCAGGCCGAGGTCCCGTACGCCATGTCCGATCCGTTGGCCCTGGATTTGTGGAATCTGGGCACATATCAGGGCACCAACCGGGTAGGCGCCACACAGGGTGAAGACGGATACGTAGATTCCATCTACATTGGTGATATGAACGGCGTGTTCTATGGAATAAAGTTGAACTTCGATCCCCTTGTAAGCCTGGGTTCCGGTTCCAATGACGGAATATACGTGGATATCTGGAGGACCAAACCCATACCCTGGAATACTTCCGGAGCCCAACAGTACGCTTCCGACTGGTATCGTTCCGGCCGCCAGCCGTTCCAAATTCAACCTGCGGCAAGCTGGGAGCGAAATAACGGGAATGCCATGCGCGTGCTCATAGCCGGAGGGAAATACGAGAACATAAACGGGACCAACAGTGATGCTACGGACACGGCCCAGATGTCTTTGTACAATCTGCGGGACCCCATAGACTTCAGCCAACTAGGAGTGTCGACCGACTGGACCGCGTCAACCGTGCTTAAAGGCACTGTGTCGGGTTCGAATCTGAACATCTATGTAAAACCGGACTGTGATGCCACCACGTTCAGGTGCATAGGAGCTACGGATAGTACGACCCCCAACCCGGCTTCTTCTACGAGTACCCCTTATTCGATGGATTCGGGGTGCTCGTGGACGGCAATCGATCCTAATTCCGGTGCAACAGTTTCGCATTCCGGGTGCACCTGGGTGCAACAAACAACGGATTCGAGCGGCAATGCCGTGCCGGATTGTTGTGACGCGAATAACCCCTTATGCACCGGGTCCATCCGCGATCCGAACGGCCCCGCCTGCTGGGATTGCATTTTCGATCTGACAACTCCCGGTGAGAGGGTCATTGGAAAACCGCTGATTGCCGGAGGGCTGGTATTTTTCACCTCATTCAGCCCCACGGCTGCCAATCCCGGTGCCAATCAGAACGACCTTTGCCAGGCCGGTGGGACGGGATACTTGTACGTGCTCGACTATATGTGTCAGCCGTTTACGGCCGGGTTCTACCCGATCGCAGACCAAACGCTGGTTGTGGAGAACTTCAATACAACGGGTACTCACGGCGCCCTCTTATACGGGCAGAAGGTGAATCTGGGGAGCGGAGTACCGAGTTCGCCCGTGCTCCTTAACGGAAACCAGGTTGCGGTTCAGACGAGCTTGGGAAACATCTCGGTCACAAAGGTGAACATCCCGGGGACGTTCCAGGTTCAGGGGTGGCGGGAAACAGGGCCGCAGCAGTGATCGCGAGAGAGAAATATAGGCGGTTCTCAAAGGTAATTACCGAATATGGAGGACCATTTGGTGGCGACGGGCATCTTGCCCGTCATTAAGCGACAGGCTGGAAGCCTGTCCCACCAGGACCGGCCTCCGTGCCGGTTATTCATGAACCGCCGGCAGGGACGCCGGCGCTACCGCAGTCTAAGAAGAAGGCGGCCTCCAAAGGAAAGATCCGCATGAACTTATTGCCCTTTCTTAATCTGGATTCCTCCGGTGGGGATGAGCATACTGCCCATCTATCAGCGACAGGCTGGAAGCCTGTCCCACCAGGACCGGCCTCCGTGCCGGTCGTTCATGAACCACCGGCAGGGACGCCTGCGCTACCTTCGGATTGGAGTAAACGGATGACGAGGGTCTGGCAATCCCGGAAAAAGAGAGGGGCCGGGTTTGAAACCCGCCCCGACCCCTGGCCGGTCCGGGGGTTTACGATGGTTGAGCTGATGGTGGTTCTCACTGTTGTCGCGATAATATTAGTCATCATGGCAAAGGGATTGATGGATTACAAGGACGAGTATGCTTTCAGCAATACGGTTCGCGAGTTCAACCATGCCATTTCCTTGGCCCAGGTTAGAGCTATTCAGTCTCAGAGCACAACATGGGTTTTGATCAGACCGGCGTTGTCCGCTGCCCTGGCCCAGCAAAACCCGCTCTGGCAGCCGAACACATCATACAATGTCGGCGATATCGTAAACGACGGCCGGTCGACTTACTATTGCATTCTGGCTCATACCTCATCCGTGGCTGTGTCAGGTGAAAATTATAACCCAACGGGGAATGAACCCGGAGTCGGCGGGGGGTCAGCCGCACCAACTTGTACCGTTTCCACCTACCCTTGTCCGTTGGGAGATTCCAGTTGTAACCAGTCCCCCTACAATTGCGCCTGGAAACAATATTGGGTGGAGATTTCCGAATATCAGTACAATGATGGAAAGTTCGACATCCAGGATTGGACCACCGGATCAGCGGTTGACGCTTCGCCGTACAACTCGACGAATCCGGCAGTGTTCGTCCCGTTCAACTGGATGGGAGTTCCGGTGTCGTCGTCCTTTACGTCGGCCAGTGTACCTCCGTACACCTACGGGCAACCCACCAACCACACGCTGAAGATAATCAGCATGGCGAAAGACGCAGGAAAGGTCCAGTTCACCCTCACTTATATGGGGAAAATCCTGCAAGGGGCTGCGCAGTGAGGATAGACGGAGAAAAATCATTAAGGTTGACCGGGCAATCGATATTCACCGCGGAGTCAGCAGAGAACGCGGAGTTGAGGAAAGAATTGTCATTGCGAGCGCAGCGAAGCAATCTCATCGGCTTCACCGGCCCCAAAACAGAGATTGCTTCGTCGCTACACTCCTCGCAATGACAGGCAATGCAACGAAGGCATATCCGTCTCAATAGTCACGGATACTTTTTCAAGGATCGGTCCAACATGCGAGAAGCTCCAGGAAATAGAGGATTCAGCTTAGTTGAAGCCATGGTGGCTCTGTTCATTCTCACCGTAGGCATATTTGCGCTTTCAAAGCTGCTCCAGGTGTCTCTGAATTACAACGCGGTTTCAGTTCAGCAGCAATCTGCGGACGTTGTTGCTCAGGAAATATTTGAGCAATTAAAAGGCGCACTGTCCTCCGCAAATTCCATAAAAAAAGTTTCGGACCTTAACAACACTACCAATTTCACTTTGGTTCCGGACCCCCTGGCTTCCAACTTTACCACAGATTTTTGGGGCCCGGACTGGCCGTTTAATGAGGTCTCCAGGGACACGTCCCCTCCCAATTGCGTGGGCAGTTGCGTTGAAGGCATCGGGTACTATGGTACGAACTCTCAACCGGACGGCCAGAATTATGCCGGCATTTTCTATAGATGGATCGTTAGCGATTCTCAGGAAGTCAATAGCATAATCAAGCCTTGTGGCGGGAATACATGGAAGATTTACGTGGCAGTGGGATGGTCATCAGGATGGCGGGATCCGCAAGGAGACTGGCACGGCCTTTGCTCGGGGCAGGACCCGTGGGATTGTCCATTTCGGACCGAACTGACCAATTTCCTGGTACCGGGGAACAACCAGGCATCGGCGAAGCCTTGATGGAGGCGCACTTGGAAAGAAAGAACGTAACCGTTCAGCAAGAAAGCGGCCCACTGGATATCAGGCTCAACCGGCAGGGACGCCGGTACCACTATCAACCGGCAAGATGCCGGTCCTACTATGGTCCCGCGATACGGGATGCCGATCTCAGAGTTACCGTCGAACGCTTACGAAATAACTCAAGAGGGTTTACCATAGTGGAGATGATGGTGGCCCTGTTCATAGTCGCGCTCATCTTCAGCATCGTGATCGGCTTCTATCTCTTTCAAAGTAAGAGAGGAGGCCAGAGTGCAAAGGAGCTTTCCACCCGCCACAGCGTTGAACTTGCCCTGATGCAGATACAGCGGGATGTGATTCAGATGGGCTACGGTGTATCGGCTTATCCGCAGATGGCCTATTATTTCGACACGGAAAACACAACCTATCCCGAGGCAAACAAGCCTTATTACGATACTCTCTACGTGAACTACGGCCAGTTTCTGAAGAGCACGGTCCCCACGACAGGCGACATTGTCGGGGTCGGGCAAAATCTCACAAAGCCTTTCGCGATGTGGCCTGCGCTTGTGTACAACTTGTACACTGCCACTCCTATAACCTCGTCAAACATAATCTCACAGAAATTCAGCATTCCGGCCCCCTCGCAGGCTGAAGCCCAGGCAAACCAGTATAATATAGGCGGGGTCATTTATTTGACCAACCCTACAACTCCTTTGACCGCAAGGCCCAGTGCCCAGCGCGTCACTACACCCACGGCCACGCCAACCACTGTAGGTCAGACTATGGCAAACCCGCCGAGCGGCTGGGTTACGCAGTTTACCCTTACGGGTTCTCCTATCGCGTGCAGTACCTGCCCCCGCCGGGAATTATTATTTCACTCCGGCTGTGGTTTACAGCTTCCAACCTCCGCAAACAGATTCTACAGGAGGAAAGATTTTAGTACCCGGGCAGATTCTGAGAAACGGGCTAAGCGGGCAAAGCGGCCAGTCATTCCTTGGGGGCACAAGCGGAAATACTACCGCAACAGTTCAAGATTCGTTCTTCAGCGTTCAAGATTTTCAAGTCAAGGGCCTGTTTATACCAACGAGCACATTGACCCCTCAATCGTCCCAAAAATGGGCTCCCACCGATGATACTTTCTGCAACCTTACCAATCCGCAGGCTGCCACTACCTACGCTCTGAGGTACGTGGAGATAACGATCGTGTACACGATCAATTACAGTAATTCCCCGAACCAGCAGGTTCAGGCAGGTAATGCCATCACAACGAAAAGAGCCACGAGAATCATACGAGTCAATCCGCGGACGTTGGTCCTTGCCCAGTATCCAAACGATTGAGAAGAGGGATGACAGATGAATAACAACCAAGGATATGCAGTTGTCATAGTTCTCTTGTTTCTTGGCGTGATCAGCTTGCTCGGGGTCGGTCTTATGCAAATGTCCCGGCTGGACCTGCAATTCACCGGAGCGATAAAGAACTACAACAAGCTGTTCAACCTCGCAGATGGGGCATGCGGCATAGCTTTCAACGATCTGAAGAATAGCAATGTTCCGGATCCTCCGAGCTACACCGGCGCCGGGCCTTTGAATTCCGGCCCTCAGGTAAGGTCGATTCCAACGACTAACACAAGTGATGCGGACAGCACGAGCCCAGTCCCCAACCCCAGCCAATACCCGTTTCCGGGAAAAGAAGGTGTAAATGGGCTAACCCCTTCGTCAACCGGTCCAAGCATCGGGAAGTATTACGTTAATGAGTGGATTCAGGGCTATGACGACAGCAACAAGAGTCAGCCCGGTTGGGAGGCAGGTACGGGCTCCGGCGGCACCGGATATCACATGGAGTACTGGACGGGGGACGGCTACAGTAGCAGGAACCAGGGGAATCTGGTGGTGGAATCGGCGGTCCTCAAGCATGTGTCGAATTGATGCGGATCCACTGGCGAGGAGGGGTATTTTGCGGTGAAGGGTGGGATCCTGCCCACAAGCATTCAAATAGGTTTGCGAAGGGCGAATTTTTCTCCTTTCCGAAAGGAAGGTTCTTTTTGATGACCCGTTGAAAATCCCCCTAATGCCAATGCACCGTCAAAGAGGTGACAATCTTGGGCAAAATGTGGGGGCACTCCACACGGAACGCGGGACTTCCCGCCATCCGTCTCGCCCCGGACTCGGATCTGGGCATGGTAGGGGCGAATGGCATTCGCCCTGGGCGACCCGCCGGTCGCCCCTACATTGCCCCGCGTACACGGGCACGACGACATGTAGGGGCGGGCGGGTTTGAAACCCGCCCCTACTGGAAACACGGTGTCACTTGCTTGAAAGAGAATCGGTATAAATCCTCCTTTAGAAAAGGGGGACTTTGAGCACGAATCGGGTCCGCATTCTACTAATCGACGGGCAGGATGCCCATCCTACTAATCGACGGGCAGGATGCCCGCCGTATTTCGAGAATCGTCCTCCAATTTTCTCTCACAAACCGCTACTTTGAGACAGTTTCATCTTGCATGTTTCATTTATACCGCTAATACTATGGAAGGTAGGGGATTGGAACAATAGAAGGAAAACGAAAAAACATGACAGACGAGAAAATCCTGGCAACCCTGATTTTAGATAAAGATATGGTGGTAACCGACAAACCTTGCACCGGCGCTACCTTGATAGCGCAATTTCCAGAAGGCTATTTTGCTTTAACTGTTACCGACAGCGGCAAGTGTGCATTTGGCTTTGAAGGAGCGCCTCCAGTTTCTATAGGCGTGCGCGATCTGCTCGATCTGGTTAAGGTCAAGGGCGATCGCATGCTGCACTGACCCCGGTTTGGAATGCAGGGGCAAACCTGTGGAAACTGTTGCAAAACTCTTGAACGGGAGGACATCGTAACACGTAATCCCCTCACCCTGACCCTCTCCCAAAGGGCGAGGTGACTCTAATAGCCACTCTGGAATGGCTCCCTCTCCCTCTGGGAGAGGGTTGGGGTGAGGGCAACGAAATGCACACCAAAGTTTTCTGGTTCCCAGTCCCGCGACACACGGGATTGGGAACCAGAACTCTAGCGACTTTCGTGTCACGGTCTCGACTCGATCCGCACTTTTGAGACAGTCTCTGTGTGGCTGCCCTGCGCGGACACCAGGTACGCCCTACATACCCTACTTGGTTGTGATCGCTGAGATCACTGCCCCCTGAGGATCCTGAATTACGCAAAAACGCCCCACGTTCGGAATGTCTCTTGGCGGAACCAATATTTTTCCGCCAAGCTCGGCCAGCCATTTTGGCCGTTGCATCTACGTCGTCGACCGTCACGTACACGCCCCACATCGGCGGCATGCCTTGGGCTTCAGGAGGCGTTGCCATGACGCCACCGACTTCGTTTTCGCCCACCTTTACCAATACGTACGATCCGAATTCTTCTTCGAGTTGCTGGGTGGTCCATCCGAAAAGCTTAGTGTAGAATTCCGAGCGCGGCCGGCACATCGGTCGTCATCAATTCGGACCAGCAAAAAGCGCCGTGCTGCTTGATAAAGTCCCCATGTCCTTTGAAATCGTCGGCCATCTTTTCCCCCTTTATAAGCAATATGCTGGTTGGACTACTACCCTGAGGAAAAGTTCGGCAACAATCTGCAGTCTCGAACTCTACCGGTACACTTCTCTCCGGTGCCCAACCTTGACCACGTAGACCGCCAATTCCCGATCTTCAATTGAATAGACAATTCTAAAGCGCCCTTGCCGGATGCGGTACTTATCATGGCCGGACAGCTTTTCGCATCCACACGGACGCGGATCGTAGCCGAGTTTTCTTATCTGAGCAACGATGCGCTGACGATCCTTTTTCGTGCCAATAGTCTCAATTTCTTTGACCGCAGACGGTTTGATGAGAATGCTATATTTTGGCACGCCGCTTAAGATCTTTCAAAACGTCTTCGAAGTGCAGGTCAGGTTCGCGCGCGCGGTCGTCAAACGCTGCAAGGTCTTCGGCATCTTCAGCAAGTCTCAGCCTCACTGCCTCGTTTACCAGATCGGAGATGGTCCTGTCCGTCTCCACGGCTTTCACCCGAAGGGCCCGATGAAGATCCGGATCGAGATAGATGGTGGCTCTTTTGTGTGACGTCTTCATACAGCTAATATAACGTTTAAACGTCTTGACGTCAAATCGACTGTCTGCGCCGGCGGACTCAGTGACCGCACCTTACACGGGCTTACCCGCGCGCTCTTGCGTTCGCTGCCGCGTGGAGGGCTTTACTAGGCCGGTCGATCGCTGCGCAATTTTGATGAGCGATCGCAGTGCGTCGTTCACAGCCTTTTCAGTAGGGAAGGCCGCGGCGACATCAGGGCTCAGCAACACCAAGTTGGACCCCTCCTGATAAAGGTTGAAATATTTACCTCTTGTCCCGGGGCCCAATTCATCTCGGCGATACTCCGGGCGCAATTCGTCTTCATCCTTAACCTTCTTCATAAATCTTTCTCTCTTTCCGAGTTGCAGGTCGCGCACTGATGATTCTTGTTCGCTGCTTCCGCTTACTATGAGAGACAACCAAAAGGCGATTGAGTTGTGAGAAACCAAACGTTAGAAACCGCTGTTCGTCTGCAGAATGGTCAGGATCTGAGAATGTGATCGCCAATGGATCTCCAAAAACCGTTCCAGCTTCCCTAAATGAAACTCCGTGCTTCGTCTCGTTTTTGGCCGCCTTTCTCTTGTCCCACTCGAATTCCATTTCACTGACCCAGTGCTTCCAAACCGAATGAGCTATCGTACTCTGGTTACAAGGTTGTGATTACGGAAGGGCTTCTGCTAATCCAATTCTTTTCCGGTGGTGGTCATAGTGATTTTGCCGTGCTTCACACCGCGAGTGGAGATGAGAAGCTCCCCTGCCTTTTTCACCTCAGCGGGCGCTCCCCTCATAATAAGTACCTTCCAGGCAATTATGCTTATCCAGATGCACGTGAACCGAGGAAATGATGAGATCGTGCTTTCTGTGCTGGATTTCGGTTAGCTTCTGGGCCAGATCGCTCTGTTCGTGGTTATAGACGACTGTCACAGTGCCGACGACGTCCTCTTCCGAGCGGCTCCACTCGTCCTCGACAAAGCGATTCCGTATGAGATCTCTGATAGCCTCGGACCGGTTAGTATAGCCTTGTTCCGCGATGAGGATGTCGAACTTCTCCAGCAGATCGTCAGGGATGGATACCCCGAATCTCACGAGATCAGCCATCTGGTCACCCCTCTCACAATTGGCAGACGAATTCGCGAACATCGTGTGCATAGGATGCTAAAAATATAGTATACACCACCGAGAGCCGATTGCGAGAGTAAGAAATGGTTGGAGGTATCGTCGAGCACAAAAAGGCCAAGCCTGTGGTAGGCCCTTAAGGAAGGTCAAGCAAGTACAGGAGGAAGCCGCGCCTAATCGCCCTCTTCTTCTCTTAGTTTCTTTTCGATATTGTCGATAATGCACTTGGCCCACGGGTCAGTGACTCTGTACACCATTTCAAGGCCCTGGCGGGTAGATGTGATAATGCCGCGGCTTTTGAGATGAATCAGGTGTTGTGACACAGTAGCCTGGTGCAGTCCCAAGCACTCCTGCATGTGCTTGACGTTGCATCCCCCCACTTTGAGTAAACCATACACAATCTTCAACCTGATTGGATGCCCAAGCGCCTTAAGAATTTCAGCTTCCCTGGAGAACTCCTTCGTCTTGATCTCCCGGAAAAGTTCATCGAGGTCATGTTCGTTCTCTCTTGCCGTTTCTGCTGAGAGGTTCATTGGTCCCACCTTCGATCAAAAAGTTGCAACTTCTTCGAGCTTTACTCTTTTGCTTTTTCCTTCACCCGGTCCCCGGATGAACATTCCTGGGACATTCATGTGGAAACCCCAAAGCGAGGTAGTACCCATTTGTTCAATGCGAACCACCCTACCAACATCGCTATCAAAAGCCATAGGTCCATGTGTTCCTCACTAACTTCGAGCTGCCGGATCTCTTTTCGTCCAGAGCCACCGGCTAATGACTCACAGTGGCCCGCGCGGTCTTACTCGGACCATAAACCGGCAGGCTTCTGCTAATCGGGTTGGTCAGGAGGCGGTCAAGCCAGCCTGGCGGTTCATATTCCGAGTCGCCGGCTTTCCCGGGCCGTTTCGTTCCCACAAGAGCCGCGAGCCACTTCCGAACCGGAGGGCTGTTCCAACGAGCCAATCCCAGATGCACCGCGACGACCTGTCCTTCTTTATTGATGACATAGCTTGATGGAAAGCCTTTTATCTCGTAAATCGCCTCATTTTGCTCATTGACAATGTAATAACCCATGAGACGTCCCCTGACCACGTTTTGCATGACCGCCTGCCGTCCCGCCGGGCCGGAGGTAATAATCAGACCCCCCGTGCCGGACTTGCCGTAAGCCCTGACCCAGGAAGGCGGGTCCCAAAAGTCGGCGCAAACGACCTTAAGATCATTCGTATTCATGGATCCCAGCATGTCTTTCAGGAACCCTTTTTCCATGGCACAGTAGTGGCACTTGTTTCTCCAGAAATTCAGAATGACCACCTTTCCTCTAAAACCGGACAGACTGCCGATCCTGCCGTCCAACATGGCCATCTTGAGATCGCCGGCTAGCGGAGGATTCCTAAGAACCTGGAATGCAGCTCCTTCCGGGGCTCCGGCTGCACCGGCCGAATAGGAGCCACCGAAAAGTCCGATTAAGACCACAATGATTATCAAGCTCACCGAAATGACACGATTATCAGTGAAGAGCAGCAATTTCCCTCCAGGCACAGTCATTCTCCTTTTATATTTAAATATCTGAATATCCTCTTTTTGTCAAGAGCCTTTTACCCAAATGCAAGCGTTCATTCATGTGGGGCAGGCTTTCCGAAAGTGTCTCAAAACTATTTTGATGCCCAAAATCGTGGCACTATTGGGCCTCATTCGCATAGTTGTTGCCCTCACCCCAACCCTCTCCCAGAGGGAGAGGGTTGGGGTGAGGGCATTTCGTGTTACGATTTCGTCCTGTTCAGGGGGTTTTGAGACAGTTTCGGAAAGCCTGACCCACGGGTTTAATGACACTTTCTTGCTGAAAACTGAATGCTTACCCCCAAGGAGGGCATTCTCCCTTCCGCTCATTTGAACAGCTCATACTGAATGGACCGCGGCCGACGTCGGCCGCCCAACGGGTCTACGAACTCGCAAATCGAAGGGTCGATTGCCTTCAGAAAACTGGATCGAGGGTTTCTCGACCTTGAGGCCGTAAACGAATCTGTTTCGCGCCCTCGTTATGAACAGTTCATCTTCTGCTCTGGTCATGGCGACATACAGAAGCCGACATTCTTCATCCGCGTCAGGCGGGCGGCGATCGGATCCACCCGGCGGATCGTAAGGAATTATGCCTTCTTCGCATCCGGCTATGAATACTATCGGAAACTCCAGGCCCTTGGAAGCATGAATTGTCATCAAGGTGACCGCTTCAGCACGCGGATCCAGTGCTTCGGCCTCCTCTGCCGGACTGGTTCTGCGTGCTCGCTGGTACGGAATTCCTGAAGACTTGAAGGCCTCTTCCATAGCATCCCCTACCGCATTCAGTCGGAATAGCACCGCGAAATCCCTGAATCCGAGGTCTCGCTCCTGAAGCGTTAGTTGTCCGGAATCAAGAGAAAAGAACGACGCGCCGCCCATTGCCGCGTCGATGGTGCGAACAATGAATTCTCCTTCCGTAGCCGAATTAGGCATCTGAACGATCTTGATGGGATTGGCTCCGGCTCTTTCGGCTTTGAGGAGGTTCCCGCTCCGTCCACCATTAAGAACATCCGAGGCCCCCTTGAGAATCGGCGCCTGTGATCGATAATTCCTGGCCAGCCTTACTTGATGCACTGACGGGTAATCCTCAGCGAATCGAAGAAAGAATCTTCTGTCCGAACCGCGAAAGCCGTAAATGGCCTGTTCGGGGTCGCCTATAACAAATAGTCCCTCCCCAACCGGGCTCGCCAGCAGGCGGACCATCTCGTACTGGGCTCTATTAACATCTTGAAATTCATCCACCAGTAGGTGTTCGGCAATGGCTTCTCTTAGTTCGACGGCCGCAGAAGGGCGATCGCGTAGGAGTCGGACCGGCACGACAAGAAGATCGTCGAGGTCATAGGCTCCTGCACTTTTCAGTTGCTCCTCGGTACGCAACGTAGGCCCGTCGAACCGCGGAATTGACATTTGCATCCGAGGAATCCACGGTTGACTGTTTGAGGAGGCTCACTTCCTTGAAAAGCGGAGGAACCTGCGCAGGGGCCAGATCCAAACCCGTAGACTTGACGGCCTGCCTGAATATGGTCAAAGCCTCGTCCTCGCCCAGTATCCGCTCTCTGCGGTCAAGTCCGGTCTTTTCCTTACAGAAGTCCAGAATCCGGGCTCCAAGTTGGTGGAATGTCCCCACCCAGCATCCCTGAAGGCACTCCTGCGAAAGCAAATCCCCGAGGCGCTGCCGCATTTCTGCGGCCGCCTTGCGGGTGAATGTTACGGCGGTGATCTTCTCCGGACGGACTCGCCCGCTTTTGATAAGGCTTGCGATGCGGTGTGTTAAAGTCCTGGTCTTTCCGGTGCCTGGCCCAGCCTGGACCAGGACCGGCAGGTCAATAGTCTCTATGGCCTGCTGCTGCTCTTCATTCAGCGGTCGATCTTTTTTTTCCGGAGGGATCATTTGAGACTGGTTGCCGGCTTTTTTTTTTCGCACGAGTTTGGATCCATCATTTCTACGCCTGGTCACCTCAAGTTTATGAACCGGAACCAAAGCCTGCTGTCCGCCAAAATGCTCGCGTTCACCCGGCCCAAAGAGTTGAACCGAGCCGTACTCACCATCGTAACCAGCTTTGATCGACACCTCTCCCTTGCGGACCCTGCGTATTGCCTCGACTACTATTTCAGGCGCATGGCGGCCGATCTGTTCCAGAGGGTGTGACCATAGGATCATCAATTCCGGTCCCAATTTCCGGAGAAGATCATCATAGCTGGCACCGACCTTCTTGGATTGGGGGCCCACGTCCAGGGCCTGACCTATGATCTCTACCAGCGGCAGCATTCTCCAGAATGGAGTGGCGCCTTCCGGGGCCGACCCCGCCGGCCGATCGGAGAGTTCATTTACGCGGTTCACGACCCCTACAGTCACCGGCCGTCCGCACACGGGACAATGACCCTTCAGCCTTTCAGTTTCTTCCGGGCTCAAACGGGCAGAGCACTTCCTATGTCCGTCGAGGTGGTATTTCCCTTCCTCCGGAAAGAATTCTATTGTGCCGATAAAGCAGTCCCCTGATATTGCCTCTGCTTTCGCAGTCCAGTCCGAAACATCATAACGTTCAAGAGCCCCTTTACTCGCCGGTCCGCCTGATAGCGCCCGTCCGCCCTCGCGTATGGCCTCGCGAATGGCAACATATCCGGGATCTCCCGAAAAGATATTGGCTTCACGACCGAGCCTGGCAGGAGAATGCGTATCCGAGTTCGATATTAGGGTGTATTTGTCCAGCGAACTTACCATGTGATTCATTGCCGGATCTGACGAGAGACCGGTTTCGAGTGCAAATATGTGAGAGGAAAGGTCGTCGAAGCATTCTTCCACGGAGTTGAATCCGGACTTAGATCCAAGCATCGAGAACCAAGGAGTCCAGACGTGCGCCGGGATAAGAAAAGATTCAGGCGTGATTTCGAGAGCGATTTCGAGAAGATCCCTGCTGTCCAGGCCGAGAATCGGTCTGCCGTCGGACTTGATGTTTCCAATGCGCTCGAGCCTGGCGTTGAAGCGCTCCATTGCGTTCAGGTCAGGCATAAAAACGAGATTGTGTACCTTTCTCGTAGCTCCGTGTTTTTTGTAAATGGAGCTTATTTCAACATTTAGGATGAAGCGCACGTCCTCCGGTCCAAAACCGTCGGGGACGACAATGACCTTTGGAAGATGATCCTTCTTCAGACGTAATAAACCCCTTTCGCCTTCGGTCAGCATTTCGCGAATTTCCCGGCTCCATTCGGGGTGAGTGAAATCCCCTGTGGCCAGGACTCGGATTCCTTTAAGAGCCGCCCATTTGGCCAGTTCCATGAGATTGCAATCCTTGGAGGTAGCTCGCGAGTATTTGGAATGGACATGAAGATCCGCGAAATAGAGCATCTAAAACTCCTGTGCCTCAGCAAACCAAGACCGTAAATTCCGAGATTGCCGGAAGGATTCCTGGTAACTGTTCAGCGAGAAAGCGGTTTACCGGGTACCAGGATTAACCGGCAGGGACGCCGGCCCGACTATGATCTCGGTAGGATCGGTCCCGCGACGCGGGATGCCGATTACGAAGTTCCTTGTGAACGCTTACGATTCCCAATTATCTTTCCGTGCGGATCACAGCTTTCAATCGATTGGGGAAGAAACTCACTATCATCTCTTCATTCGGAGCGTTAATTCATCAATCTTTGCCTTCAGCCCTTTCTTCATGGATGTATCCTCGGCTGTTTCCAGAGCCTTCGTGTAAGACTGCACCGCCTTCCCAGTGCTGCCGGAGCGTTCCCAAAGAAGGCCCATCCGAAAATTGATTTGGGTCCGTTGATCCGGGGTGGACGCTCTATCCAACGCTCTCCTGTAAGCGGCTGCTGCCTTGTCGATTCGGTTCTTGGCTGCCCATGCGTCACCGAAGCGTGCCAGGACTTCGGGATTTTTGGGAGCCAGCTTGAGGGCGCGTTGCAGCATCGGAACAGCCTTTTCAGGAGCATTACCAGCCAAATAAGCGGCAGCAAGGTTCGTCCACGCCGGCACACTGCGCCGATCTTCGCGCGCGGCACGCTCAAAATCCTCCTGAGCCCGCTGAACCTTGCCTCTCGAAAGGAAAATGGACCCTCTGTTGTTGAGGGCATCAGCGTGCTTCGGATCAAGCTCCAAGGAGCGATTGAAATCGGCCAGCGCATTCTCGTCTTCGCCAAGCTTCTCGAAGGTTGTTCCTCTGTTATAAAAATAATCGGCGCGATCCGCCTGCAACGCTATGGCATGATTGTAAGCCTCAATCGCCTCACGATCGCGTGCCAGAGCCGTCAAAGCATTACCCAGGTTGTAAAATCCTTCTGCGTAAGACGGCTTCAGCTTCACCGCCTCCTTACAATCCGGCACGGCCTTGTCGAAATCTTTGGTCCGGATGAACGCGGAGCAGCGATTCGCAAGGATTATGGGGTCGCTTGGGCCGTCGGCAAGGGCTTCGGTATAGGCTTCGATGGCCTTACTGAATCGACCTTTGACAAAGTTCGCATCGCCGATCCCCGCTAAGGCCCCAAGATTTCGAGGCTCCGGACGCAAGGCCGTGGAGAACTCTTTCAGGGCCCTGTCAGGCGAACCGTCGGCCAAATAGAGTTTCCCCAATAGCACGCGGGCCTTGGCATTGCGCTCGTCGATTCGAACGAGTTCTTTCAGGTCTGCGAAAGCTCTCTCAGGAGCACCAGTCCGTGCCGACAGAAGGGCCCGGTTAAGCAGTGCCTGAACGTGTTCTCGATCAATATCCAGGGCCTTGTCGTAGTCCTCAGCCGCCTGATGAAGGTCTCCTTTTTCTTCGAAAGCCATCCCCCTGTTGTTGTACGCTCCAGCATTGTCAGGATCGAGTCTTATAGCTTGATCGAAATCTTCTATCGCCGGATCAAGGTCTTTCTTTCGCACGTAAACGATCCCCCGATTGTTGTAGATGGCCCCATTTTCCGGAGCTAACTTCGTGGCCTGACTGAATAATTCTATTGACGCGTCTAGATTCCCCGAACGTTCAGCCGCAACCGCCTGGCTGAACAACTTCTCCGCCGAATCCCCGATCACTTGGCCGCAGAGAAGGAGCATCAGCACAAACGTTGCGGCAAGGGCAATTCCACTTCTGGTCATTGTTTCACCCTGCCGTTCAACACGATCCCTCTGATTGAAGATTTTCGGAATTGTGGCGTTGTCAAAGAACCCCTTGAGAGACCAATGTCATTGCGAGGAGTGGATGGTGGGACAGGCTTCTAGCCTGTCTATTAGGGATGACGGGCAAGATGCCCGTCCCACCGGCAATTAATGCTCACCCGGATGAGAGATTGCCACGGGCTGGCGCCCTCGCAATGACAGTCAAACTTCTTTGTCAAGTGAATAGTTCCGAAGATTTTTGCGCCTTTCTTGCACTGCCGAAACCGCGGTTTCTTGACGGGCAGGGGCGGAATTGGTAAAAGCAGAGACGTCGTTCAGATTCCTCGCTCGGAACCCCGTCAACAAACCCGGGCCGGCATCTGAGGATTTCAAATTAATCAGGCAGCACCACTACACCTGCTTTAGGTAATTGAGGGTTGGGGTATCCATAGCTGATGAGGAAAATATTGTCAATCGGCAGGCGGCTTGCATGCGCGGAGCCGAGGACCCGGTCATGGGCTTTGCGAGGGATTCGCCCGCGTAGGGCATCACCGGTCGGTATACTAACGGCAAAGGACATTGAAGTCCGGCTCTGTCGTACTAACACTGTTAATAAGTTCTACTCTCTTCTTATTGTCCTCATGTTTATGACAGCTTTTCATTTCATTCCGGTAGTGTGGGCCGACGATTTCGAGGAATCCCCGCCTCCTTGGGAGGTCCTACTGAGGGAAAGCGCACCGGCCACGAAACAGGGAAAAGAGAAGCGGCATCGGCTTCCTCAAGACGAGCGCACCCAGGGGAAGGCGAACCGTGATTCGCAGGTCCTCGGTGCCGGGACAAAGCAGACCACCGACGCCAAGCCGCTCTCACCAGGGAGGACCGAGACCCCCGAATCCTGGGGCGACCGCCTTGGCAAACGGTTTAGCACCATGCTTTCTTCGCCGAGGAGCTCGTCGATCCTGTTGAAGCCTATCATCGAGATGCCCGGCGATTACTCCGGGGCGCCTTTCAGGTCGATATCTTTGAAGAATATTCCGCCACTGTACGTCACCCCTCCATTGCCCGGAGAAGGTGTATGGCAGTCGGCCGGCCTACCTACAGGGAAAGACGGAATACCGGTAGTTTATAGAACCATTTACAGACCGAGTGCCGAGTACCCCAACGCCATCGTGTATATGCTGGCGCTCGACATGAAGCAGCTATCCATGAGGCTTTACATAGGGTCGGCCGAACCGGGCGGATCGAGCAAAACCGCTTCTGTCGACCCCGCAGATAAGCCGCGGCTTGTGGCCATAACCAACGCTCTCTGGAAACAGAAGCATTCGGGCGAAGCGGGAGGTATCTTTCGCGGGACTGTCTTAAGGAACCTGACCCCGGGGGTGGCCACTATCGTTGCGTACAACGATGATTCCGTGGACATCCTTGAATGGAATGAAGGCATACCTACATCTCTTGTTCGTGATGCTCGCCAGCTCAGGCACTTGATAGTGAAGGACGGAAAAGTGGTCGACTCGGTGATGAAGGGGGGAAAGAGAGCCGATTCTGAGATCGGCCTGGGTTTCCTCCTTTCGGAAGTCGAGTCGAATTCAAATTCTTATTGGAGCGGGTATTGGGGCGGTTACGGAGGCGGCGAGCCCACAACGAGCTATGGTGAAGGATGGTTCATTGCCACTCGCAGCGCCTTCGGCATCCGAAAGGACGGTAACCTGGTATTTGCGGTGGGTTACCATATCAGCACTAAGGACCTGGCCAAGGCTCTCGTACTGGCCGGATGTGAGAGGGCTATTCACGGAGATGCCAATCCTCACAACGTGGTGGGGAATCTGTACTATGGCAACAGTGGAGGAGAAATCGTCAAGAGGGTCAAGCTCTCTCCCGAACAGAAAACCTACACCCTTGACAGGTACGACCGGAGCTACACCAGTGACTTTTTTGGCTTTTTCCTGAAACGTGAGGAGGGGAATCCGTTATGACTCGCGTATTTGTCCTCCTCGCTCTTACACTTCTTCTCACAGGAACGCCTCTCTTGTCGGAAACTGTCTCCGGCTGGTGTGACGGCGAGCAGACCAAATGGTCCAATGCCTATGAGTCGCTCCGAGCCGGCATGGAGAGTTATCGGAAGGTCAAGTATGAATCGATTGCTCCGCAAATTACACAGGAAATAGCGACGCGTGGAAGCCGGAAGCCAATATCGCGGATCGTTCGGGCTGCTCTCAAGGACCGTAGAGAGAGGATGGCTGAAGCGGGTGAGAGATGCCGCGACTTGGCGGACCAGGAACAGTCTTGTTTCAAAGACTTGCAGCGCTGCGCTACAATAGGGAGCAGAAGGCGTGGCAACTCCTCTACCGCCAACTTTAAGAGCATATCCCGAGAAAGAAACCGGTTAATCGCCGAACTGAAAGACCTTCTATTGGACGAGGCCTACATCCAGTACAAGAATCATCGAGCCCCGGCTACGCCGGTTTCGCCCGGTTATGAAGCGAACCAGCCATCCAATATCAGGTATCGCTAAGAACTAACAGCCGAGATGGGGATAAGGGGGGATTTTGAATACGAATTCACAGGAAAACGCCCTGTTACCGACCGGCAATCCCGCGTTCTGCGCGGGACGGTCCTGCTGACGTTTTCGTATACATTCAGTAACAGCCGGAATTTGCGGATGGCTTCGTGGGGTGGGCTTTCTAGCCCGCCATTGAACAGGGCTTTCCCCGGCAGGCTGGAAAGCCTGCCTCACAAGACTGAATGGTTACACGTTTTCCTGTGTCGTTGTAGCCTCTAGCTATGGGGGTTGGTATAAGTCGGCGCTTGCGGGGCAAAAGCATCCTGCGGCCTCGCTGCGCAAGTTCCATTTCCTGTAATCGTCACTCGCAACCTCGCTGCTGTAGCTGTTTGTCCAAAATCTCTTGACAAGAATTTGCCGGCGCGTCTAAAAGTATACCCTTGCTTTCGCGCTCTCACCTTCTTCGGGGTCTCACTTTGTTTTATTGGGAGAGTACCGATCCTTAGCTACCTGGCAGCGCGGCTGTCAATGCATAAATGGAACCGAGGGCGGAGTTTACTCCCGGCTTGAATGCGCCGACATGAAACTATGCCGCGCGCAGTCGGCCTCAATTGCCGGGCGTTTGCTAACCGACGCGCAAATGACAACAGTTCGAGACATGACAGGAGTTTGCAATGAACAAATCCGACCTGGTAAAATCCTTGGCTAAAGAGATGGATCTGCCGCTTCGCAAGGCCGAAGAGGTGGCGGATATGGTCTTCAACACCATGTCCACCGCGCTGATAGCCGGCGATAGGATCGAGGTACGCGGCTTTGGTTCGTTCGTGGTCAAGAATTATGGAGGTTACACAGGAAGGAACCCCAAGACGGGCGAACAGATCACCGTCAAAAGCAAACACTTACCTTTTTTCAAGACAGGTAAAGAACTCAAGGAAAGAGCCAATTCTTGAATTGGAATCGTCGATGCCATGTATCGGAGCAATGTTTGAAATCTCTTGTTAGGTTAAGGGCTTTTTCCCGTCATTCGAATTGAATGGTGCATGAACAGGAAGTACGGCAATCCCGCATGTCTGTTCTTCAACCTCGGAACGGGGATCCTGGCGGGGATACTGTTCCTGGGTATCCTTTGCGAGCCGAGCTGTGCGGCAGAAGCTCCCGGTTATTCTCGGGCCAATTATGTTCTACCCCCTGACGTTCAGAAGCAAGGGGCCACCTTTGCCGGGGTACGCATCCCCATCGACCGCCACGAAGTCGCCACGCGAGTCGTTGATCAGATAAACTACCTGCTGATGGACCGACGCGCCGGCATGATGGAGTGGTTCGACAGGATGGGGCTTTACGGTCCTATGATTCGGCAGGTATTGACCGAGCAAAAAGTCCCCAGTGACCTGATCTATCTTCCGGCCATCCTCAGCGGCCTGCTCCCCAATTTTCGGAACCGCGCGGGAGGGGTGGGATGGTGGGCCCTGGGGTCCGTCAAAGGCAAGAAAGATTCTTCATTGGGCCAGTGGCTCGTGACTGATGACTGGGACGATCGCAGAGATCCTATCCTTTCCACCAGAATTGCAAGCACCATTCTTCGGGGAATCCTTCGCCGGAAGTCGGGTGCCGACTGGCTGTTGGCGATCTGCGCCTTCGTGGATGGAATCGACAACATTGACGTGATCGTGAGCAAGTCTAAAGGCTTCTCCTACTGGGGCATGGTCATGCCGAGCTACTCGGAAGTGATCATCCCTCGGCTGGTCGCGCTGAAGATTATCGACACCCACCGGAGTTTCTACGGGGTAGCGATTTCTCCCCTGCCGCCGATGTCTTTTGACTTTCTGGGCCGATTGAAACTACTCAAGGATTTGCCTCTCTATGTCGTGGCAAATTGGTGCCGAACCAATGCCCGGGCCATCTGGGAACTGAATCCCGGCGTTGATCCATCGACCGGAATCCTGCCCAAAGCGGACAAGCGTAGTCCGCTGGGATTCCCTTTGAGGGTGCCGAAAGGTTTGGGACCCAAGATAAAGGAATCGCTAGTCCATGAAGGCTACCTCGCGAGGTGAGGGATTCGCGGTCCCTTTTTCCCATCAACGACTGACAACGGTTGAAAAATATCGTGACCGGCCTCCCACTCGTTCGCTCTCAAAAAGTGAGAATCGGCAAATGTGGTAATTCTCAAAAGTAATCTCGGAAAAGGAATCATTTGGTGGCGACGCCCCGCGTTCCGCGCTGGGTTGCAGTGGGGATGGGCATCCTGCCCGTCCATCGGCGACAAGCTGTCTCGCGCCTCGCGGGACTGTCCCACCAGTCTAAATTGGGGGCCAACGCACTTGCGCATTACGACGATACTTTCGAGATCCGCTCCACTTAGCCTTTAATCGCAAACCGGTATCACTTGCTTTACCGAGGCACCAAACCCTCTACAGGAGCGAGAACCAGGTCCCGTGGGGAGACAACTGACAGCACGTCCTCCAGGCTCCGCGAATTAGAGATTTCCTCGAGCCACTCCATTACATCATGGTACCGCGTTCCCAGAGCGCGGAGGACTGCCATCTTTTGTTGAATGGAAGCTTGTTCCGCAAAAATGAGATGAAGAAGAATTACACCGTTGCTCTCACTCACTTCCTCATCAAACAAGGGAAGGAGCAACAAGCTCTCAGAGCCGTCCGGACCGGAACTCCAGACAGCCCGTTCAACCCTTAACGTGGTGCGTTTACTTCCACCGGCCGGCTTGGGTCGGTCATATCGGGATGGCCTGCCTACGCAGACCCCGAATCGGCCGGTCACTTGAATCGCTGGGTGGCCGCTGCCCTGCCCGGCCTGTGTCGCTTTCACAATTTTGTAAAGCAGGCCGCCCTGGACCGCCACAATGATAGGAGACACGGTGCGCAACAGTCGGCGATCCTGCTCCCTGATGTGGCCGGGAAGCACGGATAATTGCTCAAGGGCACTCAGCAAGACCGGCGGCAACACTTCCTGCGGCCGAGAAATACCCACTG
Organism: uncultured delta proteobacterium; assembly: GCA_963789265.1. GTDB lineage: Bacteria > Desulfobacterota > Desulfomonilia > Desulfomonilales > Desulfomonilaceae > CAWBBA01. Next base: position 1,189,098 of record CAWBKB010000001.1, on the reverse strand, counting down.
TGACAGTCTTGGCCTGATGTCGAATCGTATCAATGGGTCGAGTCATATCTTCTATGGCACTGTTCAGTATTGCTATACCTTGCTCGATGTCAACTCTCGCTACCTCGCGTCCGTGTGGGCTGTACTCAAGGCGCGCGGCATACAGGGCCATAGCTGCAACCGTAGATGCGGGGAGCGAAGCGTTCATCTCTCCTGATCCTATGAGCTTCATCACCTTGCCAAACTTTGATCTCAAAGCGTCCGGGTCCCAACCGTCCGGTTCTCCCAGGGCCTTCGCCAACAGGGTCCGGACATTTCGAAGTTCTTCAGCGGAAGCATCTATCGCCTTGGCCGCGTAAAATCCCCACAGATGTCCCGCTACCGTGGCCAAGACAAATCCTAATCCTGCCCCAATGGTTGGCAGTTCGATCAAGTGCTCCGCATGCTCCTTAAAACGTTTTTCGCCGCGGGCACATAACACGAGCGGCTTGCCGTTATGGGCTTTGAAAATGGCGACCTCTTTCACGGTGTCCTGAACGAGTTGTTCCGGCAGATCGTTGGCCACCACCAATGTCAGGGGTTCGGTTGACAGATCAATGTGCTTCTTATCCTCGGTGAAATCGCAAGGAATCGACTTATAACAGAGCTCGCTAAGCTTTATCCTGATTTCATCCGCCGCGATCTTGTTGGGGCCGTTTCCGACCACGGCCCAATTGCGGTTAGCCGGCCCGTACTTTTCCGCGTACTCCTTGATGGTGTCGCATTGCCTCAACACAGATTCAATTTCGCCGGGGAGTTTCTCCAATTCCTGGATTTCTTCGTAGATCTCTTCTCCTGCCAAGGTGTTGAATTCTTGGGCCAATAAGAGGGCCGTGATTTTAGCGGCTGCGATCTGTGAGTAGAATGCCTTGGTGGATGCTACGGCCATTTCCACGTCGCGACCGTCGCTTGTATAGAAATGAGAATTGGACTTGGCCACCAGAGGAGAGTTGCGGCGGTTCACAATGGCATGAACCCACGCACCCTGTGAACCAGCCACATCCACCGTGCGATTGGTGTCTGTGGTAGTCCCGCTCTGAGAAATCGCTATCAACAGCATGTCTGCGAGAGGCTCTTCAGACAGGAAGCCCGACATCTCCGAGGATTTCCGCCAGTCTATTGAAACACGAGATCCCCTAAGCGCCCGTTCGATCAGATAGGCGGCTCCCATAGCCGCAACTGACGCTGTTCCTTGACCGATAACCGTGACCCTCCTTATAGGGGGCAACACAGGATCTCGCAGCCGCCCCAGAAGGGGACCGAAGCTTCCGCCGCCCTCTTTGGAGAAGTCTATTCTGCCGGCAACCTTGCTGTACTTATGTCTGATGGTTTTTCTGATGCTGGATGGGGCCTCGTGTATCTCCTTTTCGAAATAATAGTTGTACGAGCCGCGGAAAATATCCCGGGAATGAATGTAGATGGGTTCGCCTTTGATGCCGAAGGGCCGGCCGTCTTCCAAATACCTGCCGGTCATCCGGTCCGGATGTGAAGCTCCCACGGTTAGAACTACTTGAGTCCCGCCGCGCTCGGTACCTGAGAGGCTGTATGACCAGCGGGTGCGAGCGGCCAGCCCATAGACCTCGGAGGCAAACATAAACCCATCCTTGAGTTTACCCACAAATAGACTTTGTCCGCTCCCTTTCTGGCCGAGGAACAAAGTTCTCGGATGATGAGGATGCTGCATGACAACGGCCATCGACCCTTCGCACGCGTTCAGAACTGCTGCGAACCGATCTTCAGGCAATTTGGCGGAATCTGTGCCAAGACGATACAACAGCGGCAAGATCTTTGTGTCCGTGGTGACCAAAGGATCGATGTCGTATCCTTCACCCCTCACCACCGCATCCATCAGAGTCTGATAGTTATCCACGTCTCCATTGAGAACGAATTGCGCGCTTGTGTCGTCAAGTGTGGCAAGGTGATCTCGATCGCGCAGGCAGCCATCGACGGGATGGCAGTTCGACAGGCTGATTATGCCATTAGAAGCCCACCGCGTGTGTGCGATAATGTTCACCTGCTCTGTAAAGGCTGCCGCTTGCCACAGCAATTTGTCGCCATGAACGGCCTCGCGGAGTCGACTTGTGTTGTCACCAAGGCGGCCCACCAGATTCGCAATCTTGTATATAAATGTGTAAGAGATCCGGGCATCGGCCAGTTTCGTTGTGTTTATGATCCGCTGGACTCCGCTTCTCAGTGTTTCGCCGCAGGGCCCGTCATCTTGAGCATCCCGCCCTAAAATGGGCTCGAAGTCGACATCTTTGAACAGCAAACATTGAATTGCTATCCCCGCTGAATCTCGGCCGCGAACCTCCAGGCGGTCAATGTTCTCCATCACTTGCTCGACCGCCCACGCCACAAAATGACGTGCATGCCCGGAATCGGGTGTCGCGAATCCTTCAGGCAGCAAATTCGTGGTCCTAACCACGTTTCCAAGGACTTCCTCCTTGATTTGCCACAGACAGTCCCGTGCGTCCTCCTCAAGTTGTTCAAGGGCATCGCTGCGCCCTTGCGACGCGGTCAAATCCGCGGTTCGTTCGAGCACGCGGCCAAGGAGATCCGCAACGCGTTCCATTTTCGGTAGGACGACCGACTTCTCACCCTCAATGAGAGCCATGTGACAGCCGAATGACATCAGGTCATCGAATCTGCTGACAAGTTCTTTGAGAGGCCCGTCAAATTCTTCCAGCCGACCCGGAGCGGTCCAAAGGTCGTCCATCTGGTTGAGGATGCTGTCTATCCAGGATAAATCGGGCACTTCCTGCCATCGGCCGTTGCTTACAAAGCCTGCTATTCCACACAAAGTAGGTTCCTTTCACGTCACATACTCTGACACCCTTATCAATCACAATCTTGGCAAATATAGCATATCTTTGCCCCCCAAAAATTGTACCGTCACTTTACAGGGGGATTAATCTTTTGCGGGAGCGGGTTAGGTTTTGTTTCCAACGGTAAGGTCAGGGGTATGGGGTGGAATACTTCATTTAGATCGGAATTTGTGGAAGCCGAAACCAAGCCCTCATTCTTCAGCTTCAGCAACCTGGCTTTCTTGGTGGCAGGGTCGGCCTTGAGGAAGGAGGAGTCGGACACCAGCAATCGCCATACCGGCAGCTTCTCAAGTTCCTTCTTGGTTTGAACTGTAATTAGGCCTTTTCTCTTAAGTTCTCTAAGCTCTACCAATTGATCGAAAGGGGCGGCCCTTCGATAATCCCGATCCATGGCCAAAACTTCAGAGGCCAGGATTCCTTCGGTTGGCATCCAGTAATGCCATCCCACCAATCCTGAGGCCTTCAGCTTCTTCAGAGCATTCAGCTCCTCAAGCGGAGACCTGGCGTCGTAATTCTTCGCACCTGTGATTAAGCCGCCTGCGTAAAGCCGGGCATAGGCGAGGGCCACCGACCAGTCCACGAGATTCTTTTTCGCGAGTTTAGCCAATATTTCCAGCTTCTTGCGAGGTGAGCCCTTGAGGTAGGGTGTTTGGCCTACCAGATACTCAGCGACCAAAACACGGTTCAAGAAATCTCTCGGGATCTTAATGTGACCCAACTGCTCATCGTTTGCCAATTCCGCCCATCTCTTCAACCGTTCAAGCTGGTCCGATGGTTCTCTCGCGTACTGGTCCGCCCAATCCAGAGCGACGTAAGCTATATCAGACTGCTTAACCCTATTTGTCCGCAGCAGATCGGCGACCAAACGCAGTTTCTGAATGGGGTCTTTCCCTTTGAATTCCGGGGCCTCGATGACACCCGGAACTAGGTCGAACACATCAAAGGCATGAGCCTGGCACCAAAGCACCAACAACAACAGAATAAGCGCGGGGATAGCCACAATTCTCGGGGCGTTTCCGCCGGGACCATTCAGATTCATTTCCGGGATCGACTTCTTCATATCAAACGGCCTTAGCAGACAGAACCTGACGCGTCAGTTGCCCATTTTCCCCGGCAAATCTCCCAAGAACGTGAAACCAGACAAAATGGCCGTAAGAAAGAACCAGGGCCATGGCAAGACCGGCCACCAAGAAACCTATGTCCGGAACGTCAACGAGGAACATCGCGGCGACCGCAGTGAGCATGCAAATCAGCCCCGCGACCAGAGAGACAACGGCCAACATACGGTAGGGCCGTCCACCCCCCTTTATCAGAGCAACAATCTTGCCGGGGCTGAATGCGGTCCCTATCTTCTGTGAGCTGCCCAGGACAACAAGAGATGCAGGCACTACGAAAAGTGACGCAACATAAACGAGAATGCCCAAAGCCATAAGGATGTACCCGACCAGGGGCTCGGAATTCAGAAAGCATGCTATCGTGCCAAGGATAAGAACGCCTACGGGTAGAAGAGAACACACGAGCAGAACGAGCAAAGTTCTGCCTCCTTGGGTCACCATCTCTTTAGCGGCACCAAAATCCCAATTAGGCGGAGGGCTGGCTGGAGAGTGACTGCTGAACTGCATGAGACCGCTCAGGTACCCGTAGAGTAGTATCCAACCTATCAAGCTTAACGGCAACCCCACCAGGAATTGAAACGATAAAACCGTACAAAGCACAAACGCAATACCGATAAATACCGCCAAAGGCTGCCAAGCTCCCCCTGATATCGGATACTGGACGACCGCGGACAATTGCTTGTAAAAAGGTGGTACTGAAGACAGATGCTCCTCACCCACCTCTGTATCTTTGACCAAAGTAATGGACGCGAGAGGTCCTCTCTTCGACCTTGTTTCGCTTTTTGGAAACAGGTCTCGGAAGTTGGCGACTTCAGCGGCTTTGATCCATGGCCGCTCCCCCATCCTGAGCGACGTATCAGCCGTTATATCTCCGTCGCGTATCATGGCGACTATCTCGTCGTCCACAAACGGCCCCTTGACTATGTCCCCCGACAAAACTATCCACCGACGGCTCTTGTCCTGTACAGGCGGCGGCTCAAGCGACTGGCCAAAGGAATGAGGTTCCAGATTAGATGCCTGAAAAGAAAGCCCGCCACGCCTGTTATCGTAGTCATTGGAATCCGGGAGCTGGGTAGTCTCGAAATTCGGGGGCGGTTCCATCATTGGGTCGAGAGGAGCCGGAGTCGGCTCCGCGGATTTTGCAGGGACCGACTTGATCCTGAGCTTGAGAACTTTCCCGCATTTCTTGCACTTAAAGCTAACGGGTTTGTCCGTTACGGGAATTTTCACCTTGTAGGATGTCCCACAACCGCTACAATTTATGCGTGCCTCTTTTTTTTCCATCGCCTGTCGAATCGCTTTAACGCTATGCGTCCATGCAAGTCATCAGTATGAGTTTCATCAGATCAATCGCGGCAAGCTTCACTTACACCTGTGGCCCCGAACCTGCGGCAAGATCAATGCCGGCAGGGATAGGGTTGGATTCACCTCAGCTTCATTTCGGAATTGGCAAGACCAAGACTTCGCCATTGGAGCCGATCTTAGAATAAAACTGAGGCTATTGAAAGAGATTTTTGACGGCGTCGTCCAGCCTCGTTTCCGTGGCCGGGCATGTTGCCGACCATTCGTCACCCCGGACTTCGATCCGAGGACCAGTCTGGATGCCCGCGTACGCGGGCATGACGACAGGCAAGATGCCTGTCCCACTGAGAGCACGGTGTCACTCGTTTGAAAGCGAATCAGCATCAGGAGGTAGGTTGGGCCATGCCCGAAGCAATGCGGCGGCCGCGGGCCGCCCTACTCGATTCGCGCGAACGGGAGTAGGTGTTAAAATAAGAGCGGAGGATCTGCTCAAAAATCCCGCTCACCTTGCCCTTTCCCGCCAGGGGCAGTCCCGCGCTTCGCGGGACCTGTCGCGTTGCTCCTCGCATCCACACGCTTCGGCCACTCCAAACCAAAGACTGTACGAGAGAGGCTGATGTGCGCTTGGAGTTTTTGCCACGTCCATGTATCCTGTAGAGGCACGAGTCAACGTAGTGTCTCAACCAAAATCATGCCTCGATAAGACGCAATAGAATAGTTATAGTAGTTGCCAAAAGTTTTGTCCAATTTACCCTGCAAAACGCGGGACCACGAGCGCGGGAATGACGGAAAACGGCGGGCTGGAAAGTCCGCCCCACACACCTTGTCTTGATTACCGCGTGCGCGAGCACGCCGACATGTAAGGGCGGGTTTGAAACCCAATGCTGTTGACTTAAGGGACCTCCGTCTACCCCACCGTCACCCCGGCGAAGGCCGGGGTCCAGGGGAGATTAGGAAAACCTGGATTCCGGCCTCCGCCGGAATGACGAGGTGAAGGCCCGTCGAAGGTAAAGTTCCTGGACAAGGGGCATGCGGCTTAAGTCAACAGCATTGGGTTTGAAACCCGCCCCTACCGGAAACTCGGTATCACTTGCTTGAAAGCGAATCGGTCTCAACCAAAGTCACGCCTCGACAAGACGTAACAGAATATTGCGAAATATCAGCCGCTTGTGAGATTAGATCGCACCAACGGAGGCGAACGTGATTGACTTTCACACTCACAGCATTTTGAGCGACGGAGCTCTTGTTCCAAGCGAATTGGTGCGCAGGGCCTGCAATATCGGTTATCGAGCCATTGGTCTGACGGACCATGCGGACGGATCCAACTTGGATTGGATTGTCCCAAGGATAGTCAAGGTTGCCGGCGATCTGAATCGATTTCAAGAGACATTCGTGATCCCCGGGATCGAAATCACGCACGCGCCCCCGGGCCAAATTGCGGAACTGGTTGGCCAAGCGAGAAGGCTCGGAGCAGTATTCGTTGTGGTGCACGGTGAATCTCCCGTCGAACCCGTGGCATCAGGGACAAATCTTGCCGGAATCGAGGCCGGCGCGGACATACTTGCCCATCCTGGATTTATCAGCCCCACTGAGGCACGGCTGGCCGCGGATAAGGGTGTCTTTCTGGAAATTACTGCCAGAGCGGGCCATAGTATTACCAACGGCCATGTGGCGACTACCGCATTTGATCAGGGCGCTCGACTGGTAGTTGACACTGACGCCCATGACCCCGACGATCTCATAACCCGTGAATCTGCCTTGAGAATCTTGTTGGGTGCCGGCATGACTGAAGCCAAAGCGGGACAAGTTTTGAAGAATAACGAAGATCTCTTTAAAACACTCAAGGGTCGTTTCGTGTGAAAACTAATCGGCGCACGGCAATTGTTGCCCTGATAAAGGGCCTTCCGCAAGCCGCCGCACGTGCATATTTTTACAGCAAGTTGGTTCAATAGCTTATGTTCGGTTTGTCACGACATTCAGGATCTCGTTTTAGTCCTTTGTTGACGGCCGCAATTGTGGGCGTCTGGCTTGTACTCTTGGGCATGCTCCTCGCGGACCGCTACCTTCCCGGTGGAAGCTCGGAAATCACAGAGAACTTCCAGATTTCGCGGGCTGAAACAGATGACTGGTTTCTCATTCGAATCGGAGGCTCCTACGCAGGCTTTGGTCGTTCCAGGCAATTCCGAAATCGCGACCAATGGACGCTGCGAGACGAATTGAACATCTCCTTGAACCTTCAAGGTCAGATAAAGCCGGTTCGAATCTTCACCCACTCCACCCTGGACACAAACTTCCGGCTGATATCCTTTCATTTGAAAGTGTCGTCCGGCATCATTTCATTCGAGCAGAAGGGCCACATGGAGGGCAGAGATCTGATCCTTGAAATGCCGGCCTCCAAGGGTGGAGGGGTCAAGCGGCTGAAACTTTACGAAAGGCCCCGAATATCAAGGTCGTTGGGATTGCCGGTTCCGCTCACAGGCTTACATGTCGGCGAGGAGATTCGACTCCCGATCTTCGATCCTTTGGATGGGCACAAATGGAACGCGACCATTAAAGTTTTGGAAAAAGCGGACCTGGAAGTGGCGGGAAAGAAAGTGCAAGCCTGGCAAGTACACGCCTCTTTGCGCAACTTGGAACTCACTTCGTGGATAGATGACCAGGGTCGTCTGCTGAAAGGGCGCATGCCGCTGGGGATCACGGTCACACGCTCGGACAAGGCCGATATCATGCGGGAGATGCATGCGACTCGCGAACTCCCTGACATGATCTCTTTGGCTGCGGTCCCTCTTGAAGGCTCCATTCCCGACAGAGACGATCTCAAGCTGGTTCGGTTGCGTATGCAGGGCAGCAAGGACTGGGCGGTTCCAAGCGATGATTTCCGGCAATCATGGAAAGGCTCCGATATCGTGATCACGAGGGAAACTCTCCCGAAGGCCACATATACCCTGCCCTGCAAAGATCCAGCAATGGAGCCCTTTCTGGCCACTTCTCGTTTTCTTAGGAGCGACAACCCGGAGATAATTCAAACGGCTCGGAAAATTGTGGGCGGCGAAAATAATCCGATCAAGGCGGCAGAGCTCATCAACCAGTGGGTGTTCAAGTATTTGAAAAAGGTCCCGACTGCTTCGGTTCCGGATGCGTACACAGTGTTGCAGACAAAGCAAGGGGCTTGCCAGGAGCATGCTATTCTGGCGGTGTCGCTTGCGAGAGCGATTGGGCTTCCGGCTAAAATGGCAGTTGGATTGATTTATGCCGATGGTGGTTTTTACTATCATGCATGGGCTGCATACTGGGCAGGAAAGAGATGGTTCACGGGAGATCCGCTTAGGAACAAGCTACCCGTGACCCCTTCGTACGTGACTCTCCTTTATGGCGATGTGGATAAACACGTGAACGTCGTATCTTTCCTTGGGCGACTGCGACTGAAGGTTTTGGAGATAAAATAGTGGAACAGATGCGTTACGAGATGATTTGAAATAACATGGACATGGTTCACCGCGGAGAACGCGGAGACCGCAGAGAATAGTGTTTGTTCAGAACGTCTGTGCACTTAGGGCAAGGCAGATTGCGATACGTGATCTCGCGACGCGGGAAAGGCAATGACTGCCCGACTGTACGCGCGATGACCGACTCGGCATTGAATAAGCTTTTTATCTCTGCGTTCTCTGCGGACTCTGCGATGAATCTTGAGGCCCGCTGAATGGTTACATAAGATGATTCATATCGAAAACCTGACAAAGAGGTTTGGCAAGACACTTGCCGTAGACCAAATAGGGCTTCATGTGCCACCCTGTGAAGTGATGGGATTCCTAGGGCCGAACGGCGCCGGCAAGACCACCACGATCCGCATGCTGGCAGGCCTGATGAAGCCCGACGCGGGGACCATAATCCTGGGCGGCTACGACCTGGCAAAGGAGCCTGAAAAAGCGAAAGCCATCACCGGCTTTGTTCCCGACAGGCCATACCTTTATGAGAAGCTGACCGGCTGGGAGTTTCTTCAGTTCAGCGCGGGAATCTACGGAGTGGATAACGGCCACCTGGAGAAGATCGGGATGCAGTACCTCGAGATGTTCGAACTGGCCGACTGGAAAGATGAATTGATTGAGGGCTACTCCCACGGCATGAAGCAACGTCTCATCATAAGCGCGGCACTGCTTCACCGACCGAAGATCTTTATAATCGACGAGCCCATGGTGGGATTGGACCCACGCGGAGTGCGGCTGGTGAAGGACCTGTTTATGCAGATGGCTCGCAGTCATGGGATGGCCGTATTTATGTCCACGCACACTCTTGGGGTTGCTGAAGAGATATGCACTATGATCACGATCATTCACAAGGGGAAGATCATAGCTTCCGATACTCCTGCCAACATAAAGAATACTATTGCCAGGACAAAGGGCAACCTGGAAAAGGCATTCTTGAAACTGACCGGACACGAGGAAACGGAAGGGCTGAAGGGAAGCTTGGGGATTGTCGAAATGCCGATGGAGTAGTTAAAGGAAAAGGCAATCGTTTACCGCGGAGACGTATGCCACAAGCAGGATGTTGTGATGATCCCCGGGAATGCGGAGGCACCGCACCATTCGCGGAATATGGCTGTATAAAGAATAGTGGGGCAGGCATCCTGCCTGCCATTCGTCACCCCGGACTCCGATCCGGGTAGTAGCGCAGTGGGACGGGCATCTTGCCCGTCGACAGGCGGGACGCCTGTCCCGCAACCCCGCCGGTGGCAAATGAATGACCGGCACGGAGGCCGGTCCTACCGGTGCCCACTTACGCGGGCATGACGACAGGCAAGATGCCTGTCCCACCGGCCCGAGCGATGCGGTTCATCCCGCAAGATGCGGAATTCACCGCATCCTACAAGCTACCAGAAACTCTTTCGCCTGTGGTAGGGCGGCCCGTGGCCGCCGTGGTTGCGTGAGCCACGTCGGCCACGGGCCGACCTACAACCTAGCTCGGTGCTTTGGTTGTGGCCGGAGATTCTCCAACCAGGCCATCACCGGAACTGTTCCGTCCGCTTCCTGATAAAACATGACTTGCACCCGCGGCAATGGTTCGTCTTCCGCCTTTTTTGTCAATGATTTTGGGGGAAAGGATCAAGGTAACGTAGCGATGGGGTGACCCTGGGCAAAGCGGAGGAACCGCATCATCCGAGTCATACCGCGAGCGATGCGGTTCCTCTGCGTCCGCGGAATTCACCGCATCCTACTAAGAGCTTGCACGGGTACGTCGAGTGCCGTGCAGGGGCACGCCGCACCCAGGTGCCAGGCGCGGGATTTCACCCCAAGCACACCGCTTGCGGGGGACCAAAAATTCTGCTAACGTTTAATATTCTTTGAGGAATTCATCGGCCAACTTCTTGATATTTGGGCTAAATTGATGAAGTCTGGTCAGAGGGGAGACATACCATGAAGAAATCGAGGACCGGCTTAGCCATCCTTGTTATTCTTTTTCTGGTGGCTGGATTTGTGGCGGTGCTCGTGGCAGTTTCGCTGGTTTCCAATGAAGGTATAGAAGGTACCGCATTGGAACGAGTATTTGCGGTCGGAAATGAGATTGGGGTGATAAATATCGGGGGAACGATCATGTCCTCGGACGAGACCCTCAAACAATTGCGCAAATTTTCAAAGAATTCTTCCATTAAGGCGATTCTGATCCGCATAAACTCCCCCGGCGGTACGGTTGCGCCTGCCCAGGAGATCTATCGAGAAATTGTTAAGATTAAGAAGAAAAAGCCCGTTGTCGCTTCCATGGAAACCGTGGGAGCGTCGGCCGCTTACTATATAGCAAGCAGTACAAACAACATTGTCTGTTCCCGGGGAACCATCACAGGGAGCATCGGGGTCATCATGATGCTGCCCGAAATACACAAAGTCATCGAAAAGATCGGCGTGGACGTGAACATTATCAAAGCCGGCAAGTATAAGGATCTCGGGACCGGCGTAAGACCGTTGACCGACGATGAGAGGAACATTCTGCAAAATTTCGCGGCTGAAGTTCACGAGCAGTTCATTTCCGATGTGGCAGCGGGTCGCAAGGGCAAGATAGACAAAGTCAAACTGCACGAGATTGCGGACGGAAGGTTCTTTACGGGCGAGAGGGCCAAAGAGTTGGGATTGGTGGATACCATAGGCAACTTTTACGATGCGGTAAAGATTGCAGCGAAGCTGGGCGGCATCAAAACAGAACCCGTAATAGTTTACCCGAAGAAGAAGTGGGAAAGTTTATTTGGCCTGTTCACAAGCTCCGTTGCGGGATCAATAACCAAGGCATTGGAGCAAACCCGGGCAATCGAGGCGAGCCCGCCTGCGGTACGTTAAGTACCGGGAGCCGAACCTCGTTTAGTTTTTCTGGTTCCCAGGCTCCGCTGGGAATCCAAATCTCGCGGGCTCCGCCCGTTAACTGGTTTATTTCACCATCATAGTCGAGGCAGAGCCTCGCGACAGGCATTCCCAAGCAGAGCTTGAGAACGAGAAAAGATGCTTACAATGCTCTGTAACCATTCAGTCTTGTGAGGCAGTCCCGCGAGGCGCGGGACTGCCTGCCTGGGGAAACCCCTGTTCAATGGCGGGCTAGAAAGCCCACCCCACGAAGCCACCCGCAAATTTCGGCTGTGACTGTATGCTGACATTGCTCTAAAAGTTTCGGTTGATCCTGAAGAAAGTCGCGACTATGTTGAGCGCTTACTTCGAGAGAAGGAAATTCATTCCACACGTTAGGAGGGAGAAAATTGGATGGTAATTAGCGAGTCTCTCACCTTTGACGATGTAATCCTAATGCCTTGTTATTCAGAAATACTGCCTTCCGAGGTCGATGTCTTGACGCGACTGACCAGGGAAATTGTCCTCACCATCCCCCTGATCAGCGCTGCCATGGACACAGTGACAGAATCCGAAATGGCTATCAGTTTGGCTCGGCAGGGCGGAATCGGGATTATCCATCGGAACCTCGCTATCAAAGATCAGGCTAGAGAAGTAGATCGCGTGAAGCGGTCGGAATCCGGGATGATCGTGGATCCCATTACTATCAATCCCGATCAGAAAATAGCGGATGCGCTCCAAATAATGAAGAAGTACCATATTTCAGGTGTTCCGGTTACCGTAAACGGCTATTTGTCAGGCATCCTGACAAATCGGGATCTCCGCTTCGTGGAAAACATGGATCTCAAGGTTGCGGAGGTCATGACCCGTGAGAACCTGGTTACGGTAGACGACAAGATCGGTATTGAAGAATCCAAAGCCTTGCTGCACAAGCACCGCATCGAAAAACTGCTGGTCGTCGACAAAGACAACCGCCTTAAGGGGCTCATCACCATTAAGGACATACAAAAAGCAATTACATTCCCCGATTCGGCAAAGGACCCGCTCGGCCGCCTGCGCGTAGGAGCTGGAGTGGGGGTAGGCCCTGACCGAGAAGAACGAGTGTCCACGCTTATCCGTCGGGGAGTCGATGTGATCGTCGTCGATACCGCACACGGTCACTCAAAGAATGTCGTGGATGCAATCAGTGACATCAAACGCAATTTCGGCGATGTCCAGGTGATTGGCGGCAACGTGGCCACGGCTGACGCGGTGGAAGATCTCGTGAAAGCCGGCGCAGATGGGATAAAGATAGGAGTCGGCCCAGGCTCGATTTGCACTACTCGCATCGTCGCAGGGGTCGGCGTGCCTCAGATAAGCGCGATTATGGAGTGCGCGAAGAAGGCCTCGGAATTTGGAGTTCCAATTATAGCCGATGGTGGCATCAAATTCTCGGGCGATATCACCAAAGCCCTCGCAGCGGGTGCGCATACCGTCATGATCGGAGGGCTGTTTGCAGGAACAGATGAAAGTCCCGGTGAGATGGTGCTCTACCAGGGGCGCTCTTACAAGTCTTACCGAGGGATGGGATCTCTGGAGGCCATGAGAGAAGGATCCCGTGACCGGTATGGCCAGCACGAAGGAGTGCCGGAAAACAAATTGGTTCCGGAAGGAATAGTGGGAATGGTTCCGGCAAAAGGGCCTGTGGAGCATTCCGTCAATCAGCTTGTGGGCGGTCTCAAGGCGGGCATGGGGTACTTGGGGGCTCGCAATCTTGACGAACTTCGCGCGAAAGCCCATTTTATGAAGATTACTCCTGCCGGTCTCAAAGAATCTCATGTTCACGACGTGGTGATAACCAAGGAGGCCCCCAATTATCGCCTGGATTCCGGATGGGTGGGCAACATTCGCTGAAATTGGCGCCCGTGATGGTGCAACCTAGTTCTCTAATGCCTAAATTCGGTCTCCTATTCCGGTACCATTGCCGTCATTCCCGCGTACGCGGCATCGCGTAGGGCGCCCTGCGGCCGCCGTATTGCGTCGGGCATGGCCCAACCTACCTCCGGATCGGAGTCCGAGGTTACGACGTCGGATAGGAGTGAAAGCACAGGCATCACTGCCTGAAACAGGACACCGCACTTCGAAATAAGGTTCTGGTTCCCAGGCTCTGCCTGGGAACCTATATCTCGCGGGCTCTGCCCGCAAACTGGCTTCATTTCACTATCATAGTCGAGGCAGAGCCTCTCGACAGGCATTCCCAGGCAGTCCCGCGAGACGCGGGACTAGAAACGAGAAAATCCCTCACCCTGTGTCCCTCTCTCAGAGGGCGAGGGAAGTGTAAAACTGCTCTGGACCTGCTCCCTCTCCCTATGGGAGAGGGTTGGGGTGAGGGAAACAAAACACATCGCAGCCTCGATTGTGGCACGATTTGAACTCCATGCGAAGTTTTGAGACAGTTTCTTCCTGCCGGCCTTTCGCGAACAACCGGCATCCCGCGTCTCGCGGGACCGTGTGCGCGGGAATGACGGCTATGGTACCAGAATACGAAACCGTATTTGCGAAAAGGAGTAATTAGCCATCGGCCGACTTCTCCGGGAAAGTCGCACGATACAACACTTCCGCAAGGATCTGCAACGGCTTCCGACTGCGATTCCGTTGCTCGACAGGAATAAACAAGATGATTCATGCACTGGTTTTCGGCGCCACCGGATACACCGGGTTGGAGCTTATTCGCATACTCGCATCGCACCCTCACGCTGCAATCGTCGGAGGCAGCTCCCGCAACTGGGCGGGAAAGAAGGCCGGTGAAGTTCTTCCTTTTGTCACGGCGGAACTGGATTTTCCTCTGAGCCCCCTTGATGAGCTAAAAAGCAATGCTCAGGCCGATGTCGCATTTCTTGCTCTTCCGCATGGCGAGTCAGCGGGCCTCATCCAGCCGCTCCTGGATGCGGGCCTCAAGGTGGTAGACCTGTCGGCTGACGTTCGCCTCAATAACTTGGAAACTTACGAAAAGTGGTACGGTCCTCACAAAGCGGCCGCGCTTCTTGACAAAGCAGTATACGGTCTCCCCGAAATTCACCGGGATATCATACGAGAAGCTGCCCTTATTGCTAACCCGGGATGCTATCCAACAACCGCGATTTTAGGAGTCGCACCGCTCATCGGGCTCAGTGAAGTCGATACCAGTTGCCCTGTGGTGGACTCCAAGTCCGGGATTTCCGGCGCGGGCCGTGCAGCCAAGCTCGGCACCAGCTTCTGCGAGGTCGGCGAAGGCTTCAAACCCTACGGTGTCATCGGACACCGGCATATCCCCGAAATGGAACAGGAGCTATCTAAATTAGCGGGTAGACCGATAAAGGTGAGGTTCACCCCGCACCTGATTCCCGTTGCACGAGGCATGGTGAGCACCATCTACGTGCCTCTAAGGGCACCCATTTCCGGTGATGCCATTCGCGAAGCATATCGGGATTACTACCGGTCGGAGCCTTTCATAAGGGTTCTCCCCAAAGGAATCTTTCCAGACACCGCGCTTGTTCGGGGCTCGAACCAATGCCACCTGTCAGTGGAACTCGATGAACGAACCGGGTGGGTTGTCGCGATGGCCGCGTTGGACAATCTGGTCAAGGGAGCATCCGGTGCGGCGGTTCAGAACATGAACCTCATGATGGGGCTTGACGAGACAGCCGGACTAACCGCGCTTCCCACGTTTCCCTGACCTCATGGTTTTGAACCTACAACGTGTTCGCCTATCAACGGGAGGGATAAGAGGATGTCGTCAGAAAAGAAAATGGTTGGCGCAGATCTGGGTCTCACGGACGACGAGAAGCAGGAGCTTCGCCGAATCGCCCTGACTGTGATCGAGGCGAAAAGCCGAGGGGAGGCGATTCCTGCGTTTACGCCCTCCACCGAAAAGCTCAAAGAAGGATGTGGGGCGTTCGTGTGCATTTACAAACAAGGAATGTTGAGAGGATGCATAGGATCGCTCGATGCCGACGACCCTCTGTACGAGAATGTTGCAGAAATGGCGCAGGCCGCGGCCTGTCGCGATCCGCGTTTCCGTCCTGTAAGCGCTGATGAACTGCCCTACCTGGATCTGGAGATATCCGCGCTTACTCCCCTGGTTCAGATTAACGATCCGGAAGAGATCCAAATCGGGAAACACGGTATTATGATAAAGAGAGGTGTGTTTTCCGGTCTGCTTCTCCCGCAGGTGGCATCCGAGCGGAACTGGGACCGAATCACATTCCTGAAGGAGACCTGCAGGAAGGCAGGCTTGCCCATGGACGCTTGGAAAGACAAGGGGACGGAGATTTATGTCTTCTCAGCCGATGTCTTTTAGTCCCGCTCCTAAAGAATCACCACCGGGCAGAAAGGCTGTTGCTCTACTGTCCGGAGGGCTGGATTCCGCCCTGGCCGTTTATCTGGTGAAACGCCAGGGTATAGATGTGGTCGCGGTCCATTTCACCTCTTTCTTTTCCCCGCTGGACGCTGGAGTCGAGGATTCTCCGGTCCGCGAGCTGGCCCGCCAGTTGGATGTACCTCTGAGACTTTTCCCGAAGGGGAAGGATTTCCTCGAACTCATTCGTAATCCCCGGTACGGCCATGGGAAGAATCTCAATCCCTGCATAGACTGCCGCATTTACACTTTTATTAAGGCAAAAGAGTTCGCGCAGGAAATTGGGGCATCCTTCATCGTCACCGGCGAAGTCGTAGGCCAAAGACCCATGTCTCAGCGGAGAAATGCCATCCGTCTTATAGACAAGCAGTCAGATTGCGAAGGATTTGTGCTCAGGCCACTTTCCGCCAAACGCCTCGCCCCAACGAGACCAGAAGAAACGGGGGTTGTAGACCGAGAGCGACTCCTGGACGTCGCGGGGCGAGGGCGAAAAACCCAGCTACGAATGGCTGCCGAGTTGGGCCTGTCCGGCTATTCGCCGCCTGCCGGTGGTTGTCTGTTGACGGATAAGGGCTTTTCCAATCGCGTTCGAGACCTGTTGGCCCACACAGATGAAGTGTCCCCTGCCGACCTTGAATTGTTGCACGTGGGGCGGCACCTCCGAGTGAGGCCCGGTTTGAAGATAGTCGTAGGCCGGAATGAAACGGAAAACCAGCGCATTGAACGGTTAGCTGACGCAGGTTCTCTGTTTAGTCCGGAAGATTTTCCCGGCCCGCTGGTCCTGGCGGTGGGACGCCCGGATCCTCACGAGGAATCCATAATCGGCAGTGTTATCCGCAGATACGCAAAGGAGTCATCACGTGGGGAGTGGATATGCCTGCAAGACAGCAATGGCAGCCCGCGTCGCATCAGAGTTGCAGACGTGGCGAGCCGGGATTGGATAGCCGATCACATGCTTTGAGATGCTTCTTATTCATGGGCCCGGATGAGCGAAATCGGGGAAGGAGAGTGATGTGACTTGCCCTAAGTGTGGTCGAGATTTTGTCCCTGTGGAGGGCCAAGAGCCTGCTCTTGGTGTGGAGCGCCTCTGGAGGCTCCCAACAATTCCAAGGAGGAAAAGCCCTCCGCGGGAGATTCCAGAGGCGGTGCCCTTTCGCCGCAACCGCCTGAGGTTGTCTTCGTGCGTCGAGACGAATATTGCCCCTGGGAAGATCAGGAACATCTCGGCTTCTTGCAGGGAATCATTCAAACCGTTAAGCAGAGTCTTTTTTCACCTAACAATTTCTTTGACAGAATACCTCATCAGGGCGGGCTTCTGATTCCGCTCCTCTACGCTCTCATTGTGGGAACTGTAGGGGCCATGATCGGCTACACGTGGTCCCTTGCTCTGGGCCACTCAATAACGACGGTGATTGTTTTATCAAAAGGAAAGGCAGTCGCCATCGGCTTCCTCGTACCCCTGTTAGTATTTATGGGCATTGTTATGTCGGCCGTTTTGCTCCACGTTTCGCTTTTTTTGGTCGGTGGCGCAAAGGAAGACTTCGAGGCCACGTTTAGGGTGGTTTGCTATTCTATGGCGACTGATTTGTTCGCCGTACTGCCGGTGATTGGTGGAGTTATCGGGCTGATATGGAAGATATACATCACGGTTATCGGCATCCGGGAAGTGCACGGCATAAGCACCGGAAGATCGGTCTTGGCCTTCATATTACCGGCGCTGGTCTGTTGCGGCCTGGTGTTGGGAGGGATTGTGCTTGTGGTTATGCTGGTCGGTCCTTCTCTCCACAAAATGTGAGGGCTGCAACCGATGCTCGGAAGCTTCCAATACCGTGCTTACGGGTGTCCTTTCAAACTTATAGGAACTATCACCTGACCGGGAAGTCACAAAGTGTAGTTTGATGCTGGAGGATCGACATGTCTCCGCTCCTGGAAAGAATAAGCGTAGATCCCAACGTGTGCCACGGTCAGCCTTGTGTCAAAGGGACGCGAATCATGGTATGGCTCATACTAAATTACCTGGCAAGCGGCGACAGCTTTGAGGACATTTTGGCTGCATACCCGGCTCTCACTCGCGACGACATCCGGGCCTGCTTGGCCTATGCTGCTGAAAATGCCCGGGAACGGGTTATCTCAATTGACGCGAGCCACGATCGTGCAGTTCAAGCTTGACGAAAACGCTGATCCTCGATGGCGAACACCACTGGAAGACGCCGGACACCATGTGACCACTGTGGCGGAAGAGCACCTCGAAGGACATCTTTGAGGGAATTTCGAGAGTCGGCGGAGCGGGTAGGTCGGGCCATGCCCGATCCCGCGAGGCGCGGGACGGCGGCCACGGGCCGCCCTACACGAGGCCTAATCGCGAACTCGGAGCATTCTTATCGCGATGCAGGTGGGTTCTGGCCGAGGCGTTTCGCGTCAACCCGTTCTTTGCCCAGCCTAATTAAGTCGTTCCGTCCCTCCGGGAACCGAATTTCCAGAGTCACTTCTCCTTCATCCGAATCCCGTCGGATTGCCTGAATCCTTGAAGCAAAACCCTTCTCGAAAGGCAGCAGAAGCCAAATTAGTGTGGTCGGCAAAAAGGTCTTCACCCGGTAAATACAGCTCGTCGCGGGAACATCCGAGCCGTTCAGAGACACCCATCCTCGGGGCGGGCTCAACAATCCTGTCGAGATTTCAATGTCGGCTCTGTTGGCAGCCAACAACGGCTTCAGCTCGAATCCGGGGCCGCGTGCATCTACGCATCGTGCTGCGAGCGTCTTGATGTCTATCTCCACTCTGCTCGGATAGAATTGCCAATGAGCTGATATCTCGTGCTCTTCCGAGCCATCCACCCGGTCTCTGACAATCCAGTAATCCGGCTTGACGAACACTACGGTACGGGTGAGAACGTACTTATCTCTGATTCCTTCCCAGGGCCCGTGACAGACTCCGGTGGCTACATCCAGAGATTCATCACTCCAACACGAAAAGTCAGATCCGGCCTTCCGGACCTTTTCCCGGAATGTCAAAGCGGAGCGGTCCGGCCCGCGATCATCAATCATGATGACATTGTGCGCCGCGGGTGAGCGATAGTACCTGAGTCAATTTATCCGGAGCGTAGGAGGTGATTCCGGGATCGACAAGCCGCGGAACACCGAGAGCCGTTACATCAATGGAGAGCGCATCCCCGTGCCCGTGTGCCGCGCCCGGCGGTCCGGCCCGGAAAACCAAGAAATTCGCGTCCGGGTGATGTCCAGACCGGAATGCAGCAATTCCCGCATCCGGAAAGACACGGAATCTACCAGGCGGAGGTGTTCCCGTATCCCCTCGCGATCCGATCCATTGGAAATCCTCGCGCTGAAATACTTCTCCGGCTTTGCGCATTAGAGTGGTGTAATCTGAAGACACGGAGCCGGAATCGTTCAGGGACGGCCAGGTGAAGTCGGGGCGACACAGGGCCGCGAGGTAGTCAAAACACCTTTCAAGCGGCCTACCGAATGTCTCGGGAAGAGGCATCTCTCTTGCCGCGGCAGCCTGCTTGACCTCAAGCATCGCGTGCAAACAAATCGCATGATACATGGGCGAGATTTCGAAGTGCACGCCGTCCTTGAAGAACTGTCTATGGAATTCCGTTTTGAGTCTTTCTATCCCTGTTTTCATCCAAAGCTCGGCTTCCCGGAATCCGGGAAAACAGATCCCGGCAAGGGCCAGAGAGGAAGATTCCACGATGATCCAGTTGTTGGGGTGCCCTCTATGATCCATAAGGCTGCGCGCGTGTTCCCATATCGAGCGCAGCATGTCCAATTTTACCGACTTCTGAAATGCCTCGACCGGCCATGCTATGCCTGCCACCCAAAGCCATTCCCTGAGCCGCCAGGCCACAGTAAGCGTTTCCCAGGAAGGTCCCGCACCTCCGTTGGAACCAACGGGCGCAGAGTTGGAATCGATCCAACTTGATATGACCCTGCCCAACTCCCCGATGTACCGTTCGCATCTTGTCTGCACGAAGGCGATGAGCAGTTGTCTCATGAAATGGTGACGATTAAGGAAGTGACACCACTCCAGGACCACAGACGGACAGTCTCCCCACGCTAACGGATAGTCGACCGAGCGACCCATAATTCTCCCGCGGAGGATTTCATCTGCTGATTCTCGCGGATAGGGATGCGGGGGCGGGATAAGAAGCCCGGAATCATCGGCCGCATAGGGAGGACCTGGAGACCAAACCTGCCGAGCGCACCTGACTGCACCTCTATCATCTTCCAGGAATTGCGCTACAGGTCGAAGATCCGAGTTTAAGGCGTGAGCTAAACCCTGGAGAGTCAGGCGAGGCCCGTGGGGAATTTCTCTAAGTTCTCCGGTCAGGGATCTTATTTCCACTTCTATCGGGTCCATCCCCTCATAGGTACGTTCATGGGAGAAGCTAAGCTCGATCTCACGAATATCTTTCCAGTGGGGTGGTGTGCCGTAAGTTCCGAAGCTCTCAGCAGGGAACCGCAAGTCAGTCCATGCGCCGGAGCGGAGTTCTTCGCGACCGCCGGATAACGACACATCCGGAGTCCCGAATCCGCCCGTTTCCGAGCCGTGAATGAGCTTAACCCCCACCAACAGAGATCTGGCCGTGCAATTAAGAAGCTTTGCTGATAACTGGTTGAATTCTGAAAGGTCTCTCTTCGGCGGCTGCACTGTGATAGTCAGAACGGGCAAAGACGAACGAAACCGGATCGAATCCCCGAGGCCGGCGAAGCGTTCGGGGGTGGGACCGGCCTCCGTGCCGGTAATTTCAATGTTACCGGCCTGGACGGAGTAGGGGCGGGTTTCAAACTCGCCCCTATCTGGGGTCATCAGAGGCTCCGACCGGACAATTCTGTCACGAACGAAATATTCAGGCTCAAGGCTGGGGTCCCTCATGAAAGTGCGGAGCTATCTCGAAAGCCCCAGATACGCGAGGGCAATCGGCGACGTACAGGGAATGAATAGTAATACGCCCCAGGCTGCAGACTTTTGCCTCGCCCGGGCAATTCCCAGACAGATAAGTAGAACCGTAATGGCGGAGATCAGCATAGTGACGCCGAGCACAGTAAGCAAGAGCATTCCACCAGTAGGCATTACCGTTTCGAGCAAGACTGCACCCACAGAGATGATCGGAAGAAATAACAACAGCAGCCACCACATTGGCTTTCGCGCTATCATCAGCGGCAGGATTATCACTTGAACAACAGGAATAAATGCCAACCAAGGAAGACTGGTATTCGATTTGACGGCAATGAGGAAAAGCATTATTGAGAAGAAAAGATATACGATGGCATTGATTACGGCAGTTATCAGGCTCAAATGAGTGGCCGTGGCAATCAACGCCTCGAGGCTCATCGGGATCTGCGGGACACCGGGTATGCCGAGATCGATGCCCTGTGGTGTGAGGGGTTTCACGGGCGTGATCGGTTTCGCGGGCGTGATCGGTTTCGCGGGTGTAACCGGTTTCGCGGGTGTAACCGGCTTTGCGGGTGTAACCGGCTTTGCGGGTGTGGGCGGCTTTGCCGGCATAGCCGGCTTTGACAGTCCTGGTTTCTCTACGGCCGGTTTTCCGGGCACCGCACTCGGGGCAGCAGGCTTCCCGGGTAACGGCCTTTCGGCCGCAGGCTTTTGCCCCGGCCTCTCCCCGGCGGTACGCGGGTGAGGTTGCTGAGCCACTGCTGCTTTCTTCAATGCCTGGATTTTTTCCAGAACCTGCTGTTTGTCAGCCGCGTCAGGCTTAAATTTCAGGTAATTCTCATACTCCGCTATCGCCCGTTCTCCATGTTTATTAGTCTCATACATCATCCCCAGGTTGTAATAGGCTTCAGCAAAGTTCTTTTCCAACTGAGTTGCTCTACGATAGTCGGCTGTAGCCTGAGGAATCATGTTCTTCGCGCGATAAATCTCGCCCCGGTTGTTGTAAGCATCCGCGTAGTCGCCGGCAATCGCTATGGCTTTGTTGAAGTCCGCCAATGCCTTGTCCAGTTGGCCCAGATCCTGGTATGCCATTCCGCGCCAGTTATAAGCCTCAGCGGAACGCGGGTTCTTGGCGATGACTTCAGTGTAGATTTCAATAGCTTCTTTGAGCCTTCCGGCCTTTTGATTTTCCAGCGCCTCTGTTAGGCCCTGAGGATACTGGGCAAATGCCGGCATGGGGTTCCAGAGAATAGGAACCGCGGCAGCGAGAATGATTGTTACCGCTGTTATCAGGCGAGATACTGCATGGAGAGGCGACACCGAATCATTGCGCTCGGTGCGCGGCGCTCCGCCTGGGGCCCTGTATTCCAGGTTGACTGGTCGATCGGGGTGCCGCGCCGGATTTGCTCTGCTTATTCCTTTCCTGAAGGTTTCATGCTCGCTATCACGAGTTTGGCCGATGAACGCACGCGACTTTGCGATAGACCTCAAGGTTTTCATGCGGGTCCCCAGTTCTGCCAAGACAAAATAGCAAAATCTTAGTCGGATGTGGAATTCGAGTACTACCACACTTCTCGACGCGGGTCAAGGTTTATTCGCGGCCATGTCATTGAAAACTCAGGTTTTTTGTCCCATGCGCTCAGATACTGGTCGGAAGAATTATTGCCCGGCTATATGCCTGAAAAGTTTCTCCACCAGCTTCTCCGGATCACACTCCGCGACCAGCAGAGCGCGAGGAGATTTTCCGGAAAGCTCGACCAGACGGAGGAATTCGTCCGAAAAGCCGCCGGTCCCGGTGAGAATGCCGATGGCGCAGCTTGGACCCAAATCGGCACAAGCGATGGTGAACTCATTTAGAGTTCCCATTCCACCACCTATAAATAAGCAGGCATCCGCGCTCCTTATCAGGATGACATTGCGTCCTTTGGCCCCCATACCGGTGAACAGGTTGATCCGACTCTCCAATGGGTAAGAGTAAATGTTTGCGTGCTCCTCCCTGTTCATTGCCGGAGAAATTCCCACGGTCAGTCCGCCGGCGGAGTTGGCCCCCAGAGTAGCGGCATAAGGATATCCCGGACATGCTCCGGTCAAAAGGACTTCGCTCCGGGCCCCTACAGACCTACCGATCCTCACTGCTTTCTCCCAGCCAGGCGACGTATCGTTAGCCGAAGCGGAACCCAAGACGGCCAATTTGAAGGTTCGGTCCGATTTCATCATCCCAGCCCTCCCGCGGAACCTCTGCAAACGACGCGAGTGTAGCCTTTCGATCCACAGGGAACAAGTGCAGTAAGACTGACGAACCTGATCCATTGCGCGGTCTATCAATTACTACTTCAAAGCAGAAGTTCGGTGAAAGCCTTCCTCGATAGGAAAAGGCAGCTTGACAGCATTCTAACAAAGCGATAAGTTTGCCACGTTCAATTTAGTCGATGCGACTTTTGCGTGATTATGGAAGAGATTACTGCTCTCATATTGGCGGCTGGTAAAGGCACGCGCATGAAATCCGGGGTATGCAAGGTCTTGCATCCTGTAGCAGGCCGCCCGATGATTTCTTATGTGATAGACGCAGTTCATTCGTGTGGATTCCAAAAAATTGTATTAGTGGTGGGCCATGAATCCGCAGAAGTTAGAAAGGTAGCCGGATCCTCGGGGGTTGAGTTTGCCATACAGGAACCGCAACTGGGCACAGGCCATGCCGTGGCATCCGCAAGAGACTTGTTCAAGGAATTTTCCGGCGACATCCTGATCCTGTGCGGAGACATCCCGCTCGTTCAGTCTCGAACCATAGAGGAATTAATTCGCTTCCACCGAGGAAATGAGAGCAAATTGACGGTGATGACTGCGTTTCCCGAGATTGCGGCCGGATACGGACGGATCGTAAGGACTGACCGCGGTCAAGTAGCTGGAATTGTGGAAGACAGAGATGCGAATGACTCGCAAAAGGCCGTAAAGGAGATCAATACGGGCGTGTACGTTGCAAATGCCAAACTCCTCTATTCACTCGTGGACAAGATAGGCTCGAACAATTCGCAGGGCGAGTACTACTTGACCGACATCGTGAAGGAGGCGACGAAAGAATCGATACCGGTCCATGCTTTTGTACTTGCGAACGCCAAGGAAGCGACAGGAATCAATACGCGCGCTGACCTGGCCCGCGTTTCGGCAATGGTATGGAACCGCCTCCGTGAAGAGCTGATGGATTCTGGTGTCACGCTACTAGATCCTTCATCGGTTTATGTTGACTCGCAGGTCGGAGTCGGGGCGGACACCGTGATTCATCCTTGCGTGACCATTTCGGGCCGTACCGAGATTGGACGGAATTGCGTCATAGAATCCGGCGTCTATATTATGGACAGTATACTGGGAGACGGCGTGAGAATCTTGCAGGGTTCTCGACTCGACCGGGCCTCGGTAGATGACGGCACTACCGTGGGACCGATGGCTAATCTCAGGCCGGATGCAAGGATCGGAAAGAATGCAAGGATCGGGAATTTCGTGGAAGTTAAGAAGACTGCGGTGGGAAACGGCTCAAAAGCCGCTCACCTCACCTACCTCGGCGATAGCCTAATCGGGGCTGATGTCAATATCGGATGCGGAACCATTACCTGCAACTATGACGGCAAAAAAAAGCATCCCACCACTATAGGCGACAGATGCTTTATAGGTTCGGATGTCCAGTTCATCGCCCCAGTGGAGATAGGCGAAGGCAGCATCGTGGGTGCGGGCAGCACCATAACTCGCGACGTGCCTCCGAGAAGCCTGGCGGTTTCCAGGGCCAAGCAAAAGATTTTTCCTCTGAGAAGGGATCAGGGGCCGGGTGCACCCGATGAAGATCGGAAATCTTGATCTGGTGGGAAATGTTTTTTTGGCGCCTATGGTTGGGATCACCGATCCTTCCTTTCGGAAGATAGTTCAGAAGTTTGGGGTGTCGGCTGTGTGGACTGAAATGATCAGTGCAGATAGCGTGGCGAGAACCTCAGACACGATGCGTACAATGCAGATTCGTTGCAGCGAAGCCCCTACTGTCTTTCAACTCGCCGGGACAGATCCGGAGGTGATGGCTGAAGCGGCCAAAAGGCTTCAGGACGAAGGGGCAGCGGCAATAGACGTAAACATGGGTTGTCCCGCAAGAAAGGTCGTAAATCGAGGGGCCGGCGCCGCGCTCATGAAAAATATCGGACTTGCGGGCCGGATTGTTGCTGCGATGCGAAAAGTGCTTAGTATTCCCCTTACGGTAAAGATGAGGTTGGGGTGGGACGAAGCGAACCCAAATGCAGCGGCGGTCGCGCGCGTGATTGAGTCTGAGGGGGCAAATGCACTGATCGTGCATTCTCGGAGTAGATCCAGGGCTCATTCCGGCCCTCCGTCTCTGACCGTCTTGGAAGAGGTCAAGAAGACGGTTGGGATACCTGTAATAGGCAACGGCGGAATCCAAGACGTGGAGGACGCAATAGAAATGGCGATTCGTACAGGATGTGACGGGGTCATGGTAGGAAGGGGCGCCGTAGGAAGGCCGTGGCTGCCCGGCCGGATTCTTGAACGAGCCGACGGCGGTACCGGAATGTCTGAAGGCATATTGACCTTTATTGATGTGATCCGCGAACACTTCCGATATATCCTGGAGTGGTGGGATGGCCGCACTGCTGTTCGCCTGATGCAAAAACATTTGGCATGGTACTCGAAAGGGTTTGCCCAAGGGAGCGAGTTCCGGCGCACGGTCTTCACTCTGGACGATCGGGATGCACTCATGCATCTCACGCAGCAGTTCTTTGGGAAAGTCGCGATCTCATGACAGCGGAAAGAACCGATAAGATTTCGGACCCGGAAATGCGCGAAGGTCCCCGTAAAACCGGCAAGGCGAAGGGTGTACTCAAGACCAACATCGCTGACTCCATTGACACGTTGGTAGAGTACCTGGTGGACAACAACGTGAAAGGGATTCATCCTCTCATAATGGGAGAGGTAGAGAAGCGTTTAATCATTAAAGTGCTTGAACGAAGCCGCGGCAACAAACTGCAAGCTGCAAAGTGGCTCGGTATGAGCCGAAACACATTTCACAGGAAGATTCAGAAACTGATCGATTCCCGTGGCCTTCAGCAAGAAGAGTCTGAATCTTAAAATAGCCGCCGTGATCTTGCCGTTGAGCTCCCTGCATCTGCTTGTTATGCGCTCTATTTTGCCTTCGACGACGTGCCCAAAACTTTTCCCGCGCGTTTTTTTGTATGCTGGGAATCGGCCTAATCTAACCTAAAATTAAAGACTTGTAGCTTGTAATGGGCCTGGTACCGGTTCAAGATACTTCTTGACACCTCTTCCTAAAGAAATATAATTAAAGCGGTTCTCAAAAAATCTCTTGGAGATCCCCTATGAATGCTGATAAGCTTGCTCTTCTCGAAGAGAAGATCATGCATTTGATAGAGCAAAATGATCTGTCCAAAAAAGAGCAAGAACGGTTTAGCAGGGAACTGGAAAAGAGGGACAAACGAATCGGCGAATTGGATCGTACCCTCAAGAAAATCCAAAAGGATCACAAATCGGCCAAAGGTAAACTGGACAGAATCATCGAGAAGCTGGAGGCATTCACCTGAAAGAGCAATTGGCCGGTAATGCTTTGGATTACGGGAACAACTCGGAGGAGTTGACTGAAGCCGTAAAGGTGCGATTGTTCGGTCGCGAGTACAGCATACGAGGACACGGGAACAAGAAGTACATTCAAACACTCGCGGATTTCATCAAAGAGAGAGCAAATGAAATCCAGCGCCAGGCTTCCGTGATATCTACACTGGATTTGGCGATTTTGACACTGGTGAACGTCGCAGACGAGATGTTCCAATACAAGCTGGCTAAGGAGCAGACTATAAAAGAACTGGAGGAAAAGACCGATCGGCTCATAAGAGCCATCGACCGGGTCGTTTGAAGTTGCGGCAATCCCCTGCGCAGTGCGTGATAGACAGCAATTTTTTGAGCCAACACTCAAAAAATGGGAACCGCCCCCGGCTGTGGTGAGCATGCCTGCCCTGAAGCAGGAAGCCTGAAGCAGTCGATAGGGTCCCACCTGGGTAACCAGGTTCAAAAGTTCTGTCTGCACGGCTGCTTGCGGGGGATTTCTTCAAATCGCCTGATCACTCGTTGCTTTTCGCCTTACAACCGGGATGCGGGCGGCAGCCCTGGATAGCCATTCGGCGGAGTACATATATACGTCGTTCTTTGGGTAATCGGCACGCAGTTTATACTTCTTACCCTTAACCCATTCTTTGAAGACTCGACATCCTCCCCCGCTCTGTCCGCGTAAGCATCCCGTCAAATACATACACTGGAGTGGGCTGTGGAATTGATTTCCCTTCTTCCTGCCCTTGTCGCTATATTAGTGGGGGGTGCGGCTGGATACGCCGTGACAAGAATCCTCGATAACAGCCGAGGCCACTCGGCCAAATCTGAAGCGGACGAAATCATCAAAGCCGCCAAAAAGGAGGCTGAAACCGTCCAAAAAGAGGCCCTTCTTCAGGCCAAAGATAAGCTGTTCCAATCTCGAACGGATCTTGAGCACGAGATAAAGGAACGACGTGCTGAAATATCGGTGCGGGAAGCGCGTCTCCTGAAAAAGGAAGAGAACCTCGAAAGAAAGACCTCACAATTCGAATCTAAAGAAATGGCCTTAGCCAAACGCGAAAAAGACATAGATACGGGGCACAAGAGAGCAAAAGAAAAAGAGCTCGAGGCGGAAAAGCTGGTCAAGAACCAACTGGAAAAGTTAGAACAGGTTGCCGGTCTGTCAGCCCTCGATGCCAAGGAAATGCTTCTGCAAAAGGTCAGCGATGAGACGCGAATCGAAAGCGGCAAGATCATAAGGCAAATAGAGGAGGAAACTCTCGCCCAGTCCGACAAAAAAGCCAAAGAAATCATCTCTACGGCAGTAGGCCGATATGCAGCGGATTACGTGGCGGAACGAACCGTTTCCGTGGTGAACCTCCCCAACGAGGAAATGAAAGGGCGAATTATAGGCCGCGAAGGCCGCAACATTCGCGGAATAGAAGCCGCCACCGGAATAGATCTCATAATTGACGACACTCCCGAGGCCGTCATACTTTCCGGTTACAACTCCATCCGGCGAGAAGTTGCAAGGATAGCTCTCGAGAGGCTCATCACCGACGGCAGAATCCACCCCGCTCGAATCGAGGAAGTAGTAAAAAAAGTCACTCAGGAGATGGAGGAGACTATCATCGAGGCGGGAGAGCAAGCCAGTTTCGATGTGGGTGTTCACGGCATTAACGCGGAATTGATAAAGCTGGTGGGCAAACTCAAGTATAGGACCTCCTTCGCTCAAAACGTTTATCAGCATTCTATTGAAGTCGCGTTCCTGTGCGGCATCATGGCCGCGGAACTCGGACTGAATCCTAAGAAAGCAAAACGCGCCGGTCTGCTTCACGACATAGGCAAGGCCATCGATCACGAGGTGGAGGGGGCGCATGCCATAATAGGCGCGGACATAGCACGCCGCCACGGCGAATCCTCCCTGATTGTCAATGCCATTGCTGCACATCACGGTGACGAGGACCCCACCAGCACGCTGGCGGTGCTGGTCCAGGCGGCTGACACGTTGTCCGCGGCCAGACCCGGCGCGCGGCGGGAGATGCTGGAAAACTACGTCAAACGTCTCGAAGACCTTGAAAGAATAGCCGATTCGTTCAAGGGCGTAAGCAAGTCCTTTGCCATACAGGCGGGACGAGAAATTCGTATCATCGTAGAAAACTCGAATATCGGCGATGAAGGGCTTACCCTATTGGCCCACGATATACGAAAGAAAATCGAAAAAGAACTCTCTTATCCGGGCCAGATCAAGATAGTGGTTATAAGGGAAGCAAGGGCTGTAGAATTCGCTCGGTAAAGAAAACGCAAGTTAGTTCTGCGACACTTTTTTGGCGGAACGAGCAACCCCTTCAGCGTTCCAGGTGGCTTGGGTCACTCCTAATGCCGTTTCGCATTCAAAGTTGAAATGAAATCCCCTCTAGCCCCCCTTTAATAAAGGGGGGAAGGGGGGATTTTGAATGCGAATTGGCATAAGCCCTGAATAGATCTCGAAATCCTTGCCGGCCTCTGTCGGAATCACGGCCGCTGCTTGGGTCGTGAAATTGGTGAACATTATTTCCTTCGTGGCTCTTCTCCTGCTATCGTTTCATGTCGTCGGCTCTTACACGTCTACGAATGCAGTCTTCCGAGCCTGCTGCCACATGGGCCGAGTTCCGCCTGGTTGAGAAGAACTTGCAATCGTCTTGCATATAGATATTCTGGACAGCGTCGCTAATTTCCGCCATTGGCATGTCAATCACCACATTGCTGTTCTACGGAGGATTGATGGAAACAGAATGTCTTCTGCCTCAAGAGGATCTGCTGCGTTTGGCTTCATTGGGAGAGGTCTTCGGGGGCTTCGCCCATGAGATTGCGCAACCCCTGAATGCGATTATGATCGCATCCCAGGTGGTACAGCTCAAAGTGGAACGTAGTGCACTGCCGAAAGATGAAAAGGAATTTATAGTTCATCGATTGAACATTGTGACATCTCAGGTGCAAAAAGCCGGCAAGATTGTGGAAGGGCTCAGAGCGTTCAGCGGTGCCAATTTCTCAGGTTTCGAAGAAGCAGGCATCCAAGGTATATTCGAAAAGATCAAAGGATTGATGGGGCAACAATTCATAAGCCGGGGCATCGAACTGGTATGTGAGTGCGATGAAGCGGTTCCCCCTGTCAGAAACAATCCGAACCTAGTTGAGGGGATCATTGTGCAAGGACTGGCCTTTGCCAGAGATGCCGTTGCGGCAATTGGCGTGTGGCACGACCAGCGCGGTCTGCCATACAAAAAAATACTAACAGTGAAATTCATTGACCTTGACGGCATTTGCGCGACTCACATCCTCTGGGATTCCGGAGAGCTGCCCCCGGATATGAGTGTCATGGATGCCCGAAGTCACACCGGGTTGGCCACCGCGAGTGCTGTTCTCTCGTCCATCGGGGGAAATATCCGTGCAACCGATTCCGCGTTGCAGCTCACTTTTCCCTGAGCAGGCCGCACCAGCCCCTCGCCCGTGCCGTCTCAATTGATGACGTACCTAGGCCGATACTCGGCCATCTCCTTTTCAAGGTCTTATAGGAATTTGAATTCAAAATCCCCCCTTCCCTCATCGGTGTTAAAATAGACTCCAAGTCCTCCTCGTCCCGGAGGGACGGCACGATAGTAGCCCGGCGATTTATCGCCGAGAATGAACGGCCAAGAGATCCTTCGAGCGCCCCTCGGGGACGAAGAACTGAATCATTGCTCATCGGTCACCCGGCGCTAAAGAGAGTGTCTCAAAACGGTTGTAGTGGCACGATGACGACTCTCGGGGTGGTAGGGTGCGGTTAATCTCGCACCTTGGCCTCCCTTGTCTCCGACGAGCCGGGGCCGGCTATGAGTATGCCTCAGGCAGCCATGAGTCACTCTCCGTCCTGATGTCTTAGGCCGCGGTTAGCACCAGACGCCCCGTCAGCCAATGGCTGTAGAGCTTCTTGAGATTCAAGGTGGCGCACATCAAAGACCATTGAGCCCTCGCATTGGATAATCCGGACACGGTCCACCGTCTAAAGTCCAAGTGGCTCTTTATCCATGCAAAGACCGGCTCAATGATCACCTTGCGGGCTCGGAGTAGCGTCTTGCTTTCCGGGACCTCCCGTTTCTTGCGGTGGCGCTCAACTGCGTCACGATAGATGTTAATGTCTATGAGACGGCCATTCTTGCTCTTGCTGCACTTCCACCGTTCAGGACACGTCAAGTAGTCCCGGCATCGATACCGCCGGATCTCGTTTCCGTTTTTTCCTGTGACTTTCTTCTGAAGAAAGTTCAGCGATGCGCCTTGCGGACAAATACAGACGTCTCGCTCTTGGTCGTAGACGAACTGGGAAGCGTGATAAGGGTCCCATTGAGCGCCTTTTTCCGCAGCGGACTCTCCCGACGACTTGGCGACCAAGACCTCGTACTCCTTCTCTTCGGCCAACGCGATTTGAGCCGATGCGAAGTATCCTGCGTCCGCCACGGTTTCCTCTGCGGTTGCGCCCAAATTTTCCTGAACTCGATCCAGCATGGGAACAAGCTGCCCATTGTCATTGCCTTCGTCGACCACTTCCTCAGCCACAATCATGCCGCTTTGTTGGTCTGCCACCGCTTGAGCATTGTAAGAGGGCTCAGTAGACCGCCGGTTCTTCATGTACCGGGCATCCGGCTCGCAGGGATGGACGACCTTCTTGTCAGTCTTATCCAATTCCTGCAAGGCCTTCTGTATCCGCTCCTTGCGTTTCAACTCGTCCTGCAGGGCTTCGGGAAGACGCCATTCGCCACCCTCCTCTTGCTCGCACCTCTCTGTCTCCGTCATGACGTCGGCAACGCACTTGTCCAAATTCTCAAGCATCCGCTCCAACTGATCTTGGTTCTTGAACTTCTCCCGAGATGATCCGACAGGGATCTTGGTTCCATCCAATGCATGAACCGCCATACCTATCAACTCGGCTTTGACTGCCACTTGAACCGATTGTTTGAATATTCCCTTGAAAACCTTCTTGTTGTCCCTCCAGAATCGCCACAGGGTATTATGATCCGCTGCATTCATACCCGTCAGCCAAATCAATCCCATGTTCTCCATGCATGCCTTCTCAAGCTTGCGCGATGACCTGATTCTGCTGAAATAGCCGTAGAGCCATGCCTTCAACAAAAGATCGGTAATATAGGGAGGACGGCCCGTTTCGCCATTCGGAACTCGAAAACCCAGCACCTCCAAATCCAAGGAATCCACAAAGTCTCCTATGAAGCGCGCTGGATGATCAGGCCCTATCCAGTCATCTATAGCGGGCGGAAGCAGAAACACCTGCTTGTAGTCGGCTCTGATTTGCGGCATAATCCTTTCCCTCTCCGATTCTCTTTTCACATCTCATTAGTAGAATCGGTTGAGAATCGCGAGCCCAAAATCGACTTTTGAGACAGTTTCTGAATTGCCGGGCTACTGTCGTTGAGCCCCTCTGGGGCTCACAAAATCGGCGTGCCTTCTTATTCTAATGCCTATGCCCCCTTCCCCTCTTTAATAAAGGGGGGATAGAGCGGAGTTCATTTCAACTTTGAACGCGAATTGGTATTACCCCAAATATTGTTGCGGAATCTAAATTCGCCGGCGGCAGTTGACTCTTGCGGTTTCGGAAAGGCTAATTGGGTGGAAGTTCTTGAAACTTGTAGCTTGACCACCATCGGCAAAAATGTTATGAAATCATTATCGTTATTGTAAATTTAAGTTTGCTCGGGATGATCTGACGGGTTGCTTCAAGGCATATTCGAGGCATGGCCGCGTCAGGTTGGTGGGGGTATGGATTATGACCAAACGCCGCGTGGTTTTGGTCGGGTTGTGGCTCTTGCTCGCGTTCCCTGTTGCTGCCTCAGCACAAGGCTTACTTTCTGAACCGTCTCCGACTGCAGCGATTCCTTTCAGGGGGGCGGGGGGCTCAGGGTGGTTTTCTGGCATTACTTCCCTCCCGGGACTGAACTGGATTGAAGCAGGCGATATAAAAGTGGTGCCGAGTGCGGAAGTGGGCTACAAAAAGATAGGTCTGAATTTCAATCTGGATATTCCAGTCACCCAATTGCTCAGTCCTTTTTTATTTTTTCGTCAATATGGAAGCTTACTTGACCTCTACCCTTTGGATATTAAGATCCAGTCGGCCGATTTGGCTGTCGGCTCGTTCCGTCTCGATGCATGGATTACACCTTTCTTCGGTCTGTTCGGCAGTGTTTCCGCGAACATTCCCCGTACGGTGACTATTCAATCAAATGAAGGCCCTTCCATGGGGCAGATTCCGCCGCAGGAGCGGAGTTGGACGGGATCGCGGTTTCAATGGTCGGAATTTGAGGTCGGTGGGAGTTACAACATAAATCCGGCTGTCGGCCTGGCGGCGGGTATAAGGTTCGATCGCGTTTCAGTCCGTTTCTCGGAGCCGGAGCCTCTGCCCGGTTATTATGGGATCATCAGCTTTCCACCGCCTACCATCCAGGGTGTCACCTTCCCGAACTATTCGGGCGACCTCAATACCTTTTTCACAATTCCATATATTGGCTGCGAAATTTTGGGCCCGTACTTCAAAGGATCGGTTCTCATAGGAAGCGCAAGTGCCAGCTTAAGACTCCCCTTGGATCTTACTCACGCGGGCCCCTACTTGGGCTTCTTTATCCCACCTGTGTTCGGTGTGGGTAGACGAGACCTTTCCGAACAAGCCGAATACACTTTCAAGAACGCGGGCCTCTTCGTAGAAGCAGGTCTGGAATCCAATTTCTCCTTCGGAATTTTCAATGCAACGCTCTGGGCGAAGGGTAGCTGGTTAAGAATCCGAGGAGACGGGGACTTAAGTCTGGCTGGCCAGAGCAGCTTGTTCGCATTTCTAGGACCGCTCACATTCAGGTTGCCAGAGCTTTTCTCGGCGACGAGTAGCGGCACGTCAACCCTCAGCCAGTACACTTTCGACGTGGGATTGTCAGGAACATTCAATTTCTAATCCCTGTTGACGTACACATTCACTTACCCGCGAGAAAGATTGTCATTGCGAGGCCCACCTCCCGCGCATGGGCGTTAAGTTAATGATTTATTCCCCCCTTTCGTAAAGGGGGGCCAGGGGGGATTTTGGGATAACTCATTCAAAATCCCCCTAAATCCCCCTTTAGAAAAGGGGACTTTGATCGCCCTCGGTCTGCATTTACCTCTTGAAAAGGAACGAAATTGCCTTAAGTTAACGCCTATGCGCGGGAACTGGGACCGCTCAGGGCGAATGCCATTCGCCCCTACATTTCCCCGCGTACATGGACATGAGAACAGGCAGGATGCTTGCACCATCAAACACGGTGTCACTTGCTTGAAAGCGAATTGGCATTAAGCGCTGTGCTCTGCATTTCTTCCTACATCCAATTGCCGATGCCCTTTCTCTACCCGACTTGACCAGTTCTTGACTCAGATCTTTAAGGTAACTCCTGCCTTTTTCGCGTTGACAGGATTGTTGGCTGTGATATCATGATCCCCGCCATGATACGGAATTGTTTTGTGATTTCAATGTATACTTTGGAGGTTGGAGAGTGAATCCCGAGCCCACCCTCGGGACTGTGAATGTAATCCGCCTCCGGCCACTGGGATCGCCGGTAGCGCTGCTGGTTCTGGTCGCATGGGTTGCTGCGCTGGCAGGTTGCGGGTCAACCGCGTGCCTTGTCAAGCAAGAGGCAGAATACAGACCGGCGGTGGCCAATGCTTTTTCGAGGGTTATCTGTCTCGGTCGCGGGACCCCAAAACGCCCCGCAACCAAGCTCGCATCCTATCCGCCTCTCCCCACAGACGAAAACTCCAGACTCGTCCATAAATTTATTCGCGAATACGCCTATAGGCACCGCGAGACAATGAAGCGCTACTTGGCCAATGCGACCGAGTATCTGCCGGCAGTAAAAGAGGCGACCAAAGAGGGCGGCCTGCCTTGTGACATCGCATACCTTGTTATGCTCGAATCCGGAGCGAATCCGGAGGCACGCTCCCGGGCCAATGCCCTCGGTATGTGGCAGTTTATGCCCGCAACTCCGCGCAGCTACGGGCTACGCGTGGATAGTTGGGTGGACGAAAGGTTAGATCCGCAGAAATCCACCAAGGCCGCCATGTTGTATCTGAAGGACCTTTACGGAATGTTTGGGTGTTGGCGACTCGCACTCAGCACGTACAATTCGGGAGAGAACAAACTGAACAAGGTTCTTTGCCAGGAAGATGCCAGCGAGTACGACGAGATCTGCTCCAGCCGCCATCTGAAACGAGAGACGAGAGAATTCTATCCAAGATTTTTGGCCATAGCCCACATTGCCAAGAATGCGGCCAAATACGGATTTGCCTCTCTTCCCGACAAAGCGCGGGGGCCCAAGCACGAACTGATCACCGTGGATGGGTCGCATTCGTTGGAAACCCTGGCCAAGGCAATTGGAGTTCCCAAGAGTTGCCTTGCCGAACTGAATCCCGCCCTGATAAGGGGAGCGACCCCACAAGGTCCATCGTGCTCTCTCAGAGTGCCGGTCGGCAAAAGAGAAACTCCTCGCTGCCAAGTTGAAAGAAATGCCGCCTGAGCCGTCGCGCCACCAGATAGTACATGTTGTCCGTAGAGGGGACAGCCTCCGAAGGATTCTCAAGCGCTACCGTATACGAAAGGCCCAACTTGCCAGTCTAAACCCAGATGTAAATTTTCGCAGACGGCTCCACAAGGGCCAGAGAATCGTAGTTCCGGTAGTAGCCACCCGGATAAAGAGAACTGTGCGAAGAAGTAAACGCGTCTCGTGGGCGAGGGATGACTTATAGCAAAAGCCGTCACTTGAGCCGACTCTTTATTGCGACCGCTTATTTCTGTCGTCAAGAGCGATAATCGGCATTAATAGTAACGTATTCCTCTGACATGTCTGTTGTGAGAAGGCTTGCCTCACCTTCTCCGACTTTGAGATCCAGGAGGATAGAGAACTCTCGGCCCTGCATCACCCGGTGAGCGGCTGATTCCCAGTCGTCTGCCGTTACGCTCCCTTGGCTCACAACGTGGACCCTACCGATGAACAAGTCCACTTTGTTGGGATCGAAAGCCACGCCGGCCCGTCCCGCGCTACAAAGTATTCGACCCCAGTTTGGATCTTCCCCGTGAAACGCGGTCTTGACCAGAGGGGATTCGGCGATAGTTCGAGCTACTTTGGCAGCCGCGGTAGGCCCGGGCGCACCGACTACGCGGACCTCCACCATCTTGGTTGCCCCTTCCCCATCGAGCACGAGTTGACGCGAAAGACTCATGCAAGCATCGTTCAATAGCGACGAAAAAACCTTCCAATCGGTCCGGTCCTCGCCTAGTTCCCGAGCCTCCGGGTGTGCGCCTGCCATCACCAGGACAGTATCGTTGGTACTGGTGTCTCCGTCGACGGTAATACAGTTGAACGTACCACTGTTGGCTTCGACAAGGCATTCTCTGAGGCGATTTGCTTCGATTTTGACATCCGTGAGGATTACTGCCAGCAACGTGGCCATGTTGGGAGCTATCATCCCGGCTCCTTTGGCCATTCCCAACATTTTGAATGAGCCGTTCGACAAGGTTCCCTCGAGGATAACCGTCTTCGGGCGGGTGTCGGTGGTCAACATAGCTCTGGCGACCTCCATGAACGTACCCCGGTCAAGTCCTTTGAGGAGCGGCCGGATTTGTGCGCGTATTCTGTCCACAGGCAAGCGCAGGCCGATAACCCCCGTAGACATGGGAACGATCAGCCCCGACTCGATTCCCAGCCCTGCCGCCACTTCTCCCGTGAGATCTATAGCATCCTGACGCCCCTGATCGCCCGTGTACGCATTGGCGTTGCCCGAATTTATGAGTACGGCCTGGCACGACCCGCTTGCAAGGCGCTCTCGGGTTATTTGTACCGGTGCGGCAAAGACTAGATTGGTTGTCGTTACAGCCGCGGTTGCCGTAGGTGAATCCGATACTATGAGGCCCATGTCGAGGCGGTCTGTGCCTGCCCGCTTAATTCCGGCGGCAACGGCGCTGAATCTGAATCCTTGAATTGGCGACTCCTTAGGTTTCAACCTTCGTACTCCCTTTCATAAGTTCGGTCACATATTTTGACGTGGATGATGCTCGAAGACCTGACCCGCTTCCGGTAGGACCGGCCTCCCCGCGGGACGCGGGGTCGTGGGTGTCAGTGCCCGGCACGGAAGCCGGTCCTACTGTGCGCGTGGCACCGTATTTGTGAAACGCTGTACTTGTCTACTCACATTCAGGCACATTCACCCCAAGACTTTGAAGCTCTTGGAGAAGTTGAGTGGAATTGCGAAATACCACACCCATCATGCCCGAGCGCACCGCTCCTTCAACATTTTCGGGAAGATCGTCGATGAACACGGCAGACAGAGGATCAATGCGGAACTTCTCAATTGCTTTTTCATAATAGGCCGCTGAAGGCTTCATAACACCGAGATCAAAGGAGAGCGCCGCATCCTTGTAAAACGTCACCCGAGGATACTTGCGGACAATGTATTCGTAGTGAAGACGGCTTGTATTCGACACAAGCCATGTCCCGTACTCCTTGGAAAGAGATTCCCCCAAAGCGATCATGGTCTCATTCATGCTGAAAATATTGCACCAGATCTCGAGGAAGTCGTCACGGTTCAGGTCCGTTCCCAGCAGATCGGCAGAAGTTCTGTAGAACTGCTCGGCATCCGTTGCTCCTTTTTCCAGGGCTGTAGCAGGTTCACGCAACAAATCAATAAAAGCTTCCCTATCTTCTTTCATGAGCTTGGCACGATCAGGCGGCAGGTGCGGAAGCAATTTCCGGAAAGCTGTTTCCAAGTGAACCGGGATAAGCACATTCCCCAGATCAAAAAGTATGTTGCTGACTGCTCGATTCATCCTGCTGAGTTGCCGACGTCACACTGGACATGGCTTGTTTCGTGCCAGAATATAGTCCGAACACTTTTCCACAAACTGAGAAACCACCGTCTGAAGCGGTTCCTGTCTTTCTGCGGCTACGCGTTGTAACATGGCCCACAAATTGTCCAACATGGGGAAGGTTTCCCGGGTCAAAGTCACAACAAGGGTGTTCCCGCATGGACAGTGGCGATAAATCATCGTGAACGGTCTTAGCATGACGTCGCTGCAATCTTCCAAACCGTGACCTTTACAGGTAGTGGCCCAAAAGTATTCCGAGAAGCTGACGAACTTTCGTCCACACGTTCGGCAATCTTTCGGGAAAAGCCCGTGGTTTCTTTCGATGGCCGCGAGGAGCTTTATGAATTCCAAAAAACGCTCGTCGTATTCACCATGCGTCCTCTGAAGAAGGGTCGGATTCTGCACGGTCACTCCTATCTGACATATCCGCAATGTCGAAAAAAGCTCGGAGAAGAAATCTTTTCGATCCGATCCTCTTCCCCTCGAAAAGTGCCATCAGGAAAGGCCGGGTTGGGGGGCCAAACGACGATCGACTGTCATATTCCTCGACATAGACAGCTTTCTCAGTATTTCGTCTTCCATCCGTTTTATAAGTGGTGGAAATGTCTTAGTGTTAATGGCAGAAATTCCGATTCCGTCATAACCGGCGCAAATATTGCCCAAAGTTACCGGATCGACAAGGTCCTGCTTATTAAAGACCCTAATCATTGGGACCCCGCCAAGGTTAAGCTGTTCCAGCAGTCTCTCTACCGCGGCCAACTGCATTTCAAAGGCATGATTGGAACAATCTATGACGTGGAGAAGAAGGTCCGCATCGGCAAGCTCATCGAGGGTCGCGGAGAAGGCAGTCACAAGCGTCTCGGGAAGATCCTGCAAGAAGCCCACGGTATCGGTTACGATTACTTCGGTTTCTCGAGGAAATCTCAGCCGCCGACTGGTTGGATCCAAGGTCGCAAAGAGCTTATCTTCCACAAGAATGTCCGATTTCGTCAGGTTGTTCAAAAGGGTCGATTTCCCGGCGTTGGTATAACCCACGATGGAGATTACCGGTACGCCCCTTCTGTTCCGAAGTTCCCTTCTAAGGGAACGGCGCTTTCCGAGCTGCTGAATCTGTTTCTCCAAAAATCCGATTCGGCTGTGAATCCGTCTACGGTCAATTTCCAACTTAGTTTCTCCAGGACCGCGACCTCCGATTCCGCCGGTCAAACGCGAAAGCGAGTCATCCTTCTCTGCAAGCCTGGGAAGGGCATATTTCAACTGGGCAAGCTCTACCTGTATTTTCCCTTCACGAGACTTGGCCCTCTGCGCAAAAATGTCCAGGATCAGTTGCGAGCGATCAATAACCTTCAATTCGGTGAATTCTCCGATCGCCTTTACCTGCGCGGGACTGAGTTCCGTATCGAAGACCATAAGGCTCGCGCCCTTTTGTAGCGCATCAATCACTATCTCCTTGAGTTTTCCCTTCCCGACTACAAAACGGGGATGAGCAGTGTCGCGACGTTGGATGGCCGTCCCCACTACATCAACTCCGGAAGATCGAGCAAGTTCCTTAAGCTCATCCAAAGATTCTTCGATCTCCCATTCATTACCCGTAGTTCTTCCGACCAGATAGGCCCGCTCGGCAGCCGCCACAGAACGAGCGCTGACAGACCTCGATATTTCATCTTCCAGAGATTTGATAAAGGCGCCGAAGTCCAAGGTAAGCAAAGACGGTGGAACCGGTTCAAGTAGCTGCCAAACTTCGCCTCGCGGATTGTCCGGCAAAAGATGGGCCATGCGAACCACGGTCGGCAAGCCTTGACTGTCTACTCCAATAGACGCCACCAAATCGAGGCGAAGCAGAGCAAGGTCGGTCAAATCTTCCTGGCTGAGCGGCTCATCCTTGAGATGGGTGTGAATGAGCCTGAGACCACGTAGCCGCCCGGCGCCTACCCGCCATCCGTCCAGTTTAGGGATCATGACGGAGCGAGCATCTCCAACTACCACGCGTCGCACGTTCCCCTTGCGATCTACAAGAATACCGATCTGACGGCTAATCTCACGGGAAATCCCTGCCAGGTGGCGCGCCATCTCCTGTGTAACCACCCGGCCGACAGGAATCCTCCTGAGGGCCAATCGCTCCACCCTGGTCCTCTGGGAGGCCTTAAGACCACGGATTGAACCGGATACTCCACTCAATGCCGCCCCCCCCTTAGCATCTGAAGTTCTAGGAAGTTAGCGTAAACAAAGCTTTCTTTCAGCCTATTCTCCCTTCTTTTCACTTTCCGGGGGAAGAATTTTTACGGTCGCGCAATTCTTTAAATTAAGATATTTCTTTGCCACTCCGAGCACATCAGCCGCGCTCACTTCCGATATCTTTTTGATGTATTTACTTTCATAATCATATCCCAAACCATAAAGCGTGTTCAAGGCGATATTTTCGGCTCGCGACCATGAACTCTGCAAGGATATCTGATGATTGCCGATCAGGTTGGTGATCCCTCGGTGAAGTTCCTCGTTGCTAACAGGCGCCTTCTGTATGAGTTCGATCTGCCGATACAATCCCTTAAGAGCGCGGTCGGCTTTAGATACGTCGCACGCCATATAAAAAGCAAACACGCCGGGATCTATACCGGGTCGATCAAACGACGTCACGGTGTACGCCAATGACTGCTTGTCTCTGAGTTGTAGGAACAGGCGCCCCCCCTGCCCTGCCAAGATGTTGCTCAGCACATCGAGGGCATAGCGATCTTGGTCGACCAGAGTGGTTCCCCTGAAGCCGATCACCAGATGTGCCTTGGCCCTGGGAATGCGGACGATATTTTCTCTGGCCTTGTTCAAAGGCTCCTCAGGCGGGATCTCCGGACGGTCCAGAGCCTTTGCCGGAATCTTTCCGAAAAGTTCGTTTATTCGATCCATGACCTTTTGCGGGTCCATGTCACCGGTGCCGGTGATGACCGTGTTGGACGGAACAGCGAAGCGCTCGTAAGCCTCCTTGAGGTCGGCCGCTGTGAATCCCGATACCGTGGCAAGTGTCCCCTCTAGATCAAATCCATAGGGGTGATTGTGGAATAGATTACCATTCAAGACTCTGATCGCGTAAGGTACCGGTCTGTCCGGCTCCGTCTTAATCCGGTTTAAGATTAGGTTTCGCTCCCTCTCCAGTTTGTCCTGCGGAAACATCGGCTCTGTGTATAGCTCCGCCAGAAGCTGAAGGCCCGAATCCATATAACGGC
Organism: uncultured delta proteobacterium; assembly: GCA_963789265.1. GTDB lineage: Bacteria > Desulfobacterota > Desulfomonilia > Desulfomonilales > Desulfomonilaceae > CAWBBA01. Next base: position 1,148,519 of record CAWBKB010000001.1, on the reverse strand, counting down.
TGAAAAAATTACCATAAAGGCCGAATGAATCATATCCGGAGAACCCGTTGAGACGGCCGCCCATATCCTCGACCTTCCGAGATATCTCTACTTCGCTCAGCTTACTTGTTCCTTTGTTCAACATCTGCGCTATGAAGTTCATGATGCCCTGGTTTTGTTTGTTCTCAAAACGCTTTCCGCCGAGACACGCTATCCTGAACGAAACAACCGGATTGGAATCATCGGGGAGCAGGACCACATGAATCCCGTTCGGCAGTGTCCGCGTAACAACCTGTGACGTGGATACTGCTTGCGCGGCGGCTTTTACCTTTGGTTTGAAAGAGTTTACGATCTCCGTCAACTTCTGAATTTGAAAATCTTGGCGGTCACCGCCAGGTATCAGAATTGAAACGGTGACATTTGGGGGCACAAGGTACCGACCGACTACCTCAGACACCTGTTTCGGGGTCACCGCGTTATTGAGGCTGAGATACTTTGCTTCATAACCGGCATCGCCTATGTCGGCTTGAAAACTACCGATGCTCCGAGCCATTCCCTGGACCGTTTCTCTCGCATACAGGTGCTGAGATTCAATATGAATTTGCGCACGCTCCAGTTCTTTCGCGGAAGGCGGCTCCTTTGCCAGCCGAGCCAGTTCCTTCATTATTTCTTGCGTAGCTGCTTCCAGGTTTTTGGCGTCAAGGGTCGCGGAGATCGCCATAATGCCGGGTTCCTTGGGTGTGATAGAGTACGCGGAAATGGAATGAACCAGGGCTTTCTCCTTCTTGAGAATCCTCACAAGACGGGAACTCTCTCTAGATCCGAGGACATCTGCGGCAAGATCCAGGGCGTTGACGTCCGGTCCTTTCATGGACTGTATGTGAAATGCGATATTTAGGCGGGTCTCCCTGGCATTGCGATCTCTGATGAGAGAGCTTCTGATTTCTTTTTGGGGCGGTTCAACCGCTCTGGGAGACCTGAAAAAACCTTTGGGTTTGAAATCGCCCATGTAATGCTCGATTTCACCACGTAGCTTGGCGCTGTCCACATCTCCTACAATGAGCAGGAACATGTTGTCAGGGACGTACCATTTCTTGCGAAAATCGAGTATCTCCTTCCGGCCATACTTTTCAACTTGCTCCTTGTATCCTATGACGGGAAAGCGATACGGACTGCTCTTGTATGCCGTCATGAAGAGCTGCTTTGATGCCACTCTTTCAGGCCGCTCGTCCCCTTCCAGAATTTCCTCGAGGACGACTTGTTTTTCCTTAGCGAGTTCTTTGGGATCAATAACGGGCCTCATTACAGCATCGGTCAGAATGTCGAGGCCCTGTGAAGTTGCACTCGACGGCACGGTGATGTGAAAAACAGTCTCATCCCAACTGGTATAAGCATTAATTTCTCCTCCAAGGGCCTCAACTTCAGAAGCGATTTGTCCAACCCCTCGCCGTTCTGTCCCCTTGAAGGCCATGTGCTCAATGAGGTGGCTGATGCCCAATTCCGAAGGTTCCTCGGCAGCGCTTCCAACCATGACCCAAAGCTGTATGGCCGCCACTTTACGGGCATGATCCTCCTTGATGAAAACGTTCAAGCCGTTTGATAGTGTAAAATGCTTCAACTTTTCCTCCATTGCATTTGCATTCATGGGAACCATCCAAAACAACACCGTGGCCAACATCCAGCCGACGATGGAAGTGAGGCTGCAAAAAGGCGCCATTACTCTCTCCTGTGACTCTTTACTTAATAAGTGCGCATTGCACTGACAATCGACAACAAAAATCCAACCCTTTCAAAGAAGACGAGACCCGCTATGGTCGGCTACAACTGCCGAGTCAGCAGAAGCCGTCTCAGCATGCCGGAAAATTGAGGGGATCAATTTTTGGGATCGGTCCCCGTAACGGACCTTAAGACACCGGTTTGCTCAAGGCGTTCCTTTTTTGTTGCCGTTGAATGGCCGCTCGCAGGCGAGACGCTCGGCGTCTCCCTCTGTCCGACAAATACTAATGCGCTATCAAACAAGTAACCATCGTGGACAAGACATGGTGAGGCACCCCGCGCGGAACGCGGGACCGCCCAGGGCGAATGCCATTCGCCCCTACAGCCGCGTCCGCGGGCTTGACGACAGGCAGGATGTCTGTCCCACTGGAAAGACGTGTCACTTGTTCGAAAGCGAAATGGTATAAATCCCAGCTCCCGTGCAGTCTTCCACCGCTTCAAATGGGCGCTCGGCCGTGAGCGGCGAGGTTTTCCTCCAGTAAGCGGGATCTTTCCAAGACCGCCTCTGTTGGGATTAACTTGGAAAATCGCTCTGTATAGAGTTCGGCCTGTTTCTGAAGAATGCCTCTTAATGTATTTCTGTGCTCGCGATCCACACGTTCGCCAATCTCTCGGAGCACGTCGAGGACTTTCAGATTGAGCAACCATTTTGGAATGAAAGGCACTATCACCGTGTTGAGTACCGCGTCAAGCAAAGTAAAACCTCCTCCTACGACAATTTCAGCGGTGATCAGGAAAAAAGCCCACAGTGTATATGATCCGTAGAGTTTGAATTCGTCGGTTCGAGAAAGTCCATCCCTGAATCGGTTGAACTCAGCCTCGAGCAAATGCTCCATTCCCGGAAAAGCCGCGTCGTAACGGGACCGGATCTCTTGAGCCGACCACCTGGGTACGTCGGTAGCCGCTACCTGACACAGGTCTTCGAAGGCAGGATTGGAAGACAGGGTCTCCGCAATTGCCAGGTTAAGTTTGGAAACCGCCCATTCCAGCGGTTGGAGCCTGACCAGAGCCTTGGTGGCTTCGAAGTCCTCGGTTCGAATATCCTTCTCATCATCCGTCTTCGCAGAACCTATCCCGCCGGAGATGAAAATTTCTACCACGGTGTTGAAAAGATGCCTTACCGCGTTGCGCACCACCATCCGCGGCAGGAAGAGAATGTCGTACTTTCGCAAGAGTCGCTGAAGCCGGTCCCGAATCTTGACTTCCACATCGTCGGAAACAATGGCATCCAATTGGGCTTCCATTCCCTTTGAGACCTCGGCCAGGATACGACCGATTTCACCATTGACGGCTGCAATCCGTTGGACCTGAAATTCAATGGCATTTATCAAATCGTCCAAGCTCCCCAGGGCGCGATCGTGCAGCCTGCAAAGTTCCTCATTTCGGATCGTAGCCCCGGATTTCCCGCGCGCCCCGGCAAGCAGTTCAGAAAATTCGAGGCGATCCCTCAGTCCTGGAATGAGGTCCGGTGACTTACCGAGCCTTTCTATCCGGATTGGGGAGGCCTCGTGTCCGGTGCCACGGAGCAGCCCTTTGAAATCATTGTACGCCGTATCGGAAACCACCTTGTTCATCACGAAAACCGTTTTCTTGCCCCATTGGCGAGCCCGCGCCTGCATGTCCTGACCGGTGAGATCGGCGTATTTTTCCTGGGAAGTGATGAAGACCAACACATCGCTGATTGTGAAGAAGTCGTCTGCAATAGCTCGGTTGGAAAGCTCGACGCTGTCGAAGTCGGGCGTATCGACCAGGACAAGGTCCATCAGTTCAGGATGCTGGTGAGGAAAGACTATCGCGCAGGACTCGCCTGAGCGTCGTACAAAGGGGGCTGTTCCGAGCTGAGCAGCGAAGGCCTGACCAATTAGAATCACTGCTTGCAAGGTAGAAGGTCTGCGCGTCCCCACTTCGCTGATCTTGTATCCGGCCAGGGAATTGAACACAGTGCTTTTGCCTGTTCCGGTCCCACCCACCAAACAGATAACAGGAGGAAAACCGCTGTCGAGTGCAGATTTCCATAAAAGCGCGTTGAGCAATCGCTCCGCCCGATAACGCTTTTCTTCGAGAATCGGAGCCGCGGCCAGCCTCTTGTCGAATGATAGCGAAAGCGTTTCCGCCAAATCTGTCACTCTTTGATTCCCCATCTCCCGGACGCAGAAGAACAACCGGGAGGTCCCACCTATCCCGCTCCACAATGCAGGATAGTATCATTCTTATGATGAAAATGGTTATTGATATCATTTCACGTTCAAAAAACGCTTATCATTCACCCCGGAGTTCGCTGAGAACGGAGAGAAATCTGCTTTTCTCACTTTTCGTCCGCTGGAGGCATAACCCATTTAGCGTGTCACACGGCAGATCTTCACCGGTATCGGTCGGCACGACATCCCTTGACCTATATTGTCTCGGCCCGGTTTCTTCTCTGTCATCTCCGCGGCCTCTGGGGCAGTTCCTTTCCCCACTGACCGGTTACGGCGGACCGAGGTGCCGATCCGCGCCAATCAGTTATTCTGCTTGTCCAGTATCTTTCGCACAGCAGGTGGGATAAAAATGCCTTCCAGATTGAGCCTTTGGAGAGATTTGGCCAGGATCAGGATCTTTTTCCGTCTTGAATCCTTTCTGTTGATCAGGATCATCGGCTTCCCGCAAACCCTACAGTACCCTCCATCGCTTCTTACGCCGCCTATTCCAAGGTTTTCATACCTAAGCTCGACTCCCAAACGCATCGCTATTTGTTCCAAATGCTCCAGCAATAACATCTCATTCATAAGACCGGACCTCCAGTTTTCACCCCGGTGCGAACCGGTTAAACCGACTTGCCGGCATTGTCAAGGGGAATCGGCACGAATCGGTAAACATTCAATTATGCGCGGGCAAAGATGGTCATCGCGAAGAATGCAATCTCGCGACCAGCGAGACTGGCAATGAGAAGCTTTTGCCGCCTGTAAGTGAGTGTTTACCCTGGTCGGGTGTGTGATTCTCAGTACTTGCACGAGGAATTTTTCAGGGCAAAACGAATTTGTCTTGACAATTCACTCTAGTATAGATAACAATGTGCAATCGTTTGGTGAATCTTGAACCTTTTGACTTTTCAGGAGGAAATGTGATGACCAGAGCTGAACTCGTGCAGAAAATGGCTGAAGAAGCGGCTATTACCAAGAAGGCTGCCGCCTCCGCACTTAACTCTCTTGTTGGAGCGATCCACGATTCCCTAAAGAAGAAAGAGGGAAAGATCCGGATAGCGGATTTGGGTACCTTCAAAGTCATTAAGAAGAAAGCCCGCACCGGAGTGAATCCGCAAACGCGCCAGAAGATCAAGATAGCGGCTGCCAAAGTCGCTCGTTTCAGCGCGTCTAAGGCATTGAAGGATGCGGTAAAGAAGATCAAATGAATCTCAGAGTATAGGAATCTGCCATGAATAAATCAGATCTTATTGTGGCCCTGGCCAAAGAGGCGGACCTTCCTCTGAGAAAGTCCGAGGAAATTGTCAATTTGGTCTTCGACACCATGTCTACCGCGCTTATTGACGGCGACCGGATCGAGATTCGAGGTTTTGGATCATTCATGGTGAAAGAATACAGGGGCTATACAGGAAGGAATCCCAAGACAGGGGACAAAATAGCCGTGTACGAGAAGAGGCTCCCCTTCTTCAAGACAGGGAAAGAACTGAGGGAAAAGGTCGACGAGAGTGATTAATAAGGAAACCATGACTCTCCGGTAAGCGTTTCTTTTTCACTGGAACAAATTCCACACTGCGGGAAACGCTTACCAACTCTCTCCAGCACTGTTGATTCTGTATTCCGCAACGATTATGATAGGGGGCAAAGGAGTGTAAGGCTTGGCGCTAGACGGGCCGCGTCGCGCCCAAGTGCTGAAACTCGCGCCCCTATCCAAGAATCGTGATCTTATGAACGCTGGTGGAACTCTATAACGATATCAACCAGATCGGCGAAATACTCTACTCCAAAGGCTTCTTGGATGACAGCAGCTTGGTGCGCCTTCAGGAGGCGGAACTTTATATTAAGGATCGTCTGTCCCAGGATGTTGCCAAGCAAGCACGAGCCTCGGTCCCCCATGCCCACCAGACCACTGCGATCGAAATTATCGCGGACATGAAACTTTCAGGTCCTCACGGCCAAGTCGAGGAACCGATTATTGTCGAAGTCCTGGCGGATCACTTGGGCCATCCGTTTATGAGGCTAGAAGCGCTGGACCTGGACCCGGATTTTGTCACCCGAACTCTCCCGCAAAAATTTGCCGACCGTTTTCTGCTGGTTCCTGTGGACGAAGTCAACGGCAAGCTGCGCGTGGCCATCTACGACCCCTCTCTGAGAGAGGTACTCGAAGACGTATCCCGTGTCGCGGGAAAAGAGCTTGAGGTTGTGGTGTCCCCAAAATCGGACATCATGAAGATCCTCCTGGAGTTCCACGGCTTTAGAGGCTCAATCAAGGCCGCGGCTGAGAAGCATGTCAAGTATTTCAAGGATCTCTCCGACCTCGAACGGCTCGCTGAAATCAAAAGTCTTGAAGAGATCTCGCACACCGATAAGAACATCCGCACCGCCGTGGACGCGATGTTTCGGCGGGCCCTTTCACAACGGGCCAGTGATGTTCATATCGAGCCCAAGCGGACAAAGACAGTCATCAGGATGCGTATAGACGGAATATTGCACGATGTCGACTGGATTCCGGCTCCGCTACACGGGGCCTTCACTTCGCGGCATCAAAGGGATGGCCGCGCTGGACATAGCCGAAAAGAGGCGCCCCCAGGATGGTCGAATAAAGCTGAGCACGCGTAACCGCGAAATAGAGGTCCGAGTTTCCACGGTGCCGACGGCGTTTGGAGAAAAGACCGTATGCAGGATACAGGACCCGGACCTACTTTTCATGGACCTCGAAGAGCTTGGCCTGACTCCTCTGGATTTGACCACATTTCAGAGCCTAATAGTCCGCCCGTTCGGGATAGTTCTAGTTACAGGCCCGACCGGTTCCGGCAAGACTACTAGTCTTTATTCTGCCATGAAGGTCCTTGCCACTGCCGATCGGAATATAACCACCATCGAAGACCCCGTGGAAATGGTGTTTGAGAGATTCAATCAGATTAGCGTGAACCCCGCGGTCAGTATGCTCCACAATCCTGAGGAGAAAATGACCTTTGGGCCCCTTATGCGGCATGTCATGCGGCAAGACCCCGACGTCATAATGATAGGAGAGATCCGAGACGAAGAGACAGCCCAACTGGCCGTGCAAGCCGCGCTCACCGGCCACCTCGTCTTTTCCACGGTTCATACCAATGATGCCCTCAGTGCGGTGCACCGAATGCTGGACCTTAAAGTCCCTAGTTTCCTCTTGGCTTCCACTGTCGTCGGCCTGATGGCTCAGCGGCTCATACGCAAAATATGTCCCTATTGTGCTCAGGACCATTCGATCGAGTTGAAGGAATTGAACAAAAGAGGATTCAACTTCGAGGGGCCTGAGAAGGTCTTGCTCAGGAGGGGGCGGGGGTGCTATCAATGCCGTGACACCGGCTATTTCAAACGGGAGAGCATCTATGAGGTGGTAGCGGTTGATGATGACATGAGCAAATTGATCATAGATTCTCCTGACATAATCGCTATGAAAGAAATGGCTAGGAAAAAGAAGTTCAGCACATTATGGGAAAATGCCATTCGAAAGATGCTCAACGGAGTCACAACGCCCGAAGAAGTATTACGCGTGGCACAGCCCGACCCACACTTTAATGAACCGATTCACTTGCGCAGCACAATGGGGCAACTCCAGCAAGTGTGAATTTTGAAGCTGCCGCACAATTTTGAAGGGAGCCCGCAATCCGCAATAAATTGCCCATAATTAACATTGTGCTCTTCATACTTACCTGTCTGACGACCACGGCTGTGGGCGGCATCTATGCCAATGAACCTCCCCACTCATGGGTCTCGTTCTTTTTGCACGGCTGGGTCTTTTCCGTGCCGCTTATGTCGATCCTTCTCGTGCACGAAAGCGGGCATTATCTGACCGGCCGTCGGCATCACCTGGATGTTACGCCACCGTACTTCATCCCGGCTATACCTCCTCTGGGCACATTCGGCGCGTTCATAAAGATACGTTCACCGATAACGGATCGGAAGGCTCTCGTAGAAGTAGGGGCATCCGGACCCGTCGCGGGGGCGCTTGTAGCGATTCCTCTGCTGATTGTGGGCCTGTACCTCTCGAAAGTGCAGCCTCAGATGGGGCAAGCTAAAGGTTTTACATTCGGTTCCTCGATCATTTTGGAGCTGTTATGCTGGCTCAGGTTCGGTAAGTTTACTTCCAGCGCCACGATCCTTTTGCATCCCACGGCAGTAGCTGCCTGGTTCGGCCTGTTTGTCACGTCGATGAATCTGCTCCCCATCGGCCAACTTGATGGTGGTCACGTTATCTATGCGCTTTTCGGGCCGCGGCGCGCGCAGATCATTTCCGTTGCTGTGTTCGCGTGTCTGATTCCTCTGGGGATTTTGTTGTGGCCTGGTTGGCTTATATTCGGTATTCTGGCATTCTTTCTGGGGTTACGACACCCTCCTCCGCTTGACCCCTATACGCCTCTGGACCGCACCGGCCGTCTCCTCGGATGGGTCGCTATCGTGCTGTTCGTGCTGACCTTCATCCCGGTTCCTCTGAACTTCGTCGAGTAGCAGGATCTCAGGACGGGTGCAGCAAAACATTGACACGCGGCCGAAGTTTATTCTATTTTTGAATCCTTCTCTGTATGATTCAAGAAGGCCGGGGTAGCTCAGAGGCCAGAGCAGCTGATTCGTAATCAGCAGGTCGTGGGTTCGACTCCCATCCCCGGCTCCAATAAAACCAAGAGGTTAGCCTAAAGACAGGCTGGCGTAATGGGGGCGGCCAAAGGCACGCAGGGGAATGTCGAACCGCTGAGAGATTTCCTCAACCACCTTACTCAATGGCATCTTCTGTTCGCCATAGAAGATCTGCATCAGCTCGAACACATTCACTCGGTTGAGCCTTTTCTGGTCCTTCTTCTTCCTTTGCAGATTAAGAGGGCACTTGATGCGGAGACAACGCCGGGACCTGCAACTGAATCCGACGCCGACCTTGCCGTAGTACATGAAGGAGCCCATTCGGAGAGCACGGACGTACCACCGCTTTTCCTGCTTTTCATCAATTTCGTCGGAGAATCTGCCTTGGTATTTTCCGGCAAGACAGTCGAAGAGGTAATCGGGGCCGACCTGAAGCCCGACCCGCTGCCGCAGGAATTCCTTGGTATCGGGCCACCATCTCAGATGCCGTATGACACGGGGATCGAGGTTCCCTTTTTCGTCAGGTTCGGGTTTGTAAGGGGCGTACATATCCTCATGCCAGACTTCAAGGGGCGGGAGGGGCTGCTCGTCGGGATGGAAGACGGCAAAGTGCTCCCCGTACTCGTGCCAGAGCCTCAACATCCATTTCTTTCTTTCCATCGGATCTTCAGGGATACTCACCGGCGCAGCCTCCACGGAGCGGACTATGGAAGCAGTCTATCACACGGTGACCGGTCTCAAGAACCGCAAACAGGAGTTGATCTGAGCCACAGCGGTACCCGGCCTGGACACATGGTTCGGTTCTGGTCTGCAATCCGCGACCAGCCCGCCCACGAGATTCGTTCAAAAAGGCACCTGAGAACGATCATGCGCGATTTTCTGGCAATAGGTATCTGAGGGTGTTCCAAACTAGGAACGTTCGTGTATGGGGTTCTGAGAACGCGAGAATGCATTCGGTAGCCGTTGGCTAGCGTGTGAGGACAGGAGGCACACTCCTTCCGACCATGTCACAGGCTTCTCCTCTGTCACAATGATTGCCAAGCCTCCTTAAAGAATATCCTGATATCATTGCCTTTAAGTTTGCGGTTCTGCTATTCTGCTGATTCGTTACTATTTCAGTTTCAATTTGGGGAGGTTGTCATGACACTTACCAAGGCACATATAGCAAAGAAAATAGCGGATGATTGCGGTTTCATGAAAGGGGAAGCGGAGGAGATCTTAGAGAAGCTGCTCGCAATAGTGAAAGCGAATCTTGTCGTCGGGGAAGAGGTTATGATCTCTAGCTTCGGGAAATGGTCTGTCAAGTCTAAGCACGCTCGGAGGGGTAGAAATCCAAAGACCGGCGAGGAGATGGTGCTAGATGCCCGCCGAGTTCTTACCTGGAAATACTCTCCGGTGTTAAAAGCGGCGGTGAATGGAGCTGATGTTCCGCAGTGAACAATTAACAGGAGCACTCCTTGATCGCCTGACCCATCATGCTCAGATCCTCTCTATGAACGGGGAGAGCTACCAGTTCAAACAGAGTATGCCCAGAAAGAAGAAACAATGATTTCTTTTTCTTCAACCAGGTGGTCTCCCTTTAGTTGGCCGCCCCTGGTCCCTTTTTGCTTGACCGAAAACAAGTCACTTTTGCTGCAGAGTAGAAACGGAAGATTCCCGAGTATATGACCTCACCAATCGTGAATATGAGGATTCCCGGCAGTTCAGAGCATGTTGCAGCACCGGCAACGCATTGCACAGCAGTTTCTAATGAGTAAGGCAGTCCTTCCTCTCGTCCTACCCCACTGAAAATGAGCGCCATGTGGCGCCCATTTCCGTCCGCAAACATCGTCGCATCGGTGAGAATTCAGGGCACCACTGTTTGCCCTTCGGAACTCCTATACTCTGAGCGGCCATTATCCTCGGGGTCGGCCGAGATTTCATAGCTTGACCTAAATAAAGCTCTTTACCAACCTATCCCAGCCCACATCTTTAAATGCCCCGTACACGTCAGCGATGGGCTCGCCACCTGTGGCAGCGGCTGCTTTGGGATCGTCGGAAATCATCGAAAGAAGTCTCTCTGCCTCTGTTTCTATGAACCTGACGCTTCCAAGCCCGAACGCAAGATCTTTCAAATCAGATTTCAATTCCAGAGGATCGACGAGCATCACCCAGCCAGAGCAGTATGGGTCCGTACCGGTGCAGGCAGGGTGTTCCAAGATTCTCTGATTAACAGCGGTGACAACTCCCATCACCGGAGCCTTTACACCAGCCTCATGGCCTTCTCTTTCGAGGATGAAAGACTCTTCTTCTGGTTTGAACCTCGTGCCGATGGATGGAAGACGGAACTTGTCAATTTTGCCGACAAGATGGTTTCCAAAATCGTCTAGACCAATACGAACTCGCCCACCATATTCAACTCTAGCCCACCCATGCCCCTTGTGGAGGTAATAATCCCTGGGGACAGAATAGCCGTGGGCCTTGAGATACTGCGGCGGCCCAAACATCGTGTGGTCGGTCTGTATCATGTCATCGAGCATCTGATCGTACGCGCAGTTTGCACAGTCATAGTCATTCGCGCACATCTTAGTCGCTGCCATACCGCCAGTGAGGGCATGGCGACAACGGAGGTCTATTGCCCTATTAGAAACAGCAGAACTCCAAGATACGCCGGGAGACTCTTTAGCCTTCTTGCGACTCATCGCCTTGTCAAACAGGCAGGTTGTGCAGTCAAATGCGTTGTCGCAATACTTGGTGGGCACAAGTCTCGCCTTCATATAGATGCACTCTTTTCCAGACAGGTTAAATCCGGTGATACCCTTGGGAGTATCTTGCAACATTTGGTCATACTCACAGCTCTCGCAGTTGTAAGCGTTAGTGCATATCTTATGATCTGGCACAAGTCCTGTGAGCGTATGGATACACTTTTGATCTTTTACGGCTGGTTTGAATAGCCCGCCGGTTCTTGTGTTTTCCATGATGACCTCCTGTCTATATCTGGGATTGGAGCTGTCTGCTTTGGATTCCATCTGCCGTCCTCTTTACCCTCCTTACATTCATTAAGTGTGCCAAGATGAAGAAATTAATTAATTGGCTTATTTTACGATTGATTTACAGGGTATGGTATTTCGGGGCGATGGCTAGAGTGAGGTAAAATGCAACAGTCGGACAGAGATAAAGGTTGTAATTAGTTGATCTTAGAGCGAATTATACTGCTGAGGTAAATTTCGTGAGGTGTAGTAATTTGCCACAATAATTGAGGGCACTGCGCACTACTTAAGGTCACCTTACATCTCACATCCAGCCCAATTAGCGAAAGAGCTTGTCTGACACATCGTCCCAATCCCTGCTCAACGATGAAGTTATGCGTAACCACCCACAGATCGGACGGAAGCAACTGCCGAACCTTGTCGCGAATAAGATCAGGAACACCGCTATGAAACGCTTGTGCGTTTCCACCCGTTATGCAAGCCAGCGTATCTGTCTCCTCCAAGTCAGATCGCGTTCGTATGGCATCCTAATAGGAGTGCGAATCACGAAAGGCAATAATTGCCTCCGGCACAGTTCCTTGGATGAAACAGTGTTGTGGGCCGCGCTGCCTCGCGGCCAAAAAAGACGCTCTTTCCATGATCTCGATGAGATGATTCCCATTGCTTTTCCACTTGTGCTGCGGCACACTGTTTAAAATACAAGCCCTGGTGTCAGACTATAAGCAATGGAGTCTTTTTCATCATTGTACCCGGCCACTAAAATTCGGGGGTGAAAAGCGGTGGTGGCAATCAAGGACCTGTTCGAGGCAATATTAAAGCGAGCGGAAGAGGCCAAGGCGCATGGTATAAAGCCAAGGTGGTCCAGATCAAAGACAGAGTATTTCATTACGATACCTCAAGGTTATAAGACCCGGCTTTACAAAGTAATAATCATAAAAGGGAGCAAGGGCATCAGCATCCAGACGTATGATAGTGGCAAAATGCAATATAATGAGAAATTGCCGGAGGTTACCATGGAGGATGTCCTGAAGAGGTTGCCACTGGACTTTCTAGTAATCAGCGGGAAGGATGAAGCTCGCGACAAAAGAAACAGGCAACCAAAGCCGAGAGAGTGAATGATCCTGTGACCGAAAATGCAGTCCAGAAATCGTGAGTAGACGCTTCCCTTTCGAAAGGAACAGCTCATGTATTCCCATCTTTTCGAATCCTTGGAAATCGGCGGCTTGAAATTCAAGAACCGACTGATAATGCCGCCTCTTTACCCTAGGATATGCTGGCTACGGCGGGACAGTCACCGAACTGCTCCTCGATCATTATAGACTCATGGCCCAAAGTGGTGTTGCGCTAGTGGTTGTGGAAAATTCCACCATCGATTTCAACTTGGGCAGCGGCTCCAGTCGGACCATTCGGTCCGATACCGATGACAATCTGGACGGGCTTAGACTTTTGGCTGATACGATCAAAGAGCAAGGAGCGCAGGCTTGTTTGCAGATCAATCACGCAGGGCGGTTTGCCGGCATCCCGGAGCCAGTTGCACCTTCTCCCGTAAATACGTTTGGTCGCATGGCGAGAGCTTTGACCGTTGCAGAAATTAGAGAAATCCAAGATAAGTACGTCGATGCCGCTGTCCGAGTGAAGAAGGCGGGGTTCGACCTGGTAGAATTGCACGGAGGTACTGGGTACCTGCTCGCACAGTTTCTCTCCCCAAGAACGAACAAAAGACAAGATGAGTATGGTGGCACCTTTGAGAAGCGGCAAAGATTTGCATTGGAGGTTGTGACCAAGGTCAAGAAAGCCGTCGGTAATTTCCCCGTGGGATACCGTTTCCTGGCTGATGAATGGCTGCCCGATGGCTTGAAGTTGGAAGAATCCTCTGTTTTCGCTCGCACGCTCTCCGATCTTGGAGTGGCATACCTTTCTGTTATGGGTGGCACGTATGAGTCCTTTATCCTACCAGAAATCATCGAAAGATCGACAAGGCCGGGCTACATGGTTGAGTTGGCGGCTGCGATAAAGAAGGAAGTGGAAATTCCTATCGTAACTGCTGGCCTCATTGTAACGGGAGAGTTGGCAGAACAGATAGTTGCCGATGGGTGTGCAGATCTCATCGGACTTGCCAGAGTGCTCTGGACTGATCCCGAATGGCCTCAAAAGGTGATGGATGGGCGGGACAAAGAAATTTTGCAGTGCGACTCGTGCAATGCGTGTACTAAGATCGTGATGAAAGGGAAACCAGCTTTTTGTGTCCGATGGACGTTGGAGAAACAGCGGGCTTTCAGGGACAAGTTCATGTGATCCCCTGTTTCAAAACGCTGGGACAGAACCGGCTAACATGCTGCACCGTCTTGGCCAGGGGCTGCATCCTAAGTAGAAGAGTGCCCGAGAGTCCAAACCCATTTGAAGCAAATAGGACGTAACAAGCCATGCAGACGGTGACCGCGGCCATCCTTATTCAGAACCGTAAGGTCTTTATCGGCCAGCGGAAAGCCGGAAAGCAGCTTGAATACTTGTGGGAATTTCCAGGCGGGAAATTGGAAAATGGAGAGACGCCCCAGGAGTGCCTGGCGCGTGAAATGAGAGAAGAGTTTGGCATAGAGGTGTCTGTTCAGGAGTTCTTTGGTGAAAGCATTTATCATTACAAGCATGGGTCCATCAGGCTTCTTGCATACGTAGTCGATTGGACAGGCGGAGAAATGTCATTAACGGATCACGAAAGTAGCAGGTGGGTCTCATTTGAGGAACTGGAGAACTACGAGTTTGTTCCCGCTGATTTACCATTTGTTCATAAATTGAGGAGGACCCATCATGCTACTTGAACACGGCCTTTCGCCAGGCCAAACGATAAGCGATGAGGAACTTGCAAGGATATTCAAGTGCTCCACGCAAGGTGGGATGAGACGATCCCTTAAGACAAGAACCCTTGTCATAATTTCGGATCACACGGCCACGATTAGCCCGCCCTGTTCTTCCAGCTTCCCAAACCCAGAAAGAAAGCATTAGTTGGCTTGGTCCGGCTCTCTCTTTTGTTATGTTCCACTATCCCGTGACGCAAGAAACAGCGAAAGTGCAAAGAAAGCCACCGGTGGTAGCACAAAAGGCTGTTGATCTGGATACCTTTCCCAAGGGTCCTAGGTCAAACTCCGTTCCTCATTTCTTAGAGACCTGCTGAGACACCATTTCGCACAATTCGATTTTAAGCGGTTCTGCCAGCAGGTCGCCCGCTTTTGTTTTGAAATCCGCAATATGTTGTGATTTGCCGTGTTGCTCCAGGCCGGCTTTATCAATCCAATTTTCATAGAACACGAACATACCCGGTTTGTTGAGGTGCCGATGGAGATCATAATTGATGCAGGCCGCTTCTTTCCTAGTATGGGAAACTAGTTCCAGAAGAGCTTTTTCAAGATCCTTTTCTTTACCGGGTTTCGCTTGAGCGAAGGCAACTATCGTTAACATGAGAACCTCCGATTTTATTCTGAATTATGCGGCGGTCTTGCCATTTCTGCGGCCTTGGGCCAATGACCGGCCGCAGGATCGGTTCTGCCATTCCCGAGAGGCCCCCAAGGCAGAGAAATTCCACTCCACCAGCAGGGTGGCGATGATCTGGATTTCCTGAATGCATTGCAACGAAGGCAGACGATACCCGGAATCCAGCGGGCGGTCAAATCGAAACTGAGGCTTCGCAGAATCAATTCTGAGCGACTTTCTGAAAGAGGCAGGGGAAAGCTGCTATGGGTGATTTTTCATATTTCAATATTTGTTTGCAAATGTGGCCGCTTGTTGCCGAAAAGGCTAATGTTTGAACCCGAACGGGAGCCTGATTCCGCAGTTCTCGGCAAGTGTATGACCCCTTTTCCAGGATTGCTTGTTGCCTCACTCATATCCAAGCCCAGTACATCTCAAATCTCGGAATCCGACCGTTTCCAGCTCATCCCGACTCGTCATCTTTTTAACGGATCACAAAATTTCTAGTCCAAGTACTTAAAAAGAATGAATCAATTGAACGCGAAGAGGTTTGCCATGAACGGAATCGTTTCCGAGATCTTCATGTTCGCTATCATATTGATAGTCATCCTTCTGTTTGTTGAACCCAGTATTCTGGAGGGCATTCTTCGCTAAAGGCTTCAATCTCTCTGAACCTTCAGAGTCAAGTGCTTGATATTTAGTGCTCTGGCTGAAAGGACAGCACACATTCTCGGGCTTCGTACAATCAAATCAGGAGCCATTTTCGTGAACCGGACACAAGGAGTAATATACAGATTGACCGCTTGGCGTACGGTGAGGTATGCTCAAGCAGAAGATAAAATTAGCTTTTAGGCACCATCGTGAGAATTTTGCTTCTGACGATCAGGCGAGGAAATGGGAACCCTTTTCGATGTCCAAGCAAGGATGTTACGTCCGGTTCCCGGCAGAAGAAACATTGAAGTGGCCAAACCGGTGCATAATTCTTGGTACAGATAAATCGCGATCTTCACGAAGGGAAAATTCTGCACGACGTGACCACCAATCTGACTCTAAGAAAATGGCCTAAAATTCACTGTTTCGTTGATGGAGGAGGCAAAAATGAGGATTGTGAGCGTGTTGGGAAGTCCGCGCCCGAAAAAGGGCAACACGGCAAAGGTTCTAGGGTGGGGGGAGGAAGAACTGCGGGCGAACGGTCACTTCGTCGATCATATCAATATAATAGATAAAAAGGTGAATGGCTGCCAAGAATGCTACACGTGTCAAGGCATTCCCGACGAGCCGGGCTGTCCTCAAGAGGATGACGCGAAGGAAATCTTTGAGCGACTAATAGCTTCTGACGTCATTCTATTGGCTTCACCACTCTTTTGCTGGGGCTTCTCTTCGCAAATCAAGCCGTTGATAGACCGTTGTTTCTGTCTTGTTACAGATTACGGTACTCCTAAATGGAAGTCCCTCCTTGAAGGAAAAAAGGCTGGGCTTCTGGTAACGTGCGCGGGTCCTATCGAAGAAAACGCGGACCTCGTGATGAAGATGTTCAACAGGCTAATGGAGTACACGAAATGCAGCGTCCCTGGAACCCTTGTAATACCCTTTACGACCACACCTGATGCCATGGGCCAGGAAATCAAGGCTGAGGCCGTGAAATTTGCTCATAAGTTCATGTGAGGAACCCAGAGGGATGCAGGTCGGTCCTTTTCACGGCAAAAACCTCTCCTGATGGCTTCTCGGGTAAGTGAGATTTGGCGACAGTTAATCTGTGGCATCAAAGTACCTGTTGTAGCCCAGTCATCTGATCCATGATCGATCCGTCATTTCCGCGCTCAAATGGAGGCAAAGAGCAATGTCGCGTGTGTCTGAACTATTAGGCGTGAAGTATCCAGTCATTCAGGGCGCCATGGGAGTGATTTGCAATCCAGAGCTCGTGGCTGCGGTTTCCGAGGCAGGCGGCTACGGACTCCTCGCAACGGCTTTCGCGACTGACGCGGAAGCTGTACGTGATCAGGTGCGATCCACCAAGGCGCTTACCAACAAACCCTTTGGTGCAAACCTCTTTGCCATGAACCCCAAGGTATTGGAATTTGGTGCGGTGATGGCTGAGGAAGGCATTCAGCGCGGTGACTGTATCCGGAGGATCTCCAAAGCAAATCATTCCGTTTCTCCGAGAGCATGGGATCAAAGCTCTGGTCGTTGTACCGACCGCCGATTCTGCCTCCAAGGCGGAAGCACTGGGAGCGGATGCCATAGTGGCAGAAGGGAGTGAATCAGGTGGTGTACAGGGCTTTGGAGGACCATCAACAATGGTTCTTGTTCCAGCGGTTGTGGACAAGGTCAAGGTTCCGGTAATCGCTGCGGGAGGCATAGCGGACTCTAGGGCGTACAGGGCAGCCATGGCCCTTGGAGCTGAAGGGGTGCAAGTGGGAACGAGGTTCATCGCCACAAAGGAATGCATCGCGCACGACAATTACAAGAAGCTTATAGTTGAAGCAGGGGACTTGGGGACCCTACTCATCAACTTGGGACGTTTCCAGGTTCGGGCGCTGAAGACAGCTTTCACGGAAAGAATTCAAAGTGGAGAGACTGAAGCGATGTCGGGCTTCGGCGGTCCAACAATGGAGGATTCCTGGCTCAAGGGGAATGTGGATCTGGGTATTCTTCCTGCAGGCCAGATTGCAGGGCTCGTGACGGATATCCTCTCCGTGAAAGAAGTCATCCGCGAAATGGTCGGCTAAGAACAAGTATGTTGCGCTCTTTGCCCTGGAGCGGGGTGTGCCAATTTTGTGCCATTGGGTTCTGTATCGTCCTGATTTGTCCTGGAAGGTAGCAACGGGAGTCCAGAGGGAAGTACCTGAATATGTTTTGTTAAATCTCACAATAGCGGGATTCGTAATCAGCAGGTCGTGGGTTCGACTCCCATCCCCGGCTCCAGAATTACTTCATTATCCTGCCAAATTAACTGTTTTCGCCCAAAGCGTCGGCTAATTGGATCCGCATCCAAAGTTAGTGGCTGAACTTCATCTTGCGGACATTTACCCAAATTGCGGGAGCCACAAGTGCAGGTGCCTGGGCTATACCCTGCAACTCATCCGCTGGCAATTCATGTTGCACAAATTCAGGCACTTTTTTTAACACTTGGATGCGTCTTGACTCTCATTAGCAATCTCCTTTCGATTCATATAGCGGGTTTGTCAAATTGAACATTCCGTTTCTTTTTGCCGCCGTCTCATGAAAAAATCGTTGACCTTATGTAGCGGTGGAATCAATAAACAGAGATCCAAAAGAAAAGTGGGAGGAGAGTGAAACATGAAGATAGATGAAGTGAAGAACGTATCTGTTGTGGGGGCCGGGAACATGGGGCACCAGATCGCGCTGCAGTGTGCCCTTCACGGCTTAAAAACGGTCAGCACCGACGTGGTTCCGGAAGTGCTCGAAAAAGCGGAGAAATTTTGCGATACCTATCTGCCGGGGCGCGTTCAAAAGGGGAAGCTGACGGAAGATGCCGCGAAAAGGGCCCGCAGTCTTATTTCGTTTACGGGCGATCTGAAAGAAGCCGTCAAGGATGCCGACCTGGTTATAGAGGCGGTCCTGGAAAGAATCGATCTGAAGCGGAAAGTCTTTGCCGATCTGGATAAGTTCACTCCACCGAAAGCCATTCTGGCCACGAACAGTTCTTTCATTGTAAGTTCCCGTATCGTCGATGTTACCAATCGTCCTTCCCAGGTCTGCAATCTCCATTTCTTCAACCCCGCGCTGGTCATGAAGCTCGTCGAAGTGGTCCAAGGTCCCCATGTCTCAGATGAAACCGCGCAATGCATGATGGACTTTTGTCTGAAGATCGACAAAGTGCCCATCCTGATCAAGAAAGAAGTGGACGGTTTCGTCCTGAACCGAATTGTCGCGGCTATTTCGAAAGAAGCCATGTGGATGCTCGAAATGGGCGTGGCCTCTTATGAGGATATAGACAAAGCTTGCGTCTACGGCGCCGGCCATCCCATGGGCCCGTTCCGCCTCATGGATCTGACGGGTATCGACCTGAGCTATGACATCGGGATGAGCCACTTCTATGAAACCGGCGACAGGGCGGACCTTCCGACTCCCAGCATTGTGAAAAAGGTTACTGAAGGTAAACTCGGCCAGAAGACGGGCGAGGGCTGGTACAGCTACAAAAAATAACCGACTTTCATTAGAGTCCATGAATTCAGCACCTTCCGGCTTGCACGATGCGGGAGGTGCTTCTTTCTCAAGGTTCTCTGCGCCGGATCTCAGAAGCCGTTGATGCGATTTACCCCAAAATGGGGTGCAATCCACTCGGACGCGGCAAAAGGTCGGGTAAAACATAATAGGAGAAATATCAATGGGAGGAGCGGCTGTCATGGAAGCTGGTAATGTCGGGACTGTCCTGGTAGTCGGGGCTGGGGTGATGGGGCATTCCATCGCTCAGGTCTTTGCTCAGGCCGGTATTGAAGTGGATCTTGTAGAT
This sequence comes from uncultured delta proteobacterium, assembly GCA_963789265.1. Lineage (GTDB taxonomy): Bacteria > Desulfobacterota > Desulfomonilia > Desulfomonilales > Desulfomonilaceae > CAWBBA01. Next base: position 1,129,062 of record CAWBKB010000001.1, on the reverse strand, counting down.
CTGAACGAACGCGCGCTTACGCGTGCCACGACCCTCATAAGGACTAATTTACATACCCTGGCCGAGTTCGGACGGGTGCATGAAAACGATATACCGGAGATTACGGCCCGTATACGTACATCAACCGATCTGACTGCCTCGGCACGAAAAGCGGATTTTGTCCTGGAGGCCGTGAGCGAGGTGCCTGATATCAAGCGGGAGGTGTTTAGACAACTCGACGAAATCTGCCCTCAAGATACTGTTCTGGCCAGCAATACCTCGTCATTGAATATCTTCGAGATCGCCCGGGTAAAATCGCCGGACCGCCTTATTGTCGCCCACTGGTTCGCGCCGCCACATATAATCCCTTTGGTGGAGGTGGTGCCCGGACCGAACACCGATGCAAGGGTCGTCACATTCACTACAGAACTGATGAAGAGGATCGGAAAAAAGCCCCTGATGCTGAAAAAATTCGTTCCATCCTTCATTGTCAACCGAATTCAAAGGAGCATCGGAAAAGCCGTATGGGAGATGTTGGAGAACGAGTGGGCGACACCTGAAGAGATCGATTTCGCCGTCAAAGCCAGCCTCGGGATTAGACTTCCCATCGTAGGGGTGGTGCAATCGGTGGATTTCACGGGCCTCGACCTCGTGGCCGACATCATGAGGAGCCATGATCGAATCAGCCCTCTGGTGGAAGAAAAAGTGAAACAAGGCCAACTCGGCGCAAAGACGTCCAAAGGTATTTACGACTATGGAGGTCGCACCGAGGAAGAAATCCTTATCAAACGAGACAAAAGGTATCTCAAGATGCTTGAGCACTTGGAGAAGATACAGGCTTTTGATCCGGTATGAAATCTCGATATGCCGGTGAACAAAGTTAACAAAGAATCCTGACTGCGTGTAGAGGAGACAGTTATGGTAATGCCAGACGACCAGACGAAAGCGGCAATTGCTTCGGACATCCGTCCGGGTGACGACCCTACGGACGTGTCCAAGAAACTGGTGGGGGGCACAAGAACTCAATTGCTCCATGAGCTATTCGGGTACTTTGACATACCGTCGGATTTCATCAATCACGTGTTCGGCAATCTCTATGCGCGTGATGTGTTGACCCAACGAGAGCGGGAACTCTGCGCAGTAGCGGCACTGTGTGTGTTGAATCGCACCAATGAATTAAAAAGCCACATCATCGCTGCGATCCGCACTGGGGCCGGCTATCTCAGCTCGAAATTTGACTCGCAACTTGTCCGAGAATCACTTAGTCACTCTCTTTCATAAGTCCGGTCACGTATTATTCCATACATAATGCCTGTAGCCGGAGCCCTCTTCCGGTAGGACCGGCCTCCCCGCGGGACGCGGGGTCGTGGGTGTCTGTGCAAGTGGCACCGTATTTATGAAACGCTGCACTTAGTTGAAAATGAACTAGAAGCTACGATTTGTCTCTCAGTTCGCGGCGCAGTATCTTGCCGATGGTATTCTTGGGCAAGTCATCCACCAACTGCACTATGCGCGGGCGTTTGAAGGCTGCCATGTGGACTCTGCAAAACTCTAAGATGTCGTCCTCCGCGATCCTGCCCTTGAATTCATCTTTGAGAACAACGCAAGCCTTGACCGTTTCGCCTCGATATTCGTCCGGTACCCCGATCACCGCAACCTCGCTCACTGCCGGGTGCTTCATAATCTCCGATTCCACATAGCTTGGGGCGATGTTGTACCCTGAAGCGATGATCAGGTCCTTGATGCGCTCCACGAAGTACACGAACCCGTCATCGCCGATATAGCCGGCGTCCCCCGTGTGCAACCACCCATCGAGCTCAAACGCGACCCGGGTCTCCTCAGGTTTGTTCCAGTAACCGCCGGCCACCTGTGGGCTTCGGCACATTATTTCACCCACTTCACCGATGGGCAGGATGTCATCGGTTTCCGGTTTGACGATCTTGACTTCGCCGCACATGGGCACCCCGATAGAATCGAGACTGCTCTTGTTGGGCAACGAGACGATGGCACCTCCGTTAGTTTCCGTCATGCCCCACCCTTTGTTCAGGTCGATACCCGTAACTTCGCGCCAGCGCTGTTGCAGGATCGTGGGAACCGGCGCCGCGGCCGCGATGCTCGATTTGAAATGCGAAAGGTCGTAACGAGATATGTCCGGATGATTCAACAGGGCAACATAGAGAGTTGGCGGGCCGACAAGCAGGTTCAACTTATGCTTGTCAATCAGCTTCAGCAGCTCGCTGGAATCGAACATTGGCATCATGACCACTCTTCCGCCCTTGTAAAGGAGGGGATGAAGAAACAAGTAATATCCCCCAATGTGAAACATGGGCAAAAGCTGCAAATTGGAGTCGTTGTAATCGAGGCCGAGGACATGAGCATGGTTCAGACAGGTGTAGACCATGTGGTAATGGGTTTGCATTACTCCTTTGGGGCTCCCCATGGTTCCTGCAGTGTATATGATCAGGGCGAGATCCTTCCTTGGATCGATGGAAACAGCCGGAACTTCTGGTGTATACGTGTCGAGCAGGACCTGGAAATCCAGGGTCCCGGGTATTTCTTTTTTTTGCGCTCTTAGCATGGGCGGAACCCATGCCCCTGGTTCCGACATGTCCAGAACATGGACCGAGATGATGCGTTTGACGTTCGTCTGCCCCTTTATAGCGCCAACGAGGGGGCACAGGAGATCCAGGCACACGACCACTTCGATTCCTGCATCATTGAACAAGTACGCAAGCTCATGCCCTTTGAGCATCACATTGCACGGGACCGAGACTGCTCCAGCCTTGATTATGCCTTGAAAGGCAATGACGTGCTGAGCGGTGTTGGGTAACACCACTCCAACCCGATCGCCTTTCCTCACCCCTAGATCAACGAGAGCTGCTGCAAATCGATCGGACAACTCCATCAACTCACTGTACGTGACGCTTCTTTCAAAGGAAATCAGTGCGGTCTTCAAGGGATAGCGATAAGCGGTTTGCTTGATCGGCTCATAAAACGGGACCTCCGGAATCGGTGGCAAAGGCTCCGCTCCCCACCCCGGTTCAAATCTGAGATACGAACTTTTCTTGTCGATACTCTCTGCCATGTGCATACCTCCCACGTCGTTTGGTCGGTTTGAAGCCGAACGTCAAAAGGATCGCAAGCCTTGTTTGCATGAGAGTCTTGGCTAGGGGACCGCCCGTCCCCCAAAATGGTTCCCGCTCACCTTCCTTGCTTAGCCTGGCTGAAGAGTATTCTCATTCGCGTCCGCCCAGGGAACACGGAAACCTGCACCGCCCGGCAGTCTAATGAAAGGATTGCTCGGTTCGAGCGATGATCGAATCTTGCAAGCCCTTGCTCAAATCGACAAAGTAGGCGCTGTAACCCGCCACTCTTACAATGAGATCAGGATACTTCTCCGGCTCTTGTTGAGCGTTCAAGAGTGTCTCTTTGTCCAGCACGTTAAACTGAATGTGACTGATACCAAGATCGCCCCACGTCCTAAGATAGCTGATGAACACGTCTTTCAGCTCTCCATCGAGCATTTGGGGCAAGAACTTTTGATTCAACAAATGGTTGTAGGTCTTGGTAGTGTCTATCTTGGCCGCGGATTTCAGAACCGCGGTCGGACCCCGAACGTCCCTTCCCTGACTCGGGGAAAGTGTTGCGTCCGCGAAGGGTTCTCCGTCCCTTCGGCCGTCGGGCGTGGCAGGAGTGTCAAACGCGCAACCGTATGTCGCGGACACCCCGCTGCCGTCTCCTCTGCAGGGATAGCCAAAGCGATCCGTGAATTCCGCCAGGACTTCCGAAGTCCCGTGGTGAACCTTAACAGCGATCGTATCCACTAGATCGTCGTCGTTGCCGAATTTGGGCGCTCGGATCATCATCTGCCGCAGATCTTCATATCCGACCCAATTGGCATCCAACGCGGCCAGAAGCTCGTCCATGGATGCTCTTTTATCTTCGAACAAGACTTTTTGAATCGCGGCAATCGAATCGACTACGTTGGTGGCGCCAATTATGACGCAAAAGTCGTGCACCATCGAGGGATACGCCCACTGCCGGCAGTCATTGCCTCGCTCGATGCAGCCATCGAGCACCGCAGAATAGAAGGGCCTCGGGAGGTACTTTGCATAGAGGGATCGACAAGTATTCTCAATCCGGCTCTGTTTCCCAAAGAAGAAACGCACCTGATCCAGGTAAGCGTCGAGGAGTTCCGTGCCGGATTGAAACGTACGGGGATCGGGCGTGGCAGCGCCCCACTGAACGCCCGTTTTCGGCTTCTTGCCTTGACGCAACGCCCACCACAAGCATTTCGGCAAAATCAAGGCTCCCAGTGCCCGGCGACAAATATTCTTGCCCGGTATTTCAATGTACACGCATCCCGTCACCGCGTAATCCCTGGCTTCCTCGTGAGGGACACCCCACTTGAGCAGTGTGGGAATCAAAGCTTTATCATTGAACAATGACGGATAGCCGATGCCCAGCCGGATCACATCCGTGGCCTGAGACAGCAATTCTTGAGGTGAGTTGGCATGATAACGAAGGGCAATGCTCGGCTCGAGCGTTCTCATGGTCTTGGCCGTCTCCAGGACCAGGTATGTCATCTCATTGGTGACATCCTTTCCGTCTTTGTCCACGCCTCCCAGAGTGATGGCCTGAAGGGACTCCACTCCTCCGTATATTCCCGACAGCAACGGCGAATACACGAGCCCCAATTCGTGGAACTTCACCCACAGTAGTTGCAGCAGTTCCAGCGCCTCGTTCCTGGTCATCCTGCCTTCGCGCAGATCCCGTTCGTAGTAAGGGCCGAACAACTTGTCAAAACGGACCCCGATCCCCAGGGTCGAATATTCGATGTATCGCGCCACATGGATGAAGAAGAATGATTGTAGCGCCTCGACCAGAGATCCGGGAGGACGTTCCGGGACCCGCTCACACGTCGCAGCTATTGCTTCCAGGCGCGCCCTTGATTCTTCATCGGCCGCCTTTGCTGCCATTTCGCGGGCTATCTTCGCGTATCTATGGGCGAATTTAATGACCGCTTTCAAAGCGATGATAACGGCCTGAAGGAATTCCTTTTGCTCGACGTAATCCGGGGGCACTTCTCTATCAATCTCCAGGAGTCGTGTCGCGGCCTGATCGATGATGCCGCCCATTCCTACCCTAAAAATCTTTTCGTAATTCGGGATTCCCAGTTCCGACCAATGAGTCCACAAGAAAGTGCCGTCGTAGGTCCAATATTTCAGAATATCTCCGGTAAATACCTCCTGCTGACGGTCACTCATCGACTTGCCTTTCCAGTATTCAACGAGCCCTGCAAGCTCGGCTCTACCAGCATCGTCTAACAGGGTTTGGCCCTCCTGGCCTTTAACGATCCTGCTCACGGACCGCCAGTTCATGTCTATGCCGAAGTAGAGACCTTGGGGCGAGGAGGCGCTGCTGCCCACGATTCGTTCCCAGTCTTGGATGTAGAGATCCATTTTGGTAAGGATGTTTTCCAGGGCCTTTGCCCGTCTCATGACCATCGGCATCCCGTCGCTTTCTTTGTAGGACTCTGTGAGGAGCCGAGATCGTTGGAGATCAAGCTTGATGTCGGGGCGGTACATGCCTCTTTCAACCTCATCTCCTTGATATCCTCGCCGCACGTTGCGGACGGCTTTGATGACAAGCCTGTTTTTTATATCTTTTGGATTTTGCATAAGATATATCCTCCATAACGTGCGTCACTCTAGTAAACGATGTTTACCATAAGGTATAATGTTCGTTAAGTCAACCATTGCTGTTGACCCCAACGACTGCTCGGTGTACTATCCCATCGTTGCTCATGCCTTATAATGAAGTGTAAATGTGGCGCAAATCAATCTGAACCCGAGAGCGAGAGAGTCCGATGCGCGTCGAATCGGCGTCCACGTTCTTGCACTCAAAAACCCGCCACCACAGGGAAATTAGGATATGCTCACGCTTCCGGAGCCGTAAATGACAAATTATGAGAGGAACTTGATGAAACGACGAAATGGATTCGCGCTGCTCAAAGAAAAAGAAAGAGAAGCTCGCAGGAATATCATAATCGAGGCGGCTGAACGAGTATTCGCGGCTAAACCCTTCAACAAGGTTAGTATGAGAGACATCGCTCAAGAAGCCAACATCTCACCTGCCTCCATCTACACCTACTTCAAGGATCAGGAGTCTTTGTTCGTGGAAGCATCTTTGAGAGGCACCAGGAACATGCTGAATGAGTTTAAGGCATCCATCCAGGACAGTGAAGAGCACTACCTGGAGAGGGCCGCCGAGGCATTCATCCAGTACCTGACGGAGCACGACGTATATTTCAGGATGATGGCCCATTTCATGCTGCACGCACAGGTAAATCCTGTAGCCGTGGAAAAACTGAACGCTGTGGAGCGCGAACTTCTCGATGTTTTTGACACGGTCTTTAAGAACATGCACGTGAAAGGCAACGTCAGATTACTCTCTCATCTCTTTTTCTCGGCGCTGAATGGAATCTTGATCAGCTTCCGGAAATATCCGGGCCGAAGTGAGGCGGAAGTTGTTGCTCACATGAACCGGTTGGCGCGTACGCTCGCCGAGATCTTCATAGCCGGTACAGCGAGGGTGGAACAGAAACTCGGCAGAGGAAAAAGCAGTTGATGACAACCTCACCAAACCGTCACGGAAACCAAGGCCTGATCTTCAATATCCAGAGATTCAGCATTCATGACGGGCCGGGGATCAGGACCACCGTTTTCATGAAGGGCTGTCCTTTGAGATGTGACTGGTGCTCGAATCCCGAATCTCAGGAACCCTTTCCCACGCTGATGGCTAGGACTACCACGTGCACGAGGTGCGGCAAGTGCGTACATGCCTGCCCACGCGGAGCCATCACTCTGGATGAACATGCCAGAAGAATCGTCTGGGAAAAATGCGACCGGTGTTTCGAATGTGTTGCGGCGTGCATGTACGATTCACTCACCGTCTGCGGCAGGTACGTCGAGCCGGAAGAGGTCCTGACCGAGGTGCTCAGAGACGAGGCGTTTTACAGGAACTCGAGTGGGGGAGTCACCGTGTCGGGAGGCGAACCTCTTGCTCAGGCGCGATTCGTTAGTCATCTGCTCAAATTGTGTAAGCAGCACGGACTCCATACCGCGTTGGACACAACCGGTTATGCTCAATGGGCGACCATGCGGGAAGTCCTCGAATTTGTCGATCTCGCTCTATTTGACGTGAAGCATCTAGATTCCTCCGAGCACAGGAAGGCAACCGGTGTGGGAAATCGGCTCATCCTCCAAAATCTACAAAGTGCTTCCCAATGCACGAAAGTGTGGGTCCGTATCCCCTTGATCCTCGGTTTCAACGATTCCACGGAGCATGTGGAGGAAGTTTCACGTCTCGCGAATGCAGTGAAGGCCGAAAAGATCTCTTTGCTCCCCTATCATGAGGGAGGCAAGATAAAATGCGACCAGATGGGTCGTCTTTACAACCCAAGCCGCAGCGGGGCCCCAAGTGGAGAGCAGCTCGCAAGACTCCAGCATATAATTGCCGGCCATGGCGTCAGGGCATCCATCGGAATGTGAGCACACCTCCTTCGAAGTTCTCCGGAGACTTTCGTGAAAAAAACTTGACAAATAAGATGAGGTTCCTATACATACAGGTATGTATAGCCCACAAATCAAGGAGTTGTCGCTCTGAGAAATGCTCTGAAAGGTCGGTTGAACCGAAACAGGAATTATGAAACTTGAGAGAAAAAGAAGAGCTCCCGTTCAGAACAAGCAGGCGGGAAATCCAGGACAAAGCCATGGAATTGTTCCTGAGCAAGGGCTACCATGGGATGTCAACGACTGATATATGCGAAGGTTTAGGCATATCAAGACCAACCTTGTACTGGTACTTCCGAGACAAGGAAGATATTCTGTTCTCTGTTCACAAAGATAGAATAGAGAGCCGCATTCAGCCCATCGTAGCCGGGATGAAAGAAATAGACGATCCGCTCGTAAGATTAGATTTCTTTGTTCGAGAGTACGCCCGCGCCGTATGCCTGTATCCCGACACGAAAGCACTAATAAATGAAACTCCGTACCTTGCGCCGGAGCACTTGGAATGGGTGCGTGAGCACTGGGCGGATGCTCTGAAATCGATACGCGAAACGATTCGTGAACTCCAAGAGAAAGGCAAGGCCAAGGAACTTCCAGAGTTATTTGTCGCATTCACCCTTATCGGGATGGTCATGTGGCCATACACTTGGTTCGATCACTCCAAACCGGAGGGAATCGACGACTTGGTCGACACGATAGAAGAGGTGTTCTTCTCAGGGATTTTGAAACCCGGAATTTCCTGGCGCTCCCATGTTTTTGGCAGCCGGGCAAGTAACGGCATCGCGAAACGGGAAAAACGACACGTCAACAATCAGGCAGTGGGCGAAGACTGAGAGTGGGGAAACCGGACTGAGTCTAGGGCAGAGGGTTGGAAGACAAGGCACATACGTGGAAGCGAAAGATTTCTATTTGGAGATACTATACAGACGTGTCTATATAGTATCTCCAGTTGATCCACGGCCGCAGCGACGGGAGAGACTAAATGTGACCCGGATCAATCGTTTGTTCAAGTCAGCCCATTCTTCGCCTCGCCTACGGCGGCGGTTTTATCGGAACGAACCGGGCGAAATCCGGCAACGGCGCGAATTCCCGGATGCCAATGCGTGGTACATGCAGATTACGTGGAGGATACCATGACAGTATTCTATCGGAGGCTTCCCAAATTCGACTACGTTTCTCCCAAGAGCCTCTCGGAAGCCTGGGAGCTTATGGAGGGCGGGATCGATTATAAGGTGTTTGCCGGCGGTACAGACGTGCTGCCCAAGCTCAAGCGGCGACAGGGCAAGATTCCTACATGTCTTGTAGATCTCAAGGGCATCCGGGAACTGGATTATATCCGTTACGACGAAAATGCCGGGCTGGCAATAGGCGCACTCGCCAACGTTCATGCGGTAGCTCGCTCGTGCCTGGTCAGGGAACGATATCCGGCCCTTGCCATCGCAGCCGGCAAGATCGGAGCCACTCAAATCCAGCATCGGGCTACGGTCGCAGGGAACATTTGCAATGCAGCTCCTTCAGCCGATACTGCGCCGGCCCTCCTTGCGCTGGATGCTACAGTCCGCTGCGCCTCTGCTTCGGGGGAGCGAACCATTCCTCTGAAGGATTTCTTTACCGGTCCCCTCCAAACCGCTCTTTCCTATGGCGAGATCGTCACGGAAATCTTAGTTCCCCAGTCAAGCGCCGGGGCTCGAAGTTGCTACATAAAATTATCACCTAGAAGCAGGTTGGATCTGGCCGTTGTAGGTGTGGCTGCCTTTGTCAAAGCAACCGGCGAAAAATGCACCGACATTCGAATAGGACTCGGGGCAGTGGGACGGACGCCTCTTCGAGCATTTACTGCTGAGTCGACGTTCCGGAGCAGACCGTTGACTAGTGACAACATCGATGCCGCAGCAGTAAGTGCAGCCCAAGAGTGTTGGCCGAGGGACTCGATCAGAGGGTCGGCTGCATATCGCAGGGCCATGGTGCTTGTCTTGACGGCCAGAGCGATTAGACGATGTCTCTCGGGGAAACCGATGGAAATAGACTGACGACCGAAGGAGGACTTCTCATGAAACAAATCGAGTGTACCGTGAACGGAAAGCTGGAGAGCATTGAGGTTGCTCCGTCGGAAACGCTCCTCGAGATGATTCGGGAGAGATTACATCTTACAGGTACCAAAGAAGGGTGCGGAATGGGCGAGTGCGGAGCGTGCACTGTCATAATGGATGGTGTCACAGTGAATAGTTGCCTCGTTTTGGCAGCCGAGGCGCACGGAAAATCCATTGTGACCGTCGAGGGGGTCGGGACAAAAGAAAAATTGCATCCGATTCAAGAGGCATTCGTGAAGCACGGAGGAGCCCAGTGCGGCTTCTGCACGCCTGGTATGATTGTCTCGGGCACATACTTACTGAAGAAATACCCGCACCCGACTGAAGAAGACATACGCGAGGGCATAGCCGGCAACTTCTGCCGATGCACCGGTTATACGAAAATTATCGAATCCATAGAAGCTGCCGCCGAGATGATCAGTGAAGGAGGGGAATCGTGATGCAAGAATGTTCAATAATAGGAAAACCGATTCCCCGGGTAGACGCCCTTGATAAAGTCACCGGCGGCGGAAAATACGCCGCTGACTTTTCTTTTCCCGGGATGCTCTGGTGCAAGATTTTGCGCAGCCCGCATCCCCACGCTAAAATCCTCAAAATTGATACAAGTCGCGCAGAAAGTCATTCGGGTGTGAAAGCAGTTTGTACTGGAAAAGATTTTCACGGATGGACTTGGGGTTTCATGCCTCAGACCCGAGACGAACCTCCCTTGGCTGTGGGCAAAGCTCGTTACCTGGGAGAAGCTGTGGCCGCGGTCGCGGCAGTGGATGAAGAAACCGCCGAAGAAGCCGCGGGGCTCATCCACGTGGATTATGAGGAACTTCCCGGAGTATTCGATCCCGAAGAGGCCATGAAACCGGGTGCTCCGGCCGTGCACGATTACGTGCAAAATAACCGGAGCTGGGAATTCCACATGGACTTCGGTGACGTGGAAAAGGCATTCGCCGACTCGCACATGGTGCGTGAGGACCGTTTTGAAACAGGGAGAGTTCTTACGGGATATCTCGAACCTCCGGCGGCCGTTGCCATGTACGACTCCAGCGGGATTACGCTTTGGGGTGCAAAACAGAGCCCTTATTTTGTTTATCGCCACATGGCAGCCTGTTTTGGCCTACCCCTGAATAAGATACGAATTATTCAGCCGTTCGTCGGCGCGGGCTTCGGCGGCACCAAGAATGACTCCGTGGCCGGTGATTTCTGCTCGGTTCTCTTTTCCAAATGGACCGGCAGACCGGTGAAATTCGTTTACAGTATGGAGGAAGTGCTCAAGACGGCTCGTCGCAGACACAACTTCATTATCCACAGCAAGATGGGCATGAAGAAGGACGGCACTCTGCTCGCGCTTCAGCAAAAAGCGATAGCGGAGGGCGGAGCATACACTGCCATCGGCCCGCTGACGCTCTACTTGAGCGGCGCAATGACAACACTCCCGTACAAGCTGCCCAATTTCAGGTACGATGCATACCGAATCTTTACAAACCATCCTGTCAGCGCGGCTATGCGGGGACACGGCGCAACCCACACCCGTTTTGCCGCGGAGATCCAAATGGACATGCTCGCCGAAGAACTCGGCATCGATCCGATTGATGTTCGTCTGAAGAATGCCATTAAAGCCCCCTATGAAACCGTCAACGAGATTACCGTAAAAAGTTGCGGCCTCACAGAGGGCTTGGAGACGCTGAAGAAAACAGAAATCTGGAAACGCCGAGGCAACGGAGCCAAAGCCGGCAGAGGAGTGGGTCTTTCAGCGGCTTCGTACCTTGGAGGGGCCAGACAATTGGGTCATCAATCCTGCGCGGCTATTGTCAGGCTTTGTGAGGACGGAACGGTAAACTACCTGACGGGAGCGACGGACTGCGGCCAGGGATCTGACACGGTGCTCGTTCAGATCGTGGCCGAAGAGTTGGGCGTCCGGATGGAGGACGTGAATATCAAGAGGGTAGATACGGCAGTAACCCCCTGTGACCCGGGTAGCTACGGAAGTCGCGTGACCATACTCGCCGGAATGGCGGCCCAGAGAGCTGCGCAAGATGTCAAAAACCAACTTGCTCAATTTGCAGCAAGGGAATGGAAAACCCAGCCCGATGATATCGAGTTCCGAGAAGGAAAGGTATTCGTGAAAGGTCGTCCCGAGTTGTCAATGCCCTTCGGGAAACTCGCCAAAATAGCCTGCTACTCAGGGTCCGGGGCAGTTATTCTGGGAAGGGGATACTCGCAATACGGCATCGAACGGTACGACTGGGACAAAGGGCTTGGCAACCCGGGCACGTCGTACAGCTTCACCGCCCAGTTGGCTGAAGTTAGGGTTGACCTTGAGACCGGAGTTGCCCGTTGCGAGAACACCATCATTGCGCATGACTGCGGCCGCCCCTTGAATCCCCTCAACGTTCATGCCCAAAATCAGGGAGGAGCGGTACAGGGGCTGGGCCAGACACTCTATGAAGGATTCATCATGGACGGGGGAAGAACACGAAACGCGAGCCTTACCAATTACAAGATGCCTCTCTCGACAGATGTCCCGAACATAGAAGTGATAGACATTATTACCGAAGATCCTGACGGGCCCTACGGCGCCAAAGAGGCCAGCGAAGGCTGCATTGTGAGCACTCCGAGCGCAATCGTGAGCGCTCTCAAGGACGCCACAGGAATTTGGTTCAAGACTCTCCCGGCAACCCCTGAGAAAATCTACTGGGCCTTACAGGAGCAAAAGGGAATGAAGAGATAATGAAATTTAACTGGTCATTAATTCCTTCAACCAGGGAGTTCACCTCTGTCTGAATCAGACAATTCAGGGCAAGCAATGGCCGTGGAATCCGACAATCCTGACGAGGTGACCCGTTGGCAGCGGTATGCAAGACAGATGATCCTTCCGGGCTTCGGCCTGGAAGGCCAACAACGGTTGAGGCGTTCCCGTGTTCTCCTGCTGGGAGCGGGCGGCCTTGGAAGTGTATGCTCGCAGTACCTTGTGCGAGCAGGCATTGGACGGCTGACGATAATCGATCATGGCCGGGTCGATCTTCCCAACCTCAATCGGCAATTGCTTTACGCAACCGAAGATCTAGGCAAACCTAAAGCTGTTGTTGCAGAACAGCTCTTACGAAATGTAAATCCCGAAGTTGAAACGGTCGGAGTGAACGAAGCAATAGCCCGGGATAGCTTCCGCGAATATGTAGGCGAGGCTGATATCGTGATCGATGCCTTGGACAACTTTCCGACACGACTTGCAGCAAACCGGGAATGCTGCAGACAAGGTAAGCTTCTCGTGCATGGCGGAGTCCTGGGCGTTAGAGGCATAGCCTCCGTGGTAGCCCCGGGAAAGGGACCGTGCCTTCAATGCATTTACGAAGCCCACGATTTGACCCCATCCGAAAGCCCTTTTCCTGTGCTGGGCCCCACCCCGGGTGTCATCGGCTGCATCCAGGCGATGGAGGCTCTCAACATACTCACGGGAGCCGAGCCGTCACTTGTTGGAAGATTGATCCTCTTTAACGGAGAATCGATGAACTTCTCTTATCGCAAAGTAAATCAAAAAGCGGATTGCACCGTGTGCCGGGAAATCGATTCAACTTCAGATCAATGGGGAGGTTCGGCGTGATGATAAAAATTTCGGTCAAATCCAACTTTACCGGAACTAAATTGAAGACCGACAGCATACTCCTCGAGGACGAGAATCCAAACCTTATGTCCGGCCTGGCAGCCATTGAGTCAGTCATGCAAGTGAAGCTCGTCAACGCTGAGCTGGAAGAGATCTACCCTGACATTGCAGTAACAGTCAATGGTGTGGATTCGAACTTTCTTCCGGGAAAGCTGGCCGCCGGGCTAAATGAAGGGGACATCTTGGGAATATCCTTCATCACCATGGGCGGAGGTTGAGTCGATGCCGGTCATATATTTCAGAAGCAAAGCCACAAGGTTCCTGTCTGGACGCTGCCAATAGGTAGAGAAGAAGGGGATGTGAAATGGATCTCGGTTTATCATGGGAAGCTGAAGAATTTCGCCGGCACGTCGCCCGGTTCGTACAGGAACGGCTTGCTCCGATTGCTGAAGAGCTGGACAGAAACAGGGGAACCGCCGCGCCATCTCATCCGAGAAATGGGAGAACTGGGTTTTCTTGGAGTGAAGTTCCCTGAGGAGTACGGCGGAGCAGGCGTGGACCAGCCGAACACTTATCACTGCATTCTGGTGGAAGAGTTAGCCAAAGTATCGGCTGGATTTTCTGCAACGGTTGCAATGGCGACGTCAGTTCCTCTTCTGTCCATTTATCACTTTGGGTCCGACAATCTGAAGCAAAACTACCTGGTTCCTGCGCTGCGTGGTGAAAAGATCGGAGCATTTGCTTTAACCGAGCCCGGGGCAGGTTCCGACGCTGCGGCAATTCGCACCCGAGCCGTACGTGATGGCGACTCGTACGTCCTCAATGGTACTAAAATTTTTACTTCCAACGGCACGATAGCGGATTTCGTCGCTGTTGTCGCCAAGACGGACCAGGAAAAAGGAATGAAGGGTATCTCGGTTTTCCTGGTCGATACCGCCATGAAAGGGTTTCGCGTGGGTAAGAGGCTGAGCAAGTTTACCACCCATTGTTCAGATACAGCGGAACTTGTTTTTGAGGACCTCGTGGTTCCTAAAGACCATTTGCTCGGCAAAGAAAATACCGGCCTCCTCGCGGTGATACCACACCTCGAAGCGGACCGGATCATGACTGGAGCAACTTCCCTGGGATTGGCAAAGGCGGCATACGAGGCGGCGCTCAAATATGCCAAAGAACGAGAGCAGTTTGGGATGCCTATCAGCAAGTTTCAGGCAGTGCGGTTCCGACTCGCGGACATGCTGGCTATGTTGGAGAGTGCCGAGCTGTACCTGTATTATGCCGCTCGCAAAGCAGATCGAGGCGAAAAAGTCTCAAAAGAGGCTGCACTAACTAAGATCATCGTCTGCGAGGCCGCCAACAAGATCTGCTCAATGGCGCTGTCCATCTTCGGCGGATACGGTCTCATGACGGAATACCCGGTTGAACGATATCTTCGCGACTCCTATTTTCCCCTCATCGGAGGAGGAACTCCCGACATCATGCGTGTAGTAGTGGCACGGGAAATAGGAATTTAGGCAAGCGGATGGGGCTGTGGCGAGAGAGCTGGAAGCCCTGAGACCATGGGCTTGCGGACGACTCTAAGATGATGCGGGCAGCCTTAAGAGATATCTGAGTAAGCTCCGTCGATTTGAGAAAAAATGACGTTCGCGGTCACGATTCGAGAAGGGAGGGCAAGGTACCAGTCCGTGGGAGCCTTTCTTGGAAAAAATCTTCTGAAAAAAGGAAAAATAGTGCTAAAAAGTTTCATGGCATGAATCGGGAAGTTGTGAAATTCTCATCAGGAAAGGCGATTAGCGCAACCCTTGGAAACTATGGGATATTTCTCTCGCTCTCGCGACAGGGGTTCAAGCCCCCTTGGGGACGCCACAACAACACATTAAAGAGCGAAGAGACCGGAAAATCTGGGCTTCTTAGTCCTGATTCCTCTTTTTTCTAACGCATTTCTTCCACGACTTACCGGTTTACCGCACTTGCCTGGATTGACGAGGCAGAAAATGAAATACCGAATCTTAATTGAACAGGATGAAGATGGGGTCTTCGTGGTACGAGTGCCGTCACTGCCAGGGTGTATCTCTCAAGGGCGCACTCGGCAGGAGGCCATCGAAAACGCCAAGGAAGCCATAGCCGCTTATCTTGAAAGTCTTGCCGCACATGACGAGCCTATTCCGCCTCCTATAGCCGAAGAACTTGTCGAGGTAGCCATTTGACACGGCTGCCCCAACTGTCCGGCCGCGAGGTTGTGCGGGCGCTAAGGAAACTCGGCTATGAGAAGGATCATCAACGAGGGAGCCACATTGTCCTGAGACAGTCGAGCTACCCATACCGAAGGATCGTGGTTCCGGACCACAACGAGGTGGCCAAAGGAACGCTAAGAGCCATAATTCACGATGTCGGGCTTACTGTGGACCAGTTCAATGCGCTGCTTTGAAAATCAGAAGCCGGCGACAGGGGTTCAAATCCCCTTGGGGACGCCAGATAAGACACTAATATCACAGGGGAGTTGAGAAGTCTCGGCTCCCCTGTTTTTGTTGAGGGCGGGATCCAGTGCCCCCAAAGGGCCCCAAAGGTGAGTGGACGTGCTGCGGGGTATTAAATCTTTCGCTCATATTCCGGTTCCGAAGAAGGTGCCGTCTCAGGTCAATGTCCCATGTGCAGTTGGACGGGTAAGGGAGACAGTAGGGACGTTTGGAAGGGCTTGCTCTCCCGGGGTCTACGAGTATCGCCAGTCTTGCGGATGGAAGCGGCCTGGGACAACCCTCGACGACCGCGGTTGGACTTCATCTTCGCGATTCAAGAACGTTAAATGCCTCTTGTGATCGGGCGACGCATTCCGACCACCGCTGAGGAGGGAGGGTTGAGCACGTGGAGAAAATATCTTTTGTTCATCTATCGGACCTCCACTATGGCAAGACGTGGGATACAAACGTCCGGACGGTCATTGACGCGTTAATTGCTGACTTGGCGAAGCTCGAAACAGAGGAAGGCATCCACCCCAGTTTTGTTGTCTTTTCCGGTGACCTTGTTCAAGCAGGCAACGTAGCCGACGATTTTGAAGTCGCCTATAATCTGCTCGTGCCCCCCGTGGTGAAGGTGCTGGGGCTGGAACCGGGCCTATTTTTCTTAGCTCCCGGCAATCATGACATAGACAGAGACCAAGTCGACGAGACCCTGGACGCGGGGGTGCGAGAAGGTTGCAAAAACTTCCATGACATTAATCGCATTATCGATTCTTTCCCGACCAAACCCTATTACCTGCACAGATTGGACCAATTCAACCGCTTCATTGACTCTCATCCTTCGAGGGGGCTGAGTGCAAAAAACCCACTGTACCGCTCTTACACCATCGACATTGATGGTGCCGCAGTGGGTCTATGCTCCCTCAACTCCTGCTGGCGAGCCACCGGAAGACCCGGGAACGCTGACTACGGAAACCTTAGCATAGGAGAGCGCCAGATTGATTCGGCCTTACAGGCTGTGAAAGACTGTGACCTGCTAATAGGCGTCATGCATCATTCCTTCCCCTGGCTATCACCTATGGAACATGGCAGGTACGAAGCGGCGTGCTTTCAGCGAGTTTGACGTGCTCCTTTTCGGGCATAACCATGACCCGGAGTCGGAACGTGTGGAGCATATGGCTGCTTCAGCAGTCATGAGTCACTGCGGGTGCTTGTATCAATCCCGAGATTACATTAATGGTTACACCATAATATCCTGTGACATCGATTCTGATGAAGTCACATTGCAGCTCAGATCATACTTTGACCAACGCCGCGAGTTCGGTAAAGCGGAAAATGTAATATCCGATGGCAAGAAAACTCTTTCGCTCGGAACGAGGAAACGACGCATGTGCAAGTCGCCTGAGAACACAGATTCCGGCAAAGGAGAGAGCCTGTCAGTCCCAAGCCTGGGAGATTTCAAAGCCAAACTGAATGCTGACGGTCGGTTGGAGGTGTTTGCGAGAGACGAGGCCGGCGCCCTCTGGCACATATGGCAAGATCCCAATTGTCCAGGCGGTTGGAGTGAGTGGGCCAGCTTAGGTGGCGCTATTGAATCTGTTGAAGTCCTGCTAAACCGCGACGGCCTGTTAGAAGTTTTTGGGTGTGGAAACGACAAAGCCGTGAGGCACATATGGCAGGATAGCAGGACCGTAACGGGATGGAGCGACTGGCATACACTCGGAGGGTCGGTAGATTTCATTCGCGTGGCACAAAACCTTGACGGTCGGCTTGAGGTTTTTGCCAAATGGGGGGATGGCAGCCTACGCCACATATGGCACACCCAGAGCGGATGGGGTTCCTGGGAGAATTTGGAAGGCGACATGAATACGTTCGAAGTATCTCGCAATGCCGATGGTCGGCTAGAAGTCTTTAGCCAATGGCGCGACGGATTACGCCGCCACACTTGGCAGGTTACAGGCGTCGGGTGGAGTGGATGGCACCCCTTGGGCTAGCCGGAAGAAGAGGTCAAGTTTGCCCTCGACTCATATGGGTCGCTGGTGACACTTCACTCCTCTCAGTTTCGGCGGCAGCAGACCTTCTTCTTCCGCTTGACACCGACGCATTCATCGGCCACTTTGAGAAAATGCTGGGGCGGGTGCTCTAAAGAAAAAAGTCAGGGGCAAATAAGACCAATGGAACATCTGAGGTATGGTTTATCCGGGACAAGGACAAATTCATGATTGACTTTGAGCATGCGGGGACGTAGCCTCAGAAAAGGTCCGAAGAATCCATTCCTTCCACATGATAGGGGCTGTTGTGCTCAGTGGCTGCCTGTCAGCAACCGCGACGCCACCAACTTGGGTCTGAGGAGCCATCGGAGTGACCGGTGTGCATGGTCGGGTCCTCTCCCGCGAATGAGTTCATCTGAGAAGAGAAGAAACATCGACACCGTGGTTCGGGAATTATGGGACTATCTGCGCAGTGCGTTGGAGGCTGGCTATTACCTCAAGATCGAGAAAGAAGTGCTTTCAAGTACTTGGACCGCGCACTGGACACACGTATAGTTAGCCAGTTACAGCGAAGAGTCTCAACAGCCAAAGCAAAGGGGGGATCGCTCTCGCGCCGGGAGAAGGGGGAATAGGGAAAGGTATGGTCACGCCCAAAGACACCTTGTGGGTAATGGACCCGCACACGAGAGCCAAGCATGAAATCCTGGGCCGGTACCTTGCGGCGTGGTTCCCAATATTCGAGTACTTGGCATAGCCGCATCGTCTACATCGACGGATTCTGTGGGCCTGGGCGTTACGCGGGGGGTGAGGCCGGTTCGCCCTTGATCGCTCTCAATGTGGCACTCAACCATCGCAAGACAATACAGCACGAAGTTGTCTTCTGGTTCATCGATGAGCGGCAAGACCGCATCGAGCATCTCAAGCAGGAGCTCGAAAACTTGGACACCCCAGCTCACTTCAAAGTGATACCGGAGACCGGCCGGTTCCACGAGAAGTTCGCGGTGATGATGGACTGCATCAAAGAGGGTAGCGGCACCCTCGCTCCAACGTTCGCGTTCATCGATCCCTTCGGATTTTCAGGTATCCCATTCTCCTTGATCGAACGGCTGCTGAAATACAAGCGTTGCGAGGTCTTCATTACGTTCATGGTCGACGCGATCAACCGGTTCCTCGAGCATCCAGAGGACAAGGTGGTGCAGCACATTGTCGAGGCGTTTGGAACCGTCGAAGCGATTTGCATCGCTAAGGGTGTCGGCAACCGGGTGGTTCAGCTCAGGGAGCTTTACCAGTCAAATCTCGAACGTGTGGCCGAGTACGTGCGGTACTTCGAGATGCGCGATCGGCAAGACCGCACGCAATACTATCTGTTCTTCGCCACCAACCATGAACTTGGGCATCTCAAGATGAAGGAGGCAATGTGGCGAATCGACCCAAACGGCGAGTTCAGATTCTCTGATGCCACGAATCCTAACCAGCGAGTACCTGTTCGATGTCGACACCACATCGACGCTCATCGACCAACTTCGGGATCAATTCAGAGCAAAAGGAGTTATCACCTGCTTGGAGGTGCGCAGGTTCGTCGAAGACAAGACAGCGTTTTTGAAGAAGCATATGACAGCCGCACTTAAGCAGGACGAGGCTTGTGGCCGGATTGCTGTGGAAACACTGAAAGCTGACGGGAGGAAGCGTCGGTCCAACACGTACCCTGACTATGCGATATTGCGCTTTCTTGACAAGTAGTTGATGGTTCGTAAGCGAATGCAAGACCGATAAAGGACGATAGGGGCAATCAATACGCATGGCGAAGAAGTCGTCAATTGAGTGGACTGAATCCACCTGGAATCCTGTCACTGGTTGCTCCAAGGTGAGCACCGGCTGCACGCACTGCTATGCCGAACGCATGACTGAAAGGCTCCAGGCAATGGGCCAGGCCAACTACGTCAACGGTTTCGACGTCACTCTGCAACTCCACATGCTCGAACTGCCGCTGAGGTGGAAGAAACCGCAGGCCGTGTTCGTCAACTCGATGAGTGACTTGTTCCACGAGGACGTGCCCCTCTCCTACGTGAAGAAGGTCTTCGAAGTCATGCGCCGGGCGCACTGGCACCGTTTCCAAGTGCTCACGAAGCGTTCAAACAGGTTGGCCGAGCTCGATTCCAAGCTCACGTGGACCCCGAACATCTGGATGGGTGTAAGCGTTGAGATGGACTGTTACCGCGCGCGAATCGATGAACTCCGCGCGACGAAAGCTCACCTAAAGTTTCTTTCGCTGGAGCCCCTTCTCGGTCCACTGCCAAACATCGACCTCGACGGAATTGATTGGGTGATCGTCGGCGGCGAGTCCGGCCCAAAGGCGCGGTCAATGAAAGCGGAGTGGGTCACAGATCTTAGGGACCAATGTCGCCGGGCCTATGTGCCGTTCTTCTTCAAGCAGTGGGGCGGCACCAACAAGAAGAAGGCCGGTCGGTTGCTCGAAGGGCGAACCTGGGACGAACTACCACAGGTTGGGCAGGCGGCATCCGGGCAAGGATCATCCGCACCCGCTGTGTGACTCATCCATAATGAGAAACTGCCATGATACGAGACCACTAGGTCACACTCAAACAGCAAAAAGGTTAATACGCTGGTAATTCCTGGGTGTACCTCTGTTAATTATTGGTTCGGAAGTCCGGCACTGGCAAAGAGTATTACATGGGGTAGATTTCTCGGGTAGTCAGCGCTGGCTGCCCCCATCACGTCACTCCAAAGAGGCAATCGGTGGCAGCAGACCTTCCTATACCCGACACGGAATAGTTTAGCGGCTACGTTGAAGAAATGGTGGGCCGAGTGCGCCGACGAAAGAAGCCGGGGAAAAAGTAAGGGCAGCGGGAACAATCAACGGTGGTGTTCGCAAATGAGAGGTCGGAGGTACAAATGGGGCGACAGGTGATAGTGAATGGAACATATTGCCAGCATGGGAGCCGTCACGCCTCTACGCACTGGGAACAAGTGTGCGCAGATCACGAAGAGGAATTTCCGCAAATCCGTGAGTGCATTCCGGGTACTTTCAATATGGTCTTGGCTGACGACTCACTATATTCACCTCCGAATGAGAGTAAGTATCGATGCATGGCGCAGGAGCGCGGACGAGCCGTGAATAGATACGAGGACGGTAATCATCTTTCACCTTGTTCGAAGGTGATCGAGATAAACAATAAGTCTGTATTGGCTTGGATATACCGCGGTGGACACAGAAACGCGCGAATCTTGGAGCTGGTCTCACGTGACCCGTTGGCCGAGTATCTCAATATCAAAGATGGGGCAGAGATAACCGCCGTGATCGCAGAGGTGCCCGAGGGTTCACCTGACATGCCTGCACCACCCCCACCGAGACCTGGAAAAACTGTAGAAACACCATAACCAGTCGGGCGGGCGAGTTCTGGGCACACTACTTATAATTGTCGCCGAGAAGTCCCTTAATGTGCCAGAGGGAATATAGGACCGGTTGCTCAACTGGTTACTGCCAGCTACTACCATCAGCACATCCACCAGATCGGCAATCGGCAGCAGCAGACTTCTTTAGCTTGACACCGGAGAGTTCACCGGCCACTTTGAGCATATGCTGGGCCCGGGTGCACGGGACGAAGAAGCCGCGGAAAGATAAAACGAATGGGAGGTTAAGCTGTATGATGTCCGCTCGACTGGCGTAGATGAGAGGGAGCGAATCGGTGACCTGGACGGAAAAACTGAAGACGATTTGGGCTGATCCTGTCTGGAGCAAAGTGATTGCCAGTGCCATCATCGGGCTAGCCGTTTGGCTCATAGGTAATAGTCTCGGGGTATGGCCTTCGGTCGAGAGCTACTTCTGGTCTCTTATACACTATGCCTTAGAGAGTTCCTTAATCCCAAACTGGATAATCCTCATTGGAGCCTTATCCTTCCTGCTTTTTGTTGTTGTGATCCTGAGAACGCTATGGCTTTCGTTTTTCAACTGGCATGCTTATACTTCAGATGAGTTCCTTGGGATCAACTGGCGTTGGCACTGGGAAGGGAACGAAATATTGGGTCTGATTCCTTTTTGCCCAACTTGTGAGTTAGAAGTTACTGGTTATATGCCTGAATATTCTGAATATCAGACCGTTTTCCACTGTGACAGATGTAACACATCCTTGCAATCGCTAAACATGGAACCGCAGCACATAGCCGATCGAGTCATTCGAGAAATTCAAAGAAAAGTCAGAACCGGAGAATGGAGGGTTGCCATCAAATCACGGCCCTCACGCAGGATGCACTGACCAACGGGGGCCGAATCGGCCGCTCATTCCTGTTCAAAAAGGCAATCTGCGGCAGCAGGCCTTCTTCTTCTTCTTCTTCTTCTTCTTCTTCTGACACCGGCAAGATCATCGGCCTTCTTGAAAAAATGCTGATTGGGCGGTTAGTCCGAAGAAAAAAAGTTGGGACCAAAGAAGAAGGAAGAGCGCGGTTAAGCACGGTGTGCCCGGAACTCACGGATTTCTTGCCCATATCCCTGGCGACTAATATGCCGCTCATCCCCCGGTATCTCCAAGCATAAGGCATTGATCGGTCTTTCGGCAAGAAAACGGCGGCTTCCTTGTAAAGAGCCAGATGGCGCTGTTCTACAGTACTAAGACCTTCACTGCGGCCTTCAACTTTGAGTAGTTACTCTCCTCCGTGCGTCTGTACCGCAAATATATCAAAGCCATGGATACTGACTCTTCATTTTGATTGTGCCTGGTAAGGCCGGCAGCATTCACGTTGTGACCACTCTTCATTTTTTAACGGATTACAAAATCTCCAGTCCAACTATTTAAAAAGAATGAATCAATTGGGCGCGAGGAGGTTTGCCATGAAGGGAATCCTTGCCGAGACCTTCATGTTGGCTATCATGTTGATAGCCATGGTTATCTTGGCCGAATCCGGTATCCTTGAGAGTATTCTTGGCTAACAGGTCTTCAATCTGTTCAATCATCACGGGCATGTGTCTGATGAAGTAATGATCTTCAATACTTCCCCGGCTGCGGCTGATTGTTGCTCTGGCCATTCACGCTTTTCAGCTCTGTCCGTCTGGTAATGGACCCCTAAGTTGACCTCGGCCGGCCCTCTACCCGATACGCACAGCTTTTTGCTACTGCCGGCTCGCTCTTCACGTGTGAAACGGATCTTCTACGCCCATGTCTGCCCCAATGTGGAGGATTAGTAAACCAGCAAGTAGGGAGCATCCCGCTTGAACGCGCGGTTCACGGCAATCGATCAGGATGTTGGGATGGGAGTCCCGAAGTCTTGTTCTCTTATCTGCCGGCAGACCGACTCAGGCGCGTAGAGGCTGGCATTCTCCTTATGTACGGCCTGAAGAAAGGTGTAATCGCTGTTTCCTATTTCTCTCAGGGCGAAACGGGGAAGGATTCGGCCGTTGACTCGAAAGTGCTCTTCGAACCTGAATGAAAAGATCGATACGTTAAAGCTGAAGAGGTTCAGGGTGCGGTAATAGGTCAGTACGGTCGAAAGGCCTACCAAGAAGGAGTTCAGCGCTTCCTCTCCCACTCCAACCAGGGATTTCTGTTCGGGCAAGATGCACCAGACGTCCGGTATGTGACTCATGGGAACATAGCCTACGGTCCAGAAGGTCGGGCCTATCTCTCCGAGGTAGCGGGACGCCCTTTCTTTCTCCTCGCGAATGAAGTCGTCCCAGAACTCTCTGCCATTTTCACGGTAATACCTGTTTGCGCCTTCAAGCTGTCGCCGCATGTGGTTCGTAGGACGCTCCCCGCAGAGGACCTGAAGGTGGGGGTGGACCAGGCTTGAACCTGCCGG
This sequence comes from uncultured delta proteobacterium, assembly GCA_963789265.1. Lineage (GTDB taxonomy): Bacteria > Desulfobacterota > Desulfomonilia > Desulfomonilales > Desulfomonilaceae > CAWBBA01. The sequence goes on along the minus strand of CAWBKB010000001.1, from coordinate 1,105,575 downwards.
CGGCATGTAGTTCCAATTGACGGAGAAGCAGTCTACCCTGGGGTCAACCCCGGAGACCCTCCGGATGAACTCCTGAACGGCAAGAAATGCGTCCCTCATCATTTCGGGTTTCAGCTCTTCCATCCGTACGAAGTGTTGGGGAGAGAAAACGGCTACACCCACGTAGCGATCCAGAGGAAGGATGTTGGGAACCAAGGTCGCGCTTCCTTTGCGAATCTTTCCTTCCTGAATCAATTCCTCAGGGAACCGAGGGGTGGAGTCTTCGATATTTTCCGAGCAGAAGGGACAGAATATCCCTTCAGATCGCTTGAAAGTGTCTTCGGCATTGGGGCTTTTAGGGGGCTGATAGGGGAAGTTGAAGACGCGTCCCGTCGTGCCGGTCAAGGGATCCGTACGGATCTCAAAGGGGACTTCCTCTCTTTTTCCCGCTCGGATCCGGGTCATCGTATCGTAGAGCGCTTCAAATGTGATGGGCATTGGGGCATCTCCTTCAGGCCAAGAATATACTGCTATGCGGCAATGTTCAAGCCGGGACTGGGCGGAACACAGGCTGGGGGTTAAACGGTTAGGTCGCAGTTCAAGAAACCTGGAAAAAAGATGACGGCTTGAAGTAAAGGCTCAGAAGGCGGTCACAATAACGAGGGCACCTACTATATGGGGCCCACCTTGGATTTGCTCTCTTTCCTTTCCGTGTTGGCTTTTACCTGCTTCTTCGATGACGGCACGCACGAACTAAACAGCCCACCCTCGGCCTATATGGCCAACAAAGTTTCAAAGAAGCTCATGCCCGAAATTGACAAGTCCGGAAATTGTGGGCAGAAAAGGCCCTTACCATAACACATCGAAAGCATGTGATATATATCTTATTTTTCCACCTGTCGGACTAATGCCATCCAAAGATCATTTCAATTGATCGAACTGGAAGTGCAGATGCAGCATGTTTTCTTCGAGCCTTTTGTGAAGCACGTATGGTAGTCTCTCGAAGACCTTCATCATCGATCTATTGGACATCAAAACCTCAGCCCTAAATCCACCGATGCCACGTTCCTTGGCGACGTCTATCAGGTAGTGGAGTAACACACTTGCTATCCCGCGGCCCCGGTAGTCTTCATGAACCATGAACGCCGCCTCAGGGTACGGGTCGCCCGGATTGATCATGTAGCGTGCTTCTGCAACAATCTTGCGGTCTTCTCTAGGACCAATAGTGACAACCAGCGAAAGCCCGTCTTCCTCCGTGACATTTACATATTGCTCGAGATTCTTATGCGGCATACTTCGACGGGGAGTGAAGTAACGGAAATATACCGATTCTTCGGAAAGGTTGTAGAAAAGGTCCCGCAGCATGGATTCATCTGTGGACTTGATTACTCTCACATTACCCTTGATGCCGCCCTTGAAAACTCGCTGAGTGCGGACACGACGCCGCAATTCAGGTGAGCAAATTCTGTAATAGACCTGATTCGGGTAGACGTACCCCATTTCGCGGGCGGACTTCAGCAAACCTTCACGGTGATCCGGATGCGAGATCTCGATTAACGCCATGGCCCTCTCACGGATGGACCTGCCGCCCAGGTATGCGATGCCATACTCGGTAATTATGTAGTTGGCATCCCCTCGATTCATCATGACCGAAGCTTTGGGACCAAACGTAGGCACTATATTGGACTTGCCGCTCCTGGACGACGTGGATCGCATGCAAATGATTGACCGGCCACCTTTGGACAGATTTGCCCCCCTCATGAAGTCACTCTCTCCTCCGGATCCCTCAACGGCTGTCCACGCCGGGTTGCCTTGCCGAATTTGGCCTCTGAGGTCTACCTGCATAGCCACGTTAACTGCCACCATACGATCGTGGGAGGCTATCAAGCCGGGATCCAGAAGAGTATCGGATGGATAGAATTCCACTACCGGATTGTCGTGGACGAAATCGTACAGGCGCCGAGTTCCCATGCACGAGGTTGCCAGGGATTTCCCCCGAAACAGTTTCTTCGTGCTATTGTCCAAGACTCCGGATTCAACAAGGTCAATGAGCGGATCGCTGAATATTTCGGTGTGAAGGCCCAGGTGTCGGCGATCCTTGAGAAAATCCATGAGGCCCCTGGAAATCCCCGCGAAGCCGAACTGCACAACAGAACCGTCCTCGATAAGTTCACTACAATAAGCGCTGATGGTCTTTTCTCGTTCTCCGAGCGGTTCTTCCGGCAACTCTCCCAGCGGCTCTGCAGCATCCACCAAATGATCTATTTGGTCTAGCTGAATAAACGTATCTCCGTGGGTGCGTGGCATCAATGGATTGACCTGAGCGATGACCAGGCGAGCGGCTTCAACTGCGGCAATGGAGAAGTCCACCGAAATACCGAGACTGAACCTGCCGAAACGGTCCGGCTCGGCCACCTGGATTATGGCAACATCGATTGGAATACGACGGTTCCGGAAGAAGAATGGAATCTGAGAGTGATACAGCGGAACATAGTTGTACTCGGGCATCGCCCCGGAATCGGTTGTTCCGCCTCCCACGAAGAAGGTCTTGATCCTGAACCTCTCCCATCCACCTGCGGCCAATCGAGATGCTTCGGAGCCCGCGATGAATTGCACGATTTCTACGTCCTGAACCGAGGATGCTTCCAGGGCGCGAATTATCGTCTTGGGTTCTGAGCATAGGCTGCCGAGATATATTCTGTCTCCATTCCTGATCTTCTGGGCTGCCTCCGCCGCTGAGATAAGTTTAGCGGCATATTTGTCTTGCCAGCTATTCATTTGAATCACCCGGGAGAAAAATATTTTGGATTCTTATTGTGATACGCTCCAGGTTTGTCGGGTTCTTGTCAAGGATTTTGCCGGGGAATCCGTGCGGCAAGAGGCGGAAAGTGTAAACGCATCGGCTCGTCGCTCTAGCTCACTCCAAGCATAGATGCGAAAATAATCCTTCCAGCCGATGAACCCCACCTCCTCCAATTACAACTTCATTCTGCATTGCTGCACAGGCGAGATTGTAATTGACCGGGGGACGCGCCGTGGAGTATTCTCTCAAACGCGAACAAAGATGCCTTTTCATTGAGACTGTGGCGGACACTGGCCTTAGAAGATGGGGTATAGGAGGAAAGGCCGCCGCACAATTCCCGTCAGTTCATCACAACAGGTGAAACGCTGAACCAGGAAGCAACGGGGGTGGATCATGAAACTGAATGTGAAAGCATTCGCACTGACGTGTGGGATCTTCTGGGCAGTGAGTGTCTTCGTCCTCACGTGGTGGCTGATCGTGCTGTACGGGGCCTCTGGAGCCCGAACCTTGCTTGGACTCATCTACATCGGCTACCACGTTAGTCCTATTGGCAGCATCATCGGACTGATTTATGGGTTCTTTGATGGCTTGATTGGTGGAGCTATCTTTGCCTGGCTCTACAATCTCATGTCGGGTCGTTTCCCGGCAGCGTGAGATGAGAGTCATCCGGGGCTTCGAGAAGTGTGGGACACGCTTTCTACAAATGGGGAGCGCTGAATTTGCGTCCGAAGCACTGGAGAAAACGCCGGCCCACAATTTCTTGAACATGCTCAGATAGTCGTACCCGGTCATTGACAGTTTGAAACAGCGAGAGGGGCAAACATGAAACGAAGAGTGGGTCGCGCGATATTCGGGGTCGTTGTTGCGGTATGCATTGTAGCGGCTGGGGTTATTCTGTTTGGGTTGCCGCGGCTCAACCAGTTTCAAAAGGAAGGAACGATCATCCTGCCTGGTTTGAGTAAGCCTGTCACTGTGATGCGCGATGAGAAGGGAATGGCGTACGTTTATGCGCAGACCCTCCCGGATGCAATGATGGCTCAGGGATTTGTCACGGCTCAGGACAGGCTATTCCAGATGCAGCTTACGCGGCTTCTGGCGGAAGGGCGCATTTCCGAGTTGGTCGGTGATGCCGGCAAGTCCCTGGACGTACGTATGAGGACAATCGGCATTCATCGCAATGCCAAGAAACATGCCAAGATCCTTGATGATACTACGAGACTCTTCATCCAGAAATACCTTGATGGAGTCAATGCGTTCATAACCAGGCGCGGGAACGAGCACCCTATCGAATTCAAATTGGCCGGTATAAAACCCGAGACGTGGAAGGTCGCGGATAGTCTTGCTATAGTTTACTATATGGGCTGGACCACCTCGGCCAACCTCCGTACGGAAATCATGGCACAGATGTTGGTGGACAAGCTGGGCACAAAACGAGCCGCTCAACTGTTTCCACTTAACATAAATCCGGATGACCCTGGCAGTAACCCCACTGCACCTAAGTTCTCAACCCGCACCGCAGGCGAGCCTCTCCATTTTGCCGCGGACTGCTCACTGCAACATTACTTGGGACCGCTTGGCCGTGGCTTCGGCAGTAACAACTGGGCCGTCTCCCCCGGACTTTCGCCGGACGGCAAACCCATAGTGGCCAACGATCCGCATCTCGATGCCAGGATCTTGCCGGGTGTGTGGTATCCTATTGGAATCATTACGCCCCAACTGAGGGCCGTGGGAGCCATGATACCCGGAATTCCAGGAATGGTGATCGGCCGGACCGACCGTTGGGCAATGGGCGTTACCAATAATTATGGCGATTGCCAGGATCTCTACGTGGAAACCGTAGATCCCAATGACGCTTCCCAATACAAAGAAGGTTCGAAATCTCTGCCGTTCAAAACCGTTAGGGAGACCCTCAGGATCAAAGACAGCAACGCCGCCACCGGGTACAGGGAAGAACCACTGGACATCAAGTTTACTCGCCGGGGTCCTGTGGTTTCGGGTGTCTTGCCCGGTCTCAAATCCGATAAAGTGATCACATTGCGGTGGGCAGCCGCTGAAACCATGGAACCTAGAATAGGGTTCGTAGATATGCTGAAAGCCAAGTCCGCAATGGACGTTAGGGAGGCCATACGGCATTTGAACTTCATCGTTCTGAATTGCGTGTTTGCTGACGTAGGCGGCAATATAGGATGGCAGGTGTCGGGCAAGCTGCCGATCCGGTCCCAGGGCGACTCTACGGTTCCTTACACGGTTAAAGACTCTACCGACAACTGGATCGGCTGGATTCCGTTCGATCAAATGCCGAATGCTGCGAATCCTCCCCGAGGATGGTTGGGCACGTGCAATCAAAAGACCGTCGGTTCCAAGTATCCCTACTACTATTCGTCGCATTTTGCAGCCTCGTACCGATACCGTAGGCTGAAGCAACTGCTGGAGACCCCGGGGCTCAAGTCGGTGGATGAGCAATGGCAATTCCAGCGGGATCCCACGAATGTCATGGCTGAAAAAATTGCTCCTATCATGGCGGCCGCTCTCATCTCTCATCCTGATACCAAGGAAATAGGAGAAATACTGGCCAAGTGGGATCATCGGGACGACCCTGGTCAGATCGCGCCAACACTGTTCCAGCTCATCTATCGCGATTTCTTTCGTCTGGTTTTTGAGGACGAACTGGGGCCTAAGTTAACTGACGCCATGCTAGAGGATGGCTATTTCTGGCAAGAGAGGCTCCAAAAAATGGTGTTGGCCGGGTCTTCGCCTTGGTTCGACAAGGTGAACACTAAAGACAAAACCGAGACCATGAACGATCTTTTCCACGAAGCGGCCTTGTCGGCTGTCAAGGAGCTCGGCTCTTCGTTTGGTCATGACCGCAAGGGATGGGCATGGGGCAAAGTTCATCAAATAGAATTTGTGAACCCGATCAGACGTACCGGTTTCGGCAAGTCGTTGGTGGGCGGCGAGAGGGATCCAATGGGCGGTTCCAGAGAAACACTTTATTGCGCCTGGTATGACTACGACAGGCCTTTTGACGTCATCCTTTCAGCCTCTCTACGAATGGTGGCCGATCTCGGTGACCCCGACAAGGTTCTCGCGGTACTGCCGGGCGGTGTCTGCGGCAGGACGTTCAATCCCCATCAGACAGATCAGATCAAGCCGTACATGTCGGGAGACAAGGTCTATTGGTGGTTCAGTGACAAGGCAATAAAAGAACACGCTGCAAATACCCTGGAACTCAAGCCCGAAGCGCTGGAGAAGGTCAAAGAATTCAAGAAATAGACATGACCGTATGAATCTTGGGGTTAGGTCTTTTGTTTTGCAGCATAAGATCGCAGCACTTGTGGGCTCCACCACTCCACAGTGAGCAGGATTGTGCAGGGCGAAAGGAAGGAAGTCAAGAAAAAACACCTGCCCCCTTGTTGCAAAAGACTTACGCTGACAGAGCTATCTGCGCTTACTTGTTAGCTCCCAGATATCCGGCCCGCAGCGGACGGTCCACTGGGACATATTCCACCTTTTCGTTCCTAACCTCTATCCGGCATCCGAGTTCGAGGTCTTGGTCTCCGAGGAACATTCTTTCTTGGGCGGAGTCTGTCCAGAAGAACTACTGTCTTTTCTTCCGTAATCAGTAACGTACCATCCGGTTCCCTTGAGCACGAACGTAGACTGGGAGATCAATCTACGCGATTTGCCTCCGCATGTCGGGCATTTGTCAACTACCGGGTCTGAGAATTTCTGCCGTTCCTCAAATTCCCTACCGCACTTCTCGCACAGGTATTCGTAAATCGGCATTTTGAGCTCCAGCCGAGATCGGATTGTAAATGGGTCCCCCCGGAGAAATCCGCAGGGCCTTTCTTACAATAGGCCATTGACTGTGATCGGCAAAGGCACTGGCTGTTGGGGCTTTGTCATGATGCTTCTGCAGCATCTTGTACGGAATTGAGTAGAATCCATAGACCATCTCATTTGACTTAAATAAAGGGCAAAGACCCTGCTCAGATAGCGTTTGCCCCAAAACACCCGGTTAGACAATTATTGGATGTAGCCAACGCCGCAGTACGGGGTGGCTCTGACCTCCGGCGTGTGGCAGATTATGTTCCTGGCCCTATCTTCATGGGCTGATACCCAGTCTGAAAAGTCATCATCCGGCCAAACTTCCATGAACGGTCTATCTTGAATACTAAAACTGAAGCCCTCCCAATGTTTGATGTCGTCCACGAATTCTTTTCTAATGGACATATTTTGAACCTCCTTGGTTCTAATAATTTAGACTTTAGACAGAGATTTTTGTTTCAACATTATTAAAAATATATTGTAATAGCATGGTATTCTTATCAGTTAAGACCATGAAGAGATTAGGGTCCAAGCACTAGTCTGGGGGAGTATGTCTTCAATGACCACTCACATAAGAGGCACTTCAAAGAAGGGGCGAAAATACAATATCATGGGGTCAGGACTTGTATTTTGCAGCATAAGATCGCAGCACTTGTGGACTCCGCCACTCCACAGTGAGCAGGATTGTGCAGGGCGAAAGGAAAAAGCAACAAACAAGACCTGACCGCTCTTTTAATGGGCGATCCACTATTTTTTGACCCCGTATTTTTGTTCGTCTGCGGAACCTAATAAGACCGTCACCCCGGCGAAGGCCGGGGTCCAGTTAAACGATTGTGCTATACAAATCCTGCCAGGTCGGATTGACGCTTTCGATCAATGTCACTTTCCATGCCCGCTTCCATTCCTTCACTCTCTTCTCCCGCTTAATAGCAGATTCCATGCTCTCGTGGAGCTAGTACCAAACCAGTTGATGGACGCCGTAACGTTTGGTAAATCCTTCTGCCAGATTGTTCTTATGTTCCCATACCCGCTTGACTAGGTCTGAAGTCACTCCGATGTACAGAGTCCCATTTCTTTTGCTTGCTAGGATGTATACAGCAGGCTGTTTATTCACTATTATTCTCTTGATTCGAGCTGGAGCCGAAGTCCAAACCCGTGACATACTGCAATCCTGGACCCCGGCCTTCGCCGGGGTGACGGTGCCCGGAGACAGAACTTCCCTTAACTCAACGACGCCGGAGAAGACCCCACTGTCACAGCTGCCCTTGCGTCATGTCTGGCGAACCGCGGTCAACCTGAGCTAAAAAGAAATCTTGGCAATGTCACGACTCCGCCCGACAGCATCAGCCCCAAAGCCGAATTCCATCCCGCAGCAAGACAACCGCAAGAATCAACAGCAAGACTCCGAGAATCCGCATCACATAGCCATAAGCCGGTCCGCTGAGAAATCGCCTCGAATGAGCGGCGACAACGGCCAAGAACATCTTTGTCCCCACCAGGCATGTGTAAAAGCCAACAAGGAATCCGGCTGCAACAAGGGAACTTTCAGTCCATGCCGCAACCACACTTGGCGCCCCGATGGTTATCCAAAACAAGTACGGAGAAGGGTTGAGGAAATTTGCAATTGTCCCTTTTCCCAGGGATCGCGCTTCGGTTGCCTTGATATCCATGCCAAGGTTGCTCGTCTTGAAGCTCAAATAAGCCAGGTAGACCAAGAAGATGCCGCCAACGATGGAGATGGACCCCAAAATCGCGTGAAAGTGTCGTATCCGTGTCAGAGCGAACACAGACAAAAGAATAATAGGCAAATCGGTAAGCAACGGGGCCAGCGATACTTTCACTCCTTCTCTTGCTCCGTGTTGCAGAGATTGAGCAATAACCAGGGTTGTAAGCGGCCCCGGCGCAAACCCGGAAGACAAACCCAAAATAATTCCTGTTGTTATAAAAAACTCCATTCGTGTTTTCTTATGTGGCAATAGTTCACCGCGGAGAACGCAGAGACCGCGGAGAATTCTGTTTTCGCTGCACCTCTATCCGATTGAGTACCGCAAATTCCGGTCTGTTACAGTGTGGGCGATTCCGGCTTGGCCGTACGCGCCGGGAATCCACGTGGTCCCGAATAAGCTATCTTTTTCTCTGCGTTCTCGGCGCACTCTGCGGTAAATCCTGATCGCCCGGTGAACAGTCACCTTATTTGCTTCATCTGGGAATCGGATTTGAAGGGAAAATGCTTTTATAATGTGTTGCGCTTATATTAAATAATGTTACCACACTGAGCGGACAACATCGAGCCGTCAATCTCGCCTCGTAATTGAGAGCCCAAACCAACGAAAATCGCATATCCGATCTAATCGAAGACGATTGACGGCAGGCGTTCCGCAGCCAAGCAGTTTGGCCTCTATTGACGGATTGGTTCTGCTGCGGATATCCTGAAATGAATAAGATCAGTGTCTCAAGGGGGCCTATTGCTTGGAAAAGGACACTGGATTGCCGAAATTTCTTAACAGGAAAGGAATGATGAAATGGAAAATGAATTGAGCAGACGCGAGATCATGAAAGGGGTGGGAGCTGCGGCCACGGTTGGGGTCCTGTCGCAATTCCTGAGTTCGGAAGCGCTGGCCGCGAATCCAAAGGAAGGCGGAGCGCCTCCCTTCATCCACAAATTACCTCCACTCCCCTACCCTGATGATGCCCTCGAGCCCGTCATTGACAAAGAAACCGTGAAAATACATCACAACAAGCATTTCGCGGCTTACATCGAGGGTCTCGACTCAGCGCTTAAAAAGCTGGAAAAGGCCAGGACGTCCGGAAATTTTGAGGCGATCAAAGCAGTGAGCCGCGACCTGGCGTTTAACGGCTCCGGGGTTGTGCTCCACTGGATATACTTCAGCACGATTGGGCCTAAAGCCGGCGGTACTCCATCCGGCCCGGTAGCGGATGCGATCAAGAAAGATTTCGGCTCCTTCGAAACGTTCTGGAAGCAATTTGCAGCGGCATCCAAGGCTGTGGAAGCATCCGGTTGGGGAATTCTCGCATGGGAACCCTTCAGCAAGAAACTGATAGTGATGCAGGCCGAAAAGCACCAGAATCTCACCAGTTGGGGTACCATGCCGCTTATGGTATGCGATGTGTGGGAACACGCTTATTACTTGAAGTATCAAAACCGGCGAGCCGAATACGTAGATAACTTTGCCAAGATCATAGACTGGAAGAAAGTCGGGGAGCGTTTCAATACATACTGCGTTGCAAAGTAGTTGTAGCAGACCCCGATCCGGAGTAGCGCCGGCGTCCCCGCCGGTGACTCGCGAACAACCGGCACGGAGGCCGGTCCTACTGCATGCCCGCGTACGCGGGCATGACGGGACGCAGCCTGGCGTGGCTGACCCATCAGAAACACGGTTCACTTGCTTGAAAGCGATTCGGTACGAGAGGGGACACCGATGGAAAAAGTTCTCGAAATAATAGCCACTGTCGCATCAGGAATATTTGCCGGCGCAGCCGTGTACATCAATTTTGTGGAGCACCCCGCTAGAATGCAGTGCGGAACAAAGCTCGCCGCCACAGAGTTTGGTCCTAGCTACCACAGGGCCGCAAGAATGCAGGCACCTCTGGCGGTCATCGGTTTCGTGACCGCGGCGGCCGGTTGGTTGTTGGGTGCGGGCGCCTGGTGGCTCGTGGGCGGAATCTGTCTCGGTTTGGCGGTTCCGGTACACTTTGATCGTGATCATGCCTATCAACAACCAATTGCTGCATCCGGACCTTGACACGGAATCTGAGGCCACCATGCGTCTTCTTACCAAATGGAACCGATTGCATGCCGTCAGGAGCTTGCTGAGTTTTATCGCATTTCTGATATTCGTGGTGTTGTTGGCACGCTAAAGATTTGACCGCACCCTTTGCCGGCACTTCTGCCGAGCACTGCGTTGTGGAAATAAGGTCGCGTATAGGGGTGCCACTGCTGGCTTGCCCAGCAGTGTTCTTCCAGCAGGCACTGCTGGACAAGCCAGCAGTGGCACCTGGGGCAGGCATCCTACCTGCGGTCATGCTCGCGTACGCGGGCACCCAGACTGGACCCCGGATCGGAGTCCGGGGTGACCGCGTCGAACAGGATGGCAAGAACGGTCAACATTGCCCGAAATAAGACACCGTACTTAGGAAATCGAGTAAGGGATTGTACCCTTGCCAAAGTTTCGGCTTGGCGGGTTGATGTCATTGCGCGGAGTGAAATCCCGCGTCACACGGGAAAGCAATCTTTTTTGCAGGTTGGAAGATTGCCACGGGCATCCGCCCTCGCAATGACAGTAGTCGTATTATTCGCCAAGTGCATAGTTCTTATCGAAAATTTACGTGTCCGGAAAGCCGCTCAACAGTCAAAAGACAAACTTCTCGGGAGGCCGTCGCTCAGGTACGTATTCATGGGGAATTGTTCGCTCGTTCCAAGCTTTTGAAACGTAGAGATTGCAGTAACAGCTTCCGTACTCTTGAACGTCAGGCTCCCGGTATATGCACGGACAGATTATATCCTTATCGTGCTCGCGGTCGTTCGCGGCCAGCCGGCATGGGCAACACATGTACCCGTAACGCTCTTTATTGATAAGAAGGCCTTCCAGAAGCTCAAAAACACTCTGCTTATCTTTATTGAAAAAATAGCCTTTAGGCTCCTGAACTTTTCGCAACATTTCATAGAGTTGTTCCACTTCCATCACAAACCGAGGGCCTCCCTGATTTTGTCCTCCCTGAACCCCACGATCACTTCATCTCCAATCACAATTGTGGGAAACGAGCACATGGAGGTAAGTCTTTTCACTTCTTCGAAGACTGCCGCAACATCCTCTTTACGCGCCTTGTCTACGTCCGTACAATCGAATTTCACTCCGCAATCGTGCAAGAATTTCTTGGTGCACTTGCAGTGAGGACAGGTGCTGAGCGCGTAGAGTTTGACCGACCTTTTCACATCAATCCCTCATGAATATCTTCGCAGGTAGGTTCCTGACAATCATACTATCCGGAGGTGGCCGCGACCGTCAACATCCGGAATCGAGTCAGTCGAAAAGTTCTGGTACGTCAGCGATGCTTTCAAGAACATAGTCCGGAGCGTATGAATACTTCGCCAGATCCGAGCGCGAAGTGGCGCCGGTAAGGACCAAGGCTGAAGCCATTCCTGCGTTCTTTGCGAAAAGAATGTCTGTTGTCATGCGATCTCCCACTACGAGGCAGAGCGACGCGGGGAGATTCAAAGTGTCAAGCGCTAGGACTGCCATGTCCGGCGAAGGTTTGCCGAATACGCGATCGGGCGGGTGTCCGGCCGCGGTGGAAATTGCAGCGACTATGCTACCTGCTCCCGGATGAAATCCGCCCGCAACCGGAAACGTAGGATCAAGGTTACTGGCCCACAGGAGTGAGCCGTTTTGAAGAGCAATGTGTGCATTCTTCAATTTTTCGTAGGTAAAGCTCTTGTCTATTGAGGCCACTACGATATCTACATTCCTGGAGTCATCAGAAATCGTCGCACCCGCGGCTTCAATTCCTTGAATGAGTCTCGGCCCCCCGACTACCATGACCCGCTTTCCCGGGGCCTCCCGTTTTAAAGCATAGATCAGCGCGGACGCGGAATTAATCACCTCAGTTTCGGCAACCGGAATCCCGAATCTGCCGATTCTTAGGGCCAAATCCGAGGCAAGCAAGCCCGCATTGTTGGACAGGAACAGCCATTTAATACCTCTTTCGGAAAGATCCTTGTAAACGGCTTCCACGCCGGGTATCAGAGAGTCTCCTCTGTTCACAGTGCCGTCGAGGTCTGCCAAAATTGCCTGATAACGCGGTCTTGTCATTTGCCATTAGTCACTTTCGGCGCATCATGAGGAGTCGGAGGTACGGTCGTCCCACTCGCAGCCGCTGCCTCCTGTTTGTTGAGGGCCAAGTCCAGGTTGTACCGTGCTCTGTTGTATGCAGGATCTAGTTTGAGGGCCTGATTGAAGTCTTCAATTGCCGCCCGCCGGTCGCCCATCCTGAACTCGAAAAACCCACGATTGTTCCGCACTTCCGAATCCCGGGGACTGATGGACACAGCCTTGTCGAAATCCGATCTAGCCTTTTCCGGATTCCCGGAATTGAGGTAGATTATCCCTCTCAGGCTGAGAGCCCGAGCCGCGTTCGGTTTCTCCTGTAACAACGAATCAAGATCGGCCAGTGCGGTTTGCGGCTCGCCCTTGCGAAGATATGCTACCGCCCTGTCGTACATAATGCGCGGATCGGCTGGCAGACACTCCAGGGCTCGAGTAAAGTCCGATATGGCCGCATCGTAAAGCATCCTTCTCATGAGCGTCAACCCGCGAAAAGCAAAAATTTCCCCGTCAGCAGGGTCAAGAGCCGCAGCAGAAGTAAGGTCGGCAGCGGCCCGCACAGGGTCGCCCAGTTTGGTGAACGTGTGGGCCCTCTCTTTATAGGCTTCCACCAGCGTCGGATCAAGCTCCAGAGCGCGGTTGAAATTTTCCAGAGCATGGTCGGGATCTCGATTACGGACCAGCACCACGCCCATGTACAAGTGCGCCGGAGCATAAAGCGGCTTCTTTGCCAGGGCTTGCTTGAGCAGTTGTTCGGCCTTCCGGTAGGCTTTGAGGAGGATATGTGCCCGCGCTTCGAGCACAAGGGCCTCGACATCCGTGGGATGTTTGGCACCGTAAGCTGTTAACGCGGAGAGGGCCTTGCCGGGCTGATCGGCTTCAAAATAGACCCGGACTTTCTCCTTGATCACTCGATCGTCTCCCGGCGCAAGAGATTCGACACGACCGTAGTCGGCAAGGGCCGCGGGATAGTCCTTGAGCTTAGCGTGAATCCGAGCCCGCGTCATAAAAACGTCCGAGTCTTTAGGTGCCAGCCGGCTCAAAGCATTCATGTCTTCAAGGGCCTTTCTGGGCTTGCCTTCTCTGAGCTGGAGCCTGGCCCGCATGTCGAGCGCACTGATCGATCGAGGGTTGCGATCCAACGCCCTGGTGTACTCATCCTCGGCCTTGGAAAGAAACCCCTCCTTCTCATAGATCATCCCTTTGAGCACGTAGGCTCGATCTGTCGCCGGGGCGTTCAATAGGACCGATTCCAACACGCGGGAAGCCTCGTCCAGTTGTTCCACAAGTATTAAACAATGCACCTTTTCCAGAAGGGCTGTCGGTGACTTATGACGCGAATAAGCCAGCGAGGAATCAAGGTCCTCAATTGCTCGAAAGCAATCATTGGTGGCTTTGTATGCCATAGCTCGTTCGAAGTATATTGAAGCAAGCAGGTCCCCCTTGATGGATGAATCTTTGAGGGCCCGATCCAGCAACTGTATTCGTTTGGAGGGACTTGACTCCGCCCGAGCCTGTTTCAGCAGGTTGGCAGCGCTCTGATCTGCACGACAGAAGGATGGCGCGCCGGCCTCAATCAGGACAAGAAAGCAAACGATAAGGATCTTAGCACGACGCGGTGAGATTTGCGGCAAGGGCAACCTCCCCTTCCCTCGTAGGCGTTAAAACAAGACAAGAGTGAGTCATCAGCCGGGAAGCCTGGTTTTCAATTCCCTGACAAGGGTTTCGAGGATTTGATCGAATTGTCGTTGGATTCTGATCAGGTTATCCCTCATTTCCAAAATCACTTCAACGCCGGGAAGATTTACTTCCAGATCATTCACAAGGTTGTTGATTATACGAATCCTTTCAACTTCGTCCGGCAGAAAAACCTTTTCTTCAACAGATTCTATTCGAATGGAGTGAATCAGGTCTTCTGCTTCCAGAGTGTCCAGAAAGTCCTCATCAACCTCGAAGATTTCAATGACTTGTTTTCGAAAATAATAGTCGGTTGCCATAAGCCCTTCCGATCACAGTCGAATATCTCTTCGGATATCCTCCTGGTAGAACCGATCAAGCATTGCAGCAGCCTTCAAAGCCTCGGCATCGTTCGTCGAAGGGACCTGAACTCGAACCGTGACAAACATGTCTCCGGGCTTCTTGGTCTTAAGGCTGGGCACCCCCTTTCCCTTGAGCCTCAAACGCTGGCCGGATCTGGTGCCGCGAGGAATCTTCAACTGTACCGGTCCACTTGGAGTGGGCACCGTCAGTTCCGCCCCATTCATCGCTTCACTTACCGTCACCGGTACGTCGACGAGCAGGGAATCCCCATCGCGCTTGAAGATAGGATGAGGCCGAACACGGGTTACTATATACAGGTCTCCGGGCGGCCCCCCTTCCCGACCAGGCTCTCCCTTGCCTGCGAGCCGAATGCGTGAGCCATCTTTCACGCCGGCCGGAATATTCACGTCAATGGTTTCGGAACTCGCAACTGCTCCGGCTCCGCCACATTGAGGACACCGTTCACCTGTGCGTCCGGTTCCTCCACATTCGGGACAGGTCTGACTGAAATTGAAGGGTCCCTGTGCTACCCTGGTTTGGCCCGTTCCCTTGCATGTCTTGCAAACAGAATCCTTGCCCGGTACATATCCCGTTCCTGCGCAATTTGCACACACCTTGGGTTTCTGGAGCGTAATCCGGGTGGTGGCGCCTTTGATTGCAGTGAGAAAATCAATTTCCAGGCCGGACTCTATGTCGTGTCCCTTCACGGGTCCCCGGCGAGCCGACGGACCAGCGGCCCCGCCGAACAGATCACTGAAAACATCCTCAAATCCCGAATACTTGAAAGACTCCTGCCCGGTCGGCCCGCCCCCGAAAGGACCTCCAGCGCCTGCCCCCCGAGCGAAGCCTCCAGCCTGTTGCCACTGACGATACTGCCGCGCCTGCTCCGGATCGAAGCCGGCCCGCAGACCATCGTAGCCGAATTCGTCATAAATCTTGCGCTTCTCGGTGTCCGAAAGTACTTCGTTCGCCTCCGAAATTGCTTTGAACTTGTCCTCGGCGTCTTTGTTCCCAGGATTTACATCCGGGTGGTATTTACGGGCAAGTTTTCGATAGGCTTTCTTGATCTCATCGGTAGTCGCGTCCTTCTTGACACCGAGAGTCCCGTACAAATCCTTATCGGGCATGCGCGAGCCTCCTCCCTATCGACAGACAGTACCAAATTTGCTCGCGACCGATCTTCATGCTTTGAATTACTCCTAGGAACCGCATAAATTAGCTCTTGAATAATTAATTACTCCCTACCGGTTGTCAAGCGCATGGTGCCTTGATGGACGGGCCAACCTGGGGTTGGTCTTGCCGTTTGTTCCATCGAGTTCCTATGAAAACTTCCTTTATCGACCGGCAACATGCCGGTCCTACTGACATTTTCATGCTTCGTTGTAGCTGTCTAGCTATGGTAGTTGGTAAGAGTGCACTGGTTTTTTCTTGACGGAAACTATCAAGATATGTGATCCTAAAAGTCCAGCCAATATATCTCAAACCATGAACCCCGGCGACAGGGCCCGGCAAACTATCCCGGCGTTGCCGGGTTTCGTTTGTACTTACACGAGGCTCTCCACATTCCCCGACCAAGAATGCGGAATCATCCAAAACTTCTTGAGAAATCGTGCTTCTCGCCTTAGGATGGGATTTCGTGAGCTTCTCGGCTCGCCCGGGACTTCAATTCAGTCGGCCTGAGACTTTTGAAAATGATCGTAGACTCTCATGTTCATTTATTGCCCCGCAAAGTTCAACAGGATCGCGTCCCTTTCTGCCGCAGCGATCTCGCGTTCGGATCCATCTATTCATCCGGGAAAGCCAAGGTTGTCTCGGAGTCCGACATCCTCCGCTACCTGGACGATTCGAGTATCGGCCGAGCCATCGTGTTTGGCTTTCCCTGGGAACAGCATGATCTTGTGAGGCGAAACAATGATGAAGTCTGGGAATTTCATCAACGTTATCCCAACAGGATCGTTCCGTTTGCCGTTCTGTCGCCCATGGGGGGTGAAGGAGCATACCTGGAGGCGAAACGGGCCCTGGCCGGAGGATTTGCCGGAATAGGCGAGCTTGCCATGTATCACGGTGGGTGGAGCCGCGCGGACTTCGAGGCCCTTAGTCCGAGTCTCGAATTAGCTCGAAAGGCGAATGTACCGGTGATGATTCACGTCAATGAACCTGTCGGGCATTCTTACCCCGGCAAAATCCCCGTCGACTTTAGGGGTCTGCTCCACATTATAGAGGCCAACCCGGAGGTGGATTTCATCCTTTCACATTTTGGAGGAGGGATATTTGTCTACGGGTTGATGCCGGAAATCGCGAGCATCCTCAGACGCACGTACCTGGACACCGCCGCTTCCCCGTTTCTTTACGATCACAGGATATTTGAAGTCGCGTGCCGAATCATGGGGCCCGAAAAGATCGTCTTCGGCAGCGATTACCCCCTTATACCTCTGGCCCGATACCTGAAGGAGTTGGACAAGGCTGAGGTAGATGGAGCTTTACGGGAGGGCATTCTAGGCGGGAACATTCAAAGGCTGCTCGAAAAGAATGGACGATTGGGCACTCAAAGCAAGTGTGTTAGATGAGTTCTTACCAACCGATTATTGGAAAATAATTTCGGCTTGGGGAACGGACATCGAAGCTGGGCTGGATTGCCGGTGCAGATGTTTCAGGGTTTGTTCTTTATGCGGCAAATCTGAGGATCTCCACCTCAACATTCTTCCTAACCGCGTCCTCAGCCATTGACAGGACACGCTCAGTAATAGCTTCATCCAGGTAGTACTCGCCACAATTTTCGCAAACTTGGGCTGGGACCCCTTTAATAATTACGGTTGTTTCGCCTCGTTGGAGCGTTACGGTTACCTGACCGGGATGCGCTTCACCTTGTTTGCATACGGTGCACGTGATCAATCTCACCCCCCTTTCACCACAATGGTGACCTCAGCACGGACGCACTCTTCTCCTTTGGAGTAAAGGGAGCACGCGACTGTGCGGCTGGTGTGCCCCTTCTTTGTGACTTTGGCCCTAAGGGTCAGTTCGCCATTCAGCAGGGTAGGCTTTAGGAACTCGACGGTCATAGCGCGAGTCCAGCCGGTGGGGAGATCGGATTCCTGTTCCATGTCCAACCCCTGGTCGCGACATTCCAGGGCGAAAACAGTCCACGCAGAGTGACAATCAATTAGCGTGCATGCAACCCCGCCGTTGAGGTAGCCCGGGTACGAGCAATGGTGATCTTGAGCCCGCCACGTGGTTACAACCTCGTCCCCGTCGAGGAAACTTTTGATTTTGAGCCCGTTTGCGTTATCCGCGCCGCATCCGTAACAATGGCGTATTGGCGCCTCCGGATGGAGGCGATCCTGCAAAGGTTTAATCTCACTCATAATCTTTCACCTGCCGGCGGACAACGTTACTTTTTTTCGGCGAAATATCCCGGCGCTTCATGAGGGAAGATTGCGTG
The DNA here is from genome assembly GCA_963789265.1 of uncultured delta proteobacterium. Classification (GTDB taxonomy): domain Bacteria; phylum Desulfobacterota; class Desulfomonilia; order Desulfomonilales; family Desulfomonilaceae; genus CAWBBA01. Next base: position 1,087,643 of record CAWBKB010000001.1, on the reverse strand, counting down.
TATGAGGATTTCCTCGTCCGTCAGGCTCGGAAATTTCGCTTCCAGGTCCGGCCACATCGGAGGAATGAGTTCAGCGGGCCGCACGGTTATGGGCTTTTCTCCCTTCAGCACTCTCTCCTGCAACTCTTTGCTTACCGGAGCCGGGGTCTCCCCGTACATGCCTTTCAGGAGGTTCGCAGTATGGTTCGCAATGATCTTGTATCGGCCCAGGAGAACGTTGAAGGTAGCCTGGGATACCACTATCTGAGAAGTGGGAGTGACCAGCGGTATGTATCCAAGATCTGCTCTGACTCGCGGTATCTCTTCAATGATCTCATCCAACCTGGGGAGCGCGTTTTGGAGTTTGAGTTGGCTGGTAAGATTAGACATGACTCCACCGGGAATCTGAGTTACGAGCATCCGGCAGTCCACCCCATTGTAAGGCGCCTCGAATTCGCTGTAGAGCGCGCGGACTCCTTTGGCTTCTTCTGCGGCCTCGGTGAGCTTTGCCAGGTCGCAGCCCGTCTCGTACCCGAAAAGGCCGAGAGCGTAGACCAGCGATTCTGTGCACGGATGGCCGGTGCCGCCCGAGAATGGACTCAGAACGGAGTCGAGCATGTCGCATCCGGCTTCTACCGCTTTTAAAGCCGACATCATACCCAAACCGCAACTGTCGTGCGTATGAAGGTGAATTGGAACGCTTACTGCCTTCTTTAGGCTCGTGACAAGCTCAAAGGTCGTATGTGGATCGATTAGACCTGCCATGTCCTTAATACAGATTTGATCCACTCCCTTGTCTTCCAGTTGTCTTGCCTTGGATACGAATTTCTCTATTGTATGAACAGGGCTGATGGTAAAACAGACTGCTCCCTCAGCGATTTTTCCCGTTTCCTTGACCGCTTCGATTACAGCCTCATGGTTCCTCATATCATCCAGTGCGTCAAAAATCCTGAAGACATCTATTCCGTTTCGGGCCGCGGCATGCACGAACTTGTTGACGACATCATCGGAAAAATTGGTATACGCGACCAGGTTCTGCCCACGAATGAGCATCATGTTCTTGACATTGGGAAGGGCCTCTTTAAGCCTGCGCGCCCTTTCCCACGGATCTTCCCGCAGGTAGCGAATGCATACGTCAAAAGTAGCCCCCCCCCAGGTTTCCGCTCCGTAAATTCCAGTTTCCGCAAGCTTGGTGGCCACTTTGAGCAAATCATCGAGTTTTACTCGAGTGGCCACTTTGCTTTGGGAGCCGTCTCGTAGGGTGATGTCGAACATCTTTACTTGCTTCGCGCCCTCGGATTTCATTCAAACCTCCAGCCTTTTTTTGGGTTGTCCGCGGAAAGTCGCAGTGCTTAGAAGTGGCTGCGGGAACCTTTCAAGGCATTTGAAGGAATCCGCGTGCAATTCGCGTCTTCCCGACTTATTCGAAGACTCGCGCGAACCCCGGGATTCCTGGTTGCTTGTTGACAGCATCGTGAATTTTGCCGTTTCTCCCCGCTGATGCCGCATCAGCGCATAAACACATATATCATAATTGAACACGTGTCGGCATATCAGGATTTCCTCTTCCCGGCAGTTTCGCGATTTTCTCGATAGTGAATACCTGAGTGAGCGTTGCATCGTGGCGAATCAAACCTTAGCAGACAGCATGATTACCGTCCGGGAGAGGCCTCGTCGGAAACGGGCCAAGGAAACAGTCTGGCAACCAATTCCCGTGCCTCTTTCTCTGTAGAGATGATTCCATCCAGCTTGGCGTCGCGCAAAGATCTCAGTATGGAAGTGAAAACAGGCCCCGGGGAATATCCCATCTGAATCAGATCTGCACCGCTAAGCAGAGGGGTGACGGTTCTCAAGGCGGTGATGTACTCTGATATGGCCTTTCTTGTCTCGTCTCGGGTGGTTTTGGCCATCATGAATAGTAAACCTTCCATCGGCAACTTCCGGAGGCATGTCACTATTTGGCTTGGCCGTTCCACCTGCCCTCTTGCGAAGAGGGCAAGAACCTGCCTCAATTCGATGCGCTTGCCGAGCAGATCTTTTGCACTTGACCTCTCGAGCGAAAACCGTTTCATCACTTCGAAGAACTCTTCGTCAGACAACGAATCTGTGAGGGCAAGAAAGTAGACGACCCATGACTCCAGTTTGTCCTTCAGAAAGAGGTACTTCCACCACGAAAGAACTCCTGCAACGGCTTCGACAAGTTCTGTAGTCTTAAGACTGAAGTCCAGTGACGGGTGCAGCGCTTGCGGGATTCCGTATGTAGTCATGAGAGCAAGGGAAGGGACCCGGTTCTTTTCGTTGAGTATATGGATCAGTTCGTTCAGGAGCCGTTTGCCTTCCACGCGGTCGAAGACCTGCATTCTGAGCGCTGCCCTCATCAGCCCGAGGCTGTGTTTGGCGATCGCGAACCCAAAGCGGCCGCTGAAGCGGATCGCACGAAGAATCCTCGTGGGATCTTCAACAAAGGCGAGATTGTGAAGCACGCGAATGACTTTCTCCTTGATGTCCCGAGCTCCCCCGAAAAAGTCGATCACCTGGCCGAACGTGCGTGGATTTAGCGCCACTGCCAGGGTGTTCATGGTAAAGTCTCGACGGTACAAGTCTCTTTTTATAGAACTCGTCTCCACCGTGGGCAAGGCTCCCGGTCTCGCGTAATACTCGTGCCGAGCCGTGGCAACGTCGATCTTGAATCCATCGGCAAACAGGAGAACGGCTGTTCCGAACTTGTCATGGCCCTGCACGCGGCAGCCTGGAAATTCTCTTGCCAACTCCCGCGCGAAGGGAATGCCTTCCCCTTCTATCACCAGATCAATGTCCAAGTTGTAGTTTCTCAGGAGAAGATCCCTCACCGCACCGCCTACGAGGTACGCAGTTTCCCCTCGCTTTGCCGCGACATCTCCGGCCTGGCGCAAAATGCCCGCTACGCGCTCGGGAAATCGTTCCTCCATCAACCTGCGCACACTCTTGGCTCGCATCCGGCCGACTGGAAATTCTTCCGGGCCCGTGGAATCGCTCTGGCGAGGAAGCTTCAGATGCTCTAACAGGTCGCTGCGACTGATTACGCCGACCACCCTCCCCTCATCGATTACAGGAACAAGCCGATGTCGGCCTTCCAACGTCACGCGGAGGACCTTCTCGATGGACTCGTCGGGAGTAACAAATACCACTCCCGGATTCATATATTCGTAGACGCGTTCCAGCTCCAGGCCGTGATGGAGGGCCTTATCCACTGCATTTCGATGCAGTATGCCCAATATGGAACCGTCTCGCACAACCGGCAGAGAACTGATCTGATAACGGCTCAAAAATTTGGCCGCATCACGGATCGTCCGGCTGGGACCGATGGTAATGACCGGTCGGCTCATGATTTCGCCCGCTTTTCGCTTTGGATGCACCTTATCGTGGAGGAATTCAACGAGCTTTTCGCGCGCTTCATAAAGAGACAGATCTCTTATCGTGGCACTCGCCGCGGTGGGATGACCGCCGCCGCCGAACTCCGCTGCAATTTCTCCGGCATTGACTTCTTCCAGGCTGCTCCGAGCGATCAGATGAATCCGGTCATCCATCCTAACGATGGCAAATATGGCATCAAAACTTTCCATTTCCTTGTACTTGTGCACGAGAATTGCAAGATCTCCGACGTAGCCTTCTTGAGTCGCGGTCGCCACAAGTACCTCGATGCCTCCGAGATTGACCACTTCCGACTCTTCAATGAGCTGGTAGAGCAGTTCGATTTGGTCCTTACTCCACTCGCTGGTCATCATGTTCGAAATGATATTCAGGTTTGCACCTTTTGCCATCAGCCATGCCGCCGCTTCCAAGTCATCTTTGGTAGTGGATGAAAAAGTGAAGGAGCCGGTATCTTCGTAAATCCCCAACGCCAGGACCGTGGCCTCCTCGGCATTAAGCTCAATCCCTCGATTCCGGAGTTCGCGAATCATCAACGTTGCGGTGGCTCCAACCTCGCGAACGATTTCCACTTGCCCCTTTACGTCGTCCTCGGAATCGGGATGATGGTCGTAGATGTGAATCTCTACCTCATCTGAATCGGCCAACGCGGCGAATCTCCCGATCCTGCTCCTTTGCCGAGTGTCAACCAGAATGAGGCGATCCACCTGTTCCAGATCGATGTCCTTGGCACGTTCTATCGAGAGAATGTACAATGTGGAATCTATAAAAAAGTCGCGGAGGTTTTTTTCCTGTGAGCCCGGAAAAGCCACAAGGGCACCCGGATAGAGCTTCTTGGCTGCAACCATCGACGCGAAAGCGTCAAAGTCGGCATTGAGGTGTGTGGTGATAATTTCCATCTCGATGTTTTAGAGTCAGTTAACAGGCAATGAGGTTCGACGTCAACAAAAGCATGCCGATCTTTTCACATTGATTAAATTGGCCGAATGAAATGCAAAAACCGTAATCATATCTTGATATCAAGGCCGCGGGATAATATAATCCGTCCCCATGTCGAGGGTGCACCAGGTTCTGAGAAGCTGTCGGCGAGGCGGGCGGCACTGTAAAGGCTTTACCGTCATCGTCATCATCTTGGCCGTCTTGTCCTCATGGATGACGGTCCACGCCGATTTTGACTCAAGTCATTGGAAAAGGTTCAGAGAAGTCCGCGTTACACCGGATCTGCCCGATGGGCCGGCAGGGGTGGTTCTGGAGCCGAGCGTCATAGATAAATCTCGACCGGATCTGGGTGACCTGCGTGTGGTGTCTTCGAATGGTATGTCGGCCCTCGTCACGATTACGGATCCCGCGTCGGTTAATGTAGCCAAGCCGTTTCCGGCTCAGATATTCCGTGTGGCCAGGACGGCAGGCAAATGGACCGACATTGCAATCGACAAGACTGGCAAGATTTTGACCAGTGGCATTATTATCGGGACTCACTCGAAGAATTTCGTGCGGAAGGTTGAAATAAGAGGTTCCGACAACGTCCGAGATGCGTACGTAATCCGTATGGACGGGCTGATTGCGAACCTGGCAGGACCAATTCCGTTAACTAGCCTCAAATTGACGCATCCTCTCAATAATTTCCAGTACATCTATCTCCGAATTTTGGACGGAGATCAACCGCCTTTGAAGTTAGACTCTATCCAATGCTGTCCGCCGGACCCGCACACGCCTTTGACAAAGCCCCTCGATGTCCGGATTCTGGAGAACCGCACTCAGACGGAGTTGGGTTCAACAAGGATAATTGCGGACCTGGGAGAAAAGCGGCTTTCTATCACGCAGGTGGGTTTTTTCACCCCTGCCAAGGAGTTCGTGAAAAGAATTCGGTTGCAGGGCGCATCCAAGCTCACACCGAAGGCATGGAAGAAAATCTATGAAGGAACCGTATTCCGACTCCGCAAGGAAGATGCCGTTAACGAAGTCCTGCAAGTGCGAACCAATGCGGAACCTTTCAGGTACATTTCGATGGAACTTTACGGGGGCAGCCGGACCCCGGTGCAGGTCGAGAGGCTTGAGGCAGCCGGTACTATGCGTATGGCAATCTTTGAGTATCACCGCGGCCTTGAGTACAAGCTGTTCTACGACAACCCCTCAGCAGAATCGGCAGAGTCGAACCCCGGTGCATCCCCGGCCAAACTCGCCAAGATAGTATCAACCTCCTCGAACGTCAGGCTGGGCAAAGAACAAAAGAATGACGCCGTCCGGGCATCACAGTCGGGGGGTCAGATGGGAAGAAAGGCCGGCCTGGCTTTCTGGCAGCTCCTGGGTTTGGCTATGGTAGCAGTGGGCCTGTTACTGATGTTCAGCCTTACACTCAGGACGCGTTCACTCAGGAAGTCCATGAGGAGGAGAAATTCACGAATTATTAACACAAAACTTTAGCGCGATTCCCGGGTCCTGATCCAACGACGCGTCTTGCACATCGAATATCGCGGTTTTCGAAGATCTCCGCCGACTTACGGATGAGGAACTCGGCGTTCCGGCTGGGGCTCCACTAAGGCCCGTGCGATATAGGTCTTTATTTTTGACAACTTATATGGCTCACCCTGTGGGGAGGCGTCGAAGGTGATCTAGGGAAGAACAGACCGGCGGCCTTTGGAACAGGATTCAGGATATTTCTTCTCGAAGGTTGAATGTCATACGGGTGCTTCCAATGATAATTTCATCTCCATCCTGGAGTTGCACCTGCGTGGTGACCACTCTACCGTTGACTTCCGGCTTCTTCAGCCCTTCTGCATAGGCTAAGAAGAAACCGTTAGGTCTCTTGTTGATTAAGGCTGCGGTCTTTCCCACGAGGAGTCCGGAACACCTGACATCCGAATTGCTTGATTTGCCGCATGTAGTGAGACGTTTGTTGAGATCAATGATCTGCGGGGTGCCGCCGGATATGATTGTCACAGACCCATACAGTTCAACTTTCTTGGGTTTTTCCGGTGGTCGATCCTGCGAAAACCCTTTATCTGCCGCTTGTTTGGCGAGTAACTCCTGCTGGGCTTGGGTATCGAGAATGACAGTGTCGCGAAACGAGCGGCCCGCAAAGCCCCGGTCTTCCGACGATCCTGCTCTGGACGGCTGCTCATCCTCCGGACGAAGGTCAACAAAATCGAGAAAATGTTTACCTATGATGATAGAGTCACCATCAAAGATCCTTTCGCGCATGACTTTCTTCTCATTTAAGAAAGTACCGTTTAGAGATTCGAGATCTACAAGAACATAATAGTTCGGCTCTTCTTCTTCGATTTGCGCGTGATGGCCCGACACAGCCATGTTGTCGATAGTGACATCGTTATCTTCGCGTCTGCCGATGGTGACAGGAGTCGTGTCGAATGTGTACTCCTGGAGAACATTATCCTGAAACTTCAGGACGAGCTTGAACATGGGTATCCTCCAAGGGGTCTTGCTTTTGAAACGTCATGTTTGCGACCCTTGAACATTTCCCAGGCCCTTGCAATAAGGGACGGCAGCTTGGACTTTTGCGCCCGCGGAGGTTCCTCCGAGAAGGCAGCCAGCGCAACTGTAGTGTTATCAGGACCACCCCTTCGATTCACTTCGTTAATCAGACGATCCAGAGTCTCGGGGCCCGGCTTGTCCGCGAGAATTTCCTGTAGAATTTCCGGGTCATTCATAACCGAGGTAAGGCCGTCAGTGCAGAGAAGAAACATGTCGCCGGGGAATACCGTTAATTCATCCATGTGGACTCTTATCCGGGGATCCACCCCGATCACGGACGACAGAATATGTCTCAATTGTGAATCCTGGACCTCATCACGGGTCATTATTCCGCGTTCCACCTGATCCTCTGCAAGCGTATGATCCTTGGAGATCTGCTCCATTACGCCGTTCCTGACAAGGTACATCCTAGTGTCACCAACGTTGACCAGAGAAATAGTGAAATCGTGTATACTCATCCCCGCGAGCGTACTGCCCATGCCGACAAGCTCCGGATTTTCAAGAGATCTTTCCAAAATCACCCGATTGGCTATGAACGCGGCCTGTCTGAGCAGGTTCGTGTGATAGGTGAAACGATGATCATAGTTGTCGAAAATGTCGGGACTGTTGACGGGACCGTCGCAATACTTCTTGTAAAACGAGGAAATAGCATCTGCTGCCAAGCTCGAAGCGACTTCCCCCGCTCGATGGCCACCCATGCCGTCGAGGACGAGGATAAGATCGCGGTCACGATCAACGCAGTGAGAATCCTCATTGGTGCTTCGCTGTTTTCCGACATCGGTCTTGGCCCAGACTTCAATGATCACAAGGCCTCCCGCTACCAGCGAACGATGTCGGCATGAACCTGAACCCCATTTCCTGTCTTTTGGCCTCCTGCATCCTGACTCACTACAGTTGCTTGACTAGCTGAAGATCTAACTGATTTCAGCAAGAAAATCAAGAACTATCATGAGACTTCCAGGTTCGTGTTGCGAAACGCTGCCGAGCAGACGGTACCAAAGAGGAGAAAAGCCCGTTGAAAACGTTGCAATCGCGCGCCAAACACTCTATGCACGAATTAGGAAAGGGTCTATGGGGTCGGACAACCTGTCCTTCAGAGACGAGGGCGAGCAGCATGTTGATTTACCGTGTAGGCAGATGATATAAACTCAGGCGTCTCGGAAGGGCTGCGGAGGCCATACGTATGGATTTTGCACACAAGAAAACGCGCACCGTCGGATTCTACGTCCTGATCGTCCTCTTGGGCGCTTGCTGGCTGTCGGCTTCGGGGTGCCAGGAGGTTGACACTCTCAAGAGAGAACTCTGGAAGTTGGCCCAGAGCAGGATACTCAAGAAGAAGAGACCATTCACCCCGCGAGACGGGATCACCATACGAACCGCCACACTATATGAGACCGCGAATGAGAATTCGCCGGTGATCATCAAGTTGCCTGCCGACACCTCCGTTCATCTCTTGGACAGAGTGGGAGAATACTATCGTGCCCGTACGCGAGAGGGCAGGGAGGGTTTCCTTAATCGGAAGATCGTAGGTGGACAAGAAATCATTGAGAAGACACAAGAACTGAGACGCTCTATCGAGGGAGTGCCACCCCAGGCTGAGGGTGTTATCCACACCAAAGCGAATTTTAGATTGGAACCCGGCCGCCAATACAAGGTCATCGAGGTTTTACCCCCGGGTAAGAAATTCGAACTTTATGAGCGAGTAGTTTCTTTGAGGCGGCCCAACTCTCCGGCAAAGAAGATGGCGCCGAGAGGCATGCCGGGGAGCCAGAGTTTATCCTTGGAAGATGATGCGTCAGCGCTGGACGACGTGTCGGACGACCAGTTGAAAAAGGATGTGTGGTACAAGGTGAAGATCGAAGATGGGAGGATTGGATATATCTACACACACAACATGCGGCTCACCCCTCCGGAAGACATAGCTAGAGCTGTTCCCTTCATGCGCATGATGGGCTGGAGAACCGTGAGCAGCATAGACGATCCGGATCAAGGCGCCAAGAACAATTATATCGTGGCTTACGCGCCCATAGGAAAAGACCCTGGCTGCGACTATACGAAACTCTATTTCATGACATGGTCGACAAAGCTCAAACGGCGTGCGATAAACTGGCAATTACCCATCAGCGGAGTGCTACCTGTAACCAATTTCCACTTCGAGGGAAAGCCGGGCTTTAGTATACGTTCCCTTCATCCGTCGAAGAAGGACAAACTCGTCCTCACCAACTTCGTCATATTCAGAGGCCATGTTCGGAAGGTCAGTGAGGAAGAGATACCCAATACTGCCAAGATTCACTAGAAGTTGGTGAACTGGAAGCACAGAGCATAAGGTTCTGTTCGTTTCAAACTGCCCGCATACGACGCGGCTCCCAGTTCTTCACTTCGACTCCGGTTCGCCGAAGGATCCGCTCTGCGGATATTCGGTCAGAGGAACAAAGCCAAAAACCGTGGTCAACAGATTCTGGGGAAAAGGCGTGAGTAGACGATTGTACCAATCCGGCAGTGCTGTTATAGCTCTGCCGAAGGAAGATTATCCGCCGGGAAATCTTCACCACTTTCTTCCAGTTCGCCGCGAAAGGAGGATATTGAGCGAGCCCCGGCTTTGACTCTGCAAGATTCTCTATCCGCCTCAGTTGAACCTCCATGTCATCGACTGAAGCTACAATAGTCCCCGAGTCTTTCGAACGCACGGAAATTGAACGTGCTTCGAGGAGCCGCTCCGCCGGCTTCGCGTACGCCGGTTCATAACCCCTCACCGCCTCCACGAGTCCGGGCAGCACGTCGTTACGGTCGTTGACGGCCTGGAGAAATCCTTCCCATTCGACGCGTGCCTCGGTTCTTATCTCCCGGAGCGATGGACGCAGTGTGAGAAAAGAAACCAACACAATGAGCACGAATACCACCAGGAAAGAGAAGCCTAATTCCACAACTCGCGATAGAGCCATTTACAATCCCGGATATGTGTTACTCGTTGTAGACTGCCAATCACGATGAAGACAGCCAGGATTTAGCTCGGCCATGACAAGTACATGACTGAAACTTGGCATCGGACGACTAGAATTCGGCAAAACGGGCCGATTCAATGAAGCTTTTCGCCTCCGGCGGGTCGGACGCGGGTCTTTCGGCCTTATGATGCGTTTTAATCAGCCTGTTGACTTTTGTCAAACCAGCAGTTTTAATAATGGTTGATGGATTCTGAATCCTTCCGCGAGAGGAGAGACCGTAATGACAGAAAGGCTCGACCGCCGCGAATTCTTGAAAAGCGGTTTGGTCACCACCGCCGCGCTCGCCACCGGGACATTAGGCGGGCTGCTCGGCCCCAGAGAATCCTTTGCCGAAGAAATCCCGGACCTGGTCATATCACATGGCATTGATCCCGCCGCGATCACCCGGGCTGCGGTTGAGGCGTTGGGCGGGATAAAGCGTTTTGTGAAACCGGGTAACAAGGTCGTAATCAAGCCCAATATGAGCTTTGCCAGCGGGCCGCAAAGGGCGTCCAATACCCACCCGGCGGTCGTCGGCGAAGTAGCTCGAATGTGCGCGGAGGCAGGCGCTTCGAAGATCTCGGTTGTCGATCATGTATTGAACGAACCGCGGGCATGTCTGAGGCTTTCGAAAATACCCGAGGCCTGCCGGGACATTCCAAATACGACAGTCAGCACTCTGGAAGCACGCAGGTTGTATCGAGAAGTCAAGGCCCCTCAGGCTCATAAAGTGAAGACGATGGAAGTCTTCTCTGATGTTTTGGATGGGGATGTTCTGATCGCTGTGCCGGTTGGCAAGTCTCATGCTGCTTCGGGTGTGAGTCTTTCCATGAAGGGGATGATGGGTCTCATTCGGGATCGCAGAGCGTTCCATTCCAGGTACAATCTGCACGAAGCTATAGTAGACATGGTTACCGTATTGAAGCCTCAGCTCGTCGTAATTGACGCGACCCGCATCCTGAGCACCGGCGGACCGAGCGGCCCAGGTAAAGTAATCCCCATGAACCTTGTGATCGCGTCGACGGACATGGTCGCAGCAGATTCCCAGATGGTGGCGCTGGGCACGTGGTGGGGGAAATCGTTCGCGCCCGATCAAGTGCGCCATATCCGCATCGCCGCCGAACGCGGTCTAGGCCGCATAGATATTGACAAACTGAAGGTGAAGAACATCAAATCGTGATAACTTTCCAAAAGGCCACCCAAACAGCCACCCTCTTTCTTTTCCTTGGATTGCTACTGTTGGCCGCCTATCCGTACCACGACGACGGGCTGGCCGTGGATTTTTTCCTCCGACTCGATCCCCTTATCGGCCTGGGCACCATTCTAACTACGAGGTCTTTCGAGATCAGTCTTCTGCCCGGCCTCCTTGTGTTGGCTGCGGCTATGTTAGCGGGCAGATTCTTTTGCGGGCATATTTGCCCCATGGGGACCACGTTGGACCTGCTGCAGGGGCCTCTGGGTCCGCGACGGAAGCCGTCAGTAAAAAAGAATACTTATGAAGCTACGGCGCGATTCCGCGCGTGGAAGTACTTGATCCTTGTCTTCGTCCTTGGGGCCGCATTGGGAGGGGTTTCACTCCTGTTCATCGGCTCCCCCCTCTCCATCGTCACCCGGTTTTACGGGTTGGTAGTACATCCACTCGTTCTGTTGCTGGCTGATTCCGGTCTTGATCTAGCCTCTTCCGCGCCCTTCCGTTGGATCTTTCCCGGGTTGGCCTACATTCAGATTAGCGGAAGAGAATTTGCCACTAACGTTTTCGTTGGAGTGCTCTTTGTAGGCATCGTGGCGCTGGCCTATTCCCAGCCGCGTTTTTGGTGCCGAAATTTGTGCCCCGCCGGCGCTTTGATGGGACTCTTTTCCCGATCGCCCATACTCCGACGCAAAGTCAATGACTCATGTTCCCATTGCGGCCGATGCATCAGGAAATGCCCGACCGGAGCAATATTCGAAGATCCGCGGAAGACCGCATATTCGGAATGCATAGTCTGTCTCGAATGCGTAAAGATCTGTCCGGAATCAGCCGTCTCTTTTTCAGCCGCTCGCAACGCGAAGTCCTCGGGATCGGCCGCCGATCCCACGAGGCGTGGCGTGGTGCTTGCTCTAGGGTCTGGGTTAATATCAGCCGGTCTGCTGCACACGGGCATCAAGCAACCCAGGCCGCGGGGCAAGGAAAGAGGATTATTCGACGCTGACTTGATACGACCTCCAGGTTCACTCCCGGAACCTGACTTTCTCACCCGATGTGTCCGCTGTGGTGAATGCATGAAGGCATGTGCCACCAACACGCTTCAGCCGACATGGCTCAAAGCGGGATTGGAAGGCCTTTTCACTCCGATCATGGTCCCTCGCCTTGCCGCATGCTCGCCGAATTGCAATTTGTGCGGCCAGGTATGCCCGACCGGCGCCATACGTGACCTTCCCCTTATAGAAAAAAAACATGCAAAAGTAGGAACAGCTTGGATCGTCCGACAAAACTGCCTGGTTTGGGAACAGGACAGGAAGTGTCTTGTCTGCGATGAAGTCTGTCCATACAACGCCATATCCTTTCAGCCCGCCACAGGACTGAAGAATGCGGCTCCTGTGGTCATTGAAAACAAGTGCAGCGGTTGCGGTTTATGCGAAAACAAGTGCCCCGTGCAGGGCGCCGCAGCCATTCGTGTGAATATTATTGGAGAAATTAGGCTGGCCTCGGGCTCTTACATAGAAAAGGCACGTGAGTACGGCTTGAGCTTCAAAAGCAAAAAGGCGGCGCAGGATCGCCTAGCCCCCGAGACGTTTGATGCGCAGAGTCCATCGGTCCGGCAGGAACGCCATCCGGAGCCGCGACACGCTCAACCGGAAGAATTGCCGCCTGGTTTCATTCCCAAATGACCGCTGACAATGTGTCATTAATTTGTTATGATTCCTTCTTGTTGAGGGACATTCTTGTGGTGTCCACAACTTATTGACGAGTGGTCGGTCGAGGAGCTGCAGCAACCTGAAACAGGGCAAGCATGAATAGTTCCCACATTGACAACGAAGGCTTGGCTCGTATGTGGCAGGAAGCGGAGCATTATGAGGCTCAAGGGTTGTACGATCATGCCATTCTCATCTACCGGAACGTCCTCACCGTTGAGCCCGATAATCGCAAGGCCCGCGCCAAGATAGTTCACCTTCAGTTCGTCAAAAAGATGGAAGAAACTACTGAGTCTCGGCGCCCGCCGTCTGAGGACTTTTCGCCTCGCTTGGCTTTCGATTTGGGCGTGGCCTACATGGGCATGGACTTGTACGAGGAGGCGCTGGAAGAATTCAAGAAGGCGTTGGCATCGTCGCCCGCATTCCGTACCGATCTCTTCCGTTATTCGGCCACTTGTCTCATCAGATTGGAAAATGTTGATGAAGCCCTGCGGCTCCGGGACCAAATTCTGAGTGACGAGACCCTCACGCCGGCGGAAAGGGGCGACTTAATTTCCGATCTTATTACCGTTTGCATTGAGCAAGGTCTCCTTACTCTGGCCAATGATCTGCTTGGCAAAGTGACCGATGAACAAAAGCGTTTTATTCCAGACTATGACCAGATCCTGGATGCCCTTTCGTCCGCCGGCGCAGCGCGGCACGATTTCGAGGTCCTCGTAGAGGATGTGGAGGCTGGAAAGGTGGCCCATGCGCCTGTCACATCGGGATCTCCTGAAGCGGAGACTAATGAGGAAGGTCGTGAGTTAACCGGTTCATTCGCGGTGGACCCCTCTCCTGGAATTCCTTTGGTGGCTCCTGTCAGCTATTCGCTGGACAACAAGACTTGGAAAGAAGGGACATCGGACCGACTTTCCTACGGCTGGGCACTGCTGGACTTGCCTGACACGCCGGATCCGGGAGTCACCGCTGCACTGAAGATTCATCTGCCACTCCCGGAAGGAGGCGAACCTGTCTGGGTCATAGCAAGAGTATCCGAATCGGACCCCAGGGAAGAGAATGACGACACAAACCGGGTGAAAGCGCAGTTCGTTTCCTTTCTCCCCGGTGGTGAGACTAAACTGAAGACGTTCATCGACCGGGCGCTGCAAGACCCGTCCGTTTTCGAGGAGACTGCGGCTTTTTCCACCAGTATGTTCACAGAATTGGAGATGGATGCAATTCGTGCGATGCAGACGGATATGCTGCCCGATCCCACGAAGGAGACGGAACTTTTTTCCAGCGAAAAGGTTGAGGAGGGAGCGGGGCTTTCAAGGGCTCGGCGGCAGACCGATCCGAGAATCCGATTCGCCTGCGAATGCGGCCATGTTCACGTCGTTCCGACGCGCTACTTGGGCCGCAAAGGCAAGTGTATAAGCTGCGGACGTATCATGACTGTGCCCTTCGCGGACACGAGGCCGGATAGCCTCGGCGAGCAGTTAATCGGTCAAACGATTGGAGGATGTCGGCTTTTCTACAAAATAGGTGGGGGCGGCATGGGCGGAGTGTTCAAAGGGCACCACATAGCTCTGGATATCCCCGTCGCGGTCAAAGTCCTTCACGCGCATCTCGCCGAGAAAGACCCGATCTTTGTCAAACGCTTCATACGCGAGGCAAGGTCCGCGGCGAAATTACAACATCCGAACATAGTCGGCGTGATGAACGTGGGGCTGGAAGACGGGCATCATTTTCTTGTGATGCCTTACGTAGACGGAGGCAACGCAGCGTCCATGCTGGCCAGGATGGGACGATTCCCTGTGGAAAAAGTCTTACAAATAGCAAATGACATTGCCCGCGCCTTGAGTGTTGCCGAAGAAAACAACATCCTGCATCGAGATATCAAGCCGGCCAACATTCTCTTCACCAACAAGGGCGAAGCAAGACTTGCCGACCTCGGTTTGGCCAAAAATTATCTGGACTCCCAGGATTCCGGCATAACGCAGACCGGGATCTCGTGCGGCACTCCGCTGTATTTCTCACCTGAGCAGGCAAAAGGCTCCCGCACTTTGGATATACGTTCAGACATCTATTCGCTGGGGATAACCCTGTACCATCTGCTGAGCGGTTCCCCACCTTTCCATGGCGAGTCGGCTTACGTCATTTTCCAGAAGCATGTCCATGAGCCGTTGCCTCCGTTCAAGGATTTTCAACCGCCTGTCCCGGACTCGATGTTTAAACTGCTTCAGAAAATGACGGCAAAGAATCCCGACGACAGGTTTGCCGACACCCAGGAGCTGCATGCAGCGCTAAGAAAATTGCAGGACGAACTGAGCACCCCGGGTACGAGAACTAAGAAGGGACTGCTGGAGAGATTGGGCCTCAAACGGCACCGATGAATCGTTGCCGGCTCATTGTATCGCCACCACTCTTGCTGTTAATTGACTATGGAGTCTCCGGCTTCGTCGGTCCCGAACGTGAACCCCTGGATGAATTCCCTGAGCCGAAATAGGTCTTGTTCGCTTATATTCGTGACACTAAAACCCGAGCATATCTGCCCGTTGAGATTCAGATGTTTTGTCCAGCGGCATTGGACCTCGAATTCAAACGGGGCTATCTGTCCGAATTCATCACCGACAACGGCAAGAGATTTAGTCTCGCCGATTTGTGCCCTGATCCCAATGACACCTATGCCTTTCTCAGAAATATCCCGGACTACATACCTTGTTTCCGGCTTGCCGTTTTCGTAGACCGTGACGACTGGGATGGGGTTACTCCGTGGTGTACGACGCGAGTCCTGCCGAGCTAACTTGTCGTCACCAGCAAATTTGAAGATCTTGAATTCAGTCGAAGTGATAGCATTTACCTCAAGAAGCAACTTGAGGGCACTTTCGAAGCCTTTGGCCGAGAGATGATATTTTCTCTTTAGCTCCAGAGGGGCCATCCCGGATCTGAGATCGCGGACCAGCATTTGAATTCTTCTTTCGCGCAGTCCGGCAAGCTGCTTGAATATGGATTTAAGCTGATCTCTTGCCAATTCGTGCTTGTTCATGAGCTCTGCGTCACTCATTCCGCGGGAAATATCTTTTACAATCTCCTTCCAAATTATCTTCGATTTCATTATGCTCCCGTTGAACCTCACGCAGGTCCAGGACATCTCTTTATGAGCCGATTCATCTTGCTGCCGAGAGATTGCGGTCTCCGAGACCTAGAAGTTTTGCGGCCTTTTTCAGTGCAAGCATATCATTATCCGAGATGCTGATTATTTTGAATCCTGCCTCTCCTGAGAACCCGGCATCTAAATCCAGCTTGGCCCACACGCATGTAGCGCTAAGTCTAACCGTCCTCCCGCGAACCCCATTTGGATAAACCAGAAAGGTCTTTTCTTTACCCACAACCCCTGAAGTAATTCCGCGCACCCGGAACCCTTCTTCGGACAGATCAACAAGGAGGCACTTGTTTGCAGAGTTATTCACATCTTCAATCTCGAGGGGGACCCTTAGATACGTTCTAGGAAACCGCCGTGTCTTTAATCGGTTGGCCGGATCATCAAAGAAAGGGCCCCTTTCTTCGATTTCGTCCTTCCTTATCGTTCCGGACTCTACAAGCTGCCCTATGACATATTCCAGTTGGTTCAAAGACAATCCGTATTGGGACATCAGCTCAAAGTCCGATAGCCGCGCTCGAATATCAGCCGCCAAATCCCTGGCCTTGATTCTCAGCACACCTATATCCCCCGCATGACCAAAATTATACAGATGGTAGCCAGCAGGACCCAAGCTGCCATCATCGACAATTTAGTACGAATAGAAAACGTAGATTTTCGGTAAAGAGCGTACAGCCCCAGAGGAAAGAGGCCGATCAATAGGAGCATTACAATCGTAGGTCTGTCGTACCATGGAGTCACATGCGGCTCGGGGCTTACTCTTGCTTCCAGCGAAGTTTTGTTGCCCTTGCCGGTCGAGATAGTCTCTGCCGCTTTGGTCCTTTTGTCAGCAGGATGACCGACTTTCACTTGTTTGGGCTTAGCCCTTCGTTCTCCGGGTGCTGAAATTGGAACATTAAGCCCGAGCCGGTCCAGTGCGTCAGCGAAGCTGAGCATTTCTTCTTTCAGGTTGACAGTACGGTCAGCCAGAAGATCTCTCCGTTCAAGGTCAGACTGCGTTATCAGTCCTGACGAAAGTAGCTTGTCGAAAAGGCTGCTGAGTCCCGCCGGTGAAAGGCGATACTTGGACATAAGGGCCGTATCGGCTACACCCCATCTGATGTCTCTGGCCGCCTCCTGTGCATTGATCAGCGGCGGCGACTTGGTCTGAAGCGCTTGGGAGCCATTCGTCTCTTTGCTTCCGTGCGCCGATGGAGCAGCTTCAGATACACGGACCACCCCCAAGAAACCCGGCAAACGGCCTGCTATCTCGGACAAATCTATGAACCCGCCCTTCACTAGCTTGTCAAGGAGACTTTGAAGTCCTTGAGAAGAGAGATGGTGCTTGCTCATGAGAGCAGCATCATCCATGCCTGAACGGATGTCTGCCACGGCTTGCTTTGCGTTGATTGCTCTTTTGACCACAGATCCCCCCTTCATAAGAGTCATGACGATAAGTCGTTACAAAAGATTGCACGTGCGGGCAAACCTGACACTTTACCGTGAATTGGTTGGGCTTGAGAACCTTGCACAGTGCGGCATCCTCACCTGCCCTCCGATCGGTCAATCGGCCCTTGTTCTTTTTCGATCCATGCCGAATCTTCCATTTATCTTGCGGGAGGTAGCTCCTTCTCAGTCCGAGGGCTGCCGTTTTCCGGGCTCTTAAGCAGCAACAGGTTGATGAAATCTCTGAGAGTCTCACGATCTGCGTCCGGAAGATCTATTAGCTCGAATCCCGCCACTGCGTAATGTCGGCTCTTCTTCTTTATTTGAACCCACTTGCACTCAGCGATAATCAACAGAGGCTGGGCCTCCATGAACATATCCACCGGAATCTGAAATGTCTTCGCCTGTCCAACCTGGACCTTGATCCCGGCCAGCCTTAACCCGTTCTCCGATATGTCCCTTAGCACCCCCACGGCCGAGTCGGCGATGTCATAGACCGGCACGTAAACATCCAACTCCGCCCTGGGATGCTTTCGTGCTTGAACATGGTTAACGCTCTCTCTGTATGATGAGGACTTTTCGTATAGTTCGGCATGGCTGACAGCGCCGCACTTCACCAGCTTGCTCAAAATGGATTCCAGGCTCTTGCTCGACAGCTTATATTTCACTTGCAATTGGCGGTCAGCCATTCCTGATCTCAGATCACTGAGGATATTTTTGCCGTTGATTTGCCGCTTCTTCTCCATTATCCCCCCTGAAACCTCCAATCTAATAGCTGAAATCCGACTTCCCCTCGCCGGAAGCTCTCAACCTGGCACCACATCGCGGACACTTCTCCACTTTCGAGAACTGTGTGTTCCCACAGGCAGAGCACGTGAAGACAGGCATATAAACGGTTTTAGCCAAGGATCTGCGTTCGATGAGCTCTTCCGGAGACATGAGCCCGTGCGCGATGAGCTTGTTCAGGGCCTGAAGCACTCCACGAGCTGAAAGACTGTACTTCTGCATCAGTGCCTCATCATCCAATCCGGCTCTAACATCGGTTAGCAACTCCCTTGCCTTTATCTTCTTCTTCGCCATGGTTATCCCATAAGCAGACGGTTATTTCTTTTTTTCAAGGAGGTTTCGTAACCCGGCTAATGCTGCGTCTTCAATATGTGTTATTTCAAATCCCGCCGTGCATCTTGGACTATCCCCTGCCGAGCGTTCCACCCATCGGCATTGCGCGTGAAATTTTATGTGCGCATGCCGGTTCGGCCGCTCCAGGTGTAGCACCAATCCTTTTGTCTCGCCAACGCGGGCGGTAATCCCATACGTCCCGAGTCCTTTTTCAGATAAGTCGCGCACAAAACCTTTCGCATAAGGGAAGTCGGAGTCTTGAACCACCAAGGGAAAATCTATCTTTACTCGCTCGTCTTCTCGAACGCCCCTAATTACTGTTACATCATGATTGAGAGATCGCCAATCTTCGAGGTCGGACCGACTCAAAACTTTGGCATCAACAAGCTTTTGTAGCACAATGGCCAGCCCATTCCGGGACAGTTCATATTTTCTCAGGAGGTCAGCGGTCGGCGTGCCGGACCGAAGGTCTTGCACAACCTCTTTAGCTCTAATCTTTTTCCGTGCTTCCAATCTTACCCCCCATATTGGGCTAGAAGATGCATGAGGTCATTTCTTTGCGTTCTAACAGCCCTCATCATGGGCGTTACGCCGTCGAGGTCTTTCGCATTGACGTCGGCCCCAGCTTCCAGAAGCAGCCTGGCAATCTGAAGGTGACCCGGATGACAGGCTTTCATAAGAGCTGTATTGCCGTACGTGTTTCTGGAGTCTACGCGGGCGCCACTTGCCAGCAACAGCCTTACTACGGACTCATGGCCTCTGAATGCAGCCTTCATGAGCGCGGTGTTCCAATGCTTGTTGCCGGCGTCTATTTGAGCTCCAGCCTTAATGACAATCTCTACGATCTTCGTTTGGCCTTTGTCGGAAGCAATCATTAACGGAGTATCGCCGTTGTTGTTCGCCTCATTGACATCTGCGCCATGGTCTATAAGCGATTCGACAATGAAAGCATTTTCCCCCCGACATGCAATCGTTCAGCGCGGTGTTGCCGTCCGGAGCCTTCGTACCGGCATTTGCCCCATGATTCAGGAGAAGCTCCACCACTTCCGCATGACCGGCACTGACGGCGAAAATTAGGGCGGTATTCCCTTGGACATTCTCTGCATTCACATCCGCGCCCCTGTCCAGGAGCAGCTTCGCCACCTCGGGATGGCCTTTGAACGCGGCCCGTATTAACGGAGTATTTCCGTACTTGCTGCGTGAATCTGCATTCACCCCGGAATTCATTAGGGCCTCAACCTGTTCATAGATCCCTCGACTTGCCGCTTTCAGCAAAGCCTGCCCCTTTAAACCGTCGCCCTGTTGAGCCACGTCTCGGATGTTCGGCTTGACCTCCAGTATCTCCAGGGCGTTTCCGGGGGACCCGAAGGGGTCGGTTGGTATGAATTGATCTCCCGGAGTGCGAGTCAAATCAGGCAGGGGATTGCTTGGTCCAAGCGATACCTCGGGCTCGATGACGAGCGATTCCTGCAATTCTACTGCTAAAGTGTCACAGTGCGGGCATGAACCAACGCCCTCCGGCAGGACATTGCCGCAACGTATGCACTTTAACACGGGGGCGGCATCCTCCGAGAAAGCTCTCATGAGATCACTCTCAGAGAGAGACTGCCGACTGTATAGTTCCAAGTGCGTGATCAAACCGGAATCGACCAATCTCGTCAGCAAGTATTGCAGACCGTCGCGTGTAACCCGGTATTTCACTCGAAGCTGCTCATCAGAGTACCCCGCTCGGACGTCTTTAACCAGGCTAATGGCACTAATCCGACGCTTCTTTGCGAGAGCATTCCTGTCGGCTGGGGGCAAGCCATCCTCCGAGCTTCGTACAGACTTCAAGAGGCATGCGCTGCCTGAATAGAGTTTCCGCAGAAGATTAGATCCAGGCCACGAAGTGTGGCCCGATCTTTGCCTGGCAAGGCTGCTGGGCCATATCCTTCCGACGGCAATACTAGAGGGTCGGATCCGAGGATCTTTTCATGACCGATTCCAGCAGGTCCATCACAGCGTCCGATGTATATGGCTTGGATAGCACACCTGCAAAGCCATAGCTTTTGAAATCCGCCAATACCGGATCGTCGGAATAACCGCTGGATACAATGGCCAGAACATCCGGATCAATCTTCAGCAGGCGCTGGATCGCCTCCCGGCCGCCCATCCCACCTGGTACGGTTAGATCCATGATTACTGCGTCAAAGGGCTTTCCGGCATCCTTTGCCCGCTGATATTCAGCCACCGCCTCGTACCCGTCCTTTACCAAACAAACTGCATACCCGATGTGTGCGAGCAAATCCCTCATCAAGTCTCGTATACATTCTTCATCGTCCATGACAAGGATCTTGCCTTTATAGCAGGGAGTTTCTTCTTCAGTAGCTTGAGAGTCCATTGCGGCGGAAAATCTCTGCGAAGCCGGCAGATAGATGTAGAACGTGCTTCCCAGCCCCACCTCAGAATTTACGGTGATCAGCCCGTCGTGTTTCTTGATTATTGAGTACGCCGTTGAAAGTCCGAGGCCGCTTCCGCCTTCCTTGGTACTGAAATACGGATCGAAAATCTTCTGCAAGATACCCGGCGGTATACCCACCCCTGCATCCTGAATCCGGATTCTCACGTAATTGCCAGGACTCAGGGGAAGCAAGTATTCCGGACGAACAACACAGTTTTCGGCCTGAACCATGATTGTGCCTCCGTCGGGCATTGCCTGAAGAGCGTTGATAACTAGGTTGTAGACCACTTGGCTGATCTGTCCCTGGTCCATTTCCACAGGGAACAAGCTATCAGCAATGGAAAGCTCATGGTGGACATTTGACCCTCGCAGGGCAAACTCCACCGTATCCTTAAGCAACTCTGCGACAGAGGCAGTCTTTTTAATCGGTGCTCCCCCTTTGGAGAAAGTCAGGAGTTGGTGGGTCAGCGCTTGCGCTCGTTTAGAGGCTGCGGCCGCCGCTTCGAGCCAATCGTAGGCTTTCTGGTCCGGGGTTAGGTAAGTCTGAGCCAGGGAAATGTTCCCCAACATCGCAGTGAGTAGGTTGTTGAAATCGTGCGCTATGCCTCCGGCAAGTATTCCAAGGGATTCAATCCTTTGAGATTTTGCGAATTCTTCTTCGGCCTTTTTCTTTTCGGTCACGTCGAGCTTGAGCCACCAGAATCCCAGCAAGCGCTGATCGCTTACATTGCCGATAAGGGTGTTTTCAAAGAAATGGGCCTTTCCTGAAGCGTCCGCCTCCCGGGTCTCGAAGGAGCGAATCGGAAAACCCGCATGTGCCCACTGTTTGTAGAGGATTTCCCCTCGCCCCTTGCACGGCAGGAGTGTCCCCAATCTTGTGCCTGCCAAGTCTGAAATGCTCCGGCGCTGATAGATGTTTGCGAACTTTTCGTTGCCGTCGACAACCCCGGCATCGAGAACGTTGGAAAGTAGTTTATCGGGGGACAGGGAAAGGTCGAGTTGACGCGGCAAAGCAAATTCTGCAATACCAATGGGAAATATTTTCACCAATTTCTTGTACTTTTGCACGCTCAGAAGTTGTTTTTGAGCCGTCAGGTTCTCGATCTGGACCAACGCGAGCTGTTCGGCGCCCAACCGTATAGTCCGTAGGTGAATCCTGGCCCACAGTTTGATCTTCCGAATCTTCAGGACTTTTTCCCGGACCTCAGCCTTTCTTTCTGTGAACACTTTCTCCAGAAGTAGCTGAGCCTGGCGCGCCTCTCTCGGATTCGGAAAGAGCGCCGAGAATGTTGCGCCTGTCAAATCGAAACTGTCACGAGTGGTCTTCACAAAAGCCGAATTTGCAAATTTTATGGCATGAGAGCGTGCTATCAGCAGTGTAGGCACTGACAACGCCTGAAGTAGTTTCGCAAAGGTCGAATGGCTCACCTTTGAGAGATCGAAGGAGCCGGATTCGCTTGCCTCAAAAGAAAACAGCGCATTCAGGTCAATAGTTTCCGTAGGTCCCGCCTCATCAGCGGAAAGATGGGCCGCGGGATTCCGCTTCCGGTAAAAATGGGGGCCGCGTGGGTCCTTTGGATCCATGTCCATTCCCCTGTTTCACATCCGTCAAATCATCAATGCGGACCGACCAGAGCCAAGAATTCTCCTGAAGAGCACTTCAGGGACATCCACCAATATTTAATTGTGATTCTGGGCGCTTGCGAAGACTCGGTCAATACGAAAAAAACAGTAGGTAATTAGGTATCAAATATACCCAATCGGTAAAATGTGCTGCTCCGAAGGCTAGCCACTTATAAAGAGCCGCGAGCCATAAGTAACATCGGCTCTCTGTTAATATTTCACAACGGAGAACGCCGGGCACGTGGAGAAAACCAATCGTCATTCGGCCAATTGCCGGTTTGTACGCGCGAATGCCTTATGCCCGGGGCGGTCCTGAGTCCCGCGAGATCGGCGCTACCGACCCTGGATTGGCGTCCAAAATTATGCGTCCATTTTTCTGCGTTCTCGACGCCCCTTCCGGCAATTCCGCGCGGATTGCTGGACCGATCGCAAGCTGAACGGTTCCGCTCCTTAAAAATATCTGTAGGGATTGGGGTCAGTCAGGTAATACGCGGTGAGTCCAGGTCCGACCTCAAGGTTCATCGACCTGAAAACCGTAGAATTGACGAAGCCACGTGGCCATGCTCGCACTAGACAAGTCAAGGCCGAGTTTTTTCCTGATATTGAGCCTCTGGTGGCTGATCGCTTCCGCTGTTACCCCGACAACATCTGCTATTTGCTTAGAGGAAAGTCCCGACGCGATGAGGTTACATACCTGAATTTCACGTGGCGACAACGTCGCAAGCTTTGAGGACATCCGGGTCCCGAGGGATGAAAAGGTATTCTCGAGGTGATAGTCCATGGCCTCAATAAGAAGCTGACAGTTGGCAGAAGATTCCTGGGCTTTAAGTTGATCGATCAAAGGCTTCAGGGAGATCCGCATCTTGAGCACCAGGTCTTCACGCACTTCCCTGAGTTGCTCCTCGATCTTGGCCACCACGGTTTTCAGCGCCTCTTCAGCTTTCAGTCGCTCTTCAATTTCCTTCCGCAGGCTTTCATTTGTTAGGGTCAGTTGCGCGGTTCGTTCAGCCACCTTTTGTTCGAGCTGCTGTTGAGTGGCTTCAAGTTGTTCCCGATGTTTCTTGCTTAGCGCAAGTTGTTTCATTTCCGCGGTCAAGTCTTCGACCAAAGCGAGCAAGAACCTCTCTTGCACTATCCTAATTGCGCGGAAAGTGATTCGCGCCCATATTGCCGGGGTTTCTCTCACCCTGATCTGTGCTTCGACAAACTTGGCTCTTCTAGTACGGAAGACCTCTTCTATTGCGGACTGGATTTTTCTTGCAGCGGACGGAGTCCCAAAAAGTTCTGAAAAACGACCGCACAGCGCTTCCGTATATCCCGGACCGAGCTTTTTCCACGCCTCATTCGCAGCCGCCACTTCAAAGGCTCGGTCGACAAGTACAGCGGGAATCGGCAAAGCCTGGAGCAGTTTGCCAAAGGTCGTGGCCCAGATTCCGCCTCGAATATCGAAGCTGCCCGAAGAGGTCACATGTTTTGTGAGCAGGTCAGCGAGATCAATGGTCTGAGTGGCCAAGTCATCTATTTCAAGACGCTTCGCAGAATTCTCAGTGCCTCCACCATTATCGTCTGAATTGTTTCGTTTCATGATTTCCTTCGAACCCGCTATCCTGGAGGTGATCCAAAGTTGGACAGAGCTGGCTGACACGGAAATGCCGAACAGACTGCATCCGTTGCGGGACAAAACAACTAACCGGAATTTACAGCGCGATTGTCCGCCCCCCAATTCGTATAAATAATTAGGTCAGAAGCGGCATCGAATTCAAGACATTTCGAGCCGCGTCAAGTGATCCCCCGGTTACGAGCGGCAAAAGATTGTCATTGCGAGGAACAAATAGTGGGACAGGCATCCTGCCTGTCTATTATGGACGACGGGCAGGATGCCCGTCCCACTGGCAATCTAAGTCCTTAGAGGAAGAGATTGCTTCGCTTCGCTCGCAATGAGAATGTTTCGCCGCCGGGTGCCACTGCTGGCTTGTCCAGCAGTGTTTTTCGAGCAGGCACTGCTGGACAAGCCAGCAGTGGCACCCCAATACGCCATCGTATTTACGAAAACCTGTAATAAGCGCAGTTTTTGATGGTGTTCACTATGGCGGTGAAAGGGGGGCAGGATGTCCACACTCAATGTAATCGTTCACCGCGGAGATCGCGAAGAGTTCTGTTTTCTGTGCCATTCTCCCAGGTGAGGCGCAAGGCATTCCGGTCTCTGGCACTGAAGGTGCTACCGGCCTGACTGAGTAGCCCCGCTACTTATGTGGGCTTGCGGAAGCCATTTTTTCTCTCTGCGTTCTCGGCGCACTCTGCGGTGAATCCTGATTGCCCGCTGAACGGTTATCGCTCAAGTAATAGATTATCCATATATAAACTTCAGCATTGACTTGTGTAAACAAGTACCGTAAAATGCAATGAATTAATGTGAGGTATTTAAATCAAGTTAAAGAGGATTTCCACATGTTCGGTCTACGTCGATCCCTGGCATACGGTCTGCTCGTGCTCACATTTATAGGGTGGATGGCCTATCCCGGTTGGTACAACCAGTGGTATTCCGTCTGGCCGGAAAACTACACGTACCCTGCAAGCATGGTCGGGCCTCACGACCCGCCTTGGGGGTTCTGGTTCTGGTGAGCGGCACCAGTTGGTTGACTTGGTAAGACGATTCGGGCCTATAGTTCCTCATTTTCCCCTAAGCAATCCCTTTTCGTAGAAATACCGGAACACTACGAACTGATCGATACCCGTCAATTCAACCACCTTGAAAATGGTTACCGACTGCCTCGCCATTTTCAATTCGTTGATCACACGCGCGATCCTGCCGTAAACCTCGTTGCTCTCGTTGATGTTCGTCATCTTTAGCCTCGCCGTCCGTGCCCCTTCATAGGCTAGCCGCTATATCCCTCGCCTCACCGCTCGGACCGATGCTCCCCGGCAAGGTTTGCCCCAGCTTCAGTCAACTGAAGAATTCTTCCACAGACTTTAGAGCGCGGTCCAGTTCCGTAATCTGCGGTCCCCCTGCCTGAGCCATGTCTGGTCTACCGCCACCAAACCCGCCCAATACAGCGGCGGCCTTTTTCACAATATTGCCCGCGTGGAATCGATTCGTAAGGTCGCTAGTCACAAGGGCAATGAGAAGAGCCTTTCCGTCGGCTTTTGCGCCCAGGAGCGCAATGCCCGATCCCAGCCTGTCCTTTACCCTGTCCGCATACTCTCGAAGATCTTTGGGATTCGAGACGTCCTCGACGAGCCGGGTAAGGAGCCGCACACCTTTCACCTCGCGGACGCCGTCAAGAATGTCAGTGGCCTGGCTTCCGGCCAACTTCCCTTTGAGGACTTCGACCTCACGCTCCTTGCTCTTCTTCTCTTCGATCAGTTTCTCCAGTTTACGCACCAGTTCCCCACGGGAACCCTTCAGACGCAGAGCAAGCTCCTTTAATTCTTCTTCCAATAGCTCTACGTAATCCAGAGCACCCTTGCCCGTTACGGCCTCGATTCTTCGGACCCCGGCTGCGATTCCTCCCTCGCTGACGATCTTGAAAAAGCCTATATCACCCGTCCGCTTCGTGTGCGTCCCGCCACAGAGTTCTTTGCTAAATCCGCCCATAGAGACAAGGCGGACAGTATCACCGTATTTCTCGCCGAAAAGGGCAATAGCGCCTTCTTTCATGGCCTTTTCGATGGGCATGGTCTTAACTATAACATCCTGATTCTCCCGGATCTTGTCGTTGACAAGCTCTTCAACTTTGCTCAATTCGTCGGGAGACAGAGGCGAAAAATGTGTGAAGTCGAAACGCAAACGCTGGGCTTCAACCAGCGATCCGCTCTGTTTTACGTGATCGCCCAGGACTTTGCGAAGGGCCCACTGGAGGAGATGAGTCGCAGAATGATTCGCCATGATGGAACGCCGAAGATCGGCCCGAACCTTGAGGTCCACCTTGTCGCCGACGCGGAAGGTCCCCTGCTTTACCGATCCTATGTGGACGATGATGTCCGGGAACGGCTTGAGAGTATCCTCCACTTGGATCTCATTTCCGTTCCGGCTCACGACTCCGCGATCCCCTACCTGGCCGCCGGATTCGCCGTAGAAAGGCGTCCTGTCCGTGATCAGTTCCACTTTATCTCCCGGCTTTGCTTCGTCGACCGGTTCGCCTCCTTTGATCAGCGCTTTGATCACACCCGAATCTTCCACGGTTTCGTACCCCGTAAACTCGGTACGCACCCCCTGGTCGCGAATCTCCTTTAGAATACCGGTTTCACTCCTTTGGCCTCCCTCCCACGATTCGCGAGCCATAGCCTTTTGCCGTCCCATTTCCCGGTTGAATCCCACCTGATCCATGGCGAGACCAGCCTCTTTTGCCAGATCCGCGGTCAGGTCGGGCGGAAAACCAAACGTGTCGTACAGACGAAAGGCAATTTCGCCGGGCAAGGTATCGCCACCACGTTTCCGAATGGTATTGGCTTCCTCTTCAAACAGAACCAGGCCACGGGCCAGGGTTTCCAGAAAACGCTCTTCTTCGCTCTTGATGACTTTGACGGCAAGGGCTTCGTGAGCCAGCAATTCCGGGTACACAGCCCCCATGTGCCGTATCACGACCTGGGCCGAATCATACAAGAAAGGCTCCTCAAGACCGATGTATTTGCCGTATCGTGAGGCTCTTCTGAGAATACGCCGCAAGACATAGCCGCGGCCTTCGTTGGATGGAAGGATGCCATCCGCAATGAGAAAAACCGCGGCTCGGCTGTGGTCCGCGACTACTCGAATGGCAATGGAGTTCAGGTCCTTGCCCCGGCACTCCTTTCCGGAAAGCTCCTCAACCCGCTGAATTATGGGCCGAAACAGGTCGGACTCCCAGTTGCTGTGCACGCCTTGCACCACGGCGGCAAGGCGTTCCAGAACCGAGACCCGTATCTATGGAAGGCCTCGGCAGGGGCGTCATCTGCCCGTTCTCGTCCCTGTCGTACTGCATGAAGACCAGGTTCCAGAGTTCCAGAAAGCGATCGCAATCGCACCCGGGAGCGCAAGTGGGCTCACCGCAGCCGAATTCATCTCCCATGTCGATGTGGATCTCCGAACAAGGACCGCACGGCCCTGTATCACCCATGCTCCAGAAGTTGTCTTTTTCGCCCAGACGGATGATGGGGTTGCTGCGGGGTCCCAGGAGCTTGCGCCAGATTTCGAAGGCTTCATCGTCGTCTTTGTAGATGGTCACGTGAAGACGCTTCTTCGGCAGACCCACAGTCTTGGTTAGGAACTCCCAGCCAAACGCGATTGCGTCTTCCTTGAAATAATCTCCGAAGGAGAAATTTCCCAACATTTCGAAAAATGTGTGATGCCTTGCCGTGTGCCCCACATTCTCCAGATCGTTGTGCTTGCCGCTCACCCTGAGACATTTCTGTGCACTGGCCGCGCGAGTGTAGGGACGTTTCTCCATTCCGGTGAAAACTCCCTTGAATTGGACCATTCCCACGTTCGTGAAAAGAAGTGTCGCGTCCCCTGTGGGAATCAGCGATGAACTCGCCACACGTGTATGATTTTTTTCCTCAAAGTATTTGAGGAACAGCTCGCGCAACTCAGCACCGGTCATGTCCCCTCCGGTTCGTTCCGGTTGGTAAGAATATCGAGGTCTCGCCTATTCGAACCTACGATAAAGATAAGCATCGCTTCCTCCGGTTGCAGAGCTATCGGCGCTGAAACTTTGAACGTCGCCAGTTGTTGGATCTTTGTTGAGATTTGTGACCAGCC
Organism: uncultured delta proteobacterium; assembly: GCA_963789265.1. GTDB lineage: Bacteria > Desulfobacterota > Desulfomonilia > Desulfomonilales > Desulfomonilaceae > CAWBBA01. Next base: position 1,059,408 of record CAWBKB010000001.1, on the reverse strand, counting down.
TGCCAAACCGGGACCGCATACGATTCCCGGGGCGGCCACAAGCCACAGACGCGCCACGACCGAAAGAGCAGCAGATATTACCACGTTACTTGAGTTCCTGGCAAGAAGTGTGCGGCCGCATCTTGCATAACCAGTAAAGCAAGCAATCCGGATGCACCGCGGAGAGCGGAGAGAACGCAGAGAAAATGTATCCCTGGTGGGACAGGCATCCTGCCTGTCGTTTAGTGACGGGCAAGATGCCCATCCCACCGAAGATGGGACTGCTCCGTCGCGTTCTGGTTCCCAAGCTCCGCCTGGGAATCCATATCTCGCGGGCTCTGCCCGCACGTTGCCCTTGTTTCCACATCATGATGGAGGCTGGGTCTCCAAGTCCGCGCATTTTCAGGCGGGCCTGAGAAACGAGCATAAAATTCTCCGCGTGCTCTGCGTTCTCAGCGGTCAACTATTTCATTAATGTATTACATTAATATTTTTCTATTACTTATTAATTTAATGGTATTTTATTGACATTATAGTTGAGAAATGCTAACCCATCTCCCTGTTCCCGGCCGACCCCTAATACCGGCCGCGGCGCATGGGATGGATTTGAGAAAAGGCACCTCCACAAGATCGTTCGGCACCGGAAAGCGAGAAGGGCACGACTCATCCGCATTCTACGGGAGAAAGCTCTGTGCGGCCGGCGCTTGCGAAACCGGTTGCCAACAGATCAACGAAATTTCTCCTCACTATGTTGATCGTATATTCCCCCATTCATCCGAGCAAATGACGGAACTCCCCGACAATTCGGTGGCTCTTATGGTTACCTCGCCGCCGTACAATGTGGGGAAAGACTACGATCTGGATCTCACTCTCGAGGAGTATCTGGCTTTTTTAGAGCGTGTCCTGTCCGAAACCCACAGAGTGCTTGTCCCCGGCGGTCGCATCGCATTTAATGTCGCGAATCTGGGGAGAAAGCCATACATTCCTCTCAATGCCCATATTTCCAATATGGCATCGGATCTTGGCCTTCTCATGAGAGGCGAGATAATATGGGTGAAGGGCAAAGGGGCCGGCGGCTCCTGCGCCTGGGGCTCCTGGATGTCTGCGGGGAATCCGACTCTGAGGGATCTTCACGAATACGTGCTCATCTTTTCCAAGCAGCGCTTTGACCGGCCGTCGAAGGGTCGATCCACGATCACTCGGGATGAATTCATGGCCGCGACCACCAGTGTCTGGAATATCCCTCCCGAGTCGGCCAGAAGGGTCGGCCATCCGGCTCCTTTTCCTGTGGCTCTTGTTGAGCGGCTCATTCATCTATATACTTTCGAAGGCGAAACCGTTCTCGATCCCTTTATGGGGAGCGGATCTACCGCGATTGCTTCGCTCCAGGCCGGGCGCCACTTCGTCGGGTATGAAATAGATCCCGCTTACGTGGCAATCTGCAGGGAGCGCCTCTCTCAGGTAACTCAGCGATCTCTTTCAGCGTGAACCTCGCATCATTCTTCGATCCCTCCGACCCTAAACCTTAGCAGGGCTTGACAAGCCCACTCCTTTTTACATAAGACCTGGAGCCAGGTTCGGATTTTTACGGCAAGGGAGATGGCGGAACAGGTTGGGCTCCGTTGCCCGACAGGGGGAAAACCGTAAAGAGCGAAAAGAGGAAGTCAAGAAACAGGACTTGGCCCCATCGGATGCGGGTTCCGGCCTCAAGGATGCGGAGTGATTGCGATTATGGTTATTTCTCCCTTTCGCGGACCGTAGCACCAGAAAACACGATACACGCCGGGGGTGTGCTGCTGGGCATAGGCTACGAAAACTTTTTGATGTTTATCAAAAGGGTTGGCCATGAACTCGAACTCGTGGGTCTGCAAGCCTGGATGTCTGGGGTTCTGCTGCAACACTCGTATGCATTTGCGAACCTGCTTGAATAGGCCCTCATCCCTAGTAGCTTTCCTGTGTTTGGAGGACGTCTCTCTGGACTTGAGCGAGGCTTCAGCCTTGAGCTTAAGCGCATTATAGGCCTCTTTGGCCTTTCGATCCCAGGCGAGAGTGAACTTCATGCTCAGTCCTCAAGCTGAGAAACAAGTTCTTCATCAGCTTCTAGATCTGGGGGATCTTCAGCAAACTCTCCGCGCTTGAGTCGTTCGAGAGCAGACAAGACCGTGTCTCTGGCCTCGGGGTTTTGCCACAGCCACATCTCACGCTCCGGAATCACCCTGGCAAGAGAGATCTTTATTTCGGTGTCACTGAGATCTTCAATGATTACAGGCTTGTTTGCGAATCGTTGGCCGAGGCTGACTCTACCTTTTGAATCCACGGTTTTGATCATGGCAAGCTTCCTTTCTTTAAATTGTGTAGACCATGAGGCCGAAATGGTCAAGTCGGAAAGTGGGAAATTCCTAACTTGGTTCAGCTCGTGTAGGATCCGGTGAATTTCGCATCTTGCGGAATGAACCACGCCAAAGGCGTGGTGAGGCTCGAATGATGCGGTTCCCGCACGTTCCGCGGGAATGACCGCATCCTACGCGCTCTACATGCTAGAGCTGTTCTCAAAAGTCCTCGCGGTTTGCAGTTGGAATCCAACATGTGAAGATCGTGTCTTGGGTGCCACTGCTGGCTTGCCCAGCAGTGTTTTTTGACCCGGCACTGCTGGGCAAGCCAGCAGTGGCACCCGCAAGTCAATCCGTGATTACTTTCGAGAATCGTTATAGAAGCCTGCCCCCATTCCCATTGCCTTGACGAATTATCTCTCCTCTCATATTTTGATTCAATACTTGACCCAGTATTTAAGGATTCTCGAGCTTACTCACACCTTATCGCTCGCTGCAGAAGTCGCATGGAGGCGTGCAGGCAGGTTATATGATCGACTTACACGTGCATACGAACATGTCTGACGGGAGTTTCTCTCCCGCTGAAGTTGTGAGGCTGGCCGCGCAAAGAAGCCTCAAGGCTATCGCGATCACAGACCACGACACGTTAGCCGGCATTGCCGAAGCTCAGGCTGAAGGTTCCAGGATCGGGGTGGAAGTTATCACAGGGGTGGAGATCAGCGCCCAATGGGATGCGGGCATACTTCACATCCTGGGTTTATTTGTCGATCCCGACAACCCGGAGCTTTTGAGCGTATTGAAATACTTGAGAGAGGGACGGCAAGCCCGTGTGCCCAAGATCCTGTCAAAGCTGAAGGATTGCGGCGTTCACATTACGACTGATGAGATGGCTCGAGAGGCTGTAGGCGGAGTTCCAGGTAGGCCACACCTGGCCACTATCATGGTCCGCAAGGGTATTGTGAGTGAAGCTCAGGAAGCGTTTGACTTGTACCTGAAAAAAGGTGCGCCTGCATACGTGGAGAAAACGAAAATTCCACCCGGTGATGCTTTGCAGGTGATTAAAGCGGCTGGAGGGCTCTCAGTCCTCGCGCATCCTTACTCGCTCGACGAGCAAGACGCGGGCCGCATCCGGGAGATCATCCGAGGCTTCGTGAAGCAGGGATTGGACGGCATCGAGGCCTATTATCCGAAACATACCCCTGAACAAACAAAAGCTTTTGAAGAGATTGCAGCGGAGTTCAATATTGTTGTCACCGGTGGGTCTGACTTTCACGGAGCAAGTAAGCCTGAAATCGAATTGGGAGTGTTTCCGGGCCGCGGGCCGCTGCCTTATTCGATCTTGCACGAGGTGAAGACCAGGATGAAGCAACCGACGTCAGGATTTTCGGCAGTTGATCCCGGCGAGAGCGTCTCGGCCGGTTCGTGCGAGACTTTGGCCGTCGATGACGTCAAGGCTGGCAGAAGATGAGCCACGCTGGCAAGGTAGCTGTCATCGGCCTGGATGGAGTGCCGTTCTCTCTGTTGAATGACCTCTTTGAAGCCGACTTGATGCCCCGTCTGGCTGAAGTCGCGGCAGCCGGTTCTTTCTTACAGATGGAAAGCGTGCTCCCCGCGGTCTCTTCGGTTGCCTGGGCTTCCTTCATGACCGGGTGTAATCCGGGTGAGCATGGGATATTCGGATTCACGGACTTGAAGCCGAATGAAATCTCCCTTCGCCTTCCCTCTTATGATGATATCCGATGCCCTGCGATCTGGCAGACTGACGCATCACAGACCTCGATAGTGGTGAACCTGCCGTTCACCTATCCGGCCCGTCCTTTGAAAGGCATGCTTATTTCCGGATTTGTTGCGCCGATCCTGGAGCGGTCGGTCTATCCTGAGTCATTGATTCCGTGGCTCAAATCCAAGAGATACCGTACGGACGTCGATGCAGTGAGAGGCCGAGAGGACCGGTCCTTTCTGATAAGTGATCTTTTCGACACCCTGAACCTCCATGAAGAGATTATGATCACTTTGCTGAAAACTCAGCCGTGGGATCTATTCATTGGCGTGGTTACAGGGACAGATCGGCTCCATCATTTCTTTTTCGATGCTTATGCAGACGAGGCACATCCCCATCACCGAGATTTTCTGGATTATTACAGGCGAGTGGATATCTGTATCGGCCGCTTGCTCGACGCGCTTGGGAAGGTCTCGCGGCTTATCGTGCTTTCCGATCATGGATTCACGCGTGTTAAGACTCAGGTCTACTTGAATAGTATACTGAAAAGCTTGGGCTACCTTTCTTTCAGCAGGCCGGCCCCACAATCCCCCGAAGATATCGACAGCTCGTCTTTAGCATTCGCGATGGATCCGAACCGCATATACCTCAACAGTAAAGAACGATTCCACAAAGGACGACTGGGAATGAGCGAAGCAGATGAGGTTCGTGCCAGATTAAAGGCCGCGCTGGAGAACCTGCGACTTGCCGATGTGGGAATCGAGCAAATCGAAGAAACCGGCCCCAACCCAGACGAGGCACTCTTCGCAGAGGTAAAGACAAAGGAAGAGGTTTACCACGGCGACTGCTCGCACTTTGCACCTGACCTAGTGATAATGCCCCGACCGGGCTACGATTTGAAAGCTACGATCAATGTGGCCGCATTCACGAAGAAAGACATTTTCACCGGGATGCACACGCATGATGATGCCTTTCTGATCGTCAACTCCCCTTCCCTGTCGGAAGCGCTTCCTCGCCCGAAAATCACGGATGTGGCAGGTCTGGTGACTGCCGCGTTAGGACGGGTCACCTTGTGACGAATAGGGAGAGTAGACCTTTGACAAGGAAGCCCTTCCCTTACTCTCCGGGCAAGATATTGAACGTTGTTCTTGTACATCCGGAGATCCCCCCGAATACCGGCAACATCGGACGGCTGTGTTGCGCCGTCGGAGCGACGTTACATTTGGTCAAGCCTCTGGGATTCTTGCTGGATGACCGATCGCTCAAACGTGCGGGGCTGGATTACTGGGAAAAAGTCGATCTAGTAGTATGGGAGGATCTGGAACAGTATATCTCTTCAGTTCCGGCGGAAAAGATTGTTCTGACCAGCAGCAAGCGCGGGAAATTGTATCACGACCTCAAATTTGAACTCGGCGATCACATCCTATTCGGTCCGGAAACAACGGGGCTTCCTCTGGAGCTTTTTCAACGTTTCCCGAACCGCGCGGCCAAGATACCCATTTATTTGGACAAGGTTCGCAGCCTCAATTTGTCAACTGCTGCGGGGATCATCGTTTATGAAGCGTTGAGACAAACTAATTGTCTTCCGAGGTAGCTGATAAGTTAAGGTATAATTGTCAGGAAGAGAGGGGAGCAAGGAGTTATTGTTTCTTATACTCATTGCACAAATATTTACCTGAATCGCAGTAATGAGACCGTCACCCCGGACTCGATCCGGGGTCCATCCCGCGAAGCCACGGAACTGGATTCCGGCTCCTGCCCCGGACGGGCGTCCGGGGTTGGCCGGAATGACGAGCCACTAGCCCCGACACCAGGACCTTCCCGGGTTCTCCGGCTGGTTTTGCCGAGTGGACATTAGTCTTCGCAACGACTTTAGACCGATCGTACAGAGATCATTGATTGCGCATTGCAGGCACGCGTCCGGACTTCGCGACAAGCCCTTGGACCTTATCGACCAGGTCGCCCATGTCACCCGATTTGACAACGTAGGCGTCGGCCTTAAGATCGGCCGAATCGCTGCGAAAGTACGGATAGGCAGTGCTGATCACGACCGGAATCTGCAGCTTGAGCCGATGGAATTTCTCTAGAAATCCTCGGCCGCCCATGCCGGGCATTTTGAGATCGAGGATGATAATGTCGGGGCGCTTTCCCCGAAGCATACGCAAGGCATCTTCTCCCGTGGAAGCTTGAAGGACTTCGTATCCGAGTTCTTCGAACACTTCCTTGTAAAGAAAACGGACCGAACTTTCATCTTCCACGTGAAGAATGGTTGACATGAATCCTCCTCTCAACTCCTAGTGTAAAGGAACTTGGCTAAATAGTCGATTTCCTCAAACGCTGTCTTGCTTTGGGGCAGCGTTGTGTGCGCTTGCAGTCCTATCCAACGATGTCATTCCGACTACGATCCGCAAGGGCGGGCCATGCCCGACGCAAAGCGGCGGTCATGGCCCGCCCCACCTGATTCCCGCACGCCTCGGAATGACGTGCAAGGCACGAGACCGAATTCAGGCATCGGAATGCCACGCAACCCCAAAACTTCGGGACTCACATGCCGTGTCGGCGCCCACTGAGAGAACAGATTACACTAGGAACTGTGGCGCCATTTGAAACACTCGGCGATTCAGCCACAGGAGAACGAGAAGGCTTCTAGGCGGGAGCCGACAGAGCCTCCATTTGCGGTGAAAATTCGTTCTTCAACTTGGTGAGGGCCCGTTTCTCCAGTTGGCGGATCCGTTCACGACTCGTTCCAAAGTGGTCGCCCAGCTTTTGGAGGGTCCACGGCGAGTCGTCCATAAATCTCTTTATGATAATAAAGCGCTCGCGCGCGTCGAGCTTCTTCAGGGCCTTTTTTGTCACTCGGGAAAGCTGTTGTTCCGTTTCCCGTTCGATCATCTGTGTTTCCTGATCTGCCGAGCCGTCTTCCAGCATTTCCATGGCCGATAGGTTTTTGTCTTCCCCGACCGTCTCGTTCAAAGACCATTCACGAGCCCTGACGCGAGCTTCCATCTCAATCACATCATCAGTCTTTACCCTTAGATCGCGGGCAAGTTTGTCAATGCGTTCCATTCGGGATTCGTCGTCAAGGTGTTCCCCAATTTCACCCATGCGGAAAAAGAGCTTTCTTTGGGCCTGCGTGGTCCCCAGCTTCACTAAGTTCCACGACTTCAGGATGTAGTTCTTGATGTACGCCTTTATCCACCAGACGGCAAAAGAGACCAGCCGGAATCCCCTTTGAGGGTCGAATCTCTTGACCGCTTTCATAAGCCCGATGGTGCCTTCCTGGATTAGATCCGGCACGGGAATCGCATAGTGTCGGTATTGAAATGCAACTTTGACGACAAATGGCAGGTGTGAAACGACCAACTCGTGCGCGGCCTCTACGTCGCCTGTTTCTTGGTATTTTACCGCAAGCTCGTGTTCGCGTTCCGCGGTCAAAGGCTTGATTGATCTGACTTGGGTCAGAAAATGGTCAAGTTGGTTTGATACAACCGGATAGTTCATTGCCTTATTCTCCAGAATCGTTCCAGAATTTAACCTGGTCTGATTCGCGCACTTCTCCTTCTGCGATGCCTTAGGTTTTAGATAACCACTCATCGGATTATTGTCAACCGACTTGAAAATTTGTTCCCAAATTTAAAAGGGAGAGCCGGAGATCGCTGAAGTCTGATGGTCGCACACCCATTGACTACAAGTGCCCCGGCCGGGCTGGATTTAGGCGCAAGAACATCAATGCCACTAGATTTCGCGCCTTTGCAAGTGTATAAGAAGTTTTCGGCGGAGGTCCCCTATGAATTTGCAAAACATCTCTTATTCAAATCTTATCAATTCGGTGGAGGAAAGGATCCTGGCAGGACAAAATATCTTGCGATCGGAAGCAGAATTCCTCCTCACTACGCCTGATGAGTATTTGTTGCGGCTGTTGGCAGTTGCGGACCGGATCAGGATCAATTTTCGCGGGCGGAAGTTCGACTCGTGCTCGCTTATCAACGCCCGCTCCGGACGATGCGGAGAAGACTGCTCATTCTGCGCTCAATCGGCGCATCACGCTACCGAATGCGAAACCTACGGGCTCCGCTCTACAGACGAAATCCTCTCAGCCGCTCGTGCCGCTCGGGAGATGGGCGCGGCACGTTTCTGCACGGTGACGAGTGGCGGGGCATTATCTGACATGGAATTTGACGCGCTTCTCGAAAGTCTCGACCGGGTGAAATCCAAGGTGGATATTGCCCTTGACGCCTCATTGGGCTTCCTCGATGACAAAAGGGCTTCTCGACTGGAAGCCGCGGGAGTAACCCGCTACAATCACAATCTTGAAACTTCGAGCGACTATTATCCTACAATTTGCACCACACACACGTTCGACCAAAGAGTGGCGACGATACGAACGGTTCTCGGCAAGGGCTTGTCCGCATGCAGCGGCGGTATCATCGGGATGGGCGAGATACCCGCTCAGAGACTGGATCTGGCATTCACACTTGCGGAGCTTGGCGTGGATTGCGTTCCCATCAACATCCTTATCCCCAGACCCGGCACGCCGCTTCAGGACGCAGAGCCTCTCGAACCCCTGGAGATCCTGAAGACCGTCGCGATATTCCGGTTGATACTCCCGGCAGCGACAATCAAAATAGCCGGAGGACGTGAAGGCAACTTGTGCGATTTCCAGGCTATGGCACTGAGATCGGGGGCCAATGGCATGATAATTGGGGGATATCTGACCACCGGCGGCCGCGCGGCAGAGGATGATCTCAGGATGTTGAGACAGGCCGGTTATGAGATGAGCTAATTGCTCTTTTTCGCAAATACGGTAACGTTAAGCACCGGTACGGAAGAAGATTGCTTCGCTGCGCTCGCAATGACAGGGAGTGGGAATGTCATTGCGAGGAGTGAAACGACGAAGCAATCTCCACGGTGAAAATCCGCGACCGTATTTATGAAAACCTGTAATAAACGGGCTGCTACTCGGTTCTCGGCGCTGGGGTTATGCTTACGTAATTGAAATTTACAAGCCTGCTTTATCGTCCATTCAGGATGCCTGATTGTTCAATTTCATTCACGAACGAGACTCTGTCACGATATAGTATTGTGCTGAGGCCGACAGATCGCGCCCTCTCGATATTCCCATTATTGTCGTCGATGAAGAGGATCTCTGATGGCTGGACTCCGAGCTTTTCCGCCACCTTGACAAATACGACCGGATCTTTCTTCCCCATACCAAGGTGATAGGAGTTGAAGACCACGTCAAACTCGGAGAAAAACCGGTCGCGGCAGTCGAGTTCGTCAAGCCACTGTGTCTGGTCGCTGAGGATCCCGACAACATGACCTTTCTTCCGGAGCTCTCGAACTATTTCCAACATCCAGGGGCGCAACTGAAATCGCCTCAGGATTTCCCTCCGCAACTCAGTGTCCGATTGCGTAATTCCGGTACGCTCCCTTATCAAACTCCAGTATGAACTCTCATCCGCTTTTCCCACGACATAGCCCGAATCATATACAGTCGACGAGGCAATTTTGAAGAAAGTCTCCGGCGATAAGCCATTTAATAGGGCAATCGCCATCAAACCCTCTCGGAATCCTTCTTCAGCGATTACTCCTCCGAAGTCAAACAAAATGACTTTTACCGGAGGCACGGTCGGGCCGGCCACAGATCAGAGCCCTCCCTTTCTCAAGATGACGGGACTCGATGTCCCCTGAAACCATTCACTTATGCGGGGGATCTTCTGCACCTTGTCATTGCGAGGAGCAAATAGTGGGACAGGCATCCTGCCTGTCTATTATGGACGACGGGCAGGATGCCCGTCCCACTGGCAATCTAAGTGGCGTTTAAAGGAAGAGATTGCTTCGCTTCGCTCGCAATGACAATCCTTTACCGCTCGTAAGTGAATGATTACTGTCCCCTACACGACTTCGTTGATTTCTGTCAGCGGAAAAGTATAATCGGCCATTCGACTCATGGAGTCAACAGCCGCTTCCGTGGTGGTACAATGCAAAGTCTCCAAATGAGGCATTCCCAATGCGTTAAGAGGTGATCCAGATGAAGAGTTGCAGGGCCGTTTCGAACGCCGCAAACAGTTTCCGGAACGAACGAGGCTGGACCTTGTACAGCCTTATGGGCTTCTCGATTATAGCGGTAGTAATTATTGCAACAATCTATGTCGTCCCGTGGGGAGAATTGTTCAGGGGAATCGCCGACCCTGACTTTGTGGCGGGCAAAAAAGCCTTAGCCGGGCACCACTGGGAGCAGGCGGTTTCCGCTTTTCGGCAAATCATTGAAATCCAATCCTGCTAATTCCGCAGCGTACCTCGGCCGATCCAGGGCATATCTACACCTGGGAAATCTGGATAAAGCGAGTGAAGACGCCGATGCAGCTCTGAAAAAGAAACCTAGTGCCCAGGCTTTCGGCCAGAAAGGAATCATAAACAAACTGCAAAAGAAGAACGAACAAGCGCTGCAAGCTTTTTCCCGGGCGATCAAGCTCGATCCGAGCTATTCCTGGGCGTACGCTCAAAGGGCTGACATCTATTCGAGACTAAAGGATCAGGACAAAGCACTTCAGGACGTAAACCAGGCATTGGCCGCAAAGCATGACTTCGTAGAGGGCTACCGCTTGAGGGCCTGGATCTTCAGCCGTATGGGAAGGTGCAAAGACGCCTCGGCAGACTTCAAGACGGTCGAGAAGTTGAGCCCCAATAACGCTTGGTCCATGCAAGATAGGGCATGGTTCCTTCTCACCTGCCCCGATGAGAGGCTTCAAGACAGTTCCAAAGCTATGGAGTTGGCAATCAAGGCCCTGAAGCTAACCGGGGGCAAAGACGGGCTCGTTCATGAGACGCTGGCGGAAGCATATTTCAGGCAGGGGGATCCATTGAAAGCCATCGATCACGAGAAAAAGGCAATTCAACTGGGGTCGCAAGAATGCCCGGGAGGTTCGTGCACGAAAGAGATGGAGCAGCGGCTGAAGAAGTACGAGATGGCTGCGAGGCAAGAAGTGAGGACCAGCTACGAGATCCTGCCGCTGGACGGGGGCCTCTGACGAGAATCGCGACAGGATCGTATACCATCACTCCACCGTCTATCGGATGCTCCACAGAAACGGATGGCGAGAGATAGACTGCAAGCCCTCTTCACCTTTGTGGCATGGTGTAGCGAACAGCTATCAATGTTTCAATCCACGCCCCCGCGAGGAGGGCGACCCATCTATCCTTAATGTTTGCCGCGGGACGGGCTGTATTGATTTTTCACCGTACATAGATTTCTCGTCCATTTTAGGTCTCATCTCAACAATACGAGCCACTCCCTCTCAAGGTTATTATTATGTTAGGTGGGATGACGTGGGAGCACGGGATATGGTAGGATTCAACTTAAAGCCGGAATGAAGAACTTCCGACGGATGAATAAGGATTAAGGCGGGCTGGACCAATCCGGAACAGCGCGATGGGTACCGATGTGGGCCTAATCGTGACTTGCGCGACGGCCAGACGGTTGCAAACTGCCTTCTCAGGAGGGACTCCCCGCTGCCGTATGGGGAAGCTCTTGCACTTGGCGCACGCCCCCAGCGAAAAGGTTTCCATCGAGAATTTGGTGGGTGACGCCAGGGTACTCGTTAAGATGATGGTCTGATCTCGGGCCGTCATTTGTTATTGTATCTCCCCGGCTTGTTGTGGGGCTGAAGTTTTAGCTTTAGAGGATAAGGGGGTATGGATCTGTATAAGCCCTCGATGATTGCGTTCTTTGCCGTGGTCATTGGGATGGCCGTTGTGTTGGCACCTCCACTGGCGAACGTGACCAAGGCTGCCGGCGCAAGCCACTCTTCGCGAAATCGAGACACGCGGTTAACCTTGCCTGAGGCTATCTCAATAGCTGTTGCCAGAAACCTGCGTATAGCCGACTCCCGACTCGCGGTTCGAGAAAGGGAGTATCAGCGTCGTGAGGCTTTCTCAGACTTCCTTCCTACCATTGACCTTCAATACTACGCAACAGCGGACAGGTATGGGAACTCGGGATTCGTAGAGGAGTTGACGCGGCAGCAAAACAGTCGATGGACGATAAGAGGAGATCCGCTGATCCCTGGAGAGGGGCTGTGGCCGCACCATCCCTACAGGATAGACTCGCACCGAAACTTCACGCTCACCGCGACTGTGACCCAGGCTCTGTTCACCGGCGGGAAATTGTTGAACGATTACAAATACGCTCAGCTAGGTGTCGATTTTCAGGCGATTCAGTACGACGTTGACCGCCAGGACCTGATTCTTGACGTTACTGAAGCATATTACCAGCTAATACAAGGTCAAAAGGAACTCGAAGTAGCGGACTCGGCAATTCGTGCTCTGGAAGCCGTGCGAAACCAGTCCATCGAATTCTCTAAAGCCGGCACCGTGGCCAAAGTGGACGTCCTCTCCACAGAAGGACAGTTGGCTCAAGCCCGCGTTCAGAAGACTCAGGCGCTGGCGGATATTGAGCAAGCCAAGGCTACCCTATGTTTCCTCCTCCGCTACCCTCAAGAGGCGCCAATCAAAGTCGTCCAAGATATCGCCTATCGTCCGAACCCGTACCGTATCCCCGAGATTTACGCCACGGCTGCGGCAAACAGGCTTGAAATTCGCCAGACGAACATCTCTGTGGACCAGGCACTTGCATTGATAAAGTCCGCCAAAGCCGGCCTGCTGCCTTCAATCTCACTCCAGGTTCAGGGGACTCGGATTAATGACGACTGGAACCCTTTCGACCCGGAAGGTGTAAATGACTGGCAAGTGCAAGGACTGTTCACCTGGGCTTTCGACATGTTCCGTTCGCGGGAAACCGTCAAGGAACGCCGGGCAACCGAAGCACGAGCCTTCGTTGCCAGGGAGCAACTAGTTGAACAAGTAATGGAAGAAGTCAAGTCAGCCTACGTGGACATGAAACGCGCGGAAAGCGACGTTGCAAACTACCGCTCTTCCGTGGACTACAACCGGGAAAATTTTCGTATCAACCAGGAAAGGTATCAACACCGGGCGGCCACGTACATAGAAGTACTGGACGCCCAGAGGCAGTTGTCGTTGGCTGAGGGGAACTACTACACATCCCTTATCGGCCACAGAATCAACCAAGCCATACTCGAGAGAAGAATGGGCATCTTGAAATAGTGCTGAGAATGCGTTCCAGCGTTGCTTGGATTATTAAGGATTGCACCTGTGCGCTAGTCCGGTCTGACCGCGTTCAAGCGACTGAGAGCTTTATTGAGGAAATAATGATGGCGCCAATTTGCCCCTCCACAACTGTGGAAAATGCCATACATCTCTAAAGCCTTATCCCTACCAGCCCATTTGCTGATATGCCTTTAAAATGACCATCAGAGTGCCGGACTGGGATGCTTTCAGCGAACTGACCGGGATCATTGCTCCCACAGCAGTGATTCCGGTTTAGTCATCTAGGCGATGTGGAAGATCGTTTCACGCCGCCTCGGTTCGCAGCCTCCCGTGGTCTTCATGCCGATCCCGTCGACATGCACCTCACCACGCCGACTGATCGGCGTAACGACACCAGGCACCTGCCCGCTCGTGACATAGCGCCCGTAACATAGTGCATGCGGCGAAGCCTTGTCCTGGACGATCCTCCGGTGCTTATCGCCCGCTCCCTCCGTCTTGTCTATCGGACCGTGAAACATTACCTGGTTCCACACGGTAACTCCGTATATTGTGTGCATCATAAGGAACTCTCGGTTTGCCTAATCTACTCCCCCAACTTTGGGCCAAAACTAATTTATAAGCCGGGACACGCCATTTTCACACGGATTCCGTATTAATTACTCTTCAATGAGACACGACACCAAAGGTATCCGTACTTGCTCAAGGGACTGACCTTTGATCTACCGTGACAGAGATGGTCGAGTGACATTAACCGATATTCCCAATCAAGAATGGCATTTTCTAGATCATGGCGATACCGTACTGGTTCACTCGGAACATCCGGACTTAGCAGGTGTCATTAATCCGAATAGGTATAGGTGTAAATTCGTCTTAAGGCGTTCAGCATGATTTTAGGCCCTCCAAGTATGAAATATCCAACCTGAGTCAAGGTTCCGAGTCCACCTCCACCAGGTGTGCCGGCGGCGTATAGGCTCAGCCTATCACGGTCAGCATGCACCCGAGAGGCAGGGCCCTTAACAATACCCTCATCGAGCGCTATGGCGCTTGGTCGAGAGAGAGGAAGTGCGTTTTAGAGAGAAACAACGGTCTAAGAGAGGCCGTACAGAGTCCGGGGCGTGTTTTCGGTTCCACGACTGACCCCATTAATCCCTGGGTATAGAATTTTTTCGCGGAGCCCATGTCTCCAAGGGATGGCCTCGGTACGGTTCATGTTCACATTCCACCAACAGAAAGGAGTAACAACCTTGTCACCGTAAAGCGGTTTTTTATGTCGGAAGGAAGTGTACCTCGCGCAAGCATGTATGATCCAAACATAAAGAACTGTTTAAAAAGGAGATTTTTGAAGTATGAAAAACCTAGTGATCTCAGTCGCGGCGATTATTGTGGCGTTTGTGGTCATCTCTTCAACAGTCTATGCGGGCCAATACTATGTCATTCGAGATCGAGCGGGCGAAATGGCAGTGACGAACGGCACCCCTCATTACGGCTGGCTAGTGGAATCAGGGCCTTATGCGACCTGTGACGCAGCGGAACGTGCCACAGGCCAGGGAATGGGGTGCGACTGGCACTACAACTCCGAGCGATATTTCACTTATCCTCAAGTAAGCGCCAAAGGACGGTATCAGGGCCCCTTCAAGGAGATGCCTTGACCTCCTTTCCCTAAGCGAGTAAGAAATGCGGGGTCCACTCGGTTGACCGAAGAGGATGTCTGGAAGAGTCCCGAGCGGACCCTGCATTATCCTCAGTGAGGCAGCCAAGGTTCGAGAACAATGGGAGCACATGGCATTGTTCAGGAGTACTCCATTTGAGGGTACCAGACGAGGCTTGTATAGGGCCGGATAGTGTCCTACGGCCCGTCAAACTACGCTCGGGAAGATGAAGTGGTAGATCCCGGGTAAGCTCAAACCTTGACAGTGAAAGCACTCAGCGTCAGACACTACTTTTCACAAAGGGGCGGATGGATATCGAAGGGCGGAGCGACGTTCGCTTTTCGTTTGCGGTTTGGCGGAAGTGGTTTAGGCCATGGAGCTTGGGACCCTTGGGCTTTGTGCCTGCTCTGCGGGACATGGCCCGGAAGTGGCGCTTCAGGTAACTTGACAGCATTGCCGCTGAGACACGGCCTGTTCAACGGAATGATCAAGATAGCGAAACCACAGCATGGTCGAATTCCGGTAAGCCACAGTGCCTGCAATGCTGGTTGTTGAAACTTGCATTTTGTAGGACCACCGATTGTTTTGGGTGAGATTGTTCTATCGAACTCCTGATGAGGACGAGCAATATCACCCGGTGTACGAGTTCCGGCAACCCTTCTCCCGCAACGGAGGAGTAGTGGCCCTTAGCGTACCAATTCCACACCCCGGATGGGTGAGAGGATGAGCACCTAATGTGGTTAGTTCGACTTGGCCTCCGCCGACCTTACACAGTGGTGGCAATGGCAGTGGTAATCGTGGTCATGGGTATCCTTTCCCTGACCAGAATGGTCGTCGACATTTTTCCCTCAGTAGATCTACCTGTAGTCGTGGTCGTGTGGAATTATCCGGGTCTTTCTCCCCAAGACATGGAAAGCAGGGTAGTCTTTGTCAGCGAGCGCTCGTATTCTACAACGGTCAACGGCATTGAAAAGATAGAGTCTCAGTCGATTCCAGGTGTCGGTCTCGTCAAGATATACTTTCACCCCGGTACCGAGATTGGGGGAGCAATCGCACAGATTTCTGCGGTATCTAGTACCGTGCTCCGAGTCCTACCCCCGGGAATGCAACCCCCTACGATCATTCAGTTCAACGCGTCGAACGTTCCGGTAGCGCAACTAACTGCATCGAGCAAAACCCTTCCCGAACAACAAGTATACGACTACGCTTTGAACTTTATTAGGGTGTCACTGTTCAGCATACCCGGCACGTCCGTTCCTGCCCCGTTCGGTGGAAAAACTCGCCAGGTAATGATCAACATAGATCCGCAAGCATTGGCTTCCAGGGGTCTATCGCCGGCCGACGTCGTCCGTGCCCTCCAAGCTTCTAACGTTATCATACCGGCCGGCACTGCCCGCATTGGCCGGAGCACGTACAACGTAGACATCAATTCGAGTCCTCGTCTGGTCGATGAGTTCAAGCAGATTCCCGTGAAACTCGTTGGCGATGCGGTGGTCTGCCTGGGCGATGTGGCGCGGGTCTCGGACTCTTTCGCGGAACAGACCAACATCGTGCGGGTGAACGGGAAACGCGCCACCTACCTTGCGATCTTGAAACATGCGGACGCCTCGACTCTAGCCGTGGTTGATGCGACTCGAGCCCTTTTGCCCGAGATCAAGGCCGTAGCTCCCAAGGGCCTGGAACTCAAACTGGATTTCGATCAATCCGTTTTCGTGCGAGCCGCCATCGAGGGGGTGGTACGGGAGGTGATTCTCGCCTCGATCCTGGTATCGCTGATGGTGCTAATCTTTTTGGGTGACTGGCGCGCCATGGTAACAGTCATCGTATCTATACCGCTGGCAATCTTCGCTTCCATCATAGGGTTGAACCTGTTGGGGCACAGCATCAACCTTATGAGCCTTGGCGGGCTCGCTCTATCAATTGGCATACTCGTTGATAACGCCACGGTTATGGTGGAGAACATCCATCGCAATAAGGAGCTGGGCAAACCGCTAACCATTGCGATTTTGGATGGCGCCCGTGAGGTCGCCGAACCCACAATCGTGGCTACAATGGCTATCTGTGTGGTTTTTTTTCCCGTGGTTTTGCTGTACGGCGCGGCGAAGTTCCTTTTCATACCTCTGGCATTGGCAGTAGTGATCGCCATGATCGTGTCGTACGTGCTGTCTCGCTCACTCGTACCCGCATTGGCCTACGAATTGATGGCGAAACAGGATCATTTCGCGGCCGACAGGTCATCGGCCGAGATTGCTCCGAAGGGATTCCTGAGGTCATTTGCCGGAAAGCTCAATTCGCGGCGGGAGCGAGCTTTCGAGCGATTCCAGGCTTCATACTCCGCGTTGCTGGAAAAGGCTCTTCGTAATCGTGGCACAGTGCTAGTTGTGTCAACCTGTTTCATGATCGCCAGCTTCGGCTTAGTTCTTGTCATCGGGACCGATTTCTTCCCATCCGTTGACGCGGGATTAATGAAGCTGCACTTTCGAGCCCCGGCGGGGACGCGTATTGAGGAAACCGAGCGTCTGGTTGCAAAGGTGGAACATCGAATTAGAAGCGTGATCCCTGCCCGAGAGATCTCTACAATTAATTCGATGATCGGGGTGCCAGGTTTTACCAGCCTGGCATTCGTCCAGACCGACAATATTGGTGAAATGGATGCCGACATCCTCATTGCCCTGAAAAAGGACCATCACCCCACATCGCTCTACAAGCGGAAACTCCGGAAAGTCCTTGCGCATGACTTTCCCGGCTCTACCTTCTATTTTCAAGCGGCAGACATTATTACACAGGTGCTGAACTTTGGTCTCAGTTCCACCATCGACGTGCAAATCGAGGATGTGAAATTCGATCGAGCATACGAGTACGCCAAGCGAGTAAGGGACGCAATCTTCAAGATTCCCGGCGCAGCAGACGTACACATAAAACAAGTCCTTAATTACCCCACACTGCACGTAGAGGTAGACAGAACAAAGGCGGGAGAACTCGGGATGACGCAGCACGACGTTGCGGACAGCGTTCTCGTGGGATTGTCGTCAAGCCTCATAATTTCGCCCTCCTTTTACCTGAACCCGAAAAACAGCGTCAACTACCCGGTCGCGGTTCAGATTCCGTTGGATCAAGTGAATTCCGTCCAGAGCCTAGCAAACATTCCTTTAACTCCTTCGGCGCGGGGCACATTGTTTAAACCGCAGGGTTCCGCGGTCCCAGGGAGTGAAAACCCGCGGCCTCAGGGGTCCTTACCACCGTCAAGGGATCTTCCGCATATACCCACCCAGGTGCTGAGAAACGTCGCAGAGATTACCAACTTAGCAGGCCCCGAGGACGTCGATCACCACACAATACAGAGGGTGCTGAACGTGGATGCCAACGTGGAAGGACGGGACTTGGGTTCCGTCGCAGCGGACATCCAACGGAAGATAGCGGAATTGGGGACTCTGCCTGCGGGAACAAAAATCAATGTCCGGGGACAAAGTCAGATTATGAAATATTCGTTTCGCAGTCTAGGCATCGGACTGGTCCTCGCAATTCTGCTTGTGTTCCTTTTGATGATGGTGCTTTTCCAGTCAGCCCTTGATCCGTTCATCATTATGATGGCAATTCCTGCAGCCCTTGCCGGAATTTTATGGATGCTGGCCCTCACTGGGACCACTATAAACGTGGAGTCGCTTATGGGCTCCATAATGGCAGTTGGCATTGCGACCGCGAACTCGATACTGGTGGTCAGTTTTGCAAATGACATCCGAGTGGAGAAAGGGGGTTCCTCTTTAGCGGCCGCACTGGAAGCCGGCAGAACCCGCCTCAGACCGGTACTGATGACTGCTTTGGCCATGATTATCGGCATGCTTCCGATGGCATTGGGCATGGGTGAAGGCGGCGAGCAGAACGCTCCGTTGGGTCGAGCAGTCGTGGGAGGCCTGATTTTTGCCACAGTGGCAACTCTGTTTTTGGTACCTGTAATCTATTCAATGTTGCGGACCAAACTTCCCGGCAAACACCTTTTGGAAGAACGTTTCAAGGCGGGTGCCTGCGGTGAGATAGTGAGCTAAAATGACTCGCTATTACGAGATTCACCATGTATTCACCGGTGCCCCGCCCGAGGGTTCGCGAAACGCGAAGTCAATCCTTACGGGTGTCACACGATCCGCCACGGGAAGTTTGCCCCATGCGGTCCAATTACCTAACGGAATGATAACATGCTTAACGGTTTCGAAACTTGACAGTGAAAGTACCCACTGCCAGACTACCTCTCGTAAGAGTCAAGGACGAATACCCAACAGAGGGAGCCCTGTAACCCCCTCATTTGTGCTTATGTTCGGGTAGAAACGGTTCAGGTTATGGAGCTTGGGACCCTTGGTTTTTCACCGGTTGCACTAGGCATATCCCGGAAGTGGCCCTTCAGATGAGTCGGCAGCTTTGCCACTGAGACACTGGTGGTTCACCAGAACGATCAACATAGCGAAAGACTAGGCGATTCCAGGCAGGTACCAGAGACGAGTTAGTGGAGTGAGAGAGAGATGATTCGTAAACGAACCAATTGGAATTACAAAACGGTCATGCGATCTCTTGGGCTGTGCGGTCTGGGGTTGGCCCTTCCGGTTGTGGTGGTCGCCAGCCTATGGGCTGACCAGCAATCATGGCACGAGCATTCGGAGCAATCTAGAGTGGCGAGCCTGAAGGCCGGCCCTCGCGTTCAAGTCGTTTCCGCGACTCCCGGCGCTGCAACCGAATCTGTTAGGCTCACCGGAGAGGCGTGGCCCTACCTGGATGTGACTATCTACTCCAAGGTCAGTGGGTATTTAAAGGATATCAAAGTGGACAAAGGCGATAAGATCTCAGCCGGGCAGCTTATCGCCGAAATTGAATCCCCTGAGCTTGACCAGAAATACGAGGCCGCCGTCGCAGATGCAAAGAATAAACGTATGGACGCCGACGACGCACAGGCCCTTATCAAGAGCGGATCGATTTCGGACCAGGATCTTGAACACAAGGTATCCGCTGCCAAAGTCGCAGAGTCCAAAGCTGCAGCGCTGAAGACGGAAAGGGACTATCAGTATATTCGCGCCCCGTTTACGGGAATTGTTACCGCCCGCTATGTAGACCCCGGCGCACTCTTGCAAGGATCGGTCCAGCGAGAGACGCGAACAATGCCTATTATAAGATTGGCTGAAGACGACCGACTGCGAGTGTACATCTATTGTGATCAAAATATCTCCGGCCTGGTCAAGCTAGGAGATCATGCAGAGATCTGGGACTCGGCGCATCCGGGCTTTAAGATCAACGGCAAGGTGGACCGCATTAGTGGAGAAATCGATCCCAAGACCCGGACGATGCTGGTAGAGATCGATTTGGACAATCCCGGCATGCAAGTAGCCCCTGGTACTTTCGTTCAAGTTTCTCTTTCGGTGTACGTCACCGGCCACGGTGGAAGTCCCGGTCGAGGCCCTGATCATACGCGGAAACAAATATTTCGTGCCGGTGATCGACAATGACAACAGGGTCACAATTCGTCCCGTAACTATTTATTACACCAACGGCATAATGGTTAGACTGAGTTCAGGCTTGAAAGCTGGAGAGCGCGTCGGGCTGCATGTTGGAGATAGCGTCGAAGATGGACACGTGGTGCAACCGGTACCGGTGAGAGCCTCCGGGTGAGCCGCCGATAGCTGTCCACTACGATACATGCCGCTACATTAATAAGGAAAGTAAACATGGCCAGGACGGAGAGTCTAGGCATGAACACCAAACCAACAATGACTTTGGACGTGCATTCAATGATGTGGACACGTATAACGGAGGTGGCAAAACTGCCACAGGTCATGATGGAGGGACCATAGGGGGTGTCTCGGGTACTGTTGAAACGCTGCCGTCGGCATAAAAGTTTGGCCCACGAATCGCTGCCCGAGAGGTGCTTACGGGCGCGAGTCAGATTGAATCAGAGAGGTAAATCCCATCATGAGTCTTAGAATTCCCGCATTCCTTTCCAAGAAAATTGAGCTGTCTAGCTCCACACTCATTTACGCATTCGTCCTCCCCGCTGCCGTGGTTGTCAGCATTTATACCGGCCTGAATGTACGACATCGGCATTCAGTGAAGACTCACGTCACCAAATCGGTGGTTCACGAGTTGACGGCCATTTCGGAAGTTCGGGTCGTTTCAGCAACGCCCAGTCCGGCAACCGAATCTGTCACCCTGACCGGGGAGGCAGATCCGTACTTGAGCGTAACCCTGTACTCGAAAATCAGCGGGTACCTGAAGAAAATTAACGTGGATAAGGGCGATAAGGTATCGGCCGGTGACCTTTTGGCTGTTGTTGAGTCCCCGGAGCTCGATCAGCAGTACGACGCTGCTATCGCCAATGCCAAGGACAAACGGCTTGACGCGGGTCGTGGACAGTTTCTCATTAAGAGCGGATCCATTTCGGAGGAACAATTTGATAAGGAGGAGTCTGCGGCCGAGGTCGCGGAGTCCGAGGCTGCCGCTTTGAAGACTGAGAAAGACTACCAGGAGATACGTGCGCCGTTTTCGGGAATTGTCACCGCCCGCTTCGCGGACCCGGGTGCACTGATTCAACAAGCCGTGCAAGAGGAGAGCCCGGATTTGCCCGTTGTTACGCTTGCGCAAACAGATCGACTGCGAGTATACGTGTATCCCCACGCAAAGACTGCTTCACTAGTACAAGTCGGAGATCAAGCCGAAATTTGGGAGCCGGCGCGACCGGACAAAAAGATCCCCGGCAGTGTCACTCGTACCAGCGGAGCGCTTGACCTGAAGACGCAAACACTCAGGGTTGAGATTGATGTCGATAATCATGGCATGCAAATAGTGCCCGGCAGTTTCGTCCGGGTTTCTTTGTCGGTGCAGAATGCGGCGACGGCCGACGTTCCTGTTGGAGCCTTGGTGACTCGCGGCAAGATGCAGTTTGTGGCAGTGGTTGGGTCTGACAACAAACTCACTCTGTGCCCGGTTACGATCTACGATAACGATGGCAAAGTCGCAAAACTGTGCAAGGGGGTCCACGCCGGAGATCTAGTGGCACTCAACGTCGGAGAGGACCTCGAACCCGGATGTGTGGTACGGCCCATCAAGGACAGTTCGAAGTGAATCATCCCCTCGGCCGGCTGCATCGCCATGGCACAGGTCCATCCGGCAGCCGTCACACAGCCCGGAACTCAATCCGGTAGAGCATTTGTGGGAGGATTTGAGGGAAAATCACCTCCCAAACAAAGCGTTCACGTCACTGGAGGGCGTTGAACAGGCTCCGTGCAAAGGACTACGAGATCTTCACACCAATCCGACTAAGGTCAGGTCAATGATGAGCTTTCCGTATCTGCAAGTTACTTGTTGAATTGCGAAATGGTATAAGGTCTACCGACAAGACCGGAACCGGACGGCTTGGTATTCCCCGCCGGCGGTGGTGAGGTCCACGGTCACCCATTTGCCCAGAAACGGAGCCGCTGCCAGGCGGCTTCCCCTGTCAACCCTAATTACCAGCCTACGATTGCCGCAACCCAAGATAGTGACAGTGTCAATATCGACGCGCTCGAGCTTTCCGGCGAACTCTTCGGCACGGCAGGGCTGATTTGCGCAGAACAACAAGAAGATCAACAGGATCGTTAAACAACCGTCCTTCATCTTCTCCTCCCATAGAACGAAAATGAAATCTCGATGCGAACGCTCGGGCTCGATGCATTCCCCGAGATAAATGTCGAGTTCCAAACCCTCCGGACTATGATAATCCATTGAGTGCGATCCTTCAACCTTTCGACAGGAACAGAGAAGGCATCAGATGGAGTTTTTGGCCTGATGTTTGAAGTAACACCCGATATTTCCAGATGTTATGCGTATGCACGCAAGGTTGTCGGCATGGGAAGCCCCTTCCAATTGACAGGGATATCATTTGACAAGATTCAGTGTTTTGGGCAATATGGCGCCGCTGTTCCACAATTTAAGGAGCGTGTCATGGAATTCCCGGCGGATCGGCTTTACTCTGAGGATCATCTTTGGGTCAAATTGGAAAAAGACCAGGCACTGATCGGTATCAGCGATTATGCCAGGGAAGAATTGGGGGAAGTGGATTACATCGAATTGCCCCAAGTCGACGATGCCTTGAGCAAAAACAGACCGTTCGGAATTGTCGAGACGAGCAAAGCCGTGACAGATCTCCTGGCCCCTATTTCAGGAATAGTCCTGGAGTGCAATAACTTGCTGAGCGAATCTCCGGAAACCCTTACGGACGACCCTTATGGAGATGGATGGCTGATTATTGTGGAACCTTCCGACCCGGACGAAATTGAGGAGTTAATGAACCATAAAACTTACGACAAGTTAGTGAAGAGCCGGGAGAAAGAGTAGGAGTTCCGGACCGGGCCGACCTAATACGAGCGCCGTCGTTAAAATTCTACATTATGCTTCTAACAAAATTGCCGGTAACATAAATAAAATTAGCTCTGACACGTAATCTCTTTGCATGCAATCGTGGAGGAAACGGGTAATATGGAGCTGCGTTCTTGATCGCACTCATCGCGGATTCGTCGAGTATGGTGTGGCCCGAAGAATCCAGGAGATTCACTCCCAGTAGTTGTCCCGTTTTCGCAATGGAGAACTCCAGGGTCAAGCTCCCTCCTATTCCGGCGCGAGCGGCCGCGGACGGATAAGTCCAAACCGCTTGTATCTTCCGCTTCAATTGAAGCAGATAAGAAAAAAACTTGTCGTCACGGGTATTTATGTCAACAACAGCTTCGTCGGCGTCTCCCTTGGGAAAGAAATCCGGCGACCCTCCCGACGGGGAAAGTCCTCTGCGTATATCTTCCGGCGTCGGTCTAAGGTCAACGTTCACCCTTCTATGGGGTTTGGGTAGATTGTGCTGATCTATCGAATCGGTGCGTTTCAGGCGGTTCTGGTAAGTGTGCTTCGCCGGAGCGGGGTGCTTGAGATTTTCTTCTTTGGGGCGCTTCTCCTCCTTAGGCTTGACAAGGTCCTCCGGGACTGCAGGAGGCGGCAATGCCGCCAACTTTTGCTGCAGAGGTTCCATCTTCCCTAGAGGTGGCGTAGGGGCGGGGAGCATCTTGGGAAGCCTTTGGCGGAGAGCGGTATGATTTCTGTCGGAAATCGCAGAAGCTTTAAGCGGGGGGGGCTCCCGTTTCTTGGGCTCGGGAGGGGATTCCACCAGCCTTACCGGGGTCACTTTTTCACCGGCTCTGAGAAGCGATTTTGCCGGCGTCAACTTTGCCATACGTGGAATGGCGATGAACAGCACAATGTGTAGCACGCAGGATGCGATGATGCAGTATTTTAGGATGGTGTCTTTGTGGACCGCGAGAACGGATTCCGGTTCCTCAGGCTCAACATTAGCATCGGCGAACGGGTCATCAAAAGACTCTTCACAATCGTTGTAACTCTCATACGCAATTTCGACAATGTTATTAGCTAGTTCCGGCTCGTGCAAAATTCTCTCGCCCTCGTTAGCCTTCCCTTCTCAAAAGTATCGGATAAACCGAAACCAAAGGGGGCGTACATCAAAGCCTGACAATATGATAGAGCCTTTTTCCGATTTGACAACCTTTATCGAAAGACGTAGTCCGGATTCCCAGACTATCACTATCTGATCCCCGCGTTGTCGCCACACGCCCCGCTGCCGCTTTATCCCACCATCTGTATCGTCTAACAGGGTGACGCGGCCGTCAGGCGTGAACCAATAAAAGAGGCTACCGCTCAGAACTTCCGGCCTTTCTTCGGTCGGGACCCCTGCGGGCATTACACTTGCGAGCTGCCATAGCCCTTTGATACTACCTCCGTCCCGATTATTGGAAAAGACAGGCGAATGGAAAAGCATCGCGAGAACGAGGCTCGCGAACAATACACAAATGGTTTTCGTTGTCATGCTAGGGCCCGATATTTGCCGGCTCTGGGGTCCAGGCAAGGGCAATCCGGCATGATTAGGGAGCGATTCTTCTCCGAGAGTTCGGGGTTACTGTTGGCATAACAGTAGACGCATCCATGAACGCACGTGTCGTATGCGCCTATGTCTCTCGAGGCCGCGCAGCCGCAGTCTTTTCTTGTCGGAGATGTTTTGAGGGTAGTCAAGGCAAGCTTTCTTTCAGGAGAATTTACTACCCGAGCAAGGGCCATCGGGTCAATGCACCGTGCTTTGGATATCTTATCCGAGACGAGAAAATCGTGAGCACACGATGCGAGAGAAATCCCCCACTCTCGCGCCACGTCAGCCATTTCTGTGGCAATTTCAATGCATTCCACTTCGCATGGCCTGTGCTCATTGATCACTCTGCGCTCCATATTTCTCGCGGTTTTCTTGTAATAGTCGCAAAAGCTGAAAATGCATTCAGTCGTGAAAGGCGAAAGCAGGCGACACAGCTTGCGGAAGTTTTGGAGATGCCATCCGCGGTTCAGCACATTCGTAAGGACTATCGTATCGTACCTCCATCTGAAAACTGATGCTGAAAATCGCCGAATCAGCAGTTCCACTACTTTCAAAGTGTGACCTCTGTCCGGAACTCTTGGTTCCAGGAAAGCAGGATAATTGTTTATAGTATAGAGAAACGTGAAGCAATGTCCCCTATCTGTCAATTCATCCAGATAAGGCCACAGGGGCGCGGCGTTCTTGGTCCAGAAAACAATGGCAATTACGTCCTCCTGAGCAAGGGATACTTCATTTACTCCACCTCCAAACGGTGAAAGTACACGGACGCTCTCCGCGCGTATTCTCCGCATAAACCATTCAGCATGAAAGGCCGGAATATCGGTGCGTCTACTTGCTGAAATCACGTGCATGAATCCCTCCATGAATACCACAGCGCAGCCGGAGAACGGGTCCCCGGATCAAAAGGCTTGAAATCGGTCTACCATTAGAGCAGAATCTTTGTCCAGAGGGTGACCTACCCGCGTCGAAGCGTTTCTGGTCACGCTATACCAACGTCAGACAATTTTGGGGCAACTTACCCCGGAGTGCATTGGGATTTTGACTGCTCAGGATTGGCCCCTATAACATTTCATGACGCGTACGGGCGTGAGTGGATTCATCGAGGTAATCTTTCAGGGATTTTACGACATTCGTGATATAATCTCTGCATTGAAAACTGAACCGGTTGCGGCCTTGTCCCCGGCCGAGGGACAGCCAATCGGCTTGGCGGCTGCAGTACCTATGCCGAGCCTGATAAGAAAGGAACTCTAATGGCCAAACCCAAAAGAGGGCGGGAACCAAACGAGGGAAACCCATCCGACTCTGAAAAGACAAGGGCCGTGGATATGGCAGTCAGCCAAATCGAAAGGCAATTCGGTAAGGGCGCAATAATGAAACTTGGGAGCACCGGTGTCATCCCGAATGTGAAAACCATTCCCACGGGATCTCTGGGTCTCGATATCGCTATCGGTGTGGGCGGTGTCCCGCAAGGCCGGGTGGTTGAGATCTTCGGCCCGGAATCCTCCGGAAAGACGACCCTCTGTCTCCATATCATTGCTGAGGCGCAAAAGAGAGGGGGCTATGCTGCCTTTGTGGATGCAGAGCATGCGTTGGACATCCACTATGCGAAAAAGCTCGGGGTCAACACGGATGAGCTGTTGATTTCTCAGCCCGATACGGGCGAACAGGCTCTCGAAATCACTGAGATATTGGTCCGATCCGGTGCCATGGAAGTCGTGGTAATCGACTCGGTCGCGGCATTGGTGCCCAGGGCCGAGATTGAAGGTGAGATGGGGGACTCACACATGGGACTGCAGGCACGCCTGATGTCCCAGGCGCTCAGAAAACTCACCGCCGCTATCACGCGTTCCAATGCATCGGTGGTTTTTACCAACCAGATCAGACAAAAAATAGGTATCATGTTTGGAAATCCTGAAACCACGACTGGTGGCAATGCTCTAAAATTCTACGCCTCGCTCAGGTTGGATATCCGCCGAATCGGGCAGATCAAAGACGGGGAAAGTGTTGTCGGCTCCCGAACCAGGGTGAAGGTCGTCAAGAACAAGCTGTCCCCGCCTTTCCAGCAAGTCGAGTTCGACATCATGTACAATGAGGGCATATCCATAGCCGGAGAAGTCGTGGACATGGGGGTCGACTCCGGGATTATCGATAAATCCGGGGCCTGGTACTCTTATGGAGACGAACGCATCGGCCAAGGTAGAGAAAACGCGAAACTTTTTCTGAAACAGAACCCCGAAATCATGAATGCAATCCGCATAAAGCTGCTGGAACAAAAAGGGATATTGCTGACATCCAAATCAGATGAAGATCACGACGCGGAGATAAGTTAGACGAGGCATTAATATGGATCTGGATAATGTCTTGAGAAAAGCCGTTGAGATGGGAGCTTCGGATATCCATTTGAAGGTACCGCTTCCTCCGGTCACGCGTGTTAATGGTGTGCTGGCGCCCATGAAGGGTGAAGAGCGCCTGACGCCTGATGAAATTCGACGAGTGGCCCTCTCGGTCATGAACGAGCGCCAGCGGGAAATGTTTACCAAGACCAAGGAACTGGATATGGCTTACGGAGTCTCCCGCCTGGCGAGATTTCGCGTCAACGTTTTTTCTCAGCGAGATTCTATCGCTATGGTCTTTCGAGCCATCCCGTCGGAGCCACCCTCACTGAAGGACCTCAATCTTCCTCCTGTAATCGAAAAGATAACGATGGAGCAACGGGGCCTGGTATTGGTTACGGGCGTCACGGGTTCAGGGAAGACCACGACTTTGGCAGCAATGATCAATCACATCAACTCGCTCAGAAACTGCCACCTGATCACTATTGAAGATCCCATCGAATACTTGCACAGAGACCGCAAGAGCATAATAAATCAACGTGAGGTGGGGCAGGACACTCTTACGTTTCAGAACGCATTGCGATCCGCGCTTCGCGAAGATCCCGATGTAATTCTGGTGGGGGAAATGCGAGATCTCGAAACAATCGAGATCGCCATGCTGGCCGCGGAGACCGGGCACTTGGTCTTCAGCACCACCCATACGCTGGATGCGACCGAGACTATCAACCGTGTCATTGCGGCATTTCCTATTCAGCACCAGACTTCAGTCCGAATACAGCTAGCAGGAATGATCAAGGGAATCATCTCTCAGAGATTGCTTCCAAGAGCAGATGGAAAGGGGAGAGTCCCTGCTGTGGAAGTGCTAATTTCCACTTCCCGCATGCGCGAGTGCATAGCAGATGAACGCAGATCTCGGGAGATCAGAGACGCGATAGCTGAAGGACACATCAGCTACGGCATGCAGACATTCGATCAATCGCTAATGCAATTATACAAAAACAAATTGGTCACTTATGAAACTGCACTAGGGGCGGCAACAAATCCTGACGACTTTGCCCTGTTCGTACGAGGAATCAGCGGAACCTCAGAAGGAAAATGGGAGATGAACGCCTGAGGCAGGAGATTGAGACCGCGACTTCTTTCGATGTCTTGCCGGTTGACGATCAGGCGGAATTTCTTGAAATACCCGTCAAACGGCTCAAAAGAATCTTAACGATATTCATTCCCTCTTGAACAATGCCATATCGGCTGATTCCCGGTAAGATTGGGTCAGTCTATTATGGGATGGCTAGGGGTAATGGCAGCATTAGCGCCCCTCACGATGCCTTAACCGAAATCTCACAGATCCTGTGGATAACTTGCTTGTAACCCGGTGGATAACTCACCTATGACTTGGAAAATACTGCCTCGAAAGCAAACTGCGTTAAGTCGGGACACTAAAAAATGATCTGTCATTTCGTGGAGATACACCAAAGTTCCCTATTCTCTTAAGTTTGGTACAAAATTGTTCCTGGAGCCAAATCAGTTATAAACACCTGTTGATAAATGATTATTTCGGTGCCTGGGAACACCGTGTTTTTCAAGCAGAATCGTCGCCCCCTACGATCGGATATTGCGAGGACACTGCGATAGCATATTACCAGGGCTCGGCACATCTTAAGGAACAACAGGTCTGCTCGAATAAGCCGACTCAAATTAAGTTGCATTTCAAGACCTGACCCTTTGCTTCTTGCTGCGGAGCATCATTACTTACTAAAAGGTTCTCCCGGCATGATATACAGCGAGACTTTGCCTTGCCGTTCTGATACGATCCAAGCAGTAAAGCGAAGTGAGGAGGTGTCACTGTGCTGGCACGGGTCCATTCCGCGACTCTCATCGGGATTGACGCGCATCCGGCAGAAGTGGAAGTCGACGTCTACCAGGGCCTGCCATCGGTTGCCGTAGTCGGTCTGCCTGACAGTGCCGTCAAAGAAAGCGCAGCACGAGTCAAATCTGCCATAGTCAACAGCGGGTACCCCTTCCCTGCCCGTCGCATCACGGTAAACCTCGCTCCAGCGGACTTGAAGAAAGAGGGTTCGGGCTTCGACCTCCCCATTGCTCTGGGCATACTAGCTGCATTAAATTTGCTCCCCTCGGAAAAACTCGATGATTACATCGTAGTTGGAGAACTAGCCCTCGATGGCCGCATAAAGGCCGTGCGGGGCGCGCTGTCGCTGGGGCTTGCTGCGAGAGACCTCGGATTCAAAGGTCTGATCCTGCCGGATGTGAACGCGCGCGAGGCGGCAGTAGTGGAAGGTATAGAAGTGCTCGGTGTGCCGAACCTCCTCACGGCCACAGGATTCTTGATGGATCGCATGGTTGTCGAACCCACCAAGCCGCGCAGTGGCGCTGCACCCGATCGTTACGGCGCTTACCACGTGGATTTCGGAGAGGTTCGGGGACAGGAGTAAGCAAAAAGGGCCGTGGAGGTAGCTGCCGCCGACGGGCATAATGTTCTGGCGTTATGTCCTTAGTTGATGCAGTGGCCCATTTGCTGGAAACAAGCATACCATTCCGTGCTTGACGAAAAAATCGCTCGGGATTCACTAGGCAAAGCCCAAGTGGATCCGGATTGTTCAGCAGAACGGCTTTTCTTGGGGCCAGAATTCAACACAAGCCATCAAATGCAGCAGCATCTGATGACTTTTTCAGACATTCGGCAAATAATTCTTGTCCGAGTGTAATAAGATGACTGATCGAGCATTTGTTATTGGTCAAGGTGTTTGCCAGTCCGCATTTCCAATCGGGGGTAAGCCATGGGTATATTCCGTATAGAACCAACTGACAAGACGGTAGTCAAGGACGAAGAAGGAGACGAGGACCAGGATCATGACCTTTACGTCAAGGCAGATAAGTTCGACCCCTTTGACTCGACGGTATTGGGCCTTGGCGATATTAGCGCTAAGGCAACGCGGATAGAGGCTATATGCGCAGTCTTTGATCTCCAAGGCTTTACTGATTTCTGCAAACAGGTAGACCCAAGGCTTGTGGTGCCTGAGTTCTTGTCCAAGTTTCTGGATTGGTTCTATACCGCAATTAGGCAGGAAATTATTAAGAAGAAAATCAAGGAGGGTTACTTGATATATTGCGAGCCGCCTTTCTACTCAAAATTCATGGGAGACGGCATCATGCTCTTGTGGGATACTGGTGAGATGCCTAATGAGGACAAATGTAATGTTGTAACAACTTGTTATTGTTTGTGTCAGAAGTATAGCGATGAATTCTACAGTCGTATCAGGAAGGAGGTTGCGTACTGCCCAACGAAATTGAGGTGCGGCATTGCAACAGGCGACATTTATACCGTAGGGAACGGCAGCGACTTCTTCGGGGCATGCATCAACATTGCAGCCAGGCTTCAGAAACTAGGCGGGCTATCCTTTTGCGTGGCACGGAGGGGGTTCGACTTTCAACTGGACATGGACGAGTCATATAGTAAGAAGTTCGTCGTTAAGCAGGCCACGATACGTGGCATCGGAGACAAGGAGTTAGTCCATGTACTCGAGGACGAATATGAAACTCTTGATGAACGAGATAAGGAGATTATCAGGGACCTGGATTAAATTCAGGATTCACTTGTGAGAGGAAGTGGGGTCAAGTCTGCTCTTGGCTCATCTCGGGCCGGCGACGCCGCGTGGGATGAGGCGACCAACTGGAACCGCATCCTTCGGTTTGCCCGCCTCTTTTCGCGCACTCGATGCGGTTCGCCTCGCTCACCGCTCCTGCCTGAACTGATCATGGCTTGACCTTTGCCGCAGATTCATCGATAACAACTCGCGTAAGAGGAACGAATGCTGCCAGTCCAGGTCGTATTCTACAAGGAGGATGACGGGTCGGTCCCTATGTCCGACTGGCTCGATGGGCTTCAACTGAAGCACAGAGCCAAATGTTTGAAATGGATAGGCATACTGAGGGCCTTCGGAAGTAATCTTCGACGACCTGAATCTGATTATCTCAAGGATGGTATTCATGAACTTCGGGTCAGAATTCAAAGTCTCAACTACCGTATATTATATTTCTTTCACGGGAACCAAGTCGTAGTGCTTACTCACGGATTGAAGAAGGAGAAAGAGGTTCCTCCAAAAGAGATAGACAAGGCCGTAGCTCTAAAGAAAAGTTTTGAAGCTGATCCAAAGACCCATACATTTCGATGGGAGCCTTGACATGGAAGAGAAAAAACTCAGTTCCGACGCTTACCAATGGGCTTATGACCGATACATCAAAGGCGATCCGGAGATGGAAAAGTACTTCGAAGAGTTGGGTGTCAAAGCCGACATCGCCAGACAGCTTTACAACCTCCGTAATCAGGCAGGCCTGACGCAGGAGCAACTGGCCGATCTCGTGGGAATTAGCGCCACAGTCATTGACGACGTCGAGGAGGCAGATTATGAAGGGGATTTCCTCGGAATGGCTTCAAGAATAGCCAATGCTCTCCATAGGAGGGTAGAGGTGCGTCTCGTGCCTGTGGAAGACGCACAATCCCCTGGATATGCACTGTAGCCACTATTGCCCGGCCTGTATCCAGCCTGCCATCTTTAGCATTTTAGACATCACCTCCTCTATGCTATGATGACCCATGTTTTCAGGGCCGGCTCTTTCGCGGGCCATGTCCAAAGATAAGCGACAACCGAGGCTCACTGTGCTCGCACGGGTTCATTCCGCGACTCTCATCGGGATTGACGCGCATCCGGCAGAAGTGGAAGTCGACGTCTACCAGGGCCTGCCATCGGTTGCCGTAGTCGGTCTGCCTGACAGTGCCGTCAAAGAAAGCGCTGCACGAGTCAAGTCTGCCATAGTCAATAGCGGGTACCCCTTCCCTGCCCGTCGCATCACGGTAAACCTCGCTCCAGCGGATTTGAAGAAGGAGGGTTCGGGCTTCGACCTCCCCATTGCTCTGGGCATACTAGCTGCATTAAATTTGCTCCCTTCCGATAGGCTCGACGATTACGTTGTGGTGGGAGAACTAGCCCTCGACGGCCGCATAAAAGCCGTGCGGGGCGCGCTGTCGCTGGGGCTTGCTGCGAGAGACCTCGGATTCAAAGGTCTGATCCTGCCGGATGTGAATGCGCGCGAGGCGGCAGTAGTGGAAGGTATAGACGTGCTTGGCGTGCCTAACCTCCTCACGGCCACCGGATTCTTGATGGACCGTGTAGTTGTCGAACCCACCAAGCCGCGCAGTGGCGCTACACCCGATCGTTACGGCGCTTACCACGTGGATTTCGGAGAGGTTCGGGGACAGGAGTACGCAAAACGGGCCGTGGAAGTGGCTGCCGCAGGTGGGCATAATGTTCTGATGATCGGCCCGCCGGGCTCCGGGAAAACCATGCTTTCCCAGCGCATTCCGACGATCCTGCCCGAGCCGGTGTTCGAGGAGGCGTTGCAGACCACCAGAATATACTCAGCCGTGGGCCTGTTGGGGCGCAACAGTTCGGTCATGACTGTGCGACCGTTCCGCTCTCCCCACCACACCGTATCTGATGCCGGGCTAATCGGCGGAGGAATGATCCCGCGGCCGGGAGAAGTGTCGCTGGCTCACAACGGAGTTCTTTTTCTGGATGAACTTCCCGAGTTCCGCAAGAATGTTTTGGAGGTCTTGCGTCAGCCGCTTGAAGACGGTGAAGTGACTATATCAAGGGCACAACTGGCCCTGACGTTTCCCGCCAGATTTATGCTGGTGGCTGCAATGAACCCGTGCCCATGCGGATACCGCGGGGATCCCAAGCACCAATGTACCTGTTCCAAGCAGTCCGTTCAGCGATATTGGAGCAAGATCTCAGGGCCGCTGCTGGACAGAATCGACATCCACATCGAGGTTCCCTCCATTGAATGGCGTGACTTGACCGCGGTGACGGACGGAGAATCGTCCGAAACTATCAGGCAGCGAGTAAACAGCGCCCGCCGGATCCAACTAGCCCGCCTGGGCAAGAGTGGTCTCTTCTCTAACGCGCAAATGCGCTCCGCGCTTCTCAGGAAGCACTGCGGCCTGGATGGCGATTCGATGAAATTCCTCGAAAAAGCTGTCGAAAAGTTGGGCTTATCGGCTCGCGCGTATCATCGCATACTCAAAATTGCCAGAACCATTGCGGACCTGGAAGGGGTTCAGGACATTCAACCGCCCCACGTGGCCGAAGCCATTCAATATAGATCGCTGGACAGGAGATACGATTGACGTGATCGGTCGCTGTCCCGCGAGAGGCGCACAGGCGTTAAGTTAACGATTTATTCCCCCCTTTCGTAAATGGGGGGTCAGGGGGGATTTTGGGATAACTCATTGAAAATCCCCCTAAATCCCCCTTTAGAAAAGGGGGACTTTGATCGCCCTCGGTCTGCATTCGCCTCTTGAAAAGGGAGGAAATTGCCTTAAGCTAACGCCTATGCGCGAGACGCAGGATGTGCCGAGACAGCAGAGAAGAAAAAAGGCTTGCACAACACTCACTAATTGCGGTTCAATCTTTTCAGAGTCCTGGTTCCCAGGCTCCGCCTGGAATCCATATCTCGCGGGCTCTGCCCGCAAACTGTCTTTATTTCACTATCATAGTCGAGGCAGAGCCTCGGGGACTGGCAATCTTTTGAACACAAGAATGTCCTTTCAAAGAATAAACGAATAGAGGGAGTTCAATTTATGAGTATCGTCGATCTGAAAAAGGAAGGGGACGTTTTCATTCTTACTATGGAGAGTGGAGAAAATCGGTTCAATCGAACCTTCGTCCATGCCATGAACGAAGCGCTGGACTCAATCGAAAAGTCCCACGGACCGGCCGCTCTCGTGACCATCGGCGGAGAGGAGAAGTTCTACTCCAATGGACTGGACTTGGCCTGGCTCAGCGGCGACGGCCAGAAAGAGGCACCCGAATTCATCAAGACCGTTTTGAAACTTCTCGGACGCGTAATGGCATTTCCAGTGCCCACCGCAGCCGCCATTAACGGGCACGCCTTTGCTGCCGGAGCAATGCTTGCCCTGGCACACGACTTCCGAGTCATGCGGGTAGATCGCGGGTACTTCTGCTTGCCCGAAGTGGATATCAACATTCCGTTCGTTCCCGGTATGACGGCCCTGATCAAGAGCCGGTTGACACCCAATGTGTTTCGGAACTCGATGCTCACAGGAGCCAAGATAGGAGGCATCGAAGCGAAACATTTGGGCATTGTAGATGAAGCGGTCCCTGCCGATAAGGTGCTGGTGACGGCTACAGCCTATGTTACGCCATTGGCCGATAAGGACCGACACACCTTTGGAGCCATCAAGAGGGGTATGTACCCCGAAGCGCTGGCTCTGTTGGAAGGAGACGTTGTCATTCCGTCATGATTCTGCGGTCAAGTGAGTCGGCCGCCTGCGCCGCGTCGCCGTGCCCGGCTGTTGGTAATTTCCACTTATCAACCACTCAAAATCGGTGCAAATGACTCACGATATGATTTGATTATTTCAGCGTTTTGGATGAGATCCAGGCAGTATATGGAGTTTACACCGACTGTCGGCACGCGTGGGAATGGGGGACGACCTATGGGCAGATATGAACTATTACGGCGGCTGTCCGATCAAAAACTGGAGCATTGGCAGTCAAGAGGCTTGTCTCCCGTAAAGTGCCGGCAATTATTGTGGGAAGAGATGAAAGCGTGGAAAGTCCTGAGCGATGAACAGCTCCAAAAACTCCTGGAAGAGGAGGAAGCTGAATACTAACCGCCTCTGATCGGTCCAGGGGGCAATGCTTATTGCATAAGCGCTCCGGTCACGGCGCCGGCGAGTTCCTGAACAGTGTAAGGCTTGGAGACAACACCGGCAAAGCCATATTTCCTGTAATTGGCCATGATCGGATCGTTGGAATAACCACTCGATACAAGGGCCTTGATGTTTGGGTAGGATTTACCAAGAATCTCAACTGCTTCTTTTCCGCCCATGCCGCCCGGCACAGTTAAATCTACAATGAGAAGGTCATAGGGTTCCGATGCCTTCCAGGCCTGCTGGTAAAGTTCCACGGCTTCCGATCCCTCGTGGGCCACGTCCACGTCATAACCCAGCATGGAGAGCATTTCCTTGGCCAACTGCGCTATTGTCGGTTCGTCGTCCATCAACAATAGCCTTGCCCGGCCGGTGATCAGCCGAGTTTTCAACTCCTGGGTCGTCGATACTTCGTCCTGACACCTGGGAAGATAGATCTCGAAAGTTGTACCGAGCCCCGAGGTGGAGCTTACGGTAATAAGCCCGTCATGTTTCTTGATTATGGAGTGCGAAGTTGCCAGGCCCAGACCGCTCCCTTTTTGCTTTGTGGTGAAGTAGGGATCAAAAATATTGGGAAGATGTTCTTCAGGTATTCCGACGCCATGATCTTTGATAGACAACCTTACGTATTCACCAGAGGAGATAGGGAGGCCGCGTTCAGGCCCGATTACAAGATTCTCTACTCGTACGTCAATGACCCCTCCGTGCGGCATTGCCTGCTGGGCGTTTATGATCAAATTGCCCACCACCTGGCTGATTTGCCCCTCGTCCGCATTTATTGCCCAAGCGTCCTCAGGAAGGGAGAATTCACAACGCACACTCGACCCCCGTACTGCAAACTCGCATGAATCCCTAACTATGCCCTCGATATGGCAGGGTTTCTTCACCGGTTCGCCGCCTCTGGAAAATGTGAGCAGTTGCTGTGTCAAATCTTTGGCACGCATGGACGCTTTTTCTGCTTCAGCCCGCCATTTGTAAACTTTGTCCCCGGGTTTCGAAGCCAACTTGGCCATGGAGACATTCCCTTGAACGGCCGTCAGAATATTGTTGAAATCATGGGCAATGCCACCGGCTAAGACCCCGATGGATTCAAGCTTCGCCAGCTTAAGCACTTCTTCTTCGGCCCGTTTGCGTTCGACGATTTCTCGCTTGAGTCGACGATTGGCCGCCAGCAGTTCAGCGGTCCGCCGGTCCACGCGCTTCTCCAGTTCGTCGTGGGCCTTTTGCAATTCTTTCTCGGCACTTTCTCGCTCGGTAATTTCCAGTCTTAGTCGCCAGTTGCTCGCGGCCAGTTCGCTGGTGCGCAGCTCTACGGCCTTCTCCAGTTGATCCCGGGCGGTCCTAAGTATTTTGCCGTGCTTTTCTGTTAGAATTAGCTTTCGCTTTTCCGCGGTAAGGTCTTCGATGAGGACCAGTACCAGTTTCGACGATCCAAATCGCAGCAATCGAAAATGCATGCGACCCCATAAGGTCCCACTCTTGCCTTGTAGGCGGCTATCGCAAACCTGTCGTTTCCTTTGAGTAAAGACCTTGTCTATGACCGCCTGAACGGCCAGGCCGCCACGGTGGTCGGGCAGCATTGAGAAAAGGGGCCACCTTCTATTTTGTGAGAGTCAATGTTGACTTTTTGAGAGGCATTGTTCGCGAAAACGACCGAATAGGTTTGGTCCACCAACATGGCAGGAATGGGCAAGGCATTCAAGAGCGAGCGAAAAGAAGCAGCTTGAAATTCGGCTACCCGAAAGCTGCCTGAACGCGTCGAGACATCCTCAGTCGTGTCTGTCACACGAATTGAATCGGTGTGATCTTGTTCGGACGTCCCATTGTGCTCTGTGCGGTCCCAATCCGCTGAAAAGTCCATCGAAAGTAATTCTTGGCCGGCCATAGTCGTTTCTCCGACGGTCAATTAATGCGGTCCGAAAGAAAGGCGTGGTCAATTGACCCTTTCTTTCAGTCGTCTTGAAGCTGAGCAAGAAGGGTGCCAACAGCAGTGTGACCACAACAGCGTCCTGCAACTCCATATTGATATCGCAAAGTTATCTATTATGTCGGTGCGGCTGCGTGGTATTGCCGGCCCGGGTACTATTAGCGGAAGACCCGCGAACCTTCTCGGAATGATCGACAAGAATAATCGAGGATATAGCTCTGTTTGCGAATTTTCACGCGTTCTTAATCTCTCGGCTCATAGCTCGTCAGAGGACGCCTGAAACCGCTTGCGGGTGGAAATTGCTCGGTTGGGTTTGGGCGATATATTCGGGCCATTGCAATTCGGCCTAACATAGCTAAACTGTGCAACATTAATATGGGCGTAATAGGCCCAGGCACTAGAACCAGCTCAGCATGCCCTCAAATTTCCGAATCGAGTCACCCGAACCGGCGGCCCCTGTTTCGGCCGTAGAATTTGACCTTGGCTAAATAGGCTGCACTTCCCGCGAAAAAGGGAAGTATGATAAAAAAGGAATTCGGCCATGTTGCCGGCCAAGGAACACCCCGGGGTACTCTTCCGGCCGGATGCAGAACAACTATGCCGCCCCTTGGTGTAGTTTTTGAAGAGCCGGGCAACGAAGAGGCAGAACTCGCCGGTGGGCGAGCCAATCTCTTTGGATAAGAGCTTGCGGACCTTTTTCTTGCAATCGGAGGCGCGATGGCACAGAAGCGGCAAATTAACGGCAGACACCTAATTGAAGACCTTCGAACAGGCATGGCTGATTGGGAATTGCAGGTGAAATATAAACTGTCCTCCCCGGCCCTTCATACCATTTTCGAGAAGCTTGTAGAGCGCAATGCCATCAGCCACGCTGAACTTTATGAGAGTTCTCCATTTTACAGAGAGAAAACTGATAGTATTAAACCGCGGGAACATTGCCGGGCAGACATCCCCCTCTACGTGCCTCTACGTGATCTGGAGGATTCAAAGATAGGTGTATTGAGGGATATTTCGGAAAAGGGGTTGAGGGTGGCAGGAATTGATGTATCTGTCGGACAAGTCAAAATATTTCAGATCCCGATAGAAATGTTCGTCGGTAGCGCACCCTTGGCCGTAACAGCGCAATGCAAGTGGCTTGAAACCAAGGGGAAGGTTAAACAATACGTGGTGGCCGGGTTTGAGATAATCGGCCTTACAGACAGCGACAGCAAGGCTCTCAGGGATTGGACCAAGCTGCTATTGTTTAGCTGCGCGTCAGAGAAATAACTCGACCGGGCAGCATAAAAACGAACCCCAGCGGATGAAAATCAGGGATGCCCCCGATAGATCTTGTGTCCCCATGCGCTGCAGCATTGACCCGATGTACTCATTCACTTACGCCAGGGATATTCCACCCCTTGTCATTGCGAGGAGTGCATAGTGGGACAGGCTTCCAGCCTGTCTATTGGGGATGACGGGCAAGATGCCCGTCCCACCAGCAATCTGAGCGGCGTTTATACCCATTGCCAAAAGTTTTGTCCGATTAGAGGTCGCCTGACACCGTCATTCCGGCGGAGGCCGGAATCCAGTCTTTTCAATCCCGCGTTCCTCGCGGGACTGGACCCCGGCCTTCGCCGGGGTGACGGGTGTTGAAGAGGTCATTACTTTTGGCAACGGCTATATAAGAAAAGGATTGCTTCGTCCCGTGGGACGCGGGACTCGCAATGACAATCTTTCCCACGCGTAAGTGTATACTTCCGATCCGACAGCCCCCTCTCAGCCCCTGATTTTCTTCTTCAGATACGTTCCGAGATCGTCCGCGGTGCCGGTCAATCCCAGTTTCTTGCGAATGTTCGACCTGTGGAAGAAGATGGTCTGCGGAGAAACTCCCATAATGCCGGCCATCTCCTTTGAACTGAGCCCGGACGAGATCAGTTCGCAGATTCGCATCTCCCGCAAGGTCAACGGGTACCTGCTTCCCAGGTCTTTTGTCGCGGAGGAGGCTAGTATATTGTCCATGCCGGCCGCCAGAGAATCGACCAGGTCTTCAGCGCGGCTGGAGAGAGTCTCGGTCCTGAGACGCTCCAGCAAAGGTCTGACTGCCATCGTCAGATGGTCTTTGATCTCTTCTGCCACAGATTTCTTTTGCTCGTCAATTCCGGCGATAAGAACTCTAAGGGCTTCATTAGCGCCTTCCAATTCTTTGGTGTCTTGCTCCAATTTTTTCCTGGCACTCTCGTAGTCCTGGACGAGCTTGCTGTATTTTTGCTCCAAGGCAAGGTGCTTTCTTTCGTCCGTTGAATCTGCAATCAAAACCAGAACGAATCTGGCCTCATTGGTCCTGACGGCTCGCAGATGCAATTTTGCCAAGATCTTCTTGCTGCCTATCCGGACCAGACCTTGCGCAATCATAGGTTTCCTTTTCAGAAACACCTCATGCAGCAGCGAAGCCGCCTTCTCCTGATCCGAATGTCTCAGAAACAGAGCAGGAAAAGGACCTCCTGCAATATGAGGGTGGCCTTCCGGGCCCGGTCCCAGAGACCTGCTTGCAAAGACTATCAAGAGTGAGCGGTCGACCAACAAGAAGGGGATAGGCAGTATTCGCAGAAGTCTGATGAATGACGGTTTCTCTAGCCTCTCGAAGGTCAAAACTGCCTGTCTCGGTCAAGTCTTCCGAACCCGATTGGCTTACAACGGCCGCTTCGATGGATTGCGATTCTCTATCGAGCAGTTCAGACGCGTCCTCACCCCATCCCTCACCCAAGAAGGTGAGCAACTCCTCGTCGACCATTCGCCACGTACCCCCTCATTCATTCAAGTCAGGGGCTGCCCTGACACATCCTAGCCACAGTCAAGCGAGGCACCTCCGCGCCGTAGCGATCGTGCAGCCCC
Source organism: uncultured delta proteobacterium (assembly GCA_963789265.1). GTDB lineage: Bacteria > Desulfobacterota > Desulfomonilia > Desulfomonilales > Desulfomonilaceae > CAWBBA01. The sequence goes on along the minus strand of CAWBKB010000001.1, from coordinate 1,019,786 downwards.
ACCGGCCCCATATTCCTGCCTTGTCGTGGGCGCAGTGCCGACACCTGACATTTCACTCGATCGAGAAAGAAGTCATAGATGATTGTTTTGGAAACGGTGCGAATTATAGCATATTGAGGTGGACAATATGGGGTTATTTTTCGTCGAGAGCCGGTAATCTCGCTCGTCTTTCCGTCCGGGCCAGACGCTCTACACTTATCCCTTGAAATCATTAGTAATCTTGCGTTGGGGCCGATCGGAGATTCTGGGACTATCGGCCTATGTCGTTCCATCTTGATTCCTGTTGCTCATGATGTTACCGTCAAATAGTCTCCAGCCAAACCGTGGGTGATATGAGGGCGTTTCTTCCGCTCTTTGCTTCTCATGCTAGTTATAACCGCTGAAAGGGGGTAGGCTTATGAAATTCTCATTAGACAAGGTCTGGAGCCGTATTCTTCCTGTTCTATTTGTTCTGATTCTCACCGCCGCAACGGCCGCCACTTGTGCAGAACCCATTACACGACTGTCGGGAGTCCCGGCGCTGGACGCATTGAAAAAGTACTATGTCCTCCCTAGCTTTGCCATCGGCGGAAAATACGACCTCAAAAATGAGTCCTCCTTCGAACTGGGCGGCGGAGGCGGTGTCACCCTGGAATCGTTGGGACGCAAACCGCTCCGGTTGTCGTATATAGCCGTCGGAACCCCTAAACGCGATAAGGAGGGCCATATTGACAACGCGGTAATCATCAGCACCTATTACTCCGGGGACTCGGCGTTCATGTATTTTTTCTGGTACGACGGCCAAAAGGGGAACGCATTTTCCAAAGGCCCGGTTGTTGGCCCGGGCAAATTGATCGACACCGACAAATACTATGTAATATTCCTGGACGCCTTGGGACTCTGGGGGGCTAGTAAGCCCAGTGACGGATTGGGGATGAAATTCCCTCGATATTCAATTCTGGATTGCGTACAAGCCAATTACCGTTTGCTCAAGGATCATCTGGGGATTTCCAAGGTAAAGCTTGCAACCGGAGTCTCTATGGGGGCCATTCAAAGCTATATCCTGGCTGTGCTCCACCCCGATTTCGCGGAAGCGATCATGCCCATAGGTGGAATCACAGCCTCCGACCCGGTTTCGCGGTGGCTTTTCACGCTCATGACCGCGGCCATGCAGAGCGATCCGGTGTGGCAAAAGACCAAAGGGAATTACTATGACCTTCCAAAACAGCAGCATCCGAACAAGGGCATGATGTTTGGCTGGTCCATTTTACAACAGAGCGGGTTCAGTTTTGATTACCGGGTGAAACAAAAATGGGACGATGTAAAGAAAGAGGTCTTTTATTGGAAGCCCAAAGATGACGAAGGCGCCAACTTGGTATCCAAGGCGAAAAACTTTGACGTGGATGACCTGATTTTCAGGAACCAGTGCCTTCGCGACTATGATATCAACGATCAACTCGGCCGCATCAAAGCGAAAACTCTGATCATCCATGTGAAGAATGACCAGTGGCTCCGCTACGTGCTGGCTGAAAAGGCCGCTTCAATGATTAGAGACGCAAAACTGGTTGGTTTTCAAAGTCCTCTGGCCCATTACGCTGTATTTCGAGCCCCAAACGTGTGTAAAGAAGCGGTGATCGGCTTTTTCAAAGAGATCGGCATGGAATAAAGAGAGACATGGAATAGGCGTCGTTGTTTATGCCGACCCTCGCTACAAAGCAGCTTTCGGGCGTTTTCATGACTAAGAGAACCATTAAGGCAAAGGAAATACTGGCCGATATCAACGCGGGCGTGGATCCTGCGGCGCTGATGGATAAGTATGCCATCACTGCAAAGGGTCTTGAGAGCGTTATTGCCAAACTGACGGCCGCGGGATTGCTCAAAGATCGCGAACTGGGCGCCGGGTCACATGAATTTTCCGAAGCAGTGGCGGCTCCGTCCCTTATTGGCGGACGAGCCGGCTCAATCGGTCATGGAGTCCGGGCACAAACGTACGAGGTGGGGGCCAAGCCCACGCAAGCAGATGCAATCACCGACGATGCGGATCAAGAACCCCTGGAGATACGCAGGCTGGATAAGCCGGAATGGATCATGTTGGCGGTGGGACCGGGAATAGCCTTGGTCTGCTTTGTATTCTTCTGGTTCCGATGGACATTGGAGATCTTCAAGACCCTTGTCCACGAGATGGGACACTGCATATTCGGCTGGATTTTCGGATACCCGTCCCTACCAGCTTTTGATGTTATGTACGGCGGCGGGGTCACGCTGCACGCAGGCCGATCTGTCGTTCTGTTGATCGGAATTTACGCTACCCTTGCCGGGCTCATTTACATGTACAGGAATAATAAGGCCACGGTGATATTTTTGATCGCGGTGATTGCCGTGCATGCGTTTTTCAGTTATACCTCGCTTCATTACATAACAATCTTGTTTATGGGCCACGGCACGGAACTGGTTATTGCGGGGTTGTTTATTTATAGGTCTCTGAGCGGACGAGCGATAGTTCATCCAGCGGAACGACCGCTGTATGCGATAACGGGCTTTTTTATCGTCTTCTCAGACCTTGGAATGGCCTATAGACTATTGACCAGCGCTTCGTATCGGGCAGAGTACCTTGGGGCAAAAGGTGGCGACATGGACATGGATTTCATCCGTATCGCACGGGATTATCTGCACGTGGACATGACGTCGGTTGTCTTTTTTTTCTTTGTCTGTTGCCTGCTGTGCCCGTTGCTGAGTTTCCTGGCTTTCAGATATGAGGAATTTATTCACTATAAAGTAGCAAGTCTTTGGGAAAGAGGCCCCGAGAACGAGGCGAAATTCGTAAATGTCTAGATGTCCCCTGGAATAGTGTCCCGGGCCGGCAGTCCCGCAACCGCGGTAATGTCTGGGGACGAATGCATTCGCCCGAGGCGATCCCGCCTCCGCGGGTAGCCCCTATTACCTCCGGACCGGGAGTACGAGATGACAAATGACCGGCAGGATGCCGGTCTAACTGGCGCAAATTACCATCATGAGCAAATCCGCACAGAAGTACACGTCCGCAGAATTGCTGCGCAAAATCCAGGAATTAGGCAAGCCGGAGGGCTGGTTCCACTGCATCGAACTGGGAAGCGGCGTCAGCACGAGAGAATCGGTCCCCCACCTCCGGAACCTCTTGTCCCAGATTCAGCGGTACATCCCTGCCGATCTGTCGGGAAAGACGGTTCTGGACATAGGGTGTAATGCGGGTTTCTTCAGCATAGCGGCCAAACAGAGGAACGCCGACCATGTGCTGGGGATCGACACCTCTCCCGGTTTCCTCAAGCAGGCCGAATTTGTGCGGGATGTTCTCGGACTGGACATCGATTATAGAAATATGAGCATCTACGAAATTCCCGACCTGGCGAGAAAATTTGACATCGTGCTGTGTCTTGGAGTCATCTACCATTGTGCAGACCCTTTTCGCGCCGCGGAAAATGTGGCTTCTGTTACTGCCCACACAGCGATTGTCGAATCAGCGCTCCTTGGTTCTTCCCTCCTCGCTGACAAGCCTGTTTGGGAGTTCGTTTTTCCGGGATATGAAAGCCTTCCCCATTCCCTTGGCGAAAAGGAGAGAAATTATAATTGGTGGTTTCCGAATGTGGCGGGGTTAACCGCTTTGTTTCAACGAGCGGGCTTCGCAGCCGTGGAAATCATATCCCATACAACCAATAGAGGGTCAATTGCCTGCTACAGGTCTTAGTACAGGTTTTCGTAAGGTCGGTCGCGGATTTTCACGGTAGAGATTGCTTCGTCGTTTCTCTCCTCGCAATGACATGCCCACTACCTGTCATTGCGAGCGCAGCGAAGCAATCTTCTTCCGGCCCGGGTTCTTAACAACACCGTACCTACGAAAACCTGCAATTAGTGCTCTGTTTCACAAACTCGATGACAGGTCTCAGATTTCGGTGAGACCGGCATCCGAAACTGTCTCAAGAATTCCTTCAGTGCCGGGCAGCTATTGCGGCACTATTCCGGGCATCAAAGCAGTTTGAGATAGTTTCGACATAATCACGGTCAACTCGTGCCGCGCCTCAACTGACGCGCCCGGCCTTCTTCACGCGGTCAAGCTCGCGAATCAACTCGCCAATTTCTGTATACAAGTGGGAAATCCAGTCGTGGGCCGCCCCGTATTCCTTGTCGGCGTTCTCAGCCAATATTTTCGGAAGCTCATCTATAACCTGCTTCTTCCACTGGGTGATCTGGCTTGGTGGAACTCCAAACTCTATGGCTATTTCCGGAACGGTCTTCGCCCCTCTGATGGCCTCGAGCGCCACCTTGGCCTTAAATCCAACACTATAACACTTCTGAACGTCGCTCATCTCAGTCTCTCAGTTCATAGTCCGCGGATCGAAGCGATCATTTATCAATTTCGCGGATGGTTCCTGGTGCATCAGTACAATGCGTAAAAGAATCCGTCGTCACTGCCGACATAGACGGTACCGTCGCAAATTGTTGGTGAACTGTAGACGGCACCGCCCGTTTTGAAATTCCATTTCTCCTCCCCCTTGGTAAAATCGAGCGCGTGCAGATGACCGTCGCTGCTGCCGAAATACAGCATGCCATAAGCGATAGAGGGAGATGACGCTATCGGGCCGTCCGCTTGGAATTGCCACTTCTCCTGCCCGGTCAAAACGTCCACCGCGTAAAGGCGGCCGTCATGGCTACCGAAGTAAACTATCCCGTAGCCTATAGAAGGGGACGAGGTGATCTTGCCTCCGGTCTTGAAATGCCATTTTTCCAGACCTGTCTTGACATCCACGGCATAGAAAATGCCGTCCATGCTTCCAAAGAAAATCATGCCGTCGTTCACGGCCGGGGCGCACGTGACGGGTCCTTGCGTTTTGAAGGAAAAAGACGGACATCCCGTTTGTAGGTCTACCGCGTAAAACTCGCCGTCCATGCTGCCGAAACAGAGCATGCCACCGCATATTCCCGGAGATGAATGGATCGGGCCTCTGGTTCTGAAATGCCAGCCTATCCGCCCTGTATGGACTTCCGCGGAATAGACGTTTCCGTCCAAGCTTCCGAAGAATACCTGCCCGTTATTGACCACGGGCGAAGAGTAGATAGGGCCGCCGGTTTTGAACTTCCATCTGGTTTTCCCCGATTTGACTTCGACCGCGTAGAAGTTCCCGTCGAGGCTTCCGAAAAAGAGCCGGCCCTCAGTCAGGGCGGGGGACGAATGGACAGGCCCCTTGGTCTCGACACGCCAGTTCAGCTTTCCGGTGGAAGACAGCAGCGCATACATATTGCCATCGTAACTGCCCACGTAGACCGTGCCTTCACTGACCGACGGCGACGAGGCAACCCAGCCTTCTGCTTTGAACTTCCACTTCAAAGCGCTGAGCTTGAAGACTCCCCGGCTGTTGTAAAACCCGGTCCGCTGCGGATCCACGCGAAACATCGGCCCTTTGCGATAGGAGGCAGGACCGATAGCCGGCTTAACCGCAGATGGTACACAGGTGCCATTCGTCCCCTTCTCGATTTGGGGTAGTCGGCTTCGGAACTTCGATACTATGATCCCGCATTGAGGGCACACGTCAAACGAGCCGAACTGGGGCATGCCGCATGCCGGACATCTTACGGCATTGAGTTGGATGGAATCTTCTCCCTGTTCGGCCTGTTCGGCCTCTTCGGAAAGGTCGGACCGGCCGATCAACCCGGCGGCGAACAGCTTGCGGAAAAGACTCCCAAGTCCCTTGGAAGACAGAGAGTATTTTTCCATAAGAAGAAGATCACCCATGCCGGACTGGATATCCGCTACCACCTCTCGCGCGTTTATCCTGCGTCTGGGAGGACTCACCGTCTGGACCGACGTTATTGGGATAACATTGCTCTGTTGCATGTCCGACCTTCTTTGCCAAATTGGCTTCTGAGCTGTCGCTTTTGTCAGTTATGGATTGTTTCCCCGGGGAGTCACCGGGACTGCTTGGGACCTCAGACGACGTCGATGAGATGCCTCAGCATTTACCGACCGCAGGCCAGAATGAAATCTACCCCGGCATTGGTTGAAGCGGAACTAGCCGGTTTATGTTGTCGAGAGTGCAAATAGGTCTTCACCGCCATAGTTTTAACCGCGTTGTTCCCGCCTATGAACCTCAGTTGCCGAGACTGGATCATAGGGACAAAGCCCACGGCGCCATGAGTGGCGGCTACACCCAGAAACACACTGGTGGCGAAGGTGGATACAATGGCATCAGGAGCCGGCTTGACCCAACCTTCAGGCCCTTCACCCACGATCATGACTTTGACTGCCAGATTCGGGCCGCCCACCTGACTCCAGTTGCTGTATTCTCCGGTGTAGATCTTGCGAATCTGGTTCGGAGTCAGCTCGTTCAACGGGTTTGAAGGATGAGCAATGATGGCTATTCCGCCCAGGTCCATCGGCTCGTCCTCCGCGCAGCGCGACGCCCGATCCTGGGCCCGATTCGATCTCTCTGGAGCGGTGGAAGCGGATTTCGTTATGTCAACTCTTGCGGTACCGACCGACGGTTGTGTTGCTTCCGGGGTTCTCAGTCTCGCGGCCACGGAGTGAGACCTTGCGTGCGCTAATTCGACAAGTAATCTCTTGGCTATTTCGGACATGGTTCTCGGGTCTAGACTACGAACAATCTGGCTCATGGTGTACGGGTCCATGTTCCGCAGAATCTGTGCCATGGTACCGCCATCCATGTTGCGTACGATCTGATTCAATTGCTGGGTATTCATCGTCCTGATTTTCAGAAGCATATCTCTGGCGGTCATTCCGCCCAAATCTTGAGCATAGGCATAATTTGCTCCGATTATGATCAAAGCACCCGGGACGATCCAGAGAAGCTTCTTCAATTGCATTTTCATCATTTTCTCCATTTCCGGGTTCACGTCCTAATGTCATCATTTCTCCCGCGCGCTCTACGAGCAACTTGTGTGCCAGATCGTCTGTGAGCATGAGGCTTGCTGACAAGATGTGGTTTTCACGTGACTTTGCCAACTCCATTGTGGCCTCCGCGGGTTGCGGCAAGACTGTGAGGATCGGAAGTGAGGAACTGCTTCCACATAATTGGGGCTTTTGAGGGACAGTGGTTGAGTCTAGTGGCGCAGACTTTCCAGTCTGCGGTTTCTCGTCTCATACTAATGCGCCATCAAATAGGCGACAATCTTAGACAAGATAAAGTGGGGCAGGCATCCTGCCTGCCATTCGTCACCCCGGACTTCGATCCGGGGTCCAGTCTGGATGCCCGCGTACGCGGGCATGACGACATGTAAGGGCGGGTTTGAAACCCAATGCTGTTGACTTAAGCCGCATGCCTCTTGTCTAGGAGCTTTTCCTTCGACGGGCCTTCACCTCGTCATTCCGGCGGAGGCCGGAATCCAGGTTTTCCTAATCTCCCCTGGACCCCGGCCTTCGCCGGGGTGACGGTGGGGTAGACGGAGGTCCCTTAAGTCAACAGCATTGGGATTGAAACCCGCCCCTACCAGAAACACGGTGCCACTTGTTTGAAAGCTAATCGGTGTTAGAATCGGCGAACTAGAAAGTCCGCCCCACGGCAATCTAAGCCATCAGAGGAAAGGATTTCTATCTTGCGTCCCGCGGGACTCGCAATGACAAGCTTTTTCCGCCTTTTAAAGAATGCCTGCCTGTAATCGGTGGAACTGCCCTGACAAGAGGACCTACACAGTGTACCTGAAACGCTAGACTATGCAAAATCAGCAGGTGACCGTTTTTCGTCTCGCACCTCTTGCCGGATGCGATTTATTTCGGGAAGCAGGGCCACAAAGCAGTCGAATATTCTCGGATCAAAATGCGAGCCTCTGTCGGAGGTCATCATAGACAAAGCTTCCGGCTTAGGAATCGCGGGCCTATAAACTCGCTTCATGACCAAGGCGTCGTACACGTCTGCCACCGCGACTATACGCCCGCTCTCCGGAATATCCTCATCACCTAAGCCCCTGGGATAGCCGGACCCATCCCATTTCTCGTGGTGAGATAGGGCGATCTCTTTGGCCAGTCGGATCAGGGGTATCCTCGAGCATCCAAGAATTTGGGCACCTATGGTGGTGTGTTTCTTCATCTCTTCAAATTCTTCCCGGGTCAATTTGCCGGGCTTAAGGAGAATCCTGTCCGAAATTCCGATCTTACCCACATCGTGCATCGCCGCGGCGAGCCGCATGTCGGCAAGCGCGTCCCGGGTCCATCCCAGTTCTTTGGCCATAACGGATGCTGTTAGACCAATTCGCCTGACGTGAGCGCCTGTCTCATCATCACGCCAGCCGGAAGCGGAAATCAACCTGAGAACGATTTCTTCCTCTCGCTCTCGAACTTCGCGTGTCTTCTCCCGGACTTCGCTCTCAAGGGATTGCTCATACTCGCGGCTTAGCAGTTTCAGGCGCCTGCGTTCCAAGGCGTTAGCGACGTTTATGAGAATCTCGTTGCGGTCAAATGGCTTGATGACGTAACCGTACGCTCCTAGTTCCAGCGTCATGATAGCTGTCTTGCGATCGTCCACTGCCGTTACCAGGATGACAGCCACCTCAGGGAACAAGTCCTTGATAAAACCGAGCAGATCTATGCCGGACATGCCCGGCATCATGATGTCGCTGACCACGAGCTGAAACTTCAGGTCTTGCAGCAGTTCCAATGCCTGTTCTCCCGAAGTTGCCGTAGCACAATCGTAACCTGCCGTTTTCAGCCAGATAGACAAGATTCGGCCTATATCGGGCTCGTCGTCTACAATGAGAATTTTTGCGGTCTGACACTCGGTCATCCTGTCTTACACCTCAGGTTGCTGACTCGCCGACATCAGAGGCTCGGGTCCCTCGGCTGTATTTCGCCAAAGTTCGACACGGTTTCGACCGCGATTCTTGGCAAGAAGCAGGGCCTCATCGGCCTTCCGGAGCAAAGAGTTGAGGTCATGATCCCTACGCAGGTCCAGCGCAGCAGCGCCGAAACTCATGCTGCAACGGAATTCGCCTTCCTTTGTTTGGAGAGGAACGTTTGCCACCACGACGCGGAATCGTTCCGCCCACGCGCCTGCTCCTTCTCCGTCGCAGCCCGGAAGCAAAATTATAAACTCCTCACCCCCGTACCGCCCCACCGCGTCATAAGACCTCCTGGAAGAATCGATCCTCACGGCCAATTCCCTGAGAACCGCATCTCCCGCAAGATGTCCGTAATGATCGTTCACCTCTTTGAAGTGATCGACGTCAGCAATAATTAATCCAAGATTCGTGCCATCCCGACTGCAGCGATCGAGTTCTTGCTGGACCTTTTCCAGAATTGCACGTCTATTCCACAGACCTGTGAGCGCATCATGCGATGCCTGGAACTCCGAAGCGTGCAGAGCAGCGATGAGATCCTCCTGCAGCTTCACAATTCGTGTTCCGGCCCGTACTCTTACTTTCAATTCGTGAACATCAAAGGGTTTTATGATGTAGTCGTCCGCTCCTGCTTCGAGCCCTTCGACCACGTCTTCTTTCAAACTCCGTGAAGTCAAAAGTATGACGTAAGTGTAAGAGTGTTTTTCTAACTTGCGAATTTCACGACAGAGCGTCACGCCGTCAATTCCAGGCATCATCCAATCTAGAATGACCAGTTTGGGAGGATCTTCACTTCTGAGGATTTGCCGGGCATCGCTGCCGTTGGAGCAAGCAGTCACCTTGTGGTGCCATTTCGCAAGGTGAACTTGCAGCAGCTTCCTCGTGACTGCATCGTCCTCCGCGATAAGTATTTTCATCGTTCGCTTTCCTTTACCAGAGCCGCCAAGCCCTTGAGGACACGACGAATTTCCCGCTCCAAATCCTGGAGCGCTTGCGGGGCTTGGGCCATATCGCGGTTTCTTCCCATCATCTCCAACCTCAACGCTGCCTGTACCGCCGCTTCGGCTGCAAAATTGCCGACCGAGCCTTTGAGCGCGTGAGCAGCTTTCTCCAATGCATCCGCTTGCACGTCCCGTACCGCATCCCGAACGTTGGACAGCATACTCGGACACTCCGCAGCAAAGAGTTCCGCAAGTTCGTTCAGAAGATCCCTGTCACCTCCAATTCGTTCAAGTATTTTGGCTTTGTCCAATGCAAGCGGCAGCACGTCGGAGATATCCGGAGTCTCGTCGGCTGTTTCGCGACCTCGAAGTAGATTCTCTACGGTGTCAAAGAGTTGTTTGGCATTGATCGGCTTGGCGATATAGGCATCCATACCAGCCTGTATGCACCTTTCTTTGTCGCCCTTCATAGCGTGGGCGGTCATGGCTACAATAGGGAGGTGCTCTTTTGTGGTCTTCTCTTGCATCCTTATAGCCTGGGTGGCCTCAAAGCCGTCAACGTCCGGCATTTGAATGTCCATCAAAATTAAATCGAGGCTTTGCTTTTCCACAAAGTCCAGAACCTCCCGTCCGTTTGTCGCAATGAAAACGGTGTGTCCCATTCTTTTGAGCATACCGTCGGCCACCTTACGGTTTATTGCATTGTCGTCCGCTAGAAGTATTCGGTACCGGCGTCTGCTCTCTCGTATTGAATGACGGGTAATGAGTGAATTGCCCGCTGCGTTTGCCTGCGGGGCCTGGAGCACCTTTGAAATCGTGAAGAGTAATTCCGACTGTTTGATTGGCTTCAATAAGTAGGCAGAAATCCCTAGATTCACGCAGCGCGCGCCATCGCCTCGCTCGCCCGCGGAAGTGAGCATGATTATGGTGGAGGCATTGAGACGCGAATCCCGGCCAATTCGCTCGACCAGTTGGAAACCGTCCATCTCCGGCATCATGCAATCAGTGAGAATCAATTTGAAAGGCCGCCCAACATTATGTGCGGCTTCCATAGCGACCAAAGCTGTCTTTCCGCTATCCACAGTGGTAGGTTTCATCCCCCACTGGAGCACCATTTCTTCCAAGACTCGTCGGTTCGTGGCGTTGTCGTCAACGATGAGCAGCGGCAAGTCTTTCATGTCGGGCATCTGTCCGGCGATGGGCGCCGGCTCCGACTGACTGTGCAGCTCAAGTCCGACAATGAAATGGAAGGTGCTCCCCTTGTTAAGTTCGCTTTCCACCCAAATGCGGCCTTTCATGTTGTGAACCAGTTGCGAAGAGATCGCCAGCCCCAGCCCTGTTCCGCCGTATTTTCTCGATGTTGACGTGTCCACCTGCTCAAAGGTCTGAAAGATCGTTTCCCGCTTGTCGACAGGAATGCCGATACCGGTGTCCGTTACCGTGAAATGCAACATAACCTCGGTTCCATCTTCGAAATCCACCTCGACCCGTACCACTACCTCTCCTCGGTCGGTGAATTTGATGGCGTTTCCGACCACATTCACGAGTACCTGACGAAGGCGGCCGGGATCTCCGATCAGTCCGTCAGGCGTAGTGGAAGGTATGTGGCAGACTAATTCAAGACCTTTCCTGTGGGCGTGCAGGGCAAGGGTGCTCATGGTGTTTCCGATGAAATCCCGCAGGCTGAAGTCCATAGCGATGAGATCGAGCTTCCCCGCTTCGATCTTGGAAAAGTCCAGGAAATCATTGACAAGCGTAAGAAGTGACTCTGCCGACATTTCGACTGTTTCGAGGTATTCGCGCTGCTCGGGGGCGAGTTCAGTATTAAGGGCCAACTCGGTCATGCCGATTATTCCGTTGATAGGCGTGCGAATCTCATGGCTCATATTCGCGAGGAATTCGCTCTTGGCCCGATTCGCCTGCTCTGCGGCTTCCCGAGCTTCGATCAAATCCCTCTGCGCCTTCTTTCGAGCGGTGACGTTGCGGGCCGTGGACAAACTCACTTTGCCCCAGGCGGGGTCGTTCATAACGGTAGCGTCCACAATCACATCTATTATCGATCCGTCCTTTTTCACATACTGATACTCCAAGTTTTTGGCTTCCCCGCTGCGCCAGAATTCGCGGGCGATAGGATGCAATACCCTGCTTGCCGACTCGGGGGTCATTGCAAAGTCAAGGTTGCGCCCTAGAACTTCGTCTCGGGAATATCCCATTTCCTCAAGCCATCTTCCGTTGACATTTCGCACAATTCCCTGCCGATCTATCGAGTGCATCATGACGGGCGAATTATCATAGATGTGCCTGAATCGTGCTTCGCTCTCTCGAAGCGCTTCTTCGGCTCTACCTTGTTTTCTGAAGATCCTCGCCACGATCACCCCGAAAACAAGGAAGCAAATTGTGATGAGTGTGCGATGATACACATCCTCTTTGGGCACCTTCATGAATAGTGAATCCCAAAAGGACATCTGATGAAACACCATAGATTGGACCAGTGCGTCGGTCAGGCAGATAAAGGCAAAGAAAGCCACTGAGAGGGCTATCACTTTGTGCTCCGTTTTCATGAAATTTACTCCAGATGCGGCAGGACGGCCGGGGTCAAGGTAGTCATGTCCTTATAGGCCCTAAAATACAAGGATGTGGTGAACCCCACGAACGCGGGGGAACCACGCCTTTGGCGTGTTCGAGGTACATTGTTGGACAAAGAATAGTGGGGCAGGCATCTTGCCTGCCTAAGCGACAGGCAGGATGCCTGTCCCACCGGTCCCAGCCATGCGGTTCACTTCCCTACCAGGGGATTCACCACATCCTATGCCACTCCGGACCTTTTGCACCTTCCCACGGCTGAGTCCTCAACCCAGATAAGCTTTTGCTTGACCATGTAGTGAGGGGCTCACTTGTTCCGGAACTGCCAGTGCAATAGCCTCCAGTGCGGGTGTCACCAGTCGCTGCAAGTCAGGCTTGAGTTTTCGAGCGTGTTGGAAGGTGTTGAGCAGCCGACTTGCCGTGAAGGCATTGATGCGGGAAAGCTCTATCACCGTATCGGCAACCCGTTGTATGCCGCGGTCGGTCCAGATCATCTTGTTGTTGGTGGCCATGGATAAGAAAAGCGCTCTGGACCAGGTGGGTTGAGTGATATCAAAGGAAGCCCGTTTCTTTTCAGCTTCAATCATCTCAAAGACATCCTCCCGGGTGCCGGCGCCAACCACGGCAAGATAATTCCCGTACCCGCTCAGGTGCGTGTGCCAGGCTTCATAGGCTTGTTCAAGAATTTCACGACGTTCTGCCGCGGAACTTCGGTTCAAAGCCAGAAGTGCAGAAACCCGGTCCGCCGCGGTAGTCGCGGAGCGGTAGTGGTTCATGACGAGCCCGTGGCTTTCAGGTGCGTCATCTATGGCGATCAGGTCCAGTAGCGCGTGCTTGAGGATGCGGTCTTCGATCCCGTCCTTCGGTGATTGTCTCGGCCGGTATGTATCGATCTCGTGAAAAACTCTTTTCAGATCTTCACGGTGAGCCTGATTTACCGCGCGCATGAGTTTTTCTCGTGCGACTACCAGTTCAGGATACCACGTGCAGTAGTCCCTATCCAGAGGCTGCTCGTCAATACGAATAAAGTACCGCTTTGAGTGCCGCGGGCAGGTTTCGATCCTCGAGGATCTCGCCGTAGAGGTCCACCCAAGCAGGATCTATGACGTAGCCGGGATCCAGGAGCAAGTTGACCCGCTGACGGTCGGTAAGTCTCCGCATGGCTTCCACGCGGTTAAAAGCGTTCGTGTCCAGGCGCACCTGCGTGGCCAAAGTTTCATGTGAAGCATCCTCTTGGCGGAAAGTTCCGTAAAAAGAGTAGTCACGGTTCAGCGAAGCGAATGCGGGCTCTTCCGCAATGCCTTGAAAGGTCAATCGTGACCTTTCTTTATTTAATTCAAATACTTGTTCCGTACCTGAAACGACTCTGCCTTCCACGTCCACGAGTGCCACTTCCAACGGCAAGTGAAACGGCTCGTTGTCGGATGTCGATTCTTGTCGGAGATCTACGTGGAATTCACTGTTTGCAGGGTCGTAACTCGTGGACGCAACTACACGAGGGTAGCCGATCCTGTAGAGCCAACTCTTCTTGAACCGATCCAGCGAACGGCCGGAGACCTGCTCAAAACACTCGAAGAATTGATCCGTATTTGCGTTGGAGTGCCGATATCTGGCAAAGTAGAGATTCTTCCCCGCTCGGAACGCTTCCTTTCCGACGATGAGACGCAGCATGCGGATTACTTCCGCGGCCTTAACGTACGTCACACCGTCAATCAAGTCATCCGGGTCATTGAACCCTTCCCGAACGATGCGGCCCACGCGACCGCCGTCCTCTATGGCCAAAGGCCCCAGAAGCGGGCTGCGAATGCTGTCCACTTGCGTTAGGCGAACAAATGCCGGATCAAAGACATCCGCTGTGAAGGCACGTTCGACATGCACCGTATAAGCTTCGTTCAACCAGACGTCGAACGGAGTCTCCATGGTGGTTTCGCTGCCGCACTGGTTATGTTCGAACTCGTGGACCATCACGGCATGGGCGTACATGAGAGACCTATCCAAAGTGTGTTCGTCGATCAGGGCCGCATCCGTTACCACCGTAGTGTTCCCTACGTTCTCCATTCCACCGAAATTCGACTTGTTCATGCAAATGGTTCGATACGTTTCCCCTGTATATTCATAATCCTGAGTCTTGCGTATCCACAGGACCGATTGTTTGAGTATTTCCATCGGGATGCGCGCGTCGTCCGTGCGGCCGGGTGGAACGAGGTATTCTAGCCGCACTCTCCGGCCTGATTCATACGCGACGGAATCGGCCAGCATGTCCCAAGTCCCCGCGGCCGCCAAGAAGAGATACGGCGCCATGGGAACGGGATTCTCATACGTGATGATCTGGCGGCTGGGATCGCCGGGTTTTGCGGTGGGCCTGCCGTTAGGATTCAGTCTTTTGCTTATGTTGCCGTTGCTTATCAGGTGAGTGTATCGAGCATCGGCTTCCAGCGTTGTAGTCATAGTGCATTTTGCACGGCAATCATCAAAGATGGGCATTATGCGTTGAAAGCCCCATTGCTGACATTGGGAGATGAACTGCTGTGGAGCCGCCGGAGGCGTAGTATCCTTGTAAATCCCTTCGAGCAACCGATCCGAAGGAACGCATCGTGTGATTGTTCGGATGCTGAAACGTTCGCCGGGTTGCAAGTTGTGAGGCAGGTTGACCACGAGCTTGTTCTTTTCCCGGAGATAATCATATTCGAGATCCAAAGTTTCATTTCCGCGGCCGGGCGCCTTCTCGACCCATGCCACCCGCACGATTTCCAAGTCTTTGGCATCAAGCTCGATTAGATTCAGCGGTTGTTTTGCGGTAATGTCCAGCAGGATGGTCGCTTCGACGAATGAGCTCAGGAAGTTCAGATAAATCGTCAAATGATTGAGTTTGACCGGCATCTCACCGAAATCATCGCGCTTGTATTTGTAATGTTGTTCAACCATCATGTCCTGACTTTCTCAGAATGTAAGAATGAGCCTTGCAGATCACTCGTCACCCTGGACTTCGATCCGAGGTTCGGTCTGTCCCACGTTCTCGGGACTGGTGGGACAGGCATCTTGCCTGTCGCTTAATGACGGGCAGGATGCCCATCCCACTGAAGAAGGAATTCCTTCGTCCCGCGTAACGCAGGTTTCAAATTGCACCTTCAGTCAGAACCTCTGCCCAATCGCCATCGATTGGACACCATTAATGCGTTTTAACACTTGGTTCATGGATAGACGACGTTCATATTGATTGGTCCAGCCCAAGCCGTCAAGACGCGGCCTTGCTATTGTCTTATGTCATGTCTCATGGTAGATCGTTACCATGAAAACGGATCTGTTTACCGCCGCGTTCTCGTGCCCGCCTGACCCGCGCGATACTGATGAGACGCAAGAAATGCAAACATGTGCGCGGTCCAATGTAGTTGAGAAACATGGGATCGAGAACCCGGAATTTCTTAGTTTAAGCCAAGTTGTTCAAGAAATTCAACCTTTGCGCGTAAAAGGCCCGGCCGCGGGATTGATCTCGGGCGTGTCGATCGACACTCGCAAGCCTTTGGGCGAGGATCATATATTCTGGGCCATCAAAGGCCAGCACTTCAACGGGAACGACTTTGTGGAAGATGCGCTGGCCGCGGGCGTGAGAGCCGTCGTGACCGGTCGCTCGGACCTCTTTGACAAGCCGATTCCCGAAGGTGCGACGATCATAGAAGTTGCGGACACCCTGAAGGCGCTCCAGGAACTCGCATCATCGTATCGCAGTCGCTTCGGTTGTCCTGTGGTGGGGATCACCGGCAGCAACGGTAAGACTCTCGTAAAGGAGATGCTCGCGTCTATACTGTGCTTGGAGCAAAAGACTTACAGATCGCCGCTTTCCTATAACACCCAAGTGGGAGCAGCCCTTGCGCTCCTCGGGATGCGGCCCGAACATGACGTGGCGCTGATGGAGGCGGGCATAAGCCTTCCCGGTGAGATGGACCGACTGGAAAGGATGATCCGGCCGGATCATGGGATACTTACGGTAATAAGCAAGGCCCACATCGGCGGTCTGGGTAATGTCGAGAATACTCTGGAGCAGAAACAGCGGCTTTTCGAAAACTTGAAAAGCGATTCCTTCCTGATTCTCAACGCGGACGACCCTTTGAGCATGAGCCTTTTGGGCCGACTCCGGGCCAATGTCGTCACTTTCGGAATCTCCGGCAAAGCTGATGTAACGGCGCACGGTGTTGAAACCCTTCCCGAGAGGGGTCACACTTTTCGCATGGATCTCTTTGGCAGGAAGCTGGACATCACTCTCCCGGTTCCAGGCTGGTTCAACGTTCTTAACGCTTTGGCTGCCGCGGCAGGCGCCACGCTGTTGGGCGCATCCCCTGACGCTATCCGGAAAGGTCTCGAGGAGTTTCATCCGTCTCCGATGAGGCTCGAGATTCATACCACGGTGACCGGCGTCACGCTCATCAACGACACGTACAATTCAGACCCCGCGTCCATGAAAGGAGCACTGGACGTTCTTGCCAAAGTGGGCAAAGGCCGCCGCAAAATCGCTATCCTAAGTGAAATGCTCGATCTGGGACTGCACAGTCGGGAGGAACATCTGGCAGTGGGGAAGGATGTTGCGCGGACCGGCCTGGACCATCTTATAACAGTAGGCGAGAACGCAGCCTTGATCGGACAAGCCGCGGCACTGGAGGGTATGAACTCCCGGAAGGTGACCAACACTCGGAGTCACAACGAAGCTGCTGCGGAACTGGAAAAGATTATGAACCGTGGAGACGTGGTTCTGTTCAAGGGCTCGCGCTGGTTTCGCCTTGAACGGATAGCCAAGGACCTGGTAGGATCCATCGGTCCCACGCGACTGGTAGTCAACTTGGATGCCATTGCCGCCAACATAAAGACGGTCCGCGGAATTGTCGGCGATGATGTCTCAATCATGCCGGTGGTGAAGAGTTTCGGTTATGGGAACGATTCCATAAGGACCTCTAAGGTGGCGCTCGAAAACGGTGTGACCTACCTTGCGGTAGCATTCCCGGACGAAGGCGCGACTCTGAGAGAAAATAGGATAGACGCGCCTATACTCGTGTTCAATGTCCTCCCGGAAGAAGTGGACAAGATCGTTAGATACCGCCTCAGCTCCGTAGTGGCTTCTCTGGAGTTGGCCCAAGCTCTGGATCGGGTCGCCGAGGGAAGGAGGAAGATCCCGGTTCATGTCAAGATTGACACAGGAATGGGAAGGTCCGGAGTGTGGGTAGATGATGCAATCCCTTTCATCGAAGCAATGCTATGCATGAGAAATCTGGATGTCGAAGGCATTATGACTCATTTCGCCGGCGCGGACGACCCGCGTGACGATGAATATACGCTGGAGCAGACCCGCTCTTTTCAATCGCTCGTGGATGATTTAACACGCCGGGGGCATGCGTTCCGATACGTGCATGCGGGGAACACCGCGGCAGTGGTCAGATTTCCGCAAACCCACTTCAACATGGTCAGGCCCGGCCTGGGAATATACGGCATGTATCCATCTGAAGCAGTGCGTTCGTTGGTTCGACTCGAACAGGTGATCACCTTTTCGACCAAGATCGCCCAGATCAAGGAGCATCCGGCAGGCAGATGCATCTCATATAATCGGCGCTTCGTCACTACCCAGCCGTGCCGCATAGCTACACTGCACGTGGGGTACAACGACGGCTATCCCCGCTTCCAATCGAATGTCGGACAGGTCCTCGTCAGAGGGTGCAGAGTTCCGGTGGTGGGGACGGTGTGTATGGATGCCACTATGATCGATGTGACCGACGTGCCCGGAGTCAAGGTAGGTGACGAAGCGGTTCTCATCGGGCGCCAAGGGGATGAAGAAATCCTTGCGGACGAGATCGCGGCCAACGGGGGAACGATCAATTACGAGATAATTTGCAAGATTTCTCCCAGGGTTACTCGAATCTTTGTGCAGAGTTAGCCTGGTGCCTCCTCGGAAGTTGTGGCTCAGAAAGCCGTCCTTTTGCAAATAGTCGCTTCTCGGAATCGCGATGATGTGCTAGAGTTGCCATTAAGGATATGTCATTTTGGCCGTCCAATATAGAAACCTCTGAAGGCTCACCGTGACGGGAGGTCACCTGTCATTCCTGCTCCGGCTGCTGCCGCGATAGGTCTGTGCCGTCCAAAGTAACAATTCCATTCTACATACCGTCAAGCGTCCTTACGGGGGGTTGCTATGGACGAAGGCAATATCAAAATCAATGAACTGCAGACGGAATTGGAGACAGCGCGCCGTCGAATTGCAGAACTTACCCGCCTGCTTGAGGAGCGTCGGAGTGCTGAGACAGCGTTTCGACAGTGTAAGGAACAGCTTAAGGAGAACGAGGAAAAATTTCGACTCATTTCAGAGCAGTCCTTTCTCGGAATCGCGATCATACAAGATGGAATGCCAATTTATTTTAATAAGGCGGCCATAGACATTGGAGAGTACCCGTTCGAGGAACTCGCTCAATGGAGCTTAGAGCAATTCATGGCTGCTATTCATCCTGACGATCGGGCGTTTGTCGGGGAGCAGGCAAAGAGAAAACTCTCAGGCGACGCCCAAGTCATCCCATCGTATTCATTTCGTGTAATAACAAAAACAGGCAAAACAAAATGGCTGGAGATATACTCGAAGACCGTTTGTTTTCAGGGCAAGAATGCGGACTTGGTGACGTTGATAGATGTCACAGATCGCCGCAAATCACAGGAAGCTCAGCGGCGGTTGGCTACGGCCGTGGAACAGATCGCCGAAGCAATTGCGATCACCGATAAGGAGGGGAACATCCAGTACGTCAATCCCGCTTTCGAGCGGATATCCGGGTACTGCCGCAACGGAATCGCGGGCAAGAAACTCAGCCCTCTCGGATGCTCTGATTATAACAAGGCATTCCGGAAACAGTTGTGGGACACGCTTGCAAGGGGAGATGTCTGGAATGGGCGATTAACCAGCCGAAAGAAGGACGGTTCCGTTTATTTTGAGGAGACAACCATAGCCCCTGTTCGCGATAATTGTGGTGAGATCGCCAACTTTGTAGCCGTAAAGCGAGACGTGACGTCGGAAGTCCTTCTGGAGAAACAGTTATTTCATGCTCAGAAAATGGAAGCGGTGGGTACGTTAGCCGGTGGAATAGCTCATGATTTCAACAACCTTCTCACCGTTGTCTTAGGATATGCGGATTACCTTCTCATGGACAAGAGTCTGGGGGAGCCTGTCCGGGTAGATCTCCGCAAGATAAGTGAATCGGCTAAAAAGGGAGCTGAATTAGTCCGAAGCCTCCTCACATTCAGCCGAAAGGTCGAGCCCAGGCTCACCCCGATGGACCTGAATCAACAGGTGGACCAGGTCAAGAATTTGCTTTTCAGAACCCTGCCCAAAATGATCACAATTGCAGTTTCGTTGGAGCAAGAACTGACCGCCACGACTTATGCGGACCCGGCTCAAATCCAGCAGGTGCTCATGAACCTGGCGGTAAATGCAAGGGACTCCATGCCGAACGGAGGGAAGCTGACCATGCAGACGACCGGTGTTGTTCTCGATGACGAGTTCTGCCGGAGTCACCTTGGTGCAAAGCACGGCCGTTACGTAATGGTTTCAGTATCCGACACCGGACGCGGCATAAGGAAGGAAGTCTTGGACCACATATTCGAGCCGTTCTACACTACCAAAGGAATGGGCCGAGGAACCGGCCTGGGGCTTGCTGTGACTTACGGCATTGTCAAACAGCATGGCGGTTACATAGAATGCGAAAGCACAGTGGGCGAAGGGTCCACGTTTCGAGTATATTTGCCGGCACTCGATGAGGATGCCGCACAAGTGGGTGCGTGCCAAAGGCCCGCGATTCAAATCGGGACGGAGACCGTATTATTGGTTGATGACGAGGATTTGATAAGAGATTTGGCCCGGACGATTCTCGTCAGAGCCGGGTACGAGGTTATCACGGCGACGAACGGCCGAGAGGCGCTGGAATTGTATAAGACGGAGGCTAATCGGGTCTCGCTGATCATACTCGATTTGATAATGCCGGAAATGGGTGGAGCCGAATGTCTTGACGAACTGCTGAGAATTGACCCGGGTGCAAAGGTCCTGATAGCCAGTGGCTATTCCGCTGACAATCCTACGAGTGCCGAATTGGAACTGTCCGCAAAAGGGTTCGTATGGAAGCCTTATAATGTAAAACAATTCCTAGACGCGGTGCGCCATGCTCTGGACGGAGAATAATAATCGTACTGGTTCACCGCAGAGTGCGCCGAGAATTCTGATTTGCTGCACTTTCATCCGCTGGAGCGCCGGCAAGGGATTGATTGGAAGGTGAACGGTTACATTTTGAGAATTATTGAGGACCCTTGCCTTGCAAACCGAAAAATGGTGCTGTAGGCTGTAAATTGTTACACGGTGAGACACATCAACAAGCAGCATGTGGAGCAGCGCGGTATGTTGACCTACAAAGCTACATACAAGTTCCTCGATAAAGGCGTGCATGCGGAAGTGTTGGATTTCCCCGGCACCATCACCTATGGAGAAACCCTAAAGGAAGCCCGTAGGCTGTTAGCAAGTGCCCTGGTGGACATGGCAGAGACGAACTTGCTCCACGGCGAGCCGCTCCCTCAACCCGATCCATCTTGTACCGATCCATCGGCCGATTTGGAAGAGCCCATCCATTTGCTGCTGACCGCGGCGTCCCATATAACTGTTGAACCTCAGACGGCAACAGTATGAAAAGGCGTGACCTGCTTCACGACTTGCGCCGGCACGGTTGTCGGCTTGTACGGGAAGGCGCGGAGCACTCGATTTGGGAGAATCCCGCGACCAATTGTCGTACCTCGGTGCCCCGTCATCGCGAGATCCCGGAGTTTACTGCAACCCGTATCTTTAAGCAACTCGGTGTGCCTGGCTATGCGGATAGTGCGCATAACAATCCCGAGTAGAGGATGAGCGTCCCGCCCGTTGGTTTCTTATGGCGGGCAGGATGCCCACCCTACTGTGATGCTGGAAACGAGTAACGACTGCGGCGAATCCACATTTCGCGCATTCACCACATCCGGATCTTTTTTGTCTTAATAACCTGCCCCTCCTATTTACCTTTCAACTTCTCCTGCTGCTCCTTTTGCAACTGTTGCCGGTGCAACTGTTGTTGTTGAAGTTGCTGCTGACGCAGTTGCTGCTGTTGAAGTTGCTGTTGACGTAATTGTTGCTGCTGAAGCTGCTGTTGGCGAAGTTGCTGCTGTTGAAGCTGTTGTTGCCGAAGCTGTTGCTGTTGTAACTGTTGTTGTTGCAATCGTCCTTGCTGAAGCTTTTGTTGTTGAAGTTGCTGTCGATGGAGCTGTTCCTGTTGAGACTTCTGAAGTCTTAACCGCTCCTGCTCCTGTTGCTGCTTGTGCAGTCGCTCCTGTTCCAACTGTTTGCTGCGCAACTGCTCTTGTCGTTTTTGCTGCTGGTTGAGTTGCTGTTTGCGAAGCCGTTCTTGATCGAGCTGCTGCTTACGTAGCCGCTCTTGGTCAAGCTGTTGCTGGTGCAGCTTCTGTTGTTGAAGCTGGTTCTGTTCTAGCTTCTGCTTGGGGAGTTGTTCTCGATGGATGCGCTCCTGGTTGAGTTGCTTTTGGGGCAGTTGCTGCGGCAGAGGTTTCACCTGCTGAAGCTTTTGTTTTTGGAGTTGCTTTTGGTGTTCCAGATCGGTCTGTTTCTGAAGTTCAAGTTGATGTTTGCGCTGATTTTCAGCCTGTTTTGTCTTTAGCTCCTCCAAACTCCTCTGGAGGGTTTCCCTTTTTTGTTTGTTCTTTTCACCGGCTATTTGACGTTCGAGATTTTGCCTCTTTTGGAGTAGCCGTAGCCCTGAGGCTCCGACCCCGGCCGCTCCGATCCCTGCTGCTCCGATAGCGGTGGGAGATTTCAGGAGTTGATTCATTCGGCCCAAAAGCTCTTTCTGCTTCTGAGTATTCTTCTCCTTTACAGCCTGGGACGTGATCTCCTCTATCTGCTGCCTGTTGGCTTCCTCTTGCCTTCTGGCATCGGCCGATTGTTCGAGACCGGTAAACCTCTTCTGGAGAACCTGACGCTGCAAAGCATTGGGGTACTTGGCGAGCTGTCCCTTCAGCATATTGAGGCTGTTCGGATTCAATACATTAGGTGGCGGCTGAACCTCACTCTTCTTTATTCGGCCCAACAGATGGTTTTCAAGCTTCTGCCTCTTATTAACATCTCGCTCCTGTGACAGTTGTTTGACCAGACTCTTGACCTGGTTCTGCTTGGTGCTAAGCGGCAGTCGGCCTGTTGCAAGATCGCTTCTCATTTTGTCCAGATCCGAGACCATCGCCAGACGCGCGGCCGGATTGCTTTGCCGAGCAACTCTTGCCCGCAGTTGAGCCAATTCCTGGCCGGCCACATTGGCTAAGTGATTCTGTACGTTCAACTGGGTGTTTAGTCTGTGCTGAAGTGTCTGAACCACGGGCAGGTTCCTGGGGGAGTCAAACGAATGGGCAATAGCATCGTGCAGGTTCAGGCCTCGGGGCAACCTGCCCGCCAGGTTCCGTTGCTCGCCCTGGAAGGCCGCGATTCTACGCTCGATTCCGTCGATTCTTCGCGTGGCCCAATGTGCTCTGATATTCATGTAGCCCAGTTCGCGCTGTGCGTCCAGGAGCAGCCTTCTGTTACCGGTGACCTGAGCAAGGTATATGAGATTGTTCAACTCCCTTTGGCGCAGCCGGCAATCTCTCAAGTAGTGGCGATCAAAGTAGATTATGCGCTCCAGGAATACGGTCCCTGCGTAAACTTGGATGACCGCGGGATCAACAACCCATCCGCCCTCGAAAGGAATGGTGACAAATAGGCTCCCGATGCCGGGAATAACGATTACAATCACGCCTCCCGGCCTTGGCGGCATGACTCTGATCTCAGGCAGGGGATAGATATCCTCGACGTCCCAATCTTCAACGTAGTAATCAGGCATTGAAGGATAGGGGTACCCGGTGGACGGTGGAGGAGGAGCCGCTGCGGGCGGAGGAGGAGGCAGAGTGGAAGCAACAGCACTGCATGCATCGAAGTTGGCGGGGATAGTGCCGGTTATGGTTGAGGCGGCGGCTAATCGGCCCAGATCGTCTGGCGAAAGAGATATGAGGTCCGGGTTGCTCTTGCCCATTGTGACAGAGATACTTTGACAGGACGAAACGACTTGCTCCTGGAAAGGGGTAACCGTAAGATTTGTCACCTTGACTCGACCGTTCACGACCGTAATAACGGTGGAGGTAGGGTCGTACGATTCCACTATGAAATCAACCGGCTGATCGTAAGACTCTGGCTGGATGGAAGCTACCGGGGTGCTAACAGAATAGGGCTTAGGCGGGCCCGCGCCGGGACGGTTCCAGGCGAGCCGCATGATTCCGTCACTCATTTGGATATTAGTCGCCGGCGCGTTAACATCTTCCGGCAGCAACAGAATCGAGGAATATTCCCCTAGAGAGGCTGTTAGCCCCGAATCCCAGTTCAGGAGCAGCTTGCTCTTCGGCCCTGTGGATGCGGCATCGTCGGACTTGACAACGCCCCCGGTCTGCAATTGCCCTGTTTCCTGGCCGCTGCTGCCGGAAAGCTCCGCTTCACCTTCGATGGCTCCCACGACAGCCTCTCCCGCGGTCGCAGCCTCGGCCCTTGAGGAAGACAGGCATAAGCTGGGAAAAACGCACAGTATGGCTATGAGAATGGATAAGTTTATATACCGCATCTGCGAAATCTTGGATTTCATCCTGATTGCTCCCTCGCTATCGAACAAGATTAGAATGGTGCGAACAGGTTGCCCCGGGCTCATGTCCCTTACAAGACATTAGACGCATTTCTTTCGTAAGAGTTAAAGGATTATATTTTGGTTCCCAGTCCGTGCCCAGTCCGCGGTGATTGGACATTCCATGTCGGCTCCCTCGATTTGAGGGGCTACAAATTCGCCGGGTTCCGGGCCGTTGTATTCAACTCTGGTAGATCGTGCTCACAAAGTGCACCACAACCTAAATGTGATAAAGGTATTGATAAACCTGCATTACCCGGCGGACTTGTACTCCGTGTCGCCTGTCTTCTTGACGGAGTAGACATCCATCAAATCCTTGAGCATCCGGAGAGGAAGCGGTTTAGAATCCATGAAGGCCGAATCAGGGCAGTAATCAAGCTCATCCGTCCAAACAAATCCTCCGAAATCCTCCTGAACTTGCACCTTGGAGAACACCTCCCAATCTCTGAGTCTCCCCCAAATGGCCCCGCCCTGGATGCTAGGCTTTATGTCCAATATCCGGAGATCTCCCGACTCGAAGAGAAGGATCAAGGTGAAGTCTTTCTGAGGGATTACCTTAGTTATATAGTGGGTCTTCACGGCTTGCTGCCCTGTGGCATGCAGGGATCACACGAAATTGCATCTTCTGGGTTGTATGCCCTCTTTTCTTTCCCGATGCGGTTCATTTCGTTCATCGCATCCTACCTAGCTGGCAACTTGCGCGTTCGCTTTGGTGCCTCACTGCTCGTCCACTCTTGCAAATGACGTTCAAACTCCGACGGCAGCTTTGTTGCTAATCGCTGACGGTCACCTTTATTGAAGGGGACAATTGGCCCGCCAATTGCTTCCTGCCAGAGCTTCGCAATGCGCCCAGGTGCGGGATGCTGATCTGCAGGCAACATATAAAACTCTGTGATGCTCTCAAAAGAAATTTTATTCTTGCGCAGATCGTCCGCCAGCGTACCTAAGACAGGCTCTGGACCCGGGCAATCACCCACAGTTAATGTCACACTGTCGGACGTCTTCGATTCAACTTGCGTTGATTTGACCACAAATTTCCGCTGCTTTGAGCAGAATCTCTCATACCACTTGACTGGCATTAAGGTTCGCAGGCCTCTCAGCTTCAATCCTCGAAACGCTGGTAAACATTCGAGCGTTGAATATAGAATAAGTTTCCTGTGCCAATGGTCAAAAGGCACCAGATTACCGTCCGATTCTACACCACACGTCAAGCCATATTTCTCCTGTGCCAAATCAACCACTTTCTGAGACACTTGAAGACGTCTGCCGGACACCCGAATCAAAAGACCTATTTTCGAAGAGAAATGTGAGATATTCCACGGATCTGAAACACCCCATCCATCCAAAGTATCAAAAAAGAATCCAAAAGGGGGCCAGAGCGAGGAGGAAGAGCTGTGCCATCCAGGATACGTCAAACGAGTGTAAGAAGCGAATCGGTCTCTTGAGACCATCCTGCCCTGGGGACCTCTAGCAAGACAAAACGCAATGAAGTTTCTGCAAACGTCGTCGACAATACGGGTTTCTAACTCGCCGTCCGAGCGAGCCAGTTCGCTACGCGCCAAATTGAGTGGAAGTCGTCCGTCAGGATCGAACACAGATAGCTTGGGTGACTCTAAGGTAAGATGAGTGCACGTTTCATCATGATCATCCCAGTCCGACGGTCTAAACTGTCTAGAATATCGATGATCGCCGATATATTTATAAGGGCGAACCAATATTCCGTTACAGACAAGATGCGGGAGATCTCTGCGATAAGACCAGTCGATGGCCTGGTAGCCTGGCACGTCAATGCGGTGCCAATCGAGCGGTAGTGGTCCCTCAGCAGGAGGAAGTTTGTACTTTGGACTTAGTTGTTTGCCTTTAACATCTAGTCGCGTAAGCACCGGCTTTTCCAGGCAGTACCAGTCCCAATTTTCTCTCTCCCACGGCGACCCCCACGACTGAGATTGCGTTAACCGTTCCACAGTAGCTTTAGCAGTTCTAACCTTTACAGTCGTCCCCACCTTCCGCTTTACCCACCTCATCTCGATACTTGTATCGTCGAGACCGAATTGCAATTCAATCCCTTGGTTTTCTGATTCCTCAACGTGACGTGTGGAAACATAAACACGATCTCCGAGGAGGAAAGCCGCTAGAACGCCGATTCCAAAACGGCCAGAGAGTAAAACCTTAGAAACGCCGGAATCGTAAGCAAATGTTTTCTTCCATGCGCCGGACTGTCGGAACGAGGCTCCAGCGGTCAAATAGTACTTACACACAGTCGCCCAAGTCATTCCGATTCCCTGGTCTGCAACTACTACCCAATATTCGCCTTTCTCATCGTGTTCGAAATACACAACAACATCGCCGTCCAGATCCTCTTTATCTACAGTCATCCCATTAGATGAGGCGCTTCCTACAATGAAGTCTAACTCCCGAACAGCGTCTATAGCATTCTGAATAAGTTCGCGAATTCCGATTCCTGGATGGTCACCATACAATGGTTCAATAAGCAGCTTAAGAAGGTCTGCCCGCGCGGACTCGAGCGATGCCCTGTGGGGAACGAACGGCAACTGCAGGAGTATAGATGATTCCCGAATGTTTGATCGAATTCGCCTGATTTTGAGCGATAGTCGGTTTAGCGGAGGAAATCGCCCGTAGACTTCCCCGAGGACAGCCCAGCACGAATCGAGTTCCTGCTGAATCCCGGTTATTTTATCTTCTATGACACCGAAGGTGGCTACGTCGGCCACTGCCGATGGCTCCACAACAAGATTGAGGCACTCCGGATCATCATCAAGTGAATGGCAATCCACTATTGCCCGATGCGACCACCATTCTCGCCGTGAAATCGGACTCCGAAGCGACTTTGCAGCCAATATCGAGGCAGGAGCACGTCCGATGTCAAGATCCAAATAATCTGCAAGACGAACCAGTACCATAAGAAACACCGGATGCACATGACGACACTCGCGGTGCCCAGAACGATCCTGCTTCTTCAGCGGCTCGACGCACTCCCGGACAGGGATGCCATGACTCCTGGCCACGATGCCCGATAACTCCCTCAGATACTCTGGAACCTCACCAAATAGGGACAACCTTCCGCTTTCGGATGGCATGCCCAAGACAAGGATCTCATGAGCCAAACGGTGATGGTGACGTCTCAGAAACTCTCCGGCGATTCTCATTCCTCGTTCAGTGAATCCACCTGGCTCCATCTCTTGAATGGTGACAGGCTCCGGTGATCCCAGCAAATTTATCAACGTCGGCGCATCAAATCGCCGTGCATCTAGTTGAAACTCACGCCACAGCTTGGGCCATGGCTGGTCGTCTGGCTCGAAGAGAACTATTTCATGCCGGCTCGGGTCTGTAAGATATATGAATCCCTCTACGTTGATTAACATGCCAAGGTCATGGGCCAGAGTTGCGAGCGCCAGCACAGCGGCATCCTGTCGGGAAAAGACTTCCCACGCTTGGTCACCTATTATAAGCTCAGAGGTCCTCAGGACACTCTCAACGTGCTCGATACCATGATCGGTGTAGTCTGGGAAGAATGGTGCCTCATTCCGCTTAAGAAAAGGTCTCACTGAAGCGCATGCGCCGCCCACTGCCGCTGAAATTTCGTCGGTAACCCCCTGAATCAGATTTTTCAGTTTCGCGGGAATGGTAACCATGCCGAACTCCCCTCTTCCCAGTACCGTGATATCTCTCCGCAAAGGCCCCCCTCTCGTTTGCAGCGTCATGCCTGACACGCCTTCTGGCCAAGTTGCACACTAATACAATTCTCACGGGGTGTCAAACTGAAGAACGGCCATATCTCTTGTCATTTAGCTGACTTATAGGTTTATATCTGCGCTTTGCTTACGACATCAAACAGGTGCAGCGATGTTGATCAGGCTATCCTACAGCGTAGGCCAGCGGCACGTGGTGACCAGCCAGAACGCCATCGTTTGGATTACACGCCCTTCTTTAGTTACGCATGCGGTTCGCTTCGTTCTTCGGATCCCACCTGGACTGTCCTGGCTACGCTCCAATTGCGGATATTCTTGCAAAACTTATTTGGAGAGAGTTCATTCAGCAAATATTTGAGCCAGCACGGACGGAACGGCTGCTTATGTGGACGGGCGACTCGACCAAGCTGTTGGACAGTCGCGCCTGGTTCACTCCGGATCTGATCCAACACCTTGTGACCAATTTTGCTTTGAAACCGATAGTGCTCACGCAATAACGTGCGCCGCACACATCATGCCACAAGAGATCACGCATCGCAGTGAGGAAACTCGCCAGAGATCGAACGGATTGAACACCTCAAGGAAGAAACGACCATACGCATAACGCATGGTCGCCTTAGCCCACTTCCGGCGATTTGTCTTCCCAAGTTCGTTATTTGGGCTGCAAATCCCAATACGTTGTAATTGTCACCGCACCTCGTCCAAAACAGTCCCGTCAGGACCGACCAGTTGAATGGGAAATGTCAACCCGCCAATCGCATGAGTCGAGCAGCTCAGGCATGGATCAAACGCCCTGACCACAGCCTCAACTCGGTTCAACGCTCCTTCAGAAATCTTATCCCCGGTGATGAACTGTTTTGCAACCTGAAGAACCCCGCGATTCATTGCGAGATTGTTGTTCCCTGTGGCAACGATTAGGTTGACCCATGTGATAAGCCCCTCTTCGTCAACCTTGTAATGGTGAATCAGAGTGCCTCGCGGCGCTTCCACCACTCCAATCCCCTCGTAATGGTTCGGCCTTGCAAACGCCCGCACGTGAGGGCTAAGAATGTCGAGGTCGTTCAGGAGCTTCTCCATCACTTCTATCGAGTACAGAATCTCAATGAGTCGTCCGTAATGATTGTAGAACGAACTCAGGACTGGCCCACGCTCCAGTTTGGTGAACTCAGCCCACTCCTGGTCCGCCTTAGGTGTACCGCAACCGCTGCAAACGTTCAGCCGAGCCGCGGGTCCCACTCTGTAGATGCCCTGCGGATATCCCTCCGGCGCATAGTACGGCGATTTTAGATAGGACCAAGGTTCAACCGCTTCACCGATATACTCCTGGTAACGAGCGGGGTCCACAGCGTCAGCCACAAATCTCCCCTTGGAGTCGATGAAACGGAGAGTGCCGTCCATGTGCTCCAGGTTTCCCTTGTTATCTACTAGGCCCAGGAACATGGTCGGAAAGTTGGCAAATGTGCGGATCTCGTCGCGGTAATTGTCCATAGCCCCCTTGAACCAGATCAGCGTGCGGTCCACGATCTCGTATGCTTCCGGGATCAGCGAGAGCATCTTTTGCCGATGCTCTTCCGTGAGAGCTTCATTGACCCCTCCGGGAACAACCCACGACGGATGAATGCGCTTACCTGCGAACCATTCGATGATCTGCTGCCCGATTTGCCGCAGGCGAATTCCGTCCATCGCGATAGAAGGGTTGGCTTCCACGACCCCGAAAATGTTACGCTTGGCAGGATCGGCATCCATGCCGAGGAGCAAATCAGGCGCTGAAAGATGGAAGAAGCTCAACGCGTGTGACTGGATAAACGATGCGCAAGTGAGCAATCGCCGGAGTTTAGTTGCAGGTGCCGGAATAAGCACTCCGAGTATTGCGTCGCACGCCTTGGCCGAGGCTACCGAATGACTAATCGGACAAATGCCGCAGATTCTCTCCACAAGCGAAGGCATTTCATAGAAAGGACGGCCCTCACAAAACTTTTCAAATCCTCTGAACTGGGTTACATGAACTTGGGCATCGCTCACTTTGCCACTTGAATCGAGTTGTATCGTAATCTTGCCGTGACCTTCTATGCGGGTTATCGGCTCTATGACGATTTGTTGGGCCATCATGCTACCTCCCGTGTGGGGTTAGGCTCCAAAGCGAGTTCTCCCCGAAAGGTCGGGTATGCGCCCCTCGAGAAGCTCGCTGATTGCAAACAGGACTGCGTCGGGCGGAGGAGGACAACCGGGGAGGAACACATCCACATTGATGAATTCATGAACCGGCCGGGCTTTTTTCAGCAAACGAGGAACGTTCACGTTTGGGATGGCCTGCTGAGCAGTCGCGTTTTCCACATAGCTCCGCGTCAGTATTTCGTCGATCTTAAATTGGTTGCGCATGGCAGGAACATTGGCTGTGACCGCGCAGTCTCCAAAGGAGACCACAAGATACGATCTGTTGCGGATAAGTCGAACCTTCTCCTCATCCTCGCGGCTGCTGACCGCACCTTCTATGAGGGTGACATCCACTCCTTCGGGAAATTCTTTAAAATCTACCAAGGGGCCGTAAACCATTTCAATTCTGCCGACCACGTCGAGTATTCGCTCGTCAAGATCGAGAAACGACATGTGGCAACCGGAACAACCATCAAGCCATGTCGTGGCGATGCGAACTTTCTTCATGGCAGAGGCTTCCTTTGTATCGCCTGAAGGCGGAGCTTCTTTCTGAGCCTTTTTCTTCTTGTCCTCGCTCATTTCGCTCCCTCCCCCCGCATTGCTTGCAGGTACGGCAAGAACTGCCGGCGTTTGGTCATTTCCGCAACAGACTTGCCCTTTTCGGAGAGTGCCCCGGTCGGGCAGACGTGTACGCACTTGCCGCAACCCGTACACGTTTCGGAAGAGCCCCACGGTTCGTTAAGATCGGTTATGACTCTGGCCGCAATCCCGCGTCCCATCAGATCCCAGGTGTGGCCGCCTTCAATCTCGTCACACACCCGAATGCATCTCTGGCAGAGGATGCAGCGATTGTGGTCAATCGAAAACCGCTCGTGCGTGGCATCTATGGAATGGCGAGGATATATATAGTCGTAATGAACGTGCGTCATACCTAGATCGACGGTGAGAGCTTGCAGTTCGCAATGCCCATTCGACACGCAAACCGAGCAGACGTGATTGCGCTCTGTGAAGAGAAGCTCAAGGATTTTCTTGCGGTAATCAACTACCTTATCGGAATTAGTAATAACTTCCATATCTTGTCGCGGCACTGTCACGCATGACGGCACCAGCTTTGGAGAACCCTTGACTTCAACAATGCAGAGCCGGCAAGCTCCGCGTTCCGACAGTCCGTCGAGATGGCAGAGAGTTGGAATCTTGATGCCGTTCTCACGGGCCACAGTCAGAATCGTCTCGTCCTCGCGTGCACTGACATCTCGACCATCAATCTTGAACGTCAGGAGACGTACCGGATTAAGATCTGTCCGCACTTTTTCGCTTTTGATGAAGCCTGGGGTTCTCATTGTGCCTCCTTGGAGCCGTTGATGCTGCATGCACCCGCGGGGCAGTTTTTCTCCTTGATGTGCGCCAGATATTCGTCCCGAAAATAGCGCAGCGTGCTCATCACCGGATTGGGAGCGGTTTGGCCGAGTCCGCACAGACTGGTGTTCTTGACCAGATCGGCCAGTTCTTCCAGCAATGGTATATCTCCCGGCTTTCCGTCCCCGTTCGTTATTTTGCACAGCAGATTGTGGATCTGCGTTGTTCCTACCCGGCACGGCACACACTTGCCGCACGATTCGCTCATACAGAACTCCATGAAGAATTTCGCCACGTCCACCATACATGAGGTTTCGTCCATAATGATCAGGCCGCCGGAACCCATGATTGAGCCGACTTGTGCCAGCGACTCGTAATCCACAGGCATATCGAGGTGTTGTTCCGGGATGCAGCCTCCGGAAGGGCCTCCGGTCTGTACAGCTTTAAATTTACGCCCCTCAGGGATGCCACCACCAATGTCGAACACGATGTCGCGCAGCTTCGTGCCCATAGGGACTTCGATTAGACCGGTATTGGTGACACGACCTGCCAGGGCGAAGACCTTCGTCCCTTTGCTCTTCTCCGTGCCGATACCGGCGAACCAATCTCCGCCCCTGCGTATGATCGGAGGAACATTGGCGAAAGTCTCCACGTTATTGATAAGGGTCGGATAGCCCCAAAGGCCCATTTCAGCGGGGAACGGAGGCCGCGGGCGAGGGGCGCCGCGTCTGCCCTCTATCGACGCGAGAAGGGCGGTTTCTTCACCGCAGACAAATGCTCCGGCACCCAATCTGACCTTCACGTCAAAATTAAATGTCGTGTTGAAGATGTTATTGCCTAACAATCCCATGCGCTCTGCCTTGGCTAAGGCAGTTCGAACACGCTTCACTGCCAGGGGGTATTCGGCACGCAGATAAATGAATCCATGAGAAGCACCCACGGCAAAAGCGGCTATTGCCATGCCCTCTATGACTCGATGAGGATCGCTTTCCAATACGCTGCGATCCATGAATGCGCCGGGATCGCCTTCATCCGCGTTGCATACTACAAATTTAGTTCCGCTGGCCGCTTTGGACACTGCGGTCCACTTCAAGCCGCTTGGGAAACCGGCTCCACCGCGGCCTCTCAATCCACTGCGAACCATCTGTTCAATGACTCCAGCGGGCGTCATTGATCTCAAGGAATTGTACAGGGCCTCG
The DNA here is from genome assembly GCA_963789265.1 of uncultured delta proteobacterium. Lineage (GTDB taxonomy): Bacteria > Desulfobacterota > Desulfomonilia > Desulfomonilales > Desulfomonilaceae > CAWBBA01. The sequence goes on along the minus strand of CAWBKB010000001.1, from coordinate 987,300 downwards.
TAACCGCCTTGCGCAATGTAATCCTCGATGCGTTCGGGATCGATCTTGCCGCAATTCTCCAACACGATCTTCTGCTGACGTTTGAAAAAGGGCATCTGGCCGGAACAGTCGAGGCGGCTTATCGGTGCACCGCCAAGAGCCTCAACGATCTCTCCGGCATCCGAAACATTCACTCCCTGGTAAAGAGGGCCCTCAGGATCGATGGAAATCAGAGGCCCGGCCGTGCACAGGCCCAGACAGCCCACGCCTTTTACCTCGCACCAACTCTCCAGACCCCGGCGGCTTACCTCTTGCTCCAACGCTTCCTTGACCGTACCGCTCCCACACGAAAGACAACCCGCCGCAACACATACGTTGATGCGATGCTGAAACCCCTCTTGCCTCTCTTTTTCGATCTTTGCTATTTCTTGGAGTTCTTCAAGCGTCATAGCTCTTCCACCTCCCTATTTGCTCAAGTACGGCAGGCGGATTCATTCTGCCACGCACCTCTCCATCAAATACCACCGCCGGAGCTAAGCCGCAGGACCCCATACAACGCGCGGTGACGAGAGATATCTGCCCGTCCAGGGTGGTCTCTCCAGGGCTGATTCCAATGTCTCCCTCAATCGCTTTCAAAATCGCCTGGGCTCCGCCGATGTAGCAGGCTGTGCCTTTACAGACCACGCAGGTATGTTCTCCCGGCGGCTTAAGTGCAAAGAAGTGATAAAAGGTGGCTACTCCGTAAACTTGACTCAGTGGGACCCGGAGCGCACCGGCCACGTATTTCAGCCCATCCGGATCCAGGAACCCAAAGGATTCCTGCACTGCGTGCAGGGTTTCAATGAGAGCGTGTGGTTCGTTGCCGTGAAGGCGCATGGTCCTGTTTACCATTCGCCATCGACGGTCCTCGGCCGGCTTGGGAGACTCTTGCGTAGTTGCTTCCATAGCTTCTCCCTTCTGCTTGATATTGGTAGCTTTCGTCGGTTCTAGTTCATCATTCCTTAAATGGTGGTTTTGCAGCGCTTGGCCCCATTTTTTGCGATTGTCCTGAAACCAGTGCACTGCACGTAAGCCCCGCGTCCTTGCTGAGGCGTCATCTTCTCTGCCCCAATACAACTATCAGGGTGAGCAATTCCCATGCCAAGGTTTGAGATACCTCGGAGTCGTGCAACTTGCTGAAAATAGCGGCAATTATTTACAGTGCCTGGAATTCGGTTCTAAGGCCGGAGAGGTTCGCAGGTGTAGTGTTTTTTGACAGGCTGTAAAGAAAAGCACTTCCGCTGAAAGCGCTCTTAAGAGCGGATCGGATGCGCAACTGTGGCAATTACCCACAGAGAATTAGCTTGGAACATGTCGGACGAAGCTAAAAAGTGTTTGTAGTATGCGGTGACCACACAAGTTTTGGTAGGAAGCGGTGAATCCCGCGTTTCACGGGGTGAACCGCGTTGCTCGCGTAAGGAATAGGAATGATGCGATTCACCACTATTCGCAAACTAATCCTCTCCTGCAGGGACTAACCGGCCGCCCGCTCGCCGGGAGTTCGTGTTGAGCGACTTGTGGATGCACTCGACTGTGCATCCACATAAACATCTAGTAACCGCCGAATGATGCGTTGATACTGAGTATGATGTTTCGCGGCCTGAGACTTGAAATAGTCAACGCTTTTCTTGCTGAGCGAAATTGTCACCTTGACCGATTCCTCTCGAAATGCGAGTTCCTCAGTAGAGGGTAGGAAATCAGGAACTATCTTGAGTTCACCCAGTGGTTCATTCGTGTATTTTATTTTCGCGCTCGATAAATCGCCCTACCTTTCCGCCAATATCCGGCTCCTATAATGCGGATTACGTCGCTGCGAAACGTAAACCGAACAGTGAGAACTCCGCCACCGACCTTCCCGAAGCAATAGTAGCGCCTTTCTTTCCCGCTGTGACCTAAGTCTTCAGCGATGACACGGCGCGAATCGGCAAAAGCGTATTGAGCATCCGCAAAGGAGACTCCATGCTTTTGCTGGTTTTCGAGGTCCTTGCTTGGGTCCCAATCGAAATGTGCCGTTGTCACGATCTTAGTTTATCACAGACATGCAACCTAAGCCATACCGTTGTATGGCTACATATATGGTCCTTTTGAGGCCGCAGGCTTTGGCAAGATGGGATGAATCTCGCGGAACGCTCATGGGCGTTAAGATAACGACTTATTCCCCCCTTTCGTAAAGGGGGGCCAGGGGGGATTTTGGGATAACTCATTGAAAATCCCCCTAAATCCCCCTTTAGAAAAGGGGGACTTTGATCGCTCTCGGCCTGCATTCACCTCTTGAAAGGGAACGAAATTGCCTTAACTTAACGCGAATGCGCGGAACGCTGGACGATCCGCATGGATCGAGGGAAGAGCGCAGTTGATGCGGTTTCCCCGCGACTCGCGGCTTCATCGCGTCGCGCACAAGCGGTGAGCATTCTGCCTGCTCCTGATTTATTGCCCGCTTTTCTCCACCAAAGCTTCCTTTATGGCGGCTCTTGCGAGCAGGCGTGTGGAATCGAGGGTCGGTAATGGACAATCATTGGGATCGATCAACAGCGGAATCTCGGTACAACCCATGATCACTGCATCACATCCTAGATCTTTGAGCTTCTGAATTACCGCATTGAAATACAGGCGGGATTTCTCCTGGAACACGCCGTACACCAGTTCGCCGAAGATGATTTTATCGATGGTTTCGCGATCGTTCTCGTCCGGAATTTTGCAGGAGAGCCCGAATTTCTCCAGAGCCCGCGGGTACACGGGCCCGGTCATCAAATACTTCGTACCGGTGAGAGCGAGAGTCTTAAATCCTTTGTTTTTCGCCTCCGCTGCCACAACTTCCGCAATATGGAGCCAGGGTATTGGGGATCTTGGTATCATCAGATCGAACGCCTGATGAGCCGTATTATCAGGGCATACAGCAAATTGTGCGCCGATTTGGGCCAATTTGCGCACGGATGAAAGCATTAATTCAGCAACTTGCTCCCAATCTTCACGCACGACGTGTACCATATAATCGCCAAGAGAATGAGTATGCATTGAAACTTCCGGATGAAAGTGCTCACCCATGATTGCAGGCGCTTCCTCGCAAAAAGTGCGGTAGCAGAGGGCTGCTCCCTCCGCGCTGCAAGCAACAATTCCCAGATGTTTAGGCATGTTGTGCTCCTGTTTGATGGCCCGGAACTGAACGATCTTCGGCCATTAGGGCTCTTTAGTGATTCAGGAGCATACGTTGCCACACGTGTCTTAGTCAACCAATTCCATCACTTAAGCTGTCCCAATTTGCACTCCTCAACTCTAATGCTCAAGTCATCCAATTCGGCCGGTCCGCGGCCCACTCCTTTACCGTTTCGTGAAGCCAATCTTCAAGCCCTTGAACGACATAAAACCGAGGAAACAGTAAGCTGTCGTTCGGCGATATGACTCCTTCCTTCCGGGCCACGTCGGCAAGAACCGTGTACGGGTAAATTCGAATGCCCGCACTGACCTTCATCGCCTCCAAATTAAGGGAGTCAGCAAATTCGAGGCTTTCCAGTGCCGATTCCTTAGTCTCTCCTGGTCCGCCCAAAAGCAGAAATCCCATGCGACGTATACCATGCCTGCCCAGCAGATCGCTTGTGTGGCGTACGTCATCAGGTTTGAAGCGTTTGTTCATTCCGTGCAAGATCAGTTCGTGGCCGCTCTCGAACCCCAGGCTAACCTCCGCGCAACCGGATGCGGCCATAAGACTGACGAGTTCCTCGTCAATTCTCACCGGGTAGAGGATGCAACGCCAGGCAACATCAAGATCGGCCTCAATAATCTTCGAACATAACTTCCGAGCATAGGATGGTGGCAAATTGAATGTATTATCCACAAAATAGAATTGTCTTAACCCGATTCTGATCCACTCAGTGAGCCATTGGACAACCACGATAGGAGATCGCTTCCGAGTAATGCACCCTTCTATGGCGGCTGTGGAACAATAACTGCAATTCATGGGGCATCCACGCCGTGTCTGAACCGGCAGCCAGAACCCCTTATCGTTGTATCGAGCCGGAGAGAGCAAAGAAGAATCCGGAAGAGGAAACTCGTCGAGGTCTTTGGATAACTCTCTCTTGCTCTGTGGTCCTACTTTGCTGAGATAAAGACCCGGTACTCCGGAAAGGTCCCGGCCTTGCGCGATTCGCGTGAGTAGTTCAGGGAAAGCGATCTCTCCCTCGCCCTGAATGCCCATATTCGCGCCGAGGAATTCCAAGGCGCTCTCCGGAAAAATGCTGTACCCGGCTCCTCCCAAGACAATGGGCGCGTTCGAAAGACTTCGACAAACGTCGATGACTTCCTTGACTTCCTCCAGCAGGAATTTGGGCGGTTCCATAGTCTGATCGTCAATATTTCTCACCGAGATTCCGATTAAATCGGGATGAAGCCCGTGTATCGCTTCTTCGAGTGCCGTTGCTGCATCAATTGTATCCATCAAATCCAGTAGCTTAACATCATGACCGGCCTTTTGTGTTGCCGCGGCCACGCATGCCAGGCCCAAAGGCCAGGTCACCATGTTGATCTCTTCTTTGTTGGGCGAAATGAGTAGAACTCGCATGGCCGCTCCTTATACTGATTCGCTTCCCAGCGAGTGACACTGTGTAGTTAGTGGGACAGGCATCTTGCCTGTCGTCATGCCCGCGTACGCGGGCATCCAGACTGGACCCCGGATCGAAGTCCGGGATGACGAATGGCAGGCAGGATGCCTGCCCCACCATATCCTCTCGGGGATTGTCACTTGTTTGATAGTATTTCCTCGTTCCCAGGCTCTGCCTGGGAATGCCTGTCGAAGAGGCTCTGCCTCGACTGTAAGATCTAAGTGAAGGCTCCGCCGCCTGAAGGCGTTGGTTTCGGCGGCATTTTCGCTCCACCGGATGAATCCGGCAGTCGCTGCCACCAGAGAACCGGAGTCGGTATCGGCGTAGGATGCTGGTGAGCCCGCATTCTGCGCGGGAGAACCGCATCAATCGAGAAAAAAACGCGAACGATACGGTTCGTTCCGCATGGACCGCGGGATTGCCGGTTATTCACCGTTCCGGCCGACCGGCAAGATGCCGGTCCTGCTGAGTTTCTGGTTCCCCGTCCCGCGAGACGCGGGACTGGGAACCAGGACGAAACTTTTGCCCGCTACACCCCCCGGATCAAACAAAGCGAAGCGCTTCAGATCGCTCCTTTTTTCCAGCCTTCACCTCGCCGCGAAGTAAGCGAGCGGCCTCAGAGGGATCGTCGGCAGCCACGATTGCGGTTACCACAGCTACGCAGTCGGCACCGGCACGGATCACTTCCCTGGCATTCTCGGCTTTTATTGAACCGATCGCGACCAACGGCAGTCTCGTCGTGGCGCGGGCTCGTCTTATGCCTTCAAGCCCCCAGGCAGTATTTAGTTCCGGTTTTGTGGAGGTCAAGAAAATGGGGCTAATTCCCAGGTAGTCCGCGTACGCTTCGGCTTCATCATTGATTTGTGCCGGCCGCTCCACTGACAACCCGATGATGCGATCCGGCCCGAGAATTCGTCGTGCAATGTTAACGGGCATATCGTTTTGGCCCAAGTGCACTCCATCCGCGTCCAAAGCCAGGGCGAGGTCAATCCGATCGTTTATGATCAGCGGGATCCCTCTGGACCGCAAAAAGTCCCGAATCTTCAGTGCTTCCTCGTATAAGTTCCGGGTGTCCAATTCCTTTTCTCGGAGTTGCACAACGGAGATCCCGCCGACGACCGCGGCCGTTACTATTTCCAATGTAGATCGGCCTCTTGAGAAAGCACGGTCGGTGACGAGATAGACATCCCAGGATGAGGGTGCGTTCATATTCGGCTGATCCTGGCTTCTGCTTCGAGTTCTTCGGGCGTTATGGTGTACAAAGCGTCCAGCATTTTCACCCAGAAGCTTCCGGGAGTCGGAGCTTCAGCCGCGGCCTTTTCGCCTGCCAGTCCGAAAAAGGCAAGGGCCGAAGCTGCCGCAACGATGGGATTGCTTTCTTCCGCGAGGAACGCGCCCACTATCACGCTGGCAGCGCATCCGGTCCCGGTCACAAAACTCATGAGGCAGTGGCCGCCGGTGACAATCAGCGAGTTCTCGCCATCGGTCACCAAGTCTTTTTCCCCTGTAACCGCGATGACCGTGCCGAGCGAGCGGGCTATGGTCTTTGCCGCATCGAGCGCGTCTTCCACACTGTGAACCGAATCCACTCCCCTCGTAATCCCTCCTTGTGGCGACAGCGCTAATATTTCCGATGCATTTCCTCGTATGACCGTTGGAACAGACGTGTTGATGATGTTGCAAGCGGTTTGAGTGCGAAGGTTCGTCGCGCCGGCACCTACCGGGTCCAGCACAAAGGGCTTTCTTGCAACCTTTGCCATGCGTGCTGCAAGCGTCATGGATTCGATCCAATGCTTGGATAGAGTCCCGATGTTGATGACCATCGAATTTGAGATAAGCATAATGTCTTCAATTTCTTCCGGAGCATGAGCCATTATCGGAGACGCGCCCATCGCCAGGAGCACGTTTGCGGTGGAGTTCATCACCACATAATTGGTAATGCTGTGAACCACCGGTTTGTAGCAACGAATCCGGCCCAGAGTTTCTGCCGCCAACTTCGAGTATGGTTCCATGCTGTCTTCCTTTCAGGACCTGCCGTCAAACATTATAGATCAATTCAAGACGTAAACGAGCCCCGTGTTTGTGATTTTCGACCCGATTGTTTGCCGTGCCCGGCCAGGGAGCCTCCGAGTGGCGACAGCAAGTGGCCGGGCGATTTATCGTCCGCACCCGCGTCGTCAACCAAGATCGTTGCATCCCCCTACGTAGACCGATGATTCTGGGCAACAAATCCGCTTGTAATCCTTCACTTCCGCGGGCAATCTTCGGGCTCCTGTCATTGCGAGGAGTGAAATCCCGCGGGACGCGGGAATCCACCGTAGGGGCAGACCTATGTGTCTGCCCTGGGCGGACACGCCGGTCCGCCCCCACATGCGCCGATTCAAGTCCGCGGCAACGGATGACCGGCAATCCCGCGTTCCCCGTGGGGCGGTCCCACCAATGAGATTGCTTCGCTCCGCTCGCAATGACAATCTCTTGCCGCCCGTAAGTGAGGGATTGCGGATGCTTTATCTTTTCGCTGTCCAAGAATATACAAATATGGTAAAAATACAGCTTTTAGATTCAAGAGTCGAACTTAAATCCCAAGGACCAAAAGGAGGATGTTGTTGTCTATCTTGGACAGGTAGATAACATCAGGTGCGACTCTTCGCTCAATTTGACCGGAGGAAGACGCAACCTAAAGGAGGTCGTTCCAGATGAAGGAGAAACAGGTTTTCTTCAACCCCTTCCGCATAATCAGCCCTAAGCTCGATGCTGAAGCTTCCCGGCTTGCTGAAATTTACGAGTCCCCTCCTGCTGAGGTCACGTGTTTGGAAGAGGGTCTGCTGATCATGATCAGTAAGCTCGCCGAGATGGCGGGTTTGATTTACAAGTCTCTGATCATTGCCGATCCGGTGAAAATTGACAAATGCGAACGTCTGGCCCTAGAGATCCATCAGGAAGAAAAAGGCCTTACCGGGGACCTCGTTTGCTCGCCTGCCACGGCGGGAGACATCCTGAAGACGGTGGTACTCTTTCCAGGCCGTCTGGAGCGAGCGGGAGACCTCCTGGAAAGCATAATAAATGTCGTCAGGACTAAGGCTCGCGACGGTATCCCGTTCAGCGACAAGGCCCTTGCCGAACTGGAGCAACTATTCGACCTTCTGACGAATATTCTCACCGACTTCGGAGACCTCGTGATGACACCCAACCGCACACTTGCTGACGACTTGCTTGCCAAGCAGGGCAAATTGGGTCAGATGACAGTGGATTTTGCTCTGGCCCACGAGGACAGGTTGATCGGAGGAGTCTGTTCTCCTAAAGCGTCGTCACTTTATCTGGACATTTTGGACTCCGTGAAGAATGTCAACGGACACATAAGGAAGATGACCGAGAGCCTGCTGAAAATCTCGGACGCTCAAGGTGCCGCGCCGACAAACTGAGCCGCTTCAAAGAGTTTCTCGGGTATTTTTGAAGTAATGCCCTACCAAATGAGTTGTATTGTACGGACCGACCTTCAAAGCGGCAAGCTTGGCACTTCTGGAAGGGTGTCCCGCGGGACCTGGTGTGTGCATGAGGTAGTGGCACATGGAGGAGGCGGTCTGAATAAAATTTGTAACCGTTCAGCGGGCAATTAGGATTCACCGCAGAGTGCGCCGAGAACGCAGAGAGAAAAAATGGCCTTCCGCAAGCCCACATAAGTTGCGGGGCTACTCAGTCAGGCCGGTAGCACCTTCAGTGCCAGAGACCGGAATCCATTGCGCCTCACCTGGGAGAATGGCACAGAAAACAGAACCCTTCGCGATCTCTGCGATCTCCGCGGTGAATGATTACTAAAATTTTGATGCCCGGAATCGTGCCACGGAAGTCGGTCAAGTTCGCGCTCCCGGGCACCGCGTGGGAATCCATGCCTCGCGTCCCTGCCTGCAACCTACTTTTATTTCACTATCATAGTCGAGGCCGCCCCGCGGGGCAGCTATTCTCTAATAGGAAAAGCGCCGCATTCTCACGCTGATCAGAACAGCCACGGATAGGAACGAGACCAGAAGCGAAGAGCCGCCGTAGCTCAAAAAGCTCAGAAGTACCCCCACCACGGGCAACAAGCCGGTCACCATTCCGACATTTATCACTACGTGCCAAAAGAGGACCATAGTGCAGCCGAAGGCAAGAAGAGCCCCGAAATTGTCACGCGCTTTACCTGCCGCCGAAAATCCCCTGAGAAATAGAGCGGTAAAGAGCAGCAGCACCAGGGCGCAACCCACGAAGCCCCATTCCTCGGCCAAGATCGAGAAAATGAAGTCAGTGTGCTTCACAGGCAGGAACATCAGTTGATTCTGGGTCCCTTTGAGAAGTCCTTGGCCCCAAATGCCCCCTGAGCCGATAGCAATCTGCGACTGAATTATGTGATAGCCTGCGCCAAGAGGATCGTAGTTAGGATTCAAAAACGTGATAAGCCTCTTCTTCTGATATTCCATGAGAAACCGGTCCCCGGCTAGCAGCAGGACAGGGATCACACATATCGTGACCCCGGCCACCCACAACAGCGCTCGCCGCCCAACCCCGGCAAAGAGAGTCATTGATAGGGCGATAAGAACCATCACGGCCGCGGTCCCCAGATCGGGTTGAATGAGAACAAGGAGCACAGGGACAGCCAGCAGCAGAACGGGATAGAGCAGATCCGTGAACTGCGGATCCTCCTTCCCGGCTCGGCTGTGGAAGTATTTGGCGAGAACGATTACCACCACCAGCTTCGCAAACTCCGACGGCTGAAACCTCAGCAGCCCAAGTTCTATCCACCTCCTTGACCCTGCCGTGGCCTTGCCGAGCACCCACACTCCAATAAGGGCCACCACAATAATCAGATAGAGCCAGAGCGCCCACTGTTCCAACAGCCTATAGTCAAAGAGCAGGAATAGGGCCAGCAAGACCAGGCCAAGACTGCACCATGTCATCTGCTTGATGACGAAGTAGCGTCCCCCCTCACCCATCTGAGCTGTCGCACTGAAGATGAGACATAGTCCTATCCCCGACAACGCGAGAGCAATCAACATCAACGGCCAATCAAAGAGGGCCAAAGGACGTCGGCTTAGTTTGAATTGGAGCGAAGTCATATTTGGAAATAGGCCCCCATTACTCGCGTGGATCGCCGGGATCGGCTAAACCATAATAACGGGCGATGATTTTTCGGGCAATAGGTGCAGCACTGGCTCCTCCGCCTCCTCCATGCTCCACAATGACGGCCAGGGCAATTTTTTTCGGCCTGTTATTCACATAGGCCACGAACATGGCGTGGGTCCGCTCGTGATATGGAATCTGATCATCTTCTTTGGCCCTTTGTTTGACCCGTATAACCTGTGACGTTCCGGTCTTGGCGCTGATCGTGATGCCCGGTATGCGACACCTCCGGCCGGTTCCCTTTTTATCCGCGACCACATCGGTAAGTGCCGAACGCAATTCGTCGAGCTCTCCCTGTTTCACAGGGAGGGTCCACCGAACTACCGGGGAATGTCCAAAGATAACATGGCCATCCGGAGCAACTATTCGCTGTACTATAGCCGGTCTGAGAATCTTGCCTCCGTTGGCTACAGCAGCGGTCATCATGGCAAGCTGAAGGGGAGTCGAGCAAAGATAGCCCTGGCCGATGGCAATGTTAAGCGTTTCGCCGTCTTTCCAGGAATCTCCGTATGTGCGCAGTTTCCACGCGGGCGTGGGGATAAGCCCCGGCAGTTCCTGCGGGAGACTGATACCCGTAGGAGTACCCAACCCCAGAAGAGAAGCGTAGCGTGCTATTCGCTCGGGGCCCAACCTGAGACCAACCTGATAAAAGTAAATGTCGCACGATTCAACGATAGCCTTGTGAAATTGTACCTTGCCATGACCGTACTCGTTCCAGCATCGAAATATTTCTCCCCCCAGCTCGAGTTTTCCCTTGCAAACGAATGTCTCTTTCGGAGTGACCATTCCCACAGAAACAGCCGCTAAGGCCGTCACAATCTTGAATGTACTGGCTGGAGAATAAAGCCCCCTGATGGATCTGTTTTCGAGAGGATGCAGAGGATCGCTGTACAACGTTTTCCACTGACGATCGGTGATAGAATGGGAAAAAAGGTTCAGATCAAAGCCCGGTTTGCTGACCATGGCAAGAACGCGTCCCGTGTCCGGATCCACCGCGACCACTGAACCCGCTCGCCGGGTGAAAACTTTTTCAACATAATTCTGGAAATCCGCATCCACCGTCAGGTACACATCGGCACCCGTTTTGGGAGGCTTGGTTGCCAGTGACTTAAGATGCCGCCCCTTGGCGTCTATCTCTACCTGTTCCCATCCTTCCTCCCCCTTCAGGTAGGTCTCGTATTCCTTTTCAATTCCTGTTTTGCCGATCAAGTCACCAGTGCGATACCCGACTCGAGATCCCTTTGCCAATTCCTGCGGCGAGACCTCCCGCAGGTTGCCGATCTCGTGGCAAAGGGTTTCGTGGAACGGATAGAGCCTCAGAGGCTTTATTTCGAGGACCAGTTCTTTACAATCTGCTGCACGGGACTTTATCAGCGAAACTTCTTCCAGACTTACATTCTTTTTGATGGGAAAGGTCATATACTTGGGGATGGAGCGGCTTCGCTCGATCAATTTGCGTATCTTTTCCTCGGTTATCCCGAGTACCGAGGAACAGACTTGAATTACCTTGCGGGAGTGTTCCAATTCCGCCGGCAGGATGGAAATAGTGAAGCTGGGTCTATTCTCCGCCAGGACCCGGCCGGTGGCGTCCAAAATTCTTCCGCGCGAAGGCGGCAGGCGAAAGAGTCGGACGCGATTGCCCCGGGACATCTCGGCATAAGATTCTCCTTTGATGAGTTGGAGATACCACAGTCTGGCAGCAAGAACGCCCATCGTTGCCAGCACGACCACGATTGTAATCCATATACGCGGGGCGAAGTATTCGACGGAGTTGTCACGTGACGGCAAGTTGGCCATGTATTTTCGACCTCAAAATGGCCGCGATTTCCAGGCATTCGGAAATCTTTCTTCAGCTCGGCTCCATTAGTAGCACGTGCCGCAGGGCTTGATCCGTTCCCGCCCTCGGATATGTATCTATGGGCATCCTGCTCATCCTTTCGAGACACACTGAGACTCCGGTCTCATATCCGCCCACAGCCGGCCGCCAATGACGACCACCGGTCAAGGCACTCTCGCAAGACGCGAATAAGCAGTCCACGCACGATCAACCAGAGCAAAGATCGGCAGAGACGCCGTTGCTGCAATCATTGATTTCAGCACAACCCACTGGCACAGGTGCCGACCCACTTCAACAGGGCCTGCCAAGCGCCGTACGCAGAGCACTATGAAGGCAGCTATTAGCGTCGATCCAAAGACTGTTACGGCGCGACCCTGCAGGTCGTCCATACGGAAGTTGGAGTTTAAATAGTCGCACACCACGAAAAGCAAGCAATAGATGATGGCGAAGAGGCCCACGGGAGAACCTGAAAGAAGATCGACGGCCATTCCTCCTGTATATGCGAAGCCTACGCCTATGACGAAACTCATTCTCAGGCTCGCCCAAAGAACCAAAATCATAATGAGGTCCGGCTTGTAAGCTCCAGGAATTAGAAATGCCCAGGAGGTGACTTGCAGCACAAGTGCCGCCATTCCGAAGAGAAGGATAAACATAAGTTCTCTCAATTTTTATCCTCCAAACCCGGCCGGATGTCAAATCCTCCCTGTTGCCGCAGGACAACAAGGACTTCCTCAATCTCCGAAAAGTCCACAGCGGGTTTTACCCGCGCCTTCCAGTAAAGACCTTGATACCCCTTCTGTATCGTTTCCACCTTACCGACGGGCAAACCTCGAGGAAAAATTCCGTCCAGCCCCGATGTAATCACCTCATCCCCCGGCTGAATCCCGGATCTCAGGTTTATGAATCTCAGGACGCAGCCTCGTTCCAGAGATCCGGTCAGGACCCCTCGATCGCGCGTCCGAGCGACCCGACAATCCACAGAATGATTCGGGTCGGTCAACAACAGCACTCTGGCCATGTCGCTCGAGCAACCGTCCACTCGCCCCACCACTCCTTCGGCCACCGTGACTGGCATGTACGGATGCACCCCGTCTTCTGAGCCTCTATTAATTAACAACGTCCGATACCATCCCGACGCGTCTTCGCCGATCACCTGAGCTGCAACGGACGGGAATTCATGGCTTGCCTTGAGCCCCAACAACTTCTTGAGTCGCTTGTTTTCGCTCTCCATGTCCGACAAGATCGCTTTATCGCTTTTCAATCCCCTAATTTCTTTCTTCAGAGCATCATTTTCAGCGCGCACGTTTATCAGGATAACATAAGACTCCCAGACGCTCCTTACCCTGTTGTGGATAGTAGTGACTGCCTGCTGAAAAGGGCGCAAGGTGGTATAAATTACCCCACAAAACGGTCCGCCTTCGGATGTCTTGGAATAAGAGAACAGAACTAGAAGAGCAGCTCCTATGAGGATTAAGACAATGGCAATGTCGCGAATGGATCGGGGCATGGCGAATAGAATTCAATCCCGTTAATCAAAATAGAGCGGAAAATCGCGCTGAGGTCGATTCTTGCGAGATGTGGACGAATCGTCAAATTTGGGTGAGAGCACATGCTTATCGGGCCCGCCCTCGCGGTTTGCGCTTACGATGCCGGGGCAGCAAATACTTTTCCTGCAAGACACGATTACTTGACCAAAACTTCTTTGAGAAGGTCGAAATGCTCGAATACCAACCCTGAGCCTATAACAACAGTCGACAGTGGATCGTCCGCGACGATAACCGGTAAGCCGGTTTCGCGACGGATCAGCTCGTCCAGATTCTTCAGAAGGGAGCCACCGCCGGTGAGGACGATACCATTATCCACTATATCAGCAGCCAGCTCCGGCGGGGTCTGTTCCAATGCTGTCTTAACGGTTTCGACAATGGCTCGGACCGGTTCCGATATTGCTTCGGTCACCTCACTCGCCCGCAGACCAATAATTTTGGGAATGCCTGCTATGAGGTCACGGCCTTTGACCTCAATGATCTCTTCGTCTTTTTCATTGATAAAGCAGGCCGTCCCGATCATCATCTTTATCATCTCAGCGGTCCTCTCGCCAATAAGTAGGCTGTACTTCTGCTTGATGTACCGTATGATGGTACTGTCGATCTTGTCGCCGGCAACCCGCAATGATTTCGAATATACGATGTCGGACATGGATATGATCGCCACCTCGGTTGTTCCTCCACCGATGTCGACAATCATGCTGCTTGTCGGTTCGGTTATGGGAAGGTTAGCCCCTATGGCTGCGGCTATAGGCTCCTCGACGAGGAAGACCTCCCGGGCGCCGGCACTTTTTGCTGCATCTCTGACTGCTCGCATTTCAACCTGGGTTATACCGGACGGTATACACACCACGATTCTCGGCTTGACCAGATGACGACGGCGGTGGATTTTGAAAATAAAATGTTTCAGCATTGCTTCGGTGACTTCAAAATCCGCTATAACCCCGTCCTTCATGGGACGTATTGCCCTTATGTTGTCCGGTGTCCGCCCCAGCATCTTTTTCGCGTCTGTTCCGACCGCAACTATTCGGGGACCGCGTCTCAGGTCGGTCTTCACGGCTACTACGGAAGGTTCGGATAGGATAACCCCCCTTCCCCGCACGTATACAAGAGTGTTGGCTGTCCCCAAATCGACTGCCATATCATTGGAGAAGACTCCTGTGAGCGCGTCAAACAACATGGGGCACTTGTTCCGGCATGAAGGTCTTACTTATGAGAAATTTTGGCGAAATCTAACAGAAGGCGATGATATGATCAAGTGCTGATTTTTCCGGCCCCGGCTCATTGACAAGAAAACTTGGTACTCTTATCATCCACTCGATCCCCTGATTACGGGAAAGGAGAGGCTCGTGCTCGATCTGATGAGAAAACATGCTCGCTCCTGGCTCATTAAAGTAGCCCTGGGCGGCATCATTATAACGTTTATCTTCTGGTACGGCTGGTCGGGACCCGGAGGAAGATCGGGCAACTATGTTGCAAAGATCAACGGAACGGTCATCACTTACGATCACTTCTATAACGTGTACGAAAACGAAATGGAAAAGATCAGGCTCAGGTACAAAGGCTCACTGCCCCCGGACCTCCTGCAGAAGCTGAATTTGAAGAAGAAGGTGCTCCAAGGTCTTGTGGACCGGGTGCTCCTGATCCAGGAGGCCGGCCGCCTGGGTCTTGTGGTAACCGACCGAGACGTTGTGCAGGACATTAGGTCCAATCCCCTTTTCCAAAGGGATGGAGTTTTCGATGTCGGCCTCTATAGAAACTATCTGAGGTCTATCAAACAAAACCCGTCCGATTACGAATCCTTGCGCAAGCAAGAACTACTCGAACAGCAAGTCGTCCGCCTGTTGAGCGACGCAGTAACGGCAGATCCCAAAGAGATAAAGCAGCTATGGCACTTTCAAAATGACAAGCTTCTCCTGTCCGTACTCCTCGTCAAGGCCAACGAATCTAGTGAAAAAAAGCCACCTGACACCAAAGATCTAGAGGCATACTTCAAAGATCACCAATCGAAGTACGAGATTCCGGCCTCTCTGAATCTCCAGTACGTTGCCTTCTCCTGGCGCGACTTTCAGAAGAGCTTATCCGTTTCAGATGAGGAAGCCCAGGCGTACTTTCACAACCATCCGAAAGAATTCACGGAACCTGAGAAAGTTCGTGCCAGACATATTCTCTTGAAGATTCCTCCGGGGGCCGACAAAAAAGCGCGTGAGGAAATACACAAGAAGGCCGAAGAAATTTTGGCCAAGATCAAGGCGGGAGAAGACTTCGCGAAATTAGCCCAGAGCGAGTCACAGGATGAGGCCACTGCCGCTAAAGGGGGCGATCTGGGTTTCTTTACACGTGGCAGTCTGAATCGGGCAGTGGGCGCGGCGGCTTTTAAGCTCAAAGTTGGTGAGGTCTCAAAGCCGATCTTTACCGGGCAGGGCTATGACCTGATAAAGGTTGAGGAGAAGAAGCCTGAAAAAGAACTAAGTTTTGCAGCAGTCAAGGACAAGATCGTTGCAAAGCTGCTCGAAGTGAAGGCTCGCAAAAAAGCAAAGGCCATCTCTGGGGCGTACTATGAAAAGGTCTACCGGGCCGAAGACATCCAGGGACCTGCAAAGGAGTTCAACCTTCCGGTCAAGCAAGCGGATTCTGTAACCAAGGCTGAAGGAATCCCGAATTTGGGCAGTGATCCCAAGGTAATGGATGAAGCCTTTCAATTGAAAACCGGGGACATCTCCAAACTTTTGAAAGTCGGGGATGATTATGTGCTTATGAAGCTCCTTAAAAGGACTAAAGAGCACTTGCCTACATTGGATGAGGTTCGAAGCGCGGTTGAGAAAGATTACCTCAAGCAGCAGGCCATGCTGGAGGCCCGCAAGAAGGCGGAAGTAGTTATCGAGGCATTGAAAAAGGAGCCTAACGATCCTGAAGCGGTGGCAAAAAAGGACGGACTGACGTGGGAGAAGCTCGATCCTGTGTCTCGTACCGGCGGCTTCATCCCAAAACTTGGAAGCTCCCCTGAAGTAAACGAGATGCTGACTACATTGTCCACGGCTACCCCTATATTTGAGGCTCCCGTTCCAACTCCCGAGGGGGCGGCGATTGTCCGACTCGTAGGGGTGAAAAAGGCAAGCGAGGAGAAGTATTCGAAGGAATCTGAAGAACTGAAAAGATGGGTGGTCGAAGTTCGGAAGACAGAGTTTCTGAAGGGATGGATGCGGCTTTTCGAAGATAACTCCAAGGTTTCGATCAACGACAAGATGCTCTAATTCGCAAGAATTGCTTATGCCCCCCTGCGCGGCGTCGGGACGACGCTCTTGGAGTAAGGTCTTTGCAACGGGAAAACCGACACAACTGAACTCTTCTCCCTCTTGATAGAGCACACATAGGTTTACAATTCCTCCCGCAAACCTCTAATCTAAATACAGACGCGCCTGCCCCGGAGGTTATGATGGCAACCTTGCCAACCTTGGTATGCGTAATCGGACTGCTGATTCTCGTTAATAGTCTGTTCGCGTGCATTGAGATAGCCCTCGTATCTGTACCCCGAGCCCGGCTCAAAAGATTCGAAAACGAAAAGATACCCGGCGCGTCGACGGCAATTTTTCTTCAGAAGAATATTGACGATTTTTTTGCTACCGTCCAGATCGGAGTGACCTTCATTGGAACTCTTTCTTCAGTTATTGCCGGCGCATTTGCCGAGGATCTCTTCTCGCCCCTGATTTCGGCCGCCGGGGTGTCTCCCTCATCCTCCTTTGGAAAGGCGCTTGCTCTCTTTGGAGCGACGGTCACCATTTCCTACATCAGCCTGGTAGTCGGCGAACTCGTCCCGAAATCGTTGGCCCGCCGCTATCCCGGTAGGATCAGTCTGATACTGGCCCGCCCCTTCCGGATCTTTGCGGCAATTATGCACCCCGTGGTTCGGCTCCTGACAGCCTCGACAAGGGCTGTTTTCAAGCTCATCAGGATTCGGCCTTCTAGCAAAACGACTGCACTGACCCCGGAAGAACTTCGCATGATGGCCTCTGAACTCGTGGAAAGCAGGCAAATGCCGGCTCGTATTTACGACATGCTGGTCAGAGTAACCAGGCTTTCGCAGACGCGTGTTGAAGATGTTATGATACCTCGGCACAGGATAGTCGCAGTGAAGGTCGATTCACGGCACGACCCGAACATCAAAAATAAGATTCTGAAAACGTATAAGAAACATCCCTTTACCAACTTTCCGGTTATCGATGCGGAGGGAGAAAATGTCCTGGGCCTGGTAAGCGTGAAAGATTTGCTTCTCCATGAGGAGCCGCAAACAGCTTCGGCCCTCATCCGGCCGGCCACTTTCACCGCCCGCGGCCAGCCATTGGACCGAGTGTTGGCTGCCATGCAGCAGAACAAGGTCCAACTATCGGTTGTAGTGGATGAGCACGGAATTGTGGACGGCATTATCACCCTCGAAGATATTCTGGAGGAACTGATCGGAGAGATTGATAGTGAGGTCCCCCCCCGCCTCGGATATGCCACTCTCCCGGACTACGCGCGTGGCCTTGTGGTAGACGGTCTGATGACTCTTCACGAACTGAGAGAGCTGCATTCGATTGTCCTCCCTCAATCTCTCTATTATTCGACTCTTGCGGGGTTTGTTCTGGACAAAATGGGAAGGATTCCATCTGCCGGCGATTACGTAGACTACGAAGAATGGCGCTTCCAGATCCTGGAGATGGAAGGAAATCGCATTAAGGCGTTGCGCATCGACTCGTTGAAAACGGAACCCCTTGATTGAAACAAGACTCAAAGTGCTTGACTTCGAAAGCACTCGTTGTTACATATAAAAGAGCGCGGGCATAGCTCAGTTGGTAGAGTGCAAGCTTCCCAAGCTTGATGTCGCGGGTTCGAGCCCCGTTGCCCGCTCCAGAGAGTGGTGAAGACCACCCGGGTTGCGTCCCCGGGTTTTTTATTATGGCCCGGATCGAGGGTCTTAAGCAAAGCCCGAGGGATATGACTCGCACGAGGGGAGAAATGGATCGGGAACTCATAAACTCGCTGTGGGCCATGATCGAGCCGATATTGGAACCGGACGGCATGGAACTGGTCGAGATCGAGTTCAAACCCGAAGAAGGACGATGGGTCCTGAGGCTTTACATTGACAGCCCTACAGGTGTGACGTTGGATGATTGCGAATTTGTCAGCCGGCAGGTAGGAGCCCTACTCGATATAAAAGACCCTATAGACCGACGTTACACGCTTGAGGTGTCTTCTCCGGGGATCAATAGAGTCATCAGGAAAGATAAAGATTTCCGCCTCTTTGCCGGATCGCCGGTCCGGATTAAGACTAACCGAAAAGTGGCCGGTAGACGCAATTTTCATGGGATATTACAAGGAATGGAAAATTCGAGGATTGTGATCGAGGCTGATGGAGACCGATTCGAAATTAGCCTGGAAGATGTGGAAAAGGCGCGGTTGGACCTTCCGGAGCAAGAGCTGTTCCGTCGAGACTTGCGAAGAAGAGCCGTCACCACGGGGGATTGACCATGAACTTGAACCGAATGATAGACCAGGTCGCCAAAGAAAAGGGAATAGAAAGAGGGACACTCGTCGAAGCTCTGGAAGCCGCCCTGGTCTCTGCAGCAAGAAAAAAATATGGCAACCGGGTAGAGCTTGAAGCCCAGTACAGCGACGAAACAGGCGAAGTGGAGGTCTTCCTCTTCAAGGATGTCGTCGACCAGGTCGAAGATTCCACGGTCCAGATCGATCTCGACACCGCACGTCGCGAATTGGACCCGGAAGCCGAGGTTGGCGACCAACTCGGCGTAAAGATGGACACCGAGAGTTTCGGCCGCATCGCCGCACAGACCGCCAAGCAGGTGATAATTCAGAAAGTAAAAGATGCGGAACGCGAGAATTTGTACACGGAATACAAGGACCGCAAAGGCGACGTAATCACCGGAATGGTGCAACGGTTCGAGAAACGTAACCTGATCGTGAATCTAGGCCGGGGTGAGGCCATCCTTCCATATAGCGAGCAGATTCCCCGTGAGAACTTCAGGCAAGGGGACAGGATCAGGGCCCTGCTCCTGGATGTGAGGCAGACGCAGAAAGACCCTCAGATCATTCTTTCGCGGTCCAATCCCGCCTTTTTAGTAAAGCTTTTCGAGCAGGAAGTTCCTGAAATCGCGGAAGGTATCGTGAGGATCATGTGTGCGGCAAGAGAACCCGGACAAAGGGCCAAAATCGGTGTGCGATCCTCGGATGCCGATGTTGACCCGGTCGGAGCGTGCGTAGGCATGAAAGGATCCAGGGTTCAAGCTGTCGTGCAAGAGCTTAGAGGTGAGAAGATAGATATTATCCCTTGGAACGATGACTCAGCTCATTTTGTATGCAATGCCCTGCAACCTGCTGACATTTCAAAGGTAATTATTGATCAGGACACCAGCACGATGGAAGTCATCGTGGCCGATGATCAGCTATCGCTGGCCATCGGCAAGAAAGGGCAGAACGTAAGGCTTGCCGCAAAGCTCACGGGCTGGAAGATTGATGTGAGAAGCGAATCCAAAGAGGAGAAAATTACCGGGGAATCCTTCGAACGGCTGATCCAAATTGACAGCATGGACGAAGAGACTGCTACCATATTATTCGATAACGGATACCGAACACCTGAAGATATAGCTAAGGCCACCCTTCCGGAGTTGACGAGCTTCATGGGAATTACGGAGGAAAAAGGAACATTGCTGCTGCAAGGGGCTCTCCGTTACTTGGCCAATCCGCCTGAGCAAAGAGACCTGGGAGCCGAAAGCGAGGGCGAAGCCGAAGGCCCGGCAGCGGATGCTGAGGCTAAGGTCGAGGCTGAGGCTGAGGTTGAGGTTGAGGGGGAAACACCGATAGCTGAACCACCGACCCCGGAAGAGATGCCGACAACAGCGGCGGAAGAAGAGATCCCGGAAGAGGCTTCAGCAGAACCGGTTCAAAAAGCGGCCGGTGCCGACAGGGCGCGGACAAGTAAGGCCGCAAAGAGGCAGACTAGACGTACGGCATGAAAAAGGGACACGTCCCGATAAGACAGTGCGTCGGATGCCGGCGCAGACGTCCGGCATCGGAATTGATACGTTTCAAGGCAAGCGGGGAGAAAGTAGTTGTATCTCCTCGAAAAGACAAAACCTCAGGCAGAGGGTGCTATATATGTCCGCAGGAAGAATGTTTGGAAAAGGCTCTGAAGAAGGGCTGTCTGGCGAGAGCGCTTCGACGAAACGTTGTGGCACCGGCAAAACACGAACTGCTTAAGGGGCTCGAACAGAAGAGGTAACTGGATGACCATGCTGACCGTTGACGACTTGGCCCGGGACTTGAAAGTCAGAAATGAAGATTTGCTTAGAGAACTTCTGACTATGGGTTATGAAGTTGAGGGGCCGGAGAGCCCGTTGGAGACGGATGACCCTGCCGCGTTACGGGCCCAGCTCGTGACAGTTCTCCCGCAACCGGAGGTTGTAGAGCAGCGGATCAAACCCACCGTGATCCGGCGGAGAGTAAAGAAAGGTCCCGAGACAGTAGAGAGAGAAGAACTTTCCGCTGAAGCCCTTTCCGAGGAAGCGGCAGTTACCGAGACTGAGGCCGAAGAAAAAGCTCCGACCGAACCCAAACCGCACACCAAAGAACCACATGCAAAGCCGGTTAAGAAAGTGAAGAAGCTGGAGCCTGCAAGAATCATAGAAATGGCCCCGAGGCCGAGTCCTGCCGTGAAGCCCGCAGTCGCGCCTGAACCTCCTTCTGAGAAAGAGCCTTTTCCAGGAGCTGCTGAGGCGGCAGCGGAGCTGAAAGGAATCCCGACCGTTCACGTCAAGCCTGCACCAGTATCTGCTGAAGTACCTGACGTTGTCGTGTCTCCTGGGCAGAAAGCGGCCCCGACCGCGCCGGAAGCCCGGCCTACTCCCGAGGAAGGACTGACCGCTGAGGAAAAGCAGGCAAAGAAAAAGAAAAAGAAAGAAAAAAGGATTCAGCCTGCCCAGATTATTGGGAAGGTGGAGCTCAGAAAGGAACGTCCTAAGGAACCCGAGCGAGTGGAGGTCGTGCGTAAGCCTGCGCCGGAGGCGCCGAGAACTCTCCGTGTCGTTGAACCCCGACCGCAGATCGTAGCCCCCGATTTTGTCCAGGACGAAGAAAAGCGCAAAAAGAAGAAAGAGAAGAAAGTTCGCGACATTGTCGAAGAACGGATTGAAGAAGAAAAGGGGAAGGTCCGTAGACGCAAGGAAGTGCTTCTCAGAGGTGATCTCTATGATGAACGGGGCAGAGGCAGACTCAGGACGAAGGGCAAGAAACCAAGGCCCCGCAAGACGGAGATAACAACCCCCAAAGCCATCAAGAGACGCCTGAAGCTGCCGGAAATCGTCACCGTGGCAAGCTTGGCTCACAAAATGAGTGTCAAGTCCTCCGAAGTGATCCAACATCTGATAAGCCTCGGGGTTGCTGCATCGATAAATGAAGCCATTGATTTCGACACGGCCAGCGTGGTGGCTTCGGAATTTGGGTATGAGACTGAATCGTCCGAGCAATCCGAGCACGATCTTCTGCCCACGGTGATCAAAGATACCGAAGAAAATGTGGTGCTAAGGCCTCCGGTAATCACAGTGATGGGGCACGTGGATCATGGAAAGACTTCTCTGTTGGACGCGATAAGATCTACCCATGTTACCGATCAGGAAGCAGGCGGAATAACCCAACACATCGGCGCCTACAAGGTTAAGGTGGGAAAAGGGGAATTGGTGTTCCTGGATACCCCGGGTCATGAGGCTTTCACAGCGATGCGTGCCAGAGGCGCGCAGGTGACTGACTTCGTCATTCTGGTCGTGGCCGCGGACGATGGAGTCATGGACCAGACCGTGGAAGCTATAAACCACGCCCGAGCCGCAGAAGTGCCTATCATCGTGGCTGTCAATAAGATCGACAAACCGGACGCGGATAAAGACAAAGTTATCAGAGAGCTGAGCCAGCACAACCTGATACCCGAGGCATGGGGCGGGGACACTCTCTTCACCTACGTGAGCGCTAAGACCGGCGAGGGGATTGATGAATTACTCGACCTGATCTTGCTGCAAGCCGAGGTGATGGAACTCAAGGCGAACCCTAATAAGCTTGCAGCAGGCACAGTCATTGAAGCCCGGCTGGATAAAGGCAAAGGGCCGGTCGCTACAATTCTCGTCAAGGAAGGCACTCTGAAGCTGGGTGATCCTTTTGTTGCAGGGACTCATCGCGGCAAAGTTAGAGCCATGCTCGATCATGAGGGACGCAACGTTGATTACGCCGGTCCGGCTACTCCGGTGGAGGTACACGGATTATCCGGCGTACCCGAGGCCGGGGAATTGTTTGTAGTGGTGGACGAGGAGAAGATCGCAAGGCAGATAAGTTTGCATCGCCAGCAAAAACAGCGTGAACAAGAGGCGGCAGTCACCGCCCCGGCTTCACTTGAGGACCTCTTGGCCCGTATGCAAGAACGGCAGACCAAGGAACTGAACATCATCATAAAGGCGGATGTGCAGGGTTCGGTGGAAGCAGTCAGAGAGGCTCTACTGGGAATCTCGGCTCAAGAGATCAAGGTCAAGATTATCCATGGGGGAGTGGGCGGAATCACTGAATCGGACGTAATGCTGGCCAGCGCTTCTAAGGCTATCATAATAGGGTTCAATGTGAGACCGTCACCCAAAGCGGCACAATTGGCCGAAGAAGAGAAGATAGATCTACGCTTGTACAGCGTAATCTACGAAGCCATTGATGACGTGCGCAAGGCTATGGAAGGAATGCTTGCCCCCATAGAAAGAGAGACCATTGTGGGCAGAGCCGAGGTACGTCAGACATTCCACGTGCCCAAGATTGGCATGATAGCAGGATGTTATGTGACCTCGGGCAAGATCGACAGATCGAACCAGGTTCGTTTGATTCGAGACAACATCGTGATTTATCAGGGGCGAATCTCCTCCATGAAGCGACAAAAAGATGACATCAAGGAATCTTTGGAAGGATATGAATGCGGTATCGCCTTGGAAAACTATACTAAAGACGTGAAGCTCGGAGACATAATTGAGGCATTTACCATAGAAAAGGAAAGTGCCAAGCTTACCTAGGCGTTTAAGCGGCAAGGGAGACAACGGCACCGCCACTTCCAGGCTCACTTTCAAACTTGAAGTCGAGGCCCGGCTCCGGAGATCAAATGGTTGTTGGAGTGGGCGTTATTGACCTAATGATTCACAATTCGGGCTCGCTCAAGGCCAAGAGACAGGTTACCAAGAGCATCCTGGGTAGGGTGCGCGGCAAGTTTGATCTTTCCATCGCTGAGGTGGACAACCACGACAAATGGCAGCGCTGCACCATAGGATTTGCAGTGGTGACCAATGACAGCGGACATGCTCATCGCATGCTCGAAACCATTACCAACTACGTGGATAGCCTGCATTTAGCCGAAATCATAGATTCCCGTATCGAAATCGTTCACTATTGATCGGTCGCACGCAGTTCGGCCTGTTTGCCTGAAAGAAGCATCCTAAGATGTCCAGCTTTAGAAAAAGTCGCGTGGCAGAACTCCTGCGCCAGGCGATCTCAGACATTGTAGTCCTTAGAATCAAAGACCCAAGGGTTCAAGGGGTCACCATAACCGAGGTAAGGATGACTGATGATTTGAAATCCGCAAAGGTCTACTTCAGTAGCCTTACCGATGGGAAGGCTGACTCGCACAGAAAAGGGCTCGAAAACGCTGGAGGATTTATTCGGCACCAACTTCGCCAGCAGTTGGATCTCAAATACATCCCGGAACTCTCATTCTTTTACGACACCTCCTTCGACAATTTTTCTCGCATCAACAAATTGCTAAAAGAAATTGTCCCCGCCGAGACTAAAGATGAATCGTGAAATTGCCGGCATAGTTCAAAACGAGGATAAATTCCTTGTGGTCTCTCACGTCAACCCGGATGGAGACGCTGTTGGGTCGCTGTTGGGGATGTATCTGGCCTTGTCTGAAATGGGCAAACAGGTTTGGCCCTTCAGCGGGGAAAAATTCCCGGACCTTTTCGATTTTCTACCTGGGATCAATGCCCTAATCACAACTCCGGAAGGGATAGACGACACTCCTGCATGGATCATAGCCCTCGATGTTGCCGAGGAACGCCGTATCTGCGGCGACATCAAGCTCTTTCGAGAAAAGGCTAAGCTTATAAACATAGACCATCACCCTACCAATCCGGAATTCGGCGATTTGAATTACGTGAAACCGGCAGCTACTTCCACAGCCGAACTGGTGCACGAGGTTCTAGCCGGTGCGGGTTACAAGATCTCGGCAGATGTCGGGAAATGCCTCTATACCGGGCTCATCACCGATACGGGCGGTTTCCGATTCTCCGGTGTCGATAGCACGACACTGCGGGTAGGAGCCGAGATGCTCGGATCGGGGTTTGACTCCTACCAGGTCACCCGTCACCTATTCGAAGAGGTACTCACTCGGCCGACTCTTTCTTGAACGTCTGATGTTGGAGCGAATTGAGGTCCTGCTGCATGGTAAGCTTGTTCTGAGCACTCTTTATCACTCGGACTACGATCGGCTGGGACTGGCACTTTCCGAGGGCGAAAATCTTGTGAATCGCCTCAGAGAGTGCCGAGGAGTTGAAGCGGGTGTGCTCATCACTCAGACCGGAGACAACATGACCAGGGTGAGTCTTCGATCCAAAGATCGCCTGGATGTTTCGCTTATTGCTAAATCCCTGGGCGGAGGCGGCCATTGTCATGCTGCCGGCCTCAGATCCACTCTCCCTCTTCCCGAACTCAAAGAGAAGATTGTTAGAGCTGTCGAAAGTGCGCTGGCCTGAAGTTTGAGGAGAAAGATTTTCCGTAACCGTTCAACGGGAAAAAAGATTCGGATTGTCCCGGCTATTGGCGATAACCATTTTAGAGCAGTTGCCCAAAACGATGTCCTTTTATTAGGGGGACGTTGTAGGGGCGACTGGCATTCGCCCTGGGCGGTCCCGCGTTTCGCGGGATCGCCCCCACCATCTTCGGATCGGAGTCCGGGGTGATCCCGCGGAACGCGCCTCACCGTCACTCGGACCTGCATCGTGCAGCAAAGAAACCCTTTCGACTTTCTCGTTCAGTCCATCACAGCTCATCGGGAAGGGGTCTGTCACCCTTCATTGGTCGACCTCTCCCGCTGAACGGTTGCGATTTTCCTCTCGCCGGCGAAACCTATCCGAGTTCGAGGTGTCCTGTTATTCACATGCCCCAGTCAGAGGGCATTCTTGCTTACCTTGATCGGGGAGCACGCAATTTAGGGCGAGTTCCCCTCTTCCCAATGCGCATGCAAGCGCACAAAACCAAGATTGGTTCGTCACGCTGCCCCTCGCAATGACTTTCCACTACAAGAGAAATGCCTAATACCAACTCCCATAGCTTGATAGCTACAAAGAAACGTGAAAACGACAGTAGGACCGTCCCGCGCAGAACGCAGAATTGCCTTCCATTCGTCACCCCGGACTTCGATCCGGGGTCCAGTCTGTCCCGCGTCGCGCGGGACCGCGTACGCGGGCATGACGACAGACAATCCCGCCCCAGGCGAGACTGTCCCACTAAAAACACGATGTCACTTGTTTGAACGCGAATTGGTACAACATGGCTCTGAATTAGGCTCTCTTTTGTCGTTCCCTCCTCAGCAGCAGTGTTTAAGCCACCTTCCGCAATATCAGAAGTGCATTATACTAACTGTAGTGAGGTGTCGTCGGTCATAGCGCCAAGTGTCTTTCGACTCCGGCCCGGCAGCGGTAGGGGTAGGATTGAGTGGTACGAGGAGTCAGATTGACGGTGGGCTGATTCGCCATCAGCTACAAATTGCGACGGTCAGGGGCCAAGGCGTCTAATGACAGGGAGGTGTGGATACGGTGGTGTTTGCTGACTCGGATAGATGGTGAAAGACTATGACAAGATTCATCAACAGAAGCGATGCCGGTAAAAGATTGGCAGAGGAGCTTTCAAAGCATGAGAAATTTTCAGATGCCATCGGTACTTGCGCTTGCACGAGGCGGCGTACCGGTCGGGTTAGAGGTCGCAGAAGCTCTCCGTGTGCCTTTAGACGTCTTCGTAGTGCGCAAACTCGGTGTACCCGGCCATGAAGAATTGGCAATGGGCGCCATCGCTTCGGGCGACGTGGTGGGCTGGAATGAAGACATTCTAAGAACACTTAACCTGTCCCGAACCATGAGAGACAGAGTTGTCGCCCGGGAAAAGGAGGAATTGCGACGGCGTGAATCAGCTTATCGCGGCGGCCGCCCTCCCCTCGAAATTCAAGGCAAAACCGTGATTGTAGTGGATGACGGTCTCGCCACGGGTGCCAGCATGCGCGCAGCGGTTTCTGCAGTGCGAGCAAAGCGGCCCTCGCGGGTCGTCGTCACGGTCCCGGTTGCTCCGCCTGAAACATGTGAATCGTTTAAACTCTTGGCCGACGAAGTGATTTGCCTTATGACACCGCGACCATTTTCCGCGGTCGGAATCTGGTATGCGGACTTCTCACAGACGTCTGATGAAGAAGTTTGCCGGTTGCTCGAGCATGCCAATTATTTGATCCGGAGTCGGCCGGAGCATCCGGAAACAGGAGGCGAGCATGAATACGAATCCAGGTTCGCCGATTGAAGACCGTCCGGTAAAGATAGCAATGTATTCGACCTTCCTGGAAGGCGATCTGAACATACCTTCAGGGGCTGAAAGTATCGTGGTCTTTGCACATGGCAGTGGGAGCAGCCGACACAGCAGGCGAAACCGATTCGTTGCAAAAACCCTCCGACAAGGGGGGCCGGCAACACTGCTCATGGATCTGCTAACTCCCGAAGAAGAGCGCATAGACCTTCAAACTCGACATCTCCGCTTTGACATCGATCTGCTGGCGCACAGAGTTGTAGTCGCCGTTGATTGGCTCGTAACTTCTCCGGACACCCACGGTCTGGACATTGGTTGCTTTGGATCGAGTACCGGGGCTGCGGCCGCGCTTGTTGCCGCAAAAGAACGGCCGGGGTTAATTCATGCTGTTGTCTCGCGTGGGGGCAGGCCGGACTTGGCTGTGGACATTCTAGGCCAAGTGAAAGCCTCTACGCTGCTCATCGTAGGCGGAAAAGATTCCACGGTGCTCAAATTGAATGAGAAAGCATTAGCCGCCCTGAGCGCTGAGAAGAAGCTCGAATCGTACACGGGGCCACTCATCTATTCGAGGAACCGGGTGCTCTGGACAAGGTAGCAATCCTTGCTCGGCAGTGGTTTGTGCGTCATCTCAAATCTCCTCAGCTCATGGCCGAACACGGATGATACAGGAGGCTCTATATGGAAGAGCTAGACGAGATGCAATATAAGCAGTATGCCCGGTCGACTGACCGAGCCGATAGTGCTGCCCGGAACGAAGCCTCGGCGGCCGATCTTCAAAATGAGTTGCAGGTGGAAGCTTTCCGTCGATTGTTTAATGCCACCCCTTTCGGCGTTGCCGTCGTGCGCCGGGATCACCGGATCGTTGCCGCCAATCCCAGCCTTTGCCGAATGTTGGGTTTCACGGAAGCCGAACTCACCAAACTCACCTTTTTCGGAATCGTCCACCCGAGTGACATTGAGAGGGATATTGAGCGCTCCAACGGCCTGTTCAGAGGTGAAATTCCTCACTATACGGCGGAAATGCGCTACATAAAGAAAGACGGAAGGATCTTATGGATCAATCTTACGGCTTCCCCCATTCGGGACGAACGAGGCCAAACTTCCTACAGGCTGCACATAATTGAGGATATCACCCAGCGCACATTGGACGAGGAGGAACGCCGGGATCGGGGGATCGGCAGACTGAGAGAGGTCAACAGCATTCTCCTTAGGAAGGTTGCCCAAGCAAAGCAAGCGGAAAAGGCCCTGCTTGAAAGTAACGAACGACTTCTATCCGTCCTGGAGACGGCTAACGATCCCATTATCGGCGCCGACGACCTTGGCAACGTTACATGGTGGAACACGGCGGCCGCTAGCACCTTCGGCTATACAGTCGAAGAAGTTTTGAATCGTCCTGTAACCATCTTAATGCCCGAACGCTTCCGTGCCTTACACGAACGCGCGATGCAAAGGGCAATTGCGTCCGGCAGCTTATATTATTCCAAACGAGTGCGTGAAGTAGTCGGCCTTAGAAAAGACGGCACGGAATTCCCGGCAGAAGTCTCCATTTCAGCTTCGAAGACACAACAAGGTGTGTTCTTTACCGCCATCATCCGGGACATTACCGAACGTCAGCAGAAAAATGAGAAATTGAAAAGAGCCTACGAGGAATTGGAGTCACGCGTGGCGGAGCGGACAGCGGAGCTTCTCCACTTGAATGAAGACTTGAAACGGGAAATTAACGAACGCACGCGGATAGAAGAAATGTTGCGGACTTCAGAACAACTTTTCCACACGCTTGTGGAAGAGGTCCCGGATGTTATCTTCATTCTTGATGATAAGGGACGATTCACGTACCTTAATACTCCGGCGGAGGAATTTCTGAGGCGGCCCCTACGGGAAATTCTGGACACTCCGCTTGAATCCTACGTGGTACCCCAGGAGAGAGGAAAAATTGAGTCTATCTCCCGATTGGCTCAGGATTCTATATGGGATGAGGAAATAAGACTACTGGACGCGGATGGGGAAAAGAAATTCGCTCGAATTCGGTGCAAGACGCTTGGTCATGACGGGAATGGCAACATCCATTACGAAGGGGTCATGAGGGATATTACCCGGAGAAGAAGGTTGCAGGAGCAATTGCGGGAGTCTCGGGAACAGTTGCTGGAAAAAATACGAATAATCGACGATCTCTACGCCCACATTGTAGAATCAAGAAAAGCACGAGCCATTGCAGAGCACACGGCCGAGGTGGCGCATGAACTCCGACAGCCGCTGACAATAATCGGTGGTTTTGCTCGGCGAATAGCCAGGCAACTGGATTCGTGCGACATTAGCAGCGATGCAGGCAAAGGGCACGCGGTCCGGATAATAAGCTCCGAAATCCAAAGGTTGGAAAAGATACTCAACGCTTTGATCGATTACACGAGGCGTGAGACCATAACCAAGGAGATGGCCGACCCTGCCCGCATTGTTGAAAAGGTCCTGGAACTCTATAAGGAAGTAATTGAGGAAAAGAGTCTTAAACTGGCTGTTACTCTCCGCAGCGAGGTTGGTGAGGTTTTCTTGGATCCGGACCGCTTCGAGCAGGTGGTACGTAATCTCATTTCTAATGCAATGGATGCATCACCATGTGGAGAAACACTACACGTAGAAACAGGGATTTCAAGGCCCGGCAGTAAGGCGCGCGAAGCCGCTGCACTGGAAGCAGAAAGTTACTTTGAATTCAAGGTCCGGAATCATGGCTCCGTGATCAAAGCGGAAGATGTACAGAGAATCTTTAGCCCGTTCTTTACGACCAAAAATTACGGTACCGGAATAGGCTTAACAGTATCCAAGAAAATTATTGAGGCCCACAATGGATCGATATCGGTTCATTCAGACGAGAGCGGAACCACGTTCACGGTATGGCTTCCCTTGAACCAACAAGAATCCGCCGTCAAGCTGCCTGCATGACAATGTGAGGTTTTTTTTGCAATCCTGTTCTTGCAATTGAGCGTTCGGGTGACTAAGTACGTGGCAACCAGATAGCTGGTAAGGAGAATTTCGAACAAGGTGAGACTTCCGTCCGATCCTGAATACAGTTGCTAGAAGGAGAAATTGTTATGAGCTTCAGAGATATCATAGATAGCATAACCGGAAAATTTGGCCTGGAAAGAAAAGAGGAGATGAATTTCGAGCGCAGGTCCGAAGCTGCGGATGTTCACAACAGAATGGGATCTAATCCCCATGCAACATTTGAGCAGAGCCATCCCGCTGTAAACAAAGAAGAACCTGCGGCATTTGCCAATCCGATAGAATCGGGTGCAAAGAAACTGTCTGAAGAACAGTGCGGAATGGCCATGCCTGACCCGTTTGGCGACCCTCCTCATCAGCCGGGTTTGGATTACCCGTGCCCCGCGGACGCCCATACCAGGGCAGGATCCAATCCTCATGCAATGTTTGAGCAGAGCCATCCCGCGGTAAACAAAGAAGAGCCGCGAGCTTTTGCAAATGCCTGTGAGTCGGGCGCCAAGAAGCCCTCCGAGGCGCAGTGGGGCAAACAGATGCCTGACCCGATGTTCCGTTGCCAATAACGAGGCTCCGCATGGATGGGCGGGATAGCAATTCCGCCCGTCTCTTCCCGAATGCATGATTCATTTGCGGAACCGCACGAAGATCACTCCCCATTGTAACCAAGTGTTTTCATATAATGCTTGAGTGAATAACGGGAAATCCCCAGGAGCCGGGCTGCATCTTGCCTGCTGCCCCCGGTCAGGCGCAGCGCCTCATTCACTGGAAACCGCTTCAAATCCTGAGTAATTTCGTTCAGCGACTGACGGCAAGGGAACGACACCGCGAAGGATGTCTTTTCATGCTCAGGGAGCGAATCCCGGACATCATGAAGTCCCAAAGCAGCCAGATTCAGTTCTTTTCCGTGTGAGAGTATTAGGGCCCTTTCCAGGACGTTACGCAGTTCCCTCACGTTGCCGGGCCAGTGATATCTTTTGAGCGCATGCACGGCTGAAGAGGAAATGGCCGGGACCTCATGAATCTGAAGCTCACTACGAAGCCTGGACAGGATCTCGCGGATAAGCACTGGTATGTCTTTCAGCCTTTCCCGGAGTGGCGGGACCTCGATAGACATTACATTGATTCTGAAGAATAGATCCTGCCTGAACCGTCTGGCTTCAACTTCTTTCGCCAGGTTCCTATTCGTCGCTGCAATAAGCCTGGCATTGACCGTAATTTCTTTCTCACCTCCCACACGGGTAAATCTTCGAGTGTCCAGGAACGTCAGCAGCTTTGCCTGCAAGGGGAGTGAAAGTTCTCCGATCTCGTTCAGTAGGAGCGTTCCGCCTTCCGCCAATTCCAAAAGGCCTCGTTTTCGACCGACTGCCCCGGTAAACGAGCCCTTTTCGTGACCGAAGAGTTCGGATTCAGCAAGTTGGGGAACTATTGCAGCACAATTGACGGCAAAATATGGGCCGCTTGCACGATCGGAGTGGTTATGTATGTACTGCGCAAGATAATCTTTTCCACTTCCGCTTTCGCCGGTCAGCAAAACAGTGGCATTTCGCTTCGCGGCCAAAAGCGCACTCTTTAGCGTCTCTTTCATGGCCTTTGACGGATATTCTCCTGTCGGTTCAGAAGAAACTTCCGCCCTCTTGCGGTCGGTAATGTCGTGGGCTATGGTGATAACACCCACGATTTCACCCGTTTCGTTCCTGAGTGGGACTCTCATTTCAAGCAAGGAAGTGGGAATTCCATTAATCTTGATGGTATGCTCTTCCTGTACGGTGTCCCCCTGTAGCACCCGCATGTCTGCTTCTCTGAGGTAGGCTGCATCTTCATCACTGAATAGGTCTTTGTATGTCGAACCAACGATTTGAGAGGCCGGGAGGCCGAGAAGCTTTTCTGCCGCGGGATTAACATCAATGTATCGCAATGAGCGATCCTTCAGAAAAATATAGTCTTCTGCTCCTTCAAAGATTGCCCTGAACCGTCCTTCGCTTTGGCGAAGAGCCTCCTCGGCCCTCCTTTGATCGGTGATGTCGTGCCCCACAAATTGGAACCCGGTTAATTCTCCCTGGTTGTCAAACAATGCCCTGCTTATCCACTTCAACCTGCGACGTTCCCCGCCGGGCGTTGGAATCTGAATCTCATACGAGGAGACCGGGTTTTCCCGATTCAGGGACGCAAAATGGCTTTCTACCTCCTCGCGACATTTATTTGGGACAAGCGACATCAAACCCCTCTCAACCAAGTCGTCATGCCCGAGATCGAAATAGCGGCAGAAAGCCGTATTTACAAATTGGAACTTTTGATCGGGCGACAACCGGCAGATCAATTCGGTCTGATCTTCAACAACCGCACGGAACCTTTCTTCGCTCTCCTTGAGCGATTGTTCGGCACGCTTTCTTTCCGAAATGTCGGAAATAGCTGCAACCGTAGTCTGAGCGCGATTGGGAGAGTCAAAGGACTTCATCCTTATGTGACCGTCAAAAAGAGATCCGTCTTTTCGTCTGAAGGTTGTATCCACGGAGGTGACCTGTCCGGTATGCAAGCTTTGATAGAGTAGTTCCCCAACCCGCTCATACTCTGCATCGGACGGATAGACAATTCTGGCGCTCTGTCCCACCACTTCGTCTTCGCTTTCGAATCCGAACATTTCATACCAGGCTTCATTTGCCCATTTCATGATCCTATCTTCAGTCACGCCTATCCCAATGGGAGACGTGGCCAATATGCTTCTTAACAGCGTTTCGGTTTGTTTTAGAGCCTTTTCCGCTAACTTTCGCTCTGCAATTTCTCTCACCAACTGATCCCTGCGCCTTTGGCTCAGAGCAAGTTGTGTCTTTTCCAGGCTTAGATCTTCAACGAGGAGAAGTATTAATCTCTCCTCAGCAATCCGGAGAGATCGAAAGTACATCCGGCCCCAGATTCTGCCTTTCTCGATTCCAAGCATTGCCTGATGAATCTGAGGTTTTCTGGTTGACAGAACCTCTTCTGCGATAACTTGGATTTCTCGCGCTGTATCGGGATCGGCCCCCAGTGCGGAAATCGCCCCTCCGATCGCCTTTTCGTATGCTCGGCTAATCCTCGCACAAGCCTGATTTGCAAAAATTATGCGGTACCGCCTATCAATCAAAAGGGCAGGGATCGGTAGGGCTTGCAATAACCTACCAAGCGATGTTGTCTGGATCCCATGGACATAAAAGCTGCCCGACGAGCTCAAATCCTCGGTGAGAAGTGTTTCAAAGTCGATGGAGATCGACTGGGTTCCTTCAAAGTCACCAGTGCCCGGTGGCTTCTTAGCTTTCATTATTCATCCCAGTGAATTTTTACTTTTTTGCGACTATACCATGATTCTCGGGAAATTGTCACGCAAACCTTGCCTAGGCTTGAAATCTTTTATTTGAGGTCGACGATTAGCCTTGTTTTCGTCACGCATGACCGGCAGGATGCCGATCCTACTAATAGCATTACCTTGTGATTTCACTCCTCACAATGACGAAGTTCCGGTTGTTTCCCCAAGTAATTGAGTGACTACCTCCAGCCGTATGCATTCAGTTACAGCCGGAATTTGCTGGTGGTTTCGTGGGGTGGGCTTTCTAGCCCGCCATTGAACAGGGGTTTTTTCGGCAGGCTGGAAAGCCTGCCCCACAAGACTGAATGGTTATCTCCAGCCGCGGAATTATATTGACATGAGAAGCGAAGTCGGATAGGTTCTCATACAGCATTAGGAGTATGTGATGATACGAGCTATCATTATTGAAGTCATAAACGAAGCCGAGACAAGATTCCAAGGTGGCTCCTTTTTTAGCTTTTTTAGCTTCTTTAGTCCGGATCCACCTGGGTAAGACCACCGAATCGGAAAACCCCGGGTGGATCGCAGATCCTCCCGGGGTTTCTTATTAAGGGACCCCGAGGATAACTCCTTGGGGTTTTTTGTTATGTGTCGAGCATAAGCCAAAAGACAAGGAGGACGTCGTGATCTTGGTTCTGCGTAAAGGAATTACAGAGGGCGAGATTGAGGGACTAAAGCAAGTTCTGGTCTCCGATGACTATCTCGTCAGGGAAATCAAAGGCGTGGAGGAGACCATTCTCGGCGTCGTCGGGACAAACCACAAGGATTTGCGCTACTTTGAAACGCTTCCGGGCGTCACAAAGGTCGTGCCCATTTCCAAACCGTACAAGCTTGTAGGCCGAGAGCTGCACCCGGAGCCTTCAGTGATCCGAGTGGGGCCGGTGGCCGTCGGCGGAGATCGACTGGTTGTCATTGCCGGTCCATGCGCCGTGGAAGAACGCTCACGCACTCTAGAAATCGCCAGATCGGTGCGCCAACACGGGGCCGTCTTGTTCCGTGGCGGGGCTTTCAAGCCGAGAACTTCACCGTATTCTTTCCAGGGCATGGGAGAGGAAGGGCTCAAGATCCTGGCCGAGGTGCGATCCGAAACCGGGTTGGGAATCGTTACGGAAATGACTTCGCCGAGCCAGGCGGATCTGATGATCAAATACGTGGACGTGGTTCAAGTCGGGGCCCGAAACATGCAAAATTTTGAGCTCCTGAAATGCGTCGGGCGCATGGGCAAGCCGGTTCTTCTAAAACGGGGGCTCGCCGCAACCATTGAAGAGTGGTTGATGTCTGCGGAGTACATTTTATCCGAGGGAAATGACCAGGTAATTTTGTGCGAGCGCGGGATCCGGACCTTTGAAGGCTTCACGCGCAACACATTGGATCTCACGGCTGTCCCCGTTATCAAGTCCTTGACGCACCTGCCCATCATCATTGACCCGAGCCATGCGACGGGAATTCGCGAGAAGGTCAGCCCGATGGCTCGTGCTGCCATCGCGGCCGGGGCTGACGGTCTTATTATCGAGGTCCATACGGAGCCGGACAAGGCACTTTCCGACGGGCCTCAGAGCCTTTACCCGGAACAATTCAAACAGCTCATGCGCCATCTCCACGTGATAGCGCCGGTTGTGGGGAAACAACTGGATTTCAACTACCTGGAAAAGGCAAAGAAAATGACGAAGCCGTTGGAACCGGGAACCCAGCCCAGTAAGGTGGTCTATGCAGGGGTCCCCGGGTCTCATAGTCACAAGGCATGCGTGCAATTCTTCGGCGCCGAGGTTCCTCACCAGAATTGTCCCTTGTTCAGAGAGGTCTTTGAGGCTGTACAGAATGGAGACGCCACACTGGGCATCGTGCCCGTGGAGAATTCTCTTACAGGAAGCATACACGAGAACTACGATCTACTTCTGGAATACGACCTTCGTATCGTCGGCGAGATGACGTTGCGTATAGAGCACAACCTCGTGGGCCATTCCGACACAGCTCTCGATAAGATCAAACGGGTTTATTCCCATCCCCAGGTGTTCAGGCAGTGCAAGGAGTTTCTCAAAGATTACCCGGGTTGGGATCTGGTAGCTTGTCAGGACACCGCAACCGCGGTTCTTCGTGTAAAAGAAAACAACGACCCGGAGGAGGCGGCCATTGCCGGAAAAGATGCTGCGAAGCTCTATGGCATGACACTCTTGCGGGAAGGGATTGAAACGAGTCCCAGAAACTTTTCCCGATTTGTGGTAATTTCTGCCAGTGACTTCCTTGACGGTGCCAAGAACAAGTCTTCTCTGATCTACTCTGTGAGCGATCGCCCGGGGAGTCTATATGAAACCTTGAAGGTCCTGGCGGAGAGGCAGATCAATCTGGTCAAACTCGAATCCCGTCCGATCTTCGGCAAACCTTGGGAGTATCTCTTTTATGCTGACATAGAGGTTGATATTCAGGACCCGCAGTACCGACCATTGCTTGAAGAGTTGAAGGGAAAAACAGAATTTCTTAAGATCTTGGGTAGCTACGCAAAGGGTGCCGACAATGGCGGCAAAGCCGGGCTCGCTGCTGAGCCGGTCTGAGTCCGGGCAGACTGTTATTAAGGAAGCATGACATGGCAGAACATGTGTGTCCGTGGTGGATCGGATACTTATTGGTAAGTCCAATACGTCGCTGGTTGCAAAATCCTGACAAGATCCTGTCGCCACACGTAAGCAAAGGGATGACCGTCCTGGAATTGGGACCGGGAATGGGTTTTTTCACAATCCCGGTGGCCCGTATGGTCGGTGAGAGCGGCAGAGTAATAGCCGTTGATGTTCAAGAGAAGATGCTCAAGGCTCTGACCAGGCGAGCTGACAAAGCCGGGGTGTCCGGTCGAATCGTCACAAAGGTGTGCGAGCCGACCAGCATAGGCATTTCCGACCCCATTGACCTGTGTCTCGCATTATACGTTGTCCACGAGGTCCCGGACGCGGGCAGCCTCTTTTCTCAGATCAGGAGCGTTCTGAAGCCCACGGGCAAATTGCTTATCTCGGAGCCCAACGCGCGTGTATCCGAAGAGGAATTCCAACGCACTGTTGCCATGGCCTCAGACGCGGGCTTTAAGGTTGTTGGCAAGCCCGAGATTCCAAGGAGCAGATCGGCGCTGCTTGCATTGGGGAAAGCTGATAGCGATACGCTTTCAGGCCGGTGACACCGTGCTTTCTGGTACGGCGCGGGTTTCAATCCCGCCCCTACATGTCGTCATGCCAACGTACGCCGGCAACCGCTGTAGGGGCAGACCCATGTGTCTGCCCCGGGCGGACACGCGGGTCCGCCCCTACATAGCCCGGATCGAAGTCCGGGGTGATCCCGCGTCCCGCGTGGAGGCCGGTCCTACTGTCTCGCGAAACGCTCATAGGCGTTAATTTAAGGCAATTTCGTTCCTTTTCAAGAGGAGAATGCAGGCCGCGAGGGCGATCAAAGTCCCCCTTTTCTAGAGGGGGATTTAGGGGGATTTTCAATGAATTATCCAAAAATCCCCCCTGGCCCCCCTTTACGAAAGGGGGGAATAAATCGTTAACTTAACGCCTGTGCGCGAAACGCTGGACCGTGTGCGCGGGAATGGCAGCGAAACGACCGTCACGTCGATCGGTCGGGATTATAAACATCGGACCGCCCGAAGAAAACTATTTACGACCGATCAACTCAGTCCTTTCTCGTCCCGCTCCTGAAAGACTTCCTTGGCTGCGAACATTCCGTTCAAGGCTGCCGGGAATCCGGCGTACACGGCCATTTGCATAATAACTTCGATGACTTCTTGGCGCGAGCAACCAACATTGAGAGCGCCGTGAATGTGAACTTTCAGTTGGGGCCTGGCGTTGCCAAGCGCTGTCAACGAGGCTACTACTGCAATTTCTCGAGACTTCAAGTCCAGAGCCGGGCGGCTGTACATGTCCCCGAATGCAAATTCGATAATATATCGAGCCAAGTCGGGCGCGATGTCTTTAAGACTCTCCATGACTCGCTCGCCCGCTTCCCCGTCAACTTCTTTTAGTTTTTCCCATCCTCGCTGGTATCTATCATCGGACATTGTGGTTTCCTCCTTTCCTTAAGTCGTTGGGAGAAGGCTCCACCGCCTGAAGGCGGTGGCTTCGGCGGCATTTTCGCTCCACCGGATGAATCCGGCGGTCGCTGCCGCCAAAGGACCGGAGTCGATATCGGCGTAGGATGCCGGTGAGCCCGCGTTCTGCGCGGGAGAACCGCATCAATCGAGAAAAAACGCAAACGATGCGGTTCGTCCCGCGTGCCGCTGGACTCACCAGCATCCTACCGCATCTTTGCATCTTGTGCCTCACTTCGACCCGGTTGTAACGTACCTGAAGTCTTCGTCTGAAGGCGAGGGTTTTCTCCCATTCCCGTGGGGGACAATATTAATTCATACGATTGACTTGTTCAGACGAATGATTAAAGTAGCCTAAGCGACTGAGTGGAAAGGGGATAGCATGACTCCGAGGAAACTGGAACAGGAAACTCGTAAGGGCATGACCGGGGAGCGGACACGAGAAAAGCTTATCAGGACCGGCCTGGAAGTCTTTGGCCGCTATAACTTTGAAGCCACGACCACTCGCATGTTGGCAGACCGCGCGGGTGTAAATCTTGCCTCCATTCCGTATCACTTCAAAAGCAAAGAGGGACTTTACCACGCGGTGGTCCGCCACATTGTCGAACAGGCAAGCGCAGCATATCGTCCAGCCGTAGCTGAAATCAATGAGGCATTGCAGAAGACGAGCTGCTCCAAGCCCGAGTGTTTCGCCATGTTATCCAGACTCCTGAATATCATGGTCTTGACGATCCTCGGCGTGCCGGAGGCCAAGAGTTGGGCAGGGATCATACTCCGGGAGCAAATGGAGCCGACAAAAGCTTTTGACATCATTTATGAAGGACTGATGCAACCCCTTATTCAGATTAATTTGACACTGGCAGCTCGCATCCTGGATCGACAGCCCAATGATCCTGAAGTCATGCTGCGAGCAATTGCCATTGTCGGGCAGGTCCTCATATTTCGAACATCGTGTGAAGCTATCATCCGCACACTGCATTGGGAAGGTTATTCCCGGAAAGAAATAGATGGTGTGCGGATCGCAGTCGTGAAACAAGCGAGTGCCATTCTTGGTATGCCGGAACCTTGGGATGACGGCCGCCATGAACAGGGGACGTAAGAATGAATAAGAAATTGCCGTTGTTCATCATAGGAGCGCTCCTGTTGGGAGTGGCGAGTTGGGCCGGATACGCCACTTGGGGCCACAAGAAGTCCAACGAACTCGTAATTTACGGAAATGTAGATATCCGTCAGGTTGACCTGGGATTTCGGGTCGCCGGACGTATTCGGGAGATGAGATTCGAAGAAGGCGATCGGGTGAAGCAAGGCCAGGTTATCGCTATCCTGGATAAAGACACTTTCAAGGCGGATGTCAGCAATTCCATGGCCCAGATGAATGCTATACAGGCCACTTTTGCAAAGATGGAAAGAGGCAACCGACCGGAAGAAATTGAACGGGCACGGGCCACGGCTCACGAAAAGGATGTACGGCTGAAAAATGCTCAGCGCCTATACGAGCGCCGGCTGGGTTTGGCGAAATCGGGCTCGATTTCCAAGCAGCAGTTCGATGACACCTTGGCCGACCGCGACGCGGCGCAAGCTGAGGATCAACTCTCTAAGGCCGACCTGGCGCTCGAGCTAGCCGGTTTCCGCGACGAAGATATTCAGGAAGCACGAGCAAATCTGGATGCGGCAAAGGCCCGCCTCGAACAAGCCGAGATCAATTTGCAGGACACGGAGATTCTGGCTCCAACCGACGGCATAATTCTCACTCGAGTACGCGAGCCGGGCGCTATTGTTGCAGCCGGGCAAACTGTCTACACCTTGCAACTGCTCTCCCCGGTTTGGATCCGAACGTATGTGCCCGAGAAAGATCTGGGGCGAATTTATCCGGGTATGCCCGCTGAAATCTATACCGACACGCGACCGGCAAAGCCTTACCACGGCCAGATCGGCTTCATCTCACCTGTAGCGGAGTTCACCCCGAAAAATGTGGAGACAACTAACCTGCGCACCGATCTGGTCTATCGGCTGCGCGTGATTGTAAGCGACCGAAATCACGGATTTCAACAGGGAATGCCTGTGACGGTAAAGCTAGAACTGAAGCCGAAAATTCCGGCTGAGCATCGAGTTAGCAATGACGGACGGCATCGTCTCAATTAATCAATTGACCTACGTCTTTCAGCATGAAGGGCACCCGGCGGTCGATAACGTGACCGCGTCCGTATACCCCTCCGAAGTCACCGGGCTTGTGGGAGCAGACGGCGCGGGGAAGACCACTCTGATCAGGCTAATTGCAGGTCTGCTGTTGCCGACTTCCGGATCGGTGACAGCTCTTGGGTTTGATACCTCACGGGAGGCCGACCAGATTCATCGGCGAATCGGATACATGCCGCAAAAATTCGGCCTGTACGAGGACCTCAGCGTGATCGAAAATCTGAGTCTGTATGCGGACTTGCGCGGAGTTGAGGAGCGAGAAAAGGAAGAGACTTTCGAGCGCCTGCTCAAATTTACCGACCTTGCCGAATTCACGGACCGCCTCGCCGGCGCCCTGTCGGGCGGAATGAAGCAGAAGCTGGGGCTCGCCTGCGCACTGGTCCGGAAACCGGATCTGCTTCTTCTGGACGAGCCGAGCGTTGGCGTTGACCCGATTTCCCGCCGAGAACTCTGGCAAATGGTCCAGGAACTTGTGGGCCAAGGGATAGGGGTGATTTGGAGCACTGCATACCTTGATGAAGCCGAAAAATGCGAACATGCCCTGCTGCTCCACGAAGGCAAGCTCCTATTCGGGGGATCTCCCAAGGAACTGACTGGTTGGGTATCGGGGCGCACTTTTCAGGTGCAGGGCTTCGAAGGAAATCGACGGCGACTCCTGACGCAAGCCCTCGAAACGGATGGGATCATCGACGGGGTAATCCAAGGGCGATACGTCAGGCTCGTAACCGCAGACGGACAAGGGAGGTCCGGCTCCGAGCTTTTGCGCCTGGAGGAGCCTGCGAAGCTGGTTCCCGTGGCGCCACGATTCGAAGATGCGTTCATCGACATACTCGGGGGTGGACCGGGTGGCAGATCGGAGCTTTCAAAAAGGGAGGAAGTGCTTCGGGGGAAGCAGGAAGCAATGGTCGAAGCTAAAGACTTGACCAAGAAATTCGGCACCTTTACGGCGGTAAACAACATCACGTTCTCGGCCCAGCGTGGGGAGATCTTCGGCTTACTGGGACCAAACGGCGCAGGCAAATCGACAACATTTCGAATGCTTTGCGGGCTGTTGAAGCCATCCAACGGGATCGCGCGCGTAACCGGTCTCGATCTACAGGCGGCTTCGAGCGAAGCTCGAGCGCGAATCGGATATATGGCCCAAAAGTTTTCCCTCTATGGAAACATCACCGTACGCCAGAACTTGGACTTCTTCTCAGGAGTGTACGGGTTATTCGGTAAGCGGCGCGCGGAAGCGGTCCAAGACGTCATCGAGATTTTTGCTTTGGAGTCGTATCTGGACAAACCCGCAGGGGAACTCCCCCCAGGCTTCAAACAACGTTTGGCGCTGGGCTGTGCGGTCATGCACGACCCGCCGGTATTGTTTCTTGACGAACCGACTTCTGGGGTCGATCCAATCACCCGCCGCGAATTCTGGGCACATATTAACGGCCTGATCGAGAGAGGCGTCACCGTTATGGTGACTACACATTTCATGGACGAGGCCGAGTATTGTGACCGCATCGGTCTCATCTATAGAGGGCAAATAATAGCCACGGGCTCACCGGACGACTTGAAGGAATCAGTTCGAAGTGAAGAAGAGCCGGAGCCGACAATGGAGGATGCCTTCATCGCGCTTATTCGGAAGTTTGACCGAGAAAGAGGAGAGGCGGCATGAAGGACGGGCAACTCACCGATAGACAGGCACAGCTCCGCCGGTTGAGAGCGCTTTTCAGAAAGGAATTCCGGCAGGTTGTACGGGATCCGAGTAGTATACTTATCGCATTCGTGCTTCCCGCGATCCTATTGTTTCTTTTTGGCTACGGCGTGTCGCTGGATCTAACGCACGTCAAAGTAGGACTTGTTATCGAGGACTCGACACCCGAGATCCAGAGCTTTGTCAAATCGTTTGCAAATTCTCGTTACTTTGATGTGCTCATCGCGCTGCGATAGGAGAGTTTTCGAGCGTGACCTCGCTCTGGGCAATATTCGCGCCATTATTGATATTCCTTCTGATTTCTCCCGGCTGACAAATCGTGTAGAGGGATTTGCTCCCATTCAAGTCATCACGGACGGAAGCGAACCGAACACGGCGAACCTCGTGGGAGGCTACGTACAAGGAGCCTTCCAGACGTGGCTCAACCAGCAGTCTTTGGATCGAGGGGCTTCGTTCAAGCCGCTGGTCGATATACAGCCCCGCGTTTGGTTCAATGAGGAATTGGAGAGCCGCAATTTTCTCGTTCCCGGATCAATGGCCACGATCATGGCTGTCATCGGCACGCTTTTGACTGCTCTGGTAATTGCCCGCGAATGGGAACGTGGAACGATGGAAGCGTTGATGGCCACTCCTGTTACGATATCCGAACTGCTTATCGGCAAGTTCGTGCCGTATTTCGGTACTGGGAATGGGTTCAATGGCGGTGTGTGTCTTCATTGCTGTCGTCGCGTTCGCCGTGCCGTTCAGGGGTTCATACTTGGTCCTGGCGCTCGTTACAGCGGCATTTCTCTGGGCCGTGCTCGGCATGGGCCTTCTTATTTCAACTGTGGGGAAGACGCAGTTTGT
This sequence comes from uncultured delta proteobacterium, assembly GCA_963789265.1. Classification (GTDB taxonomy): domain Bacteria; phylum Desulfobacterota; class Desulfomonilia; order Desulfomonilales; family Desulfomonilaceae; genus CAWBBA01. Next base: position 945,388 of record CAWBKB010000001.1, on the reverse strand, counting down.
CGCGTCTCAAGCTGCTTTGATCGCTTCTTTTCTTCCTGCTTTCATTTTGTCCGGATTTGTATTCGACATCGCAAGCATGCCGTGGCCGATCCGAATGCTAACCGTACGCCCTTCCGGCGCGGTATTTCGTGTCTTGTTTGCAAACGCTCTTCCTGGCGGGCAACATTGGGGCGCTTATTTGGCCTAATGTTCTCGCTTTGCTCGGCTTCGGCCTGGCCTATTTCGCCTTCACTTGGCTCAAGAGCGTAAAGAGATTGGATTAGCTCATGTTGAGACGCTTGTACTACTTGACCGTCAAGGAATTGATCACGATCTGGAGCGATAAGAAGAGCAGATTTGTGCTCATTGGGCCGCTGCTTATACAACTGATAGTCTTTTCCTATGCCGTCACTCTCGAGGTGAAGAATGTTTCTATAGGTATCCTGGACAAAGATGGAGGCGGAGCAGCCCACGAACTTGTGCAACGCTTCAGAGGATCGAAAACGTTCACAAACATATACTACCTGAGAGGCGTTCAACAGATTCGCCCGCTTATGGATGCCCAAGAAGTGCAAATGGTGATCCAAATTCCCGAGAATTTTTCCCGTCTTGTGGAAGCAGGGAAGACTGCTCAATTGCAATTTATCCTCGACGGTCGGAAGTCAAATTCCGCTCAAATCGTTCAAGTGTATGCGTCTCAGATAGTAGATCAGTTCAGCAGCGATTGGGCGGCAAAAGTCGGCGAGGCTGCGCTGCCCGCGAAACTGGTCATCCGAAATCGCTACAATCCGAATCTCGATTATCAATGGTTCACAGTACCCAGTCTCTGTGCCATTCTGCCGATGCTCATCTCTCTGCTCCTGACGTCCCTGACGGTGGCACGGGAACGAGAACTCGGCACTTTCGATCAGTTGCTGGTATCACCTCTACAACCCATTGAGATACTCGTTGGCAAGACCATTCCTGCGGTGATCTTTGGGCTGTTCGAGGGCACCCTGATCGTCGTTGCATCGGTCCTTCTTTTCCGCATCCCGCTAACCGGTTCGTTGGTGCTACTATATGTCAGCATGACTGTATTTCTTCTGGCGGTAAGCGGGATAGGCCTGTTTATTTCCTCGCTGTCCATGACACAGCAGCAAGCGATTCTCGGATCTTTTGTTTTCATGGTTCCTGCAAACCTTCTATCCGGATTTGCAACTCCTGTGGAGAACATACCCAACTGGCTCCAGCCGGTCAGTCTGGCAATGCCCCTGCGCTACTTCCTGGTAATCACTCGAGGTATCTTCATGAAAGATTTCAGCGCCTCGGCTGTCTGGCACGAGACATGGCCGATGGCTCTAATTGCAGTCTTTACGCTGGCAGCGGCTGGATGGTTGTTTCGTAGAAGGCTGGAATGAAATTTGGTCGGCGAGACGATGTGGCCCCTATAAGCCACAGTCTTTCTCAAGATCCAATTCTCTGATAAAATCTTCAAGAGGCGTTACTTCACCGTCTTGCAAAGCCTCGTCTAGGGCCTCGGCAGCGGCGCCGATAATGCACTACCCTTTCGCTTTCCGCGCTGCCTTAATATCATCCAGGTATAGCTTAATGAGGGGGCTCATCTCCGAGGGTTGCCATTTGGCATCTTTGGGTTGTTCAGGCCATGTGAAAGGCAGATGCACAGTCTCGCCCGGTTTATTCGCCTTTTCGAGTACGGACAGTGTTGCAAGCAGCACCGCACGCTGCCCGTCCTTATCTCCAACCTGTCCCACCGGCCGTCCGTACGGATATTCGATGGCCGCGGTTCGGGGAACACCAATAATCCTGTGGAATTCCGGGGTGGGGGTAAGCACCACGGTAGAAAAACCGGCTTCTTCAATGTATCTTGCGGCCAGTCCCACGGACTGGCAACAGAAAGGTCAAGCCGGTGTGAGGATCACGGCATCGACCCCTTCTTCCCGCATTTTCTTACACATAGGCTCTATAGCTTCTGTTAAGAAGTCAGTGCTCTCCCATTGAAAACCGTAGAAAGAATACGCGGAGGGAGCAAGGCGGCCGATAATGCCTTCCCGCTCAAACTCTGCCACGTGTGCCAACGGCAACATCACGTTGATGTCCTGCAGGATGTATGATGTGTTGATGTGAAGGTGATTCGCATTGATATCCGCTGCCGTCGCATCTCGCCTGATAGCCCTGAAAGATCTATCTCCACGGGTGGGCTCTCTCTTTTCCCTTTCCATATCAAAAGGCGGATCGGTCTTCAGGCTGATCCCCGCGCTGGTGATCAGGGTCAGAGTCGCCTCACTCAGGGGCTTGGAAAGCGGAGTAAAAGGAATACTTCTCTTGAAGCCTTCGTCAGGAATTAAATGTTCTATCCACGCGGCCAGACTAGGTGGAAGAAATCGAAACCCGTCAACAGTCTTTTCAGATACTCCCATGGACCTCCCCTCTTTCACATTTCATGTTATTGTCCGTATCGAAAACAGGACTGTGCTCCTGCTGCGAGCCTTGTGTCAATTTCTAAGCATACCTCATCTCCCGGCGAGGTCCAAACTCTTTCTGGAAGGAAGACTTCGCGCCTAACGTGACCATTCGCTTACGAGCGGTGAAAATTGTCATTGCGAGCGAAGCGAAGCAATCTGTTCTTTTGAATGTTGCTTAGATTGCTTCGTCGCACCGCTCCTCGCAATGACAAAAGACGAAGAAATTCCCCGCGTAAGTGAATGATAACGGGGAAATCTCATGGAACCTTCTCGGATCTTGACAATGGGCACACCAATGACGTATGGCAGCTATAGGCAGCGGAAAAGGAATTGTCATGAAGGAAGACATGTTCAAAGAACTGCTGGAAAGCTTGCGTCAAGCCGGAGCAATCATGCGCGGCGAAATGGAACCTTCCCGTGTTTTCGACGTTGAGTCACCTGATGTCAAATCTATCAGGTGAGGGGGAGTCCTGAAAAGTAGCCTGTACAATCAATGCAATAAACAATATATGGTACGAGTTTTCTGCTGATCTGTTCCACTTTTTTCCTGGCGGTGACGCATGCGAGAAAAGTTTGTCGCTTATTATCAGCCTACTGGACAGGAATTCTCCGAATTATGGGAGAAATGTTTATTTGTGATAGACACCAATGTCCTCCTGAATCTGTACCGTTTCCCCGAACAAGCCCGCAATGACTTCTTGACAGAGGGGTACACTTCAATCAGCTTATTCTCTGTCTACCGTTTTTCTCAGTTGGATTGTCTCACTCCGATCGGGTAGGGTTACTCGGTCCCACTTGTGCGATGTGAGCACATTCAAAAAATCTAAGAAATAGATGAGTTGAGCCGACCATTCTTCATTATTATAATTCAAGCATTCACCGTGAAGTATAGCGCCCCTGTTCAAGAAGATATCCTTGTCTTCCTTGTTATCATATATGCCTTTGTCCGTCACAAATTCTTGGAATTGCTTCTTGTCCCACCTCGTAAAGACCAAGTCTTCTTGAACTAACACCTTTTTCATCATACTAAGAGCATCTACGCCGTTCCGTTTAAGTGACTTCTTCTTGAACACCTGTGATTCGTACAAGAATTCAAACACAATCCCTTCCAAATGAGGAAGCAAGACGGGAATCGACGACACAAAATCACCTTTCAGATGTGCATCGAGCCCAGCATCCAGTATGTGTTTTCTCTTACTAAAGAATCGATTCCTGTCCCACCTCTTTCTTAAACTGAAAATATGCTCTTTTCCCAATTCCTCTCGTAGTCGCTCAGCTAGGAATCCCTTGACGAGCGTCGGGTCTCCACTGGCAAATAAATTGGCAAGATCAGGTATTGAGCCCGACGGGAAAACTGACAGTGGCACATAGAATCCATACTGAACTAGCTCCGCGTGAAGGTACTCCTGCATCTTGTCGAAGCACCGATTGATGATAGGCTCGGGATTGCTCAGCATGTCCAGAGCCTTGGAAATCTTCTCCCAAACATCTGCGCCATCCCACTCGCTTTCAGGAATTCCCAGAAGTTCGGGCCACACTGAGTTTGGAATCATTATTGCACCTCAGCATTATGCTAGTTTCCATGGCATGGGCGCCTCTTAGCGACCGACTCTAGCTGTAATCCTACATGCTTGGCAAAGAATTAATGACCTTCATCGTTTCCAGACTCACCGTAATAATCTTCCCAATCAGCTTCACGATGTACTGCTGGTCGTCGGCTCGGTTAGGGTCGTTGACGATGCCGCTCCTCTTGTCCCGGCGAACCTGATATCTGTCAATTATCCATTCTAAGGCTGAGCGATTGCCCAATTTGTACTCGAAGGCTTCGGACGGTATGCCGGCAAGCGTCAGGAAGTTATTGTAGACAATGGCCGTCTTGTCCTTGGTGAGCTTCATTTTCTCGACCCGCCAGTTAAGAGGCTTGTCAGGATTCTCTATATTCTCAAGAGGGTATTCCTTCTGGGATTCATAATTGACATGGAGATCCGCCAAGCGTTCGCCCGCGGATGCGAACGCGTGGAATTGTTCGATGGTCTTGGGCAATGGTATCCGTGGAAGATCTCTTTTGAGGTTGGACTGGTATTTTTCTCGGTATTCCGGCGAATGGAGAAGGCCGTAGATGTAGTGGAAGATCTTCATCCTTTTCACTCCAGAACCCAGAGCCGCAGAAAACTGCTCAACAGCCCAGTCGGTGACATTTTCGCGGCGGTTGGAGCCATCTTGGTCGTACGTGTAAAATGGGAAGCACTGCGTGCTGCAACCAGCTCCAACAAGATGAAGGTCTGTCAGATAGTTGGTCATCAGAGCCACGAACGGTTTTTCAGATCCCCTGTCGGTGAGGCATATAGTACAGTTCTCGGATTCAGCGGCGGGTTTTGGGAAAATCCGAGGTAGTTGGTAGCGACGATGATTGAAATGCCTATCGAAATAGACGCTTGAGCGCACAAACGGCCTATAGATTCCATCTCGAATCTTGGAACTATCATATTCAACGGCAATGAGCTGCAACAAGTAACTCTTGAGGCTGCTACTCCAACTAATTCTCGTGTCATCGCTCACGACGAAGTCGTCTATATCGCCTTTTGGATGGTGATTCGACCACTTAAGTAGCTGTTCGTTGTAGGCTGTGATAGTTATCCGCATATTGGCTTCAAGTGCTTTAGTATCAAAGTTGTAGGCCCACGTGTCGCGATTGGTCTGCAATCCGGAACTGAAAAGGCCGAATATGGCCTCTCCTGTACCTGCTTTCGCTTTCTTTGTTCCAAGAGGCAAGAAGGTTTCAAAGTCATTTCTCAATCCTTCGGTCAGCCACGTGTACTTGCCCTTCGGGACTATCTCCTGCCACTTCACACCTGAACATGTCTCGCTCTGATCAAGAAGGGCAAATTTAGCGTCCTTTCTCCAATTTTCGTCCATGCGGAAATAGAAGATACGTCCTCTGCTGTTGGGGTCCCGTAGTTTGACCAGAAGATTGATGCTGACCCCGACTTGTATGCCGAACACATTGTGGGTTGTCCCCGAAATCTTCGGGTTCTTTCGGACGTTGCCGCCAAGGTCAAGTACATAGATGCGATCGAAGTCGGCCGCTAAATGTCTCCGCATCCCATCAAACGCCAGAGTGTCCACAAAACTGTCATTGGAAACAAAAGCGACCACACCCTCACCATTTTCCAGAATCTTATCCGAGGCCCACCGAAGGGCCTTTACATACGGATCTGATAGAGCGCTCTTGTTGGTAGCTGTGCCATCCCTGGAGTATGTGTCAGCCACACGTTTATCCATCGTCTTGTATTTGCGATTCTTGTTGTTGTCGTTTTCATTCACCTGCCAGGCGTTGTACGGCGGATTTCCTATGATCACGAACAGCTTGGTCTTTCTAAGCTTCTCCACCCGCTCAGTGTTTTCCTGCGTGAACATGAGCGACAACTGCTTGTCTTCGGCAAGCTCGAACGTGTCCACGAGGCAAATGCCCTCAAACGGTTTGTATTCACCGGTTCGCTCATAATACTCATGTTCGATGTTCATGGACGCTATGTAATAGGGGAGCAGCATGACCTCGTTGCAGTGCAGTTCATTTGCATACTTGTGAGGCAGTGCAGTCTTTTTGATCTCCCGCATGATGCGTGTAATAAAGTTGCCGGTTCCCACAAAAGGATCAATTATGTGGACGCCCTCATCGCTGAGGCTCTTGCCGAACTCCTGCTTCAGGATCTCTTCCACGGACCGGACCATAAAATTAACAATCGGCTGCGGTGTGTAAACGATCCCGTGGGTATCCGCCTGCTTGATCGCGAACCCTTGAAAGAATTTTTCATAAACCGTGTTTAAGAACGTCTGCTGCTGGGCATAATCATCCAAGGATTCAGCTCTGCGCTCCAATGCAACGTAGAAGCGATCCAGCGGCTTGAGAAACTCCTCCCTGCTGAATTTTCTCGAAGTGAGCGATTGAATCACTCGTTCGATCTCATGGGCAATGATGTTCCTGCCGGTAAAATCAGAGTTGTGAAATACCTTGCGGAAGATCCGCTCTGTGAGCAAGTGTTGGACCAGCATTTCTTCAACCGCGGAATCCGAGAGATTGGGGTTCACAGAGGACCTGCAAACGGTCGCAAAGGTATCGAATGCCTTGATGAAACCCCGGTTTTCCTTGCGCTCTATTTCGATGAGTTCAACGACCTTTCTTGCGACGTCTGGAATATGAGGTTTGAAATCCGCAACAGCTTGTTCCCAATCACTTTGCGTCTGGTCCCTGTATGTGAACAGCTCTTGAACTACGTAGACCAGCGCGTCGGCTCTTGTAATGTCCAGATCGCAAATCTCGCGGCCGCCCTGCCACAGAATGGCCCTCCTGGGTTCTTGAAAAATGATGTTGTCTTGCGGATACCCGATTGAGAATTTATTTTGTACCTCCTTGCCAAGGTCGTCTTGCGAGTCTTTGGCTTCCCAGAAGCCTTGCGGAACGGTGAAAGCATCTACCATGCCGCCGTCGATGCTTACTGGACGACGGTCTTTACGATGGTATTTGTATTCTCCCACGAACGTCCATCCGACTTTTCTGCTGCAGTGCTCCAATAATCTCTGGAACGCACTCCGCACAGCCATCTCATGTTTGACGCCGTGCTTGTCGAATTCAGCAAGGCCGGAGTAGTAGTCCTTGATGGCTTTGTTGGTAGTTTTCAGATCCAAGTTGGGCATAGGGACAATTCCTTCGTTAGAAGAGCCTTAAGAAGGAGATGATTTGGAATGATATGGGTAGTCCCAAGGAACCACAAGTTTTTTTTGCTCTTGACAGTTCTCGAAAGTAATCACGAATTGGCTTGCGGGTGCCACTGCTGGCTTGCCCAGCAGTGCCGGGCCGAAAAGCACTGCTGGGCAAGCCAGCAGTGGCACCCAGGACACGAGCCACATTTGTTGGATTCCAAACTTAATTGTGAGAACTTTTGAAAACAGCTATAGAGCGACTCTCGAGAGAAGTCTTCACCGGCACGGAGGCCGGTGCTGGATGCCCGCGTACGCGAGCATGACGCACTATAGGCGGGCATTACCACCCTACCAAGGGCTCTTTGTCACTTGCTTGAAGTCGAACTGCAATTATTCCTGATTTTCAAAAATCAAAGAATCTCGCAACCTCAAGTCAGCCAAAACAAAACTCTGCAACCGCGCGGTCGCACGACTTGCAGAGTCCGCCAATTTACAATTGTCAATCAGTTGTCAATTAATGGACGGTTATCTTGACGGCTCTCTTCTTGCAGTTTTCACTCTTGGGAAGCGTCAGATGAAGGACGCCGTTTTTGTAGCTCGCGTCCACCCGGTCCTGCTCGACCTCACAGGGCAGGGAAATCGAGCGCGAAAAACTGCCGTAAGATCGCTCGATTCGGTGGAAATTCTCACCTCTCTCTTCGTGCTCCCCTTTCTTTTCGCCCTTGATAGTCAGGACATCTCCAGCTAAATTCACGTCCAAATCGTTCGGTTCCATACCGGGAATCTCAGCTTGTACCACGATATCGTTGTCCGTCTCGTAGACGTCAATGGCCGGCGCAAAGCCCCGAGTGAAGAGACCTTGCGAAATCATCGGCTCCCTATCAAAAAATCTTTCGATAAGGTCATCAAATTCGCGGCGGAAGAGCACAGGAGCGTCGATGGCACCGGTCTCTCCTTCTTTGCGTCTCCACGGTTTCAATTCGAACATGGTCGCGCCTCCTTTTTTTCCTGATATGGTGATATTCCCCGATACGGGGCTGGATTTACCTTTTGAGTTAAACTCTGGTCTTTTTTTGGTCATGGAGTCTTCGGTTGTCAAGTGATGGCGAATGGCATTCGCCCCGGTCATCGCCGCATCACGAGGCAGATCGGACAGAACTATTTGCAATTGTTGTAGCTTTTTGTGGTACGCTCAGAGAAGACCGGCCTGGGTATCTCTTAATTACATGACATTATCATCATAATATCTTGATAATAAAGTACATACAATGTATAAGACTGTCCGGGATTGACCTCAAAATCCGGCCCAAGAGTCAATCTCCGGGAGAAGCTCATGAGAAGAATCATTGTCACGTGTCTTTGTATACTAGGATGTGCAGTCTTGTGGGGTGGCTGCTTTCGATCTGAAATCCGGCAATTTATCCGGCGTGCAGGTGGGGCCTTCGATCCCAAGCTTGTGGTCGTTGCCGCCGAGTTTGCGGGCACCAAGGCACGAGGGGCGTACGCCGTATCCGCGGCAACGACGTCGCTAATCATGCCCAACGCCGGCGCGTCGCATTTTCCGATCGGGGATTCTCGGCGGTTTGAGCATCTCCTGGCGTACACATCGTCGGCACAAGCCATGGCCCCGTCTAAGAGCGAAACTGCCGACTCTTTGACCACTCGATCTCAATGATCGCGACCGGTCATCGGGGAAAATGGCTTCACCGCTGAGATTGCGGAGAAGAAGAATGGCTTGCACAAGACCCATAAGCATTTGGATACCCTGGCCCGCCGATAAAGATTTTCAAATATCGCAGCGCCACATACGACACGACCCTTGAGTTACAGAAAGTTACAAACGGGTTCCTCAGCGTGCTCTGCGATCTCAGCGGTGAAGATAACAGATGAACAAGAGTTTATTTCCGGTCCATCTCTATTTTGGGGTTGCCTGAAGGACTCCGTAAAGCTAATATTCGATGATTATGAATAAGGGAAGAGTACTCATAGTTGACGACCAGCAGGAGATCCTTGATTCGCTAGGAGCGATCCTTGCCGATGAGGGGCATGAGCTGATCAAGGTTCGCGACGGCCAGGAAGCACTGCACGTCGTTCAAAGCGACTCCCCTGATGTGGTCTTCCTCGATATATGGATCCCGGGAATCGACGGTATGCAGACCTTGAAGGCCATCAAGAGGATCGACCCAAAGTGCTCGGTCATCATGATGAGCGGCCATGGCACCATCGAAACTGCTGTAAAAGCAATCAAGCTTGGTGCCACCGACTATCTGGAAAAGCCTCTCAACCTGGAAGACGTGCTCCATCTTGTCCAAACGGCTATTTCGAGCCGCTCGTCTGCGAAACGCTCGGGACAGGGGAATGGGTCGAGTCCCAGTCAACTGATAGGTGCCTCTTCCAAGGCCGCGGCGCTCAGGCGAGCCCTTGAAAACGCTGCTACGGAAGGCGGGGCCGTATGGCTAACGGGTGACAAGGGTACGGGCAAGGAGTTCTTGGCAAGGACCATTCATTATTTGGAAGGCAAGGACCGGCACAGCCTCGTCAAGGTTCGCTGCCCCGATCTTGGCCCCGACAATATCCGGGATATACTTATTGGCAAAAGCAACGGCTCTAACAATCAGAGAACCGGAAAGATGCTGCAAGCGGCGCGCGGAACGCTGCTCCTCGTGAGAATAGACCGCCTCGACAAGCGTCTGAGGGAGCCTCTGGACAAAATTCTTCGGGATCACTTCGGGCCGGACACCTGGGCCGGCTCCCGAGGAGCTTCTCGATTTCGGATAATTTCGACCTCCACGATAGATGCTGAAACTCTTGTTAGGGATGACGATTTCCCGCCTGATCTCGCGGACAGACTTGCCCAGCGGATCATCAGACTCCCCACACTTAGCGAACGCGCCGAAGACATCCCCTTGTTTGTAAATCACTTTCTCAAGGAAGCGATTGAAGAGTTCGATAGAAACATCAACGGCACGGATGACGACGCAATGGAGCGCCTTCTTTCGTATTCGTGGCCGGGGAATGTGAAGGAACTGAAGATCCTCATTGAGCACGTGGTAATGACTGCGCCCGGGCCTCGAATCACCGCCGGCGACCTGCTCATTCCCGGGGAACGGGAAACTTCTCGGGATTCCACGCATTCTCCCACTTCATTAGGTACCTCTGACCAAGTGTCCGCGGAACAGTCGATTCCGGACCGCGCTCCTTTGATCGGAACGACCCGCCGGCCACGCTCGAAGTTGACTCCCGGGCTCAGCCCGTTCCATCAACAAAAGACGCTCAGAGGCCGGGTGGTTAAGTACGGCCAAGGGCTCCACTCCGGAGTTAAGACCGGTCTGACCATTTCTCCGCTGCCTCCTTTTAGCGGTATTTTGTTCGGACATATCAACTCGGGCGGGACCTTGCCGGCTGTTCTGAGCAATGTGGAGTCAACTGAACTATCGACGTGTCTGCGTCGTGACGGCTTAGCCGCCCGCACCATTGAGCACCTTATGGCCGTTTTTCATATCTACGGCCTGACAAACGTGCTCGTGAAGATATCCGGTGAAGTACCGATCATGGATGGTTCGGCCCTCGAGTTCTGTAATCTAGTGGAGAGCGCGGAAATCATCACCCAGGACGAGACAGTTGAGGAGATCGTCATCGGCGAGCCCATGGAACTCCCTCGGCCGCCGGGTAACACCAAGAGCATTAGGGTTGAGCCTTCAGATTTCTTCGAGATTGAATATATCCTCGATTATCCTAAACCTATAGGCAAGATGAGCATGGTTTACCGCTGCGTCGGCTCGGAGGACTTCAAACGTGAGATCGCGCCCGCTCGGACCTTCGGATTTGTGAAGGATATGCGCATGATGGATGAGATGGGGCTTGCCAGTGGGGGAAGGCTTTCCAACGTGGTGCTTCTGGACGAGGAGAAAGTCGTGAACCCACCCCTCAGATTTCCTGATGAGTTCGTTCGCCATAAGATATTAGATATCATAGGAGATTTTTATCTGTTGGGACGGCCCATCCGCGGCAAAATAGTGGCGAAGCAGACAGGCCATACCGATAACGTTGCCATGCTTAAATTGATTAACGAAAAGATGAAGATTCTTTGAAGTTCCGTCAATCAAGCGCGAAATAGCATTCGAAAACACAGATGAAAATCGCAGCGCTCATCGTTGCAGTCGTAATCATCGGTCTGGTGGGAATCAGCCTGTGGTGGCGTTACGCGTCAAGGCGCCGTTTTTTGCCTTGCCCTGTATGGTTGGCTTGGCTGCTGGAAAACCCGATCACCGGAGGCGTGAGGACCAGTCACCCACAACTGGAATTGCTTGATCTGAAGCCGGGCATGCGTGTGCTCGATGCAGGATGTGGGCCCGGCCGCCTGACTATTCCCGTGGCCCGTCAATTGGGGCCGGAAGGTGAAGTCGTAGCCCTCGACGTTCAGGAGGCGATGCTGCGAAAACTGGGAACTCGAATCGCGGCATCCGGCCTAACCAACATCCGTACCGTCTTGGGTGGCATCGGTCAGGGGAATGTGGAATCCAACGCCTTCGACCTGGCTTTGTTGGTGACAGTCCTGGGCGAGATTCCCGACCGCGAAGCCGCGCTTCGTGAAATTTACGACTTGCTGAAACCGGGGGGAGTGCTGTCCATCACAGAGATATTCCCTGACCCTCACTATCAGGCACGCGATACTGTCCGCGCTTTAGCTGAAGCCGCCGGTTTTCATCTGAAACACCAGTACGGCAACTGGTGGGCCTTTACGATAAATTTCGTAAAGCCGGCCTAGAACTCGGAGCGATCCACGACTCGGCGCGCTGCGAATGCTAGATTCCGCAATGCCTCGCGCCACGCTTTTACGCGGATGGCTCAACTTCCACGGTCACGCTCTGATCGGAAATTGCCAGGCGCATCTTTAGGTTGGCCAATCGAACGGTTTCGCTTTCTTTCCGGGTGGAGAAAGATGCTGAAGCAATATACAACGAGAATGACACACCCGATGAATGTCAGAATATCACGGGCTTCCATTTGAAAGAATTGCATCAGTTGGGCGGGCATATCTCCCAGAGCGTACATGAAATAGAACAGGTCCCACATCCTCCACACCGACCATGCTGCCACGGATGCAGTCAACGCTGAGAAATAGAGATTCGCCCATCTTCTACCGTTGAGGCTGCGTTGTGACCAAAGAAATCCACGGATGGCTTGCAACACCAGATATGGGGCGAACCATTTGACCCATAGGGCAACCACGCTGCCGCCCGGGCCCATCCCCCCCAAAAGTCCGTATTCCTGCGCTAAGAAGGATAGCCCGATGTCAAGGGAATCACTGAAAATCAGGAGCAGGACCACAGCCGCGGGAAACACGGCCAAGGACAGCAGCAGGACCAAGATTTCGCGAAGAATTATTTTGAACATAATGCCGGAGTATATCATCCCTTGCTCCAAGAAGACGCTACCAAACCCTGGACGCTTCCACAAATGCGTTTTTTTGCATCCGATGAAGGGGAACCTTGAGTACCCGACCACGATGCCGTCTCGCAAGATATTCGTCTTGGAGCACCTTCGAGGACCCATTTTTTTATTTGGGGATCTACATGCGTATGTGTAAGAATACTGTTAAGGAGTTCTTCATTCTGTGTCAATTAGACCTATTATTTCGCTCGTACAGAGCTAAAGAGGAGCATTTCAATGGAAAAGACGTGGCTGAAATACTACCACCATGACGTTCCTGCCGAGATCGACTTCGAGAAAATAACGCTGTCGGAAGCACTCGCGCGAACAGCCCAGAGTTTTCCCGACAACCCGGGGCTTCTGTTCGAGGGGACTACCGTGACTTTCCGACAACTGGACGACATGGTGTCCAGATTTGCGTCCGGACTGATAGCTCTGGGAGTGAGTCCGGGCGATAAGGTGGCCCTACTCCTCCCTAATCTCGTCCAGACGGTGGTCGCGATTTACGGAACGTTTCGCGCGGGCGCGGTCGTCGCGATGAACAACCCTCTTTACACGGACCGGGAGCTGGAGCACCAATATAATGATTCTGGGTCTACGTTTCTGGTTTGCCTGGATGTCCTGCTCCCGCGGATGATCAATTTGAGGCAGAAGACTGGGATAAAGAAGATAATTTCTTGCCACATCCGAGATTTCCTGCCCTTTCCTCTCAAGCAACTCTTTCCATTTGTCAAAAAAAGTATGCACCTCAAGACCCCCGCGGCTACCGATGTGCTCGAATTCATGGACCTCATCAAGAAGTATCCGCCTGTTACCGATCCCCCGAAGCTGAAATGGGAGAGCACTGCCGTGCTGCTATATACAGGCGGTACGACCGGTGTGTCAAAAGGCGTCGAGCTGACCCATGCAAATCTGTCATGTAATGTTCAGCAATCTGCGGCGTGGTTTCCAGATTTCGAGCCGGGGGGCGAGATCGTGGTCGGCTGCCTGCCGTTCTTCCATTCCTTCGGAATGACCTCCGCCATGAACATTGGGATCTATAAAGCATACGCGGACGTCTTGATCCCCAAGCCGGAACCCAAGACGATTTTGGATGCCATAGACAGGTACAAGGCCACGTTCATGCCGGCAGTTCCTACGCTGTACAACGGAATGATCAACTTCCCCCAGCTCAAGAAGTACAGTCTAAAGTCTCTCAAAGGGTGTTTTTCCGGCGGGGCTCCGCTTCCGCTGGAAACTTTAAGGAGCTTCGAGAGGCTCACCGGTGCGCAGATTTGCGAAGGTTACGGCCTTACCGAAACTTCGCCCGTGACACACATCAATCCGTACGGCGCAAAGACGAAGCCCGGCACGATAGGCCTACCGGTATCCAACACTGAGGCCAAGTTGGTGGATGTGGACGATTACAATAAAGAAATCACGACCTCGGGCGAAGCTGGGGAACTTTGTCTAAAGGGTCCGCAGATCATGAAAGGGTATATAAATCGCCCGGACGAGACGGCAATAACCCTGAGAGACGGCTGGCTCCTGACGGGAGACATCGCGATCGTGGATGAAGAAGGCTACTTCAGTATCGTGGACCGCAAGAAGGATATGATAATCTCGGGAGGCTTCAATATCTATCCGAGGGATGTGGACGAGGTGCTGTTCTCTCATCCAAAGGTCCTGGAAGCCTGTGCCATAGGCGTTCCCGACGCTTATTCCGGTGAGCGCATCAAGGCATACATTGTTCTTAAGGAAGGGGAAACGGCCACACCAATTGAAATTATCGACTATTGCAAGGAAAATCTGGTCAAGTACAAGGTTCCCAAATACGTGGAATTCGTTAAAGAGCTGCCAAAGAGCGCGGTAGGAAAGATCCTCCGCAAAGAACTACGGAGGATGGACCAGGTCAAGGCCGCTAAGAACGAGGAAAAATGATCACCTGTCAAAAGTGAAGGCTCGACCGCTTGCATGACAGTGGCTTCGGTCGCATTTCCGGTCCGCGGGACGTATCCGGCGGTCGCTCCCGCCAGGGGATTAGAGTCAGTATGGAGGAGGATGCCGATGTCACTACGAGGGCTCAAATGGGCCGCTATTTTGTGCTTTGTTATTACTCTGACCATTCTTATCATTGGCGGGCTGACTACGATTCACCAACTCGCCCCCTATCCCGGAAAAGTTGTGGGACCGGACGGCGCGGTATTATTCACCAAACAGGACATCCTTGAGGGGCAAGATGTCTTTCAGAGCTACGGCCTTATGGATCAGGGTATGGTGTGGGGACACGGCACCCAGAGAGGACCTGAATTCTCGGCTGCCAGCCTGCATTTAATCAGCGAAGAAGTAAGGGGTTCCATTGCCCAAAAAGATTATGGAAAACCCTATTCCGAGTTGGACGACCTCCAAAAGGACCTGGTTGGCGTCAAAGCCATCCACGAAATCAGACAGAATCGCTATGACCCTGCGAGCGACACACTGACCCTTACCGATGCTCAGGTCTCAGGGCTCAAAGCTGTTGAGCGCCACTGGGAAGATACGTTCAAGAACGGGGAAAAACGGTACGGATTCTTGCCCCACACAATCGACTCACAGAAGCAGAGGCTTGAAATAGGGCGCTTCTTCTTCTGGACAGCGTGGGTTGCCTCAACAAATCGACCTGGTACGAAATACACGTACACCAACAATTGGCCGGCAGACCGAAGCGTGGGCAACGTCCCTACCACTTCAACCTACCTGTGGACGCTTGGTGGGCTCCTATCCTTCCTCATAGTGGCAGGGATCTTCGTTTTCTTTGTCCACTACTACGGCCTGTGGTACGGAGCGGCCAAAGGGGTTCCCTTGGGCGACCGGCTGATTGACATGCCTTTGACTTCCAGCCAGCACAAAGCCGCGAAATACTTTCTCGTGGTTGTCCTTCTATTCCTTGCACAGACCTGCATGGGCGGACTTCTGGCGCACTACACCGTTCATCCGGCGAGCTTTTACCTCCAGATAGTGGCAAAGTGGATGCCATACAATTGGGCCAAGACGTGGCACCTCCAGTTGGCTATATTCTGGATACTAACCACCTGGATTGCCTCAGCAATATATATTGCTCCTGTGATTGGCGGGATAGAGCCCAGACGTCAAGGGACCTTGGTTCAGCTACTTTTTGCCGCGATCCTCATCGTAGCTGGTGGGAGTCTCCTGGGAGAAGTTGCGGGAATCAAGCATCTTCTTGGCGATTGGTGGTTCTGGTTCGGCCATCAGGGCTGGGAATATCTGGAGCTTGGCCGGGCGTGGCAGATCATTCTTTACATCGGCCTCATTGCATGGCTTTTCATCGTGTACCGCCCTATCAGGCATC
Source organism: uncultured delta proteobacterium (assembly GCA_963789265.1). Lineage (GTDB taxonomy): Bacteria > Desulfobacterota > Desulfomonilia > Desulfomonilales > Desulfomonilaceae > CAWBBA01. The sequence goes on along the minus strand of CAWBKB010000001.1, from coordinate 929,485 downwards.
ACTTCAAACTGGGGCACAAGGACGATTTCAATGCACTCATCGTTTTGTACGTTATCAGTGCTGTCCTAGTTGTCGCATTTTTTGGATTTGGCCTTCTGTACGGGAGAGGAACTCATTTAACCCTCGCCGATTACTGGCGATGGTTTGTGGTTCATATATGGGTTGAAAGCATCTTTGAGTTTTTTGGCATAGCGGTAATCGCCTTGCTGCTGGTGACAATGGGATTGGCCACCGCAAAAGCAGCTCTCACAGTGGCCTACTTCACAATTGCTCTCGTCTTTTTGGGTGGGATTCTCGGTACGGCTCACCACTTCTTCTGGTTCGGCCAACCTTCCCTCTGGCTTGCAATAGGATCGGTATTTTCATCCCTTGAGCCGATCCCGCTATTGGGACTTGTGGTTCGCGGCCTGATCGAATATAGGGAGGTCCGTCGAAAAGGAGAGGCATTCCCGTACAAATGGCCTCTGTTCTTCCTGGGAGCCTCATCGTTCTGGAACTTCCTCGGCGCCGGTGTCTTTGGCTTCTTGAACAATCTTCCACTTGCCAACTACTACGAGCACGGGACATATCTAACAGTCAACCATGCACACGGAGCCTTGTTCGGAGTGTACGGAATGCTCTCCATAGCCTTGCTGTTGTTTTCCTGGAGAGGCATGGTGGACAAGGACCATTGGAACAATCGCATGCTCAAGATGTCATTTTGGGGGTTCAACGGCGGCTTGTTACTCATGATGGCAGCGACCCTGTTTCCGGTGGGATTGCTCCAGGTGTGGACGTGCTTCTCTCAGGCGTTGTGGGTGGCCAAGGATGCTTCGTTTTTTGAAAGACCCATTGTTATGACGCTGACCACCTTCCGTGTTGTGCCCGACCTGATTGTCATCATCTTCGGAGTCTTGCCGCTGCTCTATTTTCTGTTCACCACCTATCGGCACCTGAAACCGGTGGGTATCGAAGAGGGAGAATCGGTTTGGGAACGCCTCGGTGTGGAATTGTAGAGGAGTGACTTCGACAGTAATATTACGGTACAACCAGATGGCGCTTCGGGCCTGGTGCTAGCAGCCTGTCGCTGATGGACGGGCAGCCCCACGATCCGCGCGGGGCGTCGCCACCAAATCATTCCTTTTCCGTGATTACTTTTGAAAATCGCTATCGAGAAGAGATTACAGGTTATATCCCTTTACTTATCGGCGTGTCCCGGTCATTAGGCCCATGATGACCCTAACGGAACTCTCTGTCGGTCACGCCATAAGTTTGACTTATACTTTGATAAGTTTTTATGACTTGACTAGTTGCGTCTATTCGTTGAATATCGCTGCACCCAGCATCGATGTTCAGCGAACTGAAAGGAGTGATAGCCGCTTTTCGGGATTACAATTCTTCGTCGCAGCGTTTCCCGGAAAACCTGCTCGCCGAATGCGAAATCTGCCGAATTCGGGCTCAAAGCCCTTGAGATACACGCAGTCTTGTCACGGTAAGTCCAATTCAAGCTCCAAAACCTACAACATCGGTAAGAAGTAAGGAGAAGTTGTGCGCTGTAATCGAGCAGCTTGCGGACCTGTAGAACTCTCATACAGCGCTTTGGTCAAGCATAGACCTCAGTGCGGGAGAAGAGCATGACTCGTTACCGGTTGATCTGGATATGGGGCTGAGACCCAGCAGGTATCGCTGCGCCGACCAAACAGAGGACTGTGAACATATCAAACAGGTCCCTGATCTTCGCGTGGAAAGGGTCGGCACATGAAGTAGCACCAAGCCTTCCTGGCACGGTACACAACTGAAGACCGTAAAAAACGAGACGTCGGTCTCTGAAGATCCCACACGGAAAGCCTTCTGGGAGAGGTTTTAAAATGACTATGGAGATCAAGAAAGCGGATAAGAGAATCACACGACGAGAGTTTCTGAAGAAGGCCGGCGCAGCCGGCCTTGTGCTGGGGGCGGCAGGGACGTTCCTGGACGTGAGGCCGGCGGCTGCCGAAGCCCGCGGCCACATTCTCATCGGCCACCCCAACCCATCCACCGGCATGATTTCCGAATTCGGCGCGGTTTCGCCGTGGGCCGATGAACGCGCGATCTCTGTGGTGAACAAAAAGGGGGGCATTTTCATCAAGGAATTGAACAAATCGCTCCCGGTGCAGGTTAAGCTGGTTGACACCCAGAGCGATCCCGAGAGGGCCGCTAAGGTTGCAACAGATCTCATTCTCAAAGACAAGATCGACCTAATGGTCGTCCTGCACACTCCGGATACTGTGAACCCGGTCAGCAAAGTCTGCGACAAATATCACGTTCCATGCGTGTCCGCGGATGTTCCACTCGAATCGTGGCTTTCTGGAGGACCTTACGAGTGGTGTTACCATGCGTTTTGGTCAGTGGACTCTCTGAGCGATCTCTTTATCGGGATGTGGGATGAGTATGCGGACAAGACGAGCAAGGTCTTTGGCGCATTGTGGCCCAACGATCCCGACGGCAAAGCGTGGGCGGAAGTGTTCGGTAAGAAGCTTACCGGCAGAGGGTACAAGGTTGTGGACCCCGGAAGATTCAGCTATTGGACTCCCGACTTTACTGACATGATCAGCCTCTTCAAACGAGAAAAGGTTGAAATAATAGGCGGTGTGCCTATTCCTCCCGATTGGGCGAACTTTTGGCGTCAGGCGAGGCAGGACGGGCTTTTGCCTAAGATGGTAGCGGTATCCAAGGCCACGGAATTCCCGGGAGCACTGAATGCCCTGCCCGGCAATTTGCCTGAGGGCCTGATTTCGGAGTTGTGGTGGAGTCCATACCATCCCTACAGATCGTCTATCACAGGAGAAACGTCGATGGAGTTGGGCGAAGCCTGGGCTAAGGAAACGGGAAAACAATGGACGATGCCCCTGGGGTTTACCTACGCGTCATTAGAGATCGCTCTCGATGCTCTGAAGCGTGCCCAAACCTTGGATAAGAGCAAAATACGAGAAGCCCTCGCTGAAACGAATCTGGCTACCTTGGTTGGGCCTATCAAATTCCGGAAAGACCACTGTAGCGAGACTCCGCTGGTCGCCGGCCAGTGGGCTCCAGGCAGAAAATGGCCCTGGGAGCTTGGTATCTGCTATAACAAGCAGCACCCGGAAATTAAAACCACGTCACAGTTTGTTTTCCCGATTCCGGGCTGATTGTGCGGTAATCAAAGGGAATCACCTTCGAAACCGGTATTGGCATTTCCCATCCTGACAGAGGGTGTTTGCTTTGTTCGCTCCGTCCCACGCGAGCTAATTAATGTTACCATTCAGTCTTGTGGGGCAGGCTTTCCGAAAGTGTCTCAAAACCATAGCATGAACGAAATTCGTAGCACGATGCTCCCTTTTCCCGGCAATGAATTACCGGGCTACTATCTGCGGTCCCTCCGGAACGCTTGCATTTAAGCCCCATCGGGGCGATAGAAAGTAGACCGGTGCTTTAGCGCCGGGCTGACATCGTGGCACGATGTTGGACACCACAATAGTTTTGAGACAGTTTCTTCCAGCTTGCCGGGGAAATCCCTGTTCAATGGCGGGCTAGAAAGCCCACCCCACGAAGCCGCCCGCGAATTCTGGCTGTAACTGTATGCATACTAATTAATTACTTTTGTGCTTGACCTACTCGATAAAATCTAACATTGCTTACAATGTGTCATGGTTGACGGGTCCGTTTGATTCCGAATCAGGAATTGAGGAAATCGTGTTGAGCGTTGATGAGCTTCTAAAAGAAAAGCGTGAAGAGATCTTACGCATAGCCGCGAACCACGGGGCTCGGAATGTCAGGGTCTTCGGGTCGGTCGCACGCGGGGAAGCCGATGAAACGAGTGACATAGACTTCCTGGTTGACATGGAGCCCGACAGGAGTTTGTTCGATGTTGGAGAGCTTCTATTGGACTTGCGAGATCTGCTCGGGCGCAAAGTCGACGTAGTCAGCGAGAAAGGGATTTACTGGCTTCTGCGAAGGCGCATTCTGAAGGAGGCCAAGCCTCTATGAAGAAAGACCCTCGACAGGGAACTGTCTGCCGCAAACAGAGATCAGAACAATTATCTTGCATGCATTAGGGAATCAGGTCTATTAATTCCGGGAGGCCCACATGGACAAAGACCACCTTTTGGAGCGCATCACAAGGAATCCCGAAATCTTCGGTGGTAAGCCCATCATAAGAGGACATCGGTTGGCCGTGGAGCACGTCCTTGAAATGCTTGATGCCGGGGACACTCCTGAAGACATTCTTGAAGGGTATGACTGGCTTGAGCCGAAAGATATTGAAGCTTGTCTCGTGTTTGCAGGCAGACCCAATTAGCCTGATCGTGACGTCCGGCCTCACATTCACCCGCCTTTAAAAGGGTTAATCAAATCCAGCCCATCCACTTTTCCAAAATCCTCGACGTTCCGAGTTACAAGCGGAAGACCGAGACACATGGCCGACGCGGCAATAATGGCGTCCGGCAGTTTCACTGGGTAATGGCGTCTAAGATTGATGGTGGATTGCACTTTGGGTTCGTCCAATCCTATCTCAATCAGGGCTCTCAACAGGCCCTCAGTTATATTACTTGACTCATCGGAATGTCCGCGCCATCCAAGTACCTCAATCTTCGAAATCACTGAGATATAGACCGGTCGTTCAAGCAAATCGAAAACGACTCGTTCGGCTGTCGCGTCAAGATTGCCGTTAACGTGATAAATGAGGATGTTTGAGTCAAACACGCATCCCCGGTTCATTAATCCCATTCCCTTTCCCATTCGGCCCGCATTTTCCGGATGTCGGCATCAATTTCTTCAATGGATTTTCCGGGGCTGACGCACCCTCTGGTACGTTCAAACAAAGTTTTTCGGGCTGTAGCGGCTTCTAGATCATTTTCTTCCTCTAGAACCGTCACTATAACTCTCATTTTCTTGGAGGCCGGCTGCTCCCGAATCCATCGCAATTTGCCGTCTTCGTAAACTGCTTCGTAGCTCTTCAGCATGCCGAACCTCCATAGCCGTAACTACCGCCAATGGACTCTCTCTGGCTGCCGCAATCCCTATCATAGCTCAAGCAGGCCTTTATGTCCTCTCCGGTCAAACCCGGGTAGTTGTCCAAAATGTCTTGCTCCGACCAGCCCTCGGCGAAAAGCTCGACAATAGACTTCACGGCAAGGGGTGTTCCCTTTACCACCGGCTTCCCGACAAGAATTGCGGGGTCAATGATGATTCGTTGCTGCCAGGTCACGGGCCTAATCCCCTCTTTGATCTGCGCTACGATAAGAAGATAAGCGGTTTGGATTCTGAGATCAAGTCAGTGGATATCGTCACAACGTGAACCGTGCCCCGAAAAGCGGGATTCGCATGGTCTTGACTGAATTTCGCTCCTCAAAGATTGAAACTGAGCCCGGCTAAGACTATGATAAGTGCAGGAGTGAATGCCATGTCTGAGCGAACACTTACCGCAGTTCTTCACAAAGAAGATGACTTGTTTGTCGCGGAGTGCCCTGAAGTAGGCACTGTGAGCCAGGGATATACCTTGGACGAGGCTGTAGAAAACTTGAAAGAAGCGACGGAGTTGTATCTGGAGGAATTTCCCCTTCCGGCAGTCTAAAATCAGACTGTAGTTTCGTCCCCATGATCTGGAGCCAGAGACCAATCCATTATATCAGGTGCTCCTTTTTTGCCTTCCCCGGCGTCTGAACCAAGCCTGTACAAAACCGTTGGTAAGGAATAGCTCACTGAGCACAGAAACCTCCTCCGGTAATTGGAGTATATTGATAGAGTGCTCAACCCGATTGTTTAAGTCTCGACGCCCTTTCTTACTGAGTTTGAAAGTACTGTAGCCCTTGCTTCGCATCAAATCGTTCTGCAGACTACCCGTAGAATTGTTGCGTGGAAAGTCAGAGTCATTTTCGTACCCTGACCAGGGCCATACTGCCCATTCTTTCATTCCCGTTAGAAGGAAACCCCTGACGCCTGCAGGCAGCCACTTGCTGGCATGCGACAAGAGCCACAAGGCATAGTCAATGTAATCGTAGACCTTCACCGGTGGACCCATAAGTTCGCCTTGAACAAAAAGACAGGCGAGTACGTCCGGTTGGTAATTCCCAAGAGACGGGTCGTGAAGGGCTATAGGAAGATCGCAAAGAGGGACATGACCGTCCACGGTAAGAGCTCTTCCCGTCGAGGAACCGCTCTGTCTTTCCTTCTCCTGCACCATTCGGGAATGATGAAGCCAGCTATTGAATACTTCTTCAAAGATACCACCAAATCCAGGCAGTGTGAGCTGAGGAACATAGGAGGCTAAATAGTCGGGGTACTCGAAGCAGGCTTCAGCTAAGCCTGGCATACGCCCAATAAAATCGTGTACCTCGCCGGGGCGTGTTATCTGCGTCATCCTCTCAAACGCGGAATTCTTCTGCCAATGCAACTGTAAAGCAGCCCAGGCTATTCTTTCTCCTCTTTCTTGTGCGGTTTGACCTCCGGATGGTAACGGGAACCCCCAGTGTTCATCCATAGGATGGGAAGCGCATTTCTCTATAGCATTGTGCCACCAGTCATCCGTGACCACAGGCGGATCATAGCCCAGTTCAACCAGACGGTCTCGAGCCACAACGAGAGAAGATCCCTGAGGTTTTATCACTTCCAGCAGTTGAGGTACGATTCGATCAAGTCCCTGTTCTGCACGCAAGGCATACTTATCGGCCAAGGAAGGCGAAAACCCTAGAACATCTTCGTAGGTCACATCCAGCCAGATCGGAAGAAGGACTGGTTCAGATGCCGACATCTGACGCTGCACCAAGCCGTCCAGTTCCCATTCTGGCCAACGTCTTCCGAAGAATGCCTTGCTTAGAATCAGAATACCAAATCGGGATCTCGATAGACCCAAATCTATGGATCGGCGAAGGGAGCTACCAACCTTTAGCTCAAATTCGTCAAACCACACCGCAACATTTTGGGCACGCAATGCGTTCGCCAGGGGGCGGACGAACGCATCCTTATCTTCGGATGCGTGGCTTATAAAAGCGTCATGGAGCATGTGATCTCACGATCGAGGGCCTTAGAACTCGCGATAGGATGTGGAGGCCCCAGGGGTCGCGGGGGAACCGCATCATCGGCTTTTTTCTCACTCTCTATGTGGTTCACTTCTTTCACCGCACCTCCTCGGTCTCAATGGAACCGGCTAAGGTGTCCAAGTAGGTGACAAAAAAGGCTTTTATTTCCGCTTCTCTTTCAACGCCTTCAAAATCTTCTCCGGTGTTATAGGCAAATCCTTTATCCTTATTCCCACAGCGTCATAAATCGCGTTCGCGATGGCTGGAGCGCTCGGGACGCACGCGGGCTCTCCGATACCCTTAGCGCCGAACGGGCCGGTGGGCTCGATGGGCTCGATGATGACAGCGTCAATGGGGATCTTGTCCTTGGCTGTAAGGATCTTGTAGTCGAGAAGGTTGGCATTCATTACACGGCCGTGGTTCACCTGGATCTCCTCAGTTAAGCCGTAACCCGCGCCCATGATTGTTGCGCCGTAGATCTGCCCTTTTACCAGCATGGGATTGATAGCTCGGCCCACGTCGTGCGCTGCCACGTAATTCTGTATGGTCACCTGGCCGGTTTCAGTGTCCACTTCCACTTCCACGCCGTGAGCGCCAAAGGTGTAACAGCACGAAAGGTTCCCCTTCCCTTCCCGGTCAAGCATCTCGTTGGGCGGGTCGTAGAAGGCTTCGGACACTACCATCTCCCCTTTTCCAGTTCCGACCATGTGGGCTTTTCGGAGTATCCGTGCCGCGGGCATGCGAAAATACGCATTGTCCGGGTCGCTTTTCAGGAAAATCGTGCTGTTCTGGAGGTCCAAGTTGTACGGATCGGCAAGAATGCTGTAATCCAATTCCGGCGGCTTGAAATCCGGGTCTCTTCGGGCCTTCTTCTGGAAATCCTGCTCTATGAGCGTCTGCATCCACTTGGCCGCAAGCTCCAGGACCTTGCGCTTCAGATCTTGCCCCGCGAGCAGGATCGCGTGCCCCGTTATAAAGGCATGGCGACTGGCGTGAGTTCCGACGTCCCAAGGGCATACCTCGGTATCGCCGAGAAAGATGGACACGTCCTCAGGCCGGAAGCCAGTGGCCTCCGCAACCATCTGTCGGATAATGGTCTCAGACCCCTGACCCTGATCGGTGCCGCCCGTGATAACGGAAAGTTTGGCATCATCATCAACCTTGAGAATTATTCCCTGCGCGTCGGACAGGTAAACTCGCGCGCCTCCACCCACATGAAGAAACGAAGCAACGCCGACTCCGCGGCCGTTCTTCTTGCCGTGTTTCGTGGACCAGTCCAAGCGCTGTTTGACCTCATTCAGGCACTCTTTCATAGGGCAGGTCGTGATCTTCAGGCCCATGGGCGATGTTTCGTACGGTTCGTTCGCATTAATGGCTCGAAACTCCATCGGGTCGATCTTCGCCTCTTCTGCCAATTGATCCATGGACTGCTCGACCACAAACGTGGCCTGCGGATTGCCGTAACCTCTCATAGCCTGCGCATAGATATTGTTGGTATACACACAGGTTGCCTGGTACTGCACATTTGGCACACGATACAGAGACGAAACAGGCAGCATCATCACGGACGGCGTTGTGGCGCCCCATGAAGTGTAAGCGCCGTTATCCAGAATCATATCGACCTTCCTGAAGGTCAACCGGCCATCCTTGTCACACCCCTGCTCCACCGTGGCGATTGTCGGCTGCCTGGGCGGGCTTGCAACAAACTCCTCGTTTCGGCTGAATACGATCTTCACCGGGCATTTAGTCTCCCACGCGAGCAGCACCAGAATGAATTCGTATACATCCGTGTCAAGCTTGCTGCCGAAACTTCCGCCCACATAAGGAGTCAATATCCGAGTGCTTCCTTTGATACCTATGTTTCGCAGGAACATGTCGAGACGGTCCTTGCCGCCGAATGGAACATTGGTGACGCTTCTGAAAATCAGATTGTTGTTCACATCGAACTCGGCAATGCCGCCGCTCGTGCCCATGCAGGTCTGATGAACCCACTGTGTGGAAAAAGTGTCCTTGACCACGAAGGCCGATTCATCTCGAGCCTTGTCCACATCGCCGGCAGCCAATTTCCAAGGCAATGGTAGAATGTTGCTTCGTCGCGGCTTGCCTCTTGCATCGAATTCGTGGACAAGCGGCGCGTCCTTTTTCATAGCCTCAATGGGATCGAAAACCGCGGGGAGGTCCTCATACTCAACCTTGATAAGACTGATAGCCTCCTCCGCGATGTCTTCGTCGATCGCGGCCACAGCGGCGACCTCATCCCTGAACTGTCGCACCTTGTCCTTTTTCAGAGGAGTCTGATCGCCGAGGAAGCCAACCCTCACATCGGGCGTGTTGAAACCCGTCAAGACCGCCCTGACCCCGTGCAATTGTTCGGCCTTGGAAGTGTCTATGCTCTTGATCCGCGCGTGAGGCCGCGTGCTGTAGAGGATCTTTCCGTGGAGCATTCGAGGCAGGCGAATATCGGTTATGTATGCCGCTCTACCTGTGACCTTGTCCCGGTCCATCCTCGGATATGACTTCCCTACAAATAACTCTCCCATTTTCAACTCCTCGCCTAAAGGCGGTGCAAAAACTTATGAATTTCTTAGAGAATTGCCGGGGAGGGACTTTTTGTAAAAAGTCCCTCCCCGGACCCCTCCCCAAAAACTTCTATTTTTCGGCTCCTAGTACGACCGGACTGCCGAATCTTAACCTTTGCTGCATGTCCTACCGCACTTAAATGGTCCCTCAAAGGGGTGAGATTGGTGGCCTTGCTCGTGAAGAGGTCCTATCCTGAACCGCTGCCAGAAGCTTCCAACCTTTGTTGGGATGGCCACCTCGCCTTCGCAGGCGAGGTGGCCATCCCAACAAAATGTTAAAAGTTTCTTGGAGGGGGTTTGGGGGAACCTTCTTTACAAAGAAGGTTCCCCCAATCTTACCGCTTTGACATTATCTCAGCCGCGAGCATCACGGACTCGACTATTTGGACGTAACCGGTGCACCGGCACATGTTTCCTGCTATTGCGTGTCTTATTTCGTCTTCTGTGGGGTTAAGGTTCTTGTCAAGCAGGGCTTTCGCGGACATGATCATGCCGGGAGTGCAGAAGCCGCATTGAACGCCGGCCTTTTCCAGAAATGCCTGCTGTATGGGATGGAGTTCGTTGTTCTTGCCGAGCAAACCTTCAATTGTCAGCACTTCTTTGCCTTCAGCTTCCAATGCCGGGTATATGCAACTATTCACCGGGGCGCCATTGACCAGGACTGTGCACGCGCCGCATTCGCCTTCGCCGCATCCCTGCTTGACGCCCATCAGGTCCAACTCGTCACGCAGCACTCGCAAGAGAGGCCAGTGCGGCTGAGTCTCAACTTCCACCGCGTGACCGTTTACCGCGAACCTTAGAGTCTGCTTCATTGTTTGCCGTCTCCTTTCGCTCTCTGCAGGCAAACCATGCCGGTGCGTTTGACCAGCACTCGGATCATATCTCGGCGGTACCATTCGGAACCTCGAATGGTAGTTCGCGGGCTCGCTTCGGACGCGGCCATCTCTCCCGCTTCCGCCAAAACAGTCTCATTGATCCTTTTCCCCTCAAGGAAGGCTTCAGCTTTCCTGGCTCTCATGGGGGTGGGAGCGGCCACGCCCAGCGCGATTCGCGCTCCTGCACACGTTTTCAAGTCGTCATTGAAGGAAATCAACGCGGCCACCCCCAGAATGGGAAGGTCCATAGCTTTTCGCCGAGTGTGTTTTGTGTAAGCCATGCCGGTATTGGGAAGCGGCTGGGGGATGGAGAACTCGCTGACAATCTCCCCGGATTGAAGGACGGTCCTGCCGGGCCCAGTGGAAAATTTTTCGATAGAGACTAATCTCTCTCCGGCTGGAGAAGCGATTTTGACCTCAGCCTCGAGGACCAGCATAGGGGGGGCTGTATCTGCCGAAGGCGCGGCGTTGCAGAGGTTTCCGCCTATGGTGGCGGAGTTTCTCACCTGAACCGAACCCAGTCCGCTTACTGCGTCCGAGATCACCGGGAACCACTTGCGAATCTCCGGAGACAGCTCCAGCGATCTATGAGTGGTAGCGCTTCCGATTCTCAACTTGCCGTCGAAATTGATGAAATTAAGCTCCGGCACGTTCCTCAGAGAGATGAGACAATCAGGCGATACGAGTTTCTTTTTCCACTGAATCATGAGATCGGTTCCGCCCACGATCACCTTGGCTTTGTCTCCGCATGTTTTCAAGAGATCCAGAGCTTCTGCCAGAGAGGTAGGCTTGAGATACTGGAAAGTTCTCACAAGAGGGCCCTCCTGCAAAGAGGAATGACGAGGCGTAATTCATATCATGTCTGCGGATGATTTCCAAATAAAACCCCTCTAAGACGCGGAACCGCTTCCGAGGCCGGCAGCACGGCCCTGCATGCCGGGCCCTAACCGGCCGGAAGGCATGTACGTGATTCCTCTTAATATCCGAGAAACAGTATTAAGATGATGATCGCACCTTTTGAGATTATTGAGCTAAGTGTCTTAAAGTAGTTTATAGTTTGACAAAAAGCATGCAGGTGTGTATTTTGTGTGCGTTCATTTATCTTCAATTCAGTTGTCCGGGATGTTTTGGTTCCGGCATGTATTAGGGTCCGGCAGAGGGTATAGGGGTTAGGGTCGGACTCTTTTTTTATGTACTGCACGAGCGGGCTTTCATTAGACAGACGCAAGGAATGCACACTTTATCAAAAAGACATCATTGACATTTTTGTTATGTCTGTGTTATCATAACAAAACCTACCAGCCGTGAGGCTGGGCTTGGTCGAAAACCCGGCGCTCCTTCCTGACCCCGCTCCGGGTTTTCTTTTCTTGCAGTCCATCCAGCGTGCCTCTCCGGCTCTATAGCGGTTGCCCAAAATGATGTCCTTTTGTCCATATGATGAATAGAATTTTGAAGAGTTGGCGAGGAGCCCTTTGCTGTCATTCCCACAGCGCGCCGTAGGACCGGTCCCACGAGACGCGGGATGCCGGTTATTTATTAGTCACCGGCAGGGACACCGGCGCTACCGCGGGATAGAAGCCCAGGGCGACCTGGCGAAACGCAGGGCAAAACGGACAAAACTTTTGGCAACGACTATACCGCCAACTGACATGAATCAGTATCAAAGGTTGTTCTTGTACCACTCGATACTCTGCTCCAAACCGCTGCGCAAATCGTAGGCAGCATTAAAGCCCAACTTCTCACTAGCCCGGGAAGTGTCCGCGGAAGAATGCATGACATCGCCCGGCCGAGGCGGATCAAATTTAGCTTCAATACTGGTACCCAAAAGACTTTGCAGGGTATCGAGCAGGGTGAGCAGGTCTGCCCGGTCCCCGCGACCTATATTGTAAGCCTCGCCACACACGGCCGGAGGAGCCTCCAGTGCGAGAAGATTCGCCTTTACCACGTCTTTCACATAGGTAAAGTCACGGCTTTGACGGCCGCTGCCGTAGATAACCGGCTGATTCCCGGAAAGCAGAGCGCTTATGAAGCGTGGAATTACCGCCGCGTATTGCGACTGCGGATCTTGCCTGGGACCGTACACGTTGAAATAACGGAGTCCTATGGTTTCGAAATCGTAGAGGTCCTTGAAAAGGCGCCCGTATTCTTCGTTGTTCCTTTTTGTCAGCGCATAAGGGGATAGCGGAAAACCTTCCGTCCCTTCGCGTTTAGGCAGAATTTGGCTGTCGCCATACACGGCCGAAGAAGAGGCATATACCACACGGGAAACTTGATTTTTGCAGGAAGCCCAGAAGACGTTAAGGGTTCCATCCGCATTGACGCACTGCGTCGTGGCCGGATCTTTCACGGACCGAGGAACACTTCCCAAGGCGGCCTGATGGAGAATTGCATCGACCCCTGCTACGCTTTTGTCCAATGCTGCGGTGTCCCGAATGTCCCCTTCTATGAATTCAAAGTCTCGATGGACTTTCCAACGCCCATTGCACAGGTTTTCGAGATTTTCTCTCTTACCCGTACTCAAGTTGTCGAAGACGCGGACCGCATCGCCTCGATCAAGCAGGCCCGCGACTATGTGGCTCCCGATAAAACCGGCTCCGCCCGTGACAAGTGTCAGTTTGCCACTGTTCTTGGCTATCATACTCTCCCTTCACCTTGTCTGTAGTTGTACGGTAGGAGCGCAAGGGCGGGTTTGAAACCCGCTCCCTACGGCAACCTCTTCAAAACCTATGCATCGGATGCATGAGAGGACATCATATTAGGCAATTGCTTTAGTATAAGCCCTCGGCTACGCCCCTCTTTATTACTTTCTTATCGATCTTGCCCACGCTGGTCTTAGGAATCTGATCCACCATGACAAACGCGTCGGGAACTCCCCATTTTGAGATCTGGCCTTCCGCTACAAACTTGTGCATAAATTCCCGGAGTTCGTCCGCGGATATGGCACTCATGAACTCCGGCTTCGGCACCACCATTGCCATAGGCCGTTCTCCCCATTTGTCGTCCGGCACGCCTATGACGGCAACTTCGGAAACCGCCTGATGCTGACTGATCAAACTCTCCAGAAGCAAGGACGAAATCCATTCGCCTCCAGTCTTGATAACATCCTTGAGGCGGTCGGTAATCTGGACGTACCCGGTCTCTTCCATGTTGGCGACATCACCGGTATGGAGCCATCCCCCTTGCCAGAGTTCCTCCGATTTTTGGGGGTCCTTGAAGTATCCCTGCGTGAGCCAGGGGGTGCGCACTACAATCTCGCCGGTGGTCTTCCCGTCTCTAGGCACAGACTTGCCCGTGGCCACGTCAACGATATCCAGATTGACCAGAGGAATCGGCATTCCGGTCTTGGTTCGTATGTCAACTTGCCGTTCGGCGTCCCATGCCATCATGTGAGGCTTGAGGTTGGCGATGGTCAGGACCGGGCACGTCTCTGACATACCATACCCTGCGTAGACCTCGATTCCTCGCTCCATCGCGGCGTTTGCCAGCCCTCTTGGGAAAGCGGCTCCGCCTATTACCACCTTCCAGCCCCTTAGGTCCACATCCTTGGCCGCGGGGCTCGAGAGGATCATGTGGAGGATGGTGGGGACGCAGTGCGAGAAGGTGACTTTCTCGTCTTTAAGGAGTTTAAGGAGCATGGCCGGTTCGTACCTGCCCGGATACACGTGTTTTGCGCCCAGCATGGTTGCAACAAAAGGGAACCCCCAGGCGTGAACGTGAAACATCGGCGTGATAGGCATGTACACGTCACCAGACTGAAATCTTCCCGGGGCCGTGTAGCCGGCTGCAGCAACCGCGGCGCCCAAGGTGTGCAGCACCAGTTGACGATGACTGTAGTAGACGCCTTTGGGATCACCGGTCGTCCCGGTTGTGTAAAAAGTTGAAGCCTGCGTATCCTCGTCGAATTCGGGAAAGTCGAACGAATCGGAAGACTGTGCCAACAGTTCTTCATATTCCGCAGCTATGGGCAGCGAAGTTGCCGGCTTCTCATCCCCCTCCTTGAAGATTATGTATTTCTTAACAGTGGCAAGTTGGTTTGAAATGCTCTCCAGTATGGGCAGGAAATCCTCGTGGACCAGGACCACATCATCTTCGGCGTGATTCATCGTGTAGAGCATCTGCTCCGGAGACAAGCGAATGTTAACAGTGTGGATAATAGCCCCCATCATAGGTATGGCAAAGAAACACTCGAGGTAACGGTGAGAATCCCAATCCAGGACCGCAACTGTGTCTCCGGGGCCGACCCCCAGAGCGGCAAGCCCGGAAGCGAGCCGATTTATCCTGCTGTACAGGTCTCGGTATGAGAAACGCAGCGTGTCACGATAGACAATCTCTTGATCGGGAGCGTACAGAATCGGCGTGTGAAGCAACTGTTTGATTAGCAGGGGATAGGGATAAGCAGACGCGGTCTTGGCGATCTTTCGTACCTGTTTCTCCATAGTTCCGACCTCCTCATAGGGCTCGTCGAGCTTCGTTGGCATTGGGTTTGAGCATTTGAAACGTATCGGCTGGAAGCCGTGTGGATGACATCCGCAGTTCCCCCGACTGCGTCACTCGTGATAATAGCAGGACTTCCCCGGTGCAAGCAATCGAATTTACCCCTCCTCGTCGATCTTTGCCGAGTGGATCGGCCGGGGCCGAAAAGTCTCGACGCGTAAGGGCCCGTTGGCATGATAGTTCGCTTCTGCCGCCCTTGCGTCTGCTCCGGACTGAATGCCCCATCTGAATTTGGGGTGATTTCTCGATGGCGCGGCAGTAGGACCCGCCGTCCTGCGTGGTCCCCCGCCGGTCCTCATCGGCTGCATGGAAATCTCAGCACCTGAATTGTCCGGGGCAAGGTCGAACCGTCTCGAGTGGCCCCGAGAATCACTGATCGTAGCCTTCCGAACCTGCAACTTGTTCACATCCAAATCTATTGCCAGTCTATAGGTGCGCTTCGGGTCGTTTTTGTCAGCCAACTCCACGAAAACCAGATCGTCTGTGACGCGCGCGCTTTTCACCGGAAACCGCTGAACTGTCAGCCTTTCGAGCGGCTGGACCGGCCGCCGTAACTTTGGGTTGGGGCGGAGCCTTCCGCAAATCTACGGCAGGCTTACGTGCCGGGCTCGCCTGCGACATAGCTGCCCCGATCCCGAGATTCACTACCAGACTATTGTTTTGTTTGTAAATCTTGAACGACGGAACGGGATGCCCGCCGAAATCCACAACTACTCGCGCACGCGAATTGGCATATCCGATACGTATTTCACTCACAGGATTCCGTGCCACACTGATCCTGCGAGGAATATTGCCTAAACCTGTGGATTCCAGATCAACCACGAGCCTGAAAGGCTGTCGGATGACAAAGGCTGAGTGTCTACCGATGGGACCGTCGCACCTGATCGTTATCTGCTTGAGATCGGGCGCTACTTGCACGGAAGTGATGTTGGCCGCCTCGGCCCCCCAGGTCGGCCCGCCAGCGTTTATGAGGAACCAACACGCTATTATCGGGACACTATATCTTGCGAATGAAAATTTCATATCAACTCTCTCCAGTGCCGCCAGCACTGACCGTCCGAGGCTTCGGAGCCTTTCGACTCTGCGCCGCTTGCAGAAAAATTCCAGCGGAGTGCATCCACACAAATGCATGCGCAACATTAGCACGGACAGGACCTATATGTCAAAACAAATCGTGTTTACGCTATATTATACTAGCTTGTTAAACATAAAACGTAGGAAAAGGTGCCCGAATACCTGGGCTAAGGAATTGTCCCACAATAACTGGTGCATCCGTTGGCGGAGATGGATCGAGGAACAGGAGCACTGCTGGACAAGCCAGCAGTGGCACCCTGTATTAAGCACCACTTGTTTCTGGACAATCCCTAAGTGCAGCTTTTAATAAATACGGTGCCAATTGGACGGTAGCGCCGGCGTCCCGAAACTGTCTAAAAATCAAACCATGAGCGAAATTCGTAGCACGATGCTCCTTTTCCCGGCAATCCCGCGTTCTGCGCGGGACCGGGCTACTATCTGCCGTCCCTCCGGGACCCTTGCATTTGAACCCCATAGGGGCGATAGAAAGTAGCCCGGCAATTCATTGCCGGGTGACCCATGAGCAATGATTCAGTTCTTCGTCCCTGAAGGGCGCTCGAAGGATGAAAACCTTCGAGCGCCCTTCAGGGACGAAGAAGGATCTCTCGACCGTTCATTCCCGGCGATAAATCACCGGGCTATTATGGTGCCGTCCCTTCGGGACGAAGAGGACCTGGAGCCTATTTTAACGACTATGCCCCCCTTCCCCCCATAGGCGTTAAACTAGAGTTCGCTGCTTGGTCTTGAGCAATTCAGACGACTGACGGGCTTTCAAAGTCCCTCTTTTGTAAAGGGGGATTTAGGGGGATTTTCAATTAGTTATCCCCAAATCCCCCCCTTCCCCCCCTTTGTTAAAGGGAGGGTTAGAGGGGATTTAGAGGACGTGTTCTTGAGTTCAGTTTCGGTGGGCTTCCAGAGTGAAGAACGTGGGCATCATGCGAGCCGGGCTACTTGATCTTGATGGCTTTGGAACTCTCCCACAACCCATGAATGTTACAGAATGAAGTGGCGAACAATTCCCCGGGTTTCTTTGTCTTGAATCTCGCCTTCACCGAATGATCGGTATAGACCGCACCCGTGTTGGGCCCATCAGCCGACTCTCCGTGGGCGGTAAACTCGAAATTCCCTATTTGGTAGGAAAACTTTTCCCCTTCAGCCTTAAAAGTAAGCTGAATCCACCTGATATGATGTTCTGTAGTGTTAGGGTGTGACACTTCCTTTCCCAATGCTACTGCCACTTCAAACATTTCATCGGCAGCTACTGCGTCCGGGCATTCGATTACCGGGACATGTTTCTCGGTTTTCCAATCAGCACTCTGGTACAATTCTCCGACTTTGCTCATTTTAGTGCTCCTCCTCCTTTGCAGTATTTTTTGTATCCATTAAACCTTTAAACAATTATACCAGGCGCGATTGTAGCATGCAATAGAAGCATCGGCCCACACATAATCGTATACTTGTGGCCCGGCGAATGATCAAGGTCACAGCCGAGCGGATCGTCAAATGGTCGAAGGAGCAGATGTCGGCGTAAAAGTACCCCCCTGATCGAGTTCGTTGAGTGGCTGCCCAAGATCGGAACTGGTATGATACCGTGGCGCCGACTGCAGGAACAGGAACGGGCAAAGTATCAGAAAACTGAAGTAAAGGAGGAAGACCGATGGGAGCAGCCAAAATCAATACCGTCCTGGGGCGGATCTCTCCCGAGGAGTTGGGTGTGACCTTGGTTCACGAACACATGGTGTTTGGGTACCCGGGCTGGGAAGGTGACCAGACTATGGCTCCCTTTAATCATCTGGCCATAGTCGAGACAGGTGTCGCGCTTCTCCAACAACTCAAGGGTCTTGGTCTGGGGACTTACGTTGACGCGACCCCCGCCGACTGCGGCAGAAACGTTGACGTGCTGAAAGAAATCTCGGAAAAATCCGAAGTGAACATCGTCTGTTCCACCGGGTATTACTTCGAAGGGGAAGGAGCTGCTGCGTACTGGAAATTCCGCTCCATGTTGGGAGATGTGAGAGATGAGATTTACGAACTTTTCATGAAGGAGGTAACGGTGGGCATTCGGGGGTCCGGGATCAAAGCCGGCGTCATCAAAGTGGGCACCAGCAAGGGATGCATCACCGATTATGAGAAGCTAATGCTGGGCGCGGCTGCTCGGGTCCAGAAAGAAACAAACGTTCCTATCATCACCCATACCCAGGAAGGAACTATGGGGCCGGAGCAGGCAGAGTTTCTCATCGCGGCCGGAGCGAACCCCAAACGCATCCAGGTTGGTCACATGAGCGACAACCTTGATGTCGCATATCAAGTCAGGGCGCTCGATCAGGGAGTGTACGTTTCCTGGGACCGCATGGGCCTGGAGGTCCTCGTGGGCTGCCCCAGAGATGCAGATCGGTATGCCGTTATGCTCGACCTGATTGCCAAGGGTTATACCGACCGGCTCCTGATTTCTCATGACACGATTTGCACGTGGTTGGGCCGGCCGCCTCAGTTGCCGGAGCCTGCGTTACAATTTGTCGCCAATTGGCACCCCACTCACTTGTTCAATAACATCATCCCTGCCCTGAAAAAAGGAGGGGCAAGCGACGATCAGATCAAAACCATCATTGAAGACAATCCCCGCCGTCTGTTTGAAGGCCAATAAGTCAGAGGAGAAGCTTGGCCATGTCGAGGCCGGCGTGACAGAATGTTGCTCGACCCCTGTTTAGACAGGGGTCACTTAAACTCTATCAAGAATGCTGCGTTTCTAGTGAACGACGATTAACCGACTAATCCAGGCAGTACCTCGATTGACAAGGTAAAGCCTTCTCAGCCCAGTGCGCCATCAAACAAGTGACAATCCCCGCGAGGACATGGTGGGGCAGGCGTCCTGCCTGCCATGCGTCACCCCGGACTTCGATCCGGGCATGTAGGGGCGGACCCGCGTGTCCGCTCAGGGCAGACACATAGGTCTGCCCCTACCATTGATGCCCGCGTACGAGGGCATGGCGACAGGCAAGATGCCTGCCCCACTAAAAACACTGTGTCACTTGTTTGAAAGCGAATCGGTATCAGCCCGCCTCTCTAAATGGCGGCGGACAGACTTAGCGCCAGAGACCGCGACTCGTCATGCTGCATCGCACAGACGTGCCGAAGAATACCGAATTCTTTGCGGTTTCTGCGTTCTCCGCGGTTAATTGTTACATGTTTTTGACATGAACCTTGTCCAAGGCTAAATTATAAGAAGTAGTGGTGTTGTCCATTGGCATTGAGACTAGAGGTGGCGTCAAAGATGACGCGGGAATTGTTACACATCGAAATCGCTCGATTTGTGAAACTGCAAAGGGGGAACTTAAATTGGAAAACGAAGGAGAATACGAACGTAGAGTGGAATCCGTGGTAGAGCAGTGTGACGCTCAAATAGCTCAATTTGAAGCTGCCATGGAAGAGGCCGGTCCGGAACAGAAAGCAAAATATGACGAGGAAATGAGCGTTTTGATAGCGAACCGCGAGGCGGTGCGGCGGGGTCTGGTGCGACCGGGCCCCGAAGGTGAATTGTGCTCCTCGTGTCCTGAGGGAGAAGCCGCGGGGGAAACGGTCAAGGGCTCGATTGAAGGTACGGGCTCATAGTCTGGGACGTGCCTTCATTAGGAGCCCACAGGTGCCCACACGAGAGCCACAGATGGCGCAACTCGGGCAATTGGAATTGACTGGTCTTCCATCCAAGAAAGGGGCATGAAGCATGAGCCTTTTGAGCACGAGCGAATTAAGGACGTTGATGGAGAGACGCGAAAGTCCTTGCGTGTCGGTTTTTCTGCCTTCTCACAGGGTCGGACCGGAGACCCAACAGGATCGCATCCGTTTCAAGAACTTACTCAAGGTAGCCGAGGAGAAGTTGATCCGGAACGGACTTCGCGCTCCTCAGGCAAAGGACCTGCTCCAGCCGGCGCAAGCACTGATTCAGGACAATCTGTTCTGGTCACATCAGAGCGATGGACTGGCAGTGTTCTTTTCCTCTGGAGGCTACTTACAATATAACCTTCCAATCCGATTCGAAGAGTTAGTGGTTGTTTCAGATCGGTTCCATTTGAAGCCGATGCTTCCTCTCCTTAGCGGTGATGGGAGGTTTTACATTTTGGCCCTGAGTCAAAACCAGGTGAGACTTCTGCAAGGAACCCGTTACAGCGTCGATGACGTAGATCTAAATGGAGTGCCTCGAAGTTTAGAAGAAGCCTTGCGGCCGGACACTCCTGAAAAACAGATCCAGTGGCCGGCCTTCCCCCAAGGCGGGGCCGGAAAGGGAGCCCCTGCCTTTCATGGCCACGGTGGCGGGACGGATGATCCCAAAGAGAACATACTTCAGTTCCTTCGGCAAGTAGACAAAGGTCTACACGAATTGATAGGGAACGAGCACGCCCCCTTGGTGCTGGCCGCGGTCGATTATCTATTCCCTATCTACAAAGAAGCCAACACTTATGGGAATTTGTTGGATCAAGGCATTCCCGGGAATCCTGAAGGCCTTACTGCCCAGCAGTTACATGAGCAAGCCTGGAGCATCATTGAGCCCTACTTCCAGAAGGCGCAACAGGATGCGGTCGGCTTGTACAACAGGTTGGCAGGAACTGGCAGAACATCCAAGGACCTCGAAGATATCGTTAGGGGCGCTTATCACGGCCGAGTGGAGGTGTTGTTTGTGGCGCTCGGCGTGCAACGATGGGGATCTTTCGACGGCGATACCGACTCGGTGCGTTTGCATGATACAGCCGAACCCGGCGACGAAGATCTTCTCGATTTCGCAGCCATCCGGACCTTGCTCAACGGCGGATCGGTTTATGCCGTAGAGCCGGAAAATGTGCCTGATGACAGGCGCGTCGCGGCCATATTGCGGTACTGAGGATAGGTCACCCGAAAAAGATAGGGCAGTCATTCTTCCGGAAAATCTGCGCCTTCCGGGTTGGTGTGACTGCCCCAATCTGACGAGGTCTCAGACCTCTTTATCGTTCGTGGTTTCCCCGGTTCGTCAGACCCGCTACCGTCGGTGAAATTCATGTTTCTGCATCTGCGGTTGCTCCTGGTTCTGTTTGTTAAATTCCTGCATCAAGTTCTGTCCGCTTTCTCCCTTAGACTTGGGACGATAGTAACGACGGCCGGTGTTGCCCTCACCTTTTCCAGTCGAAAAGGTTTGGAAAGTATGCATGGTGCTGACACCTCCGCCTGTTGAATAAGTGTGGAAGGTCTGGATGAACGGCTGGCCGGTGCCACTCGTCCCTCCCCCGGTGGAAAAAGTGGGATAGCCTGTATAGACTGTGGATATTGAAGTAGATAATGTCGTGGCGGTACTAACCGTGGGTATTGTAGTCAGCGTAGAAACTGTGGGAACAGTTGTCGTGGTGTCTAGCGTCACTGGCCCGATCGGGCCTGTATAGGTCGTGTCGATCGGACCTTGCGTGAAGAATGTTGGGATACTCGTATAGATTGTGTTGAACGTGATCAGTGTGGGGATTTGCGTGTTGGAAGTGTCGAACGTGACAAGAGTATTGAGCGTCATGAAAGTGTCAAGAGTCAGGACAGTGGGAATCTGCGTGATGGCGGTATCGAACGTATAGATAGTCGGCAAGGTGAAGAGAGTGTTGAACGTTAAGCCGGTGGGAATAGTGTTTATCGTATCAAGGGTGAGCAGCGTCGGGATGGTGTACATCGTATTTATCGTGTCGAATGTGAGCGGCGTGATAAGGGTCAATAGAGTGTTGGTGGTGTCAATAGTAGTTATCGGAGTTATCAGAGTTATCGGAGTAAATATAGTCGGAGTGGTGTCGAGCGTGCCGGTAGTCTCCGTTATAGTTGTATCCGTCGTATCGGTCGTGTCCCAAGTGTGAGGAGGAAATGGAACCGGGACGGGAATAAAGCCTGGGGGCCCGTATTCTTCTCCGGGATAGCCCTCAATCACCTCGGGAAATTCAGGCGGGATGTACTCTTCCGGGGGCACAGGTTGGGCCGGCGGTTCGCAAGACGGGACATCCGTAGGCAACGTATGGGGGATCGTCGTAAGCTGAATTAATTCTCTTAAGGTGTCAGACCCAACTCCCATGACCTCGGAAGGGTCTTTATCTTTTTCGACGATAACCATTTGGCACGAAGTTAACTGTCGTTCCTGGGTGAGCTGGTCAGATACGTTTTTTACCACAACTACTCCCCAAATCACGGTGACGGCGGTGTGATTGTCGTCTATCACCGACACTACGTAGTCAGCGGCTCGATCAGCGGGGACAACCTGAACGAGAGCCGTCGGGGTCATGATCGTGAAAGAGGAGGCAGGATCTGTTGCCGGGAGTTTCCTTATGAACCGGACCATCCCCTTCGACACAGCGCCGACGAAAGACGAAACCGGCCCCTCCTCGCCGTAGGCAACAAAACCGAGCAACGAGTCGGGACCGAGTGAAGCGTCCATCTTCGCGGGTGCAGGGTGTCGCCACCAGATCTTGGCATTCTTGTCAGTTGGATCTGTACCAATAGTGTCCTGAACGAATACGGGGTCCCCACTGGTGAGAAGGCCGAATTCGGTTTCGCCGGCCCGCCTTACCATGGTTGCACCTTGAGTTCGCTCGATTTTACCCACTTCTTGGGTAAGAAGCGCCTCCCCCTTTGGGTCCGCTGCCCAAGATCGCGGCAAACTAAAACAACTGACTAAAGCCACTGCTAAGAGAATCCCCATTCCCCAACCATACTCACGTCTTATCATTTCGCGGCCCTCCATAAAGATTCGTCCCCGAACGGGAGGATGCAAACAATGAAGATGGAACCCAGTCCGAACCCTCGGTTCAGATTTCGGCTACTCCAAATTGTCACGATACCCGGATATCCCAAACCCCACTTCCCGCTACTTCTCGGTTGCGACATAAGGCAACGAGCGTAAAGAAGCGATAGTTTTGGACCCGATTAATGAACCGTCCGGCCGAACCAGCCTCGGTTGAGAGTGTCCATTACACTCACTCTCCCTTTACCATGATTTTGTCGTTACGATCTGTCCGAAACCAGCAAATGTGCAACATTAATTTTCGCGACCGCACCAAATCTGAGTACAGTCCAAGCATAATATCTTCCTAAAACTCAACTTAATTCATATTAGGGTAAGCTAACATGAAGTGTCAAGCAAAATTACTGTATGTTATAGACAGCTACCAGAGCCATAGCGCCGATCGAGGACCCGGTCAATTGATCGCCTGTGAGCCCGGCGAGACCACGGGCCTTTCGGCCTGCCTGTTTCGGCTCATCAAATGTTCGAGATATTGCTTCGCATTTGTGTGACGAGGGTTTACGACCAGCGCAGCCTTAAGACTATCTATCGCTTCAGAGATTCTGTTAACTTTTGCAAATGCAAGCCCAAGTGTGTAGAAAGTATCAGCATTGTCCTTGTTGAGCGCCACGGCCTTTTCGAGGGCCGTTATAGCCTCGCTGGTTCGCCCGTCTCTCAGCAGAGCGAGACCCAAATTTGCCTGGGCCGCGGCAAGGTCGGGGTTCTGTTCCACAATTCTTTGGAAGCTTACTATCGCAGCAGCTACCTTCCCATTCTTCAACAAGTCGTGAGCCACACGATAATCACCGTTAAGCAAGCTCGGGTTCAGTTTGGCCGCGACTTTAAGGTACTCCAGCGCCAGCGTGTGATTTCCTGCTCTGTCCAGGGCGCTGCCAAGAACCTTGTACGCTATGGCAAAACGGGGAGAGATCGCTATGGTCCTCTCGTATTCCTTCATGGCCTCTGCAAGCCGACCGGAGTGCTCCAGTGCCAGCCCGAGGTTGATATGCGCGGCCACCATCCGAGGATTAATGCCGAGGGCCTTTCGGTATTCCTTTATCGCATAAGTGCCTCTTCCGACATTAGCCAACGCCATGCCAAGATTGCAGTGCAAAATGGGAGAACCTGGATCAAGCTCTACCGCCTTTGTGAACTCATCTATTGCCTCCTGCAACTTCCCTGATTTACGGAGCGCTCCGCCCAAAAGATTGTGTGCAATACCGTAGTGGGTGTCTATCTCGATCGCTCTGGTGTACTCCTTCATCGCCTCGGAAATGTTCCCCGCGTATTCCAGAGCAAGGCCCAGGTTACAATGTGCACTCTGTAGCTTGGGGTTAATCTCAAGGGCCTTGCGATATTCTTTTATCGCTTCGGAAGCGTTGCCGGAGTTGGCCAGCGCCATTCCAAGATTGTGGTGAGAATCAGCAGACTTGGGATCGATCCGGATGGCTTTTCTGTATTGTCGTATCGCCTCGTGCAACTTCCCGGATTCTTTAAGCGCTTGCCCCAGCAGGTTGTAGGCGATCACCGAGCGACGATCAATCTCTATCGCTCTGCGGTACAGCTTTATAGCGTCGTCGCGGCGGCCTGCCCTTTGCAAAGCGAGACCCAGCCCGTAATGCGCCGGCACGGATTTAGGGTCCAAGCAGATGACTTTAATGTACTGATGTACGGCCTCCTGCGGTTTTCCCGTCTGAGACAAAAGGCCGGCAAGATTCATAAGGGCATTCTTATTGTAAGGATCGACCTGGATGGCTTTCCTGTATGCCGTCATCGCCTCGGACAAATTCCCCGTGGATGTGAGTGCCCCGCCGAGCGCGAGTAGAGCCGCAGAAGTTCTATGAGGTCTTCCTTTAAATTTTTCTACGAACTTCGCCGCGGCCTGGTTGATTTGCTCAGGTTTGTAAACCGTGGCCCCCGGCTTTGGTGAAGACATTTCAGGCTGGATATTAGTCTGGCTGACTTTTCCGAAGAGGTTTATCGCTTCGGAATAATTCTTTGATACAAGCAGGTTGGACATGTAATTAACAGTGATGTCCAGAAAAGGGACGGTTTCGACGTTCTCGGAATAGTTCGGCAACTGAGACGCCGGGCTTTTCCAAAACTGGAGAGCGCTCCAGCTCTTAGCTTGAGGAAATGTTACCGCGCCAAGGCAGGCGACCGGAATAATTGAGGCCAGGGCCAAAGCGGATCTGAAGGTCGTCGCGGACAAATTCGATCTGCCCCATTCGAGGAGAGGGAGTGTTATTGCCCCGACTATAAGCAGTACCCCCGCCATCGGCAGGATCGCCCTGTAACCGAAGAACAGGTATTGCGGGATCAAGAGACATTCAGGGATTAAGACTATAAGATAGAAGAGAATGCCGAACGCAATCAGCGGTCTTTTTCGTAACCACACTGTGCTAATGCCGACCAAAGCAACTATTGCCGCGCAGGCGGCTAAAGTGGCAGGAGGATGCAGCAGCGAGGTAGAAATTGTTTCCGCCCTGATAAATTCCGGTGGGAATAAGAAGGGAGCTATAATCATCGAAAGATAGGAAAAGATGATCCGAGCTTCGGTTAGCGCCACTTGCGGAAAGGTCTGCCCGCTGAATTTGTAATAATCGGAAAGACGGCTGGCAATTCCCCAGGTGTGTGCGCCTGCTTGCCCGTGCAAATACCCGGTTGCCAATATGTAAGCGATTATGGAAGGGACCGTTATCGAGGCTACTACCAGCGCCCTCTTGAGCAAGTCCCTAAGAGTTTGGCGAAACAGTGTTACTTCTGCCAAACCGAATACCACGGGGACTGTGGCCAGATTCTCCTTGCTCAATAGTCCGACCAGAAAGAGTATAGCCGTGAGGATGTAAGCCGGGACCGTATGGCGGAAGCGGCCTGAACGCACTGCCAGATACATGGCAAGGGTCGAAAAGTAAAAAAAGTAAGCCATGCTGGCTTCTCGCTGCCATTCGTACAGAACGACAAAGTTCTGTAAGGGATGGGCGACAAACAGCAAACCGAGGAAAACACTCACACCCTGTTTGTATAACCTCGTCCCCGGCAACCCCAGAGCTGGAATTTCGAAAACGATCATACACAGCAACACCAGAACCAGGCCGCCGGCAGCGACTACGAGCATATTCCCGATCCGAAAATAGTACGGTTCCATTCCTGCCAATACATAATTGTAGTAGAGGCTCAGCATAAACAGTGGCCTTACCGGGACCAGCCTCATGATTTTTCCGGGATCGTGTTCGGCGAACTTGGCCGCGTTGTTGTGAATCAGAGCAGCGCCGTCATATACCATCGCTGAATTAAAGCCCTTGTGCTGCAAAGCGAAAGCGAAAGCGAGAAATGCCAGGAAAATCAGACAAAGTGCGAGAATCGAAAAAAGGGGCCGCAGGGTGCCTGGCCGGCCTCCAGAGATCTCTACGAAACGAGGATCCTGTAATTCAGCGGGATTATTCACGTTGCAATTCTCCTTCCCCACCATTTTCAATTTCGTGACGATCCATAGGGCAATCATGATTCACCGTCCCGCGAGTCGCGGGATGCACCGAGAACGCAGAGAAAAAAGATATCTTATTCAGCGTCATGTGGGTCGCCGGAGCGTATAGTCAATCTTGAATTTCTTTCCCTGCCACTGGCTAAAATTTGCCGTGCTGCATCGCATAGACACGCATCGAAACCAAAATTCTCCGCGATCTCTGCGTTCTCCGCGGTGGACTATTGGTCAATTTCAACGTCGAGCCGTTCCAATGTCATTTGAGCGAACATGGCCAATTTGTCCATCCACGGCTCCAAGATGCCTTCGATACGCTTGATCGCCTTGAAAGTTCTCGCCGGTGCAAATCCCCTCAACGAGATTCCTCCGGACAGGAGATAACTGATCGGCATTTGTGGTTTGATATCCGTAACTTGCCATTGAGGAAATTCTGCCGCGAACTGCGACCGATCCCGCCGGAAAATTATCCACGGGAGGGCCCCGTTAGCTCCCGACAAAGGCCCTTTCGCCCGGAACTCCCACTCTCCGGATTCCGGATCAAAGGGTTCGTGGTGGAGACGCGAATACACGAGCCTTGACCAGTTAGTGACCCAGGGTTCAATCATCACCAGCCTTCCA
This sequence comes from uncultured delta proteobacterium, assembly GCA_963789265.1. Lineage (GTDB taxonomy): Bacteria > Desulfobacterota > Desulfomonilia > Desulfomonilales > Desulfomonilaceae > CAWBBA01. Next base: position 902,576 of record CAWBKB010000001.1, on the reverse strand, counting down.
CAGGGCTTCACACAACGGGCCGCTTCTCTGATGAAATGCCTGGGCCGGCAAATGTGGTGCAGGACATCTATCATAACGATTGCTCGGAGCGAACCGGCAGCGAATGGCATCTCGGTACCGTCCAGCACAAGAGACAAGTCGTTAATGCGAAGAATATCCGACGTTATCAGATCGGGAAACAAATCCCTGAGGAATCCCGCGCCGGAACCCAATTCCAACACTGGGCCATCTGTCCGAGGCAAGGCCGCCAGGACCGCCCTGTACCAGTCGCGATAGATTTGCCCCAGAATATCCTTTTGTCTGTATTATCCGACGACGCACTTCAGTTGTTGTGGGATCGTCCAGGTCCAGTCCTCGTGCGAGCGGATGGGTAAGCAGTTCTTTTATCATGGCCTTGACCCGACAGCCTCACACAAATTTAAGTCGTAGTGCAGACACCAATGCCATCCTAAGCAGCAACAATCCATGTCGCCAGCGTTGGATGTTCGTTGCCCCGTACCGACGTTCGCGATACCGTATGGGCAAATCGAGTATATGGAGGTTCAACCGCGCGGCTCCAAGTATAAGATCAAAATCTCCAAACGGGTCCGAGTATCCGAAGTATGACCGATTGGCGGCGATGATCTCGTACTGGGCTTTCCACAGAACCTTGGTCCCGCAAAGAGTATCTTTAACAGGTTGGCCCAGGGTCCAGCGAAAAGCAAGGCTGAAGAGCTTGTTGCCAACCAAATTGGGAAAACGCATTGCCCGGTCTTCCATGGGATAGACAAGCCTCACCCCGTTTATGAATTCACCTCTTCCCGAGACCAGCGCTTCATAAAAGCGGGGCAAGTCTTCAGGAGGAACGGTCAGATCTGCGTCGAGAATCATGAGGATCTCGCCCTCGGCTTGAGCGAATCCTAACCTCACGGCATCTCCTTTTCCCGCGCCGCTCTGTTTCAACAGTTTGCACCTGCGGTGCGAACCGGAATTCATGGCCTTTTCAATTGCCTCGTACGTGTTGTCGGTCGAATGACCTTCCACGAAGACAAGCTCCGTCTCTTGGCCCATTTCGGGGACCCGCTCGAAGATCCGATCGATGTTTCCGGCTTCGTTCCTGGCCGGAACAATGACAGAAACAAGCGGCTTTTTCTTGCCTGGGTTATCCTTAGGAACGGGGCGTGCCATCACAAAATTCGATAGACCTCCTAGTCTGAACGGCCACATCTTGACCAGGAACCTATTAAGGAAAGGTTGAAGAATCGGTATGTTAAGGGGACAGAGGATCTCGCTCCAATGCCTGATGACTTGAAAATTTGTCAGCTTAAGAAGGTTTGTTATGTCTTCTACTGTAAGCCAATTCTGATACAAGGTCGGCCGAGCCAGGTGTAGCCGCTCGGTCATTGCCAACGGAAGCTCCCAGAGTCGGCTGTAGGTATTTATGATCAGCCTGGTGTGTGGTTCCGCAAGCGTGGCAGCGGTTTGAAACACTTGTTGAACATCCCACAGATCGTTCACCAAATCAGATAAGATGATTACATCGAAGGTCTCTTTGACATCCAATTCATGCACGTCCGCGTTCACAAATTGCAGTTCGGGGTGACGTGCCGAAGCGAACTTAATCATTTCAGCGGAAAAGTCTGCACCAACCCCCACAGAAGTTTCAAGTGACGCCAGAAGATCCGCGTATGCACAACCAAATTCAATTATTCGCTGTCCTGGGAGAACAACGGTCTGAAAGATCTTCGTCACTCGTTGATGGTAGAATTGGCCCCATCCCGGTCCGCGATCCATTTGTAGGGCAACGGCATCCCAGTGTTGACGACGCTCTTCGGTGTAAGCAACTCTTTCCGCGGTCATCGAGCGGAAACCTCATACATAAAAAAACACAATTACATTAACGATCATTCAAACGGCGAAGCCGGACCCTCGCAAAATTGGCCGCACTATGGGTTACAGTAATGGTTCACCGCGGAGATCGCAGAGAACGCGGAGAAAGCAATTTAGCTTAAGTAGAGTCCCTTGATTTAAAAAGGTAACAGTTACAACCAGGATGGTCAATAATTTTTCGAATTGGCGCATGGAGAACGGTACTCGTGTGGGCACCTGAGGCTGGGGGACCAACCGCTATCGGCCGGAGGTACCAATTTCTTGTAGGATGCGGTGACCCTACGCTTCGCGTGAGAACCGCATCGCTGGTGCTAAATTCGGTGGATCAGGTTATCGCGACCGATGCGGGCTCCCCCTTCTTAAATGGGGGTTAGGGGGATTTTGTATAACTCCCTGAAAATCCCCCTTTAGAAAATGGGGACTTTGAGGGCGCCTCAATCCCACGATTCTCACAACTCCCATCACCGCACCGAAGGCGCGCTTCACCCCGAGAAATGAAAAATTCACCACGTCTTACGCCAGTCGAATGCTCTGCTAATGGAATCTGATCCTCTTGAGCACTTCCAGGATGTGTTCTGGATCCGGCCGAATGGTGTAGTCAGGGTCCGCCTCCGCATGCCGGATTATCGAATTCTCTTCAATTACAAAAGTGCCCGGCATGGGCAGGGTCCAGGAATCGTCGCCGTTGTACCTTTTCAGATCCGTCCCGAGTTCGAGATAAAGCCGGCGCAGATAATCAGGAAGTTCAAAGACTAGTCCGAACTTCCGGGCCACCTTGTTACCGACATCGCTCAGCAGGTCGAAAGTGAGGTTGTGTTTCCTGGCCGTGATCCCGGAATACTTCGGCAGTTGGGGTGAAATTGCCACCAGTGTGGCTCCCTCGGCTGCAATGGTTCGGTTTACGTTTTCCAGAGCTTCCAGCTCCGCATTGCAATACGGTCACCACACACCTCTATAGAAAGCCGCCACCAGCGGGCCCCTTGCAATCAATTCCTTTGAAGCGATTATCTCGCCATTTACGTTGGGGAGAGCGAATTCAGGCGCTTTTTGTCCAACTTTCAATGTGCGATCCAAAATGCCGGAGTTCCGAATCTCCTCGGTGGCGTGGTGCATGATGGCTACTGTTGCAGGCGGCACGCTGGACTCAAAACGTCTCTTTATGACGTTGAGCTGTTCTTGAAGATTCATGTTGCTCCTCCTCTATCACTCCTTGTTACAAATACTGTATTCATTAGTTCCGGCAGATCAAAACCGGCTAGGATGATTCTCAAAAGCGATCGCGGAAACAGAAAATGACCCGGTCGCGTAGGGCACATTGCAGGCCCGGCATTTTCCACGACACTGAGAATAAAGTTTATCCACAGTTGTCCGTATGCCCGATGGATTCCGACTCCGGAACACTGCTTTTCAGCAGACAAACCCGGTTGACATGTAGTAGCATGACTCCGGATTGGTCGCCGGACTTCCGGGACCTTTCATAATCTGAATAGTATCTTCCAGAGTGAACGGGGGTTAAAGCATGTCCTTGAACTTTGATCTTCCCAAAGATGCGGAGCTTACCAGGAAGGTCGTTAGAGACTTCGCCGAGAAGGAGATTGCGCCTGTAGCCCAGGAACTGGACGACAAAGAAGAATTTTCATACGACCTTACCCGCAAGATGGGCGAACTCGATTTCTTCGGCCCTTTTGTTTCCGAAGAATACGGCGGTAGCGACGTTGGTTACCTCAACTACATAATAATGGTGGAAGAGATCGCGCGCATTGATGGGTCTCAGGCAGCTACTGTAGCCGCAGGTAATTCCCTGGGGATCGCTCCCATCTATTATTTCGGCACCGAAGAGCAAAAGAGGAAGTGGCTTCCGGACCTGTGTAAAGGGAAGATCCTGGCCTCATTCGGTCTGACCGAGCCCGATGCCGGTTCGGATGCCGGCGCTTCCAGGACCAGTGCGGTTCTCGACGGAAACGAATGGGTAATTAATGGCAGCAAGATCTTCATTACAAATTCGACCACTGACATCAGCGCGATTTGCGTGGTTCAGTGCGTCACGGACCGCTCGGATGAGGGAAAGCCTGAAGTGAGCTGTATTCTGGTCGAAAACGGCACCCGCGGATTTAGTGCGGAAACTATGCATGACAAAATGTGCTGGAGATCTTCCAACACAGGCCAGCTTACTTTCCAAGACTGCCGAGTCCCAAAGGATAATCTTCTAGGGGGCCGAGGTGAGGGTTTCCATCAGATGCTCAAGACCCTCGACGGCGGCCGCCTATCTATTGCGGCTATGGGATTGGGCGGAGCCCAAGGGGCGTTCGAGTTGGCTCTCGACTATTCCAGGAAAAGGACGCAGTTTGGCAGGCCCATAGGATCTTTCCAGGCAAATGCATTCAAGCTGGCGGACATGGCCACGGAAATAGAAATGGCCCGTCTGCTCCTTTACAAGGCGTGCTGGCTGGCAGATAATAACAGATTGAATCCCAAATACAGCGCCATGGCGAAGCTTGTCTGCTCGGAAACATACTACAGGGCCGCGAACCACGCTGTGCAGCTTCATGGCGGATACGGCCTCATGAAGGACTACGCTGTTGAAAGACACTACCGAAACCAGAAGCTTCTCGACATAGGCGAAGGCACCTCGGAGGTTCAGAGGATCGTCATAGCCAGGAACATAGGAGTTCCAGGCAGATCGATGTAATACAGGTGACGTGACATAGACTCTAGGTTTGCGCCGGCACCTCAGGCTGTGAGCACCTTTGCCGGACCATAAGCGCTTAGAGTCCCCTTTTTAAAGGGGGATTTTGAGGCATAGGCGTTAAAATTGGCTCCGAGTCCTCTTCGTCCCGGAGGGACGGCACCATAGTAGCCCGGCGATTTATCGCCGGGAATGAACGGCCAAGAGATCCTTGTTCGTCCCCGAAGGGCGCTCGAAGGATGAATCCTTCGAGCGCCCTTCGGGGACGAACAACTGAATCATTGCTCGTGGGTCACCCGGCAATGAATTGCCGGGCTACTTTCTATCGCCCCGATGGGGCTTAAATGCACGCGTCTCGGAGGGACTGGTGACAGTAGCCCGGTCCCGCGGAACGCGGGATTGCCGGGACAAGAGAGCATTCGTGTTACGATTTCGTTCGGTTCCAGGGTGTTGAGACACATTCTTCAACATTGGGCGACCTGAAAGGATCGATTATGGATGACAGGAATAACATAGCTTCTTATGAAGACTTTAGCGAGGCCGTATCAGGATATGGCGAGGAGAAAGAAGGGCACGACCTTCTAACCGACCCGCACGCCGTAGCCGCGGCCAAGGAAAGGGCGGAAGACGAAAGGGCTATATCTCACGGGCATAAGTTACGTGCGGTCCGCGAGAAGCGAGGGTTCTCCATCGACGAACTTTCCGCGAAAACCGGTATCGAAGTCGATGCTCTGGCCCGGCTGGAAGCAGGCGAAGCATTCCTGCCGCTGGGACTGTTAATTCGACTGAGCAAAGCTCTGTCACTAAAGATGTCGGATGTGATATCCACCGGAGAAGAAGCGTTCACCATAGTTCGAGCCGGCGAGCGGCGCAGGTTCAGTCGTTTTGGAATGGCAAAACAGGCCAGCCACGGTTACGAGTATGAATCCCTTGCACCTGACAAAAAGGACCGGATGATGGAACCGTTTATCGTCACACTCCAGCCGGCAGCCTCTGACGAACCATCTTCCCATGACGGCCAGGAGTTCATCTACGTCCTGGATGGCGAGATGGAAGTCATGGTGGAGGGCACTCGCGACGTGCTGAGGCCGGGGGACGCAATTTACTACGATTCCACCAGCATGCACCTGGTCAAGGCCCACGGAGACAAGCCGGCAAAGATCCTGGCGGTCCTCGTCAGTTGATCACGATTCGTAAGTTTTCCGGAAAAGGTTGCAGAGGTATCTATGACCATCCTTGAGCCGGCCAATGTTCCGCTAGCCGGCATCCCTGCCCCTGCTGTGGCCTTTGTCGTCTTTGCCGCAGCAATCTCGATGTTTTCGTACGTGATGTTTCGGCGTATCAAGCTCCTCAGGCTGGGGATGCCCGATGCCCGTTTCTCTGACATTGCAGAAAGAATCCGCTTGACGCTGGTTTACGGATTCGGCCAGTGGCGACAACCCAGGTACCTGGGCGCGGGAATCCTCCATATACTCCTTTTTGCCGGATTCCTGATCCTGTCTCTGCGTTCGCTCACACTCATAGGCCGCGGCTTCTCGCCACAGTTTCACCTACCGCTGCTCTCCGGCTCCGCGGGCTTCTCTTATGCGATTCTCAAGGACTACGTAGTCCTCATGGTTTTTGCCGTGTGCATTATAGCAATCATCCGGCGAGCCGTATTCCGACCCGCTCGCTACGCTCATAACCATACGGGTGGCCACGAGAATGAGGCATACGTAATCCTTGGACTGGTGGCCGCGCTCATGGTTACCGACATGGTTTTCGATGGAAGTGCCCTACAACTAAGCGGCAAAACCGGCGTGGCAGCTTTGTTTCCCGCCGCGACCCTTTCGAGTTGGTTCATGTCCGGAACCGCGGTGCCGACCCTAAATGTCATGCACGTTGTCGTCTATTGGTGCCATGTTCTCGTATTCTTTGGACTTCTTAATTACCTACCCGTTTCCAAGCACTTCCATGTCATAACCGCGATTCCCAATGTGTTCTTCCAAAATCTGAACAAAGGAGCAATAAAGCCTGTCCAATGCGGCGTCACCGATTGGATGGAACTGCCGGAATGTGGTGTGGGCCGTTTCGAGGCTTTCACGTGGAAACATATCCTGGATTTTTATTCATGCGCGGACTGCGGCCGATGTACGGATAACTGTCCTGCCAATGCAGTGGGGAGGGAACTCTCTCCGAGGATGATCAGCATAAAGGCAAGAGACTACGCGTACAAGTATTTCCCTGTGTTTGGAACACCGCCGGATCGAGGCGATGTCGAGTTCATAGGCGATATTATTACGGAAAAAGAGATCTGGGCCTGTACCACCTGCGGAGCCTGCGAGCAGGAGTGTCCGATATTTATACAGTATATCGACAAGATCGTGGATATGAGACGGTATCTCCTGGACCACGGGAGCCTTCCTCAATCTCTTCAGAAGCCGATGCAACAAATCAAAAAGAAGGGAAACGCCTACGGCGGGAGCAAGGCGAAACGCTCGGCTTGGACCAAAGATCTGGATGGGGTGCAGGTGAAAGAGCTCGCGAAAGGCGACTCTGCAGATTTGTTGTTTTTCGTGGACAGTTGCGGATCTTTTGACCCGCGAATACAGGAAATATCGAAGTCTTTTGCACGAATTCTCAACAGGACCTCTTCGGATTTCGGGATCTTGGGCCAGGACGAAACCGACTCGGGTAACGAAATACGGCGGCTCGGCGAGGAAGGTCTGTTCGAACAGGTTGCAACGAAGAACATTGAGGCATTTAGAGCCCGGGAATTCAAAGAAATCGTTGCCTTTGACCCCCACGCCTTCAACACGATCAAAAACGACTACTCTGAAAAGTTCCCAATAGTTCATGCCAGTCAACTGATAGCCCGATTTCTTCGCGAAGGAAAACTGACCCTTTCCGGAGATTACTTGGGCGAGAGGGTTGTGACTTATCATGATCCTTGCTATTTGGGACGACACAACGGCGTGTATGAAGATCCAAGGTACGTGTTGAGGAGAATACCGGGAATTCGGCTGCGAGAAATGACACGTTCGTATTCCCGAAGCTTCTGCTGCAGCGGTGGGGGGCTGTTGCTCTGGTACGAAAACGACGAAGAAAAAGAGCGAATGGGCGAGCGCCGCGTGCACATGGCGGAAGATATAGGGGCACAGGTCATTGTCACGGCTTGTCCTTTCTGTCTGATTAATTTGGAGGATGCCATAAAGACCACCGGCAACGAGGGTAAAATTGAAGTGATCGACCTCGTTGAGCTTGTGGACCGATCCATGGGCTGATTGTCGGCCGGTGCTATTGAATGAAGCAGTCTCGCCTGAGACGCTTGGGAGGACCAATGGACATCATTGTTTGCATGAAATGGGTACCGGACACGTCTGAAGCCGATCTTTCCGTAGACCGGGACGGGAAAGACATCAAGAAAGTTGACTTGGACTTCGATGTGAACGACTGGGATCGCTTTGCCGTCGAAGAGGCTGTCCAAATTAAGGAAAGAATAGGTGGTAAGGTCACGACAGTCACTGTAGCCCCGGAAGAGGCTGAAGAAATGCTCCGAGAGAGTCTGGCCAGGGGCGCTGACGAGGCTTTTCACCTGTGGGACGATGCATTCGAGGGTTCAGATGGTTTTGCGGTGGCGAGGATACTCTCGCACTTCATCAAACAGCGGCCCCACGACCTTGTTCTCACAGGAACCCTGGCCGACGACGATTGCTCCGGCCAGGTGGGCGGAATGCTGGCAGCCATGTTGGGCATTCCCGGAGCCACGCTGGTTTCTAAGATCGAAACTCAGGATGGGAAAATCAAATTCAACCGGGAACTGGAAGGCGGGCTTTACGAAGCAATTGAAATGGATCTGCCTGCGGCAGTCTCGGTTGCAACCGGATTGAACGAGCCTCGATTCGTCTCTATCCGAGCGGTGCGAAAAGTCGCGGGCTTGGAAATCCCTGTACCTGGGTCTCGAGCAAATCGGTCTGGATGAGTCTGAGGTGGGCTCAGCCGGATCAAGGATACAAATCGAAACCGTCTCTTTGCCTCCTGAAGGGGAAGGCGCCGAGATTATCAAGGGGAGCCCGGAAGAAGCTGCTGCGAGACTCGCTAAGATATTGAAGGAGAAAGGAGGTATCGGTTGATGAAGCAGATATTTGTCCTGGCCGAGCACCGCAAGCATCAATTGAGAGATTCCACATGGGAGGCCATTGCAGCGGGCCGCAAGCTGGCAAGCGATCTGGGAGCCGAGCTTACGTGTCTCCTTCTGGGCAGCCAAGTCGCGGGCATGGCCGGACTGCTGGCAAAGGAGTGCCCCCGGGTCTTGACCGTGGACGACTCAAAGTTCGAGCCTTTCAATTCTGAAGCAATCATGAAAGCGCTTGTAAAAATCCTCCCGGACAGCGAGCCGTTCATACTGATCATGGGGAACTCGAACTCGATCATGGATCTGGCCCCCGGCCTGTCTGTGGCTCTGGACGCGGCGCTGGCCACCGATTGCTACGGGTTGGAAGTGAGAGATGGAAAGTTCTTCGCTTCGCGGCAGATGTACAGCTACAAAGTCAATACTGTCGTATCGTTCAAAACTGCTGAGAAGATAGTTGTGACTCTGCGGGGCGGAGCATTCTCTTTCAAACCTTCCGGCTCTGAAGCGGGCGTAGTCGAAGCACTACCTTCGCCGTTAACCGACGACCCTTTGCGCAAGCGCTTTGTGGGGTACGTGGAAGCGGAGAAAGGGGACGTAGATGTAGCCTCGGCTGATATCGTCGTGTCCGTCGGGAGAGGCATCGGGGATGAACCCGACATGGAGGTGTTCGAATCACTGGCGGAGACGATGGGAGGCGTGTTGGCCTGCTCGAGACCGATTGTGGACAAGAACCTTCTTCCCAAGTTCCATCAAGTCGGCACTTCCGGCGTTGAGGTCAAGCCGAAAGTGTATCTTGCCCTGGGAATCAGTGGCGCATTCCAGCACCTCGGCGGCATCAAAGGATCGCCGCTCATCGTGGCTGTAAACAAAGACCCGCGGGCCCCCATCTTTCGGGTCGCTCAGTACGGAATTGTGGGCGATCTCAATGAAGTTGTCCCTGCCCTCGAAGAAAAGATAAAGGAATTGCGGGGCTAGCTGTGTACACCATTTCCTAAATACAGTGTCTTATTTCGGGCAATCCTGTGTGTGCTTGCAATCCTGTTCGGCAGCGTCACCCCGGACGCCGATCCGGGAGCGCCGGCGTCTCTGCCGGTGGCTTCGGAGCGACCCAGCGTCGCGCGGAGGCAGGCCCTACCGAATTCAAGCGTGCGCTGGAATGACCGTGAAGTGCCCAACATGGCGCACCTTCTCGATTTTCCGTATCTTACGGGCAAAGAGACATTATTCTTGGCAAAGACTATATAACGGCGATGCTCTGTCCATGCTCGTTCGGATAGCCTCACTACTGAAGAAAACGATTGATGTGCGGATTGTGACATCGAGCGCAGCCGACCCTGCCGAGACACCGGTCTAGGCTTGCCTTGGGAGGGCATCTCGAAAGATTTGAGCCGGGCCGGTCATCTTAGACCCCGGAGGCGCAACCCAGGCAGTTTTACCAGCCGACCTTCTTGAAATGCGCGGACGAGGGCAACCAACTCTCCAAAGCAGATGACATTTTCACGCTGTCGTTGCCAGTCGCGCTAGAAGGGGGACCGGCATCTGAAATTGTCTCGAAACTCGGGCCGGGTTCCTGGTTGTGCCACGATTTCTTCTGAGGGACGGTTGAAGCGAAAAACAGATAGACAGGGGCCGGGAGGGACCGGATTCCGGTCCAATGACCGAGTACGTGGCATTTGATGAGCAACATATCCTATGGGAGGACCGGGGACGGATCAGGGGTGGCGGCACCGGCGAGCGGTGGACATTCGAGCAGCAAAAGAACGGTTGGCTTCACGGACCAAGAGGTCCAGAATCGGGTGCAGCACTTGTTATCCCACCTTTTTAGCTCTTTATATGAAATAGGTAAGCCGCGGCTTGAACTTGATAGTAGAATTCATAGGGTGGCTGCCCTCATCACCGCAATGGTAAATAGTGCAACCACACAGACCATTAGAACAATGAGCGCACAAATCCTAGCAATGCGGTATACCTGCTCTCCCTGCTTAACGCGAAGCCACTCTTGCTTGAGGAGAACCTGCGCGGCAGCAACGAGTCTTTTCTCTGTTTCATCTATCTGAGCGTACTCCACTGTGCGTCCGGGGAGCAGTAGCTGCTCTAGCCCCTCAATTTGCTCCAACACCGCAGATGCTTCTTTCTCCTTCGGGTTGAGCCGCAGCCTAACGTTTGCAGCAGCTTGATTGATTCCTAGGAAATCTGGCCTCACTACTTTCCAGAGTTCTGACGCCCTTTCCAAGCCAGCCGCACTAGTGCCATGAATGGCGTTTGCATGAGAAATAAGAGCAGAAATTTCCGATCGAAGAGCATCAATCCATGCCTGTCGGAACTCTGAAATCTTCTGCTCTTTACTGATGATGAGGCCAAGCAACGAAACCAGTCCCGCGACAAGGGCCGCCACCACCGCGCCAATGGCTACATCTGGAAGTCCGAGCATGAGTTCCAACTCCTGTTTAACTGGTTTTCAGATAAACACACTTTCGGGTCTTGCCCCCAGATAATACGCTGCTTCAGTCTTCGCGCAAACCTTTTTTTTTTTTATCAGTGGGCGGAGGCGCTTTTCGCCCCAATCCGGCGAATGCCGAAATCCAGGAATCCTGGACCGCGGATCGAAGTCCGGGGCGACGGTGACGTAAAGACTCCCCCTGGCGGGAGAGATCAGGGTGAGGGCGGCCTCATCCCACGACTGTGCCCCTTGCATGGCTTCTCATACGGCTTTCATCCAGTCGGTCATCCTTTTTTCGCAAATCGAAGATGATCGCCCTCGACCTGGGCCTCTATGGTATCTCCCGGTTGGAACTTACCCGCGAGAATTTCCATCGCCAGAGGATTCTCGATGAGCCGTTGCATCGCACGCTTGAGCGGCCGCGCTCCATACGCGGGGTCGTACCCTTCGGCTGCAAGCATGTCTCTGGCTGAAGGCTCCAGGACCAGGGTGAGCTTGTTGTCCGCAAGCCGCTTGTTGAGGCGCCGCATTTGAATGTCTACAATCTGCTTGATCTGCTCCCTGTCCAGGGAATGGAAGATTATCACATCGTCCAGCCGGTTCAGGAACTCGGGTTTGAAGTGCATCCTGAGAGCTTCCATGACCCTGGTTCGCATTCTCTCTTCGTCTTTTCCCGCGAAATCCCGGATCTCCGTGGAACCGATGTTGGATGTCATAATAATGATGCAGTTCTTGAAATCCACCGTGCGCCCTTTGCCATCGGTGAGCCGGCCATCGTCGAGTATCTGCAAAAGGGCGTTAAACACTTCGGGGTGAGCTTTCTCAATTTCGTCGAAAAGAACCACCGAATACGGGCGTCTTCGAACAGCCTCCGTTAAGTATCCTCCCTCCTCGTATCCTACGTATCCCGGAGGCGCGCCGATAAGCCGCGCGACCGAGTGCCTTTCCATGTACTCCGACATGTCGACGCGTACCATGGCCTGTTCGTCATCGAAGAGGAATTCCGCAAGGGCTCGTGCGAGTTCGGTTTTGCCGACACCGGTTGGCCCCATGAAGATGAATGAACCGATCGGCCGATTGGGATCTTGTAAACCCGATCTCGCGCGGCGCACAGCGTTTGCAACCGCGATTATCGCTTCTCGTTGGCCGATGACTCGTTGACCGATTCTGTCCTCAATGCTGAGGAGTTTTGCGACTTCCCCTTCCAGCATCCTTGACACGGGGATGCCAGTCCACTTTGCCACGACCTCGGCTATGTCTTCCGCATCGACTTCCTCTTTCAGCAGTCCGCCGTCTTTCTGAATGTTGGCAAGTTCCTCATTTTTCTCTTTGATATCCTTTTCCAGGGATATGAGCATGCCGTATTTGAGTTCAGCCGCTTTGCTCAGATTGCCTTCCCGCTCTGCCTGGGCCGCTTCGGTTTTGGCTCGCTCGTACCGTTCTTTCAGCTCTCTTATGGCTGTTATGACATCCTTTTCCTTGTGCCATTGCGTCTTGAGAAGATCCGATTGCGAGGTCAATCGCTCGATTTCCATTTTAACCTTTTGGAGCCGTTCCTTGCTGGCCGGGTCGGACTCCTTGTTAAGCGCCTGTTGTTCAATTTGAAGCTGAATGATGCGCCGTTCGATCTCATCAATTTCAGTGGGCATCGAGTCAATCTCTATCCTGAGCTTGGACGAGGCTTCGTCTATGAGGTCGATGGCCTTGTCGGGCAGGAAACGGTCGGTAATGTAGCGGTGGGATAGGGTCACGGCTGCTATTATTGCGGCATCCTGAATTCTGACACCGTGGTGAATCTCGTAGCGTTCCTTTAGACCTCTCAGGATCGAAATTGAGTCCTCTACAGAAGGCTCGGCTACGTAAATCGGCTGAAACCGTCGTTCGAGCGCCGCATCCTTTTCGATGTGCTTCCTGTACTCGTTGATGGTCGTGGCGCCAACGCATCGAAGCTCGCCGCGAGCCAAAGCAGGTTTGAGCATGTTAGACGCGTCAACCGCTCCTTCAGCCGCGCCGGCCCCAACCAGGGTGTGCATTTCATCGATAAACAGGATGATTTCACCTGCCGCGCCGGTAACTTCCTTTAGCACGGCCTTGAGACGATCTTCGAACTCCCCCCGATACTTCGCGCCAGCAACAAGCTGGCCGATGTCGAGCGCCAATACTCGCTTGCCTCTGAGCGTTTCGGGAATGTCCCCCGACACAATTCTTCCGGCGAGCCCCTCTACAATGGCAGTCTTGCCGACTCCGGGATCCCCGATGAGGACCGGATTATTCTTTGTTCTGCGCGACAGGACTTGAATAATTCGCCTGATTTCGTCGTCGCGACCGATTACCGGGTCGAGCTTCCCTTTGCGTGCGAGGTCCGTCAGATCGCGGGTAAAGCGCTTCAGAGCCTGATATTTTTCTTCAGGTGATTGGTCGGTCACTCGCTGGGTACCGCGAATGTCCGTCAGCACCGTGTAGATCTTATCCTTGGTAACGCCGCGGCCGGTGAGGATTTTGGAAGCCACGGTCCCTGAGACCTCAGAAAGGGCAATCAGAAGATGCTCAACGGACACGTACTCGTCCTTGAGCTGCTCCATTTCTTTGAATGCAGCTTCAAGAACCGCTCTGAGTGAGTTGGAATAGTACCGGTCTGCAACGGCACCGCTCTGTTGCGGCAGCTTTTCCACCGCGTGCAGGGTTTCATTTCGGATACGCTCAGGGTCAGCTCCCAGCTTCTTGAGGATTTCAACGCAGATGCCTTCTTCGTCGGAGAGTAATGCCAGCAACAGGTGCTCTGTTTCCACTTGAGGGTTGCCGCGGTTGCTCGCTGTATTCTGGGCCAGCTCCAGAGCTTCCTGAGATTTGAGGGTAAATTTTTCTGCACGCATTATGAGACTCCTACCGGATCAAACTTTCAGGCAATCGCCCAGCGGAAAGAAGCCCCTCGAGACTGATTGATAGTGGATTAGGCAATGTTCAAAAAGGGCCTCTCGTGCCCGGGGAAAAGCCGGCTGAACGATGACACTTCACCAGTCAGGTAAATCATGTCGGTTGCCATGTCAATCGCGTGAGCCAAATTAGCCGGGACGCGCCTACCTTTTGGAATTGATCATTGACACCCGTGTGACACAACGCCTAAGATGGTTTATCCAACGGCGTCGGGACATCGTGATAACGCAACGATCGGAAGAGCAACACAAGATCAGATTGTAGTGTAGTAACGGGAAGCGAGCACCGGTTGGGCCTTTTTGCCCGCACTGCCCGGCTTATGGGTTAGGATTTCTCATGATTCGAGACGACGGCCTTCACGTGGGGAGCTTTTCGTTTTGTCTTAGGGGTTGAATGGAACGGAGTGCAGTTCTTGCCGGCAGACCTTTATAAATCTATCGTTGATGATGCGCTCATGGCGGGAACCCCAACAACCAGGGGTTCCGTCCTCATCATCGACGACGATACCATCACTCTCGAAACGTTCAGAGATCTATTGGCGATCAAAGGCTTTTCCGTATTGACCGCAAACGGAGGGGGCAAAGCCATAGAAATCTTTAATGAGAGTCGCCCTGATTTGGTGGTCACAGACATCCACATGCCGCAAATCAACGGTCTGGAAGTCCTCGCCACCATCAGGAAGATCGACGGGACGGTGCCGGTGGTCGTGGTCACAGGCCACGGGGATCTTGAAAATGCCGTGTTGGCCCTTCGGCGAGGCGCTCACGATTTCTTGCTGAAGCCGGTGAACACAGAGATCCTCCTGAATACGGTCCAAAAAGGCATCGAACATTGCCGTCTTCGGCGGTTTGAGAAAGATTACAGATACTTGCTGGAAAAAGAGGTTGAGCAAAGAACCACCGAATTGATGAAGTCGTATCAACGCATCCGAAGAATTCAGGGGGCTTCAATTTTCGCTCTTGCCAAGCTTGCCGAATCGCGGGACGGGGAGACAGCTTTTCATCTTTCACGGCTTCAAGAATATTGCAGGATTCTGTGTAATCAGGCGGCAGCGCACGCACGCTATCAGGAACTAATGACCCAGGAGTTCATCGATGACCTTGTCCAATGCTCTGTACTGCATGACATAGGGAAGGTCGGGATACCCGATTCGATCTTATTCAACCCGAAAAAGTTTGGGATGGATGAGTTCGAGATCATGAAGCGCCATTCCGTGTACGGCGGTGCCGCGCTTGAGGAGGCTGCGCGTGAAGCAGGGGATAAGGAGAGCTATCTATTCCTCGCAAAGGATGTGGCTTACTACCACCATGAGCGTTGGGATGGGAACGGATACCCTTTCGGGCTGAAAGAAGAAGCGATACCCTTGTCCGCTCGCATCGTCGCGATAGCAGACGTTTATGATGCTTTGACCACCGAACGTCGCTACAAGCGGTCTTATTCGCACGAAGAGGCTCGAGAAATCATCATTCAGGAGAAGGGCAAGCACTTTGATCCGGAACTCGTCGAAACGTTCCTCGAAGTAGAAACTGAGTTCGAGGCCACGCGGGACAGGATCGCGAAAGACCTCTGCATCCAGGGATTGCGATAATGCCTTAAGTCCTTTCTCCGGCCCCCCTTCGGGTCGGTTTGTTTTTATCTGCACCGAAAAAAGCGTTGTATACGTTCCTTATCGAGCCCGTGACCCTGAAATAATCGTTGAGAAAGCTGTCCTCGCCTCGATCTCCATAACCCATCCTCCATGCCAGACCTTTAACCTTGTCTCCTTCAAGCGGCATTCGGTCGATGCTTCGATATTCCATAATGCGGAGGCGATCCTCCAGATTACTGAGGAATCGGTAGCCGAAATCCAGGGTGTGAAACGACTCTTCATCAAGCAATCCGGCGTCATGCAAAGCTGCCAGCGCTCCCAGCGTGTTGTTGCGGATTATATCCGGCCTGTGTGCCGCGTGCCTCAGAATATTCGCCTGGACAAAAAACTCCACATCCACCAATCCGCCGTGACCCGTCTTCAAATCTACCTGCAAATCGCCTTCCAGCGCCAACTCGCTTTCCATTCTTCTCCGCAATTTGGCGATTTCGCGCAGACCATCGTCTGAAAGTTCCGTGCTCATGATGCAATCCCGAACGATCCGGGTGACTTCTTCGGCAAGCCGCTGCGGCCCGGTCACGGATCGAGCCTTAATCAGAGCCTGTTTCTCCCAAAGCCATGAAGTCGTCCTGTGGTAATCTCTAAATGCAGAGAGCGAAGAGACCAGGGGCCCTTTGTTCCCCGACGGTCTTAACCTGGCGTCAATGGCGAAGACTGTCCCTTCGGCTGTTGGAACACTGAGGATAGATATGATTCGATTTGCCAGCCTGGTGAACCACTCGTGGCTGGAAAACCGGCCTATTTGATCTGAAGGGGGGTCGTATATGAATATAACGTCCAGATCGGACAGGTATGTCATCTCCATGCCGCCCAGCTTTCCCATCCCCAGGATCACGAACGGCAGGGTCTCGAAGAAATCGAATCGGCCGAACCGTCGCTCCATCTCTTTTAAAGCGATTTCCACGGCTGCACGAAGGCAAACCTCTGCCAGTTCGGTTACGAGACTTCGCGCTACAGGTGACTCGATCTCGCCTGAAATGTGGCGCACGCCTATCATGAGCATTTCGTCATTCTTGAAAATTCGCAACACATCGAGTTCAGACTCAAAGTCCGGGCAATATCTGAGCCGGTCGGACAACTCTGTTTCCAGGTACTCCTTCTCTTTCGGGTAATGCGGCGCTCCTCGGGCTATGAGGGAATCGATGGATTGGGGGTGGCGAATCAGGAGATCTGTGAAGAATCGGCTTTCCCGCAGGATCGTCATTATGAATTCAATTGTCGGCGGGTTTTCGAGCAAGGTTGCCAAATAACTCGACTGGGAATGCAGCGAGTCCACGTAGCTGTCCAGTGCAATCAGCGTCTTGCTGCGTTCCGGGGCTTTCAAAAGCTCTTCAAGAAGAAGCGGGGCCAACCGCTCCAGAAGATGGCGCCCTTTTTCGGATTTGATTTTCCTATCCGAGGGGATCAAGAGATCGTGCAAAATCGGATATGACGCGGCCGCATCCTCAAAACCAAGCTCCGAGAGAACAGGCAAAGCGGAATCTTGGTCTTGAATTACTTCAAAGATTCGCTTTACCGCCGGTGAGACGGCCTTGCTCCCGTTTTCTTCAGAATGGAACAAGCTGGAAAAGAGTTCCTCAACTGCACGGCGCTTGCCTTCCAAATCCGAGAGAAATGCCTTGAGAGCATCTTTTCTGTAACCCATCCTTCTGGCCAGTTCTTCCTGATCCTGAACAGTTCTGGGCAGTTCGTGGGTTTGGAGTTGATGATCGATCTGAATACGATGCTCGGTGCGGCGGAAGAATAGATATGCATCACGCAACTCTTCCATCGTCCTTGTCTCCAGAAGGCCTGCCTCCCGGAGAAGGCCCAGGGCTTCCAAAGTCCCCCGGGATCTTACTCGTGGTGTTTTCCCTCCGTTAATGAGCTGGAGCGTTTGAACAAAGAACTCGATCTCTCTGATTCCCCCTTGGCCTAACTTTATGTTGATTCCCGGCTTCCTTTTAAGTTGCATCTCTATGCTACGCTTCATGAGCCTCATGTCTTCCAGCATCGAATAATCCAGGTGCTTGCGATAAATGAATGGTTCCAGCCCTGCAATGAAGGCATGCCCGAGATCAAAATCTCCTGCCAGAGGAACAGCTTTCATGAGCGCGGCCCGTTCCCAGGTTCGCCCCCATCCCAGATAGTAATCAAGAGCATTGTTCACCGACGGGACGAGTTCACCTTTTTCGCCTTCGGGCCTCAGCCTGAGATCCAGCCGGAATACAAAACCATCTTCGGTAATGTCCGCGAGGGACCGTCTAACCGATTGCACCAATGCTCCGTAGAAGGCGTTGACGGGCCAGGGTTCCGGACCATCGGTTCTGCCTACTTCCGGGCCTCTCAGGAAGATCAAATCGACATCCGAGGAGAAATTAAGTTCTCGGCCGGAGATTTTTCCCATCCCCAGGATGACCAGTCCTGTGCCGTCATTAACGCCCCGAGGCTTTCCGTGCTTCAACACCAGCCTGCCCCAGTGAAATTCCAGAGCCACTTGAATGCAGGTTCCGGCTAGATCCGAAAGCTCTGCCATCACTTCCGGAACGCCGGCCAGCTCTGCAAGATCTCTGGTGCCGATACGCAGATACTCTTCCTCTTTGTAACAGCGCAGCACCTTGTCCAGCTCAGCGATTCTGGAAATGCCCTCGGTTCGGCTGCGGAGATCTCTTTCCATAACGGAGCGAGTTTTGGGGATTAGGAAGCCTTTTTGTAAGAAGAGTGACTCCAGGAGGGCCACATTCCGGTGGAGAATAGAATTGAGAAACCTGGATCCGGCGATTGCAGCCAGAAAATGCGGCCTTACAGAATCGTCGTGCAGAATCTGTCCGGCGCTTTCGGCAGCCTCCCCGGCCAAGAAATCGTCAAGACGGCTTGCCGCGGCCTCAGGATTGGGGCTGTCGAGGATCTCTCCAATGAGTCGATCTTGGGCCGCGATGGAGAGCGCGGACATAAAATCCCACAGATTCCGGCAATGACTTTGAATATACAGCAGGTGGATAGCTTCCATACTTTGTTGTGTGGGTATAAGGGGTTATTTTGTATGCTTTGCCAAAAGTTTCGGCCGATTTGCCAGATGACACTGTTATCCCGGACTCCGATCCGGGGGTAGCGCCGGCGTCCCTGCCGGCGACGGTTGACCGGCGCGGAGGCCGGACCTACCGGACTCCCACGTACGCAGGAACGACGGCAAAACGCCACCGCAACGCGTGTTCAGCATTCTTTGCATCGGGCGGCCAAATGGACATTGTTTTTGGCAACCGATATGAGCTTTCTCGAAATTTCCGGGGATCAGGTCCGCAGATCTTCCGGCAGAGGGTCTTCTTCCGAGATCATAAGAATACCGCTGCCAGCCATCCTAGCAGTGGCCACCCCGCAACCTTGTTCCTTCTTGCCTTCGATATCCACGTTGCGAATACCGCATGAAGGACTCCCCTCTTTGAATATGATCAAATCCGGGGAAATCAGTTCCACCACCCGGGCGGTCTCTTCTGCTCCGCGTAGAAAAGAAAGGGTCCGGTCGGTTCCATTTGTGTCTATGACGCGAGCCTCTCCTACTAACACGGCATGACCGTCACCTCCGGAAAACCGGCAGGGAGGACGCGGTATTCCTAATCCACCGAGAATCTCCGGACAGGCCGGCACGAGAACACTTCTTGCACGTAACGTGGCCAGCATGGGGTGAGGCCGCGAACTCCCATCATAGCGAGTATATAATCCTGCGAGGCAGGCGCTTATGACTATTCGCACGGGCATCGCGGCTCCAGGTCAAAATTGGGCGTTCGCTACCGCCACATGTCAATCCAGTTAGCGGTGGAATGTTGTCATTGCGAGGAGCAAAGCTACGAAGCAATCCCGGTTTTATAGGCACTCATTCAATGAGATTGCTTCGCTTCGCTCGCAATGACACCAGTTGGAGTAGCGCGTTTTCCGCGTGTGACGGAAGGAGTACACTGATGCTGTGGTACATCTCCGTCAACAAAAGACCACAGCTTCACCTGCATCGGGGCGCGGTATTACGTCACCGATACCCCACGCGGTCATCCCATTACTTTGAAGGTCTTCCAGCGCGGCTTCAGCATCATTGCGATCGACAATTACTACAAACCCTATGCCCATATTGAAGGTGCCGTACATCTCCACATCGTCCAAACCGGCATCTCTCTGTAGAAGGTCGAAAATCGGGGGAACTTTCCAGGACCCCTTAGTTATTGAAATAGCACACCTTGAAGGCAGAACCCGCGGAATGTTGCCAATGAAGCCCCCGCCGGTGATGTGGGCCATTCCCGACACCGGTACAGTTTTGCACAACTGGAGGACCGGCTTGACGTAAATTACCGTCGGGACCAGCAATTCCTCTCCGAGAGGCTTTCCGATCTCAGCAAAATTAGCATCCAGAGAATATCCTTTGCGTTCCAGAAAGACTTTTCTTACCAGACTGAATCCGTTGCTGTGAAGGCCGGAAGAGGCTATCCCGAGGACGGCGTCTCCCGGTTTGATCCTTGAACCATCCACGACATCCGGACGATCCACCATTCCGACGCAAAAACCAGCCAGGTCGTATTCGCCACTGCAATAAAAGTCAGGCATTTCCGCGGTCTCTCCTCCAATGAGGGAGCAACCGGCCATTTCGCAGCCACGAGCAATGCCTGAAATCACGGCCCGAACTATTTCAGGCAGGATCGACCCCGTTGCAAAATAGTCCAGAAAAAAGAGGGGTTCCGCACCCATCACCAGAAGGTCGTTGACGTTCATGGCTACCAGGTCGATACCGACGGTGTCATGTATTCCAGTGAGGAAGGCTATTTTCAACTTTGTCCCGACTCCATCCGTGGCCGAAACCAATAAAGGGTCTCGGTATCGACGCCACTCGGGCCGAAACAACGCAGCAAAGCCGCCGATGTTCGTCAGCACCTCGGGTCTGAAGGTGGATTTGATGCGGTCCGCGAGAGAGCCGATGAGTTTGTCGGCCAATTCCACGTCCACTCCCGCGTCTTTATATGTGATCTTGTCCTTCATTTATCACACGATCTCCATAAGTAGCTATTCCGAGATCATTTCTGATGCTTGCCGCAACAGAACGTGCCCGCGCCATCAGATCGTCCTTATCCACCGTGGTGATTCGACCGTCTCTGACAACTAATCTGCCGTTTACCATCACATGGCGGACATCGCTCCCCCTGGCCGCGTATACCAGATGAGATATGGCATCATATAGTGGAGTAAGATGCGGGCGGTTCAAGTGGATCACGGTCACATCGGCCAGCTTCCCGGGTGCCAGTGAGCCGATGCGATCTTCCATTCCCAGAGCCTTTGCGCCGTCGATTGTGGCCATGCGCAGGACTGTGCGAGCGTCCAGGGCCTGGGGATCGCCCGTCACGAGCTTGGCCATCAACGACGCGGAACGCATTTCTTCGAGAAGGTCCAGATTGTTGTTGCTGGCCGGGCCGTCAGTGCCGATCGCTACTGTTACTCCGCCGGCAAGTAGATCATAGACCGGTGCCGCTCCCGACGCCAGCTTCATGTTGCTCTCGGGACAGTGCACGACCCCGGTGGAGGACTTGGCCAACAGCTCTTTTTCCGAGTCGGACAAGTGAACCGCGTGGACAGCGACAAAATTCGGACCCAGGATTCCCAATCCTTGGAGGTGCTTGAAAGGTCTAACACCGTACCGTTTCCTGATTTCCTCCACTTCCTGTGCAGTCTCGGAAACGTGAGAAAACAGAAGGATATTATGCTCTTTGCTGATAGCCTGGGCTGCCTGCAAGGTCTCAGCACTGCAGAGGTAAGGCGAATGACAAAACAGGGCCGGTGTGATCAATGAATGCGTGGGGCATTCTGCGAGGAACTCGTTCACTCGTCTTCTCCACGAGCCGGCTATGGGAGCGTCAGGTGCGGGCACGTCGAGGATACCCTGCGCCACCAGCGATCTAAGCCCAACATCCAGAGCGGCTCGTGCAGAGTTCTCCATGTGGAAATAGCCGTCAGCAAAAGTGGTGATGCCGTTTAATGCCATTTCGACAGCGGCAAGGCAGGTGCCCAGGTAAACGAATTCGGGTACAACGTGTTTTGCTTCGGCAGGAAAAATATACCTTTGAAGCCACTCGTTCAGGGGCAGATCGTCCGCAACTCCTCTGAGAAGGCTCATGGCCGCATGTGTATGCCCATTGACCAGCCCCGGCATAATCAAACAGTCTGAACAGTCGATAACACCTTCAGATGGGAGATTCGAATCGTTGAGAACATTGACTTGCACCAGGCTGTTCCCATTGATCACCGTCCGCCCGTGAGGTACTACTTCGGGCCTGGAAGGATCGGTCAAAATCAGACCGTTTATGAGTATCGTTTCAGCGCTCACCGGAGAAATCTCCCAGAATCGGGGTCCAATTAACTAGGGCTCAGTCGCCTGAATGTCCCTTCAAGTATGGCAACCATCGACGGTTTTATCGCCTCGGCATTGGCGATCACCTTGCCTACAGATATGGGTTCCATCGCTTCAGGACGATTCACGTTCGTTATTGCCGCAAGGGCGAGTGTCCTGAACCCCACATGTTTCGCCACAATTACCTCCGGGACCGTGCTCATCCCAACAGCGTCGGCTCCAAGCAGGCGCAGCATTCTCGTTTCCGCAGGGGTTTCAAGGCTCGGCCCGGCCACTGCGACATAAACGCCGAAGCGGACAGTGATTTTGCGGTCCAGAGCGGCCTCTTTTGCCTTCCGAATCAACTCTTCGTCGTACGGCAGGCTCATGTCGGGGAATCGTTCACCCAGCCGCTCGTCTGTAACCCCTCTCAGGGGATTGTCGCCAAGCAGGTTTATATGGTCAGTCACAATCATCACGTCTCTCGCGGTGAAGTCGGGGTTGAGCCCGCCGGCAGCGCTGATGATGAAAAGGTATCGCGCCCCCAATTCTCGCATTATGCGTACTGGAAGCGTCGCCACCTGAAGTGTGTGGCCTTCATAGTAATGGAATCGACCCTGCATGACCACGACGCTTCGGCCGGCGAGTGTTCCGAAGAGAAGATCTCCCTTGTGCCCCTCGACGGTCGATTCGGAGAAATGAGGCACCTCGCTGTACGGAATTCGATCTATCACGTCGACCCGGTCAGCGATCCCTCCGAGTCCCGTACCGAGAACGATGGCCGCCTCCGGTTGTGAACGGATTCTTCCCCCAAGAAAGCCGACAGCGTCTTGAACCCACTGGTAGAGATTTTTCATCGAGACCTTTGTCCAAAGAAATAAAGGGAGTATCATGGATGCGCGGATACAAAGTCAAGAAGCTATTCTCAACGCTTAAGATTACCCAAGGGCGAAACTTTAGAAGATTGAATTAGCTGCGGCAAGCTTTCACCACAGGAAACTGCCACGGATTCAATCTTTAGCCAGTTATCCGCAAGCCTAGCATAAGAGCAAGGCCGATTCGATCAACAGATCTGGGTTGTACGATTGGGACGTCTCTGAGCCTACTAATCCACGGAACCGAAAAGCATACTTACAAGAAGAGAGAATCCGGCTTTGTGATGAGGGACCGCCGTTTTGGAAAAACCTCGGCATCTTATTTCCGCCTCGAATCCTTTTATCTGGGTGAGCCTAACCATCGTTTCTCCGTTCCAGATGAGGCATTCGATCTGGTGGTTCAGCGACGAGGCAATTGACAAATGGCCAGTGCAAGCGTATGAGGATAAGGTCCAAAATCCTTCAGAAGACTTCAGCACCAAAGCTTCTGCACCGCAATCCCATTGGAGCGGGACACAATGCCATGTGAATCGACAGTCTTTGAGGTCTTCGAAAGATGTATTGACGCCATCCGACGCAATCAGATGACACGACGTGTGAGCCGTCAAGACAAAGAATTTCATTTTCAGAATTGGGTGCGCTCCCGTCTAGAGGAAACCGGATTTAATCATGAAATGGGAGGGCGGAATAGTTATCCGGATTTTCGCATGGTGCAGGTTACCGATGGCTACGAGGTAAAAGGTTTAGCGTACCCGGGCCGCGAGCTTAACTACGACTGCAACAGTCAGGTTCCTTCCGGATATCACAATGGTCGGACAATATTTTATGTTTTTGGCCGTTATCCGAGCCAGCCTGATGGCGACACTTATCCGGTCCTCGATTTGGTAATTTGCCACGGGGATTTTCTCAATGCTGATCACGAATACGTTCACAAGAACAAGAGTGTCAGGGGCTTTGGAAGCTATGGGGACATCTTGATTAGAGATAGGAAAATGTACGTCGCTCCGACCCCATTTGGACTTGCAGATGGGGTCGCTCACGGGCAGACACTGATCCTTCCCACAGAGAGTTCGTTACCACGAGGTTTCAAACAGGTCGGCACGCTCGTCCGCACGGAAGCCGATAAACTGATTGTTGGCTACAGTTTCGATCTCCAGCACAATGTACTCAAGCCTCGAACTGTTCGTAACCCAGCAGCCGGGAGGGAACACAAATTTGGGGCTTGGAGGCTGGGTGACAGCTCAGATCAACCTGTTGCCATGAGGGAAGTCACCATAACTGGCGACAGACGACGAACAGGGTGATTCTTGTGGCGACGAGTAGCGAACGAACGGGTTTGCCAGCCCGGCTGATTGAAACGGATGAATTTCCGGTCGAATTTCTTTCAGCCGTTGCTCAGCGAGAGAGCTGGCGGAAAGAGATTTATCGCCCCGTCTACCATCTGCACAAATGGTGGGCCAAGCGCTTGGGTTCTGTGTTTCGTGGAATCCTTCTCGGATGTTTGCTCGACGAGTCTGCTGACTTCCAGGATGCCTTTTACCAAAAGCACAATCGCCTGGACATATCGGTTTTCGACCCATTTATGGGCAGTGGCACAACAATTGGCGAAGCACACAAACTTGGGTGCGTGGCTTTGGGGCGGGATATCAATCCCGTGGCCTGCGAAAGCGTTCGCGTTGCCCTTGGTCCTCTTAGTCGGCGGCAACTGCAAAGTGCCTTCGGTAGCCTCGCTTCTACCGTGGGCCAAAGAATTATGGAACTGTACAAATCTGAGGACCAAGACGGCCAATCTTGTGATGTTTTGTATTATTTTTGGGTGAAGCAGGTGCAATGCCCCGAGTGCGGTTCAGCACTGGACTTATTTAATCATTACGTAATTGCACGGAATGCCTACCCCGACCGTAAGCCCCAAGTTCAGATTCTATGTCCTCGCTGTGGGGAAATTTTTCCTGCACTGGCCGACGAACGCTCGGCTCGCTGTAGCCGGTGTGGGTTAAGCTTCGATCCTCATGTGGGTACCTCTAGTGGCGCCAAGGCCGTCTGTTCAATCTGCAAGCATTCCTTTTCTATTCTTAAAGCAGTTCGATCATCCGGACACCCTCCCGCACATCGGCTATACGGCAAGCTTTTGCTCACGCCGGGAGGGCAAAAGCGCTATTTGCCCACCACCACTGCTGACCTAAACGCCTATCGAGAATGCTCCGTAACGCTAATAAAAGAGCTGGAGCGCAAATCCATACGACTGCCCCAAACGGCACTGGAAGACGGATATAACACTCGTCAAGTATTGGCCTACAATTATGGCTCTTGGCGAGATTTCTTTAATGACAGGCAACTTCTGGCTCTAGCGTGGCTACAAAGTGCCATTTCGCAGCTACCGGCGACGACCGCTCGTGATGCTCTGTTCATTCTTTTTTCAGGTGTGTTGGAGTTCAACAATCTGTTTGCTTCATACAAGGGGGAAGGTACCGGCGCAGTTCGACACATGTTTTCGCACCACATTCTCAAACCGGAGCGTATGCCCATAGAGGCCAACGTCTGGGGAACTCCCAAGAGTTCTGGTTCATTCTCGAACTTTTACAAAACCCGTCTGTTACGTGCGCTAGACTACCGAGCCGAGCCCTTCGAGGTAGCCATGCATAGTTCTGGTAAGGTGTACGGCTGTGGCCAAACTTTCTCAGGTAGAGTGGAGGAGCGTTGGCCGGACTCCGGCGATTTCGCCGAACGCGGAATCTATCTATCTTGTCACAGCTCTCACGATACTCGCCTTCCCAGATCTTGCATAGATCTCGTTGTAACGGATCCCCCCTTCTTCGACAATGTTCACTACGCGGAATTGGCGGATTTCTTCTATGCATGGGAAACGTTGTACCCTCATGGATTTTTACGCAACGGCGGGACAACGCGAAATGATCGGGAGGTACAAGATGCGAGGCCAGAGGCGTTCGCCGCAAAGCTGATGAACGTTTTCGTAGAATGTCGTCGCGTTTTGAAAGATAACGGGCTTTTAGTATTTACGTATCATCATTCCCGAGCAGAGGGCTGGGCTTCACTTATACAGGCAGTCGGCGGTGCGGGTTTTTCCATTGTTAATGCACACCCGGTCAAGGCTGAAATGTCTGTTGCGGCCCCCAAGTCTCAGGCCAAAGACCCAATCCAGTTGGACGTCATTCTCGTATGCGTAAAGAAGGCGAACGATGTACGCCCGCCAGCCGAGCCTGAAGAAGCTTTGAAAAAAGCAATTGAAAGAACCTGTCAAAAAATCGCCCGAATTGAGTCTATAGGTCTGAAGCTATCTGAGAATGACCGACGAGTGTGCCTTTTTAGCCAGTTTATTGCCGAACTTGGGCAAACCGATTCAGTGCAGCACGCGGTCGACGTGTTTAGGCAGCAGGAACGTACCCTAGAAGGCGCTGCCAAGACCTTGAGACATGTATGTGGTCCTGCCAAGGTTCAGCCCATTTTCAGAAAGATATCGGGTCATCAACTCTCGTTAGCACTTGACTGAGAGAAGCTTTCTCTTCCACTTCGGCTTGGTTTTTCCTTGACAAGAAAAATCGTTCCAAAGCAATTTTCATTCTCTGCTTTTTAAACTTCGTTCACTAAGCGGGAGGAGAGAGACAGGCATGAAGACCGCAGTTGAAGAGATAACACACACCCCGACAATCCGGAGATGCAAGTAATGAAGGAAGGATTCCGTCCTATCTTTCACACGCCCTCGGCATATTCGTATCCATTGCTTCTAAAACAGTTGCTCCACACCCCGATACTCTATGGCCCGGACAAAGAAATAGTATATCGGGGCCAAGTTCGGCACACATACAGAGTCTTCTACGAGCGCATCAACAGGCTGGCCTCCGGCCTGTCATCCCTCGGCCTTCAGCCCGGTGATACGGTAGCATTCCTGGATTGGGATTCACATCGCTACCTGGAGGCTTTTTTCGGCATTCCCATGACAGGAGCAATTCTCCACACAGTCAATGTCAGGCTTTCACCGGAGCAGATTCTCTACACCATGAATCACGCGGAGGATTCCGTCGTCCTGGTTCACGAAGATTTCGTGCCGGTCCTTGAAAGCGTCGCGACAGAGCTTGAAACCGTGCAAACTTACGTTGTGATCAAGGACAATGCCGAGAGCCCTGCGACCTCCTTGCCGATATGTTTGGAATATGAGGAGATGCTCGAAGGAGCGAGCGCGTCATTCGATTTTCCCGATTTTGAAGAAGATGCTCAGGCCACCATATTCTACACCACGGGCACGACCGGTCCGCCCAAAGGAGTGTATTTCAGTCATCGTCAACTGGTGCTACATACACTGGCCGTTAGCATTGCAGCGGCGGGGTATACTGCGCCGGGCAGATTGCAATCCGGTGACGTGTACATGCCTATCACGCCCATGTTCCACGTTCATGCTTGGGGGTTCCCTTATGTGGCCACCCTTCTTGCGGCCAAGCAAGTCTATCCCGGACGATATGTGCCTGAAACAATTCTTAAACTTATACAGCAAGAGAAAGTGACCTTCTCTCATTGCGTCCCCACTATCCTGCACATGCTGTTAAATCATCCTCTCGCCAAAGAGATTGATCTCTGCGGTTGGAAGGTCAACACCGGGGGCATGGCGCTACCGCGAGGTCTCGCCAAGAAGGCTTTAGAAATGGGCGTGGAGGTTTTTCACGGTTACGGAATGTCCGAAACATGCCCGATCCTGACACTCGCGAACTTGAAACCTCACATGATCGATTGGGACATCGAAGGGCAACTGGACTTCAGGACCAAGACCGGCTTTCCAATACCGCTGGTGGATCTCGAGATCGTGGATGAGGATGGCTATCCGGTACGGAGAGATGGGAAATCCGTTGGCGAAATCGTCGTGCGAACACCCTGGTGCACTCAAGGGTACTTCAAGAACGCCGGCCAATCAGAAGAGCTGTGGCGGGGCGGTCGTCTTCACACCGGCGACGTCGCTACTGTTGATGAAGAGGGATACGTTCAAATTACCGATCGGTTGAAGGACGCGATCAAGAGTGGAGGCGAGTGGATTTCCTCCCTGGAACTGGAAAGTTTGCTCAGTCAGCATGAAGCGGTTTCGGAATCGGCCGTGATCGGTGTTCCGCATGATAAATGGGGTGAACGCCCGGTCGCTCTCGTCGTACTAAAATCCGATTGCGACGGGAATGTTTCCGGAAAGGACTTGCGAATATTTCTCCAACAGTTCGTCGAAAAGGGACTTATTTCTAAATGGGCGGTCCCGGATCGCGTTGAGCTAGTGAACGAGATCCCGAAAACGAGTGTGGGCAAGATTAACAAAAAGATAATACGAGAAGCGTTAGAGCGGCAGCCTAAGACAGTGTCCTCTCGTTCATCCGATGCATAGAATCTTGGAGAGTTGTGCTGATGGTCCCGCTCACGCGCATGGGCGTTAACTAAAGGCAATTTCGTTGCTTTTCAGGAGGTCCATGCAGGCCGAGGGCGATCGAAGTCCCCCTTTTCTAAAGGGGGATTTTCAATGAGTTATCCCAAAATCCCCCCTGCCCCCCTTTAAGAAAGGGGGGAAAATCCGCGTTCAGCAGCATCTGTCGCGTCTCGGTCATCCGGAAACATTCCGGCTGAGCATTCCGCGCGAGACGCGGTTCCCCCGAGTCCCGAGGGGGCACCACTTCCAACAAAGCTGAACAACGGGTGAAATTCGAGCTTGTCGCGATCTCCTCGTGACTCTCCGGCGTAGTGTTTGTCAATCATTACTGATACGTCACTCCCCAATTATCTTCACCAGCACCCTCTTTTTCCGGCGACCGTCGAATTCCCCATAAAAGATTTGCTCCCAGGGTCCGAAGTCGAGTTTGCCGTTGGTTATGGCCACCGTAACTTCCCGGCCCATGATTTGTCTTTTCAGATGCGCGTCGCCGTTGTCTTCGCCGGTCCGGTTGTGGAGATAACGGTTGACCGGCTCATGAGGGGCCAATTGTTCCAGCCATTTTTCGTAGTCCTGGTGGAGCCCCGATTCATCGTCGTTGATGAACACGGAAGCGGTAATGTGCATGGCATTGATCAGCACGAGCCCCTCTATGATGCCGCTCTCAGCAACTGCGCCTTCCACCTCACGCGTTATGTTCACGAACCCTCTCCGCGTCGGGATGTTGAACCATAACTCCTTCCGATAACTTTTCATGGTATTCTCCTTCATTACAGGGGACTTCCTCTGTCCGGATCGAGTCATTATCCTGTATGATGCGGAACATACAACAGCAACACAAGCACTTTCGTGTCCCTGCAACTCAGCAAGGCGACGTGGGATGATAAGGAGGAAAAGATGCCAAAGGTAGCAGACGTTATGACCCGCGATGTAATCACCGTGACCCCGGAGACCTCGCTACGTGAACTGGCCAACATTCTGGCTGAAAACAATATCAACGGAGCCCCGGTGGTCGACGACAAAGGAAAGGTCCTGGGTGTGGTGTGCGAATCTGATTTGGTCGACCAGAACAGACCCCTGCACATACCTACCGTGTTTGTGATCCTGGACTCGGTGATACCCCTCGAAAACCCGTGGCGGCTACAGAAGGAATTCAAACGACTCGCAGCGACCACCGTCGGAGACATCTATTCCCGACCCGCGGTCTCCGTCGAGCCGGACACTGACTTGTCCGAAGTGGCGCGAATCATGAGCGAAAGGAAGTTGTATACCCTGCCGGTGATCGAGGGGGGGAGGTTGGTGGGGATTGTGGGCAAGGTGGACGTGATCCGGTCATTGACGTAATCAATGGATACCTTTTATATTACTTATGGTTACATAAATAATATTATATTACGGTTTCATAAAATGAGTTCATTTATAGAAATAACTTTAAATATACTTGACAACCATCCGGAATCATGTTTTAACGCATGCAACCCAGCGGGTGGCGTAGCCCGCTGCTCAACATACCTTTTCCCCATGCGAAGCCCCGGTTCTCATCCTCCTTTCCGGGGCTTTCCTTTATCCGCTCTCCCAGTTTTTGCTATCCGGGCCTATTCCCGACAAGAAAATATCGAATTCCCCCGACCCTGCAAATTCGGCCCCCGGCCGGCCGCGCATTCACGGCCCTAGGCCGATATACGGAGAGAAAGAGTTTGGATCGACTGCGATTAATGAGCATACTCGATGAGGTCAAGGAAGGCCGCTTGTCCCCCGAAGAGGCGAGCCGCATCTTCCAGGATCTTCAGACCGAAGACCTCGGCTTCGCGGCTGTGGATCATCACCGCGCGGTGCGCCTTGGTTTTCCGGAGGTGATCTTCGGGGAGGGGAAGACTGCCGAGCAGATTATCGGAATTTTCAAAAGTCTTCAGGCTCGGCAAGACACTGTGTTGATAACCCGGGTCGATGAGGTCAAGGCCGGTAAGATTCTCGGAGAAGTTTCCGGACTCCAGCATAATGCTGAGGCCAGGACTCTCTTGTACTGTCGCAAACCGATCGAGATAACGGGCAAAGGAACAGTGTTGGTCGTATGCGCGGGTAGTTCCGATATACCCGTGGCTGAGGAAGCCAAAGTCACGGCGTACGCGCTGGGGAACCGTGTGGAAACACTCTGCGACGTGGGGGTGGCAGGGATTCACAGGCTGCTGACGAACAGCGAGAAGCTGCGCTCGGCATCGGTCATCATTGCCGTAGCGGGAATGGAAGGCGCGCTGCCGAGCGTGATCGGCGGCCTGGTTGACAGGCCCGTCATAGCTGTACCAACTTCGATCGGTTATGGAGCGTCTTTCGGTGGAATCGCTGCGCTTCTCGGCATGTTGAACTCCTGTGCCCCCGGAGTGGTGGTTGTCAATATCGATAACGGCTTTGGGGCAGCGTACGCGGCGACCATGATCAACCGCTTGGGAGCGGAAACCCACACGGGGAGAAGGGGTTCCGAGAAGGAGAATTCATAATGGTCCGCTCTTATCCCTTTTCGGCTATTCGCTTGATCGCTTCCACTGCAAGCTCCACCTCTTCAAGCGTGTTGAAGTAACCGAGGCTGAAGCGCACGGTTCCGTCAGGAAATGTTCCCAGCGCTTTGTGAGCCAACGGAGCGCAGTGAAGACCCACACGTACGGATATTTCATAGCGATCCTGCAGTAGAGTTCCCGCTTCCTCAGGATGAAGCGTCTCGAACGTCGCGGGGATGGACCTGCCCCCGCAACCGCCGAACGAGACGCTAAGCCCATCCGGTAGCGCCCTGTCGAAAGTGACTGATAGGATGGGCATCTGCGTTTCAGGTTCAAGCGGGCCGTAGAGGGTGATGCCCGGCACGTCGATGAGACCGTCGATAAAATTTTGAAGAAGATCCATCTCGTGCCGTCGAATAGTATTCACACCTGTCCGCAGTATGAAGTCCAGACTGGCGCCGAGACCGGCAATTCCTACATTGTTCCGAGTCCCGCTTTCAAGCGCATCCGGAAAGAAATCAGGCTGTAGTTCCCGATCGGAAACACTGCCGGTTCCGCCGCGCTTGAGCGGTCGGATGGCCAACTCTTCTCTCACGTATAGTCCGCCTGTTCCTTGGGGTCCGTACAGTCCTTTGTGCCCCGTGAATGCGAGAAAATCGACGCCCATCGCCTGAACGTCTATGGGAAGCGCTCCCGCGGTCTGGGCCGCATCAAGGAGCAGAGGGACTTGTCCGACAGCCTCTCTCACCGCCGCAATATTCTGGATCGTTCCGCACACGTTTGAAGCATGATTAAGTGCCACAAGAGCGGTGTTGTCCCGCATCAATTCCCTCAAGGACTCAATATCCAGTTCCCCCATCTTGTTGCAAGGAGCGACAGAGACCGTGACCACGCCGATCTCTTCCAGATGTCGCACTGGTCGAATCACGGAATTGTGTTCCATCTGGGTAATCACAACGTGGTCGCCTGGCTTCAGAACGCCGTAGATAACCGTATTCAAGGATTCGGTTGCGTTGAGTGTAAAGACGATACGTTTGGGATCGGGCACATTAAAGAGTAACGCCAGTTTTTTGCGCGTCCCGTCGACAATTGTCGAAGCCTCCAGGGAGAGATCGTGTTTTGATCTGCCCGGGTTGGCCCCTATGTTTTGCATGAAATGAACCATCGCCTCCGTTACACCTTGGGGCTTGGGGAAGGTGGTGGCAGCATTGTCCATGTAGATACGTCGTTTCACGCAACTGACCTCAAGAGATTGTCCGGAAAATCGCAAACTTGGGAAGGCTCATTTTTTTTAACCGACCGGAAAGGGCTTTTCACATTATAATGAAATTAATTGATTTTGACATGTGGAGAGCGTTCGTGGAAGCCGCCAATCCGGCAATTGCGAGCTTGAGCTTTGTAAATCTAGACTTGACGAGGAGTTGCTGTTTCGATATTCCTTAATACACCAACGATTCTTGTGGGGAGGCAAGGTGCAAGAACTCGAATGGCCCTACCGATTCCTCCTGGTGGCAATTCTCAGCATTGCCGGCGCCCTGGTATTTTGGGAGCGGGCGTACATCGGCTTCAAGCATTGGCAATTGAAAAGAGCCTTCAGGCGTAGAGAAAAGGCCGACAGGCAGGCGGGAAGATAAGTTCAGGATGTTTGGTGCCGCGTAGCCGAGGGCATTGGATAGCGCCATAATTGACCCATGCTCTGTGGCGTTGATTTAGCTTTCAAGCGAGGGCCAGGTTACGGTTATGTTTGTCAATCAACCATTAGGATTATTATTTACTTAGCCGAATTTGCCCTTAGCCGGCGATTGTGAGCGATCGAAATTTCCGGTTCAAGACGAAAAAAAGTTTGCGCGACTCCGAGAACCTAGTTGAACTCTGACGGTCGGATGTTATACTAAGAGATTCAATAATAGGGAGGGCCGGATTCTCCCCCCATTTCCCTATATTCAAACCGGAGGAAAAAGAAATGCAGTGCGTAACCTTGAAAAAGGGAGTCGAGTGTGCATTTATGACCAGGAAAGGGTGCAATTTCAACGGCGGCCGCTGCCACACGGTCGTCGATACCTGCGAGGGATGCTCCCGGACAGTCACCTTTGATGAAGGCACCTTCTGCGCCGTCGCTCCCAATCCTTCCACCAAATGGGCCCGCGGGTCTTGCAACTTCGCTACTCACCTACAGAAGAAGGCAGTCGAGACCAGTCAGAAAATCAACCCACTTAAAGCTTCCAAGCGCGCGGCGGCTTCCAAGAAATGATGATGACTTGTCCGGAAGGGAATCCTCTCCCCTTCCGGCCACCATTCCATCAAAGAATGTAGCGGCTCAAGTCGTCGCTCTTGACTATCTCTCGAAGCCTTTCACGGACCATCTCCGGAGTAATTCGTACTGTTACTCCCTGCATGTCCGGCGCTTCGAATGAGACCTCCTCGAGAAGTTTCTCCATTATGGTGTGAAGTCGGCGGGCACCGATGTTCTCTGCGCGCAGATTGACTTCCTCTGCCATAGTGGCTATTTCCCGGATGGCCTCCTCCTCAAACTCCAGTTTGACCCCTTCGGTCTTGAGCAATTCCTCATACTGAGTCACGAGCGCGTTCTTGGGTTCCGTGAGGATGCGCACGAAGTCCGCGCGGCTGAGAGCGGACAGCTCGGCTCTGAGCGGGAATCTTCCTTGAATCTCCGGGATCAGGTCGGAAGGCTTGGAAACATGAAAAGCGCCGGCAGCTACAAAGAGGATGTGGTCGGTCCTTACTACTCCATGTTTTGTGTTGACGGTGGACCCCTCTATTATCGGAAGTAAGTCCCGTTGCACCCCTTCCCTGGAGACGTCCGGGCCGTACTGGGCCGAATGTGAGCCTGCAATTTTATCCAGCTCGTCAATGAATACTATACCGGTCTGTTCGACGCGCTCCTTGGCCATTTTCGCCACTTTGTCCGTGTCAATGAGCTTGCTGAGTTCCTCCTGAACCAACATCTGGCGCGCTTCCGGCACCTTCACCTTACGCCGCTTGGCCTTGCTCGGGAAAATATTGGAGAACATATCTTTGAGATTGATATCCATCTCCTCCATTCCAGCCGGAGAAAATACCTCAACGACAGGAATCGAGCTAACCTGAGTTTCAATTTCCACCTCTCGGTCGTTCAATCTGCCGTTCCGCAACATCTTCTTAAACTTCTCTCGCGTACGCTGGGCCACCTCCATCTCATCGCTCGGCTCCTGCTGCGAAGGTCCTATTTGCGCACGTCGAAGCTTTCGAGGCGACCGCATGGGGAGAAGTATGTCCAGGAGCCGCTCTTCCGCCAGTTCCTCGGCCTTTGGCCGAAGGGCCTCGTCCTCCTCCTCCTTTATCATATTGATCCCGATTTCCATGAGGTCCCTGATCATGGATTCTACATCGCGCCCAACATAACCGACCTCGGTAAATTTTGAGGCCTCTACCTTCAGGAACGGGGATTGAGCAAGCTTCGCTAGCCGCCGAGCGATTTCGGTCTTCCCCACACCTGTTGGACCGATCATGATAATGTTTTTCGGAGCGATCTCGTCACGAAGCTCTTCCGGAACCTGTCTGCGCCGCCAACGGTTCCGAAGAGCGATCGCCACCATTTTCTTGGCCACATCCTGACCGATTATATATTTGTCAAGTTCCGCAACTATCTTCCGAGGTGTAAAGGTTTCCATAGTTTATTGCGACCTATAGTCTGGTCTTTCTTCAGCGGTGCCCGGCTTCCAGTACTTCCATGACCAGTTTGTCGTTGGTGTACACGCAGATCCCGGCTGTAATGGCCATTGCGACAGTCGCGATTTCAGCCGGCCCCATATCTGTGTGCATCGAAAGCGCACGTGCCGCCGCTAAAGCATAGTTCCCTCCGGAACCGATTGCAATGATACCGTCGTCAGGTTCCACCACATCGCCGTTTCCGGAAAGGAGTAGGGTTTTGTCAATGTCAGCAACGATTAGCAGGGCCTCCAAACGCCTGAGCATCCGATCTGTCCGCCATTCTTTAGCCAGTTCCACCGCGGCCCTCGTGAGATTATTCGAATACTTTTCCAGCATCTGTTCGAATTTCTCCAATAGCGTCAAGGCGTCGGCCGTGGAGCCCGCGAACCCGGCGAGAATGTTGTCGCTCTTTCCAAGTCGGCGCACTTTGCGAGCCGAATGCTTTACCACGGTGTCCCCGAGCGACACCTGGCCGTCACCTGCCATCACTACCTGGTCGCCACGCCTGACGCACAGGACTGTGGTGGAACGAGTTTTTTCAAAGGTCATCGTCGTGTCCCGCTACCAGCCGTTTCTATCGCCGTCAAACACGAGAATTCGCGCCAAAGAGCTAGCCTGATAGCTTGTTTACGGTTTTTTCTCACGCTTCTCGTTATTGCCCAAGGCCCCGCTTCTAGGGTGAGTTCGGTCATATACTTCCATCAGGCGGTGCAGATCAGCCTGTGTATAACGTTGCGTTGTGGACAGACTGGCATGCCCGAGCAACTCCTGAATAGACCGCAGATCTGCTCCTCCATGAAGCATGTGAGTGGCAAACGAGTGTCTGAAGGCATGAGGCGAAGCGTCTCTGGCAATGGCCGCGGTGTCCAGATACGGCTTGAGTATACGTCGGATACTTCGCGAAGACAACGGCCCTCCCCGTGAGTTCAAAAAGAGCGATTCATTGGGGTGCCGAGGCCGGGCTTGGAGTTCCAGGCCTGCACGAAAAGGAAGATAAGCTTGCAAGGCGCTCACTGCGCGTGAACCCACCGGCACGTATCTTTCCTTATTCCCCTTACCCACTACTCTAACCCAGCCATTGTTCAGGTCCACATCCTGAACCTTCAGCGAAGTGAGTTCTCCCACGCGTAGTCCGGATGAATATAGCAGCTCGAACACCGCCAAATCACGACATTTCATGTGAGGATTCCGAGAAAAAAAGCGGTCGACCTCATCTACGCTAAGCGCTCTGGGTAAGGGCTTCTCACGTTTGGGCGCTCGAATTCCCGCAGCAGGGTTTGTTGCAATAACTCGCTCCCGCACGAGAAATCGGAAAAACGTTCTGACCGCGGCAAGCTTCCGTCCAACTGAAACTTTTTTGATATGACCGAATCGGGCAGCCAGAAATCCACGAACGTGGAAAGCGTCGATCTCATCCACGCGTTGCAATTGCTTTGTCAGCTTCCGGGCTTGCATATAGTCCCGAAATCCGCGGAGATCCGCTGTATATGCCCGCACGGTCTCCGATGAACGGACTTTCTCGGTTGCAAGGTGGCGCAAGAAAAGTTGGAGGGCCTCGTCAAAATTCAAGAAAACCTCGGGTTTCCGAAACGGAAGCGGACGAACAATATAAATTACAGAAAACATACTACAAATTATGCTATAGTGCAAACAGTTTATATGATGTCATTGATGCGATACATTAAGATGAAGTTGTGTCGATAGATGGATTCAATGAGGCTCATTGCCGTGAAATAATGCTTGCTTTCCGTGCGGGCGTTTTGTTAATCTTCCGATGTTTAATGCATCGCCTCACCGGTCACCTCCAAGACTCGTGAGTGCAAGCCCGCCGGTTTTGCCGGGGGCTTTTCTTTTTTTGGCTGGAACTAAAACCCGTCTGATGTGACAAAACTAAATGGAGGGGGAGGAACTTGGAAGTCTCCCTTCCAGGGAGCCCATGTGCGAGGACAAGAGGAATGAGTCCTCGGTCAGACGAGGGGTGGGCTTTAGGACTGATGCGAGGAACACGGCTCACCTCTCAACGCCTGACCAAAGCGCATGGGCTTTTCGTCGTTCAGGGGGGGCGAACTTGCGTTCAATGATGAAGTGAAATCCCCCCTAACCCCCTGCCCTCCTTTTCGAAAGAGGTGAAAATCCTCGGCCCGCGGAGCTACTCTAACGCCTATGGGGGAAGGGCGGATTTTGAATACGAATTCCTATGAAAACGTCCTGTTACCGACCGGCAATCCCGCGTTCCGCTCGGGACGGTCCTACTGACGTTTTCATGTTTCGTTGTAGCTTTCTAGCTATGGGAGTTGGCATTAGCCGGGGGAGATGCCGGCCCTATGATCCCGGTACGACGGGCCTCCCCGCCGGTTGTAAAATCCCCGGTGAACGGTCAAGTTATCGTAGAATGCTCTCTGTCAAGGCTGGCTCTGATTTTGGTCAGGGCTAAACAGTCCCCTGCCCCATTTCTGGTGAAGTTCCTGAGCGGTACCGCGAACGGCTATACCCACATGCACGCCATGATGGTCTCGGAAATCCAGAGCTCCTTTTCCGCCCTTAACCAAAGTGGCAGTATAAACGGCGTGCCGGTTGCCGTCATACGCGTACGTGGTATCTCCGCTCCGTTGTCTTATCTCGACCACTCGGCCGGTGCGATCCATGACCTGCCCTTCGCAGGCCGCCAAGGATGGAATTATAAGCATCATTAGCATACTAGCTACTGTAAGTAGATTTACCATAGATTTTATTCTCCAACTGGGCATACAGACTGAGTAATTTTATCACATTGTTTCATTTAGGTCAAACTCCGACAATCACCATCGGAAGAGAGTCCCTTTAAAGGAATGCGCCGCCAATGAAGTGACAATCCTAGCCGGTATATAGTGGGGCAGTCCCCGCGGAACGTGAAACTGCACGCCATTCGTCGCTCTGGACCCAGATCCGGAGTAGGTCGGGCCATGCCCGATCCTGCGAACCGCGGGACGGCGGCCACGGGCCGCCCTCCTCGATGCCCGCGTACGAGGGCATGACGAAATGTAGTGGCGGGTTTGGAACCCGGTCCTGCCTGAAACACAGTGTCACCCGTTTGAAAGCGAATCGGCATCGCCCCCCACAAAACCTACTCGTTCGATGAAAAGCTGCTAGGCCCGTACGTGTGATTCTTTCGGGACCCTTCTAAGGATTTTTCCGGACGCGCTTCGGGGAATTGCATCGGTGAACACTACCTTGGAGAGCCGTTTGTACCTTGCCATGCCGGCAGCCGCATATTCGATAACGGATTCCGGGGAGAGGCCTGATCCGTTACGTGCCACAACGTATGCCACCGGTACTTCGCCCTGCACAGCGTGAGGCTCCCCTATCACCGCGGCATCCAGGACATCGGGATGACCCAAAAGGATGTGCTCGATCTCCGCAGGGGCCACTTGGAAGCCCTTGCATTTGATCAACTCCTTGAGGCGATCTACAATGTATACATATCCGTCCTCGTCCTCCCTGGCCAAGTCGCCAGTCCGCAGCCATCCGTCCACCAGCGTGACGGCGGTGGCCTGGGGATCCTTATAGTATCCTCTCATCACCTGAGGTCCTCGCAGCCAAAGTTCCCCCACCTCACCGACCTCAACCTCTTCACCGCTTTCGGGGGCCACAATTTTGTGTTCGGTCAGCGACAAAGGGGTTCCGATGGAGCCCACCTTGATCTTGTTGAGAGGCGAAGTGTGGGTTGTAGGGGACGATTCCGTGAGGCCGTATCCTTGTATTACCGAAACGCCGGTAATCTGGGTGAAACGCGCCTGCAATTCCGGAGAAAGGGGCGCTCCGCCTGTGTTCACGTACCGGAGGCCGCTCCAGTCCATGTACGGGACCTTCGGGTGATGGCAAAACTCCTGCAAAATTAGTGGAACCGTGAAAAATAAGGTCGGTCGGTACTTATCAAATAGAGCCAAAAACTCATCTACAGGGCGAAAGCGGCTGGCCACAACTTGTGTGGCGCCGGCTAAAATAGCTGCCCCCATGAGCACTGTCATCCCGTAGATGTGAAAGAACGGGAGCTGATTTAGCAGAATGTCGTCCGGTCCCACCCCGTGGGCCTGTACTACCTGATAGAGGTTGTGCAGTAGATTGGAATGAGTGAGCACGACCCCCTTGGGCAATCCGGTGGTACCACTGGAAAACGGAAGAACTGCCGGTGTATCCAAATCCTTTTTGTCGACGGACCGATCCAAGCGTTTGCTCTCGGCCAGCAGCGAAGAAAAAGGAATTCGGCCTTCCGGTGAAGACGCGCCGGCGCCTTGCGAGACCACAAAACGGAGGCCCAATGCGCTTGCTCCACGGTTCGAGACCTGTGATAAGCGGTCTTCCGCGGCGATAATCCCCACGGATTCGGTCACCCGAACTTGATGGCTCAGTTCGCGTTCGCCGTAATGAGTGCTCACCGGGACTACCACTCCGCCGGCTTTCATGATTCCATAGAACGACAGCATGTACTCTGCGCTGTTCTTCATCCACAGTGCCACGCGATCTCCCGGTATTACTCCAAGGTGAGCCAGCGACGCTGCCAACGCGGAAGACCGGTCTTCCAGCGCCTGGTACGTCCATTCGCGGCCGTCAACTTCCGGTTCGATTACAGCAACTTTGTTCGGAAAACGGTCAGCCGCCTGGCGTAGCGGGAATGTTAGAGGTTCAGATGGGACCTGAACCGGAACGCGAATGGATTTCATCTCTTTTCTCCATGCGAGGTTCTTCGAATTCGATTGCCGAGCAACCCTGCGGGGGCCCAGACTATGACCACGGCCAGAAGCAGCCCGAAAAAGAGTTTGTGACCGGTCTCGAAGAGCGCCTTGAATACGAACTCGTCAAGGCCGGTGATAACCAGCGCCCCAGCCATCGGCCCAATGAGGGTTTGCATTCCGCCGAAAAGGGATGCAACGATAGGCATTATGGACCATGATCCCTCAAAAGCCGTGTCAGGTGACAGGAACCGGACATAATGGGCGTAAAAAGCTCCCATGATTGCCGTGCAAAATGCGGATACTACCAGGGCCAATGCCTTGGTCCGGATAACGTGGACGCCGATGCCGGCCGCGGTTTCTTCGTCTCCGCGTACGGCCGACATTGCCAGCCCTGCGTTGGACCGGCGAATGAAATAGGCGGCCAAGTAAATGGCAAGCATGAGCAATGCGGCCATGTAATAATTTGCAGTTCTGGAAATGTGGAATTCCAGAGTCAGATATCCCAGGTGGATCGGGGGGAGAGCCGGTATGCCGAAGACTCCTTGTGATCCTTGCGTGAGCCAGGTCAGGTTCATCGTCAGGAGTTTGGCCACCTCGGCAAACCCGAGGATCGCGAGGGCAAAGTACGGACCCCGAAGACGAAACGCGGGAATCCCGATGATGAGGGAGCCCAGTGCTCCACAAACGCCTCCTGCCATAATCCCCAGATATGGGTTCCAACCAGCCTTGGTGACCAGAATGGCAGAGGTGTAGGCTCCAATTCCAAAAAACGCGGCGTGTCCGAATGAAACCTGGCCGCACACTCCTGCGAGAAGGTTCCACGCAATGGATACCGCCCCAAGAATCAGCGCGGAAATGAAAATGCTGACATAGTAAGGATTGAATGACAGAATGAATGGGATGATTAGAACTGTCCCCAGTACGATGGCAGCCGCTGTAGCCTCGGTCACCTGTGGCTTCGGAAAGCTCGCCATCTACAGCCTCCTTCCGAAGAGCCCCGACGGGCGGATCAGCAGAATCAGGAGAAAGAGGACAAAGCCGAATAGTTCCCGGTACGAGGAGCTGACGAAGGTGACTGTCATAGCCTCACCAACCCCCAATATGATCCCGGCTAGGAGTAGTCCCGGAATGGATCCGAATCCGGCCAGGACAGTAAGGATGAAGGCCTTGATCGTAATAGTTATGCCGGCGCCGGGGTCGATGTTGGCGAGCATGGCAAGGAGCGGGCCGCCTACTCCGGCTAAGAGCCCGCCGATACTGAACGCCGTCAGATCAATCCTCTCCACATTGATTCCGGCCAGGGCGGCCGAGTCCCGGTCGATGGCGGTCACGCGAATGGCCATGCCGGTTTTGCTGCGCGTTAGGAATAAGTACAACCCAAGGACAACTACCAGCGAGATCACGATGGCAATGACCTCTCCCAGGCCGATGTAAATGCCGAAAAACGTAAGGGGCCGCTGTATCCAGTCGACCTCGATGCTCCGGATGTCGGCGGTCCACAACTGGAGAAAGAGATTGGCCAAGAAAATCCCCAGACCGAAAGTCAATATAAGGGTGTTGAGCTCGGAACTGGTCCGAATCCTCTGAAGAAAGATTCGGTAACTGAGAAAAGCGGTGCCGCCTGCCGTGGCTGCCGCAATGGGGATCGCAAGGATCGGATTGATCCCCCATTTGACCAAGAGCCAATAAGCAACGTATCCCCCCAGAACGAGGAATTCGCCGTGGGCCAAGTTGATGATCCGCATGATGCCGAAAACGAAGGCCAGTCCAAGGCAATATAGGGCGTAGTCGGTGCCTTCCGCGATGCCAGAAAGAAGCGACTGTATGATTGTGGTCGTGGAAACCAGGAGCTGACCCTCTTTTCGATCTCGGTTCGATTGGAGCGTCTGTTCACGCTCCACGCGAGCGGCCTTTGGCCCGTCACCGTGCCAGAGCCGGCTCACTTCGACGTTCACGCTCCACGCGAGCGGCCTTTGGCTTAGACCAATTCGCCTTCATAATCCCCTCCAACCGCCCTTACTAAAGGGG
Organism: uncultured delta proteobacterium; assembly: GCA_963789265.1. Lineage (GTDB taxonomy): Bacteria > Desulfobacterota > Desulfomonilia > Desulfomonilales > Desulfomonilaceae > CAWBBA01. The sequence continues at coordinate 861,314 of CAWBKB010000001.1, read as the reverse complement.
GTTAGAGAGGATTTTCCCATAATCTTGAAAGCGAATTGGTGTTATTTCTTGGCCCAGGGAACCGCCGGGTACACTACGCTGCCGGTACTGCGATCCTTGGGATAAATGACCACTTGCTTTCCCTTCTGAGTTTGAAACAGTACTGCAACGAAATACTTGGGGTCACCCTTCTTGTCAAAGGCGACGCGGCCTATAGGGCTGATTGTGTCAAGCGCGCGAAGGACCGCCCGAGTCTTTTCAGGGCTGTATGCTCCGGATGCTCCTCCCCCTTTGGAGATTGCGTCCAGCATATATTTGGTCGACAGATAACCGAGCATAGCTAAGTAGGAGGGGCTCTCCCCTTTGAACTTCGCTTTATATTCCTTCACGAAGGCAGCCTCTTCTTGCTTGGCTTGTTTTGGGGCGGTTCCCATCTCCCACATCGACGTGCCGTATACATACTCGCTCATGGGGCCCAGTTCCCGGGTGAATTCCGGTGTTCCTATCCCCCAGGCACCTACGTACGCTTTCACCGGTAGTTCGAGGATTTTCGCATCTTTTATGGTTCCCACGTAATCGGGGAAATATCCTTCGACAAGCAGAATGTCGCATCCGGCATCCTTGAGCTTTAGGAGGATGGGCTTGAAGTTTGTCGTGCCTTTCTCAAATTTCTCGAAGACAGGGACCTCAACACCGGCCTTGGTCAACTGGTCCTTCACATGTCCGGCGATCTCCGCGGTCGCAGACGCACTGTTGTACAGGATACCGACCTTTTTGGCTTTCAAGACCTCTTTGATGGCGCCGGATTGAGCTGCGGCATACCCCGGCATGTAGTTCAATCGAAAGAAGTTCTTGTAATGCTTGGACGAGAGTTTTGTATCCACTGCGCCTGTGGTCAAGTACGGCGTATTGTAGCGCTCGGCCGCCTCCGAAGCGGGGCCCACCAAGTTCGAGCCGTACCCGCCTACAATCCCGTTGACCTTTTCTACTCCCGCGAGTTTTTCCACGGCAGCGACAGCCTTCTGGGGATCGCTTTCGTCGTCGTACACCGTTAGCTCCACGGGCGTCTTGTGCGTTTTCTGAAACTCGTCTACGGCCAGTTTTATCCCCTTAATCTGTTCCATCCCGTGCTTGGCCAGGTTCCCTGTCTGGGGAGCCTGGGCTCCCAGCTTGATCGGAGGCTTGGCCCACGCCATGGCCGCGCAGAAACAGAAAGCGAAGATTGTCCAGGTAGCTATTCCCGTCCTGATTTTCATGCCTACACTCCTTCCTTCTTTTTCAGATTGTCAGAGTCCCACAATGCCTAATCTTCTCACGACCTATATATGTATGTGACCTTACCGCGACGAACCTGCCCATGAACCTGAGATGAGCTTACGGGAGGTGCAGGTCTACAGGCCGAGATACGCCTCCTTTATATGCGGGTTTTCGCGCAACGACTCCGCTCCTCCTTCCATGACGATGGCCCCGGTCTCCAACACATATCCGTAGGAGGCAACAGACAGAGCCATCTGAGTGTTTTGCTCGACCAGCAGTATCGTCGTCCCGGTCTCCACAATCTTTTGTATAGCTCCGTACACTTCCTCCACTACCAGGGGAGCCAATCCGAGAGACGGTTCATCCAGGAGCAACAATTTCGGAGAACCCATCAATCCTCTCCCAATGGCGACCATTTGCTGTTCTCCACCCGATAAGGTCCCGCACAATTGGTTGACGCGTGACGTAAGGTGTGGGAATAGCTCAAGCACATACGACATCCGCCTCTTCACCCGGGTGCGGTCGTTAAGCAGGTACACCCCCATCTCCAAATTTTCGCGGACAGACAACGCGGCCCATAACCTTCGACCTTCAGGAATCATGATCAGTCCGAGTTTGGCAATGTCATGAGTTTTCCTGCCCTGGATTTCATAGTCCCCAAACACTATCCGGCCCGAAAAAGGGGAGATAAAGCCGGTGATCGATCGGAGGAGCGTGGTCTTGCCCGCGCCGTTAGGGCCGAGTACGCAGGTTATGCGGCCTTCCGGCGCCTCAAATGCCACTTTCATCAGAACCTGAGCGTCGCCGTACCTAACGGTGAGGTTCTCAACCCTGAGCAACTTTATTACTCCCCAGGTAAGCCTGAATAACTCCCGGATGCTGCACGGCATCCGCCGGTTTCCCGTCGAAAATAAGTTGCCCGAAGTTCAGTACCTGGATGCGATGAGAAAGGCCCATGATTGCGCGGAGATTGTGCTCGATCATGAGGATGGTCACTCCCATGTCCTCATTGATGGATCGGATGAACGGCAATGCTTCTTTGACTTCCCTGGGATTCAGTCCTGCAAGGACCTCGTCCAAAAGCAGAAGCTTGGGACGGGTGGCCAAGGCTCTAGCTACTTCCAGTCTCTTACGCTGAGGAAGGCTTAGAGAAGGTGGAAAATAGTTCGCGAAAGGAGCCAACCCGGTGTTCTCCAGGATTTTGATTACCTCGTGGTGAACCTCCTTTGAAGGGCGTTTGCCAGGCTTTCCGAAAACTCCGCCGGCCTTCACGTTTTCAAAAACGGTCATGTCGGTGAACGGTCGGACCATTTGAAACGTTCGGGCGATTCCGAGATGACATAGACGGTTCGGGCCCAGGCCGACAACGGAAGTTCCTTCAATCAAAATCTCCCCGCGAGTTGCAGGAAGAAAGCCGCTAAGAAGAGCAAATAGTGTCGTCTTGCCGGCTCCGTTGGGCCCTATGACACCGACAATCTCCCCCTGTTCGACCGTAAAGGAAACTGAGGAAACCGCACGTAGGCCTCCGAAGTGTTTGGAAAGATTTCGTACTTGCATGAGCGGAACCGTGGGCCCCGTGTCCGCACGCTGCTCAGCCGTTGAATGTTCCAGCACTCTTGTCATCCGGTTATGCCTCGGACCAATTCCGGCGGTTTGTATGGAGGGATGATTCTGTTTACGGCCTTGTGTCTGGGTGCAGAACTCGTATCACATCACGCGCGTCAATGCCAGTCCCGACAGATTTCGTAGGAAATTTACTATCGGTTCGGGTAAGTCGGCCTGCGCTTGCCTGCGAAAGCGTTGCCCCCTTCTCTCGTGTCTGCTGTGGCAGTCACCGCAGCGGTCCTGTGTTGAACGCGGGGTTGCCCCACCAAGTGCAGGGTGTAGCTCGCTTCAACGGAAACCGGAATCAGCCCTCGTTTTTCACCACCATTGCCACGCCTTGGCCTCCGCCGAGGCACATGGTGGCAAGACCGAGTTCTTTTCCTGTCCGGCGCAGTTCGTAGATCAGCTTGGTCAGGATGACTCCACCTGTGGCGCTGATGGGATGACCTAAAGCAATGGCTCCTCCATTCACGTTGACGCTCTCTTCGTCCAGCCCGAGCAGCCGTATGCAGGCCAGCGACTGAGATGCGAAGGCCTCGTTCAACTCTATGAGGTCGATATCGTTCACGCTTAGGCCCGTATTCTTAAGGACGAGTTTTGTGGAGTCCACCGGGCCGATTCCCATGTAAGCAGGCTCTACGCCTACCGAGGCATAGCCAACGATGGAAACCAGAGGCTTGAGCCCCAGTTCGGCGGCGCGTTCCCGGCTGGCCACCACTACTGCTGAAGCGCCATCATTCATTCCGCTGGAATTGCCGGCGGTAACAGAGCCTCCCTGGCGAAAAACCGGGCGAAGCTTGGCCAGTATTTCTGCCGTATTATCCGGTCGAGGATGTTCGTCGGTATCGAACATCCTGGGTTCACCGTTTTTGGTCGGTATGGGTACGGGCACGATCTGCTCGGCAAAGAGCTTTTTTGCGAGTGCCTTTCCTGCCTTCTTCTGGCTGGACAGGGCGAATGCGTCCTGATCTGCGCGACTCACCTGGTATCGCTCCGCGACGTTCTCCGCTGTTTCGCCCATTGTATTTCCGCTTATTGGATCGAACAGGACTAGTTGGTCCATAAGTTGGCCGTGACCGAGCCGGTAGCCGAAACGGGCCTTTGGCAAAAGATAGGCTGCGCCCGACATGGATTCCACTCCACCGGCCACCATCAGGTCCCGGTCGCCGGCTTTGATAGCCTGGGCCGCGAGGAAAACCGTCTTCAATGAACCGCCGCAAGCCTTGGCCACGGTGAATTCCGGGACGGCAATTGGAATTCCCGCGTCAACTGCCACGGGCCGAGCCATGTTGGGTGGCAGCTCACCGGTGCGGTATTGTTGGGAAAAGACCACTTCCTCTACCTTATCCGGAGTGATGCCGGCCCGTGCCATGGCTTCTTTGATTACCAGACCTCCCAAAGTGCGGTCTGTTACCTGACTTAAGGCACCGCCCAACTTTCCGACGGCGGTGCGCACTGAACTTAAAATTACTGCTTGTTTCATGCCTTAAGCTCCTATCATTTGGCTGGACCCTTGCGGGAACCATCGGGATTATACTCGTACCAACCCTTACCTGTTTTGCGACCCAACTGTCCTGCAAGAACCTTGCGGCGCAGGATAGCAGGGGGATACCATCGCGGATCTTTGGTTTCCTCATAGATTGCGGTCAGCGCCCCGCAGGTCACATCCAATCCCACCATGTCTCCGGTCTCGAAAATCCCCATCCTGCGCCCCGCAGCCAAGCGAAGGCCCTTATCAATGTCCTCTACAGTGCCTACGCCCATCTCTACCAGTCGCATGGCCTCTATGGTTGCCGGAAAGTTGATCCGGTTGATAAGAAATCCGGGTACGTCCTTATGCACCAGGATAGGTTCCTTACCTATGGCCTGAACAAAGGCCTTCCCTGTGGCAAATACCTCATCGCTTGTAAATTGGCCCCGAACCACTTCAACGGCCTCCATCATGGGCACAGGGCTGAAGAAATGTATCCCGAGCACTTGATCCGGCCTGCTTGTCGCCGCGGCCAGAGTGCTTACGGAGATGGCGCTGGTGTTGCTCGCAAACACGGCCTTTTGAGTTGCAACCGAATCGAGCTTCCTGAAGATCTCAAGCTTCAGATCGAGCTTCTCAAAGACGGCTTCGATGCATAGGTCGGCCTCGGCCGCGAAAGCGAAATCGCCGGTCGGGGTGATGCGGCCCATGATTGCTCCCACCGGGCCCTGTACTTTCCCTTTTTCAACCAGCTTTCCGGCGGACCAGGCGATATTTTTTGTTGCCCGCTCCAGCGCTTGGGAGTCCACGTCATAAACAGTCACACTCAATCCGGCTCCAGCGCAGACCTGGGCAATTCCGGATCCCATCAGCCCCGCGCCTGCTATGAACACCTTCTTGATTTCCATTGTACCTCCTTAGTCTTTCAGCAGCTCCCTTGCGATGACCAAACGCTGGATCTCGCTTGTGCCCTCGTAGATTCGCGTCAGGCGCAGATCTCGGTAGAAGCGCTCTACAGGAAAGTCTTTCATATATCCCATGCCGCCGTGAATTTGAACGGCCATGTCCGCCACTCGATTGGCCATTTCAGTGCAGAACAGCTTAACCATGGAGGCTTCCTTTATGACCGATACGCCTTTAAAGTCGCGAAGGCATGCGGCATGGTACAGCATCTGCCGAGCAGCATAAATTTGCGTGGCCATTTCGGCCAGCATGAGCTGGATGGCCTGGAACTCGCCAATGGGCTTGCCGAACTGCACGCGCTGTTTAGCGTAGTCAATGGAGAGATCCAAAAGCTTCTGGGCAGCCCCCAGGGTCGAAGCGCCCATGGTAAGGCGGCCTCTGTCCAGGGTTTTCATGGCTGTTTTGAATCCCTGCCCGACGTTTGCCTCGCCGCCCACGACATTTTCCATCGGGACCAGACAGTCGTCGAAAATGAGTTCGGCAGTATGAGATCCGCGTAAGCCCATCTTGCGCTCTATGGTGCCCACATAGAAACCTGGAAATGTCTTCTCAACGATGAACGCCGTGATCCCGCCACGAGCTCTCTTGTTTCGGTCGGTCAGTGCAAAGACAGTGGCCACATCCGCGATGTCGCCGTTCGTGATGAAGTGCTTGCGTCCGTTCAGGATCCAGTGATCGCCATCCAACTCCGCGGTGGTCTGGACATTGGCTGCGTCGGATCCGGCTTCGGGTTCGGACAGGGCGAAACAACCTATCAATTCCCCGGAGGCAAACCGAGGCAGGTATCGCTCCTTTTGTTCGGAAGTGCCATCCAAAACGATGCCCTGGGAGCCTATTCCGTTATTGGTACCGATGTGGCTGCGAAAGCACGCATTGGCTTTGGATAATTCCTCGTAAACCAGGCACTCGCCCAGCAGTCCCAGTCCCAATCCGCCGTATTCCTCGGGTATACCTAGCCCGAACAGCCCAAGATCGCGCATCTTCCGGATCACGTCCTCGGGAATGCGGTCTTCATCTTCGACTTGACGGCTAATGGGCTCCAAGTCCTGCTTTACAAAGCGCCGTACGGTTTCCACCATCAGACGCAGGTTCTCTGGTATGTCAAAATCCATGAGTGCTCTCCTTGATTCCATTCCAATGGAGGCATGGTTCAGGTTGGTCTGTCGCCACATGTTACAGCAATGAGCGTGCCAAAGAGACGAGCCATCGTCTTGAACTGGGAAGGTCAAGTAACTTGGGCTTCATACGCTGAAACCCATTGAACTCGGCGCAGGACTCGCCATGACAAGGAACGAAAGATGCCACCCGTAGGTGAATGGATACCGGAGTGAGGATTTCTCCACTTTCCTAAATGAAGTTGACGATTATAAGATAACCAACTTAAAATCCCCCCTCGACCCCCTTTAGAAAAGGGACGTGAAGATAGCCTCATTTTGACGCTTATGCCCTAAATCCTTGCTTTATCAAAGGGGAACTCTGTATAAATTAATCTACACTTGAAGAGAGTAATGTGCAAACAGCGCCAGGAACATCATGCAGAGTTCAGGCGCAAATTCTGAGCTGTATGTCGCCAGGATTAGAATGTAGAGATTTATATGCGCGTATAGAATATTCTACACACGGCCGCTCGCCATTCCTTGACCTGTTAGCAATTCTCAGGTCTTCCGCCCTGAGCTCAAGCCGTAGCGTTTCATTTTCTGATATAGTCCTGTACGGTGAATTCCCAGTAAGCGAGCAGCCTCGGATCGGTTTTCCCCCGCGATGCTGAGGGCTCGCTCTATGGCCCGACGTTCCGCGAGAGCCATCTCATCTCTCAGAGTACGTAGGTCTCCTTCGACCGGGGGCGCTGTCTTGACACTATCCCGGATCTCCATGGGAAGATGTTCATCCGATATGGAACTCCCTCCCCCTGCCACGGACGAAGCCCGTTCCAGAACGTTGCGCAGCTCGCGCACATTGCCCGGCCAGTCATAAGCCATCAGCCGCTGCATAGCCCCGGCCTCTATCCTCGGTGGAGGTTTCTGCTTGGTTCCCTGCAGAGACGACAGGAGGTGGTAAGCCAAGCGGGGGATGTCCTGGCGAATCTGGCGCAAGGGGGGAGTTTTCAACGCGAATATATTCAGCCGGTAATACAGGTCTTGTCGGAATTCCCGGCGAGCAAGCATGGCCTTCAAATCGCGGTTGGTCGCAGCGATGACTCTGAAATCGATCTTGACCGTCCGAGTCCCTCCGACACGTTCCACTTCCCGCTCCTGAATCACCCGTAGTAGTTTTACCTGCAAGGGCAGAGGCAAATCTCCTACTTCATCGAGGAATATTGTGCTTTTGTCGGCCAGCTCGAACTTGCCCGGTTTGCCTTTGGGGCTGGCCCCGGTGAAAGCACCTGCCTCATAACCGAACAGCTCTGATTCAAACAGTTCGTGAGGAATAGCAGCGCAGTTCACGCGGACCAGCGGGCGTTCTCCGCGGGTACTGAGTTGGTGTATTGCGTGAGCGAAGACTTCCTTGCCGGTTCCGGTCTCACCGGTTATCAATACCGGCAGATCCGATGCGCCGGCCTGTACAGCGACCCGCTTGGCTTCTTGCATGAGAGTTGATTCGCCCACTATGCGGTCGAGCGAATAGCGACCTCGGTAAGCTTGCTGCAACTCCTTTTCGTAGTAATCCAATCTGCTCTGGAGAACCTCCACCTGGCGCACAAGTCGCTTGACTTTCTCCGGATTCCAAAACATCAGCTTGCCCATGGCCCCCACAATGTTGCCCCGGCTATCGCGAAGAGGTATGCGCGTGACAACGCGCTCTTTGCCTCCAAGCATGAAAAATTCGCCTATCTCTGCGCGACCGGTTTCAAGGACTCTCGTCAGCTCGCTGGCGGGATTTAGTTCCAGTATGTGCCGGCCCACGGCCTCGTTGCTGGAGGGGCCGTAGAAGCCATCGTTGGACGTGCTGATGTAACGCACGACACCTTGGGCGTCCACGAGTATCAGTGATTCGTGCGGATTGTTGAGCAGCGCTTTCAGCAACTCGGAGGGTATGTTCAAAAAGGATTGTTCGGACATGAGGGTCTCAATCAGGGGTCGAAGAAAGTCTTTTCGGTGCTCTGCGAATTCTACGAACGTTGGATCCCAAGGCATTACTCCAAGAAGGCCGATTTCCCATCGCGCGACCTGCTGACCGGAGCAATTCGAAGGAACATCTTCTAATTGTATCTCACCGGAGCCTTTGAAGGAACCCCTGTTATTTCTGAGTGATGGTGCTTCAGTCTCGTTTTCCGACTCGAATCCTGAACTAAACCTGGCCAAAGGAGATTAAATGAATATCTTCATTCCAAGAAGGAAGAAGGGAGCGGGAAGATGGGCATCCAAGATGCGCACTCCGCTATATATTTCGTTGTATGTGGCATTGTGTTCGTCGTTGCCTTTCTCGCAGGAGATATCGCAGGGGTCATCATTGAAAGCAGAAAGGCCCGGCGATGGAAAAATGCCGCCGAGAAAATGGGGTTCGAGTTCGATAACCGCAAAACAAGATATCCGTCCTTGTCTGAATTTTTCTTGCCGAGGTTATCTCGCTTCCACCCGGAAGAGTCCGCATTCTGCTACGGCGAAGGATTGAATACGCTGAAAAGCGGAGTGCGGGGATTTAACATTGTTATCACCGATTTTGCCGTCTGGAACCTGTTCATGCGCGTTCCTTTGATCTTTCGTGGAGTAGTATGTCTGGTCACGACTGAGGAAATCAATCTGCCGGGGCAGATAGCGTTGCTAAAATACTCCAGCATTTTCTTGGAAGCATTTCGCTGGAACCGAGCTTTGCGACTATACGGCTTCCCCTATGACCAAGAATTCTCCAGGTCGTTTGCGCTCTTTGGCCGCCCGGCCTCGCCCCCTTGGATTTTCGGTCCGGAACTGCGTCGTTTCTGCGTTGAGCATCGCCGAGACATCGATGTTTTGCTTGTGAATGAAAAGGAAGCGATCCTGCTCTGGCCCGGACAAAACCCGGACCGATTCCCCAGTCTAGTGGCCGCCGCAATTGGAATCATGCTTAATCTTTGCGAGAGTGTGCCGGACAGCGACTGCAAAGTCTCGTGAGCAGCTCAACAGCGATCCGGGTCATGGCTGAGACATGTGTCCCTTTAAGAGTTGCACAACGCGTTCGCGAGCTTTTGCCGAAGCCATCGACAAGGCCGTCCTTCCGGTCTTCTCCTTGATATTGACATCCGCGCCTTTCTGAAGAAGCAGCTTTGCCATTTCAAACTGACCTTCGTAAGATGCAAGCATAAGAGCGGTGCCGCCCGAATTCTCGACCGCGTTGACGTTGGCACCTTTTTCCAGCAGTAGCCCGGCCGCTTCGACACGGCCTTTTACAGCGGCGTACATGAGAGGGGTGAAGCCCTCTTTATCCGCAACTTTCGGGCTAGCGCCATTTTCCAGCAACAATCGAACCATTGCGGTGAATCCATCACGACATGCTAATATCAAAGGGGTTTTGCCGTCATTAGCTCTGACATTGACGTTAGCCCCTCGTTCAATGAGCGTTTTAGCCACTTCGGTTCGATTCTGGCCGATAGCCCCTGCCAAGGCGGTGGTACCCAATTTGTCTTTTGCATTCACGTCAGCCCCGTTTGCCAACAGCATCTTCACCACGTCGACGTGACTGTTCCATGAAGCATCCATGAGAGCGGTTCCACCGGAATTGCTCGCTATGTTCACATCGGCTCCGGCTTTGATTAGTCGCTGGACTACTTCAGTTCGCCCTTTGTTCGACGCTGCCATGAGAGCGGTCAAGCCCTGGGCCGCCCTGCTGTTGACGTCCATACCGTCAGCGAGAAACCTGGCGACCTCCGCGGTGTTTCCGTCCAGAGCAGCCTGAGCAAACTTGCCGCTACGATTCCTGGCGGTTATTGACATGATCACAAGGGTAATTCCCACCAAGACGCCGATTATGCCCAGGTACATTTTCTTAGGCACGAAACGCTCCTATTCTTTCCGGTGTTACATCTCGAAAAGGGGTTTGGTGTCTTGAGCCGTCCGCGCAGGCCAGCCAGCGACGGTAGTTCACGTTTATCGTAGCTATGCCGGATTGGAGGTGGCTCCGAAACCCGAGGTCTCCAGACGGGATTTTGGCCACGATGTCTGTTGACGCCCACGGACCCCATGGGAGACTTCCGCAAAGTCTCCGAGATCCCAACAATTTTTTAGGATACATTAGGTAGCTCCGCCCGGTCAACCCTGACTCCACTTTCAACATGAGACCGGCAGCAAGCGAGAGGACAATCCCTCCTGTGTCCCTTTACAAAGGGGATAAAAGCCGCTTTTCGCTTTTCTTTCAAGGGGATCAAGAGGGATCTTTAACCGAGCGGAGCGCGTCAAATGAAAAATTTGCTCTCTTGAGCATACGCATCTGAGGCATTATTTTCGGGACGACATTAGCGGCCCGATGCCCCTTGACCAACGACCGATCTAACTTAAAAGTTGTAGCAGGTGTACGAATATCCGTTCCACACACAAGATTGGGCTGGCGTTGTGTCGTAGTACTCGGGGTATTCACCATAATAGTACGAATACCCAGGATATCCGTAGAAACCGTAGAAACCTCTGCCGAAATTACCACCGCGGTAAAGCCCGCCTCGGAACGCTCTTCCGTGTCTGGCGAACGCTAGCATGAAGGGCCCTGGTGCCGCAGTTCCAATCACCGAGCCTCCAATTGCCGCGGACGCGAGCAAGAAGGCGGTTCCTGAAGTCGATTGCGCGTAACCGGATCCTACACCGAGGACTACTATTGCCGCAGCGGCCAAACCGATTGATAACATGATCGCTGTGTATCTCATTATTCTTTCTCCCTGCCAGCCTCTAAAGGCTTGGCGCAAAAGCGGCCTATATTCGCATTATCATGTTGAATGATCGCAATTGCCGCTTCGTTGAAGCGAAAATCCTTTCCCGTCCATTCCTCTATCATAAAGTGTTTATTATGCTTGGTGATGTCAAACAGACGGGGTCACTCGACTGCCGGTGTTGCAAACCTTGTGACAAATGCTTTACGGTAACACCCGCCTCATCATGAGGTGCCCCATCTGCCTCCAAATTCCGAATTAGCACCCACCGCGCTAGGCATGCGCCACAGACCGAGGGATTAATATGGACCGGAATCAAGACCTGGAAGAGAGGACAAGAGATGCAGGCCGTGAAATTTATTCGCTGATCGGTGAGCAAGTCCCCTCCGTATTCGACAGGCGGAGGTGGAAGGGAAAGATCATGGAATGGGCAATGAAGGATGAAGCCTTCAGGATCCAACTCTTCAGGTTTGTGGACGTTCTGCCTTGCCTGAAAACGGATGAGCTTGTGGTCAAATTGCTCAACGAATACTTCTCCGGCCTGGAAGGCACACCAATGATATTCCGTCAGGGGTTAGGGCTGATTCCGGGAAAAGGCATTCTTCCCCGTATGGCCGCGAAGGTCACCAGGAGCACTGTCGAATCGCTTGCCGCACAATTCATAGCCGGCACAAATCCAAAGGATTCTCTGAAATCCCTGGCAAGGCTCCGGAGCGAAGGTTTGGATATAAGCCTCGATCTTTTGGGTGAGGAGGTGCTGAGCGAAACAGAGGCAAGTCATTATGCCGCAAGATATGGCGAGCTTTTGAATTTCCTCGGCGGTAAACCTATCGAATGGAACAGACCGGCCATTCTCCATAGCGACGATCACGGCCACATCCCATCTATGGACGTCTCGCTAAAAGTCACGTCCTTTTACTCGCAGATTGACCCAATGGACTGGGAAGGTTTTATTGAAAATCTGAAGCTCGCTCTGGGGCCGATAGTCGAGATGGCGGGCGAAGCCGGTGCTTCCATTACCCTCGACATGGAGCAATACTACCTCAAGGATCTCTCTATCGCCATTTTCGAGGCCCTTCTTGAAGAACACTCGGTCTTCTCTTTCGCGGGCATAGCACTCCAGGGCTATCTCAGAGAAACTAAGCAAGATCTCCAGGGAATAATCGGATGGGCAAAGAAGAATGACAGAAGAATTACGGTCCGTCTGGTCAAAGGCGCTTACTGGGACTATGAAACGGTAATAAATCGCCAAAAAGGTTGGCCTGTTCCGGTCTTCGTGAATAAATCGGAAACTGATTTCAACTACGAAGAACTCACCGCAATATTGCTTGAGAATACCAGGTATATTCGTCCCGCCATTGCCACGCACAATATCAGAAGCATCAGTCACGCAATAGCCGTGGCGGATTCTCTCAATCTTCCGAGAGATTCCTTTGAGTTCCAGATGATCTACGGAATGGCGGAGCCCGTGCGGCACGCCCTGCGGAAGATGGATTATCGGGTCCGCGTCTACACCCCGCTGGGAGAACTTATTCCGGGGATGGCATACCTGATCAGGAGACTGCTCGAGAACACTTCGAACGAATCCTTCCTCACAAAATCCTTTCTCGAACAACAGCCATTCGACGAGTTGATCAAGGCCCCGCTACCCGGTGATAGTGAGATTGAGAAAGAAACCCATGCGAACAGTTTCAGGAACGAACCACCTGTCGATTTCTCCAAGTCTCTCAACAGAGAAAAGATGAACGAAGCCCTGGCGGGATTACGGCAGCGTTTCAACGAGAGATATGCGATCGTCTTGGGCGGAGAAGAGGTTTGGACCGACGTGGAGATAGAATCGAAAAACCCGGCTCGGCCGAGTGAAATTGTAGGTAGAGTCGCGTCCGGCGACCGACACCATGCAGAGAAAGCGGTCGAAGAGGCGCGAAAAGCCAAGGACGCATGGATTAAGACTTCCCCCGAGGAAAGGGCCGGTTATTTGTTCCGTGCAGCCGAGGAGATGAGAAATCGTAGGTTCGAATTGGCAGCTATAGAAGTGTACGAGGTCGGGAAGGGTTGGGAAGACGCGGACGGTGATGTCGCTGAAGCGATCGACTATCTCGAGTACGACGGCCGGGAGATGACAAGGCTTGGTAGGCCGATTGTTCTTGGGCATTACCCCGGCGAGCAAAATCAGTATCTCTATGAACCCAAGGGAGTAGGAGTAGTTATATCCCCTTGGAATTTCCCCCTGGCCATACCGACAGGCATGGTGTCAGCAGGGATTGTCACGGGAAACTGCGTTATATTCAAACCGTCCGGTCTGGCTCCTATCTGTGGCCGAATGCTTCAGGAAGTGTTCGAAGCCGCCGGTCTTCCTCCCGGGATTCTGCAGTTCGTGCCGGGTCCGGGTGGCGAAGTTGGAGAATACCTGGTCTCTCATCCGAAAATAGACTTCATAGCATTTACTGGCTCAAAGGATGTGGGGCTGGGCATTGTAAAACGCGTGGGCGAGATATCGCCGGGACAGAGGAATGTGAAGAGCGTTATAGCAGAGATGGGCGGAAAGAATGCCATCATCGTAGATGAAACCGCTGACCTGGACGAGGCCATAAAAGGGGTACTGGAATCGGCTCTCGGATTCCAGGGACAGAAGTGCTCAGCCTGTTCGAGGGCGATCATTGTGGGCAAGATCTTCGACCAATTTACAGTCAGGCTTAAAGAGGCCATGGAAAGCGTAAAGATCGGTCCTCCGGACAACCCTCAGAATGGCATGGGACCGCTGGTGGATGAAGCCGCGCTGAGAAAGGTCCGGCGCTACATCGGAATAGGCGAGAAAGAAGGCAAGCCGCTTCTTGTGAGGAAGACGACCGGCGAAGGATATTTCGTCGGGCCGGTCATAATAGCGGACGCGAACCCCGATTCTGCAATCACGCGAGAAGAGATCTTCGGCCCTGTGCTTACAGTGATGAGGGCGCCGGATATAGACAGGGCCATAAGCATTGCCAACGACACACAATACGCTCTGACAGGGGGCATATTTTCCAGGAGTCCTGCAAACATTGAAAAAGCACGTCGTGAACTTCAGGTAGGCAATCTCTACATAAACAGGAGAATAACCGGTGCACTTGTAGGAAGGCAGCCGTTTGGGGGATTCGGCATGTCGGGTGTCGGCTCCAAGGCAGGAGGACCTGACTATCTTTTGCGCTTTATGAATATAAGGAGCATAAGCGAAAACACATTAAGGAGGGGCTTTGCCCCGGCAGATGTCGCGCCACGCTGAATTCTTAGTGAGACGGGCATCTTGCCCGTTATTAAGCGACGGGCAAGATGCCCGTCCCACCGGAGAAGAAGCTGCTTTTTCTCGTTCCCAGGCGGGCAGGGGAACGAGAAAGTAAGATAGGATTTCTGATGCCGATTCGCTTTCCAAAGAGTGACACTGCTTCGCGTGGGACAGGCATCTTGCCTGTCGTCATGCCCGCGCAGGCGGGCATCCAGACTGGACCCCGGATCGGAGTCCGGGGTGACGGATAGGAGGTAAGTTGCCAAGCTTAACCAGCACTATGGCGGATTGTCACTCAGTTGCACGCGCATTGGTAGGAGACCTTGTCCCTCACGTACCCTAATCTACTCCTTTGTTCAGCAGCATCTCTATCATCTTTGATCCATCCTCTACCAATCGACCCGAAGCAGACGCGGCCTCTTCCGTAAAACCAAGGGAAGCGTCTTTTCCGGAAGAGTTCCATTGTCGCGAATCGAGCAGAATAAACGGGACCGGATCGGCGGAGTGAGTTCTGGTGGCCAACGGGGTATGATGGTCCGGCATCAGAAGGATACGCCACCTGGGGAACGCCGACAGCCCAGCCAACATAGGTCCGACAACCTTGTCGTCGAAATCCTCAATCGCCTTGATCTTCAGGTCGAGTTGGCCCGAGTGAGAAGTTTCGTCAGGGGCTTCGACATGGAGAAACACGAAATCCTTCTCCTTCAGTGAGTCCAGAGCACGTTCGACCTTACCCTGGTAGTTGGTGTCGATGTAACCGGTGGCGCCTTGCACATCTATTATTTCCAGACCCACATACTTGCCGATGCCGCGAACTAAGTCCACAGCGGCAACGACAGAGCCTGTAATGCCGAATCTGTCTCCGAGTGTCAGAATTCTGGGAGCTTTCCCTTGCCCCCATGGCCAAACTGAATTAGCCGGGCCCTGGCACCGTTTAATTCGCCGTTCGTTTACCGGATGGTCTTCAAGAAGTTTCCAGGACTTGATGATTAGGCGCAGCAGCAGGTCGGCTCCTTCTCCTGAAGGAAACTTTCTGGCAAGCTCCCCCGATGGAAAGTCATGAGGGGCATGGGTCACGCAACCACTCGGACCATCCGGCCAGACGAGAAGATTCCTGAACGAGACCCCCGGCACTATGGTAAGCCCCATTAATTCCGCTTCCGGCTGTAGAGAAGCTACTATTTCGTGTGCTTCCGCGGTGGAAATGTGGTCTGCACTGTGGTCGGCCATGATGGTGTAATTGCGTTCCAGGGTCACAAGGTTTAGCCGGAAAGCAACATCGTTCGGCCGCAGGTCGACTCCCATTGAGGCCGCTTCAAGAGGGGCCCTACCGGTATAAACTGACGACGGAGGATATCCCATGATGGACAAATTGGCTACGTCGCTACCAGGCTCCATCCCATCCGGAATGGTTCGGGCTACCCCCACAACCCCTGATGAGGCCATCTTATCCATCCAGGGAGTCCTCGCAGCTTTTAGTGGAGTTTGGCCACCTAATTCAGAGACAGGAGAATCGGCCATTCCGTCAGGGACAAGAATAATGTATTTTTTTTCAGAGTCCGAGGACATTCAACACCTTCTTTATCTCCGGCTCACAGGTTACCGCCTCAACAGATACCCTGATAGCATTATCCGGGTCCTTGAGCCCGTGTCCTGTAAGTGTGCAAACAATCCTGTCGCCTTTGGTGAAGAGCCCTTCTTTGCTCTTCTTTATCACCCCTGCGATGGAAGCGGCCGAGGCCGGTTCGCAGAACACGCCGGCTGTTGAAGCCACCATCTTGTAAGCCTCAACGATCTCATCGTCACTAACCATGTCTATCAGACCGCCCGACTCGTCGCGAGCCTCTTCAGCGTGTTTCCAGGATGCCGGATTGCCGATTCGTATGGCGGTCGCAATGGTTTCGGGATTCTCAATCACGTGACCCCTCACAATAGGGGCCGCCCCTTCGGCCTGGAACCCAAACATCTTCGGGAGAGATTTTATCTTTCCGGCAGATCTGTAAGCCTTGTACCCGGCCCAATTGGCGGTTATGTTGCCGGCGTTGCCCACAGGCAGCACATGATAATCGGGAGCATCACCCAATACATCGCAGATTTCGAAGGCCTGCGATTTTTGGCCTTCGATCCGATGGGGATTGAGGGAATTGACCAGCGTCAACGGATAATTCTCCGCGATTTCCTTCACTACTTTCATTGCCTGGTCAAAGTTGCCGAGGACTTTGATCACGGTTGCTCCATGTATCATTGCCTGAGCAAGCTTCCCCAGTGCGATCTTCCCTTCGGGAATCACCACGAAAGCTCTTATGCCGGCTCGAGCAGCGTAAGCCGCGGCGGAAGCTGACGTATTACCGGTGGAGGCACAGATTATCGACTTCGCGCCCGTTTCTACGGCTCGGGATACAGCCATAGTCATGCCCCGGTCTTTGAAAGAGCATGACGGGTTCAGCCCCTCAAATTTCAGGAACAGCTTGATCCCCGGATCGATCTTTGCGGCAAGCCGGGGTACGGGAATCAGCGGAGTGTTTCCTTCCAGCATCGTGATGACGTGGTCCTGGTTGTCAAAATGATAGAACTCCGGATACTGCCTAATAATTCCCTTCCAGATATTCATTCTACCTCCGGTAATGTCATTTGGCCGGTCTCCCGGCAATCAGGCAAGGGCCTCGTCTTCTATCCTCATTATTATCAACGGACCTTCGACTGCGTCCAGTCGCCCGATTTTGCTGCAAGCGTCCTGAATGTCCGCTTCCCGGGCCAGATGGGTAAGAAACACCACCGGCACGGTTCCGGAACTTTGCCGCCGTTTCTGCACCACTGAGTGGATGCTTATATGATGATCGGCCATGATCCCGGAAATCTTCGAAAGCACTCCTAGTTGGTCCCTGGCTTGTATGCGTATGTAGTAATTAGTTACGATCTCCTTCATATCCAGCACGCGGCCGGCTGTCTTCCAATTCTCGGGGTAGCCCAAGGGCGGCACGCGACCGGCCTCGCCGCGAACAATATTCCGCGCGGTTTCTATCACGTCTCCCACCACGGCCGACGCGGTAGGTTCCTTCCCTGCCCCTCGACCGTAAAAGAGCTGCTCTCCCACCATGTCGCCTTGAAGGTATATGCCGTTAAATACCCCATCTACCTGTGCAAGAGGATGATGTTCGGGAAGCATAGTCGGGTGCAACCGCGCTTCGACCGCGTCTCCGTGACTGATAATGACGGCCAAGAGCTTGATCTTGTAAGCGAATTCCTTGGCCATGATCACGTCAAACGGCTCGATTCCCCGGATCCCCTCCACATGGATGCCGTTTACCGGCATTCTAATCCCGTGAGTCAGGCCTAGTACAAGAACCAGCTTGTGTGCCGCATCGATTCCGTCCACATCGAGGCTCGGATCGGCCTCGGCGTACCCGAGTTTCTGGGCCTGCCGCAGCATCTCGTCAAACGAGATACCCGGGTTCCCACTCATTGCACTCAGAATAAAGTTGCACGTGCCATTGAGTATGGCAAGAACCTTTTCAAACCGGTTGGCTACCAATCCTTCCCGCAGCGACCGAAGTATGGGTATCCCGCCTGCCACTGCCGCCTCAAACGCTATGTCAACGCCGGCTTCATGGGCCGCGCGAAATATTTCCGGTCCGTGTTCGGCCAACAGGGCTTTATTGGCCGTCACTACCTGTTTTTTGTTCTGAAAGGCCTCCAATATAAAGCTCTTAGCCGGTTCATACCCGCCTATCAGTTCCACTACGATGGATATGTCCGGATCTTCGAGAATTTCCCGCGCATTTGTCGTGAGCAGCGAAGGATTCACCTGCACGCCCCGGTCGGATACAATGTCCTTGTCCGCGATACGCTTGAGGCGAATGGGCAAACCTGCCCGAGCTTCCAGAATGTCTCGATTACGCTGAAGGATCTGAACGACACCGGATCCCACAGTGCCGAATCCTATCAGTCCGATGGAAATTTCACGCATACGCTGTCCTCATTTAATGTGAAACTTAGGCAAGTCCGGCACGAACTTCAGGGGCGGAGAACATCAGAAGAAAGCATGACACGACTTCAGACCTTGATACGTTTCGGTGCTACGCCGCAAAGGGGGCGTCATACATCAAGGCATCAAAGGCGAAGAGCAGCACGCCTCCTCCGCAAAGAGAGTAATACCGCACAAACAGCAAGAGCAATCTCTCACGCCATTGCCGCGCGCGGAAATCCAGCCAGTGCTTATGCGCTTTCAAACAAATGGCACACTGCCCACGGGTTGGACAGATACCCGCTCCGTCCAAAAACGACGGGCAATCCCGCGTTTCGTGGGACATCCTACTGACGGGCAGGATCGCCCGTACCTACCGGAGCAGCGAGCGGTAGGATCACACTGCCGCGGAACGTACCTCGCCCCCCGCGATTTTTCCGTTCGAGCGCTCACGAGTTAGGAAATGTCTGATGCCTCGAACCGCTTGATTAATTCGCATCCGGTTTTCAACCAGGGCGAACCTGACGTACTCGTCCCCGAAAGGTCCAAATCCTATGCCCGGGCTCACTGCCACCTTGGCCTGTTCCGCGACCAGCTTGGAAAACTCCAATGAACCCATGGCCCGGAATTGCTCGGGTATCTTAGCCCACACGAACATTGTCCCTTTTGGCGGGATCACTTCCCACCCACAATCGTTCAGCCCGGAACACAGAGCGTCCCGCCGATCCTTATATTCCGCCACGATATGTCCAACACACTCCTGCGTCTCATTCAGGGCTATGATGGCCGCGATCTGAATCGGCTGGAACATTCCATAATCGATGTAACTCTTCAATCGCCTGAGTGCTTCGATCATTTGGGCATTGCCCGCGGCGCATCCGACTCGCCACCCGGCCATGGCGTAACTTTTGGACATGGAGAAGATCTCCACACCTACTTCTTTTGCGCCGGGAACTGCAAGGAAGCTCGGGGCCTTAAATCCATCATAAGTGAGGTCTGCATAGGCAAAGTCGTGTATCACCATGATCTTGTATTCGTGGGCAAAGTCCACGATTCTCTTGAAGAAGTCCTGGTCCACAACCATTGTGGTCGGATTGTGAGGGAATGAAATTATCAGAATTTTGGGTAACGGCCACGTCAAGCGGGCAGCGGCCCTTAGATCCTCGTAAAAATCACTGTCAGGTCTGATGGGGATGTGTCTTAGATCCCCGCCTGCTATGACCACAGAATATGGATGGATAGGATACGTCGGAGAGGGGGCGAAAACCACATCACCGGGCTGGACTATAGCCAAGACGAGGTGTGCCAAAGCGTCCTTTGCGCCCATGGTCGCCACAATTTCCGTATCGGCATCCAGGTCCACCCCATACCGCCGCCCCCACCAGGCGGCAAAAGCCTGACGCAACTTGGGTATGCCCGCGGATGCGCTGTACCTATGATTTCTAGGAT
Source organism: uncultured delta proteobacterium (assembly GCA_963789265.1). GTDB lineage: Bacteria > Desulfobacterota > Desulfomonilia > Desulfomonilales > Desulfomonilaceae > CAWBBA01. Next base: position 841,534 of record CAWBKB010000001.1, on the reverse strand, counting down.
TCTGCACCGCCTCAATCACCTTGCTTACAATGTGGTTGGGTGTGGGAAGGTCAGGATTCCCCATGCCCAGATCGATGACGTCATCTCCGGCATGGCGCAGCTTCATCTTAAGTTCATTGACCACCTGGAAGACGTAAGGGGGAAGTCTTTTGATTCGCACAAATTCTTCCAAGTTCACCTCCCGCGGTGCCCGAGGCCCGGCGATACTTCATAGGATGGATGGGTCTTCTTCATAAGCTATTCGATTTCAGGCTCATCTTCGGCGCAAATCTCAATGCGCTCTATTAAGATTTCTACCTGATGAAGGCAGGAACTTCAAGTACGCGGCCTTAGATCTTCGCCCGACAGAATCGCTCTTGCTGCCTGTGTTCTTTCTCCACGATCATCATAGAGGAATAACGAAGATTCCACCAGAGGCACACGGCCCAAATCCTTCGTCGCCTCTACGCAGACCAGGGACGGCTCAACTCCCTCGTGGGCGTGAATCCATAGCATACGCTCGGGCTCAAATCCAGCCGTTTTCACACACTTTCGAATACGTTCGATGCCGGAGGCCGGGTAGATCAAGGAGAGTCGTCCGCTTGCCTTCAGTAGCCTGGCGGACACTCTGAAGAGATCGTCCAGAGGCATCATCATCTCATGTCTTGATACAGCTCTTTCTTGATGCCGGCTTATTCGTCCGCGGCCCAGTTCGTGATAGGGAGGATTGCAAACCACCAAATCGAAGATGTTGGGGCGGAAAAAGTTGTCAGCTTCCCGGAAGTCACCGCGAACAATGCCGACATTAGCGGAAAGCCGATTGAGTCGAACACCTTTTGCTGCCCGCGCGGCCGGCGCGTCCTGGATTTCGAGGCCGACAACGATGATTGAAGGCTCTCTCACCGCTAGGCCGAAGGCAATGGCCCCACACCCGGTCCCCGCGTCCAACACGAATTCGCCCGGACAGGGGCACGCAAACCAAGTGAGGAAAACCGCGTCTTCCGAGACTCGGTAACCCTTTAGCGCCTGTATAACCTGGACTTTGTTTCCGAACAGGCCGTTGACGGAATCGTCTGCTTCTTTCATTTGAGAATTAAGTGTCAACAGCCCGAGATTCCGTTCCGCTGAAGTTTCAACTCAGCGAAAACAACTTGCCCCAGACGTCAAAAAACGTTCAACACGAGACCGGAAGAAATTTTAGGATAAAAATACGTGGACTTCTGCGGCAGCTTATGACCCAACTCCGCAGCCGCACGCATCTGGTCTACCCGCGTGGGATTAAGAATAAAGCTAACCTGAATTTCACCCTTAAGGACCCTGCTCAAAGCCACGCTCACCAACGGCGTGTATTCTATGTGCCCTTCGGCATTATCCTTGTCCAGTCCCAAGGCATGCCCCAGTATGATTTCCCGCAGGATGGTCACATCCAGGCCGCGGCAAAGTGGATGGAATATCGACATCCATAAGAGAATCGACCGCTTTAAAGTCTTTGAGTCTAATCAGTCGAAAACAGTCTTCCCCCCGAACCACCATTCCGAATTTCCCGCCCACATTCGAATACGAGCGAATCCTCTGTATAAGCGTATTGGACACCTCTTCCCGGCTTTCAGTCGAAAAAGGCAGCGCTTCCACCGAAAAGTAAGGTTCTAGAATTGTTTGCATTTGCCCGAGGTCAAGTCCGGCCAGCCCCTTCACCATGCGGTGGGCGGGCAGGATCATCAAGCCCGGATGGGACATGGATGTGAGGAACATCATGACGTACTCATGCGGACCTCCGGTCTGCGAAGGTCGGGAAGCGCGCTCTTCGTTCCTGAAGGCCAGAGCCGTCTCGTACCTATGATGGCCGTCGGCTATGAACAGACTCTCCTCTTGAAGGACGCCTCTTATCTTAGCGATCGCCTCGTCGTCACTGACGGTCCACGTCCGGTGAATGCTTCCGTTGGCATCACGGGCTTCTTGTTCCGGCGGTCGCTGCATGAAACGGCCATACTCCCGGACCACCACATCGTGTTCGTCACTGAACAGTGCATGGATAGGAGTAAAGCTCGCCCTGCAAGCCTTGAGAAGGTTCAGTTGGTCTTGCTTGGGGCCTTTATATGTCTTTTCGTGAGGCAGCACCTTGCCTTTACCGTAATCGTCCACCTTGACTAATGCAACAATGCCGTCTATTGAGTCTCGGCCCCCGTCAGGTAGTTCGAATTCCATCTGATAAACAGTGAACGCAGGACGTTCGTCCCGAACCAGGACCTCTTCTTGGAGCCATTGACTCAGCGTGGTCGCGGCTCTCGTGTAACGATTATTCGAAGATGAATCGTCCGGATACTGCTTTCCAAGAACCAACCTAATCATGTTATGAGGATGGGAGCGATAAAACGCTTCCTGTTCTTCAGCGGAGATAACATCGTAAGGCGGAGTTATTATCCGGTCGAGCTCCTGCGAGAAACCGCCGCTGTAATGAACGGCCCTGAAAGCTTTTATCTCTGCCATAGTCTCCTCGGTTCACCGATCCGTCAGGTTTGATGTAATCATTATGCGATGCTCGGCCCCTACCACCGTCGAGAACCGCAAGCGTCCTTTGCGTCAAGTCGACTGAATTGCGAGCTTTCATAAGGAGACGTGGTCTCGGATTGTAGAGTGCCGAGTCAGGCCGGTCGGAAATTATTCTTTTTTTTGTAGCACGGTGGGAGCGGCGGGGTCAAGACTTTCGGACGTGATGCGGTAATTCCCGGATTATGGGCGCCAAAAAAAATATCATAGCTTGTCCCGCGCCTCGCGGGGCTGTTGCCCCTGCCAGGGGATTCACCACATCCTTTTATGTTGTTGAGCAAGTGTTGTCGCTTGTCAAACTCTAATAAGATGATTGGACCGTATTGTCCGCGAAACTCGGCGGATGCAGTCTGAACGGTTGGGAAAGAAGACCCTAAGGGTCTATAATGGCGTTGGCCTCGAATTCTGTAATCACCGGAGAAAAGACTTGATCTTTCTTAATAACGTTTCAAAATTCTTCAATGGCAAACCTCTGTTCCAGGACGTGAACATAAGCGTTCAGAGGGGCGACCGCATAGGAATAGTCGGCCCCAACGGCGCAGGCAAATCTACAATTCTCGGCATGATGGAAGGTGTTATCACGCCGGATGATGGGGATGTCTCTATCGAGAAGCGAATCCGGATGGGAGTGCTTCACCAGGAGCTGATACAGGGAAATGACGGCCCGATCCTGGAAGAAGTCATGAACATCTCGGAGGATCTGCGAAATGTGGGCGAACGCCTTCACCATCTGCAAAAGGAAATGGCCGTCCTTTCCGAACACAGCGCTCACGCGGAATCCCTCATAGAGGAGCAGGGGCGTCTCCAACTGGAGTTCGAGCGTTACGACGGTTATACGTTGGAGGCTCGTGCGTTAAAGGTCCTGCAGGGCCTGGGGTTCCAACCCCGGGATGAGCAACGCCGCTGGAGCGAGTTTTCAGGCGGCTGGCGCATGCGGGTAGCCCTTGCAAAGATTCTTCTTTCGGAACCTGATGTGCTCCTGCTGGACGAGCCTACGAACCACTTGGACCTGGAAAGTCTCCTCTGGGTCGAAGAATACCTCGCGGGCTTCAAGGGCGCGCTCGTGCTGGCGTCGCACGATCGGGCCTTTTTGAACCGATTGGTGACCAAGCTGGCAGAGGTGAATCGGGGCAAGGTCTCTTTGTATTCCGGCAACTATGACACGTACGAAAGGACAAGGCAGATGCAGGATCAAATCCTGATCGCCTCATACAAGAATCAGCAAGAGAAGATCAAACGCATACAGAAATTCGTCAACCAGAACAGGGTCAAAGCACGGTCTGCCAGCCGGGTTCAAAGCCGAATCAAGATGCTGGACAAAATGGACAAGGTCGAACTCCCTCCACGGCCAAAAACCCTCAAGTTCACTTTTCCCCAGCCGCCTTCTTCCGGCAAGCGGGTCCTGGAGATAAAGGACTTGGTGAAGAGGTACGGCCAAAATACTGTGTACAACGGATTCTCTCTCAACGTAGACCGAGGAGATCGCATCGGGCTGGTCGGCCCAAATGGTGCAGGCAAATCCACTTTGATGAAAATCATTGCCGGGCAGTTGCCTTACGAGGGAGGGACCGTGAAGTACGGGTATATGGTCAAGCCAGGTTATTGTGCGCAGCACCAGTACGAAAACCTGAACTTGGAGAGGTCTGTGTTGGAGGAAACATCCAGCGCTTCTTCCGGCATCCCGGAACAGGAGGTTCGCAATCTCCTTGCCGTGTTCCTCTTCTCCGGGGATGAAGTGCAAAAAAAGGTCAAAGTGCTCTCCGGCGGCGAAAAGAGCAGGTTGGCGCTCACCAAGATACTTCTGTCACCGCCTAACTTGCTGCTAATGGATGAGCCTACGAATCACCTGGACATTCCCTCCTGTGAAATCCTCGAGGAAGGCTTGAAAAATTACGGGGGGACGCTTGTGCTCATCACCCACGACCGCCGCCTCATGAATGCGATTTGCACCGGCATTTTGGAAGTCGAGAAGGGGAGCGCTGAGTACTACCTCGGAAATTATGAGGATTACCAGTACAAAAAGAGACTCGAGTCACAAGCTGAGCCGGAAGTTCCAGCCCTGAATGCGACGCCCGCTATTAGCGAAGTCGAATCGGCTCCCAAAGGGGAATCCCGCAAGGAGCGCAAACGGCGGGAAGCCCAGAACAGGATCGCGCTGTTCAAGAGACAGGCTCCAATCAGAGACCAGATCCACAAGATAGAACGAGAACTTGAAGCCAAAGAGTCCCGCAAAAAGGAAATAGAAAGTCGACTCGCAGATCCGGCCGTTTATGACAACAAGGAATCAATTGTTCCCCTTCTGGAAGCAGCTCCTCTCCTGGATAAGGAGATCAAAGAACTGGAAAGCCGATGGGAGGAGTTGCAGACGAAGTTGGAAGAAATTGAGGAAAGCATGCTGACGGGTTGAGCCGCCCATTATGGCCCGTATACTCCCTGACACCAAAGCAGAGTCAGGCATTTGCCGCCTTCGTAGTATTGTAGCGAGGAGGTGGACCAGGTGATCTATTACCTGAACTTGTTCGGGACGGCGGTCTTCGCTATTGGCGGGGCTATGGCTGCTGCCCGAAAGAACATGGATCTATTCGGTGTCGTGGTTGCCGCGGTTTTGACCGGCATAGGTGGTGGAACGCTGAGGGACCTTTGTCTCGATGTGCGGCCGGTCAATTGGGTTACTGATGCCAGTGCCCTGGAGATTGCGGTAATCTTCGGCCTCCTCACGTTTATCTATATCCGCGTCACGAAATTCGAAGAAATTCCCGGCAAGATACTAAATGTTGCAGACGCAGTGGGGCTGGCGGTGTTCACAGTCCGGGTGCCGCGATTTCTTGTCATGAGTGGCTCAAGTAAAAACGAGTAGATAGCACGGAGAAAGGAGTGGTTTCCGGTCCTCTTATGGGGTACATGACGTTTGGCGAACGATGTATCCGCTGGGGAGGACCGGATATGGAACAAGGAATACCGAACATAATCTCGCTGGTCAATGAGATTCTCGCCTTTGTGCGAGAGTCAGCGCAAGGAATGGAAATCGGGGAAGTAGAAAGGCAGCTTCTTCCCATGGTGATGGCGGTCGGGAAAGCGGCTCTTGAAGAATTTGTGTCTGAAAAGGGGACCGGATATGCCGGCAAGGAGATCATCGAACCCCAGGGCCATCGATTGCCATATGTTCGTGACAGGGGATGTGCATATCGGTCCATCTTTGGAACGATATCCATCCGGAGAGCCTACTATCACGCAACCGGCTCACCGGGAGTCTTTCCTTTGGATGGAGAGATCAACTTGCCTGAGAGAGGCTATTCATACCTGGTTCAGGAGTTCTCTTCCCGGCTTGCGGTTTCGATGAGCTACGAGGATGCGGAGGAGATTTTTCGTTCCTTCTTTCCCGTAAGGATGCCAATTCGTTCACTGGAGAGCATTGTGGGAGACGTCTGCGACGAGGTGGATCGATACTACGCAGAGAAGGCCCCGCCGGATCTTTGTCCGGATGCTGTGGTAACGGTCGCTACCGTAGACAAGAAGGGGGTGGTTATTCGTAAGCCCCAGGAAGGCGGGGCCGGTCCCGAGAGGGTCTCCGTTGATCCCGACAAGCCCGGAAAGAAGAAGATGGCAACCGTGATCTCCACCTACGTCACTCCACGTTACGTCCGCACGGAGGACGACATTGTCCGTGAGGTATCGGACGAGGGTAGTTTCGATTCCAGGCCCAAACTCCAGGACAAGCTTACGTGGGGCAGCCTCACCGATGGTTCGGAAAAGACGGTGGCCCGCCTGAAGAAGGCTGTCGAACAGCGATTGCCGAAAGGTAACGAGCTGGTCTGTATCCTGGACGGAGAGCGTTCTCTCTGGGCACTGGTATGCGCATATTTTCCTGCAGCCTTTTTCGTGCTGGACATCTTTCACGTCCTGGAACACTTGGGGAAAGCCGCTCTTTGCTTTTATGACGAGGGCAGCCCGCAAGCCAGAGAATTCGTGACGGAGAGATTGAGAATGCTCCTGGGCGGCAGGGCCGGCAGGCTTATCGGCGGGCTCAAGCAGATGCTAACCAAGCAGGAACTCTCCGGCGCCAAGAAACATTGCATCGAACAAGTCATCGGGTATCTCCAACGAAACCGCAAGCACATGCGGTACGAAATCTGCTTGGCAAAAGGCTATCCCATCGGCAGCGGGGTCATTGAAGGAGCATGTCGCAACCTCATCAACGACAGATTGGAACTCACGGGGATGAGTTGGACGATCCATGGAGCGGAAAGCATGATCCACCTGAGGGCCGTTCACATCAACAACGACTGGGATCTCTTTTGGAATTATAGACGAAGATCGGAGAGGCGACGCCTCTACGGCATCGAAGATACAAACTCTCCCGAGATCCGGGATCAAGAACTACCGCGTGCCGCATAACTCCTGACAGAAAGTAGCGGCACCCTCACAGTCCTGGGGTGCAGCACCGCTTTGGCCAAGAATACCAGCCCCTTCATTACCATAATAATGGGAATGATCACCGGGTTGGGAGGAGGCATCATACGAGACGCATTTTCCGCGGAAATACCATTGTTCTTTCGCAAAGAGATATACGCTACCGCATGTCTTGTCGGTGGTGGGGCTTACCTGATCTTGCTGAGGGTACTCGTTCCGGAGAGCTGGGCCATGTTGGGGGGCGCGGCCGTCACACTCTTGATCCGGTTGGCCGCGATCCACTGGAGGTTGTCCTTGCCTGCGTTGACGCCGACTATTGCGGACCGCAGGGACTGACCGATGGAGTTTTTCAGCTTTGAGTTCAAGTAGGTGTGGACCCGCGTGTCCGCCCAGGGCAGACACATACAAACTGTCTCAAAATCAGGGCATGAGTAAAATGCGTGGCACGATAGACTTTTGCCCCGGCAATGAATTACCGGGCTACTATCCCCAGTCCCTACAGGACGCATGCATTTGAGCCCCATTGGGGCGATAGAAAGTAGACCGGTGCTTCAGCGCCGGGCTGCCATCGTGGCACGATTCGAACCTTGTGCGGAATTTTGAGACAGTCTCCATAGGTCTGCCCCTACGATTAATTCCCACGTACGCGGGCATGACGACATGTAGAGGCGGGTTTGGAACCCGCCGCTACCGGAGCCGATTCACTTGCTCGAAAGCGAATCGGTGTGAGCCCATGCACCGAATCAAGAGCAATCTCAGCCTGCCCTAAACTTTGTGGTAATAAATGCTGATCGAATGCTTTGCCTCTCCCAGGTGCTGAAACACGCCGTCGAATGCCGCCTGGACTTCTTCCGGATTGGGGCGTCTTAGAGGATCCAGGTCCAACATGCTCTCGACTGTAGCTGCAACATGCTCGAGGCTCGTATGTTTTTTCAATAATGGATTAAGCTCGGTCAATTTGGGGCGAGGTTCACGTTCTATCCTGAATATTTGCTTGATGAGTTCCTGGCGACTCGTGGTTCTTGGGAAGACAATAGGCAGCTTGCCTGTCAGCAGCACCGTGAAAATGGCCCCTACGCTATATAAGTCCGACTGGAAAACACTCTTGCCTCTGGCTTGTTCCGGGGCCATGTACGAGAACGTGCCTACAACCTTCCCTCTAAAAAGGTCTGCGACAGCCCCCTGCCCCACCGCAAGCGCCACGCCAAAGTCAATAACTTTTATGCAGTTGACTCTTTCGTTCTCATCTACCATATACAGGACATTGTCGGTCTTGAGATCCCTATGGACCACGCCTTTTGCCCGAAACACTCTCAAACACTCCAGTAGCTGATTAATTACGATTTCCATTGTCCCCAGATTCAATTTGCTTTCCGTGGCGAATGGCGGCTTATATTTTTCTTGCCAATTTCTTTCAACGAGTTGCGTGAGATTATCGTTAGGATGGTAGCCATTCATTAGCAGCTTTTCGCCATTCTGTTCCACTATGCCGTGATACTCTACAATGTACGGGTGTTGTTCCGGTGACTGGACCCTCGCGTGGAGTTCCGCTTCATAGGCCAGGAGCGTCACCGGATTGCCGAGAGACGGCGAAATGTGAGCCTTCACTTTTTTTAGCGCAACAATCTGATTGCGAAAAATTCCTATGCTGACCTTGCCCATAGCGCCTGAGGAGATGTCCCCCAGGACCTTGACCTTTTCACCCTTGACTTTGCCGGGGTTCTCCAGGGAATCCATCACCAGCTTGAGCAGTCCCGCCATCTCTTCTCTGGTCTTTGAGCTAAAGTAGCGACCGCTCTCCTTGAGATCCGCCTCGGCCCGCTTGTCCATAGCGGATCGATCAAGCACCGGTTTGTACACTTGGATTGCGAGCAAGCTCCGCGGGTCTCTATGGCGATGCTCTCCGTGATAATCTCCGAACGCGGTATAGTACCTGGACAAGAGGAAATTCCAAGCTAACCGGCCATGCGGCCTGCCTCCGTACAACCTCTCAAGTGTCAACATTTTCTTAAGAAGATTCGTGCCCCGCCTATTCTTGCTTTTCATAAATTTTATTTGGCGGGAAAGCTCGCGCGAATCATCGAAGTCTATATAATCGGCCGGAATCTCAAAAAAACTTGGGAAGTCAAGGAGGCACAGAGCGAAGAGATGGTTCGAAAGCCCCTGAAGGGTATCAAGATCTTGATTGGTCTCAATCAAGAAGTCCAGCAACTTTTCATTCAAGAATTCAGAAAGAAGGCCCTTGTAATATCCGGAGGCAATCCGACTCACCTCGTAGCCGCAGCGGAACAGAAACCATGCCAGATCCGCGAGATCTTCTTCCATCTCTTTTCTGGAATTTCTGGTAAACAGATAGAATGATCGTGCCGGCTCGTATTCGATCATAAGGTGATGAAGCTCAAGGACAGCTCTCCGGACAAGGTCCGCTACTCGCGCAAGGCTGGTTTCCCTGAGATTCATCTTCTTGACGAATCAGAAACCATGGGATGAGTGCCGTAGTGTCCTCATCATTGGGAGCGTAGCGTTCCTTATATTTTTCATTCAACTGATTCAGGTTTCGTCGAATGACCTGGACTTCTTGTGGGGAGGGCCTAAGTCTGCTTGGGGCGTCCAGCCACTTGACCGCACAGAGAAAGAGTTTCTGGTCACTCTCGATCTTCTGGATCTCTTTTCGGCTGTCAATGAGTACGTCCAGCGCGGAAAACTGTTGGGCCGCCCTGACAATGCTGAAGAGCATGTCATAATAGGTCAATTCATCCCGTTCCAGCCGAGGCAGCAAGTCTCGTATGACCATGAGAAGATAAGGGGCTGTCTTTTTGAGAATTTTCCCGATTTGCCCAAGCGGGTCGACTTCTCCCTTCTTAGCCAATTCGGCCAAATCAGCGTAATGTTGAATGACGCGATAGAGGTCTTCCCTTAGAGAGTGAGCGTCGTTTTCCATGAATCAGGATATCCTGTGAAGCGCTGACACGACTGCAACTATAAAGTTCTCTTTACCGTCAGCGCAAGCGCCTTTTTTTCGCTCGTGACCATACCAGGGTTTTGCGTTGTTGCCGAAGCTTGGGGCTGTCGTGAACCCGGGATACGGAAAGCTGGGAATACATTGACGGTCCGCGTAACGGGCCGTTGTGGTTGAAACAGATCCATCCGCTTCAGGAATCAAAGCAAAATTGACAGCTTGCATCGCCCAATGACGAAATGGGAAGGCCATCGAGCGTGAGAGTCTCGAGGCATGAGGTCAATTCTCAGAGTCTGGGGGACCGGTTTCTCAGGAACTCAGCGAATCCTGCGCTTCGTAGGCATTTTGATCAACTTCTTGAAGTCGGGAATTCGTTTGAGCGGTTGCAACGCCTTGTCAGCCCGGGCGCGCTTGATCACGGCTTCGCCGCCGGCTTTTACAGCCAAGTCCAAAATATCCAGGGCCTGCTTTGGACGGCCCGTCTTGGCATAAACAATTGCCGCGTTATAATGAAGCCATTCCGGCTCAAACGGTTCGGTCTGGCTCAAAGCCTGCCGATAATATTTCAGAGCGGCTTCGTAATCTCCCATTTCCATGTTTAGGTAAACTAGCCTGCTAATGGTGTATGGCATCAGGCGGGAGGATCGCTGAAGACGCGTGTGTATTTTCAGCGTCTTTCGGGTGTTCCCCAAAACCCAGTGGGCGACTGCGAGGTCCGCCAATGCGAACTGGTCTTCCGGATCTTTCTTTAGTCCTTTGGCATAGTATTTTATCGCGTCCCGGGGTTCGCGCCTTTTGTACAGAAAGTAGTATCCGAGATGAAAATCGACCTGCGCATCGTCGGGATCATTCTCAAATGCCTGCCTGAACAACTTCAGGGCCTCTTCTTCGCGCTCCAATTCCAAGTACAGGTGCCCCAACTCCGTAAGGAACTGGCTGTCCTCGGGGTTAATCTCGACCGCCCGCCGCAGATAATAGAGGGCTCGATTGTAATCCGATTCGTCGAAGTAGATCAAACCAATGTTAAAGAACGGATCTCCGTTGCCCTGGTCCAGACTGATGGAGGCGCGAAAATCGGCCTTTGCCTGGTCAGTCTTGCCCATTTTCCAGCAGATAAGCCCACGATTGTTAAACAAGTAGGCACTGCCCGCCCCGCTTAGCCTTATCGCCGCGTCAATTAGTTGTCTCGCGTCATCCAGACGGTGTTCGTCATATTTCGCAAGCGCCTTCTCGTTCAAGGCGCTGATAACTCTTTCTCGCTCCCATTCCATTGCACGAGAATACACAAGATGGCCGGCTCGGAGCAGGTTCAATTCGCCTTCCCGGAGTACCAGGGAGTAATTATTGACCTCCATGAATTCATCCGCGCAGACCACTTCCACTGCAAACAACGGCACCTTGCCCTCGTCTGCGACGTAATTCAAGTAATGATACAATCTTATCTCGGCAGGCCCGTCACTTTCCCATATCTCGTCAGGGTTTTCCAGTGTGAGATTGACCCAGGAGAGAAAGTCCGACTTTTGAAGTGGTACTCCACACGAAACGATTTCAGGAAACGCGGCAAGTATAGCGCGCTCAGTCGGGAACGGGGGCAACTGAGCGGTTGTAAGCATGAGAGACTCTTCTACTGAACGAAAGGTATCCTCCAGTTCCCTAGTCGCCATCCATTACCTCGTCCAACGAGATTCAGCGTGTGCCATGAGAAGCCTCGATTGGCGGTGGGCCGTTTTGGGCACGCCGACCTGATGTCGGCCGGCATCCACCCCAGGCAAGCCCTTGAGCCGTGAATTTCGGGATGAATTAACTTGTTTGATCCATTTTAGAAATCGGATCGTGTCGCCTGTTTTCTATGACTCAAAAATACCATGAAGCTATCGCTAGGTCAATCCGTGGAAATGCCTTTCTCGCTCACTGTCTCAACGATTCAATCCTGCCGGGATTATCAACTTCCTTCTTGTGTGCTGGAGGAGCAGCGGAACCGGAGCCAGTCGTTCCATAGGAGAATCGTCCCGGCGGCTACCACTGCCGCGGTTTCCGATCGCAGTATGCCGCGGCCAAGGCTGACAGGTTGAAACCCGGCATCAATGGCCTTCTTTTCCTCTGAAGGATCCATGCCCCCTTCGGGGCCGGACAGAATGGCCACCTTTCGAGGCGCCAGCGCTTCGAGGGCTGCCAAAATAGGAGTAGCTTCGGGGCTGATGGAAAGGAGCAGTCGCGACTCGTTGCGGCGGGCATCCTGTTCAATGAACCGATCAAGCGTCACCGGGGCCTCAATTTCCGGCATAATGCTCCGCCGTGATTGGGCTGACGCCGATGCCACGATAGCGCTCCACCGATCCTTCTTCACTTGAGGCCGACGATTAGCACGGAGGCTCAATATGGGAACAAAACACGAGACACCCAGCTCGGTTCCATGCCGTAGAATATCCTGGACCGGCCCTGGGCGAACAGTCGAAAAGGCCAGAATGATTTCGATCCCATCGGGGGTATCCAGTGACCGCGACTCGATGACCGTTCCCTGAACGGCTTTGCGGTTGCAGGCGGTTAATCGAATCAGGTAGTCCCGCGTGCCGTCGCAAATTTCTAACTGATCTCCCGGTTTAAGGCGTAGAACCCTGTGGAGATAGTGTGCCTCTTTCCCGGATAACAAAAGCTCGTCTGCCGAGAAATCTTCTGGAGATACAAATAATTTCGGACACTTCACCATTGCGATGAACCGCACTCAGCGAGTCTTGCATCCCGGCCCAAACCGAGTCTTGAGGTAGAGCTCGATCCGATCCAGGCCGGCACTGATATTCTCAATAGAATTGGTATAAGAAAATCGAATAAAACCTTCGGCATTGCCGCCAAAATCAATCCCTGGGGCCACTCCGACACCCGCGTCTTCAAGAATGTCAAAGGCAAACCTGTAAGAATCCGCCGAAAATCTCCTCGCGTCGGCAAGAACATAAAATGCCGCGGTCGGGTCAACTTGAATGCCGAAGCCGATTTCCTTGAGCCGTGCAATCATTGTCAAGCGGCGATGGTTAAATACCTCCTTCATCCTGCGCACGTGATCCGCCGAATTCGTGAGGGCTTCCAGCCCTGCCCACTGCACGAAATCCGCCGGGCTGATAAAGAAGTTTTGTATCATTTTCTGGATGGGCCGAACATGGTCCGGGAGACTGATCAAATAACCCAGCCTCCAACCGGTCATCGCGTAGAGCTTTGAGAAGCCGTTCACCACAAATGCGTTTCTGGTGAATTCCAGAATCGAATGCTCCCGGCCCTCGTATACAAGACCGTGATATATTTCATCGGATATGATTGGCAGACCCAGTTGGGCAAGACGCTTCATCCTTTCAGGTTCCATCACCACGCCGGTCGGATTGGACGGGGAATTAATCATGATCGCCCGTGTCTTGCCCGTGATGGCCTTCTCCACGTCCTCGGGATCTATCTGAAAACCGTCTTCAGCCCGTGCAGCCACGAAGACCGGCACACCTTCCAAGAAACGAATGAAATTTGGATAGCAGGCATAGTGGGGGTCGGACAGTATAACCTCGCTGCCGGGATCCAACAGAGCTGAGAGGATCAGGAATATTGCCGGCGATGAGCCCGAAGTTATCGCCACGTCTCGAGGGTCCACTTCTACGCCGTAGGTCTCAAAGTAATGGGCGGCTACGGCTCGGCGCAATTCGGGTATTCCCGTGCTGGGCGTGTAGTGGGTTTTGCCTGCGCGCATCGCTGCGAAACCGGCTTCTACGATATTTTTCGGTGTATCAAAGTCCGGCTCGCCTACCTCCAGATGAATGATATTCTCCCCATCCTCGGTCATTTCCATGGCCCGCTCAAGCACATCCATTACGAGGAACGGGGGGATCTTTTCGGACTTCAACGAAATCGGAATGTTTTGAGATTCCATAAAGGTGTCTCCGTCTACTCTTCGGTCCGCGAACCTAAGCTATTATAGTTAAGACCATGTTATGGCTTCAAACTTGTTCATTGATTTTCTTGCTCTTTACTGATAAGATACCGCAACTGTAAGAAAATCCGCTGCGTTCAAGGCATGTATTGTGTCTATGCAAGGCCCGATGATCTCAACTCCCCCAGGAAGACTTCGCAAGTTCAGGCATGGTGGCTTGCCGGTCATCCTCGTTCTCATTTGTATTTTATCTTTCACCACACAGGCTGCGTGCGAAACCTTCGGCATCAAGGACCAGCGCGGCAATTTTGTCCCCAAGGTGACAATCACTGTGGGCGGCAAAGAGATTCTTATAAAGAAAACCGACCCTCAGGCCAAGTTTAATTCAATTGCTCTGACACTCAACTCTAAATACCACAAGCTCATCAACAACGTCACGTCGCTGAACGTGGAGTGGGTGAATGCCCAGAATCGCCCCGGAAAGCCTCTTCCTTTTGCGGGCCCTCTGTACACCCCGGCCACGAAAGTTTACCAGGCACCCATGACTAGATCCGTTGGTCTCAAACTCTTGGACAAGAGCAGAGTGAAGCTGTTCGCGGGCAAGAGTGTCGCGGACCTCTTAACAATTAGTGTGGACGGTCAGCAGTTGATTTCGGCCGAAGCAATCCCGGAACAAGAGCGAACCGTACACCTGGGGGCCGGACGAGAGATCTCGATCAATGTGGACAAGACTTCCATCACATTTGATGAAAATAATCTTATGAAAGGTGAATGGCTCAATGTGGACAATCGTTCGGGAAGTGATCAGATAATCGGAGTGGAGCTTCCGGAAAAAGAGCTCGTTTATTCCCAAATAGTGAGAAAGCCCGAACAAAAACCGATCCCCCGTGCAGACTGGAATCGATTCACCCTCGCGTCCGATTCCGGCATCGGCATCCTGATATTTCCCGATCATAGTCCTGAGCAACTGGCTCAACTTAACGGTAAAGCGATCGTCATCAAGATATTTCAAGGAAACCGGGTCAAGGATACCAAGAAGATTCCGATTAAGACGAGTCCCGATCTTCAGACTTCGGGGAAACAGTCGACCGGGGGTGGAGAATCCATCCAGACCAATGAGACCGCGCGTCCCAGCCAGCCTGCGGTCGCACCGTCACGCAGTGCCGAAGCCGTAGAAGCATCCGCGCCGCCCGGGCAAGGGGAAGCTGCCCCCTCCTCTGTGCCTTCTCGGACGAACAGACGGTCAGGGAACCTCTGGTTATGGATCATCCTAATTTTTTGTCTCGTCCTGCTCGCGGGACTTGCAGCGTACACGGTCTTCTTTATGCTTCCTAAAGTCCAGGTTCTCGAGGACCGGCTGGTCAAGAACGAAATGTTTATCCACGGCAGCCGGGAGGCCATCCGAGAAGAATTGGAACAGATCAAGACGGACATCTTGGGGCAGTGTCAAAAGAAGGACTCTGCTCAAGAATGAATGTCCGGCCGCTTTAGGCCCATTATCCCCAATTTCGGCGGTCAAGCGGGTTGCGGTGCCTCAAGCAATCCATGCGGAGATGCAGAAGTTGTAGACAAGAAGGGAGCACTCCGGGTAGAATTCCGACCTTCCGAAGTCCGGAACAATTACCGTCACTCTCAAATTTAGGAGGCTGTTAATGCTCGGAATCCTTCCGAAACGATTTTTTCTTACGTCCGGGAGAGGGGAGGCTTCAACAGGACTAAACGCTTTTGATGCAGCGCTTCTGGACGCGAAGATAGGAGACACGAACCTGGTTAAGTTGAGCAGCATACTTCCGCCTTCAGCCGAAGAGATCGAGCCCTACGAATTGCCGAAGGGATGTCTGGTGCCGCTGGCGTATGGCGATCGCATATCATCGGAACAGGGGGAAACTATTTCCGCGTCCGTGGCTGTGGGCATTCCCGTAGATCCGTCGGCGGCCGGGCTTATCATGGAATGCTCCCGCATTGGTGAGGCAGGCCCATGCGAAGTCGTTGCCCGCGAAATGGTTCGTGAAGGCATGGAGGTCATACGGGGCATCCGTATTCGTGAAATCAAGAGTATTTCTGCAACCCTCACGGTTCAGCGTGTGGGAGCGGTTTTCGCTGCGGTGGTATTATGTCGCTGACAGAGTCTGATTGGTTTACTGAGATTTATGGTGATGCGACGGCCTTTTCGGTTCGTTATTCCCGCAAGTTGCTCGATACCACCAGTGATTTTCAAAGGATCGAGATTTTAGATACTGACAAGTTGGGCCGCGTGCTCCTGCTGAACGGGTGCTTTATGGTAACCGAGAAAGATGCTTTCATTTATCATGAGATGCTCGTTCACCTTGCCATGGCAGTACTGCCTGCACCGCGAACCGTGCTGATTATAGGCGGGGGCGATGGCGGGGCAGTCACCGAAGTTGTTAAATACCCCGGAGTGGAATCGGTCACCCTCTGCGAAATAGACCCTGTGGTCGTAGATTCCTGTCGAGAGTATTTCCCCGAGATATCTCAAGGACTCTCCGACCCCCGAGTAAGTATCGCTTATGAGGATGGCGCGGCTTTTGTAAAAAATTTCACCCGAGAATTTGACCTTGTCCTTGTGGATTCCACCGATCCGGTTGGGCCGGGCGTGTCGCTCTTCGAAACCACGTTCTATGGGTCCATAAAGAAGAGCCTCAAGAAAGGTGGGGTTGCGATTTTTCAGACTGAAAGCCCTCTTTTCATGGGAGACGTGTTTTCAAAGGCGGTCAGAGACTTAAGGCTTGTCTTCGGATTCGGCGGGGCCACTCCCTACTTTGCCACGATCCCATCGTATCCGGGAGGGCTCTGGTCTTTCACCTTCTGCTCCGAGACAAGTGACCCGGCGAGGAGATGGACAGTAGAGTTGATGCCGGAGCTGAAGCGTACTCTCAAGTATTACGACTTCGAGGTACATTCGGCCGCTCTTGTTCCACCCGTCTTTGTGCGCAAAATGATTGAAGAGGCGGCTCCTGGCGTGCCGAGTACTTAAAACCGTTTGACTACATAAGAGCAACGAGCCCGGCTGTAGTCCCCATTTTGGTTTTGCAGTCCCTCTTACCCAATCAATAATAGAGAGTGCCCAATCGGATGCAAGATAACGTTTTTCTTGGCTGCTCTTATCGAGAAATTGTCGCTGGATGCCCTGCTCTCATCGGCTGCCCCTTGGACATGACCTCCACCTACCGCAGTGGTACCGGAGCAGCTCCGGATGCGATTCGGATCGCTTCCAATTCCATTGAAACTTACTCCCCATCCCTCGATGCGGATCTTGAAAAGAGCCCTTTCAGCGATCTCGGCAACATTGCTTTATCCGATGATTCTTTGGGATCCTCGCTGGAAAGGATCGAAGACACTGTCTCAAAGGTGTTGGGCAAAGGAGGTCTCCCCCTGTGCCTGGGGGGAGAACACACGATTACCCTCCCGGCGGTCGGGGCGATAAACAGAATGCACCCCGGCGCGTTCGTCATCCATTTGGACGCTCACACGGACCTAAGGGACCGGTACGAAGGGAGTTCGATCAACCACGCCACAGTAATGCGGAGGGTGTCTGATATTACAGGGCCCGATCGGTTAATTCAGCTTGGGATGCGCGCAGGGACCGAAGATGAATTTTCCTGGATGCGCGAGCAAGGGACATGGATGCAATGGGGACCGGGATTGGGAAAAAACCTGTTGCGAAGAGTAGGTGGTTGCTCCGTTTATCTTACCCTCGATCTCGACGTGTTGGATCCCGCCTGCCTGTCGGCTACAGGGAATCCTGAGGCCGGCGGATGGTTTTATGACGATATGGAGCGATTCTACCATGCTCTGAGCCGCATGCATGTTATCGGGGCAGATGTTGTCGAACTGAATCCCCGTCTTGACCCTTCGGAAGCGGGAACCATAACGGCGGCAAAGATTGTTCGAGAATTGCTGCTCATTCTAGGAATGAACCGGTGAAGGATATGCGCCGGGAAGAGTTGATAATCTAAGAAATTTGACTACCGGGTCAGACTTGAAGTTGACACGCAAGGATTACGCTGATACAGACAGCGTTATGCAAGAGATCTTCCATACCCTCACTGTGGCGGCTGCCACGATCCGTTCCAGATGCGGTCTCTTTTTCCTTGCAGTTGTGTTCTCGATAAGTTTGGGCATGTTGCCCGCACATGCGGGAGATGAAGCGGCTCGGAAGACCCAACCACCACCTGGAGGGTGCCCCGATCTCATAGATTTGATCAAACAATTGACACCTGTGGTGGTGAATATTTCCATAGAGAGACACGTACTTCAGAATAGTTCCACGGAACCTCCACCGCTCTTCCGTTCTCGTCCCGGCTATTTCGATGAACATGCCAAGGGCAGAGACAGATTTCAGGCCGACAGTTTGGGAAGCGGATTCTTTTGCGACACCGCGGGGCATATTGTCACGAACAGCCATGTGGTAGAAGGTGCCGGAAAAATTCTGGTCACGCTTTCAACAGGCCAAGTTGAGTCGGCAAAGGTGGTTGCCGTTCATCCCAAGGTTGATCTTGCACTCCTCAAAATCAATCCGCCGTATTCGTTGCAGAAAGCCAAACTAGGCGATTCTTCTAAGGTCCAAGTAGGAGAATGGGTCTTGGCCGTAGGAAACCCTTTTGGACTAGGCCGGACAGTGACAGTGGGCATTGTGAGCGGCAAAGGGCGTTTTATCGGCCTGGGCCCGGATGACAATTTCATCCAAACCGACGCCTCGATCAATCCCGGCAACTCGGGGGGGCCTTTATTTAATATGGCTGGAGAAGTAATCGGAGTTAATACGGCGATCATCGCATCGGGCAAGGGGATCGGTTTCTCCATCCCGGTGAACTATGTGGCCGAACTCATGCGAGCACCCATGAATGCCGAGAGTATCTTCCGGGGATGGCTCGGGATTTACGTCGAAGACGTCACTGAGGAGCAGGCGCGGCGGCATGGACTCGGGATGCCCCGGGGCACCCTTGTGGACGAAGTTCTTAATTCCACTCCAGCATACAACGCGGGTTTGAGAAAAGGCGATTTGATAGTGGATGCCGACGGAAGGGCTGTCCGCGACGGCCGCCATCTTTCCCGCTTAGTCGCGGCCGCCAAGCCTGGCGATCGCATCAGGATGACGATCATTCGCGGCAAGCAGGCTCGCACAGTGGATGTAAGAATTGGCAAGTCTCCCGAGTAGACTATTCGGATTCCTTTCTGATAATACCTGCCAACTGTTCAACGGCCTCTTCCAGATTATCGTTAACAATTTGATGCCTGAACATTTCGGCCTGTTTCATCTCCCGGACCGCGTTGGCCAGCCGAATCTTCACGGATTCCTCCGAGTCGGTGCCTCGTAGAGCGAGCCTTTGTTTCAAAGCGCTCATGTTAGGCGCTGAGATGAAGATCCCAACTGCCCGAGGGATTTTTTTGAAGATTTCTTTTGCTCCTTCCACATCAATGTCCAGTATTATGCGCCGAGAGGCGGCAAGCGCCCTGCTCACAGGGGCGGCCGGTGTACCGTACAAGTTACCGTGAACCTCTTTCCACTCAAGAAATTCACTGCGCTTTATCATCGTCCGGAATTCGCCGGGACTGACAAAATGGTAGTCCACTCCTTCTGTTTCGCCTTTTCTCGGGGGCCGACTGGTACAGGACACGGAATACAGCATGTCCGGAAATATCCGCTGGATTCTAGCCACTAGTGTAGATTTTCCTGCCCCTGATGGAGCCGATATGACAAAAAGGGTGCCTTTTCCCATTCCTTTTCTTCGTTCCTGTTCGCGACTTGCCGTCTACTGGAGAAGTTCCGCTTTAATGACACGGATTGCCATGGTGGGTCAATCGTAATTCGGGTATAATGATTTTATGAATCCGAGGTCGATAGACCAACCGTTCCGCTCAGCAGTTCTCAAAATAGGCCAAGGCAGATGCGGATTGTCGGAGAAGGGCTACGATGATTAGAAAAGTATTTTTCGCAATCCTGCTGGTGATGAGTCTCACCGCAATAGTTTATGGCGGTTTTTTCCGGAAGTTTCTCATTTTCGACAACCTCGAGAAGTTTGATAAGCTGAAAGGCGTTGGAATCACCATCAAAATCCCGGGATATGAGCAGAAAAAAGGTCAGTTCAAGGTCCAGTCCCAGTGGTTTACCGAGCCCGAAGTAGTCAATGCCGAAACCTTTGACGGTATCGGCAAGTACAAGGACGGGCGTCTGATTTCCAACTATCCGGACTTGCGAATGCTCAAGGGCCGGCGTCCATGTCCTTCCTGAACCTAGGCGCGACCGCAGGTCTGCGGTGCCGTCTACGGACTGAAGCCGGAATTCGAAACGGCTTCGACGACAAGAAATCTCGAAAGACCGTGAGCCGCTTCATCAAGGCGTGCCAGTCCGTTTGCTAAGACTTCCAAGAGTCTCGGCGGCTCCGGACAAGGTTTCATAAAAGTGGAAAGAATCAGATTAAAGGTCCAGGTGGTCCTGGCAGCCCTTTTCAATATCGGGCTGTTCAAGTGGCATTTTATATGTTTTCCCGTCCTTAACTGTCATTCCTGCCCTGTGTCAGTTTTTGCCTGCCCCATGGGGGTAATCGGCCAGTGCGTCTCTCTGGGGATCGTCCCATTGAGTGTAGTAGGCGGGATAGCAGTGGCCGGGCTATTGGCGGGAAGGTTCCTGTGCGGCTGGGCCTGCCCTTTCGGACTCGCTCAGGAGCTTCTTTACAAGGTGCCTTATGTCAAGTTTCAAATTCCTTCTTGGACACGATTCATCAAGTACGGAGTATTTGTGGGCCTTCTGGTCCTCGTCCCTTATTTCCTCTCCCCAAACTCGCCGCTTTATTTTTGCAAGCTTTGTCCCGTGGCCACAATTGAATCCGCGATTCCCTGGGCAGTAATCAATGGAACCACTCACGTCGTGAGCCTCTCTGTTCGGCTGGCCATCCTCTTTGGATTGATCATCTTGATCATGGGGCATCGACGGTTCTTCTGCAAAGTCATCTGTCCTCTCGGGGCGTGTCTGTCAGTATTCAACCGATTCGCAGCCATTTTCCCGGAACGCACAAAGGACTGCATCGGGTGTGGGACCTGCAACAAGGTATGTCCTATGGAAACTGCACCCGACAGCAATGAGTTCGGGGTCTCCGACGATCGGCCGGAAGAGTGCATCTCCTGTCTGGAATGCCACAAGAAGTGCCCAACCGATGCCGTTCGTATATGGGGATAACATCTCATCTGCGAGACTGAGCGGTCGCATCATGTTCCACACACAAAAAAGGGCGGCCATTCGGCCGCCCTGCGAGTGGTTCCGGTCTATTATCAGGAGATCCTGAATTTGTAGACCTCGTTTGTGTGGGGATCGATCACGTGTATCGCGCAGGCAATGCATGGATCGAAGGAATGGACTGTGCGGAGAATTTCAAGAGGCTTTTTCGGATCGGCAACGGGGGTTCCGATAAGAGCGTTCTCTACAGGTCCCTTCTGCCCTTTAGCATCCCGGGGTCCAAGGTTCCACGTGGACGGAACAACTTGCTGGTAGTTCTTGATCTTGCCTTTCTCTATAATGACCCAGTGCCCCAGGGAGCCCCACGCGACGTCATTTAGACCCATGCCCTCACCGTTGGAACTCTCGTCGAGCTTGTATGATGTGAAGGTCTTTGTGTCACCCTTCTTAAGGTTCGCGACGAGGTCGTCAACCCATTTCTGGGCCCTCCTGGCGTTAACCAGGCACTTGATACCGCGGGCCCCTATCCGTCCTAAGGTGGAGAATAACGCATCAGGCTTTGCATTGAGCTTCTTCAACACCATGTCGACATTCTCTTTGATCTCCTTGTTGCCGCCGACATAGGACGTCAGGCACTGAGCCAGCGGGCCTACTTCCATGACCTTCCCGTCGTACCTGGGCGACTTGATCCAACTGTACTTCCCGTTCTGGTCTTTGGTGTCGGGAATCGCTCCCTTGAGCTTGTCACCCGAAAGCGGTAGGGTTTCACCTGAGTAAGGATGTAACGGCTTCCCCCCCTCATACCAGGAGTGCGCCACTTCTTCGGTAATTTTCCCCGGGTCGATTTTCACAAGATTGAGTTTTCCGTCCAGAATTGCGCCTCTTTTGAAGTAGAAGCTCTCCGGTTCCTCTGGGCCTTCAGGAAAATCTCCGTAGGAGAGAAAGTTCTTGTTTCCCCCGATCTTAGTCCAGTCTTTGTAGAAACCGGCCACAGCCAAGATGTCCGGAATGTAGACTTGCTCGATGAACTTGATCTGCTCGGCGAGCATGTATTTGTACTTGGCAATCCATTCCACGCTGGCAAGTTGCTGAGCTACAGTCACGCCGCCGGGCAGATGTCCTTGCAGGTGTGGGTTCTTAGCGCCCCAAATTGCAGTGAGCTGAGCAGCATAAACCTGGTTGCGCAGGTTATCCAGATAGTGCCCCACGGCCATCAGATTGGCCTCATGATTAAGCTTGTAAGCAGGGTGGCCCCAATAGGCGTTAGCAAAGGGACCCAGTTGGCCGGAGTCCACAAAAGCTTTCAACTTCCCTTTGAGAGCTTCGTAATACTTCGCGCTCTGAGGCCGGCCGCTGACCGCGTTGGAGAGATCTGCGGTCTTCTTTGGGTTCGCGTGAAGGGCCGATACTACGTCCACCCAGTCCAGGGCACACAATTGATAAAAATGGACCGGGTGATCGTGCATGTTTCTGGGGCGTGTGGGTCAAGTTACGTATGATTCTGGCATTGGGGGGAATCTTTATCTTGAGAGCATCCTCCACCGCTCTGACGGAGGCCAACGAGTGGACTAAGGTGCAAACACCGCAGGAACGCTGGGTAATCAGGTGGGCATCCCGAGGGTCACGTCCCTGTAGAATTATTTCAATCCCCCTGAAGAGCGTTCCACTGCTCCAAGCGTCCTTCACCTTGCCATTCTGTACTTCTACCTCTATGCGCAGGTGACCCTCAATCCTCGGAATGGGGTCAACGACGACTCTTGCCATTGTTTCGCTCCTTTTCTAAAAACTCACTTCATTGGGTGACATTTGTACTGAACCTAGCTTCGTTCAACATAGAAAGGACTCATGTTGTCCCAGAAGTGTGGTTCCATGCACCCAATGCATGGATGGCCCGCGCCGATCGGCCAGTTGGTCCCCTGGTTCCACCGGATCTTCGGACAATTGCTGTGCGTCTCAGGACCGTTGCAGCCTACCTTCCGGAGGCACCAGCCTTTGGCCGCGCCTTCATCACCGAATTCCTTCACAAACTCTTCAGCTTCAAAATGTCCCCTTCGTTCGCAATTGTCGTGAATTAGTTGACCGTAGGCGAACAGAGGCCTCCCATGCTTATCAAGTGCAGGGAGTTTGCCCAGCAGGAGAAAATGAACAATCGTCGCCACAATGTTATCGGCATTGGGCGGGCAACCCGCGAGGTTGACCGTCTTAACTCCGGTTACTTCTGTTACTGTTTTTGCTTCCGTGGGATTGGGTTTGGCCGCAGGTATACCGCCGTAGCTGGCACAATTTCCCACACAGATCACGGCCGCGGCATTCTTCGCGCCATTCTTAACGATCTCCATCATCGTTTTTCCGCCGACCCTGCCGTACGCGCCGTTGTCCTTTGTGGGGATCGACCCATCCACGATGCAAATGTACTTACCTTTGTACTTTTTAATTGTGTCTTCGAGAACTTGCTCCGCCTGCTGCCCGGCCGCGGCCATGACCGTCTCATGATAGGCCAGGTCGATGGTATCCAGGATGATGTCCGCTATCCAGGGATTAGCAGTGCGGAGAAGGGATTCTGTGCAACCGGTGCATTCCGCCATACTCAGCCAAATCACCGTGGGACGCTGCTTGGTTGCCATAGCCTCAGCTATACGCGGAGCAAAGGTCATGGGAAGGCCTAAAACGGTCGCCACGAATCCGCAGAACTTCATGAAGTCCCTGCGGCCAACGCCCTTCAGTGCCAACCTTTCGGGAACGTCAATAGACTTGTCCATCATTAACCTCCTTGCATGGACTCTTTGATACTGCCCTGCCTCGTCCCGGCGCGAGGTCTCAATCAGGAGTCAGGTACACCTCTCGACAGTTCGAGCCCCTGGGTCAAAAGTTGATTTGTAGCTGTGGATTTAGAAACGCCGTCAAACACAACACTATTATAGAGAGCGTATCCTTACGCATCTTTGTACACTATCGTGAATAAGAGCCGAAATCAAGGGAATTCTGTAGTAACAAAGGTGGTGCCACATTTTTTTTATTTTGATGCTACGCAGCGCGAGCTACCAGCCCGCGTGCAACTATTGGAGGCTCTTTTCGACCGCCCCCACCGTCCTCTCGATGTCCTCCTCCGTGTGCGACGCATTTACAAACCATGCCTCAAAAGGAGATGGGGCCAAATAAATGCCGTTGTCCAGCATCTTAGCGAAGAACTGCCTGAAAGCCTCTTTATCGGATTGCAATGCTTCCTCATAAGAATTTACCGGACCGGAATGGAAGAAGAGGGATAGCATAGACCCCACTCTGTTGACCGTGTGAGCAACACTCTTGCGCGTAAGGATCTCCTTTATTCCCGTTGAGAGCAAGGCCGCTTTCCTTTCAAGTTCCGGGTAGGGGTTATCTCGCCGGAGGACCTTGAGCGTGGCTAGCCCGGCGGCGACGGCCAGCGGATTTCCCGAGAGAGTCCCTGCTTGATACACCCCACCGACCGGTGCCAGATATTCCATAATGGCCTTCGGCCCGCCGAACGCTGCTGCCGGCAGGCCGCCGCCAATGATTTTCCCCAGGCAGGTCAGATCGGGTTTAATTCCGTACAGCTTCTGAGCTCCTCCAGGCCCCACCCTGAACCCGGTGATGACTTCGTCAAAAATCAGGAGCGCTCCATCCCGGCTGCAAAGGTCTCTCAGGCCACGCAAAAAACCTTCTCGCGGCGGCACTACCCCCATGTTGCCTGCTATTGGTTCCACTATCACGGCAGCAAGCCGGTTCGGATTCTCTTCTACCTGAAGGCGAACAGCCGACAAGTCATTGTAGGGGACAACTACCGTCTGTTCCACGACACTCCCCGGCACCCCGAGTGAATCGGGAATTGCGAAGGTTGCCGCCCCCGAGCCTGCCCGAGCAAGTAAGCTGTCACTATGGCCGTGGTAACAACCGGAGAATTTGATGATCGTGTCCCTGCCGGTGTAGCCGCGGGCCAGGCGAATTGCACTCATGGCGGCCTCGGTCCCTGAATTGACCAGCCTGACCATCTCGACGGACGGGACCATTTCGGTGATGATCTTGGCCATTTCGACTTCGCGGCGTGTAGGAGCACCGAACGAGGTCCCGCTCCTCATCGCGGTCTCGACGGCTTCCAGGATTTCCGGATGGGCGTGCCCAAGGATCATCGGGCCCCAGGAGCCGACATAATCGATAAACTCGTTCCCGTCTTCGTCGACAATCCTTGAACCTCGGCCGGATCGAATGAAACGCGGCGGAAGCCCCACTGCCTTGAAGGCACGTACCGGCGAATTTACCCCTCCCGGGATGATTGTTTCCGCCTCATCAAAAAGAGCTTCGGACATCTTGGTGATGCTCATCAGCTACTCATCCTAATTCTTCTGTTTTCGCAATCGTTCACCGCGGAGAGCGCCGAGAACGCAGAGGATTCTGTTTTGTTTGCATTTCTGTGAAATGAGATTTCGCGAACTGAGGTCTGCGACAATGAATCCAATTCCGGCCTAACCGCGCACAGCGGTGGCGTGGCTTACATGGTGTTGTGCGAGACATTCTTCCTCTCTCCGGTCTCAGCGACCTCCGCGGTAAATCCCACCTGCCTGCTCAACGACTGCCTATTTTTGGTGTCAGTCATCCTGTTCGGGGTCTTCATTGCCAAAATAGGTCATGCTGACCTTTTTCAGTTCTCGTTCACTGAAAAGGATTTCGTAATCCTTGATACCTGTCTTTTCCGACATAAGCTCCACAATCTCGAGACAGCCTCTTTGCGACGAGGCATGGACCATGGTGAAGAGGGTTCCCCCGTGCTTCCCGAAAGGAGGCCTTTCGTAACAATGGGTAACTTCGGGGAACTCGGCCATAGCATGCCCCACCTCATCTATTCTGTGTGGTTCAACCTTCCAGACTATCATCCCGTTGAAACCGATCCCTGCTTCGATATGTCGTATCATGGCCCCGATTCTACGGATGATGCCCTCTTCCAGCATCCTCTTTATGCGGCGAATCACTTCCGCTTCCGACACATTCGCGTACGAGGCGATCCTGGCATACGGTTCCGTTGAACTGTCTAAGTCGCCCTGGAGCGCCACCAAGATTTTTTTGTCGATCGGGTCCAGATCTACGGGAGACATAGCTATAGCTTCCGGCTCATGATTCATCTACTATATACTGCTATGTCTGCAGCGAACAAGGAAAATGGTCTGCTCTGCCTTATCTTCCCCATGGGCATTGAGGCGCACCAGTTCATTCATAGAGTGGAGGTGCGGCGCCGGTGGAAGAGAGGAAAGGCGACCTACAGGGAAGCCTTTTTCGAAGGCAACCGACTATTGATCGTGCGATGCGGCATCGGCCCGGACAAGGCAGCGGCATCCGTCAGAAACCTGGATGTCAGACCCTCAACAATCCTATGCGTCGGGTCCGCCGGGGGCCTTGTCTCTCATCTTAAGGTCGGTCATCTGGTAATCTCTTCCGAAACGCTATTCGGCCATGATCCGGACAGCATCTGCAAATGGCACTCACCTGCCGTCGAAGCCGTTGCCGCGGCATGCCACGGAGAAGGTCTACCCTGGAAAGTTACTCGCCTCGTCACAGTTCGGAATGCAGTATTCGCTCGTGAGGAGCGTCAGAGTTTGCACAACACCACCGGGGCTGAGGCTGTAGACATGGAGAGTCACGCCATCGGTTTGGAAGCCAGGCGCTTGACCGTGCCTTTCACATCCCTACGTGTGATTTCAGACGACCTCGATTCTCCACCTCTAGCTCATTGGCCCGGAGCTAAAGTATTCTTGCACCGGCCTCTCGAGTTGCGAACAAATCTTGCGGCAATGTTGAATTGGTGGTCATTCTTGAAGGCTTTCAGGCAATCGGTGGGCCTTCTTCATCCGGTGTTGGTTAGAATGATTCGCAATTCCGAGAAATATGTCTTCTGATAGAGGGCCTTCATAGTCATGGGGGCACAAATTACTCCGCGGTGAGTGGAACCGTTCACGCAATAGGCACAAGTCAAGATACAGGAACTTCCTCACACAATCGCGCGGGGCACATGCCGTATCGTCTATCTCTCATCAAGTGCCGATTGGGTGGCAAGCTAGCGAGAGCAGAGAATCGCGACAAAACTTATGAACTGTGCCTG
Source organism: uncultured delta proteobacterium (assembly GCA_963789265.1). GTDB lineage: Bacteria > Desulfobacterota > Desulfomonilia > Desulfomonilales > Desulfomonilaceae > CAWBBA01. Next base: position 814,434 of record CAWBKB010000001.1, on the reverse strand, counting down.
CTCGTCTGCTTGAACGAAAATTAGGCGCCTCACAACCTGAACATAGGGAATGGGTTAAACGGATGTTTACGGGACCAATAAAGAGTGAGAAGGACCAATCGACCATGAAACCCGTGTCGTGGAAACGTATGTAGGACTTCCCTCAGGAAGGATCTTTCCAATCGCGTTGGAAGTGAGAAGAGACAAACATCAAGCCAGTCGGCTCTTCGAAAAGACTCGACGAGATGCTGTTCCCGTCCATGCCATGGAAATATCTTATGATGTTGATAAATTATTTCAGCAATGCATTCAGACCAGGATTCGCGGCCAATTCTTGAAAGGTAGTCTACCGCCCTTCGAACAGACGGATCCAGATAGTCAAAGGTGTCGTCCAGCCAGATGCCGATGTCGTGGAACGCAGATGCTAGAGCCAATTTCTCTTGATCGTCCTCTGAGCACCCCGCTAATGCACGTGAAAGATTGAAGACGCGATATGCATGGTTCCGATAGGCATGATAGTCCCGTCCAAGATATGGCTTCCATTTCCCAAATAGTTCGTCAACGGTCCCGTAGGCTTGGATAATGTTCATGTCATAGAGTCTCAATTACCTAACACGTCATCTGATCCATGTGTGTCATGGGGTTATGTCTCGCTTCTTGCAGCAGGGAGATTGCCTCTCATGTTGGACTCCCTTTACTCCACAGTGAGCGGGATTGTATAGCGCGAAGGGAACAAGTCAAGAAACAAGACCAGGTTCCGATATGCAATGATTCCGGGAAATATGTCTTCTGATAGCGCGTTGTTTCAATATGTCTTTCAGTTAGTTCTTGACATGCTTTTTGACGACGTTTATCATACACGCGCTAGCCTTGCAATTCGCCCGGCGGGACGACCGTATCCTCCTTGTTTGGAGCCATACCCTTTTGTCACATCCGTCGGGCTTCTTTTTGGGTATTCGGTTGATTTCCAGCCAATTCGCGTTACGACCCACCAGACCAGGTTTTGCCGCTCGTTGGTTCCCCGGCCGGTCTCCTATCCAATGAGCCGGAAAATTGAGGTCCCGGTTTGCATGGAACGAATAATGAATGAAGACAAAAGTTCTGATTCTTCATCCCGCGATTGCGGCTCAGGTTTTACAACGGCACCAAATGATCCGTGGGGCCCGGAGCTCAGTCCCGGCGACCATATCGGAGCGGCTCCGCAGTTGCGGAGTAACCATGCGGAATTAGTGCTCCTCCTAGGAATTATCTCGCTGTTCATGTGCGGACCGCTAGGGATTGTGGCCTGGATCATGGGAAATTCCGATCTGAAGCGGATCCGTAGGGGGCTAATGTCATCGCGGAAGATCGGCACCTTGAAAGTGGGGAAAGCGCTCGGGATCGTAGGAACCTGTTTGTTCGCCGCAACATTTATCTTCGTGGGGCTCATCGCCCAGCACCGAGTCCAAGACCTTGTCTGGACTTGGAGGAGCACTCCGCTCCGACCGGATCAGCTTGTTTTTGCGGGCGAATGGGTGGGCAAAACAGGAACCCGTATAGTTATTCGGCCAAATGGACAGGGTGATTTCAGAAGTCGGCACACCGCTCTCACCGGCGGACATGTGCGTATCGAGGATGAATCCCTCTCGATAGGCATAGCTGGGCTGTGGGAAACCTGGCACATTGACAAACGCCCGTACCTTGAGAACGACGTTTGGAGGATGGAGTTGGACCACGAGGTATTTGTGAGGAGAGGAGAAGGCTACACGGCATAGAGTTGAATGTTCGCCCCGCTTCCCACTCTCTGAAGTCTCTTATTTGCTCAGCAACTTTCGGAAATGGTACCCGTAAATCGCACTGGAGACAGCCTCCCCGAAAGATCGTCGGTGAAATAGAAACGCCTTGATCAAGAGCTTCCAGTAATAGATCTTGCTCTTACCTTTGTCCAAAATTCCCAAGTAAACTATAGACTTCAAGAAAGCCATTATTTCATTCCGGTTCAACCGTCTGCGACGGATCGGCTTATAATCTTTAAGGAATTCCAGGATCCGGTTATAGTATTCTTTGGGTGAATAGACACAATTCAAAACTGCCTGGTACCCTTCTCTCACAGTTTGCGCATCCATCTTGGGCACAAAGTTCAACGACCCATCACAGTTGTCCCCCGTGCAATCCTTGAGCAGCCGCCCTTCCGCTTTCAGACGTTGGTACAGCCTGGTGCCCGGGATGGCATTCAAGAGGCCGATCATCGCTTTGACGACTCCGCTGTTCTGGATGAACTTGATTTGACGCTCGAAGATGTTGGGTGGATCGTTGTCAAAACCGATAATAAAGCCCCCCATAACCTCCATGCCGTTTCTTTGAATTGTCTTAACTGCCTCCAGGAGGTCAATGGAGCAGTTCTGGTGCTTTCCGCATTCAGCCAAACATTCCTCCGCAGGTGTCTCCAATCCCAGAAATACAGCATCGAAGCCCGCGGACGCCATGAGTTTCATCAGTTGTTCGTCCTGAGCGAGATTCACCGAGGCTTCCGTGAATAGCGAAAAGGGGTAACGTTTGGCCTCTTGCCAGGGAATAAGGCTCCTGAGCAACGATTTCACCTTCGTATGATTCCCGATAAAGTTGTCGTCAACTATGAAGAGGCGTCCGCGCCAGCCTAAATCGTAGAGTCGTTGCAATTCCCGAATCATTTGGTCGTTGGATTTCACCCGCGGCTTGCGGCCGTTAAGGTTGACGATGTCGCAGAACTCACAGTCAAAAGGGCATCCCCTTGAATATTGCACCGACATGGAAGCGTAATACTTCATGTTTATGAGATCCCACCGGGGCAATGGGGTACGGGTGATGTCCGGCTTTTCTTGGGTTGCGTAAAGTCGGCGCGGGTTCCCCGCAGCAAGGTCCTTAAGGAACATTGGTAGCGTGATTTCAGCCTCATTAAGCACGAAATGATCGATCTCAGGGTATTCGTCCGAGCAACTCGCAAAAAGAGGGCCGCCGGCCACGGTGGGTTTGCCCAACGCGCTGCATCGCGTTACGACTTCCCGTACGGATTCCTTTTGAACCACCATAGCCCCGATGAACACCATGTCGGCCCACCCAATGCATTCATCCGTAAGCGTTTCCACGTTCATATCGATGAGACGCACTTCCCAGTCGTGGGGCATCATTCCTCCTACGGTCAACAATCCTAGGGGGACATGAGCGGCCCGTTTGTGGATGAACTTCAGTACGTGCTTGAAGCTCCAGAATGTATCGGGTATCGAAGGATAGACTAGTAGTGCTTTCATTGATGAGATTCCTCATTTGTTACTAAATTGGTGGTGAAGCGCGTTGAGGTTTGCGCCAAGTTCCAACGTACGCCATGCCCCAACCCCCAAAAAAGATTGGTAATTGTCTACGGCACCGGGAGAAGCAGGGTAAAAGGGGCTCCTTACGTCGGTGAATCAGCCCCGGATTCGAACGCAGCCTACTACCAAACAACCGGTTCAAGCATAAATGATATCGAAGTGTCGGTCAAGTTAGATTTTACTCGGACCACCGCGGCCGGAATTCTGAAAAGTTTCGCGAGAAAAGGCACCACACTACAACCTCTTAATGCGTTTGATCCGAGTCAAGCTCCAGCAGGGCCGTGGCGTACTCCTCATCCACCAATTGCGGATCACGTGCGTGTATCCTGACCATGTGACGAAGATGCACAAGGCTGTCAAGGTCGATCTTCGTGAATTTTACCGCGATCCCCTCCCGATCGACCCTCACAACTTCGCCTTCCACTTGTACCCGCAAGAGACTGGCGCGACCTATTAACTCTATCTCCAAGACACATGACGCCCTTTCCGCCAATGCATTACTAGATGTGAACACGAAAGCCCCACCGAGGCTGATATCTCGTAAGCGATTGGAGACTATGACCGTTGGGCCGGCGGTGACTTTGATTGCTGTCTCGAAAAGTACACGTGTAAATTTTCTCTTCTCGTCAAAGGGCATCTGCGTCACCGCCTGGCTGCCATGGACTCGAAATCACATTCTAGTCCCAGTTAGACCTATTTCAGATCGAAGCAATAAACAGATCCCCATCGGCCACATGCAATTAGTCGGATCTTGTCCTCATGCCGGCTGCATTTTAGGCCCCCACCCGAACAAAAGTAACAGACCCGGGACAAAATCTTGAAGATCGAAAGTGGAAGCCCTTGAAAATCGGCATCAGAAAGCTTCGGGCTCATTTGGGGGCAAGGACAAGCGTCATGTTCCTCCCCTCAAATTTAGCCGACTGCTCCACTTGCGCTTCTTCACCGACCTTTTCAAGGACTCGATCCATTAGCAAACGGGCTTGCTCGGGATGAGTTATTTCCCGCCCCCGAAACATGATGGTGACTTTAACCTTGCAGTCGTCGGCAAGAAAGCGCTTGAGCCTTTTAACCTTGTAATCCAAATCATGCTCTTCAGTCTTGGGCCTCAGCTTGATCTCCTTCAGCACGACTGTGGCTTGCTTTTTCTTTCTCTCGTGTTCTTTCTTGCTCTCCTCATATCGATATTTCCCGTAGTCCATGATCTTGCACACGGGAGGATCCACGTTGGGAGCAACTTCGACGAGATCAAGGCCGAATTCTTCAGACTTGGCAAGAGCTTCCGGAACTTCCAGGATTCCAAGCTGCTCTCCATCCGGGGAAATTACCCGCACTTTCGCAGCTCGTATCCTCTGGTTCACCCTGACCTTAGGTTCCGCCACAACGGGACCTCTTGGTCTACCTTTCATGTAAAAAGCCCCCTTAAAAAGAACCATTCTGCGGACAAACGCCGCATTTTGCTAAACATGTCTATCAACTTTTTCCGGAACCTGCGATAACAGTTCTTAGAAAGACGATGAGCGTGGCCCCACTGAAGACCTGAAGCAGACGGCTCCGTTAGAATTTCTCCGGGAATGATGCCAGGCGGGTAAAACTTTGTGCCTTGGACCTGAATCTTGATGGAGGGCTTCATGCTCTCAAAAGATTCGCTTCAAAGGCGGAGGGTGTGTCCCACAACCCGTTAAATGCCATCGAATCGATATCCCTCCTCCTCTTTGAGGGGAGTTTTCCTAAGGAAAACTCTCTTCTGCCTAGATTGGTAGGCGCGTGGGGATTTGAACCCCAAACCCTCACCGCGTCAAGGTGATGCTCTCCCCCTGAGCTACGCGCCTTCTGTCCGCGCTAGACGCTAGCAATGCGTCAAAGAAAAGTCAAGCGAAAACAAGGAGGATCAACCCAATGAGTGATATACAAGAGCCGATCCGGCCCTCGCGTTACAGAGCTTCCTCCTGGTCCCATACGCGCCAATGGAAGAGCAACCGTAGTATCGTTTCAGAACATAACACCAAAGAGCTACCGCATCGAGTACCGCTTTTGTACAGGCATGAAACTGTTAGAGGCACAGGTTTTCCTCTGCGCAAGCAGCGCCTGAATAAGTCCGACGGCACTCTTGTCATTCCACCTGGCACTGCCGACGCTGTACCCGACAGCGCTCCCCGTGCAGTCTATGATGTAGGTAGTCGGAAAGGCCGGAACTTCAAGGATAGCCTCCATTGCCAGATTTACCACGAAAGCTGTAGTCTTGCTGCCGACGTTTACCACCCTTAAACTAGCCCCATGACTGCTCCCGTGGAGGACCGGGATCGGCATCCTGTTAGTCGCAGCGTGCTCCGCGACGGCCTGAGGTGGATCGACCAGATCAACCCACAGGATTTCGAGGCCGGCCGGCCCATAATTCTTCTTGACCGCGCGGAGAAGCGGCTCTTCCATACGGCAGGCAGGGCATCGGATGGACCAGAAATGTAGAAGTACTACCTTTCCTTTGAAATCAGCCAAAGATACCATTTGGCCTGAAGTATTCTGTAATCTTAGATCCGCAATTTTGAACGGCTTAGGGTACATAAAAATGTTTGCGTCCGAGGCAAGGTCAGAAGCGAATGCGGTTCCTGAGAAGAAGAAGGCGAACAATGCGAATACAAAGAATTTGTGTGCTGAATTGATATGCGAGGATCTCATTTGGCCTCCGCCCTTATTCTTAAATATAGATATGAACATTATAATATATAACAACGGATGTCAATGTGTTTGTACACCATTTGCCGTGGGCTTGCAATTGATCGGCTCGGCGGGGCATGGTATGTAACGAAGCAATGGATGAAAGGAAGATAAGAGGTGTCCTGGTAAAGGTCCACGGCGTGGGGGTGCTTATCCGCGGGCACTCCGGAGTGGGAAAATCGCTTGCAGCGCTCAGCCTTATGCGGCGGGGGCACAGCCTGATATCGGATGATCTCGTTGAAGTGGTCCGGGGTCCCCAAGGGGTGCCAATAGGCAGATCCGTGGAACAGGAAGTTCGCATCGAAGTTAGGGGTTTGGGAGTCTTTCCAGCCCACACCCTGTTTCGCGATGCAGTGGCTTCGTCGGCACCCATAGACTTTATAGTTGATCTGGACACCTATGACCATCCCACAGATGCGGGCCGGATTGTCCCTGAAACGGGGAGGTTCCGCATACTGGAACACGACCTTTTGACGGTGCGTGTACCGGTGCCGACCGGAGTGGACCCCGGACTTCTGATCGAGCTTCTGGCATGGCATTTCAGAGAAAGCGGAACGGTCACACCTTAATGCAAAGAAAAGTCGTTATAGTCACGGGCATGTCCGGATCCGGCAAATCCACCGTAGCACACACTCTTGAAGATGCCGGCTTCTTTTGCGTAGACAACCTTCCCGTTGATCTCCTCCCCAAACTGTTGGAGCTGGTAAACTCGCAGTCGACCGAACTGTCCCGCCTGGCCCTCGTAATAGATTTGCGCCAGAGGAAATTCTTTCCACGATATTCGGCCATATTTAACTCGTTGGAACTCTCAGGAACCTCACTGGAAATTCTCTTCCTGGATGCGAGGGACGAAGTTCTTGTGCGCCGCTACAGCGAGACACGACGCCAGCACCCATTGGCCCCTACCGGAAATGCTATCGACGGGATCAAAAGAGAGCGCCTGCAACTTAGTGAAATAAAAGAGACGGCCGACTGGGTAATGGACACTTCGGACATGACTGTGCACCAGTTGCGCGAGGAGATAAAGAAGATCTTTGGGACACTCCGCAGCGACGCGCTCAAAATTGTGGTCACCTCATTCGGATACGGACGGGGCGTGCCAATGGAATCTGACCTGGTTCTCGATGTCAGATTTCTTCCTAATCCCTATTTTGTAGAAGAACTCAAACAGTTGGACGGAAGGAATTTCGAGGTATCTTCCTGGGTATTCTCACACGAGGTAACGACGCGGTTCCTGGAAAAACTCGAGGATATGTTAGTTTTTCTTTTACCTCTTTACATACGAGAGGGTAAGCAGTACCTTACTATTTCGATAGGATGCACAGGAGGACGCCACAGATCGGTTGCGGTGGCGGAGCACGTGGCCAAGCTCCTGAAGCGAAACGGTTTTACCAGCGTAGAGGTCAGACATAGGGAATTAGCCCCGTAATTCGGTTGTAATCGCCTATTATCGGGTAACTCAATCATGATCGGAATCCTGTTATTGACTCACGGAGAACTTGGGCGACAATTCCTCACGACGGCTCGCCTGATAGGGCTGAATTCGGAAGAATCCGTCTTGGCTCTGGGCATTGATCCGACTGACTCGCCGGATCTGCTTCGGGATCAGGTGGCCGAATCCATCAAGAGCGTTGATCGTGGCAACGGAGTGCTCATTCTGACCGATCTTTTCGGCGGGACCCCTACCAATTTATCACTTTCCTTCCTGGAAGACGGGAAAGTCGAGGTTGTAACCGGTCTGAATCTCCCAATGATTATCAAGGCCATCAACGGCAAAGCGGACTACGATCTTCGGGCTTTGGCGAAGATCGCTTCCGAAGCCGGCAAAGAGAATATCTATCTGGCAAGCGAATTCCTGAGACAGAGGCTCGCTAAGCGAGCAGCAGGCGAAAAACAAGGCTGAAGGCTCTCGTTAGGCTTAATTACCGGCCGGTTGAGGTCTACGGTCCTTAGAGTCTCTTTTCTCTCCCGTTTAAAATCCGCAAAATTCCCGTAGTCATAAGAATAATCCTTTGCACGAGTCACCCGCGGAATACCGGGTCTTGAAGGAACATCTGTCTGCTCGCCTAGATTGCCGTGAGCCTGCGACTCGCGTGGGCGGCAAGGCTCGGGTTCTTCTCGCCTGCCGGAACTTCTTCTAACCATTCAGTCTTGTGGGGCAGTCCCGCGAGGCGCGGGACAGCCTGCCGGGGAAACCCCTGTTCAATGGCGGGCTAGAAAGCCCACCCTACGAAGCCACCCGTAAATTCCGGCTGTAACTGAATGCATACAACTTCCTCAAGCTCAGCTTGCGTTTTTCCTGCGCCGGAGTACATTCAAGAAAGCATTGTTTCGAGCGAATTGAATGGACAACAGGATGCGATTGAACTCCCCCCTACAGCCAGTGCAGATGCAGCTATCAGACCTGGAGGATGTGTTAGCCATAGAAAAGGCTTCTTTTACCAGCCCGTGGTCAAGAGACATGTTCCTGGAAGAGTTGGGCAACCGCAATGCACGACTCCTGGTCTTCCGACTGGAGGGGAAAATGGTCGGGTACATCTGTTTCTGGGTGGTTTTGGATGAGGCTCATATCATGAACATAGCAGTGCATCCTGAACAACGGGGCAGAGGCCACGGCACGGCAATTTTGGCATATCTGGAATTCTGGTGTTTGCAGAAGGGAGTCAAGCGCCTCATTCTGGAAGTGGGCAGACGCAATCTACCCGCCAGACGGCTCTACCGGAGAATAGGTTTTCGCTCCATCGGATTTCGAAAACAGTACTACGCTGCCTCAAAGGATGACGCATTGGTAATGGAAAAGTGGTTGGGGGCCGGTGAAGAAGCGAACACCGATCGCGAGAGGTTCGAATCTAAGTGAGCATATAAGCGGCGGCCTGTCGAGTTGCCTTATTTCGGCCTTCTATTGCACGTCAGTCGTAACCGCCCGGGATAGAGTTCTTTCGTCTTTTGCTCCCATCATAAGGCTTTTTTTTCCCCAACTTCCAATATATTCTTAGACGAATCATGGGGCACCGGAAGTTAGGTACATGGGATTGATAATTTTTTTTAGGTACGCCATAAATTTCTTGTGATGATAAACAATAAGAGATATAAGCCCGCCTCGGGTTGGCTGTAGCGCATCAACTAATTGCCAACAGAGGTAATTTTAATGAAATGGATTTCAGCGTGCTGCCTCACAATGTTCTTCGCTGTCACCCTCCTTGCCTCATGTTCAGCCTTGCATACCGGAAGCCCGATAAAGGCAGGGTTTGACGCTGGAAAGTCCGCGTTGGACGCCGACGAGGAGAGCTGGGCTTCACGACACATTCCGGGGCTTAAAACCCTCTCCAACCTTGTGCCGCCTCCCAGCGAAGCGAGAACAAAATGGGATGAGTGGCAAAAGAAAAGGCAGCAGCCCTGGAATATGGAGAACAACTTCTAAGAATCGACTCAGCGAACAATATGGCGGGACTGCCGCTGGTAAAGGTTGACCCAGCGGTTGTGCTCTTGAAGACTCGATGAGAAACTGATGCGTTCCGTCATTTTTGGCGACGAAGTAGAGATAATCAACGTCGGCAGGATTTACCGCGCCGATAAGAGATTCCTTGCCGGGATTCGCGATAGGGCCGGGGGGGAGCCCCAGGATCTGATAAGTGTTGTACGGTTGTTTCCGGTTTAGATCCTCACGCGTGATCTTTGAACCCATGGGCTTGATCCCGTAGATGACCGTCGGATCTGATTGGAGACGCATGTTGTGGCGTAAACGGTTGTGAAATACAGCGGAAACAAGACGGTGCTCCGACGGCTTGGCTTCCTTTTCTATGAGCGAGGCCAACGTAACCACCTGGAGAGTCGTCCACCCTTTCTCTTCGGCTTTTGCCCGCGCGTAATTGTCGTACACTTCATGGAACCTCTGCACCATTTTGCGAATGATCAGCTTCCCATCACTCATCTCCGACGGCCGAAGGAAGTATGTATCCGGGAAAAGGTACCCTTCTAAAGAAGTCCCTTCTACTCCCAATTCTTTGAGGAAGGCAGCGTCGCAAGCCACATTCACGAAGTCATTTCTGGACATTATCTCGGCTTTCTCAAACAGATCGGCGACCTGGAATATGTTGTAGCCTTCGGGAATGGTGAGTGAAATCACAAAGGTTTTGCCGGAGATTAACTGATCCAGCACGTCCCCGGCGTCGCTACCGGTTTTCAGGGCATAGTCCCCCGCCTTGATCTTGCGCTGCTCACCGCGGATCATTGCCACGAGTTTGAACAAAAGCCTGCTCGAGATTATCCCGTTCGCCTGCAGAATAGTCCCTACCTGAGAAAGGGAAGCCCCCTTGGGAATTGTTACTATCACTTCCTTGCCCGCGGGCGTTGGAGCCTTGGTTTGAGGCGAGGCCAACTCATTAAGAAGGCCGGGCAGTCGAGAATAAGCCCAGTACCCCGCGACACCCAACCCTGTCAGGACCGAGACGACCACCACAATCTTTATCGCAGAAATAATCGGAGATCTCATGATCGAGACATTCCCCTGGAATATTGGCTATCCAGATAGCCCTGGAGAATTATAACCGCGGCAAGCTTGTCGATTACCTTACGGCGCTTCGAACGGCTCATGTCAGCTTCCAACAAAGTCCGTTCCGCGGCCACGGTTGACAGCCGTTCATCCCACTCACGCAGGGGGATATTTAACCGCCGGCTGATGAGTTCCATAAATGCTCGTACCTTGCGGACCTGTGGCCCCTCACTCCCGTCCATATTGTATGGCATCCCCACCACAATTTCTTGAACTCCATGTTTGGTGGCAAGCTCCACGATACGATCGACGTCCTCTTCCAAGGTGCCACAGACCAGCGTCTCCATTCCCTGAGCAGTGAATCCCAATTCGTCACTGAGTGCGATTCCGATTCTCTTCGATCCTAAGTCCAAACCAAGAATGCGCAAAGAAGGCTGCCTCATATCAATAAAGTATAATCATCGGCCCATCGTCGGGTGGCACAGATGTAATTAATTATCGAGCCACTGTCAAGGCTGCCAGACAGGCCTGGCGGGAGAGCGTCGAAATAGCGCGCTCGAATTCAAGTTGGCGCGGGAATCGCGCCACGGCCTCCATGCCCAAGAACATGACGTGAGACCGATGCACCGGCAAAGGAGTAACAATCCCGGCGAGGATATGGTGAGGCATCCCGCGCGGAACGCGAGATCGACCCGGACTTCGATCCGGGGCCTGTAGGGGCGAATGGCATTCGCCCTGGGCGACCGCCGGTCGCTCCTACATTGCCCGCATGCACAGGCATGACAACATGTAGGGGCGGGTTTGAAACCCGCCCCTACCAAACTGCTCCGCCGGGAAAGCCACTGCCCCCTTCACAGGGTTCGCGCAGGCTGTCGTGAATCCCTCAGAGCCGCGGCCACATCGAGAATCGAACCGTACGTCATCTTCATTCACGTACGGGATACACTTATTCGTCTCAAAGGGTAATTGATAATCCGCCAGATGTGAGGGAAGCCGACTAATCCTCCCTACCTTTGCCAGAGAAGCCGGCAGACTCTGAACAGCTTCCTCGGAGATAAGAACAAAGTTTTCTCCATCCGAAATGAGAGCGATTCCCCATGAACTCAGTCTTTGCTGGCCGAAGACTTCTTTGAGTCCCTTTTTCAGGCTCGCCGTCAGGGAACGCAGGCCGACCCTGATTTCCCCGAGAGCAGATATCCCGTCCAAGGCCTGCCGCCGTTGGACGTCCGTCCCCATCATCAGCGCCTCCTCGAAGCTTTCCAGGGCCTCCAGAAGGTGCTTACGAGAAAGGTGAGCGCGGGCTTCGATTAACATGTTGCGGGCTTCGGTCTCATCGAGCGCATCAGGGTCGTAAACCTGCCTGTAACATTCCAAGGCGGCAGGAATATCCCCTTTCTCCAGGAATTCGCGTCCTTTGGCAACCAAAGAGATTTCAGGCACGTCAGCATTGGTTTGGATCATGGGCTGCTCGTCTCAATCTGCTTGGGATGGTTGATTCGCCTCTTGTGCGAGCCTAACGGATGTAAATCCGGGCTTGAAGTTCGGCATGCCGGGGAAAACTTACACCAGCAATACAGAATTAACTAATATGTTTTGTCAGTTAACCCCACTTGCTAATGTGTATGCTTAACACACTTCCGGTAGATTTTCAACCACTTTTGGTGCCCGGACCAAATTAAGATAACTTTCCGTTCTCCGTGGTACCCACACCTATAGACTCCGCTCGGTCCGGTAGGTTCGAGTATGCAGGTTGAAGGTTGGCGCGGAAGATGGTAAAACTTCAATAGTCCTCTTGCGGGACACCCCGAATCACGGGTCGTATCATGGCCGTTATTCGCCAAGATCAAATCGCGCCGACCTCGGAGAAAAATCCGCTGACGCACCCAATTGTCTCATTTTGTGATGTCGCTGCTTCGGCGCGCATTCTCGCTTATGCGGGTTCGGAATGAAAGGTGATTCGCGCTCGCGGACCGAATAAGATGAAGTCCAGGGTATTTTTAAAATATCTCCCCGTTTTGTCCATCGTGCTGGTGGCGGGGATCCTTCTTGTGATCGTCATCCTCTTTACCCTTCGCAACATAAATACCCAGAATGAGCGCATGGAAGAGTTTACCATCCGACAGGGAGTTTCAGTCATACGTACATTGGAGGCAGGTACCTGGTACGGGATTTATGGAAGGCGACTGGGGTATCGAACATCTTCAGATGCTCATCGAACAGGCGGCGAAAGATCCTGACGTCGAATGGGTAGGTCTCATCAACAGCGACGGAGTCATCATCGCGCACAGCGAACCGGCCAAGATCGGCCTCCGCCTCTTGATGGGAAGTGAAATGAATGTGGTCAACACAGTGATACGCACCGGGGAACCACTTTCCTTCAAGCGGGGGTTGCCGGACGGACGACAGATATTCGAAATCTGGAAGCCTTTCACCCCATTCCCGGATCAAATTGCCCAGAAGGATCTTATTGCCCGCCACACACGTATAGGCAAAGAGTTGTTGGATGTATTTGACCGCCAGCAAAAGCAGGTCCTGTTCCTTGGTTTAAAAATGGACCGTTTCAAGCAGATCCAGCATCAGGACGTACTTTTTGCGATATTTATGGGAGCCGTGCTTTTTGTTATCGGGTCTGCCAGTGTATATTTCATTTTCGTGGTCCAGAACGCGTATCTGGTTCGTCGCACTCTCGACGAAATGCGGACCTATACGCGAAACGTCCTGGAGAGCATGGCAAATGGGCTTATATCGGTCGATCGCTCTCTGAGGGTGGCAACCTTCAATCCCACGGCGCTCGAAATTCTCAGGAAGCCCAAGGAAGAGGTGGAGGGACGTCCGATTTCAGAACTCTTGCCCATTGACGACGAGATCAGGCGCGTTTTGTCGGATACCGACGCGGTTCTGGAGAAAGAAGTAAAGCTGTCCACTGAAGGGAAAGGCAAAAGCTTTGTAGGCGTTTCAGTCTCACCGCTCAAAGATCCGGAATCCTCGATCACTCGCGGAGCCGTGGTAATCCTAAGGGATCTCACGCTGATTCGCGAACTGGAACAGAAAGTTATCGTGAGCGAAAAGTTCGCGGCGCTGGGCCGTCTCTCTGCGGGAGTGGCTCATGAGATACGCAATCCACTCAATTCAATCCGCGGTTTCATACAGTACTTTCAGAAGAAGCTTCCACTTGATGTAGAGGATTATCGTTATACGGATTTGATGCTCACGGAAGTTGATCGCCTGAACAGAGTGATTTCCAAACTTCTTGCTTATTCCAAACCTCGTGAACCCCGCTTAGGCATCAGATCTCCCGATGAAATCCTGGATCACTGTATCCGAGTGGTGGAACGGGAGGCGGCGGAGGCAGGGGTGGAACTGGTTCGGAACCCCTGTGGAAACGATCTTCCGCTTGTCATGATGGATACTGATCAGATGACCCAGGTCTTCCTCAACATTCTCATCAACGCCATCGAGGCAACTCCCAAGGGTGGAAAGGTGATCGTGGGCCATGAGAGCGACGGCAAGGGCCGCGTGCAGATAGCCGTAGAAGACACCGGCGGCGGAATCCCGCGTGAAGATCTCGACAAGCTCTTTGATCCTTTCTTTACGACCAAGAAGAAGGGGACGGGTTTGGGATTGGCTATTGTCAAGAGCATTATCCAAGGGCACGATGGAGAGATCGAGGTAGAGTCGGAAAAGGGCAAGGGAAGTCGGTTCATTGTTACGCTGGCCGCGTATCGAGCGTCCAATCAAAATGAAATCCAAGAGACCACCGTGAACTTGGGCAGATCACCGGATGCAGCCTCTCCTATCTGAGCGCTGTCGCTCATTCATCCGGCTTCGACCCGCGCTCATATTCGTACATAGGGAATTCAATGACAGATATTAAGGAAAAGATCCTCGTCGTAGATGACGAACCATCCCAGCGAAAAATGCTTCAGGCAAACCTCTCACTGGAGGGATATCGGGTCTTTGAGGCGGACGACGGCAGTGATGCCATCTCCAAAGTCTCCAATGAGTTCTTCGATTTGATCCTTATGGATAACAGAATGTCCAATATGGATGGCATTGAAGCGCTCAAACAAATAAAACAAATATCTCCGGGAATCCCGGTGATCATCATAACGGCTTATGCGTCTGTTGAGACTGCGGTCGAAGCTCTGCAAGCCGGAGCCCACGATTACCTCACGAAGCCTCTGGACATTGAGGAGCTTAAGATAAAAGTCCAACAATCGCTGGAGTTCTGGAGGCTTAAAGAAGACAACCTTCTTCAACGAAGGCGGATAGAGAACCTCTTCGATGCGTCGCGCATCGTGGGGCGCTCGGTGAAGATGAAGGAAGTCCTGGAAACGGTTGCAATGGTGGCTCCTACGGAAGCTTCGGTGCTGATCCTCGGCGAATCCGGAACAGGCAAGGAGTTGATTGCCAATGCTCTGCACCAGGGTTCGACCAGGACGGAAAAGCGATTCATCAAGGTCAATTGTGCTGCTCTTCCTGAGACCCTGTTAGAGAGCGAGCTTTTCGGGCATGAAAAAGGGGCCTTCACCGGCGCTGTCGGCCGGCGGCCTGGTCGTTTCGAACTTGCTGACGGCGGCAGCATATTCCTGGACGAGATCGGCGAAATGAGTTTGGCTACGCAGTCCAAGCTGCTCCGTGTCCTCCAGGAAAGAGAGTTTGAGCCGTTGGGCTCCACCCGCACCGTGAAGGTGGACATTCGGATAATCACTGCATCCAACAGAGTACTCAAAGATGAGGTGAAGAAGGGAACGTTTCGCGAGGACCTCTTTTACAGGCTCAATGTTGTCCCCATCCTCTTGCCCGGTTTAAGGGAAAGAAAAGAAGACATTCCTCTGCTCATCGAGCATTTTCTAAAAATCTACAACGAAAAAAATGGGCGTAATCTTCAAGGGTTCCACCCTCGAGCATTGGATGCGCTCATGCGCTATTCGTGGCCCGGGAACATTCGGGAGCTGGAAAACGTAGTGGAGCGGGCAGTTATTCTCACGCGGGACGATTATGTTCCGTTTTCCGAACTTCCGGAATCGATCCGGGAAGCTACTGGTGATCCCCTCTCCAAGGGGATGCTCGAAGGTATACGACCGGGCATGACCATACGTGAAATGGAGCGCGAGCTAATAATTAAAACCCTCGAAGACAACGACGGCAATCGGACCCATTCCGCTCGTGTCCTGGGCATAACCCGTCGGACGCTACAACACAAGCTCAAAGAATATGAGATAGACCAACCTCCTTCTGATACTTCGGCCGAAGGCTAGCCTGAAGGAAGATTCAAGAGTGAATCTCAGTATGAAACTGTCTCAAAACTATTTTGATGCTCGGAATCGTGGCACGATGGCAGCCCGGCACTAAAGTGCCGGGCTACTCTCAATCGCCCCAATGGGGCTCAAGTGCTGGCGCCCCGCAGGGACCGGGGACAGTAGCCCGGTAATACATTGCCGGGGAAAAGGGGCATTCGTGGTACGATTTCGTCGTGTTCAAGGGTTTTGAGACAGTGTCGTACAGTCTGTCCCACCGATTCTGGACCGAGGTCATGGGAGGCTATATACTAATGTAAGCTAATTGATACATGGGGTGGTGCAGTATGGGCAAAGTGATAAGAATTGAGTCAAGCCGGTCTGCAAAAGCTCTCAAGCGAAGGGATAGTTTCCTGAACAAGCACCCTGAACTCAGGCCGCTTCAGCACGAAATTGACGAAATGCTTAGAAAAGCAGGGTCCAGGCATAATAGGCTGGTATTGATTCATAACTTGATGATGGATTCTTTTCTGGATCTGAAGGATAGGTTGCGATCGGTCGTCGGGAACCGGTAGTTGCGCGAATGCTATTGTCTATTGTATGAAATGCGTCTCACGTTTGCTTGCAGTCGACCGTTGAGAATTGAGCGAGCACGATCCGCAATGCCTTCTGCTGTTAAACCAAAATCCGCCAATAGTTCCGATCTTGTTCCATGCTCTACAAATCTATCGGCGATGCCCAACCGGGCGGTCTTCACATTTGCTAGCCTCTGATCTGAAAACAGCTCTAACACGGCACTGCCAAATCCACCTTGCAGGACCCCCTCCTCCACTATCAGGACCTTCCCGACAGAGGCGGCTTTCGAGGTAATCATGTCCTCATCGAGGGGCTTAAGAAAGCGAGGGTTCAAGACGCCCGCGGCGATACCTTCCCCTTTGAGGATGCGGGACGCTTCAATGGCCTCTCCCACCATAGAGCCTACGGAAATAATCAGGACGTCCTCGCCCTCGGAGACCATCCGGGCTCTACCAATAGGCAGGATGACCGGATCCTTTTTCAGTGCGACTCCCAGCCCGTTGGCACGGGGGTAACGAATCGCGCAGGGAACGCCCGAATCCAGAGCGGTGGCAAGCATGTCGGCAAGCTCGTCCTCGTCTCCCGGCGCCATGACCACTAGATTTGGGATGCATCGCGTAAAGGCCATGTCGAACACCCCATGATGCGTGGGGCCATCCTCACCTACCAACCCGGCGCGATCCAAGGCGAGAACCACCGGAAACTTCTGCATGCACAAGTCGTGTATGAGGTGATCGTAGCCCCTCTGAATGAAAGTGGAATATATGGCTACCACCGGACGGTAACCTTCTTTCGCCAGGCCCGCTGCGAAAACGATCCCATGTTGCTCGGCTATTCCCACGTCGAAGAAACGCTTCGGGTAGAGGCGGGCGAATTCAGCCAGGCCCGTCCCGTATTCCATGGCCGCTGTTACGGCTACGATCCTGGGGTCCTTGGCCGCCAACTTTACCATTGTCTTGCCGAAAACGGATGTATAAGTCGGGGGACCTTCGGATTCAGCCACCCTACCCGTTCGGATTTCAAATGGTCCCACGCCGTGGAATCTGCTCGGATCCTCCTCTGCGTGGCAATATCCCTTCCCCTTGCAAGTGATCGTGTGAATTAGCACAGGCTCATGAAATCGTTGCACATTCGCAAATGTGTCTGTCAGATGCTTTATTTGGTGCCCATCGATGGGGCCCACGTACATGAAGCCGAGTTCCTCGAAAAGTCGCCCGGGTGTGATGAAATTCTTCAGCGCATCTTCGAACTGCTTGGCAACGGAATACATGGACGGCCCAACCCCAGGGATATTCTTCAGGATATTCTTAACCTCGTCCCGAAAACGAGTCACAATTTGGCCGGTCATGATACGGTTCAGATATGCGGCCATCGCCCCGACATTGTGAGAGATGGACATTTCATTGTCGTTTAGGACTATGATCAGGTCTTTCTTGGCAGCCCCTGCCTGATTTAAGCCCTCATACGAGACGCCGCAGGTCAAAGATCCGTCGCCGACCACAGCGATTACCTTGTGTTCATGTCCGCTGAAGCAGCGCGCCTGGGCCAGCCCTGCGGCAACGCTGATGGCGTTCCCGGCATGCCCTACGTCGAAAAAATCGTAGTCGCTCTCATCCCTTCTGGGGAAACCCGAGATGCCGCCTCTGGTTCGCAGGGTATGAAAGGCGTCACGGCGTCCGGTGAGGATCTTGTATGCGTAAGCTTGGTGGCCGACATCGAATACTATCCGGTCTTTTGGCGGAGAAAAGACTTTGAGTATCGCGAGGGTAAGTTCGACGACTCCCAGGCTGGAGGCCAAATGTCCTCCCCGTTGAGAGACTGTTCGGATAATGAGTTCACGAACCTCGACGGACAACACTTTCAAGCTCTCCGCAGAGAGAGCTTTGACGTCATCCGGCGAGTTTATCCGAGCAAGGATTGAATTTTCACTAGTAATTATTGGTGCTTCCATACATTGACCAAAAGCTAGCTCATGCGCTCGCCGATATACTTTGCAATCAGTGCAAGATGACCCGCTTTGTGGCCTAGAGGCTGGAGCGCGGCCAGTGCGGAATCTAAAATCGACTGCATCATTTCCCTTGTTTTTTCAATCCCCAAGACCACGGGGTACGTAACCTTTCCGCGGCCTCGGTCTTTCTTGACAGCTTTCCCCAGTTTGGCGGGATCTCCTTCGAGATCAAGCAGGTCATCCTTAATTTGAAACACAGCCCCTAACTTCTCGCCAAATTGTCCGAGAATCTCGATTTGCTCCCGGCTACCCCCGACCAGCCGTGCTCCGCCGGTCAAGGAGGCCCGAATCAGGGCCCCGGTTTTGCACCGTACAATGAAGTTTGCCGTTTCCGCGTCCGCAAGCTTGCCCTCGCTGGTTATATCCATTACCTGACCGGCTATCAGATTGGTTGACCCCGCCGCGTAAGCTAGTTCGCCAATCACACCCATCAGTTTTTGAGGCACATAAACACGCATTACTTCCGGCGAAGTTAGCAGCCCAAAGGCACACGTGAGAAGTGCGTCCCCGGCTAAGATCGCCACAGCCTCTCCAAAAACTTTGTGTGCCGCAGGCTTCCCACGTCGCAAGTCGTCATCGTCCATCGCCGGCAGGTCATCGTGAATCAGGGAATACGTGTGGATACACTCGAGAGCTGCCGCCAGCGGAAGATACCCCTGGAGGACCCTCGTTGACCACGTCGGCGGCCGCTATGGCCAATATAGGGCGCACCCTCTTTCCGCCGGCAAAAACGCTGTACCTCATAGCCCGGTGTAATATAGCCGGCGTATTATCCTCTTTCGGCAGCATGTCGTCAAGGGCCTTATCGACCAATTGCCGCTTGGCGGACAGCCAATCCTCAAGGTTCACGACTTTCACGACTATTCTTCCCCGCGAGTAAAAGGGATTCGTTCCATCGTCGCCAACAACTCTTCAACCTTTCCTTCGGCACGGTTCAGTATATCAAACAGGCTACGGGATAAACCGATCCCCTCCTCAAACAGTTTCAGGCTTTCTTCCAAGCTCAAACCGCCGTGTTCCATCCTGTCAACAATGGACCTGAGCTTCTCCAACTGCTGATCAAAATGTTCGGCTCCTTCTTCTTGTTCCCTGGCTTTCTTCATCATGATAACTCATCTCTTGGTGGGTTGAATCACGCGGGCGGTTGAGTGTCTTGTATCCCGGATACTCCGTCTTTTCGAGGCTATTTTCGGTCTTCGGAGTCGAGTTCGTACAATTCCCTTTTAGCCGAGGCAGATCCGGGGTCAATAGCCGTTGCTTTTTTGAAGCACAACCTCGCCGCATTCTTACGCATAAAGAACTTCTTTTGTATGTATCCTTCAAGATAATAACCCTCAGCTAACTTCTGGGGAAGCACGTCGCCAAGTCTGTCTCGCAATTTGTTGGCCGCTTGAATTTCTCGGAGTGCGGTTTTTACATAATATGCAGGGAAGTCCTGATGAAGTCGTGCTTTGATCTTGGCTTGAGCCAGACTATACAAGACATCCGCGTACAGCGCCGTCTGATCCTTTCCCGAAGCGCTCAGCAGGTCCCTGGCTTCGTCAAGAAGGTCGAGCGCCTCGAGGTAGTTCGTTTTCTCTATAAGTAACTGGCCTGTCTTTAACAATTCATCCGCGGTTATTGCCCGTTGGCCACTGGCGTGGGATAGTGACGGAAGTAAAACCAGAGCCCCTAAGACGAGCCACCGGCCAAGGAGCGCAAAACAGTATCCCGGAGAAGAATCTGCTCTCAAAAGAAATTGCATAGTGGAATCTATATTACAGACAAAAAAGTGATTCAGAAAGACATTCCGGCGGTAGGCAGGCGAGACGCCGTATCAAACCTATTTTGATGTCCGGCATTGTGCCACGGCATGACAGCCCGGCCATGAAGCACCGGTGTACTTTCAATCGCCCGATGGGGCTCAAGGGCAAACGTCCCGAACGGATAGTTATTCACTTACGCGGTAGCGCAAGTGGCACCGCCGTCAAGAAATGGAGATCCAAGTCGTTTTGCACTGCACTTCCGCGTACCAACTCATCCCTGTAGGGCATCGCTGTGGCACTCCCGGGTTTGGCTGAGGCTTGGAGGCTACTGTGTGATCTCAATTTCTACTCGGCGCCCGTATCTTTCCGGTGCCCCTGACGCACCCCCTGGCTGTGCCTGAGTTGAGCCATGCGCAACAACACCTATTTGGAAGGTAGGGATTCCGTACGTTTTCACTAGATAGTCGGCAACGGCTTTAGCTCTCTTACGCGAGAGTTTCAGATTGTAAGCCGGGTTCCCCTTGCTGTCCGCAAATCCGTGAAGAACCACGCGAGCGTTTGGATTTGCTGCGAGGGCTTGTTGGACTGCTTGAAGCGCCGCCTGATTTGAGGCATCAACCGAGGGATCGGAAGATCTCACCGAGAAACTGTTGTAATCAAATGTTATAGGGGGGATGGTGGCAGACGCCTTGCCTCCGCCGGGGGGAACGACAGAAGAGGCGCAGGCGGTGACCAGGTTTCTTTTCATCCACGCATACCAAGCTGCCGGACTATCAGTGGCATTGGCCCTGTTGTACGTGCCCCTACCCTTCTCGGCTATGGCTTTGAGGAAATAGCTGCCGTCCGGGGTACTTCCAATCTGAAATGTGTGGATCTCAAGGTCAGGATTGTTTCTACTTATTTGCTCGGCTGTCGTCACCGGATCGGCTTTGCACGACTCGATTCCTCCTCCAATGAGCAATATAATGCTCTTGCCCTTAGCCGAGGCCACGTCGTCGGCCGCCGCCCTCAAACCCGCGGAAAGGGAGCTTACCCCGTAAGAAACCGATTTTGGGAAGGCGTTCAAGAATTTCTCGGGATCCCAGGGCTGAATGGCCAGGATACTCTCAGTGTTCTCGCATCCCATCCCAACTTTCAGTCCGTAGTCCCGCAGTCCAACATTGAAGAAGCCGTCGGCAGTTACGGGCATGGCCTTTTCGAAGAAGCTCATCTGCCTCAAAAGTGATTCGTACCGGTCCTTCTCCTTCATATATCCCGAAGCATCGAAAAGTACCAGGATGTTGGACACCCTTTTGCAGTCATCTGCATAAAGTGAACATGTGGAACAAAGATAGAGTATCAGGGTGACGCCCACCATCGCGATTGGATGGAACCGGCCCCTGAATAAGGATCCCATACACATTCTCCCTTGAATTGAGTCGCCACGCATATGCAGGACTCACTGTTTTGGGAGGAATTAGCAGAGGATGGGAATATTGTCAAGAATTATAATAAAATATCCCTCCCCAAGACAGGTTAGACGCAGCCTTTTCTTTCTCCGATTCGTGGCAAATGGGCGCACTCTTCATCAGTGGCGCCCGTGTCGGCACTTGACAAACCAACCCGGAGCTCTATGTTGAGGCCATGCCCGGCAACGAAGTAAGCATGCCAAGGATTGAACACCTCTGGATCCTGGCATTGGGTCTGATTGCCCTCATCGGCTCTTGCCTCCTGCACCCTAAGGGCGACTCGTGCCTCTATCTGACGGTGCCTCTATCGGGCACGCGGCTGACCCTGCCCAATATGTGCTGGAGTCGCTCGCTTCTCGGCATTTCATGCCCGGGCTGCGGTCTCACTCGTAGCTTCGCGGCCATGGCGCGCGGAGAGATCCCTGCCGCTTGGCAGTTTAATCACTGTGGGCCAATGTTGTTCGTCCTTTGTTTCCTTCAGATTCCTTACCGGGTTCTCGCGTACTTCAACGTCGGAAGCGCCGCCCCTTTGCTTCGGATCATGGAAGAGCACGGGCACTACATAACTTGGTTCGTTGTGGCTGCGTTGATAATCGCGTGGCTTGCAAGGTTGCTTTAGCTGGAGGCTCCTTGCTCGAGTCCTTTCTCACGATTGTTTACTCCCTTATCTTAGCCGTCGCGTTCGTGATCGTCTGCGGATACTTTTGGAAAGCGTTCTACTCAGCTCCCACAGGCCAGGACGAGACTTTCTACGTACCAACAGACGACGGATGGCGTCTCGCGCTGCATCGCTACCGACCCCAGGGTGATGCAAGGGGCGCGCCTGTGATCCTCTGCCATGGATTGAGCAGCAACCGTTACGCGTTTGATCTTCCCGGCGCTCCAAGCCTGGCAAGATTTTTCAGAGATCACGGAAGAGACGTTTGGGTTGCGGAACTGCGCGGCTCAGGCCTGAGCGATCGTCCTGGCATGTTTCGCGCTGATGTGCCCTACTCCTGGGCATTTGAAGACCATCTTCGTTGCGACTTGCCCGCGATTATATCGCGCGTGCTCGCTCTGACTGGATTCACACAAGTCCATTGGGTGGGTCATAGCATGGGAGGCATGCTAGGTTTGGCACATTTGGCCCAGCATGAGAATCCCGGTGTGGCTTCCGCCATTGCGATCGGATCACCCGCGGATTTCACAAAAATAGATAACCGAGCATTCGGCGCTTTGCTGAACGTGCGTGGCCTGCTCCAATATTTGCCGGTGTTTCCTCTTCCTTTGCTGGCCCGGCTGGTTCTACCGGTCGCCCACAAGATGTCGCCGTACTTGGGCGGTCCATACTATTCATCGAACATCGAACCGATAGTAGCACGGAAGGTGATGGCATTGGCATCGGAACTCGTCGCTTCCAACAGCATGTGGCTCAATTTCGGCAGCTTCTTGGCCAACGGTCGGTTTGCCCCGGAGAACGGCAAGCCGTACCTTGAAGAATTAACGGGGTCCAAGATCCCCATCTTTTTTGTTGCGGGCACAGCAGACATGATGGCTCCGGAAGAGTCTGTCATAGCTGCTTGTCAAACGGGAGAGCAATCGGGGGAGCGAAATTGCAGGATATTCGGAAAAAAGACAGGGTGCGTGGAAGATTATGGCCACACGGACCTGCTTGTCGGTATCAGGTCGGACCACGAAGTCTTTCCGCACATACTGAAATGGCTGGAGGACCATGACGTAGCGGAGGATCATCCTTGCGGAATGCGATCCGCCCCCGAACCTTCATAACAATAGTCGAAATCTTTGTACGTTTTGGCCGGCCTACGGCACAGGGACACAAATTCCGAAAGGCCCCGGAAAGGGCTGCCGGACCGGAGGAACGTCTGGGAGATATTCAGCGAAGGGGCCCCAAGTGGGACAGGGGACATAGTAAACCCTTGAGCATTCGGGTATGGCATCTAGGTTATAAGGGGTGTCCGGCTGCGCAGTGACTGCATTCATAGGAGCGTACGCATAGAGAAAACCACAGAAGGCGTCAGGGGCCAGGCTAAGAATCAAGAACAGTGAGGCGGTCAAACATATAAGACTCTTCTTGGTCATGTGCCAGACCTCCAATAATAAAGTCCGTTGAAAGTATTATATCGTCTCCGCAGGAAAAACTCAAGCTATTTCCAATTAATATCAATCTGTTTGTCATATATCACATAAATTACTTTAAACTATGGCGTCCACTGTCAAGCGCGCGGGCCGACTTGGGGCACTGAATTGCTTGTGCCGCGGGATTTAAGAATCCCTAACGTACCCAGGGGCTTATGCGCACGCACAGCTTTTGCTTGACTTCAATTTATAAGCAGCTATATTCTTTTAGTTTACTCTTGGGCAACGGAGAAGCCCCCAAGCAATGAAAATTCGAATCGAAGATATCCCTGAAGAAGGTTTGGAATTGAATTTTTCTGGGGAGCAGGACATACTGTCCCCGGCCCTGGAAACTATCCCCAAATCCGTAGGGATATCTGTAGATCCGCATATAAAGGGTCATGTCCGTATCTCGGTCAGCGGAGATGACATTTTTTTTGTCGGGAGAGTCAGCGCACTTGTGCATCTCCAATGCTCCCGGTGTCTTACCGATTTTGCCGTGGACAACGATACGGAGATCAACTTGGTCATTCGTCGCGGCGGGACCGGGCCTGGCGTTGGAGAGGAACGCGAACAGCCGGAAGCCGATGCTGTGCTGAGCAAGGAATCCGAAATGGATCCTGGTGAACTCATTGTTCAGGAAGTCCTTCTCAATCTTCCCATGAAGCCCTTGTGCCGCAAAGATTGCCCGGGCCTTTGTCCAAGCTGCGGCGCGTTGAAAGGATCCAAGGAGTGTACCTGTTCCGATGCCGGTCCCGAGGACCTAAGGTGGAAAACGCTGGCCCGGATAAAGGACCGGATTGCAAAATGAATCCTCCGCAGGCCGCGGACAAATCTTTGATAAGATGCGATTGCCGCGGCCGGTCGGAATTCAGGCGAACGGCCGAGATCTGCAAAGCGCCTGCAATGCTGAAGCAGGTTTAGGCGGCGCCTGAACTGATACAGATAGAATGGAAGAGGATGAGCTATGCCTGTGCCGAAAAAACGGGTGTCCCGCACGAGGCGGGACAAACGCCGAACTCACAAGAAACTGACCCCGGTGAACCTTGTCAAGTGTCCCCACTGCTCTCAATTTATGATGCCTCATAGGGTGTGCCCTGGTTGCGGATTTTACAAGGGCAGATCCGTGATCGAGACCGAGGCGTAAGTCCGGCAACATGATGCCATCTGCAACAGAAAAGAATCCGGGCTCGATCGCGTTGATGTTCCCCGGCCAGGGGTCTCAGTTCCCTGGAATGGCTGCGGACCTGGTGGCAGAAAGTCCCCAGGCGCGAGCACTATTGCAGCGCGCGGACGATATTCTGGGCTACCCCCTGAGCCGCATCATGATGGGAGATCGTGCAGACGACCTGAATCGGACAGTTCATACTCAGCCGGCGGTCTTTGTCCATTCCATGGCCCTGTTCGAGGTTCTTCGAAGCTGCGTTCAGCTTGATCCGATCATGGCCGCCGGCCACTCATTAGGTGAATATTCAGCCCTCTGTGCGGCCGGAGTTCTTTCGTTTGATACGGCCCTTGATCTCATTCGTGTTCGTGCCGAGCAAATGGATAGCGCGCAGCCGGCAGGGACCTGCTGTATGGCCGCCGTGGTGGGCCTTCCAAAAGAAGAAGTGCTGCGGCTTGTGGAAACACATAGGGGTGAGAAGGTGCTGGAGGCAGCTAATTTCAACGCACCGGATCAAATAGTGATCTCAGGCCATCTCGAAGCCGTGACTCGTGCAGTGGAAGCAGCCAAAAAAGTGAAAAGATCCAGGGCGGTTATGCTGCCGGTTTCATCGGCGTTTCACACCAGTCTCATGCAGCCTGCAAAAAAGGCCCTGGAAGCTCGATTGGAAAATCTGTCGGCCGGAATTCCGACATTCCCGGTTGTAGCGAATGTAAATGCCCGAACATATCCGACTTCGGATCACGGGGTAAAGCAACTCTTGAAGGAACAAGTGGTGCAGCCGGTTCTATGGGAAGATTGCATCCGGACCATGAGAGATAGCGGTGCAGAAACCTTTGTGGAGATCGGACCGGGGAAAGTATTGGCAGGTCTATTGCGTCGAATCGACAGAGAGGCCGCGAGTGTCAGTATTTCCGACCCGGCAGGGGTTCGATCTTTCCAAGAGGTTTGGGCATGAGCGCAGAGCCGAGCCGCAAGGTAAGCCTGGATGAGAAAACTGCCTTGGTTACCGGCGGATCTCGGGGAATTGGAAGGGCGATTTGTCTTTCACTGGCGGACGCCGGAGCGTTCGTTGCAGTCAACTACAGTAGCAATGAAGAAGCTGCTCGTCTCACCCTTGATTTGATCCACGAGAAGGGAGGAACCGGCAAGATTGTCCGGTTTGACGTCAGAGATGCTGCGGAAGTGGAAGCAGGGGTGGCGGATCTACTCAAGGAGCGCTCCGGAATAGATATTCTTGTAAATAACGCCGGAATCTCCAATGACGGCTTGATCGGCAGGATGAAGGACGCCGACTGGGATGCAGTCCTGGAGACAAATCTGTCCGGTGCGTTTCGCTTGTGTCGGACCGTGAGCAAGATAATGATTAGAAAAAGGGCCGGCAGAATAGTCAATGTGGCGTCGACATCCGGCGAGGCCGGAAACGCGGGACAAGTGAACTATTCCGCATCTAAGGCCGGTTTGATCGGATTTACCAAGGCATTGGCAAGGGAACTGGCCCCCAGAAACATACTCGTCAACTGTGTCTCACCAGGAATTATCGCCGGCGGCATGAGCGATGAGCTGACAGAGGCCCAGTTGGAAGCTATTCGATCACACATCCCACTTCGCAGGAGCGGAAAACCGGAAGACGTCGCCGCCGCTGTTCTGTTCCTTTGTTCCGGTATGTCCGAGTACGTGACAGGTCAGGTGATTCGGGTCAATGGCGGGCTGTACATGTAGAGCAGCCGCCGGATCCTTAGACATATCGGAGCCGGCTTGGAGACCGGCCGGCCGACTCCGACGATGCCTACCATTTAATACGGCTGGAGGATATCCAACATGGACGATTTGGAAAAGAGAGTCGTGGAACTGGTTGCCGAGGTGCTTGTTGATGTAAATAAAGATAACATCGAGATGAGTTCAAAGATCGTGGAAGACCTGGGCGCTGAATCGCTGGACATCTACGACATGATTGCCCTCCTCGAAGATGAGTTCGGTCTTGAAATCACCGACGAAGAAGTCGAAAAGATTCACACGGTCCAGGATGTGGCTGACTTTATACGCGAGCACAAGAAAGCCTCTTAACTCGGACCGGCAAAATAAGTGACACGCCCAGGAGGAGATGGTGCAGCACAGAGTTGTCATCACGGGAATGGGAGTGGTCACATGTTTGGGCAGCGGCGTTGAAGCTAATTGGGAGGCTTTGATGGCCGCTCGTTCAGGCATAGGACCCATTACGCTCTTTGATGCCGAGCGATTGGCTACGCAAATAGCCGGAGAAGTCCGTGGCAACTTCGATCCTGCGGGCCACATTCCGACAAAAGAATTGCGCCGCATGGATCGCTATCAACAGTTTGCCATGATAGCCGCCGGGGAAGCTTTCGCCCGGTCCGGCTTGCCCAGCCCTCCGGAAGATCCTTACCGGTGCGGCGCAATCGTCGGATCGGGAATAGGAGGACTGGCCACCATAGAAATCGGAGTGATAGGCGTTCACGAAAAAGGGCCCAAGGGGGTACATCCTTTAACTATACCCAAGGCAGTTATCAATTTGGCTCCGGGCATGCTGTCCATCAAGTACGGATTCAAAGGGCCGAATTTCGGAGTGGTGAATGCTTGCACCTCCGGCACCTCCGCCATCGGAGAGGCTTTCAGAATGGTACGCGAAGGCCGGGCAGATGTCATGTTAACTGGTGGAACCGAAGCGGTTGTAACAATTCTGTCCGTTGCCGCTTTCAACGCGCTACGGGCCCTGTCCTGCCGCAACGGGGAGCCTCACAAGGCTTCCCGCCCCTTCGATCTGGACCGCGATGGCTTTGTAATTTCGGAGGGCGCGGGCATTCTGGTTCTTGAAACTCTGGAACACGCCCAAAGGCGAAGCGCCAAAATACTGGGAGAGATAGTGGGCTACGGCGCAACGGACGACGCTTATCACTATGTAATGCCCTGCCCCGACGGCGAAGGAGCGTACAGGTGTATGAAGCAAGCTGTGGAAGAGGCCGGGATTGAACCCTCCCGGATCGACTATATTAATGCCCACGGGACCTCTACGGATCTTAACGACAAGATGGAGACTCAGGCGATCAAGAGGCTTTTCGGCCCAGCGTGCCAAAAAGTCTCAATCAGTTCGACAAAATCCATGACAGGCCACATGATAGGAGCTGCGGGCGCGGTGGAGGCAATTTATACCCTATTGGCGCTTAACAACGGTGTGGTCCCCCCTACTATTAACCTTGAAACCCCGGACCCCGATTGCGACTTGGATTATACGCCGAATAAGCCTGTTGCAAGGGAAATGGAATACGGCCTTTCCAACAGCTTTGCTTTCGGAGGGCAAAACGCCAGCCTGGTTCTGAAACGGGTGGTATAATGGAAACAATCCTCATAGGCTCCGATCATGCGGGATTCGCCCTGAAGACCCTCTTGAAAGAGGACATAGAGCGAGATGGTTTCAGGGTCGTGGATGTAGGGTGCATTACAGAGATCTCTTGCAACTATCCGGACTATGCAAGATTGCTTTGTGAAAGGATTCTAAAGGGTGAGGCATCTCGCGGAATTCTTATATGCGGGACCGGCTTGGGTATGTCCATGGCGGCCAACCGGTTTGGCGGGATTCGCGCGGCTCTGTGCACCAGCGAATATCAGGCACGCATGAGTCGAGCCCACAACGATGCCAATGTGCTTGTCATAGGAGGGAGGATTACCGGAACGGAAATAGCCCTCTCTATGGTTAAGATCTGGCTTGTAACCTCATTCGAGGGCGGGAGGCATAAGAGGCGAATCGATCGGATTGAAAATCCTTGACCCCCCGACAACCATCAGAATCATCATCGTCTATTGACATATCGGTACGAAGGAAAATGATGACCCCGCTCGAGCACACCGACCCGGAAATATTCAGAATCATCGCCAATGAAAAGAGCCGACAGGAGCACCGCCTGGAACTGATCGCTTCCGAGAATTTCACTTCTCCGGCAGTGATGGAGGCACAGGGTAGCATCCTGACAAACAAGTACGCGGAAGGATACCCTGGCAAACGATACTACGGCGGTTGCATTCACGCTGATGTGGTGGAAAATCTGGCGCGGGATCGCGCTGCGGCGCTTTTCGGGTGCGATCATGTAAACGTTCAGCCCCACTCCGGCACTCAAGCCAACATGGCGGTTTATTTTTCGGTCATGAAGCCGGGAGATACCTATTTGGGGATGGATCTTGCCCACGGAGGCCATTTGTCCATGGGGCATCCGAAAAATTTTTCAGGCAAGATTTATCGCGTGGTTCCGTACTCCGTGCGGCACAACGATCATAGGATCGATTACGACCAGGTACGGGATCTTGCACGCAAACATCGGCCCCGGATGATCATCGCCGGAGCCAGCGCGTACCCGAGAATTATCGACTACAGCGCCTTTGCCGACATTGCCCGGGAGACAGGCGCGGTGCTCATGGCTGACATTGCCCATATTGCCGGTCTCATTGTGGCAGAGTTGCATCCATCCCCCATCCCTCACGCCGACTTCGTCACGACAACCACCCACAAGACCCTTAGAGGCCCCCGAGGTGGGATGGTGATGTGTCGCAAACATTACGCGACGGCTTTAGACTCCTGCATATTCCCCGGAATGCAGGGAGGCCCCCTGATGCACGTCATTGCGGCAAAAGCCGTGTCCTTTGCCGAAGCCGCGACGCAGGAGTTTCGCGATTACCAGAAGGAAATTGTCCTCAACGCTCGATGCCTGGCTGAAAGCCTTCTGGAAGACGGTTTCACTCTGATCTCCGGCGGCACGGACAACCATCTCATACTCATTGACCTGACACACCAGGCTGTAGACGGAGCCGAAGCTCAGGAAGTGTTGGAACGCGCCGGAATAACCGTCAATAAGAACTCGATCCCCTTTGATTCGCGGCCTCCGAGCAAAGCTTCCGGGATTCGAATCGGCACGCCGGCAGTAACTACAAGGAACATGGGGCCTGATGAGATGAGGATGATCGGATCGTTCATATCGCAGGTATTGACTAACCCCGGAGACGAGGACATTATCGCTCGGGTCAAGGCTCAGGTCACCGAGTTGTGCGATCGGTTCCCCTTATATTCGAGAGGACAACAGGAAGAATCATGAAAAATCGACAATGGATGCCTTTTGAATGGTTCCCCCAGAGGAGATTTGATGCCGATTTTCCGCTGGCGTTCTGGTTTGCGGGCCTGTGGTTCTACCTGAAGACCTTCCTGTACCTCTGCTACATCTACATGGCAGGCTTGGAACCGCCGCCCTATTCCAGTGCCGTGACGTTTGAGACAATCTATTTCGCCGTCACCATGATCCCTGTTCTGATTATGGCATTGGCCTTGTGGAACGAAAAGAAATGGGTTGTCATACCGGCCATCATCTTTCTCATGGTGGACACGCCTGTATTGCTGTTTCACGTCGTTCGACTCGGCCAGGAAGGCTTCCTCGACTCGGGTCTCACTCGAGTCCTCGAATTCGGCAGCCTTGGTCTGAACGTGGTGGCTCTCGGGTGGCTCTTCGGGAATCGATCGTTAGACAAGGCGCTCTCACCGAAAAGGCCGGCTTCATAGTTTCTTACAAACCTAGTAATTACGGGCGGGAAATTGTCACTGCGAGGAGCAAAGCGACGAAGCAATCTCTTCCTTTAGACTCCGCTCAGATTGCCAGTGGGACGTCCCGCGCGGAACGCGGGATTGCCCGTCATCCCGGATAGGCAGGCTGTCCCGCGAGGCGCGGGACCGTCCCACCTTACATTCCTCGCAATGACACCGGCTTGAACAGATCTATGCCCCCGGAAAACTGAAACGACACGCTTCTAGACTTTTTTTGTTGACAAATACCATCATTTTTTGATAGGTTATGCACGAATGTTGAAGCACTAAATTAACAACGAGAACTTCAACACTCCTTTACCTCCTAACTGCCGGGCTTGATGCGAGTCCGGCTTTTTTTTGCGCGGACCCGCGGGGTCGGGTTTCCAAGCCACAGTCATTATTGGTTCGCGGTGAAGCAACCTTTCATACGGAAAATCGTGATCCACCGCAGAGTCACCAGAGAAAAATGATAGCTTATTCGATTGCGTGCGATTCACTCGCGCGTGCAGTCAGATCTGCACTCCCCTCTCCGCGTCTCGCGGTTCACCGACCGGAATTCGCCGTGCATCATCGCGCAGTCATGCCGGGAAAACGAAATTCTCTCCGGACTCTGCGGTTTCCGCTGTGAACCTGTACGTGTTGATTTAGTGTGCCCTGTGAGCCGCTGGCGGAATTGTGCACTGACTGGTGGGCTTGGGATTAACTATGCCATCAATAATTCGAGCGGGACCCAGGATGATCATGTAGGGCAAATATAGCACGCTCGCCGCTAATGAATTCTCCTCGTGTACAAGTTTCGCCCAGTACCGAAGAATCAGTGAGCTCAGAGGAGCCCCCCAAGCAGACTACAGGGGTAGCCACAGCGAGCAGACATAGCCCGACTGCTAGAAATCTTTTGATCATGGTTCCTCCGACAGGGCTTGTAACGAGCCTGCCACACTGTTAGGCGAGTGTCAAGTCATTACGCGAACCAACGGAGACCGACTCCTTATCGAAATTTTCTTGACTCAATCCACCAATTTGATATACGCACGGCTCATTCGATGTACCCAGGTCCGTTGTTGAGCCGATAGGGAGAAAGCCGGTTGATGACCAGAGAACAAGTTGCTCTGAAAGTTCGGAAGCTCTTCGAACTTTCTAATTCTTCAAATGAAAATGAGGCTGCTCTGGCCGCTGCGAAGGCCCGTGAGCTGTTGTCGCGCTGATAACCTGAGCATAGCGGAGCTTCCAACGGATGACATGCAGAGTGCCATCGCCGTCAAAGAGGCATCAGTGGGAGTCGGAGGTGTGGTAAGAAACTGGGTTAAAGGGTTGCTCATTCACGTTGCTTACGGATTCGACTGTGAGCACATCATCCGTCGGCAGTGTTACGCGGACCCCGTCCTGACGTTTATCGGAACCGCGGCCGATACTGAGATTGCCGTGTACACGTTCCAATTTCTCTTCCGCGAGCTGAACAGACTCGTTGACAGGGCACTCCCCAGGCTTAAGCGTGAGAACAGGTTCTGGAGCACTGCTTCTCTGAGGTACGCCTATCTGGATGGTGCGGTAAAAAGAATCGGAGAACGGTTCCAGGAGCAAACCCAAACGGTAAGGGCTGCCGAACACCGCGGATGCAAAGCGCTGGTTTTGGCCAAGGAACATACGATCCGGAATTACATGGCCGAGGCCTTCCCTAACATCAGAATGGAACGGGCAGCTAGAAGGGTGATCAGCGCGGGCGCTTTTCAGCAAGGATATCGGGACGCCGCCGGCATCAACCTGGCTCCAGGAATTCCGAAGAGAAATACCGAGAAGTTTGCCGTCACAGGATAGTGCCTGGTCACGGGCAAGGGGTCCGGCCGTGCGCAAGAGAATAGAGGAAGACACTACTTCTGAACAGATTTGCGTTCGGAAAAACTGGGCTTGGGAATAAGACCTTTGCGGTACAACTTCATAAGCAGGCTGCGAAGCCCTCTCGGAGAAAGCTTGTATTTATGCATCAGGTCGCTTTCAGACGCATTCTCACCAAGATCTTTAAGCACATCCGCTGTGCTGACTCTGATCTTGCTCGCTTTTCCATCGAAAGGGACACTAATTTCACATGTCTCTACGCCCATTCGTTTGGCCAAAGCCTGACGAGTGACCAATCCTTTGCGTAACAGCTTTCGGAAGAGACTCGTCAGCCCCTTGGCGGAAAGCTTATGTTTTTTCATTAGTTCTTCATCGGACAGATTCCTGGACAGGTCTTCAAGCAGCACCCGCGCGCTTAGCACGATCTTGCCCGAGTTTGCCTTAAGAAACTACGGAAATGTTTGCATCGCTGATGAAGGCTTTGATGTCGGGGTCAACATTGACGAAGCGGACTTTAAGCCCCTTGTTTCTTACGTCTTCATAGTACGAGCGTACAGTTAAGGGAGAATTCGTCACAGACAGACTTCACCTTCTTGAAATCAATCAATAGTCCTTTGAGAGGGTTCTTGCTGAGCCACTCGACGGTTCGATCAAGGAACTCCTCTACATGCTCCTCCTCGATCGCGGACCTCTCCACTCTGAGTCTGTAAAAACGAGGCTCTTCTACCAAAGAAAATGAGGATTCCTCATCCTCAAATTTGTATTTGGTCTGCATCGACTTCCAACCTACGGGGCCGGCATTTCGGTTTAGGAGCAGCACCTTTCGATACCGAGGCTTGGCCGCGAGCGATAATATAGGCCCAGGCGCAATTTTGGCGCACTTTGAAAATCCCTATCATTGACTTCGCAGATGGCAGCGCAGGAACTTGGCGCCGCATACCAATTCCCATTCATGATCCCTCATTCCCCCTTTACTAAAGGGGGAAGAGGAGATTTTCTCATAACTTTGAACGCGAAGTCGTATCAGGCCTCCGTTGCACGATTCTCCGTTCAGCCGGCTGCACAGGGGTTAAACGGCATCGTCGCCCACAGCACCCCACAGCCGAACCCCGAATCGAAACAATCTGTCTTTAAGCTATCAAAATGTTGATGGCCATCGAACGAAGTATAATTTGTGCGAGTGCCTAGAGCAAGCCCAAAAACGCAGACAAGGTGATCATTCCGTTATGTGTGGGAATTTAAAGGAGCTTCTCCGCCATCATTTCAAACAGGTTTCCTTAATCAGGCTAAGAAGCTGAGATAAGACAACATCCCCATTCGGCTCTTCGGTTGGCCCAGAAAGCGCCCTCGTAGGAGATATTGTCTATTATGTGGATTTCTCTCTCTATCTTGGCGCCCACCTCTTTGATAAAGGCCCTAAAATCCTTGACGGTGAGACGATGAATGTCAGGGGTGTTGTACCACGGATGCGGATGAGTCTCACAGACCGGTGTGCGCCCTTTCAGGACATATTCAAGGATAACTCTCCAATGTCCGAAA
The DNA here is from genome assembly GCA_963789265.1 of uncultured delta proteobacterium. Classification (GTDB taxonomy): domain Bacteria; phylum Desulfobacterota; class Desulfomonilia; order Desulfomonilales; family Desulfomonilaceae; genus CAWBBA01. The sequence continues at coordinate 780,675 of CAWBKB010000001.1, read as the reverse complement.
TTAGGAAATGTGATTATTGACTTGGAACCGACCCTCAGCATCTCTCTGATAAGCCTTTCCGGATTCATCAACTGCTGAAGCGTTCGACTCAGGACCACGTATTCGTAGCTCAAATCCGGGAATCCCTCCAGTCCCTCGTCCAAGTCCAGTGTCATTACCCGGATTCCTCTTTCTATGCACCGAATAACCCTTTCCTGGTCCAGTTCAACACCGCATCCTTCCACATCCTTTTCGTCTCTAAGGCGCTGAAGCAAGGTCCCCGAGCCGCATCCAAGGTCTAGGACGCGGGTTCCCGGCGTAATGAGATCGATGATTATATTGAAGCCGACCTCAAACTGATGGAAAGGCGTGCGAATTTCAGTGATATCAGCGGGCACCGTTCAGAAACCCCTTTGCGATTCGAGTCAGACTCGGCATGCCGGCACTTACGAGAAAGGAATCATGCCCGTAGGGCAAATCCAGTTCGACAAAGGACACATGCTTTTTAGCAGCCTGTAGCGCTCTAACCATGGCCAATGACATGGAAGTGGGATAGAGCCAATCTGAGTTGAAAGAGAGAATCAACATCTTGCCCGAAATGTTCTCGAATGCAGATACCAGGTCTCCGTCCGGAGCTGCAAGGTCGAAGTAATCAATGGCCTTGGTGATGATGATGTACGAATCCTCGTCGAATCTGCGCATGAAGCTGCTCCCCTGATGCTCCAGGTAAGATTCCACTTCGAACTCGCCGCCCTCCATACCGTTCTCTCCCAGGCTGTAACTATATCCGTCTATATCTTTGAGCTTGAGTTTCCGCCCGAACTTGGCCTCCATAGTTTCTTCGGATAGATACGTGATGTGGCCGATCATGCGCGCAACGGCCAAGCCTCTGCCCATCCTCTGGTACACATGTCCTGCTTCTGCATCCGGACATACTTGGGCGGGATCGCTGTAAATGGCGTTTCGGCCTACCCAGTTGAACGCGATCCCTTGAGGAGAGAGTCTTGCCGTAGCGGCGATGACAATCGCCGAGCGGACCTGGTCCGGATGGTGGACCGCCCACTGCAGCGCCTGCATCCCCCCCATAGACCCGCCGACAACGTTGTGGAGCTTCTCGATGCCCAAGTGTTGCACTAGTAATGCCTGGACGTTAACCATATCTCCCATAGTGATGAGCGGGAATGAGCGCCCATAAGGCTTCCTCGTGGCGGGGTTGATGCTGCACGGGCCGGTGGTCCCTTTGCAGCCGCCAAGACAATTGGATGAGATAACAAAGTACCTGTTCGTATCGATCCCTTTTCCCGGGCCGATCATTGCATCCCACCACCCGAGTCTGCCGTTCGCGTCGATTCCGGCAGCATGAGCATCACCGGAAAGTGCATGCAGTATCAACACCGCGTTGTCACGCTCGGGCGATAATGTCCCGTATGTCTCGTAGGCAACTGTGAGCGGCCCCAGGAAGGCCCCCGACTCCAGGGTGATCCCATCGAATTCAGCGAACTGAGTGCTCGCCGGGCCGTACAGGCCGTCCGAATCGGCATATTCTTTAATGGATCCAATTGCCATAATGCAAAATTCCTTCAACACATATCGGCAGTCCTATTAAGGGTGCACGACGCTTCTTTCCGCCGCTTCCGCTCTGTCAAGTCCGGAGCTTGCGCGGCGTAATTAGGTCTGTCACATCACAGACTTTTATTCTATAGCAAATTACTCCCGAATTGAAGTGAACGTCACCGCCGTCGAACTTGACCGCAAGTTTGCCCGTGGAGTATATGTCAGCATAGAAATGGTTGCACCATCCCAAAGTGGATTCCTCTAGGTCCTGATTCTCAAAAATCAGATGCGCGGTTCGGGTCGAGCAACCGGAACCGATGACGTACTTGTCACGATATAGGCGGCGCATGCGATGATACCTCCCGTTGTTGTTCACTGCGGAATCGGTTCAGTAATCACTGCTACCTCAGTCCCCCTCGCTTTGCGTATGGTGCCGATGAACCGATTTTATGGAGTTCGTGTTCCGAAGGCATTCAAATCAGACCGCAATTGGTACGACATCAACGCCTACGGCGGAAAGCTTCTAGCGGTTTACGGTCTGATCCTCATTATTTTTGGCATCGCAGGACGGGGATCGGCCCCGTCGCCCACCAGCCCGTGGATGGCCGTTTTCATCGTTGGCCCCCTTCTTTTGGTCTTCCCGATTCTCGCGGTCGATCGGCTCTTATGCGCGGCAACTCCCGGATTGATGGAACCACCGCCTGCGTACGACCGCTGCACTCTCCCCTTCGCGCCTCACAATACTTAGTACTGCGTTACGGAACCACGGTCGCGTATTTGGGTGCCACTGCGGGCTTGCCCAGCAGTGTTTTTCGAGCTGGCACTGCTGGGCAAGCCCGCAGTGGCACCCAACCAAAAGCATTTCTCTCACACGCGCTGGTATGTCGTGTAACTGTGTTTAGGAAATAGAGTAACTCATCGTCGCAATTTGACAGGTCTTGGCCTGGTGCAAGACCATATTCAAATTCTATATAAATTTTGTCCCGGAGAAAAATCAATCGGAATTATTCACTTGACACGACCTGTCCCTTGTGATAGATTATAGTCAGAAAGGGGACGGAAAATGCAAGCAATAAGCCTCACATTCGCACAAGCCACCGAATTAACAGAAGATCAAGCCCGTGAATATTTCGAGGCTATTCTTTGGCCGGAGGGGGTGACATGCCCTCACTGCAGATCAAAAGAGGCTTGGAAGGTGAAAGCAGCGCGCGCCGGGGTTTACAAGTGCGAAAGTTGCCGCAAAGAATTCTCCGTGACGGTCGGAACAGTTATGCACGGCTCGCATATTCCTATCCGACATTGGCTTATGGCTTTCTGTCTTATGACTTCCTCGAAGAAGGGTGTATCTGCATTGCAGTTGCAACGCAACCTGGGTTTAGGCTCATACAAGAGCGCGTGGCATCTAGCGCACAGAATCAGGTACGCGATGACCGAAGGAACGCTTTGTCCACCCCTTTGTGGTACAGTCGAAGTTGATGAAACTTATGTCGGCGGCAAGACCCGAGAAGGAAAACGGGGCCGGGGCTCTGAGCGAAAGGTTCCTGTAGTTGCCCTAGTAGAGAGAGACGGAAGGGTCCGGTCTAAGCCGATTGTAAGAGTGAATGCGAAGACCCTGAAAGGTGCAATTAGAGAGAAACGTGCATAGAGATTCTCGTATCATGACCGATGAATGGGCTGCTTATAGAGGCATCGGTACCTGAATTCAAGGGCGGTCATGAAGTTGTCAATCACGGAAACGGAGAATATGTTAGGGATGACGCTTTCACAAACTCCGTTGAATCCTACTTCGCTCTTCTGAAGAGAGGCATCCACGGCATATTCCATCATGTTTCCAAGAATCATCTGCACAGATATTGCGATGAATTCTCGTTCAGGTGGAACCTGAGAAAGGTTGATGACGGCGAACGAGCAATAGAGGCTATTCAAGGCATCGTCGGCAAGAGGCTGTCCTACAAACCAAGCGAAGCCGGAACGGTATTGAACTGAGAAGAAGAGAGAGACTTTCTGGTAGGAGAAAGGCCGGATGGAGAAGAGAACCGAAAGGAAAAAGAGGTCTGAGAGACTGAAACGCCTCTCGTCGGAGGGGATGACCCTGGAAGAGTTGATAAGGTGCGTAATGTCGGCGGACCCAAAGCCGCTATGGGAGCAGGAAAAGAGGGAAAGAGAAGAAAAAAAGGAACGGAAACGTAAGAAGAAAGCTCGTGAGGCGGTTACGTGAGCATCGAAACGGCTTGGAAGAATAAGCTCTACTTTGGAGATAACCTACAAATCCTCAAAGAGTATGTTGCCGATGAGTCTGTTGATCTGATCTACCTCGATCCGCCGTTCAACAGTAAAGCTACCTACAACGTGCTGTTCGGAGAGAAAAACGGATCGCACTCTGAAGCCCAAATAGCAGCATTCGATGATACATGGGAATGGGGAGACGAATCTAACTAAACTTATCATGAACTTGTAATTAACGCCTCAAAGAAGCTCTCTGACTTAATCCAGGCATTAAGGGGCTTTCTTGGCACAAACGACATGATGGCCTACCTTGTCATGATGGCCGCGAGGCTTGTGGAGTTGCGTCGCATCTTGAAACCGACTGGCAGCATTTATCTTCACTGCGATCCGACGACGAGCCACTATATCAAGCTTCTGATGGATTCGGTGTTCGGACCGGAACTTTTCCGCTCTGAGTTAATCTGGAAGCGAAGCAGTGCTCATAGCGATACCAAGCAGGGACTGAAGAACTACGGTCACATCCATGACGTCTTGCTCTATTACACATGCGGACAAGAAACAATCTGGAACCCCCAGTTCACAGAATACAATGAACCGTACGTCGGTCGAGACTATCGCCTCATCGACGAAGAGACCGGACGCAGGTTTCGACGCGGTGATCTCACTGCCGCGCGACCCGGAGGCGACACCAATTATGGATGGCGAGTCAAGAAGCATGCAGGAAGTCACGAGCGGTGGATTGCTGACCTACTGGATGAGTACCTAGACCCTAAGGAGGGCTGGGAATATGCGGCTGTCCGTCCATATAAAGGTCGATATTGGGCGTATTCAAAGGAGAACATGAAGAAATTTGCCCTGGACGGACGCCTCCGGCACACTTTTGATGGAATGCCTGAGTACAAGCGATTTCTTGACGAAATGCCTGGTGTGCCCCTTCAGGACGTATGGACAGACTTGGGTCCTATTGTTGCTGGTTCCCAAGAGCGCCTCGGCTACCCTACACAAAAACCTGAGGCGCTCCTAGAACGCATAATCAAAGCTTCTAGCATTGAAGGCGATATCGTACTCGATCCTTTCTGTGGTTGCGGAACCACGATCAATGTTGCCGAGCGATTACATAGACGCTGGATCGGGATTGATATCACCCACCTCGCAATTGCGCTTATCAGGAACCGTCTTCAAGATACGTTCGCAACTGAGCTTTCCCCCTACGAGGTCCTGGGCTCTCCTAAAGACTTGTCTAGTGCGAAGGCCCTTGCTCTTCAAGACCGGTATCAATTCGAGTGGTGGGCACTCAGTCTTGTGGAGGGCGCGTCCTGCTCAGGACAAGAAGAAAGGTGCGGATTCAGGCATTGATGGATATATCAACTTCTTTGACGACGGAAGCGGAAAAGCCAAGAAGATCATTGTTCAGGTCAAGAGCGGGCACGTGAACGCAAGCCAAATACGGGATTTGAAGGCCGTTGTAGATCGCGAAAAGGCTGTCATTGGCGTGTTTGTCACGCTCGAACTAGCTACGGGTCCTATGAAAAAAGAAGCTCTCGCGGCGGGGTATTACTCCCCCGAACACCTTGTTAAGGAACATACCGTTCCGAAGATCCAAATTGTCACTATCGCTGAGTTGCTTGCCGGCGCACAGATTAAGTATCCGCGTATGTTAGTGACCACATTCAAGAAGGCTGAACGAAAATATAAAGAACTAAGCCCAGAGCAGGGGAAGCTGCTTTAGAGAAAGAAGGGGCCGCGTGAACTTGCACAGGAACTATGCGGCCCCTAACACTATACAAACTACTCCGTTGCAGCTACAGGCGGAAGCGGATGTGGCTCTCCAAAAGTAACCTCATCATAGTCATTAGACACCAGTCGAAGCAGCATTTCGAGCGCTAAGGTTATCTCGCTCATTGAATCAAGGTCGTTGACGGAATAGTCATCTATTATAATGGTCGGAACTGAATACTTTTCAAGCCATTCAGGGGTAAAGGCCCGCTCCCACACGTGTTTTGGCTGGGGAGCAATGATGCTACGTGTTTTGTCAACGGGGTCACAAAATTCACCTTCAAGAAGGTCTATAGACTGTACGTAATCAAGCCAGGTTTCAGAGATCATTGTCTTGTCCTTTACTATTGCCTCAAGCCGAAATTGCTTGACAATTACGTCTCAAGCAACTAGACAAAACTTAAGGGATACGAACCGATGAACGCAAATCGCCGGTTCGGTTGAAAAAGAAAGAGTACCTTTTTCTAGCCCCCCCCCTCAAAAAAGTTATCGCACCGCCTTTCTGAACCGAGTGATTGCCGCCAAGCAAAAGGTCACTCGGTTCCGTTCGTTATGAGCCTTAAATCAAACATTCAGTACAATGTCAATGAAAAATGAGAACCAATTCGCATACTTGCGCGCGGGCCTTCCCGCTTCATTTAATTCTTGCGAGGGCACTTCGACTGGGGTAGGATTTACATCAGAAGGTTGGTCGTGTCAAGTGAATAATTCCGAAATCAATTATCGGAAAAATTGGGAAGTCGCGGAGGCTCACCGCAGAAGGACTGAATGACATGGTCCACTGAATTCCGACGCCCGGATGCTGCGATTTCCCGCAAGAACGCTCCGGCCTCGGCCCTCTGGAACCATTTCGCTCCGAAGTGCGCCTCAAGAAAGCCTCGAAGCACATGAGCGGCCGCCCAACCATGCAAATAGTCAAGCGCATAGAAGTCAGGCTCCATGTCGACAAGATAGCCCGCGGGCTCGTATACGAAACCGGTTGCTGCGTTGAGGTGCCGACAATAGGAGTCCGTATTCTTGATGTCTCCTGTTTCGTGGAACTCTTTTTCTGCCAGAAACTTGCCAATGTAGCGACGCACCAGACATAATCGTTTGGTCCGCACACGTCTGACCAGCGCATCCGCTTCCTTTGCGGGCATCTCCGCCGTCCCGGTCAACCAAGCAGGATTGTCTATTAGGTCCATGAAAAGAAAGGCAAACGCTTCGTCGAGTCCCGTGGAACGGTAGAGACGCCGATCTTCGATAGGAAGTGACGGATCGAAGTGGCTCAAGAAGAAAGCGTGGCCGGTTTCATGCAGCAGCGTCTCCACGTCTATGAGTCCACCCACCGGCTTCATAAGCACGTGCACTTCCCCGGGTATCTCTACGCCGATGCACATGCCGTTGGGGTTCTTCGCCGGCGAGTTGGAAGTGTGCGCGATAACGTCGGATCGTGACGATAAATCAAAACCTAAGCCCTTGAAGGTATCGCCGACGATCGTCTTGAGTCGGGACACCGGGAAAAAACTGTCAAATCTTTGGATACGCAAGAGATACAGGGCATGATAACGGCTCAGATTCTCAAAGGGCTTGCCGATCTTCTCTTCTACCCAGGGAGCCATATTTTTACGGTAAGTTCCTGAAGTCTTGTCGAGGTAATTCAAGAAGATCCGGGCCTGCTCGTCAAAGGAAACCTGCTTCTTGGCCTCCGAGAACCGCGCGTAGTTCTCGAAGCCAAATTGCTGAGCCACGGTTCGTATGGAGAGTTCGAGAATCCCCAACAGCATGGGATTCACAATTCCCTTGAGGAAAATCGTGTTCTCTTTTTGCATTATCTCCCGCTTGCTAAAGTCCGACTGAACCTGCAGCCACAGGACGACCTCCAAGGCGGGGATCTTTTCAGTCCCCACATGCATCCATCCTCGCTCAAGATAGAACTTAAGCATGTCTTCAAGGGAGGCTGTCTGTTCTTCCACCGCCAGATCCATACATCCGAAGATGATTCGATCTATTCGCCGCGCTGCCTCTATGCTTTCCGCCGCTCTCATAGCTTTGCGAAGAAATGTTACGGTCTTAGGTCTCAGGGGAATTGGGTGAGACTCGATGATATCGAGTATGTTCACGGCAGAAGGCACACCTCGGAGTTGATCTACCGACAAGCGAGCAAGTTCACGATGAACCGCGTCTATCTCCTTCACGACGTTCTCAACTGTAAGCTGGCTCAAGGTCTTTTCCTGCGAGAAACCGGAGACACGAAAAACCGTATAGTAGTGGAATGGCCCCTTTGTCCAAAGTTCTCAAGTGTCACAACCGCGGCCGACATACTAATACCGGTGTATTCGGAATTTTCTACGCCGATGGGCGCTATTCTCCCCCGTACGTCCAAATTGAAGGCAAATGCACGTTCATTGCTTCAGTACTCGGCTGTCAGGATTTCGGTTCCGGCAGGGCGCATTGCCGCCGGGATCCACCCGATGCCCAGTTTTGTCTTTTTCTCTGAGTGTGGAAGCCTGTCGATTCAGCGACGGGCGGCAAAAGAAAAATCATGCCGACCAATTTGTATGCTGCCTACGCCCCGTCATTACCATTTCGGATCCACGTTCCGGACGTTCGATGAGAGGGCCCAAAATCAGGTGATTCCATCTGTGGTCACATCAGTAGTTTTGAACCCACTTTGAACGATGCCGCGGTTCGTTGCGTTGCTCGTTGCGTTGCCCGTTGTTTCGGCGATTAGGTCTGTTCTGGTTGTTGTAGCGGTGTGATTTGTTCATGAGGCAGTCCCACGAACAGTAGCCGTACACTGAATACGTCATGGTTTGATTAGCAGTGTACTCTTTGCCACAGGTCTTACATCTTTCCAAAATACTTCCTCCTTGGCCTCTTCTAGGCCACTCTGTGTTACGGGTCCACCCGTTTCTTACGAAGGGGGCTGATAAAAAACTTCCCTCCACGCTGGTGTTCGAGGTGAAGGCCGGTCTATATTGGGTCGCACCGATGTTGTCAACTGTTTTTAGGCAACATGTGCGCTTGCGAGATAACTTGATGCGAAATCTCAATGACTTGGCGTTTCACGGGTTGCTTTAATATACCGCCGGCACAGCCCTGGGAGGGCGAGGGTGAAGTCCCTCGCGGACCTCACGTCACAATTTCAAGTGCGTTCTATAGCCGGATGCAAAGAGTGATCACCAACTCCTCACCGCGGGGAGCATTTGAGCCGCGACGCGCCCCTAAGACCTGATTCCTAACTATATGCGCCACGGATTGAACTCTAGAAAGCCCGCCCTTGTTGATGATGACATTCCAGCAAAGTAAAAGTTCGATCCCCAAAGAGGCCCTATGATAAAAAAACTTTCAGGCCAAGAAATCCCTTCGACGAAGGGCCATACAACTCAAGGGTCAGTTTAGATGGTTTAAGTCAATTTCTTAAGGCCGGTACTATCTTCGGGGGAAGATCCCAGGATGAAGTTTTTCTGAATATAGTCTCACTTCATCGCTATTGATACTTTTAGCACCGAAAAGCGGACTTGTCAAACTCGTTGTTGCAACAAAGAAAAATATATTTGATCCTGGCACATTCGAGTAGGTATGCGGAGAAACTAAAGGTAGTTTCTTCTTTCAAGGAAAGGGGGAGAAACCAAACTTCATCCCCGAGTTACTATTGTGCCCTGATTGAGGGAGTTTTTGAAGGCATTTTGTATATTTGCGGCGTAGGAGACGGAAGAGTCAAGCAGACTCAGTGCGTGAAGAGAGGCGATTGGACCTGCGTCTACAGCATAACACGGTCGGACCGGACGAAGCACACGGCCGCACCTGACCGGTCAATGCGCGGTCCTGCGTAATCGGCACCCGATTTCAAACGAAGAATGGATCGTAGCACCTGACCCGATGGGTGGGTTTAGGATTCTAGGATTGGCGAGACAGCGCGCGGTTCGGTACAATCCCGTCTCGTATCAATGCGCCGTCAAACGAGTGACAACCTTAGAGAATATTTGGTAGGGGCGGACCCGCGTGTCCGCCCAGGGCAGACACATAGGTCTGCCCCTACAATTGATGCCCGTGTACGTGGACATGACGACATGTAAGAGCTGGTTTGACACCCGCCCATGCCGGAAATATGGTGTCACGTACATGGAAGCGAATCAGTATCAGGCAATTCTGATAGAGGGTCTTGTAGACGATTTTTTTAGTTTGCGGACCTTTTGACATTCCCTTGATGTGAGAGGAATGCGCTCCGCATCAGCTCGGAAAGGATTCGGAATTGGCGAAAGAACAATACTGCACGACGCTCTGCCGCGAGCGGTCCACACCCTGCACTGGACTTCCGTTTCTTCGGTTAAATCAAATCTTTTTGACTTTCCTACCCCTCTACTCTATGCTGTACGACCGTGTAAGTAGTGTCACGAAAGATAGGGTATGGCCTCTCATAACAGACTTCTTGCGATTCTCTTTGCATGTTTCGCCATCACGGCTTGCAGCGCTGGCAACTATCTCAAGGGAGGAATCTATAGAAATCTGAACGAAAACTTGACTATCGTAACCTTGACAGAGAATCCGACGAAATTTCTCGACAAGGTGATCGTAATCTCGGTGCGATACTACAAGAAAGGGGACCTTCCGTGTCCGTTGGGAGATGATTACGTTAACTTCATAGTGGCTGATCGTGTCAGCTACATTACCCTTAATAAGGTTCGGATGAAAAAGGACAAAGCAAAGGTCTTGGACACCCTGAAGGAGATGGAAACCATTGTGATGAAAGCCAAGGTTTTTAAGATTGACAAGGAAAAAGACCCAAACCTTGAAGCCCTCGAAATAGTACCCGAGTAAATGCCCCTCGCAGCTCAAAACCAAGCAAAACAGGAGTGAATTTTGCCAAAGTTCCTCGTCACGAGCGCCCTTCCCTACGCCAACGGCGACGTACACCTGGGGCACCTCGTGGAATACATTCAGACTGACATCTATGTGAGATTTCTTCGCCTCATAGGAGAGGACGTGATCTACGTGTGCGCGTCGGATGCGCACGGCACTCCCATCGAGATCAACGCGACCAAAAGAGGGATCAGCCCCCAACAGCTCGTTCATGAGTTCCACGAAAGGCACAAAAGGGATTTTGACGAATTTGAAGTGGGATTTGACGAATTCTACACCACTGATTCACCCGAAAATCGGCGCCATTGTGAGACTATCTATCTGAAAGCCCTGGATAAGGGCCATATCAGCACGCGTGAAATCGAGCAATTCTATTGCGATACCTGCGGGCGTTTCCTCCCCGATAGATACATTAAGGGGACGTGTCCCAAGTGCGGAGCCGCCGATCAATATGGGGACGTGTGCGAGGTATGCGGTGCTATATATCGGCCGACGGAATTACTCGACGCGAGATGCGCGATATGCGGAGCCACACCCTCACTCCGAACCTCCAAGCACTTCTTCTTCCAACTCAAAGACTTCAGCGATTTCCTGAGCCATTGGATCGTGGAACCCGGACATTTGCAAGCTGAAGTCCGAGCTTTTGTTAATACCTGGATCGAAGAGGGCCTTCAGGACTGGGACATTTCCAGGGATGGGCCTTATTTCGGGTTCAAGATCCCGGGAGAAGAGAACAAATATTTCTATGTGTGGTTGGATGCTCCCATAGGGTACATCGCTGCTACCGAGCACTATTGCGCCCGTGTAGGGAACAGAGAAGTCCAAGACTACTGGATGGACCCTTCGGCCGACACGGAGATTCATCACTTTATCGGCAAGGACATAGCGTATTTCCATACCTTGTTTTGGCCGGCAATACTGAAGGCCGCCGAGTATCGAACCCCGACCGCCGTCCATGTCCACGGTTTTCTCACCATCGACGGGCGCAAAATGTCCAAGAGCCGGGGAACCTTCATAACAGCTCGAAAGTTCGCGGATTCTCTGAACCCATGGTATCTCCGCTACTATTATTCGACCAAGATGAGTGACTCCATCGACGATCTCGACTTGAACATAGAAGAGTTTGTGAACCGAACCAATGCGGAACTTGTGAACAATATCACCAATCTCATCAGCCGTACGGTCGGTTTTCTCAACAAGAGGCTGGACTCGCGACTCGGGAGCTTGCCCGATTCAGCGCATACACTCGTGCAGGAGATCGAAGGTTACGTCGATAGGGCCAGGACCGATTATGCGAAACTTCGTTTCAACCATGTCACACGCAGCATCCTATCTATCTCAGACCTTGCCAACAATTACATTCAGCAAAATGCTCCGTGGACCGCGATCAAGACCGACCAAGATCGGGCAAGGAACGATCTCACCTTCGCGGTGAACTGCATAGGAATAATTACAGTCCTGCTGAAGCCCATCCTTCCCTCGTACTGCCGTAGAGTCGAAGAAATCCTGCAACTGGGAGATCTCACCTGGGAGGATGCAACGTTTAATTTGGAGAATCGCGAAATAGGGACTTTTGATAAACTCCTCGAACGCCTCGAACCACGGGCAATGGAAAAGCTGGTGGAATCGGCCCTTCAAAGCGGTACCGACGAAGAAGCAGAGGAGGCACCTGAGGCGCCGCCCTTTAAAGATGAGATTACCATCGAGGATTTTTCCGAGATAGACATCCGAGCAGCAAAGGTCAAGTCAGCAGACACGGTCGAGAACTCAGACCGGCTCCTTAAGCTGGAAGTGGATCTGGGCCGTGAAAGCCGCATCGTTTTGGCCGGCATTAAAGCATCTTATGAACCTTCGGAATTGGTAGGGGAAACCGTGCTGGTCGTTGCCAATCTCAAACCGAGAAAGATGAGATTCGGCACAAGCCACGGTATGATCCTCGCGGCCGCGGACAAAGATGGAAAGGTCGCAATCTGTAAGGTGGATCCGAGCATTCCTGCCGGTACGCCCATAAAATAGCAGGCTCGGAATCCAGCCGCTTCCCGGAATTCCTATCGGAGGAATCGGCATCCCCAAGCCGTCCATGACTCTCAGCAATAAATTTCCGCGCTCCCGGACTGACATTCATAGATAACTTAAGGTCGGATCATAAAACCTGGTGTGACGTATTCTTATACCGGTGCGCCATCAAACAAGTGACAATCCTCGCGAGGATATGGTGGGGCATCCCGCGTTCCGTGTGGGATCACCCCTGACTTCGATCCGGGGACTGTAGGGGCGACCGGCGGTCGCCCAGGGCGAATGCCATTCGCCCCTACAGATGCCCGCGTACACGGGCATGACGACATGTAAGAGCGGGTTTGAAAGCCGCCCCTACCGGAAACACGATGTCACTTGTTTGAAAGCGAATCGGTATTAGTATCCCGCCGCGATTTGACTATTCCTCATACCTGACTTATAGTCAGAACAGACTGAAGGTCTGACTGGTGACGGAAATGAGCGATTCTGTAACGCCGGAAATATCCGGTCCTCAATCATGTGAAAAACGACTCAGCAGGCGCGAGCGGCGATGCGTTGAAACACGCGAGCGCCTCATTGAGCACGCCTTGCATCTCTTTTCCGAACGTGGGTTTGCAGAAACTACTGTCGAAGATATCACCAACGCTGCTGATGTGGGCAAAGGCACTTTCTTCAACTATTTCCCCAGCAAGGAACATATCCTTATCCATGTTCGCCAATTAAAGAGAGGGAAATTCCGAGGAATGCTTTCACGAGCCCTTCATTCTGCTGAGCCAATGGATCGAGTGATTTCAAAGCTCGTTTTGACGCTGAATAAGGAATTTGCCGACTCTCCTGCCTTAGTGCGGAGCATTCTTGTGCCATTGTTTTCCAGCGAGTCTATGCGTGAACAGATGGCGGACGATCTTGAAGCTGATCGACTGGTGCTCGCAGAATTAATGGCAGTGAGACAGCAACAAGGTGAGATACGTGACGATATGAAACCCATTGATTTGGCGCTTCAATTTCAACAAGCGCTCATCGGCACCACTGTCCTGTGGGCGCTAAACCCTTCAAAGCCCTTGCCTGATTGTTTGAAGGAAATGGCCAACGTTTTGTGGTCCGGCATTCGAGCTCCTGAAACGGCGAGGCAGAGGTCCGGGAAGCCCACGAGGCTAGGCCGGTCGTAGCCCGGGCCGGATAGTTCCGGAAGTGGGTGACTAAATGTTGATCCTAATGGCCGGAGTGTTATTACTAAAGATGAACCCACGTCAGAGTGAGGGATTTTTACACGAATAACGGAGATTGATCACATGCAGACACGATCTGTAATAGCGCTTGGGGTGGCCTGTCTCTTGGCCCTCGTCTTCGCAGGATGTGAAAAGAATGCCCAGTCCGCGTTCCAGCGTCCGCCGGCACCGGTATCGGTTGCTGCCGCCGTTGCGCAGGACGTGCCTGTTTATCTTGACGGCGTAGGCAAGACCGTCGCGAGAGAAGTGGTCTCCGTCCAACCGCAGGTGTCGGGCCGCATCACCAAGATTCATTTCACCGACGGAGCTGACTTGAAGGCCGGGGACCTGCTCTTCACCATCGACCCACGGCCGTACCAGGCGCAACTCCACCTGGCCGAGGCCACTCTGGCTGAGAAGAAGGCAGCATCGGAACTTGCCAAGATAGATTTTGGCCGCTATGCCGGACTTCTTAAGACAAAATCCGTCTCCCAGTCGGACTACGACCAGAAGAAGAATACTCTGGAAATAGATAAAGCCCAAGTCGAAGAGAGCCAAGCTCAGGTCGAAACCGCTCGCCTGAATCTTGAATACTGCTTCATCCACTCGCCCATAAATGGCCGCGTGGGGCAGCGGCTTGTAGACGTAGGCAACGTGGTGGCGGCAAACACCGGCTCACTCCTCGTCATCGAGCGACTGGATCCAATTTATGCTGATTTTACCATCCCCGAGAACGACCTTACAGCCGTACAGCGGAATATGGAGCGCGGTACACTCAGGGCCCAAGTGCGACTGCCGGGCAATTCCGACAAACCACGAGTAGGAAAACTCACCTTCCTGGATAATTCCGTTCAGGAGAGTACCGCAACGGTCAAGCTTCGCGTTACAATTCCCAATAAAGATCATCACTTCTGGCCGGGCCGGTTCATCAAGGTACGCCTCATCTTGCGCATGTTGCCAAACGCTGTTGTCGTCCCGGCATCAGCGCCTCAGATGTCTGCAAAGGGGCCTTTCGTGTACGTAGTCAAAGAGGATTCGACCGCGGAGCTGCGGCCGGTGAAGCTGGGTCAGCGGCATGATGAATTAGTCGTAATCGCCCAAGGGGTCAAACCGGGCGAACGAGTGATCACCACAGGTCAACTGGCAGTGATGCCTGGAGGCAAGGTTGCTGTGGTGAAGCCCCACTCCAAGGGAAAGCCCTCCGAGGCTAACGGGGAGAAGAAGTCATGACCATTTCGGAACCTTTCATCCGCCGCCCGGTGATGACCGTGGTCTTGACGGTTTCAGTGATCCTGTTCGGTGTGTTGAGCTATGTGCGATTACCGGTAGACGTGTTGCCGGTGGTGGATTATCCGGTCATCCAGGTCGACGTGGACTACCCGGGAGCGAGTCCCGACACAATGGCCAACAATATCGCTACTCCCCTGGAGCGGCAGTTCATGCAGATTCCCGGGCTGGAACTCGTGACTTCCAAGAGCACCCAGGGGCATACTACCCTGACGCTACAATTCGTCCTGGAAAAGAGCATCGACGCTGCCGCCACGGACGTGCAGAGTGCGATCACGCAGGCCAGCGGTAGCCTGCCGGTCGATCTCCCCTCCCCTCCGACTTATTCCAAAACCAACCCTAACGATCAGCCGATCTTGTACATCGCACTGACCAGCGATTCAGTAACCCGGGGCAAGATATATGACTATGCGAACACCCAGGTAGGGGAGAGGATCAGCATTTTGCCTGGCGTGAGCCGTGTAAATGTCTATGGCACGAAGTCTGCCATTCGTATCAAGGCTGACCCGTCCAGAATGTGGGCTCGCGGCATAACTATGGATGACTTGGCCGCTGCCATTAAAAACGGCACTAGTTACCTAGGCGCGGGGCAATTCGATAGTGCCTCGGGTACGGCACTGCTTAACCCGCAAGGCCAACTGGAAAACGCCAAAGCGTACGGCAATCTTATAGTTGCCACTAAAAACGGGGCACCGGTGTACCTGCGCGATGTGGCCAAAGTCGTTGACTCGGTCCAGGACGAGCGGATCAACATGCGTTTTTGGCTCAGAGGTTACTCTGTCCCGTCCGCCACCGTCGTCGTCGCCGTCTTCCGCCAGGCCGGATCCAATGCAGTTGCGGTGGCAAAGAGCGTCCGTGACTTGCTGCCGGGGATCAGCGCGGAACTTCCGCCATCCGTTCGTCTCACGACGATTTATGACCGTTCGCAGACCATCGTAAATTCTGTGGATGATGTGCAATTGACTCTCGTCATAGCATTTACCCTGGTGGTAATAGTTATCTTCCTATTTCTCGGGCGGGCAACCGACACCCTGATCCCGGTCGTGGCGCTCCCTTTATCACTGCTGCTCACATTCGTGGCAATGTGGGTGCTGGGATACAGCCTCGACAACCTCTCGCTCATGGCGCTCACACTCGCTATCGGCTTCCTTGTTGACGACGCGATCGTGTTCCTTGAAAACACCGTGCGCCGGATGGAGCACGGAGAGAAAGCTCTCCAGGCGGCCATCAATAGCGCCTTGGAAATCAGCTTCACCATCCTTTCTATGACCATTTCTCTCGCGGCAGTATTTATCCCGCTGGTCTTCATGTCCGGACTGATGGGCCGCATCTTTCGGGAATTCGCCATTACCATCGTGGTCGCGATCTTCGCTTCAGGCATTGTGTCGTTGACACTGACTCCCCTCATGTGCGCACGACTGCTTGGCGACCGAGGTCCCGGATCAAAGCAGACATGGATGGAACGCGTTATCGGTGGAGCGGAAAGACGTGTGCTTGCAGCTTACGGCGCGTCGCTCTGGTGGTTTTTGAGACGTCGATGGATCTCGGCGCTGTTGTGGATAGTCTGCCTTGTTGGTACGGTTGGGCTGTTCATGCTGATTCCGAAGACCTTCCTTCCCGTGGGGGACAGCAGCTTCATCTGGGGTGTCATGATAGCCCGGGAAGGTTCCTCTCCCGAACAGATGCGGGGCCTCCAGGACAAGGCCGACGAGCTGATCAGACAGGACCCCGGTGTTAAAGCCACCTTTACGATGACGGGGAACAGTTCGTTTTTGTCCTCCAACCAGGGATTGCTGCTCTGTTTCCTGAAGCCCCCCGGGGAACGTGCACCCATTCAAAACGTTTCGGGGCGATTAATGGGCAGGCTGGCCGCCATTCCCGGGCTTTTTCCGTTTTTGCGGCCCTTTCCGGTGTTGGAGATCAGCACAGGGGCTACTAACCGCAATCAAGGGCAGTATGCTTTCTCCATCTCCGGCGTGAATCCAAAGCAAGTCTACGCGGTGTCGGAAAAACTCATGGGCAAGCTTAGAGGATATCCTGGATTCGCAACGGTCTCGTCGGACTACTTCCACAACACCCCGAACCTGAACATAGAAATTCGCCGAGACCAGGCCAAGATTTATGGGGTTTCGGAGACGCGGATCTTGACTCTTCTGAAGAACGCGTACGCGCAGAATTACCTCTACTTGATCAAAAAACCTGAAGATCAATACCAGGTTATTCTGGAGGCGGCGGATGCTGAACGCTCCAAGCCCCAGGACCTCTCGCTCTTGTATATAAAATCCGATGATGGAAGAAACCTGGTGCCCCTCGACGCTCTGGTCACGTGGAAGACTACGCTTGGTCCTCAGAGCGTAAATCACCTGAATCAGTTCCCGAGCGTGACATTTTACTTTAACTTGAAGCCCGGGGTGGCAATGGGCGATGCCACCGACTTTATCAAGCGCGCTGCAGAGGAAGTGGTCCCTTCAACCATGCGTGCCAATCTGCAGGGAGAAGCCCTGACGTTCCAGGAAGCCGTAAGTGATTTGACCATCCTAATGGCATTGGCCGTGTTCGTCATGTACGTGATCCTGGCCATACTGTACGAGAGTTATGTTCACCCGCTCACGGTGCTCTCTACTCTTCCTACGGCCATGGTAGGAGGATTGTTGACACTCCTTTTGTTCCGTGAACAAGCTTCGCTCTATGCGTTCGTCGGCCTGTTCATGCTGATGGGGATCGTAAAGAAGAATGGGATCATGATAGTAGACTTCGCTCGACAGCGGGTGGAGGCGGGTGAATCAGCCGAACAAGCGATTCACGACGCGAGCATGGACCGATTCCGGCCCATCATGATGACAACCATGGCTGCGGTCATCGGTGCTTTGCCCATCGCGGTGGGATTCGGGGCCGATGCAGCCTCTCGCCGGCCTCTAGGACTTGTGGTTGTCGGCGGGCTGGTGGTATCCCAGTTCATCACCCTTTACATCACCCCGGTGATCTATTTGTACCTCGAGGAGTTTCAGGAGAAAGTCCTCAACCGTACATCATTTTTCCATTCGGGCCATTTACCCGCCCCGTCCAGCGGGGGGGTAGTCGTTGTGGCGCCTCGCAGGGCAAGAGAGAGAAAGAGTGATACTGCATGAGAACATCTCTGTTGTCTCGTTCCCAGGCTCTGCCTGGGAATGCCTGCTGACGAGGCTCTGCCTCGTCTATTACGGTGAAATGAAAAACAGTTTGCGGGCAGAGCCCGCGAGATATGGGTTCCCAGGCAGAGCGTGGGAACCAGAAAAGTACTGCGTTTCACAAGTACGGTGCCACTTGCACGGTAGCGCCGGCGTCCCTGCCGGCGAATCATAAGCGACCGGCACAGAGGCCGGTCCTACCGGAAGAGGGTTCCGGCTACAGGCATAGGTAAATCAGCATACGTGACTGAATTTAAGAAACAGATCGCTAAGCCAAGGATAGAAAGGTGTCTGAACAATCCAAAATCGGACCGGACCATGATGACAACTCGGCACTGAAGGATCGTCGTTGCCGAGTGCGGGATGCAAAGGCATCAGATGTAGAGTTGCTTGATGCATATTCCAGGGCAGTTGAGACGGTGGTGGAAGCTGTTGCGCCACCAGCATCGGAGTCCGGATCAAGTCCAGCGATGAGCGACAGGCTTTTCCAATGGGCGGGACCGGTTCGGGTGTTGTAATCGCACCGGACGGCTACGTCCTTACTAATAGCCATGTTGTCTCCGGTGCGGAAACGGTGGAAGTGAAGTTCAATGACGGGATAACCCGTCACGCCACACTTGTGGGCGAGGATCCTCCGACCGACCTCGCAGTAATTCGCGTGGACGGGTCAGGGTTGCCTTATGCTGCTATGGGCGATTCGGGCAAGCTTAGAGCCGGTCAACTCGTGATTGCTATCGGAAATCCTTTGGGGTTCGACTCGACTGTATCAATCGGTGTGGTAAGCGCGGTCGGCCGAGCGCTTCGGAGCCGAGACGGTCGGTTGATCGAGAACATTATTCAACATACCGCGCCTCTCAATCCGGGCAACTCGGGCGGCCCCCTGGTTGATTCCCGAGGTCATCTGGTCGGCATCAATACCGCTATAATAGCAATGGCCCAAGGAATTGGCTTCGCCATCCCCTCCAATACGGCAAATTGGATTGTACCTCAGTTAATAACTCAGGGGCGTGTCAAACGCGGCTATCTCGGACTTGTAGCAGGCATACGTCGGCTGGATCGGCGCATCGTGCGTTTGCATAATCTCCCGGTTGAGCACGCTGTTGAGATAATCAGGGTATATCCGAACGGTCCCGCGGATCGTGCAGGAATGCGTGATGGTGATATCATCGTCGCAATAGCTGACAAGCCTGTCGGCACACTGGATGATCTACATCGCTTTCTGACTGAATGGCCGGTGGGTCAACCGGTAAAAATCGCGATCCTGCGCCGAGCAAATAAAGAAGAAATTGAAGTGATTCCCTCCGAAGCGGCTTACCCGCCCAAGGGCTGAATAGGCAACATTTTATTGATTGGTGTGTCTTGTCCAATATGTTAGTAGGGCTGCGCATAATTTCTTGTGCTGATAAATCGTAATGAAATTCCTGAAAGACTCAGGGCAATTTGTGTCACTCAAAGCTCTGAATTAGCCAAATTATTTCGAAATGCTACCGTTGCCCAAGAGCCAGGTTACGAGATAGTGTCATTGCGAGGAGTAGTACGACGAAGCAATCTATTTCTGCTGATTCTGAGATTGCCACGGGCTTACGCCCTCGCAATGACAGTGGTGTTCTTTGGCAAGTGAACAATTCCAAATTATTTTACCGTCCGGCAGCAGATCAAGGGGGAATCTATGTCAGAGAAAATCGATGAGGAAAGCTTCCAGCAGGTGAAGCTCAACGTCAACCGCAGAGAGTATGTAGTGGCTGTCCAGCCCGAAACCCCACTTTTGTGGGTAATTCGAGAAAACCTTGGTCTCACCGGCACGAAGTACGGTTGCGGCAAGGCGATTTGCGGAGCCTGTACAGTGCATGTGGATGGAAAACCCGTCCGGTCCTGTCGGTACTCCTGTTTCAAAGGTGATGGGCAAAGAGATCGTGACAATCGAAGGGCTCTCCGCCGATGGAAACCACCCCGTGCAGATGGCGTGGATCGAGGAGCAAGTGCCACAGTGTGGTTACTGTCATTCAGGCCAAATTATGACTGCCGCGGCTCTCTTGACCGCAAAACCGGACCCCACAGATGAAGATATCGACCGCGCAATGTCTCACAGCATTTGCCGATGCGGAACATATCAGCGAATTCGCCGCGCGATACATCGGGCGTCACAGATGAGCGTGGGCCAAGGCGCAATGCCTGCCGCCTACTCGAGCACCCCGCGTTCGTCGAGTCAATTGGCCGGAAACTCGGGAGGATCGTCCCTAAACGCGTTTATTCGCATCGCAGCCGACGAAACGGTAACTATTGTCGCCAATCATTCGGAAATGGGGCAAGGAGTTTACACTTCCCTGCCAATGCTCGTGGCTGAGGAATTGGAGTGTGATTGGAAGAAAATCGTAGTAAAAGCCGCACCCGTAGATCCGGCGTACAACCATCCCGAATGGGGTATTCAGGGCACAGGCGGCAGTACGAGTGTGCCGAGCGAGTGGGAGAGATCGCGTCGAGTCGGTGCGAGCGCTCGGGAAATGCTCATTGCCGCAGCCGCCGATGTGTGGAACGTAGATAAAACAAGCTGCCGCGCTGAAGAGGGCAAGGTAATCCATTCGAGCGGCAAAAGTCTGACCTACGGTCAATTGGCCGCCAGAGCCGCGAACATGCCTCAGCCTAAAGAAGTTCCGCTAAAAGACTCATCCGAATTCAAGGTCATCGGCAAGCCGGTCAAACGTCTGGACACTCCTGAAAAGACGAACGGGACGGGGGTCTTCGGAATAGACATCAATATCCCCGACATGCTCACCGCAGTGGTGGCCCGTGCCCCGGTTTTCGAAGGAGAAGTTGCGAGCTTCAATGCCGATAAGGCCAGGGCCGTTCCCGGGGTGAAAGACGTAGTTCAAGTACCCACCGGCGTTGCGGTTGTCGCAACAGGCTTTTGGCCGGCGACGGTCGGCCGGGATGCTCTCGAGATCGTCTGGGACGAAGGGCCCAACGCGCAGCTTTCCACTGAGAGCATGCGAGAGCAGTACGCGAAGATGGCCCAAACTCCCGGAACAGTAGCGAAGAAAGAGGGCGACACCTCACAAGCCCTGTCGAAAGCGGCTAAGAAAATCAGCGCGGAATATGAGGTCCCGTACCTGGCGCACGCCCCTATGGAGCCTCTGAATTGTGTGGTTGATCTGCGGGATAACAGTTGCGAAATTTGGACGGGAACTCAGTTCCAAACTGTGGATCGAAGCGCAGCGGCGCAAGTTGCGGGACTCAAGCCGGAACAGGTCAAGGTTCATACCACCCTGCTTGGAGGCGGCTTTGGGCGCCGCGCCAATCCCAAGTCCGATTTCGTAGTCCAAGCTGTGCATGTGGCCAAGGCAGCCAAAGAAGCAGTCAAAGTGATATGGACTCGTGAAGATGACATGAAAGGCGGCTGGTATCGCCCGATGTGGTACGATCGAATTTCCGCCGGACTCGATGCAAACGGAGCCCCCGTTGCGTGGCATCACACAATCGTCGGCCAATCAATAATTGTCGGAACGCCTTTTGAAGGGGCCATGTTGCAGGACGGTATAGATGTGACATCGGTTGAAGGAGCTTACGACATGCCGTACGAGATCCCCAACATGCTCGTTGACCTGCACAGTCCTAAGATTGGAGTGCCGGTGCAGTGGTGGCGCTCGGTCGGCCATTCTCACACTGCCTTCGTAGTTGAGAGCTTCATGGATGAGCTCGCGCACACGGCGGGGAAAGATCCTTATGATTTCCGGCGCACGCTTCTCGCAAATCACCCGCGGAATCGAGCTGTCTTGAACCTGGCCGCAGAGGAGGCCGACTGGGGCTCGGCACTGCCTGAAGATCGCGGCCGGGGCATAGCCCTGCACAAATCATTCGGAAGCTTCGTCGCCTGCGTGGCGGAGTCATCGGTCGGCCGGAATGGAGCAGTGCGCGTCCACAGGGTAGTGGCCGTGGTGGACTGCGGCAAAGTGGTCAACCCGGATATTGTCAAGGCGCAAATAGAAGGCGGAATCGTCTTCGGTCTGACTGCGGCCCTGCACGATGCTATAACCTTGAAGGACGGCAGGATTCAGCAGAGCAATTTCGACGACTATCCAATGTTGAGCCTGGACCAAATGCCTGAAGTCGACGTTCATATTGTAACGAGCCAAGAACCGCCGACAGGCGTGGGAGAACCCGGCGTACCGCCTATCGCCCCGGCAGTTGGGAATGCCATCTTCGCCCTTACGGGTAAACGCATCCGTCGGCTACCAATTGATGCAGAAGAGCTGAAGAATACCTGATACCGGTCTCGTGAAACAAGGAAGAAGACGCGGGGAAATTACTTATGCCAGTGCGCCATGAAACAAGTGACAATCCCCGCGAGGATATGGTGGGGCAGGCATCCTGCCTGCCATTGGTCACCCCGGACTTCGATCCGGGGTCCAGTCTGGATGCCCGCGTACGCGGGCATGACGACAGGCAAGATGCCTGTCCCACTAAAAACACGATGTCACTTGTTTGAAAGCGAATCGGTATTAGTACTACTTTCAAGCAAATCCGGTCTCGTATTCTGGTACCACAGCCGTCATTCCCGCGTTTAGCGGGACAGTAGGACCGGCATCTTGCCGGTTGCCAGTCAGACCGGCCTCCCCGCGGAACGCGGGGTTGTTTGCGAAACGTCGGCAGGGAGAAACTGTTTCAAAACTCTTGAACTGGACGCAATCGTAACACGAAATCCCCTCACCTTGACCCTCTCCCAAAGGGCGAGGGGACGCTAATAGAGACCTTGGATCAGCTCCCTCTCCCTCTGGGAGAGGGCTGGGGTGAGGGCACCTAAAATGCTGACCAGGCTTAATTGTGGCACGATTCTGGGCGTCAAATTAGTCTTTTTTCTCGTTCCCAGGCTCTGCCTAGGAATGCCTGTCGCCAGGCTCTGCCTCGACTATGATAGTGAAATGAATCCAGTTTGCGGGCAGAGCCTGGGAACCAGAACTATAGCAACTTTCGTGTCACGATCTCGACAGAGACACCGTGTTCCTGGTAGGGGCGGACCCGCGTGTCCGCCCAAGGCAGACACATGGGTCTGCCTCTACAATTGGTTCCCCCGTATGGGGCATGACGGCATGTATGGGCGGGTTTGAAACCCAATGCTGTTGACTTAAGCCGCATGCCTCTTGTCCAGGAGCTTTTCCTTCGACGGGCCTTCACCTCGTCATTCCGGCGGAGGCCGGAATCCAGGTTTTCCTAATCTCCCCTGGACCCCGGCCTTCGCCGGGGTGACGGTGGGGTAGACGGAGGTCCCTTAAGTCAACAGCATTGGGTTCGAAACCCGCGCCGTACCATCTGACGGTTTTCTCTGTGTGCTCTGTGTCTCTGTGGTTGAGTTTCTCTTCTCTCAGTTCACTTCACCCACCAAGATGAATGGTGCCCAATAAAAGGGATGATCGTATCCTGCCTTCCGTATTTCTTGCCTGGCAAGTCGTAGCGCTTCGAGTTTGTTTTTCCCTTCCTTCAAATGTTTGAAGAAACTCTCCACGAGATTCACGGACGCCGTTTCACTCACAGACCACAGACTCATCAATACACTTTTTGCTCCTGCGTACTGAAAGGCCCTTCCCATTCCCATTGTGCCTTCACCCGAGATTTGCCGCCCAAGGCCGCTCTGGCACGCGGTCAGCGCGGCTACGTCGCAGTTGAGCTTCAAGCCCATGACTTCGCTCAGTCTCAGGAATCCGTCGTGACCCTTGGGTTCACCAACAAGGCTCAGTACCAGCACGGGCTCTTGTATTCCAGGAAGATCCTCCCCGGCATACCCATGTGTGCCGAACACCAAGGAGCGGTACGGAGTAAGGTCTTTCCCGAGGAGGACCGACTTTTTGGCGGTCATCCCTTCGTACAGATCGGTCCTGGAAGGGTCGGATTTCTTCAGGGACTCGCCAAGTTCAGCGGTGAGCGGAAGCCTATGAAAAGTAAGGCCGCTCTCAGTCTCGATAGACATGGTAAGGTCTTTTGGAAGAGTGGCCAAAAGCTTGTCCTTCTCCTGTTTGGCAAGTTTCACCAGCCGAGGATCGTCGGAAGAGAAAACAGGGTCAACCATTGCTAATAGTTTCTGCCCGGGCTTCTCCTGCTTCCCTAGGGTTCTTGCCAGAGTCAATGCCGTGATTGACTGGTAATAAGAAATGGGATTGCGATCTCCGAAGAATTCGGCACCGGAGGTTTGAGGTCTATTGCCGTTCGTAACTACCCTTCCGCCATCGTTTAAGACCAGCATCTCGAACGGGACTACTCCGAGCGAACCGTCAGGGACGATGATTACCGGAGTATTCTTGGGAAGATCCGGAAGGATGTCGGCAAGAAGGAGGTCTGACAGTCGCTTGCCGGATTGAAAATCAAACACCGCCAACTTTTGTTTGAGGTCATCGTCAGGCCCCAGTTCCATCGGCTGACGGAACTTTCTGACCAGTTCATCCACTTGTTTTCTCGGAGTGGGTTTGAACAGTCCCTTAACGAGATGTTTCCCTCTGGTGAGGTAGATGATGATTCCCGGATCCGTGACCTGGTACGCCAGTACCCATTCGTTATCTTTCAGGGCAGATTGATCCAGCCCCATTGGTTGCGGGTACTTGGTCGCGGCAAAGAGCGGATACTGTTTGCGGAGCATGTCAATATGCGCGGCAAGGTTTTCTTTTGCCGTCTTCATCTGGGGCTCAAGTGCGGCTATGACCTCTTTGTTTTGCTTCTCGTACGCTTTCTGGATGTTCTTACTTAGTCCTGCGAGCTGATCATTGAGTTGTGAATCTTTTTCCAGCACGTCCTGTGGAATGTGCGGAGCAGACCCTTCCGCTCTCTTCGAGATGCGTTCCGCAAACATACGGGCTCTGGTATACTCGGATTCCTTTAAGGCATCCAGGGGCTTGTTCAGTTTAACCAGTACTCGCGCAAGCCCCTCATAAGGAGCGGTCCTGTAAAAGCCGCCGACTCTGACATTGTAGAACTCCGCTTTCTCGGCAGGATTCAGACCGGCACGCAGGTCTTCCGTACGATCAATGGCTTTGCGGAAATAGTCTGCGGCCGCAGGGTTGTCTTCCATCTTCTCGTATGTCATTCCCAGGCCGGTATAAGATGTGAAGAGATCCGCTGAATCCTGATTCTTCTCAGCGTCTTGACGAAGTTTCCCGTAATACTCTTTTGCCTTTCCGTAATCCGCTTTGAGCAGGCTGAGCCTCCCCAGGGACCTGGTGTAGTTCGCTTCTTTAATAAACGGCTCGGCTTTTCCGATCTCACCCCTGTCCAGATAGAGATTGCCGATGGATTCCTTGGGCCACTTGGTCGGAACTCCGATTTTGAGGTAGATTGCCAGCACCTTCTGAAAATTCGTCAAAGCCTTGTCGTACTCGCCCCAGTCCTGATATACGAGCCCCAGGTTGCCCAGGGTTTTGCCTTCAGTCTTCACGTCGCCGATCCTTCGGCTGATAGCAAGAGACTTCTCGTAGAATTCCACTTCCTTGGCATAGTGGCCCCAAGCCCCATATACGACCCCCAGGTTGCCCAGGGTTGCCCCTTCACCCTTCACATCCCCGATCTTTCTGAATATGGCCAAGTCTTTCTGGAAGAATTCCACGGCCTTGGCATACTGACCCCGATACCAATATATGACCCCCAGGTTGTTCAGGGTGTAACCTTCACCCTTTACGTATCCGATCTTTCTGGCTATCGCCAAATCTTTCTCGTAGAATTCCACGGCCTTGGCATACTGACCCTGTTCATCATATACGATTCCCAGGTTGCCCAGGACGGTCCCTTCCGCCTTTACATCCCCGATCTTTCTGGCTATCGCCAAATCTTTCTCGTAGAATTCCACGGCCTTGGCATACTGACCCCAAGCCTTATATACAAGTCCCAGGTTGTTCAGGATTTGCCCTTCAGTCTTTGCGGGTCCGATCTGTCTCGTGATAGCAAGAGACTTCTCGTAGAATTCCACTGCCTTGGCGTACTGACCCCAATCGCTATAGATAATCCCCACACTCTGGCAGGCGATTCCTAGATTTTTTCGTTCCCCGACCCTTTGATAAATTGCAATGGCCTGGAGGTATTTCTGTTCTGCCTGTTTCAGGTCTGAATAAGATCGGGCTTTTTGTTTCAAGGCATCCGCTTCCTTGTGGAGCCGTATCGCGTCTGCCCTGGACTGGGCCGACCCGACAGCCGGCAAGAAGACAATAGGCATACATAACACCGCAATGACTGCAAAAATTCTTCTCATAACCCCCTCCGTTCGGAAGTTTGCACCACAGAGACACGGAGGTGCCCAGCGCACGGCCATAATTCCGTATTAGGCGTCGAGGCCCGTATCGGCGCAGGATGCCGGTGAGCCCGCGTTCTACGCGGGAGAACCGCATCAATCGAGAAAAAACCGCGAACGGTGCGGTTCGTTCCGCGTGCCGCGGGACTCACCAGCATCCTACCGGCATCTTTGCATCTTGTGCCACGCCAGGCCCTACGCGGGCGGCGTATACTTTCTTTGAGTGACCTCCGCAATTTCTACGGGCCTCCATGCTAATTACAGTCATGGCCGTGCGCCGAGCATGTAGGGGCGGGTTTGAAACCCGCCCCTACCATCTGACTACCATCTGACGGTTCTGTGTTCTCCGAGCCTCTGTGGTTAAACCTCGGCCTCATGATATCTTTGTAGGAAGACGGAATGAAATGTGACAGAAGAAGGTTCGCATTCCTCCCCCAGCCAAGAACAGGTGAGTCTGAACACAATTCTCCGCTTTTCCGTTGCAGCGGTAAGGCCCGTCCCCCAAGCAAAGAAGCTGTGCGGTCATGTCCTTGTGATAGGCTTGCAGTTTACCACCCCTTTTAACCCCAATGCTGTTGACTTAAGCCGGACGTCTCTTGCCCAGGAGCTTTTCCTTCGACGAGGCATTGACCTCGTCATTCCGGCGGAGGCCGGAATCCAGGTTTTCCTAATCTCCCCTGGACCCCGGCCTTCGCCGGGGTGACGGTGGGGTAGATGGAGGTCCCTTAAGTCAACAGCATTGCCTTTTAAGCCGAGGCCATTAAAAAGAGAAGAAGGAATAACCATTTACTTATGTGGGGGATCTGATACTAGTGCGCGATCAAACGGTGAACAATCAAGGAAATACAGCACGGATCTGACAAAGCCCAGATCCGTGGCACCCAGCACCCGATCTTGACTGGATGTTGGGTGCCACTGACCTGAGCACCATCATGGCACCAGGTCAGTGCCGTTTGCTATCGGCCCATTCTCACGTGATTGAAAGCGAATCGGTATTACAGCGTCACAGGCCGCAATCGTCACATTTCAGTTGCTACAGTTGGCCGCCGTCCATCGAAGAGCCTCATCCAGCGTATTGAAATCTTTGCCCATGCCATGACAAACTGTGTCGCCGTTCTGGGTCGGATCCTCCAAAGGCACGGGTTTGGAGCACTTCAATGACTTGACCCCCCGTACAAACTTCAAACGTGCACATACTGCGTAGCGCACCCCCAGTGTCTGGCCCGTGCTGAAAATTGGCTCCGCACAAACCATAGCCAGGACGACCCCACACATCAACAATGCTTTCATGGTTCCTCCCCTTGCAATGCGTGTTCTACATGATTGCCTGCATATAATAGATACGAATGGCGAAAGGCTATCATTTCAAGCACCGCAAAGCAATATCATTTTCGTTACGAATGTAATCTCTAAGTTGCGCGGATAATCTTCGGTTTTCTGTTATTGCGCGGAGTGAAATCACGCGTCCGGGGTTGGCAATTTACTATGATTGACCTTTGCCTTGCCGGCTGGTAAAAGCCTTTTCCAGCGGCTGCCCCGGCCATGTTTAGACAGACATATTCCGATTCGGTATGAAAATAACGAAAAAGTCTTCAGGTGCGAAGCGATTATTAATCCCACGGCCCATTAAGGCCGGTGAGACCATAGGCGTCGTCGCGGCATCCGGCCCCCCGATTCCCGAACTCCTGGTGCAGGGACTAAAGTTTCTTGAGGAAAAAGGATTCAAGGTTCGCAGAGGTCTGCATCTCGCTGAAAGCAATTCATACTTGGCAGGAGACGACAGCCAGAGATCTCAGGACCTGAATGCCATGTTGAAAGATCCGGCAGTACGGGCAATTTTTTTCGCTAGAGGCGGCTATGGTGTTATGCGCTTGCTCGATTCCATTGACCGCGAGGCCATTGCAGTCGATCCGAAGATCCTGCTTGGAATGAGCGACGTGACCGCGCTCCAGCTCTCACTCTACACCCGCTGCGGTCTGATTACTTTTTCAGGTCCGATGGTCGCAGGCCAAGTCGCGGAAGGATTGGATCGCGCATCCGAGGAATCGTTAATGCAGGCGTTGACGGAATCCTTCACCGGACGGAATCTCTTCCCATCCGCTGAGAACTCGGCTCAAATTGTTCGGGCCGGCAAAGCCTCGGGAACACTTTTGGGAGGCTGTTTGTCGCTCGTGACGTCGCTGCTGGGCACGCGCCACTTTCCGGAATTCAAAGACACAATCCTCTTCCTCGAGGATATTCACGAGCCCCCATATCGAATCGACCGGATGTTGACTCAGTTGAAGCTGGCCGGCGTTTTGACAAGAGTTGCAGGACTGATATTGGGCCACTTCATTGGACCGGATGGCGAGGATCTGTCTGCGGAAACCGAACGCATCTTGCTTGGCCTTATCGGCGACCGGCCTATTCCTGTGATTTCAAGATTTCCGCATGGTCATATTCTTCCCAACTTGACTCTGCCGCACGGCGCGCCGGTCATGTTGGACACGGAAAACAGGTCGATCATGGTATTGAGTGGGAACCACAGTGTAGACATGGTGGGTTGATTTTGCATCCGATCACTCTCTTACAGGGGCAATCAAAGATACAGTGTCATTGCGAGCGGGGCGAAGCAATCTGGGCACTGACAGTGCGGAGATTGCTTCGCCCCGCTCGCAATGACAATTATGCGCCTCCCGTGACTGAGGGGTGATTTAGCATAAAAGTGCTCCTTGACAGGACAACTGTGGCTGGGCTAGCATTCACTTATGGAGGGATGGCCGAGCGGTTTAAGGCGGCGGTCTTGAAAACCGTTGACCGAAAGGTCCGGGGGTTCGAATCCCTCTCCCTCCGCCAGTAACCTAACGATATCATTAATGATACCGCGCACAGAAATGTCTGGGAAGTGTGGGCGGATTTTTCTGGGCTCGTTCCTTCAGGGAACCATCCGGGGGACCAGCGATTTTGAGGGATGGGATCCACATGATCGAGCGGGCGTCCTTGGCCCCGAAATCTTTCGATATATATTTATACTGTGAACTTCGAGCACTGTGCGAGGAAAAAATACGTATGCGTAAGGTTCCAGACGAGAGGCACTCAAACTCCCCTCTTGCAGAAGTGGTTTTCGAGATTACCTTTCCGGCTGAAACAGCCATTGATTGCCGTCGCCATGAGATTCAAGACCTGATCAGGGACCGCTATCCCAATTTGATCGTGCCTGTCGTTCAACCAGGGATGCTATTGGCGTATGAACCATATCGCTTTGAAAGAAGTGACGGCAGCGCCGGGATGATTCTATCCCTAAATAGATTTGGCCATTACTCACGGGTTTACCTTGGTTTTGAGGTTTTTGAGGCAGAATGCCTGAATCTGGTAGATCTGTTCAGCAGCGTCATCCCGGTCAATACCCTTAGCGGCGTAGGATTGCGGCACATCAATATCATCCCTTTTGTGAGAGAAAAGGGCTTAATCCCCTTTGAATATTTCTTTGTTCTAGGTGAAAAACTCTTGGAACTATTGCCGAGCAAATTCGAGAACTTGTCTATGACCTTCGTTGTGCCCACTGCGGGTGCAAAAATGACTACGCATATCGAGTCAATTCTGAACAACCAAACGGGTCAAGAGGCAATCCTGCTTGATCTTTACCATGCGAAAATGGGAGAATTGCAACCGTCCGGGGTCCGGAATTACCTTGAAGAGGCCCATGCTCAGTCTGCGGCACTCTTTAATGAGCTTATCACTCAAAATTACCGGGACTATATTAGGAGTGAGGACGCGGAATGATGTCTAATCCTGCTCCCAGAATCAGTTCGTATGACGAAGACATGAATGAAGAAGTGCGGAAACTCGGGTACCGGCCTGCGCCTGTCGCACCATCCTCTTGGAGCCCTTCGCTGGAAGAACTTCAAAGAAGGCTCGACAAAGAATTCACGGTGCCTCAATCGGACTTTGTTGCCGAAGGAATAAAACTGAGGGCATTGAAGCCGGTCGCAATAAGGATCAGCCGGGGAGAAGAGCTCTGGTTTGCCGAAAATGAACGTTTGGATATCTTCGCCACCGGTGAAAGCAAGGAGGCAGCCATACAGGAATTCAAATTGCTCTTGGTACATTTTTACGACCATTACAAGTCGTTGGATGCGGATCTGGCGCTGAAGCGGGCTAGAGAACTAAAGCGACTCTTTCGTGAAAGATTTGTCGAGGTCTAGCGGTGAAAGTCGATCGCAAGACTGCTGAGGCAAGTCTTACTAGTAAGGGCTTTCGGCGTGATAAATCCAAGGATCACGTATACTTCTACCATGAATATGGGGGCCGAGAATCAGGGATCAAGACATTTGTGTCTCACAGCGCTAAATACAAGGACATTGGCCCGGATAACCTGAAAAGCATGACAAGACAGCTTAAGCTTCGATCCCTCCAGGAAACGAAGGCTCTTCTGGAGTGTCCTATGAGCGAGTCTGATTATAATCAGTATCTTTTGCAGATCGGACACCTGGATCGTAACAAGTAGCACTCCCCTCGCTTCCAGTATTTTGGCAGGGATTGCATGCCTCTCCAGGCGCTGAGTGTCCCTCGACATTTGTAACCTTCAAGGAGCATTGTCCTTCACTTCATGCCGGCAATGTGAGGCATCCCAAAATTTCATTTTCGCCGTTGGACTGGCGAAGGTAAGCGGTTTAAGGCGGCGGTCTTGAAAACCGTTGACCGAAAGGTCCGGGGGTTCGAATCCCTCTCCCTCCGCCAATAACCCGGCGTAATCATTTCTATTGCCCCCCTGAAAAAGTGTCTGCAAATCGTCAGCCAATCCCAGAGAGGAGGTCGTCCAGTTCCTACGGATCTTATGACCTGCAAGGAAATTTGTTAGCCCCCCCTGCCGACGTCGAGCTTGCCCCTCGGATTTCGATTTTCATAGGCGGGTAAAGGTGAATGTAAGGAGTCCGGCTGCAACGCGGAATTTTGACGGGAGAGGCCGAGACAATTACGTCCTGGAAGACAAGTCTATACAGAGACGGAGGGCCACCAGTAAACTTGTTCTGTTGCCTTACTGGTATTGCGTGGAAGGTCAGCCTTGCAACCCATGGAAAGTATTACTTATAAAAATTACGTAACTTTTACTGGTTGTTACCAATGGCACGTGTCCTGTGCCTAACAACGAAAAGAGCCCATGTGCCCTCGAGCAACTTCGGCTAGGCGTGGCGCTCTCATGCCGCCTGCACACCTGTGCAGCGAGTTTGCAGCGGAAAGCCAACTTTTCGTAGCGGCAAGGTCGCGATTTCTTCTCAGGGACGGTTGAAGTAAGAACAAATAGATAGGAGCCGGGAGTTACTGGATTCCGGTCCTCGGACCGCGTTCATGGCACTTGCCGAGCAATGGGTTCGAAAGAAGGACCGGAGTTGGGTCAAGGAGTGGCGGCGCCCGCAAGCACTGGAAATTCGAGTAGCGGGCAAACTTCCGATTCAGCGGCCCAGCAGGGCTGGCATGGGCTCTCTTTCAATGACGATTTACTACCATGCAAGACGAACCCGGCGGGTCGGCTGGTATGGGAGTTAGGAATCCCCTATCTTCTTAGACGTCGACACCCTGCCAACCAGCATCCTTTCGAAGTAAGACCGGAGATCGGGTGGTTCGAGAAATGACTGGTTCAAGTGTTCTAGCAACACATAGTAATTGAAGCAGAGGTGATTGCCTTCCGCCGATCCCGTGTCCGCGGCTCCTTGAATTAGCGATATAAACCAAGCCTTTCCTGTTGACTGCCCCATCCAAGGGTATTTTTCGACAGAGAATTTGTTGCTGACTATTTTCCCGTACCACACAACAGCCTTGTTGAGCAAGACCGTAATTCCGGGTAAGTCCTCGCGGGGAGTACAGGTGAAAGCCTTTTCGAGGACAACCTCGTCAGCACCGCCTGAGTTTACAAATACCATGAATGAAAACAGTGGGTTCAGGTATTTGTTCGGCTTATCCAGGAACACATCACGCATGACGGTCGAGTCGCTCAACCCATCGTATATCGTGTTCTCTAGCAGCGGACGGCTCATCTCCTCTCGGATGAAGTGCAAGGTTTTCGCAAACTTGTCAATGTACCTCTCGGAACTAGAAAACGTCGACTTGATCTCTGCGACGGCATAAACGCAATCTACTGGGATGTAGGATGTCCCGTCAGCAGTCGTCAAAAGGGAAGGAATGCTTGCATTATCCGATACAATGAGATCGAGTTGGGGGCTGACCAGTCCGTTGCTGTCAATGAGGTGGCCTTGTGTGACATGGAATCGCTTCGGGAGCATCCGCTGGAAGAACTTGCGGACCGCAATCTCGACTTCATTGCCAGCCGCCCGGATGTCCGTACCATGGATTTGGATGCATTTATCTCTCGCGTTAATGAGTTCTCCCGCTTCGTCCCGGAATAGCTTAGCGATATCAAGCGATGCCATGTTCAGTGTCCCCCCCCAATATTGTTCATATTGATCCACATGTTACGCCAGGTACTGTTGTTGCTGGTCGTTTAAGACGCCTGTGAAACGGATATCGTATCGGTAATAACAACTGAGATATCAGCTTGTTGCAACGAGAATGGCACAGATAAAGAGGCCCTCTCTCATAGCGCCTCGCCCTAAGAAATGAGATTATCCCGATTCTAGACCAAAAGATTTACATTTTCACAATGTCCGGGCTTTTGGCAAGGGAAATTTCGATCAGGCCGTTTCTACTCGTCTCGTAGCCGGTAACACGACTTACCCTCATGTTCAGAGCCGAGAGCGTATACCACTTGAATAGACGCTCACCACGATTGCGAGGCTATCCAGGAAAAAAGATCGCCCTTCGCGTAAATGCGTAATACCAGTGCGCCATCAAGCAAGTGTCAATCCCCGCGATGATATGGTGGGGCATCCCGCGCGGAACGCGGGACTGCCCGCCAATCGTCACCCCGGACTTCGATCCGGGGTCCAGTCTGGATGCCCGCGTACGCGGGCATGACGACAGGCAATCACGCCCGGGCGTGACTGTCCCACTAAAAACACGGTGTCACTTGTTTGAAAGCGAATCGTAATAACTTGATGAAGAGTAAAAGAGGATATGCCTTCTCGCACTCGCCGCGACCAAACGCACGGACGAGCCCGCCGCCCCGCCTAAAATCCCCCGCTCTCTTCACGGATCTCGTATTCTTTGTAGAATCGCAAAAAGTAGTCTGCTCCGGACCACAGAGTAAGAATCAGGGCTATGTAGATGAGGACCGTGCCAAGGACGTGGAAATTGATCGGCACTATCAACGTGTAATTGTAGTGGATGATAAGCGGCACGCACGCGGCGAATTGAAAAACAGCCTTCAGCTTGCCCGCCCGGCTCGGTTTTAATGTTGTGTCCCAACTTTTTGTGATGGCCCTGAGTGCGCTTACCGCGACCTCACGGGTGATGATAAGCATCACAACCCAGGCGGGGACTCGACC
The DNA here is from genome assembly GCA_963789265.1 of uncultured delta proteobacterium. GTDB lineage: Bacteria > Desulfobacterota > Desulfomonilia > Desulfomonilales > Desulfomonilaceae > CAWBBA01. The sequence continues at coordinate 746,936 of CAWBKB010000001.1, read as the reverse complement.
AAGAGCTATCAGCATTATTAGAGCCGACGTTACCAGGATCTTATCGGCTATGGGGTCCAAGAATCGGCCGAAAGAAGACTCCAAGGAGAATCGCCGCGCGATAAATCCGTCAAAGAAATCAGTGAGAGAGGCCACTAGAAAGATGATGCCTGCTACCAGAGAAGGATATTTGGCAGGAAAGAAAAGAAGCACTATGATAGGCGGCACAAGGATAAGTCTGCCTAATGTAAGAAAATTGGGAAGATGTTTTTTCATGTGCTTCCGTTCGTATTAGCTGCCTGCTATCTTGAGAGTGGGATTTCGCTTGAACTTATTGTAATAACGGATCACTTTTGCCACGTAGTTAATGGTTTCACGGTAAGGAGGTATGCCCAAGTATTTGTGAACCGCACCGGGTCCGGCATTGTATGCCGCAAGGGCTACCCGGAGGTCTCCGTACGAAGCCATCAGGCCCTTTATGTATTTCACCCCGCCCACAACGTTTTGCCTGGGATCGAACGGCTTCTCGACCTTGAGACCCTTGGCGGTTGCGGGCATGAGTTGCATCAGGCCCTGAGCCCCCTTTGCGGATTTTGCCAGCGGATTGCAGTTTGACTCAGCGGTAACGATAGCTTTGACAAGGCAGGCGTCGACCCGGTACTCTTTTGCAATCTCATTGATGATTTGATCCAGACTTTTCGGCTTGCCTGCTTTTGAAAAACGGACGATAGGCTCGTACCCCGACTCGGTCATGTAAAATATCCAACCCGGACCTGACGGCCTGTTGGTGAATTCTTTTTGACCGTCCTGGTGGATTCGGACAAAAATGTCCGCGTGTGCTGTACCCGGCACGGCACTGATTGCCAGGCTCAGAGCCGCTGCCAAGAGAATTAATATCCGGAGTTGCATACTACTCTCCGCTGCAAGCTTCACTTATCTGATGCGCCCTAAAATGGCCTTCGGTGGGACCCATAGGCGTTAAAATAAGCTTCGAGTCCTTTTCGTCCCGGAGGGACATCCTGATAATAGCCCGGCGATTTATCGCCGGGAATGAACCGCCAAGAGACTTTTCTTCGTCCCCGTGGGGCGCCCGAAGGATGCATCCTTCGGGCGCCCCACGGGGACGAAGGTTGAATCATTGCTTATCGCCCACCCGGCAATGAATTGCCGGGCTACTATCATTGAGCCCCTCCAGGGCTCACAGAGGGCAGGCTCGCTATTTTAACGCCTATGTCGCCGGGACCCTTTTCCTAGCCCTTGTTTCTATCGAAGGATGCTATTTGAAGTACCCTCCGGGTGATGCGACCTCCCAGGGAAACAGTCCGGTCAGGAGCCTTTCCACCGGCAGGAGAACCTCGAAAGTGGTTCCCTTATTGAGCTGAGAAGTCACATTCACGATTCCTCGATGTTCTTCGACAAGAAGATACACCTTGCAAAGCCCCATTCCCGCTCCAGCGGTCTTGGAACTGACAAAGGGGTTGAAGATATCGGAGAGGTCTTCGCTGCGAATTCCCACCCCTGTGTCGGAAACCGAGACCGATACGGCTGACGGCAGCTTTGTGAGGGTTACTTTCAGTCTCCCCCCTCGGGGCATAGCTTCGTATGCGTTTAGAATAAGATTGTAAAAAACCTCTTCCAGAGCGACCGGGTCTGCGTAGATAAGAGGAAGGGCGGCATCGGCCTTCAATATGAACGACACCGCCGCAGTTGTATCTGCTGAAAGCATTTGAGCCGACTTATCACGCGCCCGTTTCATTATCGGGACAAGCTCGGTCTTGTCGAAATGATATGTATAAAACTTGGAGAAGCGAACGTAGTCCTCAATGTCTTTGACCATCTGTTCCAGGCGGGATACATCATTCAGCATGATACCGGTGTATTTGCCGCAAAGCGGATCGCCCGACGTGATCCTTTGCAGACGAAGGGCAAATCCTCCTAAAGAAGTCAGGCAATTCCTAACCTCATGGGCGATTCCCTCCACCACTTTGCCCAACGAAGCCAGTTTCTCCGTTTGCTTGAGCCTTCGCTCCACCTCATAGAGTCGGGTCAGGTCTGCCACGACGATCACGATCCCTGTGATGCGTCCACTTTCCTTAATCACGGAAGTAGACAGATAACCCGGGAAGGAACCTTTGTCCTTTCTCCTGAAGTGAAATTCCCCTTCGATCTTCCCGTCATGGATGCTATCCTTCACCAAATCCCTGTAGAGAAGGGTATTGCCCTCCCCGCGGATCAGAAAATGTATGTCCTTGCCTTGCAGCTCCTCGGCAGAATATCCCCATAGATTGGACACTGCATTGTTGACAAACTGGATTCGGCCTGCCGGATCGGTCGTTATCAGCGCTTCGTTGATGATTGTGGTTAAATGCGCGAGGTGTCGCTCGCTACGACGGGTTTTGTTGTTTTGCTTGACGTTCAATTCGCCCGCATGGCGATCTTCCAGAAGTCTGGTAGCCAGCGCCACTACTTCCACCGTGGGGAAGGGCTTGCTCAAATATTCATCTGCCCCCAGTTTCATGGCTTTGACAGCGGTTTCCTCGTTACCAGAGCCGGTCATCATCACTACAATGGTGCGCGGTGACCGTTCTTTTATATAACGAAGCACTTCGATACCGTCTATCTTTGGCATCTGCACATCGACAAAGGCCACGTCGGGCTGGTGTTGGAGAAAGACGCTCTTGCACTCAATTCCATTGAAAGCTTGTACCACCTCAAAGCCGTTCTCCTCGAACACGTCCTTCAGCATGTTGTTCAGAATCTCGGAATCGTCAGCGATAAGTATTTTTGCACCTTCTGTGAGGATAGCCATCTGACTGTCATTTCTGATTATTGATAAACTTTTGTCGGCACTCTTCCGAGCAGAAGTGAATGACCTTGCCGTCGTCGATCAATCCGACGGCCCCATCGCCGGGAATATACAGGCCGCACACGGGATCGCGGACCATCTCCTTGATTCCTGTCGGACTATTATCGGCCTTGACTTGAGGTGCTCCGAACTGAGACCCCAGGTACCGGCCTACCATAGACAAGATCTTGAGCACCATACACGTCAGGAGCACTACCAGGAAAAATCTTACGATAAACATGTCAGTTCCCGCCGGGCCCGCAGGAGGGCCACGGTACACACTTCGCCCGCTCTGAAGAAGGCAGGAGATCCAGGAGCCTTCCAACGGCGCATCCCAGCACCGGGTGCACGGCCTCAGCCGCGTATCTCACTCAACGGCACCAACACGAATGCCCGATGGTGCATTCTTGGATGCGGAATTTCCAATCCGTCCCCGGAAATGCGGAGGTCTTCGTACAAAAGCAGATCCAGGTCAATGACCCGAGACAAGTCACTTCGATGAGTGGGCGACTTCCCGAGATTGAGTTCAATGACACGCAACATCTTCATCAGTTCGACCGGGGAGAGATCGGTCTTCAGGGCCACAGCCGCGTTGAGAAACTTCAAACCGTTGTCCGTGAGAGCTACCGGCTCGGTTTCGTAAAGCCCGGAGTGCTTCCTAACGGTTGTGACCAGAAGCTCGGCCAGAGCGGCCAAGGCTTCCCGGTACTTTAGCTCGCGATCCCCAAGGTTGGAACCAAAGGCAATATAAGCATTAGGACTCATCAGGTGCTGCCGACGACAACATTTTTCAGCGACCCTATCCCCTCTATTCGAACCTCAACATCATCACCCGCTTTCATGGGACCTATTCCCGACGTGGTCCCGGTGGCGATTAAATCGCCGGGCAGAAGGGTCATGACATTGGAAATAAATTCCACAAGACTATAAGAGTCAAAAATGAGGTTGGAAGTTCGCGATTCTTGCTTGCGCACTCCATTTAGAAAAAGTTCGATCTTGAGATCTGAAGGATCTACAGCAGTCTCGATCCATGGACCTACGGGACAGAAGGTATCGAAGCCCTTGGATCTGGTCCATTGGCCGTCCTTGGTTTGCAAATCGCGGGCGGTGACGTCGTTGAGACAGGTGTAGCCCAGAATGTACTCGTGCGCGGCATCTCGCGACACGTGCTTGGCAGTCTTTGCGATGACGATTGCCAATTCCGCCTCATAATCCACGCGTGCGCTTTGAGCCGGCAAGACAATCCGATCGCCGGGACCGATCACACTGGATGGCGGCTTAAGGAAGAGAAGAGGTTCGTCAGGGAGCGGTAATTTTACTTCTTCGGCATGATCGCGATAGTTCAGGCCAATAGCCACAATTTTGGTGGGAAGCGAAGGTGGCAACAACTTGACCTGCTCCAAAGAGAACTCACCCGAAAAGGCACCTTCCTCAATCGGGAAAAGCTTCTCTCCCTCGAGGCGACCGCGAAAAACCTGATTATTGACTGCAAACCTCGCTAGTCTCATTGCTATGCCTTCAGGCCCAATACATCCAGCATGTCATATAGCCCGTTTGGGCGAGCAACCAACCACAGAGCGGCTTGAATTGCGCCATTGGCCAATGCATCCCTGCTGTGAAGCCTGTGAGTCAACTCTATGCGCTCGCCGTTCGTAACGAACATCACTGTGTGGTCACCAACGATGTCTCCCCCACGGATGGCCATTATGCCTATCTCGTGCGGTTTGCGCTCCCCTATGATACCATGTCTGCCGTAAGTGCCGGCATCCTTCAGGTCTCTTCCGAGTGTCTTTGCAACTATCTGAGCCAGCTTGTCCGCTGTACCGCTTGGGGCATCTTTTTTCATTCTGTGATGCGCTTCTATAATTTCCACGTCGTATCCGGAACTCAGGGCACGGGCAACCTTCTCTGTTATACTGAACAATAGGTTGACCCCCATGCTCATGTTAGGAGATACAAGACATCGCGTCCGAATCCCCACCTGTGAGAGATCCTGCTTTTGGTCCTCTGAAAAGCCCGTGGTGCCGACCACAATAGCCTTTCCCGCGGCCGCGGCCGCCTTGGCATGCTCAACAGAGACCGCCGGAGCGGAGAATTCAACCAGGGCGTCACATTTTTCCAGCACTGCCTTGACGTCGGTGCTGATGGGAACACCAATATGTCCAATGCCCGCGGTCTCACCGGCATCGCTACCAATCGCCGGATGCTCGGGGTGTTCCAGCGCACCTGCGATCTCGATATCCGAATGCTCGTGAGCCAAGGCAAGGATCCTTTTGCCCATTCTGCCCGCGGCTCCGCTGACGGCAATTTTCATCCTTGACTCCATTCTAAAGAATCCCGTACTTCTCCAGGACGGTCTTCAGTTTCTCGAGATTAGTTTCGGACGGAGGGCAGAGAGGAAGACGGAACTCCGGTTGAATCTTGCCCATAAGTCCCAGCGCAGTCTTAACAGGAATCGGGTTGGTCTCTATCATCATCGCCTGGCTCAGCTCGAAGATATCAAAATGCATGGCGCGACCTTTCTCAACTTCGGCCGCCAACATAGCGTTCACCATGGATGACATTTTCTCGGGTGCAATATTAGACACAACCGAGACAACGCCCTTTCCTCCAAGGGCCATCAGAGGGAACGTCATCTGGTCGTCTCCCGACAAAACGTCAAATCCCGACCCGCAAAGCCTGAGGACTTCGCTCATCTGGAGTATGGACCCGGACGCCTCTTTAACTCCGACGATGTTCGGGATTCCGGCGAGTCGTTCCACGGTCCGGTTTTCTATGTTGACTGCCGTTCGTCCCTGAATGTTGTAGAGGATGATGGGAATATCAACGGCCTCGGCAACGGCCTTGAAATGTTGATACAATCCTTCTTGTGTCGGCTTGTTGTAGTAAGGCGAAACCATCAACGCTGCATCCGCGCCCACCGACTTGGCGTGGCGCGTTAGAGATATCGCCTCTTGGGTGCTGTTTGAGCCCGTCCCTGCGATCACCTTGACCTGGCCGGCCACCTCTTTGACCGTAAGCTCGATGACACGGTTGTGCTCTTCATGGCTCAGGGCAGGGGATTCTCCAGTTGTGCCGCAGGGGACGAATCCACTCACCCCTCCGTCAATACCGAAGCGGATCAATTCCCTAAGAGCCGCTTCATCTACTCGGCCGTTTTTGAACGGTGTCACTATGGCGGTAAAGGTTCCTGAAAACATCCTCTGCTCCTTTAGCGGGATTTGGAGAACTTCCGGGGTATTCGTTCTCCTCGAATCAGATCCTCGTAACTTTCCCGATCCCGGATAACGAAGTATTTGTCCTTCTCAACAAGGACCTCGGCTGCTCTTGGGCGTGAGTTGTAGTTTGAGGACATGGAAAAGCCGTAGGCGCCGGCACTCATGAGCGCCAGCAATTCACCCGACTCAACGGGCTCGATTTCTCTTGACTGCGCCAAGAAGTCCCCTGACTCGCAGATTGGACCCACCAGGTCTGCGATGATCCGCTTGCGGCGAGTTGTCCGGGCTCGGTTTTTGGACACTTTCCACACTGAATGGTATGCATCGTAAAGGCTCGGACGAATCAAATCGTTCATGGCAGCATCCACGATGACGAATTTCTTGTCCGGACCCTGTTTCTGATAGAGAACTTCGGTGACCAAGATGCCGGCATTCCCCACCAACAGGCGCCCCGGTTCCAGTATCAATGTCAAGTTCATACCTTCCAGGCGCTGAAGAATGGCTGCTCCATAAGCAGCCGGCAGCGGCGGAGCCTCCTGGTCATCATAAGGGATGCCAAGGCCGCCACCTATATCCAGATACTGAACTTCAACATTGTCGGCACGTAAAATTTCAATTAATTCTTTAATTCGGTCAATAGCATCCAGAAACGGCGCCAATTCCATGACCTGGCTGCCGATATGACAGTCTACACCCAGAGGTTCGATTCCGTCCATGCGGAGGGCTTCGCGGTAAAGCTCGACAGATCGTTCCACGTCGATTCCGAACTTGTTCTTTTTCAAGCCGGTAGAGATGTAAGGATGAGTCAGCGGATCCACGTCCGGATTGACGCGTAACGCTATGCGGGCTCGTTTCCCAAGGGCACGGGCTCGCCGATCCAAAAGGCTTAATTCCTCTTCCGACTCGACGTTAAACAGAAGGATGTCAGCGGTCAGGGCTTCATCCATTTCGGAGGCTTTCTTGCCCACGCCTGAGTAGACCACCCGTGACGGATCGACGCCGGCTTTCAACGCTCGGTAGAGCTCGCCGCCGGAAACAATGTCCAGACCTCCTCCCAGGTTGGCGAATATCCTGAGAATTGCCAGGTTGGAACAAGCCTTCATTGAATAGCAGATCAGATGATCTACCGACTGAAAAGGCTCTTGAAAGATCTTGAAGTGCCTTTCCAGAGTCTCTCGACTGTACACGAACAGAGGAGTGCCCACATCCCGACAAATTCGGCTTATGGGGACATCTTCGCAGTAAAGTTCCTCATTAACGTAATGAAAATGATGCATCTACACTTCCGACTACGGACGGAATTTGACGGCCTCGGAACCTGCCTTCCGCGATTCTTCCTCGGGTCTTCCAGCGGGAAACGCAGTAACGGCATATCGGTATGTGACGCCTTTACGCACGTCCCTGTCGTCGTACCAAGGATCGCTAAGGGGCTTCGAGTTAATCTTGATAAACATATTGCCAGCTTCGCGCCGATAAATATTGTAACGAGTCTCCTCATTCGGGATTTTCACTTTATCCCACCAAATGCGTATTTCATCCGGAGTTGCAACCGTATTGATGTTCTCGGGAGGTTTCCATTGAACGGACGGCACAGACATTTTTACCACAGTGGATGGACTGGATTCCAGTGAAACGCCTCGGTTAACTTCGAACGACCTCACAAGGTAATAGTATGTCTTTTCCTTTTCCACATCCTTGTCTATATAGGCGGTCTCATTCTTCTTCGTGCCGCCGACGACCTTCATCTCACCAGGTTTATCGGTAATTCCCCTATAGACCAGGTAACCTTCGATTTCCGCCGTTTGAGCGGGCGCTGTCCACTCTAGAGTCACCGCACCGGCACGGACCCCGCCCCGCAAGCCCTCCGGTGCGGGAGGAAGCTTGTCATAAACTACCGTCACAACCTGGCTTTCCGGCCCTTCCCGACCCCTTAAATTGTAAGCGCCTACATGATAAGAGTAAATGTTGCCGGGCGTCACCCCTTTATCGGCATACAAGACTTCTCCTTTGTTTATAACTGCGTTAGTCGGGTTCTGGAAATCCACGTTTGCGTACATTTTCTTCTTTTCTTCACAATTTTCGCACTCTTCGCCAACCTTTTGGGCCGTTCGGTAGACTTTGAAGCCTGAGAGGTCGGTCACAAGAGACCCATCAGTATTCGACAGGGGGACGTGCCATTTGAGAGTCACCTCATCAGGATAGCCGCGGGCCTCAACCAGACCAACATCTCCCGGTATTGCGGCCGCGGCAGGCCGCGGGCTCGTCTTGTATCCGCAGCCGGTGAGAAAAGACGAGACAATAAGAATCAAAGAGATTCCTCGCCACCGCTTCGTCAACCCTTCTTCTTTCCCGTGTATTACCGCTTCCAAGGACCGTGGGCCTGAGCCCGCATGAAAGCCCGCGCAGCCTGAATCTGTTCCATTACCCGTGCACGAGAGGTACCGCCCTTGTGACTTCGCGCCTCAACCATTTCCTCGGGTGTGGGCAACCCGGCCTCAATATGGTCACGAGACCCGATGGCCGAGCCCGCGCCAATCATGGCACCTATTTTCGAATGCGCCTCTCTGAAAGGAACCCCTTGCCGGACCAGTCGGTCAGCCAAGTCGGTTGCAGCCATTGACGGGTCGGATGCAGCGGCAAACATCGCGTCCGACCGAAATTCAATCCCCCGTATCAAACCGGCCATAATTTCCAGCGATCCACGCAGAGTATCCACAACGTCAAATACCGGCTCCTTGTCTTCCTGCAGATCTTTGTTGTAGCTGAGCGGAAGCGCCTTCAAGGTTGTCAAAAGGGCCACAAGATGTCCATACACGCGTCCCGTCTTGCCGCGTATCAGCTCGCACGCGTCGGGGTTCTTCTTCTGGGGCATGATACTCGAACCCGAGCAGTACGCATCAGGCAGCGTGCAGAAGCCGAACTCGGAGGAGGACCAGATGATCAGCTCTTCGGCAAGCCGGGATAGATGCAGCATAGCCATAGAAGAATCAAACAGGAATTCCGCCGCGAAATCTCTATCTGAAACTGCATCAATGGAGTTGGCACTGAGCCGGGAGAATCCCAGATGATCTGCAACTGCTTTCCGGTCGATGTCAAAGGTGGCGCCGGCAAGGGCCGCGGACCCCAGAGGCATTTCATCGGTACGCCCTAATGTGTCTGTGAAGCGCAACCAGTCACGGTGAAACATCTCGAAATAAGCCATAAGGTGATGTGAGAGACGTACCGGTTGGGCTCGCTGAAGATGAGTGTAGCCCGGCATGATAAGATCAATATTCTCTTCGCTCTTGTCCGTGAGGGCAGCCATCAAAGACAAAAGATCGGCTCTTACCCGGTCGTTCTGATCCTTCAAATAGAGCTTAAGATCGAGCGCTACCTGATCGTTTCGACTTCGCGCAGTGTGAAGCTTGCCTGCCACTTCGCCGATCTTCGATTTCAACGCCTCTTCAACGTTAATGTGAACATCTTCCAGGTCTTCGCGAAATTCGAATCGCCCCTGCTGAAAGTCCAGCAGGACTTCAGACAAGCCTCTTTCGATGGTGCCGGCATCGTCAGGAGATATGATTCCCTGCATGCCGAGCATTTTGACGTGAGCTATGCTGCCGGCAATGTCATACTCCAAGAGTCTCTTGTCAAAGGAGACGGAAGCATTGAAACGGGCAAACGCGGGGTCCATCGAAGCCGCGAAGCGACCTTTCCGGATGCCCGCAGGTTTTCCAGATCCCGAATGCTCTTTGTTTTGCACCCGTTTCACCATCCACGTCTCCGCCGCAATCCGCGAGCAATAAATTGCTTTGTCGCGCTGTTCACCTTCTCTTACGTTGCATCATTGAGCGGATTCTCAGGCGCAACGCATTGAGTCTTATGAATCCGTCCGCGTCGGCCTGAGAATAGACCCGGTCCGCTTCGAACGTGGCGAATCTTTCATCATACAATGAGCGATCCGATCTTCTCCCGGTTACAATAGCACTTCCTTTATAGAGTCTTAATCTCACGTCCCCGAAAACCGCGGCCGCAGCCTCGTCGATCGCGGCTTGCAGCATCATCCGTTCCGGAGCGAACCAGTACCCGTTATATACAAGTGTTGCATACCGAGGAATCCACTCATCTTTCAAGTGCATCACTTCACGGTCGAGTGTGATGGATTCCAGTGCACGCCTGGCAACATGCAGAATCGTACCGCCTGGAGTTTCGTAAACTCCTCTGCTTTTCATCCCCACGTAGCGGTTCTCCACCATATCAACTCGCCCCACGCCATGGCGGCCGGCAATGACATTGAGATGCGCCAACAGTTTTGCCGGAGACAGAGTCTTTCCGTCGATTGCAACCGGATTTCCGGCTTCAAACGTGACGATGGTCTCTTCCGGGCTGTCCGGAGCGTCCCTCGGATCTACGGTCAGCACAAACATATCCCGCGGAGGTTCTGCCCACGGATCTTCCAATATTCCCCCTTCGAAGCTCAGATGGAACAGATTTCGGTCCATGCTGTACGGCTTCTCCGCAGTTGAAGTCACCGGTATCCCGTTCGCCTGGGCATAAGAAATGAGGTCCGATCTGGAACGCATGTTCCAAACTCGCCAGGGAGCAATCACTGTGATTTCAGGATTTATTGACAGATACGCCAACTCGAAACGAACCTGGTCGTTCCCTTTTCCGGTAGCGCCATGACTCACCGCATCCGCATTTTCCCTTGCGGCCACCTCCATCTGTGCCTTGGCTATACAAGGCCGAGCGATCGAGGTTCCGAGCAGGTAGGTGCCTTCGTAAGCAGAATTGGCTCGCAACATGGGAAAAACAAAATCCCGGACAAATTCCTCTCTTAAGTCCGCAATGTGGATGGAGTCCGCTCCGGTGGCCTTTGCTTTTTCCTCAAGGGGCGCCAATTCCTCCCCTTGCCCGAGATCCGCGGCAAAAGCCGCGACGGGGCAGTTATAAGTCTCGATCAACCATCGTAGGATGACGGACGTGTCGAGGCCGCCCGAGTAAGCCAATACGATTTTGTTAACCTTCTTTTCGTTCACGAAGCCTCCGTGATTCACGGCTGAATTCAACCTGGTGACAAACCCTCAATAGGCTCTGACGAGTTCCCTCAAACGGAATCCGAGATTCACATTCCGACCAACATCTCCAATATTGCCTTCTGCACGTGAAGTCTGTTCTCCGCCTGATCCCAGATCAGTGAGTGATCCGATTCCATAACTTCATCGGTAATTTCCTCGCCCCGGTGCGCAGGAAGGCAATGCAGCACGTAAACTTTCTGTGCAGCATCCGCCAACAGGGTGAGATTCACCTGATAATTCTTGAATATTCGCTGCCTTTCAGGAACTTGATCTTCCTGACCCATTGAGGCCCAAACATCAGTCGAGATCACGTCGGCATCTCGAACTGCTTCGACGGGATCCCGCATGACGCGAACTCTTCCAGACTTGGATTTTACTTCGGGATCGTACCCTTCGGGGCATGCCAGAGCTAGTTCGAATCCTAACAGTTCGGCGGCATTGATCCAGGAGTTTGCAACGTTATTTCCGTCCCCGACCCAAGAAGCTTTCATATTGTTGATGTCAATGCCAGCTTCCTGAAGCGTGAGTAGGTCGCCGAGCACCTGGCAGGGATGCAGCAAATCGGAAAGTCCGTTAATAATCGGCACGGTTGACCACTTCACAAACTCCTCCAGAATTTCATGGCCAAATGTCCGAATGACGATTCCATCAAGATACCTCGACAAAACTCGCGCGGTGTCGCTGACGGGCTCGCCCCGTCCGATCTGTATTTCGCGCGAATTTAGGAAAATCGCATGACCGCCAAGCTGCTGAACGCCCACATCGAAGGAGACGCGGGTGCGTGTGGAGGGCTTCTCAAATATCATTCCGATTGAGCGCCCCTCCAGCGGCCGAGCCGGTCCTTTGCCGGGAATGCCCTTTTTCATCTCCCGAGCCCGATTGAGCAGACCCAGAATATCCTCCCGCGAATAATCAGCCAGGCTCAAGAAGTGTCTTACCCGGTCCATGCTCAGCAACCTCTCGCTTGGCTCAGAATCGCGTCCAGAGCAGTCAACAATTGGTCGATCTCTCGATCGGTAACGATGAGAGGCGGAAGGAAGCGCAACACCGTTTCAGCAGTGCAATTGACCAAGATCCCGGCCGCTCTCAATGCGGCAACGACATCCGCGCCGGCTACCTTCAGATCAATAGCCTGAATCAAGCCAAGCCCTCGAACTTCGCGGATTACTTCATGACGACCGGCCAATTCTTCGAGCCGCGATCGTAGATAATTGCCCCTGTCGCTGACGCCATCAAGGAATCCCGGTGACAGGATCTCCGCCGCGACGGCAAGACCTGCCGCGGATGCCAGCGGATTGCCGCCGAATGTGGCCGCGTGGGTTCCCGGCCCAAGTGCTTGAGCCACTTGATTGGTCGCCAATAGCGCGCCCATGGGAACTCCACCGGCAATACCCTTTGCCAGGGTCATGATATCCGGAGTAATGCCGAAATGTTCGTGAGCGAAGAGCTTTCCCGTTCTCCCCATGCCTGTCTGGACTTCATCCAGGATGAGCAGGCAGCCGGTTTTGTCGCACAATTCTCTAACTTGACAGAGAAAATCCGCAGGCGGCATGCGTACGCCACCCTCGCCCTGGATCGGCTCGATCATAATTGCCGCAGTGTCTGGCGATACGGCCTGATCCAGTGCCTCAATATCCCCAAATGGCACATGGGAAAAACCCTGGACATCAGGCTCAAAGCCCTGCCGGTACTTCGTCTGGCCCGTGGCCGCCAGGGTGGCGAGAGTTCGGCCATGGAACGATCCGTCCATGGTGATGATGTGATAGCGCTGATGCTCTCCCCGGTCGTGAAAATATTTTCGCGCGAGCTTGATTGCCCCCTCGTTAGCTTCAGCGCCCGAGTTGCAAAAGAAGACCTTTTGAGCGAAGGAGTTTTCGGCCAGGAGCTTCGCCAACTTGATCTGGGGTTCGATATAGAACAGGTTGGACACGTGAATCAGCTTCTTGGCTTGCTCCGAAATGGCCAAGGCTAAACCTGCATGGCCGTGGCCCAGGGAGCAGGCTGCCAGACCTCCGATGAAATCCAGATATGTTCGGCCGTTACTATCGGTGACCTTACAGCCGGAGCCTCGTACCAGCATCACGGGAGTTCGACCGTAAGTATTGAAAACGTATTCGCTGTTCATGGCGATGAAATCAAAGGATTCCATGACCTCCCCTCTTTCGGCAAGCATTTGATGATCTCTCCCTTCCCCACACGTCCGGCTTCTTTCAACCACCAGGTGGGATCTCTCGCACAATCTCCGTCCCAATACCCTGATCCGTTAGTATTTCGAGCAGCAGAGCGTGCGGCACTCGCCCGTCGATAACGTGCGCTTTTGGTACCCCGCCACGCAATGCGGTCAGACAGCACCGAATCTTGGGAATCATGCCTCCCGAGGCAACGCCGCTATGGATAAGATCTTCGGCCTTGTCTTCGGAGAGGCTGGAAATGAGACCGCCGTCTTCATCCACTATGCCCGGAACGTCGGTCAGCACAATGAGTTTTTCCGCGCCGAGGGCAGCCGACAGGGCCCCAGCAGCGGTATCCGCATTGATATTATAGGGCTTTTGCCCCGGACCGGCTCCCACCGGCGCTATGACCGGAATAAAACCATGCTCCTCCAGTGAAGTTATCAAGTCCGGATTGATTCTGTCCACCTCACCGACCAAACCCAAGTCTTCATCCATGTCGGCGAGTCTTGCGGGTCTCGCTTTCTTGGCTTTTATGAGATGCCCGTCCCGGCCGGAGATTCCTACGGCCTTGCCGCCGTGATAATTAATCATGGAAACCACATCTTTGTTTACCTTGGCCACGAGGACCATCTCCACAACGTCCATGGTTTCTTCATCGGTAACGCGCAGCCCCCGAACAAAGCGGCTCTCTTTGCCTATTTTCTTGAGAAGTTCGCCGATCTGGGGTCCGCCGCCGTGAACAATTATCGGCTTAATCCCGACAAAGCTTATGAGCGCCACATCCTCCGCGAAATCCCCCTTAAGGCGGTTGTCCGTCATGGCACTGCCGCCGTACTTGATCACAACACGTTTCTCTCGAAAGGTCCTGATGTACGGTAGCGCTTCGACGAGGATCTTTGCCCGCTGGGCGGGGGGAGTGCTAGGGAGTTGTGCGCGTGCCGTCATTTCATATCTCACTTCAAATTATACAACCAACACGTTGATAAAATAGGCTAAATTATCCACGAAGTCAAGACGATTCACTCTTCTGTGCACGATTTGGCGAAAACCTTTATGTTACCATATTGGATCCATTTCATCATAGTGCGATCCGAATTCGACGGCGCGGCAAATTTGAACCTCCTTTTCAACTGATGGTCGGAATCGCTTGTATTATTGAGGTCAGCGGTCGTGATAGGGGCAAGATCAAGAAATTTTGAAAAGCAGTGCATGCGTCACTGTACTACTCGACAGAACCGACAAGCGATACATGTTCGAATTTGATACAGCGAGCCGTCCACTTTACACCGATTCGCTTTCAAACCAGTGACACCGTTTTTTAGTGGGACAGTCACGCCCGGGCGTGATTGCCGGTCGTCATGCCCGCGCACGCGGGCATCCAGACTGGACCCCGGATCGAAGTCCGGGGTGACGAATGGCAGACAGTCCCGCGTTCCGGGCGGGATGCCCCATCATATCCTCGCCGGGATTGTGACTTGTTTGATGGCGCATTGGTATTAAACGGCTCAGCCGATAAGTACGTACCAGGATTCGAGATTATCTTGTGAATAGAAAGGACCGGGAGCCGCTCTTGAGAGCAACTTCCGGTCGTTCTGAACATTAACCTTGGCTTATTGCACTATCTGCGACGTCCGCCGCCGCCCATAGCGTGAAAGCTGCCTCCTCCGAACCGGGGGCTGCTGAAACTTCGTGATCGTGCAAAACCGCTAAAGCGACTACCTCCGAAACTGCCGCTGCGGAACGAGTGCGGCACCGAATAGCTCCGAGAACGAAACGCATTTGCAGACCCAGATCGGAACCTAGATGGATTTGAAAAGGTTCGCGAGTGAAACGTCTTTGTGTTTGTGCGAAACCTGTTCGCCTTGAATCTGTTCGCATTGAATCTGTTCACATTGGATGATCTAATGTTCGGATGATTCGCTTTGAATTGGTTCGCATTAAATCGGCGTACATTGGGTGATGTAATGTTCGCACGGTTCGCATTGAATCGGTTTCCGTTTAATGATGCGATACTCGCACCCCTAGTGGTTCTACCCATTCGGTTGAGTGCGGATATATTGCCACGCCCAGCGGCGGCAACATTTCTGCCTCTAGTCCTGGCGAAGTTTCTGAATGAGTGCGGGTCCCAGTGTCTTCGGCCATTGAAGCCGTCCCGCCACCACCACGCCTGGAGACCATGCCACCACCACCACGGGTGACACCAGCGCCATACGGCCACGTTATAGAAGAATATCGGCACGTCTCCATACCAGTAGGTATCATATCCATAATCCGGCAAATAGGCCCAGTCGTCATAATCGGGCACTGCCACCTCGCTGACGACGTAAGTCGGTGGTCCGGAATAAGCGGTTTGCGGAGGTCGCAAATCA
Organism: uncultured delta proteobacterium; assembly: GCA_963789265.1. GTDB lineage: Bacteria > Desulfobacterota > Desulfomonilia > Desulfomonilales > Desulfomonilaceae > CAWBBA01. The sequence continues at coordinate 731,294 of CAWBKB010000001.1, read as the reverse complement.
GTGGAGATTTCCGGTCCGTAAACCCATCCATTGTCGGCCAGTTGGGCCCAATCGTTTGATGTCCAGACGCCGGTAATTTTTAACCGGTCACCCATGTTGGCGCATCCGATTACGTCTGTACTGGCTGTCCGGCCCGCTCCTGATGCGGAGACAATTGTCGGGCTGGTCCACCCCGACTACCGTGGCGATCCCACCTTTTGGCTGTGGAGATGGAGGCGTACCGGCCTGATTGCTCTTTGCCAAACTCACGCTCGATATGTTGAAAACCATCGCCATGGCGATTAAGATCGCGAGAAGGTATGTTGTATTAATCAGTTTCCACATGCTTATTCCTCCTTAGCCTTGTTGTGTAGGGCTATTGGGGAAGCTCCGTCCTACTTTTTTTTGCCGCGACGAACTTACTTCACGCGTTACATATAGTTAGACGATTTTTATGCAGCGACGTTAAATCACTGTGACACAGCGGCATGGAAAGGCGCCTTCTACCGCTCTGAGAGCAATGAAGAAAAGGAGCTCCGGCTCATTCGACAAGTGTGAATTTCATAGTGAGAAGCATAAATCTTGAGGACAAAGAGTTCAAGAGCTGATACGAATTCGCATTCATAATCCCTCCTTCGCCGCCGGCTTGATCGCAGTGACGATCATCTGGTGGCCGTACATAGTAAAACCTGCGGCAGCATCCATGAGCTTTCTGAACGGCCGCAAGAAAGAGAACCTGGCAGGCAAGTCTGTTTCCGGATAATAGAGTTTTCTCCTGAGATTGAAGGATCTGGTCCGGATAGTAATTTTTGAAAATCCGCACACCGAAAGCAGTTGCCTGATAGTGGCCGGTTCGAAAAGGAAAATGTGGTCCGCTCCGTTAAGGTACACCCACTCGGGTCCGTTTACCCAACGGGAAAAAGAGGCAAAATTGGTAGTTGCCAACCTGAGCAGACCACCTGGACGCAAGACCCTGCGTATATTTGTCACGGCCTTGCGAGGCGATTGCAGGTGCTCTATTACATCCCACATTCTGACAATATCCATCGAATCCGACGGCGCTTCGAAATCTTCTGCCGTTTCGACCAACGTGCGATGGAGACCCTTCGTGTCGAGATGTTGCACCGCCTGACGGTTTATCTCGACCGCCCACGTCTCCCAAGCCGAATGAGCAGCTACAGACAAGAACCAGCCCCGCCCCGGGCCCACTTCAAGCATGCAATTAAGCCGGCGAAAGGGTTCCAGCCCGCTAACTTCCCGCTGCAATCGACGCTTTTGGGCCGGAGTCAGTCGGTCCTCCCCCATACTCCCCGTTCCTGATTCTGTCTGGAATTCCAAATGGCCGGCCAGTCGAGGATTGACGAAAACCAGTCCGCACCCCCGACACCGGACATGGCGGAATCCCTCTTTTGCAAAGAGAAGATCGTGAACTCGGCCGAGGCAAAGATCGCAAGTTTCTACAGATTGGAGATTCAGAGATGGGTCCAGAACAAACCTCTCAAAGATGTTCTATATCCTATCCGAAAAGTGGCTGGCAGGGACGCCGGCCTTACTGTCGCTGGGTAGGACCGGTCCCGCGAGACGCACATTTGCATTAAGTTAAGCCTGATGCGTAATAAAAACTGCTGTTCAGAATGTAGGATGTGCTGAACCCAGCCAAGGCAGGGGAAGCGCATCGGCCACGTCAGCGCTCCGTCTTACACAATCGATGTGCTTCGCTCAGCACATCCTACGAAATTGCCGCTTAACTTAACGCGAAATTCGCGACACGTGGGGTGCCGGTCGCCAAATGACCGGCAAACAGTTCCATATCGAATTATAGACCGAAGCGCCCGAAAAATGAAGGCTGCGTCAAGGGCGAGACTCTTGCTAGTGAAAGGGAATCATGGTAGTGAAGCCGGGACTTTGAACTGGATGCGAGGCCGTATGGTAGAATTGAAAGCGATTGCGGATTTCCTGTTCGAGGTGGGAATGTTGAAACGGACGCCTCGGTCGGGTTTTCAATTTCTCGGCACGGGACATGAAACCGTTGCAGAACACAGCCTTCGGGCCGCGGTCATCGGTTACACGTTAGGCCGGCTTTCCGGCAATGTGGCAACTGAACGGGTGGTTCTCATGTGCCTGTTTCATGACCTTGTGGAGGCTAGAACCGGGGATTTGAACTACGTCAATAAAAAATACGTCAAGGCGGACGAAGAAGCTGCAGTTAGAGACATGACCGCAGACCTCCCCTTCGGAGAAGAGATACGGTCGCTGTCTGACGAATTTAACGCTCGAGCCACCCCGGAAGCAGAGTTCGCACGCGACGCAGACCAAATTGAAATGATCCTTCAGTTAAAGGAACTTGGAGACCTGGGGAATCGTTATGCACGCGACTGGATAGATTCTACCAGGAAGAGGCTGCGGACCGATATGGGAAGACAACTGGCCAGAAGCATTCTAAATACGGATTTTTCCGCGTGGTGGTTTAAGGAAAAGGACGACCAATGGTGGGTGACCGTGGACGAGCAAGAAAAGAGCGAAAAATAGCTTATAGACACGAGGACGGGGATGAAACGATGTGACGGTCTTCTTCGCGTGGCCATCTTCTCATGGTGCTTCGTGCTTGCGCTCTGCTCGGGAGCCGCGGCAGCATCCGGACATAGAGAACCTGCGCCCCCCTCCGAACGGCAATGTGCAGCGCACGCCACGAACGGCCCGAAGCTTGCGGAAGGAGAGGCAGACAGAGCCCAAAGGTATCACTGGCTTTTCCGGGAACAAGCACCGGAAGAGCCGAGCCGTGAAGTTGAAACCGCGACTATGCTGGAGAAGCTTGATCGGGAAATCAAGCTCGCACGCAAGACCTACTTGTCAGGCCAGGTTGACGACGCAATCCTGAAATACCGAAGCGTGTTGGATCATTTTGAGTCGATCGTGGATGATATTCCTCCTGGCAACCCTTTGCTGGACGAAATGGAACAGCGGTTTCCGATATTTGACGAACTTGCTACGAAGATTCTGGGGCCCGCAGAGCTCGAACCTCGAGAAGACCTGGCCGGCCAGGTCTTTCACTTGATGGAGCAGCGAAGGATCTGCCGACGGAACCTCACACTCAAAAAGGCAGGAGTCCTTGCATTTTTCGACGTGCCGAGCAGCCTTCTAAAAGAAGAGTCGGAGATCCTCAACAGGCTTTTGAAAATCAAGGAAGATGTGCCGACTGCCGATGTACGGAGGACCGAGGCGGCTCTTAAGACCAAACTTGTCAATGTTCGCAGGTCTCTTCACAAGAGTTCCCTGCGGTACGAATGGCTGCGACGCGGAGCCGCTTTGTCACTCGAAGAAGTACGGCGCAATCTGTTGGGAAAGAACGAGATGATTCTGGATTTCAATCTTTTCCCCGACCGCATGGCAATAGGTGTCATAACAACTGAGAAAGCAATCTACTATCAAGTTCCTGAGAATCGAGCTCAAATCGACAAGGGTGTCCTCCAGGTTCAGGAGAAGCTCCGAGAATTTACGACCGGCGAGCGGTCCAGCTTCATGGGACACGCGTGGAAAGAGCCGTGCAGGCGCATTTACAGGACCCTTCTCGGAAAGGTTCCGCCATTGCCTGAAGACAAGACCACCGTCTTCGTCATACCGGATCGGTCTCTTTGGTATCTTCCGTTGTCAGCGATGCTGGACGCGGAGGATCTCCCCTTCGGACGCGACCGTCTGGTTTCCGTCATCCCATCGGCTGACACTCTGAGATTCCTCCGATCACCGCTCCAGGAAAACCTGCAAACCACTGCCGGCGGAGATCTTCTCCTTTTCGAGTCGCTTCCGTGGATCCGTGAAGAAGACTTACGGGAAAGTGCCGCCGGCCAATCCCCGGGCAAGAAGGGCTCGCAGAAATTGGGCGAGGAAGCGAAGATAGAGCATCTCATCCTCACCAATCCGGTTTATCCGAAACCATCGGACATTGTGGTCAGCATCCAGAAAATGTTCAAGAAATTTGATGTTTGGGTGGGCGCAACAGCGACTATAGATCGGTTACTGGAATACAAGAACAAACGTGAAGTTACGGAAGTCCTCGCCGTACCCTTGGCAATGAGCGACAGGGTTGAAACGAGTCACCAGCCTTGCTTCTTCTTCGCTCCCGACAAGCGCGGCCGGCGTAGGTTCCAGGCACAGCGGCTGTTCGACGCTCCACTTGCGACGAACCTCATGGTGCTCCCAATTTCGTGGTTAGATCTTCAAGATTCTGAGGCCCCTCTGGGAGAAGGGCCACTTCTGCTGGCCATCGGGATGGCGTATGCAGGAGTACGCATGGGGCTGCTCAATTATTCCGAACCTAACTGGGGACCTAATGACCCGTTCGTATTGGAAATGCTGAAGAAGGCGGCGGGAAAGACTTTGACCGGCAAATCTCCGGCAGGATTGGCGGGTGATATTCCGGCCGGCCTTGATGCCTCCTTTAGCGGCAAGCCGCCGAATTGGGCGGGGTGGATATTGATCGGAGATCCCGGCCGGTGAGGGAGAAAGGGTACGGGCATCTTGCCCGCATTACAGTAGAGTGGTCTCGCGAAGCGAGGGATCTCCCGCTACACTGGGGTGGTACCGCGAAGCGCGAGATTATCCGTCGGCTGAACAAGGGGGCAGGCAATCTCGCCGGCCGTCAGGAATTGACGAACAGAGCCACCCGGCCTATCCGGCTGAGGCCGGGTCAGTGTCCTGGGGATGTCTTATGGGCGAATAGGGCAAAACCTTCCAGGACGTTTATATAATGTTTTCACCTCGCAGGATCACTGGAAGCGAGCTTCTTGGCGAGTCTTGAAATAGTCCTGGAAGCAGTATTCTTGTGGAAAATGCCCTTCGTCACGCCTTTGTGAAGCAAGGAAGTCGCGAGGCTGAAAAGTTTGCCCGCCTCGGGCTCATGGGTGTCAGCGGAATGCAGAAACTTTTTCACGGCAGTCTTGACTGTCGATCTGTAGGAAATGTTTCGAACGCGTCGATTGTCATTTTGACGCATTCTCTTCAGTGCGGAAGGATGGTTGGCCATTAACAGCTCCTTCTAAACGCCGACGTTCCTGATACTTGGAAGTCCGGCTATTCTCTTGAATCGACCGCGGGTTCCGTTTCCTGAACCAACCCCCGGGCCACAGGACCTCTTACGGAAATTCTCTTTATGACAGATAACAGCACCTCAAGTCAACTTATAACGATCGAACGTGCGCAAGAACGCTTCTCCGAACAAAAGGCCATGACCCGCGTGGCCGGGGTGGTGAGTTGCTGGACTACTCTCAGCCGAATCCTGGGCTTTGCACGGGACATGATCACCGCTCTCTACTTGGGTGCCGGCCCCGGCGCGGATGCATTTTTCGTTGCCTTCCGCATTCCGAACCTTTTGCGGAGGCTTTCCGCAGAGGGTGCCTTTTCCGCGGCATTTATCCCCACGTATGTTGAGACTTTGCAGAAACACGGCAGTTCCAACGCAGCACGGTTCGCACGGATTACTTTTACTTTTGCGGCCATTGTGCTGCTTGTGGTGACTCTGGCCGGAGGACCGTTCAGTCCATGGATTGTCCGATTAATCGCGGGAGGCTTCATTTCGGACCCGTCCAAATTCGAACTCACTGTGCATCTCAATCGGATAATGTTCCCCTATATTTTTTTCATCTCGTTGGTAGCATTGGCCGCGGGAGTTCTCAATTCCATGGGGCACTTCGGAGCGCCGGCGGCAGCCCCTGTGGTCCTCAACCTAACGATGATAGCCAGCATAGCGGTACTATGTTTTTATTTCAATATGGAGCCGTACTATGCGTTGGCCTGGGGTGTGGTAGCTGCGGGGATTCTTCAGCTTCTGCTTCAACTTCCGTTTCTGGTTGGAGTGGGTGTGAAACTGGGGGCTGATTTCCATTTCAGGGAACCGGCACTGAAAAAGGTTGGGAAGCTCTTCGTTCCTGCGGCTTTTGGTGGGGCTGTTTCTCAAATCAATGTGATGGTCGGGACCATCTTGGCTTCTTGGATATCCGGTGCTGTCTCGTGGCTTTATTATGCCGATCGAATAATGGAACTTCCTCTTGGTGTATTCGGCGTGGCCCTGGGAACTGCGGTGCTGCCTTCCATGTCTCGGCAAGCAAGCAGCGGGGACCTGCCGGCTCTGTCGCGGTCAGTCTCCTTCGCACTCCGTCTCATTGCCTTTTTCATTATTCCCGCGTCCGTGGCTCTGATTCTACTCAGAATACCTATAATTTCAGTGCTGTTTCAGCGAGGGCGCTTCACGTGGCTGGACACCCAGGAAACCGCTAAGGCGCTCCTATGGTATACCGCGGGACTTTGGGCCTTTTCGGGACTGAAGGTCGTCACTCAAGCATTTTATTCCATGATGGACACCAGGACGCCCCTCTGGATCTCCATTGGCGCGGTCGCCGTGAATTTGGTCGCGGGATTGCTCCTCATGGGCCCAATGAGGCAGGGAGGCTTGGCGCTGGCGACGGCATTAGCGGCCACTTTTAATGTTGCAGTGCTCTTCGCTATTTTAGTGAAAAGGCTGGGACACTTCCCGACGGCCGAATTCGCAAGCTCTTTGACCAAAATTTCGATTGCCTCGCTGATAATGGGGATTTCGCTGCTATACGGACGTGGGCTCGGGGAATGGCATAGCGGCTTCACCACCCAGAATGGGCTGGCTCTACTGGGCTGCATCACGGCGGGATTGGTAGTGTTTGCTGTTGCCGCCTATGTCCTCAAGTGCAAGGAGATGCGCTCAATGCTGTCGCTCTTGCGCAAGCGGAGGAACGGTTGACCGACAGGATAGCATTCAATGGAATTTCCCGCTTTCATTCTACAATTGCGAGGAGGAATCCCGCGTCCCTCGTGAAAGCATCTCAGTTTTGTCCCGGTCTTGACGACTGAGACGCGGCAGAATTGGTAGGTTGGGCCCTCGCAATGACAGCCACTAGGCGTGCTGTTTCGTGCGGGACTGCCTGTCCCGCGTTCCGTGGGATCACCCCGGACTCCGATCCGGAGTAGCGCCGGCGTCCCCTGCCGGCGGCTCGCGGACAACCGGCACAGAGGCCGGTCCTACTGTCCGCCGAAACGCGGGACCGCGTCCGCGGGCATGACGACAGGCAGCATGCCTGTCCCTCCAGAAACACGGTGTCACTTGCTCGAAAGCGAAATCGAATCAAAATTCAATCTTTCAGATAAACTGGTTCTCAGCCTTTTCTCTGGCTATGGTCGAGGTGAGAGTCGACCCGTAGTTGTGACCCGGGAGTACGATCGTGTCCTCAGGTAGCGTGAACAGTCTTTCGCGAATTGAAGACTGAAGCACCTGGTACGAACCGCCCGGCAGATCGGTTCGCCCCACACCGCCTACAAAGAGGGTGTCGCCCGTAATCACGTATCCTGGAAAATATAGACAGATCCCCCCCGGGGAGTGTCCCGGAGTATGGATGACCTTTACGGATTGATTGCCAAAAGAGATAGTGTCGCCATCCTTGAGCAAAAGGCCGGGGGGTGGAGAAGGCTCTCCATTAAACATTGCGAGCATGCTCATGTTTGGACGAGACAAAGCACCTGCGTCAGCCTCGTGGATTGCAATGGGTGCTCCTGTAGCGTCCTGCATACGCTTGTTCCCTGCTATGTGATCCACGTGGCTGTGGGTATTGACGATCCATTTTATCTTACTGACGCCTCGGCTCTGGGCCCTTTTCACGATCGGCTCCGGGGCTCCGCCGGGGTCTATGATGATGCCTTCCCCTGCTTCAGGGTCTCCTAGTATGTAGCAAAATATTTCGAAGCTTCCGACTTGAATCTGCTCGATGATCATCCATTCCTCCGAAAACAGTGTGGGATTTGAGTAAATGCCCGATTGCACGAGTTGCGGACATGTACAAGGCCACAGTGGGACAGGCATCTTGCCTGTCATTCTTTCAGAGACGGGCAAGATGCCTGTCCCACCAATCCCGCTCCGAAGTCCTTAACGGCCCGTGAGTCTCACTCGAAGTTCACGCCAGTGAAGGCGTGCTCAGGTTGCGGTCCCGATTCTTCGCAAAGCAGGCGGCTGATACGCGGCAGGTACGGCTCCTCGGACATGTACCTCCCTGTCAGCTCGAATGCTCGGGCCCGGCAGCCGCCGCAAGATCTCAGAAAGTCGCACTTTCCGCATTTTCCCTCGAGGAGGCTTAATTGGCGCAGATCTTTAAACAGCGGCGCATTTTCCCACAGATCTGAAAACTCCGACTCCCGAACGCTTCCGGCCTGGACGTCGAAGTAACCGCATGGCTGCAATTCCCCTTTGTGGGACACGAATACGAAGGAGATGCCTCCGAGGCAACCACGAGTGCGGGCATTGAGCCCGAATGTCTGCTCGGACACCTCCAAGCCCTCGATCTTGGCTTGTTGCCTGAGAATCCTATAGTATTGCGGAGCACATGTGGCCTTAGTCTCAAGTTTGGAAGCCCTTGCCAGTCTGTAGAATTCGAGCAAGGTTTCCCCTGTACTCCCGAGGCCCCATCTCTTCGCCGACCATATCCCTGGCCCGCCCCGTTGGTACCAGGAGAAAGACATGAAAGGCATCAGCGCCGATCTCTTGAGCCAGATTCATGATTTGGCCCAATTGCCTGCAATTGCGCCTTGTGAGGGTGGTATTGATCTGAACTGATACCCCGGCCTTACGCAAATTTTCCACGCCGGCAAGAGACGATTCAAAAGCGCCCGGGACCTTCCGGAAAGCGTCATGCTCCTCCGCAGTGGGGCCGTCCAGGCTGATACTTACCCGTGGTATCCCTACGGAAGCAATTTCACCGGCAACTTCACGTGTTACCAGTACCCCGTTTGTGGCGAGAACAGCTCTCAAACCCACTGCATTAGCGTAAGCCGCCAGATCGAAAAAATCCGACCGCAGCAGGGGTTCACCTCCTGTCATGATGAGTATGGGTTTGCCGACCTTTGCAATGCCGTCGATGAGCGACCGGCCTTCCGCAAGGCTAAGCTGTTCGGGATCGGGTTGCGAGCATGCACCGGCTCGGCAATGTACGCAGGCCAGATTACAGGCCCGGGTCATCTCCCAGGCGACTAATCTCAATTGCGAAGGGATCACTTTGTCCTCGAAGTTCGGGTCCCCTCTTGAAGGATGCGGACGGCTTCCAAGGCATGATAGGAAATTATCAGGTCCGCACCGGCTCTTTTGATGGAGGTCAAGGCTTCCATCATGCAAAGATCTCCGTCTATCCAGCCGTTCTGTGCCGCTGCCTTTATCATGGCAAATTCTCCGCTCACATTGTAAGCAACCAGCGGCAGATCAAACGAATTGCGTACACGCCAGATAACATCCAAGTATGGCAAAGCCGGCTTGACCATTATCAGGTCGGCTCCTTCATCCACATCCATCGCCACCTCGCGGATGGCTTCATCTGAATTGGCCGGATCCATTTGGTACGAACGGCGATCACCGAACTTGGGGGGGGATTCGGCGGCATCACGAAAAGGCCCATAGAAGGCGGAAGCATACTTTGCCGAGTAGGCCATTATAGGAAGCCAGTCGAATCCTCCTTCGTCCAGAGCTTCCCTAATTGCGCCTACGCGCCCGTCCATCATGTCGCTGGGCGCGACAATGTCCACCCCTGACTGAGCATGTGAAAGTGCCATCTTGGCGAGGAGTTCCAGCGTTAGGTCATTGTCCACATCCTGGTCTCGGATTACTCCGCAATGGCCGTGATCGGTATATTCGCAGAGGCAAACATCCGTTACCACCACCAGGTGAGGAAAAGCGTTCTTGACCTCGCGCACTGTCCGCTGGATAATTCCGTTTTTAGCGTAGGCTTCCGACCCGGTGGGGTCCTTTTTCTCCGGAATCCCAAAAAGCAGAATGGAAGGCATGCCTCTGTCCACAGGCTCTTTCAGCTCCCGTATGACCATGTCGGGTGAGAGTTGGAAGTGTCCCGGCATACTGGCAATAGGACTCTTCACTCCTTTGCCCGGTCTGACAAAAAAAGGGAGAATGAAATCCTGGGGATCCAGTTGAACTTCCCGCACCATGCTTCGGAGGGTTTCGGTCCTCCGGAGCCTTCTGGCTCTGTATTCAGGGAAATGCATCATGATCTCCGATGATTTTGCTGGCGCACCGGCAACGTTTTTTTTATAATCTGACCGGGAGGTTCTGTCAATGTCATGAGCAGGATGCATTGTCAACGATGCGGAAGTCGTCTTCCCCAGGGGGCTCTCAAATACCAGGTCGTCGTACGGGTTCGGTCGATGTTCGATGGAGTAATTCCCGAATTGGAAGAAGAGAGCGGCGAGCCGGACTTGACACAACTCCTGAGAAGCGTCTCACCGTACAGCGAGGAAGATCTGAACCGTCAGGTTTACGAGGATGATGTATTTGTCCTTTGCCCTGCATGCAAGGAAGCCCTCCTGGAGGACATCTACTCGCACCTCCATCTCAAAACCTCTCCGGATGGTGGCCGTGCCCACTTGATACATTGACGGCTGCAATTGCACCTATGCGAGATTGTGCCGGCAAAGTGGACAATCGTAAGAGGTCCGGCCGAGAAATAGACTAGAATATGAAGTTGAGCCCAGACGCAAAATATTTTTTCCTGTTCGCCCATCCGGATGACGAGGTAGTGATCTCGGGCACCATGAAGCTCCTATTAGACTCAGGAGCCGATATCCACGCGGCTTGGGCGACATCGGGCAATCGCTTTACAAAAAGGGAAATCAGAGAGTCCGAACTCAAACGATCAATGGACGTTCTGGGGCTGGATCAATCCCGCACGCATTTGCTGAGGATTCCCGATCTGGGGTTGGTTTCGTTGCTTGAAGATGCAGTAGATTGCGCGGCCAATTTGCTTAACGAAGTGAGGCCGGACGTCATCTTCGTAGACGCTTATGAAGGGGGCCATCCGGACCATGATTCGGTGAATTTTCTGGCGCACGAATGTTCGGCCAGGATCGGGATCAAGCCTCAGCTTCTCGAGTTCCCTTGTACAACGGCACCGGAGACTTTTTTCACTGGAAGTGGCGTATTAACCATTTTCCGCCGGGCGGGCCCGCGGTCATGTACAATCCATTGCCTGATGATGCCATTCGCTGCAAATACGACATGATGAAAGCATATTCCACTCAGAAATTGTACATGGTCCCCGCTCGCCTCGCCTGCGCGCCGGGGCGCCTTTCTCAGGAAGGCGAACCTTACCGCCTCTGCCCGGAAGATCGAGATCACACGATTCCCCCGCATGCGGGAAAACTCAACTACGAACGATGGTTCAATAGCTTTATGAAGATTACTTTCGCAGACTTCCGGGAAGCCGTGTTACGAGCCCGAGATTCCCGGCCGTAAAAAGCAAGACGGATACTTAGAGTATTTTTGCATCCTTATGAGTTTCTTGACATTTTTGGCAGATGGTGATACTGTCGCCGTCGTTACCTTGTGTTTTGCAATTTGAAGGAGTATGGAATTGAGAGTCATCCGTGGATCTGCGTACGCTGTCGCGGTTTTTGTTCTGATCCTCAGTTTTTTAAACACCAACAGTTATGCGGGGAAGTTCAAGACTTATATTCCCCTGCAAAACGGCAAGACGTTGCCGGCCTATTGTTTCCTTCCGGACCATCCAGTCAAGACACGGATTCCCGGGGTAGTGGTCGGCGTGGGCGTAGGATCTCAAGTCTTCCTTCAATACCACGTTTACTGCCAAAATCTAGCGAATCGCAACTTCGCGGTCATCATCATAGACCCGTCGAATTATCCCGAATCCTTATCACCCGGCCCAATTGCGTGGGACAGGGGGCTCGGTTATGCAAAGGGCGCGGTGGCGCAGGGCGTCGTAGCGGCAAAACTCTTTTTTACGGATGAATGGTACCTACAGTCGATTCGCGCTGCCGTCGATTACCTCTATAATTGGCCTGTAGTGGACCCCAACAGGATCGTTCTGGAAGGGTTCTCTCAGCCTGCCAACGCGGCTCTGACGTATGCTTGTAGGGATCCGCGAATCAAGGCAGTTGTGTGGAACTATGGCGGGGAACCTTGGATAACGCCTTACGATCCTCGCTGTCTGCCCCCAGTGTTGATCTTCCACGGGGAAGACGACGACGTGTACGACGTGAAGTACGCAAAGCAATTGGCGGCCAAGCTACAGCAATACGGCCGATACTTTGAAATGCATATTTATCCCGGTCAAAAACACATGTTCACCGTCTATTTTGACCCCAGAATTGAATACCCCTCCCAGAAGCCGGTGTTGGCTGACTCATTCGAGAAGCTGATTTCTTTTCTGTACAGGGTGCTTCAAATCCCAGCCGATCGGGGCACGAGGCACGTGTCCTCACACTGACAGAGAGCACAAATTGTGGGGGATGTCATCCCCTTTCCCTATCAAGGCCTGCCCTTATTATGATAGCAATGCGGCTTCGAACAAGCGACAAACCTTGAAAGGGTATTGCGGGCCGCCCCGCGCGGAGGCCGCCCCTACCGGAAGCACGGTGCCACTTGCTTGAAGGCGAATCGGTATAATTCCCGGAGAGTCATCCGCCCGGAGATATTTTAATCTCGAACTTGACTAAAACGATTTAAGAATTAGTTTAGTTGTGTACATCTAAAGGTTGACTGCATTTGGAGTCGCTCTTTTCATGTCGGAGGCATACAGGGATGTGATCGCATGTCAGAGTCTGCGTTTGCCACGGAAGGCCCAGAGACCATCCTTTTGGTAGACGATGACGATTATGTAAGAGACGTGGCTGAACGCATCCTCCGAACGGGCGGGTACCGATGTTCTAACCGCCGTCAATGGAAACGAGGCCCTACAAGTATACAAAAGCGAGCAAAACAAGATTGCATTAGTGATATTGGATCTCGTCATGCCTGAGATGGGAGGTAAAGAGTGTCTCCAGGAACTGCTGAAAATCAATCCCGCCGTGAACGTCCTCATCGCTACGGGTGCTTCGGCCGAGGATGAGCTTAAAGACGCGGTCAAAAAGCACACACGGGGTGTTGTGAATAAACCTTATGACATCAAGCAGTTGATTCAAGCCGTCAAGAAAGCGTTAGAAATAAACTGATGCCTCTCTCAATTCCAAAAGCATTGCTCGTAGCAACCAACGAATAGCGAACGAATCACATTTCATCAAGTACTTCACGGACCTGTTGGAGCAACTCCTTAAATCTGAAGGGCTTGTGGACGAATCCCCTTGCGCCGAGTTCGAGGATGCCCCTCATGCCGTCGTCAGGCGAATAGCCGCTGGCCACGAGGATTTTTGCTCGAGGATCGATCTTAAGAAGCTCGCACAGACACTCCTGGCCTCCCATATCGGGCATTACCAGGTCAAGTATTACTAGAGCTATTTGTTTCCCGTTCCCTATAAATAGGTCACGAGCCTCGATGCCATTGCCTGCCACAAGTACCGTGTATCCGGCCTTAGCAAGAATGCGCTCGCCCAATTCACGTACGGGTGGTTCATCGTCGACCAGGAGAATAGTTTCCGTTCCGGATGCGGGGATTTCTCCAATCTTCTTCACTTCCGAGTCCGTAGGTTTCCCCATGGCCGGGAAAAAGGCACTGAAAGCCGTGCCTCTGCCGACTTCGCTGTAACAGGTTATGAAACCTCCATGCTGCTTGACAATTCCGTAAACCATCGCAAGGCCCAGCCCGGTTCCTCTCCCCAACTCTTTGGTGGTGTAAAACGGCTCAAATATGTGCTCGATGGTTTTCTTTTCCATTCCCTGGCCGGTGTCCGAAACCCTCAATAACACATATTCTCCGGGATGAGTTGCAACATTCGTCCGGCAATATTCCTCATCAAGCGTGACATTCTTTGTTTCAAGGATGAGTTTGCCGCGATTCGGCATGGCATCACTCGCGTTGACCGCCAAATTCATCAGCACTTGTTCCATTTGAATTGGGTCGGCATTGATTTCCGCAAGGTCGCCGGACAAATCCGTCTGTATATCTATCATCTTGGGAAGAGTCCGCCGCAACAGTTTCTGCACTTGCACGATGTGCTTGTTGAGATTCAAGAGGACGGCCCTGGGTTCCACCTTTCGGCTGAATGTGAGCAGTCTCTGCACAAGCTCGGCCCCACTTTTGGCCGCCTGAAGTATTCTGGAGAGATCTTCGTATTCCGGGTCTTCTTCGTCTTTTGAGGTGAGTAACAATTCTGAATATCCCAGAGTGACCTGGAGGAGATTGTTGAAGTCGTGTGCAATTCCCCCTGCCAGGGTACCGACTGCTTCCATCTTTTGAGCATGGAGAAGCTGTTTCTGTAGACGCACCTCATTCGTTACGTCACGCTTTACGATGACCACATTAACGATTCGGCCTGACTGATCCCGCACCGGGCTGACGGTGACATCTTCCTCGTAAGGGGTGCCGTCTTTGCGCTTCTTGCTCAAACGGCCGGCCCAGGACTCCCCTCTGAAAAAGATTTGTTTCACCTCCTCATAAAATTCCGGGCCGACGTCACCAAATCGAAGTAAGCTAGGCTTCTCCCCCATCACTTCTTCCTCAGCGTAACCGGTGACGCGAGTGAAGGCGGGGTTAACGTATTCTATGTTACCCTTGAGGTCGGTGATGACTATTGCTTCCGCCGCTTGTTCCACGGCCGTGGCCAAACGCCTCTGAACCTTCTCGGCACTCCTTTGTTCCGACAGATCCCTCACCCACACTTGTATGCCCGCCTCTCCCCTTATCTTTACCATTTTTGCATTGATCTGCCCCTCAAAAGTTGAGCCGTCTTTCCGCTGAAACACGATCTCGTACCGTGAAACCACTTCTTCGCCCCGCAATCGCGCCAAAATCCTTTCGCGAACGAACTTCCGGTGATCGGGATGACACAACAGCAAGTGATCTATTCCTTCCAATTGCCCTTGGGCATATCCAAACATCTCATGGAGGCGCCGGTTGGCAAAAACGATCTTGGGCCCTTTGTAGAAAAACACGCCATCAAAGCTCTGCTCCACAAGAGTTCGGTATCGTTCCTCGCTCTCTTTAAGAGCCTCTTCCATTCGCACGCGTTCGGTGATGTCAACCAGGAAGACCAGGGCCGCGGGCCTTGCTTCCCAGGAAATCAAACTGGACTCGATTTCGACCCATCTCTCTGTTCCGTCTTTGCACAACATCCTGAAGGAATAGCGGCTTGGTACATCTTCTCCTTTCATCCTTGCCAGATAGCGTCCGAGAACCAGCCCCCTGTCGTCAGGGTGAATGAATTCTGCAAGAGGGGTGGAGAGCAACTCTTCAGCGCTGTATGACAGACTATCTATGGCAGCCGTATTCGCAAATTGGAGCTTTTTGTCTTGAACAACAAGTATTGCCTCGTGAACATTGTCCACGACCAGACGATATTTCTCCTCGCTTTCCCGCAGTGTTTCCTCGGTTCGTTTCCGATCGGTGATATTGTCAAACACTGCGACAAAGTGCTCTCTTTCAGTGCTATACACGGAGATAGAAAACCAAATTCCCAGAGAATCTATATAGGTTTCGAACTTTTCCGGGTCTCCGGTCAAAGCTACTCTTCCATAGATCTCAAATAATTCAGGATTGGAAGCCTTGATGCCCGGTATCACTTCCGTCACTTTCTTGCCGCCGACATTTTGCAGACCTGTCAATCTTTCGAATGCTGAGTTAACACTGAGATAGACAAAATCTATCGGCTTACCGCCTTCAAAAATCATCTTGCAGTGGGCAAAGCCTTCAAGCATATTGTCGAATAGTGAACGAAAACGCTCTTCACTCTCTCTGCCGACCTTGTCCGCGGCCCCGAGCTTAGCCTCTTCTGCTCTTTCCAATTGAGCAACGCGTCCGCGCAGGTTCTCCAATTCTCCGAGGAGTTGTTCTCGGGACCTGTCTTCGTCTTTCATCTCTGCGTCTCCGTTCGGACTTCGGAATCGTTGGCGTGTGGAGGGCGGCATGCGGGCAGAATATCAACTCTGAGTCTCGGAAGAAAGTCGTCAGCTACAACAAGTGCCCATTTTTTTGTCCGATTTCCCAAAACGCGTTTCCGGCAGGTTGGAAAACCTGCCCCACAGGTCTCTGAATTCCCGCGTACGCGGGTATGACGACCCGGCGGGCAAGATGCTCATCCCACTGAGCCGACCTGCTGCGCAGCATGCTCATCCCATCAAGCCGAAGGTCTGGAGATCTCTTTCCCACGCTCACCGGCACTGCGATCATAGTAGTTGCCAAAACTTATGTCCGACTTGCTCCACGTTCAGCGGGATCACCCAGGACTACGATCCAGGTGTAAGTCGGGCCGTGCCCGATCCCGCGAAGCGCGGGACGGCCACGGGCCGACCTACTCAATTTCCGCATACGCGGGAATGACAGCAAAACCCACACTACGTTGACCCTTCGCATTCTAAGCATCGAGCGCCCACGCGGACATTTTCTTTGGCAACCGCTCCAGAACCTTTTTGTCTCTCGTTAAGTGCTCTCTACCCCGGGATCCCGGCTCTCCTCGGCGTCGTTTTGCCCTTCGGTGTGACGTACGAGCTTCACGCCCAGACTGAGGGCCTTTTTGTTCAGCTCTTCGGTGCCTCGCGGCACACGGCTTAGCAGAGACCTTTCCAGCGAGCGTCTCGTGACGATCCCTGTAAGTTCGGAAATGGCTCCAAGGGCCACAACATTAGCCACCATGATTCTCTTCAGTTTATCCCGAGCTACCGCTGTAAAGGGTAAAGCAATGGCCCGACTGGTGGGAGGATGTGTGATAAGGTCGCGGTCCACGACGATCCACGCATTGGGCTTAAGGTCCCAGCAATAGGCGTCGCAGGCTTCCTGGTTCAGAGCCAACGAATAGGTCAACCTGAGTGCACAGCGGGTAGTCGATGGGGAAATCACTGATAATCACCTCGGCTTTGCTGGTTCCACCGCGGGCTTCCGGACCGTACAGACTGAACCATTGCAACTTCACGTCCGTCGAAGACCCCTGCGGCTTCAGCCAGGACCATGCCTGCCAATATCACTCCTTGTCCACCCGAGCCCGCAAATCGGACCTCTACTCGCGGCACCGGCAATGAAGGTGAAACCTTGTTTCTCATATTTTCCCCTCCGCGCGCCATTTTGCCGCAATCTCACACGCGCGGCGATAGGAATCGAGAAATGTGGGCAATTCCCTGTCCGCGAGGACACCTATCGGAAAGCGCCCGGCACGTTCCGATTCACTCATCTTTTCCCATCGTTGAACCGGAACCCCGCGCTCCTTGTATTGCTTCATCATCTCCACGTGCGAGCCCAGGCGATTCTGCCTGCCGAAATTCGTGTAGCAGGGGGATAAGACCTCCACAACGCTGAATCCACGTTTGCTTAATGCCTGCGCTAGAAGCCTATCCATGCGGTCCACATGATAAACCGTGGTACGGCCCACGAATACGGCCCCTGCGGTAACGCACAGGGCACCAATATCAAAAGAGGGTTCAATGGTCCCGAACCAGGCGGTGGACGCTTTCGAGCCCAATGGAGTCGTAGGACTATATTGTCCGCCGGTCATGCCGTAAGTCTGATTATTGACCACTATAGCGACAATGTCTACGTTGCGCCGCGCCGCGTGAATAAGATGATTGCCGCCAATGGCCAGTGCATCGCCGTCTCCCATTACGGTTACGACCGTGAGTTCCGGCTTGGCAAGCTTGATGCCGGTAGCGAACGTGAGCGCCCGACCGTGAGTCGTGTGGACGCTGCCCACATCCACGTAAACCGGCAATCTCCCCGCGCAGCCGATGCCGGACACCAAAGCAACTTCATCTTTGGTCAGGCCGCTTTGCACGAAAGCTCGAACGAGCGAACCCAGCAGTATCCCAAGGCCGCATCCGGGACACCAGACATGGGGAAATTTCTTGTCATGGCGCAGCCAGTCGTAGACCACGCTTCGGCTTACTTGGACATTCATTTTAGATGATCGTTCACCGCGGAGATCACGGAGAGCGCAGAGAAGTCTCTTTTCTTTGCAATTCTCTCAGCTCGGCACAGCACGTTAGAGTCTAGGCCGGTGGAGACATGCTGTCCTGACTGGGTATCTTTCTGGCTTCCGGCGCGATCTTCAGGCGGTTTCCTCCTCTCTGCGTTCTCAGCGTATCCCGCGTCTCGCGGGACCTAGAATCCTGCTGCCCGCTCAACGATTTTCATTTTATCTCTCGCAAGCGATTGAGAATTTCCTCAGGGGTGATCATGGTCCCGTCAACCTTGTTGAGGCCAAGCACACGGGTGCGACCGTCGTTGACCCGGAGCACTTCCCGCCGGATTTGGCCCAAGTTCAGCTCGGCCACCACCGCTGCTTTTTTCGCAGTAAGAGCCTCGGAGACCGCGCGACGAGGAAAAGGCCACAGTGAGAGAAGCTGAAGTAATCCGAGTTTGATGCCTCTTTCCCGCCCCAGACGTACCGCGGCACGGGCCGCTCTTGCCACGCATCCGTAGGCAATTATCAGCAGTTCGGCATCGTCAAGCTCAAACTGTTTTACCATTTCCAGATATGCAAATTGACTGCTGATCTTTGCGAAAAGCCGCTTGTAGAATGAGGCGGCTTCGTCTTGTCTTCTGGTTGGGAATCCCCGCTCGTCGTGGGTCAGGCCGGTTACATGGTAGCGATACCCCTCCCCCAGGGCCGCCAGCCGCGGAATGAGACTCCCGTCGGTTTTGTACGGCACATACCACTCCGGCGGCACGGTGGGACGGCGACGGTTGATGACTTCGATGTCGTCGGCTTCAGGCAGGACAACCTTTTCTCGAGTGTGCGCCACCATTTCGTCTGCGAGTAGTATCACCGGTGTGCGGAATCGCTCCGCGTGATTGAATGCGGTTACCGTAACATCGAAGCATTCGGATACCGTAGCCGGACAGAGCACTATAGCCGGGTGGTCTCCATGTGTGCCCCAACGCGCCTGTTGCAGATCGCCCTGAGCCGCATTAGTGGGCATACCGGTTGAAGGCCCCAAGCGCATCACGTTCACAACTACCACCGGGATCTCCGCCATGCATGCATAACCGAGGTTTTCCTGCATCAACGAGAATCCCGGACCACTCGTGGCCGTCATCGTTTTGCGACCGGCCAAACTCGCTCCGATGCATGCGCCCATCGACGCGATCTCATCTTCCATTTGGATGAAAACATCGCCGCGTACAGGTAGTTCGAGGCCCATAAGCTCCATGATTTCACTTGACGGCGTTATGGGGTAACCCGCGTAGAAGTTGCACCCCGCGGCCAGCGCTCCCCGAGCTATGGCCTCATTTCCCTGGAGGAGGCGGCCCCTGTTCTTATTCATCGGCCTCCTCCTCTTCATGCGGAGCCGGTGCGAGGCGCTCGGGACTGTGATGAGCGCTTACCGGCGAACCGTGAGTTCCGGGAGACGGGACCGAGGATGCACGCTTGGCAACGCTCGAAGGAGCCTTTTCCCCCACGGTGATGGCAAAATCCGGGCACAGCTTTTCACAGAGATGACAGGATATGCAGCTATCAGGTCTGGCCAAGCGGGGATAACCCCATTCGTCTGTCTCCAGGGCTTTCTTCGGGCAGAATGCAACGCAATTTCCGCACCGTTTGCACCACGCGGGATAGAAACTTATGTTGGAATCGGATTCCTTAGCTTTGACCGGCTTATCTTTTTTTGCACGCATATTCTGTTTTTTCTCACCATATCATAATGGGCACGATCCACCGCTTCTGCAATCCCCACATTGTTGTTATAGTCTCCGCGAGTTAATCCGCCAAGACATGGAGGTCATGTCACGAAATAGACCGCGAGCTTGATCGTCTGAACTTTGGCCATCGTAGGGCTGCCGATCGCCGGCGGCCGGGCCTACGCGGCCGGGGAGATAAAAATCAGTATTGTTGACACTTATAGCCGCCCGGCAAGTACGTACACAAACGATGTTCTCGACGCGTTCAAATTGGCCGTGGGCATGGTCGCGTAGGATGTAGTGGCCGAATAGAATCAGAAAGTTGCACTGTACCTGAGTGATCGCGGCTACCTCATTGACAATGGCGTCATCCGGTTTCAGGGCAGCATGGATGAATTGAGGGAAAACGAAGAGATAATGAGGAAATACTTGCTGGTTTGAGGTTGCGCCCTCTAAGATAAGAGGATGCCCAGAAAAGGCATCGGCCAATCAAGTGAATCGAGAGGTGCCCCATGAGTGATCCAGCACAACTTGGCAAGACGTTCCGAATCATCTTGAAGGGGTTGATGGACACCGGTCACGCACCCCATTACACTGACCTCGCAAAAGATTTGGGAGTGTCACCGGACGAGGGCCGACAAAAACTCCATGAACTCATCGACCTGAAGATCCCTGGTTGTTGGCTCTACCCCAATACCAGTCTGATCGCTTCCTTTGCTCCCTTCAGCAATGTCCCGACTCAGTATAGGATCACCATTGACGGTAGGCAAAAGTGGTTTGGTCAATGAAGATTCGAGTCGCTGGCAGTTTGCTGGCTGTGCCCGGGGAAGACGGTCCAAATTAATAGTGTGTGTTTAGATTGCGGCGGTCCTGTAGTTGTGGAAGTGTCTGATGGGACCATTGTAAAAACTGAGCCGGAAGGAATAATCGGTTATGTTGCAGTCCCGTTGCGGAAATGGATGGAAGACTGGGCGTACACCTGAAGCACTATGAATCTCTTCCGGTCGGAAGAGCATGTGAGAAATTGGTCTCAATTTGATTCGGCTAATGTTGAAGGAATTATCCCTCTCAAGGACTTATTCCGGCTTTTCTCGGGGAAATTCTTTCGCAGGCGTCTTGATGCCGACTGGCTTGCCCGCAGCAGAGAATACTTTCATGAGGTCCTGACCATCCTTGAGGAAATCGAGAAGACCGGACCCTTCTGGCAGCCGCCTCAGTAGAGATCAGAGTGGGCCAGGGCAGAGAGGAGCATTCGCATGGCAACTGAAACTGTCGAAGCCGTCTATGAACACGGAGGATTTCGCCTTGTTGCGCCGTTCGATCTGAAGCTTGCAGAGGGACAAAAGGTGCGTCTGGTCGTGGAGCCGTTAGAGAAACCTGACGAGATTCTCGCGTTGGCAGCCCGAGTTTATGAGGATCTCACAGACGAACAGATTGATTCTATCGCAGAACATTCTAGGCGTCGTGCGGACTTCTCCCGTCAGTGCAACTGCATGGAATGCTCCTTGAGGCGGGCGTAGCAGCGAGCGATGGTGTTCTCAGGCGTCCTGCGAGATCTGCACATCTTATGCTCTTTGCTGTTGTGGTAATCCGCGTGCGGTTGCCGTCATTCCGGCCAGCCCCGGATCGATCCGGGGCAAGAGCCGGAATCCAGTCCCGCGACTCGGTGAATTTCAATCCCGTAAAATGCGGGACTACTGGGCCCCGGATCAAGTCCGGGGTGACGGTCACGACGGTGGCGTGACCGCCGGGATTAGCGTTAATTCGACAGCACTGGAGCTTTGTCCTTGATGGAACTCCAATATTAGCTACCAGCGGATTCGACCCTGTTACCCCGAGGAGAGAGAACGTTATGAAGAAGATTGTTCTGCATAAAGATCGGCCAATGAAGCACATTTCCATCAGAGTTCCGGAGGACGTGCTGGAAGATCTGAAAAGAATTGCACCGCTAAAAGGAATGGGAGGATATCAAGCTCTCATCAAGTTCTATATCAGCCAAGGGCTGAGAAAAGACCGTAGGGAAATTTGGGAAGCAGAGCACGGCAAGTTTGAAACCATCCTCGGTGCACAATCAAGATTCACCGCAGAGTGCGCCGAGAACGCAGAGTAAGAAGATAGTTTATTAAGCATCATGTGAGCCACAATCGAGAATAGTCGAGCCGAAAATGCTTTACTATCACGGACCAGAATAAGCCGTGGGCGTTAAAACGAAGCATCTCTTGCAACCTTATGAGCCCCAAAGGGCCTCCGTGAGAGCAGCCCCGCAATTCATTGCCGGGAAAGCGACCAATAATGACCGCTTCTGCGTCCCGTAGGGACGCTTGAAAGGCTGATTTCTACGATTACATTCAGGCGTCCCTCTGGGACGCACGGGTTCTCTTTTTTGCTCGTTCCCGGCGCTGAAAGCACCGGTCTACTATCAAAATGTCCCTCTGGGACAATAGCCTGCTGACCAACGGATGAATGCTGTTTTAGCGCCTGTGCCGTAACAAGTCGGCTCCATCAGATAGACGCCCGACGAAACCAGAATTCTCCGCGGTCTCTGCGCTCTCTGCGGTGAATTCTTGCCCTGAAGAAAGACGACAAATCCTCGCTCCCAAGGCTGTTGTATCGCAAAACAGTCGGAAAAGAATCAAATTCTCTGGACAAAAGGTCCCCTCTCCATTAATAATTCATTTATAGTACATTTCTCATAATTTCTTAATAGGGGCCATTGGGGGACGGTAATTGATAAACGCTGGTAAGATTGATAAGGCTGATAGCTTCGAAATAGTCACTGTTCTCGTGAGGAAGGCAGACTACTCAGAACTGAACAAATCGGGTGTGCCTCGCCAGGAGCAGATAGCTTTGGCTCTGTGGCACTATCTGCGCCTCATAGACGAAACCAAATTGATTCCTGCAGCCAATGGGCCTGAAATCTTCAATGGCGGCCTGACCACTTTCCGCTGTGCCTTGCCCAAAGAGCTTTGTGACCGCATCAGGAGTCTCGCGGGACGCTTTGACCGTCATATTATGGAAGCGGTGCGCCTTTGGCTACTCTAAGTCTCTTCGCTCCCAACGCAAAGCCAGGATGGTTATGTCGTCGGCCTGAGGAGCACCCACGCAAAAGGAATCAATCACTTTGACGAGATCGTCGGTAATCTCTTTCACGCACTTTTCCCGTACCGGGGTTGCAGCTAGAACCAATCTTTTGTCCGAGAAAGCGATGCCGTCCGCGCTAAATGCCTCTGTCACACCGTCCGTATAGGCCAGTAGAACTGTTCCGGGCTTGAAACTCAATCGGTCCATGCCGAAGACTGCATCGTCCATTATGCCCACCACCGGCCCTCCGGGAGGCTCGAGGAAGCTCGGCTCACGGTCCCGATCCCACAATAAGGGCGGATTGTGGCCCGCGTTCGCATAAAGAAAATCTCCGGTTTTAACATTCAATATGCCCATGAATATTGTCACGAACATGCAGGATTCGTTGTTATCCGCCAGGTGACGGTTGACTCTGGCCAATGCTCGATCCGGAGCTTCACCCATGCCTAACGCCGCCTCGATCAGGTATTTGGTCACTGACATGAAAAGGGCCGCGGGCACGCCCTTCCCCGATACATCCCCTATGACCGCACACAAGTGGTCGTCATCCAAAAAGAAGAAATCGTAGAAGTCCCCGCCGACCTCTTTGGCAGGACGCATCATCGCATAAATATCGAATTCGTCTCTGTCCGGAAAGGCAGGGAAAACCGTAGGCAGCATGCTCCTTTGAATACGGGCCGCTATGGATAACTCACTTTCGATTCTCTGTTTGGCCGCGGTGGTTTCAGTAAGGTCCTTGATATATTTCTTCAGGTCCCCGGTCATAGCCGTGAACGATCGGGCAAGTTGGCCGACCTCATCCTCGCTGTGGATGTCCGACAGATCGATCTCCAGATCGCCGCGTGCGACCCGTTCAGTTGCCGCGGCCATACTGCGCAGGGGCCGGGCAATGGACCGGGCGACCAGTCCGCTTACCGCCAGGAGTAGAATCAGGCCGCCTGCCGCCAGGAGCCCGGTCCTCCGGTGCAGGCTGTTCATCTGAGCCAAAAGCTCATTTTTCGGGAAGACCACTCCCAAAGACCAGCCCGGTGACGGAATCCGGGCATAAGCCAGGTACGACTCATCTCCGGTCAGCGTGGAACCGATGTTCATAAAGCCCGATTTTTTCCGTATCATGTCCAAACCCGCTGTACGCAACACTTTCGCGTGCCGCTCTTCCGCCAGGCTGAACATGGATTCGGACATTATTAATTTCGGGTTGGGATGAGTTACAAACGCGGCGGTGTCGGAGATTATGAAACAGTATCCTGTCCGGCCTCCATGTACGGTAGAGACCAGATCGGTCAACCACTGGAGAGAAACATCTGCCGTGACAACACCTCTCACCTTGAAGCCGCGGTCTTTTCCCTGTTCGAAAAACGGCCGGGCGCAGGTGGTCATCACCACCCCGCCTCCGCCTTCATCGAAGTACGGCTCGGTCCAGACCGGAGCCCTGAGCACTTTCGGGAGATGGTACCAGTCCTTGGTAAAATAGTCGTACGATTCCGATCCGAGCTGCTCGTACTCGATCTCGTCCTTTCCCTTGTAGTAATAAGGTGCGAACCAGCGAAGCTTCGGATCGAACGCATACGGCTCGAATGCCGCGGTAGATCCGTACACTTCCCTGCTCTCCCGGACCATGCGGCGGATGAGGCGCAATAAGGTCTCCTTGTCCGGATTGCTAGTTTCCAGTACAGCGGCCAGGGCCTTGGGTACCTCGCCCGCCGCGCGAAATTCCTGCTCTATCCTGCGTGCAACCGACAAAGTCAGGCTTGTAGCGCTCTTTTCCGCTTGTGCGAGGATCATCCGACGGGAGTATGCATAGCTGTAAGCAAGGGCTAGGGCAAAGACTGTTGAGGCGCCGCACAACACCAGCACGGTTATCTTCAGACTGATGCTCTTGCGCAGCTTGATCAATGCTCCAGGCCCCGGTAGAAATTTGCGAACTTCGGCAATTCATCAATAACGTGATAGCGCTTCAATATATCGCCCACTAGGGTATATTCCGCAGGGTTGAGTCTCCCTAAAATACTCCTATCCCCGTTAGGCATGATCAAGTCTTGCATACGCGCGAGCATCCAACGCTGATGCGCCCTGTTTGTCCCGGTGTGTGCGGCCCGTGCATGTTTCATGACTATATTCAAGGCTTCGTCCTTATGGGCGAAGGCATAGAGCCACCCCTTGAGAGAAGCCTGCACGAATGCCTTACACATCTCGGGGTCCTTCCGAAGAGTATCTTCCAGGCAATATATTCCGTCTTCAGGAAAGTTGAGACCGTAGTCGCTGAAGAAAAAGAGGGTCAGATCATCAGGATTATAACCGCTGTTTATAATAGTGTGGTATTCGTTGTACCACATCGCTGACATAGCATCGACACCTCCCTTGAGGAAGAGGCTGACTGAGGAATAGTTAGGGATAATGTTTACGTGGAGCCCATACTTCTCGAAAAAAACCTTGGGCTGAAGATAAAACTGCCCTGCCCAGAGACCTACCTTCTTTCCGTTAAGGTCCTGTGGATGCTCTATTCCGCTCTTCTTCTTGGCAATTAATATCAGCGCAGAGCGTTGGATGATTTGTGCGAGATTGACCACGGGCATGCCGGAGGCCCTTTTTTCGATGCCATTGGTAAGCCAGTCGGTACAAAACGTCGCTTCGCCGGAATCGAGCGACGCAAAGGCGGGCTTTCCCGGTCCGCCCACCAGGAGCGTGAGGTCCAGCCCGCCATCCCGGTAAAATCCCTTGTCCAGTGCAACCATATAACCTGCGAACTGTGCCTGCGGAATCCATTGCGGGGCGAACGAAGCCTTTTTCAGAGAAGTTTCAGCACCCACATTGGAAATGGGGCATACGCAAAGCACCAGGAATAGTGTCACTGCAATCTTCATGAGACGTAACCCCGACGCTTTTCATGACAGGATGGAGATTGGGCTGCATGTTGTGTTGATGGTCGTTTTCCGGCACTGTTCATCGGTTCAAAGCATCTTCCAATGAATCGTACACTGGAAGCATGCCGGTGAACCCCGAAACATCAAAGACCTTTTTGACCATGTCTTGGAGCGAACAACACGAGACTTGGCCTCCCAAGGACTTGGCCTTCTTGGCCGCGATAAGTATGGACCGCAAACCCGCGCTGCTGACGTATTCCAGTCTTTCAAAATCCATAAGGATCCCCTGTCCTTCCCGGTCCAGCAACTCTTCCATTCTCTGCTGAAACTCCGGGGCCGAGACAGTGTCCATCCTGCCCTCAACCGACACGATCAAGAGATTTTGATCCTTCTTCACGTCGATTCGCACATTCGCCTCCTGGTATGACTTACTGACTGCCCGACGTCTTGACCCTCTTCCAGTCTTCTTTTACCATCGCGCAGATTTCCTTGGCATGGTCAGAATATAGCTGGATTCCTTCAAAGTCCGGCTCGCACAGGACTTTCTGCATCAAAAGGCCGTCTTCACCGAACCACCGCGGCAAGACACCGCCAAGAAAATATCCTTTGTTTCTGAGGATGTCTACTGCGGAGCCGCTCCACGGGGAACTCAACTTGAGCCAGGCCTGGATAACCACGACTTCTTGAGACAGGGCCTGTGATTCGAGATTTCCAACGTAGTCAGCGAAATCATGGCCGGTCTCATGCAAAGCAACGCGAGCAACCCCGGCAAAATCAAAAACAGTCATTTCTCCTTTGGAGGCCACATTTCCCGGCATCTTCTTTTCGCCCGCGGCAAGGTCGCGGCGGTCGTCAAGCCGCGAATAAATCGATCGCAATTCCTTCTGGTACCTGAGGAGGCAGATAGACCGTGTGCGGCTTGGGCTTGTAGCACCTGGTTGCAAAAAGGACGGCTACGCGGCCTGCGGCACTCCGCTCTCTATCGTATGCCTCAGTCGGCATCAAAGCGACTTCCAAAGCGGTTTCAATGTGGGAAAATTGTTGCACAGCCTTCTGCAGGTGCGTATGGTTGCAAACCGCTTCACCGAAAATCTGCTCGATATTGTCTTGTTTGGGCACCCACTCCTCAAAGACATACCGCAGCATGCGCATGTTGACACTCAGTCTTCGCCACTCTTTCAACACCAGGCCCGCACCGAGTTCGTAGAGGCGTTGGTACGGGGCTGAGCGAAATAAATGTTCCACGCCGATGACTTCGCCGGATGACGTACGGGCTACTATTGAGTAGTATTGCCCTTTGGCGTTGGCCTCAGTTAACGCTTCTTCATCATAATAGATCTTGATCGGGTACCCGTCACCATAAACTGCTCGAAATAGCTGCACGATGCCTTTTGCGTCTGAAGGCCGGAAAAAGCCCACTTCGAACTGCTTTTCGGGCTCTACCGGTTCTTTGCTTTTTTCTGTTTCCATATTTCTTCCTCATTTGGGGTTTCCGGGGTTATCCCGCTTTTTCTGCAGAGCACTGGAGCTGTGGCCAAACCGGCAAACAAGAGACCGCCGCAAGCGTAGAATAATGTTCCGTAGCCCGAATGGACCAGTATAGACGCTCCTACCAGCGGCCCCACAAAAAAACCGCATTGAAACATTTCCATGGCAAAATTGGTATTCAGAGCCCGGAATCGCGGCACAGAGACGTCGAATATCAGGCCGCTCAACACCGGCATGGCTACGCCCCAACCCAGTCCCAGGACTATTCCCATAGTGTAAAACATGACGGGGCCGCAAAGATGAGCCATGATCAGATTGCTAAACCCCAGCCACAGCAGAGAGCCGAGAAGTACCTTTGATTTGTTGAGCTTGTCGAACAACGCCCCTGCCAGGAGCCTGACTGCAATCTCTGCGAAAGTCGAAAGCGTGAAAAACCAGCCCGGATTCGGCACGCCAATTTGGTCTCCCTGTCCCTTTATGAAATAAAACACCGGTGTGTACCAAGTCCACACCACTAGCGAGAGCAGCATTAATGAGAGGATACGAGGGTCCTTGAGATTCTCTGTCGCATCATGCCAGCCGATCACTTCATGAGACGGTCCGCCGACTTCCGCGGGTCCGGTCTCGATCATTGAGAGCAACGGAAATGACAGTGCCATCACCACGCAGGATAGATTCAGCACATTCTCAAATCCGCCGGCCCAACGGGTCAGAGGCTCCAGAATAGGCGGAACAACCGCATAAGGCAAAAGAGTAATCACGGATATCAAACCGAAAGCTTGAGCGCTCTTGTCCCGCGGTATGCCGCCTACCAACTTGCTCACCACGGCAGTGGCCATCACCACATAAGCCGCGCCGTGAAGCAATCTGACTATTGTCATCGACAAAAAGTCATGTGCCACGTTGTACAGAAGCAGAGATACGATTACCCAGACACAACTGATCGCGATCCATCGTTTCGCATTATCAGGGTGAAGGAAAGGGCTGATAATCGGACGGATCGCGAGGACCGTGACGGAAAAGAGAGCGATTAACAGGCCGAACCACTCCTCGTTTATTGGCAGGGTCCCGAGATAGTGATGAAACTCGAAGAAGACCGCGACGTTGCAATAAGTCAGGAAAACTATAGCATTGAGTGCGAGAAAGTCTCTAGTAATCAGTCTTTGCGGATTCGGGGTCGGCTGCACGTGGTTATGACCTCATACCGATTCGCTTCCAGGCAAGTGATGCCGTGTTCCTGGTGGGACAGTCCCGCCCGGGTGGGATTGCCAAGTCGTCATGCCCGCGTACGCGGCCTCGCTTCTCGCGGGACAGACTGGATCCCGGATCGAGGTCCCAATGCTGTTGACTCAAGGGACCTCCATCTACCCCACCGTCACCCCGGCGAAGGCCGGGGTCCAGGGGAGATTAGGAAAACCTGGATTCCGGCCTCCGCCGGAATGACGAGGTCAAGGCCTCGTCGAAGGAAAAGCTCCTGGACAAGAGGCATGCGGCTTAAGTCAACAGCATTGGTTCGGAGTCCAGGGTGACAAATGGCCCTATTTAAAAGCAACGGCCGGCATATTCGGCCAAGCGCAGGAGGAGTGCACCGGCTACGGTTCGTCGATACTCCCCGCTAGCCCGGATGTCGTCAATGGGCTGGACGGCTTCCTCGACCAGATTCACAGCGGGCTTCAATGTCTTTAGATCGAGATTTCTGCCCGTTATGGATCGCTCAACTTCTGCGGATCTTGCTACAGTGGGCCCCACACTCCCCCACGCCATCCGGGCTTGTTCTATTATGCCTTCCTTGGAGACTTGAAGAACCGCGGCCATGCTGGCTATCGCACAAGCCTGGGCCTTCCGTTTTCCTACCTTCTCGTAATGGTGAATGTTCCAATGCGGAGCTTTCCTAAGACACAAGCCGGTCAAAACCTCCCCCGGCTGCAAATCCACAATTCCCGGACCATGAATGAAACTCTCAATTGAGAGCCGTCGCGTCCGGCTGCGCGAGCCGATTTCAACTTCCGCACCCAGCACATAGAGAGCGGGCAGCGTGTCACCGGCAGGAGAAGCCGTCACAATGTTGCCCCCGATTGTGCCCATGTGGCGAATGGGTGGAGACGCCAAGACGCTTATGGATCTGGCCAGCACGGGAAACTGGTCTCGAATCAGTTGGTTATCGAGAAGCCGACTGTGCGTGGTGGCCGGCCCTATGAACACTGTATCCCCTTCTTCTCTCACGCCTTGCAGGACCTCAATTCGTTCGAGGCAGACAAAGCACGACGGCGAGAGACCGGTTGATCGCATTTTTACAAAGAGGTCGGTCCCTCCGGCATAAATTGCGGCACCGGGTTTCTTTTCCAAAATCTCCCAGAGTTCTTCGAGAGTACGTGGCAGAAAGACTTCTCTCATCACTCTTCCTTTTCCCTGAGCGCAACTGCGGCCGCCTCAACAGCGTCCACAATCTTCTGGTACCCGGTGCACCTGCAAAGATTGCCGGCCAAACCTTCTCTGATTTCGTCTCTCGAGGGGTTGGGGTTGCGCTGGAGCAAATCTGCCGAGGCCATGACCATGCCCGGGACGCAAAAACCGCATTGGACAGCCCCGTGCTCGGCAAATGCATGCTGGACAGGGTGCAAGGAATCGTCTTGGGCAAGCCCTTCTATGGTAGTGACCTCGCGGCCTTCAAGCTGCGCGGCAAGCATAAGGCAGGAAAGCTTGCTCTCGCCGTTCACAAGAATCGTGCAAGCTCCACAATCCCCTGCGGAACACGACTCTTTCGTGCCTGTCAGGCCGAGATCTTCTCGGAGTACGTCCAGGACACGACGGTCAGCGGGAACATCCAGATGCGTCTCTTTCCCGTTGAGAGTAAAGGCGATCTTCAATTTGCAGGCCCCTTCCCTTCCTTTTCGCGAACGGCTCTTAGGATTCGCTCTGCTGTAAGCGGTGACCGGAGCACCCGTATGTTGCAGGCGTCGGCCACAGCATTGGCAATGGCCGGCAGCGGGCCGTTGGTGGAGACTTCTCCCACTCCTTTGAGTCCGAAAGGCCCCGTCGGCTCATAAAGCTCGACCGCAACCGATTCTATCTCCGGAACGTCAGCGGCAGTTGGCAAGATGTAAGTGGAAAAATCGCGGCTGGTAGCCTTCCCGTCAGTCACCGTGAACTCCTCGGAGAGCGCATATCCCAGCCCTTGAGCTATCCCGCCGTGAACCTGCTGCTGGTAGATTTGTGGGTTCATGATCTTGCCGCAGTCGCTGACCGCCAAGTAACTTTTCACGTCCACTGTCCCCGTAAGCTCGTCAACCTCGACACAAGCCGCGTGTGCGCCGTAGGAGAAGAGAGTGTGGGGCAGACCGTGAAGCCTGAGGTTCTCATCCGAGGTCACAGTATCGCCCGCAATCGGCGCCCTGAATCGGAATGTGGCGACCCGTTCTCCCTCGTTGAGCAATTGAGCCATTTTGGAGAGGGAGATCTCTCGGCCCTTAGTAAGAAATCTCACGGCGCCCGGAACGAGTGCCATTTGTTCCTCGCCCGAAGCCATGAAAAGATCCGCGGCCCGCTGCAGGATGCGGCCTCTAAGAATTTCTGCGGCGCCGATCAGAGCGTTGCCGAAAGTGTAGGTGCATCGGCTGGCAGAGGCAGACCCGCTGGGCAGAGTCCGATCCGTGTCGGGAAGGACAACTTCCATCCGCCCGGCCTCCTGCCCCAGGATGCTTCCCGCTATCTGCACGTTGGCAGAAGCGTTTCCCTGCCCCATGTCCACTACTCCGCAGTAAATTTTAAATTTGCCTTCTTCCGTTAGTTCAATCTTGGCGTTGGCCGTGTCCGGAACAACCGGTCCGTACCCGGATGCTTGCATGACTGCCGCAATCCCGACCCCGCGATGTTTGAACATACCTGCCGCTGATTTCCAGGACTTGCCTTGCCGCCAGAGTGGATGTTTAGCGACCGCTTCGAGACAATCAACCAGGCCGGTGGAGCAGACGAGAGTCTTGCCCACGCAATTCTTGTCTCCTCTTTTCACTGCATTCTTCAGGCGAAGCTCGACGGGGTCCATGTTCAGCTCTTGAGCCGCCATGTCCATCATCTGCTCGATGGCGGCCGTCACCTGGGTAACTCCGAATCCCCGGAAGGCCCCTCCGATGGGATTGTTTGTGTAAACACTCCATGACCGCAAAACCGCGTTCGGGATACGATAAGGTCCGCCGCAGTGTTCGAGTCCGAGCGTCATTACGACGCCGCCGAGATGATCGTAAGGGCCTGTATCGAAGTACAATTTGGCATTTAAATAGTGTAGCGAGCCGTCTTTCTTAGCTCCGATGCGGTAGTACATCCGAGCTGCGTGACGCTTCGTCCCCGCGAGGAATGATTCTTCGCGGCCCCACCACATTTTGACGGGTCTCCCCTGGGAATGAAGAGCCGCGAGGCCCAGAAGGCTTTGCACGGTCACTCCATCCTTGCCTCCAAAGGCGCCGCCTACATACGGTGCGATTATTCGAATCCTCGCGGGATCTATTCCCAGTGCTTCCGCGACTTCCATGCGATCTCGAAACGGAGTTTGTGTCGAGCAAACAATGGTTAGTCTGTCGTCCTCATCCAACTGGGCCCAACCTGCCTCGGTCTCGAGGTACGCATGCTCTTGCCGCGGTGTCTCGAAGCAGGCTTCCAAGAGAATATCGCATTCCTTTTCCGCCGCTTCCCCGGCCCCGACATTCAACGCACCTTGCAGAAGGACATTGCCGTCGGCGTTGTCCTGGTGCACCAGTGGTGACTCCGCTTCCAGTGCCTTTTCCACGTCGGAAACTGCCGGCAGGGGTTCGAAATCACATGCAATGAGATCAATTGCCTCTTTCAAAGCTTTCTTATCCTCGGCCAAAACCAGCGCTATTGCATCGCCGCAATGCCGGGCCTTGTCATCGACGAGCACTGGCTGGTCTTTTCGGATCACTCCTTGCCTGTTTGTGCCGGCAACATTTTTGTGAGTCAGCACATGAATCACCCCACCGTGTTTCTCGGCCAGGCTCGTGTTGACGGCTTTCAGTCGGGCATGGGGGATTCCGGCTCGTTTTACACCGGCCCAAAGCATGTTTTCGCTGTAGTAATCCGTAGCAAACCTGGTTTTGCCTGTGACTTTTTCGTACGCATCAATGCGCGGGGCCGCAGCCCCGATGCTCAGTGGTTGGTCGGGCGTGTGTTGGCCGCTGTTCGAGACCGCGAATTTAGGAATATTGTCCAGTTTTTTCATGAATGAATTACTTATCAGAACTATTCGCTTAACGTAGAAACCTGACTGTCATTGCGAGGGCGCAAGCCCGTGGCAATCTCTCATCCGGGTGAGCATAAATTGCCGGTAGGACGGGCATCTTGCCCGTCATCCCTAATAGACAGGCTAGAAGCCTGTCCCACCATTCACTCCTCGCAATGACATTGGTGTCATATGCCGGTTCTTTGGCAACGGTATTCTGCCGCAAATTATTCCCTTTGCTCCGCCTGCTACAGCAGGATCTTCCCCAGGGCTCCGACAAGTGCCTCCATCGCCTCAATATGGGAGACCGTTATCCTGATGTGATTAGGAAAACGGAAGCCGGTCATCGTGCGCACCATCACTCCTTGAGTCATGAGCTTGCGGTAAGCAAGGGTGTCGCTCATGGGAAGTTTGACCATCACGAAGTTGCCTTCGCCGCAGATGAAAGGCAACTTCAATCTTGAAAGTTCTTTTGTCAAAAACGCCTTTCCTTCTCGGACCATCTGCCGCGTGCTGATGATGTGGTCATCTTCGGTAACCGCTGCGAGCGCCGCTTCTTGAGCCATGACATTTACTGAATACACGATGCAGGTGCGCCGAATCAGGTCTATCAGCGGCAATTGGCCGGCACAATATCCGATGCGTAGCCCCGCGAGTCCGTACATCTTTGAGAAGGTCCGGAAGATGACCAGATTGGGGTATTCCTCAATGAGGGACATTCCATCCGGATAATCGTCCGCTTCAACGAACTCGCAGTATGCCTCGTCCACCACGACCACTTGGCGGCCGTCTATTGCATCCAGGAAATGTCGGAGCTTTTCGGTGCTCCAGTAAGTCCCGGTCGGATTGTTCGGATTGCACAGGAATAGAATTTTGGTTCGGTGGTCAATGCGGTCAAGCATGCTCTGTTCATCGAATGCGTAATCTCTGAGCGGAACCAGTCTCGCCTCGAAACCTGAAAACTCGGCAACCCATTCATAAACGGCAAAGGTCTTGTCTGCGGTTACGATGTTGTCGTCTTTCTCGCAGAATGCCTTGATGACGAAGCTAATTACCTCATTGGCGCCGTTGCCCACCAGAAACTGACCCGGCTCCTTGTTGAACTTCGCAGCGAGCTTCCGACGAAGATAGAATGCGTCCCCGCTCGGGTAAACAGCAGCTTTGGGCGGCGGAAAGGTTTGGAGTACTTCTTAGCCGCTGGGGGAGGCCCCAACGGGTTTTCGTTATTGTTTAGCCGGTAAAGTCGTGAGCAACCGAAGAGCTTGATTAGCTCTGCGTCCGGTTTGCTCGGGACATAAGCCTCGAAGCGCTTGATATAGTCCGGCAGCAGCTTTTCCGGCGACCATCTACTCATCAGGACCGGCCACCCAGCTTGTGCTGGAAAACAACCAGATCGCCTTTACCCGCGTAAGGGAGCAGCAGACGGGGACCGAAGCCACACTTAAGGAGTGCCGGAGTGAAGTAGCAGTGCCAGGGTCTGCCCAAATCCATGTGAAAGAAGATATTCGGGAGTTCCTCTTTCAAAAGCGTCCCCACATAAGCTGCCACGATCTCATCCGCATTCTGTCCCCACCAGATAGGGTGCAATGTTACGCGGTCCGAAACACGATCGAATTGCGCAGAAATTACCGAGAACGGCGAAGAGGATTCACCCGCTTCCGTCAGGGGCCTGATTTCTCTTGCAAAGACCAGCCTCTGGTATTGTTCCTTCAGAAACGCGTCGAGCGAAGAATGTGACCACACAGATAGACCCAGATCCTCTTCGAGATGACGGTAAAAGGCAACGGTTTCCCGCGACGTGCCATTTCTTTGGCGAAGCGTGAGAGATCCCAGCGATTCAAAATAGGCCACAGGCAGGTCCGGAGTCGGGTAGCGATTGATCAGCCCGCCGACATTTCCCCTGGCTACCGCCGCGATGCAGTGATCGGTCAAAACCTGTGCCATATCCGAATCTGCAAGTTGGTTGAACACGTATGGGCCGTAGAATTCGACCAATTGCGTCCCTTCCCGGCGCCAGGCAATTCCTCCCCCGATGTGGCCGACCTTGTCCACCGCTACTGCGGCATGCAGCTCTCCGCACGCTGTCATGTCTACGACCTTTCCGGGAAGAGTCAAGCTCGCAGGGATTATGTGCACGGGATAATGGCCGTTCACCATGCGGACAAAACTCTTCAGCTCTTCAGAGTCAGGGGGCCTGACGAAGAATACCGGCAATGGTTCGGATTCGGGAATAGGCAGATCGGATAGCGAAGGATAAGTCTTCTCTTTGGTTAGAATTAGTCTTAGACCGGCCTCTTCCTGGAAGAACTGAAAGCGATCGACCATGCGTGACGCTATCAAGAGTCCTGTCTCTTGTTGGCTCGCCTCGTCATCGAAAGATGCTGAAGCAGTGAGATTGAAGGCCCTCATGTTGAAATCCCGCGCCTGGAAAAGAAATTCCTGGTCCACGTAATATCCGCAGGATCGACATCGGATTTGGACCTCTCGGCCCGGTGCGGCGACGTGGCAAAGATAAGCGAAAATCTCTTCCGCGGCTAAGGTCAGTGCCAATGCTTCCGGCTCCCCCAGGCCGAACGCTCTAGTCCCTTCTTGCACAAAAGAGGTGACCACCGGCAAGAAAACGGGGTCAGCCCTGAGGTTCAACGTGATCTCGTTTGTATCGGACGCTCGCAATGCAGGCTCCAGTTCAAGTTTCGGCGGGGTGATGAACCGCAATTCATGTAGCACTTCCAAGAATCGGTGACAAGTCTGAACAGCGTGAAAAAGTAAGTGTTTGGCGGTCGATAAATCAAGATGCGGCCATGAGACCCGAGACCCCACGGAGCTTGTTGATTTTTCAAGTGTAAGGGGTCAAGTTAATGGGTGACCCCAAGATGTGTTCTAAAACATAAACACTGCCCGATTTATACCTGGGAGGTACCTATGTCAGCAAGAGAGATACTCAAGAAATTCGGCGATCGCGTCGGATACAGCGAGTCCGATCTGGAAAAATTTAGGGACAACGACCCGTGGGTGCGTCACATGGAAAGAATGGCCGCTGCTTTCGCGGCGTACACCATCGAAGCTGAAGTGGTGGAATCCAGGCACTGCAATTCCGGGTACAAGGTCGGCGACAAGTTCGTCCTTGACGTGGACGGCAATTTTATCACGAAATTGTGTCCGAAAAAAATGTGCGTGTACGCTGTATCTCAGTTGGCCGTGCCCGTCGCGCTCATTAACGAGAGGCTTAGCGAGAGCCTTGACCCCCAAGAATTCCATTTCATGCACCAAGTTCGGTGCCTTGACGTGGGCGTGGATTGTTCGGGATACGGAGGAATCAGGCTGAAAGTCGGTGCGGTTAAGAGGGGATAGGTTGCGGCTATCACTCCCTTGCTCTCAACCGAGAGCAAGGGGTCACCTCTTGTTTCTTGCCTTTTTCCTCTCGCCCTGTACAGTCCTACTCACATTGGAATGATGGAGTCCCACATGAGCCGCGATCTCCATGCTGCAAGAAACAAGACCTGATCCTGTCGCCTGTTGGCGTTGGTGCAACGGATATGTCTGCCGGCAACGAATATCCTTTGATTGCATTTGTGTGGCGTCCGGAGGACCGGATACCCGCAGTCCTGGAAACATCTCACAAGGTCGGGAGCAGAGCCATTCTCGACTTGACCTCATCCGATCCGGAGTGGGGAGTTGAGGCAATGCTGAGGCCCGCCGACTTGGCCGGCGCGGCACACGTGAAGATTTCACCTGAGTGGCTCACCGACGCCAGGCTCGGAGATTTTCTTCAAAGAGCAGGGGTTGAAAGCCTGTGGGTTGAATTGAATCCCGTGCTTCTTCGTCGCCATGCCAATAACTATCTGGATCTACTAGGTACAATTGTCCACACGGTTGAATTGCTATCCGATAGTGGGCGACCTGGATCTTATCGGTCTCGTCGTTCACGAGTATCCCAACCTTCGGAACATAGTAGTTAAGGGCTCGGAAGCCGCAGGGTTCGTCAGCAGCGAAACCATTTTTACCCTTTTCTCCGCTGTACGCCACATGGTCAGGACCCACGGTGAGCCCAGAAATTTGCTCGTGTGGGGAGGCGTGGCAACCCCTGAAGCCGCAGCGGCCTTTCTGACCGTAGGATGCAAGGGCATTGTTTTCGAAAGCCTCCACTGGCTCACCGATCTCTGCTCGGTCGATCAGATGATACGGGACAAGATATCGGCCCTCCGTCCCGAACATACCGATCGTGTGGCGCTAAACTTCGATGTGCCTTGCCGCCTTTTTAACAAGGGCAATTCTCTCGCGGTGAAGGCCATGAGAGTATATGCGAATTCCTTGTGCGGACAAGAAATCCGAGATGAAGATCGCCGCCGCTTAGCCGAGAGAATCCAGCAAAATAGCGTGTACCCGTTGCAAAGCAGTTTTTCGAGAGAAGAAATCATCCCACTGGGCGTCGAGGCAGCTTTTGCGCAATCCTTCGTCAGGCGATTTGGCACTTCCAGTGAACAGGCCATAGACGGTTTTCTCGGAGAAATCGAACAACTGTGCAAACTCGCTCCGGCAAAGGAAAAGATATTCACAAACAGCCGGGTTGCCCGCGATATGGGTACCAAGTATGCGTTGATTCAAGGAGCCATGTCTTGGATTACCGATTCACCTCAATTTGCCTTGAAGGTGTCCGAGGCCGGCGGTTTGCCCACCATCGCCCTGGGATCAATGCCGAGATCGTTGCTGGAAGATAAGCTGAGTAATCTGCGCGAGACCATGGGGGACAGACCCTTCGCTGTGAATGTGATCGCATTGGACGAAAATCCGCACCTGAACGCGGAGATGGAATGGATTCTTTGCGAAAGACCCAAATTTGCCGTAGTTGCCGCAGGCGATCCCTCCCATGCCCGGCGACTGCTGGAAAACGGCATAGAAGTAATCTATGTCGCACCGAACGAGAAACTCATTGAGCTGGCTTTCAGTGCCGGCGTCAGGTACGTGGTTTGCGAGGGAAATGAAGCGGGGGGGCACATAGGAGAATATTCGACCCTGACACTGGCTCAGATCGTACTGGATTGGAAAAATCGCGATCCGGGTCTCTTTGACGATCGAAGGGTGATTCTTGCAGGCGGCATCTGCGATCGTGAGACTGCACTCTTGGCCGCGATGCTGGGGGCAGACGCGATCCAAGCGGGAACTTGCTACCTCACCACCGGTGAAATTGTGACAACAGGTGCTCTGACGCCTCTATATCAGCGCATGGTGCTGGAAGCACAACCAGGGTCTACGGTGGTGACCGGCGAAGGAACCGGGCTTCGGGTGCGATCTCTGCGGACAAAGAAGACCGAGACGATTTGCAGCCGGGAACGTGATTTTGAGGCAGGATCGGGAGATGAATCCTCTTTTCGGAGAGACATCGAGCAGCTAAGCTCAGGCAGCCTCTTCATTGCGGCCCGGGGACTCGACAAGTCAGATGGGTCTTGGCTCGATGAGCAGATTTGCACAGAACAAGGACAGTTCATGAGCGGCGCTTGCGCGGGGGTGCTGTCGGAGGTACGCACCCTGGCTCAACTTCATTTTGAACTGGCTGAGGCAGATTTTCCACAGGGAATACCTTTCCGGGGACCAATTCGTGAATTCACAACGATACGAGGCGCCGCAGATCGAGAGGTGCCGTTCGTTGCCGGCACGGAGACACGGAGACCGGTTTACCATTCGCCGGACCGAGAGCGAGTTGCCATTACCGGAATGAGCGTCATCAACTCCCTGGGGAAAAGCCCCGAAGAAGTCTGGGCCAACTCCATCGCCCTGAAAAGCGGTGTGGTGTGTATTCCGCCGTCGAAATGGAATCATGAGCTGTATTACGATCCCCGCCCCGGGGTTTCTGAAAAAACCTACTGCAATATGGCCGCGTTCCATAACATCGAGATCTCCCGAAAGGAACTGGGCATATCTCCCCAAGATTTTCACACTATGGCCGAGTCCACTAAGATTACGCAGTGGCTGGCGCAAAGAGCCATTGAGGCATCGGGAATCCTTCGGTCGGGAATACCGCGCCACCGAGTCGCGGTTCTTATTGCCCAAAATGCAGCAGAAGCGGCGTCCACCCTGACGAATTCACTTATCCGGGCCGCGGCCACGGAAATCGTCGAATCGGTGCAGACAGTCGTCTCTATGACGCCTGAAGTGCGCAAGGCGGCCGAAGAGGCTATCAGAAGCGGACGAACAGCCATTGACGATACATCTCTTATGGGCCGTCTGAATTCAGCGGCGGCAGGATTCATTTGTAATAAATACGGATTTCAGGGGCCGAGTTTTGCCGTTACTGCTGCGTGTGCCACTGCCCTGGTTGCTATTTTTAACGCTTACCAGATGATCCGCAACGGCATAATTGACGCGGCAGTTGTGGGGGGGGCCGAGGAGCCTCTAACTCCGTTCCACTTTCTACATTTCTCCGCACTCCGTGCGCTGGCAGGTGTTTCAGGCATTGAGAGGCTGCCCCATCAGGCCAGCCGGCCGTTCGACGCTGAAAGGGACGGTATGGTCCTGGGTGAAGGTGGCGGCGTGATCGTGATCGAACGAGAATCGACGGCCCGCAAACGCGGGGCAAAGGTACACGCTTGTATTAGCGGAATGGGGGCCAGCAGCAACAACTTCGGCATGGTTGAGTCTTCCAGAGTCACCCAGGAGATGGCTATAGCTGCGTCTTTTGATGATGCTTCCTATGGGCCCGATGAGGTGGAGGTTGTGGAGTGCCATGCTACAGGCACATTGCAGGGTGATGTGGAAGAAGTCATGGCCCTGCACCGGTTCTTCAACACGGGCAGACGGACAGTCCTCACGTCATTCAAGTCACAGATAGGCCATACGTTGGGTGCGTCCGGCGTTAACGGTCTCATTCACGGGATCATGGCGATGAACGCAGGGATTTTCCCTCCTACCCTGAACTACGAAAATCCGGATCCCGCTATTAATCTTGAGCACTCAGGCTTCACTGTTATCGCCGAGCCCTCCGATTGGAAACTCAAGGACGGGCTGGCCAGGCGGCTTCAAATTAACGCGTTCGGCTTTGGCGGCCCCAATTACATAGTCCAACTGGAGAAAGTCGCTGATTCCGCGGATGTTACCCTGATTTCTTCCGCCGGCACGGGTGAACCACGTCCTGAAAGAAGCGCAGCAGTGCCGTTGCCGGGTGGAGTCCACTTCTTCAGAACCAAGATTGGCGCCGGATCTTATCGCGTCGGTGTGGTCGCGAATACCGAAACTGAAGCCGTTTCCCTGATTGAGAAGGCGGAAAGCCCGCCACATGGTGGTGTCATTTCTTCCAGAGAACTCAGGACATTGGCAAAGACCGGCGTGTACCTGGGAGAAGAGAGAGCGTCTCCTTTGCCACTCGCCTTTGTGTTTCCGGGGCAGGGTTCGCAGTATCAGGGCATGGGTCGCGACTTGTATCAGACTTTTCCAGTGATCCGTGAATGGATGGACCGTGCGGCTCAGGTGGCAGAATTTGACCTTCTAGGTATCATGTTTCGCGGATCCGAAGAGGACCTTCGAAACACACGTTGGCAGCAACCTTCTCTGTTTACTATGGAGTATGCACTGGTACAGTACCTGGTTTCCCTGGGAGTTCGGCCTGCCGCGCTGGCCGGCCACAGTCTGGGGCAAGGGACTGCTCTGTGTCTCGCCGGTGTTTATTCATTCGAGGACGGATTCCGTCTTGTGAACAAGCGGGCCGAGTGCATGGACAAGGCCGGCGGTATGCAGACGGATCCCGGCGTAATGATGGCCGTGGATGCACCTCTGGAGTACCTTGAAGACACGGTCGGCAAAATCGACAACGTCTATATCACGAACGTAAATTCGCCCCGCCAGGTGGTCCTGGGAGGAAATACCCAGGCGGTGAGAGCCCTTGGCGAGCAACTGAAGAAAGAGGGATACCGTCTAACCTTCCTTCGTGTCAGCATGGCCTTCCATTCGCCGACTATGCAATGCGTCCGTGACGAATTGGAAGAGTTCATGGGGAGCATAGACTTCCATCCACCGCAAATACCGGTAATTTCCAATACCACCAGGCAGCCCTTCCCCGCCGATAATTCCGATATCAAGAAGATCCTGTTGGCTCACCTGGAGTCGCCGGTTTACTGGATGCAAAACGTCAGGACGCTTCGGGATGACTACGGTATCCGGCTGTTTGTGGAGGTGGGACCCGGAAGCGTTTCTCAAAGGTCTCATCCTGGATACTTTGGAAGAGGCTGACTGCATTGATACCTGTTTCCGCGAGAATGAAAACCGCGCTTACAGGACAGCCCTCGCACAACTCTTCGCCGAGGGGCATCTTTCAGTGGGTGCAAGATATAGAACCTTGAGGATTTCGGATTCGGCTCGGGGTACCGCGCAGGCCGTGTTCGAGTCTCAAAAGGTTGCCGCACCTGCACTTAGCACAATGGCAAAGGATCTTGAGGAAACGGACTCGGTTGTGCTTAGCCAAATTAGGGACTTTGTCAGGCACAGCTTCGGTCATTACGTTAAGCCGGCTCTCCTGGACGCCGTTCGTCGCGAGCACAACCGTGATTACAGTGAAGGGGAACTCGACGCTGCGCTGGCCACTGTCTTTCCGGGTCTTGAGGTAGATTCCCTGCCTCCGCCTCGATTGCCGCGAGCAGGGGAACAGGCAGGCATTCCTCGGCCCACCCTGCTACCTGTGCCTTCGGATGAAGGGTCTTTTCCGCCAGATACGGATGAACTTACGGAAGCGGTTATACGTATCGTAATGGATGCGACGGGGTACGAAAGAAACGAGATCGAACCTTCCATGGATCTCAAAGAAGATCTCTCTATACGATCCAGCCGACTTCCAGTCCTGGTAGACAAGACCGAAAGGTACTTCGGTATCCAAATTCGCTTGAAAGATTTCTCCGATGTCCGGACTGTAGCCGATTTTGCCAACATACTTCGAGGGATAGTCTCCCCGGATAGGCTGAAAGAAACGCCATCAACGCGGAAACCAACTCGCGAGTCTCCGATTGCCGGGACTGACGCGGAGACTTCGAGCCGGGAAGATCAACGGCCTGTGCGCCGACTCGTCTGCAAAGAAGTGTCTTTGCCACAAGGATCTACACAAACTATTCACCTGACCGGGCGCGATTCGGTAGCTGTCTTTACAACGAGGAAAGAGGCAAACAGAGGCGGCGAAATTCTAACGGCTTTTGTGAAAGATCGCAGCGATAGGCATCTGAAATTCGGATCGCTTGAAGAGGTCGGAGACGGCAGAGGATTTGATCTTCGTCAAATGGAGAGTGTGGCAAAGGCTGCGGACAGGCTCGCGAAAGTGGAGTCTCTGGCCGGGATTATCTTCGTATTTGACGACCTCCTGTCGATGAAGGTGAAGGGGATTGATGATGTATCCAAACTGCTTTGCGGGCTGTTCGAAGTCTTGAAAGCGTTTCTAAATTCGTCCGCAAAGAAATTTGCCACTTTTATACGCGAGGGTGTTGCGCCTGACGGAATGGGAACCCTTCTTTACGAAGGAGTCCAAGGAATGTTTCTCTCCCTCACCCATGAGTATCCTTCCGTCCAGTTCCGTGCAGTACAGACGGATGAACATACGGATTGGTCTGCGCTCGCAAATGTAGCCCTCGACAGAAACCAGCCGGTCCTGGAGATCATATTCAGAAACGGAAAGGTTCTTACCAGGGAATGGCAGCCGGCCTTAAGCTCATTCAACGAGGCCGGTCGCCGGGGTGTGGCTCGAGAAGACGTAGTTATTCTCTCCGGCGGAGCTGGCGGCATAACGTATCGACTGGCACGTATCCT
Organism: uncultured delta proteobacterium; assembly: GCA_963789265.1. Taxonomy (GTDB): domain Bacteria; phylum Desulfobacterota; class Desulfomonilia; order Desulfomonilales; family Desulfomonilaceae; genus CAWBBA01. The sequence goes on along the minus strand of CAWBKB010000001.1, from coordinate 689,307 downwards.
CGCGCCCCTTGGATGTAAATTAATCTTCCTTGGTCGGACAACACTCGACCCGGATATTGATTGCCCGCGATCACTCTCTGACGTTATTCCCCAGGGCGGCCTGCACAAGGCATCGACCCTGAAAAGTCTCGATATCGTCCGCAATGTGGAGGAACTACGATCTGCCGGAGTTGACGCCAATTACTACACTTGTGATGTGACCGACGCCGAAAGGACTAAACGGGTCATCGCGCAAATCTTGGAGCGCTACGGGAAGATAGACGGCATTGTTCACGGTGCCGGCATCCTAAAGGATACTCTTGCCGAGCGAATGACCTGTGAAGACTTCTCCGGGGTTGTGGATGTGAAATTACGCGGGGCCTGGAACTTGTTCTTAGCGGCCAAGAATGCCGGACTCAAATTCTTCGTATGCCTTTCTTCAGTGTCGGCAGTCATGGGAAATCCCGGGCAAGTCAATTACGCGGCCGGAAACAGAGCGATGTCCGGATTGGTATCCCAACTCCGGTCACAAACCCCTTCCCTTATGTGCAAATCCCTGATGCTCCCGCCAATTGAAGGGGTCGGCATGGCTGACGATCCCGAAATTCGAAAGTTGATGCAAAGAGTAAATGCGAGCTACGTGCATGTGGAAGAATTGGCTGCTCTGTTCGGCAGGGAATTGGCAATGGGAACGGATGACGCTTGGGTCCTTTTTATGCGGTCCCTCCCCCATGCTCCGAGCGTTCTGCTGGATTCGTCAACGTCTCCTTCAGCCAACCGACAAATGGAGTCCGGAACCGCGCTGTTCCCAAGAGATCGGTATCCTATGATTGACTCCATCACTAAGGTTGACCTGGTTAAAGGAGAATTGCACGCCGAGAAGGTGTTTTCACTTGAAAAGGATATTTGGCTCGAGGACCACAAGCCGTTCGCGTTCGTGAAACACCAACTAGTCTCGGCAATTATGGTTGTTGAGGCTTTTATGGAGGCCGCGCGGATGCTATATCCTCACTTATCGGTTCGGGCCATACGTGAGATCGAGTTTCTGGACATCCTGGAATGCCCACGCGGTATCGGACGGCACTCGGAGATTGTCTGCCGCCGAATTCCTTCCAGTGCGGGAGAAATCGTCTGCGAGGCCTCTCTTGTCAGCAGCGAGATCTCCCCCACCGGACGCGTCATAGATCGGACAACTTTGAACTATAAATCGAAAGTGATTCTGGGTCCCGAAACCGTATTCTCCTCTGTGGATTGCGGGATCTTGCCTGTCAGGGAGGAGGAGCTGGACGGTAGACCTATCAATCATGAAACGGTATTGAAATCGTATCGCGATAGCTTGCACCAGGGCAGGTATAGGGTGCTTGAGAGCGTGGACGGCACCGGGCCCGATGCTGTTCGGGCACGCTTAATATATCACGAGAGCGAAGATTTCGCGCCTCCTCTGCGAACCTGTTATCGGTACTCCCCATATCTCCTGGAGGCGCTGATGCAAATGTGCGGCAACTTCTACATCGAGATGCGCAGAAAGCACCAGAAACGTCTGCTGGCCGCTACCGGCAAGTCTGCTGACGGTCACGAAAGCGTCGCACCTAAAAGAAAGAAATTCTCCAGGGGCTCGCGCCTGCCTAGAAACCGGACGTTCATTAAGGCCGGCAGCCGTGAATATCGTCATGAACAGCCGCTGAAAGACTACGGAAAAGTGATCCCCTACAGGATCGGAGAGATAGTCTTCTCCCGTAAATGTGTAAACGCCGAGTCTATTGTGCTCGAGGGCCGTATAACCGATCGCAACGACGAGGGATTCGTATGGACCGCCCGGGGAGTAGACAAGGAGGGGCAAACGGTGATGCTGGTACGAGATATGGTGTTACGCTGGATTTCGGCATAGTCTTTCGAAATCATACGGTTGATAAAAGTTGCACGGAGCATCGCAAGCGGTTTGCGACACTTAGGCGAGGCATATCCGATTACTTGTGATAGCGAGGAGCGAAACGACTAAGCAATCTATACCAAATGACAAAATTTTTGGCTGATTTGATCGACACTGTCATTGCGAAGAGTGCAAAGACGAAGCAATCTCCTGTCTGACTATTGTGAGATTGCTTCGCTACGCTCGCAATGACAAGCTATCGCGCCCTGTAAGTTAATGGTTACTGGTTTGCCGTAACTTTTATTGACGAAAGTATATCCATCTGATAAATTAATTTGTGTGGCCTGGGGGAAGTATAGATTTTATTCATTTCAGCGTCTTGTTTTCTATAAGAGTTCAACCATCATAACGGCGGGCTCTCTCTTCACGGGCTAGTGGGGGAACTTATGCAGTGCCGGAACTGCCGGTTTGAGAATCCTGCGGGAATGAACTTCTGCGGCAATTGCGGTGCCAGGCTGGATCTGTTCTGCCCCCAATGCAACTCCTCCTATCCTCCGGAGTCCAAATCCTGTGGCCGGTGCGGTCATACTCTGATCTCACTCCAGGATCCCCGAACTCAACGACCTCTCTCTTTCGATGAAAAGCTGACGAAGATCCAGCGCTACCTACCCGGCGGCCTCACGGAAAAGATCCTTACCCAAAGAGACAAAATAGAAGGTGAGCGTAGACAGGTCACCATAATGTTCGTTGACATGAAAGGCTTCACGCCGCTTGCGGAAAGCCTGGGGCCGGAGGATACCTTCGCCCTGATGGATCAGGTTTTCGAAATCCTTATAAACTGCGTCAACGATTTTGAAGGGACTGTAAATGAATTAAGGGGAGATGGGATCTTAGCACTGTTTGGGTCTCCCATAGCTTTGGAAGACGCTCCTCAGCGGGCTATACGGTCATCTCTGGCGATCCACCGCGAGATGATCAGGTTCAGTGAAAAGTTAAGAGACGCGAAAGGAATTCCTCCCCTCTTGGTCCGCATAGGCATAAACACCGGCCCGGTGGTGGTTGGCAGTCTGGGCAACGATCTTCGTGTCCAGTTTACGGCAGTCGGCGACACGATCAATATGGCGGCGAGGATGGAGCAGTTGGCGGAGCCCGGGACAACCTATGTAACCGAAGAGACCTTCAAGCCTACCGAAGGGTTCTTCCGGTTTGAAGCCCTGGGCGAGCGACGAGTAAAAGGAAAGAAGAAGCCGGTCAAGATCTACCGTGTGCTCGCTCCAAGTACGAGAAGGACCAGATTTGATGTGAGTGCGGAGCGTGGGTTGACTTACTTTATCGGGAGGCAGCGAGAGCTTGACCTTCTCCTTGAGAGTTTTGAGCAAGCAAAAGCAGGCCACGGCCAGGCGGTTTCCGTCATCGGCGAAGCCGGCGTTGGAAAATCGAGGCTCCTGTATGAATTCAGGAAGGCCGTGGCAAACGAAAACATTTTGTTTCTGGAAGGGAGGTGCCTCTCTTATTGCCGGGAGAGCGCCTATCATCCGATCGTGGACATGCTGAAATCGAACTTCAGTGTGGAGGACATGGACACGGATGCGGACGTGACAGATAAGGTCAAAGGCGGGCTGGCCGCGTTGGGGATCGAGGAGACTTCTACCCTGCCGTATCTTTTGGATCTCCTATCCGTCAAAGATAGCGGAATCGATAGTATCTCTATGAGCCCGGCCGGCAAGAAGGACCGGATTCTCCAGTCTCTGCAACGGTTGATCGTGAAAGGATCGGAAAGAAGACCGCTGATATTAGCTTTTGAAGACCTGCACTGGACAGACAAGAGCTCGGAAGAGTCGGCCAAGTACTTGCTGGAGAGTGTTCCACTTGCCAAGATTATGATGATACTCACCTATCGGCCTGAATTTGTTCACACGTGGGGAGGCAAGTCCTTTCACAATTCACTCACTCTCAACCGCCTGTCCAACCGAGAAAGCCTCGCTATGGTATCGCACATTCTGGGCAGCGACGACGTCGCAATGGATCTCGTCGATCTGATATTGGAAAAAACAGAAGGAGTACCTTTCTTTATCGAAGAGTTTGTCAGAGCACTTAAAGACATGGAAATCATAAAGCGGAACGAATCGTACCACTTGGCGGAGGGCGTGGACCGCGTGGCTATCCCTTCCACAATCCAAGACACGGTAATGGCCCGGGTAGATTCGTTGCCGGATTCTCCGAAGGAGGTGCTTCAGGCTGCGTCAGCAGTAGGCCGAGAGTTTGGTTTCAAGTTGATAAAGGCGGTAACGGAATTGCCGGAACCCACACTGCTCTCCTATCTATCTGCTCTCATGTATGCGGAACTTGTCTATGAACGGGGGATTTTTCCTGAGTCGACATACATTTTCAGACACGCAATCACACGCGAGGTTGTCTACGACTCTATACTGACCAGTAGAAAGAAACTGCTCCACCAAAAGATCGGCAAATCTGTCGAAGATCTGTATCCGGACAGCCTCGATAGTCACTGCGGCACTTTGGCAGACCATTTTATGCTCGGAGAGGATTTTCAAAAAAGCGCGGACTATTCAAGACTTGCCTCTGAGAGAGCGTTCTCTCAGGCCGCTGTTCCTTCGGCGATTTCGTACGCCCAAAAGAGGATCGTTGGGTTGGAGAGCTTGCCTTCAACGCCGGAGGTTCAATTACAATTAATCGATACCAGGATCTGGAAAGGTCAGACTTTGTTCACGGCCGGTCGTCTTGCAGAGGCTAAAGAAGCCATAGAGCCAATAATAGAAATGACCGCGCAAAGCAATCACAAGAACCGGCTTGGCCAGATCTACTTTATATTGGGCGCCTACCAGTGTGCAATAGAGGAGGATCCTCCACAGGGACTGGAACTCTTACAAAAGGCCGTACAAAGTGCCGAGGAGGCGAGGGATGCGCGGTCGGCTATCATGGCCCATTTCTACTACGGGGAGTCCCTGTGCTTGAACTGTCAATTTGATAGCGGAGCCAAAAGCATTCGCAAAGCCATCCGGATACTGGAAGCCGCTCGGAACCTTTGGGCGGCTTCCGCGTTTTACAGTCATCTGAGTTACTACGCGCATAACAGCCAGGGCAAAGTGGAGGAGGGTTTTGCTACGAGTCTCAAGGCCCTGGAAATAGCCGAAAACAGCGGGGACATCCATTCACGTGCCCACGCGTACGTCTGCCATGGGATCTCCTGTTTTTACAAAGGGCTTTTCACAGCAGCGGAAGAGCATCTGCTCAAAGGAATAGACCTTTGCGAATACCATCCTATTCCGGCGGTCGGCCATCAGGCCTTAGGGTACACCTATTTTGAAAAGGGCGATTATAAGAAGTCCTGTGCCCACCATCAAAAAGCCATTGAGTTTCGCGAGCAGACGGGAGTGCTTGCTTCTTGTGCAAACCTTAACAGGATGGCCCTGGCCAGGGCTATCATGGCCGACGGGGAAACGGATCCGGACGTCCCATCCCTGGTGAAACTCCTGACAAACACCAAGCTGAAGTTGTACTACGGAACAATGGCGCGTCACCTGGCCGAGATCCTCTTACATCTAGGTGAAGCCCACTTTGAAGAAGCTGAATCCTGGCTTCAGACAGCGATAATCAAGCACGAGGAAGCTGGGATGAAGTGGGATCTAGCCAGCGATTGCATGGTCTTGGCTCAATTACTGAGATTACGTGGTCGGCCGGACCAGGAGAGCGATTATTTAACCAGGTCCCTTTCGCTGTTCAGCCAATGTGGCGCCGAAGGATGGTGCCGCAGAATAGAGACTGGTCGCACACAGAGTTAACCAAAAACTGTCCCTGCATCTGCCCATTGTGAAGTTAGAAACAACTGAAAGGAGAATTAGGATCATGGGAGTGCCATCAGATGAAAAGCAGCTTTTGGACGGCGCGTATTACCGTTTTGCCGCCATATTCACCTGGACTTCCCAGGAAGATGAAGTGGCCCGCGAGAGGTTCGGTAAGTGGCTTGATTTTAATCACTTACTAGCCGAAACGGAGATCGTTCCGAAACACACCCGGGCTTACAGTCTGGTCGGCGCGAGGACTCTTCTCGTCGTTGGCTTAGCCAAGAATATGCGAGGACTGCATCGCTATTGCTCGGAGATTATCTCCAATACGGGCATTGAGGCTAATTTCTATCACGCGGTGGATGTGGACGAACTCAAGGACCTTGCCTAGACTGTGCAGGAAGATTCAAACGGGCGCCCCGAAAACACTATCGGTCAAAAAAGGCCGTCAATAGTGAAGCGTCTTTTCCTGTCGGGTGAGCCGATGGCTTGCCCCGGCCTGCCCCTTGTCCCAAATTTCGGGCAGGTTTTGACACCAGATCCGGGCTTAATGCGCACAGTGATTTTTGGATTGCTCTGACTGTGCCTGCGGTGTCGTACGTCCATATTCAACATCATCCCCAATGTTGCATGCTGGAAAAGAGGGAGGGAAATCATGAAACGAGCGGGCACAATGATTTGCGTTCTCGTACTGATCGCCTGCGAAGTGGCCGCACAGGCACCCCTGGAACTGAGTCACCCGGCAAATTGTGACCCTGAAAAATTGATGCAGGGTTTTCATCCGCTTCCTGAAAAGCGAGTTACAGTTACTGCGGAGAAAACGAACTGGCTCCTGCCCCCTAACACCACCTGGTCCTACCAGCATACCCGCGAACTTGTTCCTACCAAACAGGTAGATCGAGGCACATGCCTTGTAGCATTGCCCAAGGCCCGGAAACAGATCGATAAATTGAAGTTTGACGACTACACCGATGCCGTTATTGTACTGCACAAGGGTAGGATCGTCTACGAGCATTATGCAAGGTGCATGAGACCTGAAACCTGCCACCTGCTCTTCTCTGCAAGCAAATCATTCGTGGGATTGGTTGCGGCTGTCATGATATCGGAAGGTGTGATCGACGAAAACGCGCCCGTTTCACAATACGTTCCTGAACTTGCTCATTCGGCTTATGGCAACGCGACGATCAGACAGGTCATGGATATGCGCGTCGATGTCAAGTTCTTGGAAGATTACACAACGAACCCTCAATCTGACATCCGCTGCATCCGCTGCTATCTGGCCGCAGCCAACTGGTGGATTCCCGGCCCGCAGGAGTGTCAGGGGCAGTCTAATCTTTATGAGGCTCTCCAGAACTTGAAAGAATCGGAACAATCAAATGGCAAGTGCGTGCGTTACAAGTCCCCAAACGCCGACGTACTGGCATGGGTCGTAAGCAAGGTTTCGGGCAAGTCGCTGTCCGAGCTAGTATCAGAGCTGATATGGAGCAAGATTGGAACTGACCGCGATGCCTACTACCTTGTGGACCGGTTAGGGAAGGAGGCGGCATTCGGCGGACTGAACGTGACTCTGCGCGACTTTGCTCGTTTTGGGGAAATGATGAGGCAAATGGGGAATTGGAACGGGCAACAGGTGGTTCCGAAGAGTGTTGTTGAGGACATAACCAACGGTGGAGATCATTGCAAAGCAATTCCGGATACCGATAAATCCACGGTGGCTAATTGGTCGTACCGAAGCCAGTGGTGGGTAATGAACAACCCTAACGGCGCTTACATGGCGAGAGGTGTGTACGGCCAGCGCCTATACATAGATCCGAAAGCCCGAATGGTTGTTGCCAAATTCGGATCAAATCCGGTACCCGGTGGTACGTCGACCGACGAGGCTTACCAAAGCGTGTTGGATGCGTTGGCAACATGCTTGGAAAGTGAGGACAAGTTGAAACAGGACAATAACGGCGCATTACCAAGGAAGTAGCAAGGAAGACAACTTCGGATTGACTCAAGCTCGGAAAGGAGGGCATCACCGCCTAACAAGCGACCGGCACGCTCATGATGACGAAACGCTTGGGCCTCGGACCGTACGGCCATGCCTCTTCTGCATAACAGCGATACCAATCCGATGTCTGGTGAATATGAGCCGATGCTATTTCGCTTTCAATGAAGTGTACGATCGGGTTGTAAAGAGAATAATACCGCTTTCTTAAAGCAACAGCGCTAAATGAATGTGCGGCGGCCTTGAAACAATTGAACTTGCAGACGGACGAAGACTACTGAGTTCCTCCTTGGCCCGAGATCCTGTGTCCGGAAAGTCGTTCCCGCACTGAGCCCTGTTTTCCGAACAGATTTCGAACCGGCCCTGTTTGAGCCCTGATAGCGTCTGCTACCGACCCTCGTCTCCCGATAGTGGAATGTTTTTCCGGAGCGGCCGGGACACTCGGCGACAAGGCATTGAATTCCCAGGGCGGCACGGGATGCGGGTCCGCCCATAGTCCTATCCCAGCTTTCCTGGCACCTTCTTCCAGCTTTGCCAAACTCGTTTCAAACGGCAAAAACTTACGGTACCACCATGTCATTCCTTGTCTCAAGAGTTCCTTGTTCAGGCACTTGCCGTCCACAAAAACCCAGGCTATGACTCTGTCAAACTGATCGCGTATCAGGGGGTGCACGTCAACTACCTTACCCAAAACACGGCCGACGGTATAGCGCTTGGCCATATTCCCGAATGCCTGTGTTTCCCCGGGGCTGTGAATTCCGTAAAGGCGGACGGCCTCCACCTTCCCGTTGTCCCGTATTACCTTTATCCAGTCCCCGCGAAGAACCTCCGTCACCCTGCCCGTCCAGGAAAAGCAAAGATCGGGCAAGCCAAAGATCAAGAGTAGAAATGCTACCGAGATTACTCCTCGAACGAGGATTCGCGCTCGTCCATTCCCGGTCACGGCGCCGGACCGCATTGGATTACAGATGGGTAACATGATTAAGCGCCTTTCCATCTCCAGGTCCCAACACTACCGCTAAAATGTACTATAACAGGTTTTCATGGCAATTCTAGCGTTTTTTCCCAGGTTCTTCGCATCATTTTCCGCTTTTAGGAAATGCCGCCTTATACCAGTGAGCGATCAAACGCTGAACAATCAAGGAAATACGGCACGGATCTGACAAAGCCTCCCGCGGGACGCGGGATGGCACCCGGGACCCGATCTTGACTGGATGTTGGGTGCCACTGACCTGGCGCCATGATGGTGCTCAGGTCAGTGCCGTTTGCTACCGGCCCATTCTCACCTCTTTGAAAGCGCATCGGTATTACAAATCTGTGCCCCCGGTGTGAATCGGCTCCGATTAGTTGCTGAACTCAAACGGGATTTGTGATAGTAGCCACTTGGTCTCGGTATGTGCATTCTGCTGGAGGCGCACCGAGAAGCGGAATGTCTGCACATAGGCGGGATGCGGTTAACAGGCAAGAGGCACAAACATGAGAACAACAAGAGGGAAATTGGCGACACGTCTGTCGGGAATCATTCTCGTACTCACCATTGCCTTTTCGATTTCAGCCACTACAATTGCAGCCCAGACGCAGCCGTGGCTTCAAGGGGAACAGATGCGGCAAATGTACCAGCGCCAACAATGGCTGCAATGGCAGGCGCAAGAACAGGCAAGGCGGGCGAGCGAACGCCAACAGAGGCTGCAATGGCAACAACAGGAGCAGGCCAGACAAATGAGCGACCGCCAACAGTTGCTTATATGGCAGCGACAGGAACGGGCCAGACAAATCAATGACCGCCAGCAGTGGTTGTTGTGGCAGCAACAGAATAGACAGCGTCAGATCTATTCGCGATAGGGTTTTTCCGGGACCGAAACTTGGCTGCGAAACCATTGAGTCTTGCGGAGCAGTCCCGCGAGGCGCGGGACTGCCTGCCGGGGAAACCCCGTTTCAATGGCGGGCTAGAAAGCCCACCCCACGAAGCCACCCTCAAATTCCGCCTGTAACTGAATGCATACATCGCTGCGAAACCATTCACTTATGCGCGCGAAGAGATTGTCATTGCGAGCAAAGCGAAGCAATCTTTTCCTTTAAACGGCGCTTAGATTGCCGGTGGGACGGGCATCTTGCCCGTCATCCCTAATAGACAGGCTGGAAGCCTGTCCCACGTTTCACTCCTCGCAATGACAAGGTGCAGAAGATCCCCCGCATAAGTGAATGGTCACATCGCTGCCAAGATTATGGTTGACCGCGGGTGTGTAGCGGGGTACGCTGGAATTTTGGTCTATACCGCGGGGCACGTAATGCTTTCTCCGGGCGAATGCAAATGTCCGTGTAGTGCCTCGCATTTGATCCGCGAACAGGCCGCGAGCAAGGGAAATGCAATATGAAAATACCTTTTTATCAAGTAGATGCTTTTTCAAGCAAGTTGTTTGGCGGTAATCCTGCTGCCGTATGCATCATGGAATCATGGCTTCCTGACAATGTGCTACAGGCCGTCGCGGCAGAGAATAATTTGTCCGAAACCGCGTTCCTTGTTCCAAAATCCAAAGGTTGGTACGATCTCAGGTGGTTCACTCCAACAGTCGAGATAGATCTTTGCGGTCATGCTACGCTTGCAAGCGCATTTGTAGTTTTTTCTTTTGTCGAGAGCACGTTGCGCTCTGTTAATTTTGAAACGGCCAGCGGACGGTTAACTGTTTCTAAATTGGACGAATTACTGTCTATGGATTTCCCGGCCAGAAAGCCTGAGCCTACCGGTAAATCTCCTATTCTCTCTGAAGCGCTCGGAGCAGAACCTTTGGCAGTTTTGAAATCCAGAGATATTTTGGCAGTTTTTGAGAACGAATCTGTAATAAAAGAAATGAATCCTGATTTTGAAAAGTTGAAACAAATCAAAGATGCTTTAGCGATCATAGTTACTGCAAGGGGTGAAGAATCAGATTTTGTGTCACGGTTCTTTGCGCCAAATGCCGGTATCCCCGAAGATCCCGTAACGGGCTCGGCTCATTGCACGCTAATTCCGTATTGGGCTGACCGACTGAACAAGAATCATTTGCATGCTATTCAAGTGTCAAAGCGGGGTGGTGAGTTATTCTGTGAATACTTGCAGGACCGGGTACGAATTGCGGGGAATGCAGTTCTCTATACTAAGGGAGATTTGTATTTGTAACAGCTTATAACAAGTCACCGAGGGGGGCACGGCATAAGGCTGCGTTGGCAAAGCGTAATCCCGCAACATATAATAAAAACTTTATAATTTCGCAAAGATTTCACCGAGTCTGGTGGCTGCACGCAGTCAGCGGCGGCCTTCGGCCGCCCCCGAGGCGTCTCGGTATTTGATTGTTTGAAAATGCATTGATCTGCCATGCTCTATTTGAAGGTCAACCGAAAACTAATACGCGATTAACGGCCACCTAACAGAGCCCCCTTATAGGAGTATCCGACCAAGAAGTGGCAGTGCGGAAGGCTGGCCGTGGCAAGCGAAGTCAGCTACGCGTGAGCGTGGCATTCGTGATGGAGGGGGTCTGCTGTGACAGGCAATAAACCGGCCTCTCCGATGACAAATGTCCTGAATATCTACCGGAAACATCAGGGCGCGGTACGGACCACGATGTTTTCCTCGGCTTTCAGCGCAGACTTCACTCGGAACTCGGACCGGCAAAGGTCTACTGCTGCCCCGGACGATTCCATAGAATGATTTTTTGTGGGAGGCGGTAATGCGTATAGATTTGCACGTTCACAGCAAGTACAGCACTCATCCCAGTGAATGGATTTTGCGCCAACTGGGAGCGCAAGAGTCGTATACGGAACCCGAAGATCTGTACCGTATTGCCAAGGCCAGGGGAATGGACGCGGTGACTATCACCGATCACAACTCTATAGATGGTTGCCTGGCCATATCCCATCACAGCGACGTCTTTATCAGTTGTGAATACACTACGTATTTCCCATCCGACGGCTGCAAGGTGCACGTCGTATGTTACAATATTACCCCGGATGAACATCTGCGAATACAGCGGATAAGATCAAACATATCCACGTTGGTCCCGTTTCTCCGAAAGCATAGAATTGCACATTCTCTTGCACATGCGTTGTTCAGCCCCGGTTCGAGATTAAGAGCCGATCATTTCCCCTATCTGCTCGAGCTGTTCGACACCTGGGAAATAAACGGCGCAAAGGATATCTTAGCCAATCAGTATCTTCGGAGCATTTTAGAGAAGGTTCAGCCCGGCCACAAACTCACGGGCGGCTCGGACGATCATTCTTCTCTGACAATCGCGCGCATCTGGACCGATGTGCCCGGAGCCTCTTCTTTCACGGAATTTTTTGAGGCGGTCGGGCGAGGTGAGGCGGTGATAGGCGGTGAGGCATCCACACCCCATACCTTGGCGTGGAACATTTACTCAGTGGGATGGCAGTGGCTCAAACTAACAGGAGTGGCCAAAGGATCGTTCAGTGTCTTGGATCGGTACTTGTTGCCGCCGGAAACCATTCACAGCCGATCGTTCGTCCGAAAACTCTGGCAGAATACCAAAGCCATGAGTTCGATGAACTGGGGCCGCGAAATAGCATTGGCATTCGTTGGTCGTGAATTGGCGAAAATGGAGCCCCTTGTCCAAGAAGAGTTGCCGCCATGCGAACATTGGTTTCGAATTTTGGATGCTGCGACGAATAAGCACATTGTGCAATTAGGAAACAGGATCCTCGGAGATATTGCCTCAAGGAACTTCTATGGGCTCTTCTCCACTCTTGGCCTTCCCGTGGCTTTGCACGCATTGCTTACGCCTTCTTTCGTATCGTATGGGAAATTTGCAACTCAGCGTACGCTGGGACTTGAAATTCTTCAGCAATATAAGGTTGCAGCCCCTCCCCAGACAAAAGTGGCTAAATTCACCGACACTTTCGGGACCGTGGATGGAGTATCCTGCACGCTCGACGAACAGCTTGGTGAAGCAATGCGAACCGGTAAGAATTACACGATAATATCTTGCGTCGGCGAGAACAATCGGCGCGGCCTGAAGCTGTTTGAGCCGCTCGGTGTCATGGACACGCCGGGATTCGAGCAGCAGAAGCTTTGTTGGCCGCCGCTCCTCAAGATGTTGGATTACTGCTACAAAGAACAGTTCACCCACATTCAGGCCGCCACCCCCGGACCGGTGGGATTGGCAGGCATGATCATCGCCAAAACGCTGGGGGTCCCATTTCAAGCTGTATACCATACACAGGTCCCGGAATTTGTCGGCAAGGCCACCGATGACGATTTTCTCGAAGAGCTTGCCTGGAGGTACTGTCTGTGGTTCTACGATGCAGCCGACATGGTTTTCACACCATCGGAGCACACAAGACGCGATCTGATAGAACGCGGATTGAAACCGGAACGAGTGAAAGCCTATCCCAGGGGAGTTGACAGCGATCGATTTTGTCCGACGAAGCGCTCGGACTATTGGTCTCGCAAATGGAGTACGCCCCTGGATCATCTCAAAGCATTATATGTGGGACGAGTTTCCGTCGAAAAGAATTTGCCTATTTTGGCGCGCGCGTTTAGACGACTGACGGATCTCTTGAAAATCTCCAAAAATGGGGCTCGCCCCTGCGGGCTATCTCTTCTAGTCGTGGGCCACGGTTCCTATGCCCAACGGATGCAACAGGATTGCGCCGGCTATCCGGTTGTGTTCACTGGCGAACTTCACGGCGAAGAACTTGCCGAGGCTTATGCGTCCGCGGATTTTTTTGTGTTTCCGAGCACGACGGACACGTTCGGCCGTGTGGTCGTCGAAGCTATGGCCTCCGGGCTGCCCTGCATAGTCAGTAATGTCGGTGGTCCCCGTGAGAGCGTGGTCCATGGCGCCCACGGGCTGGTGGTACCTGCGGATGACGAAGAAGCTCTCGTTCAAGCCATGCGCCTGATGATCTTCAGCTTGGACAGGACCAGCATGGGCAAAGCTGCACGCCGATCCACCGAATCAAAATCATTCTCAAAATCCTTCGAGCAATACTGGACGCTGTATGCCTCGAAGACAGGTCATCAGAGACCTCATCCACAAGATCCTTACCATTTGGAGAAATCGCAACAGCGTGCTTCTTGAGGAACCCGAGGCCGCGTGGGCGAACGTCAATTAAGGGGGGAATCCGTCATAGGCGTTAAAATAACGTTCATCCGTTGGTCCCCAGGCGTTTGTCCCGTAGGGACATTTTGATAGTAGCCCGGCGCTTGAGAAACTGTCTCAAAAGTCGATTTTGGGCTCGCGATTCTCAACCGATTCTACTAATGAGATGTGAAAAGAGAATCGGAGAGGGAAAGGATTATGCCGCAAATCAGAGCCGACTACAAGCAGGTGTTTCTGCTTCCGCCCGCTATAGATGACTGGATAGGGCCTGATCATCCAGCGCGCTTCATAGGAGACTTTGTGGATTCCTTGGATTTGGAGGTGCTGGGTTTTCGAGTTCCGAATGGCGAAACGGGCCGTCCTCCCTATAGTACCGATCTTTTGTTGAAGGCATGGCTCTACGGCTATTTCAGCAGAATCAGGTCATCGCGCAAGCTTGAGAAGGCATGCATGGAGAACATGGGATTGATTTGGCTGACGGGTATGAATGCAGCGGATCATAATACCCTGTGGCGATTCTGGAGGGACAACAAGAAGGTTTTCAAGGGAATATTCAAACAATCGGTTCAAGTGGCAGTCAAAGCCGAGTTGATAGGTATGGCGGTTCATGCATTGGATGGAACCAAGATCCCTGTCGGATCATCTCGGGAGAAGTTCAAGAACCAAGATCAGTTGGAGCGGATGCTTGAGAATTTGGACAAGTGCGTTGCCGACGTCATGACGGAGACAGAGAGGTGCGAGCAAGAGGAGGGCGGCGAATGGCGTCTTCCCGAAGCCCTTCAGGACGAGTTGAAACGCAAGGAGCGGATACAGAAGGCCTTGCAGGAATTGGATAAGACTGACAAGAAGGTCGTCCATCCCTGCGAGCCGGATGCCCGGTACATGAAGAACCGGCGGTCTACTGAGCCCTCTTACAATGCTCAAGCGGTGGCAGACCAACAAAGCGGCATGATTGTGGCTGAGGAAGTGGTCGACGAAGGCAATGACAATGGGCAGCTTGTTCCCATGCTGGATCGAGTTCAGGAAAATTTGGGCGCAACCGCAGAGGAAACCGTGGCGGACGCAGGATACTTCGCATCGGCTCAAATCGTGTTGGCCGAAGAGAAGGAGTACGAGGTCTTGGTCGCCAAGTCGTCGGGAGAGTCCGCTGCGGAAAAAGGCGCTCAATGGGACCCTTATCACGCTTCCCAGTTCGTCTACGACCAAGAGCGAGACGTCTGTATTTGTCCGCAAGGCGCATCGCTGAACTTTCTTCAGAAGAAAGTCACAGGAAAAAACGGAAACGAGATCCGGCGGTATCGATGCCGGGACTACTTGACGTGTCCTGAACGGTGGAAGTGCAGCAAGAGCAAGAATGGCCGTCTCATAGACATTAACATCTATCGTGACGCAGTTGAGCGCCACCGCAAGAAACGGGAGGTCCCGGAAAGCAAGACGCTACTCCGAGCCCGCAAGGTGATCATTGAGCCGGTCTTTGCATGGATAAAGAGCCACTTGGACTTTAGACGGTGGACCGTGTCCGGATTATCCAATGCGAGGGCTCAATGGTCTTTGATGTGCGCCACCTTGAATCTCAAGAAGCTCTACAGCCATTGGCTGACGGGGCGTCTGGTGCTAACCGCGGCCTAAGACATCAGGACGGAGAGTGACTCATGGCTGCCTGAGGCATACTCATAGCCGGCCCCGGCTCGTCGGAGACAAGGGAGGCCAAGGTGCGAGATTAACCGCACCCTACCACCCCGAGAGTCGTCATCGTGCCACTACAACCGTTTTGAGACACTCTCTTCAGCGCCGGGAAAGAGGCCAAAAAGAGAACCCATGCGTCCCATAGGGACGGCCGAATGTGATCCTAAAAATCAAACCTTCAAGCGTCCCTATGGGACGCGGAACCAATATATAATTGGTCGCTTACCCGGCAATGAATTGCCGGGCTACTATCTCGGCGCCCCTCTGAGGCTCATAAGGTTGCAAGGCATGCCTCATTTTAACGCCTATGCGGGGGAGTCCCTGCCCTTCCATCGAACTGCCGGACCGAGAAAAAGTGAGGAAAATTCTGCCGAATAGATTGTTTGTCAGCGGGTGGATGTTCCGCAAGAAAACGATGACATTTGGGTGGCTGCTACCGCGTTTTCCTAACCGTAAGTCTCACCGCGGCGCACGAGTGCACGCACCCGTTAGGAATAGGTCATAAGCCTTGGAAAGGCTGTCTAAGAGGGGATTATTCACCTGATCAAGCAACCAGCTCATCACCGCCGCCCCGTGCATGAGGTTAAGATACTTTGCCAAAATTTCGCTCCTAATATCCGTCCGGAGGTCTCCCGAATCCTGGCCGGCTCTAATGATTTTCGCAAAGGCATTCTCCAGTTCGCTCCTTTTGCTTCGGTCCTTAATTTCTTCCTGGAGATTCTGGAGACGGTAAGTGATATATATTTGTAGAATATCCTTATGCAACACTATCCACGCGGCCGCTTTTTCCGCCACGGCAACCAGCCTCGACCTGGTGTCGGGTAAGGTCTGAAGAAGGCCGTCGATCTCCGGCTCGGATTCTCTGAGGCTCTGCTCGATGTACTCGCTTACGATCGCCTCTTTTACATTGAAATAACTGTAGAGGGTGGCTTTGGCGATGTCGACTTCCAGCGCTATCTGCTCCATCGAAGTGGCGCCAAACCCTTGTTTGCGGAAGAGAACCATGGCAATGTTGACGATCTTCTTCCGCGTTTCTTGTTTTCTTCTTTCCCACCTGTTCATTCCGGATGCCACTCCTCGTTTCCTCTGAGAACCGTTTTGAACACTGGATGATTATGTACGAACCTAACAGTCATGGTTACTGCACCCTTTCAAGGCCAAGGGCCCGGCATGAAACTGCCTGTCTCATGTATTTCAGAAAATTATCTTTTAACATAGCTAATCATGAGGGCAAAAGCAACGGACCGGTTCAAAACGTGAGTTTCGACTTTTCGCTTGACATGGCCTGTATATAGTGTCAGTCTAAACGGCGTATACTCTTGGACGAAGTATAACAGTGCCATAAACGCCGTCCTGCCTGGAAATCGAACGAAAACAGAGCAACCTCAATTCGTCCTCCGGTCGGGCGGACAACTTGATTTCGATCGGATGTAGAGAACGCGGCGAACGTCGCAGAAAAGGAATGGAGCCTCGCATGGTTACAGAGGTGTGGCGTTTACATTCGACGAAGAGGACCCTGTCCGTTATTTGTAAGCACCCGTGTTACGACTCGTACGACAATCTATACCGCGCTAAGCGCATAATCCAGGACACCAAGATTAGGAGGTGAATGCAATGGAATTTATCAGAAACGCCTGAGGAAGTAATGGCCATGGCTGGTAGGCGACCCGAGTTTTACGGTGCCGAGATGCTGATGGTTGTCTGGGAGACCAAGCCCGAGATTATCAAGAGCCTTCTGCCCATGCCGTTGAAACCGACTGAAAAATCTATTGCCTCAGCTTTTGTGGCTGACTACCCGAAGACCAATTTCAGCCTGCCCTACAAGGAGGCTGCGCTGTTCCTTTTAGCCGAGCATGATGGCGTCGAGGGCGCGTACTGCCTCGCCATGCCGGTCACTAATGACATGGCCATGGCCGGTGGCCGGGAGGTGTTCGGCTACCCCAAGAAGATGGCCGACATCCACTTCGACAACCAGGGCGATTTTGCCGAGGGTTGGGTAGAGCGCCATGGTGTGCGATATTTCCAGGTCAAGTCTGAGTTGACGGGGCAGCCTAATGACGCCGGACTGGCGGAATTTTTTGCAGGCACCGCATCCGGCGAGGCGGTGCAAGAACGTTACTCATACAACTTTAAACATTTCCCCAATCCTGAAGGCTTAGGCTTCGACTACAATCCGAGGCTGGTGCGCGAGGCGGTGACCTTCAAGCCTGCGGAAATAAGGATCGGTAAAGCTGAAGTGGTGATGAACCCTTCGGATAACGACCCCTGGGCCACAGTCGAGGTAGTCAAGATGTTGGGAGCGATCTACACCAAAGGCGACAACACCATGCTGCCTGGTAAGGTCGTGGCTGAGGTGGATCCCGTTCAATTTGCGCGACACGCGTTCCTGCGGTGGGATCGCTTCTCCGGCACGGAATGATCCTCGGGTATACATAGGGGCAAGTTCGAAGACAAAGTCGCGGTTGTCACTGTGGGCGCGAGGCATAGCCCAAGCCTTGCCTGAGCTGCTAGTGGATAACCGCATGATTTTTATTTTGATTGAAATCAAGTTCCTTGTCAAAAGAGGCAGATGTGATGAGTTACCGGGAAATAGACTTCAACCTGACAAAAGAGCAAATTGCGATGCGAGATACCGTACGCAAATTCGGCGCCGAAGTGATGCGTCCTGCCGGCGTCGAGTTAGATAAGCTTCACGATCCTGCCGACGTGATCGCTCAGGGGTCGGTGCTTTGGGACGTCTTTAGAATAGCCCGCGAGCTGGGCCTGCACAAGATACGTATCCCAAAGGCTATGGGCGGCATTAAGGAAGATGTCGACCCCATTACAGAGTACCTCATCGCAGAGGAGTTGGGATACGCTGACGCCGGGCTAGCCATCTCCTTGGGAGTATCTGCCATGCCCTTTTATACCGCCGCATCTTTGGTCCCCTATTTCCCGGGAAAGAAATTTTTGCGCGAAATGGTGAGCCAATTTGTAGAGGACAATGATGGCGGGCTTATCGGCTGCTGGGCCATAACCGAACCGGATCACGGCACCGACTGGACCTTGGGTGGCGATGACCCCAAATGTGGGCCCTCGGTTAAGGCTGTGCTAAGAGATAATGAATACGTCATTAACGGCCAAAAATCTGCTTGGGTCTCCAACGGCACCATCGCCACACACGCCTTGCTCCACGTCGGTCTAGACCCTGATATGGGGATGAAAGGTCAGGGCCTCGCCCTTGTTTCCTTGGATCTGGATGGCATCTCTCGTGGAAAACCTTTAGACAAGATAGGGCAGCGCCCCCTGAACCAAGGTGAAATATTTTTCGATGACGTCCGGATTCCTGCCGACAATATGGTTCTGACGCCCACGATGAGAGAAGCGCTGGGGATGAACGAGCTTTTGGAAGAGAGATCACTTGCCGAGGTCAACGGCGGTATGGCGGCCGTCTTCGCGGGGGTGGCAAGGGCAGCCCTTGACGAGGCGCTGAATTATGCCAAGGAGCGCGTTCAAGGCGGCGTGGCCATTATCGAGCACCAGAACATCAAATTGAAACTCTTCAAGATGTTCACCATGGTCGAGGCGGCCCGTGCCTCGGCCAGACGGATGGCCGTGTATAACGCCTCTGTTTCCCGACCCTCCGGCCCCCATGCCGTTGCATGCAAGTGCCTGTCCACGGAAACCGCATTTGAGGCAGCCAGTCAGGCGATACAGATATTCGGTGCCAGTGGTTTGTCCCGAGAATATCCTATTGAAAAGATGTTCAGAGACGCGCGATCCTCGATGATAGAAGACGGGGTCAATGAAGCCCTGTCATTAACTGCCATGAAGTGGTTATAAGAAACACATTCACACTGATGAAGGGATACGGAAGGTGCTGACGATGAAATCTAATAAGACAATTCGTGTTTTCAGCGATGCTACTGCGATTGTCACCGGTGGAGCGTCCGGAATCGGCCGAGCGCTTGCCGAAGAACTGGCAAAACGGGGCTGCGAGGTGGTATTGGCGGACCGTCAAGTCGTACTGGCAGAAGAAGTCGCGTCCGGAATCAGGTCTTTAACCCGCGGAAAAGCCACAGCCGTGAAGATGGATGTTACTGATTTCCCTGCCATGCAACAGCTCGTCCACGATACTGTCGATCGTACCGGCCGACTGGACTACATGTTCAATAATGCGGGAATCGCTATCGGCGGGAACGTGCACCACTACGGCATCCAAGAATGGAATCAGATCATGGACGTCAATCTTCGCGGAGTGGTAAACGGAGTCCAAACAGCTTATGGGATCATGATGAACCAAGGATTCGGGCACATCGTCAATACTGCATCCATGGCAGGTCTCATGCCTTCTCCGGGAGCCGTGGCCTATTCGATGACCAAGCATGCGGTGGTAGGTCTTTCAAAGTCTTTACGAGCCGAAGCCGCACTTTTCGGGATACGCGTCAGTGCCTTATGTCCTGGGGTAATCCGTACACCTATCCTGGAAGGAGGCGGCAAGTACGGCAAAATGCTCATAGATATCCCCCAGGAAAAGCTGCACCAGATGTGGGAAAGGCTCCGGCCCATGTCACCCCCTGTTTCGCGGAAAAGGTAATAGATTCAGTGGCAAAGAATAAACCCATCATTATCGTGCCGTCCTGGTGGAAGGTGTATTGGTGGACCAATCGCTTTTTCCCCTCGCTGGGGATAGCGCTTGCTCAAAGACGCTTTCGGAAAATAGCGGTGGAGCTGAGCAAGGTGCTTGGTACAGCGCCGGAGGCCTGACATTTCAGACGATCGGTGAACGAACTGCGCATTCGGCTGTGCAGCATGTCGGTTCTACGCTTTTGGCAGGTCAAGGACTGCCCCTGGCCTCATATTCGATGAAAACAGATTTCTAAACCACGAGGCGTGGGAGCATTGTGCAGACGCGATCTCCCGTGATTGCCGGATTTCCCAGCCCTTGCCTTCCTCAACTCCAATCCGCTACTCTACATTCGATCTAGTAGGCCGACCTGTGATAAGAAACTTGGAGGTGCAACGTACCTGGCTTCCAGCGGCATCGAGAAGGATGGAATCCATGACTGACAAAAGGATTTCCCCGGCAACGATTCTTGTGAAAGCTACGGCTGTGATCAACGTGTTCGGGAACCTTATCGGGGTCCTGCTTACCTTTGTATACTTCGCGCTGGTTCAATCCAATCCGGCTCCCGGGACCGTGACGGAAAGCCTGATGGCAAGAGTGGTCATCGTCGCGATCGTATGGATGTCCGCGGTTGCAGTGATTGCCCCCATCAACCTGAGCTGGGCTCTCCCTCTGGTACGAGAAATCAAGAGAAAGCTACAGCCTCACGGGGTTGGCGGAACACAGGAAGTAGACATCGACAGATTCCGCGTTTTGGCAGGAGACCTGTTGAAACTGCCTGTACGGCTCGCAGGAACAACGCTCGTAGGGTGGGTTATTGGCGCCACAACTTTTTACTTAATCGGTCACAGTCTTCCCCCGAAACTTTATCCGTGGACCCACAACTCCGCAGATAAGATCTCGGCCTGGATGGTGTTGATCGCTGCTCCTCTAACGGTTAGTGCGATATTTTTCTTCCAGGAACGTTGGATCCGTACAAAGATGCGTGAGTTTTTTCCGCCCCGGGCATTGCTCGAAACTCCACTCACATTCAGGATCAATGTTCTTCCGAAGATGCTGATTGTTTCTCTATTGATAACAACACTTCCCCTTGCAATGATCGGGACGGTGACGTTAGGCCAGATTCAAGAGATTGAGGTGGGAAAGCAATCAATAGGAAACTTCATTTCCCACATGCCGTTGCTGATCTGGTTTCTCCTCGCTGTGTTCATTCCCGAGGCGATTGCGGTATCGATATTCATGGCCAAGAGTGTTTCCGAGCCGCTCAAGACGTTTGAAGCCGCTATGGAAACATTCCGCAACGGAGATCTCGACGCCAGCATCCCGGTATTTTCCAATGATGAGATCGGGCGTACGGGGGAAGGATTCAATAGCATGGTTCAGGAGCACAAGCGCCTGGACTCCGTCAGGGAGACCTTCGGCCGGTACTTGAGCGAGGAGGTCGTGAACGAAATCCTCAAATCCCCAGGGGGGGTGGAACTGAGAGGGGAGCTTAGAGAGATCACTATTTTGGTATCGGACATTCGTGGATTCACTCGTACAACGGAGTTGTTAAATCCCCGACAAGTTTTGGAAATGATTAACCGTTACCTTGGCGAAATGACGGATATCATATTGAAACACGGAGGCACCATCGACGAATTCACCGGGGACGGGATACTCGTATTCTTTGGAGCGCCCAAGTCCCTCCCGCATCACCCCGGGCGCGCGGTGGCATGCGCCTTGGAAATGCAGGACGCCATGAAAGGATTGAACAGTGCCAATCTGCCGCTGGGCCTCCCCGAACTTCAAATGGGGATTGGAGTGAATACCGGGCAGCTAATTGTCGGCAATATCGGCTCCGAGAAACGCATGAAATACGGAGCCATAGGAAGTCCCATAAATCTCGCTTTTAGGATTCAGGCGAAAGCCGCGGGCGGCGAGGTGCTCGTGTCACCGGAAGTCTTTCGTAATTTGAACGGAGAGGCTTCGGTAAAAGAGACGCGAGAATGTTTTCTCAAGGGCATTGACGCACCCGTCACTTTGTATCGGCTTAACGGATTTAGCACAGAGGCTGAATTGAGCAGAAGCACAGTAGGGGGCTGAGACCATCGAAGATTTGTCCTTCGCGGTCTAGTCTCAATACGTCGTGAATCGAATGACAACCCTAGACAGGATATAGCGGGGTTACCCTGGGCTCCTATCCGGGCACGTGGGGCAGACCTAGTGTCTGCTCTCTCGTGGGCACCCACAAGAGGTGCCCCTACAGTGCCCGCGTACTCGACATGACGACATGTAAGGGCGGGTTTGAAACCCGCCCCTACCAGAAACACGATGTCACTTGTTTAAAAGCGAATCGGGATAATATCCTGGAGATAGTCGGACGGCAAAAGGGGGCACCGAACATCATGAACCTTTCAGCCCACAAAACAAAAATAGTATGCACAATCGGGCCTGCATCAGACTCGGTTGCGATTCTTGAAGAGATGATTTGCGCAGGGATGAATGTTGCGCGACTGAATTTTTCTCACGAAGATCTCACGGCTCACAAACACAGAATTGACTTAATTAGAAGAGCATCCGAAGTAGCGGGCAGGTCTGTGGCCATCATGGCCGATCTGCCCGGTCCCAAGATGCGGATTGGGGAGTTAGCCGGTGAGCCTATAGAATTAGAGATTGGGACCACCTTTACGTTGACCACTCAGAATATCGTGGGAGACAAGACAAGGGCTTCAGTTAGTTTTGCACATCTGCCCGACGTCGTTAAGAAAGGCGACGCCCTTTTCCTCAACGACGGACTGATCCAGTTGAAAGTTCTGGAAGTGTCGGGACCGGAAGTTCGGTGCCGGGTGCTGGTCGGCGGAGAGCTTCGCTCCCGAAAAGGGCTCAACTTACCCGGTATAGATCTTGGAATTAGTGCGTTCACCGACCGGGATCAAGAGTGTCTCAGATTTGCCGTGGAACAGGGAATCGATGCGGTCAGTCAGTCTTTTGTGGAGTCTGCCAAGGACATTGAGGCGGTCCGCGATGCAGTAACGGTCTTAGGTGGGAACTTACTTATCATAGCTAAAATAGAACGTTCCGGGGCACTCGATCAAATCGACAGTATTTTGCATGCGGCTGACGGTATCATGGTAGCCCGCGGTGATCTTGGCGTGGAAATCCCCATAGAACGGATCGCGGTTGTACAGAAGCAATTGATTCAGAAGGCGAATGTGCTGGGTAAGCCGGTTATTACAGCCACTCAGATGTTGGAATCGATGACCAGGAACCGGCGTCCTACCCGCGCGGAGTCTACGGATGTTGCCAATGCCATCCTGGACGGCACCGATTGTGTTATGCTATCGGAGGAGTCCGCCATGGGCCGGTATCCAGTGGAATGTGTAGGCATGCTGGCCCGGATTGCCGAGGCTGTCGAGCCGCACCGGACCTATTTCCCGGCCAGACAGGCACTGACGGAACGCGATCGGAGCGGCGGCACCGTTCTAGCCGACCTCGTGGCGCTTGGCGTCCTCACCGTGGTGGAACGAGTCACACCGGATGTTGTGATAGTTCCAACGAGAAGCGGCAGAACAGCCAGAATCTTGAGCCGATACAAGCTGCCTGCATGGATTACATCTGTAAGCTCTCAAAGGGCCACGTGCCAGAAGCTGTTGTTTTCGTATGGTGTTTGGCCGATCCACGAACCCGATCATCCGCACAACTGGAAGGCGTATGCTCGATCGTGGCTTGAATCGCATGGAATTGAACCGCGTCTGGTGATCTTAACAGAAGGCCCTTCTTCCAAATACCCGGATACAAATAATCGGATGGAAATCATCGACATGAGTCGATAATCATACGCTACCGGGAGTCGCAAATTGCTGAGGGGTCAATTTCTCTCGCTGGAAATTAGGACAGGGATGGCAGGTGAGCAAAAGAATCATACAGGCCAAGGACATCGTAAAGGATATTCGTTCCGGTATGACCGACGCGGGACTCATGGAGAAATATGAACTATCTGCGAAAGGACTTGAGAGCGCTTTCTCCAAACTCGTGAATAGCGGAATTATGACAGTTGCGGAGATTTACGGTCAGCGTGGATCCGGCCAGGATACCGTCATAATCAACGACGTTCGGGAACTGCCCAGACACTTTTTGTCCATGACCATTCCTATCCACGAACCCGGCCTACCGAACCGCCAGGGCAGGATTCGCGATGTTACGGAAAAAGGAATAGGCATAACCGGTATTCAGGCGAGGATCGGGGAGGTCATATCCTTAATGATTGCTTGTCGCCCATTTTTGGACGTCGATAACATCTGGCTTGAAGTGGAGTGTAGATGGATTGAGGCACGCAAATCGCCCAAAGAGTGGTACGGCGGATTCCAGATAACAAAGATCTCGCCGAAGGATTTGTCAAATCTGCGCCAACTGATTCAGTTATTGTCGCTTGGCTAGTTGAGCAGTTTTCTCGGCCTTTTCTCTCTGCCCCAACAAGCCCAAAACGCAAAGAATCACCCGGTTCACTGCGGAACGGTATCATTCGCAGTTTTGTTCGAGTAATGCCCCCAACGGCGTCAGCTCTTGTTTCTTGACTCCCTCTTTTCGCGCCGTCCATTCCTGCTCAGTGTGGAGTAACGAAGCCGACCTCCGCGGCGATCTCCCGCCGCAAGCAGCAAGGCCCGGCCCATGAGTCAGGCTGATCGAGCTTTCCCGATCAGGGCTCGATTGGTCCTTCCCACATTTCGGAATCAAATTCCTGGAGCAACTCCCTGGCCTTCTCCTCGTCCTCTGAATCGACTTGAAAAGTGACAGGGTGGTATCCTAGCACTCCGGGAAAAAGGTTCGACATTCCTTCACCTTGGACTACGTACCAAATTTCCTCACCTTCGAGTACCGATTTGAGGACCGCAATGAGAGCTGGGTCACCGGTCTGCAGAATTGTAACAAGTTCGCGTTTCCGGGCAGCGGGCCTCGCTTGTGGCGGCGGGTCATAGACCAGAGAGACTCTACAGTCTGAGCACTCGTAAAAGCCTTCGCGGTATTCACATCCGCACTTGGGACAATACATGCCAGCCTCCGTTCGCCGGGAATTCTGTGGCGGTGTTACTGACTCGGGGTTCTGGGCCGACGACTGAGTACTCCTTTTCGCAAATACTGTGACATGAGGACCCGGTACGGAAGAAGATTGCTTCGCTGCGCTCGCAATGACAGGTAGTGGGAATGTCATTGCGAGGAGTGAAACGACGAAGCAATCTCTACCTTGAAAATCCGCGACCGCACTTACGACAACCAGTAATAAACCACCACACGAGTCCTTTTGCGGTCCTCGGGACACCTCATTCTCTTGCTCCATGCGCTTGGAGGAGTTCCTCGATTTCCTTGTGGTTAAGAGACCCGTGCGCGCTTTCGTGCAGTCAAGCGAGTATCGTCTTTTGACCTAGAGTCAGGCCCACCCTTCCGCTTCGCAAGTAAGGCTATTTCGGGTCTTTTCCTATTGAGAACGCCTTGCCCAGATTCCGGCCAACCCCATAATAGCCGCGGCCGTAATCAGGCGACCACAAGAAAGGCTTGATCCTTTCGATCTCAGGGCCGTGTTCTCCGACAGCGGACTCGTCGGCCTTGATGTCGAGTATTTCACCGACGAATTGAGTGTGAAGGCCGATTTTGTGGGTATGAATGATCTTGCACTCCAATACTAACGGAAACTCTTCAACATACGGGGCATTGACCACGTCGCTTTTCATAGGCGTAAGTCCGGTGGCTGTGAATTTGTCGACTTCCCTCCCCGACGCGGTTCCGATGAAATCGGCCTGCTTCACGTATTTCTCCGATGGGATGCTTATGGTGAACGCTTTCTGCTCCATGAGGTTGCCGTACGTGTATGTGGCCTCGCGAACGGATATGGAGACGCAAGGTGGAGACGAACAGCAGATCCCGCCCCAGGCGACGGTCATGACATTGGGTTTACCGGACTTATCGTAAGTGCCCACGATCAGGACCGGGGTCGGATAAAGAATTGTTTTTGCACCCATGGATTTTTTCATTAGATCGCTCCCTCTCCATCACAACTTACTGTTCAAAGACTCTGACAACAGGTTTCTTCCTGCCGGCCTGAAGCGTGTAATGTTCGTCCGGATAACCTAAAGCTATAACTGCATAAACCGTCTCTTTGGGTGGAATTTCAATTACCCTCTGGAGCTTTCGATCATTCTTCATCGCTTCCACTGCCATGCCGATCAGACAGCTTCCCAACCCCATGCTGTGAGCAGCCAAGAGTATGTTCTGAGCGGCGAGCATTGAGTCTTCCCTGGGCAACGTGGCCCCTCGCCTGGATCCGACCACAATGGCCGATGGGGCGCCATGGAACAGGTGATCGACTCCGGTCCGGTCAAATTCGGCCAAGCCCTCTTTCACGGTCTCGTAGTACTCTCTGTAATATTGATCCAACTCGGGCTTTCCGATGAGCTTGAGGAACGTCCGTAGCAAAGAGTTTTCGGCCGTGGAGTTCAATTTGACGTAGAAATCTTTGACCCCCTTGCCAAGCTCCCACACTGCCTTCCGAGTCGGCAATATTGTGAACGTCCAAAGCTGGCAGTTCGTGGCGGAAGGTGCTGTGCACCCGATTTTTACCAGATCTTCCAGAATCGACCGATCGACCGATTTGTCCAAGAAATTGCGACAGGAGCGTCTTGACGCCATCAACCTGGCCAGTTGGGCCGTGTCGAATTCTCCGTGCGGCAGCCATTTGTGATCGGGCTCGAAATTGACGAATTGCGACATACTCTCGTCAATCGCTCCCACCGTGACTGCCCCCTCCGGACAAACCGCCATACAGTGTCCGCAGTTCAGGGATCGGCTGCCTGTTACCGCAGCTTTTCCGTTTTGTATTGACAGAGTTCTGCTGGGGCATATTTCCACACACAGGCCGCATCCTGTGCACAGATCCTCGTCGATTGTCGTAGTCACTTTGTTGAACATTGCTTTCCTCTCGGGCACCTGCCCTGTTGTTATTCATGATTCATCGGTAAAGCGAGTGGAAGAAAGAACTTCTCTCGCAGAGCCTGAAAAGTTTGATCTTATTATGCAAAGACTGATGGGCAGGTCAAGGAAAAGCACACAAAATTAGTATCCATTCAGTCTTGTGGGGCAGTCCCGCGAGGCGCGGGACAGCCTGCCGCGGAAACCCCTGTTCAATGGCGGGCTAGAAAGCCCACCCCACGAAGCCACCGGTAAATTCCGGCTGTAACTGAATGCATGCCAAAATTACGGTTGTGCTGCTGTTGCATTGTGATATAAGGAGGCCCTGCCGAGGCTTGGCCGATGCCGGTGCGCCGGCCCCGGCCGAAACCATGTCCATTAGCCCGAAGGAGAGGAGAGGACTGAATGAAGAGGCGGATTGAATACTGCGCGGCTGTCGCGATTGTCAGTTTAGCGATGCTCTTTATGACAGCGCATACCTATGCCGATGATTTGCTGGCCAAAAGTTGCGCTGAGCTTATCCGACTGGCCCAGGGGTACCAGCAAGATGTGAAGACCATAGATACCGTGTTGGGCTCAGCCATCGACTCGGGCAACATGACGCAGATCAAGAATTACAAGTTGAAAAAGGGCGCGGCTCTGAAGCAACTGGATTCAGTAATGAAAGCTATTAGTATCAAAGGCTGCGTAGCCGGCAGATAGCGGTAGAGACGGGGCGGGGTCGGCACCAGCGGGCCTCATTTAGGGCCAAGTAGCTGTCGCGTCCGAAATACCACCGGTCTGATCACCCGGAAAACGTTGATCTCACACTTGGTGGTTGGAAACAAAACCGGCTTGACTGCGCCTACGTCAACTTCCTTGGAATCCTCCTTATTTCTGAGGAAGATCCTTGTCAACTGATTGTCGGCAATAAAGCAGAACAGTTCCTGGGTTTCGTTTTCTATCCAATCTACGACGTTGTTGTCGTGGGCTTGGAGCCGCGTACCGAGAATTGCCTCTGCGTATCTTGCAGCCTTATGCGGCTCCACTCCGACGTGAGAAATGGCCTGGGTTAACTTGAACATGACGATGTCTGCTACGAGGAACCACGGCCCTTTGGAGCTTTCTTTGGCCGGCTTAAGCAGGCCCTCGGCCACACTTTGCTCCAACTGCGCCTTATCGGGCAAATCCAAAAGGTGAAGAGCTTGTTCAGCTCTTACCAGCTTTGAGAACATCTTCCCTCCGCAATTATGAAATAAGCGAAAGCTCACCACAGAGAACGCAGAGACCTCAGAGAATGCTGTTTTGCAGAGCGTCTATCCGTTCGAGCACCGGAAGTCCCGGTCTGCGACAAAGGGGCCAATTTCGGCCTGAGCGCTCGCCTGGGTGATTCACGTAGCGTTGAATATGCTATTCTTTTTTCTATGCGCACTCTGCGGCGATCCCGCGCGGTACGCGGGATTGATTGCAGGGTGCACCGATTACTGAGATACGACACTTGTAACAAACTTGACAATTCCCCCCTCGGAATTCTGAAGCTGAAGGTCTGCGTTAAACCTTCACGTCCGTCAGATTCGCCGGAGGGATAAAGCCACCGATAACATGCCGATTCTCAACGGTCAAGGTGAGATTGCAAGGAGTGTTAGCATTCACTTGCGTGGGGCGGGCTTTCCGAAACTGTCTCAAAACCAAAGCACAAACGAAATTCGTAGCACGCTGCCCCCTTTTCCCGGCAATCCCGCGTCCTGCGCGGGACCGAGCTACTATCACCGGTCCCTCCGGCCACGTGCATTTGAGCCTCATTGGGGCGCTAGAAAGTAGACCCGCGCTTCGGCGCAGGGCTGCCGTCGTGGCACGATTAAGCCTGGTGGGCATTTTCGGTGCCCTCACCCCAGCCCTCTCCCAGAGGGCGAGGGAGCTGATCCAAGGTCTCTATTAGCGTCCCCGCGCCCCTTGAGAGAGGGTCAGGGTGAGGGAATTTCGTGTTACGATTGCGTCCAATTCAAGAGTTTTGAGACAGTTTCGCACATCCCGCATCAATTCACATCAACGCCGATTCACCTGCTTTTTGTGTCCTTTTTTCTTAGTGCTACTCTTCTTTTGTGCTTTCGGCTTCTTGCGCTGTTTTGGAGCCGGAGATTTTAGGGTCGCTGCCTTGACCGGCGGTGGCTCGGGTACGTGCATCTTATCAAGTTGATCGCTGAATGCCCTATATGTGGCCGCATATTCGCCAGCCTGCTCCCGAATCATGTCCAAGGTGCTACGAGCCTCTAGAAAAGACTGAAGAGATTGCAGCTCATCGGTGATGTCGATTTTCCAGGGTGAGTTCGGGTCCTTTCGAATCAGCCGGATCAGTCTCAACCCGCCCTTCAGTGTTCTTAACTGCAGCAGGGCGGAAGTTTCGTCCGATTTCATGACTACAGGAGTACCGAGGGGATCCAGAGCGTTAAGGAGCGCCAATGATTCAGGAGCTTGCCTCAGTTTGTGGTCGGTAGCAAGTTGTAGAGCCAGCATTCTTGAATCACTGGTGAGTAGAGATCGCGCTTCTTCCAGGTTTTTGGATTTCATGCGGTCTCGATACAGAACGAACACAGCTTCAGGCTGGTGAGGGACAAGCTGGCATCCACAAAGCATCATTGCCGCAACGACAATAGTCCCTGCGTAACGCACTAATGCTCTCGATCCGGCGGGATTCGGCCTTTTTGCGGCGCGTCGAGCAAACAAACTAGGGGTCAAACGTTTCAGAGTCACCGTACATTTTTCTCAGTTTATCAACCTATCATGCGGTGGAACGATTCGTCAATTGCCCCGCGGGGTTGCCTCCGGCGTCGGCTTCCGCTGAAAACCGAGCGTGACGGCCTGTCTTTGAATCGTTTCCGATATGGGAGGACAGCGCAGAAAACCAGGCCGTGAAAATGGTTCCTTGCGGCTTCCTGTCATCGACTCTCAGTGTCGCTCCATGCAGATGAGCTATTTCTTTGCAGATGGACAGGCCCAGCCCTGTTCCGGTCTCTCCTTCCGTTCCGGTATCGCGGCCTCGATGAAAGCGCTGAAAGATCTTTTCGCGGTCCTTTGGATTAACTCCCAATCCGGTATCCTCAACAGAAATCTCTACTCCCGAAACGCCGTCCTTGTTCGCGACCGAGGTCCTCACCTTGATCTGCCCATGCCTGGGAGTGAACTTGATGGCATTGCTGACGAGATTGCCGACAAGTTGCGAAATCCTCGCTATATCACCGTCTATTTTGGGGAGATCCGGTTGCAGGTTGGTTTTCAGAGAGATCTCTTTTCGGGCAGCAAGACTGCTCAGCCTCTGGACTGAAAGATTGACGGGAAGGTTGACATCCAATGGGGAGCGACGCAGGCCCACGGTACCGGATTCGAGCCTCAAGAATTCCAGCAGGGAATTAATGAAGGCAAGTTGATCTTTAGCACACCTATAAAGCGTTTCTATGTTGTGGGTCGCCTGCTTCGCGGGATTTTT
The DNA here is from genome assembly GCA_963789265.1 of uncultured delta proteobacterium. Taxonomy (GTDB): domain Bacteria; phylum Desulfobacterota; class Desulfomonilia; order Desulfomonilales; family Desulfomonilaceae; genus CAWBBA01. Next base: position 658,870 of record CAWBKB010000001.1, on the reverse strand, counting down.
TTTGAGCAACTCTATGGTGCCGAGCAATGTTTGAAACGGTGCCCTGACATCATGCGACAAGACGGACAAGAGTTCCGTCTGACGCCGATTGGTCGCCTCTGCTTGCCGCCGCAGTCGATTACGTTCAACCAAATTGAGGATCGTGAGCACAAGCTTCCGCGGGTCCAACCCAAGTAGCTCTCTCTTTTCGAGGTATCCGTCCGCACCGGCTTGGAAGGCTTGATTCCAAGCATCCACGCTTTCCATAGACGACGTTATGATTACGGTGCTGTGAGGGTCCCGCTCTTTTATTTCACGACAGATTTCTATCCCGTTGCCGTCGGGGAAGACGATATCCAACAGGTACTGCATCATAGCTCTTCTCGGATTTTTCACGCGCAGATCGAGCGGTCGCGGCCTGTTCGAAGTGAAACGTGTCGCCCAGCATCATGAGTACTTTGCGGCGGATTATGTCCTCGTCGTCTGCCAACAGCACGGTCGGGCGATTCTTCATTTACGACTCCTTTAGCAGAGGCAGCCAAAACGTGAAGGTGGCCCCATTATCAGGCTTGGTTTTAACGTCTATTCTCCCGCCGTGGGCTGAGGCTATTCTACGAGCCAGATAAAGTCCTCTCCCAGTCCCGTCTGTGGTGAACCCCAACTGAAATATCTTCCCGAGATTCTCGGGTGGGATTCCAGGGCCGTTGTCTTCAACTCGGATGAAAGCTTCAAAGTTGACCTCTCCTATCGAGACTTTGATTTCTTTCCCCTTGGGAGAGAATTTAACAGCGTTTCTCAGAATATTGGCCAGCGCCCTGACCAGAAAGCGCTCCTCCCCTGTTACCTGAATCGCTGTTATGTGGAGGTGGTTAGAGCTTATCCTTAGACCTTTGGCCCCTGCGGCGTCCCTGTAATCTGTGACGCATTTGTCCACCACCAAGTTTAGATTGACAGTTGAAGGGCGTATATGAAACGAGTCCGAGTGAAGTCGTATAAAATCGATCCGTTCTTCAAGCATGGAGACCAGTTCCGCTCGCTTGGCCTCAACTTGGTCCAGGAATTCTACCCCTTCCTCGGTACGCCCCTCGGCAACGAGCTGCTTGATTGTAGCCAGGCCGACACCGATAACATCTAGTGCCGCCTTTAGTTCATGCCGATACAGTTTTCCAATCTCGTTATCGATCAAATGTTGGTCGGTGCCATCGCGGAGTAGCAGAACCTGAGCACCAAGTTCCACCTCAAATCGTTTCCCGCCGCATCCGATCGCAACTCGATCGCCGAAGATTTCAGCGCTGTCTTCATTCCTCCGAATCGAAGCCTTTATTCTGGAAAGGACCCCCTCTTTGGAGTAACTTCGCAGCGCATCTTCAAGCGAGCCGGTGCCAAACAGACGCTCCCGCAACGGCCGGTTTTCGTTCAACATCGATTCGGCAGCGCGATTCATATAATACAAAAGGCCGGTGCAATCCACACAGATGATGCCATCAGGCACCATCTCCAGAGCCTGTCTGTCAAGCTCGCTGTTTCGGACCTTTCTTTCACGATCCTCCCGTAGGCGTTCGGCCTTCCGGCGGCGGACGGATTCTTTTGCCAATGAATAAGATTCGTATAGAAACTTCTTTACCACAGCTTGCCTTGACGGGTCAGTCGAAAGAAGAAAACCCCCGTTGGCCGCATCCACCACCCTGGCGTGCCTGAGCCGGTCAAAGAAGGCCTGGTCTGTTTGGCTGAGCCAAAGTGCCCTCAACTCTTTGTCGGTTAGCGGCACGTAAAACAACGACATCAGATAGACGGTACGGGTGAGCGACGAAAGCTCTTTCATGTCGTGGACGGAACGCACCAGTTGATGGAAGTCTATGTGTCCCGGGCTCGGTCCCCTGGCCGGCTCCGGGCATCGGCCAGGTATGGCGGGTCGCCACTGCCTCAAGATCGGGACACCAGGATACTTCGATTGAAGGGAACGCACCACATCGGGAGAGACCACCGAATCAAGGAGCCTCAGAATGCAGAGTCTGGAAGCCACTCTAAGCTCTTCCGACACATCCCGGCGATTGAAGAAGCGCTCCATGAGAAACGGGACGGACAAGGCAGGGTCGGTCTCTTTTAAAAGCAAGATCTGAAGGAATCCCATTTCCGGGGAAGAGTAATCCCTGAAGAGCTCGTCATGGGTGCCCCTGACTTGCCTGTACGCCCACAGACACGAAGGCGTCAAGAATCCTCTCTGCAGAATGGCGTTTCTCAACATGACACGTTGCGAAGATGCGGCCCATCGCACCGCGGCCTGAACGGCCACGTGTTGATAAGACGGTTCGCCCTTTGCAAGAAAATCCAGCAGAAAGGAAAACGCTTCATCGGTGAAATATGGATGATGGGGCGGGTCGGACTGGAACAAATCCTTAAAGCGTGAAAGCAAACTCTCGACCGGAGTCCGCTTCTCCAGTTGCATGATAAACTTCTTTAACATGGAAAAGCAATTATTCGATATTACGTCAAATGTCAAGAATTAAGCACAGGCATTTATAACCATTAAGTCTTGTGAAGCAGTTACGTGTGGAACGCGGGATCACCCCGGACTTCGATCCGGGCTATGTCGGGGCGGACCCGCGTGTCCACCCCGACAGCGGTTGCCGGCGTACGTTGGCATGACGACATGTAGGGGGGGTCTGAAACCCGCCCCTACCAGGAATATGGTTTCACTCGCTTCAAAGGGAATTGATGCAAATCATTTCCCCGCATTCATTCGAAAGGCGTGACTGAGTTCCCGCAGAATCTCCGGCCGAATTGTGGCTATTTCATTGCGCCACAGGGCACTTTTTTCCATGGCTTCTTTTTCCCAAGGCAACCAATTATTTGGCTCTTTGCTCTTTATCGACTTTTCCAGATCGCGGGGAATTGGTGGGGTAAGAATGCTGCTGAAGCGTTGAAAGATACTCTTGACGAGACGGTTGCGCCCGGCGATTTCCCTTTTGGAGAGACTCTCGTCTGTGATGGGCGGCAGGTCCTTCGGTATGAGGTCCAGACTTTCGATATCCAAGCCGTTCTTTTTGGCTATGTTGATCAGAGTTTTCACATATTTGTACTTTGCCCCAACTAAATCTTCAGAACATGCTTCACCATGATCGAAGGAGACATTGTTGCGCATAACCTACCCCCAATTACATACTGGTATTTGTACACCGCGGAGACCGCTGAGAACGTCGAGCAGTCTATTTCTTGCGTCTCTCCCGATCGACGCGCAGAGCATTCAGGTCTGTTAGAATGAAGACGATGCCGGCTTGGCCGGGTCCCTGCTCGGCTTGTGCGATGATACGCTAGCCATTTTTTATCTCTGCGTTCTCGGCATACTTCGCGGTGAACGACTACAAGCAAAATCCGCCTGTCATCATCCCTAGTTACGGCTAATACACCGTAATCACGAGGCTCCCTATAATTAGGATTGAGGGTCTTGTCAAGTTTTTTTGCAGGTAACTTGACGAATTATTAGAACAGCACGAAGGCGAGCCTGACTCCGGCTTTGCCCCATGATGTTGCGGCATTACGAAACCACCTCCGCTTTAGCAGAAAACTTTGCACGACCGGTTGCCAATGAGTCGATATTGAGGTACTCTGAGAACTTACCGTTGAAATTGCCCGTATAGAACCCTCAGGAGGCCCGTGCAGTGAGATCACCCGATCCCGAGTATAGATTTGATACTCTGGCTATCCATGCCGGTCAGGAACCCGATCCGGTCACGCTCGCGAGAGGTGTCCCAATACATCGCACCGCGGCTTATGTGTTCAGGGATGCTAAACATGCATCGGCCCTGTTCTCCTTGAAGGAACTGGGGAATATATACACCCGCTTGACGAACCCTACGACGGAAATCCTTGAAAAAAGGATGGCCGCTCTGGAATCGGGGGTGGCCGCTCTTGCCCTTGCCTCGGGAACCAGCGCCATCTTTTATTCGCTGATCAATATGATGGAAGCAGGAGAGGAGTTGGTTTCGGCAAAAAACCTTTACGGCGGGACGTATACTATGTTCAACGATATCCTGCCTCATCTCGGCATTACGGTGCGTTTTGTCGATCATAGAGATCCAAAGGAATTCCGTACCGCTGTGAATTCCCAAACCAGGGCGATTTACGTCGAGTCCATCGGCAACCCGGAATTGGGAGTACCCGACTTTGAGGCCATCGCACGCATAGCACAGGAAGCGCACGTCCCTCTGATCGTAGATTCCACGTTTACGCCCCCCTGCATCTTCAGGCCCATTGAGCACGGAGCCGATGTGGTTGTTCATTCTCTCACCAAATGGATCGGCGGACATGGCACAGGTATCGGCGGTGTGGTCGTAGATGCGGGGAAATTCGATTGGACCGATTCAAAGTTTGGGCTATTCAGTAAGCCGGAACCCTCGTACGCGGGAATACGGTTCGGATACGACCTCGGTGAACTTCAGCCGATGGCGTTCATACTGCGGATGCGCCTTGTACCCCTCAGAAATCTGGGCGCATGCATAAGCCCCGATAATTCCTGGATGTTTCTTGCAAGGGCTGGAAACGCTTTCAGTGAGGATGGAGCGCCATTGTTCCAATGCGCTGGAAGTGGCCCGGTTCTTGGCGAAGCATCCGCGCGTGGAGTGGGTTCGCTATCCGGGCCTGCCCGGAGATCCATCGTACGATGCGGTCCAGCGCTATTTTCGTAAAGGGCTTGGAGGCGGGATGGTCGTCTTCGGCATAAAGGGCAACGGCGCCGCGGCCGAAGAGTTTATAAATCGATTGCGCTTGTTCTCGCATTTGGCCAATGTGGGCGATGCGAAAAGTTTAGCGATTCATCCGGCGAGTACAACCCATTCTCAACTATCGCGGGAGCAACAAGTGGCAGCAGGACTTCCTCCGGATCTCATCAGGCTATCGGTGGGCATTGAAGACATCGACGACATTCTGGAGGACCTGGCCCAAGCCCTGGCCGAGTGAGTTATCCTGTTTCCGGGCGAATTGTTTGGTTAATGTTTGTGAGCGTGCTCGACGCCGTGCTCATGACTCTCTGCATGCGCATGGCTGTGAGTAGGCTCACTTGCGACCGCTGAAACTTCTTCCGCCGGTGCACTCAAGCCGGCTAGAGCCGTCTCGAATTCCTCGTTTGCAGCCTCAATCAATTTCACTCCGCGACGTATGCGGTCGGACGCAGAAGTGAAACCATCTCTTTCAAGAATTTCTGCTACTTCATTGTAACCTTTAAGATGCTCCAGGTTGTGTTCGATCCAGTGTATAAGCCGCACTCTGCTTTTCTCGATATCATCCATGAGAACCTCCTTCGAGGCCTTCTTCAAAGGGCCTTTAGAAAGACGATAAGGTGGGATGGCGCTGCTGTCAACGGCGGCGAGCCTGTTATTTGCGGGAGGCCATTCTTAAGAAATTGGCAAGGATCTGCCTGCCGTCGCACACGCTTGCCCCTGACCCATTCCCGCCCTCGGGGCATCTCTCCGGGTGGAACGCTGCACCGTACACGGGCTTTTCAGGAAATCGAATCAATTGTAGGGGTGACAGGCTGCTTGTCGCTAAATTGATGAAGCCCTTGGGGATGGCTTTCACTTCCTCGTAATGGCTTTCCATGACTGTGACATTGTCGGAGTTCTCGGCCAAACCGGCAAAGATTGGATCGTCCCTTCTCAAGATGTGTAAGACAACCTCTCCACGCTCAGCGCACGCATCTTTGGGATAAACGTCCGGGAAGGCACCCATGAAATTGGAATCAATGAAATCGACCGATCCGCCAAAAGCCAGGGCCAGAAACTGGAGGCCACCGCAAATGCCAAGTACCGGGACATCTCCCTTCAACACGAGGTCCTTCACCAGCGCTTTGGCCGATTCCAGCTTTGCTCCGGCCTCGCCGCGATATTTGTACCATGGAGTGCTCTGGGGGCTCAAGATTACGAAATCTACGTCTCCCCGATTCAGGTCTTTGCTCGTAAGGTCCGAAAAATGGACGTATCGGATGGTAATATGAGTATTCCCGAGAGAAGGAATCTCATCTTGAAGGCTGTGAGTGAGCACTTCTCTCAAAGCGCTGTGCCGGGAAGGGTCCGGCCCTCCCAATTCAAGATCCACCAACAAACCGTTCAATTTGTGTTCCCTGGTGAAGACATAAAGAAGGACCAGGAAGACGGCAACACAAAGGCCGAGAACAACGAACGCTCTTCTGCCCGGTCCCCCGATGAATCTGCGTCGCATCATGAGATCGAGTGGATTACCACATTCCTCCAGGAGGCATTCCCCATTGCTGGTAGGGCCTTTTCAGGAATATCTGATACGTGTCTCCGTCCACCCCACGCATGAACCCTCTAATGGTCCCGTCGGCGTACAGATAACCCTGGAACGTGTTCCCTTCTTTCTCCCCGAAGATATAATTGCCGCGAATCTTGCCGATTATGTTGAATTTGGCACTTCCAAGCCAGTTCCCGCCTTCTACTATGCCCTCAATGTCTTCGCCGCGCTGGCCGATAATCGTGACGGTGCCCTTGGCACCAAAGATGGGACCCTTGGCGTTCCCGACCCATTGGCCTCGAATATCGTAGTAGTTCGCCCCGGAGGCCGAGACCGCCGACGCAAGGCTCCACAGGACCGTAACGGTCACTAAAAAGAAAGGTATTGATTTCTTCATAAAGACCGATCTTATCATATCGGGTCGAAAAATGACACCCGAAACCGTGCCGAGAGCCGCCGATCGGCGGACTGTGCAGCCGCAAGTAACTCTCTTGCGCATACGCTGAATGATTACAAGCCAACCTCCTGACGATCAGGTGCGTAATGATTTTCCTGAGCTCTTTTCCTTAAGCCATTCACGCAGAGCCTTATTTATGCGAGTTCGCCAGCCACGCCCTGTTGCCTTGAAGGCCTCCAGAACGTCGGCGTCGAGGCGGATATTGAAATGGGTTTTAGTTTCAGCGGCTTTCGGCCGCCCTCGTGATTTCAGCATGTCGGCGGCAACTTGTGGCCCAAAGAGTTCCGGCAGCACTTCACCGCCTGGGCGGGCATGCTGGAAATCTTCCTTGGTCCATTCCGGATTCTCCTTATCAATCAGTTCCGGGTTGGATTTGCGTTTCATAGAACCTAAGCACCTCCCGACGGTTGGGCTTGTGGAAACTAATAACCCGGATTGCGCCTTGACGTGGGGTAAAAACCAGGGCATGAAGACGATTGTCAATGAAGCCGAAAGACCGGTAATGTGCCTCACCATTATCTTGGCGCGTGTCAGGGATGATTACTGCGCTCTACCATTCGAATCGGGCGGCTTCCTCAAAAGAAATCCCTCGCAACTCCATGTTTCGGGCCTTCTTTTCAGGGTCAAAGTCGACCTTCACAAGAATTATTGTACCCACAATATTCGAGGGTCAAGAAGTTTGAGTCGTTTTCGGAGAAAGAACGGGTAAGGTTTTGAAGTGGGATGGGGTCAGGATGGGGTCACCCATTAATGTGCGTGTACCCACCACACCCAAATGTGGGTATCAAGGATGATCATTTTATAGCTTCCCAATCTTCTTCAGCCACCCTGCCAAATGGATCGTTATGTCTAATCGGCTTACCACGCAGAGCATAACGTTTACCCTGGCGTTCCTTATGACTTCGTATGATGACCTCGACTTTGTCTCCCGGCTGGAAAGGTACGCCGCTGATAGTCAGTGACCCATCACTTGAGACTTTTGTTTCCACTCTGTAATCTTGCATGTATCAATTCACCTTTTGTTCTATACTACGCATCCAGTGAGGTGGGGTCGATGAATGGAATTGGGGCCAGGACTTGTGTCTTGACTTACACTTTTCGTGCCGTCCGGTCCCACTCACTGTCGAGTAATGGAGCTCAACCTGAGCTGCGAGTTCCCTGCTGCAAAAAGCAATGCCTTTGGGGTGACCCCTTAATGACCCCCCGCGCAAGGTTTTCAAATCGATCCCGGCTACGGCAAGCATCCTCTGGGCTTCTTCATGCCCGGTCATAGACCACCCTTCCCTCTCTCCGGGAGCGCGCTATAACGTGATTGGTCCCATGCTTCCACTCGTCCACTTCTTCGGGAGTGAAAATGAGCACGTCGATGGGAACCGGGAATTTCCATAGAGCCCTGCGTATGCGGCCGGATTCCGCCCATCGAGAGCCGTGATGAAACGAGGCTTCCTTTTCTGCAACGAGCAGGTCCACGTCGGAGTCCGGCCCTCGCTCGTCGCGGACGGATGACCCGAAAAGTATGATCTGTTCCGGGGCCACGGCGTCCACCACTGCCCGGACAATTTCCTCGATCATCGGATCGAGTGAAGTATCTGTTCCGTCCACGACTGCACCTTTGAACCGGCCTCTTCGACTACAAATTACATAGTCAACTGACACAGCCGGCGTGTCAAGACTGACATCTGCGTAATCCCGGAAATCTTAACAACTCTGGACATGATGAACCAATTGCATACGGTGTCACCGGCGTTGCGATGGGCGCGACATCTCCCGCCCTACGAGCCGATCCCCGCTTTGTTTTCAAAAACTTCGAGATCTTTTCTCTTGCCCATAGCTATCAAAGTGTCGTCATCGTGGATGACGGTGTGTGGTCCGGGATTGAAGACCATCTTACCATCTCTCTTTTTTACTGCGATGATGATTAAATTCAGTTCCTTGCGTATGTCGGTATGTACAAGCTTCTTGCCGCTGTAGACAGAATTGGCTGCAACTCGGACTTCGGCGAGATCGACGTCCATCTCTTGATAGTCCATAGCCACTTGCAGAAAATCCATGACAGTCGGCTTAACAATCCCCATGACCATCCGCATTCCACCAATTTGATGAGGGCTAATAACGCGGGTCGCGCCCGCTCGAAGCAACCTGCTACGAGCGGATTCCTCAGAGGAGCGGGCGATAATCTCAAGTTCGTGGTTCAGCTCACGGGCAGTGAGCACCACATAAACATTGGCCGCGTCCGACTTCAGCACCGACACCAATCCTTTTGCGGTCTTGATGCTCGCAGCCAGCAGAACATCTTCCTCTGTGGCGTCCCCAGGAGACAAATAGTACCCCGCGCGCACAATCTTGTCCTGGATCTCGACCTTTTCCTCCACGACTACGAAAGGAATTCCCCTGGCGTGGAGTTGATCGCAGATAAAGGAGCCCATGCGTCCGAACCCGCAGACGATGTAGTGATCTTTGAGTTTTTCTATAGCCTTCATGGATCGCCGCCTCGTGAAAATCTTGTTGAGTTCCCCTTCGACTACCAATTTGCTGCCCGTGAACATCGCATAGCCCACAACGCCTATTCCCGTGAATATGATGAACAGGGTAAAAATCTTCCCCGCCACGGTGAGGCGATGAACTTCCGTGAAACCGATGGTGGTAATAGTAATGACCGTCATATAAAAACCGTCGAGAAACGACCAGCCCTCGATGAGCCGATAACCTACCGTCCCGGCGATTAGCACGCATGCTATGCCTATAAGAGCATTCTTAAGGGGGTTGGAAGGCTGCAATTCCAGACTTCTCTCTCAGGCGAAAGGGGATTGAGGAAAATGTCCCGGCCGCCGGCGATCATCCGAATACTATTCCAGGATGTAGAGCCCCGGGAGATTGCGGTACTGCTCGTTACAATCAAGTCCGTATCCCACAATGAAGCCGTCTTCCACGCAAAAGCCGCAATAATCAAGCTGCACGTGCCTTTCCCGCCTACAGGTCTTGTCTATCAACGCGGCGGTCTCCAGTGAAAGCGGATGTTGCTGTTCTAGACGACTGACGGTACTCACTGAGGGTAAGCCCGGAATCAACTATGTCGTCCACGAGAATCACGTGCTTCTCTCGAACGGGTATTCCTATGTCCATGATGATATCGAGCTTGCCGCTGCTGACTGTTTCCTCCCCGTAAGATGAGATGCGCACAAAATCGACCTTGCAGGACACATCGAGGTTGCGGCACAAATCCGCCATGAAGATGAAAGACCCCTTAAGGATACCTATCAGGACAACATTGCCGTCCGGGTACTTCAGCGAGATCTCCTTAGCGATCTCCTTGACCCTTTGAGCAATGGTTGGGCCGTCGTACAGGACCCTCTTCTTGAATTCTTTCATGATTCTCTCCATACAGATTTTGTAGATATCCTCAGATGTCCTCTAAAGGCAACCCGGTGCCAAAGAAACTGTCTCAAAAGTGCGGACCAGGTCGAGATCTTGCTATGAAAGCCGCCAGAGTTCTGGTTCCCAAGCTCCGCCTGGGAACCCATATCTCGCGGGCTCTGCCCGCAAACTAATTTTATTTCACCCTCATAGGCGAGGCAGAGCCTCGCGATAGGCATTCCCAGGCAAAGCCTGGGAACGAGAAAACGCGGGATTGCCGGGCAAGGGGGCATCGTGCTACAAATTCCTCTTATGCCTCGATTTTGAGACAGTTTCTTCCTGCCGGCATCTTAGTGGGATGGGCATTGCCCGCCGCTTGATTAACCTGGTGGGCATCTTGCCACACACAAAGAATCGACGGGCGAGACGCCCATCCTACTGGTTTATACCCATTGCCAAAAGTTTTGTCCGATTAGAGGTAGCCTGACACCGTCATTCCGGCGGAGGCCGGAATCCAGTCTTTTCAATATGTTCTGGACCCCGGCCTTCGCCGGGGTGACGGGTGGTGAACAGGTCATTACTTTTGGCAACGACTATAAGCCTGGCCCAACCCTGCGTCTTGCAGCGTTCCGTACACGAAATCTCTCCGAATCTTTCATGAACCGTGATGTTTTGCTCCTCCAAATGGAGCGTCAGGTTTTTCACCAGCGGCTTATAGCGCCAAAGTTCAAATCATCCACCATCCCTGCGCCAAGGAGCGTATCAGCACGGGCCGCGATCATGGCCGCGTTATCAGTACACAGTCTCGGAGACGGAAAGATCGGCTCTATACCGCGGCGTGTTCCTTCGAGACCCATCTTTTTTCTCAACTCTCCGTTGGCCGCGACGCCTCCGCAAATAATGAGCTTATCCACCCGGTACATCTGAGCGGCATTGAACGCCTTTGCTACGAGCACATCAGTTACTGCATCTTGAAACGCGGCCGCTATAGCTCGAATTCCCGCGCTCGTTTCACCGACTTCCTCCGGCGCTACAACCGGATGGAAGCTGCCCGGGATGTCATTTCTTTGCGAAATGCCGAACATTTTCTCGGACTGACGCAATACCGCGGTCTTGAGCCCGGAGAACGAGAAATCCAGGTTGTCCTTCTCCATAAGGGCTCTGGGAAAGTGGATCGCGCCGGGTTCAACGCCTCGCGCCTGCTCTTCAATTACTCTTCCCCCAGGATATCCAAGTCCCAGCAGTTTGGCTACCTTGTCGAAGGCTTCGCCCGCAGCATCGTCCCGAGTTTTACCGATCGGGCGTATATCGAGCGGCCCCCGGACATCGTAAAGACTTGTGTGTCCCCCCGAAACGACCAGACCCACAAACGGAAAAGTTATATCACTGCGTTCGAGAAACGCTGCAAATAAATGGCCGTGGAGGTGATTCACTCCACAAAGCGGACAGCTCAGAGCAAGGGCCATGCCTTTTGCCGCACTGATGCCTACGAGCAAAGATCCAATCAGACCGGGCCCGCGGGTGACTCCGATCCCGTTAATATCTTTGGGTTCGATCCGGGCATCATGAAAAGCTTGCTCTATTACTAAGGAAATGGCTTCGATATGCTTCCTGGAAGCCAACTCCGGTACCACGCCTCCATACTCTTTGTGCACGTCAATCTGGGAAACCACCACATCCGAAAGCACCTTTGTACCCGATTCGACCACCGCGGCAGCGGTCTCGTCGCAAGACGTTTCTATACCCAGCACCAGCATTATGCATCACCCATGCCGGCCCGGATTTCACGGACCCTTTTTTCGATGGATTCACGCGACAGCCGTGCATACCGGCTGGGGAGCAATTCACGGGACGTGCATTCCAGTGCGGCTAGAAGCTCCTGATACTCCCGTTGGCGGGCGACATCCGAAGGAATGAAGTCTTTGACTTCGTCGATGACCATTTCGGGGATGAGGTCTCCTTCCACAAGCTTGCGGCGTCTCAGTTGTGTGAGAAGCTGGTCGAAGTCCGCGGGATAATACTCGGAAGTGAGCCGTAGAAAGTCGTCGTATTGTTCGGGGGAGAACTTTTCCAGCGCTATGCCGGCTTGGGCCAGAACATACTTGATGAAAATCTCTCTCTCCTCGCCCTCATTGTCAAACACGGGGAGATGATCTCCGGCTCGGCCCGATCGTTTTATATCCGGCTCTAAGCGATCAGGCCGCGCAGTAATAATGATCCAGATAATCTTCCCACGATTGCCGGGATCGGACATCATTTTGAGAATGTTTCCGAACAGCCGTCGATCCACTTCGTGAGTTTGAGCGCTGCGGCCGCCGATTTCGGTGTCAGCCTCGTCGTAGAGGACCATCACGTTTCCCATGGCTTCCAGCACCGATCGTATTCTCTCCCAGTTCTTTTCGGTCTGGCCGACATACGGCCCGCGAATATTCTTGAGTACCACTGCTACCCAGCCGCACTCCTTTGCAAAGGCCTTGTATATGAAAGTCTTTCCCACACCATTGGCTCCGGCCACCAATATCCCCACGGGCATGACTTCCGGATTGTCGCCTCTGATGCAGCTTTTCAATTCACTCAGTTTCTTCAACAGCTTTGAAGCGCCAATAATTCTTTCGAAGCCGTAGTTGAGAACCGGGAACTCGATATGCCCCTCCAACTCCTTCTCGATGATTTCTTTGGTCTTCTCGAAGACAAGTTCGGGCGTGAGAGGTTGAGCTTTGTACGCTCCCTGTCGAAAGATTTGTCTCATGGAAAGCAGCGAGAGCCCTGCGCAGTTATAAGCTATTTGCCGGGGCTCGACGGCCGTTTGGATCTTATCTTCTTTTATCAGATACTCGATGTACTTCCTTCTTTGATCTTCATCCGGCCTGTCGATTTTGATGGCCGAGCAGTACGGCAGGTCCACAATTCGTTCGCTAATTCCATGCAATGTTTCGCTCACGACAAAGACAATGTCCGAGGATGCTACAAAGGCACTATCGGTAAACCAGTTCTCCAGTGTTATCACTTTGAGTCTATCGGAATCCAACATCATCTCCCCTCTTGATGGAGGGGCCACCGCTTCGCCGTAGCGTATGATCACGGCAAAGTCTTTGCGAACCTTTTTCGCCGGGTCTCCTTCAAGGGGGACCATTACGCTCAAGCGAGTGAATTCGCGCAGCGCCGCCAATGCCGTGACGATGTCAGCGCGCGCGGATGACAAGATTCTTCCCAGGCGGTCCTCCCCGATTTCGCTACCGATGAGGCGCATATCCAGGGGATTTGAGAAGATATTCCGCCTGCCGGATCGTACAGAACGACTATCCTGGGAGAACCTGCCTTGTAAGGTTTTATGAGTGCTTGAACTAAGAAATCGACCAACGGGAGGTAATGGTCTGTTGATACAGGGTATATGTCTTTAGTATTTCCGTAGACGATAAATGTATTAGACTCAGCCGAAACATATTTTTCGATTATGCGTTTAGCGAATCCGGGAGGTTGTGGGTGATCCTCGTTCATAAACCCTCTTCGTGTGAGCGACCGCGTCGGAGCTTACAAAAATTCCCAAGAGCAATCTCCGAAACTGAAACTACTAGGTGGCGGGGCCGGCATCCACAAACTGTCTCAAAACTAATTTGATGTCCAGAATCGTGCCACGATTAAGCCTGTCAGCATTTTCGGTGCCCTCACCCCAGCCCTCTCTCAGAGGGAGAGGGAGCTGATCCAAGGTCTCTATTAGCGTTCCCTCGCCCTTTGGGAGAGAGTAAGGGTGAGGGAATTTCGTGTTACGATTGCGTCCAGTTCAAGAATTTTGAGACAGTTTCTCCAACCCTTTCAACCAAGATCTCTTTCTTTTTCCGGAACCCCGACTTTGGCTGCGGCCCGCGCTTTTAACAGCTCGTCAAACCGCGACGCTGCCTCGCGTTCCGCGCCTATCCGCTCGTAGGCTGCATCTTGGGTGCCCAGTCCGGCCCCTCGCATTTCCGCGGCAATCTTTGCTTGTTGGCGTAATCCCGCGACCTTATCCCTGATAGCCACTATGGATTCATCAACCGCGGATTCTCCCGAGACCGCGGAGTCTGTTTTCGAGCTGTCGTACTTGCTGGTTGGAGATTAGCTCAGCCACCATTTCGCCTTGTTCTTTTTTGAGGTTCTCGATTTCATCGGTGAAGGAGCGGAGTTTCATCTTATACTCTTCGACTTTGTTCTTCTGAACTTCCAGGTCTTCCGTCAACTTTGTCTCTTTCTCATCGATCTCTCTCATACGGGCAATGTACCTGACTCCCGCTTCACGATGAGCCGGGTTTTGAGGCTCACCTTCAGCAGCCGCGAGAGCTCCGTCCAGCTTCCTCTGAGTCTCCAGTTCCTCCTTTTGGAGGTCTTTGAGGATCATCTCCGTCTTTTCTCTCTCTCGGGCAAGCAGCGCAACAGCTTTTTCCATGTCCTTGTAACGCCTCTTGGCCTCGTCAATTGCGGTTGCGTACGTGGCCCTGATGGCTTCAGGACTCGAAGACACCATGTCGTCTCCGGCCCCGATAAAGATGCCCCGGATCATTGCCCAGAGGTTTCCAAAGAAACTCATTTTGCTCCCTCCCTCATGGTTACTCCAACCGATTAGAAATCAACGATAATCAGGATATCACTTATCTTTATTCTATGTTCGGCAGGTTTCATGTCAAGCAAGCTCTAAAGCGTGAAGAACCACTGCTCCAAGTCCTGCCAGCCCCGAAATTTCGTCGTAACCGGCAGTTTGGAGAGCCGATTCCAGGGTTGAAGCATCAGCCCCACTCCAATTCCTTCGTCCAAATAGGCTTTTACGTACTCCACATCGTCCTCCACTATAAAGTTGGCGTTTTCCCGGCTCAGGTAGTCGCGTTTATCCCTGTTTCCTCCTGTCACGATCATTTCAGGCACGGTGGGATTCCACGGAAGCGCCTCGAGCTGGCGTTGAGCCGTTTGGGGAGTTGCACGTCCCGTGATGAATAACAGAGGCTCTCCTGTGGTACTGTAGATCCGGGAAAGGACCTTCACTGCACCGTCGTACGGTTCAATCGTCCGCTGAGAATACATGTAATCCACCGCCTGCCGCAGCGTCCCCAGATCCAATCCAAGGGGCTCCAGCTCCCAGCCAAATAGATCGTCCGGGACCAGGTGTCGTCTGGTTGTGCTGTTGATGTATTCCAGTATCACTTCGATGGATCTTAGGACGACGCCGTCTATGTCAAAAGCTATTTTCATCAGTGGTTCCCTTTGCACGCTCAGCCTGGTGTTTGAACTGAGGAAACCGGCTACAGTCTCCTTATGCAGGCATCTTTCGGAACAGCAACGCCCCGACTAGTGTTGATACGAACCAGAAGCCGCTTAGAACTGCGAGATTCGAAAGAGGAGAAAGCTGGTGCGGCCCGCCTAGAGCGAAGCGCATCCCGTCCACTCCATAGGTGAGCGGATTTAGTTGAGTGAGTATCTTAAGCCACCGAGGTATCTTGTCCAGCGGAAATAACGCCCCCGAGAGAAAGAACACGGGCATGATGAGAAAGTTCATAACCAATTGGAATCCGTGTGGATCACTCATTCGCGCCGCGAAGGCTATGCCCAAACTGACGAATGAGGCTGAAATGAGGAACATGAACAATAGCGCGAGCAAAAATCCCGCTGCATCCACTTTGATCAGATTGCACGCAAGCATAGCGATAACGAAGACCAGTGCTTGTGCCATCGAAGTTGTAACAGTTCCAAGGGTTTTTCCTGCCATGATACCGATTCGGCTTACCGGGGCTACCAAGATCTCTTTCAGGAAGCCGAACTGCTTGTCCCACAGGACGCTCAATCCTCCGAACATGGAAGAAAAGAGCAGTGTCATTGCGACCACCCCCGGTCCTATAAACTGCATGTATGAGATATTGGTACTATAACGGAAATACCCTCCGAAACCCATCCCCAATACTACGAGAAATAGCGCGGGCTGCGCCATAGATCCGATAAGGCGGCTGCGGTTCCTTTGAAACTTCGTTAGCTCCCTTAGCCAGAGAGTGTATATGGTAGAGGCAAACTTCATCGTCTTCGCGCCCCCAGAAAGATCCTCATGCGCTCCTTGGGCTCGCTGATCCGTTCGTCTCGAATTTCCCGGCCGGTGAGGCTGAGAAAGATATCTTCCAGATTAGGCTTGCGCATCGACACGGATGATATCTCAACTCCCGCGGCCTGAGCTGCTTCAAATACACGAGGGATGAAAGATTCCCCGTTTCTAACAGTTAGAGCTACTTTGCCGTTCTGTACGGAAATGTGATCCACTTCTTCCAGAGTCTCGATCTGATCTATAAATGATTGATGTGGTGCAACAATATCCAATTCAAGCACGTCTCCGCCGAGACTCGCTTTCAGCGCCTCCGGACTATCCAAAGCGACGATCGCGCCGCGATCTATAACCGCAATTCGAGAGCAGAGCTGATCCGCCTCGTCCATGTAGTGGGTCGTCAATATGACGGTCATGCCGTAAGAGTTCTTCAGACTTCTGATGTAGTTCCAGATTTTCCTCCTGGTCTGAGGGTCCAACCCAAGGGTGGGTTCGTCGAGAAAAAGCACTCTGGGCCTGTGCATTAAGCCGCGCGCGATTTCCAGGCGACGTCGCATCCCGCCCGAATAGGTCTTGATCAAGTCACGACTGCGGTCTTCGAGATCCACCAGGCTAAGGACCTCGCTTATCCGGGAACGACGAGTACGAGAGTCCATTCCATAAAGCCGGCCGTGGAAATCTAGATTCTCTTCGCCCGTCAAATCGTCATCCAGACTCGGGTCCTGAAATACTATGCCGATGCACTGGCGGACCGCGTCTTGTTCGCGGCGCACATCATGCCCGCAGACCGTCGCCGCGCCGGATGTGGCTGAAAGCATTGTAGAAAGTATGGAGATCAATGTGGTCTTACCGGCGCCATTTGGTCCGAGAAGACCGAAAAGCTCGCCCGGTTCGATCTCCAGGTTTATGCTTCCCAGAGCGGTCAGGTCTCCAAATTTCTTGGTAATCCCTTTTATACTAATTATTCCCGAAGCGAAGCCTCCTCTAGCTCTTGATCTTGTTCTTCAGAAGGTCCCCCAGAGTCCCCAGGGATCGACCGCCTTTGCCCCCAGCGAATTCCTTAAACTGCTCCCGTTCCTCGGTCGCGCGGAGGCTCTTTGTGCTCAACGAGATCTTCTTGGTCTCCGGATCAACTCCAAGGATTTGGACATTAACAGAAGATCCTACGGGAAATTTGTTTTTCAGATCGCCTATCTTCTTGTCATCGACCTCGGAAATATGCAGCAAGCCGGTTTTGCCGCCCGGCAGGCTGACGAATACGCCGTATTCTTTCACGGTATCTACTATGCCGGTGACTACGTCTCCCTCTTCGAGGACGAGAGGGGTGGAGCCTTCGCCCTCGGCACTCTGGAGCACAAGTTCAAGACCTATACGCCTGGCTTCCGGATCGACGGAGATCACTTTTACTTCGACCTGATCCCCTTCGGAGACTGCCTCCTTTGGATGATTGATCCTCCGCCCCATGCCTAGATTAGATATGTGAATGAGCCCTTCCACTCCCGGCTCCAACTGAACAAAGGCCCCAAAGTTCATGAGCTTGCTCACGGTACCGCTCACGACCGTTTGCTCGCTGTATCTCCGGGAAACCGAACTCCAGGGATCCTCAAGGGTCTGTTTCAGGCTCAGAGAAATCCTGTTCTTCTCCCAATCCAGCGCAAGTATCCTCACGGTCACTGATTGGCCCTCATGGAGAACCTCGGCCGCATCGCCCACCCTGTGCCAAGCGAGCTCAGACATTGGTATGAGCCCTTCCACGCCGCCGATGTCTACGAAGGCGCCGAATTTAGCCAGTTTCTGCACGGTTCCCTGGACCTCATCCCCGGGGCTGAGAGTGTCTTTGAGTTGGGCCACGGTCTTGAGCCGCTCCTCTTCAAGAATTTCCCGGCGGGACAATACCAGATTTCGGCCCCTATCAGAAAATTCGATGATCCTGAAAGTGAGCCGTTGGCCGATGTAATCCGAAGGCACTCCAGTCGACTTCAGATCGATTTGCGAATACGGACAGAACGCTTGCTTGCCCAAAACCGTAACGCTGAAACCACCCTTGCGCTCCTCTGTTACAAGGCCTTCAACCGGTATGCCGCTTCTGTGAGCACCCCTTATGGCGTCATCCGACGCGGCCGCGGTCATTTTTCTGCTGAGAAGGATTTCCCCTCCTCGAGTACTAACCACATAGGCTGTAACCGAGTCCCCGATCTTGGCGTGGAACTGTCCTTTATCGTCGAGCAGTTCGTCACGGGCTATCGTCCCGTCACTCTTACCGCCGACATCCACAAAGACCCATTCCTCGCCGATAGAAACAATCGTCCCTTCTATCTTGGCGTCCCTTTGGATGCGCATATCATGAGAGTGCCGGCTTGCCTCGAAAAGAGAGGCAAAGTCATTTTGCGGGTCGTCCGTCTCTGCTTGTGATTCGCCGTCAATTGCCTGATCTCGCTCCCGATCGGCCATAACCTTCCCTTTCTTCCGTCAGAGTGAGACTCACTTGTTACCTTTTTTCAATGTGGCTTGCAAGAGGCCCTGCTCTCTGGTATTTATTAATAGTTCTGAACACTACCCTAAAAGAGGATAGTTATCCCTTCGGGCCGTGACAAATAATGGCCTTCGATCGGCCCGACGGCCTTGACCGGCATCAACTTTTGGAGTGATGGTCTATCAGCTTTGGCTGCGCTGTAAGCGTTGAAATTGATTTGGTGTCGTCCTCCCTCAATCCCGCCCCTCCGGGCGGAATGTATTCTCTCTCCCTTTGCCGGAGAAGGAGGGGACCAAAGTTGAAGCTTTTTCGTGTAAGCTTCACGTCCAATACCTGCCCGGACAATGTATCGGACTCGACATAGGCGGGAAATCCATGCCCTTCTTGCGACGCAACGAAATATCTTGGAATGAGAGGTTTCGCCGTTGTTTGTACTTTTTTCTTAGAGATGAGCTGGACAGCGTTTTAGTCACTGAATCTCTGATCGAATCCTATATGGCTTTCAGGAATCGCGATGAGAGCTATCCTTTTGTCGAGATGCGCCAGCTAAAACCCAGGGCAAAGATAGTCGGGCCTGAATATCCGGAACAACGTCATTTCATCGTGATATTCAATGAGGACACTCTTCCGGCCAACGCGAAGACCAACATCCGATTTTTCGATTCCAACAAAGTCACAAAGGAGAACCTGGGCGGGCTGGGCGTTTTTGATCTTCAAGATGTTTTCCACCAACGAATGCGCTATTTTGAGAATACCGAATTCGTAAACCTTCTGAAGAAGCTCCTCAAAGAAGACTTCGCGGTGCTAATCCAGAGAGACCCCACCATAAAGGCCAGGTACAGGTTCGGACTCACCCATTTTCATGTGCGCATAGACTGGCCCGTAGCTGACGCGGCTGAGGATTTGGGGCGTTGGCTGAGGTATATATCTAAGGAATTGTATGAAAAGGGGGAGAGACCGGCCGAAAATCTGCAGCAGAAGCTATATGAGTATTATGGATTCCATCACACGGTCGGCGGAAGGCGGACTGCCGCACTGGTGGCCGCGCGTTATATGGCCAGATTCGACTTCATATCAACTGTGTATATCTCTTCTTCAGAGGCCCGCACGTTGATTCGTACCTCGGAGCAGGGAATCGCAAAGTACGTGCTCATTCGAATCCCGATTGATGACTTCAGGGAGCTTGCTCGTAAGGTCAACATCACGGAAAAGGAGTTCATCAACTCCTATCTGATCGACAAAACCACTAAATACGGAGTTGGCATTTTTCTCGTGACCTACACTCACAACGAGCACTCCTCTCCCCCGGACGACGGCAAGTTGAGAGAACTGAACCCCGATTATCAGTGGCTCAACGTCGACTTGCAGCTCATTGTCCCCCCCCCTTTAAGCGGAGACGTGCGACCGATCCCATACTCCAGCATATATACATGATTTTCGGGGGAAGAGATGTATTGCGGGTGATCGCCCCGCGGCCCACAGATTTCCGGCTTGGAGAAGTCAGTTTCGGGCGCCGTGCAATGCGGCCCCCAGTGCGCCGACCATATCCGGATCTTCCGGAATCAACAGTTTCGACTTTGTTTCCCTCTCGATTAGCTTCACCACACATCGGTTGCGTGCCACCCCACCGGAAAAGACCAGGACCCCGTTCGTTGACATCCTTTTGAGCATTGACAACGAGCGCTTCACCACAGAAAGGTGGAGTGCCAGGGCGATATCCTGAGGTTTGTGTCCCCGCGCCATAAGGGAAGTGGCCTCTGTCTCGGCAAAAACCGTGCACATACTATTAATGACCAGGCCCGGTTTGCCTTGCAAGGCAAACTCTCCAAAATCTTCGACCGAAAGCTGAAAACTCGTGGCCATCAATTCCAGGAATTTGCCCGTACCCGCGGCGCACCTGTCATTCATTTCGAATTTTCGAACTCGGCCCCGATCGTCCAACGCGATGGCCTTGGTGTCCTGTCCTCCGATATCAAGGATAGAGCTGGTGTCGGGGAACAGACTCCGAGCCCCCAGGGCGTGTGCCTGGATTTCCGTAATTGTTTCTGCGCTAAAATGATCTTGAGCCAGCTTCCTGCCGTAACCCGTGGCTATCAACCGGTCCCATCGGGTCTGGGCAAGAATCGACTTGCTCTGCTCCAGAGGTCTGAAAGTGGTTTCGGCCTTGCGGGACGACAGGACGCAGCCGCGTTCGGAGTCCAAGACTATCAGCTTAATTGTCCTTGAGCCTATATCAATTCCTGTGACGACCAATTCTTCCTCCTGTCATAAGAATTCGCATTCATAATCCCCTTTCCCTCATGGGCGTTAAATTAGAGCTAATTCTGATAGTTTAGAGCACTTCACGTCGCTGACAGGCCATCAAAGTCCCCCTTTCTTAAAGGGGGATTTAGGGGGATTTCCAAGGAGTTAAAGCAAAATCCCCCTGGCCCCCCTTTTAAAAAGGGGGGAACGCTGAGTCCCACTGGGCTATTTTAACGCCCATACCCCTACTCCCTTTACAGAAGGGGGCAGAGGGGATTTTCTCATAATTTTAAACGCGAATTCGTTCCCGCTTCATCCCGTAGCAGAGATTCTTGCTATTTGATTCGCTCGATGAATGCCTCCACTCTTGTCTTAACCTGTTCAACATCCTCCACGCTGTAGTCAGTATCCACTCTTAATGTCGGGATACCTGATTCTTCCAGAGCATTTTCCACCGGCAAAGACTCTATCTGATAGGGCTGGCAGAACTGCAACCCGTAATGAATGACTCCGTTCGCCCCGTAATCAGCGTACATCTGCTTGACGTGCTCGCGACGGTCCGGGTTTGGTGTGAAGACGGCACAGTCGATCTTGAAATGCCGATCCACAATAGCTTCCATCAGTTCATCCGTTGTGGCGCCGGAATCGTCGGTTTGGTTGCGAGTGCCTCTCTCACCCACACAGGATTCTTCTCCCACGATAACAGCTCCCGATGTTTCGATAACCCATGGCAGCTTCCAGTTGGGTACCGCCATAGGACACCCGGACAGGAGGATACGAGGCGTACCTTGCGGGTACACGCCTTTCTTGTCGCGGACTCGCACCTCCAGCTCGTCACAAATCTTGTTGACGGATTCGGTGAACCTAACAGGATCGTCGTAGAAGAACACCTGATTTATCAGAAGCGCATCCAAACCGGAAATGGAGGCAGGGTCGGCCTTCCTCAGCTCGGATAGCCTATGGATCGCTTTACGCTTGTTGTTGACGATTTCGATTCCCTTCTTAAGGCGAGAGGCGTCCATGGTAACTCCGGTTAATTCTTCCATAGCAGTCTTAAACTTGTAGTATTCAGCTCTCAATAGGGCCCGACCGTCATCTGATTTCATCTGCGGGAGATCCATCACGTAGAGGTTCGAGACCAGGGTGTCCAGAACTTCGTAGGATTTTTTCTTGCCGTCGCAGGTGTTTTCCCCGACGATCATGTCCGAGGCTTCGACGTACGGACACACCTTACCGAGCTTGAATCCGAACGCGGACTTGATCAAAGCGCAAGTGTTACGCGGAAGTATCTTTTCAACTTCCTCAGTTGCGAATTCCGCTCCCGCGCGACAAGCCCACAGCGGTGGCATCCGCAGCTCGAACGATTTCTTCAGGAACGAAAACACAATAGCAACCGACGACCTTGTGACCTTGTTTCTTTCCGTCAAGAAGCTCTTTGATCCTCAGGCCGTGGACCTCGCTCATGACAAAGTTGAAGTAATCCATGCCTGCCGGGCGGTCCTTCTGGCTAAGAAAGATATCCTGATACCGTTTTCCCAGGATTTGTAGAAGCGCGTCGTGGGCTTCAAGATCCAGTCCAAGCTCCCGCCACATTGGTTCATAAGTGGTGCTCATGAGATCGTTCTCCCTACGGTGATCTGTATTCTATCTCGTGCCGTCATCGTAAATTACGATGTTCTGCATCGGTGTTTACTATCGTTATGAACTGAGTCTGTCAAGCAAAAAGTTCTCGGTGGCGTGTGGGACGATTTCCCAAACTGTCCCAAAACTAATTTGATGCCTGGAATCGTGGCACGATTCAGGCTCATTCGTATAGTCGTCGCCCTCACCCCAACCCTCT
Organism: uncultured delta proteobacterium; assembly: GCA_963789265.1. GTDB lineage: Bacteria > Desulfobacterota > Desulfomonilia > Desulfomonilales > Desulfomonilaceae > CAWBBA01. The sequence goes on along the minus strand of CAWBKB010000001.1, from coordinate 636,225 downwards.
CCCAGAGGGAGAGGGAGCAGATCCAGGGCAGTTTTGCTCTTCCCTCGCCCTCTGGGAGAGGGGCACAGGGTGAGGGATTCGTGCTACGATTCCGACCGCTTCATTGTTTTTGAGACAGTTTCTGAAGCACCGGTCCACTTTCTGTCGCCCCAATGGGACTCAAATGCAAGCGTCCCGTAGGGACTGCCGATAATAGCCCGGTCCCGCGGAACGCGGGATTACCGGGGCAAAAGTCGATCGTGCCACGAATTGCACCCCTGCCTCGATTTGAATCCATACCTGGCGGGCTCTGCCCGCAAACCGCCTTTGTTACACAATCGGGGGCGAGGCAGAGCCTGGGAACGAGAAAACAGAATCCCTATCAAACCATGTCTGTTAGCCGAAAATTATGAGGATCGCAGACAGGGAACCGATCGACAAGAGAGTCGAGAAAACAACGGTCGCAGTGGCCAAATCCACGTCGCTGTTGAGCTGCGCGGACAGAATGTAATTGTTGGGCGATGTGGGCAAGGAAAAATATATCATCGCAACCGTAAACGGCAGGCCGGAAACATGAAAAAGTCGTAAACAAGAATAGCCAACAACCGGTATGATAATCAATTTGAACAAAGCGGCAACAGAGGCGTACTTTAGGTGACCCCTGAGCTTCTCCAGAGTAAGGGATCCCCCTATGGAAATCAGGGCGAGGGGCAATGTGAGAAGAGATGTCAAGCCCAAAGTGTTGTCCACAAAGACGGGAAACGGGGTGTTCAGCTCTGAATACAGGATGCCCAGCATGCAGGCTATAATCAGAGGATTCAGCAGCGTGGCTTTGACGAGCAAGATCGCCTTGCGAGGCCAGGCATAACTTTCGCCGGAGAACCAAATCAAGGTGGAGACGGCCAGAACGTTTATGAAAGGGATAACAAAGCCTATGAGCACCCCTAACTGCCTGACACCCTCTTCACCCAGCGCGGCCAACATGACAGCCATACCTATGTACGTGCTGAACCGAAAGCAGCCTTGCGAAAACGAGCCGACAGCATGATCCGGCACTCTGAATAACTTGACGAACACAAGACTCAACAGGAACACACAGAAGACGGCACAAAGCACTGCAAGTATCAGGCGCGTCTCTATTGTTGCACCTGCTGCCGGCTTTCCTATCTTCCAAAAAAGGAGCGCAGGGAAAAATATGTAATAAATTAGCTTGTCGGACACCCTGGTGAAGGTGTCGTCAATTAGTTGGAAACGCCTCAGAAAGGTTCCCAGCGCGATAATCGCAAATATGGGAATGACGCTGTTGAGTATTAATGTCATTCAAATTTTTGGCACACTCCACTAACAATCGAATTGGCTGTTCATAGGTCAGGTCGATAGTCTCATGACGAGTCTGAATCCTTGGGCGTGTACTTAGGAAGCGTGAAAACAAAAGTTGCGCCCTCCCCTTCCTCGGACTCAGCCCATATTCGGCCGCCGTGACTTTCTACAATCTTTTTTGCAATGGGGAGTCCAAGTCCTGTGCCACCCTGAACTCCGGATTTTGCCCCACGAAAGAACCGCTCGAATATTCTGTCGATGTATTCGGCCGCTATTCCGATGCCATTGTCGGATACCCTCGTGATAACCAAGCCTCCACTGCTGCGAACCTCAATCCGAATCTTGGGGTCATTTTTCGGTTCCATGTGCTTTACAGCATTTACCACGAGATTATCCAATACTTGCGCGATGCGGTGTCTGTCGGCGAGAACCGGTGCTGCCTCAGCAGTCTCTACTTCTATGTCGATTCTCTTCTCGTCGATAATTTGCTTATGTTGTCGTACTACTTCTCTTACGACCTCGCCGAGCCGAACCTCTTCCCGCTCAGGCTCAGTGTGCTCAAACACCAGTCCATCCAGCAGATCCCGCAGGAATCTTTCCATGGTTTCACTGGTCAGGGCAAGCTGATTCAGGATTTGGTCTCTCCTGGCGTCAGCGGGCATGTTGGCAAGGTTCTTCTGCAGAAGGCGAATCAGTCCTCCAATGGTTATCACAGGCGATTTCAAATCGTGGGCAACCATCTGGATCAACGATTCCAGTTCCTCGCTTCGTTGCCGAGCTTCGATGGTTCGGTGTTCGAGCGCCTTTTCAGCCTTCTTCCGGAGGGTGATATCGCGTATCATTCCCGTGAAAAATATTTCTTCTCTCGTTCTCCAAGTCGAAAGGGACAGTTCGAGCGGGAACTCTCGTTCACCTTTGGTCAGACCTTGCAATTCCCTCGTCTTGCCGATGATGTTGCGTTCGCCGGTGGCCAAATATCGGCGTACTCCCATGCTATGCGCTTCTCGCAATGATTCAGGGATGAGCATGGTTACCGGGCGGCCAATTACTTCTTTCTCATTGTACCCGAATATCTTTTCGGCACCTTTGTTCCAGAAGATCACTTTGTCTTGACTGTTGGTCAGGACTATGGCGTCTATGGCCGATTCAGCAACCGATCGAAACTTGGTTTCCGAATCTCGGAGTGCTTCTTCGACGGACTTGCGCTGCACCTCCAATGCTTCCAAGTCCGCGTTTCGGCGTTCCAGTTCGTTGATTCTGTCTAAAAGCCGCTGATTAGAACTGACGTCGCTCATACGTTTGTTCCGGAAAAGGCTCGACCTATTTGTCGACCTCAAAGCGGGGCATTGAGATATGGTGTACCTCAACCTGCCAAGGGGGCGCGGAAGTACATTGCAGGGAGTTACTTTAAATACCGGCAGGCGTCAGGTCAAGGAAACGTACGCATTCACTTTCGCGCGGGAAGAGATTGTCATTGCGAGCGCAGCGAAGCAATCTTTTCTTTTAAACGCCGCTTAGATTGCCAGTGGGACGGGCATCCTGCCCGTCGTCCATAATAGACAGGCAGGATGCCTGTCCTACTATCTGCTCCTCGCAATGACATGATGAAGAAGTTCCCCAGCATAAGTAAATGGTTACAAGGAAACTAAATGACGTACGCCCAGCGCCTGGCAACCTTTGCAGTGCAGGCAGAGGATGACGCTGTTGCGGTCCCAATCACGCTCTGCCGTAAATCTCTGTGAGTAGTCGAAGCTCCCGGGCAATTTCGGGCGTGAGGAGATCGGGCAAGAGTCTCCACATCCAGTTACCTTCCTTTTGCGAAGGGAGATTCATGCGAGCTTCCTGACCCAGGCCAAGAATATCCTGCATGGGCAAAATCACTGTGTCGGCCCTGGTCATCATGGCCAGCCGGCACATCTCCCAATGGATATCGTCTTCCCCGATTTCCCGTCCCATGTATCCAAAGAATCTTTTTTTGTCGCCAGGCGTAGCCTCGTGTCTGAACCACCCTTTGACTGTGTTGTTGTCGTGAGTCCCGGTGAAAACGATGCAATTTCGGGGAATGTTGTGCGGTGCATAAGGGTTGGTGGGACAATCCTTGCCGAAAGCGAACAGCAACAGCTTCATGCCGGGAAACCCGAATTCACATATTACTTCTCGCACATCCGGAGTGATGACCCCGAGATCTTCAGCGATGATCGGCAGTCGCGGAAATCGTCGTGAGACGGTCTCGAAGAAGTCTCTTCCCGGACCCTCAACCCATTTGCCGTTGAGAGCGGTTTTCTCGCTTGCAGGAACTTCCCAATATCCCATGAAGCCCCGAAAATGGTCGATCCGCAGTAGATCGCACTGGGCCACGTTATGCTCGATTCGGTCCACCCACCAGGAGTATCCGGCTTTCTCTAGAGCGTCCCAGTCGTAGATGGGATGGCCCCACAACTGGCCTGTCGGACTGAAATAGTCAGGCGGCACTCCGGCCACGACGTACGGCTTTTTCATGGGGTCCAGCTTGAAGAACTCGGGATGAGTCCATACGTCTGCACTGCTGTAATCGACGTAAACGGGAAGATCACCGATGATTTGAATTCGTTTCCGATTGCAGTAGGCTTTGAGCGCGTACCACTGCTTGAAAAAGAGATACTGTATAAACCGTTCTTTCTTGATGGCCTCGCTAAGGTCTTCCGACCATCTTTCCAAAGTATCGGCGCGCCGGTCCCGCAATTCTTCAGGCCACTCACTCCACAATTTTCCCTGAAATCGCTTTGAAAGCGCGTTGAAAAGCGCGTAATCGTCAAGCCACCTTTGATTTGCCAAGCAAAAGTGAACCAAATCCGTGGTTTGATCGGAGCGGGCTGAAAATCGCTCGAAAGCCTTCTCAAGAAGCTGATCCTTGAATTTCATTACAGCGGGGAAGTCCACGCGATCCACTGGGAAAGATGGGGCGGATTCCACGTCCGAATCATCGAGCAAGCCTTCCTGGACAAGGATTTCGGGACTGATCAGCAATGGATTGCCCGCAAAGGCCGACGGGCTGTGGTACGGCGAATAGTGATAAGGATTGGGCGGAGTCAATGGAATTATTTGCCAATAACTCTGTTTTGTCTCTTCCAAGAAGTCGGCAAACCTATAAGCCCAAGGGCCCATGTCGCCGATCCCCAAACGCGACGGCAGAGAGCTGATGTGCAAGAGGATGCCACTTGCGCGAATGTTCATGATGCTCCTTGAAATGATAATTCCGGCCAAAAACACGCATGGCCGCTGGACGCGTCCATCAATCGAGTTCGCGATCAAACAATTCCGAAGTTCAAGTAAATGCGGCACGGATCTAACAAAGCTTCCCGCGGGACGCGGGAAGCCCCATTCTGGGCGCCTGGTCAGTGCCATTTGCTAACGACCGATTCTCACCTGTTTGAGGGCGAACTGCCATCACCCTTTCACACGGATCTCTCATGCTTCATCGCGGTGAAACAGATAAGTGTCACGTTTCCCGGTCCGCGGACTTGAACAGGACCATGGCCAGAGGCGGCAGTACCAGATTGAGGCAATGGCTTCGCCCATGACAGGAGATGGGGGCTGCTTCTACTCCACCTATGTTGCCTTGGCCGCTGCCTCCGTACGGTGTGGCGTCGCTGTTCAGCACTTCCTTCCAGTAACCCCCGGAGTCGACTCCGATCATGTAGTTGTGCCTGGGCACCGGTGTAAAATTGCACGCCACAACGAGTGTGTCTTCCGGCCCCGACCCTTTTCGGATAAAGCTCAGAACACTGCTGTCGGAATCATTGCAATCTATCCATTCGAAGCCCCGCTGGTCGAAATCAAGCTCATGGAGTCCTCGTTCATCCCTGTAAACTCGGTTCAAATCCTGAACCCAGCGCTGAAGTCCCTGATGGAGCGGGTGCTCTAAAAGATGCCAATGGAGGCTCTCGTCATGATTCCACTCACCCCACTGGCCGAACTCACCGCCCATGAAAAGCAGCTTCTTGCCGGGCTGCGAATACATATAGCCAAAAAGCAAGCGCAAGTTGGCGAATTTCTGCCATTCATCGCCGGGCATTTTGCCCAGGAGAGATCCCTTTCCGTATACTACCTCGTCATGAGACAGAGGTAGCACGAAATTTTCACTGAAGGCATACATCATGCGGAAGGTCAATTCATTATGGTGATATCTCCTGAACAGCGGATCCGTGGACATATACTTCAAAGTGTCGTGCATCCATCCCATATCCCATTTCATGCCAAACCCCAACCCACCTACGTAGGTAGGCCGGGAAACCATGGGCCAAGCCGTAGATTCCTCAGCTACAGTTTGAACGGAAGGAAAATTCTTGTACACTTCTTCATTGAGAAGTCTCAGGAAAGAGATTGCTTCGAGATTTTCCCGGCCCCCGTACTCGTTCGGGATCCATTCGCCCGCTTTGCGCGAGTAGTCCAGATAGAGCATTGACGCCACAGCATCGACTCGCAGTCCATCCACATGGAACCGATCAAGCCAAAACAATGCGCTACTAATCAGGAAACTTCTAACCTCGTTTCGCCCATAATTGAAGATGAAGCTTTTCCAATCCGGGTGAAATCCCTTCCTGAAGTCCTGATGCTCGAAAAGATGAGTCCCGTCAAAATAAGCCAATCCATGACCATCGGTAGGAAAGTGTGAGGGGACCCAGTCCAAGATGACACCAATGCCTCGTTGATGGAGCACGTCAATAAGGTACATGAAATCCTCGGGAGGCCCGTACCGGCTCGTCGGACAAAAGTAGCCCAGCGACTCGTAGCCCCATGAACCGTAGAAAGGATGCTCCATTACCGGCAAAAACTGCACATGCGTGAAGCCCATGTTCTGAACGTAATCCGCGAGATTCGATGCCAACTCACGATAGGTAAAGAATCGGTTATCCTCTTTAGGTACCCGTATCCACGAACCGAGATGCACTTCATACGCGGCAATGGGGGAATTCGCGCCGTTATAGCGATTCCTGTCCCTGAGCCAATCCTGATCCCGCCACCTGTGATCGGTCGCCCATACAACTGAAGCAGACTTCGGTGACACTTCACTGTATCTGGCAAAGGGATCGGCTTTTTCCACTTGGTACCCGTTGTACTGGGACGCAATCCAATATTTGTAGCGAGCGCCCTGTCCAATGCCGGAGATGAAGCCTTCCCAAATGCCCGAGCTTCCGCGGGGCCGGAGCAGGTGACCATCTTTACTCCACCCATTGAAATCTCCGATTACTCCCACGCGATTTGCATTCGGGGCCCACACTGCGAAATATGCGCCGTCTATCCCTTCCTCGGAGATGACATGGCTGCCCAGCTTTTCATACAGACGAAAGTGATTCCCTTCGTTAAACAGGAAAATGTCGTCTTCGGTCAACAGTGAAATATCGAAATTTACGGGCATTGTGCGGCCTTCCTGTGTACATAGGCCAGTGATTTGCCTCTTCGTTCTCGAATCATCCGAAGACGTGGGACTACGCTGGCGCCCATGTCATTCCAGAATCCTCCGGATGCCCTGAAGCGGTATTTTCACCCAGTTTGGACGATTGTTGAGTTCGTAGCCTAATTCGTAAATGGCCTTATCCAGCAAGTATGCATCCAATAGCCTTCGAAGTTCATCTCGGTTTTTAGGCAACAAGTCCGGGGCCGCTGACCCCAGATAGGCTCTGAGAAATTTCACGCGCACCCATTTGTCCCAGAATAGCGCCAGGGACTCTGCATACTCGGCGTCATCAGTCCTGACAAGGCCTGAATCCTGCAAAGCAAATAGGGCCGAATACGCCGCGTAATGGAAAGACCTTAGCATGCCCGCGACATCCAGCAAAGGAGAGCGTTTTATGCGGCGCTCACTTAGGGACCGGGCGGGTTCTCCTTCGAAATCCATGATTACAAAATCATTTCCTGTGAACAAGACCTGCCCGAGATGGTAGTCTCCGTGGCACCGGATACGAGCCGCATTAATCTTCTTGTCCAGCATAGATTTGAAACGGGTGCGTACCTCGTCCTTTCGTGCAATAAGGGCTTTGGCTTCTTCCTTCATTGCTTCCGGTAGAGTTTCTGAGCCTTTGTTTGAGTAGCTCCAGCACTTGTTCGCTCAGGTTCAACATTGACTGATATAAGGAGCGCTGATACAGAGAGGTGAACTTCTCCGGCGAAAAATTGGGGGCATCTTGCTCGGAAGCGAGAGCGGAATGCAATTGAGCGGTCCGTTCTCCCAGCAGTCGTGCGGACTCAAGATACGAGCCTACAAGATCGTAGCATATAGGCGGAGGCTCCTCTGCCGCGAGATCGAGCAAGTTCGTTTCGGGTAGAGACAGATCGCCGAGATTTGGATGGCGGGCGAGCCTCTCCTCTATATACTGAGATAACACATCCAGAGTGTACTTCCACGCGTCCCCCTGGTTGGGGACCCACCCATGCAGAATGGCGATCGTCGTGGGGTCTCGCTGTCTGCCGCGCGAAGGGCGGTATTCGACTTCCCCGGCAAGTTGGGCGACGAAAGGAAATCCCCGGTCGGTCAAGAATCGGCCAATTTCCACTTCAGAATTGATCCCTTCGTCAAGCCTTCGGTATAGCTTCAGAATAAGCCGATCCTCGAATCGGATGGATGTGTTTGTTTGTTCCGCTCCCATGACGGACGCTTCCAAAGTTTTCACGGGCATGTCGGACAAAGTCTTGAATGCCTTGGTCCGCTTAGCGGCCAGTTCGCCGGATGTGCCCTTCAGGAGTCGCTGATTAGCGATCAAGCGCAATAGCCGCGATGCGAAATCCGGGTCAAAGGTAGCGTCATAAAGAATGCCGTTCCGGTCCGGATTCTTAATGACCACGCGGCAAATTGCTGCGTGGGCGGTGTTTTCAAGAAGGCTCCCGGCTCGTTCTCCTGCGGCAAAGGACATCGGTACCAGATAGGTCTCCGGCTCGCCCTCCATGTAGTCTACGTGAACGATGGCCAAACAGGCGCCCAATTGGGGCCTATTCATCCAGATCGTTTCGCCGATCTTCGCCGTTCGTATTCGCCTCGCTTTTGCACGGAACCAGCGCTGTCCGGCAAGAAAGCGCCCGAGGGCCTTCTCCAACTGCGGCCGGGCTTCTTTATCGAATAGCGCGCTCCACTTCCCGGGAACCTCGAGAGCAGGCAATTCGTCTTTTTTCGTCACTTGCGCAGGCATCTGTCCTCCCGTCCGGCTTTCGAGCGACAACCAAACGAATCCGTAAGAACCCAGAGTCAAGGAGTATGGCGAATCCTCTATTACGGGCAGCTCCATGCGGCCGTAAAGAGTGGCCGGAACCATGCCTTGAAATTCAGACAGATCAAGTTCCACAAACTGGAACAGGCGCGAAAAATTCGCTACAACAAGGATGCACTCGTTCTTGTGGCGACGAATGAATGCCACGATCTTGCGGTTTTCCGGGTAAAGCAACTCCATTGTACCCCTGCTGAAGGCCTTGAAGTTCCGCCTCAATGCAATGCCGCGCTTGGTCCACCAGAGCAGTGAGCTTGGGTTATTTTGTTGAATTTCAACGTTTACGGTTTCGTAGTGATACTCCTGGTCGATGATTGGCGGAAGATACAAACTTTGCGGATTGGCCGGTGAAAAACCGGCATTTCGGTCCGGACTCCATTGCATGGGGGTGCGCACTCCATTTCGGTCTCCAAGGTACACATTGTCGCCCATGCCGATTTCATCGCCATAGTAAATCACCGGAGTTCCCGGAAGTGAAAAGAGCAGACTGTTCATGAGTTCTATCTTGCGTCGGTCATTATCCATAAGCGGTGCAAGACGCCGGCGTATTCCCAGGTTGATCCTGGCCTGCCGGTCCTGGGCGTACACACGGTACATGTAGTCCCGCTCTTCGTCCGTGACCATCTCCAGGGTCAATTCATCGTGATTTCTAAGAAAAATAGCCCACTGGCAGTTGTCCGGAATCTCAGGGGTCTGTTCCAGAGATTCGATAATGGGAAAGCTGTCCTCCATGCGCAATGCAATGAATAGTCGGGGCATAATGGGAAAATGAAACGCCATGTGACACTCGTCCCCATCCCCGAAATAGGCTGCTGCATCCTCGGGCCACTGATTGGCCTCTCCGAGGAGCATCCGGTTCTTGAAATTCTTGTCTACATGCCGCCTGAGCTCTTTCAAAAAAGCGTGCGTCTCCGGGAGGTTCTCACAGTTTGTTCCATCTCGCTCAAACAGGTAGGGGACTGCATCAAGCCGAAGCCCATCGACCCCCATTTCGAGCCAGAAATCCAGAAGGCGCAGAACTTCTCGACGGACCAGCGGATTTTCATAATTCAGGTCGGGCTGATGAGAATAGAATCGGTGCCAGAAATATTGTCTCGCAGCAGGATCCCAGGACCAGTTAGCCGACTCGAATTCCTGAAAAATGATACGAGCCTCAGGGTACCGCTCGGGGCTGTCGCTCCACACATAAAAATCACGCCATTTGCTCCCACTCGGGGAATGTCTGGCCCGCTGAAACCAGGGATGCTGATCGGAAGTATGATTAATTACAAGTTCCGTGATTACGTGGAGCCCCCTGCGGTGGGCTTCTCTCATGAAGAGCTTGAAATCTCTGAGCGTTCCGTATTGCGAATGAACATTCCGGTAGTCCGCGATGTCGTATCCGTCGTCCCGTAAAGGAGAAGGAAAGAAAGGCAGGAGCCATATAGTGGTGATCCCGAGGTCCTGGAGGTAATCAAGCTTCTCGGTTAAACCTCGAAAATCTCCGACACCGTCTCCGTCGCTGTCATAGAAAGACCTAACGTGTAGCTCGTAAATGATCGCGTCCTTGTACCAGTACGGTTCATCGACAAGGCCCACGCTCGTCGCTCTCCTGGCTCGCATACAATAGATCTCCTCGGCGGACCTACATAAAATAGTCAAAGTCGCGTTCAGTGCGCAGTTTAAACCGAACGCGAAAAATCTGAGCACTTACGACACGCGGGTTCAATTCTATGTAATTCCGCGGCCCTTCCCATAGGTACCTTGCCCCGCTTAGTAAATCGTGAACTTGAAAAGCTCGGCGATAATCGATCCCCAGTTCCTGAAGCGGAAGTTCCACCCATCCGGTCTGAGTATGATGAGGATCGAGATTCACTGCGCACAGGATGACATTTGCAAGATCGTCGGTGTGCTTGCTGTAGAAAATTATCTGTTCGTTGTCGGTGGGATGAAAGCGTAGGTTCCGATCGCTCTGGAGCGCAGGATTATCCTTCCGGATTCGATTGACTCTACCAATGAAGTCCCTGAGAGTGTAAGGGCTTTCCAAATCCCAGTGCCTGATTTCATACTTCTCCGAGTTGTTGTATTCCTCGCTCACGAATTCTCGCGGCTCGTTCTCGCATAATTCAAAAGCTGGGCCGTAAATCCCGTAGTTTGCCCCCAGCGTCGCCGCGAGAACCAACCTGGTGATGAATGCCGGACGACCCCCAAGCTGGAGATACTCCGTCAGGATATCAGGAGTGTTGGGCCATAAGCTCGGCCTGAAATAGTCTTTGAGTTCCGTCTGGCACAATTCCGTGAAGTACTGAGTCAACTCCCACTTCGTGTTTCGCCAGGGAAAATATGTATAGGACTGAGTAAATCCAAGCTTTGCGAGATTTTGCATCACCTTGGGACGTGTGAAGGCTTCTGACAAAAATATGACGTCTGGTTGCCTGTTCCTAATTTCATTGATCAGCCATTCCCAAAATCGGAACGGCTTGGTGTGAGGATTATCGACTCGAAAGATGCGGACCCCTTGATCCAGCCAGAATAAGACCACATCTCTCAACGCTTGCCATAATTCCCACCAATCGTCGGTCTCGAAATTTAACGGATAAATATCTTCATATTTCTTGGGCGGATTCTCCGCGTACTGAATGCTGCGGTCCGGTCGCCACCGGAACCAACTTGGGTGTTCCCGAACCCACGGATGGTCCGCGGCGCACTGAAACGCCAAATCCAGCGCAATTTCGATGTGAAGCTGCTCTGCCTTCCTCATCAGCCGCTTGAAGTCATCCAGCGTTCCTAACTTCGGATGGATTGCCGTGTGCCCGCCTTCCTCAGACCCGATAGCCCAAGGACTGCCAGGATCCTCCGGGCCTGAGACGGCAGAGTTATTCTTCCCCTTCCGATTCGCGCGTCCGATAGGATGAATAGGCGGAAAATAGAGGACGTCAAATCCCATGGACGAGACATAAGACAAGCGTTCCTCGCAATCCTTGAATGTGCCGTGCTTTCCAGGCTCCCGTGCACAAGAGCGAGGAAATATTTCGTACCATGCGCTGAATCGGGCCTTCTCTCTATCGACGACTATAGGCACTTCCAGTGAGAATCGGACTACCGAACGGCGGTCCGCGCATCTTTTCATCACCGCGATAAGGTCTCTGTCCGATGCAATATCCATCTTCTTCGTCGATGGCACAGATGATCTTAATAGTTTGAGTCGTTCGCGAAGCAGATCTGAGTCTGACTCTTTGGCACGCGGGATCGCGGCTTCGAGGAGCTCTTCGCCCACAAGGAGATCGACGCCCACATCCTGTCCTGCATCAGCTTTCTTGATGAGATCGCGCCGCCACGACTGAAAATGATCGATCCAGGCCTGCACGGAATAATAAGCTGTTCCCACCTCTTGGACGCGGAAGTCGGCACGCCACCGATCGTTTAGCACCAAAACCATTTCGTTTGTGTTCCAATCCGATTCGGATTCGTGCCGGTAGAGGACTTCAGCAGAGATAACGTCGTGGCCGTCCACCAGAATATCTGCTTCCACCACCACGTTTTCACCAACTGCTTTCTTGACGGGGAATCTGCCGGAATCGACTACGGGGCTGACACGTTCAATAACAATTCGTGCCTTTCCCTCAGGAATTCTGATCATTAGAGCTCCTTCGGAGCGACCACCGAGCCGCAATTATCAGTATACTTACGCAAGCAATTGCCCGGACGCGGCCTCATCGAGCGGCGCAAGTTGGCACGCGGCGTTTTCGCCGCGGAAAATTCCATATAGGATCTAAGGTTAACGGTAAGAGCGGAGAAGGTCAAGACAGCGCACGAACATTTCGAAATCGGAAATAACAAGCGATAATTGACCGCAGAGTGCGCGGAGATCGCAGTGAAAGAGATAACTTATTCAGGAGCATAGGATGTGGTGAACCCCCAGCAGGGGGTGAACCACATCTGTCGCGTTAGGAATAGTGGGGCAGGGATCCTGCCTGCCAAAGAGACAGGCAAGATGCCTATAGGCGTTAAAATAAAAGAGCGTCGTCTGCAATTTCAGCCGCTTGTCACCCTCCCCCTTCCCCCTCCCATCGAGGCAGGGGATCAAGAAAACCCTCGCCCCTGGCGGGAGAGGGCAGGGTGAGGGGGAATTTTGAGCAAATCCTCCGCCCTTATTTTATACCCATTGCCAAAAGTTTTGTCCGATTAGAGGTAGCCTGACACCGTCATTCCGGCGGAGGCCGGAATCCAGTCTTTTCAATATGTTCTGGACCCCGGCCTTCGCCGGGGTGACGTGTGGTGAACAAGTCATTACTTTTCGCAACGGCTATAACGCCTATGGGCAAGATGCCTGTCCCACCAATTCCGTACAAGCATGCGATCTCGGCGCACTCCGCGGTGAATCCTTCTTTCCTGATGGTTACAAACGAACGATCGCGTGCGTCAATTCATGTCCTCGTTCGGCCCGCCCCCCAGTTCAACGAGCTTTTCCTCTTGTTCTCGGACAGATCTTTCGATCATCTCGAAGCGCTTGTAAAACCAGTAAAAAGCAGATCCCACCATGCCGACAAACAATAAACATGCTACGAATATGTCGTTGATTTCCTGTGCGAATAGAGCTGACAACAATGGTCCGATCAGTATGTAAGGGAACAACAATGTTTTCAGTTCATCTAATTGCCGGCTGGGTGGATCAGAATTCATGGATGGTATTCCTTGATAACTTGCCGTATAAGTGCACCATGTATTCTACAGACAACGAGATTCTCGAAGTAGTGGATTCTCAAGATAAAGTGATCGGTACGGCTACCCGCAAAGAAATCCACAAGCTTGGGCTCCTTCACAGGGCCGTACATATTTTCGTTTTCAATCAGGCAGGCCAAATCTACATCCAGCGACGCTCGATTTCAAAGGACAGGCATGCGGAGAAGCTCGATTCGTCTGCCGCGGGGCATGTCGATCCGGGAGAAACTTACGAGCAGGCCGCGATTCGTGAACTTCAAGAGGAGCTTGGTATTCGAGCCGAAGTCAAAGAAGTTCTTAGAGTCCCCGCTTCGGAGCAGACTGACAATGAGCATGTGGTTTTGTTCAAAGCGGTGACGGAATTGGAGCCGGTTCCTGACCCCGAAGAAATCCAATGGGGCGCATTCATGAATTGTGACCAAGTGACCGAGTTGATTGAGGACACCTCCGATGACGTCGTTCCGGCATTCATTCTACTCTGGCGAAAGGCTCCATTACAGTGCAGATAGTAACCGTTCGCTGGGAAGACGGTTTACCGGTTTCAGGCTTAGCCGGCAGGGACGCCGGCCCTACTATGATACTGGTAGGACCGGCCTCCGCGCCGGTCACAAAGTCCCCGGTGAACTGTTACAAATGGGGAGAATCCTGAATGAGAGCGGTGGTTCAAAGGGTTACCGGGGCTAGCGTCTCCATCGACGATAGAACTGTAGCGGAAATAGGTCATGGCATGCTTGTGCTCCTCGCGGCTGCTCGAGGTGACGGGCCCGAAGAGGTCCGATGGATGTCCGAGAAACTGACCGGCCTGAGGATTTTCTCGGACGATGCGGGGAAGATGAACCTCAGCCTGGAACAGGTCGGCGGCACCATGCTCGTGGTTTCACAGTTCACTTTGTACGGCGATTGCCGCAAGGGCAAACGGCCGTCGTACACCGATTCAGCACCCCCTGAGGACGCGGCCGCGGTGTACAGAAGCTTTATCGACGCGGTGAAGAAACTGAAAGTCCCTGTTGAGGAAGGCGTGTTCGGGGCAATGATGCAGGTCCACCTGGAAAATGACGGACCTGTGACGCTGATTGTAGATTCACCGTAGACGGACTTCAAATTGAACAGACATGGCCCTGCCGCTGGTCGGCACGCATCCTGCCTAAAATTCGTCATCTAGGACTCCGATCCGGAGGTAGGTTGGGCCATGCCCGATCCCGCGAGGCGCGGGACGGCGGCCACGGGCCGCCCTACTCGATTCCCGCGTGCGCGGAAATGACGACGTCCCGTAGGCGCACGGCATGCCGTGCCTCTACAGCCCGCAGGATATGGCTCAGGCCAGTGGGACAGGCATCTTGCCTGTCACCAAGGCAGGCAAGATGCCTGCCCCACTATTCCTTGTTCAGCCACTTGCCTGCCGAGATTCGAATGATGCGGCTCCCTCGCGTTTTCGCGGGACACCCTACTGTAATGGGGGCGGGATGCCTGTCCCCACAAGTCATTGGCCATATCGGTGACTATTTTAGGAATTGTTGTAAAAGATATTTCCTACGCCGGCTGCTCGTGGCACTCAATTGGTATCCTCTTGCCGTTTACGAGCAGAAAGAAGTCTTTCTCATCATTGTCTGAAACTATGTGAGACGCCAATTGGTAATATGCAGGCCGAGAGAAGCGCGCGTGAAACGCGCCATCTTTAACGCGGCAATATGGAATGTTCTTGTGACCGATCCAGAAATATACCGGGTCGAAAGCCTCCCGTGTTCCATCGTTCAATTGGATGACTATACGGCCGTCGCTCTCTTCATCTATACTTTGAATCACAAACGGGGCGTCCTCGACTTCGACACGGCATACTTCGCGACCGAATCTGACTATGTATACGCCGTCAGCCGTCTTCTCAAGCGTGCGGCAAAAGAATCGGTAAATTTCAGGGTGAACAATTTCCGCTCCGTTCTGGAACCATCTGCCATCCTTGTCAATCACGAGCTTCAAATACGGGGAGACATCGAAGATCTCTCCGTTACCGTCAGTAGAGCACCCGTCCATACAAGTTCCTTTGTAAGACTTTATAACCGGCATCCCGCGTCTCGCGGGACCGGTCCTACCGGGATCACAGAGCCGGCGTGCTTAAAGTGTCTCCAAACCCTTGAACCGGACGAAATCGTAACACGAACGCCCCGCACCCTCTCCCTTTGGGAGAGGGTGAGGGTGCGGGCAACGAAATGCGCACCAAGCCTAGTCGTGTCACGATTCGGGACATCATTTTAGTTTTGAGACATTTTCGCCCTGTCGGCTAAGCTTAAAGTCGGGTAAACCACTTTCCCGGTGAACGGTTACACCGGATCTTATCTATAACCCGCCAAATCTTTCTTCGCATGCAGAAGACTATAGGCCCAGTATCCGGCTAAAACCTTCTTCACATAAAGACGTGTCTCCATATAAGGGATGCTTTCAATGAATTCATCTTGCTTCATCCTTTCTCCCTTATGGACCCACTCTCGCACTTTCTTGATGTCAGCGTTGTAAGACGCAATCGCGGGAACGAGTTTTCCCCGGAAGAGGCTCAGATTCTTGGCCAGGATCTTGATACCCAGTCTCAAGTTCTGTTTCGGATCCAGAACCGCCTCCACCGCTTTGGCCGGCAATTTGCCTCTCTTTCTCTTAATTCCCGCTGTTGCGGGCATGACCTGCATCAGTCCGAGCGCTCCGGCAGGTGATATTGCCGAGGCATCGTACCGGCTCTCCTGACGGATTACCGCCCACACTAGATGAGGATCAACGGAGTTCTTCTCTGCCGTGCGTGTAGTTTCAGAAAAATAGATCCGGGGAAAGGCGATTTCAATGAAGGCCGGCGGTGCGCCCTGGGGCGGATTCTTCGCGAGCGAACCGAACGCCGCGGTGAGTATATCCTGGGCCTCACGGTAACGTCCCGATGCGTAAGCCGCCTTTGCCGTCAAAAATGCTATGGGAGGGGAAGATTTCATGGTCTTGGGAAGGGCTTCCAGGTTGACGAGGGCGAATTCTCCGAGACCTTTCTCCATAAGTTTGTTGGCGGCTGATACCAACGGGTTGGAAATCTGTTCAGAGGTTAGGGCGATCTGGGGAAGGGGTTGCAGGGATCTAGGGTTTATGTATTTAGGTTCCCCCATCTTCTTGAGGAGACGAGCCGCCTCTGTTCCATAGTAATCAAGAGGAGAATTTGTGACGATAACTTTCAAGAGAGGTTCCGCGGCATGTCGACGGTTGGCATTAAGCAAAGATCGCGCCTGCCAATATTTTGAAGCGTTATCTATTGACCCCCCGGGGGCCGCGGTCCGGCTTTCACGAAAGTCTTCGGCAGCCTCACCGTATTTATGGTTCCAATATTTAATCCAAGCGATCTTCCACTTTACATTCGCCTTTACCGACCGATCGGGTCGTGTGTTGAGAAGCTTCTTGAAGTAAATTTCGGCAGTGCCGAATTTCCGTTTCTCAATATAGTGAGCAGCGATATTATAAAGAATTTTCCGTTTGAGCTTTATAGATCCTTTCTCAAGCACCCTGTTGCAGCAGAATTCGAAATCTTTCTCGCTACCCAACCTCCAGTAAATTGCGCTCAGGAGGTAAAATGCCTCCATACGTTCATGCTCCGAGAGTTCTCCTTTCAGCATGTCCTTTACGATGTTTATCGCCTTTTGGTTTTGGCGATCCTTGAAACGACAGCGAGCCAGCTTCAGCATTACGCTCTTGTCTGCCGGTTTTGTTTTAAGCAGAGCCTTATAAGAATCGGCTGCAAGATCGAAGCGCCCTTTGTTGAAAAGGCGATCCGCGCGGGTCATTTGCTCGCAGTCGGAAAAAATCAGCCTGGGGATCTTCTCGTTGAAAACCATGGCCGTGAGGGCATCAGACGCTTTGAGTCCTTCCACCGATGCCGGATAATTGATGAACAGCATGCGATACTGAGCAGCGGCCGAAGAATAGTCGCCAAAGCGTCGCTCCATCTCAGCGAGTTTCAAGGTAAGCGCCGGCTTATCTTTGTCCTGCGCCGTAGCGAGGAGTGATATTAGCAAAGGCTTTGCTTCCCTTTTCCCTTGGCGGAACAGAACCTCGGCAAGAGCGCGGCGGGCCATATCGCTATAAACACTGTCCGGGTGAGTCTTTAGGCAATCCTCGAGCAGGGCCTCGGCACCCTTGTCATTTCCGGCCCGCTGTTTGCCTCGAGCCAAAAGAAGATATGCTACCGGGCCGTATACTGTGTCAGGAAATATTTTGGCCCACACGTCCGAGGCACGACCGAGTTTGCCCGCATCATAAAGCTTTTTCCCTTCAACGAAGAGGTATTCCTGCATGGGCCCTGTTGCCACGGTAAGACAAATACCCTGGCCCACCATGACCGCCGCCGCCAAGAAGACAGAGAGGCTCAGGATTGTCAGGCTTGAAGCGACGCGCCTGGATGCAGCCGCCGATGATGTGGAATCCGCGGATGCACAGATTTTGAGATAAGAAATCATTGAGCCAATCTTAAAGTCTAACGTGCAAAGCGTCAAGTATTACATTATAAAGTTGACCGACTTTACAAAAATGGAACGTTTCTTGACATGCCGGACAGTTCCTGATAAACAAATATCACTCCATAATTTGTGACATTCTTTTGGCCGAATATTCTCCTCAGACTCCTCGGGAGGAGGTTTTTGCCGGGCGGGTTGGGTAGCGTTCAATCACGAGAAGCAAACTATCGTCCCGGCGCAGGCGATTGGTTTGCCGTCATCATTGGGCGACGGGAACATTGCGAGGCATCAAAACCAAGCTTCACATGTTCGGACCCTGAACTCAAGCCGAGTGTGCGTGATTTAGCCTAAAATAAAGGAGGAACGAACGGTGAAGGTCCTTGTATCGGACAATTTGTCTGAATTGGGTGTGAAGATCCTTCGCGACGCCGAAGGCATCGAAGTGGACGTCAAAGTCGGCCTCAGCCCCGATGAACTTAAACAAATCATCGGCGAATACCACGGCCTGGCCGTACGGGGTGCGACCAAAGTGACCGCGGATGTGATCGCGGCCGCCCACAACCTCAAAGTTGTCGGACGAGCCGGCACGGGCCTTGATAATGTTGACATACCTGCTGCGTCCAAGAGAGGCATAGTGGTGATGAACACGCCGGGAGGGAATACCGTTACCACTGCCGAGCACACCCTTTCCATGATGATGGCTCTCGCCAGGAACATACCCCAAGCCAATATGTCCATGAAACAGGCAAAATGGGAAAAGAAGAAGTTTTCGGGGATGGAAATTTACAACAAGACCCTTGGCGTGATTGGACTGGGCAAGATCGGGTCTGTCGTTTCAGACCGAGCAATGGGCCTTGGAATGAATGTTATAGCCTATGACCCATTTCTGTCCGAAGAGCAGGCGAAGCAGATGGGAATCAGGTTGGGCTCCCTCGACGACGTTTTCAAGGAGGCTGACATCATTACCCTGCACGTGCCACTTACAGATGAGACCAGAGGGCTCATCTGTTCCAAGAATATAGCGAAAATGCGCCCCGGAGTCCGCATTGTGAACTGTTCCCGCGGGCCCGTGGTAAATGAGGAAGACTTGGCCGATGCTATAGAATCAGGCAAGGTCGCGGGTGCTGCAATTGATGTGTATTCGGTGGAACCCCCCGGCAAAACGCGATTGATCGAGCTGGATCAGGTTGTCTGCACCCCTCATCTTGGAGCATCAACCAAAGAAGCACAGGACAACGTAGCTATTGCTGTGGCCGACCAGATAAGGGATTATCTCCAGAATGGAACGATTCGGAACGCGGTGAATGCGCCGGCTCTTTCCGGTGAAGCTCTGGTGACTTTGCAGCCGTATCTCGATCTTTCCAATAGACTGGGCTCGTTCCTTGGCCAGATAATTCAGACCGGGATCAAAAGCGTTGAAGCCCAGTATTCAGGCGATGTGACGAATATGGCGATCAAGCCCATTACCACTTCGTTTCTTACCGGACTTCTCACGCCGATCATGCAGGATGACGTGAACCAGGTAAATGCTCCGATGGTGGCCGCGGAGAGAGGGATTGTCGTTTCTGAGACGAGAGTCAGCAAAGCAGAAAGCTTCCTCTCCCTGCTCCGCTATAAAGTTTCGACCGAACGAAGGGAGCACTT
The DNA here is from genome assembly GCA_963789265.1 of uncultured delta proteobacterium. Lineage (GTDB taxonomy): Bacteria > Desulfobacterota > Desulfomonilia > Desulfomonilales > Desulfomonilaceae > CAWBBA01. The sequence goes on along the minus strand of CAWBKB010000001.1, from coordinate 616,874 downwards.
AGTGGAGGGGACTCTGTTTGGGAGGTCCGAGCCCAGAATGGTGTGTTACGGCGACTTCCGCGGTGAATTTGACTTGTCGGGTCATCTCATCCTTATTGACGGCGTGGACAAGCCAGGAGTCATTGGAAGAGTGGGCGCCACCCTCGGTGACAAAGGAATCAACATTTCTCATTTTCAATTTGCTCGCCGGAAACAAGGCGGGCAGGCCCTGTTGTTCCTCAACACCGATTCCAAAGCGAACGACGAGTCCTTGGATGCCCTAAAGACTATTGAGAACGTGGTGTCGGTGCGGCGCTTGACCATATAGGGGCTTATACTGGTGGACCGTCAAGCGAGTGATAATCCTAGACAGGATATGTAGGGGCAGTCCCGCGTGACGCGCATAGGCGTTAAGTTAAGCAGCAATTTTGTAGGATGTGCTGAGCGAAGCGAAGCGCATCGATTGTGTAAGACGGAGCGCTGAAGCGGCCGATGCGCTTCCCCTGCTTTGGCAGGGTTCAGCACATCCTACATGTTGAACAGCAGTTTTTATTACGCGGCGCACTTAACTTAACGTGAATGCGCGTGACGCGGGATTGTGTCTGCCCTCTTGTGGGCACCCACGAGGGGTGCCCCTACAGTGGATTCCCGCGTACGCGAGAATGACGGCTAAACGTCCACAGCGAAGCATGTTCAGCATTCTAAGCGTCGGACGAGCGGACATTTTTTTTGGCAACCGCTGTGGCTTTAAGCCCTTCCAGTCTGGATATCAGTTCATGTTGAACATAAAAGATTTGTCCCATCCTGAGCTTCCTAAACAGGACAATTACGAGCAAGCCCTAAAAATCGGCCTAGAGATTTTCAGCCGGAAGGACCCCGGCAGAATCGCACAAAAAGCCGGAGCCCTTTTCGAAGATCGAACTGTGATTGTTCCGCACTTGGATAGAAAGATCCTCTTGAATGTGGATACGCACCGATTTTCAATCAAAGAGACCGATGAAGATGCCCCGATATGGCTGGCCATCCTAACCCTTCATTATCTGAACAATGCCGACGGCCGACAGCCAACAGCACGGCTCAAACATTTCCGAGAGTTCAGGGACGGTCACTTTTACGAGCCTGCTTTCAACCGCAGGACGAAAGAAATTCTTATCCAGGTGTTCGGAAAGGACCCTGCTCCCATGATCGCTGCGGCCGAAAAACTGAACGGAAAGATCGTTCAGACCGGAGACGCAGCGGTAGAACTGCCTTATTTCCCATGTCTTCCGGTCAGTTGCATTGTCTGGAAAGGGGATGAGGAATTTCCTCCCGAGGCCACTGTATTGTTCGACGAGACAGCGGACCAATTCTTTAGTGCGGAAGACATGGCCGTTGCAGGACAAATGGCCGTCTTGGAATTGTTGAAAGCTGCTCGCGGGTGAGCTTCCTTCATGACTTAGCAGTGCGCATGTTAAAAGTGGCGATTTGCCTAATTTAGCGCGGTAAGAGGATTATCATGAAAATAGCGATATCCGGAAAAGGAGGGGTAGGCAAGACAACGCTGAGCAGTCTGTTGGCTCGGTACTGGGCTCGCGAGGGCTACAGAGTGTTGGCCGTCGATGCAGACCCGGACGCTAACCTGGGCTCGGCTCTTGGCATAGACACCACAGACCTGGTTCCTGTGGCCAAAATGGAAAAGCTTATCCACGAGCGAACAGGAGTCCAGCCGGGAACGGTGGGTGGCTTCTTCAAGATGAACCCTCACGTCGAGGATCTCCCCGAATCACTGGGCCGGGAAAAAGACGGGGTTCGTCTGTTGGTCATGGGTACCGTCAAGAAAGGCGGAGGCGGCTGCATCTGCCCGGAAAGCGTCCTTCTCAAGGCCCTGGTAAACCACCTGGTTCTGTACCGGAAGGATCGAGTGATAATGGACATGGAAGCGGGGATCGAGCACCTTGGTCGAGGCACAGCCCAAGGGGTGGACAGACTCGTGATAGTCGTCGAGCCAGGTCGCAGAAGCATCGAAACTGCAGCCAAGGTGCGGGAGCTGACACAGGACATCGGCCTTTACAACGTGGCAGCGGTGGGGAGCAAAGTTCGAAATGCTCAGCAGGAAGAATTTCTGCACAGCAATTTGGATGGCATCCCGCTGATAGGAATTCTTCCCTTCTCGGAGGAAATAGCCACAGCGGACCTGGAGAGCCGCCCCCCTTCCCTGGACGCTCCTGAAATCTTGCAGGCCGTTGAAAAAATTGCCGCGGCACTGGAACCTGAGACTAAATAAAGCCATTTTGCGAGATCTCAGGTAGAATGCTTGAAGTAGATTGGCTGCTGCGGCTTGAGATGAGCGAGACGGGGCACCCGCTTTGTAGTATCGTGTATACCGTAACCGTTCACCCGGCAATCAATCCCGCGTTCCGCGCGGGATCCCCGCAGAGTTCGCAGAGAACGTCGCTTGAGTCACCCATGCTTACAGTCAGGCCGAAATTGTCGCTGACGCAGGCCAAGACTTGCAGTGCTCCAGCGGATAGACCCGTAGCGAAACAGAATTCTCGGCGGTTTCTGTGTTCTCCGCGGTTAACTATTATTGTATACCTAATCAGGCCAAAAGCGAGCGGACTGATTTAAGTCGTGAGTATAAAGGAGGAGGACTGCATGTCGGCCAAAATTATCAGCGGAAACGAAGTGTCACAACAACTCAAAGACGAGATGAAAGAAGAGGTCGTCAAACTGAAGGCCCAGGGGCTGCAACCGTGTCTGGCGGTTATTCTCGTGGGCGAGGACCCGGCCTCTAAGGTGTACGTCGCCAACAAGAAGAAAGCCTGTGAGTATATCGGGATTATATCCCTTGAATCCAGACTCCCTGCGGAAGCTACTATGGAGCAACTTCTGGACGTAGTTGATGGGTACAACAAAGACAAATCCGTACACGGGATACTCTGTCAACTGCCCCTTCCCAAGGGCAGAGGGTTCGAGGAAACAAAAATTCTGCGTTCTATCCTGCCGGAAAAGGATGTGGATTGCTTCCACCCCTACAATGTCGGCTTGATCAGCATCGGCGAGGTGCGTTTTCTGCCGTGCACACCTGCCGGCGTGCTCGAGCTTATCGACCGGGGCGGTTTCAAAACCGAGGGCGCAGACGTAGTCATCCTGGGTCGTAGTAACATCGTAGGCCGACCGCTGTCCAACATGCTCGATCAGCGCGATAGGAACGCCACGGTAACCATGTGCCACACCAGGACGAAAAACCTCAAAGAGCGCTGCAGGGCTGCGGACATCGTCATAGCGGCCATCGGAGTACCCGAGTTCTGCAAAGGCGATATGGTGAAAGAGGGAGCGGTGGTAATAGATGTTGGAATCAACCGCGTGGAAGCTCCCGGAACTGAAAGAGGCTGGAAGCTGGTCGGCGACGTGGCTTTTGACGAGGTGAAGGAAAAAGCCGCTGCCATTACGCCGGTCCCCGGCGGTGTTGGCCCCATGACTATTGCCATGCTGATGAAAAACACCTTGACCGCGGCCAAAGAGACTATGAAGTAAAGCTTCAGGGCGCAGGGGATCGCAATCGCGGTCCCCACTAGAAGCTCACCACAATGTCACAGTGCGGTGGGACAGGTTGTCACCGGTGGACGGGCAGGATGAAACTGTCTCAAAACTATCTTGATGCCCAACATCGTGCCACGATTAGGTCTCATTCGTATAGTTGTTGCCCTCACCCCGCTCCCTCTCCCAGAAGGAGAGGGAGCGGCACCAAGGAGGCTATTGGAGTCCCCTCGCCCTTTGGGAGAGGGTCAGGGTGAGGGGATTCCGTGTTACGATTTCGTCCTGTTCAGGGGGTTTTGAGATAGTTTTGGATGCCCATCTCCACTGCAAGATGCCCGCCACCACCAAATCATCTTCCATTTCGGTAACTACTTTCAAGAGTCACTGCAAGCATTCCGGTATTTTTGCCGGTAATGAAACATCGAATTCGTAATGGTTCACTTACGCGGGGGAATTGTCTCCCCCTTGTCATTGCGAGGAGTGAATAGTGGGACGGGCATCCTGCCCGTCTATTGTGGACGACGGGCAGGATGCCCGTCCCACTGGCAATCTGAGTGGGGTTTAAAGGAAGAGATTGCTTCGCTTCGCTCGCAATGACAGTCCTTCACCGCTCGCAATTGAATGATTACTCGAATTCTTTTTTTCCCCTGGCGTGAATCCTAAAATTTGTGTACTCATAAATAGAAACTGGCAACGTATTCGGTAAAATTGAACTGCCCTTTTGGGGCACAGCACCAGGGGGACTTAAATGACGAACAGCGAAACGAATTATGGTGTGTTGCATTACGATGCCTGGCCGAGCCTGCCGTTAAATGATTGGAAGGACACCTGCACTACGCTCCACATGTTGACTCAGATCGTCGGGAAGATCCGACTCATGCTGAGCCCGCACATCAATCACTGGTGGCAGGTGACTCTATATGTGACTGCTCGCGGACTCACCACGTCAGCCATTCCTTACCAACAACGCACTTTCGAGATCGACTTCGATTTCATCGACCATCAATTGGTTGTACAAACAAGTGATGGTGCCGTCCGGACATTGCCTCTGGGCGGGCGATCGGTGGCTGATTTTTATCGGGAGCTGATGGCCGTCCTGCACTCTCTCGATATTGATGTGAATATTTGGACCACGCCGGTTGAAGTGCCGGAACGTATTCCTTTCGAGGAAGACGATCAGCATGCTTCCTACGATGCCGAATACGCCGCGCGGTGCTGGCGGATCATGGCGCAGACCGATCGGATTCTGAAACACTTTCGGTCGGGCTTCGTCGGGAAGTGCAGTCCTGTGCACTTCTTTTGGGGGGCATTCGATATGGCCGTCACCCGTTTTTCCGGGAGGCGTGCGCCCGAGCATCCTGGCGGCGTGCCCGCTATTGCAGACTTCGTGGTGCGAGAAGCCTATTCGCATGAAGTAAGCAGTTGTGGGTTCTGGCCGGGAGGCGGGGCAATTCCCGAACCTGCCTTTTATGCTTATGCGTACCCAGAGCCGATGGGCTTCAAAGAAGCGCCTATCCGTACGAAAGAGGCGTATTACAGCACCGAGATGAGCGAATTCATTCTCCCGTATGAGGTGGTGCGTGGATCCGAGCAGCCGGATGAAATGCTCCTGGCTTTCCTCCAGAGCACGTATGAAGCCGCGGCAAACCTGGGAAAATGGGATCGGGCTTCCCTGGAGCGGCCGCTAGGACCTTTGCGATAAGACAGAAACACGAATTTCGCGGCATCTCCGAATCGGTGCAAACACGTCGTCGCCGAGGAGAGTGAGATTGAGAGCACATCAATTGCATCTTCTTTTATACTGTTGCGCTGTCAAAGAGGTGACAATCCTAGACAGGATATAGTGGGCATCCCACGTTCCGCGGGATCACCCCGGACTCCGATCCCGGGATGGTAGGGGCGACCGGCGGTCGCCCAGGGCGAATGCCATTCGCCCCTACAGCCGCGTACGCGGGCACGACGACAGGCAATCACGCCCGGGCGTGACTGTCCCACCAGAAACACAGTATCACTTGCTTGAAAGCGAATCGGTATTGGTCCTTAGCTCATGATTCATCTGAAAAACGTCACCAAGACTTATGGCCATGTAAGTGCTCTCAGGGCAATCAATCTGACGTTCCAGCAAGGTATTACAACATCTCTAATTGGCCCGAGCGGTTGCGGAAAATCAACATTGCTTCGATTGATCATCGGCCTCACATATCCGGATTCCGGCTCGGTGTATTTTAAGGAAACTCAGGTTTTACCGGAGGCTGTCCTCTCCCTTCGTAGAGAAATGGGATACGTCATCCAAGAAGGCGGACTCTTTCCTCACCTTACGGCACGCGATAACGTAACTCTCATGGCCCGTTATGTCGGCTGGAGCAAAGACAGAATCGGGAAAAAGATCGATGAACTCTCCGATCTGGCACAATTCCCTCATGACGGACTTGACCGCTTTCCCGTGCAACTTTCTGGTGGACAACGACAAAGAGTCAGCCTCATGCGGGCACTGATGTTCGATCCCGACGTGCTGCTAATGGACGAACCTCTTGGCGCGCTCGACCCGATGATACGTGCAGACTTGCAGATCCACTTGAAGAAAGTTTTTCAGGCATTAAAGAAAACCGTGGTTTTGGTTACCCACGACATGGCAGAAGCTGCTTATTTTGGGGACATTATAGTCCTTATGAAGGACGGCGGGATCGTGCAGAGAGGTGCGCTCGACGACCTTATCAGTTCGCCTTGCGATCCGTTTGTAACTCGTTTCGTCAACGCACAGCGCAATTCGCATGGTGCGCTGGATCAGATCACCCAGTGAAAACATCAGGCATTATTTTCCTGTCGGCGCTGTCGATCGCTATATTTCTATCTAACGCCTTGCCGGTTGACGGAACAACACCCGAGGTGACGGTAGGCTCCAAGAAGTTCACCGAGTCCGTGATCTTGGGCGACATGGTGTCGATCCTCGTCCGCCACGCTGGTGCGCAGTCTGTGGAGAGGCTGGAACTGGGTGGAACGAGAGTGCTGTGGGATGCTCTGCTGAAAGGTGAAATAGATATTTATCCAGAGTATACCGGCACGATTATCCAGGAAATACTGGCTGATAAAAGCATAAACGACGAAGATGCATTAAGAAAGGCTTTGGGCGAACACGGAATTATGATGACACGTTCGCTGGGATTCAGCGACAACTATGCCATCGGCATGGAGCAAGGAACGTGCAAAAAACAGCACATCACCAAGATTTCAGACCTGCGCAACCACCCCGAAATCAGGTTTGGCTTCAGCAATGAGTTCATGGATCGGTCCGACGGCTGGCCGGGCCTCGAAACGCTATGGGCTACCCCAGAAACATGTTTACGGGATGGACCATGATCTTGCTTACCGCGGGCTGGAGAGCGGTTCGATTCAGGCCACAGACCTCTACTCCACCGATGCTGAAATCGGATATTACAATCTCTGCGTGTTGAGAGACGACCTCCACTACTTTCCGCTTTATAACGCGGTAATACTTTACGGAAAAGATTTGACCAAGCGTGCTCCGCGGGTGGTGGACGAGCTTGCCAAACTTGAAGGACAAATTACAGAGACCGCAATGATCGAGATGAACGCTCGAGCCAAGATCGACAAAGTACCCGAGGACACGATTGCGGCTGACTTCCTGGCAAAGAAACTCTCCATAAACGCTAAGGTTCGAAACCATAGCGCGGTTAACAGACTTTGGCGAAACACACGGGAGCATCTCTATCTAGTGGGAATATCGTTGATTGCTGCGATCATTATCTCAGTGCCTCTGGGTATTGTCGCGGCGAAACGGCCCAGAATAGGACAGATTATTCTGAGCCTGGCGGGACTTATCCAAACCATTCCCTCTCTGGCTCTTCTCGTTTTCATGATTCCCCTGCTGGGGATCGGCGGTCCCCCCGCGTTGGCCGCGCTTTTTCTGTACAGCCTTTTGCCGATCATACGTAACACTTATATCGGAATCCACGATATTCCCTCGGGTATTAGAGAAAGCGCCGAGGCGATTGGCCTTCCTCCGATGGCAAGGTTGTGGCTGGTCGAGCTGCCGATGGCATCTAGAGCGATTCTGGCCGGGATCAAGACATCCGCGGTAATCAATGTCGGAACTGCAACTCTGGGCGCTCTGATCGGTGCCGGCGGTTACGGCCAGCCTATTCTTACCGGCATCAGACTTGATGATATCGGTCTGATCATGCAGGGAGCCGTTCCGGCCGCGCTGCTCGCACTTCTGGTGCAAGGGGTTTTCGAATTTTCGGAACGGTTGTTTGTTCCAAAAGGCTTGCGTTTGTCAGAAAGGGGCTGATTGTTTGACGCCTTACTCACGAGCCGTCACCCCGATTTGGCCCGGGAGTAGGTCGGGCCGTGCCCGATCCCGCGAGGCGCGGGACGGCGGCCACGGGCCGCCCTACCCGATTCCCGCATGTGCTCATAGGCGCTAACTTAACGATTTCCCCCCCCTTTCGTAAAGGGGGGTTAGGGGGGATTTTAGTCTAACTCTTTGAAAATCCCCCTAAATCCCCCTTTAGAAAAGGGGGACTTTGATGGCAGATGGCTATTCAAAAGTAACAAGATTGCCTTAAGTTAGCGCCTATGCGCATGCGCTGGGTGCCACGGTTCTGCGCTTTGACAGATCCGTCCTGGATCCAGTTGACTATCTCCCGTTCGGTTGCGAATCGGCACGAGAATCGTCCTAATCCACGACAATCTTTGTTCCCCTGCTCTCGCACCGCGCTTGAAGTACCAATCCATGATGTGATCGGGAGGGGTCTCATGGGCAGCGTCCGGCTTGCGCACCAAAGTGATTGAGTCCGTGGCGCAGGTTGGGACACAAACCCCGCACCCTATGCAACGATCCTGCTGGACCTCATATCCGCCGTCTTTTTCGGCAATCGCCTTTACAGGACATCTTTCATCCGCGCATACTCCGCATGAGGCACACGTTTCCTGGTTTATCTCGGCGTGATAGTTGCTCTTTGCCATAATGTTCGGCGCGTTATAATGCATCATTCCTCTGATCACGCCGCAGCAGCAAGAGCAGCAGTTGCAGACAAACATCTGGTTGTTCTGCACATTGTACGTCATGTGGACGAGCCCATCTTCGTCGCATTTCTTTACTACTTGCAGGGCTTCTTCTCTGGATATGGCTCTGCCCAACGGATATTTGTCGAACGCGCCATCGGAATTGGAAAAGGCCATGCATACCTCCATCGGATGCTTGCACGGCTCGCCTATAAGCCCCCTCTCCTTCTTGCAAATACAGTCCATCAGTTGAAACGACTTGGCCGCCTCGAGAGTGCGCCGGAGGTCTTCGTACGGCCGCACCTGGTGATCCGCGTCGATCTCGATATTAATCGGAACAACTCTCATTATAGCCGGCGCGTAATGTCCGAGGGTACTCATAAGTGAGGGCAGCGTACCTCTTCCATCAACTCGGCCAGTTCTTTGTCCAATCTGCGTTGCTGAAACTCCCAAATCCCGAAAACAAAAGGAAAGAAAAGGTAAACCTGTTGATCGTTCATTCTGGTGGACCCAATCTGCCCTTTCTTCACCATGTGGTCCAGAATGGTATCCATTTCGGCCGCGGGTTTGCCCAAGCGTTCCCCGATTTGAGCCGCGGTTTCCGGGATGGGCCTAATTTTCAGAGCCATTTCCGCGTCTTCCGGGGTGAATATCTTCTGAAGGATTTTGAGTTCCACACTACTGTCGGTGGGAGGAAAACCGTTGGGCAACTCATCCAGCTTTTTCGCCAATCTCTTGTAAACATCCGTCATGGAAGCATTCCTTTCGTAAAGCAAACACATTGAGCAGTTTCCGCGGAAGCGCTGCCGCACGTTCCCTCTGCCACAATTAGTCTTTGTCGATCTTGAAGGTGTCGAAAATGATATTGGTCCCCACCATTCTCGCACCATGGGCCACAGCGTCTACGATGTCCGCATCGCTCCACCCCAGAGACCGAAGGTGGTCCACATCCTGAGCAGTCACGGAATGAGGATTGTCGCAAGCCTTCAAAACTAACAGCAGGAGAGCCATTTGTTTTTCGTCCAGCGGAGCTTGCGTGGGATCTGCCTGTATAGCCGCAATCTGTTCTTTGGTCAAACCCGCCTTAAGCAGGAGACCTGTGTTCAGATTCTGGCAATATGGGGAATGGCACGCCTTGGAAACCAACATGCGGACCAGGGGCAGAAATGGAGGGGTTAACGTGGGATGTCCTACATAGTGTCCAATGAGCTGGAGTTGATTCTCCAGGAGAGCGGGGCTGACTCCGAGCAGCCGTACATTATTGGGAACCATCCCGAACATTTGTTCCACTTCTGCATAGAGTTCCGCGAGCTGTCCTTCAGCCTTTTCCGGTGGGGTTGTCTGAATGAGTGCCATAATGATGCCTCCAGATTGTTATGGTTGCCGCGCCAGCGCGGCTTCGGTCCGCAGGGACCCTGCGGAGAAAGACTTAGTTCACAGTTTCACAAGTACGGTGACGTTAAGACCCGATACGGAAGAAGATTGCTTCGCTACGCTCGCAATGACAGGTAGTGGAAATGTCGTTGCGAGGAGTGAAATCCCGCGCCCGGCGGGAAAGCAATCTCCACTGTGAAGATCCGCGACCGTATTTACGAAAACCTGAACTTATTTGGGACGGTTAGGTTAGTAGACCGGTCTATTTTATTCCGGTAAAAAAAATTACCGCTTCAGAACACATCCGAACACCATCTTCTCAAAAAGAAGAAGCGGCTGGGTGTTCCCTTCGGCCTTCATTCGGAGCAGGGCGCCCTGCCAGCTATTCAGGATGAAATCCGCGGTTTCATCCGCGTCGAGCCCTGAGTCGATCTCATTTCGGGTCTGTGCTTCCTCCAGGCATTGCCTGATCACTCCCTTCATGCCGCTAAACACCCTCTTGAGCCTTGTCTGAAACGCATCGCTTAGAATGCCCATTTCCTGTGTCAAGTTCCCGATGGGACACCCAGCCCTTCCCTCTTCCCGATCACACAGAGCGCGACCTGCCTCAAAGAATTTTTCAAGCCTTCCCAGCGGCGGGGTCTCCATGCTCTGGAAAATCGATGCGTTCCTCTCGGCCAGAGCCTTGGCATGATAATCGATCAAAGCCAGAACCCAGGTCGCCTTTACTTTTGAAGTAGAAATAGAATGATCCCTTGGGCACACCGGCACTTTGAAGAATCTCCTGAATGCCGGTATTGTTGAATCCTTTCTTTCGGATTAACTGAGCCGCGTGGGCGAGTATTCTGTCTTTGGTCGATTCTTTGGTCATGGTCTTGTGATCTCGCATCGGAGATTAAATAGTAGACCGGTCGTCTTGCAATGTCAAGCTAAAAAGTACGTAGCGTGTCCATCCCCTCATCCGAGCTCCCCTTCCTGGCAGCAATTGCTCGATCTCCGATCTGTCGGCAACGCTGAGCCAGTGAAATTTTGGGATAATTCCGTTGTCCTGTTGCCAAAGAGAAATAGGTGTATACACTCCTAATAAGTGCCCGACTTTGAGTGGTGGACTTATCTATTGAAAGGAATTTCTGATCTGGTAGCTCTCACATAATTTTTTTGCGCAACGTTTAATTCCAGATGGAGCGCAGTCGAGAAATTTTGCAGGGTCCGACCGCATCGGCAAACTGAAATAGAGGCCGGTGTGAGAGGGATCACGTTCACTATAACCCAGCCCGCGGCGGGGCTGGTGAACGGATCGACAAGGAGGTCTATGATGCCCGAAGAAGAGAAGCAAGAAGGCAAGATGGACATGCAGGCGATGATGGAAGTGTACCAGAAACTGGGAATCCCCGGCGCACCCCACAAGATGCTTGCGAAACTGGTTGGAACTTGGACCACCAGGACCAGGGTATGGATGGAGCCCGACAAGCCGCCAATGGAAGGAACAGGCACGTGTGAGCAAAAAGTGCTCTTTGACGGACGTTACCTGCAGCAGAAGTACATTGGTGAGATGATGGGGAGTTCGTTCACCGGCATCAACCTTATCGGATACGACAACCACGCTCATAAGTACGTATCGACCTGGATCGATTCGATGAGTACCGCTATCTATTATTTTGAGGGAACTGCCGGCGAGGATGGCAAAACCATTACGCAGGTATGCAGCTATAACGATCCGGTCAGAGGTCCCACGGTATGGCGCAGCGTGACCAGGATCGTGGATGACGACACTCTGAACTATGAAATGTACCTCACCTCCAAAGGAGGCAAGGAAGAGAAAATGAGTGAAATGACCGTGACCAGGAAGCGATGATGATGCACGTCGGTCTTTGCCCAGCACAACCGAGCTAAATCAGCGCAGAGTTGTGGTGGTTCAGGAGGGCTTGGAGTCAAGCTCGATTCTGGTTCATTTTGGGCTACATTCGGGTGTCATGAAGCCGCAGATGCGCCAAGAGAAGACTTGCCCTCCGGTCCGGCGGCAACCAGAACTGCATTTGAAAGAAGAATTGACGAGGGAAAATAAATTGTAGCAATGCCGGCACCATTTGATGGATTCCTGACGGCAAGCGTCTTAGGCGTGCATGATGCTTGACGGTCCATAATTAAGAGAAGGAGTAGTTCAATGTTAAAAGAGAGTAAGGCATTCAGCGGTTTTTCAGTTGACGACATAAAAAAGGCGGAGGATTTCTACGGCGGAACGCTCGGCCTGGAGATATCGGAATCTCACGGCCTGTTGAAACTACATCTTGCAGGCGGCACATCCGTGCTCATATATCCCAAACCCAATCACGCGCCGGCAACCTTTACCATTCTGAATTTTCCAGTGGACAATATCGACGAAGCCGTGCAGGGGCTAGTCAAGCGAGGGGTGCGGTTCGAAATCTACGACGGGCCTAGCATCAAGACGGACGAAAAAGGCATACACCGCAGCGGAGGGCCGAAGATAGCTTGGTTTAAAGACCCGGCCGGTAATATTTTGTCCGTGCTTGAAGAAGAATAATCCCAGCGATTGACCCGGTGGAATTTTGCAGCATGGTTCCTGAAGACGAAGACCCTCGAATTGGGAGAATTGACCCAAAATGGACGAGAAATTGATGGGTGGAATGATCCACCAACCCTCGTCACGAATGGAGGAATTAATCATGGAAAATTGGACTGTAACTAATAATGGCCCCTTCGAGCGCGAAGCACGTGAAAGTTTTCTTAGGATTGCTCGTCATCACTCTCGTTGTGTTGTTCTCGCTTACAGGGAGAGCGGAAGACAAACAAACTCTCAATGGGAAGAATAAAGTCGAGCCGTTACCGCGCGATTTAGAAATTCAGCTCGCGCTTAGTGCATTGCCGCCGCACCTCAGAGACAATGCAACAGTATACGTTTTAAACCTTCACAAAGGCTTTGAAGTTGCACGCAAGGGTACTAATGGATTTCACACCCTGGTTGCTCGAACTGCCGACGATGCGCTTAGAGGATCCTGGCCTTTCACAGAATATAGAGATGATGTTCTCGTCCCTATTTCCTTTGATGAAGCAGGCTCCAGGGCAGAAATGCGAGTCGACTTCGACATAGCCGAGATGCAGGCGAAGGGTACGCCTCCCGGCAAGCTGAGGAAAATCATGAAGGACCGTCTCAAAACAGGATACTATAAAGGGCCGGAACGAACCTCCATCTCATACATGTTGTCCCCGATCCTGAGAACGTACCAAAACCCGGATAAAGGCGACAAAGTCGGCACCTTCAACATGCCGCACGTCATGTACACCGCCCCCAATGTTTCAAATAAAGACATAGGCGGGAAACCCGGTCCCAGTAGCATGTATCCTCAAGTCATACTTCCCGGGACCTTTGGATATATCATCCAGCCTCTCGGCCTGACGGAAAGAGCGGCTATTAATAAAGAATACAAAGGGATGCTGGAAAGATTGTGCAAAATCAAAGAAGTGTGGTGTTTACCAAGTGTGAAAGGGCGGCATTGACATAATTGATGCGGTGGCCGTCCACCAGCAGTATCCATTCACTTACGTGCGTCGAAAGATTGTCATTGCGAGCGAAGCGAAGCAATCTCTTCCCCTAAGGACTTAGATTGCTTCGTCGTTTCACTCCTCGCAATGACAGGGGTTCGACAATTCCCCCTCGTAAGTGAATGGTTACCACCAACACCCCATCGAAACTTTCAGGTGCCGTATTAAGAGCGGCGTCTCAGTGAAGTAGCCTTTAGAACCGCCTTACGGCGCTCTTCGGGGATACGGGTGAAGTGTTCCACCGCGGCGATCACTATGTCTCGCGGGGATTCTCCGAGTCGGTCGGCCAGTTCGGTCACCTGCTCTATCAGATCGTCAGGGAGCCCAAATACTGTATTTTCTTTTGGCGATTGGATCATGTCATTGACCCGGCTTGGCACGTTTTCCTGAATAGAATAGCGGAAAATGCCCTGAAGACTTGCTGTGACGACCTAAGGCATCCGCGGTCCGTTGGTCAGTATTTCCCTGCCGCGGATAACGTCTTCATGAATCTGGGCCTTCAAGTCTTCTACTCTGCTGAAAGTCATTTCGGCTCGTAACCGGTCCACCAGATAGACCCGTATGATGTCTCCATAAAGGTCCCGATCAAAATCAAGGATGTGAACCTCATACGACACACGTCGGTCTCTGAATGTGGGATTATAGCCAATATTCATCACGCCGAGGTGCTTGGTTTCTCCAACTCGACAATAGACGGCGTACACTCCTTCGGGAGGGTGAAGCTTCACTTCCGGTCTTATGTTTGCGGTTGGAAATCCCAGCGCTTTGCCGCGGTGGTGACCGTGAATTACCCGCCCTTCAATGGTGAATTCCCGGCCCAGGAGCCTGTTGGCTTGGCGTATGTCCCCTCGCATCAGGGTACTCTCGAATTCTACTTGAAGATACAACCGCCCCTTCGACTTTCACCGGCGGTACGACATGAACGACGAATCCCAGCTCAGGGGCCATTTTCTTGAGAGTCTGAGGATTGCCTGTCCGCCCCTTGCCGAAACGATAGTTCTCCCCAATAAACAAGTTGCGTGTCCCGAGTTCCTCCACGAGGACGTTTTCCACGAACTCTTCAGCCGACTGAGCTGCAAATTCTTTTGTGAATTCAGCGAGGATTAGGACGTCAATTCCCAGGTGTTCCAGAATGTCGGCTCTTTCACTCGGGGTAGTTATTCTGGGAACTTCAGGGGCAGTATTCAAGACTAAACGCGGGTGAGGATCAAACGTGTATACTATGCTCTCCAGGCCCTTCCGGTGTGCCGCTTCAACAGTTCGCCTAATGATCTCCTGATGCCCAAGATGCACTCCATCGAAGTTTCCCAGAGCAACTGACGGGGCATTGAAATTCTGATAGATCTTCTCGCGAACACGAATGATTTCCATACGTTGTATCTAGGCGTCAAGCGCCGCCCCTCCGGTAGACGGCTCGTCTACGCCGATTGGGGCTGGTTCCTGCTTCTGAGAAGCGGCAAGTTGTTCGGACTTTTCTCCCAATTCCCCTTTAAGGCGCTTATTCTCGGATTCCAAGCCTTGTATGCGAGCGTTCAGACGACCGACCTCAGCTTGATGCTCTTGGTCGGTTTTTATCATCCTGCGTCGTTCCCCCAGCCATTTCCGCTGAGTGATAAACTCGCCGACTGCTGCGATTATTACGCCGACTGAGACGCAAATAGTTACCAACTCCCAAAAAGCCACCTTGATTGGGGCGGACAAACCAAAATAAGTGATCTGTAATTCAACGTCCTTGTTCTTCATGAACAAAGAGAGAATCAATATGACAAAGGCCAGTTCGATGAGCCTCTTGATCAACTTCATTTGCACACCTCTCGCACCTATTCGGCGAACAAGCTATGGAAACCGTCTCTGAGCTTCAAGCAGGTGCTCAGGAGGTGTTCCGGAATGACCCTGATATCGGCCAGTACAGGCATAATATTTGTGTCACCGCTCCAGCGGGGAACCACATGATAGTGCAAGTGTTCGTGAATACCCGCGCCGGCGACAACTCCGAGATTGATTCCAATATTGAATCCTTCCGGACGCATGATCGCCCTTAGTACTTGGACGGCACGACACAATTCCTGGGCGATCAGACCGTTTTCCTCGGGCTCCAGCAAGCAAATGTCTTCGACATGCTTGTAAGGCGAAACGAGGAGATGGCCATTGGTGTACGGAAATTTGTTCATCATGGTGAAGACTCCACGGGCGCGATGAACGATCAAATTGGTGTCATCTTCGCGGGACGCCGGCTTATCGCAGAAGATGCACCCCGGTTCCTTCTTTCCTCCAGCGACATAGTCTATGCGCCAAGGGGCCCAGATTCTCTCCATTTTTTTCAGTATGTCATCCGCTATAACTTGAAATCATTCCACCGTGCTTCAGCCTGAAGTGCGGCTCGTTCCGCCGCGCGCCCAGAAAATCAGCCTTTAGACCACATTGGGTCTCCGGATATCTTTAACTCCGTCTGCATCATACGCACCGCGCTGAGGCGAAGCGTTCAATGAGAGCCTTTGTCCTGATCCACCGACAAGATTCTTCCAGAAATGTTTCCGTCTATTATTTCGATCAGCCCGACTGTTCCGCTCTCCATATACCGACCTTGGCGCGCCGAGCCGGGGTTGAACATGAGAATCCCGTCCACCTCTCCCCAGAAGGGAACGTGAGAGTGACCATAAACGATCAGATCCGGCTTGTCGTGCCGAAACTGCCCTAGTATCCTTTGCTCGAGGCCATCCCTTGAACCCCATCCGTGGATCAACGCAATTCGTTTTCTTGCTGCTGGAATAGTCCTAACCTGTGGAATGGCTCGAGCGACTTCATGATCGTCCATGTTACCGCAGACAGCCAAGACTCCGTTCATCTCGAGCCGGTCCAGCACTTGGCGGCCAACGATGTCCCCTGCGTGGAGCATGATTTCCACATCCGCCAGCAGCTCTTGAAGTATGTATTCCAAACCGGGATTCGGAGACCTCAGATGGGTATCAGATAACACTCCGATTTTCATACTATTCTCTATCGGCAGCGCCGGAACAGCCCCCATCGGCCGATCTTAAAACCATGTCTCCGCCCACTACGATCGTAGCTCCGGCAATCAGCACAATGCCACCAACATCGATATAGCTTTCGGCTCTGTCCAGTACTGAAGACAGCCTCTCCCCCCTGGCAATTCGCGTCCCTATGTCTGTGGCAAACGCGCAGGCCCAGCATGCGGACCTTGAGACCACCGTCACCGATTGGACCCCCTTGCCCGGCACGAAGGTGGAAACGCCGAAGCATTTTTTGAACATGGGTAAAGACAGAACAAGTCTTTCGTGCAAAGGGGAACCCTGGGCGTAAAGGTACACATCGAGCGGGATGGAACTTCTGATAAATGCATCGCCACCGCTGGCAACAACAAAATTAGCGGAATCTTCCGCAAGGTCCCGACCCACAAAGTCTGCTATTGCGCCGCCCATGCAGGACATGGGGGCAATTCCGGTCTGTCGGCTCGAAAGATCGCTGTAACGAACTATTTCGGGAGCCGATGCGTAAATCTGAATCGGCGCAGGGGTCTCGCGAAAGGCCGGATGCTGGCGTAAGTATTCCTCAATCTGATACCTGTAACGGAAAACCGAGTCTTTTGCCTTTGCATTCAAATCGCTGTGGGTCTGGATGTGAAGGTTTGTTTCACGCACCTCCACCTCAAAACTCACGGACTGGGCCAAAGGTATCCTGTTGCGGTAATTCTTTCTTTCGTAAATGTCATAAATAGATGGCATTGCCTAACACTGCGATATTCTCGAACTTATTATTTCAAGTCCTGTCGCTTCCTGCCTGTGATTATTCATCGACCTTCGCGACCGTGTCAAGGATAATTTGGCCGAATGAGAAACCATTCACTTATGCGGGGGATCTTCTGCACCTCGTCATTGCGAGGAGCAAATAGTGGGACAGGCATCCTGCCTGTCTATTATGGACGACGGGCAGGATGCCCGTCCCACTGGCAATCTAAGTGGCGTTTTAAGGAAGAGATTGCTTCGCTTCGCTCGCAATAACAATCCTTTGCCGCTCGTAAGTGAATGATTGGCCGAATGATTAATACTAAATCAGATTATCAGTTGAGCTGCCCCGGTTTCAGAATGGTTCAGACGAGATGAGGCAACCCATGCAACTTTATGAGCCCCACAGGGGGGCGAGATTGTAGCCCGGCACTAAAGAAACTGTCTCAAAAGTCGATTTTGGGCTCGCGATTCTCAACCGATTCTACTAATGAGATGTGAAAAGAGAATCGGAGAGGGAAAGGATTATGCCGCAAATCAGAGCCGACTACAAGCAGGTGTTTCTGCTTCCGCCCGCTATAGATGACTGGATAGGGCCTGATCATCCAGCGCGCTTCATAGGAGACTTTGTGGATTCCTTGGATTTGGAGGTGCTGGGTTTTCGAGTTCCGAATGGCGAAACGGGCCGTCCTCCCTATAGTACCGATCTTTTGTTGAAGGCATGGCTCTACGGCTATTTCAGCAGAATCAGGTCATCGCGCAAGCTTGAGAAGGCATGCATGGAGAACATGGGATTGATTTGGCTGACGGGTATGAATGCAGCGGATCATAATACCCTGTGGCGATTCTGGAGGGACAACAAGAAGGTTTTCAAGGGAATATTCAAACAATCGGTTCAAGTGGCAGTCAAAGCCGAGTTGATAGGTATGGCGGTTCATGCATTGGATGGAACCAAGATCCCTGTCGGATCATCTCGGGAGAAGTTCAAGAACCAAGATCAGTTGGAGCGGATGCTTGAGAATTTGGACAAGTGCGTTGCCGACGTCATGACGGAGACAGAGAGGTGCGAGCAAGAGGAGGGTGGCGAATGGCGTCTTCCCGAAGCCCTGCAGGACGAGTTGAAACGCAAGGAGCGGATACAGAAGGCCTTGCAGGAATTGGATAAGACTGACAAGAAGGTCGTCCATCCCTGCGAGCCGGATGCCCGGTACATGAAGAACCGGCGGTCTACTGAGCCCTCTTACAATGCTCAAGCGGTGGCAGACCAACAAAGCGGCATGATTGTGGCTGAGGAAGTGGTCGACGAAGGCAATGACAATGGGCAGCTTGTTCCCATGCTGGATCGAGTTCAGGAAAATTTGGGCGCAACCGCAGAGGAAACCGTGGCGGACGCAGGATACTTCGCATCGGCTCAAATCGCGTTGGCCGAAGAGAAGGAGTACGAGGTCTTGGTCGCCAAGTCGTCGGGAGAGTCCGCTGCGGAAAAAGGCGCTCAATGGGACCCTTATCACGCTTCCCAGTTCGTCTACGACCAAGAGCGAGACGTCTGTATTTGTCCGCAAGGCGCATCGCTGAACTTTCTTCAGAAGAAAGTCACAGGAAAAAACGGAAACGAGATCCGGCGGTATCGATGCCGGGACTACTTGACGTGTCCTGAACGGTGGAAGTGCAGCAAGAGCAAGAATGGCCGTCTCATAGACATTAACATCTATCGTGACGCAGTTGAGCGCCACCGCAAGAAACGGGAGGTCCCGGAAAGCAAGACGCTACTCCGAGCCCGCAAGGTGATCATTGAGCCGGTCTTTGCATGGATAAAGAGCCACTTGGACTTTAGACGGTGGACCGTGTCCGGATTATCCAATGCGAGGGCTCAATGGTCTTTGATGTGCGCCACCTTGAATCTCAAGAAGCTCTACAGCCATTGGCTGACGGGGCGTCTGGTGCTAACCGCGGCCTAAGACATCAGGACGGAGAGTGACTCATGGCTGCCTGAGGCATACTCATAGCCGGCCCCGGCTCGTCGGAGACAAGGGAGGCCAAGGTGCGAGATTAACCGCACCCTACCACCCCGAGAGTCGTCATCGTGCCACTACAACCGTTTTGAGACACTCTCTAAATCGCCGGGCTATTATCAGGACGTCCCTTCGGGACGAAGAGGACTTGAAGCTTATTTTAACGCCTGTGCCCCCCTGCCCTCCTTTATTAAAGGGGGTTAGAGGGGATTTCATTTTAACTTTGACCGCGATTTGGTATCAGCCGGTATGTCAAACCACCGCCAAACATCGAGTTTGCACGCGGTCCAATTCCCCGCCTTCGAGCGACACGCAATGGGTAATCTCGACTTGTGCAAGGGACGCTGACAGAGCGATCGCATATTCTCGGATTCTCCTCGCCGAACCCGCCCTAAATATTGACGGGCACCGACGAGATCCTTGCTATGATCGGGCAGCTTCTCCCTGGTACTCGCCACCGGGCGCGTGGAAGATCCCCGGAAGCTTGGTAAGCCTGTCGGAGCAACTGTTGGGAAACAGCAACCGAGCCTGCCAATGGAGGCCGAAATCGATGGCCTTCATCCCTGGAAAGTGCTTCTCCATCATGTCTACCAGTTCGTCCCCGGTTTTTGCTTTCGACGACACTTCATCGGTACACATCCAAGTACTTGAGCGTGAAGTCAATGCCGGAAGCGTCTTCAAGGTGGAGTTTCTCGGTAGAGCAATGGCCCGGAATCACAACCCTGGGGTTCATCTCTCTCAGCTTTCGGAGACACGCCCGCCATTTGTTGCGACGGGCAAGATCGCTCTCAGCCGTCCAGACGTGGGCATCGTTGTACACGATATCCGTGCCGCACGCCACTCGAAGCGAAGGGCACCATATCATGGTGTTGTTCGCACTGTCCCCGTCCCAATCATCCGAAAACTCTATGTCGTAGCCTTCGACATTGAGCTTGTCACTCCAGAGCGGAGAGGGGAACACGACTTTATCGGGGACATCCTTTCCGTACATATCCCCCCAGAGATGGATCTTCTCATCGGAAGTGAAAATAATGTCCTTGACCACACTGGGGAGTGCCACGATTTTTGCAGTCGGGAAAGCGAACTGCAGAACGACCAACCCGAAATGGTGGTCCGGATGGAAATGGGAAATGTAAATATGTGTGATGTTCTTTCTCATTTCCAGTAACCCGGCTGCGAGCCTGTGCGCATCACTCAAGGTGAAACACGCGTCGATCAGAATCGCATCATGCTCTCCGTAAAATAGAGTGGAGGTCCCGTTAAACCCGATATAGCTGTGCTGAAAGACCTTGTAATTCAGTGCCATAACGGAATCCTTTCTTGATCTCGGAGTCTCTGTTGTTGCGAGGTTCGTCTGCGAACTCGCGCTAGGGCATATGGTGTTCGCGCAAAGATGCTTTTTGCCTCCAAGCCCGTCGCTGATGATGGACTTCGGCAAAGGCCGCGAAGTTCACAGTTATTCCGTGGACTCTGACTCCACTAAACTACTCCCCAATTGACACCCGCACTGCTCAGCGCCGCTCCGGATACATCTACAATTGCGGCACCGCCGTCCAGGAGAAGCGCGGACCCGGTCATGAACAGTGAGTCATCGCTTGCCAGGAAACTGCAAAGACCCGTAACTTCGTCGGGCGCCGCGACCCGGCGAAGGGGCACACTTGAAGAGATTCGGGCAAATATGTCGTCCACACCGGTCTTGAGCGATTTCGCAAGCGGAGTGAGTGCTTCCTCCAGCATATCCGTGCGGGTCGCTCCCGGGCAAACGGCATTGCATCGGACCTTGAAACGACCGTAATCCAATGCGGCCTGCTTGGTCAGCATGATAAGTGCGGCTTTTGATGTGCAATAGGCCGGCATGCCCGGTAGGCACCGTAATCCGCCCAGGGAAGAAATGTTGATGATAGAGCCGCCGCCGTTTTCGATCATGTGCGGCAAGGAAGCCTTCATCATCAGGAAAGGGCCGGTCAGATTGATGTCGATCACCTTTCTCCAGAACCTCTTCGTCAAGATCTACGACCGTGCCGCCCGGATCGATTCCGGCATTGTTCACCACCACATCGAGTTTCCCGCCAAATTTCAGCGCCGTGTCCACCATCCTTTCGATGTCCTTGTAGTCGGAGACATCTCCTGAACATGTCGAAACTCTATCCTGCGGAAGGGATTGAGCCACCTTGTCCAACATCGCCTGACGCCGCCCGGTGATGCAGACCTTCGCCCCATCGTTGACGAATCGCCTGACGATGGCGGCTCCTATGCCCGTCCCCCCACCTGTTATGAGAGCTACTTTTCCTTCCAGTCTCATGTCTCTGCCCCTTTATTGTATTAGAGCGGGTTGCAAGACCTCATAAGCGAGTTTATGTGGATTGCCCCTCAATCTCTGGAATTTCGCAAGAAAAACCGGCAAATCCCGTTAAGCTAGGGTCGTAAGATCGGTTTGACCACCAGTCCCTTTTCCATGTCTTCCACTGCCTTGTTTATGTCATCAAACGGATAAAAGGTAATCAATCGGTCAAACGGAAACCGTCCCTGGCTATACAATTCTGCAAGCCTTGGAATAAAAAGATCAGGAATGGAATCGCCTTCAATGATCCCCTTAATTGTTCGCCCGTTCATGATCCTGTCCATGTCCAGGACCACCTCGGTGCCCGGTGACACTACGCCCAACAGTCCGCAGACCCCGCAGAGTGGCAAAGCGTCCACGGCCTGACGCAACACTTTTGGATTGCCGACACACTCCAGGGTGAAATCAGCACCCCCGCCGGTAATCTCCCGGATCGCCTCGACAGGATCGGTCTCACCGGAGTTCACGGCATGAGTGGCTCCGAATTCTTTGGCCATCTTAAGGCGCTCCGGCTGGACATCTACAGCGATAATCGTGGTACAACCACACACCAGTGCACCGAGAACAGCGCTCATACCAACCGTGCCCGCGCCGAAGATCGCGATGGACGCGCCCGGCTTGGGCTGAAGTGTGTTCATGACAGCCCCTGCTCCGGTTTGAACACCGCACCCCAACGGTCCGAGGATCTCAAGGGGAATGTCTTTTCGGATCTTGACAACGTTCCGCTCGTTGGCCAAAGCGTGACTGGCAAAAGAAGACTGGCCGAAAAAAGAGCCATGAATGACTTGATCGCCCTTTTTCAATGTCGTGGTGCCGTCCGGGCGAGCCCCACTGAAATTGAGCGGGAAGAAATTCAGGCAATAGGGATCTTTTCCGGCCTTGCACGAACTGCATCTGCCACAGGAGCCCCAGCTCAGAACCACATGGTCACCCGGTTTCACCTTGTTCACCCGCGCTCCCACTCGTTCAACAACGCCAGAGCCTTCGTGTCCGAAGACACTTGGCAGAGGGATTGGCAGATACTGATCGCGGGCACCCAAATCAGTGTGGCATATTCCACAACCGACTATCCGAACCATGACCTCATCGTCGTTCGGCTCGCTGATCTTCAGTTGTTCGATCCTGAAATCTCCTGATTTCTCAAAAACTACGGCAGCTTTGACATCCATTTTTCCCCTCCTTAAGGGAAATATTCTCTAGTTTCGATCTCGCGTTCGGACGCTATTGCGATCACTCCGGTATAAACCGGAATCCGTTGTAGGGGCACCTCTCGTGGGTGCCCCATGAGGGCAGACACAAGGTATGCCCCTACCATTCGGATCCGGAATCTCGGTGAAGGCGTCGGATTGGATTGCAAGCATGCACAACATTGCCCGAAATAAGACACCGTGTTTAAGCCATAGGATACTTAGAACGGAAAAGCTTTCGCCGCTTTTTGAATGGTCACCCATTTCATTTCGCTGTACTGTTCGACGGAATAGCGACCGCCTTCACGACCCCGGCCGCTGTCTTTCCAGCCTCCGAAGGGGCAACAAGCATCCGCATCAATGGAGCTGTCGTTGACGTGCACCATGCCGGCTTCCAATCCTTCGGCCAGGTACAAAGCCTTGTGGATATCCTTGGTTATGACGCCGGCGGAGAGTCCGTAGGGCGTATCGTTGGCAACCCGTAGAGCTTCCGCGGCATCCTTCACAGGAATGATCGACGCAACCGGGCCGAAGGTCTCTTCATGGTAGATCTTCATCGTGGGTTGAACCTTCATCAGTACGGTTGGATCGTAAACCCGTCCCTCGAAACTGCCTCCGTGAAGCAGTTTGGCCCCATTTACCACGGCATCCTGAACCAGGGTGTCCACCTTTTTCACCTGATGGTCATTGATCAGGGGACCGACCACGGTCTGGGGTTGGCTGGGATCGCCCTTGGGCAGCGTGGCCGCTTTCGCCGCCAATTTCTCGGCAAACTCGGCTGCGATCTGTTCCTCCACTACAATGCGCCCCACTGACATGCAGATCTGTCCCTGGTGCAAGAAGGCTCCGAATGCTGCCGTATTTACCGCAAAGTCCACATCCGAATCCGCCAAAATAACGAGCGGGTTCTTGCCCCCCATTTCAAGAGTATACTCTTTCAGAGTCTCGGCAGCTTTTTGGGCGACGTGTCTGCCTGTCACGGTCTCTCCGGTCAGAGAGACCATCGAGCAGCGTTCGTCTGCGATGAGGGCATCGCCCAGGATGCTTCCCGGACCGGTCAACACGTTCAGCGCTCCGGGCATGAGACCGGCCTTTTCAAAGAGTTCTCCGATCTTGAGGCCGATCACCGGTGTTTCGCTGGCCGGCTTTAAAACCACGGTATTACCGGTCCCCAGCGCGTAAGCCACTTTATACATAGACAGGATCAGTGGAAAATTCCAAGGAGAAATGGCCACCACAGTACCTTTGGGGGTCAGCATGGTCATGGAGAGTTTGCCGGGATCGGTTTGAAAAGTTTCACCCAGGATGCGCTTGCAATCTCCGGCGGCTGTCTGCAATAGATCGACGGTTTGAGAAATCTCGAACATCGCCTTTCCGAAAGTGCTTCCCCCTTCGGTCACAAGCAGTTGCGCGTAATCCTGCGTGCCTTCTTCGAGCAAGCGGGCGGCGGTGAACAGAATCCGCGCGCGTTCCAAGGGAGGCGTCGAGGCCCAAGGCTTCCTGGCATCAAAGGCAGCGGCCATGGCCAGCCCGGCGTCTACCTTGTCAGCCTTGGGAACCCGGGTGAACACTTCGCCCGTATAAGGATTGCAGTCATCGAAAAACTCTCCGGATGCCGCATGGACCCATTTACCGTCGATCAACATTTGATGCGTCTGCATTTAATTCTCCTTCGTGTTTCCGGTTGGCATAAAATGAATCTTAATTGCACCCAAATCGTGCGAATTACTCTACGAATCCCAGTGGTAGCAATCATTCACCTCCGAACAAGGGCAAGCTTAAAAATAATTCACCTGTATTTTCCGCGACCAAAGCGGTGTGCGAGGCTAGAGGCCCAAATAGGCCTTGCGAATCTGTTCATTCTGTATTAGCTCTTCACTTCGGCCTTCCAGAAGAATGCGCCCGTTTTCGATTACATAGCCCCGATCCGCGATTTCCAGGGTTTGCTGGACATTCTGTTCGATCAGAAAAATGGAAATCCCTTGGGTTCGCAGTTTCTTGATCATCTGAAAAACATCCTCCACAACAATGGGAGCTAGGCCGGAAGATGGCTCATCGATCAAACACAACTTGGGTTTTGACATTAGCCCCCGGCCCATGGCGACCATTTGTTGCTCGCCGCCGCTCATGGTGCTGGTGATTTGAGCCTGGCGGCTCCTTAGAAGTGGAAGCATTTGAAAGACCTCCTCCAGGGTGTCGCCGCGCTGATCCCGAACCCGCTTGCTATACGCTCCCATTTCGAGGTTTTCCAATACCGACATCTGCCCGAAGAGCTTGCGGCCTTCCGGTATATGGGAGATGCCCAGATTCACGATGGCATGGGATTTGAATTTCTCGATGCGCCGACCCAAAAATGTGATCTCGCCGTAGCGCGGAGCAACGACTCCGGTTATGGTTTTAAGCAGCGTGGTCTTGCCCGCGCCGTTGGCTCCGATCAAGGCGACGATCTCCGCCTCCCCGATATCCAGGGAGACATCCCACAAGGCTTGCATCTTCCCGTAAAATGTACTGACATGCTTAACCGACAACACGGGCATGGTCTCCCAGATAAACTTTCATGACGTTTTGGTCCGCTGCAATTTCCGCTGGAGTTCCGTCGGCGATTTTGACGCCGTGGTGGAGCACCATGACGCGCTCGCAGATATGCATGATGGCTTTCATGACATGTTCGATCATAATCACGGCAACTCCGCTGTCCCGAATGCGGATGACCAGGTCCATGGCCTGAGATACTTCGGACGGGTTGAGTCCCTCCATGATTTCATCCAGCATGATGACTTGCGGTTTGGTGGCCAATGCCCGGGCCACTTCCAGTCTTTTCTGATTAGCCAGGGTCAGATCGGCGGCCGGGCTCTCTCTTGCGGCTGAAAGCCCGGTGAAATTCAGAGCGGCTTCGGCGTCGTGCTTGGCCAGCGATGGGGAAATCTTCGCGGATGAGCCGAAAAAAGAGCCTATCAAGACATTCTCGAGCACCGAAAGGTTGCCGAAGATCTTAACATTTTGAAACGTTCGAGCCAGCCCCATGCGGCAAATGCGGTTGGGTTTGATGCCGGTAATGTCAACGCCTTTGAACAATATTTTCCCGGGCTTGGGAGTCAAGGCTGCCGATATCAGATCAAACAAGGTGGATTTGCCGGCGCCGTTGGGTCCGATCAGTCCGAGGATTTCTCCCTCGTCCAAGTGGAAATCAACATCACAAACTGCCGTCAATCCGCCGAAACGCTTGTTTACCGAACGGCCTTCAAGAATGGGCATGTTTTCTCTCCGGCAATTGTCCTCGGAACCTCTTTACGACCTCTACCAAGCCACCGGGCATATATAAAATTGAAAAGACCATGATCAACCCAAAGATGAGCATGTAGTGATAGGGAAGACGTGTGAGCAAAAACTCTTCCATGCAGGTGAAGATCGTGGCACCGATGATAGGACCATAAGGTTTGGAAATACCTCCGAAAATGGCCATCAACACCGGCAGAAACGAAAGATTGGGATTAAAGGCGATCTTCGGGTCGATGTACGTCCAGCGCGTAGCCATGACGGCCCCGGTGGCTCCCATAAAGAAAGCGCTGAATGCAAAAACCATCACTTTCAGGGCGGTTACATTGACGCCGAGATGAGCCGCGGCTTCCTCCGACGTGCCCAGACTCCGCAGGGCCAAACCGTAGCGCGAGCGGTTGAGCAGGTAGACCACAAGGGACAAGGCCAAGATAATGGACAACAGGAAGTAAAAGACGGTCCAGTTCCCGACACTGGCAACGACGCGGCCGGTGGTGCCGGTGATGTTGACTTCCCACCACAAGATGAAATTGAGCAGCAGCTCCACCAGCCCGAAGGTAAACATGACAAAATAGATGCCTTTTAACCGCAGGGTGAGAGCGCCCACCGCAAGGGCGAGGCAAAAGCCGGCAAACCCTGAGATGACCACTACGGCAACCAGCGGCAGGCTATTGCCCGAAACCGCGGTGGCATAAACACCGGTTCCGAAGAAAGCCGCGGTGGCCAGGGAAATATTACCGGTGGGGCCTGAGAACATAGTCCAGCTCACTGCCAGGATGACATACATAAATATCCTGACAACAAGTATGACCATGTAAGCCGAACCATACAAAGGCAACGCCGCCAACGACACAAGCAGCAGGATCAGCAATATCGTCCCATACGTTTTTGGGGTCATATCGGCAACACCATCCGGATCAGTGAGTACCAAGGATACCTTTGGGTTTGATCAGCAGCAGAAGCATAAAGATGGCGTAATAGGCCACGATAGAGAGCCCCGGCTGAATATAGCTGACGATGCTTCCCACAAGTCCCAGGAACAGCCCGCCTAGAAAACTTCCCAGAATGCTGCCCAGCCCGCCCAGAACGATGACGATCAATGCGATCATGGTGTATTCGAGACCCATGGCAGGCTGAATATTGTAGGAGATGCTGATCAGCGAACCGCCCAGACCAGCCATCAGGGCGCCGAAACCAAAACAAAGTCCCAGCACGCGGTCGATGTCGACTCCCATCAGACCGGCGATCTCAGCGTCCTGGGCGGCCGCCCGTATGGCTTTGCCCATCCGCGTACGGGCGAGGTAAAGGTAGAAGATTAAACAAAACAGTGAAGCGAAACCCAGAGTTACCAGCCGATTGGCGGCGACGGCAACGCCGCCGATACTGATTGGAAACGCCAAAAAGGAGTACCCTTTCATATCCGCATTCCATATCAGTATGGCTGTATTTTGGATAATAAAGATTAAACCGAAGCACGCCAGCATGGAATTGCCTTCAAAGGCTTCCGGCGAAGCTGATTTCTTTCGAAGGGGCGCCAGCAATGTCCGGTAAAGGAGCAGACCGATGATAAACAGCGCCGGCCCGCTGACGGCCAGTGAAAGCAGCGGGTTGATACCAAGGACGGTGAACAACGTCCAGGTAATGAAGGCGCCGAGCATGATAAATTCACCGTGGGCGATGTTGAGCACACGGGCCACACCGTATTGTATGCTTAGGCCCACGGCGATCAGCGCATAGATGCCGCCCAGAAGCAGACCGTCCGTCACGATGTCCAGGAGGGTCTTGATCATAACGTTTGTGTTTCCCGTCCGTTAAGCCTGGAGATGTCGGCGTTTGTCCGCTCGCGGGAGGTACATCTTTGAACGCATCTTGAGTTATCCACACCATATCTTTCCCACGGCAGCTTATTTTTTGGGCCAATCCGGCTTGGGATATTCGGGCGGCGCCGTGCGCTTGGCGCCCGGATCGATGACTTCAAAGACACCGTGCTGCCACTGGCCGATTTCACCGGGATGATTCACGAAGTAGCGGTGCTTGTCGTACGAGAAGGTGCCCAGCGCGGTTTGAAACTTATCTTTGGCCATGATATCCCGAATTTTCTTCTGGTCGAGCGTACCGGCTTTTTCGATGGCCTGTTGGAGATCCTGCAGGGAAGAGTAGTAAAACAAGGCTCCCCAGTAGTCGGGTTCGACCCCAAATTTGGCCTTATATATCTTCACCAGTTCCTTTGCCCCGGGCGAAGTTTTTGCATTCCAGGCACCACCGCCCATGACACCTTCAACGGCTTTAACACCAAAGGTATCGCGGAAAAGGTTGGGTGAAAACGGCAGTACGGTCATGAATAGGGATTTAAAATTGATGCCCAGTTCCATCGCCTGCTTGGTGAGCAACATGGCTTCCGGCGGATAAGACGCTGCATATAAGGCATCCACCTTAAGCGATTGAGCCTCTCTGAGCAGGCTCGACATGTCTTTAATATCCGGCGGGTAGCTCTTGCACATTTTGACTTCGATGCCCATCTTCTTCAGCAATGGCGGGAATGACTTGCCGTACTCGATGCCATGAAGGTCGCCGCGGTAGAGGATGGCCACCGATTTAACCCCAACTTCTTTGTAAATCTTTGCCAGTGTCGGGTTCTGGGTTTCAGCGAAGTTTAGGACTTGAAAAAAATAGGGGAGATCGAGCTCTTTGAGTTTGGCGGCACCACCGGGCCCTCCGATTAGAATGTAATGATACTTATTGGCGATGGGCGCAGCGGCATAAAGCATGGCGGTGCTCCAGGGGGGCAGGATGAAGTCGACCTTGTCCTCAACGATCAATTTTTCCAGCAAATGCGTCATGGTGCCGATATCGCTCTTGTCATCATAACGGATCAGTTTAATCGGCAGCTTTTTCCCATATTTTTTGACGAAGATGCCGCCGTTTTTATTGACCTGGTCAACCCACAGTTCATAGACGGGTCCTCCAGCTATGGCCACGCCGCTTGCCATAGGACCGGACAGAGAAATCGCCTGCCCAATGACGATTTTGTCTTTAGCCATGGCCGTGCCTGCAATGCTCGCGATCACGAGCAGCATGACAGTAATTCCAAGCCACCATTTGATTTTCATGGTCTTCTCCTTTCTGTCGCCTACGAGCAGTCAGTTGGTTTCCACTCGGAAATGGGCTATTTTCGTCGAGTTCAAGGCGCGCGACGATAGCCGTTATTGTATGCCGGATAAATGAACATATTTGACCTGATTACTAATGTATACTATACGAAAGTAGGAATTTTGAAGCCGATTACGTCATTTCACGGATTTCGCCGAACGAGCGAAATGCACCGCTCCGCCGGTGATAAACACGAAGCCTCAATGAATCGTGCGGTAACTGGCCGCCAACTCATCCGATTCATGCCCCTTGATGAATGCCGTTCAGTGCGAAGCGCCGCCGAATAGGGACTCGACCTGCCGGCAGACAACGTCTGATTCGGGAAAGCCGAATCAATCTGCGGGGTTGAGGTGTTGACGGGGCATTTTGCCGACAGCCATGATCTTGTTCATCAGGGATGTTCGGTTTTTCACCCCGACCTTGCGGTAAATATTTTGAATATGCTTTTTCACGGTGATCTCGGAAACGAACAATTTTTCCGCAATTTCCAGATTCCTTGACCCATTGAAGATTTGCCTCGTGACGTCGATCTCCCTTGGAGTCAATTGGAACATCCGGCGGATGTCACCCCCTTCCAAGGATAGGCTGCTTTCCAATTCAGAGAGATAAATCATGTAATAGCCGCCATATCCGGGAATGGACCCGTTGCGCACGAATTTTGCGTGGATCGAGAATTTCACCCCATTGTGGCCGATAATTATGTTTCGTTTGGGTATGATCTCAGCTCCCGTAGAGACGTGTTCTATTTCCATGATTATTTTCTTAACGGTTTCCAGCAAAAGCCGAGGAATGGGCCGGTCATTCCTGCCGCGGGCAAACCCTGAGAATTTGCGGCACAACTCAGCGGCTTGCGGATTAATATAAACAACGTGCATGCACTTATCCACCAGCATGACACCGGTGGACAAATCCTTCTCGATAAAATTGAGAATGTTGGCATACAAGCTGATTTTTTGGCGAAGGTCATTGAGCGAAAGGGCATGGGCCAAATATGGGGAAACGGTCCAGGCCGTCTGAATGTCTGTTGCTGAAAAGGGAATGGAACTCACAGGTCGGGTGAGGACGATTTTCCCCAGCGTACCCTCCATGGAGTCCAGGGACACCACCAATTTGTAGTGTATCTTTTGGGGTTTTAAAAAATCATTGTAATACTCGGTGGAAAGCATGAAGTCATAGCTGATGCGTTGCGGCATGGTTCCCACCAGTGCTCGACTTGGCGGCTTTTCCATCAGATGCAGTGGATCAAATTCATGGTAATACTTATGAAAAAGTTGATTGAAGGCTTCATCAAGGTCGCCGCTGATGATGGTATTCGAAAACATGCCTGCGGTATCCGGCCAGAAAAAGATAGCCCCATTGTTTTCAAAGCCTTTGAAAAAGGCTTCCAGGATTTGTTTTCGGATCAGGCCGCAATCCGCACAATGGTTGGCAGTGTGAATAACTTCCAGGACATGTTTGAATATGGGAAGCGACATGAGTTCCATCATATGCTCTTTTAACAGGCTGTGTCCGCCCCCTTGGACACGCCGTTGAGTCAAAACAGATGGGAATTTTTCGGGCAAAATCATATTAGGAGTTATCGGATGAATTTGTCAAGATTTTAGGTATTTCCTCATTTCAGCAAAATCAGAGGTCAGGGCTTCAAATTTGACATCCACGCGGAACTTCGGCGGTTTATTTGAGGATCTGGAGACATTTTACTTAATTCGCGGATTATAGCCCCAATTCCGTGTTGTGTCCCGGGATTTCAAAAAGCATTGCGCATCAGAGCGCAAAAAAGGTATTCAGTGAATGGCCTTAAAGCTGATCTGGTCTCATTCCGACCGCGCAAGGTATGCGATCCGGCCGGCGTTGAGGAAAAGTGGAAAAGGTCGAGCAAAGAAAATGGGCCTGACCCCGTGCAACCCTGCATCCAATGTTCGCACCTGGAGCGAACCTCCAATTCGGCCGGGGACGAAACGGTGGACTATTTTCAGTAGGTCAAAAAGGAGGATAACCTTGAGATCACTTGCAGTAACAGTAAATACAGATGTGGCGGTTAATCAAATCGCGGCTTTTGAGCGTAATGTACCCATTGATCTTACGTCAATATTTACGGGATACGGGCCGCTACCCGCTGTCACCGGAACTAAAGACCAAACCGGTGCGTGGGACGGATCAGGTCAGACACGAACCGTTCTTTTGTCCGATGGCAGTTCCGCGCAAGAAATGTTAACACAGTACGAGCATCCTGATTACTTCAGCTACACTGTCAGCGAGTTTACGGGTGCGCTTCGGTTTCTCGTGACCTCAGCAAACGGTGAATGGTGGTTTAGCAGTACTTCATCGACTAAAACGCATATCAAATGGCGTTACGCGTTTAATCCAAGGTCTGCTTTTGCTGTGCCGATTCTTTGGTTCATCACAAATGTACTGTGGCGCGGATATATGCACAAAGCGCTGCGACTTTTCAAAGCACAAGTGGAGCACAATGCCACATGAAACATAGGATTCAGTCAAGAATGTAGATCCGGGTACACCTTACTTAACTCGCGGATCGTGGCCGATATTACATGTTGTCCCCGGATTTCAAAGGGCATTGCCCGGCAGGAGGCAAAAGAGTAATCTGGTGAACAGCTTTCAAACTGACCCGGTCTCCTGACAGGCGGAAACGTTGTGGCAATCGGAAAGCCATTTACGCAGTGTGCAATAAATGAGGCAAAGAATATATACCTGTCTCCGGGCGCAGGAAAAGCCTGGAAGGCTGCGGAAATTCTCCGCGTCAAGAATGGTATTGTGTCCCCAGAATACCCAGGGAGGTAGACTATGCCGACAAAGATATCTCTCGATCAAGCAAAGGCCCGTGTTACGGAACTCATGACAACGGGCTATCATTGAGGGCCGGCAGTCCTGCAAGTTATGTGGGAGACTTATGGCCTGGAAAACGAAGATTTTCTCTGGACCTGCATCCCCTTCATGGGCGGCATAAGTGGACAGCAGCAAGCGCCGTGTGGTGCAGTGTCCGCGTCCTCCGTGTCCCTTGCGCTGAGGCATCGGTGTTCCCTTGCGGATAAGGAAAAGGCGAAAGAGTCGCGAGCTATCATACGTCTTCACGCCGCTAAGTTGGTCAAGAACTTCAGAGACACCTTTGGCCACATCAACTGCTTGGACCTTATTGGAATGGATTTTTCCAAACCCGGCCAGTACCAGAAATTTCTTGTTTCCGGAATTTGGAAGGAGAAATGCGCGAAATATCTTGAGTTCGCTGTGGAGAAGCTTTACGAGTTTGAAGAAAGGTCATGAATTCAGAGGCCGAAGCGCGAATGCCTGATGAAAGACCTCGCGGCGAGCATTGCCTCGGTTCAACACGTGGTAATAGACCTCACTGACTGAAGCTCGTGCGGTCCCCGGCGTAAATTCGTGTTACTACAATAGCCTGTCAGAGCAACAGAAAAGAGGAATGTCCCTTTTTCTTGTGTTGCGTTACGCGAGGATCAATCAGTCTAGTCGAGACGTCACGAAAAAAGGCTGTCCTAAACGATCAGTAAGAATTCTTGCGGCCTCATAAGCGCCCGCTTCGGCTACATTCAATTGTCCTTCACTCGAAACTCCTTCTGTAGCCACATAGATGAGGTAGCCAAGTCCTCCGATCGGTTTAGCATAACCAAGTTGGAGTAATGCTTCTGTACATTCAGTGTGCGATTCGTAAGTAACCACCGTGGCAAATCCGAAGTACACCTGCATTAATCTACCTTGTTCGTCTCTGGGTAATTTTGCGATAAAGTCTTTCGCTGCCTCCTCTGCTTTTTTCTGAGCCTCGGACATTGCGGTCCTTACTCGATCAAGCATCTGAGTTGAGGGTTTTCTTGGAGAAATTCTTGGCAAAGAATGGAAAGGCAAATCGTCTACTCGAAGATCTGCCTTTTTCTTACGCGCATCAGAAATCTCTTCTAATGAAATCACCCGCGTATTTCTCAAAATATCCCGGTTGAATTGGAGGTCATAGTTATTGGATCCGCTGTCGTGGTATTCCTTCATTTTATCCAGAAACATCGATACTTCTTCCGAATTGGAAACGATTATCAGTATCGAGCTAAATTGCACTCCGCCATCTGCTAACCATAATGGTAATCCAGGAATATCAAACAAATCATTCTTGAAATCTTTTGTCCAACGCCATTCTCGTTCGTGAGTCCAATCAATTCGTGATGAACATCCGAGACGAGTCGATACATATCTGTACTGTTCGTGTGGAGCAATGCCACACTCGTATGCCAATGTCCGGCCACCGTAACGGTAATAAGGATCTCCTTCTGTTGCCTCTTTGTGAGATGAAGATAACCCGTAAATTGCTGGACGTCCTCCAAACCTAAAGAGTTCATCTCTAAGAACCGCTACCCCGTAGAAATCAACCGCGTATTCATTATCTCTCCACTGGGCATAATCCATAAGAGCATAGAGAGGCATTTCAGTGAAACACACAGCGGCTCGTGGCCCATAAATGGTAGGTTTGCCATTCCGATACGACCAATTGGCTCGGATATGTCCATCATCGAGAATTTTGAGGAGAACTGCGAATGCATACGCGTCGTCTTCAATTCCGTAATCCTTATCGTCATAATCCCAATCTCCTGCGAAAATAGCTTTTCCCTTCGCATACGCGATTGGCAATGAGATTATCTCACCACCATTATCGTAAATCAAATTGTCAGGATTTCTCCTATGAACAAAATGCACAACCCAATCTGAAATGTCTGATCGCAGCACGTGTCGCCTCCATTCCTCATCACTGATTTTAGCGGGATACTGATGAGAGACAAGTCATATGAAAAGCTGGGCGAATTCCCGGAACACAACACTGATTTGTTGTTGACTTGTGGGCTGCCCTTAAATAGCATCCCCCTATGGCTTCTCTATCGAGCATTTTGGTCCCGGGCTATCCCCATCACGGGACGTAGCCCAGCAAGCAGGTGGCCAGGTCTCGGAATTTGACATCCTCGCGAACTCCGATGCCTTATTTGAGCCGTCCGGTTTCACCTGGGGGAAAAGTGGACATGCCACTTTTTCGGGTCCGTTCTTGGCCGTCCGCGAGGCCGAAGCGCGAATCCCTGATGAAAGACCTCTTGGCGCGCATTGCCGCAGTTCAACACGTGGTAGTAGACCTCACCGACAGAAGCTCGTGCGGTTCTTGACATGAACTCATGTTACCACAAAAGTTTGTGCAAGGGGTCACGTCTACTCTTGACTCATATTGTGCGAGTCGCTCGCTGTGAAGCGGTTCGAAAATGAGTCAAGAATAGATCTGACCCCTTTCCTGACCCCTTTCCAACCCTTTCCCCTTTCTCT
Source organism: uncultured delta proteobacterium (assembly GCA_963789265.1). Classification (GTDB taxonomy): domain Bacteria; phylum Desulfobacterota; class Desulfomonilia; order Desulfomonilales; family Desulfomonilaceae; genus CAWBBA01. The sequence goes on along the minus strand of CAWBKB010000001.1, from coordinate 582,382 downwards.
TTTCGGGCATTCGTAATATGGCTTCGCCATCCGGGGTGACGGATGGTAAGGCGCTCTAGAAAAAAAATATGGCCCACTCATCGAAGAGATTTCCGCCGGCCAGCATCCCATTGCAGACCCGCTGTCTGACCTTGTCGGAATAAATTGACAAGTCCCAGATACGTGCCCTGCCTTCACCGCTTCCTCGGAGGTTCACCTTTCGGAAGTATTCCTCCAAATTTCGCATGTCGGGGAACGTCCATGCCAGTTTAGTGTATAGACCGGAAAGCAAAGCACCGAGTGGCGACAAGAAAGCCTCTTGCCTATCCCCTTGAATTGCACCGCACATATATACGGACTGGGCACTCCCTTCTTTGCCGTACTTGGTGACCATCTCGTCTGAATAACTGGGGTCGATGCTTGGACCAATATAGGTGTGTTTCATTACTGACCAAGTGGCAAGGTCGGCCACACAGATGAAATCAAGACACTCGACCGGATGGTGCACGAATTCAAGATCAGATTCCAGAAGAGTCCCAGTTATGTTCTCGACTGGTGTGGATTTCGAACCTTTCCAAGAGTGCGAGTGAGCGAGCAACCCATAAATGGTGGTTGAATTCAATTCCTTGTATGGGCTTCCTTGGCGTCTTGGAATATTTTGCCTAAGTGCTGAGCTAGTTTTCAAAGCCGCTCTGATGTGATCTGCTTTCAGGGTTGTCTTGCACTCAAATGCTGCCGCAACACCTCCGGCAAGATACAGCTTTTTATCTTGTAGAATTTTGGGGTACGATGGCATCAATACTATCAGATCGACTTGGGGACTAGCATAGCCCGACTCAGTCAATATCCGTCCCTTTGTCACTATATGAAAATATGAAGGCAGCCAAAGCCTCAATAGTGAGGCCCAGTTCTCCTCCCCCTGGTCCCCGGCAGTTCCTGGGTCTTCCGTTGCTCGTTTCTGGATTCGTGCATATTCATCCTCTATCATCCGCTGGGATGATACTACAAAATCGTGGATGTCGTGGACTTCCATTGCAACACTGGACCCTTAATTATGCGATGGACTTGGCATTTTGGGTTTCTTGGACTGCTTTAGGGAGACAGAATGGTTCCCTTGCCCCCCGGAAAGCGACGCACTCCACCTAGCCCGACGAGGTTTACATTGTCAAAAGAGATTATTATTCGACCTTTGCGAGAGTACCCCTCGATAGTTCCTGTAGTCAAGCACAATTTCTTGGGCCGGTCTTCGGATAGGTCTATAGTCCAATGCACAAGCATGGGGGCAGATCTTGATTCTTGAATATTTGACATTAATTCGAATCTCAGATGCCTTATCTGAACAGAGTGTTGTTACTTGAATATGGCTGAAGTATATTTAAATTTCTGTGCGACCTATACTGGCATTTCAAGATCTGACCCCAAAATCATGTGGGGTTTCGGCCATTTGAAAATATAGGCAATAGATCAATTAAGGTGGGAAGAATAAAAGTGGTGGAACTTCCAGCGGGCAGGACGCATCTCAGATGTCGGGTTTTAAAGTGAGGTAGTATATGAGAAAACTTGTTGTTTTGTCATTCATAACCCTTGACGGCGTGATGCAGGCTCCGGGCGGGCCTGAAGAAGATCCCACGGCGGGGTTCAAGCACGGCGGCTGGGTTGCCGGTTACTTTGATGACTTCATTGGCAAAGTGATGGTCGAGCAAATGAGTAAACCTTTTCATTTATTGCTCGGAAGAGAGACGTACGAGATATTCGCAGCCCACTGGCCGTATGTGAAGACCAATGAAGATCCCTTTGCAGCCGGAATTAATAACGCAAAGAAATATGTAGCTTCGAAGACGCTGAAAAAGCTTGACTGGAGAAATTCCGAACTCCTCAAGGGAGATGTCGCGAAGGAAGTTAAAAAGCTTAAGGAGCAGGACGGACCCGAAATACAAGTTCACGGCAGCGGCAATCTCATTCAAACGCTTTTGAAGCATGACCTGGTCGATGAGCTTTGGCTGAAAATATTCCCCATTACTCTGGGCAGGGGCAAGCGCTTATTCGCGGAAGGGACAATTCCGGTTGGATTCAAGTTGCTTGAGAGCAAGACTTCGCCTACCGGAGTGATCATTGCCTCGTACGCACGCGCCGGCGAAGTCAAGACAGGATCGTTCGCGCTTGAGACTCCCACTGATGCCGAACTTGCTCGCCGCAAACGACTTAAAGAGAAGAAATAATTATGAGAAAGAAAAAGCAGGGGGTCACCCATTAAAAGGCCTTGAAATTTGAGATCGACGCTAATCTATGATGGCTTATCCGCACAGACAGTTGTTACCTGAATTTGACTGAAGCATATTGTAATTTCCGTGCGACCTTTAATGGCATTTCAGGACCTGAACTTGTGGGCAAATTTCACGGCTTGCGCCTTGATTTCCTCGCCCATGGCATCAGGTGTGGTCGCAAACGGTATTACAAGGGTTCCAGGGACGCTGCATTTCGTGTACTCCATCAGCCTGTTGAACATCTTCACCACGAGGTCCGCGTTTTCTTCGATAGGACCCGCGCACGTTACCAGAAGCCCAGCTCGTTTTCCTTCAAGGAGCGACTTCCATTTCGGAGTTCCGTAACCTGTAACTAGACAGAAACAACGGTCTATTAACGGCTTGATTTGCGAAGAGAAGCCCCAGCAAAAAAGTGGCGAGGCCAACAGTATGAGGTCGGAAGCGATTAGTCGCTCAAAGATTTCCTTTGCGTCATCCTCTTGGGGACAGCCCGGCTCGTCGGGAATACCTTGACACGTGTAGCATTCTTTGCAGCCATTCACCTTTTTGTCTGTTATGTTGATACGATCAACGAAGTGACCATTCACCCTTAGTTGTTCTTCGACCCACCCTAGAACCTTTGCCGTGTTGCCCTTTTTCGGGCGGGGGCTGCCCAATACGCTTGCAATCTTCATTTTTGCCTCCTCCTTCAACGAGGTGAATTATCGCCTATGTTTTTGGAGTCTAATTGGCCGTCGCATTACCCCGAATTTTCCCTCCCCGGAGATCGCGGTTCATCATTACTCACAATTATAGGCCGGTTTTGCGAATCCAATGTTCCTTGAACCGCAGACTGGGCGAAACGTGGCCGCGTTGACCGCGAAAAGGGGGCCCATCTCCTCCCCTGGTCGTCAGATCCAAAATTCTCACGACGGTGCCGAAAAGCCAATTTTATTCTCTGCCTGAGCATACTTAACTGAACGTAGAGCAGCCAATCGGAATGTTTCCGGTTGCCCGTCACTTCTCTTATGCAAAAATGGCCCTACCACCCCATTTCCTTGGGTGCATCTCAAATGTCTATCAGATGTAGCTGCTCGACGTCAACTACGTATGTGCACTGACGACACTTACAGTTGTGCATGTTGAAGATTTATACCAGGCTTGATATTGGTGAGTTGAGTCTGTTCTCTAAACCTCATTAGCGATGTCTCCCTTATAACCTTGGTTGAAAGCATTGAGTTCCAGGTAGGCAGAGTCCCGGGTACACCATACCTAATTGTTGCCTAACGGGTCTGATTTTCCAAGATTCGGTTATGGGTCAAGTAGCACGAGTGGTCGCTCCGGGAATGCCTCATCACGTTATACAGCGCGGCAATCACAGACTACCGGCCTTTTTTCGTCATGAGACCTACGGCGTCTATATTGATTTGATGGCTCAACGTCGCCGAGTCAAACGTAGCCGGATCAGGTCTTGAAATTTGACATCCACGCAGCCCCCCGGTGGTTTATTCCGCCACCTGGCTACAAGGCCCGCCAACATTAGACCGTTCCAGATCAATGAGGCGCTTCTTGGTGTCCAGGCCGCCGCCGAAACCAACCAGAGAGCCGTCGCTGCCGATACAACGGTGGCACGGCACGACGATGGGAATGGGGTTTCGCCCGTTGGCTGCGCCCACGGCCCTGACCGCTTTTGGGTTGCCGATAGCTTCAGCAATGGATTTGTAGCTGGCCAGCTCTCCGTAGGGGATGGTGCGTAATGCCTGCCATACTTTGAGCTGAAACGGAGTCCCCACAGGAGCCAGCACGAGATCGAATTGTTTCAATTCACCATTGAAATAGGCCCGCAATTGAGCTTTGACCGGCGCAAAGAATCCGTGCTTCTTTTTCCAATCGGCCCGGATCGTGATGGGATTTTTCTCCTTTGGAAAAAGGATGTGCCGCAGACCCTCTTCGTCTCCCACAAGAGTCAGAGTCCCGATCAAACCGGTTTCAAAATAGTCGTAAAACATTATGCTGCCTCCTTTAGCATAGTTATTCACCGCAGAGATCGCAGAGAAATTTCCTTCTCCTTCATTCTGCCGAGAAATGCATGGCAGGATGAACCTGTTTCATTCAGAATCAATTTCCGCCCCAAAAAGTCATCCAGGCACCTCAACCATTGTTATCATGAGCATCTATTCTCTCTGCGTTCTCCGAGTGCTCTGCGGTGAATCCTTCTTCCCGCGGAACGTTTACCTTTTAGCCCTGCCACAGATACATGGCCGCGTAAGCACGCCACGGGCGCCATTTGTCAGCTCTTTGCAAGATTTGTTTCGGGGTAATCCGTTTGTCGCCCTGCCGCAACGCCTTGACGATGCCCAGATCGCCGGCTGGAAAGGCGTCGGGTTCACTCATTCCCCGCATGGCAATGTATTGGGCCGTCCAGTCGCCTATACCGGGAATCCGAGTCAATTGTTCAATGAATTCCGAGAGGGACCCTTTCACCACAAAAGAGAGTCTTTCGCGATGCACTTCTTCCGCCAGCGCTTTGACGGTCCGGAGCCGCGTTCCGGGCATACCGATCCCTCGCAGATCGCAAGTGTTCAACTCGTGCGCGGTTGGGAACAAGTGCGTGAGTTCCGGATTATCCGCGGATTCAAAGCTCGGCCCTGCTTTTGCAGCGATGCGTCCGAGAATAGTGCGGGCTCCCTTGACTGAGACCTGCTGGCCCACAACTCCCCGTATGGCTGTTTCAAAAGGATCCCAGGAGCCGGGCAACCTGAGGCCGGGATGTTTGGCCACTAACTTTTCAAGCACGGGGTCTGCGGCTAAGACGTCATGAATGGCTGTGATATTAGCATCCAGGTCAAACATGCGCCGCACCCTCTCAACTGTGGACATCAGGTCGCGGCTGTCCGGCAGGGCCACTGTCAGCAGCAGTGCGTTTTCTTTTGCCGAGTGGGCCACAGAAATCATGCCGGTGGTCTCGTGGATTCTGATGGTACGACGATAGGCACCTTCTGCAACGAATTCCACACCCGGTATCGCCCGCAACTCGAAAAATCCCAGCATGCGCTGCCAAGCAAAGGGCGGGCGGTAAGATAAGGTCAACGTGCATTGGAAAAGCCCTCCCCCGGAGGTCTTGTTGCTAATATTCCGCCTTCGAATTGCCGACGGGGTTGTGCCATAGATCTTGCCGAACGCTGCATTGAATCGCCGAATGCTGCCGAACCCTGATGCAAAAGCGATTTGGGTGACGGACAGATCCGCTTCGTTCAGCAGCTTTTTTCCGAAAAGGATCTTTTGGGTCGTGGCCAGACTTTTGGGTGAAGCGCCGATATGGGTTTGAAACAACCGACGCAGGTGACGACTGCCCACACCAAGTTTCGAGGCCAAGTCCTCCAGGCTCCCTTCATTTAATGCACCCTGACGTATCAGCAACATGGCCCGGGAAACCGTGGCTGACGTGCCGTTCCAGGCCGGACTGCCCGGTGCCGCCTCGGGCCGGCATCGGAGACAGGGTCGCAACCCGGCTTCAGCCGCTGCTGCCGCGGAAGCAAAGTATACAATGTTCTCCGGTTTAGGCGAACGTGCCGGGCATATCGGCCGGCAATAAATACCTGTGCTCATAACACCTACGAAAAACAGGCCGTCGAACCGAGGGTCTCTCGCCAACCGCGCCCTGTCGCAGATTCGTTTATCAAGTATCATGTCTAAAGCCTCCAGCACGCGGATGCATGAAATCCCGCGCGATTCTTGTCCCACACGTGTTTCAGACTACGGCTCGTTGATTTCAATGCTCTAGTCCTATGTTGATGGCAGTTCGCTATTGAAGCAAGACGTTTTCGGACATGGTTGTGAGAAAGAGCTCCAGAGCTTGTATCTGCGAGATCTGAGGACACTTTATTTGATTTGCGGATCGTAGCCCCAATTAGGTATGGTGTCCCGGGATTTGACCATCCGACAATTGGCCAAGGCGTGCAGATTGACAGGAATAGGGATCTCAGGATACCTTCAGGGGGGAAATATTATGAACATCCTATTAGTGTACCCCAAAAGTCCCCGAAATCTCAGCATAAGCCAGGAAGATAGGGTTATCCGATTGGCATCGAAAAAGGCTTACAGCCCGCCGCTGGGTCTCCTGACTGTGGCTGCCCTCCTGCCGAAAGATTGGAACATTAAGCTCATTGATTTAACGTTTCAAGACATTACCGAGTCAGACTGGAGTTGGTGTGAAGCAGTCTTTACGACAGGGACTCTGCCCCAGTTTGGCAGACTCATCGACGTCATCTGCGAGAGCAAGAAAAGAGGGAAGATAGTTGCCGTGGGAGGTCCGGCTGCATTCCATTATCCGGACGAATTTTTGAAAGTCTCCGCGGATTTCGTGGTCGTCGGAGAAGGAGAGGTCACAGTCCCAATTCTCTTGGAAAAGCTCGAAAAAAGGGAGTTTGGAGTAGTTATCGAAGATAAACGCCGAGCTGATCTTACCAGGTCACCTATTCCGAGATTCGATCTTCTTGAAATGCAAGCCTACGTGGACATGGCGATTCAGTTTTCCAGAGGGTGTCCATTTCAGTGTGAATTCTGCGATGCGACCTTGATTTTTGGGAGAAAGGTCAGAACAAAGGATCCGTCCCAAATCGTGGACGAATTGCAGATGTTGTATGACCTCGGCTGGCGTAGAGAAATTTACATTGTAGACGACAATTTTATCGGAAACCCAGGTAAGGCAAAGAATGTTCTGGAGGGCATGATCGAATGGATGGATAATCATCGCAGACCTTTCGAATTCTTTACTCATGCGTCCATCAACCTTGCCAACTCACCGGAATTGATGGATCTGATGGTCCGTGCCGGATTCACTACCGTATACATTGGAATAGAATCCACGGACAAGGAAGCTCTGAGAATCGCCCGAAAACTTCAGAATGTGACAGCAGATCTGGACGAAGCATGCAAGCGAATAAATGAGGCCGGGCTGCAAATATTGGCTGGGACTATAATCGGAATGGATGGTGAAAAGCCTGGCAGAGACAAGAGCCTTATTGAATTTGTGACACGAAATAATATACCGTTGGTTGAAGTTGCTCAGCTTTACGCATATCCCGGGACGGCTTTGTGGAAGAGACTCAAAGAGGAGGATCGTCTCCTTTACGAGGAAAAGGATGATCTTCTGCAATGCAACAATCTCAAAATGAACTTCGTGCCGACCAGGTCCGCGGAAGATATTCAGAGGGAATTCCTCAATGCTATGGCAACGCTCTATGAGCATTCGACATTCCTGGACAGGGCCTTCAACCATTTTCTTGCCATGCGCCCGGTTCCCGTCCGATCTCGTGCGTCAATGCTGCAATGGGGAGAAATAAAGATACTCACTTTCACGTTGTTTCAGTGGGGATTCGTCCGAAACACGAGAATCAAATTTTGGCGCATGCTCTTCAAAGCGTTCATGCAACTTGATAAGAGGCGATTGTTTTTATTTATACGTTCATGCATAGCTTTGGAACATTACGTCGATCTGGAGCAAGAATTCATAACAATGCTAGGACCTGTATAACGCTCTTAGCAGGTAATCGTTTGCGGAACACGTCCTTGGGTCGAAATGTGAGCCGAGCCCGGCTATTGGGCTGGATGCCGATTCGTCAGTCCGAATCGAGCACCCTGCGAACTTGTTGGACCAGTTCATTCATCCTAAAGGGTTTGCTGACAAAGCCTCGTGCCCCCATTTCAAGGCATTCCTCCGTAGAAGTGTCAGAAGAAAGGCCGCTGGCAATGAGAACCTTGAGTTGTGGGTCGATCTTCATAAGCTCTTTGAGGCACTCTTTGCCTCCCATGTCCGGCATGACCAGATCCAGAATAACAAGCGAAATATGTGTCATCTCCCTCTTGAATAGATCCAGCGCCTCTTTTCCGTTTGCCGCACAAAACACTTTGTAGCCGCATTTTCTGAGAATCCGCTCTCCCAGATCTCGCACGAAATCTTCATCGTCAACGAAGAGAACCGTTTCCGTTCCTAAAGCGGGTACGAGTTCGGTTGTCTCGATGTTGGGCTCGCGTTGAGTCTCAATCGCCGGAAAATAGGCCTCGAAAGTGGTCCCACGACCGACTTCGCTGTAACAATTGATATGCCCCCCATGCTGCTTCACAATTCCATGGACTATCGCAAGTCCTAGCCCGGTTCCTCGCCCCGGTTCCTTGGTCGTGTAGAACGGTTCAAAGATGTGTTCAATGGTCGCTTCATCCATTCCGTGTCCTGTGTCGGAAACGGCCAACCGGACGTATTCACCTGGTTTCACGCCAATGTGAACTGCACGATATTCCTCATCGAGCGTGACGTTTCCCGTTTCAAGAGTGAGCTGACCGTTGTCTGAAATGGCATCTCTGGCGTTGATTGCCAAATTTAGCAGCACCTGTTCGATTTGAGCCGGGTCCGCATTTATATCGGCAAGGTCGGCTGACAAATCGATCTGTATATTTATCATCTTGGGGACGGTGCGGCGCAGAAGGTTCTCCACCTGGGCAATTTGTCTATTCAGATTTACGGGAACGGGCTTAGGCTCCACTTTGCGGCTGAACGTGAGCATCTTCTGGGCCAACCCGGCCCCATTGCTTGCTGCACGAAATATTTCTCGGAGATCCGCATATTCGGGGTCGTCCGGCTGTTTTCCTTGAAGCAACAATTCCGAATATCCCAATGTGACCTGAAGCAGGTTATTGAAGTCATGAGCAATGCCGGCAGCCAAAGTCCCGATCGCCTCCATCTTTTGAGATTGGACGAGCTGAAATCTCAGATTTTCTCTCTCTTGCTCCGCGGATTTGCGTTTGGTAATGTCAAGATACGTTCCAGCCATGTGCAACGGTTTGTTGTCCACATCGCGCCTCACGATTTTTCCCCGACTCAAAATCCATTTCCATTCCCCGGACTTTGCCCGAAGCCTAAATTCTGATTCTAAAAGTGGTATTCGACCCTCGATATGGTCGTTGAAATCCTTGGAGACTCTCGGCCAATCCTCCGGGTGGACCAGGCATTTCCAAAAAGTGAAGCCGGTTTCTCCCCCTTCCCTCGTGTATCCCAGGATTTCGGGGGCTCTTTCGTCCCAGATCACGCGACCACTCTTAAGATTCCAGTCCCACAAGCCAAGGTCAGCCCCTTTCAACGCAAGTTCCAGTCGCTGTTGACTGTCTCTAAGGGCATGTTTTGCACGCCTTCTGTCACGGACCTCCTCCCGGAGCCGAGCATTTGCCCGCAGTAGTTCACTCGGTACGTGCTTCCACCCGTTGTTCAAGTTTGTCCCGCTCTTCGCGCAATTCATCTTCCATTCGCTTGCGGCGCGTAAGATCGTGCGATATCCCGAGAATTCCGGTCGGCCTGCCGTGGCTGTCCCGGAGGAACGTCGTAGTAATCTCTTCCCAACGGGTGGACCCATCCTTGTGATACCGCTCTATCTCTTCCGTGCGAGAAGCATATTTTTCTCTGGGACCGGAAGCCTCCAACGCCAGTTCTTCCCGAAGAGCTTTGACGACACGCTCTCGCGATTTCGGCGTCAGGCCGTCCAGAGGGCTCGTGGCCATGATTTCTTCGACTGTATAACCGAGGACATCGGTGACGGAAGGGCTAACGTACGTGTATCGCATATCCAGACTTACGGTCCAGATCACGTCTTTAGAGGCTTCCACCAGGTTGCGGTAGGGCCTGTCGGTTTCGCCAAGCTCTTCTTCAAGTCCTGTTCTCTGTTCGATCTCGTTCCCGAGCGTCGTAAGTCCCGGTTCCTTGCGTGGAGAATACTCATTGGCTTGGCTCAACGGGGATTCAAGTTCCCCGACTTTTCGGTGAAGCTCATTCAATTCAGCAACGAGTTGATCCCTGGTCCTGACTTCGTCACGCATGGCACTTTCTCTCGAGAGAGGAAAACCTTCGGCAGCTAGGGGCCGAACACGTTAACGTCTCGCAGCGAAAACAAGCGGAAACAGTCGGCATACTTGAGCAGCACGGGGCCGGCTCACCCCACCAAGCGCACAACGTCCTTTGAAATTCGCGGCCTGCATGAAGTCTAGCCGTCTTCAGCCATCATTGCCCCCTCTGATTGCTGACGGCACCGTTCAGCCTCCCTCCCCACGTCATTTGAAGTGCCCGCCCTGACTCGGCTGTTCGCCCTATGACTTTGAACAGACGCTGGCTTCTGCTTACGCGTTCCCAACAAATGTGCAGACAGAACTCGGAGGGCCTCTCGTGGGAACATGCACGATTTGTACCAGTCATTTCCGAGCTTGGAATCAATTCGAAGGTGGTTGCGCGCTTTCGGTACGAGACCTATTCGCTTTCATGCAGGTGATACCGTGTTTCGCGTAGGGGCGGGTTTCAAGAAATTGTCCCTAATGTGCGGAACGGGTCTAAATCGTGACGCGATGGCAGCAGATTGAGCGCTTCGAAAGCCTACATCAATATAATTCGCTCATTTCGGGTTAGCTTCAGCTTGGCCCTTCTCTCCCAAAAGATTTCTCACAATTTCTAAAAGGTTTTGGGCGAGAAAAGGCTTCTCTACTACGCAATCGACGCCGCATTCCAATAATTTCGCCTTCTCCTGAAGCAAACCGGCCCAACCTGTGAGAAGAATGAAGGGTGGTTTCGGGATACCCCTTTCCAAACAGATTTCCTTCACAGCCTTTGCTACGTCCCACCCGTTCAGCCCCGGCATACCGAGATCGCAAATAACGACATCTACCTTTTCATTCTTAAAGATTTCAATACCTTGATGCCCGGACAAGGACGCCAAGACTTGCTGTCCTTCTCGCGTTAGCCCGTTTCGAAGCGCCCACACGCTATCCTCGGAGTCGTCTATTATGAGAATACGGCAGACGATCTGCCCACGTTGCTCTTGAGGCCGGGGTTTCCCTTCGGTCTCTCTCTTATCTAAGGGAAGCCTGACTGTGAACACGGTACGCTGGTCCGGGGTCCTTTCTGCAAATATTTCACCCTCATGCCGTCTAACGATGCCGTAACTGCTGGCAAGGCCCATTCCCATGCCATCTACGCCCTTGGTGCTCCAAAACGGTTCAAATATTCTATCCAGATTTCCCTCAGCGATTCCGGTGCCGTTGTCCTCAACGCTCAGATGAACATAATCTTTGTCCACGTGTGTTGAGATTTGGATTTCTCCGCCCCTGGGCAAAGCTTCGACTGCATTCTTGACGAGGTTTACCACGACCTCGAACATTTCGTTTTCCTTGCCTCTTACAAGGCAGTCCTTGCTCAGATTCCGCTGCAAGAAAATTCTTGTGCCACGTTTCTCAGGATTGGTTTTCCAATAAGGCTTAAGGATTTCTATAGTTTGTTCCACCGTAGATGAGAGGTCAAATACCTTGCCGCTAACCGCTGCATCGTCGGTTCGCGCGTGCGCGAAATCCTGGAGGCGCCTCACCGTGTCTGCACCGGCCGCGGCGCTTCTGATTATTCTTTTGATTTTAGATTGAGCTTCCGGAATTTCGTTTGATTCCAGGTCCGCCAAGACTTCATACGCGGCATTCATCATAATCTGCAGCAGATTGTTAAAATTGTGTGCCACGCCGCTTGCCATATCTCCAACAGCCTTGATTCGAGCGGAGTGCATCAGTAGCTCGTTCGTCTTTTTTTCCACGGAAATGTCTCTGATATATACGGCCACAGCGGTGACGGCCCCTAGAAAATCCAGGACAGGATAGAAATTGTTGTCATAGAATTTTCCAAATTGCCCCGCTTGAAATCGGAGCGGCTTGCCGGAGAAAATTACCTGGTGAAATTGAGCTTTCTCAACCCCGGCGAGGCCGGCCGGAGCCAGGTCGAATAGTGATTTACCAAGAAGATCGGAACCATCTGTTCGAAACCATTTGGCAACCTGTTCGTTTGCAGCCAGAAAGGTGCCGTCAGCCCCTAAGAGAAATGCCATGTCCGACGTGGCGTTCAAAAGCGCCTCGATGGTTTCTTTGCTTCTTCGTAATCGCTCCTCCGCTTGCTTTCGCTCGATAATTTCCAAGCGCAATTGTTCGGCTACGCGCTCCAATTTGGAGGTTCGCTCTTTGACCAGTTTCTCAAGTTCTTCCTTGTGCTTCTTATCTTCAAGCCGGCGCTTTTTTTCGAGGCTCAAATCTTCGATAAGAGCCAAGATCAATCGCGTCTCGGCTATCCTGATCGCCCGAAAAGTTACGCGGCCCCATATCCTGTTTCCTTCAATCTCCAAGTAAGATTCGAGAACCCGCGGCTTTCTTGAAGCAAATACCGCTTCAACAACCGATATAGCTTTAAGGGGACCGGAATTATTGACAAAGAGGGCGGCAAAAGGCTCGCCATGAATCTTCTCATAACCGGGGCTGATTTTTAGACACGCCTGATTGGAAACCACGACGCGATAGGATTCATCAATGAGCAAGGCGGGAATTGGTAATGCTTGCAGAACCTTACCGAATGTGGTCGCCCAAATCCCTCCTCTAATATCGAAACTCCCTGAAGAGGTGAGGTGCTTTGTGAAAAGGGAGTCAAGGTCGATAGTCTCGGTGCCCGTCCATCCCTCCGGATCGACATTTCTTGCCGGCATCGGCCGAAAGCTCGTCAGATCTTCGTCACGCATGATCACTCTCTATTCGCACTCTTACTAATAGGCTTTGACGACTCGAAGGGGTTCGTCAGCAAAGTCGTTGCCACGATGAAGAGATCACCCGCTCCCAGTAGGATGGGCCTCTCACTCGTCGATTCTTGATGGCGGGCAAGATGCCCACCCTACTGTAAACCGGCGACTTCACAGGTTTCATCAACGATCGTTGCCACGATGAAGAGATCACCCCAAGGGCAAGCTCACCGTAAAGGTAGACCCTTTGCCCGGTGTGCTGGAAACTCGAATATGGCCGGAGTGTTGCTTCACAATGGAATAACTTGTGGATAGCCCCAGTCCGGCCCCCTTTCCCCACGACGATTTCGTGAAGAAAGGATCGAACACCTTGTCCAGATGCTCGTGCAATATGCCGTGGCCCGTGTCCGAAACAGTTATCGAGGCATGCTCACCATTTCTTCCCACACTCGTGGTCAGTGTTCCTCCGATATCTTTCATGGCCGCGAACGCATTCATGAAAAGATTCATAAGTGCCTGTTTTAGTAACAAGGGGTTACCGTTCACCAGCAAGGCTTCGGGGTGGTATGCGAAGACGAGTTCAACACCCTGATCTCTTGCATGGTTTAAAATCGACCTCTCCAATTCCCGTACCAACGGAACAAGGTTTAAGGCCGTCATTTCGAATTCCGAAGAGGTTTTGGCCAAAGTCAATAAGTTCTCTATAATTACCGATGCTCGTTGTATCCCCAGCACAATCTTTCGTGCGCAGTTTTTTCGAAGAGCCTCGGGAACATCATCATCCATCAAAAGCTGGGCAGCCGAAGAAGATATGGCCAAAGGATTTCGAATCTCATGCGCTATGCCGCCGGCTAAATTGCTCAGGGCATCCATCTTTTTGGCATGCTGCAAGACCTCTTGAGAAAGCTTCAGCTCGGTGACATCACGGATAATTCCTTGGCGCCTTGAAATACTTCCATCCTCCGCCCGCAGAAGGGTAGCTGTTATAAGGCACTCCATAATCGTGCCGTCTTTTTTGTGCCATCGCACAGCGTGATCCTTGACAGAGCCGTTTACCTCCACCTCTTTCTGAAATTCTTGCCACATTGCAGGATCGACGAACTTCGCGGGAGCACCGCCCACGACGTCCGCCCTGGTGCAGGCAAAAAGTTCCAGGAAAGACGGGTTCACGTCTATAAATCTGCCTTCGCCATCCGCGATATAAATTGCATCCCGAGATTCCTCGAACAAGGTTCGATATCGCTCTTCACTTTCAGCTAGTTGCTCTTGAGCTTTCTCACGCTCGGAGATCTCGGTTTCCAGCTTCTTGTTGGCATCTTCCAGGGCTTCACGCCTCGCTCGTTCGGCCTGAAACACTTCTGCGAGGTCTCGAGCGTAGCTCAGCAGTTGTTCCGTGGACAGGGCTTTGTCCGCCAGCTTTTGGTCTTGAACGGATAATGCCTTAACATCACTCATGGATCAATGTCTTTCGTTTCGTGCTGTCAGGGTTCCACTCGGCGTGAGTTGAACAGCAAATTGATTCCTGTGGATATCATCTCATTATAGGAGCCCAATCGTCGGCGAGCAAATCATTTGTCAGGACGTGAATCGTCAGCCGAATGGTGCAATTGTGGCATGGTCCATGCAACAATGTTCGGCATAGCCATCTCTTTGTCGGGTTCATTCCCAGTTTTGTTGGCCGCAGATTCTGCCCCCAGGCTCTGCGGCCCCCTTTGCAAAGGAATCGGGCGAAGCATCCCGGATTTGCGGGACGCTTCATACTGTTTGAGGCCCAAGATGGGTTTGCCTAAGCAGGCCGACCAATTAGCGGCATTTATCAGCCTGTTACACACAAAGGACGCATCAGGCAAGGTGGATCATCCGCAAATCGCAGCTAGTAATCGATTGGTCAGACATATTTCTTCGAAAAAACTTTTGCGAAAAGCCCCGGACTCCTCGTCTCCCCCCCAGTTTAGGCTTAACCGGGGCTTTACTTTTGCCAAGATCCGGAAACAGAGCATACACATGATCCCTCCGTCCAAAGTCGTGCCATTGGTCGGCCACGGCTGCTGTCGAGAACGCCACCATTTAGTCACGCGGGGAAATATCGGGTCCCTGTCATCTCGAGGAGTGAAATCCCGCGTCGCGCGGGAATCCACTGTAGGGGCAGACACATGGGTCCGCCCCTACTCGCCCCAGTTGAGGTCCGCGATAACGAATGACCGGCAATCCCGCATTCCGCGCGGCACGGTCCCGTCAATGAGATTGCTTTTCTGCGGGGCGCAGGACTCGCAATGACAATCATTTGCCGCCCGTAACTGAGGGATTACGGCGAGAACCGTGTTCGCGATTGACAGTATTTCCGAATTCGTAAGGATAAGACAGCTCGCTACGTTCATTTCATGTGGGTATCAATACCGGAAATTCCTTTTGCCACCGCGTTGGGTAGGCTTATATGGAACAAAATACATAATTGTGGCATAGATGCTATGGAGGCAATTCCATAGTTCTGGAGATAGACAGTCGGGACATAAGAATGAACGAATCCGTCAAACCCAAGTCTTCCACGCGAACGCTGATATCTATTCCTATAGGTACACACCCAGGCCGACATGGGCGCGCTCAAGGACCAGGTGAGAAGAGAGTCGCTAAAGAAACTCGGTCGATTCGGATTGAATCGGAAGATCACTCTGATCGACAAGTATTGGACAGAGATCGAAAAAGTTATCGACGAGTTGTCTCTCCCTTTGAATCGTGTTCGGATCTATCAAGATGGGTTGCCGGTTTGCGGGAGAGAGTCTGAAATAGTTGCTGAACTTGCCAAGTCAGGCAGCCGTAATCACGCTTTACTTCTCCGCCTCGTCAACGGAGGGGCAACGCTCACGGGGACCGAATCCCATGAACTTCTTTTGGAGGAGTACGATCACGTGAAGAGAATGCTGAGAGCGGAATCGACTCGAACCCTTCGACCGAAAAATTCCGTGGGCGCGTCGATCCTCAGAAAACGTGACAACTTTATCGCCAAACGTATCAACGCGACACTGGGGCCGGAAGAAGTGGGCATAGTCTTCCTTGGCATGCTGCACTCGCTGGAGCCGTGGTTAGATAAGGATATTCAACTGGTTTATCCGATACATACACCTGTCAGGCACCAGAGCCGGACCAACTAAATCCTCACCGATGACCGATTCCGAGCGCGTCTCGTCGGTCAGATTAGAGAGGGAGTAAATGTCAACAAGCGAGGCACGTATTCTCATTGTTGATGATGAAAAAGACTTTTCCGAGATCCTATTCCACGTCATCAGGAAAGAAGGGTTCGCACCACTGGTGGCTCACGACGGTGAAACAGCCCTTGAAATGGTCAGAGTGGGTATGCCCGACGCATTGCTCCTGGACGTGAAAATGCCGGGGCTGGACGGCATGGAAGTATTGAGGAGAGCCAAGAAAATCGATCCCGATCTTCCGGTGCTCATGATTACAGCGTACGGCGGCCTACATGGTGCTGTGCAAGCAATGAGAGAGGGGGCCGTCGATTATCTGGCCAAGCCGCTCAACAACCATGAACTCATCGATAAGATTCGAAGAGCGATCTTGAACAGAAAAGCCAAGCCGAAGAAATCCGCATCAGGCATCGGCACAGGACAGTCCACGATGCTTCGTTTGGAAGAAATCATGGGACCCAGCGATGCCGTGCGAAAGATTATCTCGGACGTAAGACTCGTCGCAGCCTCCAATTTTACAGTCGTAATTCAGGGTGAAACCGGCACCGGTAAGGAACTGGTCGCACGTGCAATTCATACGGCAAGCAACAGACATGCAACGGCACTCGTCCCGCTTGATTGCGGGGCCATCCCGGAAACTCTGTTCGAGAGTGAACTGTTCGGCCATGAAAAGGGCGCTTTCACAGGAGCAAACTCGCGCCGACCCGGAAAGTTTGAAATGGCCCAAGAAGGCACTTTATTTCTGGACGAAATTGCCAACATGCCCCTCAGTTGCCAGACCAAGCTGCTTCGGGCCATTCAGGAGCGGACTTTCTTTCGCGTTGGAGGTCGAGAGCCGGTGACGGTGGATGTCCGTCTGTTGGTCGCCACTAATCAGGATTTGAACACCGCGGTATCGCAGGGCAAGTTTAGTAGAGACCTGCTGTATCGTTTGAGCGAATTCACCGTCCTCATTCCATCATTGCGAGAACGCAAAGAAGATATTCTGCACCTGTCCAACAGATTCGTCAGAGCCACGAACACGGAACTCAACAAAAAGATCAAAGGTTTTTCGGATTCTGCTTTGCAGATCTTGTTAGACCACCGATGGCCCGGGAACGTTCGGCAGTTGCGAGCTGCGGTAAGACGGGCCGTGCTTCAGGCGGAAAACCTGATTCAGCCTGAGCATCTTGTCCTTGATGGTCTGAAGCCCATTGGTCCGTCGGAAACCTCATCCGCCGAGGATTCGGATTGGGAGGGTCTCCCGCTCAAGGAGATCATCCGGAGAACCTCAGTCGATTTGGAGCGTCGTGTGCTGGGGTGGGCAATCAGAAAAACCAGGGGCAACAAAGCGGAAGCGGCCCGGTTATTGCAAGTAGATTACAAAACCATGCATTCCAAGGTGAAACAGTACGGGATCAAGTTCTATCCGGAGGAGCAGGATGGCCAAAAAAAATAAAGGTACAGGTGGCGGCGGAGGGCTTGGAGGCTTTTTGAGCGGGCTGACTGATTTGATCGAAAAACTTGATGAGCTTGCCGAGACTGGTAAGAAAATGTCCGGGACAGGAGAGATCCCCGGGCTGGGAAAGCAATTCAAGGGAGTATACGGCTTCAACGTGAAAGTAGGTTTGGGCGACGACAAATTGGAAGTGGAGCCGTTTGGAAATATCAAGAAAGACGCCGAGTCAGGAAGAACCGTGGTTCAAGAAATCCGTGAGCCTCTGGTGGACATCTTTGAAGAGGAGGACCATGCCCTCATAATCGTTGAAATGCCGGGGATAAGCGATGGGGATCTGAAACTCGATCTGAAAGATGATGTGCTGTCAATATCCGC
Organism: uncultured delta proteobacterium; assembly: GCA_963789265.1. Classification (GTDB taxonomy): domain Bacteria; phylum Desulfobacterota; class Desulfomonilia; order Desulfomonilales; family Desulfomonilaceae; genus CAWBBA01. Next base: position 564,570 of record CAWBKB010000001.1, on the reverse strand, counting down.
TAAAAGAGGGGACAAGACATACCAAAAGGAAGTTTTGTTGCCCAGAGTAGTGGCCAGAGAAAACATGGTCGTTTCATGCAACAATGGAATACTTGAGATCAAGTGCCTCTATTAGATGCCGGTGAAATACAAATGCCAAAGAAAGATCTATCCGCAATAAAACTGAAGGTGACCGAGGCGCTTGGCAAGGACGTGGGCCGAGCCTACGCTCGCATGGGCCCGGAAGACCTGGAAAAGTTGAGTGCTTCGATAGGTGACATCGTAGAGATCGTGGGAAAACGCACGACCGTCTGCAAAGCCATGCCCGCTTACAGGGAGTTGAGGGGACAATCCAGGATACAACTGGATGGATTGTCCAGACAGAATGCCAAAGCAGGCTTGGACGAAAATGTCGTCGTTCGGAAGATCTCCTGCCGCCCGGCTGAACGTGTGGTCCTGGCCCCCACCAACGTCACGCCGTCAGAACGTGACCTTAAGTACATCGGCGGTCTACTGGACGGCTTGCCTGTCGTGGGAGGCGACTTGATACGAGCCACGCTCTTTGGCAGTCGGTCTGCCGATTTCAAGGTTGCGAGCACCATACCCAAGGATTCAGTGCTAATTGTTCCCACCACGCAGCTCGTCATTGGAAGTACCGAAAATGGCGGTAAACCCGGGGCGCTTTCGTACGAAGACATCGGTGGCCTTAAACATCAGTTGCACCGCATACGAGAGATGATCGAGCTGCCTCTGCGCTATCCGGAAGTTTTCGAGCGCCTTGGTATTGATGCTCCAAAAGGGGTTCTGCTTCATGGGCCTCCAGGATGTGGCAAAACGCTTATTGCCCGCTCCATTGCAAATGAAACGGAGGCGAACTTCTTTTCAGTCAGCGGGCCTGAAGTTGTGCACAAGTTCTATGGGGAGAGCGAAGCTCATTTGAGAAAGATTTTTGCAGATGCAACTCAAAAAGGGCCGAGCATTGTCTTCCTCGACGAGATTGACGCCATAGCCCCGAGAAGAGAGAAGGTGGTCGGAGATGTCGAGAAGAGGGTTGTAGCACAACTACTGGCGCTGATGGACGGCTTGACCAGACGTCAGAACGTGATCGTGATTGCCGCCACAAATATTCCTAATGCTCTCGACCCGGCCCTACGGCGACCGGGAAGGTTCGACAGGGAGATCGCCATTCCCATACCGGATCGGTACGGTCGCCTGGAGATTTTGGAGATCCACAGCCGAGGCATGCCACTAGCGGCCGACGTAGACATGAATCACTTAGCGGAAATAACGCACGGTTTTGTGGGGGCTGACTTGGAAGCCTTGTGCCGTGAAGCGGCCATGCTGTGTCTGCGTCGCATCATGCCGGACATTGATTTTGCGGCAGCCAGCATTCCTTATGAGGAGCTTGCGAAGCTTGAAGTTCACATGAACGATTTCGTCAGTGCTCTGTCCGAAGTCGAACCGTCTGCGATAAGAGAGGTATTTGTCGAGATTCCGGATGTTCGCTGGGAGGACGTCGGCGGGCACGCTGACTTGAAGACCAGGCTTACGGAAGCTGTGGAATGGCCGTTGCAGTACCCGCACATTTTCGAACAGGCGGGCACAAAGGCGCCCAAGGGGATCTTGCTGGGAGGTCCCCCTGGTTGCGGCAAAACTCTTCTAGCCAAGGCAATCGCCAACGAAAGCAAGGTCAATTTCATATCCGTGAAAGGTCCCGCTCTCCTCTCAATGTATGTAGGTGAGTCCGAGCAGGCAGTGCGAGAGGTGTTCCGTAAGGCAAGGCAAGCTTCTCCGTGCATCATTTTTTTCGATGAAATCGACGCTCTGGTGCCCGTTAGAAGCGGTGTATCAAGCGATTCACATGTCGCGGAAAGAGTGCTGAGTCAGTTCCTGGCGGAATTCGACGGGGTAGAAGAGCTTGCAGGCGTGCTGGTGCTGGGGGCTACTAATCGCTTGGACATGCTGGACCCGGCGGTCTTAAGACCCGGCAGGTTCGACGAAGTAATCGAGATGACGATGCCCAACGAGAAGGATCGCGAGGAAATCTTCCGAGTCCATCTCCGAAACAAACCTCTCGAAAGCGGCATTGACCCGGCAGAGCTTGCAACACGCACCGAAGGATTTAGTGGAGCTGAAATTGCGGCTGCGTGCAACCGAGCGGCCTTGTCGGCTGTCAGGCGCGCAGTAAACAGTCTCAAGCATGATCCGGATAGAGAGATAACCCTTTTGATCAGACAATCTGACATTCAAGAGGCTTTGGCCGAACTGGGTGGGGAATGAGTATGACAAGCGCCCTCTATCTTTTTTGCTTAGCCCGTGGCGGACTCGTCCCTCCGATCGAGGGAACGGGGATAAACGGCACCGAAATGCTGGAAGCCAAAGACATCTCCAATGTTACGGCCGTAGTCTGCGAAGTGCCGGCGCACGAGTTTTCCGGTTCTTCCGCAGAAGCGAAGCTGCAAGACTTGGCATGGGTGGGGCCCCGAGCGGTTCGCCACGAGCAAGTCATCGAAGAAGTGATGTCACACTCGCCGGTGCTCCCCGCCAGGTTCGGAAGTCTTTTTTCCTCGATGGAAGCCCTTGAACGCGTTGTAAATAGCAACCTTGCAACAATTAGAGGGTTTTTGGACAGCGTTGCTAACGGCGAGGAATGGGCTGTCAAGGCATGCCTCTCCAAGGCCGAGGCATTGAAGGCAATGGTCGCTGACAAGATTTGCGAGGTCTCCGATACCCTTTCTTCTTTGAACCCGGGGATGCGGTATTTCAAGGAGCGCCAGATACACGCGGAAGCAGAAAAAGAACTTGCCGGCTGGGTGAGAGAAGCGTGCAAGGCCGTGTCGGATGAACTAATCTCCTGTTCGACTGGTTGCCGGCAACGCAAAATTGTCGGCCTGGGCTCGGGGGAAGGCGACAAGCAGACGGTACTCAATTGGGCTTTTCTCGTGGATCGTTTCTTTCGTGCCGGATTTTCTCAACCGGGTAGAGCAAACCAATGCTCGCTGCAATATCAGGGGTCTCTTCTTCGAGTGTTCCGGTCCCTGGCCCCCTTACAGCTTCACCCCCCCTCTACTTGCGGACTCGGAGAAATGAAGTACCTAGTGTATTGCATATTTTCCAAGGAAAACGCCTCGCGCGCAAATCCGGCGCCAGCCGGTATCGGCGGGAGTTTCCCATACGTAGTTGAGGGGAATGCTCTCGGAGCCGTGGTTTCGACAATTCCTAACGGAGAAATGTCCAAAGACGTTGCCACAATTCTTGCTTACCACAAGGTAATCGAATCATTTCATAATCAGTTCGGAGTAATTCCGCTCCGCTTCGGGATGGTTGTCCGCGAAGAGGCGGAGATCAAGCGCTTCTTGCAAACACAGAGTGAACGCTACAAAATTCTGCTTACAAAATTGGCCGGTTGCGTGGAAATTGGAATTAGAGCAATCTTTGATAACATGAGCCTTGAGCCGAAGGCCGCAAATGAAGCTTTTGCTTCTTCTCAACCGGAGGGTCGAGGAGAAGGGGCGGCGTACTTGGCCGGCCGGAAGGCTTATCTTGACGCGGAAACACTCTCTAGTGAACATAATCAAGAAATGATCGGTCGCTATCGTTCCCCATTTGAGGGTCTGTTTGTGGGCTTCAAGGCTGAATCAACCAAAGCAGCCCCTTTTGAAAAGGACTCCAAGACCGTCTTCTTGTCACTTTATTTCTTAGTCCCGAGACAGTCGGTGGAAGCATTTCGGGAAGTTTTTGCCGGGTTGAAGTCACGAGAAACCTCAAGACTATTGCTTAGTGGTCCTTGGCCTCCATACAACTTCGTCCTGCCTGAAGATTACTGATCTCAGACCGAAGATAGAAATCTGTACATACCTAACCTGGTGCGTAGCGGACTAAAGAAAATGTCTCAAAATCGAGGCATGAGCGAAATTCGTAGTACGATGCCCTTTTCCCGGCAATGAATTACCGGGCTACTATCACCGGTCCCTCCGGGACGCTTGCATTTGAGCCCCATTGGGGCGACTGAAAGTAGACCGGTGCTTTAGCGCCGGGTTGCAAACGTGTCACGACTCTGGGCATCAAAATAGGTTTGAGACACTTTCTAAAAGTCTGCCTACAATTTCGTGGGAGTGATGCCATGACCACTAAAGTCCTTGACGCTTCAGAGGAATGTTCAAAGGATCGTCACGAAAAGCTTTACCAGATGCTTTTGGAGACGATCCACTCTTCGGTGCTCTTGATCGATCGAGACATGCGTATTGTCTCTGCAAATCGAAATTTTCTCCAACGAAGCCGAAAGAATAAGGACGAGACCATTGGCCGCAAACTGGGGGACCTATTGCCCGCGGCCATTATAGAGTACATGGACATCTCCAGCCGTGTCCGACAAGCGTTCGATAACGGGAGAGCAACCCGAGGAGAACGGTTGGTATACAGGGCTCCCGGCATCCCCATGACGATTTATTACTATAGCATTCTCCCGTTCTCCTGGAGGGGTCACGTGGAAAACGCTATCCTGTTAATGGAAGATGTCACCGAGCAGGTTCGTTTAAGCGAAGAAGTACGGAGAGGGGAACGCCATCTAGCAAGTGTGGTCGAAAGCGCCACCGACCTCGTTCTCTCAACCGACTCGCTTGGGCGAATCCTGACGTGGAACACCGCTGCGGAACGCCTGTCAGGCTACACACTCGAGGAAGTCCAAGAAACTCTCTTCTTCGACTCATGCGCGGATGAGCATCGTCAAGAACTAAAAGATATATTCAAGAGATTCAGATCTGGAACAAATTCCCAGACCGGTGAATGGGATATGGTTACCGGTGGAGGCCGCCGGATCCCCATAAGTTGGGTCTTGTCTCCAATGAAGGATGAAACCGGACGCTTGGTTGGCATGGTAGCAGTGGGGAGAGACCTGAGCGAACACAGAAAATTGGAGCGGCAACTCCGACAGTCCCAAAAGCTGGCTGCTCTAGGCGTTATGGCCGGTGGAATTGCCCATGAAGTGCGGAATCCTCTCGCAATTTGTTACTCCGCTGCGCAGTTCTTGAGCGAATGTCAGTTCAAATCGGAATTTCACAGAGAATGTGTCGAGCGGATTCTTGCCAACATACAAAAAGCCTCTGTGATCATCGAAAACCTGCTCAGATTCGCACGGCCGTCGGCGGCTACCGACATGACCCTGGTAGACATAGTCAGCATCCTGCAGGACACTCTCAAACTTGTAGATAACCAGGCAAAAATACAAAAAATAAGAGTATGCGCGGATATAGGTATCCAACAGGCGATAGTTCGAGGGAACCAAAGCCTGCTCCAGCAAGTATTTCTAAACCTTTTCCTCAACGCGATGAATGCAATGCCTGACGGCGGCACTTTGAAAATCACGGCTGTAAGCTCTGAAGAAGAGTTGATGGTAAATATAATGGACACTGGTTGCGGCATCCCAAGGGAGGACATTGAAAATATATTTGATCCGTTTTATACGCTCGCCCCGGTCGGGAAAGGGACGGGGCTTGGTCTTTCAATATGTTACTCAATTCTGAAGCAGCATTGCGGATCTTTGCAAGTGGATAGCGCTGTGGGAAAAGGCTCCACCTTTTCCGTGAGGTTGCCAATTGTAAGGAGCGAGACATTATGAATGACGCGGAAGAACTGTTTCTGATAGTCGATGATGAACCGGACATGTGTTGGCTCCTGGAACATCTCTTGAGTCAAGGGGGCTATTGCCTGAAAAAAGCCTTGAGTGGACGCCAGGCCATCGAACTGATGGAAAACCATGAATTCCGTGTGGCCTTTGTGGACCTTAAATTACATGACATGGAAGGGCTTGAACTTGCGCGCCGTCTCAAGAGCGCCGATCCTTCCATCCGCGTAGTTATGGTTTCCGGTTTTTGTTATAGGGACGACCCGACGGTTCAGAAGGCGCTGGCAGACGGACTAATTTGCGATTTTCTCCCGAAACCCTTCCTTCACGCGGACATATTTAGATCCATTGAATTTGCACGTTCATTATAGGTGGAGTGAAGGTTTGATGAGGAGCCGATTCCCTAAATATGGAAATCATTCTATAGCACCACACCCCGATCTCTCCTGTCAAACCCGCCCTTACATGTCGTCATGCCCGCGTACGCGGGCATCCAGACTGGACCCCGGATCGGAGTCCGGGGTGACGTATGGCAGGCAGGAAGCCTGCCCCACCATATCCTCTCCAGGATTGTCACTCGTTTGACCGCGCATTGGTATCACAAGTGGTCACCAAAAAAGAAAATGATTTGGTGACGACGCCCCGCGCGGGACGCGGGGTTGCCAGTCATTTCCAATAGACAGGCTGGAAGCCTGTCCCACCAGTTCAATTGATTCACACCATGGAGGCGGAGCGCCATCGTATTCTTCGTGAGGAGGCGAAATGGTATTCTCTCCTGTTTTCAGCGCCTTCTGATGATGTATAACAACCGACGTGATTTCAACGGAACTACGCGCCAAACTTGGCACGAATCTCGCAACTACCGCAATCAGGCATGCCTACCAAAACAAGCCAGCGATGGCAAATTCAGAATTCCAAAAATGGAGGATTAAAATGGCCAAGATAGCCAAGTCGACGGACTCTTCGAGTCTTGCTGAGGTTGTGGACAGGATTTTGGACAAAGGTATCGTGATCGATGCTTGGGCCAAAGTGTCTCTCGTCGGGATCGAACTGCTTTCCATCGAAGCCAGGGTAGTCATCGCGTCAGTGGAGACTTACCTGAAATACGCCGAAGCGATCGGACTCACGGCAAGTGCTGCTGCGCCGGCATGATAGTTGCGCCGCCGGGATTTCCCACAGGTCCGGGGGGGCCACGCCCCCTCTAAACCTGTCCCGGGGAAATTCCAACAGCGACTACCGATTAGCGAGGTCCCTTGGCGCCTCATTGGAGACAATGGGGTGTAAAACAAACAAAGGAGGAGTAATGGGTACTCTGACTCAAGACATCGCCCGACTTTGCGGAGAGATAACGGCCTTGCAAGGTGCTCGTCAAGCTTTCATGACGGACGTGGCCAAGCAGACCGGGGAAATGAAGGCGGAAGTCGCGTCTATGCGATCAGGATTCCGCAAATCTCATGCAAAGATGGCGGCACAAACGAGAGCACTTCAAAAAAAGTTTGTCTCAAACCTGGTCTCCAACGTTTCCGGATTGCAGGCCGGCTTTCAAAAAGCGCACGCGGATATGGCTGCTAACACTAGACAAGATCGAGCCAAGTTTGTTGCCGGTATGACCACCGATGTGCGCCGGACTTTAACCGGATTTGACAAAGCCCACGAAGAGATGGCCAGGAGAACAAAAAGGAAAACGCAGATTTCGTAGCGGCCATGGCAAACGATGTTTCCGGTCTTCTGGCGGGGTTCCGCCTGAGTCGGTCAACATCCGCGAAGAACGAAAAAGCTCATAGAGAGATGTTTGTCTCGAACATGAAATCCTCGGTAGGTGCCATCAGGCAGGAATTTGCGGCTGACTTGATTGGGGCTAGAAGAGCCTGGGCAACGCTTTCTCCTGCTGCTCGACGAGCCAAGGTGCAGAACGAAAGACAGGCGAAAGAAGCACAACTCGCCCAGCAAAGAGCGAAAGCCGAAGCTGAACTTAAGGCAAGGGAAGAGGCTGAGAAGGAAAAACATAGTCTCCCCTCAGTCATGGGCAAAAAGAAGGACAAAAGATAACACCGGATTCATCAGTGAATCCAAGGGAAGAAGATGCCTGAGCTAACGGCAAATCGAACGGGAATGGCGAAGGTAACTTGCTCTTTCTGTGGCGGCACGGGGACGGACCCTTTCGGAATCATGTCGTGGATTTCAACGTGCTGCGTCTGCGGGGGTAGGGGCGTTGTGTGGTTGCGCACGCCCTACACCCGTTGCGCCCACTGTAACGGAACCGGGGCGGTTAAAACTTTGACCTGCACTGTTTGTATGGGGACGGGTTTTGTTCCACTTCCCCCGGAGCCGACGAAAGTGTGTCCGGAATGCAAGGGCTCGGGGGATGATGCCTCGGCACCAGCTATGGCCTGTTTAAAGTGCCGCGGGCGAGGGTTCGTTACCAAAGATTAAACGCAAATCGGCGTTGGCAAAGATGCTGTTCCGGTCAACGCCGCAAACATTTTTGGAGCCTGCCCTGCCGACGGGCGGCGGCACGATCACAAAAGGGAGCGAAAAAATATGAGTGGCGCAGACTCGAAGATAGCATCCATTGCCAGGGAAGTCATTCCTACAGATGACGACAGCATCGTGCCCGAGCCGAGTGACCGGTTCGTGTGTACCCCGCACGTGGAAGTGCTGACCGATCGTGCCATGTCCTATCTGGGGGTGGGGTACTCAGTTCATTTCGCAGGCCCAGCAGGGACGGGCAAGACCACTTTAGCTTTTCATGCCGCGGCGAAACGGGGTAGACCGGTCATCCTGGTGCATGGAGATGACGAATTCGGTAGTTCCGACCTCGTTGGCAGGGATGCCGGTTACAAAAAATCAAAACTTATCGACAACTTCATTCATTCGGTGGTCAAAACAGAGGAAGAAATGCGGAGTTTGTGGGTAGACAACCGTCTCACCACTGCCTGCCGCGATGGGTACACCCTCATTTATGACGAGTTTACCCGCTCCAGACCCGAAGCTAATAACGTGCTCTTGAGCATCCTGGAAGAAAAGATTCTTAACCTCCCGAGTTTGCGTAGAACGGGCGAAGGTTATCTCGAGGTACATCCATCGTTTAGGGCCATTTTCACCTCGAATCCGGAAGAGTACGCCGGGGTACATAAGACTCAGGATGCGCTCATGGATCGTATAATTACCATCAATGTCGACCACTACGATCGCGAGACTGAAATTGAAATCACCGTGTCAAAGTCAGGGATTTCAAGAAGAGAAGCCGGAATCATTGTAGATATCATACGAGAATTACGTCTGCTGGGAGTTAACAATCACCGGCCGACTATTCGGGCTGCCATAGCTATTGCGAGAGTGCTTGCTCATGCAGAAGCGCACGCCGAACAAAATGACAATGTCTTCCGGTCGCTCTGCAAGGACATTTTGAATACTGACACTGCAAAGGTGACTCGGGGCGGGCAATCCCTCATGTCCCAGAAAGTAGACGAAGTGGTTCAAAAGGTGTGTACAAGGCGAAGAGGAAGCAGAAAACATGCGCAGGTAGGTTCGCTAGACAAGGTGGGTGAGCTATGACTATCCGAACCACAGGAAACTCGAGAGGGTTGAGAGATATTCGTACCAACTCCGGACGAGTCGACCGTGTCGGAATTCCCTACAAGGCATATATGAGCATCAGTTGCCTGGAGATGGAGAAAGCCAGAAGGCAAAAGGAGAGACTCAGCGCACTCAGCAGGGTTTCAATTTTAGAAAACAGACTCAAGGAGATAGAGGCAGAAAAAGACGTGCTTCTGAGAAAGCTTGGGGAGCGGAAACAAGATGCTCTGCCCAAGGCGACGAATGTCAAGGACAAGGCATCTCCAGGGAAAAGTGGTTTTAAACTCAAGTATTGAACCGTGCAAATGACTCAGACCCGGGGTGTGTCCCGGAAAAGGCAGGAGAAATTCGATGTTCCCAATAAAAGGCTCCAATCAGATAAGGACGAATCGAAACATAAAAGGTTTCCGATCCTGCCGTCACGCAACCGGAACTCCCATGCATAGTCTGGATAGAGGTCGCATGCAGATGGGGGAAGCCAGGCGAATGTTCAGCAATGAGCGCGTGCTTTGGCTCTCTGGTGGGTCGAGAGAACTCTCCCGATTCGGAACTACCGGATGTTGCGGGCGATAAAAGGCCGCTAGGCAGAGTTTTGGATCAGATGAATCTCATTCAGGGGATCCCCACAGAGCGGCTACCGGGACTCCACAATGGAGCGGATCCGACTAATTTGGAATAAATCCGACAATCTAAGGAATTCGAGGGAAAAAGCTATGAAAATCAATTGCGTTTCTTGTGGCCATAACATGATGCTTGACGATGCCTATGACGATTTCGAAGGCTTGGTCAAGTGCTACGTCTGCGGCGCCTTGCTTCACGTAAAGACCTGCGACGGCAAGATCAAGTCCGTGAACTTTACGGGCACGCCGCACCGGAATGCAATGCCGAAGACTGAGCCGAACCACGAGGCCGTTCACTGAACCGTTTCACATAGGACTCAGCGGTTCAGGCATGACAAACATCAAAGTTGCCGACACTAGTCTTCGCACAGACGAGGTGCAGAGATGGAAAAAACGACACTAAAAATGCCGGGCCTGAAAGGTAGGTACCTTTACGCGGTGATTCCCGGCTCCCGGCAAAGGACTTTCGGCTCTCTCGGCATCAATGGGGGCACGGTCTACACCATTGCCGATGGAGAGGTAGCCGCCGTTGTGAGCGACCTCCCGAATCACAAAATCCGCCCTGAGCGCCGACATTTCGCCGCGCATCAGGGTGTGTTGAAAAAGCTGATGGCGGACGGCGATCTGCTTCCCGTGTCTTTCGGAATAATCTCAAACGGGCCCAAAGCTGTCCGTGCAATTCTCTCGCGAAACTCTGCAGCCATCCGGAAGCAACTCAAACGAGTCTCAGGCAGAGTAGAAATGGGAGTAAAAGTCGCATGGGATGTCCCTAACATCTTCGAATTCATGATTAACACACACGGCGAACTGAAACAGGCTCGTGATGACTTGTTTCGAGCCAACCATGCGCCGACGCAGGAAGATAAGATAGAAATCGGTCACATGTTCGAACAAGCTCTGAATCTCGACAGAGAGCGACTCACGGAGAATGTGGAGCAGATCCTTCGAACTCGCTGCTTTGAAATCAAGAGCGGCAAGTGTCGAGATGAAAGAGAAATCATGAATCTATCCTGTCTTGTAGGGCGAAACCTCCTGAATGAATTTGAGGCCGGAGTGTTCGAAGCTGCCGGCCACTTCGATGACAACTTCGCCTTTGATTTCAACGGACCTTGGGCTCCCCATAACTTTGTCGAACTTGAGATCGACGTTTAATCCCGGCACGGCTGGAGAACTAAGATGCTTATTGCGGATGATGTCTTGTTGTTTCCTGTTAAGGGGTTTCTGTGGATTTTCAATGAAATTTGCAATGCGGCTGAACAGGAACTCCGTGAGGAGTCGGACGCCCTAACCGGACAACTGCAGCAGCTCTATGCAATGCTTGAAACCGGGAAAATCTCGGAGACTGAGTTCGATCGACTGGAATCCGACCTTCTCGATCGATTGGATGCCATCCAGGAACAGGGTGCTATCATTGATGACGATGAATAATCTCCCAATGGAAGAAGCAGAACACGTATCCCTCTGCGAAGCTCTGGACCGCGTATTAAATAAGGGAGCTGTAATCTCCGGAGAGGTGACGATTTCAGTCGCTAACGTCGATCTGATCTACCTCGGCCTGCAAGTGATCTTGGCTTCGGTAGATACTATCCGAGGAACGGATCGGCTACCCTTCCCCCGGATGGGCAACATTTAGGGGCGACGCAGGTAACTGTGATTGCTGCACTCAGCACGATGGTCTTTCTAGTATCGGCTCTTTTGTCAGCCGGCCCGAGGCCGGGCGTTGGCTGGAGAGCTCCGATCGTGGAGTGAAAATTATGAGTTCTTCACAGGCTCTTAAGGTCGAGTCCGACTCGTTCGGAGACTTTTCCAGAGTAATGCAAGCACGCTGGTCAACGGATGCCGAAAGTGACGGAAAAAAGTCACACCTGAATCTGGATCAAGACAGTGTGAAGAATGGCTTGGGACAACTTGTCCTGACGCTCGTGAAGCTGCTTCACGAACTCCTGGAGCGCCAGGCGATTCGACGAATGGAGGGTGGAACCCTTACTGATTGGGAAATTGAACGACTCGGAACAACGTTAATGTTGCAGGCACAGGAAATCGAGAGACTCCGCGGCGAGTTCGGTCTAAACGAAGAAGACCTGAATCTTGACCTGGGACCGCTCGGGAAGCTCCTGTAAGGAGTAGTAAAATGGCAATTCAAAGCTCTGCTCGACATTCGATTCAAAGCACCAATCTTGCTGACCTGCTCGAACGTGTCCTGGACAAGGGCATAGTCATCGCCGGTGACATCAAGATCAAATTGGTTGACGTCGAGCTGCTTACAATCCAAATTCGGCTTGTAATCTGCTCTGTGGACAAGGCCAAGGAGATGGGCATGGATTGGTGGGTAAACAACCCTGCTTTCCAGAAGCCCAGCCTTGAAGCGTCAGCGGGATAGAGGCGAATCATGGATGATCGTACACTGCCAAGTTTCGACCTGTTCGGAGAGAAAGATGAACCTTTGGGGCCTTCGCAGGGAGAGGGGACCCAAACCATAGACCTGAGCGATTTGTTTACTCGGGATGTTTATTCTTCGGGAACATTTGACTTGGGTGCCATTAGCTCGTCTACCCTCGGTAGGTTGTTGGATGCTCTTCCGATTCCTGCACTGCTAATAGATCGATTTTTTCAGGTGGGCTTTGCAAATGAGTCCTGCGCAAGGATCAGTGCAGGATACAGGCAAATAAGAGGACTTCCCTTCGCTGACCTCGTGCCTCTTCCTAACGACGTTGCCAGAGCGCAAGCGTTAACCGAGAAGATTCAAGCCCTAATACACAGTGCATTCGAGACAAGGAAGCCTCGGGTTGCGGAGGCAATCCTGGTGATAGAGAACAGGAAAATCTGGGCTCGCCTCCACCTGAGATCGGTGAGGATCGGTTTGGAGAGGTATGTGCTGCTGACAATAGAGGATCTTACCTCGGAAAAGAAGCAGTTAGCTCTAAGCCAGAGAAATGACCAAAGGTACCGGCAGGAAAACTATAAACTCGGAAAGTGCATGGATGAACTTACCGTGGAAATGCGCAAACTGCAGGAGCAGCTAAGTCTCGAGCTGGCTGAACACCTGACTACCCGGGAATGCCTAAGCCGGCAAAAGCAAGAATTTGATTCTTTGTGGGACGGGATGCCTTACGGTTTGGCATTTATCGGGAGTGATGGGGCAGTGAAACCCATCAATCCTAAATTTAACGAACTGTTTGGCTGTGAGGGTATGGAGCTTACTAACGGCCCGGAATGCACCGTTGATGGGAACCAACCCGGCCCCAAGCCTTCTTTTCATCGTCTGTCGGAGTGGGTTGATACAGCGGTCGTGCCTGGTGATAGAGTCTCGACCACCAGTACCTTTGAAGTAGAATACGGCGACGGACACTTGGAAACAGTAGGTTTGACCGCTGTCAGAGTTACAGACGAGAAGTTACTGTTGATTGTCGATGCAACAGGCAAATCGCTCGACCGGTAGGTCGCGGCTGATATCATTTCGCTTTCAAGCAAGTGACACGGTGTTTCGTGTAGGGGCGCGTTTGAAACCCGCCCTTGGTATGTTCACCTGTGTCAGCGGGGAACCGTAGGGGCGAATGGCATTCGCCCTGGGCGACCGCCGGTCACCCTTACCATCTCGGGATGGTAGTCCGGGATGATTGTTTCGATCTCGCCAATTGGACAAGAACTACGGCACTTGTTGAAGTCCCGACAGGTCCGACCGGTCCTGCCCAGCCCCAATGCTCGAAGAACCAAACCCGGCACCTCGATCTGTGGCACCTGGATCGGGAATTGCTAAACCGGAGGCTCTCCGATCCCCCCCAAAAAGCTCTCGACCTCGTCAATCAATTTTAATGGGCTGAAAGGCTTGGTGATGTACTTATCCGCTCCAGGGTGAGGAATCTTCAGTAATTCTTCAGAGAGATCTTTGCCTGTCAAAATGATTATGGGACAAAATTTGGTCTGAGGATCTCCCTTCAAGATACGAGTGGCTTCGAGCCCGCTGATCGGCCCCGGCATAACAACGTCCATTATTATCAGGTCAGGCTGTTGTATTCGTGCTGTCTCGACGGCCAGCAACCCGTTTTCGGCTGTCAATATTTGGTACTTAGTCCTGGATAAAGTTGTAGTCAGAAGTTGCCTGACTTCTTGAAGGTCATCCACGATCAGAATCTTCTTCATTGCCCGCCCCCCCTGTATGAAGCAGTCGAATCCTGAACTGATGGCAGTCGAATAACGACCGCTTCGCGGCTCAGACTCGCATCCGGTAAGATATAGTCAGATCGCCGAACTGCTCCGACGTGCCGCTGCATGATGTCCGATCTAGTGAGGGCCGGGGTCACTTTGTCCCACCTCCGATGCGGGGTCTTTGCAAGATCCTGAGAGAAGCTTGGCGGGTTCCTGAACGAGATAACTATGGACAATCGAACTCTGTTCAAATATCCGTAAAATATCTAATGTATTATATCACGCGCGAAGGAGGCGGCAAGACTTATTGTCAAGAAAGTATAACTCTCAGATTTGGGAGGGTACAGCCATAAGCACCGAAGGAGGACGTCCAGTGATATATCCAATTGCCCCTATGTCTCGGTTGATCAAAATCATTTCGGCTGCCGTACCTATTCTGGATGCCGGTTTGGTCGTGGCGTCTTTCGTGAATCATTGGGCTCTCATACCCGCCGTCTTGATCGCGGCCGTCACGCTGGGCTGCTATCTTCGGGCTCCTGTGGTGTACGAAGTTTCTCGGAGCGGTCTCACAATTCTGTTCCGCCTCGGGTCCAAACGGTTTGGGCCTGTGGAACGCGTCGGTCCGGTAGAGAAGTCGCCGGACAGAAGTATCAGGCTTTGGGGTAACGGAGGTCTGTTTGCCGCTACCGGTATATTCTGGAACCGTACTTTGGGGACCTTCCGAGCCTACCTCACCACCTCAGATCAGAAAAACCTGGTCATTGTGGAGACCCGGACCGCGAAAGTACCTGCTGAGCCCGGAAGATCCGGAGGAATTCCTCAGGGAATCCGCCGGGTCGGTTTAGCCGTCGCGGCGGTGCGGTAGATCGTGCCACAGAGGATCGGTTCAGTGCCGCTCAACGTTTTCATGCTGATGGGGGGACGTCACATGGTCCCGATTGGACCTCCCGACGAAGCAATCAGGATGCGAAAACAAGCGATGTGAACAGTACCGTTGCAGTCAGGAAGTCTCTCACCTGCAGAAACAAAGAAATTCGAAATCCTGGACGCATCTTCCGTCAGGAGAGCGCCGAGTTGGTTAGCACGGCGCTACTCCGGGATTTTTGAGATACAACCGAACTTGCCGAGAGGAGGAAGCTCATAAACGCTGGAGTAATTACCGGTTTTCGTAAGTACCGGTCGCGGATTTTCCCGGTAGAGATTGCTTCGTCGTTTCACTCCTCGCAATGACATTCCCACTACGTGTCATTGCGAGCGCAGCGAAGCAATCTTCTTCCGGACCCGGTTCTTAACATGATCATATTTGCGAAAAAGAGTACTAGGCTGATTGGAGTTCTATTCCGTGCATTGGGAATGTCCAGATCGAGGGAACTTTACAACCAGGGCTGCAACCGTCCGCGGCTTCAGTGTAGAGCTCCCATGCTTCGTTAAACGCGATGTCGAATGAGCGACTCTCCGCATACGTGCGTGCTGCCTTCCCCATGTCCTTCAACCGCGACGTGTCTGACAGCATAGTCCGGATTCCTTCCAGCAGGGATTTTTCTTCATTTCGGCGAACCACGAGCCCAGTTACTCCCGGAAGCATATTCTCCTGGGGCCCGCCACTGTCAGTGACTATAACCGGCACGCCGGATGCCTGAGCTTCCAGAACCACATTTCCAAAGGTGTCGGTAGTACTGGGAAATACGAACAGATCGCAGGAAGCATAAATCGACGCAAGCGCTTCCCCCTGCACATATCCCATGAAGATGCTTGGGGTTCCCTGCAATGCCTTTTGCATATCTTCACGATATGGGCCGTCTCCCACAACGAACAGATTCACGTTTTCATCTGACTGGACAAGCGATTTGAAAACCCTGACGAGGATCTCCAAGTTCTTTTCTCTTGAAACTCGACCGACATACAAGAGCTTCAACGCTTTCTCGCTCGAGGAATGCTTGTCCAAATAGCCATTGCGCTTGGCCGGGTCAAATCGGATGCTGTCTACTCCTCTGGGTGTAATGATAATTTTTTGCGGGGATATGCCTTTCGCCGCGAGTTCGGCAGCGGTACTCTTGGATGGCACAAAGACGCGATCCATTTGATCGTAGTACCATATAACGTATTTCCACACGAGCTCACTTACGGAAGCGTCTTCCGTAAGATAGTGGGAATATTGAGGTAGCGCCGTGTGGTAGGTCCCCACGACGGGAAGTTTCAATATGCGGGCTATCGCCAATCCTACGAGTCCAAGGGGACCGGGTGTAGCACAATGGATGTGGGTGAAGGCTTTGGTATAGCAGTAGTCGAGCATTTCGAGAAAAGGCGGATAGAAAAGTTTCTGTTCAGGATAAACGGGCGTCTCATAGACGCCGATCGGCTTGAAGTTCGTGGCCCCCTCAAGGCTTGAGTGACTGCCAGGATCGCAAGTTATTACCGTGTAATCTTTGCCCGCTTGCATGGCGGCCCTTATCTGCCTTTTCAACGTGCCGGCAACCCCGTTGACTTCGTAAAACGTGTCGGTAAAGTGAGCTACTTTAGTCTTGGGGGCGTGCTTCAAGTGGTTTGGCCTTTCTTCGAGAAACCGTTGTAGCACCGCTCCACCGAACTGCCTATCCTCCGAGAAGATGGAGAATGAGACAAAATACGGGGCCAATAAGGAATACAATGCCCCCGCGGAACCCAATGCGTTAAAAAGATTCAGAAAGTGAGCCCCCGCGAGGCTTTCCATCACGTGGTCGGCAAAGTGCTCAAGGACTTTGACCGAAACTTTGTTTACAAAAAGGAACCATTTTTCGTCGAGGGTTTCACTATCACGGTAGCCATTTTTGAAAATTTCCGAGAGTTGCGGATCGTCCCAAATCAATCGGTGAGTCTCTCGCCGTAGCAAGTTCATTACATTTCCGCTTCCTTTGGCGGACGCCCTGCGGCTCTTTCCGTGGTTCCAGTAGAAATCAAGTTTTGCGAGTATACCCGGTCTACGATCCTGCCCCACCTGGAGGAACCGATCCAGAAATTTAAAAATTACGTCGCTGTTAACGAATCGCTTCAAATCAAATTTGTTCTCATAAAACTGATAGGCTACGCTGTACACGTTGTGCGCCAAAGTTTTCGGCGTTGATTCCGGACCCGTGACTCTGGCCTCCTTCTGCTCGACTTTTTGCAGAAACTCACTTACACCTATCATTCCTTCCACTTCAGTATACTTGCGGGCAATGGTCAGTGAGCTGTGGTCGTCCGATCCTCCGGTCAAGCTCTTTACCCAAGGGAATTGGAAAGAGGGTGAAAGATTGTGCTTGCAGGCTAGTTTCTTCTATTTTTTCCGGAGTCAGTATGGAGAGCACGAGTTGGAGGCACCTGTTTTGTTCCTCATTTCGGGCCCCGTTCAATTCAAAATTCTTGAAGAGCAGCAAGCATTTTTCGAAGTGATCGATGGTAAGTTTATGATTTATCGAAAACAGCGGATGAGCAAGGGAATGAACTATTCTACTCTCTCCGAGGTAGGTTGTCAGATCGAATACGTTTTCACGAACTCTTTGAATATCTTCATGTTTCTTCTCATCAATGTTGTAGACGAGTACGTGAAGTTTACAGCCGTCTTCAGGAAAATATGTGGTGACTTCCTCGCTCATGAACGTGTTCGGGAGATGGGCAATCTCCAGACACCCTTCGACGGTATTGTGATCGGTAATTGTGACAAGAGACATTCCCCTCGTTTTTGCTACGTTATAAAGATGCACCGGATCGGTAAAACTTTCCGGGCAGCCAAGCTTCTTAAGGATCCACTCGGAAGGCCGTTTTGAAAACATCGAGTGGACATGCATATCGATTTTCATGCGGTCATACCTCCCTAACCGATGATTCCGGTCTGAACAAGTTGGTTACTCGACGAGGACAGTTTCTCCTGCTCGAACTCTATCCCCCGGACGCACCTTGGTTTGCATGCCGGAAAGCTGGGGAACAACCAAATCTACCTGAGATCCGATGCGGATCATGCCAAATATTTGCCCTTTGGCCACATCTCCGCCTTCCGGTATGTAGCTGTCGATGCCGTGAACATTCTTGGCCGCTATCTGCACCACGTAACAGGAAACTTCAGCCCCTTTATACGGCCCTTTGAATCTCGTCACGGTTCTTTCGTTCTCCACAATGTGGAGGCTGTTTTCGTAAAGAGGCAACCGATTAAGTAGTGTTCGAAAGTGCATGGGTCCCATGTGCAAATTTTCAGTCTTTGGTGGGTAATGAACTACTTTTTCCACTCTCCCCGATATCGGCGCCCGGTTATAATGCACGTTGAACGGGCTCATGAAGATCCCGATCAATGACTTCGGTGCGTCCATGTCCTCTCGTACTATATCCCTGATGCGGGCTGAAATGCCTTGCTTGATTACCAGTACTTCTTCGTCGGGGCTTACAGTCTTCACGTAGACCACTGTTCCGTCGGCCGGGCTGACGATGTTTTCGCCTTGGGGACTCGTCCTGGGCGGGTTGCGGAAGAACCAGACGTAGCGCCAAAAAACGAATGCCGCAACAAGTGAGAGGATTAGAATCCCCAAAATCAAGGCAATTGTTTCCAGACACTTGGCTCCAGCACTCGGACCAGTGCGACTCCCGAAGAAAAAGGAAAATTTATTACCTCGAAAGCTTTCTCTTCTTTCTTCACAATTTTCAGCCAGCGCTTCACTCCCGAGTGATGAAGCATCTCCCGTACGTAGATGTTTGTATCGTGGAGAAAGATGTAGGTGCGTTTGTGAGAATGGCCGAGCATGGTGATGAAATCGTATTTCACATCCTTGTATGCATGGCTCCCGTCAATGAAGCCCAGGTCTATGGGCGGCAATCGGAGCTCGTCATAAGATGGGAACAATTGATCGCTTCTCATCCTGTAATGGGTTACAAAGTTCTCAACCCCGAACCTTCGGAAGTGGTCCTGAACATTGGATTCAGAATTCCATGTGCCTCGGCCTCCCACGGTTTTTAGAGGGCCATCTTTTAACAAGGAATAAGAGGGATCCACAAAAGTTAGCCGCCCTACCCCGTTATCTTTTATGCCGAGTGCCAAGCACACGACACTGAAGCCAAACCCCGAACCAATGACTAGAGTGTGTTTTGGTCTGAGGGCCCTTGCGAGGCCGTAATAGATGAAGCCGAATCCAAGATTCAAATTCTGTGGCTTTTGGTGATGTCCGAGGGGTTTGGCGTACTGAAAGACGTCCTCCAGTAACCCTGTGCTGAGACTACACTCCGGCATTGTTTCCTCCCTGTCGATTCTCGTGGCCGGCTCGTTGTAAGCCGGATCGAGCAAAATGCATTGCAATGCAATCGAATCTGCCCAGACCCTTGGCTGAGGGCGCCCCTTTAATATGGCCGCATCCGTTATGGGAAGATTATCGGCACATAAGTTTTTGATTAAATCTTTCCCCGTGCGGCATGTTCGGACGTCCAGTCCTCAAGGGAGGGGCCCCCTCCCGGCTTTGAAGCGCCAACATGTTCATGTTTGGGCTAAAACACAATGGTCCGAAAATGTGAGCCAGTCGTTAGCACTGCTATAAATGTTTGTTAAGAAGCACTTATTTGGGGCACTTTTAGCCATTTTTCGGCCGAAACCACGCGAATAAGGACCGAAAATGCGCGGAGGCATGCAAGATTTAGCAAAAGGGCGGCATAAAATCCGGCCTTTGCCTCTATTCAACTTTTAACACTTCACTAGTGCTCTCTTAACTTGGCTTGTTTCTAATAACATCGGGGTCTGGGTGCCCTGGCGGTCTCCCAAGTGTACATTTCTGTGGAGGCTATCGGGCATCCAAGCACTGACAGTAAGCCTCTGTTAGAGAGGCTGCCATGTAGATCCAATTACAAAGGAGGACAAAATGGAGGGACGGGCCAGACGACGCAATTCAACCTTGGTCTTTAAGCTCGCGCTTCTTATCGGGGTGCTGCTGATTTTGCAGCCGGGATTTATTGCAAGCGCTTCTCCGGACGTTGAGAGTCTAAGCGGTGCCGGGGCCACTTTCCCCTATCCCGTTTATGCGAAATGGGCCACAAAGTATAATCAGAATACGGGCTTAAAGCTGAGTTATCAGGCAATCGGATCGGGCGGCGGAATAGCCCAGATCAAGGCGAAGACCGTTGACTTCGGGGCATCCGACAAGCCCCTAAAAGCCGAGGAGCTCGACAGCCACGGTCTTATGCAGTTCCCCATGATAATGGGTGGAGTGGTGCCGATAGTCCACATTCAAGGCATCGGAAAAGGAAAACTGAAGCTTACTCCGGAATTGTTGGCTGACATCTACCTCGACAAAATCAAAAAATGGAATGACAAGAAGATCATGGCGGTGAACCAGGATATGAAATTGCCCGACCAGGAAATCACTGTGGTGCACAGGGCTGACGGCTCCGGGACCACCTGGATTTTCACCAATTATCTGAGCAAAGTATCCGACGAATGGCGGGATAAGGTCGGCAACGACAAGTCCGTTTCTTGGCCTACAGGCATAGGTGGTAAAGGAAACCAGGGAGTCTCGGCGCTGGTCAAGAAAACTGACGGGACCATCGGCTATGTTGAATATGCGTGGGCGTTGAAGAAAAATTTAAAGTGGGTTCAACTCCAGAACCAGTCGGGCAAATTCGTCGCCCCAACTATTGAGGCGTTCCAGGCTGCGGCCGCTAGCGCGGATTGGAAGAATGCCCCGGGATTTTACATGGTGCTTACCGATCAGCCTGGTGAAAAGAGCTGGCCTATCACCGGTGCGTCATACATTCTCCTGTACAAGGAACAGCCGGACAAGGCGAAAGCTTTAGCCATGTTGAAGTATTTCGACTGGTGCTATAAGCACGGGACTCCAATGGCCTCTGAACTCCATTACGTGCCGATCCCCGTCAACGTATACAATCTGATCGAATCGGATTGGGCAAAACGGATAATGGCAAAAGGTGGGGACCCGATCTGGAAACAAACCGATCAGTCGACACACAAGTAATAGCCTGGTTTGTGCGTAAGACACGACAAAAAAACTAACTAACCAGAAAACTGCTTTTCTTAGGGGGCGCCGGCTGCGGTGCCCCCAAGGTCGGATAGACGGCAAGATAATGGTTTACAGGTGAAGACAGCCGAACAGAAACCGTCTCAAAACTATTTTGATGACTAAAATCGTGCCACGCTTGGGCCTGATTCGTAAGTTCTTGCCCTCCCCCCAACCCTCTCCCATAGGGAGAAGGAGCTGTACCAAAGCAGCTATCAGAGTCTCCCCTCTCCCAAAGGGCGAGGGATAGGGTGGGAGGATTTCGTGTTTTGAGACACCTTCGGATGACCGGTCCGTCAAGTTGGCCAATTGACGGTATGTAGGGGCGGATGGCCTTCGCCCAGGGCGGTCCCACGGCTCGCGGGACGGTGATCCCCCACAGACCCGCGGGCTTGATTGCCGGGCGGTCCGCTGACCTCTGCTACGGCTCAATCTTCGTCCCAAGCACCTGGAGAAACTTGGCCAGCCAATCCGGGTGTGCCGGCCAGGCAGGCGCACTCACGAGGTTTCCATCCACGTATGCCTTATCCATTGGAATATTAACCCATTTCCCGCCCGCGCTATTTACGTCGGGACCTACCGCCGGATAGGCCGAGCAAGATTTACCCCCTACCGCGCCGGCCGCGGCCAGAACCTGGGCGCCGTGGCAGATGGCAGCTATAGGTTTGTTTTTCTCGGCAAAATGGCGAACTGCCTCGAGCACCGCTTCGTTCAATCTGATGTATTCCGGGGCTCGACCGCCCGGAATCACCAGGGCATCGTAATCCTCGGCCTTTATTTCCGAGAAAGTCGCATTCAAGGCGAAATTGTGACCTCGCTTCTCGCTGTAAGTCTGGTCCCCTTCAAAATCGTGAATTGCGGTTCGCACGGCATCGCCGGCTTTTTTGTCAGGGCAAACTGCGTGAACCGTATGCCCCACCATTAGTAAGGCCTGAAACGGCACCATGACCTCGTAATCCTCGACGTAATCCCCGACGAGCATCAAAATCTTCTTGGCTCCCATGATTGTCCTCCTCAGGATGTGTGGTAGTTAAATTACACAAAATCCCCCATAATTTGCGGCTACAGTCTCATCTTAGTGGCCTTGGGCTCCTTGATCAAGGTTTTTCCATCACTGCGGAAGCGGCTAACGCTAATTCGTATCTGAAATCCCCCTATCACTATCTTTATCAAGGAAGGAGCTTATACCCATTGCCAAAAGTTTTGTCCGATTAGAAGTAGCCTGACACCGTCATTCCGGCGGAGGCCGGAATCCAGTCTTTTCAATCCCGCGTTCCTCGCGGGACTGGACCCCGGCCTTCGCCGGGGTGACGGGTGGTGAACAGGTCATTACTCTTGGCAACGGCTATAGAGGGGATTTTCTTATAAGTCTGAACGTGAATGCCTATGAAAGCCGACAAATCCTCTCAGACCGCGTGTACAGCAATCACCTAAATGGCAACAATCCACCACGAAGAACACAGAGATCGCTGACAAGTCTGTTTTCGGTGCAGGCACGGCCGATGGAGCAAAGCAAATTCCAGTATGTGACTGTGGAGCCAATTCCAACGTGAACATACGCGCCGCTGTCTCACATGACGCTGGATAAACTATCTTTTTTCTCCGTGTTCTCGGCGCACTCTTTGGTAAGTCTTCCTCTAATGGTATTCGCGTCGGCGTGGTGCATGTCACATCTTCTTTGCCATTACCGATAGGCTCCTATAGGTCCCGCTCACGGACCCATCCGGGCTGCCACGATGCCTGCTATTCTTCTCGCTTATGAGCGTATACAGCACTCTGCTCATCTCAGTGGCGGTATACGGTTTGGCAAGCACTCCAGCAAAGCCGTATCTTCTGAAGTCCGACATGATGGGATCATTGGAGTAACCGCTGGAAACTATCGCTTTGACTTCAGGATCCAGGTCAAGCAATTTCGTTATTGCTTCTTTGCCTCCCATGCCCCCACGAATGGTCAAGTCCATGATTACCGCGTCAAACGGATCGCCACGTTTCTTGAAGCGCTCGAAGACGCTCAGGGCCTCAGAGCCGTCCTTTGCGATGCAGACCTGGTACCCCAGGTTAGTAAGCATCTCACTTGTGAGCTGTCGAATTACCTGTTCGTCGTCCATAACGAGCACTTTTCCTTGGCCTTTTTGAAAAGAACCGGCGCATTCGACTCTCGCCAATGTATGACTTTCGGATGCGGGCAGGAATATGCTGAACGTCGTACCGAGACCCGGGCTTGAATCTACTGTAATATGGCCTTCATGTCCCTTTATTATGGCATAAGAGGTGGCGAGGCCGAGGCCGCTCCCCTCCCGCTTCGTTGTGAAATAAGGATCAAATATCTTCTGTAGATGCTCCGGCTCCACTCCAACACCTTGGTCTGCGACAGATATTTTTATATATTGTCCCGGATTGAGCGGAAGGCTCTCGCCAGGACTCAACATGATGTTTTCAGCCGATATCCGGATGGTTCCTCCGTCGGGCATTGCCTGATCGGCGTTGATGACAAGATTGTGAATGACTTGGCCGACCTGGCCCTCGTCTATTTTCGTGTGCCAAAGATCGTCTTGAATGCTGAACTCACATGTCACGTTTGAACCCTTCAACGCGAAACTCGACCACTCCATCAGGAGTTCACGAATAGAAGCGGCCTTCTTGATCGGAGCCCCCCCTTTGGAAAAGGCCAGGAGTTGGTGGGTGAGGCCCTTGGCCTTCATGGAGGCCTTTTCGGCATGAGACAATCTCTGAAACACCTCGCTCCGCGGATCTACCTGCTCTTTGGCTAGAGAAAGATTGCCCAGAACCGCGGTCAAAATGTTGTTGAAGTCGTGGGCTATTCCGCCGGCCAATATCCCAACGGATTCCAGCTTTTCTGCCTTCAATGCTTCTTTGAGCATGTATTGCTGTTCGGTGGTGTCCCTAAAAACAATAACGACACCAACGACCGCGCTCTGTTTATCCCGTATAGGCGCCCCACTACAGGCTACCGTCCGTTCGACGCCGTCTTTGGAAGTCAGGCGGGCCTCGTTGGGGAGTTCGCAGGCTGAGCCTTGTTTGAGGACGTCTTTCACAGGATTTTGGATCCGCTCTCCTGTCTTGGGGTCCAGCGTCACGAATACCTCATCTAATGCTTTGCCTGTAGCCGCCTCCTGATGCCAACCGGTGAGTTCTTCCGCCACACGATTCATTAAGGTAACTCGCCCTGCGGTATCTGTGGTAATCACTCCTTCGCCGATCGAACGTAATGTGACGGCGAGACGCTCCTTCTCTGCGGCTAATGCGTCTTCGGATTGTCTGCGCGATGCAAGGTGCCTGTTAACAACCAGGTAAGCGCCCAGCCAAGCTGCAAGGAGACCTATAAGAAGGGCGGCTCCCAGCAAACCCATCAGCCAGATGCGTTTACGGAACGATGCAATTTCTTTTGCAATCCGTTTGCGGACCGCTTCGGTCATCTTCTTGATCCCTTGAGAATACAGTGCTTTCTGCCGGTCATATTGCGGGCTAAAAAGGAGTTCTGAAGCTTCTTGGTGCCGGCCTCGGCGGACAAGGGCCAAGGCCACGGATTCCATTTCTATCAATTTTGTATATGCGAGCTTTGTCTGGGCAACGTAAGTCTTCTCATACTGCCGGCGTGCACGCATGGCCACTTGCACAATGGCATCGTCGAGTTCGGGTTCCACAGCCCGATAATGCTTCTCCCATTTTGGATCTCCGGTGGCGGCTGCCAGTCTTGCATACATGGTGAGGGCTTCATTAAGGTGGGCGATCGTTCCGGCAAGCCGTTGAAGATGGAGTTCTTCGGTCCCCATTCTTGACATAGAATCATACATGCTCCATACAATGGAGCCCAGCACCGGCAGTATGGCTAGACCCAATACCAATGCCAGGGTCAGAACTTTCATAGGGGTTGCAAACTCTAGCCCGAAGGGTCGCCTTAGACCGCACATTGTTCCTCCGCATTGCCTCAACAACGCCACTTTATCTTGTCGTCTCGGCTTTTGACGCGCAAAGTGGTCCGATGCAGTTTATGGTTGTCCGGTTGGATTTACATTAACAGAGGATTAAATAATCGTTAGATTGGCTCTTGAGAGAAGGTTATCAACAACTGATCTTCGGAATTGAGAAGCGTACATAGTGAGTGACCGCCATGCCGTATCGCGCGGGACCTGTGCTATGATCCCGGTGGGGCTGGTGTCCCTCAGATGGCGGACAATCCCACGTTCAGCGCGGGACCGCTCCACTGAAGCCTATGCTCCTCAGGCTGGTGTCCCTGACCGCCAAGCCTAAGACCCCGTGAACGCTTTATAGGTTAAGAGTTGCCCATATGGGGAATAGTCAAAGAAAAGAGGTCGGAAACATGGATAACTCAGTCATTTCGCCCAAGTCCAGGCTCGTGGCCATGATACTGTGCCTGCTCTTCGGAGTATTTGGGGTTCACAGATTCTACGTAGGTAAAATCGGAACCGGAATTTTGATGCTTGTAACTTTCGGAGGATTTACGATCTGGGCACTTATCGACCTGATCCTCATCATAATCGGGTCCTTTAGAGACAAAGAAGGACTAGTCGTGTTCCGATGGACCGAGCCGGGCTCCTTATAGGGGGTTCAGCCTCCTTGTGCAGGCTCCAAGCCTCACCGTCGCGTGTCAGGCTGCGTCTCTGCGGTCTCGCCGTCGGACGCGGCTGAATCGGCTACGATGTCCACTTCTTTCGGAATCGGCGCTCTTAGGGCACACGGTAGCTTCCCAAATTAGGTCGACCGGCTCCCCGGAACACCGACAAATCGCGTAAGCGTCGCTTTCACGCGAAGACCGGCGCCTTCTGAAAATCCTTTGCTCGAAGAAATCACAATTCGGGCATCCCCACTGGCTCAATCTCTGTTCATAGTCTGCGCTGGACCTTCGAAAAGTAGACATATCAGAGCTTCCCCTTTGCGGCTGCATTATCAATTCTCCTGTTCCTCTCATAGTCTTTCCTCCGCGGCGTAATTTATTCCGGAGCCGTGGATCCACTTTGATGCCGGTGCACGTTCAAGTGAGTGTCGCGATATCGGACATTCCCAAGTGTATTGGTTCGGAACGCCCTTTCTTTTTTCACCATCGTATCAATCAACGGGTCCGTGCATTTAGCAATGTAAGAAACCCGAATGCCGGAGATGTTCCCACAAAAGTTTCGGACGGAACGCATCCGTTCAGCGGCCGATCAGGATCTACCGCTGAGGGAGCGGAGAACGCAGAGACGAAAGCCAACTCGTTCGAGCTTTATATGAGTAACCGGCGGATTCAGTCGGCTCGGTCTTGCCGTCACTGAGACAGACCGGAATGCGCCGTGCCGGATCGGCAGGCGTCCGCAAAAAGGAGAATTCTCCGCGTTCTCCGCATTCTCCGCGTTGAAATACTATCTCAAGGGCAATAGCCAAAGATCATTGACTGGCGGCACTACGGTGAGGTAGCCTGAGATCGGGGCGAAAAACTCAATTTTCGGGGGAGCAAGCCCAACTAAAATTACAGAAAGGGGCCGAAATGAAAGGGAATGAAAGAATTATCGAAAAGCTCAACGATCTACTCGCGGACGAATTGACGGCAATCAATCAGTACATGGTTCATGCTGAGATGTGTGACAATTGGCAATACGAACGCCTCCACAAGGCAGACGAAAAACGTGCAATCGACGAGATGAAACACGCGGAAAAGCTGATCGCACGCATCCTTTTTCTTGAAGGACGCCCTGTTGTCAGTAAACTAAAAGAAATACATATCGGTGCAGAAGTTGAAACACAGCACAAGAACGATTGGCAGTCCGAATATGATGCCATTCAGTCATACAACGACGGGATCAAGCTTTCGGCCGAGCTCGCAGACGGCGGTACAAAGGAATTGCTCGAGCACATTCTGCAAGAAGAGGAAGGCCATATCGACTGGCTTGAAGCTCAACAGGACCAGATCTCACAAATGGGAATCCAAAACTATTTGGTGGAACAAATCGACTAGAAGCGGCAACCACACCTAAACAGATGGGGTCAGATTGCTTGTTGCAGCAGAAAGATTGCCGCGCAGCTTGGACTCCGTTGCCCCACGGGGAGTAGGTTGGGCGGCGCGAAAAGAAGATGTCAAGAAACAAGGTCTGACCCCATGCACTGCTCAGTTTTCAGAAGAAATCGTATAGTTTTGGTAGAGAAGAAACATAATGACATGGCACGGAGGCAAATAGTATAATTGAATAATAGGGCTTATTTGACCACAAAGTTTCATTGGAGGGGGAAACCATGGGACTCAAGGGGCTGGGACGCTTCGCACGTCATATGGGAGGATGGGCTATTGTTTCAGGTGCCGCTACGGCGGGCTTAGCGGCTGCGGGGTCTGCTGTGGCTGCTGCTGCTGCAACGGTAGCTGTACCTTTAACAGTTGCAGCTGTAGCGGTTGGGGCTGTTGTCGCTCTTGTAAGCAAAGACAAGGAAGACAAGAAAGAGGGGAACTGATTGGGCATAAGAAGTTCCCGCTTCTTCTATAATCCAGGGAAATCGTTCATATCAACGACATGTCATATTCTTCCCAATCAACCTTTCGCGGTCCCTACAGACTGTAAAACCCTGGTCAAAGCGCGTCGATCAGCTTCCGGACTTCGTGGCCTCCACGATCTAGACCAACGAGTTTCGGCTGGGGACAAGTCTTGCATTTTGCCTCACGGAGGTCGCCGCGCAGGTTCAACTCCTCTACTCAACAGTGAGCAAGTCAGTGCAGCGCGAAAAGACGAGGTCAAGAATCAAGACCTGACCGCAATGTCTACCACCAACAAGGCAGCCAACTGCCAACATTGCAGACAGTACCGGGTTGACCGGCCTGAGGGGCCGCATAGCTCTGAGTTCTGTACGTTTGAGCCGGGACTGCCCAGTTAGTTGTTTGTTCGGAGTTAGCGTTGTAGGCGGTGGCCGGCTGACACCACGATGAGTAAACCTGACCGGTCCAATAAGGAACGCAACCGCTGTAACAGACGCTTGCTGGCGGGCTAATGACATTTACCTGCTGGGGTGGGGGAGCGTATCCACCGGCCGGGGGTGCTGCCCCGCTTTGTCTCCCGGACGATCGTGCCGGTGCGGCCCAGCCTTCAGCCTGTCCGGAGCCTTGACTGGAAGCGGTTGCTGCTTGGCACCATGATGTATAGACCGGCCCATACAAGGATTGCTGCCAACTTCCATAACAGACCGTGGCAGGAGCACTCGCAACGGTTCGCGGCTGCGCTTGCGGAATATAGGAGCCGTTGACTTTTTTTATCCGCCTCGCCCTGTAGGACAAATGCCGTTTCTTGGCCTTTACAGAGGCCTGTTTGGACTTGCCGGTGGCCGCCCACGCAGGCAAAACCGATACTGTGGTCACGGCGAATGATACGGCCACCAGGACCAATAATATGCTCAGTTTTCGATTAATTTCCATGCTTCATTCTCCAGATCAAATCTCTTAAAGCTCAATTTGTCATTGCATTTAAATTAGATGCGGCCACGTGCCGAAGGATTCAAGGGTGTCAGCCGGCGCTGAGGCACCGGCCATTTTTCAATCGCCTCCATGGGGCTTACATACCAAGCCTCCCGGAGGGACGTTCGATAGTAGTCCGGCCCCGCGCGGAACTCGAAATTGTCGGGAGAGGACACGTCCTGCCATGAGCTGCTCCTGCCGGCTCCCGTCACACTCACGGACTGATTCTTCTTGACAGATACCTTCCCGGCAATCTACAAAAGAACTAGTATGGTTGTTCTGCATAATGATAGAAGTTTTTCGCTGCGTTTCACGAAATTAAGGGGCAGGCAATTATGCGAAGTGCAATTCTACTGGTGCTGAGTATCGCGACGGCAATTACAATCGGGGCGACGACAGTCGCAACGGCAGATTCCAAGACCGACCAAGAGATCAAAAACTTCCTCGCTCAATTTCAAGCGGCCTATTCGAAGAAGGACGTGAACGCAATAATGAAGATGATTGCGCCAGAAGCTAACGTGGTTTTCTTTGAAGCCGACGAAAAAGGGCGCTACGTAGGCACGGACCAGGTCAGAGCGGCTTATGAGGGCAGTCTAAAGGAAGTAAAATCGGTAAAGGGACAGTACAAATGGACGTCGGTCGGGTCTAAGGATGACGTGGGGTGGTTTGCCACCGAGGTGTTGTTCGACGTCGATACCGGGGAAGACAAGTTTCAGCAAATGGGTCTATGGTCGGGAGTGCTTGAGAAGAAGGACGGCAAATGGCTCCTGATTCAGTCCCATTTCTCGTTCCCCGAGCAACCGCCTCCACCGGGGAAATAGCCAGGGGCTTCTTTTAAGGGTGAACGGCCTTGCACGAAGTTGCTCTTGGGTTGGAGAATTAGTGATTGAGTGGGCCGGGTGTTTCCAGGACCGGCCGATGTGCGCACAGGAAAATTCATTCAGATTAACCGATTGTTTTGGTTTCGTTTGGAGGAGATAAAATGGACGACAAGAACAAGAAAGACGACGAGACTCTAAGCAGGAGATCATTTCTCACGAGTCTCGGCAAATGGTCGTCGATAGTGGTGGCCACTGCTGTCCTGGGGATTTCCGAAGCATCCGGCTCCGACGAAGGACCGAGGGAATCGTTGGAACCGGGTGCGACCCGCGAAGGTCTCCCAGACCAGGAGGGGACAAACGACGAGTCCATGGAATCTCAGTTCTTGCGCTGCCGAGTGTGGGGTAACGGCGGTAGGCGGTGGTATGGATGCCGCGTGTGGGGTAACGGCGGCTGCCGTGTGTGGGGCAACAGGCCCTGGCGGCGGCGGCACCGCCGTGTGTGGGGTAATTGGTAGTCTGGTGGGGGTTGCAGGCTCACGACCAGCGACAGCATGCTTCCTCTCCTGATTTGCCCGCGAATCAGGAGAGGAGCGGAAATTGCGCTAGTGGCCCTCGGGCCGGTCCATCCCTTTCTTGTTTGCCCTGTGCCCAGGTAACCAGGGCAGGGTTCAGTCTATAAGGATTGTACTGCACCGACCTCATGCCGATCATCTCCGCCGCCGGCCCCGTTGAGGAAATAGCGTCAAATTGGCGGCTCCACTGACTATGGCATATACCTCTGAAAATAACTGTGAAGCGCCCAAGTGCATTGAAGTTGTTATCAAACCGACTCTCCAATGCAACGGGAAGTGCGCTTACTGCAATGTCGCAGAAAGGCCGAAAATCGCCGATCCCGCCCTCGTTGAATGCACGTTCCGAAATCTCGCGAATTACATGGAAGGAAATCCGGGCTGTCACATGACAATCCTATGGCATGGGGGAGAACCCATGCTGATGGGCGAGCCCTTTTACAAGAAGGTCTTGGAGCTAAACCGAACGATCCTCAAGAACAGCCCGATGCACATAATGCAGTCCAATTTGACGTTGGCAACAGAAGGGCTTGCAGACACTCTGGCCGAGCTTCTGAATGGAGGCGGGATCGGGACTTCTCTTGATCCGTTCCAGGACTATAGGAGGCTCAAGAACGGGGACTCTTATCTGAAACGTTGGTATGAGGGCTTCGAGATTGTCAGAAGTCGCGGATTTCACGTTGGAATGGTGTATGTTGTGCACGGTCGATCAATAGACCGTGGCAAGGAAATCTATTACTATTTCAAGAACCTGGGAGTGGATAGCCTAACTCTTATACCTCTTGAAGAGCCCGCGAATACGTTCGAAGGTGCCCGTCTGGACCCGCGATCCTGGGGGCTTTTTCTCAGAGAAGTTCACCGCGCATGGAAAGGGGACGATAGTTCGTTGCCCGTCGAACCGTTCGTAAATTGGGAAGAAATTTCGTCAGTTGACTCTGATTCCACTCGGACGTACTCTGAGTCTCTGAACTGTTGCGAGCCTACTTTGGCTATCTCGCCGGAAGGTGACGTTTATCCGTGCGTGAGACTCCTCGACATCGCGTCCGGTAAAATCGGCAACATAACCTCTGAGCCGCTTGACAAGTTACTATCTCACCCCGACGCGTTTTGGCGTTCCCAAAGGAGAAAGTTGATCACGCAAAACGAGTGCGGTTCCTGTAATTGGTGGAAATATTGCGCCGGGGGCTGCGCGGCAGCTTCCGGGCGGCTGCGAAAGACTATCTGGTGTGAAGGGTACAAGGAATTTTTCGAGGCAGTTGATGCATAATTCAGCATTGATAAGTATTCCTCCGAGATTGGCTGCTGAAGTCGACTCTCATGATATCGTCCTGCGTTCAGGGAATTGCGGAGATATCGTGAACACATATAAAACGCTGGGCGATCGAGTAAAGGGAGTGGAGTTGGAATATCCGAGTGAGAACCTGCATAGTTTGTCGGCTCTTCCGCTGCAGCTTCCGATTCGGCTCAAATTGCATCCAAAGTGCGCTCCTCAGCTCTACACAAATACCTGGCTCGTCGATCGGTTCTCACTCGAAGCTCTTATTAATGTGGACAAAGGGCTCCTGCAAGGTGTGAAGATCGCGGCCTCGGCTATGGTCCCTGTCACGATGGACCTTGAAGAGCTGTCAGATACAAGTGAACTGTTGTCCGTACTGAATTATTATTTGCACGACACTCATGTGCAGGTTCCGGTTGATTTTTTCCATTCCATGATCAGCGCCTGTTTGAGAGGAAACGTGTTGGCGCTCCCGAAACTTTATCCTGAATCTCCGTCGGAATTCCTCTATGTCGACGAATTGGGAAGAGTTACGGCTTCTGCCAGACTTGCCCGCGCCGGGAAGTTCTTGGGTGAGGTTTCCGGTGGTCTGCAAATTGATGAAGAATCCGATCTTTACAAGCAATTGATAAACCGCAAAAAGGACCTTGTCTTGTCCGGTTCCAAATGCGTTTCTTGCGAGAGGTTCGATTTATGTGAAGGCTACCTTCGTTTTGTTGACACTGACTTCGACTGCGGACCTTTTCTCGAAGTTTTTAATGCGATCAAAGTGAACGCGAAGGAAATCGCCGATGACCTTGCTAAAGCGGAAGAGGTCGCGGAGTAGATTATGTTCGGCCCTCAAGTAAGTATAATATTTGTGCCTACTTTCCATTGCAATTGTAATTGTGCGTACTGTTTCGAACCAAGAACTCGGGAAAGCATGTCCCTCGAAGACTTGGAAACTGTTTTCAGCCGCATATCTTCGTATCTTTCGCGCTCCGGAGTTAAGAGTGTCGACGTGTACTGGCAAGGTGGAGAAATTACGGTTCTATCTCCCGAGTGGTGTCTGACAGCGGGCCGTATGATAAGATCGTTCATGTCAAATCACAATCTGAAAATTAAACTTTATTTGCAGACCAACCTCATGGATTACGATCCCGTTTGGGACCCGGTGATATGGGAACTTTTTGACGGAACCGTCGGGTCGTCCCTGGATTATCCCAATGTACACCGGAGATTCCGCGGCCTGTCGGGCGATTCATATAATGAGCACTGGGCTGACAGGTACAGAATTGCTCGCTCCAGAGGCCTGTCTGCGTCCGTGATATCGGTCCCCAACAAACAGACTCTCTCAGTGTCCCCTTCGGACTTTTACCGGTATTACGTAGATGAATTGGGCTTAAAGAGCATTCAATTGAATACCCCCTTCGCCTCGGGACCGGCTTCCCATCTGGCGGATCAATTGTTCCTGGACCCATCGATGCTGGGCGATTTCTTAGTCGGTCTGCTTGATGTTTACTTCTCCGGGGATGACGGAGTTCGCTTGGATCCTTACGAGGGAATCGTAGAACGGATAACATTGGGGGATGCTGCGGCAAAGATTCCGTGCTTCTTCTGCCCAAACTGCGTAAATGGCTTTTTCTGCGTCGGGCCCGGCGGTGAAGTGAGTCAATGCGATGCGTGGATGGGCTCCTATCCTGACCGGAATTTTGGCAATCTTCTCGAATCCGATGATCTCGGCATGCTGTTGACATCGCCGATGAGAATGAAACTCGCCGAGCGGACGGCCAATTTGATCGGCAACTCAGAATGCCTTGATTGCAAATATTTGCCACTTTGCAATGGCGGCTGTCCGGTAAGAGCAATGAGCGCTGAAGGCAGCCCTGATCACCCCGATCCGTACTGTGAAACTTACAAAAAGGTATTCGCGTTCGTTGAAGACCGGGTTCTCACCAACCCGAAAAAATGGCAGGGCTGGACCGCGACCCGTGCAGATAAATCGCGATCATTGGTCTGGGGATGGCCTGAACCCGGGGCGGTAGTATTTTCAAGTTTCGAGTGCACCAACAACTGCATCTTTTGCGCACCGGCATACGATAGGAGTAAGAACCCGCCTAACTTGGATCAAGAAGTATTCGATTTCATTGAGGAGTCCAGCCGCGCAGGGATCAAGACCCTTTTCTTTACAGGCGCGGGTGAACCCACTCTGAACCCCTCGCTTGTGAACTACGTTCGTTTCGCAAAAGAACACGGAATCGACAACTTGTTCATGTTTACCAATGGGTTCGGAATAACCGAAGAGCTGGTTTTCTCACTTACAAATGCGGGAATGAAGAATTTCTGGGTTTCCCTGCACGGGGTCGGAGAAACACACGACCGAATCGTCAGGCGGAAAGGCAGCTTTGTGGAAGCGTACAGAGCTGTCAGCCTGATAAATGACGTTTCACCCGAACGGCTTAGCGTCAACACATGCCTTAACGAACTTAATCTGCCTGAGATAGAATGGCTCATGGATAAAATTCTGGGATTCGCCGGCACTACTGCCCATTGCCTGTGTCTGCCCGAATGGGATGGAAATGCTTATGTCAACAGAGGCCGCATGTGCCGACTCTCTTCTCTAAAAGAAAAATTGTCCACTATAAACTCGCAGGAATATCCGCTGACAATTCTTGACAACGTGCCTTATTGTATTGCTCCTCACCTGCCACATATTGGGAACTGCCGGAACGAAGTGCGCATCAAGAGGCGAGAAGCCGATGACATGGTGAGCAATGCCGACAACATGGGGCACAATGAGACGCCGAAAGCATGTCTTAAAGCCCGATGCTGCTACATAGATCATTGTGTGGGAGTGGATCGCCGCTACCTGGAACAGTACGGAGAGGGAGAGATTTCCGTCATCCTTGTCGAGCGGCGTTTGTGAATAATAAAGCCTGCCCGTAATTATCCAAGGCAATAGTTCACCGCAGAGAACGCGGAGACCGCGGAGAAGAAAAGGGTAGCATATACCAATGCCCCTTCAAACGAGTGGTACTCCGAAATAGAGCCAAGCGGGGTCAGTATCTTGATCCCATTCGTCACCCCGGACGCCGATCCGGACGGGGGTAGGGCGGCCCTACAGATTCCCGCGTACACGGGCGTGACGACCTGTAAGGGCGGGTTTGAAACCCGCCCCTACCGGAAATACCGTGTCACCTTCTTGAACGCGAATGGGAATTAGTTTGGGCAACGTGAGGCGCGCACGAGTAAAGTCAGGCCCTAATTTCCCTCATTGCCTCAAACGAGTACTTGCAGTGTTCCGGCAGATAGACTCGCAGCAGAACTGAATTCTCCGCGGTCTCTGCGATCTCCGCGGTGAATCATTACCTCTCGAAAATACTCTGAATCTTTTTTGACTTTCACGAATCTTAGAGAGCATAATTAGTGAGTGGGAGTGGGGTTATGGGATCCTCGAAGCACATAATTGCAAGGTGGCTAATTGTGTTGTGCCTATTCCTGTACGGTGCAAGCGTCTCTCAAGCCGCGGCCTTGGCCTCTGAGGAGTCTCTGGAGGCGGTTATCTTCGATCAGGCATTGAAGGAAGCTGCACAAGAATTGGAGCAACAGAGGAAAAAGCAGATACGGCCTACTGAAAAAATTCGGCCCAAGCCTCGTTTCTCCGGCCGATTTGAGATGCTGCTGTCAAGAGCCAGGGCCCAGTATGCCAGGATAGTGCGGTGGCAAAACGCCCATCCGAAAGAATTAAGAATACGGGCCACCGTGAGCTATCACAAAAAGATATTCCAAGTGGCTGTGAGATCGGCTCTATGATCGTTGTCGGTAAACGTTCGGCGGGACACAAGATTCGGGATGTCACAGCTATCGGGGATAACCATTTTATACGGTTCTGAACTCTCCGTGTGACATGCCTCCTCACGAATTGTGAGCAGTCTTCAGTCCGAAGTGTAAGCATTCACTCACGCGGGGGAACGGACATTCGCGAGAAACTGTCATTGCGAGGAGTGCAATCCCGCGTCCCGCGGGAAAGCACTCTCCAGTGGCGGTGTTTGTGAAGTTGCCACGGGCTGTCGCCCTCGCAATGACATGCTTCGCAAGCTCTCGCCCCCTCGTAAGTGCATACTTCCGGCCGAACCCCTGAATTCTCTTGACTCCTGCCGCAGCTTTCAGGTAGTATTCCACTGAATTTCTTGTGATTTCTGCATTATTGGCTCTTGAGACTCCCCCTGATTGACGTTTGGGGATGTGCTGCCGAGTCTTGTGCTTCAAGGGCTTTGAGGTAAAGGAGGTATGTCATGGAGGAATCGCGTCCTTCCGCGTGGATTCTGCTCGTCCTGCCTTTCCTATTTCTTTTCGCCTGCACTCTCTCCACCTTTGTGGACGCACAAGGTCTCCCGGAACTTCCCGGTCAGAGCAATCCATCGAACGATTGCGGATGTTCTCGGGAGAGCGATGCCATACCCCTGTCCAGTGGCATGCTTGCGCCTTTTCTCCCCAAAATCCCTAACCTGGAACTCGGTTTCCTGGACTATTTCGGCAACAGGGTGAGTACCGGGCGATTCACTGCGGATTATGTTCTCCCTTTTAGCGTGAGCCGTGATTCCGTGCTGTTCGGAGAGGCTCATGCGGAAGGCTGGAATTTCTGGAAGAGATCTTCCGGGGGAACGAACAATAGGGTCGATTTGTCTTTCGGCGGCGGTTACCGCACGATGCTGGGCACGAACACCTTTCTGGGAGTGAACGGCTTCTACGATTCTTCCCGTCTGTTCAACACGTGGTATTCATCCGGAGGAGTCGGGCTGGAAATGGCAGCGAACGTTGCCGGAGACGATGCCATTGACCTGAACTTCAACTGGTACGGGAACCTCTTCAATAGAGATGTCCTCATCAATGCCTTCAGGAACAAGGGGAATAGCTTTGACGTTGAGGCCGGCTATTCACATGCATTGTTCAATCGGTCTCTGGATTTGCGGCTCAAGCTCATCGGGTACCAGTTTGATATCGGGACCGCGGTGTACGGCTGGCGGGGCGGCGCGGACCTCACTACGAGAGACGGCGTCTTTACTTTGAGATACGAATACGGGCACGACCGGATCGACGGCTATTACAATACGGTGGGCGGATTCGTGAACGTAGGCTTCCAGTTGGAGAATCTGCTGAGTTTCGAGAGCCCATTCACCATGCCTGAGCCGGTGTTCAGGAGCCCCCGAGACTTGAGAAGGTTGTTGGGGTTGAAGGTCAAGCGGTATTGGCATCAGCCGGAAGCGGTTGTGCTCGCACGTACGAATCCTGCAGTATGCCCTAACCTTAAGGGAAGCGTTCTCATCGCCCCGACAATCGCGTTTGAGCATTTATATCCTAACCCTCCGCTAACAGATCCGATCCCGCCCGTAACGACATCGACTGCAACATTTTGTTGGTGCAATCTCCTCTCCGGAGGCTTCCTTGATTCCGTCCTAATATCATCAGGAGCCACTGAGCCGAACTTCCGTCTGGAAGTGCTCACCGACATCAGCGCCCGCAGCGGCTGTATAACCGGCCCGCTTGTTTCTGGAGGCGAGAGCACATATTAGTAACGGCATCTTCCTGGTCAACGGTTTTGTCCCACCCCCACTAACATTCGGGCCGGGGGGAGGTGTCTCGGTCTCATTCCCATAACATCATAAGGTGAGAACGCCTAAACCAACGCTGCAAGCCAACCCACCTATGGCTGTACTCTCCGAGCCGCTTCATCCTTCGATGGGGCGGCTCTTGCTCATAAAGCCGGAGAGCTTTTTCGACGAAGTTGTCGATGGTCTTCTGTGCGAGAGACAGTCCTTGCGGACTGAAGTGATACCCGAGGAAATCGAATCCCTTCTCGATTCGCCCCATAGCGGTTTTGTCGGGGTGTTTTTCCAACTTCAGCTCATTGAATGTCTGGTTCAACACCCGTATGGTCTTCTTGAGTTTCCATTGTGCCGGGGCAAGGATGAGGATGTCGTCCATAATACCACCGCGGGTGCCACTGCTGGCTCGACCAGCAGTGCGACTCCCTTCAGAGCAAACTTGTGAAAATCGCCATAAGAAGCACTGCTGGTCAAGCCAGCAGTGGCACCCATTATGTCAATCCGCGAGTACTTTCGGGAACTGCTAATAGTTCCCGCTCCATTCCACACATCGGTTCAAGAACTGCCAGAGGTAACCCATGACGGTACGGTCTGCGATATGATCATAAAACCATAATTCACCATCTCATTTGTTGGGGGATTATGGGTCAGGGATTGTGTTGACAAGCGCAAGTGCGTCTGCTAGGTTCTCTATAAAGAATCGTATTCTGTACAACGAACCTTAACGGATTCCGAATGGCATCGAAGAGAGAGTCTGCTCCAGCCAAACCCCAATATTCCTCGGTTGTCCCTGCGGTGGAGCAGGCTTCACGCATTTTGCTCGCGCTCGCTCAAGCCCCCGTTGCAAAGATGAGTTTGACCGAGATTTGCAACGAAGTGGGCATTCACAAGAGCAAGGGATATTCTATCCTGAACACCTTGCAACAGTTCGCATTTGTCCAAAAATCCCCCAATGACAAGACTTATTCTCTGGGACTCGGTCTGCTTTTCTTGGCCAACAGAGTCTTGACCGGTCTCGACATACGAGAGGTTGCGGCCCCTTTTCTTCAAGAGCTTTCATGCAAAACGAACAGCACTGCTTTCTTGGGGGTGGTCTCAGAAAATCACGTGTTCGTTGTCGCCAGAGACGAAGGTACGCAGGAAATCGGATTGACCATCAGACTCGGGCACAGATTCCCCATTGCTTGGGGCGCTCATGGAAAGGCGATAGTAGCCTTCCTGCCCGATACCGAACGAAAAAAGGTCCTTGGCAGTTCGAAGCCCTATTTCCACGGCGGTCCCTCCAGGTTTGATCTGCATCGCCTTGAGCAGGAATTGGACCAATGCCGAAGAACCGGGTTTGCTTTGGATCTGGGCGAAATGAAAATCGGCATTAATGCGGTGGCTTCGCCGGTGTTCGGTCCCGGGGGACGGCTCATGGGATCGATGGCGATTGTAGGAACTTTTCCGCAGGATTTCGCGAAGGAATTCGGCGCCGATATCGCGGCCGCGGCAAAGAGATTTTCCGAATTGATTGGAGGCGCCCCGCACGTAGGCGCGGGACACGCAAATACGTCAATGTTCCGGACGTCGCAGGAGCCGGCTGCACAACAGGAGGATTAAACGTGGCAGAATTTAAGTATTCGAACGTTGCTCGTGAGATGGAGGTCTACGGCTACGACTCGGTCGTCAAAAGTGCTTGCAGAATGTGTCACGGTGGCTGTGGGGTGCTGGTTTACGTCAAAGACGGCAAGGCCAAGAAAATAGCCGGTGACCCGGATTGCCCCATAAACCACGGCACGTTGTGCGCAAAGGGGATCGGCTCGATTCAATTGGCGCATCATCCGGATCGTCTGACCTACCCCGTGAAGCGAATAGGGCCAAAGGGAGGCGGCAACTGGGAGCGCATCTCATGGGATGAGGCTCTGAACACAATCGCTGAGAGAATACTTCGTTACAAAGAAAGTCACGGTGCTGAATCCATTGTAATGGGTTATGGCACGGGCAGAGACAATGAGGCCGTTATCTATCGGTTCGCCAACACGCTTGGCAGCCCAAATGTGCTGACAGCGGGCCACTTCTGCTACGGCCCAAGACTTGCCACAACCATCAGTACGTGCGGCTCCAACCCGATCGTGGACTATGAAAACAAGCCCAGATGCATCATGGTGTGGGGGAACAATCTGGTCTTCAGCAATCCCGACTCATACAAGGGCGAGCCCTTCTCAGTGGCTCTGGATGAAGGCGCCAAGCTGATCGCCATAGACCCGAGGCTTACCAGAATTGCTGCCCGAGCCAACATTTGGCTTCGTTTGAGGCCCACCACCGATGCCGCTTTGGCGTTGGGAATGTGCAACGTAATCATAGAGGAAGGGCTCTATGACAAAGAATTTGTCGAGAATTACGCGCACGGGTGGGAGCAATTTGTGCAGCGAACCAAGGAATGGCCCCTGGACCGGGTAGAGCAGATCACATGGGTCCCCAAGGAAAAGATTGCAGAAGCGGCCCGTTTGTTTGCCACGACCAAGCCCGCGGCTATCCAGTGGGGGGTCGGCGTAGAGATTCAAGCCAATCTCACGAATAACGATCGCAGCCTGATTGCATTGATGGCTATCACGGGCAACCTGGACGTCCCTGGCGGGCAGATGTTGTTCCAGACTCCCAATGTAAGGAATGTGGGATCATTCGGTGCTCATGGGATGCTTGCCAGGGAAGATTTCACAAAGCGTCTCGGAGGTGACCAATTCAGGTTAGGGTCTCGCTTTGCAATACTCAATCCCAAAAAGATTTGGGACTCGATCCTTCAGGAAAAGCCTTATCCGGTAAAGATGCTGTTCCTCCTGAGCACTAATCCAATCTTGACCAGGGCTGATTCAGCGGAAGTGTATAAGGCACTTAAAGCAGTTGATTTCATGGCGGTCTCCGACTTCTTCATAACCCCGACCGCGGCTCTGGCGGACATCGTCCTCCCGGCAGCCACGTGGCTCGAAATGGATTACATCGCGGACTTCTGGAAACGTCACGGATACATTGTGCCGAGGCGTAAGGCCATCCAGGTAGGAGAGTGCCGATCCGATCATGACATGCTCAACGATCTGGCAAACCGGGTCGGAATTGGAGAATACTGGTGGCCCGATTTCGAACAAGGTCTTGATTACATACTCGAACCTATGGGCATAACGTGGAAGCAGTTCAAGGAAATGGATTACATCCGTGGAGAAGTGAAACACCGAAAGTACCGAACTGAGGGTTTTTCCACGCCGACGAGGAAGCTGGAGCTTTACTCCACTGTTTTGGATAAAATGGGATACGATCCGGTGCCCCAGTATCATGAAGCGCCCGGCAGCCCGTACAGCGCTCCCGAACTTTACGAGGAATATCCCTACATAATGGTGTCCGGGCGGCGAATACCAGGATTTTTCTGTTCCGAAGGTCGTCAAATTCCGGTACTTCGAGAGCTTCACAAGGACCCGACTGTTGAGATTCACCCGGAAACTGCGCAGAAAGAAGGCATAAAGGACGGAGACTGGGTCACTATTGAATCCCCAAAGGGCAAGATCCGACAGCGTGCCAAGTTGTTCGCCGGGATGGACCCCCGAGTCATCTTCGCGCAGCACGGTTGGTGGTTTCCGGAGTACAAAGATCTTCAACGTTCATGGCAGGAGTCCAACATAAACATGCTAACAGACAACAGTTACGAGAACTGCGATCCTGCGATGGGCGGAACCGCCATCAGAACATTTCTCTGCAAGATTTATCCGGAGTCGCCTGAAGGGAGGTCAGACAAGTGAGCAAATACGGGCTGATTATAGATGACGAGGCATGTTGGGGCTGTCGGACGTGCGAGGCCGCCTGCAGCCAGGAATTTGAATTCAAGGCCAAGTTCCTGCTGGCTACTGAAGAAGGCCCTTCGTTGGGTGACGGCATGACTGATTACATGTATCGGGTCAATGTTTGCCGCCACTGCGACGATCCGCCCTGCGCCGATGCCTGCCCTGAGGGAGCGATCACGAAGAGGGAAGACGGAATCGTGGTACTCGACGAGGCCGCATGCACGGGATGCCAAAGCTGCGTTGACGCCTGCCCGTACAATGCCATAGGCTTCGACGACAACAGCCAAAAGGCGCTGAAGTGCAACCTCTGCCATCATCGTGTCGATCAGGGACTTATTCCTGCCTGCGCGGACAATGTATGCCTGGCTCACTGCATTTATTTCGGTGACCCGGCCTCGATCCGCGAAGAAATCGAGACAAAGAAAAAAAAGAGACAGACCAGGTGAAAGTGGTCCAAAATCGAGGCTTTGCACTAACCATTCACTTGCGAACGGGATTGGGATTGGGAGGAGCAAATAGTGGGACGGGCATCCTGCCTGTCTATTATGGATGACGGGCAGGATGCCCGTCCCACTGGCAATTTGAGGGGGGTTAAAGGAAGAGATTGCTTCGTCCCGCGGAACGCAGGACTCGCAATGACACCGGTCGGAACAGATCAATGACCCCGGATAACTGAAAGGATACGCTTCGCTGTATTATTGTCCCCCTCGGGGAATGCGAGAAAAACCCTCGCCTTTAGGCGAAGACTTCAGTGCGTACCCAGTGTATATGCGCGGCACCAGATGCAAAGATGCCGGTAGGATGCTGGTGAGCGCTGCGAACCGCATCGTTCGTGTTTTTTCCAGATTGATGCGGTTCTCCCGCGCAGAGCGCGGGCTCACCAGCATCCTACGCCGATATCGACTCCGGTCCTTTGGCGGCCGCGACCACCTGATTCATCCGGTGCAAGAAAGTACCGCCGACGCCACCGCCTTCAGGCGGTGGAGCCTTCACTTCTTCTTCAAAACGTCTCTTACCGCTTCAAGGAGGTGCCTTACGCTATAGGGTTTTCGGACAAAACCCTTTGCTCTACTCTCTAATGCGAGATTCGTCTCCCCGTCCGGAGAATATCCGCTGGCCAACAACACCTTCGCATCCGGGTCTATTTTGAGAATTTC
The DNA here is from genome assembly GCA_963789265.1 of uncultured delta proteobacterium. GTDB lineage: Bacteria > Desulfobacterota > Desulfomonilia > Desulfomonilales > Desulfomonilaceae > CAWBBA01. Next base: position 522,949 of record CAWBKB010000001.1, on the reverse strand, counting down.
CTCCAGACACTGTTTGCCGTCCATTTCAGGCATGATAAGGTCAAGGATAACCAACGAGATCTCGTCTTTCTCCTGTTGGTAAATTGCAACAGCTTCCCGCCCGTTCTTTGCGGAAAGAACGTGGTATCCGGACTTTTCCAGGATTCTTTGCCCAAGGGACCTCACAGAATCCTCGTCGTCGGCCAAAAGTATTGTTCCGGACCCTAATGCCGCAAATTCGCCGGACGTCGCAATATCCTGTTCCACCTCAAACTGGTGCGCCGGCAGGTATATGTTAAAGACAGTCCCCGTGCCGGGCTCACTGTAGACAGTGACATGCCCGCCGTGGGCTTTGACTATGCCGTAAACCATAGCGAGGCCCAATCCGGTCCCCTCACCCGGTTCTTTCGTTGTATAAAATGGTTCGAATATCCGATCCAATAGCCCCTTATCAATTCCGAGCCCCGTATCACTTACATTAAGAAGCACGTGCAGCCCTTGGGAAGCTTCAATATGGGAGCTGCAATACTCCTCGTCCAACACTACCGCCCTGGTTTCGATTGTCAGTCTGCCGCCATCGGGCATCGCATCCCTCGCATTTACTGCAAGATTCATCAGAACCTGGTCAATCTGGGCGGAGTCGGCATTGACCGTGGGAAGTTCGGGAGCCAGATTTATTCTGACTTTTATGGTCCTGGGAATCAGTCTGGAAAGCATCTTCCTGAGCTGCGGAATCTGCTTATTGATGTTAATTGGCCAGACCTTGGTTTCGGCCTTACGACTAAAAGCCAGAATTTGCTGAACCATATCGGCCGCGGTTCGACCGGCCTGCATAACCTTATTCAGGTCTTCGTAATCCCGATCCCCTTCGTTCTTCTCAGATATTATCAGTTCACAGTACCCGAGTATCACTGTTAAAAGGTTGTTGAAATCGTGAGCAATGCCTCCGGCGAGAGTGCCGATGGCTTCCATTTTTTGTGCCCGCAGGAGTTGCTGCTCGAGTCTTTTGCGTTCTGTCATGTCACGGATGATACCCTGGTATCCGATACTTTTGCCTTCTTCGTCCAAACGCAACGTTGCGCTGAGCATGCAATCGATCGCGGTGCCATCCTTCTTCTTAAGCTTGAGTTCATAGTCCGCTACAGATCCGTTTCTTTCGATGGTCTGTTTGAACCGTATGCGGTCGACTGGATCACGATACGCCTGGATAAGACTCCAAATCTTGGACTCGTCCGTTGTAAGGCCGAACACTTCCAGAAACCCTTGATTAGCCTCAATCAGCGCGCCATCCCAAGCGGCCCAATAAATCCCGTCTCGCGATTCCTCCACGAGGTTTCTGTAGCGTTGCTCGCTCTCCAGGAGTGCCTCTTCCAATCGCTTGCGCTCCCTGACGTCCTCGACAATCTCTGTAAATCCGATGGGCACATTATCCGGGCTGAACATTGGAAAAGCTCGTACGCGTGCAACGATGCGGGTGCCATCGACCAGCACGCCCTCTGTTTCCACCTCCGCGGCCAGCCCGGTGGCCATGGCTCGCACTCCCGGACAATGCGGGCAAACAGCATCACGTCTTTCAAATTCCCGGAAGCATTTCTTGCCGCTGAACTCGGAGACGGGTTTCTTAAACCATTTCCCAATGACGGAATTCGATACAACTATATTGTGATCCGAATCTATCAACGAGATACCCACATGGACATTTTCCACGAGAGCTCGATAGCGTTCTCCGCTCTGCCGCAGTGCGTCCTGTGCCTGCTCGCGTGCAGTCACTTCTTTTTGCAGGCGATCTATGGTAGCCATCAGTTGTACGGTTCGCTTCTTCACCCTGGACTTAAGCTCATTCTTAGCTCTCCGCAGTGCATCTTCGGACCGCTTGGGCTCGGTGACATCGCGAGCTACCGCAAAGGTCGTTCTTTCATCGGGTATCGGAAAGCAGTTCCACGAAATCCACCGATACGTGCCGTCCTTGTGCAGATATCGATTTTCGTAGGAGTACAACGGGACGCCGGAAAGCAGCCGCCTGCCTGCCGCTCTAGTCTTTTCATGGTCATCCGGATGCACCAACTCGGTCCACGGCTTGCTCAAGAACTCTTGTGATGTCCATCCGAGGATCTCCGTGACCGCGGGGTTGACCTGTTTAAAGCGACCGTCAAACCCGGCGACGCACAACATATCAATGGACAAGTTGAACAAGCGATCCCGTTCCTGTTCCACACTCATGCGCTTAAGAACAATACCGATACTGGCTCCTATCGCTTCAAAAAAACTTATCGTGTCGGGTGTGAAGCAATTTTTCCGAGAATCGTTGAGTTGCAGAAGGCCAATGATTTCGCGCTCTGAACGCAGGGGTATGAGGGCGACCGATTCGTAGCCCTCCCCGTTGCACCGATTTCGGGTACGACCCTGACGCTCTTCTTCAGATGTCGTGGCGAGAAGGTCCGTTGTGCTGTTCGTCCAAAAACTACCACCTTGGGTGAAAAAAGGCAGCGAAGGGTCCGTTCGCCCGCGTATTATATTTCCGCACATGCATTCCAGGATCGGGTTTCCAGACGAATCCCGCACGATTTCGCCGGCAGCAGTGCGTTCGCACAGATAACTTTCACATTCGACAAAATGATCGGGAAAACCTTGGGTTGCAAAGTAGGGAAAATCTTCACCATCGCGCAAGCGAATGCCGACAGCCTCGAATCCGGTGAATTCTTTCATCATTCCAAGGACGCGCCGGATCACGTCCGGACCCACAAGTTGGCCGTTGAGTAAGGTCAGGATTTTCACGGCCATTTCTTGGCTCTCCTGGGCCCAGTGGAGTCGACTTTTCAGGCTTTCCAGCTCTCCATTCGGCAAATCGGAATGATTCGGCGCATCGTTAGCCGGCCACGGACCGGTCTCGTCGTGTTTCATGGGTGCCCTCGATTGCAGGATGGAATCCGAGGTTGTTAAATGGCATGGGTAATGCAATGATAATACCATAGAAAAGGACCGAAGAAAAGGGCAACGAAGCGATGGAGAAGGATCCAGAAGACCGGGCCTACAGAAACTGTCTCAAAACCATTTTGATCCAAGTAATCGTGTCACGAAATCCCCTCACCCTAGCCCTCTCCCAAAGGGCGAGGGGACTCAAATAGCAGCTTCACCACGACTCCCTCTCCCTCGGGGAGAGGGCTGGGGTGAGGGCAACGAAATACACACCAAGCCTGATCGTGCTATGATTTTGACCTCATACTTGATTTTGCGTCAGTCTCTTTTATTCCGGGAGACCGGTGAGGAAAAATTGCAGCACGAATCACGATAGCCTTATCTTGGGATTTGCCCTGGTCACAATTTCGAAACGTGTGCTGCCTCCGCAAAATCTTTCTATCAATTCAGCGGTCTCTCGGCAGGCGTCCTCAACTTCGGTAACCGAGACCGGCGGCAAACCGTCAACGTTAAACTCAACCGCGGTCGTGCCATGCTGGACCAACGTGTGTCTGCCCTGACGCCACGTCCAGCGTCTTGTCAAAACTGTCTTACCGTCCACGAAAACCACCTCTCCTGCCAAAGGGTTCTCAACCTTCTCCGAATCTAACGGCGTAAAGAGTTCATCCCCTGTGGCCAACCTCAGCTCCATGTCGTTCACGAGCACATCAATAGCGTGCCCACCGGCGGGAACCAAATGACGCAAAGATACAGCATTTCCAATATCAACCAGTGCGTTTGTCGACGTAAGCTGTTCGTTTCTCAGAAGACGTCGAACCATGGCTTCAATTGACGGCCGAAACTTGCTCGGCTTGGCGCCGAAGGATCGGTAAGCCTCTCTCCAGGCCGCGATTCTGGGATGTTCAATCAATGTTTCCAGATTCAGCTCTTTGCGAACGGAATCCTCGGCCGAGCGAAGCAACGAGATGAGTTCCGGTGAAGATTCTCCGTTCGTAAGCCCGTAGCCTATTACAACTCCTCGGACATACCCGGGGAATCTCTCGAATACTTGATCCGATACTGTGAAATACCTTTCTTCTTGTTTCACTTTGCCTCCGAAATCTTGTTTGTTCTGAGATATCGCGTCATGCCTCGCTCCGGAACCGATTACACAGTTCGTTCTTCTGGATCTTGCCCATAGCGTTTCGCGGCAACCCATCCACAAAGAAGACGGCTTTGGGACACTTGTAGCCGGCCAGACAGTGTTTGCAATGGCTGATGATCTGATCCGGCGACGGCTGTGAACTGCCGTCCTCGATAACCACTATCGCCGCGACCTTCTCTCCGAGGTCATTGTCCGGCAAACCTATAACCGCTGCCTCTCTTATCGCTGTGTGGCTCGCAAGAACATCTTCGATTTCTTTGGGGTAAACATTATAGCCACCGGTAATGATAAGCTCCTTGACTCGCCCCACGAGATATAACCTCGCTTTGTCTTCCAGATCCTGGTAGCCGAGGTCACCGCTCTTGAACCATCCGTCCTGAAAAGATTCCCGAGTCTTCTCCGGCATTCCTCGGTACCCTTTGAATACGCTTTCACCACGTATCCACACTTCCCCGACCTCACTCGATCGTACATCATCACCGCTCGGAGAAACAATCCTGATCTCCAAGCAGGGGAGCGGATATCCCACGCTGCCGGGCTTTCGACGGCTTGCGTCGAAGGGGTTTGATGCGATCATTCCGGTCTCGGTCATGCCATAGCGTTCGAGAATTCTGAACCCGGTTTCTTTTTCAAAACGATTGAACTGGGTTTCCAACAGAGGAGCCGATCCCGAGATGAACACCCTCATGCTCTTTAAATTCGGTTTTCTGTCTATGCGCTCCCAATGATTCAACAGCCGCTGGTAGATCGTGGGGACCCCCATAAACATTGTGCATTTCTTTTGCTCTATGGTTTCCCATGTTCGGCCGGGATCGAACTTTTCGTGCATGATCACCGTCGCGCCTGCGTTCAGGCCCCCATGCAGTGCCACAAAGAGACCATGCACATGAAACAGAGGGAGCACATGAAGAAGCGCGTCCTTGTCGCTCCATTCCCAGACTTCATGCAAGGCCGTCATGTTTGAAATCAAATTCCTGTGGGTGATCATCGCGCCTTTGGATCTTCCCGTGGTACCTGATGTGTAGCAGATCACCGCAACATCGTCCCCCCCGGTCGGATACGGCCTCACATAATCGGGCGCAGCGGCTTCAAGTTCTCGCGACAAAAAGAGAACCTTGGCCTCTTCAGGATGGTCCACCAGAACGGTTTGTAGATTATCGAGCTTCTCAAGTTCCGCATGGACCCGAGAGAAGCGCTCATAGTCAGTGAAATAGAGTGAGCTGCCGGAATCCGTTAAATAATACTCGATCTCCTGAGCCTTGTAATCAGGATTGAGCGGGATCACTATTGCGCCAACGGACAGAACCGCGAGTTCCAAGAAAATGAATTCCATTTGTTTCGGTAACTGGAAGGCCACTCTATCGCCAAGCTTCACGTCCAGCCGCGCCATCATCGCCGCGTATCGCTCAACCTGCTTTTCCACGTCGCTATATGTGTAGACGGTGTTCTCGAAGATTATCGCCGGCTTGTCGCCATGTTGCCTCGCCACATCGGACAGCTTCCTCGCAAGGTTCATCCTTCGATTCCTCCAGACTTTTCCGAGATCCTGCCTTGAGAGTCGTTGAAAAGAGACTGCTATACAGGGCGTATTGTGGAATTTATACCATATGCCATGCCGCCGCGAAGATCAAACACGAGTTTGGCGGTCTGCAAAGCCGCAGCCACATCAACGAGCACATATCATTAGGGATGAAGAAAGGAATTATGTAATACTTCGTACTGCTTTTCGTAAGTACGGTCGCGGATTTTCACGATGGAGATTGCTTCGTCGTTTCACTCCTCGCAATGACATTCCACTACCTGTCATTGCGAGCGCAGCGAAGCAATCTTCTTCCGGTCCCGGTTCTTAACATTACCGTATTTAGGAAATAGAGTACTTAGGCGGTTTGTGGCGAGGATTGTAGCCACGGCTACTGCCATCGCGCACACGCTATTAATTGATTGGCTTATCGTCCGCACCGGAGTTGCTGCGGGTCGGCCTATCCTCGGACACGTCATGTCCGTTGGGTTGTAAGTGAGAAATGCAACAAGAAAACACCTTCATGGCGTCGGACGGCGCATTCCACTACGTAAATTGGGGTGGTTCAGGACCACTGGCGCATATATCTCATGCTACCGGCTTCTGTGCGGGAATGTACGCACCTTTGGCAGAAAGGCTGGCGCCGCATCTGCGAGTCGTGGGTATGGACGACCGGGGGCATGGCAAAACCACGGCTCCCGCGGATCCCTGGAAACTGAAAAGTTGGGACGCTTTTGCAAAGGACCTGGAACGCTTTTTCGAGCATCTGAACGAACCCGTGATCGCTATGGGGCATTCCCGAGGCGCTGTCAGCAGCATGATGCTCGCTATTAAACGTCCGGATCTGGTCCGTGCCTTGATTCTTATTGACCCGACTATCCTCTCGACCTCCTTGTCTATGCTTTTGGCCTTGACTCAAGCGACCGGACTTACCGGACTCATCCCGATAGTGTACGGCGCAGCCCACAGACAAGGTGTTTGGCCCGACCGTCAGACTATTCTGAATGTTTATCGGAACAAACCCTCATTCTCTGCCTGGAAAGACGGGTTCCTTGAGGGATATGTCGGACACTGTACCGAAGAGACGGAGACCGGAACGATTGCGCTATGCTGTGAGCCGGCCTGGGAAGCCCGTAGTTTTGCTGTGTGCCCTGCCGGCATCTGGCGGTCTATTCCCAGTTTGCGAGTGCCCACCCTGCTCCTCTACGGATCGAAATCGGACGTCTTCGTATCTTCTGCCGCAAGAAAATTCAAACGCAAGGCTCCCCACGCGGTTCTCAAGCGTTTTGAGGAAACCAGCCATTTTGTCCCCATGGAGCGCCCTGACGATACTGCGCGGACAATCCTCGGTTTTCTGGCAGACAATCGGTTAATCTCCGACACTGGGTGAAATGTGTCGGCTTTAAGATCTTTGGCATTGGTCTAGCCCGGGGCTGAAGAGAGTGTCTCAAAACGGTTGTAGTGGCACGATGACGACTCTCGGGGTGGTAGGGTGCGGTTAATCTCGCACCTTGGCCTCCCTTGTCTCCGACGAGCCGGGGCCGGCTATGAGTATGCCTCAGGCAGCCATGAGTCACTCTCCGTCCTGATGTCTTAGGCCGCGGTTAGCACCAGACGCCCCGTCAGCCAATGGCTGTAGAGCTTCTTGAGATTCAAGGTGGCGCACATCAAAGACCATTGAGCCCTCGCATTGGATAATCCGGACACGGTCCACCGTCTAAAGTCCAAGTGGCTCTTTATCCATGCAAAGACCGGCTCAATGATCACCTTGCGGGCTCGGAGTAGCGTCTTGCTTTCCGGGACCTCCCGTTTCTTGCGGTGGCGCTCAACTGCGTCACGATAGATGTTAATGTCTATGAGACGGCCATTCTTGCTCTTGCTGCACTTCCACCGTTCAGGACACGTCAAGTAGTCCCGGCATCGATACCGCCGGATCTCGTTTCCGTTTTTTCCTGTGACTTTCTTCTGAAGAAAGTTCAGCGATGCGCCTTGCGGACAAATACAGACGTCTCGCTCTTGGTCGTAGACGAACTGGGAAGCGTGATAAGGGTCCCATTGAGCGCCTTTTTCCGCAGCGGACTCTCCCGACGACTTGGCGACCAAGACCTCGTACTCCTTCTCTTCGGCCAACGCGATTTGAGCCGATGCGAAGTATCCTGCGTCCGCCACGGTTTCCTCTGCGGTTGCGCCCAAATTTTCCTGAACTCGATCCAGCATGGGAACAAGCTGCCCATTGTCATTGCCTTCGTCGACCACTTCCTCAGCCACAATCATGCCGCTTTGTTGGTCTGCCACCGCTTGAGCATTGTAAGAGGGCTCAGTAGACCGCCGGTTCTTCATGTACCGGGCATCCGGCTCGCAGGGATGGACGACCTTCTTGTCAGTCTTATCCAATTCCTGCAAGGCCTTCTGTATCCGCTCCTTGCGTTTCAACTCGTCCTGAAGGGCTTCGGGAAGACGCCATTCGCCGCCCTCCTCTTGCTCGCACCTCTCTGTCTCCGTCATGACGTCGGCAACGCACTTGTCCAAATTCTCAAGCATCCGCTCCAACTGATCTTGGTTCTTGAACTTCTCCCGAGATGATCCGACAGGGATCTTGGTTCCATCCAATGCATGAACCGCCATACCTATCAACTCGGCTTTGACTGCCACTTGAACCGATTGTTTGAATATTCCCTTGAAAACCTTCTTGTTGTCCCTCCAGAATCGCCACAGGGTATTATGATCCGCTGCATTCATACCCGTCAGCCAAATCAATCCCATGTTCTCCATGCATGCCTTCTCAAGCTTGCGCGATGACCTGATTCTGCTGAAATAGCCGTAGAGCCATGCCTTCAACAAAAGATCGGTACTATAGGGAGGACGGCCCGTTTCGCCATTCGGAACTCGAAAACCCAGCACCTCCAAATCCAAGGAATCCACAAAGTCTCCTATGAAGCGCGCTGGATGATCAGGCCCTATCCAGTCATCTATAGCGGGCGGAAGCAGAAACACCTGCTTGTAGTCGGCTCTGATTTGCGGCATAATCCTTTCCCTCTCCGATTCTCTTTTCACATCTCATTAGTAGAATCGGTTGAGAATCGCGAGCCCAAAATCGACTTTTGAGACAGTTTCTTTAGTGCCGGGCTACTATCATGCCGTCCCGCCGGGACGAAGAGAGTTTAGAACTTATTTCAACGCCTATGCTGTGAAGCGCTTATTGCTTTCTCTTGCCCTTAGCCGGGCCTTGGGAAGAATGAGACGGCTCTGGAGCGGTCTTTAGATATTCCACTCCGTAGATCACGGATCCTGCTTCCTTATCTTTGTAAAGAATCAGAGCCCGGTCACCTTTCAGTGGAAGCTTCGGAGGATCGAACCGCGCTTTCCAGCGGAGCATGAATTTGCGGGGCGTTTGCTTCCCGTCAGGCTTCAACCACAGGTAACCTTCCTCCAGCTCGACGATGACCCCTTGAATTTTCTGAATGGGGGCTGCAGCCGTAGATTGTGCCAGACCGGCAAGGATTGCCGCAAAGATAAATATTAATGCTCGAGAACGCATCAGTCCCTTTAGACTAGAGGTAGCCCCGAATATTGATAGTTGCCTGGGCACCCGCAAGCGGGAATTCCACGAGATTGCCTGAAATAATTGTAAAGCCTCAGCACCGTTTTCTCAAGGCATGCAGGGAGAAAGTCGGAACGGAACGTTAGAGCAGTTGATAAAAATTCTTGTCCGATCTGGGGAAAGGTGACCGTAACGCCGCAATCCAATGCCGTGGGCGCTAACTTACCCCGCAGCACGCGAGGTTCACCCCATTTGTACAGGAGGACTTTGATGCCACATGGTCCTCAAAAGCTGCAAAATTGCATTAGGTTTACGTATATGGAACTCCGATCCAGCGTCCAAATGGCGGACTAGAAAGTCCGCCCCACAGGACCGGATCGCGTTGTACGAAGGAATGACGATACCTTCGGTAAACATACAAAGGGCAGGTTTCAAACCTGCCCCTACCCAAAACACGATGTCACTCGCGTGAAAGCGAATCCGTATTAGTCTTTTTCACTTCACCTGGACGGCGATCAGGCGCTAATCCCGAATGAATTCATCATCGAAAGGGCAGCCTTGCGCCCAGCTCCCATAGCCAATATCACTGTGGCAGCCCCGGTAACGATGTCACCTCCGGCCCAGACTCGATCCTTCGAGGTCTTGCCTGTATCCAGGTCTGCTACTATGTTGCCCCACTTGTTGGTTTCCAAGTTCTTGGTAGTGCTCGGAACGAGTGGGTTTGCAGCGTTACCTATGGCCACGATTATCGTGTCGCATTCGATATCGAAATAATCTCCTTCGATAGGAACGGGCCGCCTTCTCCCTGAAGCATCAGCCTCGCCAAGCTGCATCTTCTGGCAGGTCACACCCACGGCCCATCCGGTCTCGTTTCCGACTATTTTCACCGGTGAAGTCAAAAGCTTGAATTTGACCCCCTCTTCCACGGCGTGGTGCACTTCTTCAGCCCTGGCAGGGAGTTCCTCCATCGTCCTTCGATAGACAATGTTCACCTCGTCTGCTCCAAGTCGCAGAGCTGTTCGAGCCGAGTCCATAGCCACGTTCCCACCGCCGAATACCACGACCCTTCTCCCCTTCGCAACCGGCGTATCCGCTTGAGGGAAGAGATAGGCTTTCATAAGATTTGCCCTGGTCAGGAATTCATTGGCCGAGTAAACGCCATTAAGGTTTTCGCCCGCTATCTTGAGAAATAGGGGCGCGCCCGCGCCGGAGCCGATGAAAACACTATCGTACTTGCGCTTCTCCAGCAGGTCGTCCACAGTCTCAATACGACCGATAATCCAGTTGGTCTTGAATTCGACTCCGAGCTTTCTAAGCTCGTCGACCTCAGACCGGACAATGGCCTTAGGGAGCCGGAACTCCGGGATGCCGTAGACAAGCACGCCTCCGAGTTCGTGTAGCGCTTCAAAGACGGTCACGGCAATCCCTTTTTTTATCAGGGCGCCGGCCAAGGTAAGGCCCGCCGGGCCCGAACCTACCACCCCCACCTTCAGGCCGGTAGGCTTTGGCAGTTCCGGCAGCTTCCCCTCTCCATGGACTGCAGCATAGTCCGCTACAAACCTCTCCAGCCTCCCGATAGCGCATGGTTCGCCTTTGCCCCTCTTGTTGAGAACGCATTTTGATTCACACTGCGACTCCTGCGGACAAACACGGCCCGCGATTCGAGGCAGGCTGTTCTTTTCCTTAACCTTCCAGGACGCGCCGACATAGTCACCGGCCTTCACCATCTCAACAAAATCGGGAATGTCCACTTCCACCGGGCACCCGGTCATACAGTACGGTTTCTTGCAATGTAGGCAGCGACTCGCTTCGAGAAGGGCGAGATCGTTGTCGTACCCTAGAGCCACCTCATAAAAGTTCTTAGCCCTTTCTATGGGATCCTGCTCAGGCATCTTCTGGCGCGGAACTTTGGGTTTTTTCTCCTTCTTTTCTTGTTCGCTCATGCTGCACCTCCGGGAAACGAGCACTTGCAGCCTCTATCTGTCTCTCTAAATCTGTTGAGTGCTATCAGTTCCGGGCCCTTGTACATTGCCAGCCTTTTCATGAGCAGGTCAAAATCTACCTGGAAGGCGTCGAACTCCGGTCCGTCCACACACCCGAACATGGTCTTTCCGCCGACCTCGACTCGGCATGCCCCACACATCCCGGTACCGTCAACCATGATAGGGTTGAGGCTGACTACCGTCGGCAGGTTGGCCTTTCGAGTGACATTGACAACTGCTTTCATCATGGGGACCGGCCCGATGGCCACGCAGAGGTCAAGCTTTGTGCCTTTGTCGATAAGGTCTTGCAGGACCTGTGTAACGAAGCCATGAATGCCGAAGGAGCCGTCATCGGTGGCAATCAGGGTCTCATGGCTCACCTTCTTCAGGTCCTCCGTCATGATAAGTAGGCCTTCCGTCCTGGCCCCCACAATCGTAATGACGTGATTTCCCGCCTCGTACATGCCTTTTGTTATGGGGAATAGCGGCGCCACGCCGATTCCGCCTCCAACACCCACCACGGTGCCGAACTTTTCAATATGCGTCGGTTTTCCAAGCGGCCCGCAAAGGTCGTGGAGGCGCTCTCCAACAGCCATGCTCGCCATGTAATACGTGGTGACGCCTACTTCTTGCCAGACAAGGGTTATCGTCCCCTTGTCCGTGTCCTTGTCGGCTACGGTCAATGGTATTCTTTCGCCGTCTTCATTTGTCCTGAGGATAATGAACTGGCCGGGCTTGTGTGCCCGGGCAATCTCTGGGGCGGAGATGACAGCCCGGTTCACACCGGGGCCGATCCGCTCTTTTTGAAGGATCTCAAACATCTACCGAACCTCCTCGGATGACTAACTGATGATTCTCTATAAATTCAGTCGGTTGCAATGGGGCTGATTTGAAGAATCGTAACCAGACAATTTAGCAAAGAGACGAATTCGGATCAACCAAATTTCGCCGCCTGCTGCAATCGTTCAGTTACAGCCGGAAGTTGCGGATGGCTTCGTGGGGGTGGGCTTTCTAGCCCGCCACTGAACAGAGGTTTCCCCGGCAGGCTGGAACAAACTGTCTCAAAACTAATTTGATGCCCAGAATCGTGCCACGATAAAGCCTGGTGGGCATTTTCGGTGCCCTCACCCCAGCCCTCTCCCAGAGGGAGAGTGAGCTGATCCAAGGTCTCTATTAACGTCCCCTCGCCCTTTGGGAGAGGGTCAGGGTGAGGGAATTTCGTGGTACGATCGTGTCCAGTTCAACAATTTTGAGACAGTTTCGGAAAGCCTGCTCCACAAAACTGAATGATCGCCCTTTGCCGTGACTCCCCAGTCATGCGGGAGTAAGCAATTCTATTTCGAATTCTTCCGACCGAAGTACATTCGGGCCTGCTCCAGATCTTGCGGAGTATTGACGTTCATGATGAAGCGAAGTTCGGGATCAAAGCGGATCAAATCAGCTTCCGGCACTTCTCTCATTCTCACTTTATCAAAAAAATTTGCGATCTTGAGATCTTCGCGTTTCAAGAGTCCTTGGATGTGCGGGAGACATTCTTTGGAATATGCCGCATGAAGAGGTTCGAATCCGCCCGAAGTCCGCGGCAGTACCACGTCGAAGCCCTCGATCATGTCCACCATGTATTTGATGACCTCCACGGAGAGGAAAGGCATGTCACATGCGACCAGGAATCCGTAGTTGCCCGCACAAGCGCTTAAACCTGTAAACAGGCCGCCGAGAGACCCTCGGCCGGGCAGCAGGTCCGTCAACATAGGGAGCCCGAGAAATCGGAAATCTTCAGGTGAATTAGTGATCAAAAGGACTTCACGAAACACTTTGCATAGGACAGAAGCGGCCCTCTCGACAATCCGGCGACCTCCCACTTCCAAAAGGGCTTTACTTTTCCCTCCCATCCGCCTGGACCCGCCTCCGGCCAGAAGAATGCCGGAGACTGCCACGGAACCGTCACCGGTCCTCAAGCGCGCTTGTTCTTCCTTACTCTCGGTCTTGTCTCGTGTTTGGATCACGTTGAACGTTCGGCAGCAAACCACACTTATGACAGCCAACGACCCGCGCCTTCGGTTATGGGCCCGTCAGCAGTATAGTTTCGAATCTATCGTCGGCTGGGTGGGCGCGATGGTGGTGGTGGCGGCTGTTCCTCCGTCTTTTCGCTCTCGGCCGGTTGGCCGGCGCTTGACTTCAGGTCCTGCACAAACCGGATAGCACTCCTGCTCAATCTATCGTAATTCTGGCTTAGTTCACCCAGCCGCCTCGAATACAGGTCAAGGCTCTTTGAATACTCGGCATATCTATCCACGCAGGAGCGGTCCCTTATGAACCGATCCAGCGCGTTAACTACGAGTTGCCGCAAAAGCTCCAATTTCTGGTATACAGCGACCTGCTGAACGACATTCTCGTCAATGGCACTTAATGTGGGGAACCGGCTCTTGTCGCAGATATTCATCAGGCGTAAGGCGAGTTGGTCATAGCTCCCGAGGACACGTTTGATGCCGCCTATCTTGGTATTGATATCTACAATAAGTTCGCTGAACCTTTTGTATTGAGGGAGTTCCGTCACGGGCTTCTCGAAGACTTTGAACTCGATCTTCTTTACCCATTCAGCCTCATCAAATGCAAGATACCCACCGGTTTTGACCCTGTACAGGGCCCCGGGATCCAGGTCCCTGTCCCGGACCAGTTCGTCCACAATCATCTTGCGAGGTTTCGCAGACTTCAAAGTGACTTCAAACACCCCTTCCCGGGGTTTTCCCTGCGTTCCCGTTTGTTGTTGAGCCCCGACATCGGCAGGCAGGTAGATCATGGTCAGGAAGCTGAGAGTGCAGACCACAAAACCGGTTTTTTTGCTCATCATACTTTCCCCTCCCCGCTGCCGCGGGCGAGTCTTTGCACAAGACTTTGCAACATGACTTGGCGGAACTATATCACACTATACATGATAAATTGGCGAGATGTCAAGATTTATTGGTAGTTCCTTCACCTCGGGGGCAACCAGTGTGAGGCTCCGGGTTCTGTCCTGGTTTGGGCCGCATTGAGCGCTCTCTACAAACTTAATTGGGACACCATCGGTGATTTTCACAATTCCTCACCCAAGACCTCAATGCGGGGGGTAGCGCCGGCGTCCCGAAACTGTCTCAAAAACAATGAAGCGGTCGGAATCGTAGCACGATTCCCTCACCCCGTGTCCCTCTCCCAGAGGGCGAGGGAAGTGCAAAACTGCCCTGGATATGCTCCCTCTCCCCCTGGGAGAGGGTTGGGGTGAGGGCGACGACTATACGAATGAGCTTGAATCGTAGCACGATTCCAGGCATCAAAATAGTTTTGAGACACTTTCTCCCTGCCGCCGGCTCATAAACTACCGGCATCCCGCGTCTCGCGGGACCGGTCCTACTGGATTTCGGCGTTCGCCGGAATGATGGCCGGTACACTTAATTGGGACACTACCGGGCCCTGCGATAAATTGACATTATTCATTATTTTCAGTATACTTAGCCATTCTAACATTCACAAAGGGGGAAGAGATGAGAGCAAACAGCCTATTCTTGGCATGCTTTCTAGTCCTCTTCTGGACCATGACCGGTTCACATACCGTTTCTGCCGCGGAAAAAACGAGTGCCGACGCTCTTCTTCTAGAAGCGTTCAAGGCCGAGAAGCTCGGCGGAGATTCCATCAAGGTTGCCGAAAAATTCGAGGCGGTGGTTAAAGCTGACCCTAACAACTATTACGCCCTCATTAAGCTCGGTCTGATGAAGATGGGAGACCCCAACAACGGCGTCATAACAGGCCGGCAAGCGATGGATGCGACCGACTACTTTCTACGGGCCGCATTGGCCAGGCCCAGTAGCCCGGAGGTGTACTTGTATCTGGCCAAGTTGAACTATCGCATGGGTTATATCACTGAGGGGGACCGGTACCTGAAAATGTCCCGAAACCTCAACAAAAACATCGTTCCCGCTGCCGTGTGCCTTGCCGGATGGCGCTACGAGGATACCGGCAACTACTACGCGGCCGTGCTTGACTACGCAGCACAAGTGTTGTCACGGAATTCGGGGCTTTCAGGCGATCCCTACCTTTTGAAAAGACTATATATATCCGCGCTGCTCGCTCCTCCTCCTTATGACTGGGCTGTGCCCGTAATCCGGCTAATGGTCGGCAACAGCAGCCAAGTAATAGAAAAGCTAAGGACCGCAGCCGCCGAGTTTCTGGTCCACCAACCCCAAATCGCGAAAGTGTACAAGCCTGATTTTCTCGTAAACATGGTGTTGCGGAAATTTATACTGGCCGCGCTGGAAAAGCACGTGATATTGGAGGGGAAAATTCCTGACCGTCATGAATTGCCGACCATGATGTATAAGCTGTTTTTTTGCAACCCTGATGAAATACCTTCAAAGCCTTTTTCCGATCCCTATGTGGCATTCGTAAAAGCTTCAGGTGGTACAGCGCAGGAGTGCCGAAAGGTTTCTGTCCGAAATCAAGAATCTGAAAAAGAAAGCGCTGGCCGCTTGTGGTAACACCTCGAATGATGAAGAGAGAGCCCGGCGCCTCTTCGTTTGGCTGAAGAGGAATGTCCTGAAAGATTATCACGCCATGAACGGCATTTCGGCAAAAGACGTTGTCGAAAACCACAAATACCTTTGCTTGAGTGGTTCCATTCTGTACACACTTCTGGCACGTGACGCCAAGCTGAATGTTGACGGCTTCCTGATGCCAGGTCACGCTTACGCGGTGATGGAAAAGGAAAGACCAATAAGAATCGAGACCACGAGCCAGGGTCCGGAAGGATTTGATTGGAAGCCCGATGCTTCAAAGAAGTCTCACGAACAAGATCGAGCGCTCTTCCAGACCCCCTTTCAGACCTACGGCCCGATTTCGAACCCAATGAAGTTCGTTGCCTGTCAATTCAGTAACATCGCTATCATGGACACGAACAAGCTGGTTTTGAACAAATATGAAAGGCTCTTCAGGCAAATCCTTAAGAGTAAATTGCACTTGGATAGTATGGCCCAGACTGAGGCCATCGACTGGGGCCGCCGCTATGGAAAATTGGTTATTCCGACCGAGAACGGCCTAAGCGGCATCCCCGTCGGCTCGCCCATGTTTCAAAAACTGGTTGATGGTATGGCTGAGAAGGACGCTAGATTTCGAGAGGACATGATCAGACAGGTAGATAAGAATGTGGAGTTGGTCAAAACAGCCAGAGGGCTGTCACCGTTTGATTACTCCTTCCGGAATCTCATCGACATGTGGATGTTAGAGGCCGCCAGATATGAATATCTCCCCGCCCAAGCAGCCATGTTTGAGCGAGAAAGACAGCGCCGGATAGCTCGGCTTCAAAAAGAGAAGCTCGAAGAGACTGTCCCGGCAGAGCCCGCGACCGGCAAGGCCGACGCTGCACAGGACACTAAGAAAACCGAAGAAAAGGCGCTACAAGATAAGCCGGCTAAAGATAAAGCCTCGCTCGATACCGAGTTAACAAAGATAGATGAAGAAGCAAAACGGAATTGGGCAACGGAGAAGCAGTACTGGTTGAAAGGCTTGAAGCGGCTTTCAGCGGCTGTCAGACGTTACCCGTGCAGCGACCGGTTGAGAGGTAGGCTGGAGCAGGTTTACGCTCAGGCTAGCGGTCAAGCCGAACAACGCCAGGATTTAGCTGCCATTAGGGATCTGAAGTCTTATACTATCGGCCTGCTCCCATAAGCAGTGTAATTCTGACGGCTTCGGCGAAGGCTGTCTCACAGCTCCTTGATCCCGATGTGTTTTCAAGCGGCAAATTCGCCGGCAATCGGTAGCGGCCGATCCGGGTGTCGGCCCGGCTTTCAGGGCGAACACGCGGGTTCGCTCTTGCAGATCTCCTGTTCCAGGCTTGAAAATGCATTCCTATGAAAACGTCCTGTTACCGACCGGCAATCCCGCGTTTCGCGCGGGACGGTCCTACTGACCGGCAAGATGAAACTGTCTCAAAACTATTTTGATGACCAGAATCGTGCCACGATTCAGGCTCATTCGTATAGTCGTCGCCCTCACCCCAACCCTCTCCCATAGGGAGAGGGAGTAGATCCAGGGCAGTTTTGCACTTCCCTCGCCCTCAGGGAGAGGGACACAGGGTGAGGGATTCGTGCCACGATTCCGACCGCTTCATTGTTTTTGAGACAGTTTCAGATGCCCGTCCTACTGACGTTTTCATGTTTCGTTGTAGCCTTCCAGCTATGGGAGTTGGTATGAGACCTCCCAGCTTGCTGTTGCAAAGACATGGGCAGAATCCTATAATGAAAAAAGGTTAAGGAGCACTACTTGGACGACCAGATCATTCTCTCAAGCGAGGAGAACTTCGGCACCGTCTCCGTTTGCCCGGGAGGTGTGGTGCATATTAATCTCCCGCACTGTAGCCTCAAGTTTGTTGCTTCAGATTTCTTGAAGTTTTCAGAGCTTATCGGCCAGGCACGTCTGAATTTCGATCTCCCTCCACGCGGCACCAAACCTCACCTGCATGTAATCTCTGTTGAAAAAGAGAATAAGCCTTCTGAGGAAAGCACGGACTAGTCCTCGTCCGGTTCTCCCGCTGTCAAAGCTTTCTCAGTCCTATGCTTGCTTTTCCCGGCCTATTGTCCTATCATCCGGTGCGTTATAGTTGGGCAAGACCTTTGGCAATAGCCAAGAAAATTCGTGGAGAATCTACGAAAGGGCACAAAATGAAATGGATCGGGCCTCTTGTGATTTTAATTGCCGTCATAGCCTCCAATGCTTACGCGACCGACCCGTCAGCTAAAGCTCAAGCTGGGGATGTTCTCGCCCAAATTGGAAATCACCCGATTACCCGAGAAATGTTGGATAACATCATAGAGACAATCCCGGAGGAAAACAGGGTACCGTTCCTAACCCCCGACGGTCGAAAAAAGATCCTGGACGAAGTTGTCACCTCAATGGTGTTCGCCGAGGCCGCCAAGGCGCAAGGAATTGACAAAGAAGCACCGGTCAAGACGCGGCTGAATTATGTTCAGACTGAATATCTGGCTGGAGAGTACTTCCGGCGGCAGCTCGCAAAGAGTCCTCCCTTGTCCGAAAAAGATCTTCAGGCCTATTTCGAGGAACACAAATCTGAATTCACACCTCCCGAAGAGATAAAGGCCCGCCACATTCTCGTGAAGACCGAAGCTCAAGCTAATAAAATCCTGGGTGAGATCAAATCGGGCAAGGATTTTGCCGAACTGGCAAAGAAGAATTCCATCGATCCAGCAGCAGCCCAGGGTGGGAAACTCACATTGCCGGATGGTCGGGAGTGGCTGCCCCGGGGAACATTCGAACATTCTTTCGAGGAGTCCCTATTTAATATTCCCAAGGGCCAGATAGGGGGACCTATCAAGACGCAATTCGGATGGCACATTCTGAAAGTTGAGGATCGCCGGAAGCCTGACCCGCCTGCTTTTGTCCAGGTGAGGGGCTCCATCTACAGAAAGCTTCAAGATCAGAAGATTACCGAACTGCGCAAACAGCTCATGGAGCAACTGAAGAAAACCATTCCTGTTGAAATTAAGTAACGAGGAATAATCGGGGGGAATCCCCGGTAAGAATATAGCCATTTACTTCAACCGCGCGCGGGCATTGAATTTCTGTTTCATAGGTGTATGGAGCGGTTGCCTGGAATGATGGCCCGTGGGGCGACCCATGCACAGAGTCCGTCGAAGATCACTGCGGCGGTGTTTACCTGTCATTCCGGCTAACGTGGAGCGATTTGCACAAAGATTTTGGCAATTGCCGACAGTAATGTCCGATGCTGAGAATCATTCGGTTGGGCCGGAGCTTAACGCAGGCCGGTACAGCATGGAGATTAATCATGATCGAGACCTGGAACCATATCTCCGATTCAGCCCGAACCAAGCTTGAAAAGTGGTCGCCTGCTGTTTTGATTTTGGCTCTCCTCTTCTTTGTGTCTTCCACGACCTTCTCGTGGGCGGATCAAACTTACTCTTCCCCTGAAGGCTCTTCAGCCGGGAGCCCGGGAAAGAAGCAAGAAGTCAGCCCGGCGAAGCTCTATGAAGCAATTTCCGGGTACCTGGACAGCCTCCACCGCCAACGTTCCTCGGAAGGAAAGAAAACGGCTCCCAAATCACAGCATCGAGAATTCAGACATCCCCCCTCCCATGATGCTTCTCGAGATCTCAGAATCCTGCAAAGGGAAGAAACCCTTGCGAAGACACGCATGCAAAGGCAAGAGTGGGATCTTGCGGTTCACCCTCTAGAAAGAGCCATCAAGCTAGCCTCCCGTTCCGGGCTTGCCAACGACGCGCAAACATTGGAACTTAACCTCCGCTCGGCTCGCTCCAAAGCTTCAGGATCCGCGATGGGAAAAACTCCCGTCAACGGGGAGATAGTGAATGCGGCCGGGATGAGAATGGTTCTCGTGCGGCCCGGCAAATTCGTTATGGGGAGTTCCGCAGCCGATATACGACGAATCCAGAGCGAGTGGAATGTACAAGAGAATATGCTTCAGCCGGAGGAGCCAGCTCACACAGTAAGAATCAGCAATCCGTTTCTTTTAGGGAAGTATGACGTTACGGTAGGCCAATTCAAACAGTTCGTCAATGAAACCGGGTACCGGACTGTTGCTGAAAGGCAAGGTTGGGGCTGGGCTTATGAAGACTCCAAAAAGCATTGGATAAAGAAAAGTGGAGCATCCTGGAAGAACACGGGAAATGAGGATGTGAACGATTATCCGGTCGTGCTTGTCTGTCATGCCGACGCGGAGGCCTTCTGTAAATGGTTGAGTGAGAAGGACGGGCGCCGGTATTATCTGCCCACTGAAGCTCAGTGGGAATTCGCAGCGCGAGGGAGGAAGGCTGAAAAGTGGTACCCATGGGGCAACGAGTATCCTGATGGCCAGAAGGCTAATCTTGCTGACAGGCGAGCTCCTGTTCCGTGGGCGGACCGGACAATTGACGACGGCTATGCGAGGGTCTCCCCGGTAGGTGCCTATGAGCCCAATGGATTCTGGCTGTACGATATGGTCGGCAATGTCTGGCAGCTCTGTTCGGACTATTATGACCCTAAGGCCTACGCCGGAACTGCACCCAAGGAAAGCGCAGATCCCACCGGTCCCCGAAAAGGAAAGAAAAGAGTCGTGAGAGGAGGCAATTGGGCTTTCGGGGCGGGAATTGCCAGGAACGCTTTTCGATTCGGCCTCGAGCCGAATCTCCCTACCGACCTTTCGGGATTTCGGGTCGCGGCGGTTCCCGCGCCGAATGATGCGATTCCCGAACCCGCTGCTGGAGGAAATTCCCTGGACAACGAGCAGATCACCCGCCTTCTCGATCGTGTGAAGGACATGGTGCGGAGGGGTCACCGACTCGAGGCCCGTAAACACGTCCAAGCGTTCATCTCATCCATTGGTAAAGGAAACGGATCTCCGGAGGACTTGCGGTTCTTTGTCAAGGACGTCCTGGAGGATCTTGTCGATCTGACCCGCAACAAGGCAATTCAATCCTTTGCCAATTCCCTGGGCATGTCTATGGTTCGCATCCCGGCCGGCTCTTTTGTCATGGGGAGTTCCGAAGCCGACATCGCCTGGGCCATGACTACTTTGGCCCAGGGGCAGCCGGTATCTCTCGAAAATGAATATCCTTTCCATAAGGTTCGTATCTCTCGACCGTTCTTGATGTCCGCTACCGAAGTTACGGTCGGCCAATTTCGCAAATTCGTTAACGAAACCGGTTACGTTACCGATGCAGAGGACGAAAAAGGCGGTCAGGAGTTCAACTCAAAAACCGATCGATTCGAGAAAAAGGAAGGTACTTCATGGAGAAATCCTGGCTGGAAGGTAACGGACGACGAACCGGTGACCATGATCTCTTATAATGATGCTCAGGCATTCGTGGAATGGCTAACTGCCCGAGAAAAACTTCCTTATAAGCTCCCAACTGAGGCCCAATGGGAATATGCCGCGCGCGGAGGTCACCCAATGGCGCAATTTCCCTGGGGAGACGATCTTCCCGACGGCCGCAGGGCCAATTACGCGGACAAGAATAAAGACTTCCCCTGGAGAGATCGCAACGCGGACTGCGGGTACAAGTTTGTCGCTCCGGTGGGTAGTTACGAACCCAATGGCTACGGACTTTACGATATGGCGGGCAACGTTTTGGAATGGGTCAGGGATTATTATGGAGAAGACTATTACAAATACACCCCTGAAGTTGATCCTGAAGGACCCGGCCACGGGGAATTTCGCGTCATGAAGGGCGGGGAGTGGACGTTCGGCGCAATCAATCTCCGATGCGCATTCAGGGGTTGGTCCAGGCCGGACGTCGCCACAAACAATTTCGGCTTTCGTGTCATTGTCGAAACGAATGCTGCTCAACGGTTTTTTCATTTTGCCAACGACTTTCTGACAAAGGAGTGGGTGCCGAGTCCCGATCAGAGGGCGGTAATCGCCGCTGTGGCCAAAGAGAAGGAACGACGGTCGGCTGCCCTTCCCCGGGAGGATAAGACGGCTGACAAGACCGCGAGCCAGGAGGCTCCGCAGACGATCGTCCAAGGGGTGATGATCCTCGACTTCTCCCCCAGGTCCGATGCTAGAAAGGCAGGCATGGCCCGGGGAGACGTCATCATAGAATATAACGGTGTCGGAAATCTCTCTGAAGAGAAATTTCTCGCTCTCACAGCCAGGGCCAGGAAAGGAAAGATTAGACCGATTGTGGTCTTCGTACGCGACGGCTATCAATACACGATCAGGTTGTCGCCGGGCCCCCCCGGAGTTTCCGTGATGGACAAGACCATCCGAGGACCGTTCAAAAGTCCCGAACCCAAACCCCATCGCGGTCCTCACAACAAAAAAGACAAGAAATCCAAGCCAATGAACTGGACGTGAGCATGGCACCTTGTCTGTGGGATCGTTCCTCGGTGTGCCGATCTAGCCATGCGCAATGCTCCGTTGTGTCAATTTGCCGGTGTCACGGTCGGCGATTCGCGAACGATCCGTGTTCTGCGCGCAGGCCGGTTCTGCTGGATGCTCGTGTAGGCCGGCTTTACGGCAAGTAGGGGCAGGTTTGAAACCTGCCCCTACCAAAAAAAGAGTGGTCACTTGGTTGAACGCGATATGGAATTAGCTAGCCTCCCTCTAGGCCGTTCTCGACAATTCTACCTCATTCCCCAAAAAGATCTGGTTTTTTCAAAAAGATGTGATAAAGGGGGCACGTAATTTGGAAGTCGAGGAGGTCCCATGCGCACGACTTTGTCCCTTGTTCTCTTAGGTTTGCTCTTGATCGTTCCTATCTGCTTGGCCCAAGCGGACGAGGCCCACAAGAACCTCATCACAGTCAAGCCCGGCTATCAGCAGGCGACTTATGTCCCGCAGCACGACCAATCCGTCGTGGATCCGACCATGCCGCCTCCGCCCACCCCGCGGGAACAAATGTATGTGTTCTGGATTCTTGGAAAAATGCTGACTTACCCCGTCGACAAAGCGGAGTCCTACGTTTACAATTTCATCAATAAGCCCAAACCGAAGGTGCATTCCTCGACGACTCCGGCAACTGCGTCTACAGCCCCTAATCCGTTTGCATCGGTTAGCTGGACCGACATACCTCCGGCACCGCCTGCTTTAGCGCATGCAAAGAGGGCTCGCTGATTTATGAACGGGGACCTATGGACTGACAAAACATGAGGTTCAGGGGGCACTCTGTGCTTCACTATTACAGCTTAATTGCCCGCTTGGGTTTCTCTTGCCCCGGCTTTTCCTCCTTTGGAGCAGCCCGTCGAGCGTTTTCCAACTTATGGTCGAGTTCTCATCTGGACTCTTGACCAACGAACTAACGGACAGTGAGTTGTCGTTGCATTTTGAAGCGTGATGACCGTGGCCTCCTTGCTGTTCGACAATCCAGGCCGATAAGTGCGATTCTAACTGTTGCCTAATTTCCCTCCGCTTCTTTCGTAGTCGGACGACGTTTCTCGGGAATGAGCTTGATCAACGAACGTAAGGCTTCGTTCACGGATTCCGAATCCGGGAAGTACTTCCTCACATCCGGTGCCAAGACTATGACACCCTCTTTGGGTTGCACTTCTTTCACTATTGCCGTGCCGTCCGCCTGATGGATTGTTATTTTATAACCGGCTTGCATGGCTCGATAATGCTTGCCGCTCGTTCCACGAGTGAAGTCATATTCGGCCCGCATACCGGTGTCATTTCGTCGGCTCGTTTTAGTTGTTACTTTCTTCATAGTGTCTCCGTTCTTTTCGCGAAGCCTTACGGCAACTGATAACCCGTATGTGCCCGTCCCGTTCAGTGTAGCTTACCACCAGAACGTGACCTTCCTCCGAAGTTCCGACGTCTAAGTAACGTTGTTCGTCTCTTGAATGGTCCGGGTCCTCCATGGTTAAGGAAAGCGGGTCGCTGAAAACCGTGACACCTTCTTCGAAACTGACCTTGTGCTTATGATAGTTCTCTGTGGCTTTCTCTTCGTCCCATTCGAAGCCCAGTTTCACTGTAACCTCCCCTAAGCCGGCGGAAGCCGCCATGCAGCCGACGACATTTCAGTTCACAATAGGCCTCCCCTCGAATACCACGACGCTTCGTTCGCGTACGAGATATTCACTCTTCTTGACAGGCAACTGTTCTGATGGTGCCGAAACGTCGGCCGGAGGCGGAACTGCCGTATCGACGGCCAGGAACCATCCTTGCCCGTCAACCTTGGGCAGTTCAACTAATATGTTCTCTGGGGACATGTTCATCATTACGTGAACATCTTCTTCTCCGGGAGCAACTGCCGCAAGAGTGAAACCGAGGACTCGGGTATCCCCATCTTTCCACGGCGGCCGGTTGAGTTTTGCTCCGTGCCAGATCACGTCCGGAATATTCCGATCGGCTGTCTTTTCCCCGGTAAGAAACCTATCCCTCATAAGGCACGGGTGACGTTTCCGAAACGCGATCATTCCGCTCACAAACCGGAACATGTCTCGGTGTCTTTCCAACAGGGTCCAATCGAACCACCCTACTGACTTGTCTTGGCAATACGCGTTATTGTTGCCGCGTTGAGTTCTTAAAACCTCATCACCGGCAAGTAACATGGGAACTCCTTGGCTAAGCAACAGGATAGCAATAAAATTCTTGGCCTGGCGCTTTCGCAGTTCGAGGATTTGTTCGTCCTCGGTTTCACCTTCAAACCCGCAGTTCCAGCTCAAATCGTTATCTGTGCCGTCTTTGTTGTCCTCGCCGTTCGCCTCGTTATGTTTTTGGCTGTAGGTAACCAGATCGTGCAAAGTGAAACCGTCGTGACACGTGATAAAGTTGATGCTGTTGCTCGGCAATCGTCCGTCATCTTCGTACAGGTCACTGCTGCCGCTGATTCGAGTCGCGACTTCGCCAACCACCCCCCTGTCCCCACGGACAAATCGCCGTATCACATCCCGGTAGTGACCGTTCCACTCGGCCCATCGAAATCCGGGAAAAGCACCTACCTGGTAAAGACCCGCCGCGTCCCAGGCTTCGGCAATTACTTTCGCCTCAATCAGCTCATCCGAGAATTCGATGCGCCATAGAAGCGGCGCGTGGTAGAGGGGATTGCCGTCCTCCCCTCGAGCCAATGCGCTTGCGAGGTCAAACCTGAAGCCATCAACATGCATCTCCCGGACCCAAAACTCCAGACACTCCAGTATGAATGCCGTAGCAAGCGGATGGTTGCAGTTGACGGTGTTTCCAGTTCCGGTAAAGTCGCGGTAGACGCTTCGATCCTGAGGTTCGAGGTGATAGAAAGTTCCATTGGCGATCCCTTTGAAATTGATCGTGGGCCCGGATTCGCCGCCTTCTGCGGTGTGATTGAACACCACATCCATAATGACCCCGATGTTCGCCCGGTGGAGGGCTTTCACCATGTCACGGAATTCATTAAGATGCGTGCCTTTCTCGGGGGAAACGCAGTATCCCGGATGGGGGCAAAAGAAGCTGTGTGTACTATATCCCCAAAAATTCGTCAGACCTAGGTCAGCAACCTTCTCCGGAACATCTTGCTCGTCGAAAGCCATTACCGGCAGCAGCTCCACATCGGTTACCCCGAGGGCCTTAAGATATGGGATCTTTTCGATGACGCCGGCGAATGTTCCCGGATACCTCACCCCGGCCGAAGGGCTCCTCGTGAATCCTCCTACATGCAGCTCGTAAATTATCGTGTTCTCAAGAGGATGATTGATAGGTTGGTCTCCCTGCCAGTCGTACCCTTCGTCGATAACCATGGCACGCATGCTTGGCCATTCGTCGGCATCGCGGAGACACGCCCTTCGGCGATTCCACAATCTTGTTGTCACTGCGCGAGCCCAGGGGTCGAGGAGTTCTCGGCGTCTGTCGAAAATCAAGCCCGAGCCATGTGGATCGTTGGGCCCGTCCACTCTCCATGTGTAATGAGTTCCCGGCGGCAGCTCAACAACCATCAAGTGCCAAAAGAAGAACGTCCTATTCACGTATGGGTCTAGCTCGATCGCTTGAAATGGGCTTGGGCTGTCCGCGTGCTCGTAAAGCAGCAGTTCAACGGAAGTCGCGTAACGACTGAAGATTGAAAAGTTAGTTCCTTGCGCTCTCCAACTCGCCCCCATGGGATAGCGCATTCCAGGTAAGGTTTTGAAAGCGTTCACGGCGGCTCTCATTCTTTCGATTCTTGACCGATCGGCAGGGTAACGACAAAGGTAGTGCCCTCGCCTTCCTCGCTTTCCACTCCGATTGCGCCATCGTGCTGGAGCATAATGCCGTAAACGATGCTCAGGCCGAGGCCGGTACCCTTCCCATCTTTCTTGGTGGTGAAAAACGGCTCGAATATGTTGCTTTGAACGTTCTTCGGGATTCCCGGTCCTGTATCTTGGATTCTTATTATCAGCCGCATCCCGTCGGGATGTGCATCGGCTGACATGACTATGAGCCCTCCGTCCGGGATAGCTTCTACAGAGTTAAGAAGGAGGTTGAGTAGAGCTTGTTTTATCAAGTCGCCGTCACAATAGACTATCGGCATAATGTCAGGTTTTTCGATACATAAACTAATCCCGTGAAGTTTCATTTGATTTCGCAAGAGTAGGACCAGGTCTTGAAAAACCTTCGTCAGGTCCACTGCGGATTTCTTGAGGTCCCTCTTGCGTGAAAAGGCAAGCAGCCCCTGGAGAATCTTTCCGCATCGATTCGATTCGACCGATATCAAGTCCAAATAGGAACCGAACCGCTTCATTTCCTCCGGAGTCAACGATTTCTTGTCAAAGGATTGTCTCATGAGCTTGGCAAACGTCAAGATTCCCTGAATAGGATTGTTGATCTCATGCACCGCAGCGGAAGCGAGCTTTCCAAGAGCGGCCATCTTGTCCTCCTGGAGCGTATGAATAAACCGCTGACGAATACTTCGCGCTTGCCGGCTGAGTACCGGCGCCATCTGTTCGGAAACATTCTTCCAAACGATCATCACATTCTTTTTCCCCTCCTCATCTTTCGGCAGGGGATATGAACTGATCGTGAAATATCTGAACGATCCATCGTGTCGCCGTTCTTCCCTGACAGTGTGCACAGCCCGCCCTGTTTTTAAAACCTCCCTGACCACACATTTTTCCCCTCGGCTGTAACAGGGTTCCATCTCCTTCCTTATTACCCAGTGGCATGGTCTGCCGACGCAAGCCTGCTCCGACATTTTCGTTCGTTCCAAAATGGCATTGTTGATCTCGACAATTTTCAGATCCTCGTCCACGACCATTATGCTCGTTTCCGGGCCGGACATGAGCACCTTTTTCATTAATTCAACACTCTGGAGTCTCGTACGAGTCGAAGCCAGTTGACCGGTGACATCTTTGAGCCCCTTGGTCATCTTCAGAACAAATGGGTCGAGAAATCTTGTCTGAGGCTTAACCAGGCTCATGATTCCGCTACGCAGATTTTGGTCGTCGGTCGTCAGGATGACAATGTCCGGAGCATCGTTCTCCAAGCGCTGTCTTACATCTTCAAACAGAGCATCATCAGAACTCGTGCCCTTCCGGCGGGAAGTCTTGCCGTCGAAGAGGGTAATTGTATCCAATGCACTGATCCGGTGCCCGATGGCGGTCAGTGAATTCAGAAAGTCCTCGCTTTCCTCCATCGAGTCACGATCCCCGACCAAAAGAACTTTCAACCCACTGGTCGGCCGGCCTTTGGGCCCGTCATTTCCGCTCATCAAGACATTCTGCTCTTTATTGATCATAAGTGTCACACCAACAAGCTTTCCGTTCCTCGAGTATACATGATGGGACGTCGTGTCACCAGGAGCCCTATCTGAAATCAAGCGGTGGGTTTTGGTGAAATCTTCGCCTAGAACTTCCGGAGTCCGTTCCGGCAGACAAGGGAGCTCTCATTCTCTCCGGCTCTTTTCGGTTCTGGCGGGGAAAAATTCACATGAATGGGAACGCTTCAGGCAGAAGCTTAACACACTGGCTGATTGCCACATGCTCATCGCTGCCGGGTAAAGGGAAGGGGAAAGCCGATGTGAAGTCGGCGACCCGTTGCATATCCCTACATACCCCCAATTATCCTCCTAACGATTTTGGGGGTTTTTTTCTGGGTTAGGCCCGCATGCACCTTAATCTAAGCTGCCTCATTTGCGAGTTTGGTTTTGCACTTCGGGCACTGGAGAAAGACTTGTTGGTTCTCTGCGGCACGTTCTTCCATGATCGTGGAGTCGCATTCGGGATTAGGGCAAGCGACGCTTACCGGCTTGTTCCATAGCGAGTAATCGCACTCGGGATAGCGGCTGCACGAATAGAACGTTTTTCCTTTCTTTGTTCGGCGCCGGGCAAGCTCTCCAATCCCGCATTTGGGACACGCCACTCCAGTTGTCAAAGGGCCCGCGGCCCTGCACTCGGGATAGCGTGAACAAGACAGGAACTGGCCCGTACGACCCGAGCGGATGACCATGGGCGCACCGCATTGTGGACACTTTTGATCGGTGGGGATGGGTTCGGCACTTGGCACTGTGTCTTCAGCTATCTTTTGAGTGTAAGCGCACGCCGGATAAGCGGAACAACCTATAAACAAGCCGTATCGCCCGGATCGGACCAAGAGTGGTGAGCCGCACTCCGGACACGCGGCCTGGGTCGGAATCCCTTCACGCTTGACATTCTTCATGCTCTCCTTGGCCTTCTGCAAAGCTGACTGAAAAGGCCCGTAAAAATCTTGCAGGGTCTCAGTCCAGGATGCTTTTCCCTCTTCGACCAAGTCCAAAAAGGACTCCATTTCAGCAGTGAAACGAGTGTTGAGCAGCTTGGGGAAACTATCCTTTAGAAGACCCGCTATGATACGGCCGAGAAGAGTCGGTCGAAACTTCTTATCTTGCAGTTCCACGTATTTTCGCTTTTGGATGGTGCTGACAGTCTCCGCATAGGTAGAAGGACGGCCGATGCCCTGCTCTTCAAGCTCCTTGATAAGTGAGGCTTCGTTGAAGGCCGACGGCGGCTGAGTGAAGTGCTGACGCGGCAGGAGTTTCTCCATCACCAGATTGTCTCCCGGTTTCAAAGGAGGAAGCAGGCGACCGGCATCCTCTTTTTCACCGTCATCCCGGGCCGTTTCCTCATCCTTGTCCTGCGAATAAATCTTTATGAATCCGTCGAACTTCATAACGGATCCTGTTACCCGGAAGATAAGCTCACCGGACTTTATATTGGCCGTAGTCATGTCGAAGACGGCCGCGGCTGTTTGGCTTGCCACGAATCGATTCCATATCAATGTGTAAAGAGCCATCTGGGCTTTGTCCAGAAATCGTGCGACCTTTTCAGGCGGAAGATCCATCGAAGTCGGACGAATCGCCTCGTGCGCTTCCTGGGCGGTCTTTCTCCCTTTGTACGTGTGCGGCCGTTCAGGAAGGTACTCGGGCCCGTACTTGCTCCGGATATAGCTTCTCACTGCGGTCAAGGCTTCCGGAGCAATCCTGGGAGAATCGGTCCTCATGTAGGTTATAAGGCCCACCGCGCCTGCGTCGCCAAGCTCGATACCCTCGTAGAGCTGCTGAGCGATCCGCATTGTGCGGCTGCTTGTCATTCTCAGCTTGCGAGACCCTTCCTGCTGGAGGGTGGAAGTGATAAACGGGGGCGCAGGCTTACGACTTCGCTCACGGTGTTTTACGTCAACAACCTGAAAGGGGTGCTCTCTCGCACGGGCTGCCAACCGAGCGGCTGCGGTCGCGTTCAAGATCTCGATCTTCTCGCCGTCATCCTCGATCAGTTTGGCTTCGAATGCGGGTGGAGAGTCGGCGGAGAGAGTGGCGGTAATCGTCCAGTATTCTTGAGGGACAAACGTCTCGATCTCTTTTTGGCGATCGACGATAAGTCTGAGTGCGACGGATTGGACCCGTCCCGCGCTCAATCCGTACTGAACTTTGTCCCACAAAAGAGGGCTGATCTGATACCCGACGATTCTGTCCAGTATGCGACGGGCCTGTTGCGCGTTGTATTTGTTTCTCGTCAAGCCTTGAAGGATGAGCTATCGCCTCTTTGATCGTTTTCTCGGTCAACTCATTGAATAGAACACGGAAAACGCTCTGAGCAGGCTTCTTCAGCTCCTCACGAAGATGCCAGGCAATCGCTTCCCCTTCCCTATCCGGGTCTGTGGCCAGGAAGACTCTCGCAGCCTTTTGCGCGGCCGCGCTCAATTCCTTGATCAGTTTCTCCTTTCCAGTTATGATCTGATATTCCGGGGCGAATCCTTCATCCACCCTGACACCCAGTTCCTTTTGCGGGAGGTCCTTTATATGCCCTACTGACGCTTTCACCTCATAACCCGCGCCCAGGTACTTCTTGATGGTTTTTGCTTTGGCCGGTGATTCGACCACTACCAGCGTTTTATCCATAAACTGTGTTCCTTCCTGATCCTCGAAGTTTGAATTGCATATTGCTTCACGCTTTGAGAAGGCCGCAGCCGTCGATGTTCGTTTCCGCCATCTTAAGCCAAAAGACCTTTCGCAACGTATGATGCTATTGCACTCCCTCCACCTTGTGGGGCGATTGCTTCTAAATTGAAACAGATCCAAGAAAAGTCAAGGACGAGCGTTATTGAAAAATAACCATTCAGTCTCGTGGGGCAGGTTGGAAAGCCTGCCGAGGAAACCCCTGTTCAATGGCGGGCTGGAAAGCCCACCCCACGAAGCCACCCGCAAATCCCCGCTGTAACTGAATGCATACATTGAAAAATCCCCGGTAGCTCAACGCAAAACCCGGGCGAACATTTTTCCCGGATGCTGGCGAACTAATCCGTTCAGTTCCAATTCCACCAGGGCTCCCGACAGCACGCCCGCGTCAATTTTCAACGTTTCGCACAAGAGATCTATCGGAACGGGATCCGGATCCAGGGCTTCAAGCACTGCCCGAGCGGAATCGGAAAGGTTTTCGCCCTCTTCGACGGCTTCGAAGAGAGATGGCTGAGGCTTGGCCTCCATTGGCGTGAAAAGCGCCTGTAGGATGTCATCCGCGGATTCCACCAGTCCGGCCCCCTGCTTTAATAGATGATGCGGACCAGACGACCGTTTGTTCATCACGTTACCCGGGACCGCGAACACATCACGATTCTGATCCAGAGCATGCGCAGCCGTGATAAGCGAACCGCTGTTTAGTGTCGCTTCCACAACCAGGATTCCTTTAGCGAGGCCGGACACGATCCTGTTTCGGCGATAAAAATTCGTCGCAAGAGGCGCCATCCCCGGCCGAAATTCACTAATTACGGCGCCGGTCGTCGTCATTTCCTCGATTAGATCTTTATTCTCCCTCGGATAATGCACATCCAATCCACATCCGAGCACGCCGACAGTCCTGCCGCCTCCTTTGAGGGCAGCCCGGTGACAAGCGGTGTCGATTCCCCGGGCAAGACCGCTGATAAGAGTAATCCCCTCACGGATGAGATCACGGCTGATTTGTTCAGTCATGTCCAAGCCGTAGCGGGTCGGGTTCCTGGAGCCTACCACTGCCACAGCCCGACTGTCCCCGGGCATAATCTCGCCTCTCACGAACAGCAGCGCGGGCGGATCATAAATCTCCTTCAGATTTGAAGGATATTCAGGATCCCAACGCGAGACCACTCGAGCACCCAGCTTCTGAAGGATCTCCATGTCCCGGAGAATCTCGTCTCGAGGTGGCTCAAAGCGGGCAATTGCATCCGCGAGTTTCTCACTTAAACCGGACCTGTGCCGGATTTCACGACTGTCCGCCTCCAGGGCCGCCCGAGGGCTGCCAAAAGCATCGTACAATCGAGCTATGGTCAACGGACCGACTCGGGGAATTCTCTCCAGGGTCAACCAGTCTAATATGCAGGCGTCTTCTATCGGCATGCAATTTAGCCGTTGGAGCCCATAACCCGGCTCCACGATGAATCGAGAGAGGTCTCGTTACTGGAATAGGCTTTTAAACGGGTAACTGAACCGAAGTAAGTTAGAGCACAAGAATCGGAAGTGTCAAGGACTTTGCTTGTCAGGGCGTTGTCCTCACCGGGAATGACATACGCGTCCTACAAACAACAGGCACTAATCGGACACACTCTTGATAATGTCGCCGGGCTCAATTTCCTCGTGTGACCTGGTTATCAGGAGTGTGGAATTTTTCTCAAAGGCCTTCAGAACCATTCCCTCTCCAATATATTTGTCCGGGATCGGGAGCCAGCGATGAAAGTAAGGGTCTGTCACAGGATGTGTGGGCCGGTATATGTTGACCAACATCCCTTCCCTCATCCCATTGCATTCGCCCCTGTCAATGAACACTATGTCGTTCTCGAGGCTGATTTGCTCGTAGAGGAAATTCTCCCCGGTTGCATTGGCCAGAATTGTTCCAGTCAGCATCTCGTGCGTCTTGGAAGGCACGATTTCCCGGGTCCTGGGAGTGAAGGGGCAGATCTTGTCACCTCTTGAGATTTCCACGTAGCTGTCCAGTATGATAGCTGTCGCAAGATTATGACCTGTGCTTGTAATCTCAATCTCACCAATTATTTCACTGGCAAAGCCAATGGGGCGATCGGGATTCAGCGGATGATTTATGGGACCCCTGTCCCGGTAGATACCGAAACGATCCCCTACCAAGATAGCCTGTTTCTTCGAGGGACGGAACCTAATGTAAACAAGATCTCTTTCGAGAAAATGCTCCTTGCCCCGGTCCGGAGAACTAACAATGTAGCCCCAAAGCTGAGTTGGGCGCAAGGTCAACTTGAACCTGAAATATCTCTTGTCGTAAGGAATTCCCTGGTACGGAACTTTGGCGATCAGAAAGCGCACATCTTCCGGTAACCCTGTAGGAGCCATGTAGCTCTGGTTCATCAAGGTATGCGGATATCTCTTTTCATAGAGATTTACCCTTGTGCCGGGTGTCAACGATTGGTTGCCCGGGTTGGGCCCCTTAATGAGAAGCGCGGGATTTTGATTCCACAAGAACGGCCAAAGGGCCGGGTTCCCGTAGTAGTTGCCGGCGATATCGTAGAGTGTATCGCCTCTCTGAACCGTGTATTGTCCTTCGGGCCTGGGGAAGAGCTCAAACGCGGCGGCACCTTGGAGGAGGCAGGCAAAGGCAAGCGGTATAACGGCCGAGACTGTGAATAACCGATTTTTCTTTGACATTAACGGCCTCCGTGACTATTCCTAATAAAACAGTTTAACATAATCAAATAACTCTCTATTTTTGTATATAATTTGTTGCATGATTTGTCAAGAAGTATTTCCTGCCGAAAGCTTCTCCGCAAAGCGGAGAAGGAGATCTTCCGCACCTTGTCTTGCGAGGAGTGCATGGTGAGACACTTCCGCGAGGCGTGGGACAGCCTGTCTATTAGGGATGACGGGCAAGATGAAACTGTCTCAACAACAATGAAGCGGTCGGAATCGTAGCACGAATCCCTCACCCTGTGTCCCTCTCCCAGAGGGCGAGGGAAGTGCAAAACTGCCCTGGATCTGCTCCCTCTCCCTATGGGAGAGGGTTGGGGTGAGGGCGACGACTATACGAATGAGCCTGAATCGTGGCACGATTCTGCTAATCAAAATAGTTTTGAGACACTCTCAGATGCCCGTTCAACCGGCAATTTAAGCGGCGTTTAAAGGAAAAGATCGCTTTCCCGCGTCCAGCGGAACTCGCAATGACAATCTCTTCCCGCGCGGAAGTGAATGCTTACGAGCCATAGAATTTAATACTTGCTATTTTGGGCGATTGTGAGGTAGACTTTGGTGTTCGGTGCGCCTTGTAATCTAGGCATTAACGGCATAGGGTCGACTTTTTCGGCACGCGAGGGATGGAACGCCGGCGACAATTATTGTTTGAAAATTGCCCAGTAAATCAATCAGCAAGTCCTTGGAGCGCGGGGCATCCGGTGCAATATCCCGGAGGGAGTTCCTCAACCTGGGTGCCGGGCTTGCGCTGGGAGGAAGTCTTTGGCCTTCCCTGGCCTGTGAAATCGCCCTTGTCCGGAGCACGCCCGGCGGATATCTGAAGCCCGAACACGGCGAGACCCTTCCTTTCGACTACCCGTTTAGACGGTTGGAAGAGGATATCAGGAGCCCGGATCTGAATGCCAAGTCGGTGTTTTTGACGTTCGACGACGGCCCCGCGTACTGTTCGGGGGGCATCCTGGATCTCCTGGCCTTGCGCGGGCATAAAGCCACCTTCTTCGTGATCGGTCGCAATCTCACCAATCCCACTTTGCGAGACTTCGCAATCAGGGCCCTTCTTGAAGGTCACGACATCGGAAACCATTCGTACAACCACCCGGATTTCTCGACAATTTCCGCTGAACGGGCCGAGAAGGAGATTGTGTCTACCCACGCGCTTATTCGGTGAGTTGCTGGATGAAGCAGGGGTAGATCCCGAGCGGCAGAATCGTTTCTTCAGATTTCCCTATGGCGTCGCGGGTTCTCGCTCGAACTACCAGGCTTGCCAGGACGTTCTCGCCTCGCTGAACTATGATATGGCGTGGTGGAATCTAGATACCAACGATTGGCGCATGGAACTGGCGTGGTTCCCGCGTCCCGCGTCTACGGTCATAAATTCTCTGAACGCTGCGAGGGCCAAGGATGTGGTTCTGCTGCATGAGCGGACGAAAACCATGAAGAACCTGAGTGCAATTCTTCATGTTGTGGAATCGCGCGGACTGGTTTCAGTTCCTCTCTCGGATTATCTGTTCGGAGAAGAAAGCGCACCGGGAAAAGGACCGAGGATTCAGACTGCTCAGGCCACAGATCATCAAGCCAAGGGGAACGCGAAGGATCTTCTTATGGAGCTTTTGGAAGGCATCTTGCCGCAGAGACAGACTTTGGTCCGACCGCAACGATCCGTTTCCGTGCCTGTTGCGCTGACACGCTACTCCCTTTGGTAGAAATGGCTTCAAGATCTTCCGTGGCCGTCGACACGACCGGCGCCCGCGGCTGAATTGGTAACCGATAGATCCCGCCTACTTGGCTTGTCCTGTCAAAGAATCGAAGAACTTGAGCAGATCCGACTGGGGGCGGAGCAGCAAAGTTGTATCGGTTGCAAATACTTTCTTATAAACATCCAGGTGTCTGATGAAAGAATAGAAATCCTCATCCTTTCCGTAGGCTGCGGCATAGACCGAGGTGGCATGGGCGTCCCCCTCCCCTCGCAACGTCTGGGACTGACGGTAAGCCTCCGCGAGGATGATTTCTACATCTTTGTTGGCGTCCGCCCTGATTTTACGAGCCTGCTCGTCCCCTTCAGCCCTGTATCCCTTGGCGATTCGTTCTCGTTCAGCTTTCATTCTGGCAAAAACGCTGGCTTGAACTTCCTCAGGCAAGTCCACTCTCTTGATTCGAACATCTACGACGCGTACTCCCCATTCCTTGGCCTTCTGAGCGGTCAATTGAGTGACCCGCTGCATGATTGACTCCCGCTTCTCTCGTATAAAATCGTTGAAGTCGTGGTTGGCGATTTCCTGGCGAAGCCCAGCAAATATCGTTTCATTCAGGCGGGCGACAGCGGTTCGGGGATCTCCCACCGCGTTGTAGAAACCCTTGGGATCTTCGATCCTCCAGCGCGCTACCGTGTCCACGGTGAGGCGTTTTTTATCTTGCGTTATATATTCGGCCGGCAGAGACTCTGCGCCTAGAATCCTTTTGTCTAATCGGATGAGTTCCTGGACGAACGGGTACTTAAAGTAAAGGCCGGGCTCCCTAAGGATCCTTTCAATCTTTCCGAATTGGAGAACCAGTCCCTGCCCGCCCTCGGGGATTGTGAAAGTGGCCTGGACTAACAAAACAAGAATAACGATCGCGACAATGCCGAATTTAACCATTGTTTCCTACCGGCCTTTCTTTTCCGTCCGCGAACGTGGCCCTTGAATCCCTGGGCTCTGGCCCGCGTTCGCCTCCTGCGGGCCGAGGGGAAGGAATGGAAGCACAGCGTTGCTCCCGCCTTCCATTATGACCTTCTTTGCACCCGGCAGGAATTGTTCCACGCTTTCCAGGTAAAGTCGCTCCCGGGTTACCTTGGGAGATTTGGCGTATTCCGTCAGGATATCGGTGAAGCGCTGCGCGTCCCCGCGGGCCCTTATCACTCTTTGAGCTTTATATGCTTCGGCCTCGAGAATTTTCTGCTGGGCCTGGCCCCTCGCCTTGGGGATCACATCTGCTCTGACTCCCTGTGCCTCCTGGATAAGCCGAGCGCGATCTTCCCACGCCCTGAGCACGTCGTGAAAAGCCTCCCGGACCTGGGTGGGCGCATCAACCTCTCGTAAACCGGCTTGGGTAACGAGCAACCCGGTATTGTAATTATCGAGGAGTTTCTGAAGATTGGCTTTAACCTTATTCTGAACCTCGGTCCTCCCGGTGACCATGGTATAGTCAATATCTTTTTCGCCCACGACCCCGCGCAATGCTACCTCAGCCGACGCCCTCAGAGTACTTACAGGGTCCTTGGCTCCATAAAGATACTTAACGGGGTTTTGCACCATGTATTGAACGAAGAGCTGCACATCGACTATGTTTTCATCCCCGGTGAGCATCATTGATTCGGCGGGTATCGCGCGCGCATGAGTGCCGTCCGACCTGTAGCCTATTTCCGCGCTCTTCACGGCCGCGATGTCTACGATACTGTGTGTCATGAAGGGCCTGGGAAGCCGATAACGAAGGCCAGGATCGGTCAGAGAGTTGAGTTTGCCGAACAAGAGGACAACCCCTTTTTCTCCCGGCCCTACTACGTAAATACCGGACGACAAATATAGTGCTATCAGGACCAAAATAATAAGCCAGGTTCCGCGCCCCTGGAAAAACCGGTCCACAATGTCCTTTAAATCCTCGACTCCTCGCTGCAAATCGCGAACCGGGTTTTGGTCGTTCCGGGGTCTGAACTGCTCCATCGTGCCTCCGCACAATCCGTTTGATTTTCTGCGTATCGGTTTAGGCTGTTACTTTATAGCTCAGTTGGGAAGGGAAATCAAAATTTCCGCCAATAACCCACATTCCTCATTACTCGGCACACCGCGGCCGGTCGGACGAGGTCTCTTGCTTTCCCAGATTTTTGCACCTTCCGGGAGACCAAACAAAAAGACCCCGATCTAGCTCGACCGGGGCAGGAATATTTACAAGGAGTTAGGTTGATGGTAGGTGTCTCGAGAACAGCACTGAGCGGGAGTAAGTTCATTTGTCCCACCGAGGCTGGGGCCGCGCACGCGCGGCCGCATCATCGGCCTCAGCTTAAGCGCATTCCCTTTTTCGCGGGGCTATCGCCTGGAATTGTCTCACCTCTCCGAACTTTTTCGAGGACGTTGTGCAGCATTTGTCTGGCATTCCGCCGCCTTTCTTCGAGCTCTTCACGCCACACCTCGACCTTTTCTATGGCCTCGAGTTCCCACGGCAGCCATTCGGAACTGTCTCGATTTCTTATGGAATTTTCCAGCTCTTCCGGAATCGGAGGCGAACAGCACTCTTCGTAATGGTGCTCAATTTTTCTCAGGAAGCGAAATAGTTGTTTCATCTGCTTCTTGGTCAAGTTAAATTCGCGTTCATCCTCCCCGAAGATTTCCCTCCTTACGGAGGTGCTGTTTTCCACTTTCAGTTCCTGGATGAGCTTCTTCAGATAGACATAGTTTTGATTGAAGTCGTAGGAATCCAGGAAAGTCCCGGCGGAGGCGTGAGACGCACTCTGATTCATGTGCCACTCCTTTTTCACACAGGAATTTTGTAAATATCAATCGGGGGAAATAGAAAAACCGGCCATTTAACGACTACCAGCAGATCGGCAGCACTTTGCTCCGCTGGGTCAACAGCACTTGTGAGAGAGTCCCTCTCCCTCGTGGTGGGCTCCTATCATCCTGTTCGCGGCGAGTCAAGAAATTATTGTGATGATCGCGTAAACATTTTACAATGCGCGGCAGGTAATTTCGCGCTAGTATTACTGTTATTATTTCTGACCCTAATATTAGTCGCGTTTTTTAAATGGGCGCGGGATGAGCGTGTGTTAGGCTCAAAGACGGAGACACCAGGTCCGATACCTTGACGAGGCATTGGCAGGGATGCCGGCGGTTTTCGGGCCTCGGGTTGTAGATCTTCAGGGAATCTCACCTCCACCGTTCCCTTGAGTACTTTTCAGAATTCGAGTTTCCGTCGTCGGGCAAACGAATGACCGCATTTAAAAGACAGTCGGACAAAAAAACCGGGCGCTTGGCCCGGCTCATTGTCCGACTAATCCGAGGCATATCATTCTTTCAGAGGTATGCGGGTTTCCAGGGCGACCTTCAACTTCTCTTTTAATTCGCCCAGGTCCGAACTCTTCACAACATAATAGTCAGCGGCCACAGCTTTTAGATCAACTTTGAAGCTTGAATACGCTGAATTCAGAATCACAGGCAAATCGTAGTGCTTTCTTCTGATCTGCTGCAGCAGATCCAGGCCGTTGTATTCCCGCATCTTAATATCTAGCACAATACAGTCCGGGTCTTCGGTATCGACGACCTCCATCAGGTCTTTCCCGTCGGGTAAAGTTATGACCTCGTATCCCTCATCCTGCAATTCCATAGAATAGAGCATTCGGATTCCTTCTTCATCATCCACTATTAGAATCTTCGCCATTTCAGGCTCCTTTGGAGATGTTCGGCAATTCGCGCCGCATCATCCGGAAAACCAGCGTTCCAGCAAATAGGATTTAGTCTTCTCGAATTGGACGCACTGATCCTCGATGAACTCCTCCACCTGTTGCGTATTCATGGCCTGAGTTTCCAGCACAAAAGATAGTGTCTTCCCGTAATAGAGGGCCGCCAGCCCGGCAATCAGGTCTTCCCGCGGCACCTCCTGGGTCTTATAAGCCACGGCAAAGTCGTACAGGACCTTCGCCCACAGCGCCGTGGGAAACTCGAAGCTGGCAGACGGCAAGCTGGCCGCTTCTTCCACCTTGTTTATATTCTCTACGGTTAGAATAGTCTTGTAGAGACCCCAGTGCTCCGCAAGCCCTTTGCTGAATTTACCGGACAAAATTTTTATATCCGCCTCAACCGGGGGAGGTACCTCCAGTTCCCCTAAAGCGAACCCGAAAACGGCTGTAGGCCGGCTCCATTTGACCTCCTTCCAGAAGTTCTCGTAACGACACATGAGTTCAAATATGGTAATGACAACATCGGTAAACAGACTGTCCACGACTGCCACGAGATCTTTCGGCTTATGAATCTTGGGCCTTCCCATAAAGGACTGAATGACCGCCATTCGATTTCTCAGGGCTGTAGTTGTCATCCATATATCGATCCCGAAATCCGCGATAGCTCCATTCCAAAACTCGGTTTCTGCATAAATGCGAGCGAGTTCCCCCGAAAACCCATAATCTCCGCCAATGGGTTGCCGGACTCGACGGCCGTACAAGGCGCGAGTTAGTGGATAGGCTACATTGTTCGTTATCGTGCCGTCGTATTTGTGACGAACATATAACGGGGAGACAAAATGGTATTCGTCGAAGAGCGGCTCCCCTAAATTGCGTATCCATAATGGAGTGACACTCTGCAGGTCCGCATCCAGTACTATGACCGCCTTGGCAGAAAGTTCTACTGCTTTACCAAATAAATTCCGGAGGTTGTTGCCCTTCCCCTGGTTCCTTCTTCAGTGGATAGATATATCTTGGGTGTGTCGGTGGCGGTCTGCATGAATGCTTGACGAGTATTGTCGGGGGAATGATTATCACAATTGATAATTACGGCGGAACGTTCACTGAAGTACTTGGAAAGACCTTTGTCAGCCTGCTGCGTTGGCACAGATATCGAAGAAGCTTCATTGTAGGAAGGTATGCCCACCGCAATATTAAGCCTGGGTAATACCATGCGGATTGTCTTCCATAGAAATGGCCTTCATTAGGTAATATCCTAGTCGCCTGCAAAGCCCGAAAAACGCGACAATTCATACACTATCATATATATTATCACAACTCGCCCGTGCGTCAAACGAGGCCGCGGACGGTCTCTATGTGGGAAAGTGAAAGTTGTCTACGCGGAACTCGGTGCGGAAGACAAAAAGGGGCGTCGCTCCCGCGAATTTTGCGCATACCTCGATCTCGGGACAGTTTCAGTTGCCGGCTCCATCCATGAGATTACTTTTCCGGTAACCGTTCAGAGGGCCTCAAGATTCACCGCAGAGTCCGCAGAGATAAAGGATAGTTTATTCAATTCCGCGTCAATCACCGCACGTACAGTCAGGTCGGCATTGTCCTCCCAGCGCATAGCGGGATCACGTACCCGGAACCTGCCGGGTCCACAATTCGCATAGGCGTTGGAGAAAATAGAATTCTCCGCGGTCTCTGCGCTCTCCGCAGTGAACGATTACCCCTTTCGTAATTCGAGCGATTGCACCTTACGCAATGACTGGCTCGGCTATCTTGTTTTACATTTCGCCTTCGAGCGAGTGACACGGTGTTTCTGGTGGGACAGGCATCCTGCCTGTCGTCATGCCCACGGACGCGGGCATCCAAGCTGGACCCCGGATCGGAGTCCGGGGTGAC
This sequence comes from uncultured delta proteobacterium, assembly GCA_963789265.1. GTDB lineage: Bacteria > Desulfobacterota > Desulfomonilia > Desulfomonilales > Desulfomonilaceae > CAWBBA01. The sequence goes on along the minus strand of CAWBKB010000001.1, from coordinate 482,954 downwards.
GAATGGCAGGCAGGATGCCTGCCCCACCATGTCTTGTCCAGGATTGTTACTTGTTTGATAGCGCATTACTGTTGGAATACACGCCGCCGACTGCTGCCCGTTTCCGAGGCATACAGACTCGTTCCGAATTGATACGACCTTCCTGTCGTGGTATGAAGGATTCGTCCGGTGTGATCGGATCCATGTCCCACCACCGTAGGTTATTATTAGGGTGAAAAGATGAAACTTCGTATCGAGGTCGAACACATTGAATAGACAAACTCTGAAGTCCATTGTGGAGGGGATAATCTTCGCCCAGACCGAATCCCTCTCAGCCTCGAGGTCATGGCAAGCGTAATACGAGAAGCCAAACCGCAGGAACTCAAGTCGGCATTAGATGAATTGGAGCAAGAGTACAAGAAAGGTCTCGAGGGGTTCATCCTTGAGAAGATCGCAGGCGGCTATCAATTCCGAACATTGCCGAGCCTTCAACCCTGGATAAGCGGGATGAAACAAGCCCGGCCGCCTTCCCGGCTGAGTCGAGCCGCCTTGGAAAATCCTCAGCATTGTGGCCTACAACCAGCCCATCGCCAGGAGCCAAATTGAGCAAATTCGCGGAGTAGAAAGCGCGGGTACCTTGAAAAATCTGTTGGAACGCGAACTAATTGCCGTGGTGGGTCGCAAAGACGTGCCGGGGCGTCCTCTTTTATATGGACCTCTCCGCGTTTTCTCGAGGTGTTTGGACTGAACGACCTCGCGTCACTCCCTCCGCTGCCCGACATCAAACCCATGACCGAGAATTCGGAATAGACCGCCCTAAAGTCACGCCACCGCGTACATGTGTCCGTCATCGCTTCCAAAATAAATAGCTTCGCCATGTACTACCGGCGACGAATTCACCGCACCCTCGGTCTTGAATTTCCATTTTTCGTCGCCCGATTCTGCGTCAAACACGTGGAGACAACGGTCAGCGCTCCCAAGATACAGGTTGGAATTCGCCAGTGCGGGAGAGGACGAGATCGGACCTCCAACCTCCGATTTCCAACGCTCCTGACCGGTCCTGACCTCTACACAGTAGACTTTGGCCTCTGCGTTTCCGAAGAAGATGTTGCCGTACCCTACGGCCACTGAGCCGCTCACCTTTGATCCCGACTTGAAATTCCAACGTTCCTGGCCGCTCTCCAAGTCCACCGCGTAGATACTCCCGTCCCAACTACCAAAGTAGGCCACGCCATCCGATATCGCCGGCGAGGCTGACACCGGGGCTGGTGTCTTAAAGACCGACCGTGCCTCCCCCGAAACGCTCTCGACAGCATAAAGACTCCCGTCGTAACTGCCGACACATATCAGACCGCCGGCTACAGCCGGGGAAGACGAGATCAGACCGCCCGTCTTGAACTTCCATTTTGTTGACCCGGATTTGACCGCGATAGCGAAAAGGTTAGCGTCGGATCCGCCAAAATAGATCATTGTGTCAGTAATGGCGGGAGATGACGATAGAGGACCACCGACACTGAAATTCCAGATCAGCTTTCCGGATTCCGCGTGCAAAACGCATAACCGACCGCCGGACGTCCCGAAATAGACTCGACCGAATGCTACTCCAGGCGAAGAAGACACAGGGCCGTCAGTTGCGGACCTCCACTTTTCCGCCCCCGTCTCCAGGTCTACAGCATAAAGACCCCCGTCCCAACTCCCGAAATAGACCGTGTTGTAGGCAACGGCCGGCGTGGAAGAAACCCAACCCCCAGTTTTATATCTCCACTTCAATTCTCTGAGTCTTTCTACCCCTTTGGCTTGGTAGAAGCCCGTCCGCTGCAAGTCGCCTCTTAAAAGCGCGGGAGCGGCAATCCCTTCCGACGCTGAATCCGGCTTCTCTCTGGGACCGGTCGATCGGCGAGCGACCTGATGAATTGGAGCCATCACTTCGTCGCCGGACACTTCCGCTTCGATCTTCGCGACTATGGCCCCGCAGTGGGGACATTCGTCCAAACTGCAGCATCTGTTGTTCCACACTCGGGGCACTCGAAGACATGAGCAGGTTTTGTCCCAGCCCGGGACACAACCTCTTGTGCCTCCGACACTGCCAAAACGCGCAGTTCCACCAGCTTTTTCAGCAACAGAACCAGTTCATTAGCGGAAAGATGATACTTCTCTATCAGGGCAGCCCTATCCATACGAGCTCTGATATCTTGAACTATGTCTTTAGCGTTTACTGTTCGTGTTGCCATTACATATTTTGCTGACGCGGGTAACTAACGACTTCCCCCACCGGGAGATGCAGACTTTGCTATCCGGTGGCATGTTCGCGCACCATGACTGACAACAAGGTTGTTCGTGGCTCGTTCCGAGCGCCTTCCTATGCTGTAATATGTGAATCCTCGTTCGGCCATCTTTTTCGGGTCATAAAGGTTCCTGCCATCAAAGATAACGGGCTCCAACATCAAATGTTTGATCTTCTCAAAATTGGGGTAACGAAATTCATTCCACTCGGTCACTATGATTAGACCATCAGCTCCTTCAAGACACTCGTAATTGCCGGGCGCATATTCTATGGAATCCCCGAGAACTCGCCCGCAGTTCTCCATCGCTACCGGATCGAAAGCTCTGATGCGAGCGCCCCTCTCCAGCAACATTCGAATCACTTCGAGAGACGGGGCCTCTCTGATATCGTCGGTTCGAGGCTTGAAACTCAACCCCCAGAGCGCGAAAAGTTTCCCCTCCAGAGACTGCCCTTGGTAATGACTTACTATCGTGTTCAAGAAATGGGTTCTTTGGGCTCTATCAGCTTCTTGGACAGCTTCCAGAATCATCAACCTGGCCTCATGCTCCATGCCTGTCCTTGTGAGGGCCTCTACATCCTTGGGAAAGCAGGACCCGCCGTATCCTATCCCCGCAAAGAGAAATTGAGGGCCGATACGAGGGTCTGCGCCTATGCCGCTCCGGACCATTTCGATATCGGCCCCGACTTTCTCGCACAACCTCGCAAGCTCGTTGACAAAGGAGATCTTGGTGGCCAAAAGGCCGTTGGCTGTGTACTTGGTCATTTCCGAGGACAAGGTATCCATGACCAAAATAGGCTTGCCTGTCCGCACGAAGGGCGCGTACAGCTCTTTGAGGATTTCACCGACACGGACGTCGTCCACTCCAATCACGATTCTGTCCGGCTTCATGCAGTCATCAATTGCGTTGCCCTCTTTCAGGAACTCGGGATTGGACGCCACATCAAACGGGTGGTTGGTTTCTTTCGGCAATAATGTCGCGAATCTTGTGCGTTGTGCCCACCGGAACCGTACTCTTGGTGATGATGATTTTGTAAGTCTTAATAGCTTGACCGACGGCCTCGGCAACATTGAAAACCTGGCTGAGGTCCGCGTTTCCGTCCTGGTGGGGTGGCGTGCCGACAGCTATAAAGTTTATCAAGGAGCGGTCTATCGTCGCCTCCAGATCGGTGGTGAAGTGCAAACGCTTTTCGGCCATATTTCGGGCTATCATCGGTTGAAGACCGGGCTCGTAGATCGGGATTCTCCCATCTATGAGGCCCTGGATCTTGGCCTCGTCGATGTCCATCAACGTGACATCGTTTCCCATCTCGGCGAAACAAACTCCGGTAACCAAGCCCACATAGCCGGTTCCTATGACGCCTACATGCATTATCAACTACCTCGTGAATATTGAAGGTGGCAATCGGAAACAAGTGATCTCCGAACATATTATTATCGCATAAAGCCGCGGTTATTCTCCACACAAAAAAGCGCGAAGCACGTATCATTCACTTACAAGCGGTCAAAGCTTGTCATTGCGAGACGGTGGGTTCCCCCCTTTCCTAAAGGGGGGTTAGGGGGGATTTTGGGATAACCTATTGAAATCCCCCTAAATCCCCCTTTAGAAAAGGGGGACTTTGATCGCGCTCAGCCTGCATTCACCTCTTGAAAAGGAACGAAATTGCCTTATTTTAACGCCTATGGGATGGTTTCCCCCCTTTCCCCTTTTTAATGGCCTCGGGTTAAAAGGGGTGGTAAACTGCAAGCCTATCACACGGACATCATCGGACAGCTTCTTTGCTAGGGGGACGGGCTTTGCCGCTACAATGGAAATCCGGGGAGTTGTGCTCAGACTCACCTGTTTTGGCTGGGGGAGAAATGAGAACGTTCTTCTGTCACATTTCATTCCGTCTTCCCACAAAGATATCATGAGGCCGAGGTTTAACCACGGAAGCGGGGACAACATTCCGAATGAAGAATTAACCACAGAGGCACGGAGTTCACTGAGAAGAGAAATATGATGGTTTTCTCTGCGTGCTCTGTGTCTCTGTGGTGAGATATTTCTTTAGGAGGCTGCCATGTTCAAGCGAATCTTTCTTGTCCCGGCAATAGTAGCCGCGCTTTGTATCCTTGTTTCATCGCCGCTGATGGCCGAATCCTTGCGCGATGCAATACGTCTCCACAAGGAAGCGTTTGCCTTGCAACAAAAGGCTCGCTCCAACGAAGATTTGAAGAAGGCTGCACAGAAATACGAAGAGGCCCTGGCCATATACCAGAAGGTTGGCGACTCGAAAAATGCCGCTCGGGCGTGCAACAGTCTAGGGGCTATATATAGAGACCAGAAGCAATACCAGAAGGCAGTAGAATACTACCTGAAATCGTTTGAACTTGCCCGGAAGATCGGCGACCGACACATCGAATCAAGCAGTGTCGCCTGGTTAGGCTTTGTGTACGCTAAGCAGAATCAGTATGAAAAGGCTGTTGAGTATTACGAGAAGTCTTTGGAAATAGCCCAGAAGTACCAGGGGCCTAAAAAAGAAGTAGCGGCTCTCCACTGCTTGGGGATTCTCTACAGGGACTGGCATAAGTATGAGAAGGCTGCGCACTACGAGAAGAAATCGTTAGAGATCGCCAGAACAATCAAGAATCAGAAGGGTGAAATGGCTGCCCTACGCAACCTGAGAGCGATATACAGACATTGGGGGCGATATCAAGATGCCGTGGAATGCTCCGAGCAGTCATTGGCGATTGCGATAAAGCTTGGTGATATCAAGGCGGAAGGGGAAACGTTGGACGATCTTGGCCATATGTACGAGCGGTGGGGTCAGTGTGAGAAGGCAATCGAATACTACGAGAAATCATTGGCCATCAAGAAAAAGCTTACTGACACCAAGGGAGAGTCGGCGGTGCTCAACGCTTTAGGCAATGCCTATCTGGATTTGTGCAAGTATAAGAAGGCCGTTGACCATTTCGAGCAATCTCTGGCAATCAAGAAAAGGCGTGGAGACCTTAAGGGCGAAGGCGTCACCTTGAACAACCTCGGGATAGTCTACAACACCTGGAATCAGAATGCGAAGGCGGTGGAGTATTACAAAAAATCTCTGACAATCGCGAGACGGTTTGGCGACCTCAAAGGGGAGGGAATTTCCCTAAATAACCTGGGAGAGGTCTGTCGTGGACAGGGTCAATATGAGAAAGCAGTCGAGTACTTTGAGAAATGCCTGGAACTCGAGAGAAAGCTGGGTGACATCAGCGGGCAAGGAGGCTCGCTGCTCAATCTGGGAGCTGTCTCTGAGCAACGCGGTCAGTACGAGAAGGCCTTGAGATTCTACGAAGAATCTCTCGCCATTCAGAGAAAGTTCGGGGACATTCCGGGTGAAGCACGGACACTTAACAACCTGGGGAACTTATATAAGGATTGGGGTCAGTATGCCAAGGCAGTGGAATTCTACGAGAAGTCGCTGGCTATCAGCAGAAAGATTGGGGACGTGAACATCGAAGGGCGCACCCTGAACAATCTGGGGACCGTATATCAATACTGGGGTGAGTACGACAAAGCTCTGACGAATTTTCAGAAGGGGCTTGCAATCTACGTCAAAATCGGAGTTCCAACAGGCTCACCTAAGGATAAGATAGGTAATCTCTACCTGGACAAGGGAGAGATCGCAAATGCCGAGCCATTCATAAAAGAAGCTAACTACAACAGCTCCCTGGGTAGGCTCAATCTGCTCAAAGCGGATTACGAAAAGGCAAAAGAGTATTACGAGAAACTTCGGCAAAGCGCTGAGAAGAACCAGGATTCAGCGAATCTCTTCATATCCTATACCGGCCTGGGAATGACATACGAGAAGATGTGGGACAACCTTGGGGCCGCGGACTATTTTCGCAAAGCCATTGATCGTACCGAAGATCTGCGTGCCGGCCTGAACCCTTCCGAGAGGGCGGAGTTCTACAATGTCAGAGTCGGCGGCTTTTACAGGACCGCCCCGTACGAGGGACTTGCCAGAGTACCTGGTGAAGCTGAACAAGCCTCTGGATGCATTAAAGGAATCCGAATACACCCGAGCCCGTATGTTTGCCGAACGCATCTCAAAGCGAGCAGAAGGGTCTGCTCCGCACATTCCACAGGATGTACTGGAAAAAGATTCGCAGCTTAATGACAGTCTCGCCGCTTTGAGCAAGAACCTCCAGAAGGCGTACGAGAAGCAGAACAAAGAGGTCATAGCCGCGCTTGAGCCCCAGGTTAAAACGGCAAAAGAGAAACTTGCCGCGCATATTGAGATGCTCCGCAAACAGTATCCTTTCTTTGCCGCGACCAAGTATCCTCAACCAATGGGTTTGGATCAATCTGCCCTGAAAGATAACGAATGGGTATTGGCGTACCAGGTCACGGACCCGGGAATCATCATCTATCTCACGAAGGGAAAGAGCCTGGTAAAATGTCTTTTCAAGCCGGTTGCGAGAAAAGAGGTTGACGGTCTCGTCAGGAAGTTCCGGGAACCTCTGGATCTGGGACCCGACGATTCTCTCAGAAAGAAACTTGCAGCATTTGATTTTGCTGCCGGTAAGAAACTCTCCGACATGCTTCTCGCGGATGTCCTGCCGGCACTGCCCAAGGATACCCCCCTCATTATCATTCCTGACGGTTCGCTCGGAGTAGTCCCGTTCGAGATGCTCGTGCTCAACGACAAAGGAACAATTGTAAAGGGCGATAAAACGGCTGTTACTTCAGGTGCTGAGTTTTTCGGCGGTCGCAATCCCATATCCTATTACCAGTCCATCACGGCCCTTACCCTGGCACGTACTCTCGAAAAACAGCGCAACCCCGGGGAAAAGACGCTTGCACTGGTCGATCCAGTTTTTTCCCAGGATGATCCTCGTTTTATCAAACTTGCCCGCCAGGAGAAGGAGAAACTCCTCAACAACCTTCCCAAAGAAATCCTTATGTCCATGAAGATTCAGGAGGGGCTCACCTGGCCGAGACTGCCCTTAACCGCGCAACTCGGCGAATCCTTAAAGAAGGACGATCCGAAAACCGACCTCTATGAAGGAATGCAGGCCAAAAAATCTGTTCTTCTCGACAAAGACCTCACACCTTATCGGTCCGTGGTGTTCGGCACCCACGGATATTTCGGCAAGGAATTGCCGGGTATCCAGGAACCGGTGCTGGTGCTGACTCTGCTCGATCAACAGAAGGGTCACGACGGTTTCTTGCGATTGAGTGAAGTCCTGGGCTTGAAGCTCAACTGCGACGTAGCCGCGCTGACCGTGTGCCAGACCGGCCTGGGGAGGCAAATATCAGGCGAGGGCACAATGGGAATGGGCAGGGCATTCCAGTACGCGGGTGCGAAAAGTGTTCTGATGAGCCTCTGGAGCGTATCTGAGAAAGCTTCTGTTAATCTCGTGGAGAGCTTCTTCAAGCACTTGAAAGAAGGGAAGAATAAGCAGGAAGCGCTACGACTTGCCAGGCAAGAAATCCGTAAGGCTGGTTATGACCATCCCTTTTATTGGGCACCGTTCATATTGGTGGGTGAGGTGAACTGACGGGAAGACAAGAATTCACCACAGAGACACGGAGCGCACAGAGAAAACCGTCAGATGGTAGGGCGCGGGTTTGAAACCCAATGCTGTTGAATTAAGCTGGATGTCTCTTGCCCAGGAGTCTTGCTTTCCACGAGGCCCTGGCTTCGTCATTCCGGCGAAGGCCAATTCGCGTTAAGTTAAGCAGCAATTTCGTAGGATGTGCTGAGCGAAGCAAAGCGCATCGATTGTGTAAGACGGAGCGCTGACGCGGCCGATGCGCTTTCCCTGCCTTGGCAGGGTTCAGCACATCCTACATGCTGAACAGCAGTTTTTATTACGCATCATGCTTAACTTAACGCAAATGGGCGGAGGCCGGAATCCAGGTTTTCCTAATCTTCTCTGGACCCCGGCCTTCGCCGGGGTGACGGTGCTGGTAGACGGAGATCTCTTAAGTCAACAGCATTGGGTTTGAAACCCGCGCCGTACATGCCGTCATGCCCCCATACGAGGGAACCAATTGTAGGGGCAGACCCATGTGTCTGCCCTGGGCGGACACGCGGGTCCGCCCCTACCCGGAACACGGTGTCTCTGTCGAGATCGTGCCACGAAAGTCGCTAGGGCTCTGATTTACCTTGTGGACATAATCCGTTGCCGCGCCAGTCTCATCCCGCACAAGTTACCGGCCGTACAGTCTCGGCAACGAACGGGCTTTCATCGCCAAAGCGATGTCGGGCCAAGAAATTGACGATGTGATAAACGTATTCTTTTGGTTGCTCATCGTACGTGTTGTGTCCGCAATTTGGCAGTACGGCCAACTCTCCCTTGGGAAGATGCCGATAAAAGGCTATTCCCTGCTCCACTTCAAAAAGAAAGCTTCTGTCCGGATACAAAACCAGAGTTGGGCAATTGACAGAGGCCAATGTCGGTCGCAAATCAAAGAAAGATTTTCCGTAAGATCCGCCGTATTGACGGAACTGACTGAAAAATGTTTCAGCTCTTTTGCCGTGCCAGCCTACGAGTTTCTCTTGCAGATCCGGATCCAATTCTGCGAAGCTCTTAGTGAATTTTGACGCATTGAATTCAGACATGTGAACCGTGCTGTAACATAAGGTGCTCGATATCACTATGCTCTTAACACGATCCGGATATTGTACGGCGTAGTCTGTTGCCACAACGCCGCCTTCGCACTGCCCCACAACATGCAATGAATCGATCCCGAGCCAGTGACGAAGTGCTTCCAGTTCCTTGACGCTCTCGGGCCTGAATCGCTCACTCACGTAAAAATCGTCAAAATCTGCGAGTTGTTCGGACTGGCCGTACCCCCGTCGATCGTAACAGATAACCTTATATCCTTGCTCGACTAATGGCGCTATTAACTTTCCCCACATTTTGCTGCATCCGAAACCGTGGTGCAGGAGCAGAAGAGGGGTGCCATAACCCTGAATTTCATAATAGAGGTTGATCCCGTTTATGTTGGCAAAGGGCATACCAAACTCCTCCTAGCTCGCTTGGATGTGAAAATTCATGATCGCTTACGATATAGCCTGGGATAGCCTTCCACAAGGAGATCGAAAATGGTGCTCTAGGCTTTCTTTTTTCAAAAAGCTTGGAAACTTGTGTTCAGAGAACGCCGCCATTCTAGAGCGCTCCGTACCGGACGCGAACGTTTTCAAGTTCGCGAATGCGATCCCGCAGATCCGCGGCCTTTTCAAATTCAAGGTCGCGTGCGGCCTCGAACATCTCACGAGTAAGATCTTCGATCATCTTGGGAACTTCATCCAGGGGGATCCCAGCGAATTGGTCCTCTCGCTCCACTTCGACTGTAACATAATCCTGTTCTGCCATAGAAGAGAGAACATCCGCGATACTCTTGCGAATCGACTCGGGCGTTATGTTGTTCTCACGGTTAAATTCCATCTGAATCTTTCGTCGCCGGTTCGTTTCATCCAGAGCCTTGCGGATGGAGTCGGTAATTTTATCGGCATAGAGAATCACCGTCCCCTCGACGTTTCGAGCCGCCCGACCGGCCGTCTGGATTAGCGAGCGTTCCGAACGAAGGAAACCTTCTTTGTCCGCATCCAAAATCGCCACCAATGCTACCTCGGGAATGTCGAGCCCTTCTCTGAGAAGATTTATGCCGATCAGCACATCGAATTCTCCGAGCCTCAGATCTCTGATAATTTCCATCCTTTCTATGGTCCTGATCTCCGAATGCAGGTATCTAACTTGTACGCCAAGAGTGCCATAGTATTCAGTAAGGTCTTCGGACATTTTCTTGGTGAGCGTCGTGACCAGTACCCTTTCTTGTCTATCAACTCGTTTCCGTATCTCGTCCAGGAGGTCATCCACCTGGTTGGACGCGGGCCGGAGCTCGATCACCGGGTCCATCAGACCGGTGGGCCGGATCACCTGTTGCGCTATCTGATCTCCGGCCTTCTCCAGTTCATACGGGCCCGGCGTCGCGGAGACGTAAATGGCCTGAGACACATGGGATTCAAACTCCTTGAACTGGAGCGGTCTGTTGTCGAGCGCGCTCGGCAGACGAAAGCCGTAATCCACCAGAGTCTGTTTTCGGGAACGGTCGCCCCTGAACATGCCGCCTAACTGGGGGACGCTCACGTGAGACTCGTCGATGAAAATGAGTGAGTCCCTCGGAAAATATTCCAGCAAAGTGGGGGGAGGCTCGCCGGCCTTGCGTCCGGTCAGGTACCTGGAATAATTTTCGATGCCGTTGCAGTACCCCATCTCTTTAAGCATCTCAATGTCAAATCGAGTTCGCTCTTCGATGCGCTGCGCTTCAATAAAGCGATTGTCTTTCCTGAAGTATTCTACCCGATCTTTCATCTCTTCAAGGATAAGCTCAACAGATTCCAGAAGCCTCGATCTCTCGGTCACATAGTGGCTGGCCGGATAGATCGCTACTTTATCGAGGGGTCTGAGAATTTTTCCTCGTAACGGATCTATTTCGTAAATGCCTTCGACCGTATCTCCAAAAAATTCAATCCTTATTGCGAGATCCTCCTCGTATGCCGGAAAGACCTCGACGACATCCCCCCTCACCCTGAACGTTCCTCTGTGGAAATCCATGTCGTTACGGTCGTACTGGATTTCAACGAGCTTCTTAAGCACCTGATCTCTGCCACTTTCTTCTTTTTGGATCAAATGCACGAGCATGTTCTGGTAGGCCTCCGGCGAGCCCAGTCCGTAGATGCAAGACACAGACGCGACGATAATGACATCGCGGCGTTCCAAAAGTGAGCGAGTGGCCGAATGTCGCATCTTGTCGATAGTCTCGTTGATGCTGGAATCCTTTTCTATGTACGTATCACTTTGGGGGATATAAGCCTCCGGCTGATAGTAGTCGTAGTAGGAGACGAAGTACTCAACCGCATTTTCGGGGAACAAGGCTTTGAACTCATTGAATAGCTGAGCGGCGAGGGTCTTGTTGGGGGCCAAGACAAGTGCTGTCTTGCCTGTGCGTGCCATGACGTTGGCCATAGTGTAGGTCTTTCCCGAGCCCGTCACCCCCAGAAGCACCTGATGCTTCGCGTCGGCTTGCACTCCTTTAACCAGCGCATCTATCGCAGCAGGCTGGTCGCCTCGAGGAGAAAAATCGGAAATTAATCGAAAGTCGGACATGCGTCCGTGCCTCTTTTCACCCAGTTGGTTTCGGCTCCCGCGCGCCAACGCCTATTTCAACTTTGGGTTCAAAATTCTGAGGGAGTGGTGAATCCTTCGTATTACTGCTTCAAGATTCTTGAAGCCCTCCGGCCGATCCGAGATGATCATTTGTAGGACGCGATCCTCAGTCACATAATACTGAATCAATTGGACAAGTTGTATTCCTTTTAGATCCTTGAAGGAACACACTATATAGCCCTGGGAGCCCTCAAGACCGGGCAATTTGCCCTCCTCCAAAACCGCTGAACCTTTCATTTCTTCTTTCAGCGTCTTCTTAAATGCAGCCACCAGTGCCTCGGCGCTTGCAGAGACCGCACGGCGGCGCATTTCGACTAGAACGGTGATACGCAAAGTGGCCCGAGGATGTGCAATTTTAACCTCATCATGGCTGACTACCAGAGCATTCATGGTCGACGGATAGTCAAAAGCGAATCGTTTCTCCGGGTCGATGTACCGAGTGAAGCTCCCATTCACGGCAAAGACGTTCGCTGTGAGCATTTCTGCTGTACAGAGCAGAACAAGCGTGAGGATTCTCAAAGATCTCGTTTCCACGGGCTGAAAGCCTCTCAAGGGGAAGATTCACCGATCGTGGCCGTCAGCGCGGCGCTCCGTCCGGTGGATCCAGCCATCGCTTCGACTTTGCACATGCTTCGACCTGGTTCGTAGCGGCTGACTCTGCCATTGTATTATCGCTGACCCTAACGACTTGGCAGTTATGTAAACGGAACGAGCGAATCCTTTTTGGACCGCATTCCGAAACCAGGCGGCAGCAGGGGATGCGTCATACGTGGCAAGCTCCGAGAGTTCCTTGTCGTCTACGGAACGGAACGTGTATGCAAACGCAACCAGCGCAATTTCTTCCGTGCGATGCCGGTCTGAGCGGATTGCGTCTTCCATAATACCTATCTTCTTCCGGGCAGGTTCCGAGGGTCCCTTATGTGCCGATCCCTCAGCAGGAGAGGCGTCGATCAATCCCTGTATGACGCTTTTCAAAAAGACGCGGTTAAGCTCCGGCACACGCTCAGCCTTTATAATTCTTCGAAAAATGTTCAGCCTCCCCTCTTCCAAGGACATGGCCGTTTTTCGCCCCTCCCGAACGCTTTTGAGCAGCGAAGGGGCGAGAGAATTTCCCTGGAGACGCCCGATTCTCCTGCCGACCTTGGAATCGTAAAAGGCGATCACGTTTTCAATATTCTCTTTGTTGAATTCTTCCTTCAGCGCCGCACGGACTGGGGACAGCAATTGCTCTTTTCCGGCTTCTTTTTGGATGAACGCGGCTACTTCAGTTCTCATCCTACTGCGGGGAAACGCATCGGCAGGGATTGCCGAAAGAATAGCTCCTCCAAGCCTCTCAAGTTGTCCGGTTGTTCCGGACATTTTCAGGGCTTTGTCGATGAGAAGATCAGCCTGCTCGTCTTGTGCGCTGGATTTGATGGGCCATACTGCTATTAAAAGGAGAACCACTATGATGTATGACACCGCATACTGAGAATGGCCCTTCAGCAGACCATCGCGCACGCCGAATGCAGGAGCGGATCCAAGCTCCGTTCCCTGTGCCGGCGCAGACATGGATTCTACCAGGCAAGCACTATGCGAACCGCAGACCCGATGTTTCTCACTAAGTGTCACCCTGGACTCCTTCTCCTTGATCTTTGCATACAACCCCCGGGAAAATTGTCGATCGACCTCATAGCCTGTCGCCACATCTTACCTGTGACCAGATGGGAAACCGCCCGAAACTCGCACTGCTCCTCCCACCTATGGTCACAAATCGTGAAACTCAGCGGGGACTTGCAGCAACTGGCCGTCCAGTCCTACTGCGACCAGAGTGATGGTGCCTGTAACCAGGTAGTCCTTCGGCTCCCCTTTCTTGATGATTATCTGCTTCACCACTATTCGAAATCGGGTAGTGCTTTCAATCCAGGTACATCCACGACGAGCAGATCACCCAACTTTGCCGGGCCATGGAACACCATCTCTATCTTGTGAACCATGAACATGTATCCGCGACTGTGGTAATCCACCACACCGGTCAATCGGTCTCCGAGGTATTCAGTGCGGGCCCTTTCAAGGTATTTCAAGTAATTGGCATGATAGACCACGCCCATACAGTCCGTGTCCTCATAGTAGACCTTGCATTCAAAAAGGCGCTCCCGTGATTGGACGGGACTCTTTTCCAGGGCTCTCTGAAGCGTATCCACGTGTTGCATCCTCGTAATATAGGTAGAGAGGCGACGGAAGAACCAGGTCCTCTCATCTTTTTGATCCCGGAGGTTCCGTGATTATCGCATAAGAAATACCGATTGTCCGTACTTTGAGCAAAGGCTGCACCCCATTCACAAAAAACATTTCAGAATGGTATTATGTGGCTCAGGCGGCTGATGGGCAACAAAGTTCCGCGTTCCGAGTCTCATCTGGAATCATCCATTCCGGCGCCGGCGAAAACCTGCCCTTAGTTGTCCGTATGCATCAGCCGAGGCAAGCGTATCAACAATACTGCTTGACATTATATTTACATGCAGATATACATATATCCTCAGTATTGAATGATATGTCGCTCGAAGGAGGATCCCCATGAAATCAAAAACGATATTGCTCATCGCTGCATCCGCCACGATGCTGCTGTTTCCACTGTGCAACCCGCAAGCAACCGCGCTTGACATTCAGCCGGGATACAACTCGCAGTATACTCAGACGTACACGTACAATGCGACGAACTCGGGTGCGCCGCAATACAATGGGAAAGTTCAAAATAGCGGCTCGACGCCTTACACCGTAAGGCCCGTGGCTCCGCGACAGCCCTTCGTTGCTCAACAGACGGTCGCTCCGCGAGGGACTTATCAGGCCACCCTCCCGAACTCCACAGCAAACCGGCAAATCAAGCCGTCCTCCAAGAGAAAGTTGAGAAGGAAGACTGTCAAGAGTGCTCGTGTGCATAGGGCGAATCAGTGGCAACAAAGACCCGTCGCAAGGCAGTACCCGCCGGCCTACGCGGCTCAGCCTCGGCCGGCTGTCCGACGAGGATACAACCAGTGGCCTCAAACTGGCTATTACTCGAATCCCTATCAGGCCCGGACACGGGTACTGGGGTACTCCTAATTATTATCAGGGTTACAGCTCTTGGGGGTCATCCCCGCAGGCTTGTACTAGCGGGGCTTGAGGCTTCTAGAAAGGGCCCCGGGCCGGGGCTTGAAATTAAAGTATCTTCCATGGATGCCGGCAGATCATCCTCCTTATCGTCGGCCGGCATTTTTTCCGTAAAAGTTCACTTGGACGCGGGAAGGGATTGTCATTGCGAGTGTAGCGAAGCAATCTCTTTGTCGGGATCGTCCCGTGCGGAAAGTAGAATTGCCGGTCATTCGGTATCGCGGACTTGATCTGGGGCGTGTAGGGGCGGACCGCCGTGTCCGCCCGGGCCAGACACATGGGTCTGCCCCTACAGTGAAATCCCACGTCTCGCGGGACCGCCTGGGAATCCATACCTAGCGCGGGCTCTGCCCGCAAACTGCCCTTATTTCACGATTGTGGTCGAGGCAGAGCCTCGTTGACAGGCATTCCCGGGCGGAGCCCGGGAACGAGAAAACTTTTGGCAATGGGTATAGATGACATCCAGGGTGGCCCCGCGTGGCCGCGCGGGGCAGACGCATGGGTCTGCCCCTACTTTTTTCCAGCCAATGTATTCGGGAAGATGTTACTGGTGTGCTGATTCGTTACTGCCTGCGGCAAGCCCGGCTTGATTTAAAAGATTTCTAATGTTATCATTTGGTTAATCCCTCTCTTTCGCGGGTATCCTCGTTGCGCGGTGGAGGCAACTGACTCCATGTCGAAAGCGGACAGGCCGATAGCCAATCCCTTGACTGTGTTGCGTGAGGAATTTGACGAGTGGGCCTTGCTCTTCGACCCGGATTCGGGCAAGGTGCTCGGGTTGAACCCTGTAAGTGTGTTCATCTGGAAACGCCTTGATGGAAATCACACCGAAGGCGAGATTCTTCTCGAGTTACAGGATCAATTCGAAAACGTTCCGGAAGAAGCCGGCGCGCATCTGAAAGAATTTGTTCAGGGCCTCGCAGCACGAGGCTTTGTTGGTTACGAGGTCGAAGCCAATTGATACTGACATGACTCTTATGAGGACGCCGCGATCTGTCGATATCGAGATCACCGGCAAGTGCAATCTGCGCTGCAAGTACCTGCAGCCATTTCACGAGCGGAAGCGACGTTAAAGAAGACCTGCCGACCGGAGAATGGCTAAAGTTTTTCGAAGAATTGCGTGATTGCTCTGTGATGGAGGTTTGCCTGCAAGGGGGCGAGGCTTTCATTCGTGAAGATTTCAGGGAAATCGTGAACGGGATCGTACGGAATCGGATGCGGTTCTCCCTCCTCACCAACGGCACTCTGATCACACGTGAACTCGCGGCCTTTCTAGCTTCCACAGGCCGATGCAATTTCATTCAGGTCTCTGTTGACGGCTCGATGCCGATTACCCATGACAGCTTCAGAGGCGATGGAAGTTTTCGGCGCGCGGTGGAGGGCCTCAGGCTGCTTCTTGAACATCGACTCCCCGCGTCCGTCCGAGTTACAATTCACAGACGAAACGTCAAGGACCTGGAGAAAGTCTCTAAGTTGCTCCTGGAAGTAGTTGGCCTTCCCGGGTTTTCAACAAACTCGGCCGGTTATTTAGGATTGTGCCGGAAAAACACCGATGAGGTCCAGCTTACCGTTGAAGAGCGATGTCTGGCTATGGACTCCCTCTTGAAGCTCACACAGAAATATGGTGACCGCATCAGCGCCACGGCTGGACCGCTGGCTGAAGCGCAGGCATGGCTCGACATAGAACACGCGCGGGAAAAGGGGTTGAAGAGGCTGCCCGGTGGAGGACAATTGACGAGCTGCGGCGGCCCGATGACCAAATTGGCGGTGAGGGCGGATGGGGTCATAGTCCCTTGCGTGCAACTGTCAAACATTGAACTAGGCCGAATCAACGTTGACTCGGTGGCTGAAGTGTGGCTGAACAGCGAGGAACTTAATCGTTTTCGGGATCGATCATCCATCCACCTTGCAGATTTTGATTTTTGTCGTGGGTGCGAGTATGTGGCCTTTTGCAGAGGCGGTTGTCCCGCAATGGCGGATTCTATGACAGGTCATGCCTATCATCCGAGCCCTGATTCCTGCTATAAACGTTTCCTGGAGGCCGGTGGCGTTCTCCCGAATGAGGATCCGGTCACCACATCGCTAAGCCATGACACATGCGGGCAGCGAGAACGAAACCTGACGGTGGGACAGGCGTCCTGCCCATAGGCGTTAAAATAACGAGCCTGCCCTCTGTGAGCCCTGTAGGGGCTCAATGATAGTAGCCCGGCAATTCAGAAACTGTCTCAAAAGTCGATTTTGGGCTCGCGATTCTCAACCGATTCTACTAATGAGATGTGAAAAGAGAATCGGAGAGGGAAAGGATTATGCCGCAAATCAGAGCCGACTACAAGCAGGTGTTTCTGCTTCCGCCCGCTATAGATGACTGGATAGGGCCTGATCATCCAGCGCGCTTCATAGGAGACTTTGTGGATTCCTTGGATTTGGAGGTGCTGGGTTTTCGAGTTCCGAATGGCGAAACGGGCCGTCCTCCCTATAGTACCGATCTTTTGTTGAAGGCATGGCTCTACGGCTATTTCAGCAGAATCAGGTCATCGCGCAAGCTTGAGAAGGCATGCATGGAGAACATGGGATTGATTTGGCTGACGGGTATGAATGCAGCGGATCATAATACCCTGTGGCGATTCTGGAGGGACAACAAGAAGGTTTTCAAGGGAATATTCAAACAATCGGTTCAAGTGGCAGTCAAAGCCGAGTTGATAGGTATGGCGGTTCATGCATTGGATGGAACCAAGATCCCTGTCGGATCATCTCGGGAGAAGTTCAAGAACCAAGATCAGTTGGAGCGGATGCTTGAGAATTTGGACAAGTGCGTTGCCGACGTCATGACGGAGACAGAGAGGTGCGAGCAAGAGGAGGGTGGCGAATGGCGTCTTCCCGAAGCCCTGCAGGACGAGTTGAAACGCAAGGAGCGGATACAGAAGGCCTTGCAGGAATTGGATAAGACTGACAAGAAGGTCGTCCATCCCTGCGAGCCGGATGCCCGGTACATGAAGAACCGGCGGTCTACTGAGCCCTCTTACAATGCTCAAGCGGTGGCAGACCAACAAAGCGGCATGATTGTGGCTGAGGAAGTGGTCGACGAAGGCAATGACAATGGGCAGCTTGTTCCCATGCTGGATCGAGTTCAGGAAAATTTGGGCGCAACCGCAGAGGAAACCGTGGCGGACGCAGGATACTTCGCATCGGCTCAAATCGCGTTGGCCGAAGAGAAGGAGTACGAGGTCTTGGTCGCCAAGTCGTCGGGAGAGTCCGCTGCGGAAAAAGGCGCTCAATGGGACCCTTATCACGCTTCCCAGTTCGTCTACGACCAAGAGCGAGACGTCTGTATTTGTCCGCAAGGCGCATCGCTGAACTTTCTTCAGAAGAAAGTCACAGGAAAAAACGGAAACGAGATCCGGCGGTATCGATGCCGGGACTACTTGACGTGTCCTGAACGGTGGAAGTGCAGCAAGAGCAAGAATGGCCGTCTCATAGACATTAACATCTATCGTGACGCAGTTGAGCGTCACCGCAAGAAACGGGAGGTCCCGGAAAGCAAGACGCTACTCCGAGCCCGCAAGGTGATCATTGAGCCGGTCTTTGCATGGATAAAGAGCCACTTGGACTTTAGACGGTGGACCGTGTCCGGATTATCCAATGCGAAGGCTCAATGGTCTTTGATGTGCGCCACCTTGAATCTCAAGAAGCTCTACAGCCATTGGCTGACGGGGCGTCTGGTGCTAACCGCGGCCTAAGACATCAGGACGGAGAGTGACTCATGGCTGCCTGAGGCATACTCATAGCCGGCCCCGGCTCGTCGGAGACAAGGGAGGCCAAGGTGCGAGATTAACCGCACCCTACCACCCCGAGAGTCGTCATCGTGCCACTACAACCGTTTTGAGACACTCTCTTCATTGCCGGGTGACCGATAAGCAATGATTCAATCTTCGTCCCCGAGGGGCGCCCGAAGGATGCATCCTTCGGGCGCCCCTCGGGGACGAAGAAAAGTCTCTTGGCGGTTCATTCCCGGCGATAAATCGCCGGGCTATTATCAGCACGTCCCTCCGGGACGAAGAGGACTTGAAGCTTATTTTAACGCCTAGGGGCATCCTGCCTGTCGATTGGGAATGACAGGCAGGATGCCTGTCCTACCAACTTATGTCTGCTCAACCTATGACAACTAAACGCGAATTTCCTCTAAATCAACTCTACTTCTATCTGACTGAAAAGTGCAATCTCCGTTGCCGCCACTGCTGGATAGCACCCACCTACCAGAGCGAAGGCGCATCAGCCACTGCACTTGATTTCGAGTTGTTTCTCCACATCATAGATCAGGCCATACTGCTGGGTCTTTCCGCAGTCAAATTAACCGGCGGCGAGCCATTGATCCACCCCCGAATAGGCGAAATCCTCGATTATCTCCGCTGTCAGGAGTTGAGTCTCACCATTGAAACCAACGGGGTGGCTTTAAGCGCGGAATTAGCTGCAAAGATAAAGGCTTGTGAAGGCCCGTCCGTTTCGGTGAGCCTGGACGGTTCGGATGCCCAAACCCATGAATGGATGAGAGGGGTTAGGGGATGCTTCGATGCCGCCCTCAGCGGGATCAAGAATCTTGTCGCCGTAGGCATCAGACCGCAAGTGATAATGTCTCTGATCCGCCGAAACAGAGATCAGATGGAACAAGTGGTTCGGCTGGCCGAGTCGCTCGGCGCTGGCTCGGTGAAGTTCAACATGGTTCAGCCCACGGCACGAGGCGAACGCCTGCACGAGGCCGGTGAGACGCTCTCCATGGACGAACTAGTGGAACTGGGCCGCTGGGTCGAGACTGAACTTTCTGCCAAAACAAGGCTCAGGCTGTTTTACAGCCATCCCATGGCCTTTCGTCCATTGAACAAGATGTTCGGAGAGCAAGGAGACGGGGGCGGGCAATGTGGCATATTGGGCATACTTGGAGTGCTCGGTAATGGTTCGTACGCGCTTTGCGGCATCGGAGAAACCGTGCCGGAGCTTGTCTTCGGCCACGCAGGTCGTGATCGGTTGGAAGATCTTTGGAACAACAATCCTATTCTTCAAAACCTGAGAAATGGCCTGCCGAGGCGTCTGCAAGGAATATGCGGTGACTGCCTGATGAAGGGTGTCTGCCTCGGAAACTGTGTGGCCCAGAATTTCTATCGTTCCAAGAGCCTCTGGGCGCCACACTGGTACTGCGAGGAAGCTGCAAAGAGAGATCTGTTTCCTACGACACGGCTTTTTGCACCGGGACAAAATCGCCCGGAGAATATGGAAGGATGCGGCTGATGGAAAATTCGCGACCTCCGTACACCCAACCCGTGATAGTGGACATGGACGACCGGGATGACCTGTACGCCTCAGGGGCTTGCAACCCGTTGGGGAGCGGGGATGCCGGGGTTTGCAAGAATTACGGAGTGTTTCCTGGGGGCGGATTCTGTAAGCCGAATGGTGGGGGCGCAAGGAATTGCTCTTCAGGTTTTTATGGAGGCTAATCAACCAGTTCGTCAGCAAGCTCGTAAAGCGACTGACAGAAGCTTGATGCTGAGATAACTGATGCAGAAAACATGTGGTGACAACTCCTATATCCTCCATCTGAATGACGGCCTTGCATGGCGCCTCGTTGCGAGCAACGGTACATCGGCCTGGCTGAACCAACTGGCTTCAATCATGACTTTGAGGCCGGGAAAGTCAGATGGGCTCCGAAAAATAAGCATCGTTAAATGCGGTGAAGGAATCGGCCGTTGTCAAACTGCCAATCCCCTCCCTCTGTTACCCAAGCCATCCGCTCTTCCGCACAGCGGTTGGAAGATGCACGATCTCTTAGCACTGCGTATCTGGTCCAATCCCGACGTACCTGACATGGTTTGTGAACTGTTGGATATAGGGCATCACGATCCGGCAATCCTGGCCATGCAGCAGGCGGTTTTCCCCTTCTATCGGGCTGCAATCGACCAGGGAGGTACGCCACTCCACGCGGCTTTGGTCGAGCATGACGGTAAGGGAATTCTGATTGCGGCCAGTGGAGGCCGAGGCAAGAGCACGTGCTGCCGACGCGTTCCCCAATCTTGGAAGGTTTTATGTGATGACGAGACACTCGTAGTGCGTTCGGCATCCGGATCTTACCATGCACATCCGTTCCCGACATGGAGTGATTACCTTTTTCGGAGGGCCGAGAAGACTTGGAACGTGCAGAGACCGACTCCACTTTCTGCGATTTTCTTCTTGGACCAGGGCGAGAGCGACGATGTCGCCCGCATCGGCCAGGCCCGAGCCGCGGCAAGGATCAACCAGTCGGCAGGTCAGGTGTGCGGGCGAATGTGGCGACGTCCGGAAAACGACGTGCAAAGAGACAACAATTTGAAGCTATTTGCGAATTCGTGCGATCTCGCCAAAGCCGTGCCGACCTTCACTTTGCGAGCGAGCCTCACCGGTCGCTTCTGGGAAGGAATAGAGAAGGCATTGGATCGGAAATAGTTCACCGCGGAGAACGTGATATTCACCGCAGAGAACGCTGTGCACGCTGAGATTTTTTCAACTTTCACGCGATAAGACATGATAAATTCCGGTCTGTAACAGCGAGGACACTTCCGATCTAGTAATTTTGTAGGATGTGCTGAGCGAAGCGAAGCGCATCGATTGTGTAAGACGGAGCGCGGACGCGGCCGATGCGCTTCCCCTGCCTTGGCCGGGTTCAGCACATCCTACACGCTGAACTGAATACACTTTTGCTTCTCTGCGCACTCTGCGGTTACATGGATTGAATATGGATTGCTCGCCAGATCATGCGCCTGCCAAAGTCAGTTGTCTTCGGTTCCTAACCGGGCAATGGATGTTCTATGCCGGTCCCAGCATGAATCCCACATTCCGAGCTTCAGATATCCTCCATATAGTCCCGTATGACGGCAGGACGATTAGGTGCGGAGACGTCATCTTGTTCATTCATCCTGATGGTGGGCAAGCGATAGTCCATCGGGTGGTTTCCAGCGACGCTCAAGGAGTACTCACCAGAGGAGACAACAACAATCTTGTCGACCCGTACGTCGTGGAACCAAGTTGGATTTTAGGCCGAATAGTATCAGCACACAGAGGGAAAGAGTCGCGGAGAATATACGGCGGCCTTGCGGGCCGGGCGATCGGCCGCATTATGAACGTGCGCAGCTTTATCGACAGGAGATTATATGCCAGGCCTGCAACTCCCGGGTCGGGTCTGCTGAAGAAATTGGGTGCATGGCTTTTGTCCCTTATGCCAACAAGGATTGTTCGGTTTGGCAGCATGCGAGGTTCGGAATTGCAAATACATTTGGGACGTCACTTGATAGGGCGTCTGCCCGCGGGAGGGAAGCGCTGGGTCATAAGGCGACCATTTCGACCTTTCGTTGACGATGCTGCTTTGCCTACGAACGATACTCCGTGAGGGCGGTACCGAATGGTAACTGTTCAGAGAAAACCTTTTGCCGATTTTCACTTATACGAGAGCGAACAGGAATCATCGCGTAGACGTGTGAAGAAAACGGAATTCTCCGCGGTGAACTATTACCATCGTCGCGAGATTTCTCCATCCATGCGCCTCAAATTTCTGGTATGGTACGATTGGCGTTGTATAATGCGGCTAGGATTCAGGAAGCAGGGGCGACGGTTGTGAAAAATCCGATGATCGTGTTAAAAACCTCTCGTGAAATCGAGACCATGAGAGATGCGAACCGAATTGTGGCCGAAATCTTGGAACGATTAGGGCAAATGATCCAACCCGGCACCACAACAGGTGAACTTAACAAAGTGGCCGAAGCAATGATTATCCAGGCCAAGGCAAAAGCCGCGTTCAAGGGTTATCGGATGCGCAACAACAAGCCTTATCCTGCGGCCATCTGCTCGTCTGTCAATGAGGAGGTGGTCCATGGGATTCCCGGCTCTCGTGTCCTCAAAGAAGGGGACATTGTCGGGGTTGACGTGGGAGTGGTCTATAGGGGGTTTGTTGGAGATTCAGCGCAAACATATCCTGTGGGGGAAATATCCGCTGAAGCCCTCAAACTGTTGAACATTACGCGAGAATCTCTTTATGAAGGGATAAAGAAAGCCGTGGCTGGCAATCGGCTCCAAGACATCTCCGGTGCTATCCAGAGCCATGTGGAATCACAGGGCTTTTCAGTTGTGCGTGATTTTGTAGGTCACGGCATAGGCAGAAGGATGCACGAGCCTCCCCAGATTCCGAATTACAAAGGGGCCGGCTGGAATCCGCGCTTGCAGGTTGGGATGGCACTGGCCCTGGAACCGATGGTGAACGAAGGAACATGGAAAATCAGACTCCTCGATGACGAGTGGACCGCGGTGACCGCAGACGGCAAACTCTCCGCTCACTTTGAACACTCAATCGCAATCACGGACAACGGACCGCTGATTCTCTCTGAGATCCGATAACCGGCCTTGTCTGAATAGGCGCCACCGTTGTTATCGCTGAGGCCGGTAGGAGCACGGCGTGGAAAGTGTCTCAAAACCCTTGAACACGACGAGATCGTAACGCGAAATCGCCTTACCCTGTCCCTCCTCACAAAGGACGAAGGGAATCGGATAGCTGCTTTGGTACAGCTCCCTCTCTCTCTGGGAGAGGGTTGGGGTGAGGGCAACAACTATACGAATCAGGCCCTATCGTGCCACAATTCTAGGCATCAAAATAGTCTTGAGATGGTTTCCGTGCCGTGCCCTTACACGAGTATGAGGCCGTCCGCTATGAAGCGCCAATTTTAATGCAAGCACAGGTCTCATGAATCGGATGAATCAGATTGAGCACGCAACCCTGAACAGAATCAAACGCTACGACATCATCCGCTATGTGGGCGGAGGGGGAATGGGGCAGGTATACCTGGCAATGGACAAGATTATCCGAAGACCCGTTGCCATTAAGACCTTTTCGTTGGAGACATTGCCGGGCATCGAGGTCTCAAAAGAAAATGTCATGAGGGACTTTTTCTTGGAGACTCAGACCGCGGGGGCTCTCCTGCATCCTAATATTGTGGTCATTTACGATGTGGGCAAGAAAGGTGACTTGCTCTACATGGTTATGGAGTTCATTTACGGCAAGACCATCTTGGAGCACATTCGGACGTCTCCGTTCAGCATCAAGAAATCTATAGAGATTGTTTATGAGTTGGCTCTGGCGTTGGATTATGCTCACGAGAAGGGCGTCATTCATCGCGACATCAAACCCGAGAACATTATCCTATCGGCTCAAGGTGTCCCGAAGATCACTGATTTCGGCATCGCTCGATTCAGGAAGCACCTGAAAGGCCATCGCCTACCTCTTATCGGCTCTGCGCGGTTCATGGCCCCGGAACAAGTCCTGCGTCGTGAACAAGATCATAGAGTAGACATCTATCAACTTGGGCTGGTTCTATTTGAACTGTTAACCGGGCAGGCGCCTTTCAGAGGAGCCAGCACCGAAGAGACGTTGGCCAAAATCTGTACGGAAGGTCTTCCTCCCCCGGGGCGAATCAACTCTGAGATTCCGCAGGAAGTTGACGTGATTGTGGGACGTTGTCTGGAAAAGTCACCCGTCAGGCGCTTCCCACGCGCCGGCGATCTGGCGACGGCGCTCGGGGAATGCCTTAGATCGGGATTACGCACAGCTATTTCTCCGGACAAGGAATTAGTCCAAAGTCTAAAGAAGTTCGAGATGTTCTCTCTATTCTCTGAGGAAGAGATCCAGCAATTGATAAAAGTGAGTGAGTTCATAACATGCCGGGCCGGCGAGCACATAATAAGCGAGAATGAAAGTGACTCGAACTTCTTCGTCCTACTCGAGGGCAACGTGGAAGTGGTCAAGAGAGCTCGCAAGCTGTCGGATTTCCTGCCGGGAGCTTGTTTCGGAGAAATTGGGGCTTTTGCCAGGCGTAAAAGGTCTGCCGGCGTGATAGCCAAAGAGGATTGCAAGTTGCTTCAGATAAATGCTTTACTTTTCAAGGAACTGGATCCTTTGTTGCAACTCAAGATGCTTCATATCGTTGTGCGAAACTTGGCGAGTCTTGTCATGTCTCTTGATGGCGAAATCATGGAATTGACCGAAGGGAAAGGTGGGACACACACGTTTCCTTCGGCGTGCCCACTTTGCGGTTTCGACAATGGCGCTCCCATAGAAGTTTGCCCTCGCTGCGGAGCGATCCCGTCCACCCTTTCCCTAACGGTGGAGATGGCGGAGCCGGATACCGCGTGTTAAGGTGAGATCTATGGTCGATCCCGCTGCAATGTTCAACGGGAAGAAGATTACCGTAATGGGGCTAGGGCTGCTGGGCCGCGGTTTGGGAGATACCCTCTTCCTTGTCCGTAGCGGCGCGCGAGTGACGGTAACAGACCTCAAGACCGCAGACCAACTGGCCCCCTCGTTGGAAAAACTCGAAGGGCTCCCGATCACGTTTCATCTCGGGGGCCATGATGAAGCAGATTTTGTCACGGCAGATATGATTCTGCGTAATGCCGACGTGCCACGTTCCTCCAAATTTCTTAAAATGGCCTCAGACAGCGGCGTGCCTGTCGAGATGGATGAAAGCCTCTTTTGCAAAAACTTCCAAGGCGAAGTCGTTGGGATCACCGGAACGCGCGGCAAGACGACTACAACGACCCTTATTCATAAAATACTTTCTGTTGCCAGGCCAAGGGTGTTTCTTGCCGGCAACATCATGGGGCAAGCGACGCTTCCACTGCTGGAACGCGCCCGCAAGACGGATACAGTAGTTCTTGAGCTGTCGAGCTGGCAGCTTCAGGGTTTTCATGACGCCAGACTCTCGCCCAAGGCCGCGGTGTTCACGAACATTCATCCCGATCATCTGAATCGTTACGCGAACATGGACGATTACATTTACGATAAAAAGGCGATCTTCCTCTACCAACAGGACAAGGACTTCTGTATTTTTAATGGCGATCAGGCTCTGACCGTGGAATTGGCTGAAGGAGCCCCTGCTGGGAAGAGCTTTTTTCATATCGAGGACATCCCGGGAAGTTGGAATATACAGCTTCCAGGTAGGCATAATAGAGAGAATGTCGCCGCCGCGTCGTCCCTTGCCCGAAACATGGGGGTTCCGGTGGAGGTCATTCGGGCGGTGGTGGAGGCTTTCAGAGGGGTTGAGCACCGCCTCCAGTGGCTAGGTGAGAAGAATGGGGTGGGGTTCATCAACGATGCCACCAGCACCACTCCTGTGTCCGGCTGCGCTGCCCTGGACTCGGTGGATGGCAAGCGCATTCTCCTCATAGCCGGGGGTTCCGACAAGATGCTCGATCTGCAACCGTTTGCGCGTGCCGCGGCTTTGCAAACACATAAGATCGCGCTGCTCGAAGGGGACGCTACCGAGGCTCTTTACGGAAAAATCGCTGATGCCGGTGGAGAGCATAAGGTGGTAGGGCGGTTCGGCGATCTCGAAAGTGCTGTAAAAAGGTTGGTGGAAGAAGCCGAGCAAGGAGACGTGGGACTACTCTCTCCGGGCTGCGCATCGTTCGGGATGTTTCGGAACGAATTCCACCGGGGAGAGATGTTCGTCCGTATAGTAAGCAAAATCATTGACAAGGACTGACAAACCCTAAAAAATGGAAATAATCGCTCACCGCGAAGAACGCAGAGACCGCGGAGAATTCTGTTCTCTTCCATGTCTGCACGATGGGCGCAGCAAATTCCGGCCTGCCAAAACGGCAAGACCAGCCTGATTGTACGTGGCGCCGGCGCACGTGAAGCTGGATAACTTGCTCTTTCTCGGCATTCTCGGTGAGTCTACGGTGCCCGCTGAACGGTGCAAGTTCCGACTGCTACAAGAACCATGGCATCACATCATGGAACATTATCCCAATGGAAACTCTGACCCTTTATCAAGCAAGTAAGTACTGTGGCGTTTCGCCTCAGACAGTCTCCAACTGGATCGATGAGGGGCAGTTGATCGCACACAGAGTGGGCGGAATGCATCGCCGCGTGAGGCGAGAAGATCTTGAAGAGTTTCTAAGGTGCCGGGGCTTGCCTGTTATTGATAGCGTAGTGGAAGGACCTTCCCATAAGATACTTGTGGTGGAAGACGACGCCCTGATAGTGGAGACCATTGTACGAACCCTTGAAGAAGAGCCTTACGATTACGAAATTGTGTCCGCGTCCGACGGATTTGAGGCGGGATTTCAGGTAAGCCGTTTCAACCCGGACTTGCTGATCCTCGACATCATGATGCCCAATATGGATGGGCACGAGGTGTGCCGCAGAATAAAGCAGGACCCATCAAGAAGCCACATCAAGGTCATGGTCCTCTCCGTGTACTTGGACGAGGAGAATTATCAAAAGATGAAACAAAATGGCGCGGATGTCTGCTTTGCCAAACCTTTTCCCCTGGAAATGCTAAAAAGAGAAGTGTCTCGCCTGCTGCACGCGGACTGAGAAACAGATGTCGGCCCGTCTCTAATTCGGTAATTTCCTTAAGCACGCCTTGTGGTCACGGAGGTTCTATGAAATCGGTCTACCACATGACCCCTGACGAAATCGATGACCGCATTACGGAGATCCAGCGAAATTATATCGGTTTCTTCCAGCAGGCCCGCGACGGCTTTTACATTAGCACCCGCGAAGGGCGATTCTTGGATTGCAACAAAGCCCTGGTGGGGATGCTAGGCTACAGCATGGTGGAAGAGGGCCTGGCACTGGACCTCAATAGAGATCTCTGGATGAACCCCGAAGATCGGATCAGGTTTCAGAAGACAATTGAAGAGCAGGGCTACGTTCAGGACTATGAAGCGACTTTCAAACGCAAGGACGGACGTCCTTTGTATGTGAGCCTGTCCAGCCATGTATGGAAAGACAAACAGGGCCGGGTTCAGGGATATCGCGGGTTTGTGGTCGATCACACGGAAAAGAAACTCATGAGCGACCAACTGGCCGCTACCGAAATCAAGTTCAGGGACTTGTTTGAAAACATTCAGGACGGAATGTTTATAGCGGATGCAGCGGGGACGGTAACGAACTGCAACCAGGCCGTGTGCGACATCACCGGCTATACGAAAGCGGAATTCCTGGCAATGAATTACTACCGAGACCTGTTCGTGGGCCGGGAAGAGATGTTGGACTTCAGGAAAAAGTTTCTCAAGCAGGGAGTAGTCAAGGACTATGAAATACGGATAAGACGTAAGGACGGAACATTAAGAGATGTTTCCATGAGCGGATACGCTGGACGGGACAGTTCCGACCGGATCGTGAGTTATCAGGGTCTCATGAGAGATACCACAGAGCGAAACCGTCTTCAGAAGCGACTGATTCAGGCAGAGAGACTTTCCGCGATGGGTAAAATGGCTTCCCAATTGGCTCATGAATTGAATAATCCGATTTATGGCATCATGAACTGCCTGGAACTTATCAAAGATGCAGTGCCCCGGGACAATTACAAGCGCAAGTTTGTGGACCTGGCTTATGACGAGTGTAAGCGGACATCGGTGCTTCTCATAAAGATGCTCAAGTTTTTCAAACCGGACGATGAAAAAAGAGCTGTCACCGATGTCAACAGACTCATCGAAGAGACCTTACTGTTTTACGAGAAGCAGTTCATGAACCTCAACATACAGGTATTTACGGATCTCAATCCTGATCTGCCCCACATCATGGCTGTTGAAAGCCAGTTGAAGCAGGTTCTTATCAACATGATAATAAATGCCAATGCGGCTATGGAGTCGGGAGGCCAACTTCGTGTATCCAGCGGCGCGGACTTCACCAACAATAATATAACCATCAGGATAGAAGATACAGGGGTGGGAATACCCCCAGAGAACCTGGATCGTGTCTTTGACGCTTTTTTTACCACCAAGAAAGAGGTCTTAAAGGGCGTGGGGCTAGGCCTAAGTATATGTTATGGCTTCATAAAGGAGCACGGTGGGACTATTGACGTGGAAAGCGAACCAGGAAAAGGGGCCTGTTTCACGATTTGCCTTCCCGTGAGCGACCAAAGAGGAAGCCGAGCGACGAGCCGCCTCACGTGATTTGCAGAGTGATTGAAGCGATTCTTCCGTCGGACACACGCCTTACACCGATTCTCCTTCAAGCAGGTGACACCGGGCTTCTGGTGGACGGGCATCCTGCCGCAGTCATGTCCGCGTACACGGGCATAGCGTAGGGCGGCCCGCGGCCGTCGTCCCGCTCTTAGCGGGATCGGGCATGGCCCGACCTACCCCGGATCGAGGTCCGGGTGACTTCGCGGAACTCGGGGCGACTCGTACCAAATTTTTTAGCAATTGCTGTACACATCGCGTCCACCACCCTGTGTAGGCAGTAGCCGCATTCGATCGACCGTCCGGCATGTAGCCGGCGGCGAAACGCCTCACTTGATCTGGCTTCGACAGCTACTTCAACTGAAAGCTTCCGGATTCCAGGGTACATTGGTTAAAATCGATGGGCTGATTGCACGCTGCACAAGTGTGTGGCCTGTCGAATTCGTCGGAAAAAATTTCCTTCTCCTTGCCGCAGTTGGGACATTTGCAGGTGAAAGACGCCAAATTTTTGTTAGCCTGCAAGCCGGGACAATGCATGGGAGTGCTCATTTTTAGCTCCTATGATCTTGGCATTCAAAATTATAAAACACTTTTCACCAGATAATTCTTATTAAACTATAATTCAGAGAGCCTGTTCAGGCAACAAAAAACCGAACCGCCAGCAGTTTTCCGCGGGAAAGTGTCATTAAACCTGTTGGGCAGGTTTTCGGAAAGTGTCTCAAAAATATTTGGGCGACCCAAATCGTGGCACGATGGAATCCCGGTGCGTATTTCGTTGCCCCACCCCGGCTCTCTCACAGACGGAGAGGGAGCTGTTCTAGAGCAGCTATTATGGTCTTCTCCCTCTGTGGGGGAGAGCTAGGGTGAGGGGATTTCGTGTTTCGATTCGGTTCGGTTCATTAGTTTTGAGACAGTTCCGGAAGGCGTGCCCACCCGTAAGCGAATGGTGACCCGTCGGTTTGCCGCTTGCGGGCCCTCCAAAAACAAAAAAGGATTGAGCGATGCACAATCCTCACATATTCCAGGTTACCGATCGGGGCACGGCACGCAAAAAGGGCTCAAAAAGGTATATCGGGAAGTTACCCTTCCAGGATTGACCTGAGTTCCTTCAACTCTTTCTTGATCTCCAGGAGAATTTCCCGGTAATCCGTATTACCTGAATGTGTCAAATTCTCCATTCTTATGGAGGGAACCTCAAGTTCCTCTCTGGATTTAGCCGTTCTCGCCGGCCTTTTTGCCTTTTTCTCAGCGGAGACCTGCTTCTTCATCTCCTGAAGGCGCTTCTTGGCTCCGGCGATGGTAAATTTTTCATCGTACAGGAGATGCTTAATTTCAAGAAGGAGTTCGAGGTCCTTTTTGTGATAAAGACGCTGTCGAGCTCGAGTCCGGGTCGGCTTGAGAATCTTGAATTCCGATTCCCAGTACCTGAGAACATACGGCTCAACATCCAGAATTTCACTTACTTCACCGATCTTGAAATACTGCTTCTCCGGAATTGCGATAGTCATAGCGCGACCACCCCTCACATGAGAATCCAATCCAACAGGATCCAGAGGTCTTACCGAGAAGGCACCGATTGAGCCTGGCCGGTCTGTAACTTCTAGGCGCCGGCTGTTTCGGTCCTCATTCCCTCATTGTGGCGCCCAATTCCCTTACAAGGGCGTCCGCCACACGAGAATGGACCTCCTGGACTTCCTCATCAGTCAGAGTGCGGTCCTCTGCCTGATATCGGACCCGAAAGGCCATACTTTGGCAGCCCTCCGGAATGGATTTTCCTCGATACAAATCGAATAGGATCACGGACGCAATAATATCATGTGCCAAACGTGAAATCAAGTGTTTAATCATATCACCTGAAACTTTTTCTTCAACGATGAATGATAAATCCCTCTCTATATAAGGGTAGCGAGGAATAGGCGTGAAAACTCTCTCCTTGCGCATCCGAACGAACAGAGGCTCCAGGAGAACCTCAAACATGAGAGTTCTTCCAGGCAAATCGTATTCCCGAGTTTTCGCGGGTGCCACCTCTCCCAGAAAACCAATGTTTCTCGCCCTCGAGGATCATGTCCGCGGATTTGCCCGGATGCAGGAAGGGGACATTCGATGGCACGAAGACCACTTCCTGGACACCCAAGCCTTCCAAAAGGCTTTCCAGCACCCCCTTCACGTCGTAGAAATCGACTTCCTGATCGCGCGGAAGGTTCCAGAGTTCCGGGTATCGCGCTCCCGTAGCTATCCCTGCCAATCTCAGGTCTTCTCTGGGGAGTTCGTCTCCAGGCACCGGCGAAAAAGTCTTACCCACTTCATAAAGCCTTAAATTCTCGGAACGAAAATTTATGTTTCGCTTCGTCACGGCCAGAATCCCTGGGATAAGTGAAGTCCGCATCGCAACATAATCCTCCGTTAGAGGATTGATTAGGATCAATTCTCCCGGGTCTCCCGACTTAGTGCTGAACTCACGTGCCGCGTCCACGGATACGAAGGACATTGTAATCACCTCGGAGAAACCGGAGGCGTTCAATAACGTATTCACCCGTCGAAT
Source organism: uncultured delta proteobacterium (assembly GCA_963789265.1). Classification (GTDB taxonomy): domain Bacteria; phylum Desulfobacterota; class Desulfomonilia; order Desulfomonilales; family Desulfomonilaceae; genus CAWBBA01. The sequence goes on along the minus strand of CAWBKB010000001.1, from coordinate 451,835 downwards.
GCGGTTCAAGTTCTCACCGCTCCTATCCGGGGCGGATCTGTAGCAGGGCATGGATACGGGTATATTTTGAAAACCGTGGAGCCGGGCCACCTCTTCTGCCATGTCCTCCTCTCTATCCAAATCCCAGCGCCAGGAAGGAGGAACACTCACTATCTCTCCGTTCATCCCAGCGGCTTGTTTGACGGTATTTCCAAGCCTCATCAGATAGGAAGAAATCTCTTCGTCCTTCAAGCTCAAACCCAACAGGCTGTTCACTTTGTTTGGTCTGACAGAAACTGGAGGCCTCACAATGGGAGCAGGATAAACATCGACGCGGCCGGATAGAACCGTCCCTCCCGCCAATTGACAGATAAGATGTGCGACCCGGTGAGCAGCCCAGATCGTGCCCTCGGGGTCTATTCCTCGTTCAAACCTGTATGAGGCTTCGGTACTCATTCCCAGAGCCTTGGCAGTTCGCCTGATGCCGAACCTCTCGAAACAGGCGCTCTCGATTAGCACGCAGGAAGTGTTTTCTGTAATCTCCGAATTCATCCCGCCCATGATTCCAGCGAGAGCCACAGATCGTTTGCCGTCCCGGATCATCAGAGCATTCTCGGGCAGCCGCCTCTCGACCCCATCCAGAGTCACGAACCTCTCACCAGGGTTGCAGCGGCGCACCACGATCCGCCGGTCTTCCAGCAGGTCGTAGTCAAACGCGTGGAGCGGTTGCCCGCATTCCATGAGAACAAGATTTGTGGCATCCACAACATTGCAGATCGGACGTACTCCTGCCCTGATCAGTTTGAGACGGATCTCCAGAGGAGACGGTCCGATCTTGACGCCTTCAACCATGGTCGCCACATAACGCGGACAGAGGTCCGGGTCCGGGACTTCTATGATTATCCTCTTCTTGACACTGGCCGGCCCTTTTGCAACAGGCACCTCCGGAACTTTCCATGAGGCTCCTGTGAGAGCCGCCAGTTCTCGGGCAACGCCGAGGACCGAAAGGCAATCCCCGCGGTTGGGCGTGACCGATATCTCCAAGATCGCATCTTTTACGAGCGGAAAAGCTTTTGTAAGAGACATTCCGGGTTTGCAAGATTCATCCAGAACGAGAATGCCCGACGCGTCGTCTCCCAAACCCAACTCTTTTTCCGAGCAAAGCATTCCCGAGGAAGGCTCGCCCTTGATTTCCGTCTCTTCTATCTTCTGCCCGGATATGAGAACAGTACCGGGAGCCGCGTATGGGACTAATTGGCCTGCGCGTAGATTGGGGGCACCACAAACAACCGTAACCTCCCGCTCGTTCAGACTGATGCGCGCCAGACTGAGCTTTTCGGACTTCGGATGAGCACTTGTTTCTTCCACCTTGCCAATAAATACTGTTTCAAGTTCGTGCCCCACGTGGGACACGCTCTCCACCTCGATACCTCCCATGGTAAGAAGATCGGCGATCTCCTCAGCGGATCGATCGATTTCCACGAAGTCCTTCAGCCAGTTCACGCTGACGAGCATTTCCGTTCACCCCTTATCAAATCGAGAAAAAGCCGCACAATAACGGCTTCTCCCACTGCCGTTTCAAGAGACGCTTGCCACAAGGACCCTATGAGGGCACGACAGATTAACCGCCACATTCGGCATCAGAACTGATTCAAAAAGCGTACGTCGTTCTCGTAAAAGGTTCGGATATCCGGGATTCCGTACTTCAGCATAGCGACCCTTTCGACCCCCATGCCGAAAGCAAACCCCGTGTAAATCTCCGGGTCGTAGTTTACAAACCGATAAAGCTCCGGGTCCACCATCCCCGAACCCAGGATCTCCAACCAACCTGTGTTGGAGCACGTTCTGCAGCCGGTTCCGCCGCAGATCACACACTGTATATCCACCTCGGCCGATGGCTCGGTAAATGGAAAAAAACTGGGTCGAAAGCGCAGAGAATACCTTTCTCCGAAATATTCGTGCACGAAGGCCGTAAGTACCCCTTTCAGATCGGCCAGCGAGATGCCTTTGTCCACCCAAAGCCCTTCAATCTGCATGAACATCGGAGAATGAGTAATGTCGGCATCTCTTCGGTACACCTTGCCCGGGCAAATTACCCGAATCGGGGGCTCCTGCTTTTCCATTGTTCGGATCTGAACGGGTGAAGTGTGGGTTCTCAACACCACATTATCCGAGAAGTAAAATGTGTCCTGCATGTCTCTGGCAGGATGGTCCCGAGGAATATTCAGAGCCTCAAAGTTGTAGTAATCCAACTCCACTTCCGGACCTTCGGCCAACTGAAAGCCCAATCCTCTAAACACCTCGATCAATTCATCGGTAACTCTGTTCAAAATATGCGTGCGGCCGGGCATGGATCTTCTGCCGGGAAGAGTGACATCTACGAACTCTACGGCGAGCTTTACTTGCTCGGCTTGTAAACGCAGAGCGGCTTCTTTTTCGCCGAACTTTTCTTCCAATTCAGCCTTGATTGTATTTGCCAGTTGCCCGATCTTCGAGCGCTCGTCAGGAGGCAGATCCCTCAGACTTCTCAGGAGCGTGGTCAGTTCGCCCTTCCGGCCGAGTACACGAGTCTTTGCATCCGCCAAAGACTTTTCATCTTCAAGCCGGGCGATCGACACAAGGGTTTGTTCTCTAAGTCTATCGAGTTGCTCTTTCATGGTATCCTCACAAACCAAAAAAAGCGGCCCTAAAAGACCGCCGTCAGTTCGCCCGAGCGCCGTTCCAAAAGCTGGTTTCTTTCAACCGCTTTTTTGATTAAGCCCGTTGAGGTTCGCGTCCGAACCATCTTTTCCTGACCACTGCTCCGAAGGACGGAAACACCTGCCCTCTCCGGGGGAGGGAGGGAAAAAGGAACGGCAGATATTTCCGGTTAGCATTGAGACGCAATTCTCAACAGCCGGTCCTATATTATCCTTCTCCGTGAGAAGGGCCTCAAGACCCCAGGGCGGACTTTGCTTCTTGAACTACAGTTGCGAATGCGGCTGCGTCCGTCACGGCCAAATCAGCGAGGATCTTCCTGTCCAGAGCCACGTCGGCTTTCTTCAGACCCTCCACGAAGCGGGTTGTACGGGAGGCCGTTGCTGGCGGGCTCCCGCGCTGATCCTCGTAATCCAGAGACGGCGAAAATCGCGCTTTCTAGTCCTGCGATCTCGATATGCATAGCAAAGAGCCCTTTCCACGGTCTCTTTCGCCTGTTTCAGCGTTCTGCTTCGGCCGCCAACGTATCCCTTGGCCGCCTTCATGATCTTGTTTCTTCTGGCCCTGCTGGCCGGTGCGCTTCGTGCTCTGGGCATCATTAACTCCTTGACCAGGCAGACAGCCTGATATCCTTCTTCAAGAGCCTTTCTTTCGAGCGAGACAGCTTAGAGAATCTTTCCTGCAACATGGTGGTCGCGCCTCAGCTCTTTATGAACTCATGATAGACCCCACGCGTCGCTTCTTTGTCGCGTGAGGATCCCAAACAGATGCTTGGTGCTCTTATCCGTACGGCAGTAATCGTCTGATCTGTTTCGCATCCTTCGGGTCAATGAAGGCTTCCTTCCTGAGGTTTCGCTTCTGCTTGGTAGTCTTGGTCGTAAGGATGTGGCTGTGGTAGGCCTTCTTTCTCTTAATCTTCCCACTCTTGAGAATGGTGAACCGTTTGGCCGCGCCACGGCAAGATTTCAATTTGGGCATATTCGAGTCTCCCTGTCCCGCGGCGCATGAACGGCCCTAAGCCACGGGATAGCTACATTAAACTTTAATTTATACTCTATTCCTCAAAAGGAGACAAACACTTTATGTCCGACGCGAACAAATTTTCAATCCGGCCTACCGGAACACGCTTAGCTGCCGCAGCCGAATTGGCTGTTCATCGGAAGGCATGTACCTTACATATCGGGCCGGCATCTCCCTAAAGGCCAAGTACTCGAAGCCCGGCCATTGGTCGAAATTGTCCGTATGAGTCTTGTTCACAGCAAGCCACGGCTCCCAGGTCTTGCCATCGGTGGACAGCTCCACCTTCCAGTTCGAGGGGACGGATTTCTTATCGCCCCAGACAATCCTTAGCCTGGAAACCGGCACAACAGCACCCAGATCGAGTACCACTTTGGGGAGTCCCGAGCTGTGGTGAGCCGACTCTACTAAAAGCTGCGGTCCGGGATATCCCTTGAGGATGCGCAAGCCGCTGTCGGTGGGCTTATCATTGACGAGGACCTTGGCATTCTTTGAATAGTCCCGAAAGTATGTGTCCTTGGGTGTCGCCAGCAGATCGTCTTTCTCCGGGGTCAAGCCGAATACTTGGTTCTTCACCTGCGTGGCCAATTTCTTGGCCATGATGTAATTGGCCCCATTGGTGAGATGACACCAGTCTGTGAAAACCCATGACGTCACGTTATCGTAAATTTTTGTCAGGTCCAGCACGTCGTAGCCGGCCTCCCGGGCCCGCTTTTTGATCTTGTCCACCAGAACGTCATAGGTCTGTCTAGCGTCGTAGAACCCTATCTTCTCCATGCCTGTGACCTTTTCTATCTTCTCTTCCATCGGCGTCCGCTTCTTCTTGCAGTTACGGAACATGGGCTGCAAAGCCAACACATGCGGAACATGATCGGTCTCCAAAACCTTGTGAAATATGGCTTCAACATCCGCCACCTGGTCTATGTTTCGATCGCGATAGGCTATCATCTCCGGGGTAGCATCTTGAGGATAGGCGGCAAATCCGCGGTCTTCCATCAATATGCCGGGCCCCTCCCCTTTCTTCATTGCCAACCAGGTGAAAAAGTAAGTGTTCCTCTTCAACCAGAGGGTGAGGTAATTCATTATGCCCCGGCTGCTCATGTCCATGACATCGTTCACTACTTCATAATATTGCCCCTCAGTAAAGTAATTCCAGTCCTTCAGAGGCCGCGCCACAGTATGGACCTCGTTGGCCCCGTCAAGCGCTACTATTAAATCAGGGTGAAACAGACGCAGCTTGGCCAGGTACCGCATCAAGCTGTTTTGAATCACATAGCCGGGCACCCCGGCATTGATGACACGGATCTTCTTGCCATTGATCTTCTCGCGCACCCTTGGATCTGCATTTAGAATCTCCTGCATGAGGTGAGGAATGGTCCACCGGAACGTCACTTCGTAGTAGTCGGTTACCGCATCCGCGGGCGGCACAGGTCCTCGGCCGTATATTACGGAACCTCCTGTTACGAATACACGATATTCGTTGGCGGGCTTATCCAGGGGGACGTCGGCGAAGTCCTTGAAACTCTCATCGTTGATGTACTCGTGCGAATTCCCGAGGCGCGTGTTCCGTACTGCGGCGAATCCGGGCGTAGGTTCGTACCCGAACTCCGGGGCCACTACTTGTGAACTCCGGCGCGCCAGGTCCATATCTCGATTCTTGTACGCATCTCCTAAAGGAGAAACTCGTATCTTCAGATATGCGTAATATTCGAGTCCCCCAAGGATTCCGACCACCACTGCGGCCAGAAAGCCAATGTAAAGACAGATGAAGAAGAAACGCCCAATCGAGCCGACCCAACTCCGCGATCTTTGGCCCACGACGGCGGTAGCTCTTTTCATCTGACTTGAAGGGCGTTCCACGTTTTCATCCAAGGACGCCGAATCCTTGGATTGGCTAGACTCAGTCATCCGTTCCTCCCGAGATATAGTTGTACGTGGCCTCCCTGGCAGCTTCACCTCGCGACGTCGGACTAGTGATTGTGGGGGATATTCCGAAGCCCGGTCTCACGAGCCAACCTTGAGGAGACCACTTGACGTGGCCGCGTGCGGCAGGGACAATTCACCGGTCATCAACCACCGGCATTGCCTGAAGGTTTGCCAAGCGGATCAAAAAGGGGAGTCGGCGAAAAACTTCCGGAAAGAAGACTCCCGCACGACTCCAGGTCCCACTTTTGCTCAGCCCCTAGAAAAGGGTGTAGATGAAAGGCGCCGCGACCGGCGAACTGGCGGCTAAAATAACAAAAGCCGACAATATGACCAGTACAATCAAAATAGGGGCAAGCCAAAACTTCTTGCGAACTTTCATGAAATCCCAGAATTCTTTCACCAACGACATGCCGGTTCCTCCTCTGTAGGCGATTTCATTTCATCAATTAAAATTGCCTCTCGTATCTTTCTACGCTTGTATCCGTTTCCTGTTCTTTTCGCATCCAATAGGAATCTGCCTGGGGATCCAGTTTCCTTTCCATGGGGTCTTTGCCTGTGATCCTAAAGATCAAGCTGACAGGGGTTATTACGACGAAAAAAATGATCGTCAACAGAATTCTGGATACAAAATAGCCCAAAATCACCGAAAGTGCCAGCCAGAAGCGGTAAACTTTCTTGAATAGCGGCGTGATCAACCTGAGGGCGCTCAGGATGACGCCGGCGCTTATCCAAAACCAGCCGGTGGAGTTGCCTTTCCAGAAGACCTGCAATCCCCCTAGCCCCACACCGATTAAAAGGAACAGTAGCGCCAGTATTGTAAGGTCGCGGCTCGACCGCTCCTTCTGTGCCGATCTGATTTCACTCTTTATGTCTTCTATAACGCTCATCACGGTCACACAACTTTCTCATTTAAGCCTCGCCGCAGCAGACCCGCCGGGATCAATCGAGACTGAATTCCTTTCTCCAGTCCTTATCGTCTTTTAAAGCCGGTTGCTTCTTCTTGTCCAGCAGAAAGGGGCCCAACACGAGATAATCCATCTCGGTTCGCATGAAGCAGAGATACGCGTGCTCCGGGCTCATGACAATGGGCTCGCCACGGACATTGAACGATGTGTTCACTACCACAGGACAACCCGTCTTTTCTTGGAAAGCGCTGATTGTGTCATGATACAGCGGATTAGTCTCCTTGTGAACCGTCTGGATGCGGGCGGAATAATCCACGTGAGTGATAGCAGGGATTTCAGAGCGGGCCACATTTAGCTTGTCAATTCCCCAGAGACGGTCCTCCTCATCGGTCATCCGGCGCCTGATCTTTTCATCCACGTATGCTACGAGGAGCATGTACGGCGAGGGCCTGTCCAACTGGAAATAGTGCCCGACCTCCTCAGCAAGAACTGAAGGAGCAAACGGCCTGAAACTCTCCCGGTATTTGATCTTCAGGTTCATCTGAGACTGCATCTGCGGATTGCGTGGATCTCCAATGATGGACCTTGATCCGAGTGCGCGAGGGCCGAACTCCATGCGTCCCTGGAACCACCCTATTACTTTTCCCTGCGCGATCAGGTCCGCGACGGTCGCGGGCAGAAGCCCATCCGCCAGGTACTCGTAAGGATAGCTGTTGGAATCGAGGAATGCTCTGATTTCGGTTTCTCGATAAGCAGGTCCCAGGTACGAGCCCACTTGCAAATCGTGTACCTCATCAACAACCCTTTCCTTATCCAAAAGCTGATGCCACACGAACAGAGCGGCTCCCAGTGCTCCTCCTGCATCTCCTGCGGCAGGCTGGATCCATACTTCCTCAAAGGGTCCCTCTCGAAGGATGCGCCCGTTGCCGACGCAGTTCAAAGCAACTCCACCGGCCAGACAAAGGCGCTTCTCGCCGGTAAGTTTATGGATATGCCGGGCCGTTCGGATCATCACTTCCTCGGTGACAACCTGGACAGACTTGGCCAAATCCATTTCTCTCTGCGTGAGCTTGCTCTCCGGCTTTCGAGCCGGGCCTCCGAAGAGTTTCTCAAAAGCCCTGCCTGTCATGGTGAGGCCGTAGGGGTAAGTGAAGTAATCCATGTTCAACTTGAAGGAGCCGTCGTCCTTGATGTCGATCAGCTCCTTAAGGATCACGTCTACATACTTTGGCTCGCCGTACGGGGCTAGTCCCATCACCTTGTATTCGCCGGAATTGACTTTGAATCCGGTAAAATAGGTAAAAGCCGAATAAAGTAGGCCGAGTGAATGAGGAAACTTGATCTCGTAATCAATTCGGATCTTATTTCCCTCTCCTACGCCGAAGCTAGCGGTAGCCCATTCGCCTACCCCGTCCATGGTCAGGAACGCTGCTCTTTGATAGGGAGACGGGAAGAAAGCGCTGGCCGCGTGAGATTCGTGGTGCTCGGGAAAAACGATCTTGCCTTCGTACCCCAGGCTCTTGCCGATGAGTTTGGGAATGTGCAGCTTCTGCTTGAGCCACAACGGCATGGCCATCAAGAATGAGGCCCAGCCCCTGGGAGCGAAAGATATGTACGTTTCGAGCAGTCTCTCGAATTTAATTAGCGGCTTGTCATAAAATGCAACGTAATCAAGATCTTTCGCAGTCAGGCCGCCTTCTTCGAGGCAGTAATTTATCGCCTCGTGGGGAAAAGCGTGATCGTGTTTAACTCGAGAAAAGCGCTCTTCCTGTGCCGCCGCGAAAATAACGCCGTCCTTGATGAGGCACGCCGCGCTGTCGTGATAAAATGCGGAAATTCCTAGGATGTTCATCGTCTCCTACCGAAATGCGTTCCAGGATCTAATACCGATTCGCATTCAAAATCCTCCTTCCTCCCTTTACTAAAGGAGGTAGCATCGAAGTGCCTTCTTATTCTAACGCCTATGCCCATGTACCCCTCTTTAGCGCAAACCGCTCTTGAGAGCAAGAGGATCGCGGAAAGTCTTTAAACGCCAAGTGGCTCCTGCCAAGCCTTTTTCAGCCGCAAAATGGCCGCGTCCACAACCGCGTTTCCATCGAGCCCGGTTACAATCACTCGAGGCTCCTCTGTAACTTCTCCTACGCAAGCCACGGGGAATCCGTTCATGGTCCTTTCGAACGCAATCCGTTTCTCTTGAGAGACACTGACTAGAAAGCGGCACGGGGTCTCTGAAAACAGGGCCACATCGTTGCGCTGCACATCTTCCAATGCCAAATTTCCAAGGGCAAGTCGGACGCCCAAGCCTCCGGCGAACGCGCTTTCTGCTAGGGCAACTCCAAGTCCGCCATCGGAAAGGTCGTGGCAGGAAGCCAACAGGCCGGATATTATGCCCCTATGCAAAGCTCGATACATGTTTATGGCCAGTGCCCGGTCAGCCACCTTTGGAACTCTGTTTCCCAAAAACCCGCGAGAAGCGAAATACTCGGAACCTCCGGTCTGGTCACGAGTGACGCCAAGAACGTAGATCGAGTCCCCTGCTCGCTTGAAGTCGGGGGTAACCGCAAGTCTCACGTCAGGAACGATCCCGACCGCGGTAAATAGCACAGTTGGAGGGATAGAGATTTTGGTGTCTCCTATATGATAATCGTTCTTCATGCTGTCTTTGCCGGAAATACAAGGAATTCGATACGCCGTGGTGATGTCGTAGAGCGCCTCATTTGCGCGGACCAATTGAGCAAGCTTGTATTCCCCGTCCGGTGTTTTCTCGGACTGAACCGGATCGCACCAGCAGAAGTTGTCGAGCCCTGCCATCTGATCGGGATCGGCTCCTACGGCCACAATGTTGCGGACTGCCTCATCTATGCACGCGGCCATCATCCAGTAAGTGTCGAGATCTGAATAACGCGGTGCTATACCACACCCGACCGCTACACCGCGAAACCTGTCCAATAGCGGCCGAAGCACGGCCGCGTCCGCCGGCCCGTCGTTCTGAACACCGACCAGGGGCTTGATTATGGTACCTCCTTGTACTTCGTGGTCGTACTGACGGATCAGCCGCTCTTTGGAACAGATATTCCAGCGGCCCATCAATTCCGTCAGTGCCGGTGTCAGGTCCGAGGGATCGCCGAAGGAGGGCTCAGGGCAGGTTTTCTGGTCCCACCGCGCGGTCAGGCGCATTCGGGGAAGCCCGTCGTGCAGAAAATCCAGCGGCAGGACCGCGGCGGGCCGTTCCTCCCACAGCACCGTGAAAAGCCCGTCGTCGGTGTACTCACCCAGATCCGTGGCTTCCACATCGAGGGTTTTCGCGAGTGAAAGGAACTCGTCCAGCTTCTCCGGCGGAACAGCAACGGTCATGCGTTCCTGCGCCTCGGAAAGCAGTATCTCCCAGGGCTGAAGTCCGGGATACTTGAGTGGGGCCCGGTCAAGGTGCAGCCTGGCTCCACCGGATTCGCGAGCCATTTCACCCACCGACGAAGACAGCCCCCCTGCCCCGTTATCCGTAATCGAGGAATAAAACCCGCGGTCGCGAGCAACGAGCAGAAAGTCCGTCATTCGTTTTTGAGTGATAGGATCACCGATCTGGACTGCGCTCACCGGCGAACCTTCGTGGAGTTCCTCGGACGAAAAGGTCGCCCCGTGGATGCCGTCTTTGCCGATGCGGCCGCCTGTCATAACAATGCGGTCGCCGGGCCGGGCGCGTTTGACGTGGGCCGGCCGACCGTTGATCTCAGCGGGCATGATCCCGCCTGTTCCGCAGTAGACAAGAGGCTTACCAAGGTAGCGATCGTCGAATACCACCGCTCCATTGACTGTGGGTATACCGCTTTTGTTCCCTCCGTGCTCGACCCCTTCCCGCACCCCTTCGAAAACACGCCGTGGATGGAGCAGCCTGGGAGGAATGGTCCCTTTAAAGTCGGGCGGTGCAAAGCAGAACACATCCGTATTGAAGATCAAGCGTGAGCCCATTCCCGTACCGAACGGGTCTCGGTTCACTCCGACTATGCCGGTGAGAGCGCCGCCATAAGGGTCCAAGGCAGACGGTGAGTTATGCGTCTCCACTTTGACCACCAGGTTCCATTCGTCGTCAAACCGGATTACACCCGCATTGTCCTTGAACACGGACAGGCAGAAGTCGTTTTTCCCGAGTTCGGCACGAATCTTCTCGGTGGATCCCTGGACGCAGGTCCGGAAGAGGCTGTCAATTTCTCTGGATTTGCCGGCTTCGTGATACTGGATCAACGCGTTGAAGATCTTGTGCTTGCAATGCTCCGACCATGTTTGAGCCAGCACTTCGAGTTCGCAATCGGTGGTTTCAGGGCCTAGACCTGCTGCTCTGCGTTTTTCAAGGAATTCGGGACCTGCGTAATAATCACGTATTGCCTGCATCTCTTCCAGGCTGAGAGCAAGCACCCCTTCCCTGCTTATGCGGAGGAGTTCCTCATCATTTACATTCAGGTCTATCCTACGTATTGCTACGCTGGAATGGGCAGTAACTCGGGGAACCGTGATTGCGCTTCGATTATCCCTCGGACCAAAGACGGTGTGAGTCTGGATCAGATCGTTTGCAAGGAGGTCTTTGGCTATGGCTTCAGCCCGCAATTTTGTTATGTTGCCCTTTATAAAATAGAGCTTACGCGTGTAAAGCCCTTCCCCGCTCTGAAATTGCACACCCAAAGTTCTTTCCACAGCCTCGCGTGCCGTTCGCGCCACATTGTCGGTGACGCCCGGCCGAAAGCCGACCTCAATGAGCCAGTCAAACGGTATTGCCAGCGGCTCATCTATCACCGCGTCTTGTATGACAGGATCTTGAAAGACTTCTTCGACAAGCGTTTCGAGGTCTCCGCGGCTAAGGCTACGGTCTATAATGAATTCGTCCGCCACACGCAGATTTTCGACCGCAAACCCGAGGTCCGAGGCGATGCGTGCGGATATTCTGCGGCCCGTGGGGTCAGGCAGAGACGACTTCAAACATACTTCTATTCTGTGAGGCATGTTGGATTCCTTGAGGAATTCTAAATTCGCGAAAAAACGACCCGATTATACCCAACCCGGGGCACGGTCTCAATGGTAGGAGGTGCTATCATGGAGCCTTGGCATCCGTTGGCTCGGTACGTCTATCACGAATCGACCCGATGCTGGGCTTATAGCTAGATTTTGCCATAAGGAACTTTTCCCGGAATGCGTTGACAATGTATATGCAGGAGGATAGACTGTGGGACGTGACGTCTGGTATGAGTTTCACGGATTCAGGTTTTCGTGGGACTCCGACAAGGCTGACAGAAACCTGCGCGACCTCGGAATTTCTTTTGAGGTTGCCTCCCAAGCGGTAGCAAACGATGTGCAGGTAACGGAGGAACTCTACAAAGAAGGCGAGCAGAGGTTCGGAATCATTTCCTTCGCCCTCGCGGAACACCTGGCGACCCCGATTCTTGTCGTGGTTGCCGATGCCGGCCAAGATGCCTGGCGCATAATTTCCGCTCGAAAGGCTACTCCTGAAGAAAGGGGACGTTATGAAGAAGAAATTGGTTCTTACTAAGGATCGTCCTAGCACCAGCATTTCCATGAGGATGCCCATTGACCTCCTGGAGAAACTGAAAAAGATCGCTCGTCTCAAGGAGATGTCCGGCTATCAATCGGTTATCAAATATTACATTGGACAAGGGCTGCTCAGAGACGCGGATCTAGTTCACCAGATCGAAGCGGGAGAGGCGGAAGAAGAGGCAGCGCGGCTGGAGGCCGCGTTCATAAAGATTGGCTTGGAGCGCGACAAAGTAGAAGCGTTCTGGAAAGAGTGGGGAGTCCGCCCATCGACGAAACGGGCAACCGGGGACAACGCCCGAACTTGATGTACCTGGCTTTTGCGACCCAATGGCCAATTATCATGCCACGCATACCCTCACGCATTCACAACCTTCACCGAGTAGTCATCCGGGGTCATCCGGGAAACGGGGATAATCACGTCTGACATCCAGGCATGAAAGGCTCTGTTGATTTGATTGATTGCCACATCCCAGTCGCCGTCGTAGTCGGATTCTTCAAGGTCTTCAATGATCTCCGGAGTCAGGCCGGAATATTCGGTCAGGTCTTCCCTCGTCATGTGGAGCTTATTGCGGATAGAATAAATTTGTCCGGCAAGATCGGCCTGAACCTTCACTTCTGCCAAAAAGGCCTGGGCTTCCGGATCATCTTTGACGTATCGGTTGTACATCCACTGATGAGCATCTGAACTGAGTTTCTTTTGTCCCATCCTCATTGCTCCCAATAGAAAGTGTGTGCTCCAGGATCGGCTTCAAACCTCTTTTTCAGACCCAGAGCACGGTCGATTTCGCTGTCCGAGATATTTTTCTCTTTGGTCAACCCATGCGTAAGGATTACGGCGGAACTGCCATGAAAGAAGTAGAGCATTCGGTAGTTGACCCTCTGAAATCTGAACCGAAGTTCATGAATGCCGTTTCTGAGTGTATCTGCATAGGGGCGGTGCAGCTCGTATCCAAAGGCTCTCAGTCGCTCAATCCATTCAAAACTCTTTTCTCGGGGCTTCTTCTGAAGATTTTCTATCCACTCGACCATCGGAACCGTTCCATCATCGTCTTTGTAGAATATGACTCGCACTCTCGGCAACGGTTCGTCCTCCGCCCTTTTTATCAATGATTTTGGGGGAAAGGTCAAGTCTGGATCAGAAGATCCTTTTGGGTTACGCCTGAAAACAATGGGGTTTCCCGAATCGACAGTTGGAAATGTCACCTGGAGGTCTTTAACAAAGGCCGAAAGCACAAGAAGCCGTGGAGACAGCCGATTTTTGACGACAGTGGTACGGTCGGCAACGGTAATTTGATTACGATTTTGGAGAACCATGAGAGATAAACAATCAAAAACGACTCCTCAGCATCTAAATATTATGAGACCGGCACCTGCACGAATATGCATGGTAAGTATGCGCAGACGAATTTAGAGAGATAAGGAGTGAGAACAATGGAACTTGAACAATATTGCGAGAACTTCGTAACAGAACTCGCCGGCTGGCGTGCCAAACTCGACGAGGTCGTGAAGAAATTCGACAAGACGTCCACAGGTGACAAGTCGAAAGTTTATCCTCATATCAACGAACTGCACATGATTCTGGAAGAATTCGAGGACAGAATCGGGCGGCTAAAAGCGACATGCGCTGCTGCTCCGGAGCTCGAAAAGTTTGAGTTTGATGAGAAGTTCAAAGGTTTCAAGCCAATATATCAAGACGTTTGGCAGGACGTCTCTCCGGGCGATATTGGCGGATGATGGGGTCAAGTAATTGGGAGCGGACATCCCGCTCCCTGATGTCCGGCAGACCGCGAGAGGATGTGCGAGAGGTGGATGGGTTTCCCAACTAGGCCGCGGAATCCAAGAATCATTCAAATCTTCAGGAAGATACGCGCGTCGATGGCCTGAGCCCCTGATTCTGAAACCAGGAGCGGATTGATGTCTATTGAGTCAATTTCCGGGAAACGAACCATGAGATAGGCCACGCGAAGGATTGCATCCTTAAGGGATGCTCTGTCGATCGGCGCTCGGCCACGCAAGCCTTTGAAGATCTCCGATCCCGGCAGATCGTCGATCATTTCCTCGATCTCTTCGGACGATAGAGGCGCTATCCGTAGAGACATCTTGCTGAAAGCCTCTACGAATACGCCCCCGTGTCCCAACAGAACCACAGGCCCGAAATTAGGATCTCTTTTGCCACCCACAATCAGCTCAAAGGATCCTGGAACCCGTGAGGCCATTTGCTGTACGAGCACACCGTATAATCCTGTACCTGGCGAGCCGAAGCGCTCCAGCATGTTTGCAACTGCACCGCGGACAACCGGTCCGCCGGATAGTCCAAGCGCCACGCCACCCTGGTCGGATTTGTGAGAAAGCGTTCCCGCAATGACCTTGACAGCGTACGGCCCCGTTAGGCCCGAGAGTTGCTCGTCGGTCTGCTCGAGATTCGTGATTGTCCGGTAATCCGGCACCGGTAGCCCCGCAGCTTCAACGATGTTCAGCGCCTCGTGCAATAGAGGCTGACCCTTTGCTCCAGCAACGTCGCGAATAATCTTCGCAATAATCTCATCCTTTGCAGCAAGGTCTGATTGCTGAACGTCCCGGCGAGTCGATATGGCAAGTTTGCGTTCTTGGTTCTTGATAGAGGTGTCCAAAGCCAATATTGCTCGCTCCGGGCTGAGGAATATGGGAAACTCAAATTCTTCGTGCAGGCGGGAAAGCTCGGATTGCTCGGTCGATACGCACAAAGCCACAGGCTTTGTGTACTTCTCTGATAGAGAGGCCGCGGACTGAAGCAGCTTGCGCGAAGACTCACCTTCGATCGCGGCGAAATAGGTGTGAAGAAAGACAATACCATCCACGTTTTCTTGCCTGAGGGTATGCTCGATGATGCGGACGTACACGTCAAAATCGAATAGATCGCCCAAATCGAGAGGATTAGCGAGACGTATCACGTCAGCCCGGAGATGTTGGCGGATTTCGGTGAGAAACTCGTTGCCGAACGGCGGCAGATGAAAACCGTGAAGGAATGCGGCATCCGCGGCAATAACCGCGTGCCCGCCCGACCGGGACACAATTGCGAGGTTTCTTCCCTTCATTGCCGGCAACTGAAGTATTTTTACAAAATCCAGATAATTCTGCATATCCCTGAATCTTACAATTCCGGCCTGTCGAAAAGCCGCATCCACCACACTATCGTCATCCGCGAGCGCTTCCGTGTGCGACTGAGCGATCACCTTACTGAGCGCCCCGATATTAGCTTTGTGCACCACGATCGGCTTCGGCGACCGGCGGGCAATTTCTATGAACCTCTTTCCGTCGTGGACCGATTCGAGGTAAAGGCAAATCACGTGAGTCTCGGGATCTTCGATGTAATATTCCAGGAGGTCATTTTCGTCGATATTCAGTTTGTTACCTATGGCGGCAAACTTGCTGTAACCTAACTGTTCGCTGTGAAACATATTAAGAAAAGACAGTGCAACTCCGCCGCTTTGTGCAATTATGCCCACTCGGCCGCGTGGAAACACGTTTTGCATAGTGGTGAACGGCGTGGCCAATCCGTTCGAGGAGTTCATTATCCCGATACAATTTGGGCCTATGAAACGGAGATCGTATTCTTGCGCGATTGCCTTCAATCGAGCACCGGCCTCTCGGCCTTCATCGTCGAACTCCCCGAATCCGCCGCTTTCTATGATGACCCGGCGTATACCTTTCCGGCCGCACTGTTCCATGATGCCCGGAACCGTTTTGGCAGGAGTGAGGATCACGGCCAAGTCTATTGGCTCTGTAATTTCATCGAGGGATGGGTGAATTTTACGGCCGAAGAGGACGCCTCCATGTGGGCCCACAAGATGGATCACGCCCGTGTATCTGAATTCAAAGAGATTCCTGGCGATCTCCTTACCGAGGTTTTCCGGCCTGGTTGATACGCCTATAACTACTACCGATGACGGCCAAAATAGATGCCTCACGCGTGCCTTGCCTTTCTCAGGAACATACGCCCAGTAGGAAACACGTTGACAATAGATGGGGCAAATGGGCAGGCCCCCTGCCCTAAGACCCTCTAAAATACCCCGTCGCAGATTTTTTTGAAAAGGATTTTTTCACGCGTGACCGGCGGCTCCATCTCTATGAATGTGCACACAGAAGCTGTAAACTTGGAATGTGATGATTCATCGCGGTAAATTTGGGACGGCCTCTCCAATTGTTCTTGATGATGCAAATTAGTACTAACAGGGTTATCTCAAGGAGGCAGTATGAACAATTCAGCCGAACTGCGGGCAAAATCGCCGACTCGTAATGTGACGAGGGGCATCAGGCTAGTCGCATTGGCAGTAATTCTATGCTGCCTGATTGCAGCATTGTGGCTGTTGCCTGTCAGGCAGTACATGATTGCGGTGTTGGAGTGGACGCAAAGCTTGGGCGTGTGGGGGCCTATATTCGTCACAGCATTTTATGTGTTGGCCTGCGTGTTTTTCCTGCCGGGCTCGGTGCTAACTTTGGGGGCCGGTTTTCTTTTCGGAGTTTCGCTGGGGCTTGCAACTGCCTGGACCGGCGCAGTTCTGGGGGCCTGTGCCGCTTTCCTGGTCGGTCGCACCTTTGCACGTGAATGGGTGGCGCGCAAAGTCTCCGGCAATCCCAAATTTAGCGCGATTGACGAGGCCGTCGGTAGAGAGGGGTTCAAGATCGTTCTTCTGCTGCGGCTGAGCCCCATATTCCCGTTCAATCTTCTCAACTATTCTCTCGGACTGACCAAGGTCTCTTTTAAAAGTTACGCCTTGGCTTCCATGATCGGCATGTTGCCGGGCGGCCTCATGTACGTGTATTTCGGATCGGCCGCGCGGTCAATTGCCGATGTGGCCGCGGGAAAGGTCCAAAGCGGGGTGGCTGGGCAAGTCTTCTTTTGGATTGGTTTGGCCGCTACGATACTCGTTGCGGGCTTCGTGACTCGTTTGGCCCGGAAGAGCCTCAAAGTCGCGGAAACATCGAGAAACGCCGGATCGAATCTTACGGAGGAACCCGACCCGGTAGAGAGCGCCGCGGTGCAAGTGCCGCCCGATGACGAACATAACAGAGAACTCATCTCCAACGTTCATCCTGCCGATTGGACAAATCCCGAACCCGCGGAACGGTACAACCTCGTCGTGATAGGTGCAGGAACCGCGGGTCTCGGTCACGGCCGCGGGTGCTGCCGGTTTGGGTGCGAAGGTTGCGCTCGTGGAGCGATTCCTGCTCGGCGGCGACTGTTTAAACGTCGGGTGCGTGCCCTCGAAGTGCCTGATAGGCTCGTCAAGAGTCTACGGGGAGATTCTTATGGCAGATGGGTTCGGCATCAGGGTTCCGCCCGGTTCGGTAGCCGATTTTTCCACAGTTATGGAACGAATGCGACGCCTGAGGGCCCGCATCAGCTACAATGATTCTGCCAAGCGCTTCAAGGAGCTGGGCGTCGATGTGTTTCTCGGGCACGCCCGCTTTGCCGGTCCGAATTCCGTTGTTGTGGCCGGCAAGACGCTTCACTTCAGTAAAGCTGTCATTGCCACCGGCGCCAGGGCATTGCACCCGTCCATCCCGGGTTTGGCCGAAGCCGGATTCCTTACCAACGAGACGATATTCTCGCTTACGGAGCGTCCGCGGCGCCTTGCAATAATCGGCGGCGGCCCTATTGGGTGCGAAATGGCTCAAGCCTTCCGCCGTCTGGGCTGTAAGGTAGTGTTGTTCCACAAGAATCCACATATACTCGACCGGGAAGACGCAGATGCAGCAGAAATAGTGCAAAGGAAGTTCATAGATGAGGGCATTGACCTGATCTTGGATTCCGACCTCAAAGAAGTGAAGCTTCAGAACGGTGAAAAGGTCCTGCACTACGAGGTCAAGTCCCAGGTCGGTTCCATTGCTGTAGATGAGATACTTGTTGGTGCCGGGCGTGTGCCCAACGTTGAAAACCTGAATCTGGAGGCCGCGGGAGTCCGATGCGAAAGCCGAGGGGTCGTGGTAAACGATCGGTTGCAGACTACGAATCCGCATATCTATGCCGCGGGAGATATCTGCATGAACTTCAAGTTTACTCATGCGGCCGACGCCGCGGCCCGTATCGTCATTCAGAATAGTCTTTTCAGGGGGTCCAAGAAGTTGAGCGGCCTGATAGTTCCGTGGTGCACGTACACGGACCCGGAGATTGCTCACGTCGGCATTTACGAGAAGGAAGCCGAGAAGA
Organism: uncultured delta proteobacterium; assembly: GCA_963789265.1. Lineage (GTDB taxonomy): Bacteria > Desulfobacterota > Desulfomonilia > Desulfomonilales > Desulfomonilaceae > CAWBBA01. The sequence goes on along the minus strand of CAWBKB010000001.1, from coordinate 433,580 downwards.
AAGGGATAGCCTTAGACACCTATTTTCGCGCATTCAGCCATGTGGACCGAGCCATAGCCGATGGAGAAGAAGAAGGATTCGTAAAGATACACACCGAGAAAGGGACTGATAAAATCCTGGGTGCAACCATTGTTGCCTCCCACGCCGGAGAGATGATCAGCGAAATAACCCTGGCTATGGTTGGGAAGCTGGGTCTGAAAACAGTCTCGGGCGTGATCCATCCCTATCCGACCCAGGCCGAGGCCATCAAACACGTAGCGGACGCCTACAGCCGGACACGTCTTACCCCGTTTGTGAAAAAGCTTTTCGGATATTGGCTGGGCTGGAGCCGATAGGAGGGGAACAAAGATGCTTACAAGAAGAACCTTCGTAGCCTTTGCTCTCAAGAGTTTGTCTTTATTGTCCCTATTTCTGGGGGCATCTTTCCTGGGTGTCCACAGAATTTGGGCGATTGCCAAGAAAACGGTGGTTCCTCGCGGGACGAGAAGGGAACAGCTTGTTGACAAAAACCCTGCCGATCTGGATACGAGCAACCTCGAAGTCACGCCGCTCACGGACTTTAGAACAATGGGCCTCGAGGACTACAAGGCGGACCTGGACAAGTGGCGGCTGGTCGTGGACGGCAAGGTCGAAAACCCTCTCAGCTTCAAGTATTCGGAGATTCTGGACCTGCCTTCAATTGAAAAGACGGTTCTTTTGGTGTGCCCTGGCATATTTGCAAACAACGGAACATGGAATGGGATTTACATACGTGAGCTTCTAAAAAGGGCCGGTGTAAAAGATGACGCAGCTTATGTCACAATAAAGGGACCTCAAGGCAATTATGAAAAGGTGGAGAGGTTCCGGCTGAATGAAGCACGGTCTGACAAGATGTTTCTCGCCTATCAGGTGAATGGCGTGAAACTTCCGGTGAAACATGGTTTCCCGCTGCGCCTCGTGGCCGAGGGCCGTTACGGAACGCAATGGGTAAAGTACGTGTGGAATGTAAAAGTTGATTGATTACAAAAAACAATTTACCGCAGAGCACGCAGAGACCGCGGAGAGTTCTTTTTTGTCTGCATCATTTGTCTCTGCGATCTCGGCGCCCTCTGCGGTGAATCTTAATTTCCTGCCGAGCAGTTGTGATTACCATTCACCGCCGAATATGCGCTATGCAAGATGTGTGATCGGCGCATGTTACGAATCATCGCTATTCAGGTCGGTCTCTACTTCAGAGAAAGCCCTCATAAATTGAGTATCCGTAAGTTTATCTCGTTCCCAGAGCTGCCTCAGCGCGGCCAGGTCGGACTGTCTGAGCCTGCTCAGGATCTGTTCCAGCCTTTTTGGGGAGAGATTGTATTTACTCATCAATTCCCCCGAACTCATTCCCCTGCGTAAATCGGCAAGAAAACTCCTCGTCTTGTCATTCATTATTAGCTCCACCCCAGGTCGAGTCAGCAATTGATGCGCATGGCCCGACACTACTGTCTGCTTTTCTTGGATGCAGCCCTGCAAAAAAAGTTGCAACGACCGAGAAACGTGTGGGCTGAAGGACGCTCAGGTGCGCGAAATCGGGAGATATGCTTGACAACAGGGCGTACGCTTGGTATGCAATAATCGTGAGGTCCCATCGTCTAGAGGCCTAGGACACCGCCCTCTCACGGCGGAGACAGGGGTTCGAAACCCCTTGGGACTGCCAAGAGTTATTTCCTTGTCACACAGTGGGGGTAGGACCGATACAATATTCTGACTAGCGGGAAATTTCTTGGAGGCAAAACCCTGTCAACCATAAAGATTTTTATGCAAATATTGATTGGGACGGCAGTGGGGTGGGAAAGCAGCGGACAACCTCCGATTCCTTCGTGACACATTTGTCACGCGCAGGCTATTGGAAGCCAATAATGAAGGGCCGACACATCTCAAGTGGCGGTCAAAGGCCCCGGGAAGTTGTAAACGCGGTCCGCACGGGAGGGAAGGAGTTTCCATGATGAAAATAGTTAGTGGGAAGGGGGCAGATCTACTCTTGACTCACTTTCGAACAGCCTCACAGCGAGCGACTCGCTCAATATGAGTCAAGAAGAGACTTGACCCCTTTTCTTTTCTTTGGGTTTACCATGCTGGGCGCCAGTAGATGGCGAACCGTCACTTCAATAAGTGGGGGCAATGTTGGACGATAAACATATCATATTCGACAGCACAGTAAGCGGAATTGTCTTCGCGTTGATTGCGGCAGGCACCATGTTCGTTCTAAATTCAAAGCTCTCTATCGAATATGCTGAGTATGGGTATGCGATCATTATTCTTGGCTGTGATCCCACGGCAACAATGCTCCGGCTCGCTGCCATAGGAGTAGGACTGAGTTCTGTAGGCCAGATTATTCGAGTAATATCTATAATAGTCTTTCAGTATTTTCATGGCAAAGACGAAATGCGGAAAACCGTAACAAAGGAAATAAGGCTGAGACTGGGCCATACACCTCAGGCAATAAAAGATAGTCTATTAGAATCTCAGAAGAAGAGACGCTTCGATCCTTTTTTTGTATGGATTCAATATTCTGATCCTGGGCAGGCTTTAAGAGAATGGGGAAGGACTAGACGGCGCTATATGTATGTTGGCGAAAACTGGATAATAGCCATAATATTAGGGTTCATATTAGGATGTGTAATTACGGGGGAATCTTGGCAGGATTATCCGTACCGGGAACTCACAATCACAATTTGGTTTGCTCTTATCGTTTTCTTAATTATCGGATTAGTGCTTCTGATACATCACAATAAAAAAGCAGAAGAAACTATGATTTCGGTCTACTTAGCTGGTATTTTTTCCGAAGAATTGAGGACAACATTTTTGAACCCGCTAAAATAGAAAGGTAAGTTTTATTAGAAGGAATTCTGATGCTTTGCGGTCAATGCAGACAGAGTGGACACCCTAGTTGGCCGGCAGAATGCTTCAAGAAAGTTACAAGGCGTTACACATCCGATAATGCTTTTTGGTGTGGATAATTTTTTTCTCCTGGTCACTTCCTAAAATGGTGTCCAAGTTGTCTGGTCCAGTTTTGGTGCGGATTTTCTGTGGACAGAGTCCTGGACAACTTTGTCCACAGCCTTTCTGTTTACCTGTTTCGACAAACGTTTTATGCGCACTGATTGCCTCACAGTCTATTACGTCCGTTTCAGTGACTATTGTTCACTCTATCAACTTATTGATTTCGAATTTTAGTGACCAGTTTTCTTCCATTTTTCAATCCACCACAGATGTGTTGACAAGGATCTAAATTTGTTAGACTGGATCCAATCCGTGATCCTATTCTCGATCCCACGTACCCGAGATTCGGTGGGCCTGTTATTGGCAAGAAAATTAGTTGCGGTCATGCCAGAAAGGAGGCTGGCCGGCAACGACAAACCTGCTTTGTAAAATGCTAGACTGAGTGATGCAATGGACGCCATTCTTAGGGCTAGAGAAGTATATTCATTGATTTGCTTGCGACGAAAGGCGAATGTAGCGCTACGAGCCTCACTGAGACATTTTTCTATCAAGTCTTCTGTCTTGACAGAAGCATCTACGAGTGACTCCGGATTCATTGTTTCGGCAGTTTTCGCCAATTCACTATCTAGTATTCTTATGGCCTTCCACAAATGTTTGGCCATGCCCGATTCGTGAAATCCGACCAGGGAAGGGGTCAGATCTACTCTTGACTCACTTTCGAACAGCCTCACAGCGAGCGACTCGCACAATATGAGTCAAGAAGAGACTTGACCCCTTTTTCATGACCCCTTTTCTGACCCCTTTTTCTTTTTCATTAAGATCAAAATAATCCCCAGAGGGATTCATATTCTTGTTGCCCATTGCCGTTTGCCACACTCGAGCATTGGTCATAAGGTTAATATTCAACATCCCGTCTCCTCCCCTGTCAAAGGGCGTTCGGAAAGCTCCATGCCACATTTATATGTCGGTCTAAAGGCCGAGAGTAGAGGGTTATCATCGGAATATAACCAATTTTCTTGCCCCCCCCGCCAGATTCTTGGGGGCGATCTGCGTCTCCCTCGGCATAATGGCTTCTTAGAGACAGCTGTCTGCTATCCGGCCGCCATTCTACAGAGCATTTGTTCGTGGTGGTCAAGCACTTGACGAATCGGAAAGCATCAACGTATAGCGTCTCTAGTAAAAGGGGCCATCAGGTATTTCGCAAGGAGAAGTCATCTTGCTGAAGGCACAGATAATCTTAAGATTGCTCCTAGTATCGGCAAGCATCGTTGGACAAGGGTCTTTACTAATATTCATACTTTTCCTGTATCGTGGGCCACTCCTCCTTGTTCAAATGGAACTGACACAAGGGAAGGCGCTCGTTTGGGACGGCTTGCTGTCGGTCATCTTTTTTGCACAGCATAGCGGCATGGTACGCAGGGGCTTCCGCAACCGCTTGTCCAACTTCATCCCGCCGCTCTACCACGGAGCTCTTTACACGATTGTATCGGGTTTGGTGTTGACAGGACTGATAGTGTTTTGGCAAGGGTCTGCCATCTCGCTGTATGAGCTTCAGGGTGCTGCTCGTTGGTTTGTGAGAGGCTTCTCGTTTATCACGTTCGCAGGATGTTTCTGGACTATATTTTCGCTACGGGCATTCGACACATTTGGTCTTGATCCCATCAGAGCTGAGTTGAGCGGCAAGCGAATTCGATCTCAAGAGTTCGTTGCGTGCGGGCCATACCTGTGGGTTCGCCATCCTCTTTATTTGCTGGTGATCCTGATGCTGTGGTCGTGCCCGGATCTGACAGCGGATCGACTGCTTTTTAACGTCCTCTGGACCGTGTGGATCTGTGTAGGAGCCGCTTTTGAAGAAGCGGACCTTCTGGCGGACTTTGGCGAGAAGTATAGCGACTACCAAAGCAAGGTTCCCATGTGGATTCCTTGGAAGAGACGTCCTGGGCGTGATCTGTCCCCCAAGATCTCGTGCAGATTTTGAATTAATATTGTCGCAGAATGTCAGTTGTTGGACTCACATGGCAGTTACTCCGGGGAGGGTGATGGTCTAACAGGAGATGTCGAATGGAATTGTGGGGGGGGCAAGGCAAAAACGGGTAAGAGACCTCTGGAGAATGCTCACATTTTGCTCTCACCAGGAGAAACTGGCAGGGATTGCCAGAGACCGGGGGGGATTGTCAGGGACTGAAATTGTTGGGGTTATTGGGAAAGATCTTGAAATTATTGACTTGTTCGTCGCCCTCTCACGGCGGAGACAGGGGTTCGAAACCCCTTGGGACTGCCAGCTTCCAGAGCCAGTTTCCCGGTTGTCACCGCCCATTTTCCTCGAGACTTTTCCCCCGTTTTTTCTTCCACTTCGATTTAGCCTCCCTGCCGTGTGGTTGACCTGATGGCCATGAGGCCGGTTTCATAGACCATAGCGTCCGATCAAGGTCAAAGCGACGGCGTCGCGTCAAAGTCAGGGATGATATGTTCATGTTGCATCGGCGTTCCCTTGGCAGCTCTTTACCGCGCTGTGTTCGGGTGACGGGCATGGATGTGAAGAATGTTTGACGTAGTCACCTGGGGTGAGGTACGCTCAGAAACAGGGCAAAAGAGTCTTTTTCGGCAACGTGAGGACGGCTTTGTCTTTGTCGAGTCTTGTGGGATGAGACACCGAGACTTTTCGGATTCCCACGCAAAATCCCTCGCACCGTTGTTGTCCCGAAGACCCCCAAACGGCAAGACCGCAGCATAATTCCGGGTTACTTGTTCACTCGCACAGCAGCATGAAGGAGCGACCGGTAAAAAGACTACGAGACACGAGGAGGAAGAAGAGCATGAGACGCGAGAACATGAACGGGAAGTTTTCACGCCGTGAGTTCGTGAAACTAGCGACAGTCGCCGTCACCACCGTGGGCCTGAGCCTTTCCAGTTCCGGTGCGCTTGTCGCAGCTGAGCAAAAAAGGGCGGCACCCAAGGCTCTGCCACCAATGGGCGCCGACGAGGCGCTGCGTGCGCTGCTTGCGGGCAATGAACGCTTTGTGAAAGGACGGCCTTCGAATCCCCGGCGCAGGCCCAAGGACTTTTCTACGCTCACGGAGGGGCAGTTCCCCATTGCCGTTATCGTCGGCTGCGCGGACTCTCGGGTAGCACCCGAGATCCTCTTCGACGTCGGGCTAGGCGATCTCTTCGTGGTGCGAGTTGCCGGCAATGTGGTTGGCGGAGCGGGCCCTGTTGTCAAAGGGAGCATCGAATACGCTGTCGCAGAACTCAATGTGCCGCTGATCATGGTTCTTGGCCACAGTGACTGCGGTGCGGTCAAGGCGGCCATAAAGCATATTCACGCCAAGGATGCGCTGCCTGGAGCGATCGACGATCTGGTGGGACTCATCAAGCCGGCGGTCGCCAAGAGCAAGGCCGCGGCGGGCGATCCGCGCCAATGTTGCTATCGGGGTTGAGCGGCTAAAAGGGTTTGATCCGATATTGGCAGGGCGAGTCAACGAAGACAAGGTGAAGGTCGTAGGTGCAGTCTACCGCCTACGCGACGGCAAGGTCACGATGGTTGCCTGAGTGATGCAGCTAGCCATGCCATATCATTCCCTTGATCAGTCACGGGATATGAAAAACTGAAGACGCAGTTAGATTGGGCATACAGGTAATATTCGGAGGCGGATTTGTTTTCTTCAACAGCTTACCAAAGGAGTAGAGCCCTGCCTTTGGCGATCTCAGTAGTCGTCGCCTTCATCGTGTGGTTGTAAACCAGCTTTTCACCTTGAGGATCCAATTTACAGGCCAATACAGAGAAAAGAGTAGCTCTTATGGGATCAACATAGCAGGCTTATCACCACCCTTTTTGCCTTTCCCCCGCTTTTTCTGTCGCTTTTTGAGAGCCGCTTCAAAAGGCTTCAGGGGCAGCTTCGACGACCGGCAATTACACAATGCCGAATGGGCCATCATACTGTATCGTGGTTAATTTCTTTTAATGCCCCGCTCCGTGGTTGAGACGTTCTTGTGTCTCAAGATCCGCTGAATGCTCGTGGCCCAACCTTGCTGATCGGTCAAGAGGGTTTTGCCAAGTATCTCCGCAAAGCATAGGGCAAGTTCTTGTTTAAACAGACCAGGGTGAGCACTATATCTGACAGTAGTAAATGGAAGCCCGAGACATGAGCGCGAGTAATTCCAATACGATAGGCGGTGACATCCTTGCACAATCACGTGTTCCCGGTGATCCGTGCGCTCTGGTAATTTTCGGGGCTACCGGTGATTTGAGCTTCAGAAAATTGGCGCCTGCTCTGTTCAATTTGCATCAGCGGAAACGTTTGCCTCAACCGTTCCTGGTGATCGGATCTGGGCGGTCCCCCATGACCAGTGATGATTTCCGGAAGGCGGTTAGGGCAAAGCTTTCGGATTCGGGTCAGAGCGACCTCTCAGGCTGGTCCGACTTTGCAGCTTCTCTCTTCTATCACCAACTCGATTACGATTCCACTGAATCATTCCGAGGGCTCCGCGATACTCTCGCTAGCCTTGACAGCGCACGCGGCACCCTAGGCAATCGCATATTCTATCTGGCGGTCCCGCCCGCTGCGTACGAGAGAATCTCGTCTGGTTTGAGTGAAGTCGGCCTCTCATCGGAAGGTCAATCCGGCAACGGTTCGACCAGGATCGTGGTAGAAAAACCTTTTGGAAGGGACCTTCAATCGTCCCGCCGACTCAATGAATCGTTGCGCGCAAACTTCCGGGAGGAGCAGATCTTTCGTATCGACCACTACCTCGCCAAAGAAACGGTTCAGAACGTGTTGGTCTTTCGGTTTGCCAATGCCATCTTCGAGCCGTTGTGGAACCGTTTGTATATCGATCACGTGCACGTAACTGCGGCCGAGAGCCTGGGAGTCGAGGGTCGTGCGGCTTACTATGATGGTTCGGGCGTGCTGAGAGACATGTTTCAGAACCATATGATGCAATTGCTCTCACTGGTGGCCATGGAATCACCCGCACGGTTCGACTCCGAGTGCGTGCGAGAAGAGAAATCAAAAGTGTTTAAGTCAATTCGGCCTCTGGACTTGAGCCGGTTGCGAGATAGCCTTGCGTTGGGTCAATATGGTCCGGGAGTAATAAACGAGGTCAGAGTGCCCGGGTATCGAGAAGAGCCGGGAGTCCGGAACGGTTCGACGACGCCTACGTACGCTATGATGAAGCTCTTCGTGGATAATGGACGCTGGCATGGCGTGCCGTTCTACCTTGTCTCCGGCAAGCGCCTGCCACGGAAAGTTACCGAGATCATTATCGAGTTCAAGAGAGTTGCGCACTCGATGTTCCGAGGAGCGATCGGCGAGGTCATCATCGCCAACCGGCTCATCATTCGCATCCAACCTGAAGAGAAGATCCAACTTACCTTCCAAACGAAACAGCCGGGAGCTGAAGTGAACCTCAAACTCGTCACCATGGATTTTGATTACAAGGAAGACCATTCCGGGCCGAGGCTGGGCGCGTACGAAAAGGCCCTCCTCGATTGCGTGCAAGGCGAGCACATGCTTTTCTGGCGAGAAGATCAGGTGGAGTCGTGCTGGGCTTTCCTTGACCCGGTGCTGGAAGCGTGTGAATCTCCGTCCGGGTGTGTCGCGCCGGTTGAGACATACCAAGCGGGAAGTTGGGGCCCGCCATCTGCTAAAGAGCTGCTAGGGTCGCAAAAACGTCTCCTGAAATAGACACGATGATCGCGAAACATACGTGACCGAAGAGCTATCCTGATGCTGCGAGGAAATCTCCGATCTTTTTGTCCATGGTGCGTATATGATTGGAGAACCAGTTCTTCATTTCATTTACCACCGTCACAACGAGTTCTGAGGCGATCACGTCGGAATCGGCTTGTACGGCCATTTTGAGAACGCGTTCTCTGAAAAGGCTATGAGCGGCTAGCTGTGCGTCGTAACCCGGATACTCATGCTGTCTCATGAGCGCTTCCTCGGCGTCAAAGTGGAACGTGGTGTATTCGGAGAGGTACCTGTACAAAAGAGCCCACTTCATTCCTGCCTTTACCTTCCATGATCGCGTTACAGAGGCCATTCATCCGGCTGTACAACTCTTTGTGCTGATCGTCGATCACAGGGACATTGACTGCCAGGTCGGGGGTCCATTCGATGAGGTTCTTCACAATTAACCTCCACTTATGTGGAAAAGTCGGTCTCCGGCATGGGGATCATCACGGTGAAAACGGTTCCTTCCTTGTCGGATGTTGCGGAAATCGACCCATTATGATCTTCCACGATCTTTCTCGACAATGTCAGTCCGAGACCGGTTCCGTAGTCCTTCGTGGTGAAGAAGGGATTGAATATCTTCTCAAGTTCGTCCTTGGAAATTGGTGTTCCACGGTTTCGAACCCTGAGCGTGTAATAGATTCTCGATTGGAGTTTCCCCGTGCGGCGAGCCTCTTCGCTGGGTTCGGAAATAGTTGATTCCACATGAATGGTCTCACTCGGCGGAGACGCTTCAATCGCGTTGGCGATCAGATTTCTGAGTACGTGCTGAAATCGGGTCTGATCCAGTGGAACGCTTTTCACGTCCTGTGCGATGTTCAGCGCCAAGCGTAGATTCTTCTCATCTATCCTGTTTCTGTTGATCCTGAGCACGTACGCGATAAGTGAATTCGGATCGGCCGGTTGAATGACGAGTTTGTCCCGTTTCGTGAAGTCGATGAGCCCCCCCAGTATGCGCTCCAAGCGCTTCACTTCATCGATCACAATTTGAAAGAGTTCGTCTCCGGGTGACTTTGCAAAGTTCTCGCATTTGGGGCAGGGAACACAAACTGCTTTGAGCCTGCGGGCAAATCCGCCAATGATGGTCAAAGGCTGTCTTAACTCGTGCGCCACGTTCGCTGTATGCTCCTCGATCGCTTGTACTTGCCGGGACTGAATAATGTGCTGGTACAGCTCGTCGATCGTTCTTATCTTTTCCTCTAGTGCCTGCTCTACACGCTTCCGTTCCGAAATGTCCGCAACGTTTCCCATGTGTGCGCTTGCGCCGCGAAACGCGATTTCAGTGGGAAGGGCCTCGACCCATTTGAGGCTTCCATCTTTGCATCTGACTCGGAATTCGTATGGTGGATCGTCCGCAGTCTGCTGTCCTCGTTCACTGACAGTCTGCATTATGCGCTCTTTGTCATCCGGGTATACGAACTTCCAGATGCTCTCGCCGAGCATTTCCTCCGGCAAGTAGCCGAGCATTTGGGCAAGTCGTTCATTGACAAAGGTGAAGCGCCCATTCTGGTGAATGTATATCCCGGTTAACGAGCTATCCGTAAGCACGCGATACCGTCGTTCACTTTCTTTGAGCTGCTCTTCCGTTCGTTTCACCTCGAAGATCTGTCGTTCCAGTTGCTCGTTGAGGATGAGGAGTTCCGCTGTACGCTGTTCTACTTTGATTTCAAGCTGTTCTTGAGCCTGTCGGATTTCATGCTCGGACTTATCACGCTGAGAGACGTCACTGCCGATGGCAAAGAAGTAATCGGTTTCTCCATTCGCTTTGATCACCGGACGGCCGTGCCACTCGACACTGAATTTCGTGCCATCTTTCTTCAATATACGGTTGCGGTTAATTGTAGGCGCCCCACTCTGTACCATAGATCTCATCAGCTTGATCAGATCCCCCCGTTCGTCCTCTGGAATAAATGTAGACAGGTAATCAGCTCCTTTGACTTCATCCAACTCGTATCCGGTCATTGCCAGGAACGCCCTATTGGCCGAGAGTATCTTGCCCTGAGGGTCTACAGCGATGAAGAAGGATGGTGAAGCATCGAGCAGAAGATGATCGAAATCAATTTGTTCCTTGAGACGCTCTTCCAAACTTTGGCAGTCTACGGTTTCGGCCTCGGCTGCTTCGAGTCTTCGTCGCAGAGACTTCAGTTCCTCAATGAGCCCAGATTTCGATTTCTCCTCGTCTGTCATTATTCGGCCCCATGGCCCGTCCGTCCAAATCTGTACGTGACGGGGACCAACGAGAATTCAACATTGTGCCGGAGCATCTGCTCACCAGTCCATCCATAGCAATTCCATGAGTCACGGAGATTACTCATCCTCGGAAGAATCCGTTTAGCGTTCAGTACGGTCGCGAATGACATACAATAATTTTCGGGCCTGTTTTATAGATCTTGGTAGCTGCTCCTCAATATTTCGGACTTTCACGCTGCGGTTTCTGGCGTTATCGACACACGCGAATTGAGTAGCCGCCGTCTCTTTTCCTCGCAAGGACCCTCTTCATGCAGTCGTTTAAGCCTATCTCAAGGTCCTCCTCCGTGTCAACGTCACTGTCCCTCATGGTCAACCCCCGCTTTCCCCCGTTTTACTTGAATGTCGAGTAATTTCGGGTTACATTCAGAGATGTTGAGGGTGCTCAAATTTGGGAAAATCAGTTAACTGACTGATATTATACCTATGTTGGCCCGCCCTCTCACGGCGGAGACAGGGGTTCGAAACCCCTTGGGACTGCCAGCATATCACCTCGACATCAGAGCTTGCGTCTCCACGAACGAACCGGCAGGCCCCGCGGGCGTGATGATTTCATAACTAGACAGGAAAACGAGCTTGCCAGAGTATTCCATAGGCGGAAACCTGAACCGAAAGGAACCCCCAAAGGGAATTGAGTATGGTGTACCCGGAATTCTTGTACAATGATGGCTGCACAAAAATGAGATCTGAGAGATTTGGGGACACCTTCCTTAATTAGCGGATCGTAACCCAAATTAAGTGCGGTGTCCCCGAAACTTACAGGGAAGGTTCAGTGACCGGGTTGTTTAGGCGCTCCCGAGTTGTTGCCGCATGCCCAAAGCGTCCATGTTCACCCATTCTTCCGCAACCTTTCCGTCAGCGATTCGGCTGATGGTGATCCCGTCCACCTTGAAGCACTTGCCCTTGGACGGCAATTCTGGCAGGTCTTTGGTCTGACAGGCCGAGAATGTCCAGCGTGTCACCACTTTATCTCCCTCCGCGACTTGGTCTTCTATGGTGCAATGGGAGTCCCGCATTGCATCAGCAAAACCCTTGCACATTTCTTTATGAGCCTCGCGGCCTTGAGAGTCCGGCATCGCTGGGTCGTGCAGTATGTAGTCTTCATTGACCAACTCGTAAGCAGCATCCAGATCGTGCTGGTTGCATCCCTTTTCGATGCGTGAACGAACCAATGTCCTGTTATCTATGGCGGCCATTGTTAACTCCTTTCTCTGTATTATTTGCCGGACGCCGTGCTATCGGTGCCTTGTTCAAGATCCTTCGCAGTGAGATCGTCGGCAGAGCGAAGCGCTCCCGCAATTGCCATCCAAGGCACATATCCTCGGTTTGGCGCGAAGCCGACGAAACCCTATTAACAAAACTTCGGCATTTGCACAGCGCTAGTCAACAGCGCAATTGGACTTATCGAATAAGGGGGCAGGTCCACCGCATGATTCCAGTCCAAGTATCCTGTGACAACTCCGGACTGTCTGCTGGCGGCAAACTTGCGTCTGCTCCGACTCCTGGTGTATTATCAGCCTGTGGAGGGAATTCTCATGACACAGGCTCCTGTTACGGAAAAAGAGGCGAGAGAGATAATTCTGGAATGGGCTCGGCTCCACGATCTACAGGCGGGCCTCTCAGCTTTTCTTCCTATCATTGCCGAAGAAGGTTTTTACATGGAATTCGGAACGAAGCGATGGGAGGGATATGCGGATTTCGAGGATCATCAGATTACGAAGCGCAAGTTTTTTGACGAGCAACACCATTACTTCGATATTCGGGTGCATGAGGGGGAGGAGAAAACGATTGCCAAGACAAAAATGAATTTGACGTACAGTTACCGGCCTGAGCGTAGCCCTAGGAGTAAACTTATCAAGGCATATCTTGAACACACTTGGGAATTTCACCGTTGCCCTAGGACTGGCCGTCCATATATGCAGGGGCACGTGGTTGATCTTTTTGAATATGAGAAAGGGTTTCGACCGGACGACGATCAAGAATACGATCCGCATCTCGACACACAATGGGGAACTCGATAATTCCAATTTTGAGGTGCATCGTCATCTTGGCCGCAAAAACTACAAGTTATGGAAAGAAAATCCTAACCATCCCAACGTAAAGTTTAAGCTCGTCGGCAAGCGCATGCCCGTTTATCCCATTCGTGTCGGTATCGGTTGGAGAGCTTTGGGCCTGAAGGATGATGATGCTATAGTGTAGTTCTGGGTCGGTTCTCATGCAGAGTATGAGCTGCTCTTGCGTGACTTGTAAGATGGATTTCAGGTTACTATGACGGATGTTGAGAGCGCCGGAATTCGAGCAAATTGGTCAAGTGATTGATATTATTATTTGTTGGCCCGCCCTCTCACGGCGGAGACAGGGGTTCTAAACCCCTTGGGACTGCCGGCTTCCAGGGCCATCTTTTCAACTGTCGCCGCCCATTTTCCCTGAGACTGTTCCCTGCTTTTCGGCTGGCCGAGCAGGAGCGGGCTTACGGCCTGGCTGTAAAAGGTGCTTTTACATACCGTGCCACGCGTTCCGCTCCTGCACCGTATCTTTTTGTTTGGAAGTCTCTCCGGTTACTGCGTTGGCTTCACCGCTTCAATAGACGCCGAGGCAATCAGATCCTTGATATTGTCTGCTTTGGCCCAGTGACTAATGTACTCGCCGCTCCGGTCTTTGCATCGAATACGTATGTCCTGGAACCCCGATTGTTGAAGCATCCCTTCAATTTCGGCAAGGCTGATGGCTCCTGAAATACAACTTGCATACAGATCGAGATCCCTACGGATATTATCGGGCAATTCTCCAATAGCGACTATGTCGGAAATGGCCAGTCGGCCTCCCGGCTTCAAAACGCGGAATGCCTCGCGGAAGACACGCAGTTTGTCTATGGAAAGATTTATCACACAATTGGAAATGATCACGTCCACACTGGCATCCGCCAACGGGAGGTTTTCGATCTCTCCCAGTCGGAATTCCACATTCGGGTACGAATCGTTTTTCGCGAAGTCCCGCGCTTTGTCCAGCATTTCCGGGGTCATGTCCACGCCGATGACATGTCCGGTTGGTCCTACTTTTTTGGCCGCCAGAAAACTGTCAAATCCGGCTCCGCTACCGAGATCCAGAAACGATTTCTCCGGGCTGCAAATGGGCCACGGCCTGCGGATTGCCGCACCCAAGCCCCAATTCGGACCCCAATGGCGCGGTTTCTAAATCTTCCCGCGAATATCCCACCCGGATTGCGGACGAACCGTCAGGTCCGGATGCAGGGCCTCCGCAGCAGCTTGGGGGCCCGCACCCGCATGAGGGCCTCTGATGCGCTATTTTACCGTATTTTTTCCTCACGGACTCCCTAATTTCAACCGGTTCTGTATCTTTCATCTGGTACTCCTATCAAATGAGCGCTTTGGTCACAGCCTCGCTGCAACCGGGCAGGCAGCGCTACAAGAGGACGCTGTTTCCCTTCGTCTCACCGGCTTTGGTCCAACTTTCCAGTCGAAGCCATTTTGGTCAAGGATTGCCCTTACTCTGCGGTAAACAGCCGCGACAATCTGAGGGCATCTCATAGGCATGTTTTGAGGATCATCCTCGGTGATTTCGCTGCAATGAATCCCGCCGTATCGCTTTTCCTGCTCAGCCGAGAACCAGTCCAATAGCTCTGAGATCATCATGCGGAGCCTGGGGTCCTCTTCTTCGTCGGATACGCCCCTGCCGGCATAGAGTCCGAGAAGACAAGCACCTCCTGTGAATGCCCCACAGATATCTCCGGACGAGCCGACACCGCCGGCGAGAGCAGACGCAAGTCGAACGGCATCGGGATTGACCTTCCCCTGAGCCTCCAGGCCCATGAAGACAAGTATGTCGCTGCAATGGAATCCCAGTTGAGCCAGTTCCATCATGCGGCCCAGGTCCTTTGATACTGCACTTGTTGAAAGCATTTGTGATCGTCCCCCTTTCCGGGTGATAAAGATAAAGAACTCCTCTGCGCTGACACGACCCTTCAAGCGGACCAACGTATCCACGTGAGTAGGCCGGACAGAAACCTGTGCTACCTATGTTCAGGAATTTTGAGGAGTGAAGTGACCTGATGATCGGAGCTTCAGTCCGCCTCTTCGCACGTACGGCAACGGTTCTGACCCGCAGGTGAATCATCCGATCTTTGACCTGCCAAAAGATCAATCAAGGTGTCCAGCGCCTTCGCATCGACCGAGCATTCGATTTGTTTGCCTCGCCTTTCTGCACGGATGAGTCCGGCTGTGCGAAGTTCTTTGATGTGGTGAGAAAGCGTCGACGGGGCAATGTCCAGTTCTTCACCCAGTTGACCCACGACCCGCCGCGATTCAGGCCCTTCCACCCACTGGGTGCCCGGAGGGCAACAGGAGATGAGCCTGAGAAAGATGGCCAGTCGATGGGAATTGCCCAGCGCTTTGAACATGTCGGCGCATCGCTGCAGGTTTACGGTTCTATTATTCGACATATTACGAAGTGTAAAACTTTGCCGGCCGAGTGTCAAGAAGAAAATGGGAGTTCCGGGTACACCACATTTAATTGTTGACAAACCAGTCTTATTCTCTGATATGCCTTTGGGTCAAGTAGCACGAGCGGTGGCTCCGAGAATGCCTCATCACGTCATACGGCGCGGCAATCGCAGACTGCCGACCTTTTTTCGTCATGAGGAAACCCGGACCGAAAGGAACTTCCAAAGGGAATTGAGCATGGTGTACCCGGAATTCCTATAGATAATTAAGAGGTTTTCGCAGTTTACCGTATGAGCATGGTATATGGGCTGGCAACCTTCTGCAAGGCCTTCTTGTGGCGCACCAATAAAGGGGGTTTGAACATGGACGAAAAAGGTTTGAACGTGATGGGAAAAGGTTTAACCCTGATACAACGGGTGGCAATCTGCTTCACGGCGGGGGTTGTAGGCGGACTGGCCGTGGTCCTTTTCAGCCACATCCTGTTTGGGTTCGGGGTTAGCGCAATATTCGGGGTAAAGGGCCCGATCTCCTTGAAAGCGCCGGATGTATACAGGCCGCTCTTCTGGGGCGGGCTGTGGGGCATCCCGTTCGGGCTCCTTATCAAGACCGCCTGGAAGCGACTCTACCTGTTCGGTCTTCTATACTTCCTCGCACCGGTGCTGGCGTTGTTTTTGATCTTCCTGCCGATGAGGGGCGCAGGGTATTTCGGGCTTCAGTTTGGGGGGCCGGTGTTCACAGTCTACCTGCTGCTGATAAATCTGCCCTACGGGATAATCACCGCTTTGGCCGCCAGGGCGATAATAGGAAAGGAGCCGTAAGCATCCTGGACGAAAGAAATGAGCGTCTGATACTTCCGGGTACACCATACTTGATTGTTGACAAACGAATCTTATTCTCTAATACCAGTGCGCCATCAAACAAGTGATAACCCTGCGAGGATATGGTGGGGCAGGCGTCCTGCCTATCCCGCGTTCCGCGAGATCACTCCGGACTTCGATCCGGGGACTGTAGGGGCGACCGGCGGTCGCCCAGGGCGAATGCCATTCGCCCCTACAAATGCCCGCCTATGCGGGCATGACGATATGTAAGGGCGGGTTTGAAACCCGCCCCTACCGGAAACACGGTGCCACTTGTGCGAAAGCAAATCCTATGAAAACGTCCTGTTACCGACCGGCAAGATGCCGGTCCTACTGACGTTTTCATGCTTCGTTGTAGCTTTCTAGCTATGGGAGTTGGTATGAGGCACGCCTTTCGGTCAGGCAGCACGAGGGGTGGCTCCGAGAATGCCTCATCACGTCATACAGCGAGGCAATCGCAGAATTACGGCCTATTTTCGTCATGCGGAAACCCGTACCAAAAGGAACTTCAAAAGGGAATTGAGTATGGTGTACCCGGAATTCCTTGTACCCGGAATTTCTGAAGCCCTATCTTCGAATTCAGTCGAGTCAATCCTGTGCCGGCTGGTCTCGAACCGGCTGCACTGTCACAGCCGACGCGAGCAGGTCAGTTACCTCATTTATCTCCTCCATCCTGTCAGTGTCGGTGGATTCGCGCACGATGAGCCAACGCAGCGCCAAGTGGCTGAATGCACCCAGAAACATGTTTCTGAAGACCCGTTTGTTGACCGCTGATGAGAAAATACCCGCTTCTTTTCCCTCTTGGATTACATTCTCAATCACGCTGCAGGTACGAGCGGAACGCGTCGAACGCTTTTGACCCGTAGAAGCATCTATTGAGCTGGAGCTGCAACAGAAAGATCTTCAAGAATTCGTGTTGACTGAGGAAGATGCCGAAATGGTACTTGATCAACCTGCGAAGCTTGCGGACCGGGTTCTTGATTTCGAATACGTTTGAAACATCCAGCAAGTAGGTGTCGAAGCGCTTTTCCGCGAGGGACAACAGTATGTCTTCCTTGTTCCGAAAGTACTCGTAGACAGTAGCGTCCGAGATGCCGACCAGCTTGGCTATTTCTGAGATCCTGGCCCGGCGGTAATCCTTCTCCGCAAACACTTTCTGGGCGGCATTGATAATTTCGTCCATCCTATTGACTCGCCCGGTCTCTTGAGGCTCCTTCAGGCCGATCATGGCGTCCACCAGGGTCATAATGTCTTCGAAATCCGCCTCACTGTCCGGTATCTCGCCGCTTGCAAGAGACCCTACGGTTTCCATATCTAACGTCCCCAAAATGACGTCTCGGACGAGTTTGGTTTGAGCGTCCGCTCGAAACTTGCCTTCCTTGATGCCCCGCTCGATTATAGAAGAGAGAATGCCCGCGTACTCCCTGACCAACGAATAGGCAGGTGTATCGTAAAAAGCCTTGGATGAGCGGCACTCCAGGAGTAAGAGTCGTGCATAACCTCTGTGGGTGTCGTTGTATCTCAAATGAAACCAGATCATCTTTCGCAACTGACTCTGCACGTCCTGAATACCGGTGAGCTGTTCCTCCAGGATGGCCAAAACCTCCTTCATCCTCTCTCCGGGCACAGAAAAGAGGAGATCCTGTTTCCCCTTGAAGTACTGATAGATGACGGAATCGGCCACTCCAGCCTTTCGAGCTATCTCCGAAATGGATGATCCGGCAATCCCTTTCTCTGACATGACCTCTTCGGCCGCGCACAAAATCCGCGATCTGGTGCTGGATACCTTAGTGTCTCCAATGTCACGCTCACCGTTTCCCGCATAACTACCTACCGCCTGCATGTCGTCTCCCAGTCTAATTGCCGTACATCTTGCGAAGCACAGATTTCTGTATTTTACCTGTGCCGCCTTTAGGCAGCTCCGGCACTATTTCTGCTTCTCTCAGAGTCTTGAAGTGAGCCATTCGTTCCCTTGTAAAGTTCACGATGTCCTGCGAGGTCAACTTTGAACCCGGTTGAAGAACAACTATCGCTTTCGGTATCTCACCCCATTTCGGATCTACCTTGGCTATAACAGCGCACTCGAGGATCTCCGGATTAGAATAGAGGACCTGCTCTATCTCAAGCGAGGAGATGTTTTCGCCCCCGCTGATGATGATGTCTTTCATACGGTCTCGGATATATAAAGATCCGTCTGGTCCCATCGAAACGAGGTCGCCCGAGTGATACCATCCGTCCTTGAGCGACTTTTGGGTCTCCGCAGGCTTATTCAGATAACCCTTCATGACCATGTCGCCCCTCACCAACAATTCGCCCACAGTTTTCCCGTCCCACGGCAGCTCAGCACCTTCGGAATCAACCACCTTGTATTCCACACCCACAAGAGGGAAACCCCATGTTTCATGAGCACGATGCCGAGAAGTCTCACGTTCGAGATCGGGGGGCAGTTCAGGCAACGCGATGAGAGGGCAGGTTTCGCTCATGCCGAATCCGCCGTGTACCACGCAGCCAAAGGCTTCCTCCACCCGAGCACACATTCCGGTTGGCGGCGGCGCCCCGCCTATGAGAATTTCTTTCACGCTAGACTTGTCGTAAGAGGAGAATGCAGGATGCTCGAGAAGAGCGGTTACCATTGTCGGCACGATGAAGAACCTCGTAACCCTCTCCTTCTGGACAATATCGAGGACCCCAGCGGGATCGAATTTCTTCACCATTACGTGGGCTCCACCCTTGGCCGTCACATAATGAGGAGTACCCCATCCGTTCACGTGAAACAGCGGGATCAGATGCAGTTGAATGTCCGTTTCCGCGACGGGCATGCTGGCCATCGCGCACAGAGCGTGTAGATACAAATTGCGGTGAGTTAGTATCACCCCCTTGGGGGACCCTGTAGTACCGCTCGTGTAGAACAGTTCCGCCATGTCGTCTTCCTGGAACGGGAAGTTGGCGGAGGTGCACACGAGCTCGGGAGAAGCGCCCTCAAGGAGATCCTCGTACTGGCCGGTAATCCAGTCTGGCGGGTTTCCCATCGGTTCGAGAAGGTAAAATCCCTTGACTGACGGAATCTTTGAAAGGATAGGCTCGATCTTGTCCAGCAACTCCGGGTCGATGAACACAACATTCGGCCCTGAGTCATTGCAGATATATTCGAAGTCCGATGCAATCAGCCTGATGTTTAGCGGCAGAAGGACGGCACCCATCCTGGGGATACCGTAGTAGCATTCCAGAAGCTGATGTGAATTGTAGCCCAGAAAGGCTATCCGATCCCCCGGTCGTACCCCCAGCCGCACCAGCGCTTTGGAAAGGCGGTTTACCCGCTCATTGAACTCGGTATAAGTCCAGCGTCGACCTTCACAAACCACCGCAGTCCTGGATCCGAATAGAGTTGACGCTCTGTCGAGAAATCGCATCGGTGTTAGAGTAATGTTCATAGTCCGATTCTCCTTTCTAAGCTGGGAATCGCTGTCAAAAAAACCGGAACAATGTCAACTGCTCCACTTTTCGGAATCGAAAAAAAACCTCAGTAGGGATCACGCCAGAACAAAGTGGTTCAGACACAGCATTCTGGTCGAACTTCCAGATATTGGCCCAACGACCTCCAAGTCTCGTCTTCCTCCGGTTAATTTGCGACAGAGATCATCAAATCCAAAGCAATTTTTGATCAATGTGACCATTCTATAGCGGGCCGCCATAATCATTGTCAAGTTATTTTAGTCACTGATATATATTCTATTGCCTGTAATCCCCACAGCCGATTGTAAAACCGTTCATTACTGTTAAGCACTTGAGATCAGGCTAGTTTGAAGGCTTTAGGTTCCAGATATTTTTGACATATCTGTCTCGCCGGAGGTAAGGCCGGTTAGCAAACGAGTCGTGTATCTGACGATGAGCAATGGCGGAAGATGGAGCCTCTGATTCCCAAGAAGCCGGTCGGCAAGCATCAGTCTAGACCGCTCAGTCATTGACGGTCCGTTTGTTTTCCCGCATGACAGGCGGGAGACAACGTTCAAATCATCAGGGGCTGCCGGGTCATAATTTGTCTCCAATCTATTTTTTTATTGACAAATATTCTGTCAACCCCTACTCTACTGCTTAAGCTAGCGCCCCGCGTCAAATCACGTTTCCATTGGCCATGATCTTGGCGAATGTCAGACTAGCTGCATCCACTTACCGCCGATCTGGCCGAGGCAGACTTAGGGGGCAGAGCAGACGCCAAAATGTGAGTCTTGCCCAAGGAGGCTTCGCGGGTGGCTCGCGGCTTTGAGGTTAACCTGTCTCATCTTAATCAGTGTTCCGATAGTTATTCGTGCAACAGATCGAGGAATGAGGACAAGAACAATTTCTGGGAGTTTTTCCGTATAGAATCGCGTTCCATTGGGATGGGGCTGTGAGACGCGCGGTAGGTCCAAGCGTGACGCTGGGGAGCATCATGAACATCCCTTTGACTTTGGTTCCCTTTCTCCATGGCGTACGAGCGCCGTTCGGGACTGGTGCCGGAGTGGCGGGCCAAGGGGAACAGCAGCCAAACGCGGCCTTTGTTGACCGAATCAATCGTCTTGACAATGTTCTTACTTTCAGCGTTTGCCCCGTTTGTCCTCGGGTCGCTTGAGGCCAAGTACAACCTGGCCACGGGAATAGCTTTATGCACGGTAGGTTACATTATAGCGATCTTGATGACTCTGTTTTTGCCCGAAACAAAGAAATGTATCTCGCTTCCTATCACCCTGGAGCAACGGTGGCACAGATCAAGGAAAACACTGGTTGGGATCTCAAGATTGCTTCCAATGTGTACGAGACAGAATCACCTGCGCCTGAGCTTATTCGAATTTTTAAAGAAGAATGCGATCCTACAGGCGTGTTCCCGAAGAAACAGTAATCCCTATCTAAGGAGGAATGGCCGATGTTTAAAAAACTGTTCAGTCCCATGAAGATTGGAAAGGTGGAAATTCCTAACAGACTGGTTGTAAGCCCAATGGTAACGGATTACTGCAACCAGGATGGCACGGCTACAGAAAGGTACATAGCATACCATGAAGCCAAAGCAAAAGGCGGCTGGGGGCTGATCATCACTGAAGATTATGCGATAGACCCCACGGGCAAAGGCTTCTCTTGTGTCGCGGGGCTGTGGAATGATAGCCAGATTGCAGGTCATTCAGAGTTGACGAAAAGAGTCCATCAGTACGCAAGCAAAATATTCGCACAAATATATCATTGCGGGAGACAGACGAGCCATCTGATTACCATGTGCCCACCGCTGGCTCCTTCCCCGATTCCATGCCCGGCAATGCAAGAATTGCCGGACGAACTGACGATTGACGACATCGAAAGGATGGTGGAAAAATTTGGCGATTGCGCTCTAAGAGCACAAAAAGCTGGATTTGATGGTGTTGAAATACATGGAGCCCACGGATATCTCATTGCAGAATTTATGTCTCCATACTCAAACAAGAGAACCGACAAGTATGGTGGGCATCTTTTGAATAGAATGAGGTTCCCGCTCGAGGTTGTAGCAAACATCAGGGCTAAAACTCGTAACGATTTCGGGTTGGGTTTCCGCATTTCTTGCGACGAATTCGTTCCCGGCGGTAGATCTATAGAGGATACGAAAGCGATAGCCATTTTATTGGAACGAGCGAGGATCGATGTCTTGCATGTCTCCTGCGGTGTTTATGCCAGCGCAGACAAAATTGTACCCGCTTCGTCCACTCCCCATGGCTGGCTCGCTGGTTATGCGGAGGAAGTAAAGAAGGTCATCAGTATGCCGGTTATTACTGTTGGCCGAATTAATGATCCTTTCGTGGCAGATTCCATTATTGCGGGTCGCAAGGCTGATTTTGTTGCTATGGGTAGGGCATCGCTGGCCGATCCGGAGTTCCCTAAGAAGGCTGCGGCGGGCGAATTTGACGAAATTCGCCCTTGCATCGCCTGTAACGAGGGGTGCATTGGTATACTATTTACCGATCAACCGATCAAATGTGTTTTGAATCCAACACTTGGCAAAGAGGCTGAATTAGCTATAAAACCGGCGGCCGTCAAGAAAAAACTTTTGGTCATAGGGGGCGGCCCTGCTGGAATGGAGGCTGCCATCACCGCTGCGAAAGCAGGTCACAAAGTAAGCTTGTATGAAAAGGAAGGCCATTTAGGCGGACTATTTTACCTGGCCAGCGTACCACCCAACAAGGGAGAGATTGGCAACTTCGTCGGCTGGCAAATTGGCCAATTAGACAAGATGAAAGTCAATGTTACTCTGAACGCCGAAGTTACACCTGAACTAATTGATTCCGAAAAACCTGATGTCGTAATTCTAGCAACTGGCGGCAGACCGGTCTTGCCTGAAATCTCGGGTGTTGACAAGCCTAACGTTGTTCATGCTTATACAGTACTTGCCGGAAAAGTTGCGGTTAGCGCTAAGGTTGTCGTAATTGGAGGAGGCATGGTCGGCGCTGAGACGGCCAACCATCTGGCAAACCACGGTAAGGTAGTCACGTTGGTTGAAATGATGTCCGAGATCGCAACGGAGGTGCCAAACATAAACAGAATGGCTTTGTTACAGGACTTAGAGAAAAATAAGGTACGAGTCCTTGTGAATACTACAGTTAAGGATGTGATGGTGGACGGAGTGGTTGTAGTTAAGGACAGTGTAACTGAGACAATAAGTTCCGAAACAGTTGTTGTGGCTTCGGGTAGCAAGCCCAATAACGATCTTAAAAAAGAGCTTGATGGCAAGCCTTATACAGTGATCACTGTAGGTGATGCCGCTAAAGTGGGAAAAGTCATGGAAGCCCTGGAAACAGGCTATCTTGCGGGGATGCAAGCATAAGCAAAGTAATCTTTATTGCAGATTGTTCAGCGTAGCTATTGAGCATCATTTTGGGATGCAATATTCCCGAAATGCCAATCTTCGATCGTTATCGAAAAAAGGAGAAAGGAAATGACTAAGATGATTAACACCGTGTGTGGTCCTGTTTCGTCAGATGAAATGGGAATAACACTGATGCATGAACATCTACAATTTGGATACGCCGGTTGGTATGCGCACACAAGCAAGCCACAAGACAAAGAAAAGGCTCTTGCAATCGCTCTAAAAGCTATGGACGACATAAAAGCGTGTGGCGTAAAGACCTATGTTGATGCGACACCATCTGATTCTGGACGAGATCCGAAGTTTTACAGCGAAGTGTCTCAAAAATCCGGCGTGAATATTGTGTGCTCGACAGGGCTTTATACTGAAGGTCAAGGTGGTTCCCCTTATTTCAAGTTCCAAGGTCTGTTTACGAATGGGGTTGAAATGTTGACCGAGTTGTTCGCCAAAGAAATTGAGCTAGGTATAGGAGATACCGGAATAAAGGCAGGTGTTATTAAAGTGGCCACAGGGTTGAATGCCATCACAGATTATGAACAGATGGCCCTTCAGGCGGCAGGAAGAGCACAAAAGAGAACGGGAATTCCGATCATAACTCATACAGAGGCGGGAACCATGGGCCCTGAACAAGTTGATATACTTGTATCCGAGGGTGCCAACCCAAAGCAAATCGCGATTGGTCATGCAGGGGGATCTGCCGATCTAAAGTACCATGCCAGGATTCTTGATAAGGGTGTAAATCTGGCCTTTGATCGACTCGGTCTCGACGCTGAGTTGTGGTCGGCAGGCCCGGATAATTTCAGGAAGGGTTGCATCGTAGGACTAATCTCTATGGGATATGCGAGCCAGTTGATGTTTTCACACGATGTGGTGCTCAACTGGCTTGGTGGCGATGTAATATTGCCCAAAGAAATAGTTGGAAATTGGTATCCGACACATGTTTTCAAAAATATCATACCCGAGCTCAAGGAGTCGGGAGTGACCGATGAGCAGATTCGCACAATAATGGTTGAAAACCCAAAGAAAATCTTTGAAGGGTGACTTTCCCGGCGGTAGTCACGATAAGGTATCTTTACGGCCCCTGTGTGGCTCTTCACCAGATTGACTGAAGATGAGCAAAAGAGGAGTAGGTGCAGCTTGAGTCGCTTAAAGGGCGAGTCTACCTGCTAACGTTGTTTCCAGATATCGAGAACAGTCTTTACAGGAATGCTGAGAAACGACACATCATGCCCGGTTCATGATCCGGGCGATATTTGCAGCAGTTTAAACGGAAGTTCGAAAAGGTGATTTACGTAAGAGTTTGTTTATGATTGATTTGAGTCGAGAGATGCGAGGTAGTTAGTGGCTACGATCCTGATGAAACGCCCAGGAGTTCAAAAGCCCCGCTTTGCACCGGCGTCGGGGTGGCATACAAATCGAACGTTGCACCGGTGTTTTTGATGTGAATGCGGTTCTTGGTCAACGTCCCCTGGTCGGTCATGAGGCTCGGGAAGCCGTGTACGGGGAATCCGTCACAGGTTTCTCCGGTTCGGACTTGGACTCGGGAGTTCTGGGGACACCATACTTAATTCTCAGTGTCATCATTGGTCGTTGGAAGCTCCTACCGAAACCGGGGTGACTCGGACCACGAACATCGTCGACAGACCAGTAGACGATCTCATCGCCACACGCGGCAAGGGAAATGAGTATGGTGTACACGGAATTCCGGGCCTCGCAAGCTACTCTTTTAGACCCGGCAGCCCCGGCACATCGGCAAGAATCTTGTCTACGAGTTCCGATCCCGCCCTCTCCTTCGCAAATTCGGTGAACATTGTCACCAGACTTCCCAGATTATCAAGCCCTATTCCGGATTCCTTCAGCGCTGAGGCGGCTTCCAGCGCGTCCCCAGCTTTCCCGCCGATCATAGCCCCCACGCCACGCATCAGACCTGACAGCAAGCCTCCACCGCCTTGTTCGGGTGACACTTGGCCGGAATTGTCCAGCAGCCCTTCAACGCCGGGAAGCTTATCTAAGAGTTGCTGAAAATCTTCTCCGTCCGCGTTCTTTTGCACCAGGCCCAGAATGGCCCCCATCGCCGACTTAACTGATTCGTCGCTAACACCCAGCTTTTCCGTTGCAAGTTGAATAAAGTCTTCCATTTTTGCCTCCCTGCTTATTATTGCCACCTTGTCGCTACCTCTGCTTCATGGATACCCCACCTATACTGTTAAAGAGCTGAGGTGGACCCCTCCCTGCACATTCCTTGACTTTTGCTTTTTCTGCCTCTTCTTTGTTTTTGAACCGCCCTGCGATAGTCTTGGGTATCTTTTTTTTGCGCCTCAATAAACTTGCAAATCCCATTCTTGTCCTTGATAACTACCCAACTATCGTTCGTTGCCAATACGAGCGCCGTTATCAGCAAGAAAACCGACGCTAGACATAAAACCCAACACGTTTAACATTCACGATCCCCACCTGGAATACCAATTAATCTATGTTGTACTGTAAGACATTCCTTGGGCCTATTCAAGCATAGGGGTCACCCATCAAATGGCCCCCTGTCGAGTAATTCCGGAATAATTCCGGGCCCCCATACTTAATTGTTGGCAAACGAATCTAATTCTCTAAGACACTCCCATGGGTCAAGTAGCACGAGTGGTCGCGCCGGCAATGCCTCATCACGTCATACAGCGTAGCAATCGTATGGAAAATCTGTGATCAGGTCTTGTAATTTGAAATCCGCGCGGCTACTTCTTCGTACTTCCCGCTTTTCTTTTGCGGACCGCGGCAGGTCTTGATTTCTCACCTACTGTGTCGTTATTCCCGGCAAAAGAGCTATGTCCCCTTTTGTATAAATCTAAGCCGGTCCTAGGAGAAAAATCCGCAAATCCGGGGTCACCCATTAAAAGGTCTTGTAATCTATTTTTGACTTCTTGACTGAAACCGCTATCAGAAAACAAAGCCTAATTTTCCACCAAATATCCAATTTCTTCTGTCAAACTGGATATCAGCCGATCTGCTGCTTCCGTCTGGAGCGGTGAAATCACGGGTGCGATCAGTATGAATAGCGTCGAACCTCACAAATGCTCCCAGGCTGCAAGCAGCCATCTTCACGGAGGATTCTACCAAACCCTCGAGAAAGTACCCTGACTTGTAGTCTGTTGTGCCGGAGAATCTTGTCGACACCTGGCCTGTCGGGGTCAGAGTCTCCTGGAACTCGACATCGCTGGGAAGAGCCGGGAACCCCAGGAATGTAGCCTTGAAACTGCTATTGCAGTCAGGGTTAGCCTGCAATTCGAGACCCAAGTAAGGGATATAAGCGTTTACCGAAAGCTGGGCCTGATCCGGTGAGGTAGAAAAGCCCTGCTGATTCGTGGCTTGACCGAAGTCCACCACGAAAGAGGACCATCGGAAACCAGCCAATCCGAATGCACCTTGGGACAGGCGATAACTGAGGGCTGCGTCCAGTTCCCACCATTGGATATCAGGATTCCACTCTCGTTTTGCAGCACCACCCACTTGCCCATACGATTCCAAAGCATCGGACTGCACTGGAAACAGATGCGACAAGGCAAAAAATAACCCAGCATTTTGACAGAGACGGACCGGCGCCGTGAGTTCCAACCAAACACCCTGCAAGGTGAAGTCATTTCTCGTTGATGTTATCCCAACGACATCCCCGTTGTTGAACTGAATATTAACCCCAGCCCCATGATCCTTATAGAGGTACCCTACGTACACGGAAGGCTCCATGAACGGCTCAGGCGTACACTGCTGCGGAGGGCAAGGGCAGGGATTGAAACCCGGGAACGGGGCACAACCTGGGTTCGGATTTTGAAAACAGGTTGGCGGAGCTGGTGGCCGGCATTTCACCGGAGGATGTGGCGGCGCAATGCCCGGGTAGGCTGAATAGCCTCCTGAGGCTCCCCAGGGGCTCATCTGGGCTGAAGCTACTGCTACGAGCAGCCCAACAGACAAAATGGCACTAATCACGGCGCTCACAGATATTTTGGACATGATGACCTCTACTCCTTGGAAGTTCTCACCCAAAAGTCCCGCAAACTTCGCATGCTAGGAAAATTGCTAAAGTCTTATGGTTAAGTATAGCATGAAGTAAATATATTAGTCAATTAAAAAGACAGGCTATTTTATTTCAAGAGGCGCGGCAAATTGCTGTAACAACTCGGGAAGCGAGCCGATTGTCTTACCTTGGCTTGGTTTATAGAGACTCGAAAAATGGGTGCGAGGTAAACCTTGAAGGGAATACGTTACTCGGGCAAGGGGTGAAAAAAGCTGCCGAGGAAGGGTTTCAATTGCTGTGGAATGGAATGTTGCCGAGCAACAGTACGAACCTCCTCTTTACTCCCGTCATAAGCGTATCCGGTAGACCAGATGTTGAAGGAAACGTTGAGGAAATCCGGCCAGTACAGGGGAGCCCGTAGTAACGCCGTATGTTCCCCTTAACGCGGACGATCCAGTGGCTCCCCATTCCGCAGGAAGATAAAACGCGAAAATGGACGGTTAACTTGGTCGGCTGAACCATCATGTGAATGGGTGTTATTTACGAATCGTTCTTTTTCTCAGCCTTACCTTTCAATCTGACCAGCAGCCACTCTTGGGTTCGATCTTTTCCCAAGTGCATGAGAGCTGTACCTTCGTCCTTTGTGAGGTTTGCCAGGCCGGTATCAATCACTGTGCTCTTGTTGTCCCCCATTGTCCACGCGGCTCGTTGGGTCTTTTTGTCCACTGCCCCGTGAATAGGCAGCGTGGTATCTGTGATAGTGTTGTAGAAGTTGCCTCGTATAATTCCCTTATGGTTGACCGCCAACTGAAAAATCATGGTGGGGTCAGTCTGCTGGCCCTGTACCATCCCGAATACTCCAAGGGGCAACCAGTCGGCTTGATCGTGCCCCTTGGCATCGCCGGAAGCTGCAAGCGAACTTGCCTGATCGTAGTACTGCGCGTCAGTTCCAACTCGCTGTCCTTCCACGTACACATTACCGCCCTGGTACAGGACTGTGCTGCCGTAATCGTAGTCCTCGGGCTCCGAATCGCAGTCCAACCAGTCTGAGGCGCTGCTCCAGCTTGCAGCAGCCCAAGCAGACGCAGTAAGTGCCGCAGTGGTCCATGCCGCACGATGTGCCCTGAACCATGCCGGATGGAACAGGTTGTGTCCGTAAAATGCATGTCGCACTGCCAATCCCCGCGCACTACGCACGTCAGGGGGGATGTAACGGACGTGTGTTCCAGAGACAAAGGCCGCAGATCCACCCCTGGGGCCTTGCACACGACCTGCAGTCACGCGCGTTCCTTTAAAGCCAGCGTGCGCCGAAGCAACATGACCAACCCCCGCGTCGGTGGGGAAGCCTAGAAACTTGTCTAACTGAGTCCTAGATACCCCGGCAGACCCCCGGAATTTGCCTTCACCGTACCCGGCCGCAGGTCTGGACGTTTCGCGCGAAGGTTTTCGTTCTCTTTCTGAACGAAACGTTTCAGCCCGCTCGGACCTAAATCCGCCCTCGTTGCTGCGGAAGCCCCCGAAGTCTCGGTCACCAAAACCCCCACGATCAAACCCACCTCCCCCGAAGCCTCCAACACGACCTCGGTCAAATCCACCCCCGCCAAATCCGCCGCCTCTGAATCCGCCGAAACCTCGGCCCAGAGCGTCCCCCAGGGGAAGGGCCGTAACCAGTAACGCCGCCAGCAGTAATCCTATTAGCTTGTTCATTTTCGACCTCGTGTTGAAGTTCTCTTGTGCGAACCTCATAAACTTGTGATGAAAGTGTTTTGACAAAATTGAGAATCTTTTCTTACCGGTGTTTGCGTTTCAGTACCACGGGTTCTTCATCACTCAAGGTTTGCCCCGCTACGGTTCGATCGACGGATTGCCAGGAAAAACTGTCCCCATTAATTCTCGAAACAATGTCGCTCGATGCGGTTAGTGCGCCATCCGGCATCATGCCCCGAGATTCGATTATGAACCCTTTTTTCAGGATTCTCCATTGCCCCCGGCCATAGCCTCCGGTGGAATCAAAGCTCCAGGAGATTACGTTGCCTGACGATGGGTCGCGGCCGATGACCTGAATACCTGACCTCACCAGAGCACCCTTGTCCCGAACACTGTAGGTGAGTTCGATAAACTTCTTTTCCGAGATCCATTTGATACTGAAGTCCAGAGTATTCGAGTCCTTTGTCGCACTCCAATCTCCAATCAACCACGCGAGATCTTGAAAAGTTGGACGCTTGGACAGCGTCGGGGAAGCATGCTCCCGAACGCTGACCATGAGCCATTTGCCTTGTTCTTTCAGGTGCATTGCAGTGTAAGAACCCCGCGACAAAACTGCGCCGTCCGCCTTCTTGACGACCGCCGTACCGTTCTCTATGGCTGAATGACCCGCTATGATCCTGACTGACGAGATAGAGGTCACGATCTTAAGACCTGGGTTTGCTGCAAAGAATGCTGCATATGCTTTCTCGATTGCATCACGTCCTCGGAATATCCGACCGGTCTCGTCGATATATTCGCAGTCAGGTGTCCAAAGGGAGGCGATCTCCTTAGCGTCGCCTTTGTCGAAGGCTGATGTGAATGCTGCTGCCGTAGAGCGGACAGCTTTCTCATCGGCAGTTTGGGCACTTGATGCTTGAACCGAAGCCGGTGCTTTGCCCGCGCCCTTCTTGACCTCTGCAGCAAAGGCTGAGGCCGTGGCCACCACTAGAATTAACACGATCATCAGCATTGAATTTCGCATGGAAACATTCCTTTCCTTACAACAGAATGAACAAGCCAGTGTACCAGTTAGGAACTTCTTTGGCTGCGATCTATTTTTCCGTTCGAATGTGAACGTCTCGCTGCGGGAAGGGCATCTCGATTCCCTGTTTCTGGAACTCCTCGCAGATAGCTCGGTTGATCTGATCTGTTGCCTTTGCTCTGAATTCCGGCTGAATGATCCATACCAGCAACTCAAATTCCAGCGCTGAATCGCCAAAGCTCACAAACCTCACCGATGGGGCGGGTTCAGGCAACACGTACTCGCACCTCTGGGAAGCAGCTAATAATGCCTGCTCAACTTCGTTCACAGGCGATCCATAGGCCGCCCCCACGGGCACGCTGATCCGGGCTTCGACCACTGGAGCACTCTCGTTGATGATCTTCATGTTTGCTATATTCGCGTTGGGGATTGATACGAGTATCCCGTCCAGCCTTTCAATGCGAGTGCTGCGGAGACCTATTCCAATGACAGTTCCTCGGTCTCCCTCTCCCAATACAACGAAATCCCCCAATCTGAAGGGTTGATCCAAAAGAATGGCGATGGTGCCGAGTAGATTTGACAGGGCTTCTCGTCCTGCCAAGGCCACGGCTAGCCCACCGATGCCTAATCCTGTGACCAAAGAGTACGTAGGCAGACCCAAGCGAGCCCCCAGGCGAATGGAAGCACCAACTACAATTACGACAGTCACCACGTCAAATCCGAAACGTATGAGTTGCGCACGCATGCCAGCCGGTTCAAATCTACCGAGGGCAATTACAACTGCGGCAGCTCGATTGAGGACAGCGCCGATGAACCATATCCTCGCGCCATAAGAGATCAGCAAGAATACAAAAGCTATCGCCAAATACATGTCGGCAGCCCGAAGGTGAAGACAGTACACGACAAACCAGAGCCCCGTCTCCGCAAACAGGATTAGTAGGATAGGCATGACGAGGCCGCCTACTGATTGGTCTAGATTTGAATTGAGTTTCGCGTCAAGAATGCCGAGCCCCTTGCGGACACACCTATATATTAGCATCGCGGCCCACGCACCGACCAAGAAGTACAAAATCAATCCTGTCCATTGCCATACAGTCTGTCCGAAGATTTTTGTCCTACTCCAAAGCGGCAGCCGATCCATGAGTTCTTTCGAAACAAGTGGCCCGGCCGAAGAAGTCAACTGCTCGTAGAGAGCTCCTTGTGCCCCAGGTTTGTAAGGCAGATTCCTGACTTTGTCGTAGAATTCTTCGGATCTTTTTACCGTCTTAGGTGAAAAGAGGAATTGCGCACCAGCAGGCCCATCCTTGACAGCCGAAATAGTGATCTCTGTGTAGGGAAGGGTCCAACTGGTAAGCTTTTGGGTTTCAACGGTCTTGGCGTCAGGAATCTCGTCGAGAGGCGGAACATCAATCCGATCGAGGGTTTCCTTGAGGAATAGTGAAGAATATAACCCCAGGACAGTCCTGATGGCCGGCGGTTCCCCATGGAGATTGAGGCAGCGTACAGCGCTCTCAAGGAAACTCCTGGCCTGGTCTCTGTGGCCAGACTTGTATGCATCCACGGCCTTGTTCATTTCGTCTAGAAACGTGCTAAGCGTTGCTCTCGGACTTGAGGTGTCTGGTGGAGCTAGGGGATGAACGGCTTGGGCTGCTTCAGCAATGTTCGTAAGGGCGCACAACAACAAAAGACATAGCATTATTACAGAGTAACGGGTGCACACAGCCGACAAATTATTTCTACGAACTAAATTTTCCATTTCCGTTTACTACACGCATCATAGACGTGGGAGCTTCTCATCAATCAATTCACTCCTTATCGCCGGCGTCTTGCCACACTCCATTTAGCAGATAGCGCCTGGTAGCCATGAGTCCCGCGAAGGCGCTCACACCCAGTGGGAAACTCTCAGAAGTCGGTTTGCGGTTCGAGCATCCTTCTTGCAATGACAGAAGCCAGCAAATTCACCAGCGAAGACAATTCGTGAGAAATGAGAGCTGCACCAGCTCCAAACCTATGGCTATTAAGAGAACTCTCTGTCCAATCTCGTGCAGTGTTGTCATGGCGCTCCAGTCAAGCCCCAAAGCCATTTTCAACGTGCCCACGAAAAGGCATATCACAGCAAGCAAAAGAGCCAGTGCTATAACGCTTTCGCACCACCTGACCAGTTGTTGATTGACGGAAGAGATACGCTCGCCAAAATTCATCATCGTGTCATTCTGCTGGGTTTCCTGTGATTACAAATATCCCGGCCTCTCCAGGCATTACCCGAAAAGAAGATGGTCCTCCTGGTCGCCTTCCCCTGCCTCCCCGGGGCAATCTTTTATTGTAGCGCCTTATTAGTCAAGCCTCCATTTCTCGAGCTTTGTTTCGACCCTTTCATGGCTGAGCCCCCAAGTCCGTCTAGTCCTAAACCACGCCCTTGCTAGAAGGAGCGTCAAGACAGCGTGTAACGCGACCGCCGGCCACAACAGTGGCCCGGCCCATTCGCCACGGATACCGACGTAAGCGAGATAGACTGTCGCCAGGGCGCTGTAGGTCTGCATGCCGACCAGCGGTGGGCCCGGCCAGCAGGCGACCCCCAGCGCGATCAGTGCGATGCCGGCCATTCGACTCATCACAGTCCCCGCGCCGGCAATTTCCGCTCCGAACAACAGCCGGACGACCGGCGAAGGGTAGATCACCAAAGCAAGCCCCGTGAAAGCTTCACCTGCTCCCACGACAGCAAGCAACCTTCTTATTGCCATTTCTTTTTCTCCACGCGAAGACATGGGAACCGATTCACCGCACCTTCTTGACCGGTGGCACCTTGTAGGTGCCATCCCACGCCGCTTCCTTCGGGAAATAATTGCGTAGCGTGAGATTGAACTGCCCCGGCGGGGTCGGCAGCCAGTTCGACTCCTTTTCCGGCCCTGGCGAGTCGACCTGGAGGTAGATATCGAGCGAGCCGTCCGCGTTGAACTTGAGCGGCATCCAGGGGGCGATCACATAGCGGTTGAGGACGTTCCGCTCGTAGAAGTTGCCTTTGTACTGCGACACGGACCAGGTAGCGTTCGTCGGCGGCAGCGCGTTCTTCTCGAAGTGCAGGATGTACCTGTTGGCGCTGTCGAGCAACTTGCCGTCGCCGTCGAAGTACGCCGTGGGATAGAGGGTATCCTCCTTCATGTTGGCGCCGAGCCCCATGTACGCGACGCCGGCCCGCGTGTTGTAGTCGGTGCCGTAGCGGCCCAGGTTGGTCAGGTTGATCCAGCCGTTCACGTTCTTTATCTTGGTGATTTCTTCCGCCATCTTGATCTGCACTTCCTTGACCGCCTTGGCGAGGCCCGCCGCTATCTTAGGATCCACCTTGGCAATGTCGAAGGGCTTGCCTGGCTCGATGCCGAGCTTCTTCAGCTTCTCGATCATCGGCTTGTCGTCAGCGTAAGGCGGATTGTCCTTCATCGCGAGCGCGAGGCGGTTGAAGAACGTGCCGGCATCCATCCGGGCCACCTGATCGGGCGGAATGAGGTTGAGGTCGACTTTCGGATCGATTGGTACGTTGTCCGGCGGCGTGTAGGGCTTGCGCCAGGCGGAGAGCGGCGTCAGCTTGTATTGGGCCTGGAGCGCGTTCACCGCCGCGAAATCATCCGGGCCGTTCACCTGCGTCTGTGCGAGGAGCCAGGCGTACCGCGTCGGTGACCGGAAAGTTTGCTTAACATCCGGCGGCGCAGTGCCCTTCCAGTTCGGTCCGACGATGAGGAAGTTGCCCGGACCCGTTCCGGTCGTACGCTTGCCGATGGAGCCAAACACGTCGGTCCACATGTTCATTAGCGAGAACACGTAATACCGGTCCTTGGTGTCTGGCACCGACAGCACGATAGCGTCCTTCTCGAGATCCACCCAGCCGGTCGTCCACAGGGAGTTCAGGCTGATGCGCACGACGTTCTTGAAATCGGGGCTGACGTAGTGCGGCATCTTGGCGAGCTGGTTGATCGGCGCGGCCGTGCCCTCCGAGTTTGGCGCCGCCGCGGCCGTCAGCACTTCTCGGGACACATCCATCATCACCAGCGGATAACCAAATACGTATGATTCCATGCCATAAAGATAGGCTTCTCCTTCCTTCACCACCCCACAGCTTATCACGGAAATTACGAGTGCGAGGCAGGCGGTGGCCAAAATCAACAGTTTGCAGAGTCTCCAAAACCTCGATGGCGATCTCATGACAACTCCTTTTCGCTAGGACCATGATAGCTCTTGTACGATTGAGTGCCGATACCGGCTAACAGGAGCTTACAGGAACCGAAATTCCGGTAAGCTCGGCGCCGAGCAATAGCCGCCCGCCGAGCGCTGGAACAACCAGCAGCGCCAAACCCGTGGTCGCTTTGGCCACAGCGGCGAAAGGCAGCAGTTTTTCATTTGTCGAACCGCGTTTAGTCTTGCCACCCGGCGGCGCCCACAGCAATTTGTCTTTGTTCTGCTTCTGTGAGCTGCGTCGGTCCGAGCTTAAATGTTAGCTTGTTGATCTTGCCGGTGAACTTAAACGGACAATCGTAGCGATACTCCAGCATCGCAACCGGGGTGCGGGTGTCCTCGCCGATGTCGAAGGTTTCGTCCTCCGGGAACGTGATCGGAGTGGTGTGTTCCATGGAATTACGGGCCACTTCCTTACCGTCCACGGACAGCACGCCCGTGCCCCCCTTTCCCAAACCTTTACCGTCGGACTTGAAGTCGAAGACGATGGTGTGCTTTCCGGCTTTCAACTCAGGCCCCTCCCACATCGTGCGCTTGAGGTCGAGCAGGTTGTAGAGGAACACCACCTTGCCCCGGTTGAAGCCGAATTCGCCTTTGCTCAGGAATAGGCCGTAGCCGCCGAAGCGCCCGCCCTGGGTGACGATCATGCCTTCCGCGCCCCCATTCGGGATCTCAACCTCCGCAGTGATTGTGTACGACTTATTCAGGATGTCCGGCGCAGCGCTGGCAGGCACGCCGGTCAATTCGCCTGAATACGTAAAGACCTTTCGTCCCGCCGTGAGGCTTGGCTTCGGCGCATTCCAGCGGCTGAGCGTCGTGTTGTCTAGCGGCAGCACGTCGTACTTCTTCGCCTCCAGATAGAAGAGGGCCTGCATCTGCTTGAGCTTCTCAGGCATCTTGGCGGCCAGGTCGTTGAACTCGGTGGGGTCCTCCTGGACGTTGTAAAGCTCCCAGTTGTACCCGGTGATCACATCAGGAGGTGTGGCGGTGCTCAGCTCCCACGGAAGATTTGCCGGGGTCGTGACCGCCATCCAGCCATCGTTGTATATGGCGCGATTGCCGAGCATCTCGAAGTACTGCGTGGTGTGACGCGTAGGCGCGTTGGCGTTCGCCTTCACCCACGTGTACGCCATGCTCACCCCTTCGATGGGGCGCTGCTTGATGCCGTTGATCGTATCGGGCGCCGAGATGCCAGTCGCCTCCAGAATGGTCGGCACGATGTCGATGATGTGGTGGAACTGGCGGCGGATGCCGCCCGCGTCC
Source organism: uncultured delta proteobacterium (assembly GCA_963789265.1). Taxonomy (GTDB): domain Bacteria; phylum Desulfobacterota; class Desulfomonilia; order Desulfomonilales; family Desulfomonilaceae; genus CAWBBA01. The sequence continues at coordinate 398,243 of CAWBKB010000001.1, read as the reverse complement.
TTGATGTGGCCTGGCCAGGACATGGCCATGCCCTGGGACGTCCCGCCGCGGTGCGACGCCACCTGTTTCATCCACTTGAACGGCGTGTCCATCGCCCATGCCCAGGCCGCAGCAAAGTGCGGGAACGTCCGTTCCGAGCCCCAAAACGGGTACCAGAGAAACTGGTCCTTGACCGGCACGGCAACGCCATTGAACGTGGTGAACTCGTTCGGCGTGCCGTTGAGCATGCCTTCAGCGCTCGCTCCGTTGTCGCCGCTGATGTAGATGATCAAGGTATTGTCGAGCTCGCCGAGGTCTTCGACGGCCTGGATGACCCGTCCGATCTCGTGGTCGGTGTACGCGAGGTACGCCCCGTACACGTCGGCCTGCTTGATGAAGAGCTTCTTCTCCACCCTGCTGAGGGAATCCCACTCCGGCAGTTCCTTCGGCCACGGCGTCAGCTTGGCGTTCTTGGGCATGATGCCCAGCCGCTTCTGGTTAGCGAAGATAGTTTCGCGGAGCTTGTTCCAACCCTGATCGAAGAGGTGCATGCCGCCGATCTTCTCGATCCATTCCGGCGTCGGATGATGCGGCGCGTGCGTGCCGCCAGGCACGTAATAGACAAAGAACGGTTTGTCGGGAGCGATCTCTTTGAGTTGCTTCATGTACTGAATCGCCTCGTCGGCCATGGCCGTGGTCAGGTTCCAGCCTGGGTGGCCCTGGAAGGGGTAGATGGCCGTCGTATTGCGGAACAGGTTTGGTTGCCACTGGCTGGTGTCGCCGCCGACGAAGCCGTAGAAATACTCGAAGCCCATCCCGGTCGGCCATTGATCGAACGGCCCGGCCTGACTCGCCTGGTAGAAGGGAGTGTTGTGGTCCTTGCCGAACCAGGAGGTCGCGTACCCGTTCTCTTTCAGGATGGTGCCGATGGTGCCGTTCTCCTTCCTGATGTACGAGTCGTAACCCGGGAATCCCGTCGCAATTTCGCCCACGACCCCAAAGCCCGCCACGTGATGGTTGCGTCCCGTGATCAATGCTGCCCGCGTCGGCGAGCACAGCGACGTGGACTGAAAGTTCGTGTACCTAAGCCCATTCTTCGCGATGCGATCCAAGGCCGGGGTCGGGACGACGCCGCCGAAGGTGCCCGGCGCACCATAGCCGACATCGTCGGTCATGATGAGCAGCACGTTGGGTGCGCCCTTCGGCGGCACGATGCGCGGCGGCCACCAGGCCTTCGACTCCGAGGCTTTCTCTTTGATCACTCCACCGAATTTCGGGTTTGGCGGTGGAAGCTGCTTTCCGTCAATGGTGGTGGTCGCATCCGGTGAGCCCGGTACGCCGGTAATCTGCTGGGCTATTACAGGAAGAGTCACCGGCATGACCGCTAGGGCGACTACCAAGACCGTCCAGATTGCTGCTTTTCCTTTCATCATGGGCTTGATCCTTTCTTTATCCCCCGAGCAGCCAAAGGGCAGCGGCTTCGATTCCTTGCATGATTTGGCGATTCGTTCGGAATGTACGCCAGCAGGCCCGTGTTGGCCCGCCTCCGGATTTGCATTTCGGTCACTTACTCGCTCTTTTGTTGACCTGGCATTGTTCTCGAGTTAAGCCCCAAAGCCAGTTTAAACGTGGCCAAAAAGATACATATCACGGCAAGCAAAAGAGCCAGCGCCATAATACGTTCGCACCTGACCAAATCTTGATTGATTGAGGGGACACGCTCACCAAAATTCATAAAATGATAAAACCTTTCTTCACTAGAGCATGGAGTGAAAGCAAAAAGACAAAGCAGTGGTCAGGGGTTCCCATTCTTGCCATCGTCCACTAATTAGACCATCCGGGCTTTAGGCGCACGGCCCAGGATGACGGCACGCCGCCAATGTCTTCCCTAATTCCCTACTGGCCGCCCGTTACGCTCGGGAGTGCCTGTACTCTCACAACCGGCGGTGGATTCCACTTCCCGACAAGAACTTCCTGTTTTGGCGCATAAAGGCGCATGGTCAGATTGAACGGCCCTTTCGGCGCGGGCAGCCAGTTCCACTCTTTGTCCTTGCCCGGGCTCTCAGTCTGGAAATAGAGATCGAGCGACCCATCCGGGTTGTACTTGAATGGCATCCAACTGCTGACCGCGAATCGATTAAGGCTGTTCGCGACCTGAAAACCCTCCTGGTCATAGAGAGTGATCGACCAAAAGGCGTTCACAGGTGGCATGGCGGCCTTGTCAAAGTGGATTGTGTACTTGTTTGAGCCGTCGAGGGGCTTGCCTGACTTGTCGCCGAGATTCAGAGGATAAATCGCATCTCCGGGCAGGTTGGCGCCGAGGCCCTGCTGGGCGACTATGGCGCGCTTGAGGTAGTAATTGCCATACACTCCCATGGTATCTGTATTCATTGACCAGCCGTTCACGACCTTTGCAAGCGTGGGGATCTTCCACTCCATGAGCTTCTGAGCGTCCTCCGGGACACTTTCCAGGGCTCTTCTTATCACAGGGTCAACCTTGTTGATGTCGAAACTTTTGCCCTTTTCGAAGCCGATGCGCTTCATCATCGCGATAATCGGCTCATCGGTGATATGTGGGGGAATCACTTTCAACAACTCGGCGGCATAAGCGAAGAACTTGCCGGCCGGCATGGTGTCAACTTGCGTCTTAGGCGGAGTCTTCATGTCTATCGTGGGATCGATCTTGACTTGAACAGACCGGGGTGCCTTGCCGAACTGTGAGAGCGGCGTAACCTTGTACCCGGCCTGGATCTTGTGAACAGCATCGTAGTCCGGTGGGCCGTCAGTCTTGGTTCGGCCGATGACCCAGACGTATGGGGTAGGAGCATCGATGCGTTGGGTCTCCTTCGGGAGTTTGAACTTCTCGATCAACCGATCTTTCAAGTCTGGCCGCCAGCCAGGCGGAACGATGATGAAATTGCTCGCCTTGGTGCCGGTCGTGCGCCATCCCGGCGACGCGAACACGTCTGTCCACATGTCGAGCATTGGGATCAGATAGTAGCGACCGCCTGTATCGGGGACTGAAACGATCACGGGCTCCTTGGTGAGATCGAGCCACGCCGACGAATAGAGAGTATCGAAGTTGGGCCGCACGACCACCCTCATCTCCACGGTCGGAAACGCCGCGATGTTGTTGAACATGTTCATCGGACCACCGATTGACCCCTTGCCCGGCTCGACGTTGGTGAGCTGCCTTCGCGTCACATCCATCGTGATGAGCGAATAAAAATAAACGTAAGCTTGGACACCAATGGCGTGCGCCTCTGCCTCGTTGACTTTGGAGGCTTGCTGGGCTGTGACCGGCTGGACTGCAATAAGACTTACTAGCAGAAACGCCAAAACTGTGCTCACAGTAATCTTCATTTTCATGCCATGACTTCCTTTCATGTTTGTCGTGGTCAAACTATCTTTTCGAAAGACTCGGAATGGGCGGGTGGCCCGACCTTGGGCTGCCCAAGATTTGCATTTCAGTAACTCGCTCGCCCCTTTGTTCCGCTGGCTCTTTCCCACGAGAATTTTCTGTTCGGCAGCACTCAAGAGCGGGCGCTGGAAGCGTCATCATAGAGATGACAGCGCCCAGTGCCGATTTGAGCAATGTAGGTTGGACGACATTCACCGCATACGAACCTTTCTGCTATTTGGTGTATTCCACGTGGGCTTGCTCGATCTTGCCGTTGAACTTAAACGGCGCCTGGTCGTAATACTCGAGACCAACCGGCGAGCCGAGGTCGATACCGAAGTCCAGGCACTCGTTGGCGGTAAACCCCAGCGGCGCGCTGACGGGCACCACGCCCGAGGCAACTTCCTTGCCATTGACCTTTAATACTACCTTCAGCGGGCCCGCCGGCTTGGGCTGGACGTACGAAGTCTCGACTTCGATCTTCACCTTGCCGATGGGCAGTTTTTCCTTGGCCTTAATGTCGGTGCGCTGGATCTCGAACAGGTTGTACTCGTACGACAGCGTGCCATCCTTAACGTAGCAGGTGAGGCCGCCGGAGAAAGCACCGAGCTTGTAGAGCACGCCGTTGGCATTGGCCGGGACGTCTGCGTCAATGGTCACAACGTTGGGCTTGTTGCCCAATGCCGGCGCGGCGAATTCAGGCATCCGCGTGATCGCGCCCGGAAAGGTCCACGACGTGTAGGGCGGCGCCGCGCGCAGTTCAGGGTGGAACATGGGGACCCACAGGCCGCCACCGATGGGCAAGCCACGGTTCATTGCGAACTCCACCAGGAACAGTTTCTTCAATTCGGCGAGTTTCACCGGCATCTTGGCGGCCAAATCGTTGGCCTGCGACCAGTCCTCGTTGAGGTTGTAGAGCTCCCACTTGTCCTTGTCGGGCGTCCATTCGAGGATGCCCTTCGGCAGACCGGGAATCCACGGGATGCGCGGGCCGACCACGGACGCGATCCAGCCGTCGTGATAGATGCTGCGACTACCCATGACCTCGAAATACTGAGTGCGTTTCACTTCCTTGGCTTTCGCATCGTTGAAGGTGCCGGTAAAACTTACGCCGTCAAACGGGTCTTGCGGAATGCCATTGACCACACGGGGAGGTGTGATGCCCAAGATAGCGTAGATGGTCGGCACTACATCGTTCACGTGCAGGAACTGAGAGCGCGGCGTGGCATCGGCCTTGATCTTCGCCGGCCAGCGCACGGCCATCGGGTTCCGGGTACCGCCGAAGTGCGATGCGATCAACTTCGTGTACTGATAGGGAGAGCCACCGGCCCAAGCCCAGCCGGCGTGATACATGTTGTCGGTCTTGGGTGAACCGAGCACGTCGAGGCCACCGAGTTCATCCAGCGCCTTGATCTGCTGCTTCGTGGTGGTTGGGATGTTGTTCTGAGCGAGCAATTCGCTGATCGTGCCGTTCTGGCCTTCGGCTGAGGCGCCGTTGTCGCCCCAGATGAACAAGATCAAGGTGTTCCGGCCATAGCCTAGGCGGTCAATTTCGTTGACAATGCGGCCGACTTGCGCGTCCACATGCTCGGTAAACCCGGCGAACACCTCCATCAAGCGGCGCTGGAAGGGCTTCTCGTCTTCCGGTATCGAATCCCACGAAGCGAGAGTGGTGGGTCGCGGGGTCAACTGTGCGCTCTGCGGAATCCAGCCCAGTTGCTTGGCACGTCGGTAACAGCGCTCGCGGTACTTGTCCCATCCGTCGTCAAACTTGCCCTTGTACTTGTCCGCCCATTCCTTCGGGACTTGATGGGGGCCGTGAGAGGCCCCGCTCGCCCAATACATGAAGAACGGCTTGTCAGGGGCAGAGGCCTTGTGTTGCCGCAGCCAGCCGACGGCGTCATCTGCGAGGTCCTCACTCAGATGATAGTAATTGTGACCACCGGAAGTGTGGGGATGCTGGACGTAGGCCGTGTTTCGTACGAGGTTCGGCTCGTACTGGGACGCTTCCCCTCCAATAAAGCCATAGAAGTACTGGAAGCCGTAGCCGGTGGGCCAGTTGTCAAAAGGACCTGCTGCGGTAGTTTGCACGGCAGGCGTGTTGTGCCACTTGCCCCACGCCCCGGTGTGATAACCGTAGTCCTTGAGCACCTCGGCTACTGTGGCGCTGCTCTTTGGGATGGTGCCCATGTATCCATCCCAATCATTGGCCAATTCGGCGATTTGGCCGCTGGCGACTCGGTGCTGGTTTCGCCCGGTCAGCAAAGCCGCGCGCGTCGGCGAACACATTGCAGTCGTGTGAAAGCAATTGTAGGAGATCCCTTCCTCGGCTATCTTGCTCAAGGTCGGTGTATGAATCTCCCCGCCGTAAGTATCCGTCTGGGCGGGACCGACGTCGTCAATGAGCACAATGAGAATGTTCGGCGCATCCTTAGGCAGATGCTTCACGGCCGGGAGCGGACTATAAATTGACTCCTGCATGGTGGGCGCGGCAATGCTGCCGGAAGGTTTGGGCGGGAACGGCAGAATTTCTTGCGCGAACACCGGCAGCGCAAAACAAACAACCAACGCGAGGCTGATCGCAGACCTAACTGTGCTGTGTCTCATCGTTTGCTTCCTTTAGTGTGTTGTGTTGTTCGGTCGCCTTCGAAGTCGCTGGCTGTCCCCTGCGGGGCTGCCTACTCTTCCGCCGGCCGTTACTGCCGATCGGCCTCTTCCGCCTTGAACTCATCATCGTACCGGATAACTACTAAGTTGCTCATATACTTCTCCTTTCACTTTGCCGCTTCTTTAGAGACAATGCAGTCAAACAAGCATCGTACGCGGCACTGAGTATCCAGGCCGCATTTGTTCTTGCAACGGAACCAGCATGGGGAGATCAGTGCCCGGGGGATTACGACCACTGGTGGGAATCCCCTCTTATCGGCATTGGGCGTTACAATCCTCACCTCCCGCAGATCTGTCTTGGAGTTCAGGCCTACCTTCAATACGTGTCGGGTGACGGAGCCGTTTCGTTCGACGAACAACACGGCCCTCGGCAATGCCTCAGGATCTCTTTCGAGTTTTATTATCTTGCCACCCAAACGAGATTCTATGTACTCCCTCGGACTTTGAGCTTGTTCAGGGTCTGCCGAGGACTCTTTTGCAACGCTTCTCCCGGAAGACTTATCGTTGTTCGATGTGCCTTGGGCATGAAACGTGACAGTCGTCAGCAGGGCAACGGAAAGAAGTAAATAAGTACGCATCTTTTTGAACTCCTCACGACTAAGTGAAAGTCTTAAGCCGTATAGCCCAATTGCCTGAATATCATGGCCGCAAGTTTCAGCATGTTTAGGCCGATTTGTGGATACACCCTCATGATCTCATGGAGTTGACCCTGGGGAAGCACCAGTACCTCAGCATCCTCTATTACCACTGAAGTGTTCGCAGGCGGGAGATTGGTAAACATCGGCACAAAGTTGAGGTACCCGTCCGCCTCCGTCGTCCTGACTTCCTTCTGCTGAGGCGTCTCGTAATCCTGGTAAATGACGATCTTGCCCGAGAGCACCAGATAAATGGATGGATTATCCTCTCCGGCCCTGATAATGATATCCCCGGCGTGCAATTGTTGTGGCATCGCAACAGAGGCGATGGCATGGAGTTCTCTGTTGCCCAGTCCCTGAAAAAGGGAAAACATCTTTAATTTATTGATGATGTCAATTATGTCAGGCATTTGAGCCTCCTTTCCCATGGCTTTGGCCGCTGCATATTCCGCAACCTGCCGCACAAAAGGATCCTCGTCTTCCAAGCGGGATTCGATCACCGGTATGAAAGCCGGATTGGGCAAGAGATCGCCCATGACGTAGACGGCCAGTATCCTGGTGAACCGGTCTTCCGAATGGGCAAGCTGGGTGAGAAGTAGCTCCACATCGTCTCTGGAGACCAGATTGAAAAGCTTGCGTCCTTTCTGGATCTTTTCGTCCAGCGGTAAGTCGTCGATGAGGGGTATGAGGTAGGGAAGGTTTTGCCCTCTGATCGAGGTCTCGACCATTTCTATTGCGACCGAGGCGTTCTCAGATTTGAGAGCCTGGTACATGAGCCGCATGTCAGCGTGATAAACCCACAAGCCATAGAACAGGAGCCCGAGAATCTCTTCATTTCGCGCCAGAAGGTGCTGGTTCAGCATTTGGACACTCGGATGCTGTTCCAGTCTCTGCAATCGCCTGATCACAATGAGGTTTCCATATGCCTCCTCGACGGATCGGCCCAACAGGTGGGCCATCTCGAAATCGCTGATGCTCGGCGATAATCGGATAACCTCAAGAATGGTCTGCTTTCCCCTCGGACTCGCGTCCAGGAGAGAGGTCTCCAAAGATGGAAGGATATCCCGCGGATAAGCGATGAGTGCATCTATCCCGGCGGCTCGAACCTTGTCGTCCAGGTCTTCCAGACATTTGATGAGCTTTCTCACCGCCCTCATGTCAGGATTCACGGCCAGGGCAAGGGCAGCCTCGATACGAACGCTAGGACTGGAGTCGTCCAACATTTTCAACGCCAAATCCGGAGCCATGTGGGCAGGAGGCTTCGCTTCCTCTTCGGCTCTTTCTTCCAGAGGCCTTTCAACTGCGTGAGATTCAAGTCCCATGGGAGCACCACCCGCATCGAAGGTACGAACTGCCTCGATCTGGTCATAATCGATTTTCCCAGCAACGATAACCTGCTTGAGTATGCGTTTGTACTCTTTTCTGAACACGAGAGTCTCAAACACCCAGTAAGCGGCAAGGACCACCGCAATGTAAGCGAAGTCCCGGGGTGTCATGACCGGTTTCAGAAAAATCATAAGCAAGGAACCGGTAAGCATACCGATCTTGAGCACCGTGCCCCTGATGAAGGTTCGGCTCCAGGAAGCGAGTGCTTTTGGAACAACGCTGAAAAGGATCTTGTTCACCGGTCCTGAGATGGCCCGCTGGATTAGGATAGCGGTGAACTGGCCGTAAGCCGCCGCGTAAATATTGAAAAAGGCGGTAAGAGCCCCAAACGTAATTGTAAAGTTAATGGGATGAACCAGTGACGCATTCGGCAACCCCATCCTCGTATACAGGCGTCCCACGAAAAAGAGGATCACAAAAGTGACTAGGGTGGTTGATCCTCGGAACACACTGAGAAAAGTGATCAGGCTCTGTTCGGAAGCAAAGCTGTGATTGGCGATCACGCTAAACTGGTAGGAGAATATGGGCAAGAGTATGTTGGGAATCAATCCGCAAATGATTAGATAGCGAACTATGGGGAATTGCTTCATAATGCCGGGAACTTCGGCCAGACGTTTCTTCTCCACGCTCGTGTCGGCAGCAGTTTTTTTCGGCTTGGGTTCCCCTACGATGTTCCGGCTAGTCTTGACCATGAAGAGCGCGGTGAGAAAAAAGACCACTGCAAAGACCAAAAGCGCTGCATCTTCTCCAATGGTAATGGTGATCGGCTTGGTCAGAAAACTGCCGACCGTGGTTCCCAAGACTTGGGCTGCGGTCACAAGCGGAAAAATTCGCTTTCCCTGGCGAGCGTCGAACAAGTCGCCGGCTATGTTCCAGAGGTAAACGAGCAATATGGAGTCCAGCAACACCATGAACTGGTAAAGGATCGGGTAAACGATGGTGAATTTGGACTTGACCATGAGCCAGCATAAAGTAACACTTGCCGCGTATCCCGCCAAAACAAGGGTCATCAGATACGTGTCCGTAAAGCGTTTCGCAATGCGATCGGCAAAACCCAGCACGACCATAGTCAGAAGAGCACCTATTACCAGCATCCAAGGTATGTAATTGGGCCCGTACCGCTTGAGAAATGCCGTATCCACGTAGTTGCGGAAGATCGCCGTCACGAAGAAGACTGCAAAGAAGATCACCGCAAGCCACGTGAACCGTGTAACCTCGTGCTCATAAATTTTCAGACTTGTTTTCAGGAAACGTTTCATGTAAAATCCAGTTCTCATTTCATCTCGAACCGAAAGATGACCTTCCAGTCTTTCTTCATACTGATCACGATCCAGCCCTTATTGTTGGCTTCGTCATACAGCGCCGGTGTAAAAGTGCCCACCTTGGTATCAGGCAGCCCTCGGGCCGGTCCGTAAGCATACTCGCGCTTCGCATCGTCGTGCAGCACAATCATCGACAACCGCGCCCCGCCGCCGGCCTTCGTGTACTCAAGCATCTGCCGGTCGCCGTCCGAGTTACCGAACGCAGCGTGGGGCCGGCGGCCTATCATAAGGTGAATTCCCTCGGGCTTGCCGGCGTTATCGTCGTTGAGTAGGAGTTTGGGCTCTTTCGTGAGTGTCGGCCTGCCATCCTTCGCGTAACCGTAATTCGTCCTACCTGCGGTGCCCACCACCTGCTCGGGTGGAACACCGTACGCCTCCTCGGAGTAGACGCGCACAAAGTCCTGGGCTCCGCCGGTGACGATGTAAGTCTTGTACCCGTTGGCACGCAAGTACTGCATCAATTCGAGCATCGGCTGATAGACCAGTTCGGTGTAGGGGCGATTCCAGCGCGGGTGCTTGGCCATTAGGATCCACTTCTTCACTTCGGCGTTGAACTCATCCACGGTCATTCCGGTGAGCGTGGCCGCGAGGATCTTCTCAAAGTCCTTCTTCGTGAACCTCGCAATCGCTTTCTTGTCACCGGACAGCACGGTCTTGAACGGCTCAACGTTGGCCAGTTCAGGCTTAGCCTTGGCCACCGCCGGGACTTGTTCCAGGCAGTAGATCATCTGTGTGTACATTGGATGCTCCACCCACAGGGTGCCGTCCTGGTCAAAGGTGGCGATGCGGTCTTCGGGAGGGACGTACTTGGGACCGGACTTGTCGGTGGTGTCCTTCACGAACTGAATAATCGCTTGCTTGGCCTGTCCGTCATTCCACGATAGCAAAGGGTCCGCGGCCTGGACTGTGGCAATGAACCAGAACGCCAGCAACGTGGTGGTCAACTTAATATGCAGCGGTCTCATGACGTTCATCCTGTCGATGGCGGGATATCCGCAAGACCATCGTCGGGAAAGATTTGCTCCCCGACGATGGACAGTATGGTTGCAAAGCGTCCGTTGCCCCGAATGCAGTCAGCTCGGAGCCGTTAGACCTACTTGTACTGACGCGGAATGATCTCGGTGAAACCCGGCCCGTACGGTTTATAGGGAATGTTCGGGAACTTTTTGAGCTCCTCGAAGAACGGCGCGGCAAAACTTCCGACAAACAACGCGATCCAGCCGTTATCGGAACCGGAGAACCGGCCAGGTGAGGACTTCAGGTCCCCACGCGTTGGAGCGGCTCCGTTGAAAAGCATGTCGTACTGCTCGCCGGGGTCCCAGCGGAGGTCATAGATCGCGGGGGTCTTCATGAAGAGATCCGGTCCGAGCCAGGTGTCTTTGGCCGTCCAGAGCGCCTTGAAATTCTTCACACGAACCCCGCCGAAGGATTGGTCGTTGAAGAAGATAAATGTCTCGCGCTTGCCCGGGCCCTTGCCGAGCAGCGAATCGCTGAGATCGATCCCGTCGAAAATTATGGGTTGACCTTCGTTATCCTTCCACTCTCTAGGCGGGGGCTCTATGCCTATAATCCGGCTTAGGGTCGGCCACCAATCCATGTGGGAAAACATGTCCGTGTTCACGGAACCAGCCTTGATCTTTCCCGGCCACCAGGCGATTGCCGGTACCCGGAACCCACCTTCGAATGATGATCCCTTCATTCCGCGAAACGGCGTGTACCCCGCATCGGGCCAAGCGTCAATCCATGCGCCATTGTCCGTGGTCCAGATGACAATGGTGTTTTCAGCGATGCCCAGATCCCGAATCGCCTGAACGACCTGGCCCGAGTTGTCATCAAGTTCCATGAGCGCATCAAGGTAATTGCCGCCACCGGGAGACTTACCTTTCCAGCGCGGGGAAGGATTGTTGGGGTTGTGTACCTTCTGGAAGCAGAGATAGAGGAAAAATGGTTTGGGGTCCTTGGCGTGCTGCTTGATCCATTGGATAGCCTTGGACCGCATATCGTCATCCCCGGTCGCCAAGTCCTTGTAACCGAACTTTTTCTTCACAATTTTGGGTGGTTCTCCCGCCTTTCCTTCCCACATGGCCAAATTCATTTTGTTCCACGCTGCCATGAACTTCGCATCTTTTGCCGGGAAGTTGGGGTGCAGCGGCAGGTAGTCGTAGGCATAAACCCCCGCGTAATAAGGGAGCATGTAATACATCTCGTCAAATCCGTTGGCGGTGGGAAAATTCTCCGGCCGGTCGCCGAGGTGCCACTTGCCCAGTTGCACCGTCGTGTACCCTGCCCGTTTCAGATACTGTGCGATGGTGGGGGTCTTTTTGGTCAGGCCGTTGGGGTCCCCCGGGACTAGGACGGAGGACAGAGAAGTCCGGATGGGGATCCGGCCCGTGATGAACGAAGCTCGGCCTGCGGTGCAACTGGCCTGACCGTAGTAGTTGACGAAGCGCATCCCTTCGGCCGCCAGACGATCCAGATTGGGAGTGGGCGCGCCCCGCATCACTCCTCCCCCGTAACAGCCCAGATCGCCCCAGCCGACATCATCGGTCATGATCATGACAATGTTCGGTTTCTTGGCATCAGCCGAGGCTGGCTGAGCTTTCTTTTCTTGCGCGAGCGCGGGACCTAATGCCAGGCAGGAGCTGAGGACAATCAGTCCGGCGAGCAGAGGAACTCTTGCCAGTTTAGCCAAGTCCATAAATATCCTCCTTTCACTATCACAGTCTAATGCAACTGCGAGGAGTCTTGGCAGCCTCCCTCGCAGCAGCCGTGGAATGATCACAGAGAAGTGAGCGCCCCCGAAGACGCTCACCCCTCACATGATCTCAATCGACAATGCAATCAAACAAGCATGCCACAAGACAATCAGTGCCTTGACCGCATTTGTCCTTGCAACGGGACCAGCACGGAGAGACCAGCGACCGAGGCATAACGACCAACGGTGGGACCCCTATCGAGTTCCCGTTGGGCGTTACGATCCTCACCTCCCGCAGATCTGTCTTGGAGTTCAGGCCTACTTTCAATACGTGTTGGGTGACGGAGCCGTTTCGTTCGACGAACAACACGGCCCTCAGCAATGCCTCAGGATCTCTTTCGAGTTTTATTATCTTGCCACCCAAACGAGATTCTATAAACTCCCTCGGACTTTGAGCCTGTTGACCTTCTGTTGAAGAATCTTTTGCACTGCTCCCTTCCAGCGAGGGATTGCCGGCTGGTGATCCTTGCGGCTCGAGTGAGAAACACGCCAGCAGGGCGAGAGACAGAAGCACAAAGACGCGCATCATCTTTCTGACTTCTCTGCGGGGATATGCAGCCCTAAATGAATTGCTTCGGACAAGTGCAGTGCCAAAACGGACACTTAGCGGGCAGCCCTTGCGGACCGCCCGCTAAGTTACCTTTAAATCAAGCTAACGGTAGCTAGTCCTCCATACCGCCCATTACCTTTGGGGGGTTCTTCATATCCAGCAACGGTACCGGATTAGCCGGGTTCTGCAGATTCGGGATCTGATCGTTGGAAGCACCTCCCGGGAACCGCTTGATACTCGGGAAGTCCACGATGGATTTGTCGAACTCCATGAGGACCGGCTGGATAAGCGATAAGGCCCAGCCGTTATCCATCCCCGCATATCGGCCCGGCGAGGTCGTCGTTGACCGTGTGGCGACCGCTCCGTTGAAGATCATGTCGTACTTCTCGAACGGATCCATCGTGAGGTTGTAAAGCGCACCGATACCGCCCGAATTCAAGGTCGGGCCAAGCCACGTATCCTTTGACGTGAACACGTACTTCCACGCAATGTTCAGGTCGGGGTTGGCGGGATCGTCGCCAATGTCCGCCCGTACGGCCCCGAGCGCCTCGCCGTTGATATAGATCCACGATTTGCGGGCGGAGTGTTTCGCCTTGCCAAGGATGTACGCGCTGTTATCGATGCTGTCAAAGTAGATTGGCTTGCCGTTATTGTCTTGCCACGCGCCGTGCGGCGGAGGTGTCAGTCCGGCCATGGTAGCCAGCGTCGCCCAGCAGTCGATATGGGACATCATCTCGTGGTACCGTGCATCCGCCGGGATATGCTTCGGCCACCACATCAGGCCCGGGACTCGGAATCCGGCTTCAAATGGCGTGCCTTTTTCTCCGCGGAACGGAATAGTCCCGGCATCTGGCCAGGCGTCCTGCCACGCGCCGTTGTCCGCGGTCAGAATGACGATCGTGTTAGGGGCTTCAGCACGGATGACATCCATGATTCGGCCGATGTTGTCATCGAGTTCCAGCATGGAATCGGAGTACCGGCCCAGGCGACTCTTGCCCGCGAATTTTGGAGCCGGGTTGTTAGGGTTGTGCATCTTCATAAAGTTAATGTCCATAAAGAACGGCTTGCTGTCCTTCGAATGCTTCTTAATGTACTCGATAGCGAAATCAGCCTGGCGAACGTCAAAGTTAGCCAGGTAATCCCAGTTGATTTCCGCTACCTTCTTGGCAGGCTTGCCGGCAACGCCCTCCCACTCGAACATGTTTACGACCTCGAAATACGCCTTTGCGTATTCCTTGTTGAAGGACGGGAACCAGGGGTGAAACCACGTCGAGGTATTGCTATAGGTGTATACGCCTGGATAGTACGCAGCAAAGGCCTTCATCTCGTCGAACCCGTGCTCGATCGGATAGGCCACAGGCGTGTCTCCCAGGTGCCACTTGCCCGAGAAGTACGTCTGGTAGCCGTTCTTCTTGAAGAATTCGGCGATAGTCGGAGTTTCCTTTCTGAGGAAGTTCCGGTCGCCCGGCGCCACCACGACCGAGAGCGCTGAGCGGATTGGAATACGCCCGGTAATGAATGACGCGCGGCCAGCCGTGCAGCTCGCCTGGCCGTACCAGCAGGTAAAAACAGCACCTTCCTTGGCCATGCGATCTACGTTTGGTGTCGGATGGCCGAGGGCCGCGCCCCCACCCGAATAGCAACCAAAATCATTCCAGCCGGTATCGTCGGTCATGAGCATGATGATGTTCGGCTTCTTGTCTGCCGCAAACGTTTCGGCCGCCATGAAAGCCAGAACAAGACAAATTGCGGCAAAGGCCATTACTGTAATTCGTTGTCTTCGCATTATTTTCTCGTCCTTTCGTAACTTTGCTCAAGAGCAAGGTCTGGATATCAATTTCCTACGATCTTCAACATTCGACCATTAATGTTCTTGTACCTTTTTCCTCACCTCCTTCCTGTCGAATTTACTCAAATGAAGTTGTGGAACAAATCACTTCCCTCGCGCGTCTGTAGAGGCCCTCCTCAGGGCTTCCAGGCCCATTTTCATGCGAACCTTGTACTGGTCCGGTATGCCGTCGGCCGCCAGCGCCTTGTTGTACACTTCCTGGGCGTCGGCCTTTTTCCCCTGCCTTTCATAGATTCCACCGAGGAGCACATACGCATCGGCATAGGCCGGATATTTAGTGATGAGGCCCTCCAGTACGCGGGCAGCGCCAGGAAGGTCTCCCTGCTGTTGCTGATAGAAAGCCAGAGTAAAGGCGTACTTGGGCTGATCCGGCCGGAGTTCCGCAGCTTTTCGGCAGAAGTCTACTGCTTCGTCGAGACGATCCTTCGAGAGAATTACGCCGAGGTTGTACGCTGCTTGAGCCATCTGAGGATCGGACTTGAAAGCTGCTCGAAGGTGCTTCTCTGCCGTGACGAGATCATTCTCCTCGGCCTTGAGCAGGCCCATGTTAAAATTCGCGGCAGCGTTGTCGGGAGCTACCTTCAGTGCATCTTGCAAAGCCTCAACAGCCTTTTGGTTTTCTCCCATACGGACATACGCCATTGCTTCGTTGACCATGGCCAGAACGCCGCGGGGCTCCATCTTGAGCGCTGTCCCATACGAGGCAACTGCTTGCTTAAAATTGCCGCGATCTAGATAGTAGTTGCCCAGATTGTAATGGGAATCCCACTGATCCGGCCTTGATAGGATCGAAGCCAGGTACTCCTTGTTTGCAGCTTCGACTTTTTTGTTGTCCGCATACGGCACCGGGAGGTTCCTATAACCGGCAAGCGACGCTGCCGCACGGACGCGAACAAGGCGATACTCATCTCCGGCCGCCTCTACCCGAGCCTGCACAGATTCTTTCGTAGGAACGTTTTGCAGAGCTTGAACGGTTGCAGCACGTACGAGCGGTGAGGAGTCCTTGATCGCCTTGAGCAGCACCGGCACCACCCGCGGGTCTGCGGAAGCCGGGAAAAGGCGAATGAGCGACTTCGCAAAGATCTCGTCACGATCTTTGCTCGTCACGTAGTCGAGCATCTCCGGGAGCTTGCTCCAGTCACCTCTGCGTGCCGCGGCGATCAGCCCTGCTCGTTGAAGCACTGCCGCCTGATAATCTCGCTTGCGCCATTTGCGAACCCATTCGTCGGCCCACTGGGGAGTCTTGTCCTTGTGGCAGAGATTACAAGCGTTAGGTGATTCAAAAGCTGTCGTGGCCGCCGGAGCCGGTGGAAGCATGGAATGGTCGGTCCTTCGCATGCGAGCAAACTCCGTTGTGGGCATGTGGCAAGCGATGCACTTGCTTCCCCGGCTGTCGACTTTGTGGCGCGTGTGCTCAGTCGGATTGCTGACCTTGTCCTTATGGCAAGGCATGCACGCCTGGTTAGCCTTATCGTCTGCCTTGAACTTGTACCGGCCACTGGATGTGTGGCAGTTCAGGCAATCGAGCTTACCGGACTTCACACATGGGCTCATGAGCCACGAGGTATACGTATAGTTCTCTCCCAGATCACGGCCATCAGGGTAATAGTCCTGGTTTTCGAGCGTTACCAAACCAAAATGGTCGAAGAATTTGTCCCCCGGTTTGAACGTGGTGGTCAGCACGACCGCCTTGGCATGACAGCTTGAACATGTCGCGTTGTTCTGTTTGTGGGTGAAATCTCTGCCGCCTCGTGTGATTTTCAGATCCTTTGGAACGGTCCCCTTTGGCGCGGCTTCACAGACGCGAATGTGCTCGCGGGCAGGTCCGTGGCAGGTCTCGCAGTTTATTCCGGGCTCTTTCCAGACTGTATGGTACGTATCCGTCTTGAGGTCATAGTTTGTTGAAACTTGGCTTACATGGCATGCGTAACAGGCCGTGTTGAAAGTGTACTGCCAGTCCTTCCAGTTTATGGGTTCATCGGTGTGCCCAGGGAAGTGGCGCACTCCGCTGGCAGCCATGTCGAACCATTCTTTCTTGTTCACGTCGTAAGCTACGGGCAGAGTCTGAAGGCGTCCGCGATCCAGAGCGGTGAGAAAATAGTAGACATTTTTGCCGCCCATCGCGTGCTCGATCCTGTACTTCTTTTCACCTTCAGGCCCGCGTTCAACAACCCAACCGGTCTCGGCCCGTGATGTCCGCATGATAGCTAAAGTCTCCGATGACTATGTCTTCCGCCTGGGGGGAGAGCTTGTTGCGGGCCAATTCGGCAGTATAGGGCTGCAAGGCCAACCCATGGTGCGAAGGCGCCCACAACTGATAAAACTTCTCGTGGCATTTCCGGCAACTGGACGAGCCGGTATAACCTTGCGATGAAGACGTGGTGCGGGAGATCTCTCCTGCTGTGGCTATGGCACCCTGCTTAAGTGTCCACACACCCGCTACAAGGAGAAACGTGGCCCCAATTACTATGATCGTGCAGGATTTTCCCATTACTCCCCCATTGCATCACCGGATTTCAAGAACCACACTTAATCTTTAACACAGGCCGGAATTCAATTTCCGGCTGGAAGGTATCAATGTTTTGTCAGTTGCAACTGCCAATAACTCTATTCAATTGTCTTGTTAATCTTAATGTGAAATGTACATTCTGTCAAACTATCTACAATACAACAGACGCCTCTTTAGCTGATCAAAATATCAGTCCGAAAGTAATTCCGCCTCCAAGCAGATATTGCGTGTTCGTTATGGTCACGTCCCTTGTCCGAAAGGTAGCCGGCCCAGCGGTTGTAAATTCGAGGTCTGAGCTGCCTCTTATGTTGACCAGGCTGCCGTTAAACCACATGCTCAAACTAACCGTAGGGGCGAACTTAATATAATATTCGGCAGTCACTGCTACAAAATTCCCTGGCTGGTTCAAGGAGTAACTCAGGTCAGCCAATGTTTGCTGGGAGGACCTGAAGTCAAGAGCGCCTTGAGACCAGGCGACAGGACTGTAAAGTAAGGCGGCTCGGTAATAACCCTCTTGCATATACTGAATCCCGAGAAAAGGCACCCCTATTTTCAGCAACACATCACCACGAATCGTTTGGTTCTGTAATGGCCCGGAGGCAGTTCGAGGATTCTCAAACTCTGCTTCCATCTGAGACCACATGAATCCGCCGAGAATCGAATAGCCCTTTTTAAATTCATACGCTGCTCCACCCTGAACCGTCCAAAACTCGAAGTTGGACGCAGTCATCTCGAACTGAGGCGTTGCGCCCAGTGTACCAAGTGTAATCGGGATTTGGCCTGACAACTGGAATATATGCGGTGCGTAACCGGTTGCGGATCCGAATAACGTGAATGGGGCGGCCACGACATTGAGACCGACGGTTCCCGACCAGAAATTAAAGTTTTGCAGAGCCACATCCACCGTGCCGACCTGAAGCAGTCCGGCGGCCGTACCGGTAACGGATGAGATAGGGATGCTCATATTTGCCCCAATGTGCTGGTAGCCGATTTGCACAGACGGATTGAGTAGGATTTTCTTAGCCTTCAGCGTCTTGAGCAATGGAAGGTTGGAAAACAAGCTTCCCCCGCCGGATTCTTCGCAAGTTGATTGTAAAGACGGGGAACTCGCAGGAATTAGGCAAGAGGACATACTTTGACCCAAAAGGGCCGACGGGAAAAGCATCCCCAGCAGTAGCACCACCAATAAAATCTTTTTCATGAATCCATACCCCCAGTAATGCAAAAACACTCGGAACAAAAGAAGGCGACAAAAACCGCCCTCCAAGGCGGAAGCCCGGCTCTCCCGAAAGGTGGCGAGGACATCAACCTGGGCGGCGGACATCGTCGGCCCGGAGAGCCATGTTTTCTTTTCTTATGAAATCATTAACTTACGAATGACAGCATCTTACATGAATGCGTCAAAAGGGGAAAGTTTTTTTTTGCTGAACGTGACCGTCAGCAAGGCAGGGTACACGTTGGGTGGGGAATAACATAATACTGGGATGTTGTTTCAAAAAACAAAACGAAAAAGTGATTGACCGCTGGGACAACAGTGAAGTAGGGTCTAGAAAGGGCAAAATCCAGGGTTCCCAACGACAAAAAAGTAGTTTCCAACGTTGTGGGCTCTCGCGGTCGCGGAGCTTGGGGTCGGCAATTTGTCTGGAGATCTCTGCTGGTTCCGTTATGGAGTGAAATTTGACTAAGTGCATTTGATTAGGCAGGTTGATAAGTGACTAGAATCGGGCACGTGTTGGCAGCGGTAGCGGTTGTGCGCCTTGGTGCTGTTCCCGCTCCGGGATGGGAATTTCAGATGACCGGCTCGTTGACGTGGACCAACGAGTTTTACAGTCAGTCAGGTTCCAACGGCCTTTTCGGACGGTACAATATTGACAGGGGAGTAGGTACGACAACAGCCAATCTCAACTACTGGTGGAACGGTCCAAGACTTACCCAAGACATCGTCACCGGGCAGGACCACGGCATATCGTACATCGATGGAGTATTCGAGCCTGTGGTAAATATCAATTCGGCTATAAAGCTTCAAGCAAGATTCCGCCTTGAAAAATGGAGCGTTCCCCAGATAAGCCATTACTTTACCCAAGATGCTCTTGGCACTGATAACGCTTTCAGCAAAGCGAAGTTGACGATGTTCTGGGCTACTGCTTCATTGCCTTGGGGCACCTTCGGAGTAGGGAAGCGACGATGGAAATTCGGAACGGGCTTTCAGTATGACGGCTCTGATGCTCTTACGACTGAGTCCATGATTTTGAACGCTCCTTACGGCCCGTTTGACATAGGTGTCGGGTTCTGTTCGCACACGCCTACAAGCCCGGGAGAGACCATAACCATCGATCCGTACGATCCTATTGCAGCGCCTTACTTCAATCACGCGGACAAGAGCGGTGTGATCACCAATGACATAGTGTCATACGTGGCATATATCGACGGTCCGTTTCAGGCGGGTATTCTCGCATCGTACGGGGGATATCACATTGGCCCGGAGGCGCAATTACTGGGCGCGGCAGCACCGTCCCTGGTGGCAGCCCCTGATTTGGGGCAGGATTCGGGATATTTTCACGGGACAATTTTCGAAAAGTACTTCAACGGTAGGTTCTTTTTGAATGCAGAGGCTGCGTGGCTCTATTGGAACGATCGGTTGTCCAGGGCCGATGCTTTCGCTCACCTCCCCAACCCGCGAGACACCGAGCAATGGCGTTACATGGCCGAGACAGGGGTGGTGAGTGGACCGGCAAAGTTATCATTCCTCTATGCGTGGACGCCTGGACCCGATCGGAGGAACTCGGCCTTGATAGGCAGACAATCCGCTGCATTTGTGTGGCATCCCAGCTTTGACACTCTACTAGGTAATGTTGATGTGTTCCGGCCGTACAGTTACATCCTGAGCTACAGTTATGGAGGAGGTTTCAATGGTTATAACCTCTCTCTGGACGGCTATTTGCGGGATGCTTGGGTGCTCGGGACGAGACTGGATTATGCTGTGGCAGCAAACCTGAATGTGTTCGGGACCTTTCTTTGGGCGGAGAGGACTGCCAACGGTTACGGCTGGGCCTGCATAGCCCCCAATGACCCCGCGATGCCGCCGCAGTTTGTACCCACAGCAAACGACGGAAACATCCAGTTTGCAATAAACGGCGCGACCGGTTCGCCGAATATTCCGGATACCGCGCTCGGCTGGGAGATAAATGCGGGCCTGGAATGGACGTGGCTGGAAGGATTGGATCTCGAATTTCTCGTCGGGTACTGGCAACCTGGAAAATGGTTTAGATATGCCTGCATAGACAGAGCTGTACCCGGCTGGAACGTACCGGTACCCGGAAACTTCTGGGGCACTAATCCAGGGCGGACCATTGACCATATTTTTGCAAGCCGGTGCTCAATGAGTTTCAGTTTTTGATTCGCTCATTTACCTCCTGAGACCACATGAATCCCCCAAGAATCGAATAGCCCTTTTTAAATTCATACGCTGCTCCACCCTGAACCGTCCAAAACTCGAAGTTCGACGCGGTCATCTCGAACTGAGGTGTTGTGCCAAGTGGACAAAGTGAAATGTGCGCGGGGGGCAGGTCTATGCTTGGCTCATTCACTAATAGGCCATTTGGATCTACACATCGATTTCGATGGCTCCTCCTAATCTCTATTTGCCGAGGAGCGCCGCATGGGGGATCTCTTGATGGCCGATCCTGCTGCAACGCAGCATGTGGGTACCGCCCATGCAAGCCCGGTGCCCCGGACACGTTCCGTCCCGCGGACGCGGGATTACGCAACAGCCTCCCAGCCATCTTGAGCGTCCGGAGGCTTTGTGTGACGGGGAGGTAGCTCTTCCGCTGACCCCCGAAAGGTCACCGATTGGATTTCCGAACGACCTGACGCAAGCAAAACCATCGTTATTTGGTTCACAGGGCCTGATTTTGCCGGCTTTGTCCGTACCTCACCCCATCGTCAATCAAAATTTCGCAGATTCTCGTCCCAAACAGTTTATCAGTTACTGGTACCGCTCCGCTAAGTCACTCCCAGTTAAAATTCCGGACTAAATCTATGTCTCCCGACGCATCGGGAGAACAAGTCTGACAGGGCATTTGACCGCGAAAATTTTAAGACGATCAAATGCAACAAAATTGACACAGCAGCGCTCGGAAGCACCACCTACGAAAGATGTTTACGGGTCACGGCTGGAGTAGGATCTCTCCCGGCCGCCATGCCTTATCGAACCACGGCTCTAGCGGCCCGTAAAGGCGCAGGATCGTGTTCCAGCGCGTGCCGGGGATAGTCTGCACCCAGTTGTTCTGTTTGCGGGGTGGGGCCTTTGGCCCGAAATAGACATCTACCGACCCGTCAGAATTTACCAAGAGTCCCTTGGTTTGGCTGCTTACGCTCGGAAACCGCTGGTCAGTCTGGAGCATTGAGCGCGTCTGGTCGCTGTACACGATCACTGACCAGAATTCTTTGACAGGGACATTGGGCGGCAAGTGCAGCTTGTAGTTCCTCCCTCCATCAAGAGGATTCCGGTTTGCGTCGGAGCAGGTCCAAGCGTATTGCGAGCCGCGACCGACCATCTTTTCTTCCATGGCAGGTGTGACGCCGATCCCAAAAAAGTAGTAGAACGAATAAGCGTCAAGGTTGAGGACCCCAGGCTGGGTTTGGAATTTGTAGCCACCAATAAGCAGAGGCTGCCAGGCGCTGTCCGAATAGTAGTAAGCCTCCTTCTGGCGGGCGTGGAAGCAGATGGCACGGGTTGTGGCATCGCCCACCGCCGCTGCCTCAGTGAGTATCTTCTTCATGCGTTCGTCCGGCGCGAAGTCCTTGCCCTTCTGTATGCCAATCGAAGCATAAAAGCCTAGCCTGACCTGGTCCAGCGAATCGGTCGGCTCTTCCTGCACCACCTGATTGAGCAGCTCCCAAAAACTGTAGTCTGCGGGGGCGACGGTGTTGAAAGGTTTTGCGGAGAGGTCCACGAACTTCAAACGCGGCGGATTGGTAGCTTGGGATAGTGGGTATATCCGCGTAAACTTCTTCACAAGGTCTACGCCCGGCTTCGGATCGCCGTTGACGAGGAAGCTGCGCCACGGAGTCCAGAGGTTGACCGTCGGAGAGCGCACAAGGATGTAGCCGCTCGGCACCTCGCCCTTGTAGCCTGGTGGTAGCAATAGATATTTGCCACCTTTACCCTCATCCGGTCCTGTGATGCCGATATCGATGACCCAGCGGCACCACATATCGTTGATCTCGCCAAGCACTTGAGGGGGCACTTCCAAGACCACCGGGCCTTTGCTGAGATCAATCCACGCCCAACTGTAAACCGTGTTGTTGTTTAGCGTGAGGAATATCGACCGTGAGTCCGTGAGCTGCTCGAAGATCGGTACAACGGTGTTGTTGGGGCCCAAGGTGCGAATCGCGTTACGGTTCGCCGCTTGGCTCACAGCCGGGATCGCCAGCAAGTAGGACTGTACGGCCCGCTGAAAGTCCAGGTTGTCGAAGAGCTTCTCGACAGTCGGCTTGTCCGGAAATCCGTCGAAGAAATTCAGGGTCCCGAGGCGAGTCTCTACCTTGTTTGGCGACGCGATGCCGGGCGGCATTGGGGTGGAGTATTTGTGCTGTGGTTCAGTGGGGGCACCCGTTAGACCCTGGCCGCTGCTAGGTACTGGAGGCGACCGTGATGAGAGCAATCAAAGCTAAGCGTATCAGTAGTTGATTTCGTGCACGCATTCGTCTTTCCTCCTTCAAAAAAGCCTTGCCCGGTAATACCGCTGATTCTTCATGGTAATTATGTGACGTCGTCATCTTGAAGGTTCTAGGGCTGCCACCAGGCCCCTGGGTAATTTTCATGGTGCGAAACGACTCTCGTATGATCTATCACGAGACCCGACCAGGGCCAAACTGTCAAGACGTTGATGAAAGAAGCCTATCTCCTCCTTCTTGAGAAAAGCTTACCGTTCGGCTTGCGGCAAAGCGAAAATGTACACTTAGAGCAGTGGACAACATGAGCTTCGACTGTGGATGGACGGAGTTGGATCTAATCGAGGATACTGAACAGGAGCGCACTGAAAAAGACGCCCAAAAAGTCCCTTAAGGCCCTGTAAAATGAAAAATCAGGGTGCAGTGCTCCAACATAACACCCTGATCTTTCATGAAATTCATGGTTGGGACGACTGGATTTGAATCAGCGACCCCTGCATCCCGAATTCATTGGCACACCAAATAGATACGGGAACCTACACCTGAGCCTGAACGATTTCAATGCCTTTTAGTCCCTCACGATCCCTTCCAATCCCTTCTGGTCACAAAAAAAGTGACCATTTTGTGACCATCCCCGTGTCCAGATTTAGCACGATTTCGGCCTTTTCCCGTCACGTGCTGCGAACCATGAGATTGGCGAATCTTATCAACTTCTTGCCCACGAACCTTAGTCTTTTCAAGCCCTTTCGATCCCCGTAGAACCCGCTCCGACCCGCTAGTTTTCAAAAAGTGGGGACAAAGTGGGGACACCTTCATACCTCCAATAAGCCCGAATTATAGGCTGCCCCGGGGAGTCACTAGAAAACTTCGCCGTCCTCGAAATCACCCCATCTCGGCCAAGAACCCGAAGTCATCACTGTTTTGAAAATGAATCCGAAGTTAGGGCCGACACGGTGAAAACACGCTGCGATCCTCGGCGAACTCTCCCGACATCGGGAGAGCTGGATCTTAGTCCGCCCTGCCCAAGAAATTGTCCTGAGAAACAGCCATGCGATCCCAGAGCCGTCTTGCCGAGATTCCCGCGAAAAACGCATTCAGCACCGTCGCCCTTCCCATCTGACACCAATGGCCTGTTCCCCTCCGTCCTTTCACATGCCAGTCTGTGCATCCTCCGATCTCTTCCCAACTTTTGCTTTCGATGGACACATTCTGACGCCAAGGGCGGTCGATGCAGGGATCTCTCCCGACGTCGGGAGAGTTGAATTGCGACCGACCTGTCCGATCAGATCATCTACGAAAACAGCCATATCACGCAATGTCCTGTTTCTTGAAAACGAGAACCGCACCGATCAGGGGAATTATCGCCCAGATAGCCAAGAGACCTACGGCTGCCATCGCGGACGTAGCTGCTCCCCCGAAGGTTTCTGAGCAAACCCGCACCGGCGGGACCCAGGGCCGCCTCACCACCTACGGTTAACAAGACTATCACTCTGGCCATGTCAATAGGATTACCCAATAAGGAAAAATACAAAATGGTTCTGAGATAGGCTTCTTCCATGTAATAGGACGCGGCAAGAACGATAAAATCATAAATGAACAGGAAAAACAGCCACACGATCAGAGCAGTTATCATCGCCATGGGCTTGCGATTCGACAGCACCGAAAGCAGGGTAGACAGGGAGATAAAGATGAACCCGAGCGTGATAGAAGTACCAATGAAAATAAAGAATTTCCAAATGCCTTGAGAATTGCTTTTCAAAGCAATAACCATTCCGCCCAATCCGAAGCCCAGAACGGTCATTATGGTCAGAGCCAGGAACAGACCCGTCACTTTTCCCAGAAGAATGTCCGCACGACCGACCGGTTGAGAGGCGAGAAACTCAAAGTACCCCGGATCGCTGGAAATACTCTGACCAGCGGTCACCAGCGCCACTACCGGAATGATGATGAAAACCAGGTGGAGCATGGTCACGGTCGTACGATAGAAATCCTGAAATTCCGCCTCATAACCAAGAAAGGTAAGCCCATAGTAAGACACGCCCGTGATCATCAGGGCGAAGAGAATGCCAAAACCCAGCATCCATTTGCTTCTCAGTTGGATTTTCAGTTCAACCTTTGCTATTTCAGTAATCGAACCGGCCTGCACTGGATACTCACCTCTTTTTCATTTCTTCCGGGAAGTGCGCTCCTTCTACTCGGAAGCGCCCTAATTCCGCGTTAGTTTGTGTGTCGATGAAAGAAAAGTCGTCACCGGGTCGATCGGCTTTCAATTTCAAGGAAGCAGGGTGGCCTTGTAACGCGGCAGGAAACAACCCATCAGCCTCATAGCCTTTGATTGCGAGCTTGTATTCTTTGTTGTCTTCAACGTCTATTCTTATTTGTACAAGGTCCCCGTACTTCACCGAAAGGACTTCAGGGGTCATGACGCCGTTCTTGATTGTTATTTCTCGCTTGACGGTCGCTTGCTTAAACACGTTCCACAGATCATCAAAGGTTAGTAACTTGCCCTTATTCGCGTGGGCAATAATAGTGGCCCTTTCTTCTTCTTTAAAGGCAATGGTGCCCGAGCCCATTGGTGTCGTGATATCAGCCGTGACAAAATGAGCTTTGGGGGCTTCGAGCCAGTCCGTGGTATCATAGTCTTTTACGAAGTAAGCCCTAACCTTATCTCTCGTGGCACCTTCTGAGGTCTTGGCTGAATCAAAGTAACGAACCATGCAAATCATATCGTCAAATTTCTTGACGCGCCCCTTCTTCATCACACATTCCGCAGCAAATCGGACGTCGCTAATGAGCATGTGACAGGTGTCGCAGACGTCTTCCCCTTTGTATATGGGCACGGGGACAGGCTCGCCGCTACGGCCACAGGCTACCAGGGCCAGCAGCATCCCAGAAAGAATCACGTTTTGAGCTTTTTTTGAAACCATTATTCTTACTGTTCAGACTCCTCCACGCTGAGGCATTGATAGTAAATTTTCTCTAGAGATGGCTCCTGCAAACCAAATTCCCTGACGATTGCCCCTGCCTGGAACAAGGCATTCAATATGGGGATTCGCAAGTCCGCCTTGCACGCAATAGTCATGGTATCGCAATTTAGAAGCACCTTTTCAGCACCCACCTTAAGAGCGATCTCTTTGTGGTCTTTCGAGAGATTTTCCAAGGTTACCCACATCTTGCGAGATTGGCCCACGTCTTTAACGAACTGCTCAACTCTCCTTGTCAACACAACACGGCCGTGCGCGACTATCGCGATTTTGTGGGCCAGGTTTTCAACTTCTTTAATAATGTGCGTCGACATGACTAAAGCAGCGCCTTTTCTCAATACTGAAAGCGTTTCTTCGTGAAAACGAGTCAAGCCTTCGGCATCAAGATTATTGGTTGCCTCGTCCAGTATATATAGATCCGCCTCGGGTAAGAACACTACGGCTATTGCCAGTCGCTGCAACATTCCACCCGAAAGCTCACTGACTTTCTTTCTTTCAAAATCGTGAAATCCGAAAGCGGAGATCAGCTCTGAAACCCTTGACTCCTGAACTTTCCTGATTCTCGCAAAAAAAGTGAGCAGTTCCTTGGCAGTCACCTGCTCGGGGAACGCGACTCTTTGAGGCAGGTAGGAGATCTTCTTTCGAAGTTCAACCGCAGATATAGTCATCAGTTCGCCGCGAATCCGGACCTCCCCTTCGTCCGGTTGCATCAGCCCCGCTATGATTCTGAGCGCCGTGGATTTCCCTGAGCCGTTAGGTCCAATCAAAGCCATCATCTCTCCGGGTGAACATTCGAAATCCATGCCGTCCACAGCTTGTATTGCGCCAAACTTCTTATGTATGCCGGTGACGCTTATCATCGGGTCATAATTCCTTTCCGGATAAATGCAACCGCACCGCAGATCAGGGACAGACAGGCCAATGCCACACCTGATCGTTCTCCGATTTCGGGCCGATGCATGCCAGTCTTGGCAAGCGTTTCCTTAGGTGGTCCCTGAATCTTGACCGGCTTCATCAACGGGAATTTGTCCTCAGCAGTTATAGGGGTCTCAATTATGGGAAAAGCTTTTTCTGCCATATCCAAAGCTGTCGTCAATGGGCTAAAGAAGAAAAGTCGGTACTCAGGATATTCGGTCTCGAGGTAGTCCCAGATTCCTTGCAACTTGTAGGGGATGTCGCCTATCCCATCCCCGTCAAGATCATAGCCTCTATAGTCGCTCCAATAATTTCCGCGGCCATTTTTGTAAAACAAATTGTTGTGCCCGATTTGCGCTCTTCCCCGAAGTCTTAACAGAGAGAGATTGTTTAAGAAATTGTTGCCGTATATGTTATTGTTCTCTGAATTCTCCAGAATAATAATGGCTACATCATTTGAAGCAATCGCGTTATTGTAAACCTTGGAAAAGCCGGCATGGTCCATATACAGGCCGATAGTGTTATCAAATATGAGATTGTCAAAGCACTCGGAATGTCTCACATCCTGCCACAGGATTCCATAAGCCCGGGCTCCACGATTATGGGCCACGACGTTTCCGTTGAATTTGATATTTCTCGCGTACATGACCGCAGCACCGGCCACGTTGTCAATGAGAGTGTTGTATGAAAACGAATTGTTGTGTGAATACATATAATGCAAGCCATAACGAAGCCTGTGAATCTTGTTGTAATCAATTGTGCAGTGACCGGAAAAGGAGACATATACACCGTCGCGTGTGTCCGCAATGTCGTTGTGTTCTACTTTGGCGAATGGGGAATCATGAAGGTGGATGCCATTTCCCCTATATTCCTGATAATCGTAAGACCGCCCACGGATCACGTTATTCGTGACCGAGCATTTATCAGATCCGATGAGATAAATCCCGTGAAGGTTGTCTTCAAAGCGGCTCCCAGTTATCACGCATTCCTTGGCTTTCATTACTTTCAGGCCCGCATCGTCGGTCAGAGACTCGCGCCCCCCGCCTCGAATGACAAATCCCTTGATGACCACGGAATTCGCGCCTACTGTAACGACGGTTCCCGTTTTTCCGCCCTGGATAACCGGCCGGCCAATGCCTCGTAGAACTATATTCTCCGTTTTGACGACCCAATTCCCGTTATAGGTCCCGCTATAAACCTCAATAACGTCTCCCGGTCTAGCCTTTTTCAGCGCCAGCTTCGGAGACCCAAGAGTGGAAGCGTCGTTGACTTTGCCAACAGTGATCACCTTGGCTTGTGTCTTAGAGGCCAACAGCAAAAGGGTTAGGCCCAAGAGGGCCATGATTAGGACAGTCTTGGGCCATTTATTGGGTTGGACGAGTCGTGTGAGTCGTCTAAGCATACGACCATTCCTGTGGAATCTGTTCCCCGGCCAGGGCGTCCGGGGGACAGACCAAGTAAGGCATCATCTAAACCGAAATTTAATCCATCATGCCAGCCCGTACGGCCGCCGTTCCTGCTTCCACGTACCATCGCCAGGCTTGATTCAGATTCTCTACCAGGTCCTTGTCAAATTTCTTATCGTCCATCTTCTTCTTGGACTGGGCGAGCAAATCATCGGCTTTCTTGAACCACTCCTTAGCGTCCGCCACCTCACGTTTAAAACCCTCGCTAGCGGTGGCGGAGCCAAGTTTTGGGTCCAGCTTTTTGAGGCTGTCATCCACTAACTTCCTTGTAGCTTCACAGTTGGCATACGCTGCCAGTGCTGCCTTCTGATAATCTTGCTGCCCAAAAGTCATCTGGGCAGTAAGGCAAGCCATCAGCGCAACAACCAAGCCCACGATCCACCGTGTGGCTTTAGTCTCTTTCACGGCTCACTCCTTTCAGTCACCACCCCTCGGCTGCGGCTCCGCACGCCGATGAGATGAGATGAGATCTAGAACCCATGCCACCACGACGAGGAGAAACGCTCCGATGAGCAAATACGTTCCCCAATAAAAGTCTGAGTACGTGGTGAACTGGGCCAGATGGTGTTCTCCATAGATGCCCGGCATAAACGGAGCGACCTTGATGGGGGCATGAGGATCCAAATCATGTCCGAAGGAGTACACGGTATAGATCAAAGTCACTATGCCGCCCGCGGAAACCAGCGCAAACCAGATTACACTTAGGAGCGTCAGCCATCGCTTTCTTACAAAGGCTGCAACAAGGCACAGCACGGCCATGCTCGCCAGAACGATCGGCAGCACTTTAAAGA
This sequence comes from uncultured delta proteobacterium, assembly GCA_963789265.1. GTDB lineage: Bacteria > Desulfobacterota > Desulfomonilia > Desulfomonilales > Desulfomonilaceae > CAWBBA01. The sequence continues at coordinate 369,359 of CAWBKB010000001.1, read as the reverse complement.
CGGGCATGGCACTGGAAATATGCCTCATTCCTATGTAATGATTGAGTATGTTGACCTCATTCAGGCCTCCATCCAGTTCTTTCACGTCCGGCGTATCCCCTGGATGGGTGGCCCATATCGCCATGCCAAGACCCTTGGGAAAATTGTTGGAATCCAGGAACATGTACCACATGGGATACTTAAAACTGATCACGATCAACACAGAAGCGCCTATCAAAAGCAAGGACCTCACAACCACCGTCGCTTTCATAGTTCTCTCCCCGCGAGGCTACTTCTGCTTCGGATTCACGATCAAGTAACCCTGCATCTCTTGATGGAGAGCGGAGCAGAAGTTGGTGCAGTAATAGGGCCATACTCCGGGCTTGTCAGCCACGAATTCAATATTCACTGTTTCCCCGGGTGCGGGCACACCTGAGACGTTGTACCCGCAGACCCCGAATCCGTGAAGCTCGTTGGTCATCTCTTCAATGTTCGTCAAGTATATTTCGAGTTTGTCACCTTCGTTACATCGGATGACATTCGGCATGATTGAGGATCTGATGGCCGTCATCCATACCTTCACTGTGTTGCCATCGCGCTTAATGCGAGCATTCTTTGGATCCCATGTTGCGTTAGGATCCTTGTTTTCCTCTTTTTTGTACACTTCGATAACATTCTTCAGCTTGTCCGCTTTGATAATCTGTGCGTAATGGGGCTCGGGTTCCGGGAACGCCGTATAAATAAGCCTCATTTTGGGGCCGGTAATATCTATGAGTTGCAAGGATTCAGGCTGATGCGGCCCCACACGGAGGTGAGTCCCTTTAGACAGTTTGTTGAGAGCGAGCACCCATTTGCCGAGAGGCTTCACAGTATCCCCTTCAGGAGAGGCGATATGACCGATATTGTACCTGTACAGGTATCTTATCCACCATTTTCCACTGTTGGCCGCCTTGCCACTGCCATTTGGCGACTGCACTCTCAACGAACAAAGAAGTGTACGCGAACCCTTTGTCGTCGAAGATTGTATGCAGAGGACCCAGTCCAACAGGGACTTCTGCTTCCTCAACGGCCTCAGCCTTGACAACCTGAATTCCCATGTCAGTGCCGGAAAAGTTTTTATCCTGGATGGCCTTGAGCAGTTTTTCGAAACTGAAGATTGAAACTACCGGCGCAAGTTTTCCGCTACCCACGATGTGTTTTCCATCGGGGGTAACATCCACTCCGTGGGGCGACTTTTTACATGGAATCCCAAAGACATATCCTGGTGTTTTGACCGGATCGAAGACCTTCACGCCATCGATTTGGGTTACGTTGCCCTTCTCAACCTCTTTTTCGACTCCCTTCCAGTTGACTGCGATGATATAATCCTTGTCTCTTGCCGACGCAGTAATCTCAAGAGGCTTGCCTTCGATGAACTCAGCCTCGCTGTTGTAGCAGGTCAGAAAAAACCAGTCCCCGGATACAAGTTTACCCGCACGGGACAGATCGTAATCCCAAGGTGGCATGACAATCTGCCAGGCCACGCTCATGGTGCCGTCTTTGGGGTCCACCTTGGTCGCGCTTATAACCCCGTGGTACTTTTCTTTGTAATCCTTGACATCGGCCACAGTTCCCTTGGGAATTGGGATAGAAAACCGTGTTGCTCCAATGATGTATTCCGTGTTCCATGTGACGAATGACGACGCATGGTTGCCCGCCAGATTAGGAAGAGGACCCAATATCTGTTTGCATTGGAAGTCTCTAAGATCGATTCTGGCGATGCGTCCACCGGCGACGTCGTTGATAAAGAGCCAGCGCCCGTCATACATTCCTTTGGTTTCGGAAAGGCCGGGATGGTGGCAATCACCCCAGGTGAGTCCTCCCATCATCGCTTTGCTCTTCTTGTCGTATCCCCATCCCGTCGCGGAATAGCGAGAGAAAACAGGAATCGTCCGTATGTGCCTCATGGAAGGTATTCCATAAACGTAAATGTTGCCGCTGTGTCCGCCTGAAAGAAATGCATAGCACTCATCCAAGTCCCCAGGAGGAACGTAGGTTTTGAGAGCATTTTCCGTAACTTCCGATTTTGCGGGGACCCCCGCGGCCCCTCCTGCCGGCGCTCGACGCCTTTGCGCATCACTGTGAGCGGTGATAATGGCTGCCACAGCAAAAATCGCAACCCCGACGGCCAACAAAAGCTTGAATTTTTTCATCTCTGCTCAACCTCCATACTTTCATTCCCACTTTGTTCACGGCTCTGTATCCGGCAGCAGGCGATAATACAAGGTACTTTTCCGGTCCCTACGAGAGCCTGTTCCCCTTTTTCTCCGCGTTTGCTAGCGCGGTTGGCTTATGCTTCTTGGCCCCTCCTTTCGACCCCCTCCGAATTCATCCATCGCCGGTGATGGTGTCATGGCGCAAGCAAAGAGAAGTCGGTGTCTCTTCCTTGTCGCTCGTCACGCCTGTCCACCGTTTCCGCCGGATGAGTGTGACTCTTACCCTCGCCGAACTAGACTGGTTTATTTCTGATGACGTTCCTTGCGGAGCAGGAGCTAGGCTCCCTTGCCGTTATTGTTTCTTGTCCTGAGGCAACTTGTCATAGGCCTCCTGTAGAAGTCCGGCTACAGCCTTCTTCTCTTCCTCAGACAAATGATACTTGGGAGTTCCGAAGATCACCGCCATAGTGCCCTGCGGATGGTGCAGGAACTGAGGTACGGTCAGATTGTTATGTTTCTTCGGGACGTTCTTTTCAGCCAGCGCCAGATCGGGTCCTATGTTGGTCGGGGATTCTACTTTCAACGTCGAGATGGTATGACAGACAAAGCACCCTTTCTTCACAAAGAAGGCACCAGGTCCTGTAAGCATCATCTTTTCTTTCTCTATTTCTTCCGGAGGTCGCACCGGGACGACTTTAAGGTGAGGCATGTACGCAACGGAGAGTATCATCTTTCTCCAACTCAGAACCAACAGGGTAAGGGACTGTAGATCAACAGTGGAAAATTGAAACTCAGGCATGATAGACGTGGGAACAACTGATTTCGGGTTCTTAAAGTGTGCGATGTGCCAGTTGAAGACACTCGGATACTCCACAGCACCGGAAGTGAAGTCGGTACTGATCCCTGGGTTTGTCTCCTTCGTAGGTCAGATCCGGTCCGATGTTCCCTCCGAAGCCGCTGATCGTGTGACAGGCGCGACATCCTTTGACGCGCACCAATTCCTTAGCGTGGTCGATGAATTCCATCCCTTTAACGCCGTGCTCATAGCGATGGCAATAATTGCAGCGCAGTTGGAGAAAACCACTTGTGTCTTTGAGTAGGTAACTCTCTGCCAGTTTTAGATCCGTACGAGGATCTTGCCAGTCCTCTACCCAACCGTGAGCTTCAGCTTGTTCGGTGGCATAACCCTGGCCTCCGTGGCAAAAAGTGCAGCCAAATTTGTCAAACGGATGTTTCGAAATCAGCTTAGGCCGGGAATGGCTGGCATACGGGATGTACCTGGTCCTCCAGTCCTTTCCATGATTCGCCCATGTGGCATGTTACGCACCGGTCGGTGACCCTCAGATCGGGTATCCAGATCTGCTGGATTCCAACCTGAATCTGAGCCGCTTTGTCAGCACCGAACTTGCTTTCTATGATGCTCTTGAATTTTTTCTGATGAGCGCGCCACGGCTGCGTATAGTCCGTACGAATAACGAGGGCAACGCATACCGCCAGGATGATCACCAGCGCCAGAAGAATCACTCGAGGGCCGCGAGACGTTTCTAAGGGCAATTCTTTCAATCCTCCTTGTTGAAGAATTTCGGTTCTCTAATATAGAGGCGGTACCGTGGGCCACGGTTGACCGAACCAGTAGAATTTCCAGAAAGGACCCCTGAGAAACGCCCCCACTATGATGAGTGCAATGATGATGAAGGCGCCGATGGTGAATACGACATTTTGAATCCAACGCGACCGGTGAAACCACGTGCCGATGGCTTGATCAGGGCTACGATCCAGAAAAGGCCATACGGCCAAAACTCCGAGCACGATCGTCGGGATGAGGATGCCCCCCACGAACCCTCCATTTACCACGTAACTTCCCATTCTAACCGTAGTGTCTGCAATGAGTTCCTGTAGCCAGAGGAAATACCAAGGTGCCTTTGCCGGGTTAGGTGGGTACCATGCATTAGCGGCCACTTCCAACGGTGCCCGAACGTATAGAGCCAAGGCGAGGATGATAATGTGAGTAAGCACCACAGCTATAAGGAGTCTCAGAATCAATTCGGGGTTGGCCCTCGTCATGAGTGAATCTGGCAGTAGACTGCTCCTAACCGAAAGCGTGGACCCCTCTTTTATTCCAAGTAGGGTGTACGTTTTGGTTGGGCTTGGTCTAACCTCTGCGCCCGCGTTTTGTAGCATTAGTCTTTCTGTGACAGCCAGTCCACCATCACGCCTTATACGCCACATATGGTATGCTCCAACTATGCCGAGGACGATAGGCAACCCCACACAGTGGAGAATGTAAAAGCGTATCAGCGTGTTTTGACCGATCTCAGTACCACCTATGAGCACCTCCCGCAGCTTGTCTCCGATTACAGGAGAATTCTTGGCCACATTCGCGCCGATAACCACCGCCCAGTAAGCGAGTTGATCCCAGGGAAGCAGATAGCCGCTATAAGAAAGAGCCAGCGTCAACACGAACAGGACAATGCCGATGAGCCAATTGGCCTCTCTTATCCCGCCAAGGGTGCGTGAGCTTTTGTATGACTTGGTATACCAAACCCTGACCAGATGCAGAAATGCGAAAGCTACCATGCCGTGCGCTGCCATCCTATGGGCGCATCTGATAATGGGCCCGTAGCTCACCACGAATTCCAAATCCTTCATGCTCGGGTATGCACGTTCCACCGACGGCACATAGAGAAACATTAAAATCACCCCCGTGATCGTGAGAATCACGAAGAGAACCCAGGTGATCGTGCCCAACCAAAAGGTGGAAGTAAGGCTGACAGCACTCTTTGTCACGTATGCGGGAAACACATGCAAAAGGAAATTCAATACAACCGAATCAGACGCTTCCCGTGGAGACTGAGGGGAATACGACCAGAAAAAGCGACGTGCTTTCAAGAATTCTTCCATGACTACACCTTCCTCACGTCCCGGCCGGTCACGGCCAAAACCAGCAAACTCTTGCCCGTTTCGACGTGAGCCGCTGTGTTTACCACAAGCTGCCCATCGTCCGGGGAGACGGCCAACGCCAGCCACGGCAGATTCTTGGGGGCCGGTCCGCCCACGACCTTTCCGTCGATGGTGAACCGGCTGCCATGGCATGGGCAGGAGAAACCGACTTGGATCTTCTCCTGTGGAGTCGAGACTGTTTCTTCTTTGGCCACGTGCTGGACCAGGCATCCTAAGTGCGTGCAAACCGCGGATATACAGGAAAAGCTCGTCTTTCCTTCCACACTTTTCTTGAAAACGAAGGCTCTCGCTTCTTTGAAAAAGGTTACCCCGTCTGGTATGAACTCCGGCAGTCCCACTTTTACGGTCTTAGGAGGCTCGTACAATACATTCGGGACCAGTGATCGGACTGCGGCATAGACGCTTCCCCCCGTTGCCACTCCTCCAATGATGAGTGCCAATTTGCCCAAGAAAGATCTCCTGCTACCATCATAGCTTTGGGTGATGCTCAAGATTGTACCTCCCGTACCTCAAGAGTTTGTTCTTCAACCTGAAAACGTTCCATGGTCATGGCACTGGTGGGACAAACTTTGGCGCACAGACCGCACCTGATACACAAATCGTCGTCTTTGATTAAGGCTGTTTTCCCCGTCGTGCCTTGCCCGGACAAGAATACGCCTGTCGGTTCGTGTTCGCTCTCCAGGTAGGTCGCGCTGACAAACGTCAGGCAGCGAGTCGGGCACGTGTTTGCGCATGCTCCACAGAGGATGCAAAGATCAGAATCGTAGATTGTGTGGATATAACAATCGAGGCATCGCAAGGCCTGTCGGCGGGCAGTCTGTTCATCGTAGACCTTCTCGACCTCGGTTGCGCCTACACGACGTTCAGTGGACTCCAAAGGCGGGACCTGCCTGGATATGATGTCATAATGAGGTTCCCGCCTGAAGATCTCGGGCTTCAGCTCCTGCACGGAAATGTTGCATTGTTGCCTGAGAGAAACGCCTCTAAGATACCGGTCGATCGAATATGCCGCACGCTTACCATTGGCGACGGCCTCGATAATGATTCGTGGGCCGAACGCCACGTCTCCACCTGCAAAAACGCCTGGAGCCGATGTCTCTAACGTTTCAGGATCTACCTTTATGGTTCCCCGTAGGGTGGTGGCAATGTTGTCCTCTTCCTTAATAAACGGGAGGTCCGGCGCCTGCCCTATGGCGAGTATCACCGAATCAGCCTCTAACGTCGATTCCGTACCCGCCTTAAACGTGGGAGCAAACCTGCCTGTCTCGTCGAAGAGTTGGTCCACCTCCAAGAACTCCACACCGGCAACTCTTCCATCTTTCACCAGAATTCTTTTCGGTCCGACTGACGTCTTGAGTTTGAGACCCTCCTCTAGCGCTTCGTCAAGTTCTTCTCTCCCCTGCTGGCTGCGGGCCGCGGGGAGTTGTTCAAACGACTCCAGGCTAGCCATAGTCACGGACGTAGCACCTCCCCTGAGAGCAGATCTTGCAGCATCCAGGCCGGCAAGACCTTCTTCAGAGGCGGGGAAAATGCCGGTATCACGAAAACGTTCCGTAGCGCTGTGCATCGAGAGAGCAGCGACTCCTTCTTCCAAGGGCGGAACGATTTTGGCCGATTCTATCTCGACGGGTCTCAAGGCAGTTCGAGCTACGTCTATTGCGACATTACCGCCGCCGATCACTATCACCTTTTCACCCAGATCCAGTCGATAGCCCCTGTTCACATTCAAGAGGTAGTCAATGGCTCTGAAGACCCCATCTGCGTCGCGGCCTTCGATTGCGAGGTCTAGGGCCCGTGTTGCACCGCAGGCAAGGAAAAAGGCATTGTAGCCTTCATTACGCAGAGAAGACAAAGTGAGCTTTTCATTCAGCGCCGTCTCAAGCTTAAGATCCAAACCCTTCTCCAATAAACCGCAAACCTCAAGCCCCACTATGGACCTGGGAAGCCTGTATTCAGGGATATATTGCCAGAGCGCACCACCGAGCATTTCAGTAGATTCGAACAGAGTTACACGATATCCCCAATTCAGCAGGGTATCCGCGCAGGCCATTCCGGCTGGTCCCCCGCCAATGACCGCTACTTTATCTTCGAGGGGGGCAATAATTTCATCTGGTCCAGGAGGCCGGCATTCCTGCGGAAGGGTCTGTTCGTGCTTCTCGCACACGAATCTCTTGAGCGCCCGTATGGTCACAGGGCTGTCAATCACGCCTCTTCTGCACTTGTCTTCACATGGAGCCGCGCACACCCTAGCGCATACCGAGGCAAGGGGATTCGGCTTTCTGGCCCAACGGTAACCCTCTTCGTCTTTGCCCAGAACTATGGATTGTGCATAGTTTCCCGCTTCGGTATGGACCGGGCATGCGTCTCGGCAGGGGACTTTCTGAGGATATTCTTCCAGCGAATTGAGTCTGACTAGTATTTTCATGGGACCCTGACTTGCCCCTGGACAGGGCGGCAAATTAATTCATCGGGTTCAGAGCAAATTATGTGCCAACAATAACCAGCAAGGTCCAGTCTATAAAAGGCGCTTTAGGACTGGACATGGGGGACATCCAAGGGATTTCTTAACATATATAAAACGTGAGATGACGGCTAATTGTAACCCTTAAGAAACACCCCCAACCGTACTTTCCAATATTACATTATTGTAAACTGATTTTCCTATGGAGGGCAAGTGTGTACTTCGGGAAACAGTTCTTTTTTTTACTAGAGCCGGTTGCAAAACCTTGGTTCAGTGTTAAGCGCGCGATATCGCGAATGAATTAAGTAGTTGTTCTCCCGATATTTGTTGTATATATGACTCACCGGAGGTAAATCCGGTGAAAGATCGAGTGGTGTATCTGACAGATGAGCAATGGAGGAAGATCGAGCCGTTAATCCCCAAACGCCCCAAGAATCCCAAGGGAGGGCGGCCCCCGGCGGATGATCGGTTGGTCTTCGAAGGGATACTCTGGATACTCAGGACGGGAGCCCGGTGGAAAGATCTTCCAAAGAAGTATCCGCACCCTTCCACCTGTTGGCGGCGTCTGAGAGAGTGGTATGAAGCTGATGTTCTCAAGGACATGTGGCGTGCCTTTCTCTCAGAGTTGGACCACAACGGCATCCTGGACTGGGATGAAGTGTTTGTGGATGCGAGCTTCTTTCCAGCAAAAAAAGGGGCGCGGGAGTCGGGAAGACCAAGCGGGGAAAGGGATCGAAGTGCTTGGTACTGGTCGATGGCAAGGGTGTTCCTCTCGGAAGCTATACCGACTCTGCCTCGCCGGCTGAGATCACTCTCCTTGTTCCGCATCGCAGGAATCATAGAAATGTGAATCGACAAGATGACAGACTCTGGGATCGCTACAGGAGACGAATTACAGTCGAGCGCACCTTCAGCTAGATCACGAACTATCGGCGGATTGTTGTAAGATATGAGAATCATATCAGTATGTTCGTTGCTTTCTTCCAACTCGCATGTGTCATGGTAACGTTGAAAAAATGCTTATGAGGTTTTGCAACCGGCTCTAGGCACCATTACCACTGTGATCTCAATTCTTTCAGTGGTACGACCAGCCCTGTTGAACGTTTGCCACACGAGAAATCGGGCATAGAGCGGCCTGATTCGTCCAGATGAACGAAGAAGCCGACTGTGGGCCCCTTCGGTGCGTCTGGGAGAGCGCGGAAAAGACTGCGCTTCCGGCCACTTATGACCAACAGCCAATCCGCCTTGTGCGCATGCTTATAAGGCGTCACGGTGACCTGATCTTCGTTAAGCCCATTTTCGATTAAGTCACGGCCGTGCGTGTGGGCGACGGGAACATGCTTCCTTTCCAAAACATGGAGTAGGGTCGGCAGCAAGTCCGTATGAGTTGTAGCGTACTGCACTTTGCGAGGACGGATGTCGCCGCCTAGCATCACGAGGGGTGTTCGTAACTGCACATCGGATTTACGATTACCGTGTACAGTGCTCCCCTCTTCCCCAAGAGACTCGCCGTGATCTCCGGTTATTATTACAATGTTTTTCTTGAGGTCCAACTTCTTAATAAATTTGAGCAGCTCATCTTCGAGGAAGAGGGCGGTGTTCTTGTAACGATTCCGAAGTATTCCCAGGTCCTTTTGAGACCACATCACGAATGAGGGCAGGTCATTAGGAGTATACCTTTGGAACTCGGGAGGACACGCGTAGGAATAGTGCGTGGACATCAAAAATGTGAACACGAAGTTGGGTTCCCGAGTGTTTTGAGAAACGATTCGCAATGTCTCTCCAAGCTTCCATCGATCGTCGGAGGGCCAGTCATCCGAGCTTGTAAGCCAATTCTTGCCGTAAGAGTTAGGTAGCTTCACCACATTGTCAAAATTGACAGAGTTGAAAATTTCGTCCATGCGTCTCCATGAACGCATTTCGCCACTAGTGACGAACGAACGTCTGTACCCAGACTGTTTGAGAGACAAGCATAATTGCGCAGGCGTTTTCCTTTGCAGCGTGCTGCGGTACGTGATCCCGCTTCTGCCGTGGAGCAGAGAGTAGATGCCCAATTGTGAAATGTTAGAAGAGGAGTAATGCCTGCTGAGGCGCAGACCTCTGTCCGCTATACGGTCAAGCTTTTGCATCATTTCTGGTCCAATGGCGGAGAAATGAAAACTCTCGACCGTAATAAGGATCACGTTAGGAAGCTGCCTCTTGGACAGCACTGCTGAGAAGTCCGCGGGCTTCGGATCAAAAGCATCATCAATGCATGTCTTGTCCAATAGCGCTTCCTCAATGTCCACATTTACATTTGGCAAGCAATCCGCGGACCTTTGTCCGCTCAAGATCAACTTGGGGAATAAACCACCTTCTATTAGCCTGCCGCGAAACCGTAGCCAGCCGGCACCGTCAATAACGAGAAAATCGCGACCGGAGATCTCGTGGGCGGACAGAGACACTCGTGTACCTTGGCCGGGTTTCAATATTCCTGTCAAATCATAGTGTCTCCCCAGAGAATCTTGGAGTCGCCATCCTGTCAAGTCCAGTGTCACCCTGGTTCTGTTCTGAAGAGTGAGCGCACGTACGCTCTTTCTTCGACCATCCAATCCAAGCTGGGACTTCTCAGACGAAGTCCCGGCGTAGGCACTGTTCGAAGCCCCTTCAAATTCTCTGACATTGACAACGCTGTTCTCCAGCACGAGTGTGTCCATGGGTAAAAGGCCGTAAATAATGCGAAGCAAATCATCGCCGGCAAAAGCTGCTAGAGCAGGAACAAAGCCGACAATTATGAATAGGTATAGCGCCATGACGGCTAAGAAACTTCTCAAAGGCGAGAATCGTTTGATGAACCGAACCGCAAATCGCTTTACGACAAACAGCATTCCCCCCGCTATCAGACAAACAGCCCCTAACACGGTAGCAGCTTGAAGCAAAACGCCTTTACCCATCCACTGCCACTGTTGTTCCTGGGGAGCACTCAGAATGTCCTTAATATTGGGAACATAGTCGGCAATATGGCTCCCGGAGAAGCGAAATGAAAGCAGATCCGTAATCATCCAAAAGAAAATCAGTATCCAGGTAACGGTGAAAAACCATGACGCAGCCCGTTTCCATCCCAACCATAACAATCCAGCCACAACTATTAGGACCGGAAGGGCCAATACCATGGATTTCGCGATCAAAAGCCAAAAGAGAGCGCCCTGTTCAGGGAAAGTCAGACTTATAGCCTCATGGTGCAACAATTCGATATAGATGTGCCACTCGAACAATCCGGTGAAGAGTAGTGAACTAAAGATCAGACACAAAAGATACGAAATCCAGAAAGTGGAACCAGAGGGAGTGGAACCGCCTCGAGATAGTGTAGCATTGTCGGGTCTATAAGAACTGGGTGAAGAAGGGTCACCATGTTTTTGCATACTTGACCTGCTTAGACTGGGATTATGCGAGGCTTTTGCCATTTCAAGCGTCTTGGTGCCAGTGAGGGGTGAGAGATGGTTCCTTTGACCTCGAAAAGGCTCCTGTATCTCCTCCCACAAGACCCGGCAGAGACAAAAACGTCGTACCTTTGCCAAAGAAACCCGCTTTTTCAATTTGTTGAGCGTAACTCACCAGACCGCCTCCGGTCAATGAGAACGTTTCCGGTCGCACGTTGCCACTGCCAAGTAGAGGATCTTATCGCCACACGCGAAAAAAATAAGTATGGTGTGTGCCCGAATTCATAGGCGGAAACCCGGACCAAAAGAAACTCCCAAAGGGAATTGAGTATGGTGTACCCGGAATTTAAGATAATTGATTCCTAGCAGAACGTAAATCAAGTCGCTGTATAGAGCCTTGGAAACCAACGCTCTATGGCATCAATCGGGAAGGAGAGCACCAGAGGGCTTTGTTTGCCTTTAGATTTAAGATATCCCTTTTTCAAGAGATCGGAGATGACATTTCGCGCCATGCGCTCATGATAGCCGGTGATCTCTCCAACGCTTCTGCGTGGAACTTCTCCCATCAATAGCGCTTGACGTTGTAATCCGTCGCAACCGTGATAAGATTTCATGAGGCAACACTCACTTTGGCGATTTCCAATTATCTTGCATTAGATCATCAGAATCGTCGAACAATTGTCGGAGTACACCATGACTGAACAGGATCGCTTTCTTGTAACAGAGCCGTCGGCCGTTGAAGCGAAAGAATCCGGCGACAAGGCGCAGAAAGGGGACGGCATTGCCCAATCTGAATTGCAGGAAAGAATCCTGGAATTCGAACGACTCAATCGCCTGGTCATGGCCAGGGAACAGCGGATTCTCGATCTGAAAAAAGAAGCTAACGACTTGGCCCAGGCTGCCGGCAAGCCCGAGCCTTACGGATCCCTGGAACAGATTGAAAAGGATGCGGCCTTGGACGAGGCGGTCCCGGCCATGAAGGATCGAGACGCCGTCTCAGGAGGGGAACCTGAAGATTTGGAGGCAGCGGACTTATTGAATGTTGAGGATTTGCAGACACTTCTTGCCCACTTCTGCGATGCGGTCGGAGTTGCCTCGGCCATATCGGACCTCAACGGCAACCTGCTGGCATTCGCAAATTTTCGGCGGGCTTGCACCCAATTCCATCGTGCTGGCGAAATTTCCTCTCAACGCTGTGCCGAAAGCGACGCAATACTGGGTTCCAGACTCGAAGGAAGGTCAGGATTTCACGATTTATACATGCAAGAATGGCCTGACGGACGCTGCTTCTCCGCTGATCATAGACGGGAAGCATGTGGCCAATATTCTTATCGGCCAGTTCCACTTACAGGAACCCGATCTCGACTTCTTCCGTCGCCAGGCTCGAGACCTCGGTTACGATGAAGAGGATTATGTGGCATCCATCAAGGAAGTGCCAATGATGGACGAGGCAAAGCTACCGAGCATTCTTGGCTTTTTGTCGGGTTTCGCCAAGATCGTGGGCTCCCTCTCGTTAGATCGAATTCGCGCTTCACGGGCCACCGAGGATATAAAAAGGAGGGCCGAGGAACTGCGTCGCAGCCAGGCCGCTGCTTTGAGCCTGGCCGAGGATGCTGAAATGGCTCGGAGCGAGATCGCACGATACAGGGATCATCTGGAGCAGTTGGTCAAAGATCGCACGGAAGAGCTGCGCGAATCGGAAGAGCGTACCAGGCTGCTCCTTGAATCTGCAGGCGAAGGGATCATCGGTGTGGACCTGGACGGCAGGATCACTTTTGTCAATCCCGCTGCTTGTCGGGTGCTCGGGTACTCACCGGATGAATTTGAGGGCAAGGGGCTCCACGGCCTCATTCACTATTCTCATGAGGATAGTTCTCCATATCCGCAAGAAAATTGTCCTATGCACAAGTCCATTTCAGGTGGAACCGTAAGCCATGTCGATAATGAAGTCCTGTGGCGAAAAGATGGTACGAGCTTTCCCGCAGCCTATTCCAGCAACCCTATCCATAAGGATGGCGGTGTTGTAGGCGCTGTGATTACCTTTAGAGACGTCACCGAACGTCGCCGAGCCGTGGAGGCGCTTGCTGAGAGTGAAAGCAGAACGCGCCGGATTTTGGAAACGGCAAACGAGGGGTTCTTGCTGGTCGACAACGACACCGTCATCCTGACCGCCAACCCCGCGCTGTCCACGATCCTTGGCAGGCGGCAGGAAGAGATCGTCGGCCGCAGGATTTTTGACTTTGTTGACGAGGAGAACCGCCTGATTTTTGTTGCCCAACTCGAAGAAAGAAAGGAAGGAAAGGTAGGGGCATACGAGATTTCGCTGCAAAGGTCTGACGGGGTGAACGTGCCCTGTCTGTTCAATGCCACCCCTTTTCTTGACGAAAAAGACGAGAAAACGGGCTCTTTCGCTCTCGTCACAGATATCACTGCTCGCAAACAGGCCGAGGAGCAGATCCGCCGGGCCAAGGAGATAGCTGAGGATGCCACGAAAGCCAAGTCCGATTTCCTCGCCAACATGAGCCACGAGATCAGGACGCCGATGAATGCGGTGATTGGCATGGCCCATCTGGCTCTTCAGACAAAGCTGACACCCAAACAAGCGGACTACGTGAGAAAGATCCAGCGCTCCGCCCACTCGCTTCTGGGGATCATCAATGACATCCTGGATTTTTCCAAGATCGAGGCGGGGAAGTTGCAGATGGAGTCCGTGGATTTCAGCCTGGACGAAGTGCTCGACAATGTATCCACGGTGGTGGGAGTGAAGGTGCATGAGAAGGACTTGGAGTTCTTGATGGATACATCAAAAGATGTGCCCCTGGCCCTGGTGGGCGATCCGCTGCGGCTGGGGCAGGTCCTGATAAACCTGAGCAACAATGCTGTGAAATTTACACAGGAAGGTGAGATTGTGATTGCCGCCAAGGTGGCGGAGAAAGATGAGACGTCGGTCACGCTTCAGTTCTGCGTTCGAGATACCGGTGTCGGCCTGACTGAAGAGCAGAAGGGGAAACTGTTTCGAGCCTTTAGCCAGGCAGACATGTCCACCACCAGAAAATATGGAGGGACCGGTCTCGGGCTTACCATCTCCAAGCGGTTAGTCAATATGATGGGAGGGGAGATCTGGGTTGAGAGCGAAGCCTGGAAAGGGGAGCGAGTTTATATTCACGGCAAAATTCGGTTTGGCGAGGATGGTTCTCAAGAAGGCACCTGGAACCGTCAGTGGACTTGCGGGGCATGAGGGTCCTGGTGGTGGACGACAATGCGTCATCCAGGGAGATTCTGCAGTCTCTGCTGGAAACCATGAGTTTTGAAGTGACCCCGGCAGCTTCTGCCGAGGAAGGCATAGCGGAGTTGGAAAAGGAAGCCGGAGCCCGTCCCTATCAGTTGGTAGTAATGGACTGGAAAATGCCCGGTATGGACGGGATCAAAGCATCCGCGTTGATCAAGAAGCACCCGAGCCTGACTGAGACGCCCAAAATTATCATCGCAACTGCCTACGGTCGTGAAGAGGTCATGCAGAAATCCGAAAAAGTGGGAGTGGACGGCTTTCTTCTTAAGCCAGTGGGCCAATCTGTGCTTTTTGACGCAATCATGGTCGCTTTTGGAAAGGAAGCTCCCGAGAGTGAGGCCATTGCTCGGGTTAGTCACAGTCATGAGGAAAGGCTGCGAAATATTCGAGGGGCAATGGTGTTGCTGGCCGAAGATAATGAAATCAACCAACAGGTTGCTGAGGAAATTTTGCAGCAGGCGGGATTGGTTGTGCGAATTGCCGACAACGGGAAACAGGCCGTGGAGATGGTGAGGGCAGCTAATTTTGACGTGGTGCTTATGGATATACAAATGCCGGTAATGGGAGGATTTGAGGCGACTCAGGAGATTCGCAGGGATGAGAGGTTCAAAGATTTGCCGATCATCGCCATGACTGCCCATGCTATGGCGGGTGACCGCGAGAAAAGTATTGAAGCCGGCATGAATGATCATGTAACAAAGCCCATTGATCCGGATCAGCTTATATCTGCACTGGTAAAATGGATCAAGCCGGGTGATCGAGAGATGCCGGAGCGCGAGTATGAGTCGTTGAGTGAGGGTAAGAAGGTAGAGGAAGTCCTCCCTTCTGAGTTACCCGGGATTTCCATAGCCTCCGGTCTCGGACGAGTAGGCGGAAACAAGCAGCTCTATACCAAGCTCCTGTGCAAGTTCAAGGACGGCCAGGAAAACGCGGTCGAGCATATCAAAGCTGCTCTCCAATCAGGCGATGTGGAAACGGCAGCCCGGCTTGCTCATACGGTAAAAGGAGTCTCCGGAAACCTCGGTGGGGACAACCTCTACCAGGCCGCGGCCGACTTGGAGAAAGCGATCGGGGAAGGCAAACAAAACCTGGATCTTTTCATGACACAGTTCGGTTCTCAGTTAAGAGTTGTGATGGATGGAATAAGAGTAGTCGAGGAGAGACTGACCGCCCGGCAAATGCCCAGAGAGTCCGGAGCTGAGGTGCATGTCGATAAGGAAGTAGTAAAAACTCTGCTCCGGGAAATAGCTCAGCTTCTGGAAAGCGATCTGACCCAAGCCATGGACCGGCTTGAAGCTTTGAATGGCCGCCTGGCGAATTCATCGGTTCATGAAGAATTCAAACGGCTGGAAAAGCAAGTCGAAAGCTTTGATACGGACAGTGCTTTGAAAAGCTTGGAGACCATTGCGGAGAAGCTGGAAATATAGCTACGGAAAGGGAGATAATGGTGGAAGGCGGGCGAAAACCCAAAGTCCTGATCGTGGATGACACGCCGGAAAACATCCAGGTGCTGATGGAGACGTTAAAGGATCAGTATACAATTGTGGCGGCAATCAATGGAGAGAAGGCCCTCAAAATGGCTATGGCAGAACCGAAGCCCGATCTCATTCTCCTGGATATCATGATGCCGGGGATGGATGGATACGAAGTGTGCCGTAGACTCAAAGCTGACGAGCAAGTACAACACATCCCGATCATCTTCGTAACCGCCAAAACCGAGGTGGAAGACGAAACCCTGGGATTTGAGCTGGGCGCAGTGGACTATATTACAAAGCCGTTTAGCATTCCTGTCGTAAAAGCGAGGGTTAAGGCCCACCTGGAGCTAAAGATACTGCGTGACGTTGAGGCAATTCAGCGGTCAAAGCTCGAGACTGTGCTCGGGATGCTCAATAGCGAACTTGCCGAGGCTGCCGAATACGTCAAGTTCATACTACCGCAACCGATCACGGAGGGACCTTTGCAGGCCGACTGGCGTTTTGTGCCATGCACCAGCCTTGGAGGAGACTCCTTAGGGTACCACTGGCTCGATGACGATTCGTTCGCGATTTACCTGATTGACGTATGCGGACATGGAGTGGGAGCAGCACTACATTCAGTGTCTGTGCTCAATGTCCTCCGTTCCAAGAACTTGCAGAATGTCGATTTTCGGAAACCGGATCAAGTTCTGGCTGGCCTTAATGCCGTTTTTCCCATGGATAACCACCAGGGCATGTACTTTACAATATGGTACGGCGTGTACAATGGCTCTTCTCGCCTTTTGACCTATGCCAGCGGAGGGCACCCGCCGGCCCTGTTGATTCAGGACACAGCCGGGAACGCCTCAGAGATTATGGAACTGAGAACGCCGAACATGATTATAGGTGGTTCTGGACGGCATAGATTTCGAATATGACCGGGTACAGATCAAACCTGCGGCTAGGCTCTATGTTTTTAGCGATGGCGTATATGAGATCATGAATGAAAACGGCGCCTGTTGGGAGTTCGACGACCTGAAGGCCTACTTGGAGGATTCGGGTGACCGGGGCAAATCGACCATGGACGATCTGTGGGCGCACGTACGGCAAATCGCAGGCTCAGAAACGCTTGAGGATGATTTCTCTGTCCTGGAGATAAGAATTCCGTGATATGGGGAGGAGCGGAAGAAGGAAGAATTCCGGGAACCCGCTTCTTGAAAGAAGCCGGTTCCCGGACCCTCCGGCAAGAACTTTCATGTACGGTTTGCGGTAGCACGAACATGGTAGCTGGAATGCGATGACCAAGCAATCATCATTCCAGAGACTGCTGGTAGGACCGGCGAAACTGTTGCAGAATTCGTGGAACGAGCAGAAATCGGAGCACGAATCCCCTCACCCTCGGTCCCTCTCCCTGAGGGCGAGGGAAGCGCAAAACCGCTCTGGTCATGCTCCCTCTCCCTCTGGGAGGGGGGTGGGGTGAGGGCATTTCGACATAAGCAAATCCCATTCGTGCCACGATTTTGACCTCACTCCGAATTTTACAGCAGCCACCGGCATCTTGCCGGTTGGTATAGTAGGACCGGCATCTTGCCGGTCACCTTAATAGAGACGTGTGGCTGCCGGTCTATTTTCAGCCGCTCTTTTGGGGCTAAAGCCGAGCTAACCAATACTCCATAGAGGGAAGAAAAATGGGAGATAGTGAGAAAAAACCCAAAGTTCTCATTGTGGATGACACCCCGGAAAACATTCAAATCCTCATGGGGACGCTGAAGGATCAATACGCTATCGTGGCGGCCATTAATGGAGAGAAGGCGCTCAAAATGGCTGTTGCAGAACCGAGGCCGGATCTCATTCTCCTTGACATTATGATGCCGGGAATGGACGGATTTGAAGTGTGCAGTCGGCTTAAATCCGATCCGGCGACTCGAGATATCCCGGTCATTTTTCTTTCCGCTCTTGACGATACAGCCAATAAGGTAAAGGGGTTCGCGACAGGGGCTGTGGACTACATCTCGAAGCCTTTTCAACCTGAAGAAGTTCATGTGAGGGTCAATACTCATCTAACCATGAGTCTTTTGAAACAGAATCTTGCAGAGAAAAACAACGAGCTCCGGATGTACACTGAACTCCTGGAAGAAAGGGTGAAAGAACGAACTGCAGAGTTGGCGTCGTTGAACGACGTCTATGAGCGTTTTGTGCCGAGGGAGTTCATCGATTTACTGCAGAAGAATAGTATTCTCGAAATCAGTTTGGGTGATCAGGTGAGCCGGAAAATGACCGTCATGTTTGCGGATATTCGGGGATGGACCACCCTGCTGGAAAAGATGACCCCGGAGGAGGCTTTCAGTTTCATCAATGCCTATCTGAGACGAGTCGGCCCGGTGATTAAGGGCTGCAATGGGTTCATAGATCAGTACTATGGAGACGGCGTGATGGCCCTGTTCCCTGGAACACCGGATGATGCTGTGAGAGCAGCCGTCCGAATGCAGGAGGCTGTGGCCGAGTACAACAAGGAACGCGAGAGAGCCGGGTTTGGGCCCATCGGAATTGGAATAGGACTCCACCGTGCCGATCTCATGCTGGGCGTCATCGGTAGTGAAGATCGTATGCAAGGAGCCGTTGTGGCGGATGCGGTGAACCTTGCCGCACGCATCGAGGGTTTGAACAAGATGTACGGCTCCTACGTCAGCCTGAGTGACGAGACTCTTTCTGCCATGAAAGAACCGGACCGATACAGGCATCGTTTCATGGACAAAGTGCGTGTAATGGGAAGAGAGGATTCTGTTACCGTTTATGAAGTATTTGAGGGAGATCCTGAAAGCGGAGCCGGCTTGAAAGAGCAAACGAAACCTGCATTTGAAAGCGGTATTCAGCTCTACTATGGCAAGAAATTTTCCGAAGCCAGTGTTCATTTCAACCAGGTGCTGGAGAAGAATCCGGGAGATCTGGCTGCCCGAATATATCTTAAGCGCTGCGCCAACTACATGGTGAACGGCGTCCCGTCCGATTGGACAGGAGTGGAGACGCTTTTGGAAAAATAGAGAAACATAAAATTGAGGGACGTGCAGTGTGGTTTGAGAGCGTCCCCCCTTCCGCGCAAGGAGTTGTTCAGCCGTTAGTTACTCTCTGAGTAGACCATTCTCTAAAGATTCTCAGAGCCGCAGAAATTTCGCCCGATTCTTCATTTAGAGCATGATAAGCCTCCTGTACGGCTTGGTCGATATTACTCAGGTATTCCTGCATGCTTAAAAGGTACGCTCGATCTGGTTTGGGAAAACAAGTGCCTCGCCTCGATTCAACCGCCTGCGGTGAAACTATATATTGAAACTGAGATGCCTCCCATACTAAACCAAATAGATCGCCCAGCAGAAGGATTACCGAACCGTATTCAGGCAAAATGTAGTCGCCGTGGCTTCGAATAATAGCATTTGTACCATCATAGATTCTTAAGAACTCCGGATGAATCGAATAATCAATATGGGTCTTCTTACTTAAGAAACCATATAACTCACCCGCTTGGGGGGCAAATGACGTGAGTGTTGACAATGTTTTCGTTGTACGGATTTTTTTTACAATCTCTACATCTTGAGCTTTGAAGGCCGCATAGGCCCAAGCAAGTTGTTCGAGAATAAGCCTCGATATTGCATGCCCCTCATACCGGTGCCCCAATTCGTACATTAAATGAGCGCAAAAAAAACTGGAGGGTAGTCTTGTGAGAACAACTGCCGCACAAAACTCTCCAGCAGAAGGCTCCGGCTTTTCATCAGTCTTTAGAGAGGCAATGCAATTCCTCACATATGAATTCGTAAAGTGATACGCGTCGATATATGCGTTAATTGGGAGTACTTCCGTCTCTACCCCCTGGTCCTTACAATCGTACCGGCGCTTTGCGTAATCTAAGCTCTTAAGCCCCAATGTTGAGGCAATGGCGGCTGCCCGGACGTTTTCAGCAAAATGCTCATAATGGGGTTCTCGGCTCACCAACGCTGCATACGAGAATGTTCCTATTGGAACAAAATTTTCGAGAAGATCGTATACTGTTTGACTGTAGGACATTACAGGCCTCCTATAGTGGTTCGCTGTCCGAAACGAATCGCTTTCTTTAGAAATACCTCAAGAAATTGGAACCTTCGAAAGAGGTCACCCATTGAAAGGCCCTCCGTCAAGGAAAAACTTCTCCGTAGCAAGGAACGAGGGTGTTTCCTGAGGGTACGGCCGAGTCGCGCACAGCCTCCGTCAGCGCCTGAAAGAGGCAAAGGGGTCAGGTCTGCTCTTGACTCATGGTTCGGCTGTAACCAAAGAGGGTCGGGTCTGCTCTTGGCTCATTTAGGCGCACCATGACATCGAGTAACACGCGCAACGTGAGTCAAGAGCACACTTGACCCCTTCGGCGCCCCTACGGCACTGGATGCCAGCGCGCAGATGAGCCAAGAGTAGACTTGACCCCTGCCCCCCACCTGGAATGACAGTTCCAAGTGTTGGCTACGCCGCGCGTAGAATAAAGAAGATTGCCCATGGGAATCACTACAGATTACGGCAGAAAGTTTGTTAATTTTTTAAGAGCGTCCCCAAACTTCCTCCCGTAGTGCCACGTATCAGATTTCAATTGTAATGAAACAGTTGCTGTGATAGAGAAAAGATGCGGTAGTTTTGTGAAACGGTGATATGCCAGCGATGCCCTATCCTGCAGAACGTTTCAAGAGATTATTTTCTATAAAGAGCATTGAATCAGCTTACGATAATTTTGTCTCGAAAAAACCGACCAGAGGTTTGGATCGAATTGGTATTAAAACCTTCAATCGAGATAAAAAAGAACACTTCCAAGTTATTTATCGGAAATGTAATAAAGGAACATATAGATTTACGCCATACGTTGAGAAGTTACTGAGCAAAGGCAGGGGCAAACTTCCTAGAGTGATTTCAGTCGCTACCATGCGCGATCGCATAGTCTTGTATTTATTGAAGGAATTCATGCATCAAGTGTTTCCGCTCTCTGTGAACAGAAGGTTGCCAAATGATTACATAAGAGAAATAAAAGAGTTCGATAAATCGAATGGACAGCAAACTCTATGTTACTTCAAAGGTGACATCAAGTCATTTTATGATAGCATAAATCGCTTGGTCCTTATGTCGATTATTCGTGCCAAGGTTAAATCGCCGAAAATACTTACGTTGCTGAAACTAGCCGTCAGCACACCAACAGTTCCACTCAACAGCAGATCTGACCGCGGACAGTATAAGACCGACAAAGGAATACCTCAGGGTCTTGCGATATCAAACATTCTAGCAAATATCTATCTCCATCAATTGGACCAGAAATTTCAGCGGTACGGGCTCAAATATTTTAGGTACGTGGACGATATTTTGTTCTTTGTCCAGGAAGAAAATGCAGACGAACTTGAAACAGAAATAACCCGTGACCTGACCGAATTGGACTTGAACCTCAGTAAAAGAAAAACGGAGTGCAATATTTCCAACTGCCCGTACGATTATTTGGGCTATCACTTAGAGTTACCCAAAGTAACCATAAGAGAACAAAATATAGGGTGCCGCTACTTTCTGTCAGGAGTTATGCGGCACGCGGTAGTTCTTGATCCCGGATCTCGGGAGAGTTTGTATCTTCGATGCCGTAGAGGCGTCGCCTCTCCGATCTTCGTCTATAATTCCAAAAGAGATCCCAGTCGTTGTTGATGTGAACGGCCCTCAGGTGGATCATGCTTTCCGCTCCATGGATCGTCCAACTCATCCCCGTGAGTTCCAATCTGTCGTTGATGAGGTTGCGACATGCTCCTTCAATGACCCCGCTGCCGATGGGATAGCCTTTTGCCAAGCAGATTTCGTACCGCATGTGCTTGCGGTTTCGTTGGAGATACCCGATGACTTGTTCGATGCAATGTTTCTTGGCGCCGGAGAGTTCCTGCTTGGTTAGCATCTGCTTGAGCCCGCCGATAAGCCTGCCGGCCCTGCCGCCCAGGAGCATTCTCAATCTCTCCGTCACGAATTCTCTGGCTTGCGGGCTGCCCTCGTCATAAAAG
The DNA here is from genome assembly GCA_963789265.1 of uncultured delta proteobacterium. Lineage (GTDB taxonomy): Bacteria > Desulfobacterota > Desulfomonilia > Desulfomonilales > Desulfomonilaceae > CAWBBA01. The sequence goes on along the minus strand of CAWBKB010000001.1, from coordinate 347,566 downwards.
CAAAGAGCGGCTTTCCCCAAGTGTTCCAGGACGTGAAAGATGTCCAGCACGAAAAAGGCTGCAGGAAAATATGCGCATACCAGTGCCCAGAGAGAACGCTCTCCGTCCAGGATACAGACCAGCTCGTTACCTTTCGGCAATCGCTGTTCGACAGCCTTCTTCAGGCGGGCCACCGTCTTTTCCGAACCATCGGTGAGGCTGCCCCACGTAAGCTTGTCCTGGGGTTTGGGCCTGGAATCGAAACTACCCTCGTCCGATACCTCACGGACAATGTCGTCCTCCGTGCGGACGTAACGTGGAGTGACGTAGGTGGAGATCACGGTTGCCATCTTCTTCTTTCCGGGCTTGTCGGGATCAACGGAGACCCTCTCGGGACCGGCCCCGCCTTCCTGGGGCTTACGAATAACCACCCCCTTCTTGTCTACGGTAGCGACCGTTACCACAGCATCCGGACAAAGATCCGGCGGGGCCTTCTCTGCGTAGTATCGATCCACCTCGTCGCAGACGTCTCCCACAATGCTCTCCAGTGAACGAATTGGCATCCTTACGGGAAAGAAGGAACGAAAAATCTCCTCCGCATCCTCGTAGCTCATCGAAACCGCAAGCCGGGAAGAGAACTCCTGAACCAGGTATGAATAGCCTCTCTCAGGCAAGTTGATCTCTCCATCCAAAGGAAAGACTCCCGGTGAGCCGGTTGCGTGATAGTAGGCTCTCCGGATGGATATCGTTCCAAAGATGGACCGATATGCACATCCCCTGTCACGAACATATGGCAATCGATGGCCCTGGGGTTCGATGATCTCCTTGCCGGCATATCCGGTCCCCTTTTCAGACACAAATTCTTCAAGAGCCGCTTTCCCGACCGCCATCACCATGGGAAGAAGCTGCCTTTCTACTTCCCCGATTTCCATTCCTTGCGCTGACTCTCGCACAAAGGCGAGAATCTCATTGACCAGCGAGATTATGTTCGGTATTCCTTGTTCCATATCCGGTCCTCCCCAGCGGATACATCGTTCGCCAAACGTCATGTACCCCATAAGAGGACCGGAAACCACTCCTTTCTCCGTGCTATCTACTCGTTTTTACTTGAGCCACTCATGACAAGAAATCGCGGCACCCCAAAATATAGAGAGATTCCTCACTTCGATAGCTGCCAGGTTCACCTGGTACCTTCATAATTCGGGGGACCAATTGAAGAAATGCGGATGGATGACCAAGGAAACCCAAGAACGGGTCTTCATAGAAGATCTCAACGAAAAAATAACTGGAGCGATTAGTGAGCAGAAACGATATGGTTGGTTATTTTACTTCGCAGAGATCAATGACATGCAGTTACTCCATAAATTGGACGGAATCATTAGAGGTTTTTTTCGCAGGCTATCTGATTTCGACTACCGCACGCCTGGGCAGCTAAAGAAATTGTCAACTGCATTTTACAAGATAAAGTATGACACCTTTGGTGGCTACATACAAAATTATGAATTATATGAGACAGTCCCTGCCAAAATCAAATACTTAGCTGATAGGGGATTGTTGAATCCTGAAAAACGCTATTCACGCGAGCAAATCGAAATCTTATTTATCGGCGTGAAGAAAAAACACTTGTCAGATCTTGATCTTGATGTAGGATTGATTTCGTAGGGGTTGCCTCCCCGCAAGGGAGGCTCCTGTCAGCACGGCGGGGGTATTTGTAATCCGAGCCCTGTGAGGCCCAGGATCTCCGAGGCATAGCACTTCGGAGAGTTTTTTTATTTCAGAGGCGGCCCCTACGCTCGACAAAGCGAACACCCGGAGGCGCCTCGTGGCAGAAAAAACTCCGTTTGGACAAGAGCTTGCCAAAAAAATGTGGGTCACTAAAGGAGCTAGATATAATACCTACAGGCGCTGCAAGACAAAAAGTCTCTGGTCTATCTTATCGATCGCGATTCTGAGCATATATGTAATTGGCTTGCGGTTAGCACCATATTTTCTCGTGTTCAATGTAAAATATCTAAATATTCTGGCATTTACCACGCTGTTGGCGTCATTGTTCATATTGGTGCTGTCATTGCTTGAGGCTTCCAAGAATTATCAACTTAGGGCTGAAAGGCTCTATAACTGCGCCAACGAGATCACCAATGTTTACAACGATCTTCTCCAGCTAGCGCCCTACAATGAGGAAAATGGCCATACTCCTGAGCAAATCCAAAAGATATCAAAACGATATGCTAGCATTTTGCGGCGATATCAGGAAAATCACGATGTCATCGACTTTGAACTTTTCAAGGCTAAGAATCGAGCGGATTTTCAGATTGATTGGTGCTCGGCCCGACGGATAGGTCTTAGAAATATTTGTAATACATATGGACTTTATGCCCTGCTGCTCACTGCACCACCGGTGACACTTGTCATATTTTACCTTACCACAGGGTGAATAGAATACTGGCCCTGCACAAAGGGCAATAAAAGAACACACCGCTAGATGAAAAAACGGGGCAGGTCTTGAAATTTGACATCCAGACGAATCTCTGATGGCTTATTTGAACAGACTGTTATTACCTGAATATGACGAAGTATATTGAAATTTCTGTGCGACCTATAATGGCATTTCAATGCCTGACACCAACATCAAACGTCATCAGCGGCCAAGTAGAAAATTCTATCGCCATATGCGGTACGGGAAAAAAGCATGGTGTCCCCGGAATTTCCCGTCTCTCGATGGACTCTTGCCGTGAGTTCGGTCCGCATCGAAACGAGACAGGGCAGTCGACAAAGCCCATCTGCAGTACGGCTTTTCACACCATGAGATCACTGCGCACGTTTGACTCCACTGCTCTACAGGGAGCAGGCTCTACCAACGGCAACGGCAAAAGGCAAGAAACAAGACCTGACCCCAATTCTTTGCTTTAGTTGTCGTGTTGACTGACGCCGGGCCAATGTACAATTTTTGTTTAACGGAGTCCGGCCGGGTTCTTGGCAAAATCGGAATTTGTGCGCGGAATGCTGGAATTTGTACTGGTTTAACCATCAAAATTTTCTGAACAAAAGCCTGGCAAGAAGCCGTCTCCGTCAAAAGGCATTGGGAAAGCTCTGATATTCATAGACCCGCAGCATGATGTTTGAATTGACCGGCCTTCGCGTAGGAAGTGGCCAACAGCAGCGTCGGAGAAGAGTGCGGAACACGGAGCGCATCTTCAAGGTCTCGATCTCGCCCCACGATTTCTACACAGCGGACCACTGCTCGGCTCACGTTCCGCGAGGCAAGGGCGATCAAGCATCGGAGCAAATAAGAAACAGCACTAAGGAGAACAATCATGAAAACAGAGAATGAAACTTCCGCAGGAGCGTTAACTTCAGCAAGGGTGGCCTACCGGACTGCGAAGATAGACGGTCTGGATATTTTCTACCGCGAGGCAGGACCGAAGGACGCCCCCGCCGTGCTCCTGCTACACGGCTTCCCGACCAGTTCGCAGATGTTCCGCAACCTGATCCCGGCGCTGGCCGATGAGTTCCACTTGGTTGCACCGGACTACCCCGGCTTTGGCAATAGCTCGATGCCGACCGTGGACGAGTTCGAGTACACCTTCGATAATCTGGCCGATGTGATCGACAAGTTCACCGATGCGGTTGGACTGAAGAAGTACCACACTGTACGTTCAGGATTATGGCGCGCCTGTCGGCTACCGTCTGGCTACCAAGCACCCCGACCTCGTCCAGGCCTTGGTGGTGCAGAACGGCAACGCCTACGACGAGGGCATTGACAACGATTTCTGGACACCGCTCAAGGCTTACTGGAAGGAAAAGACGGCAGAGCGCGATAAGCCCCTGCGCCGCTTCCTCACCCGGGAAGCCACCGTATGGCAATACACCGAGGGGGTTCGGGACAAGGAGACAATCAGTCCTGATACCTGGAACATTGACCAGCCACTGCTCGACCGGCAGGGAAATGCTGAGATCCAGCTCGCTCTTTTTCATAGCTACGGCAGCAACCCACCGCTGTACCCGAAGTGGCAGGCCTATTTCCGTGAGCACCAGCCGCCGACGCTCATTGTCTGGGGAAAGAACGATCCCATCTTCCCTGCAACCGGCGCTGAACCCTACAAGAGAGACCTGAAGAACCTGGAGTTTCACCTTCTCGACACAGGACACTTCGCGCTTGAAGAGGACGGCGACAAGATCGCGGACCTGATGCGGAACTTCCTCCACAGGAACATTAGGAGGTTCGTGGAAGAACATCGGGCTGCGTGAAGAAGTTTTGAAGAAACAGTGGTTGGCCAAAGGTAGCAAGGTGGTCTGTCTCTTGGACGGAGAGCGAGTAGCCTGTCGGCGGCGATAGATCTTCGCCAAATAAATAAGCAAGCAAGGGGTCAGGTCTTGAAATTTGACATGCACGCGAATCTCTGATGCCTTATTTGAGCCGTCCGCTTTCACCTGGACACAAAAAGTGGACATGCTACTTTTTCGAGTCAGTTCTTGGCCGTCCGCGAGGCCCAAGCGTGAATTCCTGATGAAAGACCTCTCGGCGAGTGTTGCCGGGATTCAACACATGGTTGCAGACCTCACCGACAGAAGCTCGTGCGGTTCTCGGCATGAACTCGTGTTACTACAATAGCTTGTCGAAACCACAGAAAAGAGGAATGGCCCCTTTTCTTCCGAAATCATCCCGGCTGGGCCGGGTCATCTCCTATCTTCGTCCTGCGGCGCACATATTGGGGATACCAATGGTTGAGCCATAGTCCCAACCCGATCAAGCCCAGGGATACTGTCTGATAGCTCATCCCGCCTTCCCACCAGCCGGAGGTTTTCGCCACGCTCATGCCTGTGGAGATGACAAATATCACCATCCAAATCAGCGAGAGGGTCCAACAATTACTGTAAAACACCGGGGATGCCCTGCGCTCCAGAGGAACTGTCTCCCCAGCATATTGCAGGACAAAGGGTTTGCCCAGGAGAATAGACAGACAGGCGATGGCCGCCAGGGTCCCGTTGGTCAGGATATCCAGGTTTTTGATCACCCACAGGTTTTCAAATAGCACCACCGCGACCAGGTTGAAGCCGAAGAAGAGCAGCGAGCCCCAGGTCAGGATGAACCCCTTGGCCAACTGTTTGTAGCCCATGACCAGCACCAGGGCCAGGGCGGCGATGATGGCGGCCTTCAATCGGAATAGGGATGGCCCGGAAATAGCCCCAAAAACAATCCAGGGCAGGAAGCCCAGCAGAATGCTTAGAATCTCTTTCATTTTCGATGAAAACCTGAACCGAAGTTTAAGTCTCTTGTGTGACGGGTAAGATCATCAAAACCCCATGCCAATACTGCCGGGTCATCCGACTTGGCCCGGCGCCTTGCCGGTCACCCCGAACCTAGCCATGGTTTCGCTCCAATAGTGGTTGGCTTCGTTCCTGAAGGTCTCCGGCCCCCCTGGAAAAAGGTCTTGACGTAATTCAGTCTGCACTTCCGGCGTAATCCGTCCCTGGCGGACGATCTGCTCCCCAGCCTGGTGCACCAAGTTGTAATACCAGGCGAACGTCTCCTGATATTGTTCATCGCTCAAGCTGTCACCCGTGGGCCGCAGGATTTCCCCAAGATAGCCCCAGCCCAGCTTCCGGGCGAAAAACTGGAAATATTGCACCAGCGGCGCAAAATGATCGAATTCCGGAAAGCCGCAGGGGGAGACCAGCAACATGGCCCGATCCTTAGGGTAGCGGTCCGGGTGGCCGCTCTTACCCGGATGGCCGGGATCTTCCACCAGCCATGGCTCGAAGGAAGGCAGGGTTCGGTCAATGAAGTTCTTCATCAGGCCGGACACGTTATAGTGGTAAAGTGGGGTTCCGAAGACCAGTAAGTCGGCTTGCACAAACCTTTCCAAGACCACGGCCATATCATCTTGCTGCACGCATTTCCCGGGGGTCTTAGCCCAGCACAAGAAGCAGCCCAGACAGGATTTGATCTGCAAATGGCCCAGATGCACCAATTCAGTGTTGGCTCCTGCGGCGCCCATACCCTCCAGCAGCGGGCTCAGGATATGATAAGTGCTGCTCTTTTCCTTGCGGGGTGCGCCATTAACGGCCATTACGTGCATGAACGTCTCCTCTGGAATTATGCGGCGGTCTTGCCAATCCTGGGGTGTTCACCCGGGAATCCGGTCGTCCTACGCTCCCCTCGACTCCGAACAGACCCCGGATGGTCCTCCACGAGGCAAGAGGACCACAAAGCAGTCGTCGCGTTGATGAACAAGTCTGTATTTTCCTGTTTCTGACCGTACCTGACCGCACGCCCCACGGTCAACCAAAAAGTCCTCGTTGGCCCTCAGCCGAACACGGCTTGGTAGTATCGGCCCAAAGGGAAAGCTGAATTCCGGGGACACAATACTGATATATTGTTGGTGCCACTTGGGACAAAGGAACAAAGGGGACATGCTACTTTTTCGAGTCCGTTCTTGGCTGTCCTCGAGGCCAAAACGCGAATTCCTGATGAAAGACCTCTCGGCCCGCATTGCCGCGGCTCAATACGTGGTAGCAGACCTCACCGACAGAAGCTCGTGCGGTTCTTGGTATAAACTCACGTGTTTACAATAGCTTGCCGGAACAACACAAAAGAGGAATCTCCCCTTTTTCAGGTGAGGTGAAACCGGAAGGAATCGAATTGACTGGAAAGCGTACGATGGGTTATTCTCAGCAGTCCTAAAAAATAAGACTCTTACATCCACGTCACGACTGTTTTGCCTCTGTCGAGTCTTCTGGGAGGAACTATCTCTCCCCTCCACTGGCACCAAGAGGCTTGAAATAGCAATAGCGCCGCATAATTTCCGCTTAAGGTGCCGCGAGCAAAGGCGCTAATCACGTTTACGTCCTTACGAACATGCATATCGCGATTGGCTTGTTGGCAAATCTTGCTTTGCCGAAAGGCTTTTCGGTTCGTTTTGGATTAGGAGGCGGAGATGAGAAGAATTCTGATACCTTTATTGGCAGGGCTGCTGGTGTTAGCTGTCGTGGCGCCTGTCTTTGCCTGGGAATTCTCGATGGCAGGCGAGTTCGTATACCGCTTCAAGTACTTCGCTCGCATGGGAAATTCTGACCTCTTCGGTTTCGCTCCTGCTCAAGACCAGGGAGCAGGCACTTTCATCGGGTTTGCCGGACCCAACATCTGGAGCACGGGCGCATTCGTCGATCCGCCGTCGAACCTGAGCGCCACGGTAGCAATTACCCGCGGTGGTTTTGCGAGATGGGGATCTGACGCACATTATAACGACGATAGACTCACTCTGTATCCGGAGATCCGTATAAACCCGGCGATCAGAGTGCAAGGAGCATACACCATTGGTGGCTATCGCAACAAGTACGCTCAGGATACGGGCGGCGTGGGAATGCCTCCCCTTGAACGGTACTCCATGCAAGGCGTGAGCGACAACGCTTACGATACCGCTGCAGTCGGGAGCTGGGAACAGTTCAGGGTTACTGCCCAAACCCCAATTGCCATACTCTCCTTTGGCCTGAAGGACTTTCCGTTCGGCACTGGAGCTACCCTTTCAATCAATACGAGAACAGAAGCGTTTATGACCATAGTTCCTTATGGTCCCTTTAGCTTCATTCATGGAATCTTTCTTAGCCAGGGCGCGGCATCGGACGGCTACAACGAATCGCCTGACGGTGGACGAAAGAACAGTTTGTTCCAGTGCTTCTTTTTCCGGTATGACACCGCCGACCTGTCGACCGGTGGTGGTTGGATCGGACGTTATCATCATCTGGGCAGGGGAGACATGGCTTTTCCTGCTGTTCCTACGGGGGCCCCAGCAGTTGGAGAAGTGGTTGCAACTGATACTTCGTTGAATTTTTGGCTGGTCTATCTGAAGTACAACAATGGCAGGTTCTTTGCGAACGCAGAGTATTCATGGGTAAATATAGACACTTACAAGACCTTGAATGGTGGCCCTCCCCTCCCTGCTGCTATTCCCTCGCCAAGCTATTCGGAGTATCAGCATGCGTTTGCCGAAGCCGGCTTCTTGTATGGTCCTGCAAAGATTACCTTCGTATGGGCGTGGGCCCCTGGTGAGAACTTGGCCAACCCACTGACTACGCCGGCGGGCACACATACGACCAAGTCTCAGCCATACGCGATCAATTATCAGGCAACAGATCCTTACAACACCTTGATGTTCCACACCTACGCCGGTGGCAACAATCAGTTTAGCTGGTTATTTGGGGCCGACGGCACAGGATTGATGGCCGACGCATGGGCTCTGGGAGCTCGGTTGGATTATGCAGTGGCCTCCAACTTAAATGTATGGGGAAGTTATCTCTGGGCTGAGCGCTTGGAGAGAGACGGCTACCTTGCGGGCCAATTTGTCGATAGCGGAACTCACCCCGGGTTCAAACTGAATGGGGTGGTGGCGGCAGGCGCTCCGTTTAGAGCTCTTAGGGGTGGGACCGATCCGTTTGCGAGCAGCCGGTTTCTCGGCTGGGAAACCAACACTGGAGTGGACTGGAAACTCCTTGAGGGCATGACCATGCGTTTCAAGTATGCGTACTGGCAGCCTGGTGACTGGTTTGACTGGGCCTACCAGGCGGCTCTTCCGGGGGGTGTCACCGGCCCATTGGGCAAGAGTCCCATCCAAAGCTTCCAGGGATCATTCCTGGTGGATTTCTAGAGAGGAATGTCCCCTTTTCCGCGGGATCACTTGTTCTCCTCAGATCTGCGAGCCTGCCCCTCGTTCATGAGGTAGTGAAGATCGTATGCCCTGACCCGACTCCTTGACCTTAGAAATGCCAGCCAGTCGGTCTTCTCGCGTTCCAGGGTGATTAGTCTCTTGCCGCTTAATCCGGGAAGCGTGCCAATGGTAAAGTCCGTGATCATCCCTTGGACTTTAGGCGTCGTCCATTTTTCCTCGACCGCATCGCCATTCCATACCAACGCCACAACTTGCCCCTCTTCGAACATCCTGGTGCGACCCAAAAGTCGCATAGTTTTGGAGCTGTGAGCTGTGACCAGTATTTCGTGAGGCGAGCCCCAGCCGAGGTCAACGGTCATAATCCTTGTTCTAAAATACGTCCGCTCAGGTTCGATTAACGGCTGTTGATCCTTGGGCTGTTCCGGACCGCCCGTTCTTATAATGATATCCGATCCTCCGTAATAATCCTTTGAGAGAAACAGTCTTTTTCCGGAAGCCTCGTAAAGGCGGAGATGGTCATCCCTGTCGTAAACAGCGATTAACGGCTTGTGTTTTCCAATGAAATCGCCGACGGTGAATCCGAACACCGGGATCTTCAGAGGCACACCAAAACGGCCTTGGATCTCCAGATCGTCCCCCTTGTCGGTCAGACGATAGACCGGTCCATCATAAAGTCTTGAAAGCCCCTTTCTTTGACCCAGCAGAATCGGTCCTTGCGTGGGGTACTGAATCACTCGCAGGTAGTATGGAAAATCCTGAACAACGGGGGTCAACTTTCGGTTTCGGTATTCCAGGACCATAGAGTCGACGGCCCCCCGGTTTTGTGCCGTCACATAGATCCTGGCCGGACCCTGTTTCCTTAACTTTGCCACGTCTACGCATTTCAATTCCATGGGGCCTGCGGAGTATTGGGCAAGAGGTTCCAGCTTTTCCGGAGTAAAACGATACAGGTATACGGTACTTGGATCGATGATCACAATTTGATTGGTCCCGTCCCCAACCACATCTCCGACACCCACTCCAATTGCCAGCATCCCCAGTTCCTGGCTTCGCCATACCCTCTCAGTTCGGCTTTGCTTACCTTTTTCGACTGAAGGCCGACCGGAACCTGTAATATCCTTCGAACCCGCCTCACCGCGCTGGGTGAACTTTTCGGAGATTTGAGCGGTCCCCAAGCCCTTTTTGGCAGGGGAGGCACTCATACCGTGCGGTGACACCGGTGAATATTCCGCATGGTTCCAACGTTCCGCGTGCCCGAAATTACCCCCATAACCCTCTGAGAGTCGGTCCTTCAAAGGCCGCTCTCTCCCCTGGGATAAGCCGCCGGCGACGGAAAACAAGGCTGTAAGCAAGAGGACGGAGCAGATTGTTCGTAGAATTTTCATGTGTTAACCAATAGTAACGTCTGGAGACAGAAGAATTCACCAATAGTGACTTCGCATAGACTTACACGAAGGCTAATCGGCATCGAATTGGGTTTGCCGGGCCTCTTTGCCGAATCGTAATGAGGAAACGCGGGAAAGCTGCCCTAGTGCCCGGCCTCAATTTACTACGAAACTCGCAAGGAATCCATAAGGATCTCAGCAGAGACTTCGATCCGGGGTTCCTCCCGCGGAGCCGCGCAACTGCATTCCGGCGTTCCCCGGAATGACGGCCGGTACACTAAATCGGGACACCCCCGGAATTTCGCGTCCGGACTACTAAATGAAATACATGTATTTATGGTCGAGATCCCGGGAGACACCCCGGCTGCGTGCGAGGCTGCAAAGATCCGCAATTGAGACCGACTCGTAGTAATCCACCAGCAGTTTTTGTGTCTCTTTCCACACGTGCCGTGTAATGCAGGAATCGATCAGATCGCATACTTTGTTATTCTGCTCTTCCTCTTCCAGGCATCGGACCGGGACGATGGGACCTTGTGCGGCACTGATAATATTTCCGACGGTAATCTCGGAAGGATCGCGCGCGAGCATATAGCCCCCCCGGGGGCCGCGTCTGCTTTTGAGCAGACCCGCCTTAAGCAGCTTATTGAATATTTGTTCGAGATATCTCTGAGATATTTTTTGGCGGCGGGAGATGTCTTTTATCTGAGTGGGCTGACCGCCGCCGTGGTAGGCCACATCAAAAAGTGCCCGAACTCCATATCTGCTGGTAGTGGTAATCCGCATTTGCTTACCCCGAAAAAGACGTTTCGTCCCTGAAGAATCTCATAGATAATTTATATTTAACTTTACCGGGGGTGTCAAGAAAATAACTTATATTCCGGTCGTTCAGTGACGATTCCTTGATCGGGCCATCGTTCCCTGCGCCGGCAGATGTGACTCCGGCGAGAACCGCATTCGAATGCCCGCTATTTGAGCGATTGCGGTTACAGCCACTTGACACCGTCCGAACGCGAGTTACATAAGTACCAAGACCGGACGCGGCGCGCGGATATTCCGGTTGCGTGAATGCATTCACTTACGCGCGTGGAAGCGATTGTCATTGCGAGCGAAGCGAAGCAATCTTTTCTTTTGAACGCCGCTTAGATTGCTTCGTCGTTTCACTCCTCGCAATGACAAGGTGCAAAAGATCCCCCGCATAAGTGAATGGCTACGGTTGCGTTTTTATAGTATTTGACACCAGCTTGCGGCCGTGATAAATATATTTTCTTCACGAATGCCAGAGAGGTGTTGATGGGGAGCATAATCAAGAAGCGACGGAAAAAAATGCGGAAGCACAAGCACAAGAAGCTTCGCGCAAGACAACGTCATAAAAACAAGTAGAATGGGCACTCATGCTCTCAACGGGGCTCTTCACTGCAGCAGATCTCGGCACGATCAGCAGGGCGGCCGCACTGGCCGAGAGGCTGACCCAGGCCTATTTTGATCTTGCTCCGGATGAGTGGAAAGAGAATCCGTATACCATATTCACGCACAAACAGGCGGGCCCGCCTCTTTACGAGAAAGATGTTTTCGCTCAGGTGATACGCTACCGGGCGCGGGTCGAACGGTCCAAGACCGCCCACCCAGGTCGGAGAGAAACGTACGGGGTGGTGCTTCAGGATCCGAACATCCTTTTGGCCCTTTTGAGGTCAACTATGCATGACCTCTGGACGTTAGGTCTATTCATACTGACCCATGAATTGATTCACATTATTCGTTTTCGCAAATGTCGGGTCGATTTCTTCGCTTCGGTCGAAGATCGCGACAAAGAAGAAAACACGCGTGCAAGGGATTACCCAGGAGATTCTCGCCGGGGTCACGAACACCGATTACATCCTGGGTCTATACGAAAACCGGTTGCACCGTGCATCAACGACTAAACCATAACACCCTGGTCATGGAGGTGGCGCAAATGCCGATTTATGAATATCGGTGCCAAAACTGCGGCAGAGAATTTGAAGAATGGCAAAAGTTTTCAGATCCACCCGTTGACAAATGCAGTGCCTGCGGCGGCAAGACTTGCCGTTTGATATCTCAGTCCACATTTGTCCTCAAGGGAACCGGATGGTACGTGACGGACTACGGCCGTAAAGATAGCTGCTCTTATAGAAAACCCGCGGAGAAAACAGTGGAGAAGAAGGAGCCTTCGTCGGAGGCCAAACCTGCCGTTACAAGTCCGTCGACGGATTCCTGAAGTTCGGCCTGCACGAGTTGAGGTCTTTGATGAGGATCAAGCGAATCGCGCATCTCGGAATAGCGGTAAATGACCTCGAAGCCGCGTTGGAGTTCTTTACCCGAGGACTCCCCCTTGAGGTGACTCATACAGAAGATTACCAGGGGATGAAAATCGGGTTTGTCCCCGTCGGAGACAGCTCCGTCGAGCTTCTCCAGGATGTCTCGGGATCATCCGCGATCAAGAAATTCTTGGACAAGAACGGAGAAGGCATCCATCATATAGCCTTCGAGGTCGATGACATATACCAGGCGGTTGCCGAGCTTAAGGAAAAAGGAATAAAACTTATCGACGAGACGCCGCGCTCCGGCGCCCACGGTATGACAATAGCCTTCATGCATCCCAAGGCTACCCACGGAATACTCATGGAATTAGTTCAGCCCCCGCAGAGCCCTCATTGAAATTCCTGCAATACGGCTGAACCTTGATATTCGTCAGGGTACCTAATCGTAGTCCACGTCCGGAATGCTATCAGTCAGGTGGTTTGGTCCCGGTTGCGAGCGGGTAACGTCGCCGAATGACGGGAAGTAGCAGCTTAGTCGCACGTACTCACTTAGATCCCGGACAGCTTTCCGGTTGACCCTTCTCCTGTAGCTTCGAATTGACGGCCGTCGGATGGCAGCCGGCACGACCGGCTATATGGAAGGCTGCCGGTCTGTCGAATGTGACCGGTTTTGTTCTGTAAAGAATGTATACCAATCCTGAGGAGGTTGTGGAAGATGGCAGATGTGACCATGCCCATGAACGGTAAGGTGATCGCTGTCAAGGCCGATGTGGGTCAGCAAGTCGAAGAAGACGAGGAACTCGTTGTGATCGAAGCCATGAAGATGGAACTGCCCGTGGTCGCGGTTAGCAGCGGGACAGTCAAGGAAATTAAGGCCCAGGTCGGCGAATCCTATCAAGTAGGCGATCTACTGGTTGTCATAGAATGAGCCGCGGGATCGAAGTGGACCTTCTCGGGCCCGGAACACCTTGCAGCAAGGAATGAGGTGTGCGCTAATTTGTAACCGATTTCGGCAGCAGAGTGGACCCTATACCAATGCGCAGCCAAACAGGTGACAATCCCAGACAGGATATGGTGGGGCAGTCCCACGTTTCGCGGGGTCACCCCGGACTCCGATCCTGTAGGGGCGGACCCTTGTGTCCGCCCAGGGCAGACACATAGGTCTGCCTCTACAGTTGATCCCAACGCATGCGGGCCTGACAACTGGCAATCCCGCCTGGGTGGGACTGTCCCCCTAGCATCAACGTGTCACTCGTGTTAGGCGAATTTGATATTGTGCCGCAGGTTCGTCGGAGGTGAGCAGTGCCGGACAACTTCAAAGAAAAGGTGCTGACCTGGGATGGGGAAATCGAGAAAAAGATCGAAAAGAGACCTGAGCGCAAAGCACAATTCACCACGGTCTCCGAACTTCCCGTGAGGCGGGTTTACTGGCCTTGGGATCTGGGCGACTTCGACCCTGAAAAAGATCTCGGAATACCCGGCCGGTATCCTTTCACCCGCGGCGTCCAGCCAACCATGTATCGCGGCCGTTTTTGGACTATGCGCCAGTACGCCGGGTTTGGCAGCGCAGCAGAGACCAACAAACGGTTCAAATACCTTATCGAGCAGGGGCAGACGGGTCTATCTGTGGCCTTTGATTTGCCGACCCAGATTGGCTATGACTCTGATGCGGAGATTTGCGCCGGCGAGGTGGGGAAAGTCGGCGTGGCCATCGACAGCGTACAGGATCTGAAGCTTCTTTTCGCCGGCATTGACCTATCGTCGGTGAGCACATCAATGACCATCAATTCGCCTGCTGCAATTCTGCTGGCCATGTATATCACGGCCGCAGAAGAACAGGGCGCGGACGTTTCCAAGGTTCGAGGAACCATTCAAAATGACATTCTGAAGGAATATCCCGCTCGGGGCACTTATATTTTCCCGCCGCTCCCTTCCATGCGGATCATCACGGACATCTTCGCTTTCTGCAACGAACATGTGCCTCAGTGGAACACCATAAGCATCAGTGGATATCATATACGCGAAGCCGGTTCGACCGCGGTGCAGGAGATCGCTTTCACTCTCGCCAACGGAATAGCCTACGTGCAGGCGGCGATTGACGCGGGCCTGGACGTGGACTCATTCGGGGAAAGATTGAGCTTCTTCTTCAATGCACACCAGGACTTTCTGGAAGAGGTTGCCAAATTCAGAGCTGCCCGCCGATTGTGGGCCAGAATCATGAAAGAGCGCTTTCACGCAACGAATCCACGGGCCATGATGCTGAGGTTCCATACACAGACGGCCGGATGCACCCTCACTGCGCAGCAGCTTGAAAATAACGTGGTTCGGGTTGCTTTTCAGGCGCTCTCCGCGGTGCTTGGAGGCACCCAGTCTCTGCATACCAACTCCAGGGATGAGGCCCTCGCACTTCCCAGTCAGGAATCGGTGCAGATCGCACTGCGCACGCAACAGATCATAGGCTATGAGACAGGAGCCGCGGAAACGGTGGATCCATTGGCCGGCTCATACTATGTGGAGGCCCTTACCGATCAGATAGAGCAGCAGGCGGTAGACTATATTAGGAGAATTGATGAAATGGGAGGGGCCGTCAGAGCGGTGGAATGCGGTTTTATAGAGGGTGAGATCCAGGATTCCGCTTATCGCTTCCAGAAGGCAGTGGAGTCCGGAGACCAGGTGATCGTCGGGGTAAATCGTTTCCAAACAGAAGAAACGCTGCCGAGCGGCTTGTTGAGAGTAGATCCCACGGTGCGAGAAACTCAGATCGGCCGCCTGCAAAAGCTGCGTTCGGAAAGAGATTCCTCGGCAGTGGACGCTGCCCTGCTTGAGCTGAAGAAAGCCGCTCAGGGAACCGATAATCTTATGCCGCCAATCCTGGCCGCGGTGAAGAAGAGAGTCACTCTGGGTGAGATCTGTAATGTGCTTCGAGAAGTGTTTGGCGAATACCGTCACGCCTCCCAGTGCTGATTTCTCCTGACAGATATGAGATTTGCAATGAACCCGGGCCGGTCCCGGGTTTTTGCTTTGTCTGGAAGCTGAGGTGGAATTGACGGGCAGCAGAGTCCAGGCCAGATGAACCTCACCGCCAGTTACTAATTTTGATTGGTGGGACAGGCTTCCAGCCTGTCGCCGAGGGATGGGCAGGATGCCCGTCGCCGCCAAATCTTTTATTCCATGCCTCAATGAATCCTCGCGACCTGGCAATGACACTCCATTATGCTTTTTTGTCCGCGGATTTCCCCCATCCAACAAAAGCTCAACAGTTTCCATTCACTTAAGTGCGGCAAGCTGTCATTGCGAGGAGCGAAGTGACGAAGCAATCTCTCTTTTAATCCAGTAAATCCAACGAGATTGCTTCGCTGCGCTCGCAATGACAAACAAGCCCCGTGGTTCTTCCCCCGCGAGAGTGAATGGTTACGCTCAACAGTACTTAAAAGTTTCGATAAGTTACAAAATGTGATAAGATTCAAGGGCTTCCATAGTGCATCTTTTGATTTCCGAACAGAGGTATGGACATGAGGGGGACCCAACTTGTGCCCGGGACGAAGACAAAAGGAAAGAAGGCATGAAGAAATGAGAATTGCTGACTTGGAAGTCCCGGACAAAGCATTGCAGAGGATATGCCGGAAGTGGAAGATCCACCGCCTGGAACTTTTCGGCTCGGCTCGCACCGGCCGGCTTGGCCCCGATAGCGACATTGACCTCTTGGCCGAGTTCGATGCCGATGAGCAATGGTCGCTTATGGACCTTGCGCGGGCCCAGGAGGAGTTTTCACTGCTCTTTGGGCGAAAGGTTGACCTTGTGGACCGGAAAAACCTTGAGCGTAGTGCCAATCCGATACGGCGGGACGCCATCCTCAATTCCGCGGAGGTAGTCTATGCCGCATGATCCGTACGCTGCCATCTTCGATATGATTCAGGCCGTCGAAAGGGCTCAAAGACTCTCCTCCGGATTGAACGAAGCGCAGTTCATCAATAATGAACCTGTTCAGTGGGCGATCTTCAGCCAGATCGTCATTTTGGGAGAAGCTGCAAACCGCGTGGACCGCATATTTCAAAACACCCACGCTGATATTCCGTGGGTAAGCATCATCGGAATGCGCCATCGGCTTGTGCACGGATACGACAGCGTGGACTGGGGCCGCGTCTGGAAGACGATTCGGAACGATCTGCCGGCTCTTTTGCAGCAGTTGAAGGCCCTGATGCCGCATGAAGGCGGGAAGAAGAAATGACCGAAGCCGCATCTTTTTCCAATCCGACCATCGCGTAGCAATATTTAAAGATTGCGATCATTTATAGAAGTGTGATATGATTCAGCCGCTTCCATAGCGCATCTTTCGATAGCTGAACAGAGGTATGGACATGAGGGGGACCCAACTTGCGCGGCAGTGGAAGATTCTCCGGATAATCGAATCTCGCAAGCGAGGGATAACCGGAGGCCAGTTGGCCAAGGAACTCGAAATCCCTCTGAGAACCGTGTACCGGGATTTCGAAGCCATACAGGAAGCCGGTTTTCCCATCTACACGGAGCGGGTGGGCAAAACTTCTTATTGGAAGCTCCTTAACACCTTCAAGCAAAATTTCCCTCTTCCTTTGACCACCACGGAGTTGATGGCTCTTCATATCAGCCGGGACCTGCTCAGCATTTTTCAGGGGACAATCTTTCACGAAAGCATTGAGTCTCTTTTCCAAAAGGTTAAATCCGCTCTTGCGCCGGAGGTCCTCCAATATGTGGAGAACATTTCCGGGAAGCTCAAAATCTGTCTCGGACCGGCCAAAAGACTGCCCGGGATGAAAGAAGCCATCAAGGCACTCAGCGAGGCCACGGCCGGGAAAAGAAGAGTCGAAATCCTGTACGGTGCTGTCTCAACCGGCCGGGAGACCAAAAGGAAGATCGATCCCTATCAAGTTTGGGTGATGAACGGCGGCTTTTACCTCATCGGCTTTTGTCATGTCAGGCACACGATCCGAACCTTTGCCATGGACCGAATCAAGGGCTTCTCGGTCCTGACCGAAACTTTCCATTTCCCCAAGGATTTCAAGTTAGAAGAGTATCTTCAAACCGCGTTTCACGTGATGAGGGGAGAGCCTCAAAAGATCAAAGTGCGGTTCGCCCCGGAAGTTTCCCATATAGTGCGTGAGCGAATATGGCACCCGACGCAGGAAACCAGAGAGATTAGCAACGGCGAGCTTGAGATCACACTAGAAGTCCCGATCAACTATGAAATCATGTCCTGGATTCTCGGGTTTGGCTCCACGGCTGAGGTGCTGGCGCCGGACTCGTTTCGAACTCGATTAAGGGATGAGTTGCGCAAGGCAGAAGCAAAATACGAAGAGTCCGTACCAGTTCGCGAAGTTTTTACCAAAAAACTTTCGCGTCTTTGACCGTATTTGACAAACGTTTCTAGTACAATCAGAGGGATCACCAGAATGGCGGCTCATAACGGGATCAAAATACTTAAAGCCGGCAGCCTGTTGCCAAGAGAGGAGGTTTGATATGAAAAACTACTCGGTGGCATTGGAAGTCTCAGGGCCCACAGCCATGTGGACCCGGCCGGACACCGGGGATGTCCCTGTAAGCTATCCAGCTCCGACGTCGGGCGCGGTCAAAGGAATGTTCGAGTGCATCCTTTGGAGCCAATGGGCAGAGGTTGTGCCCATCAAGGTGGAGATTTGCCGTCCCATCGTATACCACAGCTACACAACCAATTATGGGGGACCGCTAAGAAAAAGCAAAATAATGAAAACTGGTGGCAGCTTTCAGCTCGTCGCTAGCGTCCTCATAAATGTCTGTTATCGCTTGTACGCGGACGTTAGGTCCGAACCAAACGGATATGCCAATCATGGCCGGCCGGGAAAACAGAATGTTGGAACAACCAATGGTGCGCATGCTTACGAAGAGGTTTTTAAACGCCGCCTGAACCATGGGCAATTTTTCTCCACCCCGTTCATGGGATGGAAAGAATTTACCCCGGACTACGTTGGACACTTTCGAGAGAAGACCCTAGTCTGTACTGACATTAATCTTGTCGTTCCAAGCATGCTTCGGACGTGTTTTCCAGCCGGCAAACGGTGCAAATACAATCCGATCTACGATCAGGACGTGAAAATCGAGAGGGGGACCCTCCGCTATGCTAAATGAGTCGTTCGAACTAAACGTGAGTATGGAATCAGCGGGGGTCAGTAGAGCCTCTCGGCATCGCCATTACAAGAAATGCAAAAAAATGAGGGGCTTCCTTGTGTTGATTGGGGTCGACGGTACTGCCTGTGACATTGAACCAATTGTGGCCGAACGGATGCCCTCCTTCATGAAGTACGGCGCTTCAAACAACTTCTCATTTCCAGCATTTAACATCAACCCTTTGCTGTACGCCCAAAGCGAAAAGGCCAACGAAATTTTGAACAACCTCAAATTGCTTGCTAAGCGCCAGCCGATTGACAACACAGCTTTGCTTTCTCATGTACATCTGCTCTGGCACGAATGCGCATCCGCTTGGGAACATGATGAGAAGGTTCGCATCAGCAGATGCCTGGTATCTGCCGGTTTGACCGAGCAATTGGGTCAGGCTGTGGATCGGCTTCCCCCGGATCTTGCAGCATTCGGGGAACTGGTGCGGCGCTCGGCCTCGGTGAACGTCGACGTACTTCAAGAGTCGCTCAAGCACCTTATCATTAACGAGTTACCAAACCGCCCGGGAGTGGGGGACGCTTGGATGGATATTCTTGTTGTACCAGCAAAAACTATCAAAGAAGTCCAAAAAGTCCCGGTTGTCCTTGAGCTAGCCGACCGCTCGTCTTTTCCGTATCCGGCAAATCACTCAATAATCTTTTCATGGATCAACGAAACACTTATGGAGCGTTCAGGAGCCGCAGAACGGAGCAGCTTCCGTCTGGAAAGGATGCATTTGGTTGGCCACTAGCGAATGAAGATCTGAAAGAGAAATATCCTTCAGTAAGGCTTCCCGTGATTGGCGATACAATACTAAGAGCCATGAACAAGGAATCACTGTGCCAGAAAAGATACGGTGAGATAGGCTCCAAGAGCTTCTCTGCGGGGCGTAGGGCGCAGGAGGCAATGAAGAAATCCTTGGAATGGCTTGGCGAGCCAGAGCGCGAGGGGAAGACTTGGGCAAATGCCTCAGGGGCTTGTGGATTTACAAAAAGAGACGGGAAGAATGTTCCTGTGCCAGGACTACTTTTTGCCTATCCGTCATCTCTGGGAGAAGACCCTCCTGAATTAGCTGGAGTTTTTGACAGAAATGATGAGGCTCTTGACCCGGATGGATCAAAATTTGAGTCTGCTGCCGCACGAGTGACATCAGCCCTTGAACTGAAAGTAGCGGAGCAATCCGCTCTGGAAATTAGGATCTTCGTGCTCGCCAAGGCCGACAAAGCCAGAACCAAAGTGCTGGTTAGCAAAAAATACGATGCGAAAGCGCTTATTCTAGGAGCACGGAAATGGCGAAGTGGATGCAAAAACATACCCCCCATCAGTTTGAATATCGGGTCGAACGACAACCCAATCCGAATAGAGCCCATCACTCCATTCCCTGCAGAGGTAGTCAGGTGTCTCAACGTGGCATGGCTTCAGGGGGGCACAAGGATGAACAATGTTCATGGCCTTGGAATTGGTGAAGGCGTTGGACTTCTATTGGAAACCGACGCTTCCTTGCGCGGAATAGTTAGCCGGGGGCTATCTCTGGCGGTAACAAACGCAAAGCCTCTATTCCTGGCTCTTGGCCATGCCGACCATCGTCGCGACGGCACGACCAAACTCGATTCAAAACAAGCGAGTCTTATGCCAAGCATCTTGGGGTTACTTCTACACAAACAGAATCTCTCGAAAGGAGTATACATGCACACCGCGCCGTTTCTGGTGGGGCGCCTTCTGGCGCTCGCTGACCTGCTCCACAAGGAGTATTGCGTCCATGTGCGCAGTGGTGACATCCCGCCACAACTGATCGGCAATGCACTCATGCCTTCTGCGATCGACAATCCCGTGAGAGGGCTGGCCAGGCTACGCGAGCGATTGATGATCTATCAGGCATGGGCAAACAAGATTCAGGGCGATGACTCTCGTTTAGCCAAGTGGTCGCTCAAAGAGATGGGGAGTGTTTGTAACAAACTCGCCAAGCTTGATTTGTCAGATCGCACAAATGACTTAGATAAGGCCCAGATGCTGTTGGGGTATATCGCTCGATCCGAAGACAAAGCGTCAGAAGACGACACCAGTTCTGCCCAGAATCCAGAAAAGGAGGTTTTAAATGTCCGTTCATGACAACAATGATGAGACCATCGTTCGGGCCACAGGCCTGTTGGTCATTGAAGTAATCAATTCAAATCCAAATGGCAATCCAAACCAGGAGAGTGATCCGCGTCAGCGCAGCGATGAGAACGGCGAGATCTCCCCTGTATCCTTTAAGCGCAAGGCTCGCGATTTAGTGGCAGACAAAGACGGTCCAGTCTGGCAGCAAATTTCCGGCAGTTTCTCTCCTCCTCTGTCGGCGGAACAGCATCACATTTTGGAAAGTCGCGGCAGAGAACGTAAGGAAATTGAGCAGGAAATCAAGACTGGCACGTTCGCCGCCAAGTATTGGGACGGCCGCATTTTTGGTAACACTTTCCTGGAACAGGGCGCTTCGACTTCTATTAAGACCGGAGTGGTCCAATTTGGATTGGGAGTTTCAGTGGCACCAATCCTGGTTGAACGAATGACCAACACCAGTAAAGCTGGTGTCCAGGAAGGAAAAGATCGTGGTATGGCTCCGCTCGCCTACCGCATCGTCCGGCATGGCGTTTATTGCATGCCTTTTTTCATCAATCCCACTGCAGCCAAAAAGACGGGATGTTCAAAACAAGACATCGAATTGTTGCTGCGAATCATTCCGTACGCCTATGCTCATACTGCGTCTTATGTTCGACCATTTGTCGGTATCCGACATGCATGGTACATTGAGCATAAATCCCCTTTGGGGTCTTGTTCCGATTTTGAGCTGATTGCCGCCCTCACACCGAAGAAGAGTGGCGATCCTGAAAGGCCTTCCAATACGTGGGAGGAATATAAAGTTCCCGCTGCCTTACCGGACAATCTTAAGAGCAAGATAGCTTGTTTGCGGGATCTCATGAGCGAGGTCTAAATGGAACCACTTGCGCACAGTTCGCGCCCCCAGCGGGGCATTCCACCTCAATCTTACGCTGACCATGTCTGTGGAGTAACAGAACTCGCTTGTACAAATGCACTTGAGGCAGTGAAATACTGGCACGGCGATGCAGATCGGTTTGTAGAGGCTATCCGTCTTGCGGCGCAATTTCATGATTTAGGGAAGTTGGAGCCTGCGAATCAAAAGGTACTGGCGTCGGCATTCCGGGCAAAAAGACTGCCCATCAATCATGTGGACGCGGGCGTTGCACGCCTTTTTGAGCCAAGCATTAACAACCTGCTCGCCGCTTGTGCCGTTTACTCCCATCATAAAGGATTGCCCGATTTTCAGGATCAGCGTCTGAATGGGCCGGGCAAAGTGTTCAGAGACTTGAACATCAAATCTATTACAGACCAGCGCCTCCATAATTATCTGGGGACACACGACAAAGCCGTTGGTATGCTGATTCATCAAGAAGACTACATGTCCCCTAGCAGGCCCTCGCCCCTCCCTTCGCTCGCCTATCGTGTGGCCCTGTCATGTCTGGTCGATGCGGACCATTACGATAGTGCGAGGCACGAGGGCAAGATCGTCTCGCGCTGTGGTCCACCGCTAAACCCTGATTATCGCCTGACGCTATTGAATGAGTATGTCAGTGGCCTGGGAGAAGAGGAACATGAGCGCAACGTTCTTCGCCGCGAAGTTTATCAGGCCTGCAGCAATGCTGATCCTCGTCCCGGGTTTTATGCTTGTGACAGCGCCGTAGGGACTGGCAAGACTACCGCTGTGATGGCTCACCTTCTTCATGCTGCCCAAGCGAAAGGGCTTCGTCGGATCTTCGTGGTATTGCCCTTCACCAACATTATTGATCAGTCGGTAAAGGTATACCGCCGTGCCTTAGTAAGACCTAATGAGCTGCAAGCAGATGTTGTTGCAGCGCATCATCACAAAGCAGAATTCGAAGATCTTGAATCGAGGCATCTCTCGTTTCTATGGAAAGCCCCCATCGTGGTCACCACTGCTGTCCAGTTTTTCGAAACTTTAGCGGCAAATCGTCCTGGCAGTCTCCGCAAACTCCATCAACTGCCTGGTTCAGCGGTCTTCATCGATGAAGCCCACGCGGCTCTTCCAACACATTTGTGGCCGCAGGCATGGGAGTGGCTACGCGAGTTGGAATCGGATTGGGGTTGCCATTTCGTGCTCGGTTCTGGTTCTCTGAATAGGTTCTGGCAACTTCAGGAGTTCTCGGAAAGGCCTGTCGACCTGCCCGAACTCGTTCCTGCAGAGATCAAAGCCAAACTCTCAAAGTATGAAAAGCGACGCGTAACATACCAATCCAGGGCTGATTTATTGAGTGAGGAGAGCCTGCTTCGATGGTTGCCAGAGATAGCTGGCCCTCGGCTTTTGATTGTCAATACGGTCCAATCCGCCGCAGTGCTGGCCAAAGACATCGACCGACGCTGTGGTCGAAACAAGGTGGAACATTTGTCAACATCGCTCTGCCCTCGGGACCGAAAAATCACTCTTGATCGAGTCAAGAGACGTCTGTACGCTCTCGCAGATGATGATTGGACGCTAGTGGCCACCTCTTGCGTGGAAGCGGGTGTTAATTTGTCTTTTCGCAACGCCTTACGGGAGCGATGCAGCCTCAACAGCTTAATTCAAGTGGGAGGTCGCGTTAGCCGAGAGGGAGAATACCCCGATTCTACCGTCTGGGATTTCGAGTTGAAGCATGGCGGGTTTCTCAAAAGGCATCCTGGCTTTGATGTCCCCGCCAGGATTCTGGGGGAACTGTTTGACGAAGGAAGAGTGTGTGCCGAAGCATCGACTGAAGCTATGCGACGGGAAGTGCGGCAACAGGAACTGAGAGATATTTCTGATGTAATTTCGAAGGCGGAACGAAATCTGCAATTCCCCGTTGTCTCCGAGAACTTCACCGTCATTGATTCCGATACGGTTACAGCCGTTGTAGACCAAGATTTGCTAGAAAAACTTAGAGAGCATGAGCAAGTGGACACCAGCATTTTTCAGCAATTGAGCGTTCAAATCTGGCGTTACAGGGAAGTCGAATACGCGTTGACGAAGGTTGCGGGGTTCCGTGATCTGTACTGCTGGAAGCTACTGTATGACGATTTTCTCGGCTACATGGCAGGAGTACCTGGAGAAGTTGAGGCACGAGGACTGTGGTACAATCGTATAATGTTGGAGCGAGTTTCAGGTTCAGCGAAGAAGCTATCCTGCCCCTATCCGGGTTACAGCATTTGAGTTTCTGCGAACGTCGTGCGGCACTGGTGCATCTTGAGGGTTTGTGGGGCGACAATGTGTTCACTGCCGAAGGCACGGTGGGACATGAGCGAGTCCACAGCCTTACAAAAACGGAGGTACGCGGGGATCTTCGCATAGCCCGCGGGCTTTTGATTCGCTCGCTTCAACTCGGCCTGTCAGGTAAAGCCGACGTAGTGGAATTCCACCGAGTGGGAGTGTCTGCGGCAGAGACGTCAGTCGATGATCAACCTAGGAGCGTCAGTCTGCCTGGCGCCACAGGACAGTGGCGTCCTTATCCCGTGGAGTATAAGCGCGGCCGACTGCGCTCGAATAGGAGCTTCGAGGTGCAGGTCTGCGCTCAGGCAATGTGCTTGGAGGAGATGCTCGAAGTCAGGGTGGAGCGCGGGGCAATCTTCTTTGGAGAAACTGCAAGGAGACTGGAAGTGGAGTTCGACGCGGCTCTCAGATCTGAAACGGTCACCACTGCCTTGCGGCTCCACGAGATAATGCGATCGGGTATAACGCCTCAGGCCAAGTACGAGAACAAATGCAAAAAGTGCTCGCTCCTTGACTCATGTATGCCCAAAATCACGAGCCATCGGTCCAAGGTTCACGCCTATATTCGACGGATGATCCGGGAAGCGATGGAGATTTAACCATGAAGCGTGTGCTTAACACATTGTACGTCATGACTGAAGGATCTTACCTTTCCCGAGACGGTGACACGGTAAAAGTGCAGATGGGAGACGAGACAAGGCTTAGAGTGCCAATCCATACTCTGGACGGGATTGTGTGTTTTGGGCGAGTGACATGCAGCCAACCTCTGATGGATCTGTGCTGCGCCCATCAGGTAAACATATCATTCATGAGCATGACCGGGCGCTTCTGGGCAAGAGTTCAGGGCCCTGTTCACGGCAATGTGTTGTTAAGAAAAGAGCACTATCGTAAAGCCGACGACCCGCAGACGTGTGTGGCTGTGGCACGTTCGATTGTCATTGCAAAGGTCCTCAATAGCAGACATGTTCTTCTCCGCGCGGTCCGAGACCATTCGGACAAAATCGATCAAGCGTGCGTCGGAGAGGCTGCTGCAAAGTTGGCCGCAATCGTGGAGGCGCTGCAAGACGGGCCGCCGCTGGAAACAATCCGAGCACTGGAGGGAGAAGCGGCCAGGCACTATTTCCAGGTTTTTGATCATCTAATCATCGCACAAAAGGAGGATTTTACATTTACCGGGCGCAATAGGCGTCCCCCGCTGGACAATATAAATGCTCTGCTCTCGTTTCTGTATTCTGTCTTGACTCATGACGTAGTTTCGTCTCTGGAGGCGGTTGGTTTGGATCCCTGTGTCGGTTTTTTGCACGAAGACCGGCCTGGCCGACCGAGTCTGGCGTTGGATCTCATGGAGGAGTTTCGGCCGGTGCTTGTAGATCGGCTAGCCTTATCTTTAGTGAATCGGCAGCAAATCCGAGGCAAAGGCTTAAAGCACACTGAAAGCGGGGCCGTGCTCATGGATGACGAAACGAGGAAGAAAGTCCTGACAGCTTATCAGGATCGCAAGAAGGAGGAAATCACACACCCTTTCCTGGGAGAGAAAGTTCGTACAGGACTGCTTGTGCACACACAGGCGCTTTTGTTCGCTCGATATGTGAGGGGAGACTTGGATGGGTATCCCCCATTTTTTTGGAGGTAGAATCGTCATGCTTGTGCTTGTGACCTACGATGTGAATGTAGGGACTCCGGAAGGTCGGAAAAGACTTCGCCACGTGGCAAGGATTTGCGAAAACATGTGTCAACGAGTTCAGAAATCCGTGTTCGAATGTCTGGTTGACCCGGCGGAGTGGGTTATCCTCAAGGACCGATTGGAAAGGAAAATCGATCCAAACCTGGACAGCCTCCGATTCTATTATTTAGGGAAAAACTGGAAGCGCCGGGTGGATCATGTAGGCGCGAAACAACCGTACGATCCAGAGGGACCTCTTTTTGTGTAGCGGAAGACGGTTGCGAACCTGAAGCTGACATAAAAAGCCTGGGTTCTCGCACCAAATGTAACCTCCTGGAATAATATAACAACATGATTGCTTTTCTGTGGAGTAGGGCCTGGACGCCTGATGCCCAGAGCGAGTTCGCAAAACACATCATTTGGAACGGGTGTTGATGCGGCTCTTGAAGCTCCGCAGTCGCCCCTCACGCAGGGGCGTGGATTGAAACTGTATGTATAGGGAGGTAAAAATGGCCGACGAACTGTCGCCCCTCACGCAGGGGCGTGGATTGAAACACAAAAACCGAGGCGCAGGAGGTGCGGCGCTATTGTCGCCCCTCACGCAGGGGCGTGGATTGAAACCACTCTGGAAATTGGCATCCTTGCCGCGGAGCAGTCGCCCCTCACGCAGGGGCGTGGATTGAAACATCGATCAACTCCCAGGCTTCGCAATACTTTGTGTCGCCCCTCACGCAGGGGCGTGGATTGAAACTCAGCCACATTATGGCCGACAAACCCGGGGAGCGTCGCCCCTCACGCAGGGGCGTGGATTGAAACAAAGAGCGGCTGGAAGCGCAGCAATCAACCTACGTCGCCCCTCACGCAGGGGCGTGGATTGAAACAATAATTTTCGTGTGTCGGTGTGAACACTGTAAAGTCGCCCCTCACGCAGGGGCGTGGATTGAAACAATAATTTTCGTGTGTCGGTGTGAACACTGTAAAGTCGCCCCTCACGCAGGGGCGTGGATTGAAACCAGCATCATTCTACCCCCCCCCGCGATCCCAGCGCAGTCGCCCCTCACGCAGGGGCGTGGATTGAAACAATGGGCTGAGTAATGAAGCCCTCGAATTCATCGTCGCCCCTCACGCAGGGGCGTGGATTGAAACTGTATGTATAAGGAGGTAAAATGTCCGAAGAAGTGTCGCCCCTCACGCAGGGGCGTGGATTGAAACTGAATGTCTACGGCGAAGCGGTTTACCTAGCCCTGTCGCCCCTCACGCAGGGGCGTGGATTGAAACCAGCAAACTGCCGATTGGAATTCCATAGTTGACCCGTCGCCCCTCACGCAGGGGCGTGGATTGAAACAAACACTCGTCTCTGCACGAACAGAGGCGTAGCGTCGCCCCTCACGCAGGGGCGTGGATTGAAACATTATCACGAGGCACTATGTGCAAACGAGCAATGGTCGCCCCTCACGCAGGGGCGTGGATTGAAACGATCACGAAGGGAGGGTTGGTGTCTAGGACGTGCGTCGCCCCTCACGCAGGGGCGTGGATTGAAACAAGCCAAGGAAAGGGGGCATAAGCCTGACTTTGTGTCGCCCCTCACGCAGGGGCGTGGATTGAAACTCGTCTAGCTACGACAAACGTTACCGGCCAAGAGCGTCGCCCCTCACGCAGGGGCGTGGATTGAAACAAAGAACGCCGGGCGGTTCCGGGCCTGCAATCACGTCGCCCCTCACGCAGGGGCGTGGATTGAAACACACTTGAGCCTGCTACTAAACCAATGAAGCAAGAAGTCGCCCCTCACGCAGGGGCGTGGATTGAAACGCTTTGACGCTCACGCCGGCCGCGGCGCTTGCGAAGTCGCCCCTCACGCAGGGGCGTGGATTGAAACTGATTACCGAAAGGAAACAATTATGGCCATACAAGTCGCCCCTCACGCAGGGGCGTGGATTGAAACCCGTTTGCCATGTTATATTGATTCACCAATCCCGTCGCCCCTCACGCAGGGGCGTGGATTGAAACATGACGCCCGATATCACAACCGGATAGTACGCAGTCGCCCCTCACGCAGGGGCGTGGATTGAAACATGTTGTACGCATTCGTCAATCCCAGACTCTTCGGTCGCCCCTCACGCAGGGGCGTGGATTGAAACACTCAAACCGTGGAGGGCCTATACCTATGTCATAAGTCGCCCCTCACGCAGGGGCGTGGATTGAAACACGGAATCCCCGCCAGCGGCAAAATAGCATTGTCCCCACGCACGTGGGGGTGAACCGTTTAAGATCTTCGGGCATATCCCGGAAATGCTACGGGGCCCTGCACCAGGCGGGGCCCAGTGACTGCTAAGGCGGGTCTTTCAAAGCCAACGGAATGTGGTAATCGGCGCGTTCGGGTCGGTCACCCACTCCTGCATGGCGCCATCATAGAGCTTCACGTTCTTGTAGCCGAACATCTGAGTGAGGAGGTACCACCACGTCGCGCCGTAGCCGCCGACACCGCAGTAAGTTATGACCTCCTTCGATTTGTCCTCCCCGACGACGTTTGCGGCCATCGCCGCGAGGTCCTTTTCAGGAAGCAGCGTCCCCTCCTTCGTGTAGATCCAGGGGGTGGGCAGGTTTACCGCGCTCTTTATGTGTCCGGGCTTCGGGGCAAAGGGCTCGACGGTGAGGCCGAAGTAGACATTCGCGTCCCGGCAATCCACGAGGCGTGACTTCCCCATCTTTTCCATCACGTACGCCTTCGAGGCAACTGCCGTCCTTCTCACCTTGCCCTCATACTTTCCGGCCCTCGGCGTCACTTCTTCGGTGGAGACGGGTTTCTTCTCCTTGAGCCACTTCGCGTAGCCCCCCTCCAGGACGGAGACGTTCTTCAGCCCCGCTATGACCATCGTGAAGGCCACGCGGGTGGCGTCGGCCCTGCTGTAGTTGTTGTCGGCCATGCTGACCGCGACGACTGTCGAATCGGGCTTTATACCGGCCGATCCGATCAGCCCGAGCAGCTCCTTGTCCGACGGCAATTCCAAGAGGAGCTTGTTCTTCTCGGGTGCCCATGCGCCGAAGAACGAGTTGACCGCGCCGGGGATGTGCCCTTGCTTGTAATCCTCGAACTTCCGCGTATCGACGATCACCACTTTGGGGTTTTCGAGGTTCTTCTGCAGCCAATCGGTCGAGATGAAGGGCGTAACGTCTCGGGCGGAGGCGAGCGCAGGAACCACCAGGCAACAAACGAGCAGCAGACAAGCCAATTCGGTCGTTTTCATGTCCCCTCCTTATTCTTGTGTTGTAAACAAAAATGGAATCCCCTTTTTAAATTTTCCCATGTTTGGAAGGCCATGTAAAGATAAATATGAGCAAAGTGTGCGGGAATAGCCGGGCAGATGTTCGCGGGTCGGCCGAAGATTGCGAAAACAGGGAAATACCAGGGGCGCCGGCGCATAGGCCTCAAAATAAGAGCCGAGGATTCGCTCAAAATTCCCCCTCACCCTGCCCTCTCCCGCCAGGGGCGCGGGTCTTCTTGATCCCTTCGGTCGCAGCCGAATTGCACCTCGAATATGCGGGCCACGAGGTTGTCCACAGGGGCGTAGTCGTCAGTCGCCCCTCACGCGGGGGCGTAGATTGATTGTCCTCTCCACGCACGTGTGGAGGACCCCGTGAACACGCGGCAAGATTCCGTTTTTCTTTCCTTGACTCGACCGGGGTAATCTTGCAGTGTATCCATCAAACGATGGAGGAAAATGTTGACCGGGCCGCGATCATTTTTCGTTTCCATCCACGTGGACGTCGCCTCACGAGAATACCATGCCCGCCTCAGCGATCGAACCCTTTGTGAAAGCCCTCGAGCAAAGTCACGAGCGCCTCAATCACCTCGCGTTAGCGGGGACAAAGATCATCGGCTATTTCTGCACGTACACGCCCGTCGAGATGATCCACGCTGCGGGTTTTCTGCCTGTGCGTATCCTCGGCGGTCGCGGACCGGTGACTAAGGCTGACTCGCTTGTGCCTACCTTTGTCTGCCCGTACATGAGGATGGCCCTGGACAAGGCTCTCGCCGGAGGCCGGTCGTACCTCTCGGGCATCGTGCAGGGCTACACCTGCGACGTCGCGTGCGGACTGGTTCGCATCTGGCAGGAGAACCTTCCGGGTGCGCTTTTCCACACCATTCCTTTGCCTTATAACGATAGCCCCGATGCCAGGCGTTTCTTTCGAGCTGCACTCGCGGAGGTCGCTGAGAAGCTGAACTTGATTGGGGGTTCTTTCACCGAAGAAAGGCTCGATGCGTCGATTCATCTTTATGAGGATGTGCGCGAGGCAATACGTGAGCTGTTCCGTCTCCGGGCGGAGAACCGGCTCGGGCTCTCGGCTGCAGAGTTGCTCTCTGTCATACTGGCGGGGTTCGTAACGTGGCCCGAGGAGTACCGCCTAATGCTACACGACCTCACGGATCAGGTCTCGACGATGGCCGCTGCGCGACCAGGGCTACCCGGACCTCGTTTCCGGAAGCGTACTCGAAGAGCCCGCAGTTCTGGAAGTCATCGAGGCTGCGGGTGGGAGAATCGCTGCGGACGATCTCTGTACGGGATTTCGATGCGTGCAGCCACCCGTGGATAGAGCCGCCGATCCTGTGGAATGGCTCATGGATCGTACCTTTAGCCGCATCCCGTGTCCGGCGAGGTCCCGGGCCGAGGAGCGGCTCCAGCTACTACTTGGCGTGGTCGCCGAATCGGGTGCGCGGGGTGTCATCTTCCTGCTTCAGAAATTCTGCACGCCTCACCTGGCGGACCTTCCGGCGCTCATGAGAGGACTCAGGGAGCAGGGCATCCCGAGCGTGGTTCTGGAAATGGAGGAAGCGGGTCTCAACGAAGGGAGACTGAAAACTCGCATCGAGGCTTTTTTCGAGATGCTGGGGGCCTGACATGGAGAAGATAGGCAAGTCCAGGAAGAGGCTGAGAGCTGCCAAGGAACTCAACCGGGTGATCGGTGAATACTACCTGGAGTGCGCCGAGGCCAGCGGCCAAGGCAAACTCCTTGGTTGGATGCCTCCAATGAACGGGGCCATCGAGATCTTCTACGCAATGGGCATCCAGCCGGTATTTCCAGAGAACTGGTCGCCAATCTGTGCTGCGTTCGGACTTGCGCCGAGGAACTTCGAGGTCGCGGAAGCCATGGGGTATTCGCCCGACCTCTGCGGGTACCTACGGAACATTGTCGGATACGTGCACGGGCCCATGAACGAGCCTGGATCGCCGTTGGGCGGGCTGCCGGAGCCCAACTTGCTCATAAGTCCCGGCGGCGGGTGCATTCCGGTGATGAAGATCTTTCACGCGCTTGAGCGGCGCTTTCCCAACGCTCGAGTGTTTCGCGCTGACCTGCCCCAGGTCGCTATCGAAGATATCCAGTCGTATCACGTGGAATACGCGATCAGTGAACTGCGTCGATTGATAGAGTTCCTCGAGGAAGCGACCCACCGTAGACTCGACTACGACCGCCTGAAGGAGGTGGTGCGGCTGTCCGATCGCGCCTGCGAGCTGTGGGACGAGATCATGGCCTTCAGACGCCACGTGCCGACGCCGTTCTCAGCCGCGGAGATCGGGATTATGTTCGTCATGGTCACCAGGCAGGGCACGCAGACCGCTGTGGATTTCCTTACCAGGGTGCGTGACGAGGTCGAACAACGGGCTCTCTCCGGAATAGGGGTGATCGAAGAGGAGAAACTCAGGCTATTCTGGGACAACATCCCGCTCTGGTACAATATGGGGCTGTTCAACGCATTCGAGAAGATGGGCGGAGTAGTGGTCGCGGAGACGTCCTCGTCCACGTGGTCACTTCGTTTGGACCCGGACAATCCGATGGAGTCATTGGCCGTGAAGAGCCTAAAGTCTTACCCTCTAGTGTCGTGCGTTTCGGTGCGGAAGCGCATCGACGCGGTAGTCACCGCTTGCAGAGATTACGGAATCCACGGTGCGGTGCTCCACCGCAACAAATCATGCGTTCCGATCACGCTCGGACAGATGGACATCAAACGCGCGCTCGAAACGGAGTTGGGCATCCCCTCGGTGTTCATCGACGCGGACCACATGGACAGCAGGAACTTCTCGGTCGCGCAATTCCAGACGCGGATCGACGCGTTCATGGAAATGCTTCTCGAACAAAGAGGACTTACCGTCTAGCAGGTAGGAATGAGATTCTACGCGGGTGTCGATATTGGATCCTTGAGCACCGATACGGTCATCATCGACGACCGTGGCGCAATCAAAGCCTTCGACGTGACGTCCACCGGCGCGGACAGCAGGGTCGCGGGCGAGCGATCTCTGAATCGGGCGCTGGAGCGCGCGGGAATCCCGCGTACCAATCTACGGTGCATTGTGGCAACA
The DNA here is from genome assembly GCA_963789265.1 of uncultured delta proteobacterium. Classification (GTDB taxonomy): domain Bacteria; phylum Desulfobacterota; class Desulfomonilia; order Desulfomonilales; family Desulfomonilaceae; genus CAWBBA01. The sequence goes on along the minus strand of CAWBKB010000001.1, from coordinate 315,783 downwards.
GGGTACGGCCGCGCGAGCCTGCCTTGCGCTAACAAGGCCGTCACCGAGATCACGTGTCACGCGAGGGGCGCTGCACATCTGTTTCCCGGCACGCGTACAATCATCGATATCGGCGGGCAGGACAGCAAGGTGATTAAGTTAGACGGTCACGGGAAGGTGATTGACTTCGCAATGAACGACAAGTGCGCCGCAGGAACCGGGCGATTCCTCGAAGTCATGGCCAGAGCGCTGGAGGTGGACCTGGACCGCATGGGACCGCTTTCGCTTCAATCCGAGCGGGAGGTCGCTATAAGCAGCACGTGCACGGTCTTCGCGGAGTCGGAAGTGATCTCCTTGATCGCGCACTGCACCCCGCGGGAAGACATCCTTAATGGGATACATACCGCCATCTGTCTGCGCGTGCTGGCTATGATGGACCGTATGCACCCCGAACCGGAACTCACCCTTACCGGCGGCGTCGCCAAAAACGTGGGTGTCCTCGATACGATCCGCCGCAGGACCGACCTTCCGATCAACGTCCCGGACGAACCGCAGATTGTCGGAGCCCTGGGCGCTGCGCTAATAGCGCGGAGTGTGTAATAGCCAATGGTATTTTTGTTGAGTAAGCCCGGGATGCCCTCCTAATTGTTTGAGCGGGCCGACAAAGCAACATGGTAGTAGTCATCACATCTCGTCATGATTCCTGCCCGGCCGCTCGGCGAGATTGCCGCAGAGGCTAGAGCCAAGTCCGTGACTCTTTCGAATTCATCCTGGGCCAGATTGGCCGAGATCCGTCCGAGTGGCGTCCAGGACTCAGCATCACTGGTTAGGTCCGGGACAAAAACGCATCAGTGGCCGCTTCCATCCTGTCCACAGGTGTCAATTAATCATGCCGTAGATCTCGGGCTCGTTGCCCTGAAGCTGGGTAGATGTCTGGCTGTTGTGGTCGAACTGCAGGCGAGGTTTCCAAAGAGCTCAGTCGCAATTGCCCCACGCACGTGGGGTGAATCGCACAGAACTTTGGGTTCATAACCAAAGGTTATATCAGTTGTCCAAAAAGATGTCCTTTTGTTTATCGGGAGCGTTGTCATTTGAAGACTTGGCCTCCGGAGCTTTTTATCGTGATTCTCGCGCACGTGGTCCCGCGGAACGCGGGACAGACTGGACCCCGGATCGGTGTCCGGGGTGACCCCGCGAAACGCGACGCAAATCGGACAAAACTTCTGACAACTGCTATAAATTATCCGACCAGGTAAAACCAAACCGGCGCTTTTGGTTCAATTAACATCGAACCAAAAGCGCCGGTCCAACACTGGCCAACCCCACCAAATGGCTGTCAGGCCTGGCATTCCTCTCTCCAGAGGCATCTTTCTTCCCAGCAGTCCTCTATGCCCCTGAAGCAAGGCGCATTCCCCTCTTGCTCCTGGATAGCCTTGATCAGGCTGTCCTTCTTGTGCCGGGTGATGTTCTTCACCCCCATCGTTTCTGGCCTTCTGACGAATCTGTTGTAAAGTCATACTTTTACTCCTTAGTGCAACTCCTTTAAAAAAGAGCAGCAATTACTCTTGGGTCTTATTAATCAAAAACTTGAGGAAAAATCAAGTGCGAATTATTCGGATCTGGTGGAGTGGTTCCGGGATTATCTGAAGCTGTGGTGGAACTTTGAGACCAGTTCGCTTTCAAGCAAATGACACCGTGTTTTTGGTAGGGGCGGGTTTGAAACCCGGCCCTACGTGTCGAGCCCGTGAACGCGGCACCCAGACCGGACCCCGGATCGCAGTCCGGGATGACCCCGCGGAACGCGGGACTGCCTGCCCAATCCTGTCTAGGATTGTTACTTATTTGTGGAAGTTGGTATGAGAGAACCAGAGAAATTCAGGAGGGATGACCTTGCTCCATCGGATCTCGACCGGACCACGTTATCTCACGTTTGTACCTGACAACAAGCATATCCGCTCCCCTAAACAAGACAGTACGTGGAGCCGTCTAATACAACTGCCCCATTTTTCATGAGCCGCTGGAGATGCTTTCCCATGAGGGCTCGCTCGCCGAAGTCATAGAACTCCGCAGGTGCGCGTTTCCGGCTGTATATAATTCGTGCGTCGACGATCTCGGACATTGTCCGTGGCTCCTTTAGCAGGTCAAGCAGCTTCTCATCGCGGCGATCGATGACCTGGAGGTACCGATCCCAAAGCTCACCCGGCTCGTCTTGGAAGACTCCCTGTTCATGAGCTGTCACCCATACTCGCGCAGAAATACTCCGGAGATGATTCACCGATGCTATGACCTCGTCTATGTCTGAATCTCGGTCGCCGTACCAGGGTCCAAAATTGGACAAATCATAGTCACCCATGAATAGTAGGTCTTGTCCCGGAAATAGGAGTGCGCAATGTCCGGGGGTGTGACCCGGCGCAGGGATCACCTCAACGGCGACCCCACCCAAATCCACTGTCTGTTGTCCCTGCAACAGCCGGTCAGGTTTACGTGGCTTGAAGTGGAATGATTGCGCCATGATCGGCTCCCAGGACCGCCGTTCGTCCGCGGTCATGCCGTACGCGTCAAAGAACGCGTCCAAGCTTGCCAGCGGAGGAGCGTCCCCTTCTGAAATCCACAGATCCTTGTCATCAAAGAGATCGAGATCCATGGAATGATCTTCGTGCCAGTGAGACAACCAGATGACATCCACTCCGGGTCCTTCACGAAGCTCGGCCAGTTTGCTTCGGTCGGAAGCAGGGTCAATAAGGATCTTCTGCTGAGCCTCAACGTATAGTGAGTGGCAGTGCGGATACTTCCCTGAATTCTTACCTGATATGAACCGTATCGGTCCAAAAGTCTGTTCCATAAAACATACTCCACAATGAAAGTTCCCGAGGGCGCTTGACGCCGTGCCTCTACGAGATCGGCGCCGCCTGTTTTGCCGATTCGCTTTCAAGCAAGTGACACTGTGTTTATGGTGGGACAATCACGCCCGGGCGTGATTGCCTGTCGTCGTGCTCGTGTACGCGGGAATCAATTGTAGGGGCAGACCCATGTGTCCGCCCCTACATAGACCGGATCGGAATCCGGCGTGATCCCGCGGAACGTGGGACAGGCAGAATGCCGGCCCCACCATATACTGTCTAGGATTGTCATCTTTTTGACGGCGCATTGATATCAGTAGTACCAACGTATCGCAGCATACAAAAGGACACAATACCGGGGGTCGGCATCGGACCGGTAGGATGAGCGTCCCGCCCGTCGATTCTCAACTGAAGGGCAGGTGGCCAGGTCAATCGGCGGGCAGGATGCCCACCCTACTGTGGTGGCGGGCAAGATGCCGACCCTTCTGTGAGGCGGGCAATCCCGCGCTTCGCGGGACCACCCTACTAAATCCGGCGTACGGAGCGATTCATTTTTTGAGATGGGTTCGGATGTATTCCACTATGTCGTCGGTACGGGTACCCGGTCCGAAGATAGCTTCAATGCCGCTTTGTTTGAGCTTTGGGACATCTTCTTCCGGGATTATGCCGCCTCCCAGTATCAGCACGTCATCGACCCCCTTCTCCTTGAAGAGTTCGGCCACCTTGGGGAACAGATAGTCGTGGGCCCCGGAGAGGGAACTGAGGCACAATACATCCGCATCTTCCTGCACACAAGTCTGGAGGATTGCCTCGGGGGTCTGTCTCAATCCCGTATAGATGACCTCCATGCCCGCGTCGCGTAAAGCTCTGGCCACTACTTTGGCACCTCTATCATGGCCGTCAAGACCGGGCTTGGCCACAACTACCCTGATACGCTTTTCCATGCTCAATTCCTTAATGCCGAACTCTCTTGAACTAGAGATTAAATAGTTCACCGCGGAGGTCGCAGAGATCGCAGAGGATTCTGTCTTCTCTGAATTTCTCTCAAGTGAGGCATAATGCTATCAGGTCTGTGACACCGAAATATAGCCGGCCTAATCACGTTCTGCGGTGGGCTATGTGCTGGTATCCAAACCACTTGTTATCTCGGCGCACTACGCGGCAAATCTTGCCTCCCTGCCCGACGCTCACTAGAGGGGAATGTTTCCGTGTCTGCGGTTGGGCTTTTCTTCGACTTTGTTCTCCAATTGGGCGAATGCCTTGATAAGAACCGAGCGGGTATCGCGCGGGAAGATCACCCGGTCCACAAAGCCAAGCTGGGCGGCACGATACGGGCTCGCAAACTTCTCCACATAGTCCTGAATAAGCTCGGCTCGCCTGGCAGTCGGGTCCGGAGCTTGCGCGATCTCCTTACGAAATAGGATCTGTATTGCGCCCTCGGGTCCCATGACCGCGATCTCGGCAGAGGGATAGGCCAGGTTGATGTCCGCGGCGCAGGTGCTTGCTGGACATAACCACGTAAGCCCCGCCATAAGCCTTCCGGGTGATTAGGGTCACCTTGGGGACCGTTGCCTCCGCGTAAGCATAGAGTATCTTCGCGCCGTGCTTGATGATTCCCCCGTGCTCCTGCTGAGTGCCCGGCAGGTACCCCGGCACGTCCAACAGAGTCCAGAGCGGAATATTGAAAGCATCGCAGAATCGCACGAAACGCGCGCACTTTACCGAAGCCTCGGTGTCCAGGCATCCGGCAAGCCAGTTCGGTTGATTGGCCACTATCCCGACGGTTCTCCCGGCAAGCCTGCCGAAGCCGGTGATCAGGTTGCGAGCGTAATGGGCGTGAACTTCCAAAAAATGCCCATTGTCCAGCACGGGCACTATCACTTTTTTCATGTCATAAGGTTTGCGAGAGCTGTCGGGTATCGCGGAATCCAGTTCAGGGACCGGCCTATCAATGGGGTCGTCGTTCGGGACTACCGGGGGCCTGACGCGGTTGCTGTCCGGAAGGAATGAGACGAGTTCCTTGACCTTGGCCAGTGTTTCAGCTTCTGTGGGGGAGTGAAAGTGGCACACACCGGATACCCGCCCGTGCACCTTGGCGCCACCGAGACTCTCGGGGTCTATCTCCTCGCTTGTCACCTGTTTGATCACCTGAGGGCCGGTGATGAACATGTAGCTGGTCTTTTCCGTCATAAAGATGAAGTCAGTAACCGCGGGGGAATAAACCGCACCGCCCGCGCACGGTCCCATGACCACGGAAATCTGAGGGATCACACCCGAGGCACGCACATTGCGATAGAAGACCTCCCCATAGCCGCCCAGGCTCTCAACGCCCTCCTGGATGCGCGCGCCGCCTGAATCGTTGATGCCTATAAGGGGAAAACCATTCCTGTACGCGAGGTCCATGACTTTGCATATCTTTTGGGCATGGGTGAAGGAGAGGCTCCCGCCGAACACAGTAAAATCCTGCGCAAAAACGTACACCCCGCGGCCGTTGATTCTACCGAAGCCCGTCACCACGCCTTCCCCGGGGATCTGAGTCTTGGCCATGCCAAAATCGGTGCAGCGATGGGCAACAAATTTGTCTATCTCTTCGAATGAGCCGTCGTCGAGAAGCTCCAGGACCCGCTCTCTTGCCGTCATCTTCCCAGCCTGATGCTGCTTCGAAACCTTTTCCGGGCCGCCTGCCTGATCGGATTCTGCCAGTCTCCGACTTAATTCCTCGAATTTCTCTTCCATCACGGACATTTACGTCTCCTCTTCCCTACATTCTTGAGGATCCCGGTTCCTTAAGCGCTTGTCTGGCCGCGGCTCCAACCTGGGTCAGATTATCAACCACGGTCACACCCGCCTCGGTGAGCGCTTTAATCTTCCCCTGAGCTGTTCCCGATCCCCCGGATATGATCGCGCCGGCATGCCCCATGCGTTTTCCCGGAGGTGCAAGCCGTCCGGCAACATAGGCTACTACGGGCTTATCGAACTCGTTTTTGATGAACTCCGCGGCTTGTTCTTCAGCAGAGCCTCCTATCTCACCGATCAGGACTACCGCTTCGGTCTCAGGGTCTTCGCGAAACATTTTCAGCGCATCAATAAAGCTCATACCGACGACCGGGTCTCCGCCGAGGCCCATGCATGTACTCTGCCCGACCCCGTTCTTGGTGAGTTGATCGACCACTTCATAGGTGAGGGTGCCGGAGCGTGAAATAACCCCTACAGGACCCGGCTTAGGAATGTAACCCGGCATGATGCCGACTTTGCACTTCTCTTTTGGCGATATAATCCCGGGAGTGTTGGGGCCGATAAGCCATCTCCCCTCCTCACGAACAGTGTGGAGGGCCGATGCCGTGTCAAGGGGCGGTATACCCTCGGTTATGCAGACGATGACGCGAATCCCCGCGTCCACCGCCTCAAGGATAGGGTCCTTCGCGTACGCGGCCGGCACGAAGATCAGCGACACGTCGGCGCCGGTCTCTTTCACCGCATCAGAGACGGTGTTGAAGACAGGGATGCCGTCCACTGTCTCTCCGCCTTTGCCGGGTGTGACACCACCGACCATGTTGGTGCCGTATTCCCGGCAGGCCAAAGAATGAAAAGTCCCATTACGCCCGGTTATACCCTGACATATTACCCGGGATTCTCTGTTGACCAGGATTGCCATTTCAATTCTCCGTGGGAGAGACTCATATCAGATCGGCGGCTAAACAATGTAAAATTCGGTAAATCCAGCAAGGATCCGACAAAGCCTCCCGCGAGACGCGGGATGGCACCCGGGACTCCATGATGACCCGATGCCGGGTGCCACTGACCTGAGCCCCATCCCGGGCGTCAGGTCAGTGCGGTTTTGCTGCCAACCGATTCGCATGATTAGAAACCAGCCTGCTTTCAGAGCAAGCAAAATTTGTGGAACCCCGTTACGCAGAAGCGGCCTTTTCCACGACGAGTTTGGCCGCGTCGTTCAGCGATTGAATCATTTCTATCGGGAGGCCGGATTCTTCAAACAGGGAACGCCCTTCTTCGATGTTTGTCCCTTCGAGCCGAGCTATCACCGGCAGCGCAGTACCACGCTGCTTAATGGCCTTGATGACGCCGCGGGCCAGCACGTCGCAGCGGAGTATTCCTCCGAAGATGTTGATGAATATCGCCTTCACATTGGAATCGTCCAGGAGAATGCTCATGGCATCGGCCACTGCTTGCTCGCTGGCTCCGCCGCCAACATCCAGAAAATTGGCCGGAGTCCCTCCGTGAAGCGATATGAGATCAAGCGTTGCCATTGCCAGACCCGCCCCGTTAACTATGCATCCGATGTTGCCGCTGAGCCTTATGTAACTCAACCCGTCCTTTCGAGCCGACAATTCGAGCAGGTCTTCCTGCGACCTGTCGCGCAAACGCTCCATCTCGGGGTGTCGGAAAAGCGAATGGTCATCCAGGTTGATCTTCGCATCCAGCGCGAGGACGCGGTCGCCCGAAATGATCAGGGGATTAATTTCAACCAGGGAACAATCGTACTCCACGAAGATCCGGTAGAGGACAGTAATGATTTTTGTGATTTGCGTCGCCACGGCCTTAGTGTTGGAAAGCCGATACGCCATGCCCCTCGCTTGGAACGGGGAAAGCCCCCTCAGAGGATGCACGCTTATCGTGAAGATTTTCTCCGGAGATTCATTCGCCAGCGCTTCAATCTCCACTCCGCCCGCAAGACTGGCCATGATTGTCACTCGCCCGGTTTTCCTATCCAGCACGACCCCGAGATACATCTCCCGGTCAATGGGAAGCGCTTCTTCCACCAGGAGGGCACTGACAGGTTTACCCTGGGGGCCGGTTTGGTTGGTGACGAGCCTCTGGCTCAGAATCCGGGCGGCCGCGGCGCGAATGTCCTCATCCATGGAAACGACTGCCACACCCCCGGCTTTGCCCCTGCCACCGGAATGAACCTGGGCCTTGAGCACCACCGTGTCGCTCTTTAACTCTCGAGCCGCGATCAGCGCCTCGAGAGGATCGTAGCAGAGCGAGCCCCTTGGAATGGTCACCCCCTGCTCGGCCAACAACTCTTTGGATTGATATTCGTGAAGATTCATAAACCACGCGCCTCCAATAATTTTCGCCGGCAGATTGCCCCTCATGCCCTGAACCAATATCATCGCGGCCCTTGCACGCCAGACATGAGGACGAACAAAATTCAGTACCGCAGAGCAAGACCAATAACTTTACTGCCATCGGGACAACGTTTGCAATAAAAAACATGTAGTACACGAAAGCCGCAAACTGCAAGGCCCCGCTGGTTTTCTCACAAATTCCAGCCGCCTGTTACCTCCAGCGTAGCGCCTGTGACGAAGCTCGCGTCGTCGGAAGCCAGAAAAGCAATTGCCGCCGCGATCTCAGATGGATCTGCCGCCCTTCCCAGCGGCGTTTCCGCAACTATGGTTTCTTTGATCTTAAGATTCATTAAATTTCTTATAGCCGGGGTATTGGTCAAGCCCGGCAGGACAGCGTTAACTCGAACCCCTTTGGCTCCCCACTCGCGGGCCAGCGACTTGGTCAGACCTATCAAGCCCGCCTTGGCTGAAGAGTAAGCGGATTCTCCCTTTGATCCAACTTTTCCGTAAATGGATGACACATTTACGATCCTTCCGTCGCCTCGTTCGATCATGAGCGGCCCGCAGGCACGGCAGCAATTTATGGCCCCCAGCAAATGGACCTCCCAGACCGCCCTGAAATCGTCGAGACCGATTTTCAGGAACCCTCCAGGGCGATCGAAACCTGCGTTATTGATTAGCACGTCTATGCGCCCGGAGTCTTCCAGCAGGGTTCGTACTTGCTCGGTGACTGCTTGAGCGTCTGAAACATCGGCCACAAGATCAAGGCCGCGGCCCCCCATGTCTCTGACCATATTAATCGTTTCCGCTGGCAGTTGTCGGGTTTCGGTCCAGGACCCCAACAACCGCGCTCTCCTGCGCCAGGCGAAGGGCTGTGGCCCGGCCGATTCCTTGGCCGGCTCCTGTTACGAGAGCCACCTTCCCTGCAAATCTCTGGGAGAACCGTGAGGGAACACTTTGATCAGTCATGATAGCCGTACCGCTCTTTGGGTCCTTATGCCGGTTGGCCACCACAGGTCGCTAACTTTGACGCATGGAATGGCGGGCACCCTTTTGCAGAGGGGCACGGGGGTGCGATAACATATTGGAAATCCCCCTAAACCCCATAGGCGTTAAAATAACGAGCCTGCCCTCTGTGAGCCCTGGAGGGGCTCAATGATAGTAGCCCGGCAATTCATTGCCGGGTGGCCGATAAGCAATGATTCAATCTTCGTCCCCGAGGGGCGCCCGAAGGATGCATCCTTCGGGCGCCCCTCGGGGACGAAGAGGACTTGAAGCTTATTTTAGCGCCTGCCCCTAAATCCCCCTTTATGAAAGGCGGACTTTGATGGTCCGTGGCATCCGGCATCAGATCAACATGGGCACCGGAGGTGCCATCCCGCGTCTCGCGGGAGGCTTTGACAAGATCGTGCTCGATTTCTCGAACAATTCCATGTCAGACGACACTTTGACCGAAATAATCCCGGACAGCCTTCTTGTCACAAGGCTTCATCGACGCGGAATACCTGGATCTGAGATCCTCGATGCGCCCCAGCGATTGGGTCACACGCTTGTCCGAGATCTCCTCATCTTTTAATGCGCGGAGCAATCGCTCTCTCGCTGAAAATACCTTTTCAGGGTCGTTGCAAATCAGGAGCAGGTCCACTCCTGCGGAAAAAGCACTCAACGCAGATTCAGCCGCGGAATAACGGCCCGCCACCGCGCCCATGTCAAGATCGTCAGTGATCACCACACCGTTGTACGACATTTGTCCTCGTAGCAGATTAGTTACCACCTTTGGTGACAGTGTGGCAGGTAGATGCTCATCTAGAGCCGGATAAAGGTACATGAGCAGTCATCATCATTTCGATTTGATAGTCCGCGGCATTTCGAAAGGGGATCATATCGCGGCCTTCCATCAGTTCCAGAGATCTGTCATCGACGGGAAGATCCTTATGCGAATCCACGCATGTCCCCCCATGACCGGGAAAATGCTTTGCGCAGGGAATAATGCCTCCGGCCCTCATGCCTTCTATTACCAACTTGCCCAGGAGCCAGACCGTGCTAGGGTCTTGTCCGTAGGACCTGTCGCCGATCACTGAGGACATCTCAATCTCCTCGCTTTTCAGCACGTCAAGTACCGGCACGAAGTCCAGATTGAACCCGACCAGTCTTGCCTCCCGGGCAGTCACACGTGCGAATTCTCGCACAGCTTCTTCGGGCTCCTGAGAAGAAGCAAGCTTCAGTGCAGGTGAGAACGCGTGGAATGGCTCTCGAAGTCGGCGAACCCGTCCGCCTTCCTGATCCACGCCTATGAAGATCCCGTGTCCCCATCGGCTTAGTGCGTGACTCTGGAGGTCATGATTAAGTTCGGCTGTCTGGATCGGATCTACAATATTTCTGGAGAAAAGGATCACGCCTGATGGGTGTAACTCGTCTATAAGGTCACGGACGTCGGACGTGAACTCTGTTCCGTTGAAACCAATGACAAAGAGATTGCCGATTTTCCGGGCGTCCATGATTATCCTGCGCAACGTGGCATGCGTTATAGCCAAAAGAAGGGTCTGAAACGTCTATCCTCCCGGCCTCCTCAAAAATAGCTGTGAAGGCCGGGGAGGTAGTTAACACCAAAATATGTGAACATCACGGCTGCAAAACCGACTACGGATAATACGGCAGTCCGGCGCCCGGACCATCCCCGGGCGAGTCTGGCGTGGAGGAATGCGGAATAGACAAGCCATGTGACCAATGACCAGGTTTCCTTCGGGTCCCAGGACCAGTAGCTCCCCCATGCATAATCCGCCCACGCAGCGCCCGTTATTATTCCTATCGTGAGCAGGGGAAAACCGATCAACACCGAGCGGTACACGATCTCGTCGAGGAAGTCGGAACGCGGAAGACGTTTGCCCGCGACTTCAGATCCTCTTGCGAGCAGCAACAGCAAGGCCGCCACAAAAGATATTGTAAAGCCTGCATAGCCGAGAAAACATGTAATAACGTGAGCCACCAGCCAGTTGGACTGAAGTGCCGGAATTAAAGGCTTGATGCTGGGATCCTGCAGAAAGGTGGAGGCCATGGTCAGGAACACCAAAGGCGTTCCGAGCAGCACGATTAGGTCGGTTCCAAATCTTAGCCGCGCAATGATCAGTGCCAGGGCAATGGCCCACGCGAAGAATACCAGGGACTCATATAGATTGGACAGAGGCGCATGGCCCAATCCCATCCGGTAAGACTCGATCCACCTCAGACCGATGCCCGCGGTGTGCAGAGCAAACACAAAGATGAACAAACCGAACACCGCTTTGCGCATCAGTGTCGCAGGAGAGGGCAGGATATGGACTACAAGGAACCAGACTCCTACCGCCAGGTAGCCGAAAGTTACATAAGTGTTGAGATTGGTGCTTATCATGTGATTTTCCAAAAGTCCTCGGCGATACGTCTCTCCATGTGGCCGATGCACTATGGGGTGTTGGTATTTAAACCTTCCGAAACCTTCTTCTTGACCGTTTTCCTGAATTCACGACGAAGCTTGCGGCTGCTCCCAGAGATATTTATTTCGGTACCCGTTCCTGTGGCCGCCATTCGGATGGTCAGGCGACGCTGGTTTGTAAACAGAGTCAGGAAGAATCCGGCAATCAGCATAAAACAGCCTATCCACACTACTGTACTGCCCGGATCATAGCCGATCTGGAGTCCTGTAGCGTAAAGCGGGAGATAATCAAGGAAACGGATCTGCGCATCCCCGAGTTTGACAGGAGATTTGTCACTGCGGAACAATTGGATGCTTTCGGGTTTCGTTCCCGGGGACTCCGCGGTAATTTCCGCCCCGACTCCTCGTTCGGTGGTGCCGGGATCAAGACTGGTCAAGCGAACATCGTAGGTACTTCCCGGTACTCGGGCTTCGGAATGCGGCCGGACGACAAGTTTCTGTAGCCTTTCCACCGGGTTCGACCACAGCGAGCCTGAGCTGCTTCACGCCCAACACATGATAGTCACTCTGATAAAACGAGATGCCTTCGAAGGTCAACGGATGGTTAACACGAATTGAGCCTTTCTTCAGGACGCGACCATTCACCATCAGCCTGACATCGGTTCGGTATTCCTTGGGTTCGCCGGTCGGATAGCGTTTCAAGGTAAAGTTGTCAACAGCTACCTGAAACGGAAGAGAACCAATGGAATCGTCCGGGAACGTGTTGAATTCCTTCCCTACATCTCCTTCCTTGATGAGTATATGGCCTTTCCAGCCATAGAAGACGCCAATTAACCCGCCGAGAAGTATCACAATGATGGCAAGGTGAATGAAAGGGAAGCCCAGCAAGTAAATTCGATGTTTGAGCCACGTGAGACGGAGCGACACTGCCTCATCGACTTCTGTGCTCGGGGAGCCGATAAACCCTTTGAGCGCGGAGGTGACAACGCCTTTAAGCTCTTCAGGCTGTCTGAGGTCCGACAGGGTGAAACTGAAGGAGGTTTTCCGGGAAGTTCCTTTCCATTCGGCCGGAATCGCGAATAATCTTTTCAGCAGGCATCCAAGGAGATTCAGCGATAGAAGAAGTAAGAGGAGAATGAACCACCAGCTCCTGTAGACGCCGTGGAGGTCCAAAATCGCCGTGAGCCGGTAGTAAAAAGGTGACTCCAAGGCTACGAACTGTGCAGGAAAACCTTGCGGGACCACCGTGCCGACGATGGAGCCCGCGGCGAGAAGAACCAACAACCCGATTGTGGTTTTTACTGAAGTGAAAAACGACTGGATCTCAGAAAAGATCGTATCCTGCTGGGAGGAATCGGATCCCCCGGTTGTGGAGCCTGCCATTGATTATTTTCTCCGAAGCCGCCGAAATCCGGAGGCCCGATACTCGATGCTGTATAGCACGCTAGTGCCCGCCTCATCACGGCGATGCCGCCGTGCGGAAGCAAGGCCCAAGCATGCAGCGCAATCTCAAACTTTATAGGATTTCCGCTGGGAATTCAACGGCTGGGCAGGTCTAAAGATAACCCTTCAGTTAGACATGGGAGTTGTTGCGATTCCCTTTCCGATTCATGTATGCTCTTGAATACGAAAGGCACTCCTTTTCCGATTTTGTCATAGTTCACCGCGGAGATCGCAGACAATTCTGTTTTCTCGGCAAGACTATGCTATGGAGGTGCGAATTCCTGTCTGTGATCCCGCGAGACGCGGGAAGGGTAATGCCGGTTCGGCTGCACGCGGCCGTTAAATACGTGGGGTTGAACAACCGATCCTTTCTCTCTGTGCACTCTGAGGTGATCTCCCGTGAACCGAAGGACCGATTGCCCGCTGGGCAGTCGCTTAATTTCTTTTGTTTTTTCTGAATCCGAAACGCTCGCCTATTCATTCTTGGTGAGCGCTGAAGACCACACTTGAAGAGGTTGCCATGCCGAAAGTTACAATTCATACGCTTAGGGAAAAGAAGGCCAGGAAGGAGCGGATGACCTTCCTGACGGCTTATGACTATCCATTTGCCGTGCTGGAACAAAAGGCCGGAATCGACGTGATCCTGATCGGTGATTCTATAGGCATGGTGATATACGGGTACGACTCAACCCTGCCTGTGACAATGGACCTCATGTTGCCCCACGTGAAGGCCGTTCGCCTTGGCGCACCGGATGTTTATCTGGTGGGAGACATGCCCTACATGAGCTACCAGGTGTCCAAGTCGGAGGCCATTCGAAATGGCGGAAGGTTCATGGCGGAAGGGGCATGCGACGCGGTGAAGCTCGAGGGGGGCCGCGAGATGGCCGAAACCATCCGAGCTATGGTGAATGCAAGCATCCCGGTGATGGGGCACATGGGATTGACTCCGCAAGCAGTGGCGCAATTGGGAGGGTACAGAGTTCAGGGCAAGGACATAGCTACCGCAAAGAAATTGATCGAAGACGCGGACATCCTCCAGGAAGCCGGAGTATCCACACTATTGCTCGAAGCGGTTCCCGCGGAGGTGGCCCGCATAATTACCCGCAGGGCATCGGTACCGGTGTTCGGTATCGGCGCCGGGCCCCATTGCGATGGACAAGTGCTCGTCATTCACGACATGATCGGCATGTTTGACCGCAAGCCTCCCAAGTTTGTAAAGAAGTACAAAGAGGTCGGCGCGCAAATAGTGGAAGGTCTCGCCGAATTCAAGAAGGACGTTGCTGCGGGAACTTTTCCTGCCGTGGAGCACTGTTATCCTATGCCGGAAGATGTGGCAGAAGAATTGGCAAAACTTTATCCGGAACAGAATTGAAAGCATCGGAAGGCGCACAAATGCGGGTCGGAATAATAGGAGCTGGCGCGCTGGGGTCGGTACTCGGCGGATTGCTCTCGGAAGGCGGAGTGGATACCGTTCTTCTGGAGCGTGACAAAGAGCAAGTACGCGTGGTCAGAGAAGAAGGGCTCCGGCTCGAAGGGGTCTCCGGGAATCGCGTCATAACTCCTCGGATCGTTTGGGACCCGGCAGAAGCGGGCAAAGTGGATCTAGTGCTCGTGCTGGTAAAGGCGTACGACACTACCGGCACTATTCCCACGATAGAACGAGTTCTTTCGGACAAAAGCCTAGTTCTCACGCTTCAGAACGGCATTGGAAACTACGAGATTCTGGAGGCTGCTTTTCCCGGGTGTGTGCTTTTGGGGACCACCACCGTCGGTGCGATGGCATTGGGGGGGGCTGGATTCCGGCACACCGGTTTCGGCGCCACCCACCTTGGGGAACCGGATGGGATCGTTCGGGACCGCACGCGAGCAGTTGCAACAGTCCTGGAGAAGATGAATGCAGGGCCGATTCACGCGGTTGACAACGCGGTCGGCTGTGTATGGTCTAAACTGATCATTAACGCGGCCATTAATGCTCCGGCCACCCTTTTGAGGCTCCGTAACGGCGACCTGCCCGCCAGTGCCGCGGGAAAAGAACTGATTCACGACATAGTCGAAGAGTGCTTGACCATCGTACGGGCAAAAGGGATCCATCTCATTTTCGACAATGCAGAGGCGCGGGTGATTGCTGTATGCGAGGGCACAGCGGGCAACTTAAACTCGATGTTTCAGGACATTCTTGCCGCACGCCGCACCGAGATAGACTTCATAAACGCTGCACTCGCCGGGGAAGCGGAACGCATGGGACTTGCGGCTCCGATTAACCGCACATTGGCCCAGCTCATCAAAGCACTGGAAGCCTCCGCGGACCGTCGGGTGGTGGAACCTGTTTGACAGGAGCGGGTCTCAAAATTCATTGCAGACTACCGTACTGAACCCATCGGCATCCAACGTCAGTAGGGTGGGCATCTTGCCCGCCGTTTTCAGGCTCGCATCTTGCCCGCCCAATGGTAAAACGACGGGCAAGATGCCCGCCCCACTGTCATGCAAGCCGCACAAGTGAAGGCTCCACCGCCTGACGGCGATGGCTTCGGCGGCATTTTCGGCCCACCGGATGAATCCGGCGGTCGCTGCCGCCAAAGGACAGGAGTCGATATCGGCGTAGGATGCTGGTGAGCCCGCGTTCTGCGCGGGGGAACCGCATCAATCGAGAAGAAACCACGAATCCCGCGTGCCGCGCATAGGCGTTAACTTAAGGCAATTTCGTTCCTTTTCAGGAGGTCCATGCAGGCCGAGGCCGATCAAAGTCCCCCTTTTCTAAAGGGGGATTTAGGGGGATTTTCAGGCAGTTATCCCAAAATCCCCCCTTGCCCCCCTTTACGAAAGGGGGGGAACCCTGCGTTTCGCGGGGTTAAGTTAACGCCTATGCGCGAAGTGCGGGATCGCCCGCCATCTAATATTGGGTGGGCAAGAGACTACAGGTCCAGCCTGTCGACGAGCAAGATGCCCATACAATGCTGAAACGACGGGCAGTATGCCCGCCCTACTGTCATGCAAGCCGCACAAACAAAGCGCGCACATCCTTTCGGAGGGGCGCGCTCTGGCCATAAGCTTACGACCTACTTGCGTACTAGAAAAAGGAACTGATGAACGCGAACGGGAGGCCGACTATTTCCGTTACCGAGGACAGAAGATCGGACTCGGAAGATTCATCTTCCGCCGGAGGATAAAACTGCGGGGGTGCGGGGGCCGGAGCGTGAGCTAATTTGATCGTCACGCCGTCCCGCACGTACCGCCCATCGGTGCCGGGCTGCATCGCCGCCCTACGAGGATCCACATTGTTGTAGCGTGGTCCCTCTTGAGGGTATCCGTACGGGGGCCTACTGCCGTTAAATGCGTTCCGGGGTTCTGAGGTCGCATACTGCGGGCCCCGGTAAGGTCGGTTTTCATACGCACCCGCCGGGAAGGACCACGGATTCTGCGAAACAGTAGGATGGACCTTCTGGATGCGCTTCATTGAGGCAGCGTAATTTCCATATCGCGGTGGAGCCATCCTTTTCACTGTGGGCCTGACTCTCTTCTTTCCAGCCTTCTTTGCGGACACGGCCTTCTTTTCCGCTCCTGCCTTCTTTTCAACCGTCGGCTTTTCTTGCGCTCCTGGTGTTTCATCCGTCTTGGGCGGAGGGGGAGAAATAACGAGATCCTTTTCCAGGTCGGAGTCCATGTCGGTATTCTCATCTTTGGTCCCGGCCCTGGCGGCCAGTCGGTCTGATTTGGACCTCAGTTTCGAGGCAGGGGCCATGCCACGACTGTGCCTGTGCCTGAATGCCACGGCCGGCTGTAGTTTTAACCGCGAGCCCTGTCTTGCCGGAGCCTGCTCGGGGAAGAGAGCGTCGGATTCCAACTGCATCCCCGAGTTCTTGTTGAGATCTGCCTTGAATTCCGTCTTGACCACCTTTCCGAACCCTATATGAAGCGGCGTGGGTGGCCTGCCTATTCCCGCGTTGGCCAGAGCCTCGAAGTTGCCGGCGCATACCCACGACGCCGTCAACACAACTATGGCCGCGGAAGTTAAGAATATTCTTGCCATAACAGCATCTCCTTTCGACAACTGTTCCCCTTTGGAGGAGAGTTTTTGGTCTTTCGGATTGTGACGGGTGGGTGTCATGTTCCCTCCTTCCCGACGACTGACTGGGGGCATACCATCATAAAATCATCTTGTCAATCGGAATGTTATGTTATTTTCTTAAAGTAGTTTATTAAGCAATGGATTGGGTGAGGTCCGATTTAGCCGTCGGATGCAGAATATTCGGAAGGTTTACCGTGAGGGTACCTTTGCAGTGATTCTTGTGGAAGCGGGTACCTGGATCGGCATCCGTGGTACCTCGAAGGCCGGCAAAAATGAGTTGCAATCGAATAAGAGTCGCCAGTACCAGTCCGCTGCCATCAAATGATGTTCGGATTGTGCAAAGTAATCACGGGAAAAGCAAAGATCTAGGGGCGACGGGCAGGATGCCCGTCTGTCAGCGACAGGCTGGAAGCCTGTCCCACTAACGAAATGCAGATCCCTATCTCACGGCATTGCGGAAGCGGGAATCCGTGAAAACTTTCGAGAACTGCTCATAAATACAACACGGATCTGACAAAGCCTCTCGCGGAACGTGGGATGCCCCAATGCCTCATGAATGCACGTTGGGTGCCACTGACTTAGGCACCGTCATGCTGCCAGTTCAGTGCTGTTTGCTATTTGCCGGCTCTCACTTATTTGAGAGCGAACCACCATGAAAACGCGCTGTCATCGACCGGCAATCCCGCGTTCCGCGCGGGACGGTCCTACTAGCGTTTTCATGTTTCGTTGCAGCTCTCTAGCTATGGGAGTCGGTATAAAGGTCCTTCAGCGCCGGTCGTTCTTTTCCAATTGTGGAAAGCCGTACACGGCCGCCAATGCCTGGTACGGGCTGACTTGAGCCCCGTAGTGAGAGATGGGGTAACGGATCCCTTTCTTGTACAATTTCTCCAGGTTGCCAAGGATTCTGGGGCAATCTTCTGCGGGAAGGCCTATAGCCAACTCGTCGTCGGCCGCGTGGCCGAAGCGACGTTCGCCATAGCAGGGTATGGAGAGCGCGGGCACTCGATCGACAAAGCATCGGCCGATCACATCCGAACAGGAACCTTCACCGACAGAATAAAAGACCTGTCGTTCGAACTTGTCGTACTGTATGGCATTGACCATAAGCGACATCTGGGCCGGATTTGCGTACACCAGGATTATGTCGGGGACAAAAGGATCGTAGGCGGTCGGCGCAAGGATAAATGCCTTGTATCTCCCGCAAGGGATCCTCTGTATGACCGATTCGCACAAAGCCGCGTCTTGTTTCTTCTCTAACCAGACTACGCTCCGCATGGAACCGTCTTTGACGAAGTCGGGAAGCTCTGCCAGACCGAGGACACCGGCGCACACGGGGGCCACCAGATCGTCAGCGGTTCCGCCTACGGTCCAATCGTAAGTTCGAACAATCGTTATCAATTGGCACAGGGAGAGCTTCTCCTTAGGTCTACGAAGCCAGGGATTCTTGTTAAGCTCTTCGGGATCCTCCAACATTTTCAAACCTACGGGAAAGGTTTTTAGGCGGAGGAAGTGTTCCATGCTCCGCGTCCAGTCCGACCATTTCATTTCTTGGTTGTTCATGATCTTTCCTTGACCAATTTTGCGCCTGCCCGACGCAATCGGCGGCCGCGGGCCGCCCTACTGAAATCAGTCTTATTTCATCCTCTCCACGGTAAAGCGGCTGCTCATAATGGCCGCTACCAGTCCCTTTTCGTCGTCGAACCAATCCTCAAAACTTGTGACACAGGTCCCCACGGCTTCCGGCCTATGCGCGTCGCTGCCTCCCAGACGCAGGAGGTGCATCGCCTCGGCTACCCTGCGTGCAAAATCGTTCTCTTCGTCGGTGGCCATACTGTTACAGACCTCCAGCCCGTGCACCTGCGAGAAGGTTGGGTTGCTCATGGCGTCATCCAATTTCATGTCAAGCGCGCCGAAGCCGAAAAGCAAGAATCCGCGAAAAGGGTGAGCGGCAATGGCCACCCCTCCTGCCGCGTCGACTTTTGTCTTCAAGATGGCCGGGGTCCACATGTCTGCGGGCTCTTCCTCAAGACCGAAAACGAGAATGTCTCCGCCCGTGGTAGTTACTTCCATACCCCTAAAGATCGGCAGACCGTATTTCTCACTGAGAGAACTCGCCTGTTGCCGGCCCCAGATCCTGTTATGCTCCGTGATGCAGATGCCGTCCAAACCTACCTTTTTGGCCGAAGCGACCATCTCGTCAGGCGTCATGTTACTACACGCCGAATAGACGCTGGTGTGGATATGCAGATCGAGCTTCATTGTCTAAATGCTCCACAGGCTATTGGAGGCGCATGAACTCGGTCAATTCCGAGTTCCGGCAGCGGAAGTCTTCCATAAAACCCTTGCGGTCCAGATTGGGATTCTCTTCCAAGGCGGCACGCAACTCTCGGGAAAATTCGGCTCTTGCAATGCTTCGGCAGCTATCCAAAATCAGATTTGCCATGTGGCGACACCCTCTTCGACCAAGCTCTTTCTTGATCTTTCCTTCGAGCTGAGAATCCAGTTTCCATCCCTCGGCTGCCGGAAACACGTTTTCAGCCAATCGGCAGCGGGTAGTTGTGAAACGTTTCATGCGGGTTTGCACTCGTTCAATGGTTAGTGTCGGCCAGTTGACCACAATTTCACATTGCATGGCATAGAGTTCGTCTTCCAGGACACCGCTCACAATCCGGCGATCTTTGCCTTGGGCTTGAACTCCGACGGACTTCATGCGCGAATACTCAAGCATCTTTTCACTCCGTTTGTTACGCCCCTAGAAATGCTGCGCAACTGTCCTTAAGCCTGGGATTAGCTCCCATCACCTGTACAGTTTGGTCTCCAATCAGCACGTCATTGAGCGAGATCTTGGCCCTCGACTCCGGGTCTGCAACGGATTCTCCGCACTTCTCCATTGCTTTTCTGAGTTCCGGCAGGGATAGAGCATTCACCAACATTTCCATAGCTTCCAGAACCAGATCAGCCATGCGGCCTGAACCTTTTTGCCCGCCGACCAGGCCGCGAACTATCTTAGTCATCCCCGGCCCGACTCGTACGCCGACGAGCTTCTCTTCAGCCGAAGAAAGGTCGGGCACGAGGCCGAGAACGTCCCGCGTGACACTTAAGCGGGCTCGCCGAATATCTAAAGCAGGAAGCTTCACATCGAGGGATGTTTCGCCTGAAAAGAGGTTGTCGTCGGATCTGGCTAAGACTCGCCAAAGTGTTGGCTCTATCTTCTCGACTGTGGAGATATGGTTCATCTGAAAATGGTGTATCACGGTAACCTCGCTTTCGTGGCCCGGCGGCAACGATTTTGTGCGGCGAAAGGGAGCGCTGATAAACAGTGTTAGCGTTCGGGATGCCTTTTCGAACATCCGGCAGGCGGCTTTTTCGTCCGCCCTGTGGTTCTGCACCGCAGAGTGAGACAATTCCGTTCTTATGTCAACTCGGCGTTTTCGCTTCCCGCGGTCAAGAGTCAACCGGGCAGCATTTCTGGGTGTTCACGGACGGGGAATGTGGCTCCGGCTCGACAAATAGTACATAATACCGAACAGGTCACTATAGGCCGTAACGATCGCAAGGGAAAGGAGACTTCACATTGGCCGAGAATAGCGTCAACTTCGAACTACTCACGCCTTGCACATTTCTGAAACGCACAGCAATGGTCTACGGTGACAAAGATGCAGTGGTGCATGGCAGTAAGCGATTCACTTACAAGCAATTCGAGGCTCGGGTGAACCGTCTCGCCGGCGCACTACTCAACGCGGGGATTCAAAAAGGGGACAAGGTTGCGTTCATCAGCCCGAACATTCCTCCTATGCTTGAAGCGCACTTTGCAGTACCCCTTATAGGCGCTACCCTTGTGAGCATCAACATCAGGTTATCCGCACGCGAAGTGTCTTACATCGTGAATCACTCCGATTCAAAGGCTCTCTTTGTGGACAATGAATTCGCAGCTTTGGTCGCTCCCATAATCAAAGAACTCACCAATGTCAAAACGTTCGTCAACATTTGCGATGTAAACGACCAGCGGCCTCTTGACGGTATGGAATACGAGGAGTTCCTGGCCACGGGTTCCGATTCCGCTGTCCAGTGCGCGGTTACGGATGAACGTGACATGGCCACATTAAACTACACGAGCGGGACCACCGGACTGCCCAAGGGGGTGATGTACCATCACCGCGGAGCTTATTTAAACGCTTTGGGCGAAGCCCTGGAGCACGGAATGGATTACACCTCAGTGTACCTATGGACCCTTCCAATGTTCCATTGCAACGGCTGGTGTTTTCCCTGGGCCGTTACTGCGGTGGCGGGAACACATGTGTGTCTGCGCAAGGTCGTGCCCGAAGAAATCTATCGACTGGTGGAGACGGAAAACGTGTCCCACCTGTGTGCTGCTCCGACGGTGCTCATTTCCATGTCGGGGTTTCCGGGAGCAAAGGAGGTCAAGATGAAGCGCCAACTGAAAGTTATCACAGCCGGCGCACCGCCTGCTCCTACGGTAATTAGGAATATGGAAGAGATCGGCGCGAATGTGACTCAAGTATACGGGCTCACCGAGGTGTACGGGCCGCACAGTATATGCGCTCCTCAGATATCCTGGGAAAGCCTCTCCGCCGAGGAAAGGGCCAAGATCAAAGCCCGCCAGGGGGTTCCGTACGTGACCGCTTTGAATATGGACGTGGTGGATCGGATAACGATGGAGCCGGTTCCTTGGGACGGCAGCACCTTGGGCGAGATAGTCATGCGCGGCAACAACGTCATGCTTGGCTATTACAAACAGGAGGAAGCCACTGAAGAGGCGTTCAACGGCGGATGGTTTCATAGCGGGGATCTGGCTGTGGTCCATCCCACCGGGTACGTTGAAATAAAGGATAGATCGAAGGACGTCATAATCAGTGGCGGTGAGAACATTTCCAGCGTTGAAGTGGAGAACGTCCTGTACCGCCATCCGGATGTCCTGGAATGTGCCGTAGTCGGCGTGCCTGACCCCAAATGGGGAGAAGTGCCCAAGGCATTTATCACTCCAAAGCCGGGCGTGAATCCTTCCGCCGAGCAAATTATAAGTTTTTGCCGTGAAAACATGGCTCGATTTAAGGTTCCCAAGAGCATTAAATTTGGCGACCTACCAAAGACTGCAACCGGGAAAATCATGAAATACGAACTGCGGAACAAGGAATGGGCCGGACGGGAAAAGAAGGTGAACTGACAGGCACTCCGGTATCACGTCGCTTAAAGTGTTTCTTATCGCCTTGTGTCATTAAGCGAGTTTGCCGTCAAGGAAGCATTGAGAAGGTGTCTCAAAACTATTTTGATACTCGGGATCGTGGCACGATGGCAGCCCGGCGCTTCAGAAACTGTCTCAAAAGTCGATTTTGGGCTCGCGATTCTCAACCGATTCTACTAATGAGATGTGAAAAGAGAATCGGAGAGGGAAAGGATTATGCCGCAAATCAGAGCCGACTACAAGCAGGTGTTTCTGCTTCCGCCCGCTATAGATGACTGGATAGGGCCTGATCATCCAGCGCGCTTCATAGGAGACTTTGTGGATTCCTTGGATTTGGAGGTGCTGGGTTTTCGAGTTCCGAATGGCGAAACGGGCCGTCCTCCCTATAGTACCGATCTTTTGTTGAAGGCATGGCTCTACGGCTATTTCAGCAGAATCAGGTCATCGCGCAAGCTTGAGAAGGCATGCATGGAGAACATGGGATTGATTTGGCTGACGGGTATGAATGCAGCGGATCATAATACCCTGTGGCGATTCTGGAGGGACAACAAGAAGGTTTTCAAGGGAATATTCAAACAATCGGTTCAAGTGGCAGTCAAAGCCGAGTTGATAGGTATGGCGGTTCATGCATTGGATGGAACCAAGATCCCTGTCGGATCATCTCGGGAGAAGTTCAAGAACCAAGATCAGTTGGAGCGGATGCTTGAGAATTTGGACAAGTGCGTTGCCGACGTCATGACGGAGACAGAGAGGTGCGAGCAAGAGGAGGGTGGCGAATGGCGTCTTCCCGAAGCCCTGCAGGACGAGTTGAAACGCAAGGAGCGGATACAGAAGGCCTTGCAGGAATTGGATAAGACTGACAAGAAGGTCGTCCATCCCTGCGAGCCGGATGCCCGGTACATGAAGAACCGGCGGTCTACTGAGCCCTCTTACAATGCTCAAGCGGTGGCAGACCAACAAAGCGGCATGATTGTGGCTGAGGAAGTGGTCGACGAAGGCAATGACAATGGGCAGCTTGTTCCCATGCTGGATCGAGTTCAGGAAAATTTGGGCGCAACCGCAGAGGAAACCGTGGCGGACGCAGGATACTTCGCATCGGCTCAAATCGCGTTGGCCGAAGAGAAGGAGTACGAGGTCTTGGTCGCCAAGTCGTCGGGAGAGTCCGCTGCGGAAAAAGGCGCTCAATGGGACCCTTATCACGCTTCCCAGTTCGTCTACGACCAAGAGCGAGACGTCTGTATTTGTCCGCAAGGCGCATCGCTGAACTTTCTTCAGAAGAAAGTCACAGGAAAAAACGGAAACGAGATCCGGCGGTATCGATGCCGGGACTACTTGACGTGTCCTGAACGGTGGAAGTGCAGCAAGAGCAAGAATGGCCGTCTCATAGACATTAACATCTATCGTGACGCAGTTGAGCGTCACCGCAAGAAACGGGAGGTCCCGGAAAGCAAGACGCTACTCCGAGCCCGCAAGGTGATCATTGAGCCGGTCTTTGCATGGATAAAGAGCCACTTGGACTTTAGACGGTGGACCGTGTCCGGATTATCCAATGCGAAGGCTCAATGGTCTTTGATGTGCGCCACCTTGAATCTCAAGAAGCTCTACAGCCATTGGCTGACGGGGCGTCTGGTGCTAACCGCGGCCTAAGACATCAGGACGGAGAGTGACTCATGGCTGCCTGAGGCATACTCATAGCCGGCCCCGGCTCGTCGGAGACAAGGGAGGCCAAGGTGCGAGATTAACCGCACCCTACCACCCCGAGAGTCGTCATCGTGCCACTACAACCGTTTTGAGACACTCTCTAAAGTACCGGTCTACTCTCAATCGCCCCAATGGGGCTCAAATACTGGTGTCCCGTAGGGACGGAGACAGTAGCCCGGTAATTCATTGCCGGGGAAAAGGGTCATTCGTGGTACGATTTCGTCCAGTTCAAGGGTTTTGAGACAGTTTCTTGATTCCTGCGGTCCTTGCATGTATTTTCGCGAACTGTACCCCCCGAAGGGAAGCTGGTCCGAAAAAAGTGCAAACCAAGGAGGTGGGATATGGATTTCGATTTGTCGGAAGAACAGCGAATGGTGCAGGAAACGGCTTACAAGTTTGCCGTAAAGGAATTGGCCCCCATCGCCCAAGAGTACGACAGAGAAGAGAAATACGGCCGTGAGATTTGGGAAAAGGCTTGCGAAGCCGGGCTGGTCGGTGCGGCCATACCAGAGGAATATGGGGGGCCGGGCTTAGGTTTTCTTGAACAGGCCCTTATCACCGAGCAACTCAGTCGTGTGGATCTCGGCCTATGCCTATGTGTGATCGCTTCTGTCTTTGGGGCGGAGCACATCCTTCTATTCGGCACAGAAGATCAGAAGAAGAAATACTTGCCGCCGTTAGTTGCAGGAGAGACCATATCCGCCGGGGCCTTTACAGAGCCCGACGCTGGGACCGATGTCGCGGGAATTCGAACCCGGGCCGTAAAGGAGGGGGGCGATTACGTGATCACCGGCACCAAAATGTTCATTACCAACGGGACTGTTTGCGATTTCATGTGCGTCTTCTGCGTGACAAATCCGGAGCGGGAAGAGCGACACAAGCGTCAAAGTATCATCCTCGTCGAATCCGATCGTCCGGGCGTGACGACAAGAAAGCTCAAAGGAAAAATGGGAATAAGGGCGAGTGACACCGCGGAGATCATCTTCGATAACGTTCGAGTGCCACAGTCCAACCTTATCGGGGAAGAGGGCCGAGGATTTTATCAATTGATGAAGTTTTTCGACGCCACGCGGACCATGGTTGCCGCTCAAGGCGTAGGGCTGGCTCAGGGAGCCTTAGACAAGTCCATCAGATATGTCCGAGAGCGGAAGACATTCGGTCGGCCGCTTGCCACCAACCAGGCGATACAGTTTCAACTGGCGGAAATGGCCACAAAGATAGAGTTGGCCAGAACCCTCACCTATAAGGCTTCATGGCTCGTGGACCAGGGCAGAACGGATCCTTCATTGAACGCAATGGCCAGGTACCTCTGCCGGTGAGATGGCAGTGTGGGTCTGCGACAAAGCTCTTCAGATGCACGGCGGCTATGGCTATATTGATGAGTATGATGTTCAGCGCTTTTACCGCGACGCCAAAATCCTGGAGATATATGAAGGGGCAAAGGAAGCTGAAAAGATGACCATCGCACGCGCGTTGATTTGAGTTTTCGAACACGGTTGTTCGGCCGCGTATTTTCATGATGGGATTGCTTCGTCGTTTCTCTCCTCGCAATGACATTTTCGCTACCTGTCATTGCGAGCGCAGCGAAGCAATCTTTTCTTCTGTGCCAGGTTCCTGACCTCGCCGTACATGGGAAACGATGGACTTATTTCAGAAGGGATCGGACTGAAACCAATTATCAACTGACAGCGGCCCTCTTGGAAGACATGGTCGCTCTCTTGTCTCGGCGGTCATCCACTTTGAGGTCGATGACGATCCGTTTGGCACCTTCTGCCACATGAACGGCATGCACCTGTTTGACCAGGTCGAAGAGAGCGTCCAAGTCGGGCACTTCCACGGCCGTGGACATGGCCCCGACTTCATAGGGATAGCCCGACGCCTTGATGACCGCCACACCTTTCTTTACAAACCGGCTGAGGCTGGTACCTTCACCGATGGGATACACGGAAAAACTGGCTATCATGGCCGCCCCACCTCCGATTTCATAGATCGGACCTTGATTTCCCTGCGTTAGCCGTCCCCTTCATCGCTTTCAGGATCTTTTTAGGAATCCCCGATTCACACGGCACGCCTGTCTGGCAGAGCCCGCAGCCATAACCTTCGAACCCATAATTCTCTTTGACATATTTGGCACAAGTTATCCCGGCGTGATTCCAGCACTTCATCTTGTCGTGCCCCTCTTCCGTAATGGCTCCAACCGGGCAGCGCTTACGGCATCCTGTACATGAACCGTCATAGAAAAACTGGCAGTAGGCGTGGTGGTCATCGTAGGGCCTCGGGGAAACGGGCAGCTCCAGATTTGCCACCACCGAACCAACGCGATGAGCCTTGCCTTTCGAGGTGATCAGGCCGTCAGAAAGACCGAATGTTCCAAGGCCCGCCGCGTACGCCGCGTGCCGCTCCGACCACTTGGAAGCAAATCCGTACTTAGGTGATATTTCCATGCCCCATTGAGCACAAAGGACAGGGGCGACAGCTTTGACACCGATGCGGTCGAGTTCCTGAACAAGGTGTCGCCGCAGATGATTGTTGAATTCCTCACCCGGAAAACGGGCATGAACCCATCGTCTGGAAGGATACAGTGTCTCCTTGCGATTATCCGCCTTTGTGGCCTCGCTCGGGGAGAATCCAGCTAATGACCGTGAGATTGGCGGGCGTGACCGTTGTATCGGGAAATGTGTGCTGAAAGACTTCAAGTGGTGTCCAGTGAAACGCACCCACCACGTCCTTATAAGTCTCATATAGAGGATCGTCTCCCGAGGAATAACCGATCAGAACCTCTTCCCATGCCTTTTCGTCAGGCTCCATCTTGAGTAATTTTGGGCGAGTCAGCAACGTAACCGGCGATCGTAGCATTTATCCGAATTTGTATGTCCGTATCCATTAAGCAACTCCTGAGACATTGGGAATGGATGACCTGTTCTGCCCTGTGACCTGGAATTTAACACAAGGATTTGACAAAAAGAAGCCCGGCCTTAACTCTTTAGCTGGGAGGAAGAAGTTAAGCCGGGCCTGAACAAACTGAGAAAATAGATTTTGTTAGGTTAGCGTTTCAGGTTAAGGGCCGGTGTTGTTACCGGATTTAGGGGTCGACTGATCGATGACATCGTTAATCAGAAGATAAACCCCATTTCCATGTAGCCACCCTGAAGCTCATCTTTGAGCAGAAACGAGCTCGGGGCCTTTTGCAATTGGACGATCCTGTAACCTGCCCTGACGAATCCTGTGCGACCGGCATTCAGTGGTATCGTGTACTGGGCTCCTGCCTGTGCGTCTACTCCTTGGACATCGTCAAGGAAGATAGCCCCGGCTCTGCAATCCCATGACAAGGTAGCTCCATTGGCGCTGCTCTTGACGTATTTCTGAAGTTCCAGTCCGGTGATAGCAGCGTCAGTGCCATTGCTGAACACGGCAACTTGCCCGGTATAGTTAGAGGCGAGCAACTCGATCCTGTCGTCCACGTGCACCCAATCCGCGAATACTCTGACGGTTGATCCGTAGCGCCGTATCGCATCATAGACGAGGCCGACCCTGTGGTAGCCGTGCTGATATTTGCTTTGCACGCTCTGGCCTATGCCGTAGAATTGCTGGTTCGGTCCGAACATGACGTATTGGGAAGGCTGGCCGCCGCCTTTGGCCTCAAACGCCAACCCGGAGTATCTCGCCGCCCAGTTGGGCCGGAACATGTACTTTATGCTCCATGTGGGGACGGCGAGGTGGCCGGGAAGCTGTAGAGCGTCGCTGAAATTCGCTTCGTTCGTGTTCCCGTAATAACCACCGTAATTACCGTAGGCTCCGGCATATCGCGGCCATGCGATCGAGCCTCTAAGGCTGGCAAAGAGCACGCCTCCGCTTATTTCCCATCTTCCGATTCCCATGGCAGGAAATGCGCCGGAAACATACCGTGGTGCGGTCGTGTAGGGATACGTGCAAGTGGGTTTGACTTTGGTAATCCCCGAATTGTAGTAGGGATACGTGCAAGTGGGTTTGACTTTGGTAATCCCCGAATTGTAGTAGGGATAATTGCAGATGGGATAAAACCTGGTCCGATGTTTCACCTTGGTGACGACTTTGGTTTTCACATCCGCGGGTGTTCCAGTGGAACCTGCTTGAGGTTCCTTGAGGATTTTGTCCGGTGAGTCCACGACTTGTGCCGCCCAGATAGGGGCCAGCCAGGCTGTTGACATCAAGAGCACAAGACATACGAGTAGCGTATAAGGTATCCTTCTCATCATACCCTCCCTCTAGGGTCCAACTATTTGCAGGGTCACTATTGGTTACGGCAAATCGGATGTCAAGAAAAAAATGAACGAAGTTTAAAGATGTTGCAAAAAGTATCTAGAAAATCATACTGTAATATTGATAACATCTGGATATTATGGCTAATTTAATCCTATAGCTTTTTTGCACTGCTAAATGGTGATAAAGCCTGCGCCAGTAGCCAATTTTAATAATTATTACTACAAACCAAGTTATGCAATCTAAATAAACTACGGTTATCAATGATTAT
This sequence comes from uncultured delta proteobacterium, assembly GCA_963789265.1. Classification (GTDB taxonomy): domain Bacteria; phylum Desulfobacterota; class Desulfomonilia; order Desulfomonilales; family Desulfomonilaceae; genus CAWBBA01. The sequence continues at coordinate 287,542 of CAWBKB010000001.1, read as the reverse complement.
TATTTGACAAAAGGCGTGAGCGAGGCACAGCCTCGGCAGCTAGAGCAGGTCTCGAGATCGGCATCCGATTTGACATCTAATGCTTATGCGCTTCCAAGGACGTCACGTGGTGTTTCCAGTGGGATGGTCACGCCAAAGCGGGATTGGCCCTGGTCATGCTCGCGTACGCGGGAATCCGATAGGACCTGACTCCAGGAACTGTGTCAAAATCCTTGAACCGGACAAAATCTTAACACGAAATCTTCTCACTTTGGGCCTCTCCCAAAATGCGAGGGCCGGGGTGAGGGCAACGAAATACGCACAAGGCTAGATCGTGCCACGATTCTGGGTATTAAACGAGGTATATGTAAATACTTCGTTTTCCCGTCCAAGAACTTCCTAAACCCAACATGATCCGATTTCTTATCCACCCAGATAAGCCTTCCTCACAATATCGCTCGACCTCATTGTGTCGACATCGCCCTCCAGCACCAGCCTTCCAACCTGGAGAGCGCAGGCGGTGTTCGCCACCTCAAGGGCCAGATGCACGTTCTGCTCCACCAAAAGAACAGTCACGCCTCGCTGGTTGATTTTCGCGATCACCTCGCCAAGCCGGTCGATTACAATCGGTGCCAACCCCAGAGAAGGCTCATCCATCGCAAGGAGTTTGGGTTTAGCCATTAGGCCCCTGGCTATAGCCAACATCTCCTGCTCTCCGCCGCTAAGAGTACCTGCCTTTTGATTCAGTCTCGCGCGCAGTCTGGGAAAGTACTCGAAGACCTCTTCCATATCCTTGTTGATGCCTTCCTTGTCCTTACGCAAGCTGGCGCCGAGCTTCAGGTTCGCCAGAACGCTCAGATAGGGAAAGAGCTGACGGCCCTCCGGAACGAGGACAATGCCATGCCTAACGATTTCACTCGTCTCCAACCCGCTTATCCGAACACCGTTGAACCGTATTTCGCCTTCGCTCAGTGCCACGAGACCCACCAACGCCCTGAGCAGCGTGCTCTTTCCCGAACCGTTAGCGCCTATGATGCTCACGACCGTTTTCTCAGGAACCCGCAACGACACTTCACGAACGGCCGTTGATTTTCCGTAGCGGACGGTCACCTTGTCGATTTCCAGCAGCATGATTACCACCGAAATAGGCCTGAATGACCTGCTCATCCTTTCGCACTTCCTCAGGCAATCCCTCGCAGATTTTTGTCCCGAAATTGATGACCACCACTCGTTCGCACAAATCCAGTATCTGCATATTATGTTCAACTATGAGGATCGTTACTCCCTGTGCCTGCATTCTCTTCACGGCCTCTAAAGTGAACTCTATTTCCTCGGGATTCATACCGCCCAAAGGTTCGTCGAGGAGGAGCAGTTTTGGTCGTGTAGCCAAAGCTCTCGCTACCCCCAGCATCTTCTGGTAGCCGTGAGGCAGGTTCTTGGCGAGATCGTCTTTGACCCTTTCCAGTCCCACAAGGCGCAGCACTTCAAGAGACTGCTTACGAATATATGCCTCATTACGCTTGTGAGAGCGTGTGTTGAAATAGATGCTCAAAAGACTCGACCGCGGATGAAGATGAAAGGATGCGGAGACATTTTCGAGGACGGTGAAGTCACCGAAAAGCGGGTTGAGCTGAAAAGTGCGCCCTATCCCTAAACGAGCGACCTGGTGCGGTTTCTTGCCGGTAATATCTCTCCCTTCGAACAGCACCTGACCGCTTGTCGGCTGAACCACACCGGTCACCAAATTGAAAAGGGTCGACTTACCCGCCCCGTTCGGACCGATAAGACCGACAATCTCTCCTTGGTTGGCGAACATGTTGAATTGGGATACGGCAGTCAGGCCCCCGAACACCTTTCCGAGTTTTATGATCTCGAAAAACACACTCAGTCACCCTTTTCTTCGATTGCCGTGCGTCCACACCTCTGCCGCAGTAAGCCAGGAAGACTTACCAGCCCCTTGGGCAGGAGATAGACTACGAGGATCAACACTCCAGCGGTCACAAAAGGGGAATAGTATTTGAGGTCGCGCACGAACTCCGGCATCAGAAACAGAACTATGGTTCCCACTATGGGGCCGGCAAAGCTCTCAACCCCGCCGACAAGCACGTACATCACGAGCCAGAGGGTGGCCAGGAAATTGAAACTCGAAGAAGAAATCACCTGATTGTAAAGTGCGTAGCCGGCGCCGGCCAAACCGGCAAAGAAGCAGCCGACCGCGACTGCGAGTATGCGGTAGAAGGCTTCATTAATCCCGACGCTCGATGCCACAAGATGTGACTGAGCAATAGCCTTCAGATTCGTCCCGATTCGAGAGAACTCGAACCTATAGAGAGCCAACGTACTTACAAAAGCGAGGCCGAGAAAGAAATAGTAATATGGAACCTTGGAACCTACGAAAATGGGGTGGATGCCCATAAGCCCACTGTATCCGCCGGTATACTTGCTGAAGGCCGCAATGAAGTCTATGACCCCTATGCCGAAGAAGAGTGTCCCCATGGCATAGTACAGTGCCCTGAGCCTGGCGAAAGGGTAGCCGATGAGGATTCCGAGTACCATTGCCCCGAGTGCACCTCCCGGCATGGTAATCCAGCCCGGCCAGCCCAGCCATTTTGAAGCCATGCCAGCAAGGTAAGCTCCGATGCCCATGAAAGCCCCGTGGGCGAGCGGAAATTGGCCGGATATGGTTATGGTTCGTAAACTGACGCTGGCAATTATATAGATGAAACAGAGGATAAACAGGTGCATCACGTAAGATGAATGATACACGATCGGCCACAGGGCTAAAACGGCCAACAGCGCCGCGTATGCCGGAGCCGAACCCCATCTTCTCCTTCCCAAAGCCACTTGCGGACTTATTGGGGTAGAAAAGCTGTCTTCACCCATGACTGCAATCCTTCTCGTCTTCAATATAGCCGGCCGGAAGAGCGTCACAGTGGGCGCCTATCATGCTTCATGGCCAAAGAAGCCCTTTGGGCTGATCAAGAGCAGAACGATCACTACGGCAACAGCGGCGGCTTCACTGGCCGCTCCATTCAGCATCAGAGGCAACACGGAGTTGAGGGTGCCCATCAGAAGGCCGGCCAAAAAAATGCCGCCCATGCTGCCCGCTCCGGCCAAGATGACAAGCATGAGGGCCTTCACCAGCATTTGATCTCCCATGAAAGGTCCAATCCCCAGAAAAGCACCCATCAAGCATCCCGCCAAAGCTGCGAGACCGCAGCCCAGGCCGCTGGCCAGAGCCGATATCCGATGCACATTGATGCCTTGCAGAGAAGCCCCTTCGGCGTTCTGGGCGATAGCCTGCATTTGTTGACCCCATTTCGTCTTATTCACGAATAGAACGAATGCCAGGAGGAGCACCGCCCCAATGATAAAGATGATGATTCTTTCGTGGCTCAACGAGACCGGTCCATAATGAAGGATGCCTTCAGCAACCGGCGGCAGAGCCAGTGTTTTGGCGCCTGCCACAATGTTGACCGTCGTCTGAAAAAGGACTGTGAGGGCGACGCATATCATTACCGAGCGGTTGAAATCCCCCAGAAACGGGCGGAAGCACACCCTTTCGAGGAAGACTCCCAACAGGGCCACCATAAGCGTTGCGAAGATCAGGGCCAGCCAGAATGGGAGGCCTAACCCCGCTATGAGTATGAAGGCGATGTATGCACCGATCATGTAAATAGCGCCATGGGCAAGATTGAGCAAACCGAGCATGTTAAAAAGAAAGGCAAAGCCCAGCGCTACCAGAATGTACATCGAGGACAATATCAGTACGTTACTTGTCGTGGCTATTACCTGTTCCATGTCTAATCCGTTCCGGATCTTTGTCAGGTCAGCCGGCCGTCGAGGAGGGCGCCGTGGCACAGCTTTACTTGAGTCGGCGGGCTAACCTGACCGGTTGACTATGGCAGGACCACGTCGCCTGAGAACCCAGCCGAGACTACTTTGCCGTTTTTCACGGTCTGAAAAGGCAATGGGTGCGTGACCACGTGATGCTTGATCCCGGTGGTTGCATTTCCGCACACCATTCCGGTTCCAAAGAACGTCTCCACCTTGTCCGTGGACTCCCATTTCGCCTTTATCGCATCCGTTTCAATGCTCTGAGCCGCTTCAATAACCTGCTTCAAGACCCAAAGCGAGTTGGCACTCTGAAGATAGACCGGCGTATTTGCTCCATACTTGGCGATGAGTCTCTCGCTTATTTTGTTCATCAAGGGCGGGTTGCCCGGATCGTTAGGAGTGACGCTGCTTAGAACCACATGAGCGGCTGCTTCGGGACCAGCGATCTGTGCCACCACCGAGCAGGGGCACACGACCCCCATAAAGACAAGCTTCTTGTTGCCCAATTCCCTCAGACCTTTGACTATTGCACCAACAGTATTTGGCAGAGCCAGCCCTACCCCAATCGCGTCTGCGTCTTTGATTGCATTGAGCTTCGCCGCTATAGGGCTGTAATCTTGCATTTGGTTAGGAAAAAGGACAGGATCGGCTGCCATCTTCATCCCGGCAGATTCCAACGTTTTTTGGAATACGGGCTTGAGGTACTGGGCAGATCCATCGTCCGCGGTAACGATGGCGACCTTCTTTATTTTTGGGAAGTGCATTTTGACGTAGCTGATACCCGCGCCGAAGCTCGCTGCCGTGCCGTCGTAAGCCTGAAAGGTATATGGTGTCGTCTTGTCCAATTCCCCCGGCTGGCCCGTGGAGAAGCTTATTATGTTGAGCACCTTGTTCGGGGTTGTAACGGGTGACGATGCGGCAGAAAAGAAACCTGCGGGGCCAAGAATCAGTTTCACTCCTTCATCATAGACCAGCCGGTTAGCCGCGGCGGTGACTCCGTCGAGCGTACTCTTTGCGTCCTCGACAATAATCTCCAGCTTGTACTTTTGACCTTTGACGGTGATCCCGCCCTGCTCGTTTATCATGTCGGCAGTCATTTGTGCCTCATGCGCACCGGGCACGTCATTAGGCGAGAAAAAACCTGTCAGGCAGGCGATCATGCCGATCTTCAATTTCTTTGCCTGAGCTGCCCCAGCCTCTGGGCCCCAAGCCGAAAAAATGAACAGACATGCTACGAGGATCGAAACCATACTTGAAGCCGATAATGACCTCTTTCGATTCATTCTGAGCCTCCTTTGGGATAAGAATCTGACCTAATGGTAACCTTGGCCTGCCTGCGCCAGAGTGCCTTCCGTTACATCACTTCCTCGATCATTCTCCTGCAAATAGGCGCCGCGGATTGTCTACCAGCATCGTCTGAATTTGACCGTCGGTCACTCCGGCCGCTTTCATCTTCGGGATCAGTCTTTTGTGAATGTAGGTCGGGTACCACTCGGCGGCCTTCGGCCCTAAGTCAATCGCTCTTCCAAGCCAGACGCCGATGGAATCATGAGAAATCATCAGCCTGTCGGCATGGCCTTTCCTTATCAGCTCGATGAGACAGTCTTCAGCCTTGGGGTCATTGATGCTGCCGGTGCGATCAAAGGCGATGAAAAAGTCCGGCTTTTGCAGTTGGAAGAGGTGGTAATCGACATCAAGGGAGTTGTTTTGGTGACCGATCATGATCTTTTTGGGATTTGCACCCAGTCGAAGGAACAGGTCCTGTTGAACCGGCCCCACTGCGTTGCCCTGACAATGGGTAATGATCGGGACCCCGGTCTCGTTGGCCGCCCGTACTGCGGCCCTGGCTACCATCTGTTCGTATTCGCTGATCGATGGATCGTCGGTGGACACCTTGATAACGCCGGGCTTTACCCCTGTTTTTCCAATGCCTGCGGTGATTTCCTGTTTGAATAACTCGTAGATGTCCTGCTCTACATCCCGCTGAGCGAACTGGAGCCACTTGAAATAGGAAGACCCTCCATCCTTTTCATAGTACAACCCGGTGGTCGCAATGATGTGGACTCCGGATTTCTCGGCGAGATTCTTCAAGATCGCCGGGTCGCGGCCGCCTACGTCGCAAGGGGTGGCATCGATTATGGACTTAACTCCCACTGCTTTCACATCTTTTAAGATACTTAAGCACTTGGCTTCAATGGCTTCCGGATCGTAGGGCGCCATGGTTTCATCGGCAGACCAACCCGGAAACCCGAATGCCATGTGCTCATGAACCAGGGTTACGCCCAATTCGTCCGCTGAAATAGGGCCAAGGACCGTCATGACCTGACCATTGTTTGCAGAAAGGTTCATTTGCCTGCCTCCTCTTGCTCAGTGGCGTCAAGTTGGTCGGTGTAACTCAATCAAGCTTGCTTCTCCATTTCTTCTTGGGCCAAAATCCGCCTGAGTAACTTTCCTGCGGCGCTTTTGGGCAAATCCTGTCTGAACTCTACGATACGCGGACGTTTGTAAGCCGCCATGTTGTCTTTGCACCACTCCAGAATCTCTTCTTCCTTGATTTCGGCGGCATACTCCTCTTTCAGAACGATGAAGGCTTTGGGTGTCTCTCCTCTGTAGGGGTCGTTTACCCCTATGATCGCGGCTTCCTTAACAGCCGGATGTCGGTAAAGAAGATCCTCCACCTCGGCCGGGAAGACACTGAAGCCGGAGCATTTGATTAATTCTCGTGTTCTTCCCAGAAACTTGAGGTAGCCTTCCTCATCCATGAGACCTATGTCTCCTGTATGAAGCCAGCCGTCTTTCAAGACTTGCTCGGTCTCCTCCGGCCTGTTCCAGTAGCCGAGCATCATGGAGTCGGCTTTGATAATGATCTCTCCCTCCTTGTTTTCCCCCAGCTCCTTTGTTCCGGTTTCTTGATCGACGATTTTCATGTCTACATTGGGCTCGGGGATGCCCACGAAGCCCGGCTTGTAGCGGAAAAGCGGCGTGCAAGTGCCGCCCGAGGACATGGTCTCAGTCATCCCGTATCCCTCGCCCACGACCGTATTGGGCAAAAGGTCCTTTAATTTCCTCTGGAGCTCGGTGGAAATTGGGGCTCCACCGGTCCAGAGGCACCGCAGGGAGCTTAAGTCGTAATCTTTGAGATTGGGGAGATTGAGCAAAGCAATCACCATAGGGGTAGCTCCTACCCAATAAGTGCATCGGTAATGAGCAACAGCCTGCGCCAGCACCTCCGGAACAAAGCGAGACAAAATAACGACCTGAGCACCGGACGCCAGGGGAGTGCACATCAGGTTTATCTGGCCCATTACGTGGAAGAAGGGCGCCACTCCCATGAACACATCGTCTTCCCGATGGTGGTACCAATACAAAGACACGAAAGTGGCCGCGCTTAAGGCATAATGGCTGATCATCGCTCCTTTAGGTATGCCGGTGGTCCCTCCGGTATACTGCAAAACTGCCAGTTCTTTTCTCAAATCAGCCACAAGGGAGAGGGGCCGGGGTGTGGATTTCCGGATGAAAGTCTCGAAGGAAAGGGTATCGGGAAAAGATCGGTCGCCCGTTCCGACCTCCGGTGGTACGGCCAGCATGGGCTTTTCCGGAAGATATGCATCAAGGGAAGTAAGGATGACATTTCTCAGTGGCGTACGGGACCTTATCTTTTCCACTTCGGGATAAAGAGAATCAAGACCGAACAAGATCCCTGTCCCTGCGTCGTTCAGTTCATGTTCCAGTTCGGTCTGCTTGAACATGGGGTTGACTGGAACGACCACTCCGCCGGCCCTTTGTATCCCGAAATAGGCCATGACAAACTGAGGGCAATTTTCCATGTGAACAGCCACACGGTCCCCCTTCTTAACGCCCAGATCGGCCAGGCCCCAGGCTATAGCATCGATCGATTGATCGAGTTCCCGATAGGTAATGTCCCGGCCGTAAAAACTGAGGCCTATCCGTTCAGGGGTCAATGCCGCCCATTCCCGTATATATTCGGATGCGGGCTTATCCACTACAAAGGTCTTGGGAACCCAGGAGGGCCATACCTTGTACCATCTTTTTCCCATGATCGACCTCCTTTCGACCGAGCCATCTCCCGATTCCAATCGGGGAAAACGCATTGTTTAAGCGCTCTCATACTCAAATTCGGTCTCGTATTCCGATGTGCTGGTTGCGTGTGTCCGGAATCTTGTTCCGGTAGCGCCGGCCTCCGTGCCGGTCACTCCGAAACCTCCGGCACGGAGGCCGGCGCTACCGTGCAATTGGCACCGTACTTTTTGGAAATGGAGCACTATTACCAGTGCGCCATCAAACAAGTACAATCCCGGCGAGGATAAGGTGGGGCAGGCATCCTGCCTGCCATTCGTCACCCCGGACTTCGATCCGGGGTCCAGTCTGGATGCCCGCGTACGCGGGCATGACGACAGGCAAGATGCCTGTCCCACTAAAAGCACGGTGTCACTCGTCCCCTAGTCCCTGATGTACTTTTACAGCTAAAGATCCCATTTCATCCCGTTTTCAACCAACTTTCCCTATAGCTCTGGAGGAAAAGCGGGCAGTTCACTAAAAATAGGATGTCCTTTGTTGTTCCCCACCCTGGCTGCCCTCTTGGCTGCTGCCTGGTACCGGTCGAAATCGGCCAGAGCAAGGATGGAAAGTTTCTGAGCCTCCAAGGACCCCTCAGCATGAATGGTGAGGACATCTTCATACGAAGAGGTCAGATCCCTGACGAGCTTCACCATTCGAAGCCTGTCTTCTGTGGGTATTCCATCCTTTCCACCCAAATACTTATCCAGCAGGGCCTGAGTTTCGGGATTGAAGTAGTCTTTGGAAGACGGACAAGTCGCCACAATCCCTCCGGCAATATCCTGAATATATTTCGTGGCCTGGTGCCAGTTGTCGGCAAAGTGGAACTTGCAGATATTGGCAATCATCGGATTGGGGTAAACAAGCTCCGAGTCCTTTTCGCTACTGCAGTGCTCAACTGCCGCCCTTCCCAGCACTTCCACAGCTTCTGTATACATGGCCAGCCAGGTTAACTTGTCACGTACATGGGCCACCTTCTCTATGCCGTTGTATTCGGCCATCAGGGAAGCGGCCCCGGTAAACAGCTCGAGCTCCATTGCTTTGTAGGTCTCGGCGCTTAGGCGATGAAAATTGGCAAACATGTGCGCAACCTGGCCCGCGAATTCCCACTCCCCTTTCAAAAAGAGCCGCTCGCTGGGGATAAAGACGTCGTCAAAAATAATTGTGGCATCGTTGATAAAAATACTGCCGGAAATGGGATGATCGAAAAGGCTCGCCCCCTCCTTGACTTCGGGTTCGGCAGAGATGAGCGTCAACCCTTTGGCATTAACCGGGACCCCAAAGGCCACGGCATAGGCTTTGTCCTCCTCTTTCATGGCCCTGCAGGGTGCGACCAATATTTCGTTACAGAGAGGTGCCTGGCTGATGTGGGTCTTTGCGCCCCTCACGATTACTCCGTCTTTGCGCTCTTCCACAATCCGCACGTAAAAATCCTGGTGTTGCTTCTGCTGCGAAGGACGGAGGCTTCTGTCACCCTTGACATCGGTCAAGCCCATTGCGAAAGAAAGATCGTTCTTTTGCAGATATCTTCGATATGCTGCCACATTTTCGGCATAATGGGTCCCACACTTCTTGTCGACTCTGGGACTGACCACCGTCACAGCATTCAGACCATCTTTAGCGACAAACTTTGCCCCGGAGGGTTTTCCGAAACAAACCCTGGCCCACAGCTTTACCATCTCGCGAAGCCTTAACAGGTCCTCTCGCGTCCGCTGGGGCATCAGCGCAAAACTGACTCGTTCGCCGTCCTCGTTCTTTTCCGTTAGAAGCTCCTGATAGCGGGTATCCTGATTTAGGATATAATCCATTGCCATCCAATCACGGCAGCTCTTAAGGATCGGATGTGTCGTTACGTCCGGCACCTTTTCACCATCGCAGTAAACAACTCTGCCGTCTTTGAGGCTCTCAATGTATTCTTGAGGTGTTTTGAGGGCCATTCTAGAGTTCCTTTCTATACGCGGTTGTGGACTGACCGATCAGTCAAGCCCGATCCAAAAAAAACTATCGCTCCCTTCCCGTAAGACCCTTCAAAAGGAAGTCCCGAAATGTTCTTACAAACGTAGGGGCATCGAGTTCCTCTCCATTGACAAACCACTGGACAAGCATCCCTGTATGGCTTGCCACCATGATATGAGAGTAGATCGCCGGGTCTATCTCCGCACCCACCGTGCCTTCCCGCTTCCCATCTCTCAGCATTTCCTCGAAAAAACCCCGGAATCGTTCCCATATAGCCCTAGCCACAACCTCGCATCCGGTGTTGGTTCCCACGATCTCATTGAGAAGAGCATTGAAGGCCAAGGACAGGTCTCGGTTGTCCCGAGCAAATTCTGAGGAAAATTTGTGAAGTACCTTGTATTTCACCATGAAATCGCCGTTGCAGCCGCGCACGGCTTCCATAAGTCCCTCCAGGAACTCGTGTTCGAATTTTGTGAATACACTCTTTAAGATGTCGTCTTTACTCTTAAAATACCAGTAGAGGGTGCCTCTCCCAATTCCAGCCGCTTCGGTAATCTGTTTGACGGACGTGCCTCGGAAGCCGTTGGCAAGGAACAGCCTGGTGCTTTCCCTGATAATGGTTTCCTTGACGTCACTTACGGCGGAATCGCGCATGGTATCTTTCCGTTGTGGATTGACCGGTCGGTCTAGATAAAAATACAGGAGTCCAGATTAAGTTGTCAACAAAAATTTGCTCTTCTGGATAAGTATTCAGTTACTAGGGGGAGCCGTTGGCACCCTGGCATTGCGAGGAGTGAAACGACGAAGCAATCTAGGAGGTTGGAGGAAAAGATTGCTTCGCTCCGCTCGCAATGACAGTCCAGCCTCTGCGTCAAGTGAACAGTTCCGAAAGAAAATGACTTGGAGGCGATGGTCATCTAACAGTGGCCACGGGCATCCTGCCCGTCCATCAGCGACAGGCTGTCTCGCTCCTCGCGGGACGTTCCCATCAACGTAAATTGGGGCCGCCGCGCGTCAGCCCGGATGTGGTGAATCCCAGGGCACGCGAGGTTCACCACATGCTAGGCGACCTCAATCCTTGAGCTTGCTCCGACTTCGTTGCTTAGCAAAAAACGCCTCCAGGGCGGCCATGTGTTCGGGACTATGGTGGCACAGGGCCTGGAATGAGCAGGAGAGTTCCAGCGTCTCTTCCAGGCTCCTCCCCTGGGAGAGATAGAATAGCCGCTTGGCCAGACGGAGTATTCGTGCCGGGTGCTGGGCAATCTCAGCCGCAACTTCCATTGCACGCTCCATCAGCGTTTCCGGTGGCGTCACTTCGCTTACAAGGCCGATATGCAGTGCCTCGGCAGCGTCAATCACGCGGCAAGTGAAAGCCAATTCCAAGGCTTTGGAGAACCCGACGATCCGAGGCAGCAAGAAACGCCCCGCCATCCCCGGGAATCAATCCTACCGACACAAAGGTCTCTCCGAAACGCGCCTTCTCACTGGCAATACGTATGTCGCACATGCAGGTAAGATCGCAGCCCGCGCCCATGGCCGGGCCGTTCACCGCAGCAATGGCCGGCACATCGAGGCGCTGGAATGCCAGGGTAACTCGCTGGATCCCTTTGCGGTAGTTCTGCCGAACGTCATTGGGGTCCCCCGAGAACATGCCCTCTTTCTTGTACATGTCCTTAACGTTGCCGCCGGCCGAAAAGGCGGCGCCGGCGCCCGTAACCACGAGCACGCTCACTGACTCGGCATCCTGCACCCTTTGGCACGCGTCGACGATTTCGTCGATCATCTCCTGATGAGTGAAAGCATTCCGAATATCAGGGCGATTCAATGTCAGGACTGCAATATTGCCTTTCTGTTCAAAAATAATCTCTCGATATCCAGTATTATCAGATTTACCGGACCTTTCCGCGCTATCCGGCAATTTGCTTTCCTCTTCGCGGTTCACCTGTTCACCATTTTCTGTCAGTCTGCCTCGCATGGTACAAAGTCGCAGTCAAGAAACGCCATTTCCTATGACTTGTTTCCGGATGTGTACCACTTATCAGGGCAGCGGTAAAGTATTTGGGTCTAATCAACGGACCGACGGGGTGCGGTATTATTTCTTCGAGCGGAGTGGCTTCCTCCTCTTGGAAAAATCGAATTCGGTGCCTATTTTAATTGCAAATACTAGAAAGGAGGCTGAAGCAATGAGAGTAAGTTGCCTGCCTTCAGCTCACTGCGACGATGTGCATGAGGCAAAACAATTATTCAACGTAGTGAGCATCCTGTGTTCGATCTTTTTCGGGATCCCTTTCGTCCTCGTCCTGTTAAGAATGGTGAGCTATCTAAGCAATCCGATTGGACGAGCGTCTTACGTGCAGCTTGGACTCCAGAGAGACATTGTCTTCGGCTTGATTCTTGCCGCGTGCACATTCATACCGATGGTGTACACGTATATCCGGTACGAGAGGAAATCGGTCTCCCAGGAAAACTAAAACGATCGCCAAAAGCACGTGGATCCGGGAACATGCGCTAGCACCCGGATCCCGTCAGGTCAAAAAAACTCCCACAGTGGGTAATTCTGCGGACTCTGCGAATTTCAAGCACCAGGTGCGTGCAGAGCCCCACATAATCCTCCGAAGAGATCATGCTTTGCACTTTGAAGCGCACAGAGACGTTTCGTCCACGTCCCACGCATACTTTTTCATACAAGCTCCAAAGCAGTCGGGGATGGGCTTTTGACGATGTAGGAGCCCTTTCTTGTTCAGTTTACTCAACGGATCGGCTTTTGTCTTTCCCATCGCCTTCCAGTCCTCAAAGATCAGGTCTGCCAAATATCCGAAACTACACATGACCACTACTGTAATCGCAAGTATAATTGTCAAGTCAACGTTCATTTTCAACCTCCGGGACAAATCTTCCCGTCCTGTATGACAGACCGGCGCTTTGAAAGTTCAAGCGCCAGCGCAATAACTTGTGGTGTACACCGCCAATCCGATCTCGATCTAGTACCAATGCGCCGCTAAACGACTAACAATGCCAGACTGGATATGGTGGGGCCGGCATTCTGCCTGTCCCGCGTTCCGCGGGATCACCCCGGATTCCGATCCCATAGGCGTTAACTTAACCCCGCGAAACGCAGGGTTCCCCCCTTTCGTAAAGGGGGGCCAGGGGGGATTTTGGGATAACTGCTTGAAAATCCCCCTAAATCCCCCTTTAGAAAAGGGGGACTTTGATCGGCTTCGGCCTGCATGGACCTCCTGAAAAGGAACGAAATTGCCTTAAGTTAACGCCTATGGGATTCCGATCCGGTCTATGTAGGGGCGGACACATGGGTCTGCCCCTACAATTGATGCCCGCGAACGCGGGCATAACGACACGTAAGGGCGGATTTCAAACCCGCCCCTACCAAACCGTTCCACCGGAAACACGGTGTCACTTGCTTCAAAGCGAATCAGTATAATACGGCGGGCACGGAGGCTCGCCGCTATCCCGCGAGACGCGGGCAAGGGCCGGCGTTCCTGCCGGCCAATATGTGGGTTGATCAGTTTCCTGAACGCGAAATTGTATCAAAAAGTTGCGTCAGGGACTTCGTTTCGTAGGGCCACTTTGTCGACTTTACCGGTGGGAAGTAAAGGCAGCACGTTCCGTACGAAGAATCTTTTCGGAACCTTGTAATTGGTCAGCTTGGATTTGCAGAATTCGCGCAGAGCCTCTTCAGATACCATCTTGCCGGGCTGGAGCATCGCAAATGCCCATCCCACCTCTTGAAACACTTCGTCCGGGACCGAAATTACAGCCGCATATAGGATGCTTCCGTGAGATTCAATGACCTCTTCTATTTCCCGGGGGTACATTTTTCGCCCCCACTCTTGTACATTTCGGATGCTCGGCCGGTCAAATGGATATACCCGTGGGAGTCCCTGAACGCCAAGTCCGAAGTGTAGTACCATCCATCATCGTCAATGACCTTTGCCGTAGCTTCGGGGTTGTTGTAATACCCTTTCATGAGAAAAGACCCACGTACTGCCACTTCTCCCACTTCTCCGTCAGGAAGTTCTTTGCTATCTGAATCTACGATCTTCAGTTCAAATGGGCTCGCAATCTTCCCTGCGGTATGAATTAGCCTGTCCACATCGTCACCTTGCTCGGAGTAAGTCACGAATCCGCACACCTCAGGTCCTACCGTACCCGGTTATCATGGCGGCTCCTGTCTTCGCACAGATTTGTGACAGAACAGCAACCATTATCCTCGGAGCCGCCGCTCCCGCCCACAGGAAATGCAGGATCGTGCTCAGGTCGGTTTGTGCAAACTGAGGATCCTTGAACTGGAGGAGATACATTGCCGGCACTTGTCCGAGAACCGTAATCTTCTCCCTTTGAATCATTTTCAACGATTCGGCCGGATCGAACCTGTCCATGCACACGAGAAATCCTCCAGCCATGACCACGGCAAAACCCAACTCCACGACCGCCGCCACATGATTGATGGGGAAATGAAGCAGCGCCCGTGTTTGTTCACCCAAATAGAATTTTGTCACCTCGACCTTGATGTTTTCCACAAGGCTCGAATGTGTGTGCACTACTCCTTTGGGTTTTCCCGTTGAGCCGGAGGTATAGAGTAGGAGCGTTGGATCCCGGTTCGCGACTTCAGCGGCCCGCGCTTCCATCTCAGCGTTCATTTCGGATCGCTCCCGGCTAACAAACTCCGAGAACCGCTCGGTTCCTTCAAACGGTACGCCGATGACAAGTACTTTCTTGAGACAGGTAAACTCTTCCATCAGGGCTTTGAGTATTGGGGCCAGATCGTTGCCCATATATTCTCGTAGCGTGATGAACACCGCCGGCTCGCAATCCCCAACCAAGTATCGCAGCTCGTCCAGGGTGAACTTAGGGGACAACCCCAGCCAGATAGCACCCACTTTTCCCGCTGCCATGAAGGTAGTCAAGAACTCGGTACGCGCCATGGACAGCATGGCAATTCGGTCTCCTTTCTTGACCCCTATTTCGAGAAATGCTTTGGCTATAAGATTCGTGTGGGTCTTGAAATCAGCCCAGGTAAGCCTATCGTTCTCGAACGCCACTGCTTCGGCCTGAGGCTTGGCTTCCGCCCATTTCTCAACAAAGTGCCATGTTTGAGTCAGACTTTCCCAGCTCACTGTTCCCTCCATTTTCTCAGGAGATCACTTCGAACCAAGCCTGATCCCTCGGTCTCGATCAGCCTTCAGCGGGTCCGAGACGCGCGTACCCGTCGCTGATGGCCGGGGATCCGGTGGCATTGAGGACGGCGAAGAATAGATCCGTGCCTGTGTCATCTAATCTGCGATCCAAGAGAGTTACACGAATTTCGGATCCCGGCAGAACCATCCCGCTGAAACGACATGCCACAGAACGCAAGGCCCGAGGATCGCATTCGGCTTCGCGATCGACGAGTTCCCGGATCGCGTAGGCCAGTGTGGCTGTCCCCTGTAGAATGATTCCGGGTAGCCCGACACTCCGGGCGAAGGCGAAGGACGTGTGAATCGGAAAAAAAATGTTGGAGCACCCATCGTATACGAAAGGAGCCATCGGATCGACGAAGATGGGGATGTCCCAGAGAGGAGGATGAGCCGTCCCGTCATGTGACGGCACGCTAGGCGCAGGTTCGGCTCTCTTCGGCTGGCCGCAACATTCGACCCCTCGCATGAGACCACCGATATATTCGGTGAACACGGGCCGCTCTTTCTCGTCCACAGCCTGATATCGTATCACGACCAACGTGCCTGCCTTATGAGGTGAGATCTCCGCAATAGACCCTTTGATCGTCAGTCTGTCGCTCGGGCGCAGTGGTCGATGGAAGATAAGCTGCTCCTTTAAGTGGACTTGGGTGGCAAGGATTTCTGTTGGAAAGTCTTCTGCCTGAATGTATTCCCAGATCCTCTCCGAAACAGGCCACGTCACAGCAACGCTGAACATCGGTGGAGCTATGATACCTCCCTCGCGGTCATCGTCGAAATACCAGGGATTGTGGTCACCGACTGCGGCTGCATAATTCATGGTACGGCGCCAGGTGACATCCGTATGGTATTCTCTGAGGGAAATGCCGGCCCAATCGGTATCGAGCTTCACAATCACCTTCACCGCTCTTGAATAGCCAAGAACTGGAATTACGCCGCGGTCCTGCCAATTCTGGTGCCCCCGGGCCGGAGTCCCGTCGCAGAACGGTTCCCCTGACCCCGAAAAAGCCCCGGGCAGTCCCCCCCACATAACACACCAAAAAGGCAAAACCGTTATCACGTTGATGAAGAAACCTATTTTGTCGTGTTTCCGAGAGTACCTCACTCCAGGCCGCTCCGTCAACAATCCTTTACCAGGAGTTTCTCCATTTTTCACTTCATGAAAACCACAACACCCCGCCGTCACGTTTAAAATCCGACACCCGTGCTCCTCTTTTTGGGAAAAGTCCTACGTGCAAGAAAAAGATTGACTGACCTTACGACGTGACCTATAGGTAAATCAGTGCTTCACGATGGTCAAAGCACTCGGTTGCTTTCTCGATGAATACCCAACGGCTGGAGAGAGCACTGTTACCGCATACCGGGACCATGATTGCGAAATGGGCGTGACCGGACGTCTGGGGGCCGGGGCAGTCCGTTACATCTCGGTGGTCTACGGTAGAATCCTACCTCTAATACTAAGATTTTCTGAAATGCAGGCTTAAGCGTGACGCCTCCCATTTGATTCGGGAAGGCACATGTCCGGCATCGGCGAGACTGCCTGATGCACGAGCACTGGGGCTTCTTTCGAGGCTTCAAGGAATTCACTGCGGGCGGAGAAGTTCGTACGCAGGTTGGAGCTTTGCGGAAAGGATGCGATCCATGATGGAAAGTGACGGAAATGCAAGTTCATATTCACCTTCGAGCGACGTCTTCGGGCTCTCGTGGCTGAACTATTACGCGAGTTTCTATCAGAGCCTCTTCAAATTCTGGCAAGAACTGCTCTCAGTTGAAAAGCCGGACTGGCAGTCCGAAAATATAGTGGTTTTAGAGACAGCGGCAATCAAGTTAAGACAATTCACCCCGAAAAGATCTGGGCCTCCGTTGCTGATTTTGGGCCCTCAGGCAGGGCACCATAGTTGCATAACCGATTTTGCCTTGCCCGGACAGTCGTTGGTGGAGTTGTGCAAGCACAACTCCCGTTGCACGATTTACGCAGTGGAATGGAAAAGTGCCGATCCTTCCAGAGGCGACGAGACAATCGACGACCTGGTCCGCCAGGTTTCAGACTGTGTGAACCTCATTGGTGGCGAAGTTCATATAATCGGCTTGTGTCAGGCAGGATGGTTGTCAAGCATATATGCGTCTCTCTACCCTGCCAAAGTCTTATCGCTTATACTCGGCGGAGCCCCTATCGACTTCACGGCCGGGGGCGGCAAGCTGCAAGAAATGGTGCAGAGTCTGCCTATGGAATTTTATTGGTCTATGGTGCAAATGGGTCTTGGCGTCATGAAGGGAAAATTCATTGTGACCGGATTTAAGAATATGAATGTGTACGATCGGTACGTCGGGGATTACCTAAAACTGTTCACGAACATAAACGAGCCCAAGATAGTTGAAAGATCACACCGATTTCGGACCTGGTACGAGTACACTCAAGATGTTGCCGGATCCTGGTATTTGCAAGCCGTCTACGAATTGTTCAAACGAAACAGACTCGTACGAGGCAAGCTGAAAGTCCTGGGCCAATATGTTTCCCTCAAGAACATTGCCTGCCCCGTTGTAACTCATCGTGGGAGCCAACGACGACATTACTCTGGAACCGCAACTATTCAATATGGCACAGTATGTCTCCGGAGAGGTACTAAAGATCACTATCCCCGATTGCGGCCATATTGGACTTTTTATGAAGAAACAGGCACTTGAAGATTATTGGAAGCCGGCGCTGAACTTCGTACTCGGAACCGGGACGGTGGATGTCGGGGAATGGATGCCAAGTTGGATAGCAGGTTGGCAACGGCAACTGGCCGGCTGAAAGCCGGGCGCTCTTGGAGCTCGCAAGACCTTGAGGTCTCGCCGGCAGCATTGAGACCTAGTGGGTAAATGTCACAATACAGAAGCTAGCGAAGAAGAGGCGGAGAGAGGATCCCCTCTCTCCTGCTGTGTCATTTGCCGGATTTTGGGATCATGGTCGAAAAAGCCGGGACCATGTATTTCATGTACTTTGGATCTCCGCTCGGATGACGCACCACCATTATCGTACTCCATTTGCCTATCGGTGACTTTGCAAGAGACGCATTGTAAGCACCCTTGGCCTGCGAGTCCGTTTTGAACATGAATGGAGCTTTGCCCGCCCCCGCCTGCTCTTTCTTAGGCTTCATGTTCACAAACCAGACTGTGTAAATAGAGTTCGGTTTCAGGCCATGAGCTTGGATCGTCAGTTTATCATTACTCAGATCGATGGTACCTGTCGCCTTTGCACTATCTTTGGCCGCCATGAAAGGAAGATTTTGTCTTCCGACCCACGAAACCGCGCCGAAGCCAAGAACCGCAGCCAGAGCCACAAATACCAGCATGTTCATGCGGATTTTCATCGTTTTCTTCCCCTTTCGCTAAACTTTTTTCCAGCATTGCCTTCGAGGCCGTCCGGATCTATCTGGTTTTGGCCCCAGGGACAATTTTTTTACTGTTAGTCGTCCGGGGGCGGAAATTCTTACACAAGAATTCTTATCTGCTTGTAACCGATATTAGCTGCCTGAGACAACGGTTGCATGAAACAGTGAGGCACTTCTGAACCCGATTAATTCGTTGATACATTACGAGACATGTGGAGGAGACTTTGGCCTGGAGGTTTGACTTGGGGGACGATTTTGCTTCTTATGCCGTTGTGACTCGAATAATATGAGTCAGAAAATCTGAGGGCGTGCGCTTCGAAATCACGGAGCGTCTACTTGCAATGACCGACAAATCGGGACATCAAATAATTTCCATGCTGAGATATCTTTCTTCAATGGAGATGTCTCCTCGAATATTCTGGGGCGTTACCGGTCTAACACTCATCGGTTGCCACGCAGCGTTGGCATTCTTATCGACTCAGTTCGGGTATGATCGATCTCTATCGGAACAGCCTGTTGTGACAATGGTGGCCATCGAATTCGCAGCAGGCGCTGTGTTCTTGTTCGCAGTTTGGAGAGGAGTGTTTAAGCGGTCGGCCAAGGATGATGTCCTGCCTTGGCTCGTATGCGTGGGTATTTTCATGCGAGGAATCATGTTTGTTTCAACACCGATGCTGGAATATGACTACTATCGGTACCTTTGGGACGGAGCAGTCCTCGCGCACGGCATAAATCCGTTCGATTTCTCACCCAAGCAAGCGATCGAAGCCACAGCACCCGTTCCGAGGACGCTCGTCCGATTGGCCCGGGAATCGGGTGACGTGATAGGCAGGGTCAGCTTTCCGAAATTGAGGACTATCTACCCGCCGGTAGCTCAAGCAACTTTTGCCGCTGCATATTTATTGCGACCTTGGAATGAGTTTGCACTGCGGACTGTCCTGGCAATCTTCGATGTAGCCACTCTTGTAATCCTTCTGATCGTGCTCCGAAGTCTACGCTTGCCATGCGTTTTGGCTGCCGTCTATTGGTGGAATCCTCTCGTTGTAAGGGAAATCTTCAACACCATGCATCTCGATGTGATTGCGTTGCCCTTCGCATTGGCTGCGATAGTCCTGGCTCTCAAGGGTAGGCAGGTGGAGGCTGCGATTACCTTGGCATTGGCTGTGGCTTCCAAGCTGTGGCCTCTGGTTTTGCTTCCTGTAATTCTGTGGCCTCTACTGAAGGCACCTCGAAGGTTTGTCTTTTCATTGGGAGTGTTTGGGATTGCGTCCGCCATTCTCTTCCTCCCCGTCTACCTATCAGGGATCGATAGCAGTTCCGGATTCGTGGCATACGGCAGATATTGGGAGATGAACGATGCGGCGTACAGGCTAATATCCTGGGGGGTGAAGTACGTCCTTGCCGGCCTTTCACTGGACACGTCCCTAACTCAAATAACAACTCGAGGTGTGGTACTTGTGGCTGTGGCATTCTGGATCTTGTGGTTGTCCGGGAATACATCAGCAGATTCCAAGCAAGTTTGGACGCACTGTCTCCTCATCGTTGCAGCGGTATTCCTTCTCAGCCCTACCGCTTTCCCGTGGTATTTCTTGTGGGCCGTACCTTTCCTGGCAATCTCCCCCATGCCTTCCCTTCTGGTCCTCAATTGCTGTTTGCCGTTGTATTACTTGGTGTACTATTATCGAGGGGTGGGCCATCCATCGACCTTCGACAACCTCGTGGTCTGGGCAGAGTACTTGCCTTTTGTGTCTCTAGTATCTTGGCAACTACTGAAATCGGAGAAGACTTTGTGTCCGGAAACTTATGGGCGTCCATAAGCTAACGCCGGAATTCGAGACAACGGTATGCGCCCGAGGAATGCAAGGTCCACGCCTCTCCGTTGGGCCGTCACTTACTTCGTCCCGGTTGCTTCCGGGCGCTCATGGCCGCGAGGAAGATCGTGCCGAGAATCTTAAACCCAGCCCCGACAACACCTCTGATCGTTCCAGAAATTTTTGACTTTCCAATCCGTCGCCTGTAGGAGACCGGAACCTCTTGAACGTTGAGCCCTGCGAGTACCCCTTTGATCTGCATTTCCACCGTCCATCCGTAATCCGGATCTCTCATGCCCAAATCTCGGAGAGCGGTGAACCTTATCGCGCGAAAGGGTCCCAGGTCGGTAAACTGCGCTCCCCAAAATAAGGCCATGAGCTTGCAGGCCAGCCAGCCGCCGAACATCGCTTGTGGGGTGAGCGCCCCGCACTCTCGATTTCCCAACAAACGAGAGCCTATGACCATATCGGCTGTCCCATCTATAATTGGGTCGACCAACAAGTCAGCCTCACCGGGGTCGTCACTGAAGTCGCCGTCTACGAAAAGAACTATATCCGGATTCTCGAGGTACCTGATTCCGGTCAGGCAAGCAGAACCGTACCCGCGGCGAGGTTCGAAGGCTACACATGCTCCTTGCGCGATTGCGATTTCCGGTGTCTTGTCGGTCGAGCCATTGTCTACAACGATCACATCATCGACCCATTCCGGTATGGCCGCTATCACCTTTCCAATGGCTTTCTCTTCATTAAGTGCCGGAATTATGACGGCTACGCGATTCCCATTTCTCATCTGGCTACGTACCTCCACTGCACGGCTCTTGGTCTCATAGCCGATGCATCATGGACAAACAATACGGAAAGCCTTGTGTTTGTTTTATCGAGCACTTTAACAAGCAGGTGCATGTCTTCGGGCGTTCTACGGGGGCAATGTCTGCTGTTAATGCTTACTTGGATATGATTCCCCGGGTAATTTAGATCGATCCACGATTTTATGCTGTAGCCATTCAAATACCCGACCTCTCTGGCCCGAGGAATCTCGCTTCGATACGACTGGACAGCGGCAGGTAGATTGTGGACCTCAATAAGGGTGTCTTGCGGCAGGGCGGGAATGACTTCGGCCAATTTCTTGAATAGTGACGAAGCGATCTGTGAGCTGGCTTCCCATTCACTGTAACTCCGTATCAACGGAGAATAGGCGAGGAGCGATACGACCAAAGCGGCGTTCAGCACCAGGGCCGAAAAACTCAATCCCGTCATGTTGACCAAGCCGAGGATTCCTGCGAGGGTACGATTTCCGGGAACTTCTTTTAAAAGACTAGCGTGGTGTCGAATGCCGCTTACAACATTGCACCCCAGCAGGGCGGCGAAAGGAATGACGGCAGTATACATGGTTCGATGACTGAACGTTAATGTGAACACCATTACCGCTATAGGCAAACAGAGCCATACCAAAAAGAATCGGGCCAGCTTGGTATGGGATTCTTGGTCCGTTCCGCTACTTTGCCGAAAATCCCACCCGTGGACTGCGACCAAAGAAGTCAGCAACAATATCAACAAAGACATGGAGATCGTACCGAAAAGGCTTAAGAAATCTTGCGGATATACCAAATCTCTGAGATACATGACTACAATATCCATCACACGGTGGCAAAAGGTGGAACCAGCGGACTCCGTGGAATACCCTCCCAGTCCGCCCAGAATGACGGTTCTCCAAGCCATGTAAACGAGTGTCACTCCCAGGTACACGGCGCTTCGTCTCGTTGCCGCCCAAATTCTTCTTGATCTCTTGCAACCAGGATCGGAAAATATCAAGATATATGCGAACGTGAGACATGGAAACACAACGGCTATTTCTTTTGAACCGAGGGCAAGTCCGTAACACAAAACGGACAAACCGAATCCGACCTTACTGAATGCCCCGCCATCACGAGCTCTAATAAATAGAATAAAAGCCGAGACCAAGATGAAGGCTGCCAAAAGATCGTGTCTGCAGTCCGGGGCCGGGACGCTTTCAATGAGAATCGGATGGAGGGAAAAAATGAGAGCTGACGCCCAAGCCTTGACCACATCACCGTTGGTCAGCGATACGACGAGAATTAACACCAGAGCGGTTACCAGGACATGAAGGATCAGGTTGGTAAGATGGTAACCAAAGGGGTTCAATCCCCACAAAAAGTAATCCAGACTGTAGGATAATGATGAGACAGGCCTATAGAACAAGGCCCGGGAAACGAAACCTGATCCTGCCATAAGTGGGTTGCAGAGAATCTTAATTAAATCTTTTGCCGAAGTGAGTCTGGCCGTTTCAATGAGAGTGAATGTGTCGGTCCCGGCGAAGAAGTATGCCAAAGTCCGTTTGTATGCGCAAAAACTTATCAGAGCAACCGACATAGTTGCGAAGATCAGACAGGCACGTCGTATGCCGTTAGGTTTGCATCGGTCACGGAATGTGAAGTGCGTTGAATCGAACCGACGATCTTTTTTTACTTTCGGCTTATCGTTGACACTTTCGGAATCATATCTTTCTGCAGAAAGAGCGTTTGACAAGAGATTGTTCCCGGAATGTCGGTCCGTCTTCACAAGGCAAGCGGGACGTAACATCTTACTTGCGCCTTCTCGAATCACATTTCCTGGCCTCTTTGTCGTGAAGCCCTCAGCAACGCCTGTCGTACCATCTCCTCAGGGGGCACGCCTGAGGCCTCGTACCGGCGTCAGGTCAGCCCGTATGTGCAGTTATCAAGGCATGAAGGCTCGATGTCTATTCCGTCAATTTGGACTGTAGGACTTCCCAAGAAACGAAGTTCTTGTGCTTCTTGTAGGGTTCTTACCGCCATCATCTCTACATGAATTGACACATTGAGTTCCTGAGCAACCTTTTTCACCAATTCGACGGTCGGAGGAGTGTTGGCACATCCTTCAGAATAGAGTATTCGGACCTGTAGAATTTCAGCTTTTCCTCTGAGTTCCATTTTGCCTGACCTCCTGTTCACCCAGTCTCTGCCTGAATGGGGAGCAAGGGAAATGACACGGCGAAGAGCACCTGGGCACCCGGGCAAGGGCAGGCCCGTACACGTCGTTTCTCAGGGACCCACCTGGGTCGCAATGGACCCGCCTCACGTAAAGCCTGACCCGGCTGTGCAGGCATAACAATGATTGCCTGTGGGTATTCGCGTTCCAGGTTCCGGCAAACCATCCATCTCTAAGACATGTCGCTTGCCACCGGCAAGGCCGGCTCCCCTGGCCAAGTTGAAATCGCAGTCGTATAGATAGCCTTCCCAATCCACAGATACGAACGTCCGACACATCAAACCCTCGACCGTACACGGATTGAAGCTTCCTGAGAGCTTCTGCATATATGCTTCAAGGTTTCCTGATGCCTTGAGCCAGGCAAGGAATCTTCCCAGCGGGACATTCGCGAATGTGAAGAGATTGTTGAAGACAAGTCCCCATTTTCGTCCAAGGTCGGCTTTGAACTTCTTTTCTGCCTGGGATTGGGGTACCGGCAGAAACGCACCGGTGGGATTGGAAACAAGATTGAGTTCCAGACCCGTTCCCTCCGGCCCGTAACCCAGGTCATTGAGCTTCTTTAGCATGGCGATGCTCCTCTCCAACACGCCAGTGCCCCTCTGAGAGTCAGTCTGGGAAGCACTGACTGAAGGAAACGAAGCCATAATCACCACCCGGTGAATCTTGCACAGCTTTATTAATTGATGCGAGTTCTGTTCAGCCAACGCAGTGAGATTCGCCCGGAGCATCAGTCTTGGAGTCAGAGGGGCTATCATTTCAATGAGATAGGCCAGTTGGGGGTTCATTTCTGGAGCGCCGCCAGTGATATCCACGACCTGAAAACGTGCCCTTTTGGCGTAGGCAACAACCTCGTCTATCGTGTCACGGCTCATCATTTCTGACCGGTTGGGTCCAGCTTCGAGATGACAATGCCGGCAAGCCTGGTTGCATATCAAACCAACGTTGATTTGCAGCGTGTTGGCATGGCCTCTCTTCAGTTCAAGTCCGTGCCTGGCCAGAGTTCCTGCAAAAGGTTCCACTCTACAGGCTAGAGAGCTTTCAACGCTTGACGCCTTGTCGGCCGACGTTGGTTCCTGAGGCATGACACCCTCCGTGGCTCACATGGAAACCTTCTTGACAATTTTCCTCATCTGAGTCGCGTGTACAAGCGAAGCGCCGCCCCTGATGGCCGTGGTCACGTGAACGGCCTCAGTCATTTCACCGAGACTGGCCCCTTTTTCCAAACAGGTTCTGGGTATAGGCGTCTATGCAATACGGACATTGAACGGCATGTGCTACAGCCAGGGCGATCAAAGCCTTTTCTCGTTCTGTGAGTTCACCTTCGGCAAACACGGCTCCATAGTAATCGAAGAACTTCTTTGCCAACTCGGGAGCTTCTTCTCCGATGTCAGCGAATTTCGGAAGGTCTTTGGGGTCATAATAGGTTTCCATGAATCTCCTCCTGACAGTATCGGCTATTGGATCTCGCCTCAACGAGTCCAGGAAAGCCATTTCGTAAAGAGCGTCTTGACAAGCGGGGTGAGTCTGGTTCGACTGTACGCGTCCGCAGCCTGCTTGATCGCTTCTGCTTGCGTTGGGTAGGGATGGATGACTCCCGATATCGTCCCGAGCCCCAGCTTTCCCACCATGGCCAAGGTGAGTTCGCTTATCATTTCCCCGGCGTGAGCAGCCACTATTGTGGCCCCGAGGATCTTATCCGTGCCATTTTTCACATGAACTTTTACGAATCCGTCTGCTTCGCCATCCAGTATTGGTCTATCAACTTCCACCAGAGGTCTGACGAATGTGTCGACGGCTATTCCGCGCTTTATCGCATCTCTCTCATACATCCCGACATGGGCGATTTCCGGATCGGTGTAGGTGCACCACGGAACAGTCAGGGCGCTGAGTTTCTTGGATCCCTTGAAAAGGGCGTTCTGAATCACTATGCGAGCAGCCGCGTCTGCGGTGTGGGTAAACTTATAACTCATGGAAATATCACCGACCGCAAAAATGGCACGATTTGTGGTCCGTAAGTAATCATCTACAAAAAAACCCTTGCGAGTATCATATTGAACTCCAGCGGCCTCCAAGTTGAGATGCTCAACATTCGGCGCTCGGCCTGCTCCAACTAGAATCTCGTCCACAGCGACGGAGTCTCTCTTTCCGCTAACTTCGAAATGGATCACCTTTTCGCCGTTGACCGTCTCGACTTCTTTCAGGTCACTGTTCAGAATGAGTCGAATCCTCTCTTTGATGAATCTGTTCTGAATGATTTCCGCAGCATCCGCGTCCTCGCGATCCAGTATGTGGTCATTCTTGTGGAAAAGAATCACCTGACTGCCTAATCTCTGGAACGCCTGCGCCAGTTCACAGCCTATTGGACCGCCTCCAATCAGGGCGAGTCGCGAAGGCCTTTCGGTCAAAGAAAACACAGTCTCATTCGTGAGAAACCCCGCCTCGGCCAGGCCTTTGATTCCCGGGTGCATGGCCCGGGCGCCGGTAGCTATGACCGCCTTCTTGAAATGCAGGGACTTATTGTCGACCTCTATCGTGTTACGGCCGGTGAATGCGGCATGCCCGAGGAAAACATCCACGCCCAGGTCCTTGAAACGCTGTGCAGAATCATGATGGCTGATTCCTGCTCGGAGTCTTCTCAATCGCTCCATAACCGCCGAAAAATTGATTGACGCCCCTTCTGGAACCTCGATTCCGTAATTTTGCGACGCCTGTATCTCTGCAAACGCCCTGGATGATCGAATCAGAGCTTTGGATGGCACACATCCGTAGTTGAGGCAATCGCCTCCCATGAGATGCCGTTCCACCAGGGCAACTTTCGCTCCCAGCCCCGCTGCACCTGCCGCAGTAACGAGCCCAGCCGTCCCAGCCCCGAGAACTACCAGGTTGTAGCGTTGTGCGGGTTGGGGATTGCTCCAACCGGTCGGATGCACGTTAGATACCAGCTCTCGGTTGTACCTGTCATCAGGGATAACCTCGACCCCGCCATCCAAAAGAGGTGGGATCAGTGTTTGCGGTGTTTTTGCAACAGCAGATGACGCGTCCGCTACTTTCAAGCTCTTGCGGGCAATTCTTGTGACGAACAGCGCAACTGCAATTGTGGCAGCCAGTCCGAACCAAAAGAACACTTGGCCGGCTGACCCGGTTTCCACTTTGCCTGCAGCTAGCTCTGTGAGAGATCTTGCTGCCGAGCCAAAGTAAACGTACATAAGCGTGCCGGGAAGCATTCCTATGAGTGAGGCCAAGGCATAATTTGCGAAAGAGACTTTCGTAATTCCGAGCGCATAGTTAAGAAGGTCGAACGGAAACACCGGGCTCAATCGCAACAGCAGCACTATTTTGAACCCTTCTCTGCCCAGTGCTTCGTCAATAGCAGCGAACTTTGCGTTTCCCTTTACTTTTTGTGCGACCCATTCACGTGCGACAGTTCGTCCCACGAGGAACGCAGCATACGCTCCAAGGTTCGCCCCGATCCAAACTGTGAGCATACCCACTGGGACTCCGAACAGGAACCCGGCACCCAGCGTGATAATAGAGCCGGGTAGGAAAAGTACCGCTGCCACGACGTAAAACGCCGCTACAAACAAGGGGCCCCAAACGCCGAGTCCTCGTGTCCACTCAAGAGCGACGATCAAATAATCCTTAACCGGTAAGAGGAAGAGGCACAGCAACAGAGTCAATGCAATGACGACCACCAGAATGATTTTTGCAAGTCTTAATTTGGGCCTTGATCCGGAGACCATTCCATATTGTTCGGCTGTACCATCCATTGTGTCCCCCTTTCGGGACCTTCAAATCCTAATAATTGACGTTCTGTCCGCAATCTTCTCCTTGCGGAAATATGCTTCGATGAAATAGAGGATGCCGCGCGCTTCCTTCCGTTAATTGCTGTTACCCTTAAGTCGTCTGAAACACGAAATGCTTACACCGAGATTCCAAAATTCCTTGAACCGAGAGAATGTTACGACGACCAGGCGCTCGGTATTCGCCGACCCGGTAGCTCACGTGGATCCACTGCGCAAGTTTTCTTTGATCCGTTCACGCGCTTCGGGTGAAAGCATGTCATCGGAGATATTCTCAAGCGCATCACCTTTGTCTTTTGCCAAGCGCTGTACTGCAAGGCTTATGAGCCGCATCTGTTTCCGATAACGCGAACAAAATCTACAGACAAAAAGGTGCATGGCCACTGACATCCGCTGCCGAAAACTCAGCGGCCTGTCCAAAGATTCGGAGATGAGTCTTGTCACTTCTATGCAGGACAACATGATCGTCCACCCGGTTGTTCACTTGATCCAGTTCGACTCCAAGCAACCTCTGATCTGCATCCGAGCCCGGTACAGGATGACTCCTAGATTGTTTGTTGAAATGCTCATGTTTTCGGACAATTCCTCGTAGGGCCACTCTTCCAGTACTCGAAGCACAAAAGCATTAGCCGCACTGCGGGAAAGACCTGACAGGCACTGGAGCAACACAGACCAGAATTCCTTTTCCTCTAGGACTTCTAACGGGTTATTTCCCCACATCGAAGGTTTTAGGGCCCAACTTCCCTTGTCATCGAAATACTCCTCCGACAGGTTCTCAAATGATCCGTCGTCGTGGTCCACCTTCTCTCGAATCCTCTTCCGGATAAAGTCCACTATTCTGTGGCGAAGGATCTCAACCATCCACGACCTTTCCGAGGCCCTGCCCTGAAATGATTGCTGAGAGCGAAGAGCTTCCAAGAACGTTTCCTGGACCAGATCTTCGGCGATTGTGCGATCCTGAAGCCTACTCATTGCAAACCGAAACAAATAGTCTCCATGAGCGTCAACCCACTTTTCGGGGGCTGCTTCCTGTTTCCGCGACGTCGATGCATCGTGATTCATCAATGCTTCCATTCCCCCTCCAACCGCGAAATCATTTCCTCGAAGGCAAGTTCCCGTTCCCGAAAGCTTCAGCAAGGGCTCTTGTTGCAAGCCGGTTAGCCTTCAAGGGACAAACGGGCACAAAAAAGATCGATGCCGGAAAGCCCTAAATTTTCCTTTCGTTCAAGGACCAGTCATACTTCAGATATTCGATGGTAAAGCCGCTTTTCAAAAGGAAGGCTCTGTCCGCAGGAGCAAGATAACGGCTTATGAAATTGAGCACAGCTCTCTCTTTTTTTGAAAACCCTGAAAACTCCTTGACGGTACCATACGTCTTTACGAAATCCTGGCCGAACCAGTTGAAAATCGATGAGAGATTCACTTTGCTGTTATTACGGTCTATTCTGAATTTTTCCGGGTTTCTCAAGAACTTAGCCGCCTGATCGCCCAGTTGAGCGTCTAATTTCGCACCAGTATATGGTTCGTTTCTCAAAGGGGGACATCCCATCGCCGCGCATACCAAGGCCATATGAATTCTGGGCTCGTTGAACTTCGCTCGGAGTGTGCTGTGCTCAATGCCGTCCAGCGTCATGTTACTGCCCATCACGGCAAACGTGAGCTTGTCCCACACTCCGGGTATCTGGCGGATGCTGTTTTTGGGGTAAACAAAGGATTTGAGAAACGAGGCCTCGATGGGGTAATGGTCGACAATAGCTTTGAGAGTCAAAGCATTATATGCATTTATCCAGAATGCTATCTTCTCCTTGTCGTTCCAACCATCGTAGAACTTGGGATCGAGACGAGATAGAGACGAGATGAAATCGTCCAAAGGTTTGCGATTCGCCTTCAACCCTTTGTAATTGACCATCCCGTGATCATCAACATGGGATTTAAGAACGGCTGCGTAATCGTCGAACGAGATCTCCGCCGCGGCAGTTCCAGCACGCAGCTCTATTCCACAGACCAAGATCATCACCCCAAACATCACTCCGAATAGAAAAGAAAGCCAACGATTTCTTCCAAAATTGAGGTTCATAGTAATTTTCCCCGCACTCTCGCAAATGATCGACCAATTGTTAAAAAGCGCAAGGAGTTGGGGCACTGGCCACATTCGTACCCTGATTTCTCCTTCAAAAATTGCGATGCGATTTAGCCGGTTCTCGACGTCGTAGCAGTGCCATGGGGTTTCCTCTTAATGCTCAAACATATTGGGTCAGCCTTGAACTCCAGGACATTGCCGCCTGAATGCTTGACGACCAAGCTTCTACTGCGGCTCTATTCCCAAGGCTACCCGAAGGGAGTTCAAACAGTCTCGAAGATCATCTCCATTTTTGCTCAGCCTCGACATCATGATTCCTCCCTCGATGGTGGCAACAATGTGCTTGGCAAACAGCTCCGGAGGGACACTCATGGTCAGATCCCCAGCATCACAAGCTTGACGCAGCACTTCTGCAACGAGTCCGGTCCAGCGTTCAAAGACCGTCCCTATAAGTTCCGATAAACGAGGGTTCGAGTCGCTCATTTCCAGAGCGGTATTACCGAACAGTCAGCCTCCGACGAACCTCGCCCTTCTATGCTTTTCAAAGACCGCGTCGAGAAAGTTGGACAGCTTGTCCAGGGGACGTTCACCCTGCAGGCTTTTCAATAGAAAGGCTGAGAACTGTTTGCCGGCCTCTTCCAGGATTGCCAGGCTCAGTTCTTCCTTACTGGAAAAATGGAAATACAGATTGCCTTTTTTCACCCCGGTTGCCTGGATGATGTCGTTGATGCTTGTGTTGCAAAACCCCTTCTCGTTGACCAGTCGCCTGGCCGTTTCCAGAACCCTGGCTTTCGTTTTTTCACCTTTTGTGGCGGCCTCCACTTTCATCCTCGCATGTACCAACCGTTTAGTACATTATTTGCCCAAATATATATATTTGTCAAGCCTGGACAAATTGTGACACGCGGGCAAGGCGACATTGGCCTGCGGTCGAGAGGTCATCTGTCAGGCTTGCTCAAGAGTTATTGCAAGAAGAGTCTGTGTCGTTGCCGGACCGCTATCAATTCAAAAGATTATGTCGGGCAGAACTTTTGAAAAATGTTCAACCCGACTTGTTATCTGACCTAACCCAACGCTTTTCTGCAGTTCTCCAGGGCCTCATGGAGATGGAAATTGGGGAAACACATGCTTCGCCTGGACGTGGCTTTTGGGCATCAGGCCGGGAGTGAGGAGTCATCTCCACCCTGCTAAAATTTGCCAGATTGCTGAAGAACGTCAAGTCGCGGCCAGTTTCCCTTTACAGACGGGAGAAATAAAGAAAATCAGGATCAACCCGATAATGTCCACGGCGATAAAGGCGGCGTAAGCGCCGGAGAATCCATTGGTTGAAGCCATTGCGATTCCCATGACCGCAAATCCAAGAGTACGGACGATGATCGAAATGGGAATGATAATGCGGTTAGCAGCAGTGAAATCGTACCGACCGTACACTGATCCGATCATAGAGGTAATCAGGTTCTTTATGCCACCGAGTCCGATTCCAACAGAAACCACCGTGGCAAAGGTAAGCGCTGTGTTTCTCGTCTGAGCAATCAACAGAATGAGGGTCAGTACATACCAGCAGGCATACAACATACCAGCGGGCTTGGTTCCATACTTCTGGTCCAACCAACCCCAGAGGACACTTCCAGGCAGTGCGCACACAGCAGCCGAAGCAAGCAAGAGGATCGCTGTCTGCTGGTCAAAACCTATGCTCATTAGCCGTGGCACTAACTGGACGACAATTCCTAATGTAACCATCCAAAGACAGCCGAATCCCAGGGAAGTGAGCCACATTTCTCTATCTTTCATGAGCCTTTTCAGCGTGAAAGGGCTCTCGTAGCCTTCGATCTCCTTCAGGTTCGCTTGAATCTCGTCCTGAGAGATCGTCTCATTATCGGGGCAGCATCCGATCTGCTCCGGGAAATCCTTGACGAAGAAGAAGGCGAATACTGCCAGAGCAATCATGATAATCCCATATAAAGCGGCGGCATTTGCGATGCCCAGACTGCTGAACAGGAAAGCTATGAGAGGAACGAACAAGGCTGTTGCGGCTGGCATGCCCATGGTTGCCCATCCCAAGGCTATTCCTTTCTTTGTTGGAAACCAGTTGGTAATCAAGGTACCGGGTGCTATGAACCCGAACCCGCTTCCAAAAAATCCTATGGCAGCGAAAGCGACTGCGAATTCGGGGAGTGAGCTGATTCTACCGAACCAGATTACGGAAAGACCGGCGAACGCCAGGCAAACGGTCGTCACAAACCTGGGTCCTTTTTTCATGATGATCTGTCCGAAGACGAATGCGCCGACGACTCCCATCAACCCTCCAGGGGTGGCCAACGAGAGCAGTACCGCTGGATCCCAGCCATGCTCCTTTCCAAAGGCCGTGGTAAAAATGTTCAAACCGTCGGCAGACCAACCGACATAGTTGAAGTACATGAGCATGGAGAAAAAGATTACTCCCCAGCCCCATCCGCCAAAGTTCATACCGGTCTTTGATCTTGATTCGGATCTCGCAGCAACCGTAGCCATTGAAACCTCTCGCTGTTCGGTTTTCGATCAAACTGATACTGGGAGTCGGGGTCTCAGGCAGAGAGCCGACTTCAAGTGCCCACAGGTCCCCGGCGTTTGATTGAGCACGACCCCGAATGCTTCACCCTCCACGGACGGTTCGGCTTCGCTAGTTGAAATCGTCCATTCTGTCGATCCTACCTATATTCTCTGCGTATACCATCGGCAGGATGGCAGCCAAATTGCTGTACTCCTTCGAGCAATGGTAGGCCAGTCCCTTTGTCAGCTCCAGCGGTATCTGCTCCGCTACCTTCACCGGTCCTTTGTCGATAATGTGCCACCCCATATAGAAACGACTTCTCAATTCGATCCCACCTGGGATTTCACGTGCGAAATGGGTAAAGGTCCCCATGGCGATTCCAGGACCCACCAATGAACCGTTGGCGTTGACTGCAGTCAGCACATTCGGCGCCCTGAATCTGTCCATGTCATAACCAAAATCTTCAGGCGACATGAAAGAAATGGCCAATTCGACGCTGCCGGTTCCTATGTCCTCGAGGACAATGTCAGTTGTGTTCCAGTTTCTCTGCTGGACGGTCAGACTGGCATCCAGACGGCGAGTCAGATCATGCGGGGCTACATGGCTATCAAAATGATCGTCCGGATCCCATATTTTGTAGCGAAGCCCCTCCAAACCGTGCCAGGCAAACCACCAGTCGATCATTTCGGATGTGACACCCGGCATTCTGGTCAGCATGGATACATAGCCGGAACCGTCCGGCATGATGCAGTAGCCCATCTCGGCTGGAAGATAACCGGGTTTCAGCAGATCGTTTCTCTGGTCTATCGGTGTCGCCAAAGTCGGATCGATAGGCCCTTGTTGCAAGAAATCAAGAATTTCCTTCGGGACAGGGGCCAATGGCCGATTGAAATACTTGGAATAGGGCCTTTCCTTTTCGCGCGCCGTCAAATCTTGCTTCATATTCTCCCTCCTGACAGCGGATTCGAATGATAAGTGTGAAAGAACAGCAAGCGGTATGCCAACCTCGCCGAATGTCTCATTAGACACTGGATTCAGATCATCCCGAGCGTGGATCTTGTTATTCCGGCTGTTAAGGAGAAAGACACTTGTCTATACACTTGACTCAAAATGGAAAATATCGATTGACAGTAGTTGTAGGATATCGTACGGACCATAAAACACTTCTGTCGGTACATGGTAGACGCGGAGGCGATATGTATTTTGACTTTACACTGGAGGAGATACACACCCGCGGCGGGGTACTGGATAAATTCATGGATACGGCGTTTGATGCCGCGGTTCTTGTTGACCGGAACGGCCGCCTTATCCACTGCAGCTCTGGATCAGTACAGACGTTCAAGGTTCCGGAAGCCGTCATTGGTCAGCCTATCAGGAATTTCGATCCCTTATCTCCCTTCGATCATGTGCTGCAAACGGGAAAAGCCATGATGGGGATCATGGTGATCATAAAGGGCAGAAAATGTATGACCAATCTTATCCCCATAAATTCTAAGGGAGAAGTCATAGGGGTGCTGGGCATGGTTCTTTTCAAGAATTTGACTACTCTGAAGAGAATACTATCCAGTTTGGATGATGCCGAACATCGCTTTATGAAGGACGCCTACAGTGCAATAGCCAGGGTCGACTCAAGCTACACTTTTGAAGATTATGTGGGAGAGAGCAAGATTGTCACGGAGATGCTGGATCAGTGCAAGCGGGCGGCACGCACATTTTACCCAATACTAATAATCGGTGAAACAGGCACAGGTAAGGAGATTCTGGCAAGCGCTTTCCATTCTGAGAGCCTGAACAAGTCGTTTCGGCCGTTTGTCAAAATCAATTGCACGGCCATTCCCAACGAGCTACTGGAATCAGAGCTGTTCGGTTATGAGAAAGGCGCCTTTACCGGAGCGGTTTCCAAGAAAAAGGGCAAATTCGAGTTGGCTGCCGGAGGATCAATCCTTCTTGATGAAATCGGCGACATGGACATGCGATTGCAGAGCAAACTGTTGCGCGTTCTTGAAGAGAAAGAGTACGAAAGGATAGGAGGCACGAAGCTTTTACCAATAAATGCCCGCATGATTGCCTCTACGAACCGTGACCTCGATGAACTTTGCAGGCAAGGAAAATTCCGACCAGACCTGTATTACAGGCTGAGTGTCATAGAAATAAGGGTCCCTCCGTTGAGATTTCATAAGGAAGATATCCCACTTCTGATAGAGCATTTAATGAGAAGAGAGGGCATAGATCTGTCTTTTCCCTCAGACATAATCGAGCTCCTCATGCAGTACCGATTGGCCGGGAAACGTGCGTGAACTTCGCAATGTTACCAACCGGATCAGCCTCAATGCTTCACAAAACGAGGTCACAATTAATGACGTGAGGCAAGTCCTTTTGGGCAACCCCAAAATAAGGTGGACCCCGGCTTCGGAAGAGAATGACTTCCCTGAGAGGCGAACAGCACGAACAGGAACGGGCCTGGAAATCCAGGAACGGAGCTGCATTCTCAACGCCCTCAGGAGCAATAATTGTAACATCACCGATTCCGCCAGATATCTGAACATATCTCGCGCCACACTATACAATAAAATACGCAAGCATAAGATTCTGTTGAAGAAAGGCGTTTTGGGGGTGTTTGAAGGCCGATATGCTACGGATGGACAGCGTTTGGAAACCGAAAACTTGTAGAGATCGAGGGTTAGGTCGACAGGTGTAACATGAAGGGTCGTCGGAGAGATGGGTGCGATCACGGTAGCACTTCCGGCCTTAGAGGTGAACGATGCACTTCAAAAAAATGCGATTGATGCTTATCTTGGAAAAAATACCGTAGTGACTTTCAGGCTGGCCGAGGCCACGAAAGAGTTTCCAGCAAAAGCAGATTTGAGGCTGAATTTAATTGTAATACTGGCGACTTTATCGCAGAACCTGCCCGCAAGTTGTCTGATCGCCTTTGTCGGATGCTCAATCGCTCATCCGCAACCGAAATCAAAACTAATGTCCGCACTATCCCAATACAATCTTCAAATGCTATAACCTCCCCTTGCCCATTTGGATCTAACGGGCACACTGAACTGCCGGTATCGAGTCACTTTCATAGACGTTGAAACTTGTTGGCGGTTTCCTGTCGGGAGGCCCACTTAGTTCCCACCACACAAAAAGATACCCGGGCCGTGGCCCGGGTACCAAAAAGGCCGTCTAGGCATTGTCAGTACCAGGGTCTCCAATAGTATCCGTAATAACCGGGATAGTAGCCCGAGTAATTACCCGGATAGCAGCAGTGGTGGGCCCGGCGGTAATGATGCGGTGCCCTGGGCCTGCCCTTACCCGCCGCGGCGGAACGCGCCCACGATCCCTTGTTAGCCGACATTCGAGGCGGCCTCACACTGGTCTTGAGCTGTTTGAAGCGCACCCAGCCATTGTTGTCCAGTTGGGCCCACCGCCTATTTTTGCTGAACACACCGGTCAGGTGCACTTTTTCTCCCTTCGGCACGCAAGCAATTTCTTTGGACGTAACAGAAGGACTACTGTAGACATGGAGACACTTACCGGATCGGTCCACTCGAGCAACTGTAGCTTCACCGCCTTTGGCCTGGGCAGAGACGTTAGCCGGCTGTGCGCCCTGGGCCTTGGGTTGCTGGTTAGGCTTACCTGCGCTCTGGCCGTTCATCATGGATTTCATAGAGCCGGGACTGTTCACTTGCTGTGAGGTACCGGCTTTGGACACGCCGGCAAGGCCTTTCTGCCCCGGAGTGGCCACCGGGCCCTGATGCTGGGTCATTGGTCCTGCCTTTTGCATCATCATCAAGTCGGAGTTTACCTGGGCTGCAGCAGGTACTACGGCAAACGCGAGCAAACCTGAAAGCAAACACCCCAATACCGTTACGTAAAGTATGGTCCTCATTTTTCGCTCCTGGTGTTCGAGTCATTATCTGTCAATGGTTGACCGTTAATTCTCTCCTCTGCAGGAGGCAACCCTTAATAGCCAACTGGGCTGTACGTTATTTTACTGCCAATACGATGAGCACTTCGATTGTTGTTGTCAATTCGCGACAAATTCTGCCGATTGCCAGTCTAAATGCAATAAGATGTAAGCTCACAATTCTGGAACAGTAGATTCTCAAATAAGCCCATGCATATCGGCAGCGACCTATCACGCTGGTGGGGATTCTGTCAGATCTCAAGGCTTCGCTTTCAAGCAAGTGACACCTTGTTTCCGGTAGGGGCGGGTTTGAAACCCGGCCCTACATGTCGTCGTGTCCGCGTACTCGGGGCAATGTAGGGGCGATCCCGCGGGACGCGGGACCGCCGGGGCGAATGCCATTCGCCCCTACCATGCTCGGGTCGGAGTCCGGGATGACCCCGCAAAACGCGGGACAGGCAGGCCCGCGTTTTGCGCGAGATGCACTACCATATTCTGTCCAGGATTGTCACCTCTTTGATGGAGCATTGGCATAAGAGATCTATCCCATATTTCAAGAGCTTATTTGCGCCTTGACGCGGGCCGATCGGATTGAATCTTGACAAACCAAAAACGATGAACATTGTTGTCATAGCAACATTAATCAGTGATAGGATTGGTCAATGAAGATAATTGGCGTGGAGAATAGCGAATGAAACCGAGACTCAAAATTTTTCCGAGGACAGAGTCTCCCGGATTCGTAATCTGCCAAACTTCCACGTGCTTGAAAGCCGGCCTCCATAGGGCATTCCAATCCGAGGGATACGAGATAACCCCCGAACAATGGACGGTCCTTGGTTCATTGTGGGAGGCTGAAGGTGTGCACCAGAGCTTATTGGCTGAAAAAACGGCAAAGGACAGGCACAATATAGCGAGGATTTTGAACCTGTTGGAGAAGGGTGGCTTAGTGCGGCGGCAACCTGATCGCGAGGACCTCCGACGCCATAAGGTTTATCTCACGGAAGCAGGGAGATCTCTGAAGCCGGAATTGGTTCGTATCGCGATGGGCTTTCTGCAAAAGGCATTTGCCGGAATGACACAAGAAGATTTGAATTCTCTAATGCATATCTTGGAACGGATACTGAACAATTTGGGTAGTGATATGAAAGATTGGTGTAATTCCACAATTCAGAAGACCGAGGGGTGAACGAATTCGGCAATGACACGCTGAAAGTTGACAGTGATTCGGTCCAGATTTCAGGGACCGGAACCCTCCGACAAATTGTTACGCCGTCAGAGCCCTCACGCCGATTTGGATAATCAGTCATCCCGGGAAGGTTCTCGGCTTCACTCGCGGACGGAAAAAACTGCGGTGCAGAGCGGTGATGTCGATACCCCTCGAGAAGAATTTACGAATCTCCGAAAAGGAGGCGCATTTCCGTATGGTTCAATATGTGAAAAGACACAAATGGGTCGCTGCGATCATTGTTGTATGCCTGCTCGTCGCAGGAGGCCTTGGCTACTATTTGTGGACGCGAGGCGAGGTCTCGACCGACGATGCTTACGTAGATGGCCGTATTTTCACAATCACACCTCGGGTTTCGGGTTATATCACTAAAATCTACGTACATAACAACGACGAGGTGAAGACAGGGCAACCTTTGGTGGCCCTCGATCCTGTTCCGTACGAGGTCGCTTTGGCACAGGCCAAGGCTACCTTGGCACAAAATCGCTTTACCATGGTCTCGTTGCAGTTGAGCGTACCCCTTCAGCTTACCCAAACCGCCCAGCAGGTCAGGGAGGCTAAGGCGGAATTACACAGTTTGGAGCAGACTCTGGAGCAATTGCACCGGAATGTGGATGCCGCCACTCGAAATGTGGAGCAGCAACAAGCGCAATATAATTTGCAAAAACTGGACCTGGAGCGCAACAAAGCTCTTAGAAAAGATGGGGCGATATCCCAGCAGGCTCTTGACAATTCAGTGACCAGCTATCGATCTGCCCTTGCCCAGCTCGAAGGAGCTAAGGCCCAACTGGAAGCGGCTAAGAAACAACTCGCATCCCAGGAGGCCGAAATCGAGCAGCGCAAAGCGAGCATTGCTTATGCGGCCACAGGAAAAGAGCAGGCAGAGATCAAAGCCCGTCAAACCGAGGCCCAGAAGGCAGCAGTTGAGTTGGCAAAGGCCCAGGTAAAACAAGCTCAGCTAAATCTGAGCTATGCGACCATCGTTGCCCCCACCGACGGATACATAACCAAGAAGCAAATCCAACCCGGTCAATTTGTCTCACCCGGTCAAAATCTCTTTGCCGTCGTGCCGCTGGACCCGGATAACGTCTGGATTACGGCAAACTATAAGGAAACCGCGCTCACGAATGTCCGCTCGGGACAGCCCGTGGACATCGAGATCGACACATACCCCGGCGTCATCATCAAAGGCAAGGTTAAGTCCATAATGGCTGGAACAGGAGCAGTCTTCTCTTTGTTTCCACCGGAAAATGCCACCGGAAATTTTGTTAAGGTGGTCCAACGTGTCCCAGTGAGAATCACTATTGATAAAAGCGATTCGGACGATTTGCCGATATTAAGAAATGGGATGAGCGTCGAGCCGACGATATACACCAGAGAAGGCCGTCATGGGAAGTCCCGACCCAAACAAATGGCTCGTCACCCTGGCGGTGATGTTGCCCACCCTCATTGAGATTCTTGATACAAGCGTGGCGAACGTCGCACTGCCGCATATCCAAGGCAGTCTTTCGGCCAGTCAGGATGAGGTCACCTGGGTTTTGACCTCGTATTTGGTATCGAATGCGGTTGTCATTCCCATGAGTGGATGGCTGGCCAGAATAATGGGTCGCAAGAAATACCTCCTCGGCTCCATTGTCGTATTTACATTGAGCTCCATTCTCTGCGGCTCTGCGACAAGCCTGGCCGAAATTGTAGTGTTCAGGGTAATTCAAGGCATCGGTGGCGGAGGGCTCCAGCCCATGTCGCAAGCCATCCTTTTGGAGACGTTTCCACCTGAGGAACGAGGAGTGGCCATGGGCATCTTCGGAATGGGCGCGGTGCTGGGACCTGTCCTGGGCCCTTTGATCGGCGGATACCTTACTGACAATTATTCTTGGCGGTGGATATTTTACATTAATATACCCGTGGGTATTGTGGCCCTGGCTCTTATTTCCGCATTTGTCTTCGACCCGTCTTACCAGGAACGAAGGGCTGAAGGAGAAAAGGTCGACTACGTAGGCATAACGCTGCTGACTCTGGGACTGGGAAGCCTCCAGGTAGTGTTGGATAAAGGCCAACGAGACGATTGGTTTAGCTCGGACTTTATCCTGACGCTGACGATTGTATCGGTTGTTAGCCTCACAGCTCTGGTTTTCTGGGAGCTTAGCCAGGATCGACCCATCCTTGACTTGAGGATTTTCAAAGATCGAAGCTTTGCCGCGGGAAATGTTGTCATGTTTTTCACTTTTTTTGCATTTTTCGGCATGCTTGTGTCGCTTCCCCTGTTCCTTCAAACAGTAATGGGATACACCGCGTTCCTGGCAGGACTGGTTTTGGGACCGGGAGGCGTGCTGCTGTTAGCAGTGCTGCCTGTTACCGGAAAGCTGACGGAAAAAATGGATGCTCGTATTTTACTCGCGATGGGGTTGCTGATTACGGCATATTCGGGCTATTACATGTCGGGATTTGACGGACAGATAGACTTCTACACCGGGGCCATGGGGCGGGTGATACAGGGCGTTGGAATGCCTTTAATTTTCGTGCCGGTTACTTTTGTCGCTATGGCCTATGTCCCCAACGAACGAATGAACAATGCATCGGCAATTTTCAATCTCCTGAGAAATCTCGGCGGGTCAAGCGGCATCGCGTTTGTTAGCACTATGATCGAACGGAGATCGCAGTTCCACCAGAACCGACTCGTTGACCACT
Source organism: uncultured delta proteobacterium (assembly GCA_963789265.1). Lineage (GTDB taxonomy): Bacteria > Desulfobacterota > Desulfomonilia > Desulfomonilales > Desulfomonilaceae > CAWBBA01. The sequence continues at coordinate 248,065 of CAWBKB010000001.1, read as the reverse complement.
TGACACAATTCAGCCACAGATTACCGATCCCGCTGGATCATGTTAGATCATACCTGGATCTTAAGATGGGGGCTTTTGCCGGCCATACCAAGTTGGCGATGCAGGCTCTCTACATGCAACTCCAGCAGCAAGCTACGATCCTTGCTTTCAATGACGTATTCTTTCTCGATGCCTGCATTCTGGTGGCTTTGATCGCCACGGTGTGGATCATTCGCAAACCGCCGATAGGCAAGAAATCTGCGGCCATGTCTCATTGAGACGAGTGCCGCCAAAGCGGAGAAGATAGACTATCGAATGATTTTGAAAAAGCGGTCCCAGTGGACATGAAAGATGTTAGGAGCGGCGTAATAAATAATCAATGCCTCTCCTACGACATTTCGGAGAGGCACGAACCCCCAAAATCTGCTGTCATAACTATTGTCTCTGTTGTCCCCCATGACGAATAAAGCACCTTTGGGAACGGTTATTGGTCCCAGATTGTCCCGCGGTGACTGGTCCGAAGGATAGATTACATCACTGGAAAAGTAGGCATGAGGATCCTGCGCAGCCTTGCCGTTGATAAAAATCTTTCTGTCTACAATTGATAAAGTGTCTCCACCCACTGCGATCACCCGTTTGATGAAATCTTTGGATCGATCTAAGGGATAGACAAATACGATGACGTCTCCACGCCGAGGTTTCCGAAACTCAGCCAGTCTGCTTCCGGTAAAGGGGACCGGAATCTCGTACTCCGGCCATCTTTTGGCGGTAAAAGGGATTCGCCACCCATAGATGAACTTGCTGACCAGAATGTGGTCGCCAATGAGCAACGTTGGTTCCATGGAGCCGGATGGGATGTCAAAAGCCTGAAAGAAAAAAGCCCGGATGAGGAAAGCTAGAATTATGGCAACCACAAACGCTTCCGAGTATTCCTGGAACAGTCTGCGAGATGATTTTTCGCTCCTGACTTCACTATCGCTCATTGTGTTCGATTTCATCCTTTTACAACCCTCAGTTAATTTCTTCTTTATGAAGAATTCAAATAGTCCCTCTGACACTAGCTGCCCATACCATTTCCCCGCGAGCCGACGTACATGTGCGGGACTATCAATATACCGTGGTCCCCAGGTCCTACATAAATATACAATACGGATGCCGTTGGCCACGAAAATCGTAATAGCAAGGGAAACCTTTCACTGTTACTGTTGATCGAGAAAGCGGCCCAGCCGGTCTCAGGCTTAGCCGGCGTTGCGCTGACAACGGGCATGGCCATCGACGCAAACGTGCTGATTTTCGAAAGGACACGCGAAGAACTCCGCATGGGAAAGTCTGCGAGAGTCGCTCTGAAGAAAGGCTACAGCAAGGCGTTACTAACAATTGTCGACATTCATCTTAGCAATATTATCGCTGCTCTCCCTCTTATACAGTTCGGAACAGGCCCCATAAAGGGATTCGCTGTCACTCTGTGCATAGGTCTGGTCATCTCACTGTTTACGGCCTTCTTCGTAACCCGAACGATATTCGATTACATGTTTCAAGTGAAACGTGCAAAGAGGATAAGTATTTAGGACGGTTGCAGAAGAATGATGCCCCTTTGTCCACCGGTGGTAACCATTCACTTATGAACGGCGAAAGGTTGTCATTGCGAGCGAAGCGAAGCAATCCATTCCTTTAAACGCCACTTAGATTGCTTCGTCGCTGCACTCCTCGCAATGACAAGGGACAAAAGCTGCCTCGCGTAAGTGAATGCTTACCACCGGTGCCTAGAATCCGAGAGAATTGGCGAAGATCCCACGTTCGCGGGACGCTCCTCTCACCGCGAGATCACAGTCCTGGATGGCGCTCTCATTCTCGCGGATTGTTCTGTCTTTCTCCAGCTCTGAATAAATAAGAAATAGTACCTAAACGAGCTTGATGAAGCTTCCCTCTTCGTAAATAGAACATCCCTCCAGGAGAGTCAAGATTGGGCCGCGCTCACTAACAAATCTCATGGGCTGCTCAGGGCGATTCCTGATTTTTCGTCCGGCCCGCTCGACGGCGGTCTCCCAGAATTCTGCGAACCAAAGAACCGAAAAACGCCGCCAGAAACGCAATCACAATGGCGACTCCAAGCATGATCAAGTATTCTGTACTTGGCAAGTGATTGAATGGCTTGCTCAGCATCCTCATCCCTCCGCCCAACTGGAGTTGGACCTAACCATTTCGCGTCCATATTCTACAGTAGACAATTTGAGCCGCTTCCAGTTCACGGAGCAACGGCGCTCGACCTTCCACCTCGGGGGGCCGCGTTTCCGACATGTCCCGTTGCCTCCGTTATTTTGATGATTCCGCGGTCAAACATGGAACAAACTTTCGGTAATCGAGTCGTATTTGTCAACTAGGCTTGGGAGCATAAATAATGCGGACCCAAATTAAAATATGGACTGTAGGGTTGACCAGCAGCGCTCTGGTGCAAATTGTTACACCTCCCGCTACTGCGCAAGCAACTTCAAAAGGCACCTTACGGGAACAAACAACCAAGCAACGGAACCCGATTATTGAGGGCTCTCAAAAGGTGGCGGACGCGTCAAAGAAATTGCAGGAGGCCATGCGCATTATAGCGACGAAACACCATTATGCGAAGGCCGGATAAATGATGTCCGAAGCGGACAAAACAATGGCCGAGGAGGTAAAACAGCTTTCTGAGGTTCGGAAACTTCAGACCGGATTGTTGCAGAACATAAGGAGATTGGGAGTAGCCGGTGGAAACATGATGGAAGGCGCGAGGCTTGTGCGAAAGGGAATAGCGATGATGGTGAGAGCGGGAAAAGCTTTGTCCAGGGTCGACGGAATTACGAAGAAAGGCCAAGGCAAGCTGAAACGAGGCCAAAAGATGGTTGCAGCAGCTTCACCACGATGAAGCCCAAACAGTACATCACTGTGCAATGGGGGGACCAAGGAAGACGAAGATTGTCGAGTGTTCGTCCCAACGGTTGGAGTCGAATTCTCGCATGTCCTAATACAAAACGCCGGCAATAAGAATTAGACGTGTGCCTGCATTTGTTTTTGTGCTGTCTATTTCATACTGTTTGCGTCTGTTGTTTCACATGCCCGGAAACATGTAGGTCTAAACCGTTTATCGACTTCCGTAGTGAATATCACGCAGAGGGACTACGAGTCCGTTTGCAAACACGACTAGACAGGAGGCAAATTAATGAACAAAAAGAATTGGCTGTCATCTTTGCTGGCAGCGCTAGTGCTCATCGTGGGGTTGGTTGTTCCCGGCTCCTCCTTTTCCGCTACAGTAACGCCTTCACCGGCGATCCAAGGTCTGAGCCAAACATTTATTGATATTGCGCAGAAGATCTCACCTTCCGTTGTGCGCGTGAGTTCTACTGAGAACGGTAGCCACCGCTCCTGGGGGAGGTCTATTGCCTTTTTTTAAAGGATTTCCTTTCTTGCCGCCCGGTCAAGAGATGCCCAAGCAATTCCAACAACATCCGCACTCAGTCGAGACGCTCTTGGGATCTGGGTTTATTGTATCTCCGGACGGCTTGATAATGACAAACAACCACGTTGTGAAGGACATGAAGAAGATCAAGGTGACTTTACAAGGTAAACGAGAGTACACTGCCAAATTGGTCGCCGCCGACGCCGACAGTGACCTCGCCTTGATCAAGATTAAAGCGAAGAACTTGTCTCCGATCACGTGGGGCGATTCTGCCAAGTTGAAAGTCGGTGAGATCGTGATGGCCATTGGTAATCCTTTCGGGTTGACGGGCACCGTCACCAATGGCATCGTGAGCGCAACAGGCCGCAACAACGTGGGAATCGAAAGTTACGAAGACTTCATTCAAACCGATGCACCAATCAATCCCGGAAACTCCGGGGGACCTTTGGTAAACCTCAAGGGGCACGTTGTCGGGGTAAACACTGCCATAGCGACCAAGAGTGGCGGTTACATGGGCATAGGATTCGCCATACCTTCCGATGCTGCGAAAACGGTCATGGAGGAACTTCGCAAGCACGGCAAGGTGGAACGCGGGCTTCTGGGAGTCAACATTCAGGATCTGAGCCAAGCGCTGGCAAAATCGTTTGGACGCCCTGATACTAACGGAGCGCTCGTGGCACAGGTGGTACCGGAAAGTGTTGCGGCAAAAGCCGGTATTAAGGCGGGAGATATTATTCTCAGTTATAACGGGAAGCCAATAACTGACGCATCGCAACTCAAGAACCTTGTTGGGGCAACCAAGCCGGGTTCCGCGGCTAAATTAGAAATCTGGAGAGACAAGAAATCTCTTGAAGTGAACGTCACAGTGGCGGAACGTACTGCCAAAGCAGTCGAGACTGCGACACCTTCTGCAAAGACTTCCGGCGAACTCGGAATCACTGTGGAGAAGGTACCCCCGGAAATGGCATCCAAGTTGCATTTAAAAGAAGGGGTCGGACTCGAGATCAAAGAAGTGAATCCTGAAGGTCGGGGCGCCGCAATGGGGTTGAGACCTGGAGACATAATCCTTGAAGTCGACGGAACTTCAATTACCGGCGTCTCGGAATTCAACAAGCAGGTTACGAAGTCCAAGAAAAGCGGGATCATACGTATGAAGATCCAGCGGGCTGGTGCAACGATTTTCTTGGCGGAGAGTTTCTAACAACAGAGCATTAATACAACCGGCAGCTCGCAACAGACGAATCCGAGTGAACCGTTTTTCAAGGATTCGTCTGTTGCATCGTATCGGTTATTCCCAGATTGAGTTCACAGGCGGAGCAAACTCCATAATCCCTTAGTACTCCTTTTCGCAAATACGGTGATGTTAAGAACCGAGTACGGAAGAAGATTGCTTCGCTGCGCTCGCAATGACAGGTAGTAGGAATGTCATTGCGAGGAGTGAAACGACGAAGCAATCTCCACTGTGGAAATGCGTGACCGAATTTATGAAAACCTGTACTCAGCTCAATCCATTCGTCTAACAGTCCATGAACCAACAGTTTCGGCTGCTTCTTTTGCACCAACGACTCTGGCCCATTTCCCTCCCCCCAGGAGGTTCAAACGTGACTCGTGCCAGGCAAGCAAAGTATGACGATGGCCGGCGCTCACTACCGTCGCATAAGGAAGTCGTGATCTGACAAGCTGATAAAGTGTCTCTTCCCTTTCTTCATCAAGTGATGCGGTTGCTTCATCCAGGAACATGTAATCAGGCCCCTGGAGAAGAATCCTGGCAAAGGCAACGCGCTGCTGTTCCCCCAATGATAGCGACTGCGCCCAATTTTCACCCTTGTCCAGTGAGGTCGATAAATGCGTAAGATCGCAGATATCGAGGATTTCAGGCAACCGCCGGTCTTCCTTTTCCGGCATGTAGGGGTAATACATAGCCCGGCGCAGAGTTCCCAAGGGCAGATATGGCCTCTGGGGCACAAAGATTACCTTGGCTGTTTCGGGTAATGAGACGACTCCGGTGGCGAACGGCCAGATCCCGGCCAGGGCGCGCAGCAACGTACTTTTGCCGGAGCCGGACGGCCCGGAGATGAGCAAGGAAGCTCCAGGTTCCAGATGTAAGTTCAAATTTTCCAGCAGAAGCTTATTATCGGGTAAGAACACGTTGAGAGATCTTACGTAGAAGGATCGGTCGGGAGAACTGAGACGCTTGAGGTTTTCTCTCCCCTTTAGCGATTCAACTCGCTCGATGGCGCCGGTAAATCCTGTGAGCCGATTCATTACAGCAGTCCAAGTCGCAATTGTCGTGTAGCTGTTAACCAGGTATGACAGCGAGTTGTGAACCGATGAGAAGGCAGCGACGGTTTGCATTAGGCCGCCCAGGTGCATCTTTCCGGCAAAAAATCGGGGCGCGGCCATCAACACCGGAAAAATGACAGCCAATTGATTGTACCCGCTGGTCAGCCAGTTAACTTTCTTCCGTCGCTTCATGATTTTCCAGTAATTGTTTACGACCGATCTGAAGCGAGTAAAAAAGTCGGCCTGTTCCTGCTGTTCACCGCCATACAAAGCGACGGATTCGCTGTTTTCACGCAAGCGAGCCATGCTGAAACGAAAATCCGCCTCGAATCGTTGCTGATTAAAGTTTAATTGGATCAGGGGATTTCCCACACGCAGGGTAAGCCACGTCCCAATCGTGGAGTAAGTGATGGCAGCCCAGACCATGTAGCCAGGGATTTTCAATGTCCCCCAAGACCCGCCCAGAGGTATGCTGAGAGTCCCGGACAGTCCCCAAAGAATGGCAACGAACGAAATCAGCGTCGCTGCCGAACTCAATAGCTCAATGCTCAGAGTCAAGGTGAGATTGATGAATGAATCGATGTCTTCACTGATCCGTTGGTCGGGGTTGTCCGTGCCGGGTCCCAGAAACTGCATACGATAATATGCTTGGTGGCCAAGCCACCTCGACAGGTACCTTTGCGTAAACCAGCGCCGCCAGCGTATCTGAAGCATTTGATTCAGATAGAGCATGTAAACGGCCTGGATGATGTAGGCCGCAGCAAGCTCGGCAAACCGCCATAGTTGTGTTAAGAAGAGGGCTTTATTCTGAGTCTGCAGAGCATTATAGAATTCTTTGATCCACTGGTTGAGCAACACCTGAACATAAACCATTCCAAGGTTCATGCCCATGACCACAACGAGCAGTGCGAGAGCCTTCCACTTTTCCTCAGATGTCCAGTAAGGTCCGACGAGGCTCCAAAGTCTGTGCAGGAAAGAGGGCGGTGATCTGCGCTCGATTGCCTGGTTCGTGGCCTTCCGTTTAGAAGTGTTTCTCAGAAACGATCTCACGTCGCGTCCCGCGTCACCACCAGGCAAAGGTCCTCAACCCTAATTACGCGGATCGTTTGGCCTTTAGAGATAAATTCTAACGCACGAGCGTGCCAGTATTCGCCGTGAACCGATACTATTCCGGTGGTGTCAAGATCGGTAACTGCAAGACCGATTTCTCCCATGAGTCCTTCTTGACCGGTCCTCGGCTTCTTGAGCCTAGCTTTCGCCACCAATCCGAGGACGACAATGAAGAAAGCGGACAATACGGAAACCATGGGGACTATCACTGACCATGATACTCGCATCCCGGTCTCGTCTGGGCTAAAGAGCATGACGGAGCCCAGAGTCAGGCTTATTATTGCCCCTATACCCAGCAGGCCGTACAGACGGAACCTTGAGTTCCACAACAAACAGGATTATTGCAAGAATAATAAGCAATATTCCCACATAGTTCACCGGCAGTACTTGCAGAGCAAAGAAGGCCAGGAAGAGGCAAATTCCGCCCGCCACCCCTGGGAGGATTGCACCGGGATGGTATAGCTCCACAATTATGCCGAGGGTCCCGATCAGCATCAGGACGTAAGCGACGTTCGGATTGGCGATAGCGTCCAGTATTTTGAAGCGCCACCCTGCCGGTATTCTCACCACCGTAGCGCCTTTGGTCTGTAACGTCATACTTATGCGGTTCTTCTCGATTGTTCTTCCGTTCAGTTTGTTAAGAAGCTGCGGAACAGAGTCTGCTATGAGATCTATGACTTTGAGGCGGAGCGCTTCATCGGACGTTATGGACGCGCTCTCCTTAATCGCACTTTCGACCCATTGAGAGTTGCGTCCCTTACTTGCAATTATAGCCCGCATGTATGCAGTGAGATCATTCACTATCTTTTCGGACATGGTCGAATTGATTTGTTGGCCGATTCCACCCACCGGGTGGGCCGCGCCGATATTTGTGCCGGGTGCCATAGCGGCCACATCCGCAGCCATGGTTATGAGGGCGCCGGCTGAAGCGGCTGACGAACCGCTGGGAGCCACGTACACCCACAACCGGCACTCTGGCGTTGGTCATTTTCTTAATGATGGTCTTTGTCGTAACCAGAAACGCCGCCCGGAGTGTCCAAACGAATGATTAACGCAGCAGCGTGCTTCTCTTCGGCCGTTTCAACTCCGCCTGAAATGAAGGCGGCGACTGCCGGATTTATCGTGCCGTCTACGTCCAGCAGATACACCAAAGGGTGCACCGGTTCATTTGTGTCTCCCAACAAGGTTTGCGGCTCGAAAAACAACAGCGCCGGCCCGAACCCAAAGCGCAAGGGCAAACAACATTAACTTGATTACTCTCATGCCTACCACTGCCTATATGCGGCTTCTTCTTTCGAAGATTGAAATTCCCGATATCTCGGCTCGCGAATCGGGATTGCCGTACCCGGACCCCAATGAAGAGTCATGTGCCATATCATAGTGCCGGGTCGTGCGGCAATTCAGAAAAGCCATGTCGGCACAGGACACGCAAAATTCATCACTAATGTTCCCGGAATGGTTGTTTGGTTCACTAGTTTACCAAGGTCACCCGAGTCCGACCCAAATACCTTGGGCTGTTGCATCCCCCGGTTTACAAAAACCGTGTGGCAGCCCGAAACGGCCAGTTCCATGGGTTGAGCCGCGGATAGACCGGCGATTCGCACCGGTCCGCTAATCACCGTTATTACCGACATTGCCGGTGAGCGCACGTCTACGATGAAATCCACCGGCGCGTTATAATCGAGAGGCTCTATGGAAGCTTCCGGAGTTGTCACTCTGTACGGTGTGACCTGGCTGCAGCCTCCCGGTTTTGAGACGCGAAGCACTCCACTAGTCATCTTAAGGACGTTAACCAGGCTGCTCGGGGTCCCGCTTCGACCAATCGACACAGAGGACTGCTCGCTCAGCGAGGTCAATACCCCGGTCTTCCATTTCAGCAGAAGTTTGCTGCGCGCATTCGTGGCTATGGTGTCCCGAACATGGACTATGTCCCCGTTCATAAGCTCCACCGGCTGGTGGACCCTTGCCGTGGTCATGTCAACGATTCCTTGCACCGCCTTCACCACAGCAAACGGTTCCACCGGCACCTGAGCTTTGGACCAGGACAGGTTAGACGAGATAAAGCATGTAAGCAAGATTATAATCATTGCCGGCAATATGCCGGGACTTGCGATTTTCATTTGCGGTTCTCCACACGTACAATTGCCCGCCCGTCGATCGGCTCAACAATTCACCCGCCGATCGTAAATGAGAATCATGACCAATGTGCTGCGTTCAGACAGCGAACGTCAAATTGGCCGTCATTCGTTCTGTTAATTAGAGTAAGCCTGTGAAATTTAGTTCCGGTGCGACTGTAAACAGGACCTGCTAATACCAATGCGCCGGCAAAGAGGTAACAATCCTGGACAAGATATGGTAGGGCATCTCGCGTGGAACGTGGGGTCACCCCGGACGCCGATCCGGAGTAGCGCCGGCGTCCCCTCAAGGTTCTAAGTGTAGATGGTCAAAGGGATATTATTTTGGGCACCCGCGTTAACCCGGCCTCTTCAGCCCGGGCAATTCTGCTAATGCAAAAACTAAACGCTTGCTCTGTTCTCGTTGAAGAAGTACCCTACAAACGACGATTTAATAGCTTTGGCGGGAGGTTGAAATGGGCAAAATTGTTCATACGTCTGTCAGCAGGATCGTTAGAGAAGAAGGCCCGACCAGGAAGGCAATTATCAAGGGTTTTCCAGGCGAAGTCTATTATGGTGTCCACGGCGGCATCAAAGAATTTTACAAGGTTGAGCCGGCGCAGGAGCACCCCGCCACGTTGGATCACATAATCACGGCAGTTGCCGCCTGAATGATGGGGACACTGGCCGGGGTCCTGGCCGGAAAACAAATCAGCACACCTCCGGATAATTTTTGGGCTGATGTGGAAGGCGATATCGAGGATGTCAACGGTGTGCTAAAGATCACCAGAATTCGCGTTAATTACGATTTGAAGGTTCCACCGGGCAAAGAAGACGACGCAAGGCATGCCCTTGCAATATATTTGACCAAATGTCCGGCAGCCCAGAGTGTAATAGGCTGTATAGAAATTGTCGATAACGCGAAAATCGAGCCGCTCGAAGCGGAGGCCCGGAATTAGTCAATTTTGTGCTGACAATGGCTTTTCGGATAGTAGCCTTGCAAAAGAATCGGCTTGAAGGAGGGATGCCATCGCGAGAAGTGAAATCCCGCGTTCCGCGGGAAAGCAATCTTTTCTCCCAGATTGGGAGATTGCCACGGGCTTGCGCCCTCGCAATGACGATTCAGTTTCTTTGCCAGATGAACGCGGTGGCGGGCAGGATGCCCACACCACTAATCCTCACAATGAAGGTCAAGTTTCTTTGTCAGGTGAACCGTTCCGAATACTCTCGCCTCGCAACGTGCTCGTTGGGTAGCGTGGCTGCATGACAGATCTTGAAACAAACGAGTATTCCCCGTCGTCTACCCTGATACTGCCCGCGCTGGTAATATTGACGGGATTTTCGGCGGGTTGGGCGCAGTTGTATTTAGGGGGCTCATTGAATTATTCCAGCGGCTAATTTACTCCCACTCCGGCGACTTCAGCGAGATAGTACCTTTTATTGCCGGGTGGCGGATAGTTCTCGGTCCGGCAATCGGCGGGGCCGTGGTCGGCCCGTTGGTATATTTCTTTGCCAGGGAAAGCCAAAGGTTCCGGCGTCCCCGAAGTAATTTATGCATCAGCCCTTGGCGGGAGCATCATCAGAAAACGGCTTGTACTGGTAAAAGCAGTTGCTTCAGCGATCTGCATAGGTTCAGGCGGTTCTGCCGGTCGAGAAGGTCCGATAATCCAAATGTGCAGGTTAATCGGTTCCGCTTTGAGGCAGTCGCTGGGACTCTCATCGCAACAGTTACGTGTGCTGGTCGGCTGCGGCGCCGCGGCCGGAATAGGCGCAACGTTCAATGCTCCCATTGCCGGGGCTATCTTTGCCCTTGAAATAGTCCTGGTCGATATTACTTTGTCCACTGCCGCGCCGGTCCTGTTTTCTTCAGTTCTGGGCACGGTAGTCGCTCGCACGATCTTGGGGAATTATGCCCTATTTTCGATTCCACCATACGCCTGGCACTCCGCTTTTGAACTGCCGTCTTACGTCGTATTGGGGGCAGGAGCCGGGCTGGTGGCTGTTGCCTTTACAATCTCTCTCTACCTACAAGATGGAAGATCTTTGGAATTCTTTCAGGATCCCCGAATACTGCAAAGCATCAATAGGCGGCATCGTCGTCGGATGTCTCGGCCTGTATTTTCCTCAAGTAATGGGACTCGGGGACTCGACCATCGGAAGGGTTTTGCTGGGGCAACAGGTCCCGAGCCTTCTGCTGATCTTGCTGCCTCTCAAGATACTGGCAACAACCGTAACCCTGGGCTCCGGAGGCTCGGGAGGCATATTGGCTCCTTCGTTCTTTATGGGGGCCGTGCATGGGAGCCTTTTCGGGTTTGGCGTCAATGCTGTCTTTCCTGAGTTTGCCGCACCCGTAGGCGCTTATGCCGTTGTCGGCATGTGCGCTGCGGTTGCAGGAACGACTCTCGCACCACTACAAGCCCTTGTGATGGTGCTTGAGATGTCCAAGGATTATGGAATGATTCTGCCGCTAGCGCTTTGCTGCGCATTATCCACATTTATTGCTTACCGAATAAAGAGACAGTCAATTTATACGCTCAAACTCTTTCGCCGTGGAATAGATATTGAGGCGAGTCGAAAGATACACGCCGTGAATTAAGTGGAAGACAAGAGTTTCATGAAATGATATCTATGGGGCTGCTCCGAAACAAATTCCCTTCGGAAAGTGCGTGCCAAATCGCCTTTTCAACAGCCACGAAGCGGTTCCCATCTTCGATTATCCTGGAGCTTGACAAGGCTGATCCTTTTGAAGACTATTCCCGGATTTGAGGGGTCAATGCAAGGGAACGATTCCACTGATGGTAGAGCGCCACGACCGAGGCCAACGATCCTCAATTACACGGGCGGCCTCATGCTGCCAAGTCTGGGGGTGCTGGTCGGAGTTTGCGGCGGGCTCGGCGCTGTAGTCTTCAGGTATCTCATAGAATTTTTTCAGACACTCATATATTCGAACGGCGGCGATCTTGTCCCGGTTGTCCAATCTCTTCCTTGGTGGAGAGTTATGCTGGGGCCGGCCATAGGCGGAGTCTTTGTCGGGCCGATCGTGGTACTTTCTGGCCAGGGAGGCTAAAGGGCATGGTGTGCCGGAGGTCATGGATGCGGTAGCCACCCAGGGCGGAACGATTAGGAAACGCGTCTCGTTTGTGACGACTATCGCCTCGGGCCTGTGTATAGGCTCAGGAGGATCGGTCGGCCGCGAGGGTCCTATAGTTCTAATTGGAAGTGCGGCGGGTTCGCTCCTCGGCGGGCTTCTGAGAGTTCCCAGCGACAAGCTTCGGGTGCTTGTGGCCTGCGGTGCTGCCGCCGGCATTGCGGCTACATTTAATGCTCCGATGGCGGGGGCTGTTTTCGCCTTGGAAATCGTACTTGCCGACTTTGCTGTGCCGACGTTTACTCCCATAATGCTATCTTCCGTGGTCGCGGTCGCCGTTTCGCGTCACTTCCTGGGAAACTATCCGGCATTTCGTGTTCCTCCTTATGATTGGATCTCCCCGTGGGAACTTTGGTCCTATGCGGTCCTTGGTTTGCTGGGTGGATTGGTGGCAGTTTGCTTCATTATTTCGGTGTACAAGAGCGAAGATTTCTGGGATGCTTGGAAAGTGCCGGACTATATGAAAGCCGCCGTAGGCGGAACTATTATCGGAATCATTGCGCTAAGATTCCCGCAGGTGATGGGGGTTGGGTACGATTCTATACAAAAAGCGTTGCTGAATCAGGATGTATGGAGCATGGTCCTTGTTCTCGTCCCTTTGAAAATCTTTGCTACTTCGATAACAGTTGGTTCCGGAGGATCCGGAGGAATTTTCTCACCTTCGCTCTTCATGGGGGCAATGCTAGGAGAGGCTTTCGGCTATGCCGTCCATTTTTTGTTTCCTGAATATACGGCCCCGCCCGGCGCCTATGCCGTGGTGGGTATGGGGGCCGTGGTCGCAGGAGCCACTCATGCGCCGATTCAGGCATTTCTCATCATCTTCGAAACGACCCAGGATTACCGCATCATACCGCCCCTCATGATTTGTTGTGTAATTTCAACATTCGTCGCGCGGGGTCTCAAACGGGAGTCGATCTACACCTTAAAGCTTCTGCGCAGAGGGGTGGACATTCAGGCCGGTAGAGACGTCAACATTCTCAAGAGCTTGCGGGTCGAGGACTTTATGACTTGGCACCCGGAAACCGTGCTCGAGGGAACCTCATGGGGAGAGTTAGTTCGGATAATACCTTACAGCCAACATACGTCGTTTCCAGTAACCGATACGGACGGAAATCTCGTCGGCATGCTTTCCCTCAAAGATTTTCGGGAAGTGATATTCGAAGAGAATATCAGTGACGTCGTAATAGCAAGGGATATTGCCACGATTCCGGCAATCTCCGTCACGACCGCGGATAATTTGGACACGGCCCTGAGATTGATTGACGATAATGGAATTGAAAGGCTACCCGTGGTTCGCGGAGGGGAAGATGGGAAAAAGGTTGTCGGGATAATCTCTCAACGTGACATAATGTCTGCATACAACCAGGCCTTACAGGCTCGTGGATTGAGGGAAAGCTTAACGCTGCCTCAAAATTGATGCCCCGTCGTTCAGCCAATCTTGGAACCGTCTCCTTCCAAGATCCTACACCGATTCTCCTTCAAACAAGTAACACCCTGTTCTTGGTGGGACAGGCACGCCCGGGCGTGATTGCCTGTCGTCATGCCCGCGTACTCGGGGCAATGTAGGGGCGACCGGCGGTCGCCCAGGGCGAATGCCATTCGCCCCTACCATGCTCGGATCGGAGTCCGGGGTGACGAATGGCAGGCAGTCCCGCGTTCCGCGCGGGATGCCCCACCATATCCACGCCGCAATTGTCACTTGTTTGATTGCGCATTGGTATTACGTTGCTAAAATGACGTGCGTAGAGCAGGAAATGCAAGGATCGTATGCGCGGACGAGCATTTCCAGCTTGTGGGTAATGGAGTCCTTGGTTTGTTCGATAATCGCCGGAACATACGCACGCATGTCCGCCTCGAGGTTCGCCAAATTTTGTGCAGTGGGAATGACCAGGTTTGCTGCAATACATTTGCCGTCAGCCCCGTATTCGTATTCGTGGAACAGAGTGCCGCGAGGGGCCTCGACGGCTCCTACTCCGCTGCCGGAGCGAGTCGCAACTTCCACCTGCTCTTCTTCCGCTCTAATCCCTCGCTCGCAAAGCATGTCAATGATGTGAATACCGTCTTCAAGGCAATGGGCACATTCCACAATTTGCGCGAAAGTGTTCGCATACGGATTGTAGCACGGCAGCTTAATTCCTAGATCATGGGCGGCTTCCAGCGCGAGAGGACTGAGTTGCCCGCGGTTGTTGTTGACACGAGCCAAGGCTCCCACCATGTACTGCGACCGATGCCGGTCCGCGTGCTTGGCAGTAGAATAAGAGACGACCTGTTCGTGTATGTACCTCCCGGTACCGATCGACTGGCACGGATTCGCCATCGCTGCAAAACAGATCGCCGTCATAGAATGCATAGTGCGCCGGATGCTTGAGCGAAACGTACTGCGTTTCACGCTCGAATTCAGGAAGATTTACAGCTTTGAACAACTTTACGGTGGCTTTTATGTCCTCCAACCCCTCCTCCAACCGTTCCCTCATTGCAGCGAGCCTACTTTCCGAATGAACAAAACTGAAGCCGCCTACAGTCATGGCAACCGGATGTGTGTGTCTGCCAAGAACCGTGGCACAAAGGTCATAAGCCAGCTTCTTCATGCGCATGGCTCGTCGCACTACGTCCGGGTTGCTCTCAACGAGCGGGAAGACACTCGTCACATTGAAGAAGTCCGGTCCGGCCAGGAAGTAGATATGCAAAATGTGGCTACTTATCACTTCTCCGTGAAAAGCAAGCCGCCGCAACAAGAGGGTCTGTTCGGGGATATCCACTCCCAGAGCGGTTTCAGTTGCCTTCAGAGCCGCGCACTTGTGGCTTACCGAACATATACCGCAAACTCTGGGCGCAATATGGGTGACCTCGTCATAGGACCGTCCCAGGAGAAAGGCTTCAAAAAGCCGCGGAGCTTCAACTATGGCGAATCGCACATCCACCAGTCGGCCGTCTTTGATCTCGGCGGAAATGTCGCCGTGTCCTTCAACTCTTGTGATGTGGTGCACTTTGATCTTGGCGTCCGTGGTCATTGGCGGAAATCTCCTCGAGTCGTAAATCAGGCCAATTGTTGTATACGGAGAATTTATCCCGGATCCCCTCTGCCGTGAGGGCGTTCTTCTTTGCCACCGCGTCCATGATGGCATGGAGCCGTTCCCGGGAGAGGACCGTCGATATTGCCTTGAGGTTCGCCTGATCCATGAAGCCTCGGCACCCCTGACACGGATCGCCGTACGCGGTGCAGATCGCATTGCATCCGCAGCGTGTCAGCGGGCCGAGACAAACAATGCCTTTTTCGTAAACGCAGACATGGTCATTCAACTTGCACTCTACGCAGACCGGCTGGTTTGGAGGATGGTACGTTTGTCCTGTGAGGATGTGTTTGAACACTGTTAAGAATTCCGGCAAGCTAACAGGGCACCCTTGGATCTGATAATCAACGGGGACGACAGCAGAAATCGGACGTGCGGGCACAGTGTCGAAGTGACGAGACTCGCTGCCGTATACAATTTCGAGCATTTTTTCCATTGGCTGCGTGTTCTTCAACGCGTTATGGCAACCGATGCTTGCGCAGGCTCCGAGGGAGACAAGAGTTTTAGCTCTCTCTCGGATTTGTTTTATACGGTCAATATCCTCTTGTCGTGTTACACTTCCTTCACAAAAGGCAATGTCGTATTCTTGGCTTTCATCCGACATAACCTCGCGCCAGGTGACTATCTCTACATGCTTGACAATTTCAATCAGTTTTTCTTCAAGCTGCAACACCGTCAATTGGCAGCCTTCGCAGCAGGCGAAATCAAAGAAAGCTACTCGCGGTCTGTTGGCTACCTGCAAAATCAAACTCCCTTCGCTGTTCGTACCCTATCACGTAAGCGGCGAACCTTATGTCCTCTGTCATTGCGAGGAGCGAATGGTGGGAAAGTCCCGAGAGACGCGGGACAGACTCCGTCTACCAAGGATGACGGGCAAGATGCCCGTCCGACGAACCAAATTGCACTCCTTGCTATCCTGCTTGTGGCGCAGACTTTCCAGTCTGTGGTTTCTTGTCTTAGATTTGGCGGACTGGAAAGTCCGCCCCACAGGGTGACCGTTTTCCTCGGCGCTAATCTTGATCCTTTTCCGGTGCCCATGCTTCAACGGCCTCGATGCGCCCGAGGAGGTCCGAATAACGGAACACGGGTCCATCCTGACACACATAAACATCGTTAAGCTGACAGTGCCCGCATTTCCCGATTCCACACTTGAACTGTCTTTCCAGAGAAAAATATATCTGATTCTCACTGAGTCCTCTTTTGAGCAGTTCCATCGCAACAAACCGGTACATCACAGGCGGCCCAACAGCCGCGACTGCCATCCCGTGACCGGAATTCAGCTCGATTTCTCGGAGAGGCAACGTTAAAACGCCTGTTCTCCCCGTCCACGTGTCATCCGGTTGATCGACTGTCACGTATAACTTCACGCCGGGAGCCTTCGACCACTTCTCAAGATCATCGTGAAAAAGCAGGGTTGAAGGGCTCCTCGCGCCGTAAACTATAATCAGCCTCCCGTAATCCTCGCGGTTATCCAGCACATAAGTTATGAGGGATCTGAGAGGGGCTATGCCAATTCCTCCAGCGATGGCCAGGACGTCTCGACCTCGCATTTCAACAACGGGAAAGCCTCGGCCGTACGGCCCTCTGATTCCGATCAGGTCGCCAGCGCAAACCGCGTCCACTGCGCGGCTCAAATTGCCTACCGCCCTTACGCACAGCTCAAAGCTTTCTTCGTGAGTCGGGGAAGAGCAAATGGATATTGGCGCTTCACCGTGGCCGAAGACGGATACCATGACGAATTGCCCGGGCAGGTGGTTCAATGGGCTACCGTCGTACAATTCTATTTCCAGGAAGCCTTCCGTGGGCCTCATTACGTAAGCCCTGGCAACCATAGCCAATTGCGGCTCATAGAATACGCCCTGCCCTGCGTCGGGCCCCTCTGTGGCGCTCTCAGGCATTGCGGCCCCCGTTCCGAGAATAGCTTATGAGCTGGTTTGAAACGTCCACTATGTTGATGTCCGCGGTACAGGCCCGGCTACAACGACCGCAGCCAGCACAGTACGGGCGACCCAGCCGCCTATAAAGGTAGAGGAACTTGCGGTGCCAACGATGCCGCACCCGTTGCCAGCGTTCACCACGAAAGTTGTGACCGCCCGCAACCAAAGCGAACTCCAGAAGTTGACAGGAATCCCATGAGCGCTTCCGTACACCCGCGGCGAGTGTCAAGTCGAATTCGTCGTGCATGTTGAAACAGAAACAGGTGGGACAGGTCGTGTTGCACGACCCGCAACTGTAGCACCGTGACGCAATCTCTTCCCATACGGGTGTAAGCCCGCCGCGGTCAAGGATCTTCGCGAACTCGGGTATCGGAGCAGCCAAAGAAGCGGTCATCCGTGCAGTTTTTTCCGAGCGCCAACGGTCGCCTTCGTCCATATCACGGACACTGGCTGGAGCTTTCGGGGTACCTTCTAGAAGCCTCTGACCGGTCAGCGTGTGTACTTCGACGAGGTAAGCATCATCGATTGGCGTTAGGAACAGATCACAGGTTTTACGAGATCCGCCGGTTCCGATTGAGGTACAAAAGCAATACTCGTCGGGCAGACAATCAACCCCGATAATAGTGGCACGATTTCTGTTGTCGGCCCATCTTATTTCGGCTGGAGGATACGAGTACGCCGCGTCCAGCGCGTCTATCGCTTCCAGATCGCAAGGATGAACACCGATCAGAGTGAATGGAGTGTATTCTCGGATGCGATTGACGGAAAGCGCTCCATTCTCAGTAAAAGAGAACAGAGTCTCAATCGGAGGGAAAAAGACCTTTTTAGGGGGAATAGTTGTGGTCACGTAGTCTAGAGTCAGATCCAGCGGATCGTTCAAACGATCAAAATGATGAAATCCCGGCTGGTCCGGCCGTTCGCGAGGACCGAAGACTGTCCCGGCTTCCACGAGGCGAGTCAGGAAGATGTTCCAGTCCTCGTGTGAGACTACATAGGCTTGCATGCCCTCTCCGTTCAAGCACTCCTCAGCTCCAACTGGTGGCGCAACGCTAGGAGTGACCGTATGTGACCGTGTTCCTGAGAGATCACATCGTCAACCACTTTGGTTTCGGAACGACGAATCACTTCCTTGATGGCGGAGTAAAACAGTATTGAGCGCTGCTCAAAGTCGATGCCGAACTCTATGGCTTGGAATACATCTTCAATGCTGTTAGCCTGCCGTAAAGCTTCTGCCGGTCCGTAAAAAACCTGATCCTTGACGAAGCTATCCACATAGCTTCGCAATTCTCCCGTGTACGTTTCCGGAAGATAATAATTGTCGAGCCCTACTTTCATCTCGGAAAATATTTCGACGTGCAACTGCTCCTGCTCCATCAAGTGCCTGAAGACCTTCAAAACGTCTTCGGACAATCTTGTCGATGCGCACACTTCATAAAATTGTATGCCCTGTCGCTCTATTTGGACGGCCATGTCCAGGATCTCACCGGCTCGGAAGACAGGATATTTCATAGGTTTTCTCCGTCAGCGGCTCGGAAGCCGGTCGTTTCTTCCACAATCTGTGATAGGACTCGGAGAAATACGCATATTATATTGCCAACCGATCAATTCTACATGCGCAGAGCGCAACATAATGATGACGTTAAGGCTGACCAATTATGCCAGCTTACGATTTAGTTTTTTCAACACTCGCTCGCGGTAACATTTCATCATCTTATCATGGAGCGATAGTTCATCATAAAGGTCATTGGCCGGTAAGTCAATTACCAGGAATCGAAATAGTTCACAGCGGAGATCGCGGAGAATTTCTCGTTTCCTCTGCCTCTTCACTGCCGACGTACGGGTCGAAAGGGCAAGCACTTCTTGGAACAGGATACAAGACAACTAGGGCCATGCCCGACCCCGCGATGCGAGGGACAACGACGACGTGCGGCCCTACTCGATTCCTAATGTCCCCAAGGTCAAAGCGGCTTTCGAACGACAATGACAAGAAAGGGCCACAAGGGTACGCCGATGATTTTACTGAATACTAACTCAGCCCCCGCCATCTCGAGAGCCGGCAGCACGGACACCGGACGGCAACCGAGTGAAATGGACGGCAAGCGCCATACAGCCGCCTCAACCCATCGTGCGATTCGACGAATCAATGGATTTGCCGGTTCCGTGGAGTGTGCAAATGCCAACCAGCCCCCCGGTTTCAAGACTCGGAAAGCTTCCAGCGCTCCTGCTGCAGGATTCGCGAGCGGACACACACTATATGTGGACAGCACGACGTCGAAGAGGCCGTCTCGAAACGGCAACCTCATGATGTCACCTCTTAGAAAATGCGTACGATCCGTCAACCCCATTGATGCCGCTTTTTCTCGGGCAACATCCAACATCACACTGCTTTGGTCCAGCAGAACGACCCGGCCTTTCGGCCCCACTTTTTCCGCTGCTAACAGGCCTGTACTGCCGGTGCCGGCCCCAATGTCCAGAACGGTGTTTTTCGGGTGTACCGTCTTAGCTACGACGACTCGACGCCCCTTCTGATCCGACCGCGCAGTCAGGAATGCGTGCTGATAATCGTAGTGTCTTGCTACGCGATCGTAAATTTGAATCAATTTGATTTTGTCTAATCCACGAATCATAGATCCGCTGCCCTCCCATTGGCAAACCTTCTCAGGATCGAGCTTGCCACGTCGAGTGGATCTCAAACAGACAGACGGCGCAGTCTCAGGGCGTTGCCCACGACCGAGACTGAACTGAAGCTCATGGCCGCAGCAGCGATAATCGGACTGAGCAAAATGCCGAAGAAGGGGTACAGCACACCTGCGGCAACGGGTACCCCTATTGAGTTGTACACGAACGCGAAGAACAGGTTCTGCTTGATATTTCGCATGGTCGCTCGACTCAGCTTCCTGGCACGCACAATGCCTGTCAGATCGCCTTTGACCAAGGTGACCCCCGCGCTCTCCATGGCAACATCCGTGCCGGTCCCCATAGCGATGCCCACTTGGGCTTGCGCCAGAGCGGGGGCATCGTTGATTCCATCGCCGGCCATAGCCACGATACGTCCCTCCCCTTGCAGCTTCTTGACCGCAGCAGCCTTCTGGTCCGGCAGCACTTCAGCCATGACCTGGTCAATGCCGAGCTTCCCTGCCACGGCAGACGCCGTTGTTTTACTGTCGCCGGTGATCATCACAATTTCCATTCCTTCACGGTGCAGGGCTTCAATCGCGTTCGGCGTCGTTTCTTTTATGGGATCGGCAACGCCGAGCAAGGCTGCAGGCTCGTTATCAACGATCAAATACATGACGGTCTGTCCTTGACCACGCATAGCCTCGGACTTTTCGACAAGCGATCCAACCTCTACTCCAAGTTCGTCGACAAGCTTTCGATTTCCGAGTGCCACGGTGCGACCATCGACCCTACCGATCACTCCTTTTCCAGTCCGAGACTCGAAATTTTCGACATGCGAAAGACGAGCTCCCTTTGCTTGTGCTCCGTCTACTATGGCCGCGGCCAGAGGATGTTCGCTCCCTCTCTCCAGGCTCGCGGCCAGGCCCAGGATCGCCTGTTCGTCCCGGGTGTCGGTCACCGCAACATCAACCAGTTTGGGTTTGCCTTCGGTGAGTGTTCCGGTCTTGTCCACCACGAGCGTGTTGACCTGCCTCATGACCTCTATCGCTTCGGCATTCTTGAACAGCACACCTAAAGTGGCTCCCTTGCCCGTTGCGACCATGATCGACATCGGGGTGGCCAAACCCAGGGCGCACGGACAAGCAATGATCAGAACCGCGACTGCGTTTACCAATGCGTGAGCCATGCGAGGATCAGGCCCGACCAAAGCCCAAACTATGAATGTGACGACAGCGATGCCCACCACTGTGGGAACAAAGTACCCGGCGACAACATCGGCCAACTTCTGAATAGGCGCCCGGCTGCGTTGGGCCTCGGATACCATCTGAACGATCCGGGCGAGCAGAGTCTCCGATCCGACCCGCTCTGCTCTCATGATGAGAGAGCCGCTGCCGTTCACCGTTGCGCCGATCACCTTATCGTCAGGTCCCTTTTCCACAGGAATCGGCTCCCCAGTCACCATTGACTCATCCACGGAACTTGAGCCTTCCGCTACGGTGCCATCCACCGGGATTTTCTCGCCTGGTCGGACTCTCAGGCGATCACCCACCTGAACTTCTTCCAGAGGCACGTCTTCTTCAGTTCCGTCATCTCGGATGATTCTAGCCTTTTTGGGAGCCATCCCAAGTAATTCCTTGATTGCCGAGCTGGTTTGACTGCGGGCTTTGAGCTCCAGAACCTGGCCCAACAAAACCAGAGTGACAATCATTGCTGCAGCTTCGAAATAGACTTCCACCAAACCTGCCGGGCTGCGGAACGAGCGAGGAAAAATGCCGGGAAGCCACAGCGCGACCACGCTGTAGGAATATGCCATGCCAACGCCGAGCCCGATGAGGGTGAACATGTTCAGGCTGCGGTTAACGAGCGATTGCCAACCTCGCACCAAGAGCGGCCAGCCGCACCATAGAACCGCGGGCGTAGCAAGTATGAATTCGACCCACCTCAAAGTTGCAGGAGTGCCCAAATATTGGAGCGGCTTCCCCGGAATAAGGTGCCCCATTGCCAGCACGAATACGGGAACACTCAGGAATATGCTCGCCCAAAATCTCCGGCGCATGTCAACCAGCTCAGGATTTTCCTCTTCTTCTTGGGATAGGACACTTCGCGGTTCCAGCGCCATACCGCACTTCGGACAGTTACCGGGCTTGTCTTGCACTACTTCCGGGTGCATGGGGCAAGTCCATTCAGTGCGTTTGCCTCCCGTTTGCGGAAAAATCGGCTCAAGCGCCATGCCGCACTTCGGACAACCGCCAGGTTTCTCCTCTCGGATTTCGGGATGCATCGGACAGGTGTACAACCCTGCGGAAGGAGATCCCCTGTCTCGAGATTTTACAGAGCAGTCCGAGGGCGTACCGGGATCGCAGTGCTCGCAACGTTCCTGAGCAGATGGCGCCATCTCGTGATGAGACTCGGAATTTGCCCTCGCACGAACGGAGGGTACTGAATCGGCGGTCTTAGGGGTCGCAGGTTCTTCTCTTACGTCGCTCATGAGGATACCTCCTGCGCCGCGAGAATCTTAAGAGGAAATTGGGTGCTTGGTTCGTTTTGTCAAGTTTTGACCCGGGCTCTTCTTAAGGAACAGCGGAACTTGAAATTGAAATAAATGTCCAAAAAACCAAATTCTATAGCGGAGGGGATCATTATGAAAACGTTAAGTGTGCTCGGCCGAATTACCGCGATCGTTGCCGCCTGCGGATTGTTTGTGGTTGCAGCATTTTTGACTGCGATGGCTCAAACAGGATCGAAAGCTGCCATGCCTGAAAACGTCACGAAAGTGAAATCATCTGTTATGGAAGGCTCCAAGAAAATGACAGAAGGGGCCCAAAAGATGCTGGAAGCGGCAAAAATGATCCAAAACAAGAAGGACGTCGACAAGGCTGAGCAAATGATGAAAGACGGCTCCAC
Source organism: uncultured delta proteobacterium (assembly GCA_963789265.1). Lineage (GTDB taxonomy): Bacteria > Desulfobacterota > Desulfomonilia > Desulfomonilales > Desulfomonilaceae > CAWBBA01. The sequence continues at coordinate 225,470 of CAWBKB010000001.1, read as the reverse complement.
GATGATGCAGGAAGGCAAGAAGATGCTTTCTGAAGCTCAGCAAAAGATGACCGGCAACAAAGAGATGATGAAAAAGATGAATCCCATGATGCAATCGTGCAAACAGATGATGCAAGGGTCAAAGATGATGGGCCAAGGTATGACAATGATGAAAGAGCATAAGGCTCCGGAAGCGGCAAAGAAGATGACCGAAGGGAACAAGAAAATCCAAGAAGGCGCGAAGAATGTTACTCAAGGACAATCGACTGAGAAGCCAAAATAATTCGGATCACTCGAAAAGCTACTTTTTTGGCTCCGGAATTAATTTTGCGGTGGAGATTCAGTTTGCTTAATCCACAAAATGAGCATGAAGCAGTTCTTTTGTTTTATCTAGTGCATACGAATTTGTGGGCCATTCATTTCAACACAAAGTTCCCAAAGGGGAGCGACTCATGGGACCGCACTATGGTTGGATGCATGACATGATGGGTTGGGGAATATGGATGATACCCTGGGGATGGATATTACTTGTCATCCTTGTCGTAATCCTTATTTATGCCGTTGCGGGCCGAGGAGGCGTCAGAGCCACTGGAGGGCCCTACCCAGGGGAACGACAAGCTTCCGAGACCCCATTAGAGATTTTGAAAAAGCGCTACGTGAAAGGCGAAATCTCCAAGGAAGAATTTGAGCAAATGAAAAAGGACATTTCAGAGTAATTGGAACCGTAAAGTCGATGTCGAACTGCCGGATCGTCTAACGGCGGACCTAATTAGCCGTCGGCGACGAAGATCTCTTACGAACCGGACACCATCAGGGGAACGAGCTCGTCATGTCCGAAGCAGCCACGTTTCCGTTTGAAGGACCGTTAAGCGCTGAGGTATTGCGCAAAATTGACGCATATTGGCGAGCAACGCCTAATCTTTGCGTAGGCACGATCTATCTGCGTGACAATGCGCGATTGAGAGAGTTCCCGAAAATTGAGCAAGTCGAGAGTAGACTTTTGGGCCGCTGGTGCTGCAACCACGGCCGGACATTCACGTGGGTGCGCCTTAATCGGTTGATTAAGAAACACGATCTGAATATGGTGTTTGTCTCGGGGCCGGGACACGGAGCAGCGGCCGTTCATTCCCACACCTACCTCGAAGGCACTTATTCTGAAATTTACCCGGATAAGAGTGAAAGCGAAGATGGATTGCGCCGGTTCTATGTCATGAGGGTGTTTCAATCGAGGTCGTCCCCTCTCGCGTCGTATTTGGAAGGAAAGTCCTATGAACCCCAAAACGGAGGCAGTCAGCCGAAATCGGTTCGATGCCGTGCTGTTTGATTTGGACGGCGTGATCACCGACACCGCCAAACTTCACGCGGCTTGTTGGAAGAAGACATTCGATGCCTTACTGAGTAAACGGGCCGGGAAGACCGGTGAGCCCTTCCAACGATTCGATCTCCAGGCAGACTACGAAAAATACGTGGACGGCAAACCGCGCTACGAGGGAGTTCAAAGCTTTCTCGATTCACGAGGCATCAGATTGCCCTACGGAAACCCTCAAGACTCGTCGGATAAAGAAACGATTTGTGGTCTGGGAAACCGCAAAGACGAGCTGTTCGAGAAAGACTTGAAGTCGGAGGGTGTCGAAGTCTTCACAGGGACGGTGGCCTGGCTCCGACATCTCCGCGAGTTAGGGCTCAAAACGGCAGTGGTCTCCTCGAGCAAACATTGCCAGGTCGTCCTTGAGGCTGCCGGCCTCGCGGACCTCTTTGAGGCGCGAATTGATGGCAATATGACCGACAAGTTGAACATGAAGGGGAAGCCGGCTCCGGATGCCTACCTCAAAGCCGCGGAGATCCTCGGCGTTGAACCTCAAAGGGCCGTGGTGGTGGAGGATGCCCTTTCCGGGGTGCAGGCCGGCCGCAATGGCAAATTCGGGCTGGTGATCGGCGTTGATCGCCTGGGAGATGCCGACGCTCTCCGTGAAAACGGGGCTGATTTGGTGGTGACGGACCTGGCGGATCTGTTATCCTGATGCTGATTTCGCCATCAGTTATTATCTGAGGGAGTAAGCTATGCTAAAACGCCAACCCGTCAACCCACCCCAGGACATCTATCCCGTTGACCCTTGGCGGATTGTCGAAAGGCAATTTTATCCCCGTTTTCTAGCACAGACTGAAACTATCTTCTCCACAAGCAACGGTTATCTGGGAATGCGAGGGAGTTTTGAAGAAGGTGATTCAGCGTTCGAAAACGGTACCTATATCAATGGGTTCTATGAGACCTGGTCTATCTGTTATGGAGAGGAACTGTCCGGGTTTGCCAAAGAGGGGCAAGCCATTGTCAATGTGGCTGACAGCAAAATCATCAGACTGTTTGTGGATGACGAGCTCTTTTCTCTTAAAGATGCTCGCCTGATCAAATTTGAGCGTATTCTCGATTTTCGGACCGGGACTCTAGATCGGGATATCATCTGGGAGACGGCCTCGGGCAAGCATGTCGCTATCAGGTCGAAAAGGCTTGTATCTTATGAACGGCGTCACCTGGCGGCCATATCCTATGAGGTCACATTGTTGAACGCCGAGGCTCCAGTGATCATCTATTCGGAAATGCGCCTGGACCCGCGCCATTCGGCGCGGGAAGCCGATCCCCGACTCCATCGCGACCGCCAAGGTAGAGCGCTGCTCCCCCGTCTGCACCGCTGTGAGGAGAGTCGAATGGTGTTGGGCCACGAAACCGGAACAAGCTGCTTGGCCGTGGTCTGCGCAGTTGACCATAAAATTGAAACGGATTCTTCGTGCGCGATAAGAAGTGATTGTTCGGAAGACGCAGGCAAAGTCGTTTTGTCGTTCAATGCTTATCCGGAGATACCCGCAAAGATCATCAAATTCATGGCCTATCACACCTCCTCCAACCTGTCGTTCGAAGAACTGAGCGGTGCGGCCGAGCGGACCCTGGACCTGGGCATGGCTTCCGGGTTTGAAACTCCTGGCCGGGCAGCGCCGGTGTCTGGATGATTTCTGGACCCGGAGCGACGTACAAATCGAAGGTGACCCTGATCGAAAACATCGGGCCGGAGAATTGCAGCAAGCCTTGCGGTTCAATCTCTTCCAAATCCACCAGGCCTCGGTCCGAGTGGAGGAGAATGGAATTCCGGCAAAGGGGCTCACAGGGCAGGCTTACGACGGTAATTATTTTTGGGACACCGAGATGTATTTGCTCCCTTTCCTGATATACACAGCCCCCCAAATTGCCCGGAATCTGCTGAATTTCAGGTATAGAATGCTGGATAAGGCTCGAAAGCGAGCCGAAGAAGTCGGTGAACGGGGAGCCCTGTTTCCCTGGAGGACGATCGACGGGGAAGAAGCCTCGTCTTATTATGCTGCGGGCACGGCCCAATATCACATCGATGCGGACTTAATGTACACCTTGCAAAAATATGTTGAGGTGGCAGGGGACGAAGAATTCCTGGTGGAAGCTGGAGTGGAGATGCTGGTGGAAACGGCCCGCATGTGGCACGGCCTGGGGTTCTTTTCAGAGCGCAAAGGAGGGAAATTTTGCATCCACGGGGTAACAGGGCCGGATGAATACACAACTGTTGTGAACGACAATCTTTACACCAACCTCATGGCGCAAAATAACCTATCCTACGCGGCAATTGCGGTGGAGACCCTTCATCGGAAAAACCCGGAACGATTTTCCGCCTTGGTGCAGAAAACCGGTTTGGAATTCCCCTCCGAGGTTAATGATTGGCGGCGAGCCGCCGAAAAGATGTATATCCCGGTAGATGAAGAACTAAAGATATATCCGCAAGATGACAGCTTCCTGGACAAGAAGGTTTGGGATTTCGAACATACCTCTGCCGAAAAATATCCTCTGTTCCTCCACTTTCACCCACTGAAAATTTATCGTCATCAGGTAATTAAACAAGCGGACGTGGTCCTGGCAATGTTCCTGCTGGGACACAAGTTTTCCCGGGAATATATGAAAAGCACATTTGATTACTACGATCCTTTAACCACAGGGGATTCTTCCCTTTCGGTTTGTATCGAGAGTATAGTTGCGGCTGAACTCGGGTATTTGGATAAGGCGCTGGATTATGCTCACTATGCCGTTCTCATGGACCTGGATGATGTTGAGGAAAACGTCAAAGACGGTTGTCACATCGCGTCCATGGGCGGCAGTTGGATGCTTTGCGTTTACGGTCTGGCCGGCATGCGCGATCGGGGCGGGCGCTTATCGTTCAACCCGAGGCTGCCCCGGAAACTCAAACACCTTCACTTCCCCTTGACCGTTCAAGGGCAAGTGGTGGAAGTCACCATAGAGCGTGATTGTTTTACCTTTAATCTCAGGGAAGGCTCTCTGCTAAAGATCAAGTGCCAAGGTCAAGAAATCCGTTTGACCCGGGGAACACCGGTTAAGGTAAAGAATCACCGGGAAAATTAAGAACTGCAGAATAATTTTGGTATCTTGAACCCGGAACGGCGCAGAGATTATAGCCGTTGCCAAAAGTAATGACCTGTTCACCACCCGTCACCCCGGCGAAGGCCGGGGTCCAGAACATGTTGAAAAAACTGGATTCCGGCCTCCGCCGGAATGACGGTGTCAGACTACCTCTAATCGGACAAAACTTTTGGCAAGGGGTATAACTCAAGCATCTGTTTCTTAATGCACGGTGAAACCGCCGCCGGTCAGACACGTCAGTCTTTCTTCATTAGCAAAGAGGCTTGTGCCAATGACTATCGAACAAATCTCCAGCGACGTGGCGCAGCAACAAAGCATCGAAGAACTCTACAACACCCTCTTCGTAGTTTATCCCTTCGGCCTTATACCCCTATCCACTGGAGAGCCGTAGGGGTCATCTGGGCTTACTGTATTGTTTGGCTCTTCATGGGAGACCTGGCCAAACTAGCTGTCATGCGTCACCTGGAAATGAGAACTCCGCGGCACACGAGCTTCCTGCAGATGATGAAAATGGGGCTTCATCCCCATAGTTAGAAGAGCGGTAGACCTCCACCCGCGGCCTCCCGTTGTCCGGGGGAAGGGAGGCGATTCATCTATCCCGGAAGCGCTTAGGAGGCATGATCGTGGCACCGGGCCGGGTCTGTGCCCAATTCCTACGTACTCGCGGGAATTATTCCCCTTCAAACCCTTCCTGGGGTTCGACACCAGTTTCTCGACAACGATGAAGATGAAAAATATACAGATACTGGAGTGCGGCTAATCTGAATACATGCCGGAAAGCATTTCCGGCCTCGGTAGCGAGATGTCTAACGACAACCCATTCTTTGGCCTCACCGTCTTCGCGGACCACACGTAAGAGGTGCATTGCGTACAAACCTAGGATCGCGGTGAGTAAAAAGATGAAGTGGAGCCCATGCAGGCCAAAGCCGGAGAAAACAGGAATGGAGGCTGCGTGAGCTGACGACGCGTGAGACGTGAGAGGCAACTCGTGCCCAGTCAGCCTGTCGGCTATAACTCCCCCGAGAATCGGTGCCGCGGCCGCTGCGAGACCATGCACGAGCGTGTTCACCGCCAAGAACGAGGTGGCTCTGCCGTGCGGTGCTGCCTTGAGTGCGATGTTCGCTGTACAGAGATTTATGCCGGCTATAGAGATACCCATAAACACCTGCGCTGCCACGAGCAACGGGATCGTGAAAAAGCAGCGGTCGGACAGGGCAAGAAACGGCCAAAGCAGGACGCTGCCGATGTACATATACCCGGACACATACAGAACAGACTTGTTGCTGAAACGGTCCGCAGCCCCCCCCCAGATGTGGAACGACATTACGCTCGTGATCTGGCTCAGTGCTCCAAGTCCGACGACTAACGCCATGGACAATTGAAGTTGTTTAATCATGTACACAGCGTAAAATGGACCGGCCAAGTTGATGGCAAAGAACCAGGTGCAGAGGAACACAAGGAGCCGACGGTAATTTGGATGACGGAAGGGTTGGCCCAATGTCTGAAACATGCTTTGAGGAGCGTGCTCGGTCTTTCTCGGCTCGGGAATGCGCCGCTGGACAAGCACTCCGGCGAGACCTGACATCCCACCGAAGACGAACAGTATACTATAGGGAAGAAATTCGCTGGCCGTATACCACTTTGCAATCTCGAGGCCCGCTCCGGCCAGCACCGCCACCACCACGCCTGCGGCCGTAGCGAGTGCCATGCGCTTGCCGAAATAGCGTCCCATAATCTTTTCAGGCACGAAGTCACGCAGCCACGGATTGAATGCACACGCGGCAACGGACGCCAGCCCGAAATAAAAGGAGAGGCACACAAGCAGGATCGGCAGCCTTTGCGCGGGCGCCACAAGCCAGGGGATTACTGCTACAACCAACCAGAAAATCCGGCTGAAGAACGAACTTATCACCACAATCGTCTTGCGCGACAAAGTCCGATCGACAAGATAGATCGCAGGGATTTGAAGTAATTGCGTTAACGGCGAAACGGCTGCCAGCAGTCCGATCGCGGTGTTTGAGGCGCCGAGCAGGAGAGCAAATGCAACCAAAAGTGCTCCCCCAGTGAAGCTGTCCATGGACTGCGAGAGAACGCCTTCGTAGAGCAGTGCTCGTAGTCCACGTGAGACTTCGCTCTCGTCAATCCGATCTGCCGGTTGCATACGAAATAACCTAGCGATCAACTCCTGTCAGTCTCCTGTATTAGAATCTCTCCTACCTAGCGTCGGCGATTCCGCAACTCGCCCGGCCGCGTCCCCAGGCACTCGGTTTTTTCTCACTGCATCCCCGCGAATGCGACTGGACTCATACCCCAATTCCATCGACCAGCCAAGGTAGAACTCAGAGGCGGGGCTTGCTACGGCAGGCGCAGGGGTGGAGTTGGCGGAAATCTATTCTCCAAGCCCCTGAGTGCGGGTTCTTCACTTATGAGTATACCACAAGGGTGTCCGACATTCACGCACTTCGGTCCTCTTTTCCACCGTACACTCTCCGTTCTTTCAGTCCTGTAGCTATTGTTTGACAACCGAAGGGTTGTGCACGTTCCATCCTACGATGACGATGACCGGTGATTTCCGATCTCACCCCGTGAACCAATTCCTCAGCTACCGGGTCGGAACCGGTTGTTCGGAGCTACGTGCAGATATCGGATTTGCGCTCGTGAGGGCTGACTGTGACAGGCAACGAGAGACCGGTTCAATCGGCCAAAAGTTCAAAATGAATCTTTTTTAGAAAATCCGCATCAAAAAAACAGAGTGTCGGCAGGTGGGCTCATGATTGCCAATAGGGATGGAGGTCTGTAGATATGAACGCAAAGCTGCTTGCATTGCTGGAGTTATTTGTCGCTGTGGTGGCAGTCTCGGCTGCTTTAGCGAGCCAGATAGGCGACCAGGGTCCATACGGAGCCATTGCGTATTCCAAGTCTACAGACAGGGTGGTCTGGGGCACCGGGTATTCGAAGACCGAGGCCGCGGATACGGCTCGCAGGCTTTGTGGTGAAGACGATTGTATTGTTTATACCATTACGCATCATAGCTGCGCGGGGCTGGCGCAATCAAGAAGAAACAGATCGTTACTTGCCTGGAGTTGGTCGCAGCGGAACCACCGGCAGGCGGAAATTAAAGCGATGCGCCGCTGTGAGCGAAAAGGGGGGCCTTGCAGACTTGTTGGCGCATATTGCACAAAAAGGTAGACGAATTGCAAAATGCCACCCGTATAGCACAGGGCTATTCGGAGATCTTGCCTGAGTAGCCCACAAGAATGTCCTGCCTTCGAAAGCAACCAATCGTGTGATCGTTCACCATTCCGGTTGCCTGCAATCTTTTCTCCAAGTAATTGACCGCGGGTCCTTCATCCGTGAGTATACCACAATGATGTGCAGCATTCACGAAGACCGTTTCTGCGAAGTAACTATTCACTTATGTGCGGCAAAGGATTGTCATTGCGAGCGGAGCGAAGCAATCTTTTCTTTTAAACGCCGCTTAGATTGCCGGTGGGACGGGCATCTTGCCCGTCATCCCCAATAGACAGGCTGGAAGCCTGTCCCACCATGCACTCCTCGCAATGACAAGGTGCAAAAGATCCCCCACAAAACTGAATGATTACTCTGCGAAGTTATGAAGATGCTCGATTAGGTCCGCGAAAACTGCAATCCTTGACTGCCTACCGAGATCGGGCTGATTGATGTCCATAAACCGATTCGCTTTCAAACAAGTGACACCGTGCTTCCGGTAGGGGCGGGTTTCAAACCCAATGCTGTTGACTTAAGCCGCATGCCTCTTGTCCAGGAGCTTTTCCTTCGACGGGCCTTCACCCCGTCATTCCGGCGGAGGCCGGAATCCAGGTTTTCCTAATCTCCCCTGGACCCCGGCCTTCGCCGGGGTGACGGTGGGGTAGACGGAGGTCCCCTAAGTCAACAGCATTGGGTTTCAAACCCGCCCTTACATGTCGTCATGCCCGCGTACGCGGGCATCAATTGTAGGGGCAGACCTATGTGTCTGCCCCGGGCGGACACGCGGGTCCGCCCCTACATAGCCCGGATCGAAGTCCGGGGTGACGAATGGCAGGCAGGATGCCTGCCCCACTACATCCTCTCGGGGATTGTCACTTGTTTGATGGCGCACTGGTATTACACCCGAGAAAATAATTTATTCTGAATCCGAAAGCGGAAAGATACATCTAATTCAATAAACGGACTGCTCGGGACAGGAACACCCGGTTAAGCCAAATTTCATACTTGAAAGGTTCGCTCATGTCTGAATGAAGACACCAGGAGGGGCGCCATGAACAAACAAAAAACGTCTTTCCGGTCAGCAATTTCGAGGGCAATACTTGTTCTCGGAGCAATATCCTTGTGTTCAACGTGGCTTCCGAATCAAGCCCGCGCAGATGATTATAACGATGAGCAGCCCAAGTTGGTTGGGGATCAGTATGCTCACGCGAAGATTAACCAATTAAAATCATACGGATGGCAGGTGAAGTCCGATGAAACTGCTGATGGCCAAGTAACCTTTACGGCAACGAAATCCGATCCTAAGACCGGAGAAACCACTCAGGCAACGTACCATTACACCTCAAACGTCTATTCGTCTTCCGTAGAACATACGTTCAAAGATGGAAGTAAGACATCCGAGCAGAGCAAAGGGAATGACGACGATATTAGAAAGGATGGCGTAAATATTGATCCTGCTCGCACCACGAAAGTTTCCACTTCCACAACAGATCCGTCCGGGAACCAGATGACAAAGGTGTATGATGGCGGTAAAGTAGTCGCAACTTCACAGTTCGACTCCCGATTCAATACAACTACAACAACCAATGTCCAAACTGGAAATAAAACAATCACTACGCCAAACAGCGAGAGGATTATCGGCCCGACTGGGAAGAATATATTCGACTACGACCGCGACCAAAACGGGACTACTACCGCATGGAGCTTCGATGCAAATGGAAACGTCAATGGCAGAACAATAAAAAGAACTGATGGCACTACACAGGTGACACAAAAGGTTGCCGATGGATCTTTTGCGTCAGTTACGACAGATTCAAAGGGAACGGTCATTTCCAAGCAATTTTGTAACGTGCCAAGCAACTGCGTGTACCCCACGAGCAATCAGAACCAGCAGAACCTCACGGCGAAGCCACAGGGCCTCACAGCCACCGGGCGGAGCGTAAACGCCGATGTGCTGAACCAGATTCAGGGCAAGTCAAAAGGAGGCCTCAAGGGCGCCAAGGCAAAATCAAAGTCTCGAATTAAGAGTTCCTCAGCAGGATCGAAAGGAACAGGAAGAAGCTACGAATTTTCGAAGGGTAATAACTATCAGCCCCAAAACAACTCGACGAAAAATTATAAGGCCAAATCAAAGTCTCCAAATTGGAAATCCTCAGCAGGATCGAAAGGAACAGGAAGAAGCTACGAATTTTCGAAGGGTAATAGCTATCAGCCCCAAAACAATTCGACGAAAAATTATAACACAAATTCAAAGGCTCAAAATTGGAATTCCTCAGCAGCAGGATCGCAAGGAACAGGAAGACGCAATCTCTATAAGAAGCACTGATAGAATTGATTAGGAGAATAGAAATGAACAAGATCGTCACATTCATCGCTGTAGCGCTTCTCACTATACCGACATACTTGTTGGCGGCTCAAAGCCATGACCTGCAGTCGGGTACTGTTGGAAGCCGCGTCGGCAGGACAGACAGAGATAGTAAAGTCGTTTCTCGACAAGGGCGCGAACATCGAAGTCAAGAACGACGCTGGAGCAACCCCCCTAATATTTGCCTCTGCCAAAGGGCAAAAGGAGGTAGTCGCATTACTCCTCGACGGAGGAGCGAAGGTCAACGCCAGGACAAACACCGGCATCACTCCTCTGATGGCCGCGGCGGCCGGAGGATATGTGGATATAGTAAAGCTCCTGCTTGCGAAGGGCGCGGATGTTTCCACCAAGGACCAGCAGGGCCTCACCGCGCTGAGTATGGCTGAAGCCGCAGGCAAGTCGGAAGTCGCTGATTTACTGAAGGCGGCCCAGAAAGGTTCGGCTCCGGAAAGGCCTCGTGTCGCGTCACCGGGCACAAGCAATAGCCGGCCAATGCCCGCGGAGATTTCCGATTCCGGTTCCCCGGACAGTGAACCAAGCGAGCCAATGCCTGACCTTAGCCAAGGCAGTGACGAATTCCCTGCCGGTCAACAGGGCGGCCCTGTTGGTGGGCTCCTTAATAATCCCATAATCGGGCCGATACTAGGTCAAGTCCTGGGCGGTCAGCAATCGGATTCGGGCCAAGTAGCCGCGGTCCAGAATCCCCAGCAGTTGCCCGCGAACGCGGGCCCGGCCCCAAGTCCAGCCACTACTGTGACAGCAAACCCTGACGGGTCAACGTCTACCGCGACAAAAAACCCTGACGGGTCGACGTCTACTGTGACAAACTTCCCTGGCGGGTCGACGTCTACTGAGACAAAAAAACCTGACGGGTCGACGACTACTGTGACAAACTTCCCTGGCGGGTCGGCCGTAATGAACACGGACAAGACAGGGAATGGAACCTTCACAGCCTTTGACTCGAACGGCAACAAGAGAATGACAGGTACGTTTGATAAGAATAAAGGGACAGAGACCGTAACAGAATTTGACTCGAACGGCCAGAAAACAAGCACTAGCACTGGTGATAACAAAGGCAATTCAACAACCACAACGTTTAACTCGGACGGCACTGTAAAAAGCGTTTCCGGTACTGTTAAAGGCACCGCCGCAAATACGCTTAATGCAAACACGACGCCACAGGGCCTCACGGCCGCGAGCCCGCAAAACTCGGTGGGGAAGAACGCAACTGTGACAAAAAACTCCGACGGGTCGACGACTACTGTGATTAAACACCCTAACGGGACGACTACTACTGTGACAAAGAAATCTGACGGGTCGACGACTACTCGGACAAAGAAATCTGACGGGTCGACGACTACTGTGACAAAAACCCAAACTGGGTCGCAAGTACTGACCAAGGACAAGAACGGGGCAGGAACCTTCACAAAGTTTGACAAGAACGGCAAGAAAACAAGCACTAGCACTGGTGATGGCAAAGGAAATGAAATAACCACAAAGTTTGACAAGAACGGCAAGAAAACAAGCACTACAACTGATGATGGCAAAGGCAATGGAACAACCACAACGTTTAACTCGAACGGCAAGAAGACGGCAACATCTACTTTTAATGCCAAAGGCAATTCAACAACCACAACGTTTAACTCGAACGGCACTGTAAAAAGCGTTTCCGGTACTGTTAAAGGCGCGGCCGCAAAGACGCTTAATGCAAACACGACGCCACAGGGCCTCACAGCCACCGGGCGGAGCGTTAACGCCGATGTGCTGAACCAGATTCAGGGCAAGTCAAAAGGAGGCATCAAGGGCGCCAAGGCAAAATCAAAGTCTCCAATTAAGACTTCCTCAGCAGGATCGAAAGGAACAGTAAGAAGCTACGAATTTTCGAAGGGTAATAACTATCAGCCCAAAAACAACTCGACGAAAAATTATAAGGCAAAATCAAAGTCTCCAAATTGGAATTCCTCAGCAGGATCGAAAGGAACAGTAAGAAGCTACGAATTTTCGAAGGGTAATAGCTATCAGCCCCAAAACAACTCGACGAAAAATTATAACACAAATTCAAAGGCTCAAAATTGGAATTCCTCAGCAGCAGGATCGCAAGGAACAGGAAGACGCAATCTCTATAAGAAGCACTGATAGAATTGACAGGAGAAAAGAAAGTTTCCATTCACTTAAGTGCGGCAAGCTGTCATTGCGAGGAGCGAAGTGACGAAGCAATCTCTCTTTTAATCCAGTAAATCCAACGAGATTGCTTCGCTGCGCTCGCAATGACAAACAAGCCCCGTGGTTCTTCCCCCGCGAGAGTGAATGGTTACAAAAGAAATGAACAAGATCGTCACATTCATCGCTGTAGCGCTTCTCACTATCCCGACTTTGCCTCCGCCGGTGGCCGGTTTTGCTGAGCGGCCGGAAAGGCGCACAGATAACAAGGAGCCAAGACAATGGAATACAACAAGAATCTGATGATGGGATTGTTAGCCGTAGGTCTCTGCCTGGGCTTATTATGGGGAGTTTCGCCTTCCATGGCAGCCTCGGTCTCCCAGACATACCAAATCAAGCAGGTGCCGAAGCCGAGGTTCAAACGCCAATTCTTTAAAAAAAACGACAAATATGTAGCGCCGAAGTTATACAAATCCCCGAACCCCGGTTACACGAAGAACGCACCTAGTGTAGGCGGCAATATCAGTAAATTTTTCAACCATACCGATGCCGGGAAAGGACCGTTCAATATCAATATCGGTAAGCCTTATGGGACCTTTAATCCGACACAACAGAACATAACAAATGCCGTAGACAATCCGAGTATATTCCACCGTGACAACGCCGGAAAATCGATCGATATCGGTAAGCCTTTTGGGACCTTTAATCCGAATCTACTACAGAATCACTCGAAGGCTTGGCAAGCGATGCAAGCTGCTAAAGCAAAGGCGCAACAAGACGCGTGGAATAAGAGCGGGGGATACGGGGGAAACGGAGGAAATGGAGTCTTGCCACCAGGACCTGCGCGGGTACCGGGATCAACCCCGCCGCCGGCTAACAGCGGTCCTCCTTTGTGTATACCGGACATTCTGTCGGGGGGGGGGTGTATGGTGTTAGACTCATTGCATACCAATGCCGGGGCCGGAAAGGCAATGATCAACAAAATCGGTAGTCCTTATGTGCCCTTTATTCCGACACAACAGAATCATTCGAAGGCTTGGCAAGCGGAACAAGCCGCTAAAGCAAGGGCGAAACAAGCAATGATCAACAAAATCGGTAGTCCTTTTGGGACTCATCCAAAGTGGAACCATGGCGGGCATGGCGGGGGACACGGAGGAAATGCGGTTTTGCCACTACCGCCTACCCAGGCACCGGTAGCAACCGCGCCAAACCCGCCGCCGGCTCAGTCAACAACACCGGCTGCGCAGGTACAGGTATCAACCGCGCCAACCCCGCCGCCGGCTCAGTCAAATCAGCCACCACAGGTTGTGTGCAATCCTGCGGTTGACCTGTGTGTGCATTGAGTTTCGGAGTGAGGTGAGACAAACAGGGTAATTTTCGGCTCTTCGGTTCAGGACCGAAAATTACCCTGATAAAGGTAAGGGTCGTGGTCGTCATTCCGGCGCAAGCACATATGCGTTAAGTTAAGCAGCCATCTTGTAGGATGTGCTGACCCCGCGAGACGTGGGGTCAGCACATCCTACAAGCCTGAATCGTAGCACGAATTCCCTCACCCTGCCCTCTCCCAAGACATAGTAGAGGCGGGTTTCAAACCCAATGCTGTTGACTTAAGGGACCTCCGTCTACCCCACCGTCACCCCGGCGAAGGCCGGGGTCCAGGGGAGATTAGGAAAACCTGGATTCCGGCCTCCGCCGGAATGACGAGGTGAAGGCCCGTCGAAGGAAAAGCTCCTGGACAAGAGGCATGCGGCTTAAGTCAACAGCATTGCCCTTCAAGGGAGGGGGCAAGGGGCTGGTGATAAGCAACTGAAATAACAATTGTATTCTATTAAGTTAGCGCATATGAGGCTCTGCTTGGGAACCAGAAACTTAATCCAACTTCCCTCACAGAGTCCCTCCTCGATTTGCAGCCCCTTCTCGCTTATTCCCAGAGAAATATCAATTTTGAATCAATTGCTCAAGAACCGCATCTTCTTTGTTTGATAGTGGGTGCCTAACTGCACATTTTCGCGAGGGGTAAGTTCGAGTTCAAGTAAGCAAAAACATCGGCCTTATAAAAACCCGATAGAATCGATGGGAGAAAGAAAATGAACAAGTTCATCACATTCGTCGCTGTAGCGCTTTTGGCTATCCCGACTTGCTTATTGGCGGCTCAAAGCCCAAACCTGGAGTCTGTCCTACTGGATGCGGCGGCAGCAGGGCAAACAAATTTGGTTAAATCATTTCTGGACAACGGCGCAAATGTTGAAGTCAAGAACGAGGCTGGAGCGACTCCCCTGATCTTTGCCTCGGTGAAGGGTCATTCAGACGTAGTGAAATTGCTCCTGGAGCGAGGCGCCAACGTTAACGCTAAAACAACCACCGGGATCACTCCTCTGATGGCCGCGGCATCCGGAGGATATGTGGATATAGTAAAGCTCCTGCTTGCGAAGGCCGCGAATGTTTCCGCCAAGGACCAGCAGAGCCGCACAGCCCTGGACATAGCTCAAGCCACAGGTAATACGCAGGTTCAGGCCTTGCTCAAATCACATGAAAGAGTTTCAGGTATGGCGTCGGCGCCGGTTGCCGCGCCGCAGGCTCAAATTCGGACGGAGCGCCCGGCTGCCGCGGCGACGGCACAGCTCCATGAAGGTATCGTTCGCGAAGCCGACAGCTCGGCTGGGCTAACGGTTCGAGCGGAACCATCTTCAAAAGGACAGGTCATTGCATATCTTCCCGCCGGGGCCAAAGTCACGTACGTTGGGGAGGCGAGCAACGGTTGGCTCAAGTTGTCTGTGCCCATTCGGGACGGGTGGATTGCCGCGAGTTCTCTCGGGTCAGGCAATTCCGAGGCATCGGTCATCGCGGTCGACTATCCCGAGCAATGCCTTCGAGTAAGGAACGGTCCGGGAACCGATCATGAAAAGATCGGCTGCTTGCCTAACGGTACAAAGCTGAAACTGAGCAGTACAGTGCAAAACGGTTGGGCCCAAGTAGTCGAACCAATGGCAGGATGGGTGAGTGCCCGACAGATTCAGGCCCCGGGTCTGTTCCCTTCGAAAGAGGCTACTTCCGGCGCGAAAAAGGAGCGGCGAGAGGCGTCACAGGGCACCGGTTACAAACGGCAACAATCTGACAGCGACTCCGACTTCACCAAGGCTGACAGGGAATTTGATAAAGAAATTAATGAGATGAAAAGTGAAAATGAAGATAACGGGAGCGACCAACAGTCGCCTGGTTTACCGTCGGGAAGAGCGCTTCGGATCGGGCCTTTGGGGATCGGCGTAGGCGGTTTTTAACAATGGTTCACCGCAGAGGTCTCAGAGCCTGCCCCGACCCCCGGATCAGAGTCCGTGGCAGGCTCTGATCCAGGGATCTCCGCGGCGAAAATGCCCTCCAAATCGCGGTGCATTGTGGAAATCAAAAAAGTAACGATCTCCGTGACGGTCAGGAGCGGCCGTGGTGAGCTTGAGAAGGCGACAACGTACGATCCGAAAACTAGAGCCTTTGCAGACGTCATTCTTCCGCATTCTGTGGTGCTGCACGGCGATTTTTCAACCAGGAAAACACAAACATTCCCCCGCTGAATAGGGATGCGACACACCCGAAAACCTGGGTCAGAAATTGGATCACCTTCTGCCCAAAGTCTATCGACGGCACGGTAGATACGGTCGCAGCCGGCGGCTTCACCACGTGGAGCAATGTTTGCACCATAGCAACTTCGTCCTGTAGGTGCTTGTTCTCCTTTTCCTTCATAGCTATCTGCCGCTTTAACTCTTCCACTTGCTTTTTGAGCTTTTCCTGGGCCTTCTCGTCACCGGCTCCCATCAGCATCTTGGAACGAACCACGTTTAACTTTGCGTGAAGCCCCGACGCCGCCTCAGCGGTGCTCTCCACTTTCGCGGTCAGCTCTCCCGGATTCAGAGCCGATTTGACAGTTTTCAGCAAAGGAACGGTGAAAAAGACCACGAGGATAATGGTTATCACCAAAAGTAGAACCTGCCTGGCAAAAAACCTTCGTGAGCCCTTTTTTTGTTGGTTTGAACTCATGGCACCCCTCCTTTCCAAAAACGCCTTTACATAATTTGCCGGCGTCTGCAATCTGACTTCTATCATAGGACAGCTTTAAGTTGGCGTCAGTTCTCTTCCCCCACGAGAATGAAAGCAGCCCAAAAGAATGGATGATCAAAACCCTCTGCTCGGATCTCTTTGCGAGCAAGGTCAAGGGACTCCAACTTCGTCTTGCCCGACTTCGTGTGCTCGAAGAATCGCTTCACCAATTTCACCGACGTATACTCCGACACGGACCACAAGCTCATCAGTACTCTCCGTGCCCCGGCGTATTGGAAAGCCCGGCCCATTCCCATCGTTCCTTCACTGGCCAGTCGTTTACCCAGACCTGTTTGACAGGCCGTCAACGCGACAATGTCAGCATTCATTTTCAAGCCCATCACTTCAGTCATCTTGAGGTAACCATCCGTGCCGGGAGGAATGAGAGTCAGGACCAGTACAGGTTCCATGATCCCGGGTAAATCCTTGCCGAGGTAACCATGAGTAGCAAAGACTACCTCATTGTATCGATTCAGGTGTGGAGCGATGTTGTCCAGGAAGTTGCTTTTACTTGCGGCAAATCCCGTGTACACGGCTGAATCCCCTCTGTACATCGCAGCCAACGCTTTGGCGAGCTTTCTTGTAAGAGGCAGCCTCGGGAAGCTCAAACCGCCCATGTGTTTGTTCCCCTCGGCCGCCATGAGGTTCAAACGCCTGAACAGCGATGCAAGGACTCCCTGGGGCTCTTTCGTTTCGTGAGCCTGTGCCGCTCGGACGTCCTTTACCTGGAAGACCGGGTCGGCCATGGCTAGCAAACCGGCCGGAGAACCTTTGCTCTTCGCATAAATCCTGGACAACGTGAGTGCCGTCACGGACTGGCAATAAGAAAGTGGATTTCGGTCTCCGAAAAATTCTGCACCAGAAATGTAAGGAAGGTTTTTGTCCGTCTTTATTATACCGTTGTTGTTCAGGTACAAGCATCTCAAGAGGAAAGATACCAAGGGAACCGTCCGGCACTACAAGAAGCGGGATGTGAGGAGGCAAATATCTAAGCATATCTGAAAGAAGCAAGTCTGAGAGCTTCTTTCCGGTCACAAGGTCGAACGACTGCAACTTCTTTTCAAAGTTGTCCCGCCCAGGAACTATTTCGAGAGGTTTTCTCATCTTGAGAATCAGGCCGTCCAAATCCCCCCTGGGGATGGGTTTGTACAGAGCCTTAACGATCTCCTTACCTTTGGTAAGGTAGATGATTATTCCTGGATCGGTTACATGGTACGTCAATACCCACTCGTTCTCCCTGAGACCCGTTTCGCTAAGATCCATGGGTTCAGGGTACTTGGTCGCGGCAAAAAGGGGATATTTTTCGCGCA
This sequence comes from uncultured delta proteobacterium, assembly GCA_963789265.1. Classification (GTDB taxonomy): domain Bacteria; phylum Desulfobacterota; class Desulfomonilia; order Desulfomonilales; family Desulfomonilaceae; genus CAWBBA01. Next base: position 207,889 of record CAWBKB010000001.1, on the reverse strand, counting down.
GCATCATGATATGGGCCTGGAGTTGGTCTTCCATTTCTTGAACTTGGGGCTCAATGACCGAGATGACCTCCTGATTGGCCTTTTCGTAAGCCTCTTGTCTCTTTTTCTTCAAGGCTGCAAGTTGATCGTTCAGTTCTTTGTCCGTTTTCAGCACGTCCGCGGGAATGTTAAAGTCGGTCTTGTCCGACCATCTCGCCATTGCCTCGGCAAACACGCGAGACTTGGTGTATTCAGAGTCCTTGAATGCTTCCAGCGGTTTGTTCAGCTTTATCCTCACTCGGGCAAGTCCATCGTAGGGTGCTGTCCTGAGGAAACCACCGATTCTTACATCAAAGAAAGTCTCTCTCTGAGACATCGGAAGGCTCGATCTCAAGTCTTCCGTCAGGTTCACGGCTTTTTCAAAACAATCTTCCGCCTTTTTGTCGTCGCCCATTCCCTCGTACGCTGTGCCAAGACCGGTATATGCGATAAAGAGGCCGTCCACGTCCCGGTTCTTTTCAGTGACATGCCGAACTCTTTCATAATATTTTTGCGCACCCTGATAGTCTGATTTGACAAGCTGGAGCCTGCCTAGTGACGACAAGAAACTGCCTTCTTTCAGAAGAGGCTCAGCATTCTTAACATCCCCCATATCGAGATAGAGATTGCCCATCGAGTCCTTGACGCCTGCCACGGGGACACCGATCTTCGAATAAATCTCAAGCTCCTGCTGAAAGGTGGATAGAGCCCTATCATCTTTCCCGAGAGCATGATAGACGTCCGCCAAGTGATCCAGAGCATGTCCTTCATTCTGTAAATCCTCGATCTTTCGCGTAATCTCCAAGGACTTCTCGAAATACTCTTCCGCCTTGGCATACTGACCCCAAGCCTCGAAGACAAGACCCAGGTTGCCCAGTGTAAGTCCTTCAGACCGTACGTCCCCGATCTTTCGTGCAATTTCCAAGGACTTCTCATGGTATTCTACCGCCTTGGCATATTGACCCCAATTCTCATAGACCTGGCCCAGGCTGACCAGATCATGGTTTTCAGAAACGTACGTCTCCGATCTTTCGCGCAATCTTCAAGGATTTCTCGAAATATTTCTCTGCCTTCGCATATTGACCCCAGTGCGCATAGACGACACCAAGATTATCCAGTGTAAGTCCTTCAGACTGTACGTCCCCAATCTTTCGCGCTTTCCCCAAGGACTTCTCATGGTATTCCGCCGCCTTGGCATATTGGCCCCAATCTCCATAGAGGAGCCCCAGGTTGCCCAGTGCATCTCCTTCAGACCGAACGTCCTGGATTTTTCCGGCAATCTCCAAAGACTTCTTATAGTATTCCGACGCCTTGGCATATTGACTCCAATGCTGATAGACCAGACCGAGGTTGCCCAAGGCTTCCCCTTCAGCCTTCACGTCTCCGATCTTTCGCGCAATGTCCAGGGACTTCTTCTGGTATTCCACCGCCTTAGCATATTGACCCAAATCCTCATACACGACACCCAAGTTGCCCAAAGTATGCCCTTGAGACCGTATGTCTCCGATTTTTCGCGCAATCTCCAGGGACCTCTTGTGGTATTCCACCGCCTTGGTATACTGACCCAAATCCTCATGGACGATCCCCAAGTTGCCCAAAGCATGCCCTTCAGTCTGTACGTCACCGATTTTTCCGGCAATTTCCACGGACTTCTGGAAATATTCCGCCGCCTTAGGATACTGACCCCAATCCTTATACACGAGACCCAGGTTGCTCAGGGTACGTCCTTCAGCCTTTGCGTCCCCGACCTTTTGCGCAATATCCAAGGACTTCTCATGGTATTCCACTGCCTTGGCATACTGACCCAAATCTGCGTAGACGATACCCAAAGCGTCTAGGCGAGTCCCTTCAAGCTTTGTGTCTCCGAACTTTGTAGCAATTTCCACGGATTTCTCAAAATACCCCACCGCCTTGGCATACTCGCCCTGGACCTCTTGAACGCGGCCCAGGTTGAAGAGAGCATACCCTTCAGTCTGTCCATCTCCGATCTTTCGGGCGACATCCAATGCTTTTTCGTAAGCGTCCTCCGCTTTGGCATACTCGCCCTGGGTCACATAAACGCTCCCCAAGTTGTTCAGGGTGCCTCCTTCAGCCTTTATGTCCCCAATCTTACTTTTAATCTCCAGGGACTTTTTGTAATATGCCACCGCCTGGGCATACTGATCCCGGGCCGCATGAACGCGACCCAAATTGTGCAAAGCATACCCTTCAGTCTGTCCATCTCCGATCTTTCTCGCCATCACCAAGGACTTTTTGCAATAATCCTCCGCTTTGCCATACTGGTCCTCATCAGCATAGACACGACCCAGGTTGTTCAGATTACGCCCTTTAGCCTTTACGTCTCCGATCTTTTGGGCAATTTCCAGTGCCTTTTCGTAAGAGTCCACCGCTTTGGCGTACTCGCCCTGGGCCTCTTGGACCCGACCCAGGTGGCTCAGAGCATGCCCTTCTGCCTTTACCTCCCCTATCTTTCTGTATATGCCGAGCGCCTCTTTGAACTTGTCAGCAGCCTTCTGCCGGTCTTCATGGGAGTGGGCCTTCTCGTACAATTGTATCCCTTTCTGGAGGTATCGATCTCCGTCATCCTTCGATTGGGCCGGCGAGGAGGACGACATAAGAACACAAAGCGCAGCTACCATTAGCGGCATGAGGCTGCTTGGTTTGAACATGGCAGTCCTCTGGATCTCTGAACTTTTGTAGGCCATATCATGGAAAATTGCTTTGGCCCAGCCAACTTGCTTAGTATCCCTCAAGGATCTCCTGCCTTCGAAAGCAAGCAATCGTATGGTCGTTCACCATTCCGGTTGCCTGCATGTGGGCATAACATACCTTTGATCCGACAAACTTGAAGCCTCTTCGCACCAGGTCTTTGCTCAGCGCATCCGACTCTCGACTGGTAGCAGGATAATCCTTTAACTGTATGATATTGTTTACAATTGGTTTTCCATCAACAAATCGCCAAATGTACGCACCAAAGGTTCCAAATTCTTTCCGGATCTCCAGGAATCCTCGGGCATTGTTGATCGCCGCGAGTATCTTGGCTTTGTTTCTGATAATGCCCGAATTTGCAAGAAGCTCCTGCACCTTTTTCTCGTCATATTTTGCGATCTTTTGAGGGTCGAATCGATCAAAGGCGATCCGATAATTCTCCCGTTTTCTCAGCACGGTATACCAGCTCAGACCGGCTTGAGCGCCTTCAAGGATGAGGTATTCGAATATGAGGCGATCGTCATGGACAGGGACGCCCCACTCCTTATCGTGATAGTCGACGTAATCCGGCTTTGTGAGATCCACCCAAGGACAGCGATGGATTGTTTGTTTTTCCTGGGCCATATGTCCGACCTAACTGCGGCTCATTTAAGCGAACCGACCGTTTAATGCCGGGAAACGGCAGATGCTATCCCCATTTCAAACTGCTATCGTCTCGAAAGCAACCCTTAGTGGTTCAGATTCAGCAACGGAAAAATTCAGCTTTTCAAAGCCGATGACGCGACCCAACTTATCGTTCATAAGTATTACCTCATCACCGGTCTCTTCGCAGACATATTCGTCCTGGGGATTGCCAAACCAAACAGTCAGAGTGTTTGCCTCATGATCGTAGAACAGTTTCACGTGGGCCATACTTGCACTCCTTCTTTTATTGCCTCTGTCGGATCAGCGGTAATGAGAAAGCCTGCGCCATTCAGTCTCTTTGCCACTTCAAAGAGAACGTGCTGCTCACGGCTTATATCGGTCATTGTATTATTTTAATTCCGCTCGAATCCAATTCAAGAGCCCCGCGCAACGAGTCCGGTCCTGGTGCTTCAATGGTGGCGACTCAAGCATGACACGCTCTACCACACAAATTGCAAGCGATGCCAAAAATTTTCGGGAACATCCTGCCGACTCAGCAATCATATTGCCTCAAAGTTCCGAAAAAGGGGAATTGCCACTCTGGGTGGGAAATTAGGTGAGGAGTGAAGAGGTGTAGGCGGGTCTTGCCCGCTGAACCCAGGCTAATTGCATACGGGAGGGGTAAATTATGAGGGCTTCAGAATTGATTGGAAATGTGCACAGAGGAAGGCTCCGTGTGTCTTCGGAACAAGAGTACTTCGACGGCTATGAGCAAAGATTGACCCGATGGGAATGTGAACGGTGCGAGTTTTTCGAGAAAAAGGTATTGAGCAGCGGAGCGACGTCCGACGAACTGGATGCTTACATCGTTTGCCGGTTTGGTGGAGAGATGGCAGATTTGCTCGGAAGAGTTACCGCTTGTCCCAAAGATTGCAGGCCGCGTTTACATAAAAACAAGAGCGATTCCGGTCGGCGAAGTGGGCTGTATTGCGTATCCAGGGGTTAATGCCACTTAAAATTTGCAAAATCCGGGAACAACATACCTAATTTTGGTTGCGACCCAAGGATTAAGTAGGATGCCGGGACTTCTTAAATCCTTTCAAATGAGTCGGCAAGGATGCGTTCCGTTTCCCGCGGCAGGTCTATTATCACAAAGTCTTTGCTCGGAAACAGGTAGTCTTCGCCACTTTCATCAATGACACGCAGGTCTCCATCGCGCTCCGCGTCTTCATCCGGGACCACACGATAGAGCTTGTGAACTTCCAGGGAAGCGGGATACTCCGAGTTGTCAACGCACACAGCAAAACGTGTTTTCATGATTCTATTCCAAGTAACGTTTGCGTTTGAATTCCTTTTTACCTATCCCATGGGCTTCATACCAGTGGATTTCCGCTGGACGTACTCGGCCATTTTCAAGACGAATCATAGCAATTCCTTTGAGCTTCCGCCAGCGACCGTCACCATATTGCTTTCGTAATCGCCCAATCTCTCGGACGGCATTGCCCACAGCAATGATTTCGATCTCCGAAAACTCGCCGACGATCTCAAATGATTCCATGCTCGGATTCTTGAAAGATATAGGGGAAAATCGAGGGAATTGTTCCTAATTGGGGGCACGATCCGCGAATTGAGCAAGGTGTCCCCGGAGCCTTCAGATCTCGCACGCTACTTGTCTTTGCACTCCGAACCTTCTTGGCCAGAGATTCCTCCATTTGCCGGAGTTTGGCCCCGGCATCGTCAAGCTTCGTGCGAGTCTGCATCAATTGATCTTCGTTCGAGGCCAATGCCGCAACCCACTTTGCCCGCAACTCCTGTTCCTTGGGCAAGTTTGACACCAGCGCCCGGAGATTGGATCGCAGTCGCCCCTGTTCTTCGGTCAGGCGTTTCGTCTGTTGTGTCCACTCGGTCATCTGCCGCTGCAAGCCGGCTTTCTGCGCCATCAAGCCGCTCAACTCCTTCATAAATGCCTTGGCACCGGGGGACAAATAGGACTGGGTGAGATAGAAACGGATTTGTTCCTCACTACTGTTGGCCAAACGAACCGTTTCCTGCACGTCGTGCTTTTCTTCAACCACGTAATCAACTGTCTCGCCTGCCTTCAACGGCACTGCGAAGCGGTAATAGTTGTTCACTTCCTTGAGCGGCTTGTCCGGCTTGATGAGTTGCCAACCGATACTTTTGGGCTGGTGGAGCCACAAGGTGGCCGGCTCTTTGCCCCGGTTCACTATCTTCCATGTGTTGGTGAGGGTCTCCATCGAAGTGAGTGTGAGTATGCCGTCAACCAGGCGAGCCTTGAAGTGAGGCTCCCGATGTTTCTTTTGCTGTGGAGTTATATCCACTGAGGCGTCTATCGCGTATGGAATGACTTCTTGGCTGCCGGGAGGAAGTGTGTGGCTGAGAATTCCCTCGCCCAGTGATGTGCTCCCCTCGAAAAAAGTGACTGCGCCCGGCTCCAGCGTGAGGTCGGTGGCATTTCGCAAAACAAAAGCATTGGCAGCCCTGGGCGAGAAGGATGCCTTGTAGTAGAGGAGCCGCTGCCCGTTGATCTTTTTTGAGAGGATAGGAACCATGGCCGCTTGCCCTCGGGGGATTGAAACCTTGTCTTTGGGCTCGTAGCTAAAGAGTTCACCCACTTTCGCACCCTGAGCCGTACTGCTGTAGCTGCTGGCAAGGAGCTCACCCAGGGGCTTTGCGGCCTTTTTCTCGGCATCTCGGCCGGCATACTGCAGAGGGGTTCCGCCCAAAGAGCCTAACTGCTGCCGGTCCATCATTTGAGGCATAGGTGCAGCAGGGGCACCCATGTATTTCGCGCTCATGCGCATCCTCTTCGTCTTTTCCTGGGCTCGGGCTCCGGGAGCGCCCTCGGCAAGATCGGGTGGTGATACTGCCCCCCAATCCACGGCCAGGTTCTGTAAGCCCGGGATCGGCACCTGTGCCCGCCTGACGTAATAGGGAGAGTACAAATCCATCACGTAGGACATTGGATTGCCCGCGACAAATGAGATCGTCACGTCTTTCCAGTCGTCTTCCGTGTTGTTTTCAGCCAGCGCCCAGCCCTGGAGAAGAGGGGGCGCATTCTTCTTCCTTTCATCGAATATAACTCGGTAGGAGCACTTCCAGATGGGCATTTCAATGAGATAACCAATACGCACTTCTCGCTCGCCCTTTCCTATGGCGCTCAATGTGAGCTTCTTGCGGTTGGTGTACTTGCTGTCCAGGGAAAGATCCAGGAGTCGGCGCAGATCGCGCTGGAGCGCCTTGTCGGCCAAAGCGAACTCGGAGATCGCGAATAGGTCCAGGGAGCGGATCGGACCGGCGTCAGTCATCAGGACCAGACGGTAATTCTTCTTTACAGCCCGATTGTTAACGATTTCAGTGACAGGCTCGACGCCGAGGATGCGTCCTTCGATGGTTTCGCCGGCCGCCTTGGCGGTCAACCTGGCGCCCTTGAGCTGCATCAGAAACTGACTTAGCGCCGCCTTCTCGGGTACCTTGATGAGGATGTCTTGAAGCTGTTTGGACAGTGGATCGCGAGTTTCGTACCGAACGGCCGATATCTTGCCGCCACCGAGATCCACAGCGAAGAAGCTGGTCAGGAGGTCTTTCATCTGATCGACGCGGAATGCGAGGGAGAGGATCGCATTACCCTTGACCTTCCCTTCTCGCTCCAGGTAACCCATGCCATGCTTGTACAGAACCACCTTTGTCACGGGCGGTGGCTCCGTCGTTGCGGGCACGACTTCCCCGACGGCCAAGGTTGTCCAAAGAGAGAAGATCGCCAGTGCCACAGAGGTCCTTCTCATATTAATCCCCCTTGTTCTTCGATGCGTCACTGCGCTTCGATTGTATACTCCAAGTGCTGAAGAAAAGCACGTCGCCGGGGCTTTGGACCAACACGGATTGGAAGAGATGAAGAATGCCAGGACAATCCCCCCATACGTGAATGCCTGCCTGATAAAGAGTTAACGAGAAGTGCGGATTACTCTATGTACGACCGCCGTGGAATGGTGCTCCGTTTTCGTGGACAGCAACCGATTCGACCAGAGATCTTTCAAGCTCCAAAAGACGCCGTATCCTTTCCTCCGTTGGGGGATGCGTCCAAAACAAGAATGATTCGCGCGCCTTTGTTCTCTGTAGAAACAGCCGTTCGAACCAATTCCCCGAGAGACCTTCGAGCTTTTGCAGAGCGGAGGCCAACCCTATGGGATCGCCCGTGGACCTTACTGCTTCTAAATCAGCTTCAAATTCCCGCGTTCGTGACAAAGCGAACTGGAGTAAAACTGTGATAGGCGGGGCAAAGATAAGAATGACGATCGGAAGCCAGGGGAGTTGGTATCCTCCGAACACATATAGGGGGAGATGGATGAGCACCATTACCTTTCCGATCCAGGACATAATGCCGACCAACTGACCTGCGGAAACCGCCAGACTCATAACCAATCCGTCGTTCCTGCGCAGGTGTCCCATCTCGTGAGCCAACACCCCTTGGAGTTCTCGTGGCGTGAATCCGGTCAGCAAGCCCTTGGTGATTGCAATGGCCCCCGTTCGCCGGCTGCCCACGGCAAAGGCATTGGGAGTTTGACTCGGAATGTAATATAGCTGCGGCCTCTCAGGAAGTCCGGCCCTTCGAGCGAGTTTCTTCATCATTAGCAAAAGGTGTGGCGCCTCTTGTTCCCGGATCGGTACAGCCCCGTACATTTTGAAAATGAGCCGCGGAGAAACCCTCAAACTGACGAGAAGCCCAACTGCGGTCAGGGTACTAAAATATACGAGTCCGTCCACTCCCCAGAACACCCACCCGACCATGCCGCAGACGAGGAACATGCAGGCCATTAACACGACCGAGTGGAAAAGATTACGAACAGCATGCTGAACGAAAACTCTGTTCATGGTAGTTGGCGTGCCGCGCCGCCTCCTCTGCTTTATGAGCACTTTTACAAATTAATATGGAGTGCGTTTGCAAATTGTCAACGCATCCGGCGGCAGGGGACGCTAACAACATTCTGACAAGATTATGGTTATCTCGACCATGTCCGGGAATTGAGTAACATACCCCAGATTTCCATGACTGCTCGTGGTCCGGAATGCCGGTCGATAAACTGTCCGGCGTCAAGCAACCATTCATCCATTTAACATTCTGACTCTCTTTTAATTTGTTCCGAACAAAAGTTTAATCTCAGCACTCCATCGCACAATTCTAGTGCCGATTCATTTCTTATGTGAGTGATTGCGGTCTCCAAGGCCCAGAAGACGGGCAACCCTTTGTATTTCAAGCAAATCCCTATCTGAGATATATAGTATTGTGAATCCTGCTTCGCGGAGGACTTTACGATCAAGCCCTTGCTTGACCCATACGCATGCGGCTTGAAGTCTCACTACTCTTTTCCGAACCTCCCGTAGAGAGACGAAGAAGGTCTTTTCTTCGCCCACGACCGCGTTAATACCTCGGGTGCGAAATCCGTCTTTCGACAGATCGATAAGGACGCCCTTGTTGGCAGAGTCGTTCAAATCTTCAATCTCAAGGGGGACCCTTAGGTAAGTTCTAGCAAACCGCCGTGTCTTTAATCGATTGGTCGGGTCGTCAAAGAACGGGCCTCTTTCGTTGATCTCGTCCTCCCTTATCGTCCCGGCGTCTACGAGTTTTCTCAAGACTTTTTCGAGTTGCTCCAAAGACAGGTCATATTTGGACATCAGCTCGAAATCCGACACGTGTGCCCGCACATCAGCCGCTATTTTCCTGGCCTTGATTGTTAGCATGGCTGGTACAGCCTCCCCCTAAGATCAAAAGTCGCCCCTTCGTTGCGGCTAGATCAGCAAAGCATGATATCATAAGGAATTGCTAAATGTGAAGAAAATGCGGTAAGAATACCGGTCATGAATTAAGAATGCCGTCTCAGGAATTCTCCCTGCCCCTCGAATTCCCGGGACTCACGCTGCCGAGGCTTGCGCAGCCCAGCCAACCATTCTTGCACTGCGTTGAGCATGGCCAGTCGGTAATCCAGCGCGGCCCGTTCAGTGTCGGTCCTGCACAGTCTCCGGCTGCTTGCCAGGCGTTTTTCGTTGCTGCGGCAGACCGACAACTGGTTGGCAATGAGATCCTCTACCGCGGTAGGCGAATCAAGCCGTGCAAAATGCAGCTTGGTCAGGAATTCCAGGCGAATGTCACGCACATTCATGACGGGTGAACGCACCCACATTAAGAAAACAATCCGTCCTTCGTCGGTTATACTAAACACCTTTTTCGCCGGCCGTGCTTTTTGGTCTATTCGCTCATGGCTCACGAGGCCATCCTTTTCAAGCCCTGCCAGCAGAGCATAGATATGGCTCGTATGAAGCCTCCAGATCTCTCCCAGTCGCTCTTTGAGTCCGCGGCAGAGATCGTAGCCGTGAGCGGACCCAAGATAAAGGGCGCCCAATACGGGAAAATCAGCCGGATTCCGTGTCTTTTTCTTTTCCTGCATGTTACCGGATTGAATATTCACACTATGAACTACTCTTAGCATTCCGCCTTCTTTAGTGTCAAGAGAGAAAAAGCGGCAAGAAAGGCAATCATTCGCTTACGCGGCGGAGGCGGGAGATTCAATCGCAATTCTCTCCCGGTACGAGGGTCGCGGCATTGAAGCCGCCGATCCAGGCATCTGTTGAAAATAGCAGTGCAACCGAAAAGAAGACGTGAAAGTCTGTGTCTCACAATCAACGATGAGCAGTTGGTGGGAGAAATTGACCGGCTGACCTTCGATTACGGAAAGACCGAGATTTGGGGACAAAATGATCGGGCTTATCAGGGGTCAAGCCGTTACACCTCTGGACCGGAGCGTGGACGGCTTGCACCTTACTGTCTCCCCTACCCCTTCGGGTCTCGTTAAACAGGGAACAGGAAGATAGACACCGTGGAGCATCTCGGGAGCCGCCTTTCTTTCCCCCCACGATGGATCAGTCTAAATCCCGCGCAGCCTGGTGGCCGCCAACATTAATATCAGTCCTGCCACTACGATCCAGAATACGAAAGGCGCAAGAGCGGGTATCACGACAATGTGAAGAGCCATCAAGACTCCTATCACAAGACACACAAATGATATCCACCACGAGATCAGTGTGGGAGGATTGAGCAAATATTTCATGACTGCCCCCTAATTTTCCATAATCCTCAACCGAGCAATACGTCTACTTTGTGCTGGGTTCTTACCATCTTGAAAGTGTATGGGCCGGTGCCCCGCCGCGGCTTTTGCGACCCCCAAAAAGCCCCCGCACGGTCCCTCCAAGGCCAGAGGAAGGCAAAACCGTTGTCACATGTTACTAAAAAACCTTATGTTAGCACATTGTTGAACATACTTCGGAGCGCGCCCCCAGGTCAAGCACAATCTTGCACCGGAAGTAAGCATTCAGTTATCCGGGGATCTTCTGAACCTTGTCATTGCGAGGAGTGAAACGACGAAGCTATCTAAGCGGCGTTCAAGGGAAAAGATTGCTTCGCTTCGCTCGCAATGACAATCTCTTCCCCCGCATGAGTGAATGGTTACCCCCGGAATCCGCTGTCTACTTACGTCGTGGCACGAGCCTTAGGCCTAGATGGACATTTGTTTTGGAGTTTTCCGTCCGCAACCGCTTTCGAGTCAACCGTACCGGCTCGGCCTCGAAGTCTCCTCATCCCACAGACTGCCGGGAATGGAAGGATCTCGCCGGCTTCCAGGAGACACCAACTCGCTTCAGGGCGAGTCAGGCTCACCATTTTAGGCCGTCATTTTCCGGGAGGCAGACATTCGACGCCATAAAATGCGTCTTTGGACCCTATTCCGCATTGGTTGTAATCTATTTTGAACCAGCCGTTATCTCCCCAACTGGTACCCCAGCTATTCTTGCAAATCCAAAACTTTCCATTTTCATCGTATCCCACTACCGCGATGGCGTGGCCACCCATTTTGCCACCACTCGCGTGTGTACACTCCACCCTTATAACTCGCAAAATCCTTGAATACATACATCGTTGTCGCCAAGGGACCATGCAGGCTCAGCCATGTCTTGGCATTCTCTGCATCTCGCATTGCAAACCATTTCGAGATTTTGATTTTTGAATGTTGATCGCCTGAAGACGGGCAAAGCCCAACCCCACAATCTTGGTTGATGGGACGGTAAGGGTAATCGGATTCAGCCACGAGGCCTTCATACTTAACAAACTCAAGGGCCTCTACACAACCCCAGCCGGTGCGACAACACCTTCCACAGCCGCAAGAAAATAGTTGTCCCACCGACAACTGGATTCCAGAATGCGCCTTCTTCCGGGCAATTTGATAGTTCATTTCGACTGCGGCGGCGACAGCAAAAGCGACACACGAACCACAGCTCATCTGGCGCCTTATCGGCGTAGTCCAATCCTTGCCGTTGACATTTCTCCAATCCCACTGCATCGGCCGAGTAGCCTTGTCACTCTCAAGCGAACCCCGAACGTCTTTGGTTATCAAGTGACGCCGCAATGCGCCTTTGTCGACAACGTCCTTTGCTCCGCAAAGGGTTCTCAATTCCGGGTCGGATAACTCGGACAGAGACGTGACCCCAGCCGACCAATTGTATCCCTTCTTCACTATGAGTCTGTTGAGACTCTTCGCGGTCAATACAGTTTCGCTTTTAGGGGAAAGGCTGGAGACGAAGGACTTGCGACCGTTTTTTGCGGTGATCACGCGTACTACAAGTTGGGCCGTGCCCCAGCGTGTGGTATCGACAAGCCTTTCCGCCCGATTGTGAAGCTCCTCAAGTAATTCGCTCGATTCGATTGCCAGAGTCTTTAGCGGGCGACCCGGCTCTTCAACATAATCCTTATCTCTCAAGAAGCTGTCGGGTTCACTCGAAGCCAGGGCGAAGATACGCTCGTACGGTGATCGACCGTCCACCTTGAGATGAATTGACGCACCGGGCGAGGGGACTTCTGTCGGGGTCTTAGCTCTTATCCTGCTCTTCCACCCGGATTCCTGATTTGGCCAAAGGTACTGTTACTTTGTTGGATTCTGAAGAAGGGTACAACAATGTCAGATAACAGTCACGGTTGGTCTCGACAGTTATATGCAGCTCATCGCCTGGTTTGAGAGGAGATTTGTCAGCTCTCAGAAAGACCTTTATATTAGTACGCGGGCTGCGATTTCTCACAATGTTTCCTACATCGAGGCCTTGTTTACTCTCGAGGTTAGAATTCTTCCCCTCGTTTGTGGCAACGCGTGCGACCTGTAGATATTGTGCTTCGAGATCGTGACTCGCGGGCCAAATGATGCACATCCCGAGAAATACCAACAAAATTCCGAGGATTTTCCTGGACAACATATTATGGCCTCCTGATGTAAGGCATGTCTTTCCGGCTCGCATTCACGTGCATCTATTGAAAGGCGAGCAGGGACCGCGGTTTGATGACACTACTTGATAATGATAGAGAAAGATGCTGTTTCCTGTGGAACCGCATTTTTCTCCCACGGTTGGACATACTTCATTAAGATTTTAGTTTCACCACGGCCGATTGCTCTGAAAAGCCAAAGTTGAGCACCCGCCGCCCCAACGCGATCTGTTTTTGGTTTCCTGTAGAATGAATCAACGAGCTTCACTTTAGTCACATCCAAAGGTTGAGCGAACTCCCATTGGTAACCGGTTGAAGGGTTTGACTCCAGAGTTAAGGTGAATATTTTGTCGGCTTGAACCTCGATTCGGCTTTGCGCGACAGCTAAGGTGATAGATAAACATAACATCAAAACAACAATAGCTAGCCTGTTCATTAGTCCTCCCGCCCCCCGAGGGCAGCAGTCGTAATTTGCGAGAATTAACAAATACCGAATGAACACCCTTTACGAACAAGAAAAAAGAGGGCAAGTCGGCGTCATGAGGCGGCCCTGACACTGGGAGGACTTGGAGGTCGCGGCAGCGGATGGTTCCCCCCGCCCACAAGGAGCCCGGTACGCTAAAGAGTGTTTCCTAAACGTTGACCATAGCACCCCGCAAACTTGCCCGTCAATTAGAATCTTTGTTGCTGATCCCGGCCAAAACGAGGTCGACAATAACCAGCCGGAAGCCCACTTGCAACTGTTTCGGATTGCTCCCCTATAACCCTACTTCCCGCCTCTATCAACAAGTGGCAGAGTCAACCGGCTCAATTGCCAAAACCAAGGCTGCCGTTCGAAGCCTCTCTTGGCGGAGAACTTGAAAACACGTCCCAATCCCCCAGGTTATGGTCAGGCAAAGAGGCAAAAAGAGCATTAATCCACAAAACACGCCTTGAACGGGATTTCTTGCCAGCATGGCATAAGCCACTCCGCCGAGCAACACAGCGCCAATCGGCCCAAGAATCAGCACCCACGTAACCATCATGGTTGTTCCCAGTGACTGGACCGCCCTCTTCCCGAAGGCCACTTCGCTTTCCATTGTTCCTCTCCTTAATGACTTGGTGGAGATGGGCATCCTGTCCGTCCTTTTGGGGTAGGCGAAACGCCTGCTCCACCAGCTTAAAACCGACTCCCATGAGTTTCGTCTATGTGCGAAAATCTGTCAGAACTTTCGAGGAGTCTCAATTAAATCTTCTTCTACGAATCGGATTCGAGAAGAGCCCCTAATTGCATTCCCTGTCCTTGAACACTTTAGTGGCAAAAGGAGAAGAAAAATGACATCCGTTCCCAAAATCCAGGTGCACGTATTGGACCAGGAAAAAGCTTTAGAACTTCACCGATGCTAGAACTCCGTTAAATGTGGAGTGCATTTTTTTCATTTCCTTCGATGTACAGATACAAGAAATTCTCAAGAGAGTGTCCTTATCCTTATAAAAAACTATGATTATGTCCATCCATCTTTTTTGCTTCGTTTCCCAGGCTTGAGTAAAAAAGTAGTGTGCTCCCGGAACCCCGCACTTGAACTCTCCTTCCGCAGTTATCCGGGCTCCCTTCTTTTCATTTGTCCCGGCTTTTTTTGTAAGTCCTTAATACCGGTGCGGAATTCTTGCAGGTACACATCCAAAGGATCTTTGACAGGTTTATGTGCAGCAACAAGAATACGATTTCTGAAGCCATCGGCCAGATCAGAAGCTTGAAAGACTGCATAGTAATTGCCTTTGGGTTTGTCTATCTTCACCCAATCTTTTGGGTATTCCATGCTGAACCCGTATTCAGGGCTTCTAAAAACCTTTTGACCCTCTACAATCGGGTCCGTGGGAGCGTGGAGAAACAAAACTCATAAGGCTGATGGGTCTCTGTGTGAATTCTGTGCGTCTGTGGCAAGACATAAAAGGATCGGAGAAATGGATTTCAACGATACAACCGATCATTCCGAACATTGTATCGCATCAGGGAAAATCGATACACCTCGGTGTCTCGTTCGAAGCCTTTTAGTTTTACATACTGAGGCCCTTGGCACAAATTGGGTTTTTTCAACAAGGCTCTGGTTCTGAAGTCAACATGATTCCGCCGGGAGGGGCCAAAGCTTGGAGTCGGCTGGCTATGTTCACGGCGGAACCCACAAGCGTGTATTCGAGTCTTCGGTCAGACCCCAAGTCGCCCAAAAAGACCATTCCCGTATTAATTCCGATTCTTATCCTAAGTCCCGCGGCAAATTCTGCTATCCCGGAAGTTGCCCATTGAGCATTCAGTCCGGCCATCTCCCTTTGCATGTCCAGAGCAGCCGTGAATGCTGCCTCCGTGTGGTTTTCGAGTGGTATGAGGTCCCCGAAGACCGCGAAGAAGCCGTCTCCGATAAATTGGTGGATCCTTCCCTGATGTTTTAGGACTGCTTGTGTCATTCCTTGAAAGAAATCTTTCAAGAAACGGCTGACGTACTCTACTTCGACAGACTCGGACAGCGTGGAAAAGCGCTGTATGTCCACGAAAACCACCGTCAGTTTCTCGCCTTCTTGTAGAAAGGTCCGGGTCCATCCCCTCGCTGAAGGATCTTTCGAGAAGCTCAGGCAGCAGATAACGTTCCAGGGCCCTTTTGGTTTGTGCCGCTTCCCACTCGATCGAGGTTCCCCTAATCAACACGGACGCGCACGCAGCGGGGAGGAAAACAAAAAAAGCTTCAATCAGGGGTATGTCACAGGACCAAAGCAGAAAACATGCGGTCGCGCCCACAAAAGCACCCAGACAAATCAGCCCTGCGGACAGGGCCTCAATCGTCAAGCTCAGCCGAGAAGTCATCACGGGAAACAAGATTGCCAAAAGAATCGAAAAGACAATGATCCAGGGAAAGGGAGAAACGTGTGAAATGAAGTTGCCTGTCAAAATGGTGTTCAATGCGTGGGAATGAATTCTGCTCAGAGGAACATTGAGAGCTAAGGGAGTGGTGCCAAAATCGGCATTCCCCGTAGCAGTGATCCCGACGATCACAATTTTGTCCTTATAACGGCCCGC
This sequence comes from uncultured delta proteobacterium, assembly GCA_963789265.1. Taxonomy (GTDB): domain Bacteria; phylum Desulfobacterota; class Desulfomonilia; order Desulfomonilales; family Desulfomonilaceae; genus CAWBBA01. The sequence goes on along the minus strand of CAWBKB010000001.1, from coordinate 192,173 downwards.
TCGCTGTGGATCGGGCGCGTCGCTCAGGACATCATATGCCGAGTAATGCTTGAAACTAGTCCACGGTTTTCCCCAATGAACTAACAACATTCCTCGAGGCATCGACAGGAATCCTCGCTACGCGAGAGCCTCGTTTGATTTCGATTGCACTCTTATCATCGAGAACGATGTGATCGGCGGTAAGCTTCCAATAGGTCATCAATGTCGAAAGACTCAAGCTGGGGATGCAGCGGTCTTCCACTCTCACGAGAAGCGCTACCCTTCGATAAACGCCATCCCTGTCCGGATTAGCCGCAATGTGGCCGACTCCGCTCGACGTTTGAATTATTGGCAATAGCGGTAGTGCAGAATCTTGCAGCTTGTAAACCCGTAACAAGTGAAAGGTCCCGGGAACCGCCAAAGACCACCCCTTATCGTAAAGTGCATCCGCCTTGGAACGATCCCGGGGCAACTCTATGGACTTATCGGAGATGTCGGTCAGCCGACCAAGGCCAGTGGCTGAGACAACATTCCCCGCTCGTTTGATCGCTCCAAAGAAGGCATCATTGCCTTCTTTGCTCTTTCCCGCGGCGGAGTAAAAGATGTCGAATGCTATTGCCCCAGCCCCGAATTCAGAAAGTTTTTCAACTATCTTAGCGCTGAGTGACCTGTCCCAGGGCCACTGGCCGTATTCTTTGACAGCCCGATCATCAATGTCTACGTGAACAATGGCCGACGAATAACTCCGAACGGGATCGATCGCGAGCTGCCAGTCATATATCTTAAAATTCAAATTCTCGAAGGGAGATGGAAACAGAAAGATAAGGAGAGTAGCTAACAAGCCCCAGACAACGGAAAAACAAACGCAAGCCGCGTATGTTTTATTCTTTTTGAGGAACGCTCCAAAGTGATCTGCCACAGGAATCCGGCCCTACTCGTTCGAGTTGGTTTTTGGTGGCGAGTTTCTGCCCGGGCCCCCAGTAAGCGTTTCGGGAATCGAACTTTCCGTGCCGACAGGAATTGCTTCACTGCTCAAATTGGTAGCCGCTTCCGTAAGCCTAATTTCCAGGTTTCTGCCTGCCTTACCGTGGAAAAGAACAGTTGCTCGGTTAAATCCTTCATTTTGTGCTATAGATTCAAGCTTTTCTTTGAGAATCTGAAGCTTCCGGCGGTCGCTCGGGGCAATTTTAAGCCACTTGTCGTCCTTCGGTATTTCCAGAGGATTCAGCACAAGTGGAGTCGGGCTCAAGTAGAGCAACAGTTTGCCTTTGCGCTGCCTTTTCCCGATTATCAGATGCACCGGAGAATCCTCTCCGAACAGAGCGTAAAGCTTATTCGGTTGAATCAGACAGCTCTGCATCAATTTATTCGGCAACACTACTGTGACGCTCCCATCCGATGCTATGGCCAATATGGTCAAATATGCACGTTGATTGGTAGTCAAGTAGATAATCACATTATCGCCCGGCTGGAAAACTCCCCCTTGCTGTTTGTTCGTTTTTGTCGTGAACTTGACTGCCGCGGGGCCGGGTTGCCCGATGGAGGCCAGTCCGTGCGCCAGATCTGTTGATGCCGCTGATGCATTTGAGAGGAGCAAGGCTGTAGCCAGGTTCAAGGCAAGAGTAGCCGCTAAGTATCGCCAACTCTGGTTCATCAAGCTCTTCATTTTATCTCTCCCGGATAACTACGGACGCCGGTCACCTTTTTGTATAGGTTGATCGAAGCTACAAGCAGACAATCACTTGACAGCCACTCCCATTTTCCGCAAGAACTTCTCGGCATCTTCATTGCCTTGATGGGCCGCCTTTTTTGTACCATTTGATGGCTTCTGTACGGTCCTTGTGGACTCCATAACCATTTTGGTACATCCACCCCAAATTGACTTGAGCACTCGCTTGTCCTTGTTCGGCGGCTTTCTTGAACCACCTCACTGCCTCATGATAATCCTTGGGAACTCCCTGTACCGCTCCTGCACATCAACCCCATGTTGTTCTGAGCCCTGGAATTTCCTTGATACGCGGCTTTCTTGAACCACTGCACCGCCTCATGATAATCCCTGGGGACCCCCAGTCCCAGCTCAAACATCCGGCCTAAGCACACCTGAGCCACAGCATCCCCTAGCTGACCCGCCCGGCGAAACCATTTCACCATTTCCGGGTCCTTATACATCATCAACTCTTCCTCAGCTCGGCCGTTAGCGGCAACCAAAGTCCCAGCACGTTCAGCCTTCTCTCTGTACCCCAAGGAGAGCCCTCTGTTGCCCAGTTTCTGCAACTCCTTCTTAGCGCTTTTATTGCCTTGGTCGGCAGCCTTTCTATACCACTTGATTGCTTCTGTGCGGTCCTTTGCTACTCCATAACCATTTTTGTACATAAACCCCAAGTTGCCTTGAGCCAGGGAATTTCCTTGATCGGCAGATTTCTTATACCACTTAACTGCCTCTTCATAATCCTTAGCAATTCCCTTGCCTTGTGCGTACATCCACCCCAGATTGTTTTGCCCCCATGCATTTCCTTGATCGGCGGACTTTCTATACCACTTCACCGCCTCTGAATAATCTTTGGCAACTCCGAAGCCATTCGCGCACATCCACCCCAGATTGCTTTGGCCCATAGTATTTCCTTGTTCGGCGGCTTTCCTGTACCACTTGACGGCCTCATCATAATCTTTAGGAACCTCGAGTCCTAGAGCGAACATCCGACCCAACATTAATTGGGCCACAGGATCGCCTTGCTCACCTGCCTCGCGGAACCATTTCACTGCTTTCGGGTCTTTATACATGCGATTCAACTCTTCCCGGCTTGCAGCTTCCCCGCGAGTGACCAGCAGAGTCACAAGTCGCTCTGCTTTTTCTCTGTATTTCGTGGAGAGGACCGAAGTCACTTCAGGTGATGTTGAAGATGGGAGAGAAGCCTCTTGCACGCCTGCCTTTGCTGACGGATTGAACCAAAAATCATCTTGCAGTGATGAAGCAGTCCAGGGGACCTGTTTTCCTCCTGTATCTTTGCGGACATCCCGTAACACCTGCTTAAATACCTCTTCGATCTTCATGCCCTTCAGCTTCATGGCCTGCATGAGATGCTCAGCGTATGGGCTGTTTCGGCCTGTGCCGTCCGCGGCCACCGACCCGGGGGCTGTGGCATAGGCGATAAATGTCCCGACAGGGGCATCCATCATGGTCAAACCTTTGCTCAACGATCGGAAGCTCTTGAAAGGATTATTCCGACACGCATCCAGGATAAAAATATTGGTCCGGTTCCTGGATTCGTCCATTTCGGCAAGAATATAGCCCGCTGGTACAGTCTTGTACCGAACATCAGCCTCAGAGGCTATCGAAACCCCAACGGGAATTAAATAATTGTCTCCGTGAACTTGAACCCCATGCCCGGAGAAGTAAAATAACGCTACATCACCATTTTGAATCTCCCGAACAAATTCCCTGACCGAGTCTTCAATTTCTCTCTGATTCGCGTTTATCTTTGTCAAGACTGTGAATCCCAGGCCTCGCAGGACGTTTGCAATATCCTCGGCATCATGGGCGGGATTCCGTAAGGGAGCATCCTTGTATTCATTATTTCCAATAACCAGCGCGACTCTTTTTTGAGCCTTTGTAGATGCGCCGGCCGCCGGGGAACTGCGCCGGATAGCCTTAGGAGTTTGGTTATCGGCTGCACACGGAGAGTAGAAAAGGAAAATGAGAATCAGCAGGACGAAAAAAAGCCGTGGGTAGGCTGTGCAAACCGTTGATTCTTTCGGAGAGGCTGCGGGTTTCATTTTTCCCCCTGTTTCAGCCGGCAGCATGGCAAAGTCACTGTTGTGTTATTATCCCAGGATACTTCAGGCTCAATCAATCGGTCAAGACCATTTTTCGGGTCCACGCGGCTTCTCACTTATGAGTGAGATGCAGTCATCGGAGCCCCGGAAAGAATAACATCCGCGTGACACTTGAATTGCCCCGATCACCTTAGTGGTAAAAAGCTTCAGATAGTGACAAGGTGGCCCAACAGCTCATTGGTCGCCCTTATTTCTTGACAATATGGAATGAGTTATGTCACTTTCAAGTCGCGTTCCCTACTAAAACATACTGATGCCACGGTCTTTGAGGCCCCGACCGACGGGCATGAAATTCAGGACATTTCCAACTTAAGTGCTGCAAGAAGGAGGGGGTTTTCCATGAAAAGAATATGCGCCTTGATCGCTGTTTTATGGATGCTGTTCGTTCTTTTTCCTTTCGTTGGGTCAGCCCAATCACAGAAGGAAGGGATTGCCCTTTTCAAGCAGGCGAACGAATTGAGGGTTAAAGCCCGTTCCAACGACGACCGGCAAAAGGCGCTGCAAAAATATCAACAGGCTTTAGTGATTTTCCGCAAAACCGGATCGAAGTGGCAGGGAGGTACGCTGAACAACATCGCCATAATTTATGCTAGCCTGGGTCAGAATCGGCAGGCTTTGGAATACTATGAGAAAGCCCTGGTTCTACATAAGAAAGTCGGAAATCTCAAAGGGCAAGCCACGACGCTGGCTAACGTAGGCTCCGTTTATTCTGGCATGAGCCGGTATGGGCAGGCACTAGAGTATTATGTACAGGCCCTTGCTCTACACAAGAAAGTCGGAAACCTCAAAGGGCAAGCCACGACGCTGGCTAACATAGGCTCCGCTTATAGGTATTTGGGCCGGCTTCAAAAGGCATTGGAATACCAGGAGAAAGCCCTGAACTTGCAACGGAAGGTCTCCAATCTGCGAGGGGAAGGATGGGCTCTCAGCCAAATGGCATTTACCTACAGAGGTATGGGACAATACCATAAGGCTCTGGATTGTTATGAAAAATCCCTTGCAATTAGCAAGCGGCTCAAGAGCATAGGAGACCAGGGAAATGTATTAGTTGGCATAGGCTGGACCTATAAGTTTATGGGTGATTATCAAAAGGCCTTGGAAAATTATGAAAAAGGCCTGGCGATTGATAAGAAGATAGGCAATGTCGCGGGTGAGGGCAGCGCTATGGGCGGTCTTGGTGCGGCCTACTGTCAGTTGGGACAATATAAGAAAGCCCTGGAGTGCCACAAAAGGGCCTTGGACATTCAGCGAAGAGTTGGTGGCGTTAGAGAAGAAGGGATTCAGCTAAATGACATGGCCATCGTTTACGCAGCTTGGGGGCAGTATCAGAAGGCCTTGGAGAATTACGAAAAGGCTCTTGAGATCGACGGGAAAATTGGCGAACGAAAAGCGGAGGCGACAACTTTAAACAACGCTGGGACAATCTATTTTTTTGGGGGGCAGTATCAAAAGGCATTAAAATACTGTAACAAAGCGCTGGCAACGCAAAGGGAGATCGGCGACAGCCAAGGGGAGGCCTGGAGTTGTGGTTTGATGGGAAGTATTTACCACACCTGGGGTCAGCGCCAAAAAGCCCTGGAAAATTATGAGAAAGCTTGCAGGTTGGCCAAGGCCATGGGCGATCAGAACAGTGAATCAAGTAATTTTGCAAATATCGGTCGAGTGTGCTTCGACTACGGGAAATATGACGATGCGCTCACGAGCTACCAAAAGGCGCTTGAAATCAAGACCAAAATTGGTGCATCCCCGCTTCACGTTAAGGCTTTGATTGCCTGGACTTACATGGAAAAAGGGGAATTGGCCGAAGCAGCAAAGGTCCTGAAAGGCAAGCATTTAATTTGGGCTTCTGGGAAACTGCATTTGCTGAAACTCGAATATGGTAAAGCCAAAACGAACTACGAGAAGCTTCTTGCTTCGGCACAGAAGAGTGGAAATGTCGACAGTCTTTTCACAGCCTACACCGGCCTGGGAGAAGTTTACGAGGGATTGGGAAACTATGAGAAAGCCGAAAAGTACTATGAAAAGGGGATGAACCTCACCGAAGAGATGAGATCGAGCCTCCTGCCATCTGAAAGAAAGGATTTCTTCGATGTCAAGGTCTGCGGCTTTCAGCGTTCCGAGCCCGCCAAAGGTTTGACGCGAGTGAAGTGCAAGCTGGGCAAAGGCTTGCAAGCCATAGATTCGATAGAAGCCACCCGGGCAAGAGCATTCGCGGACGCCATATCCCAGAGATCGCGATTCGCGGGCGTGCCTGATGAGGTCCTCAAAAAAGAAGATGAAGTCGTGACCGGGGTCGCCGCTCTGAAAAAACAATTGCAAAAGACCGACAAAGAAAAGAATCCGGCGCGATTTGACAACCTCAGCAAATTGGTCCGGGATGCGGAGGCGGAAAAGGAAAAATTCGTTGAAATGCTCCGTAGCAAGTACGAGAAATACGCGTGGGTGAAGTATCCCGAACGGTATCGCCCCAGCAATCTCTGCTCAAGCCCGAAGAGTGCGTGATCACCTTTCAAGTGTCCGAGCAAGAGATCGCAATACAACTGATCAGAGACAAAGTTCCGGACCGGACCCTCTCCGAAAGATGGAAAATGAAGGACCTGGAACGAGACATAAAGAAGTTTCGTGAACCGTTCGAGGAGCCTGACAATCCGAAAGTCAAATTTGATGTCGATTTGGGCAAGAAGCTGTACAGGAGGCTGTTGACCGCGGTCCTGGCTGATGTTCCGGAGGGGACTCCCCTGATAATCATCCCGGACGGCATTCTGGCGACGCTTCCATTTGAAGCCCTTGTCGTGTCGGGAAAAGCGACATGGAAAGAAGGTAACACCATGCCGTACCCCGATGGTCTTACTTATCTTGGCGACGTATATCCCATAAGCTATTACGAATCCATCACATCCTTGACTATGGTCCGCAAAGAGAGGTCGCAAAGCAAGCCGGGAGGCAGGATGTTGGTTCTCGCCGATCCAGTATTCGGCCCGGATGATCCTCGCGTTAAGACGGTTGCGGCTAAGAAACAACAGAAATTATTGGCTGCATTGCCTGAAAAGCTCATGTCAATCAAAGACCAGACGGGCTTAATCTTTCCCAGACTTGAAAAGACCACCGAGCTCGCGGAATACCTCAAGAAATTGAATCCCGATAAAACTACTCTTTTCACCGGCCTACAGGCGAAGAAATCCATCCTGTTCGATAAACCGCTTACGGATTATGGTTCCATCGTCTTTGCCACCCACGGTTATTTCGGGAACGACATACCTGAAATCCGTGAACCGGTCATAGTTATGTCGTTAGTAGGTCAACCCAAGGAAAAGGACTGTTTTCTCACGATGTCCGAAGTGATGGGTATGAAACTCAACGCCGGCATGGTGGCCCTCACCGCCTGCGAAACTGGCCTGGGGCATAATTTGGCCGGTGAAGGCGTAATGAGCATGGGCAAGGCGTTCCAGTTCGCGGGGGCCAAGTCCGTGCTGATGAGTCTCTGGTCCGTGGCGGAAAACGCGTCCGTGATGTTGACGGAAAAATTCTTTGAACACCTCAAGGAAGGGAAGAACAAGCTGGATGCCCTGAAGTCGGCAAGGGCGGATGTAAGGAATGCTGGATACAAGCACCCGTTTTACTGGGCGTCTTTTATCCTGGTGGGCGAAGTGAACTGACTGGAAGACAAGAATTCACCACGGAGACACAGAGGACACTGAGAAAGAAAAATATTGGATTTGTTTGTGAACTCTGTGTCTCCGTGGTCAAGAATGGGCTTTGTTCATATTAGTTGGAGGATACGCAGTAGCTTGTTTGCGGCTGTTCAGGTCCGCCGGATTGAAATTGGATACAGTCGGGTCAACAGAGTATTGGATCCGTGGAAATGGGGAGGAGACATGAGTTCGAATTCAGGAAAATCCAGACGCCCAATTTTGTCGCTTACATTCGTTATTATTCTGAGCATAGGTCTTCTATGCCTGGTTTTTTTCACCATTCCGTCAGTTAATCGCATAAGCATGACTCTCCGTGCGGAGAGACTAGCCAAAGTCGTGGCTCATACCCGGCAGGATATTGACAGCGTTCAGACGACCCTTGATACCGCCAAGACCAATACCGCAAAAGAAAAGGGATTTTCGAGATTAGCCGGGCAGAGAAAAAAGGAAATTGAAAGGCTGAATGGGGAACTTGAAAAACTGAAGCACAATGAGACGATTCTCCGACAACGGTTGGATACCTACCGTAATCTGTTGGAGAAAGTTAAGCCCAAACCATCCGAAGACGCATTAATGGGGACCGGACTGAAAGTTATCTCGTTCCTGGCAAGCTTATTCGGGGCAGTTGCACCTGTATTTTCCGGGATAATGTTTGCTCGCTCGTGGCTGCGGAAGCGCAGCAACGCTGTACCCACCTAGGACGCGTGGATTTTGTCTGCCGTCAAGCCGCCCCCACTCCCTCAATGTCGGTCTGGAGCCTGGGAGCCCTGAAAGATGATGACAAAAAGCATATACCATAGGTGCCGAGACTCTCTTTATACAACAGTGATTTGCGTGTGTCATTTTTTCGGGCGAGGTTGCTACTAAAGCAATAGATGCTCCCTCTTTGGGGGACCTTGGATGCTGAATACAGGATTCTGAATATTTCCAATATGGGGATTGTCCATGAAAAGAATATGCGGCTTGATCGCTGTCTTATGGGTGATGTTTGCGCTCCTTCCCTCGCTCGGGTCGGCTCAATCGGAGAAGCAAGGAATTGCCATCTACAACCAGGCCCGGGCATTGCGGGACGTACCACGTTCCCGGGAGGACCTTGAAACGGCGCTGGCCAAATATCGGCGGGCTTTGGAAATCTTCGAGAAAGTGGGGTCATCGTGGCAGGGAGCCGCTCTGAACGACATTGGCTTGATTTATTCTAAGCTGAGTCAATATAAGACTGCGCTGGAATACTTCAAGAAGGCGCTGGATATCCATAGAAGGTTTGGGAACCCTAGGGGCGAGGCGACTACCCTGAACAACATTGGCGTGTCTTATGTCGAGTTGGGTCAATATAGCGAGGCGATGGAATACTACGAGAAGGCGCTGGTCATGTCAAAGAGGAGCCGGAACCTGCAGGCAGAGGGATGGACGCTGGGTGGCATCGGCGTAGTTCAGAGGCAGTCGGGGCAATATCAAAAGGCCTTGGAATACTACGAAAAGGCAATAGAAGTTGAGAGGAAGCTCCGCAATGTTAAGGAGGAAGCGGAGGACGTGTTTTACGTGGGGCAGATTTTCGCGGATTTGGGTCAATATCAAAAGGCGCTGGAATACTATGAGAGGGCGTTGGTCCTTGAAGAGAAGAGTGGGAACGTACGGGCCGAAGGGTGGACCTTTAGCGGCATGGGCTCGATTTACGACGACTTGGGTCAATATCAAAAGGCGCTGGTATACCATCAAAAAGCTCTGGATATCGATAGAAAGGAGGGCAACGTCAGAAGTCAGGGATTTGCCTTAAACGACATCGGGAAAACGTACGTCCGGATGGAAAAATATGAAGACACGCTTGCAAGTTTCCAAAAAGCAATCGCAATCCAGGCCAAAATCGGAGTTCCAACCAGAGGGTCCGAGGAGCTTATAGGCAATCTGTATCTGGACATGGGGAAGCTGGACAAGGCGGAACCTTACGTAAGAGCCGCAAATTACTCCCGATCCCTTGGCAGACTCTACCTTCTGAAATCCGACTATGCAGCAGCCAAGAAAAACTACGAAAGCTGTTTGGCCTGGGCTGAAAAGAACAAGGATGCTGATGAACTCTTCACAGCATATACCGGGCTGGGAAGAGTCTATGAAGGATTAGAAGATTACAAGAAAGCAGAAGGATATTATGAGAAAGGAATGAAACTCACCGAAGAGATCAGATCCAGCCTCTTACCGGCAGAGAGAAAGAATTTCTTTGAGGTCAAAATCAACGGGTTCCAACGGTCCGAACCTGCCAAAGGACTGACCCACGTGAGGATGAAACTCAATCAGGCGGCAGGAAGTATAGATTCCAGCGAGGCAACCAGAGCAAGGGCATTCTCGGACAACATTGCTTTAACAACGAAAGAGGGCACTTCCGGTGTTCCTCATCAGGTGCTCCAAAAAGAAAATGAGATTGTCAGTAAGGTTGCAGCGCTCAAGAAACAGTTGGCCAAGACCGACAAGGAAAAATCTCCCGCCACGTACGGAAATATCAATCAGCAGGTTCAAGGTGCTGAAGCCGAACTGAACACCTTTGTACAAATGCTCTGGGAAAAGTACAAGCCGTACGCCTCAGTAAAATACCCAAGACCGGTAACCCTGAAGGAATCAGCCCTCAAACCCGAAGAATACGTTGTCATCTTTGATGTCTCCAGCGAAGGCGTCGGCGTAAAACTGATAAAAGGGAAGAAGATTGCCCAGAACCTTTTACACCGAGTGGAAATCCGGGGGCTTGGAGAAAGATGTAAAAAAGTTTCGGCACTCGTTCGAGGAAATGAAGCTCAAGGAATTCGATCCCGAGTTGGGCCGGAATCTGTACAAAAAGCTTCTCGGGGCCGTGCTGATGCAGGTTCCCGAAGGCACTCCTCTTGTTATCATTCCAGACGGTATATTAGCCATCCTCCCGTTTGAAGCCCTTGTAGTCTCCGGTAAGCCGACCTGGAAAGAGGAAGGTGGAAGACCCTACCCTGAAGGACTTACTTATCTTGGTGACGCATATCCCATCAGCTATTACCAGTCCATCACCGCCATGACTTTGGCGAGGACACTGAGGTCAAATGAGAAGCCCGGCTCCAAGACCCTGGTTATTGCCGATCCGGTATTTGAGCCCGATGATGCCCGTTTGAAGATCGCATCCGCAAAGAAACAGCAGAAGCTGCTGGCGGCGCTCCCCGAGAAGCTCATGTCCATCAAGGATCAAACCGGTATCACCTTTCCTCGGCTCGCAAAGACCACTGAGTTGGCGGAATCTCTCAAAAGACTGAATCCGAGCAAAACAGATCTCTTCACCGGCATGCAAGCAAAGAAATCCATACTATTCGATAAGCCTCTCACCGATTACGGTTCCATTGTTTTCGCGACTCACGGGTACTTCGGCACTGATATTCCTGGAATCCAAGAGCCTGTGTTGGCCATGACCCTGGTGGGTCAGCCCAAAGATCAAGATGGGTTTGTCAGGATGACCGAAGTTATGGGCATGAAGCTCAATGCCAATATCGTAGCCTTGACAGCCTGTGAGACCGGTCTGGGAAATAATCTCTCCGGTGAAGGTGTCATGAGCATGGGTAGGGCGTTCCAATACGCGGGTGCAAAATCAATCCTGATGAGTCTATGGTCAGTCTCCGAGAGCGGTTCCGTCTTATTGGTTGAAAAATTCTTTGCGCATTTGAAGGAAGGAAAAAATAAACTGGATGCACTCAAGTCCGCGAGGGAAGATGTCCGCAATGCTGGATACAAGCACCCGTTTTATTGGGCACCGTTTATTCTGGTGGGGGAGGTGCAGTGACGATTTCCGGCAGCGAGTTCGGTAATCCTGTCTGAACCAAGCTGTCTCTGGCAAGAGACGAGAAATTGCTGTGCGGCGCGAAGGAGTGAGGCATGCAAGGGCAAAATCATCCAGGGGGTAGCTCCATCCAGATTTCATACCGCGATTTCCATCACCCGGTCCGCTTCGGTTGTTTGGGCTGGTTGAACAGACACGGAGAGGCACCCTTCCACCGCTTCGTACAGATTTTGAAGCAGTTCCTGGAAGGTCCCTCCCTGGGTGGCGCAACCCGGGATCGCGGGGACCTCGGCCTAATATCCACCTTCCTCGGCTTCATGGATGACTACTTGTATCTTCATGACAAATCAGCTTCTTGGTAACGTGATGTGAGTGCGTATCGTTCAGAAAAGCTTGTGTTCGTTGGGCAACTCCTCGATTCCCTGGATGATTTCCAGGCTCAGGTGCGTTTCACGGCTCATGATTTCAGGCAATCTTCTGCGACACTCGAGATATTGCCGACTCTGTTCCGCGGTGAGTCCCATTTGGTCCATACGATATTCCAACAATGACTTAGGGTCAGGAGACGGAATATGATGGTGCTTCTTCTCATACACTCCTGTGAGTGCCAAGAGGACCTCCAGTTCGTCCGCTTCCGGCGATTCTGCTGGAATGCCCCACAGTTCCTCAATGCGGGCCATTGCAGCCTCATAGTCTCCTTCTGTTCTGATCGGTTTGCATTCCATGATTTTGACTCCTGGAAAGATCTCTCAGACCGGGCGATTTCAGATGGTGCTCGCGTCTATCCTGTCATATTCTCCATGGCTGCCGACCCATCGGATCAATACAACCTGGCGCTGGTAATCAACTGCTGCCACAAGGCGGTAATCATTGCCCCCGATGTTGAACACTACGCGGTTTCCGGACAGGAAATCCGCTGTAGCGTGCCTGCGTTTTATGTCCATAGGGCTTTTCCACTCTGCCGCCTCCGCGTCGTGAAGCCCACGCGGCAAAGAGCTTCCTCGCCTTAGCGTCACCCGAGGCGATGAATTCGAGGATCTTCTTTCTGCCACGCACTTCCATGCAGTGCATTATACGCGGACTTCACGGGTTAAGGAAGAACAGGTGTGAAATGCAAAAGCAGGAAAAGATGAATTTCACCACAGAGACACAAAGGTGCTCGGCGCACGGCCACGATTCCTTGATGGGCGTCGCGGCCCGCTAGAGATCGCGGAGGTCACTCGAAGGAAGTATTCGCCGCCAGCGTAGGGCCTGAGTGTTTCTGTGGTGAAAAAACGGGCTCCATTTGTTGACAATGACCACGAGCTCGTGTCATTTTTTGGATTAGATTTCCCACTGTTGCATCGTTGGCCTAGCCGTTCAGGCTTTGAATTGTAATCGCAGGACCTTGGCTATTTCCACCACTTGGTTCTGCACGGGAGGGGCTTCTATGATTAGAATTTGCGCTTTCATAGCTGTCTTGTGGGTGATGTTTGCTCTCCTTCCCTCGCTCGGGTCGGCTCAATCGGAGAATCAAGGAATCGCCTTCTACAAGGAAGCTGAGCAATTAAGAGCCAATGCGCGTTCCAAAGAGGACCTGGAAAAGGCCCTTGCGAAATACCAGCAGGCGTTGGAAATCTTCAAAAGAGTTAGATCTGGATGGGAGGGAGCCACCCTGAACGACATTGGCGTTATTTATGAGTACACAAGTCGGTACCAAAAGGCGCTGGAAGCCTACGAAAAGGCTCTCGAAGTCCATGGGAAGACCGGCAACGCTGCAGGCCAGAGTGTCACTCTGTCCCGCATGGGGAATGTTTACAGCTATCTGGGGCAATATAAGAAGGCTTTGGAGTACGATGAAAAAGCGTTAGCAATCGCAAAGAAGGTGGGATACGTGCAAGGAGAGGGGGCGTCCCTGGGCGGCATAGGCTTTGCTTATGAGAACACGGGTCAGTATCAAAAAGCACTGGAATACTATGAGAAGGCTTTGGGAATCGAGCAGAAAATCGGTGACCCCAAAGAAGCGGCAGTTGCGCTGGGCAACATGGGCAATGTTTATGGCTATCTGGCGCAATATCAAAAGGCCTTGGAGCACTATGAAAAAGCCGTAGCTATCGCAAAAAGGGTAGGAAACGTGCAAGGAGAGGAGTGGTCGCTGGCCGGCATCGGCCTTGTTTATGAGAAGACTGGACAGTATCAAAAAGCACTGGAATACTTTGAGAAGGGGGTGGATATCGCGAGAAGAGTTGGTGCCGTGAGGGAGGAAGGGCGCTACCTAAACAATATCGGAACAAACTACGTCCACATGAGTAAATACGATGAAGCGCTTGCAAGTTTCCAAAAGGCAATCGCAATTCATGCTAAAATCGGAATTCCAACCAGATTGTCCAAGGAGTATATAGGCAATCTATATCTGGACATGGGGAAGCTGGACAAGGCGGCACCCTACGTAAGGGCCGCAAATTACTCCCGATCCCTCGGCAGACTCTACCTTCTGAAATCTGACTATGCAGCAGCCAAGAAAGACTACGAAAGCTGTTTGGCCTGGGCTGAAAAGAACAAGGATGCTGATGAACTCTTCACAGCATATACCGGACTGGGCAGAGTCTATGAAGGGTTGGAGGATTACAAGAAGGCGGAAGGATATTACGAGAAAGGAATGAAACTCACCGAAGAGATCAGGTCCAGCCTCTTACCGGCAGAGAGAAAGAATTTCTTTGAGGTGAAAATCAACGGGTTCCAACGATCGGAGCCGGCCAAGGGATTGACCCGCGTAAGAATGAAACTCAATCAGGCCGCGGGAAGCATAGATTCCAGCGAGGCAACCAGGGCAAGGGCATTCTCGGACAACATTGCTTTGACAACGAAAGCAGGCGCGTCTGGCGTACCCAATCAGGTGCTCCAAAAAGAAAACGAGCTTGTCAGTAAGGTTGCAGCGCTCAAGAAACAGTTGGCCAAGACCGACAAGGAAAAATCTCCCGCCACGTACGGAAATATCGGCAAACAGGTTCGGGATGCTGAAGCCGAACTGAACACTTTTATACAAATGCTCTGGGAAAAGTACAAGCCGTACGCCTCAGTAAAATACCCAAGACCGGTAACCCTGAAGGAATCAGCCCTCAAACCCGAAGAATACGTTGTCATCTTTGATGTTTCCAGCGAGGGAGTAGGAGTCAAAGTCATCAAGGGGAAGAAGATTGCCCAGACCTTCTACACTGAGTGGAAATCCGGGGGCTTGGAGAAAGATGTAAAAAAGTTTCGGCACTCGTTCGAGGAAATGAAGCTCAAGGAATTCGATCCCGAGTTGGGCCGGAATCTGTACAAAAAGCTTCTCGGGGCCGTGCTGATGCAGGTTCCCGAAGGCACTCCTCTTGTTATCATTCCAGACGGTATATTAGCCATTCTCCCATTTGAAGCCCTTGTACTCTCCGGTAAGCCGACCTGGAAAGAAGAAGGTGGAAGACCCTATCCTGAAGGTCTCACGTATCTTGGTGATGTATATCCCATCAGCTATTACCAGTCCATCACCGCCATGACTTTGGCGAGGACGCTCCGGTCAAATGAGAAGCCCGGCTCCAAAACCCTGGTTATTGCCGATCCGGTATTTGAGCCTGATGATGCTCGTTTGAAGATCGCTTCTGCGAAGAAACAACAGAAATTATTGGCTGCATTGCCTGAAAAGCTCATGTCCATCAAAGATCAAACAGGTATCACCTTCCCCAGACTCGCAAAGACCACTGAGTTGGCGGAATCACTCGAAAGACTGAATCCGAACAAAACAGATCTTTTCACCGGCATGCAGGCAAAGAAGTCCATACTGTTCGACAAGCCGCTGACGGATTATGGTTCAATTGTTTTCGCCACTCACGGGTACTTCGGCACTGATATTCCTGGAATTCAAGAGCCTGTGTTGGCCATGACATTGGTGGGTCAGCCCAAAGACCAGGATGGGTTTGTGAGAATGACCGAGGTTATGGGCATGAAGCTCAACGCCAATATTGTAGCTTTGACAGCGTGTGAAACCGGTCTGGGAAATAATCTCTCCGGAGAGGGCGTCATGAGCATGGGTAGGGCGTTCCAATACGCGGGTGCAAAATCAATCCTGATGAGTCTATGGTCAGTCTCCGAGAGCGGATCTGTTTTATTGGTTGAAAAATTCTTTGCGCATTTGAAGGAAGGAAAAAATAAACTGGATGCACTGAAATCCGCGAGGGAAGATGTCCGCAATGCTGGATACAAGCACCCGTTTTATTGGGCTCCGTTCATTCTGGTGGGTGAGGTGAACTGATACCTCGCATCTGGAAAATCAACCGAACTTTCAAGCAAATGGGTGGGTGCCTGAAAGCGAATCCAAAATAGTTATTGACCAGGATATTGGCGTTCAATATACTGAAACATTGAGCGGACGTTGGCTCTCACGCTTCTTACATAACGACGCCGTGGTTGAAGAGGGGGAAACGATGAAACCTCAATCCATTCAGAACGATTCAGCCTCTCAATGGACCCACTGGAAATTCGCATTTATAGCATTGATTCTCATCTGTTTGCTCGGCTCACTCTCATTTGCAGCCGATGAGGAAACTTCCAAGGCTGTGCGTCGAGCTTCTCCGACGATTGCTGCTGGTTCTGCTGCCAAGAAGGTCGCGCTCGTCATCGGAAACAAAGCCTACAAGGATGCTCCTCTACGAAATCCCGTCAATGATGCCCAGGATATTTCAAATGTTTTGAAGGGATTGGGATTCGCCGTACAGACCAAAATAGATGTCAACCGCCGTCAAATGGACGAGGCTGTGGGGGAGTTTATTCAAAAGATTCAGAATGGTGACGTTGCGTTGTTTTACTTTTCGGGGCATGGGGCGCAAGTTAAGGGAGAAAATTATTTGCTTCCTGTTGGAGTTTCAATTGAATCCGAGAGCGATGTTCACTATGACGCTGTCCCTGTGGGGCGTATTCTTCAAAAATTAGAGGAATCCAGAAATAAGATCAACATTGTTATTTTGGATGCCTGTAGGAATAACCCATTCAGGGGTTTTCGATCAGCCAGCAAAGGTCTAAGCCCCATAGATGCCCCTGTAGGAACGTTTATTGCTTATGCGACGGCACCCGGTGCGGTGGCCGCAGACGGAACAGGACGGAATAGCCCCTAGACGAAGCATCTCATAGAAGCCCTCAGAATGGAGGGCATAAAGATTGACGATGTCTTTAGGCAGGTGCTGCGGGCGGTCAGGCAAGAAACAGAGGGAAAACAAAACCCCTGGGTCTCCAGTTGCTTGCCTGATGACTTTTGTTTCCACCCATCAACATTGCCATCGTCAACCGGGAAGCAATCTGCCGCGAGGAAGAAGGAAGACGACCGAGAGTTTGCAAAACTTCGAGAAGCTGAGAGGTTGGCAACACTGGAAAAGGACCGACTTGAGAAGGCTAACCGAGCGCATGAGCAGGAGATCGCCAGACTGCGGGAAGCCGAGAAGGTGGCGGCACTTGAGAAACAAAGATTTGAGAGAGAAAAGCGGGAATTTCAGCAAGAGTTGGAGAGGCAGAGGCAACGCGAGAGGGAACGAGAGACTCCTCCCTCCACAACCATACTGATAAAACCGCCGAAAGCGGAAAGTAAACTGCAACAACCGCTGAACTATTCGTCAACCGTGACGAGGCTGGTCAGATTAATCGAACAAAGTAATGAAGGGGCAAGAAAGGAAATGGATAGGCTATATGATGATAGCAAGGCCATGATTTGGATCAAGACTGCTGCCGACCGGGGAGATCCTGATGCTCAATTTGCCTTAGCCAGGAGATATCATTTAGGAAAAGGGGTCTCGAAAGACTATAGCGCGGCAAATCGTTTGTATCTTAAGGCGGCTGAACAGGGTTGTGCTGGAGCAGAATGCAACCTCGGCTACTTGTATTATTATGGTCAAGGTGTTGCAAGGGACCGGGCAAAGGCTTTCGAGTGGTTCCACAGAGCTGCTGACCACGGAGATGCTGACGCCAAGCGTATGCTTGTCAAAGAACACAACAAATGATCTGCCAGTACCCGAAAAGGCTATCGTACTGTTTCCATGCATCTATGAGTCCTGAAGACAATCTCTAAAGTTGGACCCATTTTGAGTGAGTAAGAGAGGCGCTATTGCGATACACAAAGAGAGTTTTTCCAGCCGTATTTGGAACTTCTATATGGATCGTTTTCGTTTGTGCTACTACATCATGCTTCGGTCTTCCTCATGGCTTCGTGTACGTTGAGGACGTTATCCCCAATATAAGAATTGAAATACGTTACTCTACCGATAATAACTTCGTTGGTCGGCCTATCGACGGCTACGTGAAACCAAGATGTATTCTGACGAAAGAGGCTGCGCTCGCATTGTGGAAAGTCCAAGAGGAACTGAACCGCTCAGGGTTGGGTCTAAAGATCTATGACGCTTACCGTCCGCAGAGGGCTGTTGATGATTTTGTACGTTGGGGAAGCAATCTCAATGACACGAGAATGAAGGATGTTTACTACCCGAAAGTGGAGAAAAAAGATCTGTTCAACAAGGGCTACATCTCTAAAAGATCGAGTCATTCCAGAGGCAGTACGGTTGATCTGACGATTGTATCCCTCCGAGGATCGGGCGGGAATGGTGAGATTGATATGGGATCCAAATTTGACTTCTTCAGCCCGAAATCTTGGTCGAATTATACTTCTATAGGTCCAGGTCAACGAGCCCACAGACTCCTGCTACAGGTTTCGATGAATAGGTATGGATTTCAAGGATACGAAAAGGAATGGTGGCATTTTACCTTGAAAAAAGAACCATACCCCAATACGTATTTTGATTTCCCGGTTGAATGATTGTAAACGGTCCGGCAAAAAGGGTCCGTGCGAAAAGGCTTCGGGTCGAAGCGTCTGGCAAAGTCGATCATTGCCCATTGCTCAACCGAAATGCTACCGAACTAGTGAACGGCTCCAGGGACGTAATCCTCGAACGGAATTATGCGCTTGACAAACCCTGAGGCCAGCCAAACGGATACTTGTCAAAGAACCTCTCTCCAAGAGAAGTACAGGCTACCGTGTGTTGTACGTATCCTGTAGGCGCGCCCAAAGCCGGCCCGATCCACGAACGCCCTGTCAGCGGGCGAGATCAGGATCGCGGCTAAAATCCTTGCCGCAAATCTCATCACGGCAACCAGCTTGTTCATTTGCCGACTCCCCGTTCGTCGAAGTCTCGCCATTGTTTTCGTTAGTCGCAAACGGACAAGGCAGGTGACACAGATATGCCGAGGGAGACAAATACATGTACTTCGCCATCTTACGCGACGGTCCGCCAGTATCCAGCAATAATTCTTTACAATTAAGTCTGACTAAGCGCATACTTGGAACATTCCGCATTTTAAGGACTGCAATCAATCCGATTCCGATGTTGGAGGGGGTCTTCATGATCGGACATGGCGCTGGCTCAGTTGATGAGGGTGGCTCGAATAGTCGCTGTTTGTCTATAGGGGATTCTATCCGCCATTATCCGGTGTCACGTTTCGTTCGCAAATGCGACTAAGTAATTTTGGACACCGACTCATATGATCCGAAGGTAAGGTTCACGCTGGTTCATGAGGGAAACCACTCAAGGATGTTTCATGAGGCTGCCATGTTCAAACGAATCGTGATTGTCCCGGCAATAATAGCCGCACTTTGTATTCTTGTTTCATCGCCATTGTTGGCTCAATCCAGGCAGGACGCGATACGCCTCCACAAGGAAGCGTATGCCTTGCAACAGAAAGGCCGATCCAACGCAGACCTGAAACAGGCAGAACAGAAATTCCTCCAGGCCATTGCAATTTATCAAAGGGTCGGGGAGCGAAAGAATCTCGGATTGGCCTACGGCAATGTGGGGATCATCTACCAGCAATGGGGTCAGTATTCCAAGGCAGTGGAATTCGACGAGAAGGCTCTGGCTATCACGAGAAAGATCGGGGACGTACAAGGCGAAGGGCAAACCCTGGGCAACCTGGGGACCGTATATTACGATTGGGGTCAGTATGCCAAGGCAGTGGAATTCTTCGAAAAGTCTCTTGCTATTAAGAGAAAGATCGGAGACGTCAAAGGTGAAGGGGCCACCCTGAGCAACCTGGGGATCATATATTTGAACTGGGGTCAGTATGCCAAGGCAGTGGAATTCTACAATAAGTCGCTAGAGATCACGAGGAAGATCGGGGATGTGAAGACCGAAGGGCAAATCCTGGGCAACCTGGCGCTGGTATGTCAGCACTCGGGCCTGTCCGACAAAGCACTGACAAATTTTCAAAAGGCGCTGGCAATCTACCTCAAGATCGGAGTTCCGGCGAATTGGCCCAAGGATTGTATCGGTAATCTCTACCTAGACATGGGAGACGTTCAGAAAGCTGAGCCCTTCGTAAGGGAAGGCAATTACAGTGCTTCCCTGGGAAGGCTCAGCCTGCTCAAATCAGAGTATGGGAAGGCAAGAGCGTGTTACGAAAAACTTCGTCAAAGTGCTGAGAAGAACCAGAATTCAATTGATCTCTTCATTTCCTATACCGGCCTGGGAATGACATACGAGAAGATGGGAGATAACCCCGCGGCCGCGGACTGTTTTCGCAAAGCCATTGATCGTACCGAAGATTTAAGAGCCGGCCTGAACCCTGCCGAGAAAGCGGAGTTCTACAATGTCAGGGTCGGCGGCTTTTACAGGACTGCTCCGTACGAGGGACTTGCCCGAGTACTGGTGAAACTCAACAAGCCTCTGGAAGCCTTAAAGGAATCCGAATACACGAGAGCCCGTATGTTTGCCGAACGCATCTCAAAGCGGGCAGAAGGGTCAGCTCCGCACATTCCACAGGACGTGCTGGAAAAAGATTCTCATCTCAATGAGCAGCTCGCAGGACTAAGCAAGAATCTCCAGAAAGCATACGAGAAGCAGAACAAAGAGGTCATAGCCGCGCTTGAGCCCCAGGTGAAAACGGCAAAAGAAAACCTTGCCGCGCACATTGACATGCTCCGCAAACAGTATCCGCTCTTTGCCGCGACCCAATATCCTCAACCGATGGGTTTGGATCAATCCGCCCTGAAAGATAACGAATGGGTGCTGGCTTATCATGTTACCGATCCAGGCATCATAATTTACCTCACGAAAGGCAAGAATCTCGTAAAGGGGCTGTTTAAGCCGACTCCAAGAAAAGAAGTGGATGAACTGGTCATGCAATTCCGTCAGCCCATGGAACTTGGGCCTGACGATTCTCTCCCAAAGAAGCTCGAGTCCTTTGATTTTAAATCCGGAAAGGAACTCTCTGACCTTCTCCTCAGCGACATACTCTCTGACCTGCCCAAGAATACTCCTGTAATCATCGTCCCCGACGGTTCCCTCGGCGTGGTACCGTTCGAGATGCTCGTCCTCAATGAGGGGGGAAAGATGGTAACGAACGGCAATAGACCTCAAACCTCCGGTGACGAATTCTTCGGAGATCGCAATCCCATTTCTTATTACCAGTCGATCACGGCCCTGACTCTCGCACGTACCCTTGGAAAACAACATAAACTCGGCGAAAAACTGCTTGCAATGGTGGACCCTGTTTTCTCTTCCGACGATCCACGCCTGGTGAAACTTGCCAAACAGGAGGAGGACAGGCTTTTGGCTACGCTCCCGAAAGACCTCACCATGTCTATCGAAACTGAGAGCGGCCTAACTTTTCCCAGGCTTCCGCTTACGGCTGAACTTGGCGAGTCCCTGAAGAAAACCGACTCTTCTAAGACCGACCTGTATGAAGGCATGACCTCCAAGAAGTCCGTCCTCCTCGGGAAAGACCTCACTCCGTACCGCTCTCTAGTGTTCGGCACACATGGGTATACCGGGAAAGATCTGCCCGGAATACAAGAGCCGGTGCTGGTTCTTAGCCTTGTCGGTGAACCGAAAGGTCAGGATGGTTTCCTGAGATTGAGTGAAGTCATGGGTTTGAAGATCAACTGCGATATAGCCGCGCTTACCGCGTGCCAAACCGGTCTGGGAAGACGCATCTCCGGCGAAGGCACGATGGGAATGGGCCGAGCGTTTCAGTACGCAGGCGCGAAAAGTGTATTGATGAGCCTTTGGAGCGTTTCCGAAACAGCTTCGGTCAATCTTGTGGAAAGCTTCTTCAAGCATCTCAAGGAAGGGAAGAACAAACTGGAGGCTTTGAGACTTGCCCGAGACGAGATACGGAAGGCCGGGTACGACCATCCGTTTTATTGGGCACCGTTCATTCTGGTGGGCGAAATGAACTGACAGGAAGACAAGAATTAACCACAGAGACACAGAGGACACTGAGAAAGAAAAATAATGGTTTTCTCTGTGAACTCTGTGCCTCTGTGGTGTACAGATTGTTGTCAACATGGCGATCAATTTCCTACTAATGTCTATAGTAAGTGGGACTATACTGTACGTTGGCTTCAAGAGAAGGGAAGTTCCAAATGAGGATGCAGAGCGAACAGGCAATCATAATCGTACTTAATATATTGATCTGTTCTACCTACGCTCATGCCGGCGGAGTGAACGAGTTCTACAAAGATTTCTTGAGTGCGCTAAAGAATGACCGAACCTCCAAGTTGGAGGCGCTGGTTCGAGCAAAACCCAATCTGGCTGTAAAATGCCTTGATGTCATT
The DNA here is from genome assembly GCA_963789265.1 of uncultured delta proteobacterium. GTDB lineage: Bacteria > Desulfobacterota > Desulfomonilia > Desulfomonilales > Desulfomonilaceae > CAWBBA01. Next base: position 170,281 of record CAWBKB010000001.1, on the reverse strand, counting down.
CATAAGAAAATGCAGGGGGGGCAAGACCGACAGAAAACTGACACGTACGCGATCGTCGCTCAGGAGCTTGAAGAGCTAATAGGTCTTGCAAAAGGTAAAAAAAATTGTTCCCTTGCTGAAAAGATTTATCAAAGAGGGCTGAAAGCCCTTGTCCTGGAAGAAAAACTCAAGAAATTTGCGCGGGTAGTCAAATTGTGCCCTTCGCACGGAGCCGCTTACGTCAATCTCGGAGACATAAACAGAAAAATGGGGAGATTCGACGATGCGGTGATGAATTATGAGAAAGCCCTCAACATTGAAAGGAATGGCTCCGAAGCCCTTCTTGGGCTGGGTGAAACTTTCCTTAATGCCGGTTTGTATAGGCGAAGTCTGCCCTACTTCGAGAGGATCCTCGCGATAGATCCGCAAAGCACACACGCAAAGAAACTTCTCGAACTGGCCGGAGGCCGGATTGCCCAAGACAATCCAAAGTTCTTGCTCTCTCCTGAAATTGTGGACCGACTGGGGACAGAACAAGAGAATCTCATGTGCATGTGTCCACAATTCTCAAAGCTCCAGTCGAGACTGAGACTGCACGAAGTGACGTTCCCGATTTCATCGGCTGCTCTTTCCTCCAGGACAAAAAGACAGCTTGACGAACTCGCCGTCAGCCTGAAAAGTGATCCTCTTAGATCAGGGCGGTACATCATTGAAGGCCATTCCGACGCAACGGGGTCCAAGGATTATAACCAGTCTCTTTCCTTGAGACGTGCGCGGGCAGTGAAGGAATACCTGGTCACCACAGGCGGAGTGCCGTCTTCCCTTCTCTCGACGGTAGGAGCCGGTGATTCCCGCGCATGGACCACAAACAGAACTACGGCAGGGAGACGGGCCAACAGACGCGTTGAGATTCTCAGCGTGCGCGCAGGCGAGCGCTAATCTAACAGAGGAGATTTGTGCCTCATGTGCGGTATCATGAAAGCTAAGCACTTTGCCATTGTTTTCTCGGCATTCCTTCTGTTGAGCCCTTGTCCGAATCTCAAGGCACAGGATGCCGCTAAATCGATCAATTCGTTTTACGCAAAGCTTGTCGAGACGCTGAAAGATGAATATGCCTCCGAAACAACACTGTCCAAACTTGTGGGACAGAATCGGAACATAGCTGAGCGGTGCCTGGCCGTCCTACAGCAAAAGCACCGAATGGCGCCACCCGACAAGAAGGCGGCGTACGGTCTTTTGATGGAGAAACTGACCGACGGACTTCTCCTCACTACTCCAGGGACTAACTGTTCCGAGAAGGTCATGGGATCGCTGAGAAAAGGCATGGAGAAGCAGATGTTGGCGGAAGACAAGATACTTTTTGTTCAAACCATTCTGCGATTGTGCCCTGAAAAAGGGGCCCACTATTATTCGCTCCTGGGTGATCTATTTTTCAATCAAGCGCAGTTCGGCATGGCCGCGGACGCCTACAAGAAGGCACTGGCCGCAAAGGACGACCCTGGTGTGAGGCAGGCGTTGCAAGAAGCTCAACGTCACTCGGCCTCGTATCAAGAGGCAAAGCCTTTATCCAAGAATGTCTTTGCTCGGTTGAGTAAAGAAAGGCAAATGGGACTACAAAAGAAATGGATACGAAAGATCCAACCCCCAAACAGCATTCAGACCAACAGAATTCTATTTGATGAATGGTCGTACGCCATAAAAGAAGAATCGCTGCCAGAACTTCGGGAATTCGGAAAAGCTCTGCAAAATGAGCTTGCCGAGCGGCCCACGCTGTCGGTATCAATAGAGGGGCACACTGACAACAGAGGGCAGTACGGAAAGAACATGTTGCTATCCACCCAAAGAGCCGAAGCAATAAAGAACTACCTGGTGACCAACTTTAAAATAGACCCGGTCCGACTATCGACCAAGGGCTTTGGGCCTGATAAACCGTATTCCCCAAAGAATAACGAAGATGGATGGGCGGAGAACAGAAGAGTTGAATTTAAGCTTTCGAAATAGACGCGATATGGCGCACTCGGCTGAGGCCGGCAGTCCGGCTGAACGTGAGAGGTCCCTCGTAGCCGGATGTCTCACCGGTGACCGGACGGCCTGGGATGATTTCCTTGAAGGCCATTATGGCACGGTATTGTCCGTGGCCGGGTGGAAAAAATGGAGGTTTGACCCTCAAGAAGTCGAAGATGTGTGCCAAGAGATCATGACGGAGATCGTCAGGTCTTTGAGAACCTTCAAATTCAAGAGCAATCTTGGCACCTTCGTATACAAGGTGGCGGTCAACACGTGCATTGCCCAGCTCCGGAAGAAGACCGCAGTCAAACGGAAGACACTCTCAGCTCAGGTTGCCTTGGACCCGATCGAGTCACAAACGGATGGCCACGGGGCGCACATTTGTGTTAATCCGGGCAAAAGCCAGGAAGACCTGCTGCTGGAGCAGGAAGAGCTCGGTTCATTGAAAAGGGCTTTGTTCAAGCTGGAAAAACGTTGCAAAGAACTGATCGAGGCGCGGTATTTTTCCGACATCTCTTTCCAAGAAATTGCCGATAGGACGGGCGTGAAGACAAACACGCTTGTGGTTCAACTGAAAAGATGTCTTGTCCGCCTTCTCGGGATCCTGAGAGAGGAGACCTGAGATGACACCTTGCCAAAGACCCGACATATCCGAACGGCTCATGATGGCCCTATCGCCCGCGGAGTTCCCCGAGGAAGCCTCCGAAATCGAGGAACACGCGAAGCAATGCTCTTCTTGCAGGCATGAACTTGCGGATTTGAGACAACTGGAGAGCGTCATTAAAGAACAGAAAGAGCAATTGGCCGAGGCGGTCAGACCTTGTCCGGATCCCGAAATGCTTTTCAATTTCGCGACGGGTGAAAAGGTTCTGCGGAATGTGGGGAATCACATAGAGCTGTGTGCGGATTGCGCGGAACAAGTTTCTCTGATCAGAGAGCTAAAAAAGGAGAATCTTGACTCTTCTAAAACCCCTGTCCCTCGCCGGACCGGAGAATTGATACATGCAGCAGTGCGGCAGGAGTACGGTCAAGCCCGTCGACCGAATCTCCGGACAATCCGGGATCTCTTGAGCGCACTCACTGAGTTCTTCCACTTCCCTTCTTTGGCCCTCGGCGCGGCCGTGGCTGCCCTGCTTCTCTTGCTTGTCCTCCCATACAAACCGGAAGGCCTTGTTTTGAGCCCTGCGTTCAGCAGCGTCTCCTGGCAGGTAGCTTCTTTGGCTTCCAAAGGTACTGCGCCCAAGTCTTCTCTTGTCGCTAAACAGAAGGTTGCATTAATTATTCTACTTCCCCGAGACATAAAATTATCCTCGGAAGAGATTGACAAAATATATGCCGACATTGCGCTGGCATCCAAGCTGGGAGGATTCTATAATTTCATTTCTCCCGGAAAGTTGAAGGTTTCCCTGAAAGATCAAACTCTACCGCAAAACAGCGCAGCGGTAGCAGAAGTTGCGGCAGGGAAGACCGGCGCGAATTATGTTCTCATCTTCGAGATCTTGCCTTCGAAGAGCGGTTACACTCTAGTGGGGAGGCTTTACAAACGGGCCGGGAAAGAGCAGCGAGGAAGTATTTCTCAGACGGGGCTGCCGTTGTCCGCAATCCCATCGCGGATAACCGGAATCGGCGCTGAGTTGTTGCTTGAAGCGGAATCTTCTTGAAATGAAGGAGACCGACGGCTCGCGCAATTGCAAAACAAGATGCAGCAGTCTCCGGGAATCGTTAAGAGCTGAAATGCGTGAACGAATGGAAGAAAAATGAGAAGCAGTGAGAGAATAAAGATCGCCGGTGCGCGGATTATGAATCAAAGTAAGGCAATCGAATTGCAGTTACACTTTTGGGCAATGGTGACGCCGCTCCTGCAGTCATGCCTTCGCGTAGCCTTGGTTGCCCTTCTGGCAACGTCTTTTCAAGGAATTGCCATTGGAGATGACGCAGGAACAAAAGCCATCAGGCGATCCCACGTGGTACAGCGGCTCAAGGCTCGACAGGCCCTTGGACAAGGCGATCTTTATGCTCTCGCTGTAGGCGTTTCCGACTATTCCGATCCTTCGATACGAAAACTCCACCTCTCCTCGAAAGATGCCAAGGATTTCGCACAATTCATTGAAACCCAGCGAGAAGTCTTCAAAAATATTCACGTGAGGATATTAACCGACCGCGAAGCCACCAAACAAGCAGTCGAGAAATATCTTTACGGCGATCTGCGGAAGGCTGGGAAGGACGATTCGGTGATTCTTTTTTTCAGCGGTCACGGAGGATCCGATCCGGGAGAACCGGGCTCGTTCTATTTCCTGACCTATGATTCCGATCCCAAGTATCTGGCCGCTACCGCGGTGAGCATGGCGGGCCTGAAGTTCTTCGACCGTGTGGATTCCAAGCGGCTCGTGCTCATTGTGGATGCGTGCCACGCAGGCGGCGCCTCCAGAATACTGACGAAATCCCTGGAAGACCCTATGGAAACATTTATGAAAATGTTCAAAGACGCTACCGGAAGGGTGATTCTCAGCTCCAGTAAACCAGACGAATACTCCCAGGAAAAACCTAATCTCTCGAATAGCGTTTTCACCTATTATCTCTTGAAGGGATTGAAAGGCGAAGCGGATATCCAGAGAACCGGCGTCATTACTCTGCAAAACATCTACGATTATGTTTATGAGCGGACAAAGGACGAAACCGAGGGCGCGCAGCATCCTCAGATAGAAGGGGCCGTGAGCGGCAAGTTTCCCGTATCGGTCCTTGAGCACCTGGACGACACTCTCAAACTGGATGTTTGGTTTGTCGCCCAAGACCCCAGGTGTACCAACGCCGTTTGTTTGAATCCCCCGGAAGGCGTAGCAGAATGCAATGATCCTCTCTGCGGCGACGTCACCATAACCAACGGTTCTGTGTTGTATTCCCAACAGAACTTCCAGATAGGTTTCCGGCCCCATACCACCAGCTATGTTTACGTGTACCAGATCGACACACATGGGAATATCGCTAGGTTGTTTCCCGGGACGGAGTTTCTCACACCTGAAAACAGGTTGGAGAATCCGTTGAAAGGGGGCAAGATTTACTGGATACCTGCGAAAGATGCATGGGCCAGGCTTGATAATACTGAAGGCAAAGAAAAAATCTACGTGGTGGCGTCTCGAAGCAAGAATGCTGTGCTCGAAGATCTGGAAAAAGAGGCCAAAGACATCAAACAACATGGAGGGGATCAGAACGCAGGTGCAGAAGTAACCCAGGAAACTCGTAGTACTCTGGACGAAATTATGGGAATTTCAAAGGCCATAGTGAGAAAGGCCAAGCTTACCAGTGGTGACCGCAAGACACGGTCTTTCGAAGAGTGGTCCAACGCCATTGAATCAGCCAAATTGGACGTGGCTCACTCCGTCTGGTTTTGGCACAAGGGCCGATAGGGCTTCAAAGGGCCAACTATGGCGCATAACAGTGCGCTTGAATGATTCTCGAATAGGATGGGCAAAATAAGTCCAAATTGCTCGTAAGAGCCATGCCGATTTATGCCGATTCGCTTTCAAACAAGTGACACTGTGCTTTTAGTGGGACAGTCACGCCCGGGCGTGATTGCCTGTCGTCATGCCCGCGTACACGGGCATCCAGACTGGACCCCGGATCGAAGTCCGGGGTGACGAATGGCAGGCAGGATGCCTGCCCCACTATATCCTGTCTAAGATTGTCACTTGTTTGATGGCGCATTGGTATTACTACAAATTTTCTCAAGGGGTGACCAGGATGAGCAAGCAAGCTGTTTTGGTAGCATTGTTGTTGGTTTTCGTCGCATCTCCGGTTAAGGCACTATGGGAATGGACCGAGCCTTCCAGTACGCAGGCGCGAAAAGTGTATTGATGAGCCTTTGGAGCGTTCCCGAAACAGCTTCCGTCAATCTTGTGGAAAGCTTCTTCAAGCATCTCAAGGAAGGGAAGAACAAACTGGAGGCATTAAAGTTGGGCCGGGATGAAGTAAGAAAGGCGGGCTACGATCATCCGTTTTACTGGGCTCCAGTTCATATTGGTGAGGGAAGTGAAGTGATAGAAAGACGAAAATAACCACAGAGACACGGAGATCACTGAGGTGCTCGGCGCACGGCCATGACTGTAATTAGCATGGAGGCCCGTAGAAATTGAGAAGGTCACTCGAAGAAAATATTCGCCGCCCGCGTAGGGCCTCTGTGTCCTCAGTGTCTCTGTGGTGAAAAAATGGGCTCCGTATATTCTGGTCGGGGAAGTGAACTGAAATTTCTTTTGATTCGTTAGGAGTCTGCCATGTTCAAGCGAATCTTTCTTGTCCCGGCAATAATAGCCGCACTTTGTATTCTTGTTTCATCGCCGCTGATGGCCCAGTCCAGGCAGGATGCGATACGCCTCCACAAGGAAGCGTATGCTCTGCAACAAAAAGCCCGATCCAACGCAGACCTGAAAAAGGCGGAGCAGAAATTCCTCCAGGCCATAGCCATCTACCAGAGGGTCAAGGAACGAAAGAATCTCGGATTAGCTTGCACCAGTGTAGGGTTGATCTACGCGGCTAGGGGTCAGTATACCAAGGCAGTGGAATTCTACACGAAGTCTCTTGGGATCAAGAGAAAGATCGGAGACGTAAAGGGTGAAGGACAAACGCTAGGCAACCTGGGGATCGTATATAAGGCTTTGGGTGAGTATCCTAAGGCAGTGGAATGCTTAGAGAAGTCTCTGGAGATATCGAGAAAGACAGGGGACGTCCTGGCCAAAGGGAATGCTTTGAACAACCTTGGGACCGTTTATTACTATTGGGGTCGGTATTCCAAGGCGGTGAAATTCTACGAGAAGTCTCTCCCGATCAAGAGAAAGATCGGAGACGTAAAGGGTGAAGGGAATGCTCTGAACAACCTGGGCCTCGTATATTGGAATTGGGGCCAGAATTCCAAGGCAATGGAATTCTACGAGAAGTCCCGGGCAATCTGCAGGAAGATCGGGAACGTGAGGGGAGAAGGGCATGCACTGGGCAACCTGGGGCTAGTGTATAGGGACTTGGGCCAGTATGCGAAGGCAGCGGAGTATCAAGAGAAGTCCCTTGCCATCTTCCGGAAACTCGGGGACCGCAAGGACGAAGGAATCTCCCTGAACGCCCTGGGCGTCGTGTACCGATGACTGGGGCCAGTATGCGAAGGCGGTGGAGTATCACGAGAAGTCCCGGGAAATTGCACGCAAGATCGGTGATCAGAGTACCGAAGCCGATGCCCTGATGAATCTGGGGAATGTGAATGAGGACTGGGGCCGGTATGCGAAGGCGGCGGAGTATCACGAGAAGTCCCTTGCCATCTCCCAGAAGCTCCGGGACCTTAAGGGCGAAGGAGGCTCCCTGAACAACCTGGGGAATGTGTATCTGAGGTGGGGCCAGTACACGAAGGCAATAGAGTATTACGAGAAGTCTCTGGAGATCAAGATAAAGATGGGAAATGTGGATGGTGAAGGGAATAGCCTGGGCGGTCTGGGGCTCGTATATAAGGAGTTGGGTCAGTATACCAAGGCAGTGGAGTTTTACGAGAAAGACCTGGCAATTTGCAGGAAGATCGGGAACGTGAGGGGAGAAGGGGTGACTCTCACCAATCTGGGAGAAGTCTATCGCAGCCAAGGCGAGTACGACAAGGCTTTGGCGGGTTTTCAAAAGGCGCTGGAAATCTACCAGAAGATCGGGGTCTCCCCAGGATGGCCCAAAGATTCGATTGGGAACCTCTACCTCGACAAGGGTGAGATTGGAAGAGCCGAATCGTTCATCAAAGAGGCAAACTACCCCAGTTCTATTGGTAGACTATACCTCGTTAAAGCCGATTATCCGTCAGCCAAGAACTCCTATGAGAGCCTTCTGAAAAGTGCCGAGCAAAACAGAAATGCCGACGACCTTTTCACCGCATACAATGGTCTAGGCATGTCTTATGAAGGCATGGGTGATAATCCCCATGCAATGGAATATTACCGAAAGGCTATAGAATACACTGAGGAACTCAGATCAAGCCTCAACCCCACGGAGCACGAAACTTTCTTTGATGTGAGAATAGGTGGATTTTACCGGACAGCGCCGTACGAGGGGCTTGCCCACGTACTTGCAAAGATGAACCGCCCCGTGGAGGCAATCAAAGAGTCCGAGTACACCAGAGCCAGAATCTTTGCTGAATCCATATCCAAAAGGAGCGAGTATGCTGGTGCGGATGTTCCAAAGGATATTCGTGACAAGGACTCTCAACTCACGAATGAGTTGGCCGCGCTGACAAAAAATCTCCAGAAGGCTTATCAGAAGCAAAACAAGGAAGTGATAGCCGTCCTTGAACCTCAGGTGAAGGAAGCCAAACAGAAACTGACTGCTCATGTGGATATGCTCCGCAAGCAGTATCCGCTCTTCGCTGCAACCAAGTATCCTCAACCGATGAGTTTGGATCAATCCGCCCTGAAAGATAATGAATGGGTGTTGGCTTATCATGTTACCGATCCGGGAATCATAATTTACCTCACGAAAGGCAAGAATCTCGTAAAAGGACTTTTCAAACCCACTCCGAGAAAAGAGATTGACGAACTGGTCAGAAAATTCCGCCAGCCTATGGAACTGGGACCTGATGATTCTCTCGCAAAGAAACTCAGTCAATTTGACTTCAAATCCGGCAAGAAACTTTCAGACATTCTTCTTTCCGACATCCTCCCTGACCTGCCCAAGAATACTCCGGTTATCATTGTCCCTGATGGTTCCCTTGGAGTCGTGCCGTTCGAGATGCTTGTCTTCAACGATGGCGGAAAGTTCATAAAAGACAATAAAAGACCTCAAACTTCCGGTGCTGAATTCTTCGGTGATCGCAATCCGATTTCTTACTATCAGTCAATTACGGCCCTGACTCTGGCAAGAAACCCTCGGGAAGCAGCAGAAGCCCGGACAGAAACTATTAGCAATGGTTGATCCTGTCTTTTCAAGTGACGATCCGCGTCTGGTGAAACTTGCCAAACAGGAGAAGGACAGGCTTTTGGCTACGCTTCCGAAAGATTTGACCATGTCTATAGAAACAGAGAGCGGCCTAACTTTTCCCAGGCTTCCGCTCACCGATGAACTCGGTAAGGCCTTGAAAAAATCGGACCCTTCTAAGACCGACCTGTATGAAGGCATGACCGCCAAAAAGTCGGTCCTTCTCGGGAAAGACCTCACTTCGTATCGCTCTCTCGTATTTGCCACCCACGGATATTTTGGGAAAGACTTACCCGGAATACAAGAGCCTGTCCTGGTACTCAGCCTTGTCGGTGAGCCCAAGGGCCAGGATGGTTTCCTGAGATTGAGTGAAGTCATGGGCTTGAAGATCAACGCGGACATAGCCGCGCTGACCGCATGTCAGACAGGTCTCGGGCGACGCATCTCAGGTGAAGGCACGATGGGAATGGGCCGGGCATTTCAGTACACAGGCGCAAAAAGTGTCTTGATGAGCCTGTGGAGCGTTTCCGAAACAGCTTCCGTCAATCTCGTGGAAAGCTTCTTCAAGCATCTCAAGGAAGGGAAGAATAAACTCGAAGCGCTGAGACTTGCCCGAGACGAGATCCGGAAGGCAGGTTACGACCATCCGTTTTACTGGGCTCCTTTTATTTTGGTGGGGGAAGTGAACTGACAGAAAGAAGAATTAACCACAGAGACACGGAGAAGCACGGAGAAAATCGTGACGGTACGGCGCGGGTTTGAAACCCACGCCGTACATGCCGTCATGCCCCCATACAGGGGAACCAATTGTAGGGGCAGACCCATGTGTCTGCCCCAGGCGGACACACGGGTCCGCCCCTACCAGGAACACGGTGTCTCTGTGGTCAAGAAATCATAATGGAGTATCGGCGTAGGATGCTGGTGAGTCCCACGGCACGCGGGACGAACCGCATCGTTTGCGTTTTTTCTCGATTGATGCGGTTCTCCCGCGCAGAGCGCGGGCTCACCAGCATCCTACCGGCATCTTTGCATCTTGTGCCGCGAACTTTTTCTTCAAGCGCCGCTCGGGGACGAAGAAAAGTCTCCCGGCGGTTCATTCCCGGCGATAAATCGCCGGGCTAATATCAGGATGTCCCTCCGGGACGAAGAGGACTTGGAGCCTATTTCAGCGCCTATCCCCCCTTCCCCCCTTTATAAAGGAGGATTAGAGGGGATTTCATTTCGACTTCGAACGCGAATTCCTATGAAAACGCCTTGTTACCGACCGGCAAGATGCCGGTCCTACTGACGTTTTCATGTTTTGTTGTAGCTTTCTAGCTACGCGAATTGATATCAAAAATGCGCACGAGTCACATTTTCCGGCGGGTCTTTATCTACTCCTTCGCACCGCGTGCTTTGAGCAGCTCGACAGTCTTAGTGTGGCCCGCTGCTGCTGCAAGCTGTATGGCTGTCCTCCCTTGCTTGTCTTTGACATTGACATCCGCGCCTTTAGCAAGGAGCAATTTGACGATCTCCGCATTCCATTCACCGGCAGCCCAGATCAAGGCAGTGGAGCCGTCCGCGTCCTTGGCGTTAACATCTGCTCCGTGATCCAGCAGCAGTCGAACCGATTCACTTGGGCCGTTACGGGAAGCCCACATCAGGGCGGTCCTGCCCCTGGCGTTCGTGGCGTTGACATCGACCTTTTTTCCAAGGAGAAGTCTCACCGCTTCGACTCGACCGTACCAGCAAGCTTGCATCAGCGCGGTGTTACCATACTGATCCCGCGCGTTGGTATCCGTTCCTTGGGTCAAAAGAGCTTGGATTTTCTCGGTTTGACCATCCGACGCGGCCTCTATTAAGGCTGAGTTCTTGTCCTCCGCATGAAGCGCGCCGAGGCCCGCAACCAGGATGAAAATGAGGCTCAAGCTTTGGAAAAATCTTACAAAACCACCGCGGTGCAAATAACGCTTATGCATGGAAACGCTCCCTCGCAATTGGCTCCTGATCCAATTTTGGATTTGTTGGGAAACATTTTCAAGTTATAATGTCGCCGGTCGTGGTAAAAAATGACAGAGTGAGGCCCTATTCTTTTTCAGCGTAAATTGTCTTCGGTTTCGAGACCATCAGCTTAAATTCATTGACCTCAATGACCTGATTGCGTAATTTCGTTTCAAAGGATGAAAATGGGGGGACAAGGGGGCGGGTCTCCTCCGTGGTACGAAAAATGGAGCGACTTTGTCACCGGAAAGACGAATTGCCTACTAAGTTCTTTGACGAAGATGGTTGACCTGACACAGGGGAGTTGAAATTCAGATGTATCTTAAGAAATTGATTTTAGGAATTCTCTCCTCATTCCCGTTGTCCCGGTTGACGGGACGCGTCGGTGCAGATGAATCAGATCATTTGAAGCCAAATCATTCTTATGAGATTCGTCCGGACATTGCCGGAAAAGACTTTCACTTCCTGGGGAGGCGACAATGAGCGCTGGGATGAAACACTTTGTTGGATGTGTTACGGCCCTCCTGGTATCGTTGATAATGATTGCGGGTGTCGAGGGGCGTGCTCCAAAGGCCGGCGCTCGAGATTCCGGGAAACCATTAAATCCGAGACTTGTTTCCGAAGTGAGTCCAACCGAAAAAGACTGGGTGAAACAGGAACTCATCCGCGGACGCCCGGTGGTTTTGAGCAATTCCTACCTATTTCAGGTGATGAAGGGGCATGCTCAAGAGAACCAGAAGCTCCTCGAAGAGGCTGTGCTCATCCCCGTTTTGGAGCACGCACTTCGGAGCCTGGCCAACGCAGCCACTGACGAAAACACCCGAAGGCTTTTCAGTGTGCCTCTTGTGATACTGGCTAAAGATCCGGGGCTTGAGCTGTCCCAGGAGGCAGTTAAACAGGCCGGGGAGGTCAAATCCAATCCGATGTTTAAACCAAGGGGCCATTATACGGAGACCGAATCTTTACAGAAATATTTTATCGCAATGCAGTATCTGGCCAAAACAACGGTCAATGTTGCGGTCAAAAAGGAATCGTTCCCATTTCCAAAGTACATGCTCTTCCCTTTTAAAACCGCTCTTGCCGTTCGGAAGATTTTTGCAGATCCCGCTAACAAGGATTCAGTCAAGGGATGGATGCTGGTCCACTCATTTTATTCTCAGATTAACGGCCCTTCGGATGTCCCCACGTTTTCAGATCTAGCGGATATTGCAAAAAATGGGGAACTAACTAGAGAAATCGTCCAGAAATGGGCCGAGGCAAAAGGTCAGCCGCGAATCAACCCCGAGAGAGGACTGGGCATCCAACCCTTTGGAGAACGTGTAACGTTTCACGAATCGGTCATTGATGAGATGAAGCGCCAGTTCATCTCCAACGACATGCCGAGGAAGAAAATAGCCGAGGTGCTTCGGTTCAACAATCTGTTGAAAGGAGCCCGAGCCGGCGGGCGGGAAGTCAAGGGCTTAGGAGAAAGGGTTTCTTCGAAGGGCGACAACTACTACCAAACCGTACTCCGGGCGATATCGCTCGGAGGAAAAGGCTGGGAAAAGAATCTCATGCGTCGGAATTTCTTTGCAGCGTCTATCACTTCATTGGCCGAGCAAACAGCCCTAATGGCCAAAGTTTCGATGATTGTGCGCAAAAGCGTGCCTGTGGAGAAGAAGATTCCGGACGGGGTGAAACTTTACCTGGAACCTGGTTCCGAGCAATATTTGCTCGCACTGGCGAAATCGTCCGGCCGCATTTCAGAAATCTGCCGCGGAGTTCTTAGTAAGGCCCCAGAAGAAACTTGGGAAGCAAATACAAGTGAGAGACTTGAGATCTCTCTTTGAAGGACTGGCGAAGCTGGCTCGTGAATCCCAGCCTCTCACAACTAACGATGCATTCTGGAAGACGCACGGCGCTTACTTGCTCGAACTTGCCAGAAAGCCCGCTGTGACCGTAGACGTTTTCCAGGTAAAGGAAAGATCAGGAAAGGTATACTATTATCAGTGGGCTATCGCTCCATTTCAAACGAGCTACACCATTAGAAAGCAGAAATTCAAACCCAAGGGAATTGAAATGGTGTTCTTCGAAGCGTGGAACGATCAGATTGCTTCAGGAAGAGAAGGCCCTGTAAACAACGTCGAATGGGAAGGCCGAATACTTGAAGGCCATCTGGACAAACTTCATCCAATAATTCGAGTACCCAAACGATGATGCTTTTGACATGGGACTATCCGAAGACAACCGAACCCTCAGTAACCTGCAACCCGGATTAGGACGAAAGGTTGCTTGTGCCCACTTGACCCCTTGGCCACGCCACGGGATAGATCTTACAGAATGGAAAATGCCACCTTCATGTGTGACCGGCAGGCATGTTAGTCGCAAGCATCGATTGATTGTCTGCTTGTGAAAGAAGTACACACAAACATAAAAGCATGAGTTGTGATTAGTTGACGAGGACCGGGGAATCGCCGTTCCTAAGTACCATGTTCCACAAGTTCGGTCACGTATTGTAGCGGTGGAGATTGCTTCGTCGTTTCACTCCTCGCAATGACATTCTCACTACCTGTCATTGCGAGCGCAGCGAAGCAATCTTCTTCCGTTCCGGGTTCATAACGTCACGGTATTTGCGAAAAGGTGTACTAAGTTGCAGTTCAGGAGCCCCCAATACTTCCAAGAATTTAGTGCGCCGTGTGGTCGGGCTGTATCCGGCGCAATAGCAGGACCCCCAAAATTTCGTGAGGTTTTTGGGTGTGTGCTGTCACCAAAGAGAACGAGTTGCCACTAATGTTTTCGACGAGGAGGTAAGCATGGCAATAACGAGGAAATGAGAGGCAAAACGAAGGGAGTTGTGAGTATTCCGATGAGCGTTTCACAGACCAGCAATAAGAAGAACAAGACCAAGCTCCATTTCCGGCAGACTGTCGGCAATGGCGAGGTCTTCCGAGGAATTGTGTCACGCTATTGAACCAGCCCAACTGGAAGTAGCGGAGTCAAATTGGTTTTGGCACAAAGGCCGATAGGCCGGGAGGCAGCGAATGGCTCGCATCGACAAAATGTTCTTGGCCGTTTTGGCCGCGGTGATGTGCGTTTTAATGTCGTTCGCACAGGCCGGCGCCAAGGACAAGGAGTTTTCATTTAACAAAGACATACAAGTGGTGCCGACTAACGGGAAAAGCAAGACAAGAATTAACGTAAATCTCTCTGTCGATAAGACGAAGATCAAACCGGGCGACACGGTTACTGTTCACTTTGAACCGGATAAGGATTGCTACCTGACCCTGATCGATGTTGGGACATCGGGGAAAATTACGCGGCTTTGGCCAAATGAGTTTTCGGGAAGCGACAATTTTGTCAAAGCGCACAAGCGACACTCTTTCCCAGGCGCCTCAGACAAATTTGTGTTCAGGGTTTCCGGACCGGTGGGGATCGAGAGAATCGTGGCCGTCGCTACCACAAAGAAAAACGCGATTTTGAGAGATGACGAGTTCGGTGAGTACCGTGGAGGCTTCAAGTCTTATCAGAAGAATCTGAAGGATCTGGTAGTTGAAGCCGCAAGTAGGACGGACGGCCTCTCACAGAATGTGAAATGGGGCACAGCCGAAACCAGACTGGTGATCGGGAACGTGCCTGAGGGCGGAAGTATCACCAGCCGGAATGTGTTCCTAGTAAGCGTGGGAGCCGCAACTCTAGGGCTGCGTTACTGCGACGAGGATGCCAAGGGATTTGCCCGGCTGATGGCCGACAAGCTCAGCATTCCAGCGGGAAACACACGAGTCCTTATCGGCCCTCAGGCTACGCGAGCAGGATTTGTCGAGGCATTGAAGGGGCTTGCGTCCAGGACCCAACCGGAAGATCTCGTGCTCATCTATTTCAGTGGACACGGGACCCTGATTCCGGATGTGCCGCCTGTAAAGCACCCTGATGGTCTGTCCGCGGCATTTGTTTGCTTTAGCCGTAAGAAGCGACTTCGCCTGAGCGATCCTGACCTGAAGAACATACTCTTTGTCGGCACCGATTTCGCCGACTTATTGAAAAAGATCCCGGCAAGGCGAAAATTGATCTCCGTAGATTCCTGCCACAGCGGCTCCATTACTAAAGAGCTTTCCTCAAGGTTCGTCTTAAAGTATCTTCCGCTGCTCAGCCCGGCAGAAATCCACAGGATTCATCGTGAGAAACAAAAGGAACTCCAGTTCGTGGCCAGTGGTACAACCCGTGCTGCATACGGCGACACATTGACGGAGAAGGAGTCGCTTCTGGCCGCGTGCGCCAAACCTGAATCCTCGTACGAGGATAAAGCTAAGCACGCAGGATTGTTCACTTACTGGCTTGTAACCAATATAAAAGATCGTGCGCCGAATCTTCAGGTCGCCTTTGAGAAGACTCGCCAGAACGTGATGGAAGAGACTTCTTCATTGGTTGAGCATCAGACACCCCAAATCACAGACGAGTACGGCTTGGCCCGTGATATCAAATTCTGAGCGAAAGGAGAGGCATCCATGAACAGGAATTTTAAATCCACAGTGTTTATCGCAATGGCCATGTTTTCATTGCTGCTTTGGAGCGGCGCAGCACTGGCGGCGGAAAAGGAAGCCAAGGACATCGTGATCCAGGAGGCTTCCAAGATCCATTCCGACAACCCCGATTTCAAAGTAAAAATCAAGCCGGCAAGGAAGAGTGGGAAATTTGGTATTGGGGACCGAGTTGCATTTCGGTTCACTTCCAATCGGGACGCGTACGTTACCATAGTGGATATCGGTACGAGCGGCAAGGTTCACGTGATTTTTCCCACCAAGCATCACAAATCCAACAGAGTGGTGAAGGGTCGCGTTTACACCATCCCCGCGAAAGATTCGGACTACGTGTTCAGGGTGAAGGGCCCGACCGGAGTCAATTACGTGAAGGCAATAGCTACTCTGAAGCCTTACAGATGCTTCCGGAAAGAAGCACTCCTGGAATCTGAGGGACCTTTCTTTGAAGTGAAAAATCCGGAAAAGGCCATAAAGGACATTGGCGTGGAACTGGCCAAGCAGGACAAGAAGGGCTGGACTGAGGCAGAGACGCACTTCACCATCGTATCACGCCGGGCTGAAGCGGAAGAAGACACAGAAGAGGCCGTAGAGGAATCAACGCGTGAATCGGACAAGGAGAGACCGATCGCGAAACTGTGGACCGAAAGGAAGGTTTTCCAGATCGGCGAACCCGTAACACTATACTTTTATGCCGAGCGAGATGGATACCTGAATCTCATCGACTATGGTACCAGTGACAAAGTTCAGGTCATTTTCCCGAACCGGTTCCAACGCGACAATTTTGTCAAAGGCGGCGAAGTCGTCGCGATTCCTACTGTAAAAGACGATGAGTTTCGCTTCAGGGTCAAGGGCCCCAAAGGGGTGGAAGTTGTGAAGGCGGTTTTCACGAAACAAAAGCTCCAACTGTATCGAGGCTCATACGACTTTGACAAATACGTGTATCAACCGTGGGAAGAAAAGGGCGACAAGATAGACAAAGATATTGATGTCCAGTTAAACGACCTTCCTCGGAAAGTGTACACGAGGGCAAAGACCTCCTTTAAGGTGGTGCCATGAGATTACATGCCTTTGCATCGGCATTTCTGGTCGTCATGGTTGTCCTGACGGCCTCGGGAGGCGTGGAAGCCTATGCTTCCGATTGCGACAGAGCTGCGTCCATACGCAAAGACGTTCGCGGCTCTAACGCAATGCCATCCGAAATCAAAGCGGAATTGTTGTACAAGGCCTCCAGGCTCTGTCCTGAAAAAGGGGACCCGGTATCCGCTCTTAAGAAGGCAGATGCGTTGTATTCTCAACGAAAGTTCTCCGAAGCCCTGGCTCAATATCAGAAAGCGGTGGAGTTTGGTACCGCATCAACCTGCCCGAAGGTTCTGAAGGCCGCGCGAGATCTGACCAAGCGGAATCGACCCGCCCTCGCGCGGGCTTATTACGAGACCGGACTGAGCTTCTGCCACGACAAAAAGGCGCTGAAGGAGTACCAAAATCTTGTCAGGGAAACTCCGTCCTCTACTGAGTCAAAGGGGCGCAAGGATCTGATAAGTAAAGATGTCATTGTCGAATCTCTCCGGGCTGGGCGTCGTCCGCGTCATGAGCACGGTGAATCTTCGCGACACGGCAGATACGATCGTGACGAAGAGAATGAGTCCAGAGTCGTTTTTCACAGCATACTTTTTGAAACCGGTTCGGCCAAACTTACGCCGAGTTCGCGTGACCAGTTGGACCAGCTTGGCATGGCGCTAAATTCCACTCAACTGGCTGATGTGGAGAAGTTTTATGTCGACGGCCACACCGACAGCATTGGCACCTCGGAAAGGAATTGCCACCTTGGTTATCGGCGTGCCAAGAGTGTGATTCAGTATCTTGCCGAAAAATGGAATGTGCGCCCCGGTCGCCTGGTACCTGAAAGTTTCGGCCAAAATCGTCCGATTGCTTCCAATGCCACGGGATTGGGACGTTTGTTGAACCGTCGCGTGGAAGTCCTGAACGGCGATACCATTGGACCGGCCGACTATCGTAGCGATGAAAGGTGTCGTTAACGTGAAAACGAGCATCCATCCAATCGCTGTTCTTATGGGCCTGGCGGTGATTTTTGCCGCCTGCGCCCTCCCGGCCCTTGCCGCGAAAAAGGGCTCTTCTTGTGGGGGTGGAACAATACAGAGATCCGAACCAGAATCTCGAAGGAGTTTCGGATGATGTAAGGCTCCTGAAGAAGGCCCTTACCGCAAAGGGCGGCTTTCAAGAAAAGGACGTAAAGGTCCTGCTCAATTCCGAGGCCACCAAAGAGAACATAGTAAAAAGCTTCAATAAGTGGCTTATCGAAGGGACAGCCCCCGGAGATATCGCTTTGTTCTATTTCAGCGGGCACGGAATCCAGGTTCTGGGATGAGAACGGTCACGAAATTCAGGACGGAAAAGGAAAAGCCCTCATCCCTCATGATGGCAACGTCATCAAGGACATGGTTCAGAGAACCTTTAAGGGCAGAAACAGCCATGCATTCGATGTAAAAGATACAGTCAACGCTCTTCTTGGCGATGAAATTCATAAGTTGCTCAGTGAGCTTAAAGGTAGGTCGGTAATCTTCATAAGTGACTCGTGCCATTCGGGGTCCGTGTACAAAGCCTTGAATTTCCGACTCGTGAAAAACAAAAACTTTCAGAAGCCTACTTTCTTCAAGGGCATTCTGGAAAAGCGATTCAGCGAGCCCAAGTCGTTGGAACCGAATAAGCCCTACATTGGAGGGGATCTCACGGTTTTTGGTATTCGACTGGCTGCTTTCACCGCTTGCGAGAATTCCCAAGTTGCTCAAGTCGTTTCCTTTACTAAAGATCCCAAGGGACCGCATAGCGTGTTCACGTGGTACCTCTATCACGGCCTGGAAGGAGAAGCTGATCTGAATCATGACGGCAAGATCTCTTTCTCCAATTTGGCCAAGTACCTCCAGGAATCGGTGAAACGGGACGGCTATCCCCAGGTCCCTCAATACGAGTTTCAGCCGAAAGACATAGCGAACGAGACTTTGGAGACCAGAGTAGCTAAAGCCGAGGAGTCGATCCAGAGGCCTCAACGAATAGGCTATGTGCTGAGAGCAGAAAGCGGGATCACGCCGGCCGATATGGAGAAGACTCGCTCCATGATTCATCGGTACATTCCGGGGCTCCAATTAACGGAAAAGCGGGAACAAGCCTCTGCTTTCGTTGTGATAGAGAAACGAGACCATCGGTACTTCGCGCAAATTTCCGACTCCACCGGAGCTGTTTGGGAGAGCCAACAAGGATCGACTCTTGAGGAGACCCTGGGAGGCCTGGTGGGAAATCTGAGAGCCCTGTACGTTCAGGCGAGTATTTCGGCACTCCGAAATCCCGCTTCGAGGACGGATTTCGATATTGACTACAAGATAAAAGGCAACATTTCCAGAGCACAAGGCGAAGTGGTGAAAGGGGACACGATCCTGCTGGACGCCAAGACAAAGACCCCCGGTTATCTCTACATTTTCAGCGTAGACACCGTGGGCGTCTTGCATCCTCTCTATCCAATGCCGCAATCAAGGCCGCTTAAGCTGGAAGCCAATCGCTCCATAGTCATCGGAGCTGACAATTCTTTTACGGTTCAGGAGCCATTTGGCCGGGACATGATTTTTGCGTTTCTGATGGCGCATCCGTATGATGCACTTACCCATTTCTGGGACAAAGACGACATCGGCAGTATGCAAGATCCCGGCATATCCGAGCAGCAGCAATTCCTGGATACGCTTTGGTCGCAGCTCGTGGCCTCGGGTAAACCAAAAGGAGATTGGCGTGCCAAGGGCTTGGTGCTGAGATCGTTCCCAAAATAGGCAGTTCTCCATGAGATCCTTTTTACGAATCGTTAACATCGTTGCCGTGACACTTATCTGCTTTGCTTTTTACGGGGATTGCGCTCAAGCTGGTTGTTCCGACCGGAAATACCTGGAAGCCGACGCGATGTATCGCAAGGCTCTTAAGGCATCCTCGCCCCAGGAGAAGATAGATCTTTTCGAGCGAGCGTTCGCGACCTGTCCATCGCACGGAAATCATGCGGACGGCTACTATAAGCTCGGTAAGCTCTACTATGATCGCAAAGAACCGGACAAAGCCTTTGAATGGCTCCTTCAGGCCAATCGATTTAGAAGTGCGCTAATTGAGGATTCTGTGGCGGACCTTGCCCAGACCAATTTGCTGCTGAGCAATCTTTACAGAGACAAAGGAAATGCCGAACAGGCCCTGATCCATTTGAACATCTACCGCGCGCTGAGCAACCGGCGGAACAAAGGTCTGGAGCAAAGCCTCATTGACAACGCCGAAGCATTTTTTTCCGTGGTCTATTCACCTGGAACGGTCAAAAAGACTCTCACGGTGGATAAGGCCATCGCGAGAAAAGATCGCGTGAAATTGAACCGTCTTGAAGTCTACTTTGATATCGCAAAGTCCGTCCTGGGCAATGGGTCCAAGAAGCGTCTGGACGCAATAGGCAAAGGCTTGAAGGGCTCTGACTTCTCGGGTTCAACCATCATTGTCGAAGGCCATACCGACGAGGCAGGAGGCGCACAGTACAATTGCAGGCTCGGAGGTGAGCGGGCCAAAGCTGTTACAGATTACTTGAAAAACAGATGGGGCATTACTGATATTCAATTTGTGCCTGTAAGTTATGGGAAATTCAGTCCCACCATTCCCAGGGAAGGGAATGCCCGACAAAACTGGCCCAAAATAGATCGGTTCAACCGCAGAGTCGTGATCTGGAACATGGGTCAGACAAGTGGTGAAAAGGACATAAGAGTGGAAGGCCTTATTCCCGAATCCCCATGCGCAGCAGGCAAGCCCAAGAGCCGTTAGAATTTGCTGCTTTTTTGCCATGCAGAGGTCATAAAACATGAGCACGAGCCTTCGCTTGAACTTATTCCTGGCTGTTTCTTGTCCTCTTAGCGCCGGCACTTATGCAATCTGAATGCTCAGCCGAATTGAAATTGAAACATTTTGCTATTTCAAATCTCCCTTCGAGAGATATTGAAAATCAATCGGCCCAAAAAGTGCATATTCGTCTTCCGGGTGTCGAGGACGAGAGCGAGGAGGCCGAGGCCAAATGGAATCGCCTGCAACGCGGCATGTTCCCTGAGGAATTGGCTGAATTGAGATTCAGACAAAGGGTTGGCGCAAATGGCAAGTTCGATCCCGTTGCCTATCTTCAGGCCAAAGAGTCCACGATTCTCCTCGACAAAAGGATAAAGGATTTCAGAAAAACCCCCGATCCTCAGTGGACCTCGTTGGGGCCGGCGTTTGTGGGGGGGCGAATCACCGACCTGCTCT
This sequence comes from uncultured delta proteobacterium, assembly GCA_963789265.1. Lineage (GTDB taxonomy): Bacteria > Desulfobacterota > Desulfomonilia > Desulfomonilales > Desulfomonilaceae > CAWBBA01. The sequence goes on along the minus strand of CAWBKB010000001.1, from coordinate 149,555 downwards.
TTCGTCCGAAAGATCCCTCCGTGATGTGGATAGCTTTGCCGGGCGGGGGGATCTGGAAAACCGGTGATGGAGGGAAGACCTGGAACATAAGTCGGGATTTTCTCTCCGTGCTCACTGTTGATACCCTGGCTTTGTCAACTAAAAACCAGTCAAAGATGTTTGCCGGCAGCGGAGATGTGTTTGGCTCGGGAACGACCCGACCGATTGGTGCGGGGATTCTCCTGAGCGAAGACGCGGGCGAGACTTGGGAACCGGTGAAGACCGCGGGGGGCGGTCCCGCCTTGGTCTCGATCCCGATCTATCAGATAGTAACGAACCCGGCCCGGCCCGGAGTTGTTCTGGTCGGAGATCACTATGGCATTCTGCGCTCGACCGATGACGGAAGAACCTGGGAGCGCACTTTCACCATCGAGGGCAAAGGCGGGATGGTAACCGACATGGTCATCGATCCTACGCATCCGGACGTGCTTTACGTCTCCTATGGCCAGGGGTGGGCTCATCTTCCGGGTACGGTCATTGTGAGTCACAAGGACGGCGCCGAAAGTTCCTGGAAGAAGGTCCAATTTCCGGACCTCACGGTGCAGCCGGGAAGGATTGCTCTCGGAATCGGGGCAAGCGACGGCACAATATACGCCTCGATAGGAAATCCGCAAGTTCCCGGCCAAGCGGAAACAGGCGGCGCTCTTGCGCTATACCGGTCCAAAGATCGAGGGGCATCCTGGCAGCAAATGTACAGGCGAGTTCCGGGTGGGCTCGATTATCTAGCCTATTTCGACGAGAAGCAGCAAACAAAGTACACTGGGGGACAGCAATGGTATGCACATGCAATTGGTGTGGACCCGAAGAATTCGAACCTCATAATCCTTGGGGGGATAGACTTGTTCAGGAGCGAAGATGGAGGGAAAACAGTAGAAAAGGTGTCCAGATGGAATGTCCATTTTTTCGACAGCCGGAATCTTTCCTATGTTCACGCGGACATACACAAGATCCAATTCTCGCCTTTCAAGCCCTCGACAGTCTATGCATGCACGGATGGCGGCCTGTTTGTAAGTCGGGACTCGGGCCGCACCTGGAACCAGTCCAAAGCCCAGTTACCGATTACCCAATTCTATAATTTTGCGCTGCATCCCCAAAAAGAGAGCATCATTGCCGGTGCACAGGACAATGCCACACCTGTTTGGCTGGGCGGAGACCCTAAAGACTGGGCGTTGGCAGGCGGAGGTGACGGAGGATTTTGCGCTTGGGATCAGCAGGTCCCTAGCTTGAAGTATGGATCGATCTATCACCTCCAAATTTGGCGGCTTCACGGAAATCAATTCGCGTTTGTCACCAATGGAATTGATAAGAGGGACTACAGGCTGTTTATTGCGCCGTTCATCGTAGACCCCAAAGATGGAAATCATGCCCTGGCTGGGACCACCCGACTCTACCGCAACACCAAATTCAGAGCGTATGGAAAACAGCTTCCGGCCCCCTGGCAAGCCATCTCGGGAAACCTCACAGCGGGAGCGCCTTCTCCCTGGGTGGCAATATCGTGGATCGCGTTGGACCCCTCCAATAGCAGGACAGTCTGGGTTGGGTCCTCAGACGGGGCTTTGTTCGTGTGCCGGGATACGGATGCTCAGGAAGCCAAATTTGAGCGTGTCGGGCAGGATGCGCTTCCGCGCGGTGCGTGGATAAGCTGCATTTCGGTAAGGCCGAAAGATCCGAATTGCGTGTTTGTCACTTATACGAGGCAAGGAGTGAAACAGGCCTGGCGAACCACAGATGGTGGGAAAAGCTGGAAGGCCGTAACCTCGGATCTGCCGACGAACCTGCCCGTCAACTCTGTGATATTCGATCCCAGAGATCCCAAGAGGCTCTATCTGGGAACCGATTTAGGAGTATATACCACCGCCGACCTCGGCGAGCACTGGGAACCCATGAACAGAGGATTGGCTTTTGCGCCGGTGACGCACCTGATCATGAAAGGTGACACTCTGTACGCTTCGACGTTTGGAAGAGGAATGTACAAGACCAGGGTAGGCAAACATCCCGTAACAAAGTCCCTGGACAAGACTCCCGTTAGACTTCTCGTAAAGGCTATGGGCAACGAATCTATGATGGCTGTCGCAAAACTTGTGGACCGGAACATTGCCTCAAGCAACTTGTTCAGAACTGTGACCTCTTTCAACCAGCTCGACGACGTTACCGTCAATTTCGGCGACACCACAGACGGGAATGAGATCCTTGTCATGAACCACAGGAACGAGGTCTACGGAAGGTTCAAGCTGGACGCCGGTACAAATACGCAGGCGCTGGCGCAACAAATCAGCGAATCCATAAAAACAGTTGGCGTATTGAGCCGCATCCGAGGACTCACAAAGCGGGGCTCAGCCTCGCTGGAGGTCAAATATAGCCCGGACATTACCGGATTACCCGAATTTGCGCTGGGAAAGCCGTTCGAGGTGCGAGTTCGGCCGTCGCGCGATGTTTATCTGTATGCTTTCAAGATGGATGCGTCCGGTGCGTTGCAATTGCTTTTTCCCGTCGATCGGGCTCAGCCGAAGCTCGTGCATAGCGACGAGTGGTGCCGGCTGACGCTCAAAGCTACGGGAAAACCGGGATCTGAAAGAATGCTCCTCGTCGCGACCCATCGACCGTTGAAACAATCGATTCCCAAAGGAGTAGAAGGACCCGGACCGGTGGTAGCTCTGGCGGACGACCTCGGGATCCTACCTCAGAAGAAAAAGGCACCAACCCCGGCCGCGAATTACATTACCAGGCTGGTTGTGTTGGATACCGTCGACCCTGCTGCATTTCTCGGGAAAGGGGAATCAATGACTCCCACAGAAGCCAGTTGGAAGTTGCTCAAAGAGAAGTGGAAGAAGCACAAAAGGTAAGCCCTTACTACCGCGTTTCACAAGGTACGGTGCCGGTTGCACGGTAGTGCCGGCGTCCCTGCCGGCAAGAGATTGTCATTGCGAGCGAAGCGAAGCAATCTCCTTGGTGGGACCGTCCCGCGCGGAACGCGGGATTGCCGGTCATTCGTCACCCCGGACTTGAACCGGCGCATGTAGGGGCAGACACATGGGTCTGCCCCTACAGCGGATTCCAGCGTCCCGCGCATTCGCGTTTACTTAAGGCAATTTCGTTCCTTTCCAGGAGGTCCATGCAGGCCGAGGGCGATCAAAGTCCCCCTTTTCTAAAGGGGGATTTAGGGGGATTTTCAATAGGTTATCCAAAAATCCCCCCTGCCCCCCTTTACAAAAGGGGGGAACCCCGCGTCCCGCGGGGTTAAGCTAGCACCTATCGGAGGGTGCCGATAAATACACACAACGTCCGAAGGAGTGATCCTCATGGCCAGACAGGCTCTTTGGTTGGCTGCGATATTGTTCGTCTTCGTTGGTGCGCTCCCCTCTCACGGAGAAGATCCTCTTCCCCTGCCCTATGACCAGCTCCAGCAGGATATGACCGAAATCCTCTCCGGGTTGATAAGTAAGGGACAAGCTGAAAATAAGATGATAAGGCACGCCGCATCCGGCTTCTTCTCGGGTGTGGGCGCTGCATTGGACCAAGGGGCCCGCGTCGATGCCAGGGACAGGAATGGAGCGACCGCGCTGATTCATGCTTCTCAACGGGGTTTCATCCAGATAGTCCAACTTCTCTTGGACAAAGGGGCAGATACCAATCTTAAGACCAAAGATGCCATTACGGCTCTTATGGCGGCCAGTCGAGAAGGTTACCCGGATGTGGTCAAACTCCTTTTGGAAAAAGGGGCAGACGTGAACGCGACCCAGAAATCGGGTTGGTCGGCCTTGATGTTCGCGGCCACGAGCGGCAGGGTGGCGGTAGTCAGAGAGCTGCTGGCAAAAGGGGCAAATCCCGCGCTCAAGGATCGTCAAGGTGTTGATGCGGCAAAATTTGCCAATTTATTCGGGTACACGGAAATAGCCGAGATGTTAAAGAAAGCCCCGGCAAAGAGATTGGGCGTGGAGTAGGGGTTATACGAATTCGCTTTCAAGTAAGTGACACCGAGTTTCTGGTGGGGCAGGCATCCTGCCTGCCATTCGTCGCCCCGTACTCCAATTCGGGGATGGTAGGGGCGACCGGCGGTCGCCCAGGGCGAATGCCATTCGCCCCTACAGCCGCGTACGCGGGCATGACGACAGGCAATCCCGCCTGGGCGGGACTATCCCACCATATCTTGTCTAAGATTGTTACTTGTTTGACGGCGCACTGGTATTATTTCACGGGATTCTTTACCTACTTCACGATGAAGCCCGTATAATCGTTTACAGGTGTCATCTTGAACAGTCTTTTGCCACTAACATTTTGAGGGAATCGTTCCGCTTCGAGTCCTGCCTGGAGGAGTCATGAAGAAGATAATTCCAGTCCTTGCCGCTCTTTGCTATGTTTTCACCTTTCTGAGTTGCCCGGTGTGGGCGCAGTCCAAAGAAGAAGGAATGAGGCTTTATAGGGAAGGTTTGGCGATAGAGAGTAAAACTCACTCCAAAGACGACTTGGACAGGGCTATGGGGAGGGTGGAGCGAACTTTGAGAATCTTCGAGAGGGTAGGATTCGTCAAAGGAATCGGGGATGCAAACCATGACTTGGGGTGCTCTCATGAGCGCTTGAGTCAATGGAATAAGGCGGCGAAATATTATGAGAAGGCCATCGTAATCAGAAGGAAGCTCGGTGACAAAAGAAATGAAGCCGAGAGTCTTTTGGGCATGGGATCAACGTACGCGAATTGGGGACAGAGTCGCAAGGCCGCTGAATACCTAGACAAAGCTCTCGGTGTGGCTCTGAAGTTGATGGATTCGGAGATTGAAGCAGACGCCCTTGTGCGACTGGCGCACGTATACCGGGACATCGGCGAAGAGGACAAGGCGGCTCAGTTCTGCGCAAAGGCATTGGCCATCTACAAAAGCAGTGGGAAGGTGGGGGATGAAGGCGACGCTCTTCTTATGCTGGGAGCGCTTTACCAGGATAGAGGGCAATACCACGAAGCAATCGAATCGTACCGGGGGTCCTTGGAAATAGCCCACAAAACGGGGAGCCCAAGAGAGGAATCCAGTGCGTTTCTTATGCTGGGAAGGGTGTACCGCGAGATTGGTCAGTACGACCGGGCAACTGAATGCTGCCAAAAGAGCGCTGATTTGGCCAAGCAGATTGGTGACGCACAGGGCGAAGGGTTTGGGCTGAGAGAGATTGGACGTGTACAGGCTGAGCGAGGTGACTACAAGGCGGCCTTGGACATGCTGCAAAAAGCCGTTGCAGCATGGAAGAGAACAGGGTTCTTTCACCCTCGCCTACGATTCGAAATTGCAAACGTATATTTTGACCTAGGCGACATTGAGAGAGCCGAGTCGTACGCCAAATCCATTATCGGCGGGCCGCTCTACTTCCCCTTGTACGTCCGAGATCATCTCCTCGAAGGAGACTACCAAAAAGCAAAGGAGGGTTCTGAAGGGCTTCTGAAATTTGCTGAGAAACGAAAAGACACCACCGCACTTTTCGTTTCATGGGTCGGTCTCGCACTCGCGTACGAAGGCATGCAAGACTATCCCAAGGCTGCGGAATATTTCACCAAGGCCGTGGATCAATCCGAGGAGATGAGGGCTGGTCTCTCCGCGGCTGAACGGGCCAGGTTCTTCGACGTGAAGGTAATGGGATTTGCGAGGACCGAACCTTATGAAGGACTCACCCGGGTCCTCATGAAGCTGAACAAGCCGGTCGAGGCTCTCAAGCAATCGGAATACACCAAAGCAAGGATCTTTGCCGAATCCATGTCCAGGCGCTCCTCCGAAGCAACCGTAAAGGTCCCGGGAGATGTCCTGAAGGAGGACCTGCAACTGAACGACCACCTGGCATCTCTCATCAAGAAAAGGCAGGCCGGGTACGAAAAGGGGAACCGCGAGGTCATTGACTCGGTTGAACCCCAAATAAAACAAGTCAAAAGCGAGCTTCAATCTCACATTGATATGCTTCGCAAGGAATACCCCCTCTTTGCCGCGACAAAGTATCCCCAGCCCATGGATGTGGAGCAGACCGCGGTAAAACCCGATGAGTGGACTCTTGCCTATCAGGTCACGGACACGGGGATCTGTATGTGGCTTCTCAAAGGGAAAACCCTGGTCAAGTCCCTTTTCAAACCCATTGCCAGGAAAGAGCTTAATCAACTCGTCCGGTCCTTCCGCAAGCCTCTGGACATGGATGAAATTACGCCAAAAAATCTCCTGGCCTTCAAGGATGCCCTGGGAACCGGAAAGAAGCTGTTTGATATGCTCGTGGGTGATTTTCTGGCATCCATTCCGGAGGGTCAACCCCTCATCATTCTCCCGGACGGGATGCTCGGAGTGCTCCCGTTTGAGATGCTGGTCATAAAGGAAGGGACAGGCTGGAATACTTCAGGACCGCGGCCGTACCCTGAAGGTGTAGCCTATTTTGGGGATAGAAACCCCATATCCTATTATCAGTCACTGACAGCACTTACCCTGGCCAGAACCCTGGGACACACCAAGAAAACCGGTCCCCGGACCCTTGTGATGGCCGATCCGGTATTTCAATCCGATGATCCTCGTCTTCTTCAAGCGGAGCGTAAACGCCGTCAGAAGCTTCTCGCGTCCGTTTCGGGCAAGCTGATGTCCATCAAGAATGAAACAGGACTTGTTTTCAACAGGCTCCCGCTTACCGGAGATCTGGGTACGGCGCTGAAGAAGCTGCAGCCCGATCTGACCGATTTATTTACGGGAATGCATGCCTCCAAGCCGCTTTTGTTCAAGGAAAAGCTTGATAGGTACCGGACTGTCGTATTTGCAACTCACGGCTATGTGGGTGAAAGCTTGCCGGGGATCATGGAGCCGGTGCTGATCTTGACTCTTGTGGGCCAGCCAAAAGATAAGGATGGCTTCCTGAGAATGTCCGAGGTGATGTCCTTGGACCTGAGCGCGGATGTTGTCGCGCTGACCGCTTGCCAGACAGGTCTTGGACGTGAGGTCAAGGGCGAAGGAACGATGGGAATGGGCAGGGCCTTTCAATATGCGGGCGCAAAATCCGTGCTCATGAGCCTGTGGAGCGTCTCTGAGGTATCTACCACAAAGATGACTGAGAAATTCTTGTCTTACATCAAACAGGGCAAGAACCGGCTAGAGGCCCTTCAAATGGCCCGGAAAGAGATCAGGTCGGAAGGGTATGAGCATCCGTTTTACTGGGCTCCGTTTATTTTGGTGGGGGAAGTGAAGTGATAGAAAGACAAAAATAACCACAGAGACACAGAGTTCACAGAGAAAGCCATTATTTTTCCTTTATTTTTCTTTCTCAGTGTCCTCCGTGTCTCTGTGGTGAAATTAAAGGTCTTCTCCGTGAACTCTGTGCCTCTGTGGTGAGCAAATCCGTTCATTCCGGTGGAGGAAACAGATTGACACTTTCTCCGGTAGATCTTCAAATGAGGGTGGCGAGCTTCACCTGATCTCACCCATGCAAGGCGTACGTCACCGGGTTTTGTCGCAATAATCGGACAGGGAGAACGCAATGCGTAACGCAATTTTAGTGGCCTTATTGACTTTTCTGGGCGTCGGGCAAGCCTTCCCGCAACAGCCCGGTGAGCTTTTCAAGCAAACAAGTCCCGAGAGGCAACACAGCCTCGTCGAGAACAGCCTTGTCACCAAGGGCGCTAATGAAGATGCCCGCTTGCTGGAAGCGTCGCAATTCGATGATTTGACAGGGGCGCTTCGGGCACTGAAAGCAGGCGCTCAAGTTGATGCCCGCGATAAAGACGGCTGGTGGCCGCTTAAGTGGGCTGCGTACGGAGGATTTCCCGAAATGGCGAAGCTCCTTTTGGAAAAGGGAGCAGATGTGAATGCTCGAGATGACGGGGGTTGGTGCTGCCTTCATACGAGTGCGGAAATGGGCCATCTGGACATTGCCCAGATATTGTTGGACCGTGGCGCTGACGTGAATGCTCCTAACCAATCGGGGCTGACCCCTCTCATGAGTGCCATTAGCACGAGCAGGTCGCAGATCGCCAACTTGATGATAGAAAAACAAGCTGACTTGGAGGCGAAAACCCAAAATGGATGGACACCGTTGATTTGCGCCGCCGCGTGGGGGCAGCCGGAAATCGTCCGCTTGCTCCTGAAGAAAGGAGCAAATCCGAAAAGTCAGGATAACCAGGGCTTAACCGCAATGGATCACGCCAGACAAGCCGGCCATACGGATATTGTGAAAATACTGGAGCAAGCGACCAAGGGCATGAATACTTTCTCACCTCGGAGCGGTAATCGGTTCGTACCCAAATAAGCTTGCTCCAACTGCCAACCCAGTCGCGCGAAGGGAGTCATGATATGAGGCACGTTTTGCTTGTAGTCCTTATGCTGTCTTTGGTCGGTCAGACTGTTTCCATTTTTGCCCAGGGCCGACCGGAGATGCGACACTCGGCTCCACCTCAGAGAGGATTGATGAACGCACCTCAACCAGCTCTTGGCAAAGGACAGTTGGAAGATGAGCTGTTGCTCGCAGCAGATAACAACAATCTCGAGGCAGTGGCTCAGCTCTTAGGGAAAGGTGCATCGATAAATGCCAAAGATAAGTATGGTGCAACGGCCCTGATCAAGGCATCGCAATGGGGCTACGTCAAGATGGTCGATCTCCTCGTCAAGAAAGGCGCAAACCTTCAAATCCGGGATAATTCCGGTGAAACGGCTCTGCATCAAGCTTCGTGGTACGGCCAGCCGGGCGTCACGGAACTGCTGATACAGAACCGCACGCTACTAAACTTGGCCGACAAATACGGGATGACGGCTCTGCATCTCGCCATCAGGGCCAACCACGTTCCATGTGTGGAAGCTCTTCTCAAGGCCGGCGCAAATGTGGAAGCAAAATCAAATGACGGATGGACCCCACTGATTTTGGCCGCGGGCTTTGGGAGGGCCGAGATTGTTAAGATTCTCTTACAGAAAGGAGCTAATACCAAAGTCAGAGCCAGGGATGGAAAAACTGCACTAGACTGGGCAAAAGCACGTGGTCACAAATCCGTGGTTGAAATACTGCAGCAGTCGAAACCGAGAGGAACGATTATCGAAGACCAGTATGAACGGTTCACGCCCAAGTGAGTGGGCTTCTCTTGCTTTAGCCTGTATACCCGTTGCCAAAAGTTTTGTCCAATTGAAGTTAGCCTCACACCGTCATTCCGGCGGAGGCCGGAATTCAGTCTTTTCAATCTCGCGTTCCTCGCGGGACCGGACCCCGGCTTTCACCGGGGTGACGGGTGGTGAACAGGTCATTACTTTTGGCAATGGCTATAGGAGGATTTTCAATGTGTTATTCGGAGATCCCCCCTAGCCTCCCTTTGCGAAAGGGGGGAACAAATCCCAAGTTTTTTGGGGTGCGCGGCGGTTTGGGGGGTCTACTTCTGTGGCGCAGACTTTCCAGTCTGCGATTTCTCTTCCAAATTCGACGGACTAGAAAGTCCGCCCCACAAATGGAGCACTGTCGAAGATGAGTATTATCGCTTGTTATGTGTTTCCGACTCGGATTCCGTGACCGGCAACCTGTAAGGGCCTAAAGAAAGGGCGGCGTTTCAGATTATATTGAAACGCCGCCCTCATATCTTGCCAATAGCCTCCGTGAGCGTTCAAAACATCCGTCAATTCGTGGCGGGTATCGCTTCCCGATCATACGATTTGCAGTTCAGAATACGCTTCAGAAGCCCTCCAAGACGTTTATGCTACGATCAGGCGAGGTCGAAGCGGTCAAGGTTCATCACCTTGTTCCACACCGCTACAAAGTCGTGCAGGAACTTCTCCTGAGAGTCCTCACATCCGTAGACTTCCGCCAACGCCCGGAGTTGGGAGTTCGAACCGAAGATGAGGTCGACACGGGTGCCTGTCCACTTGAGTTCGCCCGTAGAGCGATCACGACCCTCGAACACGTCTTCGTCTTCCGAGGTTGCCTTCCACGTCGTGCTCATGTCGAGCAGATTCACGAAGAAGTCATTCGTGAGCGTCTCTGGCCGCTTGGTGAAGACGCCGTGCTGGGACTTTCCGAAGTTGGCATTCAAGACGCGCATACCGCCAACGAGAACCGTCATCTCAGGAGCGGTCAGTGTCAGCAGTTGAGCACGATCGACCAGCAGTTCCTCTGCCGATACGGCGTATTTGGTTTTGAGGTAGTTACGGAACCCGTCTGCAGCCGGTTCGAGCACGGCGAATGACTCCACGTCGGTTTGCTCCTGGGACGCATCCGTACGTCCCGGCGTGAAGGGAACGGTCACATCGTGACCCGCGTTCTTCGCAGCTTGCTCGACACCTGCGCATCCACCCAGGACAATCAAGTCGGCGAGCGAAACCATCTTCCCTCCTGACTGCGTGCTGTTGAACTCCTTTTGGATTCCCTCAAGGGTCTGCAGCGCAGTCTTCAGTTGGGCAGGCTGGTTGACTTTCCAATCCTTTTGCGGTGCAAGACGAATACGCGCCCCGTTCGCACCGCCGCGCTTGTCGGAACCACGGAACGTGGATGTCGACGCCCAAGCGGTCGAGATCAGTTCCGAGATCGACAGGCCCGAGGCCAGGATCTTGCTTTTGAGGTTGGCGAGATCCGCCGCGTCGATCAGCTCATGATCGACTGCGGGCACCGGGTCTTGCCAGATCAGTTCCTCGGCCGGCACCTCCGGGCCGAGATAGCGCGAGCGCGGGCCCATATCGCGGTGGGTCAGCTTGAACCACGCCCGGGCGAACGCGTCTGCCAACTCGTCCGGGTTCTCGTAGAAGCGCCTGGAGATCTTTTCATAGATAGGGTCGACCTTCAAGGCAACGTCCGTGGTCAGCATGCTGGGCGCACGACGCTTCGACGGGTCGTGGGGATCCGGCACCGTGCCGGCGCCACCGCCAGCCTTCGGTTGCCACTGATGCGCACCGGCCGGGCTCTTGGTCAATTCCCAGTCGAAGCTGAACAGGTTCCTGAAGAAGTTATTGCTCCACTTCGTTGGCGTTTGGGTCCAAATGACCTCCAGGCCGCTGGTGATCGTATCATCGCCTTTGCCGGTGCCGAAGCTGCACTTCCAGCCGAGTCCCTGTTCCTCGATGGGGGCGGCTTCGGGCTCAGGCCCCACAAGCGTCGCATCACCGGCGCCGTGGGTTTTGCCGAAGGCGTGACCGCCCGCGATGAGCGCCACCGTCTCTTCGTCGTTCATCGCCATACGCGCGAAAATCTCACGGATATCCTTCGCCGCCAAGAGGGGATCCGGGTTGCCATCCGGCCCTTCCGGGTTGACGTAGATCAGGCCCATCTGTACGGCTGCCAGGGGGTTTTCCAGGTCCCGGTCGCCGGTGTAACGGCTCTTGGGCTTGTCGCTCGTAGCCAGCCACTCGCCCTCGGCCCCCCAGTACGTGGTGTCATCGGGCTCCCAGACATCCTCGCGGCCGCCGCCGAAGCCGAAGGTCTTGAAGCCCATCGACTCCAGTGCGCAATTACCGGCGAGGATCATAAGGTCGCCCCAGGAGATCTTACGGCCGTATTTCTGCTTGATCGGCCAGAGCAGCCGGCGAGCCTTGTCGAGGTTCACGTTGTCGGGCCAACTGTTGAGGGGCGCAAAGCGTTGGGCGCCGGATCCCCCGCCCCCGCGGCCGTCGCCGATGCGGTAGGTGCCGGCGCCGTGCCACGCCATCCGAATGAACAACGGCCCGTAGTGACCGAAATCGGCCGGCCACCAGTCCTGCGAGTCGGTCATCAGCGCATAGAGGTCCTTCTTCAGGGCCTCCAGGTCGAGTTTTTTGAATTCCTCAGCGTAATTGAACTCCTCGCCCATCGGATTGCTCATGTGAGAGTTCTGATGAAGAATCTTGAGGTTCAACTGGTTCGGCCACCAGTCCCGGTTCGACGTGCCTCTGCCGGTTGCTTGTTTGTTTGCTCCGCCCGTTACCGGGCTCTTGCTATCTTCATTCATAATGTTTCCTCCTTCCGTTGTCCGGACTTGTGCACCGTGCTGCTATAAATGTCGTGCTTTGGTGCCCATCTGTCTAATTAATTGAAACCTCCTTTGATTAGGGATCAACCCCTGGCTTAGTTAAGTCTACGGATAACACTAATTAAGAACTCATCCTATGTTGTAGGTTTACCTGATGTGAAGCGCATGTCAAGCACTATCTCGGCGCCTCTGGCGAGTAAATTAAAAGCGTAATTAAATTATTGGGATAACTAACTGGTGCAAATTAGACCCATTCCCAACAGATTTCTGGAACAAATTATCGCTTACGTCTTTTTTGGGCACACTTGGAACATATCCCCACGATTTGCACATGCTTTGCTTCAGGATGCCCCCACTTCTCTATTCCAGGCGGAGGCTTCAGATCGTCGAAATCAGGCCAATAAAAATCTGTGAGACTTTTGCACACAGTGCAGATCAGATGGTGGTGAATTTTGAGGTTTGGATCGAACCGTGTTTTGTCAACAACCTGGACTCGTCCGATGAGTCCGTAGCTTTCGAGCGTAGTAAGGGTCCTATAAATAGTATCAAGAGAGATGGACGGGAGGCGATCCCTTACCCTCCTGTAAATGTCCTCGGCAGATGGATGATCGCCGGCTTTCATTACTTCGAGAAAGATCTCGAATCGCTGCGGGGTAAACTTGATTCCTCGATCTTTGCAGACTCTTCTAAAAGCATCAAATTCGTGTTCCGGCAATTCACGGTTTTTCTCGTGTTTCACGCTAGATCTCTTCTTAGTTAGGAGGTTTTCTTCATTGGAAGGCAATCACACTTGAGTTAATTAGTCAAGCACAGGTTGAGAACGGCTGTTCAACTGTAAGCGTCTCAAACCAGAAGGCGATCTACGCATAACACTTTGTCGGATCGGTAGCCGCGATTGAAGGGCATGGAGGTAGGAAGAAGGATGTGAAAAGCTTGTATCTTGCGATCAACTATGCGGACCTGGTGGGAGAAATTGACCGACTGACCTTTGACCACGGGAGGACGGAAATTTGGGGACAAAAGTGATGAGGTTCATTTCTCGCAGGGGCGACCATGCTGCGAGTGTGGGTGCCAATATTCACCGTGTCCACGTCATTGCAGAAGATTGCTCCGTTAACCCAATGGCTTGACACGGGTAGTCCCAGCGACGAAACTGTGAAAATAATTGGGAGAGAGAGTTGAGCACAAGTCTCGATACCGCGCGAGAAATACGTGAGTTTCTGCTCCAAGCATAAAGGCGATTTTAAGAAAGTGGCAGCCGTATGCGGAGCTCTCGTGGACTTTTCGACCGCTGATTGGGCTTGGAGAGGATGCTTCAGACGTTTCGCACCCATGTTGCGTTGAACTTGTAAGAGGTGAACGTGCTCCTACAGCCGGACTGTATCTCATGCATCCACAAGGCACTTCTGTCAGCAATCAGAGAGCTGACCTCTGACGAAGCGCAAATCAAGGGACTGCTTTCAGAGTTAATGCAATTGCCGAGCCTAAGAGGCCCTGCGTGGGATGTGACCAGTCCAGATGTCATCGAAACCGCATTGGTGAAGATCTCCCAGTTTTTGGGCACCTCCGATCCCTTTCAAGCCATGAAAGATAGGCAAAATGCAAGGGCTATGGAGCTTTATCCGTGGCTCAAGGAGTTGGTCGAGGAATCGAAAGACAGACTGTACACGGCTGCCCATCTTGCCATCATCGGAAATTCTCTCGATGTCATGTGGTCCGGAGGTTCCATCGAGGTTGAGCCGCTCATACGGCAGCAACTCCGCAAACCGATCCTCTCCGAAAGCCTTGCGGATTTGGAGCGCAGGCTCCAAAGCAGCCGTGTTGTACTCATTCTCGGGGACAATTCCGGTGAAATAGTTTTTGACCGGTTGTTTATCGAGACAGTGAAGAGCATCTTCGACCTGGAAGTCATCTTTGCAGTGAGAAACGTCCCGACCCTGAATGATGCCACAGCGCAGGAAGCCACCATTGTCGAAATGGATAAAGTCGCCGAGATTGTAGAGAACGGAATTAACGGGCCTCTGCCGGGTACGGTGTCGGCCAGATGTTCAGACAAAATGAAGAAGCTTACGGAAGAAGCCGACCTGATACTGTCCAAGGGCGTGGGAAACTTCGACTCTATCGGGGAAGAAACTCATCTTCATGACAAAATCCTGTTCATGCTCATGAGCAAGTGTGTGCCCATAAGCAACTATTTTGAGACCAAAATTTACGATCCGATTCTCTCTCCTCCCAGGTAGTACACGGAAAATGGGAAGCCTTTGAGAATGACCTTTCGTGTTGCCGCAGGGCCTGGGGAACCGGCAAGCGGGAATTGGACCGCTATCGCGAGAGCCCGTTCAAAAGCGTGGGCGAATTTGATGCCTAAACCCGCCTCTATCTCATTATAGCGCAGAACCTCGGCCAGCAACTCAAGGCGAGATGCAGCCAAGAACCGAATGGTTTTCATCGAGCGATTTGTCGCAGCTCGGCCAAGACGGTTTCGCCATCGATCAGTTCTTCTTCGCCGCGGCGCAGTGCTGCAACTCGCGCCTCAATTTCCTGCGCCCAGGCAACCTCGACTTCAGCGATACCTTCCTGCTGAAGCGATTCAAGGAGAGACTCGGCCAGGCGAGCCCTTTCTTCAGGCGGAAGGCTCTTTGCTTGTTCTTCAATGTCGTGAAAATCAGGGGCCATTTGCGGTTTCTCCTGTCAAACAAGTCCGATGCTAATCCGCCACTTTCAGGCAGTCAAGACTTGGCCGAAATGTTTTCGGATTTTAAAGATTCTCCTTGTGATGGTCGCTGAGTTCGTCGGATTTACCCGCAAGAAGACGTGCCTAAGCCTCGAAGTCACGATCTCCGGCATTGTTGCAAAAACCAACGCGATGAGAAGCGGCCTGCATCCTCTCATAGCCGATGCGATTGTAGACCATGCAGCAAGTCTACGCGCGCAGATTGTCCCATATGCCACCCTGGGATCTGAAGGGATTGCTCGTCAACAGTGCAAGTGGTGTACCCTGAAGTTCACCCCGAACTCCACGTTCACGAGTACTTGATTCTGTCACTCAGTAAATCAGCAAGCCGTTTGCCATGAATGATTGCCAGGATCGCGATCCTATTGCCCTCCACTCGGTAGCTGTACACAAAGCGCTCGCGGACGGTTTCATCCTCAAGCTCAGGCACGATGCGTCCGGCGGACGGAAAGTCTTTGGGTTTTCTTGCCTATCAAGTATCTTCTCTACTACGGCTCTGGCGTAGAATTCGGAATCCCGTGCTATGAAGTCGGCCAGGGACTCGACATCCTCCAATGCCGCCGGTGCCCAAGCTACGTCGTAGTCCACTTGTTCAGCCGCCTCTCAATTTCTTCTTGAGTAAGTGTGCCTCGGGTGTCGGCTAACTCAATCCCTCTACGGATTTTTTCCACCACGTATAGGTGGTATTGGACATCCTCCAACGTACAGTCATCCGGGAGTCTCCGTAGCAGAGATTCGACTTCACTCTTTGCTGTATTCATTTTGACTCTCCTATGCGTGCGGCCTTAACGCCTAAGTATAATTATACAGTATCCATAGGGCAGGAGATACAGATTGTCTTTCCGTGTGATGTCGTGAGGATAGGCCGGAACAACCACCGACGTGGGCTATGTGCCACTCCGTACTTGTGGCAGCTTCCCCCTTGAAGAATTACAAAAGGTGTCCCCGGAACTCGGAACTTCGGGATTCCATGATCTCCGACATTGCTGGAAGACCAACGCCATGAGAAGCGGCCTGCATCCGCTTATAGCCGATGCGATTGCAGGCGATGGAGATAGGAAAAAGGACGTGAAAAGCCTGTATCTCACAATCAACGACGAAGACTTGGTGCGAGAAATTGACCGGCTGACTTTTGATCACGGGAAGACGGAGATTTGGGGATAAAGATAATAAGGCCTTTGGGCGTGGGGGCATATGCCTGAGCGTGAGCGCCAACCCGCCTCAGTGTTCACTGTCACAAACCGAGGGTTTCTCTTACGGTCATCCCTCCACTCCACCACTTTTGCCCATGGGTCGTTTGCTTTCGAGATTAACAAGTCTATGATTATATGAATATAGCGGTCTAGTTCACCAAACAAGGCCCCCAAACTCTCTCCAGGAGCCAGGACATTCTCGACACTTTCGCCACAATGCACCACCCGTGTGCGGTATCCTACGTGGCGCCCCTCGGGCGATTTCGCTCCTTGAAGATTTCTGAGTCTTTCACTCAGTTGATGATATTCTCGCTTAGTATTCGCAACGTGTAAACCGACTGCTTGCCGGGTGGCATCGGAGCCCCTGTATTCTCCAGGTGTGGCGAGGAATTCAAGGAGCGACATTATCTGGATGAACTTGACGGTATTGTCGCTGCCTTCAAGCGCTCGAGTGTAAAGTGACAAAGCGCACCTGACAATATTCCCTACTTCCCCACAGTTCAAGACTGGATAGGGTGCCCAGTCTTCCAACTCTAGCCCAACTCCTGTGATTACGGCGGTTATGAAATGACGTCCGCCCAAAATATAGCTCTCGTGGTCTTGCAGATTGTAGAGTAGAGCAGCCGAGAACCACTCGGGCAGTGAGATGAGGCCCACGCGACCTGGGAGAGTTTCAGGAAGATCGAGCCGTGCGCCATGATACCGCACGAGGTCCATCGATTCTTCGAAGTTGCCCACTAACCCTGGCAGAAGGTCCTTGTGTTCAGCAGGGTGCATGCTCAGAAAGGATGACCAGTTCAGGTCGATCGGCCGAGCAATTAGAGGACAAGATTGCAACACCGTTGCATTTAACCCTGAAATGCCCGATGTAATATCGTCTTCGTCCCACGGGTTTTGTCGATGCCGGAAATCCTCCAGCTCCCTATCTGGGTCTGATACCACTCGAAGCGTGCGGAAATCGATGGTTTCCGCGGGATAGAACATTGCGCCGTTTGGCCCTTCAAGCTGTTCATCGAAACGAATGCGCTCAATAGGCATCAGGCAAAGGACTCGTCCTTGACGCAATTCGGCTCCGAAATCAGATACAGGGTTAAACATATGACCACTCCCGATGATCTCAACGAATTATCGAGGCCTCTGTTTTGATACTCCAGGCACAAGCCGCTTTCGAATAGATGCGCTGCGAAAGTTTCAAAGTCCACGGTCAGGAGCGTTTCGCCAACTCCATCTTCTCCGGAGATCCGCTTTGCGTTGCTCACCATATCCTTAACATCTGGGTGCACTCAGGCCACAGCGATTCTTCTGCCGTGGTCTCTGATTTGCCCCTGTCGAACAAGCCGGTAATTCTCGTTATGTCCGCTGCTCTGCGACTGCACAGATAACTGCTCGAAAGTAGTCGGATCCATCTCGTATAGCTCCCACCCGTTACGCGTCTCTTTGCCGCAAATAATGGCAGTAACACGGCGTAGTGTATCACGAATCGCTACAATGGACGGTCCGGTCTTAATCAGGACAATCCGGTTTTCCCAGCGAAATTCGTTACTGCTCCGGTTAATTCGAACTGCTCCCAGCAAAGCACCTATTTCGTCAGCTCTGCGGTAACCATTCTCAAGACCCCGCCGCCCAGTATCTGCATTTTGGGGCATGGAACCAAATCCTCCTTTTAACTCCAAAAACAAAGTTCCCCACTGATTCCCTGCGAATTTCCACTATAGCACAGTTCGTGAACTCTGTATTGGCACGCTCATGCCCACAACCGATGCCCCAATTCTTGAACTCCGCCGTTGGGTTACTGGAAAAAGGACGTGAAAACCGTGTAAGTGACGATCATAGACGCAGATTTGGGGGGAGAAATTGAAGGGTTCTCCTTCGATGACAGGAAGATTGAAGAATTCAACACAAGAGACGATTGCATTGGTTTTGTGAAGCCTTTCAATCCCTAAGCGCAATGCGATGCAGTATACAATGGCTAACTGCTGTTATCGAAGAGGTCTGTGATCGGGCGAGAGCACACGGGTGCGCCGCTCCGTCGAATTGTCCGTGATCAGGGTGGGTATAGCCAAATTCTACCTCTTGTTACCGACCCCAAGCTTCTTTTCTGCAGCGAACCAGTCCTCCCAATCTCGCCCGTGAGTGCGACCTCGTTCCTCCCACCGGGCATAAGCGATTTCGGAAGTCCTCAGCCACTTCTCACGTGCCTGAAGCAAACGGACAAATAAACGACGAAGTTCATCGAGGTTTTTCACCAAATGATCGTGACCTTGCCAGCTACGGACAGCGGTCATGAACCGATCACACCTAAATTTACCTTTACCCCTCTCACCCAATCCTGCGAGCAAACGAACACACGAGGTGCTTCGAGTATGGATAATCTTCTTAAGTTTCCTTCCGATCAAACGTAATCCATTGTCAATTTCGTCAAACTGGCGACCATTAAGTAATGCCTGCATAAAACTCCACAGGACTTGATCGTCCAAAAGCAAGGTGAATTCTGTAAATTCCTCATCTAGGCCATAGAACTGATTCGGAGACTCTCCATTGGTTTCTGCATAAATGGTTGCGAACTCAACTACATCAGCAATAGTTGCTTTGCCAGGTGTCGCTCGCCGCAGCAACTTCACTAAGGCATTCGTGGTACCAGGGTGTTCGCACACCATCCTGCAACAATCATATAGGTCCAGTAACAGCAAATGAGTATCACGCATTTCCGTCGGGACCGTTTGACCATGGGCAACTCGGTTTCTTACCACAGGAAACTTGAAGGCATAATAGACATTATCAATCCGAACACTTGGATCATTGACGAGCTCGTAAACCTTGCTGCTGATGCTGCCGCTCTTTCGGAGTTTATCAAGAGATAACCCCGAGAGCAGGCAACAGTCTTCAATGATTCCCTCGACCTGTGTAGCCGCGGCATTCATGAATAACGCAAATTCCTTTCGCTCGTAAGCCCCCAGCATTTGTTGGAGAATAGTTTTGCGTGCAGCGAGCAGATGGTGCTCGTCAATCAAACACCGAATCTGGTCTGCTGGTCTTATTTCCGAAATATACGTTTCGAGGCGTTGATCAAATTCCGTCTTATCCGGTTCTTTGTACAGTCGCTCCATTTCACGCCATTCCGGGATCGCCAAATCACGAAAGTTATGTCTGATAGTGGAGAAGGCGGCGGGGTCGAACATCGGTGGGTTTAAGTGGAACGTCCAGACGGCAAAGTTGACTAGCGCTTTGTAAATTCGATCCGCCCAATAGGAATTTCGGAGCGCTTTTTCATGGATGCTATGTGCCAAGACATCAACTATTTCGTCCTTTGCCGTCTTGTTCAATTCCAGAAAATATTTATGGAATCTGACTTCGTAATCGTCCGCATCCGCTTTGGACTCACGATGCTCTAATTCATGAATAGCGCGGTTGCAATTGGCAATATTGTTTTCAATATCTCGCAAATCCTTTGATGCCCAGTCGTAAAGCTCTGCCAGGGATTTTCTTGGAAGCCACTCAAAAAGGAATAATTCTTTTCGGACCCATTCAGGAAATTTCTGCATATCAGAAGGAATATTGGGAGGGCAGCCGTCCAAGTTGAAGATTAATTCGCGGATCTCTTCCAATGGCAAATGCCACACATTTCTCCCAAAAAAGCTCGCTGCCAAATGTCTGGTGAGGCCTTCATCATCAAGGTGGAATAAAACTCCCTTGTCGAAAAGCTGATCTAGGACAGCTTCAACCGTCGCCATAGTTAGCACCGCGGGTTGCTGGATATGATTCAATTTAAAGGACTCCGAGTTCTTCAACATCTTCGTGGAGATTCTTCAAAAAGCAATGCTCAGAAATTCCTTACGGTCACGGTGCAACGTTTACGTTTCAAACTTTCAGACATTATCCTGCACTGCCTTCGAACGAGAGTGCCTGAGTCCGACCCCACATATAAGGTTCTCCCGAGAGTTCAGTCTTCCAATTTTGGCAACGTTTTCAAAGGGTGCCTCGCGAACGCGTGTTTATTTTCTTGTGGGAGCCCTTTGGGAGCCCTGAATCATCCCAATAAACGAAAGCAGGGAAGCCTGTTTGTCTAGGCTTCCCTGTGATTACAGGCGGTTAAGTGGCGGGAGCGACGAGACTCGAACTCGCGACCTCCGGCGTGACAGGCATTTTCGTATGCTAATCAATTCAATAGGTTACGAAAAAGACGGCGTGATATCGCGACATATGACGGCATATTAGATCTTGTGAAAGCCCATTGTCAAGGAAAACGGGGGCAATTGCCCTTGTTGATCATGTAGTTCTAGAATTCTTCTTGCCGCCCTACCCCCGTTCCCTAGGTCACCAGTCGGTATTCGTAAAACAAATCACGATGTCCTCACTCTTTCAGAGAGCCGAGGCAAGAATAGATGCGCTTAACGCAGTAGCCGCCGGAGATCTCTTGGGGCATTAAATTCTTGCCCGGATAACGACTGTTCGGAGACGCATTGTTATACAGTCGGACATAATATCGGAGACCTCCGCTGTATGTTGGTTGGCTTAGTCTCCCTTGTTTTCGGGATTCACCGGCAACATGATGAGGATCCCCACCAACGGGCCGGCTGCCATGATCCACCAGACTGTGGAAAAATGGCCGGTGAGATCTATCCCCCACCCCATGACAAAGGGTCCGATCATGGATGCAGTCTGGAAGATAACGTTGGAGCTTCCATTGGCTAGTCCAGCGAACTGTTTCCCTGCGAATTCGGAAATCATGATGCTCACATGAGGATTGGCGAAATATGAACAAAAGCCGAACAGAAATCCTACAATGCACAACATTTTGACATCCGTTTGAGCGCCAAAAACAATTGTCATGGGCGCAATGAAGAGAAGAGCGATAATGTAGATCCATTTCCTGTGCCCTATGCGATCGGAAACGATCCCGGATATCACCGGTGAAAGGAGTCCTCCAACGCCGTAGAACATCATTACCGTGCCGGCCAATTTGAGTTCTAGCCCCAAATGTTTGATGTGGGCAAACGCCCAAGTAGCAGTTCCCAGCTCCACCCACATCAAGCAGAAACACGACAGAGACGTGAGCATGATGTCCTTATTGCCAAACACGATCTTGAAACCGCCGAACATGCTCCCGCTGCTTTTGGTCTGATCTGAAGAACGCACCAGCAGGAAAACGATTATGCCCACCACGATGGTCAGCAGTCCGACCGCTTGAAATGCACCCTGCCAGCCGAAGGCCGCGTTCAATGGAGGCATGATGAAGCTGGACACGAGAATGCCGCCCGAAGGACCGGCCAGCATTATTCCGAAAGCTGTGCCTCTTTCTTCCGGCGGGAACCATTCAAAAAGACTACGGGTACAGGCCCCGTAGAGCGCTCCGGCCCCCAAGCCGGTCGCAACCCGCAGCGCAAAACCGACATCGAACGTATTGACGTACCCCATTCCAAACGTAGCGATGCCTTCGATGATGAGGCTGGCTGTCAGAATCAGGCGCGGCCCAAAACGATCAGCCAACAACCCTCCCGGTATCTGTGTGATAATATACCCGAAGTAAAAGGCGCTCATATAAGCGCCAGCCTGAGCCATATTTATCTTCAACAGTGGGACTACTACCGGGATGAGAGGCGGCCAAGAGAATCTGACGATGAAGGTAAACAGGAAAGATGCGGTCATCAGCCCCAGGATGACCCACCGGTATGGAAGCTTCTCGACGGTTGCGGTAGATACCTTTTGCACGGTGTCCTCCCTGCAGTCTTGTTACACAGAGAAAATGAAAAATTGCGTTTGGACCATTGAACGATTGACAGGCGTTCTCGTCACACTCATCTTCGACAGTGCTCCATTTTGGGGCACTGTCGAAGATGAGCTTGACGAGAAGGTCAGTCCCGCCCGCCAGTACCTTGGCATTGCCTCCGAACTCCGAGAGAAGGTGCAAGGCTTCCTCAAGAGTCGAGGGTTCGTGATAGTCAAATTTTGGCAGGAGCATATCCCTTTCCTCCTGTGAACCTGAAAGAAAAGTTGATCGAACCAAGGTTGGCAACCCGGAAAGTGCGTTGCGCTTCGGATCACATAGATGTCACCCAAGCACAGAAAGAACCTGGATACGCCCAATACGGAGCTCACAAGGCAGCCCTCTTCTCTCAAATGACCGCCTGAGGAATGTCAAAAGCAGTGGTACCCCCCGTCGATGACCACGATGTCGCCAGTGTGGTACGTGCTCGCATCGCTGGCGAAGTACACGGCTATCGCCCCGTAATCTTCCGGTGTTCCCCAACGGCGCATGGGCACCCTAGGAAGTACCCGCGGCCTGAAACTTGTCCCAGGCCAGCAAATCTCCGGTCATCTCCGATTCGACCCATCCGGGTAAGATGGCGTTCGCTCGTATCCCGTATCGGGCATACTCCACTGCCACGGAACGTATCATGGCAATTACGCCGGCCTTGGTTGCTGCGTAATGTTCACCTCTAGGCATAGCGGAAATCCCCGAGAGGCTGCTGGTTGCCACAAGCGAGCCGCCCTTCCCTCGTTCCAACATGTGTCGTACCGCGGCCCGAAGAGTAAAGAATGTGCCGTCCATATTGGTCCGAAATATGAGTCTCCATTCCTCAGCATCCATCTCATGGAAAGGCGTGGACATTCTATGCAAGCCTGCATTGGCGAAACACGCGTCGACTCCTCCCAAGACATCCGTCGTCCTGGCGAAGCACTCTTTAACCTGGCATTCGTCGGTGATGTCGCACTTCAAGGCAAGTGTTCGTCGGCCATATGCTTTCAATACGTTTTCTGCCGTGTGATTCTTGGTCTCGCTGCGACCCCAGATGCAGACGTCCGCGCCCGACTCGGCCAGAGCGCTAGCCATGCCCAGGCCGATGCCGCCGTTTCCGCCAGTGACTAAGGCGACTTTTCCAGTCAGATCGAATTTGGATGTAAACATGAAGCCTCCGTCAAAGGAAGGTGAGTCTCAGTCCATGAAATGGTTTTCATTGGTTTCTACGGTCAGGCCATCCCCATTCAAAAGCCGCTCAAAAAGCCCGTGTGATTTCACAAGTTCGTAATGAAAAAAGTATTTCATCGTCTGAAGCTTTCCCTCATAGAAGGAGGCTTCCACTTCGGACGGCGCCTGATCTAATGCCTTGGACGCTGCCAGTCCCATGACAAGCCACTGCCAAGCGACGGCAATGATCCCAAAAACTTCCAGATAAAGAGTCGAATCCGCTAAAAAGAGTTCTGGTCCATGGTTTCTAGAGATTTCAAGGAGATGGTGTGTGACGTCTTCGAGTCTAAGTATGGTTTGGTCAAGCCGGATGGCGTAGGGCTCGATCAGCGGGTTGCTCCTGCTCAATTGGATTGTCTGCTGGACTTCTCTTAAATAGCTCTGATAGGCCTGCCCGTTCTTCATCACTATTTTTCGACCCAGAAGATCCAGACCGTGGATGCCCGTGGTCCCTTCGTGAATAGGATGAATCCGGCAATCGCGATAGAATTGTTCCAAGGGAAATTCATCGCAATATCCGTATCCCCCCAGGACCTGGAGGCCCTGGCTACAGGAGAGAATGCCCATTTCCGACGGATAGGTCTTGGCTATTGGTGTCAATAGATCCAAGAGTTGACCGTACTTCTCCCGCTCTTGCCCCTCAGTGACCTTTGTGTAATCGGAATACAATGCACATTGGAGGAGAAGGGCAAGAGAGCCCTCGACTACGGCCCTTTGAAAAAGCAGCATGCGTTTGACGTCGGCATGTTGAATGATGGGAACGGGAGGCAACGACGGGTTTTTGGTCCCAGGCTTACGGCCTTGAGGCCTTGCTTTGGCATACTCAAGAGCAGCATAGTAAGCGGCTGAAGCGATGCCCGCCGCGCCGATTCCTACTTCTATGCGGGCTTCATTCATCATTTGAAACATATAGGCCAGGCCCTGGTGAGGTACTCCGACCAACCAACCGCGACAGTCGCCGCTCTCGCCCAGACTGAGCTGAGTAATAGGACAGCCGCGATAGCCCAATTTGTGGAAAATCCCGGCTATGTTAACGTCATTGGGTTCCAAACCGCCGTTCTTGTCGGGACGCAGCCTGGGGACTACGAACAACGAGATACCTTTGACTCCTGGCGGAGCTCCTTTAATTTTGGCAAGCATAAGATTGACAACATTGTCCACACCGTCGTGGTCACCAGCCGAAATGAATATCTTCTGACCCCAAATTTTGTAATAGCCATCAGGGGTGGGTTCGGCCTGGGTAATGATATCTGAAAGGGAACTACCTGCTTGGGGCTCCGTCATGGCCATTGTTCCCTGCCACTCGCCTGAGAACATTTTGGGAATATATGTCCGTTTCAACTCTTCAGAGCCAAAGGATTCGATTAGATGGGCCGCGCCTGTGGTCAGCATCGGGTAAACGCTGGCTGAATAATTGGCCGCGGCGAAGATAAACGAAGAAGAAGCCTTCATGACCTGGGGCAGTTGTTGTCCTTCAAGCTCGTACGGCGCCGTGGCGGATATCCATCCCCCTTCGCCGAATTCTTTCATGAAGTCTCTCACGATAGCCTGCACTCTCACTCGACCGTTAACCAGTTTCGGCGGATCCTGGTCCATTATCTTAAGGCTCGGCCTGAGCAGCCCCTGGGCGATCTTCACGGCAGTGTCCAAAACCAGATCGAAGGCTTCGCGACCGTGGTCCTCGAAGTACGAATATTGGGTCAGGCCCTCGGTATTCAGAACCTCATGAACCATAAACTCCATGTTTCGCTGACTGACGAACTTATCTGCCATAACGGTTGGCTCTCCCTTGTAACGGCCAATGATCCAGGCCGGGGTCGCTCGATGCCTGCGGCTGCCCAAACAAGGACAACCCACGCACCTGCCCGTGGAACGTTCCAGGGCATATCATTCCGGTCTTCATGCTCCCACGGTTCGTCACAGTCGGTGGCAACACTGTGCAACACAAAGGACTTGGCGCGCGTTGCAAACAGGTCGCTTTCGCTCTCCACTTGTTGATGGCGCCGAGCATGAAGACTTCACCATGAGCAAAATGGAGGACGCTGAGCGCCCGGAAGATAAGAGCGTAGCCGATAGCCACTACTGAATAGGTGCTTCCAAGCATGATGCCGTTGATCAGTTACTGCAAGAACATGGTCGTTCTATACTCCTCTAAACGGCAAAACGGAGATCAATGTTGGAGGTCACCTGGCCACACTTACCGGCCGCCTTGCGGTATGTTCGTGGAAAGTTTCCTCTCGATATCCTCCCGCAAGCTACGCTTATCCACTTTTTCCGACTGGGTCAGAGGCATTTTGTCGACGAATTCGATTCTCTCGGGAAGCTGCAGGACTGAGGCTCCCAAGCTCCGCAGGTATGAGATGACCGTTGTGAAATCCAGTTTCGCTCCGGTCCGAGGCTGAATATAAGCGCACACCCGTTCGCCCATCTGTGTATCCGGCATTGCTACAACGGCTACGAGTACTACATCGGGGTGCCCACCGATCAAAGTTTCTATCTCCGGCGCACTAATGCTTTCCCCACCTCTCTTGATAGTATCCTTCAGTCGGCCCGAGAGGGTAACGTCTCCATTATCGTCAATCACGGCCCGATCACCGGTGCGGAAAAAACCATCGGCCGTGAAGGCGATCTCATTCTCTTCCGGATTG
The DNA here is from genome assembly GCA_963789265.1 of uncultured delta proteobacterium. Taxonomy (GTDB): domain Bacteria; phylum Desulfobacterota; class Desulfomonilia; order Desulfomonilales; family Desulfomonilaceae; genus CAWBBA01. The sequence goes on along the minus strand of CAWBKB010000001.1, from coordinate 124,066 downwards.
TTGTAGTAACCGGTGAAAATCCCCGGGCCTTTGATGAGCAGTTCGCCCTTGGCATTGGACCCCACTTCATTGCCCTCCAGATCGACTACTTTGTAGACATCATACGGGCAGGTCGGTCGCCCCACAGTCCGGCACACTCGGTCCAGATCGTAATGGGGCCGAGTAATGCAAGTCAGTCCCTCAGTGGAGCCGCAAGCATTAAAGTAAATGCAGTTCAATGTCTCCCACACCCCTCTGATAAGTTCGGGCTGGCTTTTTCCCCCGCCGCAGTGCATCTTTTTCAAGGAACTGAGGTCATACTCTTTCAACCGGTCATAATCGAGAAGCCGTGCTGCCAGCGTTGGCACCCAGACAACCGCCGTCACTTTTTCATTCTCAATGGTAGCACAGATGCGCTCGGGGTCCGTTGAGTCGAGCATGACTGCTTGCCCGTACGTAGTCATGGCACCCAAGAAGCCTTTTGTAAACGTCAGGTCGTGCCCTATGGGGCTTGCCAGCAGGGTTCGGTCGTGAACAGTCAGTTCCCACGCTGCGGCGCAGTACTTAGTGTTGCAGATGAGATCATTGTGCGTGCGAGGAGCGACCTTGGGGATGCCGGTGCTGCCTCCGGTGGGGCCCATGTGTGCTACCTGGGCGGGATCCGGCCGGAGAGCGTCCAACCTCCGAATGCTCTCCTTGGTTCGGACCACCGGAGCTATTAAGTCCTCCAGCCTGTGATAAGAGCAGGTCTCACTGGCCCGAACCATAATGACGTGCCTGGTTTGCGGATTATTCTTCAACACATCATGTATGACGGAGCGATAATCGACCTTGCCTACAGCTTCGGGAGCTATCCATGCGGATGCCTGCACGACCTTACAGAGATGGTTTGCTTCGTATTGCCGATATCGATCTATCAATATGACAGGAATCGCACCGATCTTTTGCAGAGCGAAATAGATGAAGGCAAATTCATGCCAGTTGGGCAGTTGCACCAGGACCCGGTCCAGAGGCTCTATCCCTAAGTTCAGCAACGCGATGGCCAGCCTATCGGCGGTGTCTCTCAATTCACTGTAGGTGAGGCGCCTTTGACCATCCACCACCGCCAATCTTTCCGGATATATGTCCGCGGCTCTATCCAGGAGATCGCCGAACGTCAGTCCCGGCCACCACCGACGGCGAACATATAACTCGGCATCTTCTTTTTCATAGGGCCGACATCCCGCCAATAGGGCCATGTTGTATCCTCCTCTCTGTGATTCTTGGGATCAGGATTTAGTTCACTTCAAAAAGCCTACCCAGCCATGCGGCACGCGGTCCATCCCTGTCGGCGGGCAGAGTGGTGTTGCCATTTGTGCTCCACTCGCCTGATTGTTGGTGATAGAGGCCGAAGTCCAGCACATACTTTGGTGAAGATGGACCCAGCTAAGAGGAGTTATACTTTCGACCAGTCAGACACTACTCCTATTTGGTCCGGAGTTGCATAAATTGCGGCCCTGATGCTGCATTCCCCGCTTTCCTCATCAACGCTCAGGTCAGCCAAATACGTGGTGGTGTAACTTAACTTCTCTATGAGTTGATCCAAAATCATGTTGGTGATCGGACAATTGTAAGGTTTGATGCCGCTTCTCCGCAGCATAGTTTCTTTTGGCAGGTGCCTGCACCCTTGGATCTTCAGTTTAAGGAGAATGCCGCGCCCCTCGATGGAGTAGGACATGACTTTGACCAGGTCAGCACCGACGATTTCCGTGATGCAAGCTGAGATGATGTCATCCTCAGTGGTTCCGCTGACATTCTTGGCCTGAATGAAGTCAATGCCTATGTATTCGGTTTTCCACGGGGCACAATCCGACAGTTCGTGGTAGAAGAGTTTTCCAGCCGGTAAAGGAGTTCATTATAGTATTGTGTATTATCCATACTGCGGCCTCTCTCTCCGGCCGAACTTCTCCCAATAAACGATATCCTGTAGTTCCTTTTTCGGCCTTGGATGTCTTCGCTGTTCAGCCGGCCAGCCAAACGCTACGTAGGCAATGACCTTGTATTCTCCCATTCCCGTGGGAATCCCAAGTATCTCTTTAAATTTCTTAGCGTCTCTTGTGGTGGCCACAGGGCCGTGCACCCAGCAGGCGCCCAAGCCTAAAGAGTGTGCCTCCAAAAGCATGTTTTCAATGGCGGCCGAAAGGTCGTAGGGCACATCGACCGAGCCTTCCATCAGGCTGCCGATCACTGCGATCACCACGGGCGCCTGCTTGGCAAACTCCGAGACTTGTCCCGAATACATGAGCCGCAGGACTTCGGCTCTTTTTTGAGGATCCTGAATCTTTTCGAACCTCTTTTGCATGTGGCCTTGACAATACCAAGCGGTCATCCGGGAGCCGCTCCCAATCTTCGCCAAATCGCCTATTTTGTTCTTCGTCTCCGGGTCCCGGACCACGATGAATCGCCAAGGTTGATAGTTCTCTCCTGTCGGTGCCCATCTGGCCGCCTCGAGGATCCTGTCGATCATATCGTCCGGCACAGCGTCGGCTTTGTACCGGCGAATACTCTTTCTGCTCGTGATGACGTCTATGATGTCGGGCATGAAAATCCCTCTCTACAGCCTGAGGACCTTGCGGGCCGCCTCACCGAGGATCAGCTTCATTTCCTCTCCAGAAAACTTGACGTCCCCGTTGGGGCTGCTGAAGACTTTCACCCAGTCCTTCAGAGGATAGAAAAGGTTTGGATAAGGTGCATCGGTCGCAAACAGAAGCTTCTCAGGCCCGGTCATGTCGACCATGTGGCGCAGCCATTGATAGAACTTTTCGGGCGGCATTTTCTTAAATGGTTTCTGCCACAGCGACAGATCCAGATAGACGTTCGGAAGCCAAACCGCGGCTTGCATGGCCTCATGCCACCAAGCCAGGTCGCCGGCATGCGCAAAAATGAAATCTACTTCAGGAAATCGTGAAGCGGCCGTTGCGAAAAAGGACGGCCGTGAATTCTCCCAGTGAAGGCCCACCGAAGGTGCGCCTCCTGTGTGGCACATGACCGGTATGTTCCATTGCGCCGCTTTTTCGTAAACCCAGTAACAGACGGGATCGTCTGGCATGTAGCCGACTCCGGCGTGAAGCTTGAAGCCTTTCATTCCCCATTCATGGTAAGCCTGTTCGCAGTGCTTCAGGGCCCCTTTGCGGCGAGGATCGATTGCCATGAAGGCCATCAGGCGACCTTCGTGCCTCTTAGCCGTCTCGGCATACAATTTGTTCTGATCGAATATGTGCATGGGCGCCTCGCCGAAGATCAATCCGTAATCCACCGGAAAAATCACGGTCATGTCCACGCCGGCAGCGTCCATCTCTTCGATGACCTTGTCACCCTGAGGGTCAAGAAGTGGCCGGACTACCTTCTCCACAAAGTCTCGGGGGCTGATATCGAGATTGTGTGCTTTGCGATACATCATGCTGAAGCTCAAGGAAGCCCCTTTTATGTAAGCCCCTTGCACGGTGTCTTTCGCCACCAAGTGTCTGTGAACGTCGATGATCATCCTTGTTTTTCCTCCCTTTCCAATTCTGGACTGTGTAAAAGTACTGTGATGGTCAGAGACTGAGTGATGGTTTGCGAGGCCACAAAGTCATGCCCCCGCGACTGGGCGTACGGCATCAAACATGCTCCTGTATGCACTCAACGATCTCCGTCGGGGGCCTTCCCGACAAGAAGACCTTTGTCACTCCTAACGCCAACAGGTCCGGTATGTGCTTTTTCGGGATGATGCCGCCCACAAGGACCAGAGCATCGTTTTTCCCTTTGTCTTTCAAACCGGTTAGCACCTTGGGCACCAGAACCATGTGGTCACCGGCTAAGAAACTCAGGCCTACCACATCGACATCCTCTTGAACTGCTGCATTGACCAGCTCCTCCACCTTGGTCCGTAGCCCGACATATATGACTTCCATGCCGGCATCGCGTAGGAAACGGGCCACAATCTTGATACCGCGGTCATGAGAATCCAGTCCGACCTTACCGAGCAACACTCGAATCTTTCGTTCCACAGGAGCGACCTTTCGACGTCTCAAATCTTTAGATGTAAATCGGGGCCTTAAACTCGCCCCAGGCTTCCCGCATGAGCCCGCAAATCTCTCCTACCGTGGCATAGCTCCTGACCGCTTCCAGTATGAAAGGCATGAGGTTTTCTTTGCGGTCGACGGCTTCATTGAGGGCCGTAAGCGCAGCCCCCACTTTCGCAGTGCTCCGTTCGGCCCTGAGCTGGACGAGTTTGGCTTTCTGCCGATCCTCCACACCGGAATCCAGTTCAAAGAAATCATGGTCTTCCGTCGCTTCTTCGGAGTCCCTAAACTTGTTCACCCCTACAAAGACTTTCTCACCGCTATAGATCTCTTGTTGAGACCGAACGCTGGATTCCTGGATCTCCCGTTGAATGTAACCGTCCTCGATGGCCGAGAGCATTCCACCCATATTGTCGATTTTGTCCAGATACTCCTGGCTTTTCTCTTCGATTTCGTTGGTCAGCGCTTCCACGTAGTAGGAGCCCCCTAACGGGTCGATTGTGCTAGTCAAGCCGGATTCGTAGGCAAGTATCTGCTGTGTCCTCAGTGCAATCGTTGCGGAATCCTGGCTGGGGATTGCGTAACCCTCATCCCAACAGGCAGTGTGAATAGCCTGATGTCCGCCGAGAATCGACATGAGGGCGTGCATGGTAACCCTGACAATGTTATTTATTGGCTGTTGGGAGACAAGCGTGGAGCCGCAGGAGCCACTGAACGTCCGGAAGAGGCAGCTCCTCGGGTCTTTGGCTCCAAAGCGGTCTTTCATGATTTTGGCAAATAGACGTCTGGCAGCCCTAAATTTCGCTACCTCTTCAAACAAATCTCGATAACAGCCCAGGCTATACGAGAGCCTCGGGGCAAAATCGTCAACCTCCAGCCCTCTCTCCTGCGCTTTTTCGATATACGTGATGGCATCGGCCAGTGTGAAAGCTAGCTCCTGAACTGCACTAGCACCCGCTTCTCGGATGTGATACCCGGCGATATTGAGCGTGTTCCACCTTGGAACGTGCTGAAAACAATACTCGATGATATCCAGCGTCAATCTGAGACTTGGCTCGGGCGGAAAGATGTATGCTCCTCGTGCAATGAATTCCTTGAGAATGTCGTTTTGGGTAGTTCCCATCAACTGATTCCGCGACACACCCTGTTTTTCCCCAACTGCAATGTACATGGCCAAAAGAATCGGAGCAGTGGCGTTTATGGTCATCGACGTAGACACCTTATCCAAAGGAATGCCTTGAAATATCGTTTCCATATCCGCCAGAGTGTCTACGGCAACGCCTACCCGGCCTACAGAGCCTTCTGCCAAGGGGTCGGTCGAGTCATATCCGAGTTGAGTGGGCAGATCGAAAGCCATGGACAAGCCCGTGGACCCTTGGTTCAGAAGATAACGGAATCTTTTGTTCGTTTCTTCGGCTGTTCCAAAGCCCGCGTATTGCCTCATGGTCCAGAGGCGGCCCCTATACATCGAAGGATAGACCCCTCGAGTGTAGGGATAGTCTCCGGGAAAACTTAAGTCTTGGTTGTAGTCCATACCTTCCAAGTCCAGGGGCGTATACAAATTCTTGACCGGGATCCCGCTGTCTGTAGTGAAGATCTCTTTCTTTTCACCGGAGCCGTCCACAGCTTTTTTCAATGTGGACTCCTCCCAAAACGCCAGTTTTTCCCTAATCTTGTCCATACGTCTCCACCTTGCCCGTGACTTCTTTTCCAGAGCTCACAGCGGAATATTTGTGTGTTTCCGAAACGGCCTTTTTTCGGCGACCTTGTCTTCCAGAATCTCCAAAGCGGAAATGATTCTCTTGCGGGTGTCCGCGGGATGAATAACAGCGTCGATGACCGCAAGTGACGCGGCATGGTAAGGCGTTAAATAGAGGTTTTGATATTCTTCGATCTTCTGCTGCAAAAACGCCTCTGAATCTTCTGCCTCCCCGAGCTCGCGGCGGTACAGGATTTTGACGGACGGCTCGGCGCCAAGCATCTGCATCTCCGCGCACGGCCAAGCAAATACCTGATCGAAGCCGATTTGGTGTACTCCCATGGCCGGGATTGCGCCGCCGTACATTTTTCGGAGGATGCAGGAAATCTTGGGCACTGTGGCCTCGGTCCAAGCGTGGAGCAGCTTCGCTCCGTGGCGTATGATGCCGCCGTGCTCCTGGTGGACTCCCGGCAGAAATCCAGGCACATCTACGAGAGTGACCATAGGGATATTGAAGACGTCGCACGTCCGTATGAAACGCGATGCTTTGTCAGAGGAATCTATGTCCAAACAACCGCCTAGAACCCTGGGGTTGTTGGCTACGATGCCGATCGTCCGCCCTCCCATGCGGGCAAAGCCGATCACTATGTTTTTGGCGAAAGCAGGTTGAATTTCAAAGAAGTCTTTGTCGTCCACGATGGTCAGAATGACCTTCTTCATGTCATAAGTCTGAGACATTTGGATCGGAACGATCTCGACCAATTCCGAGGTGCTTCGATCCACGGGATCGTTCGTTGGCTTCTTTTCAGGTTTTTCGAGGTTGTTTTGGGGAAGATAGGACAGCAGCCGCTTTATCAGGTCGAGGCATTGTTGGTCGTCCTTGGCTGTCAGATGGGTTACTCCGGATTTCGTGGCATGAACTTTCGCTCCGCCCAAATCTTCAAATGCCACATTCTCGCCTGTCACCACCTTGACCACAGCAGGTCCGGTGATGAACATGTGCGAAGTTTTTTCTACTTGAACGATGAAGTCGCACAAAGCGGCTGAATAGGCCGCTCCGCCCGTGCATGCTCCCATGATGGCAGCGATCTGGGGGACAATGCCGGAATTGAGAGTGTTCTGGTAAAACATACCAGTGATACCGTACACATTGTCCATCCCTTCCTGGATGCGTGCCCCAGCGGAATCGTTTAACCCGATCACCGGCACCATGTGCTCGCGCGCCAACCGCAGAACGTAATGGATCTTGGCTCCATGGACCTTACCGGTGGATCCGCCTAAGACCGTGTCGTCTTCGGAATAAATGTAGATCTTGCGACCTTCTATAGTTCCATAGCCTGTTACCACGCCGTCACCGACAAATTTCTTTCTGTCCATGCCAAAATCGCGGCACTGATGTTCGGCCAACATATTGAGTTCGACGAAGCTATCCGGATCCAAAATGTGGTCAATGCGTTCCCTGGCCGTCATTTTTCCCATGTCCCGCTGTTTCTGAAGCCGGTCTTCTCCTCCTCCCAGCCGAGCTTCAGAATCCTTGGATTGCAGTTTGGCCAGTTCGCTATCCCAGGTCTTGGTGATTCCCATGATACCTCTATCCCGTTTGGCCGGCGCCAAGTGATGGATTCAGATGATTTCCGAGCTGTTCCGTCATGCGTTTTTCTTGGTCTGTATAAGCTCTATAAGAACACCGTACGTACACTTCGGGTGAAGAAAGGCCACCAAGTCTTGGTGTGCGTTCAGGTAAGGCTTTTCATTTATCATGGTTAGGCCTTCGCTCTTCAAACGGTCCAATTCGGCCTGAATATCGTCTACCTCAAAGGCAATGTGGTGAACACCTTGACCCTTTTTCTGAATGAACTTCGCGATTTGCCCGTCGCCTGAAGTGGACTGGAGAAGCTCCAGGTGGGCGCCTTCTACAGGGATGAAAGAGAAAATCAGCTCTCCGAAATGTTCACGTTCCGAAACCGAGACTTGGAAGTGCTTCCGGAAAAAATCGCTGGCTTCGGCAAGGTTCTCCACCGCCAAACCTATGTGTTTAATTTTCTTGATCATGCACCCTCTCCGACTCCAGCTTTACCACCGCGGTCAACTTTGCAGTCTCCGTTCCAATTTAGTCGGCCGCTTTGGACTCGGCCACCGAAACACCCCAGAGATACTTTGTCTTGAGCATCTGTAGTACTGTGAAGGTCTCCAATCGCACTATGCCGTCTATGGAAGCCAGCTCATTGGTAAAAAAGGCAAGCTGCTCTTCGGTATTACGGAAAAAGGCTATCACCATCAGGTCATACCTCCCCGCAGCAATTCCCAGGAAGTGGACCGCCTCCTTTTCCTTAAGCTGTTTCGTGACTTCCGGCAGTTTCTTGTACTCAACTTGGACGCCAACAATTACATGAACCTGGTACCCAAGAGTCTCAGGGTTGACCACTGTAATATTCCGAATGATGCGCTCGTCCACCAGTCTTTTGATCCGGTTGCGTACCGTTCCTTCGGAGATGTCCAGGCGCCTGGCGATTTCGGTATTCGTAACCCGAGAATTCTTTTGCAGGATCGACATGATCTCCCTGTCGGTGCTGTCAATTGGACCCTCACCGTTCATCCCATCGACCCTCCGGGAATCGTAACGTTTCAACCTCATGACTACGTGAATCGTAGACTAAGGGATAGCAGAACCAAAGTCAAGATAAAATCGCAACATCGCTGTCTCTTTTTTCCGATTTTAGTAACCTAGCGCTCCTGACGCGTCGAATTTCATAGAATCCTGATTCTGAAACTGTCCATTGGTGACGGCCGCGACCTCAGCAATGCGGACGATCCGTGCAGGACCTCCGTTGATTACCTTCTCTCAGGGTCCGTTAAACTTTGCAGGAATGCTTGCACGGGCAGGACTGCTGTTACAATGACCGGCAGCTACGTTCTTAACGTTAACGATGGCTGAGGAATCGAGCAAGAGTGATGCTGTAGAAGTCTTTTTGCTCTGAAGAAAGGCCCCCTCATGATATATCGTTCATTCGCTGGCTTGCGATTCTTTCCATTTCTCATAGCGCGCCATAGAAGCCAAAACCCGAACGCCTCTTTCGAGACTGCGCACCGACAGAACTCGACCGTATCGCTCCAGTCTCCTGGCAGTTTCTTCAGCTTGCGGTCCGTAAACCCAGGTCACGACTGGTTTGCTCGAGTTTTCCGATAATTGCTGAATCACGTCCTCGGCCCCCAGGTGCTGCTGTTCCGCATCTGCAAGGCCAAGAGCCACGCAGAGGACGCCGTCCACGTTGGGGTCGGACAAAACATCTCGCAAGGCGGTGGTATAGGCCTTGCGCATTCCGTTTTTCATTACGGCCGGCCAAATGTCCGTTGGATTCGTGAGCGACATCCAGTCGGGGGACAATCTCTGAATGCCATTAATGGTTTTTGGAGAAAACCTTGATAACTCCAGGCCGTATCTTTCCATCGCATCGAGGAGGATAATTCCACCAGCGCCGGTAAGAGTCACCACGGCTACTCTGGGGCCTTTCATAGGCGGCAGCCGCACGAAGCCTCGAACCAAATCCGCCTGGTCTTGAGTCTCGTCAGCGCGAAGCACCCCAGCCTTTTGAAAAGCAGCATCAACCATTCTGTCATCAACTGACAGGGAGCCAGTGTGCGAGGCCGCCGCGGTAGCCCCTTCTTGAGACCTCCCCGTTTTCAGGGCGATTATGGGAATTCGGCGACCAACTCTTTCGGCAACTTCAAGGAAACGTTTGCCGTCTCGAATTTCCTCGGCATGAAGGGCAATCACGCGTATTCTTTCATCTTCACCCAACCATTCCAGAGCGTCCACCGCGGTCACGTCGCAGGCGTTCCCTACGTCTATTGCGAGGCCCATGCCGCCTAGAAGCTGATTCACGCCCACAAAGAAGACGCCGGATTGACAAATAAGCCCGATGGGGGCCTCTTCCCGATGGAGCGGCATGAACGAAGAATTGAACCGGTGGAATGCGTTGGATACGCCGAGTGTATTGGGCCCGAGAATGCGCATATCGAACTCATCGGCCTCTGCGAGCATTTCTCTTTGCAACTCCTGGCCCCTTCCATCTGACTCGGCAAAACCTTGATTGGTAACAATCACAGCTTTGATGCCCTTTTGGCCGCATTCTCTTATAATCGCAGGAACCGTTTCTCTTGGAGTCGAAACGATGGCCAGATCAATCTTAGAATTTAATTCGGAGGCGGATGGCAATACGGGAATTCCCGCTATTTCTCGTACGTGGGGATGGACAATTGCGACTCGTCCCTCGTAGCCCCAGTTTCTGAGATTATCTATCGAATTTAAAGTGCCCGGGCCACTTTTACGAGGAACGCCGATAAACACTACCGACCGAGGAGACAGAAAGAGCGATTTGACGGATTGGTCTTGGACCACCAAAACCTCCTGACTTTAAGGAGTGAATTCTTCAGATGTGAGAAAGTTCAGATCTCGATAGACTGAAAGCCGACAGGACGTCATCCCCTCTGTTTTGAACCGGATTCTGCTTCAGAGTTTTGACGACCTTGATCGATACACTGAGTAACTTGCCCCCAGCGTATCTACCACTTGTTGAGTCGGAGGTATAGTGCCTTGACTTCCTAGTATAGGGATAGGATCACCGGGAGTAGTATGTAGGATACATGCGATCAGTATAGCGAAAGGGGCGGGTGGGCCTTGAATAGGATCTCCGGGACTGCTGCAAGACCAACGGGATGTGCGCGACCGGCATCCACTCGTATCTGATGCAATTGTCGGCCACGGGGACAGGAAGAACGATGTGAAAAGTCTGTATTTGACGATCAGTGCCGCGGATTTATTACGTGAAATTGATCGGCTCACCTTTGATCACCGGAAGACTGAGATTTGGGGGCAGAGATGATTGAAATCCTTAGCAGGCAGGCATGAATTGGGCGTTGACCAGAGGAAGGTCTGTCGCCGCCGATTGACTCTGCGCGTGACGCGATCCAGCTAGGCTGGACAAGTTCCTCGGGCAAGTTGCCCCGGCGGGCCGCTCCATATTCCTGTCAACTTTCCACGTCAAAAATTAGGTATGGTGTACCCTGAACTCCTGGAGACGCCATGCCACTGTCAGTTGTCGAAATTGAAACGTTCCCGGATTTCAGACGCGATGTAGTTTTTCAAGTACCCATTCCCGGATTAATACCGCATATCCAACCCCCTTCGCCTGGGCCATTCGTTTCACCACCTCGACGTCCCCAGCGGGCAAATGTATCGTCACTGTCTCTTCCGGAGGACGCTCAAATACCGCCTCATGCACATCTTCTAACTCGTCTTCAAAATCGGTAAGGTCGTGTGTATTCCAAAAAGTTGCGAGTTCTGAAATTGAATCCGTGTTGGGAATGTTCGTAGCCTTCATGTGTTTCTCCATTGATTGAATCGCCGTTGTTCCCGCTCTGTCGTGGGGCGCGCGGTGACTGGGAAGCCTTTGCTGTCTGGAAACTGTATGACAACGCAGAACAGATACCGGCCTGCTGCCGTCTGGCCGAGTACGTAATACACTGGGTTGGCCCCCGCACACTTGGCCCGCCGCAGCCAAGCATGGCCAAAGCACACTTCTTCGACTTCTTCAGGGTTCACCCCATGACGGGCAATGTGTTCAATCCGGCCTCCGGCCAGACTAGCTCGTGAATTCTCATGTCTCTGATTGTATGTAATAAGGTCCCCAAACTCAATGGAGACGCAACGTCAACACAGGGAAATGACGCCGCCGGGGCGCTTACCGCTGGTCATCACATTCTACGCAGTCGAAGTCGGGAGTGTGTGACTGAATTTTCGAAGAAGGTTTGACAAAAGCCTTAGAAAGCCTTGAATTCGGTCCGCTGTCCCGAATTCCTGATCTCCGTCATTGCTGCAAGACCAACGCCATGAGAAGTGGCCTGCATCCTCTCATAGCCGACGCGATTGTGGAAAATGGAGACAGGAAAAAGAACGTGAAGAGCTTGTATCTAGCCATTAATGACGCGGACTTGGTACGAGAAATTGACCGGCTGACCTTTGACCACGGGAGGACGGAGATTTGGGGATCAAAGTGACTGGTGGCTCTGGGCGTGAGGGCTTGGCACTCCCCGATGTCATTTCAAGAATTAAGTATGGTGTCCTCGGCCCCCCCCTGAGGACATTAGACGGCAGGCATGAATTGGGCGTCGTGAGCATAGGAAGCTCAGTTGCGCCGATTGACTCTCTAGGTGACGTGATTCGGATGAGCTGGAGCCGCAATCCGTGCAGAGATTGTCCCAGCATACCGGATGCTGCTCCAGACAGTCTCCAACCACGGGAATAAAGTATAGTGTAGCCGGATTCCGCAAAGTATGTTGCCAAATTACATTCCGAATTAGTGAGGCATAATGCTGGCTTACGGCTGGACATGCTGGTTGAAGAACCTCAGCATCTCCTTCAGCGCCGCGTCCCTCGGCCAACGGATATGTTCGAAAAGCCCGATGATTTTGGAGCATCTCCGATAACATTCCTGATCGCTGGAAGTTACCTCGCCGCTGAGGTCGAGGTTAACCAGCTTGTAGGGCCATTGCTCTTTCGTGAGAGTGTCGATCCAAGCGCCGGTCGTCTCGCAAGAAACTCGGCCGTCACATAAGTTTCGCAGCAATATCAACGGAACTTGCCGGTGGTACTCCATGGGAACAGGGCATGGAGGACGCGAATAGGGGTCAGCTCCAGCGTATTGGCCAATCGCAGCAATCCGGTCACTCCGCCACATTCCATACAGCGCTGCCATGTAAGCTCCATTGCTCCAGCCAAATACATATATTCTGCTCGTGTCCACTTTTTCCGATGCAATAAGTTGGTCCACGAAATGGTCTACGGCCAGCGCGTCGAGGTTACGGGACGGATCGCGGTACCATTCGTCCCAGTAAGTGCCGCTACCGGTCTCCGCTGCCCCTGGCGCATTCGAAGGCCACGGGTCGGCTATTCTACTTTCAGGAGCGAGAACAAAGAAACCCTTCACTTTCTCATCGCCGGAAAGAGGGAAAGCGTCAGCAAGGTCAAGTAAATCCCTGCCGAGCCAATGGAGACTTTCCGGGGTCGTGAGTGAAGCATGGAGATAGATGAGCAGAGGCCATTTGTAGCCATTCTTGCCTATCTGAGTTTCTGCGGCCTGCTGCGGAGGATAGAGGCAAGCATAGCGAGTAACACCGTTCTGATCGAACGAGACGACTTGCCCCCGAGGATGACAGGACGGACGTTCTGTTATGGGAGGGACTGTTCGAATGGGCGGCGCCCCGGTCGGGGAACACTTGAAGCTCTGATCGCCCGTTCGCGTTGCGAGTTGGGAGGTTTCCTGTCGTGCAGCGGCCGAGAGCGGGACAATAACCCCCAATAGGATCGCTAGTATCATCGTAGAACCAACTTTCAATTTCATCGGATCCCTCCTTATCAATTCAACAACGCCCCGTATCGGTGTTCCGATCCATTGTCACATGGGACAACACTTGCCCCATTGGAGTTCCGGTCCTCAAATATTGAGGTCTTTATGCCAGGGAGAGCGGGACGAATTTGTTATTTCGTCCCACTTGCCGCTGTGATTAGCAAACACGTCGACCGTGTCGGAGAAGGCGGTTCAGCACGAGAGGTCGGAGCCTCCCCCTGACCACCGTGCTTATTGACGCGTCGAGCTATCGACCTTTGCTTTCCCGGAGCGTCGGGTAGCCGAACACGTAGACCCAGTCGGTCTTCTTTGCTTGTGCGTGGCAACCGAGGCAGTCTTTCTTGAAATCCGTCGACACGTTCTTACCGGGATCGTCCGCCAAGAACAGAGCCCAACCCCATCCTTCACCCCAATTGGGGTTGTCTTTAAATCTGCCCTTTGCGTCCTTGATCATCATGAACCACTTCTTTACGTCCCCGGCCCACATGACGTGTCCCGAAGCCAATTTGTCAGACTTGACGGTTCGGATCTCTTTGATCAGGCAGGCTCCGTCGGGAAACTCGCCGGACTTGCGGTAGGCTTCCGCTGTCCCCGCTTGAGTATAGACATCATGGAATCCCCCTCCCTTAGCCCCTTCTTCCGCGACTGCCCATGAACCGAGATGTACCCAACTGCCACGATAGTCTTTGGGCAAGATGATTCTTCCTTCCGCAGTAACTAACTTGTCCACATCAATTGCTTTGTCTCCTTGAGCGGTTGCGGCGTAAAGGCCCAGACCGGCTGCTGCCAAGGCCAGAAACAATCCTACTTTGTTCATGTGCGATCCTAATTCCTTTCCAAACTTGTTGATTGCAAATAGCCGCCGATATGGGCAGCAGACATAGGGCTCACTTCATCTCAGCAGACATGTCTACAATCGGCTGGGTGGTCTTCGGGCTTAGTGTCCTCACCTCTTTGGCGTTCAAGTCGAATTTCCGCAGATCCAGCATCCTGATAGTCTGGTCCTCGTACGTCTTGTAATAGTACCTGAGGTTTTGCGGGTCAGTGGCCGTAGTAAGTTGGGTGTAGTCCTTGTAGACAGCTCCCTGCTGGCCCTTCTCGCGTATCAGTCCCACCGGGATGTCGAAGTTGTTGAGGATGTGAAAGACCTGCAGGATACCCTTGTCCGCATTCGGCGAGGGAATTGCAGCGGCGCCGAAAACCGCGGCACGCACGAATCGCGAGGGCGGTGTAAAGTCGCCGGGAAGTCCCAGCATGCCGCTTCCTATGCCCGTCGCCCGCAACTTGACCCCATTTAGCTCCACCGGAGGTACATCGAGGGGATTCAGGGCAATGTAATTGCGCAGGTTCGTGATGTGCCAATCGAGGGCGGGCGAGTTGGTGAGGACGCCGAGCGGGTTGTTGAAAATTTTCAGCTTTCCCTCGATGGGTTCAATCACGATGCAGCCCCCTGTCTTATCATACACAACATAGTGCAAAGGCAGCGGCTCAGGACCCCAAGCTTCCAGAACAGTCGGTGCAATGACGGCATCCCCGCGTTCGAGAGCTTCACGCACTTCAGCAACCGTCGCGAATTGCACCAGGAGCCAGTTGGAAAAGTCGAGCGGGGAGAGCGCTTTGCCGCGGTTTTCGTTGGTGATTTCCGCATATTTGGCGAAAGTGGGAAAGTAAAAAACATGGACCGCCAGACCTTTTTCATTAAGTCCGTCACAAATGGCGAGATCCTTAAAGGCGTAAGACCCTACACAACCATATTTCGCCTTGTACTTCATTCCCGGTCCGCCCGGCGCCTTGCCCACAAATTCGTAACCTCTAGGAACAATTGCTTGGGTAACCTCAATGGTGACACCGAACTCGAGCGTGCGACCATGGACAAAGCTGCCGTCCGCGTTACGCAACATAATGCCTGTGCAAGCCTGTGCCGACGGCTGAATCCATACGGCGGTCAAACCGAAGAGCAAGACAAGGGCGATTAATGAAAACTTCAGCTCTCTGGAAATCATGGTCAATCCTCCTTAGCGGGAATTATGCGGCGGTCTTGCCATATCGGGGCTGTTTGCCTCGGAATCTGGTCTCGTCAGAGTCTCCTGACAACCAATAAGACCCCCGATGGTCCCTTAGAAGACAGGAGCACGGCAGAAAAGTCGTCATTTTGATATAAAAGCCCCTTTTTTCCTGTTTCTGAGCGTACTTCACCTTCCGCCACTCCGTCAAGGATTTTTGCCACTACGCTCGTCACCCGAACACTGCACGGTAATGTCGGGCCAAAGGAAAGCCCGACGCCACATGGACATACCTCCTCCGACCGTGATACGACACTTTCGCTCCGACCTTGATCAGACGTTTGACGAGCCACTCCATTGACCGTTTGACTTCTTCGCCCGCGAGGTAGCATTGGCGGAGTATGTGGAGGAAACTGTGGCCCAAGACTCTCATGGGCAACCACCCCTTATTGATGGCGAAGCGACGACGTCCTTCATTACCCTGGGAGCCCTTTGGGGGCCCTGGATCATCCCGTTAAACGAAAACAGGGATGCCTGCTTGTTTAGGCTTCCCTGTGATTTCAGTCTGTTAAGTGGCGGGAGCGACGAGACTCGAACTCGCGATCTCCGGCGTGACAGGCCGGCCTTTTCCTCATTTATGACACCAGCCTCGGTCCTTACTTATCTTTTGCCGCCGCCGATGCGACCAACCCAATACCCAGCCCGACCGCTCTGGTGCGCCACGGCTAAGATGAGTAATCCATCTTTTCGATTGCGTAGATGAGCGAGTACCGGAACTTCCGAACCATCATCTTGCGGATGCCTGGGCGAATCTCCTCGCCGGATTCCGGGAACTGCGCGATGACGCTCTCGGCCCGACGAATTTCTGCGAAGAAGCGTCGCCCGAGCCCCTTGGCCCTAAACTCAAGGTAGCCGATCTCATCCAATAATTCAGCCTCTGCTGCCTCGTGATACCTTATGGGCGTCACCGCAACAGTCTTTCAGCCTTCTCGTGAACCTCTTCCGCTCGAACCGCTCTTGCGCGACCCGTTCGGTAAGTCTCTAAACGCCTTTGAGCTTCGTCTGCCCAAAGACGCTCCGCCTCCTCTTCAGGCAACTCTTCCAGGCTGGCTAGAAGCCTTTCCGCCAGGGTTGCACGATCACGAACGTTTAGGCTCAAGGCATGTTTTAGAGCCTCGTCCAGGTCCGACATCTTCACCTCCATGCAGTGCGGCCTGTGCACTATGTATAGTGTCCGGGCTTGACACTGTCAGTTCTCGCCCTTCCCTCCAGACACGTGGGTTCAGGGCATTGAAGTCGCGTCGATACGGTCGTGCATTGAAAATAGCAAGCGCTTGGCGGCACTTCAAGACCACCCCTGTCCTTATACGCAATTCCAACACACGATGCGTGGGGTCACGTCTATTTTCTTGGCATTGGTCCGTTTTTGCCATTCTCCCTCAGTATCCCGCTGATCGCATCGCTTCAGCGATGATACCGAGAATGGCGTGTTGATTCACAAACACGTGCCACGGCTACTTTCTAGCGCATGTGGCTCCGATGTCAACTGTATAGACTTGACGACGGTTTTCTATCTGTCGGGCCTTGAGAGATCAGATGCGGAGCCTTTTCGGGGTCCGATGAACCTTCCCGCGACCGGGCATCGGCCCAAACACCCCCGCAATGGCAAGACCGCCGTCTAATTCTGGTTCAGGTATATTTTCTAACGGCTTCATCTATATAAGGCGCAGCTTTCATCAGATCCTCGAGTGCCATTACCGGATGCATCTCGATGCTGGCATCTAACGCAAGCATCCAAGGTTTCTGTCACCTTCGGAATTTCGGAACCATCCTCCATCTGGAAAAAGATATAAGCCGTTCTCTCCCCATTATCACCCAGAAAATAGGCAGCTTCGGGCTTCAAATCTCCGAGAATTGACTCGATAATTTTAGCCAGGCGGCCTTCTTTTGCTGCCTTGTTCCCTGCTTCAACAGGAATTGAAGCTTTAAACAAGAATCTCATGTTCATTCCTCCCTTTATGGTTTACCAAAGTGATGCGGCGGTCCATAACCAGAATATTCCTCTTGTCATATGACCCTTAACGTCCTCGTGGGTTCTTCGTCCAATTTGTACTCATCCAGGTTAAAGGTCGATCCAGTGCACGACGGCCCCTTCTAACCCCAGCCGTGGTGCACTGGATAGATCACATTTCCTTTTAAACATGGACTGTAGCCAACTCATACTCGCTGTAGGGCGTAAATGTGTTGTACCATTGGCGCCTATGGTTTGGAGGCACCCCGGAGGAATCGTATGAGCAGCTCTCGACTACGGTGTCGATTTTCATTGTCGAAGGCTTGAGGGGAGGCTTCTAAAGCGCCGTAACACGCCTTGGGCTTTTCCCCGGCCTGTAGCTGTGGGCAAATTATACTGGTATATCAATAGCATACACTTTAAAGTTAATACTATCAGCTTCGTCCCGAAGAAATTAAGATCTGTGGCTCGGTGGGACACAATAAGCTGGGAGTCAAAAGAGAGGGATCTTATCTTAAATATTCGCGGGAAAAGATAGACCCTAGTTCGAGGTCATAGACCCGCAGCAGGCTTCACAATTCGCGGGGCGTTTTGAAGCCCATATTGGGCCGACAAGACAAGTCGCTGCAATGGCCCTCGACATTAGCCGACACGCGTGAGCGATCCAACTACCTAGAATCATCCCGGTTATCACTGATGTCCCCTGACCCCGCGACCATTGATGTACGGGATCATCGATGCCGTCGGGATTCTGCACCTTTGGCCCTGTCGAAATTCTCAGAACTGCATACTATAGCATCACACGCCTAGATACGCTTCTCGGACTCTGGGATCGTTCAAGAGGTCTCTTGCCGGACCATCCTGTATTACTTTACCCGTTTCCAGCACGTATGCACGGTGCGCCAGTTCGAGACTCTTTTTCACGTTCTGTTCCACGAGGAGGACCGAGATGCCCTGGCGATTGATTTGTTTCACCGTCCGGAAGAGTTCGGCTACCACTAATGGAGCCAAGCCCAGCGACGGCTCATCCAGCAAAAGCAACTTAGGTTTCGCCATGAGGGCCCGTCCAATGGCCACCATCTGTTGCTCGCCACCCGAGAGGGTCTTAACCTTCTGCTTCGCACGATGGAAAACGGGCGGGAACAATTGGTACACCCAGTCAAGCGTATCTTGACGTTTCTGACGTGCTCCAGCGGGAAAGGCACCGAGTTCCAGATTATCGAGAACGGTCATTTCCGGGAATAGCAACCGATCTTCAGGCACAAGGGACAAACCGCGCGCTACCACCTGGTGTGAGGCCAATTGATGAACGCTTTCACCCATGAAGTGTACCTGGCCGGAGGATGGGCGAAGAAGTCCCTGAATCGTCTTGAGTGTCGTGGTTTTACCCGCGCCATTGGAGCCGAGGAGCGCAACTATTTCCCGCTCCTTCACCGTCAACGACACGTCCCACAAGACGTGTAGCGGCCCATAGCTAACGTTCAGATTGACGACATCAAGCACTCGGTCCTCCGGATGTGGGTTCGTCACGGCCAAGATAAGCCTCAATAACCTGTTTGTCTTTGACTACGGCTTCCGGGCGATCATAGGCGAGTTGTACACCAAAATGTAATACCAATACGGAATGACACAGCTCCATCACCACTCTCAGGACGTGCTCTATCATGACAACGGTGATCCCTCGCCGCTGAATCTCCCGAATCGTGTCAATGACGTGCGCCGCTTCACCCGGGGACAAGCCTGAGACCACTTCGTCCAGTAAAATTACTGAGGGATCTGTGCCGAGGGCTCGAGCAATTTCCAGGTGTTTCTTCTCGACCAACGTAAGGTTTGCGGCTGGTTGGTTCGCTTTTGCCGCCAATCCTACGAACTCCAACTCGGTCATGGCCAAAGGCACCCGCTGGCCGCGACGTGCTCTAGAACCTCGGCCGAAGCTGACGCCGATGAGAACGTTTTGCAAAGCCGTCAGGGAAGCAAAAGGTCTCACGAGTTGGTAAGTTCGAGCGATTCCCAGCCTGCAGATCCGATTCGCTCCGATCCCGGAGATGTCTCGACCATGAAAGAAAACCCTGCCCTTGGTGGGCGTAAGCGCTCCGGAAATTATGTTGAAGAGAGTAGTCTTGCCCGCACCGTTGGGACCGATGATACCGAGTATCCGACCCTCCTCTACCCGGAGGTTTATGTCTGACAGAGCTACGACCCCGCCGAACAGTTTAAATACGTTCTGACATTCCAGGACAGTCGCCATTGTTGCTACACAACTCTCTGCCGGTTCAGGGTTCTCCCTGGTAATGCGCCTTGCCTCCGGGCACAAAGCGCTGAATGAAGAGTTCGAACAGTCGGGTTCTCACCAAACCGCCCGGCATAAACAGACCCACCAGGACCATAACCATCCCATACATGGTTAAATGGAGGTAAGGAATCTGTGTCCACAGCAATTCCTGTAGTAGGGTGAGGGAAAACGCGCCGAGGATCGGGCCCATTACGGTTCCCGTTCCTCCCAACATAGCCATAACGATGGGACTCAACGCTATGTCGAGCCCGAAAACCGCCGAAGGGCTGATGTATGTCACATTCCAGACATATACCCCCCCTATCAAGCCGGCGGGTACGGAGCTTACAACGAGGGCGAGACTCTTGTAGAAATTCGTAGGAGTACCCAGGGCACGGGCAACCTCTTCGTCTTCGCGAATGCTTAGCAGTGCGAGCCCAAACCGAGATCGTGAGAGTCCCAGGTTTAGGACCACCGTCGCTATGGAAACTGCCACAGAGAGGTAATATGACGTGACGGTGTGATCTCCGGAAGGAGTTGAAATTCCACCCGCTCCTCCTGTTAGATCCCTGAGATTGTTTGCCAGAATGCCCATCAGGCTGATGAGACCAAAGGTGGCTAAGGCAAAATAAGCGCCCCTCAGGCGAAAAATGGGGTAACTCACCAGCGCAGCGAAGACCGCGGCCACGACAGCAGCAGCCGCAAGACACAACCCCAGATGGTGGCCTTGGTTAAGCAGTATGACGGTCGTATAGGCGCCTAGACCAAAGAAGGTGGAGTGCCCTAAGTTCATGTATCCCATGGAACCGCCCACGATGTCGTAGCTCACAGCCAGCGTAAGGTATACCGCAAGGAGGAACACCCACACGAGAAGATAAGACCCTGCCAGCCACGGCAGGACAGCGGGAATCGCCAGGGCAAGACATGCGCCCACAAGGAGAGATATTCGGTACCGCCCCGTGTTCATACACTCGATCCGAACAGCCCGGAAGGCCTGATAATCAGGTACTGATATCAACAGGACAAACGGGACACAGGGCGACCATTCGGATCCCACGTAGTAGGCTGTAAACGCTTCAGCCAGGCCCAATATGAGACCCCCGACCACCGATCCCACCAGACTTCCCAGGCCACCCAGCACCACCACGCAAAGATACTTGACCGTAAGAGGAATTCCGATCACCGGAGTGACCGTGAACAGCGTCGCATAGAAGACGCCGGCAGAAGCTGCAAGTGCTGCCCCGAGGCCAAAGGTGACCGCTGAAACCCGCGCGATGGGAACACCCACAACCTTGGCACCCTCGCGACACTGTGTAAGGGCCTGGATGGCCCGACCGATAAAGGTTCGCCTCAGGTAAACCTGGAGGACCACAGCCAAAACACAAATGAACAACAGAATCAGAAGCCTGAGCGAAGACACGACTACCCCGCCCATCTCTAAAGGAGGCAAAGAGTATTCAATACCCGTGATTGGTCGTTGCCAGAAGAATGCCGTCAAGTCTTCGATGGCGAGAGAAGCCCCTAGAGTAACCAGTATGGAAGACACCAGCAATTGGTGGGGGGGCTTGTCACTTATGGGTCTCAACAGAAGGACGTAAAAGCCCGCCCCGATCAGCACAAAGAGAGGAATAATTAGCACGGCCGCCAGGAAGGGGTTTGTGCCTAAGGTCACAAATGCTGAATAGCCAGCCAGAGAACCGAGCATCAGAAACTCTCCATGAGCCAGGTTCAGGATATTCAAAACCCCAAAGCTTATGGACAGTCCGAAGGCGGCAAGCCCGTAGATGCCGCCCAGCAACAGGCCCCCGACCAAAAGCTGAATTACGTCGGACAGCATTGTCGCCCCTTCCCGTTCTTGGTGAACCCTACCTATTTCCACATCGGTCGGGGGTAGACGTGTTGGCCTGTGGCAACGGCTTTCGGCCAGATCACCACCCACTTCTTGCCTTGTATCTGTGAAGGGTACGTGTTGATCGAGCCATAACCTGTCTCGTGGAATCGTTCCGGCCCAAGCACCGTTTCCAACTTGAGACTCTTCAGAGCAGCCATAACGGCCTCGTTGTCGAGAGTCCCTGCTTTCTCGAGAGCGGCCTGGATTATCTGGAAGCCTGCTACATACGCAGGTGCCCATGGGTACATAGGTTCCGAGATGTTCGCTCTCTTGAGCAGATCAACGATGAGCGCGGAATCACCCAGCTTCATCCCCTCTACCCAATACGATTGCCCGACAACAAAGTCCGCCACATCGCCAAGCGGGTCTCGGAAAACCCCGCTGTGATGAATACAGTGAAACTCCCTAGGATTGAGCTTCATCTCCTTGGCTTGTTTCATGAAGTTAATAGCGAAGGGGATGTTGGAGGATACGTACACGATGTCGGGATCACTTTTCTTGACCTTCGTGATGACCGGGGTGAAATCTCGAGCGTCGGCTGGGATTACATCACTCGTAAGAACCTTCAGGCCGGCTGCTTCGGCAAGCTTCTTCGAGCCCTCGAAGACGTCGAGAGGATGAAGCGTGTCCTCGACGACGAAGGAAACGGTCTTGGCCTTGCCTTCCGCCTTGATCATCTCCCAGTAACGGTAGGTGTAACGAGGGCCGAGATCTATGACGCCCACCAGCCATTTAAACCCTCTGGCATAGATCTTTTGGGAATTTGCGCACACCGCGATGAATGGGATCTTGTGATTTTCACCGGCCGTGCTGGCCGCAAAGGTTAAAGGACTACTGTAAGGCCCCAGGAGGAGGTTTGCCTTGTCAACCGTTGCCAGACGCTCGTAATACTTCTTGGTGGTGGCTTCATTGCTAGCGTCGTCATAAATCACGAATTTCACGGGTAGGCTCTTGCCGTATTGTTTCAGTTTGATACCGCCCTTTTCGTTGACCACTTTGGCCCATGCCTCCATGAGTCGTTTGAATGGCCCTACCTCCGAGGAGAAGTGCCCGGTTTGAGAAACAGTTGCTCCAATTACGATGGCTTCGGGCACATCGGCGGCTACCGCCGGTAGCGCAGCCCAAGAAAGGATCAACCCAAGGCACAATGGCACAATCGCTAAAAATCTGCGGCTCATTTTAACCTCCTCTGTTTTAGATGCTTTCCGAACTTCGGTTCGTCCGTTTTCCTCATGCAGGTGACATTCGCCGGCAACTGGAACCTTTTCTTCGGCAACAGCGGAACCGTTACTCCTCCCTGATCACCCGTCTTGCCTTGCCCTCAAATCTGGGGAGCTCACCTATAACTGCGATTTCCACTGCCGGGGTGATGCTGATACGGAATTTCACTGTGTCGACAAGTCTGTTGGCTGCTTCCTCGAGCTTTTTTACGGGAATGTCAGATTGGGCCGGTTCTACACGGATCGTCAGGCGCTTGCCGCTACCCATCCTGGGAACCACCAGTTGGTAGTCGTTGGAGAATTCATCAACTTCGCGAACAAGATTTTCAATAGCAGAGGGAAAGATGTTCACGCCGACGTATTGGAACATATCGTCAGATCTTCCGAGCACTCCACCGTCCAGTCTCAGGAAGGTTCTTCCGCACTCACACGGCTCGAGATTGAAGCGCACGAGATCTTTTATCCGATACCTCAAGAGTGGCATACTTTCGCAGCACAAGTTCGAGATCACCAGTTCTCCCACTTCTCCCGGGCTCACCGGCTGTAGCGTCTCCACGTCCAAGCATTCCGCATAGAACTGGCTTTCGATCAAGTGAGTTCCCCTTTGGGCAATGCACTCAAAGCCAAAATTGGCGGCCTCCGTCGATCCCAGATCATCATAGCACTTGGCTCCCCAGAGCGCTTCAATGGCTCTCTTCGTTGCGGACACATTTGCACCCGGTTCCCCGGCCGTGACCACGATGCGCACCTTGGACTCGGTTAATGGTTGCCCCATTTTTGCGGCCGTTTCTCCGAGGTGCAGCATATAGGTGGGTGTACCGCACACGACGGTAGCTCCCCACTCGAAAATGTTCCTGACGCGGTCCTGTGAAGATTGCCCTCCTCCGGGAACGATCATGACTCCTTCCTGTTCTAAAGCGGCTGAAAATCCCCACCAGGCAATGTGCAGTCCAAAATTGAACGGAACAAAAAGAATATCTGACGTCTTTATGCCGTAACCGTACATAAAATGCATGAACTCTTCGTAGTAATGAACGGTCCAATCTTTCTTGTTCAGAATGGCTTTCACCGGAATCCCGGTCGTGCCGGAGGTCTGAAATACTCTGACTCCTTGTTCAGGGTCAATGCAGATGAAATCTCCCCACGGAGGATGCTCGGCTTGACTCTCCCGAAGCTCTTCTTTCACGGTAAATGGAACGTTCTCAATTTCATCCAGGGTGCGGATGTCATCCGGTTTAATTCCCGCCAGGTCAAACTTGCGCCGGTACATCGGACTGCGCTCGTAGACGTACTGCATGCGCTCCTTGAAGCGTTTGAGCTGCAGTTCGGCAAGTTTTTCTCTTGCGAGGGTTTCCATTTCTTTGCGCCAGTAGGTAACCTCTTCCATCTTTGACCTCTTGTAAGTGTATTCATGCAGTGGGGTGACATCTGAGAAATATCGCTTAACATCAAGACATCAACGTTGACCCATGTCACTTGATCTTACCCAGCCCTCGTAAGATCTTCTCCGGGGTGAAGGGGGTGGAATCAAGCCTCACTCCCACCGCGTTGTAAACCGCATTGGCGATAGCCGCCAATATAGCTGAGACGAGACCCTCTCCTACCTCTTTGGTCCGATACGGTTCTCCTACCTGGTAACTCTCGGTGATCACATCGATGTGTTCCGAAACGGCCATATTGTGGATACATGGCATGTGGTAATCGAGCCAATTCGGGTTAACGGTTCGACCTTCCTTCATGACCACCTGTTCCATGAACGCATGTCCAAGAGCCATGGACACCTGGCCATCAACTTGTCCTTCGACCAGCAAGGGATTTATCGGAAAGCCGCAGTCGTGGGCCGTCACCGCGCGCAGAAGGCTTACCAGGCCCGTTTCAGTGTCGACTTCCACTTCGGCTACTTGGGCGTCGAACGCGTAGTTTTCGCTCCACCGGCCTTTGGTCGTGGCCAAACTCGGATGCATGGGTTCGTCCCGCATGGTCCGCCAGTGGCCCTCGGCAGAAATCGGCTCACCTCGGTTCTTGCGGATGCTCGCAGCCACCAATTGCGAATAGGTGAGCCGTCTGTCTGGAGATCCCACGACGTGGACGCTCTTGTTTTCCACAATGAGATCTTTGACATTGGCTTCCATCTCGTCTGCCGCGATCTCCAAGAGCTTCTTGCGCACCTGAGTCCCGGCCTCCCTCGCAGCATTGCCGGATACGTACGCATGGCCGCTTATCCATGAGCCGATATCCACAGGCGTGGTCTCCGTATCGCCAGCGATCACCTCTATCTCGTTCACAGGAATTTTGAGTTCTTCGGCCACGATCTGAGAAACAATCGTCTCCGCACCCTGCCCGACATCCATGGATCCGGTCAACACCGTCACGGTACCGTCGTCGTTCATTTTCACAACCACGGACGAACTGTTCGGATAAATGAGAGAGCCACTGAAATAGGCGCTTACCCCTATGCCAATGCCTCTGCGGTATCGGTCCGTCGAAGAGGACTTCGACCGGTTTTCAGTGTATGTCTCCTTGAAACGAGTATGCTCGGCTGCCTTCTGAACGCACTCAGCAAGCCCACTGTTATGAACATTGTCGCCGTTTGGAAGCTGCTCTCCAGGCTGACGAGCGTTCTTGAGTCGTATTTCAATGGGATCCAAGCCAAGCTCTTGCGCAATCATGTCCAACTGCGACTCGACGGCGAAGCGTAGTTGCGGAGCGCCGTGGCCTCGCTGGGGACATCTGACCGGGTTGTTCGTGTATACCGTGTATGCGTCCCATTTGAGGTTAGCTACGCGGTAGGGAAGCATAGCGAATCCCCAGGTCAGGAAGATGACTACCACTCCGCTGCCGCGGTAAGCACCGCAGCTATTGACTACCTTGAATTGCTGGGCCACAATTGTCCCATCCTTTTTCACCCCAGTCTTGACCTCTGTCCAGAGTGGTTGGCCATGACGGTACACTGAGAAGATCTCTTCTCGCGAGGCCACGATCAGCACCGGACGGCCGGCTTTCATGGAGAGCAGGCAGGCACAATACTCGTGAGCAAACAGATCGATTTTCCCGCCAAAGGCCCCGCCCACATATGCTTTGTGTACCCAGACGGTCGACTGGGGCAACCTCAGGGCTCTGGCGAGCTTGGCACGCTTGATGAAAGGCCCTTGGGATGATGTCCACACGTTGAGCTTGCCGCTAGGCTCGAAGCTCGCCAGTGTACACTGAGGCTCAAGGTACCCGTGTGTCCGGAGGTGGCTCTCGAAACGTCCCTCCGTCACATAATCCGAACGCGCGAAGCCCTCTTCTACGTTGCCCCATGATGACTCAGTCTTCCCCGCAATGTTGGGAAAGGGGTCGGTGATTTTGGGATGTCGCGGATGAATCTCGGGAGCACCCGGTTCCATAGCTTCAAAGGGATCGAATACTGCCGGTAAAGGCTCATACTCCACGTCTATCAGGCGGATAGCTTCCTCAGCGGCGTATTCATCGGTGGCTGCAACAGCGGCCACTTCCTCACCGACATATCGAACCCTGTCTAGGGCCAGACAGTACCTGATCAGGAGGGTACCTGGGGGTTTCCACGAATCCGTGCATTGCCCCGTGCGTGTCCTGCCCTGTGATGATGGCCTTGACTCCGGGCACGCCGCGGGCCCTGGAGGCGTCAACATTTATGATGCGGGCGTGCGGATGCGGGCTGCGAAGTATCCGACCCACCAGAGTTCCGGGCAGGTGGATGTCCGCGGTATATAGGGCCTTCCCGGTGACTTTCTCAGGGCCGTCTTTGCGAAGAACGCGTTTGCCGACGTAATCGAGTTCTTTCATGTCTGATTTTCCTCGTGGGCCTGACAACAAGACTGCTGGACCACCTCGTTCACCGCCTCTATGATTTTGTTGTACCCTGTGCACCTGCAGAGATTTCCTTCCAGCGCTTTTCTTATGTCTATCTCGGTAGGATTGTTGATCTCCTGGAGCAGCGCGGTCACAGAGAGTCACCATGCCCGGAGTGCAGAACCCGCACTGAACGGCTCCTTTTTCCAAGAATGTTTCCTGGACAGGTGTGAGTACGTTTTCCTGCGAAAGTCCTTCTATGGTGGTAATGGCCATGCCCTGGCATTCCGCGGCCAAGGTCAGACATGAGAGGATGGGCTTTCCGTCCGCTAGTACCCGTACAGGAACCACATTCTCCGGTACCGCATCCCTCTTTCGTCCCCGTTAACCCAAGGTGCTCCCGGAGCACCTCCAGTAAAGTAACCTGAGAGTTCACGGCCAATTCGTAGCGTTCACCGTTAATAGAAAGCTCTATTAGCTTTTTCATACTCCATCTCCCTCAGCCGGGGTGCGGCCCGCTGTCACTGATTACTGATCGACTCATCTATGGCTAACGCCAAGGCGTCCCGTGATTGAACCTCAACGCACTTCCTCAGGTACGGCATAGAGAATTCAAAACGCGGCATGGGTACGATTTCGTTTGCCGTCGTTGCCGCCGCCGCCTGGAAAAGGTCCGGCGAGATCTTTTGTCCAAGAAGGGCAGCCTCCGCTTTCTTTGCCCTGATCGGCCCGGAAGAGACTCCGCTAACGGTTATCCTCGCGTCAAGGCATGTTTGTCTGTCGTCAGCGAGGTCCATTACGACGGCTACGTTCACCAGAGCAAATTCGAGCCCTCCGCGTTGAGAGAATTTGGCGAAAGCTGCTCGACGACCGTTTGGAGCCAGAGGGATTCTAACGTCCGTCACCACCTCAGCGGGACCAAGAGTGAGAGGACGCAAAGGATCACCTCCATAGAGTGCGTCCAGGGGTAGACAGCGGTTATTTCCCGGACCTTCAATGACCAACTGAGCGTTCAGTGATATCAGGGCCGGAACCGTGTCCGCAGCAGAAACAGCCCAGCACTTCTTGCCCTGAGGCATCAAATAGCAGAGCTTGCCGTTCCGTTTGAAACAAGGCTCGACAAACTGGTACTGGTGGCTCTGATTGTAGTAGACGCAACGGTTCTCCAGACAAAGATTGCCGCCCAAAGTCCCCATGTGGCGAATCTGATTAGATCCCACAGCAAGTGCAGCCTGAACCAGTAACGGAGCCTTCTCCCGCACCACATCAGAGCCTATGACATCGGTCAGCCTCATCAAGGCACTGATAGACAGGTAACCGTCGGGACTAACAGCGGGACTCCTCACGGGCACACCTTTAAGGCTCACGAGAACTTCCGGACGGGCCACCCCGTATTTCATCCTCGGGAACAGGTCCGTACCGCCGGCGGCCACTTTGGCTGACAATCCATGCTGTGCCAAAGACTCGACAGCTTCTGCCACTGACCTTGGCTGTAGAAGCTCAAACCTTGGAAGACGCATGTTGAACTCCTTGGAGACGCGGGAAAGACGCTGCCCCCGGATGAAAGGTCCAAAAAATAGAAGGAAGAGCAAAGAGCGTGCCAAGGACGAAGACCAGAGATAAGCCTTGAAATCTTGAGGATGTAGCGCGGTGGGCATCGCGGATTGTGACGACTATCTGCCTCTTCAGGGAGGCATCTGACATCACTAATAGCCTACGAACTTTAACTTTTTGGGGACGACAGGATAGGAGGCCCGCCTCTATTTGAGAGGCACCTGTCCCCGGAATTTTCCGGCATCCAGCCCGACCCGCTTGAGGAGTCTCTGCAAAGAAGTTCGACGCATGCCCAAGGCATTAGCGGCCAACGTAACGTTTCCACCATAGAGCCTGAGGCAGGATTCCAGGTAGTTCTTGGTAAAATCTTGGGCAACTTGTCGGCGCAGAGTCTTAAAATTCTTATCGCCGGCCGGAGCGGACACCGTATGAGAAGCACCCCCCCAGGCACTGACCGGGAGCATGTGATGCACTGACAGTTGCTCGTCCTCGGCCAGCACCAACGCCCTGTACACAGCGTTTTCCAGCTCTCTGACATTCCCCGGCCAATCATAGGCCGTCAAGGAATTCTGGACCTCCGGAGACATCTGAGGGAGCTTCGAGAGACCGAGCAGGGCTGCAGACCGACTTGAAAAGTATTTTATAAGGAGGGGAATGTCCTCCGACCGCTCACGTAGGGGAGGAATAGTGAGTCCTACCACGTTCAGCCGGTAAAAGAGATCATGCCTGAAAAGGCCCTTTGACACGTAATCTTCCAGGTTTTTGTTGGTGGCGGCAATTATTCGGACATCGGCTTTGATCGGATCGCTGGAACCAATCCTGAATACTACGTTTTCCTCGACGGCTCGCAGAAGCTTCCCTTGCAAATCCAGCGGCAACTCGGCAATTTCATCGAGGAATATCGTCCCCCGGTCCGCTGATTCGAAATACCCTCTGCGAGTGGTGTACGCACTAGTAAAGGCCCCCTTTACGTGCCCGAAGAGTTCGCTGTCGAGCAGGGCTCCCGACAGTGCGGCGCAATCGGCTACCACAAAGGGTAACTGGCTCCTGGGGCTGCTCGCGTGAATCCTCTTGGCTACCAATTCCTTTCCGGTGCCGCTTTCTCCCTGCAACAGAATGTTGCAGTCTACTGGAGCAACCTTGTCGATGAAACGAATAATTGCAGCCATAGCCCCGGAATTACCGACCAGAGGGCTTTCCTGATGCTCTCTGAGCTGTCCGCGCAGTTCCGTAATTTCTCTCTGCAGGCGCTTCTTCTCAGCTACATTTTGAATTACATGAAGGAGTTCTTCCGGTTCAAAAGGCTTGGCCAGGTAATCATAAGCTCCGCATTTCATGGCTTTCACAGCGGTCTCCACCGCAGCGTATCCTGTCATCATGATCACCTCGATGGAATGGGAAAATGCCTTCACCCGTTTGAGAAGCTCCAGAACCGTCCATTCCGGGCATGCGGATATCCACCAGCATGACATCGCAGGATGTGGTTTGAACTATATTCAGGGCGGCCTTGCTGTCTCTCGCTCCTACGACGTCATAGCCATGCCGAGCAAGCAATCGAACGCATCGCTTGCGAACTGAGTCTTCGTCGTCCACCACGAGGATGCGGACACTCTCAGTCATCGTTGTCTCCGCATTCTGCGCCGACTGCCGCAGGGAGGATGACCCAGAATACGGCTCCTTCCCCGGGATTGCTTGTAAAACCGATACGTCCACCATGCTCCTTTACGATCCGTTTGCTGACTGCCAATCCGAGACCGGTACCTTTGCCTCTCTCTTTTGTGGTGAAAAATGATTCGAACACCCGGTCCGCGACTACGGGCGATACTCCCGACCCAGTGTCAGAGATGTGCACACAGACGAATTCATCCCCTTCCTCGAGCAGTCTGTTTGTGGACACGCCGATGCGGCCCCCCTGAGGCATAGCGTCTCGTGCATTTTTCATCAGGTTTATGAAGACTTGCTGGAGGTCATTGGAGTTCCCCTTTACTGGGGGCAAATTGTCTGCGTAAGACTTGAAAAAGGAGATATCGTCGAGTTCTGCCTGACGCTGTACCAAGAGCATCGCCTCTTCGATCACGTTGTTCAAATCCAGCGGAGTATTTTCTTCAGGCACCCGCCTCGAGAATTGCAGGAGTTTCTGAACGATTCTCCTGCATCGGCGGGCGTCTGCCTCGATTTCAGCAAGTTCGTGGAGAAAATTGCCAGGTTCCAGGTTGCCGTGCTGGATATCTTCAGTCAGCATCTGCACTGCCATGATCAGCCCGCCCAGCGGATTGTTGATTTCGTGCGCCACCTCACTGGCCAACGTGCCAATGAGCGACATTTTCTCGGACTGAAACAGCTCTTCTTTGAGCCTCTGAACCTCCGACACGTCGGTAACCGCAGCAATTATGCCCATACCGCCGGCAGGGTCTATAAAAGGTGAGCCGTTGACAAGTACCGCGATCCTCGTGCCCGAACTCGTTACGAACCTCGTTTCGAACGAAAAGCGTCCCGGCGCACCTCCCTCTGCTTCGATAAGCGTCTCAAAAAGCGGGCATCCCTCTGAAATAACCACTTCAGAGTAGTGTACTCCCGCCAGTTCGCCTCGCCCGTATTCCAGGAGGTCCTCCAGGCGATTGTTTGCGAAGGTTATGAATCCCTGGATATCGATTATCTGGATTCCATCGTTAAGAGAGGAAATCAAATTCTCGTTGAAGGCTTCCAGATGAGCCACTTTGCGGTCAATAAAATCCGAATCTTTTTCGCGGGTCAGGTCTCGGGCCACGCCTACCATGGCGATGGGGCGATCAGTTTCATCACGTAGCGGCACGCAGCGGACGTGCGCGGGGAACCGTCGTCCCCCTTTAGTCTTTAGAATGATTTCTCCGTGAAAGGACTTGTTCTGTCGAATATGGCCGAGAACATCCGGCTCATGGGCTCCAAGGATGACTATGTGCCGGTTGAGTACTTCCTCCGCTCGGTATTCGAACATCTCTTCGGAGAACTTATTGAAGAAAACCAGCCGCCCGTCCAAGCTCGCCACCACAATGGATTCTATTATGTTTTCCAGGACATTCTCTATGAACTCTTTGGTGGTCTTTTTCAGGCCAAGAATGAACTTGTCCCAGTTCAACACTCGGCTACCGGGCCTTACTTCAGCGAGACCGGTCGCTCTCGGAATGCCGGAAGAACCGACTCCCGGTTGACAAAAACGCTTTCCATTCATTGGGTCATTCCTTCAGCTCCGTAAATGTTACTCTTTTTTGTTGGGGTTGCCGAGTATTTTCCGAATGCCTTGCTCTTTCGGCGGCGCTGTAACTACGAGTAGTGAGGCTCGGTCCTGCAGGACATGACCCAGAGGGTCCATTCAGGATAAAGCGGAATTACGGTGCCACCTCCCTCTGGAAAGTACGGCAGCGAACAGGTCCCGCGTCTTGAATCCCCCAGAAAATTTCTATGCCTGGCGATGCGAAGAGACAGTTTCAAACTAACCTATTCAAAATGAAAACAGGGGCAATCGCCCTCGTTCATCATGCAGTTCTAGAATCATTTTTGCCGCCCCACCCTTGTTCCTACTTCATCTAACAAATATTCGCGATTCGTGCAAAAAAAGGGTCAAGTCTGCTCTTGACTCATACCGGACGTGGTGGTATGGCTGGTCCATGTCGCGGCCATTACGAATTCAATATCCAGATGCCTGGTACCATGTGATGAACAGGGGCAGACGCGACGAAGTGATTTTTCCCGGACGGGAAGATTGTCAGCGATTTATGGAACATTTACGGGCAGGCTCCACCATGTGGAATGTCAGGATTGCAGCATTTTGCCTGATGCCGAATCACTACCACCTGTTGGTCCAGACTCCGGATGCTAACCTTTCACGGTTTATGAGGCATGTGGACGGCGTATACACTCAGCGATTCAACTGGTTCCACAAGTGCGACGGCTCTCTCTTCCGAGGCCGTTACAAGGCCATTCTCGTAGAGGCCGACACGTATCTGCTCGATTTGGTCCGATATATTCACCGGAATCCATTGCGGGCCGGGTTGGTGAGTCGACTCGATCGATACCTCTGGAGCAGCCACATAGCTTATTTGTCCCTTTCAGCTAGATGGGCTTGGCTATACAGGGAAATGGTGTTCTCCATGCTGTGCCGGGCTGGAGAGGATTCGGCAAGGGCCTACCGGGAGTTCATGGTGCAGGACGAATCAGAGGAGTTCACGGCAGTGTTGTCCAAAAGAAATGTCCCGTCGCTTCTGGGATCAGATGAGTTTGTGGGCTGGGTGAAGGCAAACTTTCAGAGCCTCCGATCTCATCGAGAGATGCCTGCCTCACGGTTACTCGTTCCGGGATTGGAGGCGATACAATCTGCCGTATGCGCGAGCTATTGCATAGATCGCAATGAGCTGCTGTCGAGCAGAAGAGGAATGAGCAACGACGCCAGGAACGTGGCAGTCTATCTTGCCAGACGGCTCTCCGGTCAAACACTGTCAACCATAGGAGATGCCTTTGGACTGGAGCATTACAGCAGTGTGAGCAGCGTGGTTTCTCGCATGAAGCAAAAGATCGCGAGCGACAGGAACCTGAGAAGGAAAGTGCAAGCGATCGAGCGAACCCTCCTATGAGTCAAGAGTAGACTTGACCCCATCCCCAGATCGTGATGCACGCATTCACCTGCATCCTGGGCCTGCTTTTGCTGACGCTTCTCCAACTCAGGCTCAGGAAGCAAGGAATCTTGCTCAGCCTGGAGATCATCAAAGACGAACTGTCCGACCTCTCGCTGAGGCTCTGGGTAACCGCCTCAGGGAAGCTCTTCAAAATCATCTCCGACAGATCGAAGCTCCAAGCCAAGATGTTTGTGCTATCCTCTCATTGCAAAAGGTAGCCTCGGCATTGGGGCGTCATGAAAATTCCTCATAACCAATCCATATCATACCCATAAAACCACTTTGTTTAGCCCTCCAGCGGAAACTCCGGTTAAACACAACTCTCAGAACCTGGTCTTGGATACTCTCTCCACTTTGCCTTCCGGAGGATGTACTTGAACGGCGGATGATTGCCTGCGTCGAGCAAGCTGTACACATGGTCCCCGGCGGCGGCGATCATCACAGACACAGGGCTATGGGGATCGTCCAGATCTCCGAACACGAGAGCTCGTCCGACGCATTGCGATACACACATAGGCTCTTCGCCCTGGACCACTAGGTGGTTGCACATGGTGCATTTTTCAACAATATCTCGTTGTGAATTGTAATGACGGGTGCCATACGGACAGGCTTCTATACACAACTTGCAGCCATTGCACTTTTCCGCGTCGATCAGCACTGCCCCATCCAGGGCCTTGTACGAAGCCTCGGTGGGACACACGCTGATGCACTCAGGGTCGGAGCAGTGCTGGCACGAGAGCGGCAGAAAGTACAGTTCGACGTCCGGGAACCGCGCGCCCTCACGTTTCGGGTTGGGGCCTATCCTCATAACTCTGGTATGGGCGGAGCCAATGGGAACTTTATTCTCCATCTTGCACGCTACCGAACAGGTCAGACAACCCGTACAGCGATCCAGATCGCAGACTATTGCGTTTCGCATCACGCCTACTCCTCGTTGGGCGGCAACCATTGCCCCAGCATCGGGGCGTCGCTCGAAGTAATTATTCCTTCAGGGGCACCTTCTTCGGCCTTGTAAATCCTGACCGGATAACCGCGGAGATGGACTGAACCGCAGATCGGGTCCTGAGAACGACTGTCGACAAGCTGGTTGACACACGAGTACCTCCAGCCGTGCTCCGGGGCGGGAGCCTCCGGATACCACCACGAGTGCTCGCAGTTGATGACGTCTGGAGCAATTCCGTGGTAGAGATCGGCCTGCTGGCGCATGCGCCCCCTGTCGTTCTCGATCCAAACCCAATCACCCTGCTTGATGCCGTACTTTGCGGCTGTTTCTGGGTTGATTTCAACCAGTGGAGCCGGCCACTGCTCGCGGCACCACGGCAACTGGCGGTGTTCGGTGTGGAAGTAGACCGGAATACGCCGCCCGGTGATCATTGTAATCGGATACTTTTCGTAGATCTCCGGTGTACGGATTGGGCTCTCGGGAGGCTCTTCATGGTTGGGGAGCTCATAGTCTTGTCCCGGAAGGAAGGTCTCCATGACGGTGGACCAGATCTCCTGTTTACCCGTGGGAGTGTTGAATCCCGGTACCAACTCGCGGTCCGTGTCCACCATAAAGAATTCATCCATCAATCCCTTTCCGACGGTCCGGAGCGGCCGATGCTGAACGCCCATTTCATAGCGTCGGTAAGTGCCCCAATGCTTGGGGAATAGCTTCTTGACGTCGAACCATCCCTCCTTCTGGAATTTCTCCTTGTACTCCCTCCAGGTCATCCCCAGTCCGGTCACAGACTGGTCAAGATCTGCTTCCACACCGGGCCACGGATCCTTGGGATCGGGACCGTAAGGCACTCTCATTGCTTTGAATAGAAGCTGCACAAATTCATAATCGGGCTTGCACTCACCAGGTGGCTCAATGCACCGGACGTTGGCGCCGGCGCCTCCGCTGCTGCCCTGGGATATGCGCGGACAGTCCACCTCTAGCCAGTGGCAGGCTGGAAAGACGATATCGGCCATTTCTACAGTCGGATGGCGCCAGAGGTCTATGACCACGAAGAAGTCAAGCTTTTTCAGGGCCTCCCAGGTATAGGCGGAATTACACATGGTCGCGAAGGTGCTGGACTGGCATATGCCGGCCTTGACAGGATACGGTTCGCCGGTATGGATTGCCTCCCAGACTGAGGTTGCATCGGCCCATATACCTCCCCACCACTTGAGCAGAGGGAACCGATCTAGGCCGAGGATCTCATCGGACGGCGGCGGCGGAGCGCCCGGCGCGAACCCGCCTACGGACTGGATAATGTTCGCCTTGGTGGGTCCTCTGTTTCCGCCGGGCCCATCGAAGTTGCCGGTAATGCCGACCAGCAAGGCCAGAGCGCGGACGGCCTGAATGCAATTGCCTCCATGTTCGACTCCCAACATGTACTGGATGCCGCCGTTTCCGCAACGCTCATGAAGCCGGGTGGCATAGGTCTTGGCTGCAAGCTCTATTTTTTCAGCAGGGACGCCCGTGATCTTTTCGGCGTGCTCGGGGGCATACCGGGCCGCACGTTCAGCCAGGAGCTGAAAGACGGGGGTGACCTTCGATTTCTTGCCGTCCCTCAGTGTTACCGTGAATTCACCGAAGATTGCCGGGTCAATGGGCGGATCGAACTTCGATGGCTCGGGAAGAAATCCTCCCTGAACCTCGGTACCACTGGTCGGTGGCCGGAAAATTTCGCCTTCCCAAAGCATGACTTCGGCGTCGAAGTAGGTGAGTCTGCTGTTGACATTGTCCCAGACCATGAACCGCTTTGGATTCCCACCTTCTACTATATCGCTTTCTTTGAGCAACCTCGTCTTGAGCTGGAACTCAAAGCCCCAGCCGTTGTCGTGGGTGCCTCCGCCGGGTTCAATGTCTGGGCAGTAAAGGAAAGGGCCGTTCGTCCATCGCTTGCAAAACAGGGGGTCATAAAGCTTATTAGTGATGATAACGTCGATCCAGGATAGGGCCATGGCCGCATCAGTTCCGGGTCTCAAAGGCAGCCAGATGTGGGCCTCCTTTCCCGCATTGGACAAGCGGGGATTAACGCTGATGTACAGTTTGCGCCCTGGTATATGCATCGACAGTAGTGCGCCCGGAATCGTCGTAGTTTGAAATCTCCGGAGATGCTCCCCACTGAACGTAGACCTTTGGGTTGTCCACTGTAGCCATCCAACTGGAACCGAATTCATCGGTGAGTTTGGTGGCGAAATGTCGAGGCCCCTTGCACACCTGGTAGGTCACGATGCAGTTCGGTGTCTGAACCAATTGCCTTAGAGCCGCATAGCCGCCCATCGACCAAATTCGCATCGTACCGTTCATAGTAAAGATGCTCTTGCCGCCGTATTTACTCTGGATCTCTTTCAGCTTCGTGGCGGTCGTCTCCAATGCCTCATCCCACGAAATCCTCACCCAGCCGGGATCTTCTCCCTTGGGTCGAGTGCGTTTCATTGGATACTTGATGCGGTCGGGGTGATACACAGCCTGGAGCGATGCCATACTCTTGGTACAACAATTCCCTCTGCTCTGATGTGCAGAGAGGTCACCCTCAATCTTGATGGCACGGCCGTTCTTGACTGTCACCCAAACCCCGCATTCCATCTTCCCGCAGGCACGGCAGGTAGTACGGATGCGCTTGAGCTCTCCTAGACTCGCTGTCTTCGACATCTTCGCTGTGCTCCCGTGTGTGCTTTGAGGCCCTCGCATTCCGTTCTTCTCTATACGAGGCAGCGGCGACCTACTTGATGATGTAAAATGGATCTGTCGGCCCCCAAAAGACCTAGGGCAGTGCTCTGAGCCTGCCCCGGGTCCAGAAGCAGCAACCAAGCATACTATGGCGCCGTTATATCCACCCACTTCATGGTCTTCGGTTGGCCTTTCACATAGCTCACTACAGGCAAGGGATGAGTCATTGTATGATTCATCCCGTAGGTTTTCAAACCACCCCGGTGCGCGGTTCCCCACACGCTTTTCATGGTGTCCATCGTTTGCCACTTGTCCCTTACCACCGTCGGGTCAAGGCTTTGTGCTGCTTCGATGGCCTGAACTACCATCCAGAGGTTATCAAACCCAATGGATGCGTAGCACAGATTGTCGCCATTACCAGTTTTGGCTTTGAGCCTGCGCAGCACTTCGGCAACTATAGGCTGGTTCTTGGGATCGTTCGGAAGAAGACTATGGAAGTAGAAGTTTGTTGAATTCTCTGAACCTGCAACTTTGAGAATGTCCTCTGCTTGAGGATGATTGACATTACATATAAGCTTGGTGGAGCCGGATTGGCGGGCGATTTTTAGAACACCCCGACCATGGATGGCCAGCCGTTTACAATACATATCCCGTCGGCGTTGCGAGCAAGAATCTTCTTCGCGATGGGAGTGAAATCCACTGTATCAAGAGCATAACCGATCACGTCCCCTGACAGGGTCATCCCGTGCTCTTTGGCGATCTGCATTACCCTGGGCTGCATAATGGGAATACTGCCATCATCCGGTTGGGTGACCGCAATCGTTTTGACCTCTGGGTGGTCCGCTTTGATGTAGTCAAGCATGGTACAGATGTCTTCAGCGGTGCCGTTCATCGTGTAGAATGAGTAAGGAGTTTTGGGTCCGTATTCGTCGGGGATGGCGGAACAGTTACCGATTGATGCGTGAAGAACCCTAGCCGGTTCCGTCACGCCGCCTATGGCGATATTGGTGAAGGGCATCATGCCGCCGATAATGAACTTCACTTTGTCCTCGTAGACAAGTTTGTTAGCCGCGGCTGCCGCGCCCTCAGCAGTGCTCTTATGGTCCTCGGTGACAAGCTTTACACGGTATTTCTCGCCTTTGATCGTGATCCCGCCGTTCTCGTCGATCCAATCCGCGGCCAAGCTACTGCCCACCCCCATTGGTCCCTCCCCGGGAGCAGCAAAGCCTGTCAGAGCGGTGATGCATCCGATCTTTAAAGTCTTTTCAGCGGAAAATCCGACGGAAGAAAAGACCAGTAGCACAAATAGGGAAGTCATCGTAATACTTCCCATGGTCCAGAAAAACCCTTTCGTCCTCATGAGCGGCCTCCTCGTTTTGAATTGAAGACTGACACGATCTAATTCTGACAGCCTCTGTTTGCCTGGTTCACTGTCTGCACTATCCGAAGGATTCCACCAGCCACAACGCGGGTTAAAATGCCAGGTTTCCGGCAGCACCACCGCAGCGCCTATTGCGCTGTGTACCCTCCATCGACCGGTATGAGCGCTCCAGTTATGTAATCTGCGTCGCTCGATGCCAAAAAGACGGCCAGCCTGGCCACGTCCTCTGAGGTCGCCCATCGGCCGAGCGGGGTCCGGCCCTGTACGAACGATTGCATGCCCTTGTCATGATAAGCGGGCCTGGTCATGGCTGTCGCTGCGAAATTGGGACAAATTCCGTTGACGGTAATCCCGTCGCGGCCGTAATCAACGGCTAATTGCCGCGTAAGGTTCGATGCCGCTCCTTTCGCCGTGCAATAAGCGGCTCCCTTGGGAATCCCGACCAAGCCCCCTATGGAGATGATGTTGATAACCTTTCCACCTATGCCCTGTTTCAAGAGCTGGACTATGGCTTGCTGGTTGGAATTCCAGAGACCCTTACAATTGACATTCATGCTCAGGCTATAATCATCCTCGGTGGTTTCATGGATTTTGGCCAAGCCCGGAAAGATACCGGCGTTGGCAACCATAATATCAAGGCGACCGTACTTTTCTGCCGCTGCCTCAACTAACGCCTTCACCTCACCAACTTTTGAAACGTCGCAGCAAACAAATGCCGCTTCATGACCGGCCTTTTGGATGGCTTCATGGGTAGAAACACCAAGATCCATCTCAAACCCTTCATCACGTGCTTCGACACGAAGGTCGGAACAAACCACTTTGGCATCTTCATCAGCAAAGGCCTTGGCAATGGCCCTGCCGAAACCGGAACTCGACCCTGTAACGATGGCGACTCTGTTCTCTAAACGACCCATAGTGTCCTCTTATCCGGGCCTTGATGAATTCCTTTGATTGCGTAGTTGCTATAGTTCATCTGTTAAACATCGGTGTCTATCTCATCCGCCCAGGTAAGCCTTTTTGACAAGGCCGGCCTTAAAGTCTCCTATATCGGCATCCATCACGACCCTGCCCACTTGCAGTGCATAACCCCGTTCGGCAACTCGAAGGACCAAAGGAATGCTTTGCTCAACGAGCAACACAGACACTCCCCCACTGTTGACGTTGTTGATCACAACCGCCAGATCGTTGACCACTATCGGTGCTAACCCCAGTGAAGGCTCATCCATGAGGAGGAGTTTCGGTTTGGCCATCAAGCCGCGACCGATTGCCAGCATTTCCTGTTCTCCACCGCTCAGGGTACCGGCCTTTTGATTCCTTCTTCCATAGAGCCGAGGGAAGTATCCGAAGACCTCATCCAGGTCTTTCTTGATCCCGTCCTTATCCTTGCGCAGGCTGGCCCCAAGTTTAAGGTTGCTCATAACCGAAAGATACGGGAAGAGCCGTCGGCCTTCAGGAATGTGGATCACACCCATTCTCACGATGTCCGCCGGGTCCGTCTTGTCTATCCTCTTGCCCTCGAAGAAGATCTCCCCCGAGCGCAACGGTGTCAGCCCGGAAATAGCCCTCAAAACGGTTGTCTTGCCTGCTCCGTTGGCCCCGATCATACCGACGACGCTCCCTTCGGCAACAGAAAGGGAAATTCCATCTATTGCCGTGGCCTTTCCGTATTGAACCGTTATCTCCTTTACACTAAGCAGAGTGGTCGGTGCCAAAGTAGGCCTCCACGACTTGCTCGTTCTCTCTCACCTCATCAATTGTGCCTTCGCAGATCTTCCGGCCGAAGTTTATGACCACGACCCGATCGACGATGTCCATGATCTGCATATTGTGCTCGACCAGCAGGATCGTTATCCCCTGCTGCCGTGTTTTGTCGATTATCTCCATTGCGAACTCTATTTCAGCGGGATTCATTCCGCCGAGGGGTTCGTCGAGCAAGAGCAGCTTCGGTCTTGTAGCCAATGCCCTGGCAACGCCGAGCATCTTCTGGTATCCGTGGGGCAGATGCTTTGCCGGTACATCTTTCGTCTTATCCAATCCAAGCAGGTCCAGGATAGCGAGGGCCTCCGCTGCGATCCGGCGTTCATTGCGACGGTACGTGGAAGTATTGAAAAACGCGGCACGCCAACTCGATTTCGGGTGCAGGTAGAAAGAAGCGATCACGTTTTGCAGAACGGTAAACTCCCCGAAAAGCGGGTTCAGTTGAAAAGTACGACCTATGCCCAGCCGGGCGATCCTGTGCGGTTTTGTACTCGTGATGTCTTTCTCATCGAAGATCACTCTTCCTGTCGTTGGACGGATAAAGCCTGTAATCAAGTTGAAGAGGGTACTCTTTCCCGCGCCGTTTGGGCCGATCATACCAACCATTTCCCCTTCCTCGACGTACATGTCGAGGTTACTCACAGCGGTCAATCCGCCGAAGAGCTTGGTCAATCGCTTGATTTCAAGCAACACCGGTCTTCCTGCCTTCGTTAGCGGACTCTTTGGAGTGAAAACCAATCTTCTCATAGAGGCCGACAAGCCCATGCGGAATAAGGAAGATGGTCAGTATTACGATGCCCGCGAATACGTAGGGTGTGAACATTTTCAGCCCGCGAAACATCTCGGGGACGACTACGAGGACAGCCGCACCTATGATCGGCCCGGCGAAGCTGCCAATTCCTCCGACGACCATGTAGACCATCAGATTGATGCTGGCCAGAAGATCAAAGGAACTCTCGGAGAGCACCAGGTTATAATGAGCGTATCCGGCGCCTGCCAGTCCGACAATGAAACAGCCCACGGCCAAGGCCAGCACCCTGTATCCGGATTCATCAATCCCTACGCTGGCTGCCACCTCGTGTGATTGCGCCACGGCCTTGAGGCATGTGCCTATCCGGCAAGACTCGAAACGGTAAAGGAAAAGAAGACTGAGGACCATCAACCCAAGGAAGAAGAAGTAGAAAGGTACTTTTGATCCTACGAACAATGGAGGAATCCCGGCAAGACCGTAATAGCCCCCGGTGAATCTGCTGAAGATGGTATTAACAGCCAGAATACCCATCCCGAAGAAGAGGCTCACCATGGAGAAATAGAATGTCCTCAACCTCGAGAACGGGTACCCGACTATTATGGCCACCACCATCGTAGCCACCCCTGCCAAGGGCATGGTGAGCCACGGCGTCCAGCCTAATTGCTTGGCCAATACGGCCGAAGTATAGGCTCCGATGCCCATGAAACCGGCGTGGCCCAGAGACAGTTGGTCTGAAATCGCAATCGTGCGGAGACTGCTGGCGGCAATCACATAGATGTAGACAAGAATAATGATGTGCAAGAAATAGACAGACTTGACAAAGAGTGGAATTGCGGCCAGGACAGCCACGAGGCCCACAACCATCGATACCTTTATCAATCCGCGGCACTTGGGGGCCATAATTTATGCCACCTCGCGACCAAACAACCCTTGAGGTTTGAGAAGGAGGAGCACAATGATGATGCCGAGCCCGACTGCTTGTGTCACAGCGCCGCCAGCGAAAAGAGGCAGCACTGTATCAATGGTTCCGATGATCAATCCTCCTGCCAATACGCCTCCTATGCTGCCCACGCCACTCAGGACGACCACTTGAATCGCCTTTACAAGCATTGGCCCACCCATAAATGGCTTCAGATCGAAAATAGCCCCCATAAAAGATCCGGCAAGGGCGGCAAGAGCGCAACTCATGGCAACGGCCAATGCGGCAACACGATGGATGCGAATCCCTTGCAAAATTGCCCCTTCCGGGTCCTGGGACACGGCCAGCATCTGTTGACCCGTCTTAGTCTTCTCTATGAACAGTGTTAAGCCCAGCAACAGGCCTCCGCCCATGATCATGGTTGCCACCCTTTCGAGACTCACCGATATAGCCCCTGCCTTCAATAGGCCGGGAACAAATGGTGATATGGTCCTGGTGACGCCTCCGGCCAGCACGTTGATGGTAGTCTCCAGAACCAGAATTAGGGCTATGGCCATAATTATCGTGCGGTTAGGATCACCGGCGAAGGGGCGAAAACAAAACCTCTCGAGGAACAAGCCGGCCAGGCCGAGCACCAAGGCGGACAGAAGCAGTGACAGCCATTGATTCAGGCCACACTGCACCGACAGCCAGTAGCAGACATAACCTCCGATCATGTACAGGGCGCCGTGGGCGAAATTCAGGATGCCGATGATGCTAAGAACAAGAGCGAAACCCACAGACACCAGGATGTATATCGACGACAACATCAAGGCATCTACTATGGTCCCGATCAGGCCTTCCATGCACTCTCCTTTTCCAAGGGTCAGCGTCGCTCCAGCGGGCTAGCTACCAGTCTTGTTTTCGGGCAGAGTCCGATAGCTCGTCAGAAACTTCTGGGAAGTCCAAACCCGACCTCCGCAATGTAGTTCCTGGCCATTTCGTCGGAAATCGGTGAAAATTTCATTTGCTTGTAATCCCTGAAGTATCTCTGCATGTCGTATTCCATGGCAAAACCGTAGCCCCCGAGGATCTCCATTCCGTGAAGAGCCGCCAGCTCGGAAGCGCGGCATGCCACGATCTTGGCCATTGCTACTTCCACGTCATATTTTTGCCCTGTATCGCACAGCCATGCGCACTTGTAGATCAGGTTGCGTGCGTTCTCGATCTCTATGGCGATATCGGCCAGGTAATGCTGCAATATCTGAAAACTGCCGATAGTCTTCCCAAAGGCTGTTCTCTCTTTAGAATATTGAACGGCATAGTTTAACGCCGCCATTGCAATGCCCAGTGAGAAAAGCGACGTGGAGATGCGTTCCGGATTTAGGGTCCCGAGCAATTGGTACCGACCGCGGTTTTCCTTTCCGAGCAGGTTTTCAGCAGGCACTCTCACATCGTCAAAGCGGACCTCGTTCACGCCGCATCCATGTATACCGAGCTTTTGGATGGGACGTATCGAGATCCCTTCGCTCCTTGCATCGATGATCAGGGCTGAGAGTCCTTTTTTTCGTTCAACCGCTTTGTCCGTTATAACGAGGGTCATAAAGTAATCGGCCTTATGCGCCCCTGATATCCACATCTTGGTTCCGTTCACGACATAATTGCCGCTATCTTTAACCGATGATGTCTTTATGGCCCCTAGAATGTCGGTGCCGCCGTCGGGCTCGGTCATGCATAACGACCACTTTTCCTTTCCGGCAGCGATCCGCGGAAGGTGCTCTCGCCTTTGCTCTTCAGTGCCTATTCCCAGTAGGGGCGTAGCGCCGAAAGATAGTCCAATGAGTGCGCACATCGCTATAGCCGGACTGGCAATGGATAATTCCTCGGCGATGATGCAGAACTCGGTCATTCCCAAGCCAAGGCCGCCATATTCCTGAGGGATCGTGATGCCCATGGTCCCAAGCTCGGCGAGCTTTTGCAGCATATCTTCCGGGAGAAAATCACAGTTTTCGTCGACCCATCGGACATAGTCCGGAGTGAATTCCTTCTCGCGGAATTTGCGGTAGGTATCCCGAATAAGTTTTTGTTCATCCGTGAACTGGAAATCCATTTAATACTCCCTTATCGCCCCTTGAATTGGGGTTTCCGCTTCTCCACAAAAGCAGCGACTCCTTCCTGCAAATCTTCAGACGACCACAACCACATGATATTGCCTCTTTCGATCGACATGATGGCATCCGGGCTGCTGCAAGACATAGACGTGTTCACGATAGCCTTCGCCACCCGTAAAGCCATCGCGGGTTTGGATATGATCTCTTCGACAACCTTTTCGATTTCTTTCATCATTTCATCGCGAGAGGCAAAAAGCCGATTTACTAAGCCCCATTTATGAGCTTCGTGGGCTTCAATGACTTCGCCACGAAAGATCATTTCCTTCGCCCGCCGGATTGGAACCGCCCTGGGCAGCCCTACTGTCCCGCCCCAGGCAGGAAGAAGCCCCAGGTTTATCTCCACGAGCCCGAAGGTAGATTTTTCAGTGGCGTAGATGAAGTCGCACATGAGCGCGAGTTCTAGCCCGCCCGCATAACAATGGCCGTTTACCGCGGCTATTACCGGTTTTTCCATATTGCTGAGAAGCTGCTGAATGGCATTGCCTCTCTGGCGTATGTTGTCGTACCCAGTCAGGTGATTCATCGCTTGAAATGCGTTGATATCTCCGCCGCTGCAGAATGTTTTTTCACCTGCGCCTGTAATTACCACACAGCGGATACTATGATCGAAGGCGATTTCATTAAGGACATCGAGCAACTCTCGCTGCATCGTGGCGTCGAGTGCGTTGCGCATTTCTTCATTGTTCAGGGTGATCCATAACGCTTCTTTCCCAACGCCTTTACGCTCACAGAGGAGTCTTTCGTACTGCTTTGCCATGCGTGCATCCCCTTACTTCGAAACTGGTTTCCATTTAGGGAGCGTGACTTCCTGCGAAACATCATCGAAGACCACCTCCAGCTCCATACCGTTCTTGAGATCCTTGTGGTCGCAGCCGACAATGTTCGAGATCATGCGAGGCCCTTCCGGGAGATCGACCAGAGCCAGCACATAGGGAAGATCTTCTATAAACGCGAAAGGAACTCCATAGAGGTTCACAGCGTAGGCATAGAGCGTAGCCTTGCCACACGCTTCGACCCACTCGCAATTCTCACTGGAGCAAGACGTACAGTAGAGATAAGGGGGATGATCGATATGCCCGCAGTCTTTACATTTCTTGAGGACCAATTTGTGCTGCCTGGCGGCCTCCCAAAAAGGTTTTGACCAGGGCGCCGGCATAGGTAGGGGCTTTATGAAATCTTTGTCTGTGCATCCCAACTTCTGCTTGAGAGTGTCTTTCATATTCATTGCCTTGCTCCTTGGGTGTGGAGTTGGGATTCAAAGTCCAGGACTCGGGATTTCGGTGCCCAGAATGGTGAAGTGAGCGTCCATGAAAGCGCCGCCGCCACAATTTTCTATAAGGAATCGGGCACCCTCAACCTGTGCCTTTCCAGCTTTGCCCTGAAGCTGACGAACACCTTCCACGAAAACCGAAAAACCGACTCCCGTACCGGTATGGCCGAAGCTCATTGCCTCCCCGTTGGTGGAAGTTGGATACTTCCCGCCAGGGCTAGTCTGACCTGATTCCACGAGTGCGCCGGACTTTCCCGGCTCCACGATGCCCAGCGAGTCCAAAAACATCAGGGAGGTGATAGGATAAGCGCCATAGACTTCATATATATCCATATCCTTCGGTCCAAGGCCAGCACGCTCATAGGCCTTTTGGGCAATGGGGGCATAGAATTCATACATTTTGTCGAGGTCTTTGGTTTTGAGATTTATGATGCTGCGATGGCTGAAGTCGGAGCCTTCCCCCAGTACCGTCCACGGGCCTGGAACAGACCTCTTTTGCTTTTTTTGCAGTGGTCATGATGTATGCGCATCCACCGTCGGCCAGGACGTTGCACATCAGTGCAGTCAA
The DNA here is from genome assembly GCA_963789265.1 of uncultured delta proteobacterium. Classification (GTDB taxonomy): domain Bacteria; phylum Desulfobacterota; class Desulfomonilia; order Desulfomonilales; family Desulfomonilaceae; genus CAWBBA01. The sequence continues at coordinate 79,083 of CAWBKB010000001.1, read as the reverse complement.
GGGGTATGCAACCATTCGGCTATTAAGCACGTCCTCAACTGTGAGGATCTTGTCCCAGAACATGGCATTAGGCTGCAGATTTGCCCATTTCCGGCAAGCCACGCATACGCTTGCCACCTGTTCAAGAGTTGTCCCGGTATAGGCCATGTAGCCTTGGGTCATCATGGCGGAGAGGGCGTTGTAGGTCATGCCATAAGGGACTTCCCATTCCAAATCGGAGCCGGCATGGGCAAAGAAGTTTATTTGCTCGTTGACCGGAAACTGGGAAAAACGCTGGGCATGTATAACCAGAACGTAATCGGTCTCACCGGAGTGTAGGATGCCTTCGGCCGTCTTCCTTATGGAAAAGCTCGATCCGCCCCCGGAAACCGTAGTGGCCACAATTTTGCAGCCTTTGGCCCCAATGGCTTCCGGGAGACGCCCGAAGAATGCCTCCGTGTTGAACTCCGAACCCATGATATGGGCTGCATTGAGCACCGCCCCGACTTCGTTCTTGTCGATCCCAGCGTCTTCTATAGCCAGCTTGGCAACCCTGTACGCTATTTCGAACTCACTTCTGTGCGGGTATATGCCACAGGGGACTTCGCCCGTGCCTATGATTGCAAACTCCGCCTTGGACATGACCTCATGTCTCCCTTCAATTCGTCCACACTGTAGTAGTTATGCAGGAACCCTTCTTTTCGAGGTGTCTATGCCCATAAGTTTCCCAAGGTTTTCACCGAAAATTTTCCGTTTATCTTCATCCGTTACCTCCGGATAGCCGTACTGCTCTTGCAAATCCTGCGGTATCTCAAAATCCCTGAAGCCCCTGACAGCGCAAGCCATCTGCATGTGAAGCCCCGGATCGTCGCTGCCCCAGATGATTTTGTCGGGGCCTACCCATCGCATAGCCTCACCGAGCATCTTGGCGAATTTACGGGGAGAGGAAAGAGCCCAAGTTACGACGAGGCTTATACAGACGTAGACATTCTTATGAGCCATTGCCACCATGTTGAGGTCGTCGCAATAAGGGTATCCCATGTGGAAGGCTACGATTTTCAGTTCCGGAAAGTCGCGGGCCACGTCATCCAAGTAGGCAGGAAGGCCGTTGTTGAACTTTCCGGGTGCACACCAGCCGAAGCCGGTGTGTATATCCAGCACGATATCCAACTCCTCTGCCTTCTTGTAGAAAGGCCAGAGGTCAGGGTCGTTGATATGGGTGTCTTCGGGCGGGTAGTACTTGAAGATCTTGGCGCCTTTCTCCTTTACCCAGTATTCGAGTTCCCATATCGTGTTCTTGACGCCCTTGTACTTGATGGGAGAGATGTTAGGCTGATACATGAAGCGGTCGGGATTCGATTCGACTACCTTTGCCATTTCACCGTTACTGCAAAAACGACCGGTAAAGCCCGTTGTGTCCATCATGGATTCGGGCAATAGACAGGCGATATCCACCCCGTACTTGTCCATGGCGTTAAGTAATGAGGCCGGATCGGCATTCTTCTTCAATTCGTGTGGTTCAAGCGTCTCCATAAAGGATTTTGGCATTCCCTGCATCATCGGCCGCGTTATTGCTCCGATTGAGTGCCACCACAGTCTGACACCCGGAAAATACTCGAAAGGCTCACTATCTCCCACCAAATGAGGTTCCGGATCGATCTTGAAGAAGTCATCCCGGTTAAGCTCCATTGTCATTTGATGCTCCTCTACTGTTTGGTCAAATCTCCACATGAACTTGCCAGTTCGCCTCGTCTTCCTGTCGCGCTTAGTGGAATATTGTGCTCAGGTCCCTCATGCGAAACAGCGAAGGGGGACCGAAACACTCAACCACTATTGCCTTGGACCGGGACCCCGGAAAGCTCTCCAGTGTTCTTCAAGCAGCGGGACCTCGGGTTTCCACCACGGTCTTTCCAGTGCGGGCATCGGTGCGTTCTGCATACCCTTCATCAGTATAGACTCGCCTTTTTTGCGGGCTCCAAAGCCGTAGTCGGGGTCGGCATATTCCCTGCCAAGCCAAGGATTTTGAGGACATTCAGGAGTAATGCCCGAAAGGCACCGCATAAGGCACATATTGCATCTCTTGCAACGAACGATTTCATCGGCACGCCCCTGCATAAGCTTGTTGGCAAACTCCGGATCGCAAAACAACTGTCGAGCCATGGCGGACACATCGAATTTGCCGGTGGCGATATCTGCATCGGCCTTTACCGGATCGTGCTGGGAGGCAACGATGACCGGAATTTTCAAAGCCTTTTTGAAATCTGCACCTGCATCGGGGATGTGTGCAGCAGCTTCTTCCGTCCCCACCAGGTGAGATGTCTCTTCATAACCCCCGCCATCGGAGAGGCTTATAAAGTCAGCGCCTCGGGCTTCCAGGTCCTTGGCCACATCGATCATTTCCTCGCGCGTCAAACCGCCCTCAACGTGCTCTTCTGCGCTAATACGAACTCCTACGGCCACGCCGGGACAGGCATAGCGCACCTGCTCCATCGTATCGTTGATGAGGCGCTTGCGGTTCCTCCATTCCCCGCCGTACATGTCGGTTCTCTTATTAGAAAGGGGAGAGAGGAACTCATGCTCGAGGTAGCCGTGGGGCCCATGGATTTCGATCATGTCGAAACCCGCGACAACTGCAAGCTGGCAGCTTTGAGCGTATTCCTTTTGTTCGCTTCGGATCTCGGATATGCTCATCTCCCGCGTCATCTGGCCTACAAGGAACCCACGGGCCCTCTCATTTTTGGCAAAAATTTTCTCGAGCCCCTTTGTCTGGGTATTCATGGCTGCTTCATAGGGAAGCCCTGCCGTGGGAGCGGGTGCAAGCTCATGCTCGTCATATGAATGCCCCTGGCGGCCGAACCCCATGCTCATCTGCGCACTGGCAAGGCCCCCAAAATAATGAATGTGCGTGGTCAGCATTCCCAAGCCTTGAAGGTGGCCGGGATTAAAGCAGTGCATGTTGCGTCCCCACACAAACCGTGATCCCAGCCTGGTGGCCATAATGGCGCCGGTGGTTACTAGTGCGGCTCCCCCTTTTGCACGGGTAGCGTAATAGGCGATTTCCTGCATCGTGCACTCCCCGTTGAGGCCTGCCATAGTCTCGTTCATCGGGGCAAGTGCGATCCGGTTTTTAAGCTCGAACGGACCTATCTTGATAGGGCTAAGCAAATGAGTGAAGCTGTTGTTTGACATGCGTGTCTCCTTTCATGGGCTAATCGTTCTCTCTGCTAACTGATGCTTCTTTCCATCTCCTTCCAGAACTCTCTTTTCACATCTTTGCGAAGCAATTTGCCGACAGGGCTCTTGGGAATCGTCTCCCAGAATTCGATTCTCTTTGGGCATTTATACCCAGCCAATCTTTCCTTGCTGAAGGCGATCAATTCCTCTTCTTTTGCGGTGGCTCCAGCTTTCAACACCACAACCGCCTGAACCCGTTCCCCCCATCGGTTGTCGGGCGCCGAAACAACTACGCACTCGTGGACGGCCGGGTGCTGGTAGAGAACATTTTCCGTTTCCGTGGGGTAGACGTTTTCACCGCCGGTGACGATCATGTCGGCCTTGCGATCAATGAGATAGAGATATCCTTCTTCATCGAACTTCCCCACGTCACCGGTATGCAGCCATCCGTCCCGTATCTTGTCTTTTGTAAGCTTCTCGTTCTTCCAGTACCCGGTCGTGATATTAGGCCCGCGGACGGCTATTTCGCCGACCTCGCCTGGCTTTAGAGGTTTTCCATCCACACCTACAACACTCGCCTCAACCGGTACCGATTCTCTACCGGCGCTCATTAACAACCTCGATCTGGGACCTTCCAAAACGTGGTCATGCGGCATGAGCATTGTCACAAGCGGAGCCGCTTCAGTGAGCCCGTAGCCTTGGGCCATAATGTTGCCGAACTTGTTGATGCACCGCCTGAGGATTTCCAGGGGCATCGGGCTGCCGGAATAAATAATGAGGCGAAGGCTCGACAGGTCGTAATTGTCCAGCCCAGGATAGTCCATGAGCCAGTTATAGACAGTAGGAACTGCATTCATATGTGTGCATTTTTCATCCTGAATAACCTGAAGAATGACTTCAAGGTCAGGGCGCTTCAGCAACACGACGCTTCCACCGACCATCATGCATACGAAAACCGGCCAGATTGAGGCGTGAAAAAGAGGCAAAAACATGCAAGTAGTGTCAAATTCGTTGAACTGAAATCCCAGAGCCATTCCGAGAGTTGCCGAGAGGAGGTTTCTGTGAGAGAGCATGACCCCCTTGGGTTGGCCGGTGGTTCCGCCGGTGTACATCAAGACTGCAAGTTCATTCTCATCTACCGAAATTCGAGGATCTGAATCAGAAGCACCTTGCAAAAGGTCTTCATAGAGGAAGCATCCTTCGACCGGATTATCGAGACCAATCCATACGCGAATGCTCGGTAATAGCCGCCCGATGCTCGATGCGATGTTTTCGTAGCCTTCGCCCGCCAGGAATACGACGGGTTCGGAATCGCCGGCAATCTGAAGAAGCTCGTTTGCGGAAAGCCTGAAGTTCAAAGGTACTACGACGAGACCCGCTTTGGCTGCGGCAAAATAGACTTCAAGGTACTTGTGGCTGTTTTCCGAAAGAATGGCTATGCGCTGGCCTTTCTGGCATTTCAGACTCAAAAGGGCGTTGGCTGCGCGGTTGACTCTTTGGTCAAACTGACCGAAGGTAAGCCGATGGTTTCCGAATACCAGCGCTTCTTTGTTAGCGTATAGGCGAGCACTTCGTCGCGGGATATCACCGAGAGTGAACATCGTTCCTCCTTCCCGCGACGAAAGAACCGGCCTCAAAAGGGGAAAACAGCGTAAGAATGGTAGGATCGAGCACCATCGGACAGAGCCTATCGCAGAGCATTGTGGTGACTGACGTCCCAGTCAGGTTCCGATACATTAGCTGGCGTTGAGCTACCCTGTCAAGAACTTTTTGGGCGATCACTATAAAAGTTTTCCTTGAGTGATAATGCCCAGCAATTACAGAAGATATCGCTAGGTCTGATGATCAAGCTGGGATGGGGCACAATTCTGAAGTTGGAAAACTGGGCCAGACAACACTGAATGGCCGGTCAGCCCAACCCTACACACACATTGCAGAGGATAGAGAAAGCCGGCCTATAGTGGTTTCCAGGTATGAATCAAGGTTGTTGCGCTTGGAAAGATATTTGAAGGACTCTCTCGAAGGGAATTTGCAGGCCGCCAAAAGGTGTATCACCAGTAATCAAGATGTTGTCATCGATTTCGAGCGACGTCTCCTGTCCATTATTCGCAGTGAGTAGGGCGATCTTCTTTGAATCTGCAATCCCCGGCCTGATACTTGAAAGTCGCCACAGGTCTACACTTATTTCAGCATCACCTAATCTTCCGGCCAGGTAAGGTGACCCGTTGAAGCAGACGTCGGTCAACTCGATGACCACACCATTCACGTCTGTTATCGTTGCACGCAAATCCTGCCCAGCTTTCTGCACAACTTCGGCCGATTTATTTTCACTTAAGGCGGATCTCACAAAGGTGTAGATAAAATCCGCTCCTTCTTCATTAGAGAATCTCGGGTCCAGGCTCAATAAAAAAGAGACGCCTTCCATAATTCCGAGAACCGCGTGAGAAGCCAGTTGTGCATCCATAGGCCGGATTATGCCGTTGGCGATTGCTTCTTCCACATCTTTCCTGATGGGCGCAATAATTACATCGTAGGCCTTTCTCGCATTTTCCTTCACCTCCCCTTCGTCCCAAAAACACGAAGTCCTAATGAGGCTCAGCACTCCCGCGAATGTGGAATACTTCTCATTCCCCCCCACCCACCTGTGGCGCAACTTGAGGAAGATGTCCGTTTCATTCCGAATCACATCCCACATTTCCAGAGGGACCAAGAGCCAATATAGCCGGTCGAAGCAGGCAAGCAGAAGTTCTCTTTTATTCTTGAAATAGAGATAAAAGGTGCCCTTGCCCATCTGAAGACGCGGAAGTGATATCACTTACTTTGACGGCGTCGTAACCGAATTGGGAAAACAAAGCAATTGATTTGTCTATAATTTGCAGCCTCTTGGCCTGCTGTAAGTCCGAGACCTCCGTTTCCACCGGTCGTTCATTCTGCCCGGCACCGACTTCCGGGTCGGACGCGTCGTCGCGCGTTAGGAGCCCTTTATCGAGCATTTGCCTTAGTTCTGTCACGAGAAGATCCCCTTTTTGGTCAAAATTTCCATGAGGTGACCTGAAAGTCAGAATTGATTACACGAACAATCTAATTCTCTTTACTTGTGAAGGCAAGCCGAAAACGGCGACGTAAATAAAAAAGAGGACGAAGTGCAACCAAAATCCGGGCAATAAGCTGGAAAAATAGGATATCGGCTCAGCTATGTCCCTACGGTCTCGGTGGACGCCATTCGAAGAAACGCTTGACCGGCAACCTTGACATGTGCTAAGCGAGATGACTGGCGGCTCAGTCATGATCCAGGCAACAGCTCCCAACACAAGGTCTGCTACTATGGAATTTGTAAAGCTCTTTGAGCCGATTGATATCAATCGGCTTTCGTTAAGAAACAGAATAGTCATGCCGGCCATGGCACTCTTCTATACTCACGATTACAGCCTAACGGATCGTTATAAGGCCTTCTACCGAGAAAGAGCAAAGGGGGGAGTCGGCCTCATGACAATCGGTCCCGTGGCCATTGACAGGATCGGTAGCTCTCCCCTTATACTCGGTCTTTTTGACGACTCCTTTGTAGGCCCGTTTCTCGAATACATTAATGAGCTTCATGACACCGCCGAAGCCAAAATCGGTATACAGCTCATGCAGCAGGGTCGCAACGCTTCTGAAAAGATAACTGGAATGAAGCCAATTGCCCCATCCGCCATAGCCAATCCGCTAAGTGGAGAATTGCCTCGCGCGATGACAAAAGACGATATAGCCGAGGTCCAGGAAGCCTATGTGAAGGCGGCATTGCGCGCCAAGGCGGCAGGATTTGATTATGTCGAAGTCTTGGCAGGCGGCAGCTATCTTATTGGAGAATTTCTGTCTCCGGTGACCAACCATAGAACAGATGAATATGGAGGGTCCATCGAGAAAAGAATGCGCTTCGGGCTTGAAGTAATAGAACGAGTGAGAATTGCCCTGGGAGAGGACTTTCCTATGGGGATCAGGGTCTCGGGACAGGATTTCGTCAACGGTGGAAATACGCTTGCCGAGTCTTCCCTCTTTTGCATAGAGGCCGAAAAGGCGGGAGTCAACGGCATCAATGTTACCGGTGGATGGCATGAGACAAAGGTTCCGCAAGTGACCAGTGAAGTTCCGCCAGGTGCCTACCTGTACCTGTCTCGTGCAATAAAGGAGAAAGTCGGGGTCCCCGTTTTTGCCTCAAATCGTTTGGGGGACCCCATGGTGGCGGAAAGGGCCTTGCGCTCTGGAGCCGCGGATATGATCTGCTGGGGGAGACCTCTCATCGCCGACCCTAATCTTCCTATAAAGGTTAGAACCGGCCGACAACAAGAGAGAGTGCCCTGTATAGGCTGCAATCAGGGATGTATCGATGCAATCTTTACTGGCTCAGCCGTGTGCTGCACTCTAAATCCTCGCGTAGGTCGTGAAGCGGAGACGGAAATCCGAGAAACCGATGTAAGAAAGCGGATTTTCGTAGCCGGTGGAGGCCCTGCAGGTATGGAGTTTGCCCTTATCGCCAGCAGAAGAGGCCATGATATTACTTTGTACGAAAACGATAACAAATTGGGAGGGCAGATAAACCTAATCGGTCCTCTGCCTGGAAAAGGCTTGTATCTGGAAGCTGTGACTAGCCTTGAGAATCGTTTGGCATCGTCGAGCGTCAAAATAAAGCTTAATACGTCGCTGACCCCGGAAATAATCGAATCCGAGCGGCCGGACGTTCTGATTGTTGCCACCGGAGCCAAGCCGGCGAAATTGGATATTCCGGGAATGGATAGCTCTGATGTCATAAATGCCTGGGATGTGCTCTGCGGCACCGTGTCTGATATCGGAAAGCGAGTAGTGATAATAGGCGGTGGAGCTACAGGCTGTGAAACGGCGTTATTGGTGGCCAATCTCGGCGTGTTGACCGCAGAGGCGTTTACCTTCTTAGCGTACCATTCCGCTGACAACATAGAGCAACTCCGTGCACTGCTTTACGAGGGTGGACGACAGATAACGGTCATCGAAATTACCGAACGCCCGGCAACAAATGTTGGTATAAGCACTCGCTGGTCACTCCTTAAGAATCTCGAGCTCACGGGGGTGCGCATTCGAACGAGGACGAGAATCATCGAAATTGCCAAGAAATGTGTGCGCATAGAAACTGATACCGGAACGGAATCGATTCCGGCTGATACGGTCATTGTTGCTACAGGCACTGTACCAGTGAATGATCTTGCGAGATCCGTGAACTCAGACCGGACCAATGTTGTGGTGATAGGAGATGCCAAAGAAATAGGAAAAATTTCGACCGCGGTTAGAGTGGGCTTTGATATGGCTCTAATCATTTAGAATGGGAACTTTCAGCCAAGAGACGACCTAACGTGATAAATCCTTAAGTCTCAACCAGAATGACATGTCCTTCAAAGACTTCTCTTCTATCCGCTTGTGCGTTGTCGCAATGATGGCATTTTTAGCGTCGTCCTTATCTTAACGGGTGTCATTATGCTGCGCGGGAATGAATGGCTTTTCCCCGGCACTTCTGAAAGTGCCCTCGCGAAAAGGCCTGAATTTTGCCCTCCAGACTGAGGAATGGCAATGGAAATGTGATCGGTTTCTATCTTAAACCACCGGTTATTGTTCCTATCCTCGGGTCTCAGGTTAACGGTGGGATCCGACTTGCGCCTCAGAACCAACAGTTCACTATTCACGACAAGTGAAAGACACCTGAACCAAGGATTGAAGTCAGTCTTGTTTCTGGTGACGCCCCTGCGGCATTCCATGATATTCTTTAAAGATGGTCCAGGGCGGCGCAAGGCTCGGGATACGAAATCAAAGAGAATTTTCGTCTCCCTACGCCCCATGGCCGGGCCCTCAGTTTCTCGTATGCATCTTTGAGTGCATCGTCCGAGAGACGGCGTCGAAAGGTTTTGTTTCCCGTTGGCCAATTATTCGGAATTGCACCGCGTGGCATGGGCTGCCCTACTCTCGAGCAACTGGCGTATTCCATGCCACCCTTCGGCACCGAGCAGCATATCCCATGTAGATGGTATTAATCGTTTGCATCCAAGGACTGGGAACCGCTAGCGATCGATCTGACTTCCTTCCATTATAGGAGACAGCGATATGGATTCCCACCCACAAAATAGAAATCCTTGGGAGGGGGAAGCCCTCAAGGATCGCTCAAATTAACCCATTGAAAATTGCAACAAGGGCAAAATGATTTTGCCCTTAACACCAGGAAATTACCTGGCCTGAAATCTCCTGTGTTTTTTGGCGTGTTGTGGCGGCAGCGACGAGACTCGAACTCGCGACCTCCGGCGTGACAGGCGGAAGGTCCAGGCAATAATGTCCAGCATTAGCTGATATCACACGTCAATTCACGTTAGCTACAAGCTTAAATAACGCCACATTATGTACTTTGGGAGCCCTTTGGGAGCCCTGGGATTTTGATCACTTCCACGGTCTACGGTGACATCAGACCGTTTTGCCGCAGCAGACCAAAACTACACTACACTGCCCTGCATAATGCCGGATTTAGGAGAAATGCCCACAGTAATCATTTAGTTTTCTGCAGTAGTCTTGATTGTAGCCACGGGAGAAATCATCGACCGCAAAATGCAGGACAGTCAAAACAGGAGCATCATGTCTTTATGAGCATGGATTTGCTCAATATTCTTGCAGAGTCAGATCCATTTTCTGTGTGACCTGTCTTGAAATTGAGATTTGGTCCACGGTCAAAGACTCAATTTTCATGTGGCCAGAGTTTCCGGCTTTACCTTACGACTTGGCTCCTCACATGGGCGCTTTAAGGCAAGGGGTTAGTTGGTTTTCACCAACCCAGGGGGAGCTTCACCGGCTGTCCTCCGGAGACGGCGCTCCGGTCGGCGGCTTCGATGATCTCGAAGGTTTTGGTGGCATCGTCCAGATCCACAATGGTCTTCCGTTGACCAAGAATGCAGTCCACGAAATGGTCGACCTGATTGGGGAAAGGATGGTGCGCTACGTCTCCTGAATCCGGTGTTGTGGTCGGGATTGTAATCCAGTCTTCCTGTCCCGGAAAGCTCTGCTGAGCCCATACCCGGTTATTGATCACTGTTCCCTTGCTCCCAAAGAGTTCGACATTGTAAATGTACGGACACGCCACATCATATGAACAGCACACCTTTCCAATCGAACCGCTTCTGAATCTCACCAACAGAGTAATCGTCGTGTCCTGTTCAAAATCTGATCGGAACCTACCTGAGACGGCGAGGACCTCTGTAGCCTCATCGTTCACGAACCAACGAAGGCCGTCCACTGCGTGGCAGCCCCCAACTTGCAGAATCGACCCTCCTGTCTCCTTCTTTACTGACCACGGATAGCACTTATAAGCCGGGGTGATCGCATGCAGGTAGTCCACTTCGGCATAGTTCACCTTGCCGAGCACGCCATCGCTTAGCATCTGCTTAATTGTCATGAAGAGAGGATTCCATCGCAAGACGAATCCTACGATGGTTACGACCCCTGCTTTGTCAACTGCGTCTTTCATGAGTTTCATATCCTGCCAGTCTATGGCTATGGGCTTCTCAACGACAATGTGCTTTCCGTGTTCGGCGGCCATGATTGTTTGTTCGGCGTGAAGAAAGTTCGGGGTGTTGATGCAGACGATATCAAGACCGGGAAGTTTCATCATTTCCTCTGGCGTGGTGACAGGAGCGCAATTTACCAGATCGTGCTGGACCGCCTTGGCTTTAGCCTCCTCTTTGTCCCGGCTGCAAATAGCCATTACCCTTGTATGAGGGTTCATCTGAAAAGAGCGGACGTATTCATCAGAGACCCAGCCAGTTCCTATGATTCCCACACCCAATTCTTTCATTTGCCTTCTCCTCTCAGGTCCCGGTTCTCACTCAGTTTGGAACAGGCCGCCAAATTTGGAATGATAAGGCCGCCAAATTTGAACTGCGTCGTGTGCTGAGACCCCGTGTTCCTGATCAGTGCCGCAAACGCAATGCCATGGGGGGTGACAGCGTTGTTGGACACCGGCCTAGCGGCGAATCGGTCCTGCACCCAGCGGACTTGGTCGCGGAAGGAGCCAAACACCAGGGGAACATGGTCGAGGCCAGGGTACTTCCGGTACTCGACCTGCGATTTCTGTCGCTTCATTCGCTCGTAGAGAGCATCCGTGGGGCGGGGCGGGATGGACTGGTCCGCCTCGCCCTGGAGCAACAAGATCGGCCCGTGAGTGGGTCTTTCACCCAGCACGCTGAGCTCGCGAAACTTCTGGAAATGTCGATTGTTGGCCCAATCGGGCTTCAGCACCCTGCCGGCCGGGATTTTCTCCGCGAAGGTGGCGAGGGTGACCAGCCAGCCGCCCGGAGGTGGTTCCCCGTAGGGAATGACAATCACACCCGACGCGGGCACCTGCTGCCCAGTCGCACACTTCGAGAGGTAAAGAAACCGCACGACCTTTATCCCAATCTCACTGGGCTCGAGTGCCAGCTCAGCCGGGAACCGATAGTCCGAACACTCCTCGGTGCGGATCAAGTCACCTGGTTTTCCCTTGGGAAGATCGGGTGTGTCGTAGAACCTGGAAAGCGGAAGAGAATTCTCTTTCTCGATCTGCCGAGCCTTTTCCAGACCGATAAAGAAGGCCGCTGGTTTCGCCGGCGGTTGCGTCGCCTGCTTGTCGGCCAGTTCCGCGCTGGAGAGGGCGCCGTTGTTCCCACCCCAGCCCGCGAGCAGAGCCAGGGCGAGGATGCACGCAAGCCACGCCGATTTCAATGCTGCCATGTTCTGCACCTTTTCGGCTTATAAACCAAGCCGAACCGCTCGTATTTAAGGGTCCAAGAGGGTAATCCTTGAGGGATAGACCATCTCAAGGTCAAGAGGAGGACCCTTGTCTACGAAATTAGGCTGGCTCTTTTCTGAAGTCGGGACCGCATTACGAGCAAAATCAAGATGGTAATGGGAACGCCCGGATCACCGATCCATAGCACAGGCCCTGCATTGTAGATCGCCATATTCCCCTCTTGGATTATCTGTCTGATGTGGCCAAAAGCGCATCCCAAAAGAAAAACAGAGCTTCCGATACCCGTGGCCGTCCAAAAGTGCTGTCTTAGCCAAATACAAAGCACTCCGCATACGCCCCAGCTAAGGTCTGCTACAGCTACTTCGAATTGAAATGGACTTCCCGGCTGCCAACCTATCTCGCGAGCGATTTCATCTCCCGTGAATGTGTGTCCGAACCAAGCCAGGAGACCGCCGAGGCCGATGTTTATCACGAGCAGGTACAAGAGTAAAAGTTCGACGATCCTGGCTCTTGTCCGAGGTTGCCTGCTCAACCCCAGGTGTAGGGCAAAACCCACAAGAGACGCTGATAAAAAAACCACCGACAGCATCGTTCCCTCCTGTGATCTTCTGTGCCGTGCAATCATCAGGCACATCATATCATATCCCAACCCCTCAGAATTGTATGTAGATTTTTGGGTTAGTGGGTATCGAAGAAGGTACCGACTCGAAGAAGGACGTCAGGAGCGTGCATCTTACGATCACTGATGCGGATCTCGTGCGGGAGATTGATCGGCTGATCTTCGATCATGGGAAGAGTAGAAATTTGGGGACAAAAGTGATCGGAGGCTTCGGACATGGGGCACCAACACTCCCGGATGTCATTACAAAAATTAGGTATGGTGTACCCGGAACTCCTATGAAAAAGGCTTTCTTGCCGCGATACTGTCGGAATCGAGCATGGGTTCTATTGAATCCCTGTCCAAGCTGAGATCCGGTGGTTGAGCCAGTTCATCTTCATCTTTATGGAACCGATGCGCGTCTGGATGAGTTCAAAAATGATTCCCCCCTGGGTCGCTGTGTCGAGGTAGGCGTAATCCACGGTGACCAGTTTCAGTTTTATCTGTCCGCGCTGAAGCACTCCTATTCCATTGGCCCTACATATTTCGAGCCGCTTCTCAAGGTCATTCACCATGAAGCCGAGATGATGCAGCCCTTCACGGACGTCAAGCGTTTCGTTGTAGTAGCTCCTGCCGCTCACCACCTGGATCAGCTCCAACTGCACACCTCCACAATAAGCCGTTGCAATCTTGAGAGTTGCATCCACGGGCCCGGTTCTTTCAATGGCGAATTCAGGTTTTTTTTCAAAAACAATCCACGGCTTAATACTATAGACCTTTTCGTAGTGCGATCTGGTCTTTTCAACATCGTACACGAGAATCCCGATCTGACCCACCTTCGGCAGATTCAATGCATTAGAACTCATGCCAAATTGATCCAATTGTACTCCTATCATGTTAGATTCAGTCCTCCACCACAAGACCTGACGGAGGCAAAACCGTCTTAACGGTGCTGAAAAAACCTGATTCTGCCTGTTTTTCAAGCGTACCTGACTGTCTGCCTCTCTGTCAACAAATGTCCTTGCCGTCCTTACCGGAAAACAGCTGGCAGTACCGGGGGGACCTGAGGAACGCTTAAACCGCATAAAGTTTGCATCGCCGACCATAAAACACGACTTGCGCTCCGACCTTCATCACGTTCCTGATCATCCCTGTAAGTTCCTTTTCCAAAGAAATCAAAAAAACGGCGCAAATTTGCCGGTACATAAAAATCGGGGAGCTGACTCCTAACGTCAACGCCCCGATATTACGGTCTTTTAATGGCGGGAGCGACGAGACTCGAACTCGCGACCTCCGGCGTGACAGGCCTTTCCTGAGCTAATCAATTCAATAGGTTACGCAAAAGCCGGTGTGATATCGCGGCATATGGCGGCATACTGATCCTTTTGAAAGCCTATTGTTCAGGAAAACGGGGGCAATTGCCCTTGTTTCTCATCTCATCCTGGGATCATTGTTTCTCACCCCACTTGGTTCCGCATTCGCAAGTCAATAGTGACTACGCTTTTCATGAGCAGCCGTCAAAATTTGTTAGAGATTCTCGCAATCACTTGATGATTCGGTCTTCTCGCCTCACTCGATCACCGTGCCGCACAGGACACTGGACAAAGAATCTCAGCCCGTGCAGAATGTCCCGGATCTGAGATGGATAGTGTTCGCACATCCCGACCCTGACTGCTGCCTCCAGGAATACCTCTCATGCGAGCATTGAGTTCGTGCTTCCCGTTGTCAGAAACCACCCTGGCTTTTTGTCGTGGTACGGTTTCAAGGAGATCAGCGTCCATAGACCTTTTTCCCGACAAGTGGTGAACCATCTTCTGACGGCAGTTGTGCCTACCCCGCACATCCCTGCGGTCTGCTTGATGGGAGTCCCTTGCGAGACGAGCAGAACAGCCCGTAATCTCAGGTCTAGGCTGTGCTTCCCTGCCTTTTCGAGGATCGCTCGAAGCTTCCTGACATCCTGCAATTCGTCAGCAGAAAGTCTAAGCGCGATCCGGGGCATCTCCATACCTCCCAAAAATCATGGGAGGCTCTTATCAAATCCATCCGGAAAAGTCGCGCAATTTTAGACGATTCTTTCCGCACGGTAGCACAGATGGGTCTTAGCGGATTTCTCTGCACTTCATGCACCTGTCGGGTCTTTTATAGCTAGTGTCTATAATTATGTCCGAATGGTGCAGGTTTTCTTATTTCCGGTTTTTCGATCAACAACCCAGTTCAGGGCCTGGCAAAGGCGATCGACGAGTTGGCCTGGATCTTTTGCGAGAAAATCTGAAGGACAATCTGCTGACACCGGTAAATTCACTTCGAAGAAGTGCTAGGGTTCAGAGACGGTTCACTGGCTCGTCGCTGGACGCGGGATTGATGAATTCCCCGTCCAATATCTCTACGAGGACCCCGTGCAACACCTTAGGCGGATCGATAAACGCGTACCGGTTCCCCATAAGGTGGCGCGGCTCCCTATCTATGGTCTGACGTCCTGCGGCTTGAATTTCGTCGAGGGCCCCGGCCACGTCGTTAACCCGGTACGAGATGAGAAAACAGCCCTCACCCTTGCGCTCCAGAAATGAGGCGACTTCACACGTTGAATCAGTAGGTTCCATGATCTCCACTGCCACTGTTCCTACATAGTACCGGATTACTCGTATGGACTCCTCCTCAGCGATATACTCACACGCCGGTTCCAGTCCCATAATTCCTTCGTAGACCTTGCGGGCTTCGTCCACACTGTGGACTGCGAAGCAAATGTGATCGATTTCTTTTACTTTCACCGCGAATCCTCTCTGCGAAAGGCCTGCTCTTAGTGCGGGCAGAAGAGACGCAGGCTAGTACTGCGGAAGTTTGGCCTGGTACCAGTAGGTTTGCTCACTTCCGGCCGCACCCCTCACGTTCGATTACTCTGGCGGGCTCAAATTCCCAAGCTGTATGTATGCCGGGCTTCTTGTTCTCGATTGCGTCCAGGATTCGCTCGGGCGTCAAAGGGTAGTGGTTGAAATAGATCCCAAGGGCCTTACTCACAGCGTTGCAGTATGCCTGGGCTGCCGACATTGCGATGGACATGCCGGCTTCTTTGGCCCCGTACGGACCACTTGGATCTATGGATTCCACGATGATCGGCTTGATATTGGGCATGTCCTTTATTATTGGGATCTTGTATTCGAGCATTGTGGGATTTAATAGGTGCCCCTGGCTCCAGCGATGCTCCTCGGCGAGCATGCCGCCTTGGCCTCCCATTGCCACTCCGCCCTCAAACTGCCCTTCCACCACCAGAGGGTTCAACGTGAAGCCGCAGTCCTGAGCGCACGTAACTTCAAGCGCCTTGACCTGGCCTGTTTCGGGGTCCACTTCAACCTCTGTAACTGTCGCACCGAACGAAAACGCCTGCGAGAGTTGACCTTTAGGATTCGTTATCCACTCTCGTCGCTGGTCCACCTTTGGTGAAAATGCACCTCGCCCCATTATCGGTCGGCCCATGATCAACGCCCTGCGCACGACCTTGGCAATGGAAATACCGGTGCCTGGAGCGCCCTTGACATATATTTTCCCGTCCTTGGCCACCAGATCCGCGGGATCGGCTTCGAGCATGTCCGAGGCTACCTCGAAGAGCTGAGTCCTGGCATCTGCTGCTGCCGTCTTTACCGTGTTCCCTCCGCCAAACGTGGAAATCATGGAATACGAGCCTGCATCAGTTGGGGTGACTTCCGTGTCCGCGGATATGAGCCGGATATCTTCAAGCGGAAGCCCAAGCTCCTCGGCAGCGATCTGAACCAGCATGTTGTCGTTTCCCTGACCGTTGTCCACGACCCCTGAAATCACAGTGGCCCCACCATCTTCATGAAACTTTATGAACGCCTGGGAACCGCCGCGAATCCCCAAGGGGAATCCGGTTTGCACCGAATTCAGACCCATGCCGATTCCGCGGTTAGGAGCAGGATTGCGGAATTTCTCAATGAATTTGCTCTCGGCCGCTGTCTTTTCTATGCACTCCACGAGACCGCAGCTCGCCACGTACGAACCGGTGGGAGTCGTTTCGCCCGGTCGCCGTGCATTACGGAGCCGGATCGTCACCGGGTCGATCCCCAATTGCTCGGCAATCATGTCCAATTGCGTGTCAATCCCGCATGCAAACGATCTGCCGTGAATACGGATCATTCCTCTGACCGGCTTGTTCGTATAGATGCGATAGCCTCGGAATCGGACATTGTCCATTCTGTACGTCTGCTCGTGGCACAAGAAAGGGACGGATGTCGCGATGGGACCGGTACTGGAATATGCCCCGCCATCCAGATACGAAACAATGTCTCTTGCCAGAACTTTACCTGCTTTGTCCACGCCGGTCTTTATTGTGGTAATCATTGCATGACCCATGCGGGTGGCAATGGAGTTCTCTTCACGGGAGTAAACTAGCTTGACCGGCCTTTGAGCCTTTATGCTGAGGAGGCAGGTAATGAATTCCGCAGGAAAAACGTCGGATCGACCCCCAAAAGCACCGCCGATTGTGATCTTACGAACGTTTACCTTTGAAAGGGGCAATTGTAGCGCATTCGATAATGCTTTGGCTTTGGTGTGCGGAGACGCGTTCGGCATCCAGACTTCAATCGAACCGTCTGCGTGATAACTTGCCACCACCGCGTAAGGTTCGATCATGAAGTACGAGTCTTCTTCCGCTACAAAGGTGTCCTCGCGAATCAATGCGCATCCTTTGAATGCCGCATCCACGTTACCGACATCAATGTTAACAGCGACGTTAACGTTATGCGCATATTCGTCGTGAAGCAAAGCCGCGTCCGGGGCTAACGCGGAATGACAGTCAAAAACTGCGGGCAATTCTTCGTAATCGACCTGGATAAGGCTGAGCGCCTCCAGGGCCGTATCCTCATCAACGGCGGCAACGGCCGCGACCTCGTCTCCAACGTATCGGACCTTGTCTACGCAGAGCAGTTGCTGGTCCCACGTGTACCTGAATACGCCCCACTTTTCCCCTGCGGTATCCTTGCCCGTTACCACCGCCTGAACCCCACGAAGCTGCCGAGCCTTTGACGTGTCAACGTCAAGGATTCGGGCATGGGGATAAGGGCTGCGCAGTATCTTACCCACTAGCATCTTGGGAAGGCTCAAGTCCGCCGTGAAAATCGCCTCGCCTGTAACCTTGGGCAGAGAGTCAACGCGGGGGATGCTTTTCCCGATGAGACTGTACTCAGGCAATGTCTTCGCCTCCGACTGGTTCAGATGGGACCAAGTAATTCACTTTTCAAACTCGGCGGCATTTTCCTGGTGATCGACGTGGCTCCATTGCCACAGTAGGACCGGCATCTTGCCGGTCATTCGTCACCCCGGACTTCGATCCGGGGTCCAGTCTGAATGCCCGCGTTCGCGGGCATGACGACGGGCAATATGCCCAAGGGCGCCCCATAGTGTCAGAAGGACCGGCATCTTGCCGGTCAATTGTTTTAAACCTCTTGACCGGCAAGATGCCGGTCCTACTGACGCTGTGTTGGTTAACCTTTCTCGCCCGTCTCTGTGGTATTTTGTCTCGCCACGGACCGAACTGCCTCAAGAGTCTTTTTGTACCCCGTGCATCGGCAAAAATTGCCGGCCAGAGCAGTCTTGATCTCTTCATCCGTGGGATGAGGGCTCCTATCCAGCAACGCTTTGGACGAGAGTATCATACCCGGAGTGCAGAATCCGCACTGGACAGCCCCGTGATCTATGAATGCCTGCTGAACAGGGTGGAGCCTCCCATCAGAAGCGAGTCCCTCAATAGTGGTGATGGACGTGCCTTCGGCTTCAAGGGCCAGTGTGAGGCACGACCTTACCGGCGCTCCGTCCAGGAGAACGGTACACGCTCCGCACACGCCTTCGGAACAACCTTCCTTGACGCCCGTGAAGCCAAGCTCGTCGCGAAGAACTTCCAGCAGCGTGCTGTTGGGGGTCACGGCAATCTCGATTTCATTGCCGTTGACGGTCATAGTAACGAGCTGTTTCTTCATTATTGACCCTCAATTACCGCGGACTGAGATGAACCAAGAGCTAGCGCCTCTTCTACGGCCCGCCTAGCCATAACCGCGGCCATCTTGACTCTGTAGGCTTTGGAAGTTACAGCATTCTCAACAACCACGCCTTCTGCGGTTCGCCGAGCGATCTCGCCTGCTTCATGGACCATTGCGTTATCCGGTTTTCTCCCTCTCACAATGGCTTCAGCTTCTTTGAGTACCAGAGGTCCCGGGCCTAGAGCGGAAAGTACTAGCCGGAAGCTTTCAACTCTTCCCTTGTCAATTATCGCCGCTGCGGCCGCGTTGACGAGAGGAAAATCAACTGCGGACCTGAGACTAAGACGCTGATAGGACCAGGACATCGGCGCCCACGGGATGGGTATTCGTATCGC
This sequence comes from uncultured delta proteobacterium, assembly GCA_963789265.1. Taxonomy (GTDB): domain Bacteria; phylum Desulfobacterota; class Desulfomonilia; order Desulfomonilales; family Desulfomonilaceae; genus CAWBBA01. The sequence goes on along the minus strand of CAWBKB010000001.1, from coordinate 60,180 downwards.
GGTTACAATCTCATCCGGAGCAAGATTAAAAGGACTTTCTCCCTTGTTCGTGAAGAAATCCGCCACCGGGTCCGTCCTTTGGCCGCCGCTCCCTGCGATAGAAAGTTGCGCGGACAAGGCCGCCAGCACCGGGACAGTGTCGCCCGAGCAGATGGAGTTGCACGATTCGGAGCCCTGAAGGGCAAGACACTCTTTGCCTCCTGTTCGGTGGCATTTTGTTTTGCCGGTCCGCCAGAAGAGCGACTGGTTATAGAGGATACAGCGAGGTTGCAGACAAAGATTTCCCCCTATCGTGCCTCGAAAACCCTGGATCCCCAGCGCACCTATGGATTCTACGGCCTTCACGAGGATAGGGAAGTGAGTGCGAACAGCCTCATTGCTTTTTATCTCTATCAGGGAGGTTGCCGCCTTTACGATCACGGCATCGGGTTTGACTTCGATCCCTTTGATCTCTTTGATATTCCGTAAACTGACGAGGGCTGAGGGGGAAGAAAGCCGATGTTTAAGATTCACTATAAGATCGGTACCGCCGGCAAGAAACGCGGCCTGCGTGCCAAGTTCCCCCTTGATTTTCAATGCTTGATCCAGGCTGTGCGGCGCATGGTAGGCGAAAGAAGGCAAACGCATGTGTGACTCTCCGAATCGGATTTTAAACTTCACAGCTCGTCAAGTATATAATCAGGTTAGCTGTAATCATTCACTTACGTGGCCAACTTTCTGTCCCGTGTCATTTGACTCGCAATGACAATTTTTCACCGCACGTAAGTGAATGCTTACGAATGTCCTCCTACTGGGCGACGTCCTGCTGAAATCTGCCACTGCCTGCGGCAGAAATGATCCAGTAAAGGACAAACGCTATCGGGTACGCCATCAACGATGGAGACGGAAGAAACTTCCACCAAAGCTTATCCAGAATACCTACGCCAACGCTGATGAAGAAGACGATAAAGGCGATTGGATTCACTTTCCGCATATTTCTCGGCAGTTCCTCGTACTCTGTTGCCATGCCTCTGTACGCGCGATATGCCATGTCTGAAATCGATATCACGCAAGCAGTACCCAAAGTGAGACCAGCGACCCAGGCCCATTGGGTGATCCATCCAATAATGCCCATCGCAAGAAGACCAAGGCCGGCCAGATTGACAATCACCACCCACCATTTCCTCCCAGGTTCCACACCGAAGACTACGGAGAAGAAGTTGGCTAGATTCACAGAAGGCAAATAGGCATTGATGAACTGAATATGCAACTGGTAGGTGATGACCATCAGGGCTCCCACCAGGCCCATTGCCATGACGAACGGTACGGAAGCGCTGAGGGCAGCCATCCCGGCCTTCTCGGCCCCGATTTGGGGAGTAAGGATCTGGATCATGGGAAAGACTATGAATATACCTAGAACCGGGAACACAATGTGGCAAAATGCACCCTGAAACGGTCCGAACCCAAGGGCCCACTGCTTATGCTCCTTTTGAATGAACCGACCGAAATCACCCGCCGTGAGTCCCCAAAGCCCAACGGCCGCAAGGGACCAATCTAGGGCTGCCCCGAAGCCCCCGGGGATCAAGGGCTTTTGGGTCATTGCCATGATCCCGGAGACAGTGAAGTCTTTCATTCCATAGAAGTAGATGAGTACATAGGCGGTGGCGGCCACCCCGACAGGTACCGCGATATAGTTGAAATTGGCCATGGCCCGATGCCCGTACAGCGGAACCACTATGAAGAGGGGAAGCAGAAGGAGGAAGTAGAACCACAGGCTCAGATCCGGCCAGACTGTTTTGAGTGCTGTCGCCAGCCAGTAGGTTTCCATGGCCCAAAAGGACATGAGAAGATAGGTCCCCAAAAGGGATGGCAAGAAGGAGCCTGTCTTTCCCCAACTGAACCGCGCAATCATGTCGAAAGAGTACCCTCCTTTCCAAGAGACGTAGCCGAAGCTCATTGAGAAAAGACAAAACACCATGTAGGCTAAGAGCGACGCGAGCAGGCCCATCCAAAAGCCGGCAAGGGCGACGCTGAGGCTCCCCACTGCAAGATAGTACATGCACATGGGGATGCCGAACATTGCCATGTTGGCTGCCTTGGTGTTCCTGAAGTGGTCGGGAACGCTTCTGAGAGCATAATCCTCCATCTTTTCTTCACTTGAGCCAATTTCCGTCAGAGAATCCGCGACCTCCGCCAATCTGACTTTCGCATCCATTTTCCGACCTCCTTCTTGTGTTGTTGACAGTGTTGTTGACACATCACTCCCTATTCCTGAGATCTATTTATGCGAGATCTATTTATGCGGTCTCATAAACTACTTCTCTAAACGCTGCGGATTCAAAACCGTCGAGAACTGGGTCGGAAACCGGCTTTCCAATATTCTTGCGTTGTGGGCTGGTATCATACGATTGGTCGAAAACGGTCTCTGGATAATGCTATGCGGCGGCCACCCGCGTGGCACGTCGCCCTGGGTCTTAAACGTGAGTCCAGGTGTCACCGTTCTCAAAGGAGACCGCGCAGAGCTAGCGCTGTTAAGTGGCACGGCCCACAAGTTTCATCGGATACGGCCACGCGATGAGCTGTGGGTCAAGAAACTTCGTGCCCCTGCGCCTTCCTCCCCGGGCGTCTTTCACAGCCCGATTTGCTTGGCCACGATCAGCTTCATGATGTCGTTCGTGCCCCCTGCGACGAGAGGGAAGAAAGAATCTCTGAGATAGCGTTGAACAGGGAATTCACTCATCAACCCATAACCCCCGAAGACGGACACTGCCATTCTGCAAATGTAGTTTGCAGCTTCCGTGGCCACTAGTTTGGCCATAGCCGCTGCCTCCGTGGGATTGTCGTGCCGATCCGCCACGCTAGCAGCATAGTAGGTGTGCAGTTCAGCAGATTTCAGTCGCACCAACATGTCCACGAGACGGAATTGAATTGCCTGAAACTTGGAAATAGGCTGGCCGAACTGCTCCCTCTCCTTGGAGTAATTGTAAGCCGCCTGGTATGCCGCCCTGGACAGGCCCAACGCGAGAGCGGCCGTCATAATCCGATCAATAGCCAAGGAGACATAGATATTGGTAAAACCCTTGTTTTCTTCGCCCAGAAGACAATCATGTGGAAGCTCAACGTCTTCCAGGACAAGTTCAGCAGTATCCGAACACTTGTTGCTGAATTTCTCCAGACGGCGGCCAACTGAAAACCCCGAGGTTTTGGTGTCCACCAGAAAAAGAGAGATCCCGTGTACGCCTTTTTCAGGTGCGGTCTTTGCTGCAATGGTAACAAAATCGGCTACGGTCCCATTACTGATAAAAATCTTGCTCCCATTTAGCACATAGCCGTTGGAGGTTTTCACAGCCCTTGTCCTGATTGCCGCCGCATCAGAACCGGCACCGGGTTCAGTGAGCCCAAACGCAGCAATTTTGTCTCCTGACAGGGCGGGTACCAGGTACTTTTGTTTCAGTTCCTCAGTTCCCCATGTGAAGACTGTATGGGTTGCGGTGGATGTATGCATGCCAAGGACCGAAGCAACACCCAAGGATCCGCGGGCTAACTCCTCACAGAAGATGCAATGAAATACATTAGAGTCTTTCAAGCCGCTGCCGCCATACTCTTCAGGATATTTGATCCCAAGGTATCCCAGTTGCCCCAACTGCTTGACGATATCACGCGGAAATTCCTCAGTGTCATCGAGAGACTCCGCAACAGGTATGACTTTTTCATCCACGTAGCGTGCTATGTTCCTTCGGAATTCTCGTTGCTCTTCGGTAAATTCAAAATTCATTGCAGGCTCCTAGTCTGTGAGAGCCACGGATCGTGTCCGAGAGTCTGCGTATACCATAGTCACAGGCTCGTCACGCGGCCCCACTTCACGAGGCTGCTCCCCAGCTTTCGATGTTTGCTCCCTTGGCCTTCTCATACTCTTTGCGGTACCTTTCTCTCAGCTCTCTTTTTTTTATCTTGTATCCTCCGCCCAACATTGGCATTTCGGCAATATTTATAAAATCTACGGACTTGGGTTTCTTGTAGGAAGCCAGTCGTGCCTTGCAATGTTCAATGATCTCTTCTTCGGTTATTTCGGCTCCTTCTTTAAGGACGACGACAGCCTTCACGCTTTCGCCCCACTTGTCATCCGGAACCCCGACTACACTGACAAGGTGGACAGCAGGATGGTCTGCTATGACCTCCTCAATTTCCCTAGGATATACGTTCATACCGCCAGTGAGGATCATGTCTTTCATTCGGTCAATTACGTAGTAGAATCCGTCCTCATCGATCCTTACAATATCCCCGGAATGCCACCATCCATCTTTGAAATCGTCCGCCTCGGGTTTTTTCCAGTACGAATTCGCCACTCCCACGCCTTTAATGAGCAATTCCCCCGAACCGCCCGCTACAACCTCGTTGCCATCAATGTCTATAACTTTAGTCTTGTAGCCCAAACAGGCCTTCCCGATGGAAGTAAGCCTCTTGGAGAGCGTACCCTCAACCGACACGTCCTCTGGACGCAGAACCGTACCCAACAGAGCTGTTTCGGTGGTACCAAAAAGCTGAGTGAACTTTTCTCCGAAGCATTGGGCCCCTTCCTTCAACAGTTCGGCTGAGATGGGCGCGGCTGAGGTGAACCAGTGTTCTATGCTTGAGAAATCACAGTTCTTGGCATCGGGATGCCTTATCACATTGGCAAGCAGGGTGGGGCTAAACTGTGTAAATGTGATTCCTTCTTTCTCGATCAAATGCAGAATCTTCTTGGGATCTGGATTGGTTACTATAAGGGAACACCCTCGGATGGCAGAGGCTAGGCTCAGACCAGTGCCACCGGAGGTGTGCAGCGGCATTACAAGAAGCCATTTGGTATAGGGGTGGACTCCCAGTTCGGCTGCCCACATGTAGGCACTTAATGTCCAGTTCCGGTGAGTCAGGGGTACGCCCTTGGGTTTTCCTGTCGTCCCGCTGGTATAAATAAGGGTTACTATGTCGTCCTCGTTGACTTCCACTTGCGGCTCATCGGCAGGCGCTTCTTTCAAAAGTGTGTCAAAGTCGAATTGACATGGATGGTCTTCCCCTATGCCAACATAAAATTGAACTGAATTCAGTCTCTGTTTGATGGGAGCAATTTTTGCTGAGTATATGTCGGCATCAACCACAAGCGCTCTGGCACCACTATCTTGGACAAGATACGTGATTTCATCAGCCATGTTGGACCGGTCGATGGGTGTGAAGGCTAGTCCCAACTTGGCGGCAGCAAGCAAAGTAACTATGTGACCAATTCCAGTTCCAGTCTGAACAGCAAGTCTGTCCCCCTTTGATAGGCCTATAGCAAGAAAGCCATTGGCGAGGCGATTGACCGATTCAAAAAGTTCCCGATAAGTGAAATTGAAACCCTCAGGAAAGTGCTTACCATACATATCCTTTATGGCAAGCTTGTCGGGGTGATTCTCAAAGCTCCTGCGCAATTCATCACCAACTACCATGATGCTCCCCTGTCAGTTGTTGGCACCTTCGCTGCGCCAAGAGGTGCTTTGGCCAATTGCAACCATGTGGCCTCGTAAGTCCGCCAACCATGCGGCCATGGCCGGAGGCAGGCCATGGCCAATCTCGGCTCGAGTCAGGGTCATGATTGCTGCAAAGCGATGAGTTCTTTCCTCAGCTTTTCGGTAGCCGCCGGGTCGATCTCCCATGTTGCCGGATCAATAATCACGCCGTATTCTTCTTTGGCGCTTTGCAGGGAAACCAACTGGTCTCGGACATCCTCTCTCACTGCTTCAACATCCCGCTCCAGAGGGTCGCCGACACCGGCTCCTCCTTGAACCAGATCGATCGCTTTGTCGCCAGTGTGCAGCATGTAAATCATTTTCATCCGGACCTCTTCGGGTGTTTCCACCTTTCCGCCGGCAAGAACGAGACTCTTAGAGTTGGCAACAGGAAGTTTTCCTCCAGCGATCGCCGGGGCCGGGATGTAGTCACAAGGGTCCGCCGCATAAGCCAGATGCATGGGTTCGGGATCCGAATCACAAACCCAGACGTTGTCTACTCCACATCCGCCGCGCCATTTGCCCGCCCCTCCGGAGTCCGTGGCCCATTGCCATTTTTCCCAGATTATCGGATAAAGACCTTCAACCACTTCTATTTCTGGATAGTAGAGGGTTCCACTGCAGATTTGTGGGCCGTTGGTAGGCCATCCGTCCACGCCCCAGATTGCGCCCGCACCGCTCGCGCAACCCTGAAAATCCGGGCTCCCGTATCCTTCCATACGCCTCGGATCCAGGCCCGCAAACACCCAGTAATTGATGGACCCCCACCCGGCAGGAGCCTCTGTTGGCACAGCCTGGCTGACCGCACTCCAAAATGCTTCAATGATTTGCTTGGCTATGAAGTTGGTACAGTTGCCCTGAGTGACCGGATAGACTGCGTGAGTGATGGTTCCCGGCTTGGTGACGATTTTTATGGGACGGTAACAGCCGCCGCAACGGTATTGAATCCGCTTCCCGATAGAAGTCATGAGCGCCATGTATACACAGCTCACCGTGTTCGCGAGCGGACTATTGATGTATTGCCTGGACATCGGTCCACTTTCACTGAAGTCCACTGAGATGTCGCTTCCACGGACGGTCATGTCGCAGACCACAGCAGACGCCCCATCATTGCCACTAATTTCGCTACGATAAGTGCCATCCGGGATTTTGCTGATCTCCTCTCTCATCATAAATTCCCCGTAGTTCTGAAGATCAACCATGAACGTCTCAATCTTCTTCTCACCGTACGTATCATACAGTGCCCCAATGCGTCTTTCCCCTATTCTCGCAGAGCCGATCATGGATAAAAGATCACCTCTCTGGGTTTCAGGAATTCGGACATTGGTCATGATGAGATTGAAGACGTCCTTCCTCTCTTTTCCTTTTTCAAAAATCTTTATCGGAGGAATCCGAAGGCCTTCAGCATAGACATCGATGGCTGCCGGATTGTAACCGCCAGGCGCCCCACCGCCGGTATCTTGTTGATGAGCTTTGTTCGCAATCCAGAGTATCTGGTTATTGTTCCAAAATACGGGATACACTATGCACCAATCGGCCAATTGGCCCCCCCCATCAAGGGTGTAGGGATCATTGCACAGAAAAACGTCCCCTTGGTAAATCTCTTCGCCGAAATACTCCTTGACCGCCTTCACTGCGAAAGGTGTAGTCCCGATCAGTACAGGGATGTATTCCGCAAGCGCGAGAAGCTCTGCATCCCGGGTGATTATGGTGGTAACAAAATCGTGAGCGGCGAAATAGATAGGGGCTCGGGCCGTGCGTTCCATGTTCTTGCCCATTTCTCGGGCAACGGTGAACATCGCCGAGGTAAGGATTGAGAAATCCGCAGCATCACTCTTTAGCCTGAACTTTTCTGACTGGGTCATTGTTTTCCTCCGTATCAAAGGGAATAGCCCGCGGCTCCCAACCTCAGCAAATAATCGCCATAGGTAGTGACCTCGAGTCTGGCCTTCGGGGGAACTACCACTGTGGTAGCTTTCTGTTCAACTATGGCAGGCCCTTCGACAATGTTTCCAGGCTGCATCCGATCCCCATCGAATATGTTTGTTGGAACAAAACCGAATTCTTCTTCAAAATAAACATCTCTTTTCCCTTTGATGAATTTCTTTGCATCCGGAGATGACCAGGGCATAGCCTTTCTCTCGGGGACTACGACCTTGCCGTAACAGGATCTACGGAGGTTGATGACCTCCGTCTCCACCTCATCTCTGTACCCATAGAGATCCTCATGCTTCTTGTGAAATCCGTTTACCATGTATTCTCTCATGGCGTCGCTGAGGGGACCCTTGGGTAAAGGAAGCTCAACCTCATGGAATTGGCCCTTGTATCTCATATCAACCGATTTTTCGTAATATCTATCCGTCTCGGCAATGCCCTCGCGAGAAAGGTAACGGTCTCCCATGGCCCGCATGTCCAGGTATGCTACGTTAATGGCATCAAGATCCGCGGCATTCGCCTTGGTGACCACAGAGGTGACAAAATCGTGCCTGAGATCTGCAATGATGCTCCCCATCGCACAGAATATCGAAGAACTTCTGGAGATGAGGATTTGTTTAATACCAAGGTCCTTGGCCAGATCCGTCACGTGGACCGGACCTGCGCCACCGGCCGCGACGAGCGTAAATTTTCTAGGATCCTCTCCCCTCTCCACGGAAACCGTAGATATTGCGTCCGACATGTTGTGATCAACTATTTTTCTTATGGCTCTGGCCGCGTCTACTGTGTTTATCCCCAATGGATCTGCGATTTTTTCCTTGATAGCCCTTTCAGCCAAGCTAACGTCGAGAACCATCTCTCCGCCATTAAAGAACGCTGGGTTAAGATAGCCCAGAATCAAGTCCGCGTCCGTGCTCGTCGGTTCGGTACCCCCACGGCCGTAGCATGCGGGACCGGGGACCGAGCCAGCGCTTTGAGGGCCGACGTGCAGTACATTCATTTTGTCCAACCATGCTATGCTGCCTCCGCCGGCTCCAATGGTATGAACGTCGATCATAGGGAGCCTCATGTGGTATACACCTGCAACGGCTGTCTCCAAGGTTGTGGCCGGCTGGCCGTCTTTGATGAGACACACGTCGAAGCTCGTGCCGCCCATGTCTACGGTTATCAGATCCTTCATGTTTAGGGGCGAAGCTAGATAGGCGGCGGCGGCCGGACCACAGGCTGGACCAGAAAGGATTGTGCGGACGGCCTGCTCAACCGCAAGCTCCGGAGAAATGACGCCGGCATTCGATTGCGTGATGAGGAGTTCTCCCTTGAAGCCGGCCCCATCAAGAGATTCCACCAGATTATGTATATACCCCGAAAGATTCGGTCCTACATAGGCGCTGAGCACCGCGGTGCTGAAGCGCCAGTATTCTCGAATCTCTGGCTGAATGTCACATGACGAGCAAACATATACATCGGGAAGCTCTTCGCGACATATCTCTACGGCTCTGTTCTCGTGGGCATTATTCTTGAATGACCAGAGAAATCCCACGACCACCGCCTGAACTCCTTGCTCTTTGAGGTACTTGCACGCTTTTCTGACCTCATCTTCGTTGAGGGGGACCATGACCTCCCCATTCCATTTAATCCGCTCCTCAACCGGGACGCGCAGGTACCTTCGGGATAGCGATCTGGGCTTAGGTACCGTGTAGTCATAGGGAGTTTCTCTAATGCCAAAGCGCATCCCCAAGATATCCCTGAATCCCTTTGTGGTGAGAAAGCCGACCTTTGCACCAGTCCAGGTGAGCACCGTATTGGTACTCACGGTGGTTCCATGACATATGCGCGTAATGTTGGTAAGGAATGAACTGTACTCGAGTCCCAGTTCAGCAGCTGCCCTTTGAAGAGCATTCAAGACCGCAATGGATGGGTCGTCAGGTGTTGAGGGAGTCTTTACGATGGCAATCTCTCCGGCCTCATCGACGCAGACCAAATCAGTGAATGTTCCTCCTATGTCTACTCCGACCACGTACTTCATTTTGCACGCTCCTTGCAGGCTATTTCTCGGTGTCAAATGGATCTGGCCGCTAGATGGCCTTCATATATGGCTTCGTGGATGCCGCGAGGTTGGTTGCAGTCACCTACGGGTATAACTTGCAGTCCGTTTCCGTTGAGCTGTTCGCACAGACTCTGATCTGGTTGAAAACCACCCATGACGATGATCGTATCCGCTTTCACTTCCGTCCTCTCTCCCAGCCTTGCCAGATCCAGCATGACAACTCCCTCGGGAGTAATTTGGGACAGCAATTTGTTGGTGTGAACCTGGACGCCTGAGTTCGCAAGTCTTCCCATGAACACAATGAAGTGGGCCATCTCCATGTCATAAGCGATCTTTTCCTGCCGGGTAGTCAGAATGACCTTTTTCCCTTTCTCCGCGAGGTGAAGGGCCAATTCGGAACCAAGCATGCCGCCACCAACTATAACCACGGTCTCACCGACGTCTTTTCCCCTGTACACTTCGAGGCCGTTGATGCAGTTTTCGCTCTCAATCCCAGGAATCTCCGGCATGGACGGCTTGCTTCCGGCTGAAACTACGACGGCGTCGGGACGTTTCTTGAGAATTTGGGCTGCCGTGATTTCGGTGTTCAGATGGATATCCACGTTGAGTCTTTTCAGCTGATTGGACAGATAATCAATCAGGTCTTTGAGCTCATGTTTGAATTCAGGGACAGAAGCCTCGAGAAGCGCCCCACCCAGTTGCTCCCTTTTTTCAAAGAGCTGAACTTTATGCCCTCGCAGAGCCGCGACTCGCGCTGCCTCCATGCCTCCCGGCCCGCCGCCTACCACGAAGACGCTTTTTGATAGCGGTGCAGGATCATTTTCATCGTATTGCAGGCGCGCAAACCGATCTTCTCTACCAATAGCCACGTTAACTGAACACATGAGACTTTTTCCGGCCATAATCCCTTTTTGCAGACAACCCTGATTACATCTCACGCAATGACGAATTTCCTCAGGGTTACCCAGTTCCGCTTTCTTTGGGAAATACGGGTCGGCAACGAGAGGCCGGCCGAGAGACACGAAATCTCCTTTGCCTTCCCGCAGGATACTTTCGGCCAGTTCCGGGCTGGTGATGGAACCAGAGGCAATGACAGGGGCCTTCACTTCCATTTTCACCGCTTCAGCAGCCCACGCGTTAAAAGCGAGAGGTTGGTTTGACGGAACCACTTGGCAGTGCATTGTGTGGTGATTTCCTCCAGAGATGTGGAAAACGTCGATCCCGATGTTTTCCAACTCCTTGGCAAAGGCTATGGTATGTTCAATCATGACACCATCTTCGATGTATTCAGTCCCGCTCAGCCTTATACAGACCGGGTAGCTTGGTCCCACCTTTTTTCTGACGTTCTCTGCCACCTCAAGGCCAAATCTCATCCTCTCATGGAGGCTGCCCCCGTACATGTCTGTGCGTCGATTAGTGTGGCGAGAGAGGAAGTTGGTGATCAAGTATCCATGGGCCCCGTGAATTTCGACCATGTCGAAACCAGCCTGCTTGGTTCTGCGTGCAGCATCGCCGAAGGATTCCACTATGTGCCGAATTTCTTCTATCCCGAGCTCAGTTGGAATCACGGCTCCCATTGCCAAGAGGGCCTCCCAGGGAACACGAGAGGGCGCTACCATTGGGAAAGTCCCAATGAACTTCTGCCTTCCGCAATGCTCTATCTGTAAACAGGCTTTCGCCCCATTTTCCTGAATGCATTCTGCCAACTGAGCGAGACCTATGACACATTCGTCATCATATACTCCGAGTTGACAATAGGCCGACTTGCTGGCTTCCTGGTCTATGTAGGAATACTCTACGACAATCAGTCCGGTTCCACCTCTGGCCTTCTCCGCGTAAAACCTTAGCAGTCGTTCGGTGACCATTCCATCGCGTGTGGCGTACCCAGTAACCATGGGTGCGGAGACGACGCGGTTTTTGAGGGTCAAGTTTGCGATCTCACCCGGCTCCATCAGCTTGGGAAACTTTTGTTCTGCGGCCATTGAAATCGTCCTCCTGTGTTGTCTTGGTCCGATCTAGGTCCAAGAAATCCTGTGAAACCTCCTTGCACCTCAAGCTGCATGCACCGTGAACGAGCCACGCATGGCATCCGGCGTAGGAGTTCTGCGACAAAATCGCAATTCATTGACCGGGAAGGGAGCCCTTCCTCTAACACTCATGAAAGGCCATGGGCGCATCACAACGTGAAGTGGGCACGAAAGCATGCCAAGTATGCTTCTCGAAAAACCTAAGGAGGCGTTCGATGTTGCATGACCTGACAAGGAGTTTCTGAAACATTAAGACTGATGATCGACAGCAAAGCTCGCTGTGAAGAAGCCGTCTGTAAAGGCATCAAGAACTGTGCCAAAAGCTGCTCTAGAATCGTGCCGTGAAATAATTAAACTTTGGGGTCGATTAAGCACGGGAGGTGCTCATGCGAGATGGAGACTTGAAAGATTTTTTCAAACTCTTAGTCAGAGGGGTGAAAGTTTCTTTCAGTCGACAAGGCCGGCAAGGGGGATGCCTTCTTGAACCAGTAGCCGTGTCACGGGTAAAGATTGTACTTCTTGATCATGTCCCTCAAGGTGGGTCTCGTTACTCCCAACAATTCACAGGCCTTACCTTTGTGCCAGTTCGTGTATCTGAGGATCTCCGAAACATGACGTTTCACCACGTCCTCCAGCCGCTTGACGGGGAGCCGTGTAGCGGAGCACGAATCGCTAAGGTTGAGATCCGAAAAATCGTCTGGCGATAACACGTCGCCTTTGGACCGCACAACAGCCCTGGTCAGTATATTTTCCAACTCTCTCACGTTTCCCGGCCAGTGATAATTCATCAAGCAAGTCATAATGTTCTTGGGAACTTTGGTCACTTTCTTATGAAGTTCTTCGTTGATCTTGTTCAAAAGGTGATCGACAAGAAGTGGAATGTCAGATTTCCGATCCCGCAACGGCGGAACCTGGATTTCCACTACCTTAAGCCTGTAATACAGGTCCTGTCGGAAGCTCTTTTCGGCCACGAGTCCGGGAAGGCCTCTATTGGTGGCCGCGATTATTCTAGCTTTTGAGCGCAATAGCTCCTTTCCCCCGACTCGCTCGAACTCCCTTTCTTGAAGAAACCTTAATAGCTTCACTTGCACCGAAAGAGAAGTGTCTCCTATTTCGTCAAAGAATATCGTCCCGTTGTGAGCGTATTCGATTTTACCTTTTTTCAGATACTCGGCGCCGGTGAAGGCCCCCTTTTCATGCCCGAACAATTCACTTTCGAACAGATTTTCAACAAGCGTTGAACAATTTACGGGAACAAAAGGCTCTCTACCAAATTGGCTGTTGTAATGAATGGTCTTGGCAATCAACTCTTTGCCAGTGCCGCTTTCACCCTGTATGAGAACTGTCGCTCTATTTTCAGACACCAGACCTATAAGTTTAAAGATTTCCTGCATCGCCGACGTCTCGCCGACGATGTTATGTACCTTGTAATCCCTGGAAATTTCGGTAATTAAATCTTCCAACCGCCCGCTCAGCCTGATGTTTCTGGCAACCTTGTCAACGACGATTTCCAGCTCGTCACTATCAATAGGCTTGTGGATATATTCATAGGCCCCAAGTTTCATTGCCTGGATCGTAGTGTCCATGTCATGAAAGGCGGTGATCACAATAACACTGACAATTTGATGCCTGGCCCGCACCGCGCGCAGCACCTCCAATCCATCCATGCCGGGCAGGCGGATGTCCAAGATCAGTATTTCGGGCCTTTCGGTTTCGACAATCAGCAGCCCTTTTTCGCCGTTCTCAGCAGTGAGTACGTCATATCCTTTCTCTTGAAAGAACATCTCAAGGGACTTACGGATGGATCTCTCATCGTCGATTATCAGTATCCTTAGAGCGATGCTTCACCTCGCAGGGAGCAGGATTTTGAAAGAAGTTCCCAAATTCACGCGACTTTCCACCTCAATGATTCCGCGGTGGGCCTCAACTATTTTCTTAACGTTCGATAGGCCTAAACCTACGCCTTCAGTCTTGGTGCTGAAGAAAGGTTCAAAGATCATACGCACTTGCCCTGCCGGTATTCCTACACCATTATCTCTGATGTCAACCCGTATCATCGATTGACCTGACTCTTGAGCCTCGAAAGCAGAAACTTCTATTTCTCCTCCCCGCGGCATGGCGTCTATGGAGTTGAGTATTATGTTTAGGAAAACTTCTTCCATTTTCCCAAAATCCAGCGGTATCTTTCTGATCGTTGCCACTTTGTTACGGAGGACTTTTATGTTGGCTTGGCTCAGCCTTTCAGAGAGCCTTGCCACACATTCATCAATTATGTCCCAAATGGAATTTAGGTCTGTCTTCATTTTAACGGGTTTGGCAAAATGCAGCATATCGTGCAGGAAACTGTCCAAGCGCTTTATTTCAGTTTCAGCGATTTCGAGTCGTTCCTTATCGAATCCTTGGATATTCAGGGTCTTGAGAAGAATCTGGACGTTCATCTTGATTGCACCAAGAGGATTTCTGATTTCATGAGCAATCGTCGATGCCAGTTGTCCGATGGATGCCAGTCTCTCATTCTCCAGGATTTTTTGTTCCAGTCTTTTACGTTCGCTGATGTCCCTAAATATGCCTATCACTGCGGGCTTGCCATCGAATTCCGACAAATCGATTTTCAGTTCTGTCGGCAGGTCTCTTCCATCCTTATGTTTTCTAAAAAATTCTAAATGCTCCGGAACTATTTCGTCCATCATCATGTCCACTATGGTTTTCTTCACGTGCTGGACAGATTCAGTGGAGATAAACATTTTGAAATCTCTTCCGATGACCTCATCCTTCGCGTACCCACTCATGGTCAGAAATGCATTATTTGCGAATACAACTCTACCATTCTGGGATACGAAATACCCGTCGTTAATGTCTTCAACCAGTGTCTTGTATTTGCTTTCCGATTCCTTGATTTCTTCATGCAATCGGGCATTCTCTATTGCCATACCTAACTGATTGCCGATATGAGTCATAAGAGCTATCTCCTCGTCTGTAAAATGGTATGGAGTTTTACTTGTGATAGTTAAAACTCCAACCATTACCTCCTTGGCCATCAGAGGGACGGATAAAAGAGATTTGATCTTTTCTTCTCGTACCGCCGACTCGATTGCTTCGGAGCATTGCGCGTAATCGTCGCAAACCATAGCCTTTTTTTCACGGGCAACAATTCCAGTGAGCCCCTCCCCGACGTCGAGCTTTTTGACGCTTGTAAAGAACTCCTCGGAAAATCCTTCATGTGCCGTCAGAATAAGCTCATTCTCTTTCGGATCAATTACATAAATAGCAACGGCCTTATCCATGACCATTTTCCGAAGTTCGCTGATTGCAAGATTCGAGATCTCTTCGAGATCCAGAGATTGATTGACTGTAGCAGAAATCTTGTTGAGCAAGGCCAATTCGATATTTTTCCGCCGGATTTCCTTTTCCACCTTCCTCTTTTCTTCCAAAAGGCTTTCAAGGAATTCCGCCTTCTCCCTAATAGTCATGCCCCATTCGGGCAAAATTATTCCCTGTTGCAGCAATCGGTCTTCCGGTCCAATGACGAACTCACATTCGTTATCGCCCCTACTGATACACTTTGTCTCAGTTGCCACGAGATCCGTTTTCCCTGAAATATGCTTCATAAAAGACAGCAGAACCCCGGTAGAATAGTAGCAGACCCTTGAATCAAAGACCTTTCCGTTGCTGAGCAAGGCCCATGCTTCAAACGTGTCCTCGCACATTATTCGTGAGTATCCTTCTGAGAAGCCTAATTCCCTCACGATAAAGTTTCCGAAGCCGGCCTCCGAATAGGTGTCCACTGCATCCCTGAAGCCTTGAGAGGTCCTACTGAGAATTCCAGCTTCCAGTGCCGTCGCTGAAAAGGTCTCTCCCAACCCTGCTTCGAACAAAACCCTTTTTGCCGTATCCTCTCCTGCGAACAGAGTTATTGACCGCGCAATACTAAGCCAGCCACCGGGGATGTCCAGGAGGCACATTCGAGTCCCCCCTACATCAATCCAGCCTCTTCCTTTCCGAGAGCCGAATTTCAATAGCCTGGAATTTGTGCTTTTTCTGTCACCCTTAGTCATGGATGCGGTTTACGCTTGCACGTGGTTTTCACCTGAAGTGTCGGGCATATTCGGATCGGGCGAAAGGGAAGCCGAAGCCTTTGCGAACCTTGATCATAGAAGATCTAATTCGTGTCTGTCAACCGGAGATCCAACCGTGAAGAATGACCCCAGCGCAAGAATTGGTGCGCCTGACAAAGCAGGGTTGGTTTCTCACATTAAATTGACTGGTTTTTCCTGATTATTTGGGACAGACCTCCTGGTTTTTTAGATTGTGTGGACCGAGCCGGGAGTGCCGGCCCGGTTTTGGTTGCTTAAAAGATTTCAGTGGCAGCCAGCCTGACGTGGTCGGCGGTAACGAGGGTAGATTGGCTGTCGGCCGCTGCGATGAGAGCCCCTCTTGCCAGATGATTTGCCTTTCTGAATATTCCTCCTGAGCCTTGATGGATGGCTGTGATGACCGGATCATCGAAGAGGTTGGATTTGACGCCGGTGAGAGCAAGGTGATGGAGTAGGTACTGCTCCATCTCTTGTCTTTCTACAGGTTCGATGTGGGTTCGTGCGACGACCCTTGAAGCGAGTGGCAGGGATGTATGGTACACGAGTTTGTCCATGTGGTTTGCCTTGCCCCAGAGGCCATGAGGAACGCTCTCGGCAAGAGCTTTCGCAGAGCGGCCTACTGGGCCGTACAGGCATTGTCGATGGGTATGGCCGCACCGTTCACAAAGGAAGACTCGTCGCTTGCCAGGAACAGGGCGAGATCGGCGACCTCGTCCGGCGTACCCAGGCGTCCGGAAAGCTGGACCAGAAGGTCATCGATAGGCACCCCCCGGTTTCTAAGAAGCTCGAATGAGCGTCTGACCATCTCAGTATCAATGAAGGAAGGGCAGACAGCGTTCACCCTGATGTTGTGTGCCCGTAGTTCCAGCGCCATAGTCTTGGTCAACCCGATGACGCCATGCTTAGAGGCGCAGTACGCCCCCAGTTGCGGAAGACCAACGAGACCTCCAGCGGAGGAGAGATTCACAATCTTGCCTCCCCGGTTCTGTGCCAACATCTGCCGAACGGCATGCTTTGACATGAGAAAGACTCCCCTCATGTTGACGCTCATAACGCGCTCCCATTCCTCTACGGCCAATTCATGGACCAGTTTCCATACTTCTACCCCGGCGTTGTTGATCAGAATATCCAGTCCCCCGTAAGTCTCAACGGCAACTCGGACTGCCTTTTCCGCATCCGCCTCATTGCTTGTGTTTCCGTGGATATGGACAGCGCTTCCACTCTTTGCTTTGATCTCGTCAACCGTCTCACTGGCGGTGACTCCATTGATATCATTGACAACCACCTTTGCACCCTCTGCGGCAAACCTTTTGGCGATGGCCCTGCCTAGGCCTGTCCCAGCCCCCGTTACCAGCGCGACTCTGTTTTCTAAGCGCATGATCTGTCCTCCTCCTCATCATGATTAATCCGTTGAATCTCGGTGTCTACCTCATCCGCCTAGGCAAGCATTTTTGAAAAGGCCGGCCTTAAAGTGTGCTGTATCGGCATCCATCACGACCCTGCCCATTTGCAGAGCATGACCCCGCTGCGCAACGCGAAGGACCAGACGAATGCCTTGCTCAATGAGCAACACAGGCGCTCCCCGACTATTTAAACTTTCGATCACCACGGCCAGATCGTTGACCACTATCGGTGCCAACCCCAGCGAAGGCTCAGCCATCAGCAGTAGTTTCGCGCTGCCCATCGGCCCTCCTCCTGACAGGAACAAAAGAGCCTCAATAGCAAATCCATCACCGCTTATCGAGACGTTTCTCACTATCCTCACCCAAACTAATTCTGTTGCCTGTTAAGCTCGTAAGTCCTTGCAGGGAACTATAGGACAGAGCCCTAGCAAGAAGACGGTTGAGCAAATCGGCTACAAATAGTGACAACTGATGTGCAGCCTTTACGCGAGCTTATCTCAGACCGGGTCAGCCTCAGCACATGGAGCAAGACCAACCTCAACTAGGCTCGCCGGGGGCTTTGCCAATCAAACGTTTGTGCGGGTTCGAGAAACTAACATGACTCACTTTATGATCGCCGCTTCGTCCAAGGAGAGTCTTTTTCAAATCAGTCCCAAAACTCCTGTTCAGAGCTTCTCCAATCGGATCCGAATCGTTTGTCGAATATGGTGACCACTTCATGGTCTTCGGTTCGCCCTCTACATAGCTTGTTACCGGTATAGGGTGGGACAAACCAAAAGAAGGCCACGTAATGGGCGCGGGAAGTCAGATCGACTCAATAGTATCTTGAGGCTGCAGCGCCAACCACATGGTAAAGGAGTGACAGGGCTGCATAGCCTACATGTTATGCCTTGCCAGCTCAGTCAAGAAAGTCCTGTCCTGCGTTTCCTGTTAACCGCCCAAATAAGCTTTCTGGATGAGGGCACTATTCTTGAGTACCTCACGATCACCTTCTAAAATAATTTGGCCAACCTGAAGTACATATCCTCTGTTCGCTACGCGCAAGGCCAGCGGGACATTCTGTTCGACCAAAATGACGCTGATCCCGCTCTGATTGATGCGCTTAATCACCGAACCCAGTTCGTTGACCACCAGAGGAGCCAGTCCCAAAGAAGGTTCATCCAACAGAAGCAGCTTAGGAGCGGCCATCAAACCGCGTCCTATGGCCAGCATTTGTTGTTCGCCACCACTTAAGGTTCCGGCTTTTTGATTGAGTCTCTCCTTCAATCTCGGAAAGTACTGAAAAATCTGTTCCATGTCCCGCTTTATGACCACAGGGTCGTGGCGTAACACTGCGCCCAGTTTGAGATTGGCCTGGACGCTTAGATTAGCGAAAAGCCTCCGGCCCTCGGGAACATGGACAAGGCCGTGTTTCACGATTTCGTGAATGTCCATCACGTCAATCCGTTTATTCCGGAACCAAATTTCTCCGGAGGTGAGCGATTTCAATCCGGACAAGGCCCGTAAAATGGTGCTCTTCCCCGCTCCGTTACTTCCGATGATGGAAATTAAGTCTCCTTCGGCCATGTTCAAGGAAACTTCTTCTACAGCCTTGGCCTTACCATACTGAACGGTAATTCCCTTCGCCTTAAGCAGCATATTCTTCACCAAAATAAGCCCGGATGACCTCGTTATTGGCCCTCACTTCATCGGGTGGTCCCTCGGCAATCTTTAGTCCGTAATTGACTACCATGATCCGATCGCAAAGGCTCATGACGATACCGACATTATGTTCCACTAAGAGGATCGTAGTCCCCTGGGCGCGAATTCTGTCAATAACTTGCAAGGCCAGGGCAATTTCGTCTGGGTCCATCCCGCCGATAGGCTCATCCAGCAATAGTATTTTAGGTTTAACGGAAAGGGCCGTAGCCAGATCGAGCACCTTTTGAAATCCGTGAGGCAAGTTCTTGGCCAGTTCGTCTCTCACCGGCCCTAAACCTACCAATTCTAAGTTCTTCTCGGCTTGGTTTAAAATTGCTTTTTCTTTCTGGCGATAGGACAGTGTGTTAAAGATGGATCCGAACAAGCTGTTGTCGGCAGACAGATAGAAGGATGCCACGATATTTTGTAACGTGGTAAACTCACCAAAGAAAGGGGTAATCTGAAAGGTACGGCCAATTCCCAGCCGGGCCATCAAATGAGGTTTTAACCCGGTTATGTCCTTCCCTTCGAACAGGATTCTTCCGCTGTGGGGTCGCAAGAAACCGCTGATCAAATTGATGATAGTCGATTTTCCTGCTCCGTTGGGACCGATCAGGCCGACGATCTCACCTTCCTCTATAGACATATTGATATCGTGAAGTGCAATCAATCCTCCAAAAATCTTGGTCAGTCCGGCAGTTTCAAGAAGCATGATTCAGAACCTCTCTACTTTCGGTCTCCATTAAACCACGACTTAACTTGGTCCGGCAAACTGACGATGCCCTTCGGTATCAGGAAGATGACCACAGCCAGCACGCCGGCAAGCAAGAATGGGGTGTATCCCTTGAGCCCGCTCATAACGTAAGGGATCAGGTACAGAACGAACGCGCCGACAATAGGGCCGGCGAAGCTTTCCGTCCCGCCGACCAAAAGGTAAACCACCAAAAAGATACTCGGCAGCAAAGAAAAGTTGGAAGGAGCAATGAACGTGTTATAGTGGGCATAGCCTGCGCCGGCTATACCGGCAAAAAAACAGCCTATACCCAGGGCTCGGATCCTGGCGCCTGCCTCGTTTATGCCCCTACTCGATGCCGCCAGATAGGATTGGGCGACACTCCTAAAGGTCAGGCCTATTCGAGAATGTTCAATCCGATAAAGGATAAAGAGTGAGAGCAAGGTCAAGATCAGAAAGAAATAGAAGTAAGGAACCTTGGAATAGCCTAGCAGGCGGGGAATACCAGGCATCCCGCCCAGATAGCCAGTCCAGTCGGGAAAAACGCCGGTGAGGGCAGTCACCGTGATCCCAAAAAAAAGGCTGGCCATGGAAAAATAGATTGCCCTTAACCGGGAAAAAGGGAAGCCTATCAGGATGCCGGCTATCATGGCTGAAAGTCCGCCGATCGGAATCGTGAGCCAGGGCGTCCAGCCCAACTGCTTGGCCAATATGGCGGAACTATAGGCCCCGATACCCATGAATGCCGCATGACCAAGCGATAACTGTCCTGAAATGTAGATAGTGCGAAGGCTGCTAGTGAGAAGTACATATACCAACACCAGATTGGCCAGGTGTAGGTGGTAACTACTTAAATATAGCGGGGCGAGGAACAAGAGGATTGTGAAACCAGTGAGGCCGCCGTGCTTGCCCCAAGCGACTCCGGGGAGAAATAGTCGGTCAAACAAAATCACACCTCATGTCCAAAAAAACCTTGGGGTCTGACTACCAGTATCAGGATGATTAGACTAAAACTAAATAAATCGGAAAAAGCCGCCGGCAAGAAATAGGGGCAAAGGGCATCCAGTGCGCCCATAACGAGCCCTCCGGCCCAAATGCCGCCGATGGTTCCAATACCGGAAAGAATGACCACGGCTATGATTCGTATCAGTATTACGTCTGCCACCCCAACATGCAAAACGGATACCGAGCCCATAACTCCCCCGGCCAGCCCGACCAAGCCGGTGCCCATGGCAAACGCCAGGGCGGAAATGCGATCAATATTGATCCCCTGCAAAGCGGCTGCTTCCTGATCCTCTGCAATGGCTAGCATGGACAGACCGGTCTTGCTCTTTTGGATGAAGAGGGTAAGTGCTATCAACAGGACGGCGCAGATAATTAGGATAGCCAGCCTATCGGCGTTCACGCTGATATTCCCGATGGTGATAGCGCCTTGGTATATGGAGGGTAGCCTTTTCGTATAAGGACCAACAGTCAGATCGGCCCCGGTTTTCAGGATGATGACCAGAATGATGGCCATGATAGTTGCTTTTTCAAAGTCGCCTCGGAAAGGGCGGAAACAAAACTTCTCAAGGAAAAGACCGATGAGTGCCATGACGGCCATAGTCAGCGGCAGGGCCAGCCATGGATTCAAACCTAGAATGACCCAGAAATAGTAACAGACATAACCGCTGACCATGTAGAAAGCGCCGTGGGCAAAATTCATGATGCGCATGACGCCGAAAACGAGAGCAAAACCCAGGGCGGCCAATATATATATGGACGATATCATCAGCACATTTATCAAATGCCCTGCCACTTGTGAAACCACTCTCTGATACCCCGTTCTATTTTTCCGATGGAAAAGGCTGAATCATTGTCTGCCCAGGGCCGCAAATAGACTCAGTGGGTCAAATCCGAAACCGGGAACCTGGATCTGCCGTCACCGATTGGGTCCCGGTTTCGGGTTTCGAATTCCAGATTTCTTCCTAACGGCCTACTCACGGCGTATGATTATTGGCGGCCCACTTGACGTTTACCGGTTTGCCTTTTATGCACTGAACTATGGCCAGAGGCTGGCAGACCACGTTGTTGATTCCAAACGTCTTCTGTCCACCCATGATCCCCGGTCCGGTTACCGTCTGTAGGCTTTTCATGGTGCGCCAGTGATTGGCTACCACTTTCGGATCCAAGCTTTGGGCTGACTGAATGGCCTGAACCAGAGCCCAGACGGTGTTGAACCCGAATGAGTGCCAATGAGAAGTCTTCCCAAACTTGGCCTTCCCTCTTTTGATTATTTCAGCCATGAGAGGCCCCAACTTGGGATCATCCATATGCCAACTGACAATAAAGAAACCCTCTACTTCCTTTCCGTGACCGGCGGCGTCTATGATGTCTGAAAGGGCACTGGGAGTAACGTTGAAGAGGGGCCCTTTGTATCCCATGGCCCGAGAGGCTTTAATGATTGAGCCTATGTGATAAGGCCATCCGTCCATGGGGGAAAAGATGTCCGCCTTGGCCTCAAGGGCCTTGGCCACAATCGGATTGAAGTCCGTGGTGTCGTTGGGGAACGACCCGGTGAAGACCACTTTGAAACCGAATTCATCGGCCACCATTTTAAGATATTTCTGCCGGTAAGGTTCACCGCCGTCAGCGGGCCAAATGAAGGACATGGTTTTGGCCTTGGGATATTTTTCCTTAAGATAAGCGAAGGCTATCCTCATGCCGGCCACGATGCCCGGAGAATTGCTGAATACCTGTGGGGCATTGGGTCCCAGTTCATCAGGGGCCAGACAGATATATTGTCGGATAAGGGTTACTCCAGCCGGCACTACGACCGAATTTGCGGCTAGATTCATTTCGGTCATAACTCCACCAACCAGGAATTTGATGCCCTGCTCCATAATCAATTTATTTGCAGCAGCGATCATACCTTCACCGGTGCTTTTCGTGTCTTCAGAGACCACTTGGATGTGATATTTCTGTCCCTTAATGGTGATACCCCCTTTGTCATTAATCCAGTCGGCTCCCAGCAACACCCCCTGGTGCATAGGACCTTCCCCAGGCGCCATTACCCCTGTCAGGGAATCCAGTGCCCCTATCTTCAGTGTTTTGGTGCCGGCGGCAAAGCAAGGCTGCCAACCAACGGCAAAAGCAGCAAGAATGAAAACCAAAGTTAGAAACAATCCCATGCGCTTCATTGCCTAATCCTCCTTTGCAGTTTGGTTAAAGGCCAGAATCCATTCTCTCCACTGAGAGAGATCTAACCCCGCGCTTACATGATCAAATCCCCATACCACCATTGGCCCCGATGACCTGGCCCACAATATAATCGGCTTCGTCAGTGGCCAGATAAACAACCAGGCTGGCTATTTCGGTGGCGGTTCCCAAACGTCCGATAGGTATTTGGCTTTTCAGGATCGGCAGGAGTTTTGGATCAATGCTCGTCAAAAGGGGAGTATCGCAATACCCTGGGGCTACGGCATTGACAATAATACCGGAACCGATGACCTCCTTAGCCACGGATTTTGTGAAGGCTACGATCCCACCCTTAGAGGCAGAATAGGCAGGAATATTAGGTTCACCATGAACTCCTGCGATCGATGCTACATTGATAATTTTACCCTTCCCTTTCTCTTCCATCACTCTAAGCGCCTCGCGGGTGCAGTAGAAGGTGCCGTTGAGGTTCACATTCAGGGTGGCGTGCCACCATTCATCCTTAAATGTGGACGTGATTTTCATGGACTCCTGCGCTTTTCCAGTCTTCATCACCTGATCCACTATCTTAAGAACAGCGGTATTGTGGAGTTCCTCATAGTCCTTCCAGTCTGGTTTCATGGCGATGCCAGCGTTGTTGACCAGGATGTCCACTGTTCCCCACTTTGAAATAGTTTTCTCAAACATCGCTTTTACCTGATCAACATTCCCCACGTCGGCCAGCAGGGACAATCCCTCGGATCCCACCTGATGAATAGCCGTCAAGGTTTCTTCAATGGCCTGTGCATGGACATCGTTAACTCCGATTTTTGCCCCTTCCTGCGCCATTTGTATGGCTGTTTCTCTGCCAAAGCCGCTGCCGGCACCCGTAATCAGGGCAACTCTGCCTTCCAACTTCATTCAACACCTCCTTTCCATGTCTAGTTCCGTATCAGACCAAAACGGTGCATTCTCCACTGGCATCTCGATTTCACCTGTTCCGCGGGTACGTCCGAGCGATCTTATTCCCTCCAGCAACAGAGAGTGTGTCATTGGACCCATCACAAATTAAAGTAGTTCGGGCGTCCCTGAATAGCTTCTCCACAAAATACTCTCTCGTCAGTCCATTGCCTCCCAGAATCTGGATTGCGTCGCTTGTAACTTCCAATGCAGTTTGGGTTGCAAAAGTCTTTGCAGCCATGGCGTACTCGATGGCACGCTTTTCAGGTTGCATCGGATGGGACCAGTTATAAACAAAGACTGCACGGCACAACTGCCGACTGGCTTCCACCTTACGAAACATGTCGAAAAGCTTTTGCTGGACATTCGGGTGATCAATGAGAGGTTTGCCGCCCTGAACGTGTTCCCTCGCGTAAGCAAGGGCCTCATCAAAACCAGCCCGTGCCAGCCCTGTCGACCACGTACCCACCATGGGAAGAGTCATACATAAGTGCGCTTCCAGCGCCGCCTCATAACCTTCCGGCCCTATAATCAAGGCTTCTTTGGGGACGCGGACCTCGTCGAAAAAGACCTCGCCCTGACATAGGTCCCGCGCGCCCACCATTTCAACGGGTTTGCCCTTGGAGACTCCTTGGCGGTCCAGAGAGAAAATAAACATGCCGCCTCCAGCGTGTCCGATCGAGGAATCGATCTGGCACATCAAAAGGATGCGGTTGGCGAGAGGACCCGCGGAAACCCAGGCCGATTTCTGGCCGTGAATCACGTACTCGTCTCCGTCCAGGCGGGCTCGACACTGGGCCTGGATGCTTGGGTCTCGGAAACTGGGATAACCGACCATGAGCGTGTCTGAGCCGTGGTCGGGCTCAGTGATGGCCCAACAACCAATGTAGCTGGCATCTGTGCATTGGCAATACGGAATGGTGAAACTCTTGATGTGTTCCTCGGTCCCTCCCATCGCAACGGCAGCGTCCAGGCTCGTATTGAGGGTTAGAGTCAATCCGAAACTCCCCCAGGCCAATTCCTCCATGACAATCTGAATCTGTAAGGGCGTGAGACCGGGTCCGCCGAAATCTTCGGGAAACGGGAGCTTATGATAGCCGAGTTCATAAGATTTTCGCATGAAATCCCAAAACGGTGATGCGGTCGCGAAGGCGTCTTCGGCACTCATCTGGTCAAGTTGAATGGAAATGGGGCGCATGACCTCTCTGGCAAACTTGCTGGCGGTCTCCCTCAAGGCGATGTCCTCCGGCGACAGATTCATGTTTAGGTCAAAATAGTCCATGGTTCCTGCTCCTTTTTTTTGCGTGTACCGCTATGCCTGCCCTTTGGCTCGAACGGGCATCGTCTTTCCCCTGCCGGGTGGGGCTCGACGCAGCCTTGGTCAAACTTGTTCCTCGATTTGAGGGTCCTTGGACTCGGTGCGAAACCAAGTGACGGGCCGGTAGTGGCGCGGCACCATTCCGGATTGTTTGAATTTCGGATAGCCCAGTACGATGGCCGTATGTACAGACCCAGGGGTCTTCAAATCCTAATCTGTATCTCAGCTCGGGAACGGCATTGACCGCGACACCTCCGAAATTGGTCCAGCAGGCTCCTAGGCCGAGAGAATTGGCCACGATAGTCATATTCTGGCCGCAGATACCGATGACAAGAGCCGGATTATTCAGTTTAGGATGGGCTCCCAGGAAGATGACCGCGGGGGCACCGAGGAATACGGGTAACTCCTTTAGAGCTATACATCGGATGCCGAACTGGGTTCTGGGATCGAAAACCCCTGTTTCCACAACTCCCACCATGTTCATTATCGTCTCATCATTTTTGAACACGGGGTAAACACCGGCCCAAAAGTTTTGGCAGGCTGTTTCCAGCTCGGCTATCGTTTCCTGATTGGTGACTACAGTGAATCTCCACGGCTGATGATTGCCGCCGCTAGGGGCAAAGCGTCCTGCTTCCAGCACACGGAGTATTAGCGGTTCAGGAATCGGGTCTTTCTTAAAATGCCTCACGCTTCTTCGTTCCAGTACCAATCGTTCCACAGCGTTCCATTCGACCTGTTTACCCTCCGCATCGTTCGGCGGAAGCGGCATTTTAATGGCGGGGGTTTGGGTATCGAAGAACCCTCCCTTTACGTTATAGATGGACGCAATCGACAGGGCATCCGTCGGGCAGGCGACCGCACAGTTGAAGCAGGACATGCATACGTAGTCACTCTTCATCTTCGGGTGGTTGTCTTCGTCCATCTCCAGGCACTTAAAGGGACAGTTCAGAATGCAAAGCCCGCAACTGGTACACTTTTCCGGATCGACCTTCATCACCCCTGGTTCGACCCCGTTGGGCCTAAGCATTGGCTTCAGTTCTTCAAAGGTCTGCTCTTTTTCTCCCATAGCCTCGATCCTCCTTCTGGTATCCTTGTGTCTGTGAAAGCTCTACCGCTACCGCTCTTTGGGCTCCATGATTTCAGTGAGGACCCCAAGGTTTCCCTGGGGATGGATAAACGCAGCTTTGAAATCACCGGTTTCGGCTACACCAAGTAATTTGAGCCCCTTTCCTCTGAATTCCCTTATGGCCTGTTCGAACTGATCGACCTCCAGCGACATGTGGTGGATCCCTTCTCCTCTGTCTTCAATGAAACGTGCAATCAAACTTTCTGGATCAAGGCTGGCGATCAATTCCAGACGCATATCACCGATCCCTACCAGGGCCGTTTCGAACTGTTGGGCTTCATACCTGTCTCGTCTTATGAGCCTGGTGCCATACATCTCCTCGAAAAAAGCCACTGCCTTATCCAAATCTTTGACGGCAATTCCTACGTGATTGAATCGCTTAATCATCCACCACCTCTCAGCGAGCCAAAATGTGAATACCGGCCACCGCCCCGTGTTCCAGGTTGGTTACTAGGCCGCCCAACATCTGAGCCAGACCGACCTTGGCCTTGGGCGTTTGCCGTGCCCCAGCCTGGCCCCGGAGATGGAGGACTACCTCGCACACGGTGCGGACTCCTGAGGCGCTCAAAGGATGTCCGAGCGCGAGAAGTCCGCCGCTGGGATTAACCGGGATCCTACCGCCGATGGCGGTGGCACCCGAGCGAAGCAAATCCAGGCCTTCACCTGGCGCGCAGAGCATGAGGTCCTCGTAGCGCAAGACCTCTTCATTGGCGAAGGCGTCGTGCATTTCCACCAGGTCGATATCTTTGGGGTCCACGCCGGCCATTTCGTAAGCCATCTTCGCCACCTTGATCCCCACAGGCGAGGCGCAGATATCTTCTTGGGTAAATTTGTAGTCCGCCGAACAGAGCGCAGAAGCGAGTACCCGTATGGGATGGCTGGTGTACTTTCGGGCTACCTCCATAGAACATAGGATGGCGGCCGCGGCCCCATCTGTGTTGGGACAACACATGAGGAGGGTGATCGGATCGCAAATCATGCGGGAACTAAGGATATCCTCGACGGAAAACTCCTTTTTGTACTGTGCCTGAGGATTTAGGCAGCCGTTATTGTGGTTTTTGACCGAGACCTGTGCAAAATCTTCCACGGTGGCTCCCTGTTCCATTTGCCTTCTCGCTACCATGGCAAACATTGCTGGCATGGTCAGTCCCAAGTGCCCATCCAGATCGGATTTTTCCGGCGGAATCAGCCTGCCCGCCACGGGACTAGTCGTCATGGACTCCACCCCCATGGCGATACCCACGTCATAACGGCCGTCGGCTATTTCTTTCCAGACCTCTCGAAAAGAGGTTGCGCCGCCGGCGCAAGCATTTTCAACGTTGATCATCTCGATGCCTCGAATCCCCACCTCTTTCAATATGCCTTGGGCGGTGCAATTGGCATCGTATGCCCTGGCGCAATACGCCACTTGAATGGCCCGAGGGGAGATACCGCAATCTGCTATGGCCTCCTTTACCGCTTCGGCCCCAAGGGAAGCCGCAGACCGCCAGGGGAACTTCCCGAAGGCACTTTGTCCGACCCCTATTACTGCTACTTCTCTCATCGAGAACCTCCTCCTCAGATCACGGGTTTGAATTTGTATCCCATGACCTGTTGATCTCCCTCTTTCCACAAGACGTCTATGCAGACTTCCATTTCCATCCCAAGCCGATACGAATCATCATCGAGAAGTTCGAGCGGGGCAAAAACGCGCAGACCCTCAGGGAGATCAATGAGTCCCAGCGTGTATGGCGGGGCAAAATGGGCAGAGGGCATCCGAGCGATCGTGTACCAGTACAGTTTCCCTCGACGGCTTAATACTAAGTCTTCCATGTCCTGAGCCAGGCAATCAAAACAGAACTCTGCCCTGGGAAAGTAGATCCTTCCGCACGCGAGGCATTTATTCCCAAGCAACCTCCCTCCCTCGCTATCCTGTACGAAGACCCCTTCCCAAAATGGAACCACTTCTGACATTTGGTACTCCTTATCTCCATCAGTTGGCCGGATCACTGCTCAGCCCTACTAGTTCTTTATTTTGTTGGTCAACTTTCAAATTCGATCTTCGGCTTTACCTAAACCTCCGGCCTATCCCGTTGTTCTGATTGGTTATCTCTTTACCTGATATCCAGCCTTTTCCCGATCCCAGGTATCCGGCGTAATGCCAGACTCTCTCAATTTGGCTTTCTGTATCTTTTCGTTGGGGGTTTTGGGAAGACTCTCCACGAACTCCACATACCTGGGAACGGCAAAATAGGGCATCCGCTCTTCACAAAAGGCCAGCAGTTCCTCCGGAGTCAGCTTCACGCCGTCTTCCAAAACAACACTTATCTTGACTTCGTCTTCGGAAAGTTCCGATTTGACCGACACGGCGGCGGATTCGACGACTTTCGGATGGGCATTGACCACCCTTTCGATCTCAAAGGATGAAATATTCTCCCCCCGTCTTCGGATATAATCCTTCATCCGGTCGACAAAGTACATGTAACCGTCCTCATCAAGGTACCCGCCGTCACCGGTGTGATAAAAGTGATTCCTAGCGAGCTCAACGGTCTTGTCAGGCCTATTCCAGTATCCCAGGGATGTGACCCATGGCATTCGTCCCCTGGCGACGATTTCTCCTACCGTTCCTGGAGGTACAGGAAAATCATTTTCGTCCACAATCCTGACTTCAAAACTCCCGGTCTCCTTCCCGCAAGAGCCCTTCCTGGGTTGGCCATAGGGGTTGTAAGTGATTATGGCCACCTCCGTCAGCCCGTAGCCTTCTGTCACTTTCAGGTCGTACCTTGTCTGAAAATCGTCATAGATGGATGCGGGCATAGGAAAGGCCGCGCAAACCCTCACCGGATTATCTGCATCGTTTTCCTTCCGGGGTTGGTTGTAGATAAAATGGGCCATGGCCCCAAGAGAGTTAAAAATTGTGGCACCGGCCTTTTTGATCTCTTCCCAAAACTTGGAGGCGCTGAATTTCTCATAGATCACGACCTTAGCTCCCAGAAGCATTGCTGGATAAATGCATAAGATCCTGGCGTTGGCATGGAAAAGGGGCAGACAGGTGAAGAAGATGTCCGAGGGAGCGGCCTTTACCGCCTCGATGTATTCCAGAGCCGAGTGCGCTATTTTGGTGTGAGGATCCATCACACCTTTGGCCGCCCCGGTTGTTCCGGATGTATAGATAATAGTTTGGATGTCGGTAGGATTAATTGCGATTTGCGGCGCTTCAGAAGAGCCGGCTAATAAATCTTCGTAGGCCGCACACTCAAATCCCAGGCTGGGCATTTCTCCGCTCAAGGGAGTTTTTGACCAGATCACCACCTTTTCCAGCTTTGGCACGTCCTTCTCTATGAGCTGAAGCCGGTCCATGAAGCCTCGCTCGATAATGAGGACGTTCGCCTCGGAATCGCTTATCTGATGGGAAAGAAAATAACCTTTGTTGGCCACATTGATAGGAACATCGATGGCCCCGGCCTTCGAAATCCCGAACCAAAGATACAGACATTCCAGGGAATTGGGCAGGAACAAGGCGACTTTGTCGCCCTTTCTCACACCGAGTTTAATCAGTCCGTTAGCGATGCGGTTGGCAATGGCATCAGCCTCTCTATAAGTTACAGTCTTTTCCTCTTCGTATTGAAGGAACACCTTATCGCCGCATGCGTCGGCTTTTTCCTCCAAGATCTGTCCCAAAGTCCGAAAAAACGGTGGATAGGTATCCATTCCTACAAGCCTTTCTTGATATCGGCATCGGGCGAAAGTAGATCTAAATATCGAAAACCCCGGGCGTCCTAAGGTCGTCTTGTCAGGTTACGGAACAGTTACTTGACAGGCTAAACACATTTCACATTTACCTCTAATCTAGAACGAACCAGCCGGCCGGTAGGTTTTTATTTCATCTTGCTGCGTCTTGTCAGGTGCAGCCCCATTGTTTTCATGTGGATCAGAAAACTTTTATTTGGGTGGTCGAGCAAGAAACTTTAGATCGCCGACAAAAATCCTATATATGGTCCGGGCCAGTTCCTCGGGGGATGACTTGCCTCTGGGATCAAACCATCGGTAAGGCCAAGTGACCATTCCCAACAGGGAATAAGTAAGCAAAGTAACCTTGTTGCGGCTTTTCTCGTTTTTTTCCAGTAGGTCGACAACCAACGATCTCAGGATGGTGACAAATTCTCGTTCCTTGCTCTTAATGATTTGCAGGTAATTTTGCGGAAGGTTCCCTCTCTCATTTAGGGCCAGGCACGACTCTATTTGCCGGTCTTTATAACCCATGATGAAATTTCGAATATAGGCATATATCTTGTCATCAGATGAGTGATGGGATTCAAGCTCTTTCTTGAGATGTAAGAGGGCCGATTCATGGTACCGGTAAAGTATTAGGAAGAGCAACTCCTCCTTGGTAGAAAAATAATGAAATATTGCCCCCTTGGTAAGGCCTGCCGCGGAGGCGATATCAGCTAACGTAGCGGTCAAATACCCCTTTTCATAAAAAACCTGGGCAGCCGATTCACAGATTTGGTCGATTTTTTTCTGACCTTTCTCTGTAAAAGTTTCGAATTTAGCTAGTTCGCGTACTTGATCCTTCAAGGGTTCGAATCCAGTTCTTGGGTTACCGGCCAGCCGGTATGTTTTGCTTTATTTTCCTACCACTACTATTATGAACGTGTCAAGAAAAAACTTATACGGTTAGCCGCTAACTATCCTCCGCGACCCGCTATTCATTTCATATAGGATTGGAGCCATCTTCCTGTACTAGCCTCGATTCCGTCACCGAATGGTTCAGGTAGGTATCTCCATCTTATTGCACTTAATCTCCCCCGATTGCCGGTTGAACAACCGATTCAGAGATTTCCGTAATCGGTCCCGGGAAAAGGCTTTCATGATTCGGTTCTGAATGGCAGGGAAGTCATTTTCAATTCCTTATTGTCAGGACTGCCCCTTCCCGTAAGCATGACCGATCCCCCAGGCTGTCGATCTCCACTGAGACACGTTCTCAGGCTTAGCCAGCTCAATTCTCAGCAACGTTTTCCTTTTCACCATGGTTTAGCATAGGTAAATTTTCAACATTTGCCCGCGGCACCGCACCCCAAACATCATATCCCCTCAGAATCATCCTAATAACTTTGAGGACTTAGCGGGAAAATCCCTGAGGGGATATCCAGATCAAAAGAGAAACATGCTGTCATTCAGGAAAGGAGGAGGCGACAGTGAAGCAAACCCCGCTAGGAGGGTAATTGGACGCGACTACTCTCAACAGGCTCGAGGATAGAGAGACGGTTCTTCCAAGCCAGTCCTCACCGACTACCGTGAAGCCGAGGCTGTCCCAATCGACGCCCAGGGTGCACGCTCCCGGTCTTGAAGGGCTCCCTGTATGCTTGAGAGCACAGAGGTCTGAGTTGCAGCCAGAGTGCGTCGTTGGCATAATTGCGGGCATAGGCGTAAGACATGGTGCCATAACCCTTGTTTCCCCAATGCGGACCATTGCTATTTCGGAACAGGGATACCCCTCCTCCTCTTTGTTCCGGACTGTCCTCGTACCCCACAAACACGATGCTGTGCCCGTCGAACACTCTGCTTGATGGCGGCACCTCAAGCAATTGATAACCTTTCTGCTTTTTTGGCCAACACAATCCTAGCCGAGCGCCTCACGCCGGAAACACTGGGCAAACTTGTCGCCCTCTATGAGCACAGCGTGTTCACCCAGGGGAGTATTTGGAACATTAACTCCTTCGGCCAGTGGGGAGTCGAGCTGGGCAAGGCACTGGCCCAGCGTATTATCCCGGAACTGGAGAGCCAGGAGGCGCTCCGACTTGACCATGATAGCTCAACAAACACCCTGATCCGACGGTATCGGAAGCTCAAGGAGGCATCCTGATGACTCCCCGTTTTTCGAAGCGGTTGGGAAACGCCGCTGATCACTGTGGGCTGGGTTGCACGAAGAGCTGGTGGCCGAACTCAGCGCCGCAGGCTTTCAGGTTGTCCAGTTCGGTGCTCATGGGCGGAACCCTGACTGACCACGACTATTAACCTGCTCCCGGATTATGTTTCGCTTGTTAAGTTAGAGGTGTAGTACCTTCACCTCCCGTAATAAGGAAACAATCTCCGGGCGTAGTACGGACGAGCTACGTGGTGGGTATCGCCTCAGGAACGGGCGGACGGTAGTTCAATGAGCTGTGCGGTCTGAAGGTGTTGTATTTCTTGCTCCACGTACCCCGGAGCTATGCCGGTGAACGGAACCTTGGGCCTTGAACCCGCTAGCGGATTTCCCTGTCTGGGAGTGCGAAGAGGCAGGTTGAAAGCGCTTTCTGCCCTCTTGCGGTTTTCCTATGCGTCTAGGAATAGGTAAATAATATTGGTATTATATCATTAAATATTCAACTATCACATTAATATAGAAAAAGGAATTGGGACATGTGGCTGGGCGGGGGGAGGCATCAGACTGGGGTTAAGGTAGTAGCCCGTGTGAAGTCTCAGACTCTGGAAGGAAAGACACGCCCAACGACTTTTTGGGGGAAAAGTTTGGTGAGCCTCGTGGTCCCTACATTGCGTTGCCTACGTGTGGAGCATCTTTTGCCCGTCATTTTGATTCTCGATCAGGAGCGAGGGCCAGGCAAACGCAGTAATGATGGTCAACCGCGCGTTATTGGAGTTAGGGACATTTTTTATTTGACAACGCCGCCGGTTTTTGCTACAAAAAAGCACTGCGTTTTTAAAGTAATCTTCGCGATTTTGCATTGCACTGTAAATCCCCCCCAACGGAGACAATTCAGATGCCGAGAACTGGACGGCCTAAAACCTCTCGTAGAGAGGCACTCTTCAAGCTCGCTCAATTGCTGCGGGTCGATCCCGGGATGTCACATTCCGAATTATCCAAAAAGTCTGGCATCGGCCGCAACCGCATCCCTGAACTCCGTCAGGAATTGGAAAAGATGGGCTTCGTGGATGAGTTCGCGGCGGCTAAGCAGGCGGCTCGAAAGGTAAGAAAAGAGGCCACCGCTTCCCAGTTAGTAGCCAAATGGGAGGAGCACCTCGACCTTGTGGACTTGTGCGAAGAACTTAGGAAGAACCATCCGGATCTGCCGCACTCCCAGTCCCATGTCAGAAAGATCCTCAGGGAAAATGGGATTATTACGACCGTCGAGCGCGAGTTCAACCTGATAAAATGCAAGCCACGCCCCATCTGCACTCCAAATAAAATCTGGTACTCTCGTAGGTTCAAGTTAACCAAGGCCGTCAACGACGGTTACCGGGAAATCCGAAAGAGATTTGGCGATTCCGCCATTCCTTGGGAGCAGCGCCCAGAGAATGCTCCTAAAGGACCGAACCGAAAGCAACTGCACAAAAAATAGCCCCCCTGATTTCTCCAACGCCGAAAGCGATCTGGAACTCTACAGATCGCTTTCGGCGTTCTCGGCGTGACGATTCTTCGCCAACACAATATCGATCGGATGGACAACATAATGAATACGGAATGGGTGAATTCTCAGGTTCTTTTTATCGACTCGGCGATCTTTCCTCGGGCTCGCGTAGACAAGAGCATAGTAAAGGAATACAAGTATGCCCTTCTTTCAAGCTCTTGCGAATTTCCGCTCATAGAAATTGATGACCATAAAAGGATCTTAACAGGTTGCCACACGTGGCACGCACTGAAGGAACTTGTGGACGCGATCTCCGCGGGTAACCTTCAACCGAACGCAATCAAAGGCTATCCCTGTGATACTACCGGCCGCATTAAGGTCAACATCGCATCCATCCCTTCTGGTGATGAGCCTATTGTTTACTGTTATCGGGCAAATTTGACCCACGGTCGCAGACCGACACCCGCTGATAGGAAGGCTGTCATTCTGAAGCTGTATGACAAAGACCCAGGTCGCGCCAGTGATTTCTATGCCGCACAGTTGGGAATTCCGGAACGCACTGCTCGTCACTATCTTAGTGAAGCAAAGAGCGAATTCAACCGCAGACGCAGGGAAATCATTCGTCAAGGGCTCGATTCAGGCAAAGACGATGATGCCATCGGCGCGGATGTGGAAACCGCCTTTCCGTGGGCCCTCGGCAACAGCAAGCGAAACCTCCGGGACTTGATCCGCAAAATACGAGAGGACCCAGCTCGGGGTTCCGGCAAGGTTGCCAAAACCCTCAAAAATGGGCAACCACAAACTCAGCCTGGAGCAATCGCTGGCGCCCCCGCTGCAACAACTCTGTCACCGGCCGAACGATCCATCGCGGGAAAAACAGAGACGAAAATTGCTGTTAACCAGAAAGCTGATCCCGAATCCGTTTCCGTTTGCCAGACTCCTCAAGGGGACGATGCTTCGGACGATGTAGCGGATGGACTTGAGGAACGGATCCGCCGGGCCAGTGAGGAAATCCCAGCACGGATTCCCCAGTTTTTCGCCACCAATTTCAACCTGGAATCATGGACTGTGTACTTCTCGGAAGAAATCGCCAGGTCGCAGAGACAAGATTTGATCGCCGCTCTCAATTGGACTGTGGCGAACTTTGAATCCGGTCACCCCCGTCCATACACGGTCCCCTGGGAGAAGAAAGTCTGCTGTGTTACGCAGCACGATGAGCAGCAAGTCGTTGAGGAGAATGCTCGGAGGGCAGCAGAACGAAAGCGCGTGCTCAACCAGAATCTTAAGATTCTGTTCCGGCGTCCCCTTTCAATAGTGCTTCCTCGAATAGGAACTAAAAACACACAGGAGGTCGATTAATGTCCGAAGATTTTCCGACAGGTCGTTTTGGATACTTGGTGCATACCAGTGGCCCCAAACTTCAGGCTTTGCAAGCACGGGCCCATGAGGCCGAGGATCTCAAGCTGCTCCTTATGTCCATCATTTTGTGGTTGCCGAAGCTGTTTA
This sequence comes from uncultured delta proteobacterium, assembly GCA_963789265.1. Classification (GTDB taxonomy): domain Bacteria; phylum Desulfobacterota; class Desulfomonilia; order Desulfomonilales; family Desulfomonilaceae; genus CAWBBA01. Next base: position 25,345 of record CAWBKB010000001.1, on the reverse strand, counting down.
GTGCGAGGAACCGTTTACAGGTGTCCCCATATCTTAAAGATTTGATCGCCCCTTTTGTGTGTCCCGCGCTCGCCGGTGACCGAGAAGTTCTTGGGAAGGCACTCATCTGTGCTGCAACGTGGGGTATGGATGGGGTTGTCCTCCGGCTTTTGAAACGGGGTGCGGATATCAGTTTTGCATATCCCGATGACGACTCCGCCCTAATCTTCGCTCTGTACGAAGGATGCGTAGAAATCCTCGACATCTTGTTGAAGCACGGTGCGGACGTGAACATCGGCTACAAGAACGGGAGGACCCCATTGTGGCAGGCCGCCGCATTCAGAGATGTTAATCTATCGAAATCTGACAGCGAGCGACGCTCAGCAGCCATGGTTCAGCTTCTTCTCGACGCGGGAGCATTTGTCAACACGGCGGATCGGGACGGCGTCACGCCCATCATGAAGGCGGCTGAGAACGGTTATGTTTCGGTCGTAAGGCTTCTCCTTAGCCAAGGAGCGGATAAGTGGGCCAAGGATTCTAGGGGAAAAGAGGCGAGCGATTACGCTCGTGGGAAAAGAGTCAAAAAGTTGCTCGCGTAATCCGAACGCTGTCCAGAAGGGCCAGGGTGACCAATCACCCGATCAACATTGCACCTATCGACAACTATCCTGAACTTACTGATCCGGCAGCTATTCTTTATCCAACTCTGCTTTGTCACCTCAACTCTACTGAACCCCAAAATCCGTTCACCGCTTCGGCTGCCCCATCCTCCTGCGAGACAAAAGCACAGAAACCTGGAGATTCCGTTTCCTAGCGGAGACGATCTCCAGACACCCTGACAAAACATAATCACAGAGATTTCAGGGCCGTCATCGCACCAGGGCGACGCCTCTACGCCTATTCTGGCGATCCAACCTCGTTTTCCCCTAGACCAAAACCATAAACACCGGCGTGGAGGGAGCGGCGGAACACCACCCGCCTCTCCCTGATACCGGACATCCATCAGAAAGGAATAAAAGATGTCAGTACCTAAGCCAAAGCTCATCCTCGCACGCGTCGAGAAACTGATTCCGAACAGGGTTTGGAAGGTAATTGAAAGGACAAGAGCGAAGCACAAGAAGCGCTGGCCCGCATGGTGTTACATGCCTTTCCAGGAGCTCAAGAACATCGTAGCCAGTGACCGAGTGAAGGTAGGCTCAAATCTGACTGTTCTAGCCACCCTCCTCCATCTCATGGCTGCGTGGCGCCCGTCCCAGGGCATATACAGGATCCACGAGGGGCTGTGCCTTGAGCTTCTCAAAACCAAGATGGGCGGAGCTATTCCTGTCGAAATCCTGTGCCGCCTCCCAGAGTGGTGCGTCTATGTTGAATTGCCATCGGCAATCCCTATCGACGGGCAATCGTACTTAGGATTCTTTGCAATGCTCTCTTTCGATCCCAATCATTGTTCCGCACCGATCCTACATATCGGATGGGTGAATGACCGGGATTGCGCCCTGGGAATTGACTACTTGCCCCTCATTGGCTCCCTTCAGGAGAGCGTCAATGCGGTGGTAAAGGGGGGTTTTATTTTGCAGCTCCGGCGAAAGCCTCAGGGAGCTACACGACTGGACCACCATGATCAACAGGACTTGGAGAGCCGGCTGCATGTTGCCTTGTCGATATTGCTGTACCTCGCGGCCGCAAACAATGACATTCGGTCCTCAATCGGTGATGAAACACGCCCTCAAAGACCGCTGGCCATTAATTTTAGGAAGGTCCTCACTTCTCCAAAAGTATGGAATGTCGGCTTTCGGGTTGGACCCGCTCTGAGGAACCACAACGAAGTTCAAGTCATGGCAACGGGCAAAAACCTTTCCGGGGCAAGGCAAAGATTTTCTGTGCGGCCGCATGTCCGGCGAGCTCATTGGCATCATTTTTGGACGGGTTCAACACAAGACCCCTGGGATCGCAACCTCGTGCTGAAATGGTTGCACCCCATTCTGGTGAACGTCGAAGATCCCGACGATCTTATTCCAACGATTCGCAACGTAGAGGGATCTCTCTAGCAGGAGCGGTAGACGATACTCGACAATCTTGAGAATGTGAAGAGCAACTATCACGCACCTCCAAACGTTACATGCAGTCCGTACGGATAGACTGTCTGCCGAGAGAAACCCTCGCTCGGGATTCCACCACATTTCACAAGTAACACTAACGACTGCACCACGGAGATCAGAACGATCGACACCACCGGAAGTGCGGCCGGGGAACATTTGCAATAGCCCTCCCTGGGCCATACCGAGAAGGAAAACAAGATCCAGGATCAGCGATGGCATCAAGACAGGAGATTGAAAATGTCAAAGCAGAAGAAGACGTACACTGGCAGGCCAAGAAACACCGGGAGCCGTAAGTCTAAGCATGAGACTGGGACTAGCCTTGTAGTTGCCGATTTATCCGCGAGATCAGGTAATCATGTGGATGGTTTCAGGACCCTTAAGGGCCTCCTTGTCGATGAAATGCTCAGGGGTGTTGAGGATGTGCTTGTTGCTACTGTTACGAATTCGCTTAACTGCGCTCCGTCTGACTACATGTTGGAGCTTGCGAATCGAGCCGCGTGTGAAAGCCAAGTTGATACATTTCTCCAAGACGCGAGCATGCAGAAAACCATTAATAAAGTGGCAGCATTCATCAAAGCTTCGCATTCAGCAGTGCAAAAAAATGTTGAAGGATTGATCTCAAGGATGACCAAGAGCGAAAAGGCTGAGATACGGAAGCAACCTCCTCAGAAGTCCTTCTTTTCGTCCGACGGCGCCAAGCCTCTCGTCGGCCCCGCAATCGAACGAAGTCTAGAGCAGATATCTCAAGAAGGCTGGTCGTCGGACTATTCCCTGATCCTGGACGGCGAGGACTCGATCCAACCGGTGTCCATACGGGGAGTGATTCTTTGCTCTGAGGATGAGAAGAAGCATCAGGAGGTTGTCCGAGAGCTGATTAGAAAGTTCAATGGTAAGGAAGTCTTCCTGGTCTATTCGCGTTTCGATCCTTCATCCAATCCTGAGGGGCTAGGGCGCCTTGTCACAATCGTTGGCCACTCCAACGGAAAACACGCGATCGTTTATCCTTATCAAAAGGCTTCAAGACAGGCCGATATCCACTGGTGCACACCATATTTTTCGGCCTACATTTACAATGATTGGTTCGGAGGAGTGAAGTGGGGCAGTGGTTATCCTGGATCGACGGCTTGCTAAACCTCCATCACCTACCTTCAGATACTGTCTTTTAATCGGGCTCCAGCCAAGAATAGGAACCTGAGCCACTATCCTCACAGGAGCGGGCAAACGCTAGAATCACAATCACCTCAATGAACAACGACGCACTCGAAGGTCAACTCTGAGCATGGGGCAACAGGCCTGGGCCTCACCGTGGAAACCCCGGCTCAACACAACACTGTGGAGGATTCAAGAATGAAAAAGACAAGAAATCCTAAGAAGAAAAACAAGAAAAGGGGTCGCGGCCAGGCCCCACTCATTACTGCCGCGGTCGACCTAAGCAGTCTTGGATCATTGGTCCAAGGGCTCATGGAGAATGCCGCGATGAAGACCGAGGAGCAGGCAGTTTCAACCGCATAGCCAAATCTCTCCCTACCAACTGACGCTTCTGCATGCTCACCTTTGGAGCAACCTTAAGGCTCCAGTTCACCCCTAACAACCTCACCAACGTAAGTGGCTGCGAATGACTCTACCGGTTCGTTCTTTTGCCTCTAACGGGAGGAGCGCATCCCCGTCTTTATCTCCTCCCACATTCATCTACAGAATAGGAATATCGGCCATGCACAGAGCCTATTTCGACGGAGGATGCTCCGGAAACCCTGGACCGATGACTATCAAATTCATCATTTACGATGACCAAGGTCACGCGGTCACGCGATTCTCTAAGAAACTCGGTCATGGAACCAACAACATTGCCGAGTACTTGGCCCTCCTAGCGCTTATGAACTGCCTGGAAGAGAATAATGTCGGACAGGTACAAATCCTCGGGGATTCCCGATTGGTCGTCAACCAGGTCATGGGGGAGTGGCAAGTCAATCAACCTCATCTCGCGGATCTTGCAGCCCAGGCTCAGACTCTGATGAGAAGTCATCGAGGCTGGCGCCTCTCATGGATACCGAGAGAATTGAACGATGCAGACGGGATAGGCTCCGCAGCCCCCACCTTGCCGAGTTCGTAAGGACTACAGCAAAGGAACACCGGCTCACCCTATAGGTCAGTCTATCGGCCCCACTCACATTCACCGCGAAATCCCCATAAAAAAGAACAAGGAGAAGAGAAATGAGAACAATAGCTCAAAGGCTCAATGACGCCATTAGTGCCTACGTCCAGGAGCACATAGGCGAAATCTACTCAGTATTGCTCCCACAATTTGTGACCGCTGGCGATACCGAGATGGTGATACACCTCTTGAGAGAATGTCCCTTAAACAGTGAAACGGAATCCGTTGGCGTGGCCCCGCTGGTGGTCGCGTCGCGAGCTGGAAATCTGGAAATGACCAGACTGTTGCTGGAGCACAAGCATCTGTCCCACTTAGAAGCCGAAATGAATGAGGCAATCAACGTCGCATTCTCTGCGGACCACAAAGAGATCGTCCGAGGACCGCTTCAGGCTGGCGCTGACCAGACAGTTTTTAGAGGCAACGCGAAATATGGCTTCTCTTCTACGCTTCTGATTGAAGCCGCACGCCGGCGAGATTTGGAAATGGTGAAGCTTCTATTGGAGGGCGGGGCGGATGTAAATGCAAGTGGCAAGTCAGAATTCCCATCAGGACCGCCGTTCGGTGAAGAATACACGACCCTGACGGCCGCGACCGAGAAAGGTCACCTCGAGACAACTCGAGTCCTCCTCGAAGCAGGTGCCGATCCAAATTTTCTGCATCCTCTTCTGACCGCAGTATTTAACGACGACCGAGATGCTGTGCAGCTACTAATCAAGTACGGGGCTCTCATCGAAAGGCCTTATGGGTCTGAAAATGACGATCGGGTGGATTCAGCACTGATCGCCGCTTGCAGGCATGGAATGATGGAGATGGTCCAGCTCCTCATTGACGAGGGTGCCCACGTGAATGCAAGAGACGGCTCAGGGAATACAGCACTCACCTATGCGGTGTTGCTCGGTCTCGAGGGGATCTCTATGGCTCTGTTGAGGAACGGGGCTGACAGCACCCAAACGGACATGCTGCTGCAGGACTCAGTAAAGAGAGCAGAAGTGATAGCTAGACTGCAGGGTGAATGCTTCTACTCACAGGTTGAGGGCCCCGGATTGTTGTGGTACGGAACGTCCCTCTGTTCCGATTGTGACCGGCCATGCTAATGCGACAGACTGACGTCGCGAAGGCACTCCACAACCCCATAGTTTTTACATTAGAAGGTCGCTGATGCGATTTCCCCGTGCAGGTGAGTCCATCAGCGGCTTGGAGAAGGACGACAACATGATGTTGATAGAGACAGAGCCTGCCATTAAGGGAAACCAAAGCGAACTACTGCCAATCCAATTCGAAAACACTGTCCTTTGAAGCGCACCCTGCCGTCGGAAACTTGTTCATATTGAGGATTCCTTATGGCGAACCTTCAATGATTCTCGTCAGGTCCTATCGCCGCCTAAGCCACCGCTGGTTTACTTGGACCACGGGAGGCTGCTCGTACCGTTGGGAACGCTCCAAGAAACCGATCAAGGGCCGAAAAACTTAACGCCGAAGAAGGGGGCGGCCTCGGAATCAGACACGTGAAATTGGTTGTTCTGAGCGGCTTCCGATTGGTAGTGTCCGGCGCTGATTTGTCGGAAATCTCCACTCCAAAACCACACTCCCTTCCTAGGCTGAGTCCTGGGCCACCAACGTTTGAGCACATGACCTAATGGCTGATTCCGAAGCCGGTCACCTTTGATCTCCGCAAATTTCGTGTGGGGGCGATAAGGAGTGGCAATCTTTGTGCCGCCGCAAGCAAACGAAATCGCCGTAATTTCAAGGTGCCGGGGCTGTAGGAAGTATCAGTTTACCTGAGATCCGGGGATCGTTTCTCCCCGGATTTCACTTTGCGCACGGGAGTAACGACTTTAGGTAACTCCTTACCAAGGAAAGGAACACATCATGGGAAAGAAGGCACGTAGAAAGAAAATCGCGAAGGAAGTAGATTACAGCCATTTCATTTTGGTTGCTTCCGCAATCTCATTAGCAAAAACCATCGATGAACGCATTGGAATCGATAACTACGACTGTTGTGATTGGGATTCTGAGGTCTCAGAGATCGCACGCATTGCTTCTGAGGCCTGCGCTCAAGCCCGCGCTGCCTGTCACGAGGCCGACTTTAACTCACCAGATATGCAGGCCTACTCTTCTCGTCAGCATCAGCCAGCACTGCCTTTACCTGGCACAGGAGACAGTCGCATTCTTTCTGGACGACGACGGGGACTGCGGCACAACTGGCAAGATTACCATCCATTAATCACGACTTGCCCTAACAGTTCATTGTGGGGCCTCACCCGGGAAATCAGGGAGGTTTCCGACCATCTCCGACGTTCCTCTATTGAGACGCTGAGCATTCTTGCGCTTCTCACTACGTGGTGGCCAGGCTGGTCGGGCTGGCCTGGCAATCTAGGTAACTGTTCAAAGAGAGGCTTGAGCATGAGTGACCTTATCCACCTACGCGAGCGTGACGGCCAACACACTGCATATACCAGTGGGATCACGGGACACAAAGGCAGTGGCCATATCTCCGTAGCTTACCTACTCATCCGACCAGATGGACGCGAGCTCTTACAAGAAATTTACCACACTCGGTACTGGGGCTCCCTTCACGACGCCGAGTACCTCGGGGTTCAAAGATTCGCTGAGGCTCTCAAGAAGTTTCCCCCGATTGAGAATCTTTCGTTGCGATCCAGCAGTCGCTTCGTGGTGAATCAACTCCGAGGAGCATGGAGAATCAACGTCGATCGTCATCAGTGTTTTGTGAGCACCATCAAGAGCGGTTTACGGGCCGCAAATTGGTCTGTCACCTGGGTACCCGGAAAAGACAACCCCATCAAGTCATGGCACTGGGAGAACTACAACGCAAAGCATAGCGAGGTGAAATCATGTCAAGAGCTCTGAAAATCGTAAAACCTGAACCAGAGAATCCCGAGATTACTCAATCAGCTACCGAGCCGGTTCCAACCACCAAACTCATTGCTCCCAGTCTCGGACAGCTCTCAGAGTGGAAGACTTGGCCTCCAGCGCTCGCAATGGTGGATCAGGTAATTCCCTTCATGGTCAAGACATCGAGCGAGTTTCGGGCACTGCAACGAATCGTGAATTGCTCTCTCAGGGGTTCGTCTCTCTATATTGAGCTCTCCGAGTGTTCCGTGGATTCCACCCTCGTTGATCGGTTTGTGGCTCAACGTATCCTGATACCAACAGACGACCAGGACACTCATCTGGTGAATCTGTATGGATGCCTGCAATACTTCCTCTCTTGTTCACGGAATCGACCCCTTACAATAAACCGGCATGAGTACCAATGCCAGGATACTCGAAACTATTCAGTGGGACTTTGATGCTCTCGACCTACCGGTGGTGACTCTGGAGATACCCGCACCCAAAGCGTCACCTCGTCCCGATAAATCTCATACGGTTTCTGTGAATCCCTACAGACTCGCGGATCTCACTACCAGTCAGGTATTCGAGTTCATTTACCGGTTCTGGGACATAATCCTCGAAAATGACGATGACTTAATGAATTTCTTCGTGATGAGCCGACTCCTGGAGTTATCGATTGCGCGAAAGCAGATTGAGCCGATCACTACTACCGCGGACATCATCCAGTACGGTCAGAAAGGCTATAGCATTGGACTTCCCGACTTCGGTTCATCAGCATACGTTCATAGGGTGATCCAACAGATTCTCGATGAGTGCAGACTAAGACCATTCAATATCAGACGACACCAGACTAACCCGTACGCCTATTACTTCCAGTTTGATCCTGTTCTCAAAAAACACTGCAAGGGCTGAGTATGTCGTTATGACTGGAGTTCTCTATAGGGTTCTTCTTTGCTTCTGGAATTCGTGAGGCTTCATGAGTCGTTTTTTCATGTACCTCCACTATGGTGTCTTCTATGGAATTTGATGTACTTGGTTGTTTTTCTTGTACTTATGGGTTTTTTCTGCACTTGATGATGTTACTGTACTTAGTGGTTCTTGTACTTGGTTTTTCTCGTACCTTGTAGGTTCTCTCTATCCCTCTTCGCTTCCCCTTCCTTGAGGTTTACGCTCTTTTAGCAACGGCCGGGAAGGATGTTGAGCTATATCGCATGTGATTACGTTGTGTTGAGGTCTATTCTAGCCGACAAAAACGCGGCAAATCCTTCAGGGAAGATCAGCTCAGTGAGGCAAACCGGTCAGGTTTCCGTGACGCTGAGACGTTTTATAGCGGATGGGGTCACCAAGTCGACCAGCCCCGACTTTCTCGCGAGACGGCCAGGCAATCGGGGGCTATCCTTCCAGTCCTCTGCCATCTCGCAACATTTTATCACAGGATGGAAAATTCTTTCGCAAAGGATGAGAACATGTCAAAGCGTACGATTACCTGGTCGTCATCGAAATGGGCGCTTCTCCTTGAACTCATCCGTCACGTGGGGCCCTTTTTGGCTCTGACCTTAAGCGAGCACAAATTCCTCGAAACCATCTACGGCCATACCACGCGGAGCCAGGGACTACGGCTGGATCTCACTCATCTGGTCATCCCGGTCCCCGAAATCCTGCTGCGGCTGCATGATACCCTCAAGCGACTGGTTAACTTGGGTTTACTGTTGAAACTGGGTCAGAGCGATTATGTGGCCAATGTTTACGGCCTTGTTCGCTTCTACCGGCAGCTTGCAATGAATCGAAGGGCGAGACCTAGCAAGAGGGTCAAGGTCGAACAGCTTTTTACCGCGATACGGGAACGATTCTTGTCGGATCAAATCCCCTTGGTGGAATTAGCCATGCCGGTCCCGGTGCTAGGGTCGAGGCCAGATTGCTCGGTTGGCCGGAGAAATCCGGTCCTTGAAACGGTCTTCGGGCGAAGGAGAACCTTGTTCAAGTGGCGTATGATCGATGCGGCAATGGCTATAGCCACCCGATACCTGGAAAGCAAGGCATTGTTCTTCGCCTTCATGCGGTGTCTCAACATGACTTTGGAGCGGGATGCCATCGAAGGGCAGTTCTCCATAGAGAGAATTCTGTATGGTCACTATGATCGTGGATCGCTTGGCCTGCCTCTGAAGGACCGGGCAGTGAGAGCATCGCTGAATAGACTCGAAGAGTTTGGCTTGATTTCAATCACTCGGAGGTGTCCTAATCACAAGACCGGCCAGCTCACCCTCAACATCCTCGGTATTGCGGCAGTCCACGCCAGGGATCATAGGAGCGTTCGCTCTTTGGAGCTTTATTACTCAACCTACAATCTGCTCGACAGACTCAACCGAGAAGACGATTTCCATGAGATTTTCGGTCAGCCTATTTCCGAGTACGTGGGCGAAGCCGCTTACACTTACCCGGACTTGCACGAGGAGGTCCACAAATCGCTGAACTCCTACCGCGGACGGACAACGCTCAATGGTCACTGGAGTGACGGCTCCTGTCCACTGGCTTGCGTAAATCATGATCATGGCACCGATCATAATCCCAGCTTCGGAATCTCCATCGGTACCGACGGCACCATTCTCTACAACTGTTTCGCCTGCGGGGATGGCAGCGCTCGACCTATTTCCCACTTGTTCAAGGCCACGGCCCAGGAATTCGGAGAGTTCCCGACTGAAGCCCACCGGACTTGCTTGTCGGTATCTCGACTGATGCAGCTCAAAGCGGTCCTTGTACCCATCAGGATCTCATCAATCTGAAGCGTTAAGTGAGAACGTTGTCAGTGGCTACCCGCTGCTGACCCGATACAGCCGAAACTCGACCGGGTATCTGAAAAAGTACCTTCGAGGTCGCGGGGCGACGGACAATGCGTACGAACACTTTAGGGTCCGATATCTGCCAGGAGACCCGACTGATAGAGTCCCGAAGACCCTTGTGACCGAATTCACAAACCGTGACGGCTCGGTATCCGCTCTGCGGCTCAGGTCTCTGGCCGGGAAGGACCTCAAGAACCATCGAGGATTCATTACCCTCGGCTCCCTCGGTTCGTCCATGTTCGGACTGGCTCAGGCGGAGACGTCCAGGGCTCTTCTCGTGGTAGAAGGGGAGATCGACGCCGAGTGTTGCTACTCGTTCGGCTTCACAAACGTCGTCGCTACCGGCGGAGCCACCCGGAGCATCGATGCCCTTGTCGGTGTCTTGACGCTGTGGTCAGGCCAGAGCGTATACCTGGGCTTGGACTGCGACAAGGCCGGTCAAGATGCACAGGACAAATTGATCGATCTCCTGAAGTTGGAAGTGCCGCATCTTTATCGGGTGGTCTGGTCCGACATCAAACTCACTGCTCCCATCCCGACCAAATACGGCCAACGGCAAACCTGCAAAGACCCAGGGGACATCAAGGCCAGGTCCGATTTCTGGCAAGTGATCGAGGACGCTGAATACGTCGGCACGGCTCGCGGGGGTCGGCGTTCGGGCTTAAGCGCCTGAAAACGCTCCTATAAACGAAATTAACGCTGGAGAAACTGAAAGGCGGAGAGGTGACCGCCCCACCGCATATTCATTTCTCCTCAGCCTCAACTTTGCAAGGCGGATCTCTTCGAATCCAACATGGGCATGGTCTGCGGCGCCTGTTCAAACAAAAAAGGCACTATGCCTCTGACATGACTAGTGGTAAATAATCCGGGGGCAGGTTGCCCGAACCGCCTTCGTGACGTTTCATCCAACCGCCCGAGTGGTGAAGAGGACTTACGTAAACGGATCAAAGGGTGAGAGGCAGGGATTGCGATTACGAATCTTACAGGGAATGCTGCCCGTCAAAAGTTCGGAGGTGCCTGCTAACATTGTTGCCGGTATCACTCTAGCCGCGCTGGCCATCCCCGAGGTGATGGGGTACACGGAAATCGCCGGCACCCCGGTAATCACCGGCCTGTACACCATGCTCATTCCCATGGGCCTGTATGCCCTGTTTGGGTCATCCAGGCATCTCGTGGTCGGGGCTGATTCCGCGACGGCGGCCATGTTGGCAGCCGGTCTCTCTGGCCTCGCTGTCTCCGGGTCCGCCGAGTACGTGGCCCTCACCAGCGTAATAGCAATTATGGCAGCCGGGTTTCTAATAATTGCTCGCATTGTTGGCCTGGGATTATTGGCGGATTTCCTGTCGCGTACCGTGCTCGTAGGCTTCCTTACCGGGGTTGGTATCCAGGTTGCCCTTGGTGAAATTTTAAGACTTTTCGGAATTCCGAATGCCGGGAGCGACATCGCCACACGCCTTGTGCACAGTGTGCAGCACATTGAGCAGACAAATACCATCCACTTAGCGATTGGGATCATTGTGCTCGTAATCGTTGTGGCTATTAAGATGGTCTCGAAGAAAGTGCCTGGAGCACTCATCGCAATAATCGGTGCAATTGTCGCGAGCTGGGCACTCAACCTCCCGTCTCATGGTGTTTCCACTCTGGGGTCGGTCCCTAGTGGGCTCCCGACGCTTCGCTTACCGGACGTCACTTGGTCCTGGGGCCTCATATGGAAGCTCCTTCCACTGGCATTCTCAATTTTTGTGGTGATTTTAGCCCAAAGTGCCGCCACTTCCCGGGCATTTGCCGCCCGGTACAACGAACGTTTCAGCGAAGACGCGGATCTGGTCGGCCTCGGTCTTGCCAACCTTGGTGCAGGGCTTTCAGGAACATTCGTTGTGAATGGCAGCCCGACGAAAACAGAGATGGTCGACAGCGCCGGCGGAAGTAGTCAGCTAGCGCAGATCACTACGACTGTAATCGTGATTCTCGTGTTGCTGTTCCTTGCGGCTCCACTTGAATACTTGCCTAAGGCCGCCCTGTCCGCCATCGTCCTTCTCATTGGTGTGAATCTAATTGATATCAAAGGAATGCGAAAAATCCATGCTCAGGCACCGGTTGAGTTTTGGGTAGCGCTACTGACTGCCGCAGTGGTGGTCTTCGCCGGTGTCGAGCAGGGCATTGTATTTGCCATGGCTCTTTCCCTAATCGCACACACCCGCCACGGATATAGACCGAAGAATGGGGTACTGGTACCGGCTACACCCAATGGTTGGCAGAGGCTAGCGGTTTCCAAGCCTGCGCAGGCGGCTCCTGGGCTCCTGATCTACCGTTTCACTCATGGGATGTACTATGCCAACGCTGGATGCTTGTTCCAGCAGGTCCTTGATTTGGTGCAGGGAGCGCAACCTCCCTTAAAGTGGTTCGGCATTGAGGCATCCGGAGTGGACGATGTGGATTTCTCTGCTGCGGAGACTCTCCGTTCGGCATACAAGATTTTGAAAGATCAGGGGATACAGCTTGTGTTTGCCGGAGTGTCAGAAGAGGTAAAAGCAAAGCTGGATCGCTATGGACTCACCGATTTGGTGGGCAATGATAACTTTTTTGCGACGGTCCAAGAGCTCGCCAGTGCCTACGAACAAAAGGCGGGAACAGAGAATGGGTAAGACGTTTCGCCATGGGGTCCATGCCGCTTCATCCTGACCTCATATCATCGTCAGGTTCAGCCGCAAGCCTAACTCAAATCCTGAGCCTGTCCAGAAAACGTTGAGAAAACATCAGAAAACATCGAACTCGTCGGACATCATGACCTGGGGGTGCAGATCTCAACGTCGGTAGTCCTGACAACCTCGAAGTGCGAGGCCAGTCCCTATGAGTATTTTCTTAATCGGATGTTTTCAGTGCATCTCAGATTCATAGTGATAGAGGCTTCTTTGCGTTTGCTCGGGTCTGAAAAAAGCGCCCATAGCATTGACAACATGCCCGAGAGCCGAATTGAGCCTGGAAAAGCTCAAACTCGAAGAGCTGGGCCGCCCAAAATGACAAATCTCAAGGAAAGCGGATTACGGGCCTTTGAACGCATACGTTCTGCAGAAGCCCTCATCCCGTAGCGGCCATATTCGTAGAGAAAAACCGGTCCTCATTGTCTCACAGCTTTCTTAGAGACATCCTCAGTTCCTCGATCTCCCCCGCCAGCTCCCCGTACGCTTCGGCAAGCGCCATGACGTGACCGACATTAGCTGGCTTCATTTTCAAAGATCGGGGAGTTCCGGTGTATTGCCGTAGCAGCTTGGGGAAGCTTTGAAATTCGGGCAAACCGCTTTCCAAATTCTCTTCACCAAGATCTTGACTGACCTGACCGAGCAACCTTCCCGCACGGGTCCTATGCGATGAATCCATGGCCTAAAACTCCTCTCTTGCGATATTCATCAGAAAGACAGTCAGCCTAATGGGCCTGAATCAAAGTGAATGTCTTGAAGGCTGTGAATTTCAACGAACAAGTATAAAACCAGCCTCCGTCGGAAGAACTGCCAAGCAGAAAATAAGGGCCCTCTCGGATTGCCCAAAGAGCGGGCCAGCTCAAGTTTTATCGGCCCTTGATAGACGTTCTGCACCCTTTAAAACTCCAAGTCCGCACAAACGTGGGCCGGCATTCTAGACCACCGCTGATTGAGTATTTGCCGAGCACATTTCGCTGCCTCGGAACCCCTCGGACAAAGCGTAAAGCACCATCTCTCTCACCACACGAGCTTTGGCCGAATGGTTCGCATCGGCCAGCTTTTGGAGAGCGGCGTTCAACTCTTCGTCCGCACGGAATTTCACTACATAAACTCTGTCGCCTCTATATCCACCGCGTCTTCGTGTCATGAAAAATACTCCTGGAGCGAAGTATTCGCAGTTATTAAATGACCTTTTTTAAGGCCCGAAAACCTCCCGGTTCATCCGAGATCATCTTATTTTGGGCAGGTCTCATGCTTTAACGGCCCCGAAGGAAAGACAGCGAAAGAGTCCCAGATTAATTCAGTCAGGCGAAGGATTCGGACAATTTAGATGCCTTCGCGGACGACAGCTATGCCGAGACGACTGCACAGATGTTCGGCTTCGGCAAGGCCAAGCCGTTGATACGTGCCTCGGCGGAGGCCACGTACTCCTGGCAAGTCTCATATCCGACGAAATGTCTTGAGTTTTTGAGGGCCGCTACGGCCGTGGTCCCGCTGCCCATGAACGGGTCCAGCGCGATGTCTCCCTCGAACGTGTAGAGCTTTACCAACCTATCCACCAGTTCTTCCGGAAAGGGTGCCGGATGCTTTACTCGTCGCGGAGACTCTGGAGGTATAGACCACACGCTGGTGGTCGCTTCCAGGAATTCATCACGGTCTATGGTAGAAATCCCTTTCTGGGCTCTATCAAACCTCGCTTTTGAAAAGACGAGGACGTATTCGTGGAGATCTCTGAGACACGGATTGCTGGCGCTCATCCATGAACCCCACGCACACGATCCGGCCTTGCCCTTTGCCTTCACCCAGATAATTTCTCCTCTGGGCAAGAAGCCAATTTCTATGGCGAGCATCATGACGTGCGCCTGCAACGGAATGAACGGCCTCCTGCCGAGGCCCGCGATATTGATTGCCATTCGTCCCCCGGGAATGAGAACTCGGAACGTCTCGGCAAGTACCTTGCGGAGGAATTGGAGATATTCGTTCAGGTTCAGATCGAGATCGTAGGGTTTACCGCAATTGTATGGTGGACTCGTGACCATAAAATGAATTGAAGAGTCCGGTAATTCATCCATTGACTCCGAAGATTTATGGAATATGCGGTCGATGCAATCGGCCGGTATGGGGACCTCTTCGCAGGGCGTATTCTCCGTGGTTGGAAACTGCTGGCAGATCTGACGCTCATAGAAGGAAAGGCCCTGCTTGTCCTCATTTGGAGAGGCCTCGGAGGCGGATGATTTGTCAGTGCATGTTTGATTGCCCTGCATTGGTTCTTCTCCCGATCGTTGTCGAAAGGAGAACGCGTTCGAGGCCGCAAAACCTCCCATGATGTCTCGGCAATGGGAAGCACTTTTCTCCTCATATCTTGATGAGGGAAGTCCGTATGAGAGTGACACCACCGGTTGATCAAGGTGATCCGGCTTACAACGTATTCGTTTCCAGCCCGCATTAAGTTTCGCGAGCTTTAGAGCTCCTTAGGTCCTCAACAAGGGGAGGATGAGGCTGCCTTGCACCCTTCTCGGGCTTCGTTGCGGATCCGTTTTCTGGACTGGATTACGGGGCTGCTTTTGGCGTCCAAGGCTTGACCCGATGGCGGGGGCTTATCATGGTTGCCATTAGTGCCCGTGAGAGCATTGAAGGTGTGCGAAGGAAGTTGTGCGCTGATTACCGCTGAGCGAATGCGGCTTGACCTGGAGCCGGGGATGGATTGGAAGAGAGTACTGTGGAGAGAGCATAGCCTTTCGCCAGATCGCGGATCTAAACAGAAAGACACGGAGGAAATTAAAGAAGGTTACGGAACGCCTCGGTGCGCACGCTTGCTACATGGCAGGGGTCTCTTACCGGCCACTATAGTCCCCTAGAATGATCTTGTGGGATCTAGGAGCGCTAGGGGGCTCACTCTCTCACCCACTTAATTCGATGCTGCCCGACGCACTCTCATTCGCCTGTCATTGCGCAATGCCTCAAGAATGCCTGAGACTTCTTCTGGTATTGTACTACTCCGCTGCCATTCCCGAATGGTATATGCTACTGCCTGCCGGACATCCGGAGAATCTGACCCGGACACAGGTCCAAGGCAGGGACCGAGACCCTGGAGGAACAAGGCTCTTGGCCCCTCACTAGCGGCTCCAAAAACACGTTCATTTCCAGCATTAAGCCCGAGAATAAATGCAAACTCGTTCAGAACCTCGATCAGTGCAGACGCCGTATCCTCGTCGCCGTGAGCACAAGACAGCTTGGTAAGCATTGTGTGAACATAAAGTACCAGGCAGTAACCGAATGACTCTTGCCTACTGAGCGCAATGGTGATAGCCAAGTGTATCACACTCGGCAAGGCTCTTATTTCCGCCGAACACACGCATTGCTCGATCCACGCGTCTACCGGACCAGCGACCTGCTCCGGTATCCTACGGGACATCTCTCTCGCGAGATCTGCAAGTGAAGACATGATTGTCAGATTGCCACGCCTATGAAACTGAAGAATTTGGAGAGGACCGCTAGACGTCTCATCTACCTCTGTTGAGACTGATGCGGCTGATCGAAGCCAACCACAGAAGGATGAAAAGATAGACGTTGCCCAATGAGGATCGCCGACCCGTATCAAATGTGCCAACGTAAGTAAGAATTGAGCCTTCTCGTCGTGAGTTGCTCTGGAGTGGTCGACAGCCTGCACAAGTCGCTGGACAAGGTCTGCATCCGATTGTTCCCATGATACTGCAGTGATCCCGTTTGGGTAGATGTCAGCCATAATCGGAAACGGGCCGTTTCCAGGCCGCTGAAAAACCGCATCGGTTGAAGTCTCAATTCGTTTCCTGCATTCTGTCTTGAGTTCTTCAAGTCCTCTTGCTTCATTGTCCCCCCTGGATCTGCTCTCCGGATGCTCTCTGTTTGAAAACTCCTGGATCGGGCTTGTCTCCCCTGCAACCTGCTCAGTCAGTTCGTGTCTAACTCGCGCTGCACTCGCGAATATCGATCGCATGATCGCAATAGTTTCTCTGTTGGCCTTTCTGCTTGAGTGTCTCATCGACAATCCTATTTCGTTCGCCTGATTCAGAGGAGCTTTTATGAGATATGCTCTGATCATTCCCGGTTTGTCTTCGTCCCATACCCCTGGCGATTGGGATATCAGGATCATTCCAGGATGTAGAAATTTGCAAAGCGATGCCGCGTCAGTCATATACAACAGAATTTCACCCCAGAAAAATGCCTGTTTATTCTGGAGAGGGTGAATATAATGATTGCGAAATTGAACGCATTTTACCCACCATTTTGCAACCTCAGGAAGCAGATCCTCCGGAATGGCATCACTCAGTTCAGACAAAACATACATTGCATGTCCATATTCAATGGGCCGAGACAGAATCAATCCCTGGACAAGCGTTCTGGTGAAAACTATATCGGTCCGCTCCAGTAACGATATTGCCCGCTTAAGGAACGGATCATTTTCTCGCAGATGCAGGGACAGCACAGTCCACCAGATGGCCTCGCGAGCAGAATAGCCGCTACGGTCGTCTTGGGACGCTATCTCAAGGAATACCTCCGAAATCAGTTTCGCCGTATGAAGCCAGGAGGCCAAATCCCATATTCTCAGAGCCGCAATTTGATTCAATATTGCCAGTCTGACACAATGAAATCGTTCAGTGGCTCTGTTTTCGGAACTTCCCTCTCTCCAAACCGCTGCGAGATAATTCTTTAGGGCACGGTCACGAATGTCCTGAAACGCAATGTAGCCTCCAGCGAGCACCCGTTCTCTCATGCGGGTGAGACCTAAAACTTGAGGATCTCCTCGGGCCTCCCAGTAAGCCCTATATAGGGGATGGCTTTTTACTCCACGTGCCATATCGTGTAGTCGCCAAAGCGGAACAGCGTGAACAGATTCCATTGAGGTACTTGGCACAAGCTCTTTCAACAATCGGTCAAAAGTATCCCAGTCCCGGGCAACCCATGCCTTCCACGCACTGTAAATTCCGACCTCAGGCCTATCGTGTTCATCCGACCAGTCATCCGGGTCCTTTCCGCTCAGGCCTGGCCACAAGACCTTTTCCTGGACAGCAAGGCGGCCAACAACATTTTGCAGAGCCTCCGCTAGCGCTGCGAGCCGGACAGAACCACTCACCTTGGCCTGCCAATTTGCAGCAAGATCGCGCCAAGAGGAATCCATGTTTGACAGCCGGTGTCTCCACAGAAGCTCGATGGCAAATACCAGGAGAGTCATCCCCTCCGTCTGGTTTTCGTCGGTCAGCCAATGGAATTCGGCCTTCCAGAGGTCGTCTTGGATGCTGGGTGCTTCGGATAGCGGTTCCTTGATGAGATTCACCACGGCATTGAGAATCCGAGCCAGCTCTTGTGCTCCCTCATCCTCAGCCGGCACCTTGCTAAGACATTCTTCACAGTACCTCAGCATGTACTCGTCTACAAGCCAGTAACAGGACATTGCTACAGCCCACCAGCAGTCTTCGAGGGAGAGAGCGCAATTTTCCTCGCGTTGCCACTTGCGGAGATGTTCCAGGGCAACGGCGCACAAATGGTTTACAGTTGAGCCATCCCCGCGCATGTGGGCTTCTCTCATGCGATGACGAAGATAATTAAGCGCCAGTCGCCTCCTTTCTTCATTTGAGCCGGCCATAGCCTCTTCGTCCTGATTAGACATCGTTATGAGTCCTGAAGTATGGCATAAAAAGCTTGTTCATCGAGGGAACGAGCCTCCTTTCCATCCTTGAATTTTATCTGTTCATGCCATTTGAGATCTATTAATTCCATCCCGATGGCTCCCCGATCTGCAAGGCTTTCAGCAGTATTATTTGGTCCTTTCAACAAAGCTTCATCCATGAAACTGGAGAGCAGATGAAAGACTAAGGATTCCTCTGTTGGAAGCCCGGGGATTTCATTCCACCCTGTTAGTTCTTTGTTTTCTTCTGACGGAAGACCTTCGGACGGGTGAAAGATGACTCCGATGGGAGCGGCCCCGATCATATCCAGAGCCCCGTTGTAGAGTCCGGTCAGCCGGAACTGGTTTCTGAGTGCCGCAAAAACCGGGGCAAGACCTTCGCCGGTATCCGGAGGTTTCACCATCTCGACCTTTACGATACCATCAGTGACGCGTATGGGGGATTTAGTCAGCCCATGCCGTATCCAGTGCCCCATGTTCAGGAGGGTTCCCTGTCGGTGGTGGAGCAGCGTATTCGTATCGCATCGAGCAGAATCTTCGTCCAAAAGATCCGCCACGGCTATAATGGCCGCTAACCCTTGGTCCCGGCCAGGAAGATCTCGAAAACCGTTCTGCCAGGGCCAGTATTGATGAGCACAGGCTATTTGGATTGCCCTCTGAAAAAGATCTCGATTGACGCGAGGGCCCGTGCTCAATAGCCCGGCCTCATATTCGTCCAGAATCCCTGTGACTAAACTTTCCAGTCGTTGGACATGGGTCTTTCGAACCCAAGTAGCTAGATCCATCTGGCCCCATCCCAATGGTGTGAAATTGCCAGAAAGAGCCTCGGGGCGGTGAGAAAGCATTCCAAGGTCATGAAACAATGTGCCTAGCAGTAGCACCGCCGATTCGCTTGAGCCTACGTCCAGCAGATCGCACAGGACTGCGCTGGGGCCGTTCTTTGCAGAGCAAGTCCAGTGACTGATTCGGTCGACAAGACTTTCAAGATGGGATAGTCCGTGGTCAGTGAACTCTGGCAGATTGCAACTTCGTTCGAGGCGAGAAATTGCCTGGAGCAAGAAACTCAAGAAATCATCGACGTCAACGCCCAGGTCGCATTGGCGGGCTTTTGCCGCAAGAAAACTGTTCAGTGTCGGCGGTTTCTCATTCGTGAGGGTTTTGGCCGAGCACGCAATTAGATTCAGTCTCCTCGACAGATACCGCCTTATTTTCTGAATAGGACCTCTGAATTCCATAAATACCGTCCTATAGCCAATCCTGGCACAGAGTGAACCGTGCTCTTGGTCTTTATTGACGATCCGGGGTGGTATTTCAAGTACTTCCGACGACGAGTTTGAAATATACAGTCCTTTGGTGGTTCGGACTTGTCCGAATCTCGATTTTGGATTATCAGAATTATTCTAAGAGCTAAAGATGCGGCTCGCTGTCAATGGAGCACGTTGCATGACATCGACTTACACGACGCCGGGAACACTCAGGGCAGGTTTTGACTATCAGGACATAGTGGCCTTGGACTTCGTTGTTGAGATGCTCAAGCATTTACATCAGAATCGATACCAGTGGGTCAGCGTCGAGAGGGAAGAAAATGGAAGCCTCGATGATATTGAAGCATTTAGAGGGGATGGAACCTACCTTTTAAGACAGGTCAAATTTTCCGCTAACCCGGATGAAGCCAGAGATCCATGGACCTGGGATGACCTATTGAAGCGCGCAAAGCATAAGAAGACGAGGAAGCTCTTGCCCTCCCTGCTCATGAGGTGGCATGAATCGATCAAACTTTTGAAGACGCGGGGACAGCCATACGAAGCAGCGGTCGTCACCAATCGAAAGCCATCTCCGGAACTAGCTTCGACATTCCAGAACTTAGATTTGGTGGACCTGAACAAGATCGCGGACGCTGAGACGAAACAAAAGATCATTGAGCAATTTGGGGGAGATGGCAAGCAAGCGGAAGACTTTTTGCCGAATTCCATTTCAAGATGGATCAACAAGGTTTGGTTGACCGGGAAAACTCAGTTAAGCTACGCTTTGAAAAGCTAGGGGGAACTCCAGAGGGTTGGCTGGCCCTCAAGGATGCCATGCGCACTTGGTCAAGAGAGAAGAACCGGCCGGAACCTGACGGACGCATAACCCCAGAAAAGGCAAAAAAGGCTGCCAAATGGAGAATCCTGGAGAGTCTGCCTCAAGATTTCAGAGTCCCGTCCGATTTCGTGATTCCTTCACACGGTTTCCATGAGCAGTTCCTGGAGGACATCCTTCGTGGTGGGCAACGATGTACGGTCCTATTTGGAGCTCCAGGAGTTGGGAAAAGTACCTACTTGAGTCGCATTGCACGAACTCTAGTTGAGAAAAGAATTCCCGTCCTGCGGCATCACTATTATCTTGCTCTCGAGGATCGCAGTGGAGATAGATCGTTGCACCGCCGAGTCGCAAGTTCATTAATGAGTGATCTGGAGATCTATTATCCCGAAGCGCTGGGAGAACTCGGGTCACGAAACCCTGACCCCGAACATCTCGGCAAATGGCTTGAGCAATGCGGGCATTTCTTTGCCAAAATGGGAACTCGGCTGGTAGTAATTGTCGACGGTCTTGACCATGTGGCTCGTGACAAAGGTACCATGGAGCAAGTCGATGATCTTCTTTACCATCTGCTGCCGGTCCCAGACGGAGTTACGATAGTTCTCGGAACTCAACCGATGGAGGCGCCGAACCTGCCCAAAAAATTGCTGGATCACGCCCCAAGAGGAACGTGGAAAGAACTTCCCGCCATGAGTTATGAGGCTACACGCGAATGGGTCTTAAAAAATTCAGCTCGCCTAGGCCTCGGCAATGCCGGGGATGGGGTGGGTCAGGAGACTCAGCATTCAAGAAGCGAAAGCTTGAACGACAGCCATAAAAGGATGGAAGCAGCCCAGAGGGAAATGGCTGTGGATGACCTCGCCTACGCTTTCTGGGCGGTATCGGATGGTCACCCGCTCCACTTGTGTTACCTGATTGGATCTATTTGCGAAAACAACTTGCCGCCAATCCCGAGCTTAATATGGGATCTTCAGGCCTGCCAGAGTCAAGACATCGACAGTTACTATCGTCGTCTATGGGACGGTATAATCCACGAAAGGGGCAGGCAATTACTTCACCTGATGACAGCATGTCCCTTTGAATGGCCTGAATCGGGCTTGCTCGCCTCCCTTGACCCCCAAGGATATTACCGAGCGGAGTGTGTCCAAGCGCTGAGAACGGTCAAACATCTAACTAAGAAGACCGCTCTAGGCCTTGTGCCTTTTCATCCCAGCCTTAGGGAATTTGTGCGCAACGGAACCGACCATTCGTTATATTCGGATCTCTGCCGAAAGCAGGCGTTGGCGTGGCTGGCAGACCCCTGGTTCACCAGAATACTTGCGTTGGTCACAGGAGTGGCACCTCCGAGCGGAACTCGGCGATTCCACGGGATTAATTGACGGACCCTGCCGGTCTTGGGCAATTGACGCAATCATCAAACGATACAATGCTAATGATGTCTTGAGATTGTCTCACGATCTCAAACTGTGACAGGCATTATCGTTTGATGATTGCGTCAAATTGCCGAGACCGGCGGGTCGTTGGATTAATCCCGTGGAATCGCCGATGCCGCTGCGGAAACTACTGTGACCAACGCAAGTATTCTGGTGAACCAGGGGTCTGCAGCCACGCCAAGCGCCGTTTTCGGCAGAGATCCGAATATAACAATGGTCGGTTCCGTTGCGCACTAAGGCTGGGATGAAAAGGCGCGTCATTTTGCGGTCTTCTTAGTTAGATGTTTGACCGTTCTCAGCGCTTGGACACACTCGGCTCGGTTTTTTGTTGGGGGTCAAGGGAGGCGAGCAAGCCGGATTCGCAATTCAAAGGGACATGCTGTCATCAGGTGAAGTAATTGCCTTCCCCTTTCGTGGATTATACCGTCCCATAGACGACGATAGTAACTGTCGATGTCTTGAGCTCTGGCAGGCCTGAAGATCCATATTAAGCTCGGGATTGGCGGCAAGTTGTTTTCGCAAATAGATCCGATCGTGACGCAAGTGGAGCGGGTGACCATCCGATACCGCCCAGAAAGCGTAGGTGCCATCCACAGCCATTTCCCTCTCGGCTGCTTCCCATTGTTTTATGGCTGTCGTTGAGACTTTCGCTTCTTGAATGCTGAGTCTCCTGACCCACCCCCATCCCCGGCACTGCCGAGTTATTAGGCGAGCTGAATTTTTAGAGACCAACCGCGTGTTAACCTCATCAGCGGGAAGTTGTTTCCACGTTCCTCTTGAGTAATCCATTGGGCGGGTTCCGCATCGGTTGAGTTGCAAGAAGAAACTATCGTAACTCCGTCTGGAACGGCGGCGGATGTCATCGACTTGCTCCATGCCTGCTCCTCACCTGGGCCACATGGTCAAGACCGGTTCGAGCAACCAGCCCGAGTTCCCATTTGAGAAGAAATGCCCGCATTGCTCGACCATTTGCCCGAGATGTTCGGGGTCAGGTTTTCGTGACCCGAGTTCTCCCAGCGCCTCGGGATAATGATTGCTATCACTCATTAATGAACTTGCAACTCGGCGTGTCTCGAGACAAGATCATCGTAGGACGGGAATTCTTTTCTCAACTCAAGTTCGTGCAATGCGAGCTCGAGTGTACTGTTCCCAACTCCTCCTACCCCAGAGCTCCAAATAGGACCGTACATCGTTGCCCACCACGACCTGCAGGAACTGCTCATGGAAACCGTGTGAAGGAATCACGAAATCGGACGGGACTCTGAAATCTTGAGGCAACTTCTCCAGGATTCTCCCTTTGGCAGCCTTTTTTGCCTTTTCTGGGGTTATGCGTCCGTCAGGTTCCGCCGGTTCTTCTCAAGTGCGCATGGCATCCTTTGAGGGCCGGCCGGAGCCTGGATCCCCCTAGCTTTTCAAAGCGTCTTTTAACTGAGTTTTCCCGTAGACCGAACCTTGTTGAATCCATCTTGAAACTGGAATTCAGCAAAAATTCTTCCGCTTTCCATCTCCCCCAAATTGCTCAATGATCTTTTGTAGCATCTCCGCAATTATCAGGTCCCAAATCTCTAAGTTCTGGAATGTCGAAGCTAAGTTTCCGGAGATGGCTTTCGATTGGTGACGACCGCTGCTATGGCTGTCCCCCGCGTCTTCAAAAGTTTGATCGATTCATCCGCCCCTCATGAGCGGGAGGGCAAGAGCTTCCTCGTCTTCTTATGCTTTCCGCGCTTCCAAATACCAGGTCCATGGATCTCTGGCTTCATCCGGGTTAGCGGAACTTATTAAAAGGTAAGTTCCATCCCAAAATGCTTCAATATCATCGAGGCTTCCATTTTCTTCCCTCTCGACGCTGACCCATCGTATCGCATTCTGATGTAAATGCTTGAGCATCTCAACGGAGTACTATGTCCTGATAGTCAAAACCTGCCCCTGATAACGCGGCGTCGTGTAAGTCGATGTCATGCGACGTGCTCCATTGACAGCGAGCCGCATCTTTAGCTCTTAGAATAATTCTGATAATCCAAAATCGAGATTTCGGACAACCCGAACCACCAAAGGACTGTATACTTCGAAGCTCGTCATCAGAAGTACTTGAAATCCGCCGGATCGTAGAGGCACGGTTCACTCTGTGCCAGGATTGGCTATAGGACGGTATTTATGGAATTAGAGGTCCTATTCAAGTAAGGCGGTATCTGTCGAGGAGACTGAATCTAATTGCGTGCTCGGCCAAAACCCTCACATAGAAAAAAGAGCTGAAACTTTGCTGCAGAAGCCACCAATGCGACCTGGGCGTTGACGTCGATGATTTCTTGAGTTTCTTGCTCCAGGCAATTTCTCGCCTCAACGTAGAATGTGCCGAGTTCACTGACCACGGACTATCCCATCTTTGAAAGTCTTGTCGACCGAATCGGCTTGCTCTGCAAAAGACAATGTGCGACGTAGGCTACTGCTAGGCACATTGTTTCATGACCTTGGATGCTCTCACCGCCCCGAGGCTCCTTTTTCTGGCAATTTCACACCATTGGGATGGGGCCAGATGGATCTAGCTACTTGGGTTCGAAAAAGATGTCGACGACTGGAAAGTTTAGTCACAGGGATTCTAGAACGAGATATTGAGGCCGGGTATTAACACGGCCGCGTCAATCGAGATCTTTTTCAGAGGGCAATCCAAATAGCCTGTGTCCATCGGTTTTCGAGATCTTCCTGGCCCGGACCGAGGGTTAGCCGCCGTCACCGTGGCGGATCTTTTGGACGAAGATTCTGCTCGAATCGAGATATGAATACGCTGCTCCACCACTGCTCCTGATACGAGGCACTGGATACGGGCATGGGCTGACTAAATCCCCGTACGCGTCACTGATGGTATCGTAAAGGTCGAGATCGTGGAAACCTCCGGATACGACAAAGGCTTTGCCCGGTTTTTGCGGCACTCATCCGTTTCCGGTCTGCAGCCGGACTCTCAACGGGGCTGTGATGGGTCCTCGGATGATCTCGGCCAACCGAAAGGTCTCGTTAAAAGAAAACAAAAAAACTGACAGGATGGGCATCGAAATCCCCGGGGTTCCCAACAGAGGAATCCTTAGTCTTCATCTGTCTCCAGTTTCATGGATGAAGCTTTGTTGAAAGGACCAAAATGATGAAAAGCCTTGGATTTGGGCAGTACCGGGATGGAATTAAAGATAAATGGCATGAACATAAAATTCAAGGATGGAAAGGAGAGCATTTCCCTCGATGAACAAGCTTTTTTATAATATTTCCAGAGCTCATAGTCGGATCTCTAATCAGGACGAAGAGGCTATCGGCCGGCTCGAATGAGTCGCACTAATTATCTTCGTCATCGCATGAGAGAAGCCCACATTGCGCGGGGGATCGCTGACTAAACCATTTGTGCGCCGTTGCCCTGGAACATCTCCGCAAGTGACGCGACGGATGCCCACTCTCTCCCTCGAAGACTGCTGGTGGGCTGTGGCCGAAGAGGTGTCGTCTACTGGCGAACTGTAGACATACATGCTGATGTGGAGAATGTCTTAGCAAGGTGCGCTACAATAGTGA